>NZ_SIHI01000152.1 GCF_007859735.1 Thalassoglobus neptunius | reverse complement strand
ACCAAGCGCTGTTCCATGAATGTGCAACAGCAATCCATGTTAGAGATTATGACCATACCGAGATGCCGAAGATTTTCCACCCACTGCTGGCATTGATTGCTTCCGCGACGGAGTCTGAACTGGCCAAATATGTCCAGTACTTGAAGGAAGAGAACAAGATTCTTCGGGCGCGGATTCCGGGGCAAATTCACACACGCAAAGGGGAGCGAAAGAGGCTCCTGAAGTTCGGGACAGTGATCGGTCGCGCCATCGAAGAACTGATCACGATCGTTTCTCCATCGACGTTCTATCGCTGGGTTCGTGATGCGGACAAGAACTCGAAGGAAACAGGGAAGAAGAAGGGTGGTCAACGCAAGCCAAGAGAACTCCGTGAGCTAGTCCTGGCCATAGCCACGACCACGGGCTTCGGATACACCCGAATAATCGGCGAATTAAGAAAATTGGGGATCAAGAAAATCAGCAGGCAGACTGTCCGACGTATCCTCAAAGAAGAAGGCATCGAACCAGGACCTGACAAGACCTCCGAGTCATGGGACAACTTCGTCAAACGACATGCGGAAACACTTTGGGCAGTCGACTTCTTTTCGGTCAGGACCGTGACGAGGTTCGGACTCAAGCGAATGTATGTGATGGCATTCCTCTGCATGGAAACGAGGGAATTGATCTGCTCCACGTCAACCGAGCATCCCAACTCAGCCTGGGTGACTGAACAAACCACGCTGTTCCTCGATCAGACTGAGAATCGTGAACACAAACCGGAGATTCTGATCCATGATCGCGATACCAAGTTCTCGAAAGAGTTCACCGAGAAATTGAAATCTCGCAGTGTCCGGACAAACGTGTTACCCAAGGCTTCCCCAAATTTGAATGGCAGGTGTGAGCGCGTGATTCAAACAATAAAATTTGAATGTCTCTCGAAATTCGTCCTTTTCGGAAAACAGCATCTCGATTACCTGCTCGCAGAATTCACAGAGTACTACAACTCAGCCCGTTCCAGCATGGTCCGCGA
>NZ_SIHI01000151.1 GCF_007859735.1 Thalassoglobus neptunius | reverse complement strand
CAGCTTCTGCAACACCTCAGCCAGCGACTTTCCTGCCGCCAACATCGCTTGCCCCTCCTGCAACAGCTTCACAATCTGCTCAGGCTTACGTCGTCGTCGCTTCGTCATCAAAGTCTCCTCGAACCAAAATCGGTCGGTTGACTCTCATAACATCTGGATCAGAAAATGGGGAGCACGCCATTCTCACAATCGATGCTGGCGACACTGTTGGCGATTGGTAGCTGAGATAACGCATCCTAACGACATTAAGCGGGAAACAAATTGACGGCGTCAGGGATTTGATCAAGCAGCAGATTCGTCGTTCGGGCGATCACAGGAAATTGCAGCCTCTTTGATCTGAATTCACACTCTGCACGCTGTCAGCGACACCATTCGGGAGTGCCCGATGCAATACACTGAATCCCTATACGACCCATTCTTGCCGCTGCAACCGCTTTCTCGACAGAAGTCGTCAGACGAAGAGTACGTCGCCAAGATTGCGAAGTCTCTTCAGCGGTGGGACCGATGGCGTTGGTGTGCAGTTTTATTCTATGTTGCATTTCTTGGGGCTGTCATCTGGCTCGGATTTCGTACAGTGGCCACGGTGCGGTTCTTTCATGGCATGTGGGGCAACCAGAATCAGGCCCCTCTGGCTGAAGAGATTGTCGCTGTTGGAGTCATTCTGGGCCTCAACGTCGGCTTCTTATTTCACTCATCACTGATGGGGCTAGCAACTGCGTTCACAGGGTTTCGCAATGAACGACTCCTCGTAAAATACTTTAATCGACTTCAAGCGAGCGTAGAGATTTCGAGCAGGCACGATAGCTTTGTAAACGGAAGTTAGAGTATGACACGCCGACAGACATTTCAGGAGTTTTCGTTGTCCTCGAACGATTTGGGAATCGAAATGACTGCCGTTCTGTAGACATCGGTTAGAAAACGTAGCGCTCGACGGGCGAAAAACGGAGCGCTGTTGTTGATAAGGAACCCGGTGGAGGGATGTGAGCGTCTCGGCCGGGAGTGTCGGTACAGGTTATTTCGTCTTTG
>NZ_SIHI01000150.1 GCF_007859735.1 Thalassoglobus neptunius | reverse complement strand
CAATCCACTCGACCCACTGCACTCGAGAATAACCCACACGCGACAAGACACCATCCCCCAGGAATTCCAAAACCAGAAACCCCAAAGAATACAACCCAAGTCAACATGCACTCCAAACGGCGCTTACAAACCTTGGAAGTACGCGAGGGGCGATGATCACTTTCCGACGTCGCATTTCTTGAACAAAGGGAACATGCTGCAAGCCAATCTTCCCGACATACAGCGGCTCGATATCGTGCCCTGCCGCCAGGTATTCCATGAGTTGCGAGAGTCCTCGCAAGTAGATCAAATCCTTCGTGAACCCTCCGCCGCGATAGACCCGAAGCGTAAGAGAGAAGGCACGTGAGTCCGAGAATCCAAACTCTTCGCACAGCAAGTGGAACGTTTCTACGAAGGTCAGCCCTTCTGTGAGTGAATGAACGGCGATCACACGTCCAGCGAGTGTTCGCCACCGGTTGGACGTCATCCCTCCGACGAGTGATTCTGCAAGGACAGCCAGCCCTTCCTGAAGTTCTTCGTATCCGGCGAGCCCCGCATAGAGGTGTCGAAATGGCTGACCGCGCCCGTTAAAATATGTCAGCAAATGCGTCCCAATCTCGTGGTGCATTAAAGCTTCAACCCGGTTTTCATTAAGACAACTTTCCGGCGAGACAAGCAAGCGGTCCCGTGAGACCATGACCCCGGATGCGATGGAACCGGAAGCTTCGACGGTTCCGTTAAAGTCATTTAACCGGCGGTGATAATAATCAATCTCTTCTCGCGCACGCTCCATGAGAACGTCAGCCCCGACACGTTTTGTCCCATCGCATTCGGGTGCTGCTTCGGGAACTCGATCGAGAATCTGGAGAGCAAGTTCGAGCAGCGTCGCATCCGGAGTCCCATAGAGCTGAAGACTGTTATAAATAAAGTTAGGAGCCTCAAGGTCTCTGAGAGCCTATCCGGAATCCTCTTCATGCTGTAAGTCGGTATTTGAACGGAGCTTGGTTGGGTGAAGGAGCTAAGCGGCGGAGCATGCGACCAATGGAAGCCACATAGATCATGGCTTCGCTCGATTTGGTG
>NZ_SIHI01000149.1 GCF_007859735.1 Thalassoglobus neptunius | reverse complement strand
TCCGCAGCGTCGAACTCGCAAACCACCCGGTCCACCGACAATCAAGCCACCTTCAGCTGACCTGAACCTCCTCGCCCAAAAAATCACACCCCTAACACTGACTTCATACGGTTAACGGCGTTGGGTGGCCCGGCCGGGGTCGGCTGGGTGCCGAAGGCACAAGATGTTATTACCATGTGCTTCCAGCCTCAAGAATCCGTTTTCAACAAAACTGAAACGACGCATGGTCGAGCGACCTGTTGATGACTCTGAGTCACACATCCATTTCGTCACGTTTTCATGCTTCAAGCGAGGGCATGGCACCCGGACACCGAGACTGGAAACGGATGATGATTTTGTCGTCGGATCGAGTTGGAAACCAGACGGTGAAGCATCTTGTTGCTACGCAACCCAGTTGCTCTCGGCCGGGCCACCCAGCGGTCACGCTTCACCCTCCTGTGGCATATCAGCCAGAGATAGGGCAATATCTGTGAATGGGCCAACAGATTTCCCCAGCACTGCCAAACCCGCATCGTGCGGGAAAGGCAGGTTAAATCGACTCGCTGCCGAACCATTTAGCGCAAACGCGTAGCCCTCAATGTTAACAATGGCGAACAGTTTCTCTTGAAGCTCCACTATCACTCGATTATATCTAAATGGCCATTCGCCATCAAACTTGTCCTGAGAAATAGCTCGAGTTGGCCAGTGGTTATTCAATATCTCCTCCTCGCTGCGTTTTACCCAGTTCTTTACTTCCTGCGCAAGAATCCTAACGGACTGGCGATAGTCGATTGTGCCAAGCTCCTCGTCCCTGAGGTTCCGGAAATCAGAATACACGGTCGACATTTGCATGAGATGTCCCGATTCGTCTGTGTGGTCTCCGATCGTAAACTGCAATGCAATAGTACGAACAAGTCGCTCTAATTTCGCAATCAATTTGGCATGGACTCGGGGGTAATAGTCTCGGTGCATCGCCTCCATGTCGCTGAGGAACGGCGTTGGATCTTCGACTGAGAGCCTATCCGGAATCCTCTTCATGCTGTAAGTCGGTATTTGAACGGAGCTTGGTTGGGTGAAGGAGCTAAGCGGCGGAGCATGCGACCAATGGAAGCCACATAGATCATGGCTTCGCTCGATTTGGTG
>NZ_SIHI01000148.1 GCF_007859735.1 Thalassoglobus neptunius | reverse complement strand
CACCAAATCGAGCGAAGCCATGATCTATGTGGCTTCCATTGGTCGCATGCTCCGCCGCTTAGCTCCTTCACCCAACCAAGCTCCGTTCAAATACCGACTTACAGCATGAAGAGGATTCCGGATAGGCTCTCAGTTACGCGGAATCCAGAAACGAGGAGAAATGGTTGGAAACCAGGTCAAAAAGTACAAGTGCATTATGAAAGCACAAGGCGGCTATGGAAACTTCCCTCCAATTGAGATAATAATCGTGGAGGGGAGGATGATCATTATAGATGGACACCACAGAGCGAGAGCTGCAGGTGCTGCTGGGATAAGAAACGTTCCAGTATTGATCATCGATGTGTCAGCTGAACGGGGCAGGCAATTAATGCTGGATGCAGCTGACGCCGCAGAAAACTTGGGACTTCCATGGTAGTTCCGCAGAATTGAGGAAGCTGATTTGTTTAGCCACACGCAAGAGTCATGCTTTGAACTCATCCAGAAATTTGTCGCAATCCAGAGACCGCTTGTACTCAAGACTATCGCTGAGCTCAACTTGAGCGAAACAGAACTCGAGATAGCCATTTACTTACCCCTTGTCATTCAACAGTTGCCAGAATTTATCAATGTTGATTCTGTTGATTGGCGACTCCAGGCACACGGATTGGGTGTAATGTTCACAAACATCGCGACAAACACCATCGTAGATGCACACAACGAATTTTTTGGTTCCCCATCTGCGTTCGATGCGTGGAGGCTTGTGCAGTTCACTGAATCGATATCCGGCGAGCATCAGGACTTCGAGAGTTGGCAATCTATGTTGGAGGAGTTGAGATGCAGAAGTCTCATTCGGGTTGTGGACGAATTCAATTTGTTGTACGAAATTGTAACACCATAGCACGATCATTACAGAACACCCCATTTACGGTATGATCATGGGAACCGGGAATCCTCACGGACCCATGGAAACGGACTGGTGACCAATCGTACGTACATCTCTGGCGAAAACCTGCTCGACACGATCGGGATCACCGGTTATCCGTAAGCGCATGGTGAACTACGGGGTGTTGGCTTTGGTTTCGCGTTCTTGTTTTCTTCTTTCGGCGATGTTCCAGCGGTGTTGGGGGTGCGTTGCCAGCCAGTGGTTGGGGAGTAACGATTCGACATT
>NZ_SIHI01000147.1 GCF_007859735.1 Thalassoglobus neptunius | reverse complement strand
AAGCTCTGGCCAATCAAAGACGAAATAACCTGTACCGACACTCCCGGCCGAGACGCTCACATCCCTCCACCGGGTTCCTTATCAACAACAGCGCTCCGTTTTTCGCCCGTCGAGCGCTACGTTTTCTGACCGATGTCTACAGCTCCGGCGTGTACGGTTTCGTGGGCACGAAGACTGTCCCGTAATGCATCGCGAACGACTGGAGCTTCGGATGGATCTCCGGGTCGTACCAATCGGCGTTCTTAACTGCCGCTTTCAAGTTGTCGATCACCAGTCGTTTGGGAACTCCCCCAAAGTAATGAAAGGCATTCTCAATCGCCGCGATGAAATTGTCCGTCGTCTGCCTCCAGACCACTTCGCTGTAGGCTTTCCGTGAACAGCTCAGCACAATCCGAAACATCCACGGCCTGCGTTTCTTGCCATCCGGTGTGATGATCGGCGCGGCGGTGCCGAAATCAATCTGAGCCTCCTCGCCTGGTTCAGTCTCCATCCTCCGAAACGGGAGTGGAGTCCTTGCTCCGAGGCGATTCACAAATCTGCGGACACAGTGATAGCTGCCAGAGAACCCATGTTCGCTCCTGAGATCCTGATGAATCCTCGTCATCGAGAGTCCCTGGTCCAGCTTCTTCTCAATGACCTCCCGGTAAGGATCACACTGACTCTTGGGACCGTTCAAAATCGCTGGCTCAACCTGAGAAAGCTCTTCCGCTAACAGTCCCATGTGTGCCAGAGAATCTCCCTGCTCATTTTGCGGGATTGGCCGATTTTCAGAGTCCGCAACATCCTCAGACCCGGTGCGCGGGTTTGGCCGGTTTTCCGCCGCCAGCTTCAGTTGCTGGACATACTTGTTGACCGTCCCCCGATCGATCGCCAGCAGCCTGGCAATTGATCGGTTCGAGTGCCCGGATCGATGTAACGTCTCAATAGAATTCATCTTCGCCATTGATAATCGGTTCGGCATGCGTCTGTTCCTCCAGCACACATCGTGCTGAAAAAACCTCACACACCGCTCCTCAATGGCCGATTTTCACCCGCAAATCAGTGGCCGGTTTTGCCCGCGCAATGACAAGCTGTGCTTCGCGTCTGAAGACCCGCCAACCACATGGTCGTATTCATCGCGACCGGAACACACTTCGAGCCTGAGAAGATTGCCATGAACATTGAGAACGAACTCGCTGCGCTGCAGCAGCTCACC
>NZ_SIHI01000146.1 GCF_007859735.1 Thalassoglobus neptunius | reverse complement strand
GAATCATTTCGATCATCTCCCACTGAAGGTCAGTCAGGTCACTTGGGTACGCTTTTCGAATCGCCTCGGACACCGTGCACTCCTTTGCGTTGATGAACCGCAAAGTGTGAACAAAACCAGACTTTCACAAAACCTCAGTTTCCGGATAGCCTCTTAGTCCTGCTGTATGTGAATCGCGACAACATGAATTCACTTGGCATGACCGAACAACTTCTGATCGCGTTGTCGCTGAGCATCGTAGCATTGGGACTTGGTACGCTACTGCTCTTGAGGCCTGTTGTGATTTCACTCCAGGGCGATGTCGTCAGATTTCGAAAATCGCTATTGTATCCACGTTTTGATGTGTGTTCATCGAAAGACATTGTAGGTGTTGAAGTCGATTGGCTGCAAAACACATCACGGTGTGATGTCATCTTAAGTACGGCGACGATCAAACATCGAGTCTCAGTACTCTACGCTGAAATGAACCCGTACGAGATTAAAGACCTACTGATTCGCAACGGTGTCGGAGGCCTTAAGAAATGAAGTCGAGGAACTATCTGTCGAAAACTTCGCTGCGTGGTCTGGGCTGGGTGGCATTGCAGAAAGAACTTCTGAGCCGGGTGCCGGGTGCAATGCCCTCGCTTGCGTGGGCATGCTTTGATCGTCGTGAGATGGTCAAGTTGGAGATGCACTCTGGCCATCGAAAAACTCGAAGAGTCTACAACACTGACGGAGATGCCCATTTGCTGACTATTTCGTGCTTTCGTCGACTTCCTTTGTTGAATAAAAGCCGAACATGCCAGTGGATGGTCGATGGCATTGGTCTTGCCAGGAAGAAAAATCCCTTCGATCTCTGGGGGTGGGGCATTATGCCGGAGCAGGTGCATCTGATTCTAATGCCTCATGCGAACGTTCGGATGTCGATGACGAGGTCAATTCAAGACGATTCGACTGACCAGTTTTTACATGCCGTCGCTCGCGTGGGCATGGCACCCTGGCTACGGCGCGAATTGGAGATTTACCACTTTGGACGCAAGTGAAATGCCCCCGAAGTTTGAACCAGGCTTATGAGAGTTGGGGTTAGGTAAGTAAGTCAGTGTGCTGGAGTGGAGGAGAAGGTGGAGCCGTAGGCGGAACCTTCTCTGGAACGGAAGCACACTGAGTCGAAAATTCGGCAGGCGTCAACCCTCCAAGAGAGCTGTGCGGACGGCGGTGGTTGTAAGTCATCCGCCAGTCCTGAAT
>NZ_SIHI01000145.1 GCF_007859735.1 Thalassoglobus neptunius | reverse complement strand
GAATCATTTCGATCATCTCCCACTGAAGGTCAGTCAGGTCACTTGGGTACGCTTTTCGAATCGCCTCGGACACCGTGCACTCCTTTGCGTTGATGAACCGCAAAGTGTGAACAAAACCAGACTTTCACAAAACCTCAGTTTCCGGATAGCCTCTGAGCTTTGAAATGTCGAAAGGAACTACGTTGATAAGAATTTAGAATTGCGAAGTGCTAAAAGAGCGTGAATCGAAAAGTGTTCAATTGAGATTGAGTCTTAATAACTATTTGTGTGCGTGTCCCACATCGCTGTGACAATGAACACACGAGAGTCCTTCTCGCTGCTCGTCAAGGACAAGGAACTGATGGACGAAATCCTGGTGACAGTGAATACACGCATGTTGTGTGACACGTCGGTTTCGCGGTTTGATCTGAATTGGTTCGTGAAAGTTGTCCAACGTAAAGGCGAGAGAATGGAAGAAGCCGTTGTCCGCCTTTGTGACATATTTTCCAACAAAATTGTGTGGCAGGTGGCAGTCGTTACAGACCGCGAGATGACGATGACTCGACTTCTGCCAACTATCGAAGTGCGACTGCATGATGTGGCAATTGGCACATGAAACGGGATCGTTGCTCAGATAGCTGGCACCTTTTCCGTATCCGAATGTGAACGTGCCCAGCCCGAAGAGGAGTCCAATCATCACGGCGAGAACGACTGAGAAAACCCAGCCCCATCGTGATCGAGAAGTTTCTGAAGGCTTCGTTTCGTCATCGCTCGACAAATTGCTTTGATCGGCGATCGGACCAATCTTGCCTTCATTTGAGCAGCACACCGAACCCGTCGAATGAAACGAAGTCGTCGCTGCAGAAATGCAGTGTAAATCTCTCTGGCAACATTGCAAGGATCGCGAACAACAATCCCCGCAACAGCAAACTTGAAACTCGCGATTTTCTTTTTGATGAAATAGAGACTTCAGCCGATCGCTTTTTTGCGTCGGTGTTTGAAGAAAGCGAAGAGCGTGGGAGAAACTTAACGGCTCTTCTTGATTGGCTACATCACGCCGTTAAAGATCTCCTGAAATGCCCCCGAAGTTTGAACCAGGCTTATGAGAGTTGGGGTTAGGTAAGTAAGTCAGTGTGCTGGAGTGGAGGAGAAGGTGGAGCCGTAGGCGGAACCTTCTCTGGAACGGAAGCACACTGAGTCGAAAATTCGGCAGGCGTCAACCCTCCAAGAGAGCTGTGCGGACGGCGGTGGTTGTAAGTCATCCGCCAGTCCTGAAT
>NZ_SIHI01000144.1 GCF_007859735.1 Thalassoglobus neptunius | reverse complement strand
TCTTCGCATGCGAATACGGCTCGACATACTTGCGTCCAATCCGAAGCGACAGCTTTGCCACTTCCAACAACACATTCGTTCGTGGGGAATCACTCATCACCAGATTTTAGCGCATTCTCATCTCAGATTCCAGAGATGTTTTCAACAATGCATTCGGAAATCAATAGAGCGATTCTCGAATTCGTTTTCGCGCGTTCGTACGAATAACTTGGGTGAGGATAAGTGAGTTCTAAATGCGAACCTGTTTATTGAAAACTAATTCCGGACATCAACGAAGCGGGGCCGCAGCCGTTGAGTTTGCAATCGTCCTTCCGATCATCCTGACGTTTCTCCTGGGATGTGTGGATTATGGACGAGCACTGCACTGGTCGATCGCCGTTTCGAATGCGGCCGACATCGGAACATATTACGCAGCCACGCACCGGGTTTCGCCCATCACTGTTCAAGACTGGGAAGAAAAAATTCGAACGATCGTGATTGAAGAACTCGACGATCATCCGCAGTTCTCTGCAGATGACTTGAACATCCAAATTGCTTCGGTCACAGAAGTCGATGGAAATCTTCTCGTGACTGTTTCTGCTGCGTACCAATTTCGAACAATCGTATCCTGGCCCACGATCCCGAACACGATTCCACTCAAAGCGACTGTGACCTACAGGCAGTTTCAGTAGGAAAACGAGGTGATGGACGTGATTAAACCAAGAATCAGACAAGATTCCTTCTCGAAACGGTCCGGAGCGACGATCGTCGAGACGGCTCTGATCTTGCCAATCCTTCTGTTTATCCTGATCGCGGCGATTGATTTTTCATTGATCGTTCTGAACAACAATTCTCTCGCAGAAGCGGCTCGGCGACTATCGAGGACTGCATCTGTACGAGGGGAGAATTCCGAACCGGAATTCAGTATGTGGGGGCCTGATACATTCAACGAGAATGCCAGCGAAGAGATGGAGATCTGTGAAATTGTTCGAGAAGCGGCTGTCTGCATCTCTCCGGAAAAGATCAATGTCCAGGTCGAATGGCCGGATGGATCGTGCCGGGTCAATGATCGTGTTTGTGTGTCACTGCAATATTCACATCAGCCGTTTTTAAGTTTCACCGGAAAGAGCTTTCTCTTGCAAGTATCATCAGACGTGAGGATCAGGCACTGAATTTGCCTAACAGCCCGTTGAACATTGCGGACTTCTGAGTAGCAGTCTGAGTTTTGGTTGGTTGCCATTGAGTGAGGTCGTGCTTGTTTTGAAGTGCCGGAAGTTGCTTTCGATGGCTCGGGAGAGACTTTGAACAG
>NZ_SIHI01000143.1 GCF_007859735.1 Thalassoglobus neptunius | reverse complement strand
TGCCACCCACAACTCACCCTGAACTTCCGATTTCCGTCGCCCCAACGCCATCGTTTCCTCCTTGATCAACTCCAACTGCTGAAAGATAATTCATCTCCCCCATCAATGCGAGTTTTTCAACGGGCTGTTAGCCCACGATCAAAACCTGTGATTTGTTTTCAACACAGCAACTTACGTTCCAAATCACGAATAATGACGTCGGTAAAGTCGACGCCGGTCAATTCCTGGCTGCTCCCGAGTCCTCCCGGGCTGAAAACGTTAATCTCCATCAGCTTATCATCCACGATATCCAGCCCGCACAAGAACATTCCGTCTCGCACAAGCTTGGGACGAACCATCTCGACCAGTTCAAGCATCTTCTCTGTGACTTCGCACTCGACTCCTTTCCCGCCCGAATGCATGTTGCTGCGCGCGTCGCCAGTGTCATTCCGACGACGAAATGCCGCATATTTTCCATCTTTCTTCATGGGCCGCCCATTGAGGACAAACAATCGAACATCTCCATCAACTGCGCCCGGCAGATACTCTTGAGCAATACAGTAGCCGTCTCGAATGACTGCTTCGATCATCTGATTCAGGTTCGCTTTTTCATCTTCGCCGATCAGAAATACGCTTTGCCCGCCAGAACCTTGAAGTGGCTTAATGACGACTTTATCATTCTGATTCGAAATAAACTCTTTAATGTCATGGATATCCCGGCTGATACATGTCTTCGGGCGCACTTGTTCCGGGAAATGCTGAAAGTACGTCTTATTAAGGGCGTTCGCCAAACCGAAGGGATCGTTTAAGACAATTACTCCTCGCATCGCAGCCAGTTGCCCGAAAAGAATTCCACTCGTCTGAGCCCATGAACGATCGAGTGCATCATCGGACGGATCGTTCCTCAGCAAAAGCACATCGAGTTGATCGAGATTAATCCGCCTCGGCTCAGTCGCTTCGCTCTGTATTTCTCCTAAATATTAATGGAGAGATTCATACGACCCTCCATTCGCTGATCGAACATGTGCCTGAATCGATCCGTCGGTCGAATAGATAAAATCGCCGACACCAAGGTAAAAACTTTGATGCCCCATCTTTACAGCGCGCATCGCGAGACGCGTCGTTGTATACACCGGCTCTTCCGTCATGACATCGTTGACTACAAATCCGATCTTCATGAATTCATCTCCAGGAGTTGAATGACTGTTTTCTTTCGACAGGCTTTAAGTCGTGCCCGGATGTGATCGCAATCCAGAAACCTTGGTAAGCGCATGGTGAACTACGGGGTGTTGGCTTTGGTTTCGCGTTCTTGTTTTCTTCTTTCGGCGATGTTCCAGCGGTGTTGGGGGTGCGTTGCCAGCCAGTGGTTGGGGAGTAACGATTCGACAT
>NZ_SIHI01000142.1 GCF_007859735.1 Thalassoglobus neptunius | reverse complement strand
GCTCAGTCGAAGCGATTCAGTTCCTCAACGGAGCGACTCTCAAGTTCATGTCGGGAGGAGGCGGTGACAAGAGTCGAGCCGGGTTTACCTCGCGCGTGGTGGTGATTACCGAGACCGATGGCATGGACCAGCCGGGCGCTTCGTCGCGAGAAGCGGACAAGGTGACCCAGCTCGAAGCCCGGACTCGAGCCTACGGTTCCCGCAAACGGATCTATCTGGAATGCACGGTCTCGACTCAGGAAGGACGGACCTGGCAGGAGTACCAGCAGGGAACCCGGTCGCAGATCCTGCTTCCCTGTCCTCACTGTCAGCAGTGGGTGTTGCCCGAACGGGAACACCTGACCGGCTGGAAAGATGCGGAATCTCAGACCGCTGCCCGGGATGCCGGGGTCTTTATCTGTCCGGAGTGTACTGCGGCGTGGAGTGAACAGGAGCGGATCACTGCCAATGCTCAATCACAACTGGTGCATGCCGGTCAGCAGGTCGATGAGCACGGGACCCTGACCGGTGACCCTCCTCGAACCGAAACACTGGGGTTCCGCTGGTCGGCGGTCCACAATCTGTTCCTGACCGCCGGTGATATCGCGGCCGATGAATGGCGGGCCTCACGTTCTGCCGAAGAAGAAAACGCTGAACGGGAGATGCGACAGTTCGTGTGGTGTCTGCCGGTGCTGCCATCCCGCTGGGCTGAGACGGCCTTACAGGCCGAAGAGATCACCCGTCGACTCGGTCGCTGGCCGCGCGGGGTGCTGCCGAGTGAGACCACGCAACTCACCGCAGCGATCGACCTCGGCAAACATCTCTGTCACTGGATGGTCGTCGCCTGGCAGCCGCAGGCGACCGGTCACATCGTCGACTACGGACGGATCGAAGTCGCTTCCCTGGACCTGGGAGTCGAAAAAGCCCTCACGGTGGCGCTGCGTGAGTTCGCGGAGATGTGTGTCTCAGGCTGGAGACTGGCCCTCAACGATGCCGATCCCACATCACTCGGTGAAACGATCATCCCGGGCGTGGTGCTAATCGACGCCGGTTATATGATCGATGTGGTGTACGGGTTCAGCCAGACGGTGCAGGGGTTCTACCCTTCGGTCGGTCGCGGCGCATCGCAGCAGCGACAGCAATGGTACAACCGACCGACGTCGACCGGTTCCATCGTCAAGCACATCGGTGAAGGGTTCCATGTGAACTGGATCCGGGCGACGCATCAGTACCTGTTCGAGATCAACGCCGACCACTGGAAAACCTGGGTGCATCAGCGGCTGACAACTCCGCTCAACGAACCGGGCGCGATGACACTGTTTCAGGCTCCTCCCCATGAACACCTCTCGCTGGGCAAACACCTGACGGCGGAACGCCAGACCGAAGAGTTTGTGAACGGCAAAGG
>NZ_SIHI01000141.1 GCF_007859735.1 Thalassoglobus neptunius | reverse complement strand
ATTCAGGACTGGCGGATGACTTACAACCACCGCCGTCCGCACAGCTCTCTTGGAGGGTTGACGCCTGCCGAATTTTCGACTCAGTGTGCTTCCGTTCCAGAGAAGGTTCCGCCTACGGCTCCACCTTCTCCTCCACTCCAGCACACTGACTTACTTACCTAACCCCAACTCTCATAAGCCTGGTTCAAACTTCGGGGGCATTTCATTACAACCAAGGACAGAAGCATATGAAACCGGACCGCAACTCTAAAGAGTATACGGTTGCTGCGAATGTGCTGGTGTTCGGTGTTACTGTCGCACTGGTTGGCGCTCTCAGCGACAATGTCCTAGCATCGCATCTATCTCAGCCCACGCGTGCATTAGCTGTTGGACTCATTGTAGGAACGATTGTCGCGTTTAGCCTTTTTGTATTCACCTTGTGTATTCGTCAGAATCCTAACGCAGAATCAGGCGCCCACGCTGATGACTAATCATTTCGATATGAAGAAGATCCAGAAGACAGATAATTCAAGGAGAAGCTCGCCCCAATCGCGGAGGGGATGACGACGCAGATGCCACTGACACACAATGATTCCGGAAGCATCGCCACCGACGAATTCAGCAGGCTGCTCACCTGGGACGCTTGTCCGTTCCTGAGTTCCGCCGACGTCTATCGGCACGTCGCTTTCTTCGATAGCAAGGGCCACTGATAGAAGCATGGAAGAATTACACCGTAAAGACCGGATCGTTTCGTCAGAGAACGTGAACTGCATGTCCACGCAAGCGAGGACATGGCACCCTGCCTTACCAAATGAGATTCCGGGTTCAGCGGGGGAACTGACATGAACTTGCCAAATGGAAAGTCTGTTTACTCGGTTGCAGATTTCGAGACGCTTGGATTCCATAACTGTCATGTCCACGGAATCAGGTGGGATAGCTCGGCCTATGCTCTCATTCTTGACTTGGATTATATCCTGCAGTGGATTGAGAAGGGTGGAAGCTTCGAGTTTGTGGTCGCACCAGCCGAAATCCGTTTTGAGTATTCCGCCGAAGTTAAGGTCTCGCTTGACTGGAGCAATCTGGCAATGGAATGCCAGATTCAAGATATTCACAGGCGAGATCATAAACGAAATCCAAACGGGACCGAGTGCTACCTGTGGGAAATAGAGTTCGCTACTCCGAGTGGGGCAATGGAGCTTTGGGCAACTGATTTTGAGTTGAAAATTCTAGCAGAGCCAGAGAGGTCGGAAACGCAGAAATCGAGGAGGGCATAGGCAGTCGGGCGAAGCTGATGCAGGTTGGGCATTCATCCAACTTTCCTCACGATCTTCGCCGGGTGCCACTCAACGCCGTTAACCTTTTTAGTGTTGTATCAAAAGACGTCTTGATGGAAATGTTGTGATGACGTAAGGCATTGTTGTCACACAAGTTCCTTTGTCATCTCGGAACGGAGTCCGGGCATGTCGCATCA
>NZ_SIHI01000140.1 GCF_007859735.1 Thalassoglobus neptunius | reverse complement strand
GAATCATTTCGATCATCTCCCACTGAAGGTCAGTCAGGTCACTTGGGTACGCTTTTCGAATCGCCTCGGACACCGTGCACTCCTTTGCGTTGATGAACCGCAAAGTGTGAACAAAACCAGACTTTCACAAAACCTCAGTTTCCGGATAGCCTCTGAGCGATCGCACGAAAAGTCTAAGGCTATTCGGGATGACGACTCTAAAAAACTGCTCACGAGTTTTGTCGTAAACAGCTTACTTCTCAGGGGAGAAAATAGTTGCCCAGTCGTTTTTCATGTCGACGACAACCCATCCGTTGCCTTTCGCTTGCTCCAATGCTTTGACCAGTTTCCCGCTGCTTTTAGGATGAGCGTCGTAAGCGTATTCGCGGACTGCGTCGGTGTGATGGACGATCAATCCGAAACTTGTTTTACGCTCGATTGTGGTCCATTGAAGCATTTCGAGGTCGCCATCGGAGTTCCCGAAGGCAGCGATGGGACGGCGTCCCAATTGTCGGTGAATGCCAACCGGCTTGCCTGTCTTGTCGTCAACGAACGAGACGCCCGGTTCTTTGATGAGGACCGGCAGGCCTTCTTGCATTCCAAATTTGGTGTTGCCGACTGAGCCAATCACTTGTTCGGGGGGGATTCCGTAAACTCGGCGTGACCAGACTCGCATGAAATCGGCACCGCCTCCGGAGACAATCCAGGTTTTGAATTTGTTGGCGCGAAGGTAGCGGAGCACCTCCTGCATCGGCTGATAGGTCAGATCGAGGTAGCGACGTTTGAAGCGAGGATGCTTGGCCGTTCTGCTCCAGTTTTGAACCCGCTTGTCAAACTCGGTGGTTGTAATTTTCGTGTGAGAAGCGTCCAATATTTCGATCAGCCCTTTTTCTCCACTCGTGAGGAGCGTAGGGATGTCGTCATTGAGTCCGGCCTGCAAGACGGGGTTGTTCTTCCATTCCGGATGCGACGGAGCAAGGCGTTTCAGTTCGTCCAAAGCGAATGCGAGTTGGAAGGGAATCGGATCTTCCGGCCACAGGGTTCCGTCGTTGTCGAACACAGCAATTCGATTGATGGGACGAACGAACGTGGGGCTTCCCTCGCGAGTCACTGATTCGACGAACTCAATGATCGCGGACTTTGTTGGTCCATCGTTCCATGAGGGAAGGGGATCGTCCTGACTGAACGCGGACGAAACGAAGAGTCCATGCAACAGGATGGCGAATAGCGTTGCAAGCTTCAGACGGAATGTTGGCATCGTTGCTTCAATCTTCTTGCTTCTGAAAGGGAATTGCCAAGCCGCTCCGCGAACGCGGATATGAGAACGATATTAGACCATTTCAGCGGGTGGCCCACAACGCCGTTAACCTTTTTAGTGTTGTATCAAAAGACGTCTTGATGGAAATGTTGTGATGACGTAAGGCATTGTTGTCACACAAGTTCCTTTGTCATCTCGGAACGGAGTCCGGGCATGTCGCATCA
>NZ_SIHI01000139.1 GCF_007859735.1 Thalassoglobus neptunius | reverse complement strand
TTGGCCAGTTCAGACTCCGTCGCGGAAGCAATCAATGCCAGCAGTGGGTGGAAAATCTTCGGCATCTCGGTATGGTCATAATCTCTAACATGGATTGCTGTTGCACATTCATGGAACAGCGCTTGGTACTGGATGATGAGCACTTTTGCGGGCGATTTCCAGCCGCTGCGAACGACGCTCTTGCACACTTCTTAGAAGCCCGAATTCGACATGATGCATGAATGATTCTGGCGGCAGATGTCGACCGCTTGCTTGCCTATTTTGACATTGAAATTGCCCAGGAATTCGAGGGGGATAATCACACCGATGGGACCCGTGATTGGGGGGGGCTGGTTCAAATTCCGGTGACTCACTTTGGTAGATGGTCGCGACCAGATTGTGCATCCAAGGTGTTTCCAGAATTCCAATCCAGCCCGCGGCGAACGACGAGCTGGGTTGTTCTCAGCGACATCGAGAAATGCCAACAGCTCGGAAAGAGGAGCCTCGAACCCCTAACAGTTGCCAAAGCAATTCCCCCCACTTATCCCCCCATAAATAAGCAAGATCCAACCTTGGGCGAAGCATCCTCCAAGCAAGGGCAAAGCAAAGCAACAAAAAAGCCCAGGCAAACACCTGGGCGAGCAACGCATAAGCAAAGCAAAAGCAAAGGTCAAACTCGTGTCACCGGTCTACGGAACCGGAGGGGTGACATTGATCTTTTGGTCAGGAGTGCCGTGTCCTTTCGTTACAGGCAGAACGGCACGGATCAGCGGGGACCGGGAGTTGAGCATCCATTCGTGAAAACTGACCACCGGTCCTCCGTTGCATCCGATGGTTACCCGCCGTTCTGGGCGAGCGCATCAAGTTCATCGGTCGAGTCCCAACCGAAGAATTCAAGGGATTCATCGCCGTGACAACAAGCGATTACAGCTCCATCACGGATTAGGAAACAAACTCCATGTTCTTCGTCGATGTCCGAGTCGGCGTTGAGAAACACATACGGAGTCTTCGCGTCATGCAGATATGGTATCGAAGCATTGTCACAGGAAAAGTTACATTCCTCGGCTTTAGGTTCTTCGCCCGTACATTGCAGTGCGTATTGTCGTACCGAGTCAGTCAATGAGGATCGCAACGCTTTCGGAAGTTCGCGCAGCATTTGAAGCGAGCGTTGCTGGATTTCCGTCAAAGCGTCGGATTTGGACTTGGCAGGGATGTCAACCTGGACGGAACCGAACAACTCGGTGTTCGTGTGAACGACCCAAGAGCCGCCACCGCTTCCGTTGTCATGCCAAATCAATTCGTCGTGTGGGATTGAAATGCCCCCGAAGTTTGAACCAGGCTTATGAGAGTTGGGGTTAGGTAAGTAAGTCAGTGTGCTGGAGTGGAGGAGAAGGTGGAGCCGTAGGCGGAACCTTCTCTGGAACGGAAGCACACTGAGTCGAAAATTCGGCAGGCGTCAACCCTCCAAGAGAGCTGTGCGGACGGCGGTGGTTGTAAGTCATCCGCCAGTCCTGAAT
>NZ_SIHI01000138.1 GCF_007859735.1 Thalassoglobus neptunius | reverse complement strand
CAGCTTCTGCAACACCTCAGCCAGCGACTTTCCTGCCGCCAACATCGCTTGCCCCTCCTGCAACAGCTTCACAATCTGCTCAGGCTTACGTCGTCGTCGCTTCGTCATCAAAGTCTCCTCGAACCAAAATCGGTCGGTTGACTCTCATAACATCTGGATCAGAAAATGGGGAGCACGCCACGGATTCAAGTCAACAATGGTCTCGCCCCCATTCAACGAGTGCTTGATTGGGATGTTGCTCAAGAGATTGTGCCGGTTTCCGTCTTTTAAATTCTGAAAGCGGTGAAGAACTTGAAACGGGGCCGATCGAAAGCAAAGTAACGGCCCCCGTTCTTCCGGTACGGGCAAACGGACGGGTAGTTGATCCCGCAATACGCCTGGCGTCCCGGTCCATAGGTGACAGGTGACTAAACAAAACCTGTGTCGTCAGCGAACTGACTGAACCTGAAAACCCGTTAACAAGACCGTCCGTACTAAACCGGCCTAACTTGTGCCAAAAGTCTCTAGTCACCAGGGCTAGCAGTGATGTGCCTTCACCATAAAGTCAGGCAGTCTGAGATCGTCTTGCGACGCCGAAAAGTCCGACGATTCCCATGCAAACCAATGCGATTGAAGACGGTTCGGGAACGGTTGACGAGTCGGGAACTATACGTGTCACACTTACACTGTAACTGTCAGCGTGCTTTATCGTTCCACCACCTCCCTCCCAAAGGTCCATCACTGGAGTAAATTGGTTTGTTGACGGCTGAGGTCTGACATAAAAGTGGTAGTCCCAGAAGTCAACGTAGTCAGCGACTCGAAACACTGCTCCACTCCACGAAATCCCACTACCAAGTTCTGCTCTGTTAGAAGACGTGGTCGCGAATCCTGCGACAAATGAATGAAGCATTCCAGAACTGAGACCGATGCCAGGACCGCGAACATCCCAATTCACAATCTCTGAAGCTTGATCAATGACCATGTTATTGTTGTGATCTTCGAATTGAAACTTCACGACAATAGGCCGTGAGAGGCTGATCTTTGTTCCACCGCGACCATACTCATATGTGTCCTCTGCGATGAGTTCAATCTGAAATCCTGCCCAAACGTTAGAACATGTTGCCAAAACTAAAACGCAAATTGTCAGCGTCATTCTGACAGTCAATGGAAGTGAAAGCGGAAGCAAGCGGTCCATTCGAGGCCCTTTCGCTTGAATTTGTGATCCTGCCCAATTGTTGAAGCGTGCAATAGTGCTATCAAAGCTTGAGACAATGAGCAAGGACGCATCAGAAAGACAACCGGGCGCCTACGTGCCTGCAAGAACTCTGTCGGTGGATCATCCTTCAGCGACGGTCCGGAAGATGGTGATGCGACACCAAAATGTCGTGGCGTGCTCCCCATTTTCTGATCCAGATGTTATGAGAGTCAACCGACCGATTTTGGTTCGAGGAGACTTTGATGACGAAGCGACGACGACGTAAGCCTGAGCAGATTGTGAAGCTGTTGCAGGAGGGGCAAGCGATGTTGGCGGCAGGAAAGTCGCTGGCTGAGGTGTTGCAGAAGCTG
>NZ_SIHI01000137.1 GCF_007859735.1 Thalassoglobus neptunius | reverse complement strand
ATTCAGGACTGGCGGATGACTTACAACCACCGCCGTCCGCACAGCTCTCTTGGAGGGTTGACGCCTGCCGAATTTTCGACTCAGTGTGCTTCCGTTCCAGAGAAGGTTCCGCCTACGGCTCCACCTTCTCCTCCACTCCAGCACACTGACTTACTTACCTAACCCCAACTCTCATAAGCCTGGTTCAAACTTCGGGGGCATTTCACGACAGCTGTCGCAACACACATCGCCCAAGTCATTGACCGGCTCATCAAAAGTTCCTTTCAACAGATTGGAAGACTTCAGAGTTTTGTGAATTCATACGACAGTGAGAGTGGATCAAACGCCGTTTGGGTAACCAGATCTTTGGTCTACTCGTACCAGATCACTGCAGTTCGCGCACTTCTGCAACGCTCGAAGCACAACGTTGACACTTGAACTCATCGCTCAATGCTGAAAACAGTAAGATCTCTGAAGTCAGTACACCCTCGGCACATCCCGATATGCACCCGAGGAAAGACGCCCGGATCACTGGAGAAAATGTTAGAACCATTGGCTAGAGAATTGAACCAAACTTTACTAATTCCCGAATAATTTGCCGAAATACCGCAAACCAACAGCGGTCTAATTTTAACAAATAAGTGTTAACAAGATTTTAACTCAAGTCTAACAATAGACTGCAAATTTAACACTAATCACACCTCAACTTAACATACCGGTGCAAGCGAATTCTCGTGATGGAAAATCGACAGCAGCAACTACCACGCGGTTCCCAAAAAGAACACCAGTTCACGAGCGGACTTACTCAACAGCGCAACCGGATCGGGTTCAGAAGATCTCGCCGAAAAGACATTTCCGTAGCGAAGGCACGCGGGCACGACCGGCCGCGCGCTACTGGCAACGCCGATCAAAGCCCATCGCCGAAGAGATTCACTTCGCCCTCATCGACTGAAGCTCACTGAGTCAGCAACTGCTCCCTGACGATCGTATTTCATATAAAGAACGGTTGCAAAAACTCAACCGCTGGCAGCTTCTGAATAGATCGTCAAAGTCAAGATTGCGTGGTAGCACCGAAGAACGGCACCACAGCGTCATCGGATCAACTGTATTCAAGAGAATGCAGAAAACGGGCCATGCGTTCCGTCGGAGAGATCAAGAGGAACTCACCGTGGACGATGTCGCGGTGCTTTCGACTCGTTAAACCTCGTTGAGAAAAGCACTATTTCATTCCATTGAAGCTCAGACATGGCTTGCCATCAGAACACACCGAGAGAATTCTTGTTGATTCAGGGAAACCGATCGAAAACGATCAACAAGCGAATCGAAGCAGGTACCTTGGCTTGGGAAACCGTATAAAAACGAAAGTCGTCTTAACCTACTTCCGGTTGGCAGAAGCCTCAATGAATGGAACTTGCACCGTTCGGACACTGAGAGGCTATCCGGAAACTGAGGTTTTGTGAAAGTCTGGTTTTGTTCACACTTTGCGGTTCATCAACGCAAAGGAGTGCACGGTGTCCGAGGCGATTCGAAAAGCGTACCCAAGTGACCTGACTGACCTTCAGTGGGAGATGATCGAAATGATTC
>NZ_SIHI01000136.1 GCF_007859735.1 Thalassoglobus neptunius | reverse complement strand
CAAATCGAGCGAAGCCATGATCTATGTGGCTTCCATTGGTCGCATGCTCCGCCGCTTAGCTCCTTCACCCAACCAAGCTCCGTTCAAATACCGACTTACAGCATGAAGAGGATTCCGGATAGGCTCTAAGTGAGAAGGCCACTTCTCATGCATCACTGAGAAATATTGCTCAGTGCAATGTCGGCGGCTGATGGGGCAGGGGAGATGAAGAGGGATGCGGGCACCGGCGGAGGATACAAGGACACACTGATCGCCGCGTTTTGAAGAAGGGTTTACGGCGGTGAATCTCAAGGGATAGCGTGCAGTGAATCACCTGCGTGAGAGTCCCGTCTTCTCAAAGATAGTAACGAGTACAGGCGAGTGCCGGGAGACCATGAGATTGGCCTCGAGCATATTGCTCTGACCGGAGCACTCGCTTGAACTTGTTTGTCGCGGCTTTCGTTTTAATTGCTCATAGAGCGGTGCGAAAGCCGTCTTGAGCGGTTCTTTATTTTCCGACCTGCAGTTTGTCGAGCTGCTTCAGTGCTTCGATTGCAGTCTGCGAATCGCCAGCAGCTTCGACGAGTTCCTTGGCAGCTTCGAGGACGTTGAAGTTGCCGGTTTGTGCTTTAGGGGCCTGCGTTTTCGCAGGTGCTGGTCGTCGAGTTGGAGTGCTGGAGGCAGCGGGTGCGGAAGTTTTTCCGGAAACGCCGATGGCCTTGCGTGCGTTTGAGAACGCAACGTTTGCGGAGTTCTCGTTAATCTTCTCGCCGGGGAATCGTTTCTTGAGAAGTGCGATTGCGTCTTTGCCTTTGATCTCGGGGTTTTCGCTGACGACCTTTCGCATTTCGGCCGACATGACAAACGCTCCCTGAGATGCTTTCTTCTTAGCCATTGGGACTCTTCCTGCTCAATTCAGTTAAACTTGTTTTCGGGGATGCCGTCTGACACCACCTGGAAACTATTCTGGAAAGAAAACAAGGGCTCATGGCGATGCACCAAAAGCCCTTGTTTCACTCGACTTAAAAATTCGCGACGTCTACGAACGTGCGATTCGGCACGCACTACTGTACATTCGTCAACGTTATATTGGCGCTTATGCTGTTCGTAAACGAAGTCTAAACTTTGCCCGCATCGACTCGTTGTTTATGGAAGTTAGTGGGAAGTGATTCAATATTCAACTTATAAATGGGTTGTGGGCAATAGAAACCGCTATTAGTCCGCTTTTATTGTCTTGCTGCACGCTTTGGACCAGTTTTCAACTGATGTGATCCTGTTGGTTCGTGCAGAGATTTCTAAACTCACATCGTGGTTGATGCGAAGATCGAGCCTGTTTTCATGCAGTTGATGAACTTCGCGAAGCTCAACTGTCCGCAGCCGCGAGTCGTCGAGCCGGGGACACACCCAACGCCGTTAACCTTTGGCGTGCTCCCCATTTTCTGATCCAGATGTTATGAGAGTCAACCGACCGATTTTGGTTCGAGGAGACTTTGATGACGAAGCGACGACGACGTAAGCCTGAGCAGATTGTGAAGCTGTTGCAGGAGGGGCAAGCGATGTTGGCGGCAGGAAAGTCGCTGGCTGAGGTGTTGCAGAAGCTG
>NZ_SIHI01000135.1 GCF_007859735.1 Thalassoglobus neptunius | reverse complement strand
ATTCAGGACTGGCGGATGACTTACAACCACCGCCGTCCGCACAGCTCTCTTGGAGGGTTGACGCCTGCCGAATTTTCGACTCAGTGTGCTTCCGTTCCAGAGAAGGTTCCGCCTACGGCTCCACCTTCTCCTCCACTCCAGCACACTGACTTACTTACCTAACCCCAACTCTCATAAGCCTGGTTCAAACTTCGGGGGCATTTCAACACCCTTCCATCCTCCTACCTGATGGTTCTGTTGTTCTTCGACTTGAAGAATCGGCTGTTTTCAGCTGGTATTCATGAAGGGCCAATTTACCCGTATGTCCTGAAGTGTGTCCTATCGTTCATCGCGGTCGCGATTGTTGGCTTTCTCATCTCTGAGTATGAAACAGGACGGTCAGAGCTCAAGCAAGATTGATTTAAGACTTGCGAGTCCGATTTAGTGAACGGTGCTATGATCGGTGATTTATGTTCCACAAACTCGCGGTGTGAGCTTGGAGAGGACCTGGAGTGAAGAACCTGAATTCCCCGCCGGCTGAAGAAAGTTGCCGAACGAAAGAGCCTCGACAGAGTGTTGGGATTTTTTTGTGCGTCAGTTTGGTGTTGGTTTTATTGGGTGGGATTCCGTTTCTGCTTCTTTTCTACGGGGCCATCGGTGCTGCGCTTCTTGGAGTTTGCGTCTTAGCAACGTTGATCAGCATACAGTTTTTGTTGTTCTATCCGCTTTGGAACAGTTTGAACCGTGAGTCATCTAGCAGTCGAAGAATTGATGACAACTGTTGATTTTGTGACGATCAACTTTTGAGAAAACGTTGGCAGGTTGAAAGGTGTGAAGGTTTCCGCAGCTCGCGTCTGGAAAGACATCGGCACTTGATGGTCACTTTGTAGTTGAGCGACGCAATTGACTGCGTAAAACCGGCTCACCGCGTAGAACAAAGCGGGCATTTGAGAGATCTATCTATCGAAAGGGTGAGGGGTTTTGGGCAATGAACTGGATAGAACAGACAGGTCACAGCTTTGGAATACAGGCGATTTTTTCAGAATTGCCCGAGCTTAATTCTGTGCTCATTCATGAAGTGATTCTCCATGGTGATGGACCATCGATCTCAGTCAGATTGGACCTTAACGAGTTTCCAACCAGCCCTCCTCAAAAGTGGATTGATCGAAAAGTCAATACAGTTCAAATCACACTGATGTTGCTTTGCGTGGAAGACTTATCAGTTCGTGGGTGGGGGATCGACAATGTTGGAGATATCACCATACAATCGCTTGATGATGGACTTCGCTTCCACTTCAAAAGCCAGGCTGCGGAAATTGAATGTGGCATGCAGTTGATCGAGTTGGTCGACATTTCTGGCTACATGAATTCCATGCGGACGTGACAACTAATTCGGTGCCCAATCTTCGGTGCATGATTACGAGTGCAAAACGGAATTCTGCGATCGAATTTTTTCGCAGCGAGTTAGAGGCTATCCGGAAACTGAGGTTTTGTGAAAGTCTGGTTTTGTTCACACTTTGCGGTTCATCAACGCAAAGGAGTGCACGGTGTCCGAGGCGATTCGAAAAGCGTACCCAAGTGACCTGACTGACCTTCAGTGGGAGATGATCGAAATGATTC
>NZ_SIHI01000134.1 GCF_007859735.1 Thalassoglobus neptunius | reverse complement strand
GAATCATTTCGATCATCTCCCACTGAAGGTCAGTCAGGTCACTTGGGTACGCTTTTCGAATCGCCTCGGACACCGTGCACTCCTTTGCGTTGATGAACCGCAAAGTGTGAACAAAACCAGACTTTCACAAAACCTCAGTTTCCGGATAGCCTCTTAGTCCCAATTCAGCGAAATTGAGGCCGTTTAACTACACTTTGCTACACCCTCTGCTGAACAAAACCGAGTTCGCTCCAAATGTTGTGTCCGAAGACAGTCGAGTAGTAGACGAATTCCAATTGAATTTTGCGGGGCTCTAAAGTTATTAGTGACTTCTCCTTGGATCAAATTCTGAATTCGATGGTTGTCCTCTGAAATCTTACCAACCGCTTTCGGCATTTTGAGCCTAGTTCGTATACCATCGTGACGTTCGCTTTTTGCATTGCTATTTCCCTTCGTCTTACACACATTATCGTTTGAATTCGCGTGATCGATAGCGTGCTGCAGCACAAACGGAACGTAGCCAACTCCACGTTGAGCATGGCGTGCCGCCAAGCGTCTATCCCTTCGTCGAACGCGTCGTGATTGGCGTAACCGTGATTGATTCAGAAGTGGCCTCTTTAGGTAGTGAGCAGGTTCACGATCGAGTTCGGTCTCGGAACCGACTGCTCCAAGTATCCGCAGGTGCGACAGTAGCTGTTCGCGTTGGCCTACCATCTGGCCACTTTCTTGCTGCATTTGATTTTCCAAAAACGTGTACGGGGTTCCCCTTATGTGACTTTTCCAGATGGCGGAAGTGTTGATTCCTCATCAGTTGCTATGGAAAACAGTACTGCGGATTGTACAATTGAAACAACAAGCCATGTCGTCTAATCGGCGGGTTGGATCATGAGACGATACTCTGGTAGAAGCCCATCAACGCAAAGCAGCGAAGCGTCGATTGGAAACAACAATTTGATGAAGCATGTAACACACTGACTATGCCCGCAGACTAGGACGAAATGGTAAGCTGGCATTAATCATGAGCATGACTCAATTAATAATCCCCGTGCAACTGGCTGTAATTCTCTTGGTTGTTTCGGTGACGCGGGTGTCCGCATCGGAGGAAGTCGGTCGGCTTTTCAAGGGTCATTGTTTCGATTGTCACGATGATGTTTCTCAAGAGGGGAACTTCCAAATCGATCAGCTGTCAACCAAATCCGTCACACATGATTCGGCTAAGACATGGTCCAAGATTCTCCGAAAACTTGAAGCTGGAACGATGCCTCCGCCAATGCAAGAGCGACCGCCAACGAAAGATGTGGCGTCAGTCATCGAATGGACTAAACGCGCGCTCGCCGATGAATCCTCGAATCGGCACGGAAAGGGAGGCTCTCTGACTAGACGTCTGAATCGGCTGGAATACGAGAACACTGTCCATGACCTGCTCGGTGTCGATGTCCCCTTGAAAAACCTGCTTCCCGAAGACGATTTCCAGGATGGCTTCAACACTTCGGCTGAGGCTCTTAGAGTGTCTCCCAACGCCGTTAACCGTATGAAGTCAGTGTTAGGGGTGTGATTTTTTGGGCGAGGAGGTTCAGGTCAGCTGAAGGTGGCTTGATTGTCGGTGGACCGGGTGGTTTGCGAGTTCGACGCTGCGGATA
>NZ_SIHI01000133.1 GCF_007859735.1 Thalassoglobus neptunius | reverse complement strand
CAATCCACTCGACCCACTGCACTCGAGAATAACCCACACGCGACAAGACACCATCCCCCAGGAATTCCAAAACCAGAAACCCCAAAGAATACAACCCAAGTCAACATGCACTCCAAACGGCGCTTACGGTTATCCGGAGTTGTCGATCGATTATGCGTATGACAACAAAAACGTCACCGCGGAGACGTTCGATGCTTCGGGTGACATGGACGATGGCAGCTTCACAGCTGGATACGATGACGAAGATCGCCTCACTAGCTGGGACCGCTCAAACAGTGACGACCAGGACTGGAGCCTTTCGCTGGTAGGCGACTGGAACTCGTTCAACGAGAGCGGCGGTGGAGCCGTCAGCAGAACCCACAACGATGTCCACGAGTTAACCGCGATCGGAGCGAACTCGCTGACGTACGATGCCAAAGGCAACCTGCTCACCGATGCTGACAACCACACCTACGTCTGGGACTTCGACAACCATCTCCAACAAGCCACGACCGGTTCCAGTTCCGTACGCGGGATCGAAGGGACGCACACCTACGAGTACGATGCCCTCGGCCGCCGGGTGGCGAAAGTCGTCAACGACGACTCCGGGATGACGACCGTCGTCACCCGCACGATCTACATCAACAGCTACGAGTTGCTCCCACCGCTCTCAAGCGTGGGCGGTCAAGTCCTCGCCGAGTACGAAAAAGTCGGAGCAGGCAGCACTAACCTGGCGAGAACCTACACGTACGGCGAATACGTCGACGAACCCCTCTCGATCACCGACCATTCTTCAACACCGGTCACCTACTACTACCACCACAACCGCGTGTTCAACGTCGTCGGCCTGACCGACATCAGCGACAACGTGATCGAGCTGTACACCTACACGCCGTACGGCACCGTCGACATCCGCGATCCCTCCGACATGAGTACCCGCTCCACCTCCAGCTACGGCAACACATACGCATTCACTGGCAGACGGCTCGACCACGAAACAGGTCTCCACTACTTCCGCGCAAGGTACATGGACTCCACCCTGGGGAGGTTTATTGGCAGGGATCCTTATCGTTATGTTAACGGTTCCGGACTCTACAATATTTCTTTCGCACCAACTGGAGTTGATCCATCTGGTGGAGCGATCTGTAAGTGCACAACGACTAACTTCAGCGCTACTGGATATGGCGGTAGTGCCACTTCTCGAACGGCGTTTCACTACACCAAAAAGCCATGCTCAGAACTCGCAACTTCATCGTACAGTTCGTTTGGGGGAAGCGGATGTGGATATTCTAGGAAATGCAGTCCTCTAACAAACGACGAGCAAACAGCAATCGACTGTTGTGAAGGTGATCCCGAATGCGAAAAAGCGCTTGCTACACTAATGACGCAAGTAAAAAACACACCTAGGCCAGGTCCGTATAACCGATGCTTCCATTGGATGGACAATTTTATTGATGCATATTACCCATCGTATGAATTCGGATTCCCCGCGAATTGCTTGAACGCTGGGGGTGGTGAAATGCCCCCGAAGTTTGAACCAGGCTTATGAGAGTTGGGGTTAGGTAAGTAAGTCAGTGTGCTGGAGTGGAGGAGAAGGTGGAGCCGTAGGCGGAACCTTCTCTGGAACGGAAGCACACTGAGTCGAAAATTCGGCAGGCGTCAACCCTCCAAGAGAGCTGTGCGGACGGCGGTGGTTGTAAGTCATCCGCCAGTCCTGAAT
>NZ_SIHI01000132.1 GCF_007859735.1 Thalassoglobus neptunius | reverse complement strand
ATTCAGGACTGGCGGATGACTTACAACCACCGCCGTCCGCACAGCTCTCTTGGAGGGTTGACGCCTGCCGAATTTTCGACTCAGTGTGCTTCCGTTCCAGAGAAGGTTCCGCCTACGGCTCCACCTTCTCCTCCACTCCAGCACACTGACTTACTTACCTAACCCCAACTCTCATAAGCCTGGTTCAAACTTCGGGGGCATTTCACTCGCATTCAATCTTTACGTTGACGTTGAGGCGATGGATGGATTTGAGTGCCGATCTCATGTCATTGGTTGCAAACGAAGGAGCTATAGTCGCGAGTTCCGCGTGACCCTCCGACGCGATCATTCGGGTCCACGCTTCGTTGATGGTTAGATCGGCGACGGTGGACGACGGCAGCGCGACGAAGCCTGCGGGCGCAAAGCCATCGAATTCACGTACAACAGTCAGTTGCGAGTTTCGTGCCACCACATAGCCGCGAATTGCGCCATCGACTTCGCGTTTGACGTTAACGATGTGCGGCGGACGAAGTGCCATTGAGCCTAGATGTTTCAGTCGGGTAACGGCAGTGATCACCGAGCCGGGACGATAATCTTGCAAGCAGAAAAATTCACACGCAAGCCCGGCTTCGCGTGCATCACATTGTTATCTGGCGATTCGGTGTTGGATTTACGGTGCGGAGTCTATCAACTCCAGTAGGTATGTATTTTAACGTGACCTTGGGATTCGTCCAATTCAAGTTCGGCATGCTGTGCTCCACCGCCGGGATCAATATCGTAGTGCCGGACATCGCCGTCGGTTGTTGGCGTCACACTGTTAGTGCCAGGTGATTTCCTGAGCCAATTTTCTATGTCTGCGAGCGGCGCGTCAAATTCAACAGTAAATTCTCGCGTGAACATATTACCCTGAGTTTCTACGGTGAGGTTCGTTGCCGTAACAGGAAATTCATTCAGTTGCGCCCATTCTTTGGTTGCATCAAGCGCGCTGTGGTAGTTCGCACTCTGCAAGTAGAAGTACCCCACAACTGTGAGCAGCATGAAGACAAGCAGGGGATAGAGTACGCATCCGATCGGAAACGGAAATTTGCTAGCCGTCTCTTTTTTGAAGCCGTCTGTCAAATTTTGCCCCAAGCCAGATAACGACCTGCGTAACCCGGTTGTGGCGAGCGACGCTGAATTCTGAAACCGGCCCGACCACAACTCGGGTTCACGCAATTGTTATGCAATCTATTCTTCGTCACGGACCAACGCCTCAACCCAGTCTGCCAACTGGTCGCCGATCGCCCCGACACCCCGGTAGCGGATTCGCCCATCTAGATCAACAACGCAATATGTTGGGTGGGCGTCGACACGCGCGCTGTTCCACGAATGTTTTCGCATGGAAAGTGTTGATGAATATCGACTTGAGTACGATCGGCTGCAAGAGAAACTGCGTACAATCGCAGAGCGGTGGCGCGCATTATCGTTAGCTCGATTCAAATCTACTACCGCTCAAGCAGCTTTGCGCTCGAAGCCCTTCACCAGTCCGCCCACATACGATTTCACTTTGATGTCGTCCAGATTGATCGTTTCAACTTCATCCGGTTTCTCACCCATTGGCGGTAAGTGATCGCGGACCATGCTGGAACGGGCTGAGTTGTAGTACTCTGTGAATTCTGCGAGCAGGTAATCGAGATGCTGTTTTCCGAAAAGGACGAATTTCGAGAGACATTCAAATTTTATTGTTTGAATCACGC
>NZ_SIHI01000131.1 GCF_007859735.1 Thalassoglobus neptunius | reverse complement strand
GAATCATTTCGATCATCTCCCACTGAAGGTCAGTCAGGTCACTTGGGTACGCTTTTCGAATCGCCTCGGACACCGTGCACTCCTTTGCGTTGATGAACCGCAAAGTGTGAACAAAACCAGACTTTCACAAAACCTCAGTTTCCGGATAGCCTCTAAGTTTATTTCTCGACAGAGTCTTCGCGAACTCGTAAGAGCAACACGCCTTAACGATTCGCGGAGACACCTTTCAAGATAAATTCCTGAATTGTTTCACGAACTAAGGCACTTCGTTTTTTTTGAGAGTGATCAATCAAAATTCGTTGACATTGGTTTTTATCGATCAATAGGCTTCGATCAACCTCTCAAAACATCCATCACGGACGTATACAACTCAGAACTCTCATCGCTGGAGTTGAAAAGTGCCGAATTCTCTTCTTCGAAGTGCACTCTGCCTCGCTGCTGTTCTTCTCTTCACTCAAACATCTCACGCCGGTATTGAAACGCGACTCACGGTCGTCGACAGCTCGCCCACGAGTTGGGTTGCTCGCGGTCTTCAGAATTACACGGTCTCTCCTGCAGACGGCTGGACGTTTACTCCATCACGAAATTTCGACAACGGAATCGGCTTCGTGATCACCGGCCCGCCAGTTGCCGGAACGACGATCGACCGATGGTTTCTCAATTTCTCCGCCCCATTCGATGCTGAACTGGCCGTCGGACCATACGACAACTTCCAACGTTTTCCGTTTCAAGATGCTGAACGTCCTGGACTGGAGTTCGGAAGCACGGGACGTGCTGACAATCTCGCTTCCGGGTCATTCACGATTCATGAAGTGAAATACGGTGCAGGCGGGGAAGTGCTGGCGTTCTCAGCTGATTTCATCCACTACGGGGAAGAGAATCCCGACAACTACGCCATCGTCGAACTTCGCTACAACTCCGAACTCAATACCGTCCCGGAACCTTCGTCGCTGGCTCTTCTGGGCTTGGGAAGCCTTGTGCTGGCTGGAGTCAAACACCGTAAAAGAAATTGTGCCTGATACTTCAAGAGGGAAGACGGAGCATTCGTCCATAACCCCTTAGTCTGAGATCACACAGCGAGACTTGATGGAGTGAATCTATCAAGTCTCGCTGTGTATACACCTCAGTTGACCCGCCTCAGTTCTCTCGAAATTTCGTCTCACGAGCCGCAGATGCATCGCTCCGTTCGACGGCAGCCGTTGTGAGTTCGCGACAGACGCGACACCAGACAAGCGTTCGCTGCACATTCCCAACACTCATTTTGCCCCATCGAATCCCGCCCGCCTCCCAGAGGCTGCGAGAATTGTCACAGCGACAACATCGAATCGACCATCGCTCCGTCGACTCCTGCATCTCCGCCATCCAGCTCGATGGAAGAATTGCTGCAAATAGTTGCTGCACGAACGACATGATTCCCCCAAACGCTGAAACGAGTTCCTTCGCAATTGCCGACCAAACGCCAACGGTTCACTTACGACATTCAGTGCCAGAATGTTGAACGACAATTCAAAGATTGTACCAGTCGCAATTGCGTGCCACCAAGAAGAAACTCGCTTCGCTCTCTGTCGATCGGCGAAGTTGCCGTTTCAAAAATGGACGGTTCCGTCAACAGAATCAAGGTTCAGTTGCACCTCGCCCGATGTTGACGTCTGGGGCCAGCTTGTCACATCTAGCAGCCCGTTGAACATTGCGGACTTCTGAGTAGCAGTCTGAGTTTTGGTTGGTTGCCATTGAGTGAGGTCGTGCTTGTTTTGAAGTGCCGGAAGTTGCTTTCGATGGCTCGGGAGAGACTTTGAA
>NZ_SIHI01000130.1 GCF_007859735.1 Thalassoglobus neptunius | reverse complement strand
AAGAGACTTTTGGAATTGCGTTCTGAGGTCGATTTCTCTTCGGAATTCACCGGTGCTAATTGAAACTTGATTGTTGCAAGCCAGTTTGGCTGGTTCGGTAGGACGCCTCCAGTGCATAGCCCAACTTCCTCTTGACAGGGCTGAAAACCTGCGGGGCGCACCGTGATTAAAGTCCAGATACATCGATCACCTATTCCACTCGATTCAATATTTCGGATTGTCTCAGGAATGATGAAGCGACCGTTCGGCAAAGTCTCGATCGAGAGGAACGTCGCGTAATCGTTCTCTACAACGATGTCAGACAAGGTGATCTCGATGGGATTTCCCTGTAAGTCGACGACAGTACACTCTGTTCGTGGAATAACTCGAGTTTCGAACGTGCGGGAGCAGAACCATTCCACGAACACTCCCGCAGCAAACACAATCCCGAAAAGGAACATTCGTCGCCATTTCATATGCCAGTCTCCGTACGATTTCATTTGACACGGGCACGCAACTAAGGTCAGTCACGGTGTGTGTCTCGACTTGGAGAACGTGAGATTGTTTCCCGCAATCGGACACTTGTACTCCAACATCTAACGAGCATCGAGAAGCCCTTCAAGCTATTCAAAAACACGTGGGCTTCGGGGAATGGTTAGACGCGATGGATCAGCACCAACTGGAATCACTTGAGTTCTTGGCGTGTACGACTGTCCCCAACTGGAGTAACCCTCCGGGATGTTTCGGCTTTGCTCGACTGGTGGCTGGGTGTGAAAACCTTCAAGTGTTCTTTTGCATCTTTCCAGGTCTTCTCCAGTAAAAATTCCCATGTAATTCCACTCAACAATCCTCGCCTGCTGCTCCATGTTGAAGGTGTGTAGTGGCTTTCCGAGATCGTTATAATTGAAGTCGTACGACTTACCATAGTTCCCCCCGTATTTGGCCAAAAGGGCCGGGCCATCGGTAAAATTCCAGTTCCCTTTTTGCGACTGCATCACATGCGTCATTTCGTGTATGAAATGTCCCTGCGACTCTATCTTACTCTTTGAGAAGTCGTCACGATAGTTTTTCTGCGTAAACCATGGGGTGTATCTTGGAGTCATTGAGTTTTTCTTAACCCATGGAAGGAAGGGCTTTTTACCAACCTGAAGTCCATCAGTATTTAAATTACCGCCAAACACGTCGTCGAGCATTTTCCTTTCTCCGATTGTCAAGTCTCGAGTCGAAGATGGCCGCTCTCTGTTTCTAGCAGGGAATGTCCCCATGCTTCCCACAACTTCGCCATTGCGATACCGAGGTACGCAGGCAGTTGTACGACCGAATGGTCCTTGATACTCATTTGGCCGTGGTGTAGGGCGACTGCCGTTGGGAGATCCCTGGAGAAACATTTCAGGATGAAATCCTTCTAGCCCAGCTGGATCGACACTGATCGTGGGTTTGCTGTCGGCGTATTCGTACAGGCTGGTTCCCCCTTCGTATCCGGCCGGGTCTCTGCTCAGCCATGTGCCGAGGTCGGTGTGGTACAGGCGGTTGCGGACCAGGTACAGTTCGGTCGTGGTGTCTCTTCTGTAGCTGCCGAACAGGTGCTGCCAGTTGTGCACCGACCCGCCGACCGGGTTGAACGAGGAGTTCAGGAACGTGATCTCGCCGTACGGGTTGTACGTGTACCGTTCCTTGTAGCCCGACGACTGCTTGTACAGCATCGTCGTGTTCCAGTTCGCATCCTGCGTTGCGTACAGTCGTTCTTCCAGCGTCGTCCCGTTGTTGTTGTAGTCGCGATCACGCAGCACACATTCGTCGATGTATCGATTTCCCCACAC
>NZ_SIHI01000129.1 GCF_007859735.1 Thalassoglobus neptunius | reverse complement strand
AATGTCGAATCGTTACTCCCCAACCACTGGCTGGCAACGCACCCCCAACACCGCTGGAACATCGCCGAAAGAAGAAAACAAGAACGCGAAACCAAAGCCAACACCCCGTAGTTCACCATGCGCTTACGCTCTAACCTTCTTAATCCACCCTTTCCCTGTTGGATCGCCCCCTTTTGGTACAAAATATGCGCGATAAAGATGTGTTCCATCGATATACAGTAATGGATCACGGCTAGTGAACCGTCCGAGTGATGGACTCATGTACCGTGCTCGGAACTAGTACGACTCGATTTGAAGCGTACTGGTCGCGGTCAACGCGTCGTCCCATTCTCTGGCTGTGAACAGGAATCGGTTGTCAATATTGGACGATGACCTGACTGTCGTTCCATTGGCCGCGAGAATTGTTGGATCTCCATATGCACTGTATTTGTAGAGTTCTTCCACGCTGCCTGACGAATCCGTAATTGCGCGGATGCTGGTGGAGGCGTCGGCGTGGTAGTAGTACGTATCCGTCGAATCGATCATTGCCACCGGTTCGTCGATCCGGTTGCCGTACAGGTAAATGCGCTGTGGGGATGCAGCGAGGCTGCCGGAGGTGTATTCCGCCAGGATGCTGTGACCGTTGGAGACGAACACCAGGACGGTTGTTCCATCACCGAAGAATCGCTCCTAGAAAAAACCTCCGCCTCCTCCTCCAGTACTTGCCCCGCCGCCACCGAATCCACTTCCCAGCCCTCCTCCTTCCGGAGACTGTGAATCGCCATTCCGCTCTTTTTTCGGCCATCCCGGGAGATCGTCGTGGCCCTTGAGATTGCGTCGCAGTTCATCCAGCAAATGCCGGATCTCGTGATGTGTTGCTCGATTCTGACGTACAATGAAGCTGCTGTGAATAAAACTCAGATCACCATTGCCGCCCTGCTCTTTCCAGGTATTGTCACCAGTTGTGTGAATCAAGACATCGGCCAGAGCTTCAGGATCGTCGATATACAGACCACGGACATCATAGACGCGCGTCTCGTAGTGCTCATCGGCAAGGTGTTTCGGCGTGATGATGACAACGTTGTTCTTGATAACAAAACCAAGATTAAGCGATTCTAACGAGAGCGTCAGCGCGTCTTCCAGACTGACCCCAGAGACATTGAAGGTCAGTTCGTCATCCGTGCTGATTCCCTCGTTGGACAGTTCAAAATGATCAAACAGAATTGGAATCTGATGGACGTCTGACAGATAATCAGCGATTTCTCCCAACGGGGTTTCGATAAAATCCACGAGAGTTGATTGTTGAAGCGCCTCCTCAATTTTCTGCCGAGACATCAGTGTGTCAGAATTCTCTCTTGTCGGGTCATTCCCGCTTGCCGAATCACCTGGGGTTCCGTCCGGGACACTACTCGGTCCAAACGGATTCTCATCGCTCTGAGCTTGTTCTTCTTCGGGAACGACGATGGTTCCGATCACAGGCGGTCGAACTTCTTCCAGCTGAATCTCCTCAACCTGCGCTTCCAGCTGTGAAGACATTATGACCAGACCGAGGATTCCCATCGAGAAGGTCATGCATTTGCAGAAAACTCTCATTCGTTTCTCCCAGCGAGTGCGATGGTTTGAGGAGTTGAGTTGAGACTGCTGTGTTGAAAACAAATCACAGGTTTTGATCGTGGGCTAACGCCTCAGGGCGTAGGCGAGGACTTTGAGGGCGGCTTCGACGAACAGGGCTTTCTCGCTTCTGGCTGAGAGTGCGGCACCTGTGGTTCGCTTCAATCCGCTCATGAATGATTCCACAAGCCAGCGTCTGCCGTATCCTTTTGTTTCGAGTTCTGTCCTGGTCATCTGTGAGCGGTACTCGCCATTCAGCTTACCGT
>NZ_SIHI01000128.1 GCF_007859735.1 Thalassoglobus neptunius | reverse complement strand
TCTTCGCATGCGAATACGGCTCGACATACTTGCGTCCAATCCGAAGCGACAGCTTTGCCACTTCCAACAACACATTCGTTCGTGGGGAATCACTCATCACCAGATTTTAGCGCATTCTCATCTCAGATTCCAGAGATGTTTTCAACAATGCAAACTCGGATCTAAAAAAATCGGCCCGAACTGCGCTTTTGGAATTGGTACGACTGTCGCGAAACGCACTCGATCATTACACCATCCACGGCGCTCGCGGATTTCGGGACGCATTCAAAAAGATGCTCGCGGAACTCATGGAAGTCTATCTTGATGAAGGGAAGGACGTCACTAAAACCAAATGGTGGGGTAAAGCTGTAAATCACGCGAAAACCGTTGATGTCGTGGCGGCGAAACTACTAAAATACAAACCACTACTTGAGAACGCCTCATAGATTTTCATCGGGTCTAGCTGACCATCGCTACGATCGCCATGTAACAATGTGATCAACCGAAGTCGCGGTAGCCGGGCGATTTCGCAATGGACAATCAACTCCCGCGACTCGGTTATCGCGGTCGTTATCTGACTAATCAACACATGGTGAGCTTTTGACATGAAGACACGAACAAAGCGAATACTGATCGTAGCAGCTGTGGTTTTCGTTATGGGCTGCTCGATTGCCGGATGGACCGCTGTCAAGGTCGTTGCATGGGCTCGCGATCTACCGAACCGTGTGGTGATTGATGGTGATGCAATCGCAAACGCATTCGGACAGGCGACGACCGACTCGTATCATCTTGCTCTCCGTGACGGCGACGCAGCTATTCAGCTGCAGGTTCTCGACGAACAATTCGCGCCGCTGATTCGCCAGGACGACGAAGGCGCCGCGTGGATACTGAACGAATACGGCGACGACATAACTGCACTTGTTGATTCAGACGATCCCGGAGTGTCAGACGCGGCTTCCTACCTGCTTTCGATGCTTGATGCCGAACCCCAGCCCCCAACTCCAGACGCCAGATAACAAAATGTTGCACACGGAGTCGCGGGTCGCGCGGCTTTCCGATGATTGAATCGTTCGCCGCGACCCGGTGAACATTGGCGTTATCCAGCACCGAGAATGATGTTACCTTTCGAAGATCCAAGGTGGAATGAGCTTTCGACATTCTATGATGACGATCTGGCGTCGGTCGTTCACGAATGGTCGATGGCTGTAGGCTTCGACCAGGAATCCGACATCTACCACAGATTGTTCAATTTGTATCTTCACCAAAACACGATAACGAATTCTGCATTTGTCGTCGTTCCATACGTCGTCAAACACTGCCAGTCCGTTTCAGCAGAAGACCGAGCGGGCTATCTAATTGATGTCGCGACTGTCGAATACTGTCGCTTGCGACACGGATGCTGGGACGGAAGTCCAGAATTGGATTGGGCGATGCAGAGCTATAATGATTCGATTGAAATTGCTCAAGAATTGGTGGAGAGTGTGCTTGACGAAGGAATTGATCCGGAACTGGCTGCCGAATTGCGAACTCTTCAACCAGTCCTGTATGGAAACCTAGAAATGGCAATTGAACGCCAGGCCAGTCGCGATAATGCTGGATAACAAAAGCGTGAACCGGAGTGGCGATTCACGCCGAATTTGATATCAACGTCAACCGTCGCCACCCGGTTACGCTAAACGTTACCCGTCTGAAATTTTGACATGCAAAATCGCGGCATCCTGGCGTGCTCCCCATTTTCTGATCCAGATGTTATGAGAGTCAACCGACCGATTTTGGTTCGAGGAGACTTTGATGACGAAGCGACGACGACGTAAGCCTGAGCAGATTGTGAAGCTGTTGCAGGAGGGGCAAGCGATGTTGGCGGCAGGAAAGTCGCTGGCTGAGGTGTTGCAGAAGCTG
>NZ_SIHI01000127.1 GCF_007859735.1 Thalassoglobus neptunius | reverse complement strand
CAGCTTCTGCAACACCTCAGCCAGCGACTTTCCTGCCGCCAACATCGCTTGCCCCTCCTGCAACAGCTTCACAATCTGCTCAGGCTTACGTCGTCGTCGCTTCGTCATCAAAGTCTCCTCGAACCAAAATCGGTCGGTTGACTCTCATAACATCTGGATCAGAAAATGGGGAGCACGCCAGGCCGCTTTCAAAACTCGACTGGCTCTCGATTCGTGTTTGACTTCAAATGATGGTGCTGATGGCGAAGTTGTATCGATCATATTTATATCTCCTGACGTTAGAGCTTCAATTGTGTGCGAAATTTGCGACTTCTATTGACGCGGGGAAAAGCGGCCGAACTGGCGTGAACAATGACCGCAACATCCAATTATCTGGAAATCAACAATGGACAGATTTCACCAAGTCGCCATAAAGGGTCTATCGACAAGGTGTTACGCAACCTAAGCGTAAAGTTGAAACAACATTGGTCGTATCCACAACTATTGCTTCTTCTACTTTGAGGAAGCCGATGACTTGGGTGGTGGGAATCGAATGAGAGTCCCCATCGTCTTCTCTTTCTATCTTTCAGCATGTTACGGCGTTGCCCACTGTCGTGGCAGCGCGCTGGTGTCTCAAACTGACGTCAGTCTTCATCGAGATTGCCGTCCTTTCCAGATATCACGCCAACGGATCGCGGGCCGATCAGGAGGCGGAGTGGCCGGGCCGAAGCACGGGCACGAGGCGGATAGATCGGGCCGCATCCAAAGCGATACCATGGCAAAGCCGTCCCTACTGGGACGGCATTCGCTCACTGAGTTGGCTGACCAATCGCAGTGTAGGATCAACTTGATCTGGGTACAGGACTGTCGATACTTTCTCGATACCGCTGGCGTCGCGGTAGGTTCGCCACACGATGACCCTCAGGGCAAAACACAACCCAACATTGTGCTGCTGCACGGTCCATACGGTTCGCTTCCGCCAAAAATGCCCAAGTCGGTGTCACTGCCCTGCGGAACACCAGCCTCCGCGGTCCATTTACTCAGCGGTGTTGGCGGCTGGAACCATCCGTTCGACAACAAAAAGAGCGTTTCGATGCTCGTGCGGCTGACCTACGACGATGCCACAACGGAAGATCACAAATTGATCAATGCCGTCCATTTCGCCGACTACATCCGTCGAGTCGACGTAACGGGCAGCGAGTTTGCATTCGCACTCGGCAACCAACAGATTCGCTATCTGAGTATCAAACCAAAACGCGACCGAACGATCAAGACAATCGAGCTGGTCAAAGGTGAAGATAGCAGTGCACCAATCGTAATGGCCGTCATGATCGAGCGAAGGCCGAAAGGCAAGTCTGAAGGCCCATCTTCAGAATAGCCAGAGTAAAAGATTTCGCTGTTTGATGAGTCTGTATTGCATGCAGCTCAACACCGATTGTGGCCCGACCACGGATTCGTTGAGTTAGCATCGCGAGAACATCAAGTGACGACATTGGATTGAGTTGGTGAACTGTGCGAAATCGGCCTTGGCTTGCGGCAAATAAGAAAGGACATCGCCGGGGGACGCTCACCCGATCGCGAGGAGCAGTTCGAACGCATCGGCGAGCCGACTGACCTATACGAAAGCGTCGGCCAGCCGTTTGAGAGAATTGAAAGTTGTGTTCTTGGCGTCCGTTCGGAGTAAGATGTTTGGCTGCCATACCAAAAGCATTCATTGGGACGCGGACGCCTTTTTCGTCCAGTAGCAATCCGGCATTTTCAATGCCCCAGACACTGTTACCTGCCCGACTACACCCACCTGGAGGTCTTAATTATGAGTACGAACAGACGCGACTTTTTGAAATACACCGGATACTTGGGGGCGGCGACCGCTGCGGGATCCATTCCGGAAAATTCGGCGACTGCGGAAGAGCCCTCGAAGA
>NZ_SIHI01000126.1 GCF_007859735.1 Thalassoglobus neptunius | reverse complement strand
AAGCTCTGGCCAATCAAAGACGAAATAACCTGTACCGACACTCCCGGCCGAGACGCTCACATCCCTCCACCGGGTTCCTTATCAACAACAGCGCTCCGTTTTTCGCCCGTCGAGCGCTACGTTTTCTGACCGATGTCTACAAACGGTTTCGAAAACCGGTCGGCCATGGCTTTCGCTATGTTCCGTCTTCGGTTCCGGGAGCCGTCGAAGCTGTTCAATGGATGTTCAATGCCTATGCGACAGGCCAGGAGACGTACGGGTCGATTTCTGACGGATTGAAGGCTCGAGGAATGAAGTCCTGCTGGGGAGAAAGTTTTCACAGACACTCAATCCGCGATCTGCTCAAGAATTCGATCTATGTCGGTACGCTGCGAGTTGGTCGACCGAGTTCGAGACCGGGCAAGTTCAACCAGATGTTGGAAGCGGGTGAAATGCTTGAGATTGAAGATTTCTTCCCGCCACTGATTGACAAAGCCACGTTCGGTGTCGTTCAAGATCTGATGAGAAGCCGGAAACGGTTTCGGCGAACTCCTTCGAAATATCTCTTGGCGGGTCTCGTGCATTGCATCCACTGTGGAGGCCGAATGCATGGATCGCAAGAACGGCCTGGGAGCAAGAACCATCGGATGTATCGATGTCGAAACAGTTCATGTGATCAGAGGGTAGCAATCGCCGCCCACCGAATCGAAAGAGGAGTTCTGCAGGTTGTGCGAGAACAAGTGTTGACCGAGGAGTATTTGCAGTTGATGCTCGATGAATGCGAAAATGATGTCCCGACAGAAGAGGCCACGCGTCTTGCTGATCTCGAGCTCAAGTTGAAGAAAGTTGAAGAGAACCTTGCGTTGGCAGAGAATCCGACCATCTTCGCCGCCGTGCAAAAGAAGTACACCGAATATATCGAAGAAGCCCGAAAGCTCAGGAAGGCCATCTCCCAGCAACGAAAGACCAGTCCTGCAAATGCCGATGTCGACCTGGAGATGATGATGCAACACAAGGACCAACTCCACCTTGCCGATCCGCAGCTTCTGAGTGTGGCCCTCTCAACAGTCATCAATCGTATCGATGTCGGCCGGTGAGTGACTCACGAACACTCCATCTACAAAGAGTTCTTCGGCACGATTGATTTTCTCTTGCCTGGCCTCTATCCAATGTCGGTCGATAGCCAGTTGTTGTCTTATGAATCAAAGTGGATGAAGGCGGCTTCCCTGGTGATCGATCAGGAACTGACGACCGCAGAAGTCGCTGAAATCATGAATGTGGATCTCAAGACCGCTCGGGCCTATCTCTGTCGAGCCAGGCGTCACGGGCGGGTCAGCAAACGACCCGTCAGAGCGAACTTGTGTATGTGGCGTTCACTGTACGATTCGGAAGGCAATCGGATCGAAAACATTCCGCCCCGGCATGACAGCCCGGAACTGCTCTGGAAACGAGCCGCCAAGGTTGTTTCGGAAGAACCCCGAACCACGGCAGTCATCGCACAACAGATGGGCGTTGACCGAGAGACAGCCTTGCGAGCTCTCAAGTACGCCGATCGCTTAGGCGCCGTCAAGAAACGGACAGTTCGTGCGAATCTCGTGAAGTGGTCATTGTAGAAGGCAGCAATTTCGTCGCGGTTTCTTTGCGGGTGAACGCTTCTACATGCTGATGTCAAAAATGTTCTTTGAAGCAGGTACATCAGTTGGAGAGGTGCCAGTTGGAGAGGTGTTTCAGAGGGGCGATCACAGGAGAGCTCGATCAGGCGGGGAACGGACACGAGACGCAGTGGGTGCTTTACTGCGTTCCCTGATTGCGGAGGCGACCCATGCGGATTCCGAATCCGGGTTTCTGGGCAGTTTCGTTGGCATCGGTGTGACGTTGAGCTTCGACCTGCGAACCGAGATCGTGCTGAGTTGTGGTCTGTCGATCGACGGTGATGCTTTTCGGTT
>NZ_SIHI01000125.1 GCF_007859735.1 Thalassoglobus neptunius | reverse complement strand
CTGTTCAAAGTCTCTCCCGAGCCATCGAAAGCAACTTCCGGCACTTCAAAACAAGCACGACCTCACTCAATGGCAACCAACCAAAACTCAGACTGCTACTCAGAAGTCCGCAATGTTCAACGGGCTGTTAACCCTCACATTCGTTACCTCAAGAAACTAATGGGCTTGGCACTTGATGATGCGTGCCTGGCGATTAATGGTTCACACAACATCTGGAATGTTTGAAGACACTCCAGATGCGGTAGACAAAGTGGAATTGAACCGCTCTTAGAAACCGAAACGACCAAACCAGGAAAGAGTTGCCTGATGACATCTCATCATTTCAGCCGAAAATTTGGATTACAATTCTTGACTTCGTTGTTGCCCAGCAAGACTCAAAGACGAAGAAAATCCGCAATCCGCTCCGCTTCGGTCGAGGCCTTTGAGTCCCGCATCCTCCTCACGACACTCACGGTGAATAGCGCTGCCGATAATGTCATCGCGAATGACGGGCTTGTCACTCTGCGAGAAGCAATCATTGCAGCAAATACAGACGGCATTACAGATCTTGGCGAGACCGGTTCGGGTGCTGACGAAATCGTGTTTCGTGGTGACGGAACTGGGGGAACGACAGATTTCAATGATAAAACCGCAGACACGATCACCTTGGGAGGCACGGAACTGGAAATTGCTTCCGACCTTATTATTAATGGCCGAGGTGCTGACTTACTGACAATTGATGGGAACAACTCCAGTCGCGTCTTCTTTGCGAATAGTGCAGGTGATGTCACAATATCGGGTGTCACGATTACCGGTGGAAATGCGACTAACTCTGGCGGTGGAATTCTGAATCAAGCGGGAACGTTGACGGTTCGCGATAGCGTTGTCACAGGAAATGTAGCTGGGAACGACGGAGGTGGACTTTACAGCCAGCTGAGTGGCACACTCCACGTCGAGAACAGTGTGATCCAAAACAATAATGCTGGGTCTGGCAGTGGAAACGTAGGAGGTGGAATTGGGGCATCAAGTGGGACACTCACGATCTCCGACAGTGTCGTTTCTGGAAACACAGCCTATCGGACCGGTGGAGTCTTTACCTATGCTCAAACCACTGTGATCAACAGCCTCATTGACAACAATATGGCGACAGAAACCGTCGGTGGTGGCTTTGCTGGCGGAATAAATGCTGGTGCAGGCCTGACCCTAATCAATTCGACCGTCTCAAATAACAGCAGCTTTGGCACTGTCGGTGGTGGAGGAATCCGAGTTTTCGGGGGAGGACATATCGAAAACAGTACGATTTCAGGCAACATGGCACGATTTGGTGCGGGTATCGTTCACGGATCTGGTGATTTGACGATCGTCAAAAGCAAGATCACTGGAAACATTGCTGATGAAGACGGTGGTGGAATCTTCTCAAGCAGCGGCACTCTTCACATCACCAAGAGTAAGATCACCGACAACTCAGCCGCGATTAATGGCGGAGGGATTTTCTCAGAAACAGATTTGCTTCTGACAAAGACGAAAGTCCTCTCGAATGACGCGGGGAACCTTGGGGGTGGTGCCTTCACTACAGGAACTGCCAACATCAGTTTCACGAAGACAAAGTTTCGGAAGAACATTGCAGGAGTGAATGGAGGAGGATTGTTCTTCGAATCTTCCGGGAACTTCGATCTGTTCAAGTTCAAAGCCAAAAAGAACAGTGAGACACAAGTTGTGTTTACATAAATCCGCTGGGAGGGGCTGAGTGAAATGCCCCCGAAGTTTGAACCAGGCTTATGAGAGTTGGGGTTAGGTAAGTAAGTCAGTGTGCTGGAGTGGAGGAGAAGGTGGAGCCGTAGGCGGAACCTTCTCTGGAACGGAAGCACACTGAGTCGAAAATTCGGCAGGCGTCAACCCTCCAAGAGAGCTGTGCGGACGGCGGTGGTTGTAAGTCATCCGCCAGTCCTGAAT
>NZ_SIHI01000124.1 GCF_007859735.1 Thalassoglobus neptunius | reverse complement strand
ATTCAGGACTGGCGGATGACTTACAACCACCGCCGTCCGCACAGCTCTCTTGGAGGGTTGACGCCTGCCGAATTTTCGACTCAGTGTGCTTCCGTTCCAGAGAAGGTTCCGCCTACGGCTCCACCTTCTCCTCCACTCCAGCACACTGACTTACTTACCTAACCCCAACTCTCATAAGCCTGGTTCAAACTTCGGGGGCATTTCAGCAGCACGTCCACTGTTGTGTCAACCGGATCGAAGAACGGCAATGACATCCCCATATCCGCTGAGTGGTCGACCGATTCATCTTATTTGGCAATTCAACGACGGATCAGAAAAGCCAAAGGCTTCAATGTGACCACAGCCTGGCCACTGCTGAGGCTCGATTTGATTTCTGGCGAACCTGTGCAGTTGCGGGAAGATGCAAAACTTGCCTTCTGGCGAGAATGAGCCCTGCGGCGATGACCAATTTTCTCACCTGGCCGCGCGTTTCGCGGCTTGATATCTGTCAATTCATTTTTGAAAGGCAATTTGCATGACACCATTTACAACTCCGTTTGCCGCTGCGGCAACAGTACTCTTGTGTTCGACCGTCGCAACCTCACTCAACGCCGAACTCATCCAGATTAAACCAGTTGGAGGAAAAAACGCACCTCTCGACGCATTCATTTCTCCCGGGACTGTCACAAAGACGAACGATGTGGACTTTTCAGAACCGGTCGGTTTCAAGTACGTACGAGCCACTACTGGATTGACGACAGCAACAACTCGGACTGACTGGAACTACGGACAGAGCGCTGGGACGTTTTCATTCAGTATGAAAACTTTCGGGGCATCCGATGAGGCATATGTTGGTGGATCAATCAGTGGCACGACTTGGGGCTTTGCGGACACTCAGGCAAGGAAACTCAAGTACGATTGGTCGGCAAGAGGCAAGGGGTTAACATTACAAACCCCAGACCGAAACGGACGAAAAGACCCCACCGAACGCGGCACGGTTTACGGAAATGGGACATTTACTGGATTCGGAAGTTTCTATTTCGATTTCTTCGATGGTGTCCGAGAATTCGATCAGAATGCAAGCGGAATGATCCGGTATGCCCTTTGGGATGGAGAATATCTGGGGGAAAGCGCGAACAATGCAGACATATGGCACGAAGCCGTCCCAGGCCCCTTCGCAAATGATATAACTGGGACTTATCTCGCACCTGTAACAGCAACGCTCGGTCTGACAAATCCCATTTTTGTCGGACCAGCTATTACGGAGGTTTCTTCCCTTGTCTCAAATGTCTCCGCTGGATTGCAATCGTTATCCTCACTTGAATCCGTGAGTACTCCCGAAGTCGTTAGTTACCTGTTCGAATCGTTTCTCAACCCGATCACGACCCTGACACTACCTGAGGGTTTCGATTCAATCGAAATTGAATATGGTCAAAACAGACAGACTATTGCTGCAGGGGAAACAGTCAACTTTGGACCAGGTGGAGTGACGTCATTCTCGCTGCTGGCACCAGAATTTATGTTGCTTTCGCCTGATGAACTGTCATCAACTACACTCGGATTCACATTCCTGAATGAAGGCATCGCGGATCTGCAACAGACAGTTGTCACAGAATCAGCAGCGACTGTTCCTGAACCGACATCAATGACGCTCTTTCTTCTGGGATCACTCGGCTTTGGATTCTCTCGAAGACGAGCAAAAACAGCCGCGCGCAAGAATTAAGACCCGGTCAATTGCTTGTCGTGAGCGCCAACGTGTGAAGACGATGTCGTTGCCGAAAGTGGTTCCCCGATGTGAAATGCCCCCGAAGTTTGAACCAGGCTTATGAGAGTTGGGGTTAGGTAAGTAAGTCAGTGTGCTGGAGTGGAGGAGAAGGTGGAGCCGTAGGCGGAACCTTCTCTGGAACGGAAGCACACTGAGTCGAAAATTCGGCAGGCGTCAACCCTCCAAGAGAGCTGTGCGGACGGCGGTGGTTGTAAGTCATCCGCCAGTCCTGAAT
>NZ_SIHI01000123.1 GCF_007859735.1 Thalassoglobus neptunius | reverse complement strand
GAATCATTTCGATCATCTCCCACTGAAGGTCAGTCAGGTCACTTGGGTACGCTTTTCGAATCGCCTCGGACACCGTGCACTCCTTTGCGTTGATGAACCGCAAAGTGTGAACAAAACCAGACTTTCACAAAACCTCAGTTTCCGGATAGCCTCTGAGTCTTCAGCTAGCTTATCGAAAGATTTCCTGTCACCGGAAATGTCTGTCATGTCGCGCCCTAGTTGTTTGACAACAGTCGAACCATCATGGATCGTCACAAGGAACAAAGCGCCCTTGGCAAGTTGATATTCTGTGTCATTGATAGTCATCGTTCCTGTAGATACAGGCTGCGGCTCAGCGGTGCATTCCCATTTGATCGCATGGCCCGCTGAACTGGTAAGAGTTCCGTAGTAACCTTCGTCACCGGAACGACCAGACGATTCTTCGGACAACGTGAGGTCGGTCCAAATAATGAAACTCACTACACCGTTAGAGTACGAGCCGTATTCCACGCGAGTGTCAATCGACAACTCACCAAAACGTCCGGTCAATAGTCCAGATGATTTGGCCGCTGAAGGCGCGGGCGGATTGCATCCATTGAGAACGATGGCACATCCCAAAATTGTGAGCATCAATTGTGAGATTGGGGGCATGAAATTTCTTGTCCTTGGCACATAACTTGATTTAGACTGAGTTTTTATAGTATTGCTCGCTAGAAAATTAAGTTCTAAAATTCTGTAAAACCGGAACGTAAATTCAATGTCTCCTGTCATTCGAGCTTGCCAAAGGCAATAAGTTGCTCATTCTTCGGGTGAATTGCTGAATTGTTCATGGCAATGTTATTCAGTGCGTGGTCAGGTGGATAACGGGTGGGTAAATGGAAAGAGCGAGAATCCTCCAATTCTTACACCTGTCGGAAAAACTTTGTCAAAAAATTGCAATTCGCATGTTTTGAGAGACTTGTAAAGTGCCTGATTTTCACATCACGGTCCCGCTCGCATACTAATGGGATTCAACGAGACCGTCCGCCTCATGACGCAGAGCGGTCAGCACGCGATTGCGGGCCACATAAACAGACCCAATTGCCATGTCCAGGTCCGCCGCCACTCGAGCTGGTTTTTGTCCCTCGAATATCTGCCGTCGGAACGCTTCCCAGGTCTTCGGCTCGAATCTGGACCGAACGAGTTCCATGAGCCGAGCAATTACGTCACGATCATGCTGCTCGTTCCAAAAGCGACTTAACTGGTTGTTTTCGTCTGAAAGCTGATTGAGTTGTTCGAGCACACTAGTGCCCCCTTTGGCGGGCGGATGCTGTTTCTTGCTCCGCCAGTAGTTTTGCAGTCGGTGCACAAGGATCTTTCGTAGCCAACTTCGGAATGCCCCGGTCCGCTCGTTGTGCTTAAATTTAGGCAGTTCCTGAAAAACGACGGCCAGTACTTCTTGAACAAGATCATCCGCGTCAGCCCCAGTCACTTCATACGATCGCAACCACTTCTGCATCAACGGTACATATAACTCCACCAGTTTATTCCAGGAATCTGAGTCGGTTCCCTGGCGGATTCTCGCAAGAAAGCTTAGTGAAGTCTCAGTCATGCTGGTCTCACTTTAGAATTTGGCTGATTATCCCGTCATATGGCTGTTGCGTCAAATCTGCCTTCAATTGTCAGAATCGACCTGACATGGCAAGAGTGTCTGGCGTATGGCGGTCTTCAAGCCCGCTATGCGAAATATCTGTTTAAAAAACGGTGACCAACGACAACTCGCGTCGGTTGAACAAACAAAATTCACTTCGGGACGTTTCATCCCAGTCTTCGAAGCACTTGAGTCACCCGAGCGCGACTTACGTCGAGGAATCTAGCTAGTTCTGCCCTAGTTTCAACCTCGCCTGAATCGAGCAATGACTGGTAGTATCGAGCTCGCTCCATGCCATCCGGCCGTGGTTTCTTTTGTTCGCATTTGGCCTTCGGAATGGCTGAAATGGGGTTCCAAGGGTAAAACTCAATTTTCGCCGATCGACGTAAGCTGTTGATAAGAAAAGCTCCTAGCTCAACGAGCCCGTGTTCGCATAGTGGGTGACTCGGGGAGGGGTGCCAATTCCTCCGACGGAAGCAAAGAGACATAGTCGCACAAGCCGCCTTCAAGCCTGCGGCTACACATAGAGTCATTACCCAAGGATTCGAGGCCGTAATTTGCCTTCATCAGAGTGCGAAGTTCCTCTCGGTCTTTCTGCCAACCATAGTTTGGATTCTTCGCTGTGAACATTGTCAACGCA
>NZ_SIHI01000122.1 GCF_007859735.1 Thalassoglobus neptunius | reverse complement strand
ACCCACAACTCACCCTGAACTTCCGATTTCCGTCGCCCCAACGCCATCGTTTCCTCCTTGATCAACTCCAACTGCTGAAAGATAATTCATCTCCCCCATCAATGCGAGTTTTTCAACGGGCTGCTAGGGCGAAGTGACTGGGGCACAATCCGGCCGTCACAATCTGGAGCATTGATCTTCCAGGAAGATCGTGGTCAACTAACAGTGTCAACAGGAAGGTAGGTCCGGTTTCAACCGGCAAATGCTCACACTCGGATCTGCCAATTTGAACCGACCCTACGCGGCTACCAGTTATTCAGTCTCGTTTGAACGCGCCCTCAGTCATGATTCATGTCAATTCTTTTTAGGGGTTCTCGTGTCGGAAATGGAAAAAATTTCGATCAGTGGGTCGGTCGGTTTACGAGGGAGAAACAATCCAATCGATGTCCTGAAAGTGCAACGTCGACTCAACGCCTTGATGCCCCCACAACGGTTTCGGCTGAAAGAGAACGGTCAAGTCGGGATGGCAACGAAGGACGCGATTCGTGAATTTCAGCTGCTTGTCGTGGGCTACGTCTGGCCTGACAAACGCGTTGACACAAATGATCGTACGATCAGGATGCTCAACGATCCCAACTCGAAGAGAATCTGGGCAAATGATCCTCAGGCGACTCGTGCAATTGCACTCGATCGTCAGGTCGTGTGCGCCATCGAGCGAATTCGTAATAGCACGCCGTCGGAAAATTGTAACGACTTCACGGTTCAGGAATTGAATGAGTTGCGTCGGGAGATCGGCCGCCTGGAACGTGCTGTTCAAAGAGCGTACCCGGACGGTCGACCAACCGGAGCGGGAATCTATGCGATCATGACTCCCGGAAAAGCAACAGCTGGCGGTTTCGAACAAGCGACAGTTGCTTTCGATTGGGGAAAACAAAATTTTGGAGCCGCCGGGGAAATCACAGGCGCCATCCTGATGGCACCAGCGTCATTGTTTATCGTCGTTTACGGCGGAGTCCTCGACACGACGGCTGCAGTCGGTCAGTTAGCCGTCGGAGACCCGCAGCACGGCAGCCCGACTGATTATGATCAACAGGTCAAGAAAATCAGGACTCTCAGAGAGAAATTTGAAAAGGGGAGGAGTTCATTGTAAATACCGTAGGCAGGGTGGCATGCAACGCCGTTAACCTTTTTAGTGTTGTATCAAAAGACGTCTTGATGGAAATGTTGTGATGACGTAAGGCATTGTTGTCACACAAGTTCCTTTGTCATCTCGGAACGGAGTCCGGGCATGTCGCATCAAGACGTCGAAGTCGTCTCTGGCTGGGTCGCGCAGATTATTCCACAAAGCATCTGTTCTGCGCTCTCGTTTCGCAAGGACGTGCGTTGGTCAGCCAGACAGTTTGTCACGGTGATTTGGTTGTGGTCGCTGGCACCGCAAAACACGCTGACGGAGCTCGTGATCAAGGTGCTACTCTATTGTTCCGATCATGAGGACAAGAAGCAAACCCAAGAGTTCTGGCATCTCGCTCATGCTGACTCTCGGGCTGAGGGGTAGTCGTGAACCTGTAGACATCGGTTAGAAAACGTAGCGCTCGACGGGCGAAAAACGGAGCGCTGTTGTTGATAAGGAACCCGGTGGAGGGATGTGAGCGTCTCGGCCGGGAGTGTCGGTACAGGTTATTTCGTCTTTGATTGGCCAGAGCTTGAGCGTTTTGTGCGTCGTCTCTTCGCATCTTGCAGACGGTAGCTTTCCCCGGAGGCTTCGCATTCCTGGAACTCGCACCAAGTGTCACCCTTCGGATGGTCTCCGACACCGCCGCCTGCCTCGTCCTCGTCCAGGGCTACGAGCGTAGAAAAAAGAGAACGTCGGTGCATCCCGACAACTACCGACGAAATCGAATCAACCCTGATAACCCTTCAATCCGCGTCGTCGAATTTCGTTGTTCACAGTGTTTCGAGAACACCCCATCTCTTCCGCGATTTCATGGGCGGGAACCTTGCCCAGCTTCTTCACAATCCGCTTGGGCCATTCGAGCTTGTGAGGGATGTGTGGGGGAATTCCCTGACGTCGACGTTGCGTGTAGACACTCGATCGAGAGCGATTCAACTGCTGTGCAATCGCCTCATCCGTATCGGTTCCCAACAAATCGAGTTCCCACTGTTCCCAAGGCTTGTGATTCGGATTTGGCATGTTCTAGATCCTGCTAGAAAAAGAAAAACGCCCGGTATTTTACTACCGGGCGTTGACAAGAATTCATGAATTCTTGTCTGCCCGCCCCCTTGGATTGTTTATCACTG
>NZ_SIHI01000121.1 GCF_007859735.1 Thalassoglobus neptunius | reverse complement strand
CCGACTGCAGCAGGTCATCGTCATCCTCCAGAAGCCTGCGGGCATTGGCTGCCAGGAACTCGTGCAGCGCCCGCACCACCTTCGGGAGATTGATCGTCCGTCCTCCAAACGGGATTCCATACCGCTCCGCCTGCTCGTTGATGACCTTGGTCTGTCGTCCCGACATCTGGCGCCAGTGCTTCTGCGGGATCGACTCATAATACTGCCACCGCTTCTGCTCTTCCTGTTCCTTCTCATAGCGCTTGAGCGCGGACTGTTCCTGTGCGGTCGGTGTTTCTCCCGACATCACCTTGCGGTAAGCGCGGGAGGCCTGTTCCCGCTCGAGCTGCTGCGAGAGAGAGCGAGATTCAGGCGGTGAGACCGTTTTTTTGCGGGGAGGCATGAATTCTTACTTACTCGGGAAACAGAGACGTTGCGTACGAAAACCCCGCGATGGCGAGGACCACGGCTCACTACAGGCGCTGGAAGGAACCATGGATTCCTCACGGGTGCCAGGGAGGCGTTTGGGTCTCGCCGGGGAGCAGCGCGGCAGGAGCGACGTGAGAAGCTGTGAGACGTTCAGGTTTTGTGGACGAACGGAGTGGATGTCTGTCTGCACCCGAGGTAACTGATGGTCATCGGCTGTGATCAACGGCGATCGCGGCCACACAAACCTCACCAGGGAACACGAACGATGGCGACTCAAAAAACGACGACGAAGAAGACCACTGCAACGACGAACAAGAAAGCCGTTCCAAAGAAAGCTCCAGCGTCCAGCAACACGAACACCAAGCCCGCAAAGACCACCAAGCCACCCGCGAAGAAGAAGCTGTCGATGCTGGATGCAGCGGCGGTAGTCCTCGGCAACGCGAGCGAACCGTTGACCTCCAAACAGCTCATCGAACAGTTGGCCCAGCAAAAGCTCTGGACGAGTCCCAATGGAAAAACCCCGCACGCCACGCTTTACGCAGCGCTGGTTCGTGAGATCAACGGCAAGGGCGAGGCCTCCCGGTTCTCGAAGGTCGATAAGGGACTGTTCGCGCTGGCACAGAACGGGGAATAACCGATGACCGACTCCACACACCAACTGATTGAGGCGATTCACGCGGTGACATCCATCGTTCAACTGCGGATTGAGAACGGCGAACGTTCCACACACATCGACGCCCACGACCTCGTCGAAGTCCTGCTGTCGATCGCCGATCGACTTGAACCCGTTGTTGATCAGGAGCCACCGGAACCTCGCTGACCACCACCCTGTACGAACCCACGCCCCACGCTCCCCACGTGCGGGCGTTTTTTGGTTGGTGGGATTGGTTGTCGGGACTTGCAGACGTGGCCAACACTGGCCAACGTCGTTGCCCACGATACGAGTTGCATATACACTATGTGTATCCCATTCGGAGCACGAATCATGAGCAAGAACCTGATCAAGCACGGCAACAGCCTGGCGCTGGTGATCGACAAGCCGATTCTCGAACTGCTGCAGATCACCGCTGACACCCCGCTCGAACTGACCACCAACGGTGATGTGCTGCTGGTGACACCCGTCCGAGACAAACGCAGGCAACGCAAGCTCGAAGCCTCGCTGGAAAAGATCAACCAGAAGTTCAGCGACGATCTGCAACGGTTGGCGGAATAGGTCCTCACTCGCTGTTCTCGCTGACAGGTAGAAAGTCATGGCTGAACCGCTCATCACACGAAATTTTTCCATCTTCCTCGTGTCGCTGACCGCCGTGGTGCTCGCGGTCCCGTTTGCTGACCGGAACGATTGGAAGGGATGGGCCGCATTCTTTGTGGTCGTCGCTGCCGTCGGGTGGATCGTGGGAACACGATTCTGGTTCGTCGCACGAACGCTCAGAGACTGGTGGAGCGGCCATGATCTCGATTGATCAGAGCGCTGCAGAACCGGACACGTTTGCTCCCTCAATGAGCACACTCCGCTAGTAAAGAGTTCTTGACTTGTGATCTTCACTAGGCAAGGCTTCTTTACTAGCGAATTGGTGCATTCAATCATCATCCCGTCACCCGTTCCGCCTTGTTCCCGGTGAACGCTTCCCACCCGTAAAAACACCACTCGTGCGCTCCCATGAAGTCCTTGCGGGTCAGCACCGGGTGCTGCTTGTCCCAGATGATCGCCTGTGAGAAGTACAAGTCGTGCTGCTTCAGGTACGGAGGATAGTTGGCGCAGTTGGCATACCCGCCCCAGATGTAAAACGCCCGGCCTGGCTCCAGCACTCGCGCTGCGTTTCCGAACCAGGCATCGAGCAGTCGATCGAACTCTTCATCGGTCACGAAGTCGTTCGCCAGCG
>NZ_SIHI01000120.1 GCF_007859735.1 Thalassoglobus neptunius | reverse complement strand
CTCGATTTGGTGTGATGTTCATAGTCACGACTCAAGCGTCGCCAGCGACCTAGCCAACTGAACGTTCTCTCAGCAACCCAGCGTTTCGGCAGTAAAACGAAACCTCGGACGCCGGCCGGTCGGCGTACAATTTCCAATGTCCAGGGGATGTCATGGTGCCTGCTGAGCCAATCGTTCNAATGTCGAATCGTTACTCCCCAACCACTGGCTGGCAACGCACCCCCAACACCGCTGGAACATCGCCGAAAGAAGAAAACAAGAACGCGAAACCAAAGCCAACACCCCGTAGTTCACCATGCGCTTACGATTCTTTGCAGTGTTCCATCGTCACGCCAGCGTTTGAAATAATCGTACACCGTGCTCTTGGGCAACAGGTCATGCGGAAGCATATCCCACTGGCATCCCGATCGGCATTGATAGAGGATCGTGTTGATCACTTCCCGCACGTCCACAGTTTGTGGTCGCCCGCCTTTCTTGCTGCGGCGGGGCTTCGGAAGAATCATTTCGATCATCTCCCACTGAAGGTCAGTCAGGTCACTTGGGTACGCTTTTCGAATCGCCTCGGACACCGTGCACTCCTTTGCGTTGATGAACCGCAAAGTGTGAACAAAACCAGACTTTCACAAAACCTCAGTTTCCGGATAGCCTCTTAGTTCTGATGCTGACTGGCATCGCATATTCAGTTCTGATGCTGTTCTTCCCGGTATCGTGGCTTTTGATTCTCGTTGCAGCGCCCGTTGGGGTGTTTGGTGCCAGTTGTATTTGTATGCGAGAAAACAGAGGCCCGAAGCATGTTTCTTCTGAGGCGTCCGGTGTCGTCGATCGTGTATTGATTCAGGGTATTGTTGAGGTTACTCCCATCTATGATCTGGAAGACTTCGGTTCCGGCTACCACGTTGTAACGAGCAGCGGGGAATCGGCAGTCATTATCGGGCAAGTTCTTGCAGACATCGATTACGAAGGTGAAGGGTTGCCTTCAAATCTGACTCTTGAAGTTGATTCCGGGTCCAAGGAGATTCTTGACGTTCATGGTGACGGTGACGAGATTCCTGTAACGTTGAACTGTTCACTTCAATCTGTTGGAATTGATGTCATTGTGGGTTTCTCACTTTGCGATCGCGTAAGCAGTTGACTCGGCACGGGTGAAGTCTCACGCAACCTCTGAATGCCTGGCCTGTGAAGAGTTCACGACGCTGACTGAAGCGATCCATGTGATTCAGGACTGGCGGATGACTTACAACCACCGCCGTCCGCACAGCTCTCTTGGTGGGCTGACGCCTGCCGAATTTTCGACTCAGTGTGCTTCCGTTCCAGAGCAGGTTCCGCCTACGGCTCCACCTTCTCCTCCACTCCAGCACACTGAATTACTTACCCAACCCCAACTCTCATAAGCCTGGTTCAAACTTCGGGGGCATTTCAACGGATGCAGAGCGCCAAGAGTGCAAAGAAGTGATTCGCAAGCTCAAGGGGACAAGCCAGATCGATCCGATTTCCATAGTTGAAGATTCACTATCTGGAAGAAGCAAGGCCGCAGGGGGGATTTCCCGAAGCGGCTTTGGCCGTGGGAGACGAAGGCGTTCACAGTCGTAAGATTGGAAGACCGGAAAAGGGGAAGCATTCTGGATCGTCGAAGACTAGGTAGGCCAAGATACCTCAGGAAGTCTGCAACCGTGTTGATTCGAGCATGACCCGGTAGCATTGAGCCGCTCCTTATTTTTGTTGAACAATTGGATATGAAGTTCAGCCGCAGTTCGGAGAATGTCACAAGCAGTGCGTCGGATATCTTTAATGCGACATTCAGGCAATGGATGTCGATTACGCTGATGCTCGGACTTTCCCCTTCAACGATGACATCTCGGTAATTTAGTCCTTGTTGAAACCCCTCACTTCGTAGCAACTCAATTATCGTACTCCTGACGGCCCACGAACCGTTGTCGTTTGGCAAGAGGCGGGCACTGGGAGTATTGCGTCTTGATTGCATTGCAGCGACGATTGCATACACGTATTGCGGTCTTAGGTCCAACAACTCAGCAATGTCTTTGGATATGGTTGCAATTGATTCACGATGGATTGCATCTCTGAACGCTGTTGGTAGTGCTTTGGCAATGAGTTCAATGTCAGCAAGCGATTTTTTTAAACGCTCATCAACGCGTTCGGTAAACTCGACCGCGTTTCGCCTCCAGAATTTGGAATTGAAAAAGGAAAGAATAGTCTCAATAGTGTTCCCTGGAGTGTCGTGCATGCCAACGATTCGAAGCAATAAAGGAAGGTTTAGCGAAACTCAGCCTTTGGGTGTGGATTATGTTGTCATTTGCTGCATGTTACCATGAGATTCTATTCTGCAGCTGAAGATTCCTCTACAGAAAAGTTTGGTGACGAAATTGCTGTGTTGAAAACAAATCACAGGTTTTGATCGTGGGCTAACGCCTCAGGGCGTAGGCGAGGACTTTGAGGGCGGCTTCGACGAACAGGGCTTTCTCGCTTCTGGCTGAGAGTGCGGCACCTGTGGTTCGCTTCAATCCGCTCATGAATGATTCCACAAGTCAGCGTCTGCCGTATCCTTTTGTTTCGAGTTCTGTCCTGGTCATCTGTGAGCGGTACTCGCCATTCAGCTTACCGT
>NZ_SIHI01000119.1 GCF_007859735.1 Thalassoglobus neptunius | reverse complement strand
GAATCATTTCGATCATCTCCCACTGAAGGTCAGTCAGGTCACTTGGGTACGCTTTTCGAATCGCCTCGGACACCGTGCACTCCTTTGCGTTGATGAACCGCAAAGTGTGAACAAAACCAGACTTTCAAAAAACCTCAGTTTCCGGATAGCCTCTGAGCTCAATTCAACAGTCCGATTTATGATGGAGACTATATTCAGGTCAGTGGAACTGTGATAGGGATTCCGGATGGATCCTCAGTGTTGTTAACCATTCTGGCGTGCTCCCCATTTTCTGATCCAGATGTTATGAGAGTCAACCGACCGATTTTGGTTCGAGGAGACTTTGATGACGCAGATCTCCTTCATTTCGTCTTCCTTCTCAGGTTCAAACCCAGCACCAGCATATCGATGCTACTCTAGAAAGGTCACCACAACATTCGGCAGCATCCCCTGTAGCTTCAATCTATTTGGTTCAGACAGCTCTACTGACAGCTTCAGTAACCGAGGAAGTTGTTTCAGGACAACAAGCGACTCCCAGTCGCTGTCTTCCACTTTGGTGCAACCAAGATCGAGGCTCTCGAGTGCTCTGAACTTCAGAAGCGAGTCTATGTACTTCGCATGAAACTCAGTGTGTCTCAGATTGAGTCTCTTGAGCTTCTTCAACGGGCGCATTTCGGAAATGCCGCTCCCGTTAATTTTGGGTGAGTGAAGCTCAAGCGATTCTAAGTCGCTCAATTCCCCCATATGACTCCACGACTCATCCGTAATCTCGCCGCTGGTGACGTTATGCAATCTCTTGAGAGACTGTATTCTTGCAACAGTGAGCATCCCCGTGTCCGTAATGTCAGGGAGCCCTTCCAGTTCCCGTAGGGCGCTGAGCGACTCTAGGTAAGCTACAGCATCATCCGATCGTGGCATGTAAAACTGAAGCGTCTCAAGATTCCTTAACCGTTCCAGCGGCCGATATCCGTTTTTGCTCACGCCATCTCCGCCACTGAGCCTAAGGCATTTTAGATTGGTGATACGAGAGGCAGCATTTATTGAATTGTCAGACACACTGGCGTTGTTGAGGCTCAACTCCTCTAACTGCGAAAATAGTCCGATTACGGACGCACCCAATCGGTCATCTGACGGTGAGTAAGTGTCGAAACCAACTCCAAGATGAAGGGTTTTTAAGTGAGCAAGTCCCTTCAACTCGATGAGATCATGTTCATCCATCTGTCCACGGACGTAAGTGCGCAATTCCTCTAGGGTCGTCAGCTCAGCGATAACAGTTGCGTAGTCATCAGTAAGGAAACCTGTAACCCAGAGTGTCTTCAGGTCGGGTAAGCTTTTCAGGTGACGAAAATCATCAGCTCTCAAATCTTTCGTAGGATGAAGATAGACCATTCTCAATTCGGGGAAGGCTTTGACCAGCTGCGATATTCGCTTTCCGTTGGCGTTGTAAACTCTAACTCGCAAAGGGGCACCGCCACCATTGACGCTATCTGCCCCCCACAGTTCAGCCTGAAGCGATCCCAAAACCTCACGCGACCTAGCTTGATCCGACTCTTGCGCTGAGGCTGCTGTTAAGAGCAAAACGGAAGTTAATAGTAATAGCAAAGACACCCTAGGCACAAAATTTCGATATTCCCGAATTATAAAAGACATAGTATCACTTTCTTGCGACAAGTTTTGCTGGAAATGAGGAATTCATTTTTCAGAACGGGAAGCTAACTTTGTCTCATTCTGCCCCTTTAGGTCGCTTGACCTGACTCTTTCGATGATAAACACTGGTGTCTGCCTTGCCATGTGTGAATCACCCACAAGACTGAGGCAGTTTCACAACTTCCGCATGACGATCATCAAGCATGCGAGATGTACAAATCCTTCAAAGATGTGGGCGTGTTTTTCGTATCGAACGACCGTTTTTCTGAAGTTCTGGATCCAACTAATGGTGCGTTCAACTTTCCATCGCCTTTTGTATCCTCTTAGCTTACGTCCATCTTGAAGAGACTTCTTTTTCGAGACCTGCGATGAGGGATGACTTGTTCAATGCCCTTTGAGGCGAGAGCACTTCGGAGCCAGTCTGCATCCGCCGCATTATCGTAAACCAGCTTCGCTGGCGTGGGGCCAAATACCTGTTGTTCAACAAGAGTTTCGATCGTATTGACTTCGGCCACTTGGGCGCTCGTCGTAAATAATGAAATCGGAACACCTTCAGCTTCAGTCATCAACATGATCTTGGTGCCTTTGTCCTTCTTGGTCTTTCCAACCTCAAGCCCCCTTTTTTTGCTGGTGAAAACGTTCCATCACCAAACGCCTCTGACCAGTTCAGCTTCTTTTGCCGATTCATGCGGCGGAACAGTCGAGCCCACGCTTTCGTGATGGCTCCGGTCGTTGACCACATGGCATGTCGTCGCCAGCACGTTGTAAAAGAGGGATAATTATCTGGTAAATCTTTCCAACGATCGCCAGATCCAAAGAATGCCTTCAAGGCAGTCTCTGGACTGAACGGGAGTGGGGCCTCCCTTCGGCGATTTGGGCGGTGAGGGAAACAGATCCTTGATTGCTGTGTTGAAAACAAATCACAGGTTTTGATCGTGGGCTAACGCCTCAGGGCGTAGGCGAGGACTTTGAGGGCGGCTTCGACGAACAGGGCTTTCTCGCTTCTGGCTGAGAGTGCGGCACCTGTGGTTCGCTTCAATCCGCTCATGAATGATTCCACAAGCCAGCGTCTGCCGTATCCTTTTGTTTCGAGTTCTGTCCTGGTCATCTGTGAGCGGTACTCGCCATTCAGCTTACCGT
>NZ_SIHI01000118.1 GCF_007859735.1 Thalassoglobus neptunius | reverse complement strand
CAATCCACTCGACCCACTGCACTCGAGAATAACCCACACGCGACAAGACACCATCCCCCAGGAATTCCAAAACCAGAAACCCCAAAGAATACAACCCAAGTCAACATGCACTCCAAACGGCGCTTACTCATTACCTAAGAGTGCGATGAAATCGACAACTTCTCCATCGACTTCTGTCACCCAAGTCTCTGCATTTGGCAAATATAACTCAGGAATGTTCCTTCGTTCCTGGGCAAGAAAGTCTTCTTCCAGGAATGGGTGCGCGAGTCGAGTTGCACTGTCCCATGCCTTGAGAATGGCTGGCACATCGCCGTTCTCGTATTTCCGAATCTGCATCGTTGGCGTCCTGCGTAAAGTTGTCGTGAGACGGCAGTGACACACGTGGTCGCGATCAGGTTCACTTGAGGAAAATGGCAATGAGTCGAATGCTTCGATTTCAAAGACCTGTCGTCGGCGGTCGGTTCCGCTATCGCTGCATCCACCCTACGTCGCTGCAGGGGTGAAGCCAGAGATCACGATCTCTTTGCACAAGATGCGGAATTCAAGGGAGCCATAATCTACGATCTCAAAATTGATTCCCTCGAGTTGACTTGATCGCTTATCCTCGATTTCAAGTTCGCTTAAAAAACAACTACTACTGACTACAGGGGACTCCAGGAGTCGTACGCCACGAAAACGAACGGAGAATTGGAATTTGTTAACATCACAGGAGTGAAGATTGAATGTCGATTCAATCGACATCTCTACGTCCGAGTGGTCGATCGTGTGTTACCATCGAACGCAGACCAAGTCAACACGACCCAGACTGTAGAAATCTAAGTCGGGGATGTGCTGATGCACAAGGTGCGCTCCTGGAAACGAAAAGTCCGAGAGCAGATGTGATCGCATTTGTTTGCACCTGTCGGATTTCCTGCAATACAGCCAGATTGTGTTCGTTCTGTATGCTGTTGCCTCTACGGTTTACACGAAGATTCCGGAAGGCTGAGACATGTCCCAGCCTACGTGACTCTTCGAGTTTTTCAATGGCCAGAGTGCACCGCAAAGTTTACCATCCAACGACGATCAAAGCATGCTCACGCGAGCGAGGGCATGGCACCAGCACCCAAGTTCTTTCTGCAATGCCACCCAGCCTCGAGCGTAGCACTATGCCGTACCACAAAAGTAAGTTATTCAAATGCCACACCTCCAACACTCGACTCTTGATCTGTCTATTGTCGACTTTCTTGAGCGGTTGCGGTCGTAGTTCACCAGCCCCCGGAATTGATGGCGAGGCCAACAGGAATACACTTCACGTCAATCCGTCAAACAAGTTCGGACCTACAGAGAAGGTTGCGTTCTTGGCACCGCAGGAAGTGTCGGCACAGTTTACTTGCGTTCCATTCGCATGGTCAAACGGCCCCGCAAGTGTGGACAACTTGACACCGAAAGAACGCGGACAAGTAAGTGCGTGGGGTGGTTTTACGCGATACAGCTGGGGCGAGACTGTGCGTAAAAAAGAAATGTACTACATCGATCCGTTGAGTATGAAGCACCGTTGGCAAGAAGAGTTGCGCAATGGCCAGTGGGTGATGTACGGACCGGAAGTTTTCTACAACGAAGACGGAAGCTACGAGATTGCATTTCGTAGCGATGGTGAACTCGAAGGCCCACGGATTTACTTCAGCGCTGATGGCGAAGAAATTTCCAGGCAGCTATACGAAGATGGAATTCCTGTTGAATAGCACATAGTCACGTAGGCTAGGACATGTCCTAGCTCAGGGTGGCCCGGCCGACGACGGCTGGGTGGCACGTCGATGCTCTCTGAGAACATCGCTCTCCAAAGGTCATTGGTCAGCAAGGGCATTCGTCGATCGCAGGAGAAGGTCAACTCGTGCAAATGCCCGGCATCGTGAAAGTGCTTGATCCGTTTTCAGTGAGGAGTCTGCATCAAACCATCGTACGTCCAGCATACACTGCAGGACAAGCCAGCAGTGGCGCCCGTCGCTTCTTCACCCGGTCTATACGTAACTGGATCGCCGTGATTATGATGTCGACTACAGTGGAGCTCGAGCAGGTGAATGTGGCGCCGCAGGTGGCAGAGTGCTCGAGTTCGATGATTGAGATATTGGCACATACTTGTCGCCACCAAATCCACCGAACAAACCACATGAAGCGGTCATACCGTTTGCAAACTTTAATGATATTCCTATCGGTAAGATATAGTGCACTGACCCATGAGGTGCTAGTATGGCATTTCTGCTTGTAAAATCTGAGAGAGCGGTTATCGAGGCGGTGTTGAACAATAATCCACATGTCAATATCGCCGGAGATTGGCACAGCGAGAAGGTTTCCTTTTTGAAGGAGATTTCTCGGAAGCGTGGATGGAGCGAAGATAACGTAGTCATACAATCGTACAAAAACGATCTTATGTACCAGGGTCCGGCAAATCTCATCCAGATAACGCTAAGCAGCGGTGACATTCTGAAAGGAAAGCTGCAAGGGTTAGGTTTCCAGGTATCAAGCAAGAGCTTGGACGGTCCGACCGTCGAGAATGATTTGTTTGTGAAACAATTGGTATCAGCTATTAGAAATGTGTCGCCCAATGCTGAAGTTAGGATAGGATGACATGCTGTCGTTGAGCAAGAGGGGGGGCTGTTGAGCGTTTATTCCTCTCAGGCGACAAATGATCATGAGTGCATGAGAGCAAGGTGGGTCAGGCTGTGCCTGACGATGATGAATCGCGGGGTGACCCGACCGCTTTCGGTTGGGTCGCGGAGCACCCAGCACCCAGCACCCAGCACCCAGCACCCAGCACCCAGCACCCAGCACCCAAGTTCTTTCTACAGTGCCACCCAACGCCGTTAACCTTTTTAGTGTTGTATCAAAAGACGTCTTGATGGAAATGTTGTGATGACGTAAGGCATTGTTGTCACACAAGTTCCTTTGTCATCTCGGAACGGAGTCCGGGCATGTCGCATCA
>NZ_SIHI01000117.1 GCF_007859735.1 Thalassoglobus neptunius | reverse complement strand
CAAATCGAGCGAAGCCATGATCTATGTGGCTTCCATTGGTCGCATGCTCCGCCGCTTAGCTCCTTCACCCAACCAAGCTCCGTTCAAATACCGACTTACAGCATGAAGAGGATTCCGGATAGGCTCTCAGTTCAGAATGGAGCAAGAATACAACCTCGAGGTGAAGTCTGGCTTGCTTGTTCACGCGCGTCTGCACAATATCAAATGGAGCTTATTGCATCAGACGCAAAAAAAAGAGCGGCTTTGTATCAATTCGTCGTCTGGAGAGGACGCAACCTTAATCGAAATACTACGTGGACGAACATTAAGACGATAGTCGAACACATTAAGGATGATGACGACCGTGTCTGGTATGGTCGGAATTTTGCTTTTTATGCGCTGGCGACTGGTAGAGAAGATCTCGTTGAAAACTTAAATGAAAATAATGTGAGCAATCGTTGTGCAGAATGGTTGCGATGGCTTTCTTTCGAAGTGCTTAGGTTTCGTTCGAGTACAGTGGGCTGGTTTTGGTATGCGAACCCCCACTTTCCAATTGTAGACAAAGAGAATCCGTGGTCCGGTGGCATGGTTCCAAAATTCCCTGAAATGATCGTCCGTCCGTCCACGCCGTTACCTAATTGGGAAGGTGAACCATTGCCATTGAGAGGAGACCAGTATCTGGATCACAGTTGAGCGAGTGACATAGGGGCGGTTCCACCGGCCGATTCTTGTGCGACGATCGCGTATCCCGATTCAGCGGTGATTACGAAGACCAATAATTCGCGGAGACTGCACGACAAAATTGAAGAGGAGGTGACGACTCACCTCACCAGAACGTATAATGATTCCGGTAGACTCACCGGTCAATCGTTCGGTAAGTTCGTGAGCGAAACCCACACCTTACAACAATGTTGGCACTGTCGGTTCGATCTGGGGGCCAGGGGGGAACGTTTGACGACAGTCATGTAGAGTGCGTAACACGGAGTCGCACCCGTCGTCGGAGGTGGGTTCCTCTATCGCAGCGCCCAATCGGTGTCGCTTCGTCATGCATAGGACACCCATCCTCGAAAAGCCAATCCGGCATAGAACAAACTCACGTCGGAAAATCCCGCTTCACGCAGGAGCGATTCGTCTTGTTGTGGATCGAGAATCGTGAGATGCGAGTCGATCGCCTCACTTGCCTGCGATGCCTTTTGCGGATCGACACCGGAACTTACTACATAAGCTGTGTAGCGAGCAAGCCACTGTTCTCGCTCGCCGTCTGCTTGAGGAAAACTTAATTGGAGCGTGATAAACGGGGCGTTTGGTTTAAGTCGCCCACGAATGGCTGTCAGCATCTGTTTGCGCTCATCAAGGTCGGCAAAGTGCATGGTCAATAGGCAAGTCGCTGCGTCAAACGGTCCTTCCGGTGCGACGTCGATTTTGCCCTCGTGAAGTGCGACCCGCGAGAGATGCGGACCAAGGATTTGTCTGGAGAGTTCCAACATGGCTGGAGACGGGTCGACGCCATCAAACGTCCAGCTCGGTTTGGCGTCTGCAAAGACTTTTAACTCCAGTCCGCCGCCAGCTCCGACAACGAGGATACGACCGCTATTGCCAACACGCTCGGTGAGCAATAGCGTTACCATTCGCTGCATGTCCGCGAATCCAGGCACTGCACGACGCGGCGAGTCGGGGTACTGGGCGACCGCTTTCGGATCGTGAAACGCCGCTTTCTGCAATTCTTTACTGGACGCCATGTGTATTCCGTTTCGCCTTAAGTGAGATTCCTTTGGCTTCGAGTCGTTGGTGACAATCGGCACTCAGCGAAGCGAGTGTCACTTCGCCCAGTCGCCGCAGCAGTCGTTGCTCGGCGTCGTCAAATGCCTTGCCCAGTGCCGCGTTCACGGATTGCTCCACCAGGCAACCAGGCGATTCAGTGCGATTGCCGATCGCTAACAGCGACGGACTTCCGACTGCTTTGTAGATGTCCAGGAGAGTGACTTTGGTCAGGTTGCAAGCTACAGTCCAACCGCCACCATGCCCCTTCTCGCTACGCACGTAGCCCTGCTCGCGCAGCCCTGCCATCAACCGACGCACCACAACTGGATTGGTGTCCATCATCTTCGACAGATCCTCGGATGTGACTGGCTCTTCCAACTCCGCCATGTGCAGCAAGATGTGCAGCACTCCGGAAAGCTTGCTGTCTCGTTTCATGTAACTCAGTGTGTTGCGAGAAACTTCCTTTGTCAAGCCCATCCGGACAGAACACAGCTACTCATCGCTTCAGGGAGAATCGCATTCTCGGAGCAAGGGCAGGGCACCCGTGCTCCCGTGTCACTACGTGAATTCTCACAAACATCTGATTTCTTTTGAATCTCTTAGCAACCGCTCATCGTGTTTCCGGATAATGGTGCTGCGTCGTTTGAATGTGATACATCAGCGTCGGCAGTATTCCTCACAGGCCATCAAACCACGGAGATCTCAAATGGTTGATCCAGTTTCAGTTGCAGGCTTGGGGCTTGCGGTATTCTCAACCGGAGCGGAATACGGAAATTCCGGAAATTTTTCGAGCACCTCGAAGGCTGTGTCTTACATGCATCCGAAGACGCCGAATTCGGCGCGATGGCGAGACATGAATACACGGATTAAGCTGACAGCATTTCACCCCCGCCCCGGGTGGAGTCGGCAGGTTTTTTACTTCCGACTGATCTATCAGTATAACGGGTACGACATCCGCAATGCGCGCGTCGAAGGGTTGGTGGATGCGTCGAGCGGGATGTACACCTCCAGCTTTACGGTCAATTGGCGGGGCCAGTCGCACTCGCGTCAAAGTAACCCCGTATCGCAAATTGTGTTCAACTTTGTTGGTCGCTGGGATCCCCATGGCCTCGGCGACGTCAGCTTTGGGGGCCAGTTGGTGATTTCCGCATCCCTGAACGGAAGCGCCTACGAATCCTTCGGGATGGACTTCTCGGAACGGAACTGGGTCCGTGCAGGCTACTAACCCGGACGATTCGAAAGTTAGTAAAATGGGGCAGGGTGGCGTGGTGAAGGGGGTCTGAGACTGGAAACGGATGATGATTCTGCCGTCGGGTCGAGTGAGAAACCGGACGGTGAAGCATCTTGTTGCTACGCAACCCAGCCGACGTCGGCCGGGCCACCCAACGCCGTTAACCTTTTTAGTGTTGTATCAAAAGACGTCTTGATGGAAATGTTGTGATGACGTAAGGCATTGTTGTCACACAAGTTCCTTTGTCATCTCGGAACGGAGTCCGGGCATGTCGCATCA
>NZ_SIHI01000116.1 GCF_007859735.1 Thalassoglobus neptunius | reverse complement strand
CGACTTCGACGTCTTGATGCGACATGCCCGGACTCCGTTCCGAGATGACAAAGGAACTTGTGTGACAACAATGCCTTACGTCATCACAACATTTCCATCAAGACGTCTTTTGATACAACACTAAAAAAGTTAACGGCGTTGTGAGTCACCCGGGGCAAACTCGGCAGTCTCAAGAACGCATCCCTGAGCGCGCCCATCGCTGGGCCACCCTGCGGAACAAGATACATGGCTGACCGGTCGCTAATTCGATGTCCCGGCTGCAACGCCATCGTTGCTGCAACACGAGCTGCTTGCCCCGGATGTGGTCGATGCTTGAACTGCGGCCGTAAACGCTCCACAAGAATCGACCAATGTCCGACGTGCGACATCCCGTACTGTGACTGCTGCGGTCGCTGTCCCGAATGCGCTGAATTGAGATACTCCGATATTGGCACTTGTGAATGCGGTCACCCAGACGACCAATCAGCACTCCAATCACTTGTTCGCTACAACGCCATCGTCGGTGCGGAAAAGGCACCAACACCTGCTGGTTGCATTCTCACGATGATTGTCTTCGTTGCCCTCATCATTTGTGCGATCGTTGGATTGATGATTTGGTTCCGGTGACAACCTATTGAAGTGTTCGGTCGAAGAGTAGACGTAATAAGAAGCAGACCCATCTTTGACTGAGGAATGATTTTCTACCAGAAATCGATTAGGGCGGAACTGGACCATTTGCAGGTGGGAATGAACTCGATACTTGGGGTGAGTGGGTGTTCCAAAAATTAGAATTCCCCTTCGAGTGGTGGAGTTGCATCGCTCTCGCAATTTGTCCCACCTTACGTCGTTCCTGATGCTCAGAATTCTTTGATTGCCGGCTGGGGCGTTCGACGCAACATCTTGATTCACCGCAACTTCGCTCTTTGTTCTTGACAACTGCTTTCGACTTTTACAGGATTTTCATAGTACTACTAAGAACAGGTGATGCAGGAAAAATTCTGTCTCGATCATTTTCGCCTGCCAAGATGCTCAGCTTCCAATCCATCATGATTTGCGCAAACCGTCGATCATCCTGATCTCATCGAACAAAACACTTGGCTTTGAGAGGAGTTCATTTTGGCCCGTCACGATATTCATTGCCGCTTCTTTTCTCAGGAAGACCTCCTCGCCGCTGGATGTTTGGATATTGAGATGGCGATGGACGCTGCTCAAAACTCGCTTTCCGCCTTTGACCAAGGCGATGTTTTGTTCCCCGAGAAGATTGTCCAAATCTTCAACGACGAAACGCAGGAGCGGATTAACTGCCTGCCAGCGACGTTCAAGAGCAAGGCGATCTGTGGCATGAAGTGGGTTTCAGTCTTCCCGCCGAACCCCGTCACACATGGCCTTCAGAACCTGTCCGCTGTGATCATCCTGTCTGAGATCGAGCATGGGTTTCCGATTGCCTTTATGGAGGGCACACTTTGCTCCAATGTTCGAGTTGGAAGTATGGGAGCTCTGGCGGCCAGATATCTCGCCCGCCCGGACTCAGAATCGATCGGGTTTATCGGTGCTGGCGAGCAGGCGAAAATGCATTTGATTGCGATGAAGACTGCCATTCCTTCGCTTCAACGATGTTGCGTCGCGGCAAAACTGCCTGAGGAAGAACTCCAGTTCATCAAGGAAATGTCTGCGATCATTCCAGACATGAAAATCGTAGGCGCGAATTCAGATCTGCAGCGGGCCGCGAGCGATGCGGACATCATCGTGACAGCTACAAGTGCCCAAGCCCCTTTACTCAAGGCTCAATGGATGAAGCCTGGGGCCTTCTATGGCCATGTGGGCGGCTGGGAGGACGAATACGCTGTCGCTCACCAGTGCGACAAGATCGTTTGTGACGACTGGGAGACCGTGAAGCATCGGACCCAAACGCTTAGCCGGATGTACAAGGACGGCGTGCTGACGGATGCAGACATTCATGCTGATATCGTGGAACTGGTGAATGGCTCCAAGCCAGGCCGGGAACGTGATGACGAGAGAGTCTATTTTAACGCAGTCGGTCTGGCGTACGTCGACGTGGGGATCGCGATCGCAATGTATCAAAGAGCGGACGAAGCCGGGTTAGGGCATGACTTACAGATTCAGCACGAGATGATATTCGAGCATGCAAAACTCAAGGATTGGGTTCGATTCAATTAGATTCCGCGAGCGTAGATGAATTGGCGGAACGAATTGTCTTCCTGCGCGACAGGAGAGACCTTTCAATTGTGCGATTAGTAAGTTCGGTGTCTGACTGGGCATCTCGAAGCGGCGAACCAGGGCACGCACCGGAGTGGTGGTGGCCAGCGTGTTTTGAAATCAAAGTGAATTCCCGCCACCCGGTGATGGCGGAAGTTCGCCCCAAGACCTGTACCAATCTATGAACCGTGTTAAGGCCACATCAATCATCCTGGCTGAGGCGTTCGCAGAGAACGGATTGGTCATGCTGGTGCATCAAGGTGACGATCCCGGTTTTCAGCGCATGGACACGCTGATTTCGGCGGTCAACTTCTTGGCTGACGACCTCCGGCGAGTGGATACACTGAACCGAATGCTGGTTTCAGCGTTGTTTGCGCTCGGTACGCAGGTTCCCGAAGACTTACGAAGAGGCCTTTCACCGATTGCTGACTCGCGGTGCTCTCTGTTTCGCCAATCCGTAGACTTGCACATCGCCGTTACCAGGTTGATCGAAAATTGGGAGAACTGGCCGAGCCAAGAAAACATAGTGATATATAAACTTCAAGAACCATCTGCTGCCGATCTTTCAGGGCCATCGGGCGATGAAGAGTTCGAAGGATACCACGTTGGTGACATCACATATTGTATCGTTTGTCAAACCGAAGACTTTTTTCCCGTAAAGGTTGTAAGACTTGGTTTCAACGTCATTGAGGTCGAGGCCCACTCCACAGATATCTGCCGGGATGTTTGTGAGATGTTTCTCGAAGAAAGACTGAACCGCTGCTTCCAATCTCCAACCCTTCCGTCGGTGGCTCGGTTCGGCGGCTTCGATGAGCGGCCAGTTAACACTGCTCGGCGATCTGGGCCGGAGTTACGCCTGTTGCCGTATCACTATAGAACTACGACGGTCAAAGTGATTTGCCAACATCACAAAAATGATCCGGAAAGTTGGCCTTTGCCCACTGGCACTGTATTTGAACGCTGGTTTAAGTAAGCGCATGGTGAACTACGGGGTGTTGGCTTTGGTTTCGCGTTCTTGTTTTCTTCTTTCGGCGATGTTCCAGCGGTGTTGGGGGTGCGTTGCCAGCCAGTGGTTGGGGAGTAACGATTCGACAT
>NZ_SIHI01000115.1 GCF_007859735.1 Thalassoglobus neptunius | reverse complement strand
GGTAGCTTTCACATGCGATATACTTTCGACGACCGGGAATCCAGAGACGGGTAAACCGCGCATTGATTTTCTCGCTTTGAGCTTGAAGCGACGCTTTTTGCTCTTCAAAGGTCGGGTCTGGCATGATACTTCAACGGGTTGATCGATTTTCAACAGCTAGGATTGACGTTAGAGCCGCAGGATAGGACAAATCGCAATAGGGATACAGCCCGCCCAATGGAGGGGAATTCTGATTCGGGACATCTATTCATCCCACGTTTCGGGGTCATTCCCACCTGCAACTGGCTCAGCTCAGCTCCAATTGATTTCTGCTAGAAAACAACACCTCAGTCAATGGTGGGTTTGCGTCGCACCTCCTAATCCTACCCTACTTTTACTTTGTTCAAGCCGTCAGTGAGAGTTCATTGACCGGTTGTACTCACGACCTACATCTCTTCCTCTCGGGCAGATAATGAATATGGCTTCCATAACCTCAGTCGAATGGTCAGGAGGGCGATCAGGTCGAGCCCAAATAACACGAAGGAAGAAGGCTCCGGGATGGGATGATTCATGTCATTTCGAGTGGCGATCACGAACCCATCAGTGAAGTAGTTGGGATCGGTCGAGGGAAGCGGGCTGCCACTAAATGTCAGAAACGTCGTCTCCCAAGCCAGTTCTCCGTTGATATAAGCGGAGCTGTGACGACGTGATTCCGCGAGATCCGTTGGAATTCCGTTGATATCAACAACGAGTTCCGTTGTTCCTCCCCACCAAGTCAAAGAACTGTCCCCATTTCGAAATTCGATCTGCCCGAACGAAGGGCGAAAGTCCATGAAGAAAATTTCATTTTCGTCGACAAACCAGTTGGGCGGATCGGACACGAAGACTTGTTCAAGGATGCTCAAGTGTTCTTCGTGGAAGGTCGCCGAGGTGATTCCATTCGACACAGTGACAAGAGCATCGACAACTGTCACATTTGCGTCTTCAATAGGGGAAGTACTGAAGGGGCCCTGATCGATATCGATGAATCCGGAGATTTCATATGGAGATGGAGAGGGATTGGTATTTCGATTCGTCTCAACGAGATCCAAGCCGATCCGTTCCCACGTGGTCACACCGTTCTGAATCGATGGATTGCTGACGAAGTTGTAACGTATAATTTCACCGTCTGCAGCCTCCCCGATGACCAATACTGCAAACATCAGAACTGGAATTGGTTTCATGATTGTCTCTCCACGTTTGAGTCTTCACACGAGAGCGAATACGTTCCATTTCAGATGGCTTCTGCGCCAGCAATCCAGTCAAGCGGTGCAGCCAGACACGACATGTGACAACACATTCTCTATTCTCCATTCAATACTTTCAAATGAATACTTGCATGAGAATGAAACCAGCTGCCATTCGCATCAGCGTGGAGCCGACGAAGACTCCACTAAACGTCGGATTTAGAAATGCTGAAGCAACTCGCGGAATCAAAGAAGCATCACCCAGTGCGGCCTCTACTACTTACGCTTGCGCAGTTTGCGTTGGCGGCAGCGATTTTCTTGCAGCATGACTGGAGTCGCGACAATCACGTTGCCAACTTGCTCGTCGTGGCTGGGGTAGCAGTCATGATTTGGGCGACCATTTCGATGGGGACGAAGACGCTGACAGTTTCCCCGACACCGCGACAATCCGCGAGTTTAAAGACGACTGGAGCCTACCGATGGATGCGGCACCCGATGTATTCAGCATTGCTAACCGCAAGCGCCGGATGCGCATTCGCGCCGCCTCGGCTGTCGATTATCACCTGCTGGCTCGGGCTGCTGGGAGTTTTGATGCTGAAGATCAAGTTCGAAGAGAAACTTCTGCGTAAACGTTTTCCCGAGTACACCGAATATCAGGCGAAGACATCCATGCTGATTCCGTTGCTTTTATAGCGAACCTTACGAGCATCATAAGCACAGGTTTGGAGTAGGCATGCTGACGACGCACCAAGCGATTGTCGTACTCACATTCTCGGGAGAACGGTCTTCTTCACTGTGAAGATCGTTGGCAACTCTGCTGCCTCCGAGCGATTTGCACACAATTAGTGCGCTGCCGCAAAAAGACAAACGTGTGATGAGGAACATCACCGGTTACTCGGAGCGGATTTCGAGGTCGAGGGACATTGAGATTTCTTGCAGCTGCGGGTGGTTCGTTTTAGTTTTGCGAGGTGAAGCGTGGCACAAACCGCGGTATCGATGCAGCCCTTCCGTTCGAGGGGAATATTGAATCGGGAAATCTATTCACCCCAGGTTTCGGGGTCGTTCCCACGAACACATGGTTCGGCTCCTCCCCGATCAATTTCTGCAAGAGAATCGTCCAATTGCCAATTGTGGGTCTGCGGCGTACTTCCTTACCCCACTCTATGTCGACTGTCCTTGGGAAGAACTAGAAATCTTCCTCTATGTTCGGTCGCGGTTGGTCGTCCGCCGATTCATCAATTTTAGCTTCGAGTTCTTCGAGAGTAATATTTCTAGGCAGACCATATTTTTCTGGATCCTGCAACACCCACTCCAAACCAGTAGGAATCTGCCTCGAAACCGTTCCACGCTGCGGGTCCATGTCATTGGCATCGACACGGTATTCGAGACACAGATCAGTACCATCTTGGAATTCGTCAGAGCGAAACCCAAGACCAGTAATTTCGAGACTGTGGTCCGGCAACAACCCCTGATTGATCGCGTGCATATCATAGGTCGCAACCCGTCCACCGGGCTCGAAGAAATCTTCCGTACACTCGTGAAAGCCGAAGATCTCTTGCATCTCGAAACCGCTCAAGTCGAGCCCCATATTGATGAAACTGTCCGAACTTTTGCGCCTCGTCTGCTTGCGCGGTGAATTGGCAGTTACATTCTGCGGAAGGCGAATCGAAAGGGTGGCATTCACAATAGTTGCTTGCCCGACGTTCTTTAGACGAAACACAAGTCGGAAGGTCTTTCTGTGTTCGACTGGCTCAAACCTGACGATCGACACTTCGACCTTTCTCTCTCGCACGCTACGGAATCTATATTCCATTTCCTTGTAGAGCTCGTCTCTCCATTGTGTCACTTCCGGTTGCTGCAATCCCTTGGAAACATTTGGGCGGCTATCGTACTCGTCGTGATGTTCAAAGCAAAGAAACGCCAAATTCTCGAAACTACTGTTCGACGAGTCTTGATCAAGGTGTGCTATTTGGCCCTTCACGACATCATCAATTCCATTAAGCCAAAAGCAAAGACAACAGCGCCGTCGACTTTTCAACAGCACTTGTTTTTGTGTCTCAGATGGGATTCTTTTTCTGTTTGCCATTGCAACTGTGGCGTGCTCCCCATTTTCTGATCCAGATGTTATGAGAGTCAACCGACCGATTTTGGTTCGAGGAGACTTTGATGACGAAGCGACGACGACGTAAGCCTGAGCAGATTGTGAAGCTGTTGCAGGAGGGGCAAGCGATGTTGGCGGCAGGAAAGTCGCTGGCTGAGGTGTTGCAGAAGCTG
>NZ_SIHI01000114.1 GCF_007859735.1 Thalassoglobus neptunius | reverse complement strand
AATGTCGAATCGTTACTCCCCAACCACTGGCTGGCAACGCACCCCCAACACCGCTGGAACATCGCCGAAAGAAGAAAACAAGAACGCGAAACCAAAGCCAACACCCCGTAGTTCACCATGCGCTTACATCCATTCGGGATGGAAGGAGATGTGGCTTCCATGTTTGAATCCGCCTCCCGCGAGAATGGCAGGCGCGTCCCAGCACTTGTGGGAATTACCGTCTCGCATGTTGCTTGTGAGCAAGACCATGGTGTTGTCGAGCAACCGCTCCCCCGTGCTTTCTCGACTCGTCTTCAGTTGGTCCAAGAGGGATGAGAATGACTGTATGAGTTCCGTTTCCACTTTTTGAAGCTGTGTTACCTTTTCTGTTTCCCGGCCATGATGAGTGAGCGAGTGATGATCTCCGAACGTGCGGAGGCAGATGGATCGGGTCGAGTCGGTCACCAAGGCAAGACGGGTCATGTCCAGCATCAGCTTCAACTTGCTCCCCTGCTGGCCTGGGCCTTCGATGTCTTTGGGCGGTTTGCCCGGTACGGTTGGTTTTGGGCGATGGACCCATTCTCGAGACATTTGAAGTTGTTTTTCCACGTCGCGCACCGAGGTGAAGTATTCCTCCAATCGATCTCTGTCGTCCGAACTGACTTGGCGCGAGAGCCGCTTGGCCCGTTCGCCCACGAAATCCAGCAGGCTGCGTCCTTCGCGAATGCGATCCAGCTCCCGCATTTTTTCCTCGGCGTTGCCTCCAAGAAAGAGACTCGCGAAAATCTTCGATGGGCTTTCCTCTGGTGGAATGGGCACCCCGTTGGCGGTAATGGAAATGCTGGGGACAGGGAAGTGCCCTCCGGTGCTGAGCACAAGGCTACTGTAGCGAGTCTGGCCCCGGAAATGCGATGCAAATTCCTGATCGATCGATATCGTGTTCTTCAGGTTGAATGAGCTGTCGGGATAGGGCGCGCCACTGAGCAACACGACCTCCGACTGGTGAGCGGCGCCGGAGTCTGGATGGCTGGTCCCTGTAATCAACGTTAGATCGTCGCGGTGATCGGCCAGATTTTTTAGGTATGGGGTTAACTCGTAATCCCGCCCGGTGGTCGTGGGAACAAATTCTGGAGGATCAAATCCGAATGGCGTTCCAATAATCAGAAGGCGCATCGGCGGCTTGACTGTCGAAGCGGCTGCCGCCGACGGGGTCATCGATTCGAGAAAGGGAAGCCCAAGACAAATACCGGAGGTTCGGAGAAAGGTTCGGCGATTTATTGAGCGATTCATAGAACGGCACTTGGGTTGAAGGTTGTTCTAGCGAGCAAGGAAAAGATGGCTTTGGACAAGTTCGTGAATGAGCGATCGTAAGCCGTAGTCATTCTTTTCGATTTCAGCGACAAGACGGTCTAATTCAAGTAGGTCACCTGGTTCGGAACGTCGTCCCGTGGCAAAGGTGAGAAGCTTGGCAGCAAGGTTTCGAGAGATGATCTTCGGTTCGCGTAGCAAGATCGCTTTGAAATCGCGGATACCGCTGAAGATTTCCCCGTTCAATAGTTTTCCGGAGGCATCCACAGGTTCAGCTGGGAGGTAAGGCAAAGGGCCGAGGATATCGCGACCGCGCAGTTTCACGCCGGGCGCTGGAGGTGGCTGCGGGCGGTGTCTCTTGACTTTTTCCACACCATCAAGTGTCCGGTAAACCTTCCGCCATTGCCCGGCCGGATCGAAGCTCTCAAGTGCAAACCCGGGAGGATCGATCTGTCGATGGCAGGAAGCACAGGTCTCGCTGTTCTGATGTTTTTTGAGCTGTTCGCGTATCGTCGTTGTACCGCGTGTGTCGGGATCGATGCTACCCGCGTCCGGCGGCGGGGGAAGTGGCTTGCGACCAAGAATGTTCTCCAACACCCAGACACCCCGGAGTACAGGAGATGTGCGTGTTCCATTGGCGGTGACCTTTAGGACGCTGGCTTGTGTGAGAACTCCACCGCGCACACTTCGCTCCGGAAGGGAAACGCGTTTCAACGCGGAGCCGTCAACCTCAGGCAAGTCATAAAACCGGGCCAACCGGTCATTGAGATAAGTGAAGTCAGAATCGATAAATTGAAGCAGGTTCCCGTCGTTCTGAAGGAGATCCGTGAAGAAGAGCCGCGTCTCTTCAATCATGGCGTGAACCAGAAGGGGGTCGTCCTTGAAGTTTCGTCCGCCTTCCTGAACATAGAACTCCGGATAACGGCGTTTATCTGGTTGTGTGGCAAAGATCTTTCGGAGGTGGAGCCATTGATCAACGAAGTCGTTCACGAACGCGCTGGATCGGGGCGAGGCGAGAAGACGGTCGGTTTCGCGATGTAGAACTTCCGGTTCGCTAAGCCGCCCATCATTCGCAAGCTGGCGCAGTCGCTCATCCGGAGCGCTTCGCCAGAGAAAATAAGCGAGTCGAGAGGCCAACGCATGATCGTCTAGCGGCCCTTCATTGCCGATCAGAAACAAGAATTCTGGAGAACAAAGAGCAGCTCGATAGGAAACCATCATGGCGGATTCAAAGCATTCACCACTGTCGAGACGGGAGTTCGCAATATCCACGTAGGCTTGCAGCGATGCGTCATCCACTGGACGCCGAAAAACGCGGGGCAGAAAGTCCGCCAGAAGGAGGCGTGCATCCTTCTTTGGCTGCTCGGAGTGAGGAGTGAGATCACGGCTTTCACGAAACTCATTGAGCGAGCCTGGCGTCTTGATCTCTGCGGGAAGCTCCCCAAAAGGAACCAGTGGGACTTTGCCGAAAAGACGTTGATGCCCCAGGGACGGCCATTGTTCGACGATGGGCCCTTCGACTTCGATCCAGCCGATCCCAAGAGCAAGCCCTTTGGGTGGCGGTAGATTATCGGGTTGGTTCACTCGGTCGCGGATACGCGGAGCGTCACCGGGCGCGTACTGGCTAAGCCCGCGCTGACGCCGCATGTCATTGAGTCGGTACGGCGCAATGATAATCGTCTCGCCAGGTTGGAATGTTGATTCTGTTTGATAGATTCCATAATCGTCGCCAGACGCGTCACACCAGGCGATCGTCTCGATGCCAAGACGTTGTTTATTGCTGGCGGTGCGTACTTCGAAGGTGAGTTTCTCTCCTTGAGAATCAAGAGTGCGCGCGGCGACGCGAACTTTATATCGGCCCGGTCGCTTCCGAGTGATGCGAGAAAATTGATCGAGATAGGCGGGCTTATCGTTCGCTGGCTCGGAGAAAAAACGTAACTCTCCATCCTCAACAACGAGCATTCGACGCTGGGCTTTCTGACCGAAGAAACGCACTTCCGATTTGCGCGAGTAGTGCAGCCTCTTTTTTTCCGACATGGGTCGGGGTTTGCGTGAGATGGCGGCCTCCAATGCAAGGTCTGCTGCCTCTAAGTAACGCTGGATATGAACGGGAGACACTCAACGCCGTTAACCTTTTTAGTGTTGTATCAAAAGACGTCTTGATGGAAATGTTGTGATGACGTAAGGCATTGTTGTCACACAAGTTCCTTTGTCATCTCGGAACGGAGTCCGGGCATGTCGCATCA
>NZ_SIHI01000113.1 GCF_007859735.1 Thalassoglobus neptunius | reverse complement strand
AAAGACGAAATAACCTGTACCGACACTCCCGGCCGAGACGCTCACATCCCTCCACCGGGTTCCTTATCAACAACAGCGCTCCGTTTTTCGCCCGTCGAGCGCTACGTTTTCTAACCGATGTCTACACGTACGCCCGGTTCTGGCAGCGGCGACTCTTCTCGGAAGCATTCCTTTCGCTTCTTGCCTCTCTTCGATCCTCGAGCATTCCGGGATCAGTGAATGTGCGAATCTCCGTGCCGCCACGGGTTTGAGCATCGTTGCGCGTCTTCAAAGTGAGTCCTCTCGCACAATGCGTGTTATCATCGAAGGCACGACACGAGTCTGACCACTACTGGAACGAACTCATTGTTTGCGACTCTTCACTTCCAACGAGTCGAAGTGAACAATCACTTGAAGAAGACGGTACATTGAAGCGAACCTGCGCCCGGTCTCGAACGGATATCCGAAAGCATAGAAGATGGCGATTGACCCCATTTGCGGAATGCATGTTGACGAATCGACGGAACTGAAAACGACCGTCGACGGAGAAACTCACTACTTCTGTAGTCAGCATTGCCTGCAGAAATTCGAGTCGCGTGAGAATTCGCCAGGTGAACTTCAGACTCTTGAGTCGACCGAGCACGAGAGTTGTTGCCACTCGGAACCTGCTCCTTCCAAAACTTCGCAGCCCGCTTCAGACAGCGAGTGTTGTGGAGGCGGCGAGCTGAACATCGTCGAGTTCGGCAGTCTCTCAAATGACGACACAAAAGCGACGCACGACTGTTGTCACGGCGATGGAACGATGACGGCGAATGCGGACAGCGAAGCGAAGTACGTCTGCCCGATGTGCCCCGGTGTCGAGAGTGATGTCCCCAGCGATTGCCCCAAGTGCGGAATGGCTTTGGAGAGAAACCCGTCCTTTCGTGGTGAACGAAAAACGATTTACACCTGCCCGATGCATCCGGAGATCGAACAGGACGGACCGGGAGACTGCCCGATCTGCGGCATGGATCTGGAACCGAAAACGATCGTCCTTGATGACGACGACGATGATGATGAGTTGAATTCAATGACGCGCCGATTTTGGGTGGCCGTTGCATTGACCATTCCCATCATGATCCTCGCGATGGGTGAGATGATTGGCATTCCGATTCATTCGTGGGTCGGCGTGGCTGCATCACACTGGTTACAACTCGTCTTCGCCACCCCGGTATTCTTCTGGTGCGGCTGGCCGTTTCTCGTTCGGGGAATTCGCTCTCTGAAAACCGGCAATCTGAATATGTTCACGCTGATCGGCATGGGGACAGCGGCAGCTTATTTCTTCAGCATTATCGCCATGCTGTTCCCGGACTTTATTCCTGAAAGCTTTCTCACACACGGAAACGTCCCCGTTTACTTCGAAGCATCGACGATGATTATCGCGCTCGTGCTCCTCGGACAGGTTTTGGAACTCCGGGCACGAAAACAGACAAGCGGAGCGATCCGTGAGCTGATGTCGCTTTCACCGGATAGAGCTCGAGTTATCCGTGATGGGCAGGAACAAACAATTCCATTGGAGCAGGTTGTTGAAGGGGACAGAATTCGAATCGTCCCGGGCGACAAAATTCCCGTCGACGGATCAGTGGTCTCCGGCCAGAGTACGGTGGATGAGTCGATGATCACCGGCGAACCGATTCCAGTCCGAAAGAAAACCGGCGACAACGCCATCGGCGGAACAGTGAACCAAACCGGCTCCTTTGAAATGGTTGCAGAGAAAGTTGGCAGCGAAACAACGCTCTCCCGTATTGTCGAAATGGTCGCCAATGCCCAACGCAGCCGGGCTCCGATTCAGAAGTTAGCGGACACGGTTTCCGGCTACTTCGTCCCAGCTGTGATTCTGGTCTCAATTCTCACATTCATACTGTGGTCGATCTTTGGACCGACGGAAACTCGCTTCGCGTACGCATTCGTGAACGCGGTTGCTGTTCTGGTGATCGCGTGTCCGTGTGCACTCGGGTTGGCGACTCCGATGTCGATCATGGTCGGTGTGGGTCGCGGAGCGAAGGAAGGGGTTCTCATTAAAGATGCTGAAGCACTCGAAGCACTCGAGAAAATTGATTACCTGATTGTCGATAAGACCGGCACCTTAACTGAAGGAAAACCCAAGCTCGTTGATATCGTTACACTCAGCGAGATAAGCGAAGACGAACTATTAACCAAGACAGCCGCACTCGAACAACAGAGTGAACACCCACTCGGAGACGCGATTCTTCAAGCGGCCCGGGAACGCAAACTTTCGTTGCCAGACGTTCAAGACTTTGATTCCTCAACCGGATTGGGAATACAAGGAACAATTAACGATGACCATCTTATCGTCGGAAGCCCCAAGTTCTTAATTACAAACAACGTTCAGGGTATCGAGAAAGTCCGAAACCGGGCAGATGGACTACGATCCGAGGGAAGCACCGTCGTTTATGTTGCGATTGGTCAACAACTTGTCGGACTGCTCGCTGTAAATGACCCGATTAAGGAATCAACTCCGAATGCGGTTCAGGGACTTCATCAGCTTGGAATCAAGGTCGCCATGCTGACCGGAGACAACGAAGTGACCGCCCAACATGTTGCCAAACAGCTGAACATCGATGAAGTCGCAGCTGGGGTAAGTCCTGAAGACAAGCACAACCGCGTCCAGGAATTGAAACAACAGAACCGAAGAGTGGCCATGGCTGGCGATGGAATCAACGATGCGCCTGCTCTCGCTGCCTCTGACGTTGGGATCGCCATGGGAACCGGGACAGACGTCGCGATTGAAAGCGCCGGGGTGACCCTGGTCAAAGGCGACCTCCGCGGAATCGAACGGGCCATTCGCCTCAGTCGAGCGACGATGAAGAACATTCGGCAGAACCTGTTCTTCGCATTCATCTACAACGTCCTCGGAGTGCCCATCGCTGCAGGAGTGCTTTATCCATTCTTCGGAATACTTCTCAGCCCGATGATCGCAGCAGCTGCCATGAGCCTCAGCTCCGTATCCGTCATCGCCAACTCACTCCGCCTTCGCTCCGTCCAACTCGACAACCAAACATCGACGAGCACTGCGAATTCGTAAGTTGCTATCACCGACCAACATCAATCTCGGACGGTTACTTGATAATTAACATCATGAGCAACTCTTAAAAGAACATCTTTCTGCTCTCGATCATTTCGTGAGATTCTCCTCTTCATCATCTCAACGAACTGGCATGAGCGCTGATCGGATCGTCTTCAAATGCCCCCAATCGTCATTGAAACGGTAGTGTGTATCGGCATCCCCCTGGTTTGTATTTTCGCTTTCAGGTAAGCAATTTTCGCGATTCTCGTTTCGTCGGTCATGGGGGTCTCAATGCTCGTATGGCGAATGCTCTATCTTGAAGAAAATGCCCCTGACTCGGACATGGATATCATTTTTGCGTTGGCAATGCTTATCTGGTCACTCATCCTGATTGCCTGGCACACAGGTAAGCGCATGGTGAACTACGGGGTGTTGGCTTTGGTTTCGCGTTCTTGTTTTCTTCTTTCGGCGATGTTCCAGCGGTGTTGGGGGTGCGTTGCCAGCCAGTGGTTGGGGAGTAACGATTCGACATT
>NZ_SIHI01000112.1 GCF_007859735.1 Thalassoglobus neptunius | reverse complement strand
ATCAGTTCAAACAAATGGTGAAAACCAAAAGTCTGAACACCTGACAACAAGTGATCATCTGGGCGCTACGCTTTTATTCCGTCACACCCTCTCCGTCGAGCGCTACGTTTTCTGACCGATGTCTACAGGCCTGTACTCCAGCTACAATCAGTGGCGATTCACTCCGTTTCTGGAGTTGAACATGGGAGACGACTTCACCGCACGCGTTGAGGCGATTGACGCATCGACGTTCAATGAAGAACTCCCCCCACTTCCGATCGATGTCAACCGCACCGATTTGCTCCAATACTATGTGGACGTCAAACTTCTTGATTCGGGAGTCGGGGAAAAACTCCGCGTGAAGGCAGGGCGACAGACACTTCTGTACGGTTCCCAGCATCTCGTGTCGCCACTGGCATGGGCCAACACCTTTCGAAACTTCGAAGGGGTCAAACTCTATTACACAAGCGATGCCTGGAACATCGACGGATTCGCAACTCGCCCCGTCAACGGAACTTCCGGAAACATCAATCGCCCGTTGTCATACGACACCCCCGATCAAAGCCGAACCTTCAGTGGCGTCTATTCGACGTACAAGAACGCCCCCAATGGGGTCCTCGATTTCTACTGGCTCTGGCTCGATGAAGTTGACGATAGCCCGACGCTGATCGATGGAGACCGACATACCTTCGGAAGTCGCTATGCAGGTGCGATCCCCATCAATGCCGAATGTGGCGATCTCTGGATGACATTGGGTTGGGATTACGAAGGAGCCATTCAAACGGGAAGCGACGTTGTCGGCACCGCTCCTGCCCGCGACGTGCTCGCCGGGTTTGTTTCAACCAGAACAGGTTTGACATTCAACACCATGCCCTGGACGCCAACTCTCGACGGAGTCTTCTTCTGGGGCTCAGGTGACAGTGATCCCGATGATGGCACCATCAACACGGTCAGCACACTCTTCCCACTCGGACACGCCTATTGGGGACAGATCGATAACCTCGACGGTCAAAACCTGCTGGATTACAGCGTTCAGCTGACCGTGAATCCTTCGAAGAAGCTGAGTTGTCAGGCTCAGTGGCACTGGTTCGATAAAGACAAACGCGAAGATGCCATCTGGAACGTCGCTGGAGCTCCGTTCGGAGGAATTGTCGCGACTGAAAGTCGGCACATCGGAACGGAACTCGACTTGGTCGCGACGTACAAAGTGAACAGCAACCTGACTCTTCAGGGAGGCTATTTCTGGTTCTTCTACGGAGACGCTGTCACCGAGAACCCGAATCCGCAGGTTGCTGATCGAGGAAACGCCGAGTCGTACTACTTCTTCGCCAACTGGCAATTCTGAGAACGTTTTCAACGCCCCGGAATGGAATGACCGAGATCAAGGGAATCCTCAGCTACTGCGATTCCGATTTCGTGACTTGCTCGACAGGGAATGGAAACTCGCTGAGAGTTTCTCCATCCACGGTATGGTGACGAATCGTGAGCTGAGGTTTTCCATTGTCGTGAACGACTTCTCCACTCAGAAATCCGCCAGCGACGCGGAGGAATCGGTGATTGGGGCGAACATCCCCATCCTTCCACCCAAGTTCATGCGTTTCACTACCGGGGCCACAACCGAACTCCCAGAGTCCGGTTTCCTCGTCGACGGACGCATACTGCCAGTGTCGATCCCCACAGAAGACGATGACTCCGTCGATTGAGCTGAAGAAGTCTCTCAGTTCAATTCCTTCGATGGTGAATGTGGTATTCGCGTGGTTGTCTTTTTTGTTCTTACGATCCGGACCAACGATCGGAGTTGGGCTGAACACAAGCTTGAACGCGGCTGTGGAGTCCTGCAGCGTTTTCTTCAACCAGCTCTTTTGTTCCGCTCCGAGAATGCTCTTCTCAGGACCGTCCGGAATATTGTTCGGACTGCGATAATCACGTCCTTCAAGAATCCAGATTTGGACGTCCGCTCCCCAATGAATCGTTGCGTAGCGAGGGGAACGACTCGGAAACTGTTCTTCATTAAAGAGTTGAACACCCTCTTCAAACGTGACGTTCCCATAAACCTGCCCGGGCCATGTATCATTTTTTAATGTATCATGATCGTCTTTAATAAAGTAACTTGTGTGGGCCGAGTAATACTCTCGATTGCGCGGCATTGAGAAGATTCTGCCCCACTTAAATCGCATCAGCTCTTTCGTCCATGCCCATGGCTGTGGCTTGTCGTAGTATTCAATATCGCCAGCATGTACTGTGAAATTCGGATCGATTCGAGTCATCGACGGGTAAATCTTATGTCCGATCGTTCCATCATCCCGACGCAGAAAATCGTGACAGGTCGTGACGCAAAACTTCACATCCGCGTTCTGCTGAGCAGGCGGAGCTGTTTCGAATGCTCCCTGAAATGAAGCTGTCACATCACCTCCGCCAACCGGACGTGCTTCAACGGTTGTGTGATACTTCGTCCCCGGCGTCAGGCCATCGAGCTTCCACTGCGTTGTGAAATCGCTTTCGCTCTTTGTCTCGATCCAATCCGTCGTCACGACTTGATCTGAGTCATTCGCAGCATGATAGCTGAGCCGAACTTCGCCGGGAGCCCCTGGGCACGCTCCGATCATTTCATCGAGGCTGGCGCCTTCTGCCAGTTGCTCGGTGACATATCTTTCTTCTTCGCCGGACTTCTGGATTTCTCGCTCTAACTTTGCTGAAACTTTGACAAACTCTGGTCCCTCGGAAGCCATCTCGGCATTCCGGGTGGTTCGAGTCCAGATCACGATCGACGACTGATCCGCCCAGCCGTTTCGCATGCCGTTTCCAAGTTGCGGCACCTCGCCAGACTGTCCCCAGACAGTTCCAGCACTAACAAAGAATGTCATGAAAGCCATGACGAAAAGCTGAGCGCGATCTCTCACTGTGAACACCTCAATGACACGGGCGATTGTCGTCCAACAATCGCGAGTTTTCAGAAAGAAACTGACATAGCCAAGACAGAAAATGATCGTGACAGCTTACAGCGACGATTGCAACCAGCGGCATTCTGACAGTTGAATTTCCTCGGCGACTTTTTACGAGAGGACTTGGTCTTGCCAACGCCTCGCCCACGAAGGAAGTCCTTTCCGACATGATCGTGAACAGAGCAGGGCGGTCGATCATCCACCGATTGCAATCCCCCAGAACCGACTGAATCGCCATATGCGACCTGAATATTGCGATTTCATCGAGTCTCCACCTTCAGTGATAAAGCTGGCACAGCGCTTGCTTTTTCATCATCGAACATCACTGAAAACATGTCGCTTTGGCTGGCTCAGAGAAAAGCACTTCTGAAGAGTGCCTGATTCCGCTTCTTCAAATCGGAGGACCTCCAATGCCTCAGTGGAGTAAGAAAGACGAACGACAGTACGAACACATTAAAGAGAGCGAACTCGAACGCGGCCGGTCCGAAGACGGGGCAGAAGAGATCGCAGCACGAACTGTGAACAAGCAGCGCCGCTCGGAAGGCCGGACACCGAACAAGTCCACGCAAGGAACCGGGAACCCGCACACGCGTCTCGAAAAGCGAACGGTGGCGGAACTCAGAAACCTCGCGTCAGAACGGGACATCAAAGGACGCAGCAAGATGAACAAGGCGGAACTGGTGGACGCACTCCGCTCTTAGAGCCTATCCGGAATCCTCTTCATGCTGTAAGTCGGTATTTGAACGGAGCTTGGTTGGGTGAAGGAGCTAAGCGGCGGAGCATGCGACCAATGGAAGCCACATAGATCATGGCTTCGCTCGATTTG
>NZ_SIHI01000111.1 GCF_007859735.1 Thalassoglobus neptunius | reverse complement strand
GAATCATTTCGATCATCTCCCACTGAAGGTCAGTCAGGTCACTTGGGTACGCTTTTCGAATCGCCTCGGACACCGTGCACTCCTTTGCGTTGATGAACCGCAAAGTGTGAACAAAACCAGACTTTCAAAAAACCTCAGTTTCCGGATAGCCTCTAAGTCATCCAGCTATGCAGATGCTGCTCAGTATTTCAAACAATCCCTTACAGAGCTTCGCATTCCCGATCAGCCGTGTGAATGCAGCTATTGGGATGAGCAAAGGAAGTCATGGTGGTGTGAACAACTCGAAGCCATCGGCGATGCACTCGGGCTTGGATGGGTGTTTCTCGCACCGGTGTTTATTGATAACGCACAGTCTGCACTGGACGACATTTCTGGAGAATTGGGCAACGACCCGGGAATGGAAGAAGAATGATGTTCTCTGGTCATCGACCGAAGATCTTGAGGTGGATTGGATGTGTTGATGCCTCGCTATTCAACTAGCTCTTGAAGTACGGGAAGAGAGGAGCGATCTTTTAATAGTGTTTGCAAATGGGCGTCAGATCACACTTGCGTTCTATGCTTTCGTTTTTAGCTGTTTTGCTTTTTGAAGTATGCCAATTCTTTGCTGGGGAACGGACAATTTGCCTCTCCGCAAATCTTGACTCGCCACTTGTTGTGCAGATGAATTAATTCATCGTCGAAGTTAGCGCGAGTTTCGTAGGCGATAATAGTCATCTGCTGATGCCCTGTCAGCAGCATTTTGGCCAGCCATTTCTCAGTGGTCGTGTCTACTGGAGGCTCCGCGGCCAGATGCAAAAACGCAGAACCGAGAGACGACAGCTGAGGATCGTTCAATCGCGGGAAAACGTCCTCGAGCCAAGCAAGGAATAGTTGCAATAAAGTGTCGCTATACCCATTTCGTTCTCGATTGAGCGGTGCAGCTTCGCCAATTGCTTCGGAGAGATCTGTGAAAATGATATGGCTGAAATCGGCTCGATGATCCGCTAACCTTTTCTCGCAGCGAGAGAGCAATTGTTCAAACGCCTGGAGTCGGGCTTCGCGATCCAGAGTCATGTCGGCCATTCGCTCAAAGTAAGGAGATACGCTCTCACAATACTCGACGTAGAATGCATCTTCATCAGAGCTGTTGACAACATGTGGCATGAGGAGTCACCGTTGAACTAACCCGGGTGGCAGAACGAATTTTGGGCGGCTAAGCAGTGAATGCTGCTGTCCGTGGGTTAAGTGATCAATTTAGAACTTTGAGGGTGATCAGAATGACATCACCACTCCAGTGCGGGCATGGAACTCGTCCAGTGAGCGTGATCAAGACAGGTGTCTTTCAAATGACGTGGAAAAACCTCCCAGGCTTCCGCCGTGTGTTCACTGCATTGACATGGTTATTTGTATGTGCTTCGTGCCTTCTGCTGTCTTTCTTTGGTGTTGTATTCGCATTCCTACTCCATGAGCATTTTGCCTGGAACTCTTCAATAGTACGAGAAAGCAAATCACGCGGGGATGTCATTGTGGGATTGCTCGAAGAGCATCATCGCCAACAAGGCAGGTTTCCTGGTTCACTTGATGAATTGAACGACGGGAATAACAATCGCTATCAGCAACCAACTTCAGGGCTCAAGCAATGGCGGTATTTGGTCAATAGTGACAGAAGTGCGTTCGAGCTATCTTTTTCAGCTAACGACAACCATTATCCGGTATGTTATTACGACAGTAAAGTGAAACGCTGGTATGAAGATCGTTGACTGTGTGGCCCGTGGGCCTGGGTGCGATGCCCATGTCATTTTGAGCATGGCGTCTGTGCCGGACAAGGAGTCAGGTAAATGAAAATTGCAGCTATGGTGTCTTGGTTCTGCATGTTCTTCATGGGGACAGTCGCAGCGGCAGAACGGCCTAACATTGTCATGATTTTCACCGACGACCAACGGCATGATGCGGTCAGCTATGCTGGCAATGACGCTGTCGCAACGCCTCATCTTGACAGTCTGGCGATGCAGGGGGTGGTGTTTCGCAATTGCTTTGTGAACACTTCCATATGTGCCGTCAGTCGAGCGAATCTGTTGACCGGTCAGTATCCCGGACGCCACGGCATCAGCGACTTCCACAAGACACTGACCGTTGAGCAACTCGAACGGACGGTCCCTGCCCGGCTTCGGAGTGCCGGATATCAAACGGCATTCTTCGGCAAATGGGGCATTGGCGACTCACCGGAACGTACGCACGAAGGTGCGGCCATCTTCGACTACTGGGCAGGTCAACCCATGCAGACTTGTTTCTTTCATGGTGCCGAGTGTCGATATCTTAATTTCAATGGTTTTGATCGACCGCTGGACGACCTCTGCGACTGTCCGGCCGATGCGAAGGGGCGTGCTGGCTACCGGAATCGCATTGGACAGGCAAATCTTGAGAACCCAAGCCATGTCGATTCTGAAGTCACTCCGATGCACGTCGAACGATTTCTGGATGGACGCGATTCTGACAAGCCGTTCTGCCTGATGGTCTTCTTCAAGGGACCGCATTCCCCCCACACCGACTGGGACCCGGTGACTGAGCATGTGACAGATGGGAAAGAGATTGCCAGACCGGCATCCGCCACACTGGAGAACGCGGAGCGCGAACCGGAGATTATCAAGCAGTCGCTCGGTCGCCCCTCCGGAATGAAACTGGTGCAGGATCAGGACGTGTTCGATCGGCATATACGCGACTACTACAGGCAAATCGTCAGCCTGGACATCGGTGTCGGACGAATCGTTGATTTGTTGGAGGAGCGAGGACTCAATGGCAATACCGTTGTCCTGTTCACTTCCGACAACGGGCACTACAAGGGTGAACATGGACTTTCCGGAAAGTGGCTGATGCATGAACCATCGCTACGCGTCCCGGGATTCTTTTTCGATCCCCGACAGCCACGCGGCGAATCTACCGACCGCATGGTCATTACGACTGACTTCTCCGTGACCATGCTGTCGCTGGCAGGACTGGAGATTCCGGAAGACATGTCGGGCCGCGACCTGGCCACTCTGAATGCCAATCCAGAATCGCAGTGGCGGCACGATTTTCTGTACGACCACCCTTATGCCCATCGCGGCGCGATTCCCAGAACCGTCGGCGTCCGGACCAAGACTCACACTTACACACGGTATATTGACCCTGATCCACCTTTTGAACAACTGTTCGATCTGCGTGTCGATCCCGATCAGCTTCAAAATCTGGCCGAACTCGACGAACACAGGGCAACACTCGAGAAGCTAAGAAATCGCTGCGACAATCTTCTCATCGAGAATAAGTGAATCCCACCCGATACATAGAACCGCGGACCATTCATATCGGGCGAAATGCAATGTGCACGCGAGCACTCAATCCAACTTTCAAAGCGACTTTACCCCTCTTCCGAGAGTCAATTAGAACACTATAAAGTCACATTCCTTTCGCATGAGCTGAAATGGGCTGGGCTGCATGGTGAACGAGAATTGAGGGGAACCCTGAGTTCGATTCTTTGGATTGAGCGGAGTGAATCGGGAGTGATTCCTTTCTCAGGCTGTTCGGATCGTTTAAGAATCTGTGGTGCATTTTAGGCGGAGCACCTTTTGTCCCGTTGGTTCATGAAGCTTTTCTTCCATTTTGACGAACCCATACCGGGTATAAAAACGCCGGCCGATGGAGTTCTTCGAAAAGACCTCCACTTCGAGAGTCCCGTTTTGAGATTGGGGTTTGTCGACGAGTGCTCGGCCTATTCCTGTTCCATGGTGAGAAGGCTGCACGAAGAGTCCGCCGATTTCATTACCGTAAGCGCATGGTGAACTACGGGGTGTTGGCTTTGGTTTCGCGTTCTTGTTTTCTTCTTTCGGCGATGTTCCAGCGGTGTTGGGGGTGCGTTGCCAGCCAGTGGTTGGGGAGTAACGATTCGACATT
>NZ_SIHI01000110.1 GCF_007859735.1 Thalassoglobus neptunius | reverse complement strand
CAGCAGCGACTGCATCAGAACGATTCCTCCGGTGAGATCATGCTCACGATCACCTCGAAGTCGACCGTCGACTTGCCGTGTCCGGTTCCGCTGCGATCGAGATAGATTCCCGGTCGATCAAGCGAGCGAGTTCTGACCTGCACCATCAACTTGCGGTACTGGTCGTCGTTGATCACCGGTCGGGAATCCACATCCAGCCGCTGTTTCGGTGGCGGTGTGATCTCCTCAATGTGCAGCCCCTGCAGAAACAGATGTTGCATCCGCAGGGGTTGATCACCTCCATGCTGGTTCAGCCACTCACGCAGGTCTTTACATCCATCGGGAGGCAGACTCCAGCCGACCGGTCGTTGCAGCTGTTTGGCCAGTTTGGTGGCGGTGCTGATCGCGCCGTCCTTCCCGGGCCAGAGACCGGAAGGTTTTTGATCCCGTTCTCCCAGGACCACGATCTCGCGCTCTTCCGGGACCTCAACGAGCAGTTCCGCAAGCTGATTCACACCAGCTCTGTTGCTCGGTCGACCGACCACCGACAGTCCCAGCAGCATCGCTGCGGCCACATCAGAGGCTCCTTCGACCAGCAGCAACGGACCGGAACCGGTATCCCAGTCATCGGGATAAGTCAGACCCGCCTTCGTTCCGGTGAGTCGACGCTTTTCGCCATTGCGATAACGTTTCTGGAGTCCGGTAACGGTGCCGCTGGCATCCCGTTCCGGGAACGACCAGCAGCGCTCGTATTTGCAGTAGCCGACGTTCAGTCGACGCAGGACTTCGATGCTCAGCCCGAGTTGCTCCGCCAGTTCCGGAAGACCGAGTTCGGCGAACTTCGCAAACTGAGCCAGCGTCTCGGGCAGACGGTTGGGGGTCTGAGTTTTTTCGGGTTGATGGTGAACCTGTGGTGGTGCAGCAGTACGTGATTCCCAACGCCACCGATCCGGATGTTCGCTCAGCAGATGCAGCCACCCCGCTTCTCCGAGGTCCTTAACCGCTCCCTCCGAGATGCGTGGGCAGATCGCCGCACCACCATCCCGCGACACCAGACACCAGTCCGGTTTTCTGCAGACCGGACAACACCGCTCGGCAGTTACCCGCACATAACCTGAGTACACATGCGCAACCATACAAACTTCTCCTTGGCTTAAAACGCGGATTGAGGTTCCAGTTCAGGGATCGATTTCCAGGCAAGGCCCGACACATCGTCCCCAGCGACTGGTCGAACTTCGAACATCATTGGGCTGAACTCCCGATGCAGAAAGCCGACGAAGATCCGATTCAGGTCCCGGCCCACGTCACTCCCGGCGTCAATCGTTACGGTCCGCTGATCGTCATCGACTTGGCAACGGCTCTCTAGACGGACTCGACTTTCTCCATGCAAAGACTCCACAGCCCAAACGCTGAGCAGAAGTGAGGCTTCCACCTCGGCCATCTCGATCTTCGGTGAGAACATGTAGCAATGCGCAGCCACTCTCCACCTCTCTCGTTAGAGTGAATTTCCCATGACTATTAAGTACTGAGAGAATTCAAACTTTCACGGTGAATTCCGGTCATTTGTTCGGACCCAGCGTCTGCAGCGGGCGACGAAGTTTGTGAATCCGATCGACGAGCGTCGAACGAGGGATACCCAGGCGCCGAGCTACTTCCGAGACGTGCAGATGTAACAACATCTCCGTAATCTTCTGTCCGTCGAGATCCAGCTGATCCCGCAGCCACTGAAGTTTTTCTCGAACGATCCGCTCCCGCTCCGAATCGTTAGCAACTCCCCGACGTCGGCGACCATCCTGGCCACTCAGCAGATCTCCCAGGGACGTCTGATCATCAATCTCATCGGACAATGAACGCACGTTGAGTTTGGTCGCCCGTCGCTTCCGGTACTCGGTCGCAGTTAGTCGATCCAACATCGTCGTCACAAAGGCTCGCCAGCAACCCCGCCCCGAGTCAAACGCCTCCGCCCGCCGCCACACCTCCAGCCGAAACGACTGCTCCAGATCCTCCCGATCATGCGCGTTCAGATTCAGGGACCAGCAAATCTGTCCTGCCTTCTTCTGAATCAGCCGACCCGCAAACCCACTCGTCAGTTCTGCTCCCAGGTCAGGGAGACCACGCGTGCTGCGTTTCATCTGCAACTCCTGAATTGCTCAGGTCCAGACGATTCCGGACCACTCACAAAATTCAGGGTTGCTCGGAGGTTGCTCGATGCTGCCGGGACTCAAGACAATGCGAGACGAGCAGAGGCCGATCTACATAAGTTAATTCGATGCAATCACTTACCGATTTGCAAAACTTCTAATAAAATCATCGCGACGAGCAACCGAGCAATCTGAGATCAGCTCCCGTCAGCAATCGAGCAATCTGATCGACGCTGGCAAGCTACATTTCCTCGCGCCGCTTGAACTCCACTTTGCCCTCATCGTTGGTCACCACGTACCCAACCTCGATGATCGATCTCCAGCCCATTGAGACATGTGGGATCGGATTACCCACATTCTCGTAGTTTACCTTTCCGGCTATTGCGATTGCCTCCCGGATTGCTTTCTTTGCTTTGGCAAGAGCGTGAGTCACACGATTTAACAGTTCCTTTTGGGAAATCGAACGCCCTCCTTCTGAGACCGATGTAAGTGCATCCCTCCGTAAGAGCGCCCCACTCTCTTCAGCCAGTTTCAGCATCAACTTCGTGGGAAATCCCTGCGGTATCGGCACTCGACTGTACTGTCTCCATTGGTGGCGATACATTCGGAACAGCCACCAGTGTCCGGTCGTCCCGTCCAAACCCACTCCCCAGTTGGCCAAGACGGCGGTTTTGGGGGTCACCGGTTTGGGATTGCGACCTTGTTCCCGTTCGGCGGGGCTGCAGCTCATCGGCGATTCCTCCTCCTCGTCGCACTCATTTTCTTCGGACGCTCGCATGGCCGCCAGCTGACGACAGATCTGATTGACCTTCGTGTAGATCTCCTTCAATTCCGGAAGCTGACTAATCAGTTGATCGTGAGCCTCCATCTCTTCCTCGAGTGTCGGACACAGGTCATCCAGTTTGTTGCGGACGGCGGCGGTGAGACAGCAGAGGGGTGCTTCGATCAGTTCCCTGAGCCGAACGAGGTGTTCCTGAAGCGGGACCAACTCGGCAGGCCAGTCCAGTTCCAGCAAGTCGAGATCTTCCGGCGGGAGTTCGTCGCAATGTTGTCTCCAAAGCTGTGGGTCGACGGGGTAACAGCGAAACAGGGAACGCCCGAGTGGAAGCAGTTCCACATATGACATCGAGCGGTATTCCTGGACGGGGCGTTCCAGGCTCTGCAGAAACTCAACATAACTGGCTCCCAGTTCTTCAATCTCTTCTCCGATGTCAACTTCGTGCGAAAGTACGTGGGAACAAGATCCGAGTGGGATCCATTCCAGCCAGAACTCTGGTGGACGTTTGGGGGGTGGAACCCGTTTCGCCATCTGTTCAGCCAGATGCCGGTCATACACCTCCTGGAGTTCGGGCGGCACGCTGAATTGATGATTGATCAAGAAGAACGCAGCTTGCACGGTATCCAACTGGTGGATCCGCAACTCTCCGCCCGTCTCCCACTGGGTCCTCCCATCCAACAGGACCTCACGACAGTCGCTGCTCCGGACTTCTACAAACTCACCGGTTTTCAGGTGATAGATCACAATCAGAGTGGGCCCAAGAGCTGAAAACCCGGACGGCTTCGTCAGAGCCCAGCGACCATCAGCATCACGCAGCGGACAAAACCAGATTCCGTCCTGAGACCGGAGGGTACGATCCTCAAATACAAACTCTTGTGTAAATGCCTGTTCTTCCTTGAGGTGACGTTTCCAAAACACCAGAGGCGATCCTTTCCTGAAAGACGTGAGAACTCGTGACGCATGCAGAGAATCGAACGCGACGAAACCGGTCACCAAAGAATTTTTCAACACACGGCTCCGATTTGCAATTTATACCGTGAAATCCATTTTCGTGCGAGTAGTTAACTGGTAGGGAACTCAACTGTTGGCCACTCCGAAAGGGGACTCGAATGCAATTCGACTCACAAAGCGAAGTTGGGATAGTATCCAGAATC
>NZ_SIHI01000109.1 GCF_007859735.1 Thalassoglobus neptunius | reverse complement strand
ACGGTAAGCTGAATGGCGAGTACCGCTCACAGATGACCAGGACAGAACTCGAAACAAAAGGATACGGCAGACGCTGACTTGTGGAATCATTCATGAGCGGATTGAAGCGAACCACAGGTGCCGCACTCTCAGCCAGAAGCGAGAAAGCCCTGTTCGTCGAAGCCGCCCTCAAAGTCCTCGCCTACGCCCTGAGGCGTTAGCCCACGATCAAAACCTGTGATTTGTTTTCAACACAGCAATTTCCGAAGTATTCCCAAATCTGAATCGCTGCTGGTCCCGCGAGCACAACAAACACCGAGGGAAAGCTCAGGAGTAAAGTGGGGATCAGGATCTTCACAACAGCTTTCTGCGCCCGTTCCTCAGCTTTCATCTCCCGCTTGGTTCTTAGAAGATCAGCATGCGACCGGAAAGCATCCGAGATTCGAGTCCCGTACTGTCGTGTTTGCTGACAGAGAGTGGCCAGAGACTGGATCTCCTCGCAGTCGCTGCGTTCTGCAAAATTCATCAGAGCCTGATCTACGGAGGCCCCGAGGTTAATTTCGCTGCGTACACGGGCCATTTCGTTCGAAAGCACCGGGTGAGCGTTTCCGATTTCGGAGGAAACTCTTTGGAGCGCCGATTCCAAACTTAACCCGCTGGTCAAACAGGTGATCATCAGATCCAGGAAGTCGGGAAGACCTTTCAGAAGAGTTAAGTGCCGCTTTGTTTTCCTTCGATCAAGCCAGAAACCCGGTGCGAGCATTCCCAGCCCACCACCGATCAACGAGATCCAGAATGCCAGTTCAGCACCGATGAGACGAAACGCCAACAGCGATAACGCAATCACTGTTGGAAGTACGGTGAGTCCGATCGTCGCCATGAAATAATAAGCTTGAGCCTGCCGACCATAGAAGCCCGCATGCCGCAGCCGACTCTCTAACTGGCCGACCGACCCGTTCATCGACGCTTCACCACCACCCGGGAGTCTCGAAGCGACACCTCCGATCGTCGACTTCACCAGCTTGCCGAGTTTTGACTCCGGAACCTGATTCGGATTGAATCGTCGAGATGCCTCTTCGACGCGCCGTTGTGTTCGATGATCACCGTTGAAAAACAAGTGCGAGATCGCATAGACCACTCCTGCAAATCCGCAGAAGGCGACCATTGAATTGACGACCTGACTCGGGAACATAATCTCACCTGGATGTCGTGAACGAAAACGCAGTCTTCATTAACATCCGTGTTTTACTTACCGGGGACAATCGCGAACATTGTTAACGATTGCGACTAAACCACTCGTCGTGAGTGCGTCCTTGTGTGTTTCTTATACGGGCTTCATAGTTCGAAAGCTCCGCGAAATTAGTATTCGAAGTTAATGATCTTTCGAATCCACAAAATCCCTGCGGCGATTGCAACGGTCAACCCGACCAGCAGATATGGATAATTCAACAAGATGCTGGCGTATTGACGGTCAAGCAAATAGATCCCGATAAACGCTCCGAACGGCATCAGCGAAAGCACATTTGCTTGCATGCGGCCTTCACCTGTGATGGCCCAGATCTTCATCGCGAGCTTTCCACGTTTCCGGGAAAGTTCGGCCAGATTCTCGAGGACTTCTGACGGGTCTCCGCCCGCCTGCCGCTGCATGAGCAGTGCGACTGAGAAGAGTTAAAACTCGACGACACCAGTTCGCTGAGCCATATCGCGCAGAGTCAGTTCGTACGGCAGACCGAGATTCTGTTGTTCGCAGCAGTACGTCAATTCGTCGGAGACTGGTGAACTCGTTTGCTTGGCCACGATCTGCAAAGCATTTTGAATCGTTTGGCCTGCCTGAACAGAGCGTCGCATGAAATCGAAGACTTCCGGAAGCTGTTCGGAGAGTTTCCGCATCCGCTTGCGATGCGCTACGACGACATGAACCCACGGAATGACTGCTCCCGCCAACATTGCTCCGAACGTGATGGAGTAGTGACAGTATAACGCGGGCAACACTCCAGCTACTGTTGCGAACAGGACCGAGCGTCGACAGACATCTGCGATCGTTAATCGCAGGCCGGACTGCTCAAGGTAGAGTTCCAGCTTCTGTTGAAAGTTGGGATTGAACTCTTCCCCGCTGCTGGCACCGCCCGCCTTCCACTCCTTGAACAGTCGGGATTTGCTGACTTGCTCACGGACAAGCTTTCGCTGTTGCTCCGAGACTCGCTCATCAATTCGTTTTCGACTCGACGAAAACATATCCGCGATCAACATGACAACCGCGATGATGGACAGTCCGGCAGCAATCGCTGGGGGGGGGAGCTGAAAATTGTGGAAATATCCATGTCAGATCTCAGACAATCGCAGCGACGCGATCGATACGTTCGGGGTGAAGTTCTTTTTCTTCAAACATTTCGTGGGAGAGTTCCGATCCGGCAACTCTCAGCTGTTCCAGGCATCGTGGACGAATCCCAGTGGCGCTAAACACTCCTGTCACCGCTCCATCATCGGTCACGCCAGTTTTTCGGAAGGAGAAGATGTCGTGCGACTCAATCACACTACCATTCGTTCCGGTCAGCTCTGTGATTTGTGTCACTTTACGCTCCCCATTGGAAAGACGTTCGCAGTGCACAACGATCTGAATTGCAGATCCGATTAGTTCATTGATAAGCCATGATGGAAGATCGAAACCGGCCATCCCGACGAGCATCTCCAGTCGTCGAAATGGATCACGTGCGGAATTTGCGTGAATGGTGGTCAAGCTTCCTGAGTGACCGGTTGTCATCGCCTGAAGCATGTCAAACGCTTCGACTCCTCGACATTCCCCTATGATGATTCGATCCGGTCTCATTCGGAGAGAGTTCTTCAACAGCTCGCGAGCTGTGATTTCACCCTTCCCTTCAAGATTCGGTGGACGAGTTTCCATCCGTGCGACGCGAGGCTGATCGAGTTGCAGTTCCGCAGCATCTTCGATGGTGACAATTCGCTCACGTTTGGGGATGAACCCGGAAAGGACATTTAAGAGTGTCGACTTCCCGCTTCCTGTCCCCCCCGAGACAACAACATTCAATCGCGAACGGAAACAGGCCATGAGAAACCTGCTCATCTCTTTCGTCATCGCTCCCCGGGCGATCAAGTCCTGGATCTCGAGAGGACGATTGCCAAAGCGGCGAATCGAAACTAACGCACCCGCAAGTGCCAGTGGCCGAATGACGGCGTTGACGCGACTTCCATCGGCGAGTCGAGCATCAACCATCGGGCTGGACTCATCGAGGCGGCGGCCCACTTTACTGGCGATTCGTTGCACGATTTCGATGAGATGATCTTCATCATAAAATCGGACGTTCGTGTCTTCGAGTTGCCCGCGTCGTTCGATGGAAACACGTTCCGGGCCATCGATGAGAATGTCGCTAATTGTCGGATCACGCAAGAGAGGTTCGAGCGGCCCCAACCCAAGAGTTTCGTCGATAACTTCCTCGACGAGGCGCTTTTGATCTTCATGAGAAAGGACGTCGCCCCGAAACCGGCAGAGATCTTCAATCCCGACGCGAAGCTGTCGCCGCATCTCGTAATCATTTAATCCGCTGATCGAATCGAAATCGAGTGCTTAGATCAAATGCTTATGAATATCCTTCTTAATCGCCTGGAATCGTGATCGATTCGCATCACTCGCTCCATTGCCTGGATGATCGATAGTTTTGGGACTCGCACTCATTATTAACCTTTAGCCAATGGAGTTTAGCGATGTACTCGGTCTTCTTGACGAGTTAATCTAATGCATCCCGTGCAGGATTTTGGAGCGGGCGGCCTCTTCAAAGGTAAAAACAACCCATAGCCTGTTTAATTAATTGAACACCTCGTTTGGCAATCCCCACAGTTTCTTTAGGAGTTGCCGACCTCTTATCCTGCGCCTTTTCGTTCTTGCTGCGTTCCAGCAGGCTCCGGGTAATCCTGTTCATAGCTCGACTGTACTTGCACTTTGGAGACTCTTTCACCAGTGCAACGCCACAGTTGATTGCATGATTGACTTGTGAGAGGCTATCCGGAAACTGAGGTTTTTTGAAAGTCTGGTTTTGTTCACACTTTGCGGTTCATCAACGCAAAGGAGTGCACGGTGTCCGAGGCGATTCGAAAAGCGTACCCAAGTGACCTGACTGACCTTCAGTGGGAGATGATCGAAATGATTC
>NZ_SIHI01000108.1 GCF_007859735.1 Thalassoglobus neptunius | reverse complement strand
CTCCAAAAGCACCTTTGCAGGCACTTCTCGATCATCGAGAAATCAAGAACACTGAACCCAAGCTCTTTAACGCAAAACGTTAAATCACAAGACGTCCACCAACCAAATTGCCAAAGATCTTTACCAAAGCTTGTTGCGTTTGGTCCCGCCCAAATCAGCGGGCTCGGCAGTGTACTGGAACTTATTGTGGGGTCAACTCAAGGAGACAAGTTTTTTGAAGTTTTCGTAAGGAGTGAGTTTATCTCGATTCCGGGCCACAGGTTAGGACGTTCGGTTCGTGAATTTCTGTCATTGGATCTCGAAGAAACGTGCGAGGAAGCCCGAACACATCTGCACATGCGAACACATTCGTGATTTGCTCCATTGAGGGAGAGTGCAAGCGAGCCTTCATCGACTCTGGGTTTCCACGAGATTTCCGTCTCCGTTATGATGTTCGCTTTGTCCACCTTTCCGGAAATTGCAATGCCAGGCCGGCGCGGAATTCGATTTGACGAGACTCAATTCTGGGTGACGCACCGTCATCAGGAATACGGTCCATTCGACTATGAATGGAGCGAGGATTTCCGCGGAATTGAACTTCTTTATATGGGAACCAAGTTCGGGGAAGTCTGCAGCGTCCACGAACTCTTCGCCGACATGAAGGAATTCGCCCTTCCGATGCGCGTCGTGGAAGTCGCCTGCGTCATTTTTGGTTGCACTTTGCTCGGAATTTCGGCAGGGTTTAGTGAACAGGAACGCGGAGACCTGCTGATTGACACTCTTAGGGAGTTCGACTGTGGTGAGTTTCTTCCAGAATAAGGGAAAGGCGACTTCCGTCCCCTTGCCACTGGATTCGTGACCGCCAAAATGCTGGGCAATCGCTTCTCTGACTTCAGGACGTTTTCAATCCGTTCGAGTCGCGGTTTCCCTAATTGAACAGCCCTTGACCACCGGGAGAAAACATTTGAGTTCCCCCAATGATTCTCACTCGGGATCCGATGTCCTCCCGCGATTTCTCTCTGCGGTGACACAGTTCGTCTCATCACAACCGGTTGTCACACTCTGGATCATCGGGCTCTTCACTCTATTTTCCGCGCTTGTGACCGCCCGGTTCCTGACCTTCAAGACAGATCGCTCCGACCTGATTGACTCGAACTCTGAGTTTCATCAGCGATGGGAGGAGTATGTTGAGAAGTTTGGTCCCCAAGCAGACATCGTTATCGTCGTTGAAGGACCGAACAGAGAAGCTGTCGAACTCGCCATCGACACTCTCGGTGGAAAGCTGAGATCTGAATCCAAACTGTTTGGCAGCATCCTTGATCGCGTTGACTCTGACCGAATTGTTTCCAAGGGGCTTCAATACCTGACCCCGGTTGAACTCGAAAAGATCGAAAACGAACTCGACGATTCCCGGGAGATCATTGAAGGAGACTGGTCGCTCGCTGGCCTGAATGCGTACTCACGGAGACTTGAACAGCTCCTGCAGTATTCGATTTCGGAAGGCAACTCGACACGAACCGACACGGCAATCAACCGAATCGAGTCGCTTGCCACAAGCCTCGAAAGTTTTCTTCTCGATCCCAACGAGTTCCAATCCCCCTGGCCTCAGATCGTTTCTCGAACCGATCTGGTATCGCAAGAAGCACAATCCGAATACCAATTGACACCGTCCGGGAAAATGGGTTTTGTCGTCGTGACGACTCAGACGTCATCGAACGGGCTGACTGGCAAGTCGGAGTCGTTGAATCGGTTGCGTGAAATTTGCTCGGAGACGACAGCACAATTGCCCGATGTCGAGATCGGAATGACCGGCATTCCTGTCCTTGAAGCCGATGAGATGGAGCGGTCGCAGATCGACATGCGAAACGCGTCGCTGATTTCGTTCGGTGGCGTCGGACTGATCCTGCTTCTCGGGTTCCGTGGGTTTCGTCACCCGGCGCTTGCACTGATCATGCTTGCCGTTGCGCTTGTGTGGGCACTCGGATACACCACACTGACCATCGGCCATCTCAATATTTTGTCGGTCTCTTTTGCTGCCATCCTCATCGGTTTGGGGATCGACTTTGCGATCCATTATCTGGCCCGCTATCTGGAACTGCGACACCATAACGAAGAGTTTCACCGGTCACTGGCTCTGACCTCCCGAAGCGTGGGAACAGGAATCGTGACAGCTGCGGTGACAACGTCTATGGCGTTCCTGTGTGCGACTTTTACAGACTTCCTGGGAGTCGCCGAGCTCGGCGTCATTGCGGGTGGCGGAATTCTGCTGTGTGCCATCGCCACATTCACCGTTCTTCCGGCACTCATCACACTTTCTGATCAAAACGTCTCGCCGCAACGACTTCCGACTCCGTTTCAGGGAACGTTGCTGCGAAAAATGATTCGACGGTTCCCGGCACTGGTGACCGTACTCACGCTTGTCGCAATCGTGATTGTCGGTGCTCAAGGATTCCGTTGGACCGATGGCGAGATCGAATCGATTGTTGAGTACGACGCAAACTTATTGAACCTGCAGGCCGAAGGAGTGGAGTCGGTCGAGTTGCAGGAGAGACTCTTCGAAGAGACTGACGGATCGTTGCTGTACGCCGTATCGATCTCAGACTCGATTGAAGAAACACGGATTCGAGGTGAGAAGTTTGAGCAGTTAAGTCTCGTCGCCCGCGTTGAAGACATGGCGAGCTATCTGCCTCGCTTTCCCGCGTCGGAAACCAATTTGCTTATTCAGTCGATCCATCTCCGACTCAGCCGCCTCGCTGATCTCCCGGAAAACTTCCCCGAAATCAATCCTCTCGCTGTCGGGCAAACGTTAGAGAGTCTTCACAGCCTCGTGCAGAACCAAACGTCTCCATCGGCACTCGAAGCTGAGGCCCGTCTTGATGCGACACTTGACATCATCTCAACGATGGAACTCCCGGAGCAGATTGAAATTCTATCAGCCTATCAAGCCGCCATGCTGACTGCCCTTCACGCGCAATTCCAAAAGCTGCAGGAAGTTTCCGATCCGTCACCAGTCACTCCCAAAGACTTTGACCCTGCGATTCATCGTCGATTCGTTTCCGATGAAGGAGACTGGTTAATTCGTGTCTACCCAAAGGAAGACATCTGGGAAGAGAAGCCGCTGGAAGCATTTATTAATCAGGTTCGCGGTGTTGATCCACTGATTACCGGAACCCCCATTCAGAACTTCGAAGCTGCGCGACAAATCCGAAACAGCTATTTTGACGCTGCTATTTACGCATTGGTCGTGGTGACACTCATCCTTCTGATCGATGCAATTTCGATTGGGCCGTTGTGTGTCACACTCATTGCACCGCTCGCGGTCGTCGGATTTACGCACTTCATGAGCCAGCATGCTGGCGAGGAATCGAACATCGCGCACCTTCTGGCGCTTTATACAATCGTGGCCATTCTTGTAGCGTTCGTTTTTGACTTTGAAAGCACTCGCAACGTCATCCTGACGCTCTTTCCTCCGATCGCTGGCGGATTCTTAATGTTCGGGATTTTCGCCATGACGAACATCGACCTGAATCCCGCGAACCTCATCGTCCTTCCATTGATCCTTGGAATTGGGGTCGATGATGGCGTTCATGTGACGCACGACTTTCGGCTCTCTCGTGGCCCCTACGAAACCTCTCCAAGTACGATCAACGCTGTGACTCTGACCTCATTGACGTCAATGATGGGGTTCGGAAGCATGCTGGTTGCCGCCCACCAGGGACTTGTTTCTCTCGGACTAGTTCTGGTAATCGGAGTCGGAAGTTGCCTGTTTGTGTCACTGGTCACTCTTCCTGCCATCTTGACGTTGATCGATCGCGGGAGAAGCCGAAAGTCACAGAAACCGGCTCAGCAACCCGAGACAACAGAAGTGCCTCAAGAAGACGAAGAAGACGTCGTCACAATCGCATTTCAGAACAGCGAGACATTTGGCGACAAACCGTCTGGCGAGCAGTAGATGACCATCGATCGAATCGATTTCACCTCGCGTCCCTCACGAAGCGGCTCAGCTGTCGAGATACTTTCGCTTCTCTTCAATAAAGCAAACATGATGGGGAATGTGAGAAACGATCCGCTCCAGGAGAATTGCCAAAGTCAGTGGACCATCGTCTGAGTGTACCCCGAAGCGATCAAAGTCTTCATCAGTTAACTTTCTCAGGATCTCTGCCATCTGCTGGCAAGTAAGAGCCTATCCGGAATCCTCTTCATGCTGTAAGTCGGTATTTGAACGGAGCTTGGTTGGGTGAAGGAGCTAAGCGGCGGAGCATGCGACCAATGGAAGCCACATAGATCATGGCTTCCCTCGATTTG
>NZ_SIHI01000107.1 GCF_007859735.1 Thalassoglobus neptunius | reverse complement strand
ATTCAGGACTGGCGGATGACTTACAACCACCGCCGTCCGCACAGCTCTCTTGGAGGGTTGACGCCTGCCGAATTTTCGACTCAGTGTGCTTCCGTTCCAGAGAAGGTTCCGCCTACGGCTCCACCTTCTCCTCCACTCCAGCACACTGACTTACTTACCTAACCCCAACTCTCATAAGCCTGGTTCAAACTTCGGGGGCATTTCATACTGCGACTGAGACGTTTGACAGTCAGGAAGAGTAGTGACGCGGCACACAGCAGGATCATTGCCCAACGCACCGTCGCTGCCGTAGAGATTGATATTCCCAGCACGGTCCACAGGGCAACGTAGGCTGCCAGACAAGCCGGGCATTTCGGAACGAACGCCAGCAACTCTCGAACTCCAGCCTTTGAACGCTCAGGAATCCCACGTGTTGAACTGCCACAGCATTCGTTCATCGGTCAAACTCCCGTCAAATTCGTCGTTTTCAGCCAATGAAACTGCCACTGAATCAGGCAACACCATTCGCATTTCACAAGCAGTCGAACCGCTGGACTGCGAATCGACAGGTGTGTCGCCTATTTTTCTGAACGCTGAAACTCCTCCCACCATGCGCGCATAACGACTGGACACGCAAGAGTGTACAACGAGGACGATCCGGTGCATCCGAATGGAAACGATGGGATTCGTCGAGCAAGAGCGATCGGAGCAAAACCGACGGGGCGTCACCCCGTTTGAGAGGCTGGCTTTTCACTCGTGAGAAATGGCGACATCGAGTGTGCTGATTTTCTTGGCGAGAAAACGCCGTTCGGGTTTCTGCTTGGCGAGTGCCAACGCTTGCTCGAACGCTTGTTTCGCTTCGGTGATGCGTCCGAGCTGCCTCAAGAATTCGCCGCAGGCTGAATGGGCCAGATAGTAGTCAGTCAAGTCCCCACGACCGAGGATATTTTCGACAAGGTCAAGTCCAGATTGCACACCGTCTCTTTTGGCCACTGCGACTGCACGGTTAAGTTCTACAACCGGCGATGGTGATGCTCGTAACAGTACATCGTAGAGGCCGACGATCTGACGCCAGTCTGTCTCATCTGGCCTGCCAGCGTCGGCGTGGACTGCGGAGATGGCCGCTTGAAGGGTGAACGCACCCAGCCAGCGCGATGCCAGCGAACGCTCGATGAGTTCCTTTCCCTCGTCGATCAGCACGCGATTCCACTGACTGCGGTCTTGATCTTCGACAAGAATGATGTCGCTATTGGCATTTGTACGGGCTTGTCGTCGCGACTCATGCAACAACATGAGCGCCAACAGACCCATAACTTCCGGATCAGGTAGCAGTCCCAGCAACAATCGTGCCAGTCGGATTGCTTCGTCGGAAAGGCTCGCCCGCGTGTGTTCGTCACCGGCTGACGCCGAACAACCTTCGTTGAACACCAAATAAATCACCGACAAGACCGAGTCCAGTCGTTCTGGCAAATCGGTACGCGCCGGAATCACGTATGGGATACCAGCGTCGCGGATTTTCGCTTTGCCACGCCGGGTGCCACTGCTGGCTTGTCCAGCAGTGGCAATGGGTTCTCAATGGGGGAGACAAAACTCCGGTGGAAGTCGTGACAGCTTCGGAAGTCCTGAATCAGGTGTCCTCTCCGGAAAGACCAACTGTCTGGCACTGGACCATTTCCAGTCAACAGGCAGGGTGGCATTGCTCGATCAAATCGAAGGGTGCCATCTCCTCGCTGGCGTGGACATGCCGTTCGCATTCGCTGACGAAACGATCAGGTATTCATGGTGAAACTTTTTCATGTTTCTATTGGTGGCCGTTACTATCGAAGGAAGCGACGCTCCGATCGACATCGACGAAACTCACAAACCGGTCAACGTTCCTGGAGAGCAACCTTCCGGATTCGTCGATGGCGAGGTTACCGGAATCATTGTACATCCGCGACGGGTGCGTCGTCATCCCCTCTTCAATCGTGGAGAGCGAGCCGCGGCAGGAGGTGAGGACGGGGAGCAGTCCCTGACGTGCTGGTATCATCGACAGCCTCTCTCACCATCGCCGCTCAAAAGACAGATCCTTCAAAGCGATCCTGTTCCACTCGAGAAGGTGATCGACTTGAAGAAGAGAAAACGAAATTCGCCGTCCGCTTTGTCGACGTTCGCGCAGATCAAACGAATCATTCCGTCAAACATGAAGTCGAAGAATCCTTGATCACATCCATGTCGATGCGCATCTGCCAAAAAAAGCGATGCGCAGACGGCAACAGTAAAGTCATCGACACTGAGGTCGTCGACGAGCATCGACGACAGCAACTCGCTCATGGCAAACGTGACCTCCTCCCATTCACCTTTGAACGTACCGTAAAGAGGTGCTCTGACATCGCCCACAGTAAGTTCTCCGGCATCAACTCCACACTCATCCAGTATTCTCCGAGCTAGCCGTTCTCCATCTACACGCCGCCCAAAGAGTTTCTCGAACATAATCCGTATAACGTCAGATGACGCGGTACAATCAGACATCGCTTTGAACCACTAAAGAGTCAATTCGGATTTCCCAGTAACACTTGGCAGGGTGGCATTGCTCAAGCGAATTGCGGGGTGCCATGTCCTCGCTGGCGTGGACATGCCGTTCGCATTCGCTGACGAAAGGATCAGGTATTCACGGTGAAACTTTTTCATGTTTCTATCGGTGGCCGTTACTACCGAAGGGCCGATGTGCCAATCGACATCCACGGCACTAACGAACCCGTCAGCGTCTCAGGAAAGTTACCTTCCAGATTCGTCGGTGGTGAGGCTGCCGGAATCATGATACTTCCGCGACGGGTGCTTCGTCATCACTCTTCGATCGTATCGAGCAACCCCGTGAGTTATTCGTCTTCACGATCTCCGTGCTGTTGTGCTCGAAACGGTGTTCGACGTGTTCAAAGTTGGACAGAAGCATCATACGACTTCTCCGTGCAGGAATGACTTTGCGCCAACCGCGACCGGGCATTCTCGCCATGCCCACGCGAGCGAGGGATTGGCACCCGTGCTGAAGACTCCGCAAGCGAAGAAATCGACTGAAATCTGAGGTCTCCAGTAATTCGGAATGCCATTCCGTATCGTAGTAGATCACACACACTGAAGTAGAGTTGCTTTGTTGAAAGGTTGCCTGGACGTTTTGATTGAGATGCGCTACGAGACTGGGCACGAGCAAGTCATCACGGACGAATGTGTGGTTGGAAGTCGCGTCGCTGTCGATGCGGACCGCTCGCAAGGACATGAATTCGTACTCGCATCGCATCAGCCCGCAGAAAGACACTCAGGCTCAGTTGATGACCGGCCTGGTCTTCCAAGCCTATTTGAAGACAACATCTCGCGGCGTCATTGAGATCCTGGAAACGTCCGAAGCACTTTGCAAACCGATGGGAATTCAGAAGCTTCCGCATTATTCGACGTCAAGAAGTTCACCGATCGTCGCGACACGCCCCACATTGTGGTCTCCATGCTTCTGGAAATTGTCTGTCAGTTCGACAACGAATCCGAAGAGGCGGCGATCGATTCGACAGGGATGGAGTCGACTTCTGCGAGTGCTCATGACGTCGCTCGGAGTGGAAAGCAGAGGAAGAAATACGTAAAAGTTTCCGTGTGTATGGTGGCGAGTTCCCTGCTTCCCAGCAGCTTGGCAATCATCTGGGGACCAAGCAACGACAAAACAGAAGCGGGCGAAGTCCTGGCCAAAGCGAGCAACGTGAACACACCAGATCGGCTATTTTGCGGATGCCGGCTACGACGCTGAATGGGTTCATCAATTTTGCCGGGAAGACTGGCAAGTGAAGAGCATCATCAATCCGGCCGTGCATCGCTCGGATGGTGGGATTAACGGTGAATACCGATCTCAGATGACCAAGGGCAATTTGGAGAACATGAACTCCGGACGACGCTGGCTGGTCGAAAGTTTCATGAGCGGACTCAAGCGGACCACGGGTGGAGCCCTCAATGCTCGGACCGAGACGGGCCTGTTCCGCGAAGCCGCGTTCCGAGTCCTCGCCTACGCGGTGGCGTTCGCCGATCAGGAACTCGCTAAACACATTGCAACAGAGCTAGGTCGTATCTACATTCTTTGCGGTTGGATAACTATTGCCCAGTGAGCTGGATCATGATTCCCAAGGCTTCCTCAATGTTGAAGATCAAAACACTCGATCGATCGTGAAGCGTATTTGGGCGTATCCAAAGGTCTGAGAGCCTATCCGGAATCCTCTTCATGCTGTAAGTCGGTATTTGAACGGAGCTTGGTTGGGTGAAGGAGCTAAGCGGCGGAGCATGCGACCAATGGAAGCCACATAGATCATGGCTTCGCTCGATTTGGTG
>NZ_SIHI01000106.1 GCF_007859735.1 Thalassoglobus neptunius | reverse complement strand
CAAATCGAGCGAAGCCATGATCTATGTGGCTTCCATTGGTCGCATGCTCCGCCGCTTAGCTCCTTCACCCAACCAAGCTCCGTTCAAATACCGACTTACAGCATGAAGAGGATTCCGGATAGGCTCTCAGTCGTTAATTCGTTCTTCCAGCAAGACGCTGAACCGAAAGAGAGCACATCAAAATCCATTGCACCACGAAACATTAAATCACCAGGAGTGGACGATCAGTAAACCACGGCCCATTCGCCCACGCAATACATATGAACATTTTTGCAATCGTTAGAACACTCGTGGAAGAAGCGGATGGTGTCAAAGTTCATTGCTGCCAGCCGAGCGGACATCAAAAAATATCCCTATTCGTGAGCTGGAAGCTTGGAATCGTGATGGAAGCAAACGTGGAACCGGATTCCGGACACCGGCATGACTGAGACTTCACTAAGCTTTCTTGCGAGAATCCGCCAGGGAACCGACTCAGATTCCTGGAATAAACTTGCGGAGTTGTATGTACCATTGATGCGGCGGCGGACCTGCAACATGGCAATTGGGTCTGTTTATGTGGCCCACAATCGCGTGCTGACCGCCCTGCGTCACAAGGCGGACGGCCTCGTTGAGTCCCATTAGTATGCGAGCGACCGTGATGCGAAAATCAGGCACGTCACAAATTCTTTACTGCATGCGAACCGCGATTATTTGACAAAGTTTTTCCGGCCGGTGTAAGAATTCGAGGTTTTTCGTTCTTTTCTTGTATCACAACGATTAAACATTTGACCCTGCTTGGACCAACATGACTATGAACACTTCAATAGTTCACCCAAAGAAGGAACAATTGATCGCATTCGGCTTAGGCACACTCGAATCGGATGAAGCAGACCAGATTGCGGCCCATCTTTGCGAATGTGAGGATTGCAGTGCAACAATAGTTAATGTTCAAGACGACACTTTTGTATCGCTTATCCGCAGTTCCGCCTCCCCCGCTGATCAACTTAATCAAGAGATTAACGAGAGCCAGGAAATCATGTCCAATATCGCCGCTGACGTGGAGTCGAATCTGACTGGAAGAGACCACAGTCAATTCACGGCATTGCCGGCCGAGCTATGTAATCATCCGCGATATGAAATCCTCGGATTAATCGGCCGCGGCGGAATGGGTGACGTCTACAAAGCCCAGCACAAAGTTATGAATCGCGTTGTTGCATTGAAGGTCATCAAGCCGGAGTTGGTCAGCAATGATGCGGCAGTCGAGCGTTTCCAGCGAGAAGTGCGAGCCGCCGCGAGCTTGCGGAATGCAAATATCGTTACTGCGCATGACGCTGAACAGGCTGGAAATCTTCATTTTTTGGTCATGGAGTACGTCGACGGTGACAATCTGGATGAAATCATCACCAAGGAAGGCCCACTGGACGTGAACGATGCTTGCCAATACATCCGTCAGACGGCTGAAGGGCTGCAACATGCTCATGACTGTGAGATGGTTCATCGCGATATCAAGCCGCACAACTTGATGGTCGAGCAACAAACAGGTTCGATTGTTAGCAATGACTCAATTGTGAAGATTCTCGATTTCGGTCTCGCGAATTTGGCGAATAATGCAGCCGAAGAGGCCATTGAATCTGCAGAAACTCCTAATGATGTTGGTGCATACGATGCACAAGACATTCGTCTTGATTCGCGCATTGTGTACCAACTCACTCAAATGGGCACAATGATGGGGACGCCAGACTATATTGCACCCGAGCAGGCTCAGGATGCGCACTTGGCTGATATTCGTGCAGACATCTACAGCCTTGGATGCACGTTTTTCACGCTACTAACAGGTAGAGCACCTTTTGCTGAAAGTTCGGTTTTGGACAAGGTGAAGGCGCACCACGTAAAAGAAGTTCCATGTCTGAGTAACTTCCGAGACGATGTTCCTTCCGAAGTTGAAGCAGTATTGCAGAAGATGATGGCTAAAAATCCAGCCGAGCGATACCAAACGCCCGCGGAATTGGTAGAGGCTATTTCAGATAATTGCCCACAGGTGGAATTCCCGAGACGCGAAACAACTCGGGTCTCACCTACACGAAAACGCCGCTCATTGGCCCTCACCGTCATCAGTACCATCTTCCTGGCTATGGTTTTTTCCGCAGGTGTGATGATTTATGTTGCTACCGATACAGGAACATTGGTGGTTGACGCCGAGGCGGGGAATCTTGGAACACAAATTGTACTCCTTAAAGACGGCAAGGAATACGCTTCTTTTGATGTCCAACCCGGTAGGTCAACTCAAACGATTCGTGCTGGCAGATACGAGATCACCTTGCGAGGCGATACCAAGGACACCCTATTGAAAGTAACGACTGCCAAAGATGGTAAAACGCAAATCGTTGATTCATTCGAAGACGGGAAGCGGAAAATACTCACCATCTATCGCGGAGGCGATATGACTATTGAAATTGCAAAACAAGCCAAACACGTAGCACAAAATACTGCCCCCAAGGCAAAATCCCGCTTGCCGCCTTGGGCAGATAATGACCTTCCGTTTGATGCAAGTAGCTTCTTTTCTTCGCCCAAAAAGAATGCGGCTACTCTTTACGATCAGGCCTTCAATGAGTTCTCACCGACAGGTCTGGAATCCCAGGGTGATCTATCCAAAGCACAAAAGGAAAAACTGAAACGTGTCAGCGAACGGGAGGATCGCCTGATATCAACAATCACCGAATTTGAGAAAGAGCCATCGTCGGTCGACATGGCCGACCTAAAATTGTTAGTTCTGGAGTTCTCTGATGGGCTTGCTCAACTTCGACTAGCACAGCAGCGTGCGAAATGTGTCTTCCCAGTGAAACTGAACGGACTGGAAACGCTCACCCCTTCTTTTCGTACAGCAGCTGCTCTTCGTGTGGCCGACGTCCTGAAACTAAAAACGTTCCTCGATCTGCAGCAGCCAGACCAGAGTTCGGCAATCACGAATATCGCCATTCTGTTGCGACTTGCACGTGACCTGCGGCCTCGTGGCGACGTCCATAACCAGGTATGTTCATGTCGCCTGGAAGAGGCTGCCTGGAAAGAACTTGTCCCACAAACTCTTTCATCCAACGGAGTCACGACCGCCGATTGTGATCGCATGATTGCAGCCATTCGTGAGCACCAATTGAACTCGTCAATCGATCCAGTTCTTGCCGCCGAGCAGTTTGATCACATCTTCTGGCGTCAGTTGTTGTACCAGTTAGAAAACGGGGAGATTGACCCGGAGAAAGTAAATCGCGAATTTGAGATTAGCAGGAAACCAATTATGACTCTGGGCGCTGTGCTGATTCCAATGCTCTTAGATATTCAGGAATTCCGGCTTAATTCGCTCGCACTTCGAAGGATGATCGATGATTACAAAACCGAAATCCCGAAGGAGATGCTTGATAAAATAACCGCCGATACTGCTCTGAACGAAAAGTTTGAGCGAGTGGTTGCGGGGCTAGCTTTGACGGTTGGAATTGACCGCATGACCGAACTCGACTACGCGATCGAACGACGAACGCTGAACCGTCGCTACGAGCAGCTGAAACAGGTCCGTCAAATGTCCTACCCAAGCCGCTTCGCGAACCTGGAACGACTCAACAAGTATTGGACGGCAGGCTTTCCGCAAGTATCACCTAGGGTCATTGGAATTTTCCAGCAGCAATGGCTCAACATTGTTGCCGATGCATCGAGAAGATCGGATACGCAACGAAGATTGGCAATGGCCTCATTAGCCGTCAAGCGGTGGGAATTATTGCACGGAAAGCGTCCGGCAACACTGGAGGAAGCTATGAAAGGCATCAACCGGACTGTTCCCGTCGATCCATACACTGGGCATCCGCTCAAGTTGAATGACCACGATGGCGATTTGTCTGGCCTGGGAATTATAAGTCCTAACCAAGCCAGCGCAAAGGATGTCATGAGACAGTAATTGAATCCGCGTCGGTTTCATCAACCGACGCGACGTTCCAATCGTACCAGATGAAATAAGAACAAAATTTCACCACATCGATGGCGTGTGAAGCTCTTTTGTGTTCGCACAGACGTTCGAAAGCTCCCCGAGTCGTACTCTATGCGAACACGGGCTCGTTGAGCTGGGAGCCTTTCGTATCAACAACTTACGTCGAACGCCGAACGTCGAGTTTTACCCTTGGGACCCTGTTCCGGCCACTCCAAAGCCGAAACACAAGACCAAGAAGTCCCGCCCTGATGGACTAGAACGGGCTCGACAGTACCAGTCACTTCTCGATTCTGACGAGGTCAAAACACGGGCGGAATTGGCTCGCCATCTAGCAGCCCGTTGAACATTGCGGACTTCTGAGTAGCAGTCTGAGTTTTGGTTGGTTGCCATTGAGTGAGGTCGTGCTTGTTTTGAAGTGCCGGAAGTTGCTTTCGATGGCTCGGGAGAGACTTTGAA
>NZ_SIHI01000105.1 GCF_007859735.1 Thalassoglobus neptunius | reverse complement strand
CAGCTTCTGCAACACCTCAGCCAGCGACTTTCCTGCCGCCAACATCGCTTGCCCCTCCTGCAACAGCTTCACAATCTGCTCAGGCTTACGTCGTCGTCGCTTCGTCATCAAAGTCTCCTCGAACCAAAATCGGTCGGTTGACTCTCATAACATCTGGATCAGAAAATGGGGAGCACGCCACGAGGACTGTCCCGACGCGGAAGAGTTTGGGTTCCACATTGGGCGCGTCGTTGCTTTCGCCGACTCAAAGATAGATTTTGTTTTCTTTGATTCGTCGGGGCGGTGGTTTGATTCGCCATATGTCATCCCTTACACTTCAATAACGCAAATCGTTGTGGATGATCCGTATGTCACGACGTTCTCGAAGTACGCTGGGCCATGCCCGGTCGAAACCGCAAATGGCGGGTAACCATCGCGTGCACGCGGAGGCCCGTTGGTTTGGTTTCACAAATGGAATGTAAACTCACGGGCCCCGGTGACGCGGGACGTTCGTCGGTATATGAAATTCCGCCAAGGAATCGCCGTGGGAACCGAATAACCAGAATCGACCAGACCAAATCAATGAAATGAAAGGTATCGACGATGAACGAAACTGTCCTTATCACGCTTATTGCGGCTCCACTTGTCGTTCTCGCGGTTACTCTTTATTGGGTAGACCGTATCCGCCGACGAGAGGCACTATATCGATGGTCTGCGCAACAAGGATACAAAGTCTTGTCGTTTCGCCGGCCGCTCGTGACGGAAGCAAGTGCGTTTCCGATGTCCGCCTCAAAATCGCAGCACGTATTCCACGTAGATGTCGAAACACCGAATGGTAAGCGTCGTTCGGGGTGGGTGCGCCTCGGCTCAGCGTGGTTGGGCCTCGCATCCAAGAAAGTCGACACGCGTTGGGAGGCGGAGGAGTAGTGCGGTTCTCACAACTCGCCCTCGGCTGAAGGAAACTGCCGACGAACAAGGCCATGCACCGGAGTGGCGGTGGCGAGCGTTTTTTGAAAACAAAGTTAACTTCCGCCACCCGGTGATGGCAGGCGTTATCCGACTGAAATATTAATGCGTACTCGCAACATTTCACTTCTCGGTCTGCTTGCGATCGTTACTTGCTTCGCGATTGGCATCTCTCACGTCATCACGTCTATCCGGCTCGCTCGCGCGAACGCCGAGCTTACCAGCTTGCGACAGCGTCTTGAACTTATCGACGTTGATGACACCGACCAAATTGCCGCACGACGTTTGCCAACGTCCGAGCAGTTCTTAAACCGATGGGTGGTTCGATTGCCAGATCCCAAGGAAAAGCGACTCTACGCAAACTGGGGAACCGCGCCCCTGACCGAACTTTGTAACCTAAACGCTGCCGGACTCCGCACGTTTGGTCTTGCGCCTAATCCCGACACGCACGAAACATTCGTCCAAATGCGGTTCGTGCTCAACCCAAATGACCCAAACTGGGGTTCCGTGGTAATCGAAATCGACGGAAAAATCTCGCACATCACGGTGAACCCCGAGATTGTCTCATTGCTGATGGGTGAGACCCCAGCAAAGACAATTTCAGTATCCGATTCGCCGACCATCCGCTCATCAACGTCGCCCCTTACGCTATACTCGGTCGAGTCAACTTCCGGGGACGGCGCTGCACTTTGCTTGTGGATTGACGGCGTTGAACCCCAAGACGGCGGATAACAATGCGATGCACGCGAAGTCCGGCTTGCGCGCGGTTTTTTATACTTGCAAGATTGTCGTCCGGACTCGGTGATCGCTGCCGTTATGCAAGAAATGTGAGAACCAACATGAAGCAGGCTCCTTACTTTGTTGTGGTGTTATTCACTGCTGCACTACCCGTTCTTGCTCGACAGCCTGAGGGCAAGACGCCCTATCAACTCCTTCATGCCGACTGGAAACAGGAAATCCGCAAACTGGAAGAGGCTTCTCCAGCGTTGTCGGCGATCGAATTACGTCACAAAAGACACCAAATAAATACACAATTCACCCCACGCTTCGTAGCAATTGCTGAGGCCAATCTCGATGACGAAAATGTTTGGCTTTATTGTCTGCTTTGGGGATCGCGGTACGGTACTCCTGGTCAGTCGCTTGACAAACTGTTCGATCTCCTCGCGAACAACATTGACAAGGTTCGGTATCGTGCAGTCTTGTTGGTTGGAGCAATGGACGACATGCCTTCCACGAGTTCGGATCGCGTCGGTCCGACATTGGCGATGATTGCCAGCAAACACGCTTCAGAATATGTGCGAGGTAACGCTCTGTTTACCCTCGCATGCAGAACCAAACGGATTGCTGAGACACGCGGGGATCCGGTCGGCTGCTCTGAAGCAGAGAAGTTGCTTCAGCGAGTGACCTTGGAGTACCCCAAGATCAGAAACGGGAATGGCCTGCTTTCGGCCAGCGCGGCTCGCTTGGTCGAAGACTTACGTTCTCCTGTTGCGATCACCAAGATGGCACCGAATATTTCAGGGGTTACGATCTCTGGAGACCCGATCAGAATCAAAGATTACAAGGGGCGTGTGACCCTTCTCTCATTTTCTGCTCATTGGTGCGCACCGTGCGTTGCGATGCATAGCGTTCAAAAGAAATTGCAGGAAACGTTCCCCGCAGATCAACTCAGAATCATTGAAATCAATGCCGACGAAATCAATTCCCTCGAAGCTGTTCAAGAGAAGATGAAAGCCGACGGATTGAACTGGGTAGTCATTGTCGACGGTCAAGAACGAGCCATTACGAAGGCATGGCGTGTCGACGCCCATCCAACATATTGCGTTGTTGATCTAGATGGGCGAATCCGCTACCGGGGTGTCGGGGCGATCGGCGACCAGTTGGCAGACTGGGTTGAGGCGTTGGTCCGTGACGAAGAATAGATTGCATAACAATTGCGTGAACCCGAGTTGTGGTCGGGCCGGTTTCAGAATTCAGCGTCGCTCGCCACAACCGGGTTACGCAGGTCGTTACACCGACAAGGTTTCGCCCGTCTCTAGTTCCTTCCGCAATTCGCGAACCCAACGGTTTCGACCTTCGGTTCGCGTTTGCTCTCCTTGCCATTCTCCGGCGTATCGACCGATTTTGTCCCGCAACGACTCCAATCGCTGCTTTTCCCATTCGTCAAACGGTGTTTTCACCTTTTCGTTTTCCCAGTAATCGCTACCGCAATCGTGTTCGATCGACTGCTCCAACTGCTCAACCATGAATTTCGCCAACCCTTCATGTTCCGCTGTTGGCGGCGTGAACGCCTTGGCCTTTTCCAGCATCGCTTCATATCGCTGGCGTTGCTCGTTTCGCTCAGAAATATACGTTTCCGCTGTCGCCACTTTTTCGGCATGTTCCTGCTCGTGCATGGTTCGCCGCTGCTCGCTCGTCATCGACTCGAACTCGGCCAGCTCCTTTGTGGCTTGCTCAAGCTTGTCGCGGTAAAACGTTGATGGCTCGAACTCTGGTATCTCGGCGTCCAGCGGATCATCACGCATCATGATCGTCGCACCAAACGCTCGTGCGCAAAGAATCGCGTACTCGTTGAACTCTGTGATTTTTCCCGACTGCACGCCGTCTGTGTATCCTGTCGGCATTTCAAACTCCCCACCGATTGCGGTGTAACAACACAATGCAACAGAGCCGCGAATGCTGCGTTTTACAATGGACAATCAACCGTCGCGGCCTGCTGATTGTGGGCGTTACATGGCTAAACCAAAGGACTAGACTTGACGACGGAACTTGAGCTCAAGAAGAAGCCTCAATCGCCGGAATTCAATAATTCCGCTGGGCGTCTACTATCACTCCTGCGACTACTTGAATCCAAGGAGCACTATTTCAACACAGTCGTGCAACTGTACGGGCGGAAAAATGATGCGCCAAACGACATTAAGGGCCGTGCGTACATTGACTTTATGGGGATCGTCGGAAAGACCTTCGACGAGTTCATCGTCGAGATTGAGACATCACCAAAGATTCCAGATGGAACGCGTGCTGTTATCAAGGACGGAATTGCAAATCTGATTCACTGCGCATTTCCTTCGTCCCCAAACAATGCGCCACGTGCCTTACAAGAGGCCGAGGTTGCATTGCTTCGCATGGCTGGTTCCATGCTTGATGTGGAAGACGATCTGGAGCAATCCGATGCTGATGCAATCCGAGAATCAATGGACGAGCTTCGTAAGGAACTTGAAAACTCGGATTGCTGTGTTGAAAACAAATCACAGGTTTTGATCGTGGGCTAACGCCTCAGGGCGTAGGCGAGGACTTTGAGGGCGGCTTCGACGAACAGGGCTTTCTCGCTTCTGGCTGAGAGTGCGGCACCTGTGGTTCGCTTCAATCCGCTCATGAATGATTCCACAAGCCAGCGTCTGCCGTATCCTTTTGTTTCGAGTTCTGTCCTGGTCATCTGTGAGCGGTACTCGCCATTCAGCTTACCGT
>NZ_SIHI01000104.1 GCF_007859735.1 Thalassoglobus neptunius | reverse complement strand
ACCCACAACTCACCCTGAACTTCCGATTTCCGTCGCCCCAACGCCATCGTTTCCTCCTTGATCAACTCCAACTGCTGAAAGATAATTCATCTCCCCCATCAATGCGAGTTTTTCAACGGGCTGCTAGGGCCAACGGTTGGCTGCTCTCCCCTCCCCTGAACCATTCTTTCTGGTTCTGTGCTTCCGTGAGAATTGATTCGCCGTCCACTGAAATTGACTTTCGGAGGCACGAAACTTAGAAACGATTCGGCATACTCTGATTCAACATCCGCTGACAACATCGAGACGAATTCATCATGTATCAACTTGTTCCCGGAACAATGGCCGATTTCAGATCTTCAGTTGAAGACTTCCGGCGAAGCTGTGTGACAAGCCGCGTCTGTTTGCTGCTCTCTGTCGTTTTTGCACAATTCTGGTGTGCAGGACTTTCGTTCGCGGAGCAACCCGGACGTCCCAACGTCATTGTCATCATGACCGACGATCAGGGGTACGGCGAATTTTCATGCCACGGAAATCCGTTGATTGAGACGCCTTCCATTGATCAACTGGCGAGTGAAAGCGTTCGGCTGACGGACTTTCACGTTTCACCGATGTGCACTCCGACTCGTGGTCAGCTTCTGACCGGATTGGACGCATTTCGAAACGGGGCGATCAACGTCAGCAGTGGGCGAACGTTGTTGCGTCCGGAATTGAAGACAATGGCGAATGTGTTTCGCGAAGCGGGATATCGAACGGGTATTTTCGGAAAGTGGCATCTCGGGGACAATTACCCGTTTCGTCCCGAAGATCGAGGATTTGACGAAGCTCTGTGGTTTCCGTCCTCGCACATTAACAGTGTGCCCGATTTCTGGGACAACGATTACTTCGACGATACGTATCTTCGCAATGGAGAGCGAGAAGTTCACGACGGATACTGCACGGACGTTTTCTTTCAGGAAGCGATGAACTGGCTGGAGTCGAACGATTCGGATCAACCGAGTTTCGCTTACATCCCGTTGAACTCTGCCCATTGGCCGTGGTTCGTTCCCGAAAAGTATCGACAGGAAGTTCAAGCTGCTGTCGAAGCCAACCCGGAAGTGACGGAACATCTCCTGCCACAGAAACGGAAGAATCTCATCAGCTTCCTCGCGATGGGAAGCAACATTGACGACAACGTTGGGCGACTGCTTCGTTTTCTCGATGACAAAGATCTCGCGAACAACACGATCGTTGTTTTTCTGACGGACAACGGAAGCACGATGGGACCCGATTATTTCAATGCGGGGATGCGTGGAAAGAAGACGACGCTATGGGAAGGTGGCCATAGAGTTCCCTGCTTCGTTCGATTTCCAAACGTGCTTCAAGCTCAGGATGTTTCGACTCTCTCTCATGTGCAGGACTTGCTTCCCACGCTGGCAGATCTCGTCGGATGCGAAGGACAATTGCCCGAGAACCTCGACGGTGAAAGCCTGGCTCCGATTTTTCGTGGCGAGACCGATTCGATTGACGATCGAATGCTGGTGATCAATTACAGCCGCATGCCGACGTTTCGAGTCACGTACACCGATGGCAATCCCGCGATCCCTCGCAAAGAAGGAGCGTGCGTGATGTGGAAGAACTGGAGATTCCTCGAAAACAGAATGCTCTTCGATGTCTCAAAGGATCTTCATCAGGATCACAATGTTGCCGCTGAGAATCCGGAAGTTGTCGAGGCGATGCGGTCCCATCTCAATAAATGGTGGGACGGAGTGAAAGATCAAGTGATGGAGCCGCAGCGAGTGATCATTGGTCACTCGTCAGAGAATCCGATGCTGTTGTCGGCGTGTGAGTGGCTTGATGTGTTCGTCGATCAGCAGATTCAGATTCGGAGAGGCGTTGAAAAGAATGGCGTGTCGCACGTCGAAGTTGCCGAGCCGGGAACGTACGAATTTGAACTTCGTCGTTGGCCGCGAGAAAGCGGGTTCCGCTTGAGTGATGGGTGTCCTGAGGTTGAAGTGACTGACGGAACCTTTGTGGAGGGCAAAGCGTTGCCGATTCATCAGGGGCGGCTTCGGATCGGAAGCGAATTCGACCAGACCGTGGAAGCAAACTCAGAGGGAACTTGTTTCCAGTTCAAGGCCAACCTCAATGCTGGACCGATTGAACTGGAGTCCTGGATGCTCGATTCCGCAGGGAATGAAGTCTGCGGGGCGTACTATGTTTACGTGAATCGGTTCGATTAACGAGTGGATGAAATTATAAACTGCACTCTTCGTCGTGGCTGGAGTAACGCTGTTATTTCACCACGATGAAGTGCGGGTCCGCCATGATGTCTTCGTTAAATTCTTTCCAACTGAAGTTGTCGGCGCGGCCATTAAACGGGTCGACGATGGAAATGGTCGTTCCGGTCGGAGTCCCATCTCCCCACAATCGATAAACTGTAATTACATGGTTCAGTGACAGACGTGGAAAATCGAAGAAGCCGAACAAGGCCAGACGACCGCGTTCGAGATATCTCTTCATCACGTCGACCGTCACGGATGTGACTGCTCCAATCCGGACATCGAAACATTGCATGTTCAGGGCAGTTGCCAGCTTTCGCGTGTTGCCAAGGTTCTGGACCGGAAGTGATCCGTCGGCATTCACTCGAACGCTGTTGTCGATGGCGATTTGTTTGACATCTGAAACCATCAGATGCTTCCCTCGGTCACGTCCGCGAGCCATCGCTGTGGCAGCTGCCCAGCAATCGTTTTGAGATGGTTGCCGAATGTGCGCAATCGGGTGCGCAACGCGAAACGTAGCCATGAGTGTCTCCTCATTTCGGGAAGGTGAGCGCGGATTGAGCCCGTCGCCTGTCAGTAAGCTGCTCGTCTTTAAGCACGAATTCGTGCGGTTAGACGTCGGTGTTTTCTGCGCCTGCTCTTCAGAGTTCAGACAAACACATGAAAAGAACTCGAAAGAGTCAAAAGCGAAACGGAGAAAGCACAACTGTTTTCGGCTGGTTCTCCGAGGAGTTGCTAAGAAACTGGACGAAAACGGAAATCTCTTCGTCACAAATCAACACGATTCACGCGGCAGTTGAATCCGGGCTGCGGGCAACGGAGAGAGGCGTTCGCAAATCCAGTAATGCAAATGGTTTGTTTCATTATTTAATTGACGTTCGTCAGGACAACCTTTTACGCTGATGAACAGGTCTTCATTGACTGACATTTTCCTGCTCTCGGAAAAACGAAAAAGGCGAACTGATGCTCTGAAGAACATTTCTCCTGCTGACAGCGATTTGTAGTGTGGGTGCGAGTCAGGCAACTGTAAAAGCGGACATGGTGATCGCAGAGAATGCCTTGTCGATTGTCAGCTTTGGTGCTGCGGTTTTTGACACTGTCGATCGCGCTCAATCATTTACTGCAACGCAGTCGGGGAAGCTCACGACCATCGAACTGCAACTCTGGAGAAACCCCACAGGGAATCCAAGTGATGACTTGTCCGTGTCGCTCACGACACTAAACGGAGCCGGACTCCCTGACCTGACTGGAGTGCTTGCAAGCAGAACTGTGGGAGCACTTGATATTCCGACGGATGGTTTTTCGACGAATTTTACGTCTGTCGATTTTTCTTCATCGATGATCGATCTGATTGCTGGTGAGATGTATGCCATTGTGCTTACAAGTAACACAGGTTCAACTCCCGACTGGTATCTCTGGTCGACTTCTGAGTTGAACCCGTATGCAGATGGGGTTTCTTTCTTCGGAATTGGTGTTCTCAGCCCGATTCCCGGGCAAGATTCCGGTTTTCGCGTCAACGCAGCCTCAGTCGTTCCTGAGCCAGCTTCGGCTTTTCTGATGCTGACAGGCGTGTGTGGAGTAGGACTGCTTCGTCGACGCTCACGAACTCGTTAATCGACTCGTCGAAAGAGGTCGTCCTCGATAGTATCGAAGGACAAAATACGAATTTAGCGAATCAGAGTTGTGCGGGCGCCGTGTCGAAAGAATGGTGGTCGAGTATTTCAACACAGAAAGAAGATTGATGAAATTGAACTTGAATTTGATTCCTCTCTCGATTGTTGCGTTGCTCGCAATAGGACACTCTTCCGCGAACGCAGATTTCGTGATTGCGGAGCATGTTTTAGCGAGTTCGGGGGCTGGACTTGCGGTATTTACTGGAACCACTCGTGGTCAATCCTTTACAGCGACCCAGTCAGGCCGGTTGACGAAGATCGAATTGCAGGTATGGAGAAGTTCTAATGGTACTCCCACGGACGATTTGACCGTCTCTTTGACAACACTGAATTTGTCCGGAACACCGGATCTCTCCAATGTCCTGGCAACTCGAACGCTGTCAGCTGCGGAGATTCCGACGACTGACTTTTCAATGCTGTGTTGAAAACAAATCACAGGTTTTGATCGTGGGCTAACGCCTCAGGGCGTAGGCGAGGACTTTGAGGGCGGCTTCGACGAACAGGGCTTTCTCGCTTCTGGCTGAGAGTGCGGCACCTG
>NZ_SIHI01000103.1 GCF_007859735.1 Thalassoglobus neptunius | reverse complement strand
GAATCATTTCGATCATCTCCCACTGAAGGTCAGTCAGGTCACTTGGGTACGCTTTTCGAATCGCCTCGGACACCGTGCACTCCTTTGCGTTGATGAACCGCAAAGTGTGAACAAAACCAGACTTTCACAAAACCTCAGTTTCCGGATAGCCTCTTACACCTATCATGGGCTATCTTGACGTGAGAGCCTTTACGTATTCACACGTATGCTAAACTGCGACAGCCAGCCCCTTCGATGAAATGATCGAGAAAGATGTCGGACTTCGGCACGACGCCCTTCTTAAAAAAAACTCATACAGACTGGAAATCACATGGCCAAAAAACAAAGTTCAGACGAGTTGCACCGACGGGACGTAACTCAAGGGAGCCGGACTTGCCGCGGTGGTGGCAGCGGGAAGCGCGTTACCTAACGCAGGTGCTGCTGAAACAGCCAGCAGTGGAGGCAAGAAAAACCCTTATGGCGGTGGCCCGGGAACTGGGCTTTCGTTGCCTCCATATTTCCAGCCGACGAAATATGTGAAGAACAACAATTTTTACTATCCGGGGACGGAAGACCTTGGGCCCGACGAAATGCGTGTTTCGTTCGTAGGAAGTTGTCCCTGGCCGCCAAGGCGCGATCAGGCGGGAACCTGCATCATGGTCGAGCTGGGAAACGGCCAGAACTTCTTCTTCGATCTTGGCAGTGGAGCGATGCGGAATATTGTCGCGATGGGTATTCCGCCTGCTCTTATCAACGACATTTTTATCACGCACTTGCACGTCGACCACTATGCCGATCTGCCTTACATGTTGCCATTTACTGCCAGTAGCGGGCGATTCAAGCCGCTCCGCGTAACCGGACCGTCGGGACGAAATCCGGAATTGGGTATCGGGCATGCCGTCAAGCACATGAAAGAAATGATGAAGTGGCACCTTGAGGAGTTTGACACGCTTCCTATTGGTGATGGTTATGAAGTTGAGGTCAATGAATTTAATTTCCGTGAAGAAAACGGGATTTGCTATCAAAAAGACGGTGTTACCGTACGTCACTGGCCTCGGTCACACGGAAAAGACGGAGCGTCGGCTTATCGTCTGGACTGGGAAGAGACCGGATTGTCGTTCGTATGGACGGGTGACGGACGGCCAGACGAACTAACGGCCAAATACGCTAAGGGAGCAGACGTTTTCGTCACGGAAGTTCAAAGCGACCTCGGTCAATTGATGCAACTGAAGTACGGATATCCTCAAGATCTTTACAACTTCATCATCGATACGCACCATACGCCACATTACGCCGCTGGTTATCTTTTCAAAGAAGTGAACCCGCGGATTGGCATGGTCTGCCATTTGGAATATGAGCCCTCATTGGTCAATGAGATCAGCGCTGGAATTCGAACCCATTGGGATGGACTGTTTGCCTACGGTGCTCCTGACGTCGTCGTTACGAATGTAACCAAGGACGCAGTTTGGGTGCGTGACGCAGTGCTACCGGAACTGGGCACCGTTTCCATGCCAAGCAAACCAGAGCAGATTATGGAAATGTTCGGCAAGGATGGGCAACTGCCGAAAGAAATCGTCATCCCGGAACCAAGGCTCCCAAGGGAGGAACAGCAAATCCCTTATCTCAGGGAAATGGAAATCGATCCCTCCAAGTATACTCCGGAGGACGTGAAACGCGATCTTGTGCTCGAACGGGAAGAGATCCGAATCAACGTCGAGGAAATGAAGCAGTCAAGACTGCGATAGGTCATGTTCATGGAGCCGATAGAATTAGAATCCCAGGTACCACTGACAATCCTCACCGGTTTCCTTGGCTCTGGAAAAACGACGCTACTGAACCGGATATTAAACGGCGACCATGGTTTGCGGGTCGCCGTTCTGGTCAATGACTTTGGCGCGATCAACATCGATTCCGAACTCGTTGTTGGCGTCGAAGATCAGGTAATGAGTCTTGCAAACGGCTGTATTTGTTGCACAATCCGTGATGATCTCGTGGAAACGGTTCTTGAGACGATTAACCGCCCCGAGTCACCGGAGTACATTTTGCTCGAAGCGAGCGGTGTCGCCGACCCCGGCGGCATCAGCATGACGTTCATGGACAGCGAACTTCGCGATCAGATTCGTCTGGATAGTGTGACTTGTGTCTTGGACGCTGAGCAGGCCTTTTCCCATCAGCAGTATCCGGCCATCGAATTGCTCAAACTGAAGCAGATCGGCTTCGCAGACATGATGGTCCTGAACAAGGTGGATTTGGCTGGTCCCACTCAAGTGCAGAAAGTTCGGGATTGGGCGAACGATCAGTTCAATCGACTCCGTATTGTAGAGGCGGAATATGGAAATGTCCCGCTCGAAGTGCTGCTGTCCGTCGGTCGTTTCGACCCGTCACAACTTGATTTTGACGTCGTAGAAGACTGCAGTACGGGCAGTTGTGACCACGAACATCACACGGTCGATCATTCAAAAGTGTTTAGTACGTGGAGCTACGAAACAAAAACCCCGATGGATTTGGATTGCCTCCGTGAAATGGTCAAACGAAAACTTCCAGCCACCGTTTATCGCTGCAAGGGATTTGTTCATTCGGTACAGGAGCCCGTCCGGAGGGCCATCGTCCAGTGCGTTGGACGAAGGACCGATGTCACGGTTGAAGGCGATTGGGGTGCAACGGAAATTCGAACAAGGATCGTGGCAATTGGCTCTCCTGCAGAGATGGATACCGAACAGCTGCAGATCCTGTTCGATGAATGCCGCGCGCAGTCCACTGAATCTTCCCTCTGAGAAGAGTTGAATTGTGCTGCTTTCCCCCCTCGGTCCCCGGGTAGGATGATACCCTTCATTCGCTCCAGTAGACTATTCAGTAATTTGAATACTTCGTTTCACTCCACCACTTGGAAACAGTGCTGTCTAATGTTGACCGCAAGCTCTCTGGGGTGGATTATCTCCTGGGAGAGTTTGTAGATTATTACAACCACCATCGCAGCCATATGGAACGAGATCAATTGCCACCAATTCGGGAGGTTCCTGATTATTCTTGAGGCAGTCGGCTGAGAGATGTAATTTTTGGCTGCGAAACATTTGATGACGTGCAATCCGCTCAGATGCTTGGGACGGCCTGTCGAGTTGCCTACAACGAACGACGTCCCCACAGCTCGCTGGGATACATGAGCCCGGCGGAATTCGCGCAGACGTGTACTGCTTCCGGTCGTCCTGACTGGCCGTAAATACGTAGGCGCCTTTTTCTTGTTTCACTACCGCCACATTGGACATGGTTGTGATTTCAGGTACGCCGTGCGTGGCCTGAGGTGCTTCAGTTTTACTGGACAGGTCAGTCTCTTATTTCGGTAGGGTTTTACTCATCGTCAAACTCGCCTGGTTTCGCTCAAACTCGGCCGGTGTGTCGTCGCCGATTCCTGAATGTCGTCGCTACTGATTGTAATTATGCAGGTACTCAGTCAACTCCCGTTGGCCATCGCATCGTCAGCGTAATCCACCAGCTGCAGCTCCGTTTTCAACGTCCCAAAACACGATTCCATGAACGCGTTGTCGTAACAGTTGCCCGCCCCGCTCATACTCTGACGCATCCCCGCCCGACGCAGCACGGCCCGATATTGCTTCGAGGCGTACTGACTCCCGCGATCCGAATGATGCACGAGACTCCACTGCGGTTGACGTTCTCGAATCGCTCTCCGTAAGGCGGCGATCGAGTGCTCATCCTCCATCGTTATCCCGTATTCCCAGCCCACGATTCGCCGCGAACACAGATCTAACAGCAGGCTCAAATAACCAAATCGTCTGGTCCTTAAAGGAATATAAGTCAGGTCTGCCACCCACACCTGATTGAGCGTTTTTGGTAACTCCGCATCCGCCAGCAGGTTCTCGTTGTAACCCAGTTGGTGCGCACTGTTGGTTGTCTTGGGCTGAAATGATTTTGGCTGAATCGCGCGCAACCCCCGTGTTTTCATGAGCCTGGCGACTCTCGTGACGCCGCACGCCAAGTCGCGGCGGCTGAGTTCCACCGTGATCCGACGCGCCCCGTAACGCCGTCCATGCTGCCAGAACACCTCCTCAATGATTGGCGCCAGACGGGCATCGTCTTGCTCAAGACGCGTCTCGTGTTCGCCGCACCAGGCTGCATATCCCGAACGGCTCACGCCCAGAACCTGGCACACCTGCACGCCCGAAAACCCCTCGCTGATCACGAGCTGGTCCACTGCAGTGTACCCGTCTCTCACCCGTCCCGGCCAGGGTGTTCATGCGTCGGCTGCGAGCAGCCGACGCAGCACAACGCTTGTCGAACCGATGGTTCGCAAAACAACACCGTAAGATGTCTCTTTCTCGTTCCACGCGTTGCAACTCACGCTCCAGATCCCGGACGCGCGTCTCCAGTGTGGCTGCCGTCTTGCCAGCCTGACCGATTAACTCGCGTTTCCAGCGATACAACAGATTCGTTCCCGACAAGCCCAGCCGCTCGGCAATCGAAGCGGCCGTGTGACCATCCAATAACATCTGCACGGCTTCTTCTTTGAACTCTTTGTGCATTGTTGAAAACATCTCTGGAATCTGAGATGAGAATGCGCTAAAATCTGGTGATGAGTGATTCCCCACGAACGAATGTGTTGTTGGAAGTGGCAAAGCTGTCGCTTCGGATTGGACGCAAGTATGTCGAGCCGTATTCGCATGCGAAGA
>NZ_SIHI01000102.1 GCF_007859735.1 Thalassoglobus neptunius | reverse complement strand
ACGGTAAGCTGAATGGCGAGTACCGCTCACAGATGACCAGGACAGAACTCGAAACAAAAGGATACGGCAGACGCTGGCTTGTGGAATCATTCATGAGCGGATTGAAGCGAACCACAGGTGCCGCACTCTCAGCCAGAAGCGAGAAAGCCCTGTTCGTCGAAGCCGCCCTCAAAGTCCTCGCCTACGCCCTGAGGCGTTAGCCCACGATCAAAACCTGTGATTTGTTTTCAACACAGCAAACTTACTTCTCCTTTCAACACAACAATCACAGCGTGGCTCGTAATTCGACAAACTCGATTCCGACTCTCATTCACGTGAGACTCTTCGATTCCGCTACAACAGCCACGGTGATCCCAAGCGTCACTGAGATTTCGCCAGCTTTCCTTTGCCGGTGATTCTGAGTGACGCTTTCTTGTTTTGGCTGAACAACTTCGCCCGCACGAAACTCAGTAATTCGTTGAGGAAGACGATCATCACTGCAGCTGCGATCAACGACACAATTTTGAAAGGATCACTTCGATGCTTCCGATTATCGATGAATTTAAGAAGTTCGCACTTCGCGGAAACATGGTGGACCTGGCGATTGGATTTACAGTCGGTTCCGCGTTTACATCTGTTGTCAGATCGCTGGTAGACAACATTATCATGCCACCGGTCGGAATGATTCTGGGAGGAGTTGACTTTAGCGATAAATTTATCGTCCTCAGCGTTCCCGATCACGTCACGTCTCCCGAAGAAGGCTTTCAGTCACTTCAGGCAGCTCAGGAAGCAGGAGTCGTCACTCTTGATTATGGTGAGTTTTTAAACTCTTGCCTCACGCTCTTTATTGTGGCAGTTGTGATGTTCGCACTGATCCGGGGCTTCAATCGACTCGATGAAGGGCTCGATCAGATGATGGGAGAAGAACCACCGCAACCTGGAGAACCGACGGAGAAGAAGTGTCAATACTGTCGCTCCACGATTCCCTATCGTGCGTCACGCTGCCCGCACTGCACTTCCAAAATCGAAGCTCCACCAGAATCGAAAGCATAATTTCAAGCTGTGAGTTCCAATTAACATGAGCTTCAATGAAATTGCGTCGCGATTATAAGAGTTTCGCGCGAACTCGGCTCTGCTCACTCAAGACGTAGTCCACCAACTCACCAGCAACATCTTCAAGCAAGTGAATTGCGGAACGATCGACCGGTTCAACCAGATAAGCCATGCGGAGCAAGTCCCCCTCTTCCGCAAAATGCGGAGCGATTCCGAGGAACCCGAATCCGTCAACTTCTAACTCCTCGATGAGATGTGGAGAGGCGGCGTTTGCAAGAGGCACTTCGACATACACAACCTCAACATGATCCCGCTCAACAAGTTCACGGCGAGCCCGCCTGATGAGTTCCGCAGTATTCGCCCCGATGGCATCGACTGAGATATCCGCACGTGCAGCTCCCGAATCGACTTTCACAGCCAGCCTTCCTAGACCATCCGGGACCACGGACTCACCAAAGTCGATCGGACACTCGAGCTGTTGATAGATCCCACGGACGATTAGTTGATGATGGGCGGGGACGAAAATTGTCCTCGAAACGGAGCTGTCAGCCAGTGGAAAAAGAGCAGGCATGTGACACGTTGCGCTTGATCGCTCGCTGCATCGAAGTGCTCTTTCTTCGGGGAAATCGCCAGATCAACGGCGGTAAGATGCCCGCCGTGAGCGGCGTTCGATTTTTGAGTAAACGTGTGGACTGTGACTGCGTCTGCGTACCAAACGATTAAATTCAGTCGCGCCGCTTCTTCCAGTGCCGCTTTCTTCATCCGATCCAATAGCCCGCGCCCACGGTGAGCAGGGTCAACGACTGCTTGTCCCCCTTCGGCAACCGGGCCTTTTTGATTGCGTTCCAATGCGTAGTGACCGGCAATATGTCCGTTTTCGTCAACCGCAACGAAGGAAAGAACAGTCCCCCGCGCGTTCTCGGCAGCGATGCGTGCAGGATAATAAACGTCTTCGTTGAAGTACGTATTTCCGTACGTTCGATACATCAGCTGCGAAACTTGTCGGCTTCGTCGTCCCTCATTCGCCGAAACGTATAGGACTGCTCCGGTGCGACAGGTGGTTCATCGGCGAACCTTTCAATCCTCTCAGCAGAAGAAGTTGCGGTCACATGATCATCGTGCAACCACTTAACGATTCGCAAAGCTTTTCCATCTCGACCGTAAGCAATCCAATGCACTTCATCCGCCACTTCGGCCGCGAGGGCTGCAATTCGACTTCTCGCGTTTTGGCCAGCAGACTGAAGTTCCTCTTCAAGCGCCTCGACATCTCTCGGCATTCCGTAATCTCTGACCGCAACTTCGAGTTTGCCGTGAAGTTCAACAATCGACAGCGTCACCATTCCCGATGTCCCAGGCGGGTAAGCTTGCACGACGGCATTTTCAGTAGCAGCCTCGACAATCACGTTGAAGGCTTCAATGGATTTTTCATCAAGTGGAAGCTGTTGAAGCGACGTATTCGCGAACGCACGCACACTGGGGAGATGAAGCAGATCGTTTCCGAACGTCAGTTCTAAGTGCATGAAATCGCCTTTACATCGTGTCGTTAAAATCGTTCGACCATGCCAATGATCGCTCTCGCCTCGCCCGATGTCGTTTCTTCGGAGGAATGTGGGTTCGCTTGCGAGAAACTCTGCTGAATCACCAGCACCTTCCATCGACTTCACAGCGATCAAACTGGCAGCAATCGACGCATGAGTCAGGCGCGGACGCTCACGAGACAACGGTCGAGTCTTATGAGTTTTCAGAACGACGTTTTTTGCGTCCTCGGACTCGTTCGCGAATCAGATCGAGTGAATCGCTCGGAATCGACGAAATCAATCGCTTCGTGTAATCCTGCTGCGGATCTTCGTAGATCGCTTCACTCGGACCGAACTCGACAATCTTACCTTCGTTCATTACTGCCATCATGTCTGCCATGAATTTGACGACGCTGAGGTCGTGGCTGATGAAGACATAGGTCAGATTGTGTTGCTCCTGCAGGTCTTTCAAAAGATTCAAGACTTGAGCTTGCACAGAAACATCGAGAGCGGAGACAGACTCGTCACAAATGATAAATTCCGCACGAACTGCGAGGGCTCGGGCAATGCTGATCCGTTGCCGCTGACCACCTGAGAATTCATGCGGATACCGCCGCAGGTGAGCCATCTCCAAACCAACTTCTTCGAGAAGTTCGGCAGCACGTCGTCTCCGCTCCAGCTTTGTGTCCAGAATCCCGTGAAGCATCATTGCCTCAGTGAGCATCGCTTCTACGGTCATTCTTGGATTCAGCGAGCTGTACGGATCCTGAAAGATAATCTGTACGCGACTGCGAAACTTCCTCAGTTCCCGTCCGCGCAGAGTGGTGACATCTGTTCCATCGAAGAAGATTTTCCCGTCCGTGATATTGGCGAGTTTGACAATCGCCCTCCCCGTTGTGGTTTTCCCGCATCCCGATTCGCCTACGAGCCCAAGCGTTTGCCCCGGAAAGACCTTCAGGCTGACTCCGTCGACCGCTTTCACGTGATCTGTAACACGCTGAAAGACGCCGCTTCGAATCGGATAATAGACCTTCAGATTTTCGATCTTCAGAAGCGGATCTTGATCTTCGGCAACTGTCGTTGTGTCTGATGAGCGATGCAGCGATTCGAGCGGATGGCCCATCGCAGCGAGTTCTGACTCCGGATGCAACAATCGTCCGCGACCGGTCATGGAAAGCTGCTCGATCTCCTTTTCGGACATTTCCTTTTCAGTGATCTCATAGCTTCCGTCGGGCTGTTTGTTCGCCAACATGAAATCGCTCACGGTGGGCAAGCGCCGGAACGTCGATTCCAGCCGAGGGCGGCAGGCGAGAAGCCCCTTTGTGTAGGGATGTTTCGGATCGGAAAATATCTGTTCGACCGTTCCCTGCTCGACCAATCTTCCGCGGAACATGACAGCGACTTCATCAGCAATTTCCGCAATCACCCCGAGATCATGAGTGATAAACAGAATTGACATTCCTCGCTCATCACGCAATTTGCGAAGGAGATCGAGAATCTGCTTCTGAATCGTCACGTCAAGTGCTGTCGTCGGCTCATCGGCAATCAGAACTTCCGGATTACAAGCCAGCGCCATCGCAATCATGACGCGCTGTTTCTGACCACCAGACATTTCGTGCGGGAAGCTCGAAAATCGCCGCTCGGGATCGGGAATCCCGACCTCGTCGAACAACTCAATCGTTCGCTTTCGAGCTTCCTGATAGCTTCCTCCCTGATGCCGGAGAATCCCTTCGGTCACCTGACGCCCCACCCGAAAGACAGGATTGAGGCTCGTCCCCGGCTCCTGAAAGATCATGCTGATTTCGCTTCCACGAATCTCCTGCATAGCTGAATCAGTGAGTTTGACGAGATCCTTCCCGAGGTACGAGATCCGCCCCCCCGCAATTCGGGCGACTCGATCAGGAAGCAGCCGCATGATCGTCAACGATGTGACGGACTTTCCCGAACCCGATTCTCCGACCAGCCCGAGCGTTTCCCCCGTTTTTAGAGTCAGGGTCAGATCTTCAACAGCTCGAACCGTTTCACTTTTGGTTTCGAAATAGGTCTTGAGGCCTTCGATTTCCAACAACGCATTCCCGGCGTCCATGCTTACTCCAATCCCTGTTGTTTCGTTCGTTGCTGTTGTTCAATCCGGTGGCTGCTCATCGATTGAACGATCACTCTCAATGTCATCTGTACAATGCCATCTCGCAGTGTCAACTATCTGTGAAATTTCCGATATGAATCGAAATGCGATCTTCCTGTAATTTGCTGTTTCGAGCGTTCTTCAGCGTTGTCGACGTGCTGAAATGCCCCCGAAGTTTGAACCAGGCTTATGAGAGTTGGGGTTAGGTAAGTAAGTCAGTGTGCTGGAGTGGAGGAGAAGGTGGAGCCGTAGGCGGAACCTTCTCTGGAACGGAAGCACACTGAGTCGAAAATTCGGCAGGCGTCAACCCTCCAAGAGAGCTGTGCGGACGGCGGTGGTTGTAAGTCATCCGCCAGTCCTGAAT
>NZ_SIHI01000101.1 GCF_007859735.1 Thalassoglobus neptunius | reverse complement strand
CACCCACAACTCACCCTGAACTTCCGATTTCCGTCGCCCCAACGCCATCGTTTCCTCCTTGATCAACTCCAACTGCTGAAAGATAATTCATCTCCCCCATCAATGCGAGTTTTTCAACGGGCTGCTAAGTCTCACTGGATGCCTTGAGGAACTCGTTGATACTCGAGTTTTGGAATCAACTTAATAACGTGCGCTAAATGGTTGTCTTGATTTTGTGCCAATGAATTTAACACTGTTGTCGTTATGAAGAACTCGCCAAATCGATCTTCGACCAACGCGCCTCCATCGCGTTCCGGAAAGGCGCTCATCTTTGTCTTGCTGACAATGCCGATGATCCTGGGAATCGTGGGGCTTGTGGTGGATGGTTCATTCATCATGTACGAGTACCGCGAAACACAACACGCTGCGGATGCTGGAGCGACGGCGGCTGCGTTGTCATACATCCAGTATGAGAACCCTCAACTGGCTCGACAGAGCGCCATCGAAATGGTCCAGCAGATCCATGGGCTCTCTGGTTCGACAGTTACGGTCAACAATCCGCCGCTGTCGGGACCGTTTGCGGGAAATGCGAATTACTTCGAAACGGAAGTGAATCGAACTTCCGACACATTTTTCATGCATCTTGTCAGCCAGATGTCCCAACGAAGCGTTCGATCGCGTTCTGTCGCGGGAGTGGAAGATGCAACAGAGGATTCGGCTTTAGTGCTTCTCGATCCGAATCCGCCTGCAATTACAATCACCGGACTTCCAATCTCAATTCCTTCACTCCCGAATCATCACCTGGGAGGTCTCGAAGTTTTGGGGCTGGGAAGAGTTCGGGTGGATGGAGCAGTCATTGTGAACAATGACTGGAGCGGATACGACGAAGATGGTGTTCAAGTCGGACAGCGAGTCGGGCTTCGGCACGCGTCAACATGTACTCCCATTCTTCCTCTTACGAAATTGAGAGCCCAGGATATCTACGTTGTTGGCGGAGTGGACAATCCCAACAACTATGGGCAGTACGATCCGAGTGAATCGAGTCCGCTGCGGGCGAACCGAAGACCGGTCAAAGATCCTCTCGATCACATTCCGGTGCCGCGCGTTGCTGCCGATCCTGCGAATGTCGTTGCCACGAACCGGGGCGGAGTGAACGTGATCAACCTCCCCATTCTGGCTCCGCCGGTCGTTCTGAATCCAGGAGTTTACGAATATATTAATATCATTACTGGGCCAGTTCGATTTAATCCCGGTGTTTGTATCATTCGCGGGAAGCATCCTTTGACGCAGATTTCGCTCCTCATTGGAGCAGGACCCATCAATATGAATGGAGTGATGTTCTACATCACGGACAATTCATTGTTTACCCCAGCGACGGGACTTCCGGATATCAACGAAGATACTTCGGCGTCTCCTCCAATTCCGTTGCTTTCGATGGTTCCGAGTGTTGTGATCAATGGCGCAATCTTAAACACAGTCTTGCGACCGCTGTCTTCGCCCGGCAGCCCCTATAACGGACTTTCGCTCTATCAGTCGAGAAACGATCGACGGCCGATTGTCCTCGTGAGCGAGCAACTCCTTGGGACGGGAGCTTTGAACGGAACCATCTATGCGAAGTGGGGGAATGTGATTCTCGTTGCGAACGGAGAGCACGATCTGGGGATCGTTGCTGCCTCCTGTCGAATTGTGACCGCACTCGGTTGTGAACTCAGCCCGACGCAACTCTTCGAACCGGTTCGAGAAGTCTTTCTCGTCGAGTGACTTCGCTCCTTTTGAGGGCGATTGCCGTGTCGCTGTGCGGCTCGACGTGAAGAGTCGAAAGCCGCACAGGAACGCGAAAAGGATTATTCGGCAGAAGTTTGATCCTCGAAGTACTGGTGCTCTGGATCGCCGGAACTAAGGAGATAGGCAACGAGGTCCAGAACTTCGTCTTTGGTCATTCGGTTCAATAAACCAGTTGGCATCGGAGATGTTTTGGAGACGACCAGTTCTTCGACTTGATTTCGATTGATTCGAACACGCTTGTTCGGGTCTGCGAAATCGGTGTTGAGGGTCATGGTGTCTCCGCTCAAGTTCACGACGACACCGGTGTGAATCATCCCGTCTTCTGTTGCGACGGTGATTGCGGAAAACTGATCGTTGATCACTTTGCTCGGATGAATCACTTGATCGAGAAGGTCGCGAGCAGAATATCGACGTCCGGCAGAAGTTAAGTCAGGACCTGTCATTCCGCCTTCGTCTTGGAATCGATGGCAGGCGAAACAGCCTCCAGCTGCAAACATCTTACGACCATTTGCATAATCTCTGCCCTGCAATTCTTGAGCAGCTGCAAGAGAGAGTTGATCGAGCGTCCAGTTCGTCTCAGCTCGGCCAGCAAGAACTTGACCGAGATGATCGAGAGGGGATTTTCTTTCCGGCTTCCGCTTCAGCAACTCTGACATCTCAGTCTTTTCGGCTTCAGTCAGAGAGTCGACGGCGTCTGTGCGAATGAAATCCATAAACTTTTCGAAGCTTGCTCCGCCTCGATAATTCGCTGCTGTAAGGAACCATTCGAAGTAAGCTTCGCGAAGTTCGGGCGTCCATCCGGCAGTCAGCATGCGGATCGACCGGGCGTATTGCACCTGCTCTTCTTGTGTGGGAACAGATTCCATCAAGGCAATTGCCTTGGCAGCTACAGTTGGCGACTGCAGCCACGCGAGTGTTTCACAGAGCAGCCAGTTCAATTCCGTTGACTTCGATGGAAAGAGTGGATCAAGCTGAGTGATCAATCGCCGAATCATCTCTTCGTCCGGCCGGCCGAATCGGTTCAGGACGATTTGCTCTGTGCGAATCAGAGTCAGCTGTTGAGTGAAGTCCAGTTCATTGATATCAATTGCGGTTAGTTTGTCGAGGAGTTGATCGCGCATCTCGACATCAACTTCGAAGTCTGATCCCGACCGATGCTGTGGACAGACACCCGTGACTCGAGCGAGGGCGAGGAGTGCTTCGACTTGTTTGGATGGATCGGACTCGTTAAGTGCTTTTCCTTTCCATTGCTCGACCGGTTGGTGTTCAATGGCGGTCCGGGCAGCGAATCGAATGAATCGATCCTCATCAGCGAGATACGGCCATGCCGTTTCCACTGCCTTCGGATCATGGTGTCCGTGAAATTTTTCCAACTCATGACGGAGTTGGCGAGCGTCGTTCTGTGAAATCTTCACTTCAACAGGTGCTGTCGACTCGTCTCCAACGTAGGTAACACGATAAAGCCCCGACTGAACTTTTCGTCCTCCAATTGTGAAGTACATGGCTCCATCAACCGGGTGGATAATGGCATCGGTAATCGGCAAAGGGGCTCCTGTGACAAACTCTTCTTTGGTTGCAGTATAGGAAGAATCCTGTTCCGAGATATGGACGGCGTATAAACGTCCCCAACTCCAGTCGAGTGCAAACAGGGCGTTCTGATATTTCTCCGGGAATTTGGCTCCATAACCGAACGTCATCCCGGTGGGAGATCCGGGGCCGATGTCGAGAATGCCTGGGAGGTTATCTTCGTAAAAGACAGGGCGTTTCCCTGCACCATTCCGCCAACCGAATTCCGCTCCGCTGGTCACGTGGCAGATTCGAGTTGGTCGATACCAGGGGGTGTTAAAGTCGTATTCCATGTCGGCGTCGTAAGTGAACAACTCTCCCTCATGGTTAAAGGCTGCATCATAAATGTTCCGGAATCCCGATGCGTAAGCTTCGAAGCTTTCACCGTCGGGAGAAACGCGATAGATAATCCCGCCTGGAGCCAAGACACCTCGGTTGTGGCCACGTCCATCCGGCATGCTGGGAAGCAGGTGATCTTCACCCCAGACTGGGACAACCGGCGAGCTTTCTGCGAGTTCCGGCGGACGAGCATTGTTTCCGGTGATCAAGAACAGCGACTCTCCATCGGGGCTTGGAACAACAGCGTGAACTCCGTGATCTCCCTTGGATTTTATCTCTCGAAGCAGTTCGACCTGATCGAGGTTGTCGTCTCCGTTGCTGTCGGTCACTCGATAAAGGCCCGACGGAATTTTCTGTTCGTAATCGTTCACTCCCACATAGAGCGCATCGTTGGTCCAGACCATTCCATTGACTGCACGGATGTCGGCAGGGACTTCTTCGATCTGAGATGGGTCGAGAGGAGTTCCCTCAGCTGGAGGCACGAAGCGATAGAGACCGCCAAACTGATCACTGACGAGAATTCGCCCTTTGTTGTCTGTACAAAGTGTGACCCAGGAGCCCTGGTCGTCTCCGGGAACGGAATAAAGCAGCTCAACTTTGAATCCCTCCGGGACCGTGATCCGGTCGACCGGCGTGGCACTGTTGCCGATTGGATTCGAAGCTTCGCTTTCAGCGGCTGACTTGTCTTCGCGTGCCACTCGCTTCGCTCGCTTTTCGTTCGTCCCACGCTCCGGTTTCGGACGCTTTTGCCCCAGCCCAATGGCAGGCAGCATCGTCAGACAAAGGAGAACGGCCAGGAACGACTTCAGGAAATCACTACGAAAGAAAACGCTGAACATGACTCAATCCGCTAAACAATTTCACGACTTCAGAAGCCCACCCAATCGGCGACGCTCTGAATTTCCAATTGAGGCACAGTAGCAAATCATCCAGTTCAAGACATCAGTGAACCGTGAAGTGTCTTCCGCGAGGAAGTGAGCGTTTCGGCAAGAGCATTCCGCAGGCTTTGGCGGTCTCCAATCACCAACCACACGCGGAACTGCTCCAATGCTGGAAAGTCAGATCGTGAAGGTGTGCAATCGAAGACAGAGTCGCACATTCCGGAATAATCGGTTCCCACACGAACGAAGAAGAGTAGGGGATGCTGACCGGGCAAATGCGTCGTCAGGAAGCAGCGAGTTGCCGCGTTCGTTTTCAGATGGTCACAAGTTGTAACTCAGTAACGAGTGAAAGAGGATTGTCCGGTCAGGAATTGAACCTGGACGAATCTTACCAAAACAATCCGAAATCGCTTGCGGCGACTTCGAATGATGCCGGATCCACTTTGCGAATCACATTGCTGATGCAATTTGTGAGCTATCAACGTCTCACTGGTCTACGTTGGTGTTTCGGTCGCGAACCTGCGAAATCTGTAGTTTTCTGTAGTCGACTGAAATGCCCCCGAAGTTTGAACCAGGCTTATGAGAGTTGGGGTTAGGTAAGTAAGTCAGTGTGCTGGAGTGGAGGAGAAGGTGGAGCCGTAGGCGGAACCTTCTCTGGAACGGAAGCACACTGA
>NZ_SIHI01000100.1 GCF_007859735.1 Thalassoglobus neptunius | reverse complement strand
GAATCATTTCGATCATCTCCCACTGAAGGTCAGTCAGGTCACTTGGGTACGCTTTTCGAATCGCCTCGGACACCGTGCACTCCTTTGCGTTGATGAACCGCAAAGTGTGAACAAAACCAGACTTTCACAAAACCTCAGTTTCCGGATAGCCTCTTACACATACAGGGAACTTTCGAGAGAAAGGCTCAGCCTTGCATCAGCAGTTGTGATGACAAGACTGAGCCAATTCGAGAACTCTGTTGCGGCCTTCGACCATCAAGATTATTGACCAAAATCGGGATCGAGAGTCGGGTCGAAGGGTAGTCCGTCCAGATGCTCGATGTACTCCAACGGGTCAAATGGCAGGTCTTTCAAATTAACGCTCGGCCTGGACAAGGCTTCCACTTTGGGTGTCGCATTTTCGATGCCGGTCCAGGGGACGCCGTGACGTTCCGGCAGATCTGGATATTTCTTTTTCCAGAGTTCGTGACGGACTCTCATGCGGTTGAACGGACTTTTCAAGTGGATCAGATTCACAAGCATCGGTGTTTTCTCGCGGGGATCCGCCGGTAGAAAATAGAACGCCGCAGCAATTCCGCTGCCTTCACCGACTGAATCCGAAGTCATCCAGTGCCGTTTGTAATTCCCCTTAACTGAAGCTCCTAAATTCGGGCCGGCGTAGACAAAGACATAGTCGCGACGACTATGCGTATCGCCGTTCAGGAACAGTGCCGTTTGGTCAATGCCGTCGATCACACGATCAGTCGGAATCTCCTTGGTAACTCCTGCGAGACTGGCGAAGGTCGTGTACAAGTCAGTTTCGTGAATGATATCTCCGACCAACTGGCCTTCTTCAATCACGCCGGGCCACCATGCTTGTGCGGGCACGCGAACGCCACCTTCAAGGAAGTCACCCTTTCCGCCCCGGAAAATCGTTTCAGCCATACCGAGACCTGGAGGAGGATTGTGAGACATCGGACCATTGTCGGCCATGCAGACCAGCAACGTATTCTCCGCGACGCCAAGTTCTTTCAACTTGGCCATCACCTTGCCGACGAAGGGGTCGATGTTGGATTCCAGACCATCCTGCAGAATGCTGCGGGACTGTGACGTCTTTTTGGGGTTGGGGATGAATGATGTCAGGTTTGGCCAGCTGGCGACAAAGAACGGCTTACCAGTTTTGGCATTGCGTTCGATAAAATCGAGTGTTCTCTTCTGCGCTTCCGGGTCGATCTTCAGGTAGTTATCGTGGCTGTTATCTCCCCATTGTCGCGTTGGTCCGTTCTTGGTGCCCTCGGCCACTTGCACCCAGCCTTTGGTTATAAATGTGTCATCCAGCTTGTAGGGATCTTCGGGAAGCATATCTTCAATCAAGCCAACTGATGCATTCGCACCTTCGGCCAGGCGAGTGTGCAACGAAAGAATCTGGTTGTAGCCTGTGAAGAAGGCTTCATCGAAACCTTGCTTGTGGGGGTAACTTTCTTCAATATCACCCAAATGCCATTTGCCATGGAAAGCCGTTGCGTAACCCGCTTTGGACAAGACTTCGGCGAGCGTCACTTCCGATGCGCGAAGTCCATGGGATTCTCGCAGCATGCCGATGTTGAACATGGAATTTCGCACGGGGTGACGGCCGGTCATGATGGCCGCCCGGCTTGGCGTGCAGCCAACTTCGGTATACATTCGCGAGAACAGGATTCCCTCGCGGGCCATGCGATTCAGATGCGGGGTATTCAGTCCGCGAACTTTTTGGATCGCTGGAATGCCAACATCTCCATAGGCGGTATCGTCCCACATGATGTGAACAATATTCGGCGGGGTGCCGTGTTTCTGACGCAGTTCCTTCAGGCGTGCGGCGATCCCCTTATCCTCGGCTTCCCACTTCTTCCCGTTCTGTGCTTCAAGAATGTAATATTCGGCATCGTGAACGATTTTCGATTGCGCGACCGCCTGGCTGGCGAACGTAAGCCCAGCCAACAGCGCGATTGTCCAAAGGTGTCTTTTCACTCGAAGTTCCTCTCTGATTGGTTTAAAAATGGTTACTCGTAAACCGCTGATTCGCAGCTACTTGCCGAAGTCGCCGTCAACCTTCGATCCGGGAATGTCCAACTCAAGGTATTCAGTGGCATCAAACGGCGTCTGTCTCAGGTTGCGTTTGCCCATGTCGCCAATGCCTTTTGTTTCTGGTCGAGCATTCGACAGACCAGTGAGTGGGATGCCCTCAGCGTTCGGCTTGTCCGGGTATTTCTTCTTCATGAGTTCATGCCGTACTCGCACCCGGTGAAACTGCCCTTGAGTGTGGATCAACGGGACCAGGTGTTGAATTGACGATAACGCTTGATTTCAGGCCTCAATCGTGATTTGATGGTCTTCTGGGTATTGCGATTGCGACGGTTTGAAACGGAACAGGATCGTACAACTATGCAGGAAAACCAAAGAATGAAGACGAGAGAGAATCGAATTTTTAGCGCGAACTGCGAAAGATGAACACCCCCAATCTTAGACGGACCCTATGGTGGACAACATCAAAAACACGCAAGTTCTGAACTGCGACATGCAAGAGCTGCCAGGAGTCAGCCCGATTCTGGTATCCAAACAATCGTTTCAGGACTTCGAAAATCTGCAGGAAACGATCAAGCATTGGAATTTGGACTTTCGTCAGCTTGAGGCTGGTCGGTTTTGTGGCGAAATTCTCCAGGCCAATTCCGCAGATGTCCTTTATGCGAATGCGCGATTCGAGCGGAAGCTACACCAGCAGGGAGCCGCTCCGGAAGGTTATTTCACAGTCGCTGTAACTGCCATGTCGTGTCAGAATTTACGTTGGCACGGGTATGATATCAGTGGTTCTGACATCATGATCTTCCCGCGTGATGGTGCACTGGACTCCGCTTCCGACGAGAATTTCCATGTTTACACCGTCTCGCTTTCGGAAAAAATCCTTCAGGAAGCATTCGATGTTCAGGAAGCTGCTGCGCCCCGAATTCCGTTATCCCAAGCAATGGTCGTCCGTTGTCGAGCAGATTCCGTTCGGCAACTCCGTCGGTTGTTGCACCAGATTTCAGCCACGCTTCAGTCTCCGTCAACGCAGGACAATGCTGAGCGGGAAATGGAGTTGTTGTCTCAGACTCTTCCAAAGCTATTAATCCGCGTGATCACGGAAGCGACCAATGGCGGAGTCCCCCGGATCAGTGCCAAGCGACGTGATCTCGTGTCACACGCGATTTTGCTGATTCAACAAAGTTCGCATTCCCCAATTACAGTTGAAGAAATCTGTGATCGAACAGGCGTCAGTATGCGGACGCTGCAATACGCGTTTCGCCAGTGTTTGAACGTCACCCCGAAGGCTTATATTCAGGCGTATCGGCTGCAATGCGTGAAAGCAGAACTAGCCGGGCACCGACACTCGCCTGTACTGGTTTCAGAAGTTGCCAACAAATGGGGGTTCTGGCATATGGGTGATTTTGCCAGAATCTATCAGCGATTCTTTCAGGAGAAACCGTCGGAAACGCGATGAACCGCTCTATCTCGGCATCATCTCTGTGCGGGTACGAGCGTCGTTAAAGTTTCGCCAAGTTAACTGACCTGTAATTCCACCTTCCGATTGGTTCGATGCTTCCACGCTAGCGCACAACGCTTATCGGTTGCGGCTACTGTATGCCGATAGTGCTGATCAGAGGGATTCGGGTGGTTTTACGTCATCCCCGTTTCATTTGCTGTTCTGAACGGCCAGCCATCAAATTTGATCGGGGACGGATCATATGCAACACGGACAGACTGCGATTTTCGCCACCCTTCTATCTTTCGCGGTTTGCTGGACATCTTTGGCTCATGGTCAGGATGGTTGTTGCACGACCGAGATCGGCTGCGCAGATTCCTGTTGTGAGGATTCTGGCTGCCGATTCAAACTTCGCTGCCTCGATTCTCTTTTCGGCAGCAAATGTGGTTCGCAAGACAACGGCTGTGGATTGGGATGTGCTGACGATGGTTGCGATTTGGGATGCACATCTGATGGTTGTGGGCTGCCAGCTGCCGCTCCTCCATACGGCGGCGATTGCGGAACGCGTCGAACTCTAACCGGCGACTGGGGTGGTGCACGGAATTCCCTAGCTTCCAGTGGGATCGTATTTCAAGGGGATGTTACTCAAATCTATCAAGGCGTAGCGAGTGGTGGCGTTCGACAGACTTGGAACTACGCTGCCCATGGCGATTACCTGTTGCTGACGGACTTCGACAAGTTGGCTGGTGTGAAAGGTCTGTCGTTAATGATTCGGGCCGAACATCGAATGGGAGAATTTATTGCCAGAGACGCAGGCGTGATTTTGCCGCCAGCATTGCATGCTACCACACCCGTTCCAGATTCCAACGACCTAATCATCACCAACTTTCTGTTCACGCAGAATGTGAATGAAAATGTCACAGTACTCTTCGGAAAGCTTGACACACTCGATGGCGATCGGAACCCGTTTGCCTCAGGGCGCGGCAAAACGGGCTTCATGCATACGAGTATCGTGGAGCCTATCTCTGGAATTCCGACTGTACCATTTTCGACGTTAGGCGCTGGTGTCATTCTGTCGGTCGATGGCAACCCGTTTGCTCAGTTTCTTGTCTTAAATGGAACAGACACGACGACAACTGCGGGCTTCGATGAACTATTCGAAAACGGCGTCGCGTTGGTCGGTGCTGTGAATCTACCTTCCAACTTCGGTGGGAAACTCGGTATACACACCCTTTCTGGGGCGTGGAATAGCGGCACATTCAATTCCATTCGGCAAGATCCCCGCGTCATTCTGCCTATCGTCCCACTTCGCACAACCGATGATTCCTGGGTCCTGTGGTACAGCGGATCGCAGTTCCTCAGCCAGGATCCCACAAATCCTATGAAGGGTTGGGGATTGTTTGGCCGATTTGGAGTGGCCAAAGGTCAGACAAGTCCGATTGAGTATTTTGGCAACGCGGGTGTTGGAGGAGCCAGCCCGATCCGCGGTCGAGATGAGGATCAATGGGGGATCGGTTGGTTCTATTCCAGAAACACGAACGAGTTCGGCCCCGTGGCAACGAACGCCTTGGGGATCGGCAATTTCTCGACCGGTGTAGAGATCTTCTACAATTATGCCGTGACGCCGCATTTCAAAGTGACTCCCGACCTGCAGATCATCATGCCAGACCCGACCTTTGAAGAGCAAAAAGCGTCGCTTCAAGCTCAAAGCGAGAAAATCAATGCGCGGTTTACCCGTCTCTGGATTCCCGGTCGTCGAAAGTATATCGCATGTGAAAGCTACCGCTTGGGGTTTCGGTGGCAGGAGCTTGGTGAATTCGAAGAGGCCGTCAACAGCTTTCAGCGTGCAATCGACGCCTATGACGGTCAACGTCCTCGTAAATCCAAAGACTCGAAAGCAGCCTTTCAAGTTGTCGCTGCATGTCACAATCATATCGGGATGATCTATCTCGAAGTAAATGAGTTCCCCGCCGCAACGAAACGGTTCACCGAGGCCATCAAGTTGCGACGAGAGTTGAAACGCCTTTTTCCTGAAGATCGAGAAAATCAAGTCTACCTTGGGGGAGCGTTGTGCAATATTGGGTTGGCAACTAAGAGCCTATCCGGAATCCTCTTCATGCTGTAAGTCGGTATTTGAACGGAGCTTGGTTGGGTGAAGGAGCTAAGCGGCGGAGCATGCGACCAATGGAAGCCACATAGATCATGGCTTCGCTCGATTTGGTG
>NZ_SIHI01000099.1 GCF_007859735.1 Thalassoglobus neptunius | reverse complement strand
GGAGTGATCACCCGCTGGGAACGGACTCGTCGCAATAACCACTGGCTCGATGCGCTGTACAACGCCTGCGCCGCTGGTCACTACGTCGGAGCGAGACTGTTAGGCGACCAGAGCGCTCCGATCAAACGAACCCGCACGCTGAAACAGATTGCCGAACAGAAACAGGAGACCCGCCACTGGTTCGACGACCAACGCTGGAACGAAATGATGAACAGGACGCTGGGGCGGTGAGTGGCCCGAACGGAATACAGGAACCGCCAGACTCACGGCAAAAATTCGTTACATGAGATCACCTGATCCCAGAACGTGCAGTCGTCAGTCAATTCCTCAGAATTTTCCGCAAACGAATTTGCAAAGTTGGATGCGTTCTGATCTACTTTTTTCGGTGTCAGGGTGAGGTTGAAAGTTTCTTGATTGAAGGTTCATTCGCTGGAGTTTTAATGGGGAATTCTCCAACTCGTGGGGACGTAATTGTTTCTCCCAAACGGCGCCCTTCTCGGATTGTTCTGCTGGTCATTGTTCTCGTCTTCATACAACTGGTTATCGCCGCTGTGTTTTTCTTTCGTCGCAATCGAAACGAGAACGCAGAACGGGTTCCCGCCCCGCACCGCCGGACCGACGCTATCGTCGTCGGCGGAGTGGCCAGGCCTGCGGCAGATGTTCGGGGACGGCACAAGCAAGCAGATGCCAACAACACATTCGTTCCTGGTGAATCACTCATCACCAGGTTTTAGCGCATTCTTACATTGATTCGTGGCTTCGGAGTGATTTTTCTGAAGTAGACGATCCTCAAATTTGGGATGAATCGTTATGGGCCAGATTGTGACGTTAAAAACTTGTCTTCAGAGTTGAAATGTTTCTTCAAATATGGATGATGTCGCGGTCGTGTTGAGGCAACATCGCTGACGTTTTTTTCATGTGATGAGATTCGGGTCAACGGCATCGAAAGAGATGTAGGACATCGGGTCGCAATATAGCTGGAAGGCTCATCATGTCTACGAACAGCAGTTCGTCTGAGGCGAGCTCTGGGGGTGCGAGTTCCAACTCCTCGGGTGCATCTTCTTCCTCTGGGGCGTCGTCACCTTCCAGCAGTTCGAATTCATCTGGCGCGACTTCTTCGAGTTCCAGCTCAAGTGGTTCTGGCGGCACGTCCTCAAGTTCTAGCTCCAGCTCAATTGCGGCATCTTCATCGAGTTCGAGTTCCAGCACTGCTGGCTCCTCTTCGTCAAGTTCGAGTTCAGCCGGGACATCCTCGAGTAGTTCCAGTTCTTCAACAAGCGTCAGTTCCTCTTCAAGTTCGAGTGCAGGACCTCCCTACGATAGCAGTAGTAGCAGTTCGGACTCGTCCTCTTCCGGGTACTATCCTCCTCCGGGGTCATCGAGCAGTTCACCGGGCAACGATCCAGATGCTCAGCCGAAAGACGATGGGTGCAAGGCGAACCCTAAAAACAACCCGTCCGGCTGTCGGTGCCAACCCTCACCGTGTCCAGTCACATTGTTTAACGGTGAAGTTCGAATCGAAGAAACGGACCTGCAATCGACGGGGTTTGGCCAACCGTGGAATCACACCCGATCGTATTCCAACCAGATGCAGGAGACGTTTGATCGTGGCAACGGCTACAACTGGAATCTGAACGACTGGCCATATCTTGTTGAATCGAATCTTCCGGGGAACCCGGTGATTATGATGGGAAGCAGTTACGAACAATACTGGTTCCACTACGATAGTGTTCTGGACAAGTATGTCTCACTTTACGGCGGGTTGACGTCGCTGAATTGGGATCAGGTGAACGGGATTGTCACCTTTGTCGAACTCGACGGGACGATACTGAAATTTAATGATCTTGGGCATCCAGTGCGGCCTGGGAATTTCATCGGACGCATTCTCCCGGGCGGGGAGGAGTTGACCGTCGATGACTCAAACGCACCGACCGAACTTGAGGCGACCCAACAATACACCGTCGACAACACAACAGTCTACGAGTCGTTCTATTACGAGTTGCACCCACCGACCGCGCAGAACGTGGGTCGTATCTATCGGGTGACGTTGCGACGCAAGGTCGACAATGGCCCCTGGGAAAATGTTCGCAAAGCGGAGTATCTCTACTCGAATGAAAACTCGCTCGGCTCAAGTTCCTCCTCGGTTGGCGACCGAGGGGATTTATCACTTGTCACACGATATGAATTTTACGATGGAGTTTGGGAAGAGCTCGACAAGACTTATTACCGTTGGTACGGCGGTTCGCTTGCCAGTCAGCACCTGCTGCAATTCGTTGTCGGTCCGCAGGCATACCAAAACATGCTTGCTGCAAGCCTGAATCCACAGTCTGCCTCAGATGCTCAGTTGGCGCTTTATGCGGACAATCAGTTCGTTTACGGTGAAAACAATCGCGTTGTCAAAGAGATTGTCGACGGTGGGTCGCGTACATACTTGATGTCTTATGTCGACCGCAGTGAACTCGCTTCAAGTTCTTCCAGTGGCGGTGGCGGCGGAGGAACAGACCCGATTGATTACAATGAATGGTATCGTAAATCAACGTTGACGTACCCAGATGGAAAGCAACAAATCGTCTACTGCAATGCTGCAGGGCAGACGATGCTGGAGATCATCAAAAAAGGCGATGATGAGTGGCTGAACTTCACGCGCTATGATGAGGACGCACGCGTCATTCTGGAAGCAAGCCCCGAAGCGATCAATGGATTCGATGAAGAGCTTCCAGACTTGATGGGATACGACTCTGGAACTGAGGATTTCACCTATCTCAATAATACTGAGGGATTGATCACAGTCCGTGAGTACTTCACTTCCACCGCTGGGAACGGTGCGCCTGGATATCCGAAATCCGAAAAAATCAAGAATGGTCAAAACGGTACAGAAGTTAAGACGCACGAATGGGAGTATGACGAGCATACTGCCAGCGGAATGACAATTTATAAAGTTAGTGTTGATCGGCAGTTCACGGACACGTTAGGGACCGAGATTGAAACGTTTTATTGGTACACCTATTTTTCGGGAACGAATCAGGTCTATCGAAAGACGACCAAGCGCCCCGTCGTTCCAAATACGCAAAATGGGCCAGGGACTGCTGTCGTCACTTCCCAGATCTTCGACGAGTTCGGCAACTTGCGATGGGAAACCGACGAAAGGGATATTATCACCGGATACAGGTTGGACATCGCGACCGGCGCCCTCACTCAATTGATCGAAGATGTTGATCCGCTGACGACACCAGGCTGCCCGTACATAACGACCGGCGGTGACGGGTTGAGTCTCAAGACGGACTTCGAGCACGATATCAACGGACGAATCACCCAGTCTTTGGGGCCAGTTCACCAGGTAGATCTCAACGGAACTGCAACGAACGTCCGAACGGCGACCTGGACGGTCTACAAAGACCATGAATTCACAACCATCTCTGCTCAGGGGTATCAGGTTGTCACCGGAGCCCAGGACTTTCTCGTTAACCCGGTCTCGATTACCAGGCGAAACAAAGTCAACCTTCCGACTGACGAAATCCTGGCGGTTCGCAGCAGCACGACTGGCAAACTGGAACCGACTGACTCGTTCCCGCAATCCTCCTACCGTCAGTGGATGACCAAACAATACACCGATTGTTGTCGATTGGCCTCGACTCGGACCTACCACACGATCCCTGCTTCAGGCGAAGGTGTTTCGGGAACGAACTACGACCAGACGAGTTTTGGTTATGATGCAAACGGTCTGCAGAATCAAACGACGACGCCGGGAGGGACGATCACAGAGACCACATTCGATCCTCGCGATTTGCCATTGCTCACTAAGGTTGGCACGGCCCCGATCAACATGGTGACAGTCACCGAAAACCAATATGACAATGGAACCGATGGAGGCAACGGCAACCTCACCAAACTGATCAATTACACCGAAGGTGCGCTGAAGCGAGAAACGTCATTCACATATGACTTCCGGTCACGTCGTCTCTCAGCAAACGGGGAACTCGACTTCTACGAAGAATACACCTACGACAATCTTGACCGGCGACTCACCGTCAAGCAGTACGATACCGATTCCAGTGGTAATTTGGTCGCGTACAGCGAAGCTGACTACGACAACCGGAGTCGTGTTTACCGGACGACCGTCCATGAAGTCGACCCCTCGACCGGCACAGTTGGAAACGCTCTGGTCAGCAACGTCTGGTACGATCAGCCCGGTAATGTCATCAAGTCACAGCCTGCAGGTTCAGATCTGTTCACCAAAACTGTTTACGACAGTCTGTACCGAGTCACAGCGACTTACCTGGGGTACGATCTTGATGAGTCTACCTACAGCGAAGCGACCACGATCAGTGGAGACACGATTGTCGAGCAAACAGAGCAAGTTTATGACGATGGCTCCAACTTGTTGAAGACGATTGCACGACAACGCTACCACAATGCAACTGGCACCGGAGCCTTGCAAGGTCCCACAGGAACCCAACCGTTGGCGCGCGTCTCCTATCAGGCAGCGTGGCCATCGCCAGTCGGTCGAGTTCAGGCAACCGCGAACTACGGCACCAATGGTGGGAGCGGTCTCACGCGTCCTGCAACCATTCCGACAGCCAGCGATTCGATCCTTGTCAGCTCGACGTCCTATGACGATGTTGGTCAGGTAGAAGCCCGCACTGATCCCGCAGGGAAAGTCGATAAGTTCGAGTACGACGACGCAGGTCGCCGCACAAAACTGATCGAGAACTACGTCGAAAGTTCATCGTCGAGCAGTTCTTCCAGCGGAGATTGTCCCGGATCTGCGGACACCAATCGTACCACGACGATGACCTACACTCCGGATGGTCAGATTGCCACTCTCAATGCCTGGAATGGAGACACCGGAATCCAGACGACGTCCTACACTTACGGGACGACGCTGGTTGAGTCGGCGATTGAAACCAGCTTGCTGCTCAGAAAAGTGACCTACCCGGACTCGTCGAGCGGCTCGGATGTGGTCTCTTATACTTACAATCGCCAGGGGCAGCGGACCTCCATGACCGACCAGGCTGGAACGGTCCACGCTTACGATTACGACGGGCTCGGCCGGTTCCTGAATGATCGGGTGACAACCCTGGGAACCGGCGTTGACCCCTGGGTCCGCAGCATGGCTCGTACTTATGATGTGCGTGGGCTCTTGACCTCTGTCTGGTGCACAAGTAGTCCGGCCCCCGGCGCAGGTGTCAGCAGGAATGAAATCGAATGGCAATACAACGGGTTCGGTCAAGTCTCACGTTCTCGCCAGGAGCCGACACGCACAGTCGCCACTGCGACTCCGGAAGTGCAGTACGGCTATGCTGATGGGTCGGCGAATACGATTCGCCCGGAAACAATTACCTACCCGAATGGAAGGGAATTGACCTACAATTACGGCACCACCAACGGGATGAACGACGCCATGTCCCGTGTGGAGGAAATCGTCGACGACGACAGTACGGTGTTGACGGCAGAGGAGTATCTGGGACTCAGTTCGATCGTCGAATCGAATCGTCCGCAGCGTCAGTTCAAGTTCACGTTGGCGTCGCTGACCGGCAGTACAGATCCGGACACCGGTGACATCTACACCGGTCTGGATCGATTCGGCCGTGTGAAGGACTGCCGCTGGTATGACACCGCCAACTCGGTCGATCTGGATCGCTACGAGTACGGCTATGACCGGGTCGGAAACCGTCTGTATCGGAAGAATGTGCTGGCCCACGCCGCGAG
>NZ_SIHI01000098.1 GCF_007859735.1 Thalassoglobus neptunius | reverse complement strand
CGAGCGAACCCATGATCTATGTGGCTTCCATTGGTCGCATGCTCCGCCGCTTAGCTCCTTCACCCAACCAAGCTCCGTTCAAATACCGACTTACAGCATGAAGAGGATTCCGGATAGGCTCTTAGTTCGGCCCAAAGGGCTGGACGCCGGAGCGGCTCGGTTCACTGGAAGGAAAAACCTATCTCATCACTGGTGCGAATGCAGGTGCGGGATTCGAAGCAACGCGTGTGTTCCTGTCAAAGGGCGCAAAAGTGGTGATGATGAATCGCAGCGTCGACAAGTCCGTCGCCGCCATTGCGACCCTGAAACAGGAATTCGGCAATGATGCTGATGTGAGTTTCATTCGCATGGACTTGGCAGTCCTGGACTCCGTTCGAAAAGCGGCAGAAGAGGCGCTGAAGACCGTCCCCCATATCGACGCACTCATCTGCAATGCGGCCATCGCGCAAGTGGCCAGGCAGGAGATGACCGTGGACGGTTTTGAAAGCCAGCTTGGTGTGAACCACTTCGGCCATTTCCTCCTGTGTGGACTTCTTTTCGATCGGATCGAAGAATCGGCAGGGCGGATGGTGGTCGTCGGAAGCAATGCGTATAAGATGGGGTTGAAGAGAATTCAGTTCGATGACCTCAACTTTGACACCAACTACACCGCATGGAACGCCTATGCTCAAAGCAAACTGGCGCAGATGATGTTTGTTTACGAATTGCAGCGTCGTGTTGAAGCTGCGGGGAAGAGAGTTCAAATCCAGGTCTGCCATCCCGGTGCGTCACGTACAAATTTATTAAAGGATACTGCCAGCCCATTTAATAAAGTCTTGTGGTCTGTGATCTCGCGCTTCATCGCACAATCGGCGGAGAAGGGCTCCTGGCCTGAAGTCATGTGCGCAACAGAACCGAAAGTAGAATCCGAAAAGCTTTACGGACCGACCAGCAGAGCTGAAATGGTCGGGCCGATCGGTGAATGCCCTTTGGACGAGTGCGTTCTGGATCGGGAAGCAGCTACGAAACTCTGGACGTTATCTGAGCAGAAGACCTCGCGACGTTGGTCACCTTAATAAGTCTTCGCCGTCAGCTAAACCTCCTGATCGCTAGACGTTACAATTCAGAGAACCTCCGAAACAGGAATCGACCATGAAAGCAATGTTCTTAAAGGCTTACGGCGACAACTCAAAATTCGAAGCTGCCGAAGTCGATCCGCCCGAACTTCAACCCGGCCACGTTCGTGTCAAGATCGCCGCTTCGAGCGTGAACACCGTCGACACCATGATCCGCAGAATGGGCAAGGAATTGCCGCTCTCACCGGACACTCCCGCGATTCTGGGAATGGACTTTTCCGGGACGGTCGAAGCAGTCTGCGACGGAGTGGCGGACTATTCAGTTGGGGATGCAGTTTACGGCTGCGCTGGTGGTTTGGCCGATTTACAAGGCACGCTGGCTGAATTCATCGTCGCCGACAGCAACTTAATCGCGAAGAAGGCAAGCAACCTCTCAATGCGTGAAGCGGCAGCTCTACCATTGGTCGCAATCACTGCTTACGAAGGTTTGCAAAGAGCCGGTATTCAGGCGGGACAGAAAGTACTGGTGCATGGTGGCTCCGGCGGCGTCGGCCATGTCGCGGTGCAACTCGCCAAACATTGGGGTGCGGACGTCTATTCGACTGGCGGAGGTGAGCAACAACTCGCTTTAATCGAAAAGCTGGGTGCGACTCCGATCAACTACAAAACAGAATCGGTCGCGGAGTACGTCAACAAACATACTGATGGAGCCGGATTCGAAGTCGTCTTTGACTCGGTCGGAGGAGCGAATTTACTTAAATCGTTCGAGGCCGCGGCACTCAATGGCAACGTCGCGACCACTGTTTCGATGTGCGAGCTTGATCTCACGACAGCTCACTTCAAAGGTCTTTCACTGCACGTCGTCTTCATGCTGATTCCGATGTTGCACAACTTCCGTCGCGAAGATCATGCAGAAATTCTCAAAGATCTGACAAAGATCTCAGAATCAGGTGGATTGAAACCTGTGCTCGATGAAAAACAATTTTCGCTTGAAGAAGTCGGCAATGCTTACGCGCGACTCGAAAGCGGAAAAGGCATGGGCAAAGTGGTTGTCGACAACTCGTAGTCACGAACTGCCAGCGTGAGAGAGTGAAACAGGAGATCGACCGAGAAAACACCCCGAAACGAGATTCCAACCGATCCATCGGAGATCCAAAACAGTCTTCTGTGCGAACCGAATGCGTTCCGAGGTGCTCTGATTGGCTGCGTGATGAGGTGACGAATGCCTCTTTACTCAGTGAATATGTCCATCCAAATCTCTCAGAGGAAATGAGTCTTCGTCAGATGCTGATCATTTCTTAATCAAACTCTTCTAGCCTTTCTCCTGAACTCTCATCGTTCAGAGAAAAGGAAGAAAGATGAACCCGGCAGGACGTTCGAAGACTCGTTGCGGCAAATTCATTGTTTCGTTGTTGTCACTCTTACTTTGCATTTCCACAAGCAATGCACAAGATCTTGACGGAGTGAAAGACACGAGAGGATTCTGTCTCTACCTGGGCCAAAATGCAGAGAGACTTCAGCAACTTTCCGATAATGAGAACCTCTTGATTCACTGTCTCGTTCCGGAACTGAAAGCTGTCCAGAACTTGCAATCCAAACTCGACGAAAGCAAATCAGGCGCGAGTGTCATCATCGAGCGTTGGACGGACTCGCATCTTCCGCATGCCGAAAATCTGGCGAACTTGATCATTGTCGATGAAGCGGACAGCATCGCACGAAATGAGATCGAAAGAGTCTTGGCTCCCAATGGAGTCGCGTTCATTGGCGACGAACGAATTGTCAAATCAAAGAATCCAAACACGGACGAGTGGACCCACCAATGGCACGGAGGTGATGGAAGCCTGACCACTCAAGATCGTGAGATTGACATCCCAAGCGGAATTCAATGGCTTTCCGGACCGCTCTTCGCAATGGCAGGCCGAAAGTCAAGCACGCAAACGCTCGTCTCCGCGGGAGGAGTTAACTTCTACGTGACTCAAAACGTTTTGGAGAACGTCGGCCAGGAAACGATGGATCAATATCTCGTCGCCAGAGATGCCTACAATGGGATCGTTAAGTGGCAGCGTTCCTGGAACGGGCCGTTTGTGACGGGAGACGGTGAGACGAACCCACGTCTGGCAGCCTCTTCATCCAGGCTCTTTGCAGCTGGCCCGACCAGCCTGATGGCATTGGATATTTATACGGGTGAAACGATCGGAGAGAGTCCAGTCGAACAACCCATCGAGCAAGTCTTCGTGCTCGACAATCTCATCCTGACACAAAGTTTGAACTCTATTCAAGCGTTAGATTTTAACCTTGAGAACACCTTGTGGAGTTTTAAAGACGGAACAATTTCAGATTTTCGTCTGACTCGAGACAACGCCTTTGTCGTTGTTTCCGGGCGGTCGCCAGACGGTCGTTTTCAACATAAACTGGTCTGCATTGATCCGCAGTCCGGTTCTGAAGAATGGCGAGTCAACACACAGCCGAACGTCGAATCTGCACGGGTGAAACTCAATTTTGTGACCGAGCACTACGTCTCCCTGATAGCTCATGGTCACTTGCACATGTACTCAGCCTCAGACGGTCAACACCTCTGGTCGACGACGACCGACGCACGTCCCGGGAAAGACTACGTTGATGAACGATTCGTTGGCCACTTCTTTCAAAATGGTCTCGTCTGGATGCTTGCCCAAAACTCACTGCGGGAATTCGATGGGCAGAATGTCTGGGTTGGACTCGATCCGCAAACCGGAGAAGTTCAGCGAGAACTGAAAACGATCGGCCCTTGGCCGAACACAGCGACTCCGGCGAAAATGGGCTGTCAGCTTTTAATTGCCTCAGATCGTTACATTATAATTCCTCGTCAGGCGACATTCGTTGACTTTGAAACTGGTGAGAAACATCCGTTTAAGTTTACGCGCGGAGGCTGCGGCCTCGGTTTCGTCCCGGCGAACGGACTGGTCTATTCTCACCCACACGCTTGTGGATGTTTCTCGGAGGCAATCCGTGGATTCATGGGAATGCATTCCAATAAACTGGACGACATTTGGGGAAATGAAGACAACGCGGAAGCGAGACTTGAGATCTTCGCCGAGACAAACATTCACTCCACCAGCGAAGACGATGGAGATTGGCCAGTCTACCGTGCCAACGGCGAACGCAGCGCTTACTCTTCAGTTGATCTTGGCCAGAAACTCAACGAACGATGGTCGGTCCCTCTGACCGAGTGGCAGAGTTCCGTTTCGTCGCAGGCGTGGCGACTCAGGTCCGGGAATCTCCTCACTGCTCCCACAGTCTCCGGCGATGCAGTTTTCGTCGCTGATGTTGATGCTGGGAAACTGTTCTCACTCGATCGGACAACCGGTCAAGTTCGCTGGGAGTTTCACGCGAGCGGAAGAATCGATTCTCCTCCGTCGGTACGGCAAGGCCTGTGCGTTTTCGGCTCGCACGACGGCTACATCTACTGTCTTGAGTCTGCGAGTAGTCAACTCCTCTGGAAGTATCGGGCAGCTCCGGCCGATCGGCGAATTGTCGCGTTTGGAAACGTCGAATCGACGTGGCCAGTCACCGGAACCGTACTCTTCGACGAAAACATGATCTTCACTGCAGCTGGCAGAGCGCCGGATGCAGATGGCGGAATTGTCGTCCGCGCCCTTGATGCAGCAAGCGGACACCCGATCTGGTCGTCCAAAGTCGATGCCTCACAATTCCGCGGAGTCTGCGACTATGTCGTGAAAGACGGAAACGTTGTCTGTCTCGGAAACCAGCGATTTGACGCCATCACAGGAGCACTTCTTGTCGACCAGTCGAGCGAGTTGACGCATCTCCAAGGCGGCAAGGTCGGCCTGTTAGAAGCTTCGTGGACGAAACACGATCTCGCACTCAGAAAAGACATTCAAACATGGTCTGCTCAAGGCGCAAGTGGACAGCTGCTGGCATGGTCACCGAAGACAACGGCAAGCTACAATGCCGAAGCAAACATGCTCTCGATCGACGGCGAATTCACTCACGAGTTGCCACTCGAGTCGCCTAGCCAGTTGACAGCTTTGGTAATCACTGACAGCTATATCGTCGCAGCTGGCGGAGTTGATCGAAGTGACGAAACACGAGGTGGATTCGTCCAATTGATCGACTTAGCTTCGGGGAAAGTAAAGGCTGAATTGACCTTGCCAGCTGAACCCGTTTTTGACGGGCTCGCCCTATCTGGAAATTGCATCTACGTTTCCACACAAGCTGGACAGCTGCACTGTCTTTGCACTGAAGATTAACACGTAAGCTTCGAGCTGTCCGACAGAGAGATCGCAAAGTCACTGATTAGTGAGTCTCATTGTCGACTTGCTCGCGTTTGAATTCGTTCATCTCGGGAAAACGCCTGGATCGTGCACAGCGATCCAGGCAAGCGATGAAAGCGATTTCAGCCACGCGACTCTTCAACCGACGATCCAGCGTCTCTGCAGGCGACGAGCTTTGCGATTGTCTTGCGCTGGCTTCTTCTTGCGACCTTTGCGACCTTTGCGATGCAGGCAGATCAACTCCGAATCTCGATCAGCAAGGTGCCCACGAAGCCGTTTGGTGCTGCTGTCCGCCATTGAGCACGTCGAACACCGCTTCGAACCTGGCAGCACCGAGATCACGAGGACGAATAACTCACGGGGGTTGCTCGATACGATCGAAGAGCGGATGACGACACTAATGCCGTGGAGGTACAATGATTCCGGCAGTTTCAATCGGTGTACCGGAACTCCTTCCACCTCTCGTCCACCAAGAGTGCCAAGTTCATATTGTCAACCTCTTTTGAATCGCCCAACTTACCTTCCGACTGAAATAATGTTGGCAAATGTTTGTGCGGTGAGGAGGTGAGAGACTTTACTGGCGTGCTCCCCATTTTCTGATCCAGATGTTATGAGAGTCAACCGACCGATTTTGGTTCGAGGAGACTTTGATGACGAAGCGACGACGACGTAAGCCTGAGCAGATTGTGAAGCTGTTGCAGGAGGGGCAAGCGATGTTGGCGGCAGGAAAGTCGCTGGCTGAGGTGTTGCAGAAGCTG
>NZ_SIHI01000097.1 GCF_007859735.1 Thalassoglobus neptunius | reverse complement strand
CGGAGCAGGAACTGCGGTGGCTGCTGCGTCAGTCCCGAACCGCTCCGGTCCGTTCGCTGCGTGAGTTCGCCGAAGCGGAGATCATCATTCCTGATGGTCCCTATGAAGGACGCCGGTTCCGCTGCTCGCCCTGGAAACCTAAACGTTGATGTTTCACGAAAGAGCATCGATGCAGAGCGAATTTCAGAACTGAACGCAGATGCGAATTCCGATTGAAATGACCGAACAGAACATTGTGGGGATTACCGGACGGTCGTGATGCGAACGAATTTGCGTTGGTCTTCAAAGCGTATCAGGAATTTCTTCGGTGAACCTACTGTGAATTGCCAAGACAATTCGGCTGTTTTCTGATCGTCGGCATCTTGAATCTGAGCGGCTGACAGGCAAGAGAATACGAGTGACTTCTGGACACTTCTAATCGTGTTGAATTGTAAATGACTTCCCTTTCCCACGAAGTTCGTCATTTTCCATGATCTCTTTTCCTACTTTCCGGATCGCCTTTCTATCTGCAACTTCTCCTTGAGGTTCTGGGAGCTTCACTGAAATCTGAGTGATCCGCACAGGATTAGCACGCATCTCGATGTAGAACACTCGTCCTCTTTGAAGTTCGACGTCCTGGCCTCCAATTGAAAGATTTTCATCCACTCCTTGTTCATCGGAGGTATCACAATCGTATTCGATTGCAAGCGTTGATTCATTGATTGCCAATTTCTGGTGAAGCTCTCCTTTCTGATTGGTTACATGCATTTGATACGGAAACTTGTCGCGTTCGGCACCTTCGTATGCATGGTCAACAACGAGCAGAAATGCAAAGCGACTCCCGTGACGCGATTGGTGGGTCAAATACACATGGCCGGGAGTCGCGTTTTTCTTGATCGAAAATACCTCGTTTAGTTTCAGGTAATTGGAACCACAGCCAATCGCACCCTCCCCAGGCCAAAAATCTCCAACTGCTTCTCCACCGCTTGTAATTTGAGCTTCAACATCGGAGTCGACCGCTGCGAACAGCAACACAACCAACGCCATCGAAAGCCTGACACTAGGCGATTTGAACTTCATGCCTCGTCTCCCTCACACTAACAATTGCCGATGCATTTCCAGGTGAATGACACCGGTTTCAAATCGCCGTCAATTTCGTCAGTTGTCACAAGACCATTGCCTGCAGACGAGTACCATCGCCGGGCACTATGAGTCCAACTCCCGAATCCAGTCACATGAATAGTGTCACCGGTTGCGACTCCAGTCAGAATAGAATTTGCATGAAAAATGTCCTGCGTACCAGATGATCCATGCGGGGCATCTTCGTCTGGAGCTTCGCCCAAACTTAAATTGCCAGAACCAGCACCAAACAAGACGCCCTTTGCTTGGCAACAGCCTTCGACACAACCGCAACTAACTACAGCTTTCGCAAGACCACGTGCATTTCTACGAATTCTCCTTCCGGATACTTCGACAATCGAGTTAATTTGCACGTCACCATCTGTGGCTGCCCATTCGATCCTTCCTTGATAATTTCCTCCTCGAATGGCAAGCGGTTGCCGAACACCGTGTTTCACGCCGTTTCGAGGAGTTCCACCTCGCTGGAGTTTTGCTCTGCAAGGTGCTTCACCACTAGGGTCGGCGAAGTTGCACGGTGAATTCAAGACATATGTGTAAAAGGTGTTCGTTAATTGAACCAAAGGATCGACCGAATTCCACTGCCCAATTAAAGGCTCATAAACCCGCTGGCGAACGTAGTAGTCTTCCGTCTCTTCATCGTAGTAGTACCCGGACTGACCGTTCCATCGGAAAGGATTTTCCGTTGTGCCGGTGTGGCTGATTTCATTGCCCCAGGCGTCGTATTCGTAGGTGTCGGTGACGTTCTCGTTTTCATCGGTCAGTGCAACGGTATTGCCGAGGGCGTCCGTGTGGTAGAACGATGTTGACCCGTTGCGATGCTGACTGATCACGCCGCCGTAATGACCCGGCTCATGAGTGTACTCGACCGTTTTGTCAAAATTCTCGTCATACTCTTCGGTGATGTTTTCGTCGACTTCATCCCAGAGGAAATACTTGGTCGCCATCGTCAACCCTCCTGTTTGATTTGAAGTCCGTCGGGCTCAAAAATGCGGGTCACTCTCGACCCATCCGGATTGAGCGTCTGGACCGGCTTGTTTTCGAAATCCCAAATTGTCGTTGTTCGTTGACCAGCAGGCGTCAACACGATTGCCTGATTGCCATTCAGATCGTACGTGTACGTCGTTCGCCCGGAAGCGTCTGCTCCGTACACCAATTGATTCGCGTCATCGTAAACGTACGTCGTTCTTGCTCCGTCTTCGTTCTTCAGCGTGCGATTGCCACGCGAGTCATATGTGTAGGTGTGGCGAAAGGCGTTTGTGCCAGTACGATGTTCACCCGCGCAATGACAGCGTCTGCCCGGCTGATCTTCTCGCAGGACGATGAAACCGGCGACCCGAATGAACGGATGTTGTTGCAAGCCATTCGGCAGGAACCGGGAATCAACCGGCGTGGGCTTCATCGAGCGGTTGGCGGACGCATTACCGCCAGCGAAATGGTTCAAGCGTTGGCATCGCTACGGGATCGGGGCGAAGTCCGCTTTGAAACCGTCGCCACGGGTGGACGCCCCAGCGAATGCTGGTTTCCGATCATCGCCACGCCAACGCCTTCAACCGTGGTAATGCCGCCGTCTGAACCAGTCGAAGACGAACCAGCGGCGTCCGCGAACGCGGACGCTTTCGCTTCCCCACCGGAGGAACCGGCATCTCTGACGCTGGCGGAGCTATTTGAAGCGGTCAGCGACATCGGGGGCGTGTTGCGTCGGTCTGATGATGGTTGCATTGTCGATGCCCCGGCTGATGGTATTACGCCAGCTATCAAGAGAGCGGTTGCAGACCATCAGGATTCGTTATTAGCGATGTTGCGGGAGCCAGAGCCGGTTAATAGCGACGATCCGCCTGACACTGACAGCGGTGAAATGTCGGCGGAAGAGTTCTATGGCGAACTGAGCCAACTGACGGCGACGTGATGGTTGCTGGGCGGGGATGGCGACTCGATGGGTTGCCGTCCCCGTATTCTCTTCACAATCGCCGGTTGCAGGTTCCATGCAAACCGTGGTCCCAACGGGAGTTGAATTCACTTGAACGGATCGATGCGAGTTTTGTTCATCTTTTCGCCTGAACCGACCGTTTGGACCGTAGGTCCGATTTCCAAAAGTGTGTACTTTGAAGTCCATCAGCTTGAACGACGTTTTTTCAGGACTTACGGCGACGAATCGGACGGTTTTGGATGGGAACCTTGGAGTAGACTCCAAGGGCAACATATCGGGGAAGCAAATGGCACTGGCAATCTACCTGCGAGTCAGCAGCACGAAGGGACAAGAAACAAGGAGTCAGGAACCGGACCTGCAAACGTGGGCGAAAGCCCAGCCCGATGAAGATGTCATCTGGTACAAGGATCGGTTCACCGGGACGACGATGGAGCGTCCCGGCTTGGAACGGTTATTGGCTGATGTTCGTAGCGGCAAGGTGTCCAAGGTCTGCGTCTGGCGTTTGGATCGTCTGGGCAGAACCGCCAAAGGTCTGCTGACGCTTCTCGATGAACTCCAATCGCTCAACGTCGGATTCGTCAGCCTGCGGGAAGGGTTCGACCTTTCCACGCCAGCCGGTCGGTTGATGGCTGGCGTTCTGGCTTCGGTCGCTGCTTACGAAACGGAAGTCCGTAAGGAACGCCAATTGGCAGGCATTGCCAAGGCTCAAGCCGAAGGCAAAACGTGGGGTGGTCGCAAACCCGGAACACGGGTCAAGTTGACCGAAGAGAAGGAAGCCTGCATCCATCAGCTATTCGACCAAGGGGCAACCGTCGCTTCCATCGCTCGCACGGTCGGACTGGCACGCAAGACCGTCTATAAGGCATTGGAACGCCGACCGGTCGAAGCGTGATGCCCGAACAAATCAGCCTCGTCCCCTCGGCTGTCTTGCCTTTCGCCTTCACCACTTCGTAGCAAAGTAACAAAGCCCCAGCGTGGTGGTTTGGACTTTGCTCGCTTTGCTATGGCTTTGCAAATAGCAAAGGTCAACGGTCAACGGTCGGCGGGGACTTTGTTTGTTTGCTAGACGCTCTGGGCTGGAACGAAGCCGAAGACTTTGTTTGTTTGCTCAGCGGAGCAAAGGCGAAGCGGAAGGCATCGGGTGATGGGACTGCGTGGCTGATTTGTTGATGCCTTCGCCCGTGCTGCGGTTGGGTTGCAAAAATCCGAACCCAACAATTCCAGACGAATCGCTGACAGCCAAGGTGGTCGCTCTCGCTGCTGCACCGGCTCCGTGCGGTGATGTTCTTTATCGCACGGCGAATCGCTCACGCACGCACGGGAAAGCCGTCAGCCCAAGCGTAGATACCAGCATGAAGACGTTTCACGAATGGCTGAGAGAACGGCAGCAACAGGAAGGCTTGTGGTTGGGCGATGACAAGCTGGCACAGCCCGGCATGAGCAACGTGAACCCATTGGATCAGCCGAAGGCGAAAGAGAAGCCCAAGCCCACGGTATCGCCGGTGAAGACGCTCAAGGCGAAGCCAGCGGCGAAAGCGTTGAAGCGACCGAGGGTATCGTTAAGCAATCTTAGCAAGTAGGTTGCGAATGAACTCTTCGTTCGTGCCTACAAGAACTTTCTCACCAGTGCGGACGTGCGTTGAAAACAGATCGACTATTGGAGTAGCACGAATTTGATTGCACAAATCGTTTGTAATCAACGACGTTGGCTGGCGTTCAATTGTTCGATATGCCGTACAGCAAACCGCTGAATCGCTGTGCGAGAGATATGGAATGGCAAAACCAACGAATTCGTTTGGCTTCAAGAGCATGTTGAGTTCGAGTGCGTAAATGGTGTGTTCTTCGTCCAAATCTTGAAGTTTGGATTGCAGCGATTCGTAAACAGCTTCGGGAATGGCATCATGCAGTTCATTCACGAACGGTTCGGAATACTCGTGGAGTTCCGCTCCTGACAATGCCAAAAACTTATCGACGCAGAATTGAGACATTTCATTCATTTGAACAGGCTTACCACCTTCCCGGCTGCGTCAATCTCGGCGAATCCATAGAACTGCTCGACACCTTTCTTCCCTGCGAGTTCCCAAGCAGTTATGTGCATTCTTCCAACATAAACCTCACCGTCGATCACCAGTGCCGGATACTTTCCGGCAGGCAGGTGCGGCGGATGTACGGCTTGCTTACCAGCGAAACTCGCCGGATTGAAAGCTTTTGGGGCAACAATGTCTCCCATAACATCCGCTTGGAGAGCGGTTCGTGTTCCGAACAATAGCGACAAGCGACCGAATATTCCTAGTCCCAATACCGCTGATCCTTCGGCGTATCGTTGCTGCTTGAAGAGTTGACCGGTTGCCAGTGCAGTCACAGCTCCCTCGTAACTGGTGAAGGCGGCTGACGAAAATGCCCAAGCGAGTTTCCAACCAACGGACCCGGTCGCGAGGGCAAGTGGAGCACCGTAAATCACACCGGCTGCTCCCGCACCCGTCAAAAATCCAGTCGAGAACGCATAGGCATGATCCCGAAAGGAAAGAGCCTGGCCGTAAATTTTGGCAGCGACGGCATTCACAAACGTTGCTGCGAGACCGCTGGATACACCGGAAACAACCATTTTTCCCACAAGTGAAAATTCAAGCCCCGTCGGATCAATCCCGTTGACCGGGTCGGCATGCGTGTACAGATATTTGTGGAAACTCTGTGGATCGCTTTGATTGCCGAAGAATGGGTCGAGACGGTTGAATCTGCCGGTTGACGCGTTGTAGTACCTCGCACGCAGATACTGCTGGCCAATTCGGTTGTCGAACTGCTCACCGGAGTAGAGCAACGTCGTCAAAGCCAGTGAGGAGTCGGCAAGGTTGTCGACTCCGCCGCCGCTGGTGAGAGTTCCGGTTGCGTTCTGGATTGCCAGCAGTTGACCGTAAGCGTCGTAAGTGAAAATCTGAGCGACTGCCATTGCCAGATCTGTCAGCACTCGAACGCTGCCGTGTCCATCATGGCCGAAGGCATGCGTCGCCTCGCTGGTGATGACTCCTTGAGCATCAAACTCTTGAACCGTCTGCGAAATCTCATCCTGACCAAATGAGTAATCGATCGTCTTTGTCAGGGTACCTGAAAGAACATCGAAATGTGATTCACGGACAACTTGCTGGTAACCAGTGAAGTTGCGATGGTCGACCAGGAACTCGGTCCTGGTATGTGAATCCCAATTGCTGTCGGCGTCGGTGTCAATCTTCTGTTCCGCAGAAATTCGAATGCCTGACGAATCATAGT
>NZ_SIHI01000096.1 GCF_007859735.1 Thalassoglobus neptunius | reverse complement strand
CACCAAATCGAGCGAAGCCATGATCTATGTGGCTTCCATTGGTCGCATGCTCCGCCGCTTAGCTCCTTCACCCAACCAAGCTCCGTTCAAATACCGACTTACAGCATGAAGAGGATTCCGGATAGGCTCTAAGCTCTAGCATAATCATAGAATCGAAATTTGAGTGTCTGCCTCGTCGTAGGTTGGGAACGTTCGTTTTGAATACAACGTCACCTTGAAAATCATCATCAATTAAACTTATTTCGCTCTCCAACACAGTTCCAGGATTTGGAGGAAAGAATAGAACGCTCCCTTCACGATTGTCAGTCAGGGGGCGACCTGTTTCATCGTTCTGTTTCCACTGATCCATAGGTTCATCATCGTCTTCCACGGGGGCGAGAGCTTCACCATCTATGTCCGTTCCTTTGTTTTTTGGTGGTTCCACGACATTGATTTCATTAATGTCATCAACATCAAAATAGTAAAGGATGATGTCTTCTCTGGGGGTCAAAGTAGTAATAGGGACATCGACAATGATGGATTTCAACTTGCTTTTCACTTCGATGACTGATCCCATAAATCGGTCTGATAAATTACGTTCGTTCGTTGAGGCGGAGGCTGCATACCCGAGAACGATTGAGATCTTCTCCGTATCAGCGCCGCCTCGATAAGGTCGTGACCCGAGTTCCCAATGTTTGGTTATTTTGCCGTCCGCTCCGACCCTTGTTCCGCGTCGGATCGATTGAACACGAAAACGAACCGCGATCTCCTTGCCAGAAAGCTCCTTTCCTTGCGCGATTGCCTCTTCTGCTGTTAGGACATTTGAGTCTGCTGTCCCCGCGCGTTTCAGAATCCAAAGAGTGTGCGACGGATCTGAATCGGGAGTCGCTTCAACACTGCTCGGGCGGGTCACATCGGGTTTCCCATTCCATGCAATCTGAAGAATGTCATCTTCCCTATCAACTGACATATGAATCAGATCAAAGACACCCTGAATTAGAAAATTCTCTCCGAAGATATTGATCTGTTTTGGTGTGCTATTGGGATCTAGTGTTACACGGTGGGTCGTGTCGGTTTTGACTCGAGTATCACCCTTCGTTTCGTGTACGATTCTGACCGTATTCTCGGGCCCTTCCTGGTTCGTTGTGAAGGTCATCTCGTATTTGCGGAACCCATTAGTAGACTTGAATTCACCTTTCCGGTACGGATTTGACTTCTTCTCAACAAGCGTCCATGTCCCCAGCAGCGAAGCGAAAGCATTGGTTTCCGAAACTCTTGGGTTCTTCTCAGTGGTCGGAGTTTCAACCTTCGAAGGACGGCGGGATGCAGCACTTGTCTCCGTTGGGTTATCCAACATGGGGTCAGATTCTGGGAGGAAGCCAGGCGGGGCGAGAGCCTCACCATCTATGTCGGCTCCATTGTTTTTTGGTGGTTCCACGACATTGATTTCATCAATGTCATCAACATCAAGATAGTAAAGGATGATGTCTTCTCTGGGGGTCAAAGTAGTAAAAAGGACATCGACAATGATGGATTTCAGCTTGCTTTTCACTTCGATGACTGATCCCATAAATCGGTCTGATAAATTACGTTCGTTCGTTCGGGCGGAGGCTGCATACCCGAGAACGATTGAGATCTTCTCCGTATCAGCGCCGCCTCGATAAGGTCGTGACCCGAGTTCCCAATGTTTGGTTTCTTTGCCGTCCGCTCCGACCCTTGTTCTGCGACGGATCGATTGAACACGAAAACGAATCGTGATCTCCTTGCCAGAAAGCTCCTTTCCTTGCGCGATTGCCTCTTCTGCTGTAAGGACCTTTGAGTCTGCTGTCCCCGCGCGTTTCAGAATCCAAAGAGTGTGCGACGGATCTGAATCGGGAGTCGCTTCAACACTGCTCGGGCGGGTCACATCGGGTTTCCCATTCCATGCAATCTGAAGAATGTCATCTTCCCTATTAACTGACATATGAATCAGATCAAAGACACCCTGCATCAGAAAATTCTCTCCGAAGATATTGATCTGTTTTGGTGAGCCATTGGGATCTAGTGTTACACGGTGGGTCGTGTCGGTTTTGACTCGAGTATCACCGTTCGTTTCGTGTACGATTCTGACCGTATTCTCGGGCCCTTCCTGGTTCGTTGTGAAGGTCATCTCGTATTTGCGGAACCCATTAGTAGACTTGAATTCACCTTTCCGGTACGGATTTGACTTCTTCTCAGCAAGCGTCCATGTCCCCAGCAGCGAAGCGAAAGCATTGGCTTCCGAAACTTTTGGGTTCTTCACAGTGGTCGGAGTTTCAACCTCCGAAGGACGGCGGGATGCAGCACTTGTCTCCGTTGGGTTATCCAACATGGGGTCAGATTGTGAGTGGAAGCCGGGCAGAGGTGTGGATTCAGAGCCAAAAGGATCTTCGCCTTCGTCTACTGGATCTATCGGCTTATTCATGCGATCTTCACGCACAAGCGTCGCCAGAATGCTGAATGAATCGGGAGTAGACTCAAACGTACTCGGGTATGTTGTTGAACCGGACTCATTCAAGCAGATTTCGAGCTTGTCCTGCGAAAGAAATCGGATGATCGCTGGCGTTTTTGTGACATTGTCTGCTGTTACGAATTGACACTTCCAAAGTTTAGAGTTTGGAGGGTAGTTGGTCATAGTGATTGTTCCTGAGTCGTATCCTTCTTTGACTTTGAACCAGCAGTGCTCGCCACTCACCTTGAGCGTAAATCGCGCGTCTATTGGTTGTAGATGCCCATTTTCAACTAAGCGAGTAGCACGCCACGTGCCTTGGAGTTGTTCGAGAAGTGTTGGGAGCCTTCCTCTATCATCTTGGCTGGCTTGCGACGCCTCTAGTTGTGGAACAACAGCATTGGCTTCCGAAGCTTTTGGGTTCTTCACAGTGGTCCGAGTATCAACCTCCGGAAGACGGCGGGATGCCGCACTCGTCTCCGGTGGGTTATCCAACATGGGGTCAGATTGTGAGTGGACGCCGGGCAGAGGTGTGGATTCAGATTCAAAAGGATCTTCGCCTTCGTCTAATGGATTCGTAGGCTCACCTTGGAGGATTGGCGGCGGGGTGTGTACCTTTGCCGTATCATTCTCCGAACTCTTATAGACACCGTCGTCAGGACGTGGGAGTGGAAGTTGTGACACTTTTTCCCGGATTCGTACGACCGTTTCTTTGCCACGAAGAAGTTCAACAGTGCCGTTGTCGATGGCAAACTGATCAAACCTTTCTGCGAATGTTACTTCGTACTCACCCGCGTAGACGCGAATGGATTCTCCATCGCGGCCGACGGTGAGCTTGTCGTACACCTTGCCGTCTTTTTTGATCACAAGGGGAAGTTCGTCCGCGTCGCATTCGATGCGGATCGTGCCTTTGCTAGACTCGATCAGGAACACGATTCCCGCCAACAGCAACGGAGCCGCGAAGCCGAGGGCGATCAATAGTTTTCGAGTTGGCGGTTGACGGTGAAATCTCTGCTTGATCCATCCGCTCAATGACGATTTGGTGCCCTCATGAGAGATTCCTCTCTGGGGAGGAGAGCCTGACTCTCCCGTAAGCGGGGCGCCGATAAGGGTGGCTGGCAGATCGATCTCTGTTGGCTGCTGAATATGCGCCAAGCAATCTTCTAGCAGCTTGGCAACTTCTTCTGCTGACTGAAACCGCTGGTCGCGGTCTTTTTCTAATAGTTTCACCACTACCGTTTCTAGCCACTCGGGAACATCGGGATTGATCGAACGCAGACTTCGTGGTTCATCGTTGCTAATGCGATTGAGCACTCCCATCGTGGTTTCGGCTCGGAAAGGTGAACGACCGGTGAGCATGAAGTACACCACGCTACCAAGCGAGAACAAGTCGCTTCGATGATCGACTGAGTCGCCGTGAGCTTGCTCGGGGGACATGTATTGCGGTGTCCCAGCAATCACGCCGCTGCGGGTCATGCTGGCATCGTCGACCGCGCGAGCCAATCCAAAGTCCGTGAGTTGCACACGTTCGACCCCGTTTTCCAGCAGAATATTGGCCGGCTTGATATCACGGTGAACCAGCCCTTGTTCATGGGCGGCTGCGAGTCCCTCGGCGACCTGCGATGCGATGCGGACGGTTTCGATGACTGAAAGTGGTCCGTCCTTCTCAACCCGCTGTTGCAGACTTTGGCCTTCGACAACCGGCATCACCAAGTATGGCAATCCATCGTGTTCGTCGACGGTTTGAATCGGAACGACATGGGGATGAACGACAGCAGCGGCACTCTTTGCTTCTCGCGAAAATCGCTGCCGCGCGGCGGCACTGCCGGCAAGCTCAGGCGACAGGACTTTCACTGCGGAGTCACGATTCAATTGAGGATCAAACACTCGGAACACGATCCCCATGCCGCCTCGACCAAGACACCGCATTACCTCATACCTGCCAAAGCGACCGAGCGATCCCGGGTGACTGGTTGCTTCCAGCAGCTTACCTTGCCATGACCGCTGAGAGATCTCAGAATTCGAAGCGGATGAGTCGTGAGCTTTCGCTGAACTCAATAGCTCACTTGCTTCGTGCCAGTCAAAGCCTTCGCCCGCAATCGACTCCAACTCTTCCTGACACTGCGAACACTGCTCGACGTGCGTAGCGATTTCGGAGCATTCCACCGCATCGGACGTCGACAGGAAATCCCGTAGTTGTTCTCGCTTATAGTGAAGCTGAGCTATCATTATTTCTTACCTCTTCTTTGAGTCGATTCATCACGCGGCACCGCGCCACGCGGACAGATCCTTCGGACCGGTTCAGTTGCTCGGCCACTTTTGCGATCGATTGTTGTTCGATTGCCGTCAGCCAGAACGAAAGCCAAACCGGCTCACTGAATTGAAACCGAATTCGCTCGCACGCAGACATCAGTTGCTCACGCCGAACCTCGATTTGGATGAGCGTTCCGGTCTCGTCGCGGGACGGCAGTTCTGCAAGCTGGCCTCGAACGCCCGAATCCCCGCTGGCAACATCGACGGCACGCTGACGACGACGCAAACCGTCAACCAGCATGTCTCGCGTGATTTTTCCGAGCCAACCTCGAAACGATCCGCTGCCAGACACATCAAAGTCCTTCACTTTGCAGCCAATCTGAGTCAGGACATCCTGCGTCAAGTCTTCCGCGTCTGCATGCTGCAACCCTCGATTGCAAGCAACGCGGTAGATGGCTGGTTGATATAACCGTACGAATTCATCCCATGCAGGCTGACAGTTTGAATCTGCCAGCTGCTCAATCAGTGACGCTCGTGTATCCGGTCCGTGCAACCAACGATCTCCTGCAAAATTGCGAACTTTCTACAAGTAACCCGTCTGAAGAGACTCATTGTTACATAGATTCTGGAAAAAATGCATTCTTGCATGCGACATGTAGCCAGTTGCCTTTGGCCCTGAAAACTGTCAAATCCGAAAGCTCGCTGCAAATTTGCCTTTATGAGCAAACGCTATGGGCGATGGGAGCCATATCTTGCAAGCACAGCCGCAGAAACATGGAAGCTGCATCGCATTCACACCGAATAGCCGGTGAACGCTTCAGAGATGAACGTCGTCTGGCCGAAGACGGTCCTGCTCAGCCGCGAGAAGAGCGACAACAAAAACAGTGCCGTCTCGGATCGTGAACACGGCTCTGTAGCTTGGACGTGATCCTAAACCGACGAGCTTCTCTCGAATCTCGTACGGGAATTTGTCGTTCTCATACGACAACGAATGACTCTCGGGAAATTCGTCAAGCGAAAGAACCTGAGATCGGACCCCGTAGAACCATTTCACGGCTTGATCGATGCTGTGATGATCGGCCCACCATTGGGCGTTGCGTTCGATATCCGCTTCAGCACGCGGGAGAATTTTGACAACGTGCTTCATTGCGCCTGAGGAAACCTCAGTCGCTCCCGCATTTCCTCGAATGCTTGCTCAGCCGGTTTGCCTTCACCTGCTTCCATTTGTGCCAGACCTTCGGTAATCGCGTTGCGATCATTCTGGCGGCGTAGAGCCTCCACTGCCTGTCGATAGGTGTCACCATCGACGATCATGTAAATGCGATTCGTAGCCGGATCGACGACTTCCAAGCCATCGGGGCCGTTCGCGCGCAGCGCATCAGTAAGTTCTTCGGAAAGTTTCGGAGTCATACCGTTATTCTACCTCAATAGGCCGGTTTTGGGAACAGATGGCGTGCTCCCCATTTTCTGATCCAGATGTTATGAGAGTCAACCGACCGATGTTGGTTCGAGGAGACTTTGATGACGAAGCGACGACGACGTAAGCCTGAGCAGATTGTGAAGCTGTTGCAGGAGGGGCAAGCGATGTTGGCGGCAGGAAAGTCGCTGGCTGAGGTGTTGCAGAAGCTG
>NZ_SIHI01000095.1 GCF_007859735.1 Thalassoglobus neptunius | reverse complement strand
TCTTCGCATGCGAATACGGCTCGACATACTTGCGTCCAATCCGAAGCGACAGCTTTGCCACTTCCAACAACACATTCGTTCGTGGGGAATCACTCATCACCAGATTTTAGCGCATTCTCATCTCAGATTCCAGAGATGTTTTCAACAATGCAAAGAGGAAGCAAAACCAGTTGTTTACATCGGCCAGTCAGAAGATGGACGAAATCGTTTTGATAATCACAACAAAACGAAGTCGTTCTGGAAGACTGCGATATTCTGTGTATCGAAGACTCAAAACTTCACGCAGGCACACATTAGATACCTTGAATGGTATTGCATGCAACGTGCAAAAGAAGTGGGGCGGTACACGCTTGAAAATGGCCAAATCCCTGCGTCTTCAAATTACGTTCCAGAACCCATGGAAGCCGAATTGCTCGACGTTTTCGAAACGATTAGCACACTTGTTTCATCGCTTGGTTACCCAGTATTCGAACCAATCTCGAAACCGAATCGATCATCTGAACAATTCTACTGTCAAGGTGGTGGGAGTGATGGGAAAGGTCAAATGGTCGAGGATGGTTTCGTAGTTTACGCGGGGAGTCGAGCAAGAATCCAAGTTGCACCATCAGCAACTTCGAGCGTGATTCCTCAGCGTGAAAAGCTCATTTCTGCTGGAGTTCTCGATGAAGTTGAGGGTGAATACCGATTCACGGAAGACTATCTCTTCTCTTCGCCAAGTATGGCAGCAGCAGTTGTACTGGGCCGATCGGCAAATGGCTGGGTTGAGTGGAAGAACGAACATGGCAAGACCCTTAGCGAGATTCATCGCGAAGGGACCGAGTGAGAATCTATGAAGGAATTGATTTCTTCTTCCAGTAAAACACGTTCACAAAGCCCTATTCTGCACATCGATCGGCATCGACCATCATTTCAGCGAGTGCTTCGAAGCTGACGCGGGGAGTCCAGCCGAGTTGTTGTTTCGCTTTCGTCGCATCGCCGATTAAGAGATCGACTTCGGCCGGTCGGAAGAATTTCGGATCGATGCGGATCAGAACATCGCCCGATGGACCTGTTCCAACTTCGTCAGTGCCTTCCCCGGACCAGCGGATGGGCATTCCGGCGTATGCGAACGCTTGTTCGCAAAATTGCCGAACAGAAAATGTCTTGCCGGTGGCGATCACGTAATCTTCCGGTTGATCCTGTTGAAGCATCAACCACATCGCTTCCACGTAATCGCCAGCAAATCCCCAGTCTCGTTGGGCATCGAGGTTTCCGAGCCGAAGCTCTTTTTGTTTCCCAGCGAGAATTCTTCCCACCGCCAATGTGATTTTTCTCGTCACGAAATTTTCTCCACGACGTGGAGACTCGTGATTGAACAAAATCCCGTTCACCGAGAACATTCCGTACGCTTCTCGATAGTTACGAGTGATATTGTAGGCGAAAGCTTTTGCTGCGGCGTATGGGCTGCGGGGGTGAAAGGGGGTTTCCTCGGTCTGAGGAGTCTCAACGACCTTGCCATACAACTCCGAAGATGATGCCTGATAAAATCGAGCATCCGGTTGGCATTCTCGAATCGCTTCCAACAAACGGAGAGCCCCAATCCCGCAGACATCGGCGGTGTACTCCGGGACTTCGAACGAGACCTGAACGTGCGATTGCGCAGCCAGATTGTAAACCTCATGGGGACGGGAAGCATTGACGGCATTCCTCAACGAGGAGGAATCACACATGTCACCATCCACCAGATGAAGACGGTTCGCGGTCGCCGGGTTTTCGAGAATCTCACGCAGACGCGATTTGTTATCTGTCGAACATCGACGAACGATCCCCCAGACTTCATATCCTCGACCAATAAGATGTTCAGCGAGATACGAACCATCTTGTCCTGTAATGCCAGTGACAAGGGCTCTTTGGCCAGTCAGTTCCGGAAGGTCAGTCATCGTTGTTTCAGGTCGTTCTTGAGCATTTCACAAAGTGGCCTTCCCAACCTCGTACACGCGAACAGGGCAAAAACCACGTCAAACAATACAAGCGAGGGAACAGGAACGAGCAACCTGATCTCGTCGCAAGTGGAGAATGAGTCGTAAGTCTAGTTCACCATGAGAATGGTTTGCAGTCGCCCGAAGTAGAAATGCCCTGAATTGTGCCTGAGACTGCAAACTGACTCGACCAATCGCCCCGGCAATGCGTTTTCAATCTCGCCCGCCAACTGTTTTCGCTTTGATGCTTTCATGAAGAGACACACGATTCGCACGATTTTCGTTCATTTCGAAAAGCATTGCGTGCGGTGCTGTTGTTGCGACAGACATCTCGGTCCGTCAAACAGCAAGAATCCCAGAGCCGGAATTCTGAAGAGCAAGCCCAAAAAAAGACGAGAAAGGGGCTGTCATGGCCGATTTTCTCGTGATCGTGAAGTGCCTTTTCGAACGAATTCTCGAAGTGCGCCAAGTCAGCATATTGCTGTTGCCGCAAAAGCCAGCGGTCTTCGTCTCGACGTCCCAAGGCGACAGCTTAGTATTGTCGGTATCCGGAGTAGCTTCCGTTGTACTGACTGGGATAGTTCTGCTGTGTTGGAGAATATCCGGTGAGTGCCGATCCCATATATTGAAACGGCATCATCAACGACTGGAAGAGTGACGGACGCTGTTGAGTGTATCCCGGTTGAATGGCGGGATTCGTCATGTTCTGACAAGGTCCACACTGGCCAGACTGACAAGGTGCTGTGTTCGATGACGGATAGACGGAATTCGTCGGGGTTGTGTAGACCGGAGAAACTCCATCCTGCCGAAATCTGGGTGGCGGCGAGTACTGGATTGGTTGTGAATACGGAGCCGGAGCAACATGCTGTCCGGGTGCCTGATATTGAGTTTGATACTGGGTTGGATACTGGGTCCGATACTGGGCAGGTCGCTGGTCGAAGTACTGAGGCGACGAAGGATTCACATTCGACGGAACGACGTATTGAGTTGGCTGAACATACTGCGGAGTCGTGTAGTTGGGTGAAGAGTAGCTGGGATAGCCAGAGTTCGTTTGTTGACCATTTGAGTTGCCATAGAAGGGGAGGACACTCCCGTTATCGGTTGTCTGAATGTGCGTATCGACAGCCTGTGCATTCGCAGAAAAGAGGCAGGCTGAAGAGAACAACATTGCTGAGAAAAGAGATTTCACAGATCACTCCTTAGTTTTGATGAACATCGCGAGGATGAATTCACTCGCTCTACTCAATCATTCTTTGCATTCGCTGTGCCAACTCGCGGAAGATGATTTCCACCCCGAAATCGCCCTCCGGGTTCGCCTAGACTTCCTAACCGGACAGCGCATGAAATCATTCTGAAGACAAGCGTCATCCAGCTGACCTCAATCACGTGACAATCCTTCGCAGGTCTGACGACAAGAAATCGCCTGCGGCTTTGGCGACTGAAATCTGAAGCCACAATGTCCTCAAGCGACTCGAATTCCCGGATTGGATTCTCAGTCAACGCTTCCGATGTGTCACTGAAGTTTTGCTCGGTCCCTTTGTGCGACTGGCTTGAGCAACTTGCGATTGCTTCTCCCCGGCGGCAAGATGCGTTCTTTGCCATCGTCAACGATTCAACTGCAATTCATTTCATCAATCGAGCCACACGGAACAACTGAAAGAAGACATGTCGAAAACAGAATTGAGCTACTCCGATCTCTCGAAGATGATCGACCACGCCATCCTCAGCCCGACACTGACGGAAACCGAAATCGTCAACGGGATTCAACTGGCACTCGCGTATGACGTTGCAAGCGTCTGCATCCTTCCGTACGCAATGAGTCTCTGCTCAAAGATGTTGGAAGGCAGCACAGTCCGCACTTCGACAACCATCGGTTTTCCGCACGGAGCCCAATCGACGGACGTCAAACGTTTCGAGGCAGAACGCGCCATCGCAGATGGATGCCAGGAACTCGACATGGTCGTCAATATCAGTTGCGTCCGAAGCGGGCAGTGGGACTACGTTCGTGATGACATCGGCGCCGTCATCGAAGTCGCTCATCAGGCAGATCGCCAGGTGAAGGTCATCTTCGAAAACTGCTACCTCAACGAAGAACAGAAAATCAAACTCTGTGAGATCTGCAGTGCGCTTAATGCCGACTGGGCCAAGACCTCCACTGGATTTGGAACAGGAGGAGCCACCATTGACGACATTAAGTTGATGCGGAAGCACTGTGCTCCCCATGTACAAATCAAAGCAGCGGGCGGAATACGCACCTACGATACCCTTCTGCAAATGAGAGAACTCGGCGTCACAACATGTGGTGCCAGTGCAACACAACAAATCCTCGACGAATGCCGCCGCCAACTGAACCTCCCGGAAGTCAACACCGAGAAACTTTCCTCCTCATCCGGCTATTAAGTTCGACCGGGTTTTCGTTTTTTTGGAAAGCGACTGACTCTCGAGGAATGCACCTTCGCCCGCGACCGAAAAGCTGTTCCGCCGGACTTCTTCAGTTTCTCTCTCCCGATTTTCTATCGTGAACGACTTCCCTGCCAATGACGCATCCGTCTGAGAATATAGTTTGACAGCCAATCAACACCGACTTATACCTTAAGCAAGTGAGCCTTTAAGTATCGGGAATCTTAAGGAGGGCAGAGCTGTCGTCATTACTGGGTAAAATTCTGTCCAAGAAGGCTGCAAATTAAGGTCAGAGAATACAAATCTCAATTGGCTTCCTAATCGCTGATCGGATTCTTCCTCACAACTGTTACAAACAGACTCGGTGAACAGCCTCATGCACACCCCGCAACGAGCACTGGTTGTGGACCTTTGCCAGTCATCTCGCATTCCGAATATCGCTGTTGGCTATCTCGTTGCCGGACTCCGAGAACATGGATTTGACGTCGGCGTTTTCTCTCCATTTTCTGTTGGAGCACGGGGTTTCTCACGCGAAACCATCGACACACCATTCAGCCATATCAAACGCCGGATTCATTTCTCTTCGCACCCAGCCATGGTGCGGGTTCACGACACGCTCCATTCCATGTGGCGATTCTACGATCGTGGTCGACCGAACCCTCAAGTGCTTGAGAGTTTTCATGAGACACTTCGTGAAAATGACCCCGATGTCGTCATGATCTCTGCGTATCTGCATCACTATCCGACAGTTCAACGCATGGCAGAGGCGGCTCGACAGTCGAACGTTCCAGTAATTCTGGGTGGCCCGGCGTTTAACGCACCGAACACCATCGACGCATGGAGAGACCTTCCGGGACTGGCAGCAATCGTTGGCCGCGAGATTGAATTCTCAATCGCCGACATCGCCCGCAGTGCAATCAATCGAAATGGTCTTGAGCGAATTCCAGGAGTCCACCTTCCGGACGTGAGATCCGGTCCACCCGCTTCTCCTATTTCGGATCTTTCCAAGCTGCCGATTCCGGACTATCAGGACTTTCCTTGGGAGAAGTATGAGCACCGAATCCTTCCAGTCATGACAGGAAGAGGCTGCCAGTGGGGAAAGTGCGTATTCTGTTCCGATGTCAAATCGGTGAACGGGACCGGTCCGTTTCGCTCTCGTGGATTGGACGGAGTTCTTAACGAACTCCGAACACTCGGGGAACGTCACGGTGCGAACTCAACGTTCTTTGTCGATATTAAACTGAACTCCGACCTCGTCGTCTGGAGAGGGTTGATTAAAGAGTACCAAAACTGTTTGCCGGGAGGAGAATGGGTCGGAGTTGTGCATGTTGATCGACGTCCCGATAACGGGCTGACAAAGGCAGACTTGAGTGCCGCACGCAAAGCAGGAATGGTTCGTGTCAGTTGTGGATTGGAATCGGGAAGCCAACGCCTGAATGACCGAATGGCGAAGGGAACAACCGTCCAACACCTGGGAGAATTCTTCGAAAATGCTCACAGCGAAGGAATTTCCACTCGTGCGACGATGATGCTGGGATTCCCTGGCGAACAGCCTGAAGATATTCACTCGACGTTAGATTTCCTCGACACGTACGGGACTCACATCGACCGAATCAATCTCAGCCGTTTCTCGCTCTCGCCGGGAACTGAACTGGAACGCCAACTCGAACTTAAACCGGAACGGTACGTCGGGCTGACTCCGCTCTCATGGGATCATCGAAATGCTCAAGTTCGCTATCGCTATGAACCGTCGATGACGCGAGAATATCGCAAGGCGAAATCGAGACTGTTAAAAGCTGTCCATGAAATCAACTCGCAAACGCTTCCATCAGAAGCGGGGTGGCGTGCTCCCCATTTTCTGATCCAGATGTTATGAGAGTCAACCGACCGATTTTGGTTCGAGGAGACTTTGATGACGAAGCGACGACGACGTAAGCCTGAGCAGATTGTGAAGCTGTTGCAGGAGGGGCAAGCGATGTTGGCGGCAGGAAAGTCGCTGGCTGAGGTGTTGCAGAAGCTG
>NZ_SIHI01000094.1 GCF_007859735.1 Thalassoglobus neptunius | reverse complement strand
ATCAGTTCAAACAAATGGTGAAAACCAAAAGTCTGAACACCTGACAACAAGTGATCATCTGGGCGCTACGCTTTTATTCCGTCACACCCTCTCCGTCGAGCGCTACGTTTTCTGACCGATGTCTACAATCCCGGTCATCAACCTGAAACTCCACTTGGAGTTGCTTGAATTTTCTCAGGGCTTCTTTGGAAGACTGTTCATGTCCGTGATTCAGCAACTTTCAATGAAACCAAATTGACTCGAACGATTAGGATCAAGGAGTTTCGGGGCGATCCGTACCAGGGCCATAACGATCGACATGGATGGCTCGCAATCGTTCAATCAGCGTAGGGAAATCGGCCGTCGTGATCGGATTCGGCAGTCCGGTGAGGAACGAGGCAGGAATTCGATCCGTACTGACATAAGTCTCCATTCGGTAGTAATCCGTTAGGGGGTTCCCGTCCATATCCACGTTCGGAACGCGGATCGGAGCTGCAACTACGGGATGCCCGCAGGCCGATCTGAGCGAGTCGCGCAAAACGGAGTTTCCAGCCAACTCAAGTTCCGTGACGAGCCAAGGTTGAACGACACCGTAGGAATCAAAGTGACGCCGCAACAATTCCAGGTGCACATCGGCTCGCAAGGGGGCGGTGATTGTCCAGGGTGAATAGTCGGGAAAATTGGCCCCAGGCATCTCCGTGACGTCGTAGGCGTCGTTGTAGAGATAAAAGTGATCGTCGACATAGTCGACGGAATCAATCGTTACATCTTTGTTCTGATATTGGAGGACTCGCAACGCATAGTCAATCGATACATTAACTGCCATATTGTAGTCGTTCTTTGGATCGGTAAACAGCGAATTGAATCCTACCCAACACCCAAGCAAATTGGAATAATTGTCTTCGGGCGAAAAGGCGGAGTACTGTTCCCAGGTAAAGAACGTTACGATTTCGTGCCACACAGACGTCTCGTAAGCCAACCGAGCGCCAATTAATCCCGCCAACCGAGGGTCTGGGTTGGAAATCGATTGAGTCAAGTAAATTGTTCGCGTTCCCTTCTCAGTATAGATCTGAAACTCTCCACCATCGGGGAGATGTTGTAAAACCAAGCTCGCCAGATGACGCGTCCGATCCGCCAATCCTCTGACGTGTCCAATATCAATCAGGCCACCTCGAGAAGTGTAAACGTATCCGACGGGATCTTCCGACACTTTTTGGCGAGGGATACCTTGCTCAAAGTAGTATTCAGGAGCAGTATCAGTAATCCAAGCAACGAAATTGGCAATCTGAGCGTTGAAGACATTGACCGGCACGCCGGAATATCCCGTTCCTCCATAAAGATGCCCCATCGTCTCTTGCTTGGAGAGTGGTACGGACGCGCCGTTTGCATGCTTCAAAGCTGATTGCCAACCAATGGCGCAACACCAACGAGGTACCGGTTGTTCCAAGCCACTTGCGAAAGCGGGGAACTCGTTGGCCAATTGTTCTTCATCGTTGGTATAAAACGACAGTGCATCCAACGCGAACGGTGATTGGCCGGAAATTAGATTGGCGAATGATTCCATCAGAGTTCGAGTTGGATTTGTCATTCACTCCACCTTTTGTAAGTTGGACAATGGACTTACGAATGCGGCTTCTTAGTATCTGGCTCCGGTGGCGATGCTGCAGGCCGCAACCGTTTACTGCGAACCGAGCCGCACAATTCTTTGACGTGTCTGCCCGTCAATCGAAGCTTCATTCGCTCCACTTCTGCCATTTTCGCCAGTCGGCGTTTGCGGACGTTGGGCTGTGGTAGCCAGAGCGGATCTCCGTCTTTTGTTGGTTGCAGATCTTCTGATGAAATGGGGATCGACTGATCTTGGTCCTGCATTCCAAGCAACACTTGCACCGACCGTGGCAACCGCTCCCAGTTGACTTCAACTTCCGGAGGCCGCTTTACTTGGGGACAACCGGTCGACCGCTCTGATGGCGCCGCAACAAATGTCACGATCTGCTCAACAGCTTTCTGCTTACCGTCGATAATTGTAAGTGCAACGGTGTTGATTCCGTGTCGAAGTTCGGACAGCGGAATCTGCAGAGTGAGAGTCAGTTTGCTTTCTGAACCGCCGCGAAGGTGTTGTCGTTGATCCGTCGAGAGTGTCTTTCCCACGTCGTTAAGTCGAGCACGATGGGGTTGTAGGAGTTCCGCGATGCGTTCTTGGCTCGATCGCCGCTTGGCCGCAAGTGTTGATCGTTGCACGTTTCTCCATCGCCACCTCACACCTGTCTTTTGCTCTTTACTTGCGTTTTGGCTCGGTTTCCACAATCGATCTGACCGTACGAATCGTGATCGTTCTCCTTTCTTTAACGACGCTATATTCCCCCATGCGTCGACTTTTTCGAACGGATAAAAAATGGTGGTTGAAGACATTTCCTCATCACCGGATTCATATCGGTGGACGTGAAAACGAGCGATATCGAGAGGTGATTGATTGAGAAACACAAACACGCGCTGTGCTTGCATATTGCCAAGCCCGAGCAGACTTTCCGGTACATTTGTCAGCAAAACTTCCAAGTCGAGGTCGTGAGTGTAGAGCGACGTCGGAGAAGGCTCGACAATGACCGCTTTGGCTTCGTCGAGGTAAGCACTCGAAAGTTCCTCAGACGCTGCTGCGTGCTGCTCTTCGACAATCTCCTGCTCCAATTCCGCTCCTGCCAGCTGATTCTCCGTGTTCAATCCCAAAACGATCTTACTTGTCATTTCCTGGACGAGAGGAGCAAAACCTGGAAGGCCACCTACTGCGGAACGCAGGGCAGAAACGAAGTAGTCAACGGAACAAGAGAAGGTGCCTAGATCAAAAGAGACTGACTTGGAAATCTTGGGGGGCTGATAGTAGGTCGTGATCCAGTTCCCCTTGGAGTCAAAATAGCCACCCACCGCAACACGTGGAGGGGTCCAGGAGTAAGTTTCATCGAACTGAACATGAATAGCAAAAGAGCCATCGATCGCGGCACGCAGCTGGTCTTCTAAAATGTCGAGCAAAAAATCGCTGATCTGATTATCAACTTCACCACTGTTGTTTGCAGAACGGAATTGGTCCAAAAGGTCGTTCAGGACTTCCTCCGACTGTAGCTGCAACGGCGTTAAAACGGAGTCAAAGACGTCATCAATGATTTGCACTGCGACCAGACCGTCGACACTCGACGCTAATTGATTCCGAATGCTGGAACGCACCGAGTTGCTCAGCGCTTGGTAGGCGAGATCGTTCTCCAACGGCACCATCGCCAGATTGACCAGGTGCGTCTTCACATCATCATGGACTAAGGTCCGCACCGATTGAGAAACGGCCAAATTCAGGGACGCCTGCAGATCCGATAGCGCTCCGGAAAAATATTCAGTAACTTGTTGCGCAAGGTCAACAATTTCGCCCGGCAACTCCAACAAACGCTGGAACAGTTGTTGCGATAGTTGCTGTAATTCGTCCAGCCAAATCGCTACTTCTTCAAGAAATCCTTCCATAGATTTGGCAATTTCCTCACCTGCCTTTTCTCCGATTCTCAACATGACACGCGTAAAAAAGTCGAACAAGGTTTCGGCGAGAGATTCTGCAAACTCCGCCGCCAACAGGTTGAGATCAGAGCGAGTTTGAGGATCAGGAATAAACGCATCATTCTGCAATTGTTCAATCCACCCCGCATCCGATCCGGGAGGCATGGGGTCCAACAAGTTGTACAGGACGTGGCGAATGCGATGTCGCTTTTCATCGTTGAATGGTCGGAAAACATCAGCAGCGATTAGCAGTGACTCTTCGGTAAGCTCGGCGACGAACTCCGGGTCCTGGTTGATTTCGACGGCCAAGAGTGTTCCCAAGCCGTTGGGGGCATCCGCGTTTTCCGCGAGTTCCACGAGTTCGGTGTTTACGTGTCGCATGGCATGATCCACCAAAACATCAGCACTGACGACGGCGCAGCGACCGAGAAACTTCATCAAGATGCTCGAACACGCTTCTCGAAGGGCGTCACGATAGCCTACATTTCCAAAGCTCCAGGAGAGAACACGATCAAAGACCGTCCCGACGACAAAATCAAAGGACTCGATCAGCACTTCATCAAAGTAGAGCCGGAGCTCAGCTTGATCTCCCAGTTGCTGATGCACGATGGGGCCAGTTCGGTCTTTACCCGAACATTCAGATAGCTGCGCAGTCCTTGCGACAGCGCCCGTAAAGATGCTTCGGCATCGGGTTGGCCGGTGTTTGGATTCGGTGCAAAGGAACCGATGTTGCGCATGATCGTCTGAGCGGCCGCCACCAACGCTTGACTGTCTGGTCCTGCAACGATCTCAAGCGCTGGCTTCAACTCCGGAAAACGACGAATCAGCGTATCGAGGAGTTGATCGCGCAACAAAAAATCGACCAAGTGGTCCTGGTGGAGAGGTATCCCTGCCGGCGCTGACACCGCATCTGCAATGAACTCGTAAATCAATGTGGGGGGAGGCGTGCTGACCGCCAGCGGTCCCTGGAAAGATGGCGTTTGCGCGGAAACGGAAATCGATCCCAATACAGAGGCACGTACAGAGGCATCGGTTAGCTGTTGGACACTGGAAAACAGAAGCTGCGTAGCTGCCCAAGTCGTGGCAAGAGGTTCCACGCAATCTTCAGGAATGGAATTGTTACCTAGTTCCAGCCCAACCGATACTCCCGATTCGATCCATTGAGCCCAATAAAGCCCGTTCGCTACGGTTGTTTCATACGGCTCCGCTGGAAAAGCCCGTAGATGGTCCGCAAAATGTTGTCGCTGAGGCTCAGAGCGTTCCCAGGCATCCGCACCGAGTCCTGTACGAGCCAATCCCTCTTTGAATAAATCGATAGCCAGCTCGGTGAGCTTTTCCAGGATGAATCGCTGCAGCTCTTCCAATCCAACCCGTACACATTGCTTGGCGAGTTCGGGAGCAGAATCGGCAAATGTTGGTGAGGATTCAGCGATTGTAAGACCCAGTTCAAATGCAGATCGGAATGCAATTTTTGCGGGCGCTCGCAACTCGCTCAAAAGAAGTTTGGAAGTTGAGTCGGGGAATTTCTTACCAATCTCATAGACCGCTTCATCCACGACGGCGTCGACCATTCTGCGAATGAGACGACGAGTGTCCCTGAAACCGAGATGAGCAAACAATTGCCAGGAGGTCCCTCCTTTTAATCCGACTCCCCATTCAGCGCCGATCGTAAACCCCGGTGTCGCAAGCGTGACCGGGTCTTTAACAAGCCGTCCTGTGACCCCCAAGCGAGCGAAAGCCATGGCCGAATAGGCCGCGCTCGCCCGGATTCCAGCGCCTATCGACAATTCCTCCATAAAAATTGTAAATAACCGTAGCCAGATCCCTTCCATTCGCGGGTCTTGTTCGGCCAAGGCAATAAAATCACCAATGCTAAGCCCAATGCCGAGTCGAGCACTAATGCTGGCACGGGCGATGGCTGCGAGCCGAATTGCCACACCAGCTTCGCCAAACAAGTCAATCGGTGCTTGGATTTGACCCTTAAGTCCCGCTTCAGCTTCAGCTCGTATTGTGGCATCGGCCGCCAGGAACTTGTGAAAGTGGGCCTCCAGTTGGGCCATCACTCCAACACCCAGCTCAAGATTAACGCCGCGTTTGAGTTGACCTTGCGCTCGAATGTCTAAGGAGGCTGCGACTGCGGCGTCGGCCCAATCACCCAATTGGGCTTCCGCGTCGAGGTCAAAAATGTTTTGACTGAGATCGAGAGCTGGCATACCGGTCTCCACGCGTTCGTCGATGGTGGGTATGACAACTTACGTTAGAAATCACCGGTCTATTTGATCACGTTGATCGAATGCCCTCGCAGTTGTCATCTACATCCGGAAGTCAATTCTTGCGTTGACCGCATAGTTTTTTCAAGGAGCCCGACTTGAGTTCTCCGCAACAACGGACGTTTAATTCAAATTTTTGCACTCCTGAGAACATTTTGACTGTCGAAACGTAAATGACGACCAATTGCGATAGAGACAGCGACCTGAACATCACGCGACTGCCTTTGTTCCGCAGAATCGAACCTCCAACCTCATGTCTACTACCCATTCAAACGGAATACTCTGCCGGTCTGATGCACCGTCAATCACTCAATGTGCATTCCCCGTATATTGGCATTGCGGTGTTTGTGACCGCTGAGATTCTCCTCTATCGCGCTCAACGCTCGTTCCGTGTCCGGTATTCCGCCCATCTCTTCCGCTGTTGGCACCAGTTGGGTTCGGCGGCGATCTGTCGCAGGTCCCGTTCGAGCAACGTGTCGCGGCCCCGGGTAATCCGTGGCAGAAACAAAATCTCCTCCTGAATGTCGGGAGCGAGAGACAAGAGGTTCATGATCTGCGTGACCCGAGCTCGTGAGACGTGCCCCAACCGGGCGATTTCTGCTTGATCGCCGACGAAGCCATTCTTGAGTAAGGAT
>NZ_SIHI01000093.1 GCF_007859735.1 Thalassoglobus neptunius | reverse complement strand
ATTCAGGACTGGCGGATGACTTACAACCACCGCCGTCCGCACAGCTCTCTTGGAGGGTTGACGCCTGCCGAATTTTCGACTCAGTGTGCTTCCGTTCCAGAGAAGGTTCCGCCTACGGCTCCACCTTCTCCTCCACTCCAGCACACTGACTTACTTACCTAACCCCAACTCTCATAAGCCTGGTTCAAACTTCGGGGGCATTTCAGCGCAGTATGTCTGAACTTCAACGTTTCATTCCCAATGCTTTATAACGCGGGTGCCATGCTCACGCTTGCGTGGGCATGCCTTTCGTGTAGGCTGACGATTCAATCAAAGGATCTCCGCACATCACCGAATCGTTCGTGATTTGTACAATAACAACGGAGGCGGCCATTCTGAGTATTTCCCGTGTCACTGTCGATTATCGACACCGTCAACCAAAAAGACGTCAACTCTGAGCACTTCCGGGCAACTTCATCAGGGCAGAATGGTATTACCAACAACGATTGAGGGCATGGCTGATGTGCGGCATCCTGAAATTGGTCTTGATGGCTTAATCGACTTCTTTCCGACGGAGCTCTATTGAACTCGCCAGCTCAGCCTGTTTTACTGGGGGCTTACCGCAGGCCATTCGTGAAAGGCGGAACGATATCAACTCCCAAAATTAAAGCAGAGTTCACTCTTTTCTCGACTCATATCCATCCTGACGAGATCACTGCAGCAGTTGGATTACAGCCGACGGCTGTTCATTTGAAAGGTCAGCAAATACTGACGTCGAAGAGAGTGTATCGTGAGAATCAATGGGTCATTGGCGTCCCGTACCGGTTTCAGTATTGCGTCGAGGAATGTCTTGCCGAACTCTTTGCAGTTATTCGAACACACAAACAAATCATCGTGGATTACTGTGAGCAGCACGCCATTGAACGGCAGTTCGCGTGTGTCATCTATATGACCGGAGAGGCTCCCGATTTTGTTTTGAGTTCAGAGTCCGTACAAGAGCTTGCTGATTACGGTGCGGTATTTGATGTGGATATTATTCTTCTCTCATCGGCGTAGTTAAGGCAGGTTAAGGAGGTGTTGTGAAAGAGTTTCGTGGAGTGCTATGCTATTGAGTGTGCGGGAATGTTTTTCATGCTCGCGGTCGATAAGTTTCAACGATGTTTATACATCAGTTGGGTAATTCGAAGGGGATACGATATCGACGGTGGTGGTCGTTTTCGCTTCTTTGCGTTCTTCTGTCAGTTGCGTTTACGATGCGTCGTATAGGTAGATAACGCAACTTGGCCTCCAGTCACCGTTCTCTATGAGCGAGTTTTTTAGAATTGGTCCAACACTCGATGATGCCCGAGGCGTACACACCTCTAACTCCATGATCGGTTTGAACGTGTTCGGATGATTAGGAGGATTGGGAGTTTTTGGAAGAGTTTGCGGGCACCATCCGAAATACTAAAGACGGCGGTAAACAGTCTGTCTTGGAGATGTGTTTTCCTCCATCAAACGACAGCTGAATGGGGCGTTCGCGCTGAAGCTGAGAATCATCAAGTAGCGTTCTGGGATGCGTCTTGTTCTTCGGCGATTTGGAATGCCACGAGAATTTCACCGTCGCTGCTTTCTTCCGATTCCAAGAAAAATTTCTCAATGCTCAGCGAGAATCGTTCGCTCGTCTTCTCCGTGTGTTGAGCGGCGGTCAACGCATCGAAATGGCTTCCAGTTGACGAGGCTTGCATTCGGTGTGCAGTTTCAATGAGAGTATTGAAATAGAAAACCGAATTGACCTTGGGAATCATTATGAAACGCAGGAGATTTCTGCAGCTGAATGCGTTGGCGACTGCTGCTTTGTTGACCCGCTCTTTGAAGGCGAACACTCGAGCGTCTGCGAATGAGCGTTTGGGAGTCGGGATCGTCGGATTGGGCTCGCGAGGGTTCAATCTTCTCGACGAGTTTGTGGTCCATCCGGAAGTGCAAATCACCGCTTTGTGTGACGTTCACGATCTTCATTATCGAGATCGTCCCTGGGGCAAAGGGCCTGCAATGGGGCGCGTTCCCGCTCGTCATGCCGTCGAGAAGAAGTACGGAGAGGCTCGGAAGTCAGGGACGTATCGCGGGCTGATGTTGACTTCCGATTATCGTTACCTCTGTGAGTCGGATCAGGTCGATATCGTTGTGGTGGCGACGCCTGATCACTGGCACGCGGGGTGTGTGTTCAGCGCTTTGGAGAATGGCAAGGATGTTTACTGTGAGAAGCCGGTGACTCACCTGTTTGCGGAAGGGCAGCAGATCGTTGAGAAAGTGAAGTCGACCGGAGCTGTCTTTCAAACCGGTTCTCAGCAACGGTCTGACGAACTCTTTCAGCGTGCGGTGAATCTGGTTCGCAATGGTGTGTTGGGCGAAATCTCATCGATCGAAGTTGGATTGCCGCCGGGGTATGATCGCCCGCAAGGAAGTGTCGAAACTTCTCAACCGCCCGTTGGACTGGATTACGAGATGTGGTGTGGTCCGTCTCCGAAGTTGCCGTACATGCGAGCAAGGCATCATCGTTGGTGGCGAGGATCGCGAGCGTATGGTGGCGGCGTGCTGATGGACTGGATTGGCCATCACAATGACATCGCGCACTGGTCGCTCAACCTCGACAAAGGGGGACCAACGGTTGTGGAAGCGGTCGATTGGTCATTCCCGGAAACTGACGTTTACGATACGCCGCATCATTACACCATTCGATGTGAGTACGAGAATGGAGTCACCTCCACAATCTCCGACACGAATACATTGGGGACGAAATGGATTGGGACCAATGGTTGGCTGCATGTGACTCGCGGACGAATCACAGCTTCCGACTCCCGGTGGGTCGATAAGAATTTCAATCCGGGGGATGAACGTGTCGAGCAAGTGGTCAGCCACGTCGACAACTTTGTGCAGAATGTTCGAAGTCGCGGCGTCTGTCTGGCTCCGGCGGAAACGGCACACCGGTCGATTACTCCCGGACATCTTGCGTATGTCTCGAATGCACTCCAGCGACCGTTGCGATGGAACGCAAAGCAAGAAGTTGTGATTGATGACAACGAAGCTGACCGCATGCTTAGAAGTGTGGATTATCGTTCGCATTGGGAATCGCTTCTGTCACAGCGGACTCGCAAGTCGTGAAGAATCAAAGTCGGTTTGGTGATCGTTAACTTGTAAGACGGAGGAAGAATGAATCGTTCGCTGCTGTGTCGCCTTGTTCTGGTTGTGTTCATTGCTCTCGTCGGAGTTCCGTATCGCCTTGCTGCTCAATCGGATTCATTCAATGCGGGCAGTAACGCAGAATGGGACCGTGCTGAGTGGGCTCTTGTGCATACTCCGGGTGAAGAGCTTTTCTATGGTGTGCTGCATCCGGAAGCAGCTCTGTTTGAGCGTCCGTTTTCTTCAACTCTTGCCTCGCAGGAACACGAACGCTTTGTTCGACAACTTCGAGAGCAGGGGATTTCCGTCGTTCAGCTGCGCGAGGCGGTTCTCGCGGGAACTGTCGATCAGAACGGCCGTGAAATTCCGGGTCCCGCGTTGGATGAATTGAGACGGTTCGCGTTTCGGTTTGTCACTCTCGAGTCGGAACCTCCCGTTTCTGAGAGTCAGCAGGATGAGCTTGAGAAGAGTTACTTCGCCGAATCGTTTCAGCACTTACACCCTGACGAATTGTGGTCGACGATTGTTCTGAATCCGAAGATTACGCTTCGATCGACAGGAGATTTGAATACGGGAGTCGTCGCGGACTATGCCGTTCGACCGGTCATGAATCTGTACTTCATGCGAGATCAGGTGATCACAACGCGTCGCGGTGTTGTCGTCGGAAAAATGAACTCCGAACAACGTCACATCGAAACCGACATCGTGCGATTTGCTCTCGGAAGAATGGGAATCAAACCGATCGGAGTCATTGAAGAGCCCGGACGTCTGGAGGGCGGCGACTTTCTGCCCGCTGGAGATCGGGTGTTTATCGGTGAAGGTCTGCGGACGAATGCAGCGGCGATTTTGCAACTGCTCGTCGCGGATGCTTTCGGGACCGATGAAGTCGTCGTCGTTAAAGATCCGTGGCAGCAACAGGAACAGATGCACCTCGACACCTACTTCAATCTCGTCGCTGATGATCTGGCTCTGCTCGCGGAAAATCGACTTGGCGAAAGCAAGCACGTCCCGACGGTTGATGTCTTCAAAAAGGATGGGGATGGGTATGAGCTTCAGTCGTCCGGAATGAAATTCCCCGACTATTTGAAGTCAATTGGGATCAGAGTGATCCCGGTCAAGCAGCAGGATCAATTGAACTACGGGTGCAATGTCCTTACCTTGAAATCGAACGAAATTTTCGTCGTTGATGGGGTGAGTGATGAGTTTCTCGCGAAACTCAGAGATGCAGATGTTACTGTGAATGTTGTCGATTTCTCGAACCTGACAGGAGGTTACGGCGCGTGTCACTGCACCGTGCAGGTGCTTTCACGCAAGCAAAATGTTGATGGTCGTTGAGTGGCGTGGCGAAGAACTTTTGAGAATCTTTCGAATTCTTTGCATTCTCCGCGCCCGAATCTGGTCCGTGGTGGAACTTCCTTTCTGATATGTCTCAGCTCACTTCATCGCACGAAGCAAAGAATCACGACAACACCGAATCGCAAGAACATCTCAGCGATTCGGAATTGTTGGCGAAATTCATTCGATTGAAGAGCGAGTCTGCATTTGCCGCACTGGTTGAGCGTTACGGAAGCCTCGTTTATTCCGTGGCGATTCGCACAGTCAGGCATCGGCAGAGTGCTGAGGACGTCACACAAGCGACTTTTCTGGTCCTTGCTCGTGATGCCGGAAAAGTCCGAAAGTCAGAAGCTCTTGCCGCATGGTTGCATGGAGTTGCGCAACGAATTGCTCGGAAGGCTCTGAGACGCAAGAGTAAAGAACTGGTGAGTGATACCGTGGAGAGGATCCCAAAATCGTCTGAGACGCTGGAAGAAATTCAGTCCATTCACGAGCAGAAGGTTTTGGACGAAGAGCTTCAAGGGCTGCCTCCCCAATATCGCGACGCACTCATTCTTCACTTTCTAGAAGGACTCACTTACGACCAGACAGCCGATCGTCTCGGAGTGACGTTGGGTGTCGTAGAAGGCCGGATCAAGCGTGGGAAGCGAGAACTACGCCTCCGCCTCACTCGACGTGGTGTCGGGCTGATGACAGCTCTGGCAGCAATGTCCTGGTCACAAGAAGCCGCTGCTGCGGTCGTTCGTCCAGAACTCATTCAGACCATCACATCGACCGGATTGGCCGTGTCTCAGGGAACAGCGTTTCCCGGAGCATGTTCCCCGGAAGCCGTCTATCTCGCGGGAAAGGAAGTTGCAATGATTTCGACAGCAAAGTTGGCTTTAGTTGTCTGCAGTCTCACGATTGCAGTTGGAACGGGTTGGGCGACGCACGCCAGCCTGGCGAGTGACGTCACCTCAAGCGGCGATCCATTCGGGACCGTTGTCGAGAAGAAGTCGCAAGCGGACGCACTCGACGTCAATTCCGGGGGCTTCGCAGCGATTGACTCGACGGTGACTCAATCATCAACTGAGAATCAGGATCCCTTTGGAGTCGCGGCTGACGTGAGTGCCGCCGTGGATGACCCCATTGTTAACCTGTCAGCTGACGTTTTCGATAGTGCCGCCGACGCAGCGAGACGGCTAGCACTTCAGAAGGTGATTGTAATTCTGAGAGATGTTGAGAGAACACTCGAATCCGAGAAGAAACCAGATCTCGATGAACTAAAGAAAATTATGAACGAGATGGAAATGCAAGATCTGATAATGGATCTGGAAAGTCCCGCAGGAGAGCTGGAGGACAGTACTGACGCGAGCAGAGCAGGAAGCGGAATCGCCGACCAAGGAGGGGCTTCCGGGATGTTTTCCAGTTCGCCTTCAGACGCCGCCGCGGCTGGCGCGAGTGAAGTTCCAGTTGATTCACCCATTGCCGTTGAAAGAGATCAGTCTCCTCAGGAAGAACGAATTCTACAGTTATTGGGTGAGACCACTAATCTGGAATTTCCAGGGTCTCCACTGAGCGACGTGACCGCATTCCTTTCTGAGCACAACAACATCCCTGTCTATATCGATCAAAAAGCATTGGGCGACGAAGGGCTGAGTGCTGATGACCCCATTTCTATTAACATCCAAAATGTGCCATTGTCGACCGGTTTGAAGTTAATGCTCGAACCGCTTGATTTGACCTATCTCGTGAAAGACGACCTTCTTTACATCACGACAAAATACAGCGCAGAAGAAGAGTATGTAACTCGCGTCTATGATGTTCGATCGCTGAATATTCAAGACCCTGAAACACTGGCAGATGTGCTCCTGAATACAGTTGGAGATATTTCCTGGAGTCACCACGGTGGAGGTGGTGATCTCTCTTTTCTGAACGGAAGTGTTATCATTCGTCAGACACATGCTGTTCATGACGAAATCGAAACGCTCCTCAATCAACTTGCAAAACAGATCCGTTCCAATCCGAATTTCCCTGATTGGCCGGTTCATGATCGGCCCGAACCCGGCTCATTGAATGGAGGATTCGGGGGAATGATGGGTGGAGGGTAATCGCGGTTGAAGAAGGATTAACTTCCCCGACATTTAAGGATTCACTCGAGAGAGTGCTGAAGCGAGCAGACGGAGTACAAAGCAACCACTCAATGACATTCTGTTGTTGAGTGGTTGCAGCAGTTTCAACTCATTTTTAGTTATCCTTCACAAACGACTCGATAAGTCTCAACTTGTATTGTTGAAAACATCTCTGGAATCTGAGATGAGAATGCGCTAAAATCTGGTGATGAGTGATTCCCCACGAACGAATGTGTTGTTGGAAGTGGCAAAGCTGTCGCTTCGGATTGGACGCAAGTATGTCGAGCCGTATTCGCATGCGAAGA
>NZ_SIHI01000092.1 GCF_007859735.1 Thalassoglobus neptunius | reverse complement strand
AAAGACGAAATAACCTGTACCGACACTCCCGGCCGAGACGCTCACATCCCTCCACCGGGTTCCTTATCAACAACAGCGCTCCGTTTTTCGCCCGTCGAGCGCTACGTTTTCTAACCGATGTCTACAGCTTCAACCAGAAAGAAGTTTCCGTAGCGCTCGACATTGTCCACAAAAGGACGTGAAGCCTCCAGCATCTCTGAGTCATCCAGGCAGTCGAGCTTATGGTTCCAGGATTTATTGTCGACGCGAAGACTTCCAACGCGAGCAACCTCAATCGGAATATACTTCAATCCAGAGACCTGATTCTGCACAAATGACGTGACAAGGGACTCATGGAAGATGCACGTCAAACCAGGCCAGAACAGCAGGTGTCTCGGTGGAGAGGGAACATGCCAGTACATAGGCAAAAGCTCCGAGCCAGCGATGATCTGACCCTCTTCAATGTACTTTCGAGCCACTTCCACGACTTTGCGATATTCGTCGTAACCCAGACGGATGTACTCGCCGTGGTCAATGTGTGTCTCTAATAATTCCCGCAATTCTTGAGGGCATTCAATTGGGATGATTCCTCCTAGCCCGCCACTGTTGCCGCACTCAGGACATCCATTCAGAGTTGGAATTCGATAAGGATACCGGATCATCCCATTTACGGCACTTGTTCTCTGGAGAGATACAAGGTCCTCCGGGCTCGACAACGTCCACAAGCTCATCTTTGCTCCAACGATTCATTTTTGTTACTCAACACTCTGTCCAAGGGTACCCAACCACGGAACGGCCTTGTCTACCGAAGAGAAATCGTAGCCAAGAAACATTGCTTCAGGCAATGGAACAGATGTCATCAAGGATGCTTTTGAAGCTGCCGATAGCGGTATTGAAAAAACGCAGGTGCTGATTAGACGCTAACGCCTGAGCGTGTTGGTGAGGGCGTCGATGAACTTCTCTCGTCACGCTGGCTACGAGTTGTTTGATAGGCATTCACTGAGGTTATCTCCAGTGGAGTTTGATCGATGCCTGCGATCATTCCGCTACAGTGAAATCGCGCATCTCCAAATCTTAGCGCATTCTTATCTCGCCTTTCCTGAAGTATCTTCAACAAGGCAATCAGAGGTTAGGTCACGGTGGACCGTCGATTGAAAAGCTGGGAGCCGGAGAGATGTGAGTCCATGTTGTGGATTGAGCGAAGTTAATTCTCTCCAATATATTCGAAGCGAGGGACGGGTTTGTCGTTTACGTTCACTGTCTGGGTAAACATTTCGAGCGGTCGGACCCAGAGGTTTCGGTCACCATAGTCGGGTCGGTAGACGACGAGTTTCTCCTCGGTTTCGCTGTGCTGTGCGACTCCGATGACGAGGTAGTCTTTGCCCTTGTAGTGGCGATACCGCCCTGGCTTCACGTTCATCCCTGATGGTCCCATTCGTAGGATTTTTGCTTGCGAAATCCGGTGAGGCGGATGGTTCCGTTCGGCTCGATGTCGAGGAGTGAGTACCCGTTGTTCTCGATCCCCTCACCTTCGACCATCGCAACGAGGGTGCAGTAGTGGATGCCATCGATTTCTTTAAGATCATTCTTATGGCTGTGACCTTGAAAGACAGCCAGCACGTTGCCCGATCCGGCGAGGACTTGACGCACTTCGGCGTTGTTCTTCACACCGTGATTATTGTTAACGTCGAGCCTTTGGTGTGCGAAGACGACGACCGGTCTATCGGTCGCTTTCAGGTCACTCTCCAGCAATTCGAGTTCGGCAGCAGGAATATTCGCATCCGTCCACTGGAAGTTCTTTCTTCCGTACGGCTCTCCATCGCTGCGAAAGCAAGAGTCCAGCAAGACGAAGTGGACGCCTCCACGTTCAAATGAATAATAAGACTTCTCCTGTTCGACACCGGCCAGAAACTCCTCCTTCTTCAGAGTGTCGACGCAATGATTCCCCAGGACGTAGTGTCGATCTTTGGAGATTGCCGAAAACTTTCGATTGATCGTCTTCAAGTAGTTTTGCTCGACAGCCACAGAGTCGGCAGCGTCGATTAAGTCACCAAGTTCGACCAGAAACGATGGCTGATTCTGCGTGAACTTTTGTCCTGCTTCTTCGAGCTTGGGAAGCGTTTCCCGATAGTGACGAGTTCCAGCGGGCGCTTTATCAGCATAGTGCAGGTCGGTGATGAGGCCGACACGTAAAGGAGGCGCTTTCTCGTCGGCGATTAATAATTGGGGACGAAGGGAAGCGGTGGTTAATACAAGTGTTCCGTGTTTTAAGAAAGCTCGTCGTCCGAGACAAACTGAGGGATGGTCGTTATTCATGATTAGTTATCTCCCGTTGTCTTAAATAGGCGGAGTCCGCTCTTCTCATCAGGGACAGCGATTCTCGCAGCGCCGGTGCAGCCTTTATCTTTCTCGCAATGCCCGCTTGCTGACAGCAGTCGCCCATCAGGGAGTTCTTCAATTCCCAGTGAACAATTGAATTCGTAGCACCCCTTCATCTGAAATGCAGCGTCAGTGACCAGCAGAATGGCCGGCTTTCCGTAGCATCCGAACCACCAGCGCCCGTGGGCGAATGTCGCTGTCTGAATTCCTAAGAGAGTTTGACCGCTGTTGATGACGTGCTTCTTCTGGAATTCAAATTGATCGTTGTACTCGTAGACGTAATTCTCTTCGATGGTGCCAGGCAAGCCGCCGACAACGAAAAAGTTGCCGTTATTAACTCCAATGCCGCCAGCACCGTAGAAGACCTCTTGCACTTCATGTCGAGACGTTTCTTTCAGGGTATCTGCATTGTAAACGTAGACCCAGGAATCGGCATTGCCGTCCGGATCGTTAAACTTTCCAAGGTTGACAGCGACATATAATTTGCCCTCGTGGAAACAATGATCGCCATGATGATTGGCAACGGGAACTTTCGTCTGCAGCTTGCCGTTCAAATCAGTCTTCACGAGTGTCGTTGTGAAAGACCAATAGATGAATTCACCATCGGTACAGATGCCCTGCAAGTGATGCGGATAGATTCCTTCGCAGGTGACGTTTTCCAGTTGTTGCTCGTTTCTGACGGCCAACAGAAGTGGCGGCTGGTCAGCGTTGAACCGCTCGTTGACAGAGTCAAACAGAATTTGATTGGAATCATCCCGGTTGCCTGTCACACCATTCTTCAGAAGTGACGGCATCTCGGGTTCCATCGCGAAGCACGACGAGACGCTGAAAAGAACGACCAACAACGAAGCTGCAAATCTCATGGATGTTCCTCATTCGGACTGAAAGTTCCATTGTAGTCGCATCAGGAGAGCAGAGCACGGGTTCAGAGACAACCTTCCGGCACTCATGATGGGGCCAATAAATTGCCACCGAAGAACAGCCATCTCGGACGATGGCACCTCCGCGTATTGCCGAATGGCGATCCAATAGCAATCGGCCGCTATTTGAGAAAGGAGAGAGTGAACGAGTTTAGGGACCGTTGAGCCGTGGCGACGAATCTTTCTCGATGCCCTTCATTCCTCGCTGGTGGAGAGTTTCTTTCCATGACGCAGACAGCGCAGGACATTCGGCCAGGCGTAGATCGTCATCGGGAGATCGAGGCTTCGCATACATGACGCTACTCGCCCAAGCGACGGTGAACTCCGGAAATGGGCGGTCAATCAGCTCGATGGAGATGCCCGCTTCGATGTCACCCTCCTTATGAACCCGATAGTACCATCCGGTTCGTCCGGTCTGCTGCACCTGAATAGTCAGCTTGGGCAGATTCCAGTAGCGGGAAAGCTTCCAGCATGGTTGTCGCGGTTGCGAAATTTGCAGTTCGCAGTCGCCGATCCGCATGATGTCTCCGATACAACAATCGGCCTCGCTGAATCCGGAGACGGTGAGGTTCTCTCCAAAGCTGCCGGCCCGGAATGGTGAATCGGGAAGTTCAAGATTCCAGTCGTCGTAGTGTTTCGCAGCGTAGGCAAGCACTGCTTTGTCAGGACCGCCGTGATGTTTCAAATCGGCTTGCTCGTCGCCTGCAATGTTTGTCAATCCAACATGAACACGGCCCTGAACCGGGCACTTTCCGATGGCCGAAGTCCATGATTTAGAAGAATCGCCCTCGCTGTCATAGCGACGAGGGCGACCCACCTGGATCGATTCAATCTTTCCGAGAATCATAGATTTACTTCAATGCCGACAAGTCGGCTCCGTGGTTGATGTGAAACACCTGACCGTCAATCACCAAAGCTGGGACTGATTTCACCCCTGATTGTTCGGCTTCGGCGACTCGACCGCCCTGCTCTCCCAAGTGAACTTTTTCGACTTCGTCCTTGAGATGGTCGGCAACAGTTTGTTCGGCACTGACGCAGACGGGACATCCAGCATGATAGAAGACGGCTTTCGACATAATTTTCTCCTAAATTAAAGAGTAGTGAGTTCTTGCGAAAGGAAAACGTAAATCTTGTCTGTTGGACAGGGGGATATTACGAGTCTTAGAATGATCTGTCCAAGACGAACTTGTGATCGCAATGATTGGGGAAAGCTATCAAATGGAACTCCGGCATCTTCGCTACTTTTTGGCTGTCGCTCAGCACTGTCACTTCCGCAATGCGGCGGAAGAACTTCTTGTCTCTCAGCCAACTCTCTCGCAACAGATTAAAGACCTTGAGCGAGAACTGGGGATCCCTCTCTTCGAGCGGGTCGGCAGGCGAGCTCGTCTGACACAAGCGGGAGAAACATATCGCGACTATGCCCAACGTGCGCTGGATGTTCTCGAAGAAGGGCAATCTGTGCTCAACGAGTTCGATGATCTGCTTCGTGGACGCCTGACGGCTGGAGTTGTTCAGACTGTCAATGCCTACCTGATCCCCAAAGTTGTGGCCCGCTTCGCATCCGAGCACCCGGAGGTCAATCTGAAGGTTGAGGAATTGTCCGCCGGAGAGATCGAAAACCGAGTCCTCGGCGGTTCACTTGATGTGGGAGTTTCGTTCACCCCGACGACTCGCCGAGAGTTCGATGTCGAGAAGCTTTTCGAGGAACAACTTGTCCTGGTTCTGCACCCCGATCATCCAGTGGCGAAGCGAAAGAGAATTCGGGTGTCCCAACTTAGCAATGAGCGATTCTGTCTCCTGGATCGTTCGTTCTGTACTCGGAGACTGGTCGAGGAATGTTTTCGGTCGGGAGAGGCCACTCTGAATGTCGCTGTCGAAATGAATTCCGTTGAGGGAATCATCGCAACGTTAGAAGCTGGCGGACCTCCGAGTATCCTTCCACGACTCGCAGTGACGAGTTCCACAATATTGAAGTCGGTGGAATTGCAGGCCCCAACGCCAGCCCGCACGATCTGTGTGCTGCGAAGCAAGGGACACGCTCCCATTCGTGCCAGAGACGTTTTCGTTGATCAGCTCAAGCATCAAGTCGCAGAGACCTGAGTCGGAACCAATCTTCAGTGCAATCGAAAGACAGGGCATTCTGACGCAGGCGGATAAATCGTTTCAATTTTTGCATTCGTTTAGAAAACTTTGAACCGGAGGAATTCGGATCTCGTACAAAGTCTCAAGTGATTCAAGATGCTCCGCACAGAGAATTCAGGAATGTAAAAACTTGACCACGGTGTCAACGAGTGGTAGCCTCTTTCACATCAGTATAGATTGACGTTTGCAACCGGGACGGTTAGTTGCAATGGGAATTCGGGCGATGATTGCTTTTCCTTCAGTGGTCACACATTTCGATAGAACACGGGTTGATGAAACACGGGTCATGCAAATTGATCCGCGTCTATGCTTTTCGCTCGCGCTGCTTCGCGAGTTCGCCGCCGCATTTCTGGGCCGGCGCCGAATGAAGTAATTGCTCTTCGCCAGCTTCGTCACTCACTCTTTCGCCCATTTTCGGTTGAGTGTTGTGACGTTCAGCGAGTCTTCCGCCAGCGCTCATGCTGTTCTTCGGAATCTCAGCAGGCAGCTGCATGGTAGAGAATGAGTCATGATTCGATCGCGCTGACGGTGCGCGGTGGTTTAGTCGACCTGGTGCGCCATTGTCATGACTCGTTGATTCGCTGCCAGCTATCACAGGCGAAGTCTTCCGCTCTATCAGAGCATCTACTCCGGCAGTTTTGCTGTTGGAGTATGGGCCGATATCTACACATTGATCGCAGAGAGCATTCTTAGAAATGGTCTCCGCGAATCTGCACGAACAACTGCTTTTGAAACTGCTTCTTTGAATTTGAAAGTGTACTGCCATGCGATTTTTTACGTATCCACTTCTCACAGTCACCGCCTCGACGATGACCTTGCTCATGCTGGCCTGGCTTGCCGTCTTCTGGCTGCACAATTTCTTGCTCGGCCATCGACGTAACAGCTTGGAAGGCTTCTTCGCACTCGTTTATACAGGCTGGGACTGGTCGAATCCCACGCCGGGAATCATTGAAAGCGATAATCAGATTGTCGTGGCGAGTTCGCAATCCAGCCGTGAGGAGGGATAAGATGTATATGATCGGATGGATCATCAGCCTTGCGATCGCATTCGCGATCGGCTTTGTCTTGGGAGCTCTTGCTGAAGTAAAATTCCGAATGGACAAGAACCTGTAAACGCATTCAATTTCCGCGGAGACTTTAACCTCGTTGGCTTAAGTTTGCAGGTCAGCGGCTTCGCGCGAGCACAGTGGGTTGGTCCTGGTATGCGAACCGGAACTTTCCAGGTGTGGGCAAAGAAGACCCGTGATTGCTGTGTTGAAAACAAATCACAGGTTTTGATCGTGGGCTAACGCCTCAGGGCGTAGGCGAGGACTTTGAGGGCGGCTTCGACGAACAGGGCTTTCTCGCTTCTGGCTGAGAGTGCGGCACCTGTGGTTCGCTTCAATCCGCTCATGAATGATTCCACAAGCCAGCGTCTGCCGTATCCTTTTGTTTCGAGTTCTGTCCTGGTCATCTGTGAGCGGTACTCGCCATTCAGCTTACCGT
>NZ_SIHI01000091.1 GCF_007859735.1 Thalassoglobus neptunius | reverse complement strand
GTGTGGGGAAATCGATACATCGACGAATGTGTGCTGCGTGATCGCGACTACAACAACAACGGGACGACGCTGGAAGAACGACTGTACGCAACGCAGGATGCGAACTGGAACACGACGATGCTGTACAAGCAGTCGTCGGGCTACAAGGAACGGTACACGTACAACCCGTACGGCGAGATCACGTTCCTGAACTCCTCGTTCAACCCGGTCGGCGGGTCGGTGCACAACTGGCAGCACCTGTTCGGCAGCTACAGAAGAGACACCACGACCGAACTGTACCTGGTCCGCAACCGCCTGTACCACACCGACCTCGGCACATGGCTGAGCAGAGACCCCATCGGATATAATCCAACCTTGAATTTGTACGAGTATGTTTCTTCAAATCCTACTATCTGGGTGGACGGGTTTGGATTCGGTCCGACTTGGCACCACTTACTGACAGAATCACTTGGCCCCGACTGGAAGAATAGAGGATTCAAAGCAGGAGAATGGAATAAATCGGAGTATGGTTTGATCATCGACGACACATGGCATACAGCTAACCGAGGTGGTGACATGATCGAACCATATTGGAGGCAGGATTGGCAGGACTGGCTGAAGAAAAATCCTAACGCCCGAAAGCCTAAAATACTTGAGCAACTGGAAAAAATGAAAACGAGCGACAAATACTCGAAGATCATTTCAAAAGGAAAGCAAGCACCCGTTCCCTATTGTGGAAAAGGAGGATGGACGAATCTCGGTGCGGAAGGAAGAGCAGCATTGGCGAAGAAGTTGCGTATCGGGAAAGCTGCTGCGAGGAAGGGAACGGTTCTGAGTCGTGCTACTGGACCAATTAAGAGCTTCGGCAAGGGGGTTTTGAAGCTCGGAGGCCGTGCCCTTGCAGTGTTCGGTATAGGGAGTGCTGTGCAAGATTTCGCCGAAGGTGCACAAGGCGAAGGAAAACACCAGGGGCAAACAGGTGTTCTTCCAGGTCTCGGAAATGCAGCTCATAAAGCCGTCCTAGGAGATGAAGTTGAAGGTGCAGTCGAAGGGCTCTACAAAGCGGGTGGCAAAGCAATAGGTCTTGATGACGGCGACGGAGTCACGCCTTGCGACCGGGCAGTGCGAGGTGGATTCAGTAAAAAGGGATTTCAAAGCCTTCTTGATGATACCTATTAATTAAAGTGTAATTTCCTGGATTGATGACGTTTGCTGCAATCTGGCTTGTTCAAATGGAAGGTTTTCGGACCTGAATACCAAACAAGCCCAAGGGTTGAGTATTGATTTACAAACACATGGAGCAAAGATGAGCTTGTGGGCGTTGTCGAATCCGGACGACCTTGTCTCTCTTCAGAGGTCAAGTGCGGTAAATGGGATGATCCGGAATCCTTATCAAATTCCAACTCTGGAAGAATGCCCTGAGTGCGGCAACAGTGGCGGGTTAGGAGGAATTATTCCAATTGAATGCCCTCAAGAATTGCGGGAGTTATTAGAGACACACATTGACCACGGTGAGTACATCAATCTGAGTCACGAAGAGTATGGCAAAGTCGTGGATGTGGCTCGAAAGTACTTTCGCGAGAAGGATATCATCGCTGGATCGAGGCTTTTGCCTTTGTACTGGCACGTTCCCTCTCCACCGGAACAATCTGTGTTTTGGCCTGGATTGAGATGCATCTTCCATGAATCCCTCGTTGCGGCACTTGAGCAGAATCAGGTTACCGGCTTGAAGTATATTCCAATTGAGGTTGCTCGCGTTGGAAGTCTTCGCGTCGACAATAAATCATGGAATAGGAAACTTGACAGCCTGGATGACTCAGAGATGCTGGAGGCTTCACGTCCTTTTGTGGACAATGTCGAGCGCTACGGAAACTTCTTTCTGGTTGAAGCCGAAGAAAAAGTCTTCTACCGAATGGCCAATGAGTTAAACTGGATTTTTTGCTCGACCTGTGGTCATGTGAAGGAAGAACCGAACCATGATCAATATCAAGAAATGGTGGAGACTTGGAGTCAGGATTTCGTGATCCCCCGACGATTTGTTCCCGATCTGGATGTTTTCAAATGTCCCGGTCTAGGTCGTTTCGTGATCAATGACAAGGTGAAGGAAATCCTTAAAGATTCGGAATCAGGCAACTTCATGACAAAAGCCGTTCGGATTATCTGAACCGAGACGTTCAGCATTGGGGTTGGGCCACTCGCCGTTCCCAAATTTCGTTGCGTGCCTGTGTCAAATGATGTCTTACGGAGACTGGCATATGAAATGGGGACGAATGGTCCTTTTCGGGATTGTGTTTGCTGCGGGAGTGTTCGTGGAATGGTTCTGCTCCCGCACGTTCGAAACTTGAGTTATTCCACGAACAGAATGTACTGTCGTCGACTTACAGGGAAATCCCATTGAGATCACCATGTCCGACATCGTTGTAGATAACGAATACGCGACGTTCCTCTCGATCGAGACTTTGCCGAACGGTCGCTTCATCATTCCTGAGACAATCCGAAATATTGGTTCGGGTGGAATAGGTGATCGATGTATCTGGACTTTAATCACGGTGCGCCCCGCAGGTTTTCAGCCCTGTCAAGAGAAAGTTGGGCTATGCACTGGAGGCGTCCTACCGAACCAGCCAAACTGGCTTGCAACAATCAAGTTTCAATTAGCACCGGTGAATTCCGAAGAGAAATCGACCTCAGAACGCAATTCCAAAAGTCTCTTCTACAACAACGAAAACAGCCGGCTTCAACCTGTTGCGGAACCGTAATCGGTGTTGACGGCAGAGGAGTATCTGGGACTCAGTTCGATCGTCGAATCGAATCGTCCGCAGCGTCAGTTCAAGTTCACGTTGGCGTCGCTGACCGGGAGTACAGACCCAGACACCGGTGACATCTACACCGGTCTGGATCGATTCGGCCGTGTGAAGGACTGCCGCTGGTATGACACCGCCAACTCGGTCGATCTGGATCGCTACGAGTACGGCTATGACCGGGTCGGAAACCGTCTGTATCGGAAGAATGTGCTGGCCCACGCCGCGAGTAAGGAGTACGATTATCTGTACACCTACGATGGTCTGAATCGTCTCAAGGAGATGGAACGAGGACTGCTCAACGGGACGAACACCGCCATGTCAACCTACAAGTTCGGCCAGTGCTGGGAACTCGATGAAACCGGGAACTGGTCGCAGTTCAGGCAGGATCTGTACGGGAATGGAGGGTGGAGCTTCAATCAGCAACGGACCAACAACGCGGTGAACGAAATCACCGACATCGCGGAAACGGCAGGTCCCAGCTGGGCCACTCCCGCGTACGACGTCAAAGGCAACATGACAACGCTCCCGCAGCCGGACGATCCGACGGGGACCTACTCGGCCACCTACGACGCCTGGAACCGTCTGGTGAAGCTTCAGGACGGCGCCACGACGGTGCAGGAGAATGAATACGATGGACTGAATCGTCGCACGATTCGCAAAACCTACACCAGCGGCACACTCAGCGAGAAACGCTTCTACTTCTACACCGAAGACTGGCAGTGCATCGAAGAACGTGTCGCTGACGGATCGACGACTCCCGGGCTGCTGCCCGCCAAAGAGCAACATGTGTGGGGAAATCGATACATCGACGAATGTGTGCTGCGTGATCGCGACTACAACAACAACGGGACGACGCTGGAAGAACGACTGTACGCAACGCAGGATGCGAACTGGAACACGACGATGCTGTACAAGCAGTCGTCGGGCTACAAGGAACGCTACACGTACAACCCGTACGGCGAGATCACGTTCCTGAACTCCTCGTTCAACCCGGTCGGCGGATCGGTGCACAACTGGCAGCACCTGTTCGGCAGCTACAAAAGAGACACCACGACCGAACTGTACCTGGTCCGCAACCGCCTGTACCACACCGACCTCGGCACATGGCTGAGCAGAGACCCTATTGGATACGAAGGGGGAGCCAGCCTGTACGAATACGTCAACAGCAAACCGACGATCAGTGTTGACCCAGCTGGACTAGAAGGATTTCATCCTGAAATGTTTCTCCAGGGATCTCCCAACGGCAGTCGCACTACACCACGGCCAAATGAGTATCAAGGACCATTCGGTTGTACAACTGCCTGCGTACCTCGGTACCGCAATGGCGAAGTTGTGGGAAGCATGGGGACGTTGCCACCGCTCACTGGGCAGGCAACTCAACGACAATGGGAAAATGAAGACAGCAAGTGGAGTGGGCCTACAACAGAGGACGAGAAGCGGGTTTTCGCGATGTGTAACGGAGACCCAGATTGCATTGACGCGCTAAAAGATATAATGCACAAAGTTAACAAACCTCGTTCAATAGGTTCTAATCGATGCTTCAGCTACATGGACCAAGTCTATGATGACCTTGGAATTGACTACGACAAAGGATGGAAAGAAGTTGGAAACAGGACTATCAAACTTCACCCCCAAGTGTGGGACCCTGGGCGTTTTGTACCAACAAGCCGAAAGACACCTTGGGGATGGCACGGATTGAAACAGCATGCGGTAATGAAAGTGACTTTCAAGCCTTCGGGGAAAGATGCGTATTTTGACATTGGTAGTGATACACATCTTGGCCACATTGGCGGAGATGACCACTGGTTCTTCCCCGGAGATCAAATGATTGACGCCAAAACCAAAGAGCCAGTAAGATGCGAAACAAAAATGTACATTCACGGAAACGAGGACAACGAAGGCGATTAGAAGAGCTGGTCCAGGCAGTCGCAGACTCTATGTTAATCGGGGGCATTTCATGGCTCGCAACTTCGCTTGTGTTCCTGCGTGCTGACCAGAATTACCCGCCGGTCTGGCTTCTCGTTATTCTTGCATGTGTTATTCAATTGTTGGGTGAATGCTATAGTGGCCGTAAGCAATCACTTCAACTTCGAGCTTCATTTGTGCTTGCGGGGCAAGTAGTCGCGGTTCTGGCAACTCCAGCTGTAGGGGGGAGGTACTTATCCAAACTTGAAGAACTCGGAACACTGGATACTGTTCATTTTGGGCTCGTTACTTTGGCTATTTGTGGAGGATTTGCAGGTGTAACGGTACACACATTCTGGGTTTGTTGTTTTTCCAGGTTGGAAGCTGACTGATGAAACTGCGTGCACTTGGGCAGAAGAAGGCGAGTTTGCTTCCTTCAGCAGCGACAATGTTGTGAATCACACACACAATCGTCTACATCAATGGGCCAGCGTGGCTCGACCGCGGCCCGACTCAGGTGGTGAAAGGTCGAGTCCGGATTGCACACCTGCACGGATTGGATCAATGCCAAGCCGGTATCCGGCAGATGCTGTATGGACAACCAGTTGATAGTAACCTGACGGACTTGACATACCGTGGAGGAAAATCGCTCGGATTGAGTGACTCGTCGGCCCGATTGACTGCAGGTGTTGTAGACTCTATGGTCGGTGCCGTCGGATCAGGAGGAAGTGGACTCGTCTCCTCTCCAAGCAAAGTTGCCACTCGCGTGACAGCAAACGATTCAGTTCGCCTAATTTCTCAAGGAGTGAATCAAGGGGCCACTAGCACACTTGTCGTTCCGAACTACTTGAGGCCACAAGTGTTCCCGGGCGCCAGTTCTGGAGCGGCAAGAGCGATGGGACGTGCACAGGATATTTCCGACAATGTGCGTTCAATGGCCCAAAAGTACCCATCCGATTTCGCTCACAAGTGTGGTGAATTGGAGGCTTTAACTCAAGCTGAACGAGCCGCATACAATATTTCCAATTTACCAGGGGGAAGTGCGACAGCAACGCGTACGCTTACACCGAATTATTCAGGACGACCTTTAGGTGCCTGTCGTGGTTGTACTCCATTGTTGAACGAGATTGGAGTGAGCGATGTCTTCAAGAGATTTCCAATTAAAAAATGACATGAGGTCTCCATTTGACAGTCTTCCTGACGAAATTCGATCAGCTCTAATTCGCAAGGGCTGGAGACCTGGCATGCGCCGAAAGCCCAGGGCAGGATGGCGAAGCTGCTTTGGCATGATGAAACAGTGGTTCACCAGCCAGTCCAACGAAGCGTCAGACGATCGATTCATTGGCGAATTCCCAGCTGCCACGCAAGTGCTTGATGAGCTTGACGGAATCGTCGTCGCACAGCTTCGCCAATCGAGCAGATCAAAGTATGGCTTAGGTTGTAGTATATATTTTACTAGGATCGGTCGCACTGACGAGCTGGGGCGACTTGAGAACATACTCTCCGAGCGACTGGTGATCATCGGTAGCACAGATTGGCATTCACACATTACACTCGCTGAGTCAGAGCGAATGTACGAATACGGCTTTGTCGGAGAAGGCCTGTATTTCCTGGGAAGTTCGTTCGGAGAAGGAGTCATACGCCGGCTGATGGCAATGAAGATCCGTCCCGTCTTTTTGACCGACTCGCAAGATCCAGAGCATGAGTTTCAACTTGATGGACTCAGTCCAGATGATCCGGACGTGCTCATTCCCTCTCCTGAATCAGGCCTGCGTGATGTCGACACAACGATCTACGACGAATAATTCCTGTCAGCAGGACGCAGAATTCGCACCGGTGACATCTACAATGACAGATCAAATTCATAATGCATGGCTCCATGCCGTGTTAGACGTCCTTGAGGGTTTACACCATACTTGTCCAAGTTGTAAAAACGGGGAAGTGAAGGCAGTGTTTTTTGGCGATCAACAGTCAAGAAGAGGCTACATCCTCGCTTGGTGCGATCGATGTAATACGGGAATTCATATTTCTCGCGCCAAGGCAAACAAGAACGTTCATATTGAGTCAAGGGATCCAGATAACCCACTTCACAAGCAGATACCAAATTTTAGACCCATTTTTTAGACCCATTGATCCGGCTTGAAGGCTAGAGCGTTTTTGTTTTTCATGTAACGTGATATCCGCAAACTTTGAAGCAGTTTTGGCAGTCCGATCGAATCGTCCGCAGCGTCAGTTCAAGTTCACGTTGGCGTCGCTGACCGGGAGTACAGACCCAGACACCGGTGACATCTACACCGGTCTGGATCGATTCGGCCGTGTGAAGGACTGCCGCTGGTAT
>NZ_SIHI01000090.1 GCF_007859735.1 Thalassoglobus neptunius | reverse complement strand
TTGGCCAGTTCAGACTCCGTCGCGGAAGCAATCAATGCCAGCAGTGGGTGGAAAATCTTCGGCATCTCGGTATGGTCATAATCTCTAACATGGATTGCTGTTGCACATTCATGGAACAGCGCTTGGTGCTGGATGATGGGCACTTTTGCGGGCGATTTCCAGCCATCCCCAAACGGTCGACTCGTGATCAACTCAAATCGGGATTTCTGTCCTTTGTAGCGCCCTAAATGCCCGCTATTGCTGCCCGATTTGGAGGCGAAAAGTTGTTCACGAAAAGGTCCCCGGTACAGAATCGGGTACAGAATCCTTGGTTTAGCGACACATCACAACACTTGATAGAGCTTGGTGTTGTGGAAAAATGCGAGTTCCATTTTCCTACCAAGAGCTTTCGTCTACGGAACCGGAGGGCTCTTGTCAACATCGATACCGATTGATCGATTCAAGGAATGTGTCGAATTGACGACGTGCCCGCCGTTCGCTGTCGATGCTATAGACATGAACATCAAGTCTCCACATGAGCTAAGATGGGAAACCGATTTACTGGATGAATCGCATGTCCACGTTTCTCTGCGTGCTGAGTTGGACGGGAACTTGGTCAACTGGTCCCGACGTAGTCGATTCTTTCAATGCTTGTGCTAACGATTGAAGAAATCATCAATGAATATGTTCATAAATGTGCAGATTACTCCAGAAATGACGGGGAAGGCTGGGGTTGACTTGAGCCTGTTGAATCGAAGGAAAAAACGAATTTGAAATCGATCAATCCAACCATCTTTTTTCCATCCGGTGTAAAACGGATTTTGTGGATGTCCCCAAGTTCACGAACGATTGCTCCCATGGGTTGGCCCGTTTCGGCATGCCAGACCCGGACTCTTCCATCATGCCCAGCGGTGGCGATCGATTTGCCATCTTGGAGATACTCAACAGAGTCAATGAAGTCCGTATGAGCGACGATGGACTGAATCTGAGATCCAGTGCTCAAGTCCCAGATCTTTAGCGTCCGGTCGTGACTCACTGTCGCAAGTTCCGATACATCTGGATGGAAACAGACTGCAGTCAGAGTGCTTGTATGTCCAGCGAGAACTGTTCGTGATCCACTCCTTAGATCATAGAGATGAAGGTCATCCATGTGACCCACTGCGAGCCATCGGCCATCCGGCGAATAGCGGATGCAACGACACTGTTTGGTGGGAAACGTGGCGATCGGACTCTCGCTGGACCTTTCATAGACTTGCACTGATTGAGGTTCTCTGCTGTCAAGCATTGCGATTTGCCCGTTGTTCGTAACCGTGATTTGCGATGGCTCAACGACGTTATCGATAACCCAATTCGCAACGCGTTTTGAAGAGTGACATTCGAATAGAGAAATCTGTCCTAGCCTGACTGCTGCCAACCAATTGCCTTTTGGGGCGCATGCCAACGTTTCCCAACCCAGGGGTGCTGCATTCGCAAATGAGTTGATTTTCTTTCGACGGTCAAGATCCCACAATTCAATGTCTGCTCCACACACAACCAATCTTCCTAAACTGTCAACATCGAAGTCATGAAAGTATTGGTCACGATCGACTCGCCATCTGTAAGAGTGCTGATCAGGATTCCAGATCCTCACATAGCCGCCCCAGCCTCCGGTAACTAGATTCTTCCCGTCTTTTGAAAGCGCGAGCGTCGTGCCGCGATTGTTATGAGCAATCCACGCGATGACAGGTCGTCGCGTTTCGTCCACGTTGCCGACTCCCACCGCCGATACGTCGTGAACAGCGACCATTCCACCTTGATCAATTGAAGCAAGTCTCTCTCCGTCATTTAGGAATGTCAAACCTTGAATCCCATCGACGAGTTTCGTCAAGTGAACACTCTGTTTGGTCTCAACATCCACAATGTAAATGTCACCATAGATGTTCCCGGCGGCGACGAGCGATCCATCTGCCGAGAATGTGACACAGACAGCTCGACCACCAGATCCATCGGTTGAGAACTGATATTCCAACTTGCCATTCTCGGTCTTCCAAATCGCGATTGAGCGATCGCTGCTCGCAGTTGCCAACTTCTGGCCGTCTGGAGACACGGCGAGACTTTCGACTTCACGCTCATGCCCAACAAACTCATGGACTTGCTCTCCTGTTAAGGGATCCCAACTTCGTGCGACGCCGTCATCGCCGGAAGAGAAAAGCGTTCTCTCATCGATGCTGAAACTAACGTCGTTGGCCTCTCCTCGGTGCGCAGCGATTTCACGCTCGATGATTGCAGATTCGAAGTTCCAAATCTTCAGGGCCCCATCACTGCATGCAGCGACCAGAAATTTACTATCTGGCGACCATGCGAGCCCGTTTGCGTTTGTCAATGGTGTCAAAAGAGTTTGTTCATGAGTCCAATTCGCCGTTCGATAGATCGAAACTTCAGGAAAATTTGAGGCTACTGCAAGCCATTCTCCATTTGGCGAAATTCGCAAAGCGCGTATTCGACCTCCATTGTTAAATTCTTTGCCGGGAAGCTTGGTCACCTGTTTGCTGTAGTAATCCCACTCGCATTTTCTCAGAGATCGAACACTTTCGTTTGTTTGGTAGGCGTCAAGCAATTCTTTGGCGCGCCTGATGTCGACTCTTTCAATCGCCTGCGACACGAGTTGCATTTCTGCGGCATACAACATTTCTTTGGAGCGAAGTGATATCTGTTTGGAGATCTGCGAATTTTGCTCCGCATTCAACTGTGCTTGTCGCGCCTCTTTAGCAGAACGAGTCGCTCGTCTCGCATAGCTAATGCTCGTCGCTGCGCCGATAGCAGCGGTCATGAGCACGACGATAACGAATGCCAACAGACGACGATGACGAGCGACGTATTTTCTTACCCGATAAGCAATTGTCGGAGGGCAAGCTTCGACGGGCTGACCATCCAGATACCTCTTGACGTCCAACGCAAACGCGCTTGCAGTTTCATAACGTCGGTCTCGGTCTTTCTCAAGTGCCTTCGTGACCACCCAGTCCAGTTCCCCTTTTATCGACGAAACAAGCTGTCTGGGTGTGGTTCTCCGATTCTGTGAAATCGTTGACTGTTGACTGATGTCGATTGTCCTGACGCGTTCACTTGGATTCGGCACTTCGTGCTCGCTTATGAATTGTCTCAACTTGTCCAAGCTGACATTTTCGAGAGCTTCCTTGGCGAATGGCGTTGTCCCGGTCAGCAATTGATAAAGCAGGACACCGAGAGCGTAGATGTCGGTGCGCGTATCAATATCAGATGCAGACAACTTTGCCTGCTCAGGACTCATGTACTGTGGTGTCCCGAGCAACTGAGAAAACTGTGTGTAAACCGACTGATTCCATTGATCCTGATGAGTCGCCTTCGCGATTCCAAAGTCAATCACTTTAGGAATCGGTTGACCATCATGCACTTCCACGATGATATTCGATGGCTTCAGATCGCGGTGAATGATCCCCTTCATATGGGCGTGCTGCACGGCCTGGCAGACGGAAATAAACAGTTTGAGACGCTCGTGCGTGCTGAGTTTTTCTGAGTCGCAGAACTCAGTGATTGGCATCCCGCGAACGAGTTCCATGACAAAGAACGGTCGTCCCTGCTCGGTCGCTCCTCCGTCAAGGACTTTGGCAATACTCGGATGAGACATCAGAGCTAACGCCTGACGTTCGTTCTCGAAACGTCTCACCACTTCCTTAGTTTCCATTCCGAGCTTGATGATTTTTAGAGCGACTTTTCGTCGAACCGGACTTTTTTGCTCGGCAACGTAGACTTCACCCATCCCCCCTTCGCCGAGGTGTTCCCGGATGATGTAGGGGCCGATGACTTGCCCGACTCGGTCTTCGGGCAACGTGATTTTCACGGCAGGCCGTTGGTTGTCATCGAGAAACGATCCAAGCTGTTCCTCATGAGCGACCAACTCCAGCACTTCCTTCCGAAGACGTGGGTCGCCAGCGCAATAGTCTTCCAGAAATGTCTCTCGTTCATTGGAGGGCATCTCAATGATGCAATCGAATAGAAGTTTGACCAGTCGACGATGATTCGAATCAGCCATAGTCGGGGGTGCTTCAAAGATCTCGGGGCTCTTCATCGGTTGCACAGTATCATACCGATCTGCGCATTCTCAGGAACCGTGCGATTCGCTTGATCGCGAGAGAGGAATAATCAACGACTCTTCCATCGCCGAAAGAAAGCAAGAATGCTCGCAGATCCGGTGACGATGAGAAAGCCAGTGGCCGGTTCGGGGATGGAATTGGCCTGCCGAAAAGCCACCTCGCCCGCGCTGAGAATTCCACTACCGTTCCAATGGAGATTCGAAGTAATTGACATCCTGATATGCGAGGCAGTGGTCGCCGTGAAACGAAAGACTTCAACTCCTGTGAAGAGGGAGTCACCGAGATTTCCGTCTGCCAGATAACTCCCGATGATGACTGGACTCGTGAAAGCATTATTGTCGTCAGCGAACAATTCGAAGTTTCCGATTTGATTGTCGAGATTATTTCCTCGGTTCCACAATGCCATACCATCGATCGTAAACTGTCCGCCCAAATCGAAATCGATAATTGCAGTGGTTACGTCTGCATTTGTTGCCCAAATTGCATTCGATGTGTCGATGTGCACCGGCCCCGAAGCAATATAGGTATCGAAGTCGGTCACTCCGCTCACGTAGCCATTCGGTTGGCGAGTATCGCGATCAACCAACCCTGACTGATCAACGAGAGCATCGTCCATGTAGTGAAGTGTCCCAAACACCCGTTCATCGGAGGCGACAGCACTTACCGGCTGCAAAATCGTCCCTGCGTCCGCAGTTGTCATTGTCGAATGCAAGTACATCGATAGAACAATCATGAAACCAATCTGAGTGTTCGGTGACATCAATGAATTTCCTTTGAGTTGATCATCTCGATCTTGTTGGGTGAAATTGATCATTCGACGCACTAGACGATGCAAATTTCACAAAGGAAAGGTTTGCGAGACATGCTTCGGATGACGCCGAAAATTGCCAAACTCGATGTCGCGATTCGTGAAGTTCAAATTTGATTGTCCTTGATCGATCACAATCGACCGTTTTGCCTCCGATGCAGTGACGACGGAAAGTGACCAATAATCCAGCCAAATCAAGATCGAACAACCACATCGGCTTCTGGACGACGAAGGGGGGACTATCTGCTAGTCGTTCCGACGGCGACGTCTCCGTACCAAGCCGAACCCAGCGACCACACCGATTCCAAGCAGCGCGAAGCTCCCCGGCTCAGGAACGGCATTGCCCACTGATTGAGTCACGGCGGACATCCGGAACGACGACTGAACGCCGCTTTCGGTGAAACTCAATCCGGTCACGAATGCTGTCGGGTCACCTGGGCTAAGTGCTTCTCCAACGTCGATTCCGCGAATCCCGAATTCAGTCACACCATTGGGATCGAGTGCCAAAAAGTCAAACTCTGTCCCAGCCAGAAGCTCGAATGTCTGGCCGTTGACAAGCAGTTCAAACATGGTGTCACCACTTGGAAGTGCCCCTGGAATCAGGACGGATGCGAATGGGACGGCATTGGTCGTATAGTCGTAGCCCGTTGCTATCTCTGGATCGAAGTTCTGAATGCCATCATCCGTGATAAAATCGAAACCGAAACCGTCTGGATCGACAACGACTGGAAGCAACGGCAAGTCCAGCGTTGACCCGGGAAGCTGGTCGATGCCCCAGGCAAATGTGATGTTGGAGACTCCCTCTGCTGTTCCATTTTCATCCCCACCCAGCAGACTCTGATCTAACCGAAACAATAGTTCGTAGTCCCCCGCAACGAGTTGTGCTTCCCCTGAAAAGGTGTTTGTCCAAACGCCGGGCCCATTACCGAGTCCATTGACATTTCCATTGTCGTTGAAATAGATACCTCCCGCGCCATCGAGTCGTCTCACCTCGAAGTAGGAAAAATCGCCCCGTGATGGCACCCGCGACCCAGACACAAGATTTGTAAAACTATCGATCCATTGCACAGCGATATTTGCCGTTGAGTCAATGGAAAATCTCTGGGTGTACAAGATGCCGCTAAAGATAAATCCAACATCAGGTCCCGCTGGCTTAAATCGTTCCAGCCGGGCAGAGATATTTCCGCCACCGGTTCCGGTTCCGACACTCAACACGCCAGCGGCCGCTGCTGCTGTTCGCGCATCAGGTGCCCCAATGACAGTTGGAACCACGTTGAATGAATCAACTGACTTTGGCAGAAACCGGTCGAGGGTTGTCGAATTAGACACATCTCTAACTGTACTTGTGCCAATTGACGAGTTCGTCGTGAGCGTCCCAGATCCCAGAACGGTAAGCGCTGCGTTCGCCGATTCAGTAGCCACGCTCAAAAAGAACGCACTCAGGGTGGCTGTCAGACACAGAATTCGCATTTCTATTCCTATACTCTTCCCAGAAGTTCGCATCTCCAAAAGTTGACCTTCACGTCGACTTCTCGACGACGACACCGGCGTTTGACAAGGATTCGTCGACACCGATGCGTGCATCGGGGAACGATTCAGCATGACCTATGGTAGTGGAGTGCGCAATTAATCTAGAGAGAATTACGAGATCTCGCGTCAGAACCCGCCAGAATTCTTAAAAAAGAACTCGATGAGCGAACGTTCAGCTTGTGTTCAACGTTCCGTTGAGATTTCTCGAAACAGCCAGGTGCGAGCGTATCTCCAATCTCTCTCAACACTTCGGAGTGGTCGCTCGAGCGTCTCGGCGATTTCGATCATGGTGCAGCCGGCATAAAAACGAAGTCTGACAATCTCAGCGAGCTTTGGGTCTTCCGACTTGAGTCGGTCAAGCGCCAAATCCAGCAAGACGAGTTTCTCACAGGGCATTGATGTCCCAATTTCAGCATCAAATTCCGCAGGGATTCGTTTCTTATCGCCTCCATGTCGCAAACAAGCTTTTTTGCGAGCATTGTCAATCAAAATGCATCGCATCGCTTCCGCTGCCGCAGAGAAAAAATGACGACGTGACGCCCACCCTAATTTTTCAGACCGAACAAGTCTCACATACGCTTCATGAACAAGCGCCGTGGGTTGTAAAGTGTGATCACACGACTGAGAGGCCATACGTTCAGTTGCATGTTGCCGCAACTCGTCATAGACGAGCGGAAGTAACTTCGATGCTGCTACTCCGCTCCCCGCTTCAATCAGTCGGAATACTTGAGTGACGTCCTGCATCCCAACACGATAAAGAGAGCTCGAACCAATTTCCAGCATTCTCTGTGGCTTTTAATTCGCCTTAGAGGCTATCCGGAAACTGAGGTTTTGTGAAAGTCTGGTTTTGTTCACACTTTGCGGTTCATCAACGCAAAGGAGTGCACGGTGTCCGAGGCGATTCGAAAAGCGTACCCAAGTGACCTGACTGACCTTCAGTGGGAGATGATCGAAATGATTC
>NZ_SIHI01000089.1 GCF_007859735.1 Thalassoglobus neptunius | reverse complement strand
CAAATCGAGCGAAGCCATGATCTATGTGGCTTCCATTGGTCGCATGCTCCGCCGCTTAGCTCCTTCACCCAACCAAGCTCCGTTCAAATACCGACTTACAGCATGAAGAGGATTCCGGATAGGCTCTTAGTCGGTTTCCGCCAGGTTTTGTGGACAACTCAACTGGTGGTGTTCACCGAGGTGTCTGGTCATGGGGCGCTCAAATTCTCCCGTATGTCGAGCAAAGTTCGGTGTACCAGGCAATTGGAATCGGAGATGGAGTGTTGTACCAGGATGCGGCACTCATTGATGAGAACTTGCAAGCGATGCGAGAGCCTATCTCTTTGTTTCGATGCCCTTCTGATATCGGTCTGATACGAGTTGACAATGGTGGAAATGCTCAACGTGGAGCGCGAGACGCCAACGATAAGTGGGTCACGACGACGATTTCTAACTACGTTGGTTCAAATAGTAGCGGTGCAATGGGATACAAGTGGGGATCACCTGAGCCGAGAGGGAGTGGCTCAGATGCAAATATTAACTACGCGGAACGCGCCAATGGAATGTTCTTCGGAAATAGCGGGGTGAAGTTTCGTGATGTGACCGATGGGCTCAGTAGTACAATTCTTCTTGGGGAACGGTGCTGGCAAATGAACGGCATCACCGGAATTGTTGACTGTCGGGCAGCGACTGTGCATGTCATCGCCCGGAATGGAAACAGCCTCTTAAGTGGAAATCGCGGGCATGGTCAATCGTATTCAATGTTCTTGGGGAAGTTTGCGATCAATCAGCCTGGGGTCATTTTCAGCGGGAGCCCAAACGCCTGCGTGATGGGACTCGCCAGCCTGCACGTTGGCGGAGTGCAAGTCGCGATGGGAGACGGCAGAGTTCGATTCCTCAGCGAGAACATTGACCATCGCGTTGACCTGGTCAATGGGACTGAACCTGTGGATAGCACTTATGAGCGACTGATCGGAATCAAAGACGGTCAGGTCACAGGTAACTTCTAGGCGGGAAGCGAACGAGCGGTGAACAGTTTCAAAGTTGTGGCCGACTCTCGCTTTGAATTTCGGAAGAAGCTGATTGGAACAGATTCCAGTCAACCGACATCACTCGTCCGACATCTGTGACGATTTTCTGGTCTATTGGAGGTTTTTCTGTGGTTCGATTTCGATTTGCTTGTTTGGGGATTCTGACAGGTCTTCTCACTCTCTCTGGATGTGGAGGATCTTCAGATCTCCCTTCGTTGGGGACTGTCGATGGGGTTGTCAAATTGGACGGAGAACCACTTGAAGGGGTGCAAGTCACGTTTGCACCAGCCGACAAAGAAGGACGGGTCTCCTTCGGCATGACTGACGATAGCGGATACTACTCATTGAAGTACTCGAACAACGCGAGAGGAGCCGTTCTTGGAACTCATGAGGTGACGATGCTTACACCGTTACCGGGAGATCTCATGCCTGACGAAAAATTCGTCGAACGAGTTCCAAAGAAGTACCAGTTTGAGTCGACGCTTATCGCAACAGTCGACGAGGGGAGCAACGAAATCGATTTCGATTTGGAGTCCTACTAAATTTGAGCCTCGCGAATTTTGATCGACTGGCCTTTTTTGAGAACGCGTTGAATGGCAGCATTAATGATTTCCAATCGAAGTCTGCAAAGAGAACTTCGCAAGCCATAGTAACGATTCCGCTCTTTCAGTCAGTTGACCGTCAATCGATCGAGATAACGCCAAGCCGCAGAAAGCAGGTCGTTTGCGGACAACCTAAACAAAATTCGACAGCGCGACCGAAAGCATTCCCTGCACGCTTTAAGGTCTGCGACGAATGTTTGAGGATCAGTAGTCATTTAGAATTAGGACCTTAAATAAGTTCAAGCATGGCACGGCCAGTTTGATCTGTGGTTAAACTGACGAATGAGAAGGGTTTTGGATGTTAACTCGCAGAGAATTCGTCCGTAGCGGAACGACAGCGATGTGTGTGTCGACCGCTGCGTTGACCTCCCTTGCCCATTCGACGAGCTCAAAGTCCGGGCCATTCCGAGTCGCTGTGTTCGGAAGAACTGGGAGGGGGAACTATGGCCATGGTCTCGATACTGCGTGGTTAAAAATTCCTCGCACGGAAATTGTCGCTGTCTGCGACGATGACCGGAAAGGTCGAGCACTGGCAGCGGAACGACTTCGCATCGAGAAGACGTATTCTGATTACAGGGAGATGTTCAACGAGACTCGACCGGACATCGTTGCAGTGGCTCCTCGCTGGGTCGACATGCATCACGAAGTTGTCTTAGCAGCAGTGAAGGCAGGCATTCATGTTTATGTTGAGAAACCATTCGTCCGCACATTGGTTGAGGCTGACGAAATCGTCGATGCCAATTCTGCACGGGGCGTCCGAATCGCGGTCGCGTTTCCGACTCGTTACAGCCCGCTGCTTAGTACCGTTCGCGGTCTGCTCAACGACGGAGCGATCGGAGAAGTTCTCGAACTTCGTGCTCGCGGAAAAGAGGACCATCGCGGCGGTGCGGAAGATCTCTGGGTGCTCGGAAGCCATCTTCTCGACTTGATCCTGGCACTCGGCTTCACTCCAAAGTGGTGTTTCGCGAACGTCACCAAGGATGGACGTCCCATTGAAAAGCAAGATATTCATGCTGGGAATGAAGGTCTCGGACGAATTGCAGGTGACCGCGTGACCGCCATTTATGGTCTCGAAGAAGGTCCGACGGCATCGTTTCAGTCAAAACAAGATGCGGGGGTGAAAGGCTCAAGATATGCACTTCAGATCTTTGGATCTCGGGGCATCATCGAGATTCTGGAAGGGACAATGCCAGCCGTGCGAATCCTGCAGGATGCGAGTTGGTCACCCGGTCGCTCCGGGAAATCTTGGCAGCCGGTCTCGACAGCGGGGATCGGTCTTCCAGAACCACTAACGGACGACAGATACAAAGATCGCCACACGCTTGCGATTGAAGATCTATTGAACGCTATCGAGACTTCCTCAGATCCAGTATCGAATGAGAAAACAGCGCGGCAATCGATTGAAATGATCGCCGGGGTTTTTGAATCTCAACGGCGAGGCTGCGCGGTCGACTTTCCACTTCAGACTCGAGTAAACCCATTGTCGTTATACTGATAGTGATCAATGAATTTGCGGTCCTTTTCAGCAATGCATCGTGTGTTATAGACGTTAAGTCAAATCGGCTCTGTCGAGTCATGTTGCTAAGCTTCCGCAGTCGGCGAATAATCCATATTCGAAAGAATCAGAAGATGAACGTGATGCGCCATCTCATGGTGTTACTAACTTGGAATGTCGTTGCATGGAATTCCCCGACGATCGATGCTTCGGAAAACGTTGAGAATTTCCTCGAGAGTCATTGCCTGAACTGTCACGACGAATTAACTCCGAGCGGAGGATTGCGACTTGATCTTCTGTCAACTGAAGTGACTAACGAAGAAACATCGAAAATCTGGTCACGAGTCTTGCGGCGTCTCGAAGCGGCGGAAATGCCTCCCCAAAGTGAAGACCGTCCACCAAGCGATGAATTGGAAAAGGTCATCTCCTGGACAAAACAGGCACTGGAGGACGAAGCCATTCAACGCCGAGGAGAAGGCGTATCGGTCACGCGTCGGCTCAATCGGTTGGAGTACGAGAATACGATTCATGATTTGCTCGGCGTGGAGACTCAGATTCGTAAATTGCTTCCAGAAGACGACAGCGTCGACGGTTTTGATACATCCGCCGAGGGGCTCCGCATTTCTCCTGTCCACATTCAGAGTTACCTTGAAGCAGCCGATCTTGCCTTGCAGGATGCATTTATGCGAGGTCCCAGGCCGGAATCAAAACGACATCGTCTCCAATACTCACGCGAGTCCGAATCTCGTTTCTTCAGTCAGCGAAGCAAGGGCCGCATGATGGTCCTTGAAGATGGCGAATTGCGGTTTTACTGCGATCCAGGAATCGAACATCCTGCTTACCTCACTCAGCTCTCGAAGATTACGAAGGAACACCCCGGTCGATACAAAGTGCGTGTGGCAGCTCGAACACTTGATCCACGAGGTGAAATGGTCTCGTTCGGCATCAGGACTGCGAACAGCAAACAGCGCCTCGGTATTAAGACAGTCGCATGGTTTGATGCGCCAGAAGAAGTGCACAAGGTCTTCGAAACGGAGATAAATTTCGAGGTTGGCGACACCATCATTGTCGAACCTTATCGTCTGAATATGATGCGCCGAGCACGTGGGTTCAGTCAGTACGCACCCGGAGATACCGTGCGTATCAGTGAGCGGAAGAACCTTCCGGAGGATCTCCCTGATCCGAAGGGTCTCGCACTTGGTATTGCATGGGTAGAAGTGGAAGGCCCGCTGATTGAGGAATGGCCACCCGTTGGGCATCAACGATTGTTTGGTGATGTTCCGATGATCCCGTTTAAGAAACTCCCGAAGAACGTTTTAACACCCGGAGATTTACAGGACCTGCGTCGAGGGGATCAACTAACTCCGGTTTCAAAAGATCCGCGGAAAGATGCTTATCGTTTACTGAAAGACTTTTTGCCCAGAGCATTTCGGCGCCCGGTGTCGGATGACGAAGTACAGCGGTATCTTGAATTCGCTGCCGAACGAATCAATCGTTCTGAGTGTTTCGAATCCTCAATGTTGGCCGCTTATCGCGCTGCACTTTGTTCTCCAGATTTTCTCTTCATTCCCGGACCTCCCGGTAAGCTTGATAATCATGCACTCGCCTCAAGGTTGTCTTATGCATTGTGGCGAACATCTCCCGATGAATCTCTGAGAAAGTTGGCGGATGATGGAAGACTCATCGACTCAGAAGTCCTCCGCAGCGAAACCGAGCGTTTGCTCTCTTCGCCTCGCTCGGAAGCCTTTGTGAACGACTTTGTCGACCAATGGCTTGGCTTGCGAAAGATCGATGCAACGCAGCCTGACAAGTTTCTCTTTCCCGAGTTCTTCATTCAGGATGGTCCCGTACAGTTTCGCGACGACGGACTTCTCATCGATTCAATGGTCAGCGAAACGCGGATGTTTTTCAAAGATCTGCTTGAGAACGATAGGAACCTGTTGCAATTCGTCGATTCCGATTTCACATATCTCAACAACCGGCTTGCCGAGTTCTATCAGCTTCCGGCGATCAGGGGCTCCAGACTTCAGAGGGTCTCCTTACCTGAAGGGAGTGTTCGCGGCGGAGTCCTGACTCATGCAAGCGTTTTGAAAGTCACCGCAAACGGAACGCGGACTTCACCAGTCGTCCGAGGTGTCTGGGTTCTCGAAAATATCCTCGGTCGTCATCCGTTGCCTCCGCCTCCTGATGCGGGAAGCATTGATCCTGACACACGTGGAACGACCACCATCCGCGAGCAACTTGCCAAACATCAAAGCACTGGCACTTGTTCCTCATGTCATCGTCAGATCGACCCTCCCGGATTCGCATTGGAAGGATTTGACCCTGCCGGGCAGTGGCGAACGATGTATCGAACTCTCGACGGAGTCGAGAATACCAAGGAGAAACGTCCGCAGCCGAAAGCTGCTCCCGGAGAGACGCTCATTGGACGCGACATCCTCGGCCCAATGTCGTATCTCTTAAGTCAACCGGTCGATGACACGGGTGAATTGATTGATGGCAGGTCATTCCACGGCCCGAATGAATATAAAAAACTCCTCCTCAAAGAGTCAGACTATATTGCACGAACCCTTGCGTCCAAGCTGGTGACCTTCGCAACAGGACGTCGTCCCGAGCCGGGTGACATCCGCGAACTCGAAGCCATCGTAAACGAAGCGAAGAAGTCTGATTACGGGCTGCGTACCCTGATTCACAGCGTCATTCAAAGTCGCCTTTTCCGAACGAACTGATACTCGTCATGCACATTCCAATTCATCGTCGAACGTTCCTCAGAGCCTCAGGAATTGCTCTTGGACTTCCTTTTCTTGAGTCAATGAGCCGTTCGGTTTCTGCTTCAACACCCTCGACTCCTCCCAAACGATTGCTGGTGATTGGCACACCGTTCGGATTCGACCCACCGACATTTGTTCCAACTACAGCGGGGTGCGATTATGAGGAGACGCCATGCCTCAAGCTCCTCTCTGAGCATCGCAAGGAGATGACGGTGATCACCGGAACGAGCCATCCCGATACTGGATCCGCCCACCAGTCGGAGGTCGCTATGTTAACCGGAACCCCTTATCCGGACCTCTCTTATAACTTAAAGAATACCATCTCGATTGATCAGGAATTCGCGGCACACTTTCGAGGGCAAACTCGTTATGAAAGCTTCGTGCTGAGTACGGGCGGTCATTCCCCGGTTCCGAGTATATCGATTACCGCAAACGGAGTTCCCATTCCGCCTGAAGAAAGCCCATCTAAAGTCTTCGCGAATCTCTTTCTTGGAGGAAGTAAAGAGGAGGCTGACCGTGAATTACACCATATTAGGGAAGGGCGAAGCTTACTTGATTTCGTCGGTGAACGAGCCCGGAGTCTCTCTCATAAAGTCAGCAGCGACGACAAGAAACGGATCGACGAATACTTCGAGTCAGTCCGTGATGTGGAACGGCAGTTGCAAATGTCTCGAGAATGGGCGACGCGTCCAAAACCCGCCCCCATTGGAAAACAGCCACAAGACATCAACGGCCCCGGTCAACAAAAAGCCAAGCTTAAACTCATGTTGGACATGATCCGTCTGGCAATTGTTACAGATTCTACAAGATCAATCTGTCTTCGAACATTCGGGGATCATCACCACTTAACCCACCACGGTCAGGAGGAAAAGAAACTGTCCGAGTTGCGGATAGTCGAGAACGAGCTGCTCCAGTCATTCTCAGGTCTACTCGCACAATTTAAGGCCAGCAAGGAGGGCGCCGGAACGAGTCTCCTCGACAACACAATGGTGCTCCTGACAAGTAACATGCGAGACGGCAATTCTCACGCCTGCTACGATGCCCCAGCGATCCTCGCCGGTGGCGGGTTCAAACACGGCAGTCACCTGGCCTTCAATCCCGATTGGCTCGAGGAACTTTCCCGAACAGTTCCTATGGACAAAGGCGATCGAATTCACCGTCCAATCATGGGAGTCAATCAGGTCCCAATGTGCAATCTGTTCTTGTCACTCCTGCAGAACGCCGGAATCGAAAAAGAACGATTCGGAACCAGCAACGGGACACTCTCAGGACTGGAGACATCGTAAAGGATCTTACAGAAATATCTAATAATGGATTACATGCAAGCGAGTTGTAGTCATTGTTCTTCTTCAGGATTGTCGCCAACCATTCGATTCCGCATTCCGCGATGCGTTTCTGATAAACGTTGTCTCCGGCGAGGGCACTGCGAACCCGCTCCATGTCCTGTTGTAATCCGTCCATTTCACTCACCGTCAAACCTCTGGTTCAGCATCGCCCAGTCAATCATTAACTGATGTAGACATCGGTCAGAAAACGTAGCGCTCGACGGAGAGGGTGTGACGGAATAAAAGCGTAGCGCCCAGATGATCACTTGTTGTCAGGTGTTCAGACTTTTGGTTTTCACCATTTGTTTGAACTGAT
>NZ_SIHI01000088.1 GCF_007859735.1 Thalassoglobus neptunius | reverse complement strand
GAATCATTTCGATCATCTCCCACTGAAGGTCAGTCAGGTCACTTGGGTACGCTTTTCGAATCGCCTCGGACACCGTGCACTCCTTTGCGTTGATGAACCGCAAAGTGTGAACAAAACCAGACTTTCAAAAAACCTCAGTTTCCGGATAGCCTCTGAGACTGAATTGCCGCTGAAGTGACCAGCCCGGCGATGCTTTGGAAGCCGTCACCGGGATGAAAACCGTTTAGTATGTTCGAACTTCCTTCTGTGCCAGCAACCATGTGGCGGGGATTGCCTCTTGGTGCAATAAATTTTTCCAACTCTGCAGTCAGGCCCCGCCGCTGCCTTTTAGGCAATGACGCGGAGCTGAGTTGCTACCCATTAAAACCGGGCCGCGTTCATGACACAGAACGTACCGTCCTGAGCGAAGAGAAACTCGCTGCGATCACGAATCATGCAAAGATCGCTCGTCCGTGAATGGCCAAAGTAACATGATCCCGGTCAAGTTGGGATGACCGGATTCGAACCTGCGACCCCTTGATTCCCAGGCATTCTGTCGTGTGCGGCAGTTCAGAATGATGCCGATTGAGTTCTCAGGGAACTAGGTGAATTATGCGATTTGCAATTCTCCGACTTCGTCCGTATCTCCTACCGGCTGGACCGCTCTAAACTTATGATTCTTTGTGTGAATCGGCTCGTTTTTTCGTTGAATTCTTCCATCATCTCCACAGCTTCGGAGTGATCCTGGTCGATCCAATGGGCGTATGTCCGGAGAAACGTATCGACTTGATCGCCAGCCACGCGGCAGCTTGCGCGATCGAAGACTGAGTGGTGAATGAACTCAGAGAATTCGGATGTCGAATCTTGCCTGGGAGCACGAACAACGAATGAGATTGACCAAAGCGATTTTGTCGTCTAGAGTTTAAACACTTCCCTTTGTCGAAAAGTGGTCCAATGTCCCGCGGATTGTCGATCTTCCTGATCCTTAACTTGCTGGTGAGTCAGAGCATTATGGCTGTGCCTCATTCGCATGAAGGAACATCGACTGTTGAGCCGCGAGACCACCACTTGCGTCCGCATTTCCATTTGCACTGGCATCAGCAGACGTGTCGTCTGGAAGAAAAGATCCCGCATGATCATCTTCATGATGCGTTGAGTGGGGGATTGTCTTTTACCTCGGACATTGATCACGACTCGAGTGCATTTGAGGTCGATCCGACTTCAGCCAGCTATCGCGAAGTGAGGAATCAGCTCCTGAATGGCACGCTGATGTTTTCACAGATTGATTCCACGGAAGATCTGATTTTATCAGAACTTGGCGAGAATCGACTGCTTGGTGATACTCTCGACATGTCGCGTCCCAAGTGCGCGCTCTTCTTGCGGACACTCTCTATCCGCTGTTGATCTCTGCCAGGTCACATCTTTGCCGAGCCTTCAAGCAGTCTCTTCTGTGTCGCGCTGTGCATTTTGATCGTACGTCCGGTCATCTCTGCATCATGCTGAAGGCTTTCTTCTGCCCCCTTTTTCGCTGTCGGATACTCTTCGACTGTCGCTCAGGTTGTGTGCTATGCAGATCTGGAAAGTGTTGCGTTTTCTAGTTGTTGTGATCGTGGTCGGTGGATTGGCAGCGGCCGCCTATTTCACTCAGGATGAGTGGAACCCCCTGTTGGTGAAACAGGAAGAAGAACACCATATCGAGGAAGAGGTCTCTGCGCCGGTCGAAGAACCGAAAGTGTTGAAGCTCTCCAAGCAGGCTCGGAAGAATCTCAACCTCGCTTCCAAACCAGCCCTGGTGCAGACGTATTGGAGGAAAGTCCAGATTCCAGGAGTCATCGTCGACAGGCCGGGGAGGTCTGATCGAGGCGTGACGTCACCTGCGGTGGGAGTTGTCACAAAGGTGTATGCGTTTCCGGGTGAGACCGTTCGGCCCGGTGAGAAACTCTTCGATCTGCGACTCATTAGTGAGTATCTGCAGAATACGCAGAAGGAACTCTTCGGTGCGACGAAAGAGGTTCAGTTGGTGCAGGAGCAACTCGATCGCCTCAGCCCGTTGGCAGAAAATGGTGGAGTTGCTCGGTCAAGAGTGATTGATCTGGAAAACCAATTGCGGCGACAGGAAGCCATTATCCAAGCCCATCGCCAGGACTTGCTCACGCGTGGGCTGACTCCAGAGCAGATTGGCAGCGTGGCAGGAGGCGAGTTTGTCTCAACAGTCGAAGTTGTCGCTCCTCCGTCAGCTGAGAAGCCAACGGAGAACACAGAGATTCAAGGTGTGGCATTTCAGAAGTCTGGAGACGACGGGGAAGCTATCGCATATGAAGTTCAAGTTTTACATGCAGAACTTGGACAGCAGGTCCAAGCCGGACAGTTGCTCTCGACACTCTCCGACCACAGTTCCCTCTACATCGAGGGACATGCTTTCAAACGAGAAGCCCCCTACCTCGAAGATGCTGCTCAACATGGCTGGCAGATCGACGTTGATTTTGCCGAAGACGCTGAAGACCACTGGCCAGCACTCGAGCAGACATTCCAGATTCGCTACCTCTCGAATGCAATCAACACGGAAAGTCGAACATTTGATTTTTACATTGCGCTGTTAAATCAATCGCGAGTCTATCAGCAAAACCACGAGACATTTGTCGTCTGGAGATTCCGTCCCGGACAACGAGTACGTCTGCATGTCCCGGTTGAGGAACTTAAAGGTGTCATTGTTATCCCCAGCGCAGCAGTCGTAAGAGAGGGCCCGGAAGCTTATATCTTTCAGCAGAATGGCGATTTATTCAATCGTGTCCCGGTCCAGATTCTCCATGAGGATCGGTTAAACACTGTCCTCGCGAATGACGGCAGCATTGCTCCGGGATTGTACTTCGCACAGAGTGCCGCAGCTTCGTTGAATCGTGTTTTGAAAGCTCAAGCCGCGAGCGGTATGCGGGCTGACGTTCACGTTCATGCAGACGGAACCGTTCACGCCAGCCATTGAGGAAGCACGATGCTCAACGCCATTATTCGATTCGCACTCCAGTACCGCATGTTGGTCGTCGTGATCAGCGTTGCCCTTTTATTTTACGGTTCCTATCTGGCCACCCAGATGCCGATCGACGTGTTTCCGGATCTCGATCGTCCGCGCGTGATCATCATCACTGAATGCCCTGGACTCGCAACGGAAGAAGTCGAAACCCTCGTCACTCTCCCGATTGAGGTATCACTATTGGGGGCGAGTGGTGTCCAGGCAGTTCGCAGTCAGTCGGCAGCAGGACTGAACGTCATTTACATCGAATTCGACTGGGACACAGAAATTAAATCTGCACGGCAAACCGTTCAAGAGCGGCTCTTCACTCTAAGCGGAGTTCTTCCAGAGGGAGTTGTTCCACAAATGACTCCGCCCGCATCAATCATGGGGCAAATCGTCGTTGCAGGAATTTATCGACAGGAAGGTCCCAACGGGGGCGAACTGTTTCCCATCGGCAAAACCGACCTGATGGCCGAACTCGCTAATCGTGATCAGGAGGACGAGAAGTTATCTCTCTGGCGTCCCACTGACCGGCATCAGCCAAGCTCTTGGGAGGCAATTGAACCCGACAGCATAGCCTGGCACGAACAGGGCGACGAATGGCTTCCTCGATCATCAGGATCATCCCATCGACGTGCAGCCATCACCATCGACGGCGTCACGCACGAAGTCGATTTCCCGTCCGAAGAATCGCAACAGCTAGCCCTCCGAACTTTGGCAGACTGGGTGATAAGACCGCGAATTCTAAAAGTGACTGGCGTCGCGGAGGCCTTTATTCTCGGAGGTGATAAGAAGCAGTATCAAGTTCGCATCGACCCGACTGCACTCCTTGAGTACGACGTGACCCTGCAGGAGGTCGAACAGGCATTACACGAGAGCAATATTAATACAAGTGGAGGATTCGCGGTCACAGGAGAAACGGAACGTCCCATTCGCATTCTCGGTCGACTGGGGCCGGAGTCCGATCGAGTGGTCTATGACCTCCGGAATATCGTTGTGAAAAGCGATGAGAAGCGATCAATTCTCCTCAGCGAAGTCGCCCGTGTCGTCGAAGGAGCTGAATTTAAACGGGGTGACGGGAGTGTCAATGGACGCCCAGGAGTCGTCTTCACGATGGTGAAACAACCACACGTCGACACACGTGATCTCACAGACCGTCTCGAAGCCGCATTAAATGATGCCGAATCCTCGTTGCCCGCCGATATTGTTATTAACTCGGAGTTATTTCAGCTGCGGAAATTCATTGACCGCGGGATTTTCAACGTCGGCGAAGCGCTCGTCATCGGAGCAACTCTGGTGATCATCGTGCTGTTCCTGTTCTTGCTGAACTTTCGGACCACATTTATCACGCTAACAGCGATTCCGCTTTCACTCGTGATTACAACGCTGGTTTTTCGCCTGCTCGGCTATCTCTCCGGGACTGAACTCTCTATCAACGTGATGACACTCGGGGGCCTGGCCGTTGCGATGGGAGAACTCGTCGACGACGCCATTGTGGACGTCGAGAACATTTTTCGGCGACTGAAAGAGAACAACTCGCTCGCTGAGCCACGTTCCCCGATTCAAGTTGTTTACGAAGCCAGTAAGGAAATTCGTAGCGCGATAGTATTCGGAACAGCGGTCGTGATTCTCGTTTTTCTACCGCTGTTTGCACTTTCCGGTGTCGAAGGCCGACTTTTTACTCCACTTGGGGTTGCCTATATCGTCTCGATTCTGGCATCGCTCCTCGTCTCGTTGACTGTCACACCAGTTCTTTCCTACTACTTGCTCCCTCAATCAAAAGCAGCTCATGCGGAAAAAGATGGGCTGCTTCTTCGCAGTCTGAAATGGATGGCGAGCTACCTGATTCGTTTAAGCATGGCCGCACCAAGATTCCTCCTGCTCCTGACGTGGATCGCTGTTGTCTTTGCAGGATGGCAGATGGCTCAACTCGGACGGAACTTTCTGCCAGAGTTCGACGAAGGGAGCGTGCAGATCAATGTCACGCTTCCACCCGGCTCATCTCTGGATGCCTCCAACCAGGCTTCGGGGCTGATTGACCAAAAGCTCAGAGAGATGCAGAGATCAGAGCAGAACCCGGACGGCGCCATACTGCATTTCGTCCGCCGAACAGGCCGGGCTGAGATGGACGAACATGCTTCTCCAGTGAACGCGGGCGAATACATCCTGAGCATGAACCCGGAAGCACAACACGAACGAGAAGAAATCCTCAAAACGCTTCTCGATGATCTTGGGGAGGAAGTTCCCGGAATTTCTATTGAAGTCGAACAACCTTTGGCACACCTCATCAGCCATATGGTTTCAGGAGTCTACGCACAGATCGCGATCAAGATCTTTGGAGATGATCTCGACAAGCTGCAACAACTCTCTGAAGAAGTAAAAACGACAATTCAAACCATCGATGGAATCACTCCTCCTGTCATTGAACCGATTCAACAGACGGAGGAATTACATATCGAGCTACGAACTGAAGATTTAGCCTTTTACGGCGTCACGCGCGCCTATGTGGCGAACATTTTACAAACAGCGTTGCAAGGTGAAATCCTTTCAGAAGTTCTGGAAGGCCAGCGTCGCTTCGATCTCTTGGTTCGACTCGAAGAAGAATACCGGACCGACTATGCCAACCTCGGGCGATTGCGAATCGATCTGCCTGAAGACCGCGGTCAAGTAGAACTCCAAGAACTTGCCGACATCGGACAAGGCACCGGGCCGAACGCGGTCAATCGAGAGAACGCGCGCCGTCGCATGGTCATTCGGTGCAATACTCATGATCGTGACCTCGCCAGCGCCGTCGCTGAGATCCAACGGAAAGTGGATACTCGCGTCAATCTGCCCGAAGGCTACTTCATCGAGTATGGCGGTCAATTCGAAAGTCAGCAGCGGGCCACACGGACAATCGTTGTGCTGGCAGGTGTTTCTGTGATCGGAATGTTTGTCGTTCTGTTAGTGCTTTTCCCATCGGTGCGAGTTGTCTTACAGATTCTAAATGCACTTCCCACAGCCTTTGTCGGAGGAGTAATAGCACTCGTCTTAACGAATCAGTCGCTGACAGTCGCGAGTCTCGTTGGCTTTATTTCTCTCGGAGGAATTGCTGTCCGCAATGGCATTTTGCTAGTGACTCACTACTTCCACTTAATGAAAGAAGAGGGAGAAGACTTTTCAAAAGAGATGATTCTCAGAGGCAGCTTGGAAAGACTGGCCCCAGTGCTGATGACCGCTTTGACAGCTGGAATCGGCCTGTTGCCTCTGGTTCTCGGTGGTCAAGAACCAGGTCGTGAGATTCTCTATCCGGTCGCGACCGTCATCTTGGGTGGCCTGCTCACATCAACCTTCTGTGAGTTCCTGATCCATCCGGGGCTTTTCTGGAAATTCAGTGGCAAAGATGCATTGAAGCTTGCCAGGTTGGACGAATCGGACAACGAGATCGTTCCATAACCACACTTCACAAATTCCGTAGAGTCTGCGGAATGACTTCGTTCTTAAAAGGATAAATCATGAAAACCTCTCATTGGAAACTTACTATTGCCGCTCTGTCGTTGGGCATGTTCGTCGTAGGATGTGGCATTAAACCTGCCGAAGAGTCGTCCGCCGAAAATGCAGCAGCTCAGTCGGAAGAAAATGACCTCGATCATGGTGAAGATGGCGAAGGTGGCGAAGGTGACCACGCACATGGTCCTGGTCCCCATGGGGGAACTGTCGCTGATTGGGGTGGTGGAGCGTACCACGTTGAGTTCACGGTTGATCACGACAAAAAAGAAGCAACGGTTTACATTCTCGGCAGCGACGAAAAATCCCCCGAGCCAATCGCGGCAGGATCAGTACTGCTCAATATTAAAGAGCCCTCTCTGCTGCTAGAACTCTTGCCCATGCCCCTGGATGGAGAAGGAGACGGACAGTCTTCTCGCTTCGTCGGGACGCATGAAGAATTGGCAACTGTTACGGAATATGAAGGCACGATCAGTGGGTTGGTCGACGGAACACCTTATGCCGGCAACTTCAGCGAAGTCGCTCAGGACCCCGAACACTGAAATTGACACGTAGAATTTGGCACTCTCGTTCAGAAAGGTGAACCGTCTGCTCCGTACATCGCCAGAGTCTTCGTACTCTCCTTCGATGTATCGATCAGTTTGGGCATTGCGTCTTGCATGCGAAACGCCAACTCGTACGACTCGCTCAACCCCTCGACTCAGGTTTCCGTCGAATGCTTTTCCCCAGCACTCCGAGAAGTCCAAGTCCCAGCAGTGCCATGGAGGACGGTTCCGGAACGGTTGTCACGGAACCAAAACGATTATTGACGATTCCCGCGTCGATGGAATTCACGGAAATCTCGTTGGCGTTCGGGCCGTAAATGGTGAAGACATCGCCTGTTGTCGACAAGTTAAATGTACTTCCAAAATTGATGCTGCTGATGCTTCCATAACCTTGAGATGTTTTCAACCCAATTTCAAATCTGTGTGCGACGTTGTAGACATCGGTTAGAAAACGTAGCGCTCGACGGGCGAAAAACGGAGCGCTGTTGTTGATAAGGAACCCGGTGGAGGGATGTGAGCGTCTCGGCCGGGAGTGTCGGTACAGGTTATTTCGTCTTTG
>NZ_SIHI01000087.1 GCF_007859735.1 Thalassoglobus neptunius | reverse complement strand
CAAAGACGAAATAACCTGTACCGACACTCCCGGCCGAGACGCTCACATCCCTCCACCGGGTTCCTTATCAACAACAGCGCTCCGTTTTTCGCCCGTCGAGCGCTACGTTTTCTAACCGATGTCTACACATCGAAGGAGCGACTCGTTGCCCTGATGTATGACATTGCTGCTCGTGGATTACACCATCGGTCGACTCATTGATGCCATTGATGAGATGGGGGAACTCGACAATACGGGACTCGAAGGATCGTCGAAGACCTCAGGAAACTGGGACACATGTGTAGTCGAAGGAGGGTCTCAGGTATCATGAAAACACTGCATTTGAAAGCAATTCAGCCAAAGTCGTTCGTTCCAAAAACGACTGACAGTCGACACCGCTTGGGCTATTCACCGAACCTGTTGCTCGACACTGACGAACCTACCCGCCTCAATCAGATCTGGGTCGGTGACATCAATTACATCTCTATTCAAGACGGCACGTTCTGTTACCTGGCGATGCTGATGGACCTTTATTCACGAAAAATAATCGGCTGGCATCTGGCAAACGACATGACTGAATCGCTTGTGCTTCGGCACTGCCTCAGCCTCCGTTCCAGCAGTACACGTCCCTACAAACCTGACTCTCATTAAGACTGGACCAAAGAACTCAGGCATTCCAGTATCAAAGAACGCGTTCTATGTGCGGCGGCGGCAGCTGGCGGATCAAATGGAATCGTCGTCGCCGACGTTCGTGTCACTGGCGGTGTCCGCATGATCGTCGATGGCTGCGATCGTGGAAGTTGATCTTCCGTGCGGCGCCATCGTTCGAGTGGCTGAGCAGGATGCGGTTCGCACGGTTGTTTCTGAACTGATGCGCCAGGGAGGACAGCAGTGATCAGTCTGACCGGTTCCCTGCGCGTGTTCGTCTGCACCCAGCCAGCCGACATGCGACGCAGCTTCGATGGGTTGTGCGGGATAGCTCGGGACCTGATGAAACAGGATCCAACCAGCAGACATCTGTTTCTGTTTCGCAACCGTAATCGTGATCGGCTGAAGATTCTGTACTGGGATCGCGATGGACTGGCAATCTGGTACAAGCGTCTGGAGAAAGGGACGTGGCAGTTTCCAACGAATGTGAAAACCAGGGTTGGCGCTTCGCCCACAGACACGACGTCGCCTGCTGAAATATCGCATCAGGAGCTGTCGCTGCTGCATGACCGTATCGATCTGTGAAGTGTAGAACGTCGAAAGCGATATCAGAAAACATCACGTTGATTACCGGATTTATTCGAACACGACAACGCCTCATGACGTAGTCAGGGTATGAGTCAGGACAACCTTCCATCTCTGCCCGCAACCGTCGAAGAACTGCGGCAGTTGTTACTTGCTGCACAACGCGATGATGAATTGCAGAAGCAGAAGAACACCTAGGAAATCAAAAGATTTGACCAGTGCATGGCTTCAAGGATTTTGCACCCGTTAGTCGCACTACTGACGTCTACACATCAACCGCCAAGGATTAGCCTGAGTTCGAGCCTGGTGAGAATGGGTAGTCTGGGGAGGCAGCGAAGATCCCCAACGGACGGCGGTGTGCCTCCAGAATTGACACTTCAGTAATTTACTGAGATCGTTCGCCGCTGAAGCTGATGCAGTCTCCAGCAATTCGCTTTGCTCCGAATACGCATTGGCGTCTGAACAAGTAGCCAGAGTGATGCGAAAGGTGTCCAGGTCACACACTGCTTGTTGTGCGCTCGTATTCTACTGAAGCGCTTTTGCTATTCGCGTTTTAAGATTGATGATGTCGTAATATGATCTTGCGGAAAATTTGACGGGGTGTTATTTTTCCCACCCCTTCCAATACTCCTATCCTAATTCAGCCTTCCCTCAACACCGATGCGATGGTTGAATCCCAATAACGTGTCTATTCCTCCTTCGCATCCCGGAGTCCAGATGTTTGTTGATCAAATATGGACATCGTTGAAGCTTTGGGGGATCTTGCTCCTCGTTTTGTTGAATTGGGTTTCTTCAAACTGTACCGAAGCTGAGGAAATTCGGCTATTCGACCAAATTTCTCTGTTGGCATCAACACTTGAGGATGTCGGATTAGAGGACCAGCCCGTTCTTTTGCCGACGAGAGGACTTGAGGGATCTTCCCCACCCTACGATTGGTTCGACAGGCCCCGACAGCAATTGGATCAATCACACCCGCGTAGGGTACGATCGCGGTTTTGTCATCGCCAGTGACCAGCCAGTTAAGCTTGGAGCAGATCGATTTCCGTTCCGGCTTACCCTGAACGGCTGGGGACAGCTTCGGCATACCATCTCCGAACTGAATGCCGGGAATGATCAGAATCAGTTTCAATTGAAACGTGCTCGACTCATTTTTTCCGGCTCAGCGTTTACACCAGATTTTCGCTACTACATTCAATTGGACGGTCGAAGCAGCAGCGGTGATGACCTTCGGCTCCTTGACTATTATTTGCAGCTGGATGTCGGTCGTCGCGGGTTTGGGTTAGAACCGGGGCGTCTAGGATTTCGAACCGGAAAATGGAAGATGCCCTTTTCGCTGGCCCGGTATCTTTCCGGTCGACAATTGGAGTTTTCAGATCGTTCTGTTTCCAGCACGTTTTTCGATGTGAATCGAAGTCTTGGTTGGGGCCTTAACGGTCGCAATGAGTACGGCGTTGTCCCTGTGGAGTGGGAATTCGCCATATTCAATGGACTGGTGACTGGTGGTGCAGAAACAGGAAGTAGCGGTACTCTCGATGATAACTTCGCCTACTCTGGGCGTATTATTGCCTATCCCACAGGAAAATGGGGTGAAGAGCAACTAGCCGACTTTGATTACCACAAACATCCGGCAACGCGGATCGGTGCAGCATTTGCGAATTCAACGATCGACCAAAGTGGTAGTACCGAATTCGGTCGTATTCGCGTGGACGGCTTTCAGACCTTCTGCTGGTGAATATGATGCCAGTCAGTGAATACACAGTCAATTTGTTTGCAGTGGACTATTCGCTCAAGTACCAGGGTTGGTCATTCACGTCCGAGTATTACTTTCGTACGATTGACCAATTCAAGGGCGCAGACGTACCGCAATTGTTTGACCATGGACTGTGGTTACAGCTCGGTAAGTTTGTCGTACCGCGAAAGCTACAATTCATTACACGTTGGTCCCGTGTCGTTGGTAATTCGGGAACTCTTGGGCAAAACGATGAAAGTGCAGATGAGATCGCCGGAGGCCTAGTGTGGTACTTTCGCGATCAGCACGCAAAATTCACGTTCGATGTCAGCTATCTGACACGTGGGCCGATCAACTCTGCCGCGCTCGACGTTGCACCCGGAGATGTTGGCTGGTTTTGTCGATCACAAATCCAATTTTCGTTTTGATTTGTCGGCATGGAGACCACGGGGACGCGTGAACGCCCCTCGGATACCTGTCCTTCAAGAACTAACGTTTACTGAATTTCATCGGTTGTTCGTCGGCCCGATAGCTAATCAGCTTGAAGTCTAGAGACTGCGAATCGGTGATCGTAACCTCGGCTGCCAGTGTATCACCTGTGTCCAGCTCAACAGCGAGGACATTCCCATCCAGGACGTAGACCCCAGCGGCTTCCTGCTCTTTGCCATCGATCGAGAATTTCCAAAGGAAGCGACCGTCTTTCTGAATGCCCATTTCGAATTTAGAACTACCACTGACGGCCACCCAGGTTCCAATAATGGCATTCTCGTCAACAGTCGGGCTTTCGGTTTGATCAGTCGCCGAGTCGGGCAGCTTCGTGTATTTCTCAATGGCTTGAGGACCTTCGAACTGAGACAACTGATCCAATGCAACTTCATTGTTGGGCGTTAGCTCCAAGACCAGCCGAAACTGTTTCGCCGCATCTTCGTCATGCCCGGCGGTAGCGTAGTGGTACGCCAAGAGGAACTGCGCCGAAGACGATTTGGGATTCGATTTCGCGAAGTCTTCCAGAGCTCGGAGCTGTTTAGTGTAGTCGTCGACAGAACCATACAGGCTGCTGAGCGTTGTCCAGTCCCAACCCGGTCCCACGGCCAGGACGGCATAAATGGCTTCTGCCGATTCGTCATAACGCCCCAACGAGAACAGCACCAGTGAACGGAATTCATGAACAACTGCGTCCCGTGGCATTTCCTGCAGAGTCGCCGTCACCTTCGTGAGTGCGAGTTCCCAGTCTCCGGCGTAAAAGGCATTTCGCGCTTCGTCGAACAGGTCCATTCCTTTCTTGGTAACACCAGGGGGATATTCGACTTCGCCCGCACTCGTATTCGAAGCAACCGCCGTTTCCTCGGCAGGTTGTTCCGGAGGGGATTCCACAATTAAAGGTTCTTCGTAGCTATAGCTTTCACCGCCCGATGTTGCGTAGGAACTTCCACCGGCATAGTAGGGATTGGAGTACCCCCAGTAACCGAGCCGCCAAGCTGAACGATTGACGATTCGGCGGGTCCAGTGCAAAGTTGACGCAACCGGATAGTTGCCGAACATATGCTTCCAGTAGTCGCCGCGAATCCCCGGATAATAATGATGCCCATGGTGCCATCCATAGTGATGCCAGTTGTGGCGATCGTGGTAGTTTTGCCAATCCTGGCGTGCATCTTGTCGAAAGTCCTGGCGAGAATCGAGGCGGTCCGACCGTCCATCTTGCCTTAAATCGACACGATCGGTTCTACTGTCCTGACGATTTTCAGAACGCTCCGTCCGACTATCTTGGCGGGAATCTAATCGGTCCTGAAAACCATCACGTCGGCCTTCGAGAGTCGTCGCTCGATTCTCCTGCCGATTGAGCGTGGTTTCCTGTCGGTTACTCAGGCGGTCTCCACGTACATCACGTCGATCCGAGACTCGGTCGTTCTGTGAAAACCCGGGTAACGTACCGGGGCGTTCGTTCGGACGTTGACCTGGACCGTTTCCTTGACCAAACGTTGGGCGTTCGTTGGGCCTTTGGCCGGGCCGTGAACCCGGCAACGTACCGGGGCGTTCATTAGGAAGTTGTCCCGGTCGTTGTCCCGGCAACTGGCCAGAACCTTGCGGCGGGACACCTGGAATCGGTCGGGATGAAGGGAGTTGACCGATCCCAGGACGTTGACCAGGTGCGATGTTCGGACGGTTTCCCGGTGTCAGGGAAGGATTCGCGGGGCGGGTTGCTGGGGACGTTCCGCCTGGTCGGCTTGATGGATTCCCTGGACGACTGGAAGGCGAACTTGGGCGACTGGAAGGCGTACCTGGATGGCTGGAAGGGCTGCTGGGACGGCTGAATCCAGGACTTTGTGACGGTGTCAATCCTCCCCCAGAAGGTCGGCTGGGACTGGAAGGGCGCGTTGAGGAAGGTGACCGACTGGGCGTTGGTCTTGACGCCCCACCACCACCACCACCGCCACGAGGACCGCGAGCATCAATTTCGTCAACCACTAGTCCAAACGCCAGTATTGCGGACAAAACCATGAGTGAAAAATGTTTCATCAGATTTCCTGCTTTGTATTTGCTTGAACAACTTTGATAGAGAGTCCTGATCTTTACAACGGGTCTACTTCGCGGGCTTCGGGCCGCGTCGAACGACAACCGCTTCCACATCGTCAGCTTTCTCGTTGCCCGCAATTCTTTCGACAGATCGCAGTAAGTAGCGGTCGCCGCGGATCGGGATAACATAATTCGTGGCCGAAACTGCCGTCCCATCGGGCTGGTAGCCCGTCGACTTGTTCACCCAAACTTCACCGACCTGACTCCATGTCGCTTCAGCAAATCCTCCGCTTGTATCAAAAGCCCAAGATCGAATTCGGCTCTGAACTGGATCCCAACCAATTCTTTGGGTCCCTTTTGCGACCCGTCCATCGGCGAATCGAATGTCGAAACTGCGAAGCAAGTAGTTACCGTCTTCGCTCCGCTGGCAATTCCAGTAAATCGAACTTGTGGCTCCCTCATCGATCCACTCTCCTTCCATCCACGCAAGCTGATCAAGGGCGTTCTGCCGGTCGAGTATTTCATCTTCCGTCACTTTTGATACGGCAATCTTCCACATACCTTCGACTTTAGAATGCAGCAGGATGTAGCTGCTGACATAACTGGCCGTGTTGCCGTCATCAAACAATGTCACCGTCCCTTCTTCCAGAGCGAGGTTTGGTGTCAGTTCTTTGACCGATTCCAACCGCACAGCAATCTGAGCCTCAGGGTTCTGCTCGAAGTAAGTCGTAAAGCTACCTCGAATCTCTTTTGTTCCGATCTGTCGCGATCCGTCTCTTTGAATGATTTCTGCCTTTGGAGCATACATGCTGAGAAGCTTGTCCACATTGTGGGCATTGAACTCTTTGACGAACTGCCTGGCAGAACTTAAAACGACTTCTGTTTCCGTAGTCGACTTTTGGGTTTTCGCTTGTGCGTTCACTGCAGGAAGATTCGCGGTCACCGACATATATGCAGCGAGTGCGAAAGAAATGTGTAGTCGCCTCATCGTCGTGAATTCTTTCATGGGTATTTGTCTGCTAAAACGGTTTGATGCGATTTATCCAGGGTTCCACACGCATCATGATGCGTTGCCTCATCTTGTTGTGAAATCGTGAAACTACCCTACAATTGGCCTGATGATTCGTCGACAAGATCGACCGTGGACGGTTCGAATAATTCATCGATCGAAAGTTTGCGTTTACTTAGCCCTTGATCGTAGACGTACTCAATTGCTTTCTCGTAAGATGGAGCGCTCGCCTTCAAACCATAAGGGTAGAAGTTGTCCCCCATCAGTTCGCGGGTGTTGTTGAACTCCTGGCCATACCACGGCAGCGAATCCATCGCCCAACCCCAGTTCCGCATGTGGGAGTAATCGATCTGTTTGGCCTGGGAATAGGCTTTGAATACGGCTTTGGGCAACCACGGATGCTGTTGGATAGTCTTGACCCGAACGGCGACCGAATGCATGATCGGAAACAGCCCGGTCTTCTTGAAGTAGGCTTGTTCGACAGAACGGTGGTCTTTGAACAAACGCTCTACAAGCGGATTTCGATCCTGATAGATCTTCGGTTCTGCAGGATGGAAAATGGCATCAACTTCTCCCTTCAATAGCAACGAAGAATCGTCTTCCCCTTCGGGAGCAGCATCAATCTTGAGACCTTTTGGCTCAACTTTCTCCCAACGGGACGCGGTCTCCCCCGTTAAATTCGATCCAGAGTCCTTCGTTGTCGAAATCCAGTGGATCTCATCCGGTTTGACGCCATATTCATCCTTGAGAAAACCCCGGACATGGGTGAGACCGGACGAGGAATAGCCCACGGTCGCCACTTTTTTACCGCGTAAATCCTGCGGTGTTTTGATTCCGCGATCCGTGCGAACGTAGATGCTTTTGTGGCGGAAGAGACGCAAAAGCGGAATAGGCAACAAGACGTAATCGCGAAAGCCGCCGTTTGCAAAGGCCAATAGATACGGGATCAGCCCGATCTCGGTAACGTCACGTGATTTCTCTCCATAAAACGCATGTTCGTTGAGAGGTCCGATGCTGGTCACTTCAAACTGATGCGAGCAACCTTCCACGGTCACAGCCCCCTCGGCCAAGGCTTTCACTCGATTGTAATCGTAACCAGCGATTGTGATTGGGACGCCTTTGCCGTGTGGTCCAAGACGTTTTTTAACCTCTTTCTTCTTCGAGGGCTCTTCCGCAGTCGCCGAATTTTCCGGAATGGATCCCGCAGCGGTCGCCGCCCCCAAGTATCCGGTGTATTTCAAAAAGTCGCGTCTGTTCGTACTCATAATTAAGACCTCCAGGTG
>NZ_SIHI01000086.1 GCF_007859735.1 Thalassoglobus neptunius | reverse complement strand
CAGCTTCTGCAACACCTCAGCCAGCGACTTTCCTGCCGCCAACATCGCTTGCCCCTCCTGCAACAGCTTCACAATCTGCTCAGGCTTACGTCGTCGTCGCTTCGTCATCAAAGTCTCCTCGAACCAACATCGGTCGGTTGACTCTCATAACATCTGGATCAGAAAATGGGGAGCACGCCACTCCCATCGGCGGATGCGACGACGATTTCGTTCGAATTTGCCGTGAAGGCGATAGACTCGCCATCGGGTGACCAGACCGGTTCGATTCCGGTTCTTATGCTGTATTGATTGCCGGAAACAAAATCTATTACGACAACCGGCAATGGAATTGGATTGAAATTCGGATCCCACCCGTCAATGGACCTCGTTTAGACGATTTGAGTTCCGTCTGGAGAAACGTCAAAATTGGGATGAGTATCGAACGGATAGCTATGGTAGTCGTCATCCATTGGGAGAATCATCAATTCGCCGTCTGAACTGGGGAAGCCTTGACTCCAGTCAATGAATTGCATGAAGAAATACTCTTTGTCACTAAGCTCAGAGTTCACTCCGATAATCTCTCCGATGCCTGCGATGAAGGAGTCATCTTTCGCCCATTGGATATCTCGAATGTAGACGCTCTCGTCATCGGTGAGCAGGTATACAGTTCCGGATGACGAAAAGACAACAATTTGAAAGTAATTGCGATCCACTGTTTGCTGGTAAACAGTCTCGGCGAAAAATCGCTCACTTGAGTGCAAACGATAACTGGCAACCAACCCGGCAGCAGGCAATTCCTGACTGCCATCTGCCAGCATCTCCCGAGGCTGGCCAGCTGAGGAAAAGTAGATCACACCAGGAGGAACCGGACCGCCACTCCCGCCGCCGCCTCCTCCATCATTTCCGTTCCCATTTCCTTTGGGCCATGCAGCGGCTTCATTTGTGTAAAAAGTTGCGATGATCGCAGTCGCTGCGATGCACGTGAACAGTTTTAAGAATGAGCGAGTCATGATTTCTCTCCATGCAATGGCAGCGATTTGGTACAATCAAGGCTCTCAGCGCGCAAAACGAGCGCGATGAGAACGGTTGCGGTCGGTGAGGGATGCTGCCAGGCTGAGTCTCACCGACCGTATTTTCTTAGTGAATCGTTACTTGTCGAATCTGATCAGTTTTCTTCCGTTGGTTAGTCACCTCTGGTTGAATGACTTTGGTTCACACTTGCCGAAGAAATCGCCGTACAAACATTCAGTGATTATCGGGAAGAGGAAGGAGTTACCTCGGCAGGTGTTTGATGAGGCCGCAACTGAATTGAATGAACATCCATCGGATGCCAGACACCCACATCAACTCCTCGACTCTCAGCAGGCATACCAAAACGATTCCATTCTGCGTCACCAGGCGGTCCAGGCACGGTAAACACGGGATAACCATTAACTTCAAGCGAACACAGATTTCGACGTACTTTTACTACGAAGGCAGTAGGTTGCTCAAATTGAAGGACTCTTGCCTGAATGTGTGTAGTTGAGTCAAAGAAAGCCGAGGAGTCATAGCCTGCAAAACCACTTCCTCGACCTTCACCTAGAACGAGGACGATGTTTGTTGTTCCTTCAGAATGCTTCCAGGGAAACGCAAAGCGGAATGCACCACTGGGGGAACTCTCAGGTGAACGAACCGCTGAAATCGATAAGTCAAATTCATCCGGCCATGTGATTGGAAACGAAACAACTCCGTGACGTTTCGGGGATTGCTGAGGCGAAAGCCGGAAACCATTGGATAGTTTCTCGATTTCACCGCGATGCACTTCTGCGTTGGTATAGGAAATCACATCGAACATTTTGCCGTTTGCGTCAGCGATCTGATCTGGCCGAGCGTTTAGTGCTTCGAGAAGATCTGTCTGAACGTCTTCTATTTGTGCAGTCAGTTCCTCGATTGACTCCTGAGACACGACACACCCGCGAATATCGAGGAATTCCAGGTTCTCAATAGAAAGTAGAACGTCAAGAGCCTGATCGACATCGACGAATGAATGCCTCAAATCAAGATGCCGAAGGGACTTCAGTCCATTGAGATGTTTGAGTCCCAATCCTTGGACCTGCGTCATCGCCAGGGACAGGACTTCCAGACTTTTCAATCCAGCGAGATACCTAAGCCCTTCATCGGTAATACATGTTTTCGTAAGATCGAGATATCGCAGATTTGTAGCGGAACTTAAATGAACCAATTCACTGTCTGAAGCAAATGACTCCTCAAAGATGGCGTAGGCTAATTCTTTGAGATCTTCAATGTCACTAAGCTCAGATTCGTTGATTGTAGTCACCCCAGAATGCTCGATTCCGCGGATGTCTAATGAATCATGGCGGTTGAGAATTTCCTTGAGGATTTGCCAATGCTTTGGATTCGTCGGCCAAGAACTACTGTAAATCGTTATTTTTTGTGCGATTTCCGCTGCGGAAAGTGCATTCGTGCCAACACCTGAGTCCACAGCGAGCGTCGATGTCGCATCGTCAACAGCGAATTCAGCCATCCTTTTGTCAATCTCATTCAACTTCCAAATGGAGATTCCTCCGTCGGACATCAATACAGCGAGGGAACTGCCTGTTGGTGAAAATCCGATATAATAGATTTGAGCTTTCTCACTGGGTAACGTGTAGAGCGGTCGGCCAGTCTGTAGATTGAAGATGGTAATCTGGTTGATATCGGAAAAAAGAGCGACCAGTTTTCCATCCGGTGAGACGGTCATCTTGCCCTCGGTACGGTACCCCGTTAACTCCGATCGAAATTGATCGAGCGACCAGGCATTCGAGATCTGTTGAGAAGGCCACTCCATGATGGCCAAAATATTTTCGTGGCTAAGAAATGGAAACCGCGTTCCTTCAGCAACAAAACGATACCTGGGATAACCAGTCCGCGCTGTTGTAATGAACTCCGCCTCTGATTCCTCCAATTGAAATCGATAAAGCCCGACGGCTCCACCATCCATCGATTTCCAGATTTGACACAGGAGCTCTTTACCTGAGGGATGAACCGCAAGGCCGCTGACTCGATTTTTCAATTTCAAGCTTGATGCTTCTTCTAGGAGAATTGAACCTTCCTGGTCCTGAATGTCCCAAACTTTGATTCCACCACTGCCACCAGCAAAAAGACGTTTTGAATCTGCACTGAACTCCATACACCATGTGAAAATTCCGGCTCGTTGCTCGGCAATCAATTCACAGTTCTTGTCGTAGAGACGCAACACGGTCCCTCCAACAGCAATTAGCTCACCATCTTTTGAGACTGCGACCGTTTTGCGACTGCTCTTTGGAATCGGAATCTCAAAAAAATGTCGACCTGTTTTGGGGTCTGACTTTCTCAGCATTCCATCATCTGCAATCGCAACGAGAAACTCTCCATCTGGTCCCCAATCAAAGCCACTAATTCCCCTTAGGAATCCAGTGATCTGAGTTCTTTCCGGGCTTTGAAAAAGAGACCATGCTTCGTATTCTGTTTGCCTTGATTGCCCATCTGTTGAATTCACAGCTCGCACAATACAGATGCTGTTGCCATCCGGAAGAAAGAAGGCTTCTTTCACTCCAACTTGCTTAATTGAAGCAATCCGTCGACCATGCTTGATTGACCAGACTTCGACACCCTTTGTGTTGCTCACGCTCAACAGGATGGGCAAGTTATGGTGAAAAGTTAGATAGTGATAATTGTCTCCGCCGATCCTCAGGAGAGCCTGCATGTCCGTGATAGACCAGACCACAAATCCCTCCCCGCATTGGGCTGCCAGATAGTTGGATTGAGGGCTGAAAATAAGTCGTTTCACGTCCGTCACATTTGTTGGAACGGTGGCAACATGTTCATCGTTGGCGAAGAGGCTGACAACAAATTCATCTTCCGCAGTTGTTGATGTGATTGTTTTTCCGGCTGCAAACAGATTTCCTGTCGTTGACCCTGCAAATATTCCCGGAACAGGATTCGAGTGGCGATGCGATTCTGGGAGAAGATGGCGCATGCTGTCCGGAAAGTCGGGAACTGGAGGTGATCTTCGAGGTTCGATTTTGACAGGCGGAATAGAAATCGGATCGCCAAGAGATTGGAGTACCTCTTCACGGATTTGGTTTCTTAAAACCGGTGAAGTTCCCGTTTCGAGAGCCTTTAGAAGCAGGTCGTCGACATTCTCGCGGTACCCCAATTGGGCCGATTTTCGAATGGCTGTTGCTTCACTGACAAGTGCAGCGGCCAATTGAGCATTGACGAGTTCATTCCTGACCTTCAGTTCTTCAAAAGAATCTTCGGCGCTTCGGGTTTGTTGTTCTTTTTCAACAAGAAAATCGGCACGATCGTCGGCAAGTTGTTTTTGCTGCATGGCAAATATGATGGTTCCAATTGCCGAAACGATGAAACAGATGCTCGCAATTGCCACAGTAGCAACTCTCCCACGATTCCTTGCAACATACCGGTTCGCCAGATACCAGAAAGAAGGTGGACGGGCCACCACAGGCTCACTGTTGAGATGACGATGCAAATCATCCGCAAAAGCGCTGGCTGACTCGTATCGACGTTCACGATCTTTCGCGAGTGATTTCATGATGACCCAGTCGAGATCACCCTTCAATGTCTGCGCCAACCGATTGGTATCGATCTGACGCTGGTCAGCAACAGTCACCAGCAGATCATCTTGCAATGTACTCAGACGGGAGCTTGGCTTGATCGGATCCTGTTCACGAATCATTCGGCGGATTTCATCAAAGGCAGCCTTCTTGAACTCGTCGCGATCGAAAGGCGTCGTCCCAGTCAGTAATTCGTAGAGCAGGACACCCAGAGAATAAACATCGGAGCGAGTGTCGACATCTAGCTCAGAGAGTTCCGCCTGCTCAGGGGACATGTACAACGGCGTTCCGATCATTTGACCGAATGCTGTATAGACCGTCCGTGCCGTCAGTTTTTGCGAGAGGGCCTTAGCAACTCCGAAATCGATCACTTTCGGAACTGGTTTTCCATCTCGCAATGTGACAAGGATGTTGGTTGGTTTGATGTCACGATGAATGATTCCCTTTTGATGTGCGTGCTGAATCGCCCGACACACATCTAGGAACAAACTCAGTCGCTTTCTGGTTGTCAACTTTTGGGAATTGCAGAATTCCGTGATGGGGATTCCCTTCACGAGTTCCATCACGAAGTAAGGATGACCGGCATCTGTTGTCCCAGCATCGAGGACGCGGGCGACATTTGGATGATCCATCAATGCCAAGGCTTGTCGTTCGGCTTCAAACCGTGCAATCACATCCTTGGAGTCCATCCCTGGCTTGATAATCTTCAGTGCCACTTTCCGCTGAATTGGCTCGGCCTGTTCAGCGACGTAGACGACTCCGAAACCTCCTTCGCCGATCTGCTCACGGATCTTATAGGGACCGATCGTGGTGCCGACGAATGACGTATCTTCGGCGTGAACCAGCGTGTTGACGCGATCGCCGTCAAGGAATCGACCGATGGCAGCGTTTGAACTAAAGAGTGCATCTAACTCAGCTCGGAGTGAGTCGTCAAATTGCGACAGATATTTCTCTCGCTCTTCAGGAGACAATTCGATCGCCTGGCCGAAAATTTCTTCGATGCTGTGTTGCATGCCGTCTGGCATAGTTGGCTCCGTGTCTTGGCTCTAAGAGTCAATGCTCCGTTTGCGCAGAATTTGCGCCAATTATTTTCGAATTCTCTGAAAATTGCATCGTAATGGCGGTTTTAATGCGAAACGGAATCCGGCACAGTGAGATGCTTGTGCAGCCATGATCGAGCAAACGCCCATTTGCGGTCAGCTGTGCGGCGCGGGATTCCCAATGCGGCCGCTGACTCGGCGAGCGAGAGTCCGCCAAAGAATCTCATTTTCACAAGTTGAGCACTGTCTGGAAATCGTTGCTCGAATTCACTCAACATTTCATTGAGAGCCAGAAGTTCCTCGTCTGGGGTGTCGGTCGCAACTTCAATTGAGTCCACATCGATGCACTTTTCACCCTGATTACGTTTTAAACGCATATTGTCTCGCGCCCGATCAATGAGAACCCGTCGCATTGCCTCGGCTGCTGCAGCGAAAAAATGCCCCCGCGATTCCCAGCCCTGCACCTGATCAATATCCACCAGCCGCAAATACGCCTCATGGACCAGTGCCGTCGCCTGCAACGTATGATCCGGTCGCTCCTGAATCATATTCGCCGCCGCCAGCTTGCGCAACTCGTCATAGACGACAGGCAGCAGTTCAGAAGCCGCCTGCCGGTCGCCCGATTCGATCTTCGAAAGTATTTGCGTGACATTGAGCATGCAATCAGCATACGAGACCCATAAACCCCACGCCAGCGAAACCCCAATTCACCCAACCCCAAGCGCCATCAACCTGAGTTTGCCATCTCCCACAAACGTTCCACGCAATCACAAAAAGCTGAAACCAACAAATACGCAAGTGACGTCGGACGATGTCACCGAATGCAATCTGAGTCAGATCAAATCTGCCGAGGATGGACAACCCGATGCTGCTAAGACCGAACGCTAATCTGCTTCGGTCAATTCGACCGAAGCAGGAAACGTCGAACATGAAAGTGCACCCGGCCACATCGATCGAAGTGAGCAATGGTTGCCAGTCCACAAAGACCTCGAAGAGCAGTTTTGAGAACGTCTAGCGCAAGAAGCTCGCTCCAGATTTCAAATCCAAGACCTCGGTCACCGGTTCCTCAGCTCCGCCATGACCGCCTTCTCCAGCTCCGTCAGATCCCATTCGGCAAGAACGGCGTAGAATTCACCCGAAATCTTTTTCAGTAAGTATGGATCACCGGGCGGAGTCATGGTTTGAGGAAAATCTGCCATTCCTTCATTGTCCAGAGGATGTCCCAGTTATCCTTTCTCGGGTCGCACATCGGCCGGGACCATGGGCATTATCGCATAGGCCCGCCCCCAGTGACGCGGACCATTCGGACTTGGTGATCTGCAAGCGTAGTTTCAGAGAGATCTATGGTGGCCAATCATTCGTTCTCTTTTTCCCATCATGGTGATGCACGTTGTCAGTCGTTGGATGAGAGTTCTGACCACATCTTTCGTTGTTTCGTCCAAGACACTTCCGCGGCGACCGGCCGTAGCATCCTCTCATGAACCGGATCGCGGCCGCTGATGACTCGAGGGAGGAACAGCAACTGTTCCTGAATGTCCGGAGCGAGATGCAGCAGGTTCATGATCTGTGTCATGCGGGGCTGAGTGACGTGAGCGAGGCGGGCGAGTTCTGACTGATCGGAAATAATCCCGTCGTTGATCAGACTGTCGAATTTGATCGCCAGCGCCATCAGTCGCGATACCCGTGGAATTCTTCCGCTGGGAACGGCTGCCTGCTCCCGTTCGCTACGACGCCGTCGTCCTCGAGTTCCAACATCGATTTGGACCGTTCGTTTGACCTGCATCATTCTCGTTCCTCGGTTGTGTTCGTTGCCAGGGCCTGAATCGCCTCTGTGTGAAACTCGATCTCGACGCTGCTATCTGTCGAATCGAACTCAACCCGTTTCACCGCGAGAGCGAGGGATCGAGCCTGTTCTTGAGGGCTGAGTGTGTCCCAGAGCCCTGCAAAATCTGCGAACGCGGCTTCCACGTCCGCTGACGTCAGTTGTTGCTGATCGGCCTCTAAAATCCGTTGGTCGAGTTCAGAAATCTGTCGAGCGGTCTTGGCGATCCGATCGTGCAGGTCAGCGATGAGTGAGGTGTTGTCGGTATTGGCTTCAGGAGCAACTGTCAATCGATTGAGTTCTGTGTGGTACCAGGCACATTGCTGC
>NZ_SIHI01000085.1 GCF_007859735.1 Thalassoglobus neptunius | reverse complement strand
CACCAAATCGAGCGAAGCCATGATCTATGTGGCTTCCATTGGTCGCATGCTCCGCCGCTTAGCTCCTTCACCCAACCAAGCTCCGTTCAAATACCGACTTACAGCATGAAGAGGATTCCGGATAGGCTCTTAGAGCCACATGGTCATTCATCCAACTCGCGAACCAGTCACTACACGCGTCACTTGGAGTTCTGCCATGCACCCGCGAGCAGGTGTCAGCAAAGTCGGAATGCTTGTGGGGCTTATTCTCTTAGTTGCCTTGACGACGTTTGCTGTAACGGGCGTGCTCGTCACGATCTTCGAGCGTCAGCAGGAAGCACGAACACCATTCGTTCGACTGGTCGAAGTTGACGAAATCACTACTGACCCGGCTCCCTGGGGTGTAAACTGGCCGAATCAATACGACACATATTTACAATCCGTCGACACAGAAGAGTCAGAATATGGCGGCTCGAGTGCGATGACGACCAGCAAGCTGGAAACCTACCCTTGGCTGAAACGACTTTACGCTGGTTACGCATTCAGCCTCGATTACCGAGAAGCACGCGGGCATGCTTACATGCTCTATGACCAGGAAGTGACCAAGCGAGTGACAGAACGACCGCAGGGCGGGGCATGTTTACATTGTCATGCTTCGATCATCCCAACCTACCGCCGTCTCGGAATGGAGTCGTTCGGAGAGGAAGTCAACGAAGAGACACTGGCTCAGGACTTCAACTGGGATGCTGTCGTCGAAGGGTTCGTTCTCGTCAGCAAAATGGACTATCCCTCGGCTCACAAAGAAGTGCTCAGGACTCCCGATGGGTCGACCGGCGAGCAGAAATCCCCCTTTCCGGGAGGAACCTCTGAAGTCAAAACGAGCAGTGATGAATCGTCATCGGAATCGGAAGAAGCCGAAGACCCACATCTCGGGCACGCACATCCAGTGAGTTGTATTGACTGCCACGATCCCCAGTCGATGGAAATTCGCGTCACTCGTCCCGGTTTTGTGATGGGAATTCAATCGCTTGCGGAGAGTGACGAACCAGTTCATCACCTTCCGAGCATCACTCGCTGGCGAGAAGGATCGCGAGCAGAGAAATACGATCCGAACAAACTTGCCAGCAGACAGGAAATGCGTTCGTCCGTTTGCGGGCAGTGTCATGTCGAATACTACTGTGCCACGAAAGAAACTTTGTTCTTCCCTTGGGAAAATGGACTCAAAGCAGAACAGATCGAACAAACCTTCGATGAACATCTCTTCCCGGACGGAACCGAGTTTTACGATTACAAGCACGGTGAAACCGGAGCCAAAATCTACAAAGCCCAGCATCCGGAATTCGAACTCTGGAGTCAGGGAATCCATGCTCGAAGCGGCGTCAGCTGTTCAGACTGCCATATGCCTTACGAACGAAAAGGGGCCATGAAGGTCAGCAGCCACCTTGTGCAGAGCCCAATGCTCAACATCAACAACTCCTGTCAGGTCTGTCACAATGTTCCTGAAGCAGAACTGAAAGCACGTGTTGAGACCATTCAAAACCGGACAAAATCCTTAATGCTTCGGGCAGCAGATGCAATGACTGCGATGCTCGATGCGATTCGCGACGCCGAAGCAGCTGGAGCAACAGAAGAACAGCTGAAACCGATTCTTGATCTGCAAAGAAAGGGAATGTGGAGGTTGGACTTCATTAGCAGCGAGAACTCCAAAGGATTCCACGCCGATCAAGAAGCTGCGAGGTTGCTGGGTGAGTCGATCGATTACTGCCGTCAGGCAGAAGTGATGGCACTCAAGCTTCGTGCCGCAGACGCTCCTGAATCTCAAAAAGAAATCACCCCCATTGAGGGAGTGACACCAGCCGACGAGGCACCGGCTGGGGCGGAGTAGAAAGTTCAAGGAGAATCTTCCCGAACCGCCACTCAAAACTGGCGATCACCGGAAGCACATCTCTGCCCAATCCACGTGTCCGTTCATTTCACAACGACAAACAGGTGTTGCTATGAGCGTCAAACCCGTTCCCGATGGTTACCACGCAGTCCAAGCCTATCTCATTGTTCAGAATGCTACTGAAGCAATTGAGTGGTACAAAGAGGTGTTCGGAACTGAGGAGCAGATGCGACTCACCGGACCGGGTGGATCAGTCGGACATGCCGAACTTCAGATCGGTGACTCAGTGGTGATGCTCGCGAGTGAATTTCCTGATATGGAAGTTTACGCTCCCGAGCACTTCAATGGCTCTCCAATCAGCATGGCCATTTATCTTGAAGATGTGGACACCGTCTATCAACGTGCGATCGACGCCGGAGCAACGGCCAAACGACCGGTTCAAGATCAATTCTATGGGGACCGCAGCGGAATGATTGTCGATCCTTTCGGTCATTCCTGGTCGTTAGCAACTCACATTGAAGATGTGACTCCCGAGGAAGTCCAGAAACGCTTTGATCAAATGATGAGTGCTGGAAACGACTGACCGCAGCAGCAGAAATCTTGATGCAACGTTACGTCTTCTCCCAAAGCGATTCCTCGTCGCTGGGAAGACTCGGCGCTGTTGCAAGCAGGGCGAAAAACTCGTCGACCGATTCCACAACGGCAACGAGCTTTCGGTGGCGATCCAACATGAACCCTTCGCTGATCCCGTGATCGATCATTTGAATCAGGTGATCGTAATAGCCATTCACGTTCAGCAGCGCGACTGGCTTACGATGAAAACCGAGCTGCGCCCACGTCAAGATTTCGCAGAGTTCTTCAAACGTTCCAAGCCCGCCCGGGAGGGCGATAAACGCATCCGCTTCATCCGCCATCATCGCTTTTCGGGTGTGCATCGAGTCGACAATTCTCATGTCCTGAACTCCCGAATGCGCGAGTTCTTTCTGCTGCAGCGACTCCGGAATAACTCCGATGGCCGATCCTCCATGCTCCAGAGTTGCATTCGCGACGACTCCCATCAGTCCGATATGTCCTCCGCCGAAGACGAGCGTTCTCCCGGACTCTGCCAACCGTTTCCCCAACTCAGAAGCGGCGGATGCATACGCTGGATCGTGCCCGGTTCGGGATCCACAGAAGACGCACACACTCTGAATTTCTGACATCAAATCACTTCCTGTTACTGACTTCTTAACCGAAGGCTTCGAAACACGTTGCATTAACCTGTCATCGCTGCGAATTGTTCGACAGCCACGGTGAATCCAATTCCCAAAATAGATGCAATCGTCAGCCACACCCATTGGCCGAACATAAGACCTGAAGTTCTGGAAGGTTCTGAACACATCAGACGAACTTGTCGAATGCCACCTGTTGCGAGGAGAAGATTGACGAGAAGCGTCACGATCGCCAGAGCGATGAAACCGCGATGAGGTTCGGTGAGATGCGTCAACACGGACCGCTGATATGGCAAGAGCAGGGCGTTGCACAACATCAGCCGCCACCACGCCCCCGGGAGCGGAGGAACACCGCACAGACTGAGTGTCGCAGCACACTGCCAGATTCTGGAACGCGACAGAGCCCGGCCTCCATCTCCCTCATGTTCTCTTCGATTGAACGTGCAAAAGACGAAAACGAGCGCCGTTAGCGATTCGATCACGAGAATCAAACAAAGCAAACTCTCTACGGAGGGCAAATTCGACGATTCCCCCCAGGACAAGCCAGGACTTCGTGCTGACCACACAGAGAGAACTGTCGCGAGGTTCGCCTGTGCGAAGATTGAGTTGATCAAAATTCGCACTCTCGACACGCCGTCAACTTCCGACTGAAGTCGCAATCCCCACAGCCCGAGACAACACACGGAAATCACGGCCAAGACAGAGACCTCTGAAACGGACCACTGACTGAGCAAGCTGAACCGGAACAGAAACACAGAAGCTGCCAGAACGGGCAACAGCGAGCGACTGACCGTGTCGCCGATCGAAAAATAATCCTTCCCGGAAACCTCACGCCGGAAGGGCAACCAAGCAATCGACGTGAACAGACTCATCACAATGAGCAGGGCAGAGACTTTGCGTAATGGTTCGAAAGAACTCAGTTCGCCAAGTGCAAAGCCTCCCCACAACCCGATCAGCACAACGATTGCTTGCCGTTTCTCGACTGACCGATTCATTACTGCCCAATGCAATCCATTCGACGCATACTGGCAAAACGTCCCTGCGAACAGGCAGCAAGTGTAGGCAATCACAACGAGGACCGGATGAGAAACGACGCAAAGCGTCAGCAGCGATCCGCTCAAGAACAGGAATCGGGAAAGTTCGATTGAAGATTCTTCTTCGCTGTCCACCGCTTGCAAAGATGTCGCTGACCAGAGTGCCGCTCCAATCAAAGACAACAGGACTGACATCAGCGCGAACAACGCTCGATCTGCCGGAAAAGCGGACGGAGAGTTCGAACCGACCGAAATCCACATATTCGCCATGGACGCCAAAGCGGCCATCAACAGGACTGTGCTATTCCAAATCCTTCTCTGCCGGGCAGTCATCGAGGCGAGACAACAAATTCCCCCTCCAATGAGATAGAGACCGCAGATAAGGACGATCACGCTTCCGAATCCGATCACGTCATTCAAAACCTGTTCATTTGTTTCGTTGTTGCTAGAATTTGCGCATCATCGTCAATGCTTTGAATGAAGGCAATCGGTTGCCATGCCACGTTTTGAACTCGCTTCTGAATTTCAGCCCGCTGGAGATCAACCGGCAGCGATCGCATCGCTTGTCTCAGGGATCGAAGAGGGAAAGAAGTCTCAGGTGTTGCTGGGAGCAACCGGAACAGGAAAAACGTTCACAATCGCGAACGTCATTCAGCAGGTTCAACGCCCCACGCTGGTGCTTGCCCACAACAAAACACTGGCCGCGCAGCTCTATGGAGAATTCCGCGAGTTCTTCCCAAACAACGCGGTCACCTACTTTGTCAGCTATTACGACTACTATCAGCCAGAGGCGTACATCCCGCAGCGGGACATCTATATCGAAAAAGACGCCAGCATCAACGACGAAATTGACCGTCTGCGTCTGCTCGCCACCAGTGCACTGGTCTCGCGGCGGGATGTGATTGTCGTCGCCAGCGTCTCCTGCATTTACGGTCTCGGTTCGCCGCAAGACTATCTCGACATGATGGTGCCACTCAACGTCGGAGACACCATCGACCGGGACAGCTTTCTTCTGAAACTTGTCGACATCCAATACGATCGGAATGACATCGACTTTCAGCGGGGCAAGTTTCGAGTTCGCGGTGACGTGATCGAAGTTTGGCCCGCCTACGAAGAATTCGCCTATCGAATTGAACTCTGGGGCGACGAAGTCGACAAGCTTTCGATCATCGATCCCATCAGCGGAGTCGGCAGCAAGTCGCTGAAAGACATCTATATTTATCCCGCAAAGCACTTCGTGATGCCTCAAAATCGCATCGACGATGCCATGGAAGAGATCAACGAAGAACTCAATCAGCAGCTGGCGAAGTTTCAGAAAGAAGGCAAACTGCTCGAAGCGCAGCGACTCTCTGCCCGCACGCGTCACGACATGGAACTCCTCAAAGAAATGGGTTTCTGTCCGGGAATCGAGAACTATTCCCGAGCACTGACCAAGCGGAAACCGGGTGATCCGCCAGCAACTCTCTACGACTTCTTTCCGAAAGACTTCCTCTTCGTAGTAGATGAGTCTCACCAGACGATTCCACAAGTCCGGGCGATGTATCACGGAGACCGCTCTCGAAAAGAAACACTGGTCAATCACGGTTTCCGCCTGCCAATGGCCCTCGATAATCGTCCTCTCAAATTCGAGGAATGGGACAAGAGGCGCAACCAGACGATCTTCGTTTCTGCCACCCCCGCGGAGTGGGAACTCGATCAGACCAAAGGCGAAATTGTCCAACAGATCATTCGTCCCACGGGGCTCGTCGATCCGGTCGTGCGAGTTCACTCAGCACGCGGGCAAGTTCCGCACTTGATGGAGCAGATCCGCATCCGTGCCGAACGTGGTGAGCGAACTCTTGTCACGACGCTCACGAAGCGGCTGTCTGAAGATCTTGTGAACTACTTACAAGAGGAAGGCATTCGATGCGAATGGCTGCACAGCGAACTCGACGCCATTGAGCGAGTGGAAGTTCTCCGCGAATTGCGAGAAGGAAAATTCGATGCGGTCGTCGGGGTCAATCTCTTGCGAGAAGGACTCGATCTTCCCGAAGTTTCTCTCGTCTGCATTCTCGATGCCGACAAGGAAGGGTTTCTCCGGAGTGAAACGAGTCTTGTTCAGACAATTGGGCGGGCCGCCAGAAACGTGAATGCTGAAGTCTTCCTGTATGCAGACTCGGTGACAAAAAGCATGCAGCGGGCGATGGACGAAACAACCCGACGACGTGAAATCCAACTGAAATACAACGCTGATCACGGAATTACCCCTGCGACAATTCGCAAAGCGATCAAGCGGGGCATTGAAGAAGAAATCTCTGCACGCAAGATTGAACAAAGCGCGAGCGGTCGAGCCAGCGAAGTCGAATACATCAATCAGGAATACCTGAAGGAACTCGAAGCCGAAATGCTTCAGGCGGCTGAGAATCTCGAATTTGAACGGGCAGCGCATCTCCGCGATCGGATTTCCGATCTGCAAAAGCAACTCGACAGAGCTGATGGAGCGATCGCCGTTCCGAAAAACACCGGACCGAAACAGAAACGAAAAAGCAAAGCCCAAGGCAAACGCGGGAAGAAGAGAGGCTCGGGAAAACGAGTCCCCCGCCCGCGCCGCGGTGATTAAACTCTCCGGCACACTTCGCTTGACATCTCCAACTTGTCAAGGTCAATTCTCTCTTGCAACTCACAACTGCGAGGTTCTAGCAAAGGCATCCTATCAATTGTCCCTGTCATCTCCGATCAATGCAGCTACCGACTCAAGAACACTATTTAAAAAACGGAGCTGAAGGCTGATTTAAGTGAACGCGAAGGCCAATTATTAACAACATCAGATGACGTGTGAGAGTGATGGCAACCATCACCCTCACACTCTATCTATCTCCGAAATCTCATCGTCACTACATCGAATTGTTTACTTCGATGCCACACGAATACGTTTCGCACGACAGGCGGAGAGAAGCCCAAGACCGAAAAGAATCATTGAAGATGGTTCCGGAACTTGACCATTGTTGTTGCCGAGGCGAGTTCCACCAAACACGACTTCATTCGCGATTGTCACGTCAGCACCACGAGGAGGAATCAAGTCTTCTCCGAGGAACCGAGTGATTTCGATTCGCATATAACTTGCGGAAACCGCCGCAAAATCGGCAAATTCTGCTGGCGCAATCACTGAGTTTCCTTGATTGCTTTCGTGAGTGTCCAGATCAATCAGTTGAAATGCTCCAATCGTGGTCGCGCTCGAGAAGTCGGATGATTGTGATGCGAGCAAATTGAAGTTCAGAATTCCTCCGTTGGAAAGCGAATTCCAGATCGAAAAACTGTCGACCATAAACAATCCACCGAGGTCGAAGTCAACTGTCACAGGAGGAGTAGCGCTATCGTCAGGAACACCGTCAACAGCACCGCGATGATCATTCCCAGAACTATACAGGAGTTGCCGTAACACCGCTAACCAATTCACCAATCGAATTGACATACTGCCCAGCGGGTAACGAGGCAGATAATCCAGAAGAATCGATAAGGTTACTTAGTGGCTGCGTGACAGGTGAAGTTGGATTCGAATTACTGGAAACCGCAACAGGCTGTATTAAAAACCCCGCATGCAATGTTGATCCTGTTGCAACGACTGGCGTGCTCCCCATTTTCTGATCCAGATGTTATGAGAGTCAACCGACCGATTTTGGTTCGAGGAGACTTTGATGACGAAGCGACGACGACGTAAGCCTGAGCAGATTGTGAAGCTGTTGCAGGAGGGGCAAGCGATGTTGGCGGCAGGAAAGTCGCTGGCTGAGGTGTTGCAGAAGCTG
>NZ_SIHI01000084.1 GCF_007859735.1 Thalassoglobus neptunius | reverse complement strand
TCAAGCCGACTGCGGATGCTTTGCGAGTTTTAGGATACCTCAACTCACGTCCGGGCGGTTCCGGAATCCTGTTGATCTGCGATCGACTCGGCCTCTCCTACAACACCGTCTACGCGATTCTCGATCGAGCGGCGGACTGTCACCTGGTCGACTACTACGCCCGGGACGGTTGGAAGATCCGCAAACCCGGTCGCGAATTCTTAAAACAACACTAAGGAGATCACAGTTGGACGAAGGATTGATTACAGAACACAAGCCGATGCGCAGTTGGGCCATCGTCGAAATCATGGGTCACCAAACCTACTGCGGCGAACTCTCCGAGGAGGTGATCGGCGGACAGTCATTCGTGCGAATTGACATTCCCGAAACGGAATCCGGCCCTGCGTTCACGAAGCTCTTCGGGGCCGGGTCGATTTACGCAATCACACCGACGACCGAACAGGTCGCCCGCATGATGGCAGAGAGACACGTCCGACATCCGGTTTCTGAATATGACCTGCCTGCGGAACTCAGAGCCAAGCTGCGACGACTCGAATCACAAACCGACGTGACTGATGATGACGAGGAGGACGACGATGATCGTGCTTTCTGAGGGTCAAGAGCCAGTCGGAGACGGTGGGCTGACTGCTGCCAAGCGAGCCGTTCTCCATCTTCTGAAGCGGGTGCGGGACTGCCCGGACTTGCGATTCCTGATGCTCCAGACCGAAGGCTTGTCGCTGCTGCTGCAGGCGGCGGCCGAACTCACCGGAAAAGACTTCGAGTCTGTCGTTCGCAAGTGGACGGAGGTCATTGTGAAGGTGGCACTGCAGCAAGGTCCATCTCGCATCTGCGAGCTCTCGGATCGAATTGAGGAGCTGGAAATCGAAAGGACACTCCTTGAAGAACGCGAGCCTGAGAAACCTGGCTCGACGAAATTGGATGTTTTGACCTACCTGCAAGAGACCGCCGGATGAGCGTCCGAGAACGGATTGTTGGCCTGCTGCGAGTGATGCCTGCAGTGATCTTTCATCCATTCCAGTTCGTGCGGGAATGTCTCCGAGATCGCGATCAGGAAATTGATAACTGCGCCCCACGAGGAAGGAGAGTTGAACCGTGACCTCCTGTGACGGAACAGCACACTATTGCCCAGCCTGCCAGCGAGAAACGATTCACGCATGGGAGGAAGACTTGGAAGAACGAACGTTTGTGATTTGCCTGAACTGCGGACACCGAACAATGCGGGACGAAGATTCAGAGGAGTGCGAGTGAGTCATCCAGAACGAACACAGACCTGGCCGATTGATGCGGTGATGATCGTGGCGGCCGGTCCTCTGGTTGCCAGGCACGATCCGGGCGAGGCGATCACGCGCGGGCATTGTCGAGACTGTGGGGACGAAGTTGTCATCGCCTGCTCGACGATCGCCCTGGCTCAAGAGGAAGCCGAGAAACTCAATCGGCCCGTCAAGTACTTCTGCTGCCGCTGCGCACTCAACTACGACTCGCGAACGATCAACAAACTCGTCGACCGACGAAGAAAGGCGACTCGATGAGCCTGCTCCCCAGGAAATCACTCGCTGTGGGAATCCGCTGGTTGTCGCGGTGCGATGCTTCCTCTGTGGCTCGGATTGCCCAGGCCTACAACCCAGCCTGGACGATCGAGGAATTGTTGACAGCACTGCAACGACGAAACTGCATCGGCATGGTGGCAGAGGCCCATCTGGAGAGGCAGAAGGCAAATTGCATCGTCGGATACATGATCTACGAGCTGCACGCCAAGCGACTTCGCATTCTGGAATTTGCCGTTGATCCTGCGACGCGCCGATTGGGCGTGGGATCACAAATGATTCACCGTACCAGACTTTCACAAAACCTCAGTTTCCGGATAGCCTCTGAGTGAAGGGTGGCCAATTCAGACTGTTGATAGCAGAGGTGAATATCGGGCAAGTGGCCGCGACGGGGGAGCTCCTGTCTATGGACAGCTCTGTTTCAGATGGGAGATCAAAAATCCAGAGCGGGGGCGACGACGCCAGAAGGACTTTCATCTATTTGGCGAAGCCACAACCAGTTTGAAAATCGTGAGCAGGGAGAGCAATGAGCTAATCGCACAATGGCAGATTGAAGCAGGTGATGCTTCATCGCCAGGATGCCACTTTCACTCTGCTGTGAATCAATACGGAGATGATGGATTGTTTCCTGAGTGGCTCAAAGTCCCTCGTCTTCCGAGCGTGCTACTGACACCAATGGATGGCCTTGAGTTTCTCTTGGGAGAGCTATTTCAGCTCCGCTGGCCACAAGCCGTCAGCGAGGAGTCAGAAGACCGCAATTCATGGGCAAAAAGCCAGCGTGAGCGACTTTGCAATCTACTCAGTTGGAAGCTGGACATTGTCCGCCAATCAGAAACTACGCCTTGGATGGCTTTGAAGAAAGCCAAGCCAGAGCTAGACGTTCTCATGGAGTAGGCCCCATGATCGCGTCTGAGCCCCCAGATTCCTGCAAAGTTTACACGCCTCGATCGTTGGCAAGAGCGATGGTTGCAGCGATCGTTGATGGCGTCGATCAACGGTGGCTTGAACCTAGCTGTGGCACTGGGAGCTTTCTTGAAGCTCTCGCAGGATTTGGTGTCAACAGGAAACGCATTGTTGGTGTCGATCTTGACCGGAAAACGTCAGCGGCGGATAGCCTAGCTACCGTAACTCGCGGTGTCGATTTCCTAGACTGGTCGAAAACTCGTAAAGGACGATACGACTGCGTCGTTGGCAATCCCCCATATTTGCCGATTCGTGCGCTACATGATCCACTCAGAAACACCGCCTCGAACGTCGTAGATGTAAACGGCCAACCAATCGGTGACCGCGCAAACACTTGGTATCCATTTATGGTGCGGGCAATGGAGATGCTTCGCGAGGGTGGTAACCTGGCTTTCATTTTGCCTGCTGCGAGTGAGTATGCAGACTACGCGTCGGAAGGTCGAAAGAAACTCACGCAAATTTTCGACCGGGTGGACATTATCCGAAGCAGACGTCCACTTTTCGACAACGTGTCCGAGGGTGTCGTCGTAATCATCGCGACAGGTAAAGGGGGAACAAGTAAGTTATTTCGACGACATGAGGTGGAGGGCCTGCAAGCTGCCATTCAACAAATCGGTAGAATCCAGCGGACCAATGCACGCAACTGCCCCAAGTTGATAAAGACAAGGAAGCCCGAGTTAGTAAAGTTTAGCGACATCGCAAGCATTCGGATCGGAGCTGTCACTGGTGATTCCAAATTCTTCGTGGTGAACGAAGAACAACGTAAGCAGCTGTGCCTACCCAAGAAATGCCTCGTGCCTATTGTGTCGAGAAGTAAACACATCCGACTGCCTGTACATGATTTTCGGTCATGGCAGCACGAATGTGATTCTGGTGAGAAGATATGGTTGTTTCGACCAGGCCAAAAACATGTTGATATGAAATGCGTGCGGTCGTACTTGGCGCTTTCCGAAGACGAAGGTGGTTGTCACAAGGAGCGATTCAAGATCAGAAACCGCGAGCCATGGTACGAAACTCCGCTGCCAAAACATCCAGATTTCTTTCTCACCGGGATGAGTGGGCTCGGCCTCTGGATGTGTTTGAATGAGCACCCTCAACTCAATGCAACAAACACGCTCTATACAGGCACATTTCGGGAACCATTGAGTCGCAGAGAGAAATTTACATGGGCGCTGGCTCTGCTCACTAGCCGAGTTCAAAAGCAGATTGTTCGCGCAAAAAGAGTCTATGCGGATGGGCTTTCAAAACTTGAGCCCGGACAAGTAAATGGACTCATACTGCCGGAACCTCCCGTGATCAGCGATGCAGTCAGCGTGTACCGCCGCTCAGCGAACTTATTTCTTTCCGGCTGCCAGCAAGAAGCCGGAAGGCTGGCCGATAAATTTGTCTTCAATCAGTGAAGACAGGTGGCTAGTCACGGACGCGCATACGCTCAAATGATGCGAGTGGCGGTAGGGCTCTTTCGGCTGCCTGAAGCCGAATTCAATCCAACGATTGCAGGAACCTGCTCCGATCCTGCGACCGCAGTTTGTTGACATCAACTACAAGGTGATCGACCGAATTCTTCTGTCTTCCTGCTGAAGGCAACTGGCGAACTCGTTGTCCGAGTCCATGACGTATTCACCAGACCGATGACATTGAACGGTTTTGGCGGTAACTCACCAAAGCTGGAACCCCGGAATCCTTTCCCTGGTTCTCGTGATCTCGAACTTTAAGTGGCGTGAGAAGCGATCATTTGGTGGTGCCAGTTCCAGAGGTCGATTTCTTCTTGAGTCGCTGGCCTCACGGTCAGGATCTCGATCGGGAAGTCGTTGCCGAATCGCTCGCGTTCTTTGGCGTAGAGTTCTTCCAGGCCGGGTTTGGCCAGTTGGCGGGCCTGATCTTCATCAGCGGCGTCGACCAAAACGTAGCGGGAAAGCGTGGCGACGAGAAATGTGGTCATGGTCTTACTCCCGGGTTGATGTGTTGCGTGGAACACACACCTACTTCGACACTTGGAGCGACAGCAATGTGATGGGCCAACCAGTCGAGCTTGATTCAGAAGGTATTTCCTTTGTGAAACTCACTTCATCTACTACCTGCCACGAACGAAGACTCCGAAGTTGTGCCCCTTACTTGCTGTCGCAAGTCACCCGAGAGTTATACGCTGTGGTGGCCGAATGGGATCGATCCGAGTTGTATTGGGCGAGTATGGAAGAAATTCGGGATCGATGACCAACAAATTCAGATCACCAAATCGACCTTCGGTCGATGTGGCCGGAGTATGTAACCGGTGTTACCTTCACTAGAAAGGCTGGAAAGTACATGGAGCAAAGGTTTGAGTGGCCAATGCTCTATTTTTCTAGTACAGAATCGGAGGAAGTTCGAAGAATATTTCCCACTCATATTCACCTTTTTCCTACATCCGAACTGCACGACTACAGATTATCCCCAGCGACCGCTTCGTGATCTATTGATTCTTATGCTCCGCGAAATTCCTCTTGACAATTGATTACAAGTGTGATCAATTACGCTTGTAATCGCAATCAAGGAGGTGAAACGTTATGACGAGAATTACAATCTCCGATGCTGAGTGGCAGGTCATCAATGTGATCTGGGATGGTCAACCGATGACATCGCAAGAGATTGTTGCTGAGTTGTCGGCTACGACCAATTGGGCTCCCGCGACGATCAAGTCGATGCTACACCGGCTCACCAAAAAAGAAGTTCTAACCTTCGCTCAACAAGGAAATCGGTATGTCTACAGTGCTCGTGTTCGGCGTTCAGACTGTGTGCGGCGAGAATGTCGCTCTTTTGTAGAGAAAGTCTTCAGCGGAGAAACCTCTTCGCTGCTAGCACACTTTCTCAAATCTTCAAAACTCTCGGCGGAGGAAATTCAAGACCTTCGCAACATCCTCGACGAGCAGGAGGCTCAATCATGAATGGATTTCTAACCGGTCTCGAATTCACTTTCGATTTATCAATGGTTGCCTTGGCATCTGCATTTTATGCAAGTATCGCTGCCTGTTTTTTGCTTGTGATTGTGATGTCATTAAATCTTCTGTTCCGAAGATGGATGTCTTCGGGACAAATGTCGCTGTTGTGGGGAATTGTTTTGCTACGATTAATCCTTCCCTTTGCGCCGGGCAGTAGCTTGAGCCTCCAGAGTGCTTACATTTCCATCACCCAGCCTGAAGAATTCAACGCAGTCCCGGAGGAAAGTGTAGAACCATGGCAAGAAGTTGAGGTTTATCATGTTGCAGACTCAACTCCTCATCATGGAATCGCAACAGCGTATCAAGCAAACCCTCACCAATCAGAAACGACTTGGAGTGATATCCTCGGACTCGTAATTCCCTTCGTTTGGTTAACAGGATTCGTCACGACCCTCTTCTGGACGTTGCTCTCTCACTACCGATTCACTCGCCGCGTCCGTCAGGTTCTGCAATGCCAAGACTTTCGTGTTCTCAAACTATGGACTGATGTCTGTCAGCAAGTTGGGTTAAGAAGAGAGATTCCAGTGGTCATTATTGATGAAGTTCAACAACCGGCAGTCATGGGTGTATTTCGTCCTCAACTGCTTCTTCCCAGTGAAACACTCTCGATCTCCGACTACCAACTAAAGATGGTCATGCTGCACGAAGCGGCACATTTGAAGTGTTGGGACCTTGCTGTCAATTGGGTGATGCTTTTGATCCGTGCCGTTCACTGGTGGAATCCGATCTACTGGATAGCAGCCACGCGATATGTGAATCTCCGAGAACAAGCACGCGATGCCATGGTGCTTAATTGGTTGGACACTCCATCTGAGCATGAATATTCCAGCCTCTTGCTTATGTTTGCCAAACAGAAAAACGTTGGTCACTGGCGTGTCGTTCTTCCTGCATGCTTACTCGGCTTTGTTCCATTATTTCCCCGCAAGCGGGCTGTCGCGAATCGTCTTAAGGCAATTAAAACGGCTCGAAAATCTCAACACTGGCTGCAATTTGGTCTTGTCTCTTGTGTCGTCACTTTCATCGCCTTTGCAGGATTGACCGATGCCAAAGAACCAGATCCAATTGACCCAGGCATTCAATGGTTGTCACATAAAGCGATGTCTGGAAAGATTGGTCTTGTGTCGGCAAATGATTCTTCGCCATTCACTCTGAGGGTCTATGATCTGACAGACGCCATTCTGAAAGTTGCTGAACTCGAACAAATATCCAAGTCAGAAGTGTCCCGGAAAGTTGAAGGCCTTGTGAAGCAGATGGCTTTATTTCCAGTACGGTCATCTCCCTTGAACTCAACTGTTGGAGAGCAGCCGAGTCCAAAGATGGATATCGCTCGTCAGGGAAAACAAACGTCAATTATATTAAACGGTCCACACAGTCTACACGCTCAGCTACAGCACATGGTGAAGTCGTGGAGCATCAGCGGGCTTGGTCAAATCACTATTGAAGCTCGAATCATGACATCAAGAAAAGATGCCGCAGCCATGGCTGGATTGGAATGGTCGTCGATCTTAATGACTGGAGGAGATTCTTCATTCACAACACAGCCTCAACCACCTCAAATTGAAGGCAACATTTCGACAATTTCTGCCACCGCTGTGATTGAAGAAAGCGTTCCATTCATGACGCAAGTTCTCTCGGATGCTGCCGTTCGAAAACTTATTCAAGCCGGTCAAAGTGATGCACAGGCAAATATTATGTTCGCTCCTAAAGTTACACTCATTAACGGGCAGCAGGCTGAAGTATTCTCTCAAGTGCATCGCCCGTATGTTGTCGGAATTGAACTCGATGATGATGGTAATAGGAAACCAAAATTTAATATTATCGCTGAAGGAATTTCGTTAGCGATGACTCCAACACTTTCAGAAAAACGTCAATCCATCCAGATGCAAGCTCAACTTGGCCTGAGCGAAGTGACGGACGTCTCGACTTTTACTTACAAACTGAAAGGCGAAGATGTCACCGTGCAATTGCCAACCGTCCGCAAGCACAAATTTCAAGTCGGTGCCAGCATTGATCGTGATCAGACACTCGTTATTGCCTGCCCACCAACCAATGGTCGCAAAGAGTTTTTCTACCTGCTTCTGACTCCCAAAATCATCAACGAATGATAATGAAAAGAGCTGGGGCTTATCGCAGCTTTGCTAGTACATTTTTTTGAACCCAGATTCCACAGTAGGAATTGATGCAGGAAACCTATGTGGACTGTATTGAACAAGAGTCATAGATGCAGCACTGGGACGCAATATTCTGCCCACCGATTCCTTCTCCGGTCCTGCACACCGCTGTGTGTTTTCAGTCGACGGTGTTCCTCTTGTGGATCACTTTAGATGCATTCGAGGCTGAGAGGCTATCCGGAAACTGAGGTTTTGTGAAAGTCTGGTTTTGTTCACACTTTGCGGTTCATCAACGCAAAGGAGTGCACGGTGTCCGAGGCGATTCGAAAAGCGTACCCAAGTGACCTGACTGACCTTCAGTGGGAGATGATCGAAATGATTC
>NZ_SIHI01000083.1 GCF_007859735.1 Thalassoglobus neptunius | reverse complement strand
CAGCTTCTGCAACACCTCAGCCAGCGACTTTCCTGCCGCCAACATCGCTTGCCCCTCCTGCAACAGCTTCACAATCTGCTCAGGCTTACGTCGTCGTCGCTTCGTCATCAAAGTCTCCTCGAACCAAAATCGGTCGGTTGACTCTCATAACATCTGGATCAGAAAATGGGGAGCACGCCACGACGTCTCAACGACAATTTGGCGAACGGTCACAGACTTGTCGAACCGTGTGTTGTATTTTGATTCCGTCATGAGCCCACAGATTTTCTGGATCAAACTTGACGAACTCAATTTCGATTCCAATCAGCCCGTCCAGAAACTGACAATCCACGAAAACTACAGCTTGATGGGAGATGTCTCGAAGGAATTCAAACCGAACAAGATGTTCGATTTCCTCAAGCCTGAGGACTAATTGCGACGTTCATCAAGCGTCGATCCAGCATAGGTCTTGCAGCGAATTACGTATCGGGGAGTTGGCTTCACTTCGAAGCCGATTCCCCGGACGTTCGATCAAAGAGAAGTTCGATCTTCTTCTTCCGTCGCGTTGCCTGCACCGGACCGGGAAGCGAAATGCTTCTGGGTGCCCCATGCTTGATCATCTCTGTGAGTTGCGACCAATGTTCGAAGGTGAGTCCCCGACGAGGCCAATTTGCTTGTCTCCAGACAGAGACCAAAACTTCGGTCATCAGCCCCATCGGTTGCCCCGCCAATTGAACGGAATCGATCACGATTCGGTCGGCTGACTCAATCGTCACTGCCTGTTCGATGAGCGGAGTTACAAGCTGATCGAATGTCTGTTGCGCACGGTCAGCCTGTTTTCCCAGCTTCAGGAGCGCGTCAGAAACTTGAGGATTGAACGACTCCTTGAGAAGCGGCAACAGTTCGTGTCGGATTCGATTGCGTGTAAAATCGCGGTCCCGATTCGATTCGTCTGTTCGATATTCAAGCCCCAATTCTTTCAATAGAGCCTCAATCTCTGCCCGTGTGCATTCGAGCAACGGACGGATCAGTGTCGTCCGGGAATTCAGTTTGCGACTCGACGGAATTCCTCTCAAACCGCGAAGTCCGGTTCCACGTACAATATGATGCAGAATCGTTTCCACTTGATCGTCTTGAGTGTGCGCGACTGCGATCCAAGGAGCGGAGAGGTCGGCGGCGAGGTTCTGTAACCATTCGTATCGCAGGTTGCGTGACTCGTTCTCGCTCCCTGAAAGCGACACATCCGATGGAGGATTCCCGATGCGGCAAGGAATCGAATTCTGGGAGCAAAAAGAGCGAACGAATTCAGCGTCGTCGGCAGCGCTCGGTCGAAGTTGATGATTGAAGTGCCCGACATGGAGATCGAGTGCAAGCTCAGCGGAGAGCTGATGAAGCAATGAAAGCAGGCAAAGACTGTCCGCACCTCCGGAAACAGCTACAATGACAGTCGTCTCATGGATTTGACGGGAGCAGAAAAACTCGCGAACTAACGAGAGCAATGCCGGATGTTGCGATTTTGTCATTCAATCAACCGCCTCTTGCTTGTCATCTCTGAAGGTCGCGACCTACTCTGGACCGGTCACATTCGACAATGTTAGGATTTGCGAAGATGATCTCACTACTCCAACACTGCCGAAATGCCGGCAGAGGAGTTCTATGATTAACGAGCCAGGAAATGTCCAGTTACCACTCGAGCGAAAATCAACTTCCGCGTCATGCGGGGTCGCTTGAGGTCTATCTACTGGGAACTGTTGACTATTCCGCATTTCTTGGGCTGCAAGAGTATCTCACTTATGAGATCAGTGGACGCCGATCACCTGACGGAATCCTGCTTTTGTGTGAACATCCTCCACTGATCACCGTCGGACGTCAGGGATCTCGTTCGCATATCCACCTCGAAAAGAGAAACACCGCATCACCCGATGTTGATGTGATGTGGGTTGCCAGAAGCGGCGGAGCATTCGCTCATGCTCCGGGCCAGCTTGCGGTTTATCCAATTCTTCCACTGGATCGAATTGGAGTCGGACTTTCGGAATTTCGCAGCAGCCTGGAGCAGGCAATTTGCCTCACATGTCGAGAATTGAAAGTCCCGGCGAAACGAAATCACGAAGCCAGCGGGCTGTGGGGACGCGGCGGACAGCTTGGATACTTCGGCAGTAGTGTTCGATCCTGGGTCTCGAACCATGGTGTTTTCTTGAACGTGACGACACCACCTGAGATGATGAGTCTGACAACTCCCAACAGTGTCGGAGTTTCCGCGACTTCGATTCAGGCCCATCGTCTCCAACCGGTCCCGATGCCGACTCTGCGCGAAACTGTCATTCGGAAAGTCTCCGAACAATTTGGATTTGAAACATCAGATGTCTCGACCGGACATCCACTTCTCAAACGTACGACTCAAAGAATTTTGACTCATGCATGAACTTCCGATCGTTGATTCCGCTGCGACATCTGGCGGATGTTGTGGATCTTCACCCGACCCGAGTCTGACCGAATCAGGCGCTGGCAAAAGCACACCACGTCGCCGCCTTCCCAAGTGGCTCAAGCGTCCCATGCCAAGTGCCGAGATGGCCTTCACCGGGGGAATCATCGAAGACCTGGGCCTCGAAACCGTTTGCGAAAGTGCCAAGTGTCCGAATCGAAGCGAATGCTGGGCTCAGCAAACTGCGACGTTCATGATTCTCGGGAATGTGTGCACTCGTCCCTGTGGCTTCTGTTCGGTCCCCAAGGGAAAAACAGAAACTGTTGAGCAGGACGAACCCGATCGCGTCGCCGAAGCGGCCCACCGACTCGGACTGAAACATGTCGTCATCACCTGCGTGACACGTGACGATCTTCCCGACGGAGGCGCCGAGCATTTCTATCAATGCGTTCTGAAAGTCCGGGAACGTACCGGAGCGGCTGTCGAAGTTTTGACTTCCGACTTCATGGGAAATCGCCGAGCCATCAGCCGCGTCATCGAGGCGAAACCCGATGTCTTCAATCACAACACAGAAACGGTTCCCCGGCTCTACGATCGCGTCCGTCGAAACGCCGTTTATCAGCGAACACTCGATCTCCTGGCACAAGTCAAAGAAGAAGATCCTTCGATGGCCACAAAGAGCGGTCTCATGCTCGGTCTCGGAGAAACGATGGAAGAAGTCGTCGAAACATGTGCTGACTTGCGAGCGGTCGGCGTCGACATGATCACCATCGGTCAATATCTGCAACCGGGACCGGGACAGCTTCCTGTCGAACGATTTGTTCCGCCGGAAGAATTCGAAGAAATCGCGAAGCAGTGTCACCGACTGGGATTCTCGATGGTCGCATGCGGTCCATTCGTTCGATCAAGCTATCACGCTGGCGAAATGGTCCATGACATGGCCACCGGAACAGTCATTTCATCGGTGAAATAAAACCACCGAGCGGAACTCGAAAAACAAATGGACGATCTCGCCACTCTTCGGAACGGCGGGATCGTTTCATTTTTGACACAAGTTGTGGATGGACATCGCCACGCAACAATCAATGAGTTGCGCCACTCCCCTCCCGACTAAAGCCCCAACTTCTTCACTCGACAAAGCTTGAGCAACGATTCTCAGAATGCACGGCTGCAAATCCGGGGGCTTGCCATTCATTTTGGCATCGTCGACACCATTGGCGATGCTCACACCATTGCCGATTTCAAGCCTGAACGTAGTCGTTCCGCATCAGAAGTTGTAATCTCTCGGTAGGGTCCCTGCTCTTTCTTCATCAGATGGACCGCCACAACTTCACACTGTTCTCATGAGTTCATGAAAGAATGACAGAGAGAATCATGTTGTGCCGTAGATCGTTGTATGTTTGGGCTCAGGACAATTGGAGAACTGCCCCCTCTCCAGATTTCCCGTTCCCGATAAAGTCGTCCCCGTGCTGACTGTTCGAACAGTGCAAGACACACATTCAAATACCGGATCGAAACGGATCGCCCTCTCCCTGTTCAGCGGAGTGAGCGATCCCATGCCTGCTCCCGTACGATCCAGACAGATCTCGAAAAACCATCGCTTTCACGCTTCTCGGCGCCTCTTCGGAAATGACAACCGCAGACGCGACGCACAGTCAATTCTTCTCAATTCAGGCCACATCAGGAGTAAACATATGCAGCGACTCATTGCGTTTCTTGCAGCATCAATGCTGTTCTGGAGCACCAACGCCTCAGCACAGACGAACACGAAGCCTGCCATACAGGTTATCGCGGAGCAGACAGCGAATCATTACATCGAAGCGTTTAACAATCGCGACGCAACCGCGCTCTCAAAACTATTCACTGATGAAGCCGAATACGTGGACGTGTCGGGAACAATCTTTCACGGACGTCCCGTCATCGAAGCTGAGTTCGCAGCCAATTTCGCGGTTTCTCCTCCGGGAACACTCGCCATCGAAATGGCCTCGATCCGCCAGATTGCCCATGGAGTCATGGTCGAAGACGGTGTCGCCTCCTTCAACCCCGAAGGAGACGAAGCAACAATCCGCACGCTCTACACAACCACTCACGTCAAACAGAACGACGGGTCCTGGTTGATGGCAAGCGTCCGTGAGTTGAGTTCCGGAACGATGAGTTCGCACGAACAACTCAAAGCACTCACATGGCTGCTGGGTGACTGGCACGAAGACGTTCGCGGTGTCATTACGCAATCGACCTGGGACTGGTCAGAAGATGAAAATTTTCTCGTCGGAACATTCACTGTTGAACAATCCGACGCCGTCAGTTGGACCGGAACTCACCGCATCGCCTGGGACGCGGAACGGAATCAATTCCACTCCTGGGTTTTCGAGTCTCACGGTGGAACAACCGAAGGCTGGTGGGAACCGAATCCCGACGGAAGCTGGTCCGTCAACATGAGTGGAATCGATGCCAGCGGAGTTCGTCGATCAGCCCGACTGACCTACCTGGCTGACGGAGATGACGCCATCGTCGTGTCGGAGACTCAACGCCTCGTCAACGGCACGAGCCTTCCTCCAACAGTTCACCGTGTCGTGCGAAAGCCACCGGCCGTCGAAGCCCCGAAGAATCTGAACTAAAGCAATTTCGTCTCGGGCGAACGACGCATCACATGAGCAAACGCACTTCTCGTCGTACATCGAATGAAACTAATTCAAGCGAGTGCGACAACGGAAATCACACGGTCCGGATTGACGACGTCAATCGCGATACAAAATTCATAACAACGTGCTCGACACGTTTGGGAGAACAAAAATGATTCGACGATACTTCTGGGTCTGCGCAATCGCAGCCCTGAGTTTCCCCTTGTCGACCAATACAACTTTCGCACGCGGCTTCGGCGGAGGTGGACTGGGAGGATTCCATGGTGGGGGCCTTGGCGGCGGCGGATTTCACGGCGGAGGAATTGGTGGAGGAGGCTTCCACGGAGGCAGTCTCGGCGGGGGTGGATTCCATGCTGGAGGACTCGGCGGAGGTGGCGGAGTTCACGGTGCCAACTTTGGCGGAGGGGGAGGATTTCACGGCGGAAGTTTCGGAGGCGGGGGCAACTTTCACGGCGGCAGTGGCTTCTCGGGAGGCGGACTTTCCGGTGGCGGATTCCGTCCGAACCTTCCATCGCATTCACCTCTCTCAGGCAAAGGCCCCAATTTGAATCTCGGTGGAGGCGGCGGCCTGAACAATTCGAATCTGGTCCACCGACCTGAAACTGGCGGACTCGGGCTGGGAGTTGGAGATCGCAACCCATTGCAGCCCGGAGGAGGAATCACTCGGCCTGATCTCAATCCCGGGAACCGCTCAAACATCTTCGGAGGCAACGGGCGTCCCGGTTTGCCTTCCGGCGGCGGAACACACCCGAATGGATTACATCCTTCAAACGGCTTTGGCCCGGGATCAGGCACTGCCTCACTTCCCGGATTTGGACCTTCTCACGGAGGAGCGAGCAATCGTCTTCCGAGCATCCACCCCGGAGAAGGAGGCGCCGGCGATCGACTCCCAGGCATGCGACCGGGTGCAGGCGGAGCTGGTACTCGCTTGCCAGGAAATCGCCCCGGAGAAGGCGGAGCAGGAGAACGACTTCCTGGAACTCGACCAGGAGAAGGTGGAGCCGGAACGAGATTGCCGGGGAATCGACCGGGCGAAGGTGGAGCTGGCACACGCAATCCGGGAATGCGTCCAGGAGAGGGTGGAGCTGGAACGCGATGGAATCCCAGCGATCGCGGGACCATTCCAGAACGTCATCAAGACCTTTCCACACGTTTCGATCAGCTTCAAAACCACTGGGGAGACAGTTCCTGGGCTCATCAGCAATGGGTCGGTCCACACGGCGGAGATGTCAATCACTTTGGATTCTGGGGACCAAACGGTTACTGGGGACACACCGGCGTCTGGGGGCCTAACGGAGGTCACTGGGGACACACCGGACACGTCGGACCAAATGGAGCCTGGGGACACACTGGCTACTTCGGACCGGCCGGACACTGGTCTCGCAACTGGGGATGGTACAACGGTTATTGTCCCGTTTGGGGTCACGGAAGTTGGAACTACATCTGGGACGAATATCCCGTCGCAGCAGCATTCGGTGTGACAATGTGGGGACTCAACTGTGTCGACTACATGTTTGGTGTCGGAGACTATTACAACCCGTATTACACCGGACCAGTTTACGTGAACGACGATACTGTCGTGAATTACTCACAGCCAGTTGTCGGGAATCCATCGTACGAGTCCGAGGAATCCAGCCAGAGTGATTCAAGTGACAGCTCCTCATCCGATCCTCTGACCGAGACGTTCAAGAAAGCACAGCAAGCATTCTACGATGAACAGTTCGATCAGGCGTTAAAACTCACGAACGAGTCGTTGGCTTACGCTCCTGAAGATGCTGCAATGAACGAATTTCGCAGCCTCTGCCTCTTCGCAATCGGGAAGTACCAGGATGCAGCTGCGACAATTCACGCAGTGCTGGCAGCTGGCCCCGGGTGGGACTGGACGACGATGATCAGCTTGTACGACGACGCGGATGTCTACACGAAGCAGCTTCGAAAGCTCGAAGAATACGTTCGAACTCATCCAGACGATGCAGGGGCGATGTTCTTGCTGGGGTATCACTACCTCACAGCTGGTCACAAAGATGCAGCCGTCAATCAGTGGAAGAAAGTCATTCAGATCAAACCGGACGACACGCTGACGACGGACCTTGTGAAAATGTACGATCCGCCGAAGTCCGACAACTCTTCATCCGATCAGACTCCCGCTCCCGATCTTCAAAAGCCGGCCTACCCGATCGCACAACTCGTCGGGACCTGGACAGCTCAAGATGACAAAGGAACGTACGTACTGATCCTCGATCCTAAAGATTCGTTCACCTGGACGTTCACCCGGGACGCGAAACCGCAATCAGTCAAAGGGGCCTTCATTGTGCGGGGCAAGAACCTCGTGATGCAGCCGAACTCCGGAGGCACGATGATTTGCACAATCGACTTAACTTCACCCAAGACGATGCAATTCAGCTCCGTTGACGACTCGACAAAGCTCACCTTCACGAAGCCCTAAACTTCAAACCAGCTTCTTTTGAGCTAAGAACTTCAGCGCGGCGTGCCCGAAATGGGTCCGCCGCGTTTTTCATTTCCCGGGCCAATCTTGTCGAATTCCGCGATCTCTTGCAAACAATTTCGCGACAGCTCACGTCTTCCGTTCCTGTCTCTTTGCACTCCCCTGCACTCTCTCAGAAAATCACCGATCCAACATTTCCGATCCTCCGGGTCGTTCGGCAGTCGATACACCACTGCAATTCATCACTCCCCTTCGATCCGCCGCCATCACTTCGCCGTTGATTCAAAGCCCAACTCACGAATTTTGCGAACAACCGATCAAGCTGTTCTGATTCCAGATCAGCGAAACGGGAAATCTTCACAGAAACGTGAGAACTTTCAGTTTCGCAGTCGGTTGCTCATCAAATCTTAACACTCATAGAGCAGATTCCGCCCGTCGTGATGCACGTCGTTGAATTCACGACTGAAGCATCGGACGCATCCCTGAATCAATGGCAACCACTGCCATCGAAATTCATGAAGTCACTGAGTCGCACGTTCGACTCGTGCTCATGAGTCATGTTCTGGTTCATCGGATCCCTGTTTCGAAATGCCCAATCACACACATCCGATCATCTCGATCAATGGTGTGTCGTGATTCGCGAGAGCAAACGCGTCATTCAGCAAGACAGATAAGTGCTGGCAATTATAGAAAGTCGATGGCGATAGCAGAGAGAACTTAGAGCCTATCCGGAATCCTCTTCATGCTGTAAGTCGGTATTTGAACGGAGCTTGGTTGGGTGAAGGAGCTAAGCGGCGGAGCATGCGACCAATGGAAGCCACATAGATCATGGCTTCGCTCGATTTG
>NZ_SIHI01000082.1 GCF_007859735.1 Thalassoglobus neptunius | reverse complement strand
CACCAAATCGAGCGAAGCCATGATCTATGTGGCTTCCATTGGTCGCATGCTCCGCCGCTTAGCTCCTTCACCCAACCAAGCTCCGTTCAAATACCGACTTACAGCATGAAGAGGATTCCGGATAGGCTCTCACTCCCAAAGCGGATGCGAGGTCTTTCCTCGTGAGATCAAGTTCATCCAGATAGTGAGTGAGATGACCGGGGATCGTTTGAAATCCCGTTCGCGGTGCCGGCATAAATAACTCTCCCAATAATCCCTCATGGTGGTGAGATCAGCTTTGAAGAAGAAGTGGCTTCAACTGTGAAGGAGTTGCCTTCTTCATTGCGTCTGTGCACCCACATTACGGGAGTGCACGCAGTGGGCTTAGGATCCGTTCTCACTCTGGCGATGGGGGCGTGCATGAGTTGGAAAAAGTGCAAGTGGTCGCTTGCAATAATTATATTCCGCAAGGAATGGCTCGTCTTCACTTTTTGGCGATAATTCGTACACATCCATTGACGAACCATTCCTGATTAAGCGGAATCAATTCTACTGCATTTGTCAATAGCTTTCTCTCACATGAGGTTATTCGCAGGCAGTCCCTGCGCATTCGTGAAGCAGCAGCTTACAGTTTCGTTGTCGCATAAAAGTCTTGCATACTGATGAACATGAACGTTGCAGTTGCGATGCTGATTAAAAGGAGCACTGCTCCAATCCAGCGCGTCCGCTTGATCTGCCACCACATTAAGACACCTGATAGCGCCCAGGTAACCATCGCAATCGCCATTGTGTCGACAAACAACGACCACATGCTTCGACCGTTCCAATGTGGAGATTGACCGTGTGACGTGTGAAGTCTTAGAAAGAACGCCCGCGGAGTAAATCCGTCGTCACCGTTGTAATGAGTGACATCAACATGTCCATCTTTCAGGACGTAAGTGACACGTGCTGGTTTACCATCAACAATGGCCAGGAAATTGAGCTTTGCCCATCCGAAAGGTTTCGGATTTCCCGAGTCGATTCCTGCTTCATCGAGAAGCGGACGCACCGAATTGAGAGCGGAGATGTGAGGGTCGTTGTCGATCTTGATGAAGCTTTGGAGGTCATCGAGGACAGGGACGGGTGTTTCGGGGTTTTCAGGGAACGTCACGAGATGCGATTCCTGAGTGATGGGGTCGATGTGGACGACGTGTCGTTCTCCGCTTGCGAAGACTTCAAAGAGCAGGTCCCCCGTATACTCCGCTCGTGGATTCTCTGCGAGAAGGATCTCCGATTGCGGAGCGGCAGACTGAAGCGAATCGACGACTTGCTGCGCGAATCCCTCTGGCGTGGGAAATTCACTCATTGGTGTCGACGCGATGACCTCTTCGGAGAGTGGCTGCATTGCGACTTCAGAAAAGAGCCACTGATGATTGTACATGGCTCCGGTGATTCCGTAGAGGAGAACCCAAGGCAGAAGGAGCAGTCCCGAATAGAGGTGAATTCTGCGGATGAGCTGCATCAATCGCGTGGAGAGACGCTTTGGCCGACGTGCGTTGCCGTTCGTGGGAGCAGTGGACGCCTCTTCGGGGCTTGTTTGTTCAGGATTTTGCATTGTCGCGGATTTCAGTTCAGAGAGCAGATAGCGAGCGGGTTCGGACGAAAGCGTACGTTCAAGGGCTTCCGGAATTCAAAGGCAACGGTCCAGGCGACTGCGGGAAGACTTGCATTCGCTGTCAGTGCAGTACGTTGTCCGAGCGAATTCGCTTGAAATGTTTCGAAGATTGAAAGATTGGGCCCAGTATTGCGAAGTTCTTGTCGCGTGTCGATTGTTTCCTCGAAATGGAACAGTCAGAATCAGCAGATTGAACGAATTCGGGGCGAATCTCCCGCACAGTTTCATGGCCGGTTCCTTCATGGACCATTCTCGCGTCGCTGATCATAGAAAGTGCAGATGTGAAGAGTCTCTTTCTGGTTGGATTGATTGTTCTCGCTTTCGAAACATCGAACGTGATGGCTGCGGATGAACGACCGAATATCGTTTTGATTCTCGCAGATGATCTGGGTTTTGAGACCGTCGGTTGCTACGGAGGGACTTCCTACGCGACACCGAATCTTGATCGGCTTGCTGCCGAGGGTGTTCGATTTGATCGGGCCTATGCCCTTCCGCTATGTACAAATACGCGGATTCAATTGATGACCGGTCGCTTGAATCTTCGGAACTGGAAAGCCTTCGGGATTCTGGATCCGGCAGCGACGACGATCGGACATCTCTTCCAGAAAGCTGGCTACAAAACATGCATGGCTGGGAAGTGGCAACTCACAAGCTACGATCCGCCAGACTATCCCGGAGCTGAATTTCGACGGGATACCGGAATGCTTCCGGAGGATTCTGGTTTCGACGAGTACTCACTCTGGCACGTTGGACACACTGAAGACAAAGGGTCGCGGTACGCTGATCCGGTCATCGTGCAAAACGGCAAGGAATTGACGCGGACGACCGGAAAATACGGACCGGACATTTGGTCCGACTTCATCGGTGAGTTCATCGAACAAAATCAGCAGGGACCGTTCTTCGTCTACTACTCGATGGCCCTACCCCATAACCCGATGGTCCCCACGCCCGATAGCCCGGAGTGGAAAGAGCCTGAGAAACGTCATGTCGAAGAGACGCGACTGGCGAAAGGCATGATCGAGTACACTGACAAACTCGTCGGGAAGCTTGTTGCGAAACTCGAAGCCCTTAAGCTCCGAGAGAATACGCTGGTTCTCTTTTACAGCGACAACGGCACGAACATGCGTGTCGCATCCCGAATAGGAGATCGAGTTGTTCGCGGTGAAAAGGGAAAGGCGACAGAATTAGGTGTTCGTGTTCCGGCAATCGCGAATTGGCCGGGAACGATTCAAAGCGGCATTGTCTCGGACGATCTTATTGATTCGGTTGATTTGCTTCCGACGCTTCTCGAAGTCGCTAGTGCTGAAGAACTGATTCCTCAGAACGTCGACGGAATCAGCTTCGCCAACGTTTTGACACAAGAAGAACCGGGACAACGCGAATGGGTTTATATACATCAAGACCCTCGACCGGGCTGGGATAAAGATCGTTTTGCGTTAATCCGAGTCGCAATCGGTGAGTGGTTCAAGTTGTACGAAGACGGCCGAATGATCGATCTCGTGAACGATCTTTTTGAAGAAGAACCTCTGTATATCGCGGACGATTCTCCGGAGGAGCGCGAGGCGCGTGTTGAGCTTCAGGAAGTCCTTGATTCCATGCGTCCGTATCCGATGTTTGATCCCAGTCGCGTGCCTCGTCCCGATCCATCAGAGGTCTTTCATCGCTATCAGTTTCAAGATCAGGGAGGATTGATCGTCGTTGAGGCGGAGATGATCCCTGTTCAACGGGATGAGTCATGGGCGATGGAGAAAGCTCTCCCGGAAGCGACAGGGTTTGGTTATTTGAGAGCACTCCGTTCTCAACAAGAGTCTCCCGAGTCGGGAATCACAAGGGTGAGTCTGAATGCGAACGTCGAGGGCGAGTGGCAAGCTGCCGTTCGTGTTCGAAGTGATCACCCGCAACCGGAGCGGGAAAACACGTTCTGGATCAAAGTTGCTGATGGCCCCTGGATGGTCGGTGCCCTGTCGAAGAACATTGCACCGGGTGAATGGGGCTGGGTCGATGAATTCAGCCCCATCGATCAGCCGGAGGAGCTTGTGAATCAGTGGCGGTTCGAAGAGCTGGCGAATGATGTCTGGATTGCACCCCGTTCCCCCAATCTGAAAATTGATCGGCTCGTTTTCTTTCAGGACGATCGAAAAGACATGGCGAAGAAGCTTACGTTGCCAGTTTCAGACTTTCATCCGTGGTCGAGCAAATACCCTGCTCCCGGTGAGGAAGTCGGAACGACTCCGTAAGGGGACCGTTGAGCACGCGAGAGGATTAGCGACTTTCGTCTCGTGGCTTCTTTGCGTCAAGCTTTTCAGGATTCTGCGAGTCGCATCGAATTGTGGGGATTCATTGATGTCTGCATTGGCGACGCGCGGGGATCGGCAGCTCTTGCCGTTCAGTCCGGGCTTTCCGCTGATCTTGGATGTCATTTCTCTCCATTGCGGACGTTGGATACCGTCTGATCATCAGGCTTTGCGGCGGATTCTCATCGAGAACTTGAGCAAAAGTCTCAATTGATGAAGAAATTCAGTTGGAGTACTTAGAGGCACCCCCGCCAGTTCGCATGAAAGTCTCGTGCAAATTCGCGAAGGCACTCTCAAAACTGCTCTACTGACTCAAATCGATGAGAATCCATGTCGTCCTCTTCTCTCCGCCGCCTGTTATCACCGTTCTTTTCGACATTGGCCATTGCGTTGACGATTCCGTGTCACGGGCTCGTCGCACAAGAATTTGTTCCGTTCAACGTCGATTCGGTTGCAACGGATTCTTCCGAAGCCGACTGGATCTCGCTTCCCAGTTCACAATCGGTTGGAGACGCTTCTTCTCCGACTCGTCGCGAGGCTATCCCGGTCAATCGCTCGACGGGATGGTTCTCTCAAACCGCTCAGCCCGGGCATAACCCAGTCGGTCAGACAGAGAGCCGTTCCAGTTCCTGGAACGAGCAGGAAGCTCCTTCGAGCGGTAACTTCACTCTGATGCGATCACGTCGTCCGGTCCGAACCGAGTCGCCTGCGGAAGTTAAAAGTGTCACCAATGAAGCCAGTTCCGGAACCGACGATCCCAATTTGGAGTCGCCTCAACTGAAGAGTCCCCCTGGAAGGCAACTGGTCCCGGTTGTTGAAGACAAGACTCAATTCGAATTCCCGGCTGCTTCGTTTGAAGCCGGTGGATTCAAGTCTTTAGAGAACCCTATTGAAGAGGCTACCACTCAAGAGGCGCCGTCGAAGGTTCACTTCGATCAACAAGTGACTCCGGTTGCCGCGGTGAACGAGAGTCAGGCCGCTAAGCCTTCCGCGTCTCTGATCACACTGTGGAAAGCACAGAGGTAACTCCTGACGTTGCTGATGCTCAACCTGAACAGTCGTGCGAAGAGCCCCCCGTTCAAACTGCTCATGCGGAAACTGGTTCCGGTGCCGAGTCTGCCAGCGAGTTGACGTTGGAAGAGATCGGTAGAAAGCGGTCGGTCGCGGAATCCACAGAGGCTCCTGAAGATGTTAAACCCGTGGTCATTTCGCACTATGCTAAAGCCACTGAGTTTTTGAAGCTTGCTGAAGACGCTGTTAACAAGGCGATCGCTTACAAAGCTGAGATCGATACCGTTGCAGCTTCAATTGAAGAGCAGAAGGAGAAGTTAGGAAAGGAATTAGAGCCGCTTTCTCTGACAGCGGGAGAAGCTGATCTCGCAACTCTCGAACAACAACTCATCGTTGAGCAAGAGTTGCTGAATGCTGCTTCGAAAAGTTTAGAAGACTGGGAATCTCGCTCGAAAGTTCGAAGTGAACGACAGCCGCAGATGCCTGTTATCATCAATCAGGCACAGGAAAAAATTGCAGAGCTGAAGACACAAATTGGTGCGGCACCGGTTTCGGGTGAGCATCCCCTCGTGACCGAAGCTCGTCGAACTGAGCAGACAGCGCAACTGAAACTTTTGGAAAAACAACTTGATCTCTATCACGTGGAACAGCTCCGGTATGAAGCTCTCAAAGACCTGTTTCCGCTTCAACGCGACAATCTCGTACGGGAGAAAAAACACTCGACGAAACGACTCGAAGCATGGAAAGAACAGATTGCAACAGCTCGACGTCTTGAGTCCGAAGCCCAAGCTCAGGAAGCTCGACGAAAGTTGCAGAATGCGCATCCCGCCCTGCGAACTCTGGCTGAGCGGAACGCCACGTTAACCGAAACACGGACTCAACTGCAGGATGAGTTGACGTCGATCGCCACGGATCTCGAAAAGGTTTCGGAACAGCTCGAAACTGTAGAAGCAGAATTCGCAACGGCCGAGGAAAAAGTTGATCGAGTTCAGAATGAACTGACAACCGCGATTGGGTTGTATCTGACAAACCAGCGTGATCACCTTCCGAATGTCGGTCGTTTCTTAGAAATGAGGAAGTCCGCCGCTGAACGAGCTGCTCAATGGCAACAAGAGTTAATGCTTCTCGAAGATGAGCGTGCTCGCTTCGGAGACGTTGTGGAGATTGCGAAGTCTCTCGCGGAGAGCCATCAAGACTATGGTTCATCCAGCGAGATTGAACAGATGGCTTTAACTCTCGCTCAGGACCGTCGTAAGTATCTCGGCGACTTAATTGGAGATTACAACTCTGGGCTTAGGAATCTGGCAGATCTCGATGTTCAGGCTCAGAACCTCGCGAAACTGGTTGAAGAGTTTCGGTCTTACATTGATGAACGAGTGCTGTGGATTAAAAGTGCCCCAGTTGCTGAATGGGGGACATTTGAGCATGCGGTGGAAGGGGCAATCAAGTTCGGTTCGCCATCGCAGTGGGTGAATGTCGTCACAACGATTGTGAATGCACTCGTTCAGCGGCCTGCACTTTCAATGACGATCATTGCTGCGTGTGTGTTTCTTGTCTTCTTGCGTTGGCAGTCTTTGGGATGGCTTCGAAAGATCTCGTCCCGAGCGGACAAACGTGAACTCTCTCCAATGATCGCGATGCCAGCTGCACTCGGACTGACAGCGTTGATCTCGATTGCGATTCCTGTCGCGATTCTGTTGACTTCGTGGTTGATTCAAACATTTGCAATTTCGGACGACCAATTCTCGACTGCTTTGGCAACTTCTCTTCTTCGCGCAGCCTTCTATGCTGGAACGATTGAATTGTTGCGACAACTGACGCGTCGCGGCGGTGTCGGAGATTTCTTTCTTGGTTGGCCCCATGAGGTCACGGCTCGCGTCTATCGTGCATTGTCAACACTCATGATTCTCACGACGCCACTCGTCTTAATCGACGGAGTTGCGATCCAGTTCAACGACGGCCAGTACGTGCAGTCGTTGGGGAGAGTGATGTTCGTTTCGGGAATGATTGTGCTCACGTTCGTGATGTATCAGGTCGGAGCAGCGATCACTTCGCTCCTGTCGACCAGCAATTATCAGCGGTCGAGGATGATCTTTCGCCTTGTGAATGTGATCATTCTATGCGGGCCGACTGCGTTTTCCGTCCTGTCACTCATGGGATACCACTACACAGCTAAGAAGCTTCTATTCCGCCTCGAGATGACTCTCCTTCTCGCTGCCGGACTTGTTGCCGCGTTTTCGTTTGCGAAAAAGTGGGTGACTGCTGCGAACCATCGTTTCGCACTGGCGAGTCGATTTCATCGCCGTCACAACCAGGCCGGACGAAAGTCGGAAGTTGAAAACGACAGTCCGGAAATGCATCCGCATCATCTATCGGAACAAATCGGTCGATTCGCAAGTGGGCTGGCGATCGTCGTCTTTCTGGTCGGAGCATGGAACATTTGGATTGAAGTGCTTCCTGCAGTCCAGTCCGTCAGCAACGTCGAATTATGGCGAACAACTGCTCAAGTCACCGAAGTCGTTGATATTGGAGAGGGACGCTCGGAAACGCAACTTGTCACTCGCGCTGTCCCGATCACGATTTCAAAGCTGATTTTCGCAGTGATCTTCCTGGCAATGACGTTCGTCTTCAGTCGTCATTTACGAGCAGTCCTTGAGGTTCTGGTTTTCCGTACCTTTACCATGGACGACGGAGCGAAGCATGCGGTGACAACGATTGCAGGCTATGCACTCACTTTGGCTGGTGTCGTCACTGCGTGTCAGACCATCGGCATCGGTTGGTCGAGCGTTCAATGGCTGCTGGCCGCGTTGACCGTCGGATTGGGTTTTGGACTTCAGGAGATTTTCGCCAACCTTGTTTCCGGTTTAATTCTCCTTCTTGAGCGTCCTGTTCGAGTGGGCGACGTTGTCACGATCGATGACGTGACTGGAACTGTATCCAAGATTCATATTCGGGCTACCACAATCGTCGACTTCGATCAGAAAGAATATATTGTCCCTAACAAAGAGTTTATTACAGGACGAATGCTAAACTGGACACTGTCCAATAAGACGAATCGACTTCTGGTTCCGGTTGGAGTTGCCTATGGAACCGATACCGACAAAGCACGTGAGCTGATGAAAGAAGTTGCGATCGCCCATCCGGTGGTTCTCAATGATCCCGCTCCAACCGTCACGTTCGACAGCTTTGGCGACAGTGCTTTGAACTTAACACTTCGGTGCTACCTGCCAGATCTCAAAGATCGACTGGCGACGTTGACTGAGATCAATCGAGCGATTGATCTCGCGTTTCGCGCCCACAATATCGATATTCCATTCCCGCAGATGGACCTTCATCTGAATGAAGAGCAGGTACTCAAAATGCCTCTGAATGCAGAAATTGCTGGCCCCCCTGAAATGCCCCCGAAGTTTGAACCAGGCTTATGAGAGTTGGGGTTAGGTAAGTAAGTCAGAGGCTATCCGGAAACTGAGGTTTTGTGAAAGTCTGGTTTTGTTCACACTTTGCGGTTCATCAACGCAAAGGAGTGCACGGTGTCCGAGGCGATTCGAAAAGCGTACCCAAGTGACCTGACTGACCTTCAGTGGGAGATGATCGAAATGATTC
>NZ_SIHI01000081.1 GCF_007859735.1 Thalassoglobus neptunius | reverse complement strand
CAGCTTCTGCAACACCTCAGCCAGCGACTTTCCTGCCGCCAACATCGCTTGCCCCTCCTGCAACAGCTTCACAATCTGCTCAGGCTTACGTCGTCGTCGCTTCGTCATCAAAGTCTCCTCGAACCAAAATCGGTCGGTTGACTCTCATAACATCTGGATCAGAAAATGGGGAGCACGCCATGAGTTCCAGCCGCCTTCAGTTTTTGAGATAAACGCAGCCCCGATGTAAACTTAAGTTTACTGCCAAAGGTATTGCACCAACACCAAAATCCCGGGGCCTTCCTCGGGGTTTTGGCAATTGTGATCTCCAAGATGCGTGAGAAGCGATCATCTGGTAGTTCCACCGGTCGATTTCTTGCTGAGTCGCAGAGGCCCGACAGATGGCAGAGATCATCCCGTTTGCGATTCACTTCGCACTCGGTTCATTAGAACGCAGTGTCCGGTGTTGAGCAGTCAGTTCCTGTGTGATTCTCTGGTCGACTGCTTTCCACTCCGAGCGATCCCTTTCCGGGATCAGTTGAATGAATTTGTCATGGCCATCCTGAACGCGGCGTTGACTGAGTCGTTGCCCGGGAGGAATCGAGAGGATTCCATCGTGTGAGGTTGGCCAATCGGTTTCTGCTTGAAGCCAGAGGCGCTCGCCTGAATTGAGATTTGCCGCAGATTGATTGTTTTCTCCCTGAAGACTTCCCTCAGTCGGACGTGATCAGGATGCAGTCTGGCCGTTTCTCGCGAAACCGACGAATTCCCTCATCAGTCACCTTCGTCCCGGTCACTGCGACCTTCTTCAGGTTCGGCCACTTTGAGAGTTGTTCCAATCCGTTGTCATCAAGCTGCGTCCATGTGACATAGAAAACTTCAAGTGACTCGAGCACTTTGAACTGGTCAAAATTGTCGTATGTCAACGGCAATGTGATCAAGAATAGGGATCGAAGCTGTTTCAGCTTGACGATTTCGCCCAATCCCGATTCAGTGACAGGGCAGTTGCCGAAACCCAGATTGATCAAATCAGGATGCGCGGCGACAATCTTTCGAAGTGCTCGATCTGTAACTTGGCAGTTCATCAGTGAAAGCTGCTCCAAAGGTGGAAGATTGGCAATGATGTCGATCGAGCTTTCGGAAAGATACTGGTGATTCAGATTTAACAGCTGAAGCCCTTTGAGGAATCGAAACCGTTTCACGTCTTCGTCGGAGATTCTCTTATCTGTGGTTTCGATATAGATGCCCCGAAGTAATAAAGGCCCCGGAGGGAGCATTTCGGGTGAAGTTACGAAGTGACTCTCGCCGCCATACGACTCAACACGGACCTTCCCACCCCGCTCCAGTACCCATTTCGCGACGTCACTCTCAAGAATCTGCTCACCGTCGTCTTCTGAATTTCCGCGACTTGTGAGTGAAGCATCCACGCTGTCTTCGGACGAATCAAGATCGTCAGCTACTTTCGACTCTTCATTTTCAACCTGAAGCACTACCGACCGAACCTTCGGCCAGAGAAAGAAAGCGGACGCAAGCCCCACCACTAAAACCATCCCTGCGAAAGCAATCAAGTTCGTATTTGTTCTTGCCCCTCGTTCATTCGAGCCACTTTTGCTGTCCGAGGGTTTTAATGTATGTGATTGAGAATGACCTGTCGTCTCTGGAAGCTTGGTATCGACTAAAGATCGTTCCAAACGAGGTGATTCGAGAGCGACAGACGACTCGCAAGTATCAAGCTTGAGGGATTCTAAAGCTTCGATCACGGCTGACAGACTTTGGAAACGATCCTCCGGGCGTTTTGCCAGCATCTTTATGCAGATTTCGTCAAGCTCGTTGGGCACGTCGTTCCGGAAGTCTTTCAAAGATGGAATCCCTGCCTGCTGGTGAGCCATCACGATTTTCAGTATTGTCTTCTCCGGATATACAGGACTTCCTGTCAACAGGTGAAACAACGTACATCCCAGCGAGTAGATATCGCTTCGATGATCGGCAGTCATTGAATCTAAGGCCTGCTCGGGAGACATATAATGAACAGTCCCCATCACCGCGCCCGCTTCCGTCAGATTGTGCAGAATCATCGATTCAACGTCAGCATCAGTCGATCTAACGCGGGCCAACCCCATATCAAGAATTTTCAACCTGCCCGAAGGATCGAGAATTAAGTTCCCAGGTTTAATATCTCGATGAATGATTCCCTGAGCGTGGGAATGCTTCAGTCCATGTGCTGCCTGTAGGATGAGGTTGACCGATTGGGAAACACTGAGTGCTCCGTTTTCCTTGACGATTTCGTCGAGATTTTTCCCGGCGATATACTCCATAACAAGAAAGTGAATTCCGTCACATTGACGAGCATCATAAGTCGTAACGATGTTCGGGTGTCTCAGCTTTGCGGAAGTCTTGACTTCACGTTGAAATCGGAGCACCTTCTCTTGGGAATCGACCATCTCCCGTGGGAGGATTTTTGACGCAACGACACGATCCATCGTGCGGTGCAAGGCTCGATAGACGATTCCCATCCCGCCGACGCCGATGCGGTCCAGAATTTCGTATTCATCGAGAACGATCGGTTCGTCGCTTCCGGTGAGAAATGTACGGGCCTGATATGGCGTCAGTAGTTTCTCACGAACCAGAAGTTTGGCAAATTCTTTGGGGCAGTTTCCGTTCAATGAGTCCTTAACAATTTGAATGCTCTCTGCGGTTCTCAGCCCGCTCGCAGAGATGGAACTCATCAATTGTTCTATTGTCAATTGCGTGTCAGGCAGCGAGTCCTCTTCATCTGAGTTAGAAAACTCTGCAAAGTGACGTGGGAAGGGACAATCCGATTCGTGTTCGGCGGACGGCCCATCAGTGAGCCATTGCATCGCCTGGAGACTTTCGATCCTCGCAGCGACTTCATCGGCAAGTTCCGGATGCTGATCACACAGCTCATCGACAGTGACATGCTGCCCCACTGCGTTCGCTTCGCACCAGGTGATGACCAGATTTCCAATCGTCTCTTCGTCGCTCATCTTTTTATGGTCGACTTTGATGTCCGTTATGAGGGGATTTGTCACCGAATTGTTGATGCAGGAGATGCTGGGCCAGATACCATCGTCGCTGAATTGTTGGAACCGAAACCTTCAGAACTTCCGCGACGTCTTTCTGCTCCAGTCCTCCATACCAGATCATCTCGAAGACATTGCGGGCGTCGTCCGGAAGTTGATCGACGGATTCATGAAATTCACCCCACTGGTCGAGTGTTTGCGGTTCTCCGTGCGTATCAGCAAGCCGTTTGAGTCGACCGTCATCAGCCGCCTCACCGTCGCTGTGGTGATTGGCTCCATGCCCGTGAGGACCGAAATGATGGCGAACGAGATCGATCAGTGTTCGGCGAATTTGCGTGGCTGCCAGCCCGAAATAGCCAGCGACAGTCTCGGGACGGGCTTCTTCCAGCGATCGACAAAGTTTGAAAGCGGCATTTTGAAAGACGTCGTCTGTCTCTTCCCAGCGCCGCAACCGGGGATAATTCCGCAACATCCGACTCGTCATTTTCCGCAATTGCTGAAACGTACGATCCAGCAATTCCTCGGACGCAGACGGGTCTCCCGCCGATGCTCGATGAACGAGACTCTGCAATTGGGAACTGTTGTCGTAACCAGTCATTGCACACTGAGCTTATCGGACAACTAGATGTGATCTGATTCATTTCACTCTAGCTCCACAATCGACTGGACGCAATTCTCCCTTCTTCTGGTTAAGCGCAGCCCGACTGATCGAGACATCATGAATTTTGCAAAACATGCCTAATTTTTCGGTTTTGATGATGTCCCTGCTTTGTAGCACTCGCTTTTCTACATGAAGGGCTGAACCAACCAGAGTCGTGACGTGCCGTTGATCCACCATTAGAGATTTCATGCCGTTGAATCAAATTCACAGAATCGGGGAGAGGCTTCAGATGAGAACCACGATCGCTCTATTCTTTGTTGTTACGATGTCGTGCAACGCCGGGGCAGGTGTCGAATATTCGATGACCCATAATGCCGATAGCTACGGGTCAACGGGTCCGATCGAGTCCGTCGGTCCGACAAGCACATCGATCAACTATTCGTTTTCAGGGCCAACCGATTATCAATTAAAGAACTGGGGTGAAGTTCGAGTGAATGTCAACCCGGGTTCAATCGGGATCTACGCGGAGGCGCGCAACAATGGACAATACGCACCTCAACGTCAGGAGGTGACAGCAACTGTCCAGTTCGAAACCATTTTTAGTTCAACCGGCAACTCCCCAGTTGACATCATTATGAATCTCGACTTGAGTGGGACAATCGATCCTGCACAGTTCATCTATTCGAATATTCTCGTCAACGCAGGAACACACGGGTATCTTGCAGGCGGAACGTATGCGGAAATTCTTGATCCATCCTCTCCACCGGTCCTGAAGAGCGGCATGCTTAGTAACTTTTCCGCCAATGGGAACGCTCAGCCGATCTCAACCGGTGTGATGCAAGTCCCAGTCAACGTTCCCGTCACCATGTTCTTTTCGCTGACGACAATTCAAGGATATGCCCCGACACGTCCAACGATTCAGTTTGGCAACACATTCAATCTGACGAAATCCGGAGACGTTTTTACGATTCAGGGACCGAATGCATCAGAGGTCTATTCGGTCGACTCCAGTGATGTTGGTATCGTGAACAATCGATTTCAATCCAACGTCGTTCCGGAACCATCGTCATTCGCGTTGATCGGGTTGGGAAGTTTCGGTTTCCTCAGCTATATCAGAAAACGTCAACGACCTCGCAAATCGGTTCGTACCGTCGAGTGAGCACGCCGTTCATAATTCGCTCAGCACGTAAAAGAAACGGACGAACTCGGGGCTTGTCGATCCGCTAAAGCATTCCTCCGGTGCAAGAGCCCCTTGCGTGTTTAGATCTGTTGGACTGTTTAACCTCACTCAAGTGAACTCTCAGAGTTATTAAGAGGAGTGGTTAAAACTGCATCTTCGCGATCAGCCCGAAGGGAAAGGTCGGGCTGAATGTCTTCATTATCGCCCCAGGTGACAACGAACGGCGCGTTGCTTGGCATTTTTGCTAAGGCGGGTTTAAATCGCAGGCCTTTATCTTCGATTGCGAGACATTCACGTGCGACGCCGTCGAAGTTGACTTCGATCACGTCTCCAACACGGAAGAGTTCATCATGAGCCCACAGTGGCAGCCAGTTGCTTCGGGCTGAGGTGTAGCGACGCGGGTCGATGGGGGCGATCGCAAGGGGAGCGTTCACGAACCCTGGATCACGATTCTCCGAGTCCGCATCCATCCCGCTAGCCTGCTGATACTCCTTAAAATTGCGATGGAACGCGATTTCACTGACCGCGATCTGCGGCTTCTCTGCTCGGGGTGAATTCCAGAAGATATTGTGGTTGGACTGAATCCCCTCGACTCCCTTGACCGACAGAGCGGGCTTCGAATGCCCACTGACCAGAATGTTATGATCCAGCTTGTAACCGCTAGCGGTCATATTAAAGAGCGATAGACCAGCAAAGGCGAACGTGTTTCCGGTCAGAGTCGCATTCTTCGCATTCTCCCAGCCGAACGTGATCGTCGTCCCCGTTGATCCGCAACTCGTCGTCTTATCAATCGTGATTCCATCGGTCGACTCAAACATCATATGCTGCATATTGGCCATCAATCGACAGCCACGAACAGTCAGATTCTTGACTCCTCGGAAACACTGAATTCCATCCGCATGGTGGCCCGGTCTTCCTTCTCCCAGGTGATGATGGATGAAGCAGTCTTCGACCAAAACATTGCTCGACGAATCCGAGAAGATCAGACCATCAAGACGATTGGTCACTTCACAGCCTCGAAACGTTCCATCCGTCAGACTGAGAGCGACCATCCCAACCGAGTTGCCGATGATGTCACAGTCGCTGACATCGAGCGTGGAGACGTTTCGAACCTGCATGCCATATCCGAGATGTTCCTGATTCGTGTTCGAGATGCGACAGTTGTCCACTTTTACACGCTGCGTATTTCGGATTCGAAGGACCGCTTCCGCATGCCCGCCAAACTCCAGATTCTCCAGCGTGACATCATCTGCGGAGACGAGAACCGAACCAATTGACACCCGTTCGGAACCATCACCGATCAAATGGATCGGCTTGCGGATGACGAAGTCTTCGACCTTAACACCCGGAGCAATTCGAAGGACCGCTCCAGAGGAAGCTGTTGCCACAACTTTCGCGAGCGAATCGTCCGCTTTGACCCGAATTTCTTCTGCGAAGACGGAACTCGAACCGGCCAGCAGACAAACCACAACACACGACACGCCCCAACGAAACATGCAACATCTCCAGCGAGAGTGAAAGCGTAAGTATAAGCGATCAGGTTCAATCGTCACGCCACTCGATCCTGGTTGGATAGAGTCCTTCCTCTCCGAGCCATGTTTGCCGCGATGAATTCGCCGCCCATTCAGATGAATAGCTTAGACTGACGACGAAGCAACGGGCTGGGGAAAGTCGACTTCATTGATCTGTTTTGGTGATTTCACGGGATCTGCTTGCGACTGATGAGTTCGTAGTCTTCCCAGAACATGCCGTCTGGCCTGGTTTCAACGACGAGACCAGGCCCGTTCTCCCAATACTCTTCAATCAATATACCTCCTTGTTCGCAGGAATAGTCTTTTGCATCTTGCGAATTTGGCTGAATGACTTTTAGAACGACCGCTTTCGGAACATTTCCAGTGCGGATGTTGTCCCCCTCCCGCACGTCGCTTCCATCTGCGTAATAAAACACAACCGGCTTCATCGTTCATTCGTTCCTGTGACAGCCTGAATCTCCGTGAAGAAGTGATCGGCCGGGAATGGATAGTACCCCACAACGGGATAAGTGATTGTGAAAACGAAGTTGTTGACCGGATTATGACATTCCGACGATTTTCAATTCTCACACAAGATGCTCAATCAAGCTGTCGCCTGCCGATCGATCGCTTTCACTCGTCACCAACGACGATTCGTCGCTTTGGTCGTCCAAAGCTCGAGGCAACTGGTCGAAGTCACTCCGACTCGTTGCTCCCCCGTCTCACCGATCAGGTTCAAGTGGCTTCAAGTAGTCGAAATAGCCGCCTGATGCTGAGATCAACTGATGCTCCTGATCAAGTTTGAAGACTCCGTCGGCACAAATTTGAACAGGTAGTCCATGATCATCGACCTGGTGGACAATGACCTCAAATTGCACATCCACATCGTCGATCGACTCTGACCAAACGATGTTGTCCACGACTCGAATCAACCGATCCACTGGAAACGAAGAGACGGTATCAACAAAGACTTCCATCGCAACTTCGTTGAGCCATTCCTGCTTTCGCTTGATGAACTCAATCTTCGTGGGATCGAATTTCACTCGACAACAACTCCGATTTCGTAGCGACTCAAATTACCGCCACACATTCTTGGACCATCGAGCACCACTTTGGTTCGATTGTTACATGCGATTAAGCTGGACCAGTAAATTCACGGAGTTCGGTTACAACCAGAATTGGTACCACTTTTTGTTGCGTTTTCGCCATTCCGAGCGTTGGATTTCGATGAGACGTACTGCAAATGGCAGCAGATTGCCTTCTTCATCAAGTGTTGCTACTAGATTGCCACGGTCATCGATAATGTAATCACAAAGTCCAGGGTCATTACCAAGCTTAGAAATGATGGTGCGGTCACGTCCTCCGTACCGCAGTGCAGCAACACAGCAAACGCTTGCTGCACTGCAGGCTTCATCAATTTCGTCTTGTGTCGACGGCTGTCGAACGAAGTACGTATCACTGTTCTCATTATCGAGCACGGCGAGTAGCTCGGGCGCCTCGAGTTCAGGTGCCTCGCATGCTAAGCAATCTCCAAACCATCCAGTTTTGCCATTCATCAGGTCATCACCACAGGACCGATGGCCTGTGGTATAGAATGGCCCCTCGGCGTTTTTGGGAAAACGACGTGGATTCTGAAAATAGCCAGTTTCCATTGCTCTTAGCCCTCTTCCGGAATGGTGAGTAGTGCCTACGCGTGAAAAACTCGACGATCCTGTCGGAGCAATGATTCCATCGTGCGCGCTTTCTAATCAACCGCCTTCTCGCACTGCTGTGCAATTTTCCTGCACCGTGACTTGAATTGAAATATCCCGGCCAGAACTCCCGTCGTTACAAGAAATCCTGCAAACCATTCCGCAATTTTTTCAATGTGCGTCACGAAAATAATTCGTTCAGCGAGAGAATTAATCGAAGGCGCAGTTGGAGAATTGTAGACCGATGAAGTCGCCAGAACGCCTGATACCGAAACCGTGAGGACGAGGAGCACCCAGCATGAAATCCAGACGATCCAAAACTTCTTCCAAGTCTTTTCCGATTCTCTCCAAGTTTTATGTCGTCATCAACACTCCAGCAAGAGAAAGTGATGAATCGCTGCCACAATTAACTATGGTCGAAGCATTCGTCGTCATTCAATAGCAATAGATTGCCCTCCCAGTTCGGAAGAGGAGTAACCGGGCGGACAATCAATTCAGGGCATTCTGGAAGCAGGCCACCAGATCACGGGTTGCATTGTTGAAAACATCTCTGGAATCTGAGATGAGAATGCGCTAAAATCTGGTGATGAGTGATTCCCCACGAACGAATGTGTTGTTGGAAGTGGCAAAGCTGTCGCTTCGGATTGGACGCAAGTATGTCGAGCCGTATTCGCATGCGAAGA
>NZ_SIHI01000080.1 GCF_007859735.1 Thalassoglobus neptunius | reverse complement strand
ATTCAGGACTGGCGGATGACTTACAACCACCGCCGTCCGCACAGCTCTCTTGGAGGGTTGACGCCTGCCGAATTTTCGACTCAGTGTGCTTCCGTTCCAGAGAAGGTTCCGCCTACGGCTCCACCTTACTCCTCCACTCCAGCACACTGACTTACTTACCTAACCCCAACTCTCATAAGCCTGGTTCAAACTTCGGGGGCATTTCAGTTACTTAGCTTTCTTGTTTTGCTTCCGCGGCTTCTTCTGCAAAGTCGGAGTTTCGAGTCCGTCGTCTGGCTGATTCCACAACCGGTACGGATCGTCCAGTCTTCGCATTTCCGCGAGCAACAAAGCTTCCATTTCGGCCAGCTTCTCCGCGTATTCCGGGTTCTCTGCGAGGTCTTGATCGAGAAACTCGTTGGGGTTTTCGGCCAGATTGAACAGCTGAGTCTCGCGAACTTCTCCATCGAGAACGTCGTACTTGATGAGCTTCCAGTCGCCGTGCTTGACTGCTCGCATTCCCGGTTTGGTTCCTCCGGAATAAGTTCCGAAGAGAGTGTCTCGAACGGTTTGTTCTTCTCCCGTGAGAACCGGTTTCAAGCTTTTGCCTTCGACCGTATCAGGAATTTCAATGCCCGCGAAATCGCAGAGAGTTGGAAGCGAATCGAGCAAGTAGGCGTTTCCGACGGCGCGACCGGGTTTGATTCCCGGCCCTTTGACGATGTAAGGAACTCTCCATGTGTGCTGATAGAGATTTTGTTTTCCTTGAAGTCCATGGCGACCAATCGCCATCCCATGATCGGCGGTGTACACGATATATGTGTTGTCGAGTTCACCCATCGCTTCAAGTTTTTGCAGAACCTTTGCGATCTGGTTGTCGATGTTCTCGTTACAAGCAAATTCGCGGCCCAATTCATTTCGGATGGTCGTTTCATCGCGACGTTCCCAGACACCCGAGACTGCGACTTCGTCTCTCAGCCCTGGATGACCGTGATGAAACGGATGCTCAGGAAGATAATTCACCGGCAACGGTGGCTGTTTGTCATTTGATGGAGGTAACCAGTCTTTGTCCTTGTGGTTGACCGCTCCATACTTGGCGAGCAATTCCTCAGTTCCGTCGCGTGTATCGTGGGGATGAGAGAATCCGAAGTAAATCAGAAATGGATCTTCATCGTTTGCGCTCTGTCGTTCATCGAGGTACTCGAGGACTTGCTTGCCATGCCAGGCACTGCCGGTTTCTTCCGTTCCGCCGCGTTTGGTCGCATCGCGAACGACTTGAAATTTCTGGTTGGCGTCGTTGTAGCTGTTGCCTCTTTTGCAGGTTCGCATCGTATCGTATCCCGCCCTGTTGAAGACCTCAGCCATCACATTGTCGAGGATATTATCCGGGCAGTTCTTTCCGGATTGCCAGTTCGGAAGATGCCAGACAGTTCGGCCAGTCATCACCATGTGACGCGACGGTGTGCAAACTGCTCCACTGAACGAACCCATATGGTAGGCGCCATCAAGGACCATTCCTTCGGCAGCGAGTTGGTTAATCGTCGGCGTGTCGCAAATGGAATTGGGATCGTAGACCTTAAGGTCAAATGGTGATTGATCATCGACGACAATAAATAAAATGTTCGGTCTCTTCTCCTCAGCAGGAAGTTCACAGACGGACAAGACGGCAATGAGTACGGCGAGGGCTGCGCAAACTCGTTTCATAAGCTCGGGTTCCTTGATCTGCGGGAGGGAAATTCCTGAATGACGGCTCCAGAGTGCGAAGTGGACGAACTCCGGAGCAGTCGATATCAGCCTTGAAAGGATTCCTGACGTTGGCCTCATTGAATTTAACGAATTTCAATCGCCGCGTGGACCGTTCAACGAGAATTGATGCGATCGTTTGCGGTCGATTGAAATTCGTGGGGCGTCCGACTTCCTTTTCATGCTTTCTGGGCAGTTGGAGAACTGATCAAGAATGAGTCGTCAGAATGTTTCGCAATACCGGTTCGAAGGCATCTGCCTGACGGTAAAAGCCGAGATCGCTGGGATGAGAACCATCCGTTGTGTCTTCGCGGTCTTCTCCCAAAAGGCTCTCTCCATCCAGATAGAAAAGTTGGTCGTCGCCTTCTGCTTTCAATGTCTCGAAAGCAGACTGCAATGCAGCACGCGCTTGTTCGTGGCGTTCTTGCCGTTCTGCGTAGAACGGTGTGTTGGCGTAAGTGCGGTCTTCTACGAGAAGGATCGGTGTCTGGGGGCGCGCTTTGCGGAGTTGTCGGACGAGTGGAACCGCTCGCTCTTCGACCAGAGATCCCACCATGTTGGGGAGGCAGTCGATCACATAGACTGAAGGATCGAGTTCTACCAGAAACTGACCGACTTCTTTTTCCATTCGACCGTTTCCGGAGAATCCGAGATTGATCACCGGTTGGTTCAATCGTCGGCCGAGAATCGCCGGATGCGGCATTCCGGGACGTGACGCGCACGCTCCATGTGTTATCGAAGTTCCGTAAAAGACGATCGGCTTTTCCGTTCGCGGTTCGATTGGTTCAAACGACGCCCCTTTCGGAACTCCAATCTTCAGCGACTCAGTTCCGTTGTACAGCGGAAGATAAACGTAAAACTCGCGTTCCCCGGGAATGATTCCCGAACACATCTTGGTGACGACATGTTGAGTCGCTGGTTTAACGACCGAAAGCCAGCGAAGGTCACCTTGTTCGTCCTGTGCATAAAGGTCCAGTCCACTCACTCCCGTTGCAGGCATGTGTGGCATTGCGAGTTTCGGCGAAGTGACTGCATAGTCAGCGGAAATGTCTGTCGCATCGGTCCGAAATCGGACGAGCATCCCCGCTGAATGTCGACTGAGGTTCCAGACATTGCTTCGCACAACACCCTCAGCCCGAGCTGGGAGGCGATCAAAGTATTTTGCTGTGTCGTCCCAGCCCTTGCCTTCGATTCCCCAGTCACGCACATCGTGCCACGCAAGCTGCGATGAGGGACTTTTCGACTGCGCCCAAGCGGAAAGTGTCAATGAACTGGCTGTCGCGAGACCGGCGACCTGAAGAAATTGACGGCGAGAGACTTCGGGTCGACTCATGAAAGCATATCCTTAGGATTCGAGAAATTAATAGCGCTTAACACTACGAGTTATTATAAAAGTGTTATAGAGGTGAGATCGGGGTGGCAAAATTCTTTAAGCATCGATCTCAAAGACAGCCAGTTGCGGAAGATGATCACTAAGAGCGAACGAGTTCTCATCTCGAATGTTGAGGCGAAACGCCCCTTCGAATAAGGGGCGTGATTCACGGATTTGTTGCGAAATTGGGCCGTGAGCCATCACGTAGTCGATTCGGTATTTTGGGATGTCCGATTTAATCGTCAGCCCATCCCCTTCTCCGACTTGGGCGAATGTGTCGTGCCAACCGGCTTCCATCCAAAGCTTGTATTCTTCTGTGTCCGGATTGTGATTCAAGTCGCCAATTAACAGCATCGACTGTCCGGATTTCAGATCTTCTTGCATCGCGTCCAACATTGCCCGGATCTCTTTGAGTCGGATCGTCGGATCCGCAACTGGATAGAGATGAGCGGAGTGAACAATCAATGGTCCGAAACCGGGAAGCTGAATTGTCCCGCGTCCCCAGTGTCGGGTGAAAAGGTCTTTCGGACGTTCGAAGCCTAGCGGAACGTTTTCTGAGTCGGTGATTTCGTATCGGCTCAACAGGGTTCCCGGCCAGTTTCCTCCGCTTGGAAATCGAACGTGATGCATTTTTAAGCGTTCAGCAATCTGGCGGGTCAATTTCTCATCGGGCGACTCGGAGAAGTTAATGATATCGGGATCGTATAACGACAATTCCATCGCGAGACGCTCTGCCATCTGATCGTTCGCGACTGCTCTCTTCGCTAAAGGCCGATCAGCCGGCCATCCTTTGCACGCATAGATGTTATAGGCGATCACTCGGAGTGTTCGTTTGTTGCTCGTTTGAGCAAACAATGGAACGCCTGCTGCAAGAAGACTTGCCGATCCAAGTGCCGAACAGAAGCTGCGTCTTGAGATGATCATGGAATCGCTTCCACTAAGAGGATTCGTCAGAGAAAAAACAACGCATGTTTTCAGGTGTGTCGTCGGATTTCGTGCAGTGGAAATCGTTGACGTCAGGCAGCGGTGTCACACTTCGTGGAAGTGGTCGCACCGTGTTTCCAGTGAGGTTCAATTCAGCTACGGTAGAGGGGCGTGTTGCTCCATGCAAGACATAAGGCTTGTGCAACTCTCAAAGCCGTTTTATGTGAACCTGATTGTTGTTCCCGTTCGCGATGCTCAACTGTTCGTTAAAGAGACCATGGGCACCGGTGAAGTGAAGTTCGCGATTTCAATTGTGCTCAAGGAGATCCTGTCATGAGAAGTTCATTGAGATGGCCACCATCGTTGATTGCAAAATGGTTTTTCCTTCTGGTTTTGTTCGTTGGCGTTGTTTCAACGTCGTTGTTATGCACCTCGGATGCTTGTGCAAGTGAACTTCACCGAACGAGTGGAGTTCTGGGAGAAGGAACGAGTTGGTCGATTCCGTGGTATTCGATTGAGTCCGACGAGGACGGGCCGACTGTTCTCGTGACTGGAGGCATGCACGGCAATGAACCGGCTGGCAGCGCGGCGGCCGGGCAGATTCGGCATTGGAACATTGCTCGTGGGAAGCTTGTCGTCATTCCAAGCTTGAATCGTCTGGGATTGGATGCCGAAATGCGATGGTTTCCCGTTCATAGAAACGATCGTTCACTCAGAGATCTCAATCGCAATTTCCCCAAGCTTGAAAATCTTCAGCCACGGACTCTTCTGTGTGAAACTGTTTGGGAATTCGTGGAATCAGAGCGCCCGGATTTTGTGTTCGATCTCCACGAAGGGTTTGATTTTCCTACGTCGAATTCCAAGTCGGTTGGGTCGAGTGTCATTTTCTCTCCTTCGGATGAACAACATCACCTTGCGCAGAAGATGCTTGACGCAGTGAACGAGACCGTCGATGACGACACCCGTCGCTTTGTCCCGCTATCACGCAACGGAGCTGCACAGGGAAGCCTTGTGAGAGCCTGCGCCGACGTGTTGGGAGTGCGGAGTTTTATTCTTGAGACCACCTTCAAGGAACAGCCGCTTTCATTCAGAACCTTTCAACACCGTGTCATGGTCTCGACGGCGCTGAAGGAAATCGGACTTCTCGACTCCGACTCGACGGATCGAATGACGTCGTCCTTGGAACACCATCGGTTGTCGGTTGGACTCTTTGACGCAGCGGGAACGACGGCGAAGGGATTGAAGAACGTTTCTCAATCATTTGATTCCGAGGAATTCGAACTGGTTCGTATTGGGCCTCACGATCTCTCTGCTTCAACGCTGTCTCAATTCGATGTTTTGATTTTTCCGGGAGGAAGCGGAAGTCGCCAAGGTCGAGCGATTGGTTCGGATGGGCGAGAGGCGATTCGGAAGTTTGTGAAAGATGGCGGCGGAGTCATCGGAATCTGTGCGGGAGCGTATCTCTGTTCAGCCCACTATGACTGGTCGTTGCACATCATCAACACTTCCGTCTTCAACGAGACAATCGAAATTCCGGGTGTGGGCAGAAAATCTATGTGGTATCGAGGCGGTCCTTCGGATGTCGAGATGGAACTGACTTCCGAGGGGGAAGAGATTTTCAGCCAGTCGAATCGTCTTGACGTTCGATATCAGAATGGACCGATCATGGACGTCGGCCCGGATGACCATCTTCCGGAATGGACTCCCCTCGCCTGGTTCCGCTCAGAAGTGGTTCGGTATGAGCCTCAGGAAGGAACAATGATTGACAGCCCGGCAATCATCGCGGCCCCTTTCGGCAATGGTCGAGTGATGTGTATTAGCCCCCATCCGGAAGCGACACCGGGTCTCGAAAACATTATCACAGAAGCTGTGAAGTGGTCGGCACAGCGAGACGGTTCGCATACGGCTTCTGAGCCTGATTCCCAGTTGGAAGAGGCAAGTACGTCTCCAGCTCAAGAGTGAATTCAAAGAATCGCTTCGAGAGAAGTAAAAGAAATTGTTAGCTGCAGTTTTATTCGGTCAACTGGAGTCGATTCAGCAGGAGCCCGAATGAGTTTCAGGTCTCATTAATTAACTTTCAATAATTCTTATAAAGAAGCAACCTTAGTCAAAGGTCGAAGAATGCACGCGCTGATCACTGGGAAGTTTCGAAGTCTTGAAGGATCGCTGAGGCTGTTGCGACTTGGAGTTCTTGCTTTGATGGGCTTCATCGCGTTGAGCACTTTTGATGGCGAAGAAGGAGTCGCTCAGTCGTCTCGGTTTGCTCCTCCGATTGAATCTCCTGAGATTGGAGACGACGGTCGCGTCACGTTCCGAATCCGTGCGGAAAAGGCCGATTCTGTTCGACTGACGAGCAGCGATATTCCCAATGTCGGTCGCGGCGTTGAGATGAAGGAGAATGGTGAAAGCATCTGGGAAGTGACAGTTGGCCCGGTCCCATCCGGTGCGTATCGCTATCGGTTTGATTTGGACGGTGTCGCAGTGAATGACCCCGTCAACAATCTGACGAGCGAATCGAACAGTTCGACTTCAAGTCTTCTGATTGTCCCAGGGAGTTCCTGGATGGATGTCCGCGACGTCGAACATGGAAGCGTCGCAGATGTGACTTATCAGTCTTCATCGCTGGGTCGAGCGAGAAGAATGCACGTCTATACTCCTCCCGGATACGAACGCGGAACCGATGAGCAGTACCCGGTTTTTTATCTGCTGCATGGAGCAACTGACAGCGATGACTCGTGGACAAGTGTCGGTCGGGCAAGCTTTATCTTGGATAACCTGATTGCTTCAGGACATGCGGAGCCAATGATTGTCGTGATGCCGAATGGTCATACCGGGCGTTTTCAGTTCCGAAGAGATGGGCTTCGGATGGACGAATTTACGCGTGACTTCGAGGAAGACATCGTTCCATTCATTGAGTCGCACTACCGCGTGAAATCCGGTCCGGAACACCGTGCAATCTCCGGGCTGTCGATGGGGGGAGCACAGACGCTCAACATTGTCATTCGAAACCTTGAGGGTTACGGATACGTGGGCGTCTTCAGTTCGGGAGTCTTCGGAATTACGAATCCGCAGCCTGAGGAGAATTCTGGCCCGTCGTGGGAGGAGCAGCATTTAGATGTTCTGGACGATGCGTCGGCAAAAGAGCACTTGCAGCTTGTGTGGTTTGCCATTGGTAAAGAGGATTTCCTGTTGGAAACCTCACGCGCAACAGTGGCGATGCTCAAGAAGCATGGATTTGACGTCATTTATGAGGAAACAGATGGCGGGCATGTCTGGAAAAACTGGCGCGAGTATCTCCACACCTTTGCTCAGAATCTGTTTCGTGAGAACGACAATCCCGTGACCCTCGATGCTGAGTCGACAGACCAATAAAATGTTGAGAACTCGGTTCTGTCATTACGCTCACACGAGTTGTTATCTTTAACTCGTGTGAGCGATACAGACGGGCGAATATGAGAGCTGAGTGTTTAAGATTGAAACGTCTCATCCGATCAGATTGTTCGGAGACTATTGCAAGTTAAATGTCAGGACTTTCTGGAGGACCTTTAGCTTTTTATGACGTTACTTCCAGGCAGACTGAAGTTCGCGGATTCTTAAGTCGTGGATGACTGCACTTCCGCCGATGCTGTGGATGGACAGCTTCTCCTGTTGGATCGGAGAGATATAGTTCGCTGAAAACGTTTCTCCACCGAAGGCGTAGGTCTCCACGGAGAGTCGATCGACGAGCACTCTCAAATGAATTTTGCCATCACGTTCAGTGAGTTGATCCAGGCAGATCTCTTCACGGCGTTCACCACTCTCGGAAATGCCATTGCAAAGGAGTTGGTGCTTGTCGGAGACGAAACGAAGTTGAGTTCGCGGCAGATTAAAAACAACTTCGTCCGCTACGCCGGGGCTGAAAGTGATTTCCAGATCGATCAAATCGAGATTCTGTAAACCGTCGAGCGGGTTAACGCCCTCTTGCAGCGACAGGTTCTCAAACTGATGAGTCTCACTGACGAGTGTTTCGATTTCTGAAATCGGAGAACAGAACAGGCGGACTCCGTTGGGAGTCGACTTCAATTCAAGTTCAACAGGAAACGCCATTTGCTGATTGTGAGGGACGTCAAACAGCTTCGCTGAGTTTGGACCGCCTCGCATCCATCCGATCTGCACAGCACGGCCGTTCGGTGCCTGATTGAATGTCTGAGCTGCATAATAACTGCCGCGGGCGTTCTTGAGTGTGTCGCTCTCTACATGAAACTCCTTGCCGTCAAACGTCCCGATTTCATAATCGAAGCTGGCATCGTAGATCACGCATTTGACGTTTTCAGGATCGCCGTCGACTGGAAGAAAGACGACATCCATGCACTCAAACGCCCAGTCTCGCATCAGGTCAGACGCGAATTCCCAGTCGACGAGATTCGTTGAGGTGAACCATCTGACACGCCCAGGATCTCGTTGAACCCAGAGTGACATCACCCATTTTCCGGAAGCTTCGTGCCAGAAGACTTTCGGGTCCCGTTCTCCATTGTCAAATCCCTGGTTGTCGACGATCGCACGACCATCGTTCCAGTACGTCCAGGTAAGTCCTCCGTCCGTGCTGTAGGCCATCGCTTGATAGAACGAAGGAGGCGCTGCGAACGTGAAAAACGCACAGATGGTCTTGGTGTCTCCGACTTGTTTCCCCAGGCTGTTGTTATGATCAATCACAGCTGTTCCGGAAAAGATCGTTCCTGAACGTCGATCGACACGATACGGAAGGAGTGCGTGTTCGAGTTGTTTCCAATGGATCATGTCCTCACTGATCGCATGGCCCCACGTCATGTTGCCCCATTCGGTGCCATTCGGATTGTGTTGGAAGAATAGATGATAGTTTTTCCCGTCAAACACCATTCCGTTCGGGTCGTTCAGCCAGTTCTTCTTTGAGACGAAGTGAAATTGCGGGCGGAATCGCTGGTCATAAGAGGTTTCGGGATAGCTCGAGGGTTTCACCCTAGCAGCCCGTTGAACATTGCGGACTTCTGAGTAGCAGTCTGAGTTTTGGTTGGTTGCCATTGAGTGAGGTCGTGCTTGTTTTGAAGTGCCGGAAGTTGCTTTCGATGGCTCGGGAGAGACTTTGAA
>NZ_SIHI01000079.1 GCF_007859735.1 Thalassoglobus neptunius | reverse complement strand
CAGCTTCTGCAACACCTCAGCCAGCGACTTTCCTGCCGCCAACATCGCTTGCCCCTCCTGCAACAGCTTCACAATCTGCTCAGGCTTACGTCGTCGTCGCTTCGTCATCAAAGTCTCCTCGAACCAACATCGGTCGGTTGACTCTCATAACATCTGGATCAGAAAATGGGGAGCACGCCAGCTTCCTGAGCATCAAACTCTTGAACCGTCTGCGAAATCTCATCCTGACCAAATGAGTAATCGATCGTCTTCGTCAGATTGCCGGAAAGAACATCGAAATGTGATTCACGAACAACCTGCTGGTAACCAGTGAAGTTGCGATGGTCGACAAGGAACTCAGTCCTGGTCTGTGAATCCCAATTGCTGTCCGACCCTTGTACAAGCAAAACTTTGCGCCCTGACGTTCGCGACGATTCGCCACTGCTGCAAAGACACATCTCATCAAAATTGTCCTATTGAAAATGCCCACCAAAGAAAAGAAACATGAAACCGCCGAATAGCAAAACTGTTCCCAACGCGGCAATTGCTAATGTGGATACCTTTAGCCAAAAAGACCATCTATCTGAAACGAGTCGCCATCCTCGCAAAGTATCGAAAAAGACGATAATGCATAGCAGCAGTATTCCTAAAAACAACAATGAGCTTGGGTTAATCATTGTACGTAGCAAGCCATGTGCGTGTTTTTCCAAATATAGAGACCATCTCTGTCAAAGTAGCTCGTGCAATTTGATCAAAGGACGTTAATGCAGGATCAAAAATCTGGCCATTCGCCCCGATGTTTCTCGGCAAAACATCATTAAAAATCGTTCCCAGTTTTCTTGAAGCTGCTGCAAAACGCCCCACCCAATCGAGAAAACTGCCACTAAAGTTGCCAATGTCGCGGATTACCAGTTTTCCATTTCGAAAAATAAACGCAGGTGCATCAGACCCAAGGGTGGTGAGTGCGCGAACTTGTTCATCAAGTGCATGTTGAGCAAACCAGCGAACAACCGGAGCCGCATCGGGATCAACGGTTTTGATGAAGTAATTTCCAACCTTTCTAACAACCAAACCACCAAATCGTTGAATGAGCGCACCTCCAGAAGTCGTTGCAATATTCGTACCTATACTAGCGACGCTTCGAACAACGCCTGGAAGTGCACGGACAGCTCCGCCCACTGCTACGACATCTAGTCCTGCCCACAGTAGGTTCACCATCACGTTGCCCATATCGCCGTTCACGCCCGCGACGGCTGCAGAACGAAGGGGACCCCAAATGGGTATCAAAGATTCCCAGAAGTTAACAGGCTTCCTGAAGAACCAATCAGCCTGGGCAGGATTGTTGGGCAATTGAAAAAGCGCCGCCACACCTTGACCAGGAAATATTGTGTCAAATTTTGCACGGGAGAACTTCCAAACCTTGCCAGCTGGAGTTGCTCCGCCAACCCCCAAATTCGCCGACAAGCTTGCCATACCAATCGTTGCGGCCATCGCGAATTGGCCAGTAGGATCAATTCCGTTGATTGGGTCCGCATGCGTATACAGATACTTGTGAAAGCTTTGTGGGTCTTCCTGGTTTCCAAAGAACGGGTCGAGACGGTTAAATCGACCAGTTTGTGCGTCGTACCATCGAGCCCTGAGGTATTGCTGGCCGATTCGTGAGTCGAAAGATTCTCCGGAATACAACAATGAGGTCCCAGCCTGAGTTGGCTGCATGCTCAGCAGGTCCCCGTAGGCGTCGAAGACGAAGATTTGTTCGATGCCTGCGAGTGTGGCGACGGCGCCTGCGAGGTCCGTCAGTAGTCTGACGCTGCCGTGGCCGTCGTGACCGAAGACAAGTGTCGTCGAAGATCCTCCTTCGGTCGTGGTCTGTGTGATCTCATCGTGACCGAACGTGTAATCAACGACCTTGATAACTTGACTCAAGCCATCGCGAACCGTCTCACGAATCGTCTGCTGGTAACCAGTGAAGTTGCGATGGTCGACCAGGAACTCGGTCCTGGTATGTGAATCCCAATTGCTGTCGGCGTCGGTGTCAATCTTCTGTTCCGCAGAAATTCGAATGCCTGACGAATCATAGTCGTAGGTCACTTCCTCGATTCGCGTGAGCGTGCCGCCGCTGTTGCGGGTTTCGGTGCGGACGAAGCTCATCCGCCCTTGCAGGTCGTAGGCGAACTCAGTTGTGGTGAGTGGGTCGAGTGTACCGGTCGGAGGACTGGCGTGCTCCCCAGCGAAAACCGCTTTCCCGGTCTGCTGCGTCTGGTCATAGGTGTAGAACGTCGTGCGATCGTCCGAGACACCGGACTTGTCGAGGAACTCTCGATTAAGACGGTCGTTCGCATCATAAATATACGAGACCGCCTCATCGGCAATGTTGTCCCCATTGAAGTCCGTTTCCCGAGTGAGACGATTCCCGGTCAGGTCGAACGTGTATTCAGTCGTGTAGCTATCAAGGTTGCCGCTACTCGTGAACGTTTCCCGAACAAGTCGACTGAGGGCGTCGTAATCCCAGCCGTAGGTGTTTGAGAAGGTTTCCACTCCGACGGAGTTGTAGAAACGCTCAATCAGCCCGGCGCGGCGACCGTCGTCCTGCAATACATAATCAAACTCGGCCAGTTTCAGATCGTCGGTGAAGTCCTCGGTGTCTTCCAGGGTCCCGTCCGTGCGGTAATGCGTGAGTAGTTCGAGGCGATTTAAGCTGTCGTAGACGTAATCTTCTGCGACTCCATTGGGCAGCAGTGTCAGGTCGAGGTTCCCGACCAAGTCGTAGCGATAATGAGTGGAGAGAAGTGCGTCCAGAGTGGAAGAGGGATCGCTGTCTTCAGTCACACTTGCGAGGCGACCGAGGGAGTCATACGTATAGAAGGTTACTCTCCCGGGAACATCCTGAGTCGGATCAGCTCCGGGGGCGTAGAGGGTGGTTTGGGTGCGGCGACCATGTTGGTCGTAGCTGTAGCCGATGACTCCTTCAGGTGAGGAGACGGCGATCAGTCGTCCTTGAGCATCGTAGCTGTTCTCGACGATGCGCGTCGTCCCACTAGTGACTTCTTGCTCGATACGGAGGTCCCGACCGAAGGCGTCGCGAACGTACCGCCACACCTCGATCGGAGTTCCGTTTCCGGCATTGTACTGGGCCAGGTTGTCAAAGAACCGTTGCTCGATGAGGCCTTTGACGTCGTCATATACAAACTGCGTGACAACCCCTTCGAACGAGACGTGCAAAGTCCGTCTGCCACGCTCATCATACTCGTAGCTTTCGGTGAAATCACCTTCCGGCAGTATCGAATCGTCGTCGGTCCCGGAAATTCCATCGGCCCCGAACCCGAGCGGCAGTGTTCTGGTCAGTTCCTGACCGTTCTCGTCAAACGCCCAAAGGGTTTCATGTCCGAGCGGATCGACCAGAAGTGTCTGATTCCCCTGGGCATCGTAACCGTATTCGTAACTGGCGATGTCGTCGGTGGTGTTGGGATCGCCATCGAGATCAGGCAGCGTGAGGCGACTGAGCCGTCCCTGAGCATCGTATTCGAATCTGCGAGTCAGGCCCAGCTGATTGGTCTCGGAGATTTTGCGTCCGAAATCGTCGTACTCGGTGGTGATGAACGAGCCGTCGGCAAAGATCGTTTTTGAGACCTGACCGACTTCGTTGAACTCATAAGTCGTTTCACGCACCTGTGAGTCGTCGATGACGATGGAGCCATCGCTGAGGAGAAACTGATGGATATTAGTGCGATTCTTCTCAACTCGGCTGTATTTGTCGTAGACAGTCTCTGATCGGAGGCTGACGAGCGTTCCGGGTGGTTGACCGGTGATGCCAACCTCATCGACTGGCAACGGATGACTGATGGTCGCGCTTTGACGACCTAGCGAGTCATACTCGAAGGAGGTGGCCTGTCCGTCAGCGGAAATCTGCCGACTGACTTGGCCTTTCTCGTCGTACTCCGTGGAGGAGGAAGTGAGTTCGATCCCGGAATCGACTATCCTGGTATTTAGCGTGATTCCTGCGGCAACGGCGGCGATGGTGTCAGTGACCGCTAGACCGGTCGTAACGTCATAGACTTCAATTATGAGACCTTCGAGACGGGCTGTTCGGTAGCTCCGCCCAAATTGATCGTAGTCAATACGTGATCCGTAGACCGGATTGGATGATCCCTCCAAAATCTGATCGGAGGAAAACTGTGGGCGACCGTGGCTGTCGTAGACAGTGCGGTTGTAAATCCAGACTGTGTAGCCGAGTTCGTCAATTGCCTGTCGACGGCTTTCGATCACCGCGCCGAACTGTCCGTAGACTGTGCGCGACTCCAGCCCGTTGGAGTCGATCGAGAGTTCGACACGCCCGACTGAGTCGTACGTAGTCGTTCGTGAATTGAGAAGGGTGCCGGAATTGGTGACCGACGCGCTGAGGAACTCACCGCTGCCGGAAATGTCAATCTGAATTCCCTGAACCTGTTCGGTCCGTTCGACGCGTCCATCCTTGTCATAGAATGTCAGCGTTCCGTCGATCGGTTCTGATGTTCCTTCCTCATAGGTCGACGTGCTGGCGATGACCCGACCTGCGGCATCGTAGACAGTCCGCGAGACGAACCAGACGGTGTTGCCAGACTCGTCGAGAGCCTGCTGCCGCGTCTGAATCTGCTGCCCACGCGAATCGTAGGTCAGCTCAGTGCGAAGACCGTTGCGGTCGGTGGCGCCGATGAGTTGCCCAACCAGATTGTACTCGGATGAGGTTGTCCAGAGCGTCTCATCTTCGTAGCCCCAAGCGTCGTCACGAACACGTGAAGTGCCGATGACATTGCCTGCGGAGTCGTAGGTACTGTGGTCAACCAGAATCGTCTGGTCACCAGCAGGCCCGACGATCGAAGAGTCCTTCCAAGTGCGAATACGATTGCCATTGTCGTCGTAGGTGAAGTTGGCTACTTCCCCTTCAAAATATGTATAATGAAATCGTGGTCCCCCCAGAATGTTTGGATTGGAGTAGAACCGGGTTTCCGAGAATGTAACAGCCACGGTTTTCGTGAGTTCCCCGAACTCATTGTACGTGTTATGGACCAGCAAGTTGCCATCGCCGTCGTAGATTCCAATCGGTGCTGATTGCAACGGATGAATTCCATTGAGCTTATCCTCCACCCCAATCGGATCGTACGAATAGGTGAGGACATTTCCATTCGGATCGGTCGTTTTGCTGAGTCGCCCAAAGTCGTCGTACTCGTTGATTGCGGTGTTACCGAGCGGGTCAGTTTGAGACTTCAGCTGTCCGGACGGTGTATAAGTCCAAGTGCTGACATTGCCGTGTGGATCGATCGTTTCCGTCCGCTGGTTCAGCTTATACTTATGCGTCGTGACGAGATCGTTCGTTTCGCCATTCACGTCGTCATCGATTTCACCGACGACGACGGTTTCAGTCAACAGGTTGTCATCGTCATCAAAGCTCTGGAGAGTAATGACTCCTTCCGGGCTGACCGTTTTGATCGGGTTCCCCCGCAGGTCGAGTGTGATCTGCGTGACGTTTCCGAGTTGATCGGTGATTGTTTGTGTGCGGTCTCCTTCAATGGCATACGTGAAGATCGTCTCTTTTCCATCGGCGTCGATGACGCGTTCAAGGCGTCCCTGAGAATCATATTCAGAACGAGCGGCAACTCGACCCAACGGATCAACAATGTCCTTCAGATAGTGCGGTCTCGTTTCGTCATACGTGAATTGTGTGGTCGCATCCAAACGATCGGTCATTGACAGCAGATCACCGGTGACCGGGTCGTAGCCATACTCGATCCGGTTTCCGCTTGGATCAATGACCGCTGAGATGCGATCGTTCTGATCTCTTTCAAACGTGATGCCGCGACCGGACTGCTCATGCGTGATGCCGAACTTGTCGTAGATCAATCGGTTACCGACCTGATCTTCAATGGCCCTCAATTCTCCAGTGATCGCATCGAGTTCCAACTCGGTTCCGTTCCGCAGAACGAGCCGCATTTTTCCGCCGAAGAATGGATTGGTGGAGTTAAACTCAACGACGCCACCACTGCCATCAGTCGACCAGTATTCGCCGTCCGTCGTTCCCTGAACGAGCAAGACGTCATCCATGTAAAGCTGACTCTGCGTCCCAAAATGCGGAATGAAAACCGGTCTTTTCGGCCCCAATAGGTCAGCGAATCCGGGATCAAGCCCTTGGGAAGTCCAAGCATTTTCAACGGAGAACAGGAACCCTTCACGAGTGCCATCAGGCAATGTGACATAGAGATTCGTGTAACCGCCTGCAGACCACCAGCGTCCGTCGCTGTCAATACGAACACGATCGATTGGTTTTCCACCAACGAATCCGGAGTCCAGGTGAAGAACTTGCCTGGCTCGTTGAAGATCACACCGTTCGGCATCTCCCCGTAAGGGACCCTCTTCGTAACAATGCTCACCGATTCCCGCGTGTTGTGAATGACGCAACCTATTGATGGGGAATGGGTTCCCGTTTTCCGAGACCCAAACAGGGGTCATCGATCGGTAGGGACCCTCTTCGAACTCTGGACAATGCAGTTAACAGCCTGTCAATCGAGCCAGAGTGGGGATGAAGCTGGGGAAGCTGTAACGGCCCTGCGCCCACGCTCCGTTGGGCCTCCGGAACCTCTCAACCTGCCATCCCGTGGCGGTCGGCTGGAATCGCCCGGCGGGGTATCCTGGCCGGCTTTCCAGCGGGGTAAAAAAACTCTGTCTCCCCGTATCTTACAGCATTCCGCAAGACCACGACCGTACCACGATGGCACACCTTTTTCATCCGTTATTGGCCCTGTTGGACCCTGTCACACGACAGGAACTGGTCTGTCAGCTGGCCGACCTCAAAGAAGAGAATCGAATCCTTCGGGCCATCTCGCCCAATCGGATATCTGGACGGTGTGAGTTTGAGGTTATGACTGACCGAAGAGCCGATACCCCGGTGGCTCGCTGTGCACGAGGATTTGTCCAGCGTCTTCACACATTGGCAGTCACGACATCCAAGACGGGGCGTTTGAATGAACAACACCGTCTTTCGCATTCCGATCGGCGGAGCATAGACTTTTCGAATCACCGATCCCCGGCAATTCACATTCCGCGACCCACAACTCGGACATCGCAAATCATTCTTCATCAACCGGGCACGAAGTTTGAATTCGCCATTCTCGTCCCGAACACTTTGCTGGACGTAGCCACTCAAACCAATCGCTCGATACAATGCAGACATGTCCACTTTCTGAAACTCACACCAATACCGCACACGTCTTTTCGTGTTGATCCTAAATGATTTCGATTCGGCTACGAGGCTTGAGAGCGACGACGAAAGTAAACACCTGCAGAAACAAGACCAAAACCAAACAGACCAAGAGACGTTGGCTCAGGAACAGCTGAAATCGTCACCGTTGCAATCCCATTGGGATAGAGTGCAGCGTTATTGAAATCGAATGCGGAAAGATCCAGATTGCCTGGGAAATTCAAAGCCCCAAGCGGATTTGGGCCAATAACGTTTGTGATGACATCACTTTGATTGGCACCGATGTTCGGCCCTCCCTGACCACCGGGAAGTCCAAACAACCCATTCGCAGCAGAGGTGTTGTAGTCTTCAACTTCGGTCCCAGCGTCGTTCACTGTCCCCGGAAGTCCGATATCGAAAGTGATACTACCGCTCGTTCCAAAAAGGGCAGAAATATCGTGAGCCTGCGGATTCCTATTCGCAACGAAGAAGTCATTGCTGGGCAAAACCATAGACGCATACGAAAAAAAACTATTGTTTCCACCAGCGCTTAGCAGAAATGACTGTGTGACGGATTGCCCCGGCTGAATTGGTGGAGGAGGCAACGTCGCCAATGTTCCTTGAACACCATTCGACTGCTGAGCTGCGAAATCGGCAGAGATTCCGGAAACGTTACCATCTTCTGCCAGAGATTCCAGCGACGATGAGGCGGGTGAACCGCCGTCATAAGTATCGAATGTCCCATCATGAAACCCCACCCAAACCGGAGCCAACGCGGCCCCGCCTGTTGGAGCATTGTTGGTGATCGTGACCTTAAACAGACCCGCAAAGCTAGGCGAACTCACTGCCACGAAGATCGCAGCGGTTGCGATTCCACAAAACGTTTGACGAACCAACCAACTCTTCATTCTCATCTCCTTAACTTTCGTATTTCGTGAAAAATTACTGGAGTGGTAGGGGCGAATCAATCGCCTCCAGCAATCACAATTTGTAGCTTGGTCGCGAAACACTAAGCAGGATTACAGAGCTTTCAGGAAAACACGAAAAGTATTTAAAAATCTCCTGTGACATCACTGTTCAGGCCAAAGAAACACATCACTTTTCATTGATGATTTTCTGACGAATACGCTCACGTGCCTCGGCAGAAAGCGTTGCTGGCTGATCACTGCGCGAGAGCGCAATTTTATGCAGATGTCGCAACTTGCGACCCACGGAGCGGCACGGTTTGCAGGCAATCAGATGAAGACGAACTGACCAACGCTCGACGCCGCTGAGGTCTTTGTCAAAGCCTGATGAAATCAATTCGTGCGACTCATCACATTTCAGTGACAACAACATTCGAATTGTGTTGGCGAATTTTTTCATCAACCGTGAAAACCGTTTTTTTCCAGACACTCTTTCAGGGCAAACCGAGCTCGATGTAGCCGAACCGACAGGTTTCGGGCCGAAATACCGAGAGTTCGGCAGACTTCATTCGTTCCCAGCCCATCCATGATCCGCAGTACAAATGCTTCTGCAGCCGCCGGAGAAAGCTTTTTCAAACACTGATCAAACACATTAGAAAATTGTAGACCGTCCACGGGAATCCGGTCGTCAGACCGCGCCTCCGCTGTGTCGACTGCCAGATCACAAGCACTAAGTTTAATCTTTTTTTCGGCTCGACGCTGGCCACGAAAATAGTCAATCACTTTCCGTCGCAAAATACTGGTCAGCCATGTCCGTACTGTTGACTCGCCGCGAAATCCAGATTTTCCACGAACTGCCGCGAGAAACGACTCTTGCACGAGATCCTCAGCTTGATGCGAATCACCAATTCGTGCAAGAGCATATGAGAACAGATAGTCTCCATGCTCGTCGAGCCAATGCACGCCATCGTCAACGATGGATTCGCCCGCTGAATTCTCGATCGTGTCCATGTTGCCCCACTGAGAAGTCCTCGATAAAGCGATAAGTGTTCTGTAGAGAGCAAGCAATTTCGGTGAATCGTTTCACACTTTCGAACGAATGCTTCATCCTTGATATAGATGGCAACCAGGACTGACTAGTGTAGTGTCTCACTCAGTTGGTGACTTGCTGTGTTGAAAACAAATCACAGGTTTTGATCGTGGGCTAACGCCTCAGGGCGTAGGCGAGGACTTTGAGGGCGGCTTCGACGAACAGGGCTTTCTCGCTTCTGGCTGAGAGTGCGGCACCTGTGGTTCGCTTCAATCCGCTCATGAATGATTCCACAAGCCAGCGTCTGCCGTATCCTTTTGTTTCGAGTTCTGTCCTGGTCATCTGTGAGCGGTACTCGCCATTCAGCTTACCGT
>NZ_SIHI01000078.1 GCF_007859735.1 Thalassoglobus neptunius | reverse complement strand
GCAGGACCCGTTGAGCGGTCATCTGTTTCTGTTTCGCAATCGCAACCGGGATCGACTCAAAATCCTCTACTGGAATAACGACGGTCTGGTCATCTGGTATAAACGCCTCGAACAGGGAACCTGGCAGTTCCCGAGCGATGTGAAGCGAGATGATGAGACCACGGTTGTCGAGATCACTCGCGAAGAACTCTCGCTGCTTCTGGATGGAATTGATTTGCGGAGTGTCTCGCGACGTCGGCGGTTTGCGAGATCGAAAAAAGTCGTCTGAACAATCAAATCCTGACGAACCCGAAGCCGTCTTGAGCGGTTTCATTGGTATGACTCAGGACGAGCTTCCGAACACGATCGAAGAGCTTCAGCGAATGATTCTGGCGATGGACCGTCAGCTTCATGTTTCTGATCGCAAAGCCGCTCTCGAAAAAAAGAAGTCGATCGAACTGACCGCCACCGTCGAGAGCCAGCAGAAACAGCTTCAGCAAAGTGAGCGAACGATCCGCGAGTTGCTTCAGGCACTGCGGGGCAAACAGCGGGAACGGGTCGATCCGAATCAACTGTTGCTCTTCGAATTGGGCGAGCTTCAGCAACTGATCGAAGAACAACTCGAAGCCGAGCCGGAGGCGTCTTCAAAACGGCGCAAGAGGAAACGTCGACGACGGATTCTGCCGGAGAACTTGCCGCGCGAAGAGATCGTTCATGAACTTCCTGAAGAANAACGACTCTNNCCGATCGACGGTCGACCGATGCCGGTGATTCGTTACGAAACCAGCGAGCAACTCGACTTCGAACCCGCCAAACTCAAAGTCATCGTTCACAAGCGAGCGGTCTATGCCTGTCCGGAGAAGCATGACGACGCGACGCTAATCACAGCTCCCAAGCCGCCGCAGCCAGTCGAGAAAGGACTCGCCACCGCCGGGCTGCTGGCAGCCATGGTGGTGGGGAAGTTTGGAGATCATCTGCCTGGATACAGACTCGAAGACATTCTCTCCCGCAGCGGAGTGGAAATTCACAGGAGCACGATTTACGACTGGATTTCTGCCGTCGCGGACCTGATGCGTCCTGTTTATGACCTGATGAAACAACGTGTCCTGCAATCGAAAGTGATCCACACCGACGACACGCAGGTGAAGCTGATCGACACCAGCATTCGCAGCACGAAGCTGGCCCGGTTCTGGGCGTATCTGGGAGATCGAGATCATCCGTACGAAGTCTATGACTTCACGACGTCACGCGAACGTGCCGGTCCGGAAAAGTTCTTGCAGGACTTTGAAGGTTATCTGCAAGCCGATGCCTACGGAGGCTATGACGGAATCTATTTGAGCTCCGACGGGAAGATCGTCGAAGTCGCCTGCTGGGCACACACCCGCCGATACTGGCACAAGGCCCGCGAAAGCGATGCCTCACGCGCTCACCATGCGCTGGNCTCAATCCACTCGACCCACTGCACTCGAGAATAACCCACACGCGACAAGACACCATCCCCCAGGAATTCCAAAACCAGAAACCCCAAAGAATACAACCCAAGTCAACATGCACTCCAAACGGCGCTTACCGCCGATACTGGCACAAGGCCCGCGAAAGCGATGCCTCACGCGCTCACCATGCGCTGGCGATCATCAGCCGTTTGTATGAAGTCGAACGTGCCGCGCGAGACGTCGATTCAGACATTCGCAAAGCCCAGCGTGCTGAGCATTCGGCTCCTCTGCTCGAAGAATTCAAACACTGGCTCGATAATCAGGAGTTTCTCCCCAAAAGCCTGATCGGTAAAGCCGCCACCTACACCAGAAATCAATGGACCGCCTTGAATCGTTATTTCGAGGACGGAGATCTCTCAATCGACAACAACGCCGCCGAACGTTCGATGAAGCCGGTTGCCATTGGAAGGAAAAACTGGCTCTTCGTCGGCAGCCCCAAAGCAGGTCACCGCGCTGCGATCCTGATGTCCCTGATCGCCAGCTGCAAAGCCAATCACGTCGAACCCTGGGCCTACCTCAAAGACGCCCTCACTCAACTCGCCCACAGAGCCAATGTCGAATCGTTACTCCCCAACCACTGGCTGGCAACGCACCCCCAACACCGCTGGAACATCGCCGAAAGAAGAAAACAAGAACGCGAAACCAAAGCCAACACCCCGTAGTTCACCATGCGCTTACTCTCAATCTCGAGCTCGTAACTCGAAAACCCGAAATGGTCCCATTCTTTGATCATCGTGAACATCTTACGAATGGTCTCTAAGTCGGAACTTGCAATTGTGTCTCGTGTGCTCGCAATCTCGTTTGCCTCCTTCGCAAATTCTATGCAATTTACATCTTTGCATTCCCACTCTGAATCCTTTATTTCATGGTAGAAGCTCATCACCGTAGATGAAGCAGAGTGGAGATGTGGATCAAATCCAGGCGCATCAAAAATCTCAATAAACTCTAACAATCGGTCAAATTTCCTTTTTCGTTGGAACGAAAGCCATGTCTCCACCGTTTGCTGTTTAATACTGATTGAAATACTCCGAAAGTTGAGATGATGATGGTGCGGTGGTTTCCAGATAATCTGCTGTCGTCAGCGAAGCCATCATGTCTCCTCGAGGCCAACGCAGTTGTTATTCAGGCGAAGGTTTTTGCGAAGAAATCGTGTAAACCATGTAATCCCTTCCTTGTCGCAATTGCTCCTGCAGCAACATGGATAGACGAGGGACAAGCTCTTGCGTTCTCCACAAGCAAGTCACAATCTGGACAGAAGCTCCGTCTTCAGAAAAACGGAGAATTTCCGGTGTCCCTTCGAAGCTGCCTTTGATTTCCATCTCAACTGATTCAGTCTTGAGATCAATGATTCCCAAACTAGAATTACCGAATGCACCTTTGGATGTAACTCCGATTGTGTTGCCATTTGGAGAAAGCCCCCAGCACAAGGAGTCGTTGAAATAAAAATTTTTGCCTTCATTGAAATTTATCTTCGTATACCCAGCATTTCCCACACTCCACATGAGAAATTGCTTGTTGTTTAAGAGCTCAAGTACAACTGTCTGTCCACCATTCGAAACGGCCATTTTTTTTATCGTTGACGGGGCGTGAGGCAAATATGACACAGCGAAATCAGAGAGTCTCCACACTTGGACTGAGTCACCAATCGCAATGGCAAAATGATGAAAATCATTCGACACGGAGAACTCAAAATATCGTAAGTCTATTTCCGGAATTCGAGTTTGGAACTCCTTTAGTTTTTCCCCTGATGAAAGCGAGAACATTGTCGCTTTGAGGCTCGGTTCAATCGTATTGACTACTTCAAGAGAAATAAGTCGATCGGCAGCCACAATCGGGAAGAAGATTGCTTCAGAACCGACGGGATGATCAATGACAAGCCTCGGTTGAGACAACTGTCGATTCCGTCCTGTTTCTGCAGCACTCGCTGCACCGTTAACGCTCTCCACTTCGATCCATTTCCTTTCATAAATCTTCCCCTTAAGCATTGTGTAGAGTCTGCCTTGGGTTAAACCGTCATCAAGTGAGTAGATATCATGAAGTGAAGTAAAAAAATCATCTGGCGGATCGAACGGATTGCTTTCGGTGGACGAGTTTGATTGACCTATGCTTTCCCCGCCAGGAAATAAAATCGAGGTCGGCTGACGCATGTATTCGTCAGATGCCTGAAACGGATCGAGATCAGTAGACAAGCTAGAAGGATCCACTTCTTCACCAAACGGAAATAAATTCTCTGTGGGCTGCGGCGTCAATTCTTCAGATAACTGAAAGGGATCGACTTCGATAGACGAGTTTGGAGGGTAGGCCAATTGACTGTCATTAATAAATCTTTTCCCAAATCTTGCTAAATTGAATATTGCACTCAAAGGGAGTTCTTGGAGGCGAAGGCGAAATTTGTATTGGTGCGTTATTTCTCGCTGTTCGAGTTCACTATATTGCCATTCGTTCACAGAAGGGTCGTTGCAATTAAGAGTACTGAATCTTCCGTTTTGAGTGTCAGTCAGGGCAACACTCGAAGGAGCCAGAGGAAGTCGAATTTTTGAGATGTGATACGGAATTTTGATAGGAAATATGGAGAGCTGTTGAGAGTCTCCGTTTTTTGAAAGTGAAGTTATTGCAAGGCGATTGTTTTTGGGTGAGAGACTAACGTCGAATATTCCCTCTGAATTAGAGTGCGAAATTACGGGAATGGAACTCCCACCGTAAATGTCACGCATAACGACAGCGGATGAGTAGTTGATAATGCACCATTGGTTATCGTTCATAACAATCATTCCCTGAGGATCCTTGTTAAATGAACTAGGTGCACTGGAATATTTGTGGGTTTGTGATTTCCACAGACCATCTGACCTGAGGGGTGGTAACGTGACATCTGAAAGTGGATAGCAATTGTATGCCATGAAAGCATTGCTGCTACCTGACAACAACCATCGTGAACCAGTTGACTCTTTTGAAAACGTATGAACTGGAGGTGAAAACAGACCGAATGGCTGGGAGGCAATTCTTTCGAGAGTCAATACGCCTAAGACTACAGTTTCATTCAGAGTTGAAGCAGCCAGAAACTGATCGTCATTTGACACGCAAATATCACGCAATCCTCTCACAGTAGCGGAAGCTAATTTTTGGTGAGAGACAAGATCGTGCAGGATGATCTCATCGTAGCTCGAAATTATTACCTGTGTGTCGTTGAGCAAGAACGGTCCGACGTGTAGCCCAGGGCTAATGAAAAGATTTCCAGAACCTCTAGACTCTTTGTACCCAGAGAATCCGAGATGCTCAGACACACCTTTCTTCCCCTGAGAGAGAGTTCTTTCTGATTCGAAGATCGGTTCAGAAATGCCGACCTGTTTCACTTGGTTTCTATTCGTATAAAGGATCGTACTACCACCATGTGACACACTGAAGTTCCAAACGTCTTCATTCGTCGTCAGAGATAAAGTCGTTCCGTCATCGATTTCAAATTGTATCAGGTCACCATTTCTTAAGAAGTACAACTTTTCTCCATCAGGAGACCAACGTACCGGGCTTCCGTAATCTGGAGTCACTCCTTTGATGACGCACTTTTCGTGCTCAGCTACCAGAGAGTTCATGTAATGCCAAGAAAAGCCTCGATTTTCTACTGGTAACGCTCGCTCATCGTAAAGTAGTTCGTGAACTCCTGATGGCTGTGACTGAAGCAAGTCCCAGGCTCGTCTTACTTGTATCGCACTGCTGTAGTTCTTGGCTTCGATTTCATTTCTTTGAGCAGCCCGTTTTAACAACTGAGCTTGCAGCAGCGCGGTTTCTTTTTCGGCAATCGCTTGTTCCGCTTCGTCGGCTCTTTGTGTGGCAATGTCTGTTGCCGCAATTTGTTTTTCACGTTGATCGATTGCCACGAATGCATAGTAACCCGACACGCAAGTTGCAATGACTAATGCGGCGAAAATTGAAAGCGTTGTGATGACGGTAGTTTTATGGCGTTGAGCATATTTTTTGATTCGGTACCACCGTGAAGGTGGTGCTGCAGTCACTGGCGCGTTGTTGAGGAATCGTTCCAGGTCATTGAGAAGTTCCTTTGCTGAAGAATATCGTTGCGAACGATCTTTATTGATCGCCTTCATGATAATCCATTCCAGTTCACCGCTGACGAGGTGCTCATGCTCAGAAATTGTTACGTTACGTTCTTTGGCGAGATCACGCCGCGAACAATCGGTCGTCGTCAAACGCAATCGAGGAGAGGGTGCCGGATTTTCCCGCATGTAAGCGATAATTTCATCTTGCTGCTTGCTGGACAGTTCGTGAATTGCAACCGGTTTCACACCAACAACCAACTCATAAAGGATGACGCCCAATGAGAACACGTCGCTTCGAATGTCTACATCAACTGCGCTGAGTGTCAGTTGCTCTGGGCTCGCGTACTCAATGGTGCCCATGATCTGCCAAAAACCTGTTTGGATGGAGTCGCGGAGTGTTGATTTTTCAAGAATTTTGGCGACACCAAAGTCGATGATTTTGGGAACTGCTTTGCCATCCAACTCTGTCACTAGAATGTTTGACGGTTTCAGGTCTCTATGTATGACTCCTTTCATGTGAGAGTGAATGACTCCACGGCACATTCCAGCTACAAGGTTGATCCGCTGATCGATTGTCAGGCGATTGTCATCTGCAAAGGTCGTTACGGGGATACCTCGAATGAGTTCCATTGCAATGTAAGGACGTCCTGCATGATCACCTCCATCAAAGATTTTTGCGACATTAGGATGATCGAGATTCGATAACACTTGCCGCTCAGCTTTGAACCGAGCAATGACCTCTTTGCTGTTCAGACCTTCTCTTAACATCTTCACTGCGACTTGCCTGACGATAGGCCGCATTTGCTGAGCTCGATACACTGTTCCAAATCCACCCGATCCAATCTCTTCTATGAGGGAGTACTTTTGATCAAGCACGTCTATCGATTTTTCAGGGTCTAAGTTCAATTCATCAGTAGAGATTTGATTCAAAGCTCCCTGGATCACTTCTGAATATTCAGGGAACTGGTGAAGCATCTCTTGCTGCAAAACTGCTGTCTCTTTGCGATCATCACGAAACGTCATCATCAGGGTCAGCAGCTCAAACAACAGCGCCTCATGAAGTGAGGACTCCTTACCGCCCAAAATTCCACTTACAGACGGAATTTTTCCGACTGACAGCGACGCCTCGAACTCGGCTGCGATTTGGTCAACTTCAACAATCTGTGATGATGACAACCGTTCATAGAGCCGATTTCGTAAACCTTCAGCCATCAGTCATTCTCCGATGTCCAGATTCTACGAATACCAGCGAGACGACGTTCAACTGTGGCGACGCTAATGCTCATCTCAGTACTGATTTCTTCGTTTGTCATGCCTTTCAGTTTGCAAACACAAAGTAATTTCCATTCATCGCTGGGGAGTAGATTCAATAATTCACCGACTTCGATTGGGATATAGTTCGAAAGTGAATCGAAATACTCCGCGATGGGATGTCCTGGAATTTGATTGAATCCATCGTGGCTCAAACCATCAAAAACGGAATGACCTCTCTCTCGTCCACCCCCGCGCTTCTGGCGGCTGGCATCGCGAATTTGGTTGAGAAATTTGTTTTCAGTGATGCGAATGAGCATGCGCCAAAGATCGTCGCGATCGCTGAGATTCGGATATTTCCCGGCCATCAAACCATTGTAGAGAGAATCAAAAGCATCCAATGCCGCATCCTCTTCATCAGCAACACGACTAGGAGAATCACAGTATTTGCGACGTACGAACTCGACAAGTCGCTGAAAATAGCGTTTCCAAATTTCCGCAGCTGCGTTGGAATCTCCGGCTCTAAGTTGATCGATCCATTCTGTCACCGAAAGTGACTCTTGAGTCATATTACATCCTTCCCATCGAACTCTAGGGTATAAAAACATTGGAGTTCAAATCTCGGGGATCGTCGCATCAATATGAAAGCTAGGGTTTCTTTTTCGTAGAATCAGACTGTTAAATTTACTAATAGAAACCTTTTCCTGGAATGGGTTCGGCTTGTTCCAAAACATAAGTTTGATGAGGAAACGGAGTCAGTTTCTTCTTGTCGAACAGGGCAAACTTGAGATGATTCCCTTGGGCATTATCAGTCTCTTCCCAATCACGACCTTCTGTACTGATGCTGAAGCGAAACTTCCCACGCGTATTGGAAATCGATATTGAATGCCCGTTCGACTCCAAATCTTTGAATCGTTCTATGAGTTGACCATCCGGATCGAGAATCGTGACGTCATAACTTCCGTTCTCTTGCTGTGAAACTTGAACTCGAAAAGTTTTACAGCTCCAATCACCAGAAAAGTTTTTACCCACTTTACGATTTTTTTGTGCAGGCTTCTTGCCGAAGAATCGGTTATACTGGCGGTTCTTGTCTGGCCCTTCGAGATAGACTTTGTAGATGAAACGCTTTAGTTTGTCGTCCTCATTGTACATTTCTTGAATTCTTGGAACTGCAGTTTTTAGGACACGTTGAAACTTTTCATCGGATAGGCCCAGGTCGTCTACGGGCTCTTGAATCTCTCCTTTTACACCCATCGCGTCCAGCATCCAAATAATAAACTTCTCGTATTCGACTCGATCCATCATCCCTATTCCGTATCGCGCGTCGAACTCTGCTTTCTTCTTGAGATTCAAGCCATTGTAGTAACCGTTTAAGTTTAAGTTTGGAATAAAACTAGTGAGAAACGTATTAAAGAACTGATTTGGATTTGCTGGATTGGGAAATGCCGGGACTTTCACGACTCCTTTTCTCGGGGGGGCATTGACTTCGTAGTCACCGACATGATACCCGTACCCGCTGGCACGAGTCATGTTGAGTGACCTTCCAGGTTTAATCCGTCCTGGACTGAATGTAGCTACTTGGTGAACCGTTTCGAAAAGGGGATTGTTGCCAACTGCACGATCACTTCCAAGGTCAACTTTCGTATCGGACAGCCAGTTGAATACCAAAACAGGAGGGTTCTTTTTCTCGTTAACCTCAAGGATTGGTTGCTTTCCACCCAACCGCGTGTCGTAGATATTGACTTCTTGGTGAGGTGCGACATTATTGACTCGGAATGCGTGATTCTGGAACGGAACTTCTGCCAGGTACGATCCACTCGGTGAGACCCAGAGTCTATTATTGCTATTGATATCTAATTCACCAGACATGACGAGCTTAGGAGTCGGGCCAGTGATATCAATTCGAGAGATGACCATCGGTCTTTGCCCTCCCAATGAGTGGACCGCAATTACACAGTCAATTCCGAAGTGGAGCTTAGTGGCACCATCGAGAGGTTGGAGCTGAAAATCTTCGAATTCGCGCAGATCAGGCTTCTTATTGAGTGATGACATGCGGATGAACGGAATCGGATAATCTTTCCATTGAAATTCCCTGACGCGATTCGTCCACTTCACATCAAATCCATCTACGACATCACCGTATGTCTTGGGGCCATCTTGCGACAGTTTCCAAAGAATAATTCCAACGTCGTCACCACCACCGACGTTTGCGTTGGGATCAAGCCGTGGATAGCTCTCAAGCCCATTGCTATACCATACGCAAGTATCTTTCTTGCAAAAACCAATTGCAGTCGCCACCTTCCATTCTTCTGGAAAGTTGGCATTCGAAGGAGTACGGTATTGGTGTTGTTGCTTGCCGGTCTGGATATCATAAACTGCAATATTCCGCAGTGAGTGTCCAGCGACCTTTGTACCATCTTCAGAAAGTCCTATACTATCTAATAACTTATGTTCGATTGACCGTACTTGATCCTTGTTTACATCGTAGAGTTTGATCGAGTCTCCGCTCATCCAGAGGAACGTTCGGAGTTTTTCGCTGTAACGAATGTGGCATCTCTCGATGGATTTCTGAAGTCCATTGAAATCTTTCATCTTGATCGCAAGTGCAGCCACTGGTTTCCCATTATTTAGGGAATAAAGCGACCATCCGTTGGGTGGATTTGAGTAAATCAATTCACGTCCGTCGGAGGTGACAAAATATGGGTTTTGTTCGAATGCCAGACTTGAACGCCATGTGACGCCCGGCCCTTTTTTAAATGTAGGCTCCTGCGACTCAACATGAGTCGTAAAAAAAGTTGCTGCAACGATTGCAAAACAAGTGGTCTTAATGTTCATGTGAGTTTTCCAGTTCTCTCAAAAAAGATTCACTTTCAATACAGAATGATATTAAGAAGAACACTTTTCAAATACTCAGCCCCTCACATCAAATGTTTTTTCCCAAAATTCTATAATCTGTCGGACGATTGGGCTGAATTGGATTTGATCTGCGCCTGCTGTGTTGAAAACAAATCACAGGTTTTGATCGTGGGCTAACGCCTCAGGGCGTAGGCGAGGACTTTGAGGGCGGCTTCGACGAACAGGGCTTTCTCGCTTCTGGCTGAGAGTGCGGCACCTGTGGTTCGCTTCAATCCGCTCATGAATGATTCCACAAGCCAGCGTCTGCCGTATCCTTTTGTTTCGAATTCTGTCCTGGTCATCTGTGAGCGGTACTCGCCATTCAGCTTACCGT
>NZ_SIHI01000077.1 GCF_007859735.1 Thalassoglobus neptunius | reverse complement strand
GAATCATTTCGATCATCTCCCACTGAAGGTCAGTCAGGTCACTTGGGTACGCTTTTCGAATCGCCTCGGACACCGTGCACTCCTTTGCGTTGATGAACCGCAAAGTGTGAACAAAACCAGACTTTCACAAAACCTCAGTTTCCGGATAGCCTCTCAGAATGCAGAGACAACTTCGGCCCGACCTGGGTCCCGCTGCGATACGTCTACGGAAAGTGTGAGCAATACCAGGGGACATGCACCTGTGTGACTTACTACGGAAGTCAGCATCCGTCGCAATACAGCGAAGTCTGTGACTGTCTCTAAACGACGGACCATCGTTCGAGCAGAGTGCTTCAAGCGATCCTCATTCGCAGTCTTTCAAGCATCGTGGATGTGATGAGTTCGCTAGCTGAGCAAGTCGTCGACAACACGACCGTGAACGTCTGTCAGGCGGTAATCACGTCCTTGGTGCCGGAATGTGAAGTGCTCGTGCTTGATTCCGAGGGCGTGTAAGAGCGTCGCGTGAAAGTCGTGGACGGAGACAGGGTTCTCTGTGACGTTGTAGCAATAGTCATCAGTCGCGCCGTAGCTGAGCCCCGGTCGGAATCCTCCGCCCGCAACCCACATGGTGAAGCATCGGGGATGGTGGTCTCGTCCGTAGTTCGTGGCAGAGAGTGCTTCCTGACAGTAAATCGTTCTCCCGAACTCTCCTCCCCAGATGACAATTGTGTCGTCCAGAAGACCACGTTGCTTGAGATCAAGGACCAACGCAGCTGAGGCTTGATCGGTATCCTTGCACTGTCCGGGAAGCTGTTTCGGGAGATTGACGTGCTGATCCCAACCGCGATGAAATAGCTGAACGTAACGGACCCCGCGTTCGACCATTCGACGGGCGAGCAGGCAATTGGCGGCAAAGGTTCCGGGTTGTTTCGCATCTTCTCCATAAAGATCGAACGTCGATTGCGGTTCGTTCTCAATTTCGGTTAGTTCAGGGACAGAAGACTGCATCCGGAAGGCCATCTCATATTGAGAGATCCGAGTTTCGATTTCCGGGTCATATGTTTCTTCCAGCTTGGCTTCGTTCATCTTTCTCAGAGCGTTCAACCAGGAGTGTCGGGCGTGGCTGTCGACACCGGCTGGATTCGAGAGGTAATGCACAGCTTCAGTTGTGTTGCCGAAGCGAACCCCTTGATGTTCGGATGGGATAAACCCGCTTCCCCAAAGTCGCTGATAGAGTGGCTGACCATTGGGGCGACCGCTTCCTTTCGAAGACAAAACGACAAACGTTGGTAAGTTCTCAGCTTCTTTGCCGAGACCATAGGAAAGCCAGGATCCGATGCTGGGGCGTCCGGGAAGTTGGCTGCCCGTCATAAGAAAGGTAATCGCCGGGTCATGATTGATGGCGTCAGTGTGCATCGACTTAATAAAGCAGAGTTCGTCAGCAACTTGAGCAGTATGCGGCAGAAGTTCGCTCACCGACGCTCCGGACTCTCCGTGTCTTTGGAACTTGTAGATCGATGGCGCGATGCAAAGACGGTCTTGTTGAGCGGTCATTCCCGTTAATCGCTGGCCCATTCGGACTGATGAAGGGAGTTCATCGCCACGTCGGTTTTCGAGGTCAGGCTTGGGGTCGAAAAGATCCATTTGCGATGGGGCGCCCGACTGAAACAGGTAGATGACCCGTTTCGCTGTGCTGGGCAGATGAGGACCTTGTGCGGCGTGTGCGGTTTCCGACTTGAGAAGGGTCCCCAGCGCAGCAGCCCCGAGTCCGGTCGCACTTTTCCCAAAGAAGTAGCGACGAGATTGCTTATGGATTTCGGTTGCGAATGGATTCAATGTTCTACTCCCGGTTGATGGCTTCGTCCACGTTGAAAATCAGACTTACAACAACAGTCCGGGCGGCCAGTTCAACGGGATTCATCTTTGAGTCAATCGGACTTTCGCCAACAGTCATCAGGCGTTGGGCGAGTTCCGGACGAGAACGGTAGTCGTTTCGATGTTGGTGCAGTTGTGCTTTGAGAATTTCGATTTCGTCGCATGTTGGCGGGCGAATCAGAATTCGCTCCAAAACGTCCGTGAGCCAGAGTTCGTCGTTGGACGATGAAGGGCAGGTGAGCATTGTTTGTTGAGCGAGAACACGCGCAGCTTCGACGTAGGTCGGATCGTTCATCAGAACCAGAGCTTGCAGCGGGGTGTTCGTCGTTGGTCGATTCACCTGACAGATCTCTCGACTCTGGAAGTCGAGGGAATTCATATTTGGTGGCTGAACGGTTCGTCGGAGGAATGTGTAGAGACTGCGTCGATACAGGTCTTCGCCGTGCGACTGATTGTATTCAGGAAAGAACGCCACCATTTCTTCCCAAACCCCATCGGGCTGATAAGGTTTCACTGAGGGGCCACCGACTTTGGAATTGAGAAGTCCCGATGCAGACAGCGCCTGATCTCGAATCTCTTCCGGACGCATTCGAACTCTCGGTCCGCGAGACAGAAGTCGGTTCTCAGGATCTCGCAGGTACTGTTCTTTTGTCGCAGACGAGTCTTGTCGATAAGTGCTGCTGGTAACGATCAGGCGGTGAAGCGCTTTCACATCCCAGCCCGATGAAATGAAACGGACGGCAAGCCAGTCGAGAAGTTCCGGATGAGAAGGTGGGGCTCCACGTGTTCCGAAATCCTCGGGAGTCGAGACGAGTCCTCGACCGAAATGCGATTTCCAGTATCGATTGACCGCGACGCGAGACGTCAACGGATGCTGTGGATCCGTCAACCATTTTGCGAGGCTGAGTCGATTGCGAGGAACCTCTTTCGAGAGTGGAAGAATTGCCGCTGGGACACCATGCTCGACCTTCTTCCCGGGAGAATCATAGAGGCCGCGATCGAGAATAAAGGTCTCTCTCGGTTCCGGCAGGTCTTTCATGATCATGACGGTTAACGATTTCGAAAGGACCTCATCCCGTTCGGCTTTCAGGTCGATCAGTTTTTGATATTCACCCTGAGCGGCGTCGCCGAGTTCGATTAACTCTCGATCGATACGTTCGATGATTGCTTGGGTTTCAGGATCGTAATAGAAGAGAGGTTGCGCGTTTCCGTACCCGCGACCGAATTCATCGACGCTGTTGAAGTAAGCGAGAAACGAATAGAACTCTTCCTGGCTGATGGGGTCGAACTTATGGTCATGGCAACGGGCGCATCCCATCGTCAGGCCCATCCATGTGAGTGATGTTGTTTCAACCCGGTCGACGACATACTCCATTCGAAACTCTTCCGGGATAATGCCGTCTTCATCGTTAATACGATGATTTCGGTTAAAACCGGTCGCGATAAGTTGTTCGTCGCTGGGATTGGGGAGTAAATCTCCCGCGAGTTGATAAAGCGTGAACTTGTCGAAGGGAAGGTTCTTGTTGTACGCCTGAATGACCCAGTCTCGCCACGGCCACATTGTTCTTGGGATGTCCCCCTGATACCCGCCCGAATCGGCGTACCGCGCCAGGTCGAGCCACATGCTCGCCTGTTGTTCTCCGTATTGGGGTGAAGCGAGCAGAGTGTCGACAAGTCGCTCATAAGCATCGGGGCGAGTGTCAGCCAGGAATTGTTCGACCTGTTTCCGGGTCGGGGGGAGTCCAGTGAGGTCGAGCGTGACTCTTCTGATAAGCGTTCGGCAATCGGCCTCGTCTTGCGGTTTGAGGCCGTTGTCTTTCAGAGGCCGCAACACAAATCGGTCAATTTCGTTGCGGCTCCATCCCGTATTGTCTTCAGGAACTGTCGGAAGTTCGGGAGGGATAAACGACCAGTGTTGTTCGAATTCTGCTCCGTCTTCGATCCATTGAAGGAGCATTGCCCGCTCTTGATCCGTCAGTTGACGCGGGGAATCGGGCGGAGGCATTTGAAGGAATGCATCTTCTGAGAGAATGCGGCGAACGACTTCGCTGTTTTCTGCGTCGCCGGGAACAATGGCTGAATAGCCACCACGATCGAGAAGCACATCTTCACGTCGATCGAGTCTTAAATCTGCCTGCCGGGACTGTTCGTCTTGCCCGTGGCAATTAAGGCATGCGTCCGCGAGGAGAGGGCGGATATCACGATTATACTTCACTGATTTAATCGTTTGATCAGCGGAAAGCGGTCCCGATGCTATTCCGGAAGCGATGAGAAGCCACGCGAAGCGAGACGAGAACATCGCAGTTTTGCTGGGGATACCCATGGTTTGAGTTCTCTTCTACTTATTGATGTCTGAATCGGCAGCTCATCAAGAACTCAGGAAACACAAACCGAATAGAGAAGGTTTCCCGATTGATCAGGTCGTATCGACGCCTTCCCATCAAAGCTGTAATCAGTTCGATTGGTCTGCGAGTTCAGATTGTGACGGCCCGTCCATGGAGTTAGGTTCGAAAGTGTTCAACGCTTTCATTTCATGGATAGCCCCTTCAGTCCTACGTCGTATATCTCCGGAATTCCGGGCAGTTGGAGAGTGTGTCCGGGAATCCGTTTCAGGACGCCATCGACGCGACACTTCCGAGTTGACGCAAGGACCGTTAGCGCCAGCGTTGGACTTCACTGACGAAGACGGATGCTTCCGATTCTGCTTTCTCGTTTCGTTAAAAATAATTGCGATTGATGAACGCTGTTCTTCAAAAACCCGTTGCGTATTGCCAAATGGCGATCGCTATTCTTCTGTTCGGTACCTCTCTGCCTGTCAGTCAGGTCCTTACTCGGGAAATTGGAGTTTTCGAAGGGACGGCGATTCGTCTGACGGTTGCATCGGTTCTATTCCTTCCGATTCTCTGGCGGCATCGAGACGAAATCGCCAAGATCACTTCCATCGATGCAATCCTCGTGATCCTGATTGGTGCTTCATTGATCGCCGTTTCCGGTCTCATGCTGGGTAGTACGAGGTTTGTGCCGTGTTCGGTCATCTGTACGGTGACCTGTCTCACTCCGGTGGTGACTGGATTGGGGGCGATGCTGTTTGTGCGCGACCGTCCTCATCCCGGCCAATTAGGTTGGATTCTGTTTGCGGCCTGTTGTGCACTCTTCATTCGGTCGACGTGTGCCCAGTCTGACTCTCAGAATTGTGAGTCGATGATGCTTGTCTTCGGGGTCGCCCTGAGTTGCGTGGCGGTCATCTGTGAAGCGTCCGGGATTCTGATGGCGAAAGTGGTCACGCGACGACTCAATCCGCTTCCGCTCGCCGCTCTTTCGACATTGGCATCTGTCGTATTGATTCTTCCAGCGACTCTCATCAGTTCGGGGTATGTCGACCTCACCGGGCTCACAGCAAATGCATGGCTCGCCGTCTTCTGGTGGGGAGCAGGGGGAATTTGGGCAGGGACGTGGCTGTGGTACTCCGGGATTCAGCAAACGTCCGCGACCACTGCCGCGGTCTTTCTGAGTACACTCCCTTTCGTGACAATCGCGATGTCCTGGGTTCTCAACTAGCCCGTTCTCGGGTTTCCTTCACTCGCATGCGGGGCGTCTTCAAATTCCTTCTGCACTTGCCGATGGGGATCGCCAAGAACCCGGGATGAAGAGGCTCTGACAGCCCGATATGGTGCAACTTTCCGTGTCACTGGTGTGAGCGAAAAGGAAAGTGTTACAATCCCCGAGCGTCGAAAGTTCGGGGAGAGACTCCTGAGCCAGGGAAAGCTGACCGATGTGGTTGTTGATCTTCCGGGGCTCGGTCAAATTCTGAACGCCTGTTTCGATCAACATTGCTGGTCCGCCTTTGAGAATCGAGTGAGTGGCTGTTGGTATGAGGGTAAGCACCGGGATCGAATCGCTCGACGCAATCTTGCATGGAGGGCTTTCTGCCGAACGCACGTATCCGGTCGAAGGCGAACCCGGGACCGGAAAGACCACGCTTGGGCTGCAATTCCTGTTTGCTGGCCGTGATCGGGGCGAAAAGGGAGTGTATGTCACTCTGGCGGAAACCACCGATGAACTGAAAGAGATTGCGACTTCGCACGGCTGGTCTCTCGAAGGTATCCACGTGCATGAACTGCTGGATCCTCTTGATGACATCGGTCGCGCCCAGTATACGATGTTTGAACCATCGGAAGTGGAATTCGGAAGCACGATCTCGGGTGTGCAGAAGCTGGTGGATTCGTACAAGCCCGAACGAGTCGTCTTTGACTCTCTTTCCGAGATGCGTTTGTTGTCTCAAGGGGCATTGCGATACCGCCGACAGATTCTGGCTCTTAAACGTTTTTTCGTCGGCCGAGGATGTACGACATTGTTGCTCGATGACCGAGCTTCAGGATCAGACGACCAGCAATTGCAGAGTCTGGCCCATGGAGTCATCCGACTGGAACAGCGTCTCACTGACTACGGGAATGAGCGGCGGTATCTCCGCATTATCAAGCATCGCGGATCCGATTTCATCGGCGGGGCTCACGACATCAGCTTGGGACGCGGCGGCATCGAAGTCTTTCCGCGTGCAACTGCTGACACGGAAGTCGAATCAAGCGAGGGGCAACTGCTCGGAAGCGGATTAGAGTCGCTTGATAATCTTCTGGGCGGAGGAGTTCTGAGAGGTTCAAGCACGTTGCTGATCGGTCCGGCGGGTGTCGGAAAGTCTTCGATGGGAATCCAGTTCGCGGTGGAAGCTGCGAGTCGTGGAGAGCGTGCTGTTCTATTTGAGTTTGAAGAGAGTGAAAAGGTTCTCCTCAGACGTTCCGAGGGGTTGGGATTTCCGTTTCGCGATTACATGAAACAAGGGTTGATTTCAGTCTGTCATCTGCAAGCGGGTGAGATCACGCCCAATGAGTTTGCGCTCAAGGTCAGGAATGCGATCAAGGTGGATCGAGAAGGGAGGAGTGCTTCGGTTGTCTTAATCGACAGCTTGAACGGCTACGTAAGCTCCATGCCACACGAACGCTATCTGACTGTGCAGCTTCACGACATTCTCATGTATTTGGGGAATCGAGGGGTGACCACATTTCTTGTTGTCGCTCAGCATGGAATGCTTGGGAATTCAATGGGAACACCGGTCGATACGAGTTATCTTGCCGATGCGGTGATTCTGTTTCGTTATTTTGAAGCGGGGGGAAAGATTCGACGTGCCCTGTCTGTCGTCAAGAATCGAACAGAAAATCACGAACGCTCAATTCGCGAATACGATCTGACGAGTGGAGGTTTGCTGATTGGAGAACCTCTCGTGAACTTCCGCGGCGTGCTTGCGGGGACTCCCGAGTTCGTCGGCAATAATGAAGCACTCCTTAGCAGAAACGAGTCGAAAACGGAATGAGTGGAATTCAACCGATCGATGACGCTCCTCAGCGAGATGACGCTCTTCAACGAGTGGCGATCTATGCTCCGACTCTCCACGACGCCGAAATTTGTAAGCAGATTCTTGATGATGCGCAAATCGAAGTCGATCTATGTTTCAATATGGACGACTTCTGTAAGTTGATCGAAGAAGGCGTCGGCGTTGGGCTCGTCGGTGAAGGTCATCTCAATGACATCAACATGTCATGTTTGCACGATGTTCTCAAACGTCAGCCAGAGTGGTCAGACTTTCCGGTCCTCGTTTTGCTGGGACGCGAGGAACTCTCGTCGCAACGAGTCGATCGTCTCCTGTCATTGGGGAATGTTACTCTCGTTCCCTGTCCACTTCGAGTCGCAGTGTTCGTCAGTAAGTTGAGGGCACGACTGCGCGACAGGCGACGTCAGCGAGCCGTTCGTGATCTTCTGATCGAAAGAAGACGTGCTGCAGAAGCATCAGAGATTGATGCTCGTCGTCTCAGGATGGCGCTGCAGGTTGGGCATATGGGCATCTGGGAATGGAGTCGAAAGGAACTCTATTGGTCTCCAAGATTTTACGAACTCTTCGGGTTCTCGATATCAGTCGTTCCCGATCCGCAACGTTGCTTTGAACGTGTCCATGAGGAAGATCGCGACCAGCTGATCGCTCACTGGAACGAATCGATTGAGGCTGGGATCGATCTTCGAATGGAGTTTCGGATCGAGCATCCGGTTCTCGGGATGCGATGGATGTCGGCGGTTGGAGAAGCGGTCGCTGGGCGATCAGGCAAGACGCTGCGGCATGTCGGTATTATTTGGGATGTGACTCAGCGCCACGAATCAGAACTCGCGTTGCATGAAGCACGTCAGCAGGCGGAAGCAGCAAATCGCGCGAAAAGCGAATTCCTCGCCAACATGAGTCATGAGATCCGCACTCCGATGACAGCCATACTCGGTTATATCGATCTGATCTCCGAGAAAGTGGATGACTGCGATGTTCAGGATCACATCAAGACCATTCGCAGCAACGGTCGATTTCTGATGGAGATCATCAACGATATTCTCGACCTCTCGAAAATTGAAGCCGGGAAATTCGACCTCAGCGTGGAACGATTCTCGCCAAACCGTCTAATTGAAGACGTGCGAAGCATGATGAATATCCGCGCCACTGAGAATCGAATTGACCTGAACATCAATTATGACAGCCTCGTTCCGGAATATATTCTGACTGATCAAAAGCGACTCAAACAGATTCTTATTAATCTTGTGGGCAATGCCATTAAGTTTACGGATCGAGGGTCCGTCACGCTTTCGGTTTCGTACCAGCAACAGCAGGACCGAATTGAGTTTCGAGTGGAGGATACAGGGATCGGCATGACGAAACGTCAGATCGACCGCCTCTTTCGACCGTTCACGCAAGCGGACTCGTCGGTCTCGCGAAACTTTGGCGGAACGGGGCTGGGACTGGCAATCTCTCAACGGCTCGCCAATATCATGGGGGGAGAGATAACTGTCGAAAGTGAACCCGGCGAAGGAAGTTGTTTCACCGTCTCCATTCACCCGGGAGAGATCAACGGAATCAGGCTGGTTCCGCTTCAACCGATTGAGGATTCTCCTTCGACGTCGAAGTCGACAGAGGTGGGCCAACTCGACTGTAGTGTTCTGCTCGTCGATGACCGCCGCGATATCCGGTTCCTTGCTTCACGCATCCTGACGAAAGCAGGTGCGACGATTACCGAAGCCGAAGACGGTCAGGAAGCTGTTGACACCGTCCAGGAGATGATTCGCAACGATCGAATTGTGGATTTAATTCTTCTCGATATGCAAATGCCTCGTCTGGATGGATATCGAACCGCTGAACAACTCCGACGACTCGGATACCGCGGGCCAATCATTGCTCTGACGGCGGATGCAATGCATGGAGATATGGATAGCTGTATCGACTGTGGGTGCAACGATTACTTAAGCAAGCCGATCGACAGCGCGCAGCTTCTTCAGAAAGTGAAACGCTATCTGGCCATGGGATCGCAGGTGTAACGCAAGTATTCGTCGAACGAACCGCGTTCATGTGGGCACTGAGATCTTCTGAACATCGTCATGTCGGGCTCACTGGTTCGGTTCAAGCATCATGAATTTTCGAATCCAACTCTGCTCAGTGCTGCAACGATCCGTAGAATTGGCGACGGTAATCTGTGGGTGTCATCCGGGTGGCTTGTCGGAAGAATCGTGCGAAGTAAGGAGCGCTTGTGAAACCCGATCGTTCCGCAACCTCATTCACTGAGAGCATTGACGTTGCGAGGAGTTCTTTCGCTCGCTCAAGATGGGCTCGTCGAATCTCTTCTCCGATTCCGCGTTCAAGGAGAGTTCGGAATCTCAGTTCGAGAGAACGTCGAGACACGGGCACCTGTCGCAGCAACTCGCTGACAGAAATCGGACGATGCGCGTTTCGACGAATGAAGAGAAGTGCCTCCGTCACATCGGGATCTGCACCTGCAAGAATGTCGGTCGATTGACGGGCAACAACTCCCACGGGGGGAATAAAATCAGGGTGTTCGGGGATCTTTTCTCCCTTTAAGAGTCGGTCAAGCAGTTCTGCTGCCTGGTAACCGATTTGCTCGACGGGGACGTGGATGCTACTCAGAGGCTATCCGGAAACTGAGGTTTTTTGAAAGTCTGGTTTTGTTCACACTTTGCGGTTCATCAACGCAAAGGAGTGCACGGTGTCCGAGGCGATTCGAAAAGCGTACCCAAGTGACCTGACTGACCTTCAGTGGGAGATGATCGAAATGATTC
>NZ_SIHI01000076.1 GCF_007859735.1 Thalassoglobus neptunius | reverse complement strand
TGCCACCCACAACTCACCCTGAACTTCCGATTTCCGTCGCCCCAACGCCATCGTTTCCTCCTTGATCAACTCCAACTGCTGAAAGATAATTCATCTCCCCCATCAATGCGAGTTTTTCAACGGGCTGTTAAGAAGCAGTCCGGCGGATCGCTGGTGAATGAATTCGTTCGACGTTGAATTGCTCACTGGGATGTGAGAGAGTGGGAATTGTGTTGAACATTCACGCTGTCGATGTGATTCGACAGCCATCACAACACATTTTCTGTTCGAAGGTCTTAGGCCTTCAATTCAAAAATAGGAGTGATCTTACGATGAAAATGCTGACATGCTTAGCTGCAATCGTTGCGATGCTCGGACAATCGGGACTTGTTCAGGCAGACGAACACGAAATGGCGATGCCGACTGAGGCAGTCGTTGTCTTAAAACAGACCAAAGGGAACAAAGTTCGCGGACAGATTACTTTCAAGGAAGTGAACGGAGTGACTCGGATTCGTGGTCGCGTGAACGGTCTGACTCCGGGCGAACATGGATTCCATATTCATGAGTATGGTGATTTGCGTTCGATGGACGGAACTGCTGCTGGTGGACACTTCAATCCTGAAGGCAAAGATCATGGCGGTCTCCATGCAGATGAGCGTCACGTCGGAGATTTGGGAAACATCACTGCTGATGAAAACGGCTTGGCCAAGGTCAACGTGGATGTAGAAGGCCTGAAAGTCCACTTCATTCTTGGACGTTCAATCGTCGTTCACGCAGGCAAAGACGATCTCAAGAGCCAACCGTCTGGTGATGCCGGACCTCGCGTCGCTGTCGGTGTGATCGGAGTGGCTGGCCCTAAGGCGGCGAAATAGTCACAGACTGCAGCGTGACTGAGATCATAAACTCAAAGAGGCCGCACTCGTTGATTCGAGTGCGGCCTCTTTCGTTGGATTGTCCGTTCTTGCGGAAGGCTCTCTGTCTCTGCAAGTGAATTCAGAGAGACGCTGGCTATTGACTACGTTGATAATGGACTACAGCATTTTCTGTTCTAGTGTGCACTCACTCGCACGAGCAAATTCAGCCTTTTTGACCGGATGAAAAAGTTCAAGCGAGTGCACAGGAAAGAGCAACTTGCTCTAATCTGCGACTCGTGACATCCGGCTTCGTTCATCGCGAATCATTTGCCAAATGGCGATTCGATCTTTGGAACCAGCAGCTACGGCGGCAGCTTGATTGCGTCGAACCTCTTCAAGATTGCTTGTCACATTGACGCTTGGATTTCGGACTCCCACTCCTCCCCAGACGCTTGCTTCAACCCAGCCTGGATCGTAGTGAGTGTTGTAGACGATCGATCGCTGTTGAGTATTCACTTCGACAGCTTGCCCTTGGAGAGAAGCTGCGATCGCCCGAAAGGCGTTGGCAATTTTCTCGCCGTATTCGATTGCGAGGCTTGAGACTCCTGTTCGGTCGAGATCGTCGATTCGGTCGGCGAATCGCTCATGCCACAGGATGGTTCTCTCGTAGTTATTGGCTCGACGGTTCGAGACTTCGAGGTCATCAATCATCTTGTTGATCGCCTTCACATAGTCGGCGGTCGCTTTTCCTGAATCGGGTTGTGGCTTGTCGTCGACAGGGCCGGTCAATTCTGGTTCGGGAGGTGAAGGAACGGATTCGTGGCTGGTTTTGGGTGGGAGTGAGATTAAGGAAACGATCTGGCGGAAGCTCGATTCCGAGAGCTCACATTTAAGAGTGGCGACAGGACCATTCGCAGTGATTTCGGCGGATGTCAATTCGGAGATAGAAGCTCCCAGATCATCAAGAATCGCAAGGAGAATCGCTTTGACGCTGAAGACTGATTTTCCGACCTCGCTGCTGAAATCAATGTCTAATGTCGCAGAGATCTTTTCGTCGACGTTCATCACAAGCTTTGCTCCGCGAACGCCGGAGACCAGTGGGACGAGAGTGTCTGCAACGGATGCAAATTTCTTATAGCGACTCTCTTCTTTGAGTTGTCGTCGGAAAACGACAGGATCGACCATCGCTGTCAGGTCGATCATCATCACGACATGCCCTTCAGTCGATGCGGCCTTCTTGAGGTACTCGGAATTCAACGACGTTGTTCCGGAAGCAAGGGAACGGAACCACCGTGCAGCGTCCTGTCGGTGTGCTGGAACATAGACTGCGGCAAGATCGGAAGAGACTGTGGTTACGTAAGCCCGGTCATCAATCCGCACTGAATCGCGTCCAAGTAGCGATTCGACCGATGTCTCGTGTGCTTTCGCGATCGTTTCCATCGTCGTTCCGGCAGGCAGAGGAAAGGTCGTCGCGGACCAGACTTCTTCGAGGACTGTCAGGTGAAGCAACGAGCCGACAACCATGTTGTCGATATGTGGAGGAATCGCGGCTGCTCCACTTAGAAACCTTTCTTCGAGTTGAGCCTCCCATTCTTCTTCGATGGCGCGGTTCGTTTCCAGGATTTCGGACAATCGAACAATCGTGATGGTATTCGTCCCCGACGGAAGCATCTCGACACGCTCAGCAATTGAGGGCTGACCGGACGCCGGATTTGAGAATCCGAAACTCAGAGATAATGCGAAGACGAGAGTGAAGAACTGGCTCGGAGAAAGTTGGGTCATTTTCTGGACTACCTCAACTGTGATTGAGAATCTGATCAAGCTTGTCATCTGCAATATCTTGACCAGCGATGGACGTGAACTGCCGGAGAAATCATAGCAATTGGGGCAGTTTCAAGCATTCTGCGACAATGTCGAACGTAAGGCGACAAGACAATCGTGCAGGAATCGGAAACGTCCCAAATGAAACCGAAGGACCTGCAACAGCCTTCGAAACAACCAAAACTCTTGAAACCGAATTATTTTCTGCAACCCGGATTCCTCGCTTCGATTGGAAAAATGTGACTGGAAAATTCAACATCAGCATGGAATAATTCATCCAACTTTGATGGGATGTTCCGCCATATGCTTCAATATCTGCGAATTTGTGCTCTCTGCGCAGGGGTTCTCTTCTGGGGAACTCTGTCGCGAGATGCGTGCGCAACTTGCGGGGACTGGCTCGCTGAAGCGGGGTCTCATCAGACTTTTCATGGCATGCTGAGCCCGGACGGATTCGACCAACTGCAAACCGTTTCCTCCTGGAACGGAACAGCTTCCAGGTTGATCGAAGCAAAACGTTCTCTCTCACTCGATCGTCTCTTGGACAGCCAGCCTGAGGGCTCTCAAGGTTGCAACGGGCCGAGTTGTCGTCAATTGCCGCCCAAACCGATCGCACCAATTCCGAGTGTGGTTGAGGTTCAGTCGTTCGAACCCTTTCTCGTGCAACTGCTTGCACTTACGCAGACGGATTCTTCGCACAGGTGGGGATTTCTTGCTGGGAAACTGCAAGGTCTGAGCGGATACCGTTCCGACCTTGAACGTCCTCCACAATCTCTCTCTTGCTGACCTGACTTCTTGTCACGGTAACTCGTTGATGCACTACCGGATTGCAGGTTTAACCTGTGTCTGCGCATCGAATGGCGTGCGATGATGCGCCCCTGCACGGGCTCTGACCGATGCTGCGAGTTGCCATTTCTTGTGAGTAGTAAGAGAGATCCCCAGAAATGCCTGCAATTGTTCCAACACCCGGCAAGAAGAGGCCGGTCCGCGCGGTTAGTGATCGCATGCGGAAGGTTCTTCACATCGTCTTCGCACTCCTTGCGATCCTTGCAACGAATGCACTTTACCTTGCGTCGATCACTGCTTTGGAGTGGTACACCGGGAAGACGTATCAGAATTATTTTTATCAGTACATGTTCCTTGGCCACCTCATTCTTGGCCTCATTTTTATTATTCCGTTTCTGATTTTCGGTATTAATCACATGCTGGCGTCCCGGAATCGCCGGAACCGCCGAGCTGTCAAAATTGGCTATGCTCTGTTCATTGTTTCGATCGTGGTTCTGGTCACCGGTCTGCTACTCACACGTGCTGGAGGGTTCGATCTGAAGAACCCGATTGCCCGTCGGACGATATATTGGCTGCACGTCATACTGCCACTTGTTGCGGTCTGGATGTATTGGCTCCACCGACTGGTCGGTCCCCGCATCAAGTGGAGAGTCGGTCTGGGCTACGCGACATTCGCAGCAAGTCTGGTAGGAATCATGCTCTGGGCTCAGTTTCAGGATCCTCGACAATGGTTTGCGGTCGGACCTGAGACCGGAGTTCAGTACTTTGAACCGTCCCTCGCTCGCACAGCAAGTGGGAACTTTATTCCCGCACACGCGCTCATGAATGACGCTTATTGCAAAGAGTGTCATCCCGATGTTCATGCGGGCTGGGAGAAGAGTGTTCACCGTTTCAGTTCGTTTAATAACCCACCGTACCTCACCAGTGTGATGGAAACACGAGAAGTCAGTCTTGAACGGGATGGGAGTGTTCAGGCGTCTCGCTGGTGCGCGGGATGTCATGACCCTGTGCCGTTCTTCAGTGGTGCTTTCGATGACCCTGAGTTTGATGTGGTCGATCATCCAACGGCGCATGCAGGGATTACGTGTACCGTCTGCCATGCGATTACCAACGTGAACAGCACTCGAGGAAATGCGGACTATACGATCGAAGAGCCGCAGCATTATCCGTTCGCTTATAGTGATAACGCCATTCTCAGCTGGGTGAATCAACAACTCGTCAAGGCGAAACCGTCATTTCATAAGAAGACGTTTCTCAAGCCATTTCATAAGACCGCAGAATTCTGCTCGACCTGTCACAAGGTTCATTTGCCTTATGAATTAAATAACTACAAAGAGTTCTTGAGAGGGCAAAATCATTACGACAACTATCTGCTCAGTGGGGTTTCCGGACATGCGGCGCGGAGCTTTTATTACCCGCCAAAGGCACAAGTGAATTGCAACGGCTGTCATATGCCACTCGAAGAGTCCAACGACTTTGGGGCTCAGTTCTTTGATGATTCTGGAATGTTGACCGTACATGATCACCTGTTTCCCGCTGCGAATACGGGGATTGCTTGGCTGCTTGATCATTCCGATACGATTGAGGCACATCAGGAATTCTTAAACGGCACAATGCGGGTCGACCTGTTCGGGGTTCGTGAGGATGCTCAGATCGACGGTCGGCTGACAGCACCATTGCGACCAGAGGTTCCGGAACTCGAACCTGGGAAGAAGTATCTTCTGGAAGCTGTGATTCGAACTTTGAAGCTGGGGCACTTGTTTACGCAAGGAACAGCAGATTCCAATGAAGTCTGGCTGGATGTTACAGTCACGTCGGGCGGAAAGGTCATCGGTCGCAGCGGAGCGATGGATCCTGAAGAAGAGAACGAAGTCGATCCGTGGAGCCATTTCGTGAACGTTTTCATGCTCGATAAAGATGGAAACCGAATTAACCGACGGAATCCGCAGAATATCTTTACTCCGCTTTATAACCATCAGATCCCACCGGGGGCAGGGCAGACCGTTCACTACGAACTTCAGTTGCCGGAGGAACTTAGCGCGCCTGTTGAGGTTGAGATTAAGCTCCAGTATCGAAAATTCGACACTGAGTACATGCAGATCGTTGACGAGGCGACTCGCGAGCTTGGGACTCCGATTCGCGGATCGGTTGAAGGAGAGGATTACGTCAATGAGTTGCCTGTGACGACGCTTGCTTCGGATCGGATCGTGTTTCCAGTTTCTGGAGTGGATGTCGTGGTCGAGAATCCGGCAGATGATTTCCCTGTCTGGCAGCGTTGGAATGACTATGGAATTGGTCTTCTGCTGAAAGGGAAAGCCGAGCTTCGACAAGCTGCGGAAGCATTTGAGCAGGTCGAGAAACTGGATCGCTGGGATGGTGCTCTCAATCTTGCGCGTGTTTACGAACGTGAAGGACGCCTCGATGACGCGGTGGCTGCGCTTCAGCGTGCCAGTGCCTATGAAGATGAACCGGGATATCCGCGCTGGACGTGGGCATGGCTCAGTGGAGTGATTAATCGTCAACAGGGTTATTTAACAGAAGCGGTTCAGAACCTTCGCAGTGTTATTAACGAGAGGACGCCGGATATGGTCGAGCGGGGTTTCGATTTCAGCCTCGACTATGAAGTGATTAATCTTCTCGGGCGGACTCTTCTGGATCAGGGGCGTCAGCGTGCACGGCAAGGGAAAACAGAAGAAGCCCGGCAGCTTTGGAAAGAGTCTGTCCTCGAGTATCAGAAGACTCTGGCAATCGATGCCGAAAACCTTGCAGCCCATTATGGCCTCTCTCAAGTTTACCTGGAGTTGGATGAGCCGGAGAAGGCAGCCGAACACGCCAGACTGCATGAACGCTTCAAACCCGACGACAACGCTGCCGGTCGAGCGGTGCGGCTTGCTCGGGAGAAGTATCCAGCTGCCAATCACGCCGCTGAAGCAGTTGTCAAATACCCTCTGGATCGTGACGATTTCGTCGAGCAAGAGGGCGATTCGGCAGAAGAATAAATGTTTCGTTGATCTGCATTGCCACCGCGATTCGGTGGCAATGCTTTCTGCAGCCTCTCTGATGATCGCTTCCTTCTCAAGAAGTCGAAGTGTGTACGAATCGGAGTCGGCGAAAGTTCATCAATACGTCTCTTAGCGGATGAGAAAATTGCGATGCAAGAATCCGAAAAATATGAAGATGGTTATGACCCTGATCAGGACGAGCAAAACGATGCCGTTGTCGGAGTTGCGTTGAAATGGTCGCTGGCGGTCCTGGTGGTGCTGGGAGGCGTCGTCGGAGGGACTGTCTGGTGGTTGAATCGGCCAAAAGTTGTCGAAGTGAGCGAACCGACCGAGTTGGCAGATGTCCAAATACGTGAGTCTGAGGATGTGGACATTCCGCAGATTCCATTCACAGACATTACTGACGCTGCTTCGATTGGTTTCGTCCATGAAAATGGAGCGGCTGGTCAGAAGCTTCTTCCCGAAACCATGGGAGGAGGGTGTGCGTTTTTTGATTTTGACAATGACGGAGATCAGGATTTGCTGCTCGTGAATTCACAAACCTGGGAGGAGTTCGCGGGTGAGTCGGAGTCGTCCGAATCAACATTGGCCCTCTATCGAAATGACGGGAAAGGCAACTTCGAAGATGTCACGGAAGGTTCCGGGCTGGATGTCACGTTGTATGGAATGGGAGTGGCTTGTGGTGACTACGATGGAGATGGGCTTGTCGATCTTTACATCACCGCCGTTGGACCGAATCGCCTGTTCCACAACGAAGGGAATGGGAAGTTTGCGGATGTGACTTCGAGTGCAGGTGTTGCGGGTGGCAAGCAGGATTGGGGCACCAGTTGCGGTTGGTTTGACTACGACCACGATGGCGACCTTGATTTGTTCGTTTGCAACTATGTCACGTGGTCGAAAGAGTATGATCTCGCGCAGGACTTCAAGCTGACGGGAGGAGACCGGGCCTACGGTCGGCCGCAGAACTTTGAAGGTGCGTTTCCGTATCTGTTTCGAAACGATCAGAACGGAAAATTCACCGATGTCACGGAGTCCGCAGGATTAGAGATTCGGAATTCAGCGACGAATGTTCCAGTCGCGAAGTCCCTGGGAGTGACCTTCGACGACTTCGATTCCGATGGCTGGCTCGACATTATTGTCGCCAACGACACCGTTCAGAATCTCCTGTTTCGCAACAATCAGGATGGAACGTTCCGCGAAGTGGGCGCGATCTCCGGAGTGGCGTTTGACATGAACGGGATGGCTCGCGGGGCGATGGGAATTGACTCGGCACCGTTTCGAAACAACGACTCGATTGGAATCGCGATTGGAAACTTTTCAAACGAGATGACTGCTTTGTATGTCTCTTCCGGGCAGTCGATGCAGTTTGTGGACGAGGCGATTGCGTCGGGTTTGGGGCCAAGCACTCGTCTAAGTTTGACGTTCGGCGTTTTCTTCTTTGACGCCGATCTCGACGGAAGAGTCGATCTGTTCACTGCCAACGGACACCTCGAAGAAGATATCAATCGTGTGCAACCAAGCCAGTTTTATAAGCAATCGCCGCAGTTGTTCTGGAACTGTGGACCTCGGTTTCAGACAGAGTTTCTGCTTCTTTCCGACTCGTCAGTCGGCGAAGATTTCTCGGCTCCGCTCGTCGGTCGAGGTGCCTCGTACGCTGACATCGACGGAGACGGGGATTTGGACATTCTGATCATGGCAACGGGAGATAAGCCGCGACTGTTGCGTAATGATCAGCTGACCCGGAATCATTGGCTTCGATTTGACCTCGAGGGAGACGGCTCGAATCCGCACGCAATCGGGGCTGAAATTCGAGTGGAATTCGGAGATGAGGTTCGATTTGGTAAGATCATGCCGACACGAAGTTACCTCTCCCAGGTTGAACTTCCAGAGACGATTGGCCTGGGAAATGCTACAGCGGTGGATCGAGTCGCTATTTATTGGCCCGATGGGACTGTTCAGGACATTGGGGCTGTCGATGTCGACCGGGTTCATCGTGTGAGAAAATCAAACCTCCAGACAGCTTTGGTGAACGAACGTTCCTAAATCAGGCTGGAGGATGAGAAAAGAGAGTGAGTCCATGAAGCAGCAAATTCAGCGAACTGAGGAGGAATGGCGAAAACTTCTTTCGCCAGAGCAGTATTATGTGCTCCGCGCCAAGGGGACTGAGCGGCCTTTTCGAAATGAGTTTGACGATCATTTCGCGGAAGGTTTGTACAGTTGTGCAGCGTGTGGCGAAGAACTCTTCAGTTCAGAGACCAAGTTCCAATCGGGCTGCGGTTGGCCTGCTTTCTATGCTGCGAAGGCGGGGGAGAACGTCAATCTCTTCGAAGACTACTCTCACGGAATGACTCGAACGGAAGTGACGTGCGCGAGTTGTGGATCACATCTCGGTCACGTTTTCGATGATGCCCCGTCGACTCCGACCGGTCAGAGATATTGTATCAACTCGGTTTCTTTGAAGTTTACTCCCTCACAAGAAGGATCTGCCTACTGAATGGTCTGAGATTGTTTCGGGGACGTTGATCTGCCAGCATGGGAAATCATCATCCAGCCACTTCTCATTCGATAAGACTTGAGAATGATTCTACATGTCGACATGGACGCGTTTTACGCGTCAGTGGAAGAACGCGAGAATCCAACTCTCAAGAATCGCCCTCTGATTGTCGGAGGGACTCGAACCGGAAGAGGTGTGGTGGCCGCTGCGAATTATGCGGCCCGCGAATTTGGTATTCACAGCGCCATGCCAGCCCGCCGTGCATTCCAATTGTGTCCGTCGCTGATTTCGATTCGTCCCAGAATGGAGATTTACTCGTCGGTCTCCCGAGAGATTCAGCAGATCATGTTCCGGTTTACTCCGGAAGTTGAACCGTTGTCTCTCGACGAGGCATTTCTGGATGTGCGTGGCTGCACGCATTTGTTCGGCCCGCCAATCGAGATTGCCCGGAAGCTGAAAGAGACGATCCTTTCTGAGACGGAGTTGGTGGCTTCTGTTGGGGTGGCACCCAATAAGTTTCTTGCAAAGATTGCAAGCGATCTCGACAAACCGGACGGGCTTGTCTTTGTCGATTCTTCAAGCGTTCGGGAATTTCTTGATCCACTTCCGGTCGGAAGAATCTGGGGAGTCGGACGATCCACGCAAAGTGTTCTCAGTCAGCATGGAGTCGCTACGATCGGTGACCTCCGGAACTTGTCGCGTCCCGCGCTCACTTCGATTTTCGGCTCGTACGGAGATCGGTTTTATCAACTGGCGAGGGGGATCGATGAGCGGCGCGTCATTCCGGATCGGCAAGCTCAGTCAATTTCGCACGAACGAACTTTTGTCGAAGACATGAGTGATGTCGAACTCATCGAATGTTGGGCGCTTGAGTTGACTGATCAAGTCTCTCGAAGACTCCGGCGGAATAAGCTTCGAGGCAAAACGGTCAGTCTCAAAATCCGCTTCTCCGATTTTCAGACCCTTATCAGAAGTCACACCGTTGATCGTCCGACCGATTGCACTCAGACGATTTGGAAAATCACGCAAGACCTGATCCGTCAAGCGACGAAAGGACAGCCGCGCCCCGTCCGCTTGATCGGCGTTGGAGTGGGACACCTTGCACGGCCTCAAAAGGTGCAGCAAACTCTTTTCGAAGACGAGCCGACAGATGTACGAAGCGAAGTGCTCGACGATGTCCGTGATCGAATTCAAGATCGCTTCGGAACACAGTCACTCGGACGAGCCAGCGGATTGCTGCACAATATTTCGGATCGACGAAGCCAACCCGGCGGCGAATAGTTTCTTCTCTCATTCTCGCCACTTAACTTCGCGGCGTCGGCACTGGTGCATCTTCTGATTTGGAGTGCACTCAGTCGCACGAGCAAACTCAGCCTTTTCTCCGGTGAAGGAGTTCAAGCGAGTGCACTGGAAAGAGCAACATGCTCTAATCGTCTGTGCTTTCGATGACGTATTCTTCTTCGTCAATCACCACGCTGTCGCCAGCGACGAGTTTTCTGCGTCGCCGTTTTTCGACAGCGCCGTTGACTTGCACTTCCCCGTTCTGAATGAGCTGTTTAGCTTGTCCTCCGGTGTCGACGGCACCACAAAGTTTGAGAAAGTGGTCGAGCCGAATATGGTCTGGGGGGATCGAGGAATCGTCGGACACGGGACGCTCTTTGGTGGTGCGAAGGATTTTTCAGGAGAAGGGAATTGACGGCGAACCGGTGTTGAAAATCTCGCGAGGCTCGCAACCACTGCTTATATCCTAACGTCGCAGACGAATCCATCATGAACGCTCTGCGATGGGTTGCTTCTCGATAGCTGGATCGGTCAGGATGACACACTTTGGCGGCAGAGTCGTTCGAGACTCTCACGACTATTGATCAAGGAAATTCTAGCAATCGGAAACACGATGAGACTCGTTCACCTGGGAATTTTCACGCTGTTCATGATCCTTCTGGGAAACGCTTTCGTTCGATCGAGTGAAGCGCAGAACGCTTCGGCTGAGCAGATTGTTGAGCAAGCCGAACCCAATACTCTTTCAGACGCACTGGAGAGGATTTCGGAACTACGAAAAGGCGGGACAACAACACCGGTTGTGCTTGAGATGCAAGCTGGTGTTTACCGACTGGGGCAGACTCTTGTGATCGATTCGGAACTTGTCGGGGACGGCTTGACGCTTCGAGGTCCGAAAGAGAACTCCGTGACATTGACCGGCGCGATGGAACTTGGATCGAAAACGGATCTGGGGGGCGGACGATGGAGTTTCGAAATTCCGGAGAGTGCAGGAGAGATTGCTCGCCTCAGAGCGGTTCTCATCGATGGGGAACTTCGTCCACCGGCGAGGTTTCCGAGAACGGGAACTCTTCGCATCGCACAATCGCTTCCGGACCGACGGAGCGGATTCACCGTGAATGAAGGTGATCTTCCCGATGGAATCGGCGACGACATCGAAAACTCGACTTTGATCCTGCTTCACGACTGGTCTTCAAGTCAGCTTCCCATCGCCTCTTACGACGCATCGACTCGAACTTTGAAAACGGTCGGCCCGATTGGTTGTTCGGCTGCCCACTATGCGATCGATCACTTTGAAAGACAGCCACGATACTGGATCGAAGGTCACCCGAGTTTTGCAAAGCAACCGGGAGATTGGGTACTGAATTCCGGTTCCAATTCAATTCTTTACATCGCTGAAGAAGGTGCTCCGCTGCCGAATGTTGAGCTTCCGCTTCTTGAACAACTTGTCGTTGTGAAGGGAGAGGACGAACAATCGGTTCGGAATCTTGTCTTCGAGGGAATTCGTTTCACAGGGACAAAATTTCCAATGCCCGCGGGAGGACTGGCAGGTGCTCAAGCGACGATGAATGAACCCCGAAATGCTCAGGGGGAGCGGACAACAAGCAATCGGCCAATGCTCTCAGCTGCGGTCGAAGTTTCTCTGGCGAGCGATTGCAAATTCGTGGGCTGTGACTTTGAAGAGCTTGGAAACACCGGATTGTGGTTGGGATCGAGAACGAGCAATTGTCGTGTGACGAAGTGTCGGTTCGATGCGATCGGAGGCAATGGCCTGAACTTGGGAGAAGATCGAACACGCAAGGTTGAAGATCAATCCTGGACCAATTCCGCGCCTGAACAAGTTCCGACTCGGAATCGGGTCGATCATTGTGAGATCAGCCACTGTGGCAATGTTCTTCCGGGAGCGGTTGCGATTTGGGCTTCATTTCAGCGGGAGTTGTTAATCGAAGAGAACAATATTTGCATTGTTGAAAACATCTCTGGAATCTGAGATGAGAATGCGCTAAAATCTGGTGATGAGTGATTCCCCACGAACGAATGTGTTGTTGGAAGTGGCAAAGCTGTCGCTTCGGATTGGACGCAAG
>NZ_SIHI01000075.1 GCF_007859735.1 Thalassoglobus neptunius | reverse complement strand
CAATCCACTCGACCCACTGCACTCGAGAATAACCCACACGCGACAAGACACCATCCCCCAGGAATTCCAAAACCAGAAACCCCAAAGAATACAACCCAAGTCAACATGCACTCCAAACGGCGCTTACGCACACAGCCTTCTGCTTGATCGGGATGTCGACCCGCAAAGTACTATTTCCCACCCGATAAAAGGGAGCAAATAGGTCGAGCCAGACCATCGCTGCACGAAGCTCGTCTTTGAGCCTGTTCAGAGCCGGGAAAGAGTCCCCAAGCAGCGAGGCATCCTGTGACGCCGCGTGCGTCAGACCTGGAAGAAAATGCGAGACCTTGAAAGAACAGCCCGCTCGCCACCGCAGAGTTAAGAACTAACCTGGCAGCATGTGAAGAAATTGTGATCGAAATCGACCGCGTTTGATAACTCGACACGATCCCGATTTATGAATCGGGGGCGATCCTGGAGGCAGATTGCCTGTCAGCATTCTCATGATCAGATGCCGAGTTCGCCCCAGCAACCTGTCTCCAGCTCCCCATTTCGACATGCCCAATTGCTTCGATGCATGTCTTGGCAACTTTGCTCGGCGACCTCTTTGTTTCACACTTGAGATCTTCTCGCGAGCAGAACAAGCATTCGCTGCGGTTTAGTGCTCGTGCTCGTAAGCTTCGTGGAAGTCTTTGATCGCCTTTTCGAGCGCTGTCGCTGACTCGGCGTCGACGGTTTGCTTGCACTTCATCGCAGCGACCATGACAGCGTGGGCGGTCTTCAGCTTGTCCGCGTAGTCATGCGAAGTTGGCTTGATCCGTTGTGTCAAAAAGTACTGCGCAATGATGTGCTGAACGTTTGTAGCGTGACTCTCCTTAGTGACAACCCAGCGAACCAGCTGATTCTTCGACAGCGGATCGGTTTTTGAAGAAAGCTCGTTGATGTTGGTGATCGCTTTCGCAATCGTCTGCTGATCTTCCAGCATCTCTTCGAATCGCCGTTGATCGGCATAGATTCCACAGGGAACTTCACAGTGAGCGTAGACTCGGCTGCTGAACAGCACGATCGACAAAAACAGAAAATGCTTCACGGTTTCTCCTCATTGAAAGTGAGAATGAAATAGACCTCCGGAGTCTAAGGGCAAAAGCCCCTGTCCGGCAAGGTATTCGATTTCGATTGCAGCTTTGAGAAATGTCTGTGAAGATTCTCAATTCAGGCCATCTCAGAATATGATTGACAAAGACGACGAATCCCCTTTCGAAGAAGGACAGACGAATCCACCTTCAACACTGCTGAACCAAAATTGACCGACGACCGACCATCACAGTCGTCAACGCAGTCGTTGAATTTAGAAACATACGGACCGCAGATCCGCAATCCGACATCGCTGTCAGTGTCTCGCAACTCCAATCAATTTCGACGTCATTCACAGACGCTAGACAAGGTTTATATTCCGTTGCCGTTCCTCAAACCCAAGAAGAACTCGAACACGCCTCTCCGACTCTTGTTTCGTCTGTTCGAATTGTATGTATATGTGAGCCTCTTTGTCGTCGTTCATAACATCATCGGAATGGATGCGAAATCGAGAGCCGTCCATACTCAAATCATGTCTTTCCAACCCGCTCTGATCATGTGGTATGGAACCTTTACACTCTTAATCGCTGATTGGATGCAAAGCGAATTGCTCAACAGACGACGATTCCTGTTCGCGATAGCTGGCATGGGCCTGAAAGGCGCAGTGATCTTCTCCATATGGATCGGCCTGATTGCCCTGTCCACATACATTGCAGTCAAATAGAATTCCGAGACTCAACAGGACACACTGAACTGAATGTGTTCCGGAAAACGATCACCTGATCCACTCAGAATGGACGAGCAAATGCCTTGTTAAAAACATCTCTGGAACGTGAATTGAGAATGCGATAAAATTTGTCGATGAGCGATTCACTCGGGGCAATCGAGCTGTTCGAAGTAGCGAAGTTGCCATTGCGGTTTGAACGCAACGTCGTCGAGCTGAATTGCTTTTGAAGCGACCCACGATGCTCACACGGGAACAAGTTCGCGACTTGTTGGATGCTGAAGGTATACCTCAGGGCAACCTACCGCATCGTTGTTGGAGTTTTGAGATCTCTCATGGATTGCGAAACGCTATTGGTCTCCGGTGGAGACCACAACATGACAACGCTCCCGTAGTCGGACGATCCGACGGGGACCTACTCGGCCACCTACGACGCCTGGAACCGTCTGGTGAAGCTTCAGGACGGTGCCACGACGGTGCAGGAGAATGAATACGACGGACTGAACCGTCGCACGATTCGCAAGACCTACACCAGCGGCACACTCAGCGAGAAACGCTTCTACTTCTACACCGAAGACTGGCAGTGCATCGAAGAACGTGTCGCTGACGGATCGACGACTCCCGGGCTGCTGCCCGCCAAAGAGCAACATGTGTGGGGAAATCGATACATCGACGAATGTGTGCTGCGTGATCGCGACTACAACAACAACGGGACGACGCTGGAAGAACGACTGTACGCGACGCAGGATGCGAACTGGAACACGACGATGCTGTACAAGCAGTCGTCGGGCTACAAGGAACGGTACACGTACAACCCGTACGGCGAGATCACGTTCCTGAACTCCTCGTTCAACCCGGTCGGCGGGTCGGTGCACAACTGGCAGCACCTGTTCGGCAGCTACAAAAGAGACACTACGACCGAACTGTACCTGGTCCGCAACCGCTTGTACCACACCGACCTCGGCACATGGCTGAGCAGAGACCCCATCGGATACGAAGGGGGAACCAGCCTGTACGAATACGCCAACAGCATACCCACGATCAGTGTTGACCCAGCTGGGCTAGAAGGATTTCACCCTGAAATGTTTCTCCAGGGATCTCCCAACGGCAGTCGCCCTACACCACGGCCAAATGAGTATCAAGGACCATTCGGTCGTACAACTGCCTGCGTACCTCGGTATCGCAATGGCGAAGTTGTGGGAAGCATGGGGACATTCCCTGCTAGAAACAGAGAGCGGCCATCTTCGACTCGAGACTTGACAATCGGAGAAAGGAAAATGCTCGACGACATGTTTGGCGGTAATTTAAATACTGATGGACTTCAGGTTGGTAAAAAGCCCTTCCTTCCATGGGTTAAGAAAAACTCAATGACTCCAAGATACACTCCATGGTTTACGCAGGAAGGCTATCGTGACGACTTCTCAAAGAGTGGGGTACAGTCGCAGGGACATTTCTTACACGAAATGACGCATGTGATGCAGTCGCAACAAGGGAACTGGAATTTTGTCGATGGTCCGGTCCTTTGGGCCAAAAACGACTGGGACTACGGTAAGTCGTACGAATTCAATTTTGACGATCTCGGAAAGCCACTACACACCTTCAACATGGAGCAGCAGGCGATGATTGTTGAGTGGTATCACGAAGGAGTTTTTACTGGAGAAGACCTGGAAAGATGCAAAAGAACACTTGGAGGTTTTCACACCCAGCCACCAGTCGAGCAAAGCCGAAACATCCCGGAGGGTTACTCCAGTTGGGGACAGTCGTACACGCCAAGAACTCAAGTGATTCCAGTTGGTGCTGACCCATCGCGTCTACCCATTCCCCGAAGCCCACGTGTTTTTGAATAGCTTGAAGGGCTTCTCGATGCTCGTTAGATGTTGGAGTACAAGTGTCCGATTGCGGGAAACAATCTCACGTTCTCCAAGTCGAGACACGCACCGTGACTGACCTTAGTTGCGTGCCTGTGTCAAATGAAATCTTACGGAGACTGGCATATGAAATGGCGACGAATGTTCCTTTTCGGGATTGTGTTTGCTGCGGGAGTGTCCGTGGAATGGTTCTGCTCCCGCACGTTCGAAAGGCGAGTTATTCCACGAACAGAATGTACTGTCGTCGACTTACAGGGAAATCCCATTGAGATCACCTTGTCCGACATCGTTGTAGATAACGAATACGCGACGTTCCTCTCGATTGAGACTTTGCCGAACGGTCGCTTCATCATTCCTGAGACAATCCGAAATATTGGTTCGGGTGGAATAGGTGATCGATGTATCTGGACTTTTATCACGGTGCGCCCCGCAGGTTTTGAGCCCTGTCAAGAGAAAGTTGGGCTATGCAATGGAGACGTCCTACCGAACCATCCAGACTGGCTTGCAACAATCAAGTTTCAATTAGCACCGGTGAATTCCAAAGAGAAATCGACCTCAGAACTCAATTACGATAGTCTCTATTACAACAACGAAAGCAGCCGGCTCAAACCTGTTACGGAACCATAATCGGTGTTGACGACAGAGGAGTATCTGGGACTCGGATCGATCGTCGAATCGAATCGTCCGCAGCGTCAGTTCAAGTTCACGTTGGCGTCGCTGACCGGCAGTACAGATCCAGACACCGGTGACATCTACACGGGTCTGGATCGATTCGGCCGTGTGAAGGACTGCCGCTGGTATGACACCGCCAACTCGGTCGATCTGGATCGCTACGAGTACGGCTATGACCGGGTTGGGAACCGCCTTTACCGGAAGAATGTGCTGGCCCACGCCGCGAGCAAGGAGTACGATTATCTGTATACCTACGATGGACTGAATCGTCTCAAGGAGATGGAACGAGGACTGCTCAACGGGACGAACACCGCCATGTCAACCTACAAGTTCGGCCAGTGCTGGGAACTCGATGAAACCGGGAACTGGTCGCAGTTCAGGCAGGATCTGTACGGGAATGGAGGGTGGAGCTTCAATCAACAACGGACCAACAACACGGTGAATGAAATTACCGACATCGCGGAAACGGCAGGTCCCAGCTGGGCCACTCCCGCGTACGACGCCAACGAAAACCGTACTCGAAGTGTCAATCATCGGTCTGCTTTCCTTAGCCAAATTGGACGACCGACGCGAATGGCCACGCTTCCGAAGAAAGTTCAAAGCTGTGGCAAGAAGTGAGCAAAGCGGAGAGGGGGGGATTCGAACCCCCGGTCCCTTGCAGGACACTGGTTTTCGAGACCAGCACAATCGGCCACTCTGTCACCTCTCCGGGGCCACGAACATATCGCTCGTGCTGGATCGTGTCAAACATCTGATCCCCGCCATCAGTCTGGAATTGAAGAGTCGCTGCCAATTTTTGGGTCAAAAGAAAGCGATCGCGTGAAATATTTCCGGTGCAACTTGAAATTCGTGGATACTCCCAAACTCGTCGAGCTTGCGAAGGATTCTTGATGGGGCTCGATTTCCGAAAGTCATTTCGCCTTCGCATCTTCGGGCCGAACTACCACGAAATCTGCGAATTGGTGACCCGATCCGATGGAGCCTGTTCCGGCGATTTGCTAGCTTGTGCCGCTTCCTGAAAACGCACGAATTGAATCGCGACACTCTCGATTTCACCGTTCCACCTCAATCTTGATTGACGCTTTGCTCTCGTCCTGACATTCGAACGGCGGAGAAGCGTGAAAGTCTGGAACGACCAGCGGTGCGGAACGAATTCTCACTGCTCTGCAATTGCCGACACATAGGGTGACAGACACAAAAGATGGACCTTTCGCACCTCAATCCCTCACAACTCGAAGCTGTCAAGACGCTCAAGGGGCCGGTTCTAGTTCTGGCTGGGGCCGGAACGGGCAAGACGCGCGTGATTACCTATCGGATCGCACAGTTGATTCGATCCGGTGTCGCTCCCGAGAAAATTCTGTCCGTGACGTTCACGAACAAAGCTGCGAAGGAGATGCTCCAGCGAACGAAGCCGTTGCTGGGGAAAAGCAAAGAGCGGCCGTGGATCTCGACGTTCCACTCGCTGTGCGTCGACATCCTGCGTTCGGACATTGAGGCACTCGGGTATCCAGCCAAGTTTTCAATCCTCGATCGAGGAGATCAGGAGTCGATGGCTCGCAAAGTCCTTCGCAATATTCGAGTCACTGAGAAGTCATTGCGACCGGGAGATCTGTTGTCGATCATCAGTCGCTGGAAGACCAACGGGATTTCTCCGGAGCGGGCAGGAGAAGTCGTCGAGGATGATCAGGAATATCTGGGCAGCCTTGCCTATCGCCGCTATCAGCAGAATTTGAAAGCTCAGGGGTCCGTCGACTTTGATGACCTGCTGTTATTGACCGTCAAATTGTTTCAATCTCATCCGGAGATTCTCGACAAGCACCAGAAACGTTTCTCGCACGTTCAGATCGATGAATATCAAGACACGAACGGAATTCAGTTTCGAATCGTGGAGGCCCTCGTCCGAAATCACAACAACTTGCTCGTTGTCGGCGACGATGATCAATCGATTTACGGATGGCGAGGTGCGGAACTCAAACACATCCTTGGATTCTCCCAATACTTCGAAGGGGCGAAGGTGATTCGCCTCGAAGAAAATTACCGCTGCACAGATCGCATTCTTGATCTCGCGAATCGCCTCGTCAAACACAATCGAGAACGACATCAAAAGGTTCTGCGAGCGAATAAAACTGCCCGCGAGGAGGTGCGTTTTCTCGACCTGCCGGATGAACAATCCGAAGCGGAACGTGTCGTCCACGAGATTCGCCATCTGCACGAGAGTCGCCGGATTCCGCTGAAAGACTTCGCGATTCTCTTTCGAACAAACGAACAGCCGCGGATTTTCGAATCCGAACTTCGCCGACGTCAGATTCCCTATGTATTAATGGGAAGCCAGTCATTTTATGATCGGAAAGAGATCCGTGATCTTCTCAGTTATCTAAAAGTAATTGCCCGCGAAGATGACGAACAGTCGCTGCTGAGAATTATTAATACACCCGCCAGAGGAATCGGGACAGGGTCACTCGAAAAGATGATGAGCCGAGCAGTTCGCCAGGGCGTTCCGATTTGGGACGCAGCGACTCAGTGCGTCAACGAGGGAGAAATCCCGATCAAGACGGGAGATGCTGTGAACAGGCTTCATTCCCAGTTTAAATCGTGGCGAGTGGCTTTTCAGAATTCGCCCAGAGAGTTAGACACTCTCACTCAAAAGCTCATGAATGAGATTCGCTACGAATCTGAAATCGAACGTCAATATAAAGATGAACAGCAGCAGGTGACTCGTAAGGCTGTTCTCGAAGAATATATTAACTCGATCGCCGAGTACGTCTCCCGGTCGTCATCCGCATCGCTGGAGGATTACCTCGACAGCATCGCTCTTGAGCGGCGTGATGAAGAACCGGACAAGGAAGCGATGGCGAACGCCGATGCCGTTAAACTCATGACCCTGCACAGCGCGAAGGGACTGGAATTTCCACGAGTGTATATGGTGGGGATGGAAGAAGGACTTCTTCCACATAAAAGAACGATTGACGGAACCGAAGCGGAGATTGCGGAGGAACGCAGACTCGCTTATGTAGGAGTGACTCGAGCTCAGGAGACATTGACGCTAACTCGAGCTGCCAGTCGACGGAAGTGGGGAAAGCCGCGGCCATCATTGCCCTCACGCTTTCTTTTCGAAATGCGCGCCAAGAGCGAGTAAGAACCGAGATGGCGCGTGTGAATCGTCAAGCGCCGAAGATGATGAGCTTCCGATGGACACCCATTTCAGGCGTGTTCATTCAAGTCAACAATGACCTCGGGAATCTCCTGCAATGCATGTTGTAGTCGCCCTCCAGCATCTTGCCTGATCTTCTGGTCATTGTCACCGACTGCACCGTCTTCCTTCGCATCGGACTTCCAGAAATGTGGGCGAAAGTCACGCATTGGACCAACGTCGAGAGGTGTCCTCGAGCATTCTTCGGTGTATCGACCGCGCGTTTGCTCAGCGGCGGGATTTCCAACGTTCGAACGGATGTGGGTGACGGCGGCTTCGACAGTGGTCGTTGGAAAGCTGTCGTTCAGTCGACTTCCGGGAGTGACGCTCACCAGTTCGAGCCCGGCAAGCGACATGTTTCGACGTGAGAGTCGAAGGTATTGTGCCACGCGAAAATAGTGGAAGTCAGTTTGAATCGCCGCCTGAAGCGGTTTCACTTCGTCGAAGTGATACTGATCCTTGACTGGAGAATCGTTGAGTTCCGATTCTGTCGCCCCGGCCTCCTGGCAGCGCTTAACAAAGTCACCTAAGAGTTCCTTTTCGCGATAGGCGACATCGTATCTGCCGCCAAGTTCAAGAAGTGCGGCGTACGGAGCGATCAACATTTCGCAGCCGACGAGAAACAGTTTCCGAAAGCCGAGTTGGTAAGCGATGTCGATCAGTTGAATGAGGGAATCCTGCCAGTCAGCGACAGCACCCTCAGCCGTCGACGTTGTAGTCGGAAACTCGGCGAATCCAGGTTCTCGACTTCGCTCGAAGAACAATGTTGCCGGGGCATCGCAGACTTTGAATGTCGTTTCGGGAATCAAGTCCATTGCCCGGGTCCGATGGACAAACTTCAGGATCGACGCATCGAGATAGATGGAACGATGGAATCGCGCCGTCGGATCATAACTTGTCCAGAAGTCCGGTCGAATCAGTCCACTTCCAGCGAGATTCATGGAGAAGACCGGAGCTGGCGAGACATTAATCTGTTCAATGGCCTCCTGACGCAACGAAGGTCCACCTCCCACCCCCCAACAGGTTCCACTGGTTGGACCGGCATAAAGCGAGCGAAGATCGACACTCTGTTTTCGTCCATCCGTTGTCAGGCGGTAAAACATGTCGCAGATATCTCCGAATGAAAGGTTCGACGTTCGTCAAAGTTCGACACAGTTCCGAATAAGACCGGACACCATTCCGCATGCGGACAAAGCGTTTCACGCTTCAGTGGATGAACGCGTTTGCGATTCAAGACATCGAATGTGAACTCTGAGCAAGGTTGGAACTCAATTGCGAATTCGAACTTTGAGAAGGAGTAGCCCCCTGTGAAAGATCTGAACCCTGTGAAAGATCTGAACCCTGCGAAAGATCTGAACCCTGCGAAAGGGCCGAGCCATTTGAAAGATTTGAGCTTTGGGTGAGTCTTGAACTCAACTGAGATACGGAATTCTCGCCGCTTGATGAAATCCCAGAGAATGTCGATCCCGATCCACTGGAATCCGACGGCGACGAAGAATCAAATTGTGTCGAACTGTCAAACATTGAGTGCGAAGACTGCGACTCGGAACCTCCGCTGGAAATAGCACTTGAGCCTGATCCAGATGTTGAAGCGGAATCAGAACCGGTCCAACCAATGGTTCCAGAAGAACTTCCCGAAAGCTCAGAGGAGTGTGAACCCGAGAGCGATGGGTTGGTCGCAGTCCCAGTGAGACTCTCCCCAGAACTGTTCACCTCTGAACCGATCGAGCCTGAAACAGATCCTGTTGTTGATTCGGAACTTCCACCACCCCCACCGCCGCCTCCTCCACCCGGCCCTCCGTCCGAAGACAACGAGGTCGGAAGACTGACATCTCCCCCCACCGAAGGGACGTTTTCCGGGATCTCCCAACGCTCATCGTGAGGAGGTTCCGGCCAGAGTTCTCTCGGATCAATCGGTCCGAGTTTGATTCGAAGGGTGGGTGCATGGTCAAATTGCACGCGAACGGTTTCTGCATGTGCCGTCAACAGCTCCTGCCCTGTCTGGTCACAGAGAGTGAAGCGGCCCAGCCAGGGTCTTGGAAGCGAATTCTGGGGAATTGTTTCGATGAAGTATTGATTGAGTGGCTGCGAATACGTTCGGAAGAACTCCCGTGCGAATGCGACGGCGTCACGTTGGGAGCGAATCCAGGGGATCCAGACTCTCAGACGGCGATCTCCATACTGGCTCTGGCTCACCGGTTCCAGAAAATTTCCTCGCCAGCGAAACGAACGTCGAGCGATCATGTCAGAGCGTTCTCGCCGGTCGTAGACATAGTCGCCTGTCAACAGAAGGCGGTTGAAAAGCAACTCACGATCGCGCTGTTCACGCAGCGAAGTCAGATTCTTCCCGATCTCGAATGTCGCGAGCGACTCAAGTCGTTTCTGAAAGAATAAGAACGTTCCTGTCTCATCCACACCCCATGATGCCGATTGGGCTCGAACAGCAAGGTCTTTCAAAATACTCCGTACCGATTCTTCCCCGCGAAACTTGATCGATTCAACAGGCGCTGACAAAACCGGGGATTCAATTTTCGATGGATCAACGACAATATGCGAACTCGCCGACAGATATTCGTCCAGCAGAATGTTCAGCATCTCCGAAACATCCGCGATCGAATCGAATGTCTCGATGCTGCGATCCGGGTCATGCGTAAACTGATCCGTGCGTGCATATCGATGTGGTGCCTGACCATCGGCAGACGCTCCGAAGCCACCGGGAAAGATCTCATTCAATTCAATAGACATCCCTTCCAATCGGAGACGAACTTGCCCCGTGGTCGAAGCCGTGCGTTCCTCGACGCGTCCCAGATACCAGCGGTCCCCTGCCGTCCCCTCGAAGCTGATCCAGTCACCAATATCAACCTGAGTCCGGTGTTCAAATTCTCCTGCGAGTGTCAGACTTCCGCTTCCGCCCCCCCCTGGCGATGAAGATGGAACCAGCAGTCATCGATTGCGTTCCAGGAAAGCAACACCGGAGTACCGTCCGGAGTCGGTCCGTGATGCAGAACTCTCCGTTCAAATTCCATGTCCTGCGCTTTCTTCATTGAATGATTCGGAAGTCGAAACGTTCCAGGCCGCTTTTGCGAATCACGTCAGGAACTCTTTCGCGGCTGCGGCTTTGGTGTCAACCAGCGTTGCCGAAGGGGAGAGATCGACATCGTCGGATGTCGCCGGAAGTGCGTTACAGTAGGCTCTCGTGAAGAAGCGGATTCGCGGCGTAAATCGAAACCGAATATGTGTACAGAGAATGATTCGACAGGTCGAATTCGAATCGAGTCGCACAGCACTCTTCGAAGTAGCGGTAAGTCCCGTTAGATTGATTCCGAAACAGAATAAACCGGAAGGATCCCGACTCCGCATTCACGTCGAGAACATTTCGAGTTTCGTCGAGACTGGCCAGCATGTCCGATTCAGACAATCGCGGCTGCCCCGAATGCATCCCGATTTGCCCCTCAATGTTGATCATCGTTCCATCTCGAGAGTGCCCCTGCACATGCTCCCCATCTTGCAACGGTACTTTCAACTTCTGGTAGTCCCAGGAGTCAAGGACACGAAAATTGACCACAGGTCGCGGCAACTCAGTCAGGGTTCCAGAACGATGAACCGCCGGATAAAACGTGAACATGACACAAACCTCCTGTAGCGACGCGAGAGTTCACCGACAACGTGTTTCGTCTTGGACGTCAACGATGTGAGCCCGTCCAAACAAGTCCTTGGGAACCATAATCGAGCGAAGAGAAATTATAGAATTAGCTCAGCCTCTTCGATTCTGCTGTTCGAGCCCCTGGCCTCGTAGCGATGTCATCAGGCGTTCGGTGTCCATTCGATCTCGCACTTGAATCGTGATTCCACCGAAGTGGTTCGCAACAGATTGACTAGGACGCTGTTCGAAACTCGAAGTTTGCCCCACGCTCGGCGCCGACTTTGGAGCCATTGGAAACTCCGGTGAGAGCACTCGGGAAGGAGTCGTCAGGAGAGACTGAGCCTCAGACGTCGTTTGGAACGGACTCTCAAACCTCTGACGAGACCGATTCAGATTCCGGGAAGAATTCAAACGCTCCAGGAACCCAACTCCGAGATTCGCGACAATTTCCCTCCGCAGAACAAACTCTCCCGAACTGAGTTGAGTAGGAACGCGATCAGTTCCTGAGGGCCCAACCACAAGTCCTCCGTGCGAGTATCGTTGCCGTGGGCCAAGTTGCTGCCCGGGAGGAAGCACTGAAGGCGTCTGCGGTTGAACCGCCCCTGGTCCTCCTCCCACCGGAATCGTCGGAATCAACTGAATTTGCGTCGCAGCCTGCATGGCGGCCAGCGATAGTTGTTGCAAGGCCTGAAGTGCAGGAGAGACGTTCAGGGTGACTGGAGTTTGTCCGATCGTTCGGAGCTGTTGTCGCACTTCCCCAAGCAGACTGCCGATCTGCTTGAGCGGGCTGACAGCACTCGAGAGGCGCGAAAACGACTGCGAAAGGTTGCCTGCAGCGTTTCCCGATTCCGTCAGACGCTCCTGAAGTTCGTCCAAACTCCGGAGAACTTGTTCCAGTTCCCGTTGCAGTTCAGAACTGTCGCCGAGAATTCGAACAGTCAACGATTCACTAAATAACATGACTTCTCTTCACGTAACGGAGGTCAAACAGACACTTGGCTGTGCGAAAATTCTTGCCAGCGATCAGATTCGTTCAATCACGGGAGAGGTCGCAAATGCACGACCATTGAACGAGATGAGATTCGCCTGCTCTCCTTCCGACATCGTCAACGTTTCCCGATTGTAGACATCGGTTAGAAAACGTAGCGCTCGACGGGCGAAAAACGGAGCGCTGTTGTTGATAAGGAACCCGGTGGAGGGATGTGAGCGTCTCGGCCGGGAGTGTCGGTACAGGTTATTTCGTCTTTG
>NZ_SIHI01000074.1 GCF_007859735.1 Thalassoglobus neptunius | reverse complement strand
GGCTGACAACTCCGCTCAACGAACCGGGCGCGATGACACTGTTTCAGGCTCCTCCCCATGAACACCTCTCGCTGGGCAAACACCTGACGGCGGAACGCCAGACCGAAGAGTTTGTGAACGGCAAAGGGGTCGTCACCCGCTGGGAACGGACTCGCCGCAACAACCATTGGCTCGATGCGCTGTACAACGCCTGCGCCGCTGGTCATTACGTTGGTGCGAGACTGCTGGGCGATCAGAGCGCTCCGATCAAACGGACCCGCACCCTGAAACAGATCGCCGAAGAAAAACAGGACACCCGACACTGGTTCGACGACCAACGCTGGCAGGAAATGATGAACAGAACGCTGGGACGGTGAGTGAGGGAGGATCAGCTGTTGTCGAACAATGCTTATTTGGGACTGCCACGAAAGTACATCACCGCGCCGACAATGAGAATGGGGATCCCGATCACGTTGTAGGGGACAATGGGGGTCCACTTTCCTGCGAACCAGATCAGAAACCCGACCACGACGGCAATTGCACCCACCTTCTTCATCTGACCCTCACAGTTCGATTAACAGGAAAGACATTCCGTAACATACCTGAAGTTTCGTCGCAGGGGACTTGCTGACGGATTCGGCTGCGGTTCAAGGAAGCAGGTCTTTCGTGCAGACCTCTTGATAGTTCAGAATCCAGGAAGAATCACGAAATAATCAAGCCACTTTGCGGATCCTACGTTGCAGCGGAATTTCAGAATTCGTGTGAACCTTCTGACGCTGTCCTGCGTCTCTAACCGCAACCAGCTGGCAATGGCCAGCAACACTCGCTCAAACGCAGCTTTGGAGTTTTCCTTCAATGTCTTTCTTACGGTCAAGTTTCATAAGCGAACGCCTGGGTACCGGGCGCAGTTCCTATCCGGGTTGCCACCTGGATCAAAGGAATAATGCGCTCCCCGCCCAGAATCTGCGCTTGTGACACCTTGGCCGTATTCGGAGACCACTCCAAAGCCCGGTGTCACCACGACATCGGGCTTTTTTCGTTGGCTGCGATGTCCTCCCGATCATGGGTCTCGGTAGCTGAGATGGCTTAGCGGCGGACTGAAAATCCGCAGACGAGGATTCGAGCGCCTCTTGACCCACTGCGCAGATTCTGCGCGCACAACATGGCCCGTTCGACTTCTGGTGAGGTTGCCGGTCTTTCAAGCCGGAGAGGTTGGGTTCGAATCCCACACGGGTCACTGAATACATCGCGGGATGTAGGGGAGCGGCACCCCACGTGCTTTGGGAAGCAAGGACCGGCTGCAGACTGATGAAGGAGGAAGAATGCTCGAGCTGCGGTAGTGCTACACAGCGGTTCGAGTCCGGCCATCCCGATTACAAAAAACAAACAGACAGCCCGGTCGTTCAACGGTTGAGGACGTCGCTCTGATAAGGCGGAGATGAAGGTTCGACTCTTTCTCGGGCTATTTATCGAACAATTCCAACGGAGAAAAACATGCAACAGCCACGTCGATATAAACGGATACCACGCCCAATTGGGGTCGTGGTGTAACGGCAGCACAGCAGATTTTTACTCTGCACGGTGGGGGTTCAAATCCCTTCGGCCTCATTGATCTGCCACTGGCGGTTTGTTTGTGGTCACGATTCACAGAATAGCCAAATCGCTCGACTTTCGAGACCGACAAGAACAAACCAACGGAGTTGAAGGCTTGTAGCTCAATGGTCAGAGCAGGCTCCTTATAGGGGGCAGACGACGGTTCGAATCCGTCCAGGCCTACTGGAAATAAAACATGGGATTGAGGTGTCAGCGGCAGCATACTCGGCTCTTAACCGAGGTGGTGACGGTTCAAGTCCGTCCGATCCCACTAAAAACTGAAAGCACTGGTCGTCCAGCGGCAAGGACACTGCACCCGTAATGCAGATACGTGAGTTCGAGTCTCACCCGGTGCTCTTGATGGCAAAGCCATTTTGTTCTTTGACAATTTATTGATCAGATCATGCGTCCATGATGTAGTGGTAGCCTGCCACCTTGCCATGGTGGAAGTGCGGGTTCAATTCCCGCTGGACGCTTACGTCACCTCAGCGTGACGTGATTGATTATTTCAGCGTGTGGGAAAGTTTGGGAATCCGCGTGGTTTGGGACCACGAGATCGTCGGTTCAAATCCAACCGCGCTGACTCCGCCACGGGCGGTTTGTTTTTGGATATCAAATGCGCTTTGGAAGGCGGATCGTAACCAGAACGTCAAAAAGCAAAGACGCAACACAGAAATGCGGTGTGGCCCAATGGTAAGGCAGCTCCCTGTTAAGGAGACGCATGCAGGTTCGAATCCTGCCACCGCAGCTCGTGATTCAATTGGAAGTCATCCGGCCGGAAGCAAGGACTTTCCGCCGACCGGTGAGGGAGGATGAAGGAAAGCCTGCGGTAGCTTTTTCGATTAAGAACTACCGCCCTGCGCTCACTTGCTTCAATGGCAAGTGTGCTCGGTTGCTTCCACACGGCTTCCGCCTTCAAAGAATACAAGTGTCCTTGGCCGAGCGGCAAAGGTGCCAGGCCTCCAACCTGGACAGGCGGGTTCGATTCCCGCAGGGTACCCTATAGTGCACCAACTGTGATACGGTAGAATCGTTGTTGCAGGGCTTTGAAAAACTTCCAGTTTTCGCCTTTGGGCCGATACCCTTTGAATTTCGGATGTTGGCCCAAAACGAATAGCGTGAGTTCGTCGTGAATTGGCTTCGCTGCCATCTGTTTAAGCGCTTTTGCCGCGTTCGCGTACACATCATCCGGAACTGGCTTGCTCGCTTCAAGCTTTGCAACTGCAACTGCAAAGTTGTCGATCGTCTCCTTTATGTTTTTTCCGGGCATGGGAACTTGCCCAGCATATCCAACTGAAATCAACACCCACGCCGATTGCATGAGACTATCAAGTTCATCCTTGTTTCGGCCTAATTGCTCAATAAATTCCTTCTCCGTACTTGTGAGCACTACCTTCGACTTGTAAGAGACGCCGTCTTCTTCGCCCGAGGCTTGCGACACGGCAAGAAATGCAAAACAAAAAACGCCACCAATCAATGTTGCTTGACGCACAAGACATCCTCCGCGACATAAATTCACGAACATGACATTACCACTTTATATTCTTCGTAATCGCGTGTTTATGATTTGGCCCAGGAATATAGACTCTCTTTCCAGCAGCTCGTCCTTCAATTCGTCCGACAAAGCGCATCCCATTTTTCTTGGGTTCAAAGTAGAAAACAAACTTCACTCCGACACCCGAAATAGTTCTCTTGTCAATGAACTCATACGATCCGCCCGAATTCTTGCCAAGCGATCTGTCCAGGCTTGCTTTGACTGGTACACCGAACAGAATTGTGCCGAAGGATCCCTTAATGCGGAGCTTGTCGCCATTAGCGTCATCATAGGAAATCTTCAACTCCAATCCGAGTTCTTTCACCTTGAGATTGGCGAGACGATCTTCTGCAGATGAAACAGAGCAAGAAAGTAAGAGTGTCGCAGTGACCAAATATCTCGTGACGAACATTTATTACCCTAAATTCAGGTAGGAAGAATTGGCCAACTCCAAGCTACTTGCTTTGTTTTGACATTTCAAGGCAGAAGCCATTCACATCACGTCCTTGCGGAGCAGTCCGGAGTGCTCGCCACCCTGTCACGGTGGAGATCGTGGGTTCAAATCGCATCGAGGACGCTTATCGACAAGTTGACGCGGTACGCAATCTGGCAAAGCGGCGAAGCTAAAACCTTCGTGGTTTGTGGGTTCGACTCCTACCCGCGTCACTGCATTGGGTCGTGTTCCCCACAGCGGCCTGTAAAGCCGTCGCTGAAAATAAGCGGGGTGGCGACGAGAGGTTCAATTCCTTCACGCCCCACTATAGATGAATAGACGACACGACCCGTTCTTCTAGAGGTTCAGAATGCTGGCCCCTCAAGCCGGTGACATCGGTTCGAATCCGATACGGGTTATTCGACAACTTGGCCAAGTGGTGGAATTGGTAGACACGCGACACTCAGAATGTCGTGCCATCAGGCGTGGGAGTTCAAATCTCCCCTTGGTCACTGCAGGTGGACCCAGAGGGTGCCCCGGTGCTCAACTGGCTTTCATAAGGCCGGTCTGCTCGGATCGATACCGAGACCTGCAATTTAAGAAACAATAACGCGGGTGGGCCAGAGCCCATTGAGGTCGGGCACCGATCAGTCCGATAGGACTGGATTGGTCGAAGCCTTGACTGCCGGGTGCAACTCCCGGACCCGCCATTCGACCAGATACGCAAACAGGAAAAGCGTTCACGTTGAGGACGTGGCGATTTTGCAGGTTCGACTCCCGCTCTGGTCACTGACAATTGAATGAAAGACATGGGCGGCTCGTCTAACGGGAAGACGCTTGGCTTGCAACCAGGAGATCGGGGTTCGATTCCCCGGCCGGTCCACTCAACAAACTCGGAAGGTAGCCGGATACGGTTGGCCGGACCGCACTGCTAACGCGGCTCTCCACTGGAGATGAGGGTTCGAATCCCTTGCCTTCCGCTTTTGGAAAAGATCCATGAATTCTGACTCGTTGAGACTATTCGTGGAACTCCAGTCATCGCCATGTCGTCCTTTGCGTGGAAATTCGGGAGCCGTACCCTCACTCAATGAGCATGTTATGGATGTCAATCAAGATCAGTCACCTTCACATTCGGTACGACGGCTGTCGACGCCAAGGGTGATGGGTGCGCTGTCGGGCATTGTGCTGATCGTCGTTGCCTGTGCGTGGTTGTTGGGAGGGGGCGGAACGCGCGTTCTTGAAGAACAGAATTACAAATGCGCACTCACTGGGACTGATCGAACCGTCATGATTGAGGATGGGGTGACGGTTGCAGATCGCGTCACCAGCAACGACGTCTCTAACTGGGCCAGCGCGAACGGCATTCCCGGATTGATTCCAGGACAGGCCGGTTGGGAGTTGGCAAGCACCGTGACCACCCGTGGCTCAGAACCCCCAAGGTTTGGAGAAGGTTTAATTTACTTGATTCCAGTCAGACTCTACTCCGGTTCCATCGCTGCGGCCGGAAAGACCCGAGACGAAGCCTTACGAAGCTATCAACAACATCTCTTGAACCTGGACCCCAGCAGGCGTTCCCTACAACACGCCATGGAAGAGTGGCTGAACCAGGCTGCCGAATGAGTGTCTCCACAGACGGAACCCGTGGCGGCCTGATGGTGAAACGGATCATCACACCCGGCTTCTAACCGGACATTCCAGGTTCGAATCCTGGTCAGGCTACTCTCGCGAAAACAATTTGATTCAACGGAAGGGCAACCCGATTGGTGACGGGAACCGGTTGGAAGCCGGTCGAACGTGAGCAACGTCTTATGGGTTCAAATCCCATTCCTTCCGCTGTGGCCGGATTCGGTGTTGGTTACCGGAAGCAGACTGTGAATCTGCCCGACAGGGGTTCAATTCCCCTCGGTCACCCTGTTACACGAGTGTGCTCTTGGGAGAGCAGTCAGCCTCCAAAACTGACGGATAGGGTTCGAATCCTTACGCTCGTGCTTCACTCTCGATGTGGTTGGATTGGACTATGTCGCGACCAAACCGAATTTACTGCAAGTTGATTGGATGTATGGAAGGAAACACGGCGATTGTCGAAATCATCGGTAGCCCCGGCGTTTCGCCGGAATCGTTTCATCCGAATCCTTGCGTGAGACTTTCGACAGACCTAATTCCGCCACATAAGCGTTTTCCAAATTCGATTGTTTGGTTTGACATTGATTGGGATCGATACATCTACGTCGAACCAGACGAGACTTCCGAAAACTGATTTACCCTGTGAGTGTGATGGACGCATGACAGTCTTCGAAACTGTCGGACGAGGTTCGATTCCTCGACGGGGTACTTTTTACTTGTTCTCGGAGTGTGCCGGATTCGCACACGAGCCCGCGAAGCTCGAAGACCGGGTTCGACTCCTGGCGAGAACATTTTATTGGCGGCACTGTTCGCGAATCAGGTCACATCGAATTGATTGGCCAAGGTTCATGTGTTCCATTGCATTGAGGATCAACTTGCACTGAGTTTCCGTCACCGTGATTTCATACTCGTAGATTTGATCGATGAGAATTTCGATCCCAAGTGCCCATTCGCTCAAGTCATTTATGTATCCGTGAACGTCTGAGTGTAATGCCTCAGGAACAATGTCCCTGACACTCTCCAACGCTTGGTTACATGCGTCGATTTGTGGTTGATAGCGATACATGACAAATGAAGACGAGTGGTGGGAAGTTTTTTACTACTTCATGATTGTGACAAACAAACGACGCTGGAGCCAGACGGCAAGGCAATCGGCTGCAACCCGATCGAAGTGGGTTCGACTCCCATCGGCGTCTCTTGAATTTCCACCAAACTCGCGAACCACTCGGCTCGTTTGATGGTCATTAGAGACAACTGAAAACTTTCGGGGACTAGCGTGTCATTACAGCTAGCTCAATTGGTTAGAGCGCCAGTTTCGGGAACTGGAGGTTGAAGGTTCAATTCCTTCGCAACACCCATGACCTGCAACTTCCCCCCGATTTCAGTTTCACCAGGGACTCGTCCGTCAATCCAGGACAACGGCTGTAAACCGTTGGGTTCAACTCCCAAAACTTGACCGGCAACATTCCCTGGCTTTGATTTCAAGCTGGCTGCCACATGACTGGAGTCAGATCAATAATACAACCAGAACATTCGGGAACTCGCGCGTTAATTCAGCTAGCTCATTTGGTAGAGCAGTAGACTCGTAATCTACAGGTAGAAGGTTCGATTCCTTCGCGAACTCCTTGACCCGCAAAATGCCCCCAATGTTTGGTTCGATCAGGGACTCGCAAGTCAGTACAGGAATCCTTGCTAAGGGTTGAGAGGTGCAATTCCTCGACGACGCCAAGATTCTGACCTGCACCTTCCCCTGATTTGAAACAACCGGGAACTGACGCGTCGCTTCAGTGTGTCACAACTTTGAGATCGTGGGTTCAAATCCCACCTCTCCGAATTTCGATGAGCGGGGAGTGGCGGAGTGGCCAAACGCGCACGACTAGCTTGCGACCCGCAACATACCCGGTTTTTGAATCACGGGATCGGCCGTGTGCTGATCTATTTTTTGTTGAGCTGTCGAGGAGGGAGTAAAACCATGATGGAACTAGTCAAGAGCACAACAAATCCTTCCGTGCGGATGACGAACTTGTCCAATGAGCAGCGTGAATTGTTGCCGTTGGCGTTTGGTGAATTCCTTGACACGGCAGCGACTGCAACCTCACGAGCAACGTTCTACAACACTCGCGCGGAGCAGGAAGCAGCGATCGAATCTGTTCACCGCGAACTGTTTGAGCTGGACCGGGGCGTTTATGCAGCGTCTTTGATGTTGCCGGGATTGACCGACTTCAGTCGCCAGATTGGTGCAGTTCGCCTGTTGCGTTCGACTCGGACAGGCGAGAGTTGGATGACGGTGCCACAGGAAGCGACGGTTCTACACAGTCTGTTGCAGGCGCTGCCACCTCAGCGAATGCTGAAGATGTTCGGCATGTTGCGGACACAACGCATCAACAACGCGCGAACTCGGCGACTGATTCTGTCAACGGTTCTGGGAGCGGATAACCTTGAGTTCTGGGCAGTGAAGTACCGGCGAAAGCTGGAAACGGCACTTGTCCACGCTTGGGGTCGTCGCACAGCGAGTATCCTGCGCGCCGTGTTGGCAAAGCCGATCGATGATCGAACTGAGAAGGAGCGGCAGATCGTCCAGCGACACCTGGGTCGATTTGTCGATGGCAACGTGGAGCGAGTCGAACAGACTGTTCGCTTCATCCTGGGTGATGAAGAGGGACTGACACTGCGTCGTCTGGCAGCGTATCGAGACGCGAAGAACGATCTCGTCAAGGGGCGTTGTCTTCCGTTCGAGACGCTCGAAGGATTGCGGAGTCGTTTCCACAGTGACAAGACCAGTGCGGACGTACTTGAGTTGACGAAGTCGCAGTTGACTACCGGTCAGAAGATCGGGATGCAGCGGAAAGCCAAGGAAGTCAATGTCGAGGTCGAATTCGATCCGGCAGCCTACGACACCGTTCGGCTGTACGTCTACGCGTACGAGATGGGTTTGACCGATGAGATTCGTGATGAACTCACTCGTAAGGCGAAGTCAGTGGCCGAGCGGTTGCCGGTGCGATTTGAACATGCAGCGATTCTGCTCGATGTATCCGCGTCGATGATGGGACACGACACTCAGGCAATGCGACCGATTTCGGTAGCGTTAGCTCTGCGTGACGTGCTTGCGGAGACGGCGGAGCGGTCAACGATCGTGACCAGCGATGGACGAGTCGCGCCAGCAGCAGAGTTGATCGAGCCGGTTGGTGATACGTCACTGGCAGTGGGATTGATCACGCTGCTTAAGCGTGAACCGGATGTTGTGTTCGTCCTGACGGACGGCTACGAAAATGCTCCGGAAGGCCGATTTGCGGAAGTGATCCGGGTGGTTCGAGGAATGGGGATCGACACACCGATCCATCAGTTCTCGCCCGTGTTCGCAGCCGAGGCTCGTGGTGTCCGTTCATTAAGTACCGCAATTCCAGGTCTTCCAGTTTCCAAGCCGGAAGCGATTGGTCTGGGGTTGTTGAAGGCTCTGTTCGAGGCGGACCTTGATCGTGGTGTGGCTGCTCTGATGAGCATGGTCCACCCTGTTATTGATGCGGCACAGCCGCAACCTGCCGAGCTACCGCTCGGTTGAATGAGTGCCGCTCCCGCTGGTCGCTAGCGATTTAGCGGGAACGGCTCATCTTAAAATTTACAGAAGCATGATGCAGAACGCATCGAGGAGGTGAAGCATGGTATTTCGTAATCGACAGAAGACGATCAGTGTGGCTGATGTGCTGCATGGCTGTGCGCCGGGACGCATTCAGAGTGTCGGATACATGCAGGTCATTCCGTTGGTGAGTGATCTGTCCGACAACCGATTCGTGTCGCCGATCGAGGCAGATGCCGAAGTCTTCACCACCAGCTACGGTACGCTCGGATTTCGTAACCCGAGCGATTGCCTGCTGATTGTGCCGTGTCATGCGGGATACGTTGTGAAGCAAGCGGCGCAGGACCACGCCATGGCACACGCCGGTGTGGTTCAGTCGGCTGGCGAGCGATCGTATAACACAGCGATGTGTATTCAGCAGTCGCAGGGTGGATTCATCCAGCGTGGTGCTTACCGGATGTTGATTCTGCCGCATGCTTTGCGTGAACGAGCGCTGGCGGTGCGAAAGGAGCAGAGCTACAACAAGCTGTGGGATGCCATCTCGGTGTTCAACCGGGAAATGGGTGTCCAGGCAGCCGGTCATTTGGAGTTCTTCCTGAAGCACTTCCGCAAGGAACTGGATGAGTTCGTCGCTGAGTTCGAGTGTGTGCCGCGCCAGATTGGTGCCATCATTCTGGTCAATGATCAGGTGGTCGGTGTCGAGCGGGCACCGTCACACGCCTATTGGCAGAGCGTCTGGCCGTCTCTGATCCGAGAGTGCTACGGTTCATTGGCGATTCGCGTTGCTCAACTCAAGGGAGAGCAACCTGAAGCTCCGGCTTCGCGAACTCCGGTGCCCGATGTCTCATCACTCGATGAGCTGGAATCGGTCATTGCCGAGATCGCAAGTCAGGAAGATGAACGAGCGAAGGAAACCGTCCGTGAATTGCTCGACGAAGAGTTGACGCTATCACGAGACGATTCGACCGCTGGTCTGTCGATCGAGACGGTTCAGCCAGATCGATTCACCGGACAGGTGATTCGCGATGGCGAGAAAATCGTCTACGCATCACTGCCGACAGCCCAGAAATGGCTCACTGATAACAAATGGCAAAAGGCCCAGCCCTTCGCCATTTAATCAGTGAGTTCAAGGCATGAAACGCCCTCGATTCGAGCAATCGGACCGGGGGCGTTTTCGTAAGGGATGTGATTTGGAAACAAAGACCCAGAGCGATGATTGAGAAGGAATGAACCAATCTCGGGGCAGCGTTGTCCGATGCCATTATGAGGATCACATCCATTATCGAAGAACCGTTCATTGAACTCCCCTTCCTAAATGCAGGGAAAGGGCAGGGATCGTTTTACGTTGATCGACTTCCGATTCATGAGGCGACTGTGGATGTCTTGCCCGATGAAGTCGACGCGATCGTCGTCACCGCTGACCTTCAGGGACGGGAGCGGTTTCAGGATGGCGATGGCGGTCCGCTGAGATTATTGGGAGAGGTGTTGCCCCAGAGACTCACCGATGAAATTCTGCCGAGCCTGAAATTTCGCTCGGAACAGTGTGGTGTTATTCTCGCTGGCGACTTTTATACGGTTCCTGGACTCGACAAGAGGGGCGGCTCTGGTGACGTTACTCCCGTCTGGCGGGCATTCGCTGAACAATTCAAATGGGTGATCGGCGTCGCTGGTAACCATGACATGTTCGGCGAACAAGAACATCCTTCAAGACCTCCGGCAGCGAATGCTCACTACCTGGATGGAACAACCGCGTCGGTCGATGGTCTGAACGTTGTTGGCATCGGCGGGATCATTGGTAGCCCCCGCAAGCTTCATCGGAAATCAGATCAAGAGTTTGTTCAAAGCATCGAAGACACGTTGGAACAACATCCCGACGTTCTGGTGATGCATGACGGTCCTGATTTCCCCGACTCTGGCCTGCGCGGCTCCCCGATCATCCGTCAAACGCTCGAACGATTGCACTCACCGTTGGTGATTCGCGGTCATGCCCATTGGCCCACACCATTGGTCGAACTGCTTAGCGGCACACAGGTCCTCAATGTCGACTGTCGCGTTGTCATTCTGCATCGCCATCCCTGAATTGGTAATTCAGTAAAGTTGATTTACTGTGTCAATTCTGGTTCATGGAATTGACCGAAAATCGTGATTCTCTCATCAATAATTGTTCCCTCTGGAAAGGCGACATCATGCGAAAATTGGCCAGCATTCAAACGGTTTCAGTAACCGAAGCCATACCGAAAGCAGACGCGATCGAACGGCTGCACATCTTGGGATGGTGGGTCGTCGCCAAGAAAGGGGAATACCAACCGGGTGACAAAGTCGTCTATTGCGAGATTGATTCGCTGCTTCCCGAGCAGGAAGAATTCGAGTTTCTACGGTCGAGCTGCTACAAACCTGCCATCGTCGACGCGGAGAATCAAGTCTTGCAGCGCGCCGGGTTTCGCATCAGGACGGTGAAGTTGCGTGGACAGGTCTCGCAGGGAATTTGCTTTCCACTTTCGATCCTGCCTGTTGGAACGTCTCAGGAAGTAGGTACCGACGTCACGGCACAACTGGGCATCTTCAAGTATGAGCCTCCCGTTCCAGTCGGAATGGGAGGGAGGATCAAGGGGACGTTTCCAGACTTCCTTTCCAAGACCGATGAGATTCGCGTGCAGACGATCGAAGATGTTCTTGGACGATACGCGCGGACGAACTTCACGATGACTGAAAAGCTGGATGGGACTTCCTTCACGGCATTTTTGCGTCAGGGAGAGTTTGGTCTGTGCAGCCGGAATCAATGGGTCGATGAAACCGATCTTTCCAACACGTTGTGTCGGCTGGCAGCCGAATTGAAGTTGGCTGAGAAGCTGGAGACTCTACGAACGAGTTTCGAGATCAGTCCCGCGATTCAAGGCGAAGTTATTGGTCCAGGAATCCAGGGCAATAAATACGCTCTGCGAAGTCCCGAATTGTATGTCTTCAATGTGCTGGACACCGACCAATACCAACTCGTTGATCGGTCCCTGCAAGCTAAGATGCTCGAATCCGTTGGTTTGACCAGCGTTCCCTCACTGGGCGACATCACGCTCGAACACAGCGTCGATGAACTCGTGGCGTTGTCGGTCGGCAAAAGCATCTTGAATCCAAAAGTGCAGCGAGAAGGGATCGTGTTCCGCCCAGAAGTCGAGGTCAACGATCCCGACATTGGAGGCCGCCTGAGTTTCAAGGCGATCAACCCGAAATTCCTGCTAAAGTTCGATGAGTGATTTGTGATCGGATCGACTCGTTAGTGCCTCATCGAGGCTTGGAATTGGGGTAGTGCCCGACATAGCCCGCTCCGTGGTCGCTCCTTGCAACAATACCAACCCTTGTTTCAAGAGTGGACGCAACACTTGTCTGAAAATGCTGACCCTCGATTCGAGCAATCGGACCGGGGGCGTATTGCGTTTCGTGTCGACTATGGTCGATGAAAGCGTAGGTATGGAGTAAATTGATACGGAGTTGCTGTGTTGAAAACAAATCACAGGTTTTGATCGTGGGCTAACGCCTCAGGGCGTAGGCGAGGACTTTGAGGGCGGCTTCGACGAACAGGGCTTTCTCGCTTCTGGCTGAGAGTGCGGCACCTGTGGTTCGCTTCAATCCGCTCATGAATGATTCCACAAGCCAGCGTCTGCCGTATCCTTTTGTTTCGAGTTCTGTCCTGGTCATCTGTGAGCGGTACTCGCCATTCAGCTTACCGT
>NZ_SIHI01000073.1 GCF_007859735.1 Thalassoglobus neptunius | reverse complement strand
CACCAAATCGAGCGAAGCCATGATCTATGTGGCTTCCATTGGTCGCATGCTCCGCCGCTTAGCTCCTTCACCCAACCAAGCTCCGTTCAAATACCGACTTACAGCATGAAGAGGATTCCGGATAGGCTCTTAGCGAGTATAAGAGGTTCCAGTGGGTTCGTAAGCAACTCGAAGAAGATGGAGTGAAGATCCCACTTCCAACTGGAAACTAATCGTCGCTTCACCTTCTCCTCAACGCCTTCTCGTCCCATTGAGTGATGAGAAATGCGTCTGAAGAAAACGTCACACCCTGCAAAGAGGTTCGTCCATCTTTGCTGGGTGTTTTCGTTCAACGCACGGTCAACACGTCTTAAAATCCGAGAAGGCCAGTTTAATCCCGAAACGCCGTGATCAATCGAGCTTTGATATCAACCGGCACAAACAGATTGCCGTGAGATTATGATGTCAGGGAAACTCTTCTGACAAAGCGAGCGGGGCCAGTCCGCTGAGTGACGGAATCCTGCGGTATCGTTTCAACCGACGCACTTTCTTTGGACGAGTCTCTGAAATCGACTTTCGGAACTTCGCGTGCAGCGTCTGACTCGACTTCGAAGTACTCCGCTTTCTGAACACCTACGAACGATGCCCACAAGCTTCCCGGAATTCCGCGAATGTAGGAATTCAGCGACTGAACAGCTTCATTGTATCGACCACGTTCGACGGACACGCGATTTTCAGTGCCTTCAAGCTGGTCCTGCAACTTGAGAAATGACTCATTGCTGCGAAGCTCTGGATAGGCTTCCCGAATTGCAAGAAGGCGACCGAGTGCGGATTCCAGCCCGGAAGCGGCAGCCGCCTTTTCGTTGATCGTCGAGGCGTTCTGATATTTGCTTCGCGCCTCAGCGACTCCGACAAAGATGGACTCTTCCTGAGCAGCGACACCTTTGACCGTTTCCACAAGGTTTGGAATGAGGTCGTAACGTCGTTGCAGTTGAGTTTCCACCTGCGCCCAACTTGATTTCACTTTCTCATCCAGAGAAATGACGCGGTTGTATCCAGAGACCGCACAACCTCCGATTCCAACAACAATCAGTCCAAGCACGATCAATACAGGAAGAATTGACTTCATCGGGAATGCCTTTTCTCTCGTTAAAATTTCAATAGAACCGGACGAGCATCGACCGTTCAAATTTTACATCGTTCGGGTGCGGATTTGAGTCGTGAGCCTCCGCAGAGAGTTACCAACTCGCTCCGCCGCCGCCGCCTCCGAATCCTCCACCACCACCAAAGCTGCCTCCAAAACCTCCGCCCCCGCCTCCAAACGACCGGCCTCCATTCCCCCATGTCGAGTGCGGAGCGATCCACCAACCGCCGCCAGCCCGTCCACGTGGTCCGCGTCTCTTTCCCATATTTGCCAATATGATGAAAACAATGACCATCAGAACGAAAAAGGCGAGGGGGCTCATTTCCTCACCCTGGGCAGCACGTCGCTGAGGAACGCCCGTCAGTTCGACTCCTTGTTCATCGGCGATTCGCGTCGCTGCCCGCAAAGCGAGTTCAGTCAACCCGGCCGCGTATTTCTCCTGTCGGAAATATAGTTTGGCCACATCGCGCGAATTCGTCCCGCACCAGCTGTCCGGGAGGATTGGTTCGATCCCATATCCAGTCTGAATGCGAACCTGTCGGTCATTCACAGCAAGTACAATTAGAACGCCGTTGTCTTCTTTTTCCGTACCGAGTTTCCATGCTTCAGCGGTTTTCTGGGCGTAGTCGAAAATCGAAAGATCCCCGGTCGACGCGACAGCCAGCACTTTCAGTTGCGCGGTCGTCTTTTGATTCAGTTCGCGAAGATAGCCTTCCAGTCGTTCCTCTTCCTGAGGGGTAAAGACTCCGACCTGGTCAATGACGAAAGTTCCATCGTCGGGAACAATCTCCTGCGCAATCGCTGAATTCGATCCAATGATCAGGAACGCGAGGACCACGCCGATGGCAATCAACAGACTGAAATCAGCGCGACCGCAGATTTGCTGAGTTGAGTTCCTTCGATCGTGTACGGACGCAATTGCACGAGTTGTTAAAAACGTTTGTCGTCCTGCGTGTCGTTGCGAAGCCAAAAAGTCCCTCCCGAATAAAGCTCTAAACAACATCAATCCAGCCTGCGAGATGTCCAAGTTCGTCGAGAAGCTGGCCAAGGGTCTGCAAGTCGTGGCGGCCCTCATGATCGACTGACTGACGGCACCCTGGGAGTGGCTTATCAAGGAGAACCTCACAATGATCAACGAGCGGAAGGGGAAGGTATGCGTTCCTGTCACCGGTCAACCATGCGATTCCGCGAAGGATCCGAACAAGCGTGTCTTGAGATGCATCTTCAATCCGCTCGACACGTTTACGGTTCCCACGACTGGCAAGAATGCCTCGCTGAATTTGAATATCGAGAGTTCGAAGATCCCGTTCACATTGCAGGCGAACATCGGAAGGATTGAACGTCACCGACGCGAGGTGATCGACTCCGACAAGATTCACATGAAATTGATGGATGTCCAACCACTCAAGCGGAAAGACATCGAAGGAAGCTTTTAACGCCTTCTCGGTGAGTATCAACGGCGGTGCGATTCCTTGTTGAATCGCCCGATCGGAAGAAGCCCCCAAGGCAATGAGTCGATCGACATCACGAGTTTGAGTGACGATCAGAACGTGAACACGATGATAGCGCAAGTCGAAAATCTCAGTCACAGCCGGTCCGTAAACCGCAGCGGCAACAAGATTGTCGTCCAGATCAGTTTTCAATTGCTGAACGAACCGATTGACCACCGGCCGACACTGCAGCGAGATCTGCCGCCTCGGAAGCGGTGTTTCGATTGGGGATGGATGCGAATGGGGATCATGCATCTGCGAATGACTGCCTATCGAGGAACGATTGAACCTGAAATGGGTAAGCTGGTTGAAGACTTCTCAATCTACCGATTGCGCCCGAACCGTTTGCGCCCAACGAGTTAGACTTGATCGAACTCCAAGGTGACGTGGTGCAAGGCAAGCTACGGAAGTCGCTCACACACTTATGACTTCGACGATTCTGAACCTTATCGATCACGATGCGATCGCTGCGTCGGAGTCTATGAAAAGTGAAGAGTCACCAGCAATCAACGGGAGATCGACGAAAGTGGATTAAAATTTGTGATTTCTGACTTGGCGTTGTGCGAGATCATTGATATATTTATGTCAGATTTGGTGGCGATGTTCAGTTGTCTACCGAATCAAAGCGATCGGAATCAAGCGAGTAGCGTTATTCATGTGAGTGAGGGCGTTTTCCGATCAAACGGGATTTTGGAGCAAAGGTGGATCCTTTTGCAGTCCCGTTGTTTTGGCATTGACCTGTACGTGATGCCGAACTGCTGCCAACTATCGGTTGTGTTGACCGCTCTGGGAAGCCGCCTGCGTTGCAAGACAACGCTCCGAGTTCTGAATCTTTCTTGTTTGGTCAGAATTCCTTGGTTAGCGGTCTTTCTGCAGAAGATGATTTTTCTTTCTGCTGAGCCTCTATTGTTCACATTTCCGATCCACAATTTCCCGCGATGGTGACGTTGTGGCTTCATTAACGAATCGAACCGATCCGAAGAAATCCTGTTTCACGCCTGAGACAATATTGTCTGGAGTGAAGCTTGTCGGATACGGCCATTCACCAGCGATTACTATAGTGGAATCTTCGAATTGATATTCGGAAATTCGCTCGTCTAATCGCACAAAATGCTGAGAATAAGCATCACGGTGAGTGAGCAGAGAAAAATGAATCGCTTAAGCAGATGTCATCCGCCTGGCAAGTGATTATCACTGCAGTTTTCCAAGGCAACCAGTCCGGCCACCGGGTTCGTCACGGGAAATTGCTGGAGCACAACATTGTGACAATGTGTGCTTCTGAGTGAAAAATCACCAGATAGTTTCTGCGAAATGAGCGAATCGGAAAAAATCGCCAGCATTGCCTGAAGGCAATGTCATCTCACAATATTCATCAAAGGATACATTTTGACTACGTTTGAAGAACTGAATTTGATCCCGCCCGTCCAGCGTGCCCTCGCTGACGAAAACTACAAAAACCCAACTCCCATCCAAGCCCAGACCATTCCTCCTGCCATTGCAGGCAAAGATGTCTTGGGTTGCGCACAGACCGGAACCGGGAAAACCGCTTCGTTCGCATTGCCAATTCTCAACATGCTCGGAAAGCGGAACCGAAAAGCGACGCCAAACCGGCCGTCTGCTCTCATTCTCGCTCCGACTCGTGAACTGGCAATTCAGATCGGTGACAGCTGCAGCAAGTACGGACGTCATCTCAGACTGAGACACGCCCTCATTTACGGTGGTGTTGGCCAGCGTCAACAAGTGCGATCGCTCAAGCGAGGGGTCCACATCCTGGTTGCCACTCCAGGTCGACTGCTCGACCTGATGAATCAGGGACACATCGAACTCGATCAACTGGAAGTCTTCGTCCTGGACGAAGCTGACCGCATGATGGATATGGGATTCCTTCCCGACCTGAAGCGGATTATCAAGCAGCTTCCAGAGCAACGACAATCGCTCTTTTTCTCGGCAACTCTCTCGCCGAAAATCACTGAGTTGTCCAACAGCCTTTTGCGTGATCCTATCAACGTTAACGTCACACCAGAGACAACAAGCGTTGAGAAAATTGCCCAGCAGGTCTTGTTTGTCGAAAAACGCGATAAGCTGAAGACCCTCCAGAAAATTCTGGCAGGAGAAAATGTCGGCCAAACGCTTGTTTTCACGAAAACAAAGCGACAGGCGAATTCCGTCGCTGAAGAACTTATGGACGATGGAATTCGTGCCACCGCGATCCATGGAAACAAGTCGCAAAACGCGCGCCAGAAAGCATTGGACGCGTTTCGCCGTAAACGGGTCGATGTTCTCGTCGCCACAGACGTTGCTGCTCGCGGAATTGACATCACGGGAATCACCCACGTCATCAATTTCGACCTTCCGATGGAAGCTGAAAACTACGTGCATCGCATCGGACGCACAGGACGAGCCGGAGCGGAAGGGATCGCGTTGACATTCTGTTCCGGTCAGGAGTTTCGAGAACTGCGAGGAATCGAACGTCTCATCGGCCAGGAAATCCCCGTTGACCCAGACTTCCCCCGACCTGAGCGTCGCGGTGGTCGTCACGGTTCAGGAGGTGGAGGCAAGGGACGCCCAGGCGGTTCCAGAAGACATGGGGGAAATCGTTCTTCGTCATCAAATGAGAAGAGCTCCCAGAACGGAAAATCCAAACGTCGGTACTCATCCGATCGCTCGGTTTCGACAACATCGAGCTCTGAAGGGAGTCCATCGGGCGTGAAGAAGAAAAGACGATCGAAACCAAAATTTCCACGACGTCGCCGCGATGCGAAACCAACGAGTTGATGTCGTGGATTGACTGAACGACAAGGCGTCGCAAAGTCGTCAATGAGAGTTTTCTCAAAGGGAGTCCCTGATTAACAAGCGACGCAACACGTTCCAAAAAAGACAACGCGAAGCCGAAAAGCGATCAAAGGCTGAGGCCAAGCGGAGCCGTCGTCTCGAGCGGAAAAGCGGAGACGGTTTACTGAAAGCACCCGGATCAACTCATGAGTCAAACTCGGAGACCAGTCACCTCGATAACAACGGTGATGAAGTTCTTCCGATTCATGAGTGATCAAACTTCTTGTGTGCAGGCGAATCGAATGAGTGTTTCATTCGTCCCCGTCAGCACAATCACTATTTGAGAGTATTGGATTACAGAGATGGCAGAAGGCACAATCAAAAGAATCACCGACAAGGGATTCGGATTTATCGATGACGGCAGTGGAAAAGACATGTTCTTCCACAGTTCGGCAGTCGAAGGAGTCAGCTACGATGATCTTCGTGAAGGTCAGCGAGTGACTTACAATGTGGGCCAGGGCCCTAAAGGACCACGTGCGGAAAACGTCCGCACTGCGTGAATGGAATTTGCTCCGGCAATTTCATCAGATGAAGAACTCTGACATAGCTGAAAGTGCGGCACTGACGTGTCGATCGAATTGACACCCGTCCGTTCGTGTTCCACTTCAGTCTGCCTTTCAGGTATGTTCGGAATACCCAACGACAGCGACTGGCCACATTGAAACTTTCAGTCTGACGCATGTTTCACATCGTCACCTGACAACACACTCACGCTCAACTCACAGCAGGTCGATTTTCCTCCGTGTGCCGATCTGGACGGGTGAGCGTGTCTCCAAGTTTATGTCGTCATCGAGTGGTTCCAAATCGGATCGATCGCGGTCGCCAGTCCGCTGTTGTTTTCTTTTCAGGATCGGACTCGAGTTTTGAAAGTCCTCGAGAATGCTTCCGACATGGCTCGTGATCCTGTTCTGCGTGGTCGGTGCGATCTTCGTCGCCATCCTGTGGAAATATTTCTCACTGTGGCTTCAGGGGTTTGTCTCCGGGGCACGCATTGGACTCTTTCAACTTTTCTTGATGTCCTTGCGGAACGTAAATCCGCGGATCATCATGCAGTGCCGCGTCATGGCCGTTCAGGCGGGAATTGACGATATTCCCACACAGGCTATGGAAGCTCAGCATCTGGCGGGCGGAGACGTTCTGCGACTCACGCTGGCGCTGATCGCTGCGAACCGTGCCGGGATCTCACTCGATTGGGAAACCGCTGCTGCAATCGACCTCGCTGGTCGAGACGTTCTGGAAGCTGTGCGGGTGAGCGTGAATCCAAAGGTGATTCGTTGCCCCGACCCGGAAGTGGCAGACCAGGACACACTTGATGGTGTTGCGAAGGACGGAATTCAACTGAAGGTCCGCGTCCTCGTCACCGTTCGAACAAATCTTCTCCAATTGATTGGAGGAGCAACTGAAACAACTGTTATTGCTCGCGTTGGTCAGGGAATCGTTTCTGCCATCGGGTCGTGCGAGACCTATCAGGACGCGCTCACGGATCCAATGGCGATCTCGAGAGAGGTGCTCGCTAAAGGGCTCGATTCACAAACAGCTTTTGCAATTGTCTCTATCGACATCGCAGATATCGATGTGGGAAGCAACATCGGCGCATCTCTTCAAATCGATCAAGCCAACGCAGACATTCGAATCGCTCGCGCCGCAGCAGAGAAGCGACGCGCAATGGCTGTCGCGTATGAACAGGAAATGCGATCGCTGACACAAGAAAACAAGGCGAAGGTCGTGCTCGCAGAAGCCAAAATTCCCAAGGCGATCGCCGAGTCTTATCGCAGTGGCCAGTTGACAACCGAAGTCCGCCGATTACAGCTTCCCTACCGACGACATCTGCCAGCGCGAAATCCTGAGAATCAACGCTTCCTCAAAGCTCCTGGAAGTTGATCAATACGCATCCCTCCACGAGACAATCGTCTCTGATCAAGCTTTTGAGTCGAGCACAACCCGGCGTGCCTCCCTCTGAATATTCGGCAAAAGCGGCAAGTTCTAAGAACCAATCAAACTGTTCCGATGACAGCTTGATCCGCCTCGGGATTAAATAAACACATCAGCACTTAATAATATTAAATGCGTTATTTAGCGTGACTTATCAGACGATTCATACGAAGTCTCGACGATCCCGTTGTGACTTCGATGAATGTCTCTTTTTGAGTTGCCGCTCGTCTTGAGTGACGTTATTGTTCCGGCATGTTCACCCCACCTTGACTCTTGCGCGACCGGCCAGCTGATGCTTTGCATCACCAAAATTGCCGCGTGACTGGATCTTTAGCAGTCACTGCTCGACGCGACCAGTTTTCAAAGTCAAGTTTCTTTCGCTGACTTCTTTCTTCCGAAGACAGTTCACGCACAAACACGATTTGCACAAACACCATCTGTAGATTTGCTGTCTCAGCGCTAAGCTCAGCCCGTCGCAGCCTGAACACCGCATAGAAAAGACCATGCTCAATTTCTTTCGTCAGAATTCCGAATCAGTTCGAAGCGATCTTCTCTCGGGGATTACCGTTGCGTTGGCCCTCGTTCCCGAAGCGATCGCCTTTGCGTTTCTGCTGGGGGTTTCTCCACTCATTGGACTCTACTCCGCAGCCTTTGTCGGGCTGATTGCTGCCGTGTGTGGCGGCCGTCCAGGAATGATCTCGGGAGCAACAGGTGCCATGGCGGTTGTCGTCATCGGATTGGTTTCCGAGCATGGAATCGAGTACCTGTTTCCGGCGGTGATGTTATGTGGCGTCTTTCAGGTTCTCGCTGGACTATTCGGTCTCGGAAAGCTGATTCGAATGGTTCCGCACTCGGTGGAACTCGGATTTGTAAACGGGCTCGCCATCGTGATTGGATTAGCCCAACTGGGAAGCTTCAAGACGCTTTCCGGTTCCGGTGAACTCGTCTATCTCAGTGGATCGCGCCTCGCCGTAATGCTCGTTCTCGTAGCAATCACGATGGCCATCATTTGGCTTCTCCCCAAGTTGACGCGTGCCGTTCCAGCTTCACTTGCAGCCATTGTTGTCGTGACAATTCTCTCACTTGGAATCAACCACAACGTTGAACATGTCGAAGGACAGCAGTTTATCGCGACTGTCGGAGACATGCTGCGAACCAACCTCGAAGCAGCGGAAAACTCGACTGGTCACGGTTCTCATCACTCAGAAACCGACACCTCTGATGAATCGACAGAGTTAGTGGTGACAGTGACCGAGTCCGATGCGGCCGTCAGTGAAGTTGCCGTTTCCGAAGAACTTGCCACCGTCGCTTCCTCGCCCAACTCTGCAGAAGGAATCAGCGGTTCCCTTCCGTTGCCGTTTTTCCTTCAGTACGAAATGGTTCCCCTCACTCTTGAAACTTTCTGGATCATCCTGCCGTTCTCAATCGTTTTGTGTGGCGTCGGGCTCATTGAGTCATTGATGACTCTCTCACTCATCGACGAAATCACTCAGACTCGAGGACAAGGGAATCGCGAGTGCCTTGGGCAAGGGGCTGCGAACCTTTTCTGTGGTCTGATGGGAGGAATGGGCGGTTGTGCGATGATTGGTCAGTCGCTGATCAACGTCAATTCCGGGGGTCGAGGGAGACTTTCGGGAGTCGCCGCGGCAGTTGCCCTTTTGATTTTCGTGCTCTTCTTGGGGCCTTTGATTGAACAGATATCGATGGCGGCTCTTGTTGGCGTGATGTTTATGGTCGTGATCGGAACGTTCGAATGGGCGTCTATCAAGATGTTTGAAAAGATGCCGACAAGCGACGTACTCGTGATGGTGCTTGTGACGACATACACAGTCGTCATGCACGACCTTGCGACTGCTGTGATCCTGGGGATTGTGGTATCGGCACTTGTCTTTGCATGGAAGCACTCCACACACATCTTCGCGGATGTCAAATTTAATCAGTACGGAAGTAAAATCTATCAGCTCCACGGACCACTCTTCTTCGCCTCCGTGACTTCATTCAAAGAGTTGTTTGATTTTGAAAACGATCCAGACGACGTTGTGATCGATTTCTACTACACCCGGGTTTACGACCAGTCAGCCCTCGAAGCGATTAACTCGATCAGCGAAAAGTACGACAACGCAGGAAAACGCCTTCACCTGACTCACTTGAGCAGCGAATGTCGCCAACTGCTGGACCGTGCCGGGGAGTTTGTTGAAGTCAATGTCTCCGAAGACCCGCACTATCACGTTGCAACTGACCGATTGGCATAAACAGCTTCGGTAACGCCAACCGCATCGTGAGGATCCGGATTCGCTTTCCAGTTCACGGACGTCCATTCTCCCCCATTTGGAATCCGAAACCGGAACTCCGCGAGAAGACCGATCGACGTTGATCTCGATTTCAATTCGGCTCTTCACTGTTGCTCACTTTCGCCCTCTCCATCTCGGGATTGTGGCGAATTGTATAAGCGAACGATGCCTTCATCGCGGTTGATGAATCCAGTCGAGTAGGGCAGTGAACGGTCGAAAACGGTCTGATTGACAAGCTGCGCAGTGTTTGCCGGACGTTCGGGTCTGTCTGATCAGTGATCGTCTGATGATTCTGTCACTGCACGCGTTCCGGAAACCGTCGAAGGTCAGAATCGGTCCAGCGCGTCGAACTTCTTCCTTGATTATCTGCCCGAAGCATGGCAGGCTGAGTAGTCGATCATGTTTCCATGAAATCACTTGAGGAGGAGCTTCTGTGCTGTCTCTGATGCCAATCGCTGCACGCTCTGGTCTCTGGAGTGCCGTTTTCTTTTTCGTTCTTCCGATCGGCGTGTTGGCAGCAGAGGCCCCGCTTCATCAATGCTTTTCAATTGAGTTCTTCTACGACTCGGAAAAAAACGAGGCGACGGAGCTTCAGGCGAAGCTGCAAGAATTTGCTGATCAGCGAGGTGGTTTAATCCTCCACTTCCGTGATTTGCACGACTCCCCGGAAGTGAAAACCCGCCTCGACGAGATTGCCAAACACTTTCGCCTCGCTGATGTCAAACTTCCGGCGGTCTACGGAATGAAACACATCGTTGCGGATGTCCAGAGTCCGGATCAACTGAATTCTCGACTGAACGAAATCTTGAGGATGACTGCCTACGTCCGATATGGATGTCCTCACTGTGCAGCGACGAAAGCCTTCCTCGCAAAATATGGCTCTCGTTATCCAGCACTCGAAATTGTCTATAAAGAGGTCATCACCAGCCAGGCTGCCAATCAAGAGATGCAAGGACTTGTGCGCCGATACGGTCAACGTGCCGCCAGTCTTCCCGTCATTCACTACTGCAATGGATTGACGATTGGGTTTGATCGCGAGTCGACGACCGGAAAAAAGATCCTGCAAACCCTCGACTACTGGTCACGCAGCTGTGCCAGTCAAAAAAAAAGTTCAGCCAGCAACGTGAACGCCAACTAAACACTTCTCAACTTCGTTCTTCTCCGTCACGTTCGGCCATACATGAAAAGAGCCTCGCATCCACGAAGCTCATCGACTCAATGGCCAATGGAGGCGATCGGAAAACTCCCCAATTGCAACTCGGTCTTGCTGGCGGATGGCTGATTTCATCATTCAGCACTCTCGCCATTTCAGACGGGAGTTCAGACGGCGAGGCATCGACGAATTCGGACTTGCCACTCCCCGCCTCAGACGCACCGCTTCCACTTCCGCCAAGCGATTCTGAACTTCCCATTCCGGGAGACGATCTTCCACTTCCTCCACCAGTTTCGAGCTCTTCTGACCTCCCTGTTCCCGGAGGTTCTCTGCCTCCTCCGCCGGGAGGACAAGAAGACGAGTCCACGATTGATGGCGGCGGCGAAGATGCCCCATTGCCTTTCGATCTGGACGAAAGTGGCCCCTTCGACACGCAGACTGTGGACCTTCCCGTTTTCGGAATCATCAATGCACGCGAAATCGGAATGCCCGCGTTCACCATTGCCATCGGGCTGGTAGATGGATTCAATCCGTGCGCGATGTGGGTTCTTCTTTTTCTTCTCTCGCTTCTGGTGAACCTTCAGAGCCGAACGAAGATGTTTGCCATTGCGGGCGTCTTCGTCTTAATCTCTGGTTTGGCCTATTTCGCTTTTATGGCGGCCTGGCTCAACGTCTTTCTGCTCATTGGATATCTTCGAGGAGTCCAACTCACGTTGGGAATTCTCTCTGTGATTGTGGGAGCCATTCACATCAAGGACTTCTTTGCGTTTCGGCAAGGTGTGTCACTCTCCATTCCCGACTCGGCAAAACCTGGCATCTACGCAAGAGCAAGAAGAATCATCACGGCCGAATCGATGTGGGCAGCTCTTGCAGGTGCAATGGTCCTGGCAGTGCTCGTCAACATTGTCGAACTGCTATGCACTGCTGGTCTTCCAGCACTCTATACGAACGTGCTGACCATGCAGGAGTATCCCGCGTGGAAGAACTATGCTTACCTGGCCCTGTATAACATCGCATATATGTTCGACGACAGCATTATGGTTCTCATCGCCGTCGTCACTCTGGGGAAACGCAAACTTCAAGAGAAAGAAGGTCGCTGGCTGAAACTGATCAGCGGATTGTTAATCTTTACGCTTGGAGTCCTGATGATCTTTAAACCGGACTGGTTGGTTTAACGGAAATTATCGTGCGGCAGTATCGATAAACTTCAGTACGAGGTCGGCCAGTTGCTCAATCGGAGTTCTTGTCCAGACTCGACACTCGTCGACTGGAGAAGCATCGTCGGTCACCACAGCATGAATCGTTGGATCAGCCGCAATCAACGCCGGTTGACCAACAGCTTGTCGCCACACTTCAATCCTTGGGGCCGTCGTGTGTTGATTTCCTTCGACAAGTACGAAGTCACACTCTCGAAAGGCCGGTGACATCCATTCGAGGGCCTCTTCGCGTGAACAATCTTGATGATCACGAAAGACTGCTCCCATCTCCGGTCCGATCAACCCTGGCGTGCTCCCCATTTTCTGATCCAGATGTTATGAGAGTCAACCGACCGATTTTGGTTCGAGGAGACTTTGATGACGAAGCGACGACGACGTAAGCCTGAGCAGATTGTGAAGCTGTTGCAGGAGGGGCAAGCGATGTTGGCGGCAGGAAAGTCGCTGGCTGAGGTGTTGCAGAAGCTG
>NZ_SIHI01000072.1 GCF_007859735.1 Thalassoglobus neptunius | reverse complement strand
TCTTCGCATGCGAATACGGCTCGACATACTTGCGTCCAATCCGAAGCGACAGCTTTGCCACTTCCAACAACACATTCGTTCGTGGGGAATCACTCATCACCAGATTTTAGCGCATTCTCATCTCAGATTCCAGAGATGTTTTCAACAATGCAACTCGACAACTGCTTCTTCTAACAGTGACTGTTCTTGTCTCCAGCTTCTGCGAGGAAACGTGCGGGCAAACGCCGGATGCCGCCCCCGCGTGGGCGGCTCGGATTGACGCTCTCGAAGCGGAGGTCGCCGCTCTACGTCAAGTGACTGACACGGAAGTTGTTCCTGCTCGTCACGAGAGTCCTTGGATGGAAGGTTGTGATTCGTGTTTACCCCAAAGCTCACTCGCGAGCCCGTCGCAGTACCCATCAGTGAAAGTGACCGGGTTCTTTCAGGCAGACGCCGGGTGGTTCCATCAGGACGCAGCCAACATCGTTGCTGTTGGCGACATTCAAGATGGTGCAGACTTTCGACGCGCGCGTTTGGCGGCGACGGGCGATGTTGCCGAGAACGTCGGATATAACGTCGAGTTCGATTTTGGCTTTCCCGGTCGCCCTAGCTTCATGGATGTCTGGTTGGAGGTCCGGGACACCGCTTGGCTCGGTGACGTAAAGATCGGTCACTTTCGTCATCCGATCGGCTTGGGTGGATTGACCAGTGTCAAAGAACTGACATTCATTGAACGTGGTCTGCCGTTCGCTTTCCTCCCGTTCCGACAAATCGGAGCAATGACATCGGGAGCCGACGAGGAAGCCGGTCGGACATGGGCGTTGTCAGGGTTCCGTTTCCCAACGGACGCCTTTGGAGGTCAGATCGGTGACAACGGAGGCTACGGTCTCGCCACGCGGGTGACGCAAGTAATCGCTGAAGATTCCAACGGCGGGGTCGTTCACATCGGCGGAGCATACAGCCTGATTGATCCGTCAAACGATGCGGTGCGATATCGCAGTCAGCCGGAATTCTTCATCGCTGAAACGGGGGGTGCCGCATTCGTTCCCGCAGGAATTCCGTCATCGGTTCCGCCGTTTGTTGACACGGGTGTCATCGCGACGAACAAGTCGCATCTATTTGCAGCCGAGTTGGCCACCACCAGTGGATCGTTCCATGCTCAGTCGGAGTTCATCCACGCAATGGTGAACCGTTTCGGCGGCTCAACCGTCGGCTTTTCTGGTGTTTCGGCTCAGGCCGGATACATCCTGACGGGGGAGCATCGGCCCTACAACCGCAAGGCGGGAGTGCTCGGTCGTGTCGTGCCAAACAGCAACTTCGGCAAATGCGGCTACGGTGCGTGGGAGATTGCAGGCCGCTGGTCCATGCTCGACCTGAACGATGCAGACATTCGAGGCGGACGCCTCAACACGTCGACGCTTGGTTTGAACTGGTATCTCAACAAGCACGCAAAATTCCAGTTCAACTACATCCACGCCTTCCTCGACAGCCCCGTCAACGGCGACAGCGACGCCAATATCTTTGCCATGCGGGCTCAGGTGGATTTCTAACGAGTTCAGGAGCAAAAGTAGCTATCGCCGCATTCAGTGCGAAGCAACCCAACTCCCTGATTCACGGCCTGAAAGCGACCGACGACGTGACTTGCGTTTGCCGCAACAATGTGGCCTACTTCAAGAGCTGATTTGCCCAGCGAGGGTGATTCAAGCCCTTGATCTTAACTGAGATCTCAGTTAAGATTGGTGCCTTGCTCAGCTCCGTCGTCGAATATTGACGCCCCCAGAGGATTGCTCGCATGGCAACAACATTTCCAAATCGGGAAGAATGTATCCCAGACAGTCAGGCCACAAATGCGGCCTCGCTGAGAGGGAAGGTGTTGATGAAAGACCGAGCCTACTCGGAATTGAAGCAACTGATTCAGAGTATCACCATCGAACCCGGCGCCCGTTTGTCGGAGAGGCAATTGGCTGGGCACCTTGGGATGAGCAAGACGCCAGTTAAGGCGGCGCTCGAGCGACTCGAACTTGAAGGCTTTATTATCGTCTCGCCGCAGAGTGGAATCGTTGTTCGCGAACTGACCGCGCAGGATATTGCCGATCAATTCGATGTGCGGGTCGCATTGGAGTGTCACGTTTTGCGGTCAGTCAGCGGACGCCTGACCGATGAGCAGGCGTTTGATCTGAGGGAGAACATAACTCAGCAAAGGCAGGCGGCAAGGGCGCGCAGGATCACTGAAATGGTCTCACTGGACGCAGGGTTTCACATGCTGTACTGCGAATTCCACGGCAACCAGGAAATCATCCGCGTAATGAATCAGTTGCGAGATAAAATTTATCGGGTCACTGATCGCGTGTATCAACAACAACTGCCAAGGCTGGATTCAAGCTGCGACGAACACGCAGGGATTGTCGAGGCGACACTTGCTGGCGATGCGGACTTAGCGGTGATGAGGATGGAAGAACACCTTGATTACGGGCGAAAATTCCTGCTCGACAAACATAGAGGACGTGCATCGTGAAGCATGCGAATTTCATCCTCCTGCTGGTCTTTTTTGGGGGGCTGTCTCATGCTTCGGTCGAGGCTGCTTCACAACCGAGTTTCTTACGCGGACTGAACCTCAATGGTCCGGCGGTTACGATTGATGGACACCGCTGGGACGGAAAAAACGCGAAAGAGTACAAGTGTGGCGATAACGCTTTTGAAGCTCAGAGCGTCACGCTTGTTCCACCGACCGACGCCGACCGGACGAAGATGTTGCGTTCGAGTCGCTGGGGCGGAAACCGTGTCGAGCTTTCGGCAATTCCCAACGGTCGCTGCACGGTGTTCCTTTACGTCTGGGAAGACAACAATCCCGAGACGTATGACATTTCGCTCAACGGCCGGGAAGTCGAACGGCGCTACCGCAGCGGACCCCAGGGAAAGTGGGATCGGCTTGGGCCTTGGTACGTGGATGTCACAGACGAGAAACTTGTACTGACCAGTCAAGGAGGGGCCGCCAACTTCTCAGGGATTGAGGTCTGGCAAGGGGAACACGATGGTCATGCACAGATTCCTGAAGACCAACTTGCGTTCTTCGAGAAACGGATTCGTCCTCTGCTCGTCACAAAGTGCTACGAATGCCACAGTCAAAAAGCGGACGAAGTTTCTGCCAATTTGCTGGTCGATTCTGCACCGACGATTCGGCGTGGAGGAGACAGCGGGGCTGCGGTGCTGCCCGGCGATCCTGACAAGAGTCTGCTGATTGAAGCGGTGCGATATGAAAACCGAGACATGGAAATGCCGCCCGACGAAAAACTCTCCACGGCCGAGATTCGAGACCTCGAAAAATGGGTGAGCATGGGGGCTCCCGATCCGCGACATGACGCCACAAAGATTCCTCGCCGAACCATTGACGTCGCAAAAGCTCGCGAGTTCTGGTCGTTTCGTCCGATCGAGAATCCCGCAGCGCCAAAGGTTCAAGACCCAGACTGGCCGCTGAGTGATATCGACCGATTCATTCTCGCCAAACTCGAACAACAGAAGCTGAAACCGGTTGGCATGGCTGACAAACGGACATTGATTCGTCGTGCGACGTATGACCTGACGGGATTGCCGCCTTCTCCCGAAGACATCCGTGCGTTTCTGGAAGACGACTCTTCAGAAGCGTTTTCGCGAGTCGTTGATCGGTTGCTGGATTCGCAGCAGTATGGCGAGCGTTGGGGGCGACATTGGATGGACCTCGTTCGCTATGCCGACACAGCAGGAGAGAACTCGGACTATCCGATTCCACAGGCGTACCTCTACCGCAACTACATCATCAATGCGTTCAACGACGACAAACCCTACGACGAATTTGTCCGTGAGCAGATTGCCGGAGATCAGTTACCCGCCGCCAACGACGAACAACGCAATGAGCAGACGATCGCGACGGGCTACATCGCCATCTCACGGCGCTTTGGCTCCGTCATCAAAAACTATCCGCAGCACCTCACCATTGAAGACACGATTGATAATGTGGGGCGTGTGTTTCAGGGGTTAACGCTGTCCTGCTCGCGCTGTCACGATCATAAGTTCGACCCAATTTTGCAAACCGACTACTATGCGATGTACGGCATCTTCGATAGTACGCAGTATCCGTTTCCAGGGATTGAACTCGACAAAAAACCACGCGACTTTGTGCCTTTGCTTGAGAACGGCAAACCTGGAAAATCTCTGGCGTACGCCGTTTCAGAATCGCGTGCTGCGGACGCGGCATTGCAGGTTCGCGGCGAGCCGACGAAACCCGGCGAGATTGTTCCGCGCGGTTTCCCCGAATTGCTTGGCGGTCAGTCGCTCAGTGGTAGCGAGTCGAAACAAAGTGGCCGACGGCAGCTTGCCGACTGGCTGACAGATCGCGATAACCCGCTAACGGCGCGAGTCATGGCGAATCGCATCTGGCAGTATCATTTCGGCTCCGGCCTTGTAACGACACCAAGCGATTTTGGTCACCGAGGTCAGTCGCCCAGTCATCCTGAATTGCTCGATTGGCTGGCAGCACGATTCATGTCCGACGGCTGGTCCATTAAGTCGATGCACCGACTGATCATGAACTCGCGAGTCTACCAGTTGGACTCAAAATCTACGTCGGATAGCCAGGCTCTGGCTGTCGACCCGACCAATCAACTGCGCTGGCGATTCAGTCGCCAGCGGCTGGATGCCGAATCCTTACGTGACACACTGCTGCTGCTTAGCAAAGAACTTGATACTTCAATGATGAAGGAGCCACATCCCTTCCCTCCAGTCGACAAGTGGCAGTTCACTCAGCATCACCCGTTTCGCGACAGCTACGAAAGCAAACGTCGAAGTGTCTACTTGATGACCGCCCGGCTCAACGCACGACCGTTTTTCACCACATTCGGCGGAGCTGACCGCAATGCCTCCACGGCAACGCGCGACAGTTCCGTCACATCGGTGCAGTCACTGTTTCTTATGAACAACGACTTCATCCATCAGCAAGCTGCTCAATTTGCAGATCGCCTGCTGAAGAAAACTTCCTCGGACAGCGACCGCGTGAGATTGGCGTTTGAACTCGTCGTCGGCCGGTTTCCCACCGCCGCCGAACAGTCGACAGTGGACAACTACCTGAAGCAACTCAGGCGAGAGCTGGGGACCGAGGAATCGAAAGAAAGTGACGTCGAACACGAACTGTGGACCAGTTTCGCGCGATCGATGTTTCGCATGAATGAGTTTCTTTATGTGGATTAAAGACTCCAGCCACCAACACGGACGGACACAAGAACAAACTCGGCAGGCAAACACCTGTATCTGGAATACGAAACCATGAATTCATCACCACTCAATGTATCGCGTCGCACGATGCTTCGATCCATGCTGGGCGGCTCGATTCTGTTTCCGGGAATTCTTTCTGAATTGCTGGCTGAGGATGCAGCGAGATCAAGCGATCCGCTGGCCGCCAAGCCTCCACATTTTGCTCCGAAAGCGAAGCAGATGATCTTCGTCTTTTCGACGGGAGGCGTTTCGCATATCGATACGTTCGATCCTAAATCCTCGAAGAAGGGACGAGACGGCAGCGGGAAAGACAAACTGATGGGCAGCGTCTTCCCCTACAGCGCCAACAAGCGTTGCGGAACTGAGGTCACTGATTTGTTTCCCCACCTGCGTGATTCGATGGAGGATATCTGCGTCATCCGTTCAATGCAGTCCGCCCACTTCGACCATACCGAAGCGGCTGTCGGTATGCATACCGGCTCCCCGACATTCGCCCGCCCGAGCATCGGTTCGTGGTTCAGTTATGGACTTGGAACATTCAATCAAAATTTGCCGTCGTTTATCGTTGTTGCTCCGCATCTTCCGTACGGTGGAACTCAGGTCTACACCAGCGATTTTCTGCCAGCGTATCATCAGGGAACCCGAGTGATCCCCGGCGAGCAGCCTATCAGGAATCTGTTGGCTCGAACAAAGCAGCAGAAAATTCAGGAACTGGAACTCGGCTTGACGGCTGAGCTAAATCAGAATCATCTCAAACCAAGGCAGGATGATTCCGCATTGGCGGCCCGTATCAAATCGTTTGAAACCGCGTTTCAAATGCAGACTGCTGGCCCCGAAGCGTTTGATGTTGGAAGTGAAGACAACAAGACGCACGAAATGTATGGTCTCAAACGCGGCGACACAAAGAGTTTTGCGTGGCAGTGCGTTGTCGCTCGACGATTGGCCGAACGCGGCGTGCGGTTCATCGAACTGATCGATACCGGCTCTCGCCCGAACTGGGATTCTCATGGCGAAATGAAAGAGCACGTGCCGTTGGCGAAGGCCGTCGATCAGCCTCTGTCCGCATTGATTCGAGATTTGAAACAGCGATCGATGTTTGACGAAACACTGATCGTGTGGGCGACCGAGTTCGGTCGCACGCCGGGGAAAGAAGGGAAGAACGGTCGCGGGCATCACGGAGATTGTTTTTCCGTATGGTTGGCTGGCGGCGGCATCAAGGGCGGCATCGTCCACGGCGAGACGGACGACATTGGAAAATCCATCGTCCGCGACAAAGTTGACGTTCACGACTTACACGCCACCATCCTGCATCTCATGGGAATTGATCACACTCAGCTGACCTACCGCCACGCCGGCCGCGATTTCCGGCTGACCGATGTCCACGGTCACGTAGTGGACGGCATCCTGGCATGAGCTCGCAGAATCCTTGTCGCCTACGATCGCCAAACAGATGCCTCAACGTGTCAACAGGCTGGTTCCAATTTCGCTGTGGCATTCCGAACAAGGTATGCAGGTCGACACCCAAAACTCGCATTAAAGCCGAAAGCCGAAAACTCGGGTCGCTTGGTGTCGAATCGCCTCATGCAGATGACTTTGAGACATTCGTTGATTACACAAAACCGGAAAACAACATCAATTCTCTGGAGAAGTCCCGTGGCAACTAATGTTCATCAAGAGCTGGGCCTTCGCCTGTTGCTCTTACTACTGGTAATCACGGCACTCGGCAATGACGGTCCGCTGGTGGCAAACGACAAGCCACGCATTATCACGACCACCGACCTCGGTGCCGATCCCGACGATGAACAGTCGATGGTCCGTCTATTGGTCAGTGCCAACGAGTTCGATATCGAAGGCTTGATCGTCTCGACCGGTTGCTGGAAGAAGAGTCAAAGCGACACCAAAATGCTTGACAAGCTTGTGGATGCCTACGGCAAGTGCTTCAACAATCTCAGCGTTCATGCTAAGGGCTTTCCGTCGGTCGACCATTTGAGATCCATCTCGGTCATGGGGCAAAGAGGCTATGGCATGAGCGACGTTGGGGACGGAAAAGACAGTCCGGGTTCGGACTTAATCATCGCCTCAGTCGACAAAGACGACCCGCGTCCGGTCTGGGTTGGCGCGTGGGGCGGAGCGAATAATGTTGCGCAAGCGATCTGGAAAGTTCGAGCAACACGGTCAAAGGAAGAGCTTTCAAGGTTTTTATCCAAGCTGCGAGTTTTTGACATCCTTGGTCAGGATGACGCCGGGGCCTGGATCGCAAGGAATTTTCCTGAGGTGCTCTACATTCGTGCCACTGGGGTTTACGGTTGGCAGCCGCCGAAGAACGGCGACTATCAACGCGATGACATTCAAAGCCATGGTCCTTTAGGCGCCGTGTACCCGGACACGAAATGGGCGACCGAAGGCGACACACCAGCGCTGCTGCACGTCTATCCCAATGGGTTGAACGATCCCGATCAGGTTGACCAGGGGGGATGGGGTGGTCGCTTTGACCTGACGAAGAAACCCCGCATTCGCAGCATGAAGCCAGTTACGAATGAAGGCCAGTTCGACCCGTATCTGATGTTTGGAAACTCGGCGGATGGTGCAAAGGCAATCAAACGTTGGAGTACCGGCTACGACAACGACTTCGCAGCCCGCATGGACTGGAGCATTACCAGCAAGTACGAAGATGCCAACCATCATCCGGTCGCGGTTGTCAACGGCGACACTTCACGAAGAATTCTGCAGGTCACAGCCGCACCTGGTTCGACAGTTGATCTGAACGCAGTCGGCTCAAGCGATCCCGACAAAGACCCGCTGACTTTTGCATGGTCCTTTTACAAGGAACCAAGTTCATGCAAGGAAGCAGTGGAAATTGAGGACGCTTCTGCGGCTTCGTCCAAAGTCACAGTCCCCGAAAATGCAGCAGGCAAATCAATTCATATTGTTCTGGAACTTCATGACGGTGGCGAACCCAGTCTCTATGCCTATCGTCGCGTGATTATCAACGTCCAGTCAGAACCGAAACGACAGACGGCGAGCAGCTTCAAGAGGCTTCGCGTCATCGTATCTTCTGATTTTCCTCCGTTTCCCGTCACCAACAGCGATCCGGATGACGTGCAGTCGATGGTTCGTTTCCTGCTTCACTCGAATGAGTTCGATGTCGAAGGTTTAGTCGCGTCGGCGGGCACGTTTGGCATGGTGGCTGAAAAGAAAAACATCCTCGCTGTGCTGGATGAATACGATAAGGTCGATGAAAACCTGAGAGAGCATGATCCAAAGTATCCGACCGCTGATGCTTTGCGTGCGGTGACGTACGAGGGCAAAGGCAACAACAATGGCATTAAAATTCAATGGGGATGTGGCAAGCAACCGGTCACCGACATCATCGGGAAAGGGAAAGACAGCGAGGCTTCCAACGCAATCATTGTCGCTGTGGACAAACCCGATCCGCGGCCGGTCTACATCGGCGTCTGGGGTGGTCCGCGTGAAATTGCTCAGGCAATCTGGAATGTGAAGAACACTCGCAGCGAAGAAGAGACGAAAGCATTCATTGGCAAGTTACGGATCTTCCTGATTGCCTGCCAGGACGCCTCGCATGAGTGGCTGATGGAGGAGTTTCCAGACCTTCACATCATCGAATCGAAGAAGACTTACCAGGGAATGTTCAAAGCGGGCAGTCAGCAGTGGGCGGAAGAAAATATCATCAACGGTCATGGACCGCTGTGCGCGATCTACCCACCGAAGGCAATCGCCGGACCAGGAGTGATCGAGGGGGATTCGCCCGCATTCCTGTATCTGCTCAGTGGCAACCGTGGCATCAATGATCCGGAAGATCCGACTCAACCGAGCTGGGGCGGACAATACGTTCGCAAGGGATCAACGAGGCATTTCATAGACGGCCCGGGGGGATCGACGATCTCAAAGTGGAAGGAGCAGTTTCAGCGGGAATTTGCAAAGCGCGCCGACTGGTGTCTCGCTCAATAGCTCAACGCCTGCGTCACTCTTGCCCGACTTGTACCGAGTTCGTAGAACTCCGGCTCGCCTCGCAAAGCTGTTCTCGTGAGCGCTGATTCGTACCACGTCAGTATCCAAAACTCGGCGTGATATCTATCATGTATCTGCCGAGAATCCGCTGAACAAGCTTGGTCCCACGACCATCGAGAACAGTATCAGTCAACAACATCTGAATATGATTCAATTCTGAAAGCGAGCGGCAGACGAAGATTTACCATCCGCCAGTTTAGCCCGACACACCGGCGAGAGAATTCCCGACAGATCCACGCTGACGCATCGGGCTACTCGTGGCACATTCCCATCTTCCGCTCGCTAAAACTTGATAACGAAATAGAGTAATGAGCACTCATCCCAATTGCCCGGAATGCGGCGGCGAATACACCTACGAAGATGGACCTCTGCTGGTTTGCCCGACCTGTGCTCACGAATGGTCGCCCGCAGACGCAGCAGAAGCCGCTGACAACAACGCCACACGCGATGCAAACGGCAACGTGCTGGAAGACGGTGACTCAGTCGTTGTTATCAAAGACCTAAAGTTCAACGGCGGCGTTGTCAAAGTCGGCACGAAAGTCAAGAACATCCGAATTGTCGATGGCGACCACGACATCGACTGCAAAATCAAAGGCATCGGTGCGATGTCCCTGAAATCGGAATTCGTGAAGAAAGCCTGACTGCGTTTCGCCCCAAAGAAAGCGACGCCATTCGTTAGGAATGATGCAATAAACAACGTTGATTTGGTCATCCGGCCTTCATTTCTGGTTACGCCGTTCTGCGACTCTACGAACGTGCGTGCGATTCTCCTGAGCCCAGACGCATAGCAACCGCAGAGGCTCCGTGAACCGCATGCCCAGCGCGGTCAACGTGTACTCAACCTTCGGCGGCACTTCCTGATAAATCTTCCGTTTGACCATGCCCCATGATTCCAGATTGCGCAGCGTCTGCGTAAGCATCTTCTTGGAGATACCGGGTATGTTTCGAGCGATCTCGCTGGTTCGCTGAGTACCTTCCGACAAGGTGTAGAGGACTGCTGGAGTCCATTTTTCGGAAAGGATCTCAAGGAGTTGGCGAGTCGGGCAATCTTTTGCCAGTTCAACATCGTCGTTCTTGGTCATGCTTCTGCTGCTCTTGTGCAAGGTAGGTTACCTTCAGGTAATTATAGAACTTGAAGGTTATTACTTGACTGATAGTCATCTAGTTGCGATTATGCGCCCTCTGTATTGATATTGCAACGTAAAGGTAGCCGGAACAGATCAAGCTGCCGAAGGCTTGAACACCGGAACAAAGACCGGCTGCATTTCAATGTCTTGTCAAGCCATACCAACCCGAACCAAAAAGGAAAGAGATGTCGACTATATCACCGCAGTTACTTGCTCCAATCGAACTTCGCGATCTGAAGTTAAAAAACCGAATCGCACTGGCCCCAATGACACGTGCCCGAGCCGGTGCCGAACGGATTCCCAACTCGCTGATGGCTGAGTATTACGTACAGCGAGCCTCGGCGGGACTCGTTATCACCGAAGGCACACACATTTCCGAACAAGCGATTGGTTGGAGTGGCTCACCAGGCATCTACACCGAGGCGATGCGAAAAGGCTGGCGGAACGTTGTCGATGCAGTGCATCAAGCGGGTGGGACGATCTTTATGCAGCTTTGGCATTGCGGTCGCTCGTCGCATAGCAGCTACCATGGCGGTAAATTGGCAGTTGCTCCCTCGGCGATTGCAATTAACGAAGAGTACATTCACACGCCCAACGGCAAACAGCCTCACGAAGTCCCGCGTGCACTCGAAGCCAGCGAAATGGCCGGAATCGTGGCTGACTATCGAAACGCCGCCAAAGCAGCCATCGAGGCAGGTTTTGATGGAGTCGAGATTCACTCCGCTAACGGTTACTTGCTTGATAGCTTCTTGCAATCGAAAACAAATCAGCGAACTGACGACTATGGCGGTGGTGTCGAGAATCGTTATCGGTTGCTTGATGAGGTCGTCACGGCTACTTGTGAGGTCTGCCCCGCGAATCGTGTTGGAGTAAGGCTCTCGCCAAACGGCGTGTACAACGACATGGGCTCCCCCGATTTCCGCGAACAGTTCACCTACACGGCAGAGCAATTAGATAAATTCGGTCTGGCCTATTTGCATGTCATGGACGGACTCGCGTTCGGGTTCCACGAGCTTGGTGAGCCGATGACATTGTCAGATTTTCACAAAGTCTTTACCGGCCCTTTGATGGGGAACTGTGGCTACACGCAACAGACAGCAGAGCAGACGATCGTCGATGGCCACGCCGACATGGTCTCGTTCGGGCGTCCCTTTATCAGCAACCCCGACCTCGTTCGTCGCTTTGCCGATGGTCTGGAACTGAATCCCGACTCCCACGTGTCAACCTGGTATACGACTGCCGGCCCCGATGGAGCCAAGGGCTATACTGACTTTCCGGTGACCGAGTGACTTGCGCACGAAGTCCTCCTTTGCAATCAACCTGATTTCCAAGAAAGAGAATTTATGCCTAGTTCAGCGGTCCAATTGAAAGTTCGGGTTGGCTGATTGGTTGAGATCCTTCATGCTGTGTTCAACATGGAGGTGATCAATGAACAAGAAGTACCTCGTTCGTTTGAGCGATGCGGAACGTGCCACCCTGGAAGATGTGGTGAAACGACTTTCTGGTTCGAGCCAGAAAGTGAAACGAGCGAATATCCTGTTGATGGCGGATGCTGATAGTCTGGCGTGGACGGACAAGCAAATTGCCGAAGCGTATCGCTGTCGAATCAGAACTGTTGAAAATGTCCGTCAGCGTTTGGTGGAGCGTGGATTTGAAGAGACATTGGAAGGTCGAAAGCCTGAGAAGGCGCCCCGTGAAAAGGTTCTCGATGGAAAGCAGGAAGCAGAAGTGATTGCCATGCGTCTGAAATCACCTCCGCCCGGCTACGCCCACTGGACCTTGAGGTTGCTTGCTCGCAAAGTGATCGAACTGGGAATCGTCGAGGCGGTAAGCCATCAGACCGTCATGCGGACTCTGAAAAAAACGGCATGACCAACCGCAAGATTCAATACTGGGTGATCCCGCCAGAGTGTGATGCTGAATTTGTCGCCCACATGGAAGATGTGCTGGCTGTCTATGAAAAGCCGTATGATCCGACGGTTCCGGTACTATGCATGGACGAACAACCCGTCCAGTTGGTGAAAGAAGTGAAGACACCGATTGCTGCCACCAAAACACATCCCAGGCGAGTCGACTACGAATACGAGCGTGCCGGGGTGGCGAATGTGTTTATGTTCGCGGAACCGCTCGCAGGGTGGAGAGATGTGGCGATCCGAGAAACGAAAACGAAGATCGACTGGGCCACAGAAATGGCCCGACTGCTTGAAGGTCGGTACGCCAACTGTCAACGAGTGATTGTCGTCTGCAACAACCTCAACACCCACACGAAGGGCGCGTTCTACGAGGCGTTTGAACCAGAGCGAGCGTTTTCGCTGGCTCAACGTGTCGAGTTCCACTACACCCCCAAACAGGGGAGTTGGCTGTACATCGCCGAAAACGAATTGAGCAGCCTGACTCGCCAATGCGTTGCCAATCGACGCATCCCCGATACGCGCACACTCTCAAAGGAAACATCTGCTTGGGCCGAAGACGTCAGCATCCAACAACGCACTGTCGACTGGCAAATGAAACTCGACGACGCCCGCTGCAAACTCAAATCCATTTACCCTAAAATCTAAGTGGACCGCTGCACTAGTAGGGAATCATTGAATGAAGGTGGATTCAGTTTTAAAGTGCACGGTGGATGGGTGAAGAAAGGCATTCGTGGGATGGTTTGTTAACCAAACAGCCGTCACCTGCTTCAACAGAATGCCACGAATGCCCTACGTCCAAATTACCGCGGACGAACGCGAAACCATAGTCCGGTTGCATCACGACGGAAAATCTCAGTCCCACATCGCCCGTGTTCTGGATCGATCGCCCTCCACGATCTCACGTGAACTGACCCGCAATTCTCAAGAACCGGTACTCAGCCATCAAGGCCGACCGCAAAGCACGGCGTCGTCGACGCATCTGTCGCGTACCTTGGAAGTTCAACCCCGGCCCGCTCAAGACCTTCGTGATCGAGAAGCTAGAGCAGAAATGGTCGCCCAAGCAGATTGCCGGATTGCTACCAAGACTGTTCCCGAACGACCACCGCATGTAAGTCTATCACGCAACGATTTATGCGTGGCTCAAATCCAACAGACAGCAGGGTGGCGATGCCTGGCTGAACTTGTGACAGGCGAGCAGGAAGCGACGCAAACGCTACGGACCAGGCACATCCCGACGCTCGATTCCTGGCCGACACCGATCGAGCAACGACCGCTCGCCGCCGAGAACCGGAGTCGAGTTGGGGATTGGGAATCGGATACCATCGAAGGGAAAAAGGGAACCGGTCATCTCGTCACGCATGTGGAACGCAAGACCGGCTACGTGGTTGCACTTCAAAACTGAATCCACCCTACCCTACAATTGGCTTGATGATTCGTCGACCAGATCGACCGTGGACGGCTCGAATAATTCATCGATCGAAAGTTTGCGTTTACTTAGCCCTTGATCGTAGACGTACTCAATTGCTTTCTCGTAAGATGGAGCGCTCGCCTTCAAACCATAAGGGTAGAAGTTGTCCCCCATCAGTT
>NZ_SIHI01000071.1 GCF_007859735.1 Thalassoglobus neptunius | reverse complement strand
ACGGTAAGCTGAATGGCGAGTACCGCTCACAGATGACCAGGACAGAACTCGAAACAAAAGGATACGGCAGACGCTGGCTTGTGGAATCATTCATGAGCGGATTGAAGCGAACCACAGGTGCCGCACTCTCAGCCAGAAGCGAGAAAGCCCTGTTCGTCGAAGCCGCCCTCAAAGTCCTCGCCTACGCCCTGAGGCGTTAGCCCACGATCAAAACCTGTGATTTGTTTTCAACACAGCACTTCCTCTTCAGCTTCTCCAAACAGAAAGTACACCCCTGGGAGATCGAGTTCTCTACGTAGTTTGCCTTGTGCGAGATCGCTCCGGGGAATCAAGATTGCTTGAACGATGCGAGTGGTGATTTCGGCAATTCGAATTCCTCGTGGTTCACCGGTGGGTAGGTAAATCTGGATCGTCTTTGCTGTCGCTGTGGTCATTCTGTTGAGCCCATTCGTCATGTAAGTTGAGTTACTTCACTCCGAATTCGGTGAGGATCAGTTTGGCGACATCGATGTCGCGATAGTTTTCGGCGTCGAGAGGAGTCGATGAGATCAAGACTCCGGGGACTCCCGGGTAACCGTGTGAGCCTTTGACGAGTGTTGCGTCGAGTGGCGTCTGTTTGCTTGGCATGTCGATGAACATTTCAACGGGGTCGTAACCCGGTTTTCGATGGATGTCGACTGTGCGCGCAAACGATGGGGCCTTGGCGTCATCGTTCCACCAGTAGTAGGCGAACCAGGCATCTGGTTTGGAAATGAGGACGATTTCGCCCGAACGAGGATGGTTGAGGTTGTACTTGTCTCGCTCGCTTCCGACGAGAACTTCATCGACCAGCGGATGATCTTTGAAGAGTTGGGCGACGGATTCGATCGTCTGTTCTTCTTTCACGAAGACATGAGCAAGCTGATGGTCAACCATGGCCCAAGCTGCGGACTCGCCTGGGACGAGGTATTCAAGGCCATCACGCTCGTCGAGATGGAGGAATCCTGCATCTCGCAAAACGCGGTTCGGATAAGCGACGTCGTTCACTTCCGTGATAACGTATTCACTTGCGATCAGCCACCGAATTTCTCCCATGCCAGCGGATTCGTAGCCTTCGATCAGTCGACCAAGAGACTTGTCGAGATCAATGACGGCCTGCTGAGCTTCGGGGCTGTTGGGACCAAGTTTCTGGGCTGCGTAATCGAGATGGGTAATATAAATGTAAGAGAACTGCGGCTTGAATTGATGAGCGGCCTTGATTGCTGAATCGATGATCCAGTCACTCGACTTGATATTGGCGATCGGTCCCCAGAAATTCATCAGCGGGAAGTGTCCCAATTCGTCGCGGAGTTCTCCGTAGAGTTCTTGAGGCTTCGTGTAACACCAAAGCGACTCCGAGCCATCGGGGTTGTGAATGGGAGCAGGTGTGCAGATGTAATCAGCCCCTGCCCCTTTCGAGTGCATTGGGAACCAGACGGCCGAAGTGATCGATGGATCGTGAGTGTGCAACCGATCCCAGATTTGCGGCGCTTCGATACACTCGTTCCAGGCGGTCCAAAGTTCGACTTCTCCTTTGTCGCGATAGAAGAATCCATTCGCGATCACGCCATGTTCATCGGGGAGAACTCCTGTCGTCAGATTTGCCTGCACCGGACAGGTGACGCAAGGGAAGGAGGCTTGCAAAGGACGCGAGCCTCCACGTTGATTGATTTTTTGCAAGTTGGGCATCTGCGCGAGGTCTTCGGCCCGCAGCCCGGGAATCGAAACAAGAACAGTTGTCATCGGCATTGTTGAAGCGCCTCTCAGTGATGATCTCAGTGGATGGTGATTCTAAAACGTGTGAATCGATCGGCTCTTTGACTGATCCGTCGAGTTTCTGGCAACTTGTTCCCGAGCACTCAGTTCGGGCTGTCTGGTCGTTTCGTTTGCTTGCGAGAATCCGTTAAGGGCGAACCGAAGAGTGGTCTCAGCGAGATTGGGGCACTAGTTCGATGTTGTTTGTGTGGCGGACATTAGTCATCAGCTTCGAGTGGTTTGCGTTGCCACTTGCCGCGATGAATGGGAAGGCCAAGCTTGCGTTTCTTGCGTTCGTAGCTTGTCTGATAGTCCATGTCATCTTCGGGCGGACGCTCTGCGGGCGGAGGGAGTGTTTCGAACTTCGGGTGATGATCGAGGAGCGAGGAAATGACTCCAAAGTATTCTTCGACATCTGTCCACGAGTGAAACAGTCCGCCCGGGACAAGCAGGTTCGCGCATTGATCGACGAACTTGTCGTTGACGATTCTTCGTGAGCGATGCTTTCGTTTCCACCATGGATCGGGAAAGTAAACATGAATTGCATCGACCGAATGCGGTTCGATCATCTTGTTGAGTGGGACATTGGCGTCCCCTCCGATCACGCGAGCATTGGTGAGGTTTCTGCGTTTCAATCGCGCAGCCCCGCGCCGTCCTTCTCGGAAATCGATTTCGAGTCCAAGAAAGTTGCGATCCGGACACGCTTCTGATGCGTGAACGAGAAACAATCCTCTCCCGCATCCGATATCGATTTCGACGGGATTGTCGTTGCCGAAGAACTCGGCCCAATCAAGTCGGCCGTCGTACAACTCCTCAATATCATCGTGAGCAAAGAAGAACGGCTTCAGGTCGACAGAAGGTGGCGATTTTTGCATGGTTTACTTCAAATTCATTCCGCAGAAACCCGGATTATAGAGCATTTCGAATGCATTTCCTGCTCGCGAGGAATGAATTCACGAGCAAATTTCCCAATGTCCGCAAGTCAATTTATTGTGGTGATTTGAGGGAAGTCAGCGAGAAGGGGTTCAGGGCTTTTCTCACCACTGAGACCAAGTCGCTATCGAGATAATTGTGACCGGGAATTGGTTTGATTCAACGAGGCGATCGAAAGTCTTTGCGGCTTTCAGTTGCTCGGATCTTCTTTCGAGAAGAGGTGCGGGAATCGTTCACGTACCGGCGGACCGTCGCGGTCTCCTCGTGTCCAATTTCGGAGCGACTCCAGTGCTCGCTGGCCGCGATGAAAGTAAGGTCGGTCGAGAGATTCAAAGTAACTTGTGAATTGATCCCGACTGGTTTCCTTCCAGTTTTCGGGGAGATCAACGAATCCCGTGTCTTCCATCCACTCCACAAGTAAGAGGGCGATTTCGTAATGCCCTTCAAAACTCGGATGCACGTGATCGACAAGCCACTGGTTTCCGAGAATGTACGTCGTCGTTTGCTTTTCCAGATGGTCGTGCAGATTCAGCAACGGGATTCCGCGTTCGTTCGCGACCTTCTTCATGCTCTCTTCCAGAGGCGTCGTCATGCGAAGCGGACAGACGTCCAGATCGCGAGCTTTCACATAGGCAGCCCGAGCTTCTTCGTGTTGCCCAGCGATTTCCAGGCATTGCCCATATTCAAACCAGTTGTCTGAAGAGTGAGGATCGGCCAAAACGATTTCCGACCAGATCCGGATCGCTTCTCTCAAATCAGTGCGGTAGGAATCACGAGCCGATTCACGAAGGCGTTTGACCTCGTCGAGTTGATCCGCGGTGAGGCGTTCCATTGGTTCGGATTTGAAGGGAAGTTGTCCGCTCAGATTCGAAGGAGGAAGCATGAAAACCAGTGGGACATTGGCTTGCTGTGTGAGTGAGACCATTCGGTTCAGGTTTGATTCATAGTGCATGGCCACTGCCCGACTGTGATTGAAGTCTCGATGGAAGGCTTCAATTCCGTTGCGGTAGTCGAGGATGGTATCGGCATCTGCGGAAAGTGTGGACGAAGGAGAAGATTTCCCGTCTGCAATCATCGTCGTTGCAAGTTGCACCGTCCGGCGTTTCAGAAACCAGTCGGAAGGAGTTTGAATCCATTTCGGAAGTGATTTGATGGTTGAATAGCTGCGGTCTTCGAGAAACTCATTGTGCCCTGTGCAAACGACGATTAAGTCCGGTTCGTATTGAAGGCACTCCTTAAGAATGGGGACGAGTCGATAGCTGGCGTAAGAAACGCCCCCGCAGTTGATCACTTCCCATTGACGACTGAGGTCGGACGTTTCGAGAGCGATTCGTGCAAAGGTGGGGAACGACGTCTCGATCGAATAGGGCCTCCCCTGCACTGTTGATCCGCCGAGGACGAAGATTCGGAAGGTCTGTTCTGCCTTCTGAGCCGGAAAGGCATCGGGAGCGAAGAACTTCAGTCGCCGATTTGAGATCACATATTCGTTGCTTTTCTGATCGAGTTCGAACAGCGGAGAAACTTCTGAGAAGCCGACGAATGGATCGTCACTCAGATCGACTGTGCCAACCCCGGCAATGACGAGAGCAATCTCAAGCACAATGAACGGAACGAGCGCCAGCATCAAAGCTGCGCATCGAAACATGATTCGCTTTTTGCGGGGACGAGCGAGTGTGCGTTGAGGCGGATTTTCGTCAGGAAGCGGTGTGGCCATGAACTCGAAAAATTGGAGACGGATAGTGAGTTGTCCCGTGTGAGAGTGACGTCGTCTCACTCGACAAATTATACTGCATCTCTCGCCACTTCTCCCACCAAGGAATATCGAATGACTTCAATGACCCGCCGCGACTTACTCAAAACGACATCGGCTGCCGCGTTGGCATATGCCTCGACAGGCCCTCTGATCGCGAATCAGGGAGAGCTTCCTTCGCAGAAAATCAATGTGGGTGTCATGGGACTCAGCCGTGGCCGCTCGCTCGCTGTCTCTTATGCACGTCAACCGGGAGTCAACGTGAAGTACGTCTGTGATGTCGATTCATCGCGGGCGGGAAGTGCCGTTGCTCAGTTGGAGAAAGACACGAATCAGGTTCCCGAACCGATCACCGATTATCGTCGCATGCTGGACGATCCCGACCTTGATATCTTCGTCTGTGCTGCTCCCAATCACTGGCACGCCCCGGCCACAATTCTCGCTTGCTCGGCCGGGAAACATGTCTATTGTGAAAAGCCCTGCAGCCACAATCCCTGGGAAGGGGAAATGATGGTCAAGGCCGCTCGTCACCATGATCGGGCTGTTCAATTGGGAACTCAACGTCGTAGCAACACGGGTTACATCGATGCCATCACGAAGATGCACGAAGGGTTGATTGGAAACGTTTATTGTGCCCGTTCATGGTACAACAACTTGAGAGATACGATCGGCATCGGCCGCTTTGCCGAAGTCCCCGGAAATCTCGACTACGAACTGTGGCAAGGTCCAGCTCCACGCGTCCCTTACTATGACAATCGCATTCACTACAACTGGCACTGGTTGTGGCATTGGGGTAATGGAGAATTGGGCAACAACGGAATTCATGCTCTCGACATTTGTCGCTGGGGCCTGGGAGTCGACTTCCCGACGTCCGTTGTTTCCAGCGGGGGACGTTATGCGTTCGACGATGATCAGCAGACGCCCGATACCAACATCGTGACTTTCGAATTTCCGGAAGGAAAGCAAATCTCGTGGCAGGGTCTGAGTTGCAACCGGCACAAAGATTCGTCCGGATTCGTTGCTTTTTATGGCGATCAAGGAGCCTGTGAGATCGATGGAGCCGGCAACTACAAGTTCTTCGACCGGAACGACAAGGTCATCGATGAAGGAGAGTCCACGCTCAGCAATGAACCTCATGTGGACAACCTCATTCAGGCGATCCGCTCAGGAGAGCATCAAAATCTGAATGCGGAAATTGAGATCGGTCACCGAAGTACGCTGCTTTGTCATCTTGGCAATATCTCATACCAGACACGTTCGGCGCTTCAGTGTGATCCGACCAACGGACACATTCTGGACAATGCCCAAGCACAGAATCTCTGGCAGCGAGAATACGAGCCAGGTTGGAAGCCACAGATTTAGGACTCGTCGAGAAACAGTTTCTGAATCGAAAGACGATTTACGAAACGACTCGATCTTCTATTTCGATCCGAATCTTCGATCCACTGTGATGTTGGCTGTTCAGCATCCAGTGGATCGTTTTCGTTTGAGAGGTCGTTGACCGCGGCCGCTCGTCATGGCGAGCCGGGACCGATTTCAGAACGGTATCTATTCAGAAGTGCCTGTATCTATTCAGAAGTGACAGGCGCGGAATCTTCTCGATTCATCATTTCGACTGCTTCGAATCGTGATCGAAACCGTAGCCGGTCAAACCAGGTCGCTCTTCGCAGCGTGGGAGTTTCGGAATCCAGAATATGACGCTTACCTGTGCGTGTGATCAGCACGATTGAACCGTCGCTTCGCACCTCATCGACGACCCAGAATTTGTCGATGCAATAAGCGTACTGATCCCCTCCCGGAGACGGTTTGATATCCCGTGCACGGGGACCCGGGTGTGAACTCCACTTTGTCTTATGGTAGATGACCCAGTCGCCCGCCTGAAATTCTTGTCCTCTTCCTTTAACCATCGCTGTGTCTCGATCCCATCCAGATTCATTGACGATTTGGCCGATTTTGCAGTAAATGCTACGATCGATCAACAGATCTCTATGCTCTGATTAAAATTTCCATGAATTGAAAATACGCGGTTCGATCTTCACTCTCCAACTTACACAATCTGTGGGTGATGCAGTTGTTCGAATGAGAGCTTCTTCAATTTCGGAATTGGATGATTCGCACGAATACCGCGTTCATTCATCGGAAGGATTACGTTCAATCGCGAGCAGAGAATCCACGAAAATGGCGCGAACGCAATTGCCGATAAATTGCTTGTCAGCCCTCAATCTTGAGGAAGGAGAAATATGTGGAACCCCTGAACATCATTGCGGTTGTGGCGTTGATTGGAATCGTGTTCTGGAGCATTCGCGGCAAGAGCAACGCGGTGGTGACGCTCGTTTTCGAAAGAAATGAGTTGACGCAGTGGACGGGGATTTCCAAGAAATGTGCAAGCGAGATTGATGAGTTTGTGAAACGAGATCTCGAAGTCTCAGAACGGATCGTTGTTCGAGGTTTTCCCTCCCCAAACGGAGGGATTCGCTATGAGATTCGAGGAGCCAGTCTCGATCCCGGAACGGAGCAGCAAATCCGCAACTTTCTCAAACAAGTGGTTTGCCATCCAGCCCCACCGAAGACGCGTTGCCAGTAGCCACCCGATTCGTCCGGTGCAGGCGGATTTCCTCGCACAGAAGGCCGTTCCGAAGAGTCCTGAGAAACGACGAAGATCGTTTACCGCTGGTAGATCGGGAGATAGCGGTATTCGACCGCCAGAGCGAGAACTGCCAGCGACGTCGCATAGATTCGCCCAGCTTGGCGTTCGCTCCCGGATCGCGGTGTCCATCCTCCGTCGTCATCCTGTTGCGGAAGAAGCAATGTGACCAGATGCTCATGATTCAGGTCAGCGACGTCGCCGCCGATTTTGAAGAGGCCGATTCCGGTGTAATACGCTCCATAAAAGAAGTAGCTCGACCGGTCACGCAGCGGATTCTCAGCGAGCCACTCGGCACCACCCAATGCTTCCTTGGAATGGTGGGCTCCGCATACTTCAAGGCACGTAATTCCTGTTCCGGTCAACGTGGGAGTGGGGCCATTTCCCGGTTGATACCCGAATCCCTGATCATTTCGACCGGCACAGTTGCGGACATAATCCACAGCGGCGTCAATCGCTTCGGCAGGCACATCACATCCAATGTCTTTCGCAGCCCGCAGTGCGAGAACTTGCCAGCCGGTAACGCTCAGATCGCTGTCTCGACTGTTCGTCTGATACCGCCAGCCTCCGCGGTGTCGGTCGTTCTTCACGATCGATTGTGATTCGAGAATCAGAAGAATCGCCTTTTCGAGTGCACGTCGAACGATCGGCTCGTCCGCCTCGTCCATCATGCCGACAACTTCCGCCAGCATGAGCGTGCAGATTCCGTGGCTGTACATCGGACCGTGGCTGCGCTGCTGATGAACAAGCATGCCGTTCGGTTGTTGATGTTCGACGACCCAGCGAACGCCCTGATTGATCTGTTCTCCGTAGGGACCCTCGCCCGGAACATGACCTGCCGCGAGGAACGACATCACCGCCAGAGATGTGATCGCCGTCGATTCCCCCCACGATTCCGTGCGCCAGGCACCGACATCTGTTTGCTGAGACGAGAGAAATTTCACAGCCCGGACAATCGAGTCATCGACATCGGCCGACGTGTAATCTTGCCCGTGCACTTCGAACCGAAGATGACACAGGCTCATGATCCCGACAAGAAGTTGGACTTTGAGAATTTGTTGCCGCGACATGAGGGCTCTGCCCCTGCGAAAGAGCGAAAGAAACAAGAGACACTGAATCGATTGTAGCGAATTCGTATTGATAAGTTGTGTGTCAGTTGGAATCCTGATCCGCACTTTCTTCAGGGGCATCTTCCTGTTGCGTTTCCTCGGGTTGCGTTTCCTCGGATTGCACTTTTTCAGAGGGCTCAAGTTTCAATTGCAGAATGCGAGCGAGTTCTTGAATCGGCGTGGCATGATCATCCACACGAAGGTCGATCATCCGGTCATTGAAACCTCCGTACCCTGCCCCGTCTTTCACGACGAGAATTGCAGCTGATTGACGACCACGGATATCCCCACCCGATTGGTCAGCAGCTTGCAGCGCTTCCATGACTCTCCACGCGAGAGGTTTTTCGGATTTCTCAAATGCAGCTGCCATGTTCTCGATGACTTCCGGTCCCGCGAGAATATTGCCTTGGCAGGCATAATGGTCTCCAGTTTTTCCGCCGCACCACGGAAGGCATTCTTCCCCCGTGAATGTGGCAGCGTTTCCGAAACGATCGACGATGCCGACTTGCCGGTTCTGCTTCTGTTCGTCCGCTTCAACAAGGATTTCAAGCACCTCGGCCGCAGATTTTCCTTCTCGCAGGAGCGCCAATCCGTTTGGACCGTAGGACGTATTCGCGAGACTCTGTGTCGCGATCGCACCCGTCTCTGCTTCTGCCCAGGGGACAACATGGCCGACCGCCAGAAACTTGGAAGCAACACCAATGGCCCAGGCTTCCTCTTCGGGGTCATACGCGACGATTGAGAATGTCGCGACGACCTGTGGTCGATCTTTGTCTGAAGTAGGGAGCGTTGGTTCGGCTGCCTGGGAATATGAGATAAGACACAGCAGCGCGCACAGTGCGCTGATCCTTCCAACAACGTTCATCAGGGGTTCCAGATTCTCTGAGCAGTTTTCGAGTAGGAATTGCGGCACACTCGTGCCGATCCAACGAGATTATCTCATTTCGATATTAGTTTTCCATCAAACTCGAATTGGTCAAGAAGACGAAAACGATTCCACTTCATTTGACGAATACTCTTCCTGACCCGTTGCAGAAATCGGGCCAAAAACGAAGGACTGCCCGAAAGAGAGTCCATTTTTACTCGTTTTTTGGTCGGTGCACCGATTCTCTGGACGAGTTCTTTGTTCTTCTGCGACCTTGTAAAATTCGATCGCTGGAGCGGGAAATTGCTTCCAGGCTGAGGACAATGAGCGAAATGTACGCTCCCCAGAGAGAGATTTCCAGGCAATTGAAAAGGACCGGCAGGGAAAATTGCAGTGATTGCTCCTGCTGCAACACAAACGGTGATCCCTTCGACCCAGAGCTGACGCCAGCACAACAAGACAGCAACAAAAAACAGAATGTGCGACAGGGTGTGAATAGCGAGGAAGGGCCACATTGCAGGCCAATAAATGAGTCCGTACGCCGCGAATCCCGGGGCCGGAACCGTTCTCTGCAAAGCAGGAAGAAAGAAGAACGCGATCCAAAGAATGACCGGAATTAATAGCCAGATTCGACTAGACCTCTGCTGACTCACTGCCGTCAAGTCTCGTAATTCTTCATCATTCATGCTGAAGTGTTCTGCATTGAAGAAACTGCAATTAAACACCCAGAGAGTTGTCACTTGGGCTGAATTCTCAGTCGACAGGCTTCATCGAAGTATTGAGCGATTGGATTCATCAACATCTCCAACACTCGTACCGACAGACAACGGGGGCAGTGAACACCTTGACCGATCCAAATTGACTGATTGACTGCAGCGAGGTATCGTCAGTCGATTGTCTTACTCGTTGTTGTTGGAAGATTTTAACACTCAGGCAAGAAGATTACGAACTGTGAATGACAATGTGCCTGAAGTAAGCACCACGATGGTCGTTTCTCAAATGTTGATTCGAAAACCTGTTGCGGAGGTTTTCGAGGCGATCGTCAATCCGGAAATCACGACTCGTTTCTGGTTTTCGCGGAGCAGCGGCAGGCTTGAACCTGGAAAGAAGGTTCGGTGGGATTGGGAGATGTTCGGCGTCGAGGACACTCTGACGGTGAACGAATACGAAGAGAATGCTCGCTTGCTGATCGAGTGGGAATCCGATCCGACCCTCGTGGAATGGCAATTCGAATCTCGGGACGCGGATTCGACTTTGGTGACAGTTTTAAACTGGGGGTTTTTGGGGACGTGTGAAGAAGTGCTGCCTCATACTGTGGCATCCAAAGGGGGATACACAATTGTTCTCGCGGGACTGAAAGCCTGGCTCGAGTTTGGAATTGAGCTCAATCTCATTCGAGATCAGTTTCCCGACGGCTGCCCCGATTGAAGAGACCTTTCCCGGTCGAGGAAGATCGATCGATGCGATTGCAGCAACTTGAAGAGACCGGTGGACAACGTGCGGAGCGATCATGTAAGTCGTGAGTAATCTACGAAGTTGTCTCGACTTGGAGAGAGTCATGCGTCCTTGCCCACACTGTGGAGCCGCATTGGGAAATCAGATTCAAGTCTGCCCGAGTTGCCAATCGGATCTTTCACCGATCAGGAAGCAGTCAACTCAAACCGACTTGCCTGAGACGCAAGACTCACCCGCTCACACCGTTCGCGATTCTGACAATTCACTCTGGATGGAATACCTCCCCCTGCCACTCTTTGCCGGACTCTTGTTCGGAGTTGCCACTTTCCTGGCGATTGGGCCGTGGGGAATTGCAATTGGTTTCGGCGTATTCCTCCTCGCCTTTTTGTTTCGCCTCGTTATCGATCTTGCCTGAAGTTCTGCTCTTTCTCTGTGTCATGAATGAGCGGACAAGACAAGAGTTGAGCGGGGTGTTCCGGCAAGTGGGATAGGCCTAATTCGTTCGTTTGAAGACTTCTGTTGCCGCGATTGAAAGGAACTCCGTTTCATCGACTTCTGCGAGACCCCGCACGACAATAATGTCCCCTTCTTTGAGTCCTAAGAGTTGATCAACGGAAATCGGAGCAATTTCGCCTTCCGCATTTGAGACGGTCACTGTTGCGAGAGAATCTTCCTGCTTCCACTTCCAACTGCAGAATGGACACGTGATCGGCGTCGACGTTGTAGTCCGATCCTGGAAAGGCTTCCGAGACATAGAAGATCGCCTGACTCTCGGCGAACCATTTGGGGAAATTGCGATTCCCGACACGCACGATGAGTGTGACTTCTGTCGGCTCGGCGGCCAGTTGGCGGGCTTCTTCAATGGTGATCGGATTTTCGGGTTCTTCGCTCACCAGTACGCGCGTGCGGATTTCTTCCATCCCCTGAGGAAGTTGCTGGGAGCATCCGGACGTCAGGACTGCTAGCAAGATCAGGATTCGGGCGGACAGATTCGAAAAGGAGAGCAGTTGTCGATTCAACCTCACTGTTCTTCCTCCTTCGTCTGATCGCTCGCTTCCGTTGTACTCGCCTCATTTGAGATTTTTTGAAGCTGTACGATTGCCTGATCGATGTCGGTTGAGACATCCTTCCATGATTGACCGTCTGACTTTCCGTGGATTGTGGAATCCAGGCTCGAGAATGTTTCAAACAGCGTCGTAATTGCTGCTTTGACCTCTTTCTGTTGTGATTCGGTGAGACCAGCATCGGAGGCAAGTTCATCAATTTGCTTCAGGAGATGCCCAATCTGGTGAACGGGGCCGTCCGCCTTTTTGAGGTCATCCTGTTCCATAGCGGACTGAACAGCGTCACGAAGTTCAGTCAGTTGTGTGATGCTTTCAGAGAAGGTTTTTGGCGCCTCCGCAGCTTGATGATCATGCCCATCATGTCCGTCGTGGCCTTCATGGTGGCCATGGTCTTCGTGGTGAGCGTGATCTTCGTGAGTTCCTTCAGTGAGATCTTGGGTCTTCAACGAAGCTCCTTCGTTGCATCCAACAATCAGAAGTGCGGCGACAATCAAGCTGAAATAAGATCGATGGTAGTGCATCGAGGGACTCCACGACTTTTGAAACGAACTGAAAAAATCGAAATGAAACTGCTGACAGTCACTGCAGTGGAGTGCTGTCATCAGACCTTCAGTGTACATTATGGATTTCGTGTGTCGCAATAGTTGCAAAGTCGGATTGTTTGCAATTGGGTTGCAAATAGAGTGGTCTGAGTTATTCTTCGTTTTCCTCGACATTAGGAATCGGAGATTCGAATGACGCGATCACTCTCAAACTTGACCGGATTAATTCTATCGGTGGCGTGCGTGATTCATTGCATGCTCGTTCTCGTCTTCATCTCCAGTTTGTCAAGTTGGGGGCTGGATTGGCTCGCGAGCCTTTATTTTCATCAGGTCCTCGCAATTGTCGGCGTGACGATCGGAATCTGGACGCTTGTTCCCGGATGGCGACTGCATCGACGACACTCTGTTCTGATGTGGGCTGCTTTGGGATTGGTGGTGATGAACTACTCTGCCTTTGCTGGCGGAGACTGTTGCGCAGCTGTTCCGGAATCGTCCGGTGACGAAGCTTCGACCGCTTGTCAAAGTTCGTGCTGTCAATCGACAGTTGATGTCAATCTTGTTGACCAGTCATCCTTGGGATCATTCACAACAGCTTTTTCGTGGCTGTGGAATCATCCGACCGCTTTCGGTGCTGCATGTCTCGCCTGGGCCCATTGCCTGAACGGAGGATGCACACGCAAATGCTGTCAGCGTGAATCGAACGTTGTCACGACCGAGGAAGTTTGCCTCGACGCCTGACTGTTGCGGGCGGCCTTTTCTTCGTATGTGGGCTTCGCCCTCTCTTCGCAGGCTGACTTTGTCGTTCGGCGATTAAGTCACGCGCGGGGCTTTTCTGCGCCGGGCGATCTGTGATTCAATCTCTTTAGGAGACGGCCTCTCCTCTCGACGCATCGCTTTTGCCGTCGCTTCCAATGAGACAGAGAAGAGCCACGAGCACGCTGCGCTGTCAGAAGGCTGGGGAATGGGTTTCGGTTGGCAACCGGTCTGGCAAAATGTTATGAAACCCTGTGATTATTGGGTGCTTCGGGTAGTGGCATCGAATGCACCGGGCTGTCATTGGTCGCACCTTTCATCGGGATGTCGGGGCGAACCGGGGTCAGTCGAAAGACTTTGTTGAATCGCGCAGTGAGAGCACCCATTGAACGAGTTGTCGCGAAATCACATGAGTAACTTCGACAAGTGATTTCCTCGGTTTGTTCACGTCAACGCATAAGAAAGAGCAACTTGCTCACGGCCAGCTGAGGAGCAATAGTACGATGACAAAGAATCGCGCCGGTTTGGTCCGCCAACTTTACCAGGATGCCCGCAAGCAGCCTGACGAAACACGCGATCAATGGCTTGTCAGGCATTGTCAAGACGACTCCGGACTGGTCCGTGAAGTCCAGTCGCTTCTGAGTCAGAACGGGTCTTCTGAAGATGCTCCAATCGGGAAGAAGGGAAACAGCCCAGCCACGACCATCATGTCCGAATCAGAAGAGGATTCGAGCGGTTATGAAGAGCAATCCGTTGCTCGGGACCGAGAGCACTTTCTCTTAAAACTTTCGGAAGTCGGGATTCTTTCCGAAGACGAGTTGCAGGAAATCAGCGCACCCGATGCCGACTGCGATGCTCCGTTGGGACCGCGTGAACTCGCAGCCCAACTCATTTCTAATGGAAAGTTAACAAAGTATCAGGCGAATGCTCTTCTCAAGGGGCAACCTGAGTTACTGATCGATAAGTACCTCATCATCGATCTGCTTGATGTCGGCGGGATGGGAATGGTGTTCAAAGCACTTCACCGGCCGATGAATCGAATCGTGGCGGTGAAGATGATCTCGCCGAAACTTCTCTCTTCCCCGGATCAGGTGAAGCGGTTTCAGAGAGAAGTCCGGCTGGCAGCGACGCTCGAACATCCGAACATTGTCCGGTCCTACGATGCTGACCAGTCAAACGGGGCGCACTTTCTGGTGATGGAATTTGTGCGCGGCCAAAACCTCTCAAAATTGGTCAATAAAAGGGACCATTAACCGCTGCGCGAGCGCTGAACTGTATCCTGCAAGCGGCTCGTGGGCTGCGATATGCCAACAAGCACGGGGTGATCCACCGGGATATTAAACCGGGAAATCTGATGCTGTCTCGCGACGGACTCGTGAAAGTTCTCGACATGGGGCTGGCGAGTATCGACAAGTCTCTTCAACTGAATCCTCTGCCAGACGGGAATGATCCAGATGCGTCACCCGATAAGAATCAATCCTACCTGACAGAACCGGGAATGCTGTGTTGAAAACAAATCACAGGTTTTGATCGTGGGCTAACGCCTCAGGGCGTAGGCGAGGACTTTGAGGGCGGCTTCGACGAACAGGGCTTTCTCGCTTCTGGCTGAGAGTGCGGCACCTGTGGTTCGCTTCAATCCGCTCATGAATGATTCCACAAGCCAGCGTCTGCCGTATCCTTTTGTTTCGAGTTCTGTCCTGGTCATCTGTGAGCGGTACTCGCCATTCAGCTTACCGT
>NZ_SIHI01000070.1 GCF_007859735.1 Thalassoglobus neptunius | reverse complement strand
TTCAAAGTCTCTCCCGAGCCATCGAAAGCAACTTCCGGCACTTCAAAACAAGCACGACCTCACTCAATGGCAACCAACCAAAACTCAGACTGCTACTCAGAAGTCCGCAATGTTCAACGGGCTGCTAGCTGGTCGTCTGTCCATCGTCGCCCCGGCGATTTCAATGCCCGGTGCGAATCGACACGCATGATACCCCCGACGGAATTCCCCAGAGAGATCACCCGCCAAAGATTCGCAACAACCGCCAGCCCACCCACTTTCATCGGCACCTATTGCCGAATTCCTGCCCTCCGAGACCCACCGAGGCAAGATGGACAATCTGCGTGAGAGTTTTATTCCACCAATATGCGACTCTCCGTAAACGCATTGAAACCAAAGCACATGAACTCCAGATACCTGTACCCCGGTGAAATTCGTCACCGTCGATCGATCCGAGAGGTCTGCCACAAGAGCGCTGCAATGGTGTGTACAAATCCGGGAAGACAGCCGTAGTCACATATTAATGGGATCCACCAAAACTCCCGAACCGAAGGATGCGGTTGAATCAACATCGCAATTGTGAACAGACCTCCCCCGAGAAGTGGAATCCATGATGGCGTTCGGAGTCGCAAGATGCAGGATTTCCAAAAGACAATCGCATTCATTATTACGATGGGCAATCCCATCAACGCAAAAATCGAGGCAAGCACAATCGCGACAGATGGTTGCATCAATAACGTTTTCTTCTATGACTGAGAGGGTGGGCAGCAACTTCCATCAGCTACGTCCAACCCGAATCCCTCCGTGTTAATGACTCCATCGCCGTCGACGCATTTCCTGTGTTCGAAAAGTGTGTTCTCTTGCGAGATCAAAAGTTTTGATCACTTCAATCGCTCGATTCATGCTTTGCAACATCCACCACATGTCCAAAAGCAATGTCCCTGCTCTCCCGTAAACGGACACTTGTGCCGACATGCAACAAACTTAACACAAGATTTGGGGAAAGAAACTTGACGGCGATCTCATAAGTGTGTCCCGGAATGAGAATTGAAGATGACGCACTGAGGAAACGACAGTCGTAGTAACTTCCATTGACACTCACCGGACATCCATAGTGGACCTCTCCCAGTACGATCGGTCTTCTCCGACCGCCCTCGGCTTGAGTGAGGTATGTCACTCTTAATATTGCATCGTACTGTAGAACGTCCATCGTCATTCACCAATAGAATGCTGGCACATTGGCCAGAGCAAGTTGCTCTTTCCTGTGCACTCGCTTGAACTCTTTCATCGGGTCAATGGCTGAGGTTGACTCCGCACCCCCCCCTACGAAGCTTGTCCGATGAGTCTCCGACCAAAAGCCCGACACGGCAACGAACTCTCGATGATGGGAGGACGAAAATGGCCAATATTTCGTTCACGAGTATACGAAAGAAGTCTTATAACTCACTAAAACGTTTCGCACCAAGTGATCTCAAGAGTGCGGCGACCTCAGTCCAACCGGAAAACTCGGCGATATCGAGTTGAGTTCGTTCAGGCCCGGAGTCGGTTATATCGTTGACGTCAGCGCCTGCGGCAACAAGAATCCGGATCGATTCAAGTTGTTTCCAGGCGACCTCGAATCCGAGCGGATTCTCTGACTCCTCGTTGAGGGCGTTCACATCTGCTCCAAATTCTAACAGCAACTGCATTAACTCAGGATCGCCGTCAGAAGCTGCCTGCATCAGGGGTGTGTTGCCGTCCGTTCCAATTCTTCCGTCAGGTGAAACACCTCGTTCGAGCAGCCAGCGAAGCATCGATCGATTGTGCCATATCGCGGTAAAGGCAAGCATCGCTTCATCAGACATGAGAAGATCGGGATGTTTTTTTAACAGACGACGAATGTGTTTCCGACTTCCTCGTCGAATGTAGAAATACACCTTCTCGTTAATCCTTCGTCCCATGTCGTTCTGACACAAGCGATCTCTGGAAGGTTACGAAGATTCTTACCAAATTCGATTCTTTAGATCAGTAAGAATTTCTGCCCAGTAAACGTTACGCCTAAAGATGGCCACAAATTTAACGATTTTCGATTCCTACGAAAACAAAAACAGCTCGATGAGTGTTGGTAAAACATTCATCGAGCTGTTGGCTCTTCAATCGGTTTCGATTTGATTGCTCTTAGCGTTTTGCAGATGCGATCAGTTCTTCGTCTCGGTCGAGTTGGCTTCCGAGGATGGCTCCGGAGACGGATGCTCCCAGTGACAGAATAACTGCGACGAATGTCATCCATGCGACTTCGACGCCTTTCAGACCTTCCCAGTTGACTGGGGTTGCGATTTCCTGTCGGGCCTGTTGCATCGTTTCATTCATCTCTTCGGCCGCGGTAGTTCCTTCTTCGGAAGTATTGGCGGCGTCACTCTCTGCGTTTTCATCAGGAGACTGGCCGCGCGTGACTGCGTCGTCGGCATTCGCGTTGCTCTCCTGTTGGTTTGATTGTTGAAGTGCAACCTGTGAGCTTTCCAGACTTCCGAATCCATAGTTCGCACCAGCTGCGGGAACCAGAGGAGCGACGAAGACCATCAATGCCCACAGCACGACTCCGTAGATGCTCGGTTCATAGACGTCCGATTCGCCGATCGTCAGTTGGGAAATCGTAATTCCTCCGACGAAGAGCGATGCCAGCAGTGTGACTGTCACCCAGACTCCAACGAAGATTCCGAGGCTTTCTGCGGAAAGCATTGAAGAGAACGAAACGGCCAGAGCGACACCGAGAGCTGTCAGCGCGACACTCATTGCCATGGCAACGAAGAAGCCAGCTGCAACGGCTCCCCAGCGAATTCGACTTCCCAGATTGGTAAGTTCGTCGAAGCGGCGCGTCCGTCGTGATGTCGATGTTGCCGTGTCGCTGTTGGTGTCACCATTCACAGTTTTTACTTCGCGGATTCTTCCATCGCGGCGATGGATGGTAACTGAGACGGAATCGTCATCACACGAATTCACGGCAGCGGTGACTGCTTCCTTTTGAGTTCGATGAGTCGAGACAGGATCAGAAACGCCTTCGCGCTTAACTGCCCAACCATCTTCTTCGTGGGTGACGACGTGTAGATTTTCGTTAGCCATGAGTTAACTCCTTTGGCCGCCCGGGTTTCTCGAGCGGATTGGTTATCTGAGGTCCCGCATCAGCGGTTCCGGTTTGTGATTCAAGATGTTCTCTTAATAGTCGTGCGTTTCTTCGATTACACCGATAAGCAGCATCGAAGAGGTCCCCAAAGATCGGAATGGCCCCGACGAAGGTGTCGACTCCAACATTCCCGAGCATTTTCATCAGGCCCCATTTTGGCGCCCCGAGTTTCGCCGCCTCGACAACGAGGTATCCCGAAATCGCGGCGGATGTCAGATCACCGATTCCCGGGACGAGCCCGATCACGCTGTCCCACCCGACTCGGAAACGAGTTCCGGGAACAGTCATGGAGTTATCCAGGAGATCGGCAATTTGATAGATCCGTTGAATCCGGGCTTCGCGATTCTTGATCGGATCGTTTTTCGATGACGGTGCAGCCATGAGAACCTCGCGATTGCTCCAACGCATCACCCCATGTCATGGCGGACGACAAACGCTCGAGATTTCTCGAGACCGTTTGCGATGGAGAGTTCCCTGTTTCGAACAACAATCGAGTGAACGGGAACTGCCCTCTGGATGGCGCTGCGAACAACGGTCTATCGTGTCAGGATGACGTAAAGCGCGTGGATGATTCCGGGGATGTACCCGAGAATGGTCAACAGAACGTTGATGACGAATGGCACTCCAAGGCCCACTTCAAGAAATACTCCAACAAGTGGAAGCAGGATCGCCAGAATGATTTTCAGAATGTCGCTCGTCTCTGCAGTTGCAACTGCCATGATTGTGTCTCCTCACTTAAAGTTGGGAAATAACGGTTGCAACATTCCAAATGCAGATTTGATACCGAAACGCAAAAGATGCGAATTTCGTCGTATCTTCCTCGAAAAACCGTGATTTGACACAAGCCCATGGTTGATCAATGTCCAAGCTGACAGATAGGTGATCATCGGACAGACGACTTTCCGATGGCCTGTCCAAAGAATGATGGACATCCAGATTCAAAAAGCAGTGAACGGATCGAGAACCCGAAAAGAGTGAGACCGTCTTCGAGATGATGGCTCGTGTTACGATTCTCGCGACGCGAGTTCTTCCCAGCGGGCGTAGAGAGTTTCGAGTTGCGTGCCGAGTTCTTCGAGACGGGCGGATTCTTCGGCGATCACGGTGCGGTCTTGTTTGAAGAAGCTGGGATCGCCCATCGCAGCTTGGAGGTCGGCCTGTTGTGATTCGAGATCTTCAATCGTCGCTGGCAACGATTCCAGTTCCTGTTTCTCTTTGTACGAAAGCTTTGCGCGTTGAGCAGTGGGGCGAGTGGGTTGATTGCTCTTTTCGCTCGGCTTCGCTGTCGCTGCAGAAGAGTCGGCCTGAGCGTTTTTCTGCCTCAGATAGTCATCGTAGCCGCCGTCGTATTCGCGGACGGTTCCGTCTCCTTCGAGAACAATCGTGCTTGTGACCACGTTATTCAGGAACGCACGATCATGGCTTACGAGGAGGATTGTGCCGGGATAATTCATCAGCAACTCTTCGAGGAGTTCGAGCGTTTCCTCGTCGAGATCGTTTGTCGGTTCGTCGAGGACCATCAAGTTCGAGGGCCGCTTGAAAACTCGTGCCAACAACAAACGGTTGCGTTCTCCTCCGGAAAGAAAACGTGCCGGTCGACGTGCACGTTCCGGAGTGAACAGGAAATCCTGCAGATACCCGTAGATGTGCCGCTGCTTTCCATTGATGACGAGTTGGTCCTGCCCCTCGCCGACGTTTTCCGCCACGGTCTTTTCGTCGTCGATCTGTTCCCGCAGCTGATCGAAGTAGACGATTTTAAGATTCGTTCCGAGACGGAGATCGCCGCCGGTTGGTTCCAGTTGCCCGAGCATCAGTTTGAGCAGAGTGCTCTTGCCTGCCCCGTTCGGCCCGATAATTCCGATTTTGTCTCCCCGGGCAATCGTCGTTGAGAAGTCTTTCACAATCGGTTCTGACGAAGGATACGCGAACTCAATCTTGTCCGCTTTCATGACAAGATGTCCGGACCGGTCTCCCTGACTGGCTTCCATGCGGACATTGCCCACTCGGTTTCTTCTCTGCTGGCGTTCTTCACGCATCTTTTCGAGGGCTCGCACGCGGCCTTCATTGCGCGTGCGCCGGGCTTTGATCCCCTGCCGAATCCAGACTTCTTCTTCGGCAAGCTTTCGATCAAACGCTGCCTGCTGCTGTTCTTCTGCGTGCAGCTGCTGCTCCTTGCGTTTCAGAAAGGTCTGATAGTCGCACGTCCAGTCGAACAAATGACCGCGATCGACTTCGAGAATCCGAGTCGCCAGCGATTGCAGAAAGACCCGGTCGTGAGTCACAAACAGAATGGTGCCGGAATATCCTTTCAGAAAGTTTTCAAGCCACGTGATCGATTTGATATCGAGATGGTTGGTCGGTTCGTCGAGAAGCAAAATGTCTGGCTCCTGAAGGAGCGCTTGCGCCAGGAGTGTTCGTCGTTTTTTCCCAGAGGAGAGTTCTGAGAAACTGTCTTCGCCATCCAGATCAACCTGCGAAAGAACCCGTTTGAGATCCTGATCGAGTTCCCAGCTTTCCTTCTCGACGTTGGTTCCCTTCCGAATCACTTCTGCCACTGTCTGGTCGGTGCCAGCGGGAACATCCTGCACCAGTCTGCCAATTCGAACCCCATCGGCGAGGTTCCTGATCCCGTCATCCGGCGTGATTTCCCCGGCGATGATCTTCATCAACGTCGACTTCCCAGCCCCGTTTCGCCCGAGCAGACCGATCCGCTCGCCCCGTTCAATTTCCAGATTGATCTCATCGAGCAGCGGTGCTCCCGACCAGGTGAACGACAGGTTTCTCAGGCTCAATAGTGACATCATTGACTCCGCAATTCAGTAACCGGGAAGAGAGCATGTTGCTCTCGTCTGTGCACTCGCTTGGACAATTCAGCGCTGGTTTCGTCCAGTTTGCTCGTGCGAATTCGTAAAGACCTTCTCGAAAATGATCTCACAGCCCCGGCGGAGTCTATCGTGTTCAGGTCGCTGAGCAAGGAGACCTGACTCCAATTGCCGACTCATGAGATGCGATTGATGAATTGAGGCGGAATGACTTTCACGGCCCATTGATGCTCACACCAATGCTCGCATCAGAAAATTCTTTCATTCCGATGCGAACCCACCAGAGTGGAAAACAGGTTTGTTGGAATTCCGGCGAATAGATAGAGTCTGTGAACGCTCCCTCACGATGAGAACAGATTTCGAGAGCTTGTTGCTCTTGCCGGTGCACTCGCCTGGACTGTTTGACATGGTTTTCGACGCAGTTTCTCGTGCAGACTCGCGAAGACCATTTCGAAAAAAGCGATAAAGGAAAGATGTCCGAATGGCTGAACAGTACATCACGGTTCCTCCAGAAACCGATAAGATGCCCCCAGGGATTCCCTACATCGTCGGCAACGAGGCAGCGGAACGATTCAGCTATTACGGAATGCGGGCCATTCTCGTTGTGTTTCTCGTGCAGTATCTGCATCTCATGTCAGATCAGATTTTTCCGTCGATGAGTAACGCTGAAGCGACTGCCCGATATCACACTTTCTCAACTGCCGTCTACTTCGCCCCCATTTTCGGGGCTTTGCTGTCCGACTTTCTGACAGGCAAATATCCACTCATCATCTGGGTCTCTGTGATTTACTGCCTGGGGCACCTCTCTCTCGCCTTCATCGGCAGCCCCGGAATGTCTCCCACCGCCTATTTGTACTTGGGTTTAGCCCTGATTGCCGTGGGATCAGGAGGAATCAAACCTTGTGTGTCGGCACACGTGGGTGATCAATTCGGAAAGAGCAACCAGCACCTGATGTCGAAGGTGTATCAATGGTTCTACTTTTCGATCAATCTTGGTTCGACCGTATCGACGATTCTCACCCCCTGGCTCTTGAAGTGGTACGGCCCCCATGTGGCGTTTGGAATTCCTGGCGTTCTGATGGGAATCGCGACACTCATGTTCTGGCTGGGGCGATACAAATTCGTGCACATTCCGCCTGCCAGATCCGAACTCATTAACGATCTGGTCCGGCGCGGCGGCTGGATGACACTTATCAAGATTTCCGCAGTCTTCATCTTTGCGAGTGTTTTCTGGGCACTGTTCGATCAGACGAGTTCGTCATGGGTTCTCCAGGCAGAGAACATGAACCGGAACATCTTCGGTTACACCATTCTGACTTCGCAAATTCAAGTGGTGAATCCGATCCTCGTGATGCTCTTGATCCCGCTATTTCAATTTGTCATTTACCCGGCGATTGACAAAGTTTTCCCACTATCGCATTTGCGGAAATTCTCGATCGGCCTGTTTGTTACCGTGAGTGCATTCGCTGTTTCGGCACTGATCGAACAGTGGATCGTCAGCGGCGGATACCCATCGATTCTCTGGCAGGTTCTCGCTTACGTCTTGATTACCTCCGGCGAGATCATGGTCTCCATTACCGGCCTTGAGTTCTCGTACGCTCAGGCTCCGAAATCGATGAAGTCGATCGTGATGGCGGTCTGGCTCTTCTTTATTGCCTTTGGAAATTTCGTCACCGCTTATCTGAATCACTTCATTCAAGTTCCGTCCATCAACATGGTCATTGCGGAATCGAAAGAGTTTGAACACGAAGGCAGCGAGAAAACCATTCATGACATCTGGAAAACCCGCAGCGAGCCCATCCCCACTGAAGCTGTCGACGTGCCCGAAGGAACCGAACGAGTCTTGCGTGTCGCAGGAGAAGACCAGGAGTTCGATACCGGAGATGACATTCTGCTGTTCTTCGGGGAGTACGAGAGTTATCTCGGAATTCAAACTTCCGAAGATGCGTCGCTCGAAGCAGCGAAAGAAGTGATTGATCAGTCATTCGCTGAGAATGGGGAGACGCTTCCGGTGACGGAAGAGGGGCAGAAGCTCATTTCCGGCATGACGGACATCCATGGTGAGCAACTCGCCTACAAACAGCTGACTCGAAACCGATATCAAATTTCATCCGCCGGGTATGATCAGAAATTTCAAACTCCCTGGGATGTTACACTCGATGCTGTGGTCTCGCGGGCGACGAATAACCCCGAGTCAGATCAAGACGTTCCGTATACCTGGATTGAGCGTCGACTGATCGAACTCAGGGGCGAAGAAGGCCGCGAAGAAGTCGAAGCGGCACGCGGGAACATTCAGGAAACCGAAATCTCCTCATCCATCACCGTGGGAGGGGCTGTCACCCTCGAAGGCCCTGCGTATTATTGGTTCTGGACCGGGCTGATGCTCGCCACTGCGGTCGTCTTTGTCCCGGTCGCTTACCTGTATAAAGCCACTGAATATGTCGAAGAAGACGAGGATCCCAACCTGTCTTCAGAAGCATTGGAAGAAGGTTCTGCTCAGTAGCAGAAGTGGCAGCACGATGACCGCGAGAAGATAAACATCATCTCGCGGTCACCAATTTAGTGACCTTCACCGGAAGGAAGTTCAATGCTCACCGAACGACTCTCGCAAAACCGTTTCGGGACTTGCCGGTTTCGGTCGCGATTCAATCGCGCCCTTATTCTTCAGGTCGCTGTCTGGATGATCGCAGTCTTGCTGGCTCCGACCTGCAATCACATTCTCGCACAAGAGATCACCGTCTCACCGACGAGCGAACACTCTTCGGACGAAGTCCCTTCCGCGAGCGAGGACGCAATCCCCGGATTGAGCAATGTTGAGGATGACTCCTGGCTCAACTCCGACGACAATATCCCCTATTACGCACTGCTCCATAAAGCTGCCGAAACGTCGCCTTCTGTACTCCAGGCGGAAGCGAACACGTTTCTGAAAGCACGAAAAGAGGAGTCCAAGCTGCCAACATTTATCGACATGATTCGGAATCCGGCGGCCTTTCGCGGACAGCCCGTTTCTCTCTCGGGGCACATCCTGCAGGTCATTGATTTCCCGGCTGAAGAAAACGAATTCGGCATCGACCGCCTCTACGAGGCTGCACTTTTTACCGATGATTCGTTGTCACACCCGACGACGGTTGTGTTCCTCGACAAGCCAGAAAACCTGACGCTGGGAAGCCAACTCGTCGAAGATGTCTCAGTCAACGGATACTTCCTGAAAACCTACTGGTACAACTCCAACGACGATCACACCCGCAAGGCTCCGCTGATTCTGGCGAAGACAATTTCGGTTCGTGAGCGTGCTCCTTCTGCTGCTACGGAAAGCTGGAGCACAATGATTGCAATCTCGGTCCTGGCCGCGATCGGAGTCCTCAGCCTGATTGTCTTCCGATCCCAACTGAAGGATCAACATCGGTTGCGGTCTGCTCAGCGAAACCGGATCGACAACGAAACGATCACCTTCCCGGACCAAGACTCGACGACTCTCTGACTCGAATTTCTTAATCTTCGAACGCAAACACACCTTGCTTTGCGATTTTGTCGATGGTTTTTCGTCCGGATGGCGTTTCGCCTTTTCGCATTTGTTCAGGCAGTGCTTCCGGATTGCCGTGGTGACCGATCGCGATCATGCAATGTGTTTCGAACCCATCGGGAAGCTCCAGCGCGATCTTTGCTTTTCCGCGATCGTAGCCAGCCATCGGATGGGCAACGATTCCCAGTTGAGCAGCTTGCAACAAGAGATTTTGCGTTGCCAGCCCAGCATCGAATTCGTGCACTGGATTCGGTTTTCCGTTGCGGCTGAATGTTGTTCGACTTGCGACAAGAATCAAAACTCCAGCTTTGTCGCACCATGCCTGATTGGCTTCGGCGAGAAGCCCAAAGAACGTTTCCCAACTGGGAGAATCGCGATGCGAGTAGAGGAATCTCCACTCTTGCTCGTTATACGTTGAGGGAGCCCAGCGTGCGGCTTCAAAGAGCTGATCCATCACCGACGGCTCGATGGCTTCTCCGTTCATGGCCCGCGGAGACCAGCGTTTCAGGAAAAGTTCGTCGATGGGATGATCGGATTGACGAACGTCGAGTGGATTCGGGATTGTGGACATTCTGCTCTCTCAAACTGTGGAGACCGGTTTTCGAAAATACTTGATCTTCAGCGGAAGACTGATGACAATCCTGCTGAGCATCAATTGTTCCAGTTTCTCAGATAGATTCTTCTTCGCCTGTCGATATTACGACTCTGCTTGTACTGTAACAATCGACTCCAGCAATCAATACGCGACCCGCTGACAGACGATTTCCCTACTTAAAACTTGAAGAAACCGTGACGACTTCGACTTCCCAAAACACTTCCTCGATCGATGGCCCCGTTTCCGAAGCGGCGATCGTCAATATCGCTGCTTATCGTTTTGTCACACTCGACGACCTGGAACGTCGTCGCTCAGAATTGCGAGAGTTGTGTGAACGGGAATCGCTCAAGGGGACCATTCTGCTGACTCCGGAAGGGATCAATCTCTTCATCGCCGGGCGCCGAACAGGCGTCGATCGGTTGCTGGACTTCCTGAAGAGTCAACCAGAATTCGCCGATCTCGAAGTCAAAGAAAGCTTGAGTGCTGATCAACCATTCGAGCGGATGCTGGTGAAAATCAAGGAAGAGATCATCGCTTTCGGAGTGGACGGAATTGATCCCCGAAAACGAACATCTGCCAAACTCCCGCCGAAGCAGCTCAAAGAATGGCTTGATGTGGGCAAAGAAGTCCTGCTTCTCGATACACGCAACGACTACGAAGTTCGTGTCGGAACTTTCGAGAAAGCTGTTCCGATCGGAGTGAATCACTTTCGCGACTTCCCGACCGCAGTCGAGAATCTTCCCGAGGAAACACGCGACAAACCGATTGTGATGTTCTGTACCGGAGGGATTCGCTGCGAGAAAGCGGGTCCGTTCATGGAACAGGCAGGGTTTCGGGAAATTTATCAGCTTGAAGGTGGCATTCTCAAGTACTTCGAAGACTGCGGCGGAGACCACTATCAGGGAGAATGCTTCGTTTTCGATAAGCGAGTTGCCCTCGACCCGAATCTCCAGGAGACGTCAACCACTCAATGCTACGCATGCCTGGCTCCGCTGACTCCGGAGGATCAACAGTCCCCACACTACGATCCCCCGCACACCTGCCCGCACTGCTATGAAGACCCCGAAGTCATCGCCCAGCGACAACGCGAAGAGCGAGTGAGACGACTCAAAGAAGTTGTTTCCCCACTCCCCGGGAGTCTGCCGTACGACAATTTTCGTCCGATGAACGTCCCGCAACAGTTCGACGGCCTTACACTTCTCGAATTCCTCACGGGACAGCATCCGCACTATGGCGAAGAAGCATGGATCGAAACCTGTAACGCGGGGCGAATTCGCTATCGTGGTCGCCCCATGGCTGCGGACACGATTGTCCGTGGTGGATACCAGCTGGCTCACTTTCAGCCCGCGATGACCGAACCTGACGTCAATGCAGAGATTGAAATTCTGCACGAAGATGACGACATCGTCGTCGTCCACAAGCCTGCTCCGCTTCCGATTCATCCGTGCGGTCGGTTCCATCGAAACACACTCGAGTGGATTTTGAATGAGGCATTTCAACCGTTAAAACTCCGCCCTGCCCATCGCCTGGATGCCAACACAACGGGCGTCGTCGTCTTCGGAAAAACTCGAGCAGTCTCGCGGGAACTTCAACCTCAATTCGAGCAAGGCACAGTCAAGAAGACTTATCTCGCACGAGTTCACCGCCCCAAAGAAAACTGGCAACAACTGACGTGCGATGCCCGCATCAGCCGGGAAACCACAGAGTGCGGCGGCCGTGAAATTGACGACGAAAACGGGCTCCAGGCAATCACTCACCTGACCCGCCTCGCAGATTTCGAGGACGGGACGACTCTGCTCGAAGTCGTTCCCGAAACCGGCCGCACCAACCAGATTCGTGTCCATCTCTGGCACCTCGGTTGCCCGATTCTGGGCGACCCTCTGTATCTCCCGCAGCAGGAACTTGGCTCAACTCAAACCATTCCTGTCGGAAAGCAGATGTGTCTGCACGCCTCGGAGTTGTCGATCACCCATCCGACATCGAAGGAAGTTGTGTCCTTCGTCGCCCCCCGCCCGGTTTGGGTCGAAGCGACTTTCTCGGCCTGAATCAGGAACGGAAAACGCCTGCGAGCCGACCAACGCTCTCTCCAAAATCGTCTCAGAACCGGTTCGGACTCGGTGATTGTCGCTAATGACAGAGTGCGAGACTGACAGCCATGTCGCGTTTCCACATCAGAATGTCATTTTTTTTGTTGCCTTGATGCAACCTGTGATCTAGGTTTGCGAACCCTCAATTCAACATCAGCTCCCGGCTTCAGACCTTCAGCAACGATGCAGTTTGACGCACACTCGATTCGGTGTTTTGTCGACATCCCCCCTGCAGAGTCTGCTGGAAAACAAGAGTTTGTTATTCACTCTGTTTTCCGAGATGAGTGACTCCATCCCCGAAGTCCGGTTGAGATGCCGATCCCAACCTCCCGATTGAAGCGGTCTGCCGAAACACAGGGCCTTCCCACAGGTCACTGTTTTAATATTCGTCTCCCCGCTCAACGTCGACGCAACAATGAGTCGGCGCACGTGGATTTATGGCCATCGGCTTCGAATCAAATGGAATAAAGAGAGAAAGTTCCCGATGAGTGGCAGAGGTTCGTTACTCGTGGTCGATGATGATCGATCAATCTGCGAAGCAATGGCTGACTACCTGCGAAGTCTCGGTCACCGGACAGAGACCGCGTTGACATGCCGCTCCGCGCTCGATCGCATCAAAGAATTTAATTTTCACGTCGTGGTTTGCGACGTCAATCTTCCGGACCAGGACGGATTTCATCTGCTGGAATGGGTTGTCGCTAACAAACCGGAAACGTCCGTGATTCTGCTGACCGGCTACGGGACAATCGAAAGCGCCGTTGAAGCGATTCGGATTGGAGCGTTCGATTACCTCACGAAGCCGGTGATCGACGACGAACTCAATTTCTCAATTCAACGAGCACTCGGGCAACGAGAAATTGTCGAAGAGAACAAGAAGCTCAAGGAACAGCTTCAAGTCAAATTTGGACCGGCAAACATCATCGGTCACGACTACAAGATGGCGAAGATGTTCGACCTGATCGAAAGCGTCGCCGATACACGTACGACCGTTCTGATTCTCGGAGAGAACGGAACCGGGAAAACGATGACCGCTCGAGCGATCCATCAGTTGAGCACCCGTCGCGATCAGCCATTCGTCGAAGTCGCCTGCGGTGCGCTTCCCGATTCACTCCTTGAAAGCGAACTCTTCGGACACGTTCAAGGTGCATTCACAGGTGCCAGCCACGACAAAGAAGGAAAGTTCCTCCAGGCTGATGGCGGCACGCTGTTTCTTGACGAAATCGGAACTGCGTCCCCAAGCTTGCAGGTGAAACTCCTCCGCGTCTTGCAAGACCGGGAGTTCGAACCGGTCGGGGGATCGAAGACTCATAAGGTCGACGTTCGTTTGATTCTGGCCACGAATGAAAATCTCGAAGAGCGAGTCCGCACCGGAGAGTTCCGACAGGATCTCTACTACCGAATCAACGTCATCTCCGTCACTCAACCTCCGCTGCGAGAGCGAATCGGTGACATCCCGCTTTTGGTCGACCACTACATCAAAGAGTTCAACAACCAGACGAACAAGTCGATCAGAGGAATCGATGAGTCGGCCGTTCAACTTTTACAAAGATACCAATGGCCGGGAAATGTTCGTGAACTTGTCAATGTTGTCGAGCGTGCCATTGTTCTCGCCAAGTCAGACACAATCACAGTCGCTGACCTTCCCGAACACCTGCGGCAGGGACACTTCGAAGTCCAGCACGGGGCCAATCGCCTCGCTGGCAGCAACGATCTCAAGTCCGCTTTAGCAAATCCGGAACGTCAGATCATTATCGAAGCACTTGAGCAGAACGGCTGGAATCGACAGGAAACAGCAAAACTGCTGGGGATCAATCGCACCACGCTCTATAAGAAGATGAAGAAGTACAAAATCACGTACGAAGATCACGCACAGATCCTCTCGTAATTCTTCTGGCGATGCTCTGCCTGAAACTCTGATCGACAGTCACAGTCCGTTGTGCTTCTTCCCGCGAAGGAGGAAACGACGGACTGGAGTCGATAGCTTCTTCAAAGAAACTTCCCGAGCACTGCCGCGACTGATGGGGAATCCCTTCGCGACTGGCAAACAGATGAAGACATTTGACAGCTAGCATTCACACGATGGCGGAGAGAGTGTGTGAACGACGAGTCTCAGTACTCGGGAAGTTTAGGAAGAGAACATGCGTTCAACGAGTTCCCACTCAGTCATGAATCAAACTCTTCGACTGAGATGAGGTCACTTCGGAACGCGAGTTCAGTCGCTCAACGAGAACATTCTCTGATTTGGTGTGCACTCACTCGCACGAGCAAGCTCAGCCTTTTCCCTGATGAAAAAGTTCAAGCGAGTGCACAGGACAGAGCAACATGCTCTAGCAGCCCGTTGAACATTGCGGACTTCTGAGTAGCAGTCTGAGTTTTGGTTGGTTGCCATTGAGTGAGGTCGTGCTTGTTTTGAAGTGCCGGAAGTTACTTTCGATGGCTCGGGAGAGACTTTGAACAGTTGTGGGTGTGATTCGGAGCATCTGCGTGAAGAGGCCTTGCCCAAGTGCCGCAGCTTCTCGTGGTTTGCCGCTGCCGAAGATGGATCTCAATATGA
>NZ_SIHI01000069.1 GCF_007859735.1 Thalassoglobus neptunius | reverse complement strand
GAATCATTTCGATCATCTCCCACTGAAGGTCAGTCAGGTCACTTGGGTACGCTTTTCGAATCGCCTCGGACACCGTGCACTCCTTTGCGTTGATGAACCGCAAAGTGTGAACAAAACCAGACTTTCAAAAAACCTCAGTTTCCGGATAGCCTCTCAGTGTTAGTGGTCCGGTGTATGTCTCGCTTTGCTTCTTGCGCGGAGGATACTTTAAGTAGGTCTTCATTAGTTTTGAGACTTGCTCATTGTATGTAACAGCGACCCAGGTGTGCTCCGTGAAGTTGTTCATAAAGACATCGTAGCGTTCCTGAGGGTCTTGAAGCAGGTCGAAGACTTGAGGGACTGTTGCAACGTACTTCTCGCCACCTTTCCATCCGAGGTTTGAGTCGACAGAGAGGCCACCGGTGGCTTGACCATCATCTCCTCGCAGGTTCGTCACGAATTTGTACTGATTCACACGAACGGCACCGGGAGACAATTCGTTCTCGGTGAAGTAATACCACGCTTCTCGGTCTGACTTTCCAGTGCCTGTCAGAACTGGCGTCAAGTCGTAGCTATCGAAATAGATCGGTTCGCCTTTGCGGTCGTTTTCTGGAAGTTTTGTTCCAGCGACTGAAGCGAATGTTGCCATCAGGTCGAGACCTCCGACGATGTCGTGGTTTCGAATTCCGGGTTGAATTTTTCCAGGCCAGACAGCAATCGCTGGAACGCGATTTCCGCCTTCACGAACGGTCCCTTTGGTTCCGCGGAACGGAGTGTATCCCGAATCCGGATAAACATCCTGCCAGGCACCATTGTCGGTGGTGTAGAAGACGAGAGTGTTTTCGTCGAGCTTCAACTCACGAAGTTTGTCCATCACGCTTCCGATTCGTGCGTCGAGTTCTACAGTCGAATCGGCATATTTCGTCTTGGAAATCGACTTGTGCTTGAACTCAGGAGCGGGCAAGTTGGGTTGATGATTCTTCATGAAGTTGATGTTGATGAAGAATGGCTGTTCTGGATTCTTGGCCGCATCTTCCAGAAATTTGATTCCAGACTGTTCGACATACTGGTCAAGGAAAGGAATTCCGACGACACCTTTTTCGGGAGTGTCGACGTACTTTCCGTTGACTTTCCAGTCTTCTTTCGCGGGTTGGCCAGCGAGTCCGGACAGCGACCCCTTGGTGACTTTTTGGAACATCTCCCGAAGGTCCTCGCTCATATCGGGGAACCAATTCGGGTCGCTGTAAGTGTAGGCGTTCAAGTGATAGAGAAAGCAGTGCTCCATCACGTCGTAACCCTGTGCATTCGGGAGTGCGTAATCAGACTCTCCGAGGTGCCACTTCCCGGTGAAGTAGGTTTTGTATCCGGCTTCTTTCAGCACCGAACCAAGAGTCCATTCCGCAGCTGGGAGTCCGCCGCCTTGTCCCTGAAACGCAACAGTTGTCATTCCGCTACGATTCGGAATTCGACCTGTTTGCATGGCCGCTCGACCGGGAGTGCAACTTGGCTGTGCGTAGAACGAGAAGAATGTCATTCCCTCGGCAGCCAACTAATCGATGTTGGGCGTCGGCATTCCTCGTCCGACTCCTCCCCCGTAGGGACCAAGGTCCCCGTATCCGGTGTCGTCAGAAACGATCAGCAGAATGTTCGGTTTCTTGGATTGACCAAAAGCCGGCACCGTCGCGATCAACAACAGTAAGACCGCGAATTGCGTCCGCTGCAACCAGCTCAGCGACCATAAAAACTTCGGCATCGATTCTCCATTGATTGGAACGTGAAACGGTCTTCGATAAAGACCTTCTCGTGAGAAAGTGAGAAGTCAGTGTGAAGGGAAACTGAAAACCCAAGATGGCCGAACCGGTTTTCGGACTCTCAGTTGATAGGTGACCCTGCGATCTGTCGAGCTTGATATCGACAGGTCAATTCAAAGCTACTTTAGACCTGCCGAATTTCAAGGAAGTGGAATTCAATTCATTAAATGTTTACAGGAAACGCATCGATTCCCTGGTTCAAGTCTCCGTCAGATGTCGCGATTTGAACTCTTCTCGTCGTTGAAAACTTGCGAGATTTGGACAAGCGGGAACACCGTCGGACTTTGAATTCGATTAACAGAGTTTGCGACAGCCAACACAAATAAAGTGTGGTGAAATCGAACTTCAAAAGGAGCGCAGCTGCGTCCAGTTTATTGGCCGATGTTTTTCAAATGCAAGCCAATGGATGACTGGGAGCAAATGCCGGAACGGACAGATGCGAAGAGTTCTGTTCGGTCGATCGATTCACTCGTCGGGCTCGAAGTGAGCAAAGCAAGTATTTGGGCGAGCTGACTTTGAAAAAGAACTGACACCCAAAAAGAAAAGGGGCGTGCAATGATGCGACGCCCCTGATGTGGAGATGACAAGATGGCGAATTCGCGAACTTTCACTCGATGTGGTGCTCGCGAATTCGCACCTGCAAGCGTAGAGAAAACAAATCAAACACCCGGACGAACTCGCTGGCCCAGGCAACGAACTCTACTTGGTCTTTCGAGACACAATGCAACACCAGTCGCTCTTCAGGGAATCGGGGGCGTTTCCAAGGTCGACGACAGATCCGCCGGTGACGGTTGAAGTGCTTCCCGTGGCCCAGTCGCCTCCTTCACGCGGATTGATCCACTGGACCGTGAATTCTCCCTGACTGTCATTCAGATTCAGTTGAAATCCAGTCCCCTTTCTCTGGTCGTAGATCGCATAAACCGAACCCGGATCGGCAAGGCAGAATCCGTTTGGCATGTCGACCAGCAACTCGTTGTGAGGAGCCATTTCCAGCAGTGGAAGTTTCGTCAGTTCACTGACCGCAATGCCGATGTGTTTGGGCATCGTTTTCGTGATGCGATAGTCATCGATAATCTGGTCGTAATCGTGGTTCTCAGGTTTCTTAAGATACCATTCGTAACCCCCTCCTCCACTTAAATACCAGGGCCACATTTTCTCAACACGGCCTTTATCATAGTCGGTCATCGTTCCATGAATTTCATCTCCTGAAATCACCAGTGGATGACCCGTTGCCCCGGACTTCTCTCGCCATTCTTTGACGAACTCGTAAATCTTCTGGTTTCCAAGGCCGGATTGAACGGCCGTCATGTCAAAGTTGGGATCGCCGACGAGAGCTGTCCACATTTCGACAAGCTTCGGTCCTCGATTGTGTGACGAGATCGGATGGTTGTAGGCGTCGATGCTCTTGATCCACGCAGCTTGTTCTTTCAGTTCGTCATAGGTGAAGTCGTTCTCTTCGCCCAGATCGAGTTGGAATGCAAGATGGTGACCAAATCTCGAGACCATCTCCCGGAAGAACAGTTTTCGAACTCGCCCGAGTGGCAATCCTTCGCTGTTGTAGTATTTGTCATTCGACGCTTCACATAACAGCAGGTGCATAAAAATTCCAACTGCCTCCGCATGCGTGAAGGCGATTTCCCACTGGTCGAGTTTGCTGACGTCGTAATGCTCTTTGTCTTCATGAGCGATCGTTGGATAAGTATCGTCTCCATCATCCTCGACGCTCATCGTCATGATGTATAAGCTCGATACCCCGTTCTGACGACCGAGATAGTTTAACATTCCGATGAAGTTTCTTCCGGCGTTCTCGCGTGTTTCTTCTGGTCCGTCGTTGCGCGACCAGTCCGGGTCGCCGGGCTCCCAGTCTTGTGTGTGGCCTGCGAAGCGATGCAGATAGATTTCTGATTTCGGAATGTCGTCATAAAGCGGGCCACGTTTGTTGTGAGACGTTGTGTTGTCGAAACCGTAGTAGCCGAGCATGTTTTCAGGGACACCGGGGCCTCCCTTCAGAAAGACATCGCCATTCGAGTACGTCAGGAAATGATGGCCGCGATTGAGAATTAATCCCTTCTCCGGACTTCGGAAATCCCGTCCCGATTTGTCAGATTCGACGACAGTAAATGTGCCCGACTGACCGTCGAGAGGAGCCCAGGCTTTGCCAGCTTGCGGGGCGGCTGAGATCGAAACATCCTTCCCTTCGCGAAACGAAACCATCCAGTTCCACTCGCCGACTTGATTTGGGCTGAAGTATGCTCTCCATTTATTCCCGGAGTTTGCCCCGGTTTGTCCGGCGTTTCCATCAGCGGCATAGAATCCGGGGACAGTCATCTGCTGGCCGTTCGGACCTTCGAACGTGACATCGAGTCGATATTGATAATAGGGATTCGGTTGGGCAGTCTCGCTTGTTTCCGGCCCATCGAAAGTTAACGAAACACGATGCCAGCGCATCAATGTGTCCGGTGCTTCTGATGTTCCGCGAACATCGACAGCTCGGCACTCCTCGGGTGTTTGGATCGCTATGAACTGCACGAAGCAGAGCATCGCGATTAACCGGCGTGGGATTCTCTCTTTCATCGGGACATCTTTCTGTGAGCACAACGAAAACCAGTGAGTTGAGAGTCTTGTCAACTCACAACACGAGAGCGGTGGCTGCAAGGTTGAAACGAACTGGCCTTCGCCGTTTCGCACTCGCATCAACGATCACTTTAGCGACGCTGCGAGTTTTGTGAAAGGAAATGAAAGCGGAAAATCATTTGTTTGGAGGATATGTATTTGAGGTGCCGGTGGATTGGAGAGATTTGCGTGTTCCCTGAGCTTCGTCGAGTTGAGGGGTGCATCAACGGAAAGACTGCGATGTTGTTTCCAATCGTTGAGATCCGGGCTCTTGCAAGCTATCGAAGTGGGCATGCATAGCCAGTTGTTTGTCCAGCCTGATCGATCGAATCACATGAGCCAAAAGAAAATCCCCATCGTTGGTCTGCGAGCAGTCCCGGGACGGGTTCGCAGATCAGCAATGGGGAGCTTGGATAATTCGAAACGCCGACTTCAATCAACATTGGCGCCGGCGTGTGGCAGCACCTTCACGCAAGGTCAGAATGAAGGGTTGGATTAATTGAGATCGACAGTGACCGATTTTAGCTGTCCGGTGAATTTGAACGGCATGTCATAACCATCCATCACTGGCGTGCCTGTATCAAAGCCGACATCGAATGTTTCATCGAGAGTGACGCGATTTGGAATGCTCTTTTCCACTCTCCCTTCACCGACTTTCTTGTCGTCGACGAATAACGTCACCGACGCACCAGAAAACGGTTTGTCTTCATCGGTGACGTAAACCGCTTTCAGGGTGACTTCACCGGTCGGAATTCGTTCCTCCGATTCAATCGTAAAACGCTCGACGCCTGCCAGGTTATAGTGATAAACGAGGCGACCATCTTTCACCATCAGCCCATACCCCGCGAACCGACCTCCCTGCGTCAACAGCATTCCCTCACCACCTGTTTCGGGAAGAGTGACTCTTGCGGAGATTGTGTGGCTGCGGTGTTTGAGATCGGGAGCAGCTCCTTCAGGAAGCCGAATAAGATTGGGATAGGTAAAGCTGTCTCGACCTGCGGTGAGGCTTGGACGATTGGCGACATCTAAACGCTGAGTCTTCCGATCATCAAGAGGGAGCACTTGATAGCGAGCGGCTTCCGCGAAGAAGAGTTTTACAAGTTCTTGAAGTTTTTCTGGATGATCTTTTGCGAGATCGTTTGCCTGAGTGAAGTCTTCGTCGACATGGTAGAGTTCCCAGTCCATGTTCAGCAGATCACGTGGAGGTGACTCGCTGTCCCATGGGATTCCGCAGAGTGCGCTGGCCATCCAGCCATCGTGGTAGATTCCCTGATTCCCGAGCATTTCGAAATACTGAGTCGTTCGCCGATCTTCGGCGCTGCCATCATCAAAGGTGTAGACCATGCTCACTCCTTCAATAGGCTTCTGGGCGACTCCGTCGAATTCCACAGGCAGCTCGACTCCGACGATCTCAAGGATTGTTGGGGCAATGTCAATCACGTGATGGAATTGATCACGAATTTCGCCGCGCGCCTGAATCCCCTTTGGCCACGAGATTGCGAGTCCGTTTCGTGTTCCCCCAAAATGGCTGGCGATTTGTTTGGTCCACTGGAATGGAGTATCCATGGCCCATGCCCACGCAGCAGGAAAGTGGTTGTAATTACGATCCGTTCCAAGGGTGTCAATTGCTGCTAACTTCTTATCAAGCGGTTCGGGGATCGCATTAAAGAATGTCATTTCGTTTAAGAGTCCGCTCAATCCTCCTTCTGCACTCGATCCGTTGTCACCTGCCATGTAGATGATCAAGGTGTTGTCCAGTTCTCCCATCTCATCGATGGCATCGACGAGGCGGCCGACCTCATGATCGGTATGCGAGGTGAAACCTGCAAAGACTTCCATCATCCGAGCGTAAACGCGTTTCTCATCTTCAGGCAGTGAATCCCAGGCGGGAAGCGAATCCGGACGCGGAGTCAGTTTCGCATCTTTGGGGACGACTCCAAGTTCTTTCTGGCGAGCGATTGTCTTTTCGCGATAAGCATCCCATCCATCGTCGAATTGTCCCTTGAACTTTTCGATCCATTCTTGAGGAACTTGATGCGGGGCATGCGTTGCACCAGTTGCGAAATAGACAAAGAATGGCCGCTGAGGAGCGACCGCTTGTGAAGCACGAATCATTCGAATGGCGTGGTCTGCGATATCCGTTGTGAAGTGGTACGGTGAGCCATCTTCATTTGTTTCAGGTGGTTCCAGTCGTTTCCTGTTCTCAACGAGTGCCGGATGAAACTGATCGGTGTCTCCCCCGACGAACCCATAGAAATAGTCAAATCCCAGTCCATCCGCCCAACGGTCAAACGGGCCGACGATGCTCGTTTCCCAATCCGGGACATTGTGATTCTTTCCAAACCATGCGTTGGCGTAACCGTATTCCCGGAGAACTTCTGCCATCGTCGCAGCTGATGCCGGGATGATCCCCGTGTATCCCGGAAATCCCGTCCCAGCTTCACCGATCACGCCGCTCGCAACCGAGTGGTGATTTCGACCAGTCAGTAGCGCTGCTCGAGTCGGGCTGCAAAGAGCTGTCGTGTGGAATCGAGTATATCTCAATCCGTTATCGGCGATTCGATCCATGGTCGGTGTGGGAATTCCTCCTCCGAAAGTCCCAAATTGCCCATACCCAGCGTCATCAATGAGGACCAGCAAAATGTTCGGCGGGTCTTCAAGTCCGAACGTCGCGGGAATTTTTAGCTGCGGTTTGACAGCTTCGGAATCTTTGTATGTCAGCCCGATCTTTCCCTTGAAGGACTCTTCCGGCCTGGGGAGCAATTCTTGAGCACCGCAACTGCTCAGGAGTGAATGCACATTGGCGAACACGAATGCGGTCGTAAGGAAGCAGACAATCCGTCGCGAAATCGGAGGCATAGGTTTCCCTTGTGTGAGAGAACACAGTGTGAGAGATCACATTTTCTACGGGATAGGACACAACGAAGAGACGAAAACGTCTCAAGTGGAATGGAGATTCTGACGTGCTGTAGAGTCTGAATGGAAGTGAACAGCACTTGGCATAGTTTCGATCGACCGCGCTTCGGATTCAAGTCATCCGATGTGTCCCGTTGAGGAATTCGATTCTGACACAGGGAATTCGTTGAATACGGCGAAGAATTGAGGTAGCCAGCGTGATTGAAATCGTGCGACGCAGATAGAGAGGTCAATCAGGAGAGGGATCGATTGATCGGAGCGCGTCGAGAAAAAACAGCCCGTCGGAAAAAACGGCCCACATCTTTGAAATTGAATGAGCCCGGCCCGGATATCTCACGCAATTCCTAGTGCTCTGCCTTTCCGACGAGGCTGCCGTGATTTGCTTCACGCAGTCGCGCAACGTGTTCGGGGCGCTCATGTCGATCAACACGAGTCCCTTTCGTCTCAAATGTAGCCGATTTTTCAGGCGTGAACACGAACGACACACGCACGATCGACTTGCGAGGGATTTTTAAGTTCAGTAACTTCTCAACTTGTTCATTAAATCAAGTTTTTTAGAGTAGTTTCAATGACGTGGGCAGCGGACGAAATTAAGTCATCGTATTGTTGTAACAAACAGATACTAAAGCACGTTCCGTGAACGTCTGGGTTGGACGCAGGCGGAACTTGCGAGGAAAGCGGGCTATAGTGAACGTCTCGTCAGCAAAGCGGAGTCTGGAAAAGCAATTTCCAGAAAAACGATCGAGCATCTCGCGGAGGCAATCAGTACCCCTGAAGACGTCGTTTTTCCAGAAGATTTAATCTCCGATCCGGTGCAAATTGCACGAAAATATGTGGAAGGTCTTTACGTCCATCAAGCTGACGGATTTCGACATTTTCGACCTTATCTCGATGACGACGTCGAGTTTTACCTCGTCGGAGATCCTGAAGTCGTTCCATTTGCCGGTCGGTACAAAGGGTTTGATCAGGTCCAGGAGCTCTACAGGAAGTTTTTCTCACAGATTGAAGCGCCGCCCGGACACGATTACAGGCCTCACTATAAGTTCATCAGTCAGGGAAACGATGTGATCGTTTGGGGCCAAAGTTGGATGCACCCCATTGGCCGTCCTATGACAGAACCGATGGAACTCACACACCTGATGAGGTTTCGGAGAGGCAAGCTTTATTATTTTGAAGACCGATACGATACGAGCCTAGCGGCGAAGCTTTTGAACGAGCCAACTGACGACTCCTCTGATGCGGAATCACGCTGAAGCTGTTCCCGGTCGTTTCGTCTTGTCTTGAAACGGATCATGGTCAAGACAACAAGCCCATTCGTTAAACGAATGGGCTTGAGGATCGTTAGGAGATCAACTGGATCGCTGAGGTGATTTACTCGACAACTTCGATTTCAGTCGGTTGCCATGATTTGTCAAAGAATGATTCGAGTGGGCTGTAAAGACGCAGGATCGTAAACCAGCCTTTTCCGGGCATCGTCTGAATCCAGTTTCCGCGTTCGATTCCCTGAGGTTGTTCTGGACCAAAGTAAACGGTTGTCGTCCCGTTTGGATTCGATTTGGCTGCAGGGCTCGGGAAGTTTTGGCTACCAGCACGTGGGTAGTGTTGCGGCGTCCGGAGCATCGACCGCGACTGGTTATCGTAAAGCGTGAAAGACCAGAATGCCGCGGCGGGAATGTTTGCAGGAAGTGTGACCTTGTAAGTCTTTCCTCCATCAAACGGAGTTCCCTGTGCGTCGAGGAAGCACATCAGGTATTGCGAACCAACTCTGGGAATCCGCATGATCATTCCAGGTGAGTCCAGCGTGTAAGCGAAGTAGAAGGCCGTCCTTGAATCGAGAGTTCGGGCTCCAGTCGCTGGGAGCGGTTCAAACATCCCTGATTTCTTGAACATCGGAGGAGGCGTTTCGAAGAACGCTCCGCCTTCGAAGAGCATGTTTCTCCATTGGGAATTCGGATAATAAGCCCAATCAGGATGAGAGACGGCGTACTGCCAGTTCAAACTGCGTCCAGTTGCCTCACCGAGAGCGGCTGCTTCTGTGAGGATTTCTTTCATTCGATCGTCAGGCTGGAACGGCTGCCCTTTGACGATTCCGATCGCAGCGAGTTGACCGGACAGTTCGACGTCGTAGCTTGTCGCTGGTTCATTCTGCACGTTTTCATGGATCAGTTCGAAGAAGCCGTAATCGGAGGGAGGAATCGTGTTGAAGACCTTTCCGGTCGCTTCGACGAAACGAGTCTCTGGGACAGGCGGGGTTTGCTCAAGTTTCACTTCACCCTGAAGAGCTTCAGCGATGCTGGTCCCGAATCCTCCTGGTGTGTAGGGATAAATTTTGAGGTTCTTCTTGATGTTGTCGACGGCGGGTTTTGGATCGTCGTTGACCAAAAAAGAGCGCCCAGCGTAGAGCACTCGGAGTGTTTTGGAGTGAGCGACGAAGTATCCTCCCTCGGGAAGAGGGCCTTCGTATCCCGGAGGAACAATGAGATACTTTCCGCCCATTCCTCGATCTGGACCGGGGCGTCCGATATCGATGATCCAGGTGAACCACATGTCATTGATCGTTCCCAAACCAAGCGGGGGCTGCTCAATGACCATCGGCCCTTTGCTTAAATCGATTGCAGAAAGGTAATAGACGGTGTCAGCGTTGGCCGTCAAAAAGAGTGAGTGCGAATCCATGAGTTCGGAGAAGATCACAACGTCATTGTCGTTCGCTCCGATACTCTGGAACCCTTTACGGATGGCGAGTGCGGAGGCACCTCGAAAACTATTGTTGTAGACGTTCAAGGCCCGAGTGAGGTCGAGTGTGTCTCGAACCGTCCGGGCTGTTTCGACTGTCGGAACCCCATCGTTGAACTCCAGGGTTCCCATGCGGGTCTCCAGGCGATCAGGGGTCTGCAGTGACGATGGAATGTCTGAGTTCGACTGGCTCCATCCCACACTGGGAAGTCCAAATGACATTGGCAGAACCAAAAGAAGTTTCAGCACCTTAAATCGCAGTATCTCTCAACCTTTCCAACGATAATCCCTCGGCAACGCATCGGCACAAATCCGGAGTTTCCATGGCTTGAAGTTTCGCACGGCCAAAACGAAATTGAATCCGCAGGAAACTCAAGACATGAGAGCAATCATCGCAGCGCCTAAACTGATATGATCGCGGATTGTCTCCATTTGAGATCATGGCGTCTCCGCATCGATCTCGCAATCTGGTCGTGAAATCTTCCCTTTGAATTTACAATCATCGTGATAGTTGGTGGAACGAAATGTGTCGCTTTCGTTGGCGGTTTAGTTGGCCGTTGACTTCGTATTTCTTGCCAGGAAAGTGGGCGAGCCGATGAATGACCTTCAACAAGCTGCCTTCGAACTTCGGTTTTCCGAACTCAAGGGTTTGCGAAGTCGAGAAAGTTCCTTAGCTGGGACGCTGTTGGCTGCGTGTTCCACGCATGACCCGGATGAAGACGTGCAAGTTGCAGTCGTGCGTTACCTCATTGGCTGCGGAGTTTCGGTGCATGAAACCGATAAAAACGGCGTCACTCCCCTGCACCGGACTGTTCGATTTCGAAACCTCGCCGCTGCGAAGGAGCTGATTGCTCATGGAGCGAACGTGAACGCAGTCGACAAGCGGTCGCATTCCACTCCGTTGCATCGAGCAGTCACCGACACCGGAGCACCGTCGACCGCGGGGAAAACTCACGTCGCGGTCGAGATCGTCAAATTGCTTCTGGCGAGCGGGGCCGACACTGCGATTCGGAATAAGAACGAGAAGACACCGATCGAGTATGTTCGTGATAGAAAAATGAAAGAACTCTTCGAAACCGGGAAGAGTTCTTAACTTTCAGTTGTTCCTGAAAATTCGGGCTTTCCGTCAAATCCGACGAGTTTATAACAACATATAATTATTCGCTAATCTGGAGCAGAAAAGAACCCACCGTCGAACGGTTGAGGCATTAAATCAAGCATTTTGTACTTCGCACGGATTCCCTCGAGGTCTGCGAGTAAAACTTCGCTGTTGCCTGTGAACTCCCAAAGAATCTGGCGACATGCACCGCACGGGGGAGTGGGAGTGCCCGTATCCGCGATGACAAGAACTCTCCGAAACTTCCGGTGCCCTTCCGAGAGAGCTTTCCACACAGCGACTCGTTCCGCACAGACGGTGAGCCCGAAGGTTGCGTTCTCAATGTTGCACCCGGAGAATATTTCGCCGGTCTCCGATTCCACTGCCGCTCCGACTTGAAAACCGGAATATGTCGACACGGCGTTTAATCGGGCATCACGGGCAGCATTGAAGAGTGCGCTGTACTCACCGGAGAGATCCGCGTTGATTTCTGATTCTGTACTCTTCATTACGTTCTCCCTTTCAAGAGTTGATACAACAAATGACCGTAGCGACGAGCCAGTTCTTTGGCTTCGTTGACAGCGTTTGGTGTCCCCAGTCCCATCTGTGCGAGTGTTCTGTCGAAATCAATCGAGACAGTGCCAATTGGTTCGCATTGAGGAACGTCGTAGTCTCTGATTGATGCAGCAATGACGGAAGTGAGGTCTTCCCAGATCACGACACCTTCCGGGACAGCATCAAGATGGCCTTCCGGGAGATCTTCGGCAACTGCATCGGAACTGCGGAACGCTTTGGCGATGACGAAAATGTTCTCCTCTCCGTACGGGACGCGACTGTCATTGTCCGGGTAATGGTGCCAACTCCAGCTGCACAGAGGAACCAGTTCTTGCTTCGCTGGATCTGTCTTGTGACAAAAGACACGAAGATTGAGGTGCTGAACTCGCGGAAAGAGTATGGCTCGCGCGAAGGATTCGTGCAGTCGAGAAATCAGCTTTTGTTTTCCCTCATAGACGGAAAGCCTGCGAAGGAGGATCGTCACGATCAGCATCACGACCGCGGCGAGTCCCCAGACATGAATCCATTTTTGCCAGAAAGTCGGAGTCAACAAGTCCGTCGCTGACTGACATTCTGTTGCAAACTGACTCGCGTAAATCCCAGCGACCATCATGAGTACAAAACTGATTAGTGCTTCAGCGAGGACTCGGTGCTGATGGATCCACAGCGCCAACCCACGAATAAAAGATCTGATGCCCGCCATTGTCTGCCCCCTTCGATATTCGATTCCTGACTGTTGGAACATGTTCTCGATTTTTCGGAACTGGCTGCACCAGAAAAACACGTCCAGTGTGGTTTGGGCTGCCTCCTGTAAAGACTAACGGAATTGCGGCGAAACCGGATGAATATTTCGGCTCCGATTCTGAGGGGCGGTATCAAGTCGGGAGTGAAAAGCTCCTGCCCGAAATGAAGAGAACGCAAGATCATCAAGCCGCTGGCCATGATCTTGCGTTCTTTTTCTTGCTTTCTTTGCGGAATTCAGTCGACTCTCAGATTGAGTGAAATTCCAACTGGTGTCAGACCATGTCTTCGCTGACAGCCAGGAATTGATCGACACGTGCATCGACGATATCGATACTCTTGTTCCAGAATTCCGGTTGAGTCAGATCGTACCCGAGAGTCGATTTGACTGCTTCTTCTGCATTGGAATTTCCGGTCGCGATCAAGAGTTCACGATATTTCATCGGGAAATCATCCCCGAATTCGTCCGCTGTGGAATAGACACCCAATGAAAGAAGATAGCCGAATGTATAAGGGAAGTTGTAAAACGGCCAGCCTGTAATATAGAAGTGTAACTTCGAAATCCAGAACGCTTCCGACCAGTCTTCGAAGGCATCGCAGTACGCTTCCTTCTGGGCTTCGTGCATCAATTCGGTCAGACGATCGGCGGAGAGTTCTCCGTCTTCCCGTTCTCGGTGGAAGCGGTTTTCAAACAGGAAGCGGGCATGAATGTTCATCATGAAGGCCATTGAATCGCTGAGCATGTTGTTGAGAATGCCTAGCTTTTCGGCGGGTTTGCTTGCTTCAGCGAGACGTTGATCTCCGAGAACAGCTTCTGCAAACGTCGACGCAGTTTCCGCAAGATTCATGGGGTAATCCTGCAAAAGATATGGCTGGCTACGCAAGACATGAGAGTGGTAGGCGTGGCCGAGTTCGTGGGCCAGCGTGGACATGTCGTCGGGGCTGCCCTTATACGTCATGAAGATTCGCGACTGCTTCTTCGTTGGAAGACCAGTGCAGAATCCGCCCTGTCGTTTGCCTTCTCGATCTTCGACCTCAACCCAGCGTTCCGTGAGCGCTTTCTCCGCGAACTCTCCCAGATGATCGCTGAATCCGTGGAATGTCTTGATCACCGTTCGGCACGCATCATCATACGAGAGTGAGTTTCCACCGGCAGCGGAGGCTTGCGGGATGGGAGCCATCTGGTCGTACCACGACATTCGTTCGATACCGAGGAGTTCAGCTTTTCGCTTAAAGTACTTGAGCAACGATCCTTTTCGCTCGCTGATCACGCTCCACATTGTTTCGAGAGTCTCTCGCTTCATTCGGTTGAGACGAAGCGGAACCGAAAGGTGGTCCTCGAGGCCGAGACGTTTGTATTTAACGAGTCGAGTTCCTGCGATGTGATTCAGGGCATCAGCACAGTCATCGGCTTTTGTTTTCCACGCTTTCTCCAATGCGCAGAAGTTATTCTGTCGTACTGCTCGATCAGGAAGATCGACACGGACCTGACCGGGAGACTTTTTGACAATCTCTCCTTTCTCCATCAGGCTGACCCGCAAATCACCGGAAATTCGGTCGTACATCCGTCCCCAGGCATGAATGCCATCGACGCTCAATTCGGAAAAGAGCATCTCCTGATCTTTGGGGAGACGAAGTTGCGCATTGGACCGGCATTCTTCGAGAAAGAATCGAATCTCATTGAGATAGGGAGCAGCGTTCGCGAAGGCGTCGAGTTCTTCATCGCTGAGTTGACGAAATGCCCCTTCAACGTTGGTGAAGACTTGATTCGAAAGCGGCCCCAGTGCGGCGAGTGCAGCTTCGATTTGTTGAAACTGCTTGTTTCCGGCCTCTGCGGCAGCATGGCAGCCGATGAATGCGTGAAGATCGCTGGCCCGAGAGTAAACGTCAGAGATTCGGGAGAAGAATTCGCTCCATTCGGAAGCTGTCGCCGGTTCGACGGCCGGCAGGTTCTCTGAGTCCTCCGCAAGCTGTTTCAGATCCGACTTGTATTCGTTGAGAACAGTCTTGAATTCATCCGATGAAGGATGGGCGTACAGAGAGTCGAGGTCCCATGTCAGTGCGAACTGCGCTGCGGTGCTCATAGTCAATCCGTTTGTTGTGCTTGATTCGATGTGAATTGTCGATACGCACAAATGTAGTGGTCGACACAGAAGCGCGGCAACTGTGAAATGCCCCCGAAGTTTGAACCAGGCTTATGAGAGTTGGGGTTAGGTAAGTAAGTCAGTGTGCTGGAGTGGAGGAGAAGGTGGAGCCGTAGGCGGAACCTTCTCTGGAACGGAAGCACACTGAGTCGAAAATTCGGCAGGCGTCAACCCTCCAAGAGAGCTGTGCGGACGGCGGTGGTTGTAAGTCATCCGCCAGTCCTGAAT
>NZ_SIHI01000068.1 GCF_007859735.1 Thalassoglobus neptunius | reverse complement strand
AAAGACGAAATAACCTGTACCGACACTCCCGGCCGAGACGCTCACATCCCTCCACCGGGTTCCTTATCAACAACAGCGCTCCGTTTTTCGCCCGTCGAGCGCTACGTTTTCTAACCGATGTCTACAGGTTCACGACTACCCCTCAGCCCGAGAGTCAGCATGAGCGAGATGCCAGAACTCTTGGGTTTGCTTCTTGTCCTCATGATCGGAACAATAGAGTAGCACCTTGATCACGAGCTCCGTCCACGAGTATTTCCGAGTCATTGGACCAACATGAAAAGCCTGTCACTGCCGGTCGCAGTTCTTTTTCTGATTGCGTCGAACGCAGACGCTGATGATCACGACGTTCGTTTCAACAGAGACGTACGTCCGATCTTGACAGATAAGTGTTTTGCCTGTCACGGTCCGGACGCAAAGGAGGTTCAAGGGGGATTGCGGTTGGATTTGAGAGACCAGGCAATCGATGTTGGGGCAATCACTCCAGGGGAGACTTCCAAAAGTGAGTTGATTCACCGAGTTTTTTCTGACGAACCGCTGGAAGTGATGCCTCCTGTCGAGGCAAATAAACCTCTGAGCGAACGTGAGCGATCAGTCCTGCGTCAATGGATCACTGAAGGAGCTATCTACGAACCACATTGGGCGTATACACGACTTCGACGACCGGAGAACAGTCACGAACCTGGGGAGAGTCTGATTGATCGTTTCATCGATCGGCGACTTCACCAGACAGACTTCGAACCGACACGCCAGGCTGATCCGATCACCTTGCTCAGAAGGATTTCATTTGATCTCACTGGATTGCCGCCGACTCCCGACGAAGTCGATGCTTTTCTCGATGATCACAGCGAAACGGCTTATGCCCAACTCATCGACCGCTTGCTGGAATCGCCTCGCTTTGGTGAACGGATGGCAATTTATTGGTTGGACCTCGTCCGATACGCCGACACGGTTGGATACCACGGGGATCAGGACATTTCTCAATCGCCCTATCGCGACTATGTGATTGAGGCGTTCAATTCGAATATGAGCTATGATCGCTTTGTTCGTGAGCAACTTGCTGGCGACCTTTTGCCAAATCCCACGACTGATCAGTTGATCGCATCCGGTTACAATCGACTCAATCAGACGACCGAAGAGGGTGGATCTCAAAGCAAGGAATATCTCGCAATTTACTTTGCCGATCGCGTCCGCAACGTTTCTCAAGTCTTCATGTCGGCAACGTTGGGGTGTGCACAATGCCACGACCACAAGTTCGACCCTTTTACGGCACGCGATTTCTATTCGTTTGGCGCATTCTTTGCGGATCTGGACGAGGTCGGAGTTTATGGAGGACGAGGACACCGTCCTCCGGTTCTGCACTTGCCGACTCCCATGCAACGAGTCCGCATGGAAGAACTGACCAGCCAGATTGAGCAGTTCCAGTCTCAGATTCCAACACTGACGGATGAACTTCTTGAGGTTCAGGATGATTGGGAATTGTCAAAGATTTCAAATCTCAACCAGAAAGAGCAGTCCGAATTCGTATGGATCGATGATGAGCAGGAGGCCGGCAGAACAAACAGCGGAACCTGGAACTTTGTCGAGTCAGACGAAGCTCCGGTATTCAGCGGTGAAGCGTCGCGCCGGCAATCACGTACTGGTCTGGTTCAGCATTACTTTAGCAAAGCCGAAAAGTCTGTCACGATCGAACCGACGACCAAATTTTATGCGTGGGTCTTCCTCGATTCCGAAAATCCACCGACTGCGTTGATGGTGCAATTGAACGACGGAGATTGGGATCATCGAGCGGTTTGGGGAAGCGACGACATCCGATTCGGACGCAAGGAAGTCGATTGGGATGGCTATCGTCGGCAGGGCGCCTTACCGGAGGCGGGGAATTGGATACGACTTGAAATTGCCGCGAGAGACGTTGGGCTCGAAAAAGGTACGACAGTCAACGGGATGGCTTTTGTCCAGTTCGGTGGACTTGTTTACTGGGACAAGAGCGGCTGGATGACCGATGCAGGCATTCCGACTCACATTGCGAGCGCATTGCAGGTTCCGCAAGTGGACCGGACCGAGGATCAGGCGAACGAAGTCGAAGAATATTATCTTGGTAATGCAACAAGAATGGTTGCTCTCCGCAAGTTGATTCAAGATGCGAAAGATCAGCGAAGCCAAATCGAGGAGTCCAGCACAACAACGGTCGTGAGTAAATCTGTTGAGCCCCGCACGGTTCGTGTTCTCCCCAGAGGCAATTGGATGGATGATTCTGGGGACATTGTCTCACCAGCGATTCCAGAGTTTTTGGGTCAACTGCAGACAGGTGGACGGCGGGCGACTCGACTGGACCTTGCGAACTGGCTCTGCGAACCCGACAACGCGATGACTTCTCGAACGATGGTCAACCGTTTGTGGTATCTCATGTTCGGCCGGGGAATCTCTTCGTCTGTTGATGACTTTGGCGGACAAGGCACCTTTCCTTCGCATCCCGAACTCCTTGACTGGCTGGCCGTTGAGTTCGTTGATTCTGGTTGGGATATCAAGCACATCCTGAAAACGATTGCCCTGACTCAGGCCTATCAGCGTTCTTCAAAGCCAACGCCGCAGCTCCTTGAAAGTGACCCCAACAATGAACTGATTGCCAGGCAGGGCCGTTTTAGGCTTCCAGCTGAAATGGTCCGCGATACCGCATTGATGACCAGCGGTTTGCTTAATGAAAAAGTCGGGGGTCCGAGCGTGAAACCCTATCAACCCGAAGGTTACTACGCGCAACTGAATTTTCCTCGTCGTATCTACGAGCCAGATTCCGGTGACAATCAGTATCGCCGCGGCGTCTACACACACTGGCAACGGACGTTTCTTCATCCGATGATGAAAGCATTCGACGCACCCAGCCGAGAAGAATGTACCGCCCAACGTGCGAGATCGAATACGCCACTTCAAGCCTTGACCTTACTCAATGATCCATCTTTCGTCGAAGCTGCATGCGCCCTCGCAGTTCGCACAATGACGGAAGCTGGCCCTGAATCCAACAATCAGATGGAATGGATGTATCGTGTGGTCACATCCCGGCTGCCGGAACAATCCATCATCGAGATTCTTCAAGATGTCCACCAGAAGCACTTCGAGTATTTCCAGAGAAACCCTGATCATGTAAGAGAACTGTTGACGGCTCATGCCGCGAATAATGTGGCAGATCTTGATCAAGTGAAATTGGCTGCTTGGACGAGCGTTGCCCGTGTCATCCTTAATCTCAATGAGACCATTACAAGATACTAAGCCGACACTGACTCATAGCACGACTGTTTAGTAACGAAACACATCATGAATGGAACTTTTGATCAACCGGAAGTGACCGCTCGTCGCACGTTCTTGAAGCGAACGGGGTTGGGGTCGATCGCTTTGGCATCTTTGCTGAATCGGCAACAGCTGATTTTAGCGGATGAAGCGCATGAATCAGCGTCATCAGGCACGCTGATTCCCGCGCACTTTCCAGCAAGAATCAAAAGAGTCATCCATCTTTGCATGGCAGGTGGTCCAAGTCACCTCGAAACTTTCGACTACAAACCGGAGCTTGCCAAGCAAGATGGTGAAGAGATGCCTTCGTTGCTGACAGAAGGACAACCGATTGCACAACTGCAAGGAAAACAGCTCAAAGTGCTTGGACCTCAACATCCGTTTCGTCGATGCGGCGACAGCGGACTCGAAATTTCATCGGTCTTTCCTCATCTCGGCGAGTGTGCAGACAACATCTGTCTCATCAAATCGATGTACACGGAACAGATCAACCATGATCCTGCTCATACTTTTTTTAATACTGGCACTGCGATCAGCGGCCGACCGTCAATGGGTTCATGGGTCTTATATGGGTTGGGTGCTGAGACTCAGGACCTTCCAGGCTTTATTGTGCTCACAAGCGAGGGGGGGGGGCAGAGCCAACCGATCAGTTCGCGTCAATGGCACTCCGGATTTCTTCCAAGTCGTTTTCAAGGTGTCCAAATGCACTCGTCCGGAAATCCGGTGCATTATGTGTCGAATCCTGGCGGAATCGGCCGCGAACAACAGGCCGAGATCGTTAATGCAATCAATGACATCAATGGTCTCCGGAATCGTGAACTCGCTGATCCAGAGATCACAGCCAAGATTGCAGCGTATGAGATGGCATTTCGGATGCAGGCATCGGTACCGGAATTGACGGACATCTCAAACGAACCAAGACACATTATTGACATGTATGGATGTACTCCGGGTGACGGAAGCTTTGCAAGCAATTGTCTTTTAGCACGTCGTCTGGCAGAACGTGGCGTGCGTTTCATTCAGCTCTATCACCGTGGCTGGGATCACCATGGCGGCGTGAAGAGCGGCGTTGCGACGACCGCCAAACTGGTTGACCAAGGGACTGCGGCGCTTCTCAGTGATCTTCAGCAGCGAGGGCTTTTGGACGACACACTCCTTGTATGGGGTGGAGAATTCGGTCGTACACCGATGGCACAAGGAACCGGACGCGACCACCACATCAAAGGGTATTCGATGTGGATGGCAGGAGGAGGTGTCCGGTCCGGAATATCATACGGTGCGACTGACGATTTTGGATACAACGCGGTCGAGAACAGAGTGCATGTTCGAGACTTCCACGCGACCTTGTTGCACTTACTCGGTATTGATGCGGATCGGTTTTCTTATAAATTCCAAGGTCTCGACTTTCGCCTCACAGGTGTGGAGGAAGCCCACGTTCTTCATGACATTTTGATCTGAAGTTCTTTAGAGGCGCGAATGCTCTGTTGAAAACAAAAAATGGCTGCTGGTCTTTAGCAAATGCATTAGGGCGAAGGCGAGGACTTTGACGGCGGCTCGACGAACATGGCGTTCTCGCTTCTGGCAGAGACGCGGAGCCTGTCGTTCATTTCAATCCACTCATGAACGATTCCACCTGAGATGCTTGAAAGATTTGTACCAGGTCATATAAAGGTGTGATTGGGTAAGTTCCGCTGTGCTACGTCCGTTCATCCAACGGCCTCACTCCAGCAGCACAGCGGGCCGCGAAGTCTGCTGGGGCTCTTTGGCCCATCATGGGTCGTTGACCGTTATAACGCATGGACCAAAAATTCAATGGCAGATTACTCCCTCCTGCGTTAGTGTTGATTAAAAAGTGCCATCGCTAACTGATGCTCAATCCGCCGTCGACAGAGATAACCTGTCCAGAGATCCATGCTGCTGATGGATCTGACAGCTTCACAATCCAATTCGCGACTTCATTCGGAGTTCCGCGTCTACCTAATGGAATTTGCTTCTCTTCATCATTCTTAATCAGCATAATCTTGGAAAGAGATAGCCCAGATTGTGCCAAAACATCTGTCTCCGTGGGGCCTGGCGCTATTGCATTGACTCGGACGCCACTCGGTGCCAGTTCCAGTGCCCAGCAACGCGTCAGATGTTCGATCGCTGCTTTCGATGCAGCATAGTGTGCAATCATCGGGGCTGCTTTGTGTCCGAACGTGCTGGATACATTGACAATGGAACCTCGAGTCGCTTTGAGAAGCGGTAATGCTGCCTTGCACAGTAAGCTAGGCCCGATAACGTTCGTGGCGAAGATCGAGGTTGTCGTTTGGAAATCGATGTGATCTAGCTGACATTGAATAAAAATTGCTGCATTGTTAACCAAGACGTCGATGCAAGCCCAACGTCTTTCGATGGTTTGAATCAATCGGTCAAGGTCAGCTTCACAGAGAATGTCGACTGGAACGGGCACGATTCTTTCGGATGATTGCGCGGTGACTTCCAGTGGAGCGGACCGACGCCCCACAACAACTACCCAGGCTCCTGCTTGCGCGAATAGTTCTGCTGTGGCTCGACCGATACCTGTCCCTCCTCCGGAAACAACCACAACTCGATCTCGCATTTCCTGGTCTTGCACCATCTGCTCACTCCCAGAAGTCACATCGTTTCGCGTCTGATCTCAAATTGGACATGTGTCGTTCACATCTGAAACAGCGCTTGAATCGGTGGCAGCTTTGCAGCACCGGCGCTTGCAAGTTCGTGGTCGTCGCTAATCGAACCAGCGATCAGTAGTGCCAAAACACGGGTACCCACCGAAAGACGTCGCCATCAACAGCTACGCGCCCAATCGATGGGAACGGTAGATGTGTGGCCACCAGTAGTTCGCCGTTGGCCGCAAGCTCCTGCATAAGCTGGATACGAACACGGGCCGCCTCCTCTGGGTCATGCTCAAATCCGTTTTGCCAGTCTGGATGTTCGAATCCGACCGGAAACACAGCGTCGCCGGCAAACATGAGTCGGTCGTTGCCGGATGCAATGCGTACCACGCTGTGTCCCGGTGTGTGGCCGCCGGTGCGAGACACGATCACGCCCGGCGCCACTTCTTGTTTGTCATCAAATTGTTGAAAGTGGCTCTCGTATTCATTTTGGAATCGCTTGGCCGCTGACCTTAGCGCGTCAGGGAACCCTGGCGGCATGTTGGCGCGGGAGAAATCGGGCGACTCCCAGAAATTGACCTCGGCGGCCGCCACATGGATCCGCAGGTCTGGCGGCAGACGTTCCTTCACTCCGTCGACCAGCAAGCCGCCAATATGGTCCATGTGCATGTGGGTAAGTACCACGTCGGCGATAGATGCCAAGTCGATTCCGGCGGACTTCAGTCGCATGATTAGCTGCCCTGCACGGGGCAAATGCAAATCGGGATCCAATCCCAGCCCCGCGTCGATGAGTATCGTCTTTCCATCGCTCCGCACCACGACCACGTTCAACGGCCAATCGAATGCCTCAGGCGGTAGAAACATTTCGTCGAACCATGCTGCTCGGGTCGCTGGGTCGGCATTGTGTGCCAACATTGCAGTTGGTAGTGGCAGCACTCCATCGCTGACCACCAACACTTCAATCTCGCCTATCCGAAGCGCGTAACGCGACGGAACCAACTCGCCGGTCGCCGCTGTGCCTGTGTCAAAAATATCAAATAAACTCACTTTTGCTCTCCACTTTTCAAACAAACCATCCACGGTCAAACTCACCAGCCTGGCCGAGACTTCATTCAGCGAGAAACTCAAGCTGGCGCGCGCCGTCGAACTATTCACATTTTCGTAATCAAGATCCAAGCCAAGACGACCACTGCGTGGTCGCGATAGTTCTCAACTCGGAGTACCGGGGACTCGCGAAGTTAAGTCCTTGCGAGCGCCAAAATTTGTGGTTGCCCCTGTTAAACTATTGCGCGGTTGAGCCAGTCTTTGAAACGGGTTGAGCCGAGACGCGGTGACTTGCCGGGGGTGAGACTTTGATCGTTCACTTCGGTTCCGAAGTAGCTGGCCTGCGAGTCGGTCATGACTTGGCGGCCGTCCTGGTAGGCAAGCAAATAGCTGCGTACGAGATCATCCATACGAATCGGTTCAGGGCCCGCGAGATCGATGGTTCCCATGAGCGGTTCTTCGATGGCGACATCGGCAAGTGCCGCGGCGACGTCATCGGAAACAATGGGCTGCATCATGGCGGGCGGTAGACGGACCGAATTGCCTTCAGTGCCCGAGTCCGCGATCGCACCGACGAACTCGAAGAACTGAGTGGCGCGAACGATCGTGTAGGGAATCTGCGATGCCATAATCAATTTCTCCTGCACTAACTTCGCGCGGAAGTAGCCGCTCGACTGCAATCGCTCAGTACCAACAACCGATAGTGCAACGTGATGAAGCACTCCGGCGGAAGTTTCAGCGGCAAGCAAGTTCCGTCCTGACGTTTCAAAGAAGTGCATGACGGCGTTGTCTTCAAACGATGGCGAGTTTGCCACGTCAACGACAACTTGGACGCCTTGCATCGCTTCACTGAGTCCTTCGCCGGTCAGTGTGTTCACACCCGACGAGGGTGAAGCTGCGATGACAACATGGCCGCGATCGCGAAGGATGGCGACGAGTTTCGAGCCGATCAAACCACTTCCACCGATAATGAGAATCTTCATTGCTTTGCCTTCTTGTTTGTTGCCAGTACTTCGGCGTGTTGAAAGTTCAGAGTGAATAGTGGGACGTTCAGTGAGCAGCGCGAGGCGGCTGATAGTCACCTGGGACCGTCCTCAAGGCGATGTTGACGCGATTCCAGGCATTGATCGCGGCGACGATCCAAGCAAGGTCGGAAAGTTCTTGTGGGCTGAACTGTTCGCGACCCCGTGCATGGAGGTCTTCAAAGGCACATCGGTCAGTGACCCGTGTCAGTTCTTCCGCCAGCCGAAGACCGACTTGTTCACGCTCGCTGTAGTACGGACTCTCTCGCCAGGCCGGTAAGCTGTAGAGTCGGTGTTCCGTTTCGCCATCCGATCGCGCATCTTTCCAGTGCATGTCGATACAGTAAGCACAGCCATTGATTTGCGATACGCGAAGTTTAATCAGCTCGCGTAATGGCTTTTCAATGCTGCATTGTGTGAGATACTTTTCCAAGCCAAGCATCGCGCGATAGGCTTTGTCTGTGGTCGTAACCATTTTGGGTCTCCAATCGTTAGGATTGAGGTAGCTTGGTGCGGCGAACTGAACCAAAACAGCTCGCAGTCTTCTACACCAAGGACGTGGGAGCGATCCCATTTGTGACAATGGCCGGAAATTCTTTCTGATTTCGAGGCTCAACAAAAAATTCTGCCTCTGCTGTCACAAACTCACCGCCGTGAACGTCCTTGTTCACGTGACGTTCGGCACTCCGCCGCTCATCGCTTTCGAGACCGCAAGAGAGAAAACAATGAACCGTTTACCAGTAATTGTCTCAGTCGCATTTGCGGTGGGAATCAGCTTTGCGATTGCCGGGCATCCGCACGAAGATGGTGAGAGGGTACGTGTCCTTTCAGTGCAGGACATCCAAGAGAAGCTTGACGGCAATCAGGCAAAGGCGACAATGGTGGAAGTGACCATTGGGCCCGGCGAGAACGGTCTGGCTCACCGTCACCCGGGTCCGGGATTCGTCTATGTACTTGAAGGCGAATACGAACTGGGGATCGATGATGAGCCACCCAAGCTGTTCCAAGCGGGCGAGACGTTTTATGAACCAACCGGATGTTTACACCGTGTATCGAAAAATCCGTCAGCAACGGAACCGACGCGTTTGATAGCTTTGGTGCTGCATCCACACAACATTGATGAGATCGTGACCCCGGTAGAAAAGCATGAGTAGGTACGTCAGGTAATTTCGAAACAGTGAAGCGGTTAGGGAGATATCGATGGCTATATCGCTCGTAAGTGAAGCAGGTGGCACGCTTGATTTCGCCCGAGAGTTTCGTCCGCGAATGATGTCCGTCGCCTATCGTATGCTGGGTAGCATCGTCGACGCCGAGGACGCGGTCCAAGATGCGTTTCTGCGGTTGCACACCGCCCACGACGTCAGCTCTCCAGAAGGTTTCTTAATCCGAACGACTACGAGACGATGTATCGACAAGTTGCGTGCCAACCGCCTTCGTGAGTCGTACATCGGACCATGGGTTCCCGAGCCTATTGATACCTCTGCTTGTGTACACGACGAAAACTTGCAAGAGTCTCTAAGCTTGGGATTTCTCATCATGCTCGAAAGGCTATCACCAATGGAGCGGGCGGCTTTCGTGCTGAGGACAATCTTCGATTATAAGTACAACGAGATTGGAGAGATTCTTGAGAAATCGGAAACTTACGTCCGGAAGATCGTCAGCCGCGCGAAAGAACATTTGACTGAAGGTGCGCCACGGTTTCGACCTCCGCGAGAGCAAGCTACCGAGTTGGCTGAAAGATTCGTTGCTGCCTGTCGGCTCGGCGATGCTAAGCTCTTCGAACAATTGTTGACGGAAGATGTGGAAGTGTATTCTGATGGCGGCGGCAAGGTGACGGCGGCGCGTGTTGTAATTCGCGGACGCAACCGAATTGCTCGTTTCCTGGCCAAGGTCTTCCACACCAAACGACGCGACTATGATATGCACCCCGCGGTCGTCAACGGAGATCCCGGTGTGATCTTTACATTGGAAGACAAAGTTGTGCACGTTGCGTCGGTGCGAGTCGATGATGGTGTGAGGGGCGTTTACATGTGCTTGAACCCAGAGAAGCTTACCCAGTGGTCGAATGCGAGGTGTGATTAGCGATCTCCCTCTCCGTGCCATCCCGAGTTCGTAACGACTCGCGTTCGAAGGAATGGCAGAAGCGTTGTTCTTTCAATGACTTACGACAGACCGCGGATGCCTGCTCCCCTTCAGAACGAGTCGGCCACTTCGAACACTTTCCCGATGGTTTAACAACAGACGCGACATTCACTCCGATGAGAAGCTGCGCAAACTCTGCAGCCAAGAGTGAAAAGAAGGAAGGAACGACTCAAGTAATGCACTGTTGTGGCAACCATTAAGCATCCCAGCGGTGTATCAATAATTTGAAACAACTGCCCAATACGACCGCTACGCGTGGAGCTTATCACGATGAGACGACTCGTCCAACCGCTGCTCTTTCTGCTCGCACGCTGCACCCACAACGAACTGATTCGCCAGATTGATTGGCTGGTGTGGTGAATGCGGACAACGGAAGTCCATGTCCGTCCACCAGCAACAGCAGCTTGGTCCCTTTGGCTCGTTTGGTCTTGCCAACGTCGAGTCCCTGCTTTTTGCTGGCGAAAACGTGCCTTCCCCCATCGCTTCAGACCAGTTGATTCGACCTCTCTTGTCCAAGTGGTTGAGCAGCCGTTGCCAGGCAATTTTCCAGACTCCGGACTCCGTCCAGTCACGATGCCGACGCCAGCGTGTTGCAGGACTGGGATACTGCTCTGGCCCCGTCCAAAGAGACAGGGCTTTCCAACGACATCCATTTGTCAACACAAAGATGACGCCCTCCAGGCATGCCCGAGCTGTCACAGGCGGACGCCTACCTTTGGGCGAGCGCGGCGGATCGGGAACAGATTCTTGATCAGTTCCCATTTTGAGTCAGAAATGAATGGTGGCGGGGCCGTCCTGGATCCTGTTTTATTGGACTGACATTTTGTCGGCCAACCAAACAGGGTAATGACCATTACTGATGTCTCCTTTCGGACGGAGAGATCAGCAGCTACCTCGCCAATCAGACACTAAATTCACGTTTCGAAACTGCCCGTAGGAAATTACAGAGCCCGACCCCAAGCGAATGTGCGCAAGCACATTTCGGGCGGTGACAATCTCAGAAAGAGGCGTCCTACTCTTCTTTGACGTAGCGATAAACGGGCGATTTCTTGCCGTCGATCGTCGTGACTTGCAGAGTGACGAAACGGACTGGAATCTTGACTTCTATGAAATATTGATTCTTTGTTGCTTTACCATAGTGATCCGTCGGAATGGGCAGCGTCTGATTCGGTTTTTCAACGTTGATCCCATAGCGAACTTCTTTGACCGCTTTGTAGCTGTGTTGCAACAATCCAGTGAACCATATTTCGTAATCATCATACCAATTTCTGATGCTTACCCAATCCTCTTCGGGATCGCCCATCTCCAGGAAAAAATAGGCCAGTTCGATCGCCGCCGTTTTTGGATCAAAGTCGACTGTGAATGGACCGCGGGGAATTTGATTTCGGTCCAGATACTTTACTTCGAGTGCGAAGTCCTCTTTGTCTGCGACAAATTCAATCTCCACGGCTCGAACCAAATTCAAATCGGCGAAAGAGGGAAACTGGTCATTGAGACCCTGAGCGCGAGCACGAATCTGTGCAGGATTTGGACGATCAGGGATCTTGATCGCTGTGAAATCGTCATCTGAGTGAATGCGAAATTCTGGCTCAAGGACACCTTCTGCGAACTGGAGATAGAGTTCCCATCGTTCCTCTGCATAGCTCGATTTGCTCAGAATTGAGACAGGGTTATTGACGACGTGCTGGGTAATATGCGTCATCCCGTTGAGCTGTAACTGAGCATCCTGCAACGTTTCTGCAACCAACGACTGATCAAGATAGTATTTGAGAACCTTCCCTTGCTTGTGTGCTTCGAGGTAGTTTTCGAACGTCGTTTTGGCAGTCAGTTGATCGAGCAAACTCAACGATCCAAAGTGTGTGCCAACTCTCGAATTGCCTAGAGGGAGGTATGCAGGACCAAAATCAGGTACTTCTTCGACAAGCTTTTCCAACAGGTCACGTTGCAATTCACGCGGTTGCAGCGAGATTTCTACCAGTCGCCGGGCTGGAATCGTTCGATCACCCGGAATCTCCCCAAACGTCTCTCGCGCTCCTGCCGTTCCTTCCTGCAAACGAAGAAGTCTTGCAAACGAGGCATACGGATCAACTACGTTGAGGTTGCAGGCAAAGAAACTTAGATAAGCCCGTCGAGCTTCCAATTGATTTCCGCTTCTCGCGAGAATGATGGCATTCGCGTACCATTCTGCAGGAGATTGCGGATCGTCATTGACCTGCTTGGAGAAATCACCGAATCGCTTCTGCATCTGATCGAGTGTCAGAGCGATCTTTTCCGTGCTTTCCGCGACCGACTTGCTGGACTCTGCGATGACTGCAAGAGATTTGTCAGGTCTGATGACGTTTTCCTGAGTGGTTTTGTCAACGTCGTTGGTTGTCATCTCTTTGGTAACATTGCTCGGCATGTCGCCGGTCTTGTCAGCAATGTTCGTGTTCGCTCCGTTACGGACCAGTTCCGGAGTGATCGGCTCTGCGTCTTCAGAGGCCGTCTCTGCTGCGACGGCATTTTGACTGTCTGATGGCGAATTTGTGACGGACTGGCGATCGCCATCGTCGGCGATGAGTGGTTCGGTTCGGACGTCTTGTTTATTCGTCGTCGTATCTTCTTCACGCGGAGTTGTCTCGGTGGTTCGAAGATCAGCCTGTTCCTCTTCTGGTAGCACTTCATCGACTGATGTCGTTGATGGTGACGGCTGCGGAAACTGTTTCTGAGATGGCTCTGGAGTATTCGGATTTTCGACAATCGATTGTGACTCCTGTTCGCTGTCCGAATCTGCCTGTTGATCAGGTGGGTTGATTAGAGGCGCGAGCAGGAACAGACCTATCAGCGAGACTGTAGTGACAGCGATCGAAATGACAATCGGTCGAGAATTCGATCGTGATTTAATTGGCGTCGGTATTCTTCGCTTGGGCGTGGACTCAGTAGCACCTGCCAGATTGTGAAGAGCCTCGGGATCGCAAAACGGCTCTAAAGCTTCCGCGACCTGCTTGGCGTGGCGAAAGCGATCTTCCCGGTTCTTTGCCATCATCTTTTCGATGACCGCACTGATTTCCTTAGGAAGATCCGATTCCAATCGCATCGGCTCGGGAGCATGCTCCATGTGCCCTATCAACTTGGCTGGGAACGACATATAGCTCTCGCCCGAAAATGGAGCCTTCCCGCCCAGCAGGTGATACAGCGTACAACCTAGGCTATAGATGTCTGCCCGAGAGTCGATCGGTCCTTGACTGACGATCTGTTCTGGAGCTACGTAATCTGGCGTGCCAACGAACGAATCGGTCATTGTCAGTTTGCTGGAGTCACCCTCTGCGCTCGCTGGATCTTTTCGAAGAGAAGCAATACCCAGATCAAGGATTTTGACCGTTCCGTTCTCCGTCAGAAACAGGTTCGATGGCTTGATGTCACGGTGGACGATGTTGTGTTTGGAAATTTCCTGTAAGCCCAAAGCAACCTGACGAATGACTTCGCAAGCGACACCGACTGGTAGACGTCCCTTGCGAGAGAGAACCTTGTCAAGGTCCACGCCACTAACAAGTTGCATTGCGATGTAGCAGATGCCGTCGACTTGCCCGGCATCGGTCGCAAGAACAATGTTGGGATGCTCAAGCTGTCCAATCGCTTCCATTTCGCGATGAAAGCGGGCGTATGCGTCTGCCGAAGTGGCAAGCTCTTTAGGGAGAATCTTGACGGCGACTCGTCTCTTCAGGCGATTGTGCTCGGCTTCGAAGACCACGCCCATCGCCCCACGACCCAGTTCGCGGATCAACTGATAGGGACCGATCGACTGAAGTCCATTGCGGACGACTGCCCCATCTTGTTCGGGATTGGTGTTCACAGATCCGAAAGGGGCATTTTGCGTGCCTGGATGATCGCTCATTTCGAATCCGCATTCTGAAAAGACGTTGAGTCTGGGAGGGGATCTGGAAAAGTGGCATCAATGTATGACACGATCGTAACAATCGAGTAGAAGCGATTCTAGATCTGCCTGAATTCTCGGCAGGGCCGTTCCGACATCAAAAGTGGATAAGATGGGTGAGTCGTCAGTGTAGCGTCACGAAGTTGTCGCTACTTTTGAAGTCTTTCGGTGTTTCAATCTGATTCGTCTTACGAGGAGGTTGATCAGATGAGAGTTGCACTGCGGATTGAATTGACTGAGGCAGAACGAGTGTCCTCGACGAAGTGGTCTCGTGTTCGTTCAACTCCGGCGCGATTCGGTCTGCAAGCAAAGATTGTTTTGTTGGCTGCTGAGGACTCGGTGGTTGTTGCTGTCGAAGGAAGTGTCGAGCCAATCGACATCGACAGCACTCAGGAACCCGTCAGCGTCCCAAGTCAGTATCCTGCCGGATTCGTCGGTGGTGAGGTTGCCTGGAGTCATGATACGTCCGCGGCAACTGCGTCGTCATCTCTTCTTCGATCGTATCGAGCAGTCCGCGTGAGTTGTTCGTCTTCACAATCTCCCTGCTGTCAGGTTCAAACGGTGTTCGACGTGTTCAATGTTGGACAGCAGCACAAAACAGCTTCGCCGCCCAGAAAGGATTTTGGGCCACCCGCGACGGAACATTCTCAGCATGCCCACGTGAGCGAGGGCACATGGCACTCTGCCAATTGGAACAAAATTGGTGTGATCAGTCCCGTAACCTAGCAGCCCGTTGAACATTGCGGACTTCTGAGTAGCAGTCTGAGTTTTGGTTGGTTGCCATTGAGTGAGGTCGTGCTTGTTTTGAAGTGCCGGAAGTTGCTTTCGATGGCTCGGGAGAGACTTTGAA
>NZ_SIHI01000067.1 GCF_007859735.1 Thalassoglobus neptunius | reverse complement strand
ACGGTAAGCTGAATGGCGAGTACCGCTCACAGATGACCAGGACAGAACTCGAAACAAAAGGATACGGCAGACGCTGGCTTGTGGAATCATTCATGAGCGGATTGAAGCGAACCACAGGTGCCGCACTCTCAGCCAGAAGCGAGAAAGCCCTGTTCGTCGAAGCCGCCCTCAAAGTCCTCGCCTACGCCCTGAGGCGTTAGCCCACGATCAAAACCTGTGATTTGTTTTCAACACAGCAAAATCACTCCTGACTCAACATTTCATAAAGTGACGTCAACTTCTCCTGAAATACAGGTCCTTGGCAGCGACGGGAATATCATTTCTGACACTCGACGGTCTCGAGTATCACAACTGTTCAGCGATGTAGAGGAAGTCGCCAAGGCAGCCGAACGGGACGACTTGATGTTGAGCCTGATCCAGAGCTACGAAGGTGCTTTGCTTCACCCAGACGATGAAATCGTCTACCTGTACGAAATTCGAGATGCGCTGAGTAAGCGTTTCGGCGGAGAGAAACGAATGATAGCGAAACTCGAAATCGACGGAGGTGGACCATCCGACTTTAAATGGACTAATTTCAAGGAACTTGCAAACGCTCAACCGATTAAACAAGGTCGTCATCGCGGAAATCACCATGGCTGTTTGCGTGACGCAACTCAATCGGAATTATCTAACGCCCGAAACTTTGCGTTGCATTTAATCAGATCGTATTTGCACTATTTGAACCAACAGGCCGACGATCAATGAGAAGTAGGTGCAGTCCACTGGTCGAGTTCATTGATCGCGGCACGACGAAATCAAAATAGTACGTGGAGATTTCACAGCCTGGATTTCCACCGAATCCAAGCTGTTTTTCTCTAAAGGTGCCGGTACTGACATGAAACTCGGCTAAGCGTCCAAAGCGTTTCGCATGTCGGCGACGAGGTCTTCGGGAGATTCGATCCCGACGGAGACGCGGATGGTTCGGTCGCTGATGCCAGCTTCGCGGCGGGCTTCTGCGGTCATTGAGGCATGACTCATCGTTTCTGGATATTCGATGAGTGACTCAACGCCTCCGAGCGACTCGGCGAGTTGGAACAGTTTGAGATTCTTGAAGACTTTTTCAGCGAAGGCACGGTCTTCAGCAACGTCGAAGCTGAGCATGGCTCCGAAACCGTCCTGCTGGGATTTGGCCAGTTCATGCTGGGGATGCGACTCCAGCCCAGGATAATAGACCTTCTGAACTTTAGGGTGCTCATCGAGCATTCTTGCCAGCGCCATCGCTCCGCGCTGATGTGCTTCCATGCGTGGCCCGAGGGTCTTCACTCCTCTAAGAACAAGCCACGCATCAAATGGTGAACAACCGAGCCCCATGGCGTTCACGATATACGAGACACGTTCCTGATGGTCTTCTTTTTTCGTGATGACTGCCCCGCCGACAACATCGGAATGTCCGTTGAGGTACTTCGTCGTCGAGTGAATCACGATATCGACGCCTTTCTCCAAGGGGCGTTGAAGATACGGAGAAAGGAATGTGTTGTCGGCGATCGAGATGAGATTGTTAGCGTGTGCGATTTTGGTAACCGCTTCGATATCGACGATATTCAGAAGTGGGTTGCTGGGAGTTTCGATCCAGATTGCCTTTGTCTCCGGAGTGATGGCCGCTTCGACTTGAGCGGGATCACGCATGTTCACAAACGAAAATTTGTAGCCCTGATTAGTGAAGACATCGGAGAACAGGCGATAAGTCCCGCCGTAAATGTCATTTCCTGCGATGATATGATCGCCAGGCTTGAAGAGAAACATCGAAGCTGTGATTGCCGCCATGCCTGTGCAGACCGCCCGGCAGTCGACTCCTCCTTCAAGAGCAGCGAGATTCTCTTCGAGACCCCGACGGGTCGGATTCCCGCTGCGCGTGTAGTCGTAACCCCGATTGGTTGTGAGATCGTCCCAATAGAAGGTCGATGTCGGGTAAATCGGCGTAATGCAACTATTGTAAGCGGAGTCCTTTTCGACTCCGGTATGAACGCAGCGAGTTTCGAATTTCATGCGTATCACCTTAGGTGGAATTCAAAGCGACAGAGTTTATCGGCTCAGACACTGCTGTCGAGTGTGGGAGACACATGAGGTCAAACGGAAGTTCGAGGAATCTGCGTGATGTGTTCTTTGTTTGGTTGTCGTCTACCGATCAAATCGAGATGATGCGTTTGTTGATTTTGACGAGGCTCGAAGAAAGACCCACTATGTTTACGCACCATTCTCGTTTTACTTTGGCAATCATCTGTCTCTCCGGGAGCGTTTTTGCACAGGTCAACGAACCACTGAGAAGACCTGGAATTCTTCCGAAAGGGGAAGATGGACGGACTCTCAATTTGAATTTCGAAGCCGGTGACCTCCGAGACTGGACAGCCTCGGGAACCGCCTGGACCGATCAGCCGGTCAAAGGAGGAATCGATCAGAACCGGGAGTTCGGTGGCGGGAAGAAGAGCCAGCACACCGGCGAATACTGGCTCGGAGGCTATGAAAAGCACGGAGATCCCCCCAAAGGGACGCTCACTTCGGTTCCTTTCAAAGTGACGCACAACTGGTGCAGTTTTCTGGTCGGCGGAGGCAGTCATCCGGAAACTCGCGTCGAACTGCTTCTCGCAGACGATCAGAAGGTGTTTTACCGGATTTCCGGACGCAATCGCGAAGAATTGCAGCCTGCGGTCGTCAATCTTGCCTCTCATGTCGGGAAGATGATTCAGATCCGAATCGTCGACGAAAACTCGACAGGCTGGGGGCACGTCAACTTCGACGACTTCCGGTTTTACGCTCAACGGCCGCGTTTTGAGCTTCCCGTTCTGACTCCCGCTCCACGCGTTCAACTCGGGGAAATTTACCCGTTCGAAAACCTCTCCGGTGCAATTGCGGCTGAGAAAATGATCGTTCCTGACGGCTTCCGCGTTCAGCTCGCCGCTGAAGAACCGGATGTCATGCAGCCCATCGCGATGGCCATCGACGATCGGGGCAGGCTTTGGATTGCAGAAGCTTATGAATACCCAACGCGAGCCAAACAAGGTGAAGGTCGAGATCGAATCATCATTCTGGAAGATACGAACCTTGATGGCGTGTTTGACTCTCGGAAAGTCTTCATCGAGGGATTGAACCTCGTCAGCGGAATTGAATTGGGATTCGGCGGCGTCTGGGTAGGAGCAGCACCGTACCTGATGTTCATTCCGGATCGCGACGGTGATGATGTCCCGGATACCGAAGATCCTGTGATCGCAAAAATTGCTCCGCCGGAGTCACTCCTGCAATTCCCGAAAGATATCCCAGCGGGAGCGACCGTCCTTCTGGACGGCTTCGGCTATGAAGACACGCATGAAACGCTGAACGCTTTCATTTGGGGGCCGGATGGCTGGCTTTACGGCTGCCACGGCGTCTTCACTCATTCACGAGTTGGAAAACCGGGAACTCCCGACGAAGCACGGCAACCTCTCAATGCGGGTGTCTGGCGATATCACCCAACCCGCCACATCTTCGAAGTGTACGCCCATGGATCAAGTAATCCCTGGGGAGTTGATTTCAATGAAGCAGGCGATGCCTTCATCACGGCCTGCGTGATTCCTCACCTGTATCACATCATTCCGGGGGCTCGCTATCAGCGGCAGGGAGGACAGCACTTCAACCCGCACACTTACGACGACATCAAAACGATCGCAAAACACCGGCACTTTGTCGGAAACCAATGGAACAACAACGACCGCGCCCGTTCCGATGATCTCGGAGGCGGCCACGCACACGCCGGAGCGATGATTTATCTCGGAGGACGAGAAGGATTTCCCGCTCCAGAATGGGAGACCTTGAAGAAATACGCACAGAAACCGGGTTGGCAGCTCCCAAGCGAGACCACTCAACAGGGATGGCCCGAAGAGTTTCACGGCAAGCTCTTCATGAACAATATTCACGGGAATCGAATCAATATCGATCAGCTGATCCCCGAAGGTTCCGGGTACGTCGGGGATCGATATCCTGACTTCCTGCTGACTCAGGACAAGTGGTCACAGATGATTTACATGACATACGGTCCGGACGGGCAAATGTATGTCATCGACTGGTACGACCAGAATCAGTGCCATCGGGTCGAAGAAGGGGCTCACGATCGCAGCAATGGACGAGTATTCCGTGTCAGCTACGGAAACGCTTCGCCGGTCAAACTCAACCTGAAAGATGTCGAGTCAAAGGACTTGATCACTCTGGCGCTTGTTTCCGAAAACGAATGGTTTGCCCGCCGTGCAAATCGGATTCTGCAGGAACGTCGCTGGTCCGGAGAACTCTCAGACGAAGACGCCATCGCTGCTGCGAAGAAGATCTTGTCCGAAAATGCTGAGTTGCCGGAAATGCCACGCCGTTATCGGCTGGTCAACTCGCTTGTCGGTGTCGAATTCTTCCTCGATCCGAAGTACGTCTCTCAACCGTCGAATGATCAGCAAGTCGAGGAACTCGTCTCGCGAATTGGAGTCGACGGAACCAATTCGATCCTTCGCATGCTCGTCGGGACGAAAGACTTCTCGCCACAAATTCTCAGCAATCTGACTGCCCTCGCCCGCTCAAACGAACCGGGCGCGGACCGGATTCGATTGAATCTCGCATCAATCGCGCAATCGATGGCATTCGCGGATCGATGGCAACTCCTTGAAGCACTCACATCACATCCGGAAGACGCTGCCGATCACAATCTGCCGCTCATGTACTGGTACGCGATGGAGCCGCTCGCGGACGTCAATCCGCAGCGGGCACTGGCATTGGCGATGTCATCCGGTGAAAACATTCCCCTGCTCCGAGAGTTCATGATCCGTCGCCTCGGCAGCGGAAACACTGAAGATTCACTGAAGCTGCTGGTCGATGGGCTTTCGACTGCAAAGGACGATGTCGTTCGACTTACCTTCCTGAAGGGAATTCGAGGAGCTGTCGCAGGACGAGAAGAGATTTCCTTGCCGGAAGCTTGGGATTCGGTTTACGAACAACTCACAAAACCGGAATCGACCGATCGTCACTTCGACGTTTACCTTTATGCACTCGGACTCGGATCGCGATTCGGAAATGAATCCGCAGCGAGTGCCCTGAAATCGCTCGTGATCGATGAATCTGGCCCCTACGAAGAACGAAAAGTTGCGTTCACATTCCTCGTCGAGAATGATTCGCCGGAGCTGCCGTCCATCATCAGTCAACTCCTTTCCGGGACGACACTGAGAGCGGAGGCACTTCGGGCTGCAGCGACAATCGACGACGCAGAAATCGCGCAAGCCATTGTTTCGAACTACAAAGCATGGAGCGCGGACGAGCAAATCGACGCGAGAAATACCCTTGCGAGCCGTGTCTCTTATGCCGTCGAACTCTTGAAAGCTGCCGATTCGGGAAAGATTCCGAAACAGGATCTCTCCGCGGACTTGATCCGACAATTGAGAAATCTCGACCACCCGGAAGTTGTCGATCTTCTGCAGAAAGTTTGGGGAGTGGTCAGAGACAGCGACGTCGACCGGAAGGCACTCATCGCTGAGTATCTCAAACTCGTTCAGTCGAGCGCAGCGGAATCTCCCGACCCGAATCTGGGGCGAGCCGTCTTCGCGAAAACGTGCCAGCAGTGCCACACACTGTATGGAGTCGGAGGCAAAGTCGGCCCGGACATCACGGGGGCGAATCGAAAGGATCTGAATTACCTTTTGTCCAACGTCCTCGATCCATCATCCGTGATGGCCAAAGAGTATCAGCCCAATATCGTCGCGACCGAGTCGGGACGAATCGTGACGGGGATTGTGAAAGAAGAGAGTGACACTCTGCTCACGCTGCAGACCGCGAACGAACTCGTTGTTATTCCCGTCAACGAAATCGAAGCTCGAAAGCAGAGCCCGTTGTCGATGATGCCCGATGATCTCCTCAAAAATCTTTCCGAACACGAAGTTCGGTCGTTGATCGCTTATTTGTCGGGGACTCAACAAGTTGCGATGCAGGCAACCGATGCGAACCTCAACCGGTTCTTCAATGGCGTCGACCTCAGCGGCTGGATCACAACACGTCAGGAAGACCAGCCACTCTGGACTGTTGAAAACGGAGAAATCGTCGGTCGGTCATCAGGACTTCGGCACAACGCCTTCCTTGTCAGCGACTTGAAGCTCTCCAACTTCGAATTCAACTGCGAAGTGAAGCTGATCGACAATGTCGGCAACAGTGGAATTCAGTTTCGTAGCCAACCGCTGCCTGACGGCGAGATGAAAGGCTATCAAGCCGACATCGGCGTCGGCTGGTGGGGAAAACTCTACGAAGAACGTGGACGGGCATTACTCGTCGATCAGGACAACGCGTCCCTCGTCCGATCCGGAGAGTGGAATCAATACACCATTCGTGCTGTTGGTCCGCGAGTTCAAGCTTTCCTGAATGGAACGAAAGTCTTTGACATTGTCGATCCGGCCGGGGCAGACGCGGGACAAATCGCACTTCAGCTTCATTCCGGCGGCCCGATGGAAATCCGGTTCCGCGACCTCAGCGTGAAATTGCTCGAGCCGGTTCCTCCGTTTGCAGAAAACGGAGCACAGGTCAGCCAATGGCCCGCATCGATGAGTGGTTCCGGTGAGGCGAAAATCACATGGAAGAAATACGTTCTGGATGATCTGTTTCGCAGCGAAGGCTCTGCAATTGGCGACTTTGACAATGACGGACAGATCGACGTCGTGGGAGGAAGCCAGTGGTACAAATTGAGCTTTGATGATGGAGAGTTTCAGGGATCCGAACCGCAACCGATTGTTGCCCCTGTGGAAGAATTCGACCCGAAAGGGTACAGCAACACCTTCTGCAACTTTGCGATGGATGTGAATGGCGACGGCTGGGTGGATCTTGTTGTCGTCGACTTCCCCGGAAAACCGACGTGGTGGTTTGAGAATCCTGGCAATGCTGAAGAGGCGACGTCATGGACCAAACATGAAATCACTCCCGTGACGAATAACGAGAGTCCGCAACTCCTCGACTTGACTGGAGACGGAATTCGTGAACTCTTGTGCGGCTTCGACGAGCGAGTCATGGGATTCGCGAGCCCGAAGTCTCTCCCCAACGCCCAGTGGAAAATCAATGTGGTTTCCGATCCAGGAGCCCCTGGCACGGACAGATTTTCTCACGGAATCGGTGCGGGTGATGTCAACAACGATGGCTGGAACGATATCCTGATCACCGAAGGCTGGTGGGAAGCTCCAGAAGGTTACGCAACTGACCTTCCCTGGCACTGGCACCCTGCCCCGTTTGGTCCTGCCTGCTCGCAAATGTATGTCTACGACTTCGATGGAGACGGCGACAACGATGTTCTTTCTTCGTCAGCACATGAATTTGGAATCTGGTGGAGAGAAAACCTCGGACCGGGGGACGATGGAGAAATTCGCTGGGAAACACACCTCATCGACGAATCATTTTCGCAGACGCACTCGCTCGTGCTGGCGGATGTGAACGGTGATGGTTTGCCTGACCTTGTGACCGGAAAACGTCACTGGGCCCATGGGGGGCACGACCCGGGCGGAAACGATCCCGCTGTCGTTTACTGGTTCGAACTCCAGCAAGTCGACGGAAAGCCGGTTTGGACGAAGCACCAGATAGACGATAACTCCGGAGTTGGAACGCAATTCGACGTCGCTGATGTGAACGGAGACGGCCTCCTTGACATCGCAACCTCAAACAAAAAAGGAACGTTCCTGTTTATTCAATCTCGCGAGTAGATCCTTTTCGCGGTTCGACTGAACTCGAGACGTCTTGACCCGTTGGTCAACTTGTGAACAAACTCGCTTGGGGAGAGTGCATTGCATTCCCTGAGCGAGTTTTTCTCTTTGATCACAGCAATCTGCCAGCACTGGAGCGGGAAGTAAAAGATTCAACGGCTTACCACAGCGACGAAAGACGTTCGCCAGCCATTCAGAAGCGACTTCTGACATCTGAAACAGCTCGTAATAAAAAATGGCGCTTCGGAGACCGAAGCGCCATCAAGAAATAGATCGTTGGAAGACGACTGTCAGGAATGAGGACGGGAAACAACTTGAATCCCGCTCTCCATCATGACACTCCGCGTGGGACTGTCTCAGAGACTCGTGTGAACGGGATTCGATCGTTGCTTGCCGATCGATTTCGCTCAGACGAGTTCACGGAGAACAGCGCGCGAACATCTTCTGTCGTGGTCCTGCATCCGGGCGAAATCGGTTTGAAAGTCTGTCTTCTCAGCGATTCCCCGTTGTCAGGATCACACTCAAATTGCTTCTGCTCCGGATTCACCGGTTCGAATACGAATCACTTCGGCAACTGGCGAGACGAAAATTTTCCCGTCTCCAACTCGCCCGGTTTTGGCCGCTTCGGTAATTGCGCTGATGGCATCCTGAACAACGGAGTCATCAACCACAATTTCCAGTTTCAGTTTCGGCAGGAAGTCGACGGTGTACTCCGCTCCCCGATACTGTTCTTTGTGGCCGCGCTGACGTCCGAAACCGCGCACCTCACACACCGTCATTCCGACGATGTTTTTCTCGGTGAGGGCTGCTTTGACGTCTTCAAGTTTGTAATGGCGAATGATCGCTTCAATTTTCTGCATATTCCGATTCCTGAGTTATGACGAACTTCAGTCCGCTGACGGAATTCGTACGGAACTCCCATCGAGCCTGCATCTGTTCGAACTTTCCGTCCACCATCATACGCAATCAGAAAACCTGAAGGTATCTCGCCTTCTGATTCGCTGTTTGCCCACATGATTAGAGAGATTCACTTCCAGTTTCACCAGTACGAATACGGACAGCTTCTCCGAGGTCACTGACGAAGATTTTTCCGTCACCAATTTGGCCCGTTCGAGCTGTATTCAGAATTGCGTCGACAACCTTTTGAGATTCGTCGTCGTCCACAATCAGTTCGATTTTCACTTTGGGGACAAAATCTACGGTGTATTCAGCACCGCGATATTGTTCCTTGTGGCCTTTTTGGCGGCCGAATCCTCGGACCTCCGTCACAGTCATACCGGAAACACCGGCTTCAGTCAGTGCATCCTTGACCTCTTCAAGTTTGAAGTGCCGGATGACTGCTTCGATCTTTTTCATCGTACTTTCCTTGGTAAAACGTCTGGGAGTCAGGTCGAAACCGACGACTCACTCCCCGGCAATGTAATGATTCGATCCCGAATGGGAAGATGCGTGTTAAAGGAAAATGTATCCTTCTTCACCATGCTGAGTGAGATCGAGTCCTTGAAGTTCTTCATCTTGAGTGACACGCAACCCCATGACGGCATCGAGAACCTTGAGGATGATAAATGATCCCACAATTCCCAATGCTGCAGCTGCGAGAATGCTGACGGATTGATTCACCATCTGCCAGGCATTTCCTTCCAGCCAGCCGTATCGCTCCCCCGTAATATCCTTGGTTGCGAAGACTCCCACGAGGAGTGCACCAAGAGTTCCACCGACTCCATGAACACCAAAGGCGTCGAGAGAGTCGTCGTATCCGAATGTGTTCTTCAGTTTTGTGCATGCGAGGAAACAAACATATCCAGCTGCGAGGCCGAGCAAAATTCCCTGCATCGGATTCACAGCTCCTGCTGCTGGCGTAATGCAAACCAGTCCCGCCACAGCCCCGGAGCAGCCACCCAATACACTGGGACGACCATGCTGAATCCATTCGGCTACGGACCAGGCGACGACACCTGCAGCAGCTGCCATGTGAGTTGCCACGAAGGCGTTCACAGCCAGAGCATTCGCTGCGAGGGCACTCCCCGCGTTGAATCCAAACCAGCCGACCCACAACAGGGCAGCGCCGATACATGTGTAAGTCAAATTATGAGGTGGCATCGGTTCCTGCCCGAATCCGAGCCGTTTTCCAATCAGAATCGAACAGACCAGCGCCGACATTCCGGAGCTGATATGAACAACTGTTCCGCCTGCGAAATCGAGGGCGGGAAAACTGGCCTTCTCATTCCATTCACACAGCCACCCCGAATCTGCCCAGACCCAGTGGGCGATTGGACAATAAACGAAGATTCCCCAAAGAAGCGAATAAACGCACATCGTGCTGAATTTCATTCGTTCAGCGAAGGCCCCGCAAATCAAAGCTGGCGTGATGATGAAAAACATTCCCTGAAAGACAGCGAAGATCATACCATCGACTGATGCATCCATAGAGAGTTCTGCACTCGGCATGACCCCCTTCAAAAACAAGTGATCGAAATTTCCGACATAAGGATTTTCTCCACCAAAGGCGAAGCTGTAGCCACAAACTCCCCACACCACTGTCATCATCCCCATCAAGAAGACACATTGCATCATGACACTGAGGATGTTTTTCTTCCGAACCAGCCCGCCGTAAAAGAGAGCAAGGCCCGGTGCTGTCATCATGAGCACAAGTGCTGAGGATGTAAGCATCCACGCAATGTTTCCGGAGTCGAGGACGATCTCCTCTGTTTCCTGAGCATAGGTCGTGTTTGTTAACAGTAGTAGAGAGCTGAGGAGAACGACAGTCCTCCCAAGAAGCCTTTTCTTCATCTGTAACCCCTTGAGCACTAAGAGATTATGGTGGTTAAAACGGGCGTTGGCGATTGATGAGGGGCGTTTCCTTCACGTTTCAAATTGAGAGGTGACGAATTCTCATCGAGAGTCAACTTCCCGACACGATGACAGAAAGCAACGCATGTGCCAAAAATGCCTGCACGGTGTGCTGATTGTGGAAGCGGCAAGAAGAGATCTTCGTCAGACTTTGCGAATCCGATCGCGTTCTGCCATATTGCGACGAATGCCGTCTCGTTGATTTGATCAGACAGGAACATAACTGTGAGCACCCCTTCCCCGAACACAGATTCCACTTCACAGAACCTCCGCTGGTACGAAGGAATCTCCCGCTATCAATGGCTCGTCTTGCTTATTGCGTCCCTTGGTTGGGTGTTCGACATTTTCGAGGGACAAATCTTCGTCGCGAGCATGCGAGACGCGATGCCGGCCCTTCTCGGAGTGACGGCGGACAATCCATCCGTTTCGAGATGGAATGACCTCGGATTCGGCAGCTTCTTGCTCGGAGGAGCGTTCGGCGGAGTCCTGTTTGGAATGTTGAGCGATCGCATCGGCAGATCGAAAACGATGATTCTGACGATTCTGTTCTACTCGATGTTTACCTGTCTAACGGCGTTTGCTCAGTCTGCATGGCAGATGGTGCTGCTTCGCTTCTTCGTCGCGATGGGCGTCGGAGGGGAATGGGCGGTCGCTTCCGCGATGGTAGCGGAAGTGATGCCGCAGCGATCACGGGCTGTGATGAGCTCCATTTTTCACGCATCGAGCGTCTTCGGGACACTTCTGGCCGCTGCAGCGGGTGCGTTCATTGTGACACTCGGGGAAAGTGCCTGGAGGTGGGGATTTGCGATTGGAGCGTTGCCCGCTCTCCTGACGCTTTGGATTCGCTGGTCTCTCCACGAACCGGAACAGTGGGTGAAAGCTCGCCAGAGAGCCTCAGAAGATGCGACTCAGAAGACCGGACGTTTGTCTGAGCTATTTCACGGTCAAAACTTGAGAAACACGCTTGTCGGCGTCAGTCTCGCCTCGATCGGGCTCGTGACATTCTGGGGAGCACATATTTATGGAAAGAATGCTCTGCTGCGACATGCACAAGCGACGGCGATCGTCGAAGAGGGATTGGACCCGGCCACAGCCGACAAGGAACAGAAGCAAATGGCTTTCGCTGCCCACAAGACAGCCATCAAGCAGTCTGAGATGCTCAGCATGGTCCTGAACACGATCGGCGGAGGCTTGGGGCTCGTCCTGTTCGGGGCGATCTCGAACCGCTTAGGACGCAAAGGGGCCTTCGCGCTGTATCATATTGTCGCGTTCATCATGGTCGTCTGGCTCTTCAAATTCCTGATTCCTCAGGGAGCCTCGGCGACAGTGCTTGCGTTCGTCCTTCCGGTGTTTGGCTTCTTCACGCTGGGAATGCACGCCGGGTATGCCGTTTACTTCCCGGAACTCTATCCAACTCGCCTTCGCGGAACAGGAGCCGGCTTCTGCTTCAATATGGGAAGACTCGCAACGGCAATCGCGTTCTTCGGTTTTGGAGCGACAACAATCACTGACGAGAACAAGGCGCTGATGCTGGCTCCACTCTACCTGGTGGGAGTTGGAATTCTGTTCTTCGCGAAAGAAACACGCGGCACTGAACTTATGGAGTAAGCTGCTCGACGAATTCCGGAGTGGTTGCTGAAACCTCTCCGGGAACGCTCGAACTCATTCAAACGAGTTCGAGCAAACGTCGGATCTCTTGTTGAATCGTGTCCGGAGGGGGCGTTCCATCGAGATCGAGCACCAGTTCTTTTCGGCGAAACAGCTCAAGAGCAGGCTCGGTTTTGGTGTGATACTCTTCAAGTCGCTCCGCCAGCGCTTCCGGCTTGTCATCGGGACGTGAGAGAAGTTCCCCGCCACAGACATCGCAGACATTTTCGATTTCGGGCCGATGAGAGATCAAGTTGAAGTCGAGCCCGCAGTCGCTGCAGAGTCGCCGGGAAAGAACGCGATCCCGAACGACTTCATCTGGAACCTCGATGTGAATAACCGCATCAATGTCGTAGCTCTCCAGAAAGAATAACGCTTGAGATTCGTTTCTGGGAAACCCGTCGAGAATGAATCCGTAGTTCCAGTCGTGCTGGTCGAGACGCTGACGGACAATATCTTCCACGACCTGATCGCCAACCAGGTTTCCCGCAGCCACGGTCCGCTTGACCTGGGCCCCCAGTTTGGTGTGGTTTTGAATGTGCCACCGAAAGATGTCGCCCACACTAATGTGAACGATGTCCAGCTTCTGTTTGAGCAATCTGGCTTGCGTCCCTTTTCCGCAGCCTTGAACACCCATGATGATGTATTTATGCATTCTTCGGTCACCCGCGCGATTCTGGTGTTCTGAAGGACTCGAGTTCGTCCAGTAAACTCTGAGCGATTCACAAACGAAAGCTAGCCGACCTTCGGGCTCGACTCAATTCCGAATGCCTCAGTTCGACATTCTCATCCGGCAACCGAGCGCTAAGTGCGTTTTTCTCATCTAAGAAGGCGACGTGTCGCAGCCAGTTCCTGCATCGCGCCCGTTTCACATTACGCAGCTTGGACATGAAGGCTCCAGTTGTAGGGATTGCGCCGATTGGAACGCCACTTGTCGGCACATTCCACACAATGTCGCGAACCTTCCCTTCTCTATCCGACCTCACCCGGAAAGTTGTTCCAGAGTTCGACGTCGATTGAGCGTTTGACCGCGATTGTGCGCGGATTAGGCGAACAGTTGTTGAGGGAACTTCTGGGAGTCCTGACGGTCACGTTAGTCATGTTGGCATGTGACGGATTCTGGAGCCAAGACCCAAACGCTCAACATGTTTCGACCGACCAAGAACTGCGGAGATAGGAGAGGTGAAAATGTTGCGTCAAGTGAAGCTTTTGGGTGTCTGCGTTGCCATGCTCTACGGGGGATTCAATGCCGAAGCCCAGGGAGGCTTCATCCTGTTCACGAGCAGAGCGGCTTTTGAAGCTGCGACCGGCGGGGTGCTAACTTTCGACAGCTATGAAGATGTGTTTGCCAAGTCAGACTCTATCAATCGACCAGGTTACGATTTTAACGAAACAGGGGGTTCTCCGAATCAGTTTCTCGACATGACTCAGGCTCAGTATGCAGCGTTCGGTATGGGCGCAGCAGTCACAGATGGAAATCGAGCAGCATCGTTTGTGAACGACGCTGGTAGCTTGATTACCTTCAACTTTGACACACCAATCAACGCGTTTGGTTTTGACCTGACGACACGAAACACGTCTCAACTGGTGAATTTCGGTGGAGACGTCAGCGGTTCGTTTACCACGAATAGTGGAAGCGCACCAACGTTCTTCGGAATCATTAACAAAGATGGTCCGATCAACAGCCTCACATTCGACGTCGGTGGAACAGGAACTGTCATCTTCGACAGCACTCTCCACGGAACGTCAGACTTAAGCTTGATTCCTGAACCAAGCAACTTCATCTTGCTCGGCATGGGAGTCCTTTGTGGCGGATTTGTGTTCTACGGAGCCAACCGCCGACGACTCGCGATGGATGTCTAATCGACTTCCGTCCTGAAACGAAAACTCACTGAATCCATTTCAGTAATGGGTTGGACACGGTGGTTTAACCTTTAGCGTTCATGGTGCAACAGAACGCTTCCAATCAGATCCTCGGTCATTCATTTGGCCGAGGATCTTTTTTTGTTCGGTGCAGGCCCTCGAGCAAATCAGCGACGATCGAAACGCTGAACTTCCGTCCCCTCCCCCATCAGTACGAACGAGGCCATTTCTAGGAACAGGCCATGTTCAACGATTCCGGGGAACGTCAACAACGACTGCAACTCGTGCGGGGCAGCAATCTGAGAAACCTGAAGGTCGACGATAAAGTTCTTCTCGTCTGTCACAAAAGGCTTCGAGTGATCATCCGATCGCATTCTCAAACGCGGAGACAACTGCAGTGCAGCGAACCGATTCATGAGTGGTTTCAGCCCGAAGGGGACGACTTCCACTGGAACCGGAAATCCCTGCAACGGGTTACTTCTCTTCTGCGAATCCGTGATAATGATGAGTTGCTTCGAGGCAGCTGCGACAATTTTCTCCCGCAACAACGCTCCCCCGCCACCTTTGATCAGATCGAGGTCATCGTTGAACCGGTCGGCTCCGTCGATTGTGATGTCAATTTCGGGTGACTCATCGAGCGTCGTGAGCGGAATCGAGGCTCTCTTGGCCAGTTGCTCGGATGCTGCTGATGTGGGAACTCCGACGATTTGAAGGCCCGATCGAACGCGCTCGCCAATCAGTTCGATCGCAATCGCTGACGTTGAGCCACTCCCCAGTCCGATCACCATGCCATCATGAATCATTGAGACCGCTGCTGCTGCAGCCAGTTGCTTTTCATTGCTCGCCGAAGAAGTCATGATTGCCGATCGCAGAACAGGAAAGGAAGAGTTTCGCTGGCAGTTTAAGCTCAGCAACTTTCGATGCAATACTCAACGGATTATTGTAACCTCACGAATCGGCAGAGATCCATGTGTTTCTGAAATGCCCCCGAAGTTTGAACCAGGCTTATGAGAGTTGGGGTTAGGTAAGTAAGTCAGTGTGCTGGAGTGGAGGAGAAGGTGGAGCCGTAGGCGGAACCTTCTCTGGAACGGAAGCACACTGAGTCGAAAATTCGGCAGGCGTCAACCCTCCAAGAGAGCTGTGCGGACGGCGGTGGTTGTAAGTCATCCGCCAGTCCTGAAT
>NZ_SIHI01000066.1 GCF_007859735.1 Thalassoglobus neptunius | reverse complement strand
TCTTCGCATGCGAATACGGCTCGACATACTTGCGTCCAATCCGAAGCGACAGCTTTGCCACTTCCAACAACACATTCGTTCGTGGGGAATCACTCATCACCAGATTTTAGCGCATTCTCATCTCAGATTCCAGAGATGTTTTCAACAATGCATAAGTAAGTCAGTGTGCTGGAGTGGAGGAGAAGGTGGAGCCGTAGGCGGAACCTTCTCTGGAACGGAAGCACACTGAGTCGAAAATTCGGCAGGCGTCAACCCTCCAAGAGAGCTGTGCGGACGGCGGTGGTTGTAAGTCATCCGCCAGTCCTGAATCACATGGATCGCTTCAGTCAGCGTCGTGAACTCTTCACAGGCCAGGCATTCATCGCGAAAGCGGCTGTGAAAGCTTTCCACATAACCGTTCTCCCAGGGACTGCCGGGCTCGATATACGATGTGCCAACATCCACCTTCTCCAGGAACCCTCGAAGGCGTTTGGAAATGAACTCCGGCCCGTTGTCGCTTCGTATCAATTCAGGAACGCCCCGAATCGTGAACAGATCCACCAAGACCGAAACCACGTCATCGCCAGTCAAGTGTCGACTCACCTCCAGAGCAACACACTCGCGAGTATGCTCATCCACGATCGAAAGAATCTTCAACGGTCGACCATTGGCCGTCCTGTCGAAAATGAAATCCAGCGACCACACATGATCTTTTCGCTCCGCAATACGACGAGCAATTCCACCGGAGGAATCTCCCAATCGCCTGCGTTTTCGCTTCTTCTGGGGCACTTTCAATCCTTCTTGTCTCCAAAGTCGATAGACGCGTTTGAAGTTCACTTCCCAACCATCACGACGCAGCATGCGTGTGATCTGGCGATAACCAAAGCGAGGGAACTCACGCACCAACTCCACTCAAACAGTTTCCGGTGCACAAGGAGCGGTTTCCGTTTCGGTCAATTCGCTGACGTTCCAGATTGGACCGAATGCCAACCAGACAGCAGACATCGCCATCGGTCGTGTGAATCCGTCTTCACTCGGAGTTGGTGTCAATGGAAACCAGTTCGGGAACCTGAGCGAAGTGAATGTGACCACCGGTGCCGGAGCCCAGGATGCTCTATCTGTCGTCGATGCTGCAATTGACGACATCACCAACTTGCGAGGTGATCTCGGAGCGTTCCGGCAGAACACATTGAACGCGACAGCGAACAATCTGCGAGCAACGCTCGAAAACACAGTGAATGCAGAATCGGTCATCCGTGACACCGACTTTGCGGAAGAGATCGCGAACTTCACTCAGCAGCAAGTTCTTGTTCAAGCAGGAACGGCCGTGTTGGGGAACGCGACTCAGTTGCCGCAACTCGTCTTGTCTCTCCTCGGATAATCCGATCGTCAGCTTCTACCCCTCGACCCGTCCTGGAACGGATTTCGTGGACGGGTCAGTGTTTTTAATTCACTTTCGCCGCTTCTCGTACTCATCTGACCCCTTCTCATCTAATGAACATTTTATTAACGAATGGCACATCGGCTCGCGTGAATCGCTCAACTGAAAACATCTCGACTTCGGACTGCTCACGTCGCGTCATCTCCGAAGAAGAAACTTAAATCGCCGCTTGGAATTCAACAGGTCGCCAGCATGCTGACAATTGATGGACTCATCACAGGGATTGATACGGAATCGATCGTCAACGGTCTTTTGGAGATCCAGCAAACGCAAATTGACCGCTTGAATGTCCGACGGCAGGACGCCATCGCACAACGTTCTGCTTACGATTCCCTCGAAGCACAGCTACTGGCTCTCCAATCGACTTCTACAAGACTGGGACAAGGCGAACGTCAGCTCTTTCAGGCGCGGACCGTTGAGGTCAACGATGAAACGTCCTTGTCAGCAACAGCCACTTCGAACTCAGCCATTGGGTCCTATCAACTGACGATCAATTCACTCGCAAGGGCGCACCAGGTTGTTTCGAACGGATTCGAAGACACCGACTCCGCGATCACAGAAGGGACTCTCAGCCTCCGCGTCGGTTCGGGAACGGAAAGTACGATTACGATCGACTCCTCCAACAACACGCTGCAAGGACTCGTTGACGCGATCAATCTTTCGAATTCCGAAGTCGATGCGTCAATCATTCACTCGGACTCAAGAGGAACGACTCCTTACCGAATCTTCTTAAGTGCCAAGGAGACCGGGGCAGCAAACACAATCCAAATCACCAATAACCTCGGAGCCTCGTCCGGGTCCGCAACAGCTCCCACATTTGATTTCGACAACCCGGTGCAAGCAGCAACGGATGCTGAAGTTCAACTGGGAGAAGGGCCGGGAGCTTTAACGATTCATCAATCGACGAACCGGCTCACCAACATGATTCAAGGAGTGACCATTGATCTCCTCCGAGCCGATGAGACGAAACCGATCGAAGTTCGAGTCGCTCGCAACACTGAGCCGGCGTACGAAGCGATTACAGAATTCGTCGACGCTTTTAACGGGCTTATGGACTCCACTGACAGCTTAGTCCGATACAATGCCGAAACAGACGAAGCTGGATTGCTGAACGGCGACCGGACGGCAATCTCCATTCAAAACGAAATCCGAACGCTCATTCTCGATGTCGTTCCCAACGTCGGTAGCCATGCGAATCGGTTGTCGGCATTGGGGATTTCAGTCACGGATAACGGCAGGCTTTCCGTGAATTCCGGGCGACTTCAATCTGTGCTCGCGGGCGAAGACGCTGAATTTACAGATCGCGATTTAATTCGTCTGTTTACATTGACAGGTAATAGCACGCATCCAAACGTTAGTTTTCTACTGGGGTCATCGCGAACTCAACCGAGCGACTCGCCTTACGAAGTTGACATTACCCAAGCAGCCGAACGGGCTATTATCACCGGCGATGCCAGTCTTGCAGCCTCGACGACTATTAACTCAGGGAACAACACGCTTCAAATTAAAGTCGACGGTGCAACTGCAGATGTCACACTACAGTCTGGTGACTATACCGCCGCAGAACTTGCAGAACTTCTTGAACGAACGATCAATCAACACTCCGAACTTTCCGGCCGACAGGTTTCCGTCTCGCTCGATTCATCAGGTCAGCTGAGAATCCAGTCTGACAGCTTTGGATCGATTTCCGAAATTGCGATCCTCGACGGAACAGCCCTTTCTGAACTTGGACTGACGCAGAACCCGAGTGACACGGGAGTCGATGTCGCTGGGAATTTCCTCGTGAACGGACAAGTCGAAAGTGCCACAGGTCGAGGGCGTCTGCTCACCGGCAATGCGGACAACGAGAACACAGGCGATCTTCAACTTCGTGTGACTCTCACTCCGAGTCAGGTCAGCGCCGGGGCAGATGCAGAAGTGACAGTCACCAAAGGGATCGCTTCCCGACTCGGCGATTTGATTTCCCGACTCACTCGAAACGAGTTTGGCCAACTCTACACAGCCCGCGAGTTGTACGATCGCAGAATTCTCACCATCGAAGAAACCATCGAACGCCAACAGGCCATCTTCGACGAGCAGCAAGAGGATCTCATTGCCCAGTTCGTCACACTCGAATCATCAATCAGTGAGCTTCAGAACACGAGCAGCTTTCTGGCTTCGCAACTTGCGAGTGTCTCTCAACTCAGTTTCTCGTGAAGTCCTTCGAAGTTCTCAAGTTTCACTGAAACTCATTCCGTCCCCTTCTCTTCTCGCAAAACGAAAAGACGTTCCGAATGCCTCAGTACAGTCCCTACCACTCGTCGACAATTCGAGACTGGACACGAATTGACATGCTGTTGAGTCTCTATGGCGCCGCCGAAGATGCCCTGACATCAATGTCGACTGCGATCGAGGCCGGAGAAACGATCCTCGCAGCTCAATCTCAGATCCGGACAATGAAACTACTGGTCTGCATCCTCGAAGGAATCGAATCCGAACAGAACGAGATCGCTGCCCAGATTCAACAACTTTGTCTGTATATGATCGACGAGGTCGCACAGCACACGCTCGTCGGAGCCGCGAACGCACTCAAAGTTCTCAGACTGCTTCACGAGGGTTTCCAGGAGATTCGGGAAGAAGCGATCATTCTGGAGTCGAACGGAACCATTCCAAAACTGAGCCCAATCCAGGAAACCACTCTCGCCACGGGTTAAGCGATTGTCGAGGACTCTCAGATCTCGCGCGAACCGGTTTCTTCCATCGAGGTAAGCGACGCTACTTACTCGTAGGCTGAGAGGACTGATTCAGGAACGTGCCCCGGTTGAAGTCCAACAGTTGGAGCGAGTGTCTCAGGACGGAAAATCCTCGAAGATCAAGCAGCTTTTTGCGAAGGTTGTTGATCGGCTGAGCGAATTCGCTGTTCTGCGGCGATCACTTCCAAGACAAGGTTTCGATAATCCTGGGAACCTGATGATGCCGGATCGTATTTGAAGATCGAAGTTCCGTGACTCGGGGCTTCGGCGAGTTTGATGTTTCGACGAATTTTCGACGCGAAGACTTGAGCATTCGCCCACGGAGCTTCCGGATCACTCTGTTCAAGAAAGAACATGAGGTCATCCGTCACGTCCGCGGCAAGGCGTGTTCCTGTTTCATACAAACAGAGAACAACACCTGAAACACGCAGTTCTCGATTGAGGCGGCGAGTCACGAGCGCTGTCGTTTCGAAGAGCTTCGAAAGTCCCTGCAATGCGAAAAAGTGCGGTTGCAACGGAATAAACACTTCGGTCGCGGTGGACAGAGCGTTGATGGTGAGAACGCCGAGCGACGGCGGACAATCCATCACGATGTAATCGAACTTCTCGCTGGCACCCGCTGCTGCGAGTGCCTTTCTCAGAACGAATTCGCGACCATCAGCGTCGACGAGTTCGAGTTCGGTCGCGGCCAGATCGATGTCCGCGGGCGCCAACCAAAGATTCTGTTCGATGAGTTGGATCACTTCGGTGAAGGTCTTCCCGCCTGCGAAAACCTGATAAATCGAATTCGTCCCGCCGGCAACGTCGATTCCAAGATGGAGCGACGCATGAGCCTGGGGATCGAGATCGATCACGCACACCCGCTTGCCCTGCTCGGCAAGTCCGGCAGCAAGATTTACACTCGTGGTGGTTTTGCCGACACCACCTTTTTGATTCATGACAGCGATGACTCGCATCCGTGCGCCTCGATTTTCGCTGGAAAATTCTAAAAATGAATGACTGACCGCAGTGAGATCGCAATTCCGCGCAAACTGGCAGAACTTTTTCGCCGAGTGCTACACTCTCCCAAGCGTTGCACGTTGCAAATGACTGTTCCGAATGATTGTTCCGGCGGAATTCTGCACTATATCTCTGTCTCCACCTTGCTGAAAGATGAGTTCTTCAAATGAGCGACCTCCCCCAGAAAGAAGTGCAGTTTCTGCGAGAGGAGATCAGACGACACAACCGGCTCTATTATGTCGAGTCGAATCCGGAAGTTTCGGATGTCGAGTTTGATCGACTTCTGAAGCGTCTGGAAGCACTCGAAAAAAAGTTCCCGGAACTCGATTCTCCCGATAGTCCCACCCACAAAGTGGGTGGAGAGCCGATTGATGGCTTCGAAACGGTTCCCCACCGCTTGCCGATGCTCTCGATCGACAATGTTTTCTCAATTGAAGGAGTCCGGGAATTCGATCAGAAAGTTCGCAAACTTCTTGAGGTCGAAGAAGTGGCGTACTCGGTGGAGTACAAAATCGATGGTGTCGCACTCGCACTGGTATACGAGAATGGACAGCTCGTCAGAGGGGTGACGCGGGGTGACGGTCAGAAGGGTGACGACATCACGCAAAACGCCATCACAATCGGCGGCGTCCCCCTGAACCTCGAAACAAACGATCCGCCGGAGCTACTCGAAGTCCGGGGAGAAGCATACATCGCCAACTCTGACTTCGTGGAACTCAACAAGATTCAGGACTCACTGGGGCGAGAAGCATTCAAAAATCCCCGCAACACAACTTCAGGCGCACTGAAGCAACTCGATCCCAAACAGTGTGCGGCGCGACGTGTCCGGTTCTTCGCTCACGGCGTCGGCGCATTTGACGGAATTCAATTCCGTGATCATCACGACTACCTCAAACATCTTCGAGAATGGGGAATCCCGACGACTCCCCATGTGCAATCAATGAAGGGAATTGACGCCGCCCTCGAGCATTGCCAGACGATGATGGAGAACTTGCACGAACTCGACTTCGAGGTCGACGGGCTCGTCATCAAAGTCAGCCCATTCGCCGATCGAGAACTCCTCGGAAACACATCGAAGAGCCCGCGCTGGCTGATTGCCTACAAATGGGAACGCTACGAAGCGACAACACAAATCGAACGAATCGAGATTCAGGTTGGAAAAACGGGAGCACTGACCCCTGTTGCTCACTTGGAGCCTGTCGAAATCGCAGGCACGACGGTCTCTCGATCAAGTTTGCACAACCGTGATGAACTCGAACGACTCGGCGTCATGATCGGTGACTTTGTTGTCGTCGAGAAAGCTGGGAAAATTATTCCGCACGTCGTCCGAGTTGAAGAGCACCGACGAACCGGAAATGAAGTCGCTTTCGAGTTCCCGGAACGCTGCCCCGTCTGTGATTCTCCCGTCATGCAGGACGAAGGAGGAGTTTACATTCGATGCGTCAACCCAGCGTGCCCGGCCCAATTGCGAGAAAGCCTTCGCTACTACGCTTCCCGGCAAGCCATGGATATCGACGGCATGGGAATTAAGGTCATCGAACAGCTGCTCGACGCGGGGTTAGTCAAAGGTTATGCAGACCTGTACAAGCTTCGAGAACTCCGCGAACAACTCTTAAATCTCGATCGCTTCGGCGAAAAATCTGTCGACAAACTGCTCGACGCGATTGATGAATCGAAAGATCGCCCGCTGTGGCGATTATTGACCGGGTTGAATATCCGGCACGTCGGTCGCAATAACAGTCAGGTGCTTGAAAACCGCTTCGGAACGATTGACGTGATCCGTGCTCAGTCAGAAGAGTCGCTCGCTGACGTTCACGAGATCGGCCCGGTCATCGCAAAGTCGGTCCATCAGTTCTTTCATTCTGATTTCGGAATTGAGATCATCGAACGGCTGCGTGAATGTGGACTCAACTTCGGAACAGAAGTGCAAGAGTCTGATTCTGAGACCGCCTCCGAGGAATCCCCCGTTCTCGACGGACAGACGTTCGTTGTGACAGGAACTCTGGAGCATTACACGCGAGATGAGATTCACGAGCTGATTCGACAACATGGCGGAAAAGCATCGAGTAGCATCTCCCGGAAAACGACTTCCCTCATTGCCGGAGAACAGGCAGGAAGCAAACTGGAGAAAGCCAAGAGCCTCGACGTTCCTATCATCTCCGAGGTCCAATTTTTGGAGAAGATTGGGAAGGCACCCTAATCGCCGAATCGAAAACCCCAAAGGAGGGAGCAGAAATGAACGTCTCCTCACGACCGAGTCCACCTGAGAGACCGGAGTCTGGGCACAAGGGAACTTTCGGACGGGTGCTGATCATCGGCGGTTCCCTCGGAATGAGCGGATCGATTTCCCTTGCGGGAGCAGCTGCATTGCGATCAGGAGCTGGACTCGTTTATCTGGGTGTCCCTCGATCAATTGTCGGCATCGTCGCAGCCTTCGAACCTTCCTATATCACCGTCCCGCTTCCCGATCAGGAATCGGGAGTCCTGAGCAAGTCCGCTCTTCCAAACCTCATGGACCATGCTGAGGGGAAAGATGTCATCGCTCTCGGTCCGGGATTAACACAGTCGTCGGAGACGGATGAAATCGTCACCGCGATGTATCAATCCTGTTCTCAACCGATGGTCATTGACGCGGACGGGCTTAACGCTCTCGCCCGCTTTCCCGAACAACTCTCCGAGCACAACGGTCCCCGCGTCCTCACCCCTCACCCCGGAGAATTTGCCCGGCTGACTGGCCAGAGCATTGACTCAATACAAAACGATCGACAGGACGTCGCCACGCGATTTGCGAAGGAGCATGACCTGACCCTGGTTCTCAAGGGGCCTGCCACGATCGTCACTGACGGCGATCAGGTTTACGTGAACAGCACTGGAAATTCCGGAATGGGAACCGGAGGAACAGGCGACGTTCTGACTGGAATCGTATCCGCTCTCATCGGTCAAAAAATGCCCCCGTTCTCAGCTGCCCGGTTCGGTGTCTATCTGCACGGTCTGGCCGGAGACCTCGCTGCCAATGAACTCACAGAGCCGGCATTGATCGCTTCTGATTTGCTTCGATTTCTTCCCGCAGCCTGGAAGCAAGTGATCTGACCGGATGATTCTCTCTGGATCATTCCCGTAATTCTGAGGCAACCTGTAACGGTCACGCACATTCTCCATTCAACCCCTCTTCCATGAATGGAAATATCGCTACTGGCTACCCATCCTCCTCACAGCGCCCGTCTATTGCGTCGATGAATGGAGTGCGACCACTTAAAAGCACGACGGTTCTCGCAACGAAAGCCATCACAAGAAGGAGCAATCCACGGACGGAGGTCGCTGTCTCGAATTCGGACGTTCCAGCACAAATCTCAGCATGGGGCTCGCAATGATCGTTGCGAAACCATCCCTGCTGACTGAGATCATGCCGGAACAGCCATCAGAAAAGACTGCCTTCACGGTCGCCAACACGCGGAGTTTTTGCGTCATGCCTCACATCAATGACGGCCACTCAAATTCAATCAAAAGTCCTTCCGACTCCGCTGCGGTTGCGTCTTCGTCCGGCAATGTCACAAGTTCTCTCGAGAAGAAATATCAGCACTGGCAGTTCCTGTGGAATTCCAAGCAAGAGGTGATTGACTCGCTTCTTGACGAACTTGAGACCACCATGAAATTGTCTCAACATGTTTCTAACACACCACTTCGGATCATCGACACCACTTCGGATCATCGACACCAGTCCTGATCAAGCTGCAGGCTCTTGACGAGGACGTTTCTTCTGATCTTCTGAACACAAAATTCATTGGACTGACCTTGACGAAAATGAGCCTCTGCAATAATTAGTTTGTGTCCAACAACAAACTAATGAGAGATTCTGTCTTGGTTCGCCCGCGTACGATCAGCGACGAACAGATTCTGGAAACCGCCAAACGGTGCTTTCTGGAGCATGGGCCGTCCGTGTCGACCGACGCAATCGCCGCCGAACTTGGTGTTTCCGGGCAAGCTCTTCTCAAGCGATTCCATAATAAACAGGAATTGATGATCGCCGCTGTCGGTCCATGCACGGCGAAAACATGGACAGATCTTGTCGAACGTGGACCAGACGACCGCCCCTTCGAAATCCAGCTGCGCGAAATCCTCGACGAGCTTGCGATATTTTTCGTCGATGTCGTGAAACGGATGAACGTCTTACGGTGGAGCGGTGTCGACATGCACAAACTGATGAGTCAGTTCGACGAGCCCCCACCAGTGCGAGACTTACGGGTTCTGTCCGCCTATCTGAAACGAGCCGCTGCCAAAGGGCTCATTCGGGCGGTCGACTACTCAGCAACAGCAATGCTCATTCTGACATCAATGCATGGACCTGCCATGCTGACTGAGATCCTCGGCTCAAGTCCGACCGGGCAGACTCAGAACGAATACATTTCTCATTTCATCGACACACTTCTTCACGGTTTGATCGATCATTCATCTTCGGAACAAGACACATGATCTCTGCTTCGCTGTCAATCAGACGTCCGAGCGGTCGAATCGTACGACTGTTCGTGAATGTCATTGCCTCGGTGATGATTCTCGCCATCGGCGGATTCACATTTTTCGTCTTCGGTCAGAAGCCGGAAATTCCGAAAGAACCCGACCGCAATGGAGACGGGGCTGCGCTCGTTCGCACCGTCGAAGTGGAACAGTTCGACGGCCAGTTCGAAATCAACCTCGATGGAGAAGCCTCTTCGTTTCGCGTTCTGACCATCGGAACGGAAGTCGAAGGGCGGATTATTGAGAAATCGGACAAGGCGCGCAGCGGCCAGTTCGTCAGCGAGGGAGAGTTACTCTTTCAAATTGACGACCTTTCTTATCGCCTCGAAGTCGAACGGATTCAGGCCCAGCTGGCGCAAACGGACGAGGAAATCCGAGCACTGAACGTCGACATGGACAATCAGGCCACGCTGATTTCTCTCGCTGAAGAAGACCTTGAACTCAAACGGAGAAATTTGCAGAGAGTCGAAAGGCTTCGCCAACGGGAAGCCACAACCGACACCGATCTCGACAACGAACGTGCTCGCGAACTTGCCTCACGCAATCAGCTGCGAGTTCTTCAAAATCAATTGCGGGCAATGACCCAGCAGAAGCAAACGAAACTTGCCAGTCGCAATGTCATCGCCGCGACCCTCAAGCAAGCAGAGCTTGATGTCGAACGATGCCGCATCGTCGCTCCAATCTCTGGACGAATCGTTGACGAAATCGTCGAAGAAGGAGACCACGTTCAGGTAGGAACGGATCTCGTTCACATCAGTGACGGAAGTCGAATGATCATCCGATGCCAATTGGAAGCGACCGAGTTGGCATGGATCTGGGAACAGCAAACGGCGGGAATGTCGCAAGCCGATCAAACCGATCCCCCCACCTCCATCGATCCCATTCGGTTGAAACCGGTTCCGTGTGAGGTTGTCTATCAATTCAACGGAGTCGAAACGATCTGGTCAGGCGTTCTCGATCGTTTCGAAGGAGCCGGGCTGTCGAAAGAGACGCGCACATTCCCGTGCCGGGTCCTCGTCAGTGATCCGGAACAGACTCGTGTTGAATCGCTGGAAGGTGCTCGACTCAATTTTCGCATCCCAACACTTCTCAGTGGAATGTATGTAACGGTGCGAATTCCCATTTCAGTAGCGTCGTCGTTGATGTCTGTTCCGATCGAAGCTGTGCGGCCCGGCGGAAAGCTATGGGTTTCCCGCGATGGTCAACTTCAAATCCACCCGGTGACTGTCGCCCGCACAATTGAAGACCGGGCCATCATCCGCGATCTCACCTCGAACTTATCCGTCGGCGATCGCATTATCGTTTCGCCGCTGGCGGCCGTCGCCGATGCAATGCCTATTCGAGAAGAACCAGCTACCGGCACCGCATCTCTCGATTCAGAATCCCCTGCCCCAAACAGTGACGAGAACTCCCTATGAAGTCGATGGTCGCCTGGGCAATTCAACACACCCCGACCATGAATTCCATCATGGTGGTGGTGCTCTTCGTCGGAATGTTTGCGGGATGGCAACTGCGGCGAGAAGAATTCCCTCAGTTCGAACTGGAAATGATTCTCGTTTCCGTTCCCTATCCCGGTGCAAGTCCCGAAGAAGTCGAATCGGGAATCTGTCAAAAGATTGAAGAAGCGATTCGCTCTGTCGATGGCTTGAAGAAGGTGACCTCTGTCGCTCAAGAAGGGGCGGCCAATATTGTCATCGAGGTCGAAACAAGCGTCCCTAGCGTTCAAAAAGTCCTCAACGAAATTCAATCGGAAATCGACCGCATTCCGAGCTTTCCCGATTTGGCCGAAGAACCCGAAGTTCAACAGGTCACGCTCCGTAACCCTGCAATCACCGTCGGAATTATCGCGAACCGCTCCGATGATGAAGATTTCGAGTTGAAGCTGCGATCGGTCACCGAAGGGATCCGAGATGACCTCCTTCAGATTCCGCAGGTCTCCGTCGCAGACATTGTCGGGGAACGTGATTATCAGATCGATGTCGAAATCCCCGAGCAATCCTTGCGCGAGTATGGGCTCACGCTGACCGATGTTGCCAATCGAATTCGTCGTCGAAACCTGGAACTCCCCGGAGGAAACATCCGCGACAACAGCGAGACCTTCCTCCTTAGAGGAAAAGACAAACGCATCCACGGAGAAGACATTGCCGCCATTCCGATCATCACGCGCCCCAACGGGGTCGTCCTCACTGTTGATGATTTAGGGACCGTGCACGACGAGTTCATCGACTCCCCCTCGATCACCAGCATCAACGGCAGACCGGGACTCGCAATTCAGATCAAAGCTGCCGCCCGCGAAGACCTTCTGGCAATGACCGCGGCTGTGAGAGAATACGTTGAAAAGAACCCGCCTCCGTCCGGGTACGAATTCGCCGTTTGGGGTGACGCATCGATCGATGTGCGAGACCGACTCGATTTGCTCAAACGCAACGGGCTTCAAGGTCTCTTTCTGGTCTTCATGGTTCTCGCACTGTTCCTTGAATTTCGACTCGCATTCTGGGTGGCGATTGGAATTCCGTTCTCGATCCTCGGGGCCTGTGCCATATTGTGGCAGTTCGATCAGACCCTCAACATGCTTTCAATGTTCGCCTTTCTGATCGCCCTCGGAATCGTGGTCGACGATGCAATTGTGGTCGGAGAGAACATTTACGCGCATCGGGAACTCGGAAAACCCAACCTGCAAGCTGCCATTGATGGCACTGCCGAAGTTGTTCCATCCGTGACGACATCGATTATCACAACCGTCTTCGCGTTCATGCCCATGTTTTTCGTTTCCGGAATCATGGGGAAATTCTTCGCGGTCCTTCCGCTCGCGGTGATCGCGATGCTTGTCATCTCCCTGTTGGAGAGTGTGACAATTCTTCCCTGCCACCTTGCTCACGGAAGCGGAAAGCCGTTCTTTCTGACTGCTGGACTCACGCAATTCACGAACCGCGTTCTCGATGTCATCATCAAATCCCTCTACACACCGACCGTTCGCTTCTGTCTGGCCAACACTCTGATCACCGTCAGCATCGCGGTCACCATCGTCATCTGTTCGGTAACACTCGTGGCGAATGGAACCGTTCCGAGCGTCTTCTTTCCGAAACTCGATGCTCCGGAAGTGATTGCGAAAATTGTCTTTCCGGACGGAACCCCGAGTCAAGTCACCGATCAAGCCACGCAGGAAATTGAATCGGCGATCAACACCATCAACGAAAAGTATTCAGAGCCCAGCAATCCGCTCATCCGGGCTGTTCTGAGAACCGTCGGAGCACAAGCGGAAACCGGCGGACCACCCGGCGCATCGGGATCGAGTTCCGGAAGCCACATCGGTTCAGTTCAGGTCCAACTTGCTGAAAACACACAGCGAAACATTTCGAGTGAAGAAATCGCAGCCGAATGGCGGGAACTCGTCGGGGAAATTCCGGGGATTGAGTCATTGACCTTCGGATCGATCGCACGCGGACCGGGCGGAAAACCGATTGAATTCAAATTGCTCGCCCCGGCGGAATACATGGATGAACTCGAAGCGGCCGTCGAAGAAGTCAAAATAGAGCTCGCCAAATATCCCGGGGTCAGAGATGTCGACGATGATTCCCGCCCGGGAAAAACGGAAATTCAACTCACTGAGAAAGAATCCGGAAAGGCACTCGGCGTCCCGCTCGAATCGATCGCCCGCACCGTCCGTGCTGCGTACTACGGGGAAGAAGTCATGCGACTTCAGCGCGGTCGACATGAAGTCAAGCTGATGGTGCGATACCCCGAAGAAGATCGACGTTCTGTCGCCAGCTTGAGCGAAATCCGAGTCGATCCCGGAGATGGAATTCAGCGTCCACTTTCAGAAATCGCCAATCTGAATTTCCAACGCGGATATTCTGAAATCAACCGGATTGATCAAAGGCGATCGATCACCGTTTCCGCCGACATCGATGAGAACGAAGGCAACGCCAAGCAGACAGTTCTTGAACTTCAAGCGGAGTACATGCCCGAACTCCTCAAAAAGTACCCGCATTTGAGTGTTCGATGGGAAGGACAACAGGAGCAGGATACGGAATCTGTTCAGAGCCTGATGATCGGACTCCTTGTCGCGCTCTTCGCAACGTTCGTGCTCCTCACGATGGAGTTCAATTCCTACGGCCAACCCTTAATCGTGATGAGTGTCATTCCGTTCGGCGTTGTTGGGGCGATCTGGGGACATGCGTTTCTTGGGTTGCCACTGACACTGTTCAGCATGCTCGGACTTGTCGCTTTGACCGGTGTCGTTGTGAACGACTCGATCGTTCTCGTCGACTTTATTAACGCAAGATCACGAGCTGGGATTTCCATCGAAGATGCCGCTGTCGAAGCGGGACAACGGCGCTTCCGCCCTGTCCTTTTGACCTCTTTGACCACAATCGCGGGACTGCTCCCAATCTTGACGGAGCGGTCATTCCAGGCGCAACTTGTGATCCCGATGGCGACCAGCCTCTGCTTCGGACTGGCGCTGTCGACATTGCTCGTGCTGGTCCTCGTGCCGACGTTTTACGTCATCTATGGACGGCTGTTCGGCATCAAGGCTGCCCACCACGACATCGCAGAAGCTCTTAGCGAAGACTCCTCGTCCCCGACATCTCCGCAACTGGCGATCGACTCGAACATCCTGAACAATTGAGTTCAGGATCGTTCCTGCTTCAACTGACGAAAGTAGTCCGGCCATGTAACGTGTTCGCGTCCGGCTGCTTGCGCGAATTGGCTTGGATTGTTGAAGGCTCCGTTGTGAATTCCTTCGTAGATTCCGGCGATCACATTCCCGATAAACTCGCCGAGTTCAGCGACTCGATCTTCTCGAAACTGATCGACGGTCAGCTCCCGATATTTCAGATCGAGTCCAAAGGCTTCATTCAAATAGGCAGTCAGTTGTCGTTGCGTGAGATGCTCACCGTGCAGGTTGTAGGTTTGATGATTGTGCTTTGAATCTGTCAGCATCTGTGCATATGCGAAAGCGAGTTCCGGCCGAGTCGTGTATCCACATAGCCCGTCGCCTGCGCAGTTTGCGACTTCTCCGCTCTTCTCATACTGGTCGATGTAATCAATATCCGGCTCGATATAGATTCCATTGCGGCCAATTGACCATTGCAGCCCGCTGTTGCGAATATCCTCTTCCGTTTGCCGATTGCTTTGCACAATTGGCGAGAAGCCAGTCTTCTCCTCTGCTCCCTGAATACTTGTGTAAACGATCTTCTCAACACCGGCGGTACGGGCAGCATTGATGACATTCCGATGCTGGCCGATTCGTTCATCAGGAGCAGCCATCCCGGAAACGAGTAGCACCGTGTTCACTCCCTGAAGGGAACTTTCCAGTTCGGATGACTTGGTGTAATCGCCCGGGCGGATTTCGACTCCGAGCGATTCCGCATTTGCCGGAGTTCTCGCGAGACCAATGACGGTTTCGTCGCTGAAACTCTGACGAATCGCCTTCACAATTTCGGAACCGAGAGCACCACAGGCAGCCGTCACAGCAATTTCGGACATCGATATTCCTCTTAGAGGCTATCCGGAAACTGAGGTTTTGTGAAAGTCTGGTTTTGTTCACACTTTGCGGTTCATCAACGCAAAGGAGTGCACGGTGTCCGAGGCGATTCGAAAAGCGTACCCAAGTGACCTGACTGACCTTCAGTGGGAGATGATCGAAATGATTC
>NZ_SIHI01000065.1 GCF_007859735.1 Thalassoglobus neptunius | reverse complement strand
GAATCATTTCGATCATCTCCCACTGAAGGTCAGTCAGGTCACTTGGGTACGCTTTTCGAATCGCCTCGGACACCGTGCACTCCTTTGCGTTGATGAACCGCAAAGTGTGAACAAAACCAGACTTTCACAAAACCTCAGTTTCCGGATAGCCTCTTAGACTCAACAACATTCGATCGTTCCCGCTTCATCTTCATTCTGTCTGAATTTCCGGACAGATTCACTGACACTGTTTAACTTATTCGTTGACTATGATCACATATCGCTTTGCATTCGTTTGTTCGTTAATCTGTCTCTCGGCATGTAGCTCGCAATCTCCAGATTACGCCAGCCTCGGCCTCGTGGACATCAGTGGGACTGTCAAGGTTGATGGAGAACCCGTTCCCGGAGCCGTCGTCTCGTTCAAGGATGTCTCCAACGGAAATGAGTCCTATGGGCTCACCAATTCGTCAGGGTACTATCGACTTTGGTTCAACAGCGAGAAGTACGGCATTATGCCCGGCGAGAAGCAGATTCAATTCAGCACCACACGAAAGATTCTCGGATTGAACTCCGAAGAAGAAGGTGGGGGGAATGAAGAATCCGAAGAAGGCACTGTCGTCGAGAATTCGGATGTCGAGAAGTTCCGCGACGCCTATCGGAAAGACTCCAAGATCATCGTGACAGTGGATGAAGATTCTTCCACGTTCGACTTCGATCTGGCAAGCGATGGTTCGACTTCTCAACCTCTTTGAGAAATCACCAGGTAGAAATCTGCTCGATCGGTGCTCTCGTTTGTGCCGAAAAATCAAACGAGTGCACAGAATCGGACAGTCTGCTTAAGCCACTCTTGAGAGTCAGAATCCTCTTCTTTCGCTGAATCTGTGACCCGCTGCTTGAACAGCGAGCGATGCCAGATTCCCTCTTCTCTCACAAGCGAAACGTCTTCGCAATTCGAATTGCGAAAGCGATCCCTGCCCGTCGCGAAGAATCACTCGCTGATTCGCGTCCAGATCTTGAGGTCTCGCGACGCGAGAAGATCTCCAATGCGTTCGCGTGTAATCGCAGAGTGAGGACTGGTTTTATGTGCTTCGAACGCAGCTTCGTCGTGATAGACTTCGTAGACAGAGAAAACCGTCGGCTCGTCAATGGATTGACAGACATCGAACTGTCGACAGCCTTCTTCATTCTCCCGCGAAGATCGAGCCTGAAACAGAATGGCTTCGCGGAACTCTTCAACGCAATCAGGTTTTGTCTCGAATCTGACCGTAACAACCAGCATTTTGCTTCCTCGTTGGTAACCAGCTTTTCTCTTCTGGCTCATGTCCTGTGATGAGCGATCACGGTGTACTTTCTAACGTATTCGACACCCGAGCAGAGTTGCCAGTGCCGCCCCTCTCTACCCGTTGCAAACCGTAGCAGAATAAAGAATTGCGACGCTCATTGTTCTTTGACGAGCACGTCGTCAAAATGGAAGGCTATACTATCTCACTCAGTTGCGATTATTCCAGACCTGCCGTTTTCGATGAGTGTTTCCAACCCGATGTTCCGATTTCACAACCTCCCGGTCGCTGCACTCGCAATTATCCTGAACAGTTTCGCTTTGATGATTCTGGTTGATGGAAGATCGTGCTGCGCGAGTTCTCCGGACGTAAAACATGTCAGCACCGCGTTTTTCTCCTCAAATTGTCTGGACTGTCACGACTCGTCCACAGCTGAAGGTGGACTCGATCTGACAACTGTGGAAGGTTCGATCGACGAAGCACGTTGGCTGGACACCTGGGTCCGCATCTTCGACAAGATTGAATCGGAGAAAATGCCGCCTCCGGATGCGAGCACTCTTTCCAAAGACGACCGGAAAGAATTTCTGTCGACCATTCGACCGCTTCTCGTCGAGGCACATGCTGCTCAAAAAGGAACACAACTTCGAAGACTCAACGCTTCCGAATATCAAAACACTCTCAATGATCTGTTTGGAACAAACTTGAAATTGGCCGAACTCCTCCCGCCGGACAGTTTGTCTCACGAGTTCGACAACATCGGATCGGCATTAAATATGTCGATGGTCCAATTGCAGCGATATCTGGATGCAGCGGATCTTGTTCTGGAAACCAGTATCGCCTCTGACACTTCCCCTCCGGAATCGATTCATATCGAAGCTTCGTATGCCAAGACTGCGAATGCTGATCGATTCCTCGGGAAGAACTGGCTGGAGCTTCCAGACGGTGCCGTTGTCTTCTTTCAACCTTGGGGCTACCCGACCGGAATGCTCAGAGAAGCAGGCACACGCTCTGCCGGTTGGTACCGAATTCGAGTGACGGGCTATGCCTATCAGTCTGATGAGCCAATCGAGTTTTCGATCGGAGCCACAACATTTGCTCGTGGGTTGGAACGTCCGACTTTCGAGTACTTCGCGATGCCTCCGGGAGAACCGACGACAATCGAGCTGACTGCCTGGATCGAAGATCGCTACATGATTGAGATCACTCCGTATGGAATTTACGACAACAAGTACGTCATCAAGAAACTGGGAATTGATCGCTATCGCGGACCGGGTTTGGCGATTCTGAATGTGAAACTCGATGGGCCGTTGACGGAAGAATTTCCGAGTCGCGGCCATCGTCTTCTCTTCGATGGAGTCGATCGACGCGAAGTTCCGCCCAAAAATCCGAAAGATCGAGAGAAGTCATGGTATCGGCCCCGATTTGAAATTGTCGCAGACGATCCAACAGCTGTAGCCGCTGGCTCATTGCACCGAGTCGCGACCGCAGCTTTCCGTCGACCCGCCACGAATGAAGACATTCAACCGTATCTGGAGTTATTTCGCTCGCAGTTGGAAAGTGGTGAGTCCATTGAAGACGCTCTGAAAACGGCAGCGGCAGCGATCCTGTGCTCCCCGCGATTCCTCTTCCTTCAAGAACCATCGGGCCCCCTCGACGACTTTGCACTCGCCACCCGTCTGTCGTATTTCCTGACTCGAACAAGTCCTGATTCAGAACTCCTGGAAGCAGCTTCGAAGGGAAAACTGACCACCGATCCGGACGCTCTGCGATCACAAGCGTCTCGGCTCATCAAGAGTGAAAAGTTCGACCGGTTTCTTTCCGATTTTTCCGAATCGTGGCTCAACCTTCGAGAACTCGAATTCACAACCCCCGATGCTGTCCTCTTCCCTGAATACGATCAGTTTCTTCTCCATTCAATGAGGCGCGAAACTTTCGCTTACCTTGAAACATTGATCAAGGAAGATCTTCCGATTGAAACTCTCGTCAAGTCGGACTTTGTGATGATCAACAGCCGACTCGCGGATCACTACGGACTTCCAGAAGTGGACGGCCCCGAGATCCGAAAGGTCGCCCTGGGAGACGACAAAGCGAGCCAGGTCCGTGGCGGATTTCTGACTCAAGCGGCGGTCTTGAAGGCCTCTGCCAACGGAACGAATACGTCCCCGGTTGTTCGTGGAGTCTGGGTGCTGGAACGAATTCTCGGAACCACACCATCCCCTCCTCCGCCCGGAGTTCCCGGAGTGGAACCGGACACGCGAGGAGCTTCGACGCTTCGGCAGATACTGGCCAAGCACCGCAATCTTGACAACTGCCGTTCCTGTCATCAGATGATCGATCCGCCTGGCTTCGCACTGGAGAGTTTTAATCCGATCGGAGCATGGCGAGACCGGTATCGCATCACCTCCGGAAGAGGAACTCCGATCTCGAAAATCGTCCATGGAAAAAAGAGCCGTTACAAACTTGGGTTGCATGTGGACCCATCCGGAGAGACTCTAGACGGAAAGAAATTCGATGGCTTTGAGGAGTTTCGAGATCAGCTCAGCCAGGAGAAAGAGATACTCACCCGAACATTTGTTGAGAAACTCCTGACGTTTGCCACAGGTCGCGAGCTCGGTTTTTCCGATCGCGATGAGATTGACGAGATCGTGCAGAACTCGATCGAAAATCAAACCGGGATTGGTGAACTCCTTTACGCCGTCATCGAGAGCGACATCTTTCGAAGCAAGTAGCACTTGTCGAATCGTGATGGCAACATCATTTCCCGAACAGCGTTTTGACCTCGCACTAATACAACCTCACCCCCAGCAGCCTCATGTCGACATCGAAACGCATTTACTTCTCGACAACACCAACCCTTAACCGCCGCCACTTTCTTCGTGGGGCAGGAGCTGCTGTCGTTGGACTTCCTTTCCTCGACGCAATGGTTCCCGCGTTTCAAAGTTCTGCCCGAGCGAACACGAATTCGCAAAAGTCGACGCCGCGTCGTTTCGTCGCTTTGTGTGCGACACTCGGTTTTCACACGCCATTCCTGTTTCCGTCGAAAGAAGGGTCACTCGACGGGAGCACTCCTTACCTCAGCCAGATTCAGGAACATCTCGACCAACTGACTGTCGTCTCGGGACTCGCTCACCCTGAACAACAGGGAAACAACGGCCATGCATCGGAACTGACCTGGCTCACTTCGGCTCAACGTCCGGGGCTTGCTGGATTCAAGAACACCATCTCCGTCGACCAACTCATCGCGGAGAAGGTCGGGTTGGAAACGCGATTTCCGAGTCTCGTTTTGTCGACGAGTGGTCGTTCGATGTCCTGGAATTCGAACGGAGTCGAAATCCCCGGCGAAACTCGGCCGTCGAATGTTTTCAAAGCCCTCTTCGTCAATGGCTCAAGCACCGAAGTCCAACGTGAACTCAAACAACTCGATCGAGGGAAAAGTATTCTCGACACGGTGAAAGGCGACGCTGAAAAACTTAATCGAAAGTTGGGCACACAAGATCAGAGAAAACTCGACGAGTACTTCACCGCCATTCGCGAACTCGAAGGCCGACTCAACCAATCGACATCCTGGGCGACTCGACCGAAACCCGATATCGAAGCGAAGGCTCCGGTAGACATCAGCGATCGGGCGGATGCGATTGGCCGTCAGAATCTGATGTATGACATGCTCGTTCTGGCTTTGCAGAGTGACTCAACACGAACAGCCACATTCCAACTTAGCGGGATGAACGCTGTTCCAGCCATCGACGGAGTCTCCACGGACTGGCACCAGCTCTCCCATCATGGAAAGGATCCTGAGAAGATCGACGAACTCAAAATCATCGAACAAGCAGAGTTCGCTGCTTTCAACCGGTTCCTCGGCAAGATGAAGAGCGTCGAAGAAACTGAATCGACTCTCCTCGACCAAACCACCATTCTCTACGGCTCAAATCTCGGCAACGCAAGCAGTCACAGCCCCCGCAATTTGCCAGTGATTGTGGCAGGCGGAGGATTCAAGCATGGAAACTATGTTTCTCATGATGCGGTCGACAATACGCCCTTCGCGAATCTCTTCGTGACGTTCGCTCAACAGATGGGGCTCGACATCGACACGTTCGGCACCAGCACGGCAACAGGAATTCGAGGACTTGAACAGAAGACCTCGTGACACAAAACTCGCAGAACGCCCACTCCCTGCCTGCTTCGCGTTCACCCTCCTCTACCTAATCGACCAGGAATCTAAAAAACGGGCGCTGCAGAGATTTTCGGAATAATTTCTGCTGATCCCATTTCTCCCTCCCGTATTTTTGAAGTAGGCCCCGATGCATCGGGACTTTTCGTACGGGAAACAACTGGTTTCGAAAAGATGAGACGCAGCCACATCAAGCGTCTGATGGGCTGTGAAAATTACTGACATCGTCGTCAGTGTCCAAACTTCGCTGAGTTGGCAGCTTCGGCGCATTGTGAAGAAAATGCGTTGTCGAAAGGATTCTGTCGAGTTCAGTATGTGAACAATTCATTGCGGATATGGGCTCACTATGAGTGGCGATTCGCAGATTCTTTCGGCACTTTCATGCCTCGTGTTGCTGGCTGCTTCACTTAGCAGCCCGGTTCTGGGTCAAGTTTCCGGTGCGGACTCAGGCGAGGTCGTCGCTGATGATCCGTCTGAACCCACAACAGATTCCCCCGAAACACCTGAAACTCCGAATCCCCTCTTCCTGGCGGTCAATGAACTCCTGGATGCGGGATTTCAAAAAGGGCCCGTCGAAGCTTCCATTCTCGAGGCAATTTACAATCGTCAGCGTGCAAAACTCGGCGGCGAATCCAGCTTGCTGGACTATGCCTATTCGATCGTGTTGCGCAAGAACTTTCAGGCAACAGAAGGCGCCGCCAAGCTTCAAGAAGCGGCGTCCGCATCTGAACCGGTCCTGCTCGCGCGTGAAGAACTGATTCGGCAGCAAATCGAAAAAGGAAAATACTCATCAGCGATTACGGAACTTGAAGGACTGGCAGAGGCCATTCGCTCGATCCCCCATGACAGTCCTCAGTTCGCCCAGGCAATGAAAAGTGCGTACTGGACCGGAATCGCGATTGATTTTCTTCAAAACTCCCTCGGAAACGCGTCCATTTCTGCTGAAGCACAACTGCTCGAAGCTCGGCTGAGTGAGAACCTCAAAGATCGCTACAGCCTCTATTTCCGGAGTGGACTTGGAGATGCGGCACTCACTCGAAGAAGCCTGCTCGCAGCCATCGAAAAGACCAAGTCAGCGATTGTCGAATCGCCAAAACCGAAGAGCTTGAGAAAGCAAAAGAAGAGAGCGAACAAATCGCCCAGCAGCAAGTCGAACTCGAAGAGAAACTCAACGAGTTCCGGGACGTCGCCACAGACGATGTCGCTGACCTCGATGCCAAAATCGCCACGCTGCAGGAACAGTACTCCGCCTCTTTGGAAGCCGAAGATTCCATTCAGACCAACCTCGTTCTAGTTCAGAATGTCATCACTGATTTACGAATCAAAATCGACATCCTCAGCACAGAGATTGCCGAGTTGGTCCAAGCATCCGACGGACGGATCGTTAACAATGCAACACGGAATTCGATAGCTCTACAACGGAGAGCTATCGAATTTAAACGCAGGCAAGGAACTGCTTATCAGGAACAGTTGATGGCAGCCGAGCGAGACTTACTTGTGATCTCCAACAGCTACGCAACACTGATGCAAAGCCGCCGTGAGTTGACGGCAGCGGGCCGACGGATGATTCAACGTCGTCAGGAACTGGCCGGGAAGTACCATCGACAATCCGCAGGCGCCCGAGCAGAACTGGAGAAGCTCGAACGACTGCAGGCACAAATTGAACGTTCCGAGGAAAACGCGAAAGAGGATGTCAATTCGAATCGCCGGGTCAAATCTGCCAGTCGCCGCGTCCGCGAATTCTCCTCGTACTACGACGGATCATTGGCTGCCGAAAGAACAAAACTACTTCAATCTCTCAAACAATAATTTGCGACACCACACTCACTGGATGCTCTCAATCCCTCACGGAGACTCCCCATGTCCGTCCGTCATTGGAACACTTTCATTCTTCTCGGAATCGTCGCCAGTCTTGCAGGACTCAACTCCCTAAGTCGCCTCTCTGCCGAAGAAGTGGTTACCGAAATAACGACAGAGCAAACTGAACGAGATCCATTCCTGAGCGAGTTCCTCGAGAGCCATCCGGATCACCCGTTAAACAAGTGGATTTCCGGTGATGTCTGGACCGGGAACGACTGGATGCCGTTTCACCGGGTCGTAGAGCAAGACGATCGTTGGAACCGTCTTTACAGATACAGAGAGGAACGCTCCAAGCTGGAAGACAATTTTCGCGACCATCTCTTCCTTGCGGACGGGTGTCGGGAACACGGGTTGTATGCCGAAGAACGCGCTCACTTGGTCCGGGCTCTCCTCATTGATTACAGCTTCCACGAAGCACACGAACGCCTCGGTCATATTTATCGAAATGGGACCTGGATTTCTCCTGAACAAGTTCGACGGATGTCCAACGAAGCTGCCCGAACAGAAGAAAATCTCGCTGAATGGGAAATAGAGATCGACAGACTCTCAACACTCATTTCCCACTGCGCACCAGGGTCGAAGGCAGAGAAGAAATGGATCGCCGAACTCAACACAATTCGCACTCCGGATGCGATTCCTGCCCTCGAACGAAACTTTGCTTCAAAGGGTGCAAGAGAGGCGAAAATCTTCCAGGACTGGCTAGGGACAATCGACAGCTACCGAGCATGTGAGGCACTGGCTCGCCAGGCAGTGCTTTCAAATTCAGCAGAATTCAGAACGCAAGCTGCAAAACTTCTGCGGAATCGACGACTCGAAACATATGTCCCCTACCTACTTGGAGGGATGACGTCGACAACCACGCGCTACCAATTTTACGATCCTGATCTGGGAACGATCGGTGGAATTAACCCGTTGAACACGGTCACTCGCGTTGTCACCGTGGACTCTTCCAACACGAGAGTGACGACGAATCGTGAAGTTCGAGTGGTCGAGGGAGACAATCTCACTTACGGATACGGGACGAATTTCTTCTTCTGGGGACCGGTTTTTCGACGTGATGAAGTACCCGTCTTGTTTGACATCGCAAAGATGAATATCGGCTCTGCGATCCTGATGAATTATGGTCAAGCCGCCATCGAAACAAAACAGGACGTGCGCGATGCACGCATCATCAGGACTCTCGCCTCAGCAACGCAAATTGAGGATGCCGCAGATTGGGACACACCAGAGGATTGGTTTGACTGGTGGAATCAGTACCAGGAACTGCAGCTTTCGGATGCAAAGCTGCAACTCAATGACAGCTACAATGACGGCACCTGGTATGTTGAAAATCGTCGGGGAAGGGCGCAACGAGTTGACCAATTCGGCGTGACGTTCTGGTCCCCTCCCCCAATTCTGCGCATGTTGACGCCTGTATGGCGTACGACATCGTGTCTGGTGCAGGGGACACTCGTTGAAACGGAACGAGGTCCGCTCGCGATTGATCAAATCGCTGTCGGCGATCAGGTTCTCTCACAGGACATTGAAACCGGTGAGATCACATTCAAACCAGTCCTTCACTGTTCAATAATTGAAGAGACCGAGACAATCGAGATCGCCACGTCTCGCGAGACAATTCGATGCAGCCTGGGGCACCCCTTCTGGGTGTCAGGACTGGGATGGAGGCTGGCCAAAGAACTTGAACCGGGAATGTCGTTCGTCACATTGTCCGGTGAAACGAGAGAAATCACATCGATCACCCCTGCAGAGAACGCGCCTGTTTACAATCTGATCGTCGCTGACTTTTCGACCAACTTTGTGGGGGAAGATCTCATTCTGACACATGGTTTGGGTGAACGGAGACCAACCGACATGGTCTACCCGGGAGTGATGCGAAAATTTGAGTAGCTGCCAGGCACCATGTTCATGAGTTGCGACCAAGCTGCCGTAAAAGACACGCCATCGAGGAATCTCGAAAGTCATTCCTCCGTCAGTTTCCACAAGCGCACTCGATAGACAAACCTGATCGAAATCGATAGCGTCAAAATCTCAACACAAAAGGAGATCTTGATGAATCGTTCGGTATTGAAGTTTGGTCTGTTGTGGCTCGCAGTTGTGGCTGCATGTGTGATTCCGTCGCAGAGCGTCGTTGCTCAAGATAACGTTCTCAAGCTGTGGCCATCGACTCCTCCGAACGACGATCGCGAAGTCGGGCCGGAACAGGACTTCACTAAACCCGAAGACCGCCTGATTGCGGGTCGCCGCATCATCAAACTCGGCAATGTCTCCACTCCGGAGATGCATGTCTACTTGGCTCCGGAAGAAATTCGCAACGGATCGTCGGTCGTCATTTGTCCCGGAGGAGGCTTCTCGATTCTTGCCTGGGATCTGGAAGGGACCGAAGTTGCCGAATGGTTGAACGGGCTGGGAGTCTCGGCAATCGTCTTGAAGTATCGTGTTCCCACGCGGGATCTCGACCCGAAATGGCAAGCTCCTGTTCAAGACACGCAGCGAGCCATCTCGCTCACGCGGGCTCACGCTGAGGACTGGGGATTGAATCCCGACCGAGTTGGTGTTCTCGGATTCTCAGCAGGTGGTCATACTGCCGCACGAGCAGCGATCATGACGGAGCGGCAATACGAAGCTGTTGACGAATCGGATCAGCAGTCTTTCGAACCGAATTCAGCCATTCTTATTTACCCGGCGTGGCTTACGAATGAGTCGGAAGACGGACTGCTTGACGATTTGAATGTCACTTCCGAAACGCCCCCCATGTTTCTGGTGCATGCTTATGACGATCGCGTCAGCCCGTTGAGCAGTGCCCTTCTCTTTGTTGCTTTGAAGAAAGCGGACGTCCCGTGTGAACTGCATGTTTTCGAATCGGGCGGTCACGGCTACGGATTGCGTCCTGTCGACGATCAACCGATCACCCGCTGGCCATTACTCTGCTCCGACTGGCTTCAGAGAATGGGTTGGACCGAGTAACCCGAACAACAGCGCCGGTCGATTTTGGCGAAATTCTCGTAACAATCGACTCTCTTCGACGTTGTTTTCCCCCCCGATCAAGGTCGAACGGGACATCTCGAAATGAGCCGTTGTCATTGAATTGTGTTGAGTCCCGCATGGATGCAACGTAGAATGCGTATGGAGATTTGTTGCATCCTGCAGGACCCGAGTGCAATAATTCTTCATCCATCGCACAGCTGGACTCGATTGAAACATCGTCTCGCGACGTGCCGATGAGTTTCATTGGTGACATGATTCACATGACCTAAGACCAAATATTCACACAGGTTCACAGCAGCCTGTTTGAACACACCCGCCCACACCCCACCCGGGCAATGTCAACGTGCGAACCACTCGGTTGTTGTTAAGACAGATGGTTCGATTGCACAAGCAATATCGATTGGTTCACTCCAACGGAAAGCCCGTTGAGTGCTACCATTTGGAAGCCTCCGCAAACAACTTTCCCGTTTCAGTAATTATCGAATTCGTCTTTACGAATTCGCACGAGCGCACTGAACGATACAACACAGTTCCGTCCAAACGAGTACACCGGCAAAAGCAATCCGCCCCAGGTTTTCCCATGAGTCATTTCCGCCCCAATTCAATCTTGCGATCATTGATGGTCTGCGTTTCGGGGTCCGTTCTGCTGCTCACCGGAACCATTTTGAATGCCGAATCAACTCGCAAGCGTCCCAGCGAAATCAACGAGTTTCTAGAAGAACACTGCGCCGGTTGTCATGAAGGCGAATTCGCAGAAGCCAACTTCGACATCACCGCTTTGCAAGCTGACTCACCCGACTCCAAAAATCTGGAGAGATGGGTTCGCATCTACGATCGCGTCGAACAAGGAGAAATGCCTCCGGAAGAAGGCTCCGATCTCTCCGACACTGACCGCGAGGCTTTCGGAGAGAAACTGGGTGGCTGGCTGCGACAGTTGGAGAAGCATGAACGTGAACGAACCGGTCGTGTTCAAGGGCGACGCCTGACAAATCTCCAACTCGAACGAACACTTCATGGCCTGCTCGGAGTCGACATCCCACTCGCTGAACGAATGCCCGAAGAACCAAAATCGAATGGGTTTACGACTGTCAGTGATGGACAGGCGATGTCTCACTTCCAATTGCAGCAACACCTTGACATCGTTGACCTCGCACTGGACGAGGCATTCCGTCGAGCACTGACCGGAAACGATCGCGACGTGAAAACGCTGGAAGCGAAAGCCATCTCGCGAACGAATCCTCGTCGACGGACGCGCGAACCGGAACTCATCGACGGCATGGCGGTCACATGGTCGGGTACGGTTTCGTTCTATGGCCGCGTCCCAGCGACGACGGCACGCGAAGATGGTTGGTACCGATTCACCGTTCGGGCGAAAGCTTTGAACATCCCGGATGAACACGGCGTCTGGTGCTCTGTTCGGTCGGGAAAATGCGTATCGAGTTCCTCATTGCTTTCATGGGTAGGAGCCTTTGAAGCCACTGAAAAAATGGACGAGTGGACTTTAGAGTGCTGGCTTGAGAGAGGCGAGATGCTGGAGATTCGTCCAGCAGATGTTGAATTGAAGAAGGCTCGATTCGCGGGAGGACAAATCGGAACAGGCGAAGGTGCTCCGCAAAATGTCCCCGGAGTCGCGATTGAAAGCATCGTCGTTGAGCACATCCATCATGGTGCTTCCGATGAGGAAATCAAAAACGTTCTGCTGGGCGATCTTGAGGTCTCTCACAGCAAAAAAAGTTGGAAGTATTCGAAGGTCAACAGCGAGCAACCCCGCCGCGACCTTCAGGAATTAATGCTGAAATTTGCGAATCGAGCATTTCGTCGACCGGTGACAGAAGTCGAGATTGAGCCATATTTGAACTTCGTCATGAAGTCCTTCAATGAGAACCAAAATCTCCTCGACTCGATCCGTCTGGGATACCGTTCGCTGTTGTGTTCGCCACGATTTCTGTACTTCACCGAGACTTCGAAACAACTCGACGACTACGAACTTGCCGTTCGAATGAGTTACTTCCTGTGGAACGCTCCTCCCGACGAAGAACTTCTCGAACTCGCGAAGCACCGGAAACTGAAAAACGAAGGCGTACTGCGTGATCAGGTGCAGCGGATGCTCGCGGATTCGAAAGCGGAACACTTTGTGAAGGATTTCGCGGCGGAGTGGCTCGACCTCTCCGAGATTGACTTCACGACTCCTGACCGACGACTGCATCCGGATTTTGACCTGATCGTCCAGCAATCGATGCTGCAGGAAACTCATGCATTTCTGCAACACATGCTCGACAACAATTTGAGCGTCACCAATGTCATTCGTTCCGACCACACGTTTCTGAACGAACGCCTGGCTCGGTTCTACGAGATTGATGGAGTCGAGGGTGACGAATTGCAATATGTCTCACTCAACCCGCAGAGTAACCGGGGCGGCCTGTTGACACAGGGGGCAGTTCTGAAAGTGACTGCCAACGGAACGACAACGTCTCCAGTGCTCCGTGGAGTCTGGGTGTCTGAGCGACTCCTCGGAGTTGAGATTCCCCCTCCTCCGTCGGGTATCCCCGGGATTGAACCCGACATTCGGGGAGCCACCACGATTCGCGAAATGCTGGAGAAGCATCAATCGGATCCGTCCTGTGCGTCATGTCACAAAGCGATCGACCCTCCCGGATTTGTGCTCGAACACTTTGACGCCTCCGGAGCCTGGCGCGATCGATATCCTCAACAAAGAGGAAAGAAAGCAAAGAGTGCAGCAGTCATTGATCCCAGCAACGCACTCGCATCCGGAGAAACGTTTGACAATCTCGCCGAGTTTCAGGAACTCGTTTGCCAGAACCCCGAAGGACTCGCTGAGAATGTCGCAAGCAAACTGGTCACATACGGAACAGGGGCTCCGGTTTCCTTCTCCGATCGTGACGAGATTCAAGAAATCGTTGAAGCAGCCAGTGACGAACAATTCGGTTTTCGCACAATCGTGGAAGAAGTCGTGGTCAGCGACATCTTCCAGTCGAAGTAACAAGCACCGGGAAACCGTGACCTTCTTCTCGTCGCAGTAAGACTCGCCGAAGACAACAGATAACGAGGATAAACAGATGAGTAAACGAATCTATTTCGGACGCGGGCTGAAACTCAATCGACGTTCCATTCTGCGTGGCGCAGGCGTCGCCATCAGTCTCCCCTGGCTGACGGCGATGGAGAAAGCCTTTGCCGGTGCGAGCAAACCGGCGCAGCCAAAGCGGTTCGTCGCCATGACTCTCGGCCTCGGACTCCTCGGTGAAAACCTCAATCCGAAAGACTCGGGATTCGGTTACACGCCAAGCCCATATCTCAAACAACTCGAAGATATTCGGAACAAGTTCACGGTTGTCTCGGGTTCATCGCATCCAGATGTGAGTGGCGGACACCGCGCCGAAGCCAGCCTGTTGTCTGCCCAACCGATGGGTGGAAATGGACAAGGGAAAAACACCATTTCTCTCGACCAGTACATGTCCAAGTTCCTCGGACACCAAACCCGGTTTCCTTCACTCGTCCTCGCGAGTAACGGAACCAACAGCCCGTCGTACACCGAAAACGGCTCGATGATTCCCGCCGAGGATTCGCCATCTCGGTTGTTCGAACAACTCTTCGTTGATGACAGCCCCGCTGAACGAGAAAACCATGCTCAGCGAATTCGCGAAGGACGCAGCATCATGGACCTCGTCATGGACGATTCCAAGCGACTCTCGCGTCAGCTTGGACGGGGCGATCAACAAAGACTCGATGAGTATCTCACCAGCGTTCGTGACCTCGAATACCGACTGGCCGCCAATGAGGAGTGGGCGAAGCTTCCCAAGCCAAAAGTTGACGCCAAGAAACCGGTTGACATCCGAAACGCAAACGACTTCATCGGCATCCAGAAACTCATGGCCGATATGGTTCGTCTGGCAATTCAAACGGACTCAACTCGCTTTATCACCTATCACCTCGGCGGTTCGGGCGGAGTCGTTCCGCTTAAAGGAGTCGACGAAGGTTACCACTCGCTCAGCCACCACGGTCTGGATGAAGAGAAACTCTCGCAGTTGGCGATCGTCGAAGCCGCCATTGTCGGAGCATGGGGAGACTTCTTGCGAGACCTGCAATCGGTCGACGAAGACGGCGAGAGCCTCCTCGACCGGACGTCTGTGTTTCTGACAAGCAATCTTGGAAATGCGTCCAATCACAGCAATCAGAATATGCCCGTTTTGCTCGCCGGTGGAAAATTCCGACACGGCCAGCATCTCGCATTCGATCAGAAGAACAATTATCCACTGACAAATCTCTACGTGAGCATGCTGCAACAGGTGGGACTTGAAACGGATCATTTCAAGACAAGTTCCGGAACGATGACAGGACTCGATTTCTCTTGATCAAAGTCTGTCGCTGTCGATTCGGTTGTCTGATTCGCAAGGAATCATCGATCGCTGCCCAAGATGATTTTCGAATCACGAGCGGTCGAGCTATTGCGAGGAAGAAGCCAACTGCAGCGGGACGGATGACCTTTTCAAGTAGAGCGGATGACCGGGAAGGCCGGCCTTTGTCAGTTTGAGACAATGGAGCGGGCATTTCCATTTCTCAAGCTTTTCAAGAAGTTCCCGGCTGCGGTCCAGATGAGTCGCATGAGTCCCCCAGCAACAGATGATTAAATCGCTGCGCTGCACCACTTTTTGAATGTATCGATCGTTGTCGATCCCGACTGGACGATCGTGTCGCTTCATGACCTTCGGATCAGTCGCCCGAAACGCAAAAGCGTTGAGCATGGTCATCTCATCGAAGTCCCAGTCCCGGGCAAACTGAATGCAGCGTGCGACCGTCGGGTCGTTCTGAATTTCCGTAGCTGTTGAGGGATTGAGGCCAATAAACGCCACTCGTCGCCGAACGGGCCGGTTCCATGTCCGGGTCAACGTGTAGCGGAACTGCTCGCATTCCGAATAAATCGCAACACTTCGAACACCTTCCGCTTCGTGTTTTTTCTCAACAATCGACATCGTTCCATTCAGTTTCAGTCGGGAGATCACTTCGTCCAACGAAGCTAGAACATTCTCTGTTTTGGTGTGCACTCACTCGCACGAGCAAACTCTGCCTTTGACCTGATGAAAAAGTTCAAGCGAGTGCACAGGAAAGAGCAACTTGCTCGAAATCAGGACGGGTCGCAAATCGTGACAAGTCGACGACAGCGGAGCAACCCGAGAGGCGGACATGTGTAGACATCGGTCAGAAAACGTAGCGCTCGACGGGCGAAAAACGGAGCGCTGTTGTTGATAAGGAACCCGGTGGAGGGATGTGAGCGTCTCGGCCGGGAGTGTCGGTACAGGTTATTTCGTCTTTGATTGGCCAGAGCTT
>NZ_SIHI01000064.1 GCF_007859735.1 Thalassoglobus neptunius | reverse complement strand
GAATCATTTCGATCATCTCCCACTGAAGGTCAGTCAGGTCACTTGGGTACGCTTTTCGAATCGCCTCGGACACCGTGCACTCCTTTGCGTTGATGAACCGCAAAGTGTGAACAAAACCAGACTTTCACAAAACCTCAGTTTCCGGATAGCCTCTAAGCGTTGTTAGTCATTGTACGATATTCCTGATTCTTAAAGATTAATCTTGTGAGGTGCTAAGACGAGGCGACGGCGACAGGAAGGAATATAAAACGGGAATAACGAACAATGTGAGCACTGTGGCGAAAGTCAGACCAAAGATGAGCAACCATGCCAGTCCTTGCCACAGCGGTCCTCCAGCCAGAGCGAGCGGAACCAGACCACCAACAGTGGTCGCAGTGGTCAGAAAAATTGGCATCAATCGTTGGCGAGCAGCGTCGATAATTGCATCGAAATATTCCGCGCGGGTCAGAGGGCGGTCGGCCTCGGAAGTTTTTTGTTTGATGACGATGTCGGCGAATTCGACGAACAGAATGGCCGAGTTTAAAACGATTCCGAACAGCGCCAACACTCCAAGTTGTGGCATGAAACCGAATGCATTGCCTGTCACCCAGAGACCAAACAGTGCGCCCACAAGAGCAAGTGGCAATGTCACCATGATGATTAAAGTGCGGGTGAGACTATTAAACTGAAAGATCAACAACAGGATAATTGCGATGAAAGACATGCCGAAGGAACGGAACATCTTCCATTGAGCTTTCATTGACTCTTCAAGAGCTCCGCCGATTTCAATTCGAAAACCGGGAGGCAACTCGGCCTTCAGTTCCTCCATTGCCTCGGAGTTGAAGACGCGATTAGTAATGTCGTTTCCTGATGCTCCGTGATTGATTCGCGATCTGACTTCGATCGTTCGATTCCCGTTGCGTCGATCAATGCTCTCCAATCGCCATTGCGGTTTTACTGTCGCAATGGATGCCAGCGAAACCTTTCCGGCGCCGCTTTCAATGTGAGACAAATTCACAGCACCAAGAGACCGTCGGCTTTCCGGGTTCAATCGGAAGTACACTGGGATTTGTCGGTCGTTCTCGCGATATGTTGTCAGCAGTTTTCCGGAGTAATAGGCGTCGAGCGTCGACGCGACTTCTGTGTTTCGAATTCCGGCAAGGCTCGCCCGATTAGAATCGACATCAACAAATAACTGCTGACCGGAAACACCCCACGAATCGTTGACGTCCCAGGTGTCAGGTTCTGCGTTGACGATCTCCTTAACGCGATTTGCGATGCGTCTTAGTTGGTTGGCGTTAGCGAGCCCGTTGCCCATAACACGCAAAACGACAGGATCTGCGGGCGGGCCGAGTGCCAGTTCAACGGGAATAACTCGAGCTCCAGCGATCGGCGAAAGCCCCAGCGACTCGTCTCCCTGCCTTGCGACGACACGCAATTGCTCGACATAGTCATGTGCGAATTCACCTTTGGTCGTGTGGATTAAAATCTCGGCGTAATTTGGCTTCAGGGTTTCCGGTTCCCATGCAAGATACCATCGCGATCCGCCACCTCCGACGATAGTTCGCATGTTGAGCAAACGCTGTTGCGCCTCTCCTTCGGCATCGACATGCGGACTGAGCAAGCGAATCATCTCTTCAACTTTGCGAGCAACATCGTTCGTCTGTTCGATGGAAGCTGACTCCGGCAAATAGATTTCCACAGCGAATTGATCACGCTGTGTGAGGGGAAAGAATTCGTTCGAAACCGGGAGCTGAGTCGCTAGCATCAACATCCCGATGGATGCGAAGATCGTGATGATTCGATGACGCAGAGCCCAGCCGACAGCGCCGCCATAGATTCGATAGAAGACGCCGCGTTGTCTCTCTGCTTCTGAAGAGGCTGTTGCTCCATTCTTCCTTCGAAGCCTTCGCCAAGCTGTTCCGAACTTTTCCATCAGCCACGGAATTGGCGCGGTGGGACGAGTCGGATCTTTGGGCGGACGAATGAACCACGCGGCAAGAATGACACAGAACGTCATCGCTAAAACCCAACTTACAGCCAGCATGACCGACAGTGTGATCGGCAAGCTGTAGATGAACTCGCGATTGGCCCCGTCCATCGCAATCAGCATCGGGATAAAGGCGGCGACCGTTGTTGCGGTTCCACTCAGCATCGACGGGCCAAGCATTTTCGCACCCGCAACTGAAGCATCGCGTGGGTTCATGCCGGCGATCTGGTTTGTGCGACTCTGGTCACAGACCTGAACGGCATTGTCGACCAACAATCCAAGTGAAATGATCATTGACGCCAGCGACATCTGTTCCAGTTGAACATCAAACAGTGTGATGATTGCCAGCGACGAAATGACCACGAACGGGATGTTGGCTGCCATGACCGCAGCCGTGCGGAACCCGACAACGAGATAAACGAGGACAACGACCACCAGAATCGCCTGGACGATGTTTTCGCCAACTTCGCGAATTCGTTGCTTCACGCTGTCCGACTGATCGGAAATGATGGACACGGCCAGATCGGGCGGCAGCACACCCGTGCTCTGCAACTGGGCGACGCTTGCTTTACAGCGGTCGCAAATATCAATGATGTTCGCACCGGACTTCATCGATACGGCAAGGATGATCGCGGGTGACTCAAATTCGGGAGTCCCGTAGCGGCAAATGCGCTGAGGCGGATCGATGTAGCCTCGCCGAACGTCCAATCCCAAATTCTTGAGTTGAACCTGATTGAATCCAGCATCGCCTCCTTCTTCACCGGTCGCCACGACACCAACGACCAACGAATCGAATGCCTCCACTGCGCTGACGTCACCGCTCGGCTTGACGAAAAAGCGTCCGTCCTTGCCGTCGATCCGTCCGCCCGGCTCCACAATATTGTGTGACTGGGCGAGGGCTTCCATTTGGTCTGTTGTCAGTTCAAGAGTTGACCAGTTCCCTTCGTCAGTCTCGACGTAAATGGCTTCTTCCTGGACTCCGAACCTTCCGACTTGCGAAACGCCGGGCAGCAGCCGGAGCGAATCGCGTATTCGTTCTGAAAACAGGTCAAGTTGTCGTGGCGAGTAGACGTACTGCGGATCAATGCCGGAGTCTTTGTTGAGTGGCTGTTGGTGGACGGCATACAGTAAAACGCTGGTGTCGGAGAATTCGTCGAACAGAAAAGGTGAGATGCTTTGATCGGGCATCGGCACGTTTCGAATTCGGGCCCGCACGCGATCCCATGCGTCGTCCACCCTTGCGCCGGGAACGCTATCTTCGAGTTCAACGAAAATCACGGATTGTTCGCTGCTCGACGTTGATCGAATCAAACGGACTTCTTCAAGCCCGTCGATTGCATCTTCGAGAGGGTCCGTGACCAGTTTTTCGATCTGCTCTGCGGACGCGCCATGCCATCGAGTCGTCACAACGGCGACTTTCAGCGTGAATTCCGGGTCTTCACGTCGCGGCATCGTCAAAAAGCTAACGCTGCCCCAAGCAACCAGCAAGAAAACGATTGTGATCGTGATTGTCGGTCGATTTACGGCAAACTCGGGAAGGTCTCTCATTGCTGGCTCCCCACGACCGGAGAAACCATCACGCGGTCTCCATCATTCAAATAGTGTGTGCCTTCAGAAACGATTTTCATCCCTTCGGTCAACTCGCCCGGTGAGGTCGGAGTAATACGAAGCAGGACTGTCTCTCCAATCACTGAATCGTCTTCAGCAACATCGACAAAGACTCTCCTCGCGATCGGTGTCGTCAATCACATGGATGAAGGTCTGACCTTGTTCTTCGCGGACGACTTTCATGGGTACGTAGAAGCCGTCAGTTGGCTTGTCAGGCGAAAGTGAAATCTGCACGACGTCACCCGACCGTAACAACCAGCGTTGATCGTCAAGCAGTACCTGGGAACCCATCCAGGGGGCCAAAGATGAACTCGCATTTGTTCCAGGCTGGGAAGAGACTGAAGGACTCGACTTGCAGTAAACTCTTCCTGTGATCAGATCGCGATCGACATCCACTTCCACATTCGGATCGGTGAACTCAATCGCGACAAACTTCCACCGTCCGAGATAGGGAATTTCTTCGCTGGTAATCTGAACGGGAACTCTCGTCACCGAAAGCAGGTCATCGCCCGGCATGGTCGGTGTTCCCCACTGGCGATTCGTGATCTTCCAGACGAACGTTTCGCCGCCGATATTGTGAATCGCTTCGCGAACGACCAGCAGTCGGCTGTTGCCTGTAATCATGGGGCCGATATTCAGCGGCATGATTTTGTCGGTCCATGCAATCGACTGATCTGCACACAAAATTGCGTGCTCCGAATCGTCGATTTCATTTCGGACATGAAGCGTCACGGTGAATGTTCGCGCTGCGGGATCAGCAACTGTGTCAACCCGATAAACCATGCCGCTTAGCTGTCGAACATGGCCACTTCCGTCGGTGACTTGAACCGGCAGAATGTCGCCGCGACGATAGCGGCGAGAATCGTGAGCAGTTACTTCAAATTCAATTGTCATCGGGTCCATCATCTGCACGGTGACGACCGGATCCCCTTCTTGGACATAAGTTCCGGGAACAGCATGGATTTGCGAAACCTGACCGGGAAAAGGGCTGAATAGAACCGAGTTTCTCAGACTGCGTTGCGCTTCAGAAAGTTGCTGCTCAGCCTGTAAAACCTGAGCTTCGAGCACGAGTTGACGAGCTTTCGCTTCAGCCAACTCCGCCTGCGAACTCGAGAGTCGGGATTTCGTTGTTGATGCCCGGGTCCGGGCGGCGTCGACCTCCGAACGGGAGATTGCGTTTCGTTGCGAAAGCATTAACGTGCGTTCCAATTCCAGGTCTGCGAGATCGGCCTCAGCTTTGGCAGATTCAATCTGTGCGGGAAGTTGCTGCTCAATCGTGACCTTGTTGGCGTCGCGGTTCAATTTCGCGACCGCGACACTGGCCTGAGCCGATTCGACCGCTATTCGCAGTTGCTCGTCGTCTAGGCGAGCCAGCGGAGTTGCGTCCGATGCATACCGAGCGATCTCTCCACTCATTTGCGGAGACACCAATTCGTTCGGCTCGATGACTTCAACGACGCGGCCCGCAACTTCGAACCCGATCTGCTCGGACTTCCACGTCACAACGGAACCGGTGATGGATCGCGGAGTTGTCGGTGATGTTTTCCGCAACATGGCGATCGCAACCGGTTTGGGCGGTTTCTCAACAGGAACGACTTCGTTCTGGTTTTGCGTGCAACCACTCACGCCGAAACCGCACAAGGAGAGAAGCACTAAGGCCAAAATGCCGAAGTCAGACTTTGTAAAATGCATCGCTTGTCAACTTGTAGGGACCGTGCAGCTGCTTGCAAAAAGTAAACTGTGAAGTATACTCTATTTCATGTCGAGAAAAAGTAAAACCCAAAGTGCAGTTTCTGAATCGAAGCCTCAAAAGCTGACCGATCGCAAGCGAGCGTCAATCGTGCAGGCCGCGGTGAAAGCGTTTCAGAAGTACGGATATTTTTCTGCCAGCATGAACGGAATTGCTGACGCTGCGTCCGTGAGCAAGCGGACGCTGTACAACCATTTCGACAACAAAGAAGCACTGTTCGAAGCGATCATTGAGGAGCTAAAAGTTCGTGTCGAACAGCTCCCAGCATGTGAATTCGACGATTCGCGTGATCTTGCTGAACAGTTGACGGAGCTGGCCCATTCCGAGATCGACTTCTTTACATCGGAGGATGTGCAGGCACTTGCGAGAGCGGGACTTTCGCGTGTGCTTGGCGAACCGGATGCGGGGCAACAGGTCGATCAGCGGTTCTTTATCAGACGAGTCACAGCTTGGATGAGTGAGGCGCAAGCGTCAGGCTGTCTTCTCGAAGCGGACGCAGAATTCGCAGCGATGCAATTCGTCGGCTTATTACGAACATTCGCGTTCTGGCCAACCATCGTTCACGGCGACCCGCCGCCTTCGCGCCGAAAGCGGAACCAAATCGTCGCACATACTGTTGAGATGTTTCTCAGCCGGTATGGAGTGGATGAAAACTTCCAGCAGTCATGAGGCTCCTGCTGAGCGGACGAAGGGGGAGCATTCTTACCTATCACCGATGAACCGGTACGTCACACGACACGAGTTTCAAAACGTGATCTTCATGACAATGACATCCCCAGCATGACAGCCGCCCTGGTAACAAAGTTCCTTGCCGCCTCCACCCCCGGCAAAACTCTCTTGCACAGCCTGTACGGTTGGCCAACCCTCGCCATTCGTCGAGCCGACGAGATAAAAGGATCCGTGCTTGTCGAGAAAGCTGGAGCGTCCGTAGTCATAACTCGGCCCGCCCAGATAACTCGCGAATTTTAGACCGGAAAAATCAGACTTCAGCGAAACAACAATGACGTCGTTGTCGCCGGACTTCTTCCCTTGCAGCGCATCGGGCGTCATGGGGAAATCCGCTGACGAAGTCGTTCCAGTAAAGTAAACCTCTCCCTGGTCGTTCGCGTAAACACCATCCACGCCGTCGATGTTGCTCCCGCCAAGATAAGTGCAGTGCAACAAGGCTCCTTCCGGCGAAAACTTGGTCACAACGATATTCCGTTCCCCTTTCAAATGAGGCTGAACGACTCCCGTGGTGGCGGGCATCTCATCGTTGTCGGAGGAATTGACGAGGTAGGCATTTCCGTTCTGATCGATGGCCATGCTATGCGTGCTATTGCCGAATTCGTTCCCAGCAGATCCAAAGTAGGTCCCGTACAGTAGGTGCTTCCCATCAGGACTCAGTTTCGCAATGTAAGCATCCTTGCCACCGTTGTGAGAACGGTCATGAGCACCGGGAGTCGTCGGGAGATCCGCGGATTCCGTGGTCATGTTGATGTAGACGTTCTTCTGCGAGTCAATTCGAATCCCCGCGTTCGGCACTTCCAGTTGGCTTCCACCGAGCCATGTCGCCCACACAACATGGCGTCCGTCAGTAGTCACTTTCAACGCACCGCAATCGGCTCCTCCACCCGGAGTGGGTTGAAACGCCCCTTCAAACCACGACTTTGGCGGCATGGCGCCATTTCCCGGATAGCTTGTTGGAAGATACACATCACCGTCGTCATCGACTGCGATGTCCCGGCACAGAAGACCGACCCCGACGTACGAGGCCCAGACGACCGCCGTTCCTTCAGGATTGATTTTGGCCACGAAGCCGTTTTGCAATCCGTAAATGCCCCCATCGTCTCCCTGGAAATCAGGTTGAAAAGCATCCTTGGTGACAGGAAATCCTGGCCCTGCCCGGCCTGCAACATAAACGTTCCCTGCAGCATCAACTTCCACGGCATACGCCCGATCATAATTTGGTCCCCCCAACAGGGTTGACCAGATCAGCGTCCCTGAAGCATCGAATTTGGAAACGAAAACGTCACAGTAGCCGCCTGATCCAATCTTGTCGCCGGACTTTTCGTGAACAGTCTGCAGAGCATTTTCCGTCGTTGGGAAATCACTGGAACGGGTTCCACCAACAACATAAACGTTGCCGGAATCGTCGACGCAAACATCTCTCGCATGTTCCCATTCGGACCCACCCAGAAAAGTTGAGAATGAAATCTCAGCGGCCGGCAATGCGGAGCTCACCAAGCCACTACATATCACAACGACAATGAATGGCCATCCGGACTTCCGGTCGCACAATTTCATCCTGTTCTCCTACTCAATGGGCTCGCAGCCCAGTATGTCCGAACTAAGACTGTCAGCACGAAGCTGACAGAGGCTCCTCGCGGCAGTCGGGATCCTATCATAATCCTCAGAAAGCTCGCCAACCTTTAAGCAACAGGAGCCGATTGATGAGTTCGAAAAACGATGCAGGTTCGATTTGCCGACATCTGCTTCACTTCACTTCGACAAAGCCTTCGACGTCGTCGAGGTGCAGCCTTTCTCTTGCGTCGGAATTCCGAACTGATAGTTCCACATTCTCGAAGACGATATTTCTCGCGTGGCGGATGTAGGCTCCCCAGGAAGGCAACACGCCAAAGAAATATTGCTCCGGGTAGCGATCAACGTCTTCGGGAACGCTGCGAGTGGAATCTTCCTGCGTTCCGTGACCGGGGAAGGAGATGCGAACGTTCTCGAGGACGATGTTTTCCACGTAATGGCCGGGGATTCCGGTGATCATGATCGGGCCTGATTTCGATTTCTCGGCATCAGTAATACCGGGAGTATCGTCAGGCTTAAGGTTCTTGTATGCCGCACGAAGTTTCTTGTCCCGGTCTTCAATAACGACCTTCGCAACAACATCTCGAATTCGCACGTTCTTGAGCGTTCCCACTCCAGCTGCGTTGCGATCTCCGAACGTGTTCCCTCGATTCCCCAGCCGAATGAAGATCGGACAACCGGCATCCTCCATTACAATCCGTGAAATATCGATGTTCTCAAGCTGTCCGCCATCGACAAGCTGCAGCTTGATCGCGCCCATCGGACTGTCATAGAAGTAGCAGTTCGTGACTTTGACATTGATGAATCCCCCGCGTGACGACGTCCCGAATTTCAACGGAGCGGTGTTGCTGGAAACCCGGCAGTCTCGCACGACGATGTTTCGACAGGGGTGTTTCGAACTCTTCAGACAGATGGCATCGTCGCCGGAATCGATGTCGCAATTCTCGATCAATACATCTTCACAGCCATCGATGTCGAGCCCATCGTTATTGAAGTTGTTGTTACGAAACCGAATCGTCACTGCGGAGAACTTCAGGTTTCGACAGTCGATCAAATGAAGTCCCCAGAACGCGGGCCGTTTGTAAGTGACTCCACTGAACGTCACATTCTCACAGTTGACCATCCGCAGCAATCGTGGACGCATTCCGCGATTCCTGCCACCCGAACGGTTGCGGGGAAAGTTCTCGGGAGTTCCGCGACCGTCGATCACGCCCAACCCGCTGATCTCGATATTGCGAGCATCCTTCGCGTAAATCAAACAATGCGGCCCGCCTTCCCGGGGATCGTCGAGACCTTCCGTTGGGTAGTCTTCCTTGTTGATGCTGCCCAAGAGAGTGGCTCCATGATCCAGCGAGAGATTCACGTTGCTTTTCAAAATGATCGTGCCAATCGGAAACTCTCCCGCCGGGACGCGAACAATCCCTCCGCCCGATGCGTGACACGAATCGATGGCAGCTTGTACGGCCTCCGTGTCGAGGGTTACGCCATCCCCCGCGGCGCCGAAACTCTTAACATTTATCACAATTTCAGGAGCGGCTGTCGTTGTGAGCGCTGGCGGTTCATCCGCAAAAGCCGAACACGACCAGAAGGAATTCGCCGCGTGCGCGAGTCCAACGACAGCAATCATCACGAATTGATTCATGGTCCTTCTTTCAGTGGTGCACTTTTATATTGGGTTCGCACTCCCTCGCACGAGCAAACTCAGCTTTTTAGTGAGTGAAACAGAACAAGCCAGTGCTCAGGAAAGAGCAACTGCTCTTGCTTCTGTTCCGACGATCAATTCGACTTGCCGAGCGACTTGCGCTCTTCGGAGAAGACATCTCCTGACGGTTTCGCGGGCAGTGACTCCTTCCAATCGTCAAGCTGTTGAACCATCGCTGCGACGATTTCCGGATTCGAGGCTTTTACGTCGTCCTCTTCGTAAGGACTGGCTGCGATATCGTAGAGTTCGACATGACTGCCATCCGCATTGCTGACCAGCTTCCAGTTCTTGTGGACAACAGCGTAAGAAACCCAGTGGTCGGGGCGGTTTGATGAAGCAGGCCAGCGAGACGGATACTTCCAGAACAACGACTTCTCACGAACGGGTGCGGGCGTTCCCTTAAGCACGTCGACTTGGCTCACACCGTCCGGTTGATATCCGACAGGCAATTTGGCGTCGGCGATTTCGCAAAATGTTGGCAGCAAATCGACTGCAGAGATCAGTGAGCTATCATCGACTTTCCCAGCTGCGATTTTGCCCGGCCAGCGAGCAATGAAAGGCACACCGACGCCTCCTTCGAAGAGTGATGCCTTGTATCCTCGGCGACCGCCGGTGATTCCTTTTGAAGCGGCAGTCCCCCAGCCAGCACCAGTTGCGGTGTCGTAGCTGAGCGTCAGTTCGGCATTCCCCGATGCTCGGGCTGGTCCATTATCGGAACTAAAAACAACCAAGGTATTGTCCGACAGACCCAGTCGATCCAGAGCGTCGAGAACTTCGCCAATGCGGTCATCTGCATGAGACAGCACCGAAGCATAGATTTGGTCGGTCCGGTCTTCCAAATGACGAAAACGCCATTCGTATTTGGGGACCGTGTGAAACGGCGTGTGAGGTTCATGGAGCCAGAGATTGACAAAGAACGGCTTTCCATCAGCAACGGCGGACTCGATAAAGTCGATGGTGTGCATCGCGTCTTCGTGTACCGGCATTTGCTCCCCGGAACAATTGAACGCGCCGTAAGCATCGTATCCATAATCGCCGGGTGATGGCGAATCAGGAATCATGTTGTTCGCCAAGTGCCATTTTCCAAAGTGAGCCGTCGCGTAGCCCGCCTTCTGAAGCATGCGCGGCAACAAAGGAGCTTGTTGGTCCAGCCAGTCAGGCATGTTACGTTTGGCGTTACTTGGCACCCAGGCAAAGTGCCCATCGATGTTGTACCTCGCTGGGAAATGGCCAGTGATCACCGCAGTACGACTGGGCGAGCAAACTCCGCTCGCGACGGTGAACCGATGGAAGTCGGTCCCTTCTCTGGCAAGTCGATCGATGTTCGGAGTTTTGACATACGGATGGCCGTGGCAACTTAAGTCACCCCAACCCCAGTCGTCCGCAAAGATGAAAAGAATGTTCGGCTTTTCGTCGGCCGATGCGATCGCCGTCCCGGCAAATGCCAACAGGATCAGGATAAGGAGTGCGCTGTTTGATCTCATGGATTCTTTCTCGTGGGGACAGGTAATGAGCGGGTATTTCGGAGTGGAAGATCACTCTTCAGTTTAATGCTCTTGGCGAAATGCCGGGCTCGAATGTATTCGTCTCGTACTTTTACTTTGTGGCTTCTATTTTTGCAGCCTGCCACCCAACGCCGTTAACCGTATGAAGTCAGTGTTAGGGGTGTGATTTTTTGGGCGAGGAGGTTCAGGTCAGCTGAAGGTGACTTGATTGTCGGTGGACCGGGTGGTTTGCGAGTTCGACGCTGCGGATAAGTTCGGAAGCTTTTCCGTTTGCGTTCATAACGATCGACCACGGCGCTTCGAACAGCACGGATCAGTGCGCGACTCGTCNCAAATCGAGCGAAGCCATGATCTATGTGGCTTCCATTGGTCGCATGCTCCGCCGCTTAGCTCCTTCACCCAACCAAGCTCCGTTCAAATACCGACTTACAGCATGAAGAGGATTCCGGATAGGCTCTCAGAACGCTGGTCACCAACCAGACGCTTTCCTTGCAGGTTGGCACTTCCACCAAACGCAACTTCAGCGGAGGCAACGTTTTCTTCGCAGCATTCTCAGGCCACAGCCAGACTCGATCCTGATCAGACTGCCAGTGTCCTAAATCTCTCAGCAGATGAATTCCAGAACCAACACGAATCACAAAGTGAATCTCGTTCTCAAGCAGCGTCGGCCAATACTCGTATCCTCCATATCCCGCATCCGCGACCAGCAAACTGTTCTCCGGCAAGGAGTCCTGCAACGAGAGCAGGTGTTCGCGTTCGCTGGCATTGGCCGTTCCGAGTTTCCATTCCCACGGCAGTCCTGACTCGAGGTGCCACAACAGAGTGACCCACAAACTCGGAATTTCCGATTGCTTACGAGCCCGTTTGCGATGCCTCCCCCGCAGGCGGCAATTCGGATTGAGACCTTTGGTCAACCGCTGTTGGTTGGCCTTCGTTCGGTCGTACGTCGGTGGGCTCGTGAAGGGTTTTGAGCGAAAAGCGGCCTGAGTTGAAAAGACAAAGTGACATCGCAAAAACTCGAAGCCTCGGACTGGGTTCGAGTGCAGTTTCGATTGCTTCCGAGTGAACACATGTCACTTCTCATCGTTACTTTCACTTCGCGCCATCCCACACATGATCAGTTCTTGAAACGACTTCAACTCAAAACCATCTGTTGAACAGGAAGAGCATCATTAGATTTACCAAATATACGATCTTCAGAACGAATTCTCCACCGATTGACCTGCCTCAAGCTTCGCAAAATGCCATACTTCTAATCGAATGACTCTCAAGTCGTGCTTCTCAACGTGCGGAAGCCGACTTGAACCTGCTTGCGGAAAGAGGAACGTGCGATTCGAGACGTGCCATTGGAACCCGCCAGAAAGGTTAGACAATGAACGGATGAGGGGGAGTAGATGGCGGCCGAAATGCAGATCCCGGTAATCGACGTATTCGCAGGGCCGGGAGGCCTAGGTGAAGGATTCAGCTCATTTTCCGCTGAAGGGTGTAACCCTTTCCGAATAGCGCTGTCGATCGAAAAAGATACCCACGCTCACCAGACTCTTCGTCTGAGGAGTTTCTTCCGCCAGTTTGCCCGGGGTAAAGCACCGAAGATCTACTACGACGTGCTTCGAGGTGACCTCTCTTTGGATGAATTGCCCCGGCGCTTGATGGAGAAAAGCACTGAACATTACAGGAAGTGGCAGGTCGCAGAAGCCGAGTCGCTTCATGCCGAACTCGGCGTGAAGTCTTCACATGCTAGTATCAGCGAAAAGATCGCGAAGGCAATCGGGGACCGAAAACGACACTGGGTACTGATCGGCGGTCCGCCATGTCAGGCTTATTCAATCGTGGGGCGCGTGCGCAACCGAGGGAACGATGACTACAAGATTGAGGAAGATCACCGGTCGACTCTGTACCGCGAATACCTTCAAATTATCGCGGAGCATCAACCTTCCATTTTTGTTATGGAGAACGTTAAAGGGATGCTGTCGGCCACTCTGCAGAAGCAGAGAATCTTCGAGCAGATTCTCTCAGACCTTTCCGCCCCAGAGGCAACTCTCCCGAACGGTCAACTTCTCCGCTATCGCATCGTCCCCATCGTTGACCACAGCCGATCGAGGCGCGACCAGAAGCTTCTCCCGACAGATTTCATCGTGGCGTGCGAGAGATTCGGCGTACCTCAGAGACGTCACCGCGTCATCCTGATTGGCATTCGGGAAGACCTCGGTGATGTCAACGTACCGACTCTCAAGCCATCGGAACCACCAACAGTCCGCGAGATGATTTCCACTCTCCCACGCCTTCGCAGCGGGTTGTCCCGAAAGTTTAACGGTAAGGGCTACATACCGCTCAAGGATGACCCACAGCTGTGGAAGGAAGTCATCCAGCACTGGACAATAGACAGCGGCAACGATGCCCTTTGGCTCGATACACTGGCGGACGATGATCCTGCGACCCACACGTTGATTGTCTCCACAGTGGAAAAACTACGAATTCCGCAAAAAGACCGTAGAGGTGATTTCATTGCCGCCGAGAAAACTCCTGACGCACCGGCAGCACTTAAGAAATGGATTGTCGACGATCGACTCAAAGGCACGTGCAATCACGAATCTCGACTTCACATGGACTCCGACTTGGCCAGATACATCTTTGCTGCCTGCCATGCTCAAGTACATGGGGACTCGCCCAAACTTAACCAGTTTCCGCGCCGACTCTTGCCACGACATGCGAATGCGAAAGATGAGAAGCTCATTTTTGACGATCGTTTTCGCGTACAGGTTGCTGGCTCACCAGCGACAACTGTTACATCGCACCTTTCAAAGGATGGTCACTACTTCATTCACTACGACCCGTCGCAGTGCCGCAGTATGACAGTACGCGAGGTCGCACGTCTCCAGACGTTTCCTGACAACTACCTCTTCTGCGGTCCGAGAACTGCTCAGTACATCCAAGTTGGAAACGCTGTCCCGCCATGGGTTGCTTGCCAGATAGCTGAAAGTGTTTGGAAAACGCTTGAAGACTCAGGGAAAATTGAGTGATGGCAGACAGGATCACTAAAGAACGCAGAAGCTGGAATATGGCGCAGATACGCGACCGGGACACAAAGCCTGAAATCGCAGTTCGATCGATGCTTCATCGTCTGGGATTCAGATTTCGCCTGCACCGTTCGGACTTGCCTGGAAACCCCGACATCGTGCTCGCAAAGTACAAGACGGTGGTCCTTGTTCACGGATGCTTCTGGCATCGGCATCGCAACTGCAAATACGCCTACACGCCGAAATCACGCACAGAGTTCTGGGAAGTAAAGTTCGCGAGAAACGTCGAACGAGACCTTGAGGTTCGGCGCGAGCTTTGTAAGTTGGGATGGCAGGTGGTTGTCGTCTGGCAATGCCAACTGGCGAAACCTGACATGTTGGCAGAAAGGCTCCTCAAGATCCGGGAAGGAGTATGAATACTGTTGACGAAGGATGCAGGACAATTTTAGATCGTTTCCTGGCAAACGACTCGAGTATCGATCCGAGTGAGTTTGAGCATCCCGCTTGGAGTCGCCCAGCGATAACTAACTAGTGGGGGCAAGCTTACGCGAAGGTTGTTGCTGCGATTTGCGAGTCAGACGTGGATTTTGACAACCTACAGCACAATCAGTTTAGCTTAAACGTTTCCTCAAACGCCTTCAGAAATTCAACGCGCAACGCAGCAATATCTCGGTAGCGGATCTCTGGATTGCGATCAGTTGCTTTCAGGTAGACAGCCTTGAGCGATTCAGATAGACCTAGGTGTTCACGATCTGGTGGAGGGTGTGAGTCGGTAAATGCCTCCCAGATCAGCACGCCCACGCTGTAAATGTCGGTGCGATGATCTGTACTCTGGAAGTTCTGGTACTGCTCCGGGGCCGTGTACCACTGCGTCCCCCAACCTCGCTGAGTTGTTGTTCGAAACGAGGTGCTCAAAGGGGCCGTGGAAATGAATTTTGCCAGACCGAAGTCGGCGAGGACCCATGTTCCATTGGGAAGCCGCAGGACATTATTGGGATTGATGTCTCGATGGATGACTGCAGGACTTCCGGTGTGGAGAGCTTCGACAGCGTCTATGATCGATAAGACGATCTCACGTCGGGCCGGCATTTGATCCTCACGACGCAGATTTGATTTGCGGTCGGCATAGCTGGTGAGGGAGCCGTCTGCGAAATCCATAACGTATGCCGGGAAGTCTCGCTGTGATTCGAGATTGTCTTCGTAGAGCGTGATAATTTTTTTATGAGAAAGAGACTTCAGGACACGAATCTCTCGACGGAATCTCCGCAGAGCTTCCTCGTCATGAACTCGATCTGTCCGAATGATTTTGAGGGCAAAGACCTGTGACGTGTTTGTATCGACGCATGAAAAGACGATTCCGCTTCCCCCTTCGCCAATTTGGTCCAGCAACTCATACTTCTGAAAAGCTCGTGGAATCTGGATTGGATTTGGTTCGAACAAGTTGGGCGTAGCCTTTGCACGGTTCTCCCTCATCAAAACCTCAGCGCATTCATGCAGAGCTTCACGCTTGTTTTGCCAATGCTCATACACTCGCTTGCCAAGCGGAGTCAGGTTTCGCAACCCACGACGATGGGCTGCGATTTCCGGATCGACACTTGCGAAGTTCTCCAGGCGCATGGCGATCGCACCTGGGGGCCGACCGAGTAATCTTGCCGCCTCCTGTGGCGTGCTCCCCATTTTCTGATCCAGATGTTATGAGAGTCAACCGACCGATTTTGGTTCGAGGAGACTTTGATGACGAAGCGACGACGACGTAAGCCTGAGCAGATTGTGAAGCTGTTGCAGGAGGGGCAAGCGATGTTGGCGGCAGGAAAGTCGCTGGCTGAGGTGTTGCAGAAGCTG
>NZ_SIHI01000063.1 GCF_007859735.1 Thalassoglobus neptunius | reverse complement strand
GAATCATTTCGATCATCTCCCACTGAAGGTCAGTCAGGTCACTTGGGTACGCTTTTCGAATCGCCTCGGACACCGTGCACTCCTTTGCGTTGATGAACCGCAAAGTGTGAACAAAACCAGACTTTCACAAAACCTCAGTTTCCGGATAGCCTCTAAGCCTCCGCACAGTCTATAACATCGAATACTCCCGGAAGCGTGCAAATCGAGAGCTGCTCGACAAACTTGCTCTTGTCCTGAATCAGTTCGCCAAACAACAACCTCAACTTCCCAATCTGACTCTCACAGCCGATCACTTCATCGATCACCCATCATCGTTCGCAGCAGTGTTTCTACAATCAGTAGTGCTGAACGACTCCAGCTTCTTCTTTATCGGGGAGAATCCCATTGCTGATCCCGCTTTCCGCTGGGTTGCTCCCGGGTCGAATGCCGCCATCCCATTCGCAGGCAACTATATACGGTGGGGAAACACAAGTGCTCCTGAATCGACTTCATGAGACGGTGAAGCAAGTGGGTCTTGAAGAGATTCAAATTCTGCACAACCGTGCCAACTGTCAGGTTTACGTGCACTCACAATCCCTCTTCCAGCACACGGAGAGTGGCGAAGTTTTCCAATTTGCCGCGTCATCCGATCTGAACCTGACTCGCAACAGGCTCAGCGAAGTCCGTTCCGTTTACGACTCGGAACAAATGGCCGAATTTCTGCTTTCAGGAACCGCACCGAGAGCACGTAAGTCGCACCCACCATGTAACTAGCGACGATTTCAAAATTTTTGAGATTGATTGGTTCCGATTCTCAATGCTGGCCGGTCCTCACGCGTTAGTCTCGAAAAGCTGGTCTCCGATTAGAGACAGGAATCGCCCACGCAAGCAGATTTGATGGGAAGCGTGAAAACCACTTGCAAATGGGAAGATGCACGCGGCGTGATGCTTGGCCCTCATCGAATCGCAAGCATTCGAGCATCGCGACTTTCTGACTCGACGGAAGATCAGCCTCCCAAGCCGTGGGCCAGCCGGGGGCCGATCGTGTCGACGACAGACACTCCAGTGTTGATGTCGCTGCCATCAGCCCCCCGATTGGGTGCTATTTTCGGAATCGCTTCGTTCAATAATCGAATGCTCGAAACAAGAGCATGAAGCCGTTGGAAGGATCCCATTCTGGATCGCCTCGTGCGCGAAACGAGCAGTGGATGCGTCGATTCACACGCCTTGACTGATGCTCAACTTGTGTCTTGCTCGACGAATCTCTTCAGTATTCGACAGAATCGCCAGCCGTTGTTGCTCATTCAAGGACGGCCAGTCCTCGAAGTCGAGTCCTTCGATTTCCGGGTTCGCTTCCGCCTCACCACAAGTTTCTGTCAAGATTTTCAGGTGAAGATCGATGTAGTCGGGATCGGTGAAGAGTTCGCTGCTGAAATCATGCTGACGAATGCTTTCCGAGAGTTCCGTCGAAAACAGACGTCGACGAATCAGGAGTTCTGGAGGATTGGACTCTTCCGGAATCAGGAACAATCCCCGGTCTTGTGCTTCAACTCCGAGATGAGCACTTCCCAAAGCAGCAATCAACGGAATCGATAACATCAATCCGGCTGTGAATGGCAGCATCCAGAGTCCGAAAGTTGATGATGCGGAGAAGCTCAACACCGTGAGCACTATTCCCAGAGCGGTATGCGGCCAATATCGTTTTGCGCAGTCTTTCAACGAGACATCCCGATCGTCACGCGACTGGCAGCTCCATTGCACAGACTTCCCGAGGACTGCATAAGCGACAAACGAGGTATGATAGATCGCCAGAATCGGTGCGATTAAAATTGAGATCACAACTTCAAGAACCGTGCTGGCGAAAAGACGTCCAAGGCCGCCCAAAGATTTCAACCGATCAGGCTCGAGCAAGTTCCAAATGAAGCTCCAGAGTTTCGGGGCAAGAAGCATCGCGAACATTATCACGAACAGATGTGCCACGCTCTCCGCAGCTCCGGCGGAGGTTGAGTCGAAATACACGCCCATGGCACTCGTAAACATGAACAGCATCCACAACCCGGCAGAGAGATAAGAAAACACGCCGGTTGCAAAGTGCATTCGCGTCGGACGCTCAAACCCAGAGCACATCAGTAAACGTGCATGTTGCAGGTTCCCCTGGCACCACCGCTGATCTCGAATGGCGTAATCGTCGACCGTCGTCGGACACTCCTCGTAGCTTCCACCAAGATCAGCAGTTTCGACTTTAGATCCCGCCTTAAGCATAAGACCAGCTTCGACGAAATCGTGGCTGAGAATCTCTCCTCCAAGCGGAGCCTTTCCGGGCAAAACCGGCAACATGCAGTGCTCCGAGAACGCTGCAATTCGGATAATTGCATTATGCCCGAAGTAGTTCCCCTCGGACTGTGTCCAGGTCTCATACCCTTTTAAGAAGACCGCTCCATAGACAGCTGCGGCAAACTGCTGCAGCCTCGCGAAAAGACTGGTGCGCTGCACCGGTCTTGGTGGAACTTGCAAAATCCCCATGTGTGGGTCCGCCTCCATCCTGCGGGTCATTTCCACCAATGTCTCGCCCTCCATGACGCTGTCTGCATCAAGCACGATCATGTGCTCGTAGCCTCCTCCCCAGCGACGACAAAACTCCGCAAGATTACCGGCCTTGCGTGCAACGTTCTTAAAGCGACGGCGATAGAAGAGCGACATTCCATCGGGAATCAGTTTCACCGTTTCTGCCCACACGCGTTCCTCCTGAAGCCAGATCTCTGACTTTTGTGTATCGCTTAACACAAAGAAGTCAAAAGTCGCGTGTTGGCCAGTTCTTTCGAGACTCTCAACCATCGCTCGAATCGACGCAAACACCATCGCTGGTGATTCATTATAGACCGGAAGTAAAATCGCGTTACGTGTGCTTAACAACGAATGAGATTCGAGACCCTCACTGGCTCGTTGGGAAGATCTGGCGAACCTCTGAGCAACCAGAACGAGAAAACCAACTGACGCCACCCAGAATGAAAAACTAATCCACAGACTGAGGACGGTAAAAAGCCCAACGCTGATCGTTTCAAAAACGTTTAAGTCTCCTTGAAAGGCAAAAGTAAGATATTCCAGCGTCAGCCAGGATGTCGAAATAATCGACAAGACTGCCAGGAGGATTCGAACAGCCTGGGTCCTCCAGTGTGGTCTGGTTGGAAGTGTTTGACTTACATTGACCATCTTGTCACCAATTAAATGTCCACACCGCGTTTTGACGATGAGATCCCCGACCCGTCCGATAGCGTCGTCCGGGAAAACGTAATTTTCGAAAGCCTGTAACGAGACGACTTGACTGGGACGCACAAACTCACATGAGTTCATGCAGCCTTGACGCAATGAATGAGCGTCGTGTTGAAGAGTTTTTACCCGCGCCACAACCCAGAGACAGTGAGCGTTGTGAGAACACCCGCCCAGAAATCCGTAGAGAACATTCGGACTGACTCCAGCGGCATTGGACTCCCCAGTTGCAACGGCACTTCGGGCGGGACGGCCCGACGTTCAGCAATGACACGGGGAGTATTCTCTGGAAATTTTCTGCTCGTTTTGTAACCACTCATGACCGAACTCCTTGTTGTGATCATTTCGAAACGAAAAGCTCATTGACTTTGCGAGGCGTCAGTGGCGGAAGATCTGTAATTCAGTCGCCAATGTTTGAAAGTCAGAACACTTATCGAATCCATTCAATCGATTCGCGTGTACACCTGAGGAAACTGATATTTCGGAACTCGATGCGAGCACAGTCCCGACCAAGTCTCGGAGAGTCGACGATTCGAATCCCGAAGCGTGAGCTGAACTTCGACTGGGTCATCGACGTCGATCGGCGAAATTTTTAGGTCAACCCTCCACCCTGATTTCGTTTTAATACTCTCTTGCTTAAGCACTTCCCCGCGAACGGTCAGAAGATCGAGCAAGACAGGAGTCTCGTCAGAAAGTTGTGCAATCGCTGTTCCACGAAAATGTAATTGAACGTCGATTGTTCCATCTTCATTCCGTGTTAAAGAGTGTCGCACAACACGTGCCAGAAAACCGTCCTCCTTCCGCTTTGTAGAACGGAAGTGAACTTCATAATCGAGATCCACGGGTTCACCGATGTTGATTTGATCTCCCGGGACCCAGAAGGCTGCAATGTTGTCGTGCCCCTCATGCGGAGCAGGGAGCTCCAGCAATTCAACAGTTCCGTTGATCCATGGACTCTTCGGCTGAATCCAGATATCTGGTCGCCGGTGATATTGTGCCTCGTCGTCGAGATAGCGGCTGTAGCGGCGTTCGCGTTGAATCAGGCCAAACCCGTGAAGTTCTGCCACTTCGAATCTCGACAGAGATGGATAGCTCTGACGACACAGCGAACGCCAGATTGTCCCGTCGTCGCCGGCATCGATCATCAATCCGTCGGCATCATGCACTGAAGGCCGCTTGTCGAGCGGAGGCGGTTCGATTGCGTCGCCCCACATCCACATGCTCGTCAGCGGAGCAATCCCAATCTTGCAATCGGTGTTGCGAAAATACAATCGGGCTTTGACGTCGACGATGGTATTCGTCGTCCCCGGTTGAAGTTCGAACTGATACGCTCCGACGACTGACTCACTATTCATCAGTGCGAGCACTGTGAGTGTTTTCTCATCCTGATCGGGTTCAACAATCCAGAGGTCTGTAAACGCGGGAAACTCCTCAGCCTTGTCGGTCCCAGCATCGAGAGCCAGCCCACGCGACGACGATCCATAAACGGTATTCGCTGTCCGGCCTCGGAAATATGACGCTCCGAGAAAGGTGAGCATCTCCTGGCCATCATCCGCTTTCGGAAACTGACCGACGATTTTTACACCAGCGAATCCCGTCTCGACAGGAACGCTCCGATCAGCCAGGGGACCTCGATATTCGAAAAGCGAAGGATCGAATGGAACAGGTTGTTCACTCGGCGATTCTGATTCGGATTGATTGTGAATGACACTCACGCTGACCCGGTTGCGATGGACGAATCCGCGATGGAATAACTCAAACCAGAATGGCTTGGACTGGTTCCACCAGATCGCTCTCTCGGGCCGAAAGGCGATCATCCGATAGTCGTCGTACGACAAATTGGAGATTGCCTCCGGAAGATCGGGAGGCGAGGGTGCCTTCTGGAGCGACAACGCTCTCGCGTACCGATCAAGGTCAGAGAAACTGCAAATGCAACCTGCCCTCAATGGCTCTTGCCCCCAGATTGCCGAACCTGCGTAAAGGTCACTTGAAATCAACATAATGAGCGCCGCAACGCTGTAACACGTTCGCATTTGGGTGAACTTCCTGATTGGAAAACGGTTTCGATGAACTCGAAGACTTGACGTTTTGATATGGATCAGAAACTGTCGCACGAACTGTGCCAATTGATCGATCAGACTTCACCTTCGTAAGTTGCGACGTCTACGCACATTTCACCCGGAAATTGTTCAATTCGATTTCGTTTCCGACGAAAAAGGCGTGAAAATGCTGATCGGAGTCGATTGTTGAGTGCCCCGAAAACAGCCAAAGTGCGCTCTAAAGCAACATTTCAACTCGCGTGGATATCTCAATCGAGTTGTAAGAATGGTGTCTGGCGAGGAAATCGAATCTCGCAGAGCAGAAAAGCTCAGTGCTGAACGATTGTGTTACATCGGGGAGTGTCTGTTGCCGCAACACATTTCAATCTTGTTCAATATCTGTTATCTCACTTGAAGTCGTTTCAGTGAAAGCTGACCTGTCGTCGACGAAATGCGAGATCATCATCGAAGCGAACACTATGAACTACCGGTTTCGAAAGCACTTATTCACAGCTGGCAGTCTTGTTGAGCTGACTGACACCGGCGTACAGCTTTCGAAGCACAATGGACGACCGCAACGCTTTCTCGACTTCAGCAAGATAAAAACGATTCAACATGTCGATTCCGGTGAAGCAGAAACGAAAAGCGGACGACCATTTACGATCAAATCCTGTCGACTCGTTCCTCGGCGCGGAAGGTCCATCGAAATTCTTTCGACGAGCTATCTCGGAATGGGATCGAAGAAGTATCGCCAGAAGGCTTCAGACCATCTCCCTGAGTATCGGAAACTCATCCAGAAGATTCAGCAGGAAGTGTCCCAAGCGAATCCGAATGCGATGGCGATCTACGGGAGTCGAGGAATTCAAGTGATGTTTGCCTTTGTCAGTCTGCTTGGCCTGGTCCTGATATTCCTTGCAGTTTATGCTCCACTTGCCAGTCGAAAGACGCTTTCGGAATCCTGGCTCATTTCTCTCTTCGTGGGCGTCGTCGGACTTTTCATTGCCCGAACATTCTGGATGTTGGCGCTCTCCTACAAACCAGAAAAACGGCCACTCAAAGAACTTCTTCAAGCTGTGGAATCACCTGCCGTGAAGGACTCGGAATGATGCGATTGCCGACTTATTTCGTTGTAATCATTGCTGCACTTTTTTTTGCGATTTTTGTTCTCAATGAAACCGTGAATGCTCAGGCTCTCGCCAATGAGCGTCCAAATATTTTATGGATCTATGTCGACGACATGAGCGACTGGCTCGGATGCAACGGGGACTCTCTCGCACAGACTCCCAACATCGATCGCCTCGCATCATCTGGCATTCTGTTCAAGAATGCGTTCATGCCGTCACCTGTCTGCTCAACGACACGTTCCGCTCTCATCACCGGGACGATGCAGACGACGCTGGGACTTCATCAACACCGAACGATGATCAAACAACCGCTTCCGGAAGACGTGATGACCATTCCGGAACTCTTTCGTGAAGCTGGGTACATCACATTTAACGAAGCCAAAGACGACTACAATTTTAGTCGGCCGCGCGAGAAGATGTATTCGCCCGAGTTTGAACGTCCCGGTTTTAAAAGCCATTTGCCTGCAAGTGACCTCACGTGGCTTGCTCAACTGCGGGACCAGCGATTCTTCGGACAGATTCAACTCGCTGGCGGAAAGTTGGGAGGCGAAACCGGAAGTAAGTTTCCTTCTCCAAGTCGAGTCTTGGAAGAAGACGTCACTGTCCCGCCTCAATATCCCGACAACCAAGTCTTTCGAAATGCGATTGCACGTCACTACGAACAAATCGCTTACACCGATGAACAAGTCGGCACGATCATTGAAGCGCTGAAGAAGTATGAACTCTGGGAGTCGACGATCGTCTTGTTTTTCACCGACCATGGATCGCCGCTTCCCCGATCGAAGCAGTTTCTTTACGAAGAGGGAACGAAAGTTCCACTGATTGTCCGGATCCCCGAACGCTTTGCGCTCGCTTCCTCCCAACCCGCGGTCCGGATGGATCTTGTCAGTGGGATTGATATTTCGACGACAACTCTCGCCCTGGCAGGAATCGGCATCCCGAAGTTCATGGAAGGGCACGATCTGTTTTCCTCCAGTCAACTACCTCGACAATTCGTTATCTCAGCGAGAGACCGATGCGGGATCGCTGTCGACAGAATTCGATCCGTCCGCACGGATCGATTCCGCTACATCGCCAATGAGTTGAACGACCGTCCGCTGTATCAGTCACAATATCGGGACCGCTTTTCCACGATCGTGAATTTGAGAACACTCTTTGAAAGTGGTGAAATCACGCCTCTTCAAGCAAGCTATCACGAGGCCGCAAATCGTCCCGCCGAAGAACTCTACGATGTGATCGCTGATCCGGATCAGATCCATGACCTTGCAGCAGATCCCGATTATCGAACGATCTTGGAAACTCATCGAAGTTTTTTGAGAGACTGGCGCGAGTCATCGGAAGATCAAGGCTTGATCCCCGAAAGCAGAGCTTCGCTTCAACTCGTCTATGATCACGCCAGGGGCCGCTGCCCAGCACCCGAGTTCGACATTTTCCGCAAAGAAGATTCACATTCGACCCGCGATTAAATACGAGTCGAGCAGGGGATTCCGACAGAAATGACCGGCACGTTGGCGAGTCTGACTGGCTATCCTCTTGGACAACGCATTACTGGAAGATCGAACTCCGCAATGTCCGCACTTTGATCAATCCCGGTTGATCCGACAATTTTCAACGTTGGACTTGGTTGGCGCTCAGCAAGGAAATTCCCGTTCACCAGTGGGTGTTCGGTTTCAACAATTGTCCAAAGAATGCGACGTTGAACAGCGAGGAGTCACCTTGTTTCGCCGGAAAGCGGACTCTCGGATTGTTCTAAGTCAGCAGTTTCGTAAACTGACAGTCCAATCCTGTGGTATCATTGTTTCCTCCCGCCCATCAATAAGCTGACTGTGAGCACGAACAGCGTGTTCAACTGACCGTTCGAAACGATGCCGTTCACACACAAAGAAACTGTTGCATTCAGCCAGAGATCCGCATTGGGCGGAATTGCGTATTTTCTGCTGGATGCAGTGCTGCTGGTGGCTGCACTCGCCTGCGCCCTCACAGCTTCCCACCCCATCTGGCAACTGATTTTTTCAATGGGTGCGGGTCTGATGATCTCGCTTCTCTTCGTCGTGGGGCACGATGCCGGTCATCAATCTCTGACGCCTCATCGATGGTTGAATAACGTTTTGGGAAGGTTGTCGACACTTCCGGCACTGCACCCCTTCAGCTTGTGGATTCTGGTACACAACCACACGCATCACCGTTGGACCAACCTCAGCCCGCGTGATTACGTTTGGACTCCGCTAACCACTGCGGAATATCAATCGCTCTCGAAGCATCAACGTCTGCTTTATCGCCTTTATCGAAGCTGGGCCGGAATTTTCTTCTACTACTTCATTGAGTTCTGGATCAAGAAGATCATGTTTCCGTCGCGGAAAGAAGTGCGAGGAACATACAAAACCGTTTATCTGCTCGACATCACCTTTGTTGCCATCTGCGGACTCACCTATCTGTCTTTCTTGATCATCGGCGCTCAGATGAATTGGTTTCAGGAATCGCAATCCGTTTGGAACGCATTGCTGTTCGGGGCGGTGATTCCGTTTGCTGTGTGGAATACGATGATGTCGCTGGTGATCTACTTGCATCACACGCATCCTGAACTCGTCTGGTACAACGATCAATCTGAATGGAAGCAACGATCGTCGCAAGCGGAATCGGCTGTGCATGTCATCTTTCCGGGTCCGATCAATCGATTCTTCCACTGGATCATGGAGCACAACGCCCATCACGCGCGTCCTTCAATTCCTCTCTATCATCTGAGAGAAGCACAACAGGTTCTGGAAGAAAGTGACGCGGGGAAGATTATTGTGTTTCGATGGACTCCCTGGGCGCATCTGGATTTGGTCAGACGCTGCAAGCTGTACGACTATCAGGCAAAACGGTGGCAAGACTTTCGCGGGAACTACACCTCCCCGGAACGCACTTCCCACTCGGAACCTTCTCGAAGGGAATTGGTTTCAGCAAACGAATCGAACCAATCGCAGCTGTGAATCACCGAACAGTGAATCACCGGCCGAAACTGTTCACTTGAGATGAACAGCTTGTGGGATCTTCTCACGCACTTAACGCTTCGCACATATCAGAGGTGAAGCATTCGATCTCGGAAAGAGGCATTTGACATTTCCCCCTCTACCGCCACAATGGGCCTATTGTCGATTCCGTGAGTGCATTCTTCGAAATGGTCATCGTGGGTTCGCGCGAGCAATCAACAGGGAAAAACCATTTCGGACTGATTCATTAAGTGCACCAGCAAGAGCGTGATGCTTTTGCAAAGAGAAATTCGGCACGCTTCGTGAGAGTTTCGCTCTCGCATTCCTGACTCTTTCAGCGATTCTCTCCATCGGTTTTTGGGGCAGTATCCACGAGTTGGTGAATTCTCATTCCGTGACAGACTTCAGGAGTTTTTAAACCCAACAATTCCATGCAAAAACGATATCAGATTCAATTTCCTCCTCAACAATCACACCATCTCGGGCAGGATGAAGTCACGTTCTTACTCACTGAAGATGGTCAGGAAAAGAAGATTCGCTTCCACGACTACGATGAAATCTACTTGCGGCCGGGTCTCTACGAACAGATTTTCTATGAGCGTCTCAAATGTTCGTCTCCGGAACGAGTCGGAAAGATTCTGAATGATGCAATGGGGGAGATCGGCGAGAATCTCACAGAGCTCCGAGTTCTCGACCTCGGTGCTGGCAACGGAATCATGGGAGAGGTTTTGAAGCGATACGGCGTCGCGCGACTGGTCGGAGCCGACATTATCCCGCAAGCCAAACAGGCAGCTTACCGGGATCGACCCGATGTCTACGACGAATACTATGTTGCCGATTTCACAGATCTCAACGAAGAGCAACTTCGTGACCTCGATGACTGGTCGATCAATTGCCTCACCTCAGTCGCCGCACTTGGATTCGGCGACATTCCATACGGAGCTTTCTTCCAAGCATTGCAACTTGTCCGCCCCGGGGGATGGGTCGCGTTCAACATCAAAGAGTCATTTCTTGATCACGAAGACAACTCCGGCTTTTCACGATTGATCCGCCAGTTGATCTTCTCGAAGTATCTCAACCTCCATCATCTCGAAAAATACCGCCACCGACTCTCGATGGAAGGTGTTCCGCTTTATTACTTCGCGCTCGTCGCCCAGAAGAAATTCGAAATTCCCAACGACTTCCTGATCTCTCATGAAATCGAAGGTTAACGCGACGTCGCTGAATGAAACCAAGCCCTGTGCCCCACGCACAGGGCTTTTTTGATGGAGTACCGTGCGATGGTCTGAGCACTCGCTTGGACAGTTCGAATCGGTTGTGTACTGTTTGATTGTGCGAACTCGCCGCGACGAGTCGAGAGTGACGATTGACGCACCCAGTTCGAAGTACGTCCTCAACTGATCAGGCATGCAATGAAATTGACGATCCGCAACATCATTCTATCGGCAGTCTTGCTCAGTCTTGTCTGCTCCCGCAGCTTCGGCAACGATCGTCCCAATGTCCTGCTGATCATTACCGATGAACACAACTTTCGTACGCTCGGTTGCTATCGGGAACTGATGCCACGCTGGCAAGCGGAAATGTGGGGCGAAGATGCAGTTGTTCCAACTCCCCATATGGATCGAATCGCGAACGACGGAGTGATCTGCACGCGTGCCTATGCGACGTCTCCGGTTTGTTCTCCGTGCCGGGCAGCGATGATCACCGGTCGCTATCCGCATGCGACAGGCGTTCCCGCCAACGATCTTGTTCTTGATCGGTCAATTCCCACTCTGGCGGATCGCCTCAACGAAGCCGGTTACCGAACTTCATTCATCGGGAAATGGCATCTCGGGGGCAAGGGAAAACCGGAATGGGCACCGAAGGTCGATGGTGGATTTGAACACAAGAAGTTCATGTTTAATCGGGGACACTGGAAGAAATTCGTGATCGAAGACGGTGAACCCCAAGTGGGAGCCCGCAGGAACGGTCAACCAATTTACAATCTCGACGGAGCGGACGAAGAAACCTTCTCAACCGATTTCCTCACCGACCGGGCATTAGATTTCATCACTGATGAGGATGCCTCTAAACCGTTCCTCACTGTCATCAGCTATCCTGATCCTCACGGCCCCAATACCGTCCGTCCTCCTTACGATCATCGATTCGATAGCCTTCGATTCAAACCACCTCGCACATACGACACTGGACTTCCTCCCCCACTTTGGCTGGGAAATCCCAACGCTGCCCATCCTCCGTTCCGCGGCTCTCTGATGTCGTCATACTTCGGAATGGTTCAGTGTATCGACGACAGCATCGGACGCATTCTCGATCGACTCGAAGAAACGAACCAACTCGACAACACCTTGATCGTCCTGACGAGTGACCATGGTGACCTTTGCTACGAACATGATCGACACAACAAAGGAAACCCGTACGAAGGCTCAGCCCGCGTCCCGATGATTTTTCGGCTTCCCAATCGAATCGCGGCGAAGCAGGTTTACAAACAACCCGTCGGAACAGTCGATCTGACACCGACCATCATGGGACTCTTGAACCTTGCAGACAATCCGAACGATCACGGTCGTAATCTCGCTTCAATGTTGACCGACACCAGCACGAGCAACACCGGTGAAAGCGAAGTGACCTTTCTGCGCAACGCGGGACAGAAACCTCAATGGGTCGCAGCCATCGACAGCCGGTACAAACTCATCATCTCGGTGAACGATGACCCGTGGCTCTTTGACGCAGTGGACGACCCCGACGAGCTTCTCAATTTCTATCGCCGTCCGGGAACAGAAGGAGTCGCGGAACGACTGGCCCAAGCTTTGAAAGAATACGGCGAAGCCTTTGACGATCCGTATTTCGAGAACAAGAAGATCACCGATTCGCTCAATTCTATTCTGAAGAAATAGGAGCGAATCCTGTGGATGTTCGGCGGCGTTTTCGGAGATGACAACGCCACCGAGCCAACCGCTGAGACGCTGTTGAACTATTCATAGACCGTCCGCGTTCAGTCGTCATACGACTTCGCGGCTCTGGTCAAGTTCGTTCTCTCCTCCGAAAAGCTTTGCAAGATTTCCGGACTTATAAGCGCTGACGACAACACCCAACTGCAGCATCACCAGTCCCAGCATGAAGGGTTGCACGCCATTCCAGTCGAGATTCTGCTGAAGATATCTTCCACCTTCCCAGAAGATACTCAGGTAGAAGCAAGCTCCGACGATGAGTGTCACAACTCGAAGCTCCCGACTTCTAACAATAAGTTCGACCAGAATCATACAGGTCAGCAGCCCGGCCAAATACAAGCTGGCGAACAGGATGTCGTAAACCCCGAAGAAGCTGCAGAGAGCCATTCGCACTGCCGCGAACGTGAATAAAAACATCACGAAGCCAAACAGAGCGTAGATGAGTTCGTCTCTGATCATCAATCCGGTCAACAGAATGGAGAGCAGGACCAGGTGAACCTGAATTTCGATTTCAGGAAGTGGCCACCCTGTGAGAACACTTGTTTCGCCAAGTGCCAAGATGCCCCAACAACATGCTTCGATCACCAATCGCGAAGTTCGCAAACGAATTCCCTCAAAGGTAAGAATGCAGCACGCGAGAACAAATGGAACGGCACTGATCTCAGTGGACAACGTTGAGATTTGTGACTCCGAAGTGATCCAGGCAAGCATCAAGAGCGAAAAGACCGTGCAACGCCTTCCGAACCGCAATCCTCTGGCCCAGTAAATCAGGCTGAAGAACATACTTGCGATGCATGCCACAATGATGGGCGATCCGAAACGGGACGAGAAGTCGCGGACAAAACTGGCCGCTGCGGGATTCAACTGCTGAGGGAATGAGCTCAGCAAGATGCACGCAAACGGAAGTGTATAAGCCAGGAACTTCGAAAACCGACTCTTGTGGGCAATCGCCGCTTCCATCGCGAGCCAGCAGATTCCCAACAACATTGGGACGAGCATCAGGCCGGTAAACATCGTTTGTCGATTTTCATAAGCCTGACTGGCATTCAGTTCCCAAGCTGGATCGAAGGAAATCGACAGCAGATAGATTCGAAGCCCAAAGCAAACCCAAACCACGACAAACAACGACCACGGATGGTAAGGCCAGATCCACGGACAGCCTGAATTTTCAACCCGCTCTCGACCACTTCTGACCGCCGGGATGAGTGTAAACATCGAGAGCCCAGCGAGAACACTCACACCGAAGATCGCCCACCGGACCATCTCAGGGGCAAAATTCTCTCCGACGACATAGGGGAGAAACGCCGAGGACAACAACAACGAAAGTTGGAGATAAAAGGGACCGCGATAAATCATCGGAAGACGAACTTGCGATAAGCGAATGACGAATTCCGAAAGAACGATGCAGGCAAACACGACGGCCAGAAGCCCGACAAAACCATGACTTTCCCCCGACGTAAGCGGCCTGTCGAACACGAGTGAAAGCTCAAACATCAACAGGATCGGAATCAAAAACAACGACCTCGCATCGTCCCAGACTTTCCAGTTCCTCACGAGAAAAATCGCCAGCCCAGACACAAGGAGCAGATAGCCGAAAATCAATGACAGCAGAAAGTTCAGGTCGAGTTCTGACGCAGAAACGATGGAAAGTCCGGTGCTGTGAATCACCAAAGCAGCACTCAAAAGATAGAACGGATTTTCAGAGGAAATTCGTCGCCAGACTCGTGTCTGAAATGAGACTTCCTGCCTGCCGCTTTCCTGGTGCGAATTGCCACCATCGACATCATCTGACGAATCATCACGGTCTGAGTTCGTCTCCTCTGGAGTGGATTGATCATCTGATTCAGGATCCATCGTGCCACACTCCGTTCTCTGAATGAAGTTGTCGTGGTGTCCAGTTCAACAAGCACAGAGACTCGTCAAATATGAAAGTGAGTACGTCTTCATTCAGCACATCGTTGAAACAATCTCGAAAAATTTGATGCCTGGCTGACAGGCGAGTCCCCTCGTAAAACGATTTCCCTCAACTGCGCGAGTTCGTGTGAAGTCGGCAATTCGTTTCGGACAGATCGCCTGCGAATTGGTAGAATGAGGAGGGTCAATACGATCCCTGAATCGCAGTGCATGCTGATGATCGATCAGGGACAAGTCACTTACGAGACACCGCCAACAGACAACCGGCACGTGTCAGCCTCAAAACGTTCAACCGGAGTCACTTTGTCATGGAATTTTATCTCGCCGGTCAATGGCAGGATCGCGATGATCGAATCGAAGTCATCAATCCCGCAAACGGAGAAGTGATTGACACTGTTCCCAAAGCGAGTGCCGACGATGTCGAAACTGCTCTGAATGCTGCTGTCGAGGGCGCACGCGAGATGGCGAAGCTGTCGGGATATCGACGATTCGAGATTCTCCGCCGCACAGCTGATTTGATGGTCGAGAACCGTGAAGACCTCGCGCGGACGCTCAGTCAGGAAGAAGGCAAAACCATCCACGAGGCAAGAACTGAGGTCGACCGTGCGCGGCAGACAATCGAACTCAGTGGTGAAGAAGCCAAACGCCTGACAGGTGAAGTGCTTCCTCTTGACGGTGGAGAGGGAGTTTCGGGCAAACTCGGATTCACACTCCGAGTGCCATGCGGAGTTGTCGCTGCGATTACTCCGTTCAACTTCCCGCTCAATCTTGTTTCCCACAAAGTCGGCCCAGCTCTCGCTGGCGGCAACTCCATCATTCTGAAACCGGCCAGCGACACGCCACTGGTCGCACTGAAGTTCGTCAAACTGCTCCTGGAAGCAGGGCTTCCGGAAAGAGGAATCTCGACGCTTACGGGATCGGGAAGCACAATCGGTTCCAAAATTTGCAGCGACAACAGAGTTCGCAAGATCAGTTTCACAGGAAGCCAGGAAGTCGGAGAGAAAATCTGTCACGCTGCCGGTATTAAAAAAGTCACCATGGAACTCGGATCGAACAGCCCGTTGATTGTTCTTCCCGACGCTGATCTCGATAAGGTCGTCAACGCCGTTGTCGCGAGTGGATATGCGAACGCCGGACAAGTTTGTATCTCCGCACAACGCCTCATTGTTGACGAAAGCATGCACGATGAGTTGATGCAGCGTCTGATTCCGAAGATCGAAAGTATTGTCGCTGGGAATCCACTTCAGGAAGAGACTCAAATGGGACCGATGGTCCGCGAGAGCGATGCTGTTCGCGTTGAGTCATGGATTCAGGAAGCCGTTTCGCAGGGTGCAAAACTGGCTTGTGGAGGTGAGAGGAACGGAGCCTTCGTCAGTCCGGCATTGATCCTCGAAACCAAACCGGACATGAAAATCGTCAACGACGAACTCTTCGGCCCGGGAGTCGCCGTTTCGCGTGCCCGGGATATTGACGACGCGATTCATATGGCGAACGACACGCGATATGGCCTCAGCGCCGGAATCTTTACGCAGGATGTTGACTCAGCCGTTCGGTTCGCCAAAGAAGTTCAAAGCGGCAACATTCACATTAACTGGGGCCCGATGTGGCGAACGGACTTAATGCCTTATGGCGGACTGAAAGATAGTGGGCTCGGTAAAGAAGGCCCCAAGTACGCGATCGAAGAAATGACCGAATCGAAAACCGTTGTGATTCACTCTTAAGTGCATTACGAAGATTAAAACTTAAACGGGGAGCACGCGTGGTGCGTGCTCCCCGTTTTTTCACATCCAAAGTTTGATGATGAGCCCAGATTGTTCAGTAAATTCTGGACGATGAAGACAGCTTAGAGGCTATCCGGAAACTGAGGTTTTGTGAAAGTCTGGTTTTGTTCACACTTTGCGGTTCATCAACGCAAAGGAGTGCACGGTGTCCGAGGCGATTCGAAAAGCGTACCCAAGTGACCTGACTGACCTTCAGTGGGAGATGATCGAAATGATTC
>NZ_SIHI01000062.1 GCF_007859735.1 Thalassoglobus neptunius | reverse complement strand
CAGCTTCTGCAACACCTCAGCCAGCGACTTTCCTGCCGCCAACATCGCTTGCCCCTCCTGCAACAGCTTCACAATCTGCTCAGGCTTACGTCGTCGTCGCTTCGTCATCAAAGTCTCCTCGAACCAAAATCGGTCGGTTGACTCTCATAACATCTGGATCAGAAAATGGGGAGCACGCCAATCCGTCCGCGGAAAGTTGTGAACCGGAACCTTCGTTCGTGAGGGAATCCCATGCGAAATGGATGTGATGCCGACACGCGGATTGACTGGAAATAGCCTTGAACTGTGCCGCGAGCATTTCTGCACTTGGAAAAACGATCTCTGGCCGCCTGCATCTCTGACCTGAGAGTCTTCGCCCGCTTGTTGAGATCGACCGGTTCGTTGCTCGTCGAGGCTGATCGCCAGATTGGGGGGGGAAAATCGATATTGAAACAGGTCAGGTCGAGTCGAAGGACTTGTCCAACCCCGAAGTCGATGACATTCTCGATGATCTGGCGGAACTCGTGATGAGTACGAAAGGTGAAGTCGTCGTTGTGCCAGCAGAGCAGATGCCGTCCAGCACAGGAGTTGCAGCAACGTACCGCTATTAATCCGCCCGTACAGTTGTGTCGTACCGTGAAGACGCCTCGCAAACGCTATTGGATACTCAACGAATTGAAAGCTTTCTCAAATTCATTTTGAGGGTATCCAGCTTCCGTCCAGGGAGAGAGGACGATGAACTGTCGGAGTGACTCAATCGCTCCGTTCGTCATTGGGCAGCGCCTCTGTTCGATATCAAAATCAGAGCAGTTCCCAGAGTCGGAAATCTCATGCGGCAATGTATCGACTGGCAGGCGCGAGTCGTCGCCAACTTCGCCTGTCGCCACGTGCTTCCAGGCCGAAGTGGTGAGCGGTTGAACCGGATACAAAACACCCTCTCCGCGGACTTTCTGATGCTGGTTGCAGGCGAAGGCATTGCCATCGGCTGAACTTGGTTTACGAAGATCACAGGACTGAGAGGCTGTCTTATGACGAGATCGAATGTGCTCTCACTTTCGTAGTTCTTTCTTATGAGATTTGGTTGGTTTCATTCGAATCAGTTTGATGTGGAACGGTTCGGGAAACTCAAAAGTCAGATGCAACGTATCATCATCGACAAGCTGATAGTGAATGTTGAGAGTGCCCTGCTGGCCTTCTCCAGTCGCGTAGACAACTTGCAATACGGCATTTCCGTCGCTTTCGAACTTCCATGTGCCAAGCGTTGAGGAGCCTGTTGCATCCGCACTGACATCAAAAACGTCGCCGGACTGCCCATTGACAGCCATCAAACCCACTGATTGCTTTTTTGGCTCAAACGATCGCGTTTCGATGACCCGCCCTTCGATCTTCCAACTGTAAATCATCTTCAGTTTTTCACCGCCCGTGTCTGGGTCGCCCCAAACGCCCAGCAGCCTGTCCCATCCATTACGATTGAGGATGTCGCTGAGGACTTTTGAATCTGGATTGACGGACTTCGGTTCTTCGACTGAAACTTGCACAATGAAGTCATTGCTGAGCTTTCCATCCGGATTCTGCAATTGCATGAGTTGCATCCCGGGATCGGGAAGTGATTCGAGTGCTATCCTCACGCGCTCGTCCTTAAGGAGTTCGACGTCACCCCGCACGCGGCGACCATTCAGGAACACATGAGCATCTTGATCGAGATGCCGTCCGCTGACGATCATCTCAGTTTTGCCAGGATAAAGTTTGGGAAATTTTTGTGGTCCTCTTTGCTTTTCGATCGGGCCGAGTGTCCAGATCGCTGGTTGGGGATGAGCAGAATCGGACCTCTCACCATGGTAGCCTGTGAGAGTCACGATGAGTTCGCCAGAGTCTGCCATCTCGATCAATTCTTCACGCGAAAATGCCTTCCCGTCGAGATGGACAGGGACATAGTGTTTGCCATTTGCTGCCGATTGATACCGGAGTGACAACTCTTCCGACCCCCGATCTGTCAACAGGAGACCGTGACCCTCGAGGATGATCGCCTCCTCTGCCGCTGAAGATTCAAGAGCGATAAGGAGATCGTGCATCTGTTCGTCTTGTGCAGATCGCTCATTCAGAGTCAGTTGACGAGCAAATGCCCCCGAATACCCGGTACTGCCTTCAAGAACCATGTCCCAGACGGGGTTGAACCGTTCCCGGCCTCCCCAGGAAAAACGCCACATTTCTTTCTCTGGAATGCCTTGCTGAGCGATCCGCTCGTAGAAGTCAAACTCGAGAATATTCAGTCGCCCCTGCGGCAAGATGAGAAATCGGTCGTAAGCACCTCGCCAGGTTGGGGCGTCCATTCCGGTTCCAGGGGTGTTCGTGCTCACGAGAAACGGCATACGATGGCAATTCCCACAAACATTCGCTTGTGGCTTTGTCGGGTCCAAGTCGCCGTCGATATGGAAGAGTTGGAAACCCCGTTTTGCGCGATCTGTAACAACGTTGTCATAGGGGCGTTTCTGCGACGGTGGATAAGGGACACTCAACAGGAACTCGGACATCTCGTCACGCTGAGCAGCTGAGAGAAGTCCAGCTTTGCCTTCGTTGTTGATCGTTTCGTCCCCGACCACGGCCATCGTCCCAGCGAGCGCTCCATCGATGAGGTGACGCGCAGCACTGATTACGTCTCCGTGAATCGATGTCGGTTCGTCAGATCCATGAATATTCGCACTGTTGTTTCCGCCATAGGGATCACCGGGGATGCCGTCCCAGTGAAATGGCTCGGTATCTCTCAACCCGCGGATGGGCATTGTCGACCGTGGCATGATCTGGTCTCCGCCAGTGACGATCGGAGTTTTCAAGACCCACAAGAGTTGATCTGTATGACCATCGGGATGGCAGCTCGCGCAAGAATAGGTTTCGGTCATCGAAGCGGATGCTGTTTCAAACGCAATGCGTCCACGTCTGACCGCAGGCGGTGTGGGATCTGCGAGTTCGATTGTCTGAACGACGGTGGGGGTTGTGGGATTGTTCAAGTCGATGAGTGAAACGGTGTTCGCAACTGCGTTCAACACCCATGCCTGCGAGAGTGACCCATCTGCAGTCGCGTCCAAAGCGATTCCTCTCGGAACCGCATCGACTGCAACGCGTCCCATCACTTTGCCACTCTTCGCGTCGATTGTGACCACCTTGTCTGATGCTGCTGCCGTCACCACGAGCGTTGAATCATCTCCGCTGATCTCTATGGCATATGGTGTTGCAAGTGCCTCGCCTGGGCTTGGATGTTCAGGTGGTAATGGCTCAAGATCGATGATCTCTTTTCTCGAAGCTCCCTTGTCAGTGAACTGAACTTGCGTGATCTGATTCAGAAAGGCTCGATTATCGAGTTCCTTGAGACTGTGCTTTTTCGTTCCAGCTCGACCGTTGATGTGATTTCGAGCATCGGTCTGAGCAATGAAAACGCGACCGCTCGAATCGACGGTCAATCCGTATAACAGCGTGCCGAGCGTATCCACGGAATCAATGAGTTCGTCAGTTTTTGTATCAAAGACAAACAGGTCGCGGTCCGGGACATCAGGATGCTTGACGATATCAACGACATGTCCGAGCGAGAGCACGTTGTTGTGGAGGATTGAATGTTCCCAGGCATCGAATGTCACCAGGTCTCCATCGATATTCTCCTTGCTGCCGCCTGAGAGCTGAGTCTTGTTATTCGACTCAAACGGGATGACATAGAGTCGCCCGTTACGAACAGAGATCGCTCTTGGATCTTGAGCGGCGATCGCGAGTCGCTTCGTAATTCTACGTTGTTTGACATCCACGACGGCAATTTGATTCTCCGAAGAAAGTGCGACGTATGCTTTTTCGTTTGTGGCAAACGCGATCCCCATCGGTTCATCGAATGTCGTGGCTCTCGTTTTAGGATCGAACTGCTGAATTGTCGCAATGACATGGAGAAACGTGGGACTGTCATGGTCACTGTCGATCACACTGACAGAGTCCGAAACGTGGTTCGCGATCCAAACTTCTTTTCCGTCGGGGCGAACACCAATGCTGACCGGATCAATGCCGACCGGAATCCGACGAACAATCGACTTTGACTGTGAGTCAATCACATCCACTGTGTCGGAAGGTGTATTGACCACATAAACAAGACCATTCCTCACAGCGATGGGCGACGTGTGAGGGCTCACAAATGATGAGTGCCCACTCTCTCTCAGCCGATCGGGTGCGGCATCGCTTTTCGGGTTGCTGGCCGTCTCTCGCTTTTGAGTCTCTTTCGAGTTGGCCGGTGGACCAAGAAGGCTCGCTGCAAGGAGGACTGCGGCGAGAAATGTGACGAATAGCTTCATCATGATAGCATCTCCTGAAACTCGCGATCGGTTTCCTGAATCGTTCAACGAATTGTCAAACCGGTTCACATTGAGGTGTTTTTCCCGGGGACGGATTCCACTACTGCGCATTGGTTCAATCGTTAAGGGATCTCTTTGACGACCCGAAATCCTGCCATAAAATCGGGCTTGTAGTCGACACGTCCATAACTATTGCGAGTCGCCGAACGAAGATTGATTGCACTGTCGGCGAAACCCCCACCTCGCCAGACGCGGGCCCAGCCCTTAACTGGCCCTTTTGGATCGATGACAGGTTCGCCTTTAGCCTCGTCAACACGTTCGCCATACCGTTCGTGGTAGTCAGTACACCATTCCCACACATTGCCATGCATGTCGTACAAGCTCCAGGCATTTGGCTTCTTTTGCCCTACCGCATGTGCGTACCGTTCACTTGCCTGATATGCGTTTTGATCAAACCACGCATGTTCACCAATTGCCTGCCAGTCTTCACCGAAAGAGAACGAAGAACTCGTGCCCGCTCGACAGGCGTACTCCCATTCTGCCTCAGAAGGAAGTCGATAGATGGCATTTTCTCGCTCACTGAGTTTCTCGCAGAAACGCTTCGCCCGATCCCAGGTGATGTAACTCGCTGCAATGTTGGCGTTCTCTGTTGTCAGCGGTTGGTTCTCCCAGGGCGACTCGTTCATCACGTGCTCGTACTGACTTTGAGTGACTTCGCAGATTCCGATGAAGTACGGCTTGGTGATCTGGACTTGATGCTGTGGGAACTCGGACTTGTCTCCCAAACTCTTAGCCTTCTTCTTATTCTCTTTGGGCTTTGATTCAGAAGTGCCCATCAGGAACCGACCCTGCGGAATCGGAACGAGCGTCATCCCGATGGAATTCACGAACGGTTCGCCGATTGCAAGTTGCTCCGGCGCCATCTGACTCTTGACGACGGAAAGTTCTGGCAAACGTGCGCCGCAGCCGAAAGAGTCAAGACATAGCAGCAACAGGAGTGGGTTTAGGGATTTAGAATTCACTGATGATCTCTCCACCTCCGCGAGTATGAAGTCGTTGCCACACGCCACGTTTACTTGGGGGACCACAATCAGTTTCCCCCCATGTATAATCAATATTCTCACTGACGAATCGAGCGGATCCGTCGATAAGCAAAACTTGTACACCTCCTGTGTGCAAGCTACGAGACGTCATTTGTCCCGTCGAGTTATTATCGAAGCATCCCATTGGCGGATTGCCCATTGATCCTGAGACAGCACAGTTCTCCATGTCATCAGAATGGGGCTTCCAACTGTTTGGAGGACTCGCATCGTTGAACATGGCGGCGGTTCCAGATCCCAACCCCGGCATCGCCCAACTTCCTCGCAGGTCCTGTGCATTCAGTCCACTTCGCAGTTCATCGACTGCGATCGTATTCGATGTGCCATCGGTGATATCACGAAAGCGGACCACTGTGTTTGCTCCCCCTACACCTCCATCACCAGTGTTCGTTTCGCCAACACCGTGTGCACAAGGAGAGACATTCATCCCATAGTTGCCACGCGCCCAACCTCCACCTGCATAGCTACAATGTGGGCCATCGCTTTGCGGATCAGTCGGGCATTTGTAGATGCTTAACGACTGAGAGCGTTCCTCATTCTGATTAGCCGGGATGTCGAAATCCCAATTGTTGTAGATTGGAGACTGATCCACGTACGGTAACAGGAAGACCAGCCAATTCGCCCCTTTGTCCGCATCCGCAATTCGTGAAGAGTTACCGGTTCGGTGAATAAAGAACGGTGGAAAGCAATTGCTGACGTCGTGATAGTTGTTCAGCGCGAGCCCAATCTGTTTCAGATTGCTCTTGCACTGAGTTCTGCGAGCAGCTTCCCGAGCCTGTTGCACAGCAGGCAACAGCAGTGCGATCAGAATCGCGATGATCGCGATGACTACGAGTAGCTCGATGAGCGTGAATCCTTTTCGCCAAGAAGACATGTTTTCTCCAAACATCAGAGGTGGGAAATTCAAAGGAGGGAAACTTGGGGACAGATCAGGGGTTGATTTCAACAGACGTGATCGCCAAGCCGACTTGATCGAACAACGTATGACACCACACTGACTCGACAATCAACTTTCCTGGACCAACAGGAAGCTTCTCTTTCATGAATTCGAGTGACGGGTCGAGTTCATAGTCATCGAGATTGAGCATCACTTCGAATTCACCACCAGAGAAGTTTTCGGCGGAAAGAACTCTCTGAAAACGCCCCGCAAAGTCTCCATTGGTTTCTCGTAAGGTCAGTCCGAAGAAAACATGATTGGGACGATCGAGTCGGCCGCGAACACGCAATTGGGCATGCGGAGGGAGCACCACTGGCGGGTTGTCACCCGTCGAGACTCCGATGCCTGCTGTGTAGATTGTCATGTTGTGACCTGTTTCCCTGTCGACTGTGTAGGGGATCGCCCAGAGCGTCGCGGGTTCTTCTTCTGTCCCAGCGAACCACTTGCCGTAAGTTGCGACTGGCCCTTGATAGAGTTGACTCGCCCAGCGATCGACTGAATCAGGAAGTCTTTCCGGCTTGAGTTCTCGTTCGACCGTGGCCACGACGCGATGATTGGCGGGAACTTCAACCGTTTTCCCGTCACTGCGACGAATCGCTCGGACGGTCCCTTCAGAGACGGTCAAGGTGGAAGAAGAGAGATCCGCGTCGACGTTGAGACGTGTTCCCAAGACTTCAAAAAGTGCCGATCGAGTATGAACCAACATTGGTTTTCCGGGACTCTGTTTCGTGACATTTGCAGAGAAGCTGCCACTCTTGAGGTGCAATTCTTTTTGACCGTTGTCGGCGTAGGTCAGCATTGAGTGTCCGGAAATCGAAATGGTCGAGCCATCATCAAACGTCAACTCGAACCACGACTCCGGAGTCATTCCTTCGATTGTTCCGCCTGTTAATTCGTCTCCGACATTAACATCGCGCGAAACTCGCCCTCCATCACCAGTCAACTGGAGCGAGCCACTCAATCCGGTGATCTTCGCGCCCCGCTGTTTCTGCGGTGGTTGCAACAACGTGCTGAATGAAACGGCGATCACCAAACACGCCAATAGCAGTGCGAGCAACGCGTGAAACTTCGATCGCTGTGGCTGAGAGGGTTGCGGGGCTTCCAGTCTCTCAGTGAAAATTGCTGTGGAATCGCTCATGTCACGTAAAATGGCTAAGTCATCGAGAGTCGAATGCAGATTCATCTCGGAAAGGAACCGATCTCGTGCGACCTGATCGGACTTCAGCAACGCCTCGAGTTCTGTGAGCTGTTCGGAACTGATCGTTCCATAGGCGTAATGCTGGATGAGCGTCTCCAGATGCTGTCGCGAATCGAACTCACTCATCTCACTTCTCCAGTTCTGCCAGTTGTCGGCTCACACATTGCCTGAGACCATCCCTGAGCACGACAACCTTGCTGTACAGGCGGCGGACTTCTTGTCCAAGCTCTTCAGCAACCTTCGCAATTGAATCGCCAGGTGTATGCACCGAGAGCAGGAGTCGACGTTCGGGCGGCGGCAGTTTCCCAAGACATTGTTCAACGGCCTGGCGTTCGGCTTCAGCGACCGGCAACCTTGTTTCTGCGTCACTCGCGAGCAGTTTCAAGACGCCTTCGCTGAGGACCAGTCGGTCACGAGCACAGTTGCGGCGATGGCGCAGCACTTCGAATCGGGCGATCACACACGCCCAGCGGACAAACTCCTCCGGACTCCCTGCTGGTTCGAAGGTCCCAAATTTTTTCCAGCAGACCAAGCCGACCTCCTGCATCACATCGTCTGCATCATTGGAGGTCGGAAGGAGTGATCGAATGTAGCTGCGTATTGATCGTTCGTGCCTCGCGAATAGCGAGACAAACCGGTCATACAGAACATCTTTTGCGTGATCATCCATCGACAGTTCTCCCGTTCCTCTTATAGACACTTCCGGTCGAGACCGAATTCCCGAGAAATCTGGAGTACTTTCTTCAATGATGCCGTGGAAATCGCGTTCCGGAGTTTCCCACACAATGACGGCAGCAGCGAGTCGGCGATGAATTCGACGGAGAGTTTCGACAAATCACTGAGACGTTGTCGTGCTGTCTCGCGGCGAGACATCCGAAAACGACCAGAACGCAATCGTGTTGGCATTCTTAATCAAGACTCCGTCCGAGAGGAGGGCAGGTGCTGCCCAGGTTTCCGACTGAGAGACGTTCCACGAGCGAACCGGTCGGTATTCTTCTCCTGTCGCTTCGATGAGTCTCAGTTCACCTGTATTCACCAACGCGATGACATGTTCGGGAATCGAAAGAAATGCAACGTTCTCTCCCGTTCGGCCGGGACTCGTCCACAAGATCTCGCCGGTCTCCGGATCCAAACAGAATAATTGCCCCTGTTTGTAGTGCGAAAAACCAAAAAGCAAGCCGTCATTGATCACGGCTGAACTCATGTCGAGTGCGACCGCCTTCTGGTGCCACTCGCTGTGTACTGACCATTGGCCGTTCTTGGTTCTTTCCGGTTTGAGGCTGTGAATCCCGCGGTTCTCACCCCCGAGGATGAATCGCCCGTTCTCAAAAACTGGCGTCGGCATATTCTGATCGCTGCCCACATGAGGAAACGGAAACTCCCACAAATGTTGGCCCGTTGCTACGTCGATGCCCACGAGAGCACGATGATTCCACTCCACCAGTTGCTCAACACCCTGCAATTCGACCAGTAGTGGAGACGAATATGAGGTCCCGTCACTTCCATACGTCCAAATGTTCTCCCCTTGATCGAGACTGATGGCGTAGAGCGAACCCCTCTCGTCGTTCCCAAAATGGACAAACAGGGCATTCTCGTCTGCAATCGGCGATGTTGAAACTCCCCAATACGGTTGATTGGTGCCGAAAACTTCAGACTCGTCTCGTTGCCAAATCAGGTCGCCATTCTCAGCATCCCATGCACTCAAGACACCCGTAATACCGAGCGTGAAGACCTTCTCGTCCATGTAGAATGGATTTGACTTGGGACCCTTCCCGTGCTTCTGCGCGCCCCCGCCAATAGTAAAGGGTGTTGGAATGGACCTTCTCCAGAGCGGTTTCCCGGTCTGACGATTCAGACACCACAAAACTTCATCCTCTCCTTGCCGAGCATGCTGATAAATACGGTCGTTCACCACGAGTGGCGTGCCGTATCCGGTGCCGACTTCAACGGACCACGACTGAGAGAGCTGATCGGGCCAATCTTCAGGTGCTTTAAAACCACTGACCCAGCCATCGCGATTCGGCCCTAACCATCCCGGCCACATCTGCATGGACGACACACGATCTTGCTGTTCGTCGAGATTGACTCCTTTGTAGATGATGTCAAAGGCTTGATTGGCGAGTTGGTGTGATGAAGGAATATGCTGACGAATGAAAATCTGATAGAGATTCATTTCTGGAACCACCCGAAAGTCGGTGCTCGCGTACCCTCCCCATGAGTACTGCTTCACAGAATGTTGACTGACGCCGGTCCCGACGACAATGTCGTTAATCGCGAACCCAAGTCCGAAACGAAAATCACCTGCCGCCCCTTCGAGCTGATCGGTAAACATTAATTGCTGTGTTTCTTCCTTTAGGATGCGAACGCCATCCCGTTGTCCACCATTCACAAGCATGTCACAGAATTTCGCATAGTCGCTCGCGGTTGAAACAAGACCACCTCCTCCGGACAAGAATGCGAACTCTTCGAGGTATGGACTGGTCACTGCCTTGTCCGCAATTGCCAACTTGTCGGCGACATGCGTGTGGCAAGATGCAAATCGGTTCTGCTTCTCAGGCGAAACTGAAAAACTTGTGTCACGCATTTCAAGTGGATCGAAAATCGATTCCTGCAGCTGCTCTGCCAGAGTTTTTCCTGACCAGACTTCGATTAACCGTCCGAGGAGATCGGTGCTGAAACCGTACGTAAATCTCTCTCCCGGGTGATGATGAGCTGGGATGCGACTAAGTGCTTCCGCAGCCTCTTCAATCGACATGTCGGGCGGAAACATGCCTTGCGGTTCTCGATATTTCATTTCCGATTCACTGTAAGCTTTTTCCAGCTCTCGGTTTCCATTCCCACTGTATGCATAGCCGGTTGTATGGCGAAACACATCTCGAACTCTCATTGGACGTGTGGGCGGGACCGGACTCTTCTCTGTGGTTGACCAGACCATTGCGTTCGTGAAAGAGGGGATAAACTTCAATACAGGATCATCAAGATCAAATTTGTCCTGCTCGTACAAGACCATCGCTGCCACCGACGTAATCGGTTTGGACATCGAATAAATTCGCACGAGAGTGTCAGTGTCCATTGGCTGCCCACTTTCAATATCTCGAACTCCTGCCTCGTTCAGAAAAATGATCTCTCCGTTCCGAGAAACAATGTGAACTGCGCCAGCGATTTGACCGGACTCGATGGCGTTGTTCACAATTTCGGATGCCCGAGACTCTGATTGCTGCGAGATCTCCTGTGACCATGTAGCAGAGCAAGTCAATCCGATCCAGAACAATGTGCAAAAAGAAATCGAGTTCAAAGTCGTTGACGACATAGCAGTTGTTTCCTGGGGAGTTTTCAGATGACTTCGTTTGGCTGCTCGCGACCCAGTGAAACGGAGTCCGAATGTGAATGACGAATCGTGGCCAAGGTGGTGCAAACGAGAAGAACAACGCGTTCGCCCCATCCTGAATGGAAGCACGCAAAGCATGGCAGGTTGTAACTCATCACTTGATGAGTGCTTGTCGAATTGTGTCATGTCGTCCGACCGTCATGAGACATTGTTTGTCCATCGCGTTTTGTCGACTCCCAAACTGGAAGACTTACGTCTGAGTTTCACTCGAAAGATGCATGAATCGCAAGGCTCGGCGCGATTTGTGTCAGTTGCAAGAGTGTTGACTGGGGCACGCTGGACTTAATCAGGCGAAGGGAATTCAGATGATCGAATAATTCCGGATCATCGAGATCCATTTGGTCGACGGAACAGTCAACCAGTATGAGATCAGACACCTCATGACTGCAGAGAACACATTGAAGTAACTTCTCATCAACATGCCATCCGCACAGCGCGAGAGTTCTGAGTTGGTCAGCAGCGAGCTTCCGAATTGCCGCCTCCGTCACTCCTGGGCCCAGGCTCAAGAATCTGAGCGACATCGGTTGGAGTTGTTCAAACATCGCATCAGAAAAGGAAAGGGAATTTGCAAACAGGAACTGAAGTCCGGGGAGTTCCGGAAGGACAAGCTCATGTGACCTGCGAGAGTAAACGTCGTCCAGATTCAGGACAATGAGCTGAGAAAGACGCTGCAGGTGTTTCAGCCCTGCCGGAGAGACACGTGATTGTTTCAGGCTGAGAGTCTTCAGGCTTTTTATCGCTCCGATTGAAGCCAGAAGAGGCTTACTGATGTGGCAACGATTCAACGCTAAATGCTCCAGTCGGGAGACGTCGACAGTTCGGAAAACCTCCTCATCGATCTTCCGGTTCTCGATCGTTATCCCGACAAGACCCAAACTGTCATCGAGATCCATCTTGGCATCCACTTCGACAAGGGCGGAGAATTCTTTGAAATCCGCAGGATCAACATTGATCTCCACGTCGGGATGACGAGATCGAACTCTCTGAAAGTCATTCTTGGACAGAGAAAGACCCTGGAAATTCAAGAAGCTGATCTTCGGCGCTGACGCCAGGTATTCCAGGGATTCAAGCGACAGGTTGTCGCAGGATTCTACTGTGACCTGTTTGAGGTTCGAAAAGTTAATCTCTCTCAGTTGAGAGTCGGTTACAGCGACTTTTTTGAGCGACAATGATTCGAGGTGTAACTGGGAAAGAAGTCGTTCGAATTCCTGTGCCGAATCGAAGCTCCCTGCGTCGACTTCCAACCGTTTCAGGTCCAGAGACTCCGCCAGGATCCTCAAGCTGTTCGTTTGAACGTTGCAATCCCGAAGTGAGAGTGCTCCAATCGTTTTTCTGGACACAAGTTCACTGACCAACGCTTCATCGATTTGGCAATTCTTGAACTCGACACTGACCAGATTCTGAGGATTCACGCCGACGTGGAGCTTGGCGCATCCACAGAACACTAGCTGATCGAGTGTCGGCGTTGGACTTGAGCTGAATTGCAATGCAGCGCCCGAAAGCGCGACTCCAAAGCCGAGAAGAACACAATTCACTACTCCTCGTTTCACTCGATCCATGCCGAAATCTCCTGCTTGAGTATGTGATCAGAAGCTCACTTGGCGTCAGGAGATTTCCTGGTCCAATGCAGTATTCGCTCTATGCGAACTCCGTTTCTCATCTACTTCCGCCCAATCGCAATCTCCGAATAAAAATTTCAGGTTTTTGAAATTCGACTGGGCGATCTACCAGTGCATAGCAACTTCGAATGTGGTTGGATGGTAGAAATCGGTTCGCCTCACAGTCGGCAAGCGACAGGAACGTCCTGGACGACAATGGGAGGGCAACTCCAGCGATTTTCGACTTTGCAGTGGACCCCTGTCGAAATTACTGGCGATTGGATCACTGATATGTTCGATGGTCTATGAAAAACAGAAAAATCAACGTGAGGAAAGATTCGCATTCGATCCCGCAACTTCATATTGAAAAACTCATCGTCCACGCCGAGAGCATTGTTCAACAGACCTTCATGTTGGCGATTCAATAGCGGTGATCCCGCGAAGAAAGGTTGGGCCAACTCATAGCTGTTGATCGCTTCGGAGAGTCGACCCATCGAATCCATGACAAGGCCCAAGTTATTGTTGGGGTCGGGGGAGCTGGGCAACATGCGGCGTGCATATTCGACTTTCCAGGTCGCACGATAAAACCGCTTTTGTGTTCAGCGTCGAATCGTTCGCCGATGAGCGGCTCAACGTCGATGAAAAAAGTCAGATTCAGGCACTCAACCGAACTCAAAAGAGTTTGCCGATGTTCCCCGGTCGACTGGGCACATTGACGCACGATTACCAACGCAACGGCACCACAACTCTGTTCGCAGCTCTAAATGTTACCGAGGGAACAGTGCTCGCGGACTTCAAACAACAGCATCGTCACAAGGAATGGCTGAGTTTTCTTAAGACGATTAACCAAGCACATCCCGATGTCGAGATTCACATCATCTGCGACAACTATGCCACCCATAAACACGAGAAAGTACAGCACTGGCTCAAGCGACATCGCCGGTTTCATGTGCACTTCACACCGACGAGCAGTTCGTGGCTGAACCTCGTAGAACGCTGGTTTCGCGATCTCACCGAACGCTGTATTCGTCGCGGATCATTTCGCAATGTTGCCGAACTGGAAGCAGCAATCTGGAACTACATCGATCACACCAACGACGCCCCCAAACACTTCCAATGGACCAAAGAGCCCGACGACATCCTCAACAAAGTAGCCCGAGCCAGAGCAGCACTCTTCACAAGCCTTGAACACTTTAGTCGTCCCCCCCATTTGAAAGCAGTTGTTGCTTTGCGCGAAAAAAAATATATGAGGCGCTTCCGCTCGTTGATCGTGATAAGATACACGACTGGGTATGTCCAGTTCGTTGGGACTTTACATCAGTTCAAGAGATGCTGGATCATAGAATCGCGTTCAAACTTCGTGTAAGTCAGGGAGACATTTGGGGTGGACTGCTCCCTGAAAATGCATTTCGTGAGATTTGGAACTCATCTAACGGAAGACCACGGGAAGCAATAAGGTTGGCGACACTCGCGGCGACAACGGCAGTTGAGGAAGGCCATACGAAAATCACGAGTGGGGATATAATTTCTGCAATCCGAAGGTTCTCGAACGAACGCATCCGCGAGGTCACTGGAGAATGGACGTATCAATTCCCAGGCATTGAGTTGATCGTTCGCAAAATGGAGGGTTGGCCAAAAGAATTCGCGTTTTCACAGATCGAAGAATTGGTCGAGATAACTCATTTAGAGATTCAATGCGGCGATCCCGGATCAAATCTTTACTCTTGGGTAACCGGCTTCGCAGGAAACCCGATGGGTTTTGCCCGAGTACTACTTAATGCCGAAATACTTTGGATCAAGCGAAGTAGGACAGATGATGCAACCGTGTTCGATCCATTAAGACCGGTCGAACTCACAAAGGACCGGTGGTTTGCAATTCACCCAATGTTTGCCCCAGGGCTCGGCCTGGTAGGTGCATAGTGCTGGCAAACTCAAGCAATTGGAGAATGTCTAGGCTCTGTCTGAAAACGTGAATTAGGCGCTCAGTCGCAGGTAACGTTCGATAAAGGCCATCTTGATCATGCCGCCGAAGTTGAGGGCCGTTTTCTCGAAGCGAGAGAACACGCGGCGGCATTCTTTCAACCAGCCGATCAGGCGTTCCACGATGTTCCTTTCACGGTACTTTTGCTTGTCGAACTCCACCCGCCGTTCTGTTCGATCTTCATTGGTTTTCGAGGGAATCACCGGAGTGATCTCCATTGCCAGCAACCCCTCATCGATCCACTCCGCTCGATATCCTTTGTCGCCCGCCAGCTGGGCTGGCCACTCGATCGGCTAGCCCTGGCTGTCCAGGAGTTCGTCTGCTGCGCCCTCGAGCACTGCCATCAGAGACTGTGATTCGTGGACTTGTCCCGCAGAAAGTTCGAAGTGCAAGGGATGCCCCCGGCTGTCGCACAGAAGATAGATTTTCGTAGTATAACCGCCACGAGAATGCCCTAAGGCATGGTCAGCAGGTTCCTGAGGCCCCCTTTTTTTCCGCCCCCCCCCCCCCCCAGCACAGCGGGCAGCACGAATATGGGTGCCGTCGATGCACCACAATTCGCGATCGACTTCTCCGGAGTCAATCTTTGTTGCCTGCAGACGACGCACGATTTCATCGAGCGTTCCGTCCGCATTCCAAGTCTCGAAGAGATCCCAAACCGTCTTCCAGGGACCAAACTCCTGGGGCAAGTCTCGCCACGGCGATCCGGTCCTCAGGATCCACAAGATCGCATCGACAATCTGCCGCCGATCCCGTTGCGGCCGGCCTGTTCTGGCGGGTGGGGGAAACACATCCGCGATCAACTCCCATTGCGTATCCGTCGACTGATGACGCACCACTGTTCCGACCTCCCTGGCTGAATACGTTCCTTCGAACCTCCATGTTCGCAGAACTTTGCAAACAGAAAAGCCCCTTTTCCGACAGAGCCTCGTACTTGTCCTTCTTCCGTTGACGGGTTGTCGCTTGGTGCGCGATGTGTCGCTCCAACGGAGGAATCGGGAAAGGTCTCAGCGTAAAACTTCGCAGCTTCAACAGCATCTCGTTCATACCAGAGACAAATCGTGTTTTTTGTTGGTTTCATTTACGTTCTCCACAATCATAGGTTAATAGGTTAAAGGCTACTCGCGTCTATTTCACCGGCTCGTCGGTGCGCGTCCACTGGGCAACGGGACGACCATCACGACGCCACCACGAACCAGCTTCGTCAAGTTGAATAATCTCAGACGTCTCCTCCCACGTCTCCTGACGACCATACGGTGTCAGATCGAGCAACTGCAACGAAGGCATCATGGCCTCAATTCCACGCCATTTCGTTTCGTAAGACTGAAACACTTGATCGTCAGTTTGCAGATAACAGCGGAGGTCGCCGCCGTCTCGCGTAGCAAGTGCCTCACCTGAGTGGGCAGTCGAATACCACGGCATGGTCCAACCCATGAAGTCCCGATAGGCGATGATCTCTTCGAGCGGACCGCTGCTAAAAACGGCGTAGGTCACGTCGCGTGCGGCGAGATAGGCCGACACGGCAGCAGTCATTGCCGCTTGGCTGTGCGTGCAGCCTTCACACTGCTTGTGGTGAGGTGCACCCTGTTTCCACATGAAGTGATAGACGATCAGCATCTTCCGGCCCTCGAACACTTCCTGCAACGGAACTTGCCCTTTCGGTCCCGCGACCGTCACCGGTTCCATAGGCGTCATTGGCAACCGCCGTCGCGCGGCCGCCAGCGCGTCGCTGGCATGAGTATGTTCCTTTTCGCGCTGGAGTAATTCTTCGCGTGCTGCATTCCACTCGTCTCGACTGACTACTTGATACTTCATCGTTATTGCTCCTTGTTATAATTAGTAAAGCGACACGTAATTCTACTTGGCGTGCTCCCCATTTTCTGATCCAGATGTTATGAGAGTCAACCGACCGATTTTGGTTCGAGGAGACTTTGATGACGAAGCGACGACGACGTAAGCCTGAGCAGATTGTGAAGCTGTTGCAGGAGGGGCAAGCGATGTTGGCGGCAGGAAAGTCGCTGGCTGAGGTGTTGCAGAAGCTG
>NZ_SIHI01000061.1 GCF_007859735.1 Thalassoglobus neptunius | reverse complement strand
CAACTTGTTCAATCGTTGTGGTGATCTCAGCCGAACCGTCACCCACAGAATCACTGTTGACGAGTGGAGTCCCGTCGATATTGGGAGGCGCCAATGTGGTGACCTGTCCAGAATTAACGACAAACGTCGAACTCGCCCCCTGCTGAATCTCCGTGAAGTAATGTCCGCACGACCAACGGAACCCATCGACAGCAACACAGCGAACGCACAGAGTGAGCGAATCATCAGAAGACCCTTTTCCAACACAACATATTGAACCCTCCCGCAGCGGTGATTCGTATTACTACCACCTGGACCGACAAGGATCAAACGATTTTGCAGATTGTGGTGAAAAGGGAAGAAAGCGACTCGAAACCACAAGATCTAGAAACTTTCAGGATGCCCTTGCATGTGATTAAATGTTCAGTATGCTTTACTTGATCAGAAGAGACTGATTGTTTTCGCAACAGGGATGTTTTGTTGCACTGGAGAAATGGGCGATGATTGCTCACAAGAACGACAAGACGAAGCCGGGTCAATGCTTCGCTCTGGCCAACCAACGTGAACACCTCTCGATGTTCTACGCACTCCGCAGATCCCTGTCACATTTATAAGACGGGTTGATCGCGATCCTCTTCGAACTTCGGGCGTCAGCTGCGGTGATCATCAATGATGGCCTGAACTTTACCGGGACGAGAGATTCCCGAAATGTGAATCTCCACACCCGCGTGTCCCGAAGAGGCAATTGAGAGTGTTCCCACACCCAGGATTCGTTGAAAGAACGACTGGTGGAGCATCGTGTTTCGCACATCTTTGTGCCACACCTCAGATGTCGACATGGAAAGAATTCCAATCCGCTGAGTGCTCCGCTTGTTCGTCACGATGAGCGTGTTGGCTTTGCAGCGGATGAACCAGATGAGCAACCAAAGTGCGGAAATGACCGCATACACCCAGACGTCTTCAAAGAAGACCGTGAACAGCAGGCTCACAAGGATGACAAACAGGATCGGTCGACTGCGAAACATCGCCGGTGAAGACCGATACAACACGTTCTCTTTCTGTTCGCGCATCAACATCACCCTAAGACTTCGGTTTTTTCTTTTGCCCTGTGTCGAGTTGTGCTTCCGCAGCAAGATTCAATGTCTCGCGAATCCAATCCGACAACACCACCTTCCGAGAACCCGCTTCAGCCGCAGCTACTCGCGCAGCTTTCGCCCACAGTTTCTTCTCTTCGGAAAGGCAACGAAAGTTAAGTTGGTCATCCATTGTCATTCGCATAATGTGCCACGTTGTCTAGACGTTGACAAGATTCTAGGCATTGTCTATACAAACGGTTCAGAAAAGCATCAACTCGTACGGATGCTGACAACCCACAACTCCCCGGTAATTGCCGGTTCATGGCCCCGTCGATGTGTGCGAGCATCGACGTGGGCTTTTTTCATGGAGTGCTCACATGTAACTCACCGCGCATGAAAAAACCCTGAAGGCGGTAACCATCAGGGCGATTTCATCTCAGATTATGTTGATCGGAGAGCCCGGCAAGGCACTCCGATCGGTGTCAACGATTCATCCTCCAACCGTACAAGCGAGGGGGAAGTCACGTCAATGGAGTCAATCCTATGGCGAACGTCAAAGGTATGTCAACGGAAATCGACCAAGGGACGAAAATTGATCGTCAAATAGTTCCAGGTGAACGGTTTTTGCGGTTTCCCGGGGGTGTTGTTCGGGAACATGAAATCTATCGACGTGAGACCATCGAAGAGATCACAGGACTAAAATACAAAGCGATGTGCGACTTGGATGCTCCAAAAGGGACCCTGGGGAGAAAAGACTTCATGCATGGAGGTCAGTTTATTGAATTCATTCTCAATGTCTTCGGACTGGAAGCAAGCGAATGAGATCCAACGTTCCCGTATATGTCGTGCGTCGTTCCGGCCGTCGGTTTTGGCAATTGAAGTGGATTGATCCCGTTACAAAGAAAACGATTTTTCGCTCAACAGGAACCACTGTCAAACGGGAAGCGGATCGGGCGGCTGCGAAGATCGAACAGCAATTCTCCGACGGAACATTTGCCGATCCTCTTAACGTGACGTGGAAAGAATTCCGTGATCGGTACGAACTGGAGCACCTCGAGTCTTTGTCGGACGGAAACTTCCTCCGAGTGAATGCAGTGTTACGTTGGGTGGAACGCATCTTGAAGCCTCGTCTGTTGCGATCAATTGACGCTGGTAGCATCAGTCGTCTCGCAAAAGCCATGCGCAGTGAAGGTCTGGAAGAGGCGACAATAAAAGGCAACCTCGCAAAATTGAAGTCAGCGTTGAATTGGGCTAAGACGGTCGACCTGCTCGAAGAAGTTCCAGCGTTTCCAAAACATAAGCGAGCCAAAAGATCCACGAAGACTTCACCAATGAAGGGGCGCCCAATAACGTTTGAAGAATTCGAGAGAATGCTTCGGGCGATTCCTGCGGTGATCACATCTCAAGTTGATCACGCGAGGTGGGTCTTCTTTCTCAATGGCCTATGGTACTCAGGGTTGCGTCTGGGTGAAGCATTGAACCTCTGGTGGGAAGGTCACGAAGGATTGCTTGTCGATCTGTCGACATACCGGTACCCCATGTTTCGGATTCCTTCCGATGGCGAGAAGGGTGGCAAAGATCGAATCCATCCCATGACTCCAGACTTCGCGAAGTTCCTGAAGAAGGTGCCCTCCCGTCGACGCTTTGGACGAGTCTTCTCATTGCCATCGCGATCGGGTGAAGAATTGCAACTCGATGCTGTCTCCCGAAAGGTCTGTGCCCTCGGAGAGGTCGCAGGAGTCAAAGTCAGCAAAACAAAATTCGCTTCGGCTCACGATTTGAGACGATCGTTTGGTGACCGCTGGGCGGTGACGGTTCCCATGCACTACCTGCAGCAACTGATGCGCCACGAATCCCTCGACACAACGATGAGGTTTTACGTGGGGCAGAATTCCGAGCAAGTCAGCAGTTTTCTCTACGAGACGGACGAAAAACCGCCCCAGAAGAAACGTCGCAAAAAATCCCCATAGGCCACCAGGAAGTCAGCATTGGGTGACAATCCGGGTGACACTCCCAATTTCGCCTCTCGCTGAATTGCCGTAAGTCATTGTATGGCAAAAGCCACCGACTGGACTTGAACCAGCGACCTAGGCTTTACGAAAGCCTCGCTCTGCCAACTGAGCTACGGTGGCGAATGAGCGAATCTTAGCGAAGCAAACGATGCCCGCCAACAATGAACATCTGAAAATCAACGGGGCTCGCCCACACTCGGCTCTTCGATGGACAAATTTTCAGGAAGACCGGTTTTCTGTACTCGCTCGAAGTGGTTTCTGTTCAGGAATTTCGGGATTGATTCCGCAAGTCGCTGCGGACATGGGCTCAGGATGCTCTAAAGTTCGTTTTTCCGAATTCGTTCTCCTGCGTTTCTCACGACTGGTGAAATCAATGAAGTCGATTCCGAAAGTCAGTCAGTCACATCGATTTACGAAGACAATCGACGAGTCGCTGACGATTCAGTTTGATGGGTTGCCGCCGGTTCTTTCGACTCCTCATCTCATTTGGAATCTTGAAACGGCAGCGATGGAGTTGCTGGACGAATTCCTTTCGGATGGAGAAATCTCGCTGGGAGTGCATGTGGATGTGGAGCATCTCAGCGCAGCTTTGATCGGAGATTCCGTTCAATTTCGGGCGACTGTCGTGAATGCGTCGGAGAAAGAGGTTCTGTTCCGGGTCGACGCGACGCTCGCAGAAACGGTTGTTTCTCGCGGTTTGCATCGAAGACGAATTGTCTCGATTGCGTCGCTGCGAAAGCGGCTTCAACGGTAGTTGGAAACAGGATTGCCGAGTTCGGTGAGAAGTGTCCGGATTTGTTTTTCCGAGATGTGGCCGTTTCGATCCCCGTTTTCACAGGCCGCTGTGCGGACAGCGATGATATCGACGGGGAACACGGACAACGGGGCGATGTCTTTGGGCTGCAACTTTCCAGCGAGGGCACAGAAGAGGCCGTGGCTGTGAATCCGGTGGCAGTATCTTTCGATCACATCGTCAGCCACGATTTCTCGCAGTCGTCCGCTTTGCTTGGAGAAGGTGTCGATGAGAACGCCGGCACACCCGAAGTCAGCAGCTGCTGAGATAACGTCTTCGATTGGAGGAGACTGGGCGACGAGTTCGTCGGCATAAGCCACTGCGACCCATCTTGTTTCGTCAGCGGTTCCGATTTGTCCCTCGATTTCCGACCTTGTCTCGTTCCACTTGTTTGTCCAGTTGGGGGCGTTTCTGAGTCGAGACAATCCGAGTTTCAGAAAATTCACCCGCCGTCCGTCAAAATTCCAGTCCCGCCAGCGAGGGCTCTCGTCGCTGACTTCTCCACAAGCACAGCTGAAATGGACGGAGCTTTCGGGCTGCCGAGCGAATTTCGTCTTCAAAGAAAGGCAATCTTCGATCGTTTTTCCGGAAGCTGGCCCGAGCGAACCTCGCGACGGATCTTTGATATCGAGAATGTTCACACCGCTCGACAATGCAACGTCAGCTTCTTCCGAATTTCGTACACTGACGAGGAGTTGCACCAAGATTTTCCTATCGGGTTACTTCATTCCACAAGATGTTGGCAGTCGCAGGATTGGGCAGAACTTAGCATTTTTCAAGCCCCATGTGCAGTCTTTTCAATTGCGCCCACATTCAGGTCTTCGCCTCAAGAAATCGAATTGCCACGTTTTGGGGATTGTGTTATCACCCTGCCTCACTTGAAGGAACTCATTGGCCGGAGCTCATTTTTATGAGCAACGTGAGATAGACAGGAAGTCCATATGTCGTCACGGAACGACGACGCAAGTGCCAAAGGCGCTCAGCGTTTGAGATTGCTGTTCGTTGATGACGAAGCCCCGATCCGCATGGTGATGGGTGACGAACTCGAGCGAATCGGACACGATGTGACCGTCTGCGAAGGAGGTCAGGAAGCGATTGACGTCCTTTCGGACAACGCTTTCGATGTCGTCATCACTGACTTGAAAATGCCTCAAGTCGATGGATGGGCAGTCATTGACCACATCAACAAATCCGGTGTCGAAACCGATATCATCATCAGCACCGGACACGGTGATTTCGACGACGCGATTCGTGCGATCCGCGCAGGTGCTTATGATTTTCTGCGCAAGCCCTACAAGATCGTCGAGATCGCGAACGTTCTGAATCGAGTGGCTGCAAAGCGTTCTTTGGAGAACCGTGCGCAAGCTCTCGAGACCGAACTTCAAAACGTTCGAGGAAAAACAGAACTGATCGGGGAAACCGAGGGAATGCAGCGAGTCAAGAGGCTCGTCGAACGCATTGCCCCGACCGATTCGAGTGTCCTGATTCTCGGAGAAACCGGGACGGGAAAAGAAGTTGTGGCTCGCAGCATTCACGAGCACAGCTCCCGATCAAAAATGCCTTTCGTGGCTGTCAATTGCGGAGCACTTCCGGAAAATCTCGTTGAGAGTGAATTGTTCGGCCATAAGAAAGGTGCCTTTACCGGTGCCGACACTCCACGAAAAGGGTTGATCGAAGTTGCCAACGGAGGAACGCTGTTTCTCGACGAATTGGGCGAACTCGACAAGACAATGCAGGTCAAGCTTCTTCGATTCCTGGAGTCCGGAGAAGTCCGCCGAGTCGGAGAAAACGAACCGTTCACCGTTGATGTGCGGGTTGTCTGCGCGACAAACCGAAACCTTGAAGACATGGTCCATGACGGGACGTTCCGGGAAGATCTCTTCTTCCGCGTGAACACTTTCGAGATTCGACTTCCCGCTCTGCGTGAGCGAAAAGACGATATCCCGGAACTGGCTCGGTTCCTGATTTCTCGTTGTATGAAACGAGATTCCATTCCCGAAGATATTCTGGCTCCGAAAACGATCGAACTTCTTCGGGCTCATGACTGGTCCGGAAATGTCCGCGAACTTGCGAATGCCGTCGAGCATGCGGTGATCCTCTCAAACGGTCAAACGATCGAACCGGGGGATCTGCCGGGAAGCGTCAGTCGGAAATCGAGCAGTTCAAGTCGACCGTTCCATGTGACGAATTTTGTGCAACCGCTGACACTTCGAGAGATCGAAATGGAAGTGATTCTGCAGACTCTCGACAAATACAACGGCGACAAACCTCAGACTGCAGAAGAGCTTGGGATCGCACTGAAGACGCTGTACAACAAGCTGAATCAGTATCAGTCGAACGGACAGTCCGAAGCTGCGTAGAACGCTCTTCGAGCGTCGCTCATTTTGCTCGGACGCAAGAAGTTCGAGCACTTCCCGAATGCTGAAACCGAATGCTGAAATGGTTGGTGAATCGTTTCGCAATGCGAGGACGATTCACAGCCGGAACGCAACGTGATTGAACCGCGAGCGGGCTACAAGTGTTTCAATCGGTTTCGGTGATAGTCCAGCCGCTCTTCGCTGGTCATCTTTGAGAAGTCGATCGATGTCGGAACGTCAGACGGTTTGTTTGGCGTCGGTGACGTCGAGGAAGATGAAACAGCTTCTTCGTTGTAGCTTTGAGAACCGGTTGTGATTTGTTGATCCAGCTCAAGCGGTCGATGAGGGGCGGTTCCAAGTTTCTCAAGAACTGAGTGATACGCGACGACTGCTTCTTCCGGGCTGATCACTCCATCAACGATGTGGCGAAGAAACTCGATAAACGCCAATTGATTTTCTGAGTGGTTGATCTTCCGTCCGTAAAGAGCGACTCGTGCGCCATACTTTTGGGCATCGTGAATCATCTGAAATGCGTCCCGTGTCGTTCCCGATGATCCCCCCAGAATTCCGACGACGAGATGCGGATCGTAGTTGACCAGTTCTTCCAGTGCTTCGGGTCCGGGATAGGGAATTTTCAGGAAGATTGGACGCGCGACAGACGGGACACCCGCCAGCGTTCGGGCGATCACATCGTTGACGAAAAACGGAATTTCGGACGTCGGAATCGTTCCGGGAAAATTCGGATGAAAGACTTCCAGGAAGTGCCGGAACTTCTTTCGTTCTGCTTCAATCCGAAACTCACGATATGTGTTCAACGTATTGAGGTCCTCATCAATGAGGTTGTTGAACGTGACCGAATAGAGTCCGAGATCTGCGCCAAACTCTCGATTGTCGAGAGGGCAATCGACCTCGCCACACTGCGCGTGATCAAGCAAAGCTGTTCGAAATGGTTGTGCTGGCTCGTTCGGAATTGTACTTCCACGAAACACGAAGATGTCCGTGGCATCATTCGCTCGAATCGCGGGCGTTACGTGAGAGTTGTCGAACAGTCTTTCTTTCTGACACAAGATCTCCGATGTGCTCGCAGACATCAGCACGATATCGACCACTCCCTGGCGAATGACCTGTCGAATCTGTTCGCGATACTCTTCGAGAGATTTGAAAGGGAACTTGCCGCGATCTTTGTCGCCATCTCTGTTGTTGGAGCTGTGCCGTCTTCCCGGGGCTGCGATTCCGAACCCCATGTCAGCATCTTTTGCGTCAGCGATAATGAACTCGTTGCTGTTCGCTGGGTCCGAATGAATCGATTCCAGTTTCGCGTCCAGAGACTTCTGCATCGGTGAATCCTTTGTGGCCGTTTCTTCGAATGTCTTTGGTTCGTATTCTGAGGGAATCAATCATTGGACAGAGCTGGCGGAGGAGGCATTTTGGTTCTGCTGGAAATCCATTCCGGTTCGACGAATCGACGCAGATTCCAGTGTAGGGCGTGATTCATCAGCTGTTCGGTTTGTGTCCGTTCTTCATCACGATAGTCTTCTTTCCACTGAAACCCGATCGCTTCCAGTCTGCTGGCCCAATGTTCTTTTTCAGCTGTCCGGTTGATTTGCTCTTGTATTCGAATCGACCAAACGATGCCGAACAAGTCACGAAAATCGAACCACACCGTGTCGAATCCTGATTCGTCGAGAGTTGAGCGTTGAAGCTGACGGAATCCATGAAACATTCCGAACGAAATGCAACTCGCCGCGATCGAGCGAACGAGTTGTTCCGTTTCATGTGAACCGGAGAACATGTTTGATGTCGACCAAACGATCAACATCACACCGACTCCCAGAAATGTCACACTCAATCCACAGCGTGTCCCCGCATAGTTTCCCACTCCCATAACGAGGACGAGGACGAAACCAATCAGAGCGGGAGACTGAATGACAAGTGGTGGAAGATCAGGAAGTCGTGAAAGGTCAGCCAGAGCTGGCCAACCAAGGACAGCGACCAACGGGAGTAAGATGAATCCGTTCCAGACTCGGGACGTTGGTCGTTTGGCTCCCAGAACGGCAATCAATGGGCAACACATGAGAACCGCCGTCCAATACCAAAGCTGATCGTGGACGGCATTCGCGATCGTTCCGAGATCGAGGCTGAACGCGATGGAGCACAGCAACGCAATGTTGGCTCCAAAGAGCCAGCAGACACTTGCCTTCAACACAGACACTGTCATCCGGTGGTAGACGTGCCACAGGATGAAGAGATGCCTGATCGTCAATAAAAGGGAAGCAATGAGAAGAGTCGTCGTGAGCATGTGTTGCCGGAAGGCCAGGTCGGTTTCAGTCAATCGAAATCGTCCAGAATAACGAGTTGAAGATCGGATCTCACCGCCGGTGGACGTCACTGTCGGAATAATCAGAACGAGCGGACCGACACTGTTCGAACAGGGCTGTTTTTGATCACAGAAGCTCTACATCGTCGCCGGAGTTTCCCGAAAACATCTTCCGTGGACTCAAACATTCATGGTGAGTGGTGGACTTCTCCAGATGACTTCTCAGTCAAGCTGAAGTCCACAATCCTAAAACCCCGGGACGAAGTCGAGGAGATTTCAAGATGAAATGGACAACCATTACTGCTGCTTTGCTGATCGCAGCTAGCGTTAACATTGCTGACGCTGGCCTGTTCGGCCGTGGCCAGGGCTGTTGTGCCCCAGCCGCTACTTGTTGTGACGTTGCTGCTAGCTGTGCCGCTCCTTGCGACCCAGGCTGTGCTGCTCCTTGCGACAACGCTTGTGCACCAGGCTGTGCTGCTCCAGCTGCATGTGCTCCTGCTTGTGCCGCTCCAGCTGCTGCTTGTGCTCCAGCTTGTGCTGCTCCAGCCGCATGTGCTCCTGCTTGTGCCGCTCCAGCTGCATGTGCTCCTGCTTGCTGTGCTCCAGCTCCAGAAGCTTGCTGTGCACCAGTTCGATGCTGCAAGCCACATCGTAAGAACCGCGTTCTGGGCTGGTTCAAAGATCGTTGCCGAGGAATCGGCGACGGATGTTGCCGCCTCGGAAGCTGCTTCAGCCGTAAGCACGATTGCTGTGCTCCAGTGAGCACATCATGTGCCCCAGCTTGTGCTGCTCCTTGCGATCCAGGATGTGCCGCTCCTTGCGACAACGCCTGTGCTCCAAACTGTGCCGCTCCAGCTGCATGTGCTCCTGCTTGTGCCGCTCCTTACGGTGCTTGCAACTAAGTAAGTTGAATCAGGACAAATCGAATCGAATGGTTCCCCCCAAGAATCTGATGACTCGATGAAAACCTGCTGAACTTCGAAAGGCCGGAATCTTCGGATTCCGGCCTTTCTTCGTTTTTAGACTTCGTCGAACACGCTACGAATCGTTGTCACGACATAAACAGCTGTGTGTTCGTTTGTTCATGTCGTTTGTGTCGTCAATCGATGATCAACTCACACTCAGGCAGACTTTCCAGAAAGACTCGGCCGTAGGCTTTTGTTCGAACTCGCGGGTCGAGAAGAATGACTTCGCCGTGATCGGCGGCCGTTCGAATGAGTCGTCCAAAACCTTGACGAAGTTTGATGGCTGCTTCAGGAATCTGATAGTCGCGAAATGGATTCCCGCCTTGCTTGCGAACTTCTTCCAGTCGGGCTTCCAGAAGTGGATGATCTGGAACGCTGAAGGGGAGCTTCGTGATAATGACCTGTTGAAGTGCATCTCCCGGAACATCGACTCCCTGCCAGAAACTTTCGGTTCCAAACAGGATCGCTTGTCCGTCAGCACGGAAACGATCGAGCAGTGTCGATCGCTGAACTCCCTCTCCCTGGCAAAGGAGTTGTCGGTTTTGTTTGACGAACCAGCTTCGCAGCGCTTGCGCACAACGTCGAAGCATTTTGTAGCTGGTGAAGAGGACGAAGACTCCTCCAGCCTGACCTTCTGCGTGTCGGCGAATTCGATCGATGACAGCCATGTCGTATTGTTCCGGGCTCTCCCCCGGATCAGGCATGTCCTTCGGCAGAATGAGTTTGACTTGCTCTTGGTAGTTGAATGGAGAGCCAAGCTTTTTCTCTTCGGCCTTGAAGAGACCGATCCGCCTGCGAATGAAATCGAAGTCTCTCTTTCCGACCGAGAGCGTTGCGCTCGTCAGAATGACCGAGTTGATTTCGGAGAAGAGGTCGTCGTTCAATGCTTGAGCAATGTCGATCGGCGAAGACATCAGCTTGACTTGACGTTGTCGCCCTCCAGTCGTTTCGACCCAGTAGACGGAATCTTCTTCGCTTTGTTCCAACCAGGACTTCGTTGACAGGCTCAGAAAGTCCAAACGCTCCGAGGCGGAGATCAGGTCCATCTTTTGTTCTTCTGAATCCAAACCGGCAGCGTATTCTCGAATCAAAGTGGCTAGCTGACTGAGTTCCGGGCTGACACGATTCGTGATTTCAAGTCGCTGGTGGACGCGACCATTCCGCGATCCCGATTCGTTTCTCCAGATGTCGATCTGGTCAAACAGGTCGTCGGAAAGAAATCGCAGTCGTGCGACAAGCTGTTGTGCTTCGGTAAGGTTGTGTTGAAGCAGAAGTCCCTTTTGTGTCCGGTCCTGATAGAGCTTGTTGAACAGATAGTTGTACTGTCCGTGAGAGATCACCATCCCCAGGTGGGAAGCGGCGACATCTTCGAGCGTGTGTGCTTCGTCAAAAATTGCGACTTCGTAGTCGGGGAGGACACTGGCTCCATCCCGACGGAGTGCGAGATCAGAGAAGAAGAGGGCATGGTTCACGACGAGAATGTCTGCGTTCCAGACTCTTCGACGAGCTGCGTAATAGAAACAGTCCGCATGCGTGGGACACTTTCGGCCGAGGCAATTTCCGTGATCGCTTCGAACTTCATCCCAGACAGTTGAACCCGGAGAGAAGCCGAGGTCTGTGAGACTACCGTCACTGGTTTGATTGGCCCATTCGTGAATCTGCCGCAGCTGTTGCGACTCTGTAGTGTCGAACAGAGTTTGACTTTTGGTGAAAGCCTGTTTGAGTCGTCGTCGACTCAAATAATTCCCCCGACCTTTGACGAGAACCGCTGAGAACTCGACGGGCATGACAGCATTCAGGAACGGAAGATCTCGTTGGATGAGCTGTTCTTGCAAGCTGATCGTATGGGTGCTCACAACGACTCGGCAGCGGGAGTTTCCTTCCCTTCGCTGTGATGCAGCGAGAATCGCCGGGACGAGATAGGCAAAACTTTTCCCGACTCCGGTGCCTGCTTCGACTATGAGATGATGGCCGTCTTCGATTGCTCCATTGACAGCGTGAGCCATCTCCAACTGCTCGGATCGAGACTCGTAAGCTTTGAGTCGCCGCGCAATCAGACCGGATTCCGCCAGGACATCATCGACCGAAAGGGTCATTATTCAGTCCTGCAGACGCCAATGAGACAGGTGTCATCACGAGAGTTGACACCCTCGGAGAAGTCGACGGTACTTCTGACGATTCCGTCGATCACCTCATGGATTTCATCGGGGAGAGTTCCCAGAAGATCGACGAGTCGCTTTTGTCCGTAGATTTCCTTCTCTCCGTTCATCGCTTCGGTGACGCCATCAGTAAAGGCGACCATGGTATCGCCAACGGCCAATTGATGCCGCGACGATTGAAACTTCAAGTCCGGAACGATGCCCAGCGGAAGGTTTGATGACTCGGCACCAATCGCTTCCACTGTTCCGTCGACATGACGGAGGAGCGGCGAAAGATGGCCGGCGTTCACAAGCTCAACACTGTGATCTTCGGGGTTAATCACCATCAACAGGAAAGTGATAAATCGATGCCCGAGACCACTCGAAGAAATTTCCTGATTCAGCCCCGAGACAGCTTCCGCAATTGTTGGATTGGTCAGCAGTTGAAAACGCGTCGACGAATACAGCCGCGCCATCAACAAGGCTGCGGGCATGCCTTTGCCAGCCACGTCTCCAATGGCCATTGCGGTTCGACCGTCCGGAAAGACAATGTAGTCGAAGTAGTCTCCGCCGACGCTGAGGGCAGCTTCGTAGTAGTCCGAGAATTCGTACCCCGGCAGGCTCGGCCGCGATTTCGGAAGGAATCCCAACTGAACTTGCGTGGCGAACTCGAGATCGCGTTCGAGTTCACGACGGACAATGTCTTCTTCATGCAGTCGGGCGTTTTCGATGGCCATCGCTGCTTGCGTCGCGAGACTTGCAAGCAGATCGAGATCTTCTTCGGCGAACGCGTTTTGCTCGTCGCGAGTGACGATTTGAATCACGCCCACGCCTTCTCCGTCGGGGGTGACCATGGGGACACACATGACCGAAGAAATCCGCATTCGCGAAAGAGCGGTACTCTTTTTGAATCGTGAATCATCAGAGACGTTCTTGCTGAGAATCGCCTCGAGAGTTTGCATGGCGTGTCGCACCACAGTCATGCTGACCGCGACAACGTCGGCGGTTTCGGTCCCGCGTGCTCGGCTTGCTTTCACTTTCAGGCGATTGGATTCCGGTTCTTTCAGGAGCACAAAGCCCTGTTCCGCCTGAGGGAAAATGTTGAACAGCGTTGCCAGCATCTTGGGAAGAACTTTGTCGACTTTGAGTTCTCTTCCCAGTGATTGCGTGATCTCGAGGATGGCTTTGAGCTTCACACTCGGATCAATCAGTGAGTCACCGTCCCAGGTGGGCAGTTTTCGAATGGACGTCGAACCGTCGAAACTGTCTTCGAGATCGTTGGGGGGACGAGTGAAGAGTTGGCTCTCGTCAACGTTGCTGGAGATCGGGACGACGTCGGAATTCGTGACTTCAAGCGTTGCGCGAGCCTCTTCGCGATCTTTGGCGACGATGGCTGCGGAGGGTGTAAACAGGAACGAGAGCACAACATCGCAAAGGCGGATTTCGTCACCTTCGCTCAATTCCCGACGGCCATCAATCAGCTTTTCGTTGACGAACGTTCCGTTACGGCTCCGCAAATCTTCGACGTAATAGGTGCCATGGCTCTCGAGAATCTGCGCATGACGTCGACTCACGACACCGCTATCCAGCACGATGTCGCATGTCGGATGACGGCCAAGCACGTGCGTATCTCCATCGAGCTCGTACTGCTTGCCGACTTCTCCACCACGAATAAGCTGTAGGATCGCCAATCTGACACCCCAAACCGTACTCAGTCGTTCCGTTCCAAAAAGATGAGCACAATAAACCTGCGAACCGGAACCATTGCGCTTCAGTCTACCTGTCGCAGGCCTCAATGGTCAAACCCCGCATCTTCCGCCCGTCCGCAGCTGCGTTCGTGCTCGCGGCTTGATTGAGCCACAAATTCTGACTGCTATGATCCCGAATGAGACCACTTATCCCATCACTTCACATAAGTTGCAGCCGAAATGAACCCTTTTCAGTACAAGAACGGCGTTCTCCACTGTGAGGACGTTAATGTTCCCAGCCTCGCCGAAGAATTTGGGACCCCATTATGGGTCTATTCACGAGCGAAATTGATTCACGAATTTCGTGCGATTCAGGAAGCGTTCGCTCCCGTGAATCCCGTTGTTTGCTACTCGGTGAAAGCGAATTCGAACCTCAGCATCCTGAAAGTTCTCAATTCCGAAGGTTGCAGCTTCGACGTTGTCAGCGGGGGAGAGCTGTTCCGCGTCAAAGCAGCCGGTGCCGATACAACACGCGTCGCGTTTGCTGGAGTCGGAAAGACGGATGAGGAAATCCGCTTCGCTCTGGAAAACGACATTCTCATGTTTAACGTCGAGAGTGAACCGGAACTCGACGCGATCTCCCGCGTCGCAGCAGAGATGGGACGGGTCGCTCCGGTTGCGTTGCGGCTCAATCCGGACATCGATGGCAAGACACACGCCAAAACGACGACCGGGAGGAAGGGGAACAAATTTGGGATGGACATCGAGCGGCACGATCAGTTGGCTGATAAAGTCCTCGCAGATCCTCATCTGAACCTGCGCGGAATTCATCTGCACATTGGGTCGCCGATCAATACTGTTGAACCCTACGAGCAGGCTGCCCAAAAAGCGGTCGAGGTGGTCAGACAGTTGCGGGCGAAAGGGCACGAAACGAACTGGGTCAACCTCGGCGGAGGATTCGGCCTGAACTATCGCGCGAACGAAGCTTCGTCAGCTGCGGACTATGCCAAGGGCATCATGCCTTACATCCAGAAAGCAGAATGCCGCCTGGCGTTGGAGCCGGGGCGTTGCATCGCTGGCAATGCCGGAATTCTGTTGAGTCGTGTCATCTACGTGAAGCATGAAGGCGGCAAGAGATTCGTCATTCAAGACGCTGCGATGAACGACCTTGTTCGTCCCGCGATGTACGATTCCTTTCACAAGATCTGGCCGGTCGAGCCATCGGTCGGTTTCCCGGAGTCTTTTGAATCGGAGATCGAAGGATGCTCCCCCGCAGATATCGTCGGCCCGGTTTGCGAGTCCGGTGACTACCTCGCGAAAGCACGTCCGTTTCCCGAAGTGGTCAAAGGTGATCTTCTTGCCACTTTCAGTGCCGGTGCTTATGGGACTGTGATGAGCAGCAACTACAACTCTCGCTGTCGCGGGGCAGAGATTCTTGTGGATGGCGATTCGTATTCCCTGATCCGCCGCCGCGAAACTTACGAAGATCTCGTCGCTGCCGAGCGATAACATTCGCGAAACGTTCGCTCGTCCACGCAGCGGACTTCGACTGAGATACAGTGAAAAACAGAAAAGCTGCCGGAAGATCTGAGTGATCTCCCGGCAGCCTTTTTTCTTCATGAACGGCTCGACCGCATTCACCAGTCAGCAACAAACCCGCAACATGCAGTCAGTTGAGTCGCTGTGAATCGGTCTCGTTCGATAGAAATCAAACCTTGTGCCAGGTGTGATCTTTGGCACTGGCGAGCACTGCGTCACAGACTTTCTGTGTCTCAAGTGCATCCCGGAAGGTTGGAGCGCAAGGAGTTTTTTCGTCCAGGCTCTTCATGAAGTCTGCCACATGGTGAACGAAGGAATGTTCGTAGCCAACTTGAAGTCCTGGAACCCACCACTTGTCCATATACGGATGGACTCCGCTATGATCGGTGACGTGCACGCTCTTCCATCCTCGCAATGCCCCTTCGTCTTTGTGATCAAAGACTTCGAGGCGATGGAGATCGTGCAGATCCCAGCGAAGTGACATCTCTGAGCCGTTGATTTCGAATGTGTAAAGCGCCTTGTGTCCTCGGGCATAGCGAGTCGACTCGAAGAGGCCGAGCGAACCGTTTGAGAAGTGACACAGGAACGAACAGGCATCGTCGATGGTGACTTTCGTCTTCTCTCCAGTTGCCTGATGGACGCGTTCTTTGATGAAGGTTTCAGTCATCGCGGTGACGTCGGCGACTGTTCCGTTCAGCCAGATCGCTGTATCGATACAGTGAGCCAGAAGGTCCCCGGTCACGCCCGATCCGGCCGCGTCTGCGTCCAGTCGCCACAGTGCTTCTCCACCCTGAGGAAGTTCCTCGGAGATGGTCCAGTCCTGCAGGAAGTTGGCGCGGTAGTGGAAGATTCGCCCGAGGGCTCCGCTCTCGATGATCTCCTTGGCGAGCGTCACCGCGGGGACTCTTCGGTAGTTGTACCAGACGGTGTTTTGCACACCGGTCTTTTCGATGACCTGGCACATCTCTTCGCCGTCTTCGGCGGACATCGCGAGCGGCTTTTCGCAGAGAATCATTTTCCCTGCTTCCGCAGCTGCAATGGCGATTTCCTTGTGCAGATTGTTCGGCACGCAGATGTCCACAGCATCGATATCATCGCGAGCAATCAAGTTCCGCCAGTCGGTTTCGATTGACTCGTATCCCCACTGGTCGGCGAACGCCTGGATCTTGTCTTTGCTCCGGGCACAGGCTGCCTTCAGGACTGGTTGATGTTCCAGTTCTGGAAAGAAGTCAGGACATCGTTTGTAGCCGTTCGTGTGGGCTCGTCCCATGAACCCGTAGCCAATCATTCCAATCCGCACCGGAGTTGTCATCACGCCTTCCTTTCCGGGGAGTGTTCCCCAATGAAACTACACAAATCAAATTGCGACACTGTCAGAATTGGTGCACTCATGAAATCAATTTCGCCAATTGGAACGTGCTCGCACTGTGAATTGGCGAGCCAGTCGGTCTGAGGAATTGGCCAAAATCCAGGAGGTGCTTCTGGATGTCGAGGTGAATGTATGTGGAGTGGTATCCACCACTGCTTATTCAATCCCGGAACTCTAGCAAACTCCGCGACGAATCCCAACGAAGCCGCTGTTTCACGTGAAACACTCACCCGTCTGATTTCGAGATCGCAGAGGCGGATTCCCGGCAGTTGCCGTTATCGATTGGCGGGTCCGACAGGTGAGACCGGCAGAGAGCAGGGGCGAAGAGAGAGCCGAAACTCGATCTAACAGCCCGTTGAAAAACTCGCATTGATGGGGGAGATGAATTATCTTTCAGCAGTTGGAGTTGATCAAGGAGGAAACGATGGCGTTGGGGCGACGGAAATCGGAAGTTCAGGGTGAGTTGTGGGTGGCA
>NZ_SIHI01000060.1 GCF_007859735.1 Thalassoglobus neptunius | reverse complement strand
TCGGCCGTGTGAAGGACTGCCGCTGGTATGACACCGCCAACTCGGTCGATCTGGATCGCTACGAGTACGGCTATGACCGGGTCGGAAACCGTCTGTATCGGAAGAATGTGCTGGCCCACGCCGCGAGCAAGGAGTACGATTATCTGTACACCTACGATGGTCTGAATCGTCTCAAGGAGATGGAACGAGGACTGCTCAACGGGACGAACACCGCCATGTCAACCTACAAGTTCGGCCAGTGCTGGGAACTCGATGAAACCGGGAACTGGTCGCAGTTCAGGCAGGATCTGTACGGGAATGGAGGGTGGAGTTTCAATCAACAACGGACCAACAACACGGTGAATGAAATCACCGACATCGCGGAAACGGCAGGTCCCAGCTGGGCCACTCCCGCGTACGACGTCAAAGGCAACATGACAACGCTCCCGCAGCCGGACGATCCGACGGGGACCTACTCGGCCACCTACGACGCCTGGAACCGTCTGGTGAAGCTTCAGGACGGCGCCACGACGGTGCAGGAGAATGAATACGATGGACTGAATCGTCGCACGATTCGCAAAACCTACACCAGCGGCACACTCAGCGAGAAACGGTTCTACTTCTACACCGAAGACTGGCAGTGCATCGAAGAACGTGTCGCTGACGGATCGACGACTCCCGGGCTGCTGCCCGCCAAAGAGCAGCACGTGTGGGGAAATCGGTACATCGACGAATGTGTGCTGCGTGATCGCGACTACAACAACAACGGGACGACGCTCGAAGAACGACTGTACGCGACGCAGGATGCGAACTGGAACACGACGATGCTGTACAAGCAGTCGTCGGGCTACAAGGAACGGTACACGTACAACCCGTACGGCGAGATCACGTTCCTGAACTCCTCGTTCAACCCGGTCGGCGGGTCGGTGCACAACTGGCAGCACCTGTTCGGCAGCTACAAAAGAGACACCACGACCGAACTGTACCTGGTCCGCAACCGCTTCTACCACACCGGCCTCGGCACATGGTTGTCACGTGATCCAGTGGGATATACTTCATCGCTCAGTCTGTACGAATTTGTTGACAGTGGCCCACTGACATTCTTCGATCCCACTGGATTGGAGCCTGCTGGGTACAACCATCCTTACCCATTGTATCTAGGTGGGCAGAATGATCAGCCATTGTTCTACCTCAAAGAACCTGAACACACGAAATTCCATGACTATTTCCGAGAAATCTTTAGCAATGCAGGCATCAAAAACACTCGAGGATACGGGCAGAGCACTCGTGACTATTGGAAGAAGCTCACTGAAACACAACAACACCAGCACATAAAGAACGCCATGACTCGAGCTGGCATAAGTGCAGCTGATATTAACAAGTATTTTGATGATATTATTAAGGGAGCTTCACCAGGTACATGCATCATAAGACGCACTGGAAAAGGTCCCAAAATTGGTTCACCTAAGCCACTAAAACCTCCAGGACCGTTCCGACGCGGAGCGTCCGCGATCGGGCGAGCAACCAAAGGTATTCTTGTTTTTATAGGGGTCATCTCGGCTGCATCGGATTTTGCGGAAGGCGCGCAAGGAAAGGGAAAGCACGACGGAGCAACTGGAGTGCTTCCAGGTTTGGGCAACGCTGCCCATCGCTCCGTTTACGGCCCTGAAATTGAGGCGGGATTCGAAATGGGGATCAAAAAAGCTGGTGAATCCTTGGGGCTCGACGGGGAAGGGCAAACTCCTTGTCGTCGCGGAATGAGCTCTGGGGTCGATGTAAAGAGTATTTTGGATGACATCAATCGCTAGCAAATCAAAGTCAATTTGAACTGGAGTGAACATGCCAACGTGGAGCGGAAAGAAAGCGACAGACGACCGAATCAGAGGTATCAAAAACTTTAAACGGCTTCGAACGCTCCGTCTTTGCAGATCGTCGATTTCCGATGACGGAATCGCGATGCTTAAAGATGCAGTTAACCTAGAGGTGGTTTATATCGAAAGTGATTTACTCACGGACCGATCGATGGAAACACTCTGTGGTTTGCCAAATCTTGTGAGCCTTTTGTTGGATGAAGTACCTCTTGTCACGGACATTGGAATTGCCCAACTCGAAAGGCGGAGAGAATTAGCGGAGTTGTATTTGATCGGAACGCATTTGACTGACCGAGGTGTCGAATCGTTTAAGCATTTGAACGGACTGTGGAGCCTTCATTTGGACAGAACACTAATCACTGATGGGGGCGTGGCAAGCCTTGGGACGATGCGAGACCTGCGGCTTTTGAGTTTGCGAGGTACGCAAGTGGTTGGATATGGACTGTGCGGCCTATTCAATAACCCGCACCTGGACATCTATCTCGATGGCTGCCCAATCGATGATGCCGCGATCGTCGAAGCCGCCCACCACTTACCAGGCCTCAATCGCTTGAGTCTCATGGACACACCGGTAACTGATGCCTGTCTTCCAGCTCTCGCATCGCTTGAGAAATTACAACTATTGCGTTTGAGCGGAACATCAATCACAGATGAAGGGCTCCTTCATCTGTGTGGACGCAGGACGCCTATGACACTTGAAGTGTACAGCACAGCGGTCACTACACAAGCGGCGGCGAAAATAAGAGCGACATCAAATGAAGTGCTATTGACCGGAGTTGGCAAGAAGATCTGACTCGTGAAGCTTCAGGACGGTGCAGGAGAATGAATACGACGGACTGAACCGTCGCACGATTCGCAAGACCTACACCAGCGGCACACTCAGCGAGAAACGCTTCTACTTCTACACCGAAGACTGGCAGTGCATCGAAGAACGTGTCGCTGACGGATCGACGACTCCCGGGCTGCTGCCCGCCAAAGAGCAACATGTGTGGGGAAATCGATACATCGACGAATGTGTGCTGCGTGATCGCGACTACAACAACAACGGGACGACGCTGGAAGAACGACTGTACGCAACGCAGGATGCGAACTGGAACACGACGATGCTGTACAAGCAGTCGTCGGGCTACAAGGAACGGTACACGTACAACCCGTACGGCGAGATCACGTTCCTGAACTCCTCGTTCAACCCGGTCGGCGGATCGGTGCACAACTGGCAGCACCTGTTCGGCAGCTACAAAAGAGACACTACGACCGAACTGTACCTGGTCCGCAACCGCCTGTACCACACCGACCTCGGCACATGGCTGAGCAGAGACCCTATTGGATATTCAGATCGCAGCAACAACTTATACGGCTATGCATTACAGAACCCGACGAATCGATTTGATTTCTGGGGACTCGAGGTCGAAGGGTATCATCATGGCTGGCCACTGTTTCTTGGTGGTTCGAATGGACAACCACAGTTCTACCGTGACAAAGCAATGCACACAGCGGCACATGACTACTTACAAGGTGCGCTTGGACATCGATCAGGTGATGCTGCTCGAGAATCATTCCGGAAGTTTAGTAGTGCACAGCAAGAAGACATTATTCGACAATCAATGAAAAAGGCTGGCATTTCAGACGACGTGATTAACAAGCTTTGGGGTGATATTTCTGGAGATGCCAATGCAGGTAAGAAGACAAGTAGAAAGAATCGCTCTCACCTAAAAATCGGAGGTCCAAAAGCAACCAAACATGTTGACCCGAAAACTCGAAAGCCTGCGCGAGGTCCTGGAGGGCGAAACTCGACAAGCAAATGCATTGGAAAGTTTTTGGGGAGCGCCGCCAAAGAAGCATTTGGCAAAGGGTTGGGGGTAGCGGATCCTCTTTTATCGTACCCATCTGTTCTCGGGGATGGAGAGCGCCGTCCTCACATGGAAGAAATGGAACATGCTGGAGTGGTCGAATGCAAAGTGCAACGTGTACTTAGTACCGCAGGGACTAGAAGTACGTGGACAAATTGGGCACTAGACATGCTCGGTGAACCACATGGAGATACTGTATCTTCTCAGATGCCTATAGGGCCAGTTGAAACTGTTCGAATGAGATACGAAGCTATGGATGAGTTTGCGAATAGATCCTTTAACAGCAGGGGACCTGTCACTCGCGGAGATTGGACATTCCACGGTAGTGAGAACTATATCATTCTAAGTTGCTCACCAGTGTCTTGCGGCTCAACTTCTGGAACTCGATGACTGTAACCGGCGCGCACTAACATTGTTAAAGGAGCTGTTGGAATGGAACTTCGTGGCAAAAAAATTGATAACGAGAGATTCTCAAAGATCAATTTTGGAAGAATCACGAACCTGGAGATGATTAACACTTCTGTCGATGAGAAAACGTTTCAGTTATTAGGAAGCGCGAAAAAACTGCGGGAAATCACACTGGAAGGTGATACGATCACCGATCACTGCCTGCACTCTCTCGGAAATTTGACAGATCTGGCAAGTATCTACCTTGAATCGACTCCTCTGGTAACTGCCAGCGGACTTAAATTTCTTCCTGCCTTGCCTCAACTTTGGGAGCTGTACCTGAAAGACCTGAATCTTGACGACTCCGTGACAGAAATTCTCGAAAAGTGTGGCGGACTCAAGACGTTGGTGCTGGAGAGCTGCGACATTACTGATGTTGGAGTTGAGAGGCTGTCAAGACTTGAAAAGCTGGACTGTCTCAGCCTTGATGGAACTCTTGTCTCTGGAGAATTTCTGGCAAACTCAGGGTTTGAAAACTTGAGACATCTATCACTCAATAGCTGTCCAATTGAAAGAGCAAATTTAGTTTCGAATCTCAATAGATTGTCTGAGCTGGACACTCTTGGTTTGTCATACACTCCAGTTGGTGACGATTGGCTTCAGTCAATTGCCGAACTGCCTAAGCTCTACGACCTGCGACTCGAAGGCACGAACATATCTGATACAGGGGTTTCGTTCTTGCACGGACATCCTCGTCTGACTCTGCTCTATTTGAGAGAGACAAGCGTGAGCGAGGATGCGATCAGCAAGCTGAAAGAATCGTCCAAATGTGAATTATATGTTTACACCAACTAAAGTGCGGAAGTCAATTGCTTCGCATCCTTAAGTGTGTGATGTCTCCCAGTGCCGAATGGAGCACTGTTCGAATGCACATGTGGAAGTCGATCTTCAGCGTGGCGAGTCATGCGTTTGATATGTATGTACTCAACCGTGCATCGTGTACTATAATCCTCGGCACGTCTTTACAAGCCACAGTTTCTCATTCCCAACGCAAGTCAAGTTTCGTCGTTGGCAACGAGTGTCTCCCCCCTCAAGCGAGCGTCGTGTAACCATGTCAATCGTCAATTGGAATGTCGTCCCGGAACAATTTCATTTTCTGAACACCACATTCTTTGAAAATCACGGGATTGAATTTCGCATTGCGAGATTTGACCCGACAGAGAATCGCCATGTCCCTTTCAGTGAGACCCTTGGCACGGATGATCTCGATCAATTGATACCCGTTTACCATGAGTTGTGTCGCGAAGACAACAACACCCAAATTCTGGAATGGTGTGAACGTGCCAAAAACGGAAGCGATCAGCAGAAACAAGCAGCATTTCATCTTCAGGGGTTCTTGCTCGTCTTTCAACAACTCGGACAGCGAGGTATTCAACCATTTAGCACCAAAGTCATCGAATTTGCATTCCTGGACGATTCCCTGGAATTGACGTCACTCCCAACAGATCTCTCCTACTTTCGCGAAGAATTGACGAAGTACCAAGAACTCAACAGCGATGATCAAATCGGAGAATGGCTGTCGTATTGTAGCGCCGATGAGCTTGACTGCCTCGAAGAGTTGGCAATCCAGATGAAGCAAGATCAAGAAAAGATCGTAGACTGGATGAGCCGTTGCGATGATTCCACAAAGGATCGCGTGAAGTGGCTACACCATTTATTAGAGGAAGCAGGCCTTTGGTAATGGACTATTGTAGCGTTGATTGAGAATTACGTGATTCAGAATTGCACAAGGGTTTCGACATGCCTTCACCCCACCGAGCACAAATCTACCAACGCTCCCGCAGCCGGACGATCCGACGGGGACGTACACGGCCACGTACGACGCCTGGAACCGTCTGGTGAAGCTTCAGGACGGTGCTACGACGGTGCAGGAGAATGAATACGATGGACTGAACCGTCGCACGATTCGCAAAACCTACACCAGCGGCACACTCAGCGAGAAACGGTTCTACTTCTACACAGAAGACTGGCAGTGCATTGAAGAACGTGTCGCTGACGGATCGACGACTCCCGGGCTGCTGCCCGCCAAAGAGCAACATGTGTGGGGAAATCGATACATCGACGAATGTGTGCTGCGTGATCGCGACTACAACAACAACGGGACGACGCTGGAAGAACGACTGTACGCAACGCAGGATGCGAACTGGAACACGACGATGCTGTACAAGCAGTCGTCGGGCTACAAGGAACGGTACACGTACAACCCGTACGGCGAGATCACGTTCCTGAACTCCTCGTTCAACCCGGTGGGCGGATCGGTGCATAACTGGCAGCACCTGTTCGGCAGCTACAAAAGAGACACCACGACCGAACTGTACCTGGTCCGCAACCGCTTGTACCACACCGACCTCGGCACATGGCTCAGCAGAGACCCCATCGGATACGAAGGGGGAACCAGCCTGTACGAATACGTCAACAGTAAACCGAATGTGAGATTTGATCCCTACGGACTGGAAGATTGGGCGGGGAGGATTGGCGATGTTTTTGGAAAACAGGAATTTCCAGCAACTGAAGTTCAAGGCCTATACGGGGATTCTTTGCATTTAAATGATCGTTGGTTCAAAGATTCTCAATTAGGTGCACCGTGTGTTGTTTGTCACGGAATGTCAGGACAGGGTCGAGTTGGGCCAGTCAATTCCTTCCGTTTTCCTGCTGGTCCTGCACAACTTCATAAATACCAGTCGATTAGGGACGTGACAGCGTTAGGTGCTGACACTCTTCTTCCAGGTTTACCCAATCTTCCACAATCCGCCAAAACGTTGACTCAATCAGCAAAGCGCGGATTATCCCGTTTGAGAAACGGCATTACACTTCACCCCCCCGCCAATCCAAATTCACTACGATTGCCAGCATCACATGCAATCAACATGAGAGGTCGAGGTCAGATCGAATATTACGCCACGCTGTGTCGTAGCAGTGCTTCGAGCAAGAAAGCAATTCCAGGAGCAGTCGCCCAGCTAACTTCGAAGCGGACTGGCAAGAGCTACTTTGCAGCATCAAGGCCACGTGAGCCTCTTACTCCAAGTGTCCAGAAAGCTTACGACTTAGTTAATCCTGCAGACCGGGCTGGATTTCATAGTAAATGCGCGGAAGGACAGGCCGCTTCAGCTTGTGAGGCTTGCGGCGACACACTGGAAGGCGCGACAATGCGAACCGCAAATGTACGTAGTTATGCGAACCTGGAACATGGAACTCCCAAAAAGCCATGTAAAAGCTGCGATCCAGTTCTTGAATTCCTGAAAATAAACTATGAGTGAGAGATGAGTAATGATGAGCTGTTCAAATTGGAGCTTCCGCAAGGAAGTCGAGGAGCTATTCCTCGACGCAGGCTGGTTTCCAGAACGTCACGTGTCACAGGATGGACTCATTGCTTTGTGTGAGGAGGATGGTTGTGTGCTTTCCGAGCCGGCAAAGGCTATTCTGGAATCGTTTGGTGGACTGACCATTGAATCGCACATTACGAACATGTCTCGACCTGCCGTACGTTATATTAAGATCTGTCCGTCGGGCCACCCAGGTGGTGACGCCTGGGTCGAATATGTCAAAATTTGTATCGGTAGCAATTTTTTCTGCATCGGAGATTGTGGAGAGGTGTTCCTTATCTATGACGAGTTTGATCGTGTGTTCATTACATTCGAGTTTGAAGATATCTGGCTTGTTGGAATTGGATTCGAAGATGCGATGGAGACGTTACTGATAGACAAGAGTCGCCAAAAAACCTGGGACACAAGCGCTGGCGACCGGATCAAAGATGATTAGAATCGCCTGAGGAAGTTTATTCAACTTCGATGATCATCCTTAGGGAGACAGAAGTTGGGACTCAGTTCGATCGTCGAATCGAATCGTCCGCAGCGTCAGTTCAAGTTCACGTTGGCGTCGCTGACCGGGAGTACAGACCCGGACACCGGTGACATCTACACCGGTCTGGATCGATTCGGCCGCGTGAAGGACTGCCGCTGGTATGACACCGCCAACTCGGTCGATCTGGACCGCTACGAGTACGGCTATGACCGGGTCGGAAACCGTCTGTATCGGAAGAATGTGCTGGCCCACGCCGCGAGCAAGGAGTACGATTATCTGTACACCTACGATGGTCTGAATCGTCTCAAGGAGATGGAACGAGGACTGCTCAACGGGACGAACACCGCCATGTCAACCTACAAGTTCGGCCAGTGCTGGGAACTCGATGAAACCGGGAACTGGTCGCAGTTCAGGCAGGATCTGTACGGGAATGGAGGGTGGAGTTTCAATCAACAACGGACCAACAACACGGTGAATGAAATCACCGACATCGCGGAAACGGCAGGTCCCAGCTGGGCCACTCCCGCGTACGACGTCAAAGGCAACATGACAACGCTCCCGCAGCCGGACGATCCGACGGGGACCTACTCGGCCACCTACGACGCCTGGAACCGTCTGGTGAAGCTTCAGGACGGTGCCACGACGGTGCAGGAGAATGAATACGACGGACTGAACCGTCGCACGATTCGCAAGACCTACACCAGCGGCACACTCAGCGAGAAACGCTTCTACTTCTACACCGAAGACTGGCAGTGCATCGAAGAACGTGTCGCTGACGGATCGACGACTCCCGGGCTGCTGCCCGCCAAAGAGCAACATGTGTGGGGAAATCGATACATCGACGAATGTGTGCTGCGTGATCGCGACTACAACAACAACGGGACGACGCTGGAAGAACGACTGTACGCAACGCAGGATGCGAACTGGAACACGACGATGCTGTACAAGCAGTCGTCGGGCTACAAGGAACGGTACACGTACAACCCGTACGGCGAGATCACGTTCCTGAACTCCTCGTTCAACCCGGTCGGCGGATCGGTGCACAACTGGCAGCACCTGTTCGGCAGCTACAAAAGAGACACCACGACCGAACTGTACCTGGTCCGCAACCGCCTGTACCACACCGACCTCGGCACATGGCTGAGCAGAGACCCCATCGGATACGAAGGGGGAACCAGCCTGTACGAATACGTCAACAGTAAACCCACGATCAGTGTCGATCCAGCTGGTCTGATCAGCATCTTCGGACAAGAATTTGTGGCCCCATGGGATTCACGTGCATCTTGGGGGTTCGGAGACAACGCAAACGCCTATTCAAATGCTACGTCGGGAGCTTTTACGTCTGCTGGCAAATGGGCGCAGGAGCACCCACGAACCATGGGCGCTATCAAAACAATCGGTGGAGCCGCAGAGCTTGGTGTCGGAACTGCTGCCGCACTCACCCCAGATCCGACTCTGGTGACGAAAGGTCTTGCCTACACTGCGTACCTGCACGGATTGGATCAATGCCAAGCCGGTATCCGGCAGATGCTGTATGGACAACCAGTTGATAGTAACCTGACTGACTTGACATACCGTGGTGGAAAATCACTCGGGTTGAGTGACTCGGCGGCCGGGTTGACCGCAGGTGTTGTAGACTCCATGGTCGGTGCCGTCGGATCAGGAGGAAGTGGACTCGTTTCCTCTCCAGGCCAAGTTGCCACTCGCGTGACAGCATCAAGTGCAAAGCAACTGGCGGCACAAGGGGTGAATAAAGGGGCCACTGGTGCACTTGTCATTCCAAATGGCCTGAGACCGGATGTATTTCACGGACTAAGTAGTAGGGCGGCGAAAGCAGTTGGCAGGCCGCACGATGTTTCCGAGAGCATGCTTGAAATGTTTAAAAAGTTTGGTTCGAAGTACAAACAGAAGTGCGCTGAACCAGAGCTTTACACCGGAGCCGAGCGTGCAGGATACAATCCAGCTAAGTTACCAAGCGGGAGTGCGGTTGGAGTTCGCACACTTACGCCGAAGCACTTCAATGAGCCGATAGGTGCGTGTCGGGGCTGCGCTCCGGTGGTCGACAAGTCTGGACTGAACGATATATTTAGGAAGTACAGGAATGAGCAATGATCTAATATCGCCATTTGACGGCCTCTCAGATGAAATCCGGTCTGCGCTAATTCGCAGCGGATGGAGACCCGGTGAACGCCGGAACCCTGATTCATTCTTGACCGGGTGTTACAAGAGTGTCCAAAGACGCTTGACTGGCAAAGCAGGGAAAGAGTTTGACGATCGATTTGATGGCGAGTTCCCAGCAGCCACACAAGTGCTTGACGAACTAGACGGAGTGTGCGTCCGACAGATTCGTCAATCAAGTTCATCTAAGTATGCATTAGGGAGTAGCATAAAATTTCGAAGAATCGGTCGTGATGACGAACTTCGTCAACTTGAAGAGATCCTCTCAGAGCGACTGGTTGTCATTGGCTGGACGGATTGGCATTCACATGTCACTCTCGCCGAATCGGGTCGTATGTACGAATACGGCGTTGTTGCAGAGGGCCTTTTTTTCTTAGGAAATTCATTTGCCGAAGGAGTGACTCGACAACTGACAGGAATGAAATCTCGGCCGATCTTTGTGAGTGATGCCCAAGACCCAGATCATGATTTTCGACTTGATGATCTCAGTCCAGATGATCCGGACGTGCTCATTCCCTCTCCTGAATCAGGCCTGCGTGATGTCGACACAACGATCTACGACGAATAATTCCTGTCAGCAGGACGCAGAATTCGCACCGGTGACATCTACACCGGTCTGGTTCGATTCGGCCGTGTGAAGGACTGTCGCTGGTATGACACCGCCAACTCGGTCGATCTGGATCGCTACGAGTACGGCTATGACCGGGTCGGGAACCGCCTTTACCGGAAGAATGTGCTGGCCCACGCCGCGAGTAACGTGGGTCTCACATCATGACTGGGAAACCGCCTCTTTCAGAATGCTCGCAGCCAGGCGGGCACAGAATTGGCGGTGAATACTGAAGCCAGATGAATCGAACCCTACTAAGACAGAAGTTTCATGGTTCTTGATCTCATCGATCGACTGTCCGATGATTCTCTCGCACAACAGTGATGCAGCTCCCCGACTCATCAGGCAGCCAGTCCCCCGATAAGATGCTTCAGTGACAATTCGTTCTTCGACTATGAGTTGAAGTTCGATTTCGTCACCACAATGTGGATTCAACCCACGCTTGACGTATGTTGGATTGTCGAGTTGATGGAAGTGTTCTTGGCTTTCCGCGTGTTCTACGATCAGGTCCATCAACTCTTCCAGCGTTGGTCGCTGATTCATTGCAGACGCCGCTCCATAAGTTGTGTGTGAATGCAAATCACATGGAGTGGTTATACAGTATTCACTGACGAATCAAAAACGACTGTAAACGCATTCCGTTTCGACTTGCAGCTTGGGGAGAGAATTGCGATGATCCCTAAACTAGTCCACAGCGAATGTGCGGCATTCACGGTGAGCGGCGATCTCAAATCTTGAAAGCTGGGTTCATGGTTCGCTTTATTTGGGTTGCGGCAGTGGTCGTTCTGAAATGCCACACCGCTAGTCTGCCCAATCAACTTCTGACTGTTGGCCGCCGGATTCTAGACCTTTCACAGATGCAGGGAGTGGTTCATGATTGATGAACTCTGTGTGATCGGGCATCCGAGCACACTTGGTGGAGCGGACACGGAACTCGATCACCAAATCCGATGTTGGCATGAAATGGGCATCGAAGTTCATCTCTGTCATACTATGCCGTACGATGGCAACGCTCTTGCAATGCAAATGGAAGAGCGTGGATGCATCTACCACGAGCCGCGTGACTGGGAATCAATCCAAGGCATGCACTGCATTTCGTTTTGTAACAGTCAGTTCTTAAAGGGACTGAAGGAGATCAAACGCTATGCACGCTCCACATCATTCGTAAACTGCATGACATGGAATTTCGACGATGAAGTGCGAGGTCAAAAGGAAGGCCTGATCGATTTTCACCTCTATCAAACCAAGCATGCCTATGATCGAGTTAGCTTGAAGTTGAAAGATGAAGGAAAATACCGACCACTCTTCTTTACCCCATTTTTTTACGCGGAAGAGTTTCCATATGTCAGTGATCGGCCACAAGACAAGTTCCGTTTTGGCAGGATCTCCAGAGACGATCCTGGGAAATTCAGCTCTCAGCAGTTGTGGATCTACGAAACGATGACGGCTCCTGTCGACAAGCAAGGACTAATTCTTGGCTGGAGCGACAATGTCGAGTCAAAATTTGGTCGACGGCCCGAACCCTTCATTCAGGTGTTGCCTGCCTGTTCTCTCAGCCAGCGGGCCTTCTACGCCCAGTGCGAAGCAATCATTATGTCGACCGACACCTTTGAGAACTTGCCGAGAGTCGGTTTTGAGGCAATGGCGTCAGGTTCAATCCTGGTCGTGGACGATAAAGGAGGCTGGCGTTCGCAAGTCAATGATGGGATTACCGGATGGCTTTGCCGCGACAATCGCGAATTCATCTACAAGGCGTCGCGATGTGCATATGAAGAGCAGGAACGAAACGAAATGCGCCATGCGGCGCGGGAGAATCTTGAAAACCAATGGGGAATGCAAGCGGCCATGGACTCCTGGGCTCAGGTGTTCGAAGCTTGGGAACGCGTCGATTCCAGGAGTGCAACAACTCCGGAAATCAACACTAGCCCCGTAATGGTGAATTGATTATTCGCCTGCCTTTGAGAGGCCAGGTTGTCGAGTTGAAATACAAGAATTCGACGTTCACAAGTTTACCCATGATAGAATAGTAATTGCTGCACGCCGAAATGGACACCTTTCCGCTCATTAGTTGTGTCATGCCGACTTATGGTCGTCCTGAATTCGTGGATGAGTCTTTGGCGATGTTCCTCGCGCAAGACTACGAAAACAAAGAGTTGTTGATTGTCAACGACTGCCCGGGGCAAAAGTTCGTCGGAGAGTTTCCTCAAGTTCGTATTTTCAACTGTGAAAAACGCTTCAAGACATTGGGGGAGAAGCGGAATTTTGCCATCAGTCAGGCGAAAGGAGAATGGATTTCAGTATGGGATGACGACGACATTTATATGCCGTGGCGATTGTCGTTCTCAATGCAAGAAATTGCTGCTTTTGAGACACCGTTGTATAGACCGTATGAATACTGGGCATACTGGGGTGACGCCCAACTCCATCACAATCAAGCGATCCCCGGGTGGATCAGCCATCCACTCGTGACATTCTACCGGGAACTATGGGAGGCGTCGGGTGGTTACCCTCACATTACGTTAAATGAAGACTCAGGGCTTTTCCGGAAGATGCATGAATTCTTGGGTAGCGATTGGCTCACGTACCCCATCGAAAGAGCAGATCGCTACATGATTATGCGATGCGCTTCTTTGTACAGCCACACGAGCATCGCCGGTGGCAAACGGCCGCCAAACACGAGTCCCGGGACTATCGAGATTTCTCCACGGCCGATTCAAGATCGACTGCTGAGACATGCTGCAGAAGGGATCATTGAACAGCATTCCAGTGCTTCAAAGACGTCTTCTTTCAAACCTTCGCCTGCGCAAGAAATGCTTGGTAAAGGCTGGCTTGAATCTGTTCGTACACGTCCTCACCTGGATGATCGACCGATTGAGAGTCAAAGCGTAGGCTTTGGTGCATTGGGTCGCCATGGCAGACTTGGCTATGACGGTAAACAAGTCATTGTCGGTGGGAAGCACGTCCGGCATGCATTGAGCGCGCACGCACCGTCAGATGTGAAGTTCCGTGTTGACGAGGGCTATGATGGATTCGACACCTACGTCGCGATTAATGACGATGCTATCGGCAAGGCGACCAGCGCCGATTTCTTTGTTCTTGTCGATGGTGAGATCAAAGGGTGCGCGACCAATGTGATTCCAGGTGACCCTCCACGTCGAATTTTCGTCGATGTAGAGAAAGGCCAGACGCTGGAGCTACGAACTCAAACACGCCGTTGGAGTCACTGCCATTCGGTGTGGCTTGAGCCGACCTATTGCTGCTCTAAACCAAATGCACAACAACAACGAACATTCATAGACTGCCTGAGGCGCGCCGAAGTTTCCCAACCTGAAGTTCCTGAGCAAGAGGTCGACCTATGTATTTCGACAGTTGTCTCTCCTGGATATGAGGGTTGGTTGCAAACTTTTTTGGAGTCGCTGAGAGTCAATGGAGCTTGCAAGGATGCGTTGATTGCAGTTGTTTGTTTTGGAACGAATTCCAAAATTGACCTCCTAATCCAACAGTATGGAGCAATCAAGGTTAGCTGTAAGAGCTTGGTCAATGTGAATATGACGTCCAAGAGTGTTCTCTACTCAATGGGGAAAATCGTTCCGGCCAAGAAGTATCTTTGCTTTGACACCGACATGGTTGTCTTGGGAAGTTTACGCGAAGTGGTGGCATCACTTGACCTGTTCTGCAAATCTTCAGTACTCATCTGTCGAGATGCTGCAAATATCTCGAAATTGGGGCATGCATTAACTGGCTTGTACGGATCAGATCGGGACTCTTTGAAAAGCCTGGCTGGCCCTTCAGCGGTTCGGTGTTTAGATTTCCCATTGGTAGTGAACGATGGCTTCTTTCTCGCATCTCGACCCGCTCTCAATTCGGTCGATGAGTTGATCAGAAGCTTTCCCGGGGCCGTCGACTGGATCGAGGAGAAGTCCCAAGCCATCCCATGGAGGAACCAGTTTGTGTTTAACCTGGCTCTGGCAAAACTTGGTACTGCGGTAGAGATTGATCAGTCGATGAATTGGCAACTGAATCATCGCAGTTTAGAGCTTGATGGCGAAACGGGAACAGTGCGTACAACTTCAATGGGGACTCCGCTGAAGGTTATCCATTTTAATGGCGGCGGACGGAATAGGTACCCCATCCTCCGAGAGCAGTTTCATCGCGATTCGCACTTGGAATCCCCATCTCAGGCTTGTATGGCTACGTCAACGGTGCGTAGAGCCCAGTCAAAGAACGCGGAGTGCCGCGAACCCAGATTTGTAATCTGTTCATCGCTCAGGACTGGTAGCCACATGCTCGCTACCGCTTTCGATCAGCACCCAAAGTTGAAGGTTGCCGGTGAAATTCTCGTGCGTCCTAAACTATTTGGGCTGGGAGAAAACAAGAACTCTCCGGAGGGTGAATTATTGGTCATCAATGAATCGTTCCAAAAGTTCAACGGCTGCATCATCCACCGTCAGCATCTCGGTGCGATCCAACATCTAGGTGAGATGCCGGACTTGAAGATTATCTTTCTAAGGCGACGCAACTGGCTGGCTCAACTTGTGTCAGAAATTCGCGCACACCAAACAAATGTGTGGCACGTTGCGCCCGAAGGTGTCAACTATCTGAGCAATGACGGCTCATCAAAACCAGAGCAATCTCCTCCGCAGCTCACCATTTCAGTGAAACGCTGCATTCAGTTTCTACAGGATCAAAATCGACTTGATTTGCTGGCATTGAAGCACTTGTCGGGATGTGCTCGCCTGACGGTTGCCTACGAAGACCTCCAGTGGAATTGGAAGGAGGCCATCCAGGAAGCATTGCAGTTCCTTGAAATTGATGAAGTTCCGCTGGCACCAGTGACACTCAAGCAAGGTTTTCCTGCATATCAATCCGTGGCCAATTACGATGAAATCGCCCACTTCTTCTCGAACACAAGATGGGACGTCCGACCGGTAGACCAGATGTCGAAATGGGCGAGAGAACCGCTCAAAACCGTCCAGTAGTCGTGATCATGCGGGTCAGGAATACGGATTCGCAGAAGAGATCTTCAATTTGTTCGTACCGAGCGACAAGCCGATGACTGCACTGCAACTCGGCAGAGATTCTCTTGTTTTTCGTCTTTGTCGATGGCGGTTTAGAGGCCGACCGTCCTGAGATCGTAGCTATTTGGGACTGCGTCGATGCGGGCCGGTCCGTTCCACGGAGAGTGTCTTACGAGTCAACATTCTGGGGAAATTGTTTTTCTGAGCCCGCAGGTCAGAGGGAGTGGTGGGGGGAGGAGTTTTTGAAATCTACTGACCTCCAGAACCGAGTGTTCCACATCTCCGTCACGTTTCTCCGCGAAGATCAACTCCACTTCAGTTTCTGTAAGCTGCATCAACTGCAGTGCGAGCTCGCGCGTGGGCGTTCCGATTCCGGTTCCGACGTTGAGAACGAAGTCCGCAATTCCTCCAGTAATTGCTCGCAGATTTACGCCGACGACGTCGCTGACATGAATGTAGTCCCGGATACAGCCATCGTCCCCTTGACACTTCCGAGCAAAGATGGTCAACGGTTCTCCTCGCCGAAGCTGCTGAAGAAAGATTCCGACGACGCCGGCCTCGCCATGCGAGGACTGGCGTGATCCGTACACATTGGCATACCGAAGAATGTTAACAGGCAACTGAAATTGACGATGGAAATACTCGACATAGTGCTCGGCTGCCAATTTTCCGATTGCGTAGGGGCTTAACGGTTTGGGAGTTCGGTCAATTGTCGCACACGAGCCTGGAGGGATTTCCCCGTAGATTGCGCCACCGGTGCTCGCAAACACGAACCTTGTCACGTTCGTTTCGATCGAAGCGTCCAGTAAGTTCAAAGTCCCGATAATATTCGTGTTGCAATCGCTCATGAGGTTGCGAACACTCTCGACGACTGACGATTGTGCTGCTTGATGTGAGACGACCTCCGGTTGAAACTCTTTGAAGACTGCAAACACGGCATCACGGTCACAAATGTCATTTTTGAAAAGGTGTACGTTCTTCGGCAGATATTGCGATGATCCGGAGCTAAGATTATCGAGAACTGCGACTTCGAAATTCTTCTGAACAAGAGCGTCGACAAGATGACTTCCGATGAATCCTGCCCCACCTGTGATCATAATTCGCATCAACCTTGCCCTTTTCCCAGCTAAAGAGTGGTAGAATTCTTGCATTGCGAGTTGAGTAAATCAAGTTCTCTAGAAGTGCTTTCAATACTTCGAGATAGTGAACAGGCTTGGCAAGGGAGTTGCATCCGCGTGTGAGTGAAAGGAGACACTGTAGACATCGGCCAGAAAACGTATCGCTTTCCGGAGGGATGATTTTCGGAATAAAAGTGTAGCGCCTGGCGTGCTCCCCATTTTCTGATCCAGATGTTATGAGAGTCAACCGACCGATGTTGGTTCGAGGAGACTTTGATGACGAAGCGACGACGACGTAAGCCTGAGCAGATTGTGAAGCTGTTGCAGGAGGGGCAAGCGATGTTGGCGGCAGGAAAGTCGCTGGCTGAGGTGTTGCAGAAGCTG
>NZ_SIHI01000059.1 GCF_007859735.1 Thalassoglobus neptunius | reverse complement strand
CAGCTTCTGCAACACCTCAGCCAGCGACTTTCCTGCCGCCAACATCGCTTGCCCCTCCTGCAACAGCTTCACAATCTGCTCAGGCTTACGTCGTCGTCGCTTCGTCATCAAAGTCTCCTCGAACCAAAATCGGTCGGTTGACTCTCATAACATCTGGATCAGAAAATGGGGAGCACGCCAGGTCCATTGGAAATCCCGGTGTGCGAAGTATTTTCTGACTGTCCCTGAAACGACCCGCGCCGCTCCACGCTTCAACCTGCAGGAAAACAGTCGAAAAACTCTAGCTCACAAAGAATCCCGTGCCGTGATCGAGTCTCCAGAACTCATCATTTTCAGCGGCTCGATCAGATTGAGAAGATTATTCAGGCGGAAATCAAAGACCGCGTTAAGTCTCAAGCGGAATTGAGAAGGCTTCGCCCGAGAGAAGGCTACGCCAGAATATCGCTGACGACATGGCCGTGAACGTCTGTCAATCGAAACTGGCGTCCCTGAAATCGATACGTCAGCTTCTCATGGTCAATGCCCAGCAAGTGCAGAATCGTGGCCTGAAGATCATGGACGTGAACGGGATTGGTCGCGACGTTCACGCCCAGATCATCTGACGATCCGTAGGAAATCCCCGGTTGAACTCCCCCGCCCGCCATCCAGACTGTGAACGCATACGGATGGTGGTCTCTTCCCCATCGGACACGGTTGTTAAAATCTCCCTGCAGGAATGGCGTTCTCCCGAACTCGCCTCCCCAAATGACAAGAGTTTCGTCCAGCAGCCCCCGACGATCGAGATCCTGAACAAGCGCGGCACTTGCCTGATCGGTGTCGCGACATTGATTGTAGAGTTCAGTCGTCAACGAGTTATGCTGATCCCATCCAGCATGCATGAGTTGCACGAATCGTGTTCCACGCTCGATCAGTTTCCGAGCCAGCAGGCAGTTGTGGGCGAATGTTCCCGGTTCTTCAACCCCCGGTCCATACATCTCAAGAGTCTCTTTCGTTTCTCCGGAAAGATCCGCCAACTCTGGAACGCTGGCCTGCATCTTGAAAGCCATTTCATACTGCGAGATTCGTGTTGCGATTTCCGGATCGCCAAAGTCCCTCAACTTCTGATGATTAATTTCCGCGATGTCGTCCAGCCATCCGCGACGCATCTCTCGCGAAATCCCTTTCGGATTGGAGAGGTAAAGAACAGGTTCGCCACTGCCTCGAAACTTGACTCCCTGATACTTTGAGGGCAGAAACCCACTGCCCCAGTAAAAATCGTAGAAGATCTGCCCACAGGTCGTGTTCTTCGTGATCGACGTCATCACCACAAAAGCGGGCAAGTTCGCCGACTCTGATCCCAGACCATACGTGAGCCATGCTCCAAGAGTTGGCCGCCCGGGAATCTCTCCTCCGCTCAGCAAGAATTGAATGGCTGGCGCATGATTCACAGCTTCAGTGTGCATACTCTTAATGAAGCAAAGCTTATCCGAGATCTGAGCAGTGTGGGGCATTAAGTCGCTGACCCAGGCTCCGGACTCCCCATACTGTCGAAACGGTTCAACCGGTGCCAACATCAGTTTCCCGGAGGCATCTCCAGTCATGGTGCTAAAGCGTTTCCCGTCGACATAACCGGCCGGAATTGGATCTCCATGAAGCTTGCCTAAGAGAGGTTTATAGTCGAACAGATCAACGTGCGTCGGAGCCCCATTTTGAAATAAATAAATGACGCGTTTGGCTTTTGAAGCGAAGTGCGGCAGGGTCGGTAACCCACCGAGTGATTCCGCAGAACCGAAACATTCCTGACTCAATAATGCCCCCAACGCGGCCGTTCCCAGACCGGTTGCGGATCGGCCGAAGAACTCTCTTCGCGTCGTATGCAATCGGTTTTCTAACCGCGGGTCCATTCTGTTATTCCTTCGAGAGAGTTTCGTCGAGGTTGAAAATCGCAAGGCAAAGTGCTGTCCAACTGGCATGTTCAACAACCGGTAGATCGGAATGAACTGGAGCTTCACCGATCGAAACCAGCGACGCCGCAAGTTCCGGCGTGTCCCCGTATTCTTCACGTGACCGATTCAGACCGCGCAGGAGAACTTTCGTCTCAAGTTCACTGGGAGGCCGGATGAGAACGCGCTCATAGATCTGATGAAGCTTCTCAACATCTCCTTCAGTCTTCGTTGTAAGAATCTGCTCTGCCAGAACCCGAGCTGCTTCAACATAAGTCACATCATTAAGAGTTAATAAGGTTTGGAGAGGTGTATTCGTTCGAATGGCTTTCACTGTGCATGTTTGTCGTGACGCATTGTCGAAGAAGAATGTCGGCCCGACAATTCTGCGCCAGAAAACGTACAGACTTCTACGATACAAGTCCTCTCCGTGGTCCTGTTTATACTTCTTGTTTCCGAATGTCGCTTCCTCCCAGACTCCTTCCGGTTGGTAAACATTCACCGGAGGCCCTCCCTGCTTCCGGACCAGTAATCCACTTGCAGCCAATACTTGATCGCGAATCATCCAGAATGGAAGTCGATACCGAGGACCGCGTGCGAGAAGCCGATTCTGCGGATCAACTTCAATCATTTCAGGAGTTGTGCGCGACGACTGACGATAGGTTGCGCTCATGACCATTCGCTTCATGAGTCGCTTCACATCCCATCCAGAATCACGGAAATCGGCAGCAAGCCAGTCGAGCAATTCGGGATGACTGGGACGCTCCCCCTGCACTCCGAAATCTTCAGGCGTTTTCACCAGCCCGATTCCAAAGACCTGTTGCCAGAAACGATTGACAACAACCCGAGCCATGAGCGGATTGCGATCCGAAACAAGCCATCGCGCCAGCGTCAGTCGATCAGCCTTCCGCGTCTCGGCGTTTCCGTTGACGGACAACATCTCCTCAGTGATCGGAGGCAAGCTCTCCGGAACGTCTGCCGAAACTTCTTCTCTGAGTGCGGTATACAGTCCGCGTTCGAGAAGAAATGTCTTCCGGTGCTCGGACTGATCCTCCATGACCATCACTTTCGGAATTCGTTTTTCGACCGCCTCAATTCTTTCTTCCAGCGACTTCACCAACTTGGAAGCCTCGTCGTTTGAGTCTTCAACCTCAGATGAATCTTCTTCAGAATCACTCTCATTGAGTTCCTCTGTTTCCTGTTCAAGCTGTTCACGAGCGGCTTTGAGTTCGCTTTGAAGTTGAGCCAGCTCCTGGCTTTGTTCGGGTGACGGAACCGCAAGCACCGGCGCTGTCTGCGGATCACCTCCTCGCCCGGTGACAGGTGTCTGATTGAAGAACGAAAAGAGGCTGTAATAGTCCTTCTGGCGAAGCGGATCAAATTTGTGATCGTGGCACCGGCAGCAATTCAGGGTGAGGCCCAACCACAGCGTTCCGGTCGTTTCCGTCATATCCATGACATAGTCAACTCGATTCTCTTCAGCAATTCGCCCCCCTTCGCCGTTGATCATGTGGTTTCGACAAAACCCGGTCGCGAGTTTCTGCTCGAATGTCGGGTCCGGAAGCAAATCCCCGGCAAGTTGCCAGACGGTAAACTGATCGTACGGAAGATTCTCATCAAATGCCTGAACAACCCAGTCGCGCCACGGCCACATCGTGCGTTCTCGATCGCCCTGATACCCGTTGCTGTCGGCATAGCGCGCAGCATCGAGCCAGTTCCAGGCCATCCGTTCTCCATAGTGTGGCGAGGAGAGAAGTCGATCGACAAGACGCTCATAAGCTTCCGCGGAATCGTCATCGAGAAACTCTTGAAGCTGCTCCGGAGTCGGCGGGAGACCTGTGAGATCAAGACTCAAGCGACGAATGAGTGTCCGCTTGTCGGCTGGCGGCGATGGCAACAGCCCCTCTTCTGCAAGCCGCTTCCGAATGAACAGATCGATGGGGTTCTCGAATTCCAATTCCGAAGAGTTGGCCAACGATGGAACAGCGGGAAACTCGATGGCTGTCAATGACCAGTGCGGACTCCATTTCGCTCCTTCGTCAATCCACTGGCCCAGCAATTCAATCTGCTTCTCTGTCAGAGATCGATTGGAATCGACAGGCGGCATTCGTAGAAACTCATCATCGGAACTGACTCGAACGAACAACTCGCTGGCCGAGTGGTTTCCCGGAGAAATCACCTTCAATGCTTCGTCGTGTTCGTCCAGTCGCAATTCCGCCGATCGATCAGCAGCATCGGGACCGTGACAATGAAAACAATTCTCTGAGAGAATCGGACGAATATCCCTGTCGAAATTCACCGGCTCATCTGCTTGCCCCAATTGCGAGTTCGAGAACACCCCGATCGCCAGAGTCAAAACAGTCAGCACCATTCGAAGAGCAATCAAAGCAAGTTTTTCCCGAAACGAGGTCATCTCGGCAATTGCCTGATTCCCTCGTTTTCGAATCATTTCGTCAAAGGAGGTTTCCGGTTGAGTCATCTGCCGACTTTGTTTGAGCACGTTTTACGAAATTGTCATCTCGACTTCGCACGAGAATTCAGGAAGACATCAATGTCAATCAATTCCCTCGAAGAGACAGCCTAAAGCATCGTGACTTAGAAAGGAAAAGGTTTGGGAATCCCGGAATCGGGTCGCTTCCGCTTCCGGGTTGACCGTTTTCTGGCTCCTTCTTGTCGATCAGTCATTCGCTGGCGATCGGTGGAGTTCGACTTTCTGATCAGTCCGAATTCCATCGCAATTTGCTGCCGGTCCGATTCGGATAACGTCTCTGCCATCCAGACTTCGTCGCTTTTCTTTGTGGCGACAATCGATCCGTTGAGAGTCGCAATCCGATTCCCAGCGAGAGCGGGAATCCTTTTTCCCGGGCCGATCACTCCCGTCAAATTCAGAGGATCGGCGGCGGAAAACACGGTCAGTTGCGGTTCGCTTTCATCGCTTCGAAGCGTCCGGAGTTCACGAATCGCTTCTCCCAGAGCGAATTGCTCGCCTCCCACGCCAGAGACAAACCTCCCTCCCCGAATCTCTCCACGAGCTTCGAGTCGACGAAAGACCCGCAGAAGCTCCCACCACTGAGGCGCGAGGCTCTCTCGAAGAACGAGTTCACGAAACACGACTCCCCATCGTCGAATCAACTGCCAGGCCCACTGCTCGACAAGTTCGTCTCGGGAAATTGCGGTGTCATCACTCTTTCCATCTGTCTCCTGAGGATCAGCTGTCTCGCAAAGAGTCCATCGCCCCACTTGTGTCGTTGCCTGCCGTTGCCTCTGCCGCGACGGTCTGCGACGCGACGTCTTCACTTCTGCACGAGTTTGCGTCAATTTGCGAAGCCCGGAAAATCCGTCGGCGGTGATCCATCCGTGCGAGACCAGTTCCCCGAGATAGTCATCGAGTTGAGTCGGAAGGTGATTGGTCAATTCCAGCAGATCCCGAGCAAACAGCGCCCCGCGAGTTTGCAACAGGCCGACAATCTCTTTCGCCGAATCTGAAAGAGTTTCGAGATCGCGTTCCGCTTTGCTATCGCTCAGCCAATCAACATCTTCACGGAGAAAGATTGAGACCGGAACAGCTTTCGTCACCGAGGCCATCGGTCGACCAGCCGTTTTCTTTTTGGCGGCCGCGCCCAAACGTCCCCATCCGATTTCTCCCGACAGGCAAAGTTCATCAAGCCAGGCGGGTTGGTATTCCGCGATCCGTTGAGGCAACACCGATTCCTCCCAGGAAGCGGCGGGAAGATCAATCCCCTGCAATTGCGCAATCGCCTCGAAGACGCCATCAGTGCCGGTTCGCTGATGCCCCTTCGTCGCACCGTGATGTCTTTCGAGAAACTTCTGATAAACCGCCGGAGAGACAGCTTCGATCTCTTTCCTCAACCCGGAAATCGTGCGCCGATGAATTCTCGCCAGCAGCCGCCGATGACACCATTCAATTTCGACCGAATCGCTGTCGAGGTCCGGGTCGTAATTGAGGAAACGCCCTCGCAGGACAATCCCTTCGCCTTCCAACGCAATCAATCCTCCCATCACCCGCGAAACCGGAAGATGAAGAACGTCGGCAATCTCAACCGCTGTGACAGGCCCACTCGTTTCAACAAATCCCCGCAGGACAGCAACGAGTGCTTCACTCTCGTTCCACTGCTGACGAACTGTCGACGGGACAGCGACCGAGTTTTCGGTTTGAAAGTTCGGCCAGAGTAGCTGAACCGCAGGCCAGCACTCGACAGGAACCCACGCACGAAGTCCCTCTTCCGATTCAATCTTGACGATCCGTGATTGATCCGCGAGATCTTCGATCAATTCCTGATGCTCGTCCGTCCGAAAACAAAACTGTCGAACCCAACGTTCATTGCGATCATCGACCGGAACCAGAAAGCGTGTGACGAGAGCATCGTGGAGTTCATCCTCGTTGCGAATCAGTGGCTGGACCTCCGCGACCACGGCTCGGATTGCCTCAGGATCCAGCTTCCCGAGGTCGCGAACACTATCGATGCTAAGCGATCGTCGTGTGGCCACCGCACGAGCCCGTCGTTCCTGAACTTCTCCTCCATCGAGAAAAGCGTAAGGATTGGCATTCAACAACTCATAAGCAAACGGAGACGGTTCCCGCGTGTCTCGGCCGACGTATGTGATTTCATCTCGATCAACACGTTCGAGAACATCCACAAGTCCTTCGATATCGAGCGCTTCTCGCAGACAGTCTTCCATCGTCTGTTGCACCAATGGATGACTCGGGATTTCATGATCTCCCGTGATATTCTCCTGACATCCCGTCAGTTTCGGAAAGACAGCGGTCAGCAGATCTTCACTTCGAAATCTCTGCAAGGCCGGGGGAACTTTCTTTCCGTTCCGCATTCGATCAACGAACAGAGAGCGGGTCACATTCCATCGCCAGCGGAGGTGAAAAGTCGGATCGACCAGCAACGCCTGCTCAAGCAGATTTTGAGCATTGTCGGGACGCATCATCGGGAACAGTGATTCGATCGGGAAGCTGTGCTGAGGCCCGAGCGAGAGGATAAAGCCATCATCGTCCGCCGAAGCTTGAAGCTCGAAATCAAACGACCGACAGAACCGCTTTCGAAACGAAAGCCCCCAAGCCCGATTGATTCGCCCCCCGAACGGGGCATGAACCACAAGCTGCATGCCTCCTGACTCGTCGAAGAACCTTTCGAAGACGACCTTTCGTGTCGTTGGAATCACGCCCACAGCTGCACGCTGCGCCGCAATATACATCACCGTTTGCCACGCCGCTGATTCGTCGCAATGAGTCTCACTGACGAGCCAGTCGACAATCGGTTGATATCTGTCCGGTCGATCTTGATCGCTTGATTTCGAAACGACATCTGTCGCCGACCGGTCAACAGCGATCAGCTTCTCTTCAAGTTCTTCGCGGAGATTGGAAATTTCCTCCGAGAGCTCAATCGTCCGTCCCGGTGCTTCCCCTCTCCAGAACGGAATCGTAGGCGGAGCCCCATGTGCATCGCTGACAATCAAATCGTTTCCGCGTAATCGCTGAATCCGCCACGAGGAGTTGCCAAGCAGAAAGATGTCCCCCGCTGAGCTTTCGATTCCGAATTCCTCATCGACCGTCCCAACGACAGTGTTTTCGTCTTCGAGAACCACACGGAGCAAATCCGTTTCGCCGATCGCCCCGGAGTTGTTCATCGCAATCAACCGGGCTGCCTTTCGCCCTTTAATCCGACGATTGACATGGTCGAAGTGAATCAGTGCCCGCCCTCGCCCGGACTGATCTGTGACTCCCGTGCTGAGAATCTGCAAGACTTCCTGATACTTCTCTCGCGTCAGCTTTTGGTACGGCCAAGCTCGCCGGAAGCAATTGAACAGGTCATCGATGTCCCATTCCTGGTTGGCAACTTCACCAACGATCTGTTGAGCGAGAATGTCCAGCGGAGCTTCCGGAATCGGTGTCACATCGAGCCGCCCCGCACGGATTGCTCGAAACAATGCCATGCACTCAACAAGTTCATCACGTGTCAGAGCGAACAATCGCCCCTTCGGGACAAGCCCCAAAGCGTGACCGGAACGACCAATTCTCTGCAGAAACGCAGCAATTGATCTCGGAGAACCGAGTTGAATCACGAGATCGATAAACCCGACGTCAATTCCCAGTTCAAGAGACGCCGTCGCCACAACGGCCTTCAGCTCTCCGGACTTGAGACGCTGCTCTGTGCTGTGACGAATCTCTTTGGAGAGGGAGCCGTGATGACTCGCAACAGCGTCTTCTCCGAGGAGTTCTGTCAGCTGATGCGTGACTCGTTCAGCAAGGCGTCGAGTATTGACGAAGATCAAAGTGCTGCGGTGATTTTGAATCAATTCAACAAGCCGGGAATTGACCTCTGCCCACTGCTCGTGCGAACAAACCGCTGACAACTCACTCGGCGGAGTTTCAATCCCGAGATCGAGATCGCGCTGATGGCCAACGTCCACAATCTGACAATTGAGGTCCTTCAGTTCAGGCTCACCTGATGACTCTTCCTCGAAATTGGAAGCTCGCTGCCCGATCAGGAATTCCGCCATTCTGGAAATCGGCTTTTGTGTGGCAGAGAGGCCGATCCGTTGAAGCGGAAACGTCGCGAGGGCTTCCAGTCGTTCCAATGACAACGCAAGATGTGATCCTCGTTTGTCACGCACGAGCGCGTGAATCTCATCGATAATCACCGTTCGCACAGAGCGAAGTATTTCACGGCTTCGTTCTGCAGTCAGCAGCAAAAAGAGCGATTCCGGTGTCGTGACGAGAATATGCGGCGGCTTTTTGGTCATCGCTGCCCGACGATGGGAAGGCGTATCTCCAGTTCGGAGTCTGACAGAAATCGGCGAGACATCCAGCCCTTGACGACGAGCAAGTTCGTAAATCTCTTCCAACGGCGCGGTGAGATTTTTCTCCATGTCATTCGAAAGAGCTCGAAGCGGAGAGAGATAGATCACATGCAACTCGGGTTCCATTTCCCCCGACAGCGACATGCGAAAGAGACGATCAATGATCGCCAGAAAAGCAGTCAGAGTTTTTCCGCTTCCCGTGGGTGCGGCGATCAACGTGTGATCGCCTTTGGCAATATGCGGCCAGCCGGATCGTTGTGGGTCAGTCGGTCCTGCGAAGCGAGAACGGAACCAATCCTGAATCACCGGATGAAATTGAGAGAGTGTGTCCTCCTCCCAAAGTCTTTGCTGCTGCATCGGTGACTCCCTGAAATCGAACCCGGATCATATCGCGGAACGATGCAGCACCGGAAACGGATTCTTTCGAATCACGATGTCTCCGCATTCCCGCTGCACGCACCTAACGCGAGACTTCCCTCGTTCGAGAGTGCATCACTGATCGATTTTCGATGTCTTCGTGTTCGAAGTCTTCGTGCTTGACGAGAATCCGGCGCTCAGAATCTCAAGACGCCATTTCATGTCCACCGATGATGACTTCAAAGCCGAGGTCTTCGATCATCGAAAAGTCGTCTTCAGCTGACTGTCCTTTCGTGGTGAGATAATCACTCACGAAAATCGAATTGGCAGCATAAAGCCCCATGGCTTGCATCGATCGCAAATTCACTTCACGTCCCCCAGCGATGCGAATTTCAGTCGCTGGATGGACAAGTCTCAACAAGCAAAGAATACGGAGGCACTGCCGGGGGTCAAGATCTTCACGTTTCTCCAGAGGAGTCCCGTCAATGGAATGAAGGAAATTCACCGGGATTGATTTCACGTTGAGTGCGTGCAGTTCGAAGACGGTATCGAGGATGTCGTCATGAGTTTCCCCCATCCCGACAATCAAACCGCTACACAACTCCATTCCGGCCTTCTGTGCGACTTCCAGGGTATCAATTCGGTCCTGATACGTATGAGTTGTGCAAATTTCCTCGTAGTAGCGGCGCGATGTATTCAAATTGTGATTGATTCGGTCAACGCCTGCGTCCGCGAGCCGCTGCGCTTGATCGGGCTTCAGCAATCCCAAACAAGCACAAATGTGCAATCCGTGATCAGCTTTGATTTTCTCGACGACGCGACAAACGTGATCGACCTCCCGATCAGTTGGTCCTCGACCACTCGCCACGATGCAGTAAGTTCGAGCCTGACTCGAAGCAGCCTTGGCAGCCCCTTCCATCAGCACCCGTTCGTTGGCAATGGTGTATTTCTCGATCGGGGCATCCGAAACGATCGATTGCGAGCAGTAACCGCAGTCTTCGGGGCACAATCCGCTCTTGGCATTCTTCAGATAGTACAGCTGAACTGTTCGTCCGAAGTATGTTCGACGGACGAGAAAGGTCGCGGCCAGAAGATCAAGAAGTTCGGAATCGCTTGATTGAAGGAGTTCCAACCCCTGCTCGCGTGTGAGTGCATTTCCGCTCAAAACCTGTTGTGCAACTTCATGCCATTGGAGTTGAGTGGTCGTTTCGATGGAACTCATAGAATTTTCTGCTGTCATCAGTCACTGTCGTTTTGAAATGCGAGCGTTTTGCTGAGTCTGTTTTCACTCCGCTCGCATCTCAACCGACAGAACAATCTTTTGGAATAGAAACAAAGAAAACCGAGTCGGGTACCATACTCGATTTACTCATCTTTTGACTTCTTTCGCGAAACCCGATTGCCAAGAGGACTCGATGTCCCCTTCTTGGATTGACCGGAATTCCGTCCTTCGAGTGCATTGCGGACGGCTTCGATCATGACATCCATGGCGAATGGCTTACGAAGATAATCGACCGCCCCCAGCATTTCTGCATAGGCTTTGTGTCGTCCACCTTCGTTGGCGGTAATCATAATGACCGCCGGAGGGGAATCGAGCGTCGAGAGGTATTCAAGAACCGGAAATCCCCCCATCCGTGGCATCATCATGTCAGTAATCACGACGTCAGGTTCTTGTTCCTGAATGATTTTCTGACCATCCACACCGTTCGTCGCCGTCCAGACCCGGTATCCAATCCCCTCTAAAACGGACTTCAAAGTTGATTGAATCTCGCGGTCATCTTCGATGAGAACGATCTGTTCACCAGCCATCGAGCACTCCTCTCGGCGGAGCGGAACTCCTACCGCACAAATGTCCAGTTAAATTCTACCCGCCCCACATGGGACTCACAAGACCGATTCAGCCATGCATTCACAAAACGCAAATTGCAGGCTCACTCCTCGATTGCAAGTGCGAAGTCCCCTCGAAGATCGCGCCAGACACAATGGATATGATTGGCTGGATTCCCCGCAGCATCTGGCTGCGTATTCACGAATTCAATCAAGAACGATGGTGTTTGGACTCGGTAGTAGTGCCCGATTCCGGGTTCAGTCGCTCCGGCCCATGCAAAGTGAATTTGATTGAGACCGTCAAAATGAAGTTGATCGTTTCGCTGTTTCGCCACTGGCCCAGGCATTGCGTTGATGTATTCATCAATCAGCTTCAAGAGCAGCGCCCGTTGCTCACTTGTGAGTTGCTCATACCGAATTCCGACAGGCTCTGTCACTGGCGGTTGAGGTTCTCCCGCAGCCCGGATTTCACTCAATGCTTTGTCAGCAATGATCGCCTGAGTTTTTTGTTCCGAAGTGAGTGACTGCACCAACGCAAAAGCAGTGGTTTCTTCGACATCAAGAACTCGAGTCCCAACCTCAACTCCCACGCTGTTGGCATTCTTGACAATCGCTGGATTGGTAGCAAAGAACTGCGGAGTTGTTCCGATCAACTGAGAATCGTCCACAACGAAATTCAGCGACAGATGGTGCCCTTCAACCGAAAGTCCCCAACGCTCATCTTCTCCGGGATTTCCAAAGATTGTGAAGTAATACCGCTCGAAGTCGCGGGCCCAGCGTCCCTTCCCTTCTTCAAACTCGTTCAGCACTTTTTCGAGTTCCATGATTTGTCGCGTCTTGCGATATCCCATTTCACTCAGAGCGTTCTTCAGAAGCAAAAATGCTGCTTCCTGTTGCGCTTGAGTCATATGTTTGACTTGCAGCCCTTTCCGTTCATCTTTCGGAATGAAGTGCCAACCGAGACGTTCTGGATTTCCGTATTCGAGGACAGCGGTCTTCTTCTGATCGGCATCCAGAAGCTTGATCAACTTTTCTGCGGCAGCTGTCATTCCGTTTCCAGGATCGTTCCCATCCCAGAAGGTCAATCCGATGGAAGCAACTGTCGACAAGAACAGAAAAGTCAAAACAGAGAGTCGTGACATAGTTGGCGGGCCTTTGAGGAAATTGGGTGGGTCGTCAATTTGTGGGTCGCGAATTCTGATCGCGAGGTGTCACTTTGTCTGAACAGTGTAAATCCCCAAGCTGGTGATGTCACGACAGCGAGGAAAAACCATCCAGAAGATCAACCAGCAACAGCTTAACGCAGCAAACGCTGACTCGTCGGACGGATCAGCAAAACGCGGCGAAAGAGCATGAGAAAGACTCGTCCGGATCTTTTCGACACTCCGAATCAGTGAGTCATGCACAGATGTTGATACTTTCCGGCAATGGGTCAAGTCAACACATGGGAATGATTTGACGCGTTAGTTCACGATGGTAGGATCTGAGAAGGAAGCCCCCCTCGACACATCAGAATTCGAGCACATTGCAGGCACTGAATTTGCAGCACGAGGGTCGGATTCGAAGATCTCTAAAAATTGAGACACCCAAGTCGATACATGTATGAGCTTGCCACCGTGATCGTGTTGCCTTCTGGCCATTGATTCTGATCACGACGAGCACGCTGACATTGAAAAGGAACAGGCCTGTCTCGACATGACAGGCAAATAAAATAAAGCAAGAGCATGGTGCCGCGAACGATCCCAGAACTTGAGGATTTACTGATCCAACTTCGGCTGATCACAGTCAGCGAACTCTCACAAATACGATCGGAAGTCCATGGTGGACTCGATGTTGATGGCTACCTCCAACTGCTGGAACGTAAGCAACTGTTGACCACCTATCAGTCCGGTCGCGTTCGCAAAGGAGAAGTGGAAGGCCTCGTGCTCGGTGGCTGCAAATTGCTGTATCGAAACGCATCAGGCAGCTTCGCAAGAGTCTTTCGTGCCAGCCGCATCAGCGATGGCCAAATGCTCGGAATGAAGGTTCTTCGTGACCGATGGGCCAATGATCCCGCGAGCATTCAACTTTTTCGACACGAAGGCCAAGTCGGCAAGCGACTCAAACATCCCAACATCGTTCCAATCTACGATGTCGGCAGTGAAGGAAAATTCCATTTCATCACCATGGAATTTGTCGAAGGCGGCAACCTTCGCGATTTCATGAAGATCCGGAAACAGCTCAAACCCGTCGAAGCTTTGCGATACGCCCTCGATATCGCCCGCGGTTTGGAATACGCCCTGACTCAGGGAATCACTCACCGGGACATGAAAACGACAAACGTCTTGCTGAGCATTCAGGGAGTCGCAAAACTCATCGACTTCGGATTGGCAGCTGACGACTCGTTCTTCAATCGTCCGGGCAGTCCAGAGCTCGCACAAGCGATCGAGTACTCGACACTTGAACGGGGAACAAACGCGCCCGCGAACGATCCGCGCAGCGACCTCTTCTTCCTCGGAACGATTATCTATGAGCTTCTTTCCGGAGAGCCGCCCTACCCCAGAACTCGCGATCTTGAAGAACGCCGCCGGTTCAACCGGTACCGGGATATTCGCCCACTCGTTGGAATGATGCCGTCCCTTGACTGGGACATCGTTTCTGTGGTTGATCGACTCATTCAAATCAACCCCGGTCAACGCTATCAATCGCCAACGGAACTCGCCGAAGATCTCGAACGACTTCTCGAACAGCTCGGCCATTCCCCAACCAAACCCGCCAAGGCTCCGGTTCAGGAAGCCTCCTCGTCGACAAAAACAATCCTGTGCGTTGAAAACCGCCCCAAAAGACAGGACGTTTTGCGAGAGTACTTTTCAAAACACGGCTTTCGACTGCTACTCATGGGAGATGTCGACCGCGCATTGAATCGCGTGCAGAAAGACCCGCCGCAGGGAATTATCTTCTTTGGCGATGTCGTCGGCGACCGAGTGGTCGATGACTTCAAACATTGCATCAAGTCAACCGCCGGACAGGATCTCGTCGCTGTACTTGTTCTGTCGGGAAGTCAGTCGTCACTGCAGAATGGACTCGCTGACATCGACAGCCGAGGCAAAGTTCTCACTCAACCCATTCGTCTCAGGGATCTGCGCAACGCCATTCAGGACCCGGTCGAGTCGACAACGTGAACACGTCAAACGTGAAAGACGGCTCACTCCGCCCGGCAGACGTTATTAAGAATTTGAGGAAACGCGCGGCCCTCCTGAACCACGTTCGGAAAGAATTCGACCGACATGGATATTGGGAAGTCGAGACTCCGCTCCTCTCTCAGGAAACATGCATCGATCAATGGATCGAGCCGATGGAGTTTCACGCCGGCGACAAGGTGCGATACCTTCAGACGTCTCCCGAATTTGCGATGAAGCGACTTGTCGCCAGTGGAGCCGAGGCGATCTATCAGATTTGCAAAGCTTTCCGCGGCCACGAATCTGGAGAGAATCACAATTGCGAGTTTACGCTCCTGGAGTGGTATCGCGTCGGCGATGATTACCATGCTCAGATGGACTTCGTCGAACACCTGCTTCGCGCGGCCCTCGACTTTTCCATCCAGAACGCTTGGATTCCGCAAAATGCCTTGCCAAAGAAGTTTCACCGAATTTCCTACGAATCTGCATTCGTCCAATATGCCAACATCTCCGCGCTGACAGCATCCGACGACGATCTAATTCAGCATGCGCACGATTTGGGATCGACGGACATCCGTCAACTTCGCCCGTTGCGCGATGATGTTCTCAACTTCTTGCTGGCAACTCGCGTCGAGCCCGAACTCGAAAAGCTGGGCGCCGTTTTCCTTTACGATTATCCCGCAAATCAATCTGCGCTGGCCCGCGTTCGAAACGATGAACCTCCCGTTTCCGAACGTTTCGAGCTGTATGTCAACGGAATCGAGCTTTGCAACGGCTATCAGGAACTGACCGATCCGCAAGAGTTACGCCGAAGAATGAAGCAGCAAAACGCGCTTCGGGCAGCAAGAGGTTTGCGCGAATTCGAGACGGAGACCCACCTCATCAGCGCGATGGAAAGCGGTCTTCCGGAATGTGCGGGTGTCGCCCTCGGATTTGATCGTCTCGCGATGTTGTGCCTCGGACTGAAATCGGTCCGCGAAGTTCTCTCGTTCCCGTTCGAGTTTGCTTAACCTGCCGAGATCTCTTCGCCCACTCACAGAACTCGCGGTTGCCATCTCGGATTAGAAGTACTCATCGTCGCTCATCAGATCTTGCTCTGCGAGCAAATGGTGCCCCTGATCTTTGAGAATATTTCCCGCCTGATCGACATCGTCGACATAAACCGCGATGGCCCCCTTCCCCCCGCGTCGAAACAGCAGCGGATAGGTGTAGCTGATGTTGATCTCGGCAGCGACGAGCGCCAGGAAGATCGAGACAAAGGGCTTGTCATCGTCGGGAAGCTGAACACCAAGAATATCATTCTCGATGAAATTGAGTCCGGAGAGTTCAAAGATCTCGCGGGCCCGATCGGTTTCGTCGACCATAATTCTGGCGACAGCAAAATCGACGGTATCCACCACGCTGAGTGCCAGAATCCTGAGATCATGATGCTCAATCTGCTTCAACAACGAATGAAGCTTCCCGACCCGATTCTCCATAAAGACACAAAACTGCCTCAAACAGGGCCAGTCCCGGCCTCGTGCTGTGATTGGGGAAACGGGATCATCATTGTCAAAATCCGACGGCATCAATGCCTCCGTACGCCTTCACTAAATTGGCAAAGTTCATGCAAAGTTAAGCGATCAGAAAGGATCGGTCAATTCGCTGTTGCGTGAGCATCTTCAATTCGGGTCATCAGAGACTCGCACCCGCCAACACAACAGCCTTCGAAAGTGACCGGTTCAGGCAAGTCAAACGACACCGTTCGAGCGTATAAGAATGGAGAGAGAAAATTCCTGCAAGCGGCGAACTCATTCACCACGAAAAAACACCTGTCGAACGAATCCGACAGGTGCTGTGATTTTCTTCGAGCGATTCTTGAAATGGTCTTCGTGACTTCGCTCATGCCAACAGGACGAACGCGAAACGGATTGATCCAGTTCGATCACCCAAGAGTGCGAAGACTCTCTTACTCGGCCTTTTTGACTTCAAACCCTTTCTGAAACGCAGCATCAGAAAAGACGAGTTGCAGCTGTTTCTCGCCTTCAGCCGCTTTGACCTTCGCGAGACACTTATCACAGCAGAACTCAACTTTGACATCAGAAACAGGTGTCGCCATTTCAGGATTGAGTGGCTGGCCGGAAATCGGACACTTCACTTGCTTTGCCTGTTTTGTCACGACAACCTGATGATTCGCTTTCGGCGCAAACTTTTCGGTGTTTGCTTCAAACGCTTTCGGGCAATTGGGACAACAAAAATAGACGTTCGCCTCCAAATGCTTCAGAGAGTGCGTTTTGTCGATATCCTTCCCGGAAACCGGGCAGACAGGCGATACCTCTTTCTTCTCCTGAGCCTCCAAAAAGACGGTACCGATCAAGAGCGCGAAGCCCCCGATCATGACAATACTAAAGTGCTTCATTTCAGACTCCAAAATTGTGTAGAAACAATTCGAGACCAACTCGCATAGAGAAGACAACCTTGAGACTAACAAACCTCAGCGATGTCAAAAACAAATTTCTCGCCGGGAAGCCAAGATTTCAGGGAAAGCAAAAACTCGCCAATCCGCACTTCCAATCCAGTCTGCACGGGTAAGAATTGCCATTCGACCTCTAATCGAAGTAGTGTTCGTACCACGCTCTTTCCTGACTGTTCGGGCGATCATCTGACATCCCATCAGGTTCCAACCCTTTCGTCCATTCGGCCAATTGTTCTTCCAAGTCCCGAGCGATCTCGGGCTGTTCACTGATCAGATTTGTCGACTCCTGCGGATCGGATTTCAGATCGAACAGAAACTCCCGGGAATCTCCGAGCCTGAGATACTTCCACTTCCCAAGTCGAACAGCGGATTGATTCCAGAATCTCCAGAAGAGAGGTCTTTCGGACTGCGACTCTTCAGACTCATCGAGAATTGGCAGCAAGTCAATCCCATCCAGTTCCCGAACGTTCTCGACACCGACGGCAGACAAAGCGGTCGCAGCGATATCGAGTGTCGAAACCGGCTGGTCGATGACTGCCTCTTTCGGAATACGATCTGGCCACTGAACGACGAACGGAACTCGAATCCCTCCCTCGGCCAGCATTCCCTTCTCTCCCAGCCACGGATCGTTCAGCGATCCATCCCAGATGGCTCCACCCTGACCGATCGGATCATCCGGTTTGGTCAGCTTCAAAGGAGCACCGTTGTCACTCGTGAAGAAGACCAACGAATTATCGAGCACATCGAAAGTCGACAGCGACTCCACGATCTGACCAACTCCATCGTCGATGGCTGCGATCATCGACAATCCGTATCGGCGGCGCTGATTGATCGCGTCCGGAAACCTGTCCAAACGATCCGGAGTCGCCTGGAGTGGAACATGGGGACCGAAATAACCCACAAGCAGAAAGAAAGGTTCCTGATGGTTGTTTTCGATGAACCGAACTGCCGCCTGCGTCTGAATGTCGATTCGATGTCCGGGCACATACTTCCACCGTCCCTCCCCAGAAGGCACTCGTTTGTCGAGATCATAATTGACAAAGTACTGCTGAATTTCTCCGGTGAAGTATTGCCCGAATCCCTGTTTGTCCGGATAGAACTCCAAAGCTCTTTCGACAGGAATATTAACTCGCCCATTTCTTCCAACCTTGATTCCTGGAAGATTCTCCCGGGCCCAATTCAGAGAAACAGCATTCGGAGAGAGATGCCACTTTCCAACCATTCCGGTTTGATAACCGAGTTCTTGCAGCCGTTCTGCAAACGTAACTTCGTTCAGTGGAAGCGGACACTTCGAAATCTCATCGAGTCCAAAACGCTGCTGATATCTTCCTGTGAGAATCGCTGCCCGCGACGGGCTGCATTGCGGAGCCGTCACATAAGCTGCCGTGAATCGTGCCCCGTTTTTTGCCAGCGAGTCGATGAACGGCGTACGGACATCTGAGGCGATTCCCTGACACGATAAGTCAGCAAAGCCGTGGTCATCAGAGAGAATAACGACGATGTTTGGACGATTCTCTCTGGGACCGCTCGCTTCGATCTGTCCACCGAAGCTCAAGATCAGAATTCCGACCGCAACCGCAATGGAAGAGCACCAATGCGAGCCGACAGTTCCCCGAAAGATCAAAGCGGTTAAGCGTGCGAGCATGTTGAGTGAAGCCCTGAACAGGTGGAGCGCAAATGTCTGCCACTGATCACTTCATCCGAGACAGATCACTCAGAACAGATCTCCACCTCAATAAGTTTAGCGCATTGAGAGCCCGCGCACGAGCATTCTCTCAAAATTTTCTTTTTAACCGCTTCGCGCGAGCACTGTGACGAACAAGTTTCTGAACCCGGCGAATCAGCGAGTCGACGGGAATTTACAAGTGCTTACTCTTTGGAAGACTTCTTAGAGCCTATCCGGAATCCTCTTCATGCTGTAAGTCGGTATTTGAACGGAGCTTGGTTGGGTGAAGGAGCTAAGCGGCGGAGCATGCGACCAATGGAAGCCACATAGATCATGGCTTCGCTCGATTTGGTG
>NZ_SIHI01000058.1 GCF_007859735.1 Thalassoglobus neptunius | reverse complement strand
CAAATCGAGCGAACCCATGATCTATGTGGCTTCCATTGGTCGCATGCTCCGCCGCTTAGCTCCTTCACCCAACCAAGCTCCGTTCAAATACCGACTTACAGCATGAAGAGGATTCCGGATAGGCTCTGAGTACGAAGCATGTCGAAGATTGGCGTCGAGCTAAAGGAACAGTTTAACTGGACCCATTCATTTGTTCGAGAATGCTACCTCACGACGGATCGCATTGGGGGAATGAGCATTGCTGAATTACCCTTTAACAGAACCTCCGGGTAGTCTTATTAAAAATTGATCTTTCGTCTGGAGGTGAGTAAGGGGAGGCTTGTCGATTGAGTGAGGCGGCGTGACTCGATAGGCTTCGTGCTCTATGTCGAGAGCATTTCCTAAGACCCTGATCAGTATTTGTCTGCTGCTGCTCGTGGCCGTGTCTTTGTCGGTCTCGCCGGGGTGGCGTCATGCGCATCATGGCGGGGAGGATTCGCATTCACATTCGCACTCTGGTGTCCACTCTCACGACCGTAGCCACGTTCGCTGCCATAGTAATCATCAGGTTGAGGAAGAAGGGGCCGAGTCGCAGCTCCGGTCGAATCGTAGCCACCTCCATATTTCGATTCTTGGGTTTCAGCTGACGCTTCCCGATTTCAAGGGGACTGGGACTTCGGGAGTGAGCACTACTTCAGGGCGAGATTCTGACGCGGAAGCGGCTCGTGGCGAGTTGGTGGACATTCGATCTCCGTGGGATTTCGGTCAGTTGATGCAGCTTCTATTTCTGGTTCATGCTCCGGTTCCTGGCCGGCTGCACCTGATGCCGGATGAATCGACGACACGGCATTTCGCGTTGACTGCTGTTATTCGCGGGAGGCTTCCGGACGCTCCCGCCACGCCTCCACCAAAGGTGGCCTAAGGCACACGCTGCCAGTGCCTGTTTTGCACGCTTCGGTGAAAACTGCATGGTCCTTGTCGGGCGATTGCTTTGAGTTGAACTTGCGCTTTGATTGCGCGGTCAATCGCGAGCAATCGTTTCCGGAGGAGTGTGTGGCCACCCTAACAATTTTGATTCCAACGGCGCTCCGCCCGAGCGATTCTTTTCCGGAGATTCTAATGCGATTTCTTCAACGCTGTCGACGAAAACGTCGCGGCTTTACACTTATTGAACTTCTGGTGGTTATTGCCATCATCGCGATTTTGATTGCACTGCTTTTGCCTGCTGTTCAACAGGCTCGTGAAGCAGCCAGACGATCAGCCTGCAAAAACAATCTCAAGCAACTCGTGCTCGCTTTGCACAACTATGAGTCGACGCATCGAGTCCTTCCGCCCGGATACTTACATAAGTTTGATCCGTCCGGATCGAGTGCGAATCATATGGGATTCGCTTGGGGATTGATGATTCTTCCGCAGCTGGAACAGTCGAACCTTTACCTGCAAGTCGATTTTAATAGCCCGGTGTTTGATGTCACTCAACAAGATCCTCGAGAGCAACACCTGTCGGTCTTCCTCTGCCCGTCTGATCCGTATTCTGGAGGAGCGTTTGTTGTCAGAGACGATTCTGTGACTCCGATCGAGCAATATGCAGCTGCCAGCTATGCTGCGAACTGGGGGCCTTCGTCGTCGACGGTGAACCTTGATGACACTCCTCTTCAGAGTCGAGGAGTTTTCTTCCGTAACAGTTCGACGCGGTTTCGAGACGTGACGGATGGGCTGTCCAATACGTTGTTTCTGGGTGAGCGGACGAACGGTCCGCTTCCCGGTGCGACAGGGGCAGGTCATCAGTTTTTTGAAACTGCGTGGTGTGCCGCTGTTCGTGAGGTGACTGACCTGTCAGATGATCACGGTCATATGGTGTTGTTCGAAACGCAGTACCGACCCAACCAACCCGGTACGGATGACAAGGGCGTTTCCGCTCCTCATTCCGGAATCGGTCAGTTTGCAATGGGAGACGGCACAGTTCGAGCGATCAGTGAGAACATTGATGAGAACGTCTATAACGCGCTCGGAACTCGTTCGGGTGGTGAAGTGATTGGCGAGTTTTAATTTAAGTTGACGAGCTTCGCCCCGGTTGGTGAGTCTCAAGTGACACGCCAACCGGGTGTCTCGTGTATAGGTCAGGAGGCCTTGATGTCAGTTTGGGCTTAACAGTGAGGCTCCCGCTGGGAAGCGGAGCGAGTCGGTGGTCAGGAAAAAGTCTTCTGCATGTTAGGAGGCTGTGGGCGAACGGGTTGAAGGTTTTCGTTTTCGATCAGGTCGCTTCGGTCCCGTTGCAAACTGGGCATAGGATATGATGAATTGTTAATTAGAGATGTTGTGAGTAATTAAACAGCCAGCGGGGGAAACGTGTCTGGAGACTGCGGACTTGTTTTATTCGACGAAGCTGTGGTCGATCACACGAGTTGCTGAAATCCTGCCACGAGGTAGGCTTCATCGATGGGAAGTCGCTCTACACGCTGGGATCATGTTCTCAGGAATTTGTTGTCGTGTGAGACCTCGGGCAGTAGCGGGAATCCGGCAATCAGTTGACGGCCAGTGATCGCTCGTTGATAGAATCGGATTGCTCATCTCCTTTCGCACTGATCAGCAAGTCCTCGAGTCGGGGATGCGTTTTCGTGTCGGAAGAATTCCGAATGTTCCCGTCGCTTGGTAAGTGAAGATGTCTTCAGGTCCGCAAGTTCTCGTGGTCGGTGCCGGTCCAACCGGTCTGTTGCTTGCATCCGAACTTCAGCGTCGGAATGTCGACTGCCTGATCATCGATGCGCATTCAGAGCCATTGCATTGGGACAGGGCAACAGTCATCCATCCTCGCTCACTGGAAGTTTTTGAATCTCTGGGCATTATCGAGCAGTTTCTCGATGTGGGCGTCAAGCAACGGGTTGTCCAAATCTCTTCCGGTGGGCTCCTGCTTGGAGAACTCGATCTCTCTGCATGTGACAGTTGCTACGGTTTTAATATTGGGATCTCGGAAGAAGTGACTGAGTCGATCCTGACTGACTATCTGCACCAGCAGGGAGGAAACATCCTTCGCTCCGCTCGACTTGTTGAACTGGCGGAGGAATCTGGCGAGGTGACCGCCACTATTCAAAATGAGGGTCGGACTGAACGAGTTTCTGTTCAATGGGTTGTGGGATGCGATGGGTTTCACAGCACAACTCGAGAATTGACCGGAATCAAGATGACCGGCCATGATATTGAAGAACCGTGGGCTGTGTTTGATGCGACAGTGGCTGGTTGGCAAAATTCTTACGAAGGGGTTTATGTTTATCTGGATGAAGTTCCCGTCATCCTGACCGCACTTCCCGAGGAGCGATGGCGTGTTTACTTGCGTCCGCACTCAACAAGTGCAGATTTGTTGGAAGAAGCATCGACGACTCTTGGACGCTATTTGTCAAACTTTAGCTTTGAAAACGTTGGCAATCCGACTCGTTTCCAATGTCACTCGAAGGTGGCCGCTCGGTTTCGTTTGGGGCGGATCTTTCTGGCGGGAGATGCAGCCCATGTCTGTACGCCCGCTCAAGGGCACGGAATGAATTCGGGGATACAGGACGCTTTTAATCTCGCTTGGAAGTTAGCGCTTGTTTGCCAGGGGCAAAGCACACCCAGAATTTTGGAGAGCTATGAAGCTGAAAGACGACCTGTCGCGCAAGTCATCGCAGCATCTGGAGACGGGGCGGAGCAGATGCAAAATGCTCTTGACGATACGGAACGGTCTTGCAGGGATGAAGCTCTAAGAGAGATGTTTGCCGACCCCGCCTCTCGGCATCAGGAGGTTGTTGCCGAGACCGAACTCGACATCGATTACAGTGACTCACCGATTGTAATCGGAAATCGTCACGATGTTCTCGCGGCAGGTCAGAGGCTGCCCGGTGGAATCGAAGTGATCATGGCCGGGAGCCGATTGCGAAAGTTACATGAATTCACACATCGAACTGGTCACACGGTCTTGCTACTTGGTCGATCGTCAGAACAACACGAGACGCTCGCCGAACTCAACGCTTCGATCAGGTCCTGGGGTGAAACCCCGATAATTGAGGCGATATTTGTTCTCTCGACTCAGCCCGATCCTGAAAAGATAGACGCTCAAGTGACGCCATCGGACGCCGAATCGCTCGGTGTTCAAGGCGTCACGCTCCTGGTCATTCGGCCGGATGGCCATATCGGGCTCCGAGCCGACGACCACCACCTCGCATCGCTTCAGGAATATCAAGCACTGCTAAGCGGTTCTGACAAAACTTGAATTCAAAGAGCGTTTGCATTTTCGGTAACAAGGTTGCAGAGAACGGCGATGGTGAGTGTGTTGCATGCAAGTTGAACGCATTGATCGGTCGTGCCGATCGCTGATCACAAGTGCGGACCTGATGTCTTTCGTGAAAAGGGCGATGCTGCATCTTCGGACGTCCGCGATCCTGTTTCTGTTGAACTGACGTTTTTTCTTGATCGATCCAAAAGGGGAATGACCATTCCTAAAGCCTCATTTCAAAAGACGACAACTGCATTCACGTTGCCAATTCGAGACGAATTGACGTTTTGAAGCTGCCTTTGGCGGTTTCTGGTCCTCAGCTCATCGCGAAGGGGGTTGGTCGAGCTTATACTGTCGAGAAAACTAGCGAGACATTGGCCCGCTTTCGGTTTAGAATGCCGAGCCAATTTCACTCAGAGGAGACCACCGCACATGATGCGATCTGAATATCGTTCTTTCGGCAGTTGCGCCGCTCTGCTTATCGTTTCCACCGTCATTTCGAGCTGTGCAAAGCAGCAACCAAGCGTTCAAAGAAAAGAAACGCAGGAGTCAATTCCTGTCAAATTGGTCTCTGCATCTGAAACGAAAGTGCAGCGAACGACTTCGCAACCTGCCACAGTGCATCCGTACTATCAGGCAGAGATTCGTGCGAAAGTTTCGGGGTACGTCGGCGAAATCAAAGCGGACATCGGCGACGTTGTCGAAGCTGGCGAGACGCTGGCGATCATCAATGTTCCCGAGATGCGTAAGCAGCGTGAGATCATCGAAGCGCGGATTACTCGTTTTGTCTCTGAAGAAGCCCGTGCTCAAGCCGGAGTGGCGTTGGCCGAGGCCCATGTCCGCTCGGCCGAGGCGAAGCTTGCTCAAGCCAAATCGGAAATGAGCCGCGCGGACGCGTCGCTGGCCGCGATGGAAGCGGAATTCAATCGCACACAAGACCTTGTTCAACGTCAATCACTGGAAAGTCGAGTTCTGGATGAAGTCCGAAAGAAACGTGATTCGGAGCGAGCCAACAAGGAAGCCACTGCATCAGCAATCCACTCAGCCGATGCGGATGTTGCCGTCGCCCAGGCACAACTGACGTCGGCGCAAGCCGATCTCAAAGCGGATCAGGCTGAGACTGACATTGCCCGACGGCAACTTGAGGAAATCGATGTCCTGATTGATTACTCCACTCTCAAGGCTCCATTTAATGGCATTGTCACGCAACGCCACGTCGATCCCGGTGATCTTGTGCGTGAGACAAGTGAAGTCGGCAGCGGCAAACCTCTGTTTGTCATCAGTCAAATGGAGACGGTTCGTGTTCACATTCCTGTTCCGGAAGTCGATGCAGCGTTGGTCCGTCGCGGAGATACCGTCACGCTCCGATTCCCTTCGTTCCCCGCTGAGGAGCCTATGACAGCCAGCGTCACACGTCTGGCAGGAGTTCTCGATCCGAGCACCCGAACGATGCTGGTCGAAGCAGAAGTACAAAACACTGACCGAAAACTGATTCCCGGGATGTTCGGTGAAGCGTCGATTTCTCTCTCAACGAAAATCGCTGCCACAATATTGCCTGCTCGAGCGGTTCGATTTTCAGAATCGGGCGACGCGTATGTTTACATCGTTGAAGAAGACTCAACAGTTTCCATCTCGCCGGTGAAGACTGGTTTAGACGATGGTCATTCCATTGAAATCCTCGCCGGGCTTTCCCCCGGTCAACAAGTCATCGATGCCCACCTGAAGCGATTCACCGACGGCGAAAAAGTCGTTCCACTAAGTCGCTAAAGCATTTGTTCATGTGAATCGGCGACGACCTGTTCGCAACGTGCTTGAATCTTCGCAATACAGATCCAATCAGACGCCCGGCTCCTGACCAATAAGCTGGTGCGCTGGCCATAGACAGAGAGTTCGATGGGATTAATTAATTTCTCACTCAAGAATCGCTACGCCGTTCTCGCAGCAGCGATCGCATTGTGTTTGCTGGGTGCCGCGGTCATTCCGGGTATTACGATCGACATTCTTCCCGATTTCAAAAAGCCGGTCGTTGTGAGCTTCTTCTCGTATCCCGGCTTGCCAACGCTTGATATGGAAAAGTCGGTTGCGTCACGTGTCGAACGAGCGTTGACTCTCGCCGGTAAAATTGAACATCAGGAATCTCGCACCGTTCCCGGCGCAACGGTCATTAAGGTTTTCTTTCAGCCGGGAGCCGATCCCAGTTCCGCGATGAACGACATCGTCAACCTTGAAGCGAGTGACATGTTTCACTTGCCCCCGGGGATCGAGTGGCCGTTTACGCTTCGCAGTGAACCGTCGAATTTGCCCGTGGTTCTCGCGGCGATTTCCGGTGAAGGACTCAGCGAATCAGAATTGTACAGCATCGGTTATTACGCTGTCCGTAACAAAATGGGGGGGCTCAAGGGGGTGCAGATCCCGCATCCGTTCGGCGGCAAATTTCGGCAGATGATGATCTATGTCGATCCATCCAAGCTGCAGGCGCATCATGTTAGCGCAACCGATGTTGTGGATGCACTGCAAAAGTCGAATCTCGTCCTCGCTGCAGGAACGGCACAAATCGGCGAGACCGATTACCAGATTCATCCTAAAAATACATTGCCGACGACAGAAGAAATTGAAGCGATCCCGATTACCATTCGCGACGGTCGCCCGATCTTCATTCGAGATGTTGGACACGTCAAAGACGACGCTGCTCTCCAGTACAACATCGTTCGCGTGAACGGAAAACGGAGCGTTTATTGCCCGTTGCTTCGCGAGCCCGGTGAGAACACGATTGCCGTCGTCGATCGCATTTATGAAGGGATTGCCACCGAGATCCCCAAGATGAAAGACCGTGGCGATATTCCTGAAGCGACGGAAGTGACTCTCGTTTCCGACCAGTCGCATTATATTCGCAATGCGATGTCCAATCTTTACAGCCAGATTGGGTTGGGGGCGATTCTCGTTGCCGTTGTCGTTTTCATCTTCCTCAGACGATTGCTGCCAACGCTGATCATTGTCTCAACAATTTTGCTCGCGATCCTGATCGGCGGTCTCGGATTTGCGTTCACGGGGCAGACAATTAATGTGATGACGCTCGGCGGGATTGCATTAGCCATCGGAACAGTGGTCGATGCTGGTATCGTCGTCGTTGAGAATGTGATTCGACATCAGCGGATGGGAAAATCCGCTCTGGATGCAGCCCGTGATGGAACTCAGGAAGTAGCGGGGGCCATTCTCGCTGGGACAATCACAACGCTCGCAGTCTTCCTGCCTGCAGTGTTTTTAACCGGAATGATTAAGTACCTGTTCGAGCCTCTCGCACTGGCTGCAACATTCACAATCGGTGCTTCCTATCTCCTCGCCCTGACCGTCGTCCCGGCGTTTTGTGCCACTTTCGTGCGTGAGCGTGTTCGTTCCCGAGGTGATTCATCATCGCTGGAGGCGTCAGAGAAAGATGACGCCAAGCCACATGGAATCTATGGGCGGATGCTCAACGTCGTCCTCAAAGCTCCGGCAATCAGTGTGCTCTTGATCGTCGTGAGTGTTGGTGCATCGTTCCTCCTGGCACCCCTCATCGGAACAGAACTCTTCCCCGATGTTGACGCAGGGACTTTCGAAGTCCGTCTGAAAACTCTCCCTGGTAACAAGCTCGAAGAGACCGAAAAGCTCGTGGCACGGATTGAGGAAACAATTAAAGATGTTATCCCGGAAGATCAAATCGAAACGTTAATCGCCAACATCGGTCTTCCAGTGGGTAAGGGAGCAGGGTTCTCGACAGTTCTTAGTTCCAACTCCGGTCCGGATACAGCTTACATAATTGTTAATCTTAAACAAGAAGGCCGAAAGACCAGCACGCAGACGTATGTGAACACTCTCCGCGATCGATTGGCCGACGAATATCCGCTCGAAGAATTCCTGTTTGTCTCGGGAGGAATCGTCAACATGGCCCTCAATGAAGGTGTTCCTACTCCGATCAGCGTACAGGTCTCGGCCGGAACATTGGGGCAATGCCGTGACGCAGCCGAGCGGATCGTTAATGTTGTTAATCAAATTCCCGGTACGCGAGATGTCCAAATCGCCCAGTCACTCGACTATCCGCAATTCGATGTTCAAGTCGATCGCACGCGGGCGAAATATCTGGGCGTCGATCAAGAAGAAGTTGCTCAAACCGTCTTAACCGCACTTGGCTCCAGTGTCGGCTATTCACCGACGATCTGGATTGACCCGAAGTCGGGAGTCGATTTCTTCATGGGTGTGCAATACGAAGGCAACGAGTTTCAGTCATTGGACGACGTGCGAAATATTCCGCTTTCACTCGATACGCCCGATGGCCCGATCACCATCCCGCTTTCCAATGTCGCGACCGTGAAGCGAGTGACCATTCCGGGAGAGATCGCTCACTACAACATTGCTCGTGTCAACGACGTGCATGTGAACGTCTCCGGACGAGATGTCGGATCGGTCGCGAGCGAAGTACGGCAGGCCCTGGCGGGTATGGAATTCGAAAACGGCGTATCAACAACAATTCGCGGACCGGTCGAAACGATGGAATCGGGGATGAGGCTTCTTGGAGTCGGGCTGGTCGTGGCTGGCATCCTTGTGTATTTGGTGCTAATGGCTCAGTTCCGTTCGTTTGTCGATCCGTTGATCATCATGCTCGCTGTTCCTCTCGGCCTGGGTGGTGTTCTGCTGGTGCTCTATCTGACCGACACATACATCAACATTCAGTCGTTAATGGGAACGTTGATGATGATTGGCGTCGTCGTAAACAACTCCATTCTGCTGGTCGAGTTCGCAAACCGACGCCGCGCCGACGGACTCGCTCCCCGGGAAGCGGCACTGTCCGCTGCACAAGTTCGGTTGAGGCCGATTTTGATGACTTCGTTGACACTTGTCGCTTCAATGCTGCCACTCTCGTTTCAACTGTCACCGGGAAATGAAGCGATGATCCCGCTCGCTCGGGCTCTCCTGGGAGGAATGATCGTGTCGACCGTGTTGACGCTCGTGCTCGTTCCGTGTGTCTATTCACTCGTGCACCGGCGTTCCCGGATCGCAACCTGATGACGGAAGAGGCTTCACAAAACGAACTAAGCCGTGAAGTCGGCCTCGTCGGAGCGGTGATGATGGGACTTGGTTCCATCATCGGGACAGGCGTCTTTGTGAGTCTCGGCATCGTCGCCGGACTCACAGGTCCTTCGGTTGTGTTGGCGATCATCGTCGCAGCGTTTGTCGCAACCTTTAATGGCTTAAGCAGTGCCCAACTTGCCGCCAATTACCCCGTCAGTGGCGGCACTTATGAATACGGCTATCGCTGGTTACATCCGACGCTCGGGTTCACTGCAGGATGGATGTTCTTGTGTGCCAAGAGTGCTTCTGCAGCGACAGCAGCCTTGGGGTTCTCCGGATATGCGCTGAATCTGTTTAATCAGAATCAGGCAACGTGGACGGTCCCGCTGGCTGTTGGGATTGTGGTCTTCATGACAATGTTGGTGCTGAGCGGGATTAGAAGATCGAACTGGACGAACATTGCCATTGTTTCATTGACGCTCGCTTCTCTTGCCGGCTTCGTCCTGGCAGGGTTGCCGACCGCATTCAGCAACGGGACGGGAAATCTGTCTCCGTTCTTCCAGTTGCGCGAATCGGGTGAAGTTTTCAGCGGATTCTTCGAAGCCTGTGCTTTGATGTTCGTGGCATATACTGGCTATGGACGAATCGCCACGCTCGGCGAAGAAGTTGTCAATCCGCACCGAACGATCCCTCGGGCGATCATCTGCACGTTGATTGTTACGTCTTTGCTCTACGCTGTTGTCGGTCTCGTTGGAATCGCATCAAGCGGATCACAATTCTTTGCACAGGCCACGGATGAAAATGCAGCGTCGCTCGTTTTGGTCGCCCGCCAGTTTGATTCGCCATTCGTGGAGAAGTTGATCGCTGTGGGCGCAGTCACAGCGATGTTGGGCGTGCTTCTCAACCTGATTCTTGGACTTTCGCGGGTTGCATTGGCGATGGGGAGACGCGGAGATCTTCCTCGAAGTTTGGGACGTCTCAACAAATCCGAATCGACACCAACCGTGGCTGTGATTGCAGTCGGAATCGTTATTGCGCTCCTCTCGTGCATTGGCGATGTGAAAACAACCTGGTCCTTCAGCGCGTTCACCGTCCTCGTTTACTATGCCCTGACGAACCTCGCTGCCATCCAGCTCTCCGATGAAGAGCGGTTGTTCCCAAAGATTATTCCCTGGTTGGGGTTAATCTCCTGTCTGTCGCTTGCCTTCTGGGTCGAGCCACGCATCTGGATGTCGGGTTTGGCCTTAATCGCGGGCGGTCTCGTCTTTCAACTCTTCATGCGACAAATGAATCGCCAACACTCTTAAATGGGGCGATCTCCAGGAAGTGGACGAGGTCGATCACCTATTCTGGCTGTTAGCGCTCGTCGAGATACGCACTTTTCAGCCTGACTTGACTGGTGTTCACTTTCGAGACTAACTCGCGGATTTCGGCGTCCTGATCGTGTTCAGCGATCTCTTCATGTTCATCGTGTTTGTCCTCTTCGTGATGTTCAACGGCATGTTTCAGCAGTTCAAGCTGTTCGCGGAGAATACGAGATTTGATGCGGTGGTAGTCGCTCACTTTCCAGTCGCGAAGGTAAACGCCAACTTCAAGCTTGCGGCTCCAGTCTTGATAGATTTCTATCCAATATTTGGAGTGAACTTCATCTCCGACCAAAGCTGCTCCGAGGGCCTCCGCTTTAGCGATGTTCATCTCTTCCAGGACTTCAGCCGGTGGCGGATAGTATGCGTAGCATCCAAGGACACTGGCCAGAATCAGTCCGACAAGTGAAAGTCCACCGAGGACGGGAGCAGGGACGATCACGTCAAATCGGCTTGGCTCAGCCACTTCCGGTTGTTTCTCAAGCCATTCCTCCACTCGGTGGTTTCGATCAAAGAGGTTAAGGGCCAGACCAAAAAGGACAACAACACCCAACACAATACAGGCGTAGAGCTCGTAAGGTTGTGTATCACGCTCTAACTTTTCAATGACGACTTGTGAAACATTCGGGACCGTTCCATGAAACGGTCGACAATAAATATCGAACGCATGTGTATGATCGGCAGGATCAATTTCGTGAGGGTAAAGTGGACGATCGACTCCGTACGCAAGACCGAGAACCACAAACATTAAAAGCGCAAACCAGACAGCACACTTCTTAAGACCGTATTGCCGCCACATCCATGCAGCGAGTCCTAAGTTCATACCGGCCCCCAGAACCAATAAGACGAAAGCGGCACCGGGCGAATTGGCGTGTTGGAACATCATCCCCAGTTGACTCATGGCGAGCATTGGAGTGGCGTAGACGGGGACGGCGACTCCAGACATCGTTATCGGGGCGAATGGGTTGTCTCCGTTCATCGCATGTTGGAGCCCACCAGCGGGGATAATCACGCCGAGCATGGCGACTCCCACTAACCCAATGAGAATAAAAACCGCCGAAACTCCTCCAGCTTCGCGACCAGCGGCAACGCCAATCGACAACATTCGTTTCAATCCGAAACCGACTTCAGAAGGAGGCGGTTCAGTCGCTTCGCTGTCAGGAAAAATTCGATCCCAAAAGAATCCAACTCCGGTGACCACGAGCAGAGAACAGAATGCAAATGTGATGATCGCCCAAGGTTCGGATAATGTCAGTCCGTACAACACGGACAGCGGATTAAACAAAGGAGCGGACATGGCGAACGCCAGGATGGTGCCGCCTTTGAGGCCCATTCGACGCAGTTCCCGAATCACTGGGATTACACCTAGAGAACAGATTGGCAGCAACATTCCGATGCCCCAAGCCTGCATTAAAGATCGGTTTGACTTCCCACCAAAGAGACGAACGGTCAGGTCCCGTCCGATCAGGCGCCGGAAGACTCCAGCGATAATTAATCCAGCGAGGATAAATGGTGCTGCACTAAATAAAGCTTGCAGGAATCGGAGCAGGAAGCTCCAGATAAGTGTCTCAGTCATGCTGTTGTTCTCCAGCAGATGTTGGTTCGGAGGTTTCAGTGTGCTGGACTTGTCGAAGATTCGCCCCCGGGTGTGCTAAATCAGAATAGGGGACAAGTGATTCCAGTTCCTCTAAATAGCTGTTCCAACTCTCAACGGACTTCTCGGAGTCTTGACTTGTCGCAATTCGAGAGAGTTCTTGACTGGTCGATTGAACGGTTTCCCACTGTTTACGCCTGAGGTCGCTGTCTGCGGCGAGTTCTGGGAGCCAGTTAATGATGTCGAGCATCTCATCTTTCATCTCGGCAGATGCAGTTTCGTCCCAAATCGACACTCCCCGGGATTGAAGTTCGGAGACCGCTTCTGCGAAGTTCCTCGGTTTATGGGCAGGGATAATGTGTTCAAGGTGCTCTTCTTCTTCATCTCCGCCGCACCCGCAACATGTGCACAACATAAATAAGACGATGAATAGTCGGTATCTGGTCAAACGACCGTAAGCCTCTGAATGCGAAGCCATTCGGGTCTCTTTCTGGCAAGGGCAATTCTTCATCAACTGGTCTCGTTCACCTCAGTGAGTGGCTAAGCTAATGACGAGAGAACACGCCGACCTGTTAAGCGATACAAAGCAAAGTCACTGTTGGGCGAGTGATCCGAGAGCCACAGGTCGCTGATGTACTATGTGTTTCATTGGAGGCAGCTTTGCGAGTTCGTGCTCACGAACGGGACAACCATTTGGTCTGCCCATGCAATAGAACGGGCTGCCAGAAACGGCGTGCTTTAATCGAATCCACCGGGCACTTCGACAGATTCCGTGAGTTCGTGGACAATGACTGTCGAGTTGCTGTGTTCGACTCCAAGCCGGACACTCAGCACAGGTTCCGCTGCTTCCTGGACATCATCAGGGGTTACAAAGTCGCGATCACGCAAGAACGCCAACGCCTGACAGGTTCGCTGCCAGATGAGCAGTCCGCGCGGGCTTAATCCGAGGTGGATGCGGGGATGATTTCGGCTCAGGTCGCCAAAATCCAGCAGGTAGTTTTGGATACATTCATCGACGTAGACCGCTTCGACGGCTTCTTGAGCCTTTAGAAGCGAACCCTCGGACAGGATCGAAGACCCTTGATTGAGGTCTTTGTTTTTGATGCTTGTTGCCGATTTTAGCATTCCCAGTTCGTCGAGGCGGGCAGGGTATCCGACGCTCAGTTTCATTGCGAATCGGTCAAGCTGCGCTTCTGGAAGTGGATAAGTTCCGTGTTGGTCAATGGGGTTTTGAGTCGCCATGACGAAGAACTGTTCGGAGAGTTGGTGGCACTCTGCATCAACAGTGACCTGACGTTCTGCCATCGCTTCAAGTAGAGCACTTTGTGTCCGGGGAGTCGCGCGATTAATTTCGTCAGCTAATAACACGTCCGCAAAGACTGGACCTTTATGAAATTCAAACTCGTGATTTCGTTGATTGAAAATGCTGAATCCGGTGATATCGCCCGGCAACAGATCAGGAGTACACTGAGCACGCGAGAATGAACCGCCAATCGCAGTTGCAAGTGCCTTTGCTAAAGTGGTTTTTCCGAGGCCCGGTTTGTCTTCAAGTAAGAGATGTCCGCGTGCCAGCAAGCAGACAAGAACTCTCTCGACGACTTCTGGCTTCCCTTTGAGAATGGAGTTCAGGCGACTCTGAACGAGTCGAAATTCTTCGCGCAGTTCAGTATCGGAAGGCGTAGCGTTCGTTGTCATCGCTTGTTCGGCCATGATTTCAGTTTCTATGAAGTTTATCATAATTCACTCGATGTTCCTGAGGCTGAAGTTCCACGATGAATGACTTGTAACCAAAACTATGGTTTCGATGTATTCGCCTGAGGTTGTTGTGTTTGATGATCGCTGTGTTGGCGCGCACGATTCTCTGTAAATGAAAAGTTGGAGTTCTTTCGACTCTCGCTTAAAGGTTTTTCGTCATACAGAGCGTGGAACCAACTTAAGGTACAGCTCTTCTCGACATCGCGACACAGTTTTAGAGTCTCGGGATTTGGGCTGTTCGGACGACTAGAATACGCCGCGATATCAATCTCGCGACGCAGCATGTAGAGCAGCTGTGTTTCTTGAACATGCGTATTGAACGCAATGAGTTCGCTGAGCCATTGGTGGTGGGTGACCGAGATTTTCAGCGGCGGCCCAATCAGTTGCGCGCGTTGTCGCAAGAGTTTGAGTGTGTTTGCGACTGTGAGATCAGGCTTCGTCCAGAGCTTGAATCTCCAGAGGCCGGTCCTCAGGCGGTCAATGATCCAACAGCGAGAAAACCAAAGTGCGGCAAGCAGCATTGCAGCTGCGATGGAATACACCCAGTGGCGGAAGAGGAATTCAATCCCAGCGACAATTGTGTTCCAGGCTTTCGCAAAGAAACCAAGTGGTGGTCCGAGGGTTTCGTATCCGGGAGTCGCTTCGACAGTGATCCAGTCTTCGGCATATACCCGGACTTCCGCCCAAAAGTGAACGTCATCAACGAGAACAGGAGTGTGCTCAGAATCCGCATCGTATTGATTTGGGTCGGCATAGAATCCACTGACGACCCGAGAAGCATAGCCCAGACTTCGCAGCAGGAGTGCAGCAGCTGTCGCGAACTGATAGTCCGGTCCTTCGTGTGAATCGAAGAGGAACTGTTCGACTCCGGGAGTCTCTGAGTCCTTGGGCCTCCAGTCCGGATTGAGTTTATAGTGACTACGAAGATAGTCTTGAATAGCTGCGATCTGAGGCCATCCTTCTTCGACGCCTTCACAGATTTGCTCCGCCAGGTCATCGAGAGCTTCTCGATCAAGGTTCGTCGGGATAACGGAGATTGCCTGATCCGTGTGAGCTTTCAGGAATAACTTCTCTTCAGTGAGCAGCGAATCCCAATCAATTGAACGGGACGCGATATGGATTGGGACAAGGCTCGGCAGTGATTTGCGGTCCAAGGCAACGAGCCCGGGAGGTCCATGTTGAAACATGTCAGAGCGATCGACGAGGTCGATATGGACTCCGTGCATGTAGAGAGGTGATGGAATAACGTTGGAGTCAAGATTGATGATCTTTAAAGCATGAGTTTCGGCCGGGCCGAGGAACTCATGAAATTCCCCAGCATCGTGCAGGCGGAGCCAGGGTTTATCGTCTGATGTTGTGATCTCGAATGGTTTATGGTGCACTCGCTGTTTTTGCGGATACCAGCTAACCCCGTCGAATAAGTCATAAACTTGTAATCGAAGATGAAGCGGAACACGTCCTGCGACATAAAACAGGGCGTCGCTATCAATGTCTGCGACTTGAGGTTTCTTCGAGTTCTTTGCGGACTCGCGAAGAGTTGAAAATTCACGGTTCGCTTTTTTGACTTGACTATGGAGGTGCTCTTTCGCCCGAGCAGCGAGATCAGATGGAAGTGCCATAGCCCGATCGCTTGTGTTCATTCGGACCTCTTCCTGATAGCTGTCGTCAAACAGGTCATAGAGGCTCGGTTGATCATCCTGCATGAAGGGGGCATCTTCGATCGGAGCGAAGCTTTGGATCGAATCGGTCCCAGCGACGAGTCTTTCTCCGCTGCCAACGCCGTTTCGAGAATAGGGGCTGTCGTCTCCCGTTCCTCCAGAGCTGGGAAGAAAACCTTTGAGGGCCATCGCTGCTCGCTGGTTCGTACTGATCGCGCCGATTCCGACAACGACCAGCAAGATGGGAACTGCAATCACCCAGCGAGGCCAGCGGACCTTTTCACGACCTTTAAGTCGTCGGCTGACGTTTTCCCAGTGCGAAACTGAAAGCCAGACGACACCGCCAATCGCGAACGTGCCCGCGAGCCAGTGCGTCATTCGATCGTGACTGGTGGTCACACCAAAGATGACCAGAAACAGGCTGAGTGCCACTGTCAGTTTTTGAGGAGCGGGTTTCACACTGGCGATGGCAAGTCCGAGAACGAGATTTCGAATCGCGCTCATCGTGATGATTTCAAACGGCTGTCCGCTGTCGAGAAACTGTCGGGAAACTCCTTCCCATACAAGAGCACTCAACCCGGCAAGTACAAGCAAAGGGGATACGAAAAGATCGTGCCCGAGGTGTTCAATCCGTCGACGAAACGACCAGGCCCCAACGAGCATTGCTGAAATTTGGAGGAGAAGGCATCCCCAGAACATCGTCCCGAATTGGTTGTCTGCGACGACGATCGCATGGACCAGCACCGCGATTGTGGCGAGGAATAACGTCATCAACTGCGAAGAGGCAGTTGAGAGTTCATCAGTTCGGTGGGAACTAGAATGAGTTCTTTCAAGTGTTTTGCAATTGAGTGACACTTGCGTTGGAATCTTGGGTTTCACGTGATCACTGGACATGACACGCCTTTCGCCAACGATCGGGAAGAACATCCCGAAGCACGTCGTTGGAGCTGATATCCAGCCAGGAATGACAATCGCAATCTTCTTGTTTCGGCAGTGAAGCGTCTTTCTCTTCATCATTCGCTTTAACGACGATATAGCGCTCGCCCCTCGAAACATGCGGGTGTGTTCGATGGTGATGCAGTGCGAGGTCCGTAGTGACAACAATGGTCGGGAGGCAGCGAGTTGGGTGATCGAAGTGACAAGCGTGATCGCAACGAACTCCATCCGCAGGCACACGAGCCAGCGCGTCTAAACCTCGTCGCAAGTCTCCAAACGAGTTGCCAATCGGGATGAGTTGTTCGTGAACTTGCAGTTCGACAAAAGCGTGATTTCGATGCAGCGATTCCAAGATGCTCGCAGCAATTGAAAGTGTTTGTTCGAGAGAATTTCGCGCGGGGTGGAAGCTGTGACGAGAGTGGTCGACATCGACCAGCAGCCGTACCGCACACGTTGCGGGAGATTGCCTTTCCATCACAATTAGATTTCCGGTCCGTGCTGTCTGGATCCAATGCACTTGCCGCAGAGAGTCTCCCTCGCGGTACGGACGAATTCCGATCATCTCCCCAGTGTCGCCACATCGACGGTCTGTCAGCTTGTCTTCCCGTGTTTGAATTTCAACGATATCGGGCATCGCATCGAGAGAGACCGATTCAGGCCAGACGACCAATTCACTCTTCAGTTCGATCGGTACGAATGCTTGCCAGATCCCGAAAGGAAATGCGGTATCGACTTGTGGGAGCCCTTGCGGAAAGACACCACGACTTGGAGGTGTGAATACCCATTCAAATTCGGTATCTGACCACCCTTTCACTCGGGCCAAAGCGATTCCCTGCGACTCGTCTACTCCGTTGTGAAATCCTCGGCGAATCGACAATCCCCAGGCGGGCCAGGGATATCGATTTGTAATGCGTAATTGAACAAGGACTGATTCGCCTAAACGGCAGCGTGTCTGGATGAACTCAGCTTCGGCAGTCAATCCGCGCGAGCAGATCCAGGGCCAGGCTGCACCCAAGGCACCGACGAGCAAGATGGCGCCTAAAATCGCAAAGCCAACCGGATTCACGAAGAGGCCGCAACTTCCTGAGACAATCGCAGCTGCAGTCAGACACGCCAGCGGGTGTTTCGTCCAATAAACCCAACGATTCGCCCATGGGCAGAAATCATGGTTCAGGATATTGTGAGCTTTGTGAAGTGATTCTTGAATAAACTTCACTTCGAACCTCTGTGGCTTCAAGAAGCGTGTCATTGCGACGGGAATGTGATATTTGACTCTAGTTGCACACGAATTGCAACAGTTTCGGTTGTGAATATGTTATGAAGATGTGTTCTGGGGCGTACAAGCACGAGATCGATTGTCATTCGAACCGAGGGCCATCGCTTCCGCCACAACCATCTTTCATTGTTTCTGAGGTTCCTGTCGAAAGAGCGGTCAAAGCTCTCGCGAGAAGTTTTGGTGGTTTCGTAAGTAGCTGCCAATTCGGGCGTTGCGACGCTTGTCGAGTTTCGATTCTCTCGGGATTTCGGCTGAATATCGGCAATCCTCATGCAAATCGCTGCGGAGATAGAAATGCCGAAGTTCGCATTTCAAAGAGTCGAAGCACGTCGGCGGCGAAAGTCTTCAAAAAGGTCGCAGCATCAGAGCGGAGAAATCGGTCGGTGGGGCCGCTCTTGCCGATCAATCACAAGAAACGCAAAGTGCGTGGCGCATGAACATCCAGCGTGGAGGAATGCCGATCAGTTTGCGGCTTGGTTTTCGTGGAAACAACGGCCGCGGCAATTCTCGAAATTACTGATCGAATAGGCGTTGTTGCGAGGAAGAAGTCTCGTTGTTGAGCGGAGTCGGAATGAGATCCACAATCTTCATGAAAAGCACGTGGGAATAGTGACTTTTTCCTCTGAGTTCATTTGCAGCGATGATCTGCAGATTGAGTTCTGCAGGCACGCTCGTTGCATTGTTCCAAACACGTCCACACAGATCACTCTCGGGATTGCGCCAGAGACAAGCCACTAGTGAAGTCTCTGAGGGGAAGCTGCGTCCTTATCACAGGTCTCGGAGAATCAGGAACAGGCAATGAACACTCAAGATACTTTCTGTACAGACGAAGATCTCAGCGGTTGGGAACGCGTCAAACGAGCGTTTGCGAACGACTGGGAACAAACGAAATCAGACTTCGGGGACGACAGTGCCCGGGATATGAACCAGGATGTCGACGACACGCTCAAGCAAGCAGTTGGAAGTGACGACTCATTTGAAAATTGCGAGCAGGCGTTTCGGTTCGGCTACGCTGCCAGGCGGCGATACACCTCCGCCTACCCAAGTTGGAATACTGAGAGCCTATCCGGAATCCTCTTCATGCTGTAAGTCGGTATTTGAACGGAGCTTGGTTGGGTGAAGGAGCTAAGCGGCGGAGCATGCGACCAATGGAAGCCACATAGATCATGGGTTCGCTCGATTTG
>NZ_SIHI01000057.1 GCF_007859735.1 Thalassoglobus neptunius | reverse complement strand
CACCAAATCGAGCGAAGCCATGATCTATGTGGCTTCCATTGGTCGCATGCTCCGCCGCTTAGCTCCTTCACCCAACCAAGCTCCGTTCAAATACCGACTTACAGCATGAAGAGGATTCCGGATAGGCGTCTTAGACGCTGTTGACGTAACTTTGGTCGCAGCTCCTGTCTCGTATAAGGCGACGTAAAAACATTACATGTTTAATTATGCGGGTGAAGCTCCCAGTTCAGTTGGAGAACTGCTTGATGAAAACCCTCATCCGTTTTTTCAACCGATTCGTCGTCTATGCACGAAATGCGTGAATCCTGACTGCATCAACACGCGGGGATTGCTTCCGCTAACGCCGGTCTGTTGCTGTAACTCTGGCGCAGAATTCATGAGAAGTGTTTTCCACGACGGGGAAGGGTCGAGTGAGAACATTCAGCTTGCATTTTTGGCCTGCCCATTGTGTGAGACCATCCAAGTCATTGAATTCTGGGAGTCTTGACGGACGCGCGAAGTGACCGGAGAACGGTTGCGATTGCCGACTGATTGGTTCATCGGCGAGTGCACACGAAGGAACTTCATGTTCTCATTCGTGTGACTGCGTTGCCGGGCTATGCCTTATCGACCTCTGCGTTGGCTTCCTTTTCGTACGTTTCCCTGGTCATTGGCAGCCATCATCCAATCGGTTTCACTCGAATTGTGACGTGTGCCGGAATCGTCATTTGAAGAACCCTGAACGGTCTGGTTCCAGAATTCGCGAGATTCCTTCGACTCCACATCAGCTCGCAGATCTCTGCGATTCGAGTCCGAGTCTTTATGGGAACGGTCCTGGCTGTCCTTGCCTCGATTCTTTGCTAAGTGGTCATAGTGACGTTTGTGGTTGCTGTCGTGATCCTTGTCGTCATGACCGTCTACTTCGAACTCGTTCGCGACACTCGCAGCGACAGACTGACCGACTTCCTGACCGACCAAATCGTCGAAGTCAAAATGAATTCCCAGATAGACACGGCTGCGTCCGTTTTCTGCCATCGCTTCACTGAACGAAGCAAATGATCTGACGGCATCGTCGAGATCTAAACCGTACGCCTCCTGAAGCTCAGGATTATCAAGAAGTAGCTCCAGTTCTGTTGAGGTGAGTTCAAACGAGATGTCGTCTGTTCCATAGAACTCCTGAAGCGAACCGAAGAGCGCGCCGCCGAATGTTGCATGACCTGAGATATAAGTGGGAAACTGCGGAGTGAAGCCGACGATGTCTCCATCGCCTTCAGGTGCTCCCAGAGCGGTCCAGGTTGAGTCACCTTCTGTCAACGGGTTCCCGTCGCTGTCACCTTCGTGAATCGCAGTCACCGGTCTCCAGAAGTTTTCATCGAATTTTGTATGCCATGCGACGATGGCTGCGTCTGCCATGGCGACAGAAGTCTGTGCAAACAATGCTGCGTTTTCTTCAAACGAGTTGCCTTGCTGTTCGGCGACCGTGATGAGGACATCGTTATAGAGGGAAATCGGAGTTCCCATTCCCTCGTTGTCGTAGGCCCAGAAGAGTCCAGCCTCCGTCTGGTCTTCCGTGCGGACCGTGCTATCGACGGAGCCAAGTTCTATGACTTCGTTGTAAGAAGCTGCGTATTCCTCACTGGTTGAGGCCGGGGTGCTCTCAGGTGCAAACCCTTCTGCCGATGAGATCGCGAAGGTGTCCACTTCTCCCCATGCGGGGCCCCAAACGGGAACGTCCGGATTCAGGGGATCCGCCTCAAAGTAGCCGGCTCCTTCGGTGAAGGTGTAGTCGACAATGGCATCTGAACCGTCATTCGCACGCGCTGCGATGATTTCATTTCCGATTTGAGTTCCCAACTCGAAACTTGCTTCAGTCTTGGCTTCCTCGGGAAGGCCATCGAGAACGCTGGCATAGAATGAATCGATAGCAGCTTGCTGCTCGGGATAGAGTGAACTCAGCACAGTATAAGCTGCCTGAGTCGACGCAACCTCTGCCGAAACGGAGGACGATGTGTTTAAGATATCGCTGTTGTAATTGTAAAACGTTTCGTCCGAATCACCTGAGGCGATCTGAACTGCATCGTAAATGGCAAGATTCAACATCGCCATCGATCTTGATGCGTACCCAGGATTCTGATTGGAAAGATCTGCAACAAGCAGGTCGCCAAAGAAGTCATTCCACGCCAGCACGACATCCGAGTTCACTGCCATGGAATCGAGATTCTCAATCGATAAGGCGTTCGCGTCCACGCTGTCCAACGAATCGAGTGAGGCGATTCCCGCGTCTCCGATGTCGCTCAACTCGGTTTCCGACTGCGTTTCCTCGGAAGTCTCTGTGACATCCGAAGTGTCGACATTGTCGATGGCTTGTCCGGTCGCTGAGAGCAGCACGCGCTCTTCGAGTCGAACAATCGCTGTGGATGTCGAGGTTTGAGTTTTTCGTCGGCGTCGATTCGATTTTAGAAACAACATCATCGAGTCTCCTTGGCTTGTCGTCGATCTCAGCGCGTATCTCGATCGCAGGATCGAGCAGGGCGAGGAAGATGCTGCAATTCGGTCTTCAGAATCAGTGGACCTGTCCACGATCCATCCGACTCTCACCTATTGCAACAAATTGAAAAGCGATGATTACGACAAAAATGAGAAGTGTTAGAACAACACATGTGACGGGGTGATGTGAAAAGTCACATGAACTTAACTCTTAAACGAGAATGACCTTGCTCCATCAACTCAATTTTTTGAGGATCAAATCGGTCGCACCGATCTCACTCTTCAAAGGAATGAAATCGAATGCAGGCGTGATGATCTTCGTTTCATGTTGACGACGCATTTCGCGAGCAGAGGCCGCAAGCATTCAGAGAAGTGAATTCCGTCGAGGCACTGGCAAGAGCAACACTTTCGAAAGGCGCTCGGAATGAGCATCTCCAATTTCTGAGTTCAGCAATCGAAAGTACGCAACTCCGAGAGCATCCTACTGTCGAGTTTCGATCAATCGTGCATTAGCGGAAGTCGACGAGAATCGCAGCTCATGCAACCTCTCAAAACATTCTCGATGAGGGCACGTTGACACACTATGAAGCAGGTGAAATGAAAGCGGTCGGAACACTTTCGAAAGAGGCGACCGGCGTCTGAATCTCGCAAACGCTTGCAAATGAATAAACGGGACTTCAATATCATTGTCGTAAACCGACTGATTTTCACCAACGCTGCATCGATTTTGTGACACACCGACGTTCACAGATCATCAGTATGGTACGCTCAAGGCCTCAGGGCTCATCTTCTCAGATTTAGTCTTCCAATCGAATGGGTAACTGATGACTGAAGACGATAAAAGTGAATACAGGGAAGCGTTTCTGTTGTTACAACTTCTCCAGAATGATCCGGAGAATCGCCGCCTTGGCAGTCTCAACAAACACGCGATCGGCAACTCGAAGCTTTTCGGGAAGAAAGTCAGCGTCCCGAATGATTTGAGAAAAGAACTTTGTGAAGCAGGGTATATTCGGGAGTTTGACAAAAAGGGGAGATCGGCAAAGTACGAGATCACCGAACGAGGGCGCGGACGACTCGCAGAGACGCGGCAATTTCCGGAATCGTTGAACAAAATTACCGGAGAGATGATCAACGAATTGATCGTGTGTGTCGGCGAATATCACAGCCAGTTTGATTCCCTCGCGGTCCCTGCTGCAACGAATCAAGTGGAAGAAACTCATTCACAAGAGTCGAATGCAGAGAACCACTACGACGCAGTTCCTTCGGTCACGACTACGACCGCTGTCTCAAACGACGTCATTCGCTCCGCAGTTCTTGAGGCGATCATGGAGTTGAAACGGAGTGAATTCCATCATCGCAGTTACGTTCCGGTTTATGCTGTTCGACGACGAATTCGAGAGCGACTTGGAACACAGTCGGCCAGCCACGAGACCTTTGATTCCATCATGAAAGAATTGTGGAATCAGAAAAAGATTCGCCTGGTCGCGACGACTGACCTTTCGCTTCCGGAAGACCAATTGCAGGACGCACTTCCCGGAGAGGGCCGAACATTGTTTTATGTGGAGAGAGCGTAATGTCGATTGCCGGGTCAAATCCGTTTTCATTCGACCGGTTGAATCATGCCTTCGACTATCGACCGGATTGGGATGTCACGACGCTTCACGACGCAGCGAGTAAGTGGCTGGAGTCTCAGATTGATTCGTTGACTGCCAGCGAGTTCGCCGATCCTCAAAGAAAGATTTGCGTGCTCCGAGCCGATCCAGGAGTCGGGAAGACTCACCTCTTTGGACGCCTTGCTCATCGCACCGAGAAACAGATTCTCACGATCTTTGTTCCGCAAATTGAAGTCCTCGAAAATCCGATGAGGCACTTCCGTTGGCACTTGATCGAAACACTGTTTCAACGCCGATCATCGAACAAACCGAGTGCACTCGAACTCGGGCTGGCAAAACTTGCTCTTGATTCTTTTCGAGATTATTTCACTTGGTTGCCGTCGTCGATTCAAGCTGCGCATCATCAATTGGGAGAACGTCTTAAAGACGATCCGCTCGCCGTATTGGAGATCACGAATGGTGTCTCAACGACTGAGGCTTTCCGCAATCTTGCTGAAGCTGTCGCGAGCGATTATGTCCCATTTGCAACCGTTCAGAATGACATCGCCCGGGCACTCGCTTTGGGGTGGGCACCGGAACGGATTCGCACCGATGCTCGAAAATGGCTCCGCGGTGACACGCTCCCGGACTCGGTTCGCGAAGAATATCGATTCAGCGATGAACCGATTGAAACAACGAAGCTGTTCCGAGCGGTGTCTGCACTCTTCGGGCATGAGGTTCCGATCGTGTTGTGCTGTGACCAGCTCGATGCCGTTTTAAGAAGCGAGACGGCAACGAAAGAATATACGAATGCGCTGACAGCACTTTTGCACGAGGTTCCAAACCTGCAAATCGTGCTTTCGTGCCTCGACGACCGATGGGATCAAGTCGTTGCGTGGAGTGAAACATCCTTCGGATCGCGATGCGATACCCCTGAGGCGGGGAAGCTAGAACAGCTCGACGAAACGCACATCCGAGAGCTGTTGCATCGACGGCTGGCCACATGGTCTGGAACGAAATCGTCCAACGGTGACTGTCCATTCGATCTGGACGCCTGGGCGGAGCATTATCGCACTGATCCTCCGTCAGCTCGTTACTTATTCAATCAGGCTGCCGGGCAGTTTCAAGAATGGCTGGAAAACGGTCAGCCGAATGTCCCGATTCGCCCGACGAAAGGAATGGACCTCGAAGACGAGTTTCAGCAGAAATGGAATTTCGAACTCGATCTGATCCGCACAGACAAAAACCGCTCTCCGGATCACCTGCAAGAAAGTCACATCTATGCGATTTTCGTCGAAGCCTTTAATACGTTGCGAACGATCGACGATGCTCAGCATCCGCCGCTGACCTCCATTGAAGAGGACGTTCTTCCAGGAACAGCCAAATCTCAACGCTTCGGCTGTATGATCACTGTTGATGACGAACGCTCAGTGCTTGGGTTTACGAAGCTTGAAAGTGCACGGGATTTCTCACCCTATCTGAAAACTTTCCTCAAGACCGTTGAAAAGAACAAAGCCGTTCAAGGAGTGCTCGTTCACCATGATGCCGAACCTCCTTACGGAACAGGAAAGACGAAAGATGTCTTTGAGGAGGCATTGCAGGCTGGCACTTTGAAATCCGTTTCGCTCCGAGATTACGTCACGGACTTTGAACAACTTCACTGCTACTGGTCATTGCTTCGACAAGCAGAACAACAGAATCTGGTGTGCGGTGGAAAAACTCTCGAACCGGACGACTGCCGTCAGCTCGCCGTGAAATCAGCCTTTCTGGATGACAATAATCTATTGGCCCATTGTCTGAGTGGAGCACCTCGCCCAACTGGCAGCGTTGAACAAACGACTTCGTCGACAGAGCAATCGAACGATCCGCCAGAGACCACTCGACCTCGTCGAAGCAAAGGTTCGCAGAGCCGAGCTTCGAATGGTGTCGACCGCAGTGACAAAAATGGTTCCGTCGCGACGGCGGTCGCTGTGAAGAAGGACGCACAATCCGAAGTTGATTGGGCCAATCAGCGTCTTCATCTGGTCGTCGAACAGCTTCGCACTCTCAATGTTCGGGTTGAAGCGATGGAAGTTCGAAAGGGACCCGTTTTCGCGCGGCTTCTCGTGCGTCCACTGGGGGGAACCACCATTAACAAGGTGCGGAACCGATCGGAAGACCTCAAAATTCGGCTCGAGTTGGACAACTTACCATTCATTGACTCGCAAGCCGGTGCGATCTGTGTCGACGTTGAACTTCCTCCAGATCAGAAGAAGACCGTTGAGTTTTCCGACGTGATCAAACACGTCCCCAAGTCGCGCCGTGACACTCCAATCTTTCCCGTTGGGCAGGATGTGGCTGGGACGACCCATTGGGCTGATCTTTCGAATGCCAACATGTGCCACTTTCTCGTTTCGGGAACCACAGGAAGCGGGAAGAGCGAGTTCCTGAAGTCGATCGTCGCTTCGCTCGCGCACCGGCTGGCTCCTCACGAACTTCAGTTGATCCTGATTGACCCCAAACGAGTCACATTCAACTTGGGTGGCGATTCGCCTTACCTTCACGCTCCGGTGGCTTACACAGCCAACGAAACGATTCCGCTTTTGCAATGGGCAGCGGAAGAGACGGAAAAACGCTACTCACAATTGCAGAAAGCGCGCGTTTCAAGTCTTGCTCAACTCCAGGATGTCACTGGAAACGCCCCACCGCGCATTGTGGTCGTGTGTGACGAATTTGCAGACCTCATGGCAAGCAAAGAGACGAAGGAAGATCTCGAGTCTGCTCTGAAAACACTCTCGGCCAAGGCAAGAGCTGCCGGAATTCATCTCATTCTGGCGACGCAACGGCCGGAGAAGACTGTCGTCACTCCAATTATCAAGACGAATCTTCCCGGAAGAATCGCGCTCAAAGTGAAATCAAAGGGAGACTCGGAAATCGCGATCAACCGTCCCGACGCCTGCCAGTTGCTGGGAAAAGGTGATCTCCTCTGGGAGCGGGCCGCGAGTGTCCTTCGACTACAAAGTCCGCTTGTTCACAGCGACGAATTCGAAGCGGTTTTAAGAGTTTCCAATTAAAGCTGTTGTCGAAATCTTCCAATGAGTCATTTCCGACGTTTTCGAGTTACTGTTCGCGAGTGGGTTCATGCCAATCAAAGAATTATTTGACCTCGTCTCAATTCTGGCTCCTGTGATTCATGCTGGTTATCCTTATGTTCGCGACGGGGTTCAAAGATTCTGTTATACAAACCGGCAGGATCGAATTCTTGAATTCCTAGGGAACCTGGGAGCGACGACCGATCAACAGATTCGACGTTTGGTTGACGATTGGGATCGGCAGCAGAACTCTCCGTTGGATGAGCGGACGCGAGAACAATTGTGTGCAACGCTGATCAATCTCAGCCACGGGGCGAAATTTCTCACCACGCAAGGGACACTCCGCAGCAGCCTGGTTCGTTCTGAAAAAATGATTGACCTGTTGCTTTCACATATCGAAACACAGTTCAAAAAGGGCGATCAGATTGCCCCCGGTCACGATTGGTACGTTGAAAGATTTCTCGGAATGGGAAGCTTCGGCGAAGTGTGGATGGGAATCAATCAGGGTTACCCAGAGTCACGGGCTTTCAAGTTTTTCACCCAAGAAGACGGCAAGGACTGGCTGTTACGTGAGCAGTCTAACCTCTGGAAAATTAAACAAAAGCTGAACGATCATCCGAATGTCATTCAGTATCTCGATGTCGTCACCAACTGTACGTACCCGTTTCTCGCACTCGAATACGCGGGTGGGGGGTCACTTGAAGACTGGATTCTCGAAGACTCCGAGAATCGTGTCGATTTGCTGGTCTCCGATGCTGTGCGTGGACTGATTGACGGAATTGCCGAAGCCCATCGTTGGGATATCTGTCATCGAGATCTCAAGCCTGCGAACATCATTCTTACAAAGGCCCAAAGCCATCCACAAATCAAGATCACTGATTTCGGACTGGCCAAGGATTTTAATGAACGTCAGCAATCCAACGCTGGAGAAACAATCTCCATCGGAACTCCGCTCTACCTTCCGCCGGAAGCATCGACACCAGGACGAGAAGTCGACGGATTCCGGGCTGATGTCTTTGCGATCGGTGTGATCTGGTATCAATTGCTGACGAACTCGCTGGAGCGGCCCCCGTATGACTTCGCGAGTCGGCTTCGGGACCACGCTGCCGATTCACACACTATTCGAGTGCTCACTAGATGTTTGGCAAGCCCGGAGCATCGCTATGCCAACGCAATGCAATTACGGGAAGACCTGTCGGAAATCATCCCGTTTCGAGTAGACATCCCAGACGGAGTGATCGACGTGCAACACGTCTTTCGTGAGTACCTGAGCGAATAACTATTCCCAATGCCTTACTCCGCCACTTTGATCTCTCGCAGATCCAGCGATTGCTTCATTCACGGTCATCAGCGATACCGTTCTCGTTCTTATCGACAACACCTGAAAGTGGATTTCGCAGCACCGCCTGCCATGCAATTTCGCGAAAGCGTCGATCTAGAGTTTGGTTGGGAAACTGGCTGTCTTCGAAAATGTCCCCCGGAATGTTTTGAGGATTGCGACCATAGAGAGTTGCATAGAAAACGTACCCTTCAAGTCGGTCGAGACCGGGTCCCAGGTGCCCCAATTGATCCCGCCACAATGATCGCTCTTGATTACCGACAGCTTTGTGGATGCCATCAATGCCGGGCAATTTGCCTTCGTCGAAGTACTTGACGCATTGAACCATCGCTTCGCAGGTCGGCATAATGAAGACTCGATCGCCGTATTGTTCATTGAGTTCGTTGATAATTTTGGAATAGGCTTCAAACCTCTCTTCACCAAGTTGGGCGATGACTTCCGGAGTTAATTTTTCTTCAGATTTTGGAATCTCATTAAGTTGTGATAGCTGTGGCCACGCGTCGGACAAATAGAATTTCATGTCCGGATTGTACTTCAGGCAGAAGTCAATCCAGCACGAGTAGTACTCGGGATGATCGTTGAAGTACGGGCCCCACATCATTGCGTCCCACTCGCTGTTGGCGATCGATGACAACAGCTTCTGTGTTGGTTTTCCGTCAAAGCCAAAAATCCCGTTCTCCTGTTCCCACTTGTATCGAGTGCTCCCCGTCATACCTCCACCTGTATGTGTCAGCAGAGGAGGTTGTTTCAATCCGGCCGCTTCAACAATGACAGGAAAGGTCTTGTAGCCGGGAGCCATAAAACTATGCCCATTCCCAACGATCCGCAGCGATCCGTCTGATGGCTTTGCATACCGGACAACAGGCTCACTTCCCTCTAATTGCTTGGCGTAAAGCTTCGCAATTTCATCGGGAGATTTGTAACAAACAGCATGTTCAGGAAAGCGCTCTTCTTTCCATCCTGGATCAACTGCGAAAACCCTTGGTGCGCCAACATTTTTGCTTCGCGATGCCTGACGCTGTTTGATGTAAGACTCAGCTTCGGCAGTCGATAACTTCCCGTCCTGGTTGGTGTCAGCATCCGGAAATCGTTTCAGCCATCGCTTGAGTTTCGCATCGCTATCCTGTGCATATGTCGAAACGCAGAACGAAAGTGATACGAGACAGAAAACCGCAGAGACGAGACGCTTCATGGTTGACTAATCCAAATGGTGATGATTCACAGAAGAGTGGGTTAGCATAAACGAAACGGGGAACTGCGCGAAACGTAAGACCCCAAGAGGATGATCATCTCGTTTCTTCGCAAGTCGTTTCGTGTGGTTCCGACCGCGCTCGAAAGATCCGAAATCGATTCACGGTCCGCTTTAGTGTCGAGGCAATCGCAACACAGTGTCGACAAAGTCGTTCAGTGGAGTGTCCAGCAGGACCATTGATTTGATAAGCTCAACCGGCTTCCTATCACATTGATGCTCAGCTTCATGCTCAGGCCGGAATGAATAGCAATTGGGAATCAGTATTCGACCGCTTCCAGGCAGGCGAACCGATCGCCTCAGCTGAGTTGTTCAATCAATTCTCCGATCGACTGGTTGAACTGGCGAGCCAGAACATTCATCCACAGCTGATCAAACGATTCGACGGCGAAGATGTCGTCCAGTCGGTCTTTCGAACATTCTTCCGACGACAGAACGAGGGAACTCTCAACATCTGTCACTCGCAGCAACTTTGGAAGCTGTTGGTTGCGATTACAATCTGCAAGACGCGATCGCTGGCCCGTCGGCACACAGCTGAAAAGCGAAATGCTTTGCTCGACCGAAATCAACAAGAAGAGTCGGCATTTGTCGATCCTCAACCAACTCCGGAAGACGCCTTGGCCCTATGGGAGGAAATTGATCAAGCGATTCAAGGGCTTCCTCCAAGGACGGCCGAAATCATCTCGGGACGACTGGAGGGGAAGACTCAGTCGGAAATCGCCGCAGAAATGAACCTCTCTCGGCAAACGATTCACCGCATTCTTAAACTCGTAGAACAGCGACTCGCTCAACGGTTCGATACGCTGTCCCTCGCAAAGGAATAGTTTTTTCTACTTTTTCAAAGACCGATGTGACAAACCAAACGCCACTTTGCGATGTTCCTTGATGGAGAGACTTTTTACGAAGAAATCGCCGACACAGCGGGTGAAAAATGGTCGACGCGAAGGCAATTGCGAATCTGAACGATGTTGAACGAAACGAGTTAGAACGACTCCTCATGGAGTTTGACGAAGGCTGGGCGCCGGATCTCCTCGCGAAATCTGCGCATCGGCTCTCTCAAGACGGATCCGAGGAATTTCGTCATCTCGTCACCGTTGAGTTGATTAAGATCGACATCCATCGGAGATGGGCCACTGGAACCCCTGTCACTGTTGAAGAGTACCTGGAAGAGTTCCCCAGTTCCTCGACGTTGCCTGCCAGTGTTGTCGAACTGCTGATGGCGGAGTTTCAAGCTCGCCGACTTTTGGAGCCGCAGCTGGAAGTCTCCAGTTTCCAATCAAGATTTCCCGACCACTATCCACTTCTCTGTCAGGCTGTCGCTGAGTCCGGTGATTCCATCTTCTCGATGAAGAATCCGGCCGAGACAATTAGCACCAGCCATGCGAAAGCGTCCGTTGAGACAAGTCGCGTTGCCCACCCCGGCAAGCACAAGCATCCCCAGACCAAGCCTTCGCTCCCGGAGACTTTTGGCCGGTATAAAATCATCCGTGAACTCGGGTCAGGAGCGATGGGAGCTGTCTATCTGGCTCACGATACTCAGCTTGATCGACAGGTCGCGCTGAAAACTCCCAGCTTCTCCGGTGGCAAAGATCATGAGATGATCGCTCGGTTTTATCTCGAAGCACGCGCAGCGGCGAAGATTCATCACAGGAATATTTGCCCTATCCATGATGTTGGAGAAATCAACGGTCGTCACTTTATTTCAATGGCTTATGTTCGCGGTCGATCGATGTCGGAGTACATCAATCCGAATAAATTGCCACCGTTTAAAGCGTGCGCTGCATTGATTCAGCGACTGGCTGATGCGATGGCCGAAGCACATCGTCACAATGTGATTCATCGTGACCTCAAGCCATCGAACATCATGATTGACACGAAACGCGAACCGGTCGTCATGGACTTTGGTTTGGCGAGGCAGACCGACAGCGAAAGCCGGATGACACAATCGGGAATGATCGTGGGGACGCCAGCGTACATGTCTCCCGAACAAGTGACGGGAAACTCACCGCAAGTGACTCCCGCTGTCGATATTTATGCGCTCGGCGTCATTCTCTACGAACTTCTCACCGGACAACTTCCGTTTCGTGGCACGATCTCTCAAGTCATTTACAAGATCACCTACGAAGAGCCAGTCCATCCTTCAGAAATTCGAGCTCGTCTCGACCTGAGACTGGAATCGATTTGCCTGAAGATGATGGCCAAGAAAGTGGAAGATCGATACTCCTCAATGGAAGAGGTTTCGAGCGATCTCAAGGCATACCTTCAGCAGAGAAGGGTTGCAGCAACCGATAAAAAACGTTCGCGATCTCAGGAAAGTGTCGAGTACTCCGAATCGGCCGCGAAAGACCGCGACTCGCGTGAACTGACCGAGACCGAAGCAATTAACGGTTTTCTGGCTGCAACAAGCTCACAGCAGGCGAAACACACTGTGATCGAATCCGCGCCAGGTCAACTGATTGATACAAGCTCAGACAGGAAGGTGCATCGGCGAACAAAACCGCAATCAAGCCGTTGCAAGAATAGAAGCCTCTTCCAAGCTGGAATGTTGGCGGGAGGATTGGCTCTGATCTTCGGAGTGATCATCGTTTTCAAAGGTGGCAAAGTTGAACTCGATGAAAGCTCAAACGCCGTAGTCGACATTGCCGAAGACGGAAGTATTACGATCACACCTGAAGATCCAGAACCAAAACGGCCCACAACATCGACTTCAAATTCCCAATCATTGTGGATCAACCTATTCGACGGGAAAACTCTCGATGGCTGGTCGCCTGTCGGAGAGAACGGATGGCGAATCGAAGACAACACGATCGTCGGAACAACAGCCAAGCGGAAACACGGCTGGCTGCGAAGTGATGAAACCTTCGACGATTTTGATCTGGAGCTAGAGTATCGTCTGAGCGACGCATCCAATAGCGGTGTTTTCCTGCGGGCCAAACAAGATGGCGACATCCACGGTAAAGGTCTCCTTGAAATTCAATTGCTGGACGACACAGCTACAATGTTTGCAAATATTGTCCCAGTAAACCGAACAGGTTCGCTTCATGGTCACATCGCTGCCTCCCCATCACTTCGCATTCAGCCAAACCAGTGGCACACACTGTCAGTCATCCTCGAAGGCGAAGAATTGCAGGTCAGCATTGATTCCCAGAAAGTCGTAAGTGGAAAGATTCCTCCCGGCTACTCTGAAGCTGGTCATATTGGTCTTCAACTCTACGACTCTAAAGTTCAATTCCGAAACATTCGGGTGAAAGAGCTGACGAAACCACTTTCACTCGCCGGGAATCCGAGACCAGAATTGGATTCACTTTCAGAAGGTGCGACACGTTTAGAGCCGAAAGAAATCAACGCTGCAAACTTCGAGAAACAATTCACGATCCAGAACGAAGGCGGTGGAAATCAATTCGCTGTTTCACCGGATGGATTACAGATCGTCACGACTGGAAGCGGTTCTCCCGGACGCTTCACCTTCTGGGACTTGCGAACTCAAGAAGTCATTTCGCAGTTCACAGATCCTGCCCACGCTGGCATGGGAACACGCGATTTACAATTCTCTCCAGATGGAACTCACATCCTGTACGTTATTAACAAATTCGTCAAGGTGCTGAATTTAAAGACACAGACAATCGAACAGGAATATGAGTTCCCTGCGAAACCGATGCTGGTAGTATTTCCGAAGCAAACAATCGCCGCAGTCATTCACTATGAGCGAGAAATTCATCAACGTGACCGCGCACGAGTCCCCCAGCGATTAAGAATCTTGAACTGGGCAAGCGGCGAGGAGATGCATGATCAGGCAATGGAATTTTCGAGGAATATCTCGATCACACCAGATGAGAAGTTCTTATTCCGCAGCAGAGAAAACTACCACGTCAGGCATGCCATCGAGTGGGACGGCGCGACGTTAACACTCGGCCGGGGAGTGCAGTTCGAAAAAACCAGTCGCACCCGCAGCCAATTGACATTCTCTCCCGATGGTCGATATGCCGCTAACTCAATCAAGAGCAAGAGTGGAATGGCTGTCATGTTGGATGTGGCGACAGCCAGGATCGTACGCTACCTCGAACCGGAACTGGCGAGATCGAATAATGAGAGCCATGAATACGGAGCAAGTGTGGCTTTTTCGAGTGATGGCAGCCAGATCATCACGGCAAACCACTTAGGGCGAATCGCACTGTGGGACTGCGAATCAGGAGACCTGGTTCGCGAGATTACAAAGTTCACCAAGTCCAGCAATCACTGGGCACCGAGAATGCAGGTTTCTTCGCGTGGGCAACTCTTTATTGGCATGAATCCAATTGAGGTATGGGGACCTGGCAGTCAGGAAGTAACCGAACTCTCAGCCGATGAGTTCCCTCAGGGCGAAGATGATCGGCAAACCGCTCAGCACATCGTTCGCGAGCTCAATGCCGCAGTTGATCTCGCCGACCACAAATGGACATGGAAAGAACTTCCCGCCGGTGAAATTCGAGTCAAAGGAGTCTTCTTTCAGGGCGAAGGAGGCCGGCTCGTCTCTGATCAGGATCTCGTAATGCTCCAAAAACTCAAAAATCTGGAATCCATTGATTTTGGTCAGACCGCAATCACCAGCGACGGGTTCCGGAGTCTCACTGCGTTGAAAACGTTGAAGAAGCTTTCCTTCAGCGTCGAAGCACTTACAGACGATGTGCTAGCGCGATTGAGTGTGTTACCGCTTCTTGAGTCGATTGAATTGCTTCATACAGATGTCACTGACGATGGCCTCAAAACACTGGCCCATTTCCCCGCATTGAGGTATCTCTCGCTATCCGTTTCTCCCAAGCAAAAATTTGGGCCTGCATTCCTTACGGACGATTGTCTGCGGCACCTCGATTCCATTACCCGTTTGGAACAGTTATCGCTCTTCGGCCCTTCATTCACCGATGCGGGAATCGAACATTTGTTACGCTTGGACGATCTGGACTGTATCCGAATTTGGGCTCCAAACATCACCGACTCTGGTATTCAAAAGTTACGTGAACATCTTCCAGAATGTGAAATTATGGATAAACGTTGAACGAACAGAGAGGAAGACGCCGCTACGAAGTTCAACATTTCACTCTTTGCTGATCCGTCAGACACGAGAAATTGATCATGAACACAGACTCTCAAGATGAAGAGATGATGGTCCAGACGACTCTTGAGCCACTCCAGCAAATCCTGAAGGATGCCGCTGGCGTCAACTCCCAGCAAAAAGTACAGCCAACGGAAACGACAGCGAAACAAAAGACTCACCTCTTTCGACCAATCAATCGTCAACCAGTTGCCAAACTTATCGTTCTCGATGATGGAAGTCGCGACGTCGGGGAAGAAATTCGAATTCGGCAAGCTGGGTTTACTATTGGCCGCGAGAAAGGTGACCTGAAATTGCCATTCGATCGAGACATTTCATCGCAACATGCAGAATTACGGTGCCACCAGCAAGACGGCAAGTTTCGTTGGTATCTCATCGATAACCAGAGCAAGAACGGAACATTTCTTCGCGCTTACAGAGCTTCTCTATCTCGTGATTCAGAACTGATCATGGGCAGTCGGCGGTATGTGTTTAAACTCCCAAATCGACCGTCAGACGCGGAAAGCGAAGAGATCCAAGAGACGAACGCATATCGGGCGCCATCTTCTCAACATCTCGATCAACTGCATCCCCGACTGGTCGAGATGGGTGTGGGCGAAGAAGAAATACGGACCTTTGTGATTAAACAAAATGCAAACAGAATTGGCCGATCTTCCAAGTGCTCGATTCAAGTCGACGAAGATAGTTTTCTCAGTCCTCAACACGCAAAGCTCCAGAAAAATGAACGAGGACGGTGGATGATCGCCGACATGAAATCTGCAAATGGTATTTGGATCCGCATACGGCGAATGCCCATCGATCGACAAGCTGAATTCCAGATTGGCTTACAGAGATTTATCTTTCAACCGCAGTTGACACAGGATTAGTTCACGAATTTAAGACTGCGGTCGACAGGGCTGCACAGCGGGAGAACAGAATGAACTCGCGAAGTCGTGAGACCGGAAATGAGTCAATGGTCATCACAATCGGACGGGCAGCAGACAATACGGTTGTGATTGACCAATCGAATGTCTCATCCCACCACGCCAGGATCACGATCAACGGCGACCAAATCTTGCTCGATGATCTCGGATCGACCAATGGCACCTCTGTTGGAAGTCTTGAAAACAAAGTCTCTCGGAAAGAGATCGGACTCGACGAAACGGTCTACTTCGGATCGAGTCCGTTTCCAGTGCGAGAACTATTAGCAAAAGCTTCTGACACAACTGTCTCACAACCGGACCCCGAACCCAATCGTCCCACGACTTCCAAATCTCATCGTGTGGGCCTGATCATCCCAATTGCCGGTCTCGGGATTTTATTGATGACAGCTTGGTTCATTGCCAGTCGCCCAGATGAATTAAAATCGAGCACGAAGGACTTGGCAAACAATCCTGAATTAAATGTCCCCGAAGATGTTGAGCCAGCTCTTCTTACTGAGTTTACTCTACAAGAGCGAATCGACCGAGCTTTGTTTCTTGTCGTTGTGGCGAATCCAGAACAAGACATCGCCTTCCGAGTTGGAAGTTGTTTCGCAATCGAAGAACACAATCTTGCCACGTCCGGGACAGTAGTGAGAGCAGTCCGGGAGTTTCAGAGAAACGGTTATTCGGACCTCTATCTTTTCAATCCAAAGACGTCGGAGAAACTGGCAGTCTCTGCAATTACAGTTCATCCCCGGTACGAACAAGCGACCGATGCTGTTGTTGCCGCACAGCGAGCGTACGACGAAATCATTGACCACTACGAATTGGAACCGCCCCCAATCGAAGACATCGAAAAGGTTGAAGCTGAACTGCTCAAACACAAAAAGGAAGCCTTCAAGTTCCTTGAGACTCAAACCGTTTATGATGTTGCAATGATTCGCAGCCAAACTTCACTGAAACACTGGCTGACGCTCGATAGCACTCATAAGAACTTACGTCCTAATTTGAAACTCATTGTATACGGATTAGCGTTTGACGTCGAAGACCCGTACTTTGATCCTGAAGAGAATGTCGCAGTTTCACAATTGCATGGGCGTGTCCAACAATCCATTCATCTCAAGGGGAGCATTGACGGTCGACTCATTGCTTCGGCAGACAGTGAGCACCGCGATTCCAATTTTCTCGGAGCTCCCATTTCTCGCGAATCGGGAGAAGTTGTCGCGATCTATTCTCGTCCGACTCCTCCTTCCGAGAATGCCGAACTGCCTGATCAGCAAACAGGTTTCGAGGCACCTCTGGTTGCCCCTCTCGTTGAAATCTCAGCGCCGACCTTCGACATAAAGGTGTCAAAATGAAGCATTATGGTCTTGTCGGTCTCACCTTTGTCGCGTTTCTAAGTCTCAATACAGAAAATGTGTTTGCTCAACGTGTCGTTGTTGCTCCTCGTCGAATCGGATGGGGCTACTACGATCCATATTATTCAGTCACTAATCGAGTCTATGCACAAGCCACCTTGATTCGAGCGCAAGGGGACGCTGCCGTTTCGTATTCCACCGCGCGAAATCTGAACGCGGAAGCTTACAGTAAAGAACTGGACAACTGGAAAAAGAGAGTTCGCACCTACTGGGACTCAAAAATTCTCGCCGAGCGGAAGCGGATGGAGTACGAACACGTGAAGCAGATCAAGAGGTTGAAGTATCTCAACGATCGCAAGTGGACTAACAGTCGAATCTGGGAGCAACTGAAGAATCACCCTGAACTCAGTAATGCACAAATTAAATCCGGACGCGCATTAAACTTTTTACTCGATCGTCTCACTGCTTCAGCGCTCCCCTACGAGTTTGATCCCGCGACTTCTCAATTTGGTTCAGAGGCTCTGCGTGAAGTCAGCCTCTCAGACGAGTGGCTTTCGAATATCACCCTGAAACATGAATCACTCACATTCAAGGCCAATGAATCTGGCAAAGACTCGATCGAGTTGTGGCCCTATCTATTGCGGTGGGATGATTTCGACGAGGAGAGACAAGCATATGATGCGGCACGCTTGACGGTTTTGGATGAGTCGAAACAAGCTGGAGAAGTCTCAGTCGAAAACATTCGAAAATTACAGGACGCACTTCTACGACTCGCAAATGAGTTTCACCGCAACAGAGAAGTCAAAGCATGGGGCCACGAGAACCGACGTTACTCTCACTTCAACCTGGCAGACCGATTTCTTCACAACCTCGACCGCGAAATCCTGCGGCTTGAAGCCACCGGAGACATCCGACCATTCCAAGGCCGCGGCGGCTACGATCCCAAAACAGACGGAAAGCACATCGTCAGTCTCCTGACCTATATGAACCGCAATGGCATTGAGTTCGCACCGGCACAAGCAGGCAGCGAATGGGCTTACTACGACCTCTTCGCCTCAATGCGGGCGATCTATCTCACAGTCGCAGAACAGGATGAGTCCACCCAACCCAAAGACCTGAGCACGATCGAGTGAACTCACCAATCAGATGCCGCATTAATCTCATCGACAGGACTGTGCTCAGAGTGAGGAAATCCGGTCACCAAATATATTCGAGAAGACAGCTCACTCGATATACTGATCGCACTTTTTCGTTTGCAGAAACGTGAAATAGCCGATACGGAACTAGTGGAGGTGAATGAAAAGAGGACTGAGCCCAGCCCGTTTCAGTGATTGCCCGCCGATTCCATCGAAGGTGAATGACAAGAAATCTCCGAACTCAGTCCTCAAGCAAAGTGCTATTACTGATACGCGACGTAACGCGCTGTGACACGGGCTTTGGTCCAACCACGACAACCGCCGCATCGCTCAGGACTTCGTGCATGCGTTCGGACTCTTAGAGTGCGAGGCATTTTGATCCCGGTGCCAGGAATGATCTCAACAAAATCATCCCATTCATGATCAATTCGATTGCTCGAACCATTCTGCGAAAGAAACGTCTTATCGAGACTATCTTTGACAAACACAAATCCTGATGGAGTCGTCACTGTTGACCACCCTCCGGTTCCGTAGACAAAAGCTCTTGGTGCCAAAACGGACCTCGCAATTTTCCACAACACTAAGCTCTATCGAGTGTTGTGACGTATCGCAAAAACTCCCTTGGGCTCGCTTACTTTCCAGATTTTACAGGGATTACAAACTTTTGCCATGAATTCTGTACCCGATTCTGTACCGGGGACTTTTTCATGAAAAACTTTTTGACTCCAAATCGGGCGGCAAGAGCGGGCGATTTAAGGCGCAACAAACGACAGAAATCTTGATTTGAATTGATCACGAATAGACCGTTTTGGGATGGCTGGAAATCGCCCGCAAAAGTGCCCATCATCCAGCACCAAGCGCTGTTCCATGAATGTGCAACAGCAATCCACTTTAGAGATTACGACCATACCGAGATGACAAAGATTTTCCACCCACTTCTGGCTCTGATTGCTTCGGCAACCGAATCTTAGAGGCTATCCGGAAACTGAGGTTTTGTGAAAGTCTGGTTTTGTTCACACTTTGCGGTTCATCAACGCAAAGGAGTGCACGGTGTCCGAGGCGATTCGAAAAGCGTACCCAAGTGACCTGACTGACC
>NZ_SIHI01000056.1 GCF_007859735.1 Thalassoglobus neptunius | reverse complement strand
TCTTTTCGGCCCCAATAGGTCAGCGAATCCGGGATCAAGCCCTTGGGAAGTCCAAGCATTTTCAACGGAGAACAGGAACCCTTCACGAGTGCCATCAGGCAATGTGACATAGAGATTCGTGTAACCGGCCCGAAATGGAATGTATCCTGCAAACCCTGGCCCTGGGTTGTCGAAATGATAATCGACTTCGATCTGAGTATTGGTGACGTCAAGCGTCCAGCCGTAACCGAAGTCTTTCGATTTGTCGCTATTGAGTGAGTTGTATGTTCGGGTCACAACAATGGGGATGCCAGCGACCGGAATCTCCAGATCGATAAAGGAAACGCGATTACTACCGAGTTTGATCTTGCTTTCGATAGTGATCGAGTAAGACGACTTCGTTGTGTTGCCGCCGCTATCGGTGGCAATCAGTTCCAGATCATAGAAGCCATCGGGATACAGATTCGGATCAACGGTCGCAATCACGCCCTGTGTGAATGAGCCGGTTCCACTTGCGATTTCGATCGGAGTGGCGTCGCTATATTTCTGGCGAAGCTGCAGGGTCCAGAACAACCCAGTCGGTTGATCATCACTGACGGTGCCGGTCACATCAAAAGGCGTCGTGTAGGGCGGGTCATCGCCCATAAATCCAAGCAGATCGACCGTTGGTCCTGTGTAGTCATCTGGATTGGTGATCTGAATCGTATCGACCGTGGTGGCGGAGTTTCCGTTGATGTCCGTCGCCGTCGCTTCGACCTTGAGCATTCCGAAGGAATTCACGATGACTGTTCCAACAAAATTGCCATCGAGCGGGACTTCCTGACCCAGCGGAATGATCTGGCTGCCGGTGTCGAGCTCCACCAGCTTGAGAGTTCGGGTGACGACAGCGACATCATCAACCGCATTGACTTTGATGTCGAGAGGAACACCGGTATCGACAGGACCAGGAGAGAACTCGACCGAAACTTCAGGGGGCGTCTGGTCTTCGACGACGGTCAACTGGAACGACTCCATGTCCCACATCCCACGGTGATCCGCGACGTTTACGTCCACGGTATAGCTACCGAGGTCACTGTCATCCGTCATCCAGGTGATGCGCCCCAACGGGTCAATCGTCATTCCGCGTGTCACGGATGCCTGATCGAGCGAATACGTCAGAAAGTCGTTGTCAGAATTCGTGACTTCGACATCATAACGGTAGGTCGCGCCGCCAGAGATCGTGACTTGTCCGATTGGCGAAATGATCGGCGGAACATTCGCGGGCCGCGCCAGGACAGCGAACGATTGCACCGCCTGCAGACCACCAGCGTCCGTCGCTGTCAATACGAACACGATCGATTGGTTTTCCACCAACGAATCCGGAGTCCAGGTGAAGAACTTGCCTGGCTCGTTGAAGATCACACCGTTCGGCATGCCGTTGGGAGCAGTCAATGTCCAGGACAACGTTGATGGGTCTTCGTCGTTGGCATGGAAGTCGTACCGAAATTCGACTCCGATTTCAGATTCGACTGCTGGCTCGGTCGTGATGATCGGGACTTGATTGAGCGGAGCAGAGAGAATCGAGATCACAAACGACTGTTCGACCGCCGCCACTCCATTGGAGACTGTGACCGTCACAGGTTGCTGGCCGATTTGCGACGAGGTCCAGGTCAGCTGTCCAGTAGCAGGGTCAATTGCGACACCTGCTGCCTCGGATACAGCATCCAGCTCGAACAGGAGCGGCAAATCTTGCGGATCGGTGGCAGAGACCCAATATTCCCATTGCTGCCCAATGACGGCGACCGGAACTGGCGTCGGAGTTGTCGTTGGTGGCCGGAACGTCCCCCGTACCGCGATCGCTTGCTCTAGGATATCGAATCCCCCATAAGCGTCGGCGGCAAGAATCCGAATGACTTGTTCGCCGATCTGCTCGGTGGGAGGTGTCCAGGAGAATTGCCCTGTCGCCGCATCAATCACAAGATTGTCAGGGCCTTCCAGCAGTGACCACCAGATGGAATCTCCATCCACATCGTCGCCTGTCAGAGTGAGTGTGATTTCTTGATCGACTGTGGCCACACTCGGAAGTGTTGAGGTGATCGTGGGCGGACTATTCGTCGATTCATGAGTGACAAAGAGTTCGAATGTCTGTTCATCGCTCCCACCGCGTCCATCTTCGACTCGTATCGTGTACGGATACGCAGCAGCTCGAATGTCATCAGCGGTTGTCTGCCAGGAGATCCAGCCGTCGTCCGTGATCGTCATTCCGTTGGGACCGCTGATCAGGCTCCAGCTGAGCCGATCCTGATTGAGGTCCGTGGCAGTAAACCGTTGCACGAACGTCCACTCACCGCGAATCGAAGAACGTGGAATCGTCTCGATCGTAGGAGCCTGATTCGTCGCGGAGAGAACCGTGACGTCCCAGCTGAAGTCGGTGGTCCCTCCTTCGTCATCAGTCGCAACGGCGGAAATGGTAAACGTTCCCAGAATCGGAATTGGCCAAGAGACCGCTCCGCTGGCATCAATTTGGAGACCGGTCGGACCATTCGTCAGAGACCAGGTCACTGGTTGCTGGCTGTCGGGATCAATAGCAGCGAGTTGTCCAGAATAGAGCTCACTCTCTGTGGCCACGCTGGCAGGGGAATCGAGCACGATTGGGAGTTGATTGGAGGAACTCACGGAAATGTCGAAACGTTGCGTGACCACTCCCAGCTTCGTGTCTCGCAGGACAATCACGACGGGATGTGGCCCCCCCACCTGATCGGCGCTGGGGCGCCAGGAGATGACTCCGCTATTCGGTTCAATCGCCATTCCATGTGGAGCGACCCCCAACGAAAACTGAAGTGGATCCTGATCGAAGTCACGCACCAAGGGTGCATACCGATACAAGACTCCGACCTCGGCGGTTTCAGGCGGCAATCCGAGGAATTCCGGCGCATGATTGATCGGTAGTGGCGTGGTCGGCTCCGCCACACTCAGCTCAATCCAGGAGAGGGTGCGTCCTCCCCGACCATCGATCGCACTCACCAGGATGGTGTGGGAGCCAATGTCATCGATCGTAGGTGTCCAGGTCAGAAAGCCATTCAACGGATGCATTTCCATTCCGCCGGGAATGCTGGCTCCCGTGACGGCATCTGCAATGAGCCCCCAGGTGATAACGTCGTTGTCGGGATCGTGTCCGGACATCTGAATTTGGAACGGTCGACCGACTTCGAGATCAAATGGGCCTGCGGCATCAATGATAGGGGCGGTATTTCCGGCAGCCGTGTCTCCGACTGTCACGGTCCAGGTCTGGATATCAAAGCCACCGCGATCATCTTCAACGCGGACTGTGAATTCGTAATCACCAGTCGACTCGACATCCCAGACCAGGTGACCCGTCGTGTCGTCGAACGTGGCTCCGTGGTCCTCTCCCACCAACGTGTAGATCAAGGGATCGCCATCCGGATCGTAGGCATCGGCGTCGTATTCGTACGCGGGTCGAATCGTGATGGGGATCGAACCGAGAATCCGTTCCGGGCTACCGGACCGGATGAATTCCGCATCAAAGGCATACGCTCCACCGTCTCCTGTCAAAGCAACGTCTGCAATCAGATCACCATTTTCGATGCGGAGATCTACGATTTCGATCGGAGCGTCCGGATCGGAGAAGATGAGGTCGATTGGTGATTCGGAATGAATCCCGGCCAGGTAGTCGACGAACGCAGTCGTGAATGAGGTCGTCGTCGGGCCTGCGAGTGAAATCTTTGGCAAGGACCAAACCGACCCGTCGACTAGGTCGGCCAGGGCGACGTAGTCGCCGAGAGTCCCGCCGGAACCAAACACCTCGACATCAAAGACCTGGACGTTTTCTGATGATTCGACGGTGTAGCCACCAATCCCATCTGCCCGAAACGCGAGTTTTCGCGATCCGTCTGGCACATATCCCAGCGTGTCGAGACCGTTGACGTCAATGTTCACGCCGATGACCGAATGAAATGGAATCCCACCTTCTTCAAGGACTCCTTGTGCAGTTTCTGCCCGATCTCCACCGTCGTCATCCTCGTCAGTGACAAAGATGATGTGCTTCAACGTGTCAGGTCGGTAGTTGATATGCAGCGCTGCCTGTTCGAGCGCATCGTATCCAAGTTCTTCATCCCCATCCGCGTCAAGCAGTGGAATCCGGGACGCGATTTTTGCGGAATTCCCCCAGGGCGAAGATTCGAATCTGGCCGACTCTCCCGATTGACCCAGGAACCGGAATACCTGAGCATCCAGTGCCGATCCAAATGACCCCTCAATCGAGCCTTCCCAATCGATCATCGACGCGTAGCCGACATCGGTGATGTGGAAACCAAAATTGCCGGTCGCCCCGCCGTTGCCAGTGATGCGGACAGTGTATGTGCCTGAGGAGGTCAGTGTCGTCAAATCTGAATAGCTGTTCAGGTTCGACGCACTTGTCAACGGGCTGTAGCCCACCGAGAGTACGGACGCGCCACTCGGATCCAGCACCTGCATCGTGAAATAGTCGGAATCCGACTCTCGCCAGGCGAAGTGCAGCCGCTGCCCGTCGAGACCAGCGAACTGATAATCGACGACTTCACCCGAGGTGGAAATCGTGCCGGTCGTCGTGGCGTTGACGATGGAGTTGGGGTCCGTTGTGGCGGTACTGACCAGGAACTCGAACGCCGGACTCGTGCCGATGGCGTCCGCCCCTTCAATGAGAATTGTGTATGTTCCGTCAAGTTCGATCGGACGGACTGTCGGCGGGTCTGACATCCGTTGAGTCAGAATGATTCTTCCACGTGGGTCCACCAGACTCCAAAGCGTCTGATTTCCGCCGGTCCAGTTGGTCGGACCGTACTTCAAAAGGTCTCCCGCATCGGCAGTGAATTTCAAAGATGTGGTGGACAGACCGGTTGAGAGCTGACCCGTGGCGGACTGATCGATCGTTATCGCGGGGACGTTGGTGAGGTTGAGCAGTTGGAACTCGTAAGCGGCTGTGGCTGCGGACACGCCTTCGACAACAAGTGAATAGGTCCCCGGTAGCAAGTGGAAGACTGGCGAACCCGATTCCAGATCGCCAGCATTGGACTGATCAAAGCGTCGTTCCGCGACCGGCTGCACGTCGCAACCAATCAGTGACCACGCGATATCCGAGTTGCTGGAAAGGGCATCAAAGTAGACGTTCGTTCTGGTGCGGACTGCAAACTCGTAGACGTGCTGCTCGCCAGCGGATGCGATTGTCGCAGCGACCGGTTGGTCCAGGGTCAACGATTGTGTCGTCTTGACGACAGGCTGAATCAGCAGCCCGTAGTCGGCAGCGGTGGTTTCGTCGATTGCCGCTTCGACCAGAATGTGATACGTCCCCGATTCAATCAGAGTATGTCGACCCGCATCCGTTCCAGTTGGCTCGGCGAAAACGGTTCGTCCTAGGGGATCGACCAACCGCCATCGGCCAGAACTATTGCCTGTCCAGTTCGAATTCAGAAAATAGAACTCCTCTCCGTTTGTTGCCGAAAAGCTGCGAATGACAGTCCCTGAATTCGGTGTGACCTGACCGCTCGCTGTCTGTCCGATCGTGAGGGGCTGAGCAGCATTCGCGACATCCAGCAGCCGGAACTGTGCCTGTCCACTGGAGGAAGACGTTCCGAAAACTGTCAGCGAATACGTTCCTGGCTCAAGCGTGAACACCAGATCAGAACCTTGCCGACTCGATCCGCTTGCACCGGAAAACGCTTGCGCCCGTATGAATTCTCGCGTGTCATCAGCCAACGACCAGAAGAGATCAGAACGATCGCTGAAAGAGTCAAAACTGAGTAATGTCTGTGCAGACAGCGTGAACTCAAATCCGACCGTGCTTCCCAGCGAAACGTCGGCAACTGTCGTTGCGCCCAGAATCAGTGGCGTCAGTGAGGCGGAAGTTTCGGTGATTGAGAACGCGTAATTTGCTGAACTCGCGCTGTCCGCGAGGTCGCCTTCAATCAGAAATGTCCATGACCCTTCGGCATCCAGCGTCACCAGCGTCTGACCAGTCTGCAGCGGTTGACCATCGAGAACTTTGCCGAATGGACTGACGAGTCTCCAGCGTCCTCCACTGGCACCAGTGAATGAGGTGACATCAACGACAAGTGATTGGCCGATCTCCCCATCAAACGACCAACCCGCCGTTTGATTCGCGGGCACAAGGGTTCCCGTTGTGCTACCGGTCACCGGTAGCGGCGCAGCCACTGAAAGATCAGCCAACTGGAATTCATAGCCGCCGGTGGCAGTTCCGATACCGTTGACGATCAATTCATAGTCACCCGCCAATAAATCGAAAACCGCATCCTCATCGGCGACATCACCAGCGTCCGATTGATCGAGTGACCGATCCAAAACGATTGTTCCTTCTGGTCCAATAAGTGACCAGGCAATCGTCCCACTTCCTTGCAGAACATCCAGCGTTGTCAGTGTCCGGTCGGTGAGAGTGAATAGATATCGGTCCTGCTGCCCGATCGATGCAATGCTTCCGCTCTGGCTTGTATTGAGCAGCAGGTTTGCACTATTCACCACTTCCGGGACAACATTGAAGGTCAATTCGTGAGGAGATGAACTTCCCGCCGGGGCATCGAACACGAGCGTGTATGTCGCTGTCTCCGCCAGGACGACTCGTCCCCCATCGACTCCCGAAGTGACGTTGAACAACACGTTCCCCGTCGGGTCGAGCAGATTCCATCGTCCAGAGGAGGTGGTACTCGACTGGTGATCAAAATAGAATGCGTCACCGGCTGCAGCGGTAAACTGGTACGCTTTGGAGCCGGAACCAGGATCCACATTGGCTGTGGTGACAGTCCCAGGGGTCAGAGTACTGGCGCTGGTGAGGTCGACGACCTGAAAGTCGTAGGTTCCTGTGGCATAGCCGGGATTGGCTTCGATTTCCAGCTCGTAGAGACCGGCGGGAACGGTATGTCGGCCCGGTGTCGTCAGGTTTAACACACTATTCGTAACCACCGCGCCGTAAGGTCCGGTCAACGAATACCGAATGTTCATTCCCCCCAATCGCTCAATCTGGATCAGAGACGGGTCGCTCAAGGTGAAATGAAAAAAGTCGGATTCATACTGCGCAGCGAGCGTATCTGTGACAGGGGAACCGAGTGTGAGCGCCATACCGGTCCCGGACGGGGCGGCGGTGTTGCCCAGGAACGTCACCTCGAAGCCATACGTTTTCGTCAATGTTGTGGCGACGTAACGATTCACGACAAGCAGGTAATCTCCCGATTGAGTCAATCGGACCGGGCCGACTTCGCCGCTGGGATTGTTGACCAGTTCGCTGAAGACAACGTGCCCTGCCGGATCGTAGAGGGTCCAGGTTCTGGGATCGTTGTAAAATGTGTACGGAGTCTGGAAGTCAAACTCGTCTCCGGCGGTCGCCGTGAATTGAAAGAAATCGTGCAGATTGCGTTCCGTCCCTGGCACGTCCCTGGAGAACGGGCTGCCGATCGTCAACGCTTCGTTTTCAGCGCCTCCAATTCGATGCAGCTGGAGTTGGAACGACATCGAGTTCAATCCCGTATTGAAGATGCGGAGTTGATAGTCGCCTGGATTGAATCGCTGAAACCCTTCTGTCAGTGTGGCTGTGGAGCCATCAGGCAAAGTCCATTCACCAGTCAAATAGCCGGGGATATTGACGAAGAGATCGGTCGCTTGAGTCAGGTTGAAATCGTAGCGACGAATTCCATACGAATCGGAAATCGTGTCGTTCAGTTCTCCCCAAGTCAGCGTCCCAACCGTTTCAAGATCTTGGATCGCTGTCATTTGTACCGAGACTGAACTGCTCGACTCCGTAACCAATCCATCAAAGATGAGCCAATGCGGACCCGTATGCTCAAAGTTAACTTGCTGATACTTCGGGTTGGACAGATCCTCGTTGTCGGCTTGCTGATCCCAGATGATTTCGCCGTAAGGATCGACGATCATCCGGCGACCTGCGTAAAAATTCTTATTCTTGAGTTTGGAGAAGAAATGCCAGGATTCGTCGCCAGTCACATCAACTTGATAGGCGAGTGCCCCTTTGCCACCCGGCAATGAATCGTTGTACGTCCCCGGCGTGATCGTGGTGGCCTGTTGCAAGTTTAGTAACCGAAACTGGTATGTTCCGGTCGCTCCCTGATTCCCTTCAAAGACCAATTCATAGTCTCCTGCAGGAAGGTCGGGGACCACGTGACCATGTGTGTAGTAAATTTGAGGATCGGAAGAATATCCCTCATACGCCCTCAACTCCCGCTGATCGACTTCCGTTCCCCCTGGGCCTTGGAGGGTCCAGAGCAAATTGGAATTGGAAGACATTGCATCGAAGAACAGATGTGAACGTTCCGTGAGACTGAATGAGTACACCTGTTGTTCGCCGGAGCTACTGATGGCTCCCGAGACTTCTTCGCCAAACGTCAACGCTGTCCCGCTCGCCGCAACAAACGGGAAGACGTTGAATGACAATTCCTGATCAGAGACGCGGTCAATGACGAGCAGGTAATCACCCTGATCGCTCAACTCGAACTCGCCTGGTTCGGGGTAGGTTCCGGCAAAAAATTGGCTGAAAACCTCCTCACCAGCGGGGTCAATCAACGACCAGGTTCCGAGACCATTTTGCGAAGTCACTCCGGCTTCAAAGTAAAGCGTCTGCAGATCGTCGAGTGAAAGAGAATAGACGACCGTGTCATAGCCCAAGTCCGCAGGAATCGTGGTCGTTCCAAACGTCAGCGGTTCAGCAACGGCATGCAGGTCGATCAGACGAAACGTGTAGCCAGCCGGATAGAGTTCTGAACGAGTGACATCGAGAGTGTAGTAGCCTGCCTCCAGACGAAGAACCTGATCGAGTGGTCCATCAATCGTTCCATTCGGCCCATGAATTTTCCATAATCCGGTCACTCCGGTGGAAAGGGAGTCCACGTAGACATCGGTCGGTTCATCGATCGTGAATGCGTAGCGATCAATGTCTCCCACGTTCGGAATGGCTCCGGAGACGATCTCATTGAGCGTCAGAGAAGAGGTCTGGATCATCGGTTGCACGCGATCCATCGCGATTCCAAATCCATCGACTTCGTCGATCGATTTGGGTACCAACACGAGCACGTATTCTCCATCCGCAGGAAGCGTTTCGATAAAGGAATTCCAATGATCAATCGATGCGATCTCGCTATTCTCAATCAGCACATCATTGGGATCATATAACAGTGCCGTGAACGGATGCTCGAAGGGGTTTAGCTTGTAGGAACCGTTCTCGTAGGGGATGAGGGCAAAACGATTGTCATGGATCCCCTGTGCCTGCAGCCGCGCATCAAGATCGGTCACCATCGTAGCGATCCAATCGTGCTCGGTCGTCATTGAGCCAGATTCGTCAACCACAATCACGATGTCCGCAGAATGCGCGCTCTGTTGATCAAGTGACAACAAGAACTGCTCGAATTTCTCTTCACCCCGAGTCAGGCTGAGGTCCAATCGGGTCGGATCGACATTTCCCAGCGGGGGATTCGACGAGAGATCCGGAATCGTGTACTGCTCGGACGGTTCTGTTGTAATTATTGGATTCTGGTTATTCGGATCAGGATGCACGATGATCCGATAGTTCTGACGTGTCACGCCCCCCCGACCATCAGAGACTTGAACGGTGACCTGCCGGAACCCGGCGGCCAGATCATCGGGAGTCGGCGTCCAGGTGTAGAAGCCACTCTCCGCGTCAACGACTGCGAAGCCACTTGGTCCTGAGGCGACAGAGAACGCCAGTTCATCCCCGTCCGGATCGAATGCAGACGCTGGATAGACATATTGCTCACCGACGTAGGCATCGACTTCCGGTATCGAGGTGAACTCAGGTAGCTGGTTCTGTTGACCATCAGTGATCGTGACCGAGAACGATTGGAAGTCGTCTGCACCATGCGGATCGACGACTCGAAGCACGACCGGATAACTCCCCAGAGAGGTGGAACCCGTCTCCCATTCCGCATCACCGGTGTCAGGATCAATCGTCAGCCCGGCAGGACTATTCACCACGAAATACTGTAAAGGGTCTTCGTTCGGATCGCTGGCGGTCGCACCATAGATCCAAATTCCGCCTGTTGGCACTTCGGTGTGGGGAGTGCTGGTGAAGGTAGGCGCTTGATTCAATTCCCCATACAGCTTCAGCGTATAGCTGAACTGAATTTCGTCCAGATTCTCAAACCGCAGGACCACATTGGATACGGTTTCCCCAGGATCCAGAGTTGGACCGACAGACGCCTCGGCAATCTGACTGAGATTGTAGTAGGGTGATCCATTCTCCAGAAATCCATCGGGTTCGACGAGTGTCACCGCCGCCGAGGAAATGTTTTCGACAGCGAGAATCAGCGGAAGGTGAACCGGATAACTCCCGACGTGGTTGAGATTGAGGCCGATATGCAAGGTTCCGCTGCCATCGGCGTATGAAGTTGTCTGGTATTCCACGTCGACGCTCGGCGTGACGTCCGCTAGCCCTGAGAAGTCGACAGCGCCTGGCTCCGTAGCGAAATCTTGAGGGACTGCCGACCCGAGCGGGCCAGGTGTGACCTGTTCAAACTCAACTTCAGGAACAATCGCCACCTGAGTCGTGGTGTCACTATCATTGTTGACGAGTCGAGCCAGCAATGTCGCCGCGAATCCTGCCGGAAATTGTGTGAGGTCCACCTGGACGTGACCGAGGCCCTCATCAAAGGTCGTGGTGACACCCATCGCCTCGGGAAGTTCCTCGGAGATGTTGAAGAACGCATCGCGTCCGTTGCCAATCGTGGGGACGAGGGGCTGTCCAACGCTGTCGACGAGGGCGAGTTCGAATGCGTCGTTGATCCCTGTCAGATCTGAAGTGTCAAAGCTCAGGGCGAAGAAGTAGAACGAGGCTTTCGACGGTGAGGCCGGGACAGTCACGTCAATGGAATCCTCAACGTGAAAGTCCGTGTTTTCGACCAATAGACGACCGACATACACTTTGTGGCTGTTCGATAAATAGGTGCCGTCCTCGTCCGTGGCTGTGGCGGTCACGACACGAATTCCTGGGTCAGCATACTGATGAGTCCATGACGTCGGATTCCCTGCAACGACTTCGCTGTGTCCGTCACCCCAGTCAATCGTCCAACTCGTGATCGTGTCCTGACCCGGGTCCAGATTTGACATGTTGAGCGTGTACGTTGTGTCCTCCAGAACATAACGGTTCCCGCTCAGCGTCAGCGTAGGCGCCACATTCTGAACGCTCACCTGATGAGAATTCGAAGAGTAGGTTCCATCCTCATCCGTCGCGGTCGCAGAGATCGTGTAGGAGTTGGGGCCATCGGCGTAAACATGTCCCACGACCGGCGGCGCATCATGTATCGTTTGGATGGTGCCATCACCCCAGTCGATTGTCCACGACGCGATCGTATCCGCTCCAGGATCCAGGACGCTGAGTGTGAGGTTGTAGACCGCCCCTTCCAGCGCTGTCGCGTTTCCACTAATCGTGAGGATTGGATCAACGTTCTCGACAGCAACCGAAACGGAATTCCCGGCAGCGTAGGTGCCGTCCTCATCTCGCGCCGTCGCCGTGATCGTATAGAAGTTGTCTCCGTCAGCGTAGGTATGAGTTGCCGTCGTCGCCGAGCCAGCAATGCTGGAGGTCGTTCCATCACCCCAGTCGATGATCCACTCGATCAAACTATCGTCACCTGGATCACTACTGGAGAGACTCAAGACATATTGTGAACCCTCAGCAGCTGTCTCCGGACCTGACAACAACAAAGTAGGGTCAACATTCGAGACGTTGACGCTCCAGGCATTCGAAGAATGAACCCCGTCTTCATCTGTCGCCGTCGCTTGGATCGTGTAGGTCTGCGGACCGTCAGAGAAGACGTGCGTTATCTGGCTCGGATTGCCATTGATGGTCTGAACGGTTCCATCTCCCCAACTGATCGTCCATTGAGTGATCGTGTCGGGACCAGGATCCTGACTGGCCAGGTCAAGGACGTACAAGCCTCCTTCGACTGAGGTCGCTGAACCGGAAATCGTCAATGTCGGTGCGACGTTTCGGACCATTACGTCATGGCTGTTCGAGACGAACGTCCCGTCCTCATCAATGGCAAACGCGACGACCGAATGGCTGGCATTTCCATCCAGATACGTGTGGTCCACGCTCCCGGGATTGCCGATGATCGTGTCGGTCTGTCCGTCGCCCCAATCGATAAACCACTCGACAATCGTCTCCTGGCCAGGATCGCTTGTGGAAAGGTTCAGGGTATAGGGACTCCCCTCATCAACGATTCCAGTTCCGGAAATCACGACACTTGGAGCGACATTCGTCACGGTGACGCTCAGACTGTTTGAAGAATAGAGGCCATCTTCATCAGTGGCCGTGGCGGTAATCGTGTGACTGTTCAACCCATCCGCATAGGTGTGCTGGACAGAGCTTGGCTGACCAGACACGGTCGTCGTGTTGCCGTCCCCCCAATTGATTGTCCATGAGGTGATCGTGTCACGACCTGGATCAGAACTTTGGAGCGCCAATAGGTAGGGACTTCCTTCAGCAACCGAAGAAGCTCCGCTGATCGTGGGCGCCGGAGCGACGTTCGCGACAACCACGAGAATCGAATTGCTTCGCCAGGTTCCATCTTCATTGGTCCCCCGAGCGGAAATTCGATAGGTGGCGTCACCATCCAGATAAACATGATCGGCGCTGGTCGGACTTCCCGTCACTGTCTCGAGCCGGCCATCCCCCCAGTCGATGATCCATTCACTGACCGTGTCCTGACCTGGATCACTCACCTCAAGTTGGAGCGTGTATGGGGCTCCTTCCAAAGCGTTTGATGGACCACTGAGGGTGAACGTCGGAGCGACATCGATCACCTGTACGTTGAGAGAATTTGAAGCAAAAGTTCCATCTTCATCGGTAGCGGTCGCCGAAATCGTATAGTTCTGCAGATCATCGGCAAAAATGTGAGTGACTGAACCAGGATTGCCAGCGACCAGCTCGGTTTGGCAATCGCCCCAATTGATCGACCAGGAAGCGATGGTGTCAGCGCCTGGGTCATTTCCATCAAGCTGGAGTGTGTAGACGCTGCCTTCCAAGACCGACGCTGGACCAGAGATCAGAGGATTTGCGACATTGTTCACCGTGACCGTGAGTGCATTCGATGCGTAGCTGCCATCCTCGTCGGTGGCGGTCGCAGTGATCGTGTGAGTGAGCGGTCCGTCAGCAAAGACATGAGTCACCCGCTGCGGACTTCCGGTGACAGTGGATGTCGTGCCATCGCCCCAATCGATTGTCCAGATTTCAATCGTGTCCTTGCCGGGATCTGCGGCATTAAGCTGCAAGGAATAGGCGGCCCCCTCCGAGGTGGTCGCTGCGCCGGTAATTGTGAGTGTCGGCGCAGAATTATTGACGACCAGGACGAACGGTGTGGCAAGATACGTTCCATCTTCATCGGTGGCGGTCGCGCGAACTGTATAATTCAATCCGTCAACGTAGTTATGAGAGACTGAGGGGGGATTGCCAGAGACCGTTTCGGTATTTCCGTCACCCCAATCAATCCACCATCCAGAGATCGTGTCGCTGCCTGGGTCGAGACTACTCAGGTTGAGCGTGAAGCTGTCTCCTTCGGAAATCGGTGAAGACCCATTGAGCGTGAGCGTCGGCGCGACATTACGAATCTGAACGGTCACGGAATCTGCTGGATAGTTGGTCGATCCGTCCGACGCTGTGGCCGAGATTGTGGCGACACTGTCTCCATCGGAATATGTGTGCGTCACGCTGAGCGTTGATCCGCTGAACGTTTCGGTGATGCCGTCACCCCAATTGACATCCCAAGAGGTGATGCCAGCTGCGCCGTTCAGATCGAGTGTGAATGTCGATCCTTCGTCAATCACGCCAGACCCCAAGACCCATGCGTTGGGCGCAGACGTTCGTGTCTCGATGTTCAAGGAGTTTGCTGAGTACGTCCCATCTTCATCGGTGGCAGTCGCGGAAATTGTATAGTTCTGTCCGCTGGAGCTGTAGGTATGCGTCGTTGACGATGGATTTCCGGTGACCGTCTCGATCGTACCATCGCCCCAATTGATTTCCCATTGGGTAATTGTGTCGGCGCCGGGATCATGGCTGGTCAGCTGCAGTGTGTAACTCGCACCCGCTATTGCGAATGTTGGCCCATGAATTGTCAAATCAGGAGCGACATTACTCACCGTCACAGGCAACGGATTGGAAGCAAATGTCCCATCTTCATCGGTCGCCGTGGCCGTGATCGTGTACGAGTTGGCACCGTCAGCGTAAAAGTGAGTCAGGGATGCCGGAGAGCCGGTCACTGTGTCGGAAGATCCATCACCCCAGTTGACAGTCCATTCCTGTATCGTGTCACGACCGATATCGGTACCGCTGAGATCGAGGGTGTAAATCGCCCCTTCATCGATCGTTGTTGGGCCAGCAATTGTGACGGCGTGGTCGACGTTTGTGACCACAACCGACAGGCTGTTTGCCGCGTGCGTTCCGTCTTCGTCTGTCGCCTGCGCTGCGATGGTGTAAGTCATTGAACCATCCGCGTATGTATGGGTCACGCTTGTTGGGTTTCCGGAAATGATCTCTTCGAAGCCATCACCCCAATCAATCGTCCAGGACGTAATCGTGTCATCGGCGACCTCTGTGCTCGACAAGTTCAACGTGTAGAGACTTCCCTCGGCAATCGAAGCGTCTCCACTGATCGACAGTGCTGGCGCCACATTGCGGACGTCAACAGTTACACTGTTTGTGACATGGGTCCCATCCTCATCGGTGACACTCGCAGTAATCAACCGCTGGACAGGCCCATCATCAAAGACGTGCGTGGCCGATGTCAGATGACCGGCGATCGTCTCAATGGTCCCATCTCCCCAGTTGATTTCCCATTCGGTGAGTGTGTCTTGGCCTGGGTCATTGCTGACAAGGGCGAGTGTGTAGGTCCCTTGTTCGTCGATCGCAACTGGACCAGAAACGGAGTACGCGACAACGTTGGTGACCGTCACGGCAATGGAATTGGCCGAGAACACGCCATCCTCATCGGTGACGGAGGCGGTGATCGTGTACGATGCATCGCCATCGGCGTAGATGTGATACGCAAATGCCGGATTGCCAACCCACGTTTCGATGGTCCCGTCACCCCAGTCGATGTCCCATTGTGAAATTGAATCGAGACCGTGCTCTGTAACCGACAACGCCAGCGTATATTCGCTTCCCTCAAGGATACTCGTTGCTCCACTGACCGCAGCAACCGGCTGCTCATTAGTAACCGAGACAGCGACGGAAGTCGTGTTGTACGTCCCATCTTCGTCTGTCGCCCACGCCCGGATCGTGTGATTGGCAGGCCCATCCAGGAATTGATGCGTGACACTTGCCGGTGAGCCAGGCACGATCTCGGTGATCCCATCGCCCCAGTCAATCGTCCACTGACTGACGGTGTCATCACCCGGATCGCTGTGCGAAAGCGTCAGCACATACGAGCCCCCTTCACTGATGATTGCGGAACCCGCGATGCTGACCATCGGCAAAACGTTCGAGACGGCGACCACGACGCTATTCGATGAATGTGTCCCATCCTCATCAGTCACTGTTGCAGAGATCGTGTATCCTGGGGAATCGTCGAGAAAGACATGCGTCACCGTCGATGGATTGCCGCTGATGGTCTCGACATTGCCATCTCCCCAGTTGATCTCCCAGGCGGCAATCGTATCCTGGCCTGGATCTGAACTCGACAAGTTCAACGTATAGAGCGCGCCTTCTGAGGAGGTCGCGTCACCGGAGATGGTCAGAGTGGGCGCCACGTTGCTAACGTTGAGATTCAACGAGTTCGCTGAATGGACTCCATCTTCGTCCTCTGCCGTCGCTGTAATCTGGTAGATCGCATCTCCATCCGTGTAGACATGCGTTGCCAGGTTTGGATTGCCAGCGAGCGTTTCGACCGCGCCATCACCCCAATCAATTGTCCATTCCGAAATCGTGTCCAGGCCAGGATCTGAGCTGCTCAAAGAGAGGGAATACGTCTCACCCTCCGTGATCGAAGCGATTCCGGAAATGGTCAGCGTGGGGGCAACGTCGTCGATCTGCACGGCCAGAGAACTCACCTCACGTTTTGCCGTGATCGATTCGGCATCGCCAATTCCTGTCGGGACTTCGTTAATGTCTTGTGTCAACAGCACTCGATCGAATTTCACGCCCGCTTCTCGCATCCAGACATTCAAAGTCTGCTCGCCAGGCGCAGTAACCTGCAGTTCGATGCGTGCCACTGTTGGTGTCGTAGAAAGATGTCCCTGCCATGCCCATTGGCTATCCGTAGCCTGAACACCGGAATGCCCCAGCGTAGCAGCGGTTCCGTTCAACCCGACGTGCACCGATCCACTGCCTGTCGAACTTTCTTGGAGGTGGACCCAGACATACCAAGTTCCCGTCGAGTGAAAATCGACTTCGTAATCAAGCCTTGGACCCTCGAGTTGGTCCAGTGAACTGTAACCGTTCACCGGGCTAGAGCTAAGAAACGATGTGCCTCCGGCATTCGAGTCATTTGCCACCGACCAGCTGTGAGTCGCGGCAGAACCGGTTCCTGGTTGCTGAGCCGAAAAGTTCTCGGCTTCGATCAGGATTCGTCCATCTTGCTCCTGGAAGACATTGCCAGGTGAAAACGCTTCCGCGACGATCGTCCTTGCATTCGGACCGTCAGTGTAAACGTGGTTAGCAACCGACAGCTGACCATTCACAGTCTCGCTACTGCCATCACCCCAATTCAATTCCCACCAATCGGCTGTGGCCCCACCGTCGTCAAGCGTGAGCTGATAAAGTGAACCTTCGGGATGATTTTGATTCCCGGAAACACTTGCGGAGAGAAGCAGTCGTTTTTCCAACTGCTGAGCCGCCGATGGCAAGGAATCATGCCATCTTCGCTTGCCAGCCCGGCGTTGCCCGCTTCCCGTTGAAGCTCCTGCCATTTTACGACAAACACGTTGCAACCAATTCCGGTAGACCATCGCAAGACACCCCTTCTCCGTTTAAAGGTGATCGTGGTTGCGCGCGCCTATTACGTTGAGCGAGGCCAAAAGTGATGAGATCTTTGGGATGCTATAAGGAGAGCGCTATTTTGCTATCGGAAAAGTTTTGCCCTGACCCAGCCCAGTCTTTGGTATGGTTCGTATAGCTCGCGATTCCGAATCGCCAATGTTTTCAATTTTCGTTTGGACTATCACCGACCTATTCGAAGATTTGAGGAGCGATCGATAAAATTGCGGTGAAGGTCGGGGTTTGTAAAACACCATCTCTAATCTGTAGACATCGGCCAGAAACGTATCGCTTTCCGGAGGGATGATTTTCGGAATAAAAGTGTAGCGCCCAGATGATCACTTGTTGTCAGAAGTGGGCGGGAATCCGTCGTCGTGTGCTCAATAACGAGATCAGCAAGCGTGCCGCGTGCCGTGAGTACGACATGCATTGGAAGACACTGGAGAAGATCTTCGTGCACAGCGAGCCACCGGGGTATCGGCTCTTCGGTCAGTCATAGCCTCAAACTCACACCGTCCAGATATCCGATTGGGCGAGATGGCCCGAAGGATTCGATTCTCTTCTTTGAGGTCAGCCAGCTGACAGACCAGTTCCTGACGAGTGGCGGAGGCCAGCAAAGCCAATAACGGATGAAAAATGCGTCCCATCGTGGTACGGTCGTGATCTTGCGGAATGCTGTAAAATCCGGGGAATCAGAGTTTTTTACCCCGCTGGAAAGCCGGCCAGGATACCCCGCCGGGCGATTCCAGCCGACCGCCACGGGATGGTCTATCGTTCCCGGGGCCAAGACGTCTCGGAGATGAGAGGTTGGCAACTGCACTACGAAACAATTTCAAAACTTCAAGAGGATCTTCTGGCTCTGAGGAAGCGATTTCCCACTCACGGTCTCTGCTTAGGAGGAGATTTGAACCAGAGCCGGGATGGCTACGTCTGGCCGTGGGGACGTCAATGGTATGGAACTCGCCAAGGTCGAGAACTCCTCACCACCTGTCTGAGTCAAGCCGACATGATTTGTGTGACAGAGCAAGATTTCACTTCCACGGGGAAGTTGAAGAACAAATCGACAATCGATCACCTCTGCTTGACTCGGTCCTGGGCCTCTCGGCTGTTGCACGTCGACGTCTGGGAGGCGGAGCTGCTGGGAGCCGAGCCTATCTCCGACCATAACGGTGTGTATCTCAACCTTGGCTGACGTTTCCACGGAGACGATCCGTTCCGGTTGACATCAATCCGCCGATTCCGTCCTGGAACCAATCAGGCCGCCTTCCGCTGGTAATGCCGCAACAGTCCGCCCAGCCTCGTCCGGCATTCGATCGGGATAGTGTCCGGCGGATCGTCTTTCCGTTCCGGCCAGTCTCCGGTGAGAGGGACGTTGCCCATCGTCTGATGTGGTCGTTCGGTGTGGTAGTACTCCACGTACTCTGACACCAGATAGTCGAAGTGCTCATCACCGAACACGATGAAGTGATCCAGTGCTTCCTGCTGCAGACTCTGGATGAACCGCTCGATGTGCGCTTGCAGATTCGGCGCACGGATGCTGTTTTTCTTCACTTTGATCCCCGCGTCGCGGAACAACTTGTCGAAACCGGATCGGTAGATCCCATCCCGATCACGGAGCAGAAGCGTGACCTCCTGTCCGTTGGCTTTCACATGCTCGACAAACTTCTTCGCCTGGTCCTTCATCCACATAGCGTTCGGTTTTCGCGTGCATTTGGTCACATGGACCTTGCGGCTGCCCAGATGGAGAAACACCAGCACAAAGTACTGCTGCAGGCCGAACTTGGTGACGATTCGCTTTGAGAAGAAGTCGCATTGATACAGCGTGTCCGCATGCCGCTTCAGAAACTCATGCCAACTGTCCGGACCACGATCGGGACCGGGGTTCAGGCCGTGGGCTTTCATGATCCGTTTGACGGTGTTGCGTGACGGTGGTTTGAGGCCGAGTTTCTTGATCTCTCCGATCACGCGGGTGTAGCCCCAGCCGGTCTCGGTAGCAATTTTCACGATGAGGTTCTGAATCGATTCCGCTGTCCGTGGTCGGCCCATTTTCTTCGGAACATGTCCCTTCCGTTCGTTTCGGAGCCAGCGGAGATAAGTATTGTACGAAACGATCGAGATCAAGTGTTTCAGGTCGCTGCCGATGGCATGGCCCAGTTTCATCAGTCGCACCTTCTCTTCCTCGTCGAGGAAAATCCGCTTCTTTTCGACTCGCTTACGAAGCATCTGATTCTCGGTTTTGAGCCATTCAATTTGACGAATCAGTTCGTTGCGGGTGCAGCGAGCGAGCAGAAAGAGCAGCGGTTGGACGAGTCGTCTCATCGTGATAAACTCCACGCGAAGCGGTCGTGTTAGGCAGTTGTTTCAAACTATTGATACACCGCGGGAACGCTTAATGGTTACCACAACAGTGCACTATTTGAGTCGTTCTCTCTTCCTTTTCACTCTTGGCCGCAGGGTTTGCGCAGCTTCTCATCGGAGTGAATATCGCGCCAGTTGTTAATCAACCGGGATGATGTTCGAAGTGGCCCACTCGTTTTGAAGGGGAGCAGGAATGCGCGATCTGTCGTAACTCGTTAAGCAACCTTCATTTCAGCGATTCTTTCGAGCGCGAGTCGTTACGAACTCGGTATGGCACGGGGAGGTGGAGCTTCAATCAACAACGGACCAACAACACGGTGAATGAAATTACCGACATCGCGGAAACGGCAGGTCCCAGCTGGGCCACTCCCGCGTACGACGTCAAAGGCAACATGACAACGCTCCCGCAGCCGGACGATCCGACGGGGACCTACTCGGCCACCTACGACGCCTGGAACCGTCTGGTGAAGCTTCAGGACGGTGCTACGACGGTGCTACGACGGTGCAGGAGAATGAATACGATGGACTTGGCGTGCTCCCCATTTTCTGATCCAGATGTTATGAGAGTCAATCGACCGATTTTGGTTCGAGGAGACTTTGATGACGAAGCGACGACGACGTAAGCCTGAGCAGATTGTGAAGCTGTTGCAGGAGGGGCAAGCGATGTTGGCGGCAGGAAAGTCGCTGGCTGAGGTGTTGCAGAAGCTG
>NZ_SIHI01000055.1 GCF_007859735.1 Thalassoglobus neptunius | reverse complement strand
GGTCAGTCAGGTCACTTGGGTACGCTTTTCGAATCGCCTCGGACACCGTGCACTCCTTTGCGTTGATGAACCGCAAAGTGTGAACAAAACCAGACTTTCACAAAACCTCAGTTTCCGGATAGCCTCTAAATGAATCGTTCGTGCTTGGTACTTTTTAAGACTGGTGGACAGATTCTTGAACAACAATGGATTTTCAGTCGGCACAGTTGATCGCGCATCAACGTACCGATTCTACTGATCGGATGTTCAAATCGATCGCTCGATCAGGCCACCGCGATGTCGACATCGAATTTCAGTATGGATGACGAAGACTAGAGTTGGCTATAAGGGATTTCGAACGTATTGCCCGCATTCATGTCACCGCTCTTCAGCCCTTGAACAAACCATCTTGTTCGCTGTTCAGAAGTCCCATGGGTGAAGGATTCGGGAACGACACGTCCCTGAGCCTGCTCTTGTAGACGATCATCTCCGATCGCAGTGGCAGCAGTGAGGGCTTCTTCGATGTCGCCTGGCTCCAGAATCTGCCAGTTTTGTTGAGCGTGGTGAGCCCAGACGCCCGCAAAGTAATCGGCCTGCAATTCGAGTCGGACTGATAATTCATTCGCCTCGACTTTGCTTGATCTTTGCTGGAGGCTCGAAACCTGTTCGCTGATCCCCAAGAGTTTCTGCACATGATGCCCAACTTCATGAGCAATCACATATGCCTGAGCGAAGTCCCCCGGCGCCCCGAGTTTCGTTTTCATGTCTTCGTAGAAACTCAGATCGATATAAACTTTCTCGTCGAGTGGGCAATAGAACGGTCCGGTTGCTGATCCTTGATACCCACATGCGGAAGCAACTTGTCCCGTGAAAATGACCAATGTTGGAGGTCGATACGAGTCGCCTTCCTGTCGGAACAAATCTGACCAGACTTCTTCGGTGTCCGCCAGAACCACTGAGACAAACTGGGCGAGTCGGTCTTCTTCTGGGTCGGTTTCAACAGGCCCCTGTTGAGGTTGCTTTTGCTGCGCCTGCTGCATCTGGTTCATGATCGGGCGAGGATCTCCGCCTGCGCACATGATGATCAGAATCAGGACAAGTCCCAGCATTCCGCCACCTGCAACAACCGGACCTCGCATTGAGCGTCGGTCTTCAATGTTCTCACTTCCGCGACGGCCTTCCCAACGCATTCTCTCGCTCCACTTCATAAACACGAATAAAGACGGGTTGCCGAAATGTCGTTAAGGATTTTCGACAACCCGTGTTGAAATCATCGAGCGATTTGCTCGTTTCTGATGACTCTCCTGAAGGAAGCAAAGAGACGAAAGCTCCGTTCGCTCTTGTGAGTTCAGGAAAGAATTTTCAAACCAATGTCTAGCCGGCGAGGGCGTGGAGTTTTTCCATCAGAGCATCGATTTGTGGCTGAACATGTTCCTGATACAGTTCGTTGTCTTTGACTTTCTCGACGAGTGTCTTGAGATGAGCGGCTCCTGATGCCAGGACGCTCTTCAAGGCGGTTTGAGCTTCTTCAGGCATTTCTGCAAGTTTTGGGCCCCAGCCTTCGACGGTTTCGGTCATTTCAGCGAACTTAGCTTTCGCATTTTCTGCGGATGCTTCGTCAGTGATGCTGGAGAGCGATTCCCCGGCATTTTTGAAGAAGTCTTTGATGTTGGTCAGCATCTCGCTGCCGCCTTCAACCTCTTTGAGTTTCTCGCTTGCCTTGTCCCAGGCTGCGGTGAACTTCTCGCCCATTGCGTCTTTCATATTCTTGGCAGCTTCACCCATTTGAGTGGCTGCATCAGATGCAGATTCGCCGAGTTCGCTGGCGCCTTCCTTCACGGAGTTCTCAGCGTCTTCCATCTGTTTTTGATCACAGCCTGAGATGAACAAAGTTCCGACAGCCAAAAGTGCAAAACATTGTGAAGCTTTGCAAGGGCGTTTTGCGAGCGTAGTCAGTGAGATCATTTCTTCAGTTCCTGGTTAATGACAATGAAATGTCAGCGAAGCATTGTTAGGGAAACACCCTGTCGATGATCGGTGAATGTATTCTTACAGACTTCCCGAATCTTCCTGATCTTCCGGGTAATCCAGACGGACCAGCAGCCAGTTTTCGACGTCATCAGCTCCGTAGTGAACAAGTACCGGAGCTTCGTCTTGCGTCAGATTGTAGAGACCTGTTTCAACAACAATGTTCTCACTCTCTCCGACTCGAACAGCGACGCGTTGCGTCTCTTCGTCGACCCGTCCCTGAATGGTGAATGCCTGATCGGTCTGATTGTTATAGAGCGTCCCGCTGATGATCCCTTCCCGATTAATTGCCAGCTGGCAAACACGAATCGGATTTGCATCATCTTCGGCAGTGGAAACGGCAAACGTACCCAACGGCATCCACTCGGCGTCAGCTGCTTCTTCTTCAGAAGGAGGAGCTTCAACTGTGGCCAGTTGCATTGCGGACTGTGCGAACTCGTCGGCTGAGGCGACTTGCTCTCCGTTGATGTAGACGGTGCTGTTGTCGTAATAGACGTTGCCGCCCTGTCCGTAGTCGTAGTAAACGGGCTGAGACCAGGCAGCTGTCGGAGCTGGCCAGGTGAACCAACTCGTCAAGCTGGCGAAGGTTGGTACGCCCCACCAGTAATTCGCCGGGTAAGAACCAAGACGGTATCCGTAGTGCCAACCACCCCAGTTGTATGAGTGCCTGGACCACCATGTGTTATCAAACCAGTGATTGTGATAATTGTGGTGCCACCAGTTATTGCGGACTCCATTTCCCCAGTTGTTCCAACGCGCAGCCCGTGCTGGGTATCGCGTGTTCCAGTTGTGCATTCCGCCGATCTGGTTGCTCCAGCGGTTGTTGATATTGACGATCTGGTTGTTGTTGATGTTCACCCAGTTCGGTCGATTATTAATGATCGTGTTGTTGCCCCAGTGGACGTTTCCGAAGTCGATTCCTCCCCCCGGTCGCCCTGGGCGATTCGGTCGATTCGGGAAGCGATCATTGTCTCCTCCACCACCTGGGCGATTCGGGAAGCGGTCGTTGTCTCCTCCACCACCCGGACGATTTGGGAAGCGATCGTTGTCTCCTCCACCACCCGGACGATTTGGGAAGCGATCGTTGTCTCCTCCACCACCTGGGCGATTCGGAAAGCGATCATTATCTCCTCCGCCGCCTGGTCTTGGTGGACGTGGTCGATCTCCTCCATCTCCTGGATTGCCAGGGAGAATTGTTGGTCGATCACCTCCGTCGCCCGGTCTTGGAGGTCTGTTGCCTCCCTGTCCGGGTGGACGATTGTCTCCGGGGCGACTGGGCAAGATCGTCGGTCGATCTCCTCCGGGTCGTGGTGGCTGAGTTCCTCCTGGACGAGACGGAAGAGAGACACTTGGTCGGTCTCCGCCAGGTCGAGTGAAACCGGGCTGTGTGCCGGGACGAACTGGTCGGTCCAAGTCGAGAAAGTCTCCAATTCCTCCCGGTGTCGGTCTCGTGCCGGGTCTGCTGCCACTTCCGGGACGGCTTGGTTGAGTCGGGCGAGTTGGACGTGTCCCGCTACCCGGTCTGCTACCGCTGCCGGGGCGATCGGCGAGATCAATTCCGGGACGAGGCGAAGGTCGGCTGCTACTTCCTCCGCCGATACTTGGAAAGCTGGGCCGAGTCGATGGTCGGCTTCCCGAACCGGGACGAGAAATGTCTGGCCGGTTTCCGCTTCCGATGTTTCCGAAGCTGGGGCGGCTTGATCCTGGTCTCGTGCTCGGAGTGGAAGGTCGAGTTGACGGTTTCAATCCGCCGCTCGGTCGACTTGGAATTGACGGACGACTCGGACTTGGCCGAGAAGCGGTCGGACGGTCAAACGATGGTCGTGACGATCCTGATCCCGATCCAAAACTTGGACGCGAAGGACTGGGGCGGGACGAACCAGGGCGAGACGGGCTCGGACGGCTCGGGCTCGGACGACTCACGGATGGTCGGCTGATACTCGGTCGACTTCCCCCGCTGCTGGGGCGACTGTTGCTTGGACGGCTTCCGCTGCCTCCGCCGAGTTTCGGCGTGCTGGGACGAGAGGACGGCCGTGATCCGCCTCCACCGAGTCGGCTTGAACCACCTCCTCCCCGCGAACTCCCGGAACGACTGCTTCCGCCTCGAGAGCTTGAACTGCCTCCGCGACTTCCTCCACCACCGCGTATCCCGATTGCGTACAATTCGGATGTGGAGAATGTCAGCATCACTAAGGCTGCAAGTGCAGCCATTGATCTCTTGTTTGAAAACATGCTGAGCGCTCCTTAGTTCGATTCGTCAGTTTCGCCGGGTACATCAGTTTCGACAGACTCTTCGGCAGGAGCATCCACTCCAGCATCTTCAACTCTGAACATTGTCACGACATCAGAGGCAGGTTGCGGTTCGCCTTCCACTTCCTGCCCGATCACTTGAACGGTGACGGTGTTTTCATCGACGGGAGTTAAGACATATGTGCCAGCTGCGGCATTTCCGTTGGGGAGGGTCTGGCTCGATCGAATCAACCACTTTTCGCCGTTCTTCGACCAGACTCCGTCGCCAAAAGAACCGTCTGAATTGAATGTCCAGGAGCGGATTTCACGGCTGCGAGGATCCCATCCGATGACTTGTGTCCCTTCCTGAGTGATTCCTTCGTCGTCAATCATGAAGTACGAGCGGATCAAGAAAGCGTTCGAAGGAGACCAGCGGACGTTTGACTCGACCGAGGCGTTTTCGCCTTCATCCACCCAACGACCGACGAACCAGTCGAGTTCCGCCAAAGCATCCATTGGTGATTCCGGGACTGGAACTGGCATTTCCGCGATGGTGTCGATCAACCACTTCCCGTCTTGATGAACGAGAATGGCTGTGAAGCTTGATTCCGTTGGAGGAAGCCCCGGGATGACAGCGGAAGTGACTCCTTCAGCATGTGCCACTTGATCGCTGATCATTCGAACGCGCGAAGTGCTTCCACTCAGTATTAAGTCCGGATTCTCTTCGAAAAGATTTCGAAGGTCCTCAACAATCACAGAGCGACCGGACAGCTGTTCGCCGGTATCTCGATTGACGTACTCAGCATCCTCAGTCCAGAATTGCCCGACTCTTTCAACATCCTGTTCGTTGAAGGCAATGACGTAGGACTTCAGCGATTCTCGAACAGAAGCTTCATCCGCGACTGCGACTGATCCGACCAAAGTAAAACCGAACGCTGCGACGACTGCGCAGCAAGACGATTGAAAGTTGCACCACATGGGCTTTCTCCGGATAGGCATCATTGTCGTCGAGACAAGATTGATCGGTGTTGAAAAGTAAATCCGAAATGGATTACGACCACATCTCTTGTTTGAAGAAACAGGAAAACTCAAGTGAGGCAGTGCGAATTCCATGACTGCCTGCCTGATCTCGGTCAATGCTTGAATCGACATTCCCCGAGACGAGAGCACTCCTTGCCCTATAGAGTTTGTAGTCTGCTTCCGTCAAAGACGAATTGCAATAGTCCGGAGAGATTTTCTTCGCTGCGCATTTTTCGATTCATGTTGCTTTCATTTCGAGTCCTTGGGAGGGCTCAAGCATCAAGTGAAGAGCGACGGCGGCGTTGTTTGGACAACTCAAGGAATGTTGGCGGAATTCCAGGAAATAGTGGGTAAGACAGAGAAGAGGTGCGGGTTGTGTTCAGCGCAAAAAAAAGCACTCAGTCCATTTCTGAACGGAGTGCTGAAATGCTTCAACGAGATGTTCAACAAGAGAAGCAATTGATTCCGAGAGTTATGCTTTGTCAGGATTTCTGGGACGCTCGACGACGGCGACGTTTCAGTGTCTGTGATCCGGCCAATCCCCCAACCGCCATCACGAACAACGATGCTGTCGCAGGTTCCGGAACAGTCAGATTCGGTCCAGCCAACTCGCCCGTGACGAGAATGTTGTCGAATTTGCGACCGTCAGAGCCATGCGGATAGTTGTCGTACTGCTGAAATTTAATCTGCAGATTTCCACTCAGGTCGAGCAAGCTTGAACCAACAGATTCCGCAAACGCAGTCAGATCGACGTTGTAGGTCTTCCAGGTTCCGTTCCATTGATTGAAGTTGACAATGGGAAACCAGTTGACTCCGTTGCTGCTGATCGAAACTCCGTCGGCATTTTTGGAGCCAGTGAACATTCGCGTACCGATTGAGTTTTCTTCGTCGTACGAATCGTAATGTTCGAACGACAGCTTCACGTTCGTCAGCGACAACAGACTGACGTTCACGATCGCTTCGTTCAATGAATAGGTGTTGTTTCCATACTTGTCATCGAGGACCAGCACCCCACCTCGTGAACCTCTCCAGTCATAGACGCGTGTGCGACCTTCATTCGTCGAATTGAATGACCATTCCGCACCAAGATTAGAATCAGCGTCGACGTAGCGTCGACTCCCGTTCAGGTTGTTGAAATTCTGTGAATAGGCCTCGATCTCCAGGCCAGCATTCGCTGTTCCGGTGCTGATCCCGGCACCAATGATTGCGACAGCAAGGAACGTTCTTGTGAGTGACAACGTAACATCTCCAGTTCTTCAAAAGTTGATCAACAGCAGTTCATGCTCCAGCCGTGTACTCATCCCGAGTTTTGAAGCACATGTTTTGGCGAGAGTTCTTGGGGGAAGTCACTCTCAAGCATCTGTGAAGCACGAAGGTAGGTGTGCCGCAGACCCTTCACAAAGACTTTCCCTTAGGGGAAAACCCGAAGTCGCTGATCAAGTTGCTGCAGTCTGCGCAATCCGAAGAACCGTTACTTTCCCGACTCCATCCCAGTCGCCGACTGTAAAATCAGTAGATAAAGGCCTGCATTTCGGGCGAGAATCTGAGGAGGTTGCCCAGTCGTTAAAGCTGATGCAAGCGTTACAGGCTCCCTGGATTGTCAGCCAATGTTGCGGAGTGAAGACGCGTTGACACTGGGAAACGTCGCGATGTGAGAAAAAACTTGACAAGTCCAGATTGCATACGGCGGCGATTCTCAGTTCTTAAAGGACGCGCTCATCGAGTGGATGTCGAAGCAGTCGTCTGCAGAGAGCAAGCGTTCGGGGCGCTTAATCGTCCGGAGCGATTTTCCTCTTCACGGATACTTCGATTCAAATTGTTTCACTCGATTCAATGTGAAGGTCTCCGCATGAGTTGATCTGCAAAACGCAGGCCCCAATCGTCAAGCGATTGACCGAGATTGCCCTGTGACGCGGAGGCTGCTTCGAAAGAGAGGTGTGGCCCCTGTAGTTCACAAAGATCTGCAATGCACAAAAAACACTCAGTCCATTTCTGAACTGAGTGTCTGAAATACGTCAACGAGGTGATCAACAAGAGAAGCAATTGATTCCGAGGGGGGATGGATACTCAGGATTTCTGGGACGAACGCCGATGGCGACGTTTCAGTGTCTGTGATCCAGCCAATCCCCCGATCGCCATCACGAATAACGATGCTGTCGCAGGTTCAGGAACGGTGAGACTGGAATCGACCGTCTCCCCCTTGATGAGAATGTTGTCGAATCCGCGACCATCGGCATTGTATGACCAGTTGTCATATTGCTGGAATTTGATTTGCAGGTTTCCGTTCAAATCGAGCAGACTCGACGCGGCAGACGCCGCGAAAGCAGTGAGGTCAACATCGTAAGTTTTCCATGAGTTGTTAAACTGATCGAAATCGACGATCGGAAACCAGTTCACTCCGTCGCTGCTGATCGAGACACCGTCAGCATTCTTCGAACCCGTAAACATGGACGTTCCCATTGGGTGTTCTTCATCGTTCGCATCATAATGTTGGAAGCTCAGTTTGACGTTCGTCACTGACGAAAGGTTGACATTCAAGATCGCTTCACTGAGCGCATTGGCGCCGTTGTCAACACGATCATCGAGGATCAACACTCCTCCGCGCGATGCGCTCCAGTCACGGACTCTTGCCCGGCCTTGATTCGGTGACTGAAAAGTCCATTCCGTGCCAAGTACTGAACCAGCATCCACGAAAGCTGACGTCCCGTTCAGATTGTTGAAGTCCTGTGAGTAGACTTCAAGCTCGAGCCCGGCGTGTGCAGTCCCAGAACTGATTCCGACGCCAAAGATGGCAACTGCAAGTAATGCTTTTGTGAGTGACAAGGTGCCCTCTCCTGCTTTTCTAAAGTCGATTGACCACAGTTGCTCTTCAGGGGATTCGAGGATTCCGATGACGTAGACTGATGGGGCTCTAGGGGGGTTTAGTCAATTTACACTAGTGCTGGTTGACGAAACTAGGTGAGCTGCGGACCCGTCTCAAAGAATTTCCATGGAAGAAAAATCGGTTTCGCAGTTCAATTTGTTGCAGTCAGTGGAATCCGAATAATCGTTATCTTCTGCGCAGACTTCCACTAGGTGAGTTCTCGATCAGTTGGAAAAGACCTGCCAGAAGAAAGCGAGTCGGCATAATTGATGTTGCCAGCAAATCCGAGACGACTGACATGACAGACAGAAACGGATCGTGGATGTTGCCGTCGGGAACCGTGTTGAATTGCGGAAACGCGAAGCGGCGATCGTCCACTTGACAAATTGGAAATGCGCGGATCACTCCTCGCCCAAAGCGCAGCCCTGTTTCAATTGGACTCATTCTCAAGGGCTGTTGAGCCTCTACGACAACAATATCTGACCGGAAAACGATTCGAATCGGGCTGTCTCAGTTGGTGTCTCGGTCGAGCGCGATTTGTTGACCGCACAGGTAACTTCAGCCTCACAGAACGTTTTTGAACGGCGGAAAATCGAGGGACTCAATTGGAACCGACGTTCGATTCCACTAGAACTCTTCTACGACTTTCATTGGTTTCGAGATCACTTCAACATGAGCCGCACCAAGTCTTTGAAGTGAGACAAGTCACGCCTCAATGAGGAACTGTTTGATGCTGCAGAAGGATGCTGCACCACAAGAACTGGATTCGATTGATACCACTCAACAATTCAGGACTGCAGACTATTCGAGTGATGTTCCTGTTCCGACAGGCTGGTCCGCGATCGACTGGAACCACGCAGGCCCTTACATCGTGCTGCACCTGCTCTGTTTCTCCGTCTTTTGGGTTGGAGTCAGTCCGATTGCGGTAATCGTGTTTCTTCTCACGCTATACGTGCGTGTGTTCGCTTTGACCGGCTTCTATCACCGCTATTTCTCACACAAAGCCTTTCAAACCTCTCGTGTTGTCCAGTTCATCGGAGGAATGGTTGGCTGTATGGCGGCTCAGCGTGGACCGCTCTGGTGGGCTTCCCATCATCGGCACCATCATCGTCGGTCAGATCAGCCAGCCGATGTGCATTCGCCGCGCCATCACGGTTTTTGGTGGAGCCACATGTGGTGGTTCTTGACTCCTGAAAACTCAGAAACCGACGAACGCGTGATCAAGGACTGGCTCAAGTTTCCGGAACTGAGATGGCTGGAGCGATATCATATGCTCCCGGCAGTCGGATTGAGCCTTGCGATGTTTGGTCTCGGAGCAGCCCTTCAGAAGTGGGCACCTTCGATGAATACCGGTCCATGGCAAATGCTAGTCTGGGGATTCCTGCTTTCAACGATTGCCCTGTACCACATCACTTACTTCGTCAATTCGCTCGCCCATGTCCTGGGAACGCAACGTTTCAGCACCGGTGACGACAGCCGCAACAACTGGCTGATTGCACTGATCACGTTCGGAGAAGGCTGGCACAACAACCACCACTATTATCAGGGATCTGCCCGGCAAGGTTTCTATTGGTGGGAAATTGATATCACCTATCTGATTCTCAAGTGCCTCGAAAAACTCGGTCTCGTCTGGAAACTCAAACAGGTTCCGGCTGAAATCTTGGAAGAGGGACGAGTTGCGAAGTCGAAAGCCTGAAACGGCATCCGTTCTTTTTGTTTCGCAATCGATTGTCGTCGCGGGCGAAGCTCTTGCCGCCCACAGAAGCTCGATCTGCACTCGATGAGCGAGTGATTTAACCAAGTCGCTTGCGTTGGCGGTTTCGTATCTGCATGATTCGAGATCGACATTTGCTTATTGATAGATCGGATAGAAAAATGATGCGTTCCTCGATCATTTGCTTCGCGTTACTCGCCTTCCTCACATTTCTTCCCGAGCCACTCTCCGCTCAACAGCCCAACATTCTTTGGCTGACCGCTGAAGACATTGGCCCGCATCTTGGATGCTATGGAGACGACTACGCCGACACTCCTCATCTCGATAAGTTTGCCGAGCGCAGCTTGACCTATCTCAATGCCTGGTCCACAGCCCCCGTCTGTGCTCCAGCAAGAACAACTCTCATCTCCGGAATGTACCCTCCCAGCACCGGATCTGGGCATATGAGAAGCCTCACCAACCTCCCGGAAGGCTTCCACATGTATCCTGTCTACATGCGCAACGCCGGTTATTTCTGCATCAACCCACACAAAGAAGACTACAACCTTGCCAAAGAAGGAGAAGTCTGGGATGCCGTAGACAAAAGGAACCCATGGTCAAACTTGAAGGAAAATCAGCCATTCATGGCCGTCCTCAATCAGACAAACACACACGAGAGCAAAATCCGAACACGTCCTCATAAGCAAGTGCATGACCCCGCTGGGGTCCGTGTTCCTGCGTATCACCCCGATACACCCGAAGTCAGACAGGACTGGGCGCAGTATTACGACAACATCACGAAAATGGATGAATGGTTCGGCGAGCAAATTGCCGAACTGGAACGGCAAGGCCTCGCTGACGACACGATTGTTTTCTTCTACGGAGACCACGGATCGGGCATGCCCCGGAATAAACGCTGGCCCTACAACTCCGGACTTCGCGTTCCGCTGATCATTCATGTTCCCGAGAAGTTTCAAGGTCTTGCACCGACAGACTACATGGCAGGCGGCAAATCTGAACAACTCGTCGGGTTCATCGATTTCGCTCAAACCATTATCAGCCTCGCTGGCGCACAACCGCCAGAACACATGCAGGGCCATCCGTTCATGGGCGCATTCGCTGACCCTCCGCAGGAATACGCATACGGATTCCGAGGGCGAATGGATGAGCGCTACGACATGGTCCGCACAGTCCGCAGCAAGCGATACATTTATCTCCGGCACTACATGCCCCATAAGGTTTATGGACAGTACATCGATTACATGTTCGTGACGCCCACGACTCGTAAATGGAAAGAACTCTTCGATGCTGGAGAACTGACCGCAGCGCAAAGCCTCTTCTGGCAGACGAAGCCATTCGAGGAACTTTATGATCTCGAAGCGGATCCCGACGAAGTCAATAACCTGGTTGAGTCTCCCGAGCATGCAGGAGTCCTCGCGGAACTGCGAAAAGCTCACGAGGACTGGGTCTTCGATGTCAAAGACGTCGGTTTTCTCCCGGAAGACGAACTGCACAACGCGTGGCCGAACCTGACTCCTTATGAAATCGGACACGCAGGACCAGAGATCTTCCCGATTAAGCGAATCCAAGCTGTTGCAGCATCGGCAGCTTCTCAAGATTTGCAGGAAATCCCCTTCCTCGTCGACATGCTCAGGGACGTCACCTCAGCGGTCCGGTACTGGGCAGCCATGGGCCTGCTGATTCGCGAATCAACCGGTGTCTCCTCTGCCCAGAAACGCCTCCGCCGAATGGCCAGACAAGACCCCTCTCCCAGCGTGCGAGTCATCGCAGCTGAAGCTCTCGGCCGCTACGGAGACAAGCAAGACGTAAGGATCGCGCTCAACACCCTGATCGAATGCGCCAACGCCGAAAACCACGGAGCATACGTCGCCATGCTCGCCCTCAACTCCATCGACTTCCTCGACGACCGCGCCGCTCCGATCAAATCCAAAATCGAAAACCTCCCCCAAAAAGGAGACTGGACCCCCGCCCGAGGAAACTCCTACGTCCCCAACCTGATCAAAAAGACCCTCGCGGATCTCAACGAACAACGATAGGAGTTCAAATTGAGTCAAGAGAACGACAAACTACGAGCATATGGATTCATCTAAAAATCACACAGGAAATGGTCGCCGTTTAGAAACGAGAAACTTCTTGGCGAGTTCCGCAACGCTGCTAAACATCTTCTCGATTTGCTTAGTCGTGCTTGCGGTGACTCTCGCAGTAACTGAGTCGGTGATTCCAGGACTTGTAATCGGAGCTTATGTGTTAGTCATTGATGTTGTCTTGCATTGTCAGTGCGAGCCGCTTTGTTGTTTGCGGATGGTGGCGGAGCGGATGATGAATTCGGATTCCCAGCTTCCGAAGAAGAGTTTTGGTTTGTCGACTTTCCAGAATTGTTTGCGGACTTCGAGGGTGGAGGGATCGCCGGTCCAGTCGACGAGAGTTGTGTTGTCGCACGTGACGTGAATGGAGTTGGGGGTGACGTTGATCACGATGTCTGCGGGATTCGAACTGAGGAACGAACCGGTGACTGCGTCTGAGCGCTGATCGAGTGATGCTCCGGCGATTGTTCCGAGTCCTGAGATGTTTCCGCCGATTCCGTCGATCACCAGCAGTCCCATTGAGTCGCCGATCGGAAGACCTACGTTGAATGATTCGTTTCCGAATGCACGCTGAACACGCAGGTGCATCTCGTACGACTCTGGTGCCTCGACCGGAATTGAGAGAATTGCTGCCTGAGTCTGCGGAGGGCTGACAATTCCTCCATCGAAATCGATCCAATCGCCGACTGAGAAACAGTGAGAACGTTGATTCGCTTCAGAAGGTCTGTTTCGCCTTCAGGCAGCGTCTTTGTTCGGGCCACATCTGATGCTGGTTTCGCGTAGGAGATGGACTCGAAGAATCTTTTCGCTCGCGGAGCGCTATGGGGTGTCCAGGTCGCTTCAAGGATTAGAAGAGTCTCTTCAATCAGGAACAAGCGAGCCCGGGCTTGGAGATTGTTGGCACCTGTGACCGTGATGTCCCGATAGGGAAATGCATTCCAATCTCCCTGTTCATCAGCAACAACCTGTTGATTGGTGAGATCGCTGTTGGCGAGCAGTGAACTGGCGGGCGAATGCATCATGACTGCTTCGAGAGGAGATCCGCCCTGCCCCTGAAAACTGAGGGTTCCGTATGAGAGGAGAAGTCGGTCTTCTGCGTTTTGGGTTCCGAATGAAAACTTGTGCGTCACCGAGAAGAGATTGACGTCGCCGTTCGGAATGATTTGTCGACCTTTGAAGTCTTGCGGAATTTTAAATGAGATTCCTACGGGAAGATGAATCTCCCGAACTGTCTCTCCTGAAAAATTCTTATCACGGACTTCTTTAATCTGGTTGTGTAGCTGTGCTTGCTGGAATCTGTCAAGAAGCTTGGGACCGATCGTCCAGAGCAATCCGCCACCAACAACAACCAGTACGACGAGAGCTATCAGAACCCACCGAAACTGGCCGTTTTGCGAGTGTTTGCGTGAACGTTTCTTGCGTGGCGAGTCCGGCATCAGTTCAGTTCCTTTGACCATTGTTGAATCATTGGTCTGCACTCGATGTGTTTACGAATGCACAAATTACGCAAAACGCATCGGCCAAGCAGGTTTCTATTGTTGATTCGTTGCGAATGGTCTCATTGGCTGCGGCATCTCAAATTGAGAGCGGAAAACATCGAGTTGAGTAATTTTGGCGAACTGTTCGGCGAATTGGAAACGTTTTTGGTGACTCGTCATACACTTGTGCGAGGCCGTTCAAGCGGAGGCAGAACGGGACAGATCTGACCCGATGTGTTGAAAGTCCTTGCACAAGCAGTCAATAATGATCAATCCTGCCTGATTCATCATTCCACCACTGAGCGAGAAGTTTGTGTTGCTGCGGCAATGTTGCCTCGCGAAGTGAGAGTGAGCGTTTCTCATAATTCACGTTCCAGCCGAAAAGGGAAATCCCGAATGACTCTTCATCAACAGACAACCCGTCGTCAATTCCTGCAAGGGACAGCGGCTGCGACCGCCGGATTGCTCGTCCCGTTTGCGAGCCGTTCGTTCGCGTTTCAGTCGCCCAACGAGCGACCTGTCTTTGCAACGATTGGTCTTCGCAATCAAGGATGGGGCATCACGAACAAGTCCTTCAAGTTCGCCGATTTCGCTGCGTTTGCTGATGTCGACGCGAATGTGCTCGGAGAGAATCTTGAGAAAGCCGCCCAGCGACAGGGAAAGAAACCAGACGGTTACAAAGACTATCGAAAGATCCTCGATCGCGACGACATTGATGCTGTGATGATCGCGACACCTGATCATTGGCATACCAAGATCGCCGTTGAAGCGATGCTCGCGGGGAAAGACGTATATTGCGAGAAGCCACTGACTCTTACGATCGACGAAGGGAAACTGATTGAAGAGACTGTCGACAAGACTGGCCGCGTCTTCCAGGTAGGAACAATGCAGCGTACTGAGTCAGGGCAGCGCTTCCTTCAGGCCGTCGCTTTGATCAAGAATGGTCGAATCGGGAAAGTGAAGAAGGTGACGTGCGGGATCAACGGAATGCAAGCATCTCCAGTGATTCCCGAAGTGAAGACTCCCGAGGGACTCGACTATGACTTCTGGCTTGGCCCAGCACCGAAAGTTGCTTATCGCGCGCTCCCGGAGATGCGAGAAGGTTACGGCGGAGGCGTACCGCTTTACAGCAACTGTCACTACTCGTTCCGCAACTGGCATGAGTATTCCGGAGGTAAACTGACCGACTGGGGTGCTCATCATGTCGATATTGCTTGCTGGGCAATCGGAGCGAGCGACACAGGTCCGAGTCGGGTGACACCGCTCGATTACACGCTGCCTGTGGAGTACAAAGAGGGTTACCCTGTCGTTGATGATCAGTACAACGCAGCGACCCAATTCAACATTCAGGTCGATATGCCGAATGACATTGAGATGATCATCACCAGCGAAGGTGACAATGGAATTCTCTTTGAAGGCACCGAAGGCCGCTTCTTTGTCAATCGAGGCAAAATCACCGGCAAACCTGTCGAAGATCTTGAATCCAATCCGCTTCCAGGTGGAGCGATTGAAGAAGTCTACGGCGGACCGGTTAGCGAGAATCACACGGCCAACTTCATCGATGCGATGAACTCCCGCAAACAGCCGATCTCCGATGTCTGGTCTCACAACCGCATGCTTGAGATCTGTCACCTGTCCAACATTGCGATGCGATTGGGACGGGCTGTCAACTGGGATCCAGCAAAGCGAGAAATCGTCGGGGATTCACAAGCCAACACGTTCCTCTCGAGAGAGTATCGAAAGGGTTTCGAGATCGATATGTAATTCCACGGACGAGAGTCATCTTCAATCGAAGTGCTTTCGTTCCACGGAGTTGATTCCAGTCAGGGACCATGACCCGTTGTGGGTGATGGTCTCTGTTTTGGATTGAACTGTTAATTCACCACACATTCGAAGAATTGTCCTGGCGATGTCACGCTCGACTCTGCTCTGGGATGAGTAACGAAGGAAGACCTTCGGGAATGAATCGAACTGGTGCTGTAACGAGTGTTGTACTTCTGGTTCTCTGTTCTCTCACGGCGTTCGTGAAAGCAGATGAGACGCCGTCGAAGGTTCAGGAGCAGCCAACGGCGGAGGAGATTCGCTTCTTCGAAAACAAGATTCGACCGCTTCTGGCGACGCATTGCTACGACTGTCACGGCGAGGAGACGCAGGAAGGCGGGCTGCGACTTGACACCCTCGCTGGCATGCTGCAAGGCGGAAATGCCGGTCCGGCAATGGTCGCAGGCAAACCGGATCGCAGCTTGATCAGCAATGCGATCAGCTACCGTGACAATGACCTCCGGATGCCTCCCGACGAGAGGCTGACAGACCAGCAGATCAAAGACTTGAATCATTGGATCGAGTCAGGGTCTCCGCATCCGGAATCCGGTCAGGTTGGACATGTTCGACCGACGTCAACCATCGATCTCGAAGCGGGACGCAAGCATTGGGCTTTTCAGCCGATCGTCGCCCCAGACGTTCCCCAAATGGAATCATCCATTGAGCCGGGGGATGATAAGTCTTCGGCGAGCACATCATCAACGCGTCAAGTTGCTCATCCGATCGATGCTTTTGTGCTCGCGGATCTGAAGAGTCAGGGACTCAATCCCCTGCCCCGCGCAGACAAGAGTACGCTGATTCGACGAGCGACTTTTGATCTCACCGGTCTTCCGCCGACGATCCAAGAGATCAATGCATTTCTTGAAGATGATTCGGCAGATGCTTTTCATAAAGTTGTTGAGCGGTTGTTGAATTCCCCGCATTACGGAGAACGCTGGGGGCGGCATTGGCTTGATGTCGCGCGCTATGCAGATTCCAATGGGTTGGACGAGAACGCTGCCCACGGAAACGCGTGGAGGTATCGTGACTACGTTGTCCAGTCGTTCAATAGAGATAAGCCGTATGACGAATTTCTCGTTGAGCAACTCGCTGGCGACTTATTAGTTCCGGACCGAGAGCCGACAACCGGCCACGAACAACTGATCGCGACCGGATATCTGGTCATTGGTCCGAAGGTTCTGGCCGAAGTCGACGAAAGCAAAATGGAGATGGATATCGTCGATGAGCAGGTCGACACCGTCGGACGTGGCGTGATGGGGCTCACGCTCGGTTGTGCCCGGTGCCATACTCACAAATTTGATCCGATCGAACATGCGGACTACTACGCTCTCGCCGGGATCTTCAAAAGCACAAAGACGATGGAGACCTTCAAACTCGTCGCCCGATGGAACGAAGTCGCAATCCCGAACGCCGAAGAGTTGTCTCGGCAACAAGCCCACGAACAACTTGTCGCTGAGAAGAAGGAAGAAATCGCTCAACGAGTTGAACTCGCGAAGCGTGAAGTCATTGAGAAAAGAGCTGCTGAAATTTCTCCGACGGATGTGGAAGAGGCTGAGAAACCCGAGCCGGATCCAGTTGAAGAAAAGGAGTTCTCTGAGACAGCTGCTGCCGAGTTGAAGAAGCTTCGGGATGAGTTGAAGAAGCTCGAAGAGGCTGCCCCGGAAATTTCTCATGCAATGGCGGTCGCTGAAGGAACTGTCGCGGACACCGCGATCCATATTCGCGGAAGCCATCTTACGCTGGGCGAGACCGTCGCGCGAGGATTCCCGCGCGTTCTTGTCGGTGATCATCAGCCCTCGATTCCGGAAGATCGAAGCGGCCGACTGGAGTTCGCCCGTTGGCTCACATCGCGAGAGAATCCGCTGACTTCCCGTGTGATGGTCAACCGCATCTGGCGATGGCATTTCGGAAAAGGCATCGTCGCAACGGTCGATAACTTCGGGATAACGGGAGAATCTCCCACGCATCCTGAGCTTCTCGACTGGCTGGCGGCGCGATTTATCGATGATCAATGGTCGATCAAGGAAATGCATCGTCACATCATGTTCTCGGAGACCTATCAACGAGCGAGTCATCCGAGCCAGATCGAGGACGTTGAAGATCGAGCTGAAGCGGTCAATGATTGGGCAATGCTGGTCAAGAAGGACCCCGGAAACAGAAGCTACGGTCGGTTTGGTGTCCGCCGACTGGAAGCGGAAGCTGTTCGCGATGCAATTCTGGCGACGAGCGGAGAGCTCGATCGCACAATCGGGGGGCCTGTGATCAATACGCCGAACAGGACTCTTGTCTTCAACCATACATCTCAGGATGCGACCGCGTACGAGAGTCAACGGAGATCGCTTTATATCCCGATTATCCGAAACCATCTTTACGACATGTTTCAACTCTTTGATTACAGCGACGCAAGTGTGCTCAGTGGAGATCGTGATTCGAGTACAACGTCACCGCAAGCATTGTTCTTGATGAACTCTCCGTTCATGAATGAGATGGCGGAGTCAATGGCTGTTCGAATCTTAGAGTGCGAACTGACAACGGAACAACGTATTGCACGCCTGTTTGAAGAAGCTTACGGACGGTTTCCCACGGAGACGGAATCGAGTGAAGTCATTCAATTCCTTAGGTATTTCGAAGAGGATGATTCACAGGATCCAGCGGAATTCGAGGTGTCCATCGTTTCGACTGAGAACAGTTCAGCCGAAGAGGAGAGTTCGAGCGATTCCAGGAGTGAAGTGAGCAGTCGGCTGAGAGCCTGGCGAGCGCTCTGCCAATCGATTCTTTCTTCGAGTGAATTTCTTTACCTTCGTTAAAGCGAGTTGTTGATTCGATCGGTTTTAATGAGTTATATCTGCTCGCACTTTATTAACGTTCGGTTACAGCAGTCGTAAGTTGCGCGGTGTGAAAGTACGAAAGAGAAGCAATGTTTCTTTCAAGACGGCGAGTTCTTCAGCAATCATCGATTGGTTTCGGCTCCCTTGCGCTGGCTTCGATGCTTTCGAGTAAGGCGCACTCAGGGGAACAGACGCAGAGATCCCATCATCCGCCGCGTGCAAAGCGAGTGATCTTTCTGTTCATGAAAGGAGGACCGTCGCAAGTCGACTCCTTCGACTACAAATCGAAGCTTCAAGAAGATCACGGTAAGCCGCTTCCCTTTGAAAAGCCTCGTGTTCAGTTTGCTCCCACCGGGAATCTGCTTGGTTCCCCGTGGAAGTTCAAGAAGTACGGGGAGAGCGGAATCGCGGTGAGTGAGTTATTTCCGAATGTGGCTCAGTGCGTCGATGATCTCTGTCTGATCAACTCCATGCACGGTTCGAACCCTGCACACGGTGGGGCATGTTTGAAAGTTCATACAGGAAGTGACACCTTTGTTCGCCCAAGCATGGGAGCGTGGATTTCCTATGGTCTTGGGACCGAAAATGAGAACTTACCGGCGTTCATTACGATTTGTCCGACACTGGCACATGGAGGAACGAAGAACTGGGGGGCTGCCTTTCTTCCCGCGAATTTCAGTGGGACACCTCTCGGGCTCGCAAGCCAGTCCTCCGAGCAGGTGCGTGTCAAATACATTCAAAATAGAGAGATGAACTTCAAGCAGCAGCGGGCTCAACTAGATTTGACTCAGTCATTCAACCGAAACTTTCTCGCTTCTGTGGGAGACAATGCTGAACTCGAATCTCGAATTCAATCCTTCGAACTCGCTTTTCGAATGCAAACGGAAATGCCCGAAGCACTCGATCTTGCTTCAGAAAGTGAAAGCACTCACAAGCTGTACGGAACAGATCATCCCGTCACTGCGGATTTCGGTCGGCAGTGCCTGATGGCTCGCCGCTTCGCAGAGAGAGGCGTCCGGTTCATTCAGGTGACGCACAGTAATACTGATGTGCAGTGGGACCAACACGGAAACCTGCGGAAAGGACATGAGCAAAATGCAGCAGAAGTCGATCAACCGATTGCTGCTCTGTTGTCTGATCTGAAGTCGAGAGGGCTCCTCGAAGATACACTCGTGTTATGGGGCGGAGAGTTTGGACGCACGCCGACCTGTCAGGGGGCCGGCAACAATGGGCGAGATCATAATCCGGAAGGCTTCACAATGTGGCTTGCCGGAGGCGGAGTACGAGGAGGCATTCAATACGGCGCCACCGATGACTACGGATACTATGCCGTCGAAGACAAAGTCCATCTTCACGATTTGCACGCGACAGTCTTACACCTGCTGGGCCTGGATCATCTGCAATTAACTTATCGCCATGCTGGGCGAGATTTTCGGCTCACAGACGTCTCCGGTCATGTAGTGACAGACATCTTTGCCTAGACGATGAGCAAAGTCTCTCGGCACTTGAATGAACGCGTTGCAATCAAAGCGTTCCGAGTTTGCTGATGCGAATTGTTTCAAGCCAGCGAGAGGATCGCACTCGAATCGGGAGTGTTTCGGATCGCCCTTCGAATTGACTCGATAAGGCATCTTGCGCAGATGAAGTGCCCTGTCCGCAATGCGCCTTGCAGTCGCTACCAATCAACGCGTTGAAGAACGCTTCTCTCCCCTCGCTCCGTCGAGAAGAGAAACACGTTTTGAGCGCTTCGCATTCTGTACTTCCCCGGAGACCATTTCCGGAAGTGATTGTGTTGATCCTGGCAGGGATTCCGTCACCTGATGTGTCGGTATCCGGAATCCCCACTCAGTCGATCTCAACAACTGCGAGGCCATTCCGACGCAGAGTTGCGAATGGTTATGGCGTGCTCCCCATTTTCTGATCCAGATGTTATGAGAGTCAACCGACCGATTTTGGTTCGAGGAGACTTTGATGACGAAGCGACGACGACGTAAGCCTGAGCAGATTGTGAAGCTGTTGCAGGAGGGGCAAGCGATGTTGGCGGCAGGAAAGTCGCTGGCTGAGGTGTTGCAGAAGCTG
>NZ_SIHI01000054.1 GCF_007859735.1 Thalassoglobus neptunius | reverse complement strand
CACCAAATCGAGCGAAGCCATGATCTATGTGGCTTCCATTGGTCGCATGCTCCGCCGCTTAGCTCCTTCACCCAACCAAGCTCCGTTCAAATACCGACTTACAGCATGAAGAGGATTCCGGATAGGCTCTTAGAGCATTTTCTTCGGATTTGGTATGCACTCACTCGCACGAGCAAACTTAGTCTTTGACCGGATGAAAAAGTTCAAACGAGTGCACAGGCAAGAGCAACTTGCTCTAGAACGAGGAACTGTTGCTGCGGAATTGCTGATGGCATTCGGCACAGGTCGACTGCATTTGGTTGAGGCCTTCGCGAAAACCTTCGTAGTTTTCGGTTTTGACAGCTTTGACACTAGAGAGTGCTCCGTCGATGAACTTGCCCGTCAACTTCTGGTAAAGCTCGGAGTCTGCGGAGTCGTAGCCGTCTGAACTCATGATCGTTGCCAAAGCTGCCAGGACGCGCAGTTCCTGTTCGGTTTTCTCAGAGTCTTCCTTGAGACGACTTTCGGTATTGATGTTCGCTTTCAAGTCATTGATGGACTCATCGATCCGCTTCATGATGTCAGAGACGTAAACGATGTCGGCAAAGTCGACCACCTCATCCGCCTCGACATCATTGACCGTTCCTCCATCGAGAGCGGTGATCAATTTCAGGTAAGGTTCTTCGGTCGCAGTGAAAGCTGTCCGTCCGGTTCCGTCGGCAGCCATGTAAATTTCGTATCCAAGATCGCGAACAAATTTCGCCCGATTCTTCCAGTCATCATCTTCGGGGTGGACAGTGGCGATGGCTCCGAGGGCTGTCATCATCGCTCCATCGAGAGAGATGTCGTTGATCGACTTGTTGTAGGTTCCAACTGTCTGGAGATTCTCCGAAAGCCGGTTTCGAATGCGTTTTGTTTCGTCGATCAAAATCGGGAGAGGGAGAATCTCTGTCCAGTTGACAGCCTCAGTCGAAGTGACAGAAGGCGAGGTGTCTGTCGACGGGGTTTCGGAGGTATTCTCCGGGGGCATTTCCGGAATTTCTTGTGTCGTGGTGTCTGGGCTGTTTGCGGAGAGGCTTGTCGAGTCAGCCGCAATTGTTAATGGTTGATCGTAAAAGACGTCATACGGAATTGTTCCGATCCACTGTGTTTCCTTACGATTCGGATCAACCTCGGACACATTTGTGTTGGATTGGGCTGCCGGTGTCGACGGGGCTGGAGTATTTTCGGAAGGGACGTTTGTTGTCGCAGAATCTGGTGTCGATGTCTGAGGACAACCCGTCAGGGTGCTGGATGCGACCATGATTGCCGCAAACGCCAACGGAATCCGGATCGATTTGTTCTGCATTGTCGCGTGGCTCTGCAAGACTTGAAGTTGACTCATCAGATATCGTTTTCCACTGAATCGGGTTGAAGCCGGTTGTCTCGTTGAGATTGAATTGTCCGGGAAAATTGCAGTTTTGGCGAGACTCATCGGAAGACTGCCCAAACAATTCTAACGTGCCACGAGAATTGTTATACTGTTCATGTCCTGGCGGCAGGAATTCGAGGGAAATTCCCCTCGCGAATGTCTCCTCGATATAATCATTTCAGACATCATATCCCTCAGGTTTAATCGAAGAGTTGCTATGGACTTCCGCACTTGTCCCGCTTGCCAGGCATCGGTTCTCGAAGACGATGTGGAGGATTGCCCGTTCTGCGGTGCATCGATGTCCGGGAAACCAAAGCCCGCGACGCCTGCAAAACCTGCGGCGGGGACGAAGAAGGGGGCCGCTCCCAAGGAGAAATCCAAGGCGCAACCTTCGGCGGGTGCCAAGAAACCGGTCGCTTCCGCCAAGAAGCCTCAACGTCCGGGAAGTGCTCCAGCGGCCGACACACAAGAAGACGATCCATTCGAAGTCGATACGTCCGCCGTTCGAAGGGCAATCAAACTCGCTCCGCGTCCGACGAAAACACGGACTTACGAAGTTATTTGCCCGATGTGCGAAACGTCCGGGTATATGCCGCCTGAGGATGCCGGGAAGGACGTTCAATGTTGCAACTCGGAATGTATTGTTCCGGTTTTCAAATCGAAACGACCGAAGATCGAAGCTGTCGTTGAAGAAGATGGTTCCGGGAAGAAGTATTTGATCATCGCTGCCAGTGTGGCGGCGGTTGCCCTGATCGGGATCGTTCTCAAGATGACGGTCTTCAGTACTCCGGAAGATCCGAATGTCGTGGGGCCGGTTCCTGTTCCGTATTGTCAGGACTGTCCTGATGATCCGGATCCCAAGGAGTGCGACGACTGTCCTCCTCCGGAACCCCAGGAAATCTCTCTCGCTCAGATTCGCACAGAATCTCTGAACAAAATCGCCAACGTTGCTTTGGATCGGCGGGACAATCGCAATCCGAACGTCGGAACTCAACTCGCCGCCGAAGCCTTCGCTGTTTCGGGGGACGTCAATCGTGCGATCGAACAACTCAAGCGGTTGCAAACGACGGCGCGAAGCACACCGCACTATCAGGTTCAGCCACTCGCAGAAATCGCCTGGGCTCAATTGAAAGCCGGAGACACAACCGCAGCGGGGGCCAGCGCAGCAGATGGGCTCGAGAAAGCGAGTTCGCTTCCTCCGAGATTGCGACGTTCGTTCGACGCCGTAACGTCGCTGGCAGCGGTTCTCGTTGCACTGGGTAAGAACGAAGAAGCCAACAAATTGATCAGTAGCCAGAAGGCCCAAGGCCCGGCGGGGACAGCTTCTGTCATCTGGCGCGTCGCCCTCGATTCACGAACTTACGACATTGAACTGGAATCCGAGCGTCCCTATCACGTTGCGATGGATGAGCCACTCAGAGTTGGAGTGGTCGAAACTCTTGTGGCTCACGGCTACCCAAAACAGGCGTTCGCCTTCGCACTGGAAGCGAAAGATGTGGATCAGCGAGATGCCGCACTGGCCGGTTGGGCAGGTCGAATCACGGAGCTTGAGCCAGATTCCGCCATTCAGACGGTGACCAATCAACTGGCAAATCAGGAAGTGACGAACACCGGCAAAGTTCGGATTTGGTGTGCGGTCGCTTCGCATCTGGCATCGAAGGGACTTTCTGGTCCTTCTGAGACGGCTTATGCCAAAGCACTTGAGTTTTACGATAATATCGAGAGTCCGCCGGCTGCTCCGACTCCATCAATGAAAGACATTTACGACAGTCAGGGACGGCCTCATCTTGGATTGCCGAATCCTTCTCCGAATCAGACAGCTGCGTCTGCCTGCACGGATGTGGCACTCGTCGCATTACAGCTTGGAAAGCCGGAAGAAGCACAAGCGGCTGTTGAAAAAGCAATGGCACAAACCCGGGCGATGACTCCCAGCCCCGCGAAGACTCAGGCACTCTTCGATGAGTGTGAACGCAGTGGCGACAGTGTCCGCTACCAATTGGATTCACTTTTAGATCTTGGAGGCTCCTCAAGCAAAATTCGTCGCGAGTTTGGAAGATATCGACTTCAGTGTGAGCGATTGAATAATGTCGCCAAGGAACGACTTGCGTTTCAGGTTCAGTTGCTGCGAGCGGTTGCGCGACAGGGACTGGTTCCAGAAATCTGGACGATGGTGCAGGATCGATCCTCTGCATCTGATGTCGCGGATCAGGAGCCTTATTTCCAAACGACTCTCCCAGGGTTTCTTCAGACTCGCGCAAAGCTGGCCGGGAATAGTTCACTCAAGAGTGAAATTGAATCGGCCATCAATGCGTCACGCGACTACCAGTACGATCTTGTCGATCTTCGATCCACTCAGATTCAAGAGCTGATCGCTCAGAAAAAACTGGATGCTGCTGCGGATCAGATTAAGCAGGTCTATCAACTGTCGAAGGTGCGAGAGAACCGAAAACAGCTTGACCCGGACGAACTCGATGTGGCGATTCTTGGTCAGATCGGAGATGCTCAGAAGCAGGCGACTGCCGAAGAGACTCTGGTTCTGATTTCCGATTCGTTTGATCCCATTCTCAAAGAAGACGCTGCCATGCTCTACGGAGGATATTCCGTTCAAGCTGGCAAAGCTCCCACCATTTGGGAGCTTCTGAAAACTCCACTCGTGCGTGATTTGGGAGCACTCGAACGGACAGCCATCTATCGAGGTTTTCTGACGGAGTTGGCTCGTCCTCAGACCAAAGCTCCTTCCACATCGACTGCTTCCAACAACTGAGGTCACCAACGACCTGACAGGACCCGTGTCGATCGCTGCACACTGTTGCAATTGAAAGAGAAGGTTGTTTGAATCGACAAACGTAATTCCAGACTTTCGCGTTCGAAGAAATAGGAACTGTCGATGATTGTGCGCGACCTCAGGCGAGTGAGTTGGATGGTCTTGTTGGGACTGGTGATCTCCTCGCCTGTTCACGGGGCCGAAACTGATCCCGCAAGCGGGCGTCCCAACGTCTTGTTCATCGCAATCGATGATCTGAATGACTGGGAAGGATGTCTGGGAGGACACCCGCAAGCAAAGACTCCGCACATGGATCGGCTCGCCGAACGCGGAACTCTTTTCACGAACGCACATTGTCAGGCCCCGCTTTGCAATTCCTCACGAACTGCAATCATGACCGGGCTGCGACCGTCGACGACGGGGGTCTACGCGCTGCAACCCTGGTTCCGAACGGTTGAGAGGTTGCGCGACCATGTCACGCTTCCGCAGTATTTCAAATCGCACGGATATAAAACGCTGACAGCTGGGAAAATCTATCACGGAGGATATCCCCCCAAGCAGGAGCGGCTGGCCGAGTTTGATGTCTGGGGGCCGCGGGCTGGCGTCGGAGTTCGTCCGCCGGAAAAGCTCGTTACCACACCGGGCGGCAATCATCCGCTTGTCGACTGGGGGACGTTTCCTCATCGTGATGAAGACAAGGGAGACTGGAAAGTCGCAAGTTGGGCTGTCGAACAGCTGGAACAACCGCAAGAAGAACCATTCTTTTTGTCGGTCGGTTTTTTCCTCCCTCACGTTCCCTGCTACGCGACCCAAAAATGGTTTGATCTGTATCCCGAAGACGAGTTGATTCTTCCGGAAGTTCCTGAAGGCGATCGTTCAGACGTTCCCCATTTTTCCTGGTATCTGTATTGGAAATTGCCAGAAGTTCGGCTGTCGTGGCTGAAGGAAACCGGCCAGTGGAAACCACTCGTCCGGGCTTATCTTGCGTCGGTCAGTTTCGTCGACAGCCAGGTGGGGCGCGTGCTGGATGCCCTGGAAAACAGTGGGCACGCGGACGACACCATCGTCGTTCTCTGGTCAGATCATGGCTGGCATTTGGGAGAGAAAGAGATTTCCGGGAAGAACACTCTGTGGCACGAGTCGACCCGTGTCCCCTTGATTTTCGCTGGACCGGGAATTCTGAGTGGAGCGAGCTGTTCGCAGCCGGCAGAACTCATCGACATGTACCCAACCCTCGCCGAGTTGTGTGATCTCCCCGCACCAGAAGGCTTGGACGGACACAGCCTTGTTCCGCAATTGGAAGATGTCACAACACCGCGAGAATGGCCCGCGATGACAACGCACAACCCCGGAAACCATTCGGTTGTGACAGACCGATGGAGATACATTCATTACGCCGACGGTTCTGAAGAACTCTACGATATCGAGAACGATCCCAATGAGTGGACCAACCTCGCGACTTCCGCTGCGCATGAGCAAACGAAGTCGGAGCTCAGGAAATGGTACCCGCGAAACGACGCCGCTCCCGCACCGGGAAGCAAGTCTCGATTGCTCATCCAGCAAGGGGATCAATGGCTTTGGGAAGGGGAACCGATAATCGATTCCGAGTTGGAACGCTGAAGATCGGTTTCCATCTGTTCTTGTATTGAAAACTGTTGACATCGATAACTGTTGAGAACGTCAAGACGTGCCGTTTGGGATCGCTTTCTGAAAACTGCCGAACACCACCACGAACAGGTTATTCATGAGAATCTTGAGCCTGATTGTTTTGTTACTGACCGTTGCGACTTCCCCTGTCGATGCGCAGCAACCTGAAGAGTCGCAGATCAAATCACTGGAAAACTTAATGCAGTTTTTCCAGCGGATTGGAATCAATAGCCAGGCGGATCTCGAACAGGGATTCATTGCGATTCCGGTGAAAAAGGAAGCGTTCGATGCGGTTCACGTCGTTCGCTGGGCAACTTCCGACGGAGTCGTTCACTTCATTCAGGTGATTCCGCTTAAGGTTGCCCCGGAACGCATTGGCGCACTCGAATCAGCAATTGTCCGGCTGAATCACAGCTATCCGGTCCCGGGGCTTGGTTTCAATCACGAGACCGGGACTCTGTATTTCCGGATGACTGTTCCGTTCGCCCCTGCGGGGTATCTGACTGAACAGGAGACTCAAGAATACTTTGGGTATTGCATCAATCAGGCTTACCAGTTTGTTCCCACATTGACGGAACTCGTGGAGGGACGCGTCGAGCCGGACAACATCCTGCAATATCATCGTCAAGTTCTTCAGAATTCTCTGGGGCCCTATGGAGTTTGGAAGAAAACTGCTGCGGGCAGCGAATGGGTCCTGACAGTGAAGACCAACGGAGAAACCACTCTTCAACGCGATGGAGAAGTCGTGGTGGACTCAATGGCGAAAGTCGAAGGGACGACAATTACCTTCGATGACATCAACGGTTCGCTCGCAGCGAACGACCCGGGAGTTTATGAGTTTACAGCCAAAGACGGGCAGCTCACATTCACCAAGAAGAGTGATACGAGCACCGGCCGCGAACAGATTCTAACCGGTGACGCCTGGGCACGCTAAGACTGGCGAGCACTCAAAGATTAGCGCGCACTGAGAATTCACAAGTGCGAAATCACGAGAAGGGATCGAGCAAGAGAACGGCAAAGCGCAACGCTGACAAAAGAGACTGCGAGGATTGATGCCCTGATGTTCCCAAGTTATCATGGCTCTGTCTTACAAATTCTCTTGCTGTGATCTCTTCCTGATGTCTGATTCGAACGAGGTAACTGCGCGCATTGAGCGATGGAATCGACGTCACTTGCTTGGCCTCCAGCAACTCGACGCGTCCGAAGTTGAATTGATTCTGGATCATGCTGCTTATTTCAAGGAATTGCAGAGCACGCGCGTCAAACTTGAGCACCTGAATGGGTGCGTCGTCGGGAACCTTTTCTTCGAACCTTCGACGCGGACGAAAACAAGTTTCAGCCTCGCTGCCAAGCGGCTCAGTGCTGACACCATTGACTGGACCGCGACCGGAAGTAGCGTCTCCAAAGGAGAAACCTTCATCGATACCGCATTGACCATTGAGTCAATGGGTGTCGATCTGATGGTCATTCGGCACAGCTCTCCGGGCGCCCCGGAATTGCTGTCCAAGCATCTGCGAGCCGGAATTCTGAACGCTGGCGACGGAACACATGAGCACCCGACTCAGGGGTTGCTCGATATTTTTACGATCCGGGAACAGCTTCATACGCTCGTTGGAAAAACGGTCACCCTTGTTGGAGATATCAAGCACTCGCGGGTGGCGAGATCGAACATCTGGGGGCTGAAAGCATTGGGGGCCAACGTGATCGTTTGCGGTCCTCCAACGTTGATCCCACCAGAAATCGAGCGGCTGGGAGTCGAAGTCGCCCATCGGTTCGATGATGTGCTTGAACGCTCCGACGTGATTAACCTCCTGCGAGTTCAGTTTGAGCGTCAGAGAGGGGCATTTTTCCCGTCAATCGCAGAGTATGCCCATCTGTTCGGGATGAATCGTAGTCGACTGAAGCAATGCCGCCCGGACGTTCTGGTTCTGGCTCCCGGACCGATCAATCGAGGAGTGGAAATTACTCCCGATGTCGCCGATGGAAAACACTCCCAGATTCTCAATCAGGTGACGAACGGACTCTTCGTTCGAATGGCCTGTCTTCATCTTCTGGCACAAACGCAGATCCGAGAAAAAGGCGTCGAATGAGTGCCTTGCTGATTCAAGGTGGTCGGCTGATTGATCCTTCGCAGGGCATCGATCAATGTCGAGATGTGTACATCGAGAACGGACGGATTCGCTACGAAGCTCCGGCGCCGTCCGTCGAGATTGAAACGATTGATGCACGAGGCCTGATCGTTTCGCCCGGGTGGATTGATTGTCACGTTTCATTTCGAGAACCCGGAAATGAAGAAGACGAGACGATTGAGACCGGTGCAGCTGCAGCTTTGGCCGGAGGATTTACGGCAGTTTGCAGCCTTCCGGACACCTTTCCAGTCGTCGACAGCAGGGCGTCCGCTGAGTTCGTTGTCCGTCAGTCCGAGCGCGCGGGGAAGTGTCGAGTCCATCCACTGGGGGCAGTCACAAAAGGACACCTTGGTGAAGAACTCGCTGAGATCGGTCATCTCGTTGACGGAGGCGCAATTGGGTTCTCCGATGGAAAACGCCCCATCTCCAACCCTGAGATCATGCGTCGATCGCTCCAGTACACGAGCATGTGGAATCGACCCATTCTGAACCATGCACAGGTTCCAGAACTCGTGCATGATGGAGTAATGCACGAAGGGTTTCATTCGACCGTGCTCGGTTTACGCGGAATCCCGGCATCCGCCGAAGAAATCATGGTCCGCCGAGATATCGCTCTTGCTGAGGACACCGGGGGGCGGGTTCACCTGATGTCGATTTCCTCGATGCGCAGCGTTGAAGAGATTCGGCAAGCGAAGGCCCGCAACATTCACGTCTCCGCCGACGTTGCTCCTCATCATCTGTTGCTGACGGACGAATCGCTTGCAAGTTACGACACAAACTTGAAGGTCAACCCGCCATTTCGGACCGAAGAACATCGAAAAGCTCTCATCGATGGTTTGAAAGACGGGACGATCGCGATGATCTCTTCCGATCATCAGCCACTTGCGGAAGAAAAGAAAAGCCTCGAATTCGATCACGCTCCGTTCGGGATTTCCGGACTGGAAACCGTTCTGCCACTCTGTTGCCGTGCACTGATCGAGCCCAAACATCTCTCCTGGTCCGATCTGATCTCCAAGCTGACCGTGGGACCGGCGAATCTGTTTGAGATGAACTCCGGAACACTCGCAAACGGTGCAGTTGCTGATGTCACAATCATTGACCCTAACGAGACGTGGACGATTCGTGCTGAGGACTTCCTTTCGAAGAGTCGCAACAATCCATTCGACGGAGAGACCGTTCAAGGCCGGGTGAAGTACACGATTGTCGAAGGGGAAGTCCGCTACCGGCAGGAAGAAGTGAGTCGCCTCGCATAGACGCGCTTGATGCTTAAACGACCTTAACGCTTAAACGAGTTCGTCGTTCCTTTTGCACTCCCGGGGCCACGATTTATCCGGGGATGATTACCTCGTCCGGGGATGATTGCAGCTTGCTCTTCTGAATTCGCGAAGACGATTTCGGGTTGTGCTTAGGTCGATTCTGTGAAGCTGTTGACGAGTGTTCGGATCTGCGTCAACTGCTCAAGAATTGTCGGCATGTCTTCGAGGCGGATTTGATTCGGGCCGTCGCTGAGAGCTTTGTCGGGATTGGGATGGGTTTCCATGAAAACGCCATCGCATCCGCAGGCAACGGCTCCCCGGGCAAGAGTTGGAACCATCTCGCGGGCGCCTCCGGTTGTGCTTCCGCCGGGACGTTGCACGCTGTGGGTTGCATCGTAAATGACCGGACATCCCATGTCCTGCATGATTGGGATGCATTGGAAGTCGTTCACGAGTCGACCGTAGCCGAATGTTGTTCCGCGTTCCGTCAGCAACACATCGTTCTGATTCAAGTATTCACACTTGCGGACAGCGTGAATGACATCTTCCGGAGCGACGAATTGTGGCTTCTTAATGTTCACCACGCGTGAGTGTTTGACCGCAGCCTCGGAAGCGGCGGCGATTAAATCAGTCTGTCTAGCCAGGAACGCGGGAATCTGCAGGATCGCACAGACTTCTGCAACGGCTTCGGCCTGTTCAGGAAGATGGAGATCGGTCGTGACGGGAAGTCCGGTTTCGTCGTGGACGATTTTCAGGATCTCCAATCCCTTTTCCAATCCCGGCCCACGAAAGCTGTCGATGCTGGTGCGATTGGCTTTGTCGAAACTCGACTTGAAGACCAGTTGAAATTCGTGAGTGCTGGCGAGATCGGCGAGACGGAGGGCTGTCTCCCGGATCATCCGTTCATCTTCGATGACGCATGGACCGGCGATAATCAGTAGTGGTTTTTGGCGACCACACTGATATTGAGCAACATTGACGGGATTATTGGGCATGAGACGTCCGTTTCTCACAGGTCAAATGGAATCGGCAACCACAAAATGAAACAGCACTCAAACGGAGCTTCCGGAAAACCGATTCTGTTTATGAATCGGAAATGCGCTCCTGCTTCGATGAATTCTGGATAACGCATCGGAACAGCGATTCAGGACTGACGAGAGTGGATATCTCTTCGTCTTTTCTGGGCATTCCTTCGAACAACGCATCACGATCTTAATCGATCGCGACAAACTCCGTCCATGACGAAGAGTCGCAGGCTGTTTCAGACCGGCTATTCATTCACCGATTCCACGAACTCCTCGTACACCTTTTGGATTTCTTCGTTGGGAACTTGATCGGCGTGTACGAACAGGCCGTATTTGAATTGAAGTGAGTCTTTTCCTCGCTTCATGATGCGATGGTGGGCTTCCTGCGCATCATCGCGTCCTTTGGTGTAGGCGCCGGAGCCAAAGGGATTGATCGCGAAGAGCCCGTAGTTGCGAACGTGATAACGTGATTTCCAGGGGTTCTGCGGGTGATCCATCAAGGTGACCCCAAAGACGTGACCATCAATTGGTCCGCAATAGTCGATCCACGGTGTTTCTCGTCCCCATGAAATATTGCTTCCAACTTCTCCTGCGGCGTTTGTCACAGGTCCTCCGGAGATCATTTCTCGCATGCTGTTCGGGAGTCGAATTGCAAACATTCCTTCTTTGGTGTCTCCAATCTCGACTTCATCAGCGACTGCTTTCAACGTGACGTCATAAGTCATCAGCCGATTCGCGTGGATTTTGATTTGAGTCGACTCTTCCAGGAGAGGTTCTCCCTCGCCATCGAGCCAATGGTTCTTGACTTGAATGACAGCAGGATTTCCGGAAGCTTCAACCAGTTCCACGCTGACATTTCGAATGATTCCATCTTCGTTCCAGAACTTGATTCCGTTGACTTCGTCGACTGACAACCAGACACCTTTGTGGTGCGGATGGCCGTAGTACAGCGGATTCTTTCGATCTTTGATGCCACTTGGATTGTCATTGATTAGTCGAGTGACAGTGGAAACGACAGGAGCAACGTCGGACTTGCTCAGCCAACCACTCAACTCCGGAAGATACACTCGATCATTTTCAACGGACGTCACTTTGTAGATGTCTCCGAGCGAAGGAGCATCGACTTCCGGGGCAGCTTGCTGGTCGATGACAGTTGGTGTCTCTTCGGCGATGATGACCTGTCGTCCGGCAGCACCGGGTTCTTCGGTCTCTTCCGCAGCTTCCAGAATTTCGAATCCTCCCGGTGCCGTGACGGGGAGCACGAAAGGTTTCTTGCGTTGGGGATCAAAATTGAACACGGCGAAAACTTCCCCATCGATGGTCGCTTTCACGCTCATCGAGTTTTGCTTGAGTTCCACCGGTGCGGCGAAGGCGAAATTCGAACACAAGGAAACCACTGCCAGAGTGAGGAAGATACGCATAGTTGATTGCTCAGGTGGGAGATTGTTGGATGTTGGGGCCGTAGTTTGGATTGAATCGCGTTGATGCGTTCACGTCAAGTCGGCCACTTCAATTCTCATCAGGATTTTTCGCTGGGGCAATTGTCTGTGTTGGTACGCACTTTCCGATCAGAGTTTTTGGATCGAAAAAACTGACTCGCCAACAGAGTGGGGTAGCTTCTACAATCTGGCCATGCCTGGAAATACCTTTGGACAACTGTTTCGTATTACAACCGCTGGTGAAAGTCACGGTCCGGGGAATGTCGTCATTGTGGACGGAGTTCCTCCCGGGATTCCGATTTCCGTCGATGATTTGCAAGTCGATCTCGACCGGAGGAAACCGGGGCAAAGCAAGATTGTCACGCAGAGAAAAGAGTCGGACCGGCCCGAAATTCTCTCAGGAGTTTTTGAAGGAAAGACGACCGGGACGAGCATCGCGATTCTGGTTCGCAACGAAGATCAGCGAAGCCGGGATTATTCAGAGATCAAGGACCTCTATCGACCTGGCCACGCGGACTACAGCTTTGATGCCAAGTACGGTTTTCGCGACTATCGTGGAGGCGGCCGCAGTAGCGCTCGTGAAACAACTGCCCGCGTCGCAGCTGGGGTGATCGCAAAGAAATTGATTCACGAAGAGTTCGGTGGGGAAGTCATCGCGTATGTGAGTCAAGTTGGTGACATTCAGGCAGACGTCGAAAATCCGGCGGACGTGTCTCTCGATCGAGTGGAAAAGAGTGCGGACGGTTCGGCAAATATCGTTCGCTGTCCCGATCCAGCTGCCGCAGAACGAATGATTGCGTTGATTGATGAATGTCGCAAAGCTGGCGATTCCATCGGAGGAGCTGCGACGATTGTTGCGAAAGGTGTTCCCGCCGGTCTTGGGGAACCGGTCTTCGATAAGATCAAAGCAGACTTCGCCAAAGCGCTCTTTTCTCTTCCGGCGGTCTTAGGCGTGGAATACGGCATTGGCTTCGGATGCGTAAACATGCGAGGCAGTCAACACAACGATCTCTTTACAACGTCTGACGATGACGGTTCAAACAAGATCGTGACGAAGTCGAATCGCCATGGCGGGATGCTCGGAGGGATCACAACCGGCATGCCGATCGTCCTGCGAACTGCAGTGAAGCCGACGAGTAGCCTTCCGATTGAACAAGAGACCGTCACGCGAGATGGAAGTCCAGCGACGATTCAGACCAAAGGCCGCCACGATCCTTGTTTGTTGCCACGCTTCATTCCAATGGCGGAAGCCATGATTGCGATTGTGCTTGCCGATCACTGGCTGAGATGGAAAGCACAGAAGCGGGGCACAAGCGTTGACTAGGAACGTCCAGACGGAATTAAAGGCTGAAGACGAGGAAACTTCTTTTCAGCGGTGGCTTCCCGGAATCTGTCTGATCTGGATCGTCGCGTTCTGGTCTCGTTTTCTATTGAGCGATCTTCCCAATCTCAGTGATCCGAAGGATCCGACGCTGCGACTGGATGTGCTTGTGAACCTTCCGGCGATTGCTTGGGAGGCGATGTTTTCTCAGCCAGCGCCAGGAGTCGAGTCGGGGTTCAAGTATCTTTCAGAGCGTTTGGGAATTGTTATTCCGGCACTTGGAATGTTCGTTTCCGCATGCGCCTTCGGGCGATTACTTCTCAGGGCTCTCAGGCTGATTTCGCGACTGGACCCGGTCGAAAGATTCAGTGTTTCCGCGGGAGTCGGACTGTCAATTGTTTCGCTATTGACTCTGGGATTGGGACGATTCGGACTGCTTTCGCGCGGGCTCTTTATTGTTGTTCTGGGGCTTCCCGTTCTTGTTGAAGGGTGGATGTTCGTTCGAGACTCCCGGAACAAACAGGGCGAATCCACTGCATCGGAGAGTTCCTCGACTCGAAGAAATACAAAAGGGATTTGGGGCTTTCTGCTGCTTGCCGTTCCGTTCCTCACATTGATGGTGCTGGGCGCGATGCTTCCGTCGACGGACTTCGACGTCAAAGAGTATCACCTTCAGGGACCGAAGGAGTTCTTTCTTGCGGGGCAGATTCTGTTCTTGCCGCACAATGTTTATACGAGCTTCCCGTTTCTGACGGAGATGCTTTCGTTGTGCGGAATGGTCCTGAAGAACGACTGGGCAACGGGTGCTCTTGTCGGGAAGACCGTGCTGGCGGCATTTGCTCCTGTCACAGCTTGTGGGATTTACGCTGTTGGGAAACGTTTCTCCGGGCCGTGGGCTGGTGCGATTGGAGCAGTCTGCTACTTGTCCACGCCGTGGGTGTTTCGGATCTCGACGATCGCGTATACGGAAGGAGCCCTCTGCTGCTACGTGATTCTGACCTATCTGGTTTTTCTGAAATGGCTGGACTGCACGAAAAGTGAGGGACGCCAGTTCGTGGTGGGACAGCGATGGACGTTTTTGATCGGATTCTTAGCAGGGAACGCGATTGCGACGAAGTACCCGGGACTGGTTCTTGTGACGATTCCGTTCGCCATCGCAATCGGTGTTGTGACGCTTTGGCGAATGCATAGCTTGAATGTGCTCGTTCGACATGCTGTGTGGTTCAGCCTGGGAGTCGCAGTGACCTTTGGTCCCTGGGCATTGAAGAACACACTCGAAACGGGAAACCCGGTTTACCCTCTCGTTTCTTCGGTTTTTGGAGGAGCTGACTGGGGCGAGCAACTCGATGAAAAATGGAAACATTCGCACGGTCGACCTTCTGCTTTGATCAAGCAACCCTCGTTGATGATTTCCGAGCTGAAAGCGAATGCGATTGATGTCACCGTTCGCAACGACTGGCAATCTCCGTTTCTGTTTGGTCTCGCTCCACTCGCTCTTCTGTTGTGTTACCGCCGTCCGGGGATCTGGCTCACATTTGGTTATCTCGTGTGGATTCTTTTCGCGTGGTATTCGCTCACGCATCTTCTGGATCGATTCTGGGTTCCCGTTCTGCCGATAGCTGCCATCCTCGCTGGAATTTCCGGGAGCGAAATGTGTCGACGATTCTCTTCGCATCCGCTTCCTGATTCTGCGTTTGGACAAGTCGTTCAACGGTTGGGGTTCACTTGCCTGTGCATCCTCTTTTTCGGTACGCTGGTGTTTAACTTGGTCTTCGTTACGGCCGGACTCGCGGGAAATAATGCGTTCCTGACAAGCTACCGATCGATGCGGCAATTGACCCATGCAGTTCCGATGGCGATTCGTATTGCCGACGAGTTTCTTTCCCCGGATGACAAAGTCCTGTTTGTGGGTGAAGCGCAAGTCTTCGATGCCGATTTTCAGTTCCAATACAACACCGTCTTCGATCGGAATCTGCTTCTGCTGCTGACGACGGAAAAAGGGGAGAATGCTCCGAGCGAGTCTATTGATGATGAGTCGGACGCATGGGATTTGTTGCCTGCTGAGGAGATTCGAGAACGGTCATCTCAACAGGGGCTGACTCATGTTCTTGTGAACTGGAATGAGATTCTGCGATACCGAACAACATATGGTTACACCGATTTCGTCTCTCCGAAACGGCTACAGCAACTGGTCGATGCGGGAGTTTTGGAAGAAGTCCCACTGCCGGGACAGGTGACTCTGAGAAGCTGGGACTCATTGAATGACTCGTACAAGGCACAAATAGATAAGTGGGGGCCGGAACTCAAATCGACCGGTCTCGACGGTGTCTCCCGAGTGAAGTTGTATCAACTGTTTACGGTCCGGAACGATGAAAGCTTGTGATGCTTTCGTCGTTGAATTTTCGCGAGCGAATTCCGCAATCCGAGACCGAAGTGGGTTTCGGCGAGTGCAGCGAAACCGGCACAATGGATTAACATCTGTCGAAAGGTGTTTGGCATTGTGCCGTCGTGCGAGTTCGAGCAATCTGATGTGAAACGTCTCATTCAGGAACGCCATGTCCGAGAATTCTATCTGGCCGCAACATGAGATCACTCAGAACCTCGTTCGAGAAGTCGCGAACGGGAACGAAACGGCAGTCAATGACTTGCTGGAACGGCATCGTCAGGCGCTGCGTCGTCTCGTTCACTTCCGTCTCGATCGACAGATCGCGAATCGTGTCGATGCGAGCGATGTTGTGCAGGACGTGCTTCTTGAAGCGAGTCGGCGACTGAAAGACTATGTCTCCGACCCGAAGATGCCTTTTCACCTGTGGATACGGCAACTCGCCCAAGACCGAATGATCGATCTGCACCGTCGACACCACGCTCAGAAACGGTCAGTCGACAAGGAACAGAGATTGCAATCGCCAGCATTCGGAGATCGCTCTTCGCTCGATCTGGCAGCCCAGCTGCGCGATGACCAACTCACTCCCGCTGCGGCAATGATTCGCAAAGAACTCGAAGAACGTTTCCTTCAGGCACTCGAACAGCTGGACGAAAACGAACGCGAAATCATTGTGATGCGGCATGTTGAGCATCTTGGAAACGGCGAAATTGCCGAAGCTCTCAATCTCTCACCTGCTGCGGCCGGAATGCGGTACCTCCGCGCGATCCGACGACTGAAAGCGGTCCTCACCGATTCGTCATCGGAATCGGAAGCTTCGTCGGACTGATGAGATCGGGGTGCTGTCGTCAGGATCAGGATTCCGATTCACGATACAGATTCAAAGCACAGGTTCACGACTTTGGCGGGGACTCGCTGCGGAGTGTGATGCGTGTGACTTCCGGAAGGCATCGAAATCGAAGCGGGTGGCGTCCCGACAATCCGCGCGACACGTGCATCATCGAAGGCGATTCATGAAACAGCCCCGAAGCATATTTCGTGTCGTGTCGACTCGGAGAGTAAAGCGGGCCGATGGCGGGGAGCTGCACCTGACCTCCGTGGTTATGTCCCGAAAGCACAAGATTGACTCGCTGTTTCTTTGCGGCGGAAAAACGATCCGGCGTGTGAGCCAAAAGCAATTTAAAATCAGCTGTTGACGTAAACATCGGTTCCTCGCCCATCCAGGGAGTTTCGTCTCCCCCGATTTCGAGCGCGTTCCCATCGACATCGAGCGTCATTGTCCGGGATGAGACATCGATCCAGTCGAGATCTGTCATCGCTTTTCGAATCGACTTTGGCTCCTGATACCAGTCGTGGTTTCCGAGAATAAAATAGTTCCCCAAACGTCCGTTCAATTTTCCAAGCGTATCCGGAATCCAGTCCGTCAGGCTCTGGTTGTCGATCAAGTCTCCGGTGAAACAAACGAGATCAGCGGAATCGTTCGCAATGATCTCACTCACTTCGACAAAAAACGCTTTTGAGATCGTGCCGAGAAAGTGCCAGTCAGAGATGTGAAGAATTGTGAGTCCTTCAAGTTGGCCGGGGAGTCCGTCAAGATAGAAAGTTTTCTCGTTGAATTCGACGCAAAGCTGTTCGTTTCCGGGTAACCTTGCCAGCCGTTGATATTTCCCCTCACTCACCAGTGGAGAGTCGGTCCGGTGGGCAATCTCTTCGACTCGAGAATCTGTGACCACCATTGTTGCGGGACTTTTTCTGAGCTGATGTCGAACCGTTTGGATGAAGAGTTTCACCAATCCGATTGAGCAAAACGCGACAAGCCCCCACATCCACGGGTTTAAATCGTCCCAGCTTCCGCCGAAAAGAAGACCCGGGCCCGCGACACCCAACCAGAAAAACTGGACGACAGGAACAACGACCACGAAAAAATCATGAACGGATCGAAGCCGTTGAAGAGTCGAATGTCGCCACGGAAATGAGTGCGTCCAATTGACGTAAGTGACCCAAATTGCAGTGTTTCCAGCCGAAAGCAATCCCAGAAGGAAGAGATTGATCACGCTCCACAGAACTGAGGGCGTCTGGAAAGATGAGGCTGCCGGAACACCGAATGCGCAAATATTTAGCATTTCAGCCGAGGTCGAAAGAGGTGAGTGAAAACATGACCACCGATGGGCGAATCAACGCGGGTGAGTCTATCGCATCCGCCGGACTTTTCCTGCCTGAGACGTACGATTTCGCCTGCAATTCAGGCAATGTTCGTGAATCGTGGCAAACCGGAGGTGAAGGTGCTCTCGCGTCCGGGCAACACATCAAATGCTTCAGTTTTGATGTGTTGAAAAGGGATCGAGTGAGGCTTGGCTCTTAATTTCCCGAGACTTTTCCGGTCTGATCGTTTAACATCCGGCGAGTGACGATCGCCTGATTGTTCTTGCCATGGTGTCGATTCTCACTCATCGAATTCTGCAACTTCAACGATTCAACAGCCACTCACCCACATTGACAATGTCGCAATCCAATACTCCCCACAACGGCAAACTGTATATTGAAACCGTTGGCTGCCAGATGAACGTTCTGGACAGCGAACTTGTCGTGGCTGCTCTGAAACAACAGGGGTACGATCTCTGCGACGATCCGAGCCTGGCTGACACCGTTCTCTTCAACACATGCAGTGTTCGTGAGCACGCTGAGCACAAGACCTACAGCTCTGTAGGACGTTTTAAGTACGGGAAGCGAAAACGCCCCAATCTGGTGATTGGTGTGATCGGCTGCATGGCACAGCAGGATCAAGACAAGGTCTTCCAGAAAGCTCCTCATGTCGATCTTGTCGTGGGAACCGGTCAGCTTGCTGAAATTCCTGCGCTCGTTGATCAGGTTCGCAGCACGCGCAAGAAGCAGTTGGCCGTTTCTTTGAAACGACGAGAGGGGAGTCGAGACGAAGTTGCAGGCAGTTTCGAGAGCTACGATCCACTCCGAGATCCCACAATGCGGCCCAGCCCGTGGCAAGCGTTCGTGAGAATCATGATCGGCTGCGACAAATTCTGTACGTACTGCGTTGTGCCGAACACCCGTGGTCCTGAGCAGTCCCGGTCGCCCGCACAGATTCTCTCAGAAGTGAAGACGCTCGCGAATCAGGGAGTGAAAGAAATCACCTTCCTCGGGCAAACTGTCAATTCCTATGCCCATACCGAAGGCGGGAAGACCTATCGTCTGAGTGATCTGATTGCGCTCGTTCATGACACACCCGGAATCGAGCGGATTAAATTCGTGACCAACTATCCAAAGGATATGACGGTCGATTTGCTGGATGCGATGAGAGACTTGCCCAAAGTCTCTCGCTATCTGCATGTTCCTCTTCAACACGGTTGTGATTCACAACTGAAGCTGATGAAGCGTGGCTACACGGTTGCGGACTATCGCGACATGATGGGACGCATCCGCGAGTATCTTCCCGACTGCTCAGTCTCCAGTGACTTTATTGTCGGATTCTGCCAGGAGACGGAAGAGGCGTTTCAGAAGTGTCTCGATGCTGTCAACGAGTTTCGTTTCAAGAACAGCTTTATCTTCAAGTACAGCCCTCGGCCTGGAACCAAAGCGTTTGACCTGTACGAAGACGATGTTCCCGAGAAGGTCAAGAAACGGCGGAACAACGAACTACTCAAGCTGCAAAACGAAATCAGTGGGGAAGACAACGCTCAATTCATCGGTCGACGTGTGGAAGTTCTCGTCGAAGGTCCGAGCAAATGGGCCAACAAGGAAACACGAAAGGCTGAGGAGCCCGCTGCGGAACAGAACCTACCGGGATGGCATGGAGGTGCGGAACCTGTCGGAGCCTCCAAGACGGACGAAACGCCCGAACTGGTCCAGTTGGGAAGTGATTCTGAGCAAACGGAATCATCCGAGCCGACGAAACAGCAGTTGGTCGGTCGAACAAAATGTGACCGCATTGTTGTCTTTGATGGCAATCTCAGGTTGTCGGGAACACTTGCTGACATCGAAGTCTATGACGTCACTCAGACAACACTTCTCGGTGAAATCGTCACACACCATCTTCAACCCGGATCGTCCCCACTTCTTCCAATTCTGGGGTGAGTGAGTTCGGCGATCACGGGGAATTCGCTTGCGACGGCTCTGATTCATCAATCGGTAGAGACTCAGAAGCTGCAAACCGTCGGGCGAAGCGATGCACCTCTGCGCCGAAGCACTTGGAATCGCTCTTCTTATCGGTCTGGCGACGGCAATCCCTGACGGCAGATTTTATCAGCAGTTTCTGACCAAAGTTTCCGCGCCGCGTTCACTGCGGATCACTGAAGCATGAATACTCGACGTTTCAGGGATTGATCAGAGTTGTCCGGATTGTTCGATAGCCTCAATAATCAATCGCAGGCTTGGGGTGATGTTTTTTTTCATCATCGTGGCTCATTGAGAGGGGAAGGCTCCCCTCGCTTCTTGCTTGATGTCAGGAATGTTCTCTGTCGTCTGGACGAGATACTCCTTCACTCTGAGCGATTCAAAAGGAACTTTCGTCACCCCGTTACGGTTTTCGAACGAGCAAATTGATCGTGTTGTTTTTTTCAAATGATGTCCTGCAACGAACCGAAGTTGGCCCGCGCGACGACATAAAATCCTACGATTCTCACTCGTGGAAATTTCTGAATTCAGCAAATTCTGCCCGCCATACCGCCAACTTCAAAGTAGCCTTCTGGAGACTTGGGCAACGTAAGAAGTCAGCCGGAGCTGATCTCTTCGTTCACAAGAAGGGAGAATCCAGAGGTTCCAATGAAAACACTGGTCATCAGCGACGATGTTGGAAGTGCTACCCAACTGCATGAGGTTTTGAACTCAAACAGGCGGATCAAGGAATGTGTCACGCGACCATGGCGGACTCTCCACGACGTACCGAGCGATCAGGGCGATCAGTATCAGATCGTGTTCGCCATCATCGATCAGGAATCGGAATCGGCCGGGCAACAGATTCTCAATGTCCGTAAGAAGTACGATTCTTTCCTTGTCGTTGTGGGCCACGCGGATTCCTCAGAAGATGTGATTCGCTTGCTGCATCAGGGAGCAGATGACTTTGTCGACCTTCGAAGAGACATGTCATCGCAGGTTGCCGAGCTGATTTCTTCAGCGAAGACGCGAATCGGAATCGACTCCACTCCACAAAATGTCATTGGTGTGATTGGAGTAACGGGGGGATGCGGAACGACAACCGTTGCAGTAAATCTCGCTGTGAGTATTGCACAAAGTCAGGAGAGTTGCGCGCTTCTTGATTTCGTTTGCCAGCAGGGAGACGTCGGTCGATTTCTGGGAATCAGCTCGAATCACTCGCTCCAGGAACTCTGCGTAAATTCGACCTTTGTCGATGCGACGATGCTCGAACGGTCGATGACCACTTCGTGTGCCGGTCTGGAAGTTCTTCCATCAACCGGTCTCTACGGTGATCGAAGTCAACCTGATGAATCAGACCTGAAGCATCTGGTCTCCGTCGCACTGGAGAAGCACGACGACGTCGTTATCGATATTGGCTCGTGCCGGGAACTCCACCAGTATTCGAACATCCTTCAGCAGACCACCACAATTCTCTTAACGGTGCGTCCTGATTTTGCATCGGTTTGTCGAGCAAGAAATACTTTGGACTATCTTAAGACTCTCGGGTTTAACGATGAGTCCATCGAAGTTGTTTGCTGTCGAATGGGGATGTCGGGGCAACTGGAACAAAAACAAGCTGAGAAAATTCTCGGACGCTCCATTTCATTCACGCTCCCGGACGAAGTCTCAGAGCCTATCCGGAATCCTCTTCATGCTGTAAGTCGGTATTTGAACGGAGCTTGGTTGGGTGAAGGAGCTAAGCGGCGGAGCATGCGACCAATGGAAGCCACATAGATCATGGCTTCGCTCGATTTGGTG
>NZ_SIHI01000053.1 GCF_007859735.1 Thalassoglobus neptunius | reverse complement strand
TCTTCGCATGCGAATACGGCTCGACATACTTGCGTCCAATCCGAAGCGACAGCTTTGCCACTTCCAACAACACATTCGTTCGTGGGGAATCACTCATCACCAGATTTTAGCGCATTCTCATCTCAGATTCCAGAGATGTTTTCAACAATGCATGACGAATTCACTACACAGGTTGCGAGATCGGAGGTCGTTCGAAGGATTTCGGAGGAGCCTATAGAAATTCGGCCATGATGGAGTCGGCGATGAAGCGGCCGGTTTTTGTGAGGCGGAGTTTGCCTTGGTCGAGGGTGAGGAGTTGAGCTTCGATGAGACGATCGAACGCGTTGGGGGCGAGGTCGGGGAGTGGGTGGGAGAATTGTTGTTGGAATTGATCGAGGTCGATGCCTGCGACTTGTCTGAGGCCGAGCATGACCGCTTCTCTCGCTCGGTCTTCCGGGTTGAGTACTTCGGTTTCCGCGATTCCGGATTCTCCGGCGATGACTCGCCTAATCCATGTGGTCACGCTTCGGTGACGCATTGCCCGGACTCCGTTCAGATAGGAGGCTGCTCCGGGACCGAAGCCGAAGTAGGGGGCGGATTGCCAGTAGACCTGATTGTGTCGACACTCCATCCCGGGCTGGGCGAAGTTTGAGAGTTCGTATTGTTGGAAGCCAGCAGCTGGGAGCGATGTCATCGCGACGGAATACATTTCGCGTTCGAGTTCATCCTCAGCGGGGATGAGTTGTGACTTCATCCGGCGGGTCCAGAACTGGGTTCCTTTTTCGAACGTGAGCCCGTAGGTCGAAACGTGCTCGGGGGCCAGAGCGATGACTGTTTTCAGGTCCGCTTCCCAGTCGGAGAGTGTTTGGCCGGGAACGGCGAAGATCAGGTCGAGCGAGATGTTCGCGAAGTGTTGGTCTCGCAGCTGAGCGAAGACGGCGTTGATGGTCTCAGCAAGATGGGTTCGTTCGAGGGTTTCGAGATGTTGCGGATTAAACGATTGAACGCCGAGGCTGATTCGATTCACTGAGTGAGATCGAAGGATCTTTATTTTGTCGAGAGTGAGTCCATCGGGGTTGCACTCCATCGAGAATTCCCCGTCTTCCCGCAGCGGAAACCACTCGTTGACGACGGTCAGTAGTTGTTGCAATGCTGGTTCCGGGAGATAGCTGGGGGTTCCTCCTCCGATGAAAATTGTGGAGACCGGTTGCGGACTGGTGATGGAGCGAGCGATTTCGAGTTCGAGACATTTCAGGTAGTGCTCGATCAAATCGTCGCGACCTGCAATCACTGTGAAGTCGCAGTAGCCACATCGATGGATGCAAAACGGAACATGGATGTAAACAGAGTCGGCTGTCATTCGTGACACCATGTTGCGTGGTCGACGGGTTGTTCGTTGATTCGAGTCGGAGATGTTCGAATGGCGGAGGGAGTTGGGGTTTCGCGAGCGTGTGTCCAGCGGACGTTCTTTCGGTTCGGGAAACAATGCTGGGCCCAAAAACAGGCGAGGCGGCCCATCGTCCAGCGACCGTTGATGTCCTGCAGGGGGCGAATCTGAATCTCGTTATCCGGAGACTGATAGATCATCGCATCGATTCCGACTGAACCGAAGTAGCCTTCTGCCTGGAGTCGCTGCACAGCTTGACTCTGAAAAGAAAGAACCGCGGTCGTCGGCTCTTCGGGGAGATCATTCGGGTGAACGATTGTCTGAGCATACCGCCCCTGCGGAGAGGACTTCAGTTGAGTAACGGCGAATATGACCGGGTCTCCAGTTTCGGGGATGTCCCATTGGATTCCAAGTTCCAGAATCGGCGTGAGTCGCGGTTCAAGAAAGAGTCGCTGTCCCGCTTGAAGTCGCTTCTTCGCCCAGGCAACTTGACTGTCGGTGAGTCCTGGCGTTTCCGATCGGATCTGCCCTCGGCCAGATTGTCCGAGTTCTGTTTTGATGACGAATCCGTTTTCGTAGAGTTTTGACGTGAGAGCCGATGTCAGATCGGCGATTGATTCGAGGATGATTTCTCCGGGCAATGGACATCCAAGGTCGATCGAGAGCTGTCGCGAGGTTCTTCGAGAGTTCACAACGCGAACAGACTGTGCGCTTGGGGAGTGTGCCGGGAGTTGATATTTCTTGCAGAGTTCCTGGGCGGGCTGTGTCCATCCCCAAGGTTGTGTCCGCTCGATCGAAGGTCTGAGATCGCGGAGTTCTTCGATTGTTACAAACGTTCGGTCAGCGAGTCCCATGGCTTCCAGTTCGGGCCAGCTTTCAGGAGTCCACGGTGTTCTTGTGAGGATGAAATCCCCGGGCTGAGAAGCTGCGATCAGGCACGGAGTGAGTTCCTCTTCAAGCCTTTGAAGCGTGCGAGGAAGTGTTTTGGGAGACTCCAATTCGTCTTCGAAGCAGAAATTTCCAATCCATAGGGTCGACATCGGGAGGGCAGTAGATCAAGACTCAGTTCGCAGGAGGTGACTGGACGATTCGTAGAGTTTGACAATAATCCAGAGAGCTTGCACCTCAGGTGGCGAAAGTTGCGGACTACGAGCATTCTTCGCGAACTGGTTCTGAGGTTAGAATCGGTTGCGGAACAACTTCTGGAAAAAGTGAACTCTGGTGAGTGAATACAACTACGACGCGGTCCTTTTCGTCGCATTCGGTGGCCCTGAATCGCGGGAAGACGTGATGCCGTTTCTTGAGAATGTCTTAAGAGGGCGAAACGTCCCGCGTGAGCGCATGCTCGAAGTGGCGGAGCATTACTACCACTTCGACGGCGTGAGTCCAATCAATCAGCAGATGAGAAAATTGATTGAGGCAGTGACTGCGGATCTCGCCAGCCAGGGAGTTGAGATTCCGATTTATTGGGGGAATCGAAACTGGCATCCGATGCTGACGGAAACGATGCAGCAGATGAAGGAGGATGGAATTCAGAACGCGATCGCCTTCGTCGCTTCCGCTTACAGCAGCTATTCCGGTTGCCGTCAGTACCGAGAGAATGTGTACGCTGCTCAAGAAGCGGTCGGAGAGTCAGCTCCGGAAGTCGACAAAATTCGGACCTTCTACAATCACCCGGGGTTTATTTCCGCGAACGTCGCCTGCATCCGGGATGCGATTGAAAAGCTTCCGGAACCGGCTCGCCAAAGTTTTTACATTGCATTTACGGCTCACAGCATTCCAAGCTCGATGTCGGACGGGTGTGATTACGTTCAGCAGCTTTCAGAAACGTGTCGGCTGATTGCTGATTCGATTGGGATTCCTCAAGATCGCTGGAAGCTTGTCTATCAAAGTCGAAGTGGTCGTCCGGAAGATCCGTGGCTTGAGCCTGATATCCTCGACCACATTGACCAACTCAATCAGCAAAGCGTTGAAGGGCTCGTGATTGCTCCGGTCGGTTTTCTGTCGGATCATATGGAAGTTCTGTTCGATCTCGATGAGGAAGCGGCGGAGAAGTGCGAGGAACTGGGGCTGGCGATGTCGCGTGCCGCGAGTGTCGGGACGCATCCTGATTTTGTACGATGCGTGAGCAAATTGATCATGGAGCGATTGCTTCTGAATGTGGAGAAAGAAGCAATTGGCCAGTATGGGCCGAATTGGGATGTTTGTCCCGCGGACTGCTGTCCCGCTCCCATTCGACGACGACGGTCTTCTTCTTCGTCGAGCTGATCTCGTTCTCGGAGATATGTTTAGATGAGATGAGGAAGCTCGAAGAAAGCCGCTCCTCGGGGCATGCACTTTCACGATCAGGCAATTTCAAGAATCGCATCAGCAAGGAACCCGCGACAATGCCGGAGCCAACGATCTTCAAGAAAATCATCGACGGAGAGATTCCCGCAGACATCGTCTACGAAGATGACCAATGTCTCGCGTTTCGTGATGTCAATCCTCAGGCACCGGTTCACATTCTGGTGATTCCGCGAAAAGAGATTGCGTCTCTCGCTGAGACTGATGATGGGGATCAAATGCTGCTCGGGCACATGATGCTTGTCATCCGCAAACTGGCTGCGGAGATGGGACTCACGAACGGATTCCGGGTCGTGGCCAATACTGGTGTTGATGGTGGGCAGACAGTCAACCATCTGCATTTTCATCTACTGGGGCAGAGAAATCTCGAATGGCCTCCCGGCTAAAGCCATTCTTGTGGTTTCTCTGCACTTCTCTGCGATGGTTGACGTTCCGTTCGATCTCACAAATTGCGGGCGGTCGCTGATTTCTCAAAGACCGATCCCTGGGTGTTCGGGATCTCAGCGAACGATATCAACCTGCACCATGAGTGCCGCGTCGAACTGGCGATGGTCGTCTCCTCGGAACGGGAAGACTCCAGCGACTCGTGTATTCATCCAGCGAGTCAGTTCAGTGTGAATTCCGGATGTGAAGTTGTAGACGTCCTGGCGGTTGTACAGGGAGCCGAAGACCGCGTTGGTCAACGTTTCGTCGCCATCAGCGATGAAGGCGAATCCCTGTGAATCCTGTCGTTGTCGACCGTAGTGGAATTCAAGAATCGGCGCGACACCTCTCAGGAATCGGCGTTCGGTGTGGCGTGTGAGCCAGTACCCGACTCCCAAGTCGATGTTGTAATAGTCAGGGACGTCGACATAGCCGACTCGTCCTTCTCCCGGAACATGGACGGTGATGTCGTCGGTGGAGAAGTCTGCTTCAAAGAATGCCTGGAAGAACCATCGACCTTTGCCGCTGACGACGAAGGCGAGGAATGGATTGAAGTGATAGGCAGAGTTGTCAACGTAAAATTCTGCATCGCCGACGCTGACGTGAGTTGTGTCCGACGCAGCGAAGGTAATTCCCGCTCCGCCAGTCAACAGTGCCGAAGCATAGCAACCGTGCCACTCTCCGATGACTCTCTTGAAGTTGATCGAGATGTTTCCGTTGGGATCGTCGCGACCCATGCTGAAGGCCGTCGACGTTGGATCGATGACGCCCGGGACGGACTGATCGACTTGAACGATGATCGGAACACGCAGTTCAAGACTCATCGAGTCGCCGAAGAAAGCCTTTTCAATCCCGAGCATGAATTGATCGTGATTAAATTGGGCGTTCGTTCCCGTCGCGGCGATCGGTAGGAGGTCGTCATCCATATCGTTCGGATCATCGACGCGAATATGCGAGGAGATCGGATTTGCGAAGTGGCTGTAACTCATGTAAAAGCGGTCGCGAGGAATCGGGCTGTTGTTTTCCGCGATGTTCGTCACGCGATTCGCAGCTGGGACGCCAAAAATGCCGTCAACGGTTTCGTCTGTTGCGACATTGACGGAACTGAACGCGACGGACTCCACTGTTCCGAAATGCGTTCCGACCATGTTCGCGACGTCGAAGGCGGCGTAGCGTGATGTTTCCGTATCTTGCGGATAGATCGGCCCGTGCGGCGCTCCGTTCGTCGGGAGCGAGTACGTATAGTTCTCGGAGTAGTAGGGATCGAGATGCTGTTGTTCACTGGCCTGAATGATGCCCGGATTCGGCGCGGGAGCCATCGGTTGGAACTGCACCGGAGCCTGAGCCAAAAGGGCTGAGCCAGACATCAGTGTCGTAGCCACTGGAGCAGCCCAGTGGCGAATTTTCTTTTGAATCTCACGCCAATGCAGACGCATCGTCGGTCCCCCAAATGCAGTTCATGTCCGAACATCCGGCAACGCAATTGTTTCTCGCCATATCAATGGAGAGAGTGAAGCTGGCCTGCATCGCGCTTGCAATTTGATGAATTCTCGGGCGGTCTTCGATGCAGTTTCTCTATGACTTGTGCTTCTTCGTTGTCATCGTCGTCGGCACGATCCCGGCATCACACAAAACGCATAGAATCGTTACAATCCCACGCTGTTACGAATTGAGAGCGGCGAAATGTGCCGCTTGCGAGGTGTTGTCACGGAGAAATTGCGAATGGACTCGGAAAAGGAATTGATTCAACGACTCTCATCACAGCTCGGGCTGAAGCTTGATTCGGTTCGCAGAACGGTTGAGATTCTGGATGAGGGCAATACGGTTCCGTTCATTACTCGCTATCGCAAGCAGCAAACTGGGGGGCTCGACGAGAATCAGATTCGTGCGATTCAAGAGGGAATCGCCACGTTGCGAGAAGTTGCCGCAACTCGGGCTCGCATGATGGATTCGCTTCGCGAACTTGGCAAACTGACTCCGGAGCTTCAGAAACAACTCCTCGAGGCAGATTCGAAACGACGACTCGATGAACTCTATGCGCCGTTTCGTGTCAAGAAGAAAATAAAGGCGACAGAAGCTCTTGAACGCGGGTTGGGGCCACTCGCCGAGGCGATTTGGAATGGACGAGTTGGTGACGATCAACTCGACAAAGTCGCTGCAAACTGTGTTGGAAAGCATCCGGATCTTGTTGATTCACAGACGGTTTTGGACGGAGCGCGGGAGATTGTTGCCAGTCGCATTTCTGAGTTGGTCGCAATTCGAGATATCGTTCGCGAAACCGCTCGGCGAACGGCAGTGATTCGGACCAAGCTCGCGCCCGGCGAAAAAGACGAAGAACTCAAGAAGACATTCAGTGACTACGGAGGATTCGAAAGCCCATTCAAACGTTTAGCACCGCATCGGGTGATGGCCATTGACCGGGGAGAGAAAAAGAAAGTCTTGCGAGTCTCGCTTGATTGGGATGGTGACCAGTCTCAGAGACGAGCTGCTGCCAATCTCGAACTCGGAACTCACCGCGCGAGGCAAATTCTGACCGAGTGTCTCAGTGAATCATTGAAGAGGTTCATTAACCCCGCTGTTGAACGGGAACTCAGACGAGAAGCGACTGAGAGTGCTCATGTGCACTCGATGGGGGTGTTCGCTGCGAATCTCAGAAGTTTGCTCATGCAACCGCCGCTTCCCAGCAAGACGGTCATGGCGATTGATCCGGGATTTAGCTCGGGGTGTAAGGTCGCTGTCATCGATCGACTTGGGACTATGTTGGAATCTGACCTCGTCTTCGTGATCGGTAAAGACTCCCGCGAATCACAGATTGAAAAGTTGTGCCAGCTTGTTGCGAGACATCAAGTTGATGTTATCGCGATCGGCAACGGAACAGCGAGTCGCGAAACCGAAGCTCTCGTCAGCGAAGCGATCCAGAATCACAATCTTCAGTGTCGATATACAATCGTCAATGAAGCTGGGGCGAGTATTTATTCCGCGAGTCAGGCGGGGCAGGAGGAGTTTCCTGACCTCGATGCCACAGTTCGTGGGACGCTCTCGATCGGCCGACGTTTACAAGATCCGTTAAGTGAACTGGTGAAGATCGAACCGCAACACCTTGGTGTTGGGATGTATCAGCATGACCTTCCCGAAAAACAGCTCGAACAATCATTGAGCGAAGTGGTTGTCTCGTGTGTCAATAGCGTGGGAGTGGATCTGAATCGTGCCAGTACGGAACTGTTAAAGTATGTGTCCGGTCTGAATCGTAAATCGGCTGAGAAGATCGTTCGGCGTCGTCAGGAAAGTGGACCATTTCGACGACGGCGGGAACTTCTTGATGTCCCCGGCATTGGACCCGCCACGTTTACTCAAGCTGCAGGATTCTTAAGAATCGCGGATGGAGACGAACCTCTGGATGCAACGTGGGTGCATCCGGAAAGCTACTCGCTTGCTCGTCAGATGCTGAAGAGTTTCGGAGCCGATCCCCAGTCCTTTCTGAAAGGGCAATCTGAAAAACTGGCTGCGGAACGGATGAACCTTGATGAGCTGTCGACTTCGTTGCAGAGCGATCGGTTTACAGTGGAGCAGGTTTTTGAAGCCATTTCTCGTCCCGGGCGTGATCCTCGCGAAGATGTCGCCGGGCCATTGTTCCGCTCCGGTGTCATGAACTTCGAAGATCTGAAGATCGGAATGCAGCTTCAGGGAGTCGTCTCAAACGTTGTCGACTTTGGAGCGTTCGTCGACGTCGGATTGAAGAACGACGGGCTCGTTCACATCAGCCGGCTGTCCGATCAGTACGTTTCTTCCCCGCTGGACGTCGTGAGTCTCGGAGATGTCGTGACCGTCTGGGTTGCGCAACTCGATGAAGATCGCAAACGTCTCGGACTATCAATGATCCCACTGGACGAAGCGGACTTGGAACGCTGATCGACGCAGTGGGTCGACACAGTGGATTTCCCGGGTTTGACCGAAGCATGATTTGCGATCTCAAGGATGTCGCGATTACTGATCTTTATCTTCGTCGATTAATTCCATTGATGTTGTCGGAACACCTCGACCACCACGAATCTGCATGTTGACCAACTCGACGGCGAGTGAAAATGCCATTGCGAAGTAAATGTACCCCTTATTAACAGGGGTTCCGATTCCCTCAGCGACCAGCAGCACACCGATCAAAATCAGGAAGCTGAGCGCCAGAATTTTGATGGTGGGATACTTCTCGACGAACCCTTCAATGATCCCGGCAAAGAGCATCATGACAAGAATGGCAATGATGACCGCGAGAATCATGATGTTAATATGGTCCGTCATTCCGATCGCGGTGATCACAGAGTCGAGAGAGAAAATGATATCGAGAATTCCAATCTGGACGATGACCGTCCAGAAGTTGCCCGTGTTCTGAGCCGAGTGTGAGTCTCCCTCGCCTTCGATTTTGTGGTGAATCTCGACAACAGAGTTGGCGATGAGGAAGAGGCCTCCCAGGAGAAGGATTAAGTCTCGCCACGAGACTGAGTTGATATTGTGTTCGTCGTGTCCATGCGAACTATGGCTAAGCGTTCCCTCTTCGGTATGGGGATCGGTTTCTTCCTGAGAATCCAAAGAGTCGTCTGATGGAGCAGGGGATTCGACATCGTTTTCTGTCGCGAGTCGGAATTTCGTCTGCTCTTCGGTTTCAACGAGAGAGGCTGGTATCCCTAAATCCGTCAGATAGAAGATGGGCTGAGTGAGCCCCAGGACCCAGGTCAGTGAGAGTAACAGAAGTATCCGCGTTCCCATGGCCAGGCCAAGACCGATTGTTCTGGCCATCGCTCGTTGGGCGGACGGAAGCTTGCCACACAGAATGCTGATGAAAACAATGTTGTCGATGCCGAGAACGATTTCCATCGCCGTCAGCGTGACCAGTGCGATCACCCACTCCATCTTTTCCCCCTGATGAAAACAAATCCCCGCACCAAAATCGATTGATGCGGGGAATGAGTTCCGAAACGAACTGAGTTATTCGGCAACGAAAGTGTAAATGCCGTTTCCGTCGTTGGTGACAATGCAGAAGTAAATTTCGCCTTCAGCATCTTCTCCGAACGTAATCACCGGCATCTGTGGGCTCGGAATGGAATCGTTCGACACGACTTTCTTCTGAGTTGAATCATAGTTCAATGCCCAGATCAATCCTGAGACGTAGTCGGCGTAGATGTATTTTCCATTCAGTGATGGAAGACGTGATCCACGGTAGACAGTTCCCCCAGTGATCGACTTTCCAACTCCGTGATCATATTCCCAGATCGGATCAATGACCTGAGTGTTGAGAGCGCTGGACGAGCCGAACGGATGGGTACCCTCTTTCAGGTTCCAACCGTAGTTTCCACCTTTGACGATGATGTTGATCTCTTCCCAGAGATTCTGACCGACGTCGGCACACCACAGGTCTCCGCTTTCGCGGTCGAATGACATTCGCCAGACATTTCGAAGACCATACGCATAGATCTCCGGGCGGGCTTCGCGATCACGAATGAAGGGGTTGTCTTCAGGAATCGCGTAGTTCTTGCCATCCTGAGTGCTGTCGATATCAATTCGCAAGATCGAGCCAAGCAGGCTGGAGAGATTCTGAGCGTTGTTGAACGGATCGTTTGCGCTGCCGCCATCGCCGAGGCCAACGTACAGATATCCATCCGGACCGAAAGCGATTGTTCCGCCGTTGTGATTCCAGAACGGCTGTTCGATTCGCATGATCTCGAGTTCCGAGTCGGGATCTGCTTTGTTGGGATCATCAGCCGAAACATTGAATCGAGAGATGACGGAAACCTGTCCCGGAACCTCTGTGTAGTAGACGAAGAACTCACCGTTTTCTTTGTACTTGGGATGGAACGCCATTCCCAGAAAACCTTCTTCGTTTTGACGGTCGGCGTATTTAACGCTCTCTCGCAAGTCAAGAAAGACGTTCGATTCCGTCACATCAGGCTTGTTCTCGAACGAGTAAATGACTCCATGCTGTTCCATCACGAACAGGCGACCGCTTCCGTCGTTCGCATGAGTCACCACGATCGGACGGAATGACTGAGGTCGTCCTTTCTCGTCGACTGGTTCCCAGTTCTTCCAGGTCAAGTTTGGAAAAGCGAGCTTCGGTTTGACGCCGAGTTCACTGTCGACGGGATTCTTGACAGCGTTGTCTTGTCCGAGGTCGCGAATCTTGATGTTTCGGAAAGCGACTTCGTTTCCATGATCCTGAAGTGCGATGTGTCCTTCTTTGGCTTTACCAAAGTTCTCGAACGGAGCAAATTTGCTGGCAGCGACCTTCTTGTTCCAGTCGTCGCTTCCCACTTGAAAGCGGACGTAGCGCACACCGTTCATGTTGATCTCAGACTGTTTCGGGTCAATGATCACATGGAGTTGATTCCATTCGCCTGCAGGGCGAGTCGCATCGAGCGGTTTTCCAGTTTCCGGATCATTGGGTGGCTGATAGAGCTGATAGAGCCAGCCAGCTTTTTGAGCATCGTGCCCGTCAACATTGTCCTGAATCTGAATTTCCGGACCTGAGCGCCAAGGAGTTGGGTACTCTTCGGTCACCAGAAACATCAGTCCGCTGTTTCCGCCCGGAGAAATCTTGTAGTCAAGCATCAGTTCGAAGGCGGAGTATTTGTTTTTGGTGATAATGTCACCAGCACCTTTTTCTTTTCGAATTAAGGCACCATCTTCAACGACCCAGCCATCGCTGATTGTGTCTTTCTGGTAGTTGCGAAAATTCTCAGTCGAGGTTCCATCAAAGAGGAGTTCCCAACCGGATCGTTTTTCAGCTTCGGTGAGCTGATTCGGACCAGCGGCGAAGAGCGACGTGACCGAGAATACTCCGGCTAACGCCGCACAAAAAACAGTTTGTTTCATTGTTTCGGGTGTGCTTTCATTTCGACAACGTTCATTCCTCCTGGAATCACCTCATCGTGCGGACGATTCTCGTCTTGACTGAACGTTTTGTATGGTGTTCGGTGATCGCAATAGACAGACTTCTTGTCGATTGCCAAGATCGTACCGACCGAATGAAAAGACCGCAAAGCATTCACACATGAAAAGACTTTGAAACTTAGTTGTCTCAAGGTATTTGTCATGCGGAGAGCTGTCCTCTTTTTCGCCTGCAGGAGATTTCCATGGCTCAAGCAATTGCCAACCCCGAAGAGCTTCGGGCATTTGCAATGAAGCTCAAACAGTTCAACAGCACGCTCTCAGACCAGTCCGCGAGTCTCGCCAGTCAGCTGGATGCGTTGAGCACGACCTGGCGAGATCAGGAGAACGCAAAGTTCACGGAGGAGTTCAAAGATCACATGCGACTGCTGGCCGCTTTCGTCGAGGCCAACAATCAACACATTCCCTATTTGCTCCGAAAAGCCGAGCGAATCGAAGAATACCTCAGTCAAAGGTGATTCGGTGATGAAGAATCTTTTCCAACCCGTCTCGGGGGATCTGCCGGAGGAAGTTGTCGAGTCTTTACTGTCCGGCCAGGAATTCCGGGTGGAGCGAATCGTTTCGCAGGGGCATCGTTCACCTCCGGACTTCTGGTACGATCAGGCAGAACACGAATGGGTCGTTCTCCTGACAGGTGCGGGAGTCATCGAGTTTGAAGATCAGTCGTCCGTCGTAGAAATGAAACCAGGCGATGCACTTCTGATTCCGGCCCATCGTCGGCATCGTGTCTTGGAAACTTCAGTCACTGAACAATCCATTTGGCTGGCGATCTTCTTTCGTGATGACAAGATGACCGACTCAGACGATTGACTCGGACGATTGACCCACTGGTCATGCTGGACCACAATTCTGGTTCCCGCCAGTATTCATCGTCGCACTCACTACGCATCCCACTCACCGCGATCACTGAACTGAGGTTCCTTCATGTTGCGAACTTTCATTGCATTCTTGAGCATCACTGCTTTTGTGGTGGCGTCCGTCTCCGTCGCTGTGGCTGAAGAAAACGCTCATGTGCTCGTCGTGGTTGGTCCCAGTGGACATCCTCCCGGTTCGCACGAGGTTCTGGCTGGAGGCCGCGTGGTTGAAGGATGTCTGGAAAATGCTTCCAACCTGGAAGGCATGACGGTCACCGTGGTTGATCAATGGCCAAGCGAAGAGCAACGCGCGAAGGCCGATACGATTGTGTTCATCGGTGACACATTTCCTGCGAATCGTTTCGAAAACCCTTCTCAAAACCTGCGCGACCTTGCTCAGATGATGGATCGCGGGTGCGGCATCGTCTGTTTGCACTACGCCACCGGTTTGTTGGGTATGGACGTCTCCAAAGATGGGTCCCATCCTCTTTTGAACTGGATGGGAGGATACTTTGCGAACCGGTCGTGTCCTCATCATGAGTCAATCGCTCGCATCGTCCCCGAAGCAACGATCGTCCCAGCGACTCCCGAACATCCTGTCTCGCGAGGATGGAAGGAATTCACGATTCACGACGAACCGTATATCAACAACTATTTCGGTCCGGACAGAAATCGTCCAGCTGCCAACGTCACAGTCTTCGCAACATCGATGCTTCCGCCGGAATCGCCTCAACGAGAAATTGTCGCTTGGGGAATCGATCGTCCAGACGGTGGGCGAGGTTTTGGAATCGTGATGCCCCACTTCTACAAGAATTGGAAGCAACCCGACTTGAGACGGTTCATCCTGAATGGCATCGTCTGGACCGCGCGACAACCGGTTCCGGAAGACGGCGTTCAATCTGAGTTGGTTGACCTTGAAGCGTATGGGCCAGCGTCTGTTGAATACTCCCGAAATAAAAAGTGAGTTCCGCGGCACTTCTTCAGATCCTCACATGTTCGGAGCATCTCGGATGTTTTCTGATCGCGGTTCAGAACGGAATCGCTGACGGATCGGGACTTTCTCAATAGAAGGAACTCATTCAGATTCGCGTGCATCTTAAACGACGAATCTGGCAACCTAACGCATCCTGAGTTAGGATCATCTTCGTGGAGAGCGAGCCCGGGTTGCCGTCTGATCAAAGAGACAGACGGCTTGGCATCAAGCATAGTTGAAAACGTGCCCCGTAGGCTCAAGACAATTCGATCATCGATAAACCGCAGGATTCTTTGCCTGATGGTCGTGATCGGTATTGGGCTGGCGATGGTGCCTCTCTCGGTGCAGCTGAGTTCTCAAGCTGCCGGCAATCACAAAGATCGCTCAACGCCGTTTCCCTGTCAGGATCGTCCCTGCGGGTGTCTCTCAGCCGAAGCGTGCTGGGAAAGTTGCTGCTGCTTTTCCAATGCCGAAAAGGTGAGTTGGGGGATTAAGAACAAAATTGAGATCCCGGAATTCGTCAAGATTGCTGCGGTGAATGAAGAAGATTCTGCGACCGGAAAACAAGTCTGTTGTTCCCATCAGACGATCGAAGTGAAAGCGACTTCATTAGGCCAGCTTCAGTCTGGAAATGGCGAGCAAGTTCAGAACTCAGAATGTCTTGAACACAATGAGGCGGGCCACTCACTCTGCGATGTTGATGCACTCACTTTGAATGCTGATCCGTCGCAGAGTGACACTTTACATTGTGCTCGATTGTGTGGCAGCGGTGGCGTCGCCTCTTGTGCAGAATCGCAGGTCGCTAATGATTCGGAGGCAGCAGCTGACAAGGAAATTGCCTCACCGAATTCGAAAACGGTACTTGGGATTTTCGCGTTGAAGTGTCGCGGAATCGGGGGGGGGGCTGATTCCATGCTGTGGGCTGGGACCTTCAGTTTCGATGACCTGAACCTTCTCTTTACTCCGATCGACACGCTTCATCCTGTCGATACGTTGCTGGAGAGTGCAACGCTCAGCCCGCCCGATCCTCCCCCGCGGCTCCATTTCTTCCTTTGAGGGTCGTTTCCGTCTCAGGCTGCCATCTGCATCCGGACATCGCGTTCATTGAATGCGCCGTGGATGCTCTCTGGAGCGGCGTGTGCTTGCACGCTCACCCAGGACTTGGCTCGCTCTCCACAAGGCTGGCTACAGGCCTGACGTGAGCGTGCGACCACCTGCCGCTTTTAACCGGTCGAGACAACAACTCTCTCCATTCATTGTTCATCGTTCTGCGATCGAATTGTGCGCCGATCTGCCAGTTGGTCTGCACGGAAACACTTCAGTCAATTGGGCGAAGTGATTCGTGCGTCCGACCGAGTGCGAGGTGTAAACAGTGCGCCTCCCTCTCAGCGCGAATTCCGCATTCGGTGATTCAATCCGTGTGTTGAAAACGCCGGGAAGAAAAAATTCTTACAGAAATGGAATCACAAATAATGTCAGTTGATAGAACCGCGGCACCGCGTCGAAAAGCATTTACGTTAATTGAACTCCTTGTCGTGATCGCGATCATCGCGATTCTGATTGCACTGCTGTTGCCAGCAGTGCAACAAGCTCGGGAGGCTGCACGTCGAACGCAATGTAAAAACAATCTCAAACAAATCGGGTTGGCGCTCCACAACTATGAGTCCGTTTATCGTCGGCTCCCGTGTGGCTGGAACGGTGTGCATGATCCCGCACAGGGAACAACGTTCCGGTGGAGTTACCTTGCCTCAATTCTGCCGTACCTGGATCAGGCCAACACCTTCAATCAGTTGGACATGAACTTGACGCTCTACCCGCCGGGAGGAGGCCAACCCCCTCGACCAGAGCATCAGGACGTGATCAAGCAAATGATTCCGGTTTACATGTGTCCGAGTGACCGATCAGCGTTTGTCTCCAGTCCTTCCGGGGTCGTGGACTCAGCTCCGACGAACTACGTCGCTTGCAGTGGCTCGGGAATCAATCAGGTTTCCGATCCCAACGATGACGGCGATTCCGGGAACGCAGCTGATGGAATGTTCTCGTCGCTGCATTGGCGTCGATTTGCGGACTGCACAGATGGGCTGAGTAACACCGTTCTCATTTCAGAAAGTCTGCTCGGTCCAGGTGGGGAAGACCTCCCTGCCGGTGCAGATGCCGATCCACAGCTCTACATGGGATTGGTCGTCCCAGCTTCGCAAGTGACTGCGGCGAATTGTGACCAGGATGTTCCGGGAGGCGTGAATCGATTCATGGCGAGTCGAGGTCGACTGTGGGCCGGGCAAGCGTACGAGAATACGATGTACAATCACTTCTACACGCCAAACAGTCCACGATACGACTGCTTCTTCTGGGGGAATCGTGGATTGAAAGCAGCGAGAAGCCGTCACGTCGGCGGAGTGCAAGCTCTCCTGGGAGATGGAGCCTGCCGATTTGTCGGTGACAGCATCGATCGGGGAGTCTGGTAAGGATTGGGAACTCGCGGTGGAGGAGAGATTATCGCCGAGTTCTAAAATCTCTGGTTCGTCCTCGGGGATTCGCGATGAGCGGTGTTGAAGTCGTCCAGCAAGCGAATCCTCGACGACGAGATTCGATGAATTTCCTTCAGTGACTCTGCGAGTTGTGATTCGGCCGGAGTCATCTCGACTGCATTCACTTGCCGTTTGTCGTTCAAATGGAAATCATGACTACAATTGTGGCGTTCTGAACGCGGATTCCGTCAAGCGTCAAGCAAAACTGCTGATTGACCGTTGTGATGTCTTTCAGGTCAGAACCGGAAGCAGCTATTCACTTGTTCAAAATCTAGAAAAGTTCAATATGTCGATACTTCCTTCCATGATTGTTTTGGCTCTTGCTGCTCCTCAGCAGCAGCAAGGAGTGTGGCCTGGGTTTCTCGGTGAGGGAGCGTCCCAGCTTCAGATGGAATCTCTTCCGTTGAGCTGGTCACCCAGCGAGGGAATCGCCTGGCAGCGTCAACTTCCCGGGTACGGGCAATCCTCGCCTGTCGTCTGGGACGGAACCGTGTTTGTCACATCCGTTTCAGGAGCCGATAAAAACACGCTTCACGTCGTTGCTTTCGATCTCGAATCCGGAGATCTGAGTTGGGAAAGTGAGACCGCATCGACGTTCCCCGAAAAAGCGAGTGTCTACATCAGCCGGGCTGCTCCAACACCTGTCGTTGACGCAGACGGAATCTACGCATACTTCGAAAGTGGCGATGTGGTCGCATTGACGCGATCCGGTGAAGAACGCTGGAAGCGATCGCTCTCGGATGACTATGGTCGCCCGAAGAACAAATTCGGTCTTTCAAGTTCACCCGTTCAGACCGACGATCAAGTGATTATCCTGATCGATGATGAAGAAGCGGCTTATCTAATTTCTTTGAGCAAAGAGACCGGCGAGACCCTCTGGAAGACTGATCGAAAACCTCGAACGAACTGGAGTTCGCCCGCGATCGTCGAGATCGGTGGAGAACCGCAAGTTGTATGCAGCTCGGACGGAACTGTCATTGGGTATGACACCAAGACCGGAAAAGAGCTTTGGACGTTCGATCAGGTCGGAGGAAACAGGGCAACAACACCTCAATCTCCGGGTGAGGGTCAGTTCTTCATCGGTGCTTCCGCAGGGCGGCAGGGCGAAAATGCAACGATGGCCCGTAAATCGAATGGCCTGCTCGTCGTCGAAAAACAGGGAAGCGACTATGTTCCGAAGTTTCAGTGGACGACTCCGAAGGCGACCCCATCCTGGGCCTCACCCGTTGCACATGATGGCGTGGCTTACTGGGTGAATCGTTCAGCTGTCGTCTTCTGCGTTGATGTTGAAACTGGCGTCGACGTCTTCACCGAGCGCATCTCAGAGTCCTGCTGGGCAACCCCGATCGGTGTCGGCGAGCGAGTTTACTTCTTCGGAAAGTCAGGGACGACATCAGTCCTTCGATCGGGAAGAGAGTTTGAAGTCCTTGCCGAAAACAAACTCTGGACGGAAGAAAATCCGCCAGTGAACAACGTTCCCGTCGCTGAGGAAGAGACAGAAGAACGACGCAGCGCCCAAGCAATGTTTTCTGCCCCGACTCTCTACGGTGTTGCAGTCGCCAACGACAGCTTCATCTTGCGAACAGGAAGCCAACTCTTCTGCGTAAGAAAACCATAGTCGACGATCGGGCCGCGATCATCGGGAACATCGAAGAGTGGGGCGAACGTCGACCGTTCTCATTTTTGAACAATCTGTGTTTTACAGATCGACTTTGTGAACCACTCCACAGATGATGGATGTTGATGGTGATAGAATGACGACGGCAAGAACGCGAGTTCGTCGAATTTGCTGAGATTGCCAAATGAGAAATTTCATCGATTGAAAAGTGAACGATCGATAGACTTATTGAACACAAAAATTGGAGTCTTTGAACATGTCAAAGTGGATGATGCTTTCCGTTGCCGTCGCTGTTGCGACAACAGTTGCCGGTTGTACAAATTCGGATCAGCAGTCAACGAGCGAAGTTCCGGCCGCCACAGAAGGAATGACAGAAACCGCAACCGCCGCTGATCTTGCGGCCTTCACCGCTGGAGATGAAGTAACGCTTGCAGTGCCAGAAATGCACTGTCCGTTTGCGTGCTACCCGAAGGTCAAAGAAACTCTCGAAGGACTCGACGGAGTGAGTCTTGTTGAACTCGTTCCACAAGAAGAAGAGGGCGTGATCAACGATCGTCGCATCGTCGTCAAATTCGACGGAGAAGTTCCGCAGGACGTTGCCACGACAGCCCTTGCCGAAGCTGGATTCAAAGGTTCAACCGTCGAGTAATAAGCTTCGTTGAGATTTTCAAACCGATCATAGAGCCCGATGACTGTTGTCGTCGGGCTCTTTTCTGTTTCAGACATTTCGAATATCGAGAACATCTCAACGTCTGCTTTCATAAGCGACTTTCAGGAGCAAGCGATTCGATCATCGAGCGTTTCGATCATCATGCGCAACGAGTTAAACCGAATGCACAAAGTTCATAAACACAGACGCAAGTCACTCTTGTTCGGCAGTGTCGAGCAGGTTCGCTCCTTTGTCGGGAGGAGATGATTCCTGTGCCTGTTTCTCGATTTCTTCAATCTCACTGCTGAAGCCGCCTTCCGACTCATTCTGGACGGTTTCCGGTTCGGCAGCGGGCACTGATGTCGAAGACTCCTGTTCGTGCGGATGTCTTGTTCGCCGTTGGTCGTCGATCATTGTGACGGGAATGCCATTAGGGAAGATCACTTCACGTGCTTCGTCGGGCATCGTGAGTCCAGCATCGGAAATGGCCCGCTTGGTCAAGCGAATGACCGACGAACGAACTTTGGCTGCACTGTACTGGCTTCCGTCAATCCACGCATACACGCGCAGGTTCACGGTCGAAGTGCCAAGTTCCTCGACGAGCACCATCGGTTCGGGATCGTCGAGAATCGCTTCATGGTCTTCAAGCATTTGCTGAATCACATCCTGGGCTTTCGACGCAGAATCGAGATAGTCGATCCCGACCAGGAAGTCGAATCTCCGCTTTGGATTGGCGGTGAAGTTCTTGATAACGTTCTTATAAATCGTGGCGTTGGGAATCTGAACGTGATTGCCATCCAATGTCATCAACAGCGTTCCGCGCGTGGTGACTCGCTGAACCACACCTTCGTGACCTCCAACCTGGATGAGATCACCAAGAGAGAACGGTCGCTGAATGCTGATGAGAATGCTCGCGAGAAAGTTCTCTGCGATGTCGCGAAACGCAATTCCGATGACGATACCGATAAGACCCGTTCCTCCGAGCACCGTCATCGCAATTTGTGTCAGCCCGGAGATTCTGAGAATCAGATAAATCCCAAACAGGAAGACCGGAATTGCAATGGCTCGGGAAATGACGTGTCTCAAGAGTGGGCTTGGCAACCGATTCTCAAAAAGTGCGAAAGCAATTCGCATCGACATTGTCGCGAAAACCCAGGTCAGCCCGAACAGAAGCAGGCCGAGGAGGAGAAGTGGCGTCGCCTGGACCGCTTCGCGTCCCATTCTCTGGATCTCAATCCATGCCGGTGTGAAATCCCAGATGCTCTTGGGCGTCACTTGTAACTTATTGACCACTGCGACAACGTCTTGCGTGTTCCTCGCAAGGTCTCCCGCCCACTTTCGATGCTCGTCGGTTTCTGCCTCGCCACTGATGAATGCGACTCCTTCGTTCACCTCAACTTGTGGGCGAAGGAACCATTCCGTCGCACGAAGAATGTTCTCCAGACGCTCTTCAATCATTTGATCGGTGACAGCAGGCTGAACTTCCACGTCAGCCGGTGCGGATTTGACTGCTTCGATTTCGGCATCTGCAGCGAATTGATCGGGGACATCGTCTTGTGCGAGGCTCGTGAGAGCGGTGCAGAAAATCCATCCCAGACTGATCGCGATTTTCCGGATCTTCATTATTGGGTCCGTGTCGTTTGTTGTATGGGAAAGCCTGTCGCGAGCAATCGTCATGGCAGTCAGAAATGGTACACTGTTTGGCTGTGATCTATCACGCTCGTCCTTGGATTCCTGAGCATCAAGCTTGTGGATTCACGATCGGATCAGTTTCGATCATGAAGAGTGTGTCTTCTGAAGTGTGTTTCTGAACGCAGTCTCTCTCAAGGACATGTCGATGACGTCGAAAATCAAGTGGCTTGCAATCCTCGTAGCGGGAATCTCTCTGTTACACAGTTGCCGTCCCTCACACGGAGAAACCGGAGTGCGTTCGAGTAGCGCAACCTGGTCGATGGCTGCTGAGAACCCGATCCCGGGGATCGACGTTGCAGCAGTTGAGGCGGTAACGATTCATTTGGACTCTCCAGACGGACTCAAGGTCGTCTTCTGGAGTGCAGGTTCGTCAGGAAGTTCGATGCGGAGCAGCTCTGGGCCGCAGTCAGCCGTTTGCGAAGGTTCGTTTGCGCATCCCGGGGGACGAATTCCGATTCTTTGCGAAACCAAAGATGGTCGTGATGCCGCTGTTGTGATCGACAGTCAGAAATTTCAAACGGATCAGGGAACGCTGTTTCTCATCGCACGGAGAGATTCCAAAGTCGATGTTCTTCAGTTGGATGTCGATGTGATGAGTCTTCCCACTTCAATCGAGAAGTTGAGGTCTTACGCGCGCAGCAACGATCGGATCATCAAGTTTTTCTCCGGCGAGTTGAAAGCTTCGGACTCGAAGGACGCGAAGTGAGTCCACAGAGTGCGAATTGATTCTTGCCGGTCTTGATGTAAAGAGCTCTCTCGAAAATTTCTTAGAAAAAGAGTCAATGTATCGCGTCATCGAACTGCTCGCTGTCGTTTCCAGTGCGTTTTATGGTGTGCTGTTGGCGCGTCGGCATCATATGGACTTTGTCGGCGTGTTTTGTCTCGCCCTCGTCGTCGCTTTCGGAGGCGGGACTCTTCGCGATCTCTTTCTTGATCGGCATCCACTGTTTTGGATTCGAGAAGAGCATTACCCCGTCATCGTCTTCGTGATTGCGTTGATCAGCTCCGTTCTGAAGACTGTCCCCGTTTACCTGGAGCGATACCTGAGTATTCCCGATGCTCTTGGACTCGGGCTGTTCAGCGTCGCGGGGACTAGTGCCGCGATCGATGAGGGAACATCATGGTTCGTCGCTTCGTTGCTCGGAACTGTAACCGGCACCTTCGGGGGCGTGATGGGAGATGTCATCTGCAATCGCGTTCCCAGCCTCTTTCGACCGGCTCCATTGTTTGCGACCTGTTCATTCGTGGGAAGTTGGATCTATATCCTGATGCGTTCGGTTCCATCGATCGAAGCTTTCGCGGCTCCGGTCGCCATCGCGTTCATCGTTGCGTTCCGGTTGATTTCGATTCGTTTTCATCTCTATTTGCCGCACGTTGGAGACGAAGTTTCCGATTTGGGACAGATCGACTAGCGACAAGACTGCAGTTCCCATGCGAAGTGACGCATTGAACGCCTAAGAGAGAAAAGAAGATTTTTCCAAATTGTCGCGGTCACTTTCTCCGTTTCGGGGTTTCATGAGTATTCCCCCCGATTGAGGCGAAGACTTCTCCATGAGTCGGCGTTGACAGAGAGCTTGCCGCTCGTCGCAAACGCGATCCCGCAGAGAGAAAGGACTCACTCAGTCATTCGCAGACGCTCGGTCTTCACGGTTTCGCACGAGAAGCGAAAACGGACAGTCAGCGTCGAAGGACACGCATGGAGATCTGTTCGATGGACAACGCAGATTCGTCTCACCGTTTTCAATGCAAGAATGGCCATAAGCTTAGCAGCCCGTTGAAAAACTCGCATTGATGGGGGAGATGAATTATCTTTCAGCAGTTGGAGTTGATCAAGGAGGAAACGATGGCGTTGGGGCGACGGAAATCGGAAGTTCAGGGTGAGTTGTGGGTG
>NZ_SIHI01000052.1 GCF_007859735.1 Thalassoglobus neptunius | reverse complement strand
CAGCTTCTGCAACACCTCAGCCAGCGACTTTCCTGCCGCCAACATCGCTTGCCCCTCCTGCAACAGCTTCACAATCTGCTCAGGCTTACGTCGTCGTCGCTTCGTCATCAAAGTCTCCTCGAACCAAAATCGGTCGGTTGACTCTCATAACATCTGGATCAGAAAATGGGGAGCACGCCAGACCGACCAGTGATTTCGCACATGTTTTGACAGATCCCGGACTTTGGGAGGGAGGCTGCTGATTAGCAACGTCATCTCTTCACTTTCCGTGCCGTTTGCCAGTTCACGTCGACGATAGATCGCTCCGATTGTTTGCAACCCTGGCCATCTTGTCTTGAGTTCTGCAGGTGCCGGGGCCACCAGCGTCGTTCGTGTTTCGATGCGACCCCGATTCTTTTCCTTCGTGGTCTGCTGCCGGACGTTGCGATGGCAAAAGTTCCCCTGGGCATAGCGATCGATTTCTTCCGTGATGGCATCGTGCAGCGACTCCTGATTCTGCTTGACCTGAAGGAGGTAGTCGGCCCCTTTGTCGATGATCTTCTGGGCAGTCTTCTTCTGGCAGTGCATCGCATCCGCTGTGACAACTGCTCCTTTGAGGTGGAGAATCTCCAACAACTCCTGCACCGCCGGAATCTCGTTCGACTTGCTCTTAACGCGAACCTGTCCCAGACAGAAATTCACCTGATTGGCCCAGGCGCCCACCACATGCAACGCTTCCTGAGCGGATGAGCGATCATGCGAACCACGCAATGTCTTTCCATCGATGGCAACGGTTTGCCCGTCAAGTTGAAGCTGCAACTGCTCGACCCAGCGTCCCAGACATCGCTGAAATTCGTCGGTATCGAGCCGGGCAAACACTCGCCCAAACGTGTCGTGCGAAGGAACTCCATACGGCAGTTCCAGAAATTGCTCGAACCACTCCTGATGAGCCACGGCGAACCGCTCAATATCCGCCCAGCTATTTGCACCGCAAATCGTTCCACACAAAGCCAGACCAACAACGTCGAAAAGATTGTGATTACTTCCACGATCCTCACGCGGGTCAGTCAAATCCACAAAGTGTGCAAGAAATTCGAAATACCCGTTCTTCATTTTCAAAACGACTCCGTCCAAACCACAAAACCAGGCGAATCCAAATCCACCCCTTGACGGAGAAACACTTCATGCAAAACTCACTCCGAAGTCGAAAACCGACGTGCGATTGCCCTGGCTCCCAGTACGAGTCTACGGTTCGCCCTGCACACCTTCAGTTTGTCAGTCCGAGCCGAGAGTTTGCCGATTTTGTGATCCCTGGTGGAGTGGGCTTTGCACGTTCAGTTGAGTTAGCCGGCAGTTTGATTCACTCGGTGTGCGACAACCTACGCTTTAATTGAGGCGGAAGAGCCACTCGTAACGAGACATTTATCATTGGTGATCAACAACGAGCTGACGGCTATAGATGTCGTATTGTGTGTTGTTCGTGGTTCGCGTGAGGGAACCAAACTGTGACTGTCCGGACCGCTCAGGATTGCCGCAGTTGTGCGTGTCTCTGTCTCTTTTTCGAAGACGGTCAGTCTCACACCACTAAAACCCCAAGGTAGCAAATTCTGCGACCGTGGGGTTTTCTTTTGCGCTGAACCAGAGACACGCGAATCGATCCCCAATCTCCGCAATAGTTTGCGTTGCTCCCCAGATTCTCGAAGCGTCTCTGCCGAACTTATAGAGACAACTCTGCCGCCGACGATTCGTTTCAAGGCGCCTCTCTCGCACCGAAAGTCTCTCTGCACTCACAGAGACAGAGCGTTCGGGTTATCAGCTCGTCCGGTTCGCCACGCATGATTCGGCTTTTCGAATTCTCCTCCGAAATACTCCGACTGCCCGGTGATGAGAACAGCGGACAACGGAGACTTTTTCTGCATAAGTAACAAGAGACGCTGGTATTGGGCCATCGTCGATTTTATCTCTCCCTGAGCACCGGGAACTTAATGCAGGAACATGCTTCTCACCACAACCTCCGCGATCTCGTCGCCATTCTTGCCGACGGAGTTCGCCGTCACCGCAGGCTCTCAAAACGCTGCGACACTCGCACTTTCGAATCCGCTTCCGAAACCGGTGGCACATGCCTTGAGGTTCTCCACCAAACAAGGCCCAGTGTGACTGTTGCCCAAGAGCTTTCAGCCCGCGATCAACCGTAGCTGTGCTTCGCGTCTGAAGACCCGCCAACCACATGGTCGTATTCATCGCGACCGGAACACACTTCGAGCCTGAGAGGATTGCCATGAACATTGAGAACGAACTCGCTGCGCTGCAGCAGCTCACCACGGACGCACTTCGTGATCGCTACGCCGAGGTCTTCGGAGAGCAACCCCGTTCACGTCATAAAACCTATCTCATCCGCAAGGTTGGCTGGCGGCTGCAGGCAATTGCAGAAGGAGACCTCAGCCAACGGGCTCGAAGACGGGCCGAAGAGCTGGCGGTCGACGCCGAAGTGAGAACAACCCCACCGAGAGACAAACACCCGATGATTTCGCCTACGAAATCCGTGAAGAGCACTCTCCAGTCCGATCCCAGACTCCCTTCGCCGGGAACGTCCATCACCAGGAAGTACAAGGGTCAGACTTTGGAAGTTCGTGTGTTGCAGGGCGGATTCGAGTACGACGGAGAGAGATTCAAGACGTTGTCCGCGGTCGCCAAAGCAATCACCGGATCGCACTGCAACGGATTCCGGTTCTTCAAGCTGGGAGGAGTCAAATGAGTCGAACACAGACATCCAACCCTCAGATCCGCTGCGCAATCTACTGCCGCAAGTCGACCGAAGATGGACTCGACCAGGAGTTCAACTCACTCGATGCCCAACGCGAGGCAGGGGAAGCGTTCATCGCCAGCCAGAAGAACGAGGGCTGGGTCTGCATTCCGGACCAGTACCACGATGGAGGGTTCTCCGGCGGGAACATGGATCGTCCCGGTCTGAGACAATTGTTGCTGGACATCGAAGCGGGACGAGTGAACTGCGTGGTAGTCTATAAGGTCGACCGCCTCAGCCGTTCCCTGATGGACTTTGCTCGCATGATGGAGACGTTCGAAAAACACAATGTGTCGTTCGTCTCGGTGACACAGCAGTTCAACACGACCCATTCGATGGGGCGGCTGACTCTGAATGTCCTGCTCTCATTCGCCCAGTTTGAACGTGAGATCATCGGTGAGCGAATCCGGGACAAGATCGCCGCTCAACGAAGACGCGGTAAATGGACCGGAGGAATCCCCGTCCTCGGGTACGACGTGGATCGTTCTCAACCGAGTCCGAAGTTAAGAGTCAATGCTGAGGAAACTTCCCGTGTTCGGGAGATCTTCGAGATGTACCTCAAATTGGGTTCGCTCCTCTCAGTCGTCGTCGAACTGGAACAGCTCGGCTGGAGAAACAAAGCATGGATGACCAGAAAGGGTCAGCCCAAGGGGGATGGAGAGTTCGACAAAGGGAGTCTGCACGCCCTCCTGACCAACCCCATCTACATCGGAAAGATCCGGCACAAGACCGAACTGTATGCTGGGGAACACGAACCGATTGTCAACGAAGATCTGTTTCGGAACGTTCAACAGCAGCTGCAACGCAACGGACGAACCGGTGGGGGCGAGGTTCGCAACAAACACGGCGCCCTCCTGAAGGGACTGTTGGTCTGCAAAGCCTGCGAGCGCTCGATGACGCACACGTTCACCGGCAAGGGAACCAGACGCTATCGATACTACACCTGCACACAGGTCATCAAAAGCGGACGTCGCAGTTGTCCGACACGTTCGTTACCCGCCGCACAGATCGAAGAAGTCGTGGTCGACCAGTTCCGAGAAATGACGACCGATCCGGCACTGCGTAAACAAGTACTGAAGCAGGCGCTGGAAGACGATGTCACTGAGATCAAACGCTTGAGAAAAGACCGGGATCAGCTTCGGCAGCAATGTGCCTGGTACCACACAGAACTCAATCGATTGACAGTTGCTCCTGAAGCCAATACCGACAACACCTCACTCATCGCTGACCTGCACGATCGGATCGCCAAGACCGCTCGACAGATTTCTAAACTCGACCAACGGATATTAGAGGCCGAACAGGAACAACTGCCGTCAGAAGACGTGGAAGCCGCGTTCGCAGATTTTGCAGGGCTCTGGGGCACACTCAGCCCTCAAGAACAGGCTCGATCCCTCGCTCTCGCGGTGAAACGGGTTGAGTTCGATTCGACAGATAGCAGCGTCGAGATCGAGTTTCACACAGAGGCGTTCCACTCCCTCACAACGAGTTCGACAAAGGAGACCCCATGATCAAAGTGAAGCGGAAAGTCCAGATCAGAGATAACAGACGAGGTCGACGCCGTCAGGACAGCCGAGACCAACCCGACGTTCCCAGCGGTAGAATCCCCCGAATCTCGCGATTGATGGCACTGGCAATCAAATTCGATGGTCTCATCACGACTGGCATCATTACAGATCGTTCAGAACTCGCCCGCCTCGCTCACGTCACGCAGCCGCGTATGACCCAAATCATGAACCTCCTGAACCTTGCACCGGACATTCAGGAAGAGCTGCTGTTTCTTCCCCGAGTGACCAGCGGCCGCGATCCGGTTCACGAGAGGATGCTGAGACCACTGACTGCTCAAGCCTCGTGGAAGAAACAACGGAAGATGTGGTTAGGCATCATGACAAATTGCCAAATTGCACATCGTCGTTGAGTCCGAGCTCGTTGAGTCCGGAACGAGCTTCCTCGGCCTTTGTCTGGCCGAAATCAACCTCGGCAGAAATCTCAGCTGCGACCTGCGACCTGCGACCTGCGACCTGCGACCTGCGACCTGCGACCTGCGACCTTGTAGAGCGGAAAATGAAGCTCAGCACAAGTCGTAGATTTCGCTTCGACGGTGGATTCCAACCTATCGAGGAACTTGAGGAGAATCGACTAGTAGTACTGTCGAATATAGCCGTACGCTCGGTCAAAAAGTTCTTGATCCTTGTGGAGGTGGTATTTCAGGAGCGTCTTCCGAAGAGCTTTCTGTACTTCACGTTCTCCGGCAGAGGTATTCTGCCACCCGGGGAACCGGACCATGCGGACGATCTCGTCGATGTCTTTCACAATCCGTTCGACAATCACTGGTGTGTCTTCAGTCTTCACTTCCGTAAAGAGTTCCGTGAGCGCAGCGATGGCTTTGTCTTGCTCCTCCTCGGGATCGACTTGCTGTTCGGCCTCAACCATGTCCTTAGCGAGTTCCAGCAACTGCTTCAAAAACTGCTTGCTGTCGATCAGACCCTGCTCGTGCTTGTCCTTGATCTTTTCCAACCGCTCACCGAGGTCGACGAACTTTGGGTTTCCAGCGTGTTTTCGGAGCCGGGCAATCAACTGGATCGTCAGCTTCTTCCCTTTCTTGTCGGCGTCAGGTGCGCCGAGCACGCTTTCTAGAACTTCTGCATCCATGACCAGCGTTTCAATGTCATCCTGAACGGTGTCAAGTTGCGTGTTCTTGTGAATCAGGTCGATGGTCTTGGCACCAAGCACATGCCACAAGAGCTTGCCGTTGCCGCTTGGTGGTTTGACGGACTCATAGACCTGCGTCAGCCAGCGGTAGTCGGTTTCGTACAGTGACAGGCACGGATCGGGAGACAAAGCCTCCCAAATGCGGCCAAGGACTGAGAATTCCGCCGCAAAGCCGTCCCGCTTCTCGTTGTTGGGCAGACAATCCTGGGCGGCAATTAATCCCTCATATCCGCCTACGGTACGATCGACGTTAGGGAAGAACGTCAGACACTTCGCAACCTGCTTTGGGAGTTCCTTTTTGACTTCGTCCAGGTTCGTGATGACCTGCTCGACCGCCTTTTCATCGAAGTCCAACGCCTGGGCCACATCGTCGAAGATGCCAATGTAATCGACGATCAGCCCATGTGTTTTGTTGGGGTAGATGCGGTTCGTGCGGCAGATCGCTTGCAGCAGATTGTGATCCCGCATCGGCTTGTCGAGGTACATCACCTGCAAAATTGGGGCATCGAACCCGGTCAGCAGTTTAGATGTGACGATCAGATACTTCAGCGGATCGCCCGGATCACGGAACCGGTCGAGCAGCTTTTCTTCCTCATCACGGTTCCGTTGATGAACCTTCCACTTATCAGGATCACTCTGAGTCACGTGCATCACAATCGCGCTGCAATCGGGATCGCCGGTGATGTCGTCCATCGCGGATTTGGAGAGTACGCAGCATTCACGATCGAAGGTGACAATCTGAGCCTTGAAACCGTTCGGCTCGACCTTGGACTGATAGTGATCGACGATGTGCTTCACCACGCCCCGCACCCGCTCGGGCGATTTGACCAGAACAGCCATCTTGGCGGCTCGCTTGGCCAAATCATCGCGGTCCTGTTCGCTCAAGTCTCCGGTAATCTGCTTGTACGCGTCATCAATCGCGTCCTTGTCGATCTTCAGCTTGATCTCCGGTGACTCGAAGTGCAGAGGCAACGTGGCCTTGTCGCGAATCGACTCCTGGAACGTGTAACGGCTGAGATAGCCCTTCTCATCCTCATCGGCCCCAAACGCCCAGAAGGTGTTCTTGTCCGCCCGGTTGATCGGCGTGCCGGTGAGACCGAATAGAAACGCATTGGGCATAGCCTCGCGCATCTTGCGGCCGAGGTCGCCCTCCTGCGTACGATGGGCCTCATCGACCATCACGATGACATTCTTACGAGGATTGAGCACTCCGTCCGCTTCACCAAATTTGTGAATCGTGGTAATGACGACCTTCCGCACGTCCTGGGACAGCAGCGACTGGAGGTCGTCGCGGCTCTCCGCCTTGATCATGTTCGGCACGTCGGCGGCATTGAACGTGGCCGTGATCTGCGTGTCGAGGTCGATCCGGTCAACCACGATCAGCACGGTCGGATTACCCAGCGCCGGGTGCATCCGCAGTTTCTGAGCGGTGAAGACCATCAACAGCGATTTACCGGACCCCTGGAAATGCCAGATCAGCCCCTTTTTGATTTGACCCTCGACCACCCGCTTAACAATCAGGTTGGTGCCTTCGTACTGCTGATAGCGGCAGATGATCTTGATGCGGCGGTGCTTCTTATCGGTGGCGAAGATCGTGAAGTTTTGCAGGATGTCGAGCACGACCTCGGGTCGCAGGATGCTGGCGACCGACTTCCGCACATCGGCCAGCGAGCCTTCCTGCTGATTGTCGGCATCCCGCCACGGTCCCCAGATGTCGAGCGGCATCCGCACCGAGCCATAGCGGAAGGCCTTGCCCTCGGTGGCGAAGCTGAAGACGTTCGGCACGAACATCGCCGGGACGCCGGTTTCGTAGTCGTCGTGAACCTGGCTGGCCCCGTCCACCCAGGTCACTGCCGGGCGCACGGGCGTCTTGGCTTCGCCGATGATGATCGGCAGCCCATTGACCAGCAGCACCACATCGAACCGCTTTTCTAACTGGCCGACCTTGTACGTCCATTGATTGCAGACGATCAGCTCATTATTCGTGGGGTTCTCAAAGTCGACGAGACGAACGGTGGTGTGTTGCCCGTTCGGCCCAAAAGGCATCGTCTTATCGCCCTTGATCCACTCAGCTAGGGCTTCGTTCGAGCGAACCAGCCCATCGTTCTGCACGGACAGCAATATCGCTCGTAGCTTGTAGATCACCTCATTGGCCCGATCGGGCTGTTCGGCGATCTCGGGGTTGAGTTTGATCAGAGCCTGACGAAGCGAGGATTCCACGAAGACATCCGAAGCCTGCCGGGAAAGCGATGGCCCCGCCGTATAGGTCCAGCCGTTCGACACAGCGGCATCGAGAACCATTTGTTCGACAGTGTTGGCTTCACTGAACGTCATTCAAACAGCTCCTTTTGTTCTGGAGCCACGCTCCGATAGGCCTGCTGAGGATGATTGGGATCGTCCGCGTATTTCCTCGCAAGCAGCTCTTTCTCAAGCAACGGTTTCAGATAACTCTTGAGAACACGGTCCTGATTACGTTGCACGAGTTCGGCGATGTCACGACCTGTGAGCTCTCGGACTCGGCACAGACTCAAGATGACGCTCTGCATTTTCTTGGGCGTCAATCGCTTATTCTCGCGTGCAACGGACGCGATCTTCAGCAATACGGGGTCTTGAACTGGCACATATGTGACCGTGGCGTCTTCCGTTGCGCCCGGAGTATCCTCGCTTGCGCCCGGACCTAACCCATTTGCGCCTGGAGCTACGTCTCTTGCGCCCGGAGTCGAAGGTTCAGACAATCTCCTAAGGCGTTCAGACCACCTGTACGTCGCTCCTCGCCCGTGCCCATCCCGCTCCAGGAGGTCGCTGCTGACCAGATTCTTCAGCAACTTGGTCAAATCCGATGGATGACGCTCAGTCAGCGATTGCAGCCGAAAATTGGAAACGGAACCTTCGATATCGGCAGTGACCAACGCTTGGACTTCTTCAGCGTTCAGGCTCTGCAACTCGTCCCCGATAATCCCACGCAGTTTTTCGACAGCGGTATCTGGCAACAGGCTGACCATCGGCATCGTCACGGTCACGCGGTCAGGCTGGAACTGCTCACTCAAGGTGGGCACACGCCAGCGAACGCTTTTCCAGCCTTCTCGAATTTTGTCAATTCCCGATCCGGCCTTTTCACCGAGTCCAATCAGGGTGAACATGGTTTGCAGCGTCTCGTTTCGGCATTCACTGACACTGCCGCGAATCAGTTGCTCGAAGGAGACCAACAAGTTTCCTGGGTCGGAAAACTCAAGTCGATCAAAATGGTGTTCCATCACGATCCCGCCCTGCCCACGATAGTCGGCGTGAATGAGGCAGTTCACCATTGCTTCGCGGACAGCTTCATGAACCAGAGTGTCATCACGACGGACAATCACAGCATTGCCAAGTTCCGGGTCTGGCTCCTTTTGGTAGCCGAACGGGATTTTCAACCCTTCTGTCAATCGGGGATAGACTCGAAAGAAAAACTGAAACAGATTGCAGTTCCAGGTCCCGTCCTGCCAGACACGGTCGACCCAACGAACATTGGGGTCTTCGCTGCGGCGGTCGCGATAGTCGAGCTGAAACCGAATCCCGGATGCCGGGTCCTTGATGGCTTCTTCTTTCCCAAACATCAGCAGCCCGGCGACCGTCAATCCCTCCTCACCAGTACCACGGTCTTTTCGCACGCCGCCGATCTTACGAAGGAAGCCGGAAACGTCTTCATTCAGCCAGGGATGTGTTTCATCACGTGAGCGAAAGCGGTTGCGATAGGCCTGGAGTGACTCCATGTGAATGTCATCCATTCCAAACTGCGGCAGCACTCGCGAATCGGCCGACTGTTCTTCGGCGTCCGAGATCATCCGCCGGACTTCGTTCTCGTCGCAGCGATAGTCGCCTTCGTGATACCGACGATACGTCCCCGTCAGCGGATTCGGAGTGAGGAACACTGGCCGTTGATGACGATCAGCTCGCGGAACCTCAATCACCAGCACGTCGTCACCTTCGACTGTCACTATGCGGACGCTCTCATTTCGCAGCAGGTTATGGCTGACGTGCCCTTTGTTATTGACGTTGTTCCAGAAGTCTTGCCGGATCTTCTCGGCGTCATCGAGTCCCTGAATCTCGAATCGGTTTCCGCCGCGTTGTTTCACACCAAGAACAATGACACCGCCATCGGTATTTGCAAAAGCGCTGTACGTTTCCCACAGAGACTTCGGCACACCACCGCGAGCCGATTTGAACTCGATCTCATGGTCTTCACCCAGCGTCAATGCTTCCAGCAGGCGATCAGTATCCACGACAACCTCCGCAGGACATTGGCAGGCCAGCGATCTCGGGGTTGAGTTTGATCAGAGCCTGGCGCAGCGAGGATTCCACGAAGACATCCGAAGCCTGCCGCGAAAGTGTCGGCCCAGCCGCATAGGTCCAGCCGTTTGATACACAGGCATCAAGGACCATTTGTTCGACAGTGTTGGCTTCAGTGAACATGACTTTGTGCGCCTAAAAGTGCATTTGCTAATCGGAGAGTAAGGCGATCTGCCGCGAGTCGTGCGTTCTCTGCGGCTGCCATCGCTTTCTGAGGATCTTCGAGTTCGTTCACAAACCTACGTTGAACATCAATCGGTGGCACCGACAGTTCGTGCTGCTTTATGTCCTTTCCGTTGATCTTCCAGATTCCGTTAGTCGATTTGGCCTGCTTGAGGAGCCTTGCGTGAGCAAGGCGGTGGTTCCATTGAACAACTGCAAACTCGGGCGAAATGACTTTTTCGTCGAAGTCGAGCTTGATCAGGAGATCAGGATAGAAGCAGTCTGTGGGAACAGCATCGACCATTCCACAACGGCCGCAAAGGTCTCTGTTGCCGTTGCCTCTTACCACAAGAACATCGCCGCGATTCAGCCGAAACTTTGCCAAATCGTCCGCAGATACTTCGGCGTATTTTAGATTGCCCTCTGTGAGAATACGGCCTTCTCGGACGGCTCCAATGGCAATAGTTGGCGCACCTCGCCCATCTGCGTTGCACTTTGGTGAGAGGCCGTTTCGTGGTCCACCGACCAGAAGTGTCTCGCACCGTTGGTGCGGCCAATCTGCTGACAATAGTTGAATGGTCAGCGCGTCAACGACACTCGCCGCGTCGCTCCAGACCCTTCTATAATGCTCGGCGACATCGTCAGCGGATGTGAGAAGTTGAACGATTGAATGTTGCTCATCCACTGGAGGCAGTGCGAAGCGAAACTTCGCAATGTCTTTCCAGTTCACGTATGGATTCACAGAACCTTTGGATTCACGGATTGAGTGCTCTGTAAAGTCATCTGTGAGCATAAGAAAGGGAAGAATAGCGGGAATGAGCGTTTCAGAGTCTTTTGATTCGAGAACGAACGTCGTGTTAGCAGTGATCCCATCAAACGGAGCCACTGCAACCTTCTTCAGGTATGTACGTCGCGAGCCGTAGAGTACTTGTCCCTCTCGAAACCGTCGATGAAACGCGGGGCCGAGATAATCCCCGTTCAGTTCGCCCCAGCGACGCAGGTGTATGTCTTCCGAATCCATGTGATCACCAGCGACATACCGCGTAAGGTCCGTGTTCTCTCGATCAACCTTGTCCTTTACATTGCGCACAACCTCGTCGAAGCGAACGGTCTTCCACTTCAGAGAATCACCGTTAGGCGCGCTTGCTGACTTTGACATGGTATTCTGTTTACCCAAGGCGTTTGTCCTCAAATCGCTCAAATAGAGTGCTCATCGACGCTCTCAACTCACTGCTTGCTAATCTCCAGGTCGATACGGCTTCGGGCAACTGTTCGTCGCTGGTTGCTAATACCTGATTCCCCTCGGGGGGCCGTACGTAGTAATGAAGGCGCAGGTCGTATCCGTTTTCTCTTACATCGTCACGTGGCCGAACGCTTGCGAAGTTTTCAACGTCGTGAAACTTGTGGTAAGCGTCGGCAATGCGCCTAATGTGGCTGTCACGTAAAAAACTTTGTGCGCTCTCGCGCGTGACCTCGTTTACAGCGTTGATGAACAGAATCTTGTTTCTTAGCTTTCTCTCCTTTTGCGTGCGGCAAATGACAATGCAAGCCTCCATTGGCGAGTTGTAGAACAGGTTCGGTCCCAAACCGACAACGCACTCAACCAAATCACTGCTAACAAGTTTCTCGCGCATACTGCGCTCAGCGTCGCGAAACAGGACGCCGTGGGGAAAGAGAATCGCACAACGGCCGCGTGGTCGGGACAAGCTGCAAACGATGTGCTGAAAGAAAGCATAATCAGCACAGCCAGATGGCGGCGTGCCGTAAATGTTGCGTCCCCAGGGATCAGCGCTGAACGCGGCCCGATCCCATTGCTTGATGGAGTACGGCGGATTGGCCAGGCACACATCGAACTGTTGCAGCCGATCGCCACTGACAAACTGCGGATTGCCCAGCGTATCGGCCCGTTGAATCTGAAAGTCCTCGATGCCGTGCAGGAAGCAGTTCATCCGGGCGATGGCGGAGGTCATCAGGTTTCGCTCTTGTCCAAAGAGCTTGAGCGTCCGCCATTCCTTGTTCTGCCGCCGCAGGTGAGTCACGCACGACAGCAACATGCCGCCGCTCCCGCAGGTCGGATCGTAAACCGACTCGCCCGGCTGCGGTTGGAGCAACTCGGTCATCAAATGGACGACGGTGCGGTTCGTGTAGAACTCGGCCGCCGTGTGACCGGAATCGTCGGCAAACTTCTTGATGAGGTATTCGTATCCGACCCCGAGTTCATCCTCGGGACAGTTGGTAATCGACAGCGTCTGCGAACTGAAATGCTCGATCAGCTCCTTGAGCGTGCGGTCGGGCAGGCGATCCTTGTTGGTCCACTGTGCGTCGCCAAAGATGCCGTACAGCTTGTCGGTGTTGGCCGACTCGATCTTACGCATCGCGTCCTGAATCGCCTTGCCGACGTTCTTGCCTGTTTCACGAACAACATTCCAGTGGGCGTCCTCGGGAATCACAAAGCGATGGTTCTCAGCGAACGAGGCGAAGTCTTCATCGCCACCGGATTCTTCCAATGCGGCTGCGTATTCTTCGTCGTAGACGTCACACATGCGCTTGAAAAACAGCAGCGGAAAAATGAACTGCTTGTAGTCGCCGGCATCGATGTACCCGCGCAGCAACGTCGCCGCCCCCCAGAGGTAGCTTTCGAGTTGGGACTGAGTGATGTGATTAGTCATTCGGCTTCCTCGTCTGCGTCGCCGCCTGCCTCAGCCTGACGAGATTCGAGGATGCTGCCGGTGATGTAGGGCTCGTTCTCCTCCCACGCAGCGCGATCGGTTTCGTTCAGGTCAATTTCCGGATAATTCGAATGCACGTAGTCAAGAAACTCCTGTAACTTCGCCTGCGATTCAAAAAGCTTCTCGAGGATTAGTTCGACCCCTTCCATTCCAGTGCCATCAACGTGATGTCGCAAAGTGAAGAACGCAGGATTGTTGCCGCTGCCGAATACGTACGCCCCTTCCGCGATACCCTCACCCAGCGGAACGCAGAACGCCAAGACAAAATCGTGAAGTTTCTGATCGTAAAACTGAAACCTGTTTGAATTCACGACCGGAGCAAGCCCATCCCAGTAGAAGTGGAAGTCACGCAGGAACTTGTACTCGCGCAAGCCTTCAAAGAATCCATCGAATGTTGGCCTGTGAATGTTCTCCAGCACATGCCTGAGGATCTGTACGTCGCGCTTTCGCTTGACGTCATCCGGGTCCTGAACAACAGCGATGTCCCCGCGCCCCATCGCTTCCAAGAGTGAACCGATCGCGACTGAAAGCTGCTTGTCGAGTTGGCTCGCTGCAGTTTTCTTGTCGCCACCTTTTTCGAGTTGGTACTTCAGAATGCGTCGGCCACGAATGTCGAATGGCAGCGATTCAACGGGGCCGTACGCGGTGTTACAGACGCAGGCCACCCGATCCCATCCGAGTTTGCCAGCCGCGAATCCGAGTTCAATTAGCACATTGTTGTTGCTGTAACATCGTGATCCGTCGTCGTGAACTATCGAGACATCTCCAACAAAGAGATGGCATTGACTGACTTTCTCGAGGATTGTCGCTGCGATTTCCGGAGTCCCGACGCGACCAGTAGTGTCCCGGTCGATCGAGATCGCGCAGGAAACATCGTCAGGAAGTTCTGCCTCAACTTTTGAGATTGCTGCTCGAATGGATGCCGCAATGAAATTGAAGTTCCCTGCCCGATGCAACTGGCTCTGCCACGAATAGAACACGCGAAACTCGGCTGGAAGCAGATCTGGTCTTTCGATTGTCAGCATTGCACGTCCTCCATGAGGCCGTGGTCCGCAAGTAGCTCCTTCAACCGATCTTCGGCCTTGTACGCTTCATCGAGACTCACTTTGAGATTCTCGATGGCTTCCGCGACCGTGATCTTTTCCTCTTCAATCACGGGCTCGATGTATCTCGGAATATTGAGGTTCCAGTCGTTCTCTTTGATCTCATCGAGAGCGACCAATCGAGCAACGCCTTCAACGTCCGTGTGCTCTTCGTACCAGCGATAAATGCTGTCCACATGCTCGGGCAGAAGTTCATTTTGTGCCCGTCCCTTCTTGAATTCCTTCGAAGCGTCGACGATGAGCACCTTCTTACGATGCGCCTTTGGCTTGGTTTGGCGAAACACGAGGATGCAAGCGGCCAACCCAGTGCCGTAGAACAGGTTTTGCCCCAGTCCGATGACGGCATCCAGAATGTCCATCCCGAGTATCTTCTGGCGGATCTTGCCCTCTTTCCCCATGCGGAAAAGCGCCCCGTGCGGCAAGACGACCGCCATTCGCCCAGACTTCGCGGCCATTGATTTGACCATGTGCTGAACCCAAGCGAAGTCGCCGCTCTTCGCGGGAGGCATCTCAGCAAAGTTGCGACCGTATGGATCGCTGGTCCAGACATCTTCTCCCCACTTCTGCAGTGAGAAGGGTGGATTGGCAATGACGCAATCGAAGTGCGCAAGAGTGTCGCCCGCATGGAACGCAGGCTGTCGCAGCGTGTCTCCACGTACGATCTGGAAATCCTCAACACCGTGCAGAAAGCAATTCATTCTGGCGATGGAGGATGTCGTCAGATTCTTCTCCTGGCCGAAAAGTCGCCCCCACAACGTCCGGACGTTTCCGCCAGCATCTTTCACATGCTGAATCGCTTCGATGAGCATGCCCCCCGTGCCGCACGCCGGGTCGTAGATTGTCTCACCCTCGCGCGGATCGAGGATACGAACCATGAGATTGACGACGCTGCGCGGTGTGTAGAACTCGCCCGCCTTTTTGTTGGTGGCGTCGGCGAACTTCTTAATCAGGTATTCGTACGATTGCCCCAGCACATCCGCTCGAGCGAATTGATTACCCAGCGGAAGTTTGGAGAAATGCTCGATGAGGTCACGAAGCAACGCATCCGAGAGACGATCCTTGTTGGTCCACTGAGCATCGCCAAAGATGCCATACAACGTGTCGGGGTTAGCTTTCTCAATTTCACGCATCGCCCGAGCCAGGGCTTTCCCGACGTTGGTGGTCTTTTTGCGGACATCGTCCCAGTGGCAATCCTCCGGGATTTGAAAGCGGTGGTTCTCCGGGAACAGGGCGTATTGCTGGTCGCCATCCGACTCTGCGAGTGCTTCTGTCATTTCCTCGTCGTAAACGTCAGAAATCCGTTTGAAGAACAACAGCGGGAAGATGAACGTCTTGAAGTCAGCTGCGTCCACAGGACCACGTAGAATGTTTGCAGACTCCCAGAGGTGACTCGACAGCTGATTGAGTTCGAAATCGATGACGTTTTGTCCGGTCAAATTCATCTGACTGAGATTCAAAAAAATGAGTTGAGTAGCTGTGGAAGCACATGACCTATTCAAGCGTGCCCCGTTGAAAATGCCCGAAATCGCTCGATAGCTCAGCTGCCCTGAAAAGCTGATTGACCGACCGCTCGACCGCAACCGCCTTCGAGATCAATACTTCCAAAAAATTTGCAATAAACTTGTTGTTCGAATTCGACCGCTGGGTTATGATCCGCATTGTTTACAGGATACTAAACAACCCGGCGAGCATCGGCAATCGCCTTCAGTAGCCTCAAGAGTATTTTGCCGAGACGGACATGACCAGTTCCCCCTCGAAATTTGGACAATTGCTTCGTGAAAAGCGGATGGCGATGGGGTACAGCCTTCGCAAATTCGCGAAGCTGGCCAACGTGAGTCCGACCTACCTGTCACTGGTGGAACAGGGAAATGCCGATCCTCCCACCGTCGAACGCGTGACGAAGATGGCCGAACTCCTTGACGAAAATGTGGATGAATGGATTTCACTGGCGGGGCGGGTTCCCGATGACCTGCCGGAAATTATTCAAAGTCAACCGGTGCAAATGCCGGAGTTACTGCGTGAAGCGAGTGGTCTAACACCTGAACAGCTCCAGAAACTGACGGAGCAGGCTCGCCGGTTCAACAGGAACAACAAAAGGAGTACTTAATGCCGCAACGGCCAGCGTTGCCGAGAAAGGGTATCCCGTTTCTGCACGAAAAACAGATTGCTGCAGAAGCGAATCTTCTGAACGAAGAATACGGGCTGAACTTTTCACCGATTTTGGCGCCGCCAGTCCCGGTTGATGAGATTGCTGAGCTGCATTGCGGGCTGACACTTGAGTATCTGGACATGGCCAGTCTGTTCCCACAGGCAGAGGTGCATGGGGCCATCTGGTTTCAGGAACGTCGAATCGGTATTGACCACACGCTTGACCCAGACACCCATCCCGCAAAACGGGGACGGTATCACTTCACACTCGCTCACGAACTCGGGCACTGGCGTCTGCATCGCAGGCATTATCGACAACATCCCCAGGAGCAGCGGCTGTTCGAGAATGGCCAATTGCAGCCGGACGTGATCTGTCGTTCTGGAGACACGCTCCGCGTCGAATGGCAGGCCAATGCCTTTGCTGCAGAGCTCCTGATGCCACGGAAGTTGGTCCTTTCAGCTTGGACCGAATTCCGCAATGGCGACGAACGTTCTGTCGCAATCACCGAACTGCGTCAACAAGTTTCCCGACCCGACGGCCTCCTCTATCGGGGTCGACAAGTCACCGAGGGCAGCGACTTCGACTTCGCTCTCAAAGAAGAGTTCTGCCGACCGCTGGCAGAACAGTTTGAGGTCTCGCGAGAAGCAATGCGAATTCAGCTTGAGCGGATGGGCCTGCTCGTCACCAAAACGGAACGAACGCTCTGGTGAGCGATTCATTTTTTTTCGAACCGTGCGTTAACTGTCAAAGAGACGAAATCGGTCATCAATTCCTTTGAAATGGATTGCTTATGGTTCAGCTGTCAGCCGACATTACCCGTTACCTCGCATCTCCTGTCACGAACGAAGAACGAAACGTCATCCTCGGCGACTTGTTCTCGCTCAAAAAAAACTACATCCAGCAATTCCTGTTGAAACATCAACTCGACGACAGCGGCACCAAACAGGCGCTTAAAGAACGGGTTCAACAGGGACTCGCCAATCACATCATCTCAGTCGCCGATGTCATCGCTTATCTGGATAAGGTCCTTCCCTGGGGCAAACAACACATTTATCTGTTGCACGGTCCGAAAGCGCCGATACAGAGATGGAGGAACCCTGAATGGTTGAGGAATCATCTGTCCCAGTTCAGACTCGATTCATTCCTGAACACTCAACGATCACTGTTTCTCCCGAAGTCACTTCAATTGTCCGCCATTGACTGTGATGGACATCGTCTGCGAGTAACGGCGGTGGTACGCAGAGACTGGTTGGAACGCAATCCGGCTCTAGACACGCAACGGGAACTGAGTGACGATCATGTGATCCGTAATCGTGGGTTTTTCGTCCGATCCAGTCGCTGCCTGGTCGTGTTTGAGTGGGATCTTCGCTGCAACACTGGGTTTCTGCAAATCTCTCAGTTGCCAACCGGGTCCCGGTACGGCGACATCGCCAAAGAGTTTTGGCGTTTGGTCAACGCCTGGCTGCCCCTTAGTCGGTTTACGATTGTGAGTCTTCATCCGGCCATCAAGCGGTTGCACGAGTTGGAGGAGATAGGATTGGGCGAGAGCCGTTCTCATGGAGTGAACTACCGCACCCCCGAAGGACGTCGCATTGAGGGGCGGAGTGCCTCCTCCACAGATTCACTCTGCGGGGAACAGAGCGTCGATCTGGCAATGCGAGCTGCCCGGAATTCTGGAATCGGTCAGCTCGGCAACTTCTACTGGTTGCCGTCACGCTGTCAATTCAACCCGCTGAACAGAGAGCTCCACACTGTGCTGATTGGAAGTGAAAACCGGATCAATTTCCCAACTCATCAGAGCGAAGAACGTGTGCGCTATGTACTTTCCCGAATCCGCCACCATTGCAAATCGAGTTCCTGACCTCGCAGAGGTAATCGAGTCGCTCGACCGGCAGCTCTCCTCGGTATTTTCGACCAGTCCGCTCCGACCACGTGATTTCGCCTCCCTGCTGGGACTCGATCTGAATCAGGTGGATGCGGTCTTCGAGTTGTTGACTGAGGAACGTCTGCTGGAGCTCTGTTCAATGTTAGAATGCGGACATTGTTCCACACTGATTCCCCCGGAATGGCTGGACGAGGCAATCGACGAAGAAATGTCTTTGAACTGCTCGATGTGCGGCAAAGAAATTCCCGTCGACTTCGAATCATCCACTATCTACCGGATGGTTTCACGCGTCGCGGCACGAATCCGGCCATCCACATTTTCCGGGCAGGAAACCTTCGATCACGACAAGAATTGCGAAAACATCTTTCGGAAAGTGAGTGATCAATACGAGTTGCGATATGCGGGTCAGACGCGCTCTCTCAGGAAGTCTGTCGGACTCCATTATCTCAGATATCTGATCATCGAACAGGGACGTGCCGTCTCGGCCGTTGAGCTGAACGCGATGCGAAATCACGTCCCAACCGAGATGATGTCAGGCTCCTCTGGAGAGACTGCGGATCTGCAGGCCATCCGTGACTATCGCGTGAGATTCGAGGAGCTGAGTAGCGATTTGGAATCAGCGCAAGCCGATAATGATCTCGCGAGAGCAGGTCAACTGGAGCAAGAACTAAATGACATCGCGTCAGCGATCATTGGAGCCACAGGACTCGGTGGTCGGGTCCGTGTCCAAAGTGATACCGAACGAGTTCGGAAGTCAGTCTCAAAGGCGGTTTCCGAAGCGATCGAGAAAATCAGTGACGCCCATCAGCAGTTGGGACGACATCTTGAGATCTCTGTTCAAAAGGGAATGTACCTGAAGTACGCCCCGGAGGAGCCAGTCTCATGGACCCTGACTTGAGGAACATTTTGCGGTGATTTGAAGTGCTACCCCAAAAGTAGCATTGCTACCTGAAAAGTGGCGCCACGGGTTCGAGGGCCGATGAGGCCATCACCCGGCAGTCCGTCACTGTTGTCTTTCTGGCGATGAGGTTCGTCGCCATGTGACGGTTAGTGCAACTTCTTGCAGCTGATCGGGTGCGTGCTTCCGGCCTCAGATCAAACGATGCGCAAAACGCGCGCCCAAGAGGCAATTGTGAGCAACTACGCTCGCACACTGATCCCGTTCAAGGCTCGTCAGTTATGCCGCAAAGCGGGATTTACCCCCTCAGACCAGGAGGACATCGAACAGCAGCTCTGGATGGCGGTCCTCGCTCAGGTGGACAACTACAATCCGGAACGTGCGTCGCTGGACACCATGATCGACTGCATCGTGGATTCGTCTGCGAGGATGATTCTCCGCGAGAGACGAACTCGTCGCCGGACCAATAGCACACCTGTGGAATCGATCGATCTCCCCATCTGCTGCGAAGAAGATTTGGAGTCGACCCTGGCAGATTGCCTGCATGCGGGAGATCGCGTGCGACATCGTGGAGCGTTCTCCAGAGATGAGCAACTCCTCGACGAAACGAGAGAAGCTGTCGAGCAGGCTCTGCAAAATACGCCCACGGGAGTTCGTGACGTCTGTCGCAGAGTGATGGGTGGGTCGATCCTGGGAACCTCGAAGGCGCTCGGGATCTCTCGACGACAGGTCAGGAAACGTCTGGCCGAGGCGAAGGAAGCATTCGAGAACTCCGGTTTCGGTAATTCCTGAAATTGTCGGACAGCGGACCTCTGAATTGCATATGTCTCAAGGGGGGGGTGTTGTGTTGCGACACCCTCCCTGTTCAGAGCACAACTCCGATCCGAGAGGTGTCCATGCCAATCCATCGAACTCCCCCTGCCCCGTCTGCTGCCTGTACCCGATTTCATTTTCAGGAGTCCGTCGATCTCCTGGAAGCCGAGATGTCGCTGCATCTGGCGATGTTCTCGGTCGAAGGGCTTTATGGACGAGCCAGAGTCCGTCTGGAAGCCCACTACCAACTCGTGACTGACGATCATCGGATCGACGTCGACTGCACCTCCCGCGTGGGGGAACTGATTGTGCGTGTCTTCACCGGTCTACTCATCCGAGAGTTCGGAGAAGACTCATTCACGGTGCGGAAGGTCTCCTCATCGGAGTCGGAGCCGCAGTGGAAACCGATCCCTGAACTGGAACCTCAACCCGCGTTTTAAGCCAAGGAGAAGTTTGTATGGTTGCGCATGTGTACTCAGGTTATGAGCGGGTAACTGCGGAGCGGTGTTGTCCGGTCTGCAGAAAACCGGACTGGTGTCTGGTGTCTCGGGATGGTGGTGCGGCGATCTGTCCGCGTGTCTCGGAGGGAGCGGTCAAGGACCTCGGAGAAGCAGGATACCTGCATCTGCTGAGCGAACAGCGGGGCTGGACTCCGGCTCCTCGAGTTCAGTCAGTGTCGGTACCGGAACCGACACCACCGCCTCCAGCACGGTTGAGCGAGACGCTGGCGCAGTTTGCGAACTGTGCCGAACTCGGTCTTCCGGAACTGGCAGAACAGCTGGGGCTGAGCATCGAAGTCCTGCGTCGACTGAACGTCGGCTACTGTAAATACGAGCGCTGCTGGTCGTTCCCCGAACGGGATGGCAGCGGTACCGTGATCGGTCTGCAGAAGCGTTATCGCAATGGTGAAAAACGTCGACTGACCGGGACCCGTGCCGGATTGACTTATCCCGATGACTGGGACACTGAAACGGGGCCGATGCTACTGGTCGAAGGTGCGTCCGACACCGCGGCGGGCATGCTGCTGGGACTGTCAGTGGTCGGTCGACCGAGTAACCGGGGTGGTGTCAAGTTTCTCGGTGAGATGCTCAGCACGTTCCCGGAACATCGCGAGACCGTGGTCTTGGGAGAACGGGACCAAAAACCATCCGGTCTCTGGCCCGGGAAGGACGGCGCGATCTCCACCGCCACAAAACTGGCCAAACTGCTGCAACGTCCGATCGGCTGGAGTCTGCCTCCCGATGGATGTAAAGACCTGCGTGAGTGGCTGAACCAGCATGGAGGTGATGACCCCCTGCGGATGCAACACCTTTTTCTGCAGGGGCTGCACATTGAGCAGATCACACCTCCGCCGATGCAGCGGTTGGATGTGGGTTCCCGACCAGTGATCAACGATGACGAGTACCGACGGTTGATGGTGCATGTCAGAACCGGCTCGCTCGATCAACCGGGAATCTATCTCGATCGGAGCGGAACCGGACACGGCAAGTCGACGGTCGACTTCGAGGTGATCGTGAGCATGGTCTCTCCGGAGGACTCGTTCTGATGCAGTCGCTGCTGGTCTATCCGACGCACGCCAACCTGCAGGAAGAGCTGGAACGCTACCAGTCTGCCGGGATCCATGCGGAGATCTATCCGCCTCGAAAGACGGAGGAGTCCGAGCAGTTCTCGCAGAACTGCTGGAACGACGAAGCGGATCGCGCGGAAGCGGTGGGGTTCCCGGTCGCGACGACCGTCTGTTTCGGCTGTCCGGCACGCCAGCAATGTCTGGAGCAGGGCTATCTGGGCC
>NZ_SIHI01000051.1 GCF_007859735.1 Thalassoglobus neptunius | reverse complement strand
CAATCCACTCGACCCACTGCACTCGAGAATAACCCACACGCGACAAGACACCATCCCCCAGGAATTCCAAAACCAGAAACCCCAAAGAATACAACCCAAGTCAACATGCACTCCAAACGGCGCTTACGAATGGATAGAGGAACTCGCCAGAGGCGAATCCCAGGCGGCGACCGGCCAAAACACGATTCGTCGTCCCGTCATGGGAGTGGACCAAGCCCCCATGTGCAATCTGTTTCTCTCTCTTCTACACCATGCTGGAATTAACAAAGACCGATTTGGCAGCAGTTCGGGAACGTTGACTGGTCTGGAATCCGCTTGAATTCGGGCACTCAGCATTTCCTCAGTATAGGCTGAAATGCTCGCCTGTCATCAAATGGATCACTGCTCCGGCGATTTCGCGGGCAACTGCGGCAATTTGATCGGAGGCAGGTTCTCCCGGCCTGCCGGGATGTAACTCGCAGCCCGAGCCAATTCTTCCGTCAGTTCCTTCAACGCTTGAGCATTGTTGGGGAGCGGACCGTCGCTTGCCACTGCCCCCACCACAAAGCGTTCCGTCATCAACGAAAGTTTCTTGACGTCTCTTTGCGGTAGCTCGGAGACGGCCGCGAAAACAATATCCAACTCCGGAATGACGTGTATCAACTGTCCGTGCAGTCCCTTGGCAGCGTAACCTGAATGCGTCCCAACAGGGACGTTGGTCCACCAATAATACCCATACCGATTCGCGGCCAAACGACTCGTCGCCGCCTTAATCCACTTCTCAGAAATGATGCGATCATCGCCCCATCGCCCACCTTGGAGGTACAACTGGCCAAGCTTGGCCATGTCGATCACGCGCAATCGGAGGCCATACCCGCCCGGCACGAGTCCGGTCTGATCAGAATGGACCCATTCCGTGTTCGAGAAGTCCATGGGGGCGAACAGAACGCGTCGCGCATAATGTAGCGGTTCTTCTTCAGTGGCGTTCCGAAGGATCGCATTGACCAGTTGAGGTTCGGCATTTCCATAGGCGAATCGTTCACCCGGCTTGGCTGCCATTTTCAATTCGAGGATGGTGGCTGTCCGATCTTTAGAGCGATGGATTCGTTCGAACACGTCTTTTTGCGGACCCGGATTCGCGGCCCGCGCTTGTGGCAGACCACTTCGCATCGTCAGGAGATCGGAAAGTGTGATGCGGGCCTTTCGTGCGTCCTTCTTCAGAGCCGGTTCGCGCGGGAACAACTCAGAAAGTTTCGCGTCTGTCCCAGGCAGTTCCCCACGATCAATCGCGACGCCAGCCAGTGTCCCGACCACGCTCTTCGTGACGGAATACGTGATGTGGTTGTGGTCGCGAGTGACCCCGCCCGCGTACCACTCGAACACCAATCGACCGTGACGCAGTATGACTATCCCGCGGATATCGAATTTGTTGTCGCGGACATATTTGGACATCTCACGGAGCATCTGCGTCCGCATGCCTTGCGACTCCGGCGTTGCAGCAGGCAGACCTTGTTCCGCCGAAGCCGTCACAGTCCGCGCGAATACCACAAGCAAGAGCACCGCAATCTTCAATTGTCGCCGGGTATGGGCGAGGTGGCTCATATCAGAAAACGGATTTGGGGAGCACGGCATAACAGGGTGCCATTATTGAATATGACGCAACACAAGAGAGGAAAGCCAGCAGAGATGCATCGCTCCGTAAATTCCAATGCAAGGATCGATGCATCTGGCACTGACAAACTTCCCTCAAATTCATCATCGGTGAGTTGGTATAGGCGCTGGTGGGGTCCAATCACCTTCAGTGATCTCCCAGTCGGGAAGGTAAAGCCGAATGATGTAATTCCACCCCTCAGTGATGGGAAGGTAATTGGATGAACTAGGATCACCGCCGAAGTGGATGGTCACACTACCATCGTTATTCTTCTTTCCTGTTACGTTATTCACGGAATAGGCATTTAGCTTGTTGGGGGTAAAAAAACCGTCCTTATTATAGACGGTGACCGACCAGAACCCATTCACCGGAACATCTTTGGGAAAGGTAACCACATGAGCTGTCTTCCCATCATTTTTTTCTGGAACCACGTTGACGTACTTCGCACCGCGTGGAGGATTGCCACCCCAGCCGAAGGAGCTTGCCATCAAATGTGTAATGGGATCCACCTGACCTTTTTTCCCGAAACCATCTGAGAAATCAGACAGTTGGTTAGCAAGGACATTGAGATTTTTGCGGGTTTGCTCGAACGACTTCATGTCCCAATTTGGTAGTTCAAGTTTTCCAGGAGAGGACTGCTTAACTTTGATCGCATCCTGAAGCGCGTGGGCAGCCTTCACGTCTTTCGGGTCATTGGGGTCAACAAATGTTCGGAATGCGGTGAGCACATAGCGAGTACCGACCGAGTCCATTGTCAACGTGACCTTGCCGCTGCCGTGTTTGAGCACCGGCATAAAATGATCCTGACTGATGACCAACAAGGACTGGAACCGATTGGGAGAGGCGGGTTTGGTAATGGTGACAGGCATCGTTAAATCAAATACGCCCACAGAATAAAGCGTGTCTCGGTTCCCTCGAATGGTGGTCTGATTCTCCACAGAATAAGGCTCGCGCATATGAAACATTTTGCCCACGCCCCCGGCTTTCTGGGCATAGCCTTTCATCTGTACGTCGCTCTCAGCGCGGATGTAGTTCTTAATCGTCACAGGGATCCCATCAGCCCAGATCGAGGCGGGCGACAGAGTGATCAACACAGTCAGTGCGAGGATTATTGGTTTCATAACTAGGCCTTTTGTTTTGTGTGGAGGATAAATTTGTTAGCAAATGGCGACCACAATCACCGGGCCGCAATGGGTTGTTTGCCACGAATTATAATGCGACTCAAGAAAGGAAATCTAGGCAGAATTCACGTCAACCACAATGCGCCCTTTGATTTTTCCGTCCAGGATTTTACTTCCAAGTTCGGGAACTTCCGACAGTTTGGCGTCAACAATCATGGCGTCCAGTTTTTCAAGTGGAAGGTCCGTTGCGATGCGTTGCCACGCCCGTTTGCGCGAATCGAATGGTTGGATCACGCTGTCGATTCCTAGCAGGTTGACCCCAGGAAGAAGAAACGGGATGACAGTCGTTGGCAACGACGATCCTCCTGCGAGCCCAACCGCAGCAACCGATGCGCCGTACTTCAACTGACCAATCACGCGGGCCAGCATTTCTCCTCCGACCGCATCGACACAACCAGTCCAGGTTGCCGCTTCCATTGGCTTCTTGATGACTGAGATGATCTCTTCGCGCGGAACGATTCGTGTGGCGCCCAGTGACTTCAGGTAGTCTGAAGTTTCCGGTCGGCCCGTGACCGCAGCGACTTCGTATCCAACATTGGCCAGCACGGCTGTGGCGATCGACCCAACGCCGCCAGCCGCGCCGGTGACCAACACTTCTCCGTCACCTGGCTTGAGACCATGATCTTCCAATGCGAGAATCGCAAGCATTGCAGCAATGCCCGCCGTTCCAACCGCCATCGCCTGCTTCGTCGTGAGTCCATCAGGCAGCGGAACCAGCCAGTCCGCGTTGACGCGAGATTTCTGCGAAAAGCCTCCCCAGTGCGTTTCGCCAACGCGCCATCCGGTCAGCACGACTTTATCCCCTGGGCGATATCGAGGATCATCGGAGGCTTCGACTGTTCCGGCAAAATCGATTCCCGGCACATGAGGATACGCTCGAACGAGTCCATTGCGAGGCTGCAGACATAGCCCGTCTTTGTAATTCAGAGTGCTATACTCGACAGCCACGGTCACATTGCCATCCGGCAACTGATCTTTCGTCACTTGCTGAACCCCAACCGAAACGCCTTTCTCTTCATTCTCCTCGACGACCAGGGCATTAAATGTCATGATTCAACCATGTTAAGTACAGTCTGCGTTGCCAGGCACCATTTAGGGTGGGCAAGAAGAAGCGTTCCCGTTTATTATTATCAAATATTACAGACAGAGTCACTGTACCGAACAAACCTGCGCCGTGCCCAACTTCCTTTTCTCCAATTCTTCGATGTGTGGTGGAAACGATGATGCGAACCAAAGAACGGGCATCCTCCGGCTAAACATTTTTAATAGGCTGTGCGATGGAGTTAAGATCAATCACGTAGAGATCATCCGCTTCGCAAGGGCCTTGGCGTCAACACGGTCGCAACTTGCACTCACTACTTCCTCGCGAGCAAATATGAAAATTCGATCACAGCAACCGAATGACGAAAACGCGATTGCAAAACTTTTTCACAAGGTCTTCAGCGACTCCGAAGGTGAACAGGAGGGAAAGCTCATTGGTCAACTTGCTACGGAAATGATTGCAACCACAGAGGCGCAGGATCTATATGGTTTCGTGGCAATCGAAGAAGTTCAGATCGTCGGTGCGATTTTCTTCAGTCGATTGACGTTTGAGACGGAGAATAATGTTTTCATTCTGTCACCCGTTGCTGTCGACACAGAGCATCAAAGTCAGGGAATCGGACAATCACTTATCCGACATGGCCTTGCAGAGCTAAAGAATCAAGGCGTCCGCTTCGCAATCACATACGGTGACCCGGCCTTCTATTCAAAGGTTGGCTTTCATTCCATAGCGACGACAGAACTCGCTCCACCGTATTCCCTTTCTCAACCGGAGGGTTGGCTTGGTCAATCACTGACGGACGATCCAATCGGCATGATTCCGGGACACTCCGTCTGCGTAAAGGCACTGGATAATCCCGTTTACTGGTAACAAATCCAATGTCGCAGCACCGAACATTCCAATCAAACGCTTCGTGCCTTCAACACCCTTGACTCGATCACAGAAACTGCCACGAAAACGAGTCCATTGACAACAAGTCCCCAAGCTGAGGCGTGCATGGGGATCAGTTCTTTGGCTGCATTGATCCAGAGGATCAGAGGCGACGATTCTTTCGCAAACAGCAACGGGAAAAGCGGTGTAAAGCAAAAGGCCACCAGCAATCCGCACGAGAGTGAGATGATTGCAGCGTTTCGAGTTCCTCGGCCGATGAACAGGACATCCAATGTCATCGGAAGCAGCTGAATACTAAATGCAACTGCAAACAATGCCAGAGTCACAATCATCTGCATCAACCCAGACAAACTGCTTTCCGGTCGGCTTCCTATCAGCACCAAGACAAGCGAGAAGGCCGTTGCCACGAAAATCAGTAACTGCCCCGACCAAAGCTTCTCTCGTTCCGAACAACCACGCCGCAGAAAGCGACTGTAAATATCGCGAGTGAACAGCGCGCTGAGCGCATGCAAGTTGCTGTCCGCAGTACTCATTGCGGCGGCCATAATCGCCACGATCACCAAGGACGAAAGTGTTGCGCCGGCAACTTCGCCCAGCAGCCTGGGCATCAGATCATCGAGCATCACGACGAGGATCTGGTCAAAGCTACCGACTCTTTCGTTCGGCGCAACACCATCGGCTGAAAGTTCGAGCGGATACATCACCTGACCGCCAAGTCCAATCGGCATGATTGCAAAAATGAAACATCCGGTCAGTAAGACAGAGAATATCAGCGCACTGCGGCGCAACGTATCGGCATCGCGAGCCGAATAAAAACGCATCCACTGGGCCGGTTGAATGATTCCTCCGATCGGCATCAGCAGACATACCGTGAATAGCATCGGGAGCTGCCAGAACCCCGTGTTTCCAGGCACTGTGAGCGAAGATGTTGGAAGCTGGTTCACTTCGTGCAGGAAGGCTGACGGCCCGCCCATGCTGACAACCAGCGAAATACCACCCAATGCCATTCCCATCACGAGCAGGGCACATTGCAACGCATCGGTCCAGGCGACGCTACGCATGCCACCAATCATGATGTACAGCGCCGTTATCACCGACAGGACGATTGCCCCTGCTTCGAACGCATGATCGTACCCGCTGAACAGCACGGCAGCCAATTCGCCGCCCGCCTTCAACTGCATCATCACATAGGGAATCGCAAATAAGAATCCGACCAACGCCACCAGCAGCCGCAGCCCGACTCCATCACCATAGTGATCGCATAGCATGTCCGCTTGAGTGATGTACCCTCCGCGTTTTCCCGCACGACGAATCGGATTGCCCAAAAGATAGATTGCGACTCCGGCAATTGGAACGTTCAGGCTGACGAGCGCAAATACCAATCCTTCACGATAGACCATCCCCGGAGCGCCCAACAATGCAAAGGAACTGAAGAAGGTCGCCATGATCGTCATGGCCGAGATAAACCAGCCTTGGCCGCGACCCGCCAAGTAGTAATCTTCTTCGCTGCGCTCGCCTCGACGATACCCCAGCCAGCCAAACAGCAACAACACGCCGAGGTAAATCAACACAACGAGGATCGGGATGGTCATCGCGGCAACTCTCCTTCGCCACGCTCTGCGGAATTACGCTCCGGTCGTGACGGCGCATTGTGCGTCCGGCAAGATTCCGCAACACCTGTTGATCGCCAGACGGTCAGGCTTGCGACAATCACCACGGCGACCTGGACGAAGTACCAAAGGATACCCCATGCGTATACCAGCGGGATGCCGCTGATACTCTCGGGACGATTCACAAGCAACACGCCCGGGCCGGTTCCCATGATAACGCTTAGGCAGAAGACGGCAGCCAGCGCGATCGACAGCTTCGATCTTGCGACTTTCGTAACGGACGGATTATCCGAATCGGACTCTCTGCTTTCACCGAATTCCGATTCCGTTGTGCTGCTGGTCACCGTGGCCTCCTGACGCCCGAACGTTCAAAGGCCTTAGACAAATTCCGATAGCAAAGCCGTGCAGCGGCCAAAGCATCATAGTTGTCCCGCCGAGAAACCATGCTGCTCACTTCACAGTTGATGTCGCCGCGATAACCTCCCGCATGCAGCCTCGCAATAAGCTTCGCAAAGTCGATCGTACCAGCTTCACCGGGAAGCAAAAACGAGACACGATCATCGTTCTGCACAGCATCTTTGACAGCCACATGGGCCACGTATGGCAGCGACTCTTCTGCGGTTTTCTCAAGCGTCATTCCGCGAAACGCATAATGACTGAAATCGTAAACCATCCGGAGGTGTTTTGGCTTCCCAAGTTGCTTGAAGAGCCAGATCGCTTCAGCAGGCTTAGAAACCACGCCTCCACGGTGTGGCTTGATGGCGATAATGACGTTGGATTCCTGGGCCAACTGACTCCATTGTCCGAGGTAGTCGCGCAGTCGTTCGCGTGCTTCGGAGAATCGGCCACCGCCCAGTACTGTCTGGATCAACGGTGGGGAATCGGGCGACAGGTTATTGGCTAGCTCGGCAGCGAGTCGCAATCGTTCCAAGGCGTATTTTTGACGCTTGTCACTGGACGGCCTCACGTGTTCCATAAGGGACGTTAGCTTGATTCCTGAGCTGGCGAGACGCATACGAATCTTACGACGACGATCGCCTGTAAGTGTTGCTGCGTCCGCGTCGGCGCCTGCACGAACAGATATTTCAACGCTGTCGAACCCAATCTCATCAAGGAGATCAATGGCACGTTCGGATTTGATCGAAGGCATACCGTAAGTGCTGAAGCCCAATGTACACCCCACTGAGCCATTCCCCGAATCGGCTGCATCTCCATGCGCTGGCAAAGCGAAGCTGTTGGTCAAGCAGGCGGCGGATGCAATGACGAGTGCTTCGCGTCGCGAAAACACGGCGTGCTGCAAGTTGCGCATGGTTGGAGCTCGACTCAAATCGGGGTTCGATTCGTTGGTTTTGATGTTTCGGTTCATAACACAGCTTCTTGTGTTGGAGATCAATCTGCACGCATCGGTGATGCTACGTTGCCGAGTTCGCTTTACGGCGCTGATCCTGCAGGAGTGTCACGAATGGCTTGAAGAACGTCGCGTAGTCGTGCCAGGTTCGGCAAGAAACCAGGTTTCCGTCCCGGTGAATCGACTCGTCCACGTATTTGCCGCCGAACTGAGTGATATCGAGCGCACACTTGGCAACCGTCGTTGCAGTACGTTCTTTCAAGCAACCGGCCGCGGCAGCGATTTCGATGCCATGGCAAACCACGGCTACAGGCTTGTTCTCAGCAAAGAAGTGTTGTGTGATTTGCAGCAGATGATCGTCGTACCGCAAGTACTCCGGTGCTCTCCCGCCTGACAAGAACAACCCGGCGTAGTCATGTGGATCGACATCCTGGAATGCCACCGTGGCACGGATGTGATACGAAGCCTGTTCTCGGGTAATGTCCCACGGGATATTGGCCGCCGGTGGAATCTCGTGCATGACACCGTGATAGGTTCGTGAATCGGGTGCAGCAACAACGACTTCGTATTCCTCTTCAGCCAGTCGAAAGACCGGATACAGCGTATCCATCATCTCCGTTGCGTCGCCGATCGGCATCAAGATTTTCGGCAGGGGCATCGACCTTCCCTTCATTTTCTAGAGTAACGTGGCGGCATCCAGGAATGCAAACAGACTGCAAATTGCATGCAAAAAACACCAGCCAAGGCGGCCGAATATTAATAATTTCCAATACTTTATAGCAAGTTGAAGCGTACTGTCGCTTGCAAACAACGCAAGCTTGTGGAAAATTATTGCAAATAAACAACAGTTTGCATCCTCTTGCATGGATCAATCGTGGCAACTCAGGCAACCGAAAGCGTGACGCTTCAACAGGTCGCTGATGCGGCTGGAGTATCCGTCAGCACGGCAAGCCGCGCGCTTCGAGGGAACCCGGCGATTAGTGATGTCGCGACCGCGAAGATTTGTCGTGTCGCCAAGTCGATGAACTATCAACCGCTCCGGAAACGCAAGCAGCGTTCGTCCGACCCACAACCGTCTGGTGAGCTTGGGCTGAAGCTCAATCGATTGGCGGTGGTGACGCTGGGAATGGCCCCATCGCTGGTTTCGCTTCCCGCCGTGGCGGACTCCATCGGCGGGACCGAAGAGGCAGTGTCGGCCACCGGCGCAAAGCTGCACCTTCTTAACCTGCCGTATCTCAAACAAACGCCTCCAATGTCGCTGCAGCTGGATGGAGTCTTCCTGCTTGGTGCGATGCAGGGACGTCATGTTGCTGATAGCTCGGATCCGTTCGTTCAGCAACTGCTAAGAATTCCGCACGTCTGGTTATTAGGGCGACCGGAAGGATGCAGCGGCGATGCCGTCGGTGCAGGCGACGTTCAGCTTGGGTCGATGGCAGCTGATTACCTGGCGGATCGCGGACACCGGGACGTTGCGTTCGTCGGACCGAAACCCGATCACTTGCTGATGATGCGTCGCGAAGGCGGATTTCTTTCACAGGCCATTCGGCGCGGATTGAATGTGGAGCGATTTGTGGAATCTCCGACGCAAGGTTGGACGGTACCGGTCAAGCCGCCACTGACAACTGACAGCGTACAAGCCTTGATTGACCAAATGCTTGAGTCAGAGAAACCCATTACGGCGATCTTCGCGGCGTCGGACAGCGTCGCTGCGATGTGCTATCGCGCGCTGGCTGTGCGCGGGTTGCAAGTCGGCAAAGACATGAGTGTCATCTCAGGAAACAACGACACCGCGATCATTCAAAGCCTGTATCCCAGTCTGACCACGTTCGATATTCACGCTCGTGATCTCGGCTTGCTGGCCGTTTCGCAGCTTGCCGCTCGACTGTCGACCGGTAACAAGCTACCTGACGTCGAAATAAGTCTGGAACCTACGTTGGTGGAAGGCGAATCTGTGAGGAGTCTATTGTGAGTGTTCAACCGAGATCCATCCTGTTGATTGTTCGCTGGCAAACGCTCCGGACGGTGTTGGTGTTGTTGATTACGGTCCTTTTTCAGCGGGTCGCTCACCCTCAGCCACCAATTACTGTAACCGAGGAGGTTCAACGGCCTAACGTGCTGGTGTTTGTGTCTGACGATCAATCATGGCGCGACGCGGGTGCGTACGGCCATCCGCTGATCAAGACGCCAAACTTTGATCGCATTGCTCGTGAAGGTGTCTTGTTCAGCCATGCCTATTGCTCGTCTCCGTCGTGTACTCCCTCTCGTGGAACCATGTTGACGGGAATGCACCATTGGCAGCTGGAGGAAGGCGCCAATCTACACAGCACTCTGCCAGCGAAATTTGAATGCTATCCGGACATCTTGGAAGAAGCGGGTTATGCCATTGGCTTCATTGGAAAGGGGTGGGGCCCAGGCAAGCATGCGGTAGGCGGTCGATCGAGGAATCCCGCCGGTCCCGAGTTCAATAAGCTGCGTTTCAAGCCAGACGAATTGCCAACAGGAGGCATTTCCAACAAGCACTACTCGGCGAACCTCAACGCATTCCTGGAGAGTTGCCGCGACAAGCCTTTTTGTTGTTGGGTTGGAACACACGAGCCGCATCGCGACTACGAGTTTCGATCCGGGTTGACGGCGGGACGCGAGCCGAACGACGTCAAGGTTCCGAAGTTCTTGCCGGATCTTCCGGATGTTCGCATTGATTTACTCGACTACTATCGAGAAATCGAGTGGTCCGACCAGCAGTTGGGGGCGTGTCTTGACGTTCTCGACAAGCACGGTCAGCTGGACAATACGTTCATCCTGGTTACGTCGGATAATGGAATGCCGTTTCCGCGTTCCAAGTGCAGTCTGTACGACTCAGGTGTTCGCTTGCCTTTGGCAATCCGTTGGCCAGATCAGATTCCCGCCGGAAGGATCATCGACGACTTCGTTCACTTCGCGGACTTCGCCCCGACACTGTTACAGATTGCCGGACTAGATGGACGTCCAGAAATGACGGGACGGAGTTTGTTGCCGCTGTTGCAGTCCGATCGTTCCGGACAGATTGAACCAACTCGCGACCACGCTGTTTTTGGCCGAGAACGCCACTTGGCACACGCCAACCCAGGTGGTGTCTACGCGATGCGTGGAATCCGTACCAAGCGTTATCTCTTGATTCGCAATCTGTTTCCGGATCTCTTTCCTTCCGGTCAACCTCCGCATTACACGAACGTGGATCGCGGTCCAACGAAGTTTGCGTTTATGTTGCATGCAGATGAACCGGAGGTGAAACGGACTCTGGGCTACGTTCTTGAGAAACGGCCCTCTGTTGAGCTGTACGATTGCAAGCTCGATCCAGATCAGATTAACAACCTCGCTAGTCACCCCGATTTCCGGAAGATTCGCGAGCGGTTGGAGGGAAAACTCGACCAGGAACTCAAGCGCACGGGTGATCCGCGTGCCTTGGGCAAGCCCGTGAGCTGGGCGGACGCCCCCTATCATTCCGGCTCCGGCGAAGCTTGGGTCGAGCGGCAACGAGAAGCCATCCAGAGGTATTTGAGGGAGTAGCAAATGAATTTGAGACGTCGCGTTCTTCCGACCAATGGTGCAACCTCAGTCGGAACCATTCTGTTGATATCGTTTATTGCCTGCTCAACATCGTCGGCTGATGACTTGACTCCAATCAACACACAGGCCGCCGGCGAGTATCCGCTGCCACCCGAGCAAGCGGTCAAGCGATTGCGCGGGCTGCAAGTCGGCAAATCCCGACGGCAACGAAAAACGACAGCGATTTGGAGAAGATGATGAGAATATTTCATGGTGCGTTTTGGTTAACGTTTGCCTGCTTGTTTGTTCGAGTTTCGGGTGCGGAAGACCGCCCCGACGTGGTGTTCATCATGATTGATGACCTGAGGCCGATGCTTGGCTGTTATGGATCGCAACATGTCAAGACGCCGAACATCGATCACCTGGCGAGTCGCGGAGTCGTGTTTGACCGAGCCTATTGCCAGTACGCAAAGTGCGGTCCATCGCGACTATCATTGATGACTGGGCTACGTCCTGATTCGACTCGTGTTTATGGTCACAGCGAAAAAGATTTGAATCGATTCCGTACCAGGCGACCTGAGGCTGTCTCGATGGCACGCTGGTTTAAGCAGCATGGATACCGGACGCTTAGCTTCGGCAAGACAGATCATGATCGCTGGCAGCTCGCAGCCGATTGGTCAGAGAAGCCTTCACCCGGAAGGGATAAAGAAATCCTGGAATTGGTTGATGCGGACAATCCGTCCGGACCAACTATCATTGCCGATCGATTGAACTGTCCATTCTTCCAAAGTCCAGACGTTTCCGACGACAAGTTGTTTGCCGGACGGATGACGAAGCTGGCAGTGGAAGCACTTCGTCAGCGCAGCCGGGACACTCCTCAATTCCTAGCGATTGGTTATCGCCGCCCACACTTGCCACTGGTTGCTCCCAAACGCTACTTCTCGCTCTACAAGCCTGATCGATCATGGCTGGCGACAAACCCACGGCCCGCGAAGGGCTCCCCGATTGTGGCCTGGCTAAACTCGGTCGCTTATGCCAAATCGGCGGGGCGACTCGGTTACGCCATGCCAACCGATCCGTCCCGATCTGAGGCGATGATGTGGAGCGGGTATGAGCTGAGGAGTTACGTTGGGGTGCCCAACGTTGGTAAAATCCCCGAAGCCATTCAGCTTCAGGTTCTGCAGGCCTACGCGGCATGTGTCAGCTACGTTGATGCTCAGGTCGGCAAACTGATCGCGGCGATTGAAGCAACCGGCGGCCTCGACAACACGATCGTCGTTTTGTGCTCGGATCACGGCTGGCATCTTGGTGAGCAGAGCGCCTGGGCCAAGATGACGAACTTTGAGGTCGCCACACGCGTTCCGCTGATCGTGTCTGCTCCGGGAATCAAACCCGCTCGATCCAGCATGCTCACCGAATTGGTAGATCTGTATCCGACGATCTGCGAGCTATCCGGCATCGCAGCGCCGAATCACCTGGAAGGCGAGAGTTTTGCGGCTGAACTTACCGGGAAGGGAGCGGAGCAGCAATTTGCGCTCAGTCAAATTTCGCGTCATGGAAAGAGGTACATCGGTCGAGCGATTCGCACCGATCGTTTTCGATACATCGAATGGACTGAGACCGCGAGCGGACGTATTTTTGAGCGGGAACTCTACGATCACCGCGCCGATCCGAACGAGACGTTCAACGTCGCGAATAATCCGCAATACGCTGATCGAACGCAGGGGTTAAAGAAACTACTGAGGCGTTCCTACGGAATCGCAACAGGAGACAACCAATGAAGCGGTTGATAATGAGCGAATGTGTTCCTCAAAGATTTTTTATGAGTCGGGCATACGGCACCCTGTTGTCTGTGTTGCTCCTGGCATGCTCGATGACGTTGGCGGATGACTTGATTCCGGTCAATACCCAGGCGGTCGACGAACATCCGCTTCCGCCCGAGCAAGCGGTGAAACGATTGCGTGTTCCGACCGGATTCCAGGTCACGCTTGCTGCTGCGGAGCCCGATGTCCGTCAGCCAATCGCGATCACGTTTGACGATCGAGGTCGCCTGTGGGTCGCAGAAAGCTATTCCTACAACGGCAGCAGCTTTACTGACGAGACGAATGATCGCATCCTGATTTTTGAGGACACCACGGGCGATGGAATTCTCAACAAACGACACGTGTTTTGCGACAGGCTAACCCATCTGACCGGACTGGAGATCGGCTTTGGAGGTGTCTGGATTACCGCGCCGCCCTGCCTGAGCTTCATTCCAGACAGGGACCACGACGATGTTCCCGATGGACCACCGATCATTCACCTAGACGGCTGGAACGTGAACGCTGAACACAACAATGTCAATGGACTCGAATGGGGACCGGACGGTTGGCTTTACGGTCGTCACGGAATCAAACAGCCTTCGCTCGTCGGTAAGCCTGACTTCAACAATGAAGAACGGGTCGAGCTGAGCTGTTGTATCTGGAGATACCATCCGACATCGAATGATTTCGAGATTGTCAATGATGGGACCATCAATCCGTGGGGGCTTGATTTCGACGAGCATGGACACGGCTTCTTTTCAACCAGTGTTGTCGAGCATCTGTGGCCGCTCATCCCCGGCGCCCACTACGAACGCTGGAAAGAACGAAACGATCACCCCAATCCATACGCATACGAACTGATGACTTCGATGTGCGATCACGTGCACTGGGCGTCTAGAATGTTTGATAAGCAAAGCCGGGTTGCTGAAGGAAACGCGGCGCATGGCGGAGGTCATTCCCACTGTGACGCGATGATCTATCTGGGCGGTCACTGGCCGAACGAATATCGTGGCGCGATGCTGATGAGCAATATCCACGGCCGACGTATTAACTGTGATCGGTTGGTTCAGGACGAACATGGTTTTCGAGCCATTCATGACGAAGACTTCATGCTGGTCGATGATCCCTGGTTTCGTGCTGTTTCGATGGAGTACGGACCCGATGGAGACGTCTACCTGACAGACTGGTCAGACAATGGCGAATGTCACGACCGCGACGGCGTCCACCGCACAAGCGGACGCGTTTACAAAATCTCATGGGGCCGGCCGCGATTGGTCTCAGTCAACCTGATAGAATCTACCAATGAGGAACTCATCGCGAATCTGTCGAATGCGAACCAGTGGTACGTGCGCCATTCGCAACGAATCCTGCAAGAACGAGCTGCAGCCGGGGACGACATGCGCGCCGCGATCAGACAGATCGAGCAAATGTGCGATGAAGCGAAAACACCTGCACTCCGGTTGCGTGCTCTCTGGGCGCTCCATTCGATCGACGGGCTGCGGAAGGAGCGACTGACTGCTCAACTGAAACATGAAAGTGAACATGTTCGGTCTTGGGCCCTTCGATTGTTGGCTGACCGCGAACAGCTCGGTTCCGTCGATCCGCAGTTGTTGAAAACCATCGCACTTTCCGATTCTTCGCCTCTGGTGCAACTGTCTTTCGCGTCGTCCATCCGAAAGTTGTCTGTTGGTAATCGCCAACCCTTCATCCTTTCTTTGGCTCGACAACGGAGCGGATGGGACAACGCAAACCTGCAGCGAATGATTTGGTACGCGATTGAGCCGGAGGTTGCAGCCGATCCAGTCCGATTTTTGAATCAACGGAGCAATGTTTCGCCACTACTGCAACGATGGATCATTCGACGCGTGTGCGAGAAAACAGCACCATCGACAGAACTACTGTTCACGCAGATCTCAAGGGAAGCGAGCCCGAAGCAAATCGTTGCGTACCTGGATGGAATAAATGACGCCTCGGTCGAGTCGATCGAACTTACAGAAGAGTCTGAGCTTAAAGTCAACGAATGGACCAGGCACACGAATGCCAACGTTCGACTCGCAAGTATCCGACTAGCGGTCAAGGTGGGTGGCGACATCTTCCGCTCTTTGCGTCCGCTCTTGCATGATCACGCGACCGATCCGAAAACAGCCGAGGCCATTCTGTCCGGGATGGTGCAACATCAAACCGACTCTTTGTCACAAGACGTCAAGGCGTTGATCCAGACGCGACATCTGACCGTCCAGGCATTGCGTGCGGCTGCTTCCGTCAAAGATGCTACGGTAATCGACACGATACTCGCCACGTATGGAGATCTAACCGACTATGAACGATCGGCGGCGATCGACGTATTGGTTTCTCGTAAATCCAGCGTAAAGCGATTGCTATCGTTGATGGAGCAAGATGCGATCCCCGCATCAGATCTATCTGCCGCGCAAGTTCAGCAGGTGAACGCATTGCGAGACAGGACATTATCTCAACGACTGGAAAAGCTCTGGGGCAGCGTTCGGTCTTCGTCGGCGGATCGAACGGCGAGAATCCGGAAGTTGGAATCTCAACTTTCCTCCGACTTCCTACGCGAAGCCGATCTCGCTGCCGGTCGAGCCCTTTTTGCAGAAAGCTGCGGGAAGTGTCACAAACTCTTCGGCAAGGGAACGACTTTGGGGCCGGACCTCACTGGTTCGCAACGCGGAAATTTGAACTACCTGCTGTCCAACATCATCGATCCCGGTGCAGCCGTCCCGGCAGACTTTCGTATGTCTGTCATTGTTACGGTAGACGGCCGTGTCGTTTCAGGGGTCATCACTAAACAATCCAAGTCTGGCGTCACTGTGCGAACGGCGAACGAAACCATTCACATTCAGCAGGACGATATCGACGTGCTCCGTAAGACATCGACGAGCATCATGCCCGACGGACTTGTTGACAAGTTGAGCAAGGAACAGACCCGTGACCTCATCGCATGGATCATGAGCGATGGAGCTATCGGAGCTGAAGAAACAGGCTTTGTATCGATCTTCAATGGCAAGGACTTGAAGGGATGGAATGGAAAGCCACAAGCCTGGGAAGTTCGCGAAGGGGCGATCTGGTGTACCGGCAAGTCAAAAGAGAAGAATTGGCTGATCTGGCGCGGAGCAGAACCGAGTGACTTCGTATTGCGAATGGAATTCCTCTGGGACCAAGGCAATTCCGGTGTGCAGGTTCGCAGTGACGATCTCGGTTCATGGATGGTGTCGGGATACCAGGTCGAAGTCGCCGAGCAGGACGTGATGGGGCTTTGGCATCATTCGTTACTTGACAATGACCACCCAAGGAAAGGCGTGCGGCACTTGATGGCCACTGCGGGACAATCAGTGGTTTTGAAATCCGACGGCACAAAGGATGTCCGTCGGGAAGCAGATGCGAACCGCGTCAGGCAGGGTTTCCGCGAGCACGGTTGGAACGAATTGGAAATCATCGCTTCGGGCGACAAGCTCGTCCAGAAAATCAACGGAGTCGTGTTTGCAGTCGTCACCGACCAGGACCCAAAGATGAGTCGGCAAAAAGGATTCATTGCGATTCAGGATCATGGCAAAGGCTGTCGGGTTGCCTTTCGTAATATTCGTATCCAAGAGATGGACGCGCCAAGTTCAGAATGAACAGCAACAACGTAGCACGCTACTCACCAAGGATTCAAAATCGAAATGACACGAAATCCATCTACCAAGCCGCCTAGCCGACGCGACTTTTTCAACCAGGTCGGCTGCGCAGCTGCATGGGCATGGGCATCACACGCGGCTTGCTTGAACGCTACGGCTGTAAACCGCAACGCACCCCTTCACGTGATATACAGTAATGACACAACGAACATTCTGTCCTGTCAACGGCCTGATCAAAGAAGCAAAGAGTTCACCGATGCTTTGCTAAGAAAGTCCATCGTAGAGGCCAGCGGAGCGGATGCGCACTTTCTGCAACCCGGGCTGGGATGGATTCCGTGGTGGTCGTCCAACATCTATTCGATCGAAGACCACCATCGCTGGCTTCGCGACACGTTTAAGGTTAAAGGAGTACGCAAGGTCGGCCGCTTTCTACTGGAAGGTGGCGATCTGTTAGCAACGCTGGTCGATGCCTGTCGGCAAATGAACCAAGCACCGTTTCTGAGCTATCGCCTAAACGATGGACACCATGTTCGCGAACTTGCTGAAGCGCTCAAACGTGGTAGACCAACGCCAAACATGGCTCGTCATTATTGGGATAACTATGAACGTTTTCGGATTGGGCCGGATCAAAAATCGTGGGACAATGGCGTTTTTGACTGGTCCTTTCCCGAAGTCCGAGACTACAATTTCTCGCTGATCGAAGAAGCCTGCTCGAACTATGATCTCGCCGGTTTGGAACTCGACTTTCTTCGTCACTGGGTAAGGTTCGGGCCAAAGACCAAGCAATCCGACCGATTGAAGATCACAACGGACTTTGTACGACGCATTCGCAAAATGTTGGACCGCACGGCAGCCGATCGCGGATTGCCGCGATGGTCACTGTGTGTTCGCGTACCCGCTGCTGCAAAGGTGCGTCCGGATCAGGGTGTCGACTTGGCGGCGTTGGTTGATGCCGGTGTGGATATGGTCAATTTGTCACACAGCTACTTCACTTGGCAGGACGACAGTGTTGCGGTGGCAAAACGTCAGGTCGGTGAAGCAGCCGCAGTCTATCTGGAAATGACTCATGCGACGATGACCGGAAAGGCGACCAATGGAAGCGGAACCCAACCCTTCCTGCGAACCACAGACCAACAGTTCTATACATCCGCTCGGATCGCTTACGATCAGGGAGCCCAGGGTGTCAGTCTGTTTAATTTTCCATACTATCGTTACCACGTTGCCGAGCAAAACGGCCCGTTTCACGAACCGCCGTTTCATGTATTGCCTCGGCTGAAGGATGAGCAATTTCTGCGCTCACAATCCGAGTCGTATTTTCTCAGTTCGGGAAGAAACGATCCCATCCTCGGTGAAAAAACTTTACCGACAACCCTCAAACGTGGTCATCCCCAGACGCTCTCGTTGGCAATGTTGCCTGCCGAAAAAGAACGGGCCGAGGGACTCATTCGACTTCGCTCCGATGGCCCCATCGACGGTCACGAGATCGACGTCCACTTCAACGACAGCAAACTGTCTCCTGTCCCCGCAGTCACGAATCCGCTGTCGCATCGTTACGAAAACACTTGGCTGGGTTCCCCCGAGGAATTCGCCTGTTTCGCGCTCCCTGCGAGTGTGCCGATGCGAGCAACGAACGAATTAAAAGTCGTTGTGCGTCAGGGTGCCCGCGTACGTCTCATCTATCTGGATGTGATTCTGCAATGACAATAATTGTAGTTGGTATCAGCTGTTTGTGTCGTAGTCTTGAGTTCCACTCAGCAATACACTCTAGCATAGGACGGGTGCTCGATGGTGTGACATGCCCGACCGATTCCCGTCACGGAATCAACAGCACTGCGGGCTGGTCCATGAAACGGTCTTATGCGTTGCCGTACGTAGACCTGACGAGATCGAAATGCTGTGCTATGGTCACGCTCTCCTGAATTTTTCGAGAAAGAGAATAATGATCAAAATCAGCTACATTATGCGGCGGCTACCGGAATTGAGCCGCGAAGAGTTCCAGGCATATTGGAGTGAAAAACATCCTCAGGCGGTACCGGCAGACGCCTTTCAGACGCTGGGCGTGAAACGCTACGTTCAAGTCCTTCCGCTGGACACGGCTGCTCGCGATCTGGTGATTGGTCCTCGCACTGGACTGGTTGAATCCTTTGACGGGGTCGCCGAGCTTTGGGTTGAGAGTGAAGAGGCTCTCCTTCGCGATTGGTCTGACGAGAAAGCTAAGGAGTACCTGAAAATCTTCTTTGAAGACGAAAAGAACTTTATCGATTGGACACGGTCAACAATCCTTGTCTCCAAAGAAAATGTCGTCATGGCATAGCAATGGGACTGATTTGCCCTCAGCAAAGGGTTGGTTATCAGCCCGGCAAAGTTCAACAATGTAATGCAGTGAGTGATGAGATGCGCAGAAGAATTTTCCTCCAGTTATCGAGTGGTGCTCTATTGGTAGCCGGGTTGGAGACAGCGTTGGCGGAAGCCTCCGACTTGGAACCGCGAATCCTTCTCCGTTCCTCATGGCAAACGGTCAATATTGGCGACATTGCTCATACTCCGGGAGTGCTTCGCATTCTGCGAACCCATCTGCCGAAGGCCAAGGTGACATTGTGGCCATCAAACGTTGACAACGGCGTTGAACAGCTGCTGCTAAACGAGTTTCCCGGCCTGACGATCGCCAAGCCGGGAAGCGAGGAATTGAAGCACGCGTTTAACCAATGCGATTTTTTGCTTCATGGCAGCGGTGCCTCGATCGTTGCAGAGCGAGATTTGATTCGCTGGAAAAAGGAAACCGGCAAGCCCTACGGTATTTACGGGATCACTTTTCCTCGCAAAAAGTCTTCCGCCACAAGTGATCGCACCCGGAAAGATATGGAGCGTTCGATTCAAGTGTTGACCGATGCGCAATTCGTGTTCTTTCGTGATAGCAAGTCGCTGGAGTTGGCCAAGTCATTGGACGCGAAATCGCCAGTGATGGAGTTTGGTCCTGACGGTGCATTTGCCTGTGATTTGAGAGACGATGAGAAAGCGGAACAGTTTCTGGCGGAGAACAAACTTGAAGCGGGAAAATTCTTGTGCTGCATCCCCAGATTGCGATACACGCCATATTGGACGATCAAAAAGGGCCGAGCGTTTGATCCTGTTAAGCATGCTCGCAACGAAGAAATGAAGGAGCACGATCACGCGCCGTTGCGGACCGCAATTGAACGTGTTGTCAAAGAGACTGACAAGAAGATCCTCATCTGTCCCGAAGATCGAACGCAAATGGCAGTCGGCAAAGAAATGCTGTACGACAAACTGCCACAGAAAATACGGGAACGAGTCGTTTGGCGACCACACTATTGGCTGACAGGAGAAGCAGTGAGCGTCTACATCTGCAGCGCTGGCCTGTTTGGCAACGAAATGCACTCGCCCATCATGTGTATTGGTCACGGTGTCCCGGCAATCGTCTGCCGCTTTGCCGAGCAAACCAGCAAAGGATACATGTGGGAAGACATCGGCTTGAATGACTGGCTCTTCGATCATGATTCGGAATCAGACCGGAAACGCATCGTCCCGACCGTTCTTAAGATGGCGAAAGAAAACGCCGCCGCCAAGGCAAAGGCTGCTCAAGCACAAAAATTGGTGCAGCAAAAGCAAGCCGAAACGATGCGTACCCTCGCAACAGCACTTGATCTCAGTTAGCGTCGGTGCTGGGTGCACTTGCGTATTGCCGAAAGTTGTCTCGGCGGAGTTCGTTGTGGTATGATTGACGAGCCGCAGATGCGACCGCGCCACCAATAGCCGCCGCGTTTGAATCGATCACGTCAAGGTGTAATGTTTTTCGTTTGAATCTTAGTCGAGAAAATCACACATGAAACTTTGTTCTTCACAGTGTCAAATTGCAGTGTTGCTGATGGCGTTCGTATTACCGATTTTAGTTCCCTCGGAGGTGAATGCACAGCAGGCGCCGTACATCAAGAAGGCACTCGAGAGCGTGACCGTCGAACGTGACATCGCGTATGTCAAAGATGGACACGAGCGGCAGAAACTGGATTTGTACGTTCCCAAGTCGGAAGGGGATTCAAAGTTACCCCTCGTCGTTTGGGTTCATGGTGGCGGTTGGGCGCAGGGATCCAAAGACCGGATCGGAAGCTGCCTGTGGGTCCTTAAGGAAGAATTCGCGCTTGCAAGCGTCGGATACCGATTGACCGATGCCGCAACCTTCCCTGCCCAGTTGGAAGACTGCCAAGCCGCCATCAAATGGCTGAAAGAGAACTCCGGTTCCCGTGGTGTCGATCCGAACCGAATCGTTGTCTGGGGGGGATCCGCCGGAGGCCATCTCGTTTCCTTGCTGGGAACGACAGGAGATCCCAATGATCCGGCCGATGACATCTCGGGCGTGATCGATTGGTACGGGCCATCGGAGTTGCTAACAATGCAGGTACAACGGACATTGCCCGTTAAACTTGATGCCGACGCTCCGAATTCCTTCGAAAGCAAACTCATTGGCGGGGCGCTGCAAGAGAATAAGGAAAAAGCGAAAAAAGCAAGTCCTGTAACGTACGTTTCTTCTGACGATTCGCCATTCCTCATCATGCATGGTGACAAGGACCCGTTAGTGTCCGTGACGCAAAGCAAAACGCTCCATGCAAAACTCAACGAGGCTGGTGTCCCCACAAAGCTGCATATTTTGCGTGGTGCGGGACATGGCGGTCAGCAATTTCAAAGTGAATCATCTCGAAAGATGGTACGCGAGTTTCTGAACAACCGATTGCGTTCTGAGTGAGTTTCGAATTGAGAGAAACGTCACGTGCGAACTTTGCCTCGTTCGCCACCGCGATCCAAAAGCCGAAGGTTGCAGACTCCAACGGTTGATCTTAGACAGGAGTTCATCAATGTCAGAAATCAAGAGTCCCAAGCTCTACCGCCATTTTCAGAAGCTTGCCCTAGTCGTCGGGGTCGCACTCACCATTGCCGGATATGTGATGAAAGAGCAGATGCCAGCTCTCTTCGTGATCGGCGCTACAGTGCTACTGCACGGCCTCATCGCGACCGTAATTCTGACAGTTGAAGATCGCAGAACGAGTGAGGATTCGACGTCAGAGCCGAATTGATCCCGGAACTTCCAACCGTTGACCATCATCGCGACGCTGTCTTCCCGCTCAACTTCGTCGCGGTCAGTTGTTCCTATTTGACGATGTGGCTGGCTGTCGCGAACGGTGGTCGATCCTGTGCAGCACTTTGCAGATAAACTGCAAGAAGTTGCCTGATTTTGACTGTCATGCACGTGGCTGCGCTGTGCAAATGACGGCGGATAGCCCTTGTTTGCCTTGGACGAGCCGTTTGTTAAATGTCGCAGCGAAAGTGACCGATATAATCCCTGCGACCCTTTTTGTCGGAGTTAAGGGAAATATTGACCGCTCAGGGATAGTGCGATGACTCGACAATGCTGTGTTGAAAACAAATCACAGGTTTTGATCGTGGGCTAACGCCTCAGGGCGTAGGCGAGGACTTTGAGGGCGGCTTCGACGAACAGGGCTTTCTCGCTTCTGGCTGAGAGTGCGGCACCTGTGGTTCGCTTCAATCCGCTCATGAATGATTCCACAAGCCAGCGTCTGCCGTATCCTTTTGTTTCGAGTTCTGTCCTGGTCATCTGTGAGCGGTACTCGCCATTCAGCTTACCGT
>NZ_SIHI01000050.1 GCF_007859735.1 Thalassoglobus neptunius | reverse complement strand
CCCGCACGTCCACAGTTTGTGGTCGCCCGCCTTTCTTGCTGCGGCGGGGCTTCGGAAGAATCATTTCGATCATCTCCCACTGAAGGTCAGTCAGGTCACTTGGGTACGCTTTTCGAATCGCCTCGGAAACCGTGCACTCCTTTGCGTTGATGAACCGCAAAGTGTGAACAAAACCAGACTTTCACAAAACCTCAGTTTCCGGATAGCCTCTAAGTTCTCGAGGCTTAGTTGATATTTATTAAGTCCGGTAAGTGCCGTCGCGTTTCAATAGTGACGGTGATTTAGTTCTTGACGAACTTGTAAGAAGGATTCTCCAGAGAGAAGTCGACTTCGCTCAAAGGGGCGTCGAACTCGATGTCATGAAAGAGGTACTTTTCGACGAGTTCGCCCGGACGGCCGTCTTTCGACCATCCGTAGTTTTCGATTCCAATCAGGCATTTGTGCTCGGCGTCGAAGTAGAGTTTGCTTAGCGAGTAGTCGGGGCATTCCTGTGGGGAATGGAAGGCAATGTCGAAGATGACGACAGGACTTTCGCGAAAGAAGTCCGTCCGATGGCTGCACTCAAGTCCTCCATCGGTGCGACGATTCTGATAGAACTCAGAAACTCGTTCAGACATTCTCAAGAGCCCAAACTCTGTGATGGGATAGCGACAGCCTTGCATTGCCTGACGGGATTCCGGGTCGAGTTTCCAGACATCGCGGAGCAGGGCGATTCCTTCAGTCACTCTTGCGACCATCCGGTCTCGGTTCTTCCCTTTGACATAAAGGGCTTCCTGGCCACTGTCGTCCCATTTCAAGTATACGCTAAACGGTTCGATTCGAACCTTTGCCTGGATAACTTCCGGGTCTCTGAGCCTCCCATCGATTGCGACCTGCTTTTCCAGCTGCGCGGTGTATTGATGTCGTTCGCGACAGTAGTTCACCGAGTCGCCAAGATAGGCTTCGAGCAGTTTCATCGCTCGTTCTTTTTCAGTTTCCGAAGCGGCATCATCTTCGCTTTCGGTTTTCGCTAATGACGCGTCTGCCTGTTCGGAAGTTGATGAATGAGTGTGTGACTGCGACTTCGCGGGGTCAGACTTTTTCGCTTCCAAATCGGCATGTAGCTTCGCAAAGCTGGCGATTGTCGAGATCGAGATCAGGATTGTTGCGATTCTGATGAACATCGTGTCAGTTCCTTAGACCGTCATCCGTTTGAATTAAGTTGGTGACTTGGACTCAATGTGAAGTTCGATCGCATCCGTGTCTCGAAGGGCTCCGTTCATGAGGCCACTCCGTATCATCCGATGACTCCATTCCGTCTTCACTCTGGTCGACTGACTGAAGCAAATGGTATGCGCAAGCGTCGAAAGCAATTGCCGATTAGAAGCATTTTGAGCGAATGACAAGTCAATCAACACGTCGGAGAGATTGGGATTTAGTTGACGCAAGCTTTTGAGGCAGTCGATTTCGAACGATTCAACGCGGGAAAACGTGGTCTGCGATTGCTTCCCAATCACCCAAACCGGAATCTGCGCAACCAAACACGTCTCGCATTGACCTGCCGGGAATTCGAAACGGAATCGAACGACACTTCCTGAATGTGGGTCGTTTTTGGTTCGTCAGAGAAATTCCGAATCAAACGGTCGTTGTAAGAGAATCGATCGACGGAACATCTTCATCTAAGGATTGCAGCGATTCGCACGGAGAAACGCCGGAATGTTCCGGAGAAACGTGCGCCGACTGGCCATCAAAATGCTCTAAAAACCGTTGCGAAAAGCCGCTGAGATCCGAAAAAATAGAAAGCAGGCTGACAGTCGATCGAAATGCCTGCACAATAAAGCAAAGTGAAAGTCGGTATTCACTGACTCTGGAAAATCATTGAGTCGCTTTTCAAGTCGATCCTGTGGCGCTGATCACGTCGCAAAGGTCGTTCTTGTGAGGTGAATCCCCGAGAACCTGAAGCGGAAACTTTTCACGACGGAACGCCAAAAAAGTGTCTTGTCTGGTGAGTGGTGGTGAATTGTTTCTATACTTATTGTGAAAGTACTGTTGGGCTGGCCGTCTCGGCTAGCAGTTGTGAGTGGAATGAAGCTGAACAGATGACGCGATACTGCAGAGAATGCCTCGATTTGTGATGTGACGCGTTGAGTGGACTTTGGAGAATTCATGCTGATGAGATTGAGTGAAGAGGAGAGTTTGCTTCCGGCTCATCGAGTGCGGAGATCCATGTTCCTGACGGTCTCAGTTGCAGTGGCATTGTGCTTCGTCGTGAACGATGACTCTGTCGCACAATCTCCGCCTTCGAAACGCGATCTCTTCGAAAATCACGTTCGTCCGATGATCGTCAAGCATTGTCTTCAATGTCATGGAGAGACGAAACAGGAAGGCAGCCTGAATCTGACGACTCTGGACGGGTTGTTAACCGGTGGGGAGAGCGGTCCGGCGATTGTGTCTGGAGCACCCGACGAGAGCCTCTTGCTCGAAGCATTGAGATACGAATCGTACGAAATGCCGCCGAGTGGTCAGTTGGACGAATCCCTGATCGAGGGCGTTCATCAATGGATTGAATCGGGTGCTGACTGGCCGGAAGGGGTCGCGCTGAAAGCGACGGAGAAGATTACTTCCGACGACCGAGACTGGTGGTGTTATCAGCCCATCGACGATCCCGCAGTTCCTGATGTGAACGATGAAGGTTGGTGCCGGAACGAAATTGATCATTTCATCTTCGACCGCTTGCAGCGTGAAGGTCTTGAACCTTCGGACAGTGCGTCTGCAAAGCAACTGGCTCGACGATTACACTTCGCGATCACTGGATTGCCGCCGAGTTCGGAGGTTGCTTCCGTCATCGAAGAAGAATCGGACTGGTATGAACGTCTTGTCAATCAGCTACTCAATTCAAAAGCTTATGGCGAAAATCAGGCGAGGTTCTGGCTTGATCTGGTGCGTTACGCGGATTCAGATGGATACAACGCAGACCATAAACGGCCGAATGCTTATCTCTACCGCGACTATGTGATTCAGTCTTTTAACGAAGACAAACCGTACGATCGCTTTGTTGAAGAACAGATCGCTGGTGACGAAGTCGATCCGGGGAATCGCAACGCTCTCATTGGGACGATGTATCTTCGGCATTGGATTTACGAACACAATCAGCGAGATGTCGAAGGTCAATGGGCTCAGATTCTCAGTGATGTCACCGAAACAACTTCAGACGTCTTTCTCGCGCAGGGCATTAAGTGCGCACGTTGTCACGATCACAAATTCGATCCCTTACTCCAGCGAGATTACTACGCTCTCCGTGCATTCTTCACTCCGCTCAAACCTCGCGAAGATATGCAGATTGGTGATGTCGAGACGAAAGCTCGGTATCTCGAACATCAACGCATTTGGGAAGAGGCGACCGACGCGATTCGCCAGCAAATCCATGAGATCGAAACGCCCGTCCTGCTCGCTCATTCAACGCGAGAGGGAGTTCATCGATTTACCAAAGAAATTCAGGCGATGGTCGCCAGTCGTCGACACGAACTCAGCCCGTATGAGAATCAAATTGCCACGCTGGCTTCGAAACAGTTCGATGTGCTTCCCGAGAAACTTCCGGAGTGGCTCGAAGAAGAGACGGAAACCAAACGACAGGAACTCCGCAAGCAACTCGCAGAATTTGATCATCTCAAACCGGAGCCGCTTACAACACTGCCGTTTGTGATCAGTGATGTGGGACCAACTTCACCGGAAACGACGATCCCCGATGATCCGACTTCCACTCCGATTGATCCGGGGGTTCCACTCGTTCTCGAAGAAAACCCTGCCACGATTGAGCCTCTTCATCCCGCTCTCCAATCAACCGGTCGCCGCCGGGCTCTTGCAGAGTGGATTGTGGACGAAAAGAATCCTCTGACAGCCCGAGTGATTGTCAATCGAATCTGGGAACAGCACTTCGGTCGTGGTCTGGTGGAAACGACCAGCGATTTTGGTCATCTCGGAACGCCGCCTTCACATCCCGAACTTCTCGACTGGCTTGCCCGCCGATTTATGGAAGACGGTTGGAGCCTCAAAGCACTACATCGGAGAATTCTGACTTCCGCGACCTATCGTCAATCTTCAGAACGTCAAATGGACGATCGCACTGCGAGTTTCGATCCACAAAACGTTCTGCTCTGGCGGATGAATCCTCGCCGACTCTCCGGGGAAGAGATTCACGATACGGTGATGTGTGCCTGCGAGCAGATGGGGGATTCGGATCGGGCGATCTATGAGCCGGTCCTTCGAAATTCCCTCGATCCGCTACTCGCAGCGTTCGATTTTCCCGATCGAGTTGAAAGCCAATGCAAACGGCATCAGACGACAACATCCCCGCAGTCATTGCTGATGATGAATTCTGCGTGGTTGCATGAACGTGCAGAGATGATGGAGTCGAATATTGGGGAGTCCAATCTCGAATCATTTATCGCAACTGCCTATGAGCGACTTTTCTTTCGGGACGCGGATCGCGATGAACTTGCAGACGCCAAGACATTTGTCGAACAGTACGCAGAGAACGTCGCGAATTCAGATCGCAAGAGTCCCGTCGAACCATTCCCGAGTGGCAGCAGTGCTCTTCGTTTTTCAACGAAGTCTCCAGGCACTATGCGGACGGGCAAGATCCCGCAGTTGACTGATTCCGAGAGCAACGGACAGCTGACTATCGAAGCGACAGTGCTTCTTGATTCCCTTTATCCCGACGCCTCGGTCCGTACGATCGTTGCCAACTGGACTGGGAAACAGTCGGATCGAGGGTGGTCGCTCGGAGTGACGTCCACGAAGAGCCGGTATCAACCCCGCAATCTCATCCTTCAATTGGTGGGCTCGAAGGAAGAAGGTGAGAGCAAGCCGACGTACGAGGTGATCCCGTCGAATTTAAGACTAAAACTCGACACTCCATATTACATTGCAGTGACGATTAACTTCCGGGACAAAACAGAAACGGGCATCCATTTCTATCTGCAAGATTTGTCCAATCCGGAGCAGTCCGCTGACGAAGCGAATGCAGCCCATCAGGCAACCTGGAACGTGCAGTCGGATCGACCGGTTGAGATCGGTGGACGTTCGGGAAGTCATCTCTGGGACGGCTTGATTCAAAATGTCCGCGTTCACAATGCGGTCGTACAGCGTTCGGATCTGTTTGGTAGTGATTCAGAGAGCGCACATCGAATCGTCGATCTCCGCTTCGATGCTGTTGATCAACCGGGCGCTGACGTTTCCGGGAATGGCTATCATGCTTCCGTTGATGGTTTGAATTTGGCTTCGCCGATGAAGCGAGCTCGCACCGCTCTGTTGCACGCACTCCTGTGTTCGAATGAGGTGATTTATGTCGATTGAAAATGCGCGCACTGAGAACCTTTCGCGACGAAAGATGCTTGTCCAAAGCGGCAGCGGGTTCGGGGCTTTGGCATTGGCGGGTCTGTTGCAAAGCGATCAGGCATCCGCGACGGAGTCAATTCAGTCACCTCTTGCGTCGAAGCTGACCCATCATCCGGGGAAGGCGAAGAGCGTGATCTTTCTGTTCATGGATGGAGGACCGAGCCATCTCGATTCCTTCGACCCTAAGCCTGAGCTTGAGAAACTCGCCGGCAAGCCGATTCCCGAGAGTTTCGGGCGTGTGATCACCGCCATGGGTGAGTTCGATTCTCCAATTCTTCCCACGCAACGCAAGTGGAAGCAGCACGGAGAAGGGGGACTCTGGATCTCCGACTGGTTGCCACATACGGCCGAAGTCGCGGACGAACTGGCAGTGATCCGTTCCTGTTGGACAAACGGAATTAATCACTCTGGGGGGATCTGCCAGATGAATACCGGGTCGCAGTTTGCTGGCCGCCCATCGCTGGGAAGTTGGGTGACGTACGGGCTCGGAACAGAAAATGAAAACCTTCCGGCGTTTGTGGTGATGCAGGAAGGAACGGGACGAGTCATTAACGGAGCCCGAAACTGGGGGACCGGATTTATGCCGGCGATCTATCAGGGCACGACGATGCAGAAGAGCGGCCCGCCGTTTTCGAATCTTCATCCTCCCGAAGAAATCGCGTCAACGCATCAGCGTATGGAACTCGATTTTCTCAACCGCATCAATCAGCGGCATGCCGAATCTCGCCCGGAAAACACAGAGCTGGACGCGCGAATTCGCAGCTTTGAACTCGCATTCCAAATGCAGGCCCATGCCCCTGAAGCTGTTGATCTCTCCGAAGAAACAGCCGAGACTCAAGCACTCTATGGGCTCGATAACGAAAAGACCGCTTCGTACGGCCGCAATCTCTTGATGGCTCGACGGCTGGTCGAACGCGGAGTTCGGTTTGTCCAGTGCTACCATGGAGCTGGAAGCAAATGGGACGCTCATGACAACATCGAAGCGAACCATACACGCATGTGTGGGGCAATGGACTTGCCAGTCGCCGGATTGATCAAAGACCTCCGCAGACGAGGTCTGCTCGATCAAACTCTCGTGGTCTGGGGAGGCGAATTTGGTCGCACACCAATGAGTGAAAAAGGGGATGGACGCGATCACAACCCGACCGGATTCACAATGTGGATGGCCGGGGGCGGAGTTCAGGGAGGCAAGGCGTACGGGACGACGGATGAAATCGGTCTGCATGCAGTTGAAGATCGATTGCACGTGCATGATATTCATTCAACGGTTCTGCACCTGATGGGGCTCAACCACAAAGAGCTGATTTACATTCATAAGGGACGGCCGGAGCGAATCGATCAGAACGAAGGTCGAGCCTACAAAGAGATTGTTGCCACATGAAGTTTTGTTCGTTAGCGATTGTGACGCTGTGGATGCTGCTTCCGTTCGGAGCTTTGAAGGCTCAGCCTCCCAATCAACCGGACTCATCCGCAACTGAATCAACGCCACTGAAAGCCATTGCGGAATGGGATTTCGAGGAGGGGGAATCAGCGCACTTTCGGACTCACGGAAATGTCGAGAGTGATCAGGAAGGTCCTCGACCGCCGGAGTTCCCGGAGATGCTCCCGACGAACCGGGCGGTCAAGCTCGACGCGGAAGCCTATCTCTCTGTTCCTGACGAAGGGGAAGAGAGCCGGTTCGATTTCGACAATGGCGATGAGATCACGCTCGAAGCATGGGTCAACACAACCTCTATCCGTGATGGGCAACCGTTGTATGTGATCGGCAAAGGACGCACGAATTCCCCAAAATTCGCTCGAGACAATCAGAACTGGGCTCTCCGGTTGATGGGGAAAAATGGCGAAGCGCGATTGAATTTTCTTTTCGCTTCCAAACCTTCCGGGGGGGGGCAGCACTGGCATCGCTGGACATCGACTCTTGGCTTTCCTGTCGCGACAGGTTGGCATCATATCGCGGTCACGTATCGGTTCGGAGATCCGGATTCCATTACGGGCTGGTTGAACGGCAAGAAGACAGACGGAACATGGGACATGGGAGGGGCGACGACTAAACCTCCTGTCGTTGACGATGACGCAGTCTGGATTGGAAATCGTTTCTCAGGAAAACTCGACGGGATTGCGATTTATCGCAAGGTCTTAGCAGATGAAGTGCTGGCCGCGAAGTTTCACCGGATCGGCAAGCCAAGGACTGTCGTGTTTGCGACGGAAGAAATGCCGGATCTTGGAGAAGTTCCGGACGGTCAAGTAATCCTTCAGATGAGTGAAGGAATGCCATCCGGAGACCGCTGGCTGTACGATGGGGAATCATGGCCGGCAGAAACGCTCCGCTGGTTTTCTGACGCGTTTCTGCTGTCCCGAATTCCGGTTCGCTATGAATCGTGGGGAATCCGTTCGAGCTGGAAGGCTCCGGTATTGCTGCGCATTGCGGGCGACATTGAGCTTCCGGTCGGAACCCATCAATGCCTGCTCAGAGCCCGTTCGACAAGCCGGCTCTGGGTCGACGGTCAATTGGTTTCGCGACTCAAACCCGCCCGGCGTCGCGGCGGAAATCTTGAGCCAATTGTACCTGTTCCCGATCCGCTTGTTCCGGGAGCAAGGCGACTCCCGTTTCCGCAACAGGAGGCGATCAGTGAACTCGTGATTGCCCCGGCTGGAGATTCAGGTTCGCGGCGCGTCCGAGTCGTGTTGGAAGTGATCGACGGTCGTCCAGGGAATCGAACGGAGTCCGGAGAAGTTTGTGTTGCAATTCAGCAAGACGGACAAGGTCCATTTGCGGTTCTCAGTGCTGACGCAAGTGCGCCGTTGCTCATGACCGATGACGTCATTGAGTCCAAATTACAAGAACTTGAGGCCGAACTGATCGCATTTGAAGATCATGTTCGACGCGAGGCAGCGACGTCGCAGGACGAGTTCTGGAATCGCCGCCATTCGATCGCGAGGAAGATCGTTTCTGAGAGCGAGGCAGGGAATGCGTTTCAGCCTCCTTCCGAGTCAGCGGGGCATCCCGTTGATCGATTCGTATTGGACAAAATTGCATCCGTTCAGAATCAGCTCGGAGAGAACCAAACACCCGCCGCGAAGAACTCCCAGGAGAAAGTTTTCCCAATTCTTCAGGAGCAGTGCTTCCGTTGTCATGGGGAAAAAGAGCAGGGTGGGCTGCGATTCAATTCTCGTCAGGGAATTCTGTCGACCGGAGAATCGGGATTCGCCGCCGTTGTTCCGGGGGATCCTGAAGCGAGTGAGCTCATTGCCCGCGTTCGGGCTGGAGATATGCCGCCAACAGAATCTGGACTCTCCGAAGAGCAGATTCAAGTGCTCGAAGAATGGGTTCGTGATGGAGCTGTTTGGGTTAATCACTCCATTGATGAAGAGTCTATGGAATTGGCGCCGGTGGTCGATGATTCGTCATTCGTGCGGCGTGTCTATCTGGACACAGTTGGAGTCGTGCCGAACGAGGAAGAAGTTCGCCAGTTCCTTGCCGATGAAAGTCCTGCAAAGCGTGATCAGCTGATCGGGCAACTCCTGGAGGATGACCGCTATGCGGATCACTGGGTCAGTTTCTGGATGGATCTCCTCGCGGAGAATCCGACGCTTCTGAATCAGTCGTTGAATTCGACCGGCCCTTTTCGATGGTTCTTGCATGAGTCATTGCGTGACGGGAAATCGCTCGACCGGATGGTCACGGAATTGATTCTCATGCGCGGCAGCAGTCATGAAGGGGGAAGTGCTGGATTCGGGCTGGCTGGGGAAAATGATTCTCCGATGGCTGCCAAGGGACACATTCTTGCTTCCGCGTTTTTAGGCATCGAAATGCAGTGTGCCCGCTGTCACGATTCTCCTTATCACAGCACGAAGCAGGAAGATCTTTATTCCGTAGCGGCGATGTTGAAACGTCAGTCTCTGGCACCGCCGGACACAAGTCGCGTGCCGGATGCGTTCTTTGAAGGCATCGGACGGGAATCTCTTATTGAGGTGTCGCTGCAACCGGGTGTTCAGGTTTCGCCGGATTGGCCGTTCGCTGAACAAACCGGAGTCGCTGACGATGAGCACATCGATCTTCTCGTTCAGAATCCGGGTGATTCACGAGAACGACTCGCTGCACTGATCACTTCGCCAAAGAATCGACGGTTTTCAAAAGTCGTTGTGAATCATCTCTGGAGACGATTGCTCGGAGCGGGAATCGTTCAACCTGTCCATGACTGGGAAGGTCAGACCGCCAGCCACCCGGAGATGCTGGAATGGTTGGCCAATGAACTTGTTGTGCACGACTACGATCTGCGGCATGTCTTGAAACTCATCATGACATCCGAGACGTATCAGCGAAGAGCATTGGGAAAGAATCGCCAAGCATCCGCTGAAAATCGGTTCTTCAATGCACCCGATCCGCGACGACTGACCGCCGAGCAGATCGTTGACTCGCTCTTCGTTTCGACCGGGAGTGTGATGGATGTGGGCGAATTGACATTTACACACGATGGATCGGAGCCAGCGACGCGACGAACATCATTAGGGTTTCCGCGGCGGGCCTGGATGTTTGCGGGACTCAACAACGAACGTGATCGCCCCAGTCTTTCGTTTCCACGAGCACAGCCCGTTGTCGACGTGCTGGAGGCATTCGGCTGGACGGGAACGAGGCAACAGCCGATCTTCGAACGAGACATGGACCCGAATCTGCTGCAACCGGGGATTTTAGAGAACGGGACATTGACCATGTCATTGACTCGCGCCGCGTTTGAGAGCGAGCTTGCCGATCTCGCCGTCGAAGCCCGCGATCCAGACGTCCTACTCGACACTCTCTTTTTGCGTTTTCTCAGCCGTTTCCCGAATGCTGACGAAAAGAAAGCTTTCCTTCCCGATTTGTCGGCAAGGTTTGAAGAGCGCATCGTCTCAGCGGAACACGTTGAGCAACCTGCGGAAGATCCACCGCTTCCGAAGGCAACCTGGTCAAACCATCTGGTGCCTGAAGCGAACGAGATTCAGGAAGAACGGCAACGACGAGTACGACGCGGTCCTCCGGCAGACCCTCGCCTCGACCGCGACTGGCGAGAAGTCTATGAAGATGTGATCTGGAGCCTCGTCAATGATCGATCGTTTGTCTGGATTCCTTAGCTCATTGACTATGACCACTCGTCGACCCTGACGAGTTCGAAATTCCCGCCAACATCTGACATTCCGATCCCACTCCTCCGGGGAACATATCAATGAAAATTCAATCCCGCCGTCAATTTCTCGCAACAAGCGCAGCTGCTGCAAGTGCGCTCACGATGACTGGGTCTTCTTCGGCGAGCACACAAGATCCATTGCTGAGTGGAAATGCCGATCACGTGATTTCGATCTGGCTCGGCGGCGGGATGGGGCAGGTCGACACTTTTGATCCTAAGGTCAAAGGTGATCCCGTCTCGAAAAAGCCGGGGTCATATTACGACTCGATCGACACGATCGTCGACGGTGTTCAAGTCTGCAAACCTCTCCGCAAAACAGCTGAGGTGATGGATCGTGTGACTGCTGTTCGAACGGTGCATCATGACGTCATCGACGAGCACGCCGCAGCTACCAATCGCATGCATACAGGACGAACGATTTCCGGAACGGTGACGTATCCATCGCTGGGGTCTTTGATTTCTCACGAGCGAGGTCCCGTCGACGAAGGGGCACCGCCATATGTTTTGATTGGTTATCCCAATGTAACTCGCGGTCCCGGATTTCTGGGGGCCAAATACGGATATCTGTATTTGACAGAAACGGGTCGAGGTCCTGCCGGGCTTTCCCGGCCGGATGGAATCACTGAAAAACGCCAACGTCGTCGTGAACGTTTCCTGCATTCGCTCCGCAAGAGTGATGAACATACTGCGGTTTCACAGCTTCTCGACTACGAAGCTGCGATTCAGCAAAGTCTCAAACTGAGCGGTCCAGAATTTAATCGCGTGTTTCAACTCGACGGGGAGCCGAGTGATTTGCGTAACCGCTACGGGGGAGAGTTTGGGCAACGATGCCTGTTGAGTCGACGGCTCGTCGAACGCGGAGTGCGGTTTATTGAAGTGAGTCACAATCTGAATTTTCTCAATGGGTCCGGGTGGGATGTCCACAACAGCGGGATCGTCAACCAGCATAAACTGATCGAAGAACTGGACTCCGCACTCTCGACTCTGATAATCGATCTCGAACAGAAGCGATTGCTCGATAAAACGTTGATCACGATTACGTCAGAATTCGGTCGTCCATCCGGATTCGACAGCGGAGGGGGACGAGGTCATCAGGGGACCACGTTTTCCTGTGTTCTCGCTGGGGGTGGCCTTTCGCACTGCGGAGCTTATGGAGTGACTGACGAACTCTCTAAAAAGATCGTGTCTTCCCCAGTGAGCGTACCGGACTTCTTTGCCACAATTTGCGCAGCAGTCGGTGTCGATTATCGCAAGTCACTTTATGCCGGTGATCGACCGGTTCCGGTCACTGATCAGGGAGTCCCGATTGCAAAGCTTCTGACTTAATCAGTTCCTTGAGTGCTTGTGAACAGGTCACGAACGATTTCTTTCGATGGCGAATGAGTTCTCTCGAAGAAGAGTCATTCTGTACTCGAGGAAATACTGAATGACTTCACTTTCTGCGGGTTGGAAAAGCAGGGGCCAGGGCGATGGGGTGTTTGAGAATGGATTCGAGGCGGCCCTCAAGAAGTCCCAAATCGGACGTCTCGTGTGACGACCGCGAGACCGTCAATTGATTCTGCGCGAGAGATTCTCCAAACCGTTTTAGATCGGTGTGAACATCTCCCAATAATTCTTTCAACTCGTCACCCTCAATGTCCCGCCGCTGAAGGACGGTCTCTTGTTCGGTGCGAATTCGATGGAGTTGGGCGAGGAAGGTTCCGTGAGTTCTTAGCAGCTTCCCGTCCACAAAGGCCCGCATGAGTCGATTCTCAGCGTCGAAGTGGTAACAGGGATCGGCGCTGAAGTAGATCGACAACCGCTCATCGTGACGGATTCCCGCGACGATTTGAGAATTGTGACGCTGGTCAACGAATTCCCATTTGACGCGTGCGGAGCGGAATTCATCGAAAAGGTCTTCGCGATCGGTTTCGTTGCGTGCCATTGCGATCAATTCAGTCGGAACATTCTCGTTAACTGGTCCGGGCTTCTCACGTTCTACTCGCTTTTGCTGGAATGCCCATCAAGTCGGTGTTATTCTCATCTTCAGCGAGTCCAATTTACTCGACAAGTCCCCATTACTGATGAATCGAATGGTTTGAGAAAAACATCGATTCCTCACTCAAAATGGAGGGGGCAAGGTCTATCATTCAGTTAGGCATTTCGTCATTTCGAAATTGTCTGAACGAAGCCTATGAGAAGTTCGACCATATCATCGACTGCTGTTGCTCCTGATTTTCCGGTATCCTCCGGAGAAATTCAGACGATCGATTTCCAGCGGATCGGCGAGGTCGACCGAAAACATACGCTGCTGACTGAATATTTGCAGCTCAAAGGATTCGATGGGCTATTGATTCGCGACCCGGCGAATTTCTCGTGGCTGACCGACGGAAGTAGCAATCTGCACTCCAATGGTCCGGAAGTCTTTGCGACGGTAATGGTCACTGCCGATGCGCGTGTTGTGCTCTGCAACAATATCGACTCGGGGCAATTATTTGATCGTGACTTGTCCGGGCTCGGCTTCCTGCTGAAAGAGAGGCCATGGACGGAAGACCCGGGAAAACTCGTTCACGATGTCTGTCGCGGACGGGTGATCGCGTGTGATGTTCCGCTCACGGGAACGACCAACGTGCGGGATGACCTGCAGTCATTTCGGCTGCACTATTCCAAAGTCGAACACGATCGCTTCTCCGAACTGGGACTCGCAGTCGCTCATGCTGTTGAGGCCACGGGACGAAATTTTCAGATCGGGGCATGTGAAGCTGAGATCGCCGGTCATCTGTCGCATCGTTTGATCAAAAATGGAATTGAGCCTGTTCGCATGCAGGTGATGGCGGATGGTCAAGGTTGGCGTTATCGGCATTGGACACACGGCAACGACAGAGTCGAGCGGCATGTTGTCATTGCTGCGACTGGTCGGCGACGGGGGCTTCACGTTTCGACCTCCCGAACTGTGTGTCTCGGCCAACCCTCGAGTGAGCTTCAGGAAGTTCATCACCTGGCAACGCTCGTTCAGGCGACAGGAGCTTATTTTTCACGTGCGGGGTGGTCCATGTCTGAAACCTGGCCGCGCGTGGGGCGAATCTACGAGAAGTTTGGCGTTCCTGATGAATGGCGATCTGCCGATCAGGCAGAACTTGTTGGCTATCGCGAGTCAGAAATTCGTATGGTTCCGGGCTCGGATCACCGGTTCGAATACGGACAGGTGATCTGCTGGCATCCGTCCGTTCGGTCGGGTTTAGCCGCGGATACGATGTTGATTCGGGAAGGAGCAGCAGAAAATCTCACTCCCGCAGAAAATTGGCCAATGCTCTCTGTTGAGGTGAAGGGAACCCAAATCGATCGCCCCGGGATCTTGGTTCGTAGCTGAATCACTAGTGATCCGCTGGTAAATTCGAGAAAATTCTCGGATGATGTGACCGCTTGAAGTGCGAGCATTCGTCGGCCATTCTGTTGAATTCGCGGGCGGAAGCGGTCTGATCGCTTGAATCGCTCGACAAGCTTGGTAGCTTCTCAGAAATTTGCGCAATTTCGCGGATCGAATTGCACAAACAGGATGCGCAGGGAGTGTTGTGACCCTGTGCGCGATGGATTGGCTTCGCATCGGACGATCTTTCTGTATGAAGTGCTGCAGAGAAACTGCGATGCGATGTGCCAGCGTGACAGAACCATTTCAGGCTCGCCCCTGTCTCGCTGGGAAACATTGCTGAAGTCAACGAGTAGTGCAAATCACGATGTGACGCAGCTCCTCCCTGAGAATCTTGTCGCGACAGACAGGAACATTTCAGGGGTGGGAAGCCGTTAAGAAAGAGGAACCACGTGCCCAGACGCGAAGATATCAAAAAAATCTTGATTATCGGCTCAGGTCCAATCGTCATCGGCCAGGCATGCGAATTTGATTACTCCGGAACGCAGGCGTGTAAAGCCCTCCGCGACGAAGGATACGAGGTTGTCCTCGTCAACTCCAATCCCGCCACCATCATGACTGATCCGCAGACGGCGGATCGAACCTATATCGAGCCCATCACCTGGCAATACGTTGCCAAAATTCTGGAGCGTGAACGTCCAGACGCTCTCTTACCGACGCTGGGAGGGCAAACAGGGTTGAATACCGCGATGGATTTGCATCGTCGCGGAATCCTCGATCAACTTGGTGTCGAGATGATCGGGGCTCGATCCGATGTCATCGCGAAAGCGGAAGGTCGTGAATCCTTCAAAGAAGCGATGGTCAAAATCGGTCTGGACGTGCCACGATCGATGGTCGTGCACAATATGGAGGAGGCCCGAAGCGCACAGCGTGAAATCGGATTGCCCATCATCATCCGTCCCAGCTACACACTCGGGGGAAGTGGCGGCGGAATCGCTTACAACAAAGAAGAGTTTGAAGAGAAAGTCCGCAACGGACTGAAGCTGTCGCCCGTCTCCGAAGTCCTCCTCGAAGAATCCGTACTCGGCTGGAAAGAGTACGAGATGGAGGTGATGCGGGATCGTGCTGACAATTGCGTCATCATCTGCGCGATTGAAAACTTCGACGCCATGGGAGTCCATACAGGCGATTCGATTACCGTTGCTCCTGCCCAGACATTGACCGACAAAGAATATCAGCGAATGCGTGATGCGACGTTCGCGTGTATGCGGGAAATCGGAGTTGAGACAGGCGGGTCGAACGTCCAGTTCGCGATTGATCCGCGATCCGGGCGGATGGTGGTCATCGAAATGAATCCCCGCGTCAGCCGCTCAAGTGCGCTGGCATCGAAGGCGACCGGGTTCCCAATCGCCAAAATTGCGGCGAAACTCGCGGTCGGCTACCGGCTCGATGAAATTCCGAACGACATCACACGAGAAACGCTGGCGTGTTTCGAACCGACGATCGATTACGTTGTCACCAAATATCCTCGATGGACATTTGAGAAGTTTCCGGATGCCGATCCCACATTGACCGTTCAAATGAAATCGGTCGGTGAAACAATGGCGATTGGCCGTACGTTCAAAGAGTCATTCCAAAAGGCTTTGCGAGGTCTTGAGATTGGACACTTTGGGTTTGGAGGCGGGAAAAAAGATCTTTGGGGGACGGACAAAGAGCCGGAGATCGAAGAGATCCGCAGCAAGCTGGCGACGCCGAACTCCGAGCGTGTCTTCTATATTCGATATGCATTCAAGGCGGGATTGTCTCTTGAAGAGATCAATCAGCTGACCGGAATCGATCCCTGGTTCCTGTTCCAGCTTCGGGATTTGATTGAGATCGAAGAAGAGATTCGAAGCGTCGGGCACATGCACGACGTCGATGCCGACTTTCTCCGACGCGTCAAACAGGTTGGATTCTCAGACCGCCAGCTTTCGGACTGGTGGCTCACCTCTGAGATGGACGTCCGGAACTATCGCAAAAGCCTCGGAGTCACTGCGACGTTCAAACAGGTCGATACGTGCGCAGCAGAATTCGAAGCGTACACGCCGTACTACTACAGCAGCTACGAAACAGACAACGAAGCTCCCGGTCCGAATCCCGACCGGAAACGGATCATGATTCTCGGTGGTGGGCCGAACCGAATTGGACAGGGAATCGAATTCGATTACTGCTGTTGTCACGCCGCTTTTGCTATGGCGGAACTGGACATTGAAAGTGTGATGGTCAACTCGAATCCCGAGACGGTCTCGACGGATTACGACACCTCGGACCTTCTCTTCTTCGAACCACTCACGACCGAAGATGTTCTGAATATCTGTGACCAGTTGGACCCTGATGGAGTCATCGTTCAGTTCGGCGGTCAGACTCCTTTGAATCTCGCACGCGGGCTGGAAGCAGCGGGAGTCCCAATTATCGGAACCAGTCCAGACAACATCGACGCCGCTGAGGATCGTGAACGGTTCCAGGAGATTCTCAATAAACTCGGGATTCGCCAACCTCCGAATGGAATTGCCATCGATGTTGAAGGAGCACGCGCCAGTGCCCAGCGAATCGGTTATCCCGTTCTGGTTCGACCGAGTTACGTTCTCGGTGGTCGGGCGATGGAGATCTGCTACGCGGAAGAAGACCTCGTCCGCTATATGACCGAAGCTGTCGACGCCAGCCCGGATCATCCGGTCCTCATCGATAAGTTCCTGCAGGACGCCATTGAAGTCGATGTTGATGCCATTTCAGATGGAACAACGACGCTCGTTGGTGGCGTGATGGAGCATATCGAAGAAGCCGGTGTGCATAGTGGCGATTCCGCATGTGCGTTGCCTCCTTATTCGCTTCCGCAGCATGTCATCGACGAGATCAAGGAATCAACTTACGCTCTTGCGAAAGAGCTTGAAGTGCGCGGACTGATGAATATTCAGTTCGCGGTCAAGAAGACCGAAGGGGCGGAAGGAACGGAGTTCGACGTCTATATTCTCGAGGTGAACCCTCGTGCCTCTCGGACGTCTCCGTTTGTGTCGAAAGCGACCGGACAGCCACTCGCGTCGATGGCTGCCAAAGTGATGGCTGGAGTCTCCTTGAAAGAGCAGGGTGTGACGGAAGAAGTGTGGCCAAAACATACTTCTGTGAAGGAGAGCGTGTTCCCGTTCTCAAGGTTCTCCGGAGTGGACATCATTCTCGGCCCGGAAATGCGGTCGACCGGCGAAGTCATGGGAATCGACGACGACTTCTCCGCTGCGTTTGCAAAAAGTCAGCTTGCAGCAGGAGTGGAACTTCCAACAAGTGGAACCGTCTTCATCAGTATGGCAGGGGCTCACAAGTCAGCCATGATCGAACCGGCCAGACGCCTCAAGGAACTCGGCTTCCGAATCATTGCCACGATCGGGACAGCGAGAGTTCTCAACGATGCGGGTGTCCAGGCAGACACCGTGAAGAAGGTGCAGGAAGGTCGACCGAATCTTCTTGACATGATGGTCAATGGAGATGTGCAGTTCATCTTCAACACGCCGAGTGGCAAGGGAAGTCGAACAGAGGAAGGCCGAATCCGGGCCGCCGCTGTGACCTACGGCGTCCCATGTGCGACGACACTTCCGGGATGCGAAGCGATGATCAAGGCTCTGGAGTATCTCGACAAACATCCGACACCTCGCGTCGAATCGATCCAGGAATGGCATCAGCAGTCGACTTCGGCGGAATCAAAGTAGCCACTGGCAACAGGCAGCCTGGCCCAAAACCCAATCCATCGACCGGTCTATCGAGACTTCCTGAATGGAGTGGCAAAGAGACAGCGCGGACGGGAACGGTCGACTCGTGTGATTCGTTCCCGTCGTTCTGCTCGATAAGGCGCCTTTTCGAACGTTCGATTTCAGGCGGAGGGATTCGTTCAGAAACTTCTCTACCAAACGTCACGTTCTTTCACGATGACAAGAGAATCCTCAGCCCGGATTCGCAGCAGTTCCCATCAGCGAACGCCTCTTTCTATGAAAGAGAAGAGTGCGGGCGAGTAAAGAGAATCCATGAGCTTGGTCGAGCATCCGCCCCCCACATCGGAACAGGAGCTCGGGGAAAGGGGGCCGGGTGAAAAGCGGGCCGCGTGAGAAAAGAGATTTCTGTGGATGCTGCTCGCAGCACAGAGTTCCCGATGCAATCTGATCAGATGCTCTATCGCACAATACTCGCATTGTCTTTGTGCACTGTCCACACGAATGACATTGCGCAGACCAGCCAACTCTGTACTCAATCCCTGCACGGAATCTGTGTACACAGTCGAATGAGTCTGCTGGATGAGACTGCTCGAAACTCAAGGGCGCAAAGATCGTCTTGCTACGCGCTGTCTTTTAGAGCGTTTTCTCTTTTCGTATGCGCTCACTAGCACGAGCAAACTCAGATTCTTACCTGATGAAAGAGTTCAAGCGAGTGCACAGAAAAGAGCAACTTGCTCTAGACGATGCAGGTCGAGATCAATTCACCTTCCTGAATGATGATCGTTTCATCGGAATTTCGAATCTGGGTCGCGCAATCCATGATTGACGACATTTGCCCAACGGTTCTCTGTGCGTCTTCGAAAGCCACGTTTTCCACAATGGGAAACCAGCCGCCGTTTGTGAACAGAAAGACTGAGAACTCGCCTCCGTGTGCGACCGAATCCGTCCCGGTTCGGTCGGTAATTCGCTGATTCAACTTCTCGCTCCAAGAAGAGTTTCAATGAGAGAGGTACGCTACGGGCAAACTATGTCCATTAGTCAAACCACGTCACTCTCAAAATGACTGAGTAGTGATAGCAGGAATTGACCGTTTTGGATGCGTTAAAACCCTATTTTTTTTTGGCGAACCTGAAGAAAACTGAGAGGAGGCATTTGTACAGCAAGTGACCCGACTCAGTACTGCCTTTCTTAACACTAGGTCGCGGTTGTGACAGTGGTCGGGGTTTTTCGAGAGTTTTTAGAATCCTGGCGGGCGATTGCTGATGACTTGATGCGATCGGGCCACGTTCTCTAAGGAATGTGGCCATTTCAAGACATCGATCTTGCACGAAGAAAGACGCAAATTTCCGTTCGCAAAACGCAATTGTTAAGAATTCCGAGAGTGCGAAGGGATCCCAGAATCCGCTGTCATTGCAAGTCGCTGCGGAAAATGGAATCCGTTGAAGACCTGTGCGAGGGCGAAAGCCAGCGCAGATTACTTGGCTTTGAGTGATTCAGTCGCGGAGGCTTTCTCGGCGAGTTCATCCAGTTCGTCTAGCTGGAACCGGACAGCCACGACGTACGGAGCTTCGCCCGCCGTCCAGTGTCCGTAAGTGGTGGCCACAAAGGTTCCATCCGGAAGGACCTCTACTCCGGGGTAAGCACAATCAGCACCGTGCGTGTTGTCCATGAGTCGCACCCGGAAATCTCCCTCATCGCCGGAGCGAAGTTGCTCGTAAGTCCCGACCCAAGCGACCCAGTCTCCACGCGTTGGACTTTCGTGAGCCATGTCGCGAAAGGAAATGACCAGACGCCCATCGGGAGAGTATTTCGCGGTGTGTCGATCTCCAGTCAGCGAGGCAGGGAGTTCAACCGGATTGGTCCAGGTTGCGCCTGAATCGGAACTGAAGATGATGTACGAATTCCGAGTACGGCTGTTTTCACGAAGAAGCAACGCAAGCTCACTTCCATCGGGCGAGAAGACAGCCCCCGGTTCGCAGAGATGGAGATCGGGTCGCGCCAGAATCGGTTCGGGGTTTTCCCAGTTCAGTCCGCCGCCAGTCGATCGTGTTTGGTAGAGAGTGAAAACTCTGGGATCCTGGGCCTGATTCGAATCTTGAAAGAAGCGACCGTCATCGTGGAAGAACGCGCGATAAGTTCCTGGCTGTCCCGTCGGAACGAGTGAGCTCATCACGACGATCCCTCCCCAGTCTCCGGCGGGTTTCAACGGGGACCAGGACTTCCCGTCATCCTCGCTGACGGCAATTCGAGCGGGATACAGTCCGGACCAGAGAATGATTCGGCGCGTTCCGTCCGGCGAGATGACTCGATGCAGTGTCGGCGTCTCTTTGCTGGTCGACCAGTTGTCTGGAGTCGACAGGCGGTCGCTCCATGTCAGTCCGCCATCGTCGCTGCGTTTATAAGTGATCGGACCGCGTCCGTGGCCCTTCGGGTAGACACAGAGAATCGTCTTGCCGTCCTCCAGCAACAGCGTTGTCGGATGCCCGAGATATTGCCCAGCTTCTCGGTCCACGATCACCTGTCGCGAAACATCCGAAGCAAGATCGACGAGAGGAATCGTAATTTCTCGAGATTTGGGAGGAGCATCCGGCGATGGCTCCCCGACTTGCGAGAATGCTGCAGAGTGAGAAAAGAGAACGAGGAGTGCGCAGGTGGGAGTGATTCGCATGAAGAAGTCTCTGCTGGCTGATGAGTCGACGGATGCGATCGCGAAGATCGATCCACTTCAGGAGGGAGGAACATCAGCCATGATGAAAGAGAAACCGGTCGGGAAGCAAGTCTGTCCCGTTTTTAGATCTTCGATTCAACAAGAATTCGAGTCGAAACCGAACCCATTGAGGCACTGCCCGAAGGAGACTCTTTGACCTCGCGTCAATTTTGGGTCCAAGCTATTCTAAATCTCCAGCAGGGATGGCTGATGACTCAACGTGTGGACCGAATTCCAGCTACTCTTCTGCTTTTGCCAACTCGGTGAATTCAGTTCCGCTTCAGCGAGCGGAACAATGTGACTGAGGCAACACGTCATCGACCTCTGTGTTGATGTCGATTCAGGATGGATTCGATGACTACGACAGCTACGGCTATAGAAACTCCAACACACAGCAGTCCGGCGGAAGTAGCTGAGTCGACACATTCGACACGCGGATTCGTGTCGCTGATGGTCACTCAATTCCTCGGGGCTGCCAACGACAATGTGTTGAAGGGCGTCTTAATCTATATGGTGATCGACGGTGCCTGGAAAGGGCAACTCGGCTCTGGAGGGCAGGGGATTGTCAGTGCCTGTTTGTCGATCCCGTTTTTGCTTCTCTCCGGGATGGCGGGGCAGTTTGCCGATCGTCACAGCAAGCGGTTCGTCAGTGTGTTGGTGAAGGTTCTTGAAATTCCGATCGCTGTGATTGCGATGATCGGTTTCTGGACTGGCAACCTTTGGGTGACGTTGTTGAGTCTGATTGCTCTGGCCTGTCAAAGCGCATTCTTCGGCCCAGCCAAGTACGGAATGATCCCGGAACTCGTCCCGGTCAGCCGGATTAGCCGGGCGAATGGCCTGATTGGAATGATGTCGAATGTGGCTGTGATTGTAGGAACTTTGTCCGCCGGGGTGATCGCAGACTACTACAGCCCTCTTCCACGTGAGGGCGTCCCGACTCCACCCGGATTGCTGTGGTTGCCCGGCGTCGTGTTAGTTTCTGTTGCTGTCCTGGGGCTGATTGCGATCAGTTTTATGACTCCGCTTGCTCCGGGAAGAAAGGCAATACAATACAGCTGGAATCCATCAACCGGATACATCTGGGCAATCAAAGAGATGGCAAAAGGTCCGCTGCTTTTGATCGCGATCGCGGCGGGATATTTCTATTTTCTGGCTGGGTTGGCTCTTTTGATCATTCCCGAATACACCGTCGTTTTGCAGCGATACGAAGTTTCACGTTCTGAAGTCAGCGTTCTTCTCGGAATTCTCGGCCTCGCGATCGGGCTTGGAAGTGCCATTGCGGGATACGTTTCCGGATCAAAGATTCGCCCGATATTGATTCCCATTGGTGGAGTGGCATTGGTGGTCTTGTTCTTCCTGCTGGGGACCATCCCTCCGACGCTGCCACCCAAAGCTCCGACGGTTCGAATTCTTTTCAGTTCACACGCCGGTTTGATTCTCGGAGCGGGGATCGCAGCTGGGTTCTATCTGATTCCATTGCAAGCGTTGCTTCAGCGTCTTTCAACGACTCACGAACGAGGGCGCGTTCTCGGAGCATCGAGCGGAATTTCCTTCGGGTTTCTGACCGTCGCGGCACTGCTGTATCCCATTCTTCGACCACTTTTCACAAACGCATCCGGTGAGCATCCTGAGAAAATCTTTCTCGTCTGCTCAGGGTTGATGGTTGTTGGCTTAATCGGGTTTGGGATCGCACTTAAACGATCGAAACTGACACTCACCGACGTTTCCTGACGTCAATGGCGAGCTTTTTGGCTCACCGCGAATCGTTTCTCCAATCCGACCGCAGTGTTTGCTTACGGAAGTTTCTGAAGGATGGAGAAGAGGAGAGCCTTGAATGCGCGGGGGAAGTCTGTGAAGCAGTGACCACCGTTGAGCAGCATCCGGCGCTTGACAAGTGGGATTGTGGACTGCATGGTGTCTGACTGAGTTTATGAGAGATCTTTGATTCGTCCGGGTTCCGGGCGGATGATTGGCAATCAGTCAGATGCAGGTAGACAATGCATTCCTTCAACTTCGCGATCGCCTCGGGATGGGTCTTGGGGCTCACTTCGGTCATCTTCGGATCGACCGTGATGGCTGGCGATCTCTATAAAGACCTTGACCACTACGTTGCTCAGCGTCTCAGAGGCTATCCGGAAACTGAGGTTTTGTGAAAGTCTGGTTTTGTTCACACTTTGCGGTTCATCAACGCAAAGGAGTGCACGGTTTCCGAGGCGATTCGAAAAGCGTACCCAAGTGACCTGACTGACCTTCAGTGGGAGATGATCGAAATGATTCTTCCGAAGCCCCGCCGCAGCAAGAAAGGCGGGCGACCACAAACTGTGGACGTGCGGG
>NZ_SIHI01000049.1 GCF_007859735.1 Thalassoglobus neptunius | reverse complement strand
CAAATCGAGCGAACCCATGATCTATGTGGCTTCCATTGGTCGCATGCTCCGCCGCTTAGCTCCTTCACCCAACCAAGCTCCGTTCAAATACCGACTTACAGCATGAAGAGGATTCCGGATAGGCTCTGAGAGGACGGAGATGAAATTCGTCATTGCGAAATGTAAGTCGCGTTGAACGGACTCGGAATCGCCTCGGGAAGGGTAGGAAAACTGGTTCTCGTGAAAGTAAATCACTGATGGAAGGTCGGCGACGTCTTTACGAACTAATCCTTGAAACTCCGAAAAGTTACACATGTCGGTGGCAAACACAATGTCCCAGCTTTGGTTTCCCAGGTCGTTCACTTCGAACGCAAACGATGCTGCAGCATGACGCATTCTCCACTTCCAATGAGAGGGAGGAAGTGTGAGAACCGTAAACTGATGCCGGCTTCGTTGATTCCATCCATCAAGAAAGGCGCGATGACTCCCTCCATGGAAAGGGTTCAGCGCCAGGACTTTTAATGACTTTCCACTGTTCAATTTGAGTCTCGCGAGTTTCGAAGAATGTCCTTCCAAAATTGAACGGTTTCCGAAGCGCGATCGGCGATATTGAATCGCTGTTGGATCGAACTTTGAGCGGCCGACAGGAGATCCGTGCGACGTTGGGGTTCGTTATAGAGCTGACTCATCGCCTCAGTGAGTTGGTCAATGTCTCTGGGCTCAACGAGAATGGCTGACTGATTGTGAGTCAGAATTTCTTCGGTTCCTCCAACACGAGTCGCGATGATCGCAACTCCGCTTGCTGCTGCCTCTAGCAATACGCGGCCGAGTGGTTCTTGCCGGGCAGTATGAACGAGCAAGTCTGTTTCATTTAAGAGTTCAGGAATTCTTTCACAGAACCCAAGTCGATGGAATCGGTCATTCAGCCCAGCTTCATGGATGATCTGATCGAGACGTTCATCGTAAGCGATGGTTTCGCTCTTTTGAGAGTGACGCTTGCCGACGAGCAGGAAATGCATCTTCGGGTATCGACTTCCTATTCGGGAAAACGCTTCGACCGCCTCGTCCTGTCCTTTTCGAAGACAGATTTGACCGATCGCAGCGACAAGAAACGCATCTTCTGGAAGGTTATACCGCTGTCGAAAATTGTTCGAAGAAGTTCGTTGTGCAAACTGATCGAAATGAATTCCATTATAAATTGATTGAACTTGATGTTCGGGGATGCCGGCAGCGATCCAGTGTTCGCGAACAGCCTCCGAAACAGCGATTAGCGATCGGTTGAGCGAAAGATCGCGAATCGTGGCTTGAGAGACGTTCATGATGTCTCGAATATGTCCGGTCGTCGGGACAGGAAGTGTGTTTGAAATTCGACCGAGTCTCCGGCTCATCATCATGCTGTTGGCATGCACAAGTTCGAGTTTCTCAAGCCGAATCACATCGCGAAGCCGCTGTGAGAGTTCATCGTTTGTGAGCTTCGATGAACGATCGTCTGACTCGTAAAGTCGACAGACAGGAAGGTTCAGTTTCAGAAACTGGTCTTCCAGTGGACCGGGCTGATTGAGGATCGCAACAGGCTGTACGTCCATACTTCGGGCTTCATCCACGACAGCCAGGATTGAGTTTTCGCCGCCATTGATCGTGGAATACTCGAAAAGAAGTCCGATACGCATTGAGAGAGAATACATTCCATCACTTGGAAGATTTTTCGAATTGTCGATAGTCTTGCTGCCGGAAGTTGTGGAGTGCTTCCATGAGTCCTCCCCGAATCTGACGAAGTCGCTCTTCACCCCGCAAGCGTGTCCGATTCTGTTCCTGGACGTAAAAGACATCCACAATCTGATCGAAGTGGGTCGAAATCTTCGCCATATTAATAGAAACGTCCATTTGATAAAGCGCCCGAGTTAATGTGTATAATAAACCGGGGCGGTCTGTTGCGAAGACGTCGATAATCGTTCGGGAGTCCGAAGAGTCATTATCGATGTTAACGCGATCAGTTAATCCGGACGCAGGTTCCGAAGGGGGAGAGGCACCGAATCGACGGTTCATGCGGAAGAGTTCTTCCACGGTGATCTCTTTCCAGAGGACTTTTCTCAGCAACTGTGCAACTTCAACGACGCGACTCCGGGGCGGTTCTCCGTCGAAGTCCGAATCGATCACCCGGAAACTGTCGACGACAACTCCATTCGTCGTTGTGTTGATGTCGGCCGAGATAATCGCGAGTCGTTTGGCGGTCAGGACTCCCGTCATTTTGTGAAAGCAGTCTGCCTGCATCGTGTCGTTTGCAGTCATGACACGATACTCCATCGATCCAGTCGATGCGTCCCAACTGGCGATCACTTCGACCCGTTCGTCATCGAGGCTGACAATCACCTGAAGGTCATCAGCAATCTGTTTAGGGGGCGTGCAGGTGAGATAATAGGCGGAGAATCCGGTCAGAAGTTGACTGATTCGACCGGCCGCATCCGAGCTGACTTTGCGGTCCTGAAGAATGGTTCGCACGGATTCCTTAACCGACGAAATGCGTTGCTGTTCGTGGTAGGAGTACCGCTTTCCGCTCAAGATGACCAGACAACGATCGTAGAGTTCCGTCAGGAGGTTTTCTTTCCATGTATTCCATGTTCCGGGGCCCACGGCTGATACGTCAGCGATGGTCAACGTGTAAAGCATTCTCAGGACATCAGGAGATCCGATGTCGCGGCTGAAATTGAGGATCAACTGTTGGTCGGTGATATCACGTCGGAACGCCAGGTCGGCCATCACCAGATGTTGCCGCACGAGGAGTGACATCTGTTCGATTTGATAGTCCGGCATGTGGAGTCGCTTGCCGACGTCGATTGCAATTTCAGCACCGATCACGCTGTGATCGGTGTTCATCCCTTTCCCGATGTCATGGAGAAGAACGGCGAGGTGCAGAACTTCCTTGTGGCGAATTTCCTGATAAGCAATCCCGGCGGGGCCATCGTTGCGTTCGAACCGTGTTGCGTTCTCGATGGCCCGCAATGTGTGTTCATCCACCGTGAAGTGATGATACTGGTTGAACTGAAGGAGATTGCGAATGTGCGTGACTTGAGGGATGACGACATCGAGCAGCCGAGTTTGGAACATGCTTCGCAGAATGGGGCCCAGTGCAGATGTACATTGGAAGATCTCGACCATCGTCTTTGCCGCGCGGGGTGAGAGTTCGGCGGGTGACTCAGGCAGATTTTTCTTAATCGCTTCGGCCACTTTCGGCGAAGGAAGAACATTATAAAGGGCAGCGGCTTTGTAGAGATGGAGCATCGACTCCAGGCTTCCGCAGACAGATTTTAAGTGTCGGTCGGCAACTTCGATTCGATCGGAGCTGACGTAAAACATCCCTTCCGCCCGATGACCGACGACGATATCTCGCGTTCGCTCGGCAATTGATCGAGGACGTTCCAGTGCAACGAACCGACGGGTGATGGCGGCCAGTTCGGAGCTGTGATGAAAATACTCCTGCATGAAGATTTCGACCGGCCGCTGTCCGTTCTGAGAGTCGTAATTTCGCTCGTCAGCGATTCGCAGCTGTTCGTCTCTCGTGAGTCGATCGTGTTCTTTCCCCGCAGAAAGGTGCAGATCGATCCGCAATCGCGTCAGGAATTCCCATGCAGCTTTTAATCGCCTCGCATCAGACTTGGTGATCGCACCTTTGAGTCGAAGCGAGTCGATGTCCTTCACTCCGTAGCGTGCGAATCCGATCCACCGAATGAGGTGAAGGTCACGTAAGCCACCTGAGGAAGTCTTGATATCCGGTTCGAGTTCCTGAGCAGGGGGGCCGTACTCGGACCAGCCGACTTCCCGAGCGGCGATGCAGTCGTCGATGAATTTCTTTCGTCGCGAGAATAAAACTCGCTGTTTGAACTGGGTCTGAAGCTTTTCGATGAGCCGTTCATTTCCCCAGAGCCAACGAGCCTCGACAAGTGGTGTCGCGATTTGAGGATCTTGCCGGGCAAATGCGAGGCAGGTGGTGATGTCGCGAGTCGAATTGCCGATCTGAATCTTCGCATCCCAACAACTCTGGACGAATTGTGCGACGAATTCAAAGAACGCGGGATCGGTGCCTCGCTCATGCAGGAAAAGCAAATCGATGTCGGAAGAGGGGGCCATGTCCCCCCGTCCCGTCCCTCCGATGGCGACGATGGCTCCTTCTTGAAGCAGTGTTTGTTGGAGAGCTTTGGGAAACTCATTCAGTTTGGCATTCGCAAGATTCACGAGAAAGTCATCGAAGGACTCACTGAGAAAAGCTGCGATCTGCAGACCTTGCGCTCCTGATTCAAAGAGCGATTGAGCCTTGTTCCGGATCTCAATCACCCGTTTCTTGAGGGCGTCAATCTGCTGAAATGTAGGAGTTGTCCCTGGCGACATATCAAATTCGACTGGTTTGAAAAGGAGTTTGAACTGTTCACATGTGTTGAAAGCGGTCCGGAAACAAACTTTGAATTGTACAAAGTCCCGAAAATGATCGATCTGGAAGTTTTGGACGCGGTCTGGAAATGAGAACAGATGTTCTGGCATTTTGTCGAGGAGTCGGACTGCCGACCACCCACTTCCTTGATTTAGGGGCGCATTTCATGATGATACGTCGCGAGATGAACCGTTCGAGGAGAAGAACACCACTATGGCGACACGTTTTGAACATTCCACGCTGGTCGAGATCAAGAAATCACCGAAGCGTGGACGAGGAGTCTTTGCCAAGCAACCGATCAAAAAAGGCGAGGTGATCGAATGCGTTCCGGTTCTCATTGTCACTTGGGACGAAATCGCAGACTCTGAACTCGCGGACTACGCGTTCACCCTGACGGAGAAGAAAGTCGGGATCGCTCTCGGGTATGGTTCCATGTACAACCACAGCTACAAGCCCAACGCTCGTTACGACGACGAAGGCCGTCAGACGAAAGTCTTCTCCGCGATCAAGAACATCAAGAAGGGTGAAGAAATCACCGTCAACTACAACGGCGACCCTGAGAATCAGGAAGAGGTCGATTTCGACGTTGTGTAGACAGTCGGTTTAAGAGTGAGTCGGTTTGGGGTCAGATCCCGAAACCGTCGGTGTTGCGAACGTTTCCGCCAAGTGTCACGGCGATTTCGTGGATGGCTTTGTCGCGGAGAATGGTCAGCGTCACGATATCGCCCGGTTTCTTGCTTTCAATCAATCCCAGAAACTCGGCGGCGGTCGCAACAGGTTGTTGATCGACTGCGATAATGACATCAGCAGCGGATCGATCGACCAGAATGACGGGACCTCTTCGAGAAACTGCCGGACCCCGAATTCCCGCCTTTTCCGCTGGGCCTCCCTCAGTCAGGCGAGAGACTCTTAAACCCTGATCGGTGACGGTCACGTGAGTGATACCGATCTCTCCGCGAATCACGCGTCCATGCTCAATCAATTCCGGGACGACGCGGCGGATCAGATTGACGGGAATGGCGAATCCAATCCCCGCACTTTGTTCGACTCGACTTGCGATTGCGGTATTCATGCCGACAAGTCGACCATGCGTGTCAATCAGCGGTCCGCCCGAATTCCCCGGGTTGATGGCAGCATCAATCTGAATGATCGACTTGATAATCCAGTTTCGCTGGACTTCAAGTGTTCGGTTCAAGCTGGAGATCATTCCCTGACTCATCGTCCGTTCGAGTCCGAACGGATTCCCCAGCGCGAAAACTCGCATGCCGACGCGCAAGGTGCTGGAATCTCCGAAAGACACCGGAAACAACTCTTCGGAAGGGGCTTCAATTTTGATGACAGCAATGTCGTTGACGGGGTCAGCACCCACGAGTGTGGCGGGGTAAGTTTCCTCGTTATATAAGGTGACGTTGACGTGTTGTGCACGTTCGATGACGTGAAAATTTGTGAGGATATGACCCTTCCCGTCAAGAACTGCTCCGGAGCCATTCCCTTCTTCTGTCGATCTCATGAAGAATCGATCTGAGCGGAGTCCGAGCGTGGAAATATTGACGATGCTGCGATTGCAGTTCTCGTAAACAGCGACGTTGATGGCTTCGTCCGGAGTCAGCCCGTCTGGGCCGTAGAACTCAGCCGCGACTCCGAGTGCGTTTTTCTGGCGGTCTCTAACGAGAATATCCGGCGTTGAAAGATTCGCAGGAGGTTGAGTGTTCGGCGATGTTCCCGGTGTTTGTTGAGGAACAGTGAGCACATCCTGGCCATGGAGGGCGAAACCTGAATTCATTGTTGACGCCAACAAAACCAGGATGAAAAGAATGTCGATTCGTGTTCTCATCTTCTCTCTCCAATTCACTCCCGTTGAGAAAACGGTGACTTCTTCCCAGGCCGTTTATGGAATAATGCGATCCCGCCGAAAAGGTCAAGTCCGATGTGTCGCAATTTGCGAAGCGCGATGATTGCCTGTGAGAGGCAAAGATCGAGAGTCAGGTGAATCGCTGCCGAGGGGTCAGCCGCAAGTCATTCCCCGGAACGAAACTCTCATTCGGCGAGGAACGATGGCGATGAATTCTTCTGACTGAGGCTATGCCTTTTCGGTAGTCGACGTTTCTTTTCGAGTCGGTTCAGCACGCATGATCAGCATTCCGAGCGGAGGAAGGGTGAGCTGAATGCTGTCTGCCATTCCGTGCATTGGGGTTGGTTCTGACTCAACTCCTCCCCCGTTGCCGACATCCGTTCCGCCGTAAAGTTTGGCATCGCTGTTGAGGAGTTCCTTGTAGAATCCGGAACGTGGGACTCCGACGCGATATCCCTCGCGTGGCACAGGGGTCATGTTCATGACGATAATCAAAGCTTCTTTGCCTTCGGACGAATAGCGTGCAAAAACGTAAACGCTATTCGCAGCATCATCCGCCTGAATCCAGGAGAACCCTTCCGGTTGATGGTCCAGCTCGTGCAGCGCGGGATGCTTGATCACGAGATGATTCAAGTCGTGGACGAACCGCTTGACACCGCCGTGCGTGTCGAATTCCAAGAGTGACCAATCGAGTTGGGCATCGTGATTCCACTCAGTCCACTGGCCGAACTCGCCACCCATGAACAGCAACTGCTTGCCCGGAGTCGTTCCCTGATATCCAAGGAGAAGCCGCAGATTCGCGAACTGCTGCCACTGATCTCCAGGCATCTGTGAGATCAAGGAGCGTTTCCCATGCACGACTTCATCATGCGAAAGTGGCAGCATGAAGTTCTCGGTAAATGCATACAGGGATCGGAACGAAAGTTGGTTCTGGTGGTGCCGTCTGTGAATGGGATCCAGCTGCATGTACTTGAGTGTGTCGTTCATCCAGCCCATGTCCCACTTCAAGCTGAATCCGAGCCCGCCGTCGTACACGGGACGACTCACTGCCGGCCAGGCGGTCGATTCTTCCGCAATCGTGAGGATGCCAGGAAATTCACCGTGAAGCGAGGTATTGAAGTCTTTGAGGAACTGGATCGCTTCAAGGTTTTCACGGCCGCCGTATTTGTTCGGAATCCATTCCTCGGCCTCTCGGGAGTAGTCGAGGTACAGCATCGAAGCGACGGCATCGACCCGGAGTCCATCGACGTGGTACTTTTCGCACCAGAAGCGGGCGCTCGAGAGCAGGAAGTCGCGAACTTCCGTCCGCCCGTAGTTGAAGATGTAGGTGTTCCAGTCCGGGTGGAATCCCAGTCTCGAATCCTGATGTTCGTAGAGTGAGGTTCCGTCAAATTGGCCCAGGCCGTGTCCGTCGGTCGGGAAGTGGCCGGGAACCCAGTCGATCAACACTCCAATACCAGCTTGATGGCATCGGTTCACGAACGACATGAAGTCGATCGGCGTGCCGTACCGACTTGTGGGGGCGAAGTAGCCGGTCGACTGATAGCCCCATGACCCGTCGAACGGGAATTCTGTAATGGGCATCAATTGTAGATGAGTGAATCCCATGTCGGACGCATATTCAATCAATCGATCCGCAAGTTCTCGATAGCTGAAGTATTTCCGATCGTCGCCCGGTCGCTTCCATGAGCCCAGATGAACTTCATAAACATTGATCGGTGCCGAGAACCAGTTTCTCTGGCGACGTTCATTCATCCACGAATCATCACTCCATTGATAGGTATCAAGGTCGTAGATGATGGAAGCTGTCTTGGGTGGGATTTCCGCATAAAACGCGTACGGGTCGGATTTCTCGATAATCTCACCCGACTGCATGCGGATGCTGTACTTGTAAGCTTCGCCCGCTTCCATTCCGGGAACGAACCCGCTCCAGACACCGGAGTCGCTCGAGTTCAAATAGAATGCGCCGTGTTTCCATCCGTTTCGATCACTGACGACGCAAACTTCTTTTGCGTTCGGCGCCCAGACCGCGAACCGGGTGCCTGATGTTTGACCATCATCAATGATGTGGGCTCCAAGCCAATCGTACGCTGTACAGTTCATTCCCAGCCTCGCTCGGATTCTCAGTAACGATCGTCCGGGGTCCTGTTTCTAGTCCGTCGAGGTGCTTTCTCAGTTCTCCAGAACTCAGAAAATCAGTGCGGATCTGTGGCAGACACCCTGAACACGTCAAGCTGTCGGTCTTATCTGGTCATTTCAACGAAGATAAAATTGTTGATCTGCCGTAACAACGCCACATCGGCACGTAACGTCAATGGTCACCAATTCCATAACGTCAATTGCTCGCGATAGTATCAGTCATTCCCAAGTGGTGCAATTCGTGTCTTTGACGCAATGGTTGCAGCGAATGCGTCTCTTGTCCGCTGTGAAATGAGTCAGGAATCCGAATCCTCATCAGATTGCTCGCGTGCGATCAGATAGAGTCACCAGCAAAGTCACCAGTTGTTCTTCGATCGCGTCCGGTCTACGATCCCGGTTGAAACGAGTCTCTGATTCAAGAAAGCATTTCGGCAATGACCGCCTCAGATTTTCGAAGCCTCGACCGCGATGAAATCCAGAAGCTGATTCCTCATCGTGATCCGTTCTTATGGCTCGACAGAGTCGTCGAGATGAACGACTCCAGAATTCATGCGCAGAAACTCGTCGATCAGGATCTCGACGTTTTTCGGGGCCACTATCCTGCCTTTCCGGTTCTCCCGGGGGTGCTTCAGTGTGAAGCGGCCTTTCAGGCTGGGGCTGTGCTGATCGCGCAATTCATGGATTCTGAGACAAAAGATGTGCCTGTCGTCACACGTCTCAACAACGTTCAGTTTCGAAAGATGGTCCAGCCCGGCCAGACTTTGGACATTGAAGTGACGCTCACCGAAAAGCTGGCGAATGCTTACTTTCTGCAAGGGAAGGTCTCTGTCGACGGCAAAGTGACCGTCCGTCTTGAGTTCGCGTGCTCACTCGCCAAAACGTCCTGATTGATCGCTTCTCAACACTTCCCTGACACACGGAGCATCGGGATCGCATCGAACTCCGAAGCCGGGCAGGTCGGTGATCTGAATTGTTCCCTGCCGGATTTCGGGTTGCCGGATCACCCATTGCATCCACGGACGTCCTGATTCAGCGAGTCGTTCGATGGGAAGAGCAGCGATTGCGTGAAGTGCCCAAACTTCGGATCCTCGATGCGGGACGACTTTGACTTGACGGTCTTGAGCGAGTTCAATCAATTGCAGAAGCGGAGTAAGTCCCACCATCCAACAGACGTCAGGTTGAAGAATTTGATAGTCGCCGCGTTGTAGTGAAGCTTCGAACTCTGCCAGAGAATAGAGATGTTCTCCCCCGGAGATTGTGACGGGACATTCATCGCGAAGTCGGGCGTAGCCCTCGTGGTCGTCCAGCGGGAGTGGTTCTTCGAGCCATACGAGTTGAAGGTCTGAGACTTCATGAGCGAATGCGAGTGCGGTCTCGACATCCCAACTCATCCAGGCATCGACCATCAGATCCCGGTCCGCCCCGATTTTTTCTCTCGCCTTTCGAGTCTCCTCGATCCATTTCGGGAGCCAGTCGCGAAGAGTGGCATCACTCTTGCCGTTTGTTCCGAGATGCAATTTGACGCCGGACGACGCTCGGCTCACTTCTTCCGGGACTTCTCCCCAGACCGTCTGATACGTGGGGATTGGTGATTCGAAGTCGCAGTCAGAAGACAGCAAACGCGCGACCGGCTGATGACTGAGGTGCCCCTGCAGGTCCCACAACGCGAGGTCCACTCCACTCAGAGCCATCATTCCGATGCCGGACTGTCCGACCGTCAGCAAAGACTTGTGCAATCGCTTCCAAATGGACTCGATCTGTTCAACGTCGCGGCCGATCAACTGCTCTCGAAAGAGGGCATTGACGATATGAATTCCCGAGAGGCCTCCGCCCCCAACTCCATATCCCACGGTGCCATCTTCGGCGGTCACTGTGACGAGAATCTGACCGAACGATGTTCGCCAGTCGGGCGGCGAATTTTTAGAAATCGGCTGGCAAGCTTCGACGGAACGAATTCTCATGGAATGGGCCGCGGCAACTATTTCTGAACGGTTTCCGATGAAGGAGCAGGAGGAGAAAATGATTGCAGCAGCGCTCCATCTTTTCCATTCCAAACTCGGACGATTCCATCTTCCCCAGCCGCGATGACCAACGATTCGTCGTCAGTGGAGAGCACGGAATACAGGTAATCTTGAGAACCGCCAAATGTGCGGAAATTGCGTCCATTCTCAGCAGTGTGGAATTTGGCATTCTGGTCGCCGCTGCAACTGATGAGGTTGTCGGTAATGCCTACAAACTGAATCGAGGTTACCTGTTTTGCATAGTTCGAGATTGTTCGCACCTGCTCGCCTGTTTCGGCATTCCAGATCTTGATTGCCAAGTCAGCCCCACTACTTGCAAGTCGGCTTTCGTCTGCTTTGAAGGCGACGCCCAACACATGGTCTGTATGTCCTTCGTACGAACGGACAAGCGATCCGTCTTCAACTCGGAACACTTTGACAAATTTGTCGGTGGCACCCGAAACGATTTTCTCTCCAGTGCGAGAGAACTCGAGATCGGTGACTGTGTCGCTGTGGGCATCTTCAATCGTACGGATCTTCTCACCGGTGGATGTGTTCCAGAATTGCAGTTCTCCGCTTCGAGACGGTTCACCGCCTCCGGTGGCAAGAGTTTCTCCATCAGGATGAAAGGCGAGCGCCATCACACGATCTTGGAATGCCGACTGAGACACGTTCAATGGTGAATCGCCATCGACTCCCAGCACTCGACTCAGCTTCCATCTGGGGGTGATGTCCCAGCTTCGGACTGATCCGTCGGACGAAACCGTCAAGAACGACCCCGAAGCTGTCCATTGTGAGGAAACAAGATCATTCGACGGAATCGGGATGAGTCCCAAACCCTGACCTGTCGAAGCGTTCCAGACTTGAGTTGGCTGATTAGGGCCACTTGAGATAAGGCGGTTGCCATCCTGATCGAATACGATCGACTGTGGCGAAGATTGGAAAGCTGTGACAGCAGCCTGAGCTTCTGAGAGTGAAGTATCTGCTTGTTGAAGCTTGGAAGCAGCTTGTTCTTTCTGTTGTTGACGTCCAGCAACTTGATCTTTGCCCAATTGCACAGATTGCTCGGAAAGCTCAACGGCTCGCGCTGCTGAATCGACCGCATCCTTCGAGGCTTGGCGATTGTCCTGTGCGGTTTTGAGAGCTTTTCCGGTCTCTTCGACCTGTTTCTTCAAGGCTTCGTCGTCAGGTTTCTCAGCGAGTTTTGTGTTGGCTTCGTCGGCTGCTTTCTGGGCGGCGTCGAGAGCGGTTTGCTTTTCAGCGAGGTCCTTATCGGCCTTCTCTTTTTCCTCTTGAGCCTTCTTGAGTGACTGTTCCCGGTCGGCGAGATCTTTCTGAGTGTCGGCCAAGGCTTTTTCTGCAAGGTCAAGCTGAGCTTTGGCAACTGCTTGATCGTCTGTTGTTCTCTTCAGAGCACTCGACAATTCCTGGTTCCCGCTGATGTCAGCGAGCTTGTCACCCTTGCGATTCCAGGCGCGAGTCACTCCGTTGGTTCCGCTTGCTGCAATCAGTTGTCCATTCGGGGAAAGGGCGATATTGGTGAGTGGAACGTCGACGCTGCGAAAGAAGATTTGCTGACCGGTTTCCAAATCCCAGAGCCTCACCTTTCCTTCGTCGATTCCGGTCAAGAGCGTCTTGCCCGCCGAATCGAGTTCGAGATGTTGAACTGCAGAAGTATGCCCACTCAGCGTGTGAACGGGCTCCGGAATTGGTTCGCCTTCGGGAATTGCTTGGCTTGCCGTCTCCGGTTTCCAGACTCGAATCGTGTGATCCGCATGCGCAGTGATCACTTGCTGTGTCGCGGGTGAGTACCCGACCTTCAGGATTACGGACTCCGTTTTGAGTCCCGGTGTGACTGTCAGATCCGAGAGGTCGATGAAGGTGATCGTTCCGGATTCCCCGCCCCCGATCAGGGTTTGAGTCTCCTTCCCGAATGCGATGGATGTCAGACGTTCCCCCTGTTGAGGGACTGTTCCGATCAACGTGTTGTTGGCCAGATCCCAGATCGAAATTGTTCCATCCGTCAGCAGGAAGGCCGCACGAGAACCATTGATGTCGTTAGCGACTTGAGAAACTCCTTGCTCGGATCGTTGGTTCCAGAGTTCCTGCGGGGCTTCCCGGTCCCAGATTTTCACAACGCGAAATCCTCCAGAAGCCAATCGGCTGCCATCGGCGTTAATCGCCAAGGAATGAACGAAGTCTCGGTGCGCGACGCCGGGGCCATAGAGCGGACCATCAACCGACTGGATTGACTGAAGTGCTGGATCGCTGAGGCGGCTGAATTGCTGACCGGTGAGGATATCGTAAACGAAGATACGATTTCCGCGACCTGCGAAGATGAACTGACGAGTGGGGTCCAGAGCGAGGCTGTAAACCGCTTTGAAAGATTCGGGAATCGGTTGCCACGCGAGAGTGGTTTCGACATACCGTTCACCAGCCCGGGCCCCTTCTTCGATCCACTTTCGGAGCAGTCCCAGTTCCTGCGGCGTCAGCGCTTTAGCTTGAGCCTTGTTCGGCAACGGCGGCATGACAGGTTCGTCAACACGGGCAGCCACGCGATAGAGATAACTCTCGTCAGGGTCGCCGGCAATGACTGCTTCGCCACTGAGTCCTCCCTTCAGGATCGCTTCGGCGTTTTCCAGAATGAGATCGTTCTCAGCGACCGCCGAGCTATGACATGCCAGGCATTTGCTTTCGAGGATCGGATAAATGTCGCGATAGAAATCGACTTCGCGATTCAGGTCAGGCTCGACCGGAGTGATTCCCTCTTCTGCAATAATCGAAAATGCAGGAGTCAAAAACAGCCAAACGATGAGCATCGCACGCATTGTCAGTATCTCAGTTCGGAAGGACTTCAAATTGGTTGGGGCAAGCTGGGGCGGAGCGACAGTGTTAATTCACGATTTCGATCTCGACCGGTTCGTCGACTTCCGCTGTTCCGGAAAACTCCATTGTTGCTCGAACGACGACATTGCTGACTTTCCCGGCGCTCGCCGATTCCGTGGCGCGGACGGTCAGAGTCGCTGTTGTCTGGTCAGCGGGAATTTCAACGGGATCGCAAGCGAGAGGGGACTGATCAGTTGTCGGGAAAATCGTGAGCGTTAACGGACCAGCGAAGCCATTTCTTCGAGTCACGGTCACCGGAATCTCGAGCGATTCTCCCGGCTTCAGTTTGCCTCCGTTGTTTGCTTTTGCACTGAGTTTTACCGGACCTGTCAGGACTTCGATGACGATAGGAGTCGACGGTGGCGTAAAGTTGATGTTGGCTGCCTTCGACGCTTTCTCTGCGTCGGCGGATCGTTTCTCGGCGTCCTTTCGAGTCTTTTCACTCGATGCTGCCGCAGCAGTTGCTTCACTCAGGTTCTTGTCAGCGACCTGAAGTGCAGTTTCAGCCGCTTTGAGATCGGCCGTTGCTTTCTGAATCGAATTGTCAATGGTCTTGGATTGTGCACGGGTTTGATTCAATTGCTCGGTGATTGCACCTAATTCTTCAGTGGCTTTCTGGGATTCTGCTAAAGACGCTCGGAATTTGGCATCTGCAGCGGCAACTCTCTCTCTCAACTCATTGATTTTCTGTTTCGATTCGGGTGTCTGTTCCTGAATCTCAGCTTCAAGTTTTAAGAGTTCTCCTTGAGCTTTTCGAAGTGCAACTTCATCTTCGGCAGCTGTCAGTTGAGCCTGGTTTGTTGAGAGAGACTTCTGCTGGTGTGTCGCAGTCTGTTCCTGAAGTGCGGCAGCGATCGACTGCTGCGAACTCGTTAAGTCCGCCAATGTTTTTTTTGCAGCTTCGAGAGTCGCGACCGATTGTTCCTTTGCAGCGGCTGCTTCAGATTCGCGTTGCTTCGCAGCTTGAGCGGCGGCAGTCGCTTGTTCGAAAGCCTGTTTCAGACGATCCGCCTTCTGCGGATTTCGTCGATAGGAAACCTGCCCCTGAGATTTCAGCCAGGCGACATAATGACCCGGCGGAGTGTTCTCTTTGACGAAAATTCGCATTGTGGCCGAATCTGCACCTTTGGGGATCTCCGCATTCGGAAAGTCAATATTCGCACTCTTTGGCAATCCTTGCGGTGTAAGCGTGACTTTCTCGTCGAATGACATTCGCTTTGCGAGATGGATCGGCAGAAGTACTTGTCGGCTTTGATTGACAGTGATGCGATGAACATCCGTCGTCAACTGAAAGGGTGCCGGTTCGTCCATCACAGAGACATTCAGAGCACTGGTCAGTCGACTGATTGCAGGAACGTTGGCTGCACTACTCCAAACGATTGTTCCGACACGCACGGGTGCTTCGATATTTCTTCGAGCAGAATGAAAGGCAGCTTCAGCTTCCGCGACTCTCTCGGCATTCGATGCCAAAGTCGCTTTCGCTGCTTCCAGCTCTTGAGTTGCGGCACTTAGCTGTTGAGTCAGGCTGTCAACTTCCGAGCGGAGTTTGGCGATTTGCTCAGACGGACTCTCTGCCTGGGGTTGTTCTGCATTGGCTGCTTCGGCTTCAGTCAGTTGTTGATTGGTTGCACTCAGTTGAGCATTCAATGCGTCGAGCTTGGCCTGTGATTCTGCAACGAGTTTTGCTGACTCTTGATGAGCGGTGCGAGCCGATTCGAGGACTTTCCACAGGTTCGGATCATCGATTGTGGTGCGGTAAGACAGCGTCAGCGGATGTAACCCGGAAGCTGTATTTTCGTTTGCTTCGATAACAATCGTTCCTGACGTTTGACCCTGGCCGATCGTGACATCCCGACAGCTAAGCCCTTCGGGAAGATTTGTTGCGAACACTTCGACGGGGTCGTTGAAGCCATCGCTTCGAAAGAGAAGAAGCGACACAGGAAATTGGTCACCTTTGCGGAGGCTGACCGGCCATGTCTGTCCCGCTGTCGGAGCGTCTGGAACGGCAATCACTCGAACATCCGGATACTGCTTCCGGATGGAGAGAGCATACCGCAGCCTTGGGTTACCGCGTGTTTCCCAGTAACGATCTCTCACAACAGCTTCGTAGAGACCATCTTCACCAACTTCGAGTCGAAAGACTGGGTCGTCTGACTGGGTTTCGAAGGTGTTGGCGAGAAGGTTGGTTCCGGTGTCATCTTGTGCTGTGATTCGTTGAACCGATTCCGTTCCATCGGGATTGGAAGTGATGCGATTCACAATCAGGAGAGGATCTCCCAGAGTCTGTAACCGTTCGGAGATCGCTTCGAGATACCAAACGTCGCCAGCTTTGGCGGAGAACCGAAAAGCATCGCTGTCACCCGGAGCACTGAATTGACCGCCAATCACGACAGGAGCATTAACGAGTTGAGCTGAGGTGCCTTCCTGATTGGGCTCCGTTTCCAAAGTGGCAGGAAGCGGAGTGAGGCCGAAAGTGATTGGATTCGAAACTCGATCGTTGCTTGTGAATCGATAGGTGAAGCCATCGGTCCCTGATGCGAGCGGGGCAATTCGATTTTCAACACTCAGCTGAAGTGCATGTTCCGGAGCGGAGACATCAACAGTTACGGACTCCAGACGCGATCCGTCGACCATCTGATCGGTCAACTGGCTGCCACTCAGGTTGTATCCGAAGATTTGAACCGGAGCTGTCGAACCAGCTGTGAGGTACGGGGGTAGCGCGAACTCGATTTGCGGTCCATCATGAATGTGGAGCCGGTAGTAAAAGTTCGGTCCGTTGCGGAACGTGATGTCGTGGAGACGAAGAAGGTACTCGCCATCTGCGGGGACGTCGAAGGCGAACGTGCAATCTCCTGAGCCAGATGCCTGTTTCCATTTCAGTCGGTGGCGTCCGGTTGCGTCGTAAACAGCCAAAACCGGTTCCGTTTGGGAATCGATACTCGCCGTGGCACACGACAAAATCACTCGCTGCAGGGCAGAGCCTTGAAAACGAAACCAATCGACATCGTTCGCACCGTCGAGTCGTCCATCGACGACACAATTCATCGGGATCGTTGCCGCTGCTTCAGGGGCATTGTTGCCTTCTTTTTCAAGAACAGTCGGGTCGAAGTCAATTGCGAATCGCCTTGGATTGCTGAACCCCCACAGTCCGCCAACTCTGGCTTCTACAGTCCCTGCGGGAATATCCTCCGGAATCGTAACGATGAACGTGTTCGGGACGGGCGATTCTCGTCCCATTTCGCCGGTCATTTTCTGACGCGTTTGAATACGGAGATCCGAAAAAATCAGAGTGTCAATTTCTTCGAGATCCGTTCCGGATGCGACGCGAACTTCAAACTCTTGTCCGATCGTTCCTCCGCTCGGGGAGAGAGAATTTAACCGCGTTTGAGGAAGTTGCGCTGAGGCGATTTGCAGGTGTGAACTGAAAACGAAGAGCAGACTGAGAAAACGAAACGGAACTCTTTGAACGAGATGCCGGTCGGCGAATAACAAACTCATGGTGCAGTCTCGGTGGGACGTAACAACGCAGTTCGGTGGCGGGGTGAGTCGTGTGGGTATTGTTCGATGAGGCACTCAAGTTTTCGCACGAGCGAATAGACCCGGACGGTGAGTGAAACCGGTCAGGACCGGAGTGTGTCATCGGCTCTCTGTCGCTGTTGCAACGTTAATGGTTGAACAGAAACTCCTTCGTGTTAATCAGTGCCCAGAGGATGTCTTCGTAAGCGATTCGTTCGTTGTCTGGATGTTGGTCAATGTGGTTGAGAGCGATCTCTTTCTCGGACGCGTCCGGTTCGCGGGCGTAAACCCATCGATACAGTTCTCGAATTCGATCTTCGTGCGGACGATCGGTTTGAGATGCAAGCTGCACAGCCCGACCGGAATCGCTGCCGATCTTGTTTTGGACTTCGCTGCTGTTGAGCAGGTGCAAGCTCTGAGCGAGATTTGCTTCCTGCGAACGTTCACATTCACAGGCTGTGTCGCCTTGTGGCTGACCGAAGACCTTCAGGAAGTAAGGGCCAACGGATGAGTCCGGCAGCTGAATCGAACGCGTTCCGGCCGGCATCCCTGAAAAGGTCTCACTGGTATTGGTGACCTGATGGAACGCATCGTACAGCGATTCTGCTGTCAGGCGTTTGGGGTAATAGCGAGAGAAGTTTTGCTTGTCCTTCAAATTGTATTCGTTAGGAAACGCCGTCAGCTGGTAGGCAGACGAATTGCAGATCGTTCGGACAAGTTCCTTGAGATCGAATCCGCTGGCGATGAAGTGTCGAGCGAGTGCGTCGAGTAGTTCCGGGTTGGATGGGGGATTCGTCTCACGCATGTCGTCTTCTGGCTCAACGATTCCGCGACTGAAGAAGTGCTTCCAGTATCGATTCACAAGTGACTTTGCGAAGAAGGGATTATCGACTTCGGCCATCCAGTCGGCGAGCTGAATACGCGGGTCGCGATCAGCGGGAATTTCCAAAGGAGCGTCTCCGAGCGGAGTCGGTTCGAGAACTTCTTTGCTTCTCGGATTCTGTGCCTGAGCGACCCCTTCGTTATGAAACACACGACGATCACGAGAACGCGTCAGCCGTTCCGCCCCGAGGCCTTTTTTCCCGACACGGCTGAAGAAAGCGGCCATGCCGTAATAGTCGTTCTCGCTCCACTTCTCGAATGGATGATGGTGACACTTCGCACACTGAATGCGAATTCCGAGGAACAGTTGAGCGACGTCCTCGACCTGTTGGCTCGAATCGGAAACTTCGCGATACCATGTCACAGCTGGGTTCCACTGCGGATCGCCAGAAGCGGTAATGATCCGGGAAACCATCTCGTCGTAGGGAGTGTTGTCGTAGAGTTGATTCCAGATCCACTGGTGGAAGGTGTACGTACCCGCCTGATCCTCATTTTGTCGCTTCTTGTTTCGCAGAATCATGTTCCACTTGTTCGCGAAGAAATCGGCATACTCCGGGCTATCGATCAATCGGTCGATGACGTCGGAACGCTTGTTCGGCGAACTGTCCGCAAGAAAGCTGACAACTTCCTCTTCTGTTGGAAGTGTGCCGGTGATGTCCAGATAGACTCGTCTCAGGAACGTCGAGTCATCGGCCAAAGGTGAGGGAGGAACTCCAAGAACTTGCAGCTTGTTGAAGACTGCTTCGTCAATGAAATTTCGGACTGGAGGAGTTTCAGAAACGGTCGCACCCAAAGGAATCGTTGCGCGAAACGTTGCCACTTGTCCTTGATAGCGGGCCATGATCGCGACTTCACCGGACAAGTCGAGAGTTGAGACAAGCCCTGTTTCCGAGGACTCAGCCAACTCAGCGTCATTCGGTTCGAACAGCGCCATCCGCGTGACATCTTCCTGGGTTCCGTCGCTATACGTGGCGTAGACCGTCACCTGCTGCTGATCATTGTTGTTGAGAACGCGTCCCGGTGGATAGCACTCGATTCCGACAACGACGGGATCCGTTTCCTCACCGTACGGCATTCCCTGTTCGATCCAGCGCCGTAAGACTCTGTACTCATACGAGTCCTTCTCCATCCGTTTTCCACCACCGTGAGGAGACTCTCCAATCGGTTTGGTCAACAGAAGGCTTCGTTCCGGAGCAGGGGGAAAGACACGACGTCCGCGACTTTCTTTCACGAGGAACTCGTAGTCGTCTCGCGGATAGAAACCGAGAAGTGAAAGCTTGAATCCGTTTTGTCCGCTGGCCTTCCCGTGACATCCACCCCCGTTGCAGCCGAGTTTGGTAAAGATCGGGACAATCTGGTTTTTGAAGTTGATTGGCTTTGTCCCGGCGAAGTCGGAAACATGCACCGTTGCCGAAGTCGAATGACTTCCCAGCGTCGCGGTGACTGTCGCGCTTCCATCGCTTTTGGGAGTCATCAGCCCGGTTTCGTCAATTGACAAAACGTTCTCGGGAGAGACGGTGAATTCGACAGCACGTGTGAGGTCTTTGGTCGAACCGTCCTGAGTGAGTCCCGTAATCAGGAGTTGGACGCGCGCGTCTTGACCGGTGATCCTAAGTTCATCACCCGTTTGCGGTCCCACTTCAAGCCGTGTGACTTCTTCAACAGGGACTTCCGAGGACGTCCCATCGAAGGCAATGACAGTGTTTGCGAGGAAGCAAGCTGCGGTAAGAGCCAAAGTCATCGAAGAACAGGATTTCATTCTCCAACCTCATTGTTGAATTCGGAGTAGACAGGCGGTGCGCTGTCGTTTCCGGCGTGGTCAGATTGTTCGAGTGAGGTTGCGACGGCATGAAATGAAATGGTGCCGCGGAAACCTCATCGGGGGTGGTGTGGTGTCAAACAGGTGGGTGGCAGTCATTGGCTGGCGGGTATTTCTGGTATTTGGATTCCCAAACTACCAAGTTTCTTCAAACATATCATAGTTCATTGATTGACCACGGACCAGTGGACGACCGCATTCCGGATGAAATTTGAAAGACGATCGGTTGGCATGGAATCATTGGTCAGAACCAGGATGATTTATCAACGAGTGTCAGTGGCGGTTCGCCTGCACAGTGTCGACGAACGTTCTCAGCGAGTTGCTCAAGATGACGTTCCGGAATTTTGGGTGATGCAGCTGCAACGTGCGGAGTAATGATGACATTCCGCAAACTCCACAATGGGTGATTCTTCGGAAGTGGTTCTTGTTCCAAAACGTCCAGAGCTGCTCCTCCGATTTCACCTGATTGAAGAGCGTCCGTTAATGCATCGAGCTGAACGATCACTCCTCGACCGACATTGATCAGCCAGGCACTGGATTTCATCCGACGGAACTGTTCCGGTCCAAACAGTCCTTCGGTCGCGGGTGTGTGCGGAGCAGCGATGACGACAAAATCGCTCACAGCGAGCAGCTCATCGAGACGTTCGGTCGGCCAGACAGGAAGATTGATTTCTTCGACCAATCGACAGACTGGATCAACGCCAAGAATGTTGAGTCTGAACGCTTTGGCTCGTCGACAAATTTCCGATCCAATCCCGCCGACGCCCACGACACCCAGCGTGCAGTCGGAGAGATGCAGGTGAGCGCGATCAATGTCTTTTTCTTGTCCCGGGCCATCAAAGAGAGTGGAATGAGTCGATTGACCTCCAACGGGCAACCAATCTCCCTCTGACTGCTGTCTCACATAGATATGAAGATTGCGGGCTGCCATCAGAACCAGACCCATCACATGATCAGCGATCACGTCTCCAAAGATTCCCCTCATGTTGCTTAGCTGACAGGGATGCTCAATCAGTTCGGGGAAGATGTAATGCTCAAGGCTTGCAGTCGGAGACTGGACCCAGCTGAGTCGCTTTGAAGCACTCAAGAGTGACGGAGTGATCTTCCCGTAAAACCCGGTTGCATCTGCAATCTCTAAGTGGGCTTCTTCGTCTGACAGACAATTGACGACGGGCACGTCTCCGGCCGACTCTCGCAAAACGTGCAGACGTTTCTCATCGATCGGAGGAAACAGGACGATCTTTCGATTTGGTTGGTTGGTCAATCCGCTGCCTTCATGGAGGTGACGTGAGCACGATCGAATGTTTTGCGGTACCGATGTCAGGTGCTCTCGAAAAAACTATTGAAAGTATCCTGTTCTGAAATCTCGCCGACAAGGTTCTCATGAAATGAACTTTGGCCCCACCCTTCACAATTCTCGACAAACGCCTGAGAAGCTGGTTCGACAACCGACAGATTGATCGATTTGAGCGCGTGCGGACCATTCTTCCATCCAGAAACAGCGGAAAGCTTCAGCTGTTCACGTAGGCACAGAAATTGCCAATTCTCATCGCCGAAGTGTTTCAAGCGGTCGTTCGACAAGTTCATTTCGTCTCAAGGTGAGAAAATGGCGATTTCAACACATTGCGTATTTCATCGCGGGACAAGCCCCATTGTCGCAGCTGCGGTCCACAACGGACACGACACTCGTGAGGACGTTGCCGACCATCTTGCGATCGATGAGCAAGTTCAACTGCGAGAAGAAGATCCGATGACCGGTGAGTGGTCGCAAATTGCGAAAACGCAAATCGTCGGCCTTCGGTCTCGGTTCGAAGTCGACCTCAACCGTCCCCGTGATAAAGCGGTTTATGAAACTCCGAGCGAAGCATGGGGAATGAATGTCTGGAGCACACCGCCAGACGAACAAATGATTCAAGAGTCTCTTCGCGAGTACGATCAGTTCTATAGCGACGTACACCAACTTCTCTCCGAACTGGTGCAGGATTTCGGTCGGGTCGTGGTTTATGACCTGCACACTTACAACCATCGTCGACGAGGGCCGTATTCCCCGCCCGCTGACTCACTCTCAAACCCCGAAGTTAACGTCGGCACCGGGACGATGGATCGAGAGTTCTGGGCGCCTGTGGTTGATCGTTTTATTGAAGATCTGCGTTCATTCGATTTTCACGGTCGGCACTTGGATGTTCGAGAGAACGTCAAATTTCAGGGAGGATATTTCGGCGAATGGATCCATTCACAGTTTCCCAAACAGGTCTGCTCGATTGCGATCGAGTTTAAAAAGATGTTCATGGATGAATGGACTGGTGAAGAGGATCCGCGTGAAGTTGAGAGCATTTATCGGGCATTGAGGTCGACCCTTCCAGGAGTGCGAACAGCATTGGAGGAGATGTGATTGACCAAACTTCCAACGTGAAATCCCACGAAGACCCTCATCTCGGAACGGACGTCGCGGATCAGTATGCGCAAGTCGCCGAAGTTGTCTGCGAGAGATTGGCAGCAAATCAGCGCGTTCGGAGAAATCTTCCGGACGGCGGACGAATCAGAATCGATCGGCAACTTCCGTTCCTCTGTGTTTACCGGCATCCCCCGGAGCAGAGCGGTGATGGAGCACGTGAACTTATTACGACCGAAGCGTCCTATCTCTTCGCTTCGGGAGACCCGCAGCACCATGATGGACTGGTGATGTTATGTAAGAAAATCATGGCAGCGATGCGCGAGCACTTCGGAACTTTCCTGCTGATCGAAGTCTGGGAGCAACCGCCGGATGTCCATTCAATTGATGATCGAATCTTATTCGAAATCATTTCCGCCGATTGCGATTCGATCCCTTCGACGATTCAAACGATGTGCTCCGCACTTGAGAAAATTTCCATCAAGCGGCAATCGGCGGAAGTTGTCGTACGTCAAAACAAACCCGTTTGCCCACCGGGGCTCAGTTCGCTTAACCTCGACTGCACCGATCCCCAATCTGCGGGGTGTTGTTCAATCGGGCTGACTGTGAATCCGATCTATCGCGATTCCAGCAGCCAGGTTTTATTTCCAATGGTGTTGCAAGCCTTGCGAAGGCAACTCACGATTGCCATTCGGCGAACCGTTGCGCAGTTCACGGGAAGTCGAACCGATGGAGAAGGCAGCATCAACTCCGCAGCGTATCATGAGTTCGGGCCGTCGACCCTCGTGAAGGCAGCCCGCCTGGTTGATCAGCAACTCTCGGATATCTCGGAATCGTTCGATTTTCTTCTTCCGGTGACTCCGACAAACACGTCGGAGGCAGAGCAGTCGTTTCAAAATTCGGGTTGTGAATGTGCACCGAATCTTAATTACCGTCCGCTTCCATATCATCCGAATCTCCTTAAACGTCAACTATTCGGGATTGAAATTGAGAGAATTGAAGATCCGACGCTTGCTCATCTCTGCTGGGAGAAACAGGAAGAACTCGACAGAAAGCTGACCGCACTCAGAGGCTATCCGGAAACTGAGGTTTTGTGAAAGTCTGGTTTTGTTCACACTTTGCGGTTCATCAACGCAAAGGAGTGCACGGTGTCCGAGGCGATTCGAAAAGCGTACCCAAGTGACCTGACTGACCTTCAGTGGGAGATGATCGAAATGATTC
>NZ_SIHI01000048.1 GCF_007859735.1 Thalassoglobus neptunius | reverse complement strand
TGCCACCCACAACTCACCCTGAACTTCCGATTTCCGTCGCCCCAACGCCATCGTTTCCTCCTTGATCAACTCCAACTGCTGAAAGATAATTCATCTCCCCCATCAATGCGAGTTTTTCAACGGGCTGATAGGAGTCTTCTCCACTGACTTTGGTCACGAAGACGGTATCGACAGCACTCAGTCCGCCGAAGTAGCGAGCTTTGACACGCAAGACGACGTCGCGATCGAACGCCGCAGCACTGTCGCTTCGCTGCAGGAAGGTCTGCACTGGCCAGATTTCTGTCCAGACAAACTGACGACGGAAGTCTCCGAGATACCAGTCGCTTCGCGCGCTTCCTCCCTGTTCGTCGATGAACGGAGAACTGAGCACTTCAAGCATGTTGTGCACAGGGTTCGCGACTTTCGTTTCACCGTCGTTCGTCGTCATCTGAATCTCGGTCGACTGAACGATGCTTCTCGCGGTCCCACGCAACGCTTCGGGAACGAGAATCTGACGAGCCGGTGCCAGAATCGGACGCTGATCGCCATCGATGCGATCATCGCGAACTTCCGTAGCGCGGTAGTTCAGGACCTCTTCGATATCCGTCCAGTCCACAAGCGGAATCGCGTATGCGAAGTCGGTTGAAGTGGTGTTGCCCGAACCGATCATATTCCGATTCGAACCATCAGCCTTATAAAGTGCCTGCCCCGCTCCGGATGGTCGATAGACGTTTTGTCCCTGGGCAGCACCTGCATCAGTCACAGCCCGAACAATGGTTCTTTCCCGCTCCTGTCGCAGGTAGTAACCAAGGGCCATCGCACGCCGATGAATCTCTCCCGTCTGGTCGAAGGAGATGAGTTCTTCATTGATGCTGAGGATTCGTCCTTGTTTCGATTCCTGTGAAGTGACGAACTTCTCTTCGAAGGTCGATTCCTCGTAGGCGTGCCCCTCAGAGACCTCAGTTGGCCCCGCGAGTGCACGGAAACCAGCGATTCGAGAGTTCCGGACGCCGCTCTGCACCACGGTGACCAGTTTATCCCCGATGAATCCGGCGTCGTCCTCATACCCCTCGATCACTTTGCGACCGATCAGTTCGCCGGTGACAACACGAAACAGGTGGCTGTTCACCCCGGGATTCGATTCCTGCAACAGTGCAGTCACTCCCGTCGGCGAAGCCATCGCGTCGTCGAAAATCGGTTGCGATTCGGGAAGTGTGCGGAGGCGTGAAAGCACTCCACACGCATCGGCGAGTTCGCTGTAGGAAAAGTCATCCGGAGTCAACTTCTTCTCATTCAGAAGTTCGACGACTTTGTGGTAGAACCCCGAAGCCCCGTGAGACTCGATGAGTGACTTGATTGTCGTTCCGTACATATAAGACCTCAGTAAAGTTCATTCAAAAGGAAAGTCATCGCGGATGACCAGCGAAATCCAACGAGAGAGTGCCTCAACACCCTTCGGAAACGACAGGTGCGTGACGAGGCGGACCAGTTCAATCGGTCTGGATTACTTCAAAATTCAGCGACTTGGCTCAGCCGATCACTGCTTGCGCGTTTGTGCTGGATGTCGAAAACGCTGATGCAAGAGTCACTCGCAGCGTGGCTACGGTTCCCGCTGTGAACTCGGCCGACCGCGCGATTGCATTCTGTGCAAGGCACGTTTCTAGTTGCTGACTCATCAATGTCGACAGGTTTTCATCCGGACCGAGCGGCTGGCCGAATTCATAGGCGGCCGGGCTGACATCCATTTCGTAGACGCTTTGGGTCCCAACATCGACGGAAATCGGAAGGGTTTCCCCGACTCCCGATGCCTGATGAGCAATCCCCACGAACGCAGCCGCAAAGCTGCTCTGAGTCGTTGCGAGATCGGTATCCCAGGTAAACTCAGAAGCAGGCCGGGCCACGTTTCCGTCCAACCAAAGCAGATCTCCTGGAGCCACTTGAGAATTCGCATCGACGCGAAGTTTTCTCAGTTGGACCTGTCCGGAGCGAAAGCGAAGTTTGTTCATGCGAATTCCCCAACGTAGAATGAAACAGAGTGGTGAAGTGGATGGCGAAGGGTCCTGTGAAACGACACAGGAACTCTCAACAGGACGGACTCCTGAATTGCCGGCGACTGATGGAATCTTCCATCTCGTCGAATGACCGGATTCTGCTCAGCAACAAAAGCACGACGAGTGCACTCGTGAACTCGCGAAAGCCATCACCGCGAGAAGCAAATCAATCAATCCAACCGAGTGCACAGGCGAGAGCAATCTGTTCAGACGCTACTTTCTGAACACACGCAGAAACTGTTCTTCCGTGTTCAGCGAGCCGTCTCCTCGTGCAGGCCGTGACTCGCTGAGCGGGTGAACCGGCCGCGATGAATTGGGTCGAACAAGCGACAACCGATCATGAACCATGGCTTCCCGAGTTTTGGAATCGGGAGCTTGCTCGAGCTGTCGAATAAAGAGATCACTGACCGCTTGAGGAGGGAGGTTTGACTCCGCCAGAAGAGATTGAATTTCGGTCTGTCGCTGCAACTCTTGAAGTTGCTCCTCCAGTTCCCGATTGCGTTGACTCAGAATTTCGTTCTTCAAAGTGAGATCGGTGATACTCTCTGACGAGGTTTCAGATCCTCCGCAACCAGCGAGGAGTCCGCTTTCGGTCATTTGTTCCACAGATTCCCGGAATGTTGTCGTCGTCGCTGGATTAATCACGACGTCAACCGACAAGACATCCTTGATCTCTTCCACCGAAGTTCCATCGGAGGATTTTCTCGCGGAGACGACGTGCGACATCCCCACTCCCGGTGTTTCGATGTCCAGCAACTTCAGAAAAGTCTTTCCCGATTCCGTATCGAGCACGCGAATGTCTCCGCGGATGCCTCCTTCGACGTAGCGAGGATTCGTAATACTCCCGACGAGATCGCGGGTGCTGCGTTCGAACGGGCGAAGTCGATCGCGGGCATGGTCCAGAAAGACCGGTTTGTCGTGATACAGATCGACAGCGGAGATCAGGGCCTTTTCATCGTAATCGTAGCCATTTTTTGAGGATTTCCCCGTGAGGGCCACATTCTTCACGAGGCGTTGTTCGAGATCGACGGAAAGGTCCTGATTCCAGTCGGGGCACTGTTCTGTGAGAGTGGTGAGTCTCATGACACCTTCCGGTTTGGAGAAAGAATCGTGTTTCAATCCATCTCCACCCGGTTGCGCAAATTCTTTGAATCAGGAGGAATCGGCGAATTCACTGCCCTCAACGCTCGGACGCATCACTGTCATTGAGGATCATTGTCGCGAAGAATTGCCAGACAATCTCCCTTTGTGTAGGGTTTGAACGCTTTGGCAACGGACGCGACAGATATCTAGTCCTCAAGAACATTCGCATTAGAGTTCACTTATGACGGATTCTCCGGAACAAAATACACCTCCTAGTGGCGATGGCAGTGGTTCAGGGAAGGCCACGCAACGCGGCCGGAGCAGTTTCCCCTACTACATGCTGATTTTCCTGTTCCTCGTGCTGATTGCATGGGGATGGCAGGCCATCAGTGCTTCTCAACGAACGGAAGTCAGCTACTCCTTCTTCCTCAGCCAACTTGATGCCGGAAACGTCAAGTCGGCCTCGGTCAAAGGACTCAAGGTCGAAGGACGCTGGAAGAACTTGGAAGAAGCCCAGGAACAGCTGAAATCGACTTACGAAAAGCTCAACGAAGGAGTCACCGAAGAGTCGCAACAGCGGAAAGCTCCTGAACTTGCAGACGCATTCTCAACCGATGTCCCACCTCAGGAGAACGACGAACTGCTCCGTCGCATGGAGAAATCGGGCGTCGAATTCGGATCGGAAAACGAAGATTTCACGATCCTGTTGATGCAGTCCCTCATCTACCTTCTTCCATTCGCACTGCTGATGGGATTCCTCTTCTTTGCCATGCGACGGTCGAGCGACCCCATGGGATCGGGAGGAATGTTTGGCAACTTTGCGAAAAGTCAGGCCAAGCGTTTTCGTCCCAGCGACCAGCAAACCACATTCGACGATGTCGCAGGGATGGAACATGCCAAGCAGGAACTTCAGGAGGTCGTCGAATTCCTCAAAGAGCCTGCCAAGTTCCAACGACTTGGAGCCGAAATTCCCAAAGGTGTCCTGCTGATGGGACCTCCGGGAACCGGGAAAACACTGGTTGCGCGGGCCGTCGCTGGCGAAGCAGGTGTTCCGTTCTACAGCATCAACGGTTCCGAGTTCATCCAGATGTTTGTCGGGGTGGGAGCCAGCCGCGTTCGAGACATGTTCCGAACAGCGAAGGAAAACGCTCCCTGTATCCTCTTCATTGACGAAATTGACGCTGTCGGACGAATTCGCGGAGCCGGTGTCGGTGGCGGTCATGATGAGCGCGAGCAGACACTCAATCAGATTCTCAGCGAAATGGACGGTTTCGAATCCTCCGCAGCTGTCATCGTGATTGCCGCAACAAACCGTCCGGACGTCCTCGACCCTGCCTTGCTCCGTCCCGGCCGTTTCGATCGACACGTCACAATCGATCGCCCCAGCCGGGATGGTCGCGTCGGAATTCTGAAAGTCCATGCCGCGAAGATCAAATTGGCAGACGATGTTGATCTTCAAGATGTGGCCAACGGGACCATCGGATTTTCCGGTGCAGAACTGAAAAACCTTGTCAACGAAGCTGCCCTGATCGCAGTCCGTGAAGGCAAGAATGCCGTTGATTCCGACGACTTCGACTCTGCCCGCGACAAAATCACAATGGGTGTTCCACGGGAAGAAAAGATGACGCAGAAAGAGCGTCGCATGACCGCCTATCACGAAGCCGGTCACGCAATTCTCGGATGGCTTTTGCCAGAGGTGGACCCCGTCCACAAGGTCACCATCGTTCCCCGAGGCCGAGCTTTGGGAGTCACCCAGTTCATCCCGGAAGAAGAACGCATGCACATGGGCGAACTCCGCCTGCGGCAGGAACTCGCCGTCTTCCTCGGTGGACGGGCTGCAGAGAAACTCGTCTTCGACGAATACGGCGCTGGTGCAGAAAACGACCTGAAACGAGCCTCGGATGTGGCGCGTCGCATGGTGAGTGCATGGGGCATGAGCGACAAGATCGGCCCGGTTGCTTACCGCGACGGGGAAGAGCATCCGTTTCTCGGCAAGGAAATGCACGAGCAGCGGAAATACAGCGACCAGACAGCCTTTCTCATCGATCAGGAAATGAGAGAAATCCTCATCGAAGCCCAGGAGTTCGCGACAAAAACTCTTGAAGAAAACCGAACAGCCCTCGACGAAATCTCCGAGAAACTCCTCGATCAGGAAATCGTTTCCCGCGATGAGATCGAGAAAATCCTTGGCCCACGAATCGAACGCGAAGACAACGCGGTCAGCAAGCCATCGACCAATGGGGATGGTCAATCGACTGACGAGTAAGCATCGTCATCGACTGAGAGCAATTTGCTTTTTCCTGTGCGCTCGCTTGCGATGTTTTATCAGATAAAACGCTGAGTGTGCTCGTGCGAGTGAGCGCAAACCAAAGCAAAAAATGCTCGAACAGCAACGCAACTGAAGCGGCTTCGCATTCCGCCTGCATACCGTCCAACGGGAAAGGGAATCATCTCTTACCCATTGTGCGATGATTTCACACAAAGAACTGCGGGAGTGTGTCGCTGGTCGCAACGACTCACTCCGCTCTAAGACGGAAACAAATCACTCAGCATTCTGGGTGACCGCTGGAGTCTCATCCGATTTCTTCGAAGCTGGCGAATTCTTCAGCAATCGCTTGCTCTCTTCGAGAACAAACTCCGCATCCATAAACGGTTCATAGCTGATGTCGTGCCATCGGATTCGGCCTTGTTCATCAATGAGAAACGTTCCATGAAGCGTCTGTTGTTCGAAATCGTCGTAGCAGCGATACGCTTTGAAGACATCCAGATTCTCATCGGAAACCAGTTGGAACGGGAACTTTTCATCGCCGTAGTTTTCGTGCGACAACAACAAGTTTTCGACGCTATCTGAACTGATCGCCAGCAGCGAAATTCCCGCTTCCGAAAACTTCTCTGTCATCGGTGCAAAGGCTTGAAGCTGCTCGGCACAGTGGAGGCATCCGTAACCGAGATAGAAGATCACGACGACGGGTTTCCCCTGATAATCACTCAACGAAATCAGCGATTCTTTGTGATCAGGAAGTTGGAATTCCTTCGCATTGGTCGGCATCCATCGGAACGGACCGAGGCTGGTAAGTTCCGGACGCTGCCCGAAGTCTTCCGGGATTTCCCGCTCGACTCTCCAGTCCTGATCGTCGCCGAACTCCTTCGCGATCGATGCAAGCGGGCTGTAAATCGGTCCTTCAATGTCGATCTCTGACGAAATCGCTTTCAACTTTTCGAACGCCTCTTTCGCCTCCTCTTGCTTTCCCGCTTCCCACAAGATTCGCACTTGCCACGCAAGCGGAATTGTTTGACTTTGACTTGATGAAACGTGTTTGTTGATCGCTTCAATCGCCTTCTCGGTTCGCCCCGCCTGAAGTTCAATCCATGCCAGCCAACCTTTATCAAAACCAGATACCTTGGAAAGCTCCTTGTGAGCATCTTCAAAGGCATCGCAACTCAAGTGCAGACATCCTGTCAGCGTGTGAATCGAAGTGTTGAGACTCCGAATTTGCGAGGCAAATTTTCTCTTCGCAGCATCGGCGGCTTTGGTTTGGTCTTTGTCTGACTTCTCGTCCTGCTGAGCTTTCTCGCGTGCCTTCTCTCCGGCTTCTGCCTGTTCTTTCTCAACGGAAGCGAGTTGCTGTTTGAATCGCGTCAGAATCTCGCACCCTCCGAGAACATCACCGGTTTGGAATTTGGCCATTCCGATCAGTACGTCGCGTTTCTGTTGTTCTTCTTCAATTTCTGTCGGCTCAAGATAGATGCTGTCCTGCAACTCAAGGACTTGATTCCAGAGATGAAACGACTGAAGTGTCTGCATCAATCGCGTCCGCCCGTACTTCGCACTTCCTGATTTCTTGAGGGTGTTGTACTTCGGATGTCGCGGAAGATCGATCATGTTCATAGCCAGAGCGACAGCATCCGTTGACCGACCAACGAAGATCAGATTTCGAATCAACCACTCATTGTTGTGCGCGAAGTTATGAATCTGATCGGGAAGCAGTTGAGTTCGCATCATGTGAGCATGATCCGTCCGAGCCGACGCCTCCTGCTGCCAGACAGCATCATGATAGCGATGCAGACGCGAATAAGTGTGCCCGGGCATATGCCACATATGCGCGATCGCCGGTGCTGACGCACCACACTTTGAAGCAGAATCGAGAGCGAGTTTGGGTTCTTCGTAATCCCACAAATGAATGACAAAATGATGGCACGGATGCAGCGGATTGACTTCGAGAACGGATTTCAGCAGTGCATCCACAGCATAGTAGCTGCTGATCGGAATCCCCTTGGTGCGATTCTCATACAACGCCAGTCCGAGAAACGCACGTGCCTCAATATCGTCCGGATACCGATGCAGAATCTCTTCGTAGTCTTTGACGAGCGTTTGTCGCCGCTTCTTCTCTTCTTCTTTGCGTTTTTCTTTATCAACTTCCTTTGCGTCTTTTTCGTCAGAATCCTTGTCCTCGTCACTCTTTTTCGGATCGTACTCGAAGAATTTGGCCAAGGCATCGATGTACATTTTTTCCCGGTCAGAAGCATTTTCTTTGCGTTCGACAGCTTCCGTGATGAAGCCAAGAGCCCGTTTTCGATTGTCGCGGTTGGACATCGCCATGCCCCAATAGGCGATGGCGCAATCGGGATCAATCGCCGCTGCTTGTCGGAATGACCGTTCCGACTCCAGGTACCAGAATCCGTGCAGCTGACCGACTCCCTGATTGATAAACTCCTGCACTTCCACCGATTTGCAGGTCGCTGGGAAATCAACATTTCCCGTTCCGGGAATCAGAACAGCCGCTTGTCGGGGACCTTCATCGAACACCTCTCCGTGAAAGGAGTGACCTTCGAGTACTTCGGTACCGTCAGATTCATCGGCGGCAGTGGAGTCCGCCTCCTGCCCAAATAGACGTTGAGAGCAAACCAGAAGCGTAAGCATCAAGAGGAGGCGAAGTCGCATGGGGCGTGATCCAATGAGGATTGACAGTGAGGCTTTTGATTCAAGGTTCCACTGACTGTCGGCCACTGTCAAGGCTGCCGGGAGAACGTCCTCCCGGCAGCCGAGCGAGAATTCTCATGGAGCATCGCGGAATCTCACAGTGCGCGAAACTTCCGCGACCACGAACTCTTCCATTGCGGACTGCAGACGACTTCTGGTTATTCACCGACCTGATGAATGAAGTGTCGCCAGCTCTCGTATTTCGGTTGATTCAACTGCCGATTCAAGAGAGGACTTCTCTTCGGTTTGATCGGCTGTTGAAGCAATCGCATCCCGGCTTCCTGCGGAGTCCGTCCGCCCTTATCGACGTTGCACTTCAAACAGGCGCAGACGATATTTTCCCAGGTTTCGGGACCACCTCGGCTCTTGGGGATGACGTGATCCAGACTCAACCGGGGCGAGCTGTAACGGTTGCCACAGTATTGGCAACGGTGTCCATCACGGAGGAAGATATTGCGTCGGTTGAATTTCACTGCGTTGCGGGGAACTCGATCGTAAGTGGTCAATCGAATCACGCGCGGCACTTGAATTTCGAAGTTGACGGCCCGGATCCAGTCTTCGTGCTCTTTCTTTTCGTTGAGTGCAGATTTCAACTCACTCATCTCTCGCCATCCATCGAAGTTGTAAGTCAGGTACTGACCATCTTCGACGTGAATTACTTCGGCCAGTTCCTTGAACAACAGGCAGAAAGCACGTTTGACAGAGATGACTTGGATCGCAGCAAAGTTTCGGTTCAAAGCAAGAACAGCCGCCTGCATCGCTGGCGGGACGCCGACCGAAGAGCTCCCTCCGGAAGCGGAAGGAACTCGAGAAGACTGTGCGGGAGAATCGAGTGCCTGGGATACCATGCACGCTCCTTGGCCGTTAAGGGGCACTACACACTTTCCGGTGTTTAGAGGCAAACACCGTTAAAGCAGGGGATTTTATCCATCTGACAACGCCCAGGCAACACAATTCGGTGATCTACTGGCCCGGGACAGCAATCCTTTACTAACATCAAATCAAAACATCGCAGAGTTCTTAACGAAACTCGAATTTCTCAGGCATCTCAAATTTCAGGGAGACGTGAATGTCCTCAAGTACTCGCTCGCTCGTGCTCGTTTGTATGACTCTCACTATGACCTTCATGACCGCTCACGGGTTCGCGCAACAGAAAAAAGCTCCCAACCCGGCATTCGCGGAAGTCACCGACGACCCCAAACTTCCGCGCGTCTTGTTGATTGGCGATTCGATTTCCATCGGCTACACGGTGGGCGTCCGGGAAAATCTTGCAGGCGAAGCAAACGTCCATCGAATTCCTGTGAACGGCGGCCCGACCACTCGCGGCCTCGAGAGCATCGACGAATGGCTCGGAGATTCTGAGTGGGATGTCATTCACTTCAACTGGGGACTTCACGATCTCAAGTACATCAATGAGAAGGGGCAACTTGTTTCAACTTCGACTGGCAAGCAACAAGTTCCCATCGAAGAGTACGAACAGAACCTGTCGAAACTGGTCGACCGCCTGAAACAAACCGGAGCAACTCTGATCTGGAGAAACACCACTCCGGTTCCGGAAGGTTCGAAAGGCCGCACTCCGGGAGACGAAGTGATTTACAACAGCGTCGCGGCAAAAATCATGGAGAAGAATGGAATCCCCACCGACGACCAATACGCCTTCGTCAAACCGCAGATGGACGAACTGATGCTCAAAGCGAACGTTCACTTCACCAAGCAGGGCTACGCTGCCCTCGCGAAACAGGCCGCCAAGAGCATTCGAGAGAAGCTTCCCAAGTCAGAAAAATGACGCCGAGCAATCGAGTTTCTAATTCATTTCGAATGATTCGATTGGATCGCGTCCTCCCCCATGATGTTTCCAAGCTGACAGGCGGGGCACTTCGATGAGTTGTTTGCTGCTGTCACTTTACAGAGGCGGTTGGGACTTCAATACTGCGAACTCAAACGTTTCCCGCCTCGCAGTTTTGTCGTCCTCCTCATTGAGAATTTGAATGTCCACTCAATCCTCACCATTTCGCGTTCTTGCCATTCACGCACATCCTGATGATGTCGAAATTCTGTGTGCTGGCACTCTGGCTCTTCTGAAAGATCGTGGCTGTCATATTTCGATCATCACGATGACCGCTGGAGATAAAGGCAGCGCCGAACTGGGTCCTGAAGAAATTTCCAACGTCCGACTCAACGAAGCAGCAAACTCGGCCGAACTTCTGGGAGCCGAATACCACTGCCTCAAATTCTTTGATCTCTGCATCGACAACGACGACGCAGCCCGAAAACGCGTCACCGAAGGTCTTCGGATCACACGTCCCGATCTCGTTCTGACAGCTCCTCCGGTCGATTACATGACCGATCACGAGATGACCAGCAAGCTTGTCCGCGACGCCTGCTTCGCTGCATCGGTCCCGAATTATTCCACGGAGCAGTGGGACCCTGCCCCGCCGATTTCTCGAATTCCTTACTTGTACTATGTCGATCCCATCGAGGGAGTCGACTGGTTCGGCAATTCGGTTCCTCGCGACTTTGTCGTCGACATCTCATCGACGATGGAAAAGAAAATCGAAATGCTCGCCTGCCACGAGAGTCAGCGCGACTGGCTTCGACAACAGCACGGGATGGATGAATATCTCGACAGTTGTCGCCGCTGGTCTGCAAAACGTGGCGAAGAAATCGGTGCTGCCTACGGCGAAGGATTTCGACAGCACGTCGGGCATCCATACCCGCACGACAACAAACTTCTCGAACTCCTGAACAGCTAAGCTGACACAGTGAATTTGAAGACGGTGAACTCGAAAGTGAATTCGTCTGTTCGCCGTTCAGTTCAATTCGTTGATCATTCCGAAGTGAAATGAACAACTCAGCGGCACGATCGAGAAGCACGCCCCCACCAAACTTTCGCAATCGACGAAAGCTCCAGCATGACGAGTGAAATGATGAGAGTCCCAATCCATTTATTCGCTGTCGCATCATTCATTTTCATGCTTCTCAACTCTTCAGAAGCACAGACACCGACCGTTGACGAAGTGCTCGCGTCAGCCAAGCAATCAGGAAACTCCGAGCGAGGTTTGCACGTTTTCGCCTCCGCGAAGTTTGCTTGTGTTTCCTGCCATGCAGTTGGTGAGTCGGGAGGAAAAATTGGCCCGGCGCTCTCGCAAATTGCGAAACAGCGGAAACCGACTGAGATCGTCGAGTCGCTACTGACTCCCAAGAAGTCTGTGCAACCGGAGTTCATCGCCCACGCTGTTCAAACCGAAGATGGTCAGCAATATCGAGGCTATCTCGTTCGCGAAACGAACGAAGAACTCGTCCTGCGGGACCCCTCATCCGAGAGGCTTGAGCACATTCCGGTCGATTCGATCGAAGCCCGCAAAGAGATCGGCACATTGATGCCCGAAGGACTGTCGCAAGCCATGAGTCCGCAGGAACTCGCCGACGTGGTTCACTTCCTGCTGAACCTCAAAAACGATGGAGACATCGATCGAAAACTTGCGGAATCCGTTCTGAAACATGCAGCGAGTCACAATCATGGCCCAGCTGTGTTCGAGTATGAATTGGGACCGCTCGCCCCTGAAGACAGGCCGAACGCGAACCATTTCGTCAATCGAGAACGCGTCTATGACTATTACGCCAAACAGGCTGCCGCTTTTCGAGGTCGTTCTGACTCCGTAAGGCTGTTGCCTGAGTTTCCCGGTCTTGACGGAGGAACCCTCGGCCACTGGGGAAATCAGGACGAAGAAACCTGGCGCGATGGACGATGGAACGACACCGAATTGGGAACTCTTCAATCTGGTGTCTTTCGGGGAGCGGGCGTTCAAGTCGATCGGGGAATCTGTATTCGCTTCGGAGAGAACCAGCAGTACTCGGCCTGTTTCAACCCTGAGGATTTGAGTTACTCGCTGGTGTGGGAAAATGGGTTCGTCAAGTTTTCAGACACTCGCCACGGATTCGTCAGCGGGCTTGCCCTCGATGGAAAGCCCATCTCGAGAGATGTTTCGGCTCTCTCCTCTGAACTCCCTGAACACAACAAACGCCGCTATCTGGGACTTTACCGTTCCGGTGATTTGGTCGCGTTTCGGTATCGCATTGGCGACCAGGAGTTTCTGGACGTGCCCAAAGTCATCGACGGAAAATTTCAACCTGAAGCACTGCCGATCGAAGATCATCCGCTGCGTTCGATTCTAAACGGCGGTCAGGCTCAATGGCCCGAAGTCATCACGACACCGATTGAACTCGGCGACCAGTCCCCGTACGCCATCGACACCATCACTCCTCCGTTTGACAATCCCTGGAACAGCCTGATGTTCTTCGGCGGGCATGCATTCCTTCCTGATGGGTCTGCCCTGCTTTGCACAATGCAAGGTGACGTCTGGCATGTTTCCGACATCAGCGCCCCCTCCACTCAAGCCCATTGGAAGCGATTCGCTTCAGGGCTGCATCAACCTCAGGGAATTGTCGTCGACGAAGACGGAATATTTGTCCTTGGTCGGGATCAGATCACCCGTCTTCACGATCTCAATGGAGACAACGAAGCGGACTATTACGAAGCATTCTCGACAGCCTTCGAAACCTCGCCCGCTGGACATGACTTTATCTGCGGACTCGAACGAGACGCTGACGGGTACTTCTACACAGCTTCCGGAAATCAGGGATTGCTGCGAATTTCTCCGAACGGGGAGCATGTTGAAGTTCTCGCCACGGGTTTCCGAAATCCGGATGGACTCGGAGTCACTTCCGATGGAAAAGTGACTGTTCCATGTTCGGAAGGAACCTGGACGCCCGCGTCGATGATTTGTTCTGTCCCGGTTCACGAAAAGCCAGCGCAGCTTCACCCGGGAATCGGTGGTCAGGATCCGCCATTTTATGGCTATCAAGGTCCCAAAGATGGACAAGCTCCGGAACTTCCTCTGGTTTACCTGCCCCGCGGAATCGACAATTCTTCCGGCGGTCAGATTGAAATCTCAAGCGATTCGTGGGGTCCACTTCGAGACGAAATGGTTCACCTTTCGTTTGGAACGGGAAGCCATTTTCTGCTGCTTCGCGACGAGGTTCGGGGAGTCGAACAAGGCACGATTGTTCCGCTACCGGGTGAATTCCTCTCCGGTGCGCATCGAGGTCGTTTCCATCCGCTTGATGGTCAACTTTATGTCACTGGCATGGCAGGCTGGGGAGCGTACAGCATCGAGGATGGTTGCTTCCAACGCGTGCGATACACCGGCGACTCTGTTCAGTTGCCGGTCAGTGTTTCGGCACATGAGAACGGAATTCATGTTCAATTCTCCGCGCCGATCGATCCTTCAACAGCGAAAGACCGAGCCGATCAATTCGCCCAAGCATGGAACTATCGATACAGCCCGGGATACGGATCTCCCGAGTTTTCGACAAAAGATTATGGAACGCGCGGCCACGACGTGCTGACCATCACGCGCGTCCAAACCACCGATGACGGGCACGGATTGTTTCTCGAAATTCCGGAGCTTCAACCGGTCAACCAACTGCATCTCAGTCTCGCCCCGGATGCCGACCATCGATGCGAGTTGTTTCTGACGATCCATGCACTGCATGAACCGTGGACCATCCCCGGCGAAAATCCCCCGATTCGGAAAGATGTCTCGCCCCCGCCGGTCCTCAAAGATCTTGCGTATGCCACTCAACTCAAACCCAACCCGTGGAATCGCCGACTCAAGAATGCCCGAGAAATCGAACTTGCCACTGGCAGCAATCTGAGTTTTCAAGACCGGACACTCCGCGTCAAAGCTGGGGAACCAATCCGGTTCACGCTGAGAAACCCCGACGTCGTTCCGCACAACTGGGCGTTTGTCAAACCGGGAGCCCTGCACGCCGTCGGGACCATGTCAAACAAGCTGATCGCGGACCCCGACGCGTTCCTGAGTCACTACATTCCCGAAACGGACGACGTCCTCGTCCACACCGATGTCGTCTCGCCAGGAAGCTTTCAGGTGATCTTCTTCCATGCCCCGAAAACGCCCGGAGTCTACCCCTATCTCTGCACCTTTCCGGGCCACTGGCTTGTCATGAACGGGGAACTCATCGTCGAATGAGCGGCAACTGCGATCCGGTCGCTGCTTCTCGTTTCTTTACGATTGCACTTCCTGACCATCGATTTCGCCGCAGACCGAATGGCTTCAATTTCCCGATGGAGCGACTTCCACACGTTAGCGAGAGCAACTTTCCTTGAAAATTGCTTCTCCGGTCGCGACAACCTCGCCAACGGTCGGCAAGCTGATAAAATAACGCTCTCGAAATCACATCCACTGAAATCTCTCCCCTTGCTCAAGGGAATTCTTGTCTTAGAGGTGCGAATTTGTCGAAGCATCGTGTCACACTGGCTGTCCTTTTCAGCGTTGTCGGAGTCTTCTCGCTCCAGATTTTCGCGCAGGAATCAACCTATTCTCCTGAAGTGCAAGGTCCGTCGACCGAAGGAGAACTCGCGCTGGAAGGATTCGTCTATCCATCTGAGTTGGAAGTCAAACTCTGGGCGGCGGAGCCGATGCTCGCCAACCCGGTCGCCTTCGGCATTGATGAAACCGGAGGGCTCTATATTTGCGAGACATTTCGCCAGCAGAAAGGTGTCGAAGACAATCGCAGCCACATGAACTGGCTGGCCGACGACCTTTCGCTGACAAGCGTCGACGAACGACTGGAGATGTTTCGCAAGTTCCTCGGGGCAGACGTTGAGAAATATGCCCTCGAACATGACCGAATCCGCTTGCTGCGAGACACAGACGGCGACGGAAAAGCCGACACGGCGACAACATTCGCGGACGGATTCAACAGCATCGTGGATGGCACCGGAGCAGGTGTTCTCGCAATTGACGGAGATGTCTATTACACGTGCATCCCCAAACTCTATCGCATGCGGGACGAGAACGGAGACGGCGTCGCTGACGAAATTGAAACACTGCATGACGGCTATGGCGTCCGGGTTGCCTTTCGTGGCCATGACATGCATGGACTCACCTTGGGGCCAGATGGTCGACTGTACTTCAGCATTGGAGATCGCGGCTATAACGTCGTCACCATGGAAGGAAAGCGGCTTCTCCGTCCGGACACGGGAGCCGTCTTCCGGTGTGAACTCGATGGATCGGATCTCGAGGTCTTCGCGTACGGATTGAGAAACCCTCAAGAACTCGCCTTCGATGATTTCGGGAACCTCTTCACGGGTGACAACAATTCCGATTCTGGAGATCAGGCACGCTGGGTTTACGTCACTCAGGGAAGCGACACCGGCTGGAGAATGTATTATCAGTACCTCCCCGATCGAGGCCCCTGGAATCGTGAACGAATCTGGTATCCCTATCAAAGCGATGATGCGACGTCCGAACTTCAGCCAGCTTATGTCGTTCCTCCAATTGCCAACATTTCCGACGGTCCTTCTGGACTTGTTCACTACCCAGGAGTGGGCCTTTCTCCGAAGTACGATGGCCACTTCTTCCTCGCGGACTTTCGCGGTTCGGCGGGTCAAAGCGGCGTTCGTCATTTCCGGATGGAACCGAAAGGAGCGACATTCGAACTGGTGGATGACGACTGGCTCATCAAGTCGATCCTCGTGACGGACGTCGACTTCGGATTCGATGGGCGTGTCTATCTTTCCGACTGGGTCGATGGCTGGAACGGTCCCGGGAAAGGTCGAATTTACACACTCACCGATCCGCAATACCGGCTTCCATCTCTCGAAACTCCCTCAGAAGAGTTGATGACAGAAGGTCTCGCCAAGCTATCCGAAACGCGCCTCGGTGAGTTGCTCGCTCACCCCGACAAGCGAATCCGACAGCGAGCCCAATTCGAACTGGTAAAGAAAGAAGCAGAAGACGTCCTTCGAGAAGTCGCCAACAGTTCTTCCAATCAGAAAGCACGCCTGCACGCAATCTGGGGACTGGGCCAGATGCTCCGTGTCGGCAAAATTCTCTCGAAAGATCTGATCGAGCTGGCCAACGATCAAGACCCCGAAGTTCGCGCTCAGGCACTGAATGTGTTGGGGGACAACAATGTCACCGATGCAGCTCCTCTCTTTGTCGCTGCTGTCGGGAACGGAACTCCGAGGCAAAAATACTTTGCAGCGATCGGTCTGGGAAACCTCCAGAGCGATGAGAATCTCTTCGTCATCGTCGACCTGTTGAAACAAAACGACAACAGCGACCCCGTACTGAGACATGCCGCGATTCGTGCACTTGCAATGTGCGCGACGGATGAACAACTGGTCGAATTTTCGAAGCCACAGTTTCCTCCATCTGTTCGACTTGGGGCTGTGGTCGCGCTTCGCCGCATGGAATCGGGCAGCTTGAAAGAATTTCTGAACGACCCCGAACCGATGGTGGTTGTCGAGGCAGCCCGGGCCATCCACGATCTCGATATCGTCGACGCTGTCTCTGAGCTCGCAGAATTGGGTCTCACTCCCGATTCACCTGACGCGCTGATCCGTCGCGTGATGAGCGCCAATTTCAAACGGGGTCGGAAGAAGAATGCGGAACGTGTCGCAGAGATTGCAGCGGACTCACGCTTTTCCGATTCCATCCGCGAAGAAGCGATGCAAGAGTTGCTTCAATGGGATGAACCTCCCGTCTTCGATCGTGTTACAAACAAGCATCGTCCGCTCGACACCCGAAGCCTCGACCTCTCGACACCCGCCGTTCGTGGGAATCTGGGAGGAATGATGGCGGGCAACTCAAAACTGAAAACCTTCGCCATTCAACTGGCAGCCAAGTACGAAGTTCAGGATGTCGCTTCCTATCTTCAAGAGACATTCGAAGAGACGGGCAACGACCCGGAAATGCGACGCGAGGCACTCATCGCGCTGGACGCAGTGAATTCGATGTCGTTGATGAAGTTGCTCGACTCCGGTCTGACTGACGAACATGATCAAATTCGAGCAGCTTCGAGGGAAATTCTGGCCCGCCGCAATCCCGTCGATGCCGTTCCCGTCCTCGCTGAAGCACTCAACAACGGATCTCGAATCGAACGCCAGTCGGCAATTCATGTCCTTGATCAATTGAATGTTCCCGAAGCAGAAGAGGTCCTTCTCAAATCACTTGATGAACTGATCGCGAACAACGTTCCTGCCGACATCAAGCTTGATCTGATCGAAGTCGCCGAGAAACGAGAATCGATCAAATTCAAAAATCGATTGAATGCCATCGAGAAGCAACGCGATCCAAACGACCCACTCAGCGCATACAGAGAATGCCTCGAAGGAGGAGACCTCACTCGCGGAATCGAGATCTTCTTCGGAAACGCAACCGCTTCTTGCCGACGATGCCACAAAGTCAAGGGAGACGGCAGTGATGTCGGTCCCGATCTTTCGGCAGTGTCCAAAGAGAACTCGCGGGAGTACCTGCTCGAATCAATTGTTCTTCCCAACGCCAAGATTGCCAAAGGCTTTGAAACGGTTGTCTACGCATTGGCCGATGGACGCATCGTGTCGGGAATCGTGAAGGGAGAGACCGACGAAACAGTCCGCCTCATGCAACCGATGGGTGAAATTGTCGTCATCGAAAAAGATGACATCGACGCACAGACCAAAGGCCAGTCGGGAATGCCGGCAGACATGGCAAAACAACTCACCAAGTCCGAAATTCGCGATCTAATCGAATACCTTTCGACCCTCAAGACTCCTTACGATCCCAAGGGGCACGAGTAATTCAATCGGGACACGGGTCCGGAAGAATTCACGGAATGCTGCAACGGAAAACGCGAACAGTCTCCCATCAGTTTCTGTTCGCGTTCCCGATTCCGATTGCTTTCCAGAAAAATTGCCTCCCAGAGAATGTGTCACTGTTTGCAAACTCGTTTCCTCAAGACTCAGTCGAAACACATTGCTCCCATCCCGTTGAAGTGACACCATCACGGCGACGGGTTCCATCTCTCAAGAAGGAATTGCACGAAGATGACACAGTTGCCAACTGTGGTTCTGGCCAGTAGAAACGCGAAGAAAATCGGCGAGATGCGCGATCTTCTCGAACCTTACGGCATTCCTCTTGTTTCGGTCTCCGAGTTCGAAGATGTCAGCGAAGTCATGGAAGATGGCGACACCTTCCAGTCAAACGCAGAGAAGAAAGCGAGAGAAGTCGCACAGGCAACTTCCCATTGGGCGATCGGAGAAGACAGCGGCCTGAGAGTCGATGCATTGAATGGCGCGCCCGGAGTCTATTCAGCTCGATACAGCGGACCGGATGCCACGGATGAATTAAACAACGAAAAACTGATGGTCGAACTCAAAGGCGTCACGGACGATCAACGCGGAGCGGAATACGTCTGCCACGTCGCTGTTGCCGATCCCTCCGGAACGGTTCGTCTGAATATCGAAGCACTCTGCCGAGGTCGCATCGCGCACGAAGCTCACGGAAGCAACGGGTTTGGCTACGATCCTTACTTTCAGATTCGAGAGTATCATCGAACGTTCGGAGAGTTGCCGCCGATCATTAAAAGACAACTCAGCCACCGTGCTCGAGCATTCAATCAGCTACTGCCTAAATTGGTTCGAATTTTATCAGAATCCTGAACCCCTGCCTCTCGAGAGACCGTTCCTTCATTCAGGTCATTGACTGGCAGCGATCTCGCTCAGCTTCATCAACCCCAGCTTCACTCTTCTTTTTGCTCCACTGATTGAACAGTCCATTGCCAGAGCGATCTCCTGATAGGACAGCTCGCCAAAGAACCGAAGTCGAATCGCATCGCTTTGCGGTTCAGGCAATTGGTCGAGCCAAACGGTAATTTGCGCCGACTGCTCACGATCAAGAAGAAACTGCTCGGGCTTTGCGTTGTTCTCAATCGTCAAGTTCGCACGAGAGACATATTCGACCTGACGAGTCCGCTCTTGCGTTTGTTTCTTGCGAAACTTTCGCGTCAGATTCAGCGCGATCGTCCAGATCCAGGTGCTGAATTCGAACTCCGGCGAATACGATTGGCGAGCGTGATAGGCAGCCAGAAAAGCTTCCTGAACGACGTCTTCCGCGTCCGATTCGATCTGCAGTTTACTCAGTGCAAACCGCATGAGGCGTTCGTGATATTTGTTCACCAGAAGCGTAAACAGTCTGGTCTCTCCAGACTGAACACGTTTCATGATGTCCCGATCGCTACTCATTTCCCACTGGACTCTTCACGAAGGACCGAAGACCGAATGCAGCCAGCTGCACCAAGAAAACCCGCGTGTTTCCCAAGCGTTGCATATGCGATTCGAGTTTTCTCTGCCGGAATTGGGAAGGTGTGCTTGCGAACTTCATCACGCACCTTCTCGAGGAATCGTCGCCCGAGTTCTGTCCTCTCTCGGCCAAACGTCATGGCCCCCCCGATGAGAACGGTCGCTGGATTGAGCGTGTGAATAATATTGACCGTCCCAATTGCCAGATAGCGTCCCGTCTCCATGATCAGCCGATCCGCCAACGGATCACCGTCTGACGCACAGGCTCCGATCAACAGCGGTGTCAACTTTTGTCCTTGAGCGAGTTGCACACGAATGACAGAACGGGCCCCCGAAGCCAGCGCCGCTTCACAACGTCGCACGAGCGCCTTCGCTCCGGCGTAAAGTTCGAGGGAACCGTGAATCCCATGTTCCGAATAAGGCCCTCCGTCCGCTTGAATGATCAGGTGGCCACACTCACCAGCATGCGAATGGGCTCCCGTCACCAGTTCCCCATTGATAACGATCCCCGCACCAATTCCGGTTCCGAGTGTCCAGAACAGCAAGCTGTTGGAGTCTTTTGCTCCTCCCAGCCAGTACTCTCCGTAAGCTGCTGCATTCGCGTCGTTCTGTAGAATCGCAGGTTTTCCGAAATGCTCGCTGATCAAATCCCGGAGCGGAAGATTCTCCCATCCCGGCAAATTGAACGGATGCAGAACAATTCCGCGAGGAATATCCAGAGTCCCGGGAGAAGCGACTCCGATCCCGCTGATTTGCTCCCACGAAATCCCGCTCAATTCGACGGCATTCTCGATCGTCTGATACAGATTCTCAAGCCCGGCCTGTCGACCACCCTTTTGAATCGAACCGGAAGTCAAATGACTCACAGTCTCGCCAAGCTCAGAGACAACTCCTGTCTTGATGCTCGTTCCGCCAATGTCCACGCCGATGAAATAACGCACGTCGCTCACAGATCTCTCAACTTGTCTTTCGGGTCTCAATCAGTATAGGAATTCCGCTGACAGAACGATATCTCCGCTCAGGAGTCTTGTTCGTTCTCGGGGAGACACTTCTTCTTTGTTGCCCAATCCAGGACGCAGCTCCACTCAATCGATGAATGCTGAAAATAGACGCAATTTGCCGCCCATCAATCGGGATTCCTTCATGAGAGAAGAAAGCCCCGGAACGAGTAGGACAGGCCCTGCAAAAAGACTACCATCCGCAAAGAGACAGAAGCCAAGGAACGATTTGATGGTACGTGATTTTGTAACGGAGAGTCTGGCACACGACCCAATTCATGGGTACATCCCGTTTGTTGCGCGGTCGGGCCTTCCTCAAGATGAAGTTTCCGAACAGGAAATTATCGACCATCCGTGGGTCCAGCGGATGCGACATATCCATCAACTGCAGACAGCCTGGTGGGTCTTCCCGTCCGCCGAGCACATGCGTTTTCAACACATTCTTGGAGCGATGCACCTCGCTTCACGAGTGATCGACGAATGGTATGACTCTCTCGTCGATGCCTGTCACAGCGTCCCTTCACGTGCATACGTCGACAGCCTCGTCCGCATGGCCGCACTTTTGCACGATGTCGGTCACGGCCCCTTCGGTCACTTCTTCGACGATCATTATCTCGACCAGTTCGGTGTCACGCACGAAGACATTGGCGCATACATCATTGAACGCGAACTGGGTGATCTGCTCCGTGGAATTCGGCGCAGCCCGAATGGCAAAATGCAGCCGCTCGAAGAACTCGATCCCAAGCAAATCGCCTGGCTGATTCGACGCCCCAAAGGTGTCGACGATGACGGCCATCCGGACTGGCTTATCAAACTTCGAGCGTTGTTCTCGGGCATCTACACCGTCGACAACATGGATTTCGTCCTGCGGGACGCCTACATGACCGGCTTCAACGCAAAGGCTTTCGACCTTTCACGGTTGATCCATTACAGCTTCTTCACTCCTGAAGGACTGACCATTCATCTGCGCGGCTTACCGTCGCTGATTCACTTCATCGAGACCCGCGCCAATCTGTTTCGCATGGTTTACTTCCATCGCACCGTCCGCGCCCTCGATATCGCGATTGAAGAAATTTTCCCGCAGACGATGAAGTATCTCTTTCAGGGCAACCCGATCGATCATCTCGATCAGTATCTCGATTTCACCGAGTCGAGTTTCCTCGTCGATATCCGTCGATGGGTTCACTCAGAAGATCCGGAACAGCAACAACTCGGTCAACAATGGCAGAACATTCTCTCCCGTCGAACAGGATGGAAGATGGCTGTCGAACGGACCCTGAACTTTCACAGCACTCAGGGCGAGCGAATGACCATTTTCTCCGAACCAGATCTTGTCTTGAGGCGCGTTCGTGAACGCCTTCCCGCGAACCTCAAAGACCTGCCGCTCAACATCGATGTCGCCCGTCACTACCATCGCCCGAGCGGTCGCCTTCCGGCCGGCGGACAGAATTTTCTTTACGATCCCGGAACCGGAACATCTCAGGAATTGAACGACGATGACCTGTTTCGATCCATTCCGATCAGCTTCCTGATCTTCCGGATTTATTGCCAGTCACACGAGAACGACCCAGCCCTCAACGCAGCCCTCAATTCCGTCCTCGGCGACGCTATGGATGCCAAAACCAATATGTAGCCTGCCAAATGAAAGTGTGACTCCCATCTTCAAAAATACCAGAGAGTGGCATCTCTGGTGACTTGCCAGCTCACTCGACAAAGATCAGGGGGCAACGTGATGCATTTCGATCCTCAATATCTGATCCCGCTGGATGAGAATAAGAAATCAACGAAACTCTGCAGCGTAGAACGCGAGAAACTCGTTGAAGCAATAGAACTCTTCCTGACAGGCAATATATCAGCATTTGATTTTGATGAAGCCCTCGACCCGTTTCGGAGATCCTCAGATCCGATCGTACGAATCGTTGCAGAAGAGATGTGGTACTTCTACGACGATCTCGATGACCATTATGTGGCGATGACCAAGCAAGAGTGGGGATACGTTCAGCGACTCCTCTTGCTGCTGAAATCTAACTGCGAAATCGTTACACCAAGAAAGCGAATCTGGTCATGGACGCAACTCGTCGCAGCGGCAAGTGTCATCACGTTTGTCGTGATCTCCCACAAGATTGACTGGGGTGCACAACTCTTCGTCTTATCAATTCCATTCGGCATCGTCTCCATCCTTCTTTCGCGACTTGGTCGCAACCAGACACGCATACTCGATGCTTATACCGCAGCGATTCACCCCTTCGCTTCCTTCGGCGATCTCAGAGAAGCCTATGAGTCAGTTCAATTCTTGAAAACACCTTATCCTCAAGAGATGAACGAAAGCAGGATCAGAACTCCCAGCCAAGAACGGTTCCTGCTATTGCAGTTGCATGTGTATTGGCTACTCTTCGCCCCAATCCCGTTAACCCTTCAGATGTTCCCCCATCAATCACTTTCGAAAGTGCGGACGATTGCATGACTGCGGACTGAGCCTGCGAAATACTCAAACATCGGGCGAATTATTTGTGTGCTTCGCCTTCCCTCTACTTGTGAGATGAGACTCTACATAGCCCTCGACCGATCACTCTCGGGCCAACCTGCTCATCGTCATAGATGACAACAGATAGCTCGAGTGGATAGGTCCCTGGACGATTCGGGCCGTACATAGAAACCGTCCCATGACGCAAGTTCCCGTTGACAGGTCGCGACAAGCCGTTCATACCGACTGCGACTGGAACCCCCTCTGGATCTCCGATTCGAACTCCCATCACAGGGAACTTTTCCGGATCAGAATGAACTGTGACTTCGACGTTGAAGACGAGACCAGCATTCAAAACCGGAACTTCTATCGTTCCAAAGTCAACAGGTTCGTCTTGATCGAATGCAAGATCTTTCCATGTGACCTCAACATCCGGATTTGGAAACAGAACTCCATCGGGAAGGTAAGTCAATGTTGGGTAGTCAGGCTCGCTGCTACACCCAACAATCAACGTGAAAATTCCAATCCACAACATTGAAGTGCGATGAGCCGCAAACATAGACGTTGCCAAAAGTGCAAACAGGTTAGAGTTTCAATCTTCGTGTAACGCCGTTGTTACAGTCTTTTGAACTTGCAACTGACCTTCGCCCCACAATTGCGCCCGCACTGAATAATTTAAGGGAAGCGGGCTGCCTCCATAGTAGAGAGAGTTCATCCAGCCACTGTAGGGATCGCGAATCGCATTTCTCCATCTCGAGATGAGTTAAAGTTCAAACGAAATTCTCAGAACGAGACGATTTCCTGGCCTGCCCGTGTTCCAATTCCTCGCCAGAGACTGAGGTCAATTGGCGTGCTCCCCATTTTCTGATCCAGATGTTATGAGAGTCAACCGACCGATTTTGGTTCGAGGAGACTTTGATGACGAAGCGACGACGACGTAAGCCTGAGCAGATTGTGAAGCTGTTGCAGGAGGGGCAAGCGATGTTGGCGGCAGGAAAGTCGCTGGCTGAGGTGTTGCAGAAGCTG
>NZ_SIHI01000047.1 GCF_007859735.1 Thalassoglobus neptunius | reverse complement strand
TGCCACCCACAACTCACCCTGAACTTCCGATTTCCGTCGCCCCAACGCCATCGTTTCCTCCTTGATCAACTCCAACTGCTGAAAGATAATTCATCTCCCCCATCAATGCGAGTTTTTCAACGGGCTGATAGCGCTCTGCCGGCCATCACTTGAGTTGTTTGTGATGGTCAGGTTCGCGCGAGGTGTTTTTGATGCGGATGGAATTGCTATTGATGTGCATGCTCATGGAACGAAACATTCATCGCGGCTCGATCCGAATCAAACGAAATTCCCCTGAGACTGACCATCGCAAACAACTCAAGTGACAATCAACAGGTCGCTCAAATTGGAATTGATGTACAGGGTTGGATGCGAGGATTCTGCACTCTCTCGTACCAATTCCAAGGTCTTTGCAGACCGATATTGCGTGAGTTTAATCAGCCAGGATCGCTTTGCCCAGCACACGAATTCGGAATCTCTTCACCAACATCCATTCTTCCATACATCAAATCTTCATCTCCTGTTTGGCGCACTTTGATGTCTGGGCTGGGAACATTGGCTGAAGTCGTGTTCTGGTCGGAGTCGTTGGAATCCTTTCGGTGCGAGAGTGACTGGACGACAAGTCAGTTGGTATTGTCGCAAACCGTGTCAGTTTGGCGGGTGCAGATCATACTGGAGACTCTGCTGAGGACAGAAGATGAAACTGGCGTTCGGACCAAAAGCTCTTGAGTTTGGATTGTGGGAATGGATTGGGCAGGATCTCGCTGATGAACTCGGGCCCGATCATGCGATCGTGTTCAACCAAAAGATCCCTCCATGCGATGCAGTGGTCTTCATCAAATTCAAACCACCGCTTCACATACTCAAGCAGCTCCAACGCTCCATAAAGTTGATTTTCTGTCCGGTCGACATCTATGGAAGCGTGGAAGAGATTGATGCCGACTGGGAATCTTTGCGATAGTTTGCTTGCATCATGAGTCAGGGCAATCGCATGATTCACTGGCTTGAAAGCCTAGCAAAATGCCTTTGAGGTTGTCCAAGTTCCATTCTGCCAACAGGCACTTGCCTTGAATCTTGTCATTGAGTGTCGTGTCCGACTTCAAGATCGAAAAAAATCGTCGCAGAGCTGCGATGATCTCAGGACCATTTCCTTTGCGGATTCGGCTCCCATACTCTGTAAAAGTGACATCGAGTGTGTGGTGGAATGTGTTCTCAACCGACCAGTGATTTCGCACGTGTTTCCCAAGATTGCGGACTTTCGTTGGCAGGCGACTGATGAAAAAGGTGAGCTCTTCACTTTCCATACCATTCAGTCGTGCACGCAAGCGGATAGTGAGTCACTCCGAAACCTCAATTCTCGCCGCACTCAGGACATCCTCAAAATTGGCGTACTGGACTCCGATTCATTCCCTAAAGCTCTCGCGTCCTTCCCCGATAGCTCAATTGGTAGAGCGCCGGAAGGTGAATCCGTAGGTTGAGGTTCAAGTCCTACTCGAGGAAGGGTGACAAGAGCCGGGCGGGAATTACCTCACGAGTGGTGGTGATCACCGAGACCGATGGAATGGATCAGCCGGGCGCTTCCTCGCGAGAAGCGGACAAGGTGACCCAGCTCGAAGCCCGGACCCGAGCGTATGGTTCCCGCAAACGGATCTATCTGGAATGTACGGTCTCGACGCAGGAAGGTAGGACGTGGCAAGAGTACCAGCACGGCACTCGTTCTCAGATCGTATTGCCTTGCCCTCACTGTGAGCACTGGGTCTTGCCCGAACGGGAACAGCTGGTCGGCTGGAAAGATGCGGAATCTCAGACCGCTGCGCGGGATGCCGGGGTCTTTACCTGTCCGGAGTGTGCTGCGGCGTGGAGTGAACAGGAGCGGATCACCGCTAATGCTCAATCACAACTGGTGCATGCTGGTCAGCAGGTCGATGAGCACGGGACCCTGACCGGAGATCCCAAACGAACAGAAACGCTGGGGTTCCGCTGGTCGGCAATTCACAACCTGTTCCTGACGGCGGGTGACATCGCGGCCGATGAATGGCGGGCGTCACGCTCTGCCGAAGAAGAGAACGCCGAACGGGAGATGCGGCAGTTCGTGTGGTGTCTGCCGGTGTTGCCCTCCCGCTGGGCTGAGACTGCCTTGCAGGCCGAAGAGATCACCCGTCGACTCGGACGCTGGCCACGCGGAGTGCTGCCGAGTGAGACCACACAACTCACCGCAGCGATCGACCTCGGCAAACATCTCTGTCACTGGGTGGTCGTCGCCTGGCAGCCGCAGGCGACCGGTCACATCGTCGACTACGGACGAATTGAAGTCGCTTCCAATGATCTGGGAGTCGAAAAAGCCCTCACGGTGGCGCTGCGAGAGTTCGCGGAGATGTGTGTCTCCGGCTGGAGACTCGCGGTGGATGATGCTGATCCGACATCACTCGGTGAAACGATCATCCCAGGAGTGGTGCTAATCGACGCCGGTTATATGATCGATGTGGTGTACGGGTTCTGTCATACGGTACAGGGGTTCTATCCCTCGGTCGGACGCGGAGCGTCGCAGCAGCGACAGCAATGGTACAACCGACCCACGTCCACCGGTTCGATCGTCAAGCACATCGGCGAAGGGTTCCATGTGAACTGGATCCGGGCGACGCATCAGTACCTGTTCGAGATCAACGCCGACCACTGGAAAACCTGGGTGCATCAGCGGTTGACGACTCCGCTCAACGAACCGGGCGCGATGACACTGTTCCAGGCCCCTCCCCATGAACACCTTTCGCTGGGCAAACACCTGACGGCGGAACGCCAGACCGAAGAGTTTGTGAACGGCAAAGGGGTCGTCACCCGCTGGGAACGGACTCGTCGCAACAACCACTGGCTCGATGCGCTGTACAACGCCTGCACCGCCGGTCACTACGCCGGAGCCCGACTGCTGGGCGACCAGTGTGCTCCGATCAAACGGACCCGTACGCTGAAACAGATCGCCGAAGAAAAACAGGAGACCCGCCACTGGTTCGACGACCAACGCTGGAACGAAATGATGAACAGGACACTGAGACGGTGATTGGCCGATCAAGTTGAATTTTAATCGGGATAGCAAAGGGCTGGTCAATGACCGCCCAGAAACAATAGCCGCCACATCGAGCCGCTCTGCGGACTAGAAATCGGTTGGCATGTTCCGTCTCAGGGACCAGTAGTTTCAGTCCTGAAGAATCGACGATGCCGACAAATGCTGCTTTCATTTACTCGGTGTACCATCCGGTATGGTCGCTCAGCTGCGAAATACTTCTTGATCCGAATTTTGATTTTTTCATCGAATTGGGTTCCTGCAACCGATCATTTGCGGCTTCTCAAGATGTGTCCGAGCAATCTCATGAGCGAAACAAATCATGAACATCAAAACTCTGAAATCTGCGTTCATTGACGTTCTGGTTCTGGTCTCGTTGTTGAGTTTGTATTGAACGGCATGAACTGATCAACGCCCTTCAACATCTGGAGAGTCCCATGACATCCAAGCTGCACGCGATTGAGCGAATCACACCAAGCGGATTTGACCCTCACCTGGAACGAGTCGAACGGTTTGATGATCAGGGGCAGATGATTGCCCCGGTGTCGTTTCGGCAGTGTGCTGCAGCGCCACAGCCTGTCGTAACGACTCGGCCAGTTTCCTTCTTTCCGAGTCTTGTGTCGGCGGTCACTGTGGCCAGTTTTGGACTTGGCTTGACGCTCGGGCTGCTGTGGTGAGCGCACACGTGTCAACATGAGGCGGGCCGCCCGCAGGTTCACGTGGACCTGCGGGTTATTTTCCACAAGACGGCCAAGCTGAAATTTTGAACGCGAGCGCCACGCTGCGCGTGTCACGGAGTGAGCGAAAAAGAAAGAGGGAAAAGGGTCACAGGTTAAGAGGAAAAAGGGATACGAGTCCTGGAGAGGCGGAACCCGTCGACGTTGTACCGGTTCTCGGCTACGTACCTGTACCGACTGGAGCAACGGCAGACCCTGGCGACGTCGATCCAAGAACCGCCGCGAAGAGAACGATCGTCGCTTACGTTTGTCTCCTTCGTGGGTTGATCGCGATCAGCAATCACTGCCACAAACACGCTGCAGCACCACTCCCACACGTTTCCGCTCATCTGCCACAGGCCGAAACCATTCGCCGCATAGCGAGTATCGCGAACTACGGTGGTTCGCTCTAACAGTTCGCAATAAATTTCCTCGCCATTCCACTGCTCTTGCCCGTTGAAGTTGACTGCGGACGTCGTAAACCCCATATGATAGGGAGGAACTCCAATCACATAATCTGGATGTTTCCGACGATCAATGCCCCCCCAAGCAGCTCCTTCCCATTCCACTTCGACTCGGGAGTCGGTAGTCCTCACCAACCCACAACGCAAAACAGAATGCATCATGCCAGTTCATATGCGTCATCGGTCGGTCGCCGTCTGTCCTAAGCACCTCTTCATTCATCAATTCAGGCTCTTCGTCCTCTTTGTCATTCACGCGATGCTGACCAAACAGCCGATACTGATCCCACGTCACACAGCAGCTCGCCATGTGGAATGCCGGAACACGCACCAGCTGCCATGGGTTCTCATACTTATTGCGAGAGAGATTCTTTAAGAGATAAGTATCGCTATACTTATCCTCCGGCGAAACCCCCAACATGAATGTGAGATGTTCTGTACTGCGGTATTCACACGCACGCGTCTCTTCATCGTCAGCATCCCGAAACTCGTCCGGTTTCGTCGCGTCTGAGCAGAGAGAATACGCCGAGTGTTCGGGTTTCAATCGTGTGACCCAGGAATTCAATGTGACATTGTCACGCAGCGCTTTCAGTGAGTTGAGTTCCAGTTGCATTTTATGACGCTCTGCTGTGAGATGTTCTGCTTCAAAATCATCCGAGGGGGGAAGTTGTTTGAGGCGCTGAGTCAGTTCGCGTCCACGTTCATCACGAGCCAGTTGGACATAGGAAAGCAAATCATCAACAAGCAGCAATTGGGCAGCCTGCAATGCCCGCTCACTTGGAGCTCCCGTCTCATTTCGTTCCAACAGAATCAGCCGAAACTGCTGCCGGTAGAAGTGCAACACGTTGTCATGGATCGAGCGATATCGAGGACGCTGCTCCTGGCTCCGCGCGAGAATCTGCCACACCCCAAACATAAATTCCGTCGGTCGAGTTGAGTTCGCTTTCGGTGCGAACAACGCGGCGAACGAAGCTGTCAGTTGGGAATTCTCGATCAGCGACGCCCCGCGATCGTCACTTGCTTCCAGAAGCTCAGCGGCAAAGCGGAAGGCCCATTCCCAGTTAGCGTCAGCGGAATTCTCAATCAGACCAGTGTCGCCTTCGGTCAAGACTTCGCCAGTCGTTTCCGCGACCCAGTCCGGCTGCGAATTCTTCGCCAGATGCAGTCCGGCATAAAATTCCATCATCCCTTTATGTTTGAAGCCGAAGAAGTCGTTCGATTTCTCTTCGACGATGAGAAAGTCGGTCAGCCCGGCGATTTCCTGGACGCCGGACCACAGCCTGGACCATTGTCTGAGAACATCGGGAGTTGAAATCCGCCTTTTGGCGTCCGGTTCCAACGTTCTGACCTGATGATGCCGCACGACATAGGTTTGGGCGTCCATCACCATCATCTGATAGGCGGCCGCCGCCAGGATTTCCTGGAACAGCGGCTGATGCTGTTCGCCGAATTCCGCGCTTCTGGGCAAGTTTCTCACAAACAGATCTTCGGTTGCCTGAAGATACAGATCGGCGCGATTCCGGAATTTGGGGAACGATCCGGAATCACGCGCCAGTCTCCGGACGAAGAAGAGCACCGTCGGTACGCACAGGAGTTCCTGGATGTCATCATAAACTCCAGGAAACACTGCGCGCAAACAGTCATCAGCAGTTTCCGTGTCTTCTTGCTCTTCATCCTCGCCGATTTGCCCGACGAACTCGGCCCGTGTGTTGAAATTCAAAAACCGGGACTCCCATTCGTCTTGGAATTCAGTTGGCACCTCGGTCAGATTCTCGACCAGGTCCCGCAGATAACACAGCTGTTGAAACGGAGTGAAGCCGTTGATGCGGGCAAAGTTCCAGGTCTCTGGATCAAACAGTTCCTCGGGATGACGAAGTTCCTCAATTTTTTTGGCTCGGCTGGTCACGACTATGCGATACCGTGGCGAGCGTTTCATTTCGTTCGCCAGTTCGGAAAAGGCTTCTCGTTGCCGATCTCCGGAATCACCTGCCAATTGATCGAAGGCGTCAAGAATGAACACGATGCGATCATTCTGCAGCGCATAGTCGACGACTTCCAGAGCGCGGTCGATCGAGGTCGAAAGCGATTCAGCCAACAGCTGTGCAAGATGGGGGCGATAGGTTGCGAAACCTGAATGCAGCGAATCCTGTTTCTCGGGCCAGGCGCGATCACCCCGTTCCCAACGGACACCCAGCAGTGGTTCGCCGTCCCCCATCGCGTCCCAGCCCTCCTGCGTGCTGAGCCACCTGAGCAGGGCTCGGCTGAAGACCGATTTCCCGGTCCCGGCATCTTCGGTGATCACGACGCGTCGCGATTTGAGAGGATGAGGCTTCCCTTCGCCATCTTCCGAGTCGACCGCAAAGAGTCGGGCAAACTTCTCTGACTCCATTGCGTACGGAGATGTCAACGGGACAAAGTGATCCTCGACATCCCGCTGTTCCGAGGAATCAAGCAACTGTTCTTTACGATTCCTCGGCCGCGAGAACCAGGGAGAAATGTAGTGCTGTAGTCTAGAATCGTTCTTCGTCAGAGTGTCCCACTCTTCGACCTGCTTCTTGCAATACGCAGCTAACAATTTCTCCTTCCGCTCATCGCCGGTCATGTCAAAGATGATGTCGGCGAGCGTCTTCAACGGAAGTGGATTTGAATCGACCTTACTCGCTTGGGACATCTTTTCGATCCTTTCCACCGACTGTGCGGATCTTGATTCCCAAACTCTGCTCGACGCGGGGCATCCACTCTTCCGGCTTCTGGCTTTCGCTCTTTTGGGTGTGATGCAGATAAACTCGATTCAACTCGCGTTCGATGGACTCGCCATTGTCCGAACCACCATTGTCCGAAACACGATTTTGAAATGCTTCGCTGCGGAGTTTGGCTTCAATACTTCCGGAGCCTACCGGACCCAATGTCACGTCTTCCAGTTTGAGTTCTATACTGACGTCATTTTTAAGCGTTTCCAAGTCATTGTCGTCTTTGAGATTTACCGTGAACGACGCAGAAGCTCTGCGGTCAAGCCGATGCTTCGTTGCGGTCGCGCAAGCAGCGACAGTAACCAACCCGCCAGCGGAATCTCCTGACAGCCCGAGAATGCCGCATTGACCCGGTTGCAGAGCAATTCGGAGCGAAATATTCATGTCCGCATTCCTTAAATCTGAGCGGCAGATCCTCGTCGCGATTCGCAGACTATTCAGCATGTCTTTATCCAAAACAGTCAGGCCCAGAGCAATCGGATCGAGATAGGCCGATGGCCAACCCTCGGGACGGGCAGAGGTTGTTACCGGTGCGGTTTGGCCTTTGTATTCGTTCCCGTTTTTCTGGGCAGCAAGCATTTGAACTGTGTTTTCCGGCAACTCGTCAACTTGAGTCGGGTCATCGTCACCGAGCAAATAGGAGAGCAGACGCCGAACCAGCAGCCAATTGGACTGCGTCCACCATTCTGGTAGCGAATCTTGGTTCTTGGATTTCGAGAACTCATCGAGAATCGCCGTCGCGCGATCAGGATTCGGCTTTGCCGTTGCACTCCCCACGATGCTCGAAACCTTGGGGGTATAGAGATCCCATGCTTGGTGGTAGTGGCAAAAACATCGCCGGAGCAATTCTGCGACCTCAATTTCTGCATCCGTGTCAATTGGGTCGGCGAGTTTGGTCGCTAGTTGGAAGTTGGATTGCTTCCCTTGCAGATAGTGCGCAGCCAAGGCGCCATTAAATAGGCCGATGCTCGCATCGACAAATTGATCGATGGCGGGATTGTTATCGAAACATTGACTGAATGAAGGACTGTCTCCTTTCAACCTCTGTCGAAACCTGACTCGATCGTGACACTGGAGAAGTGCGTTACTGACGCACTTTATCGGCTTCTTTTCACCTGATGATCTTTCACCCTCTTTAGTCTCTTCTTCCATAGATCCCGCGCGCTGCCGCAAAAAAGTGAAGAAGGTGGGCGTTTCACAAAACCAATGCGTCTTGAAGCCCCGCGTATACCCGTGTCCTTCTGGATCTGGTTGCCAGAAATTCAGTGCCTCGTGAATCTGATCCTGTGAAATTATGGTTTCCTTGGGTGTCATTGTGGCCTCTTCAAGAGCGGGTGATGCGGTCGTTTTGGGTCATCGCGGATAGATCATACTGGTTCCAATCGGACGTGACAGCGTCTCAACACTGCCGGAGTCAATGACAAAGGAAGTTCTTGGCATCCTCGAAGACTGGCTGTCCATGGATCTCGACGCATTGCGACATCCGTTTCAAAAAGGCTTCTCGGATTACCCTGCGGCCAACCTTGGTCACCCGTGGGTTGCAGCACGATTTGGAGGTGTAATGTGTGATGTTGGGGAAAATAAGGGAGTTGAACAAGTTCAACGGTACAACTCACTTGCGTGCAGCAAACATGCGCCCGCATATTGTCCCGGTAGTAGCTGGCAGAAAAGCGATTTTGACTCTTCATTGTCGTCCGAGCCCTGGCTGTGAATGTTGTCGTCATAGATTCTGAAAAGTTCATGACGGTTCGAAACAGAAACTGATTTCTGAATTTTTTTGTGAACTTTGAATAATTTGGTTTCCTTCTTTGCTGAACGAAGACTTCTATTTCTTATTGCCGATTGTCGGCGCAAAGACTCGCTCTAAATGAAAGCAATGGATATGAATGGAAAACCAGTCAATGAACGTGACATCGCCCGGTATTTTTCCGGGGAAATCGACGATCCCGCTGAAGCCGAGCGGGTTTTCCAATTGATTCAAAGAAGCCCTCGCCTTCAAAAAATTGCCGATCTTATGGCGAGTTCGGCCGAATTGGACGAGCCAAGCACATGGGAGCCAATTCACCGTGACCCCACGAACACCAGGCTTGGCTCAATGTCAAACACTGAAGGATTGCAACGAATGTTGGACGAGGAACCGTGCCGGACATTTGTCGAATACGAAAGGAACGGAGGACGACAGGCATTCGAACTATCGATCACCCCAATACAGGGCCGACTTCAACTTGAGGCGGACTGGCCCAGCGGACTCAGGCCGATTGGCATCCTATTAGCGCAGTTTGAACTAGACCAAGCGAGTGTCGCGTTTTCCGAGGAAATCGAGTTGCCTGAGGAATCAGTCCAGGCTGCTCAACCAAATCGAGATGCCGATGTTGGGTTGGCAGAGCGGTTCACGGCCGTTCTTGAATCTGCCCAAGGTCCAAAAACTCTCGGAGACGACACTCACTTTTTTGCAGAACGGGTCGGACTTAACCTCATCGTCAAAGGAGAACTTGCGGATGGCTGCGATGAAGAGGTCGTGATGACCGAACTCGATTACGTTAGCATCGCCAACAAAAGAGCCAAAACGTATTGTCCGGTCGCGCTCAAATGGAACTCATCACTGAACAGGGGCTACAAAGAAGTACAGGATTATCCCTGGCCAAAGGATGCACGCGATAATTCAGTACAAATCACGGTGCGTTCGCTGACCAAAAACGATCTTCCGAGTCTCCCAGGAAGCATGGTTTCCACACTCCTGTCAGCCGAAAGGAAGTTCGTTCCAGTTCCAATCCGCCCTGATCCTTCCGGGGCATTTTCTGCGAGATTCTGTTTCTCCTCGCAGCGTGATTTCGCAAGTGATCCTGAAACGACATGGCTCATGCAGATGGCGGAAGAAGGAGGTGCCGCATGACTCGCGATCGAAACAGCGGACCGAGTAATAACGAAGTCCTCTACGAACTTCTGCAAGACTTGTATCGAGATTTCACAGACGCCTTGTTTCAAGATTTTTGCGATATGGTGTATTCGACGTTCGAGCATCAATTGTATTGGCTCGCTTGGTCTTGGACGAAAGACAAGCACCTTGCTGAGGATGCACTACACATCGGGTTAAAAAAATTCTTTGACACAATTCGGAACGGCAAACTGAAGGATCCCAGTAAACCATTCAATTTCCTGAAGAAAATTGTCAAACATGAGACACACAAGAATCACAGGCTGCGTAATAAGCTTTCCACACAATCGCTTTCGATGAAAGACGATGACGCAAAAGAATGGGACGCGGAGGATCCCCGTTCAATCACACCGGATGAAGAAGCTGCAATTGACGAGATAGAGAAACACGTATGTGCTGCCATCGAGCGACTACCTGAAAACCTGCGAGCAGTGATCAGACTTCGTTTTTTCGAAGGACTGCTTTTGGAAGAAATTGCCAACAAACTTGGAGCCTCCGTAACAACAATCAAAGTACGGATCAAAAGAGCAATAAGCAAATTGCAGTGGGACTTGTCCGAAAAAGGCCACGCCCCAGAGAGATAGCGTTCCGTACTCATCCACAACCACCCTCGTCGACATCCCACCGGCGGGGGTGTTTTTCTTTGCTGATCACTGTTCCTCATCTCTTCGTTCACAGCCTTCTATAGAACAGTCAAGCAGCTGTTGTCGCTGCTGTTCAGAAACTCTTACTGGAGGCATCATCATGTCTACTTCTACGCAACAGGCGACGTTCACGCCGACACCACGGAGGATCGCTCCAACCGCGACGGAACCGATTGAGTCCGGGGAGCTGGCCGAAGAGCTTAATCGGCTCGAAGCGACGGAGCGGGCGGAGTTGGATCGGCAGCGTCAAGAGGAACTTGCGCGACAGCGGGCGTTGGCTCGATTGGACTGATCCAGGGGAGCACCGCCAGTCTTTCCGGGCTGGCGGTGTTTTTGAATTTAAGGGGCGTTGGAATGTCGGCATCAAGTGTCATGGAAATGGAGCAAACGCACGAGGTGATCATTCCTCGTGCAACTTGGGAAACAGCCCTGCGTCGATTACTGGTTTCACCAGGCCGTTGGGCAACGGGTCGAATCAGAACGCACAAAACTGCGGATTCCATGGAGTGGCTCGTCGATCAACTTGAATTGGCTGAAGAATTTCCAGATGGTCGAACGAGGTTATCACGAGCCAATTGGATTGTGGTCGGGATGCTCACCGACGATGAGCGTTCCCCGGAGGAGATTCTCAACAGGATGCTTCTGCAGGCGACTCAGCAAGTTGTTGTCCTGTTGTTTCATCAGACGGAACGTGGACGCTGGAGCGGAATCGTCCACCGAAACGGAACGCTCTTCCCAATGGATGGCGTGCGGGTCATTGGCTCGGGGATGTTGCATTTACAGCGAAATCCAGTTGCGATTCCTGACGTTCCAGATGATGGACGCTGGAGCCGCACGATTGGGGGACTCGCTCCATCATTGTGGCAGAGAACTCGTTCGGCTCATGTCCTGCTGATCGGGTGCGGTCGCAACGGGACCATGGCAGCCTGGCAATTGGCTGGACTGGGAGTTCACCGGCTCACGTTGGTTGATCCCGACAAGTTAGCGATTGAAAACATCGAAGCGATGCCGGGTCTGGAATTCAATGATATTGGAAAACCGAAAACCGCCATTCTCGGCCAACAACTTCTGAAACAGAATCCAGACCTGATGCTGCGCTGTTTCGCTTATCCCGTCAGCGACATCCTCGACCGACTGAAAGCCCGTTACGATCTGATCGTCACATGCGTCGATGATGATGTTCCCCGCCTTGGCGCTTCGTGGCTGGCCCGTGAATTATTGATCCCTCACATTGATGTCGGATCGTCAGTGCAACGCTCAGAGACTGGAGAAACGACATTGGCTGGCGACGTGCGGATGCTGCTGCCTCATGAAGGGTGCATTCAGTGTGTCGGGGGTCTGGCCGATCGAGAACAGACGATGTACGAGTTCGCTGCTCCGCCCGGCAGCTTGCATCGCGGCGTTCCAGTCGAATGGAATCAGCAGCGCGCCGGTTCTCTGGTGCATCTGAATTCGATGACCGTTGGCATTGGGGTGGAACTCTGGCTCAGATTGTTACGTGGAGAAATTGGTTCCTACTGGCAGCGATTGACGGTGCGATCAAGAGCGGAATTTGAACTCACAGGAGCCGCTGTTGGCGCAGGTGAACAGTGTGAATTTTGCCGTGATGTTCAAGTCGTCGAGTGATCACCAAGAAAAGCAGGCGAGGACGTTCGACTGTTCGGTCAGGCGACTGACAGCTACCAGCCCCCGCCAGCTTCTCTTCTTTTGGCTGTCGGTGATCTCGACAACACCGGAGCAGCGACCTTGGACTGCACGGGGCTCGCTTCCGTGATTCTTGAACCACGAAATTCCGGCCGGCGGTTTCCCGCTTGAGCAGTGCTGGAGAGGCGGAACCCGTTGTTGTTGTTCCGGTTCTCGGCTTCGTTCCTGTTCCGATTGGAGCAACGGCAGTTCCTGGCGTTGTTGTTCCAAGAACCGCCGCGAAGAGAACGATTATTCGGCTGCCGTCCGAGGAGCAAGGATATCACTCAGCAGGTTCTCGGCATAACGTGATCCAGTCGTCATCGATGAGTGTCCCAACCAAGCCTGAATTCGTTGTCTGAATTCTTGACACGAAAGATCACCTTGTTCGAAGGCGTGCTGGTAACGGCGCAGGCGGCGACGCACTTTGCGAACATGATCCTGTGTCAGCTGAATCCGATTCGGCCAGACTCGGAAGCCGAGAAAACGGATGCCATCGCAGGTGCGGATGATGACTCGCTTTGTTGGATGCAGCCACAACCTGAGAGTGATCAAGAATTGCTCGATTGCCATTCGCCAGTGGGCGAGTCGCGGCTTGTCGTTAGACAATAGCACAAAGTCGTCGACATAGCGGAGATATGCCTTGCAGCGCAGCTCTTCTTTCACGAAATGGTCCAGTGCATCGAGATAAACATTGCCGAAAAACTGGCTCGTTTGATTCCCAATTGGGATGCCACGGCGACGCTCCAGTGAAGTCAGCAGGTCATCTCCTGGGAACATCCCCGGCACGTCCGCTTGCCGGTTGGAATGGTCGATGATCAAGCCTGCGAGATTCAAGACTTGCGGATCTTTGATTTTCCGGGCCAGTCGCTGTCTGAGAATCTGATGATCGACGCTGGGAAAGAACCTGCGGACATCGCATTTCAAGACGTAAGCGTTCTGGCTGGCGAACTGCTGATAGCGCCGGATCGCGGCGTGAGTTCCTTTCCCTTTGCGGCTGGCGTAGCTGTCATGAATGAAGGTCCGCTCGAAAATCGGTTCAATCACGTTGCATAGCGCATGATGCATCACGCGATCACGGAACGGGGCCGCGCTGATCATCCGCACTTTCGTGTCATAGAGCATGAATGTGCGATAGGCCCCCGGTCGATACGTCCCTTCGATCAACTGCTGTTGCAGCTTCACGAGTTCGAATTCTCGGCAATATTCGAAGCGTTCGACCGCGCGTTGCCCTCGCTTGCCGCGCCGTGCTTTGCGATAGGCGGAGTAAAGATTGCCGATATCGACCAGGTTTTCCCAGAGATGACCGAACCGTTTCACGATTTCCCTTTCGTTTCCAGCGACTTTCTCCAGCCGCCCAGTTGCGTTCCAACGTTCACCAACTTCTCTGATGCAAATCCGTAGCCTTTGGTGGGAAGCGCCTTCAAATCGCGAGCGATGCGCAGCAAGTAGAAAATTACGTCGATCTCCGTATTTGCCTCCTCAAGTAGCGCGATTCGATCTTTGGCATAACGTGCTCGGATCAATAATTCCAGCACGGTCAGCACTCTTGTCTCAATTCGTTCTCCCAAAGTGAATCGGATGTCGCGCGGGAATTTGCCGATTTTTGGGATCAGCCAAACGGTTAATTCGTACCAGGCGCGGATGATTGGCAGGTCTTCGTCAGGTTTCATCTTAGATTTTTAACGCGAGCGCCCCGCTGCGCGGGTCACGGAATTAGGGTAAAGGAAAAAAGGGCAAAGGACCAAACTGTCAAATGGCTCAGGGCGAACGGGTCCTGGAGAGGCGGAACCCGTAGTAGACGTCCCGGTCCTCGGCATCGATCCTGAGCCGATTGGAGCAACGGCAGTACCTGGCGCTGAAGTACCAAGAACCGCCGCGAAGAGAACGATCGTCGCTTACGTTTGTCTCCTTGGTCGGTTGATCGCGCTGAGCGATCGCTGTCTGAAGCTTTTCCTGAAAGACGCTGCGGCACCATTCCCACACGTTGCCACTCATCTGCCATAAACCGAACCCGTTGGCTTGATTCTCGGGATGACGGACAGGCACTGTCTTCTCGCGATACACTGATTTCGGGCCAGACATCGGATAATTTCCGTCATAGTTGACATGCTGCGAAGTGAAATCATCCGTGAAGGGGGCAACCCCGATCACATAGTTCCAATGTTGCTCTCGATCGATCCCTCCCCACGCTGCTCCTTCCCATTCCACTTCGCTCGGGAGCCGATACTCTTCTCCGATCCACAACGCAAAGCTGAACGCATCGTGCCAGCTGACATCCGTCATCGGGCGGTCGTCATCCGGCAGGGGAACACCCGGGTCGACATGGTCCGGTTGACCGGAAGCCTTACGGTGTCGATCAAACAGCCGATACTGACCCCACGTCACACAACCCGTCCCCATATAAAACGAATCGATCGCCACTCGCTGCCACGGCGTTTCTCTGTCTTTGTTGGCATGTGCATCGCCATGGATTCCATTCTCCGGATCATGCAGAGCGGCGCCCATCAGGAACGTCAAGTGCTCACGACTGGAGTATTCCCGCTCATCAGCTCCCTTTCTCCATTTGTCCGGCTTGCTCGCGTCCGAACAAAGGGCATATGCCGGATCTTCCGGAACGAGGCTTCCTACCCAATCGTTCAGAGCGGATTCCTCTTCCAAAGCTTGCAGGCGCTCTAGTTGTCGGCGGAGACGTTGCCGACGTTCTCGAACCGAACGATCCTCGAAATCTGCGAATTTGGGTAATCCGTCCCATTCTGGCTTGGACAGCTTCCATTGTGCGTCCCGACCTTGGGCCAACAGCTTTGGCACGTCGTCTTCCAGGATCAACTCAGCCGCTAGTTTCGCCCGCGTATTCGGTTGACCATCCTGTTCTTCGACGAGAATGCGAGCAAACTGATTTCGGTATTCAGAAAGAACGGCATCCTTAATCTTCTTAAGCGATTCCTCCCGCTCCAACATCTGCCAGGCCAGGAACATCGGTTTCGCCGGTCGGGGATGAGCTTCTGGAACCGAGAACAATCCGTGCAAACTGCACTCGTAGACCTCTGGATCGTGAAGCGAGTTCCCGGAGGAGTCAGTTGTCACTGGCATTTCGATCGCGAATTCCCACGACTCATCCCATTTCTCACTGCCAATTTCAGGTGCCAGCGCGAGGATCGCCTCATCATCGGCATACCGCGCCAGATACAGGCCGACAAAGAATTCCATCGTCTTCTGAGACGGAAACGACAGCTCGACCTGATTGATCCGCCGCAGCACGGCATTCCCCTTCGTCAGCGAATCCCGCAGCATCGCTTGATACTTCTCCCAAACCTCTGCATCAACCCCGCAACGACCAGCCGCTGCTGTATGGATCTTGCCGATGTCTTGATCGCTGCGTGTGAAATAGGTGCCAGTTCGTAGAAGCATTTCAAAGGCCAGACACGCCGCCGCCCGCATCAGCTTGGAGACATCCTCCGGCGGGCGCTTTTTGATCTGGCTTTCGCCCTCCGTTCCCTTCGAAGGATCACGATGCAGATTCCGCGAGGCGGTTTCCCAGCGCAGATCCCCCGCCGTGCGAAAGGTTCGCATCGGAGTTCTGGACGTAAGCGAATCTTCAATAATCACCCGCAGTGATCGCAGGTTATTCGGCAACGAGAGGATGTCGTCGTGGGCGTTGTTGGAGTCTGGTCCGAACTGTGTGGCGGCCTGCCACATCTCTCGCACCCGTGCTCCTTGCCCAGTAACTTGTTGTTCACGCAGGTCGGCAAATTTCTGGAGATACTCAGCCTGGTGGTCTTCGTCGAATTCCTGCAAGTGAAAGTGCCGCCAGGCAGTGCGATTGAAGCCATCGGGCCAGGCTTGAACCGCATTCGGTCGGCTGGTGACGATCACCCGCAACGATTCCCCCGCTTCATTCGCTTCACGATACTGGCTGGCAAGCGTCTTGAGCACCCCAGCGGTCTTGCCATCAACCTGATCGAGCGCATCAAAGATCACCACAATCCGACGTCGTTCCAACAACCACGCGACGACTTCCGCCGCAGTAAAACCAGATTGCGGGAAGGACTTGATCCGAGCGACGCTCGCTACGAGATCCTGTCGCAGGTCATCTGGCCAATCATTTTCGTAGCGCATGACAAAGTACGGTTCGTCACCTTCACTGAGCGCCGCGCACAGTTGCCAGGAAAGGACAGTCTTCCCACCACCAGCTCGTTCGGAGATCAGGATCCAATCCTCCTGACCGGTGAAGTTCTCTTCGAGGAACTCACCAAGCCCCTGCTGGAGTTCTCGAAACTCCGACCGGGCGACTTCTCGTTCCTCGCTTCCTTCGTCTTCAGGCTCAACATCTTGCGGGCGCAGTTCTACTGAAAGGCGCGGTTCGACATGCGTCTCCAGCATGTGCCCTTCGCTTGATGTCCCATTCAACATGTCGATCCAACGATCCCGGTTGAATTTTGCGTGGTCGGCGATGATCTTCTCGATCCGCTCGTCGCCAGTCATATCGTGAATGATCTCGGCCAGCGTCCTCAGCGGCCCGCGTGTGAATGGCATGCAAGAATTTCCAACGCTCTTGAATTTAGATCGACAAAGGGCTGTTCATCATACCGTTCACGGGCTTCGCTCCAAGAGACACGCCCTGAGTTCAGTTTGCCTCAAAGCTGTCAGAGTGTGAATTTCTGAAGCAAGCTGCCGCCGCGAGCGAAATCGAATTTCAACTCAATTCAACAATTCTGCAGAAAATCGTTCCTCAATCCTGCCTTTCCGGTCTTTTAGGAAGTGTACGGAACGCGCAGAAATGCGACCTGTTTCATCGCCGGAGAGTTGAGATGCCGCACGATTTCGATGTCCTCGAAAAAGGGAGTTTGACCTCCGACGACTCGCTCTTTGATGAAAGCGAGTTGGACGACGAGAGTTTCGATTTGCAGCGAATAGCACGTGTGGTCGGACTAATGGTGATCATTCTGCTCGTCGCCTGGTGGTGCCGGCAAGGACCAGTGTCAACGTCCACGGATGCGGTCATCCAATTGGCAGGACCACGAGTCGGACAACTGCAACCGGGAGCTTCCGTCGTTCTCGACGGCCTGAAGGTCGGGGAGGTCAAATCACTAAGGATTGAACAAGCCCACGCCGTCGCCGATTTGGCGATCGATCAGAGCGTGTTGGAACAACTTCCCGAAAACACGAAGTATCGCGTCTGCTCGCTCAACGAGCTGACGCCCGGAAACATCGGAGTCGTCATTTTCGTTCCAGACATGGAATCGAATGCTGTGACCTCGACGAGTACTGCATGGCCTTCAACGGATGGTTCGAGTAGAACGGTTCCCTCTGAGAGTCGCGAAATAAGAATCGCTGAAGAGATGCTGATTCCAGCCTCCGCGCCGATCGGCTTGTATGTCTCCGTGGGAGTGATTGCATTGTTGGCCGCGATCTGCCTGGGGATCAGTTTGAAGATTTCTTTCACCAATTGGAGACGGTTGATCTTCGGCTTAGGGACTTTGATTTACCTCTTCGCCAGCTTTCTTGGCGGAAAACCATTCCTGCTCGATGAGCTACACGCCTTGTTCAAATAGGCGGTCAGCAGAACCCGTTTGAGAGCAGCAAGCCAATTGATCATGGGCTCAGCGCCCAAGTGACGCGCCGAGTTCGGTGGATGACATCTCATTTCGACACCTTCCATTTTCCGAGGAGATCTGATCGTGACCAAGCACATCCGCAACTCTTTGCTGTGGCTTTTTTTTGCAGGCTTCGCACTCACGGCCTGCCGGCACTCATTCGCTGAGGGTGATGGTCGAGAGGTCCCTCGAACTTTCTTTATCGTTGTTGACGTCTCCGGATCGATGAGTCATCCCTTTCGAGCGCCTGTCCAACCGGTGCTGACAAATGCCACAAAGTTGCATGATGTGAAGCGACGACTCGCCATGCTCGCGGCTCACCTTCCCCTTCAAACACGCGTCATTGTGACGACGTTCGATACGCAGGCTTGGCAGATCTGTGATTTGAGAATTGAAGACGAGTCCGATCGAGTTCAATTGAAAAATAAACTCGCTGAGATCAAGACTTGGAACGGATCAACTTACCTGTGGAGAAACGTCGACGCACAACTGGCCCACGCCAAACAGATCTGTGAAGAGAACCCTAATGATCGCGTGCGCGTTCTTCTGTACACCGATGGTGAGGATATGGAACGTCGACCGGGTCTCGACCACAACTTCATTATCCAGAAGTATGGGGACTCGCTGCAATCGGTCGTTGAACTCGACTGGGTGACGATCGGCTATGACCTGGAAGCGAAAGTGAAAGCATCGCTCCAAGAATCTGGTGTCCACTTCACTCGGGCCGACAAACCTGAAGAAATCGTCCCGCTGCGGAGCGGATTCATCCTCTCTACGACGAACCTGAAGGTGGGAGAAACTTTGGAATTCTCCGATGACAGCGTCGGATTGGAGATCGTGAAACGACAAGTCGACTGGGGTGATTCCTCACCGAAAGAACAAGGACTGCGGCTGAGCCATAAATATACCGTTCCCGGGACGTATGACGTCGAGTACGTGATCACCAGCAAGAATGGGAAAACGAGCACTTCACGGCAGCAGATCCTTGTCACCAATCCCTCTTCCCCGGTGGCCAAGATTCGTCCGCTCAGTCCCGATGCGAAGCTCCTTCCAGGTCAGGAACTGGAGTTCGAAGATGTCAGCCACGGCAATTGTGCGCAGCGTCGTTGGGAGTACGGCCATGACCAGACGTCATCGAAACAGGTCCTGCGTGCCAAGTTCGACCAGCCTGGCGAACATCTGGTGAAGTTGATCGTCGCAGATGAATACGGACAGACTTCACAAGCCGAAACGTCCGTAGTGATTCGACGCCCCGCCCCCCCACAAGCCGCTATCCAGGCGCCAACCGAACCTATTATCGCGGGAGAACTGGTGGAATTGATCGATGCAAGTCACGGAGATGTCCTGAATCGCGAATGGACCTATGGCAACGGGCAAACTTCCACGGAGCCGATTCTCTCGGTCAGCTTCAATCGACCTGGGCGTCAAGACGTTGTTTTGGCAGTGACCGATCGATTCGGACAGACCACTCAGGACGCGGTCACTCTGAAGATTCAACTGCCACCACCGCCGGTCGCAAGGATCAGGGTCGAGAAGAAGCAGATTCTGGTCAATGAACCGCTGACTCTTGAGGACGCGAGCCAGGGAGAGATTCAGAGCCGAGAATGGTCGTTTGGTGATGACGAGAAGTCGACGCTGAAGCAGTCGACCGTGAACTTCTCCAAGCCTGGAGAGCAAGTGATTGTCCTGGTCGTCGCCGACGAATATGGGCAAACTTCGCGGGCAACCGAGACCATTCAAGTCCGACTCCCAGAACCGCCGGTGGCACGCATCGCGACCGTGAAAGACGCGATCACATTAGGGGAAACGGTCACCTTCGCCGATGTGAGCCGAGGAGACATCGCGAAACGCGAGTGGAATTTTGGTTCCGGCCAGTCGTCAAACGAGGAATCGCTTTCGCTGATGCCGGATCAACCGGGTGACGTGTCTGTGAAGCTACTGGTCACCGATTCTTACGGACAAACTGTTGAAGCGGAGCAAGTGATTGCCGTCAAGCTCCCTCCCAAGCCGATTGCTAGCATCATCATCCCTCAAAAACGTCAATGGCAGATTGGTGACGAATTGACATTACTCAGCGATTCCAGTGCATCTGCTGACCGCTTTCAATGGATCGTCGATGGTGCCGACCCTCTCACAACTGAGCACGCGAACGTGGTCGTAGAACGAAGCGGAGAATTGACCATCACACTCACGGTTTGGGACCGTTTCGATCAAGCAACCACGGCTACCGAAACTCTGCAGGTGCAAGGTCATGCTCCTCCGCAAGCTGGATTTACGATCGGAACCGCGCACGCTTTCTTGGGTGATACGGTCCGGATCACCAGTACTGCTACCGGCATGTTCGATTCGGTCACTTTCAAGGTAAGTAGCCTCGCGACTCCGATCGAAATCAGCCCCGCTGCTAAGACGCCTTGCTTCGACTACGCGGCGGACCAGTTAGGAACCATTCAGTTCGAGCAGATCGTCGTTGGTCCGGGAGGGACCGACCAACTCACTCGTGAGTTAAAGGTGGATTCCCGGGTCATTCAGCCGATCGCGAAGATTTCATTCGCGAAACCTTCCAGGCGAGGTCCGCAGGAAGTTCACTTTGAGAATCGGTCGACCGGCAGTGTGGTCCGAACAGACTATGACTTTGGTGATGGCAGCCCGGTTGTTTCCGTGACGGGTGCCGCGAAGGCGACGCATCGCTTTGCACCGGGAAACTGGCCGATGAAGGTCACAGCGTTTGGTCCCGATGACACAACTCCCAGTGTTTGGGAAACAACGATTGACATCACGGAGCCAATCGCCGCCTGGATTTGGAATCTCGCTTGGCAAATTCCTCTGGCGATTCTGTTTTGTGGAATCTGTTGGTATCTCGTCGACCGCGACCAGCAGCGTCGTTTGCTCCAAGCGCATTCACAGCTCGACGGATCGCTCACCGTCCACCCCCGTGGGCAAGTTCGCCAGCTTCGGCGATTTCACTTCGAAGGCAAAAGCGACCGTGAAGAAATCGAACTCGACGATCAGACTCGCGTCCTTGTCGACTCGATCATGGATCACGCAACCGGAGAAATCAAATACCGGCTTGAAGTCAGCAATGATGGTAAACCGCATCAGTCCGCCGTCATTGATTCCGGCGAGCAAGTGGACCTTTCCGGGTTCACGCTTCGTTATTCGGAATAAATGCACACCCAGCGTCCCGAACGCCCATCTTCCGCTTGTTGAAAGGAGGTGCCACCACAACGTAGCGCACTCAATCGAAATTCCATTCTATCACAACGATTTTCAATTCACTTTAGTCTACCAACAACCAAGGAAATGCCATGAACCTCACAATTCAAACTCCCAATGGTCAACCAAGCAAATCAAATTCAAACATTCAAACTGTTGAATTGAGCGATCTGCAGGCTCTCGATGCCATGCACTCACACGGCGAACCTGAAGTCGAAGAGCAGTCCGACGCTCGCCCCAGATCGGTCGAACCGGCGATCTTGATCGGTCTGGGTGGATTGGGATCTCAAACGATCAGCCGTGTCAAGCGGTTGTTGCAGGACCAGGGAAGCGATCATTTGATCGAGTTCATGGCCATCGACACTGATCGTGCGGCTCAGGCAGGCGCGGAGCATGGGACTCCCTTTGCTGACTCAGAATTCGTCGGGTTGTCCGCCAGTCGCAATGGATTGGTATTGGAGAACCCTCAAGCACATCAAAAATTGATCGAACGTCTGGGCTTCGATGATCCACGCATGCTTGCACATTTGGAAGCACTCCATGCCGACGGAATCGAGCAAGCAGGACAATGCCGCAGTTATGGAGCTCTCTCGCTCTCTGCCAACCGTTCACTCGTCGAATCAGCATTGAAGAGTGCTCTCTCGCGGATCAATGGTGTCCACCACCGCTTTCGTCGTCAGCTCAGTTCCGGAAACCGAGTTCACTATCGACAGAAAGTGACCGCCTACCTCGCCTTTTCCAGCGCAGGTGGGACGGGATCGTCAATGCCGATCGAAGTTGCCGCAATGTTGCGGAGCTTGGCGAACAGCCTGAATTTACGAATTGTCGCCGTGATGTTGTTACCAAGTGCGGTCGACGATGTGCTGCAAGGAAAACCGGAGCAAGAGACTCGTGTCTACGCCAACTCCTACGGCACGATGCTCGAAATCGATGCCATCCAATCTGGATTCGGAACCCGACATCAACTGACCTTCGGGATCAATGATGCCGACTCAATTCGGTTGCCGGCCGGTTTGTTCAACCAGGTCTTCGTCGCCTCACGGAATTTGGCCGACGGACGCGACTTGCAGAGCGGCCAGGCGGTGATTGAGAATGTCGCCCTGCACCTGACCGCCGAGGTGGGCACTGAGCTTGGCGATTCTATCGATGGAGACGATGACAACAACGCGACTCTGCGGGGTCAAATCGTCGATCCTGATTCCGGAAAATCACGCGGGATCAGTACGTTGAACGCGTGTGCTCTCGCATTGCCTGTCAGCCGCTTGGCGCGATCTTCAACCGCCCAGTGGCAGCATCAGTTTCTGAAACAGCGTGTCCTGGGACAGCCGACGGACAAAGGGACGGTCACAGCGCTGGCTCAAGGATGGCTCAGCTGCCCATTAGGAGAAGAAGACGTTTCCCTGATTCCAGAAGACCTTTCGGCCGGGTTGGGAAACCACGCGGGAGCACTGCGTGGAACCGAACTGACGCGGAATCTTTATCGCAGCAATCGCGGCAGCCGACCAGTCTATTGGCGGAATGGAAAGTTCCTCGGCATGCTGCAACGAAGCGACCAACAGTTTCGCAACAAGCTGTTGCCGGACTTTCACAGCAGACTCGCGACGATCGTGACATCCCTGCAAGGCGATCTGCGAATCGCTTTGGAAAAGCGAGTTCAGGCGATTGCCAGCGAGCATGGATGGCGGACGGCACAGGCGTTTGTTTCCCATCTACGTGATGAACTGCTGGCGGCCAAGACGCAACTCGAACAGGAAATGAGAGTCTCGCAGCATCAGGGCAATCAGCTGCGTGAATCGGTCAAGCAATCCCTGCGGCCACTTGGTGGTTGGTGGAAGAAGGCTTTTTGTCGACGAAAAGTCCAGGAGAAAGTGATTCGATTGCAGCAGGATGCCATGCAGTCGACGATCGACAACCAATGTCAGGGAGCGGCGCTCAAGGTCTTCACGTCTCTCCTCGAAACCTTGGAGCAACACTTCACGAACGCCAAGTCAATTCTCACCGCTGCGGAGCTTCGCATGCGGCGCGTCGTCGAAGAGTACAAGCAGAACCGACCCGGGCAGACCGGTTCGACGGACTCACTTGCGGAAATCGACGTGACGAGCAAGAAAGTTGATCTCGAATTGTTCGAGAAGCATCGACCGTCGATGGAATCCGTCCTGAAGCGGATTTCGAGAGAACAACAGATGAGCCAGGGAAAACTGGTCCGCAAGATCGTGCTGGACGACTCGGCATTTGACTCGTTTCAGCAGCTCATTGCGAAGTATTTTGATCGGCAATACCGTCAACTATCGATCGTCGATGTGGTCGGTGCCCAGTTGGCTGACCCGACCGAGAGGGCAGTCATCGAGGCCAAAATGCGACAGGCCCGCGATGCCTGCCAGCCGATGTGGGGCGCCGCTGAACCGGGACGGCTCGGCATGCAGTTTTCCGATGCACTCATCGTCGGCATCCCCACCGCCGAAAACCCTGCCCATCGCGATCGCGTCAGCCAAACTCTGTCCGCGATTGCCGAAGGACACGCCAACGCCGATCCCCGCTACCACGGTAGCACCAGTCACGAGATCAGCGGTGACAAGACCCGCATCTTTGTCGTCCGACGGGTTCATGGGGCCTGCTTTCATTACCTGCCAGAAGTCGAGAAATGCCGCCAGGCGTATGACCGCTGGTATCAGGAAGGAGGGCATTCGGTGCATGTCTTCAATCAGCAGACCATCGCGCAAATGGGCTCGCTGTTCCCGGCGAAAACGGCAGACCACGCCGAAGTCGCGTTTGCATTAGGAATCGCCTTCAGCTGGATCGCTGTCCGAGGACCGCACTGGTATTGGAATCTGCAAAAGATCGAATCGGACTCTCCGCACTTCGTTTGCCCCCTGGTCAGCGATTGGGACAGCCTGGCGATCCAGAATCGTCGACTGCAGCCCAGTCCCACGCTGCAATCCTTGATCGATTCCGGACGGATCGCCTACCACGCGAGTGATGAAATCAGGTCCGTCACGAAACTGGGAGAAAATCTGGCGTCTGGACAGTTCGCATTCGTAAAGGACTGTGACATGGTCGCTGCGATCCATGCTCTCTTCGGCGAGTTGCGGGCGGTCTCCAGCGATCAGTTGGTGGCAGATGAACTCCAATCTTTCATGGAGACTCTGACCAATCGCATCAGCCGTTCCCAGCGAAGTCCGGAATCACTGAAACGATTGCTGGAATGCCTTTCGCAACAGGTCGGCAAACTCAGAACTGTCTGAGACTCGCTCCAGAGCATGAGTCGTCAAAGCGGTTCCGGTCCGAGTGATCGGAACCGCTTTCTTGATGATGACGGACAGCTGCCTCGCACGATTGTTGGTGATCAGAACTGCAGTGAAACGAATCGCCGACTTTTGCGAATGTGAGCGGGACATGTCAGTTTTGCGTCCCGGTCCCTCGCCGATTGCCATTGCAGATTCGCTTGGAGAATCGCGGCGGAATGTAGTGCGGCAGGAAATCCTCATTGTCGGGACCTTTGACTTGAGTCTCCCCCTCCTCGACAGCAGCACAGCAATTGAGGTAAACAACACTTTTTCCTTGTGATCATCACCCGTCATGTCGTAGATGAAGTCAGCCAGCGTTCTTGATGGTCGCGAAAATGTTGCAGTCATTGATTGCGTGACTACAGTTTTGATCGATCTAAGCACTTTGTGTTTGGCTATCGAATTAATCGAATTTTGAAATATCATTCCCAAAGCACGGAAAGAGAAATTGTCACATGTCGGGTGGAAAGCGATCCCTGGAGAGGCGAATGCCAGTTGAATGACTCCAGAGTTCAGAACAATCCCGGCAAGAACATCGACAGAACCAAGCAATGCAGTCCCAAGACCCACCCCGTGCCGAATTCCATTTTCGATCGAAGAAATCAGCAGATGCTGATTCAGAGCTGAAGTATCTGGTTTCGCAAACAGTCGCACTAAAAAGATCGGGCTGCCAAACTGAATCACACCATTCCCACACGTTCCCGCTCATTTGCCACAATCCAAAGCCATTCACCGAAAATCCCGCAAAGCGAACCGGAACAGCATACCCGCGATAAAGGCCAGCTTTCATCGGGATCGATTCGTCCATTGTAAGACCGTCATCATGATTCACTTGGTCGGCTGTGCACTCCGATGTGAACGGAGACACGCCGATAACGAAATCAGGATGAGCATTCCGATCGATCCCGCCCCAAGCTGCACCCTCCCATTCAACCTCGCTTGGCAAGCGATAGCCCTCGCCGAGCCACAATGCGAAACAATATGCATCGAATTCGGTGGCACCGCCGATCGGACGTTGATCAACCGGTTCATCCCACCCACTGGGAGGTTGCCTATCTTCTCGTTCAATGAAATCAGCGGCATATTCATAATGCTGATCGAATAGTCGATACTGGGCTCGCGTTACGCAACAAGTCGAAATGAAGAACGCTGCGACACGAACCAAATGCCAAGGCTTCTCCATTTCGTGGGCGAATCCCGCTTCTGGCGGCGATCCCATCATAAACGTCAAGAGATCTACCAGCCCGTTGAAAAACTCGCATTGATGGGGGAGATGAATTATCTTTCAGCAGTTGGAGTTGATCAAGGAGGAAACGATGGCGTTGGGGCGACGGAAATCGGAAGTTCAGGGTGAGTTGTGGGTGGCA
>NZ_SIHI01000046.1 GCF_007859735.1 Thalassoglobus neptunius | reverse complement strand
CAAAGACGAAATAACCTGTACCGACACTCCCGGCCGAGACGCTCACATCCCTCCACCGGGTTCCTTATCAACAACAGCGCTCCGTTTTTCGCCCGTCGAGCGCTACGTTTTCTAACCGATGTCTACATTTGGGGGCTGCCGACTCTGATTCCGCCCGATTTTGGTCCGAAATCGAGTTCCACGGAAAGAATTTCACCGATGCCGGTCGACGTAACCTGTTGATATGAAAGGCACCTAGCTCGACGAGTCCTTGGTTCGCATAGAGTACGACTCGGGGAGCTTTGAACGATTATGCAAACCGAAACGCGATGGATAACACTGTCGCGGCTGAAAGGATCTTGGATATTGCTTTCTGCAAATGAGTTCCCCCTGACAATCAGAAGCGCGACGAGAATTGGTAACTCGATGACACCGAGAATTTGCGAGGTGAAGTTACTCGTTCGGCGACAAGAGTTCAAATTTTACGCTGTCGATCTTGCCAGTGAACTCGAAGGCTCCTTCGGCTTTGTATTCTGGATTCACTGGTGTCATTGAATCCCGGCCAACTTCGAATGGTTCGAGGCTGTGGCGGAATAGCGTTCGCTTCAGTTTGCCTTCACCGGCCGGTTTGTCGTTGACGAATAGCTTGAGGGTCCCACCGCCTTCTTTCGAGCCATCAGGACGGAATTCGGTCTTCAACGTGATCTTGCCTTCGGGAATTTCGACGGTCCCTGGAATGCTGGTATTGGCGATGCCCAAGCATTGATAGTGGAACTGCGGTTCTCCATTCTGGATGTATAGCGACCATCCCGCCAACGAGGCGCCCGCACATGCAATCACGCCTTCCGCTCCACTCTCTGGTATTTCAACGGTTGCGGTGATCGAGTGCGGTCGAGGAAAGATTTGAGGGCCAATTGGTTCGGGAAGCCAAACGTTGTTGCCACGGTAGGTCCATGACGTTGGTGGCTTGCCAGACATTCGTAGTGCTGGGTTCATCCGCTCGGCGAATCGTGGATCGAGCGGCAGAACGTCGTACTTCTCAGCCTCTGTCAGGAACAGCGCCTTGAGTTCTTCCAGCTTGGCCGGATTCTTCGCCGCAATATCGTTTGCCTGACTGAAGTCCTTTTCGATGTCATAAAGCTCCCAGGTTGCGTTCTTGAGATCGTCCAACGAACGGTTTCCAGTTTCCCATGGGATGCCGCAGCGTGCGCTGGCAAACCAACCATCGTGGTAGATGCCCCGGCTGCCAAGAATCTCGAAGTACTGCGTTTCCCGTTGTCCGGGAGCATTCGCGTCGTCAAAGGAATAGACCATTGAAACGCCAGCAATCGGCTTTTGCTGGATTCCGTTGACTTCCACGGGCGCAGGGATGTTGCAGGATTCAAGAATGGTCGGGACAACATCAATCACATGGTGGAACTGCGACCGGATTTCTCCCTTGCCTTTGACTCGATTTGGCCAGTGGACCAGCAATGGGTTGCGGGTTCCACCAAAGTGACTGGGGACGGCCTTTGTCCATTGGAACGGCGCACACATCGCCCAGGCCCAGCCTACGGGCACGTGTGGATGACTTTCCGGCCCACCGATTTTGTCAAGCTTGCTGAGCAGGCTGTCGAGGCCAAGGTTGATACCGACCATGCTGGCGAGGTCGATAAAGGTACCTTCGAGATTTCCCTCCGAACTCGCTCCATTATCACCCACGACATAGAGAACCAGCGTGTTGTCAAGCTCTCCAGCTTCCTCGATACTGTCAATTACCCTGCCGACGTGATGATCGGTATGAGCCATGAAGGCCGCGTAGTTCTCCATCAGCCGAGCGTACGCGACTTTCTCATCGGCCGATCGACTCTTCCAGGATGGAAGCTCTTTATGCCGAGGCGTCAATGCCGTTCCCGCTGGGATAACTCCGAGATTAAGCTGGCGCTGGTGAGTTCGTTTCCGCTGCTCGTCCCAGCCGTAGTCAAACTTTCCCTTGAACTTCTGGATCCACTCTTTGGGAGCATGATGAGGTGCGTGTACAGCTCCCGTACTGAAGTAGCAGAACCAGGGCTTATCACGTTCTGCAGCTCGAACGTTCTGAATCCAGCTGATCGCTTCATCAGCGATGTCTTCTGTGAAATGATAACCCTCTTCGGGCGATTTTGGCTGGGGAACTGGACTCGTCCCCCGATAGAGCGTGGGGTAGTACTGGTCAGTTTCCCCCTGGTTGAACCCGTAAAAATAGTCGAAACCTAACCCGGTTGGCCAACGATTGAATGGCCCCGCAGGACTGATCTCTCGCTCGGGAGTATTGTGCCATTTGCCGAACATCGACGTTGCGTAACCGTTGTCTCGCAACACCTGTGCGATCAGGGCAGTACTCTTAGGAATGATTCCGGTGTAGCCGGGGAACCCAGTACTCATTTCAATCACTGCACCCGTGCCGGCGCTGTGATGATTCCTGCCTGTGAGCAGGGCGGCTCGCGTCTGAGAACACTGGGCTGTCGTATGAAAACGGTTGTAGATCAGGCTATTGCGCGCGAGCTTATCGAGGCTGGGAGTTGGCACGGGGCCACCAAAGGTACTGCACATTCCAAAACCGACGTCATCAAGAATGACAAGTAGCACGTTTGGTGCGTCCGCAGGAGCTTTAATCGGTAACGGGTAATCGGCCTTCGAATCTTTGAAAGTCTGACCAACAGTGCCCTTGAACTCTGGGTCTGCAAGCGGAATGCCAATGCCACGATCCTGAGCATTCGCTGGGGTGTTTCCAATGAATAAACAGACGCTCAATACGATTAGCAAGAGCCAAAGGAATACTGGTGAGTTCTGGCCAGTTGCTCGCCAGTGTGTCCGCTTTGATATCGTCATCGTAGATTTCCTCACTGGGCGTCAATGCACTTGATGGTTCGATCGAAGACCGTGGACGCGAATGCGATGTTCGTCGGTCTGGGGAGTTTTCCGAGCTGCTATTTGATGGTCACGGTGACGGTGTTTAGCTTGCCCGTGAAGCGGAAGGGACACTTGTAGTCACCGGAGGGTGTGCCAGTGTCTTCGCCAGCGTCGAGCGTTTCGTCGGCAGAGAATCCGAGCGGCACTGTCTTGGGAATCTTGCCTTCCGCGACCACTTCATCATTCACCAGCAACTTCGCGGCTCCACCCTTGCCTGTTCCACCGCCATCGTAGTCAAATAAAAACTGAAGGGTCACATCTCCACTCGGCAGAGCTTTCCCGCCGGTTAGTGTTGTGTACTCAGAACCAAAGTAGTTGTAGGTGAATTGCGGACGCCCCTCTTTGATGTAAAGCGACAGTCCGCCAAAGTAACCCCCGGCGGCGAGCACCACGCCCTCGACTTTTCCGTCGTCTGGGATGTCGAGTTTGGCGTTGATCTCGTAGGACCTGTTGAATGTGGTGCGAATCATGTCTTCCGGCATTCGGATGGCACCCTTGCGAAGCGTGAATCTCGTGCGATCACCAACGATGGTTGGTCGACCACTTTCAAGAACGCGAGCAAAGCCTCGATCGTCGAGAGGAAAGACGTTGTATTTCTCCGCCTCGACAAGGAACAGTTTTTTCAGTTCCTCCAGCTTCTCGGGGTGCTTCGCAGCCACGTTTTCCGCCTGACTGAAGTCCTTCTCGACATGGTAGAGCTCCCACGTATCATCACTGAAGGCAGGCACCTTCGATGCTTGCCACGAGAACTTGTTGTGATAAGTGCAGGCCACCCAACCATCGTCGTAAACGCCTCGAACACCGACGACTTCAAAGTACTGAGTTTCTCGGGTGGACGGAGCATCTGCTTCGTCAAAGGTGTAATTCATGGCCACACCTTGAATCGGCATCTGCTTAATTCCGTTGACCGAAGTCGGTGCTGGAATTCCAGCTGCTTCATAGATCGTTGGTGCAATGTCGATAACGTGGTGAAACTGCGAGCGAAGTCCGCCTTTGTCTTTGATCTTGTTGGGCCATGTAATGATGACAGGATTACGCGTTCCACCGAAGTGACTGGCGAACTGCTTCACGAACTGAAACGGAGTACTCATTGCCCAGGCGTGACCTGTCGCGTAGTCGTTATTCGCCTTTGGGCCCCCACAATCCTCGAGTCTTCTGAGGACGACGTCTTTATCTTCTCGCAATCCGTTTAGGTTGACCATCGCATTGAACACTCCGTATCGCCCACCCGGACCTGCCGCGCCGTTATCCCCAACTATGTAAATGAACATCGTGTTGTCCCACTCACCGAGTTTTTTGATGCCATCAGCGAGTCGACCCACTTCGACGTCCGTGTGATCGAGGAATCCGGCGTAAACTTCCATCAGTCGACTGGCAACTTTTTGCTCATCATGCGAGAGCGAATCCCAAGCTGGCATGGATGCATCGCGTGGTGTGAGTATCGCGTCCGCGGGGATCACGCCGAGTTTCTTTTGTCGTGCGAAAGTCTCCTCGCGCATCTTGTCCCAACCCTGGTTAAATTTTCCACGGTACTTCTCAATGTATTCCTTCGGCGCGTGGTGAGGCGAGTGCGTTGCGCCAGGTGCGAAGTACAGAAAGAAGGGTTTGTCGGGGTTCGATACTTGCTGACGCATCATCCATACGAGACTCTGATCCACCATGTCGGTCGTGAAATGGTAGTTCTCCACATGCTCCGGTCGTTCGATGGGTGTGGTTCCATGAAACAGTGCGGGATAGAATTGGTTGGCTTCACCAGCCATGAAGCCGTAGAACTCGTCGAATCCGAGAGACGTTGGCCACCTGTCAAACGGACCTGCGGGGCTGACTTCCCAGACGGGAGTGTTGTGCCACTTGCCATAGCATGCTGTGCTGTACCCGTTTCCCTGGAGAACCTGCGCGATCGTTGCTGCGGATTTTGGAATCGTTGAGTTGTAGCTGGGATAGGACGTGGCAAACTCGGCCACCATCCCGGTGCCCACGGAGTGGTGATTACGCCCAGTCATCAATGCGGCTCGCGTCGGAGAGCAAAGGGCGGTCGTATGAAAGCGGTTGTAACGAAGCCCTTCGGTCGCCAAGGCGTCCATTGCTGGGGTTTCGACGGGACCGCCGAAAGTTCCAGCGGCTCCAAAACCGACATCGTCAAGTAGGACGAGGACCACATTCGGGGCGCCATTCGGGGCTGTTGGAGAGATCAGTGCCGGAGGCTTAGAATCCGCTGCCGTCTGACCGATCCTTCCACCCACGGATCTAACGTCGATTGGTAGTTTTGTGCGGTCCAGTTCGACTTCCTCGGCGCTGACCATGCAAAGACCAAGCCCCGTCAAAACAAGTGCAAAGCTTCTCGACAGGTGCGATAGCATACGGATGGTCTCCTGTTCTTGGTCAGTGCGTGCCACAATTCGACTCGCAAGAAGCAATCTGAACTCAGATTTGTCCGCCCTCGAACGATGGTGCATGACGCCATAGAGATTGAGATTTCAACGTCTTCAAAGTAACCTAATTGCAAGATTTGTTGTACGTAGTTGCCGCAAATTTGGGTTTTTCCTGTCTTTATTTGAAGCCTGCCTTGATCGACTTTTCTCCCAACGAGCATGCTATATGGATTCGGCAAAGTTCTTTACAGAATTCGAAAGCTATTGCGATTCGATCGCCCACGCAGACGTACACATGCGCGTACTTGGCATGGAGGAGCCTCGTTATTCAATGGTACAGAACGTGGCGGGCCAACTTGGATTGCAGTGGGCACAAGAGGGGTCTGGACAGCTCTCTGAAGGGGGAACTGATCCAGGAGCATTCGGACTGTACATGCCGTTGAATAGAAGGCCAAGACTTCTCAATGGATTGTCGCTAAGCCCTGACGCCATCGTCGTATTGCACCCGGGGCCGAGTTCTGTTTCTCCTGCGACCATGCCAATAGCTGGCTTGCGGTTAGAGTTCCAACCGAATTGCTTGACACTCCCCCGAGAACTCCAGAGCACGAATTGCATGATACAGTGACCATCGTCCACCCCGGTCTTCATGTTTCGAAAAAACTACGTTCTATCGTACTGGGATACCTACAAGCCATTGATGGTGTGTCAATGGACTCAAGAGTCGCAGCCGAACTGACATTTCAGCTTGACTTGCTTAGGATAGCGAGAAGAGTTTGTGTCAGGTCATCCCGTGTTCAATTGCTGACGGAGGACAACTCTTCTTGCCTTACAGTTCGGCATACACGAATCGCTTCGGACGCCGCGGAATTAATCGAAACTTCACTAGATGGCCTGATCTCCATAGCCGCGATCGCCCAATCGCTCGACGTGTCTGAGCGAACACTGCTGACGGCTTTTCGCTCAAGGTATCATCAGTCGCCGCGTCATTTCATTCAATCGATGCGGCTCAATCGAGCTCGAACCTTACTACGCGACTCCCCAAACTCAGGCGCCTTGATCCAGGACATCGCTGCGCAAGTCGGCTTTTACGACGCTGGGCGATTTGCTTCTAAGTACCAACGGTTATTCGGGGAACTTCCATCCCAAACGGTGAAGAATACCTGATTGTGCCCTCCCAGGGCAGTTTCAATATCAATTGAAGGTATTTCATTGAACGTTGCGCAGCTACGTCGATGTGACGCGAGGGCAGAGCAGCTTAGGCGGATTTCGTGTCTGTTGCGTCCTGATCTTTGAGGCGATTGAGCACTTGAGTCACCCGTGCCCGCGAGACGCCCAGATAGCGAGCGAGTGCAGCCCGCGACTCGAATTTCCCGGAATCGAGTAGAGTCTGGTAGTATCGAGCCAGTCGCATACGGTCTCGCTTTTTCTTCGGCTTCACCGTTTGTTTTCGTTCCGGAATCGGATTCCATGGATGGAAAACGAGTGATGATGATTGACGTAACTTAATGAGTTCGTACGCACCTAGCTCGACGAGATTGTGGTTTGCATAGTGACCGATCCGGGGAGCTTTCGGACAGCTGTACGAACCCTTGGACATTGACGTCGTGGCCTCGGGGTCGTGCTGGCTACCGTTAGGGCTTCATACGTCTACTGAGTTGCAGCTTTCTACTTTCCTTCGAAGAGCCTAGGCATTGCCGGCCGCCGGGGCTTCGTCGGTATCTGGCAGCGTTTTCAATGACTCGATTCCCTTGCGAACTGACTCAGCATCTTTCAGGCGTATCTTGGTTCCATAAATGGATTTCCCTGTTGCCTCGTCACGGACCAACACATGGACGACGGTGTCTTCGACAAAGTCGTCGTGCAAGCAACTGATCCTGAAACATGTTGCGTCCGTGTTTTGCCTCGCCCCAACCTGCTCCAAAGGAAAGCGGCCAACTCCCACGCCGTCCTTTCGAAGATCACAGACTCCTCTTACATGAAGCCCCTTTCGTGCACTTTCCATTTCGATCCAGAACGTGGTCCTGTGAGCACGCTCATAGACGAGTTTTGTGAGCCTAAACTGAGTCGTCACGTTGTCGGACTTAATTGTGGACTCTGCATCCGCCGCGCTTGTCGTCGTTGCCAGTAGAAAGACCGCTGTGGCCGAAACGAAGTATTTGGCGAGATTCATGAATCTACCTCTGGTTTTCCAAACTGTGGTTCACGGAAGGCGGTGTTACGTTGCCCGCGGGAAGATCCTTTGTCAGGACGGCGTAGGAAAGCGGTCCGCCGCCCAGCGAATCGAGCCCTTCCACGGCGACCACCCTCTCGTCCGGGATAGCAACGTTGAAGTCAACGAAACGATCGCCCGACTCAATCCTGCCGCTAAACGAATGTCGATTCGGATCCATGCCAGACTCGGTCGCACCGCAAACACGATAGCGTTTTCCGTCCTCCGGTGCTTTGGTGAGTTCCCATCCCTGGCTTTGGCGAACCACAAACGCCTGATCAATCGTTCGATACGCTGCCTCGTATGCCTGCTGGTTGCACCCAACAAACATTCCACCCAACACGATCATGATGAGCGTCACGGCAAAGCCCGGTAGATCCAGGACGGTTGATGAAAGGCGACTCATTGTTCGATTCATGGGTGTCAAACTCCCAGGAACGATTCAATCCAAATGCCAAAGCAAGGTCGAATCGGATTCTCCGAAAAATTGTGGTGGTATCCGCAAGTATCTGATGTTTGCGGGCTACGGTGACTTCGCGTCTTCATTTGTCTTGTCCGCCTTGAAACGCCCGTCGATGATCGGCGTATCCGCTGGTATCGGGATGCGATTGAGATCAATGATTTGTCCGTCAACGACCAATTCGATGTAGTTGGTCCATTGCCAGCGATGCGGGGATTCAGTGGGGTAGCCTTTGATGGGCGCTTCGGGAGTCTTCGGGTTATCCCACTGTCCCTTGGGAGGACAGTGAACCACCACCCCCGCAAGCTCTTTGTCGAGAAAGAAGTTTGGCCCTCGCTTCAGAAAGATGGGGGCTCCTTGGCTCTTGGCTTTCAGGATGTGTGGCCAAGCGGCCTCGAACTCTTCGCGGGTCTTGAACGTAATCGCGAAATGCTGTGCCTCCACCATCGGCCCGACTAAAGTGCGCGATTGCTTGCGCAGTGATTCCAGTTCACTCGGCCACTCTTTCGGCCAATTTCCTGTATCGAAAACCGAATAGAGCGCGAAAGCGGTGGAACTCAACGCCAAGAAGGCGAGGACGACAATTGAAACTCGTGTTCTCCACATGATGGGTACTCCTAATTGGGATCTTGAACTGGCTTGCGTATTGTTCAGAAAGTGAGCAGCAAAGCGCTAGCCGCCGGTAGAAGCTGCGAAACTCGCGGCTCAAGACAATATCAGGTTGTCTTCCTAGTAAGTCTTTTGCGGCTCGATGTTGCACTTACCACACCACACGGCATCGGCAATCGTCACGGCGGTTTCACTGCCACGATCCAGTGCGTGGCTTTTCTTGCTTTTCCCGTAACCGGCATGAAACTCCTTGGTTTGGATATGGGATTCACAGACGGCTCTGCCGCAGAATCGGCAAATCGCACGGGCGTCGTTTTCGCATTGCAGGCATTTCATGGTTCGTTACCCTCGGGGTTAGTTGGCTCCGGTCGGTTGGAATCAACGTAGGCTTGCAAGTCAGATACGTATTCCTTCGTTGGCCCCAGTCCCGCGAACGGTAGTTGTGTGATGGCTCCGTCTTTGGCGACGTAAAAGACGGTTCCGTCGCTCAGGCGGTAGTCCGCGTTATTGCACGTGACTTTCGTTGGATCAGTCGATGAAATCCGGTAACTGAGAACTGTCTTCTTGCTCGGTGACGAGGTGATCGTTCCTGAATAATCGAACGTCCGCGATTCAGCGTTTGAGCTGTGGTCGCCGCTGCTACTGATGTCCAGTGGAAAGAAGAACACGATCGACCGATCCGGATCGTGGTTGTAGCCAAATGCAAAGATGCTTACCCCATCGATCCCGACATGGTGGCCGCCATCCAGCATGGGTTTCCAAGTCGGCTGTGCCTTCTGCGAACAACCGCATAGTGTCAGTACCAAAGTCGCTATGAGATATACCTGTTTCACAATCATGCTTCCGACGGAAGCGGAAATGGCGCATCGGCAATGCGGTTCTGGGGAATTCTGATCGGATGTTTCAATCATCTGCTGCTTCACTGACGTGATCGTTGTGGCGGTCATTCGTTTCATTCTCGGATAATTGCATTTGTTGCGATTCGCCTTGTTTTTTCAGTTCTTTTGCGATCGCCGATCTGTGGACATCGTTGTCTCGTTGTTGTTTGGCGGCGTTGTCACAGCCCGCACCGGGGATGGTGAGCAAGGCAAGAACTACGCATGAGAATCGTACTTTTTTCATGATCGCTCCTCGGTTGGGTTACCGCTCCACTGTTCGGTGGATGCTTCGTCGCGGAAGTACATGCCACTGACAACAGACCACGTCCCGTCACGTTCGTGCCGAACTTTGAGGAGGCCTCCCGCAAAGCTGACAGGTTCTTCGTTAACTCCAAAAGAAAGATCACTTCGATGCTTTCATCGCGTGGGGAGTACACCTGAGTGATGTTCGATGCTTTTAGTTCGACCGGAGTATCAGGATAGCGTGCTCGCAGTTGTGCGTTTGCGAAGGCAATACACTCCTCGAAACCTCCGAGTCGAGCCCGATACACCAATTGCATCAACCGCTGTCGCACTTCGTCGGATAACTCGGCAACTTTGCGGTGGTCTACTTCTGCCGGGACAATGGGAGCAGTGGCCTGAAACGACATCATGTCGTAGTGCGAACCTTCGTATACAACGGTCAAGCGATTTCCGATATTGGCGTGCAGGACGCGTGGCAATGGGTCATCGCTTTGCGGAGAACTAGGCCGAGTCAGTTCTTTAAGAAGATTGCTGTCTGAAGCCTGTGCATTTCGTTTGGTACCCAGCGTCGCAAGCTCCTTTAATAATGCTTCGATCTCAGTCGGGGCAATGCGTGTTTCCACAAGGGGAGCGTCCTCGCCATGCACGGCCACGATGCGACCATTCGCAAACCCACGCAGCAAGGCGTATCGCCGACCGCTGCTTGCCCGGTCGGACGGCATCTGACTGTCCCACGCGATGACCCAATCCTGCATGGCGGCAAGCTTGCTGAACGCGTCCGCATCGACATCAGTGCCACCAGCGGAAGCTCTTTCGGCTGAGGCTGCATCAAACGACAACCCCGGCTTACCATCCGTCGAATCGTCGAGCCGCAACTGAAAGCCATTTTGAAGCTCTTTGTCCAGCGTCGCCTGCGGATCATCCTGTGTCAGGGTATCGGCTGGAACAGGGGTGTGGCGATCTCCGATACGAAGCGTTCGGATGGGGTCGCTGTACCACAATGCCCCAATCGAGTATTCCGCTTTATGAGGCACGAAGAGTCGAGACTGCCAGTATTCGACTCCATCACGCTTGATCAACTTGTAGGAAACCAAGCGGCAATCATGCAAAACGCTTCGCTGTACTCGATTGACTGCATTCGAACGCTCGTCATCCATCACAACTCCTTCAGCCAAGAGCGTTAGATGACGCTGACCGAGATGCTGCTTTAGCGCAGCTTCAGAATGCCACTTCAGTGGCAGTGTTACCGTGACGAATGAGCCGTCTTCATCGTTGAGTTGGGATACCTCTTCGACAGGTGCTAGAGTTTCCTTACCCATCACTGGAGGAGACGTTTCCCCAAGCTCCAGATCCTTCATCGCCACTTGAATCTCTTCAGCGAGGGCCTTCGCGTCGATGTCGCCGGTGATCGTTAGTCTATTTGCGATCGGTGAGAGCACTCTCGGAGCAATCAAAACCTTTCGGTCAAGCGTGATTAACATGTAGCCGTTTAAATTCTGCTCACTCAGCCGCGATGTTGCCTTCAGAAACCGCTTACCGGCCTCTTCAGTCAACGTCATGGCGACGATGTCACCTGCGGACGGATTGTTCGGATTGGTGGTGACGGCCACTTCCGCAATGTCGGCTTCGGTGATGATAGATCGTTGGTCGGGCAGAACTCTCAGCAATAGTCCATCGGGAACGCGGTAAATTTCTGGACCAACGGCCACTTCTGGCTCGTCCGCTGAAACCGCGACGGCACCGTGAATCCGCAGACGGCGGACCAGCAGCGGTTCGACGGGCTGGCCGTCAGAAATCGTCAGCAGGTTTCGTATCGTCTGGTCATCGTTGTAGTTGGCAAGAAACTGAACCGTGCCATCGGCAAACGCGGCATGTACGCCTTGCTCGAACCAGCCGCCGAACTTGGGCAGCGGCTGATCCGCCGAGTATTCAATATCTTCAGGCTTGGTCCACGGGATGTTCCGTTTGGCTTCAATCACCGCGATGCAGTTGGACGTTCCGTCGAGCATGTCGATGAACGACGCACCACTCTGTTTCCAGAAGACCGTCGCCTCGGGCGTATACTGCTCGTACTCGGGTTCATCTTTCAAAATACCGGCACCCGAAGCCGCCTCCCACTGCTCCCGCATTTTCTGGAGCTGTGCCGCCCGTGTGGAGATATCGTCTGAAACGACTCCGAAGTAGGACGTGTTGGTCGAGTTTCCTTGATCCAACGGCGAGCGATAGACGTCCGGGATTTGTGCGAGCACAGCGAGGTTGCGCTGTGTATCCCAAGCCTCCTTGAAGTTGTACCGATCGTACAGTCCCCCATGTCCCAGTAGCGGCAGCAGTTCAACTCGCCAGCTATGTGGTGGCCCACCTTTACCATCCTTGCCGAGAATAATGGCGGGAGGAAAGTGCCCGTGTAATTCGTGATAGCGATGCAGTGCGTGTGCGATCCGTGTCAGATTGTTTACCGCTTTGCGACGAGGCGAGGTAGAAGATTGGTTCGTGGATTGGTCTTCGGTATCGCCACCGGAATCAGTAACCTGTTCCGCCGAAAGCTTTGGATTGTTTCCGCCGAGCGTCGCGGCAAAATCACCGTCTTGGAATGTCTCATTGACGAAGTAGTCGTCCAGCAGGATGATGTTCATGGCGGCGTCTAGCTTGGTTCCACCGAAGCGATCGACTTTGCTTCGCCACGATGCAATGTCTTGTTTCGACAATTGGGCAAGACGTTCCCGGTACTTGACTGCTGAATTCGATACAACAGAGGCTGTGGTCAAGCCGTATGCAAGCGACAAATCAGTGGTTCCGCTGGATAATTCATTCGTTTCGTCATTGATCAACGACTCAACAGAAATCAAAACCAGCGGCAGAGCATAGCTGGGGCCGCCATTAAAACCTTCTTTGTCATTTTGTCCGATTGTTTCGTCGAATAATGATTCGAATGCTTTCTTCCACGCATTGACTTCCGAAGGAGTTAGCGACTGAAGATGTTTGAACAGTCGGCTCGCCATTTCCGTGTGCCAATCACCGTCATCGAACAGGACACTCATACGATTCACTATGTATGTCCGACACGCCTGACGTGCCGTCTCGCCGTCCAGTTTGTCACCCGTGACCCGTTCTAACTCGGCAATCCACTTGTCCAGTTCCCCATCCGGCACTGCCTCCAAACGTCTTGTTAGTTCGGCGCCAATGGAAACGCTAATGGGATACCCGGGTCCAGTGACAGGCGTGCCTCCGGGCGGTTTGATCTCTTGAAGATTCTTTAGCAGGCGTCCATACGGCCAATCGCCCAAGGCACTTGTTACGGGAGCAACTTTTACGATTCGGACAACATCGTTTCCACCACGCTGTAACGTGACCGAGCCGTCATCGAGCGCCAGCCCGTCGATTTGGCCGCCGATCTCGATCTTGTAATTCCCGGCCGCGACGCGAACGGACTTGCCAAATTTCGAGACGGTTAGTTCCTCAACAAGATCCTTGCCCTGAACGATGCGAATCGGGACGTCATCGGCTTCGCTCTCGATACGGAGCGTGCCCTTGTTGAGCTCCAGTACAATCAATACACCGGCCAGCAGAAGCAGCGGTAGCAGCACACCTGCGGCAATGAACTTGCTCCACCAGCGGTTCCTTGGTGGCTTTGAGGTCAGTTCCGGCACCGGTTCGGGCAGTGGCGTTGTGGCAGGTTGTTGGGTATGTGAAAGGCACCCCTCCAAAAGCTCGGCAACTTCGCCTGCCGATTCGAAGCGATCACCAGCGTCTTTGGACAACAACTTCAACACGATACCTTCCAGCCAAATCGGAATCTCCGGGTTGATTTCTGTGATCGGTCGAGGCGAATCCTGCATGATTCGATGCATGACTCCGAAGCTGGTTTCGGCTCGGAACGGCGAGTGACCGGTACATATCGCGTACAGCAGACTGCCAAGCGAAAACAAGTCGCTGCGAGCATCAATCGGTTCACCGCGAGCTTGCTCGGGCGACATGTACTGCGGTGTGCCGGCGATCACGCCGCTGCGAGTCATTGACGCATCGTCCACTGCGCGGGCGAGCCCAAAGTCGGTGATGGTGACGCGTTCGATTCCTTGTTCCATCAGAATGTTGCCGGGCTTGATGTCACGATGGACAAGGCCCTGTTCGTGAGCAGCGGCCAGACCGGCGGCAACTTGAGCACCGATACGCAGAATATCGACCAGTGGCAATGGACCCTGAACGTCGATGCGTTTTTGAAGTGACTCGCCACCTACGTACGGCATCACCAGATACGGCAAGGCCTGTTCGTTGGAGACACCATGAATCGCGATCACATTGGGATGCAGCACGGCAGCGGCCGCTTTCGCTTCCCTTGCAAACCTCTGACGAGCCGAACCACTGGCCGCCAGATGCGGAGCCATCACCTTGACCGCCACCACGCGATCGAGCGATTGATCGTGAGCTTTGAGCACGACCCCCATCCCTCCGCTGCCAACCACGCCGGTGACTTCAAGGCCTGCGATGCGTCCGAGTGATTCGGGATCGTCAGTGGGCGAAAGTTGCGACAAGACCAGCTCGATCTGCGCGTCGCGCGACGGAGCGACTGAATACTCGGCTTCGTGTTCCTGAGCAACTGATTCACCAAGAAAGACGCTGGCTTCGCGCCATGCGGAGGCCTCGGCAACTTGCTGCTCAAGTGCTAGACCGCACGATTCGCATTCGTCCAGATGCGAAGTGAGTTCTCGCACAGCCTGGTCGCTCAGTTCTCCTCGCACAAACGACGAGAGTCGATTCGGATCACAAACTTGCTGATTCATACTTCTGATGCCTCCAGTTCGACAATCACGTCACGCAGTCGCTGCATGATTCGGCAGCGAGCCGTGTAAATAGTTCCAAGGGATTTGCCGAGTTGCTCCGCCGCATTCCGGTTGCTCATCCCGTCAATGACCGTCAGCTCAAACGCACGCCAAGTATCGGGCTGGACATCTTGCTGAACGATCCTGGCCGCTTGCAGGTAGAGTTCCCGCGATATCCCCAATCAATCAGAGAGACCGTTTCAGGATCGGGCTGCTGTTGCTGAGCCAACAACTCCTGAGCCGATGAGCCACCCGCCGCCTGGTCTTTCGGACCACGAGAGAGCGCATTGACGATGGCATTGCGAGTGACTCGGGCCAGCCAATGACGAAAACGCGTCGACTCGTCTCGCTTTTCCCAGTCACCAATTGCCGAAGCTACCGCCAACAGGACTTGCTGAGCTAGATCCTGGGCATCGGCCGCTTGCATCCCGCGCTTCGCTGCTGTCCGCACGATCATGGGCCGATAGATCGAGACAAACTGTTCCCACGCCACCCGGTTGTCCGGGTCTTTGACCTGAATCATCAGGCTTTCGCGTGTTTCGGGGAACTGTGCCATACGGAGCCATCAACTGCTGTGGGAAAGCAAAATTTTACCCGACAGCAGTAAAACACACGATTTGGAGATCCTTACACGAAAATTGAAGAAAAACTTCCCACGTCAGCATCCATTGATTGCAGGGGCATCCTAGCCGACACGAACCGCGAGCTTACGCAGCCAATGCTCGAATGGGCTCCTACCTTTGAAGTTCTCCAAGCTCATGAAGGCTTCAACAAATACATCATGAACAAGGTTCTCGACAAGGACGCGGTCGCGACTAGAACGACGCATCTGTTTAGAAATCGTCGGCTGGTAATGCTCAAATAATTGTCGAAATGCGTCTTCATCTCCACTTCGAGCGGAATTGATTCGAGCCATTTCGACAGCCAAGGGAACACTGTTGTGTTCGTCAGGCGGACGTGAAGACATTGCACACTGGTTCAGCCACGCATCGAACGCGTGCAGTATCGACCCTCTCGATGTCGCAAAATGCCTTAAAACAATTTGCATGACTCAATGTTCTCAAATGCCAATTCCCACCGAGAATTGATGCAGTTCTGAAGGTCTACTTGGGCTCAGCAACCACTGGCGGTCGTTGCGGCCGATTGGCTGCATTTTTTCTGCCTATGACCTCACCCGGTTTTGTTTGCATCGATTCCTGTAGACGAGCACGCTCTTTGGCATCGATGAAACCATCTTTGTTGTTATCGCCCCTTGTCATCATCATCGATTGTACAAACTTTGACATAGGAGATTCAGCCAACTCCTGCGGACTGATCTTGTCATCATTGTTGACATCAAACGTCATCAGCAATTGTGCTGGACCGACGCTATTTCCACTTCGGCCCTGAAACGGATTTCGACTACGTTCAATGATGGACCCAAATGCGTCTTTCACGTTCTGCTTTGGAGACTTTGACTCCACTTGAGCCAGATCAGCAATCCCCCCGTTAGCGATGCAATACAGAAATTGATCCGACCGGAGAAATAGCTCACTGTCAGCCACTGCTAACGATGATTTGAAGGCCGACTTGTCCCTCGTAAAAAGATTCACCGAAATCTCCTGAAACTCTGGCGTTAACCGAAACGCAATCACGCCAGCCTGTTGAGACATTGACAGCCAGGCATTACCAGCCTTTGTCAACGATGCATACGTGGTGTTACGACTGCCGCGCCCGATTCGCTCTCGCCAAAGTGTTTTCCCCGTTGAAGCATCCGCACATGTGAATATCCCGTTGGTACCGACCCAATATAGTTGTCCCTGATCAAACACTGGAGAGGGGACTCCCAGTCTGGCGTTCCGAGACCAGACTGTGTGCGAGCGAGTGACATCGCCATGACCTCCAAGACGAATGGCGATCACCTTGCTGCTGGCAGCAACGTAAACCACTCCATTCGCGACGACCGGCGTTGTGCAGATGTACTTGCCTAACGATTCGGCGACCCACCATTTCAACTTGCCGGTGAGAGGATCAATTCCCCAGATTTCGTCTGCCAGGGGAATGATGATTTCATCGCTCCCTTCCAGTGCTGTGCCAATGATAGGCGTCGAGTAGCTCCCTTCATAAAGTCGCCCCTCCGCACGCCATACTTCTTTCCCACTGGTTCGATCAAAGGCAACCAGAGCCTGAGTTTCGTCGCATGCGTTAACGATCAAAAGATCTTTGAAAACGACCCTGTATTGAACGGAACACCTCACGATCCGTCACGCAAACCGTGAAATACGCTTTAACTATGTAACAGGGGCCGTCGGGACAGAGATTCACGGCTAACGCCCCGTTGGCTTAGCTACGCAGTCTTTGAGTTTTGTTTCTCCAATCGCTTCAGCACCTGTGTCACCCTCGCCCGGCTCACCCCCAGATAACGTGCCAATTCAGCACGAGTCTGAACCACGCCCGAATCGAGTAAGGACTGGTAATAGAGCGGAAGTTTCATCCGGTCGGGCTTCGATTTCTTTGGTGGCTTTTTCGCCTTCGGGAGGCCGGAAATTGGTTTCCAGCAGTGGAATTCGACCTTCGGAGATCGACGTAAGTTGTTGATACGAAAGACTCCCAGCTCAGCCAATCCGTGTTCGCATAGAGTATGACTCGGGGAGGTGTGATACCGAGTGATGTTGATTCACCTGTTGCTTTGGAATCACCGTCGGGCTGAGGTTCTGCATTGTCGGTCTTGGGAAGTTTGTACGGCTTGTGAATCTCTTCCATGCCGTTCTTCACGAAACGGCTAACGAGCTTCGCGTGTTCCTGTACCAGCATGATCACGAACGGGTCAGTTGCTTCATAAGTCACCTTTATTCCCTTTTTCGTCTCTTCGTACGTCAGCGTGTAGTCATCGGCGTGTTTGATGAGTTCAACGAAGATTGGGTGGGACGTCATTGGCGGCAGGGGCTCGTTGGCGTGAACCCGGTTCTCCATTGCCGGGACATGTTCTTGAAGCAGGGCAGTGATCGCTTGGTCGTCCGATTCGGTAAGTGCCTCCGCGCCGTTGGGAAGCAGCTTCACTGTTCGCTTGATTTTGTCACGACTGGCGAACATCGCATGCAGGGTCGTCATGTCCGCACGCATGCCGGGGTTTGCTCCGGGACCACGACCGATACCTGCACCTCGGCCGCGACCGGGCTGAGCGTTTGCTGTGTCGACTGTGGAAACTGCCATGGTGATGATTAAGGCAGTCGTAAAACACCGACACTTCAGAGATGTTGAGGAATCCTCAACGCGGTGAACCTTCATGATTGAGTCTCCAATAGATACTGTTGTTGCCATGACTTAAATCCACCGCAAAGGTTGCAAACGTCGAAGCCGTTCTGATTTAAAATTCGAGTCGCCATGTATCCGCGTTGGCCGACGAAGCAGTACACCACGATTCGACGGTCTGTCGGCAGTTCTGACATTCGATCACGAAGTTCTTCAAGCGGAATATTGACCGCATCGTGGATGTGTCCGGAGGCGAACTCGCCCGGCGAGCGTACGTCAAGGACAAACCAGTCGCGTGGCTGGTCGGTCGGTGGCACGAAGTGGCAGTGTGTTACCGGTTGATCGCCACGGAGAACGCCTGCAGCGACAAAGCCCGCCATGTTGACCGGGTCTTTCGCCGACCCGTATTGCGGTGCGTAGCACAGTTCGACCTCTTCAAGATCGTAGACCGTCATCCTCGCGTGAATCGCCATCGCAATCACGTCGATGCGCTTGTCGACACCCGTTGTTCCGATTGCCTGAGCGCCCCAGATGCGAGCGTTATCGGGATTGAACAGCAGCTTCAACGTCATCGATGACGCGCCCGGATAGTACCCAGCGTGGTCACTTGGATGGATGTAAATTTTTTCGTACGGTAGGTTCGCTCGCTGCAGAAGTTTCTCGCTGTGTCCCGTCATCGCAGCGGTTTTACCGAACACGCCGACGATCGCCGTACCTTGCGTGCCACGATAAACTGAATCGCGGCCAAAAATGTGATCGGCGGCGATGCGTCCCTGACGGTTTGCCGGACCAGCCAGCGGAATCTGAGTTGGCTCGCCAGTGATGAAGTCCTTCACCTGAGCGACATCGCCAACGGCGTACACATTCGGATCGTTGGTCTGCATGTGATCGTTGGTCACGATGCCACCTCGTGGGCCGGTCTCAATTCCGGATTCAGCGGCAAGTCCGCTTTCGGGCCGTACGCCAATACAGACAACCGCGAAGCCAGCAGGAAGTGCCTCGCCCGATGCGAGTTTGACGACGAGGTTGGCGTCGTCGGAAGTTGCTTCTTCAAACGCAGCTGCGGAATCGTTCAGCTTCAAGGTGACGCCTTGCTGGCGAACATGATCTTCCAGCGAGCGGACCATTTCCGGATCCCACGGAGGAAGAATCTGGTCGGCGAGTTCTACGACGGTGACATCGAGACCTCGACGAACCAGATTCTCGGCGACCTCGATTCCAATGAAGCCAGCTCCGACAATGACCGCGCGGCGACTGCCGCCGGTTGCGACTCGATCGAACATTCGATCTGCGTCGGCGAGGTCTCGAAGCTCCAGAACATGCGGCCCTTCGATCCCGGGAATTGGTGGGCGAAACGGGGATGCTCCTGTCGAGACGACGAGCCGGTCATACGACTCGGTATACGTTTCACCGGTTTCGAGATTCCTGACATCGACGGTTTGTTTGACGCGATCGATCGACGTCACTTCCTGCCGCGTTCGCACGTCGAGCCGATATCGCTGACGCAAACGATCCGCAGGAGCGACCAGCAGTTTGTCTCGCGATTCGATTTCTCCGCCAACGTAATAGGGCAGTCCGCAATTGGCGAAAGATGGTTCGCGACCTCGTTCGATCAGCACGATTTCGGCGTCTTCGTCCAATCGCCTTGCCCGAGCGGCCGCTGATGCTCCTCCAGCAACGGCTCCAATGATGACGATTTTCATGGCTTCTTTACCTTGTTGAATTCGTTACCATTCCGTGAGTCAATTTTCTCATCGACTGGCGAAACTTGCTGACTTGTGAATTGCTTCATGACGTTTGGAGTGCAGGTCCACCACACAACTGCCGGACAGTCGCAGTTCTTCTATGTCTCGTCCTTTTCTTATGTGCATGAATGTATCCTCGTTTCACAGGAAGCAGCATTGGATTGGTCAACCGGCAAGCCTGCATCTGTCCATGCTCCAAATCCGCCCGTCATGTTGACGACTTCCAGTCCACGCGCTTGCAGAATGCTGGCAGCGATCGCGGAACGTCCACCAGTTTGACACTGCGTCACGATCGGCTTGTCGTTCTCGATTTCGGAAACGTTGTTGAGGAGGCGACCGAGGAACCGATGGTCTGCACCGACGATACGGCCAGACTTCCATTCCTCGTCCGAACGCACGTCAATGAGCTTCACGTCACCCGACTCGATGCGTGGAGCCAATTCTTTTGGTGTGCGGATTGAATACTCCTCGGTAGCCAAACCGCTTGACCGGACTTCGCTCGGGTGAAAAGCACCCTCGATCTGTTCCACGCCGATCTTGTGCAGTACCCGTGCCGCTTCCTCGAGCTGATCTGGATGGCAGATCAAGTAAGTCGGCCGGTCATAGTCAACCAGCCAACCCGCCCATGTCGCGAGCATCTCCAGTGGAATGTTGATCGTGCCAGGCACGTGGCCTTTGGCGAATTCGGACGACGGAGTCAGGTCGACGACCGTTCCGGATTTGACAGCATTCTCTAAACCAGCAGCATCGAGCATTGAGTGATGATGTCCCGCACCAAGAATCCGCGGGCCTTCTTTGTTGACTCGCTTCATTACTGCGAAATACTTCGGAGCTTCAGGTTGGTCGGACAGGATGTACTGCACGAATTCGTTTTCGTCCGTGAATTGCAAAGCTGGGTTGAACAACTCTTCGTAGCCGACCGTTGATGACGGAATCGCACCAAGCCCCTTGCCGCACGCGCTGCCCGCACCGTGAGCCGGCCAAACCTGCAAGTAGTCAGGAAGTTGTTTGAACTTCTCTGCCGAGTGGAACAAGTCGTGAGCACCCGGTTCCGCCGTGTTCTCCAGACCCGCCGCTTCTTCGAGCAAATCGGGACGTCCAATCGAACCGACGAAGACAAAGTCGCCGGTGAAGATCCCCATCGGTTTGGTCGCGTGGCCACCCTGATCGGTTAATAGAAACGAGATGCTCTCGGGCGTGTGACCCGGTGTATGTAGCACGTCGAACTTAATATTCCCGACCATGAACGAGTCGCCATCCTTTAGTAGTTGATGCTCGTACTGATCGGCGAATTGATACTTCCACTCGGCCGGTCCTTCGTCGGACACGTAGAGCTTCGCCCCGATGCGATCCGCCAGTTCGCGTGCCCCCGATACGTAATCGGCGTGAATATGAGTCTCCGCGACCGCAATCAGTTTCAGGCCTTCGCGGTCCGCCATGTCGAGGTACTGCTCAATGTCGCGACCGGGATCAACGACAACGGCGACCTTCGCCTTCTGGCATCCGACCATATAGGACGCGTGAGCAAGAGCTTCGTCGTAAAAGTATTTGAGCAACATGGGGCTGCTTTCTTTTCAGTTGAGTTTCGATCGAAGCGTCGCCGGTGAGCCGGGACTCGCGACAACAACGGAAATCACTCCGACAATAACCGTCAACTCGGCAAGCGACTGTTTGATCGTATGACCGACGAGGCGAATAAACTCCGGAACGATGAGTACAGCGACCATTTTTAATCAATCCCGTACTGGATTCCGTTCTTTCAATAGGCGTTTTATTTCACGGTGGAACACGATCCGTTCGTGACCTGATTCCAAGGCATCCTGGCAAGCAACATTCCCATCCCGCAGGTATCGGTGATGCCCGCAAACATCAAACCTGCTCCCACAAAGGCCGGAGTGCCCACGAGATACACATTGCCCGTCACCATCGCCGCGACTGATCCGACAAGCACGATGAAGCCCGCCGCGATTCGCACTTGCCGTTCCAGCGACATTGCTTTCTTGCCACGCACAACCGGCAATCCAGCTGCGACCCACGCTTCCGTGCCGCCCTCGATATTGATGACGTTCTCGTAACCCGCGTTCGCGAACTTCTGCTGTGCCTTCGCACCGCGCGTGCCACTTCTGCAGATGACATATAACGGTTCGCCAGCGGAGCCGTTCCTCTCTTTCATCACGGTGTGCGGATCGAGCACATCCACCGGAATGTTCCGTGCCACATTCGCATGCACTTCGCGAAACTCAAGCGGCGTCCGAACGTCGATGATGTCGACTTTCTCCTGTCCGTCTCGTTCTGCCAGTTGCTGCACTGAAATTGTTTGTGATTGAGCCATGTTTACTTACCTCCTTCAATTCGATGCATCGGAAACTCGTTATCTTACGATGTATTTGGGCAAAAAAAGGGAAGACTGAAACCTACGCTGACTTGCTCTGCAGGCTCGACAGGAATCGGTCTTCGACACAGTTTATGATGTTCTCCAAATGCGGTTCAGCCACTTGGTAATAAACCCGTCGACCTTCCCGCTCGCTGGTGAAGAATCCACATCGCTGCATCAACCGCAGGTGCTCCGAAGCGACGTTGTCCGGCACACCACAGTCTTCAGCCAACTCACCAACCGTGTACCGACCCTGCAGTAACAGCTGCACGATCCTGAGCCGAACCGGATGCGCCAGCATCTTCAGGCACTCAGCCGCCTCAGAAAACGCCGCCGCGTCACCGAATGGCTTCGATTTCGCTTTCGTTCTATCAGGCATTTCAATTCTCCTTATGCGATAGTATCGTCATCTCACGATATGTCAATGAGTCTTTCCGGGAAAACACGTCCGTCCTTCGGGACTCACGCAGAAACAGGCGTATCATCCAATCACCGCGATCCACGCTGCCGAAAGCAATCCCAATTACGACCAATGAAGCATTCCCAACAACGTATGCCCCGACAGTCCGCGAGCTTTAATCCCGTCCAAAGGAGTGACCATCGACCCAAAGGGATTTCAGCAATCAAACACGCTTTGAGATCAGAGATTGCATCCACTTGCCAATCCCTCGACTGAGCCGCTGCAATGCGGATCGACGAGAACCCCGACGGCGGATGAAGTGGGCTGTTGGCTTCCGTCGTCGCTTCGTTGTCAAAGTCTCCTCTGACCAAAATTGGTCGGGAGACTCTCATAACCTCTGGTTCAGAAAATGAGGAGCACGTCACAGGGTCAGGCATCTCAGCACTCAGAAAAACGACGCCGCACGTTGGGTACGGGCCGCTGATATCAATGACTAATTTATTCGTCTCGATGAACTGCTCATCGCTGACGATACGTCGCCCAGCGAGATTCTTCAGCGGGGATGAATGAACCTCCCGTTTGCTTGAAGCGATTCAGAATTGCATCGCAACGACGAATGAGGTCACAAGTGACTTCGAACGCGACGAATACCGGAATCGCTATTTATCGTGGACTTCCTCGTATCTCTTACTCGCAACACGGTCATCGAAAGTTCGATTCCACCAATTCTTTCGGACTACAACCATCCCTCAACAAATGCAACTGACACAATCGCCAGACTACTTTAGGTCACTTCACCTCAAGGGTGATCTTTTTAATCTTCCCGGTAAAACGAGTCTCTTCGCGTCCGATACCGATGTCGTTGGCGACAGGTGTCTGATTATCGAGACCTACATCGGCTGTCTCGTCCGCAGAGAAGATTAGAGGCTGAGTCTTTTCGACCTGGCCTTTGGCGACGGACTTGCCGTCTACGGAAATGGTGACCTTACCACCCTTGCCAAGGTCTTCTTGGCTTTTTCCGTCGTAGGCGAAATCCAGCACCACTGTTGCGGGGCCAGCGGGAATGGAACTGGAAGAAGCGACGGTAAATCGTTCAAGCCCAAGATAGTTATAGGTATAAATGGGCTTTCCATTCTTCATGTAAAGACACCAGCCTCCAAAACGACCACCTTGAGTCAAGATCACACCGTCGGCTCCTCCTTCCGGGATGACTAAATCGGCGGTGATCGTCATCGAGCGATTCTTTACGTTCATGAATGTGTTTTCCAGCATCCCGTCCATTCCGTCGTAGAGCGTCAGCGATGTTCGGTCGCCTAAGATGTCTGGACGGCCTGCAATTGCAGGATTCATTCGCGCAATGACTCTGTCGTCAATCGGCAGCACGTTATACTTCTTCGCTTCGCTCATAAACAGTGCCTGGAGTTTGGCGAGTTTCTCCGGATGATCCTTGGCCAGGTTGTTCGTGAGACTAAAGTCGTCGCGGATGTTGTAGAGGTCCCAAACATCGGTCTCTAAAGGGGGCATGTTGATCGACTGCCAAGGTGCCCGGTGGATCGTGCGTGCAAACCAGCCGTCGTGATAAAGTGCCCGGTTGCCGAACATCTCAAAGTACTGCGTGGTATGCCGTTCCTCGGCATCAGCATCGGCAAAGGTGTACAGGAGACTGGTCCCCTCGATCGGTATTTGGGGCGTGCCATTGACACTTTTGGGTTCAGGAAGACCTACCGCTTCCAGAATCGTGGGTGCGATATCAATAACGTGTGCAAACTGGCTGCGGATTCCGCCCTTTTCCTTGATGCCATTCGGCCAATGGATGATCATTCCATTGCGAGTTCCGCCAAAGTCGGAAGCCACTTGCTTCGTCCAGGTGAAAGGGGAGTCGAAAGCGACGGCCCAGCCAGCAGCCATATGCGGGAAGGTTTCGGGACCGCCCCATTTGTCGATCAACGGGAGAAGATCTTCGACTTTTTCGGTTACGTTATTGAAGTAGGTCATCTCGTTGTACATGCCGACAAAGCCGCCTTCAGCACTCGTGCCGTTGTCGCCAGCGATGTAGATGAAGAGGGTGTTATCCATCTCGCCGATTTCTTCAACCGCAGCGGTTAGTCGTCCGATCTCATGGTCAGTCTGTTCGAGGAATCCGGCGAACACCTCAGCTTGACGGGCAAACAGACGGCGTTCGTCCGGGGTCAACACTTCCCAATCCTTGATGTCCTCAGGTTTGGGGGCCAACTTCGTGTTGCTGGGGATGACTCCTAACTTCTTCTGACGGGCAATGGATTCCAAGCGAATGTTGTCCCAGCCTTTGTCAAACTTTCCCTTGTACTTATCGGCCCATTTCTTAGGTACATGGTGCGGCGCATGAACAGCTCCTGTCGCATAGTACATGAAGAACGGTTTGTCCGGAGTTATCGACTGTTGCGCTTTCATCCAGCCAATTGCTTGGTTCGTCATATCCACCGTAAAATGGTAGCCTTCTGTTTTAGGTGGAGTGACTCGGGTCACTCCGTCATAAACTAAAGGGAACCACTGATCAGTTTCACCGCCAATAAAGCCATAGAACTTGTCAAATCCCTGCCGCGTCGGCCACCGGTCGAAGGGACCTGAGACACTGGTTTCCCATGCGGCTGTTTCATGCCACTTTCCGAACGCGCCGGTGCTGTATCCGTTCAGTCGGAGCATCTCAGCCAGTGGGGCCACGCTGTTGGGGACCTGTCCGGTGTTGCCGGGAAATCCTGTCGAGCTTTCCATGATCGAACCGGTGTTCGCAGTATGATGATTCCGCCCGCATTTGAGTGCCATTCGCGTTGGTGAGCAAAGCGCTGTGGTGTGGAAGTTGTTATAGAGAAGCCCGGACTTGGCGAGCCGGTCGAGAGTTGGTGTTTGGATCGGACCGCCGAATGTGCTGGGGCCACCGAACCCGATGTCGTCGATCAAGACAATGATGACATTGGGAGCTTCTTTGGGCGGCTTGACTTCGAAGAAGGGCGGTATCTCTTCGACGTTGCGGACGTCGAGCTCACTGAACTTCGGTCGTTCCGGCTCTTGAATGGGCAGCACGGTCCGATCAAGTTTGTCTTGTGCCGTGGAAACCTGAGAAAACAGAGCCATCGTGGCGACTGCGATCATCAAGGACATCCCGTTTCTTCTCATCGTTTTACTCCGCTGGTGACAGATATCGGCGTCAATGGTTTCCTGAGATTGGGGTATGGCCTCACGCAATGGTGATCGCCTATTGGTTGTTTCTACCGCGTTTACAAATGAAATCAACTCATTTATCCTCATAATTAATATGAAGAAAATCGATTATTTTGAATCTCGATGGAAATGTGCTCAAGACGTTTCTGACTGTCCTGGAAGAGATGTCTGTTTCCAGAGCAGCTGCGAGACTGGGGGTGACACAGTCGGCTGTCAGCCATGCGCTCGACAAGTTACGGGTCATCTTCGATGATCCATTGTTCGTTCGCGTTGGGCGCGGAATTGAGTCCACGGCGCGGGCACGCAGCCTGCAATCTTCGGTCGAATCTCTGTTGGATGACCTAAAGTCGCTCACCGACCACCGGGACTTTGACCCGTTCGTCGAGCCAATGGAATTCACCATTGCAGCTAACGATTTCCCGATCCACTTTGTCTTTCCGACGTTGCTCAAGCAGTTGTCGGAAGAAGGGATCGATCTCCGGATTCGCTTTATTCCGTCGGGAGTTCCCTGCGTCAGTATTTTGCGGGCTTCGCGTTATCGATTGCTGATTACTCCCACGCCTCCAGATGATGCCGAGTTGAGAAAGATCAGTCTGATACGATCGAAGATGGTCATATTCTATGACGCCGCCGTCAGGAAGCCGCCAAGGACGAAGAAGCAGTTCGCGGTGTAGACATCGGTTAGAAAACGTAGCGCTCGACGGGCGAAAAACGGAGCGCTGTTGTTGATAAGGAACCCGGTGGAGGGATGTGAGCGTCTCGGCCGGGAGTGTCGGTACAGGTTATTTCGTCTTTG
>NZ_SIHI01000045.1 GCF_007859735.1 Thalassoglobus neptunius | reverse complement strand
TTCAAAGTCTCTCCCGAGCCATCGAAAGCAACTTCCGGCACTTCAAAACAAGCACGACCTCACTCAATGGCAACCAACCAAAACTCAGACTGCTACTCAGAAGTCCGCAATGTTCAACGGGCTGCTACGCTTGTGTAATCTCGCTGCCGTGTCCGTTCATCCGACGATGCTCGCCATTTCTCTGGCTTGGTGGCGTCGGAACAGAGAGAATACGACAAATGACCTAGTTCTTCGGGAGTGGGCCAATCTTCGCCGGCACGCATCTTTTCCAAAATGGGAGCAATGCCTGGTCGCAGATCAGCGAAACTTCTGCCGCCAGTTTTTTCTTCGCTCACGAAGCGTTCCACATCCTCCTCAACCAGTAACTCCGCCGCGAGTCGTGCTTGGGCGAGATCATCCCCGGACAGAATCTCCAGAAACTGTTGGCGATAGTTTTTTAAGATCCGATCGAGCATTTCTGAGTGATCATGGTTTTGCAGCGCACGCCACACCCGAAACATCAATTCCGTCGGGCGAGCCCAGGACTCTTCTTCTCCGCCGGAATTTGATGGCTGCTTGACTTGTTGAAATAACTCACTGAACGAATGTAGACATCGGTCAGAAAACGTAGCGCTCGACGGAGAGGGTGTGACGGAATAAAAGCGTAGCGCCCAGATGATCACTTGTTGTCAGGTGTTCAGACTTTTGGTTTTCACCATTTGTTTGAACTGATGACATCGAGCATGCGTGTGAAGCCTACCCGGAAGGGTTTGGAGATACCTATCGACTCCGCTTGAATGCCACAGGGACCGATGCTGGGGACGTCGAATTGACGGTGTTCATGACCAGTGGCGCGAACGGGGGAAACGCCGGTTGCTGTCCCTCTCTCTCCGGAGGGTTCACGCAAAGCTACGTCAACCGCCACGCGATCGACCAATTGGCCACGTTTGAACTCCACCGGAACAAATCCGGATTCACGGGAGTGCACTGCGATCCGGGAAGCTGTGTGGTGTGTGTCCGTCCGTTGCCGCCGACGCCGACGAGCTGTTCGGATGCTGGGCCGACTCACTACCGGTTGTATTTCGACACCGACGCCAGCGGGGATTGGCCTGCCGAAATGCTGAGTGCTCCGGAACTTCTCCAGAACGTCCGTGGAAGCGGCGGCGCGGAATGTTCAGACGGTTCTGGAGGGTGTTTTTACATGGCCAACGATGGGTTCCAATATCGCGGCCTGCAAGGTTCGTTGGGCTGCGATCTGGCTCCCTCGTTCGATGGTCAATTGCCTTACTGGCAACTGGCCCTGAAACAACTTCCGGCAACCGCACCGTGTCAGTGGCACATTGCCTTGATCGGGCACATGAAACCCAACGGCGGGGTGTCATCCTCCTCAGCGACGTACAGCAACACTGCGGATCGATCCAGCGGCGCGGCGGACACGAATTGCTTCTCCAGCCCACCGGTGTCGAATTACCCCATGGAACCGTTCCGACTCCAGCGGACCGGATTTAATAACGACAACGGAACCACTGGCGAGCCGCCCACATCCGTTCTCGTTGTTCCCGTCTGATCCTCAGCGAAGTGAAGCCCATGGACGAACCTGAAAATCCCAAATGCGCCTATGCTGGAGCCGTGGGACCGCTCAAGACGTGGTGTCGGCATCCACAAAAAACAGGTGCCGCAGCTTCAGCAGTGCCTGTTCGAAACGCCACCTGTCTCCGTTGCCCACTGCGGTCAGCCACACGTGAACCCGAACCGGAATGTCAGCACCTGGGCGAAGTCACTCGCATCGTCGACTGCCAGAGCTGCGGAGGGGGACGCATCAAACACGAAGTCCGATCTTGCTCCGTACATGGAGAGTGTGCGCAGGGATGGGCCTGGGAGAAACTCCGAGAGAACGGCGTGCGGGTCAAGAAGTGCGGAGTGAACTGCCGCGATTACTGCACCGGGCAAGAACAGTCCGAAGCCTCCAGCTCAGAAGGCGAGCCGTCGAGCGCGACCGTCCGCATGCAGTAGATCATGCCTGCGCAGGACTGCCACCGGCTGGCACCGATGACAGTCCCTAACGCGAAACATATTGACCTTCCGAGGAGGTCGCCACATTCCGCGTGTCCGCGGTAGAAAGCGACAAATGTCGGTCAACACTCCCTGTCATCGGTCTGCCCAGTCTTCGCAATTGAGCAACTCACCTGTCACCCGCAGGACCACTGCGAGCGACAAAAAACTCCTGCGCTGTCCATTCCCGTACTTCGGCGGGAAGAGTTCGATTGTTCCGATCGTCAATGAGCGGTTTGGAGAGATCACTGCTTTGAGAGAACCGTTCGCTGGGTCGGCAGCACTCACACTCGCGAGAAAACCGGTCGCCCACGAAGCCCTCAATGATGTGAATCACTACATCGTGAACTTCTGGAGAGCGATCAAATCGGATCCCGAAGCGGTCGCTGAGCATGCTCACTATCCGATCACAGAAGCCGATCTGCATGCGCGAAGCGTCTACCTGTTCCGAGGCGAAGCGGCGAAAGGGGCTCAGCATCGGATCACGGAAGATCCGGAGTACTTCGATGCTCGCCTGGCAGGCTGGTATGCCTGGGGCCGTTCCTGTCAGATCGGAAACGCGTTCGAAGGTCTGCAGAAGTCCAAACCCGCGATGCGTGGCAATGGCGTCTGTGTTCCGGTCTATCGCACCCAGCGTGCTCGTCAGCTGGCGCTGATCGACTGGTTCGAGACTTTGGCTGAACGACTGCACAACGTCCGGATCCTGCATGGGGACTGGCATCGTCTGGTTTCTTCTCCCTCATCGCTGGGGTTGTACGGGAAGACCGGAATCGCTGGAGTCTTTCTGGATCCACCGTACGCCCACAGTCTGGCCCGTGTGCAGCAGCTGCTCGGTCGTTCGAGGAGGTTTCAGCTGCGATTGGTGTTCGGCTCAACAGTCGCTACCTCGTCGGGCACAATCTTTATGGTTTCGATCAAAGGATGCTGAAGCGGGAATATTCGCGTCTGCATGCAGAGTTGGAACCCGGTCGAGGTTTCTGCACTTTGCGCGCAACCGGTTTGAAGCTTTCCACCGCCTGCCAGAATTTTGGGATCGATCTTTCGGGGGGCCACCGAGCTTTGATTGATGCCCGAGCGACTGCGCAACTCCTAAAGCAGGTTTTCGATGAAGATTCCCAATGTGAGCCTGCCCGAGTCGAGAATCTGACGTTTCCGCTGAATCCCAGAACGCTCCGGAGAGAATCCTGTGAAGCATATCGGCAAGCTCCCCTCCATCGACTGATCGCAAACTCGCCCTACCCGACTTCAGATTGGAAACTCCTCTCGTACTTAGATGCACTCGATTGGGTTTTGGATGACTTGGTGGTGACCGAAGATGAGAAGCTTCACTTGGCTCAGCTTGCGAAAGAGTACTCTTTAAGTGGACGTGACGTTGCGGATCTCCATCATCGATATCTCGCTTCGATCATCCAAGCGGCCTGGAGAGATAACGTCATCACCGAAGACGAGCACGCGTTGATCAAAAAAGTTGCTGATCTACTGGATGTGAACGACTTCGAAATTCCTCGCGTGACAGCGAAGTGTTCCACTGACGGGGCAATCAAACTCGGAGCACGGGTTTGTTTCACGGGAAGCGCGACGGACTCCGCCGGGAATAAAATTAGCAGAGATGATCTTGAGATGTTCGCAGCGAAAATGGGGCTCAACCCAATCAAGAGCGTGTCGAAAAAAGGGTGTGACTTGGTTGTGGCAGCTGACCCATCCACGAACTCCGGCAAGGCGAAAAAAGCGAGAGGATTTGGGATTCCAATAATTTCGATCCAAGACTTCCTGAGCGAAGTGCGTTCCGAGTCCGCTAAGGACAAGTAGCGGTTGGTCCCCAATATTATCTTTGGAAAAAGAGTTGAAAGATGGATTCGAAACGAAGACTGTTCCGTGAAATCACCACTCCGATCCGCGAGGGGATGTCGACACAGGACCTGTGGAGTGGTCCTGATCACGGTTTGATCTATTGTTGGGAACGGGGACGACAGAAACGCGATGAAGATCCAAAACTTGCAGCTCTCGCGGAAGCTGGTGAATTGGTCGTGCTCGCTTGGCGGGGCGGAGTGGAAACAGCCCAAAAGGGAGAGAAGTTCGGATGGCTCAATTACCTTGCAACCTGGCAAGGACTCCGGGGAGATGATCTAGAAATCCTGCTTGATGACGACAAAGTGATCAAGTGCGGTCGAACCGGCCAAGAAGTGACGTTCACTTCTGCTCTTACAACCGAGAATTGACGGGCCGACAGGTTGAACTGCGACTCAAAATCGTCACTGGGGACGATTAAATGACCAGTGCCCCAAGAGTCTTCCCCGCCAACGTTCCGCTTTCAGTCAGTTTCGGAGCAAACAGAGAGGATGAAAGGTAATTCGAACTCCTTCAGAAGAGTCCGATGAGTCGTCGATGCAAAGAAAGACGCTTTTCCCGTCCATTTGCACACGACTCAGCAAGGGTTTAGAAATGGACGTTACAGGACTCGAACTTCCTTCTACGTATTGCCGGTTTTGTTCGAAATCGGTTCTGGCAATGCACTGAGCAATGCACTTTCAGTCGCTGCATCCCAGAGGGAATCTGGAACCTGCAAATAGCTCGTGTCTGCGACACGGATCGAATTTCCCAACCACGAACACGCTGCTTTGATCCCGAATTGTTCGGTCAATTCTGTTTGTCGGCTTGATCTGAGATTGTGAAAAATCTTCGGCCAGGGTTTCACGCCAGATTTGACAACGATCTTCTTCATTTGCGGGTTCGGGTTCACAATCCTCCTGAGTACTTGAACTGACCCTTCTAAAGCTTCATCAAAGGATCTTTCCAGTTCGGCCCGTACTTCGGGAAAGAGCGGAATCATTCGTTCCTCGTGCCCTTCGTGATGCTCTGTTTTTGGGCTCGGCACGCGCAGCCGGTTTCGGTCCCAGATAACATCTCCCCAAGTCAATGTAAAGACCTCGGAGGGGCATCTTAAACCCCCGAAACGGCTGAGAACGAAGATTAACCGCCATTCTGATGACGGACACGCATCTAGAACCTTTTGAGCTGTATCACGCGTGATGAATTGCATTCGCTCATCGTTCGCTCGCGTCGTGCGGGGTATCGATTTCACTTGAAACGGATTCCGATTGATCAGTTCTCGGTCCATCGCGTCAGCAAAGATCTGGCACGCGATGGAGCACATCTTGCGTGTAGTGTTCTCGCTTAGACCTGTTCGGATCAAGTATTGACGAAAGTCTTTCGCTTGGCCAACAGTCACGTTTTCGATTCGGCATACATCGCCAAAAAAGAGCTTCATTTTTCCTTGGCATCGTCCCCAGACGAGCTTGCTGCTCTCTTTCACGTCCGAACGGGAGTTGATGTATCTTTGGACAAATTCTGACACTGTCGGCGATTCAGTAACCTCCTGAGGTGAGGAGACCAAACCCAGTCGATGAAGTTTCTTGAGGAAGTTGAGGTCTCGGTCCCGCAACCAACAGGCAGTGAAATCAGGAATTGAGAGACCACTCTTTCTTGAGGACACGAGATTCTCGACGTGTCGTTGATATTCCTTCGCTTGCTTCTTCGGCATGACGCCCGGGTACAATGATTTTCGCTTTCCACTCAAACTGAATTGAATGAGCCAACCGCCCTTGTGACGTGATAATGTCGCCATATCGCTTTTCCTTCGCTAAACGTTTTGCGTGTTGCTGAGAAACAGTCGCTACAAACGCGGATTACTCCCGGTGTCGGTTGGCTTGGAAATCTGAAAGTCCGTGCCGGTACAGATCGTTGACCAAACTATCGAAAACAAATTCATCGCTTTCGTTCAGATCTTTCGCTCCGAATTCTTGGTCGATTGGAAGCGACTTATGCCAATTTGATTCACCAACGATCACAGGTGAAAGCCCTTCCGTTGAGAATTGGTCGGCTGTGATGTCGACCACTATTTGGTCGTTTTGGATCCAACAGTGTTTTGTTCCGAGTCGTGGAACCAACTCAGATCGGACAATCTGAAAACCTGGAAGATCAAGTTTTCGAAAAATGATAAGTAGGCAGACAGCCACATCGTCACAGCAGTTCACCGGAAAGTCGTAGAACTTTTTCGCCGGACTTTCGCTTCTTCGAACTTGTCTTCTGTAGTTTTCAAATGCGAAACGTGTGGCTTTTGCAACAGGTCGAATCATTGTCACCTTCCTGTCATAAATTTGGTCGCCCATCGAGTGTTTTTCCTATTTGCATCGAGGGCGATTTAGAAACCCGCGCAGAGCACTAAGCCAGAAGGAGGATGTCGTCTTCAGGAATTCATTCCTTGCGGTCGCGATTAACACCTTGAACCCAGTTCAAAAATTCTTTGACTCGTTTCACTGACTCTGGCTCTATGGTCTTCAGTTGAATATGTCGATTTGTCGGCTGAGCAATTCGAACAGATGGGATCTTGTTCAAATCTATCGCTCCTTCTGGAATGGTCTTTCAGTTTGAAATCTTGCCAAATTTCACGTTCGCCTGCAGCGGGTGGTTTTCAGGCATCAGGTCTCAGAAAACAGAAAGCCCCCCGCCCCGCTACTTGAATCGACTTGCATTGCTTTTTTTACTTGTCAGAATCCTGTGAGATCGGTGGCGACTGGCCCGTTGCCACCGGTTTAGAGCCTCCCTCGGTCAAGCCCTCCGAGGTCGAGGCTCGTTTTGTTGGCTTGCAGACTCTGTTCGCCTTTGAGAATATGATAAGTCGTCTTTGATGTGTCGAGTCGGACTGAGAGGCCTTTGTGTAAAGCCATGTGGGCCGGGGAGGCTTCTCGGTTCTCTTTCATTTCGGTGTTGTGCATAGAAAACCCCCGCCCAGCTGATCGCCAGACGGGGGAATTGGGATAGTGTTATTCGCAGGTCTGGGATTGAATTCGCTCGAGGTCGGTTTTCAGACGTTGGCGTTCTTTCTTGATCGCCTGAAGTTCGACTTCTCTTTCGGATTCAAGTTGTTCCAGACGCTGCACACGTCGCGTCAGGTCGTCGATTCTGACGGTTGAAGCTTTGGACATGGATTCCTCCCTGTCACGAACGCATCAGGCTGATGAAGTTCTCGACTCGTTCTTGAGCTTTGACCGGATCGCTTTCATTCCAGACGCTGATATGAATCTCTTCATCCGCCCCATCAAGAGCGAAGTCGATTCCGGATGGTTGCATTCGGGTGAATGTTGGTCTTTCTTCTCCGTCCAGCTTTGCCGCCGCTTGGAGTAGCTGTCCGGCATATTCGCGGAGAAGTCGAGCACCTTCACCGTTCTTGCAGAAGTCCGAATGGAAACAGAGTTCGGAAGTCATGACGAGCAGTTCGCCGCCTCCCTTGCTGAAGATTCGGACCCGTTCCCCAGTTGCCCTCAGAACGTTTCGAAGACAGTCCCAAGCTTCACGGTCGAACGAATCGCGATTCGCAAGTGATGTTCCGGGTAACTTGATGTGAATCGCCCATCGGCGAATGTTCTGCCGGTTCAACTCGGCAGTGTTCACCGCGTTCACAATCCCTCTGGCTTCCTTGTGCGTCACAAGTCCTGAGAGTGCGAGTGGAGGCAGATCGAATTCCGATTCAGGAATCCAATCCTCTGGAACGGGAACACGAACCACATGCGTCTGACGACATGCGAGAGCCACAATTACATGCCACGAACCGACTGAATTACGTTTGCCGAACTGAACATCCTGCAGCCGATCTCGATTGAGTGCGACGGCCAATTCTTCAGAACGTGCTTGGTCCATAGAGAGTGACTTTCCGAATGGACATTCCCCCGGCCCGGTCGGATGGAATTCCCCGGGATTGACCGGAACATAGAGCACGCGAGAGTTCCCGCGGGGAACGTCCGGGTGTTGTGACCCGTTGACAGCTCCGGAAGCAACAGACGATTCAGCAACTGAGGGGAGAAGAGTAGACATGAGCGGAGACCTTTCCGCTACGAACCCCGGCATCCGGGACGCCCCTTGCGTTGCGCGCAAAGAGAATCCCGGACTGGATCTCGGAAGCGTTGTCACGGCTGCCAAGAGCAGCCGCCGCACACCTTTCGTGTATGCGGACGCATCGGAACCCAATCCGGGATTCTGATTTCTTGGATAGTTTTTGACACTCTTGGATTCTCAAACGAGTTGAGACTTTTGACGGTCGCATCTTGCCTCATTCGATCCACCCCTGTCAATGGTGAGTGTGTTTCGCATACGTATGCGAATCGAACATGTGTACGAATCCAATACGTATTGGAATTCTCACGAGTCGAAACCGTCGGTGCTGGTCAGTGAATCTGTATTCATCATTTTTGAGTCTCCGTTGATCGCACAAGTGATAAATCAGACGTGTTCTGAGTCGGCCCAACCACTCGAAATGCATCAGACGCAATCTCTCGTCTGCCATTGTGACCGGAAGGAAGAAGACCGGACCAATTCAGCGACACTTTGGGAGAAGTGTATTCTCGAAAGCTTTCCCAGTCATTCGGTGACTCGTTCGATCTCAATAGAGAACACTGGAAATCCAACAGGCGGACAATGTAGAGGTTCACATCCGCATTGAGTTGTCATTTCCGACGCTGAGTGATCAGAATCAGTTGGTATTCAATTGGGCATTCATTCCCGGGTAGAAACATCATGATTCGAAAAGCTCAAATTGTCGGATGGGCGGGTGATATTTCGGCACGTTCTGAGTTGCCAGCCTTGGTCCGAGGTCTTATCCATGCAACCGGACGGGGAATCAGCAGCATTGACTTCCCAGCATACGAGTCAGTGAGTCGCCCCGGATTCGATGGCACATTGACTTGCAAGTACGAGAGTCCATGGATTCCTTCGGGAATGTCAAAATGGGAACTCTCGGTTCAGAGAGACGTTCAAAGAAAAGCGAATGCCGACTTTGCTAAACGAACAGAAGCGACTCCGACCAACGTCAGGCAATCTTCGACTTTCGTTTTTCTAACTGCTCGCGATTGGGGAGCGAAAGCCGACTGGGTAGAAGAAAAAAAGTCTTCTACTGATTGGATGGAAGTCAAAGCGTATGACGCTGACGATCTTGAACAATGGATCGAACAGGCTCCAGCAATTCAGGCTTGGTTTGGGGAGAAACTGAATCTTCCTGTTGGCGACTTTTTTTCTCATAGCTCCAAATGGAAGTCAATTCAGTTGAGCACTTCGCCACAACTTGCGCCAGAAGTCTTTCTTAGTGGAAGGTCACAAAGTCGAAAACGATTGAATCAATGGATGCTCGCACCTGCCTCGATCATTATCGTTGTCTCTCCATTTCCAGAAGATGCAATCGATTTCATTTGCGCGACAATTGAGAAAATGGACTCTGAGCGAAAGGATTCAATCGCTTCCAGATTGTTATATGTGGATTCGCCTTCGGCCTTCAAGCATGCGATTACACGAGAAGGCATTGATTACATCGTTGTTGATCCGCTGGTGCAGTTGAATGCTAGTGATATTGGCCGGTCGTTGGAGAGGGAAATCAGTGTGGCTTATGCTCGCGGTCCATTTGAATTGATGAAGGATGAAGTTGTTCGCCTAGAGCGCATTCGACAGTACCAACTGAGTGAGTCACTCATGAACTGTGGGCTACCGATTTTCGCTGCTGAACGGATTGCCCAAGACTGTGGAGGGACGACTAGTCTCGTAAAGAAGAAACTGGCAAGCCATTCGATTCCAACTGATCGAATGATGGTAGACCCGGCCCAACGGAACTCGTTGAGACCTTGTTTACTTTTTGGTGGATGGGAAAGCCAGAACTACAACGACCGTCGAGCAATCCAAATGATATCGGGGGTGGAATACGATCAAGTCGAGCTTGACTGCAAGCAGTGGGCGTCTCAATCAGAACCTTTAATGTTCACTGCAGACAACAAATGGAGACTACTTTCAAAAGGCGACGTTTGGAGCGAGCACCTGCGCTCAATAACGAGCGCGACGATTCAAAACGCCGTTTCACTTGTCCCCAAGATTCTTCTGAATGTAGATGGCGACTCGAATTTCTTCGCATATGGCTATTCGCAGACACTTCGTCGTCAGGTCGCGGAAACTATCGCATTTCTAGGCGAGTTTGGTGACAAACTGGATTCCACTGCTCGAAGTCTAGGGCTCGATTCATACGCAACGATAGTTGTACGCGATTCTCTGCGACAATGTTCGACATGGAAAGACTGGGTTTCAATCGGCCCTTTCCTTCCCTTGTTGAGTGAAGCCGCTCCGAGTGTCTTCATTGAGGCTGTAGAAGCCGATCTTGCCACAATGGAACCATCCCTGAAGGGACTGTTCTCAGAGACTCGCAGTAACCCTTTGTCCAATGGTTGCCTCTACTCAGGGTTGCTTTGGGCTTTGGAGAGCCTTGCCTGGTCACCCAAATTCATAATGCCAGTCTGTAAAATATTGCTTCAACTGGAGGGATTCTATGTGCCCGGACGCTATGGCAATTCTCCGATGGGAAGCCTCACTTCGATTCTCTCAATTCAGACACCACAAACGATGACCACTGTTAATGATCGGATTGCAGCAATCGATCAATTGACAGTAGATGGAAAGGGACAGTCCTGGCAACTCTTGATCGAATTATTAGATAGCCAGAACTGGGTTCTGAGATTAACTAACGCACGTCCTGACTGGCGAGAATGGGCGTTAAACTGGACTGGCGATCCAAATTCTGAAGATCTCGAAACTCAAATTGACTCTCTGTCGAAAAAGGTTGCGAACTTCGTTGGTTCGAGTTTCGAACGATGGTCGGACGTTCTGAAAATCTTGACGGTAATGCCTCGCAACCGTATCGATGAGTTGATCGATCAGATGGCCAAACTCCCAGAGACATTAGACAGCGACGATGAGAAGTGTTTGTTCCGGGAGTTGATTCTGGACTTCGTCAGTCGACACCAAAGTGACGTGTATGAAAATCGGAAACTGAATGCGGACGACTTGGAGAGTCTACTGGCCATCCGGAGAAGGCTTGAGTCAAAATCGTTATCTGCTAGCCACGCCTGGCTTTTCAGTGATCGTTCCGTTCACTACTACAATGAGTCGGATCTAGACAGAGCAAATCAGAAGTTGGCCGATGACCGGCGAAGTGCAGTCAAGGAAATCCTACTGTCGGAAGGTCTACAGGGAGTAATCGAACTCGCTGGACAGTGCGCACTGCCATTCTTTGTTGGCGTCGCGATTTCTGAGGTCTCTGGAGAGCAGTATACCAGTTCGCTGATATCAGAGAGGCTCGTTGATGAAAACTTTCTTCAGAACTTGGTATATGGATTCGTTACCGATCGAATGCAAACTGCAAGTGCCGATTGGTTGGCCAAAACCTTGGCGAAACACGACAATACAGCTATTAAATCGCTAATTTTAGCCATGCTTCCTTTTGACGCTTCTGCATGGGATGTCGTCGATCAAGAAGCGGATACCGTCAAACATAACTATTGGTTGATCGTTAAACATTGGGGGTGTAGTACGGATGTTGATTCTGTTGCACGATGCTCTCGCGAGTTGATTGCAGTAGGTCGTTCTGCCGATGCGATGGACGTGATCTGCAACGCGATTCACAGAGAAGTCAATTTGCCAGTGGAAGTGCTCTTTGGACCGTTAGAGTCTGCGGATATGAACTCCGCATTTGGACAGCCTTCATTTGGCCGCCATCAAATTACTGACTACGAGATTGGCATGATGCTTTCAGCATTGCAGGATAAAGACGATGTCGATGAAGAACGTTTGGTCGCTCTCGAGTGGAAATATTTCCGTTCGTTTAAGTACGGATATCACGGTGCTCCACGCACCTTGTTTAAGCGGCTCTCGTCAGACCCGAAGTACTACGCCACGTTGGTTTCGCGAACTGCGAAAGCGAGTCGGGAGCAATTGTTGTCAAGCTGCGGACATGACGAGAACGAATTGGCACTTCTTGAAAATGAAGTACGAAGAATCGCCTCGCTTCTAAGAATGTGGACTGAGATCCCCGGAAAGACAGAGGGTGATTCCATCAATTATGAAGAACTGCAATCTTGGGTGTCCCAGGTTCGACAAACCGCAACTGAACTGAGGTGCTTAGATGAGTGTGACTCTCGACTTGGGGAACTATTTGTAAATTCTCCGCCAGACCCAGATGGCAAATGGCCGTGTCAACCAGTTCGAACCATTATGAACCAAATCGCAACCCCACATCTTTCCGACGGAATGGTGTGGGGGGTGCGGTATTCAAGAGGAATGGTACAGCGGAGAAATGGAGGCGCCCAGGAACATTCCCTTGGAGATAAATACGAAATGTTGGCCGAATCAATCCGCATTGAGTCGGTTTACATCTCATCGATTCTTGTAAGAATTGCCGAAGAGTACCGAAGTGAAGCAAGACTTTGGGACGCGAGGGAAGACTGGGAATATTGACTGCTTTGTGAGTGATAAGTTTGTTTTTCTTCATCAGCTCACTCGACACTGATCACGTCCAGTTCCAGACCCGTCTTCACCGTGACCAGCATGACCACTTCGAACGTCAGACTGCCATCAGCGTTCGGTGTGATCTCGCGCACGTCCATTGCTCCAAATCTCAGAAGCAAGCTTTCGGATTGTTCCCGCTCTCGATCGCTCTCCGATGGTGTGCTGATGGTCTGAACCGCTCCGATGTCGCTGCCGATCGGATTCCCGAACAAGTCGAAACGCATCAGCTTGTGCGAGCTGTCGAGAGCTCCAATCAGTGCCGATCCGGTATCGGGTGTGAAGTCATCGTTCGCCCCGTCCACGTACCCTGGATCAAGTGGTGACCCGGACGAACCCTGTGATGTGTTGAACCCGGCGAACTCTTGAACGAAGATCGGCCCTTGCATGTAGTTCGAACCGCAACCGGCCCCGAACACCAATGGCCAGTTCCCGACAAGGTTGGCATCATCGCCGAATGTGTCGGACTTGATGTTGCTCTGTCCGATCGAGTTGCCCACGATTCGCCAGTTCGTTCGATTGCGTGCCGTCGATCCGGAATCGTTGTAGGCGAAGTTCATGCGTACTGAGTTCGTCTGTGGATAAACGGTGTTGTGAGCGAAGATGATCCCGGTCGTGTCTTGAGCACTGGTGCTTGTGTTGTCGGCTGCCATGGCGATCCCCGCACCACTGCCACTGTTTCGGCTGATGATATTCCCACCGACAAACCAATTGTTGTTGGGGTGACCGCTCGACTGACCCAACTGCAGGACGTTCGTTTCGACGTGATCGAGAACCTGATTGCAGAGAAACAACCCGCCGATATTGGATGTCATCGAGGTTCCCGCCACATCACCAGCGAACCCGATGTGTCCCGACACATTCGAGCAAACGACCCCATACCAGCCCTTCAGGATGGTCGCCGTCGTGGCTTGGCCGAACGTACAACCATCGGCAAAGTAGGCAACCGTCGCTGATGAGAATGACGAAAGTTTCCAACTCGCGAAATTCAACGGTTCGGCCCCGCTGGCAATCGTGCAGTTCACGAACGTGCAGGAATCCGAGCGATAACCGACCGATGTTGTGGGAACGAATCCATTGTCATCGAACACACAATCTTCGAATCGAATGTGATTGCCCACTTCCTCGCCGTCGAACCAAGATCCGGTTTCCGCCTGTTGAATCGTGACCCCCCGCAGCCTGTACCGCTCGTGTCTGTAGGTTCGCGTGGACGCATTGCACTGGACAATGACCGTGGACGCATCCTGTCCCGGTTCTGGCGTCACCGTGGCCCAGGTGGACGACGTGACACGTGTGATGGAACTTCCCCCGGCATACGTTCCCGCTCCCAGGTAGACCGTATCGGGTGAATCGCTGAGAGCCTTTCCGATGGTCAAATAGGGAGTGCCGGTTGATCCATCCCCTGTGGAATCATTCCCGGTCGTGCGAACGTAGCGAACTGTCGGCGTGGTGTCATACCGGACCGTCAACAGGTTGAACTTTCGGATTTCTTCGTGTGTGGCTGTGTTGCTTTGATTGTCGGCGATGGTATCACCCACAACCGGATAGACTCGCGCCCGAACGTCGATCAGTTCCCCATCGGTGAATCCGCTGATGTCGATCGTCGTTTTGTGAGACTCGGCAGATAGCCCTGTTGCGGTTCTCTCTGTCGATGTGGGCGAAGTGACGAATACATCAACCTCATTGGCTGACGTGTGTCCTGTGGCTGTGAAACGGACCGCTGCGACCCGATAGGCTGCGAACGCATGCAGTCCGACTGTGAAGTCATCAGCAACCAGATCGGCGTGCTGAGTGACCGCGTATTGCTCGAAATGCTGATTTGTGGTCGGATAGTCCAGACCGCTCGAGTTCGTGACCGCTGCATCTGTCAATGCGTTGCTGGTTTCGGATCCTCCACCCGTGTTCGTGACTGTGCTGGCCGTCATGGTGACCGTGGCTGTGTCATCGTCAAAGATCGGTTCCGAGAGTGCGACATAGAACCGCAATGCCGATCCGGTATCTGTCTCATCAAGGTTGGCATCATCCGGGTAACTGTCTCGCGTGATGATCGTTCCATAAACGGTTCGGCTGACCGTTCCGAGAGTTCCGGACCCGCTGTATCCCTCGCTGGTGACCGTGAACACGATCGCAGCTGTTGAGAAATCTTGCACCGAAGTTGAACCGCCGCCAGCTCCGTCGAGATCGTAGCTTGCCCCGGTCGTGAATCCTTCGACTTCAATCAATGCAAAATAGCCAGATGGTGAACCACTTGGCCCCGTTGCTGGAATCGCAATCGAAACGTCACCCGTAGCGCCGAACGAGGGACAACATAGCGGCACCAGAACGGCCAACATTGACACGATTGCACTGGCAGTGCTTCCTGAGAATCTCATCATCCTGAACATCACTTCTCCTGAATTTACGTTGTTGATTGGGTCAATTTCTCGGCGATGTATCGCGCCACGTCAGCAGCTGTGACGACTGGCCGACCATCGGAAAGTTTGGCATTCGCCGCACGTAGCCCCGCATGAATTCTCTTGAAGCCGTGGAGAACTTCCGGACTCCGCAACTTCACATCGATGTGCCCTCTCTGCTTTTCCACGTAGCTCCCTGGGATTGGCTCCGATACTGGAACTGCGAGTGTGATGAACTTGAGTTCTTCGGCCTGCTCTTCCATTTCTGGGACAATCGGTTCTTCAATCATCTCTGATGGCGTCGAGTTCGAATCGTTCTCGGCAGACAACCATTCGGAGATTGCCGAGACGTCCCATCCTTTCGCTGTCCGCTTCGGAAACCCTTCAAGGCTCTTGAGTTCATCCAGTTCATCGGAAGTGATCCCGAGTGCTTCACAAAGTTCTGATTGATTGCCAGCGAAATTTGATTCTGACACGTTGATTCTCCAGATGTTTTCAAGCTGACGAAGAGGTCCTTTGATGCGAAAGTCGCGGTAGAACTTGTTGAAGTTGTTCGACACCGCTTCGAGGCTTCATTGGAACAATTGCTCGAGAAGTCACCTTCGAATGAGTGATTCGGAACAAAAAAACACCGACCCGATCAACCGCGAGATAGACCGGATCGGTGGGCAAGTTCCAGCCCGGAACACTGTCTCAACACTTCCGGGACTGGAACTGATGAAGCAACTCAATTAAACAGGGAGTTCCGCCCCTCGCATTGAGTTCAATTCCGATTGAACTTGTTGAATCAGCCCCGCATGCTCTTCAGACAAATGGCGAGACGTAACGAGGTCGGAATCCAGTGCTGCAATGTCTTTCAAAAGAGCAACGTATTTTGGATGCGATTTTGCCCATTCTGGTTTCCACATTCCTGTTTCCGTGTGAGGAATCCGACTGATCCCGTGTGGGTTCGCTGTGAAGCCGATCGATTCCAGAAGTTCACCCACTTCCCGAATGACAGCCTGTTTTCGCTCGGACAACTCCTGGTAGACCACTGGTTGCGAATCGGCTTCATCGGTCAAGAACTCGGTGATTCGTTCCCTCAAGCTGACTTCGTGTTGCAGACTTTGAACCAGATCGACACAGACTGACTCGGCTTCTGCTGCCGTCGCGAAATCTTGACGCTTAATCCGGTTCGCTCGTTCGAGCACATCCTTCAGATCTTCCTGAAAAGCTTCGCTTGATTCCTGAATTTCTCGAAGATCATCCCGTAGTGGTTCTGTGTGCCATTCCCGCGAAACCGGGATTCTCAACGCTCGATCGGCGATTTTGGACTTCGAATGCGTCGTTTCGGGCATGTCGTCAGCTCCGTTTGAGGTTCAAAAATGGTGAATGTGTTGTGAAATGGCTCCGAAACTCCTCAAAACCGGAAGGAATCCGGAATCGTTGCGGGTTGCCACTTCCGGTTTGACGAGGAGGCAAAGCTTGAAAATGTCTTGATTTATGCCACTCGAAAGGCGTTGTGATCAAAAAGCGGAAGGAAGGAAGCCTTCCGAAAATTTCATAGCGGCATGCGGAACGCCGCTTAGCCACTGCGAAGTACCCCCCTCCCCCTGGGAAGGACCCGCGAGGGGGGGGGGGGGGGGGGGGGGTATCATCGACTGGCATGTCGCTGGTTGTAGGCTCGCAAGTATTCTTGATGAGCGACTGGGTTTTCTTTGACGGCCAGTGAGATTCCCCTTCGTTTGTTGCCTGCACAGCGTTGGGTACATGTTTCCACAATGGCTTCCCATGTCGTAATTGGATCTTTCATGATGGTCTTCTCCTGCGACGCTTGTTGAGTGTGAGTCTTGCTGCCACTGACGGGAGGCGTTGAGTCTCTCTTGGCTGAGACTTCATTGGTTTGGTCACTGCACTTGTGGGGGTCACATTTCCAAGCAGCGAGTAAGAGTTGAATGCGATTCACAACCGGATCTCCGTGTGTTTGGTTTCTTGTTCTGTGACCCAAGTCAACAGGCTCACTTTGCTGAATCTCAATTGCCCGTTGGCCAGCTCGATGCGCGGCAACGACTGATCAGAGGCAAGCAGCTGTCTGAACCGTCGAACATTCATCGAAAGCAGAACCGCCGCCCCGTACTCATCCAGCAACACTGGACCAGTCAAGTTCAGCAATGCTCGCAGTTCGGGTTGAATCGTCGGAAGTTGCATGATTGACTTATCTCGCCCTGTCCTTGGCAAAGAAAGTCTCAATCTGCGTGTTGCACAAAACGGCCCAAATCGGGCCAGATTGGCCCAGATCGGAACACGATTCAGATCAATCCGTTTTTTCGAAGGTACTCGAGTGGCATGTATCGCAGAGGAATTCGGTAGACCGAACCGATTTGAACCGGCTCCAAGTGTTTCAACAGTTCCGGGACCTTCTTCCGGCCAACGCTAAAGTGACGCGCAATTTCCGATTTGGTCATCAGTTCTGAATAGAGGTCACCAACTCGAATTGATTCGAACTCTGATTCTTCAGATTCGCTCATTTCTTCGCCCTATTGGGAGATGGCTTTCGAACTCGAACGGTCACATAAGTTGACTCTGGGACTGTGTGCGCCTTGCGAGTTACAAGCACTCGCTGAATGACTCTACCATCTGGAAGTCCTCCCGATTTTGCGTCCCCGATGGCGCCCAAGACTCTTCCCTTACATGCGTCTCGAATTCTTTTCAGTCGTGCTATCTCTTTTCCAAGGCGTTCACTTTGATCCCATAGTCTGGCCATGTCGGCAGACAGTTCGGTTAAGGGAAGGCTTCCATCAAGTTTAGGTTTATTCAATTCTTTCGCTTGTTGGTCTGGTAGCTGGACTAGCCAACCGCTTCCGCAAATACAGAGACCGTCGTCATCTCCCGGTGTTGTCTTCGCAACACGGCCGCAAGCGGGACACCCAACCCAGATCGGAATCAATCGCTTTCGTGACATGTCATCTCCGATTCAGTTCACACCAAACGACAAAAGAGGTTGAAACCACATCGGCTGGTCCCAAACTTGTCGGACTTCTCGGCATTTTCATTGATTCGTCGGGATCACTCGGACAACTACTCTCCTTACAGGAGAGAGTTGTTGTCCGACTGACTGATTGAGGCGGATTGTCCCGATACTGTCCGAGTACTGTCCGAGTTGTCCGACTCGACAAGTTTCCAACCTGGATATTGTCTTCCTGATTTGGAGACTTCTGTGACTTCTATCAACTGTTGACGCTCAAGTTCGTACAGACATTTGTCCGTGATGCCGTGGCTAAATCCTGCTTTTGCAGCAATTACCGCTTTTGTTTCACCAGCAGGTAACCCCTTTACAACTTCGAACACCTGACTCAACCTCCTTCGAATAGTTGCGTCAGTTTTCTCTCTATTGGTTTGCTCGTTCTGGCGTTGTCGGGATGAGATGATTTCCGAAGCTGACGACACGGACAATCGCCATTGTCGGCCTGACTCTGCGAATGGGTCAGATTCCTCAATGTCGATTCCGTGCAACCCAGCATGTCCTGCTGAACCTCCATACCGCAACCAGAGCTTGTGAGACCCTGGACTCGATTCGTCGTAAGGTTCACGCCGGTTGATGTACAACCACTGACGTGCCCACTCTGAAAACCCTGAATAGCTTTCGTCTCCGAGATCGAGGGGTTCGCCGTCCCGACCTACACCTTTCCGGCTGTGGTGGGAGAGAATGATGGTGCACCCGGTTGACTGTCCAATCCGAGAGAGTGGAGACAAGATTTGCCCCATCTGGAAAATGTTCTTCCCTGAGTCGCCAATCACGAACGTCAAATAAGTTGGATCGATGGCAAGAACATCAAGCCTGTAAGATTCGATGATCTCGTGAATTTTTTCACACTCTTTCGCGGTCGAAATGAGCGGAGTTTCGAACGCGAATAGAACGTTCTCGATCTCACCTACACCAGAGAAACCTTTTGCTTTGGCGATTCTGTTCGCTGTTTCTTGGATTGTTGATGCACCAGATTCGGATGACATGAGTGCCGCCCGTCGCTTTTCAGGAACTTCGAACCGGCCAAGGAACGGTGTTCCGCTTCCCAACGAACAGACTAGGTCAATCAAGGTGTTTGTCTTCAACGACTTCTTTGGGCCAGCCTGCAAAACCGGCTGGCCAGCGACCAAAACTTTTTCGACGAGCCAAGCGACCGATGTATCAAGTTTTGCGAGCTCCGGCCCTGTGTAGAAACGGATCTCATCAGACGCTGGATTCACTTCTTCCTGAGGCCTCATCGCCAACCAGACCGGGTCAGATTTTGGGTCCCAACCGCTCTGTTTCGCATAGCTGATGAGTGTGCCAAGTGTGGTTGTCTCTCCGTCAAATTGAGTTTGTCTGTTGAACGAGTCCCAAGTTCGACGGACGTCGTCAGTACCCCGGTAGTTCCCTACTTCACTCTTTGATGAAAGCTGATCGATAGCGTCGAAGACGTCGTCACTTGGAGCCTCATACTTTGCCGCAGCACAAACTCGCATCCATTCGTCTCGTGACTCAATGAACCTCTTGCTAATCTTCGAAATGACGTGGAGAGTCTTTCTCTCGTTCGTAGGGTCAATCTCAAATTGCTGAGGAGTTCTTTGACGATCTCTCGAATTGGCATCACTCAAGATCCACTGTAGGATCTCAACAGGCACTTCCCCACGCGATTCGAATGTCCCTTCTTCTAGCCGGTACGAACCATCGAGGTTGGCGCTTGGAGGAACCAGGACGTAGCCATCTTGGGCTCTCAGATCGATTTGCAAACCATGAATACCTTGGCAGGAACTGAGTTTTTTTTCACTCGGGTATGAGAACAGCAGATGGAGACCGCCAGAGCCAGTACGAACCAGAGGGCAGCCAATCTCCTTCACAGACCCGAACAGTGCTTCAAACTGTTCAACCCCATTTGCTGACCGTTTCGTGTCGAGATCAACCACGAGCAAATCTGAACTTCTCCCAGTTTGAATGGCGACGTTGGCGTGAGGGTTGTCTTTCCACCATTGACGGACAACCCTCTTAACCGCGCTTGCATCGCGAAGGCCGTTGAGTGTGAGAGGGTGTTTCCCGGGGCTTCTGCAATGATGCTCTTTCGGACCGCGTATTCGTTCACAGCTGCACCGACCATCCTTAACCGAGTGGACAGGCAAGACGAGCATTCCATCTGCGGCGTACCCCAATGCAGCGTCAAGATTCCCCCCGTTGTTTCCCTCCGGTTCAGACAGCACCATTTACACACCTTTGTTGTGTTCAAAAGACCTCCGACAGAACATCTCTGGTCTGGGCGATTCTCAATTCTGTGAAACAGTGCTTGAACTAAAGCAGTTCCGAGAAGTCAGATGCGGGTGGGCAGCCTTGACGAATCCACGCCAGGACGACCTCTTCTCGCCAACGAACAGAACGTGGGCTGATCCGAATACCAGCGGGGATGAGTTCTTTCTCTTCCCAATTCGCGATCGTTTTCGTGCTGACCCCACACATCTTTGCTACATCATGCGGAGTCAGAAGTGTTGATTGTTTAGCTGTCTTTTCGGCCACTGTGAATCTCCGATCGAGAGTGTGATTATTTGTCTCACCCTCTTTCGGTCGGATCTTGAAGGAAAGAGAAGGAAAAAAAGCCTCGTTTGTAATATTTCCAAGATCCACGCGCCCGGCAATGCACTCGGCAATGCACACTTTGACGGAACTAGAGAGAATTAACTGCACAACGAGGGAAGAATGAAACGCAAAAAACCGCATAAACCAAGCTGCGATAGCTTGGTTTATGCGGTTCTGTCATTTCGTTCAAATGGACGTTACAGGACTTGAAAAGAGCCCTGATACTCTGGCTTTTCGCATTCTACAGGTTCGGCAGACCACAGGGCAGACCATCTGACGGGCCAAACAGATGAAAGTCTCGTCGAAGTAATCTACTTTTGAGTCAATTCCAGATACGAAGAAACAACGAATTGCCCAGTTTTTTGTTCGTTGCCACTTCTTCTGGGCCAATTCGACTAAGTGGCCTTGAATTGGCGGATCAATCATGGGCAGATAAACCAGGATCAGGTGAAGCAATGACTGAGGAGCGTGTACCTTTTGAAACCAAATTTGCGAATGAGCCGTTGTCGTTTGTGGATTACTGGGCTTATGAAAAGCTGGAAAAAGACCATGGCCTATTGAATGATCTCTGTGACAGATGGTGGGAGGAAGCCCAAAAGGTTACCTACCTCGGAGATCTTTGTGGCTATAGTTGGGCCGACACACCCACCCTCCGGAATATCGCAGAAATTGTAATCAAATTCTCGCTGAAGTCGTTTCCACAAGTAAACTGCCAACCTCTTTTTGCCTTCTGGTTTGCTTGCACGCAATGGGAAGCTGACAAAGAGTCTCGTGGGATATTTCTTGAATTCGCATCAATTGAATATGGGAGATCAGTTGCCGCACTTGCGACATTGAGGTTTGCTGCAGGAGTAAAACGGGGAGTGACGAACTCCAACTCGCGTCCCAGGCCTTTCGCGAAAAAGACTGTCGATGAACAGCTTGCAGCACTTTGGGCCACAAACCATGAAGCAAGAAATTGGACGGCAAAAAGGATCGCTAGAGAGCTTGAATGTGATGATTCCTCAGTCAAGAAATCAAAAGCTTGGAAGAGGATGAGAAAGACAGTCCGCTTCGAAAAGGAGGAGGCGAGAGAGCGTTTTAGTGGCGAGCTTTGGGACTCACAAGACTAGCCGGGATGGTGAATAATTCACCTCAATTGCACCTCTAAGAATTTTCTCTCCGCGTGCTGGTAGCGGTTAGGGCAATCTCAAGGCTTTCCAACAGGTAGGTGAATTCACCTTCTCACACCTATAGGAAGCACACTTCATCACAGTTCTGTGATTGGGTGTGCTTATTCGCGAAAACGACACCTTGCGGAGCGAGTTGAATGAGTTCACAGAAACCTGAAGTTACCCTTACGAGGGATGAGTTGGCCAAGGCCCTGAAGTGTTCATCTCGGTTAATTGACAAACTCTCAAAGTCTGGGGCTCTCCCGAGGCCGGTGAAAATCGGCTCCCTGACTCGTTGGTCATTCAGAGAGATCCAATCTTGGATTAGTTCCGGCTCCCCCTCTCGGGCTGAGTGGGAAGCGATGAAACACCAGTCAGTGTAACTATCACTGGAGCACACCTGAGTCTTCGGTCGTTTCCCTCAGGTGTGTTACCCTCCGGAGTTTAGTTTGTGGGCTCCGGAGGGCTTTCGTTCACTTCTCTTGAACCAATCTCGGAGAGAACTCTTTGGATCAAATCACGACAGCACTGGAACTCTTACACGCCGGTTTCTCAGTCATTCCTGTCGGCAAAGGGAAGGTTCCGGCCAGGCCCTGGAAAGAATTCACCTCTCGACTTCCGACAGAGGCAGAGTTGAGAGGCTGGTACTCTCAACCGGCTGGAATCGGAGTTGTTTGCGGATCGGTCTCAGCCAACCTGGAAGTGTTAGACTTCGATATTCACAACTGGGACGAAACTTGCCAGTTCATTCAGAGGCAGTTCGAGGAAACGCATTCCGCTTGTGTGGTGAACGGAGTCGACTCCGGGCCTCTCGATCAAGTTTCGATTATCAGAACTCCCAGTGGAGGAGCCCACGTTTACTATCGCTGCATTGAGCCTCCATCAGGGAGCTTGAAGCTCGCTCGACACTCGGGCCGGCTCAATCCGGCAACAGGCGAATTCGACGGAACCCCTGGATACTTCATCGAAACCCGAGGAGAAGGCGGTTACGTCCTCTCTCCCGGCTCGGCGGACTTCTGCCACCCACTCGGAGCCTCCAACTATCAACACGTTTCCGGGCCGAGGCCTCATGAGTTGGTGCCGGCCTTCACTCCCCAGCTTCGGGATATCTGGCTGATGGTCGCTCGCTGGTTCGGTTGCGAGGGGCTCCCCTATGAAAGCCCTCTCGATATGACGACTGAGCAGCCGGCCCAAGAGAGAGCCGAGAGGCCCCCTCAGCATTGTCCCAGCCCTGGGGATGTCTTCAACCTCTCGGCCTCCTGGGCTCAGATCCTGGAACCTCACGGATTCAAGAATGTCGGAACTGAGGGAGAGGCGACTCGCTGGAAAAGACCAGGAACCGAGAATCCTGTTTCGGCGACGACAAATCATGACGGCTCGAATCTCTTCTATGCCTTCTCCCCGAATTGCCACCCATTCCTAGAACCGGGCCGAGGCTACAGCAAGTTTGCAGTGTTCGCGATTCTGAATTTTGGAGACGCCTCCGAAACAGCATTCCGAGAAGCTACGAAAGAATTGGTCGCTCAAGGCTACTCAAGAGAGTTTGGGGAGAACATTGATATCTCGGCCATCGTAGACAGATTCAAGGGGCCGACTCCTCAACCTCCCTCCAAGAGTTTCCCGTTTCTCACCATTGCGGACTACCTCAAGCAGGAGGATCAAGTGGACTATCATATCTCCGGAGTCATCGCCAAAGGTCAACCCTGTTTGCTCGCCGGCCCTCCCAAGTCGCTCAAAACTTGTCTCAGTATCGATGCCGGATATTCAATGGCCTCAGGGACTCCGTTTCTCGGTCTGTTTGATTGTCCGGAGCCGGCACGAGTTGGAATTATGACCGGGGAAGCGAGCCGGGGGAAGAACCAGAGTATTCTGAAAGCGATCATTCGCTCAAAGGGGAACGATCCATGCTCTACTGATTCGGTTCCACTCTTCATCTGTCATCAACTCCCAGTCTTCTCAGAGGAGAGCCAGTTGGCACTCATGAAGAAGACCATCGAGGAGTTAGCCCTCGATGTTCTGATCATCGACCCGGCCTATTTGTGCTTGGGATCACTCGCCGATCATACGGCCAATGTCTCGAAGATGGGGAACATGTTGCGTGAGATCGGCGAAATTGCAGCCGAGACGGGTTGCACTCCGATCATCAATCATCACACGAACCGAAAATTCGAGGCTGGCCGATCCTTGAGCTTGGAGCACTTGAGCGGAGCCGGTTGGGCTGAATGGAGCCGGCAATGGGTTCTAGTGAACCCTCGGAAAGACTTTGACCCGGAGACGCATCAGCACTCTCTTTGGATGGTCACAGGTGGTTCAGATGGCCATGCCGGGAAGTTCGCTGTTGATGTGCGAGAGAGGGATAGCAGCGGAGCTTGGTCTTGGAACTGCGAAGTTCGGAGTTTCGGAGAAGAGGTTGCCAGCTACTCGGAGTCGAAACAGCAGAAGAAGGAAGCGGCTCAAAAGGAAAAAGAGGAGTCCTTTTCACAGAACCTCCGAGAGGCTCTCAATCTCCGGGCCGAAGAGGGCTCAACGATCAACGAGTTAAAACAGGTGTTCCAGGATCAAGGTTGGGCTGGTCGAACAAAGATCACAACGAATCTGATGTCCGATTTCATCGACTCAGGATTCGTGAAGGTTGAGCAAGTCACCCGAGGGAATAACCAAACTGTCAACGCCTACTTATCAACCGAGACCTGGTCGAAGCAAGTGGTCGCATAGGCCTCATCGGCCCTCCGGTGATACCAGCCGATGGGCCGGCCATCGCTCACATACATCAGACGAGCGAACAGCGGAAAGACAACCCCGACTCTGAGGAGGGGTGTCTTCCGATGCAGCGAAGTAGTAGTGATCACACCTACTTATATAAGGGGTTGTCATCACTACTACTACTCAGAGTGAAATCACCCCTTTTCTTAAACTTGGAGGAAGAATGTCAGGAGTCAGTATCGAAGACGAAAACGGAGAGGAGTACACGATTGCAAACCACAGGATTCACGCCATTCGCCATTCGGATGCTCGAAAGGAGGGCCGGCCCCTTGCGATTGTCGAGTTGATCACAGGAGAAGTGATTCGAACTCGCAACAGGTACGATTTTCTCAGCAGTGCCTTTATGACTCATTCCGTTGGGGCGACGGTCGAGCATCTCAACAGTGCTATGTAAAAATGCCTCTGCCATTATGACACGAACCTAAGAGCACTAAAGAGAACGCGGGTCCTTCTTTCAACCTCGTTTAGCCCTTGGTCAGGCGGAGGTGCCAGGATGGCAGGTAGTGACACGCAAACCTAAACAAGACAGGTTCTCGGCTCCATATGCTGAGAAATTATCAAAATTCGATCACTTAAAAGGAAGCTTGAAATGAGTTCCACCGTTGTTGTTCAGTCTCCATTTTTGACAGCCGAGCAAGTTGCTTCAGAACTCGGGACAACTCCTTTCAACGTTCGTCGACTTGCGGCGACGGGAAAGATTGAGGCTCTCTATGGAAGCGAGGATCAGCCGACGTTCAAGATTCTTCCGGAAAACGTCCGGCTCTTTCTTGTCAGTGGCTCTGGTGTGACGAATCCACCGAACATTCAAGAGGGAGTGATTCACGATAACTTCAACAATAACCAGTCTTCAGAGTTCCTGGAAAAGGCGAGAAAGCTTGTGGGTGATTTCGCAGACTCCCAGGAAGAGCCCTTGAAGCAATCCACCAACAGCTACATCGAAAAAGTGAGTTGCACTCCTCCGGGTCTCGCAGCACTCCTCTTGGTTCCAGCCAGAGAGTATTCCAAGATTGAGAGACAAAAGGCACGAGGGAAGACTCTGGCTGAGGAATTCGGAATCTACCGCTTCCGTCAACTGGCTTTAGGCATTGCAGACAGAGATTACCGAGACAAACGAAACGTTCTCAAACAAGAATCACCGGTTGAGATTCTTTACAAGAACCGAGTTCAATTCCTCGAAATCATGATCAAGGCTTGGAAGGAGTTCCTCGATTCTGGCGTCTGTTTCGCAAGACGAACATTCTCGGGAGTGACACGAAACTCAGGAACTCCGATCACGTTCACCTACGTCCTTTATGGTTCATCCCTGAAGCTCGACGTTAAGGAGATGATCGAAAAGTCCTTCTAAGCGGACGTGGCGGTTTTGATTGGCTCCCAAGTTCTCCTACTTGGGGGCCTCTTTTTGAGTTTCTTGCAGTCAAGAAAAGGGTGAGAATTGGCAAATCCTAAGGACGTAGAAGCCGGCTCGGCATATGTGCGAATCTTCACGAAAGATGGAGAATTGCACGCCGGGTTGACGAAAAGTGAGAACCGACTCCGGAGCTGGCTCCCGATCCTTAGCCGAAAGGGCTTGTGAGTGTCGTACGTATCTGGGCCTAGTCGCTTGGCCTGTGTCATGCGGCATCAACCGTGCGGTGTTACATGAAATTCTACTGCTTGGGAACAACGGGACTCGGTTCCGAAGTGCTCACAACGTCACGCGATGCCTATTTTGACAATTTCAACAAAATGTCGAGCGTCCATGAAATGATGTTGTATTTGTCGTGCCGGATGGTAGCCTCCGGAATGGGTCAATCGACAATCTTGAGTTGTCCTACTCGGACAGGCACGTTTCTCTAGGCTCGGGGGTGGCACGCAACGCCGTTAACCGTATGAAGTCAGTGTTAGGGGTGTGATTTTTTGGGCGAGGAGGTTCAGGTCAGCTGAAGGTGGCTTGATTGTCGGTGGACCGGGTGGTTTGCGAGTTCGACGCTGCGGATAAG
>NZ_SIHI01000044.1 GCF_007859735.1 Thalassoglobus neptunius | reverse complement strand
CTCCAAAAGCACCTTTGCAGGCACTTCTCGATCATCGAGAAATCAAGAACACTGAACCCAAGCTCTTTAACGCAAAACGTTAAATCACAAGACGTCCACCAACCAAATTGCCAAAGATCTTTACCAACTGCTTCACAACTGGCTTGCCGCAACAGCTGAAATCACCCTCAACTTACGGCAACACTTTCAAAAGAGACAGCAACACAAAACCATAACAACACAGGACTTGTGAAGCCGACTCGACTCATTCGCTTGCTGCGGGAACAATACCAACAGTTGCCGAGGAGTCAACTTGCTAGAGCAGACTTTTTCAAACAAGACAGATCTTAAAAAACGTCTCGTGAAGAAGACTACGCTAACGGACTTACCCTTCAACAATCCACGACATAAAAGCCAGTGAAAGAAAAGGGCGTATGAGAAAAAGTGTGGAGACCACACTTGTCATGATCCGCTTGCAAGGGCCGTTGAACGAAGAAGGTTGATTGCCTCGTTCGCCACCACCAAGATGAATAATAGCGGGACCGATGAGAGGGTCAAGGACCTTGGAGCAAAAAATTGGAAAGTGCGTTTCGACTCCCGCTCACAGCATCGAAGTCTTCCCAGGTTGCCTGAACTTCCAATCCGTCGGAAAGACTTTCGCACCTCGCTCAGTGGAACGCCTTTTCGATGGAACCACTGATGAGTTGCAGGTTGGATGGGCCAGCTGATGCTGTTTAGCGAAGACCAGCCGTCCGCAGGCGGAACCGATCGCTCCGTGACCAGCACACCTGAACGCACGAACAGATAAACACACATTGTTAGTGCCGGGTTATTTTCTCAGGCGGTCCATTTCTCGGAGCCAGTCCGGTCGCCGTTGTTCTAAACGGTCGAATTTCCTCGATAGCCAATTGTTTCCGACGAACGAGCACCCGATGAGCCATCCGATCGCGGCGCCAAAGAAGACGTCGCTGGGAAAGTGAGCCGAAACGGAGATCCGGTGGAAGCCGGTCAAGATCGCCATAAACACGAACATTGGCTTGCCGTGCAGGTAAGCAGACGACAGGACTGCAGCGAATCCAAAAGCCGAGGCAGTGTGAGCCGACGGAAAGCTTTGCCACGCTGATCCACCTTCAGCGAAGGGAAGCCACTGACCAAAGGATTCCCAAATTCGCAGAGTCTCGAAGTCGAACGAGTTCGGTCGCGCACGTGCAATGAACAGTTTCACGATATTCGCAGCAATCCCGGCACAGGATGCGGCGAGAAAGAAACGGACGATCCGCCACTCTTTCCAGTGGAGAGCGGATGTCAGGCAGAACAATCCGATCAACTGCCCGTATGGTGTCCCAAAGTGTTCGGCCGCGTCCACAAGTTCGTGAAACTCATCGAGCCAATCGTCGGTGAGAAAATAGACACCCGCGATTTTATCGAACCAAAACATTGATATCAGCCCCAGCGTCATACTAACGAGGGGCAACACCCACTTCCCCGGGTCGACGAATCCTTCCTGCTGATCCGGCAATTCGCCGCCACTGCTGTCAATCATTTCGTTCACTTCCTTGCCTGCGAAATAACAATTCACGCGATTCGAGAATTAATCAATCGGGCGATCTCTGGCTCGATTCACGCTGACTCAGTTTCTGAAGATGTAAGCGTGCGACATGCCACATGAAATTTGGGCCGTAGCCTGCAGTTCGCCCCCAGTCGGACAAAGCTGCCTGTTGAAGATACGGTTTGGCTTGGCCAGGACGCCCTTGCGCGTCTTCATGCAATCCGATGTAAAGTGAGGCATAGAACAAGCGTTTGCTCTGCTCGTCATCGTCGACTTTGGCGTTTGCGATTCGGTCGAGGAGTTCCTTTTTCGTGATTTCCCCGGAATACAAACGGTAAATGTCTCCGAACGGTTCCCGATCATCTTTTTCATACTTGAGCAACTCTGCCTGGGCGACCTTGTTTCCGGAGTGCTTCAATTGGGAGAGGTAACGCCAGATGCCATTCTCACGATCGACCTGATCGAAGGAATGGTATCTTTGGAATTGCGAAGTCGCCTTGTCGAATTGAGATGTGTAGTACAAGGCGATCCCCCGACGCCAGTGAGACGAATCTCGTTCGGGAACCAGTTCCACAATCTTGTCATAGTCGACGAGAGCCTCTTTGAACTGTCCGAGAAAAAAGTGAGCATCCCCTCTCGCCGAATAAAGCTGTTCATTCTTCGGCGAAGCGATGATTGCCTCAGACAGCTGCGAGACACGATCTTCCCACTTCTCTGCCTCGAAGTCAGGCGTCGACTGAGCGTGAGCAATGGTTCCCCATGCTGCGAAACAGAGGACGAGCCCCGCAGCGAACCACCGAGGGAACTTCAACGAATCAACTGAACGGACGAAGCTTTGCATCCAAACAGATCCTTGGCGTTGCACAATTTGTGGCTTGCAGGAACGCTGGCTTAATGAAAACCAACGGGACAAACTGGTAATTGACCTCTTCTCACGGATTCCGTAAAGCGAAGCATAGGGAATCGACTTCTGATCGACTATTCTTCGCCCCATCAGATGAGCTTTGTGACATCACTTCAATCAAGTTCGGTCTCGCGCGTTCTCGTCACGAAGCTCGATCGATGCGTTCAATACTTCTCCATCTCATTTCGGAAGCCCGCATTTCTGTGCTCAAGCCTGATCCTGGCCACCCACTGTCGCACCTTGCCGATTTTGCGTGTCAGCAAATCCGGGCTCGGTTGTCATCAACGCTTCCGAAAGTCGCGATCGTCCTTGGAACCGGTTTCGGAGGCTTCACGGACTCCCTCGACATCGAGTGCATTTTCGAATTTGAAGAGCTCGAAGGATTCGAGAAGACGACAGCGACCGGACATGCCGGACGGTTCATCGTTGGTCGCGTCGGAAGCTGTGAGGTGATTGTCCTGCAAGGTCGCCCGCACTTCTATGAGGGCCATCATGTTTCGACAATTACCTACCCGATGCAGGTGTTGAGCTGCCTCGGTGTCGAAAGAGTCTTTTTATCCTGTGCTGCTGGAGGGCTGTCGCCTCACTTTCAAGTCGGCGACCTGATGCTCATTCGCGATCATGTCAACTTTCTGCAGTCGCGACTGACTCATTTTGGCGACGGTGATCCCCTCCTCCGCGCGAAGTCTCTCGATGACGATATTCGCGTGGCTGATTGCTTGCAGCGTATTGCCAGAAAGCACAACTTCCCTCTTCACGAGGGAACCTACATCGCTGTGCCGGGACCGAATTACGAAACGCGTGCGGAGCTTCGATTCTTTCGCCGAATTGGCGACGCGATCGGAATGTCCACTGTTCCCGAAGTCGCCCATGCAAGTCGATGCGGTATGAAGACCGTTGCCGTCGCTGCGATCACGAATTTGTGCCTCCCCGACGCTGGAGAAGTTGCCGACGGTGACCACGTGGTTCAGGTGGCACAATCAACTCTTCCACGATTCCAGAATCTCGTGACAGACTTTCTGATGCAGCAGGACGCGTGAGAACGCATTAAAAACGACGAGTTCTCATCTCTCATCGGAAGTGTTCTCGTTGATTGCGGCGTTCACTGCATGGCTGATCTTCAAATACAACATCAGGCAGCAGCTATCTTTTCCAGTGCCCTGCCGATTAACAGGTGAAGAAGCACAACCAGCACGAACACGACCGCAGCTGCGAGTATCCCGATGAGATATTCGACCCCATCCGGAACACGAATATTGAATGCTCCAACGAAAATCCCAACCAGGGATACGGGAACAATGCACCCGAAATACTGAACAAGATAGGCGATAAAGAGCGCCCACCATCCGTTGAACGACAGCGAGATGTATGCGACGAGGTGATAGTACAGAAGCAAATGTGCAACGACATTTGCAATGATGATCCCGCCGAGCAAGAAGTTTTCAGACCGTCCGATCTCTTTCAAAATTTCATTGACAATCTCGGGAGCGAAGGCGAGTGACAGGAGAAGAAAAAACAGCGACGGAATCACCCCAATGAACGCCCCTGCCAATTTGGAATAGGCAATCGTCGCAGTCGATTTCGGAAGCATCATCAGATTGGCGATCGTCTTGTCCTTCACCTCACGGTGGAATGTGGCCCCAACAAGGAGTGCCACTTCCATGGGGATAAATCCGAAGAACAATAACGCAGCGACAATACTCGCGCTTTCTTCCAGATCGATTCGCCGCAGATTCCAGCCGGAATGCGTGCCAGTTACAATGAACGCCAATAAGCTGTAAGCGATCATCCGGTACGCAATCGAACGTCGTCCACCCGCGACAAATCTGAAGTCTTTCCAAACGAGTGCGTGGCTCCAGACTCGCGAACGACGAGCGGAACCTGCTTTGCGACGTGTTGCCCTGCGTGCGACCGGAGCAGCTTCGATTTCTCGATTGAACCAGTCGAAGACCATCCACGACAGCCCGAAGAACAGACAACCAATCACCATATTGGAAGCGAATTGCAGACTGAAATACGGCTCACGACCGCCAGCTGCAAGGATTTGGCTGAGTTGAACGAAGACGTTGGTCTGCCAGAAGGTATTCATCCATTTCAGACCTGTCACAGCAACGGGCCCGAATACCGAATCATTTTGCAAGTAGATCAAAATCGCGTGCGCAAGAGCCGGAAGTGCGTGATAGAGTAGCACGAGAATCCCGGCCAGCCCCGCCGCATTCGCGGTGGTTCGAAAAATCACCGAACACCAGAGTGAGACGTTTCCGATCAGCACGACATACGCTGCGACAGCCAGATAGCTCGCCAGAACCTGATGAAGAGTCACTCCGCCCAACGTGACCGCGAGGAGCGAATACGGAAGTTGCACAACGAGAATCAGAAGGATCGAAATCATCCTGGGAGCAAATTTTCCAAGTAAAATTGAGAGTGCAGGCACGTCTGCAATTTGAAGCAGAGGAAGTGTTCGTTCTTCTTTCTCTTCCGTAATGGAGTTCGCGAAGAGCAACGTAACGACAAATGACGCAAAGATGGCGTTGGTGTAGATGATCGACTGAAAGAACGTCTTCCCTGGTGCCTGTGAGCTGAACGCCACTCCCGCAGAGACCAACTGCATCAAAATAAAGAATGCCAGCCCCATGCGCATCAGATGCGGCGTGAGGCTCCGCGCGTCGACTCTCATCGCACGTGTCGCTAAAGCGGTTATCTTTCGCACCAGTGAATCCAGCCCATTCTAAACTCGTAATAACGTGGAACAATAACACAATCGCCGCGAATCACGGCACTTTAGATCTCCGGTTTGGCAAACCACAAGGGAAGTCGCGATTCACCGCACACTCGCCAGAACTGTCACATCTCCGTTCCTGAACGAAACAGAACGATCCACAGATCAAGATTTCTGTTTGTACGTGTCCCGTGAATTATCGACGACGCCATTCCGGGGAATGCTCAGGAAACACCTGAACCAGTTGGCTTCCCAGATGATCATTGTTCCAAAGACCGGTTTGGGGCAGTCTTTACCTTGCCTGAACCGACTCTCACAAACGATCATGGCGAATCTCCTCCACAACACGAGACGTGCGCACCGGACTGCAAAGCTGATTCGAAATCGGGATGGTCGTGTTTCAAGAGAATGCTTGATTCCCGCAGACGAGTCGGTAGACCAGACACTCTCAAACACAGAGAATCGGACGATCGCCTTAATTTGAGTAAGAGACTCTTATGAATTCACTTGAGTACGCCAGCGAGTTGATCAAGTTTCCATCAGTGAGTTCGACCTCCAACGTTGAGGTCACGAACCAGATCGAGGATTGGCTGCAATCACTGAACGTTGCCATTGAGCGGGTCGACTACACAGACCGCCGAGGAGTCGCGAAATCGAACGTGCTCGGCAAACTTGGCTCCGGGACCGGAGGGCTTGCGTATTTCGGTCACTCGGACGTTGTCCCTGCCGACGACTGGGTGATCGAGGAGCATGGGCCGTTCTCTCCCACTGTCAAACAGGGACGACTCTACGGACGCGGAAGCACGGACATGAAAGGATCTGTCGCTTGTTTCCTTTCGGCAATGGAACAGTTTCAAAACCGAACGCTCTCTGCACCGGTTTATTTTTGCTGCACCGCTGACGAAGAAGTCGGAATGCTCGGAGCCCAGCAGGTCGTTCAGCACTCCGAACTCTATCAAGAAATGGTCCAGGGCCAGACTCGAGCGATTATCGGGGAACCGACGTGCTTCGAAGTGGTGCATGCCCACAAAGGAGGTTGTCTGATCAAAGTGACAGCCTCAGGTATCGCGGCTCACTCCAGCACGAAAGAAGGAGAGAACGCGAACTGGAAAATGATTCCGTTTCTCTCGGAAGTGTGGCAACTCAACAACGAGATGGAAACGGACACAGCCTGGAGAAATCCGGCGTTCTCTCCCCCCACAATGACGATGAACCTCGGAATCAACGATCACACTCATGCTGTGAACATCACGCCCCCTCAAAGTGTCTGCACCATTTACTTTCGACAAATGCCGGGGATCGACGCCACTCCGATCATCGACCGCATCCGCGACACATGCGAACGACACAAGCTCAAGATGGAAATTGCCTTTCAAGCGCCTCCGTTCGATATCGATCCCGAATCGCCATTCGTTCAAGAGTGCCTGAAGTTTTCCCCGGAGAAGAAACCCAAGACCGTTTCCTACGGGACAGATGGTGCCTGGTTCGGTGACATCAAACAGGCCGTCGTGTTCGGACCCAGCAGCATTGCTCGGGCGCACACTCATGATGAATGGATCACGCTTGACGACCTTGAACAGGGCACACAAACGTACTCCCAGATGATTGACAACTGGTGCTCTTGAATCGGGCTTGTCGTTCGAGACAGTTCGCACACGCAACCAACAACAAAAGAGACGAGTTCAAGAGAGTACAGCCGACTCTGATGAACGATTTCTCTCCACTCCCTTCACTTGTTGAAATCAGGAAGCCTCATGATGCGACGTATTGCTCAAACGTTTCTCGTGATCGCGATTCTCTTCCCGCTCCACGTATTCGCCTGGGAACCTGTCCTCGACGAATCGAACTCATGGCCGCTCCCTGAACAAACTGATCCACTCACCGATATCGCACGACTTGATCTGCGAGATCTCAACGAAGCGGAATCGGGACAGAGCGGATTCGTCCGACTCTCACCAGACAAGAACGATTTCGTTCTTGGGGATGGCACACCCGCCCGATTCTGGATTGTCGGCACAGATGCCTATCGCTTTCCGCCGGAACAGATGGATCGACACGCACGCTGGCTTGCCAAACTGGGCGTGAATATGGTTCGCCTCCATGTCACGGTCTGCGATCGATCGCCCGGATCGAAGATCACAAACGTCGACGAAGAACTGATCGACGGAGTTTTCCGCTTTATTCAGTCCGCAAAGAAGAACGGAATTTACGTCCTGCTATCACCGTTCTATGCCCACTTTGACGCCCCCGCCAGTTGGAATCTGCCAGGCGGTGAGGTCGATATGGAAGGTTTGTTGTTTATCGACCCGACGCTGCAAGCGGCTTACAAGCAGTGGACGCGAACACTCTACACGCGTGTCAATCCGTACACCGGGCTGGCAATCAAAGATGACCCGACGGTCGCCATCCTCCAGATTCACAACGAAGATTCTCTCCTTTTCTGGACCATGCAGCGACTTCCCGATCATCATCGAGCAATGCTTTCGGACCACTTTTCCAGTTTTCTCGCTGAACGGTATGGATCGACTTCAGCAGCCTGGGACGCTTGGGGAGATGGCTGGAAAGGCAACGATCCACTGGATGACCCGCAGAACGGACAAATTGCCTGCTTGAAGATTTACGATCTGACCACTGACGTCGATGGAGCATTCGCGAAACGGCAACGTGACACTGCTGAGTTTCTCGCCAGGTTTCAATACGACTTCTATCGCAAGATGGGCAAATACATCCGCGACGAACTTGGCTGCCAGCAACTTCTCAATGCCACAAACTGGCGAACAGCCAATGACGAAAAGCTGAAGGCATTGGAGCGGTTTTCTTATCACGCTCTCGAGATCGATGCCGAGAACGAGTACGTCGGGTCCGACTTTCAGCATCAGGGCCCCAACGACGGCTATCGAATCGACCCCGGCGACTATCTCGTCAATGAGTCGGTTCTCTCTAAGCCATTCGAAATGTGTACCAACTTTCGCCAGCATCAGGGACATCCTTTCATTGTCACAGAGACAGCCTGGAAGAATCCCAATCGATACCAAAGCGAGGGGCCGTTTCTGGTCGCTGCCTATCAAGGCCTGACGGGGCTCGATGGTGTCGCCTGGTTTTCATGTCAAACACCGGAATACGAGAGAGACCCTCTCAAGCCGTTCTGGCGGACTGGCGACCAGATGTCGACACACAAGTGGAACCATTGCTACCCGGCGATGATGGCGGGATTCCCGGCGAATGCACTCCTCTATCGTCGTGGCGATCTAAAGCAGGCCGCGCCGATTCTCGTCGACAGCCGAACCTTCGAAGAGATTTTCGACCGTCAAATTCCACGGATCACAGATAACGAAGCCTACGGAGATCAACGGAACCTGCCTGACCTCAGTCCTGACTGGACTCCTGACGGCGACGAAGTGAATCGGGCTGCCTTTTTGATTGGGCCAGTCCAAACAACAACGTCCGAGGAACACAGCCCGCAAGACCGACCCGATCTTTCTTCATTCTTCGATCCTCAGTCGGGAACAATCACCAGCGCCACTGGAGAATTGAAGTGGGACTACCGCCGCGAAATTTGCACCATGGACGCTCCGAAAGCGCAGGGTGTCACAGGATTTTTAAAGCGGAACGGTGGGACGTTTGAACTGTCTGACGTCACAATCGAAAGTGAAAACGAGTACGCCACCATCAACATCGTGAGCCTTGATGATCAGCCCATCCAAGACTCAAAGAAACTCTTGATTCAAGTCGTCACCGTCAATCGATTGACCGGCTATGAGACGCGTCCCGCGACGTTTCGATTGGGAAACAAGGAAGACAGCCCGGAGATCGAGGGAGAACAGATCGTTCGAATCGGACACCCACCGTTTCGGATTGCCAACACCGAGGTCACTGTCACAATCAACAATCCGAAGTTGAGATCGGTTCAGGTTCTTGACATTGCTGGATATCTCGTCGAGACCATGGACGTCAGCAACGGTCGAGTAACTCTTCCGAAGAATACGATCTATGCCATCGTAACGACGAACGACTGACTGTCCGCAACAAACCAGTCGTCTCAGTGGAAAGAAACGAAACGGCGGAGCGCGCCAATCAGCACGCTCCGCCGTTTGATCATTCAACGATTTCTCTAAGAATCGAGATCAGTCGAGGTACATGAACTCGTTCAGATTCAATGCCAGCAGACAGAAGTTCTTCAGAGCGGTCGATTGATCCTGACCGTATTCGGACTGCAAGTCATTGATCAGATCGGTGCCGCGATCAATTTCCGATTGCGTTGGATCTCGTTGCAGAACTCGTTGAAGCGCCAATTGAACCTGATCACTTAGGTTATCGCCTGCCTCAGCGACGATGTCCTCCGCAAAGATTCCTGCTTGCGTGTTGAGGAAATCGCTGTTCAGCATTCCGAGCGCCTGTGTTGGCTGCGTCGTTGCGAATCGGACCGGGCAAGTGAAGTCGGTGTCCGCAACATCAAACGAAGCCATCAACGGAACCGTCAATGAGCGTTTGAGATGAATGTAAATGCTTCTCCGGCGGCGTTCTTCTTCGCTTGAATCATTCCATCCCTGACCGGGACGAGACTGTCCAGCCAGCACTTCTTCCGGAATGAGCGGATAGATGCTCGGGCCGAACATGTCATTGAGGTTTAAGGTTCCGTTCGCTGCGAGAATCGAATCGCGAATTTCTTCCGCCCGGAGTCGTCGCATATCAAATCGCCAGTACGGCTGATTCGTCGGATCAATTTCGAGTCCCTGCTCTTGAGGCGCTGAAGACATTCTCCAGGTCGAAGACATCACCATTTGTTTGATCAGCGATTTCAGGCTCTGACCGTCCTCGCGAAACTGCACCGCCAGCCACTCCAGGAGTTCAGGATGCGTTGGAGCGACTCCGGTCAATCCAAAGTCATTGGGAGACTGCACAAGCCCCCGACCGAAACTCCACTGCCAGATGCGATTCACAATCACTCTCAGTGGCAGCCCGTTTTCAGGATCTGTAATCCACTCGGCGAGAGCACGACGACGTCCACTGCTCTGACCATGTGCTGGTGGCGAAATCACTGGCGGATCGTCCGTCAGAACGGTCGGAAATCCGGGTTCAACGACATCACCTTCAGAAGACGCATTTCCTCGAATCAGAATATACGTCGCCGGGGCGTCCATTCCGTATTCGGTCACCGCGAGCGCCTGATCAGCAATTTGCGGCGGATGATTTTTCAGCTGAGTCCACTCTTTGCGTTTGCGGGCATAGTCGTCGAACTCTTCTTGTGTCAGATACTTCCCGACATATTTTTTGACGATTCGCAAGCGAACGGAATCGGCCTGAAAGTCATCTTTCTCGCCCCCCTGAAGGCTCGCACGAATTCGCTCTTCGACTTCATCAAGCTCTGCTCGCAGATCATTGACTTGTTGATGATAAGCCGCCGATTCCGCTTCAAACATCGCTTGTTCTTCGGGAGTCGCAATGCTTCGAACGGACCGCTCGTAAACGGACTCTTCGGAGCGAATCCCATAGCGTTTGACATTCCGGAAGAAAGCAACCATCCGGTAGTAGTCTGCCTGAGGAATCGGATCGAGTTTGTGATCGTGGCAACGGGCACAGTTCATCGTCAGCCCGAGAAATCCCTGTGAAGTCGTCGCGATGATGTCATCCAGCTCATCGTACATCGCCAGCTTGGGATCGGCTGGCTCATCGTCCCACTGCCCCAAACGATAGTAGCCGGTTGCGATGATCGAGTCGGCCGTCGTTTGATCAAGTTCATCTCCAGCGAGTTGCTCTCGAACGAATTCGTCGTACGGCTTATCGTCGTTGAAAGCTCGAATGACATAGTCACGGTACTTCCAGACAAATGGCTTGGGGTTGTCTCGTTCGAAGCTGTTGGTTTCGGCATATCGAACCAGATCAAGCCAGTACCGGGCCCAGTGTTCTCCGAAATGCGGAGAGTCGAGCAATTCATCGACGAGGTCTTCGAAAGCGTCCGGTGAATCATTGTTGACGAACTGATCCACTTGCTCGGGCGTGGGAGGCAAACCAACTAACGTGTAATAGAGCCGGCGAACGAGCGACTCACGGCTTGCCTCTGGATTGGGTTGCAGTCCGGAGTCATGCAGCTTCTGGACAACGAAAGCATCGATCGGAGTCTGAACAAACTCGGAAGCGACTTTAGGAACTTCCACCGAATCCAAAGGTCGGAACGACCAGTGATTTCGGGTTTCCTCATTCACGACAGGAATGCCGTGTTCTTCTTCAACCGCGATCACATCCGTGCGCTCCGGCATCGGAGCTTTCATTTCAATCCACTTGCGGATGATGGCAATCGATTCTTCAGGCAGTTTCCCTGAAGGCGGCATCTCGTAACTCTCGTAGTTGACCGCATCGAGGATCATGCTGAATTCTGGAGACTCCAGATCAACCCCTGCTCCACTCTCGCCACCAGCAAGAACATTCTCGCGGGTATAGAGATTGAGTCCCCCTTTTGCTTTGCCATTACCGTGACATTGAAAGCAGTGTTCGGCGAAAATCGGCTCGACTTTCTCAAGATAGAAGTCGACTCCGGTCTCATCAGCTGACGTGCCCCCCGGCATCAGGGCTGCTAGAGAAGCGAGGAAGAAAGCTAGTTGTTTCATGGGAAGACTCTAAAGCCGTCGGAAGACGAAGGTGGGATTTCGGTCAAACCGAAATTGAGATCTGTTACCAAGATGAAACTCTGAAAACCAATTCTTACGGAACTCGTCAGAGAAGGCAACTTGGGATAATTTCAACTGTGCCTGATTTCGCGAGCGATTCCATCCGAAAACTCCGTTCTGATTGCCAAGAAGTCCACAATCTGAAGAAATCCTTCACAATATCTGTGATCCAGAAGCACGTTGACTTCAATCTTCAGCTTCACAGCGATGCTTTGGAAACGTACAGGACACAGCGAATACCTCTTCGAAATTCGATCGCTTCCCCAACGAATGCTCCATATTCAACGTCAACGCAGGCGATCAAAAGAACGATTTCCGATTGATCGACGGAAAACCTGTCGAAATCTTTTGCACTCGAAATGTGGAATGCGAAATTGACTGGCACACGTCAGGCGAAATCGATTTCGTAAGACAAGCTCAAGTTTCGCATTGATCATGGCGTGCTGCGAATTGCATCTTCTCCCGCTCAAAATCGGTCGCCCTCCGCTGCAGAATGAGGCATTCCATCCTCACAATCGATTCTGATCACACAATTCGATCAACTTTCTTGGAGTTCCCATCTTTACAGGTTGACTTCCGTGGAAGTTGCTGATTTAGTGGACGCCATTCTCGTCTCGTGGAAGCGTTGAAGAGAGTTATGCAGGGCGGTTTTGGGCTCACGGTTCGAGATATCAACACATCACCTGATCCCATCTCAAAATCAAATCGCCATACATGAACAGACCTAAACTGCGCTCACGTCGCCACGTTCTTTCGTCAGTTCCAGCGATTGAATGGCTTGAGCCTCGGACAATGCTCAGTTCGACCGCGTCACTGGTCGATCCGACAATCGTCCAATTCTCAAACGACACTTCGGTGGCAATCTCGGCCGACATCGCGAATACCGTGTCCACTTCAATCGAAGTCAGCGGGGTCGACGGAATTGTCACGGACCTGCAGATTGCCTTCGACATCACTCACGAGTCGACCGGACATCTCACCGGTGTTCTCATCGCGCCCGATGGATCGACGGTCAAGCTCTTCGATCGAATCGGCCTTTGGCTCCCCAACTTCCATGGCACTGTTCTCGACGACGCTGCGGAGACCGCCATCGAGGATGCTGGAGCGCCGTTCACCGGGACTTTCCGGCCGATGAAGGAACTCGCTGCGCTCGATGGAATTGATCCCAATGGAACGTGGACGTTCCAGGTTATCGACCGACAAGCTGGTCGCGGAGGGTCGCTGGATAACTGGTCGATCACCATCACCGCAGAGGACATTTCTCCCAGCGGACAGGATGAAAACGGCGTCTTCTACAACAAAGAGAATTTCCTGATTCGCTCCGATGTCGCCTCCACCATCACTTCGGAAATCGACGTCGCCGGTCTCAACGGGCTCATCACAGATATCAACGTCGGTGTTGAGATCACGCACGAATCAGCCGGACATCTTTCGGGAACTCTGATCGCTCCGGATGGAACTCGAATCACACTCTTCGAGAGAACCGGACTCTGGCTTCCCGACTTCACTGACACAATCCTCGACGATCAGGCGTCGGAATCGATTCAGGGTGCCAACGCACCATTTACCGGATCATTCCAACCCAAAGACCTTCTTGAAGTTCTCAACGGAGCCGATCCGAACGGAACATGGATTCTGGAAATTGTCGATCATCAACCCGGACGCGGGGGACAACTCAACGAGTGGACGCTCGACATCACCACCGACGACGATGGAACCCCTCCACCTCCTCCACCCACCGGGGAAACGGTGACGACCGGATCGAATAACACATCGGTAGCGATCTCGGCCGACAGCGCAAACACCGTGTCCACTTCAATCGAAGTCAGCGGGGTCGACGGAATTGTCACGGACCTGCAGATTGCCTTCGACATCACTCACGAGTCGACCGGACATCTCACCGGTGTTCTCATCGCGCCCGATGGATCGACGGTCAAGCTCTTCGATCGAATCGGCCTTTGGCTCCCCAACTTCCATGGCACTGTTCTCGACGACGCTGCGGAGACCGCCATCGAGGATGCTGGAGCGCCGTTCACCGGGACTTTCCGGCCGATGAAGGAACTCGCTGCGCTCGATGGAATTGATCCCAATGGAACGTGGACGTTCCAGGTTATCGACCGACAAGCTGGTCGCGGAGGGTCGCTGGATAACTGGTCGATCACCATCACCGCAGAGGACATTTCTCCCAGCGGACAGGATGAAAACGGCGTCTTCTACAACAAAGAGAATTTCCTGATTCGCTCCGATGTCGCCTCCACCATCACTTCGGAAATCGACGTCGCCGGTCTCAACGGGCTCATCACAGATATCAACGTCGGTGTTGAGATCACGCACGAATCAGCCGGACATCTTTCGGGAACTCTGATCGCTCCGGATGGAACTCGAATCACACTCTTCGAGAGAACCGGACTCTGGCTTCCCGACTTCACTGACACAATCCTCGACGATCAGGCGTCGGAATCGATTCAGGGTGCCAACGCACCATTTACCGGATCATTCCAACCCAAAGACCTTCTTGAAGTTCTCAACGGAGCCGATCCGAACGGAACATGGATTCTGGAAATTGTCGATCATCAACCCGGACGCGGGGGACAACTCAACGAGTGGACGCTCGACATCACCACCGACGACGGGACTCCTCCGCCGCCGACTGGGGAAACAGGGACGATTCAGTTCGCGGCCGGAGTGGTTCAAGTCGGGGATGCGTTGACGATCAACGTCACTGATCCCGATCTGGCGGACGCCGCGACTCTTGCTGTGCAGGTCAACTCAGCCAATGACCTGGAAACAGTTGTGTTGAGTGCCATCGGGAATGGTCAATTCTCTGGGCAACTCGCCACTTCAGCAATCGCCGCAATTTCTGCGAATGGAATTCTGTCCGTCACTGCGGGAGAAACCGTCACTGCGACGTACGTCGACACCTTCGATGAGAACGGACAGTCGACGAACCTCACCAGCACCAAGGCTTTCGCACAAACGACCGCGACTCTCAGCTTCGATCAAACAAGCTACGATGCGGGTGACCTTCTCACGATCACCGTTAACGACATCGACCTGTCCGGACTCGGCAGCCTCAATGTCTCACTCACTTCGATAAGTGATACAGAAACCGTGACGCTGCAGGAAATTTCACGAGGACTGTTCCGCGGTTCAATTGTTTCCAGCGACTCAACATCAAGCACCAATGACTCAGTGTTCAGCGTTGACTCTGGAGAAACCATCACAGCCTCATACCTCGATCCTGTTTCATCCACCGGGCAACCGCTCACCGTATCCCGGACTGCCACAATCAACGTTCCACCACCGCCGACTGGAACAAATGGAACGCTGTCGCTTTCTCCCACACTCTTAAATGTCGGCGGCGTATTAACAGTCACTCTTAACGATCCGGATCTTGCTGGTCAGTCGCAGGCAACGGTTCACCTGTCAACGTCGCTGGACTCCGAATCGCTCACGTTGAACGCTCAGGGTGGCGGTCTCTTCACCCGTACGATTGGGACGACGGCGCACACCACGTCGAATCACGACGGAACACTTTCTGTTGTCGCGGACGAGACGATCACCGCCAGCTATGTCGACGAACTTGACTCAACTGGGGGACAGCAAACTCGCCTTACTTATGCGAATGTCCGATCTCACACGGGGCAAATCAGCCTCAATCAATCGGAATATGAAGCCGGTGATGTCGTCACGGTAACGCTCCAGGATATCGATTTAACCGGATTGAGTTCCGTTCAGGTTCAGCTGAACGCTGGAAGCGATCTTGAGTATCTGAACTTGTCGTCATCGGGCAATGGAGTCTTTACCGGGACCATCGGCTCAAACAATCTAGCAGCGAACAGTGAGAACGGGACGCTCAATTTCCAGAACGTCATCTCGCTGACAGCAACGTACCTTGATCAAAACAATGCCTCAGGGAACAATCAGTCCATCCAGGCTACTTCGACCGTCACGTATGTTCCGCCGCCTGTCTCTGAGTTCGAAATCGTTGTCCGCTTTACCGACAGCAATCTCACCGCTTCGCAGCAGGCAATTTTCGCTGAAGCAGCGGCCCGCTGGTCCGAGATCATTATCGGAGACCTTCCAGATGCGTATACCAGCATCGGAATTGTGGACGACATCGTCATCGATGCCAGCGCACCCGAAATCGATGGACGCGGCGGGATTCTCGGCTCCGCTGGCCCACGCGAAGTCCGTGGAGGGTCTCTCATCCCTTCTTATGGAGTCATGAGATTTGACTCGGCCGATCTCGTTTGGCTGGAAGCTCAGGGACGACTCGTCGATGTCATTATCCATGAAATGGGTCACGTCCTCGGAATTGGAACGATGTGGTCCGGGATGGGACTTGTTTCTGGTCTTGGATCGTCAGATCCGATCTTCACAGGAACTCAAGCTCGCATCGCTTACGGCAACCTGCTCGGAACCGGTCCGCAAGATGTTCCTGTGGAAAACGCTGGAGGATCCGGAACTCGCGACGCCCACTGGAGAGAGTCGGTATTCGGAACCGAGTTAATGACGGGATATCTCAACTCGGGAGTCGCCAACCCCATCAGTTCAGTCACCGTCGCTTCGTTGGCGGACATGGGATATGAAGTCGACATGGCTGCAGCCGACTTCTACACGCTGCCGGGGTCGCTGACGTCATCGACATCCGAGAATGGAACAGGCACCGGTTCTGAATCGAAGTCCCTGCACGATGACGAGGACCACGATCACGAAGATGAAGATCATGATCACGGTTTCGGGATTGTCTTCATTCCTGATTACGTCATCATGCCGACGGTCGAAGAAGTGTCGAATATGAGTCCGCTCGCGTTGAAGCAATTCGGCCGCACCGGAACAGCCAATCTCGACGAAGACTGGTTCTCGCAGTTTGATTCGATGTCAGTCTGAGTAGCATTCAACTCTTGAATATTGATCGAAGCCCGAGGGGAAACCTTCGGGCTTTTTTCGTTGAAGCTGTCCTTTTCGCTACGACCCGAACAACCGATTCCAAATGTTGTAAGAAATACACGCTCTTGGTGACTTTTCGCCTCACGCTCAACACCGCGGTGTAACATTTGACGTTGGATTCCATCGCAGTTGGTCGTTGAATTGCGCAAAGCTGTGATCGATTTCAGCCTCGCGGACCGGAGTTCGCCAGAACACGACTTCCCAATTGGGAAAGAATCGCAGACAGCACTCTCTGCGATGCCTGTTCATTATGATCGATTACCATCGCCTAAAAACTGACCTGCTGGCGCTGGGGCTATTCGCTGTCACTTTGTTCATCGGATTGGCCCTGTACAGCTATGATCCGGCGGATCCTCCGTCGAATCTCGTCTACCCTGCGCGATCACAGGCAACCAACCTGTGCGGGCCGACCGGGGCTGTCCTCTCTCACGCGCTGGTGAACACGTTTGGATTGGGAGCGTGGTTCCTTCTCCTGGGAGTGTTCTGCCTGGACATCGGGCTCTTCTCTCGCAAGCAGATTGCCGAGCCGTTCATTCGACTGATCGGAGTTGTGGCGATGTTGATCTCGTTGTGTCTGCTATTGCAACTCGCAGTTCCTCGCTTGCCAGCGGCTCCCCTCATCGGAAGCGGCGGCTATCTTGGAGCCTGGGGGAAAGTCCTCCTGACCGACCGGTTTTCGATTGTCGGCTCGATCATCATTATCGGGACGATATTCTCTGTCGGACTCCTGCTGGCGACGGAAACGATTCTCTTTCGGCTGACGCTCCGCGTGCTGAAAGCTCTGGTTCGCCCTCTGACATGGATGGTGACGCAGTTCTACAAACGTCGGGGCGAACGTCAGAAAGCCCTGCTCGAACGAGCAGCTGAAGAAGAAACCGAGACAGCCTCAGTCGACGAAACTCAACACGAGGAAGAAGCGGAACAGGAGTCGGAAGTCGAACACCGCGTGCCGACAGAGTTCAAAGTCAATCCTCCAATCACCGTGGCATCGCGAAACAATAGCGGACTCGGAAAGATCTTCCGTCCGAAGACTTCGGAATCGCTTCAGCATGTCGAACTTCCTTCTCTCGACATTCTCGAAGAAGCTGAAGAGTTTCCCTTTGAGCTTCTCGCCAAGAAGGCTCAGGAAGCAGCAGCGGTTCTCGAACGAACTTTCGATGAGTTTGGTCTCAACGTGAAAGTCTCAGAGATTGATACGGGACCTGTGGTGACGCAGTTCGAACTCGAACTCGAAGCGGGGCTGAGAATCTCGAAGGTTGTGAATCTTGCGGACGACCTGGCTGTCGCGCTGCGTGTTCCCGCTGTGCGTGTGGTCTCTCCGATTCCTGGAAAGAACACCGTCGGCGTGGAAGTTCCCAATGAAAAACAAGTCACCGTTCGACTGAAAGAACTCGCCGAAGCCTGTTCTGAACAGGCGGAAAAGATGGCCGTCCCGATCTTCCTCGGGAAAGACGTGAGTGGCCGCCCACTTGTCGTCGACATGACGAAAACGCCTCACCTGTTGATCGCTGGTCGAACAGGAACCGGAAAAAGTGTGTGCCTCAACACGCTGATCACTTCGATTCTGATGACCCGATCACCGGAAGATGTTCGAATGCTGATGATCGATCCGAAAATGGTCGAACTCAGCCCGTACACAAAAATTCCTCACCTTATGAATCCTGTCATTACCGACATGAAAAAGGCTGAGGCGGTTTTGGCCTGGGCGGTTGACAAGATGGAAGAACGCTACGACATGCTGGCCCGTGTCGGCGTCCGTCATCTCGACAGCTACAACAAACTCGGAAGGGAAACCGTTCTTGATCGCATGGGGATCACTGAAGACGACGAAGAAGCGGAGCAGGTTCCCGAGCGGATGCCGTACATCGTGATCATTGCCGACGAAATGGCCGACCTCATGATGACCAACGGCAAGGAAGTGGAATCGCACATCATTCGACTTGCACAGAAGTCGCGTGCTGTCGGAATTCACCTTGTTCTCGCGACTCAGAAACCGACAGTTGACGTCATCACCGGTTTGATCAAATCAAACTTGCCGGCTCGAATTTCGTTCCAGGTTGCCTCCCGAACTGACAGTCGCGTCGTTCTCGATGAGATGGGCGCCGACAAACTTCTCGGGAACGGAGATATGTTGTATCTCGCGCCCGGAACGAGCAATCTGACTCGTGCTCAGGGAACGTATGTCAGTGACGACGAAGTCAACTCCATCATCGATTTCTACAGCGACTACGAACCGCGTTACTCACCGGAAATCGCTCAAGCAACGAAAGCAGCAAGTTCCTCGGGAGCAACGAGTGGCGGAGTCTCGACCGAACGGGATGATCTCTATTCACAGGCGGTTCAGATCGTCCTGCGTGAAGGTCGAGGAAGCGTTTCGCTTCTGCAACGAGCGATGGGAGTTGGATACGGCCGAGCTGCGAGAATGATCGATCACATGGCCGAGGATGGGATTGTCGGCGACTACAACGGTTCCAAATGCCGCGAAGTGATTTGCAGCTACGAAGAGTGGGAAGAACGCCAACAGCAAATGGAAATGGCTTATTGAAACTGAACGCTCTGTGCACCAAACTATGCACAATGTCCGATGCGACCGGTCAGCTTCGCTTGAATTGATCTCTGCAACAGTGAATCACTGAAACAAGCGCAGCTTGCTTCGAAACAACCGGTCCGGCTGCGGATAGAGAAACCATTCAGGTGATCAAACGGAGCGTTTCATTGCGTGACTTTCCAACGAGTTCGGCAACTGATTGGAAGTCGACATTCCGCAGTTGTCTGAACTCGATCAGTGCAGTTTTCATTGGGTTAGTACTCTTCACTGTCGAGGCTTACTCGGAAGAACTGAACGCATCCTCTGCGGTTCAGTCTCGTCCCAATGTTATTCTAATTCTCGCGGACGACATGGCCCTTGGGGACCTCTCTTGCCTCAATGAGAATCGCACCAAAACTCCGAATCTTGACCGACTCAAGGAAGAGAGTGTCTGGTTCTCACAGGCTTACTCCGGATCTCCTGTCTGTGCTTCAGCGAGAGCGGCTCTCTTAACCGGTCGATACCCTCACCGGACGGGAGTTGTGACGCTGAACATGGTCAAATACCCGGAACTGACTCGACTCCGACTCGATGAAACAACGATGGCAGACGTCTTTCGCCAAAGTGGTTACCGGACAGCTCTGATCGGAAAATGGCACTTGGGGCTCGGTTCCGAATACCATCCTCTTAACCGCGGTTTCGATGTCTTCGAAGGGTTCTCCGGACACCTGTATGTCTCCGATTACTTCAATTACAAGCTGCAAATTCAGAACGAGACAGAGCATTTCGAAGACCGATATTTGACCGACGATTTCACGGACCGAGCGATCGACTTTGTCACTCGAAACGCCGAGCGACCGTTCTTTCTCCACCTCGCTCACTACGCTCCGCATCGTCCGCTCGGAGCCCCTGAGGAGAAAATCGAGTACTTCACTAAGAAGGGATTCGATCAGCAAACAGCGACCGTTTACGCCATGATCGAAGTCCTCGATGACGGGATCGGTCGGCTTCTGGATCAACTCGACACCCTTGGAATTCGCGACCAAACGCTCATACTATTCGCGAGTGACAATGGTCCCGATCCGGTTATTGCGGAACGATTCAATCTGAATTTGCGAGGGACGAAGTACATGGTTAGCGAGGGCGGGATTCACGTTCCCTTGATGGTCAACTGGGAGAAAACCTTCGCACCTCACGTCATTGACCGCCCTGTTCATTTCACCGATGTGCTTCCCACCCTGATTGAAGTTTGCCACCTCGATGACACACCGACCAATCGACTGGATGGTGTCAGCTTTGCATCGAGCCTGACAAGTGAGACACGCGCAGAGCGCAACAGCCCGATGTTCTGGCAGTGGAATCGAACGAAGCCAAGGTATTCACACAACGCATCAATTCGCGAAGGCAACTGGAAGCTCGTCCGCCCTTTCGTCACTCGCAACGTCCCGAAACGAGATTCTTCGGAACCGGCCGAATTGTTCAACCTCGAGAAGGATCCCTTTGAGTCCAACGATCTCTCTGCGAGTGAACCCGAACTCACCAAGCGACTGCTGCAACAGTTGCAAGACTGGTCCGATGATGTTGAATCCTCCCGCACACGCCCGCAGACGGACTCTTCGAAGAGTTCTCTTCCACAGAATTAAATCACTTAAGAAAACCTTGCGAGTCTGTTCCTCTCGCTGAATGCCACGTGTGCCCGCGTGATATTCGAATCGAATGCGAATCAGTCCCATTTCAATGACTTTTCACGATGTCGAAGCTGCTTCGAAGTAAGTTTCACGACGTGTTTCGATGAAACGCATCTCGACACATGTGACGATTTTCAGTCTGTCTGTCGACGAGAGTGTTTCGGAACAGACAGCGAGATGAGTACCGGGGTTTTCATTTGACTCCGCAAGAAGATATCATTTTCTGTTGATGCATCCTTCCCAAGAAGCGGACCCGCCAAGTGTGCCGATCGTTATTCTGGACTTGTATTCCCCTCCTGTTCTCCTTCCCAGCTTTTGCTGACACTGCCGGGACTGAGTTCTTTGAGCAGAAAATCCGTCCCGTTCTGGTCAAACATTGCTACGAGTGTCACTCGGTCGAATCCAAATCGGTGAAAGGCGGACTGCTCGTCGACTCAGCAGCTGGCCTGTTGAATGGAGGCGATTCGGGACCTTCTCTCGTGGCGGGCCAACCCGACGAGAGTGTGCTGATCGAAGCATTGAGATACGAAACTTACGAGATGCCGCCGTCGGGTAAGCTCCCGGAAGACGTCATCAAGGACTTCGAAAAGTGGGTCAGCATGGGGGCTCCTGATCCACGAACAGATCCGGTCAAGGGAAGTGTCGGATCAGAGGAAATCGACTTCGAAACAGCCCGGCAGTTCTGGGCGTTTCAACCGCCAGAATCGCATGTGGTCCCGACGGTTCAGGATGCGGAATGGCCGAGAAGCTGGATCGACTCGTTCGTTCTCAGCAAGTTGGAAGCGAATGACCTTCAACCGATGCCCGACGCCGAGCGGTCGAGCCTCATTCGTCGCATTGCTTACGATCTGACAGGGCTGCCTCCCTCGCTCGACGATCTTGAAGCTCTCGAAGAAGAGACCGGTCAGAATTCCGTCGAGAGATTTGTTGATCGTCTGCTGGCATCTCAACAATACGCAGAACATTGGGCCCGCCACTGGCTCGACGTCGCGCGTTATGCTGACTCCAACGGAGCTGATTTCAACGCAACATTTCACAATGCATGGCGCTACCGAAACTACGTCATCGACACCTTCCATGAGGACCGTCCCTTCGATGAATTTGTGCGAGAACAAATCGCAGGAGATTTTCTCGATGCGAATAACATGGAAGAGACCTCTCGAAATCTGATCGCAACCGGCTTCCTGATGGTCGGAACCAAAATGCTCAGCGAACGCGACAAAGAGAAGCTGCGGATGGATGTGGTCGATGAACAGATCAACTCGATCGGGAAAGTCTTTCTCGGAATGACGGTGGGGTGCGCCCGCTGTCACGATCACAAATTCGATCCGATTCCGACCTCCGACTATTACGCTCTCGCTGGCATTCTTCGCAGCACGCAGACTCTCGATGGAGAGATTCAGAAGTACGTTTCCAACTGGACGCGCCAACCTCTCCCGATGACCGAAGAGCACGAACAATCGCTCGCTGAATACAACGCGAGAGTTCAACAACTCGAAAAAGAAATCAAAGCGGCGGAGGCCAAACTGACGCAGCTTGAAGACTCGTCGACTCGCTCGGCGATTCTCGAACAAGGCATTTTGAAAGATGACTCAGAAGCGAAGCTGATCGGAAACTGGAAGTCATCAACGTATTCCAAGCACTTCATCGGCAAAGGCTATATTCACGATGACAAGCAGGATCTTGGAAGCAAGAAAGTCATCTTTGAGGTCAATGTCCCGGAGGATGGAGAGTATGAAGTGCGTCTCGCCTTTCCCGGATCAGGAGGCCGCGCCAGCAATGTTCCGGTTGTCATCGATCATGCTGACGGATCAACCACGATCTCCGTCGACCAAACCAAACGGGCCAAATTGTTGACGATGCTTCAGCCCTTGGGACGGTTCCCGATTCGTACCGACCAGCCGTTCGTTGTGACCATCTCGAACACAGGAACAAACGGGTACGTCATTGTCGACGCGCTGCAAGTCGTCAATGTGAACGAACTCACTGAGGACAACACACAAGCTGTCGATGAAAACCTCGCCAAAATCGAGGCGCAGCGAAAGCACGTAGATCAGTTAAAAGCCCGCCTCAAACGAGTGAAAGACGATGCTCCTCCCCCGGCTCCTGTCGCTCTTGCGGTCCGTGAAGCAGAAGATCAAGGAGACTATTCGATTTGCATCCGCGGTGAGCCGAGAAACCTCGGCAGAAAAGTGCCTCGCGGATTTCTCACCGTGGCGACTTACAATTCTGCTCCGGAGATTCCAGCGGGCCAAAGTGGTCGACTCAGTCTGGCAGAATGGCTGGCCGACCCGCAAAACCCGTTGACCGCCCGCGTCTATGTCAATCGCGTCTGGCAGCATCTCATTGGACATGGTCTCGTTCGCAGCGTCGACAACTTCGGACACCTCGGGGAACGACCTTCTCACCCTGACCTTCTCGATCAACTCGCTGTCGAATTCATTCAGCATAACTGGTCGACGAAATGGCTCATTCGGGAAATCGTCTTAAGTCGCACATATCAACAGACGAGTGAACATGATGACTCACGCTGGAAGGTCGACCCGGAAAACCGACTTCTCCGGCGGATGAATCGGAAGCCTCTCTCTGCCGAACAGATCCGGGACACCATGCTGCAAGCGACCGGAAGCCTCGATGACTCGCAGACAGAATCTCCAGTGGCAGCATTGGGAACTCTCGTCTCTCAGAACAATCCGAACGATGCAAAAGTCCAACTCGCCTCGTCAAACACTCGCGCGATTTATCAACCGGTGATCCGAAATGAACTCTCTTCACTAATGAGAGTCTTTGACTTTGCGGACCCGGATTTCGTCACCGGTCGCCGTGCTGAAACGACTGTCCCCACGCAATCGCTATGGATGATGAATTCGCCGATGATCGCAGATCGATCGCAAATCATTGGACAACAGATCGCCGACCTGACCGAGTTGAACAGTGAAGAAAAAGTTCAAACTCTGTATCGTCGAATTCTCGGGCGACCGGCGACAAGCCAAGAGGCGGAAGTCGCCATTCAGTTCGTTTCGTCTTTCGAGCAGCCATCCGATGACGAAACAGATTCCGAGACCAATTCCACGACCGAACCTGAACTGCAACCGAACGCCGAAGATTGGGCTGACCTCGCTCATGCCATCATCGCATCGTCGACATTCCGGATGCTCGATTAGACCTTCAAGGAACATTGCACTTGTGAGTCGATTTGAATTCGATGAAGCCGCACCGAAAACGTCGAAACAGAGTCCATCAAATTTTGATTCAGAACATCATCAGCCAACCCGCCGCAATTCGTTGACCTGCCTGTAATCCCTGGGGAAGCCTTCCATGCCACGACAGATAACCCGTCGTCATCATCTTCAGCAACTGACCGCCGGAAGCATTGGCGTTTCTCTCGCTGGACTTCAGGGAAGAACACTCGAAGCTGCCAGCAGCTTTCAAGCTCCGGGGCCGCATCATCGTCCGACTGCCAAGCGAGTGATCTTTCTCTTTATGCATGGCGGCCCAAGCCAGGTGGATCTGTTCGACTACAAACCCGAACTGCAGAAACGCGACGGCGGTCAAATTCCCTTCGATGTTCCTGAAAATCTGGATGCCAAAACAACGTTGATGGCTTCTCCATGGAAATTTCAACAGTACGGAGAATCCGGACAATGGGTTTCTGAGCTTCTGCCTCATCTCGCAAAAAAAGTTGACGAGATCTCGCTGATCAAATCGATGCACAGCAAAGGACAGTCACACGGGCAAGCTGTTTCCATGCTGCACACCGGGAGTGACAACCTCGTCCGCCCATCTGTGGGAGCATGGATTTCCTACGGGCTCGGAAAAGAGAATCACGACCTCCCTGCGTTTGTTGCGATCGGTCCAAGCAGCGGTCATGGAGGCCCTCGCAATTACGGGGCGGCATTTCTTCCAACGGAACATCAAGCGACGACGATCGGCCGACAGGGAAAACTGGGAGATGCCACAATCGAGCACCTGCATGCTTCGTCAGGTGAAGATGACCCACGTCAACGGCGGCGACTCGAACTCATTCAGTCATTGAATCAAACTCATCTTGATCGAATCGGTCGCGACCCTCGAATCACGGGAATGATTGAGTCGTACGATCTGGCGAGTCGCATGCAACGCGTCGCTCCGCAAGTACTCGATTTGTCGCAAGAATCCCAAGCGACGCATGAACTCTATGGAACAGACAAGAAAGAGACCGAGAACTTCGGTCGGCAGTGCCTTTTAGGACGGCGTTTACTGGAAGCTGGAGTTCGATACGTCGAGCTTTCCACCGGAAACGTCTGGGATCAACACGGCGGGCTAAAAGCAGGACATGCGAAAAATGCCCTCGCGACGGATCAACCGATCGCGGCACTTCTGACCGATTTAAAAGCCCGTGGACTGCTGGAAGACACCCTTGTCGTCTGGGGCGGCGAGTTTGGACGGACACCGACCGTTCAAGGAAGCAACGGACGAGATCATAACCCGCAGGGATTCTGTACCTGGCTCGCTGGAGGCGGCGTCAAAGCTGGGTTCTCTCACGGAGAAACGGACGAGTTTGGTTATCATGCAGCGATCGACCGAGTTCACATGCACGACCTCCATGCAACAATTCTTCACTTACTCGGAATCAACCACGAGCAATTAACGTATCGCTTTGCCGGGCGCGACTTCCGCCTGACCGACGTCGCCGGCAGAGTTGTCAATGAGATTATTGCTGAGAGCACCTGATCTCGCTCGCAGTCTCAATTGGAGAGTTTGACACACATTTCGTACCGATTGCTCGTGCATGCTTGAGAACACAATTAGTTGCACACCTATCAGGTGGATATATCAACTTTCCACCACTCAGTCCAATCGATGCGGTTCAAGATAGTGGCCGATGGGTGGCACGCCAGGGGAACTTCCCCCAAGTGAATTCGGATGGACTCAAGAGGAACGACCGCTGAGGGTGAGGCTTCTTGTCGCAAAGCGACCCAACCGCTAAAAGCGGTCGGGCCACCCCGCGACCTCCAGATGTCGAAAATCCTCCGATTGGTGGAAACGGAAACCCTGCCAATAGTTTTGTGTTGGTACGCCGCATGAAATCCGCGACATGTTATTGCATCGACCACAAAGATATTCCAGGTGGATTGGGCCCGAAAGGAACGAAAAAATGAAGGTCAAAAAATTCCATTGCTGTTTACGACAAGCCTTTTTTTCTTGTACTCAGCGATTTGTTCGGAAGTGAGTGCGGAAGTACCCATTCGTGCTTTCACCACGATTTCCAATCAATCTCGATTGGATGAAGTAAACTCATGCATCATTATTGAGCTTCCCGGATTGCATATCAGAGATGATCTCATAATAGGAGCAAAGAAGAACGCGGAAACTTTTGTGGTTATTGACGGAAAGCTTTACATTCACACCAACGGTGACAACGTGAAGCTCGTTGATATCCGCAGACCAGATGGTACTGTTGTACCAATAGTCGCCGCGTCGCAGGACCACCGTGCATTGCAATTCATTGTGTATTACTCGCCCCACGCTGAATTGCTTGGCAAGTCTTCGTTCCGATTCGGCACGCTCACCCTGGGAGTTGACGACCTACGTATAACCGCTTTGCTTGATGCTTTGTTCGTTCAAGATGATGAATCGCAAATGGTAAGCGAACTCAACAGCGTCCGGGATGCGTGGTTTGATCATACTTCGTCGTCGAGAATCACGCTACCAAACTATCTGCAAGGTCAAAGTGAGTAGCAAGGTAGGGTCCGCTGAGCGGGCCGAATAGTGCCGCCGTTTTTCCGTAAGCGCCGTTTGGAGTGCATGTTGACTTGGGTTGTATTCTTTGGGGTTTCTGGTTTTGGAATTCCTGGGGGATGGTGTCTTGTCGCGTGTGGGTTATTCTCGAGTGCAGTGGGTCGAGTGGATTG
>NZ_SIHI01000043.1 GCF_007859735.1 Thalassoglobus neptunius | reverse complement strand
CAAAGACGAAATAACCTGTACCGACACTCCCGGCCGAGACGCTCACATCCCTCCACCGGGTTCCTTATCAACAACAGCGCTCCGTTTTTCGCCCGTCGAGCGCTACGTTTTCTAACCGATGTCTACACGTACGACAGAGCATCTGGATAAAGCACGTTACAGGATGTGCGAAAGTCACCGATGACACTGATTGCATCTGAGCAACTCAGATGTGGACCATCTTTTCTGGTGACAACAGCGAGAAACTCCGAAAGATTCTTGCTTGTCGTGTAGATTTCCGTGTTTTCATCAGTGAGCACTCGACGCGGCCAGAGGTGATACTTTGAATCCTGGTCAATGGCGTAGACCAGCACATTGGTATCAACCAGCAGCCTACTCATACGCTACAGATCGAACGTCATCATTGTCGTAGCGCCCTTTGAGGCTAAATGAGCGAATTTGCTTGGGCGAGCGCTTTGTGGTGCGGAGAGCTCGGATAAACTTGTAGAGACGACCGAGTACAGAATCTGGTAGTCGGTCAATTTCATCTATGATGTCCTGTTTGGAGGCTTTGCTCATGCCCGTATGATATCACAGTGTTGCCCCCTTGGTCACGAGCGAAAAAAGTGCAACCCGCATCCATGCGGGTCACACAAGCGCTGTTAGCCAACTGCCCGAATCTCTTCCTCTTGAACGTCCTGTTCCAAGCCAACAAGAATCTTACTTGCTGTTTTCTGGATGAGGTCCAACGATTGTGAGAGAACTTTCTCGTCACCCTGATAGAGCTGAATGTAGTCGCTAGAGCGAGTTGAGGTGTCTAATCCGACAGCGTTGCAGACGACAAACGAGACTGCTTCAGCTTCGGTCTCACGAAGCGTTTTCGTTGTTTCGCTCCTGCGGTCCCCACGATGCAGTAACTCATGTGCGAACTCATGCACCAATACTGCAAATTCTTCGGCTGCTTCGAGCTCTGGAATGATACTGATTGCTCCACCTGCTGAAGTTCCCAGTGCTCCTCCTGGAATTGCTTCGTACGTTAGCGTGATTCCTTCACTCTCAATGAGTCCCCTCACCATGGTGATATTCTCTCCTGGGTCACCTTCGATTGAGGCAAACTCTGCAAGTGGCTTTCCTTCCGTCTGTGAGATATCGAAGACATGTACGACTCGAAATCCCCTGATGACTTTCTCATCCTCAGAGTCGCTTTCCTGTTCCTCTGATTGCTTGAACTTCATTGGTGCAAAAATCGCGATTCCCTTCTCTCCCTTCTTGACGATACGACCAAGTTTCTTCCAAGTGTGGAATCCTGCCACCCTTTCAGCGTCCTGCTTCTGCGAGAAAATCATCATGATGTTCCCGAATGAGTAATGATGAAACCTTTGGAGCATACTGAGGTACTGAATGAGCGTTTCACTCTTGCCTTCTTTGAGTGCTCCTACCAAATCTGTGAGTGCTTTCTCGGACAGTTTGATTGCGTCTTGACGATTCATAACGTGCTCCTTTGGAAACGAATGGATTGATCTGACCCGGAGATGGGTCAGCCGTTCCCAAGCACGGCACAGTCAAGGTGGAGCCTTTTTCGCAGACGAAAAAGCAGCAGCCCCACCTCAAGTGGGGCGGACCTTGACGCCGTGATACAATGAGGCTTACCCAGAACAAGGGCAAAAACCCCAAACCCTATTCGGAGCAAGTGGAAGAAAGGTGCTAATGCCGACCCAGATCGACTACCTTTTGATTGCGCAGCTGGTGATTGATCCAGCTTTCAGCCTGAAGAGAGAGCTTTGCGACATGAATCAGGTCTTTCACACCGAACGTGTAAGCCCGTTTTTCTTGACCTGTTTTCGGGTCAGTGAACGGGCGAAAGATTCGGGTGTCATAGAAGAAAGCTTTGCTTCGAGGAGCTTGGCCCAGGATGATTTCCGCTTTAATGCGGCCCGAAGTGAGAGTCCATATTCTCTCGAAGTCCATAGACCCAATTTGCCACACTGATCAGAAAATTCAAGAGAAATCGACTCAACACGATTTGGACCATCTGTGGTCTGCTGTAGCGGAAAGGTAACGATGCGTAAGCTTACAACACCTCCCACTAGCCTCACATCCAGCTCCTCTGAGCTTCGGAAAGCCTTGAAGTCAATTAATGAGAGACTCAAGCGGTACCACAGTCAGAGCGGAAGCATACCAGTGCGAGGAGAAAAAATAGGGACGTCTGGACCGAACACTAAAAAAGGTCTACGGCGTGGCAAACTCAATCTCGCGAAGCATGTGAAGCCAATATCACCTAAAGATGCGACTGAACAGATTTTGAAAATTCAGCATCATGCTTTATCTGCGATTGCAGAACGAGATTGGCAAACTGACTTGGCTCTCAACAAAACTGTCGCAAATGAGATGAAGCAGATACATCAGTTTCTGGGAAAACTGCAAGAGGCCACGACAGTTGTTCAGATCTTTGACGTGCCATTGCCTGAAGGAGAAACAAATGGTTACCTCCAAGTTGTAAGCGAGTGTCAACAAGAACTGTATAAGCTGGGCTCAGTCGTACGCGAAGTCAATCTGAAACTCATACGAGACAATAAAGAGGCAATCAGACGCGCGATTCGGCATGTCAGTCATCAGCCGAACGTCACGAAGTTGACTGGTCGAGCAGGCTCTGAGACTATTGATCGTGTGAACAAGGAAGTACAGCAAGAAGCAATCCGGGAAAAACTCCAGTCATTAGGTGAAGTCGAACAACGATCGATTCGAGAAACAACTGAATCGATTGAAGAATTCGGGTCTGAGCTAGCAACACTCCGAGAAGAAGCCCAACAAATTCGTTCCAAAGCTGGAAAGTTAGCCGAGTGCGTCGAAGAACTTGAAGCACCGCAGGCCTTTCAAGAAGTCGTGGATGAACTCTCACGCGAGTTTCGAGAATTACAATTTGGAATGGATGACATTGTTGGTAATGATGTCGCTCAAGAAGTGCTCGGCTTGAGCAGCGAGTCGGTAAAGAAGCTTGCGATGGATGGGCGGATTGGAAAGAAAGTCAGTGGGCGATATGTGTTCTCGTTAACAGAACTCAATGAGTTTTCTCAAATTGAACGCCCCTCGGGGATTCACAAAAAAAACCACGGAAAGACTTGATGCCACACCCGTGCGGGTGTACCATCAGGTAGCCCTGCGTGGCCATTACGCTTTGGCGCCGAAATACCAACCGAAGCATCAATCACTACGCTGAAACACCAGCGTATTCATCGTGAAAAAAGTCACCACAAGGAGCCTGCGATGAAGGTACGCGCCGAGTTCGAGTCCGAGCCAGGGCACGTTTCCGTGCAAATCTATTGTAACGCTGTTCATGGCGTGACGGTCCGGGAAGTGGAGTTGAGCGAGGAAGCAGCCTCCTCTGCATTCCATGTTCACAACAAAGACACATTCATTGTCCATGTCCTGGGCTGCGAAGTCGCGACGGATTACCCCGATTCCGAATCAGACATCACTCGACCGGGTGATGTTCTCCATATTCCCTCCGGCCTGCCCCATCGACCAAGGATCTTAGGCGATTGGGCATATGCAATCGTATTTGAGATCGAGGGCAATAGCCGACCCAGGTCTCTTCAAATGCAAAAGTGATGGTCTCGTCGATGCCTTACTTTTGTTTCCCAACAATCGACGAAACTCATTCTGACTAGGAGAGCGAAGATGTCATCCGACAACGCACAACAGAAAGCCAATGAGGAAGGCAACAGACGAAGAGAACAGATTGAAGCAGAAAGGAGGCAAAAGGAAATCGATGCTGGCGCTGCCAGCAGCACCAAAAAATCGTAGACCAACATTGCCAATCTAGGTGTGAGACGTGGCCACCGTGGCCACGTCTTCTCTCTCCCCTTCTCCCACCGGGATTCAGCCAAATGAACCTCTCTGATTTTCTAGCAACTGGAATCTTCTTCTTCCTGGGCCTCGGACTCTACAGGTTCTTCAATCCATTTGGCCTCAGCTTTGGGTTGCCTTTGCCTTTAACCAAACAAGCAGGAAAAATTCGTTTGCAAGCTGATGGGAGCGTGACAGCCCCTGATGCCTCCCACTATCCAATTGATTGCGATATGGATTTAGAGCTCAGAGGAGGCCGGATGTTTCGTAGAGCCTATAGCTGTTTTGTCTGGATCTTTTCCGAAGGTTCCTTGAAATGTTGTTGTTTCACTCACGGGGCAATCGAAGGCTCAAGCATTCAGAATGATTGGTCAGTTGTTCGTCCGGTACTTTTGCCTTTGGCAAGCACTGTAAGTGTACTTGGTGTCATTGCCTTCAGGCTCCTTCCGTTATTACCTGTGGTTTACGTTCCAGTCTTGGAGCTTGTCGTACCTGATTTCATTATTCTTCCCACAGAACGCATAGATTGGGTCGAGTACCTTCCCACTTGCCTTGTTGGGTACGTTCTGTTCGTGCTGTTTGATGTCTGGGCAGCCAGTGGAATGAGTCAACAAAGTCGTCAAGCGATCAACATTGACGCTTTTGCCGCAGTACTGTTGTTTCCAGTGTTTCTGTTGCTCGTCGCTCTCGTTTCTGGCTTCAAGCCAGATTTGTTAACTTCGCATTCTAATGCTTGGCTACTCGTGTGGGTGGGATGGACCTTGGGGGTGTCGCTGTTGTGGTACGTGGCTCGAAGTTCTCGATTTTTCCCGAGTCACTCAGAGTTTCGAAAGATGGAACGAAGGCTAGGGGCTGGCAACCAGAATAATCCAGTGGGCACAAAAAGTGGATTAGATAGAATCTTGCGGCGATTAGAGGACGCCAAAATTGAGCTGGCTGAAAGTGGGATTGAAATGCCCAAAAGCGAGGTGGAGAATTTGGTCGCGGAAATCCATTGCCCATTTCGATTCTCTTTGACGCCAGTACTCTTGACGTCCTGGAGTTGAACGAAGCGCTGGATGCTCTCGCTCTGAACTCTTCTCGAGCAGCCGAAGTTGTCGAACTGAAGTTTTTCGGAGGACTGTCACGAGAAGAAATCGCCGTACAGGTCGGCGTTTCAGTCCGCACGGTCAACAGTGATTGGCAATACGCCAAGGCTTGGCTTTACCGCCAAATGGCCGGTGAGTGAATGTCAATGTTTGGAGATTGGCCTTTCAGGGGACAAGATTGCGTTACCACTGACGAATCAACTCAACAACGGAGATTGCAACCAATGAATTACTCGAAGACACATCCACTCATTGTCTTGATGCTCGGAATAGTTCTATTTCCAGGTACAGCCCGCGCTGCTAATCCCACTTCTCGTGGAGAAGCCACGAAATGGGCCGAACAAGCCGCGGTTTACGGCCATCAGATCAAAACATCGACGCCGAAACGCCTTTATTTCCGAGAGTTGATGTTCACCCTTGGCCAAGTTGGTTCCGTTGAGTCCATCAAAGATGCGGCTGAACGAGGAGCCAAGTTTGAACACATCGTTGAACGATATGAATTCGCCTTGAAAGGGATGATTGACGCGGGTCGGTTTCAGGAGGCGCAAGAAATTATCAAACCTCTGATTCGCAGGGTTGCAACAAACCCGGCGACAAGTAATGTCTTTATACATCATCAAATCGTTGCACGAGCGGGACTTCATAATGAAGCTCTAGACCTGAGGGAACTGACAAACAATTCTCAAGGAAGGAACCAGGAGGAGTACAAATTTCGGCTTGACCATGTGACGGCACTTGCACAGTCAGGGCAGATTGATCGTGCTCTCGCCTCGTTCGAAACTGCGCAGATGTTTGCCGATCAGGAACAGATCGAAAAGAAACAAGAACATCCTCCTGTCGATGCACTGACTGCATTCGCCAGGGCAGATCGCCTGGACCTCATTCCCAATGAAATTCCTGTTGGCAGTGAGCAGTTGTGTCGTGAGATTGTCTTTTCCTGCTGTCGTTTAGAACGTCTTGACCAAGGTCTGGAAGTCGCAAAGAAACAGCCACTGGGTCTGGAACCCAAGAAATGTCTGGCCGCTTTGGTTGAGGCCCTCATTAAAGGCGGCCGGCTTGAAGATGCTGTCTCAATCTTAAAACTGAAACAACTACCCTACGTTCAAACCGCCGTCGCCATCGCTGCGTATCGGGCAGGTCAGGATCCACTTGGCGATCAACTCCTCGCGGAGGTCGGCATGCCCGATGAACGCAAAATGTTGCTTGTGGAGGAGTTTGCCAGAATGGGGGATTACAAGAAGGCTCAGGAGTACGGTGCGAAGATCAAAATGACCGGCAACCGAGCGATTGCCCAGGCGATCTTTGCTCGAAGCGCTGCGGAAAGGGGCGATGACAAAGAATACCGTGCCGCGATTCAGGCAGTAGAAAGTGGTCTGAAGAAAAAGCCCAATCCAGATTTACTTGTTGCAATTGCCGATGCACACGGCGCAGCAAAGAATACCAAAGCGATGGAACAGTTTCTTTCAGCAGCCATTGTACGGTATCAGAAATTTGGTAACGCAGACGAAAAATGGCTCCATGAACTGGTTCAAGTGCATTTCAAATACGACAGTAGACTTGATTTGACCACGGCGTTTCGTAATTCAAAGAATGCCAACAAACAGTCAGCCGGACACCTTGCTGTTGCACAGTATCTTGTAAGTTTAGAAACGTAGCAGCCCAGAACGATCAATAAGCGATGCAACTGATCCCGACCCTCCTGTTCAATAGATATTTTTGAGTTTAAGTCGTTGCTCGATTTGTTTTTTCGTAGGGAAGACTGGCACCGAAACTGAGCAACGGAATTGCGGTCGTTCAGTATTGCGACAATATTAACGCCCCATCTCACGCAGAGATGGAGCATGAGTGAGAGGATTATAAGGAACGAGAAGTTGGCTTGAGAAGACCTATGCGGCTTTTCGCTCAAACGATTTCACCAAACCGCCGACATAAGATCTCACCTCCACTTGGTCGAATGAAAGCATCTCGACCTCTTCAGGGATTTCGCGAACTGGTGGCAAATGGTCTCGTTCCATGTGGCTGCGATGGTGGTTGTAATAGTCAACGAATTCATCCACGAGGTAATCCAGATGCCGTTTGCCGAATATTACAAATTTCGCAAGACATTCCAGCTTAATGGTCTCGATGAAACGCTCGCATCGACCATTTAGATTTGGACTCGCTCTCGGTAGAGGATTACCTCGAACTCCCCTCCTGTTCAATAGATGTATTTGAGTTTAAGTCGTTGCTCGATTGGGTTTTCCGTATGGAAGACTGGCACCTAAATTGACCAACGGAATTGCGGTCGTTCAATACTGCGACAAAATGGACGCCCCTCTCACGCAGAGATGGGGTATGAGTAAGAGGATTGAGAGGCATGAAAAGTGGATTTGAGACGAGTTATGCGGCTTTTCGCTCAAACGATTTCACCAGTCCACCGACGTAAGATTTTACTTCGATTTGATCGGACGAAAGCTTCTCGACCTCATCAGGAATCTCCCGAATTGGTGGCAGATGGTCTCGTTCCATGTGGCTGCGATGGTGGTTGTAATAGTCAACGAATTCAGCAACAAGATATTCCAGATGCCGTTTACCGAATACTACAAATTTCGCCAAGCATTCCAATTTGATTGTCTCGATGAATCTCTCGCATCTACCATTTAGATTTGGACTGGCCTTCGGTAGGGGATTAGCTCGAACGCCTCTGTTCTTGAGCGCCTGTGTGAATTCCTTACTGTATTTCGTATCCCTGTCGTGGATCACGATTTCAGGCCTGTGTTCACGCCCAGCGGTTTCATCAAGGAATCGCGCAGTCTGGTTCACCACCCATGCCGAGTTTGGATGTTCGGTCGACGTTGAAGCAATCACTTCACGTGTTGCCATGCAGAGCCATACAAGCACATACGTGTCACGGAGTCCACGCGTTGTCACTGCTTTCACGGAGAAGAAATCACAAGCCCAGAGTGTTTCTTTGTGACGTTCAATGAAATTGTTCCATGTGTCAGTTGTTCGATCAGGTCCAGGTTCGATGCCTTCTTCCTTGAGAATGTTTCGAACAGTCTGGCGACTGATACTCTTGATGCCCAGTTTTCTCAATTCGCCGATGATACGGGTGTATCCGAAATTTGTGGTTCGGGCTATTTGCAAAACCAGTTCACGAATCTCTCTTGGTTTGCGTTGGCCGCCTTTAGGGTTCTTGATCGGTGGCTTGCCGCTCTTCTCTTCTCGCAGCCATCGATAGTAAGTCGCTGGTTTGACAATTGTCATCAGCTCTTCGATGGCTCTCCCAATCGGTTTGCCGAGTTTGAGTAGTTTTTCGCGTTCCGGTACCGTCGTATGAATTTGACCGGGAATTCTCGCACGAAGAATCTTGTTCTCTTGCTTTAGATACTGCACATATTGAGCAAGTTCAGATTCGAGGGAAGAAGCGATCAATGCGAGAAGTGGGTGGTAAATCTTCATCGAGTCATTATGGTTGATTTTGGTATTAATGAACGGTCAGGCACATTCGTTGTACAGCACTTGATACTCAAATCAACGCACAGAATCAGTTCGGTTCCGAACGGATTCCAAATTCACTTTTGCTGGGTCGTCAAGCCGCTACAAGTTGCCCATTCCGGTCAATCTAGTATGACCGCTCAAAGATCGAACCTGCGCCGCTCGAACAGGCAAGTCCCCCCACTAATCAGCGAAAACCAACCTTCAGCAAAGCAAGGTCGAAGCCTAAACAAAGTAAAACCCCTGATTTCTCAGGGGTTTTTGAAGCATCAGGAAAGCGTAAGGAAAGGTACTTCGGTCTACGGAACCGGAGGGCCCACTGGATTATTCTGGTTGCCAGCCCCTAGCCTTCGTTCCATCTTTCGAAACTCTGAGTGACTCGGGAAAAATCGAGAACTTCGAGCCACGTACCACAACAGCGACACCCCCAAGGTCCATCCCACCCACACGAGTAGCCAAGCATTAGAATGCGAAGTTAACAAATCTGGCTTGAAGCCAGAAACGAGAGCGACGAGCAACAGAAACACTGGAAACAACAGTACTGCGGCAAAAGCGTCAATGTTGATCGCTTGACGACTTTGTTGACTCATTCCACTGGCTGCCCAGACATCAAACAGCACGAACAGAACGTACCCAACAAGGCAAGTGGGAAGGTACTCGACCCAATCTATGCGTTCTGTGGGAAGAATAATGAAATCAGGTACGACAAGCTCCAAGACTGGAACGTAAACCACAGGTAATAACGGAAGGAGCCTGAAGGCAATGACACCAAGTACACTTACAGTGCTTGCCAAAGGCAAAAGTACCGGACGGCCTTGATCGCTTCGATTTCCCTCTCTGGATCGATTCCTTTTAGTTTATTCGGATGAACGCGACCGTACTCCCTAAGCCTACCCTCAGACCGCGACTTTAAGCAGGTGGCGTTCAAGAAGCGAGTTTCGCAGTGCCGCGAGTCGACTTGGGCTTTCGGTTCGGTACGACTCGTACTTATCGACGTAAAACTTTGACTCTTTTGACAGCGCCTCACGCTCAGCCTGTTCAATCTCCTCTGGGGTCATCGAAGCCAGAAGCTTCTCAAGCACAAGGTTGGGCTCCTGTTCTGGCTCGGACTTTTCCGGATTGGCAGAAACCAATTTTGGGAGAGGTCGAGTGGTCGGCTCCACCACAACAGTTTGAGCTTGGTAGTCCTCTTCGATGGCTTTGACCAGATAGCCTGCTTGCTTGGGCTTGCCGCTGGCAGCAAGCGAATCAAACATCGCAATCTTATCGGTCACTTTGTCGATGCCGTGTTGATTGACTAGCGACTTGGCACGGCGTTTAGAAACTCCCCTTTCCTCAAGTTGCAGTGCAACCGGACACTTTTCTGATTCCAGCTTTTTGCGCTTTTGCTTTTTGCGGTACTCAACATCCCATTGGCCTCGCTGTTTCTTGACAAATTTTGCTGAGCAATACCCGCGACTTTCCAGCTCTTCGTTCGCGGGTCTCAATTTCTCTTTGATTTGGCCGGTGTGCATCGAACGGCTCAGCCCCACTTTTTCAAACGCAAAGGTGCGGAGATCGAAGGTGACAACAGGGCCGTGATAAAAACGCTTATCAAGAATTCGGAACAGACGCTTGCTAGTGGCAAGCCTTAAGCTTTTCCAAAATTCAAAGTCGAGCTCTTTGAGGTTTCCTGCCTGAAAGCTTTTCCACATGAAATCTCCCCAACGAATTGTGGATTTGTGCGGAGATTTGGAAAGCGAGCGTGCTCTCTCGATGTCTTCAGCTTCGACGATGTTGACCCTGTCAATCACGTTGAAGGTGTCTTTGACCCAACCTTGACGTTCTTTGTCCCACCACGCCTTATCGGAAATCACCAACGTTCCAGCCCATCGATCGAGTGACTCGGAAACACGTCGGTAGTTCTTGCCGTCCCGAGGACGGTCCAACAACTCAAGTAACTCGTAGCGAGTAAACTGCACTTCTTGAGACTTAAAGCCGTTGGCTTTACTGAGCTGAATACAGCCCAGAAGCACTTCATCATCAAATTGTGTGGGAAGCCCCAGCAAATCAGAACTTGTGACAGTGAGCGTGCGGTCCACGTACTTGTTGACTGCTTTGTCCCAGACCTGATCGCGAAACACGAGTGTTTTCACGTTTCCAGGAGGTCGCTTGCCGATGACTGCTATCGGAAACTCAGCCAGGTTCATTTCATCCCGTCCAAACTCGGATGGCTCTCGTTCTCGCTTGGTTGCTGGTGCCATTTGTACTCTTTCCCGATGCACACACCGCTGTGTGTTTCTTTAGTTACTTAGAGTTAGAAAGTTGGTTGTGCGCAACTCCCTGAATTCACTTTGAAATCCAGTGAGTTCTGTCACTCAAATCACGGCATTCCGTCATTCAACTCACGTCACTCTGTCACTCAAATCACGTGACTTTCGTCACTCATCTCACGGGGGTTGGTCACTCAAAACACGTGTGTTTTGTCACTCAAGTCACGGTAGTCTTGTGCTTCAGTGGTGTGGTCAGAAAAAAAATGCACCACACCGGTCAGATCTGAAACAAAGGCGGTTGACAGGGAAATCGCTCTGGATTTAGAGTCGAGAAAGATTTCAAATTCGACTCTGCTTGGAGCACCTACTTCGCTTCAGGCACTTAAAAAGACCGGCCCCCCAGCCGGTTTTTTTGTGCCTGGAGACCCAGGCCTTGGATTCGATCGCAAAAATACAGAAGACCGTACTTTAATCCACTTAAAACCGTATGCGTCTACCTCGATTTGCGCAAGATGTGAATTTCTGACCTAACGTCCTGTTGTCTTGCTCTGCTCAATGGAGCGTCCAGGTGCTCCCCTTCCCCACCGTGAGATTTCGTTCTTTCGGGATTCGATTTGTCGACGGCTGTGATGTCTATCAATTTGGCTCGTTGTGCTTGCCCAAAGTGCTCTTCGTGCCGTTTTTGGCGAGCTCGCAGAATCGATTCTAAGCGCAGATTGATCTCACCTACCCAATTGCATGGACTGCCCACCGATCTTGAAGTCTCGTCCATTTTTGGCAGTTTCAGGGGCTCGCATTCTTGAGTTCACTGCCAGTTTGCCTATCAGATCAACTGTTTACATGCTTGCATGCAAGCTTGCAAGCATGCATGCAAGTAAGTCTGAGGGCAGGTAGGCAGGCAGACACGCATGCCTGTGGACAAGTTTGTAAGTACGCAAGAACGCATGCAAAGAAACATTCTTGTCAGATTGCAAGTTTTCGCCGTACCCTCGTTTTATGGTCATTGTCTTTACAAACACGAAAGGTGGGGTGGGGAAGTCAACGCTAGCTTCTCACATGGCGATTTTCTTGCACGACACCGGAGCAAAAGTGGCGTTACTTGATGCAGACGAACAGCGTTCGTCATCATCTTGGGTCAGTGAGGCCGAACCAGCGATTGAGGTATGGGTTGCCACAACACCTGAAACCATCGCCGAGGCAGTCAATGAGCTGCGACCACAATTCGACTACGTCATTGCTGATGCACCGGGGCGCATCGAAGATGAAAGTCGTACGCTCATGTTGCTGGCAGACTTGGCCGTGTTTCCAGTGACCCCATCAATTTTGGATCTTCGCTCGGTGGCACAAGCTGTTGATGTGCTCAAGTATGCACGCACTATCAACAACGGACGACCCGATGCGATACTGGTGCTCAACCGAATCAAAAAGCGTGACACCATCAGCAAAGAGCTTGCAGCAGTTGCACCGTCGCTTGGACTCAGAGTGTGCAACAGTTCTGTACGTGACTTGCAAGCGTTTCGAAACGCGGCACAACAAGGCACGGTTGTGACAAGGTTAGGGACTTCTGCCAAGGAGGCCGCAAAGGATATTCACGCTGTTTTTTCAGAGGTTTTAATGCAAGGGAGGCAAAAGGTAGCCAATGAGTGAGAGACGATCATTACTTGATGCACTAACAAACGATGACGCAAAACTTGCGTTTATCAATTCCGGAAAATCAGAACCACTTCAACCAGAAACAGAAGGTTCGGCTGCAATTGATGTGCAGGCGCAGGTTGCACCAAAGCCAAAACCTGAAATCAAAGTTGAGACCGAGCCGGAAGCTGAGCAGGTTGTGGCGAAAGTGCGAAAACAAAAACCGCCACGAACAATTCCACCGAAGAAAACTCAGAGTCGGGGAGAGACAACTGAACCTGAACGGAAGGGACTGACGCATGCTGTTGTTTCCATCACCACACGTTTTAAGCAGGAAACTGCTGAAGCGTTGCGACGGGCTTCTCTTGAGAGAAAGCTGGAAGGTCTTTCGCTTTCCACACAGCAAGAGATTGTTGAGACAGCTGTTTCGGCTTGGCTTGAGCGGGAAGGGTACTTGTCGGCATGAATGATGAGACCTTCGTCTTCAAGTCGCCGACGAAACACGTTTCGGAATTTGTTGAGCAAGTGTTGACCAGCCACAAATCCAGCCAAGAAATAGTTGATGAGTTTCGTGACCAATTTACAATTTGGGAAGCGCCCGAAATTGTGAAACTGCTACTGAAAGTCTCTTCTGCCTGCAATTCAGCTGCTTGGTACCTACATGACCCGGAGCTGCACAAGGAGGTGAAGTAGCCGGAAAAGATGGAGATTACTTTGACCCTGCATTTTCATCATGGCGTATGGCTCTTCTGTTCACCTTTCTAAGCTGCTCGACATATTGCAATCAACATACACTTGCTTCACTTTCGGTGCTGAAAGTCCGATACTGTGAGTAACAGTTCGTATTCAGGGCGACTTTTCAATGACAATCGCTGAGAATTCCGGTACAAACGAGTTTGGTGGCTTTGGTCAAAGGCTTCGACATCGACTTGAACCGGGTCAGGGAGCACGCCCAGATCGGCCAAGTGATCCGACTTGGACGATTCAGCGTAAGCTCTCTATGAACGCGACGACTTTGGCATTGTTGGAGAAAGTTGCCCAGGCGATCAGTACCGATGAGAGACGAGTCAGCCCGATGCAGATTGCTGCGCTGTTGATTGAAGATGCAACGCATGGACTTGCGGAGCATCTAAAGGAAAACTGAACGGATTCAGAGACGACGATGGCCACCGCACAACAAATCAAATCACTCCTGGAAAGTTACAGCGACGCAGACGGAGAAATGTTCGTCTCAGTGGCACTGCAAATTGCTGCGCATGAAGCTCGTGCGGGAAAGGGGAAGCTTGCATCTGAAATTAAACGGCTCGTCGATGAGATCAGAACAAAACAAAAGCAAGCCAAAGTGGGGGGCTCTGTTCCGATCACGCGTCCAGCCGGTGAGTTGGCTGCACTCCTTTCGGCGACCTATCCGAGAACGAAGCTGTCTGAAATGGTGCTGGCACCAGAGCAGCATGCGTCCTTGAAACTTGTGCTGCACGAATACCGTCAGCAAGCGAAGTTACGGGAACACGGATTGTCTGCACGAAGAAAACTGCTGCTCGTGGGACCACCAGGAGTTGGCAAAACGATGACTGCATGGGCCCTTGCAGGGGAACTCAAGCTACCACTTTTTACTGTGCAGCTGCATTCGCTCATTACCAAATTTATGGGTGAAACAGCTGCCAAGCTGTTTGCCATCTTTGAATCAATGCGGCACACCCGCGGCGTGTACCTGTTCGATGAATTTGATGCCATTGGTTCAATGCGAGAGGGCGGGAACGACGTCGGTGAGATACGGCGAGTCCTCAATTCATTCCTTCAGTTCTTGGAACAAGATGAGTCAGATAGTTTGATCATTGCTGCCACCAATTTGGAAGCGATTTTGGATGACGCTCTGTTTCGACGATTTGATGATTTCATTCGCTATCAGTTGCCAGGCGAATCTGAGCGACGTGCTTTGATTGAGAATCGACTGTCTGCATTCAAAGTCAGTAAGCGTGATACAAAGCAAATGGCGACGGTCTCGGATGGGCTCAGCCACGCAGAGTTGTGTCGTGCTTGCGATCAAGCAGCGAAGCTGGCAGTCCTTGCGGATCGTCGCAACATTGATTCCAGCGAACTCGACAGCGCGATTCAAACTTTTCGCGAGAGAAAGCAAACAATCAAATAGGGCATCATTTTCATGGCGAAGTTTCGACACTTCTTGTTGCAAGACACTCGCACTCAATACGGATACACGAGCACGAGCAGTGGGGGAGGTAAGAAGAACAGCCCACCACGTCCTGAACGAACGACGCATGCCAACAAACTACTGACAAACCTTGTAAGAGCCGAGAAAAAAGCGAAAGCCCGCCAAGAGAAGGAACCCGCACGCGAGGGCCTACAATTCATCCCAATGGTCTTTGACGAAAGCTCCAATTTCAAGCTTGAATTGGAACAGGTCGAAAACACGTCCCCCGGAGCACGAATTGTCAGTGCAAAGCAGCGAAATGGACGAACTGAGTACCTCGTTGCAATTCCAGATAGCGAAGTCGGCAAGTTCGCCAATAAATTTCGAGCTTATCGCGACGAGAATACAAAAAAGGAAAAGCCTAAACATGAAAAGCTGTCGTCAAGTGTTGAATCGATTGATGCTGCTGAGCTGAAAGATTACTGGACAGGAGCCTCTGACACACTTCCTGATGCCAATACATCACTGTGGTGGGAAGTCTGGCTTGATTTGAGTGACTCCGATGAGGACGTTGAGAAATGGTTTCGAGACACCGCAAAAACGCAAAAGTTGCAACTCAGTCAAGAGCGAGTACGTTTTCCTGATCGGCTAGTGATCCTTGGTCACGCGAGTTTCGAGCAGTGGAGAAACTTCCCCGGATTGTTGAAGCATCTCGCCGAATTGCGTCAAGCCAACATCGTCGCTGGTGAATTTACCAGTCTAACCCCAGCAGGACAGGCTGAGTTTATCAATTCCATGCTCGCTCGCACCAAGTTTGCTGGCAGTGATGCGGTCCGCGTTTGCATTCTCGATAAGGGTGCCGAACGGGGGCATCTGCTCCTTGAAGACTCACTCGCCGAGCAGGACACGCAAGCTTGGGACATTGAATGGGGAAGCGATGACCACGACGGTCACGGGACGGCGATGGCCGGCGTTTGTCTGTTTGGACCACTGGAAAAACCGCTTTACAGTGATGAAGAGAACACACTCTTGCATCGTTTGGAGTCCGTGAAGATCCTCCCGCGTAAAGGTGAAAATAACCCACCGGACTACGGGCCAATTACAATTGGCTCCATGGCTTTGGCTGAAACTGCTTCACCAGAGACGCAGCGTATTTTCTGCATGGCGGTCACAGCACCAGGAGATGACCAATGGAGACCAACGCTCTGGTCGGCAGCTCTTGATCAAGCGGCCAGTGGTGCCAGCGACAATCATCGTCGTCTGTTGGTTCTTTCGGCAGGAAATCTTCGTGACGATATTGGTAAGAATTATCCTCACGAGAACCACGTTTCAAGTGTTGAAGATCCCGCACAATCCTGGAATGCCTTAACTGTTGGTGGTTACACAAACTTAGCGTGGATTCAAGAAGAGGGCCTAGAAGGCTACTCCCCAATTGCGAAGCCTGGAACGCTTTCGCCAAGAAGTCGGACTTCGCTTTGCTGGGGGAATGAACCGTGGCCCTACAAACCGGATGTCGTTTTCGAAGGTGGCAACTACGCGAGCGACAGCTCGGGATTTGTTACAGAACCCGAAGATTTGCAAGTGCTCACCACCCGGTCCTCGGTTGATGGTGATGCGCCGCTAGGGACGATCCGAGATACGAGTGCAGCAACAGCTCAGGCGGCACGAATGGCTGCGATTTTACAGGCTGAGTATCCAGGCTACTGGCCGGAGACAATTCGCGGCTTGGTGGTTCATTCCGCCGAGTGGACACCGCAAATGCTGGAAGAGTTTCCGTACCGAGATCGAAAACAACGCTTACGAGTTTATGGCATGGGGGTGCCTGACCTCGGTCGAGCTCGTCGTTCGGCCAAGGGATTTACAACAATGGTCATTCAGGATGAACTACAGCCGTTTGTGTATGGTTCCTCGAAGAATGCCACAAACGAAATGCATATCCACGACCTTCCGATACCCCGCGAAGTGCTTGAAGACTTGGGTGACACTGAGGTGCGCATGCGTCTGACATTGTCCTATTTCATTGAGCCTAATCCTCCACGCCGAGGCTATGTGGCTCGTTACCAATATGCTTCTCACGGGCTGCGTTTCTCTTTGCGTCGACCGCAAGAAACTCCTGAAAAAATGAGGAAGCGACTTTCCCGACTTTTCTGGGAGAAAGACGAAAACGGGAAAGCAATTCGTCCACCCAAAGGAAGCACTATTACAGACGACCGCACTTGGGATTTGGGACCGGAGCAAATTTCGGTACGGGGTTCCGTGCATTCTGACTGCTGGTCCGGCACAGCTGCCCAGCTCGCCTCATCGAACTTTGTGGCCGTGCATCCAGTCACTGGTTGGTGGAGATTTCGTCGCGAACAGGAAACGGTCGAACGCAAAGCTCGTTACTCCTTAATTGTCAGTATTTCAACGAACGACACCTCAGTTGACTTGCACACAATGGTGGCAAACGAAATCAAGACCCGTGTCGAGACCCAGACTCCGGTTGTGACAGAGATTGAAAGCCAGTAGTGGCATCAACATTTTCAAAACTCAAATCGGAAGTCATTTCCACGTCATTATTCCGATTGGAGCTGGTTTAGAAAGAGCCACCAGAGTCTGCTAAACAAAGCACACAGAGTGTGAATGTGTGAATCGGTTTTGGAGCTGGCTCAGCTTCTTATCCCATCCCCGATGACCCCAGCCGTGGGTGAGGGTCATACGGAGGACGGGAACGAAGCACGCGATAACATCTTGGAAATGACTTCATCTTTGGCGTTGCCAGCCAGATGAGTCATGCGGAAATTCAGAGTGTGTCACGATGTCGCTTGGTCTCTCAAGAAGCATCTCTGTGCGCTGATAGTATTTTCTTAAGGCATCTCGCGAGCTGAGAAGCAGCACAATCTCTAATGCGATAAGACTTACTGCCACTGCGCGTACCGTTCCATTGCACTTGGAAGCTGTTGAACGACTCATTGCCTGGCTTGAAGTCGCAAAAATCCGCGATGATTTGACTGGGCCGATGCTTCGTCCTGTTCAAACACCACGCGGACGGGGACGCGATGGCTTCCGTCGGCGACCACTTTCAACGCGGGCCGTCGAACGACTCGTACAGCGATATGTCCGTGATCAGAAGCTTGATCCTGCCGTCACGGTCCACTCATTCCGCGTGACTGCCCTGACAACCGCCAGAGAACGTGGGGCTGATATCATTGACCTTCAGGATTTCGCCGGACACGCCGATCCACGAACAACCCTGACGTACATTCGCTCCCGCGACCGACTCTCGAAATCTCCCGCATACGTGTTGAATTACTAGCGAAACGATATTGCCACCAGCATGTTTCGTTCCGACAAAGGACGTAGTATGGCTGACCCTCGGAACATGCTCAAAAAATCGCAGCAGATGAATCAGTGCGGACCACCAAGCTCTATGACCGAACCAGCGACGCTGTGAGCCTGGATGAGATTGAACGGATTCGGATTTGAGTGAATAGTTCCAATCAATCGAGCCGTTGAGTTTTTTCTCATCCCGGCGAGATCTGCCACCACGTCATTCAGTTCTGTGACCAATCAATCTTAAAGAACCAATCAATTGCGAGAGCGCCGATTCAACTCAGTTTTCGGCGCCGATCAAGCGATTCCATTCTTTGCTGTTTTGGTTGCTCAGTTCGGATTCGATTCCATCCGACCTAAGTGTTTTCAAGGCAACGCCTTCAGGACTATCACATTGTTGGAACAGCGCGCTAGTTCGTTGTCGGTCTTGGTCGGATCATTGGAGCTCACCCTAATAGTTGGGACATTGAGCGTCCGGGCCGGTCGGATGGACTTGCTGAACGCAGCTCAGGCACGGTGACTGTTTGGTGCCGGAGGGAGGTCGAAGTTGGTAAGGAGTGGTGTTGCAACGAATAGAGCTTCGTCGGTTTAGGATCGTTTCCGCAAATCTGGTAGGCTTGGAGTTTTGCAAGTAGTCCCCTGCCGTTAAACAATCGGTGCCGTCAAATGTATTGTTCTCAATGTGGATGCCAGATTGCAGAGTCCGATCGGTATTGTGGAAACTGTGGAAATGCAATTGTTCCGCAGACTTCCAATGACGGCGCGAACTCATCGGTCGACAATGTGTCTCACTCTGATAACAATTCCAGGACCGCAAAATTGTTCCTGGTGCTTTTGGTGATTTCTGCTGCGATTGCCGGGTTCATTCTGAATCGCCAGCAGGACTCTCCATGGCATATTCGACACACGCCGAATTTTTCGACAGAGCCACAGACGTCACCATGGAATTCGCCAGCATCCCGACCGAGGCAAAGCGACCTTGAAAACACCAGTGCGGTGAAACGTAAGCGGGCATTGACCGATCAGGAATGAAGATTACAAACATTAATCCCGTCCCTTTCCACAAGATGCCCTATGAAACTTCAGGGCCTGGAGGATTGGTGCGAAAGGCAGAATTGCCCTTTCTTCGAGCACATGCGGTTGATTGCGAGATCGGTCCATTGGTAATCACCGCTGATTTGCAGGGTCGGATTCGTGGACAACTCCTTGGTGTTGCGCTTGCGGAGGAACTTGAGGTCTTGGTCGAACTCGGTGAGATTGATCCTCCTGCAGGAATTGCGCTCGCTGGTGATCTTTACGATCATCCCGAGTTGCAAAAATTGGGAGCGTCCGGGGATGTCGCTGAAGTCTATGAAGCAATGAAAAGAATCGCACCGGTCGTTGGGGTTCTGGGAAATCACGATCAGCTCGACCAAGTTTTGAACGACGTCTCCATTCTTGATGGAGACGTCACCGGTTGGGCAGATTTGAAAGTTGCAGGAGTCGGTGGCATCATCGGGAATCCATCGAGACTTAACCGACGCCGTGAGGAAGAGTTTCAAGTGATGGTCCGTCGCGCGCTGACACAACGACCCGATCTGCTACTCCTTCACCAGGGGCCTCCTGGGAATGATTGTGACCAGAGGGGGAGCCTAGAAATTCTGGAAGCCATTTCTTCGTCGCGAGACCTGCTCATCGTTTGTGGTCATTGCCACTGGAACGATCCGTTGTCAGAAAACGGGCGAACTCAGATTCTCAATGTCGATGCTCGAGTCGTCATCATCAACTGATTCCCGGAGAAGCTTCGATTGAGCGACACTTCCAAACGATTGGGTGTTCGCCAGAATTCCGAGTTTGGCTACGTCAAAACCGTCTGTTGTTGATGTCGGAATTTCATCAGGATCACGAGCGAAACTGCCGTGAGCATCATCGTTGAAAACGCTCCGGTCAGAAGCCCGGAATGAATCAAGGGAGTGGTTGCTCCAATCATTCCGAGCAGCTGTGTTCCGAGATATGCGATCGCCCAGATAATGAGATACGCGGCCGTTCGTCGGGCCATGATCTGGCCATTCTCATAATAAATTTCATGCGTTCGGGCGCGAATGAGTCCAACGATTAACCCGACCGTCGCGGCGATTCCTATCCACTGCAGTTGTGGCATTCTTTCCGAAAACAGCCAAAGTTGAATTGCGTAGCTGCTGCTTGCTGCGAATGCGGGCAAAAGGCATGTCACAGTCATTAGCTTCCAGGGTTTGGAATAAGTCCTCGCCATCATGGCGAATGATCCCAGAAACATCCACAAGAGACCGAGCATCGGCTGATATGTCGAAATCCAAACGCCCGTCCCGATGATCAAGGTGGTGAGCGACACATTGATTGTGAGAGACCATCCAAGGGCGCGCAGGACACGCGACCGCAATTCTGGGTTTCTAAGGATGTCTTTCCAGCTTGGTGCTGAATGTCGAGAGTCGCGACCAGTGTCTCTCGGTGGATTATTTACAGTATCCGCTTGACTGGCCATCGCCTTTGCAAAGCCCATCGTCAGTGGGGAACGACGCAAACTTTCCGCTTCAACAGAGTGTCGCGCAGGCTGTGGAGACGGTGTTCCGCATTGTGTACAGAATGCATTTCCCGGCACGATCGAAGCACGGCACTTTGAGCATTCGTTCATCTGTTCAATTTCTTCAGGGTAAATTCAGAACAGGCGTTGAGTCCGTTTCCGATTTCTTCAGTTTGCACGAATCAAATTCCCTGGAGAGGCTTTTGATTTTCAGGATCGCCCCGTCGTTCTCGAGAGTGACTTGGTATCCTGTATTCCTCAGCGACTCTTTCCGTAGCTCGATCGTGTTCTCATTAGCAACACGCATTTCAAGACGGTCATCGCGATGATCGCCAGCATGTCGATCAACTTCAATCGAAGCGGAAAACGGAGCCACCTCACCGATGGGCTCGCTCATCTGTTTGATCTCCAGGCGAATGGTTATACCGGGAGGATTCACCGTTTCCTCATTCAACAACAACTTGGACTCTCGCTTCAACTTCTCGCGAAGCTGAGCCCCCGACAACTCAAGATTCAATTCATCAGTCTCATGCGTCTCACCGTGCCAGCTTCCGATGAACGGGGTCAGCGTCTCAACCGAATGAATCGACCCCCATTGACTCGCCTTCGCCTCACGATTGACCACCTCAGAGTTTGGTGGAGCAACATTCGACGAATCGTTTGGACATCCGCTGAAGATGAGCAAAGCGATGGTCAAACAGTAGAAGGAGAGACCGTCCGTAATAGCAGGCTTCTGTCGATTCATGATTTGTCGATTCATTAACGCCCACCATCAGATTTCGAATCGGGATGCTCTGGCGGAGAATTCCACTGTTGGGGTTTGCCACCGTCCGGACTCCCAAAAAATGACCCAAAAATATCTGGAAACGCGGAGTTCTCGTTGGTCAATTCATCATGGTTCTTTTCTGCAGAAGCTTTCGACGCATTTTCAGTTTTCGAATCTTCGGCGTTCGATTGATTCGAGCTCCGCATCGATTGGCTGCGCTCCTCAGCTCGTTTTTTGGAGGTTCTAGGTGGACGTCGTTTCGGCGCGTCATCGCTTTGCGAGGGACCGGCTGGGCTTTGTGCGGGACGATCTGGCGCTCGTTCTCCAAGGAAGAGCAGTAGATCGTCAAAGGCAATACTCGGCTCAACGTCACGAATGAACACGCGATTCGTATCGATCTTTTCTGGGTCGCTCGCGATTTGCCAAAGACGACGACCTCGAATCAATAGCATGCGAGGAGGCGCCGGCTGGGGATTCTCAATGTCTTGGCGAGTGACAGATATCGCAGGAAAATGAAAGAAAAGATCAAAGACGAATTCAGCCAGAATTTCGGTCGCGATCCAGGATCCTTGACTCGTATTGTGCCTCAGAAGTCGAGAGCTGGCCAGTTCATCGATCCCATGACCGATGTCCGAATCGGGACGCATGAAGATCTCTGGCCACAAAGTCTGCAGGCAGCCCCGAAAGTGCTGAAGATCGGAATTTGCTCGGGCAAGTCCTGCCAAGGCGTTCAGATCGGCAAACGTGAGTTCGACTTCGCCGAGCTTTTTTCCATCCAGCTGGGACTGCAGATACCTCGTTTTGACGTAATCGAAAACCAGACAGAAGACGGCCAGTCCGTCGATCGACAACGGAAAAACGGCTCCAGTGGGAGGAATCGTCGCAGACGGTTGAAGGTGCCTCCCCACTTCGTCAGCGATCTGTAGATTACTCCATGGACCAGAGACCTGGACGTTTTCGCTATCCACTCGCCAACAGCCATACGTGGGCGAGCGAAACAGTGGACCCGCGGAATAGAAGAATGACGTGAATGCACCTTCGGGCGTTGCCACGCGTTGTATCAATTGATTCCGAGGTCTAATGAGAACTCGAAGTGCGTTTTCAAGCTGGTCCGAGCCATCAACTTCGTCGGCGACCGCTGGCAAACGCGCGTCTTTCCCGAGAAACTGACCGATCGGCGACTGAGATGCCGCAACCAATTGTCGTTGCGCCAGGAATACGAGCAATTGGTCTCTCGACATGACCTGATTGAGTGCCGTTGCCGACTGATCGAGAGTGTTGAGTTTTCCAGGGTTCTGCATCAGTTCTGATTGTCTCATCAACGAAGGTTGCAACGGTGCTGGTCTAGACTTCCATTGGAAGATGTGTCAGGTTCGGACCGCGTCGGATCGTCTTTCCATCCAACGCGATGACGACTTCTCTGTAGTCAATGTGGTTCGTCTCCAATGCTTGCTGAAGCTCAAGCATACTTTCAAACTTCTCTTTATAGCCAGAATCGTCCGGTGAGTAGCGACTCATGACATCCGTAACCAAGTTCGCTTCCGCTCCGTGTTGAATCGCTCCGACAGCTTCCATTCGTGCATCAGTCTTGAGTCTTCTCAACACGCGTCCATACCGCTCACCGGACAATGGACGGCCTGTGTTGCGATCAAGGATCGCGACCGGATCAATGTCACCCGCGAATGGTTTTCGCTGACCGTTGGGAAGAATTTTGAAGAGCTTCCCGTTCTCCATGACCATCTGCCCTTCCGCAATCAGTTGGACATATGCGGAATGCAATTTGTTGTACTCTTTAAGACGGAATTCGTACCGGGCTTTTACGTCCGCTCTGAGGTCGACTGGAATCTTTCCGTAGTCTGGTTCGCGCGGTCGAAAATAGCCGACCAAACCGATGTCCTCACTTGAAACGCGTCCCAGGTAGGTATCAAGTTCTGTAATTGTTTTTGACTTGATCCACTCCGGCTTTGGGACAGCAAGGCCAGAGGCAATTTTTTCGCGTGACGCCATGTTCGTCGCTCGTGCCAGGAGAATGGCTTCTTCCTGATCCAGAATGCGATTCGCCTCAGTGATCTGACCATCAGAATAACCAGTCTGAGGGCGAAGCTCATCCGGGATTTCGTCTCCAGGGTTTAAGTTGCGAAGCTCTGCATCCGCCCCGCTGGCGACCGGTGGATCCAATCGATTCTCAAATGGTGACAACGGAGTGTTTCGTGACAGAATTTCAATTTCCCCGGTTTCTGGATTGTGCCACATCATCTGTGTTGTTCCGGGAACTCGTTGCATCTCTCCTGGTTTGAGTTGATGGACTTCGACTTTCCCGGTCTCTGGATTGACGACTCGCAGTTCGTTGCTTCCCTGATCCGCATGCCAGCGTCCTGGTTCGAGGTCAGAAGGATCATCGACTTGATTGGGTTGTAGCTTGGAATCATCCGCATCCGGTGTCGAATGTGGAGAATCCATGTCAGAATGTTCGTCAAGTGGCGGCTGAGACCGAAGATCGTCACGCGTACGAGTTGGAGTCCCATCGTCGACGCCACGGTTCGTCAGTTGCGGTTCGTCAGCGTCAACACCACGTGATGATGTCAGGCCAAGATCCTCGGTCGAATTGAGATCAGGTCCATCTGAATCAAGGTCCGAATGTCGACCACGTTGATGATGTGGCGTCGCAGATTCATCAGGTGACCGAGACACGCCGGTTTCTGGAGTCTCCTGTTGCACAGGTGTCCGACGAGTTGGCGCAGGTGAGTCAGTCTCGTTTCTTGGAGCCGTCCGAGATCGGGGCGGGGGCGATGGTTGGTCATCGAAGTCGCTCTCGCCTGCTGAACTCGGTCTTCTCCCGGTCGACGACGATTCAGTTTCAATGCCCTGTCGTGCACTGGATGGCGTATTTCTTTGATTTGTCGACGTTCGGTCGGACGTTGCCGTTGATGAGTTGTCAGGCGTGGTCGAACGAGTTGCTGGGGCGTCAACATCCGAACGACCGGTCCCGATGCCGGACGTTGGCCCCTCGAGATCATCAGGCGATACAATTCTGGGAGTCGCGACGTCGACGTCGCGACCGGTCCGGTCAAGGTCTGGTGTGTGACTCGTATTCGGGCGGGTCTGCATCGTCGGGGTTGATGAGTCAAGATCTACGTCGGATCCACCGGACGACGATGCTCCCATTGCTCCTCCTAGTGCCCCCATGCCCATATCGAGGGCCACGTTTTGCATCCCGTACCCCTCGAGCGATCCATTGTCGACAACGTGGTTGATCGCCCCCTCGCCAACATTCTTCCCACCCTGAACGACTGACTGAGTGGCGATTCGCTGGCCTAATGGAAGCCGGCTTCCGATTTCGTCGAGGCCCAGTTTGTCTGACCCAAAATTCAACCCCGCACTCAGTGCCCCTCGACCAAGTGCACCGGCAGGACCTTTATCCGCATTTTGCAGAGATGTATAGATGAGGTCGGCTCCCATCTGGGCCAAGCGACCTCCGCCGGCGGCTCCCGTGGCGGCCGTCTTTCCGATTTCCGCGACAACTTGAGACGCCGTTGCCGCCAGTTCCGCGTTTTGCGCCTGCATCTTTTCGTCGACGGCAAAAATCATCGCATCGAGTTGACCGTCTTGGATAAGTTCCTCAGCAAAAATCTGTGTCTGCGTGAATTGCTCGCGAGTAATTTCACCACGATGGAACGCAGAAAGAAGTTCTTGAAATCTCTCTCGCTCTTCTGGAGTGGCGACTTTGGGCGGGAGGTATGTCCCTGTGTCACCGCCCCCACCCCAGACACGATTCGCACCATCCCAAAAACGCTGGCCGAGAGTCTCCTGGTTTTCTCGATTCGGACGATCATGCAGCCATCTGCCCGACGTTTTAAGTGCTCCCCAAGTCCGTCGACTGAGTTCTTCCTGGCGACGCTCGGCGGCCAATCGAGCCTGTTCGGCTTCGTGTCGTGCTCTTGCCTGCTGAGTATTCCAGTCCGCATCTGCCTGCCTTTGGTGCCGATCGAGTCGTCGCTGGTTTTCCGCTTCCAACTCACGGCGTTCCTGCTCGATCAGCCGCTCTGCTTCTTCTCTGGTAACAAGCCGATCGCCCCAGACATAACGATCTCCCTCGGTGGGCAATTCATCACCTTGCGAATCGAAGAGCGGGGGGAGCTCAATTGGCACCGGTTCGGGTTTCGCGTCGTCCTGCTCCTCAGCTTCTGGTTGTGAAGCAGTCGCGTTCATCACTGCTTCAGTGACATGCTCGGATGTGACTTCGATTCCGGCCTGCAGCGCTGCCGCAATTGCGTTCGCGATCGCCTGGGCAAGACTCAATCCGGCGGCTGTCCCGGCGAGAATGAGCGCTGTGAGTAGTGTAACAACAGCAATGTCGTCCGGTTGAAGAGGTTGATTCGAGGATGAATTGTCTGAAGGATTGGCGGTGTTATTTGTTGACGCTGTGCTGCTTTGGCTTCGACCAGTCGTGTTGCCTGAGTCTGAGTCTGACGCAACCCCTACTCCTCCACCACCGCTAACCGAACTTCGATCTTTTCGTACAACCGCTAGGTGCGCAAGCATATCAGGGAGTTCGCGTCCGATCTTGTCGAATTGAATTGCTTCCGTACCTGAGAACTCTTCGTCATTGTTAAAATAGTGGCCGCAGTAGATCCATCGCTCAGGATGGATCACGAGTTCGACCCGATTGTAGTTACCGAATTGGATCTCTGCGCCGCTTTCAGGAGTGACGTTGTCTCCAAAGGTATCGCCAGGAGCGACCCAAGTGACCTGGAAGCGATACGTCGCCAGGATGTCGCCCTTCTCTCCTCGATCGACATATCTGATTTCAAGTTTTCGATTCAGAGGGGCAGCACCAAACTCGACGACATCGTAATCCCAACCATCCAGTCCGAAGCGTCCGACTCGTTCCGGAAGCTCCTCAATGGGAACGTATTCCGGCCATGGAAGCGCTAAAGTCTCGATGCGACCAAGAATTGACAGGGCGAGTTTTTCGAGACTTGCATCCGTGAACATTCGCGAACGCTTCCAGACATGAATATTGACCAGTGCCTGGTTGTCGCGACTGTAAAGCGTTTTCGCACGTGAGCTGTCTAGCGCAAGGAAGTCAAATTCCCCCTGATCTCGACCTGCGGGAGCGGATTGCGCCCATGACGCTGAGATCGTGAAATATCGGTCACCGCGAAACTCGTAATCGAGACCGGAATCGTAGACACCGTTGCGGTTCGCAGAACTGACACTCCAATCTGCACTATCCAGTTCAAATTGGCCAAAATTCGTGGGCGCGATGTCGCTGTATCTCAACTCCTGGGCAGATGCTGAAGACCTCAGCATCAAGATCATCGTCATGACGAGTAGTGTCGAATTCCGCACATTCCCACCTCAGCGAACTCACGAAGCCAACAGATGTCGTTTGGGACATCGACTCGTCCAGAGTCGATGTGGCCCGTTGATCGTAGCATTGTTTCCGACTCGTACCTATCCAAACTGTTTTGGAACGTGATCGTCCCTCAAAATGCCAACGCACGGGAAACGCTTTTGCGAGCGCAATTTGATTGTCTCAAAGGTATGCCTATTCGATTGGAATGAACCAGCTGCTTAATCGATCTTGAGTAGATTCTGCTAACTTGGAGAAGTTGTCGTTGTTGACACTCAAGGTGGCGACAAGACGACACACAATGTCAATAGGATCAACAGGATCCCGACTCCAATCCATGTCAAAAGGGTCAGTCCAAAATAGTGTCGCCTCCATCGCAAGTTTCTTGCAGAACCCGGATGTAAACCTATCGGCTGAGCACATTGCTCATGGAATTCGATCCATTCCGATTCTGATTGGTAGAAGGTCGTGAGTGGATAGGGTGGAACGTCCGGTGCGCTTGCAATCCACGTCAGGTGAACTTCAACAATCTTTCCCTGGCCTTGCTCCACAGAGTCGATGATCTCGAAAACAACGTCATCTGAGCCAAGTGCCCTGGCAATCCCTCGGACGTGAATCGAAAAAAGAGGATGACCTTCCGCGACTTCTCGTTCGAGTTCATCCTCGAATCCTCCGTCGTGAAGCCGCTCCCAGCCAAGCTCAGACAGTATTTCACTCGCAATGAAACGCTCACTCATTGATGTGTCCGTTCAGTCGACAGTGAGTGTTGTGATAGAGGCTCAGAGGAATGACGAGTATACTCGAAACTTCAGCATTTCCGCACGAGGAAATACCAGATTCCCTGAGACGACATCGGATGAACCAACAGACCATCTCGAAAGTCTACCGTGGGAGAGGTGTCGATCAGGATGCAGTTGATCCTCGACACTTTGACCAAGTCTCACACGCATCCTTCCAAACTTGGTTGACGACTGATATGAGAGACGGCACTTTCACCAATTACCGTCTTCATCAAATTGTGATGGAGGTCTTCGAAAAAATACTCACAGAATTGCAACTCAGAACGCTCAGATGACTTCGACCATAATCTGAGTGGCAATCACGGACAACTCGCTACGGTGAGTTTTGCTTGGGCCCCAACAAAATGGATATCACCGCCAACAATTGAACTGAATTCAAAGTGGCGCTCGTTGCATCGTTAACAATCCCCGCGCTGTTCCACAAATGTTTTCGAAGTGAAAGTGTGAATGACAAGTGACTTCGGTCGAATGTGGAGCGTCCGAAACTGCACACGAGCGCAGAATGAGGCCATTTGTTCTTCGCCGCTGCACTTGAGTCTTCTGCAATTCACGCCGCTTTTCGTTCAAAGCCCTTCACTAATCCACCGACGTACGATTTCACTTTGATGTCGTCCAGATTGATCGTTTCAACTTCATCCGGTTTCTCGCCCATTGGTGGCAAGTGGTCGCGGACCATGCTGGAACGGGCTGAGTTGTAGTACTCTGTGAATTCTGCGAGCAGGTAATCGAGATGCTGTTTTCCGAAAAGGACGAATTTCGAGAGACATTCAAATTTTATTGTTTGAATCACGC
>NZ_SIHI01000042.1 GCF_007859735.1 Thalassoglobus neptunius | reverse complement strand
TGGTTGACCCTCAGATGGTTGTCCCTCAGATGGTTGTCCCTCAGATGGTTGTCCCTCAGATGGTTGTCCCTCAGATGGTTGTCCCTCAGATGGTTGTCCCTCAGATGGTTGTCCCTCAGATGGTTGGCCCTCAGATGGTTGGCCCTGTTTGGGGGTGTCGCCTTCGTTCGGCTCGGACTCACTTCCCGGACTGTCGCTGTTCATATCCGAGTTTTGCGTCTCCTGAGATGGATCCCCCTGCTCATTGGACGGACCTTCTTCGCTTCCCTGTTTCGAGGGATCAGCATCCTCACTCGGTCCCGGTTGTTCATCGGAGGATGCGTTTCCAGGTTGATTGTTTTCACCGGCTTCCGGAGCGGATGGATCGCTTGAGGTGTTGTCGTTTTGTGTTGCGTCTTGTGATCCGGAATTCATGTTCGAATTTGATTCTTCAGAGCCAGACGCCGTATTTTGAGGGGTCTCCTCTGGGGATACCCCGTCTTGCGGAGACTGTGAATCGGAAGGCGCATTCTCTGCATTGTCAGTGGAACCGGGTCCGTTTTCCTGCTGCTTGTCCTGACTGGCCTGTTGGCTGGAATCAGGATTCGTCGCGTCGGATGGACGGTTCGGAGACTGTTCCGGCGGGTTGGGCTGTCCCTGTGGATCTGATGGGTCACCGGAAGCCCCCTGACTTGGAGGCGAAGCCCCTTGATTCTCGGGGCGACTTTGATCGTCTCCACCTTCTGAAGAAGGAGAATCCCCCGACATTGGGTCGTCTTGCGATCCCGGATCTGTCGAAGCTTGATCGCTTTGTGATTGTCCCTGCTGATCGTCAGAAGGTTGATCGGATTCCGAAGACTCGCCAGTCGAGGAACGGTCTTCTGATGTGGAAGACTGTTGATCTTGAGGCTGCCCCTGCTGCTCAGAGGAATCCTCATCCGATGAGGATTCCTCTGGATTCTCTTCACTCCATTTCAGAAGTTCACGAAGGGCTTCGTCGTCTTCAGCACGTTTTCGATTTTCTGGTCTGCGATTCTCAGACCCTGAACCGCTCTGGCTCCCCTGCTCTTGTGATCCGGTTTGCTGCCCTGTCGATCGGTCAGATTGGTTGCCTTCTCCGCCTGTTTCTGTTCCGCCTTCTTCTGACGGTTGATCGTCTGAATTGTCGCCTGGAGATGTCTGTTCAGTTGATTGTGTCGAGTCGCCCTGACCATCGTTGGAAGATTCGGAACCGGTCGAGTCGCCGCTTTTCTGTCCTGAGTTCCCGTCTTCAGACTGATCACTCTGATTGGATTCCCCTTGCTGGGGCTGTTCTGCTTCTCCGCTCTCCGTTTCAGTAGAACCGCCCTCAGCTTTCGATCCTTCTTCGCTGTTTTCGTCTTCGTTCTGCGGGTTACGTGGCTGTTGCTCGTTGGGATTTTCTTGCGTCGATCCGTTGTCGTCCTGCGTCGAGTCTTCGAGTTGCTGTTCCTGTTGCTCCTGCATCTCCTGAACTTTTTCTTCAGGAACAGGCTCGATGATTCGGACGCGAACCTTCGAAGTCCGCGTTAAGTGTTTCGGAAGAGAATCAAACGGTTCGAAGTTGTCTTCTGCTTCAAGAAAGAAGAACAACTCGTCGCCGGGATTGAGTCGAAAGTCACTCAAATCGAGGTCGTACCGCGACTTCACTTCCGGTCGGTCCGGTCCATCAAAGAGATGAGGCGCCGCTGGCAGAAGCTCTCCCTCTCGCTCGAATCGGAGAACAACTCTTCGCAGCATGAAATCGGGATCGTTCGCCTGAAACGCAATGGGAAGAACCGCATTCGCAGGGAGTTCCAATTCGTTCTGAGTCGGATAGGTCAACGTAATCTGAGGATGTTCATCCGGACGAATCACAATCCGGTGCATCGTGGGCTGTGGATCGGTCTGGTCCGCATCATTGGTCACTTGAATAAAGTAATGATTGGCAAACGTTCCATCGTCGCGGAATTTCAATCGCCATCGGGCTCGCAGTTCCCCGTCGCCACTTTTTGTCATCGCGATGAAATCAGCTGTCTCCTCGGCAGTATCGAAATCGGTGCGGTAAAGCCGTGCTGATGTGACAGGCATATTCGTCTGTGCGCTTACCGTGACGAACGTTCCTTCCCACGCATCGATCGTTGAGCTTTGCTGAGTTGTATCTTCCAGAAGCATGTAATCCGGATAGTCATATTCGACGGAAGTCACCGACGCCGTTGGCGGTTGGTTGATACGGACCCGATATGTCTCGGAAGTCGCATCCCCGGCTTCAATTCGATAGGTAAAATCTTTGAGCAGTCCTTCTCCGTTGGCTCCAACCAGACGCACTCGGAACCTCGGAAGACCTTCCCCGGTATTTTTCATGACGACCGGTTCGTCGACGAATCTTCGATCGGAAGTCGTAAAGAGCAGTCGCACATCTTCAGGAATGACGCCGCCGAGATCGGTCGTCACATCCAGATGATCACGTGCGAGGACCTCGTAATCGCCGGGAACAACATCGAGGATTTCAGTTCGAGTGGAAGCAGCCACGGAAGTAGTCGGGAATAATGCACGCCAGACAGACGTCGACAGTTTCTTCGGGGAGAAGATCGTGTACAGACACATTAACACCACAATCCCGAGCAGCAGATACGACCCGCGCATAAGCGTTTTGCGATCGACAGCCTCTTCGACATCGGATTGCTTGATCTGCAGTGCCGTTCTTTTCTCGAGTGCTTTCATCAAGTCCGGCGGGATTTCGCGACCCGACTGTCCATGAAGTTGCACCCACGAGAGAAGGCTGCTTTTCAGTTCGGGATAAGCTTCTTCAATTTCCCGGGCGGCGTACAGAACATTTACTTCTCGCCACAACGGAATGAGAATTTGAACGACGAGCCAACTCAGCGATGCGACCAGCACAACTCCGGAGAGCACCATCCGGGTTATTTCGCCGAATCCTCCGGGGATGACCCAGTGATCGAAAATCACGAAGAGAAGCAGATATCCCAGAATGAACGACACGAGGATCACACTCGCGGTCAGGAGATCTGTCTGGTGGATCCCGGACCGAGTTTTCTTGAGCTGATAGTCGATAAATTCGTCAAAGTCGACGTACTTGGACGACTTCGACGATTTCTTTTTCTTCTGGTCAGCAACAGCCATAATTGGATTCTCTCTGTTCGCCATCCTGGTTCCCATCTTGAGACCATTTGGTCGACAGTTGTCGGAAGGTCACGTCGCAACAGATCCTTGAGCTTCCGGACTCTCGTGTTCGTCCACACTCTCAGTGGTTGATCATCCCGATTGAGAGATCAACATCCAGATTGTGAACTTTTGCAAGTCTTCGCGCGAAAACGACCGCTCTGCATATGATACTCGACGGAGATCAGTTAGAAAATGTTTGGAAAGTTCTCGGACAATTCGGAAATCCCCAACATTCCGATTCATCAGCCGACATGAACCGTTTTGGGGAAGAGAATCGCATGAATTATTTCAAGGATGACGACCGATGAAGGATTTGTCACAGTTTCTCTCAACTGCGGAAGAAGCAGCTCGAAATGGCGGCCGCGTCCTCGAAGAGTGGGCGGGAAAGTTCACAGCTCGCGAGAAGAGCCCCGCAAATCTCGTCACGGAAGCTGATCTCGCTTCCGAACAGGCAATTTTCGAAACAATTCGCTCTCGATATCCGGATCACGGCTTCCTCGGAGAAGAAGGTCTCTCCGAAGATCAGGGAGATTCTCCATATCGATGGATCATCGACCCTCTCGACGGGACGTCGAACTACGTCCATCGGTTCCCGTATTATGCGGTTTCGATCGGACTGGAGCGTGCTGGCGAACTCGTATTGGGAGTGATTTACGACCCCACACGCGATGAAATGTATTCGGCCGTAACCGGCGAAGGAGCAACGCTCAATCAGCGTAAAATTTCGGTGTCCACCATCGCCGATCTCCCCCAAGCCATGTGTATGGCGAGCCTCCCGATCAAAGCAGACCGGGACGACGTTGCCATTCGCCGCTTTCTCGACATGATTCAAAAAGCTCAAACTGTCCAACGGACCGGTTCCGCTGCCCTCAATTTGTGCGCTGTCGCGTGTGGCCGGATCGAAGCTTTCTGGTCGACGAGTCTCAAGCCATGGGATATGGCGGCCGGTGTCGTCATTGTGAGGGAAGCTGGAGGAATTGTTACAACCTGTTCAGATGAGAACTTTTCCGTCTACGAACCCAACTTGCTTGCGACGAATGGAGCACCGTTGCACCAGAGTATCACTGAGGCACTCTGCGTCGCGTCCAAGCCAACTGAATGATGCTTCTGTTGAGCATCAATCACTTAGGGGTTCCCCTCCGGATTCGTTTTTTCGGAGATGGCAATATGGTTCACATCAACGTTTCGGGATATGATCCAAATGCCATCAGGACCGATGCGTTTCATCCAACGGTCGCTCTTCTCAAGAAAAACAACGATCCAACGGAAAAATTCGGTTCCCTCCGATGCCGATCCGTAAAATGATCAGGCTTTGGGACTTCTGAGTTTCTCGACTCCAAACTGACGCGACATCCCGAGGACAAGATTGCACGAACGTGATCTCTGAAGCATGCATTCAATCTGACGAAAGCCATTCCGGTCGCAGCGGCGGGGCCGAAGTGGTTACGTTCCAATTGAATGAACGGGCCACGCAGCAGTCTCTCGGAAAGATCTTCGCGATCAGAATCACGGACAATTGGGCATCTGTTGTCGACGTTCTCCTTCGTGGCAATGAAACACATTCGAAGAACTCAGACCGAAGTTCCAGTCGCAGACATAACGAGCCAAAGTCGAGGCTTCGAAATCTCATTCTTGCGTTCGGAGTCTGTTTCTGGGCGGTTCTGACTCCGTCTCTCGCGACGGCTCAACCTGACACTCAGAAAGCCCCCGAGCCAGTCGCTCCCAATGCTGTCAATTCGGAAACGGATGCGACGCTTGAACGCTCTTCGGAGAGTTCTCAGTCAGCTCCGATGATTCCGGACTACCACATCACGCGTGTTGACTCTGACGGATACGTCTCAGATGACCGATTGTGGATCGACGCAACCATTGAAGTCCTCGTCAATATCGATTCGGGTTGGCACCGAGTTCCATTGCGCTTCGATCAGGCGAGCATTTTGAGCCGCACGTATGAAGGTCCCGGTGAAGAATTTCCGGATTTGAGTTCACCTTCGCCCGATGGCGGAGTGACATGGATGGTAAAGGGAAAAGGAAAACACGTTTTGAAATTCAAAATGTGGGTTCCCGTTCGACAGACGGTTCTCGGATCGCAGATTCAAATTACGCTGCCACCGCTTCCGAAACAGTTTGTAGCCAGTGCCTCAATCCGGATTCCCGAACCGAATGCCGTCGTCCGAGCCATTGTCAACGGGACGGTGTTTGATGTGACTCGCGACGGTGAAGGAACACTCGTCGACGTGACCGTTTCGAATTCCCGCCTCGATCTCGCTTGGTCGGTCCCGAAGAACGATGCGGAAACCATTGCTCAAGTCACCACTCGCATTCACCTGAAACCGACAACCGATGCACACATTCTTGTTGCTGACCAGTCGATTGACTTACAGCAACAGGTGAAGGAAGAACTTCACATTCGACTTCCGTCGGACTTCGAACTTCTGGAAGTCAGCGGAGCGAACTTCGAGACATACGCCGACGACCCCGAACGGGACGGGTGGATCGTGATTCCTCTCAGCGGGTCCGTCACTGGCAGGCTGGAATTGCACTGGATTCTCAGGCGTCCCCTTGACTCAGACGGTGATCGCATTCTCATCGACGGGTTCGAAGTTGAAGGCGCCACTCGTCAGGAAGGACTCATCCGCGTTGACCGAACGGTCGGATACCGAACGATTCCGCGAACGACGGAGTCCGAACAGGTTTACCGAATCGGAATCGACCAATTCAAAGGAACCGGGGCGGGGAGTCTTCTGAGTGCTTACGAGTATTTCCGGCAACCGTTTCGGCTTGTCCAACAAATCGTTCCGGACTTGCCATCCTATTCCGTGACACCAGTTTTCCGATTGTCGGTCAATCGCCAGTCGACGACTCTTCAAGTGCATCAATTCATTCAAGTCGACCGGGGCAGTGCTGATGCCTTCAACTTACTCTGGGACAACTTCCGGTCAGACGGCTGGGAGTTTGAAGCAGCCTATTGCACACCCGACCAGACGGGAAGCATCACACCGACGATCGACCATCGAGCAGGACAGGTTAACCTAACACTCAACCGCAGCATTGAGTTTCCCTCTCGAATCTGTCTGACAACCGTCTTCCGGAAACCGTTTCCTGTTGAAGAGGTGACGACGACCGAATTGACTCTTCCACAGGTCGAGGGCCACAGTTCCGGTCTGTCGACGCTGCTGATCGACAACGCCGAAGACATTGAACTCAAGATCAAGTCCGATGCAACGCTCATTGACCTGGACGATATCAATGACGATGTAGTGACAGGTTTGTCGCAACGATGGATTCTTCCAAAGTCGCTCGATCGAATTCCAACGACAGCCACGGCAATCCAGTTCGATGACCGTTCCCCGAAGTCGATGACCGCGACAGTGATCCCGCATGAACGGAAAGTCACATCATCCACTTCCGTCGAGATCGTCGATATTCGCCCGCACGAACTGATTGTGCACCAGCGAATCACACTCGATGTGCAATATGGCAAGCTGGACCGGGTCGAATTACTTTTGCCGCAAGAATTACGCGATCTCATACCCGAGTTCGCGATTCAGGAAAGCCTCGAGATTCGCAGCGGAAATGAATTCTTGCCGGTGTTTCTCAGTACAGAGTCGCTCACCGCTCTTTTGCCGAAAGCAACATCCGGGCTGATCGAAATTGATGTCGACTATGGATTTCCAGTGACATCTGCTGACGAACTGGCTGAGATGGACTTGCCAATTCTGGGACTTCGCGACTACCCGTTTGACCGTGCGGAATGCCTCGTGACGCCTTTTGAATCGATTCAGGTCCGGGAAGAAGTCGCGGGTTGGACCGCCTTAAGAACCTCTCCTCGCGGGCCACTCTGGGTCAGCCCCGGAATTGACGGAGCGATTTCTTCTGTCCCGCTCACTTTCGGCCGAGAGCTCGCTGATTCAACGCAGCAGTATATCGTCGACGAGTTGTCGCTGTTCACCCGGTTCCGCGAAGATGGCTCTTCTGAAACGGTGGCCACGATGGTCGCTCTCTCTCCGCCTGTGAGGATGGTGATTCAGTTTCCGGAAAACACCGAACTGAAAACGGTCAGTGTCGATGGCGACATCCTGGAACCCAGCACGTATTCGTTTCGAAAAGAGAATCCCGGAGAGCTGACGATTACGCTCCCGATCGATTTGCTGGAGCGTCGACAAATTCAGGTCGTCTATCGAACTCCGTCGACAACTCCGTTTGGACACACCAGCCAGCAGCGATTCCAGTTCCCGACATTCAAAAAAAGTGTCTGGGTCGACTCGACAACGTGGGAAGTCCAACTGCCGAAAGGGCATCACCTGTTCGTCTATCCTCAAGTCGAGCCGGAATTTGAATGGACACGAGACGGTCTCTTCTGGTCCCGAACCGTTCGCCCCTCATTTGAAGCGGAGCGGCAGACGCTTCTTCAACAAGTTCCGGAAGAGTTTCATTTCAATGCGAATTACTACTCGTTCAGCGGATTCGGCCCGGAAATCGAAGTCAAATTTCGAACGATGAACCGATCTCTCATTCTCCTGATTGGAGCTGGGTTCGCCCTGCTTCTGGGGTTTGTTTTCTATCGCTTCCCCGTCACGAGAAATGTGTTTTCACTGGTTGTGATTGGATTTCTATTTGCACTCATCAGCGTCTGGTACCCCGAACCCTTGTTGCTGCTGTTGCAGCCCGCCATTTTCGGAGTGGTGCTCGCGCTCACAGCGACGTTCATCGACACACGTTCGCATCACAATATTCAAAAATCGAACTCGCGCTGGGGAGAGAGCAGCGACCACGGTTTACGGGACAGTCGGTCGGAAGAACTTGATGTGGCAGCCTCCACAAAGCTGTATGCTTCCGCCCAGCCTGAAAGCTCTCCCATGTCTCCGGATGCGGAGTGAGTCGATGGTCGAATATCGTCGACAAGGCCGATTCCTCATCCGGCTGCTCGCCTTCTGGATCACATGGCAACTTGCCAGTCCGATTGTGAGGGCTCAGGATTCTGAATCCGTTGCTGGCTCCCGTCAAAGTCCGATGGAAGTCAGTGCCGTTATCGAATCAGCGAAATACGCAGCACGATTTCACGATGCGGATCTCGTTGATGGAAGATTTGAGTGGAAGATTGCTCGCCTGGGAGATCGTCCCGCTGCCGTTGATCTCACTCCATCGAACCTCGCGATGTCTCCCTCAAGCGCCGATTCCGCAGCATGGGGAACGACACCATCGGGAGAGCAAATCGTTCTCGTCAACAAGCCGCAATCCACAATCCGTGGTTCCTGGTCTCGGCGTGGAGACGAAGCACGGGACGTTATTTTCATCACGTGTCAATTTCCGGACGCACTCGACTCTCAACTGTCGTTGGAACTTCCGCACGGATTCGAGTTGCAGTCTTCTTCCGGAATCGTCTCTGTCGACACCAGAAGCGATGACTTCCGAATCTGGTCGATTGATCTCGGTCGAACCACGAAAACCGTGTTGACGATTCGTCGTCGCGACTTCACAGAAAAGCAACGACCGATCGTTTACACCGCCGACTCGGTCTATTTGGCTCGACGAGCGGGACTGTTTGTGCAAACCGATCTGTTGATCTCCGGAATCGGCGTTCTCCCCGACCAGATTTCTTTAGAGGTTCCTCGGCAGTTTGCGGTTCAATCAATCACCGTCGCAGGAGGAACCCTGAGCTTCCAGCGTGTTCCCGAGCGTCCTCACTTGATTGAAGTGGACCTTCCCAAATCGGTCTCGAACGATCGAATCGCCCTCCGGGTGCAAGGGCTTTATCCGCTTTGGATTGGCCAGATGCGATCCCTTCCGTTAATCCGTACTCTCGCTGGCCGGGAAACATCACACAAAATCAGCTTGCGCGTTGATCCGCCGCTCGAACTCCAACAGCTCAGACTCGACGGATTTGTGCAGACCGATCTCGTTTCGGAAGAAGGAACCGAAGTTTGGAAGTTCCAATCATTCGCGCAAGACAAGTCCATCCGATCTGTCATCGCCATGCCTCGACAGTCAGTCCGACTGTCAGTTCATCAACTCATCCAATCCGATGTGCCGCTTCCGTGGTGCCTCATCATGCTGTCACTGAGCGCTGAGTCTGGAGCTGCGTTCGAATCGACTCTCAACCTTCCTGAAGGACTGGAAATTCTCAGTGTCGGCGCGAATCAACCGTCCGCGCGAGTTGCTTCCTGGAATGTTGTTGGAAATCTTCTGCAGATCGATTTTCAAACTCCGCTCTCGACAACGACACCTCGCAAAGTCGCGATCTTCGCCAGGTGCCCAGGGTTGAAACCGAACACCGAGCACACGCTGCCGCTGTTGACGAATGCCGATGGGCTGACGGTTGAGTCAAAAATCGACTGGGTGATTCCAGGTAGTCTGGACGTTGAAGTCAGCGAACCAGCCAACTGGAACCGGTCAACAACGGAATACGTCCCAGTTCCGGAAACATTAAATCTTGATATCGATTCACTTCCCGAGATCGGTCAACGATTGCTGACGCTGACGCGCCGGAATGTCTCGATGGACGACGCTCCCAAGTTTCTCGTTCGGTCAAAGTCCGAAGAGATGTTTCCCAGCGAGGAGAGTCCACAACTCACCGATATTTCTCCCGTCGAACCATTCGAGGAATCGTTCTCTGATGCAGCGAGTGTTCAGGGAGAATTGCGAGTCGTCTCGGAGCTTGTCGAGACAAACGATTCCCAGCAAGTTCAGTTGGTCCAACACACTCTTCTACGGTTCGACCGCCCCATCAGCATCGATCAATTGAATTTGACACTGCCCAGCAATTGTCGAATTTCGGCCGCTTCCATTGATCGTAAGGCATTGACCGTGTTCCGTGATGGTAACAAGGTGCTTTTCCCAAGTGAGGTTCAGCAAGTCACGGAAGTCGATCTCGTTTACCTCATCGAATCCGAAACGATTTCGCTGACTCAACAATTCCGAGTCCCCTTGCCAGAGACAGCTGTCCCACTCAACGGCCTCGAATGGAAGCTGATCACACCGGACAACTATGAGTTTGTTCAAGCCAAACTTCCCGGGTTCTCTTCGAAGGTCAATTCGCAGCATTTCTTTTTCGGACCGCTGACTGATCCGTGGATGAGAACACTGACCAACTCTCTTGGAGCCCGTCTCCTTCGGACTCAAAAGCCGCTGTCGACACCGGGACGAACACGCGTTCCGACTGATGAACTGACATTCCGAAGTCTCAGAACCGGGGCGGAAGTCACCTTCGTTGCATGGAATCTGGGGATGACCTGGAACCTCGCGTGGACCGGATTTTTCTTAAGCCTCCTCATTGGCGTGGGAGGACGAATGCAATCGATCGTTCAAGTGAAACACGCCGCCCCATACTGGATCGCGGCGCTCATGGTCGCTTTGTTGCTCATCGACAACGCACTGTCGATGATCCTCGGCGCGATGCTGATCGGCAGCGTGATTTCGAGTCTGATTCCCTTGCAATTTCGCCCGGCCAACTCGACTTCCCCACGACGAACTCAATCGAGCAGTCGTCTCAGCAAAGCCAAAATGGCCACAGTCGTATTCGTAATGACACTTCTGATCTCGCGCGAAGCTTTCGCCCAACTTCAACCAATAACGGACGCCGTCAGCGACGACATCGCACCGATCCTCAATTCCGTCGACGTACAGAAGTCGTCCGACTACTTGATCAAGTCGTCTCACTACGAGCTTGTTCAGACCTTCCCGAATTATTTCGTCAATGCACGCCTGACCGTCCTGGTTCCCGATCGACAGTCGGAAACATTCGTCTGGCTCCCATTCGAAAACGTCATCTTCCCCCGCGGCGCACAATGTCATGTGGACGGTCAACCGGAGCCGTTAATCCCCCATCTGTCCGGCCGGGGAGTTGTGGTACGGTTTGAGCAGTCAACCCCTCCAGCGGCGACCGCGCAGCTGGAATCCTGGACGGAACATGAAATTCAACTCGAGTGGATGGTCCAAAGTTCTTCGGACGATCCGCCTCATGCTGGAATTCCCAAGGTTCTCGACACTCGATTGACCATTCCGGGACGCTCAGGGCTCGACGCGATTGAACGCGACGGGCGCGTCTTCGAAATTGAAGATGAGTCAACAAGCCTCGACTTGGGAGGAGTCGATCAATTGACCTTTGAAGGGGAAAGACGAACCTCCTTGCCCTCTGATTCCGACTTACGTGCTGCCACGATGTTGACCGTTTCCCCTCAAGATTTCGATGGGCAAACGGTTCTGAGCAGATTCGAAGCGGTCCCAGATCGTTTCCTCTACCTTGAGATTCCAGAAGAAGCGACGATCGAACGAACGACCGGTCGAATCCTGAAAAATGCATTTCTGAGCCACGACATCCATGGGCGAACATCGCTTGCGCTCGAACTGAATCAGGACAGAACGAGTGAAGATACCGTTCAAATTGACTTCTCGATTTCTTCTCCTCACTCCGGAAACGAACAACTTCTGATCGTGCCTGAAATCGATTGGGGCGAAAAAGTTGGGGAACATTTCATCGGTGTTCGTCCTCCCACGGGATTCGAAATCCAGTTGAGTGACAGCTCGACAGGAATCGAATTCGCGCGGACGACGGAGTTTTCCAAGTTGAACAAATTCGCTGGAGCGCCGCCGTCGATCGTTGTGCTTCAACAACAGAACGCGAAGATTTCGGTTGATTTTTTTGCCAAACAATCTCAAACGGTCGCAGAATTTCGGGACGTTCTCACCGTCCGGTCTGACAGTGCGGAATGGGAATCGTTCGCGGAGTTGACAACATCCGGTCTGCCGTCGTTTCGCCAGGAGTTTGATATCACCGGCGGCGTCATCATTTCCTCAGTAGTGGATGTCAATCCGTCCGGCGACTCCCCGCTGAGGTTTCATCAGGCTGGCTCCCGACTGACGGTCTTCCTTTCCAAAGGACAACTCGGAAAGCGATCGCTTCAGCTCCATGGCACCATTCCACTCGAGGCGGCGAAGTGGGCACCTGTCCCGCAGGCAAGGCTGACCACGGGAGCCAATCAGTCGCGCGACTTGACTGTGGTCGATTACACCAACTGGAATTTCGAAATCCGAAACACCAGCCAACAACTGTTGCTTGAGGCTCCCATTCCGGATTTTGATCCGTCTCACCCGCGCATTATCGCTGTCGATATCCCTGAATCGGACGAGTCTCCGCTTCGCTTTCAGGTGACGCCACCGGTGGGACAACTCTCCGCCGAATGTGCCGTCCGAATGAAGTATTCCGGACGATCTCTGATCGGGTTGACGCACATTTTTCGCGTTCAAACCGAAACCGCAGCGACGAGTCAAATTGTTCTGACGATTCCGAAGTCTCTCGGAAGTTTTCGAATTCCGTCGGGACAGCGCAGAGAATCAGTCATCGACACAGGCGACGAGACAGAACTCTCGCTCTTATTCAACGCGAATCGACTCAACGACGCTGTGATCACTGTGGAAACACAGTTCGCTGAACCAATTTCTTTTCCTCGGCAAAACCAGTCCAACGAAGTCGAAAGTCTGCAGATCCCCATGATCCGGGTGAACGAGCAGTTGCCGGTCAAAGCGATTCTGGTCATCCCTCAACGTCGACAACAGGGAATGACAATTCGATCGGGAATTGTTGTTTCGCCCAAACAGTATCCATCGTGGCTTCCGAATAACTGGTGGTCCGCCACCGGTCCCGCAGCTGTCGTAGCTTATGAATTATTGAGTTCAGAGATTGTCCTCGATCCGATCCGTACGAATCCGACGAATGAAAACGTCAGCCCGAGTTATGCGGAAACCGTCATTTGGCCACAGGGAACAAAAGATCGTATTCTGGCCAACTCCAGTTTTTGGCTCCATGTCGATCACCTCAAGTCGCTCAAATGGCACCTCGCCGAAGGGACAGAGATCGATTCCGTCACAGCTCGAGGGGGGACCATTCTGGAAACAGAACAGTCCGTGAACGAGTTTCGCGCGACCATTGAATCGGATGAGCCGATCGTCATCGTCAACGTTCGATGGTCAGGCAAAATGAATTCTGACGGAACCTTCACGCTGCTGAAAGCTGAGAGTTCCAAACCGTTCACCCATTTGGTTGGGGTTGTTGAGACAGAGTCAGCAACCCTCGATACCGGCTCGATCGATCGCTCGAGTCGAATCTCCAAGTTGATGTTGCGATGGGATGCTTTGGTCGAATTGATTCCCGAATCCCCAACGACGATTTCCATTGATCACGTTCTGATCAGAAATTTGAATGAAACTCGTCAAGTGGTTTTCGACCTGTCGGATAGCGGAGCACTCTCTGAAACGGACGAGGAAATGACAGTCCGGATTCGCGAGGAATGGGATCGAATTCAGGATCGACTGATCGTCACTTCGGATTTGAACGAAGAGGGGCAAGGGGCAACAAATGAGGAATGGGGAATCGAAGTCGCGAGTCCGACCGAATCGAACAATTCGATTGACTGGTTCCCGGCATCCGAGAACCCCACGTTTCGCCTCAAACGGATCGATTGGTGGTCTCGCTCGGGAGTCACATTCGCTACGATCTGGTTGTTCCTGGCGGCGGGCATCTTCTTGCTCGGTCTGAAATCGTCCATTGTCGCGAAGTCGGGTCGCTTTCTCGATCACAACCCGGAAATTGCCCTCGCAGCCCTCGGTTTCGTTTGGGCATTGCTATTGTCTCCGCCAATTTTCAGCCTTCTTTTCGTTCTCCCCGCTGCGGCTCTTGGGATTCGCCGCCTCATCCGAAACTCCTCGCGTGCCCGTGAGGCCTCAACGAGTTGAAGTCATCATCGTTTTCAGTGGCCAACGATTCAGTGAAAGCGACTCGGTTGCAATCTTCGGATGAAACGAGTTCCACGAAGCACCGAAAATCCATGAAGACCTACAGAGGTTGATGAGTTCCCGGCAGCGACGACTTTTTTGAGCAGTCAATGTCTCTCGACTGGGAAATGCAGCTGCCTGAGCGCTCAAATCCGCAGATGCTCGGCGAAGACCCCTTCAGATGATGACTTCCCAAGCAATGATCACGGGGATTTCTGCCCTCTTCCCCCCCCCTCTTCCCGAATTCTGCGCTGATGCGCTGCCACGACGGCGCAGAACCGGGTGACATCGGGTTGACGAATAACTCACGTGCTTCATTGGCAAGCGCGCTTTGCAGGCAGAATGTGCTTCAATTGCTGGCAAGACACGAGACGGCTCGAAGCGAGAATTGATCGAATTCTCTCTTTTTTCATGGATTTTCATGCAGTTCGCAATCTCGTTAGCGGATGTGCACACAATCGGCACAGTGATTGCCTAATGACCAATTAGAGAATGTTGAGCGTTGCAAATTTTGTCAGCGTGCAGTGCTGCCGCTGAACACTTTTATCCAAATCAACTACGGGCAGGTCATCGCGCTCAAACACTGTCCACCGTTTGATGAATGTACAGATTGGGGATCATGATGAAGCGTTGGATTGCGCTCAGTCCGCTACTACTCTTGCTCGCGATGTTTGTTGTGTCGGTTCCGTCCACGAGTTGGGCTCAAGACTCCGAGGAAGAAACAGTTACTGCGGAAGTCGAGGTAGAAGAAGCGGAAGTTGAAGAAGCGGAAGAAGAAGTTCCAATGACGGTCGATGGTCTCAAAGCCGACCTCGACTTCACGATCAACACGTTGATCATGATGCTCTGTGCAGTGCTCGTCCTGTTCATGCAGGCCGGGTTCGCGATGGTTGAAGTCGGGTTAAACTCACAGAAGAACACCGTCAACATCCTGTTCAAGAACTTGATGGACTTGTGTATCGGTGTGATGCTGTTCTGGCTGTTCGGGTTCAACCTGATGTATCCCGGAGACGACTACGCTGGCAAATGGTTTGGAACGTTCACACCGTTCGTCGCACTTCAGGAAACACCAGACTATGACTACGGATTCAGTGCATCTGCCGACTTCCTGTTTCAGGTCGCATTTGCTGCAACCGCAGCGACGATTGTTTCAGGTGCTGTTGCTGGTCGAATGAAGTTCACTGCCTACCTGGTTTACAGTGCGATTCTCACCGGATTGATTTACCCAATCAGCGGAATGTGGAAGTGGGGTGGAGGTGCCCTTGCTGAAATGGGCTTCCAAGACTTCGCTGGTTCGGTTGTTGTGCACGCAGTCGGCGGATTTGCAGGACTCGCTGGAGCAATGGCCCTTGGACCGCGTCTGGGACGTTTCGCTTCAGATGGCTCTTCGAAACCAATTCCGGGACACAACCTTGCATTCGCTGCTTTGGGAGTCTTCATTCTGTGGGTTGGCTGGTACGGATTTAATCCTGGTTCACAGCTCACCTACTCGGGTGCCGTGAACGCACAAGCCACAACTTACATCGCACTCACCACAACTTTGGCCGCTGCTGCTGGATCGCTCACTTCGATGATCATTGCATGGGCCATGTTCGGAAAACCGGACCTCACGATGGCATTGAACGGTGCCCTGGCCGGTTTGGTGGGTATCACCGCGAACTGTGACCGCGTCAGCCAGATCGAATCAGTCATCATCGGTGCTGTTGCTGGTCTGCTCGTTGTCCTGGCGATCGTTGCCCTTGAGAAGTTCAAAATCGACGATCCTGTCGGTGCCTTCCCTGTCCACGGTGTCTGTGGAGTTTGGGGTGGTCTGGCAACCGGGATCTTCGGAGACATTCCTTCGGACGACTACCCTGACATGACTCAAGTTGGCTTCTTCATCGTCCAACTCAAGTCGACAGCCATCATCTGTGTCTGGGCATTCGTGACCATGGCCATTGTCTTCTACGCACTCAAAGCAACTGGAAACCTTCGAGTCACAGAAGAAGAAGAAGTGCAAGGTCTCGACATCAACGAGCACGGAATGCACGCTTACACGACGACTTAATTGAGAGCAGTCTCAGCAGCAAGATGCATCATGCTGAACCCGTTTATGCCCTCTCTGGACATGGATTGTCCAGAGAGGGTTATTTTCGTTTCAGGGCAGTGTTTTTTCCGGGCAGAGAGCAGTGTTTGTTTCGGGTAGATAACATCCAGAACGAATCGCTCTCCACGAAGTCACACAAGTGAGCGAAAGATCGCCCCAACGATCTTATGTCAGACGAATGAAGAGAAAGTTTGAGATCGTTCAATCGAGATGGTGAACCCAACCGCCGGGAGATAGCGGGGACAATTCACCTCCAAGCTGGATCTGTATCTGAGACCCTGGAACACAGCTTCCCACGCGCGTGACCGGAGTGCCCAGTAGCTCTCCCGATCGCTCTAACTTCTCAGCAGCTTCAGAGTTGACTGTGAACAGAAGTTCGAAATCTTCTCCATCCGTCAAAGCGTGAGCGAGCCGTTTCTCGAAGGGAAGGCTGTGGTCAACGTCATCATGAATGGGAACTCGCTCGGCCTCAATGACAAATCCAACGCCGCTGCGTCGGGAAACGTGCAGAAGATCGCCTGCCAATCCATCGCTCAGATCAAGCATTGCAGTCGGTCGGGAGTTTGCGAGAAGTTCTCTGGCTTCCGAAATACGAGGAGAAAACGATAAGTGCCGACCGGACTTCAGTGACCCGCCCAATCGACCAGTCACAAACAATGCATCTCCAACTTGTGCCCCCGAACGCAAAACAGCTGTTCCAGTTTCCACACGCCCGAAGACTGTCACGCTGATCATCAGTGGACCATCGCACGAATTGGTGTCCCCTCCCGCGATGCTGACATTCCAGGTCTTTGCCAGTTCAATAATCCCCATGCACAATCGCTCGACATCAGAACGTTTCATGCTTTTGGGAATGACAAGACCAATCAGAGCGGACACGGGAACGGCGCCCATGGCAGCCACGTCGCTCAGATTCACCGCGAGAGATTTACGTCCGACGAGTTCGAGTGGAGTATCGTTGAGAAAGTGTGTCCCCCCAACGAGGCAGTCGACAGCAGTGACCCATTCCCAGCCTCGTTCCTGGCTGAGAATCGCAGCATCGTCCCCGATCCCAAGCTGTAGCCCGTGACTTGATGTCAATTGTTGGGCAATCCAGTCAATGAGATCGAATTCAGGCCGATTCGAGGATTTGGAGCTGTCGCTCATTTCCAACCTGCAGACTGCTGAGCGCTCAGAAAGCGAACGTCATCGGTCGTTGCACGTGCGCATCCTCCATGCTTCGAGAAGATGCGCTTTAGTCGACGCCTGATGTTCTATTCTTCTGCACTTGCGACATCGACGTACACTTTCAACGCTGATTTGTCGTTGGAGAGTTTGTCCATAATCACCTCAGGATTGTCGAAACCGTCGATGGGTGTCGTTAAAATCCGTTCGGTCACTCCGGGGAACATCACTTCCGCGAGTGCGAGATCGGCGATTCCCTGATTGAAGTGATCGCGATTCCCGTTCACACTTCCGACGAGAAGCTTGTTGCCAAGAACCCATTCTAGATTGACTGAGTCCGAAGGAAAGTCGTTAAGAAGATTCTTCCCGCCGGTGACACTCGTCCAGACAAGAGCGCCGTTTCGTGCCAGGAATCTCATGGCGTCAAAGGCAACGCGACTGCTGCCTGTGGCTTCAATGACTAAATCAGGAGCCCCGACACGCGACACTAACTTCTCCATTGACTCTTTCTGAGTACTGACGTACTCCGCACCGTACCCATTGGCAATTTCTTCCTTGAGCCCGGGATTGGGAGTTCTTGCGATCACGTAAACTTCCAGCCCTCGCAGGCGAAGCATCATCGCGGTCAGCAATCCGATCTGTCCCGCCCCGGTGACAAACGCGAGACGAGGCTTCCAGACCTGCAAACGTGTCTGGGCTAGATAGGCCTGCTCGATCGCTTTGGCACACACACTGACAGGTTCCGCCAGAACTCCCAGCTTTTTCAGCCCGACAGGGACTTTGACGACGAACTCGCAATCGTCGACGACTTTCTCCGTCATAAACCCATGACGAAGATTGATTCCGCGCTCGTAGTATTCGTCGTGACTTGTGATGTCATTTCGACCGATCTTGTCGAACAAGCTGGGACCGGGGCGTCGAACCGTACACGAACAATACTCGCCGGGTTGAACGTTTGTGACGTTCTCTCCGACAGCTTCGACGATCCCGAAAAACTCGTGGCCGATGACCAGATGGTTATCCCCTTGGGGAGCCTGACCATATAAGCCTTCGTTGATTTCGGAATCTGTGGCGTCAACTCCAACTTGCAGAGTCTTCATCAGCACCCCACGTCCCCCGGGAATGAGATCAAGACGCGGTTCAGGGATTTCGGTCACATGAGCGCTGTTCTCCCGACCTGGTGTGACAGCAAGAGCTTTCATAGATGAACAATCCGGAAATATCTGTAATTGTGTTCCGTCGTATCGAAAATGATTGGAACGCGACAGCATCGCAGTGAAAGGCGGTTCCTGTCAATTGTTTGGCGAAGATTCGCTCCGAATAAACCCAAACGTCTCATTGTTCAGAAGCGGGGGTTGTTCCTATAATTTGCGTTTTCACCCTCTCAGCAGAGGGGCAATATGACTGCATCCGGGAAAAGATCCGTCCGATTCCATTCCATGGGAACATCTTCCGGGGCTGACGAACCGGACTTGCCACGCCATGAAACCTGAATTTATCCGCAACTTTTCGATTATCGCACACATTGACCACGGAAAAAGCACGCTGGCAGACCAGCTACTTCTCAAAAGTGGAGCCATCACCACACGTGAATTCCAGGAACAGTTGCTCGACGACCTCGATGTCGAACGGGAACGAGGAATTACGGTCAAAGCTCGGGCTGTCGCCATTGATTACAACTACAACGGCGAAACGTATCAGCTGAATTTTATCGATACTCCCGGGCATGTCGACTTTCACTACGAAGTTTCTCGAAGCCTGGCTGCGTGTGAAGGGGCACTTCTTGTTGTTGATGCGTTTCAGGGCGTTCAGGCTCAAACGGTTGCCAACGCCTATGCAGCCATTGAAGCAGACCTCGAAATCATTCCAGTTGTCAATAAAATCGACTTGCCAGTAACGCGTATCGATGAGGTGCTGGAAGAAGTCGAAAACATCATCGGTCTCGATTCGTCGGAGGCGATCCAGGTCAGTGCGAAGCAGGGAATCGGCATTGAAGATTGCATTGAAGCGATCATCAAGAAGATTCCTGCCCCGAAAGGAAATCCGGAAGCCCCGCTGAAAGCGCTGGTTTTCGATAGCAAGTACGATCCATTCCGGGGAGTGGTAACTTACGTTCGAATTGTGGAAGGGACACTCCGCAAAGGAGATCGAATCCGCTTTATGCGTAAGAAGTCCGTTCAGGATGCGAACGAGATCGGCCAGTTCCGTCCAAACATGACTGCCTGCCAGTCGCTCGGGCCGGGCCAAGCGGGTTACATCATCACTGGGGAAAAGGTTGTCGGAAACATTTCCGTCGGGGATACGGTCACCCTGCAGGGCGAGCAAGCGGCCGATCCTCTTCCCGGCTACAAGTCACCGAAACAAATGGTGTACTGCGGAATGTACCCGATCGACTCGAAGGACTTTGAAAAGCTTCGAGACGAACTCGAACGCATGTCGTTGAATGACGCGAGTTTCTCGTTCATTCCTGAGACCAGCGATGCACTCGGTTTTGGTTTTCGCTGTGGTTTCCTCGGAATGCTCCACATGGAGATCATTCAACAGCGACTCGAACGCGAAGCTGATGTCGGCCTGATTCAAACAGCGCCGAACGTGACCTACGAACTCAAACTGAAATCCGGTGAGGTTGTGAAACTCGACAATCCAGCCGATGTTCCTGACTCTGGACAAATCGAAGAGTTTCGCGAACCAATCGCGCGTGTCACTTTCATTCTTCCGGCGTCCAATATCGGAAGCGTGATGCAACTGTGTGCCGACCGTCGAGGGGAGTACAAAAACACAGAGTACCTCGGAACTGACCGGGCTCAGCTAAGTTATGAACTGCCGCTGGCGGAAATCATTTACGACATGCACGACAAGTTGAAGTCGATCACGCGCGGCTACGGGACCATGGATTACGAAGTCATTGGTTTTCGTGACAGCGACCTTGTGAAACTCGATATTCTCGTGAAAGGGATGTTGGTCGAAGCTCTCGCACAGGTTGTCCACCGCAGCACTTCCGAGCGAAGAGGACGTGCGACTGTCAAAAAGCTGAAGGAAGAGATTCCAAAACATCAGTTTGAAGTCGCCTTACAAGCGGCGATTGGCGCTCGAGTCATTGCCCGGGAAACGATTTCTGCTCTTCGAAAGAACGTGACGGCAAAATGCTACGGCGGCGATATCACGCGAAAGCGGAAGCTTCTTGAAAAGCAGAAAGAAGGAAAGAAGCGAATGAAACAATTCGGACAGGTTGAGATCCCTCAGAAGGCGTTCCTGTCCGTTCTCGAAGCGGGCAAGGACGGATAACGTACAGAGAATCACCTAATCTCGATCGTTGCTTTCGAACTTTCGTCGAAAGTTGACCGAGTCGAACAGGCTTCGGATGATGCTCTCGTTACTGTAAGAAACGTGAACGATGTCTCGACAGATCCTACTCGTCGACAACTACGACAGCTTCGTCTTCAACCTGTCGAGGTACTTTCAAGAGTTGGGTTGCGAGACGAATGTTGTTCGCAACGACCGATTGAACTGGAACGAGATCGATTCGAACCCGCCACAGGCAATCGTCATTTCTCCGGGCCCCTGTTCGCCGCGTGAAGCGGGGATGTCAGTCGAATTGGTCGAACGGTATTCCGCCAAGATTCCCATCCTGGGTGTCTGTCTTGGACATCAAGTCATCGCGAGTGCCTTCCGGGGAAAGGTCGTGCGTGCCCCCAAACCGATTCACGGACAGGCGTCCTGGATTCATCACGATCAAACCAGGCTCTTCGAAGGTTGTCCGAATCCTCTGCGTGTGGCGCGTTACCACTCTCTGATTGTCGACCCAACGTCACTTCCCAGTGAGTTGGCAGTCACCTCAACAACGGAAGACGGGCTCATCATGTCCTTCCGTCATTGTGAACACCCGGTTTTCGGAGTTCAGTTTCACCCCGAATCGGTTCTCACTTCGTGCGGGCATCGACTGCTTGTGAACTTTCTGAATCTGGCGAACATCTCATCCGTCCTGCCGGATGCAATGCGGGAACATGATTCCGAACTCGAAGTCAACTCGGACTTTTTCAGTCGAGAGATCGCCGGGGAACTCGGGCGCCCGATGTAAATCGGAAGCGTACACACCGAGAGGATGTTCTCTCAAGATGATGACTTCACCGCTCGGATTGCATGAGATGGCGGCGGAGGGCATCTATAGCTGTCTTTGCAGCTTTGCTTTTCGTAATCGCCGGATTGCCTGACCATTCCATAATCTCTGATCGTTCGAAATCCGGTCCGATCAACAGCAATGGAATTTTCGAACTCATCCTTCCGGTGCCGTCCGTTGTGACCGCTTCTGCTCCAATCGCGATGACAAAGTCTGCATTCGTTCTTGAACGGATCGACTCTGCTTCCTGTTTGAGCGAGTCCTCCGAAATCACTGCCACAGCCCCGCCACGATAGCACTCGGCGGCATCAGGAACATGAGCAATTCGTTGGGCGAGCAGTCCGGCAGTTGCATGTTCAACCGTTGCGAATGTCAAATCGGATTCGACGAGCCGTCGAATCACAGCATCTTCTAACTCTTCGTCTTCGGCTCCGAAAACAAAATCGCCGAGCCGCTCACGAATGACTCCTTCCACCGATTCGATCTTCTTCAGACACTCCTCCTCAGTCGCTCCGTGAGCATTAACGCGAAGAGTGATCGTCGCTTCGTGCGCGGTGATTCCCACTTCCGGATCGCTTCCCCGTTCGGTCAGTGTCCCGAGAATTTCCTCAACGGCGGATTCTCCAAGGCCAAAGCAGTTGATGCGAGCCCTTCGGATGACTGTCGCACCGCCCGGCAAGCGAGGCCGAACCTGTTCGAGGAACATTTTCCTCATCTCGGATGGAACTCCCGGAAATGCCGCGATGAAGCAGCTCGGCTGATCACCTCGAGGAACTTCGGCCCAAATTCCGGGGGCAGTGCCGACAGGATTGACGATGGGCTCGCTCCCGGATGGAAACATTGCCTGAATACGATTCCGCTCCGGCATTTCGCGTCCACGGGATTGAAAGAACGACTCAAGATGCTGCATCGACTCCGCATGTTCGACGAGATCGACATCCATAAGCCCGGCCAGTGCATGCCGGGTGAGATCGTCAAGAGTTGGCCCAAGACCGCCGGTGATACAAATCAGGTCTGCTCGACCAACCGCAAGTTTCAAGACTTCAACATTCGCGTTGAGATCGTCAGCGACAGTGGTGTGATACAGGCACGGAATTCCAATTTCTGCAAGTCGAAGACTGAGCCACTGGCTGTTCGTATCCAGCTTTGCACCCGACGTCAGTTCAGATCCGATCGCAATGATCTCAGCATTCATTCTTTTTCTTTCAGTTGAGTGGCTGCCGACGATCGAACCTCAGCGAGTAACTCGTTCAGGTCGTCTTCAGTTGTCAGCGGATTCATCAATGTCGTGCGGAGCGCTGCCTGTCCGTCCAGATGAGTTTGAACGATATAAAACTTTCCAGACTCAATCAGTTTCCATCGGATTTGTCGATTCAGTTCGCCGACCTCTGCTTCGTTCAATCCGTAAGAAGCCGAAGGGACGTACCGAAAGACTTGTATGTTCGCTTGAGGCTGATGCAGCGGGACAAAATCCTCTGCCGCTTCCAGCTTTCTGTACAAGATCTGAGTCATTTCAAACGTGACGTCGACGAGATCCGCGAAAAGCTGTTCTCCGAACAGTGACCACGTTCCCCAAAGCCCGTAAACGGCAGCTCGTTTCGTACATTCAACGGTACTCATTCCGCTGTCGATTTCTGCCATTCCCGGAGTCGACGGATCGAACAGATAAGGCGCATCCTGCTGAAAAGCGGCATATCGATAAGCCTTCTCACGGTAAAAGACGAAAGCACAAAGAGCCGAGACAAACATCATTTTATGGGCGTCACAAATGAAGCTGTCCGAACGTTCAAGACCTGAGATCAGATGTCGGTGACGCTTGCTCATCGAGACAGCTCCCCCATGAGCCGCATCGACATGCATCCAGACGTCATGTCGCCGACAGACATCAGCGATGTCGTTCAATTGATCGAACGCTCCGATTGGAGTCGCACACGCAGCTGCGGAAACGGCAAGAATTGGACGATTGTCTTTACGGAGTTGAGCAAGTTGCTCATCAAGAGCCTGAGGATCAATCCGTCTCAACGGATCAAGCTTGGCCTTCAAGCAGTTCTCTGTCCCCAATCCCAGCATCCCCGCCGATCGTGTGACGCAATAATGCGAATCGGCATGAGCGACGAGAACCGGGGACGCATTTCCGTCGGTAAAACCTCGCTGCCACGATTTCGGAAAGACCGTATTCCGCGCAGTCAAAAGTGCTGTCAGATTCGCAAGCGACCCTCCATGAGTGACAAGCCCGTCGAACGTCCCCGGGGTGAGTCCAATTTCTGCTCCCCACCGCTCTATCAGTGCCCTCTCAACCGACGTCACCCACGGCCCCATTTCGTAAATGGCCATCACCTGATTCGTGATCGCCCCCATCGCATCGAACAATCCGGCAATGGGAATTGAGGCTGGGACCTGATGGCCAATGTAGCGTGGATGGTGCAAATTGTGACCGCGGCGAATCGCAACGTCGACCAGCTTCTGGAATCGCTCAGCCAGTGATTCTTTCGCGTGTTCCGCGTGAGAATTCAACGTCTCACGGGCAATCGGCAAGTTCTCTTCGGGAGAATTCCAGTTCAGCACCGAGTGCTCTCGTTGCTGTAACTCCGCCATGTGCTGGCTTAAGCGTTCGACAAGATCCGTTCCCAGAGACTTGAGTGATTCCGGAGAATAGGCCGCCGCAATTCGTTGCTGTGCATCTGTGAATGCGTCCGGATTCATTGGTTCAGTCAGATGTAAAGACTTCGTAGAAGTCATGTCACTCTCTTCGACGCAAATGTTTCACTCTTCCGGAGTCTCGAGCGGTTCGGAGGAAACCGCTTGGACACCGGCAATGGAAAGGCTGCTCACTTATAGGCGCGCGAAACAGGGGCGTGCAGATTTTTCGAATTGTTCGTCCGCAGAATTTTGCGCCCCATGCACGCACAGTTCAATTCGCTGCGATTCGCAATCAGTCCCCCAAAGGTGCTCTCCAGTAATGACCATTACGAGACAACAGCTGATTGGCTCCCTTGGGACCCCACGTCCCGGCGGGGTAAAGCTCAGGACGATGATCAGGTTCGGCCCATCGATTGAGAATCGGATCGACGAACTTCCACGCAGCTTCCAGTTCATCGCTTCTCGTAAAGAGAGTCGAATCGGCACGCATGACATCGAGTAAAAGCCGTTCGTAAGCTTCCGGCAGCGAAACTGCGAGTTGCTCTTCGAAGTCAAAGTCCATCTCGACAGGCTGCACTTGATACTGCATTCCCGGTCGCTTCGTCGAAAACGTAAGCGAAATGGCTTCATGCGGCTGAATACGAAAGACAAGTGTATTCGGATGCGCTTTCGCGGGCTCACACAGTGACCCTTCACACTCCACGGTATCAAACAACTGAAGCGGCGGCAGCTTAAACTGAATCGCGATCTCAGTCACTCTTGAGGGCATCCGTTTGCCGGTTCGCAAATAGAACGGAACCCCGGCCCATCGCCAGTTGTCGATCGCAGCTTCCACCGCAACAAACGACTCGGTTCGCGAATCAGGATCGATTCGGTCTTCGTCGAGATAAGCTTTCACCTTCTCTCCCTTAATCGAACTGGCCGCGTACTGGCCAGCGACCGCCCATGAATCGACCGAACCGGACCGTCCGGGTTGTAGAATCTGTAAGACTTTCAGCTTTTCATCGCGAATGTGTTCTGCCTCGAACAGCGAAGGCGGTTCCATAGCGACCAGACATAAGAGTTGGAGTGCATGGTTCTGAAGCACATCGCGAAGCGCGCCAGCCTGATCATAGTAACCGCCCCGCCCTCCTTCGATTCCCTGTGTCTCTGCCACGGTGATTTGAACATGCTCGATATGATTGCGATTAAACAGCGGCTCAAAAATCGCATTCCCGAATCGAAACAGCAGAATGTTTTGAACGGTTTCTTTTCCGAGGTAGTGGTCGATGCGATAAATCTGATCTTCATTCAACAACTTACTCAGATCGGCGCTCAACTGCTTTGCGGAATCAAGATCACGTCCGAATGGCTTTTCGATCACGACCCGCATCTTCGACGCATCAGGAGGAATCAAGCCAGCTTCAGACAGGTTTTCCACCGACGGAAGAAACAGATTCGGCGACGTTGCAAGATACACCACACGATTGCCCGGCAACTCGCGCTGCTGTTCCAGCTCTTCAATCGTTGACTTCAGATTGACATAGTCTGCCTGGCTGGTCAGGTCTGTTTCGACGTAATACAACATCGAAGAAAATGAGCTCCAGAATTCGTTCAAAACCTCCTCAGAGACTTGGTCGCTAACTTCGGAACGCATTTCTTCGCGAAACTCGTCATGAGTCTTCTCGCGACGAGCGACTCCCACAATCAGACACTTCTGGGCAAGATAGCCTTCCCGGAAGAGTTTGAAGAGCGCCGGAACCAGTTTCCGGCCTGTCAGATCTCCAGACGCTCCGAAGATCATCAGTGTGGAGTCGTTAATCTGCAGTTGCGGGGCAGGTGTGTCTGACATTGTGCCTTCAATTCTCACTGGTAGGTAGAAATTCCTGTCCGAAAGACGATATCTTCCTTTATTCGCATTCATTTGTCAGTCGACTTCTCAAGGAAAATCGAGATCCTGAGAGAGCCTTTCGATTCACGCCTGCCCAGATGTATCTTCATCTTCAACCCACTTTGAGAGATTCAATGAGAGAGGATGTTCGGTCGACCCGCATGTTCCGACGGGGATTCAGTCTGATCTTGGCCATCGGCATCACGGGGTGCGGATTAAGTAAATATGAAGAGCGGCTGGCTGCGTCTTCGGATTTCAATTCTTACATGCAGCGTGTTGACGCAAACCTGGCGTCAACAATTTGGGAGCGGGCAGATCTCGGCATCAAAATGCGATTGCCCCTTCCCTTCGAAGCTCCGATGAGTCCTCCCCCCATGATCACCGATCAGGACGGGAATCCGACATACGGACCGGACGACCGCCAACCATCCCGATTAGGAGTAGCACTCCCCGGAATTGTGGAAGCCTGGAAAGCGGACCTCCCCGGAGAGGGAGGAGCGATGACCGAAGCGAGAATCTATGTTCTTTCGAACCACTCACGCTTTCGAAAGGTTGAAGGGGCCTTCGCTGAAGCTCCCAATGAGTTTCTGAACGATGTTGAAGCCGCCTTGGAACTCGCTTTCAACGTCACACTTCCAGAAGGAGAAGCGAACAGCCACGTCGACAATCTCCGCTATCGATACACTGTTCCGCCTCCGCAGAGTGATTCAACCAAATATGTCGCCAAGAAAGACTTCGTCGCAGTTCGCTTTGTTTCCGACCAACCGGTGCAAGCTCAACTCTACGAGTTATCCTCCGGCGACATTCAAGTCGCAGTCGTGATCGTCGGACCCACATCATTTACTCCGCGATTTCGACAACGCCTTGAAATGGCCTTACAGACGCTGCAAGTTCGTCCCGGAACCGGTGAATCTGCCGCCAAAGAATCCGGTGGCCGAACAGGCGGTGTTTCTGGATTCTAAAGCGACTTCAACAGTCGAATTTGCGATCTGCCGCTACAACAGAGAGACTTTAAACACGGTGCAGCCATCGCAATAATTCGGACTCAAAACCTGCTCACAGGAGCTGTAATCTGATTCAAGTCAGCTGCACTCCGGAGTAAAAAGTGTTTCCGATAACGTGTGTCTCCACAGGTAGACACACCGAGATCTTATCCGAACCCAAGCAAAAGAAGTTCATGAGCAAATCAACCCAATTCATCCTTTGCGGATTACTTTTCTTCACTGCCTCCACGAGGTCTTTCGGGCAGGAAACTCAACAAGCCGGTGACGATCGGCCTGTTCCGAACATCGTGATCATCTTCACCGACGATCAGGGATACGCGGATCTCGGCTGTTTCGGAGCGACCGATTTTCAGACTCCCCACATCGACCAGATGGCGGAGGAAGGTCGCCGTTTCACCAACTTCTATGTTTCACAGGCAGTGTGTGGAGCATCTCGAGCATCGCTACTTACTGGATGCTATGCCAATCGAATCGGAATGTTGGGAGCCCCCAGCCATTCCGCTCGTCATGGAATCAACCCCGACGAGGTTTTAGTCCCTGAACTCTGCAAGCAAAAAGGCTTTCGAACCGCCATGTTTGGCAAGTGGCACCTCGGCCACCACTTGCAGTCACTCCCTCTGCGAAACGGCTTCGACGAATATTTCGGCCTTCCTTATTCAAACGACATGTGGCCTTATCACCCAACAAGCAAAGCCTTTCCCGACCTTCCACTCTACGAAGGCAACGAGATTGTTAATCCCAAGGTCACCCCAGACGATCAGGTTTTCCTGACAACCTGGTACACCGAAAAAGCTGTCGACTTTATTGACCGGAATCACGCCAGCCCGTTCTTTCTATATGTTGCTCACTCCATGCCGCATGTCCCTCTGTTCGTCTCCGACAAGTTCGAAGGCAAAAGCGAACAGGGCCTTTATGGAGATGTGATCTCGGAAATCGACTGGTCCGTCGGTGAAATTCTGCAAGCCCTCAAAAGAAACAACATCGACCGCAACACGCTTGTGATCTTCACGTCCGACAATGGACCGTGGCTCAGCTACGGAAATCACGCAGGTTCAGCCGGTGTTCTTCGAGAAGGAAAAGGAACCAGCTGGGAAGGCGGAGTTCGGGAACCTTGCGTAATGCGATGGCCCGGACAGATTCCCGCAGGGACTGAATGTCATGAACTCGCTTCGACAATTGATCTCTTCCCGACCATTGCAGATCTCATCGGGGCGCAGCTGCCTGATCATCCAATCGACGGCAAAGATATCTGGCCGCTCATGTCCGGTGAAGAAAACGCCCGAACACCTCATGAATACTATTGCTACTACTGGGGAAACCACCTCCAGTGCATCCGCTCCGGGCCCTGGAAACTTCACTTTCCCCACAGCTACAGAAGTTTAAAAGATCAACCTGGAAAAGACGGAACCCCGAGCGCGTATTACCAGGCGAAAACAGGGTTGGCGCTCTATAACCTCGACACAGATGTTGAGGAACAAAACGACATCAAAGAGCAACATCCGGAGATCGTTGAGCAGCTCAAAAAGTATGCCGAGCAAGCAAGAGCGGAACTTGGCGACTCAGCAACGAAGGTCAAAGGCTCTGGCTATCGCGATCCCGCCCGTTTTGAACATCCTCCGTCTCACTAAATCCGACCTCCATGTCCAATAAGAACGGTCAATCCGTTCAACGTCGTCAGAAGCCTCACGATACGTTTATCCACACCCAGTCGAACATAGGGTGTGTCCCAACGCCGTTAACCGTATGAAGTCAGTGTTAGGGGTGTGATTTTTTGGGCGAGGAGGTTCAGGTCAGCTGAAGGTGGCTTGATTGTCGGTGGACCGGGTGGTTTGCGAGTTCGACGCTGCGGATA
>NZ_SIHI01000041.1 GCF_007859735.1 Thalassoglobus neptunius | reverse complement strand
ACGGTAAGCTGAATGGCGAGTACCGCTCACAGATGACCAGGACAGAACTCGAAACAAAAGGATACGGCAGACGCTGGCTTGTGGAATCATTCATGAGCGGATTGAAGCGAACCACAGGTGCCGCACTAGAAAGCCCTGTTCGTCGAAGCCGCCCTCAAAGTCCTCGCCTACGCCCTGAGGCGTTAGCCCACGATCAAAACCTGTGATTTGTTTTCAACACAGCAAGTCGGAGTCTACTCACGCAATTTACAAAACACTCCCCAGAAGTAGTTCGAGGGCACTGATGCTGAACTCGAGTCTGACCGTTGGCCAATGGCCAAGGCTCTTTTCAAAGACCATCTTCCAGGAAAATGGACCGTTGTCATTACGCCCAAAATCGGGAGTCGAATCGCCCAGAAACAGGAACACTGCTTTGCTCCGTATGACGACTGCTACGTTTTGCTAATGTTTCTGACAAAAGAAGGGAGCAGGCTCTGGAACGATTGCCAAGTTCGAACGCGGAACACGAACTTCAAACAGCGTTGGGAACTCCTTCGGCACCGCCCTTGTTCTCGGTCCGGTGGTTTCGACGAATTTCGCGAGCGCTGATTTCGCGTAAGCAACGTCTTTTCTCGTTGGACGTTTGTACGCGGTTCGCCGGAGACTTCCGCCACGATGGAAGTAGTTGGACGTGTGACGCTCACTGAGTCCCTAGAGGATTTTGCTTGGGCTGTCGCGTCATCTTATTCTTCCCAAAGCCGTTCCATCCACTTGATAAAGTGAGGGATGTTGGGCATGTCCGTGTGGCCGCCATCGTGTTGACGCCACGCGATTTCGCCATCGAGAAGATCAGTATTGACCGGTGGCATCTTCTCCTGCATGTAGTCGTCGCTGCGACCAAGATCACGGGCGCCGAGCAACCGAAAGGCTGGTTGCGCAGCCACGGCAGCCATGAAACTTCCTTGTTGATCCAGCCAGTGAGCATCACCTTTCTCGGGAATGCCGTAGCTAATAAAAGTCGGTCGTGGAGCGCACAACGCGATCAGCATGTGGGCATCGACAGGCAAGTCGCTGGCGTCCTTTGATCCGAAAGACGATTCCTCGGCCGCGTACTTCAGAAAGTTTCCGGCCATCCAGTGGTAGCCGCCGGAACTTGCGAGGTTTTCGACCGACTCACCAAAATTGCGACGATACAGACTGGCTCCACCTTCGCCCGACGAACCGACCAGCACGGTTGCGAATCGTTGGTCGAACGCCATCGTCACCAGAGCAGCTTTCCCAAAACGGGAAACACCATCGATGCCAACTCGCTTGGCATCAACGTCCGTATCCGACTCCAGATAGTCGAGTCCACGCGATGCTCCCCATGCCCACGCACGCAACGCCCCCCAGTCGTCAGGTTTTCGTGGCTGACCTTTGTTCGTCAATCCGATAATGCCACGAGTCAGTCCACCGCCTGGCGGACGTGGCGGTCCAAATCGTCGTTCGGTTTCACCGCCGTTGTCTTCCTGGACGCTGTAAGCATTGACCGTCGCACAACCCCAACCGGCTTCGACCAGCAGTTGTTCCTTCGATGGTCCACCGCCGCCTCCGAATCCGCGCCGCCCGCCGACTTCAAACTCCTCACCATCCAGCCCAAACCAGGTGAAGCCGAACTGCATCAGAGTCGGCACCGGTTTCTTTGCGTCTTTCGGAACGATGAGTGACATGAAGATGTAAGCGTGAATTTCGGGACAGTCGGAATTATCAACCGTTGCCGCCAGTCGCTTTTCGATGACGTCGGTCTCGCCGAGTTTTTTCTCGACAGTCTTAAGCAATTTCCACTCGACATCCGGAACGTTGTCGGGAACTCGCCCCAGGACTTCACGCTCAAAGTCCTCGACGATTTCCGGACGACGCTGCTTCCACCACTGTTCAGGCGTGGTGACTTGCGTGCCATCCTTCATCGTCATCAGTTCGGGCAGTTTCGGGTACGGATTAGCCTTTGATTCATCTGTATTCGCCGCGTTTGGATCGTCCTCGTTGCCACTCTTTCCCGGTCGCAGCTTTGTAATTTCCAGCTGATCCAACATGTTCTGTCGATCCTGCCGGGTGTCGAAAACAACAGGCTTGGGAGTGGTCGAAACCTGTTGCGAATCCTGGGCAACCACCACCGAGGAAAGCGCGACCAGCAGGCAGGCGATGTCGATTCGAGGCTTGACTTTTAGCATTCTTCGGGGCTCCACAGTACAATTGCGTTTTAAGTGCGTTCGCGCAGCAAGCTTGAATCCTTCGAACATTCTTAAGAATATTGGCCGTTTGGCCAAAGGAATTTCAGTGACACCGCGAAGAATTGTGTGACCACATCCAATTGCGGTCTCATCTGAAGTTGCAGGTCACGAGTACAACAGACAGATTCAGCGGAGCAGTTTAATGAAACATAGCCGTTCGGGATGCTTAGTTCTCTTGCTGGCCCTCTGCTGGCTGACGATGTCCCTGGCACAGGAATCCTTTGCGAAAGACCAGTTCCAAAAGCCGCGGATCATCGTGACCACAGACCTTGGAGCAGACCCTGACGACGAACAGTCGATGGTGCGACTGCTGGTGTGCGCCAACGAATTCGATATTGAAGGACTGATTGTTTCGACGGGGTGCTGGAAGAAATCACAAGACAATACCCAGATGCTCGACAAGCTCGTCGACGCCTATGGCCTTTGTGTTGAAAATCTGAAAGTCCACGGGGAGGGGTTTCCTTCTGTCGAATACTTGCGTTCGATTTCCGTAATGGGTCAGACCGGCTACGGGATGAACGACGTGGGTGGCGGGAAGGATAGTCCCGGCTCTGATTTGATCATCGCTTCCATAGATAGAGACGATCCGCGTCCGGTCTGGGTTGGATGCTGGGGCGGCGCGAACAATGTTGCTCAGGCGATTTGGAAAGTCCGGAAGACGCGTTCGGATGACGAACTATCGAAATTCCTTTCCAAGCTGCGAGTGTTCGACATCCTCGGTCAGGACGATGCAGGAGCGTGGATTGCAAAGAACTTTCCCGAGGTGATGTACATCAGAGCCACAGGTGTCTACGGATGGCAGCCACCGAAGAACGGCGAGTATCAACGCAATGACATCCAAAGTCATGGCCCATTGGGAGCAGCATACCCCGACACGAAATGGGCGACCGAAGGGGATACTCCCGCCTTCATGCACGTCTATCCCAACGGTCTGAACGACCCTGAAAAGATTGATCAAGGCGGCTGGGGTGGCCGTTTCAGTTTGAAGAAGAAAGCTGGCATCCGCAGCATGAAACCGGTCACCAACGAAAATGAATTCGATCCTTATTTGATGTACGCCAACACCCCCGAAGGGGCAAAGTCGATCAAGCGTTGGGAAACAGCTTACAACAATGACTTCGCAGCACGCATGGACTGGAGTGTCACCGACGATTACTCCAAGGCCAACCACCATCCCATTGCAGTTGTCAATGGAGATACAAGCAGGAACGTGCTCGAAGTCGACGTGACCGCAGGCGAAGACGTCCGCCTTGACGCGAGCCACTCAAGCGATCCTGACAGCGATTCGCTCAACTACTCCTGGTCGCTCTACAAAGAGCCGAGTTCCTGGAAGGAGGATGTATCAATTGACGGTGCGTCATCGGCGATTGCAAAGGTTTCGGTTCCGGAGGGTGCAAGCGGAAAAGATTTGCATATCATTCTTGAAGTACACGATGAGGGGACCCCAAATCTCTACGCGTTTCGTCGAATTATTCTGAAGGCGAATTGAGACAACAATGAAATCCCGATTCTTTTGCATCACAACATTTGCTGTCGTATTGAGCGTCGTCTCTCAGCTTGTCGCTGGCACGCCTGCGGAAAATCTGCTGAAGAAGCCGGACGAGTGGTATCGCAGCAATGAAGGTCGAGCCGCGTTGGAAGGCATCCTTTCGTGGCAGACCGAATACGGGGACTGGCCGAAGAACACGGACACGACTCGAATGAGAACTCGAAGCGGAAAGATCCCAACGGGGACTTTCGACAATGGCGCGACGACCGCTGAGATTCGCGTGCTGGCACGAGCCTTCCGAATCAACGGGGAGAACCGCTATCGATCAGCAGCCCTTAAAGGGCTCGACCATATTCTTAAGGCGCAGTACCCCAACGGTGGTTGGCCACAGTATTATCCGCTGAGTACACAGTACCACCGACACATCACCTTCAACGACGGAACGATGATCAAGCTGTTGGAACTGCTCACCGATGTCGTTTCCGATCAAGACTTTGGCTTTGTGGATCCGTCCCGTCGCGGGGAGGCGGAGCAGGCGATCAAACTTGGCATCGAATGCATCGTCAAATGCCAAATCGAAGTCGACGGCACGCCGACCGTCTGGTGTGCGCAGCATCATGCCGAAACTCTGGAACCCGTTCTGGCTCGGTCTTACGAGCATCCGTCACTCAGTGGCGCCGAAAGCGCGGGGATTCTGCGATATCTGATGAGTCTTGATAGTCCATCGCCCGACGTAATTCGTTCTGTCAAAGCCGGGGCAGGGTGGTTTGATGCTGCGAAGATTGAAGGGTACCGATATCGGAAGAGCAAGTCTGGACCAGCTCTCAGTCGTGATCCGAAAGCCCCTCCGCTATGGGCACGGTTCTACGAAATCGAGACGAACCGACCAATTTTCAGCGATCGCGATGGCATCATCCGCTATGACATTCAAGAGATTGGCAGTGAACGTCGCGGTGGCTACACATGGTACGGTAATTGGGGTGTGAATGTGCTCAAAGATTATGCCGAGTGGCCCCACTGGTGATCCTATCAACGGAATTGCAAGACCGTGATTAAGAGACAGCGGTTTGAACGATGCTGTTTGCCAGTCTTCGCATTTAGTCCCCGGTCTTCCGTGACTTTCAGAACTTTCGCGAAGGATTCTCTCTTGTGACGCGAACGTAGTAGTGCCGCTGCGATGGAAAGCGGCGGGCACGCGTTCAGGTTACAGGAAAGCAACAGTGAATCTTTTACGACACTACACGCGCTCTACCATCGTTCTCGTCTTAATCAGCATTAGTGTTGCATACAAGGCGAATGCACAGGAACCGGCTCCCGGTTTGCGTGGACAGCTCAGCGACGATGTTTGGAATCTTCGAGTCAATCTTTCCGATGACGAATACAAAGCCCTCGAACCCGCCGCTCCGCAGATGGGATTCGGTGGGCCATCCGCTCCTCCACAAAGTCAGAATCAGAACGACTCGCGTCGGGAGACGGTCGGAAACCTGTTCGGGATTCAATTTCCGTGGGTGAACGGGTCAGTCGAGTTCACCTCAGGAGACAATGAAGCCACAACGATTCCGTGTCGAATTCGTTATGACGGCGATTTCACATACACGATGGCGGCCCAAAGCCCGAAACGCCCGATGTTCCTTCAGCTGCTTGATGGGCACGACATTCAGGGCGTGACTTCGTTCCGTTTGCACACGATGCAATTCGACCAAACGATGCTGCGGGAACGAATCACTTCGCACGTGTTCGCGTCGCTCGATGCAACGGTCACTCGAACCGCACACGCTGAATTGAGTCTAAAGGTCGGTAAGAAAGAACCGGAGTTGATAGGGCTCTACACAATACTCGAAGCCGTCGACGCAAAATTTCTCCGTCGGCACGGGATACCGGAATCGTCGCTGCTGAGTCAAACAAACGGACTCAACACGATTCGATACGCCGGTGAAAACTGGAACTCGTACGTAACAACATTCCGCACCAGTCATCGTCCGAACGAAAAACAGCAGACGCGAATCATCGAGTTTGCGTCGTTAATCGACGAGGCGACCGACGAAGAGTTTGATGCAAGGATCAGCGAGTTCATCAACACTGATGAGCTGCTTCGCTATCTTGCTGGGAATTCGCTGACGAGCAACGTCACAGGAATGTCGACCATCGGGACGAATGACTTTCTGTGTCTCGATCCCGAAGGCAGATTTCACATCATCGCCAATCAGATGGAAACGGCGCTGGGCGGTTCGATTCTGTCCGGTTCGCCGGACGAGCTGACCAATATCCGCGTGATGCGACCGTATTCCGGCGCGTGCAAACTGTTCGATCGGTTACTGGCGAACGAGGAGTTGCGGGATCGCTATTTGAAAATCGTCCGCGAGGCCATCGATGGTTTCTTCAAGCCCGAGAAAATGAATCCATTGATTGAGGGCCTGGCAGACGCAACCGCGAACTCGCGTGCTCGAGAAACGCAGGCTGCTGCTGAACGCTTACGAAAAATGATGCAGTCCTTTGGCGGGGGCGACGGATTCGGCCCTCCTCCTGATGCTGGCGGTTTCGGCCCGCCGCCGATCGATGCCAGGACTTTTGTTGTGAAGCGAAATGATTCGATCCGCAAGCAGCTCGCAGGAAGCGAGCCCGGCTTTACTCCACGCGTTCCAAATCTCGGTGGTTTTGGCGGAGGCGGAAGCGGTGGACGACGTCAAGGTTCAACGGCGCCGATTACTGACTCCCAGTTTCGCGACAGCGTACAGGTTCCGGAAGACTTCAACGCGACGCTCTTCGCTCGCTCACCTGAGGTGAACTATCCAGTCGCGATCGCGGCGGAACCGACCGGCGCGATCTATGTCGCAAGTGACGAGCAGGGCTCGCTGGGAACCGACAAGGACGGCGGTAAGGTTCTTCGCTGTGTTGATCAGAACGGCGATGGTGTGATGGACAGCGTTACGACATTCTGTCGAGTCGACCACGTCCGCGGCGTCGTCTATCGAGCCGGTGCGGTTTGGGTTTCACACCCGCCATACCTGTCGGTATTCCACGACGACGACGGTGATGGAGTCGCCGATCGCAATCAACGACTCGTTAGCGGCCTCACCACTGAAATGGTCAATACGCGCGGCGGAGATCACACGACGAATGGAGTTCGTATGGGAATCGATGGCTGGCTGTACATTGGCAACGGCGATTATGGGACTCCCAAGGGAAAAGGAGTCGATGGATCAACGGTTGTGCTCAGAGGGGGTGGCATTCTTCGCGTGAGGCCTGATGGGACTGAGTTGGAACTATTCGCTTCAGGTCTTCGCAATCCTTTCGATATCGCAATCGATCCACAACTCAACCTGTTCACTCGCGACAACACGAATGATGGCGGTGGCTGGGACACGCGAGTCAGCCAACGTTTTCTAACCGATGTCTACACGTCCACAGCAATTAATCACTGTCGACGGCAAAGTACTGACAGGACTCGTCATTGGAATCGAAGGCAAGAATCAGAAGTATATCGCAACCGACGGAAGCACTTTCAGCGTTGACAAGGAGGATGTTGAAGAACGGCGCGAAGTGCAGACCTCGATCATGCCCAGTGGCCTCTTGGATGCGTTGTCGGTCGACGAAATTCGCCATCTGATCGCATACCTGCTCAATGACAACGAAAGAAGCATTGAACGGGATGCAACGATGAACAGAGGTTCCGCCGAACCTCAAGTCATCGGCAATCCGGACTTCATTCACCTGGAAGAGGACAACGGTGTTTAGTGGATCGTCGACCATACCGGCAAACGTTTCATTACCACGGGGATGGTGACGCAGACCGGGTGATCCTGGTCTGCGACAACCTCAACACAGACAAGCTCGGATCACTCTACGATACCTATAAGTCCGAAATGGCGAGGGCATCGGTGAAACGTCTTGAAATCCACTCCTCACCCAAGTACGGATCATGGCTGAAAGTCGCCGAATGTGAACTCAGTGCTTTCACACGTCAGTGTCTAGGCAAGCAAGCAGGATCGAAGACATCGCTCCGTCCCGACGAAATGCGGAACGCATGTTTGCGAAGTTGGACGTCAACGGTGATGGCAAAATCACACCGGAAGAAATGGAAGTTTCACGGCGAAAGTAATCGAGCCTTTCGACTTATTGCGGATTCGGCCCAATCTCAGCAGCTCGACTTCTACTCAAGATGAGGTGGCTCACTCACGACTTTCTCGCGACGACCGGGAAAGAGCGAATGAGATGTAGATTATCATCGAGCAAGCAATCGTGGGCCGAAGCGAACTCGCCAGAAGGTTAAGCCCCGCAGTCTCAGTGAGGGTCAATCACTCGCTCACGCTTCGATTGTCCTTCTGGCTTGTCGCGTCAACACGTATCAGAACTTAAGAGCATTCTTCTTTTTCGGCGGCGGAACGAAAGTGGGATCGACGAACGGTTTTCGATCAAACGTGCTCCCGTCGCCGCTCACGCGCGGGTCGCCGGTCTCCCGTAATTCGTTCATCATTCGGTCGGTGAGTTCACGGAGCACCATCGCATAATCCGGATCTGCCGCAACGTTCTTGACCTGATCGGGATCGCTCTTCAGATCGTAGAGTTCAAACTCCGGGCGGACGGCGAAGGCAATGTCGAAGTGCTTTGAATACGAATTCCGATTGGTCATCAGGAAGGTCTTCGTTGGACTCGCGTCCATATCCGGATATGCGAGGTAGTGGTTCTGCAACAGCTGCTCCGAAGTGGCATCGCTGTCGTAGACGTCACCCATTGGCATGCGATCCGGTTTGAAATTTCGGACCAGCAGGTAATTGGACGTCCGAATGGCTCGTGACGGATACGGAGTACGATCTCTCCGGGCTTCACCAACGTGACGTTCACGACCAATAATGACGTGATCACGCGTGCTATCGATGACACCGTTACTTTTCGAAGTCAGCAGAGGGATCAAACTCTTCGCCAGCATGTGATCCGGCCGCTCGACATCCGCTGCTTCGAGTACGGTCGGCGCGATGTCCGCGAGGCTTACAAAGTCGTCGACGTGTCTTCCGGGCTGAACGCGTTTCGGCCAACTGACAAGCAATGAAACCATGGAGCCAAAGTCGTGCAGATTGCATTTGCCGCGGGGCATGCCGGGCATTCCATGGTCTCCAGAGACAATGACGAGCGTGTTATCGAGTTCGCCTCGAGTTTTCAGTTCCTCAATCAGTTCGTTGATCATGCCGTCCCACGCCAGTGCCTCACCCAGGTAATCGGCGAGATCTTCCCGGACATCGTGCACATCCGGCAGGAAGGTTGGCACTTTACCTTTGAGCGAATCGGGTTCCAGCCCCCAGATCGCTTTTCCGGAACCTCTCGTCCATGGCCGGTGAGAGTTGTGTGGGCCGAACCAGTAAAGGAACGGTTTGTCGTCTTTGTTTTCGTCGAGGAATCGACTGAAATTGGATCGGACGAATGAAAAGATTTCTTTCTTTCGCGCTTCCTGATCGGGCGCTGCGGAAACGGCCTGAGAAAAATGACAGATCGGATCTTTGTGCGTGAGATCTCGCCTGCCAGCGTGCTTGTTCGTCGTCTTCCCCCAGTGCATCACGTGATACCCGTTCTTCACGAGCAACTCCGAGAAGCCGGGGAGGGACTTATACGGATCGCTTGCTTTGCCGTATTCGCGGCAGCGAAGAAATGCGTTCGTCCCACAACGGAAAAACGGCATGCCTGTCGCTACAGCGGCTCGGCTTGGTGTACAACTCGGCGCACTGACGAAGGCGTTGTTGAAGACAACACCACTCCGACCAATCGCATCGAGGGCTGGTGTGTCGATCACATCATTCAGCCCCGGTCTTTCTGAATTCCGATAGATGCTCGCGTAACGTCCCCAGTCGTCTGAGAAGCAGAACAGAATATTTGGACGATCATTGCCCATCGCGGATACCGCGAAACTCAGACCGATAAGAGCCGAAACAAACAGTTGTTTGATCATTGACTTACTTTTTTCATTCATGACTGATTCAAACGATTGAGAGAGAGTGCTCGGGCGGACCAACGATACCGCAGCACTTCATCAACATCAGCACGCAAAACGATACAAAATCTCCGGGCTGCATCGCCATTCGCATTGATTGTATTTCTCACCATCGTCCTACTTTTCGTCCTCCTCAAGCTGTCTGCTACCTGCGAATGGTCCCCACAGGATGCGTTTCTCGTATTCCTTTGAATCCCTGTAGACAGCGGCATCGTAGTTCGGATTTCGTTTCGGGATGCGGGCGCCGACTTTGTCGAAGTAATTCATCATGTCGTCGTAAAGCCGCAGATGTTCTTCCGAATGAGCGAGTGCGATGTTGTGAACTTCGCCCATGTCCTGAGTCAGGTCAAAGAGCATCGGGAGATCCGGTCGCTCATAGAAATGCACCAACTTGTGACTCCCAGAAACGACGGCGGAGTGCGGCATGCTCGAACGGTAGTGGGGATAGTGGAAATAGAGGTTCCGCTTGAGGAACGTATCAGTCGGCTCTCTCCCAGCCATGTAGGAAGCGAGACTGACGCCGTCGATGTTCTTCAGTGTGTTCGAATCACCACCAGCCCAGTCGACAAAGGTCGGCAGGAAGTCGTAGTTAACGACATTACCTTCAAAGACAGAGCCTGCTTTGATTCCGGGACCTCGGACGATCATCGGAACGCGGATGCCACCCTGCCAGACCCACCACTTGGCAGCATGGTGCGGTTGGTCGAGGCTCTGCGATAGCTGCAATTCTTTGTGTCGGTAACCGTTGTCCGACACAAGTACGACATACGTATTGTTCTCGATGCCCAGTTCGGTGATGCGATCAAGCACGGCTCCGATGCGTCCGTCGAGGTCGTCGCCCATCCCGAGCCAGATCGCCGGGTCTTCCTTCCGCTTAATCGTCTCAGCGGTCTTCCCAATTCTTCGGTAATAATCCTGCACGAGCGGGTGTTGCGTATATCTTTCACGCGTCGACGGAAGGCATTCGCGACCTTCGTGCATCGCGTAGTGAGAGATCTGTAGATAGAAGGGCTGTCCGGCTTTAGCCTGTTCAGTCATGAAGCCGAGCGCCTTCTCCGTGACGCTGAACATCAACTTGGGATCGGTCAGGTCGTCCGGCAGTCGTTGCTTTGAACTGTCCGGGAGCGTGTTGCCGGGGTTGTTGCTGGTGTCGCCGTCGTGGAGCACATAACCCTCGTCTCCAGGATCGCCTTGCATGTGCCACTTGCCGATGTGAGCACTGACATAACCGAGAGGCTTTAAAGCTTCGGGAATCGTCACCGCGTCCGCGTCGATTGTCATGTCCGAGACGCAGGGGATGACCGGAAATTCGGGATATCCTTTTTCGTCGAAGTAGTCCTGTCCGCGATCGTTCATGAACACGGTGAAGCCGTTTCGCGGCGAGGACTGTCCGGTTTGGACGCAGACCCGCGACGGAGAACACTGCGGCGAGGCGTACGCGTTGGTGAACTTCATTCCCTCGCGAGCCAGCCGCTCAACATTCAGCATCTGCAGGACAGGCATGCGCGAGTTTTCCATCCCGTCGAGCATCGGAACCGGAGTCCCATTCCACGCCCAGTCATCGATAAACAGCAGCACGATGTTCGGTTTCGCAGCGGATGCGCATGAGCCTGCGAGCAGCCATCCGAGTACCAACAAAAGGTTGGCGTGAGCGATTGTTTTAGCTGAACTCATGAACGGCCTCTCGTTTGAGACTCGACATGACAGATTGATGCTTTCTTTAAAGAATTTAGACTTTTACTTATCAGTTTTGGAGTTAAGCCTGCGAACACGAATGGATCGAAATGAAACGTGGCGTGGTTTCTCCGGCGACTTCTTGACACCGTGGACCTGTAAGGCGATCACTCCCGAAGGGTACTTTTCGTAGGCTTCCTCATCAGTGACATCGGCAACCTGGATGCCATTGATCCAGGTTTGAATTCGCGGGCCAACAGCCATCACGCGCAGCTTGTTCCACTCGCCGTTTACCATTAGTTCATTGCGGATCCAGTCTTCCTTAGGTGTGATCCAGGCACCATTTCCCTGATTATAGATATGGCCGCTGCGTCCGGGAGATTTTCCAAGATCGACTTGAGGGCCATGAATTGATTCTCTTAATTGGCCTTTCGCATTCTTACGAGTCAAGCTGGTTCGGATTTGAACGCCTGAATTCAGATCGGTGTCGTGAAGCTTGACTTCCATTTCGAGTTCGAAATCACCATATGTTTCGACCGTGTGCAGGAAATGAGTCTGGCCGGAACTCGTGCCGAGAATCACTCCATCGGCAATCGCAAATTGCGTGTTGTCGCGCGACGGCTTCCAGCCTTCGAGGTTGTTACCATCGAACAGGGTCGCCCAATCGTCAGCGAAGGCGGAGCTAGAGAAGATTGAAATTACAACAAGCATGAACGTTGATAAACATCGCAGCATTGTGGAGGGATGGTAATAACTGAATAAATCGGAACGCATTTCTGCTCCTGTGATTATACGATGGGAAGTGAGAACTCGGGACGACGTTCTTTCGTCAAGAGTGCATTGGCGGCTTCATCGCTGATGATTTGCTCTTGGGTTGCATCCCAGTTGATGGTTCGGCCGGTGATGCGACAGATGTTGATCAGGTGCGCAACGCTGGAAATTAAATGGCCGACTTCCACCGGAGCGTTGGGTTCGTCGCGGGTCTGAATGCAATCCAGCCAGTTGGCGACGTGCGATTCAGTTTGTGATCCGGTAAAAGGCTGAAGCAAGTCTTTGGGGTTGCAAGCGAAACGTCCTCGGTTGATTTCCAATTTACCCCTTTCGCCAATAAAGATGCCGCCAAAAGCTGGGCCGTCGGTACTTTCCAACCGAACGACGGTGCCATCCGGGTAATACAACCTCACGCCGCGGTCCCTGTAATTCTCCGCTTCGGTGGTGGGTTCAATTCGTGTGGGGGCAACGTTTTCCCAGCCCATCGCAAGATGAACCATGTCCAGTGCGTGCGACCCACGGTCACAAATTGGTCCTCCCGTGAAAGCGTCGAAATTCCGCCACCGACGATGAAGCTGCTCGTGGTAATTGAGCAACGTTGCCTGGTCGCAAAATCGATTCCAGTCCATGCCGTCGGGAACGGATTGTCGGGCGAGGCCGGTCGCAGGCCGAGAGCCTGAGTACTTCTTGACGAGGATCGTTGCGACTTTGCCCAGTCCTTCATCACGCACAAACTCGCACGCATATTGATTAATGGGCGTGCTTCGTTGTTGGGTGCCGACCTGCAGCACGCGCTTGTGTTTTCGCACTGCTTTGACCAGCGCGCGACCTTCCGGAATGCTGAAGCTCAGCGGCTTCTCCGCGTAGACATCCAAGCCTTTGGAACAGGCGAGGATCGCCGCTCGGACACGCACATGGTCCGGTGTCGCGATGACGACCGCATCAAGCTCTTCCTGTTCAAGCATCTGCTCGTAGTTCTGATAGCGTTTCCAGCGTTCACCAGCTTTCGGATCGTTCTTGTTATCAGCCGCAAGAAGATCGATCTGTGGCAGGTAACAATCGCAGACTGCGACCAATTCGGCTCGATGGGATTCGCGCCCCAACGCACGCGTCAGCCATTTGGCCCGTCCGCCTGCACCGATTAATCCGATGCGTAATTTGTCGGTGGAGGAGGCAGACGGTGCGGCATAGATAGATGCTGGCAACAGAGCGGACACGGCCAGCGCTGCAGTCGTGCCGAGTGACTTCAATGCCGTTCGTCGTGAAAGCTCGTTGAGAGGTGAAGTGTTCATAATTCGTCCTGTTTGATCAGCTTGTTTTCATGATGTTCAAGGATTGGATTATTTCTTCTTTTTCTCTTTTCGGGTCTCCCTACGCTTACTGGTCAGTGCAGAGGGAAGCGGTTGGGCGGCCTCCTCAAAACTGGGGACCAGGGCCTGGAGTTTTTCAATCGTGGTAGCGTATTTCGAGTTGTCGATCTGGTTGGTCCATTCGTGGGGGTCCTTGGAGGTGTCGTAAAATTCCTCTTCTTTCGCCCCATAGCGGTTGTAGCGTCCGAGTTCGTTGCGAATGCTGACGTAGGCCAGGTCCGTTTTGCCTTTATCACACAATCCGGTGATGGCAGTGCTTTCCCAGGGAGCTTTCGGATCTTTGAGTAGGGGAACGAGCGAGCGTCCATCGATGTATGAGGGAGGCCTCAGTCCGCAGAGTTCGGCAAGAGTGGGATAAATGTCCATCAGAGAGACGAACCGTTCAGACACGCCTCCATCTTTGGTGATACCCGGCGCGCGGAACATCAGCAAGGTGTGCGTTCCCTCCTCCCAGAGGGTCGTCTTTTGCCAGTGATGCTTTTCCCCCAGGTGAAACCCGTGATCGGTGAGGAAGACGACAATGGTGTTGTCCTTGAAGGGGCTTGTGTCGAGCGCATCGAGGACGCGCCCAATTTGAGTGTCGACATAGGTCGTCGTCGCCAGGTAGGCCTGCACCGCCTCTTTATGTTTGCCAGTCTTGATGACCTTGTCGGCAAAACTCCCAATCCCGTCGCTCACGGCTTTGGCCAGGGGGGGAAGGTCATCCAGGTCATCCTCCTTCAGCTCGGGAAGAACAATCTGGTCCAGGGGGTACATGTCGAAATACTTTTGCGGGACATACCAGGGCATGTGGGGATTGAACGAGCCGTAGGCCAGGAAGAAGGGCTTGTCGTGCTGCTTTTTCAGAATCGCGATGGTCTTATCGGCCCCGCCAGTATCATTCATTTGTTCCTCAGTGAGGTGGATGGGGCCCCAGTCCTGTTCGCCCCCGCTAAGTTTGGCGAGGGGCGCACCGGGAGGAGCCGGATCTCTTTTGTGACCGACTTTATCATCCCAGTGCTCCTTCTGATCCCAGCCGTGGGTGATTTTTCCGTACCCGAAAGTGTCGTAGCCGTTCTTCTTGAACAAACCGGCCAGTGATAGCACTTCACTCTGATTCAGTACCTCACTTTTATTGATGGTCTGAGCGTTGTTGTAGATCCCCGATTTCCAGGGTGCGACACCAGAAAAGAACGCGGTGCGTGACGGCGAGCAGACCGGAGCCGCCGTGTACGCTCGCGTGAAGTTAACACCACTGGCAGCAAACTTTTTCAGATTGGGCGCAACGACTTTGCCTGCGTACCGATCGGCATCCTCAAGCAGCCAGCTGTTCAAGTCATCGGCGACCAGAAACAGCACGTTCATCGGCTTGGCAGCAGGCTCAGCTGCGCAAGCTGAATGTGCAGAAATCGACATGCTCGCGCTGGCAAAGAGTGATAAGACGAGTGTGAAACGCATTTACTGCCTTTCCTTATTCTTCTCATTGGATTTCTTACGAGGTGGAGTCCATCCAGGTTTGAGTTCGGCAAAACGATCATAGAGCGACTGATACGCCTCCATCTCGAACCACGGTTCACTTCGCTGAGGCTGAAGCACCTTGCCTTCCGGATAGTCTTTTCCCTGTTCACTTGCATCGATTGAGGTCTGGATCGCCAGAGCTTCCGCTTTCATTCGTTCCAAACGATCGGGTTGTTGAGCAGCCAAATCGTTGGTCTCTCCCGGATCCAGGTTCAAATCAAAGAGTTGCCATGGAGTCCCCGCACCATTTCCATTTTTGACGCACTTATAGCGACCATCGATCACTGCCGTACCCTTGTTTCCAAAGTAGATCGGGTGAGTGCGTTTCGGCGTGTTGCCGGTAAACAGCGGAACAATGCTTTCTCCATCGACCACATCCAGCATCAAATCCTTGGGCAGGTCCAGTAGATCGATCAGAGTCGGCATGATATCCATCGTGGAGGCGGGGAAGTCTGTCACCTTCGGTTGAATCTTTCCCTGCCATTCAATCAGACCCGGAACGCGAATGCCGCCTTCATATAAACTACCTTTATAGCCACGCAGGCCAGACTGCGAATGTGGATCGTGCTCGCGTCCACCATTGTCGCTGCAAAACCAGATCAACGTATTCTTCGCCAGATCTAACTCGCGCAAACGTGCACGAAGCATTCCTATACTGCGATCCATCGCAATGATTTCGCCAAGCAGGTGACGGACTTTCTTGTCCAAACCTTCAGGTAAGCCCTTCATGTCCTGCTCGGAGGCGGTGTAGGGAAAATGGGGTGAGCCATACCACAACACCGTAAAGGTTGGCTGCTCCCTGTTGGCTTCAATAAACTTCAGACCTGCTTCCACCATCAGCACCGAAGACTCGCCTTCGAGATAGACGATCTCGTCGTTATGCGTCATCAGGGGATTCATCTCGATGTAATTGGTCGCTGACAGATACTCATCAAAACCGTAATATTTGGGGCCGTTCGGATCATCTGGCAGGATAGGCATGGCCGATCCTTGAACACCTCCCAAGTGCCATTTGCCAAAGTGCGCGGTGGCATAACCTGCCTTTTTGAGTGCCTGCGGAAGCGTCTTTTCCTGTAGGCAAAGGCGCTTGTGCAATCCGGGAACACCCGTGCGACGTGGCGAACGTCCCGTCAATACCGAGGCCCGCGTTGGAGAGCAAACCGATGCTGCTGCATAGAAACGGTTAAAGCGAATGCCGGACTCAGCCATTGCATCCAGATTCGGGGTCTTCCCCTTCAGGTGCGGGTGATTCATGTAACCGACCTGTCCCCACCCCTGGTCATCCGACATGATCAGGACAATATTGGGACGACTTTTCTCAGCAGCATTTTCAACAGCACAAGCAGATGAAACAGCAAGAACGGCTTGCAACAACAAGGATAGCGTTATTAATACGGCTGTAAGTATTTTCATCGATTGGCCTGTTCCTGGACATTGAGTGCGGTAGAAATCTGATCCAAGGGGAGCCGCTTTCACTGTCTCACATTCTTCTTTAGGTTGTTCTTCGTTGCAGGAAGTGGCGTATCAGGGAGAGTGCCAATCGGTCGGCTGTTGGCTTCGAGTTCATGAACTGCTGCGTCCATCTGACGTCTCAAGTCCGCAACGACTTCGGGATGATCGGCAGAGACATCGCGAGTTTCACCCGGATCGGCAAGCAGGTTAAAAAGCGAACCTGCCAATGCTGACGGACGTTTTCCCTCGCGACCGCTCTTGCCGCCCGGCTTCAAGTCTCGAACAAGCAACTTCCAGTTTCCGTGACGAATCACCGAACCGGACACGATGAATGACTCGTGAATCGGCTCTTCAACATGCTCGCCCTTCATGTACGGCAAAATGTTCCGGCCGTCGATTACGCGGTCGTCGGGCGTGTCGACTCCAGCGATCGCACAAAAAGTGGGCAACAGATCGATGATCCCGGTGATCTGACTGTTCGTCGAACTCGGCGGGATCGTCCCCGGCCAGCGCATGATGCACGGCACACGAATCCCCCCCTCAAAGTCAGTCCATTTGCCGTCACGATACGGTCCGGCATCGCCTCCTTGAATGCCGAGCACCGGGCCGTTGTCGGATGCGAAGACAAATAGGGTGTTCTCCGAAATGCCCTGTTCGTCGAGCACCTTCATGAGTTCACCGACTTGCCAGTCGATTTCGCGAATTACATCACCGTAAGTTCCTCTTTGTGAAGTCCCATTAAATTGCTCGTTGGGAATCCACGGTGTGTGTGGCAGCGGAGATGCATAGTAGAGAAAGAACGGGCGTTCCTTGTTCTCCTTGATGAAGCCAATCGCTGCGTCGAGTAGTTTCGGTGAGTGCGTTCCATCGGTTTTTCGCCGGATTGACTCGACGCGTTTCAGATTTCGATAGATCCCCGTTTCATGATCGATATCGATCATGAAACCGTAGAAGAAGTCGAAACCGTGGCGAGTGGGATTAAACGCGTCCCATTCGCCCAAATGCCACTTGCCGACGATTCCCGTTGTGTAACCGGCTGTTTTCAGTAGCTCTGACGTCGTCACTTCGTCGGCGTGAATTCCGATGCGGTCTTTGTTGTAAATCACTTTCGTACAGCCCGCGCGGTGGGCGTGCGAGCCGGTCATCAATGCCAGACGAGTCGGCGAGCAGCGCTGATGTACATAGAAGTCGGTAAACTTCATGCCTTGCTTGCACAGTCGATCAATATTCGGTGTCTCAAGTGAGTCGGAGCCAAAACAGCCGAGGTCGCCGTAGCCTTGATCGTCAGTCAGAAAAACAACGATATTTGGCTTGCGATCGTTTGCCGTCGCTGCACTGAATTCCGAGGCCAGTGTAATCAGCAGGCAAATGGAGCAGGGCACCGCGTGAATGAATCGGTTCATCGTTTTTTCGTCTTCTCATAGTTCGCAGGCAATTCGGCAATCCATGCTTGGAGCGTCTTTCCGAGGCGATCAACGACTTCCGGATGATCCTCTGCAATGTTGTTGCTCTCACTCGGATCGAGGGAAAGGTCGTAAAGCTCCGGCTCGCCACGTTGCTTCCGAGGCAGATGCAGCTTCCATTTCCCAACTCGCATCGCGGGCGTGCTACCAGTGGCGCTGGTCTTCCAGAACAACGGCTTCGTGCGTTCGCGATCAGAACCAAGCCAGATGTTGGAAACGTTCTCCCCGTCAAGTTGTTGAGGCAGTTCCTCAATCCCGGCAATCGAGCAAAGCGTGGGCAGCCAGTCGACGAAGGAGCAAACATTGGATGAGTCCACTCTCCCGGCCTTCACTTGTCCTGGCCACCGAACGATGAATGGGACACGCGTGCCGCCTTCATATTGATCGTGCTTGCCACCACGAAACTCTCCCGCGTAGCCGAGCATGTTATTTGAGAATTCCCGTGCCCCCTTATTTTCGAGTGCCACTGGGGCTGGTCCGTGGTCGCTGGAGAAAACCACAATGGTGTTCTCCCGAAGCCCTAATTCATCAATGAGTTTCAGCACTCGTCCAACGTTCAAATCGATCTGGTAGACGTCGCCGAGATACTGACGCATCGACTCGTCAAGATCTCCTCCGATCTTCAGACACTCGTCAAACTTGTGTTGCATCGTCGGCGCGAAGTCGTTTCGGTCGACGGTTACATCGTTGAAATGGTCGGCCAGTTCGGCGGGTGTATTCACCGGAAAGTGCGTCGCGTGTCCCCAGACATTGACGTAAAACGGTCCATCGCGGTTGTCTTTAATGAAGTCGATCGCGGCAGAGTAGAGGTCGTCGTCTCTCCCGGCCGATTTGTGGCGACTCTTGCCAATTGTCTTGATCTCATCGATCCCATAAGTCCCATCGCTGTCGTCGGGACCAATGTGCCACTTTCCGAAATGTCCAATTCTGTAACCTCGTTCTTTAAGCAGTTCGGTAATGGTTGTACGGTTTCCGAAACCGAAGTCGGCCGCATACTTCGGAAAGCGAGCCGGAAACAGTCCGGTCATGATTCCCGTTCGACTGGGATTACACGTCACTCCAGTCACATAGAACTGAGTGAACCGCGTGCCTTCTTTGGCCAGTTGGTCAATCGCTGGCGTTCGAGCGTAAGGATGTCCGTAACATCCAAGATCGCCAAAACCGAGATCGTCGGCGAAAAGAAACACAATGTTCGGCGGCCGCTGATCCGTTTCCTGGGCCTCTACGGAGATGGTGGCGAACGAAAGCAACACTGCTATCGCCAATAAGTAAATCTTAATATCCATTCGAAATTATCTCGCTGAGGTTTATGCTTAGCGTCCCTGCTTCGATTGCTTCTGTTTCAATGCGGGGTCGGTGTAAGGCAAATATTTCGGATGTGGAACGTAGTTACCTTCGCCTTTCTCCCAGCGGAAGGTTTCGCCTTCGATGACGAGATCACGTCTCGCATTGAACTTGGGTTCCGGATCGGCGAACTCAGTCGGTACTGAATTCCGCAGTTCGGCAATGACGTCTGCGTATTGCGGGTCGGACGCGAGGTTGGTCCATTCGTGCGGATCCTCTTTAACGTTGTACAGTTCCTGGTTCTTGTCGTCGTAATAGATGTAACGCCAGTCGCGATTCATCACTGTGTATTCCCCCGGGTGAATGTAGGGCAGATAAACCGTTCGGTCTTTTGCATCGGAGGGATACTTAAGTATCGGTGCAAGGGAAACGCCTTCCAACTCTTGAGACGGTGCCGGCAAGTTACATGTTTCAACCAACGTCGGATATATGTCGATCAGGCTAACTGTCGCGTCCGTTCGACCCCCTTTTGCTATACCGGGTCCGGCCCAGACAAAAGGGACGTTGGAGGTTCGTTCCCATAATGTGTGTTTTCCCCACTGGCCTTTTTCGCCGAGGTGATATCCGTGATCGCTCCACAGAACGACGATGGTATTTTCGGCGTAGGGGCTTGCTTCAAGTGCGTTAAGAATTCGTCCAACCATCGCGTCGGCGTAACTGGTGCAGGCCAGGTATCCGTGCAAAGCGTCTTTCCAGGCACCCATCGCAACGAGTTTGTCGTAGTGCAGCTTCTTGCGATTTTCGCGTTGATTGCGAATCTTGTCCGGCAGATCGCTCAGATCATCTTCCTTAAACACCGGAGTCTCGATGGCATCTCGTTCATACAGATCAAAATACTTCTGCGGACAGTAGTTGGGGTAATGAGGAGCGTAGAAACCGCAGGCGAGAAAGAAGGGCTTGTCATGTGTTCGTCTCAGTTGTTCGACTGCCCAATTGGCTCGGATCGTGTCGGCCATCTCTTCTTCCTGTTCGTTCGGAATCGCTCCCCACTCCAGGAAGAGTCCGCCGGTGATCTCTTTGCCTTTGTTATAGATGCTGGCAGGAAAGGGCTGTGGCACAGGCGTGTCGTTGCTCCATGATTCTAAAGCCCATCCGCCTTCGCGCTGGAACTGATTTCGCAGGAAGAACTTTGTCCAACCGCGCTGGTCGATCGCTCCAGCAGGATGATGAAAAAGCTTGCCAGCTCCCAGCGTCGAGTAACCCGCCTTGGCAAAACTCATCTGCAGCGATTCAATTTCTGGATGATGCACAAAGTAATTGGGAGTCTCATAGCATCCGGTTGTCGAAGCGTACTGGCCGGACATAATCGCCGCGCGACTGGGTGCACAAAACACACCAGCAGTGTGAGCATTGGTAAAGCACACACCGCGAGCGGCCAGCCGATCGATATTGGGTGTGATCGCATTGGGACGCGACTCAAGACAGCCGACGAAGTCGTTCATGTCGTCGACCGCCAGGAACACGACGTTGGGTCGCGTTTCGTCCGCGAACAGATGACCAGTACAAGTTGAGTGGAATAAGACGAAACTGAAAAGGATCCGCGTCGGCAAGTGCATGAGTTTCTCTCTGTGGAGAACTAATTGAACTCCATTGGCTGGGCGTAAAGGTGCTGTTGTCATCATCGTAATCTGGCAATCTCCTCTTGAGCAGTGCGATAAAGTGCCGCGATTTCTTCTTCGTTAAGTGCTCGATCGAACAATGCCACTTCGTCGATCCGACCGTCCCACACCTGCGTCGCTTCGGCGTCCGTTCCGAACCAGACCGGATCGGAGTCGCTGGCAGCCATTGCCGCGCAAGGTTTGGATGCAACGAGTCTCCCGTCTTCGTAGAGATGCAATTGCTCACCATTAGCAGTTACGACAACTTGCCTCCATGTCTTCTGCGGCAGGACCGAGCCACTTGCGACGGACGTTACAACTGCATTGCTGCTCGTAATGGAGGCCTGCAGCTCTCCGTTCTCATCGAGAGACAGGCTGAAGTTGCCACGTTCATCATTTTTATTCGTAGCAACCATTGCGTGTTCTGCGTGTTCTGCGGGTGCTTCGAGATACACGAACACGACCAACGAGAACCGTCCAGTACTCAATGGCGGCGGCGAATCAACACGTCCTCCACGTCCGATGGAATCGACTCCGACTCGCAGAGAACCACCGACGAACACACCGCGGGCATGCGGCGGACGTTTACCGTCTCCAGTCAATACGACGCCGGAATATTCGAGCGGTTCAGAGACAAGACCTCGGTCCCGGATTGGCATTCGGTAGTAAGCCAGCGGCGATAACCTTTTGACCGCGCGAGCGTAGTTCAGCCTCGGTTCGTCAAAGTTGCGAATGAATCGGTCGGTCGCGATGGAGATGTCCTCGGGCTCGGCCGCCCCATTAGCAATCCGGACGGCTTGCGACGCCTGCAAATCAACGGACCGAGAGGCTTCACGCTGATTCGATGCCCCGGGATGGACACGCACGAGCCCGTCAAACACATGAACCTCGCTCGCGCCGCCTTCCACATCGACGGAGAACTCGGTGCCAAAGTCAACGACTTCCGCTTCCGGCGTTTCGACCGTGAACCCGATTCCTTCGGGAGGAACTCTGGCCGACAGCCGCCCACTGTGAAGCACTATGCGTTCTTTGCTGACAGCGTTGAAGCGGGCAGGTGCTTCAACATAGACCATGACGCCCCCGCCGAACTCCAGATGCACTAACCCTTTTTGCAACTCGTAATCCCCCACAGGGATCTGAGCTTCGCTCCATTGCGTCCCATCTTTTGTAAGCACCCCATTTACATTGCTGACAACGGTCGCTGCAGAACCATCAGCAGACGATGGATCGCTGTTGCCTTCGGGCGAAATGATTGTGAGGAGGAGGCAAGCCGCCGTTACGAGCCCAGCTACGGTCAACACTAACATCTGTCTCGGACGGAATGATGGCGCAGACAATTGCTCTCGTGTTGAAGTTGAGTCCGTTACGGGGCTGCCCGTGCTTGCTTCCAATGCACTCTTCTGAATGTCTCTTCGCCTCAGTGAACGCCGCAGGTCCGAATGCAGCTCGGCACGCAGAGCAAACCGGTCGAGATTTGCGGGAACCTGCAGCCACGCCTGAAACTCCGCAGCCTCTTCGCCAGTCGCCTCACCCTCAAGAACGCGATCGATGAATTCATCGTCTATTAACATCACGCATTCTCCATCGCGAGGCGTCGCTCAATGCAACTGGCAAGAACCGTTCGAACGCGGGAGAGCAGAACTCGCACTGAGCCGCTGGTAGTGTCCGTTTCCAGTGCCATTTCTGTAGCTGACAGTTCTTCGACGTACCGCAGATCGATCAGCCTTCGTGACCTCGGCGGGAGTTCATCCAAACAGGCTTCAAGTGCTTCCCGACGATGACTCCGGCGGTCAGCCTGTTTCGCGATTGTGTCAGCGAGTTGGCCGAGCAGTTCGTCCGAGAAAACAACAGGCGTGCGATCGCGAGCCCTGTAGAAATCAATCACTCGGGATTTGGCGATCCACAGTGCCCACCCAAGGAACGGCCGACTTGAGTCATACTCATCAAACCGACGTGCCAACTCCTGAGCGATTCGTTGAACGACGTCTTCAGCATCGTGAAACCCGGTGACCGACGCGAAAACGTAAGCCGAGACCGAAGGCTCTGCCTCAAGCCAGCAATGCGTGAATTCTTCGCGTTTTTGTTTTTCATCCATTCGCAAGGCCCACGGAAAACAAGTGCGAGATGACCGTATGCCGAACGGGAACGAGAATCGTTAACAGGAATCCAGAAAATATCTGATTCTATTCGAATTCACGAGACTCAACGATCAACTTCTCAATGGCCCAGCCGAAGAGTCGCGTGTGAAAACCAGAACTCCGAGCGAACACCGCGTTGGTCCTTGCCGCATTAGACGTTGATTTCCCGCATCCCCGGCGATCCCCAGCTTACAGCAGATTGAGCATTGGCTTGATTCGGAGACAGCAATTCGACAGAACCGAATGGTAAGAAGGGCACCAAACTCGACGAATCGCCGTTTCAGATCAAGAGCGTCCCGAAGAGACTTTGTGCGGTGACGAAGCGGGCTTTCCCTCACTTGAGCGAGGGTTTCAAACTTCGACTGACCGCCAAGACCGCGCTCAATCCGAAAGCAACGTGAGCGTTTGTCGCAGCACGTGTAGCGATCTTAGAGAGACCAGTGAATTCGAGCGAAAAGGTTTGACAGCAAATTGTCGCCCGGCCCTGACCGGGAGCATTATCGCTCCCGGTTTCACGTTCGGAACATACTTGACAGGGAACCGCTTGAAACTTGCGGTTCGTGCAAACGTGGCTGTCTTCAGATATCTCGACATCGCAGGAGAGACGCTTCCGGCACAAAACCGTTCGCCACTCGTCAGAACTTCGGTTGTTTGCGAGTGGCGAAGCGATATTGATTCGGTTGGTGCAACGTCGCAAGAGCGATGTCAGGCAACACTCACTGCCCGAGGATTGCTCGATTTGCTTCCAATTCGAGATCCTCGTAACTCTCTTCGCTTGTATCGACAGCGACAGCTTGAATTTTCCCACCTTGGAACCTGGCTGGGGCTTCGTATCGCTCGGTCACCGCATCAGCACTGTCCCAACCAATGCACATTCCATCACCTGAGAGCGTGAACTTGGCCGGTTGCGTTTTCATCTTGCCGCTGTCCACAACCTGATCGTTCACATAGAGCTTGGCCGTTCCCAAGTGCTCTCCGTGTTCCCCAGACTTCTCGCGGTTGAATTCCACACCCAGCGTGTATTTGCCGGGAGCGAGTTCTTTCGAAACGAAATGTTGTTCCGGCTTAATCCCCAGAAAGTTGTAAACGTAGTGCAGCTTTTTGTCCTTGAGAAACAGCGAATGTCCTCCGAATCGAGAGCCATGAGCGAACAGAACTCCGGAAGCATCGGCATCCGTGATTTCCACATTTGCCAGGATCTTGTACGAACGCCCGCGGATGTTGGCAGCGACGCCTTCTGGAATCGCCGATGTTCCGGGATAGTAGACGTGTCGGTTGCTCGGCGGCTCATTCGTGGGACGCGGCGTTGTCAGTAGTTCTGACGGCGAACGATCGTCGATCGGCAGCACCAGATTCTTCTTGGCCTCCTCAAAGTAGGCAGCGACGAGTTCTTTCACCTTTTCCGGGTGTTGGTCGGCGAGATTCTTGGATTGAGCGCGGTCTTCGGCCACGTGATAAAGTTCCCACTCGTCGTTCTCGTAATTGCCCGTGTTGCTGAACGGAGCGTGGAGTGACGAAATCATCCAACCATCTTTCCAAAGTCCACGCGTGCCGAACATCGTGTAATACTGCACGTGTCTGTTTGTGGGAGCATTGGGTTTGGAATCAAACGTATACACCATGGATTTTCCGGACAGGGGATACTGTTTAACGCCGTTGTAAACTTCCGGCATCTCCAGGCCCGTGATTTCGAGGATCGTGGGGACAATGTCGACGCTGTGGTGATACTGATGCCGCACCTCACCGCGTGCTTTGATTCCTTTCGGCCACGAAATGACCAACGGATCGACCGTGCCACCAGCATACTGAGAATAGCGTTTGAACATCCGAAACGGGGCCGACGTCGCCATCGCCCAGCCGGTCGGGAAGTGGTTATAGGTGTCCGGACCTCCCAGAACGTCGATGTATTTCAGGTTCTCTTCGATGGTGTCGGGGAAGCCATTGAAGAATTTGTTCTCGTTGACCGATCCGTTGGGGCTGCCTTCGCCGGAAGTTCCGTTGTCGGCGGCGTAAATCACAGTGGTATTCTCAAGTTGTCCTGTCTCTTCGAGGTAGTCGATCACGCGGCCGACTTGAGCGTCGGTGTATTCAGAGAATCCGGCAAACACTTCCATCATTTTTGAGAAGAGCTTCTTTTCGTCAGCGCTGAGAGACTCCCAGGGCCTGACCGCATCTGCCGGGTCTGCGACTCCATCCGGCAGCGGGTTCATCGGCGTAAGCTCGGTGTCTTCCGGCAAGATGCCCTTGTCGATCATGCGGGCTAAGACGACTTCCCGGTACGCTTCGTAGCCATCGTCAAACTTGCCTTTATACTTCGCAATGTACTCTTCGGGCGCATGATGCGGTGCGTGGTTTGCCCCGGGACAATACCACATGTACCAAGGTCGAGAGGGATTTGAGGACCTGTGATCCTTCACCATCTTGATCGCTTGATCTGCCAGATCTTTGGAGAGGTGATACCCTTCTTCCGGAGTCGCAGGCGGCTCGATGAACCGGTTGTCTTCGGTGAGATCCGGGTACCACTGGTTGGTTTCGCCGCCCAGGAATCCATAGAAGCGGTCGAAGCCCATATTCAGCGGCCAACGGTCTCGGCTGGCGCCCGAAGCCACATCCTGTTCCGGAACGTTGTGATTCTTCCCGACCCAGAATGTGCTGTAACCGCCATCCTGAAGGATTTCGCCAATGGTCGCACATGCCTTCGGGATGTGACCATTCGATCCAGGAAATCCAGAGGCTGTCTCTGTAATTCCGGCCATCCCGTTCAGGTGATGATTCCGCCCGGTGAGAAGCGTCGATCTGGTAGGCGAGCACAAAACGGTCGTGTGCCAATTCGTGTAAGTCAGGCCGTTCGCAGCAAGCTTGTCGAGCGTCGGCATGTTGATGCCACCACCGTAGGGCGACCATGCAGCGAGACCGGTATCGTCGTACAAAACGAACAGAATGTTGGGAGCGTCTTCTGGGGCCTTCTTGGGTGTAAAGGGCGCCCAATCGGGTTTCGAATCGCGGATATCGGTCTTGATCTCGCCCTTAAATTCCGCAGGCGAATTGTCATCGAACGCCGACACCCTTCGGTGGTTCGCAGCTGTCACCGCAACGACACACAGTGTCAGAAGGAGGATACCTCTGGTTAGCTTCATCTTACGTCTCCTGGGAGAAGAGCGAGTTGAACTCACTTGGTTTCTCGCGTCGGCTGGATCTTGAAGATATGGTTCCGTAATAGATGGGAGTTGAACTGGCGTTCGATGGACGCCAGCAGCAACCTCACGCCCTGAGTCTACACGGGTAGATCGAAGGCTTAAAACCCGGTAAGGTGGAAATGACTATCAAAATTCGGCAAGGGCGATCCTCGACCGCCGCGAATGTGTGCAACAGGTAAGGACATGGACATCAACGTGTTCCAGTTGGAGTCACAGGACTTCGCTGAGATGGAGCAAGCCTTAAGCTCCTGGGATCACCAGTATCGCCAGATGAGTTCTGGAACCTTCCGTGGAATGCTTCAGCATACGCAGTCCGGAGCTTGTGGGATCTTCCGCAATCGCTGGGAACGTGCCATCCACTATGAGGGAACGGCACCAGCTGGAACGATTGGGCTCGCGATCTCATTGGCGCAGAATGGAGATGCACGCTGGGATGGGTGACCGTGTCGGGATTGATGACATGATCGTGCAGCGTCAGGGGAAAGACGCCGAGTATCTTTCTGGTTCTCTGTGGGATAGCGTCGTCTTCGTAATCCCCGAGGTTCACTTATGCGAACAGATCGCCAATTTAACACAACGTGATCCTCAAGAGGTGCTGAGTACACATGGCGTCGTCCACCTTGATCCGCATTTGGCTTCTCAAATCCGCAAAACCAGCCTCGCGTACCTGCGTGCGATGCGGCAACTTCCCAGTAACTCCTGCGATGAACTCCTGATTGGGAATCTGGCTCAGAGTGCGATTACACTCGTCGCACAAGGGCTCGCATCTTCTCACGTGGCCAATCATTCTCAAGCAACACTTCAGCGTCGCAATGAGTTGGTCCGCAAAGCCAAAGATTTCGCGGCCGATCGCCCCGACCAACCCCTCTGGATTCGCGAACTGTGCCGCGAGCTTGCCGTCAGCGAACGAACGCTCCGCCACGCGTTTTGCAACGTCACAGGTATGAGCCCACTCGACTACTTAAAGATCATTCGGCTCAATCGAGTTAAACGTCAACTCCGTGAGGCGGTTGTCGGAGACGTGCTTGTTAAGCAACTCGCCATCGCAAACGGATTCACTCATCTTGGGCAATTCAGCCGGGACTACAAGCAGTTCTTTGGCGAGTTGCCATCGCACACGTTAAACCGTCAATAACTGAGATCGATCACACAATCCGCCACAAGAGATAACGAACTCGATCTCTAACGGAATTCATTCATGTTCGCGTTCAACATACCGATTGCACACGGACAATAGGCCGTTCCCCCAATGACTCGGTCGCCAGCTGAACTCTGAGTTGATCCGCAAGGCCTTAAATTTCACGGACTAAAACCTGGTTCACTCCAAACTAAATCCTCAGACTCCATGGCACTGTGGAAAGCACTTGTTTCTTTTACTGTAAGCGCACGTTTTGATCACGTCAGAACAGCTGGCAAACTGTTCAACGCGAAACTTTTGCAGATATCACGAAACTCAAAAAACTGCTGCTGCAAGGGAAGGACCAGTTTGCTCACTGCCTGACGGAAAAAATGTTGATGTATGCGCTGGGCCGCCAAATCAGAATCATGGACCGGTCCCAAGTCGACACGATTGTCGAAGCCCTGTCAGAACACGGTTACGGGCTCCGCGATCTGGTTGAGCGAATCGTCAGCAGTGATGCGTTCGCCGAATCGGTCGACACGAGAGTCTCGAATTGACATTCGAACGATGCCTTTTCTTGGTCAGCCCCCCACCCTCAAACCTCGGAGAGAACAACGCGATGAAAACCCCCGCCACTCTCATCACCTTACTCGTGATGTTTGTCTACTTCGCCAGCTTCGGAACTTCCATCGCAACCGCAGAGTTTAATCACCCGGGTATTAGTCATACTCAGAGCAGCATCGATTTTGTTCGAGGCAAGATTGCCAGCGGCGAAGAACCTTGGGTAACAGCGATGGAGCGTGTTCAGTCGTCACGCTACGCCAATCTCGACTGGCGACCTCAGCCTCAAGCCCACGTGGAGCGAGGTCCGTCCAACAATCCGGATATCGGCTCGTCAGAAATCAGCGCCGACGCGAATGCGGCTTATCATCACGCTATCCTTTGGGCACTGACGGGCAAGGAAGCACACGCCAGGAAGGGAGCCGAGATCCTGAACGCCTGGTCGAATACGCTGCAGTCCATCTCAAATCATGACGCGCGGCTGCTGGTGGGCATGGAAGTCTACGAGAATTGTAACGCTGCCGAATTGCTCAAGCACACATGGAACGGCTGGCCTGAAGCCGAGCAGAAGCAATTCGAAAAGATGCTGCGTGAAGTCTTCTATCCGGTGATCAAGGACTTTTACCCATCAGCCAACGGAAACTGGGATGCCTCGATGCTGCAAACGATGCTGGCGATGGGTGTCTACCTGGACGATCAAGCCATGTTTGATCGGGGAGTCAACTACTATTTAAACGGGGAGGGCAACGGCGCGATTGGCAACTACTTCAAGCCGACAGGCCAATGTCAGGAAACCGGCCGCGATCAGGCGCACACGCAAATGGGATTGGACTATCTGGCTTGCACCGCGGAAATCGCCTGGAATCAGGGCCTCGATCTGTACGGAGCACTGGATAATCGATTGTTGAAAGGTTTCGAGTATACCGCAAAATATAACTTGGGTTTCGATGTCCCTTATGAACCGTATCGAAGCTTCGAAGGACGCTATCACTACAAGTCGATCTCAGATAACAGCCGCGGGCGGCTACGGCCAATGTACGAGAAGGTTTTAAATCACTATGAAGGTCGAATGGGAATGGAAGCGCCTTTCACCCGTCAGGCAGCGATGAAGCTTCGTGAGAATTCTTTGGCCACAGAGCAGAGGCAACGTGAAGGTGATCGTAACAGAGACAACTCCAATCGACGGCGGCGATCGAGACGCCGCGATTCATCCGCAATGGGAATTCTCATGTTTTCCGGACAGTCGGCGGACGACTCCGTCAACGAAAAATGACGACCGATTAAAAGCGGCTGACAGTTCGTCGACATCTATCCAACGCTTGCCGATCTGGCCGGACTCCCTGTTGCCGAGAATCTGGAAGGCACCAGTTTCAAGCCGCTGCTTGATAATCCGCACCTTCCCTGGAAAACAGCAGCCTTCAGCCAGTATCCTCGCACGCATCGAGGACAACACTTGATGCAATATACGATGCGGACTAATCGCTACCGGTTCACTCGCTGGGTTCACCGTGATGATCATTCCAAAATCGACGCTGTTGAACTCCACGACCATAAGTTGGATTCCGTAGAGAACGTGAACATTGCCAGCAAACCTGAAAACGCAGAACTCGTCGACCGATCGACTCGACAACTATTGGCTGGGTGGCAGGCAACGCCGTTAACCTTTTAGTGTTGTATCAAAAGACGTCTTGATGGAAATGTTGTGATGACGTAAGGCATTGTTGTCACACAAGTTCCTTTGTCATCTCGGAACGGAGTCCGGGCATGTCGCATCAAGACGTCGAAGTCGT
>NZ_SIHI01000040.1 GCF_007859735.1 Thalassoglobus neptunius | reverse complement strand
TCTTCGCATGCGAATACGGCTCGACATACTTGCGTCCAATCCGAAGCGACAGCTTTGCCACTTCCAACAACACATTCGTTCGTGGGGAATCACTCATCACCAGATTTTAGCGCATTCTCATCTCAGATTCCAGAGATGTTTTCAACAATGCAAACCGGGAACCATTCTCGGGACGGTTACTTACATGGCTCCCGAGCAGACTCTGGATGCTTCGAAAGCCGATACGCGTTCGGACATCTACAGCCTCGGATGCACGCTCTATTTCCTCCTGACAGGAGATCCCCCCTATCAGGGTGACACTGTTATTGATGTCTTTCTCAAGCACAAAGATGCTGACGTTCCTTCGCTGCAGGAAGAGAGACCTGACATCGCTCAAGCTGTCGATCCGATTGTTCAGCGAATGATGGCTAAAGATCCGAAGGATCGATTTCAAACGATGGGCGAGGTCATGGAAGCGATCGAAGCTTGTTCTGTTGATATGACGGACGTTCAGGTTGCAAGCAAGAATTCTCCCCGCAAGCAAACGGAACGGCTGCCTCAAGTTCAAACGAAGTCTCGTAAGAACACTCGAAACGCATCCGGTCGATCGAAAGAGAAGTCCGAATCTTCGAAACAGTTTCCATGGTGGATCGCCGTGCCACTTGGAGTGATGGCGCTGGTCGTGATTGCTGTCGGCGCGGATTTTCTGTTGTCCTCGAACGAGGAATCCCCTGCTCTGGCTGAAAAACGCGGAGCACGTTGAAGGTGGGGGGCAGCTTCCGGCTGAAACAGATCTCAACTCAGAATTGGAGAATTCCGGGAACGCTGAGACAAGCGAAGAGGAGTCCTCGGTCGAACCTCGACAATCGCTCGCTGATCTACTGACGTCCGGAGATTATGAATGGAGGATCGTTCCTGACGTCTTTCAGAACATCAATTCGACGGAACCTGAATACGGTGCGGACATGACGGCCGACGGGCTCACACTCGTGGTTTCCTCCTATCGGAGAGGTGGATACGGCAAGTCTGACCTCTGGATTTCGACCCGTGAATCGACCGATGTCCCGTTTCCAACTCCAGTCAACTTGGGGAGCGATATTAACTCTTCCGGGTACGAATACAATCCGACACTCACAGCTGATGGTGGAGTTCTATTTTTCCGGAAAGATATCTATGGAGACAATGGATATCAGACGATCATGCAATCTGTTTTGGTAGGTGACCAAGAGTATTCTGGTCCTGTCGAATCTCCGATCGCTCGAGCGGAATCGATGCCCCCTTCAGCTTTCTCAAAACCAAACCTGAATTCTGATGGCCTGAACCTGCTTTTGATGAGTTACGCTGGGGCCGGTGATGCAAATCTCTATCTGACAACTCGAAGGTCATTAGAGGAGAGTTGGCCGATTCCCACTGCCTTCGACGCACCTGTGAAAACAAAGGCTCAGGAACCAGGAGGTACGCTCAGCGACGATGGTCGTGTCGTGGTCGTTGAACGAAGTCAAAGCGGACAAAAATATCACGACTTGTACGTGCACATTCGCTCCGATGAAAACACCGAATGGGGTCCCGCCATACCGTTGAACTCGTTGAATACCGAATTTCGAGAATCGACTCCGCAGTTGCTTCCGGATGGGCGAACGCTGTTGTTCGCATCTGACCGACCGGACTCGACGGGAAGATTGGACATCTACCTCGCCGAACTGGTTAAGAAAGAGACCTCTTCAGTGGCAGCGGTTGATGCTGAAGAGAGTGGTGAATAGACGAACCTGGAAGAAGCAGTTCATCCTCTGAGGATGGGAACTTCGTGAAAGAGTTGCTCGCTGGGGTTTTTCCAACGGAAAGTGCTTCTGGTTCTCGGCACCATCAAAAAATTGGATTGCAATAAAAAAACGCGAACCTCCTCCAAATTGGTCTTGTCCAATTGTGTGAAAGCGTAACAATGTTTTCAGTTCGTTTCGGGCATCACGCACCCGAAGGGTATTCGCCTGCTAAGAGACCGGATCTGGCGAGCCGGGTGAAGCGGGATGTTTAAAATGGAAAGGAGGTGGTCCTGTGGAATCAGACTTTAGTAGCCAACAACGAGGTGGTACTGCTTAAGTAGTCGGCGGGCTGTCGTCGGCAGCCACCAGGAAGTCAATCGTCGGGACTGGCTCCGGCACATGATTGACTTTCACTGAAGCGAGATTTTCGAATCCGTTTCAGGACCTCGGGATCACCGATCCTCGAGAATAGCGAGGCACAGTAGAACTTCGGTTTTACTGTGCCTCAATTCTTTTCGCCTCAGTCTTTTGGGGCTGCTATTCTTTGACGGTGTCTCATTCTTTTGTAGCCTGAGTTCTGTTCACTCCCCTGCTCCGGTCTCTCTCTATGTCCGGGAAAAGCAGTCATCATTGATCAGGCGAAGACAGGCGTATTCGCCAACTCTTTAAAGTTCTCGCAAGCAAACTGGGCACAGTTGTGAATTCTTTCACAGGCGGCGGAGAATCACCTTTGCGACAAATGACGTTGGGATCGTTTCGTGTTAGGGTCATCTTCTAGAGCAAGTTGCTCTTTCCTGTGCACTCGCTTGAACTTTTTCATCAGGTCAAAAGGCTGAGTTTGCTCGTGCGAGTGAGTGTACACTAAAACAAAAAATGCTCTAAGTAGGTCGGCGATGTTGCCTTCCTCGTCAAAAACTTCGTCTCGGGAAAATTCATAATGCGATTGAATTCCACTTGTCTTGCCCTCGTCGGTTTCGTTCTGACCTTTGGTGCTGTTGCCCAGGTCTCAGCAGTGGATGTGTTGCCTCCTCCAGCTGTTGGCGACAAAGCCTCTGACTTTTCACTGGAAGCGATCAATGGAGCGGGAGAAGTTTCGCTTCATGAAACACTGAAAGACGGGCCAGTCGTGCTCGTGATGCTTCGCGGTTTCCCCGGATACCAGTGCCCAGCCTGCAGTCGCCAGGTCGGTGGTCTCATCAAGAGTGCTGAAGAGTTCGCCAAAGAGGATGCGACTGTCGTCCTTGTGTACCCTGGTCCTGGTGAGAACCTCAAAGCGAAAGCTCAAGAGTTTCTGACAGGGACGAAGCTACCGGAAAACTTTGTGTTCTTGCTTGATCCTGATTACAAGCTGACGAATGCCTATAATCTTCGCTGGGACGCAGAACGAGAAACAGCTTATCCGTCGACGTTCGTGATTAATCAAGATGGAGAAATCACATACGCCACAATCAGCAAGACTCACGGCGGACGGCCTCAGACAGACACAGTTGTCAAAGCTATTCGATTGCTGAAATAGAGCCTTCTAAGAAAGAGTCTTCGTCAACTCGCGCACGTCTTGGAAGTGTTCAGCATAGGAGTGTGCAGCGCGATGTTTGAATCTGAAGACTACCATGGAGCTTCCATGAGCGTCACGATTTCTGTGGCGAGCTGATCGACTGCATCTTGCGTTGCATTGGCGAGGGACTGTCCCGTTTCGGGAGCGAAACTCGCCAATGATAACGCATGTGTGGCTTGTGGACCGAGACGAGTCCGTCGCTGGGCGAGAACACGTCCTGACCTTAGATCGACCCAGGAAGCTTCAATCCCCATCGCCAGTTCGAGTTCTCGCGGTTCATCATATTTGTTCTGGTTCGCAGAACGTTTGTCGATGCTGATGATCCTGCCAGAGAGTCGCGTATCGGCACCCGGGCCAGCCACGAGTTGATACGGCGTGTGCAGCTCAATCTCTTTATGAATCGCTTCCGTCAGTTGAAGTTCGAATCCACGACGAAACGATTCATTCTTAAACGTCGGGACATGCACCGTTCGAACCTCGGGGCCGTAAGGGCTCCCGACCACATACCCGCAGCCTGCAGCTGACCCGGTGACCGCTGTCAGCAAGTTAGCGAGAAACAATCTGCGGGAATGTGTGGAATGGTTCTTCAATGTTCCGGAGTTCGAATTAGAGTGTTGCAGCACCAGACGCCGGGCGATCTGGAGTCGATTGAAGTTGAGGAGCTTCATCCGCTTTGCGAAGGAAGTTGAACAAACTTCTCTTCTCTGTTCCAGATTGATCTTCGGCAGGTCTGGACTCGACCGGTTGCGGTCGGGTGGAAGTTCGAGGATCTGTTGGATTGGATTGAACAGGTGTTTCTGCGGTCTGTGTCGGAGTCGCTCCACCGGACCATGGCCAGAATCTGCCGCCGTTGTTGGACGACTCAAGGTTTCGGAGAACTTCTCGAGCTCGGTCCGCATACTCCGAGTTGGGGTATCGGTTGATCAGCACATTGCAATAAAGCGCGACTGAAGGAGTCGTCCCCTTGACCTGATAGAACCGGACCTGCTCCCAGATTCGCTCAATCTCAGCGGTGTGCATCTGATTGATTTCAGATTCGAGTCGTTGGCGTTCTTCCGAAGAAAGGTCTGGGTAAAGTTGCAGGAGCGACTGTTTCAGGTCGCGTGCTTCATGGAGAGCTTCTCCATCGTATTCGGGGCCTTCGTAGGCCGCCATCGTCACATGTGCTCCCAACAGATAGGCGTCCTTGAGATGCGGACTATCGGGATACTGCTCACGCAGAAGTGTGTAGAGCCGTTTGGCTTCGATGTGATTTCGGATTCGCAGGTTGTGATTCGCTGACAGCATCAGAGCATCATCTGCGAGAGGTCCGGTTGCATCATGCAGCCAGATCGACCGCAATGCCTGAAGTCCTCTTCCATCCGCATCATAAACCGGACGAGTTTTGTCGGTCAGGTTCGGGAAAATGGAGCCGCTCTTTGCGGGTTGTCCTGAGCTGACGGCAACGTCTCCGGGGGTGCGAACATCCGCGGATGCAAGCTGAATTTCGGATGAGGTCGTTTCGTCGGTGTCGGTTGGGAAGTTGAGCCAGTAGCGAGCCATTCGGAACATTTGCCGAGTGACACGATCCATATGCCGCGTGGATGGATACCGGTTCAACAGGTCGTCGTAAGAGTCCTGCGCTTTGGTAAAGCGTTGGCGAGCGAACTGTGATTCCGCAAGCATGAAGAGAGCATCCTCTTCGACGGGATCACCGAACTGATCATACGCCAGCGAGTCTTTACCCAAGCCCCAGAAACTTTCAAAGCGAGTCTGAAATGTTTCGTAAGACTTGCGGCGTTCGTCGACAATCGATTTGAACGCACGTTCGGCGCCCGCATAATCTTTATTGTCGAAGAGCTGCTTGGCTCGGTTGTACTTTTCGCGTGCCAATTCGAGATCCTTGTCGGATCCCCCGCGAAGTTTTTCGCCACGCTCAAAGGCAACTTGCCGGAGTCCCCGTTCCGTTGGTCCCATTACGTTGTCGATCGACGGTCCCGGCTCGTCGGCGGAGACTTGTCGTGAAAACAGGGACGGACCGGCGCACCCGCAGGCTGCCAGCGTTCCTGCAAACAGGGACGCTGCCACGGAGGCTCGGGCGATTCTCGAATTGAGTAGGTTCACGTATTTCATCACTCACCCTGGTGACGATGTCAACATCGCTCACTTGGAAGGGGAGACGGACGGATTCAGGGGAGAGAAGGCCGTCAGAACGCCAGCATCAAGAAATTGACATCGAAGATTTCCGATCAAAGTCGATGCGTTTGCGGAAAGCAAAACGATCATCTGTATCGAAAATCGGTTCTAGAACTTCAGCAATGCCGCTGTCTTTGGGCGTCGCCCAAGAATTGAGGCAATGATTGAGTTCAGGATTCGTCGAATTCCTTTGCTCTGTCGGTCTGAAATGACCAGACGATCCAATTTGGCAATGTCGCTTTCGATCAGTTTGAGGATCACGGCAACTGTGCCAGATTCAATCGCGCTCTGTTGATAATCGGAATGGCCACATCGTGAACAGATCAATCCGGACTCTGAGACCCAAAATCTGCTTTGATCGTCCAAAGAAATCGTAGAATGGCAAATCGTGCAGGTTCGAAAGTCCGGAAGTTGGCCGATTTCGTGAAGGATCGTCAATTCGAATCGAAAAATTGCAGCGACAGGCGATTGTGGAGAACTTAGCGAGACGAGTGCATTAGCAGTGGATGCGTAGAGTTCGGGGTGGGGGTCGTGTTCTTCCGTCAGCGAGTTCAACAGTTCAGCGATGTAGTACCCGCCATAAAGATGAAGCAGGCTCTTCGAAGCGGGGTGAAAACGTTGAATGAGTTGCGCTTCTGTCAGAAGATCGAGACCGGCTGACTGCTTGCGAATAAAAACAATTCGACACTCCGAAAGCAGGTCGAGTGATCCTTCGAAAGCATTTCGGAGCCGTTTGGCCCCCTTCGCAAGACACGAGATTTTTCCGAATTCCCGAGTGAATAGCGTCACGACGCGGCTTGATTCGCTGAAATCAGCCTGGCGAATGACAATTGCTTCAGATTTCTCGGTAGACATGACCGCAAACACTACGAGCGTCAGGAGAAACCGTCAATCCTGCCTGAATGGTGTGAAGCTTCGGGAACCACTTCATTCCCTACGATCCCGCGAAGGCTGGTGCGAGGTTTTGGAATTTGATGATGCGTGAGTAGAAAGCCTGTGGTCGGCGGGGTGGTGTTGCGATAATGTAGGTAGTTGTTGAAAAGTACCGACGTTTTCGAAATGTAACAGTGAACAAACGTCAACAAATTCTGGGAATGCTCCGGGAATCGGGAGTCCTTCGGCCGCGAGACGTCGAAGAGGCAGGTATCTCTGCTTCTTATTTGAATCGCATGTATGCCGAAGGTCTGATCGATCGGCCAAGTCGTGGCTTGTATTGTTTGCTCGATTCCGAGCCCGGCGAACATCGCTCTCTGGCAGAGGCTGCCAAACTGATCCCGCACGGAGTGATTTGCCTGTTGAGTGCCCTGCACTTTCACGAGTTGACCACGGAGTTCCCGTTTGAAGTCTGGATTGCTCTCGATAACCATGCACGGCAACCGGCTGTCGATTCCCCGCCGATTCGCGTGGCCAGATTTTCGGGACCGGCGCTCACTTTCGGAATCGAAGAACATCAAATCGATGGCGTAGCTGTCCGCATTTACACGCCTGCCAAAACCGTGGCGGACTGCTTCAAGTTTCGCAACAAAATTGGATTGGACGTCGCTATCGAAGCACTCCGCGATTGTCTGCGAGAGAAACGGGCGACTCGCGACGAAATCTGGAAAGCCGCTCAGGTTTGCCGAATGACCAACGTCATGCGGCCGTATCTGGAAAGTCTGTCGTGAGCCGTCCCCCTGCCCGAAATCTTGCAGCCTCCGTCCGTCAGAAGTTGTTGAACCTCTCGCGTGAGAGAAAAGAAAACTTCAATCAGATTCTGACCCGATACGCCCTCGAACGATTTTTGTATCGGATGTCTCAGTCGGTTCACCGCGATCTCTTCGTGTTGAAAGGAGCCATGCTGTTTCAAATCTGGACGGCCGATGTTCATCGTCCCACGCGCGATCTCGATCTTCTGGGAGCAGGAACACCTGATCCTGAACGCTTTCGAGAAATCTTCTCAGAGATCTGCCGTCTGGACGTTTCGAGTGATGGGATGGAATACCTTCCTGAAAGCGTCATCGCCGACCAAATCAAGGAGGACGCCGACTATCAGGGAATTCGTGTCCGGCTGACCTCCCGGCTTGTCAGCGCGAGAATTCCAATACAGATCGACATTGGATTTGGAGATGCGATTACGCCAAAACCCATTCCGGTCACATACCCGACGATCCTGAATCTTGAACCTCCGCAATTGATGGCTTATCCACGAGAGACCGTGATTGCAGAAAAGCTGCATGCTCTCGTCGTTCTCGGAATCGCGAACAGTCGAATGAAGGACTTCTACGACCTATGGACGCTTGCGAATCAAGATGCGTTCTCTGGACCGCAACTCAGCGATGCGATTCAAGCGACCTTTGTCCGGAGAAAGACTGCTCTTCCCAGCGACCCTCCCTTCGCATTGACCGATGAGTTCGCAGCAGATCCTCAAAAAGCGAAGCAATGGACGGCGTTCCATCGGAAAAGCCGTTTAAGTATCGGGGACGTAACCTTCTCCGAGGTTCTCGCTCAATTACGTTCCTTTCTCATTCCGCCTCTTGAAACACTTCACAAGGATTCACCTTTCGAAATGGAGTGGCCCCCGCGCGGACCCTGGGTGGATCTGAAATCTTAAACGATTCATCCTTCGACGCTGTTCAGTTCGACGCTGTCAAAACTCTGAAGAGCTGCGATCGAGATCTCTCTTTTCGTCGACGAAACGCAGTCATGAGGCGGCCAGTCCCTGCGATGTCTGGAAGCCACGTTCGTTGTCTTTGCGCAACGTGGTATTGACGGATGATGCGAAGAAGAAACGAGACAACCAATGTGACCCGCTTAACGGCCCTGATTCAGATATATCATTAATAACATGATATCACTCAATAGTTTATTAAACCGCACAAGCGTTATAAGTCGAACTGCAGTAGCTTCTAATCTTTAACAAAATGCACCCCCGCTAAGGTTTTTGAGAAGTACAAGTGGGCATCTGGAAAAAGACACAGATTTTGCAGAACTCACAAAGACAGGTGCACAATGGTTAAAGAAATTCTCTATTCAGTCGGAATGATTGTCATTCTGGCGCAGTCAGCAAACGCGGGGTTGGAGTTGATAGACTTTGAAAGTCAACCGATCACCTGGACAGCAGGCTTTCAAGACAATGGGTTCAATTTCACGTCTACAAGTACTAACGGGATCTTCGGTGCAGCGACAGCTTCTCCTTTGTTCATGAATCCAATCGGTCCAGACAACGGAAGCAACCGTTACCTCATCAGCCACAGTGACGATACCGTCATTTCGATGACTCAGGCGAATGGGAACCCATTTTCGCTGCTGAGCTTTATGGGGGGAGAAGCTCACATTGGCGTCCTGTCCCTTTGGGCGTCAGACATTCAAGTGACAGGTTTCCTTGCAGGAGGAGGAACAGTCACTGAAACTTTCGCTCTCGATGGAATTCATGACGGTGCCGGCGGACTGCCAGATTTCCAACAATTCAACCTTTCAGGAAGTTTCTCCAACCTCACCGAAGTTCAATTCAGAGGACTCGGAGGAAATACTTCACTGTTTTACACACTCGATAACATCAGCGTTGATACCTCGGTCGCGCCAGTCCCGGAACCGTCATCGATGGCTCTGCTTGGAATTGGATCGATCGGCTTGTTTCTCCGACGTCGACGAAAAGCAAACTGATTTCCTCAACGGTTCATCTCTATGATGAATCAACCGAGTGACGGATGGAGGTAATCGCTTTGCCTTTTCCAAGAGAGTTTCATTCGGATTCCACCACAATCTTCTGACCGAGTTCGCGAAGTCTGTTACGAAGATTTCCGTTTCGGATGTAAACAGTCACGATTCGCCATCGCAGTAAATGTTTGATTGCTGGGGAAATGGATTCGTTCTCTAGAATTGATTGCACATTGAACGAACCTTTCTTTCTCAAATGTTTAGCTTATTAACAAGGTGGCCCGCACTCGAATGCGGCGTCACCTTGTTTCATTGATTGATCATGCATTTCACCGCTGCTTTTCACTGCTGCATTAGATTCTTGCGAATGTCTCTTCGGCTGAGATTCTACTCAAGTCACCGGGATGTGAATTGAGTTGCTCGCGAATCGGTCGCTTATTTTCGGGTCACGGTTTTCTGAGGAGCACGTTCCGGGTAGTTTGGATGAAGCAGCGCACTCGTGCATCGACCATTTCCATCGTTTCTCTCCACTCGCTTGAATCCGTTTCGTTCGATGAGAATTGAGTTTGCTCGTGCGAATCGCTGTGAACGAATGCCGAAGGTGTACGAAGATTTCTTCCAACTGGTCACATGAGTTCTGAGGAGAATGCGATGAACTTTGTCTACTTTCTGTTGATCGGAATCGTGGCTGGCTGGGCAGCGGGGCAGATTATGAAGGGCGGAGGCTTCGGGCTGATCGGAGATCTTGTTGTGGGTGTCCTGGGGGCTGTCGTCGGCGGATTTATTTTCGACATGCTTGAGATTAGCCCTGACGGTCTGATAGGAAGTCTTGTCACAGCACTTGTCGGGGCAGTTGTTTTGCTTGCAATCGTTCGAGCAATCAAAAAAGCGTGATCTTCGAACACTCTTTCTCCGTAACCACCTTGAAACCCGGTTTCGACGCATTGCAGCGATTCGTGAGCGAATTAAAGGCGCTCTTCAATCCTCTGTGCAGCGTGGGGTATCATTAACCGTTGCATGTGTTGGTCAGCACGTGTTCGATTTCGTTGGGCGGACCAGTTGTGAGGAGTGGCTTTGTCTGAAGAGAAGTGCGAAGCGAATTCGACGGAAACGCTTCACTACGTGTTGATTGACTTCGAAAACACTCAGCCGAATAGTTTGGAGATTCTCAGGAAGGGCAATTTCCGAGTGATTGTTTTCGTCGGGGCGACACAAAAGAAAATCTCCATCGAGTTCGTGCAAGCGATGCAAGAGTTCGGTGATGACGGGAAATACATCACCATCTCCGGTGCAGGGACAAATGCCCTCGATTTCCATATCGCTTATTACATCGGGGAACTGGCGAGTAAGCATCCTCAAGCGTACTTCCATATCATCTCCCACGACACGGGATTTGATCCCCTTGTTGAGCATCTTCAGAGTCGAAATATCCGAGTGGCACGGCGACAGGAACTTTCCGCAGTTCGCTCACTGAAGCTTTCAGTCGGTCTGACGAACAAGGAGAAGATCGACGCGATCGTCAAGAACCTCAAGGGACGCAAGCAAGGACGACCTCGCAGAGTCCGGACGTTAGCGAATACGATCAACTCGCTGTTCGCAGAAGATCTTTCCGGGCCACAACTCGATAGCTTGATTGCCGAACTGCGAAGACAAAAAGTTATCAAAGAGGTCGACGGAAAGATTTCCTACAATCTGTAGAGGGTTGCCACTGTCTCTTTGTAATCGCTTTGACCAGTCAATTCCGAGCCAGAGTAGAAGGATGTCTATCATTCGACCTGGAGATCTTATTGAACTCGTCAATTACAGTTGGTCGTTCGATATCGAAGCGGGTGGCTCTTGCAGAGAATGTTCTTTGAGAAACTTTGGCCAGTCATCAGCAATTCGTTGATTCTCAGCTTCGTTGCGAGTTCGTCGACGATGCAGAGTCACGAGATACGCGACGATTAAGAGTCCGAAAAAACTCGCTCCGAACAGCTGTTCTGCCTTCCAGTAGGAAATCGCTTCGAGCGGCCAGAGTCTGCTCTCTCCGACGACGAATCCTCCCGTCCAGGCGACAACTCCGTAGAGAACAAAGGCCCAGAAATAGAAGTCGTTCTGGCTTCGAATGTACTTATCAGGTGGTGTGGGCTCCAGAAAATCGATCTTCCCCTGATGGGTCAGAGTGAACGCCCGAAACCGCTTCTCCCAATCCGATAAGTCGTTGAGCTGCAGATACCAGCCAATCACGTGAATCAGCCTGCGAAGGATCAATGTCCACTCGTAAAGAAACGCGAGTAAGCCGAGCCAGCAGGCAGTGGCTGTAAACAGCGCGAAGAAACCAATTGTGGATTCCGTCAGACCCGCAAGGCCTGGACCCACCCATGCCGACAACCCTGCCCCAGCCAATGCGACTGTGGAAAGAAAAAACTGCTGACTGCGCAATTGGAGTGACTCAGCGTGCAGTTTTTGAGCGTCGATCTGGCCAATCGTCGTTGGTGCGGAGGGTGTGTGTTCTTCGGAAAGTTGCGTGCCCATTTCTCTGACCCGATCGATGTGAGGGGGATCTGAATTGAAAATGTCACTCCTCGAGGAGTGAGTGCTGCTGGGAAGCGATGATAGTCCTTCAGCCTGAGATCGACTAGACTTGCGAAATGGAACCTAACACAAGAGCGCCGTGGCGCGAGAAGCTACATACCATTATTTTCGAAGCAGATACTCGAGCTGGGCAATGGTTCGATATTGGGCTGCTCGTGGCGATTCTGCTCAGCGTCGGAGCAATTTGCCTGGAGACTGTGCCCTCCATTGAAAAAGAGTATGGACCGACGTTGGTGCTCATCGAGTGGGTCTGCACGATTCTCTTTACGATTGAGTATGTACTGCGCCTCGTCTCGGTGCGTCGGCCGTGGAAATATGCTTTGAGCTTCTACGGAATCATCGATCTCATTTCGTTTCTTCCGTCGTATATTGCTCCCTGGTTTGGAAGCGCAAAGTCGTTCGCGGTTGTGCGTGCGTTTCGGTTGCTTCGTGTTTTCCGAATTATGAAGCTGTTCCACATGACCCGAGAATCGGAGGTACTGGCCACTGCTGTGTGGAGGGCTCGTTCGAAGATTGTGGTTTTTCTGACAGTCGTGCTCATTACCGTGACGATCGCCGGAACGGCAATGTATGAAGTCGAGCGAATCGGAAGTGCCGAAGTGACTTCGCAGTTCACGTCAATCCCGCAGTCAATTTACTGGGCTGTGGTGACGATGACGACTGTCGGCTATGGCGATGTCGTGCCTAAAACAGCACTCGGAAAACTGGTCTCAGCTCTTGTGATTTTGATTGGTTACAGCTTGATCATTGTTCCGACAGGATTTGTCTCTGCGGAGCTGGTCGATGCCAAACGGACGCAGAACGTGTCGAACCAGACCTGCCCCTATTGCATGGCAGAAGGGCACCTCAAGGATGCCACTTACTGCCGACGCTGTGGAAAGCCGCTCTAAGTGTGATCGCAAGATCTGGGGACCATTGCGATTCGAAGTTGAAGAGACTCCGGCGGTGTGCTCGTTTTACTCAGAACTCTTGGATTTCAGTTCCGGCTGAAAGTTCAAAGTTTTGACGAGAAACGCCCAGTGGTCTGCGATTTCTTCAATCACCTTGGACGTTGGTTTTCCGGCTCCATGCCCCGCCTTTGTTTCGATGCGAATCAGGATTGGATTGTCGCACGCCTGAGCATTTTGTAAGGCGGCAGCGAACTTGAAGCTGTGACCCGGGACCACTCGATCATCGGTGTCCGCCGTTGAGACCATTGTCGGGGGATAACAGGTTCCTTCTTTGATGTTGTGATAAGGGGAATAGGCATAGAGGCTGTGGAATTCTTCTTCGTTGTCTGACGAACCGTAGTCGTCGACCCAATATCGTCCCGCTGTGAATTTGTGGAAGCGGAGCATGTCCATCACTCCGACTGCCGGCAGACAGGCTCCAAAGAGTTCAGGACGCTGAGTCATGCAAGCCCCGACGAGCAGCCCGCCGTTGCTTCCTCCCTGAATGGCGAGTCGTTTGGTCTTGGTGTACTTCTGATCGATCAACCATTCCGCAGCTGAAATGAAATCGTCGAAGACGTTCTGCTTCGAGAGCTTCGTCCCCGCTTTATGCCATTCCTCCCCGTACTCTCCCCCGCCCCGCAAGTTGGCGACGGCATAGACTCCGCCCATTTCCATCCAGGCGAGTCGACTGATTGAGAATGAAGGAGTCAGCGGAATATTGAATCCGCCGTATCCATAAAGCAGCGTGGGATTCTCACCGTCGAGTTTGAGTCCACGTTTGTGCGAAATAAACATGGGGACTCTTGTGCCATCTTTGCTTTCGTAGAAGACCTGTTTGACTTCGTAGTCTTCCGGATTGAAGTCGACTTTTGCCTGCCGGATCTGTTCGCTGACTCCGGTGATCATGTCGTACTTGTAGATCGTCGGCGGAAACGTGAAGCTCGAGAAAGAGTAGTAAGTCTCGGTGTCGGAACTCTTCCCACTGAAACCGTAGGCAGAACCGATGGCGGGAAACTCAACGCTTCGGAGTTTGTCTCCCGATTTCCGATGGATATCGACTTGAGTCTTTGCATCTTTCAGCGATTCAACCACGAACAGATTGGCGACAAGCGTGACATCGCGAATCGCTTCAGCTTGCTCGGGAATCACTTCCCGAACTTGAACTTCCGGTTCTTCTCCGCCTCCTTCAATCTGACGCGAAGCTTCGTTGATATCGATCGCGATCACTCGACCGAGAGGAGCATCGAGGTCCGTTTTGAAATAAAAGGTTGTTCCGTCGTTGCCGATGAAGCTGTATTCGTTGTCGAAATTTCGAATCAGCGGAACAGCCATGGCCAAAGGATTCGAAAGATCTTTGTAGAAGATCCGGTAGCGGTCATCTGTTCCGACATGAACAGTGATGATGAGGTAACGTCCATCTTCGGTGACTGATGTGGAGTAACCCCATTCCGGTTGATCGGGACGATGAAAAATCAACAGGTCGTCGTCCTGAGAATCACCAACTCGATGGTAGTAGATGGCTTGATTGACATTCAGATTCTGAAACTCTGCCCCATCTTCCGGAGGGGGAAATCTTCCGTAGAAGAATCCTTCCCCGTCGGGAGTCCAGCTTGGGGTGTTGAACTTGATCCAGGACAGTTCGTCATTGAGGACGCGTCCCGATTCAATCTCCATGATCTTCCACGTTCGCCAGTCCGAACCGGCGTCCTGAATTCCGTACGCGAGGTAACGTCCGTCGTCGCTGTATGACGTTCCGCCCAGAGCGACGGTGCCATCTTGGGACCATTCGTTGGGATCGATCAGAACGCGGGGCTCTGCGTCGTCGGGACCTTGCACATATAAGACGTATTGGTTTTGCAGACCATCGTTCTTGTAGAAGTAGAGTCGGCCACCTGCTTTGAACGGCGTCCCGAATTTTTCATAGTCCCACAATTCGGTCAATCGGGCGTTGATCTCGCTTCGTTCCGGAATCGTTTTCAGAAAATCCTGGGTGTATTCGTTTTCAACTTTCACCCATTCGGCTACGTCGTCGCTTTCCCGGACATCGTCTTCGAGCCAGCGATAAGGATCGTGGACTCGAACTCCAAAGTATTCGTCAAAGTGTTCAATGCGTTTACTCATGGGGACCTGCGCGGGAACGACCGAATCGAAAGTCAGTGAGAGGCTCACTGTGAGAAGAAGGATGACGTGTCGAAGCATGATCATTGCTGCCGATCATTCAAGTGATGGACGAGTGAGTGAGTGCATGAACTGTACGACGTTTGGTCGCGCTCGTCGACTGTTCGAACTGAGTTCATTCAATCGCATCCAAGGGCGCTCAAATGTGATTCACTTCACTGAGCGGAATCTTGCCACTCCGATACAGTTCGGTTCAAATGACTGGTATCTCATCCCGAAATTCTGTCAATGGAGAATTGTTATGGCTGGAAATGGAACCACTGCACCGGAAACGACAGAACCGGCGGGCTCACTGGAGCGAACACGAGAGGACGCACGGTCTGGCACTGAGATGAATGTCGACCTTGCTGTTCGTGATCGATACTCGGCGGCGGCGCAAGAGGCTGAAGCAGCATTGTGCTGTCCGGTCGATTACGACCCGCAGTATCTGAAAATCATCCCCGACGAAATCATTGAGCGTGACTATGGATGTGGTGATCCGTCGCGCTGGGTGAAAGAGGGCGAGACGGTGTTGGACCTCGGTTCCGGCGGAGGAAAGATCTGCTACATCGCCGCCCAGATTGTGAAAGAGTCGGGGCGAGTGATTGGTGTCGACTGCAATGACACCATGCTCGACCTTGCGCGTCGTCATCAGCCTGGAATCAGCAAGACGCTGGGATACGACGTCGTGGATTTCCGCAAAGGGAGAATTCAGGATCTGCAGTTGAACCTTGAGCGGCTGGATGAGTACTTGAAAAACAATCCGGTCGATTCGGTCGATGATTGGCAGAAACTTCAGGAGCATCAGGATCACCTGAGAAAAACCGAACCGCTGATCGAGTCGGACTCGGTCGATGTTGTCGTTTCGAATTGCGTGTTGAATCTCGTCCGCGAAGAAGATCGCAGGCAGCTGTTCTCGGAACTCTTCCGTGTTCTCAAGCGAGGAGGACGAGCAGTGATCAGCGATATTGTCAGTGACGAAACAATTCCGGAGAGCCTTCGCAACGACCCGAATTTGTGGAGTGGATGTATCAGCGGAGCATTTCGGGAAGATCTGTTTCTGGACGCATTTACCGACGCCGGATTTTATGGAGTCGAGATCATGGCCCGGCAGTCGGAGCCGTGGGCAATTATCGATGGTTATGAGTTTCGCAGCTTGACTGTTCAAGCATTCAAAGGAAAAGAAGGGCCATGTCTGGATCACAAACAAGCTGTCATTTACAAGGGACCCTGGAAGACTGTGACAGACGATGATGGTCACAAACTTGTTCGTGGTCAGAGAATGGCGGTTTGCAAGAAAACCTTCGATCTCTATTCGAAGGCACCTTACGCCGAACAGATCATTCCGATTGAGCCCAGCGAACCGGTTTCGTCTGACAAGGCGCAACCTTTCAATTGCCATGGAACTCCAATTCGGTCTCCGAAAGAAACGAAGTCGGGACAACCCGTTCTGAACTTGCTGCCCTCTGAATCAGAGTGCGGGTCCGAGGGATGCTGCTGAAAAACATCAATTCGATGATGCCAAAAGTAATGCAATTCAGCTGCTTTCGCACAGCAGTTATTGTTCCCAGTCTGGCGAGTTGTTGAACAATTTGAGAAGGAAATATTCAGAAACAAAAAGTTGTAGAAATTAGGACTGCGTGTCCGGTTTTTTGGTGGATTCGGTTTGGTTTCGGTCGTAGATGTTGTGCGGGCCGTGACTGAAGAAAGCGAATCCGAATGAGTCAGATCGAACCTGTTCCGCCATCAAGGTTGTTGCGCGGGGTTTTTAGCTTTGCCAATGCGCGATTCCAGTCTTCGCAAGCAGCTGGGGCGCGACAGAGCCGGAGCCGTTCCGGGGTAACTCTGCCCGAACTGGTAATCGTAGCGGGGGCGTTTTTGGTCGGGCTGGGAACGGCAGCGTATGCCTGGACTCAGTGGGGAATGATCTGGGGGATTGCCGGATTTCCTGCGGGGTTTGTCGGGGGCCTGGTCATCCTGATGATTTCGATGTCGCTGTTTGGTTTGGTTTTCAGCGTCATCAATGGCCTCTTGGTTTCTGGAATTCCACCGATTCCCCCGTGTCGAAACGGATGCTGCACAAGCCGCCGACTGGGAGACTTCGGCGATTTCATCGCAATTCGAAACTCTGCGGTGATCGTCGATCTGTCGTCGTATGAAGAACCGACACGCGTCTTGTTTCGGTGTCGGTGTGGGGACCTCTATCAGCGAGACTGGACAGACGGGACGATGTATTCCGTCGACGAGTTTACCCGCGAGGAAACTCTCTATCGGAAATGGAAACCGTTTCGCGGATGGCTCGCTCCCGAGGAAGAAGAGCCATCATTAAGTCCGAAATCGAATCCGAAGCGTGCGTAGAATCTTGAGTGGTTCCCAACGCGCTGCCTCATCAGACTCAGGCAAGCAGCAGAAAGAAGCATTGCCGATTGCTGACTGTTCCGACTGCAGTTCATCGTACGTACTGCACAATAAATGCATCTGCAAACGGAAGTGCAGCTGTAAACAGGGATGAAGCTGCGAAACAGGGATTGAGATGTTCTAAAAGGGAACCTTGGTTTCGGGGAAGTATCGCCACATCCAATGTTGTTCGATGTCTTGCAGATCATCCCAGCCAAGTAACTCGTACAGATCTCGACGCTTCTTGTAGTGAAAATAGACGGGTTGGCCGTTTCCGAAATTCTTGTTGAGAACTTTCAAGGCTTGACCATAGTTTTCGTGACGGCGATCGTATCGGATTTGAAGCAGGAAGTAATCCTTTGAGGCCGGATCAACCCAGCTTGAGAGGAGTTCAAAGTTGGCATCGAAATCCTTCTCGTATTGCTCCGGGTCCTTAATCGGATGGTCTTCGATTACGTCGGGGAGTTCCATGTATGCGAGTGCCCTGCCCTTACGATAAATCGCGTCGATTAAATGCTTGCGGGCTGTCTCCCATTTCTTCTTTGTTTCTTTCTCTTTCGAAGTTTCTTGCGGCCGTCGGCGATCGAAATACTTTCGAATCTTGTTTTGAGGAATGTGATCGATGACCTGATCAGCAAGTTCGACAACAGTTCCGAGATGCTTCTTCCGATCGTCGTCATCCGCCAGATGAAGCCGCACGACATGAACGTCAAGATCCTCTTCATCGAGCGCGAGGACTCGTTTCGTCAGCCGTTGAATTTGTTCTTGATCATCTTCCCACGACAGAGTGCCGAGCTTGGCGAGTAGAAAATCAATTTCATCGGTTGGAACGGTTTGCTTCGGCGATTTCGAAGAAGCGGGTTGTGCTCCATCAGAATAGAAATACTCAATCGAAACAGTGTTCGGATCTCCGGACTGAAGGGTGAGTTGTCCTCTCAGGCGATCTCCCGGTTGCAGACCCTTAGGAAGTTTGTCTTTCGGTGGAGGGGCGATCGAGTAGTCTTCACGCATCTGTTCGAAGAGCTCAATGGAATTGACATCACTTTGCTTCCACGGAGCTGCGGCGACAGCCCGCGAAGAGAAAATCGACGGCCGGACAGAACCAATCGGGCGCGTGACCGTCAGCAGTGAATCATCCATTTCTTTCAGATGATCTCGATCAGTATGTCTGAGTTCAATTTGAACAAGATAGTCCCCTTCTGGAAGCGAAACACTTTCCGGGAAGACGTCGTCGGCATGCACCAGTTGATTGTGTGCATCGAAAACAAACAGCCTGTACGACGGAAACGGGGATTCATAGAGCAGATCGTCGAGACGGGAGAGCGCGAACGTCACTTGATCCTTCTTCTCAAGTTTGAAGGAGTAGTCGCAGATGAGTTGCCAGGTCGGTTCATCATTCCAGGTGGTGTTTCGTTCATCAGACAACAACTTGAGCAGCGATTTCTGCGGAGCGAGAAATCGGTCCCAGCGATTCAAGACCGCACTCGGACTGACCCGCTCATGTCCCAGTTGCGAGATGACGCGTACCGGAACGGAATTCCCGTTGGAAGCGAGGGAAACCGTTTCCGAAGTCGTCGAAAGCCCGGAATACGTCACTTCCAATTCAAGCTCGGATTGTCCGAGGCTTGACCAGTATTGAGCTGTGCAAATCTCAAGAACTCGATCTGTCGGCAAAGAGATTTCTCTTGAAAACTCTTCCCCGACTCCAAGCGAGACGACCAGTTTGGACTCCGCAGCTTCGAAGGATTCCACCGGACTCGTTTGAACGCAATGCAGGTAAAAGACACCTTCTCCAACCCCGCTGAGACGCTTCACTCGCAGTTTGTAGCTGCGGCTTCCAGCAGGAGGATTCAGAAAGATGCGCTGAATTGAACCCGACGTCGTTTCAAACGTTGTTCGAAAGACCTGTTCTGAAGTCGGTTCCGGAACGATCACAACGACGGGAATTTCGAACAGACTCTCGTTTCCAACTTGAGAATCGGGCTGACCTTGAATTTTGGCAATGTGCAAACCGGGAGCGAGTTCTCGCGAATCGACCGTCGCACTGAATCGTGCTCCGCCATGAGTGAGAAGCAATTGGCTTCCCACTGTCACCCAGTCGGCATCGCTCGTAAGTCGGATCGGAACTTCGTAGTTAAGTTTCGCGGAATTGGGGGTTTCAACTGGGAAGTCGGGTTCGACCTGAATTGAAACGTCCACCCGTCGACCGACCTCTCCAGCTTCGCGAAGGTAAATTCCCCGTGCTCCACTTCGTGATGAAATGGAAACGGTCACGGGAGTGAGAAAACTCGTGGATGAACTGTTGGCGACGTGATGGTCGAAAGCATGATCGATCTGGATCAGACCGGGGCCTTGCGCCAGCGGATCGATTTCTGTTTGAATTTCGGAAGTGGCTTGAAGACTTCGAAGCAGGGAAGTCGATGAGTAGCTGAGTTCCCGAGCTTTCAATCCGGAGATCATTAAAGCGATGTTGCCGCAAGCATTTGGTGCAGCCATCGAGGTTCCGTTCATTCGCATACTCGGTTGAAGCGAATACTGCGAAACCGGGGCGATGGCAGCTCCGGGAGCAAAGAGATCAACTCCCCAATCCCCATCTGTAGTTGGTCCGCGAGATGTCCAGGTAAACGGAAGTCCCGGAAGATCTTCCTGCAATGCGTATTCTTCTCGCCCCATTGCTGGAGAGACGTACGCCCCCACTCCAATCGGAAAACTGGACGTTCCGCCAGGCGCTCCGACGGTCGATAATGCGGGTCCGCTATTTCCTGCACTTGCGACGAAAACGATGTTTCGATTCTTCACAAAACGATTGATCGAATCGATCAATGCACCTCGATTCGGAGTGGAGGACGGTTCACCGTAACTCATGTTGACGAGGTCGCAATTCAATTCAGCCGTTCGAGCAAGGCCACGCATGAGTGCGACGCCTGTTTCCATCCCGTCGAGGCGTGTGTCTCCAATTTTCACGGACACGAATTGAACCCCCGGGGCCAAGCCGTTTCGAGCTGGATTGCTTGGGTAATTGGCTCCAACGATTCCCGCGACATGTGTCCCATGATTTCCGCAAACAGTCACGATCGAGAGAAGCTTCCCCTCGTCGTAAATGTTAACACTAAAATTTAACTCCGCTCCGCCACCGAATGTGCCGAACTGATGTTCGATCCGATAATCCGCCATCGGCGTTTCGTCGGCCAGATCGCCATCTTCGTCGAGGTCAATGACGGCGCGCCAGTGATCTCCGTCGTGAAAGGTCACACAGTCCAGAATTGGGCCCGGTGATTTGAATCGTTTGATGGCTTCTCGAAGTGCTTCCAGTCGCGCTGATGCCTCTTTGCGGGCGTCTTCCCCATTCGCTGTTTTCTCACTTTCGATCAGCTGAATTTCGCGAGGTCGCTGCGACTCGATGAAATCTCTTTTCGCTTCTGCCTGTAAACGTCGGACAAGATCGTGCGGGTAGAGATCGAACGCTGGTTTCATTCCCACGAAGTATTTGCCAGTCGGATTATTCCAGTCAGAATCAATCGAAAGAGACCGACCGGTGAGGCTGGTGATTGTCCCGTCGCTTTCCAGCTTTGCGGACTTCATCGGAACGTCGCCGCTTCCGGTTCCATCGATCAGATCGATGATTTTCGGCGCTCCGGTAGAAGTCACTCTCAGGCCAGAAGCTCCGGGGTCGATTCCCTGATCGAAGATGGCCACAATCACTCCGCGGCCGTCGTATTCCGGGTTGGCCGATAGGAAACGAGTCGCCCCGGTTTCTTCTTTCGGGAGCAACGCCACATTCGAGAATTTCTCACCTTCGGCGAGGTGAGATGCTTGCTCAGCGGCCCCGAGGAAAGAGAGGTTGCACAAGACGACGAACGCCACGCAGTGGACAACCAACAGTTGTCTCATGATGATACTGTCCGGGGTTCGATGATGAACGTGTGGATAAGAACGCTCGATCGAGTCAATGGAAAACATGAGTGACATCTCCTGGAAAGTCTTTCTTTCGGCAGTTCAAATGAACCTGCGAAAGGAACTTGCCAAGCCAGAATGTTTGAACTGAAAACGAAGGAGACAAGACCGCTCGCGTGAGGTGCGATCTTGTTTCTCAACGCGTTTCGTGAAAAGCACACAGCCGCCTACTCTACTTCCTACCTTACCTTGAAGACATCCGTCGAATGCTCGAATTCTTTTCTCATTATTGGCCCATCATTTTCGGTCTTTTCGAACGATGCTTTGCAATCGGAACGAGTCTGCATGCATTGCTGCAGAAGCGAGAGACACGTGCCGTGCTCGGTTGGGTCGGGCTAATCTGGTTATCCCCGTTGGTCGGGTCGTTGCTTTACTGCTGCTTTGGTGTGAATCGAATTGAACGCAAAGGAGAGCGGATTCTCGATCAAATTGATGCTCAGGGAAAATACACGTTAAAGCGGGCTGTGCGTGCTTGGGAAACACGTTATCAGCGGACGGATACCAATGTCGAGTTGGAGGAAATCGGCAAATGGATCACGCGACGCGAATTGACACCTGCGAACGATGTGACTCCGTTAGTTGGTGGAAAAGCTGCCTACGATTCGATGCTCACAGCGATCGACGAGGCTCAACATTCGATCAGTTTGTGCTCCTACATCTTCGACAACGATTCGTCCGGAAGAATGTTTGCCGAAGCACTGGCGAACGCCACACAACGCGGAGTGGATGTTCGAGTTCTCATCGATGACGTCGGAACTCGATACTCAAAGCCAACGATCCTGGCAGAGTTTCAGCGACTCGGATTGAACGCAGCGACGTTTCTTCCCACGAGTACACCTGCGCTGGTGTTCTATGCGAACCTCCGGAATCACCGGAAAATTCTGGTCGTCGATGGAGAAATTGGCTTCACGGGCGGGATGAATATTCGCGAGGGGAATCTCAATCTGCCGCGATGCAAGCATCCGATTCAGGATGTGCATTTCCGATTCGAAGGACCTGTGGTCGAACACTTTCTCGAAGTCTTTCTGGCCGATTGGGCTTTTGTGACCGGAGAGCACCCAGACCCGGAGAAGCTGTTTGGAGATCCTCAACTTAACGGAACAACATGGGCCCGCGGAATCCCTGATGGTCCGGATGCAGACCTCGACAATATCCGCATGGTGATCTTGGGAGCGATTGCGTCCGCGAATGAACGGATCGACATCGTCACACCCTATTTCTTGCCCGACGAATCGCTGATTAACTCGCTCAATGTGGCAGCGATGCGGGGCGTTCGCGTCAGAGTGCTGATTCCTGAAGAGTGTAATATCCGGTTGGTCCAGTGGGCTGCTTCGGATCCCATTTCCCGAATCTTGCCCTACCACTGCGAAGTGATCCGTACCCCGGCTCCGTTCGATCACTCGAAGATCATGCTTGTCGACAACGAATGGACATTGATTGGCTCCAGCAACTGGGATCCTCGAAGCTTGCGACTCAACTTCGAATTCAACGTCGAATGTTACGGAACCCAACTGAATTCTGAGATGAGCAAACTCGTCGAGGAGAAGGTCCGGTCAGGTCGCAGGATGTCTCTGGAGGAACTGCAGACTCGCAATTTTGCCATTCGAATTCGTGACGGAATCGCCCGGCTCGCGACACCATATTTGTAGCACTCCCGTAGTCGATTATGAGCCGAGTCTCGTTCTCCACTTCCGGTGTCGGGGAGTGGTGAGTTGAACGCATCAACAACATTTGCTCTTTTGATCCTCCTCGCCTACTCTGGAGAGGAAAGAATTGAATCCAACGGATTGAGTGCTCAAGCGGATTGGCTGATCCGTCAACATCCCTTTGGGGAATGTTGTCTGCCGCGAGTCCCTTTCCGAAGCGACAAGAGTCCCACAACAACGAATCGACGAAACTCAATTAGGGGATTGTGACGATGACCGACTCCACGAATACCACCCGGCGAGATTTTCTCTGCACAGCGGCAATGGGAGCGATTGCGACATCGGCAGCTTCGATTGTTCCTGCTTCCGCGTTGGGATTGGAAGGGACCGTTGCTCCGAGTGAAAAGATCTCTCTCGGTGTGATCGGAATCGGTCCGCGATGCACCTACGATCTGAAGGCGATGTTGCAGCTTCCCGACATCCGATGCGTGGCGATTGCAGATGTTCAGAAGAGTCGACGCGATCAAGGAAAACAACTCGTTGATGGTGCCTACGGAGACAGCAGTTGCAAACTCTACAGCGACTTTCGTGAACTGCTCGACCGAAAGGACATCGACGCAGTACTGATTGCGACCGGTGACCGCTGGCACGCGCCGGCGTCGATGCTTGCCGCTCAAGCGGGGAAAGACGTTTACAGTGAAAAGCCGTGCGGAATCACTATCGAATTGTGTCAACAACTCGCGGACACCATTGATGCTGAAGGTCGTGTCTTTCAGGCGGGGACGCAGCGAAGAAGCGTGACCAATTTCGCCAAAGCGGTTGAAATGGTCCACACTGGCAAGCTTGGGGAACTCCATACCATGCATGCCTCGGTTTACATCCCGGTTCTGGAGAACAGCTGGCTGCCTCCGGAAGCTACTCCCGATCCAAAGGTTTGCGACTGGAACATGTGGCTGGGACCTGCCGCGTGGCGGCCCTTCAATCAGAAGTACGTCGACGGTCGCTGGCGTGGGCAATGGGATTTCGATTCAGGGGCTCGCCTGCTCGATTGGGGAGCACATACCGTCGACTTGTGTCAATGGGCCAACAAAGCCGACGACACAATGCCCATCGAGTTTGCCCCGGAAGAAGACAAAATCGTTTGCCGCTACCAGAACGGAGTCAAGCTGATCATCGACTTCCTGGCAGAGCCGTTTGGTAATCGCGATCTGCATTACATCACTCGGCTGGGAACCTGCCCGGTTCGATTTATCGGATCAGAAGGATGGGTCGAAACTGGCGACAACGGAGAAATCGTGACTGAGCCCAAGAGTCTCATGCAGGACGAGCAGTACGAACGAGTTCGCGGGCTGGATGTCGGGACCCATGCAAGGAATTTCTTCGACTGTATGCGGACTCGAGAACTGACTAACGCCAACCAGAATGTGATGCGAAAGTCACATATCGCCAGTCATGCAGCAGCCATCGCCTGGATTCTGGGACGCAAGCTGACAATTGATCCCGCGACGGAAGAGTTTATTGACGATCCGGAAGCGAACCTGCTCCGATCACGACCTGCCCGCGAGTGGGCCGTCTGATCAGTGTTGAAGTTCGGTCCTGATACGATGACTCAGTCATCAACAGTTTGATTTGATACTTTGATTTAGGGGCCTGAAGAATGTCGACAACTGACACTGCGTATTTCCGATTCACTGATACAGACGGCCAACCTCGGTTCGTCATTCAGCTGAATGATCCGGAAAAGATCAAACTCGCGCGTCGAATCCTGTCGGGAGAAGAAAGAGAGAAAGTCCACGTTCAAGGCACGATTGTAAAGTCCCCTGCCCCATACAATCCCGGGTGGAGTTATCACCTTGACCCTGAGACGATTGACTTTTTCGGGTATGCGATTGAAGTCTGCGATGCGGCGATTCAATACGTCGAAGACCATCTCGACGAAATCGGTGGGGCAACACTTCCGAACTCCCATTGGTGTCCATGGAGTTCCCGACTCGTGGATGAAGTGACTGCGACTGGGACCCCGGTGGGTTAACGAGACGTAAAAAAACCGGGAAGTCAAATGAGACTTCCCGGTGTCGGCAATCGAATTTGTTGTCTAACAAACAGTTCCGATCGTTCATCGAAAGGAACATCCGACGACTATGAAGGGCGTCGACGGGCTCCACCCACTCGGCGAGAGTTCTTCTGGGCATACTCGTCCAGATTGAAGTCGAAAGTGTTTTCTCCACTGGCCACTTCGAACTTCTTCTCAATCTTGATCACTTGAGGAGGGGCGGCCATAGGCGGTGGCGTTGGATTGCTGTCGTCTTCAGACGCCTCAACGCTTGGTGCACCGGCAGTGATCTGAACACGATGCGTTCCGATCACCGCTCCTTTGAAGTCATCGTAGTCGAGTTCGTAAGTCCCGTCTGACTTCGTAATTGCAGTCGATGTTCTTCCGTTGTCCGGGATGAACTCCACAATCGCCCCTGCGACGGGTTGTCCCTCTTTTGTCACTTGCCCCTTAACGACACCCAGGTCGATGCTGTTGCCACAACCCAATGAGAGCAGTGGAATGGCCAACAGGAGAGCACTGAGTGGTTTCTGTTGCCAGAAAGTCATTCGAATCACCTCTTGAAACTTGTCGGTAAGTAAATTGAAAACTTCGATTCGCATCACGTGGACCGGAAGACATTTGTGGTTGAAGAACATGTCAGTGTCGTTTCTGTGATTGAGAATCGAATCCATGAAATTCTCTGTAGTGTTCTCGCGAAGAGGTCGTCTTAAACTCGTCAATCAATGATCTGAGAAGCGACCTGATTCGCAGCTTATAGGAAATCTTTGAGAGCATTTTTTGATCTGGTTGGCACTCACTCGAACGAGAAAACTCAGCGTTTTGTCGGATGAAACATCGCAAGCGAGTGCACCGGAAAGAGCAACTTGCTCTAAAACTCGCTGATGACGGTTCGGTCGTTTCGGATGCTCAAAGCGAGCAGTGTGTCGAAGTCAATGTTCTCGGAGAGGAATCGAACTGATCCATCTGCGAGGGTGACTTGAACTCCGCCGGTGTGGTTGGATCGGAATCCAGTGTGGCCTCCATAAGGAATGTCGTGACCGTAGCCGGGACCGTTGTAGTTGATCTGGTAGCGAGGAACGGTGATGTTCAGCGACCATCCCAACCATGCGTGGTTGGCAGGACCTGCTCCCCAGAATCCACCGGCCCAGTTACTTGGACGTGCATCGACATCAGCTCCGTCTGAGTCACGAATGGTGTAGCTGGAGTGCTCGCCGATAGCGATTGTGTTTGTCGTTCCATCGAGGAACATCGCGATGCGGATCGGTTGAGTGTCACCGTTCATGTTGATGATCGCCCCGACCTGATGATCCCAACCGTATCCCGTCCAGACTCCACCAGAAGGAACGGTCGTCGTTTCGGGCTTCCAGTAACCTCCTGAAACTCCCGAGTAGTCCATGACTTGGTACCGGATGTCCTCAGGTGCATCGGGAAGTGCCTGCGTTTGTCCATTCGTCGTTTGTTGGCGAGTTGTTGGAAGATCGCTCGATGGGCAATTGAAGCTGGAGACACGAGTTTGCTGCATGATGTCCCAGTTGAGGTTCGCCCCGCTCTGCATCGTCCAGTCCGTCCCTTCCCAGATGATCTGGTTGTAAGCGGCAGCCTGATCGATGTACGGAAGGATCATCGTGACCCATGACGCATTTCTTTGATCGTCGGCGGTCATCACGATGTTTCCGGGAAGCATCGAGTACACATCATGATAGTTGTGGATCGCCAGACCTAGCTGTTTCATATTATTCTTGCATTGTGTCCGCCTGGCAGCTTCACGTGCCTGTTGAACTGCGGGAAGCAGTAGGGAGATGAGAATTGCAATGATCGCGATCACGACCAGCAATTCAATCAGGGTGAATCCGTTCCGTCTCGATTTTAGGGTCAACATTCTTAGCAACTTATTTCTCTATAACGACTGAGGGTTGAGCGCTTGTTCGGTGATCGTGTTTGAAAGCAAAGCGGATACCATTGAACTATGTCGATCAATCAATGTGATCGCCGAAGTTCAATCTCAGATGGAAATTCCCTAGCTGATTGCGCGCGTTCCCTGTTCTGGGCACAGAGAAAGGCCTATGGGAAGTGGTCTGCAAGCACGATGCGATCAGAGCGGACTGATGCCGGAGCGAAGTTGATGCAGTCAACGTCGGCACGGTTGCGCAGCAATGAAGCACAATCTCTCACCGAAGCGATAAGAAAACTCAACGATGGAAAATTCTCGAAGGCGCGTTCCTGCGTCCGATCGTTGAGACGGTGAGATCAGCGTTCACCATTTTGAGCAAGGGGCAATTGAGGCAAGATGTCGGGATCGATGCGACGGCTATTTGGTTTGATTCAACTTCAAGTCAACGAACTCCTGGACTTGGTCCCGAATGGCGGTTTCGGTCGGGAGACGTTCCATGGAACTGGCTCCGTAGAATCCGTGAATGTCGCAGTGTTCAAGCATGAACTTCGCGTCCTCCGGCATCGAGATTGGACCGCCATGGCAAAGCACAAGAATGTCGCTCCGAACACTGCGTCCCGCTTCTGCGATCTCATTCACCCGGCGAACACAGTCATCGAGGGAATTCGCGGTTTCAGCACCAATTGCTCCGCCGGTGGTTAATCCCATATGGGCGACCAGAATGTCGGCTCCTGCTTCGGCCATTCGCACCGCTTGCTTGGGATCGAAGACGTACGGAGTTGTCAGCAAATCGAGTTTGTGGGCTGCGGCGACACATTCGACCTCCAGATCATAGCCCATTCCAGTCTCTTCCAGATTGGCGCGAAAGGTCCCGTCGATCAGTCCGACCGTGGGGAAGTTTTGGATCCCGGAGAATCCGAGAGCAATGAGCTCCTTCAGAAAGTGATCACGCAGCATGAACGGATCGACGCCACACACTCCCGCGATGACCGGTGTTGATTTGACAGCCGTTAACACTTCCTTCGCCATGTCTTTGACGATTTCATTGGCGTTCCCAAACGGAAGGAGGCCGGACAACGATCCCCGCCCTGCCATGCGAAAACGTCCGGAGTTGTAGATCACGATCAGGTCGATCCCGCCCGCTTCTTCGCATTTGGCACTGATTCCGGTCCCCGCTCCGCCGCCGACGATCGGCTTTCCTTCGGAGAGTTTCGCATGAAAGTTGTTCAGGATGTCAGTTCGATTTTGTCGCATGTTTCCGGTCGTTCAGGAAAGGAAAAAGGATTTCAATAAGAGAGAGTCCGCACTGCAGTTCTACGAATTCTCGTCTTCTGAGAGTTCATTAAAGTGATGAAGAAGCGCTTCTGAAAACTCGGGCGCATTGATCTCAAACGGCAATCGAATGCACTGCCGCGTGTCAGTTGTCTGAAGATGTTCTTCGAGGGCATCGAAGAGAGCTCGATCCGCTTCCGGGTCGTAAAAGGGTTGCCCGGGAACGTCCAGAAGTGACAGACCACCTTCTGGGATCAGCAAACGTATCGGCGCCGTTGACTGATTCAGTTTTTCAGCAATCCAGCGTCCGATTTGTTTGCACTCATCGACATTCGTCCGCATCAACGTCACCTGAGCATTGTGGCAGTGCAACAAGCGGTTTCGGAACTGTGGAGGGACAGTTTCCCGGGCTCCGAAATTCACCATGTCCAAAGCCCCTAAGCTGAGCACATACGGAATGCGGCTTCTGAGAACGCGATCGAATCGCTCCGGACCGGCAGGAAAGACACCACCAACAATTTCGTCAGCGACTTCCGTCGTCGTGATGTCCATGACAGCTGTGAGAAACCCCGACTCCACAAGCTGCTCCATGGCTCGACCTCCGGTTCCCGTTGCGTGAAAGACGAGACACTCATTGTTGTCTGTTTCCAACTGCGTTCGAACCTGTGTCACACAGGGAGTGGTGACACCGAACATGGTGAGCCCCACTGTCTTTCGTGGCGGAACTCGATCAGAAGACTCTTTAGATGTGGTCGCTTCTGAGTCGGACAACACCATTCCGGCCATTGCGTCTGCTGCGTTGGTGAGAATTTTCTTCGACACAACATTCAAGCCAGCAATGTCGACCACCGAGTAGAGCATGAAGATGTCGGAGCAATCGACATATGGGGCCACATTGCCGCTGGCCACGGTCGAGACCAGGACTTTTGGCATTCCGATTGGAAGTGCACGGAGCGCTGGGGCGATGAGAGACGTCCCTCCGCTTCCTCCGATTCCAATCACTCCCTCAACTTTGCCAGCCTGTTGCTCCGCCAGCATGAACTCGCGCAGACAGACCGACATCTTCGCGATCGCTTCTCCACGGCCGCCTGACGTTGCCTCGTTCTGTGCCGTATGCGACTGTTTCGCAGCTGCTGCTTGAACTTGTTCTCGTGAGACATCTGCGTCAACGGTCGGCTCAGGTCCGGTCCCGACATCGACTGTCCGAACAACAACTCCGCGACTAAGTAGTCGGTCCGCCAGAAATTTCAGCTCGGCCCCTTTGGTGTCCATTGTTGCCAACAAGTACACGGCAGCAGATTCACGTTGACTGTTCACAGGGTAACACCTTCGTAACCATTGAATTCTCGACGTTCGGCCGGCCGCAGATCGACTCGCATCTTTCAGCAAGATCGGAACGGGACGCGGCGGACTCGCTCTGTTGCGACTCGATCATGGGCAAACGTGCGCGAGCAGAAATCGCAATTCAAGAATGTTACGGGAACAAAACTCTGGCCGCCAAGTCTCTGGAGATTTCTCGACAGATGTCTTATGGCTGGCTGAAAACTGACAGTGACCGTTGAAGTGAAGTCGATCGGCGACTTTCAAAGAGCGATCGTCGCCGGTGTTGGAATCTAGCAGCCCGTTGAACATTGCGGACTTCTGAGTAGCAGTCTGAGTTTTGGTTGGTTGCCATTGAGTGAGGTCGTGCTTGTTTTGAAGTGCCGGAAGTTGCTTTCGATGGCTCGGGAGAGACTTTGAA
>NZ_SIHI01000039.1:20000-30335 GCF_007859735.1 Thalassoglobus neptunius | reverse complement strand
CAGCTTCTGCAACACCTCAGCCAGCGACTTTCCTGCCGCCAACATCGCTTGCCCCTCCTGCAACAGCTTCACAATCTGCTCAGGCTTACGTCGTCGTCGCTTCGTCATCAAAGTCTCCTCGAACCAAAATCGGTCGGTTGACTCTCATAACATCTGGATCAGAAAATGGGGAGCACGCCACCAGGTCATCAAAGTACAACAAGCCGCATGATGTACGTTAATGACATCGAAAACGCATTTTGAGACGGAAGAGGAATACAGAGACAATCCACGAATGCAGAAAGAAATGCTTTGACTTCAATGCATGCTGTTGAAATATTTTGAACGTCTTCGAAAAGAGACGAACGCAACCACTCTTGCGGTTGCAGGGTAACCAGACCCCGAATCTGGAACGGGATTTTTTGGACAAACCTGCCTCTTGGTGAGCGGGGTCCGGTTCCGTTTGAAAACAGATTCGGACAGATTGTTACACCCATGGATTCGTCAATTCGAACTCTTCCACCAGTTGTCGAAGCAACAGACCCGCAGCTACAGCCAGCAAAATCGCTGCTCACACGCGGTTTGCCCAAGCGTCCGTCTCCCTCGACAATCCATCGCTGGTTGAAGGGTCTGTCGGGAGTACGCTTGCCAGCCGTCAAGATCGTGGGCGAGTGGTGGACGACCGAAGAGGCCGTCAATTGGTTCTTTGAGCAACGCTCATTGACTGCGATTCAAACACAAACCCGAACCCAAAAGGTGCGAGATGTCAGCGACGAAGAGCTAAGGAAAATCGGGCTTCTCTGAGAGTGACGAGAAAGCATCTGAAGAGAACAGACACAAGCCTAAGAGCCTGAAGTGACAGCACATCGCTTTGCAGCGGACCAACATCCAAGGTGGTCCGTTAATGAGCGCGATCGCTCTTGAGTGATCAAACGACAATTTGATGGTACGGATCGAGTACGGCGGATGCCTTGTGTGGCAGTCATCGATCCCATCTCAGAGCGATGGTTGAGGCTCTGGTTTGTTCACTCAGCCGCTGTCTGAGTGAACAAAGAGTCCCCATGCCGGATAAGGTGACGACGAACGGTCTGGGTGTGTCATTTGCGAATGACGCTAGGGGCGGAGTGCGGGTGTGACCTGAGTAACTCCGATATCAAAACCAACTCAGGCGGAAGCTTACGGTTCCCAACTGCGGAGACGCTTCTGCACCGGCCCTTCGGGGTCGGTGCGCCCCGAGAAACCCACTACAAAGACACAGCAGTGGTTGACAGAATGCGTGTCGATGAAAGGCAAGCAAAGTTGGACGTTGACTCTCAATTGAAGTGTTCAAGAAAGAGAGAAAGGGTCTGATTTTGCGCGGGGTCGATTTGAAGCGAATTTTGGCCGGGATTCTCTCCCGAACTCCCATCGCATCCGATGCAGATCTGACGATCAACACGCCACGTGAAGTGGGGCATTCGACTCCCCGCTCCTCGTCTCCTTGGCCAGAAAAGTTCAATGGGCCGCGTGAGAGCCTCTCAGGAGGTTTTAGGATGTGATTCCGCTCCACCGCGACGCCCTCCGCTGCATCCGCTTCGCTTCGCTTCGAGCCCATATTTCGTAGGGTCTGCCCTGAGTGTAGTGATACCGATCGCACTTCGTGCGGAGTTCGCGAGTCAAAATGGGGATTGTGCACGATATAGTCGGATTCCAGCAATGGACGGCAATGTCGGAGCCAATGGAAACGTCCAGAGTGTTGATTTCACGCTGTCGGACTTGTTCGATGGTCTCTCCGATCCTAGAACGCGTCCGACTTCTGCGTGGCGGTAGCCGTAGTGTTTAAAGTAGTGTGCAAATTCTTGGGGTGGGAAGAGTTCAAGAAGCATTTCGCAGGTCTCCCACACCGATTAGACAGACCGTGCGCAGGTACCACTTCAGCTGCGAATAGACTTGTTCGATCGGATTGAAGTCAGGGCTGTAGGGAGGCAGATATCCAAAAGATACGCTCTAGAAGCCTCCGCCGAGGGCTTGGTAAGCGTTGACGATTGCGGCGAGTTGTTGTTGTTTGATTTCAATCAACATCATTTTCGCTTCCATCATTTCACGCTGGGCGAGCAGGACCTCAACGTATTCTGCTCGTGCGTTTTGGAATAGCTTTGTGGCGACAGCAACCGATGTTTCCAGGGCTTGAAGTTGTTCTCTCTTGACTTCGATGCTTTCCCGATAGTTCTGGATCTTGCTCATGTAATTGACAACTTCCATATGAGCGTTGAGAACGGTGCGCTGGTAGTTGTAGACGCTTTGAAGTTGGGCAGAGTTGGCAGTGCGGTAGTCTGCCTGGATGGCTCGCTTGTTGATCAACGGTCCCACGAGATCGACTGCAGCGTTGTAGATGAGGGACTCAGGGGTCGAGAACAGGTACCGTATGTTGTAGGCGTTCAATCCGATCCCCGCATTGAGACCGAATGAGGGATAGAATCGTGCCCGTGCAACTTTCACATCGAGTCCAGCAGCGGCGACTTCTCGTTCTGCCTGACGGATGTCGGCGCGGTTCCTTAGCAGTTCCGAAGGCAGTCCGGCATCGAGCGCGTACAGGTTCAGGTCGACGAATTCCAACGAAGGCCGATCGATTGGCTGAGGATAGCGCCCGAGGAGGAAGTTGATCCGGTTCTCAACTTCGATGATCTCTTGTTGAATAATGAGCCGTTCACTTTGATTCTTTCGCACTTCCGCCTGAAAACGTTGGACTGCCAACTCAGTTCCGCGTCCCGCTTCCTTCTTAGACTCCGCAATCTCCAGACTCTTCTCTTGAATCTCGATCGTCTTTTCGAGTGTCACGAGCCGACTGTCGAGAGAGAGCAGTTCGTAATAGTTCTCTGCAACTTCTGCGACGAGTCGCGTTACGATGTAGCAACGTCCCTCTGCGGACCCGAGATAACGCATGGCTGCGGCGTCTTCAGCATTCCGCAGCCTGTGCCAGACATCTATTTCCCAAGAGATATTCGCAGCAGCCAAGAAGTCAGGCAGTGGCTCAGGGAATCGTCTTCCCGGAGCGACTTCCAGTTGTTCTTCCACTGCACCGGAACGAGAGTAGCGGCTAGGTTTCTCTAACCCAGCTCCTCCTCCGACGGTGACAAATGGCAGGTATTCCCCGCTGCGAGCCTCGACTTCATTGTTCGCAATTTGAATTTCTTCTGCCAGGATGCGAAGTTCCTGATTGCCGGCAAGTGCCTGGTGAATCAAAGTCAGCAGGTGATGGTCGTCAAAAAACACGCTCTTCGGAACATATGCTGAGTTTTCGAGAACCAAGATTTCAGGCACGTCGTCTTCGACTGGAGGGGGAATGAACGCATGGGGTGCTTCTTCAATGATCTCCGTCTGTTCCACTGAAGCTTCAGTGGGAATTGGAGCGTAGTTCGTCAGTTGAATGTTCTCGTTTACCGTCTCTTCAGTTGTTGTCGAATCTTCTGCATTGATCTCAGCTTCTGAGTTTTCCTGAGCCAGTTCATGTTTGCGGGAGAGAACGCCGCTCGTCCAACTGTAGAATTGCGGCATCTGTGGGCCTGGAAGGGCACCGCGATGATTCGGAATACCGCACCCGGAAGCAAAGACCATTGATCCGCAAACGATGGCGCTGAAGACCTTCGATTTTGTGGCCTGGGTACGTGATGCGATTTCGTAAAGGTTGCTCATGACCGTCCCTGATGAATTTTAGTCATCCTGACTCACTCATTGGCGCCCTCTGTTTGTGAGGTCGCCGTCAGGCCTCAGTGCTCAGCATCGCAATCAGCGGCTGGTAGTGAGTGTATCGTCCAGTGGGACAGTGAGCGTTCTAAGCATCAGTTGAGTTAGTCGGCCTGTGCAAACATTTGCAGAAATCGGGTTCGGATTCGACAGGATGTAGGGGCTGTAGCAGTTACGGGGAAGAGTGAGGGGTTGTCGATTTGCGGTCGAGTGACCCCGAGGCTGACAGTGCGCGCAACGAGAACGCTCGTTTTCAACGCACAAGTTTCAGCAGGAGATGCAATAACGTGCGACGATCAATGACTCGAGCTTGTGTGGAGAGTCACGCCCTGTTCCGGGATTTCGCTCAGAGGCTGGTCGTGTTCATTGCGAATCAGCGAGCGACCATCGGCGAGATTTGCGAAGAGGTAATAGAGTCCCGGGATGATAAAGACTCCAATCAGCGTCCCTAACAGCATACCGCCGATGGCTGTTGTGCCGATTGTGCGGTTTCCGATTGCACCAGGTCCCGTGGCTCGAATGAGTGGAATCAGACCCACGATGAATGCGAAAGAGGTCATCAAAATCGGTCGGAAGCGGAGTCGTCCACCTTCAATTCCAGCATCCTTAATGGAATGCCCCTGTTGACGACGTTGCACAGCGAACTCAATGATCAGGATCGCATTCTTTCCGAGCAGACCAACCAGCATGACTAACGCGATTTGGCAATAGACGTCGTTGGCCAATCCCATCGCTTTCAAGAACAAGAACGACCCAAAGATTCCGATTGGAAGCGAAGTGATCATGGCAAGCGGGATGATGAAGCTTTCATACTGTCCAACCAGAACCATGTACACGAACACGACCACGATCAAAAAGATGAAGATTGCAGTGTTTCCTGCTTTCGCTTCGTCGTACGCCAGGCCTTGCCAGTCGATGTCGTATCCATTCGGAAGCGTTCGGGCGGCGACTTCCTTGATCGCATCGATCGCTTCACCACTACTATATCCCTTGGCAGGAGCTCCTTGAATCGGAGCAGTTAAGTACAAGTTGTAACGGCTGATCTCGTTCAGACCCTGCTTCTTCTCGAGTTTCATGAACGAAGAGTAGGGGACCATCTCTCCGCGATCATTCTTGACGAACATGTTGTCGAGGTCTTCAGGGTAGCGACGAAACTCTGGAGCGGCTTGAACATAGACTTTGTAGAACTGTCCGAAGCGAACGAATCCCTGCTCCCAAGTACTTCCGATGGTGATGGAAAGATTGTCCATCGCGTCTTTGATGGAAACTCCTTTTTGCATGGCGACGTCGTTGTCGATCAGCACTTCATACTGTGGGTAGTTGTTGGCGAAGAACGTGAACAGTCCTTTAAGTTCCTTTCGCTTGCCGAGTTCCTCCATGAAATTGTCAACAATCGCCCCGAAAGCCTCGTAGTCTCCGCTGTTGGTTTTGTCGAGCAAGTTGACTGAAAAGCCGCCAGCTGCACCAAAGCCAGGAACTGCGGGTGGCTCGAAGAATTCTAACTTCACATTTGCGATTTCGGTCCCACGCTCTTCAAGTTCTTCGATCAGTTGTTTTGAAGTCGCTTGTCGCTCCGCCCATGGCTTGAGATTGATAAGACACGTGCCAGCGTTGGAGCCGCGCCCTTCAGTGAGAACTTCGTACCCGGCCACAGAAGAGACGGAGGCAACTTCATCGAGTTCTTTGCAAATGGCCTGAAGCTCTTGGCACTTCGCGTTTGTGTACTCCAGGGTTGACCCAGGTGGTGTCTGAACCACTCCATAGATCATCCCCTGATCTTCCTGTGGAATAAATGCGGACGGAAGTACCTGATTTACCACGAGAATGCCGTACCCAAAGATACCGACCACGATCATTGTGAGCAGTCGACGCATGATAATCCTGCTCACGATCCAGGAGTAAACGCCTGTGATCTTTTCCACAAACCGGTCGAACACATGCAAAAACATTCCCAGCGGTCCACGAATCTTTCGACTTCCGGCACTCCCTGAAAAGGCAGCCCGAAACGTTAATGCCGCGAACACTGAGGCCATCCCGACAATGACGCTCTCTCGCAATTTTGTGAGGTGGACCTGTTCGGAAATGACTTCATGCACGATTTCGACATGCAATAAATAATAGACACCAACGCCGACAGCTCCTCCGAGCAAGATGCATAGCAGACCTCTCAATAGAAATGAGTACTTGCCTAGCGTTCGATTCATGACGCGGTTAAGGAACGCGATCAAACCACGAGATTGCGGTTCAGCGCCATGTGGTTTCAGAATCATCGCACACAGTACAGGTGTGAGTGTCAGTGCCACAACACCTGAGATGACAATCGAGATCGCCATGGTGAGTGCGAACTGACGGTAGAACACGCCGACAGGCCCCGTCATGAATGTCACGGGAATGAACACTGCGACCATCACGAGTGTGATGGCAATGATAGCACCGCTGATTTCCTGAACGACTTCCTGAGTAGCTTTGTATGGGCTCAGATGCTTTGCATGCATCTTCTCATGAACTGCTTCAACCACCACGATTGCATCGTCGACCACCACGCCGATTGCCAACACCAGTGCGAACAGCGTGATCAGGTTGATGGACATGCCCAACATCAGCATGAAGAAAAATGTTCCAATCAAAGAGACCGGGACCGCAAGCGTTGGAATCAAAGTGCTGCGTACATCTCCCAGAAATAGCAACACAACCAGTGAAACGAGAATGAATGCTTCAAAGAGTGTATGCAGCACTTTTTCGATGGAGGCATCCAGGAATTGAGACACGTCGTATGTGACGGCGTAGTCCATTCCAGGCGGGAATGTCTTCTCCTTGATCTCTTCTACTTTCTCTTTGATTCTCTCGATCACCTCAGCAGCATTTGATCCAGGTGTTTGTTTCAGAACAATGGCTGCTGCGGGCAATCCATCGATGTCCGAGTACAAGTCATAAAATGACGACCCCAAAGAGATATTCGCCACATCTCCGAGCCGTAAGATTTCTCCTTCGGAGTTCGCCTTGAGAATAATTTGCTCGTATTGCTCCGGCGTGCCATAGCGGCCGATCCAGGTTAAAACATACTCAAGTGATTGCGAGGTTTGTCCAGTAGCCTGCCCAAGCCGTCCCGGTGTTCCGATCATGCTTTGTTCAGCGAGCGCTTCCATGACATCTTCAGAACTCACTTTGTAAGCGCGCATGCGGTCCAGGTTGAGTTCAACGCGCATGGCATAGGCTCGGTTTCCCAGGATGGAAGCTTGGCCTACTCCGGGAATACGTTTGATCTCGTTCAGGACATTGACAGTCGCATAGTTGTAAAGAAAATTCTGGTCGACATCAGAGTCTGTGCTGAAGATATTTAAGTACATCAGCATGCTCGTCATGTTTTGCATGACGATGATCCCTTCACGTTCCACAATGGGAGGCAGATTGTTTTTGACGGACTGCACCCGGTTGTTCACGTTCATGACAGCCACGTTGGGGTCCGTACCAGGTTCGAAGATGACCTGAATGGAACCTTCACCAGCGCTTGTTGCGTCGCCAATCATGTAGCGCATGTTGGGAACGCCGTTAATCGCCTGCTCGAGAATCACCATCGTGGATTCGATCAGGATTTTTGCACTGGCCCCCGGATACGACACCGAGACACGTACACTCGGTGGAGCCACAGAAGGGAACTGTGACACCGGAAGAACGTTGATCGCCAGCCCTCCCATGAAGAGAATCAGCAAGGAGATGACAATCGCGAGTGCGGGTCGGTGAAGAAATTTAGCAAACATAGATGTCTAACAAGTGACGTCGATTGAGAGTGAGTGTTGGGTATCCGCCGATGCGTTTCTCCATTGATGGAGATCGCAGCGATTCACTGGTGCGAGCTATTACTGCAATTCGGACGATTGGCTGCGCGACGGCGAGAATTCCCGATTGATCGATTGCTCTCGTTGAGGTTGAGGCCGGTATCTGCTGATGGCGTCGACAACTATGAATCGCGAGGTCGAGGACGCGAGCAATAGGAAGGCATTACTCGGCGTGGTATTTCAGATCCGCCAAGACCTTGGCTGGCTCTTCGAATAAATATTCGATTTGATCGCCATCTCGTACCTGCCGAATTCCCTCGAGGATGATCTTGTCATTCACGCTGAGTCCTTCTTTAACGAGGAAAATGTCATCCTTTTCGTTCTGGATAGTAATCTCTCGCTGGTGGACAATGTTGTCATCACCAACGACATACGCATACTTCTTGGCGAGAATCTCAAGCGTGGCACGTTGAGGAATGACGACGGCATTCTCTGCCATTCGATTGATCAAGATTGTCCCAGTCTGTCCATGGCGTAACAGCCCATCAGGATTGGGGAAATCTGCCCGGAAAGCGATATTCCCAGTTTCGTTATTGAAGTCTGCTTCGATGGCACCAATTGTCCCTGCATGATCGAAAATCTCATGATTGGCCAGTCTCAGCTGGACATCCAGATTTTGCTGTTCAGGGTCGTTTTGAATGGCTTTCTGGTATTCCAGATAGCGAGCTTCCGGGACATTGAAATAGACCCACATCACATGATTATCAGACAACGTCGTCAGCATGGCGCCCTCTTCGATGAGGCTTCCTTGCTGTTCATGCAACCGGTCAATAATTCCATCAAATGGAGCTTTAATATCAGCAAAATCGAGCTCGGCTTTAGCCAGATCGACCTTAGCCTGTGCTTTGTCCAGTTTGGCTTTGGCAAGCTTCAGCTCTTGAACTGACACAATTTCCTGGTCGACCAGCTTTTTGGTGTTGTCGTACTCCACCTGAGCGAGTTCCGCTTCTGCGACATCAGCAGCAAGTCGGGCTTCGTAGAGTGTCGGCAGGATGTGGAACATGTGGTTCCCCTTCTTCACCTCTTGCCCTTCATTGACCTTGATTTCTTTCAGGTAACCACCTTCCAGAGCACAGACTTCGATGTGGCGTCGCGAATGAATTTGGCTGACGTACTGACGTGTCAGTGTGACGTCCTGTTGCATTGGGCTCGTCACAACAATTTTGTGTATGGCATGATGGTCTCCTCCTGCGTGCGAGGGTTCGGAGTGCTCTTCTGGAACATGACCTGCTGAGTGTTCAGGGGTGTTGTGATCTTCTTCTGCATGTTCGCCTGGTCCTTGAATACCCAGCATTGAACCCAACTGTTGAGTGACGGAATGCTGAACGTTACTGGTTGCTGAAAGAGCAAGTGTGGCAATGGCAACTGTGGCCAGAAGGATAATGCGCATCGTGAACTTTACTGACATACTGGTAGGGATTGATGGGAAGGAGGACAAATACCAGCGCAACGGGAGAATGCGCCGTCATCGCAGTGCGCGATGGTCTTGGCGAGCGAACATGGAAACACCATGTGTGACTTCAATCAGCACGAAGTATGCCAAGAGGCACTAGTGAAATCGCCAATTGACGAACTTCAACGTCCCGTGCTTGCGAAATGGATTTCAACCAATGCGAGTTTTCAGAGTGAATCGTGAAGGTCTGCAAGTTTTTTCATGAGGTGTGCAAATGCTCGCAGAGTACGACACAACTACTTAAAAACGCTGATAACGGCGGTTGATCACGATCACCACGCTCGGAGAATCCAGTTTTTTTCTTCGGTGTCGGCCTCATCCCGGGCGAGTTCCTGGTCAACGTCGCAGGACTGGTAGAACTTACCTCAACATCCTGATGGCTCGGGAGTGCTTGGCGAGTTGCTGACAGCTTCGACAATTGTTCGAAGAGGTTCCCTCGCGGGAAGGGGTCGACTTGTCGGAAGTCCAGCTGACGCACCATCGCCTACGAGATCACGGCCCGAGGAATCTGGGACTCTCCGGAGACGAAGCCCCGCTCCTGAATCCGATCACCGAAGCCGGAAGTGGTCAGGTGCAGGAGAAAGAGAAGACACAGTTGCGGGAGATCATCGAACAGCTCAACACGCTGTACGGAAATGACATGACCGACGGGGACCTGCTGTCATTTGTGAACGCAGTCAAAGCGAAGACGATGGAATCCGAAGTGCTCATCCGGCAATCGGCAAACAATACCCGGCAGCAGTTCGACAGTTCCCCGGATCTGTTCGGGGAGATTCAATCAGCAGTCATCGACAGCATGGACACCCAGGCCGAACTGAGCACACGTGCTCTCAATTCGCCACAAGCTCTCAACGACCTCGTCCGCGTCCTGATGGACAAGATGAATCTCTATGAAAGCCTTCGAGCCAAAGCGACCGGAGCGTGAGAGTCAGCCCCCGGCAGGGAGGGCACCATTCTCAGATCAGATGATGCCATGCACGCAACGACACCCCTATGCACTCATTTCGTTTACCGGGAGTAATGAGGAGAAGTCAAAGAACTCCGCACCGATCTGGCTCGCGCGCGAGGGGAGGGCCGACTGGCGCTTCGAGGATCGGAATCAAACCAGCCGCTGCTCCGCAGATCGGACGTCACGACACTCACTCATCACGTCGTCCATCTCATCAAAATCCGCTGACCCCTGTTTTGACCCCTGCATTCGATCTTCGATGAATACTCATGCATTCGCATGACAAGTCGATCCGATCCTGATAGTCTCATAAGCACTGACAACCCAAAAGGTTGTGCTCACACTTATCGAGATTGAAGCAAGTTCCCGAATGCATGGCATGCAAGAGGTCAGGG
>NZ_SIHI01000039.1:0-10000 GCF_007859735.1 Thalassoglobus neptunius | reverse complement strand
TTTCGTGAAGTGACCCTGCGGATCAATTCAGGTTGTTCAGCGGCGAAGCAGAAGAAACATGGTCGTCTACGACGGATTGTTATTCGCAAGCCTCATAAGCCGTCTACGAGCAGAATCAAGTGAGTCTACCAACGCCGCACCACCATGTTCGTCATTCTCGGCAGCAACAATCTCCACATTGTTCACGCCGATGAAGCGGAGCACCGTCCGCAAATGCGGATCAAGGTGATTGAGAGCTTCATTTCGACCACCGGGACCGTAACCGCCATCTCCACGAGAGATGACTGCAATCATTCGTTTGTCGTGAACGAGCGGTGTGTATGTCGATTCTACGTTGTTGGGATCGAACAGAAATGTCCGGCCTACACGCACAATTTGATCGATATAGGCTTTGAAGCCGCTCGGCATCCCAAAATTGTAGAATGGAATCCCTGCGACGATGGAATCAGCTTCAAGAAGCTCGTCTACCAATACGTCACTCAATCGCAAGGCATCTCGCATTGCCTGACTGCGTTCATTTGGTTGGGCAAATGCTGCTGCGATCCACTCTTCTGTCACATGTGGCAATGGGTTTCGTCCAATGTCACGATAAGTCACGATGCCGTCCGGGTGGCTGTCCCGCCAACTTTGAACAAAGTGGGCTGTCAGGCGACGTGTGTGAGAACGGTCGTTACGGGGACTTGAATCAATATGAAGTAGATGAGACATTTCAGCCTCCTTTCTAATGAGAGTTGGCTAGGGAAGCGTTCATTCGCTGAGTTGAATCGTTTTTGTTCGCAGTCAGGTCGCACCTGCCTGCCGCACCGTCGCCAGTTGTGCTTCGAGTTCCTGTATTCGCTCTTGAAGCTGCTCGACCACCGGAGCAACTTCCCGTTGAGGAAACCGCTTGTGGATGTGCTGAGGGCAATTGATGTCCCACGCTTCGATATGAAAAAGGACGGCCCGTTCAACTCGTCCCGAATAGGACGGATCACTCAGCAGGTCGAGCAGTTCAGGATCATCTTCTACAACTCTGGCGTTTCCCCAGAGCTTAATGCGTCGGCTGCGGACGTAATCAATCAAGAAGATAAATGCTTTGGTGTTCTCTGACAGGTTCCCCAAAGTGATGTATTGCCGATTGCCAGCAAAGTCGGCAAACCCCAGCGTCCTTTCATCCAATGGGCGTAAGAATCCGGGCGATCCGCCACGGTATTGAATGTACGGTTGACCCTCGGCGTTTGCTGTGCCCAAATAAAACATATCCAGAGTTGAGAGGAAAGCCGACAGTTCCGGCGTCACTGTTGTTTTCCACCCGCTTTGTTCGACTCTTTCGTAGCTCTGGCGAGATCCTTTTTCAGACTGGATTGCTTTGACTGCCGGAGTGAATGCCACATCGCTGGAATAGCGTGTCATGAGTCTTACTCCCTATCTGAATTGGGTTTGTATTGATGCTTGCAAGGTACACTTATGGAAGTGGGCCGGTGAAAAATTAGGTTCACCGGCCCACGAATTGCATGATCGTCAGGCGGCAAGTGAATCGACTTTGGGGAAGTCAATCTCTGTCTTGGCGACGTTATTGAAGAAGTTTGTCAGCACGCTGAGGCTGATGTGAGCGATGACTTCGGCCACTTCTCCATCCGAGTAGCCTTCTGCACGAAACTGTTCGAGATCGGAATCGTTGATTTGTCCATTCGATTCAAGAACCCGATGTGCGAATCTTAAAAGTGCATCAGCCTTCGAGTCGCTTGCATGACCATTGCGGCTTTCGATGATCTGGTTCGGATTCAGACCGACCATTTTTCCAATTGCTGAATGGGCAGCAAGGCAATAGCCGCATCCGTTATATTCAGCAACGGCAAGAGCAATCCTCTCACGATCCTTGGCGGAAAGAGAGCCTTGGCTCAGAGCGTCATTCAGGCTGAGGTAGCCACTCAGAGCGGCAGCCGAATGTCCAAGCGTTTGCATGAGATTGGGCACACGACCCAACTTCTGATGAACTTGCTCAAAGAGTTCCTTGGATTCTTCGGTTGCAGCTTCGGGGGTCACAGGGGTGATACGAGACATGGTAATTCTCCTAAAGAAAAAGGTTTACGAACAGACGGTCTGTTCGTGGGATTCAAAATTGGAAGTATTGCTGCTCAGGCAACGCTGAGGATGCCATCATGTTCAACAGGTCGGGGAGTGGAATTGGGCCAGTGGAACTTGCGTTGCACTTCTTCGATGGCGACATCATTGATGCTGGCTTCTCGACGCTGCATCAGTCCTTCGTTATCGAATTCCCATAGTTCGTTTCCGTAAGCTCGAAACCATTGCCCTGCCGCATCGTGGTACTCGTATTGGAAACGGACGGCGATCCGGTTTTCCGTAAAGCTCCAGAGCGACTTGGTAAGGCGGTAGTCGAGTTCCTTCTCCCACTTGTCGGTGAGGAACTCTCGGATTTGCTCACGGCCACGGATGAATTGATCTCGGTTTCTCCATTCAGAGTTTTCCGAGTACGCCAAAGAGACACGATGCGGGTCACGACTGTTCCAAGCATCTTCTGCGGCACGAACTTTGGCGGTTGCGGATTCCAAATTGAATGGTGGTCGAATGGCGGACACGTTTCATCTCCTGTATTGATTGTTGCCGATGAAAAGGCCGGGTGCTTGTATCGGACCAAGCACCCGGCAGGGGAACAGTAGGTTCATTTCACGGAACAAGCTTCGGTGCTGCACGTTGAAGCAGCGACTGGCTCAGCTTGCGGAATGTCGAGTTCCGTGTCGGCCACGTTGTTGAGAAAGTTCGTAAAGCAACCCAGCACGACGCTGGTGACGATCTCCACGATCTCAGCGTCATCGAACCCGGCCTCTCGCACGTCGGCGAGTTGACCATTGCTGACCTTGCCACGACTCTCCAGCACTACTTCGGCGAATTTGAGTGCGGCTTCCGTGCGGTGATCCTCAGAGTTTCCGGTTCGCCCAGCCAGAATGTCATCAGCCGACAGACCTGCCGTGGGAGCGACGGCACACAGAATGGAAGTGCAATAAGTGCAGGAGTTGGTTTCACTGGTGTTGAGTTTCACTTGGTTGTGAAGCTTCTCACCGATCTTTGCTCCTCCCATCGCCGTGGCGAAGGACAGGAAGCTCTCCAGCACGGCGGGTGAATTGCCCATCACTTTGGCGGTGTTGGGAATCGTTCCGAAGGCTTGTTCCACGGTGTCGAGCAACTCTTTGGTGCGGCCTTGGGCGAGTTCAGGTTTGATGGAATTGAGACGTTGCATGGTTCTTCTCCTTAAAGTTTGAAAACAGGCGTGTTTCGCCGAGACACTCTCGGCTGAGGCATAAAGACAGACTGGTCTGTCGGCTGGTTTGCAAAAAAATAGGTCGGTGGTCTATTCGGCCATTTACTTGCCGAGGAAGCCTCGGAGCAACTCAGCGATCTTCGTTCCATCTTCTTCGAGAGCGAAGTGGCCCGTATTGAGCAGATGGAACTCCAGATTCTTCAGGTCACGCTTGTAAGGATGTGCCCCGGCAGCCGGGAAGATCGCATCGTTTTTGCCCCAGACGATCAACGTTGGTGGCTGGTATTTGCGGAGATACTCCTGCCACTTGGGATAAAGCGGCGGATTACTCCCGTAGCTGTAGAACAGAGCCAGTTGGATTTCCTGATTGTCGGGACGGTCCAAAAGTGGTTGGACATGCCCCCATGTGTCTGGACTGATCGTCTCGACGTTGCGAACTCCGTGGGTGTATTGCCATTTGGTCGCATCCAGCGTCAGCAGAGATCGCAATTTGTCACCTTGTTCGTCAGTGCGGTCCTTCCAGTACGCCTTGATCGGTTTCCAGAACTCGTTGTCGATTCCTTCGTCGTAAGCGTTGCCATTCTGCACGATCAGCGTCTCGACTCGCTCCGGGTGTTTCACCGCCAGCCGGAACCCAACCGGGGCACCGTAATCCATGAGATAGATTGAATACTTCTTCAAACCCACCTTCTCGGTGAACTGCTCGACCACGTTTGCCAAGTTGTCAAACGTGTAGTCGAAGTCCTCGACCGAAGGAGCGGAACTGTTGCCAAAACCGGGGTAATCAGGGGCAACAACGTGGTACTTGTCAGCCATTGCCGGGATAAGATTGCGAAACATGTGCGAGGAAGTCGGGAACCCGTGTAACAGCAGAACCGTGGGAGCATCGTTCGGACCCGCTTCCCGATAGAAGATGTCGAGGCCATCGATCTTCACCGTGCGGTGGTAGACCTGAGCCGATGTTGGTTGGTCATCTGCATGTGCCAACAAGCCAAATGTGAAAAGAGTGGCGAGAGCCAGTGCGGTCGCAGTCGTTTTGAGCTTAGTCATGATTCAGTCTCCAAATCGAAAGGGTTACAGGAACAAGAATTGTTGGTTCTTTGGGTTAGAGTGCCGACAGCCGCTCAGTGACTTCGCTGGCACTCCACACGTCGCTGGCGAGGAAGCGAAAGTTGGTCATGGCCGCATCGTAGCCGTCGTAGCCGGGAACCTGAGCCGCTGCGGTGGCGTCACCGACAACCACAACCTCGAAGCCTTGTTCGAGAAGTTCACGGAGATGCGATTCGACGCACAAGTTGGCCGACATTCCAGCGAGGATGACTTGATCGATACCTCGTTTGCGAAGCTGAAGAACCAGATCGTTTGATTCCGGTCCAAACACCTTGTGCGGGCTGGTGATGACGGTCTCGCCGTCGTTAATGAACGGCTTGTACTGCTCCAGCCAATCGGCCCCCGAACCGTCGAAGTTCGTGAGATCGAGAGCATTCGGGCGGTCGAACATCTGGATGTCGTGCATCAGCCGCTCCAACGCCCCCTCAAATTGCCACTTGTGGTCTTGGGGGTAGTAATAGTGCGGGCTGATGAACAAAGGCACGTCGTTCCCTTTCGAGGCGGCAAACAAGCGACCAATGTTTTCGACCGTGTTGTTGTCGGTGACGTTCTGACCCACGACGCCCCATGTGACACCCTGCGGACTGAGGAAATCGTTTTGGGGATCGGTGACGACCACGGCGACGTTACTCTTGCGTAGCTCCAAGCCGGGCCGGGGAATGGCGGCATCTGGCTTGCGGCCTGAGCCGTAAACGATGGTGGGCTGTTCAGCGTTGGTGGATTCCGACATTTCGCATCTCCTTGAAGAATACAGACAGGTCTGTACATTTGATGGTAAAAAAAAGAGAACCTTACTTACGCTTCTTTGAATTTTTCGAGACAAGGGCCAGTGCTGCATCCCTTGCGACATCAGCCGAATTCGGTGACTGTTCCATGACGGCGGTGACAATCGCCCCTTCCACCAGCAGTGAGATCGCAGGTGTTAGTGATTCCGCCGCCTTTGATCCGCCAGTTTCGGCAATAACCTCTTTCAACATGGCATGGAATCGCTCCTTATGTTGGGCCGAGAATTGCGAGCCTTCGTGTCCTGCATCCGCTAACTCCGCACAAGCGTTGATGAACATACAACCCCGAAAGCCGGGGCTTGTAAACCAGTCCTTGAGTGCCGCAAAAAACGCCTCCAGTCGGTCCTTGCCCGCCTTGGTGTGTCGCCCCATCCACTTCTCGAAAAGGCCATCGAACTTCTCCTCCCGATACTGCAACACGGCGAGGATCAGGTCATCTTTCGAGGCAAAGTGGTTGTAGAGCGTCATCTTCGCCACTTCCGCCTCGGCGATGATCCGGTCGATACCGACAGCCCTAACTCCTTCGGCGTAAAATAGCCGCTCTGCGGTTTCCACAATTCGCTGTCGGGCGTCGGATTTTCTTGTTTGTGTCTTGCTCATGACTGAAATATACAGACCTGTCTGTTTTTGTCAAGAGGGTGTCGAAAGAATCTCACAAAATATCTTCTACCGGTCACACCGATGCCCCACAACTTGTTTGTGGAAACAAACTTCTCCACGACTGTTGGAGGACATTGAATTCCCAGCGAGGGGTTCGAAATTCTGCGGCGGCGGTTTTTCGAATTGGCTTTTCGCAAACGCTTCAGCCCACACGGAAGATCATTCGAGTTGCGAGTTATAAAAAATGTAACCAGCGGTATCGCTCCACTGGCCGGGGGTGGGGAACTCGCCACGAAGAATACAACTGGAATTGTTGGGTTTGAAGAAATGCAACCAAGTAGTCACTCGGACGAGTTGGTCCCATTCGATCACCGTTTGATTCAGCAGCGATGCTCTGCCGGTTCGCCTTGATCCGCTGACCAGACGGACTCGATGAACCGCTCGTCCCCTTGAGTGACAACCGCTTCGTCCTCTACACCCTCTACGTCAAAGTCACGAACAAACGACATCTTGAACCACGCCACCACTGACAATCACGAGTACGGTTTGCACTTCGCTCATCTCTGTTGTGCGTGAAGGTTCGGTCCGATCTCCATTATCAGCAATCACCAAGTCTTCTGAATCAATCGGCGAACAATGCCGTGCTCCGCAGTGCGGGCAGTCGTCATCAACATGGCAGTCCCAAACGTCGGTCCAATGCTCGCCGCAGCAGTAGCAGGTGTAGTGGTTTAAGAACATATTTCGTTGTTCGAGTTGCGTTTCGCTGGACATGACCTTCAATTTCTTCTGAAGAACACTTACTCAGCGTGTTTGCTATCAACGACTGTTGCCACGACGGAGACTTGGCACTGCACCAGCGTGTCGGCCACAAGTACCTCAATCTTGCCGGTCCCGGCGTAGCCGAATGATCCGGTCGAGAACTCTTTCCGCTTGAGTAGGAGCGATTCCGAGATTGCGGTCATCACTTGCTCGGCATCAGGGGATCGTTCATGGAATTCGTGTCGGGTGATAGGGCAACGTCGTGTCATCGATTCGTGTCCAAGTTCGTGGCTGGATCAACAACGAGAAGAAATGGTTCGCCGAGCCGAAGCCGGGCGAACCCTCCACCAACCAACTCACTCAGGAGACCACCCGAAGTAGAATCGAGGACTGGCTTGGAACATCAGGCTTCCTCTGGTCCCGTCCGACTTGCGACTTGCCACGACTAGCGGTGCCATGAATCCCAGCACTTCAAAGTCTCGTTGAAGCTCACTCGTGTCCCACACCTGACCGTGCTTCGCTTCGAGATATTCCCTGCTGCCCGGTTCGGCGTTGATTTCGGCGACCATCTCACGGCGGATCGATTCGGTCTCGTCAGTCATGCGTTCGTCTCCTGAAAAGTGAAGGTGATTGTTCTGGTGTTGGCCGTGGGTCCGACTCAGTATTCGTCGGGAAGCAGCAGGCACGTCGATGAGCGGTCGGCTTCGGTGATGACCCACAGTTTCGTGCCATCTTTGAGCAGGAAGCTCGAAAAGACTCTGTCACCATTGGTGACCGCTTCCTCGTTCGTTTGTTGGTCCTCTTCGTCGAGTTCGCCCGGATCGAGGACGACGTGACGTTGCAGCAGTTCCATCGCCGTCTGTCCTGCGGCTTGCATGGCGTCCAAGGCTCCGGGTGTGGCGACTACGGAACCAAGTGCAAAGAGTGGTTTCTTGTTGTTCGTGGTAACCATAGTGTTTCCTTGTGATGAAGTAGTTGGTGATAGTTTTGCTCACTGGTCCAACTTCAACTGCTGTCGTTGCCACCAACGCAATAGAGCCGAGACATCCTTGCCTCGGCTCTCACTCTTCGATGTTCGTTACGCTCCGAGTTCGTCCCAGCAGAACTCGTTTGGCTTCACGCCCTCGGCAGGCAAACCCTCGCCGTGATACGTGCATGTGAATGGCGTCTTACTTCCTTCCTGCCCATGAACCATCAGGTGATCCAGATCGACAACCTGACCGCTGGGTCCGTAGTGCCGATCATCTTCCGGGTAATCGCCGAGGTTCGCTTCTTCAACGACGATGTGGTGACCGTACTTCTCGCTGTCCGCCAGTTCGTCTATGGCGGCGGACATACTGTCGGCTTCGACGATGAGGAAGAGTGGCGAGTAGCTCCCGCCGATCTCGATGAGCCAAGTCTTGCCGAACCAGTCGCCCGGATTGACGACGGGCATATCCGTGAGTTCGTGACCGTGAAAGGTGCCGTTGGCAGTGATCGTTGCCATGCTCGTGTCTCCTGTTCGTTTGAGTGACACGAGCACGGCTTCGGTCCATTCCGTCATGCGACAGTGTAGAATGTGGCAGGAGTCGTTCGCAGTTGAGTTATTCCTTCTCTCAGACACGAAAGGTGTGCTTGTGCCTTATATCAACGTGCAAATTACGTCCGGTGCAACGAGGGAGCAGAAATCCACCCTCGTCCGGGAGATGACCGATTCACTGGTTCGGGTCCTCAGCAAGAAGCCGGAGCACATTCATATCATCATCCAAGAGGTTGACGAAGAGAATTGGGGTTACGCCGGGCTTCTGACCGACGACTGGAAGCGGCAGCAAACGGAAGGGTGAGCTAGCACGAGGGCCGATCAGCCTTCCTCGTCTTCGGCATCGAGTTCACCAAAGAACTGTGCGAGATACGCCGCCTGACGACGAGCATCGTCGTCGGTGCAATCATCGATCAACTCGCCCCGGAAGAGCATACCGTTTTCGCCGAGAGCGTAGCCAATGATGAACCGACCACGAGGGAGGCGGAACATCAGGGCGAGTGATCCGGTCCAGTACCGCTCGACGATCTCGCAACGGCAGTCCAGCATGGTTTTGCCGCACCATGTTGTCAGCGTGATGCCGTAGCGGTCCCCTTTGGTGTACCCGGTGATGTTTCGCCCGACGACCGAGGCACCGAGGGCGGCATATTCTCGCCCCTCATACTCGATGATCCCGATCTCGATCTGTCCCTGTCGTTCCCAATGAGTGCTTGTCATGTACGATCTCCTGTTGTGGTGAAGGTTGATTGCCAACACCACGACAGGACGGTCCGACCACAATTAGAGCCGAAACACTTCTAGATCGAAGCATTCGACTCTTTGCAATTCTTCTCAAGTGAACCTGAGGACTACCCCGTGTGTCACTGGTTTCACGACAACCTCACGCAGGACGCCAAAGATGCGGATACGGAAATACGAAAGCGGCGATGTGCCTGCCATTCTAAAGACATGGGAGAGAGCAACCCGGCTCGCACACCCATTCTTGGAAGAAGACTTTCTTGACCAAGAGAGAAAGAACATTCCTGAGTTGTATTTGCCAAATGCAGTGACTTGGGTGGCGGAAGTTGATGGAGCGGTTATCGGTTTCATCGCACTCTTAGGAAATGAAATCGGTGGGCTTTTTGTGGAGCCTTCTTATCACGGAACAGGTATCGGGCGAGCACTGGTTGACAAGGTCCAAACTGATAATGGGACTCTTGAGGTTGAGGTATTTTCTGAGAACTCCATTGGTCGTCGGTTCTATACCCGGTATGGATTTGTGGAAATGGAAGAGAAACTTCATGAGCTAACGGGACAGAAACTGCTCCGCCTGAAATGCACTGAAGGCTCGTAGAAAAGACGGTCCGACCACGATCAGAGTGGGATCACTTCGTACTCGACCGACTCGCCCCGCTCGATCCGACGAACTGCTCTCAGGGCGTCGAGTTCTCGGTCGTGCGACATTCGGCACAGAGCGTTGAGCTTGCTGGTGAAGCTGAGGGCGACCGGATGGTTGAAGAGTTCGTCGCCACGAACGCCGCTTTGTTGCAGGGCGAGCAGATGTCGGTGGAATGATCCGACAATGGCGGCGATGTTCACGCCGCACTGCACGGCATCGGCATCACTCGCCGCTTTTCGCTGAATCTCGTTTGATCCGTCTGCTATCGCTGTCTTGTTTGCTATCGTCATCGTTTTCTCCTTGAAAGTGAGAGTTGGTGATGACGACAGCCGATGGTCCATCTACAGGTATTTCTGCGGCAATCTTGATTGCTTGCAGGTTGGAAAACAGTATGTTGGAATGATGGCGGTTAAAGACAACAAGAGACCCGGTAGTTGGCAATGAGGATCATAGATGCAGATATTGTAGACATCGGTCAGAAAACGTAGCGCTCGACGGAGAGGGTGTGACGGAATAAAAGCGTAGCGCCCAGATGATCACTTGTTGTCAGGTGTTCAGACTTTTGGTTTTCACCATTTGTTTGAACTGAT
>NZ_SIHI01000038.1 GCF_007859735.1 Thalassoglobus neptunius | reverse complement strand
CAGCTTCTGCAACACCTCAGCCAGCGACTTTCCTGCCGCCAACATCGCTTGCCCCTCCTGCAACAGCTTCACAATCTGCTCAGGCTTACGTCGTCGTCGCTTCGTCATCAAAGTCTCCTCGAACCAAAATCGGTCGGTTGACTCTCATAACATCTGGATCAGAAAATGGGGAGCACGCCAGGGAACCTGCCAGGTTCCCTGTTCGAGGCGTTTATACCAGATGACCAGACCGTCGTTATTCCAGTAGAGGATTTTGAGTCGATCCCGGTTGCGATTGCGAAACAGAAACAGATGACCGCTCAACGGGTCCTGCTTCATCAGGTTCTGAGCCATTCCGCACAACCCGTCAAAGCTCCGCCGCATATCCGCTGGCTGCGTGCAGACAAAGACGCGCAGGCTTCCCGTCAGAGCGATCATTCAAACGCTCCGGTTTCAGTTGCACCGGCTTCCAGAAGAATTTCCAACACCTGCCGCAGCACTACATTCTCACTCGGAACCCGCATCACCGCGCCGCAAGGGAATTCGATCTCCACACTCGTAGAGCCCACCAACGTCAATGGCACAAACTGAGCGGACACGTTCGAATCAACCTGAGCCTGAGACAGCTTCGCTCGCCACCGATAAAACGAATTCGTCGAGACTCCCACGGCATCACAAAACTCCGCCACCGAAAGCCCCGTCCCCGGCTGCTGCTCAATCCACTCGACCCACTGCACTCGAGAATAACCCACACGCGACAAGACACCATCCCCCAGGAATTCCAAAACCAGAAACCCCAAAGAATACAACCCAAGTCAACATGCACTCCAAACGGCGCTTTCGTTAAATCGGTGATCGCTGTGCGACAGAGATAAGATGTTTTCTCGCTTCGAAGGTGATGATCGTCGGCCACTTGTGCAAGTATATTCCACAAGGACTGAGGTGCTATCGCTTAACAGTCCGAACTCCATTGCGCGATCGGTTTTAATCTGCGTTTAGAGCACGGTTGTGATCTCTTTGAGTTGTTTGGTGGCGATTCCGACGGGGCGGTCGATGGGGACGCCGATGCAGGTGAGGAGGGTGGTGAGCAGGTCGCCCTGGTTGGCTTTGATGTCGGGGAGGAATTGTCCGGTTTTGAGTGAGCCGTTTCCGCCGCCGGCGAGGATGAAGGGGAGGTTGGCGCGGGTGTGTGTGTCTCCGTCTTCGAGGCCGGAGCCCCACATCATGATGCTGTGGTCGAGGAGGGTTCCGTCGCCTTCCTGCAGGGAGTCCATCTTCTTGACCATGTAGGCGAATTGTTCGATGTTGAATTCGGTGATCTTCGCAACCTTCTCGACTTTCTCCGGTTGATTTCGGTGATGTGTCTGAGAGTGATGCTGGTCGTTGAATCCGAGTTCTGGATACGAAACCCCGTTGGGGGTTGATCCGATGTATGTGCTGATGCGTGTTGTGTCTGTTTGAAATGCCAGCACGGTGAGATCGCACATGACCTGCATGTATTCGCTGCGCTTGTCTCCCTCGGGGATTTTAATTTCGATGGGAGGCGAGTCCGTGGACTTCTTGTTTTTTGAACCGTGGCCTGCTTTTTCGAGTGCTGCTTCTTTCTGGCGGAGTTCGATGGCTGCGATTCGGCGTTCGACCGATCGGACGCTGTCGAGGTATTCGTCGAGTTTTTGTTGGTCGGGAGTTGGCAATGTCCGTCGGAGTTCTCGGGCACCGCCGAGGACGAGGTCGAGCATGCTTCGGTCGAGTGGTGTTCCGAGCGGGGAATTTTTTCCGCTTGAGTCTTTGGTGTTGAACAAACGGTTCAGCACGTTTCGTGGATTGATTTCAGCGGGGACAGCTTGGGTTGGAGAGCGATAGCTGCAATGCGAGTAGTAGGCTTCGTTGAGCCCCGCCTGATTTTCCTTCCAGGTTTGCGGCATGGTTGCCAGTTCCAGAGAGGGCAACGGAGTGAACGCCCCGACATAATTGGCAGCGATTTGATCCGCTGAAATCGCGATGTTGATTTCGTTTCGTTTATCGGAATTGGGGAGCGTCGCTGTCAGCCATGTCGAAAGTTCCAGCGCATGCGGAGCCCCGCTAAACGGACCGGTTCCCACGCCGGAGATTCCTTTCATCATCAGGCATTTATTGAGGACTGGTTCCAGCGACTTGAGGGCGGGCGGTGGGGATGTGAGAAAACTTTCGGGATTGGCGGGCCAGAACTGGTCCATGATGACGCCATGAGGCATGTACATGAATGCCAGTCGGGTTGGCGGTTGCTTCACTTCTCCGCTGACGGTGTCTGCCCATCCCATCACGTCCAACAGCGGCAAGCTGAGGGAAGCTCCAAGACCTTTCAAACAGGTGCGACGATTGATCAGTGTGTGATGACTCATTTTTTGCTCCGATCTTCTTCGACTCGTCGATGGGTGAAGGGGTAGCTGGTGACGACAGCAGTGATGAGCGTTTGCGTTCGATATTCATCGTCGGCGATCTCTTGCATGAGTTCATCGACAACGATTTCGTCGTAGCCTTCGAGGCTTCGGCATAATCCGTATGCGAGCAACTTCTCGACCAGATTGCGGGAGAGCTCATCGACTCGGCTGGCGATCATGGCTTTGAGTTCTGTCGGGTTGGAGAACTTTCTTCCGTCGGGAAGTTCCCCGGCTGCGTCGATGGCTTCTCCGTGCTCGTCCTGGTCTCTCCATCTTCCAATGGCATCATAGTTTTCGAGGCCGAACCCGATTGGGTCGAGCAGTCTGTGGCAATTGGCGCACACAGGATCGGCGCGGTGCAGTTCTGTTCTTTCGCGAAGGTTTAAGTTCGCGACAGACTTCTGATCCTGACTTTCGAGAGCGGGAACATCGGGCGGAGCTGCGGGAACATGGTCTCCGAGGACTTGTTCCAGAACCCAGACGCCGCGTTTGACAGGGCTTGTGCGGTTGGGGAATGACGTGACCGCGAGGACACCGGGCATTCCCAGAATTCCGCCGCGTCGCGGGTTTTCGAGTTGAACCCGTTGCATTTCGGGTCCGGAAACCTGGTCGTTCAATCCATAGACGGACGCGAGGGTCGGATTGAGATAGGTGTAGTCCGCGTCGATAAATCGGATGACGCTTTGGTTCTCGTGAACGATGCTTTCGAAGAAGAGCCGAGCTTCGTCGTACATCGCCCACTTCATCTCGCTGGTCATTTCCGGAAAGACTTCCGGGTCAAAGACCTGATTTTTAAGGCGATCTATTCCGAGCCATTGAGCCCCGAATCCATCGAACAGCGCCCGCGAGCGCGGATCGTTCAGAAGGCGTTTTACTTGCGACTTGAGGACTTCCGGATCGCGGAGTTTTACTTGATCGGCCAGTTTCATGAGTTTGTCGTCGGGCATCGATGCCCAAAGCAAATACGACAATCGAGATGCGAGCTGGTAGTCATCGAGAGGGACGATCTTTTCCCGTGGCTCACCATCCGACGCGGGTGTGATAAACAGAAACTGCGGGGAGACGAGAACTGCTTTGACCATCAGGCGAAGGGCTTCGGGATGCGAGAGGTTGTTCTCTCGTCCGAGTTCGAAGACTTGGGTAAGAGTCTCGACTTCCTCGCTTGTGGGCGGCCGGCGGAAGGCTTTTTTCGCCAATGAGTGGGCAATCTGTTGGACGTCGGTTTTGGACAGTTCGGAAGACTTCGAAAGCTTCCGTCCGAAGAGTGCGAGCTGTCGTTCGGTGGGCGGAAGGCTGCCGTTCGGGAAGACTTCGTCGAGGACTTTTTCTGAGATTGCGAGGTACTGCTCGATCTGGAGAGGTGAAAGCGAATTGAGATAGCCTGCTCCGCTCACTTCGTCGGGAAGATCGGCTGCGACATCGGAAGTCACGCCGAACAGATCGCGCAGCGTGTTGCCGTATTCGACCTTGGTGAGGCGTCGGATAATGAAAATCCCCGGGTCTTGCGGGCTGAGATATTTGATCTGAGCGACGCCCTTCAGAAAGGCTTCGCGATCTTCGTCTTTGGGGAGACGGTCCGCGTAATCGGGCGGCATGTCGTGTGCGCGGACTCTTGCGATCGCTTTCTTCCATTGCTCATGAAAGGCCGCATCTTGCGGTTTTGGAAGTGCTGGAGAGAAATTCACCCCCGCTTCGGTTGGCCGTCGATTTTGATGACAATCGAGGCAGTAGCGTTTGATGAAAGGAGCGACATCTTCTTTGAACGATTTCTCGGCAGCGGCTTTTTGTTCGGCGTAGTCAGTGTCAGCCTTCGCGTGACGTGTCAGAGTCAAGCACATCGAGCACGACAGAACGGCAACGCACATTCCCAAATACTTGAAGAGCGGCACTTGTGTGTTCTTTGCGTGGCAACTCAACCAATCACTCCTCACTGTGAAACCAGACTTCAAATCAAGCTGCGACATCATGCGGTCATCGCCAGATTGATCCCGCGACGAATGGCTTCGCGATCGACTTCTTAGTCTGTTGAATTCATTGAATGAATTCAAAGACAGCCCACTTGAATTCAATGGTTTCAGGCATGACATCACATCAATCCATCACACGGATAAACCGGCGATGATCGGGACTTTTGGGGTGGGAACTTCAGGTGGGTGAACCCGACTTACCGGGGCGGATTGATAAAGTTGAGTCTATACGACAATCATCGCTTCGCAAAGCAAGTTTTCGAAATCGCATCACAATTGAGGGATCAATGATCTCAACGCCGGACCAGACCGAACTTGTGACAAGTTTCTCAGCTCACGCGATTGAATGGCATTCGCTGTGTGCGGGAGAGTTGCAGTGATCGATGGGGGCTTTTCTGTCTCTGTCCGGAAGATGACCGGCCATGAGGATCAGAATTTGCGGCTCTTAGCTTGAAGGTTTTCTCTCGATTTTGGCGGAGTTTGAAATTGCTTCGAATGTTGCGAAATTCTCGCGAAAATTCACTTCGAAAACGTCAATTCTTGCCGGTAGAACATTCAAAGAGCGTGACTGAGATTGAGTCGTTTGAACTCGACGAATAGAGTCCTGCGCTATGACCTCTCGCCGCACAATCTGGATGCGACACGGAACCTTCGCGCTGCTTTTAGTAGTGCTTTTGATGGCACAAGGGGGATGCGCCTTCCGCGATGCTGCGGTGGTTGACTCCAATCAGCATGTGCCGTCCTTCTCGTACAGTGGCGACGTGCCCGTTCCTGACTTGTGGTGGACAGCCTTTCAGGATTGGGGCCTCAATGGGCAAATTGATCAGGCGATGCAGAAAAATTACACGCTCGTCGCAGCGTTCGAAAGGCTTCATGCTGCTCGTGCGTTGACGCGCCGTGAGGCTTCTGATCTCTGGCCGGATGTCGACGGTTTCAGCGAAATGAACTCGACGATCCTGACGGATGGGCCCAATCGTTCGAATTACGCCTTCGGAGTGGATGTCTCATATCAGGTGGACCTGTGGGGGCAGATTGAGTCTCGCGTCGATGCTCAGAATTTTCGGGCAACTGCGACTCAGGAGGACTATTACGCACTCGCTTTGACGTTATCCGCCGAAGTTGCGACGACCTATTACTCGCTTATCGAAGCCCGTGCCCAACTGGAACTGCTCGAAGAACAGATTGAGACAACCGAAACCGGTGCAGAATTGCAGCAAGCCCGATTTGAGCTTGGGCAAATTCGAAGTGCCGACCTGTTGCGTCAACGACAACTTGTTCAGTCAACTCTTGAACAGGCTGTGGTTGTCCGAGCACGAATCGAAGTTCTCGAACATTTACTTGCAGTGCTGCAGGGGCTTCCTCCGCAGCAGTTGACTTACGTGACGGGATCGACACTTCCCGAACTGCCTCCACTTCCTGAAACCGGAATTGCTTCTGAGCTGTTAAATCGACGTCCAGACGTTCGTCGAGACTTTTTCCTGATTCAGGCTGCGAATCAAGATCTCGCATCAGCGATTACTTCTCAATATCCCCGGCTTAACTTGTTCGGGACACTCACCACTGCTGCCGAGAATCCCGATCAGATTTTCCGCGACTGGATTCTGCTGCTGGGCGGTTCACTGGTTGGTCCGATCTTCGATGGAGGAGAGCGGCGAGCGGAAGTGGATCGCACAGATGCGATTGCACAACAACGGTTAGCGGAGTACTCTCAGACGGTGCTCATTGCCTACCAGGAAGTTGAGGACGCGCTAGCGCGGGAACACTATCAACTCGAAAGAATTGATCGTCTCAATGAGCAACTCAAGCTTGCCCACCAGTCGTCGATTCAACTTCGTGAACAATACCTCATTGGCGAGGTCGACTACCTTGATGTTCTGAGTGCGATTACCGGAGAACAGCGATTACAACGTGACGTTTTGTCCTCCCGGCTGGAACTGATTTTAAATCGCATCTCGTTATATCTCGCCCTCGCTGGGGGTGTTGATCCTTGCCCGCCAGTTCAACGATATGCAGAAATTCCTATGACTGCTGAGATTCCTATACCAACCGAAGTTCTCGAGCCCGGAGAAGAACTTGAACCGGTAGAAGAATTCGAACCCGAAGAAATTCCATTGCCTGTCGACGTTCCATTGCCCATAGAGATTCCTTCATGGAGCCCCGCAAATGAATGAGGTCGCAACCATTCGGCCAAAAAGGTTGTGGGCCCGCGTCTTAATCACTGGTTTTATATGCCTTGCAATTCTCGGAGCCTCAGCTGCGGCGATCGTAATTATCAATCAGACCGAACCGACCGCCCAACAAATCGAAGCGACTCGGAAATCCGCAGCACTGGTTCAGACTGTCACGGTCAAGCGAGGGGATTACTCGCCGCGACTGGATGTTTTGGGAACCGTGAGACCTGCTCAATCGATTGTCCTCAGCCCGAGAGTGAGTGGTCAGGTCACTTACGTTGCCCCGAGCTTCCTTCCCGGAGGGATGGTTCAGCAAGGTGATGAACTTGTTCGGATCGACCGGGTAGACTTTCTGAATGCACTGTCGATCAACGAAAGTGAACTGCTCCAGGCAAAGGCGGAGTTGGAGATCGAACAGGGCCGTCAGACGCTCGCAAAGAAAGAACTGGCACTCCTCGAAGGAACCATCGGAGAAGCCAATCGAGCTCTCGTTCTTCGAGAACCGCAGATCGCTTCAATTGAAGCACAGGTCAGTGCTGCGGAAGCTGCTGTGGAACGAGCACGCCTGAATCTTGAACGGACAAGTATTGTCGCTCCGTTTGATGCTTATATTGTCGATTGCTCCGTCAACGTTGGATCACAGGTTGCAACAGGCGATGAACTGGCACAACTTGTTGGCGTTGAAGAATACTGGATCTTTGCTTCTGTCCCGATTCGGAGTTTGCAATGGGTTCAGTTTCCGGAAACTGACGGAGAGGGTTCCCGAGTGCTGATTCGTAATCGTGATTCCTGGCTGCCGGGGACGAGTCGGACGGGAACAGTTTCTCGCCTGATCGGAACTCTTGACCAGCAAACACGGTTAGCGCGCGTTTTAATTACAGTTCCGGATCCACTTGCATTAAAAACTGATGGGCCACCATTAATTCTTGAAACCCTGATCGAAACGCAAATTCAATGCCGTCCGATCAATGACGTTGTTCGCTTGAGGCGTGATTATGTTCACGAAGGGGATACCGTTTGGGTAATGAAAAACGACAAGCTGGAAATTTGAAAAGCTGAGATCATTTTTCGAGATGCCGAATTCGCATATGTTCAGTCGGGAGTGTCGGATGGCGAAGAAGTCGTGACGACAACACTCGCAACCGTTGCTGAGGGGATCGACCTTCGCAAAGTGGATGAGTTCTCCGGATTCAGTGAGGAGTTTTCGGAGGAGGCAACGAATTGAAGACCGATCAGGACGATCAAAAACTGCAAGGGGGCGCAATCGCATGGATGGCCAGTAATTCCATCGCTGCCAACCTGTTGATGGTGATCCTGCTGGGCGGGGGAATCTGGTCGGCCTTTGCGATTCAGAAAGAAGTCTTCCCGCAGTTTCAATTAGATATTGTCGAAATCACAGTCGGCTATCCGGGGGCTGCTCCGACCGAAGTCGAACAGGGAATTCTGCAACCGATTGAAGAAGCTGTTCGTGGTGTCGAAGGTGTTCGCGAGATCGTCAGCGAAGCGAGAGAAGGTCGTGGCGAAGTTCTGATTGAACTCGTCGCTGGCCAGAATCGCATGAAGGTCTTTCAAGACATCGATCAGGCGGTCAACCGGATTCAGACGTTCCCCGGACGAGATTGAACAACCGGAAGTCCGGCTTCAGTCTCGGCAGCAGGAGGTCATGCAGATCGGGCTTTTTGGTCCCGTCGATGTCTGGACGCTTCGTAAGCTTGCCGAGCAACTCCGGGATCAACTTCAGGTCCACGAACAAATCACTCAAGTGGAACTGGGGCGCGCTCCAGAATATGTCACGCATATTGAAATCCCTCGACAACGGCTGAGGCAATACGGCCTCACGTTGCCTGATGTGGCGCGGATCATTCGGACGTCGAGTCAGGACATCGCAGCGGGTACCGTTCAAACGAACTCGGGCGAAATCCTTCTTCGCGTCAAAGCTCGTAAACAGTGGGCCGACGAATTCGCTCAGATTGAAATCGTGGCTGCCAGCGATGGGCAGATTGTCACACTTGGTGACATCGCAGAGATCCGCGACGGATTTGAAGAAATCGGTTTCCACTCGCAATTCAGTCAAACTCCATCGATTGAGTTGGAAATCTATCGCGTCGGAAATCAGTCTCCGATCGACATCGCGGCTGCTGTCGAAGAGACGATGGAACAATTTGAGAGTGCACTCCCGCCGGGTGTTCAATGGAGAATTGACAGCAACAACGCTGAAGAATTCCGTCGACGATTGGAGCTTGTGCTCGAAAATGCAGTGATGGCGGTTGTGATCGTCCTTGTCATTCTCGCTTTGTTTCTGGAGTTTCGACTCGCTTTCTGGGTCATGATGGGGATGGTCGTTTCGTTTGTCGGAGGGATCATGCTGCTTCCGCTTGTCGGAGTCAGCATCAACATGATCTCTCTCTTCGGCTTCCTCATCGTCCTCGGAATTGTGGTCGACGATGCGGTTGTTGTCGGTGAAAACGTCTACGAGATGCGACAGGAGAAGAAGAGTTCTCTTGCAGCCACGATTCAGGGAACGCAAGAAGTTGCGGGACCTGTTGTCTTTAGTATTCTCACGAATATCGTCGCGTTCGTTCCTCTGATCTTTATTCCCGGGGAAACGGGAAAGTTCTGGGGACCACTTCCGATCGTCGTGATCGTCGTTCTGTGTCTTTCACTGATTGAGTCGCTGTTCATTCTTCCCGCACACTTGGCGCACGCCCGGAGCGGAGAACAGCATTCGACAGGAATCGGAGCGTGGCTGCATGGTCGACAGCAGGCTTTCAGCAACGGGTTCACTCGCCTTGTCGACATCCTTTATCGTCCGGTTCTTCTGCTCTGTATGAAGTACCGGTACGTCACGGCGTGCCTGGCTTTCTCGCTTTTTCTGGTGGTCAGTGCTTACGCAGACAGTGCGCATATGGGGTTAATCCTCATGCCGACGGTCTCCGCTGATGAAATTGAAGCAGGGATTCGAATGCCGGTCGGAACGACTCGCGATCAGGCCGCCCGAATAGCTGAAGTGGTCACTCAAGCCAGCCAGCGCATGTTCGAAGAACACAATTTGCATGAAGTTGCAGAGGGAATCAAAACCAACGTGCGCGGCCAAAACTTTATCGACGTCGAAATCGTCCTTAAGCCGCCCGATGAACGCGACATGACCGCTGACGAAGTCATCGAACTGTGGAGAGATTCCATTGGCGATCTGCCGGGTGTCACTCAAGTGACATTCGAAGCAGAGAGTGGCCCAGGCGGTGCGCGTCAGGATATCAGTATTGATTTGAGTCACAACGACGTCGATGTTCTCGGACTCGCAGCGAAGGCGTTCGTTGAGCGTGTCGAACGGTTCTCGAACACTCGAGACGTCAGTGACAACTTCAATAAAGGCAAGTCGCAGTATGACTTTCGACTGCGACCGGAAGGCCGTGCGCTCGGTCTAACGGATGAGGAACTGGGGAATCAACTACGCGGAGCATTCTTCGGATCGCTCGCTTTGCGGCTTTTGCGCGGAACGAACGAAATCGAAGTTCGCGTCAAACTCCCTGAGAATGAACGCGAAGATGTCCATCACCTGGAAGATCTGGTCGTGCGGACACCGGGAGGAGCCGAAGTTCCCCTCCTCGACGTGGCCGATGTTGAGAAAACAGAAGCGTTCTCTTCGATCAACCGACGGGATGGTCGCCGCGTTGTGAATGTTTCCATGGACGTTGATTCCAAACGGGCCATCGTTCAGGTGATCAGTGCGCTGCAGAACGAAGTTCTTCCCGAGCTTCGCGAGAACTACCCCGGGCTCACATGGAGCTTTGAAGGGAGTGATGCAGAGATGCGCGAAGCGACTGCCTCCTTATGGGGATCGTTCACCCTCGCGATCGCGGTTGTGTATGCACTTCTCGCCATTGCATTCCGGGGTTACATCCAACCGCTCATTGTTTTGATCGCGATTCCGTTTGGAATTGTCGGAGCGATTGCCGGTCACATCATGCTCGGCTATGACCTCTCTCTCGTCAGCCTGATGGGAGTGATCGCTTTGTCGGGGGTGGTCATCAATGACTCATTGATCATGATCGACTATGCGAATCGGCAGCGGAAAACACTGTCTGCGTTTGATGCGATTTCTCAAGCAGGAATTCGACGCTTCCGCCCGATCATGTTGACGACAGCCACAACCTTCGGGGGACTCATTCCGCTTATCTTTGAGAAGTCGCTTCAGGCACAATACATTATTCCCATGGCGATTTCTCTCGGTTTCGGAATTCTGTTTTCGACCGCGATTATCCTCGTGCTGGTTCCGTGTCTTTACCTGATTCTGGAAGACATTCAGCAGATGAAAGATGCCGTTACTCGGAAAGCTTGAGGCGGCAGAACTGAGCTTCACGCGAAGCGTTCACGACTTGAACAGTGCGACCGGTTGTAATGACGTCGCGTCGATTTCTACGACTTTCGGACTGTGGCTTCACTTGCAGCTGGTTCGCCCATCCAGGCAATGGAGGAACACCCGCCTCCGCCCAGGAACAATCCACCGCCGACCCAGATCAGGGGATTGTTTGAGTGAAAGTTGACGAAGCCGTGACCTGTCAGCGGGATCGATATGAGGATCACCGTTCCGATGAAGCCCATGATTCCTCCCAGAATTAACATTCCGTAGAGAGGCTCCGTTTCTCTGGGGATTCGAGCGCCGTCAGCAAATGCCAACGCACAACACCCCGCTCCTCCCAGCGTCAATCCCAATCCTATCCAGAAGAACACAAGTTGTGTGGGAACCATTAATGCGATGAACACCAGTGGGAGTCCCAGCATAAGTTGGGTTGTTCCGAGAGTGATCAATGCGAAGTTGATCGTACTCGCTTGAGAGGGCTTCGCGATGCGGGCATCTGGACGAACTTTGTCATTTGGGCGAACGTTGTCAGGTGATGGAACAAGGTTGTCCGAGGTCATTTTCTCCACGTCCAGCTTCACATCGCTTGCGCTCTGATAGCGCCGCTTCGGTTCGGCTTCCAGTGCGCGGAGAACAACTTCATCCCATTGTTCGTCGACCGTCGCTCGTTTCGAGGGCGGTTCGAAGCGCCCCACCGGCAAATCTCCGGTCAGCATTTCGTAGAACACGACACCCATCGAATAGATGTCCGCTCGGTGGTCGACTGAGTGAGACCCAGCCATTTGCTCCGGGGCCATGTAGCGAAGGGTTCCCATCACCTGATGTGTTCCAGTGAGAACGTCTTCCGCGACTTGTTCTGTCAACAGTTTTGCCAGCCCAAAGTCTGCGATCTTCAATCGACCATGAACATCAACGAGAATGTTTTCGGGCTTAATGTCCCGGTGAACGATCCCTTCATCGTGTGCATATTGAAGTGCATCGCAAATCTGCGACACAATACTCAACGATCGCGTTGCGTTCAGTTCACCACCTTGCATGAGCTGACGCATGTTGGCTCCCGCGACATATTCCATCAGGAAGTAGTAGAGAGTTTGTTGCGCGCCGTCGTCTCCCGTCAGTGTCACGTCGCCGAAATCGTAGATCGCCACGATGTTCGGATGATTCAACCGGGCGAGTGTGCGAGCTTCTCGTTCAAACCGTTTGGCGAACGATGGATCGTCTGCCGAATCAGGACGGATAATCTTCAGCGCAACTTGCCGATCAAGCCGGATTTGCTTCGCCCGATAGACCGCGCCCATTCCTCCCTGACCAAGAAGGTCTTCAATTTCGAGATCCGGAAAGCGAGACGCAAGAGCTGCCAATTCCGGAAGTCGAAAACGACCGCCTTGATCAACCGTTGCGACTCTCGGGTCCTCGTACGAACGCGGTTGGTTCTCACTCTCCATCCCGACCTGCATGAGACATTTCGGGCAAATCCCGGACGGAGCATTTGACGGCAGCTCTTCTCCACAAGTGGGGCATGTTTTCAGCGATGTCATGATGTGCACCTTTTGTTGAACATTCCTGTAATCTCTTCTGACGGATTTCGACACGATCGTGACAGGAAAATTTGGTGCAAGTCACAAGTTTAGAACAGCAAACAGGTTGTGGATCTCGTCTTCGACCTCTTCGGGACCAAGAACCGTTCTTGCGATCTCTTCACGAAGCAGTTCCCGATAGCGTTTCCGCATTCTTGATGCAGACTTCTTCGCCGCAGCTTCGGTCATGTCGAGCCGCTCTGCAACTTGTGCGTATGTCGATTCCTGATGATCACCAACAATAAAACCTTTCAGTTCACGAAACTGATCGGACTTGCCATTCTGTTCTGCTTCATCTTTCAGTCGATTCAAAATCTGTCCGAGTAGTGCAATCACCCATTGCTGGTCATAAAGCTGGTCCGGCGTCAGTCCTCCGGTCGGTTCGATTCGGAGTTGTGAATCGGCAAGTTCAAAGTTGAGTGACAGAACTGTCTGACCACCGCCTCGTTTGAGTGTCCGTTTTTTCTCCCAGTATTTGGAGAGGAAATTCTTGAACGAGGCTAGGAGAAATGCTCGAAACTTTCCTCGTTCCGGGCGTGCGGAAGCGACAGAATTCTTCTCGAGAAAATCAGCGAAGAAAGCTTGTGTCACGTCTTGTGCTTCATCAACAGTCGGAACTCGACGGCGAGCATATGCGTAAAGTGGAAACCAGTAGACCCGGCAGAGTGATTCCAGCGCCTGACGCGATTCGGGAGACGAATTTCGACCGGCGTTGATCACTTCACTCCATTGAGTGCTTTGAAACTCGTCGTGCATTGGAAGGTTTTCGGTTGAGTTTTCCCGATGAGGAGGCGGAAGCGTCGCTTGGAATTCTCAGACAGCGAGTGGCAACTCGATCCAAAAGATAACCTGCTCCGCTGCCGGTTTCTATGCAGGGTTCGAATCGATGCAGAGAAGGGAAGATGACTCAAGAGCGTTGAGTGAACTGCTTCCGGGAGGCTGGGACCGTCACAGATTGGTCGTCAACTCTGGCATTGTCGACGGGAGTTGACCTCTGTCGGCAGAGTGTTCTTCACATCAGAAAAAAGACCAAACACTTGCTTTGAATTCGCTGAAGCACCAGCAGGGATCGGGGTGATCCATGCAGCCTCTCCAGTTGCGGAAAGTGTGAAAACGCAACCTTCGGCGAGTTACGGAACTTCAACGACCTGACACACTTGTTCTTCGGCAAGCAAGTGTTTTGGCCGGATTGTAGCGAAGGCAAAACACGTGCCGGAAGTCAGCTTTCGCCTTCCGGTCGGATGAGATGATTCGTCGCGTGCGTGATCAAAAGCCTTGTCTTCGACATGACTTAAAGGCGGCGAGAGGTTTTCTGTCATTGGATTCGGGGCGTCGAACGTTGAATTCGGACGTCTTTGGCTTGTGAAATTAATTATTTGGAGCGATCGACCATTCAGCACGCACTGAGGTCGCTCACCGAACAGCATGCTTTGGCCCCTTTGCTTCAATAGTGAGTCAAAGCGGAGAACTCCCCGGCTCTCCCATCGGGGAGCCTTATGCAATTCTTTCTCGAGAGCATCAATCCTTCGAAACTCCTGCTGACTGAACTTCACGGTGCGGGTTTGGAATCGACTTTGCGACGTTGTCAGTTCGCGGGCTTTCCTAATTAACCCAAGAAGGAGAATCGAATGGGATTGTTTACAAGAGAGAAGTTAGAAACTCTGGAATGTTTGTTTGATGATCAGTTGGAGGATCTTTACGACGCTGAACATCGATTGACCGAAGCCATTCCCCAAATGGCTGATAAGGCGACTGCCACCGATTTGAAAGATGCGTTCAAGACCCACCTGAAAGAGACTCAGATTCAGGTGGAGCGTCTTGAGACGATCTTCGAGTTGCGTGGTAAAGACCCAAAGCGGAAAACCTGCGACGCCATGAAAGGTCTCGTTTCGGAAGGGGAGGACGTGATTAAGGCGAAGGGTGATCCAGATGTGATTGACGCCGCCCTGATCGCTGCTGCCCAGCGAGTCGAGCACTACGAAATGGCAGGTTACGGAACACTCCGAAATCTCGCACAGCGTTTGGGAATGCATGAAGCTGCCGACTTGCTTCAGCAAACCCTCGATGAAGAAAGTGATGCTGACAGCAAGCTCACTTCGATTGCGACAAACCAGGTCAACGCTGCTGCAGCGTCGGCAACGTAATCCAATTCTGAGTTAACTCGCTTTGTCGAACGGCAAAGCGCATGATCCTCCTCTATGCCGATGGAACCTTGTTTTCATCGATAGTGGAGGATTCATTTTTTGGTACATCGCAAATTGATACTGCCCGGAATCGAGAATGTCACGAAGCACGACGTTCTTTGAAAGGGGAGAGAATTTTGGATTCTCATAAGAAACTTTGTAACGATTGGGGTTCTGGTGTGTTGTTCAACTGTGAGCAGGCTTTTTCTCAATGACTGACGAACTTTCAGCATGGATCACAGAAAGTGCTCCGCGAGCGTTGGCGTATGCTGTTTCGCTCGTCAGGAATGTCAGCGTTGCGGAGGATCTTGTTCAGGACTGTTATCAGCGGTTGCTGACAAAGTCGGAAGTCTATGACTTGCCACGGGAGGGAACAAAGCTTCTGTTCAAAGCGGTGACCAATGCGAGCATTAACTGGACTCAGCGGGAAGCGAAATCTCGCAGCTTGCAGACGTTGCAAAACGATGCTGATTTCCCGGTGGAAAAGAACGAACTTCCGTTGCAGGCGGCCGCGAGTCGTGAACTTGGCGACGCTGTCGGTATCGCGTTGGGGGAATTACCTGTCGAACAGAGAGCGGTCATTGAACTTCATGTCATGGGCAATTCGACTTCCGAGATTGCAACCATGCTGGAACTGACAGCGGAGAATGTGCGAGTGCTCCGCCATCGGGCTCGAAAACAACTCGCTTCGAAACTCCGACCATTCCTGGAGAACGACATCAAGTGACTGACGAACGGAAACATTCTGACTTCGATGAGATTGACGATCTCGTCAGAAACCATCTGGATGAGCAGACGCTTCGCTTCGAAACGACAGCGTTCGTTGATCGGCTTGTCGGTCAGTTGCCGAAACCCCAGTTGCCGAAACCCCAGTCAGCAGAGTCCTCCCCAAGCTCACGAAGTTGGGGAAGTCCGTTGGTGTGGTCGGTGACGACGGCGTTGGGGTTCGTGATCGCGTTCTTGATTGGACGGTCGATTTCTCCATCACAGATTCAGGCAGCCACGATTCTGCGTGATGTCAGTGAAGTTCATACTCAGCCGATGGATCGTTGTTACGACGTTCACTTCGCTCCGGATCCCGCATATTGGAACGAACGAAATCCATTCACCGGACCGTCGGATACGGTTTTGTGGACGAGAGGCGACCGCTTCTGGGCGGATGCGACTGTGGGGAAAATCAGGTTGGTGTACGGCCGAGACGGGCAGGGCAAAGTATGGGTCAGCCCGGACAGGTCCACCGGAATTCAGATCTATGGCAGCGATGAGGAACTCCCTGAGGACATCGCCATGTTCGTCGCGATTAACTCGATGACTGTTCCTTCCCTGATCGAAAATGTCCTTGCCGATTTTGATCTCCGCGCCGATGGGCCCCTGAGTGAAGATGCAACGAAAAGAAGCGACATTTCTCAGTCCGGCATGGGCAATTCTGTGATTTGGGCAACCTTGAAACCGGGGAGGTCGCATTCTCTGATTTCGTCGGCACTGCTTGAGGTTGATGAGACCGACACGCTGGTCAGGTTGATTCTCTGGACTGTGGACAAAGGAGAGCCTCGTGGTGTTGTCAGTTTTACGCTTGTCAACACTGACGAAATCGGTGACGAGCAATATCAGCTCACCGCTCATCTCGATCCGGATGCCGAAATCCGTGTCCATCGTCCGAAGCGTGAAAAGAATGAGGTTCAATGATCGATGAAAACTCTCAAGACCTCGACAACAATCGTTCTTGTATTCTCTTTAGTCCTGACAGCCACTGCGGATGATCAGAAAGCGGCCGAAAATCGCACGCCGGAAGATCCGTCCTCAGCGACCGATTTCACTTTCTTCGAAGCGAAAATTCGTCCTGTCCTGATCAAGCACTGCTACGACTGTCATTCGCTCGAAGCAGGTTCTGCTGAGGGGGAATTGCGGGTCGATGTAAAATCTGCCCTCCGGGCTGGCGGTGGTCGAGGGCCTGCCGTTGTCCCGGGGCAACCCGATGCGAGTCTTCTTCTGACTGCAATGTTGCACGAGGATTCCGATCTCAAAATGCCCCCGAAAGAGGAGCGTCTCTCCGATGACGTGATCCACGATTTCAGGAAGTGGATCGAGATGGGCGTGCCTGATCCTCGCATCTCAACTCAGCAGAACACGAATGAGGACTGGCGAGGAAAGAAGACAGCGGAAACGTTTTGGGCGTATCAATCGCCGCAGGAGTCGACAGCAGGCGAGGTGTCGAATTCGGAGTGGCTGCGGGACGAGATCGACCGCTTCATTATGCACGAACTCGATCGCAATGACCTGGCACCGGCAACGGATGCCGAGCCGCACATCCTTCTCCGTCGATTGTATTTCGATCTCGTTGGATTGCCTCCATCACCGGATGACCTTGTTCGATTTCGCAAGGCTATTGAGTCGCTGGGAGTCGAGAAAGCTCTCGCGAATGAGGTCGACTCGCTTCTCGAATCGCCGCAGTTTGGTGAACACTGGGGACGGCATTGGCTCGATGTGGCACGGTTTGGGGAATCGAGCGGAAAGGAAGCGAATATCCCGTTTCCATATGCGTGGCGGTATCGGGATTACGTGATCGAAAGTGTGAACTCAGACATTCCGGTCGATCGATTTTTCACCGAACAGATCGCCGGTGATTTGCTTCCGTACGAGTCGCCGAAAGAACGGGCCCGATTGCTTGTTGCCACCGGATTTCTGGCAGTGGGGACAAAGAACCTCTCGGAGTCGAATGACAAACAGTTTCTGGCCGACATCATCGATGAACAGATCGACAGCCTCAGTCGAGGACTCATGGCATCTTCGGTCGCTTGTGCCCGCTGTCACGATCACAAATTCGATCCGTTCTCGATGGAGGACTATTACGCTCTGGCAGGAATCTTCGAAAGTACAAAGACATATTTCGGAACGTTCGTCTCGCCAGCCAGTCGTCAAGGAGGTGACTTGATGGAACTGCCACATTTGAAGGGGCAAACCATCCTCCACCCATCGGTGACACCTCAAAAAGTCCAAGAACTTAAAGAAAGACTCGAGGAACTCAGAGCCGAAAAGGCAGAAATAGACGCTGCCCAACGTGCTCTCTTCTCTGGAAAGAAACCCAGGAAGACCTTCACTCTGCGAGATGTTTTGGCAAACATCTGGCGGACTGGTCCCATCGTCGGGAAGCTGCAAACCATTGACGACGATGGCCGCGCGTTGCCGGTGGCAATGGGAGTCAGTGATCGAGAATTAATTCGCGACGCTCATTTTCTGGCCCGTGGGGAAGTGAGTCGACCTGGCGAACCGATTCCTCGCAGATTCCCGCGAGCGATCCGACTCGATGAAACGCCGCAGATTCCGGACGGGCAAAGCGGACGACTGCAACTCGCGGAGTGGTTGACCGATCCGCAACATCCACTGACGAGTCGAGTGTTTGTCAACCGCGTCTGGCATCATCTGTTTGGGACCGGGATTGTTCGCACGGTGGATGACTTCGGGACGACAGGAGAACTGCCGAGCCATCCGGAATTGCTCGATGCGGTCGCTGTACAATTTGTCAACGATGGCTGGTCTTTAAAGCGATTGGTACGGCGGCTTGTGCTAACGCGAACGTATCGACAGGCCTCGGAATTCAACAGAACAAATTTCTTGCAGGACCCGGAGAATCGTTTGTTATGGCGAATGCCCAAGCGGCGACTTCCCGCGGAATCAATTCGCGACGCGATGCTTGTCGTTTCTGACGAACTGGATATGTCGCGACCGGAAGGTTCTTTAGTCGGGCGAATGATTCTCGATAAACCGATCTCACTCATCGGTCTCGATCGCCGATTGCCGACAGATTTAGACGGTTCGCTTCACCGATCTGTTTATCTGCCAGTCATTCGGGATCGGTTGCCGGATGTCCTCGAACTCTTCGACTTCGCCGAACCGAGTCTCGTCACTGGAGATCGCGAGCAAACGAATGTCCCCGTTCAGGCTCTCTACCTCATGAACAGTCCGTTCGTCCTCGACCGAAGTCGAGGCTTCGCTTCGCGTCTGGAAGACGAAGCTGAAACAAATGAGGACAGAATTGAACGTGCATTCCAACTCTGTTTCGCCCGCAGTCCGGATCGAGAGGAGCTTGAACGCTCGTTGGACTTTTTGAATCCCGCTTCAACATCAGCCGATCAACTCGACGCCGACCGCAATGAATTGTTGATGAGTTTCTGTCAGGCGTTGTTGGCGACCGCTGAGTTTCGAAACATCGATTAAAGAATCGCCCGAACATAAGGGAATCATCATGCCCCTGCACCAGCACGAGCAATCCGCTCCAGTCAATCTGTTCTCTCGACGAACTGCGTTGAGATCGCTCGCTTCCGGGTTCGGTTACCTCGCGTTCGCAGGACTGGCTCAAGCACAAGCAGCCCGAGACGCTTCATCGTCGACAGATGGTCTAGCGCCGAAACCAACTCACTTTCCAGCCCGAGCCAAACGTGTGATTTTTCTCTGCATGAACGGGGGACCTTCGCATCTCGATCTCTTCGACTACAAGCCCAAGTTGCAGAGTCGATCCGGACAGCAGACAGCTGAGAGTGTCCTCAAAGGAAATGCGGGGCTGATGGCGTCTCCGTTCAAGTTCGCCCAGCATGGAGAGTCAGGACAGTGGTTTTCAGAACTGATGCCGCATCTCTCTGAACACGCCGATGACCTCTGCTTCGTTAAAAGCATGCACACGGACTTGCCTAACCATGCACAGGCGTTCTTGCAGATGCATACTGGAAGCTTCCAGTTCACTCGGCCATCACTCGGAGCATGGTCAGTCTACGGACTGGGAACGGAGAACGAGAATCTTCCCGGGTTCGTGACACTCAATCCCCCATCGGACAACGGAGGCGCTCAGAACTATGGGAGCGCATTTCTGCCTGCGATCTGTCAGGCTACGAAAATCGGAACCAACCAGATTCCCGGATTTTACGCCGCTGTCCTTGGAGTCGACTCGGAACCTGGCCCTCCACTTCGCAACGTTCATAACCCGGTATTGACGAACGCGAAACAACGCCGACAGCTCGATTTGATTCGTGATTTGAATCAGCACAAGCTGCAACGTGATGAGTATCATCCGGAAATTGAAGGAGCAATCGAGTCGTTCGAGCTGGCGTTTCGAATGCAAGATGAGATCCCTCAATTGCTGGATCTTTCATTGGAATCACAAGCCACTCAGGAAATGTACGGGATTGGATCAGGACGTCCGACTGACCTTTTCGGCCGCCAGTGCCTGCTCGCTCGACGCATGGCAGAGGCTGGAGTCCGTTTCATCGAGGTGACCGCTCCGGCAAAGTGGGACCATCACTTCTTGCTCGAGTCCGCTCTCACAGAAAGTTGTTCACAGACAGACCAACCGATGGTAGCGCTGTTGAGAGATCTCAAACAACGCGGGTTGCTCGAGGATACACTCGTCATTTGGGCCGGCGAGTTTGGCCGCACTCCCTACGCTCAAAGCGGGACAGGCCGAGATCACAATAACAAAGGCTATACCATTTGGATGGCGGGCGGCGGTGTGCAGCCAGGACTCAGCTACGGAGAGACGGATGAGCTCGGATACCAGGCTGTCGACAAGCCCGTGCACATTCATGATTGGCACGCAACGATTCTGCACCTGCTGGGATTCGACCACAAACGTCTCACATTCAACTATGCCGGACGAGAATTTCGACTGACCGATGTCTACGGACAGGTCGTCAACGATATCATCGCTTAAGAACTGCGACGCACCAACTACATCAACCAATCAGCAAACCCCACCAATTGCTCCCGTCGCCTCAGTCATTCAATTCTGACGACGTGAGGCATCCCTCTGCGGAGACAACAGACCGAGTCGCGTGCCTCGATTCATCGTTTCTGAAAACTTGACAGTTGCTCAACGATGGCGTTTTTTTGCGAACTCGGTATGCACAGCCTATTTTTCAGATCATTCTGTAACGTGTTGAAAAAAGTTCGGCAGGTGGGAGCTTTCTGTGAAATAAGTGGTGTATGAGCGAAATTTCTAACGAGCCATTGTCAGAAGGTGAGTTTATGCGGCAATTCGTGCGGCACGAACCGGTGTTGCGCGCCTATGCCCGGACGCTCCTTCCGGACTGGAATGTGGTCGATGATGCCCTGCAGGAAGCCAGTGTGACAATGTGGGAAAAGCGGAGCGATCTTGAAAGTGCTTCGGGATTCCTTCCTTGGGCCAAGGTAGTTGTGCGGTTCAAGTGCCTGTCAGCAATCGCAGCTGCGCGCCGATCTCGACCGTTGCTCACCGACGAAATGCTTCAACAGTTGGCGGATGAAGCCGACGCTCTGCAACTTGAAGAACTGGCCTCGATCCGCAGCGCGCATTCGAAATGTCTGGGAAAATTCAACGCTGCTCATCAGGAATTGATATTGGCTCCCTACTCCGAAAGTGGACGAGTTCAACAGTTGGCCGGGCAGTGCGGCAAGTCGGCGCATGCACTTTACAAGCTGTTGGGGCGACTGCGAGACAAACTGGCCGACTGCATGCGAGGCCTCCTGCAAGTGGAGGGACTCTGACATGGAACCTCAGTCCTTGATTCATCGCTATCTCATTGGGACCGCGACTGAAGATGACGTCCAGAAGCTGGAAATTCTTCTGTTGAAACATCCGGAGTTGCGTCGCGAATTCGTCACAGCGGTGGCGACTGACACTGGGCTGCGCGACATCGCGTTGGAACGAGCGGTGAACTCCGCGACCAATGCACGATTTCCTCGAACAAACAGGTTCCGCACTTGGTCAATGGTCGGAGTCGTGGCAGCGACGGTGCTGTTATTTCTGGTGTTGAGGACCGCGATTCAGCCGATCGAGAACGTCGCGATGCTGGTGTCGAGTGAGAACGCCTCCTGGGAGAGCGTGTTGCCGACCGTACCCGGCTCGCAACTCACTCCCGGAATTTTGAGACTGAAGTCCGGAATTGCGACGTTGCGATTTCCGACCGGAGCGGAAATGATTCTTGAAGCCCCTGTCCATCTTGAACTCATCTCGGCGATGCGTTGCCGACTATTGGATGGAGTTGCTTTGGTGGAAGTCCCGGAAGCAGCGATTGGCTTTGTTGTCGAGACTCCGTCCGGGTATGCGGTTGACTATGGGACCCGCTTTGCCGTGAGGGTCGATTCCACGCGCGGGGACTCTGTCTTCGAACTGATCGAAGGAGAGATTGGTGTTCATCATTCAGCGACAGGTGAAGAAATCCGGCTCAAAGAGCCACATAAAGAAGTCACCGTCTCTACCGAATCAATGCATATACGGACTGAGGAGGACTCGGCTTTCGTGCCTTCAGCGAATACAGAACTCGTGAGGATCGGCACCGCCGGGCGTTCGACTTCGGTCCTTCCCAACAATAAACGGCACAAATTCATCGATTCAGAAGTTCTGTCCGTCCGGAAAACAGAGAACGGCAAATGGGACTATCGCTCCTTCTTTGAATTCGATCTCACCGATGTTGAACTTAAAGATGTGTTGTCAGCGAGGTTAAGGTTAAACCTTGTCCCCAGTCGACGGGGATTAGTCTCGCGGTTGTCGCTTATTAACCGCTTCGGTGTCTATGGGTTAACGAACCCTGAAAAGGCCGACTGGTCTGTTGATGCGACATGGGAGGATTCCCCCTCCCCGGAAGATGGTGTGTTGTTAGGGACGTTTGAGATCGAACGAAGTGCCCAGCGGGGATCTTTCGGTATCGCCAATGACCAGTTGCTGGAGTTTCTGAAAAATAACAGCGGGAAGCCCGTTACGCTGACTCTTGTGCGTTTAACAACACAAATCGAAGGCAAAGGTCCCGTTCTAGCACACATGTTTGCCAGCGACTCGCATCCGGAAGCTGTTGGCCCACTCCTCGAATTAACCGTAAAACAATCAACGGAAAGGTGACTCAATGAATCTTAATCGACGCATGGTTCTTAAGAGCATGGGGGGCACACTGGCACTCCCGCTTCTGGAGTCGCTTTCATTCGCTGCCCCGAGGCCAACGACCGCACCGACTCGGTTTCTCGTGGTTGGCAATCCGTTCGGAATGCATCCGGAACACTTCTTTCCGACGGACTTCGGGAAGGACTTCACGATTTCCCCAACGCTGAGATCGTTGGAATGGTTGAAGGATCGCATGACGATTATCTCGCACACTGATCACAATATGGTGAGCGGGCATGGTCGGGAAATTTCATTTCTCAGCGGGGTCCTGCCGACGGATGCTCAAGCATTCCCCGAAAAGAATATGTCCCTCGATCAGCTCTTCGCGCGGCACATCGGCAGTCAGGTCCGTTATCCCTCAGTCGGCGCTGCGCTCGATTCGGGTATTCGTATGAGTTGGACGGCGAACGGTGTCGAGAAACTGCCGATCACCGATCCGCAGGAACTCTTTAACCATCTGTTCTTAAATTTATCACCGCAGGAGAAAGAACAGCGAAGAGAGATGCTGCAGCGGAACGCGAGCATTCTCGACACTCTGGGAAGCCAGTTCGAGGGAGTCAAAAGGAACGCAAGTCGACTGGATCGAGACCGACTCGATCAGTTCCAGACTTCTATTCGCGAACTGGAAAACTCGCTGGCTGACCGCGAGACCTGGCTGGACCGCGACAAGCCCTCCTTCGACATCGCCGATCACTTCGTAGGCGAGACGACGATCGCCAACAAGTACGATGCCATGTTCGATATGATTGCCTATGCATTCGAGACAGATTTAACCCGCGTTGCGAGTATCGAATTCCCGGCCGAATTAAATTACACCGACATCGATGGCGTGAACCGCAGCTATCACGGATGTACTCACAACGGCCGAGGAGAGGATCTTGTCAAGGAACTGGTGTCGATCGAGTCATTCCAGATCGCAAGGTTGACGAGGTGTCTGAACAAGCTCGATTCAATTCGGGAACCCAATTCGGAAGGGACGATGCTCGACCACACGATTGTGCTGTTCGGGAGCGGAATGGGTTACGGTGGGACGCACTCGAATCGAAATCTTCCGGTCTTTGTCGCTGGGGGTGGATTTAAACATCGAGGATATATCGATGGTCGTGACAATAGTGGGAATAACATGCCGCTATGTAATCTATACGTCACACTGATGCAGCGGTTTGGGATCGAACGCGACTCGTTCAATACCAGCACTGGAGCTCTCGATTTGAGCTTCTCTTAATGTTTCGAACCGCACGACTTCCTTCAGCATTCATTTTGGATTCTTTTATGAACCTGTTCGATCGAATACTTTCTTGGTGCATTGTCGGGGCATTAGGTTTCGGAACTGCACTTCCGGCATTCGCAGATGAAGGGCTCATCAAGATGCACTGCGGCAAGTGTCACAGTGGAGCAGAGCCCAAGGGAGACTTCAGCGTTCACGATTTGGGGACGGCCCCAGCTCAAGAAAGCATCGATCTGTGGACAGCCAGTCTGGATCTTGTAAAGGCAGGCGAGATGCCTCCAGCAAAAAAGAGTCAGCTGACGACCTCTGGTCGCCACAAATTAGTTGAATTCCTCTCCGACAAAGTCCAGAGCTACGCTGCCCAGTCACAACACTCACATGAGATTGCTCCAAGACGGATTAACAATCGCGAATTTAAGAATAGTGTTCGTGATGCCCTGTTGATTGAAGACGTTGGGACTCATCAGCCGACCGACAATCTCATTGGCGATTCACTTTACGAGGGGTTTGACACCCACGGCGAGACGCTCGGATTCAGCAACTTCCATCTCGAACAGTATATCGATTCGCTTCGGAAAATTGTTGATGCCACGATTCTCGACGGCCAACAGCCAGAGTCCAAACATTATGAGATCGATTCGAGGCAGATCCGGTCTGCGCACACCAGCCAGAATCTGAAGCGTCCCGAGCGACGCGGCAAACGCGAAGGATTCGACTTTCTGGATCCTAAGGAGTTGGCGTACTTCGAGGATTTTCCAGTCGTTCCGACAACCGGTTGGTATAAGATTTCTATTCGCTGCACCGGATTAGATCGTGGATATTATGAGGCGGAGAAGACCGGCATTTACGATGACGATCCGATTCAACTCACCGTTGTGATGGGCAATCGAGAACGGACTTTCGATTTGCCAGACAACAATATCGTCGAACTTGAGTTAACCGAATGGCTTGCAGCTGGAACACGTCTGCGATTCCGGTATCCGACTGACGGACTGACTCTGCGTGGCAACGGCAACTTCAAATTTCAGAATGCCATTGCCGGAGAATATATTAAGGAACACGATCCCGAACTCTATCAGCAAGTTGCGGATTCTATCGTCAACAAGCCGGGACGCCGGGTGCTCAGGCCAGAAAGTTGGCATCACTGGGTCGACTTCTGGCGGGGGCCACGACCACGAATTTACAGCGCCTCGGTCGAAGGGCCATTGTTCGACTCTTGGCCGCCTGCTCGTCAAGTGGCTTTGCTGGGCAAGAACCCCTCGGTTGAGGACGCTGCTTCGATTCTGGAACCGATTGCGGAACGAGCCTGGCGTCGTGAGGTTCGTGAAGGGGAGCTGGAACCGGTCGTTCAACTCGTGCAGTCAAAGAAGCAATCCCTCGGAGATGTGGCTGCCTTTAAGGAAGGGATCATCGCGATCTTGGCATCGCCACCGTTTCTCCTGCTCAACACCGACGATCTGACTCCACAGGAAGAGTTCGCCGCGAAGTTCAGCAACTTCCTCCAAAGTACAATTCCCGATCGCGAGCTGCGCGAGGCCGTAGAAGCGGGGGATTTTGAATCGTTCGAAGGTGTGTATGAGGAAGTGCAACGTCGCCTGGAATCGGCTGAGTGCGATCCGTTTCTAAAGACGTTCCCTTACGCCTGGCTGAAACTCAACGACATTAACTTCATGGCCCCTGATCCGGACCGCTATCCGCATTATCACCGGAAAAAGGTCAGTGACGATATGATCAATGAGGCACTAACATTCTTTCGCTATGCCGTTGAAGAAGATCTTCCGGTCACGGAGTTCATCTCCGCCGATTACAGCTTCATCAATGCGGACCTCGCTGTGGTTTACGGAATCGACGATGCTCCGCAGGATTCAAAGCTCCGCAAATACACCTTCACGGATGGTCGACGCGGTGGGTTTTTGGGAATGGGGGCCTTTCACACCGTCACCGCTGACAGCCTCGGCACGTCTCCCATTCATCGGGCGATTTACGTGATGGAAAATTTTCTCGCGATCCATCCATCGCCCCCGCCAGCGGACGTCCTAATTGAAGAACCAGATATTCGCTCTGCAAGAACGATCAGGGAAGTCCTCGAGGCTCATCGATCCGACAAAACCTGTGCTTCGTGCCATCAGAGCATTGACCCGTTCGGCTGGGCATTCGAAAACTTCGACCCCGTTGGCAGTTGGCGAGACGCTTACGATGACCCAACTCTCGAACCCGTTAGCAAACGGCAACGACAGAAGCGACCGAAACCAGAAGGAATTCCAGTTGATGCTTCCGCCAGTTTCTTAAACAGAGCTGAGTACCGCGATATCGTCGGCTTCCGTCAGCTGATGCAATCGAAGGCCAACAGCGATCGCTTCATCCGCTGCTTCGTCACCAAACTCCTTACCTATGCCAACGGGGAAGAACCGGATGATTACACAGAGATCGAGAAAATCGTGGCAAAATCGGCCGAGCACGACTACCACATGATTGCCACAATCGCCGCCGTCATCGACAGCCCACTCTTCCGCGAAACGTCGAGATAATACCACCTCAGTTATTAAGGTAAATCGCAATGATAGCTAATGAGGTTGACAATGAACCTCGCTCGCTTGTTCCTCAGTTAGTTGTTGCGTGTGAGGATTTGGAAGCAGATCACCGTGAATGCGAAACGTTCGCAGGCGTCGAGAGGATCTGTCGGTGATCAGTCGAGTTCGCCGAGACCGACTGCACCGCCAGGGGAACTCCGAGACGATCGACCAGCATGGTGTGTTTCACCCGTTTCTTTCTGCGGTCAACTGGGCTCGGACCGCTGCAAACTCCGCCACCAAAAGCTCGTACTTGAGAAGAATCAATGACGACAGTCTCGTGCGAGAGTTGGTTGGTTCGCCTCGATTTGGTGAGCAACAGGTGAGGAAATTTTTCCCAAATCCCAGCATCTTCCCAGTCATGTCACAACAGCCCACAGTCAACACAAACCAGATGACTTTGAGAACGGTAAAGTGATCCGTTGGCGGGCGTCCCCCTTGCGGTCCGGGAGTCGGTTGTGCTGGTAGCAGATCTTTGACATGCTTGTAAAAGTCATCCGGCAGCCGTGCATCCATGCTTCGCTCCTTGATGAGTTGTCGTGAACAAACGCTCATTAGGCACAAATCTATTGCCGCTCGCTAGCTGATCATAAAATCAGTTTTCTGTCAGCCTCTAAAGAAAATCATGGCGTTTCCAGCGTGTGACAAATCGCCATCAGTTATGCACGCGGTGATCGTGCGGTTTGTTGTGAATGAATAACAATCAACCACCAATTGCGATTTTTGTGATGTGCGGACTTGCGTCTGGGCTTCTTTCCTGCTTGTCGTTCGTCGTTCCGGGACTTGTAGTATTTATCCCTGGTTTCTTGTTTGGTGGAGCGATTTGTTTTGCAATTCAGAAGTCGCTGACTCCCATTGCTGTTTGGCAGCAGTTGGTCCTGATTGTTGTTTCAGGGGTCGCCTATTTTCTGGCAGGAATTGGAGGGGTTTTCTTTGGGATGAACCTGCTCGGAGTTGACAACGGATTGTTCGGGGGAGCCATTGTTGGTGCGATCAGCGGATGCATCGGGGCGACGCTTCTCGTATTTCCGTTGATTACTTTCGTCGAAGAATCACAACCTGAGTTGACCCTTCTCTTGACGCCACTTGTCGGAACGATTTTGGGGTCAGCGTTCATAGTGATTGGAGTCTTCATTGCGGACCACACATCGATTGGTCACCCTTGGGGTTTCTTTTTCGTGTTTCCTCTGTGGCAAGGCGGAGTCGCTGCCACAATCGGCGGGCTGTGCGATCCGAGTCTGGCACGCGTGATTGACTCAGTTGAAAGGGAATCAATCTAACCTAGTGACTCACTCGGTCGGTGTCTGACTGATCGCTTCTCTGGTTCGGGTGACTTTGTTGAGGATGTCGTCTGGGTCTTTGGTTCACTGGAAGGAGTTGGGAGCGTTGTTGGTGTGATTGATGTGCTCCCAGATTGCTGCTTCCAGCTTGGCAACGTTGCGAAGTGATTTGCGACGAATGCAGGGTTCGGTGAGATCGCGAAACCAACGTTCCATAAAGTTCAGCCACGAACTGCTTGTCGTGTTGGACTTGCAGTGAGTGGAGAGTTTCAGTGACGGCTGATTCAGGGGCTGCGGATGGTTGCTGTCTCTCTACCGCTATCGAAAGTGGCATCTCAGGTGTTTCACTCGACTGCCCTTGCGTTGATGCTTGTGACCTGTGCGGCCAATGCCAAGAGACTTGGTGACACAAAGGGTTTTCCAGAAACTGCTTGTACGTTTTTTTGCTGTGAATCTCGATTTTGTGCTTTGGTTTTTTCTGAAGAGCGTCATTAGTATCAAGAAGTCATCAACAATCACTTGTCCGTCCGGCCTTCCTGTTATGAGTAGTTCTCCCGTCGCTCCGTCTGAGGCAATGATCGGACCGGATGAATTCGTTCAATTGGTCATGCAGCATCAGGGGAGAATTGTCGGGTATCTAGTGTCACTTCTCCCAGATCGTTCGGATGTTGACGACCTGTTCCAGGAAGTCACCACTTTCATGTGGGAGAAACGAAGCGAATTTGAGCGTGGGACAAATTTTGGTGCGTGGGCTTGTCGGATCGCTTATTTCAAGGTTCAGGAGTTTCGTCGAAAAGAGCACAATCGTCGGGTCTTCTTCAGCGATGAGCTCGTTCAGCTCCTTGCAGAAGATGCAGCTGCGATGGGAAATGAATTCGAAGTTCAGTCGACTGCCCTGCAGGAATGCCTTGAGAAGCTCCCGTCTCAGCAAAGAGACCTTGTCCTTTACCGCTTCCGACCGGACGTCAAGCTGAAAGACGTCGTCAAAATGCTCAATCGTTCTGAGGTCACCGTTCGTCGGCGTCTGCAGATCATCATTCGAAATTTGGGAACCTGCATCACATCGAAGCTGGCGTGAGAGGAGGGGCATAATCGACGCGCAACGTAGTAGCGATCAACTTGAAATTCTTCGGATTCTCGATCTCGTGGAGATGGGTACGTACACCGAAGATGAAGCTCGTTCGTTCTGCGAGCGTTTGAAGCAAGATGCTGAATTCCGACGATTGTACCTGGAAACAGCTGCGTTGCGTGGACATCTCCGCGTTGAGAGTGCGTTCAGGATGGAACAGTCAGGCGAGAGCAACTCGCTACAACCCTCTTCAGCAACGCGATCAAGCGGAGAACGACATTCAACTCGGCCCAAGGCTTTCATCGCACTTGTGTTGACGCTCGCCGTGGTCTTCGTCGGAGTGACAGCTTGGTTATTGTCTGGCTCTGACAGATCTAGTGGGCTCGATCACCAACTGACTCACGAACGACCCGACGAGAACGGACCTCGTCTCACTAATAACTCCACGGATCGCCGTGATGATGTCGCTCCAACGATTGACAATCAGGACCGAAATGTGGATGCGACGCCCATTGCGGAGTTTGCGCGTTCCGTAGACGCGTCTTGGCCTCTTGGCGCCACGCGTTGGTCCGTTGGCGACTTCTTACGCCGCGGAGACACCGTCTCCCTGGGAAGTGGTCGCGCGGAACTTGTCTTCAGTTCGGGCGCAATCATGTCTTTGGTTGGTCCAGCCGAATTGGTTGTTCATTCGGGAATATCGGTCAGTCTCAACTCAGGGACTGCAACGACCCGAGTCGAAGGTGTCGGGAAGGGTGAATTTAAGGTATTCACTCCGACCACCGAGGTTCTCGACCTCGGCACCGAATTCGGAATCATGGTTCATCCCGGCAATTCTGAAACGGATGTCGTCGTTTTTGACGGCGAAGTCGACGTCACATCACTGACCGGACGCGATCAGAATTCCGGTGACCGTCTTCCGCCGCAAAGGTTGAGTGTCGGAGAAGCAGCTCACTTTAAACTGAGTGGGGAATGGGACCGAGTTGTTTCTGTCAATCGTGCCGCCTTTCCATTCGGTTCTCAGATGTACGATGTGAGCATGCCTCGTTCCGACGTTATTTTGAACGTCACGGACAATCTCTCCAGTAGTTCTCGCCCCAAATTCTATGAAGTCGTCCCGAATGGATTTGGAGAAGATGCTCGTGCATTCGTCGATCGTACGCACGAATGGAACGGAATCGATTCTCTCGGCATACCATCCTACCTTCTTGGCAAGGACTATATTCGCACGTTTAACGATGATAAGTTTAATACGGACATTGAAATAACAGTTGAGCTCTCTCAGTCAGCGGATGTTTATGTCCTTTATGCAATCTTACAGTCGCCTCGACCTCACTGGTTAGTCAGTGAGTTCGAAGACACTGGAGTTGTCATCGGTCTCGATGAGGCCGAGTTTGTCTCCCCGAAAGGGTTCCACGTCAAACAGTCCGTGGAAGTTGGTCCTGGAAAATCGATTGACTCGAAGTTTTCGCTTTGGAAGAAAACAGTCCGGGACAATCTGAATGTTGTCCTTGGAGCAATCTCGAGCGATGAGAATACGGGCCAGTTCAAAGCGAACTACGGAATCATCGTCGTCCCGCTGAATTAGTTCTCTCCAACTATCTGTTCGTCATCCGTCGTCGGGAAAGAATGTAATTTCGCGACCGTTCTACTACTTATGAAGAAAGGTGTTTGATGAATTTATTTGAAAATGTCTGTACACGGGAAAAGAACCGCTCAAGAGCTTTTACTCTGATTGAACTCCTGGTCGTGATTGCGATCATCGCAATCCTTATTGCACTGCTACTTCCGGCTGTTCAGCAAGCACGGGAAGCTGCTCGAAGAACACAGTGTAAGAACAATCTTAAAAACATTGCTTTGGCAATTCATAACTACGAAAGCACGTTTAGAGGCTATCCGGAAACTGAGGTTTTGTGAAAGTCTGGTTTTGTTCACACTTTGCGGTTCATCAACGCAAAGGAGTGCACGGTGTCCGAGGCGATTCGAAAAGCGTACCCAAGTGACCTGACTGACC
>NZ_SIHI01000037.1 GCF_007859735.1 Thalassoglobus neptunius | reverse complement strand
CATCTGAGGGACAACCATCTGAGGGACAACCATCTGAGGGACAACCATCTGAGGGACAACCATCTGAGGGACAACCATCTGAGGGACAACCATCTGAGGGACAACCATCTGAGGGACAACCATCTGAGGGACAACCATCTGAGGGACAACCATCTGAGGGACAACCATCTGAGGGACAACCATCTGAGGGACAACCATCTGAAGGTCAACCATCTGAAGGTCAACCGGGAGAAGGTCAACCGGGAGAAGGACAGTCCGGGCAGAGTACCGAAGGAGGAGATTCGAGTCAGAGCAGTGAGCTCGGTTCCGGTTCTCAGGATGGGTCTTCGCGAGGAGGTGGAGGAACAAATGCAGGACAGCGCTCCCCTGATTATGGAGAACAGGGAGACGCTTCGCCCGAGCCTTTGACTCCGGAACAAGCTGACTTGGAGAATCGAAAACGAGCTACGGAACTGGCACTGAAAAAACTTCGAGAACGACTCTCACGAGGAGAGAAGCCCGAAGATCTGCTGGAGAATACGCAGTTCACTCCGGAAGAACTGGATCGTTTTCTGGATCGGCTGGAGCAACGCCTCGCAGATCCGGGGACAGATCAGTCTCCGGATTCGCAGGCGCAGCGGCGTCAATTCGAAACCCTGTTGAGAGGAATCGACTATCAATCCTCAGGAGAGCGGCGAGATGGCGGCGATCAGGAACGAGACGCCGCCCAGGGATTTGGCAGTTCAAACCGACCTGTTCCGCCGGAGTATCGACTCGAAGGGGAATCCTTCCAGAGACGCCTTTCCGAACAGGGTTCGAAGAAGTAAGACTCAGTCGAGGAAACGATTGGGTGGCTGTGGGGAATGTAGCATCTGACAGATGTTATTTTCCTTCCCGCCACCAGCGTTTCATCTGGTCGATGTTCTTTTGAATGAGCGGAAGTCGTTCCGGTTTTCTGTTGGTCATCGACTGAAGGTAGACTGCCATGTCGCTGTCGTACATTTCCATCGGTTCAACTTCCTGACCATGATCGCCGGTCTCTTCGATCCACTGATCAAGCAAGCCGCTCATCTCTCGCAGTTGCGATTGATATTCCGCGGAATCGGCGAGGTTGTTGAGTTCCCAAGGATCCTTCGCAAGATCGTACAACTCTTCCTCCGGGCGAGTCTCTGAAAACAAGAGAGTTTCCTGGAGTGCATTGAGTTTGCCAGCCTGATGCCATTCCCGAAGAGCCTGGTAAATCTCCTTCTGATCTTTGTAGACGTTAGGGAGCAGGTGCGGTCGCTGCGGGTATCCGTTCCGGATGTACTTCATCGATTGAGTGCGGACGCTTCGAATTCGATCGTAAGTCTCGTCACATCGGTCTCTCGCTGAAACGACGTACTCACGAGGGCTGGCGTCGGGGCCAAAGAGCGGACGAGCTTCCATGTGATCGGGAATAGTAACTCCCGCGAAGAACAGCGTGGAAGCGGCGACATCAATATGTGCCACCATTTCGTCGCGTTCGATGCGAGCGTCGATTCGACCGGGGCCGTAGACGAAGAAAGGCACCATGACACCTTCGTCGGTGCAATACTGCTTTCCGCGAGCATGACTGACGCCGTGATCGGTCAGAAAGAAGATAATCGTGTTTTGCAAATCTCCATCTTTAGCAAGCCGATCGACGATCGCTTCAACTTCTCGATCGACGAGTGTGAACGTATCGAGGTAAGCAGCCCAGTCTTCTCGGATGACCGGGTGATCCGGGTAATACGGCGGCAGGGTTACATCGTCGACGGCAACGTGCGGAATGTCTTTTGACTTGCGTGCTTGCTGCCTCGCTTTTCCCCCGAGCAACATCACCTGTGCAAAGAATGGTTGCCCCGGTTCACGACCGCTCCAGTCGCTCGAATCGTAAACGCTTTCGTCCCATTCGAAATTGTAATCTGACTTTCCGAGTCGTCGTGCAGGAGATGCTGATGCGGCTGTTGTCGCTGTCCCGAGTGACGTGAAGTATCCCGCCTCTTGAAGATATTCCGGGATCATTCGGACATGATCAGGCAGATGTATTTTTTCGGTTCCACGTCCACTGCGATGGTGATGTGCACCAATGGATGTCTGATACATCCCGGTAATCAGCGAGGAACGTGATGTTGAACAGACCGGCGCGGTGACGACGGTATTCGTGAAGACTGTACTTTCAGCGGCAAGCCGGTCCATCGTCGGAGTGTCGACGAGAGATTCTCCGTTGAATCCGTAATGCCGAGACTGATCGTCGACAAAAATCCAGAGGATGTTCGGACGTTCCTGAGCAACGACATGTTTCGAGGCCCAACCGGTCAAGACAATCACACAGAGGAATAGTGGTGAGGCGCTGGTCCAGATTCTTCTCATGTCAGGCTCGCAAAGAGATTGGGGGAGGGAATGAATTCGTAGAAGTCAAAACTCGGAATGAACGCTATTTGTGGCTGTGAGCGTCGTCCGGGAATTGACCTTCCTGAACTTCTGTCATGTACTGTTTCGTCGCTTCCACAGCGAGTTTTTTCAGGTCGACATACTTCTTGACGAATTTCGGTTGAAACCCGGAAAGGCCGAACATGTCAGGGGTGACGAGAACCTGACCATCGCAGCCAGCTCCGGCTCCGATTCCGATTGTCGGAATCGAGAGTGTGTCTGTGACTTCCTGGGCGATTTCGGCAGGCACAAGTTCAAGAACAACGGAAAAGGCCCCGGAGTCTTCAGCAGCTTTTGCGTCTGCGAGCAGCGCTTTCGCGTCTCGTTGAATGGCAGACATCTTCCCGAGTTTATGAACCGATTGGGGACGCATTCCGACATGAGCCATTACGGACAGGTCACAATCCGCAAGTCGAGAAATCGTTTTGGACTGATTGATTCCCCCTTCAAGTTTTACAGCCTGAGCACCGGTTTCTTTCAGAATTTTTCCGGCATTGCGAACGGCCTGACGTGAGCTGACCTGATAACTCATAAACGGGAGGTCGACGATGACAAGTGTCTTCGGAGCACACCTCGCTACGATTTCGCCATGGTAGATGATTTGCTCAAGTGTGACGGGAAGTGTCGTTTGTTTCCCTTGCACGACCATTCCTAGTGTGTCACCCACGAGAATGGCATCGATTCCCGATTCCTCCAGGATCGTTGCCCAGAGAGAATCATAAGCCGTCAGCACGGAGAGCTTTCGGCCTTGGGACTTCGCACGCATGAATTCAGGGACAGTCATGACTTCTTTTTCTTTTCAGTAAAGGTCTTTTCAGTAGCGTTGATTGGGTGATCCCTGGCGGGATGATTTGAAATGGTTCCGGTCTCTGCGAATTGGCTGACTTCTGCATAAACGCTGAGTCAGGAACCGTGTGACCGGAGCGTTCGTTCAGTCTCACGTGCGATTCATTCGCATCCAACTAAACAATGTCCTCGCGGGAGACGATTCGATAAATACGTCAAATCTCAATAAGAATCTTCCCGGTCAGGGTGTGAGTTTTCCCAAGAGTGTTGTCTTCCTGCAATTGATGTGCACTCGAGACATCGTCGAGTGAGAATGTTTGACCGATGATCGGCTTCCACTTTCCTTCTGACCACATCGAATTCATTCTCTCCGCGCAGTCTCGCTGTTCCTCAGCACTGGCGTTGAACATTGCGAATCCAATCATCTGCAGGTCGCTCACATAGAATGGACCGAGAGGAAACTGAGGTTGAGCTTCGCGCCCAGCCATGAGAATGATTCGACCACGTTTTTTCATCACTAGAATCGCCATTGGAAGATTCGGTTCTCGTTGAGTCTCCCACCAGATATCGAAGCCTCCAGTTGACGCAGATGCGTCGCGCAACTCGTTCTCCAGTTGTTCGGACCGATAATCGAGGACAACATCCGCCCCGAGTTCACGGGCAAGCTTCTGTTTCTCTTCGGCCCCGGCAGTCGTGACGACCTTCGCTCCGGCCGCTTTGGCGAACTGAATCACCATCGAACCGACTCCGCCTGTTCCGCCGTTCACGAAGACCGTTTCCCCCGACTGCAGTCGACCATGCAGAAACAACCCGAGTTGGGCAGTGATTCCGGTCAGTGCACCGGCTGCGGCGTCCTGATCACTCATCTTTTCGGGCGTGTGATAGGCCCACTTCTCGTCGACAGCCACTTGCTCTGCGAGCGTTCCTGGTTGTCCGAACAGTCCCTGATTACTTCCCCAAACACGATCTCCGACCTGAAATCTGGTGACATTCGGCCCCACTTCTTCGACAGTTCCCGCGAAATCACATCCCAGAATGAGCGGAAATGGACCGGGAACTTCGATCGCCCCGCTGCGAAAGTAGGTATCGATCGGGTTCACGGCGGAGTAAGCGATCTTTACCAGGATTTCGGTCGGACCGCAGGATGGGCTGGGAACTTCACTGACCTGAAAAACATCCGGGGTTCCAGGTTGTTGAATGACTGCCGCTTTCATAGGTGCCGCCTGTCCTTTCATTCGATAGAGACGATCCGATCTCGTCCGATTGCGATTTCGTGAGGAATTCGGGAATATCAATTTTATGGAGTTGGTGTCGAATAGAAACAGTCTTCGCTGGAATCGCAAGCAAGAACGTCATCCGTTCAGCGGGGAATCTGTAGGTCATCTGAGTCCGGTTGTTCGAATCGATCCGAGAATTCCAGTTATGCGCTGCTTGTAGAATCGATTCTCCCGGAGACATCCACATCACTTGAGCAAAGCTCTTCGGGCTGGGGCAAACAAATCGATGTGGACGACAAAGAATCGACGATTAGAGCGAAAGAATGGCGGATCTCTCGTGCGTTTGCATCGAGTCAGCTGTTACATTATTCAACAATCAGCGTTGATGAGCGTACTCTGGCGACTGTCCAGAGCCTCAGCCTGATTGGTTGTCTGCCTGCGAAACTGGAAGGCTTCTGACTTCAGGCGACATTCAACGTTCCAATCGAGAATCCTATTCTGGGATGGATATTGATTCTGACTGTTCATTGCATTTCGTTGAATCACACCTAAGGCCTCCACAATGACGAAGCTTACGCGACAGGTACTTCTGGTCGCCGTTCTGCTCCTCGGCGGAAACTCCCTGAACGCACAGACCCTTGAGGGAATGCCAAAGGAAACTGAGTTGAACCGCTATGGTTTGACGCTGGCTTGGTGGGGGCAGGCGATCAACGACGCCCGACGGAACACCATTCTTCATGTCACCTCCGATGAACAAAATGTGTACCTGCAGTCGACCTCCGGGATTTTGACGACATTCAACGGGGAAACCGGTCGGAGAATCTGGTCAACACTCGTCGGAGTCGCTGATCAGCGGTCTTTTCCGACCCAGTCGAACGAACGCGAGCTGCTCGTCGCCAGTGGGATGCACGTGCACTCATTCGACAAACTCAACGGAGAACTGCTTTGGGAATTGCGGTCTCCCCAGTTTCCATCTGCTTCCCCGACAGTCAGTGACACTCAAGTGTTCATCGGGACTGTCGAAGGAAGTGTGTACGCTTTCAATTTGCGAAAGGTCCGGGAACTTCACCAAGAGAACTTGCTGCCACGCTGGTCTCTGATGTCCCGAGAGTGGCGATTCAAAACTCCGAAGCGAATCATCTCTCCACCAATTCATTCGGGCAACACGGTTCTCTTTGCCAGCGAACGCGGAACGGTTTACGGGTTGTCCGATCTGAATAAAGAACTGAAGTTCCAGTTCGAGACCGATGCACGAATCACCACTCCACTTGGAAGCATTGGTGAGTACGTTCTCGTGGCGGATGAAAATTCTCGCTTGTTCTGCTTGAACCAGTCGAACGGACGAACACGATGGACGTTCTCAAGCGGCTCGATCATGAATCAGCGACCGACCGCAGTCGGAAATCATGTTTACATCATTCCGAATCGAAAAGGGATGTTTGCTTTGTATCTGGAAAGTGGTCGCGTTCTTTGGAATCAGCCACAAGCCACCCAGTTCATCAGTGCCAGCGACACACGGGTTTACGCGTCTGACTTCAACGGGAACCTGCTCATCTTAAACCGTGAAGACGGAACTGTGATCGGCAAAGTCGCGATGCGTGATTTCCCGAATCGCGTTGTGAATGAACGCACAGACCGAATTGTGGTTTCAAGCTCTGGAGGGCTGGTACTGGGAATTCGTGAAATTCAAGCTGAGTTCCCAATCTTTCATGCTCATCCTGAGCGTCGACCAATTCTTCCAGAAATGGCCTCAGACGACGAGCAGGCCGCTGATGAAGCTCCTGAGCCTGGAATTTAGAGCATTTTCTCGGGGTTGCGGTGAAACGCACGAGCAATTGAACTGTCTATTGGCATCAGCAAGTTCGTGTGGCTGCAAAGATTTGATGGAAGCAACTGAGTTGTCTTCCCGGTGATCACAGCTCCTCTGGCATCTTCTCTCGCCAGAGGAGACTTTGGACGACAAACGCTCGAACCGTAGATCTTGATATCGCAATGCAGCGGTCGGGGCTGTTACCGCTCTGTCGATGTGACCGCACTGCCAAACTGTTGGAGAGTCCGCTTCACTGGTTTCGAATTCAGCTTCGAAATCAGTGCAGTCGCGTCACCTTGACGGTTGCCGAGAAGGCATCCTCTCTTCGTGATTCTGCGGTCGTGATTGCGAGAACTTTCTCGTCGAATTGGGGACTCGCGTTTCTTGGATAGAGGAATGAGTGCACGACAATTCCCGATTCCACAATGGTCACTTCGTGGTCGACTCTCTCGTGAACAAACGAATTCCGGTCGTTCAGAATTCGCGCCGAACCGATTTCAATCCGGAGATCTTTGACTGCCTCGAACTGGCTGGCGTCGACCGGTTCAAGGTGAACTTCGTAAATCTGCCGACCATCTTGGACCGTATAGGCATTCCAGAAACGGCACTCAGGAACGGCCCCGTCTCCGATCACGACTGTCTGGTTCGCCGAGGACGCTTGTGACAGGCTTGATAAGCTCAGAATCTGGTCGGGAGGTGTCCGAGTCATCTTCCACCAGCTGTGAATGTCGATTCCGCGGTTGCTCGGCCATGGATCGAGGAGGGCTGTCCAGCCGGGAGCCCCGAACTGCGAATTCGACTCAATGCGGACTCGATCGGGGATGTAACCGTTTTGTCCGATCGCCTGGAATTCGAATTCGATTTCTTCTGGTCGCTGGACGACGCGCTCGCGCTCAGCGTGATCGAGCATGATTTGGATTTCACAGCGAACTTCCCCGTTGGACGGAGTGCCCAACATGGACGCATCGGCCCGCAAAATTGTCGGCAGAGTTCGTGGGAGATTTCGATCAAGAGCGATCGACGGAGAACGACTGGAGCGGTCGAAGTCTCGCTCGACATCGAGCTTCTGAGTTTCCCAATTCAAGCTGAATTCCAGCTGATCGCCGGGTGAGACGCGAAACCGTTGAGGCTCGAACTGTCCGAATTTGACGACATATTCTTTGTCGATTTCGAGGTTTCTGACCGTTTCGCCGAGTTCGAAGCTTCCGATTGCGACACCTTGAGAGGTCTCGACGGTGAACTGTCGTGGCTTCAATTCCGAAGCGATGACTTCCTGCAATTGACGGACCCGAGGATCTGCCTGACTGGAAACGTTTTCAATTCGCACGTTCAGCCCATCGGGACCGAAGATGCTCTCCAGCGTTTGGAATTCTTCGGCTCCTTCCTGAAAGTCCAGAGCCAGAATCACTGCGCTGATGTGATCGTTTGACAGATAATTCCTGACGCTGGCTGCTCGATCGTCCAGCTTGTTCTGAAGATCGCGGACCTGCCGAGGAGTCCAGCTGTTCAGCTGTGAAGCGGAGAGAATGTTCTCGACCTTTCCGAGATCGCGGGGGGCTCCATCCGTGATGACGCACACCAGTCCGCCTTCATCACCCAGCTCTTCGAGTTCCTTCGCAGCTTCAACAATCCCCTGTCCAAGCGGAGTCGAACCGAATGGGGGAATGTCGCGAAACTGTCGAATGACTTGAAGAAAATCGTCTCGACCAACTTCGAGTCGTCGAGGAGCAAGTTCTGCGCGGGCGTCGTCGAGTGGGTCTCGGACCCGCGATAGGGCTTGCGAAACGTCTTCGACGGTCTGATTTCGAAATCGGGCTGCGAAGTTGACATAGCTTTCGTTGACACCTTGCGCCCCGATTCGATGTCCGTAAATGACCAGTCCCACTTTCGCCTGATCTGAGATGATCTGTCCACCTGTTGCCTGCGATTGGGTGATGATTCCCTGCAGAGCGTTCAGGGCAGCGACATCGCGGTCTTTCTCCTGCATGCTGAATGACCAGTCGAGGACGAACATCACTGGACGCACATCTTCTCCCGTGACTCTCAACGTCGGAGGAGCCAACTGAGCGATGAATTCCTGATGAGTTTCTCTCGCGGGGCAGGGGTCGATCGTCAAAGACGGAGTGCGGAAAGCTGTTCCTCGATAAAACACACCGGTGAGATACCTGAGCGGCTGACAGTCATCGCCCGCCTCTTGCTGTTGGCGTCTGATCTCAATAGGGCTTGAGACTTCTGGAGACTTCAAATCCAACGCAACTTGCGAGGGGATCACTTCAATATCTGCACCGTCTGCTGTTTGCGCGGTGACAAGATTGATGGCCATGGTCCCGAGATCGGGAGGTGGATTGTCGACGGTGATGTTCCACGTCGCAGTGATTTCGTTCTGTTGATATGGAAAACGCATCGATCCCAGTTCGGGGAGATTTTCTGTGAGAGACCATCCGTGGCAGGCTTTCAGGCGATCGGAACGTTCTTGAACGATTGCGTTCTCATCCTGCATTCCTCCCTGTTTGAGCAGACGTTCTGCCTCTTCGATCCAAAACTGTGTCACCCGGTGGAACCATTTGTCTTGATCACGAATGGTGACCCGACTCGGATCGATCCATTCTTTGCCCAGTGAATCCTGCAGAATCCACTGGCTGAGGATGGCCCGATCCGCCTGAAGCAGTGCCGTTCGCAATCCGGAAACGATCGCCAGTTGTTGCGTGATTTGACGATGTAGATCAATGAGATCGTAGTCGCTGTCAGACAGAAATCGCGAAGCGAGATCCGCCTTCAAGAGCTTTAAGGAGTATTGATCCATCGTTTCACTTGAGCGTGAATGCGCGATTCGAACAAACTCCCGACACTCGGCCCAATGGTCGATCACTGCAGAGCTGAGATCATCGAGACGACGAGGGATTGCGATTGGGGAGTCTTCATTCTGTAAGGCGATCCAGGCGGTTCGAACTGTGTCTTGTTCGGTTTCTGATTCGTCTTCATCGGGGAGAACCGTTGCCAGGCAGTCATGAATTCGAAGAGCCCACACCGATTCCCAGAGGACGTCTTTCTTCCACTGAGCGAGTGCGCCGCTGTTGTCGCCGGGTTTGTCTGCTTCCAATTCGTCAGTGTCATTGACTTCAGAAATCGGATCGAATCCCATTTCGAAAATCTTCGTTCGAAGTGAACTCTCAAGGACAGGTGCCCAGCGGAGGCTGCGAGCCTGTTGCCACTTTTCGACCGAACTGCCCGGTGCAGGTTGGTTGAGAAGACCCTTCGACATCGTTTCAACAGCCTCACGAGCATTGTGAAGATCTTCGTAGGCTGTCTGCAATTTCTGAGCAGCATTTGAGAGTTCTTGAAGGTCCGCAAACGGAGCGCTCGTGAGTTGCAAGTGCAGAGTCAGCAGTGTTTCTAACCGGGTGAAGAGTTGGACACAGGCCGCCTGAAACCGTTCTGTATCGTTGGGTGCTTCAAGGGTCGCTGTTCCGTCTCGATCCAAAATTGCCGCGATGAGCCTTGCCTGGTTCGCGGGCTGTGTTCCGGGAGCCGTCGCTGCCCAATGGGCGTAGTTGTCGACTTCGTTCAGAACTTCTCGCTCCAGCTTGGAGGCCCGGACCGACCAGCGGACATAGTCTTCGATTTGTCGGTTAAGAAGTAGTGCTCGATCACGGATTGCTGTTCGTGTCGAACGTGTTGGGCTGCCACTCTTTTCATTGAGAAAAATCAGGTCTTCCGATTCGAGGAGCATCTGTTGGACAGACAAGACGAGGTTGGAGAGATCTTCTTGACAACCGAAGGTGAGTGCCGCGACCTGTTCGATTTGACGACGTGCATCCACGATTTGTTGTTGTTCCGAGGCTGTCGGACCGATGGTTGAAGTCGCCTGAAATGGGTACTGCTCCAGCGTCTTTTTCAGAATCGCTTCGGCTGCGATTTCAGTCGCATTCAGATCCGTCAACTCAGTGAATGCCCAGATGGATGACCAATCGTCAACTGTCGAGCTTTCCGAGAGCAAGTCCTGCCGGGGGAGTTGCAGCTTCAATGAAGGATTAGACGTCGCATTCGTTTCGAGCGCTTGAAGCGAGTCGATGATGCGATCAAATTTTTCCTGCAAGTCGTTGACGTGACCGGTTTGCAAGTATGTTTGAGCCTGCCGAATTTGTGCGATCGTCGATTGCCAGCGAATTGGGTCAACCAGTCGTTGGCTTGAAACCTTATTGAGTCGATCCCATAGCTCAGCAATTTGTTGTTGAACTTTGGAAATCTGTTGAAGGTCTGAGGGGCTTGCTTCTCGTGGGATCGGTGGAGGTGGAGACTTGAGTACGACAAGTTCTCCGAGCGGCGTCTCCTGGCTTTCTTCGCCGGAATCTAGTGAATCAATCGGTGGGAAAATCTGGACGGTTTGTCCGGTGAAATCTCGGCGAGTGGACACGAGACTATTAGTTTGAGTTGTGATGAAATCGAGGACTTCATTCACAGTCAATTGTCTGTCTTGGTTCGAATCTGCCGCTGACGAAAACGCCTGTTCGACGATTCTTTCGAAGATGGTTCCCCCCCAATCGGGGAGACTCGCTGGCCAGCTTTTTTCAGTCGCTCTTGTCGAGACGACAACGATCGTATTTGGAATTTCGGCAGCCCACGAGAATTCGTCTTCGCGAGGTGATTCGCCAAAGAATCCCCATCTCCAGTCTGACTCAACGCTGTTGTAGTCGATGAAGACCAGTTTGAGATGATCCTGCTCAAACTCGGACAGTTGAGTCTTCAAGTCCTGAATTGCTTCATCGGATCTGAAGGGATCCAACCCGTGAATTCGGGCAGATGTCGGACGTAGATAGATGACCGCAACTTCCTGTATGGCTCGCCCCACTTCTTCCAGTGGAACGACATCAGGCACTGATTGAACGTGTTTCGTGAAGTGGTTTCCGACGGTGAAGTAATTGGATTCGGATTGATTGTCGGGGAACTCAATGGAGACGGAAGACTCTTCTGACCGGTTGCTGGTTGGGTCGATCACTGTGAAATGAGTATGGACTCGGTCAGCCCGTCGCCAAAGCAGAACAGCAAGGACGAATAGCGCCAACAGAGCGATACTTGCGCCGATGAGTCGCGGCATTCGCCTATTAGTCGAATTCTTCCGGCCTGCGCGGGCGGTCTTCTGAGATCTCCAGTTTCTGCGTGCACTGGGGGAAGAGGAAGATGAAGCAGGAGGAGGAGACGATGAGGGTTTTCCGCCTCGCCAATTACGCTTTCCGGAAGAACTCATCGTGAACCTTTCCTACTGCCATGATTCCAACAACCATCCTGCAACTTGAGAATCATCGATCGCTCGAGACCGATGATGTCTTCAACCCGCGATTGAGTTTCGCTCACGCAAAGCAATTTTGTGTTTGCCTGTGCGAACTCGCGAAGTCCATTTCCAAAACTAATTTAGTCGCCGAGCAGTTGATAAACGAGAAACGCATTGACCGCTCCCATCACGACTGACGAAGCAATCAACAGGTTTGAGTATGTCTTGTTGCGGCTGATGGTGTGGGCAAGATCCGGAGACCATGCCACATCACCTTCCGTTTCGACCATTCGGTCGAGAACACCGCGAATGAATCCTTGCTCGGTTGCGCCTTCTCCGGTCGCAAAGAAGTAACATCCCGCGAGACGGCATTCGGGCTCGGTCAGCTGGGAGAAACTTTCTCGAAGGAGAACGGTCATCGCGTCGCGTCGTTCGCGGATTGAGCACAACATGTGGAAGAGTTTGAGATTGTCCTTCGCATTGATATCTGCGGAGAAGGCAGTGTATGTCCATCCCCGGAACCAGTTCATGGAACGATCGAGCAACCAGTCCATGCTGCTGGCATCGATCACTGCTCCGGTGGCAAATCGGGAACCAGCTCGAGATTGGCGGATTCCCGGTTGAATCCGTTCCACGCGAATCATGTATTCCTTCAAGCCCGGCAACGAGTCGAGTTCGGAGAAGGCGACAGTGACCGGAAATTGAAGGTGAAGCGATTCGTGAATTGTTTCGAGATCGATTCGAACAGCGGGCGCGAGTTTGCGGGCTTGATCTGTGGAAGTGGTCCAGGAGATCGGGATTACCTGCAGCAGTCCATTGATCGGACAATAGGGAAACCGCGACTCATTGATGAGTTCGCAGAAGAAGTCCATGCGTCGCTGAGCGACTTCTGATTCGACAGTGTCGATCGGTGCGACCTGTTTTTTCCCGTATCCTTTGCGTTCCGCTGCGCCTCCAGAGAAAGACTGCATGGCGGCTTTCATTCCTCCGGGAGTCATCGTCGCTTTAGCGAGTGCTGATCCAATCGATCGAAGCGTTCCACCGGTGCGAGCGGGAGGCTGCATGGCGGCACTCGGCATCGTTCCGCTCGGTGCGGTGCCCGTCGGAATGGAAGGAGGAGCTTGTCCAACGGACTTCGCAGTTCCTGTGCCTGCCTTGGCTGAATCCATGATATTGGAAATCTCACCAGCCACGATCGTGCGGTTCCCGATGTTCGACGGCGGAGCAGAGGTTGGAGTTCCCCCTGCAGAGACTGGAACGACTTTTCCCTGCTGACAGCTGACAGCACCGACTCCGACGCACGAGACAAAGATTCCTTCCGAATAAGCGTAAACACGGAGTGGGGATTTTGATTCGTTCTGTGACGGTGAGATGACTTGCCAATCAATTCCGGATGCTTCCAGAAAGACGCTTCGCTCCTGCTGGGGAGTCAGTCCGTTGATGATGAACAGAGGAAGTTCGTCGATGGGAAGCCCCTCCGCTTCGAGTTCGGCAATGGCTTCTCGCCATGGGCGTTCGATGTCGGAGAATTCGCCCTCTTCTTCGATTCCGAGGATTTCGAGCAAATAGAGGATGACCCGAACGATGGCGTACCCGAGCAGAAAGACAATTCCACACCAGTAGTCGTTGACCCACTCTAACCGGCCGTGGCCCATGACAGGCAGCTGAGTCCATTGCTGAATCTGCGGAGTGAACCAGCCGAGAATCAGTGCAATCAGCACGACGAGCGTGTAATGCACAATGCGAAAGATCAGAACCGATCCGACAGCCGACTTCGGGACCACTCCGAAGATCCATCGAAACCATGAAAGCAACCTCGAAAACATCTCAATTGTCCAACTTGGGGAATGTTCGCATTTTAAGAGGGTGTCGACTGACCGCGTTCATCTGTGGTTCGGTCAGGGAATCGTTACTGTTTGTGGCGGCAAATCCGGGCCGGGAACTTTGAGGTCCACTTCCTTCGGTCCTCCGGAGCCACCCGAATAAAGGTTGGTCCAGGTCACCTGATAAGTTCCCTCTTCCAGTTTGGGGAAGGTGACCGACTTCTTCTGTTTGGCCTTCGTTCCAATCGGAGCTCCATTGGGGCCGGTGAGTGTCACATCGAAGAAACTGTTGCTTGAAATTGTGATTGTCAGGTCACGGAATTTTGGAGAATTGTCTGGTTCTTTGGCTTTCATCGACCTTTGCACGAGCGTGACCGGTTGTTCGAGTGTGGAACTCGTTCCGACGCGGTTGGTGGCAATGATCTTTAGCTTCAATGGCTTCCGCTGTATTCGTGTCGATGGAGGAATCTCTGGAAGGAGGCTCGAAGGAATCACAAACTCGGCAAGCTGTTCGGCATTGGATGAGTTTCCACGAGGCCGCAATCGGGCAGGGACTGATACTTCAGGAGTGGCTTGGATGGTGACGGTCTCGATTCCTGTTTGCGGATCAGAGACTCTCAGAACTCCGCGAATACCCTTCTGGACGTCAAACTCTTCTGGGGCATTGTCCCATCTGATTTCGGGGCCGGTGGCATCCACAATCAGTCGGGACGTTGTGCTGGCGATGGGGACATCGCCGTTGACGGGGGTGAGTGTCGATTGAAACTCATACAGCCCTTCGCCGAGTCCGAAGTCGTTGAGGACGGGCGTGACCAGTTCCACATTGGCTGAGGTTGTTTTGACGAGCCATGTCGATTCTGGCCCCGGAGCCGCAATGACCGTTCTTGCAAAGCGGTCGGTGAGCGCGAAGTTCCGCAGCGGCAGGCTGTTTTGACCTTCTGGAACGAGCCGGATGTTGTAGTTGACTTTGCGTTCAGATGGCAAAAGCGTGTCGGCGGTGAAGGGTTGATACCAGATGGAGGGTTCCAGGACGAATTGCACGGACTGTTTCTCTCCATTCGCACCCGACAAGACGATGACGTTCGTTCCGTCCACGACTTCCAGGCGTGTTTGGCTTCCTTCTGGAGTCTGAAATGAGAGGGCTGTCCGAATTTCCGGGCGGTTATTGAGGCTGCCGAGTTGTACGAGTCCGCCGGATCGGGAAACACGCCATTGGACGAGATGATTCAGCCCGGCAATGTTGAGTCCGAATTCCAAATCCTGTTCGTCGGTTGTTTCGATAAACTGCTCGACTTCGGGACCAAAGTCAGCGACGAGCGTATACCCCTCCTCAGGGACAGTGGGGAGAGCGGGAGGTTCTTTCAAGAGATAGCTTCGCAAACCGGTTGAGAGATTGAGTTGAACCGGAATCGCTTTGGGAGGAAAGAGGTTGGGGGCGATGTCGCGTTTTCGTCGAATGGGAATTTGGAGTCGATGCAAACGACGATCGTAGCTCGGTTCTCCGATTTCGACGTATCCGCCTGATTCCCCATCTCGAACATCAACCGGGTCAATAAATCGGGGCACAATCGATAGCCAGACCGATTCATCGCTCTTGTTGGAGGATGATTGCTGCGGTCGAACTTCGACTGCGAAGCCGCGCGTCAGGTTTGTCTCGGTCACTGTCTCAGGTGCTGGACTTTCACCTTCAGCGGGAAGGACGAGTGGCACAGCGACTCGATTTTCCCCGGACGGAAATTGCAGCGAGAGTTGCTGGTTCCATAAAGCCGATTGTGGCTTGAGCGACTCATCCAACGAATACAACATGACGTTGACGGTTTCGTCGAATGAGTTCTCTGGCTTCTCCAGTTCGAGGCGAACGACTAGAGGCTCTTTCCCTGTATTTGGAGGAAAATCGACAAGCTTTCTCGAATCACTGAGATCGACGTAATTCAGGGGAACGCCGTTTGCCGAGATTCTCAGTTTCCATCCGGACGGAGTGAAGCCTGCCCGTGTCGAAACCGTTTGCAGCCCGTAAACGATTCCTTCCGGAGATATGAGGGCCACGATTGGAGACGCTTCACCGTCAAACTGATTGGGATTCGCCCGCAACGTCACTTCTTCTTCAGCGTTTGTCAATTCGTTCCAGGGTTCCGAGGTCACTACTTCGACTCCAGGAACGTTGAGCTTCAGTTCGTCGGAGTAGACAAGCACTCGGCTGTCTTGAGGAGCGTCGACGTGAATCCTTGCGATTTGATCATCTCCGATGATGACCTGATCAGAGACGCTCCACTGAAACGGTTCATCTGCGATTCGGGAGTTCGGGAAGTTGTCGCGATAGACGACGCCATACATCGTGGGGGCGAATTGGACATGCCTGCGGAGATCTTCGTCAACGAGTTCCTGAACCAGCGAATCGTCAGCGTCTTCGAATGACCAAAGCTGATTGTCTTCAACCTCAGTGAACCCGGAATTGATTCCGTCGAGCAGTTTTGCTTCGATGGCGAGCAATTGCTGAGAAGAAGCGTCATTCGCAATTGCATCGACGAACTCCTTCCAATCTTGTTTTAGCTTCAACGTGTCCTCCGGAGCGAGGCCGAGTTCGTCGAGAATTCGGATCGCTGCGAAGCTTGACATGACCGGTCGTGCCGAAGTTGTTGTGGAGTATTGGTCTCGAACACGAAGTTCGAAGGGCCAGCAGGCATTGATCCGGGGCAATCGTCTTTCGACTTCTGAGCGGATACTCGATCGAACACGCTGGCGGTCCACTCCATCGAGTAAGTCCAGAAACTCTTGAGCATCTTCACGCGAGACACGTGATCCGGTTGCCTGGGTCAGGTTGTCTTCGCTGAACCCGTCGAAGTTCGACAATTTCGCCAGGGGCGTCACACTTCCGGATTCCGACAGCATCTCGTCATAGTTTTTGGCCAGCAAGAGGCTGAGGGTGAGCATCTCAGACCGTTGTTTCGCCTCGCCTGACCTCTTTGCCAGTTCGGTCTGAAGTTGACGGTCAATCTGAGTCATCAGACGACGAGTTTGTTCAACGTCACGTTGAACCAGTGTCGCGACGACAGGATAGTTGTTCCCACCGAGGATCAACCAGCGTTCTGCGGCGGTGAGTGATCGCAGTGCCTGACTCAAGTCCGGTGCGATGTCTGCGTGGATGCTTTGATGAATTGCCTTGCTACTTTCGGGAACAAACCCGATGGAGGTCTGCAACAACCGTGTTCGCATCATCAGCACATCGACGATGGTGGCGAATTGCTCCGGAGTCCAGCTTTCCTGAGCGTTCTTGAGAACCTCATCCAGAAAGAGGAACTGATGCGGCCATTCTCTTGATCGCCAGCCAGTTTTTCCGCCGAAACGCGAGAAGAAGGATTGCAATTTGGTTTGTAGATTGACGAGTTCCTGGAGTTCTTCGGGCGTCTTCGCCGTCCCCAAGGCTCGCAGTGACTCAAAGTAATTCAAGAGCGAAGAGACGAGAGCGGTTCGGGCGCTCAGGTCCTCGAATTGTTCGAAGAGTTTCTGGTCTCGCCCGTCGCCTTGGCCTTCATCAATGACTTGCTCCATGACCGTTTGGAACGAACTCGATGACTCCGGGGCTTCCAGGTTCAGGATTGGAATCCATCCGGAGAAGAGGCTGCTGCTTTGGTCTGCCTGAGATGGACTGACTTGCTGAATCAGCCGATTCAACTGGTCAATTTTTCTGGCGACGAGTTCCTCGTATTCCGGATTCAAGTTGGTGTTGTGTCGCAGGACATATTGAGCATCTCGAATCAGCTGATCCGCTGTCCGCCAATTGCCGACGGTGAGAGATTTTGAGCGGTCGAGAATTATGAGATCTCGCAGTTCTTGTTCGAGCGTCGCGAGCCGTTCCACAAAACTCGGATCACTCCCTTCTGCGAGTGCGTCCTGATCGTTGGGTTCCGGTTTCTTCTCGGTGGAATCGGTCTCGTCTTCAGTGGTTTCACTCTCATCCGAAGGATAAACATAGGAGTGAGTCAGAAGCTCTTGAGGATCGGAGGTCGTCTCTTGACTGGAGACTTGAAACACTTCGACGGTTTGTTGTACTCCCGAGGATCTTGCTGCCTTCGAGACTTCTTCTGTGACAAAGTCCACGAGTTCAGAGACGGTTTCAAGCTTGCCGTTGCGGAACGCTTCGGCGACTTGAGAGGCGAAAAGTGTCCCGCCGAATTGAGGGCAATCGGTCTGCTTTGACGAATTCCCGTCTTCGACGACCGTCGGCTGGCTGATTTGACCGGGGGCCGTCGATGTCAGGAGAGTCAATTCGAGATCCGGAAACCGCTCTTGAGCTGAGTCCAGTGTCGCTTGGATCAGTTCGACCGCGAAGTTGGTCTCCGAGGCGATCCGAAGATCCGGAAACTGATGAGACAGGTCCATCAGTAAAACGATGCGTTCGGTCTTGAGAGATGCGAGTTGATCGATCAACTCTTGGAATGGAATTTTGTTCGGGCTGTTGGAGAAGCGAATTCCCAGTTCAGCTTCGCCGCTCGCTCCATTCATCGCCACCTGATGTCCGGTGACGAAGGCGATGAGGATCCCGTTTGGATGAAGTTCTTCAGAGGATTCGAGTTTCTGCAGATCGTCCGCAGTCACGACCGGATGAAAGTGAAAGTCCGGCGACGCCTCAGCCACTCGCTCGAAGACATCGGTCAGTTCTTTGAGATCAAGATTGATCGGCAGATTGAGAACGTCATCGTCGATGGACCCGGATTGACCGATGATCAGGAGATCGACTTGAGTTTGGGGTTTGGGCAGGCAAAGCCAGATCACAAGAGCAATCATTCCGACGAGTGCCGCAATTGGAATTGCTGCGCTCGGTCGTGCTCGGGAGTTCTTGTTCGATGTCGCTCCCGCTCGCCAACTTCGTTTCCTGGACGGTGATCCCACAACTTTCCCCGGAAGTTTTTGCCCTCAGTTAACGCGTTGAGGGGATAATTGAGTCTACAACGGTTCTCTATCGATGGTAGCAATCGGTCCAGAATGAGAGAAGGTCCGATTGCTTCCGATTCGGGGTTGGTACCCGGACAGCGGCCAATGAGTAAAGATTGCTTCGGAATGAACGATCGAATTCATGAATCCAGCTGTTTTCGCTGAGTCGCCTGCGTGAGACTGCTGGCAGAGTAGAATTTCGTCCGCTATGATCCGCAACCGCAGATGATCGCTCAGCCTGCGCGTGTATGGAAGATCTGAAGAAACGGGTCGACGAGAGCTGTTTGCTCTTTTCTGTGCACTCGCCTGAACGATTTGATCTGGCGTTCCAATGTTTGTCCGTGAGAGTTCAGGAATCCTCTTTCGGGAAGACACTGGAGGCGATTCGAACACCTCAAGTCATATTGTTTTGAAGTCTTCATCGAATCAGAGGCAACTTCAGGACCGGCACGATTCGGCTGCGTAAAGGAAATTGAAACCATGAAGATTCACGAGTTCCAGGCCAAACAGCTTTTTGCAACCGCCAATGTTCCGGTTCCTCAAGGAGTGGTGGTCACATCGCCACAGGATGCAGGAAAAGCGTTCGATGAACTGGGCACTCCTGTCGCTGTTGTGAAATCGCAAATTCATGCGGGGGGACGCGGAAAGGGACGATTCAAAGAACATCCCGAGCAAGCTGGTGTGGTGTTGGTCAAATCGCGGGAAGAAGCGATTGCCAACGCGGAACGAATGCTCGGATCGACACTCGTGACGATCCAGACAGGAGAAGAAGGAAAGCAGGTCAGCACCCTGTACGTTGAACAGGGGCTCGACATCGCCCGGGAGCTGTACTTTGGGATCGTCGTCGATCGCGAATCCGGATTGCCTTGCATCATTGCCTCAGCAGAAGGTGGAATGGCGATCGAAGAGTTGGCTGAAGAGCATCCGGAGAAGATTATTCGCATCGAATACGATCCTGGAGAAGGATTGCAGGCGTTTCAGGTCCGGAAACTCGCCTACGCTCTCGAACTCGACAAAGCGGCTCAGAAGTCGGCAATGTCGTTCTTCCCGAAACTCTGCAAGTTCTTTGCAGACAACGATTGCAGCATGGTCGAAATTAATCCGCTCGTTGTCACTGGAAGCGGAGACCTTCTGGCGTTGGACGCGAAAGTGTCGTTCGACGACAACGCGATGTTCCGTCACAAGAACTTCGATGAGTTGCGTGATTTGAGCGAAGAAGAGCCGAATGAAGTCAAAGCTCAAGACGCCGGACTGAGCTATGTGAAGCTGGAAGGCAACATTGGCTGTCTGGTCAATGGGGCAGGGCTCGCGATGAGCACGATGGACCTCATTAAGCTTCACGGCGGAGAGCCCGCCAACTTTCTGGATGTCGGTGGCGGAGCGAACGTCGATCAAGTGACTGAAGCCTTCCGCATCATTCTGTCGGACGAGAACGTGAAGGCTGTTCTCGTGAATATCTTCGGCGGAATCATGAAGTGCGACACAATTGTCGAAGCACTTCTTGCCGCGTACGACAAAATTGGAATCACTGTCCCGCTTGTCGTTCGGCTTGAAGGGACGAACGTGGAAGTCGCTCGAAAGATGCTTGCCGATTCCGGGAAGAAAATCATCACTGCGACTGATTTGACGGACGCAGCCCAGAAAGTCGTCGCGACGTTGAGTGCCTAAATCAGAGCAAAAGCCTTATTCGGATTCCTGCGACTCGTCATACCAGTTCGCAGAATCCGAGGTGAGGACTTCTCCAGATTCTTCAGGATCAGCCAAAGAGGTTGAAGGTTTCTCTTCGACCTCTTTAGCGATTTTTTCGACGTGCTGGGTTTCGGCGGAGAGGAATGAGTACGTCGCTGCATTGATCCGTTTCTTCGCCTCGACCAGAGTTTCCGCGGCGAGTTTCGGATCGCCGAATCGGTATTCGAGTTCCGCTTGAAGCAGCGTTAAGAACGCGTCTCCGGGGGCCAGTCGATTGGCTTCCTTCCATTTCTCTCTCGCGAGTTCGGGGGCATCGCGATCAATTGCAACGGCACAGTCGAGCGCGAAGACCGACGGCGAATCGGGCATCAATTGCTCAATCTGGCGGGCAGCTTTGTCAACCAGCTCAATCTTGCCTTGAAGTCGATAACACCTCGCGGCAATTGCTTTCGGTGAGACATCTTTCCGCAGGTCGTCACGAACTTCATCGAGGAGTTCCAATGCTCGGTCGAATTCTCCGCGATCGAGATACATCATCGATTGCGTAACCCAGGGATGTTTAAACTTGGGAAATTGGGAACGAAGCTCTGACATTTCTGAGATGGATTCTTCCTTCCCCCCGGACATCCAGCGAGCGAGGATCAGGTCGTGCCGGAGCGCGGCATCATCACGAATCGCTTTCGAGGATTTTTCCCCAAGTGCGATGGCATCGTCCCAGCGACGTTGGTGCATTGCCAATCGAATTTTCGATGCGGTCGAACGCTTTCCTTTCCATGTGGCGAAAGCCAGGTAGCCGAAGTACAAGACGATCGCACAGATGATGAGGTTCGGGCTGATACTGAAATCGTCAGAGGATTCTTGAAAGAGCATCAAGCCGCCAACTCCCAGAGCGCAGATGAGAATCAGCTGAATAGCCGACCACTTCCCTTTCCGACCGGGGACATTCTGCTTTCGACGGTGTTCCGCTTTGACATCTTTACGGAGGGCGAGATTCAGCGTCATGATCGGTGTCAGCACGACGGCGAGGAGAACCATTGCACGCACAATGCTGCCAATCCCAGTCAGGGGGAGCATGGTGACGATCACCATCACAGCGATCCAACAAGCGAATGCAATCCGGGCTCCGTTTCGTCGAAGCCTCGCTGTCCGTTCGGACCATGAAACAGTCGGGTGGTCATCCAGTTCCGTTTCATTCGAGATCGCTTGCAGGCGTTCTTCGTGTGAAGGATGTGTGGCCATTGAATAGGCGAGGAACGAGGCCCAGCCCGTGTTTCTCAACATCGATCCGTGATGAATTTTGTCGAGCGCGGAAATAGATGCTTCCGGCCCTACGATTTTTGCAGCCCGGCGATCGCTGTCGAATTCGAAGTAGCGACTGATGACTCTTCCAAGGCCCATGTAGACCGCCATCATGAAAAGCATTGCCGAAAGAAATCCCCACCAGGTCGATGAGATCACGGCGAGAGCCCAGCACAAGCAAACGGTCGCGGGGTAATACCAAAGCGAGCCACTGGCGATGTGACCGAGTTCATGAGCAACAATTGCGTCTCTCTCTTCGCCTGACAAACGCATCAGAATTCCGTCGCTGATCGTGAGTGACGGTTTCGGCAACCCTCCTGCAAACCCTTGAAACGCGAGGTTCCCGTTCGGTGTCGGAATCAGACGGGCGATCGGGGCTTCGATCTCCATATCGGTACTGATTTCTTTAAGTCTCTGCTGAAATTCGGCGTCTTCGATGATCGGCATCGCCTCCGTGGATCCAACCCATCGAGTCGGAGGCAAAAGGTATAGCGACGACCATAAGACAGCCAGAATCGACGACACGACTGTCGTTCCGAGTACGCGCAGGTAGTTGATGTCATTCCCGAACTGCCAGAAAATCCCCATTCCCACCAGAAACGGCAAGACTTGGAGAATAGCGAGTCCGAATGCGGCAATGAGGAGTTCTCTCCAGGTGCCCTTGCCTTCGATCCGCTGCCGGTTTCCAATCCAGGTGTTGAGTCCGAACACAGCGGCGAACCAGAGCACGCATGCGCCCATGAGGGCGAGGCCGAAGGTGAGCCTGTTCTCCATCTGGTCTTCAACCCACGATTCCATTGTCCCTGCGCCGAGAAACGACAAGAAGTTCGTTTCGGGGAGTAATTGAATTGTCAGCGCTGAGCCATCCTGAATTTTGCCGACTTGTTCACGTGCCCGATCGGCGAGTTCGAACTCCCCACGATTTTCGTAACACTTCGCCTGCTCCAAAAGGAGCCACACCTTGACCCCGGTATCTTCTTCGTGTTTGAGAAGTCGGTCGATCTGTTTCAGGGCACGCGAATCATCTCCCGTCGACGAATAGAGTGTCACCAAGTAGTAGCGTGTTGACCGTTCGATCGAAGGGTCAAGATTCGGAGTTGAGAGCAGCGATTCAAGCAGGGAAATTGATTGCTCGGGCTCTCCATCTTCCTGCAATTGTGCAGCGTCACTCAAAACTTCCCAAGCTGGGTCATCAAAATCATCTGCGATCAGGCAACTCGATGTGACCAGAAAAAATGAGATGAAAACCGCTACAGCAGAGAGTCGTCGGTGACGGAGGACTCTGAACGCATTTGGTAGGATTTTCATCATGAGACTCGCTGTCATCACATCAGGGCATTTGATCTCTGGTTTGACTGACTCCAACGGAAGCGTTCGCATCGGTGGCTGAGAAGACTTCGGCGATGACTTCCTCGAGCGGTCGGTCCTGGACGCCGACATCTTCGATTCGATATTCCGTTAGTAGAGTTGAAAGGACCGTCGGGACACGCTGGCGGTCGACTTCAATTCGAACTCGCGGTCCATTTTGCTCGAGGACAGTTCCGAATCTCGCAAGGTCCGACGCGGCTTGTCCAGCTGCAAATTGCAACTGGATGATTTTGTGTTTGCTGAACTGATCGATGATCCCGGCCAATGATCCGTCGTGTTTGATTTCTCCGTCGTTGATGATCACAGCCCGCGAACAGAGGGCTTCGACATCCTTCATGTAATGGCTGGTGAGGATGACCGTGATCTTCTGTTCGGCCTGATAATAGCGGAGAAATTCCTGGACTTTGCGTTGCGAGACCACATCGAGGCCAATTGTCGGTTCGTCGAGAAGGAGGACTTCCGGGCTGTGGAGCAGGGCGGCGATCAATTCCATTCGCATCCGCTCTCCAAGCGAAAGTTCCCGGACTGGCTGGCCGACGAGATCCTGGACTTCGAGAAGTTCGGTCAATTCAGAGAGTCGGTTCTGAAAAGCGGACGGATCGATGCGGTAAATTTCTTTGTGTAGCTGAAAGGATTCCTGAGCAGGTAAATCCCACCAGAGTTGGTTCTTTTGTCCCATGACGAGGGAAAAACGACGACGAAACGTGTTGGAGCGTTCCCACGGCGTAAATCCCAAAACCTGTGCGTCGCCGGATGTAGGAACGATCAGCCCGGACAGCAGCTTCAGAGTGGTCGTTTTTCCTGCCCCGTTCGGTCCGAGAAATGCAATCATTTCGCCGGTTTCAATTTGAAAACTGACGTCCCGAACAGCGCGAACGGTTTTGTATTCTCTGTGGAAGAGTCCTCGAAGTGAGGCGAGAATTCCCTCGTGTTTTTGGTACACGCGGTAAGTTTTAGAAAGATTGTTTGCTTCAATCGCGAGCATGAGAGACTAAGAACCATTCCGATCGTTCGAGTTGTTCCATGAAGAGTAGTGACCATTCGAACAGACTGCCACTGCTTCGGGTTTGAGAAACTTCGAAGACCGGACTTTCGACACATCCTCGCCCCGGTCCCAAAATGACCTCCAATCGAGACCAAGATTCTTCGTCGGCTGTCTGCACGATTTGAATCCTCATGAGGACTCTCTATTCTGAACGAAAATTGACGTCCCTGCGAGCCGGTCGTTTTTGGGAATTCGCAGGAACGTGTCCGGTGACGTCGATGGTTGAATGAGGTAGCTGAGAGAAGTGGATTTATCTTTTGTCGATGTCTGAACTGCCGATTGTCGAGAGTTGTGATGACTGCGGAGCCTGTTGTTCTGTCGTGCCTGTTCCTCCATTTGTCATGCAGGATGGGATTCACGAGGCGGTGAAGAAGGACGTTCCGGACGATCTCTTGCAGGAAGTTCTGGCAGTCTGGGACCTTCGGCTCTATCTTCCGCCGGATTTCTGTATGTGGTTCGATGTCGACCGCAAGGTTTGCCGTCATTATGAATACCGCCCTCAAGCTTGTCGCAACTTCGAGTTGAACAGTCCTGCCTGCCATGCGACGCGGGATATGTTGAAGATCGATGGCGCTCCCTGAGGTTTCGCCATTGGCGGTTTTTCAAGCGTCAGTCATCGCTCAGACAACACCATGTACGTCAGTCGTCTTTCCGGGGACAGATTCGTCTTTTTCGGTGAGTCCGATTTCGCGATTGCTTGCGTCCAGTCGAAATGCCCGATACGTTGACCGTTCGCTCTGTAGATCGGTGTCTTTTGATCAATCGATCTGCCTTCCTTCCTGTCTTTGATGACGAGACACGATTCATGACGAATCCCGCTCCAGTTGATGGCTCAGACAATAGCGTCCCTCAGGTTGAAAAAGATCGGGCCATGATTAATGAGGCTCGAACCAGGGGGACTGGCCCTCTGTTTTGGGCTTTTACAAAGCTTTCCGGCCCCGGTTGGCTGCAGAGTGCGATCACGCTTGGTGGTGGTTCACTGGGAGGAAGTTTGTATCTCGGCGTCCTTGCCGGATACAGCCTGATGTGGCTTCAGCCGCTGGCGATGGCGCTCGGAATTATCATGCTGAGCGCGATTGGCTACGTTGCGCTGTCCACCGGAGAGAAGCCGTTTCGATCGATCAATCAACACGTCAGTCCTGTGTTGGGATGGGGGTGGATTCTCGCAACAGTGATGGCCAACTTTGTCTGGTGTATGCCGCAATACACTTTGGGAACGGCAGCGATTCAGCAGAATCTGATGCCTCATGTTCTGGGCAAAGAAGCAATCGACGCCAAGATTTCCGATGCTGGAACGACCGATGCCAAAGAAGTGGAAGCAATCACCAATCGGGAAAAGTTGTCTAACAACCTGTATTGTGCGACTTTTCTGTTTGTCAGTGCTTCGATCGTCGTTCTGTTTTACGGTTCAGGCGGATGGGGGATTCGGCTGTTCGAAGTTCTTCTGAAGTGTCTGGTCGGTGTGGTGGTCCTCAGTTTCTTCGGAGTGGTCATCAAGATGTCACTGGAAGGACTTCTTGATTGGGGAACCATTCTCTCTGGATTCGTTCCGGACGTGAAAATGCTCAGTCAACCGAGTCCTGGCTTTGAATCAATGCTCGCAGCGACGGGAGAGTTCCGCGAGTTCTGGACGAATCGAATCGTCAGCAATCAGCAGCAAGTCATGATCACCGCAGCTGCGACGGCAGTCGGGATCAACATGACATTCCTTCTTCCTTATTCAATGCTTCAGCGCGGGTGGGATCACGATTTTCGGGGGCTCGCAATCTTCGATTTGAGTACGGGGCTTCTCATTCCGTTTATGCTGGCCACTGGTTGTGTCGTCATCGCATCGGCCAGTCAGTTTCATGCGAAACCTGAGAGTGGGCTGGTTGAACTCTATCGTCCGACTGAAGATGCACCCGCTCCGGCGCCGAATCTTGTGGGCGGCTTCAATGGCATTCTTGATCAGCGACTGGCTCAAGGGGAACATGCTGACGAGGTGAAAACTCTGCTCAAAGAGCTTTCCGCAGAATCAACAAACGACGAACGAAAGGCTGAGATCAACAAGCGCCTCGACGAACTTCGAGCGGAACTGCCAACCGCCGATCTTCAAATGGCAGCGGCACTGGTCAATCGGGATGCCTTTAATCTCGCCAATTCTCTGGAAGGACTGGTTGGAGCCACGACAGCTCAGAAGGTCTTTGGGATCGGAGTGTTGGGCATGGCGATATCAACGATCATTATTCTGATGCTGATCAATGGGTTCGCGATTTGTGAGATTTTTGGTGTCGAGCCGAAAGGCTGGACATTCCGGTTTGGTGCACTCGCAGCTGGGCTTGTCGGCTCGCTGGGACCATTCTTCTGGAGTAAAGCAGCCGTGTGGCTTGTCGTTCCAACGTCAATGTTCGGAATGGTGCTCCTGCCGATTGCCTATTGGACCTTCTTCTTCATGATGAACTCACGAAGTCTGCTTGGAGAAGATATTCCGAAAGGATTGGCCAGAATTCGGTGGAATGTCTTAATGCTCATCGCTGCGGGACTCGCAACCTTCGGCAGCCTTTATAGTATTTACGCAAGTAAGTACCCCACGATCGGATTCATCGCACTCGGTGGATTTGTTGTTGCCGCAGTCATGGGAACATTGATGAAGAAAGCGTCTCCCGCGGAATGACGTGTGGTTGAGACGAAAAATCTTAGATTGCGGAATCCAGCCAGAAATTGACATCTATGAACAGCTTCAACTTCGTCCGTCTCTCGATCATGATGTTTCTCCAGTTTTTCGTTTGGGGAGCGTGGTATGTGACGGCTCCAAACTATCTGGGAACGATCGGATTTGATTCCACCGACTTTGGATGGACTTATTCCGTTGGGCCGATCGCGGGAATTATTACTCCGCTTCTGGTCGGTATGGTGGCGGATCGGTTCTTCTCTGCTCAGAAAGTGCTGGGGGTGATGCATCTCACCGGGGCAGCACTCATGTATTTCGCGACGACACAGATGATCGTGGAAGATCCCTCTCCCGGGATTATTAACTTCCTCTTCTTCGGTCACATGCTCGCTTACTATCCGACGCTTGCGCTGTCGAACACAGTTGCGATGCGTAATATGACCGATCCGGAGAGGGAGTTTCCCTATATCCGCGTGTTCGGAACAATTGGCTGGATCGCCGCCGGTTTTCTGTTGAGCGTTCAGGGTTGGGGAACACAAATCGACATGTTCTATCTTGCAGCGGGAGCAGCTGCGATTCTCGGACTCTTCAGTTTCATTCTTCCGAACACTCCTCCCGAGACCAAGGGGACTCCGACGCTGCGAGAGATCTTTGGCCTGGATGCACTCGTCCTTTTGAAGGACCGCAACTATCTCATCTTCGTGGTTTCATCGATGCTGATCTGTATTCCGCTCGCGTTCTACTACCAGATCGCAAGTCGGGTTGTGGAGATGGTCGATTTCAGCCAGTTCGGATTCATTCAGACCATCCAGAACATGATGCAGATGGGCGATGTGATCGGTGCGACAATGGCTCTTGGACAGGTCTCCGAAATCTTCTTCATGCTCGTGATGCCGTTCTTCTTCGTTCGGCTTGGCGTCAAGTGGATGCTCGCATTCGGAATGCTGGCGTGGGTCGCTCGCTATGCATTGTTTGCTTTGGGAGCACCGACTGAGGTTCACTGGATGATTCTGATCGGGATCGTCCTTCACGGGATTTGCTACGACTTCTTCTTCGTCACCGGACAGATTTATACCGACCGAAAAGCTCCACAGCCGATCCGTGCTCAGGCTCAAGGGCTGCTGGTGATGTTGACTCTTGGGGTTGGAATGTTGATTGGTGCCCAAACGGCCGGCGTGATTGAAGGTCAGCACACCACCAAAGAGTCACAGGAGTTGAAAAAACTGGTCGTTGCCAAAGGGGATGAAATCGAGACAGCGGAAGATCAAGGTGCCCCAGAAGATGAAATCGCAACTCTCCAGGACGAGAAGGCAGCCTTGAGAAAACAGGAACTGCAGGCGATTGAATGGAAACCGTTGTGGGCAAAGCCTGCAATTTTCGCAGCCGTGATTATGGTTCTGTTTGTCTTGTTGTTCCACGACAAGGTGCGAACAGAGGAAGAGGTCGCTGAGGGTAAGCTCGACGAATCAGCGACACCAGAAACGAACCTTTCATAGCACATGAAATACTTCGTCAAACGCGATCTCGATGGTTTCTTCGGGCTATTCGTTGATAACCTCGTCCAGCTATTGATCATCATTTCGTTCTGCACCGCGCTTTGCGGGATGACTGGTGATAAGAGTGCGCTGCTGTACCAACTCATTCTTCCAGGTGCGGCAGTCAGCATTCTGCTGGGGAACGTCTTTTACGCGTGGCAAGCTCATCGACTGGCCAAGAAAACTGGTCGAGACGATGTAACGGCGCTGCCATACGGGATTAATACACCCTCGCTGATTGTCTTCGTCTTCTTTGTGATTAAACCGGTCTATGACGAGACCGGCGATGCCACGCTCGCCTGGAAGATGGGATTAATCGCGTGCCTGGGAAGTGGAGTGATCGAACTTCTCGGTGCGTTCGTCGCTGGGAGTCTCAGAAAGTGCACTCCGCGGGCAGCATTGTTGTCGACGCTGGCAGGGATCGCTCTCGGGTTCATCTCGATGACGTTTGCACTGCAGATTTTCAACAAACCGTTCGTTGCGATGCTTCCGCTTGCAATTGTGCTCATCGGTTTGTTTTCGCAGATTCGCCTTCCGCTTGGGCTGCCGAGTGGTTTTCTCGCCGTGCTCATTGGAACCGCATCGGCCTGGCTGCTGACGGTGGTGAAAGGGTCTGTCAGCGGGCTGCCAGAGTGGGTGACCTACGGGGCAGGGAATCCTGAATCAGTCGCTATCGCTTCGAAACAGGTCGGTTTGATGCTGCCCACCTGGGTCTGGGAAGAAATTCGTCCGATCCTCTTCGACTACACTCAGTGGTTGCCATTTCTTTCTGTGATTATTCCGATGGGGCTCTTCAACGTCATTGGGAGCCTTCAGAATATTGAATCCGCAGAAGCGGCGGGGGACTCATACCCGACAGCTCCGAGTATGGTTGCCAATGGAGTAGGGACGATCATCGCAGCCTTGTTCGGCAGTTGCTTTCCTACGACGATTTACATCGGCCATCCGGGATGGAAAGAACTGGGAGCCCGGGCGGGTTATTCAACACTCAACGGAATTGTGATTGTCGCATTCTGTCTGAGTGGACTGGTTGGTCTCTGTGCGGCGATTATTCCCCTGGAAGCGGGGGCTGCGATCGTCTTGTGGATCGGAATTATTATTACGGCTCAAGCGTTTCGTGCCGTCCCTGAGGGTCATGCTCCAGCAGTTGCGATCGGACTTTTTCCGGCCATCGCTGCGTGGGGAGCCACGGTCATGATGGGAACCGTACTCGTTTCGAATGGCCGCTCGCTTGCCGAAATCATCAGTCCGCCGTCTCCTGCTGCTAAGATGGAGGACGCCACGACTGAGACCTCGGAAGTCGCTGAATCTGTGATTGAAACAGATCCTGCCAATGTCGTTGAGCCGGTCGAAGATGTCGATCAGATTGTCAGTGAAGTGAGTGTTGAAGTTCCAACACGAACGGTGATCGATGTCGGTCATCCCACGGCAGAAGTGAATGGCTTCCTGGTTCATGGTCTTTTGCTGATGGAGAGAGGGTATATCTTCACATGTATGATCCTGTCAGCGACCTGCGCCTGTCTCATTGATCGAAAGTTTGTTGCCGCTGGGATTTGGATGTTGGTTGCTTCGTTTTTGACGTGGCTTGGTGCGATGCATGCCTACCAGGTTCATCATGGGATGGCATTCGATTTTCTCTTCCGGTTCGTGGCACCAGTTGATGGAGCCAGCTTCTATCGGGCCAACGATATTGCGATCGGCTATCTCGCATGCGGGATTCTGTTTCTCGCACTTTCTTCCTGGTTGAAGCGACAGCCGACGCAGTCGCATTGATACACATGAAATGTGGAAACTGATCACTGTCAGGGGCGTTTCTGTTTTCGATTGCTGACAGCATTTCTCGACCAGTGCAATGTGCTTTGGGGTGATTCGGACTGACATGGAGTCATTCGCCTGAGGCATGAATTTGCTGACTGTGTGCAACCGTGTCGGATGGGGTAACTGGACGCTCACCGACATAAAAACGTACAGGTCGATATGAAATTCAACGGATTGAATCTTGAACAACAACCATTGCATTCATTCACCCTTCAACGTTTTCAACGTTTTCAACGTTCCCCACTCACCTTGCAGATGAAGCCGCTTCCTCTTGGGTTTCAGAGACAACTCCGCCAGCGAGGCATTTTTCCGCCGGTTCCTCCCGCGAAAATTCTTCGTGACTCGTCGGGTAAGCCTCTCCGTGACCAGAATGGTCAAGCTCTGACTCAATCTGACGTGACGGATTCGAAGTTCATCGAACAGACTGAACTTTATCACCAACGAGTTGCAGTTCTGGCGATCGTCGAGTCATTGCAGAGTGATCCACACATTGAGTTTGAAACAAAGCTCAATGGAGAGACGCCGGAAGGTTGGGCTCAATTTGCTGACGCGGTCTTTGAAGAGTTTGAGGCAGCTGGGCTCACTACCGGAGATTTGGTCGCCATCTGCGATGAAATCTGTCGGATCGGCAATCTTCTGAATCAGGATCTGGTGCGTGAGCAGGCAAATTTTTCGGAGTCGATCGCGAACGGTTCCAGTTGAGTGAATCGCTTCATCTTCCGAGAAATGTGCACTTCTGGATTCTTCGCACGTGTGAGCGTTTTTCCATGTCGGTCAAGGAATTCGATCAACTCCCTTACGAACAGCAAGTTCAGCTGTTGGCTTTTAATGCGGTTCGAACCATGGAAGAACATGCTCGGACATAAATCAGTTTGATGGTTTCTTGATACAGGCCGGAACGCGTTTCATCGCATGCCTGAAATCTCTTTGCGTGTCTCGGTGAATGTGTCTTCACGAGACGTCCTTGAAACAAGCTTTAGATGCGAGCCTCACGATGTCCGACCTTTCCGATCTTGAACATGTTTCGGGAGATGAACTGACTCCTGTTCAGATTCGTGGCATTCTCAATCAAATCGATCTCGACATTACGAATCTGGTCCGAGACGGGAAACTCGCCGCGATCAACTATTCCGTTGCGGGCGACAGCGGGGTCACGACCAATCGGGCTGCCAATCTTCAGGCGCTGTTGACCGCACGTCAGTACTATCAAAGTCTGCTGAATGAGATTCCATCGTTTCAAATTTCGCAAGCCAGTTTGGAATAGTGATCTTTTGAGTTTAGCTTGAAGTGAACGAGACATCTGAATGCCTGCCTGTACGCAGTCTTTCGGTCACTTCGTAAACATCTTTGTCTCGAGATCGCGGCGATTCGCTTGAGCGATTGCAGTCTTCATTCAATGAGGCGAGGGCGGAGCAACCATGAAAATGGACTCAACAGAGCAGCGACGAACAATTGGATTCAGCATGAAAGAACCGTTGATGACGGATGAGACCCTTGACCGAATTATGGAGTCGCTTTGCGAAATCAATGTCCACCTGGAAGGGTTGCGGGTCACGATGTCAGGATTGATCGAGGATCGAACTGACCATGAGGTGCGACTGAGGCGAGTCGAACGCTGGAAGCACCACCTGAGTCCAGTGTTGATCGCAGCGACTTTCCTGCTGGGCGTGATTACTACTGAAGTTGTCGAGCGTTTTCTTCACTAGCTGCCTGGCTGGGGGATCTTCACTCACTCACTTGTTTGTTGCACTCGGTGAATGTCGGGAACGCGACTTCGGTGGCACTCACTCCGAGGCGGGATGGCTTTGATGAGTTGCTGTGACCGCTTTGACACAATTTCTTGAGAAGGCTGGCTCGACATGAACGAAATTCTCAATGCTGATTCCCAGCAAATTTTTCTTGATTGGAGCACACCTGCTGTTTTGCAGCAGCGTGTTCAAACTTTCGACCCGGTCAATGGAAGCCTTGAGCTTCTTGCTGAATCGGTCACCGTCCATGTCATTCCTGGCCCCGATATTGTTCGACGAGATCAGGGAACGGTGGGGCTGAAAAAGTCGACGTCTCGGTCATTCCTTGTGCGAAACGAAGAGCTTCCAGAAGACTGGAACTTGTTGACAGCTGAAATCACGATTCAGGAAAAAGACTATCGAATTGCTTCCGTCGATTCTTCTTTTGTCACGGGGACCGTGGTACTGCAGTGTGAATCGCGAACGGCATAAATTACCGCACTGGCAGTGTCATTCCAGTGCTTGACCTTTGGTGAGAGCGCAAGCGTTTGCATTCTCAGAATGGTGTCGACCGGTTCGACGAAAACTCGAAGTGAATGAGGGATCAATGAAGATCGAATTTCAACCGAGCGGATCAGTGGGTGAATCGCTGAGAAAGTTGAAAGACGACGGAATTTCCGTTGCGCGAAGAGAGTTTGTCGAACGCCTCGTTTCGTCGGTGATTCAGGAAACGCGGTCGCTCAACCCAGTCATGACGGGGCGAAGCCGGGCGGGTTGGGTTGCACCGGGAGCTGCAGGTGATGCCGGGGGCGGAACAGCTGGCGGTGGAAGTGAAGGAACTTTCGATGTTGAGCACTCTTCCCAAGCGACAATGGTTTCGATGACGAACTCGGTTCCCTATGTCGTCTATCTGGAATACGGAACTTCGAAAACAGCCCCGGTGGCAATGGTTCGTAAGTCGATCTCCAGGATCAGTGGTCGAATCGCCTCGCTCTTCCGACTGCGTTAAACAAGTTCATGCAGTTTAATTCTTTCTGGCCGGTGGCTTTAGCGTCGAGATTCGCGTGAGTGGAATGTTGCAAAGCGAGTTCTTATTCACTCGGCTGGCGTTGTATCTTTGCGTGAAAGCGGGTTCTTGTTCGTTGGATCTGCAAGTTAAATGGATTTAGTTAAGAGATAGTTCATGACATCCATCGAAATTGTGTCTGCGCTTCAACGCTACTGGGCACTCAACGGACCTGCTGACATTGCGACGGTGTTTCCGGGAACAGTTCACGATGTCTCTGCGGAATCGATGTGGGGGGAGTTCTGGGTGACGCGAATTCAGGAACCACTCCAACGGTGGACCAGCCCTAAGGCATTCCAGCTTTCTATTGATGTCCATCTCTTCTCGCAATCCTCTGATCCGCAGGCCATTTATGAACTCGCCGATTCAGCTGGGCAGACGCTCGGATCGAAAGTGTTGACAGTCACTTCCGTCGTCGATGAACAACCGATTGGGACTCTGAGGATGTATGAACCAGATCTAAAGGACTTGTCTCGTCCGGAGTCAGTCGGACAACCGCAATCATCTCAGCATCTTTTGCTGACCGTCGGCGCAGTTGCTTTGGACCATCTACATAGTGCTTCTGCTCCCGCATGATTCCGGTTGTTCTACCTAGAATCAAAGTTGTCTGGCTTTGAGTCGGCAGGTTTAAAATTTCGCGTTTGCGATTGCTGGGATTCGACGTTGGTCGTTGGGTTCATGGCGTGTCGTTTTACAAGTTAATTAATTTGAGGTTGTTATTGCAGTTTCGAATATTACACGCAATCTCCGTGATGGGGAGTTGATCATTCGTGACAACGGTGCCGCCGGGTCGATTACGGTCTTGCTGGATGAAGGGGATCTGACCTGGACTGAACGTCGAAACACGATTGAAGTCAAGGATCGAGGCTCGATCGCGGCGGGGCACACTCGCAATGGTGACGATGAGTCGGTCACGTTGAGCTTTACCGCGAAATGGACGCAACTTGTCGGGTATTCGATTGCTCCATCTGATCCTCACCAACTCTACGAGTTCCTCACGTTTCAGCCGGGGGGAGGTGTTGAGAGTACGTCTCCAGCGGGGGAACAGCAGACGTTGACATTCGAGTTTAGCGTGAGTGATCCAGCTGGAGCGGCCAGTGAACGGATTACTTTTCACAAGGTCTATCGGGTGTAGACATCGGTCAGAAAACGTAGCGCTCGACGGAGAGGGTGTGACGGAATAAAAGCGTAGCGCCCAGATGATCACTTGTTGTCAGGTGTTCAGACTTTTGGTTTTCACCATTTGTTTGAAC
>NZ_SIHI01000036.1 GCF_007859735.1 Thalassoglobus neptunius | reverse complement strand
CAAATCGAGCGAAGCCATGATCTATGTGGCTTCCATTGGTCGCATGCTCCGCCGCTTAGCTCCTTCACCCAACCAAGCTCCGTTCAAATACCGACTTACAGCATGAAGAGGATTCCGGATAGGCTCTGAGAGTGTCGAGGTTGATTTCGGGCAAGGGGACTCCGATCACCAGGACACGCAAACGACGTTATCCTGAATGGATCGTTAAAGCCCTGCAAGAAGGTGAAGGCATGTTGGCGTCAGACTCAGCCTGGATGTGGGAGGTCATCTAGCCATTCTGGTGCGTCGTTTAGGAATCGATAGCTGTTGGGCTGTGAGAATGATTCCGAAACCTTACTCGTGATGGCTAACCATGTGCTCATTGTCTGTGGGGATGCGAACATACACGGCCAGCGGGCAGGCGTCGCCGTAGCAGGCACTGGCTTTTAGTTCCCAGCCCGGAATGTTCTGTCGTTCGTGGAATTCGTCGGCAAACAGGTGAGAGAAGACCCAGATTCGCTTACAGTCTTCAGGGACTGAGTCGAATTGTAAACCAGCTTCGAGAACACTCTCTCGCGGTACTGTCGGGAGTTGGAGCAGCGGCCATTCGGGGCTGACGTAGCGGCGAAACCACAACCGATCGAAGTGATTCTCGCCGGACCAGATGTCGACACCTTGCTCGAGAAACCGGTCCCCTGATTGCCAGTTCGTTCGCAACTCGGAAGCGACTCGCTGGCAGTCCGTGCCGTGAACTTGCAATGCGTATTGAGATCCCACAAGGGCACACAGCAACCCAACTCCGGCAGCGACGCGAGCAGCGGTCCGGTTCACAAATTTCCACAGAAAGAATGCAATGAGGGGCAAATGAATCCAGGAACCTGCCAGCATGTAGCGAGGCCACATTGCGGATTGTCCGATCCACGAATGAAGCTGTCCCGCTCCGAAACCTGCCAGAAGAAATCCGACCGCGATGCAGCCAAACCAGTCGTTGAGTGGATTGTTCGCAGCCCGGACTTCATCGGATTCGCCAGCGGAAGCTTCGGTTCTTGAGGAGCTTTTTGAGCGGATGACCATCCCAAGAAAGACAGCCGCCGCAGCATAGAGAATCAGGAATGTTGGCCAGTAGGTCGTAAACACTGAGAAGGTCAGATAAGAAAAGAAGAGCGACGAAACAGGCACAAAGTAGCTGTCAAAGTCCGCGATCGGTTTGATGTCGAATGTGCTTTCAATTCGAACATAAAAGGTAGCGATCGGGACGACAGGCAAAGTGAGGGCAGCGATGATGGCATTCATCGTCAGCCATGCTTTGATCGAAACTTTTCTTTTCAGGAGAAAAAGGCCCCAGATGAGTTGATCAACGAGTAAGACGTTGATGCCGAAAAAGTGCGTCCAGGGGAGAAGAATTCCAGAAGCGATGAACAAGCACTTCCAGCGAGTGCGGTCCGACTCCAGCATTCCCATCCATGCCAGGCAGTGCAAACTCGAAAATAAGGCCAGCGCAGCATACGGAAGACACTGAAACCCCTGCGTCAACCAGACCGGGCTAAGAGCCATCGCAGGCAAGAGCAGGGCAATGAGCCAGCGATCGGGAACCAGTCTTCGCAGGATCGCGTCCCAAACGAAGACCGTCGCGACAGCCATCAAAACACTTGGAAGTCGCAAGAGCCAGTCCGGGGATTCTCCATCTGCAAACAGGCTGACAAGAAGACGCACAAACGGAGGATGCGACGAGCCAACCGCGAACAATCCCTCCGAAACCCCGAGATCAATCGCATGCACAAACAGCAGTTCATCCCCAAGCAATCCCGTTCGCCAAACGCGCAGGGCCAACAACACCAGGACACCCAAAGAGGTGAGTGTTGGGATCAGAAACGAGGAGCGACTGTCAGTCACTTGAGATGTTTGCGCGATGTTCAATGCGTTGTCGGTCTCAGATTGAGGGTTCAATGACCGAACGTCAATCGTTGTCTCGGAGAAACGCCGAATTGAGATTCCTTGTGCGGTCTCTCTAAGAATAGGACACAGGAATCGTTGGCACGCGATTCACTAATCACACAAGTTCGCGCGCACATTGCGAATTCAGACCCTACCAATTACAGCGATTATCCCATGAGGGATGTGCCGATTTGGTAGGTGAGAAGTGCGGCGATGTAGGCCAGGCCGGTCATGTAGGCGAAAGTGAAGATGGGCCATCGCCAGCTGTTGGTTTCTCGTCGGATGACCATCAGCGTTGCTCCGCATTGAGCGCAGAGGGCGAAGAAGACCATGAGTGACAGGGCGACCGGTACGGTGAAGAGTGGTCGGCCGTCGGGCCAGGTTGCATTTGCGAGAGCATCTTTGAGGCTGGGATCTTCTTCGTCGACTTCTCCGCCGAGGCTGAAGATCGTGCCCATCGTCGAGATAATGACTTCGCGGGCTGGGAAGGAAGCAACCGCCCCGATTCCGATTCGCCAGTCCCAACCGAGTGGACGCACGGCCGGTTCGATGGCTTTCCCCATTCGACCGAGGTAACTCTCGCGAATCAACGCTCCGGAAACGCTATCGAACTCGGCAGAAAGTTCGTCGATCTTCTCAGCGTTCTCTTCCGGCGATGCATGCAGTGTTTCGAGTTGTTGGGCGAGTTGATGCTGGGCTGTGTGGTCTCCCGGGAAGTATCCCAGAGCCCAGACGACGACAGTCACGGCAAAAATGAGTGTTCCTGCCCGCACAACAAACGCGCGCGATCGGTCATAAACGCGGTCGAGGACAATCTTGGGAGAAGGCCATTTGTAGGGCGGAAGTTCCATGACGAATGGAGGAGTTTCGCCTTTGAAGAGTGTTTTCTTGAAGAGCCAGGCAATCGGGATCGCGAGCAGCGCACCAATGGCGTACATCGCGAAGAGGACGGTTGCCTGCAGGCTTAGAAATCCGAACAGAAGACTCGCCGGGATGAAGGTGTAGATCATGAGAATGTAAACCGGGAGCCGTGCGGAACAACTCATTAACGGGGCGACGAGCATGGTGACCATGCGGTCTCTGCGATTCTCGATCACACGGGTTGCCATCACTCCCGGGATGGCGCACGCGAACGACGACATGAGCGGAAGAAAGGATTTGCCGCTGAGGCCGACTTTTGTCATGAGCTTATCCATCAGGAATGCAGCTCGGGCCATGTAGCCGCAGTCTTCCAGAATCGAAATGAAGGCAAACAGCATCACGATTTGCGGAAGAAAGATGATGACTGACCCGACGCCGGCGATGATTCCGTCGACGAGGAGGCTTCTCAATGTGCCCGGTCCCATCATGCCGCCCACAAGGTCATTGGCGGCATTCTGAAGTCCTTCGACCATTTCCATAAATGGACCGGACCATGTGTAAATGGCTTGGAAGATCAAAAGCATGATCAGAGCGAAAACGATCATGCCGGTGACTTTATGAGTCAGAACCTTGTCGATTCGGTCACTCGTGCTGAGGCGTTGGTCCGTGTCTGATCGAGTGAACACGCCATCGAGCTGTTGGCGAATCCAGTCATATCGCAGCTTGGTTTCAATCGCTGGAATTCGGTGGCCGCTGGCTGCGAGTCGTCCTCGGGCTTCTTCGAGATAGGCTTTGAGTTTTGTCTGGTCAGGTTGAGAAGCTGCTTCTTCGCTTGCTCCACGAATATCGAGCAGCATTCGTTCCCGGAGAAAGAGATGTGTCTTGGGTTCGCCGTTCGCGACGAGCCATTCGTCAAGCTGTTGGGCTTCGTCGTAAAAGGCTTGCGGAAAGAGTTGAACTGGTTTCGTTCCGGGAGTTTCGACAGCTTGAAGCACGGCATCTGTGACGCGTTCAATTCCTTCCCGTCGATGGGCGGAAGTTGTTACGACAGGCACGCCGAGCCGTTCAGAGAGTTGTTCGACGTCAATTTGCACTCCGCGACTGGTGGCCAGGTCCCACATGTTCAGGACGAGGACAGTCGGCAGATTGAGGTCGCGAATCTGACTGAAGAGGTACAGGTTTCGTTCAAGGTTCGACGCATCGACGATGCAGACAACTGCGTCCGGAGCGGTGACTTCTTTTTGTCGACCGAGAAGAACGTCTACGGAAACCATCTCGTCGGCCGAGCGAGGAGAGAGGCTGTACGTTCCCGGCAAGTCGACGAGTGTGATCTGTCGGTCACCGAAGCGGTACTTGCCGACTTTCTTTTCGACGGTGACGCCGGGAAAGTTGCCCACGCGAGCTTTGCCGCCACAAAGACTGTTGAACAGTGTGCTCTTGCCGGTGTTGGGATTTCCAATCAGAGCGACTGTCAGTGATTGAAGGGAAGTCGCGGGTTGAACCGTCTCATGCATGATCGAATCGGAGGGCAAATGGAGGAGTGGTCGTCAGGGGAGAATTCTAACTCGTCGCTGCTACTCAGCAGATTCGATTTGAACGCGGTTTGCTTCCGATTTTCGAAGAGAGATGCGATAGCCTCGGATTGAGTACTCCACCGGATCGCCCATTGGGGCAAATCCCAGGACAGTGATCTCTTCTCCTTCGGTCAGCCCCATCTCCATCAACCGCACTGAGATGGAATCATCGCCAACAACATCGATGATTCGTGCTTGTTGCCCAATCGACTTCAATTCGTCGAGTCTCTTCAGCGAATCCGGTTGGGTTGCCACGCTCTGTCTGCCTTTCCGTCGAAGACGAATCGGTCGGCACGCTATTGAGTCAAACCGGTTGCCGAAAACTCGTCCATCATTTCCCTTTTAGACCATCTTCATGGCTTTTCTGCACTCGCTGGAACTCGATTCTTAGGAATGAGGCTGAGCTTGCCAGCGTGTATTAGCTTGGGCCAGTTCAAACACTGCACGATTCAGGCAATGCTCTATGCTGGCAGAAGTTCGACGAGAACAACTGTGTTGGGATCACTTCGAAAGCTGAATCTGTGACCATCAATTGCGATGATTGACGGTGTGCCCGGCTTCACAACTCGGACAATTGCCCCGTCTCGCAGTCCCAATTCCTGAAGTCGATGCTTCCAGTCATGAGGCCCAACGATTTCAACAATTCGCCCAGATTCATTCTTCTGCAACATGTCCATCGGAATCATTTGCAAGACATCGGACATTGTATCGAAAACCACCTGGTTCGAGGAAATCTTGAAGGCTGGCTTTGGGCCAGGCGATGTTGAGACTCAATCTCAATAAATCGTTATCGAATTGTAACAGCCAATGCCGTGACTGCAATTCCACATCCGCTAAGAATTCCGACGATTGTGAATTCGCAAAGAGGCTCAAGTCTGTGGGAATGAGGTGACAGTCGTCGGTTGTCGTGTTTAGACTTCAGAGACATTGAATCCGGGTTACTTCTAAAATCGATTCAAAAGGGCAGAGAAGATGAGGGCATTTGCGATGAAACTGCGTCCAGTTGGATGTCTCGGTCTGTTGTTTCTTTGGGCAAGTCTTGGAGGTGCTCAGAATCCGATTCCTCCGGAGACGCCAACGAAGGTGGAAGAATCGCAGGAAAGTGATTCATCTCAGCAAGATACGCAACTTCACCCTGTTGAAGACCCTGAATTCAGTGGTTGTGATTGTCTGTGTCCGATTCAGTCTTTCGGAACGATGGGAGACCAGCACTTCTACTACTATCTCTGTTGCGACAACGAGTTTACGCGGCCGGGAATGCCCTCAGATTTTCGGGAATCGGATGATACGCTCGTGACTGGTTGCAATCAGGCTCCCGGACAACATGGGCAATGTGCAGTGGATGGCCCGGACTGCGTTGAAAAGGAGGCGATCGAGAGACGGAACGATTTGATTGAGTGGCGGCGCATGCCGAGACCGAGTCCCGCGTGCGACGGAAGTGCCGATTCGTCCTACTCAGAAGACGAACGGCGGCGAGGGCAAATTCATCAGTCAGAAGCAGTCTTGATTGATCTCGAAGATCAACCGGGATTTGATCGAATCGTGAAGCTTGTCGGTCATGATCAGGAAGCTGAGATCTATTTCCGATTGGTCGGAATGACCTCGAAATACATCTCTCCTCGCGGGACCGAGCCGATCACAACCTATGGATTTGCGGCCTTCGAAACAGATCCGCCGATCGACGAAGAGAGCTATCCGCACGAGATTCGTGAAGTTGTCCTGACGACACGATCTGACCGTTCCGTCAATGGAGACCGCCATCACTCCCACCGGTTGAATATTCTCAGCCCGACGCGAGAACTCAGTGAATCAGTCCCTCGTGACCAACGAAGCTATGCCTGGGCAGTCAGTGAAATGGATTTGTCGAGTTACTACACGGAGTAAACAGGCGTTTGCGGGGACAGGCAGCAATGTGTGCGTTTTCCCTCTGCGACGGAATCGTTGGACGGCCAGGTTTTTTGAGTGCTCACTGGCACGGGCTGACAATTCCGAACGGAATGCGATGCCCGTCTTAGAAGGGAGCTTGTGCGTCGAGGACGCATCGGAAACCAAGGCCCTCGCGACTGATTTCGTTTCTGTCGAGCGTGAATCGTTGCTGAGGACCGACACGGATTTTGTCGAGATCGATCTCTTTTTTCGTCAAAGCAAACGTGCCGCCCCTGACGACACGATGATTGACGGACGTGCCAATGAACGACTGGGGAAAGCGGCCATCGCTTGCGAAGTCGCGGATGAATGGGGACACGGTCCATTCGGCGACTCCCGAATAAAGCCCCTGAATCGGAGGGTCGTGACTCGTCCGGTCGTACTCCGGGGTTCCGACGGGGCCGAATGGCCAATCGTCGATTTCGTCGCGTGCTCCTCCCCACGGAGTTTCAATGGCACCCGCTTGTGTCGCGACGAATTCGTATTCCTCCTCAGTTGGCAATCGAAGTCCAGCCTTTTCGGCATAACGGACTGCTTCGTCCCAACTGACCTTCGCCACTGGAAAGTCATCTGGCGGATGGAGGCCAGCCGACTGGATTGTGTATGGTCTGTTGAGGCCGACTTCTCGGTATTGACGATACGTGACCTCATGGATGTCCATGTAGAGCGGGTGAATCTGCAGAATGAGTGGAGGGATTCCCCGGATCAATCCGGGACGGTCCCGCATTTCCAACACGCCTCCTTACAATGTAAGTCATTCCTTCTGGAGGAGATGATCGTTCCGGAATCGAAACGGTCGGAAGCTCAACCGTTTCATCGACGACTTCCCAACTCAAATGATTGAAGAGTGTTCTTGCGTAATCCTTCTCGGGAAACTCCGGAACAGTTCGATACACATCATGGAAGCCGTAATCGTCGACAACGACTTGCATTCGATAATACGCAGGTTCAACGTCCATCACGATCGGCGTGACTCCGGATGAGATAACCGCCTGTTCCGGACGCTCGCGGGCAAGGTGGTCGAGTGGAATCATTCGAACTCGTGCCCCGGGGGGATCTGTTGTGACTTTCACGCGGTGTCGCAGTGTCGTGTCGCGGTTGGCGACGACAATGAACCCGGCGATGGCAACAAGGGCCACGATGAGTGAAACCATCGCAACAGTTTGCATCACATTTCGACGGATCCACCGGGACGTGCGCTCGATCAAACTGATCGGTCGCGCTTGAATCGGAACGCCATCCATGAATCGCTGCAGATCATCAGCGAACTCTTCGGCCGTCTGGTATCGACGTTCGGGAGACTTATCGATGGCCTTTAAGCAAATTGTCTCAAGGTCCTTGGGGATCTGCCGATTCTTCTTGCGCGGAGGATCCGGAAACTCGTTCAAGACTTGATAAATCAGCAGGCGTTCATTGCCTCGAAATGGACGTTCCCCAGTGAGCATCTCATAAAAGACCACTCCCAGCGAATAGATGTCCGATCGACGGTCAACAGTTGCCGGTGCTCCTAAAGCCTGTTCCGGAGACATGTAAGCAGGGGTTCCGAGGATGAGCCCCTCGGCAGTCATTGTGATTTCCCCCGCTTCACGCTTGGCGAGGCCAAAGTCCATGAGATGAGGCTCGAGAGACTGGTCGAGCATGACATTGCTCGGTTTCAGATCTCTGTGAATCACCCCACGTTCATGCGCATGATGCAGAGCGCTCGCGATTTTCGAACACAGTGCGGCCGACTGACGAAAGCTCAACTTGGAATTCAGAAGCCGCTCGGCAATTGTGACTCCATCGATGAAGTCACTTGCGATGTAAACCACTCCGCGGTCGATCCCTGATTGATGGACTTTGACGACGTGCGGATGATTCAGCTGCGCGACGGCTTTTGCTTCTCGCAGAAACTTCTCGATCTCTGCCTCGTCGAGTTGACCCTTGCGAGGAATTTTCAGCGCGACGAGACGATCAAGTTCGGAATCCCAAGCTTTCCAGACAGATCCAAAGGCCCCGAATCCCACACATTCACGCAATTCGAATGAGCCGATTTTCTCGCCGACACGTGCTCGGTTGTTAGCAACCGTTTCCGTCGAGTCGTCGGCCTGCGTTTGTGCGAATTCACTTCCGCACGACGGGCACGTCACTTCCACGCTCTGATCAACTTCAATGATCTCAATGGGATTTCGGCAGTGAGGATGCATGATTCTCTATATGGCCCGAGTCCACCTGATCGGAGCGCGTTGGTCTTCTCGGTGCGCCCGTCTCGACAGTGAAAAGAGATTTTTCGCGATGCTTGCTTGTGTCATTCGGTGCAGTTCAATTCGAAAACCGTTGGGGGAGTGTTTTCGAATCTTGAGAATCGATTAGTCTGGGGAGTCACTCTTCGATTCATTCACCGTTTGGGATTCGGCCATTGTTTCGGCCATTGTGATGGGCACAGTGCGAATTCACCAAGCCCGGTTTGACTGGGATGAAAGACTCTCACTTAACAAATCTAGCATCGACATCTAAATGTACAACCAAGGAGCACGTTCAGACCGATTTCAATTCGAAGTGGATCGTGCCAGCTCATAGAAAACACTGCGCATCGCACTGCGCAGCGTGAACAGAACGTTTCCCGAAACACTTAAAGAATTCTCGAAGAGTTAATCGCGTCAACTTACGAATTAGTCGTCCCGTCCGCCGGTTCCCAGAACTCGCAGCAGGTAGTAGACGACGATCAGGATGGATTGAAGAGTCGCTGCAACGTAAGTCCAGGCAGCTGCGTTGAGAACGCTGGCAACGGCATCGCTACCGTAGCTGTCGACGATTCCCATTTCAGAAAGCAAACGCTTGGCCCGGTTACTGGCGTCAAATTCGACCGGAAGGTTGATGAGCTGGAACACAGCGACGGCGCCATATCCTGCAATTCCCACCAGCATTAACGGGACGCCGAATTGCGGAATAAACATTCCGAGAAAGAAGAACACGAGGAACCACATTGGGCCAAACTGGGCTGCCGGGACAGCGAGGTTTCGAATCACGAGTGGACCGTAGTTTTGCGCATGCTGAAGCGCGTGTCCTGCCTCGTGGGCGGCAATTCCGACGGATGCGGCGGTTCGATCAAAATAGACCTGCTCACTGAGTCTGAGAACACGGTGGCTCGGGTCATAGTGATCGGAGAGATGACCGTGGACAGGTTCGATGTCGACACTCTGAAGTCCGGCGGCGTCCAAAATACTGCGGGCTGCTTCGGCTCCGGTCATTTTGGCAGGGACTTTGAGCGCATTTGCATATGTTGACTTGATTCGCCACTGCGCCCACGCCATCAGAAGAAAGGCAGGGGAAAGGAAAATCAGGTATTCAATTGATGGGATAAACATTGAGTGATTCCGTCACTTGTTTCGAGGAAGCCGCAATCAAATCGAAAATGTCAGCGATTGACTCTCATTCGCGTATTGATGCAAATTCTTCGCCGTCTTCAAGAAAAAACAAGTCCGGGAATCGGAATCACCAGTCGTCAGAATGCGCATGAAAAAACCGGCAACCTGCGAGAAGTTGCCGGTGGAATTCCATCTGAAGCAGCGGTGCTAACTACTTCGTCAACGAATTACTTTCCGCCGTTTGCTTGAGCGGAGTATTGATCGTTGAGGTACTTCAGGATGACGTCGGTCAAATCGTCTTGTGGACGGTGCCAGACAACCTGTCGGTTCATGCCCTGAATGATCTGCTGAGGATCAGCAGCACCGGAGACTTCCTGGCGGTTGAAGCGGATGACCAATGTGTAGTTGTAGTAAGACGCGTACTGAGCGACGGCCTTCTGAACTTCGAGGTAGATCTTCTTGTAAACTTCGGCCTGCTTACGGACGATGTCACGTCGTTCAACCTGCTGGAAAGTCTGAAGTTTGGTCTGCAGCTCGATCAGCTGTGCTTCTTTGCTTGAGTAGTCTGGGCTGTTCGCGGTCAGACCCTGCATTTGGCCCTGAACGGCCTTCATGTCAGCAACCATCTGCTGAGCTTTGGCTTCAGCTTCTTCTGCAGCTTTCTGCAGTCCTTCAGTTTCAGCTTTGAACTTGTTGTAGTTCTTGAAAATGTGTGCCATGTCAATCAGTCCGACCTGATGGGCGGCTGATTGTTTCTGTCCGGCAGCTGCTGGAGCTTGTGCTGTCGCTGAGTTGGCTGCAAACAGCAATCCAGCGGTCATCACGAAACCAGCCATCCAAGGTCGAATACTCTTCACGGTCACTGCACTCCTTTGCGGTTCCGTTCAGCTGGGGGCATGTTTCAACAAATGAACAGGCTCGCGCCGCCAGCCAAATCTTGTCTTTTCAATCATTGAGGGGGGGTTTTGGGAACGGTTGTGTCCCACAAGGTTTGGAAATCTCGCACAAGCTGAAGAATTGGTCAACGTGAATCATTTCGAGTTGACCAAAACATCGACTGTCATTGTAAAAACGGCAAATCATGCCGGAGAGGCGACAACAGGGTTCTCCAGAATGCCTATTTTCTCGATTGTGCCCGCGACATGGTCCCCCGGACGCAAAAAACGTGCTTTGGCGTGCCCGACACCTGCGGGTGTCCCTGTCGAGATGATGTCACCGGGCTCCAGAGTGACAAATTGAGAAATAAAAGAAATCACAGATGCGACCGGGAAGACCATCTCAGAAGTTGATGCATTTTGTTCAACTTCTCCATTTGCCCGCAGAGACATTGCCAGCGACTGCGGGTCCGGAATTTCAGTGGCAGAGGTCACACATGGGCCCATTGGGCAGAAGGTGTCGTGCCATTTGCCATGAAGCCAGTCGAAGAACTTGTCGCGAGGCCGCTCCGCCCGATCAGGATTCGGACGAAAGTTTCGGTCGGTGATGTCATTCACGATCGTGTAGCCAGCAACATGTGCGAGGGCATTCTCCTCGCTGACATTTGAACATCGTTGGCCAATGACGACTCCGAGTTCCAGTTCCCAGTCAATCTGATCGGGGGAAGCTTTCGGGATCTGAATGGGATCATGCGGATGAGTGAGCGTAGTCGTGGGAGGTTTCATGAAGACATACGGAAACGTCCGGGCTCGTTCTTCTGCGACGTCGCCACGTTCTTCAACATGCTTGGCGTAATTTCCTGCGAGCAACAGAAGCTTCGAAGGATTCGGAATCGGGACGAGGAGTTTGATCGCTGAATGTGCATGTTCGACGAGGTCGAGGGAGCTGGATGGCTCCGACATCAGCGCTTGAAGTTGCGAATGAAATTGTCCGCCCGGAAGAAAGTCCACGAGCGCGATTCGATGATCAGCTGGCAGACCGAATTCTTGTTGCAGGTTCTTCAGTTCCAGAACCGTTTCATCTTGGTAAACCCCCAGCTTTTCTGCCCCGTGCAATTCGAATCGGCAAAGTCTCATCATCAGGTCCCAGCTTGAATGGAAGATGTCTCAGTGAAGAATCTCAGTTAGGAACTCAAGAGCCAGTGTTGTGGGGCGCCCACCGAAATCGTCACGGTGTGCGATTATCGGAGCCTGCGGCTTGGTGAGTGGGAATCATGTTGAATGTTCTCGCGAGGCGACATGTTGTTCAACGGCTCTCAGAACAGGATCGATACTCATCTCTTGAATGTGGTGCGGCGGATTCCAATCGAACCACTGGAAGCCTAAATGTTCGGTGAGGAGGATATCGGGAACTTCAGAAAGCGTTCCGAGAAAGATCACTAGTTCCTTGAGTTTCTTTTGTCCGCCATCGCGTTTGTACTGGACATAGTATTGCTGCCGGATGCAAAAGTCGGGATCGATCGTCACGTGCTGTCTGAGAATCCCGGTCTCTTCTTCCATCTCCCGCAGGGCGCACTCGATTTCGGTTTCTCCCGGATCAACATGCCCCTTCGGGAGATCCCATCGGTCGGCGTGTTTCATGAGGAGGAAGGATCGAATCGGCGTTCCGCACACCAACAGGACCCCGCACGACTTCACTTCAACTGGTTCGCTCATCAGAATGTCTATCCCCCAGCGAGATCAGAGTGTTTTGCAATGGGCTAACTTCAGGCAGGTCGATCCACGATCGATTGTTTGGTTCTTACGCCAATCCCATTCGCGATGATCCCGTTCGGCTTTCGTAATTCAAATGCGATGATCGTATCGCAATCCGTCGGAAAACTCACAGCTTGGGACAGGGAGTTGGAAAGATGAGCGAACAGTTCATTGAACTGAGAAGCGATACGTTTACGAAACCAACCCCGGCCATGCTCGAAGCGATGGTCTCTGCGGAGGTGGGCGACGACGTTGTCGGTGAAGACCCGACCGTCAATCGACTCGAAGCAATGGTCGCTGAAATGTGCAACAAGCCCGCAGCCGTTTTCAATTGTTCGGGAACGCAGTCGAATCAGATGGCGATTTGGGCGCATTGCGAGCGCGGTGATGAAGTTCTGATCGAAGAAACGGGTCACATCGCCAACTACGAAAGTGGCGCACCGGCGTTGATTTCGGGAGTATCGCTTCGCACCTTGCGCGGCACGCGCGGGTTGCTGAGCGTGGACGTCCTCGAAGGAATGGTGCGTCGGAATGATGACCACTACGCTCCGACGCGATTACTCTGTCTGGAAAATTCCGCGAATATGGGAGGAGGGACGACCTATCCCATGGAAGAATTCGCCCGAGTCTGCGAATGGGCTCGCCAGCAGGACCTCAAGATTCATCTCGACGGAGCACGAGTTTTCAACGCCTGCATCGCACGAGGTTCTGAATTGCGCGATCTCGCTGGACTCGTCGACAGTGTCTCGATCTGTTTTTCAAAGGGACTGGGATGTCCGATGGGCTCGATTCTCGTCGGCGACAAATCAACCATCGCCCGCGCCCGGCGAGCCCGAAAAGTGTTAGGCGGAGGACTGAGACAAGCTGGGATTGTCGCTGCGGCAGCGATTTATGCGATTGAGAATCACGTTGATCGCCTGCGCGAAGATCACAAGAACGCGCAGAAACTCGCAGCCGGGTTGTCAGAAATTCCGGAAATCACGATTACCAAAGCAGATATCGAAACGAATCTCGTCTTTTTTCACACAGATTCCAGGAAAATTTCTGCGGTGGATCTGGAGTCCCGTCTCGCTTCCCGGGGAGTCCGGTTGTACGCAGTTTCCGGGCCGAATCGATTAAGAGCCTGTACCCACCTTGGAGTGGATGGCAAGCAGATTGACCAAGCAGTTCAGACGGTCAAGTCGTGTTGCATGGAAGCATCGTTGCAATGATGCCAAACGTGCACGGAACGAAACGTTAACTCAAATTCCCTATTCTACGTCCTTGACTCATGTTCGACAAGAAGTAAACTCGACTACGTATCCATCAGAACCACGGTGAAGGAGGAGCGCCGAATTCTGGCTTAGGATGAACTTCAAGATTTTCACAAGGGGTAGTAGAAGATGAAGAGTTACAAAGGGTTGGCAGCTTTGACGCTGGCAGTCGCAATGGTGGCAGGTGTTTCTTTCGCCGGCGGCAACAAAATTCGTGAAACCGTTGATATCTATCTTCCGTTTTACGTCGATTACTACGGACAACTGGAATACGACGAGTACGCTGATGGGTACGCAACAATCAAAGTTGTTGTCAACACTCGTAACGGCAAGGGTCACGCAAAAGCTCGCGGTTGGGTTGAAAACGATTCAGATCGTCGCCTCAAACTGAAGAACGATCCATACCTCGATTCCATCATCGAAGAAGAAGCTTACTACTACTTCGATGCTGACATCGACATCTACCGATCAAAATTGGTTGTCAACAAACGCGGTCGCCTTCGCTACACCAACCGCTTCGAAGTTGACGACTTCTACTACGGAATCGACACATAGTCGAACCGGTTACGCGAACTGCGCGTCTTGAGTTGAACAGACTCTTGGATTCGCAATCCCTTCTTGCAAGTCAAAAGGGAATTGAAGACGATAACAAAGGTGTCGGGAATTTGTTTCCCGACACCTTTGTTGCTTTATTGCATCTTTCGAAAGCGGTCATCGGAAATTTGTACGAGCAGTCAGAACGAATGCCACGGCAGACAGTCCGGGCGAGTGCAGAGAAACCATGTAAATGGTCCAATGCGGGTGAGTTCGATGCGACGTGGGGGAATTTTCAGACGTTTCGGGTTCACATTGATTGAACTCATGGTTGTTCTTGCGGTCATTGGTCTTTTGATCGCACTTCTTTTGCCAGCTGTTCAAAGTGCTCGGGAAGCGTCGAGACGCACCCAATGCAAATCGCGCCTCCGCCAGTTTGGGCTCGCTCTCCACAATTATCACGACGCTCATCGTGTGCTTCCGCCCGGAACAATCAACTTTGGAAGCTCATTCCGCCCGGTCTCCGGGTGGGGTTGGGGGACGATGATCCTCCCGTATGTTGATCAGGCAGCCCTCTACTCCAAAGTCGATTTCACAACAAATAACGCTGTTGGATCGAATCGAGATGTGATTGACACGCCTTTGTCTTTCACGCTGTGTCCCAGCGATCCTGCTCCAACGACCGTTGTCGTTCGGAGTGCCTCTGGCGATGGCGTCAAGATCGGCGCTGGCAACTACCTGGGCGTCGAATCGATGCTCAGCGAACTTTCTGATGTGACGTTTGGTGATGTCACGGACGGGCTTTCCTCAACATTCATGCTGGGAGAAAGCATCTACCAACGAGATTCCGTCTACAACGAAGAAAAGACGTCGAGTTGGATCGGGAAGGTCACCTTTATTGACGAATGGGTCAACAATTCAATCCCTCATCTGGCTGTGTCGAGTTCGACCAGAATCAATCATTCGGTTTTCGCGAGCCGTCATCCAGGCGGAATGCACTTTTGCTTCGGTGATGGGCATGTCGACTTCTTCGCTGAGAACATGGATATTGACGTCTATCAGGCACTCGGCTCCAAAGACGGCGGGGAAACTGTTTCGTTTTAGAGCGCAGTGACGCGCTCGCACCCGTTTGAAAAATCGTCCATCGGTTCGGACAGATACCGTTCAGACCGGAAAATTCATTGATACAGAGAACAGCAATCTGCTTGAGAGTAGGTCATCCAATGGGATTGATGAACGGTAGGAAGCAAACGCAACTGGGCTGGAGCCTTTTCCTCTGTCTGATGGTTTCGGTGCTGGGGTGTTCGAAGCCAAAGCTCGACTTAGCAGAGATCACTGACAGCCGGATCGACAAGGCGCACGAGTCACTTCGAAAAGTTGATGCGTTGACGTTCTTTGAGAACGGAGGACTGTACATCGATTTTCCGGATGACCCGCCGTTTGACCGGCCATACATCGTTCCGCTTCTGACAACGCTGACAGAAGAGTTCCACTTTGAGTGGTCTGTCTTCACTCTTCATGAAGACCCGCAACAGGCTCTCGAACTTGTCGCCAAGATTCCCCCTGGGACAGATCGCAAAGCGGTCCAGCTTCGGTTGGCTGAACTGCAGGAGGAGTTTCCCGGCGACATCCTTCAAGAGTGGGGGGATGACTACTTCTCATTGGACTTCAACAATGCCGAAGAGTCCGAATACTTTCGTGTCCCGGAGAATTCGTAGCTTATCGAATTCGTCTTTGAGCCAGCCAATCGAAGAGCAGCGTGGGGAATGGACTTAGTGTTTTGGGCTGTGTTCCGTGCCTGGAAGTGATGCCGATGGAACCGCGAGCAGCAGCGCAATCCACCCGACAATGAACATCACTCCGCCAATTGGGGTGATCATGCCGAGTCGTGTATAGCCCGTGAGAACGAGGCAATACAGGCTGCCCGAAAACAGAATGATCCCCAGCAGGAATGACCAGCCTGCGATGTTGATGCTTCGCCGGGAAAGACTCGCTGGCAGGACGCCGAGAATGAGAATCGCGAATGCGTGATACATTTGATATTCGGCAGCGGTCTTGAAATCGGCAAGGTACTTCTGCGCAGCCGGGATCTCTGTTCCAAGGACGATTTTCATCTGGCCTTGGTAAAGTTCCTGAAGTGGCTTTTCGAGACCGTGGGCTGCGAAGGCGCCGAACACGACTGCCAGTCCGCCGAGAATTGCACCTACGCGGATCCAGAATGCTGAGTCCTTCGTCATTTCAATCACTCTTTTTGAATGTGTCGTCTTGTTGCGTTAGCACTCTTGATGCTTCGATGGAGAGACCGAGTCAGGTTCTGTCCGCTTCAAATCTCTTCTGACAGACCGTGAGCATGTTCGACTGCACTCACAGCTCCACTTTTCCGCCCAGGACTGCGACGAATTTGGCAATCCATTGAGGATGGGCTGGCCACGCTGGAGCGGTCACGAGATTGCCGTCAACGAATGCTTCGGTCACCTCGATGGCTTGAAATTCGCCGCCAGCCAACGTGACTTCGGGTCCGCATGCCGGGTAAGCGGTACACGCACGTCCGGAAAGTATTCCGGCGGCAGCGAGGAGTTGAAGCCCGTGGCAGATCGCTGCGATCGGTTTTTTCTCTGAATCGAAATGCCGAACGAGTTCCAGAACCTTCTCGTTCAAGCGAAGGTATTCCGGGGCTCTTCCTCCGGGAATGACGAGTCCGACGTACTCAGTGGGCACGACTTCTGCGAAGTTTGCATTGAGGGAAAAATTGTGGCCGGGCTTTTCGCTGTAAGTCTGATCACCTTCAAAATCGTGGATCGCTGTCCGAATTTGCTCGCCAGCTTTCTTGTCCGGGCAGGCCGCATCGACTTGATAGCCAAAGGCTTGAAGGGCCTGAAACGGCACCATGATTTCGTAGTCTTCGACGAAGTCACCAGCGATCAGAAGAATTTTCTTTGCCATGATTCCAGTTCCACGAGTGGATCGAATGATTGTCACGGGCATTCTATGGACCGGAAACTTGGTCGGCCATGATCTTCGATCCACATGTTGGCGAATTGTGGAGTTTTCCGCCGTGTTTCCGAGACTGAGAATTTGCCGATTGTCGAGAAGATTGCTCGCTCGTGATTGCTCAGCGGAAATCGACTTCTCATCTGTTTCAGCCAGCGATGAGAAATGTTCTGCGAAGCCACTTCGAAATGTGAGCGAACAGCGGTTCAGACGTCAGGCGAATTCGCGCGTTCCCCGTCTGGTGAAGCATTAACTCTGACGCCGAGGAATCGAGTTCGACGATCACCGCATAGCTTGGGGAAACGGGGCGAAAAGCCCCACTCTGGTCCATCTGTGCGAGCACCTGACCCGTTGCGGTCAATTCGATGGGAACACTCTGAACCGGTTCTGCGCCGACCTCGACAATCGTCCCGGAAAATCTCTCCGAGGGTCTCTCCGGAACAACGATTGAGACAGACTGGCCAGCGGATAACTCAACAATCTCATTCTCAGAAACGTACAGCACAGCCTCTCTGTGTACCGAGGGGGCGACGTACCCGAAAAGAGTCCCGTGTTCGAGCCATGCCCCTCGAATTCTTTGGTCGCTCGGGGGAGCGTCCACAACGAACGTCGAATCGTCAGGCGACTGAAATGGCGGCGATTCTGTCGGGAGAAATGTTCCGTCGATCGGGGCTCTCAATGTGAGTCGTTCGACTTCCTCGTCAAGTTCTTCCAGTTGGTTTTCGAATTCGCGGAGCATCGTGCGGGCTGTGGGCAGTTCGGCTGCGATCGAAGGATCGATGCTGACTTGCCGGTCCATGATTTCTAACTTTTTCCGTTGCTGGTCCACGCTGCTCAGTCTTTGCAAGCGGCGAAATGAGAGGTCTGGATTGCGCAGCTTCGCGAGAACTTTGCCTTCGACAACTTGCTGTCCGGGAAGGATGTCTTCAGATTCAATCGTCCCGGGAACACTCACGACGATTGGCGTTTGTTGACTCGCCCGAATTTGACACGGGGCGGAAACTGCGTTGGGGAAAGGGATCATCAAGACAACCCACAGACTGGCGACGACTGCTCCGAACCCGAGCAGCGCTCGTGGCCAGTGCAACTCTTTGTGTTCGATCAGAATCCGAGCTGTCTGGAATTGCCGCATTGAAAGTTGCATCAATCGAGTCCCAAGCATCCCCACGCCGAGTAAAACAGCGAGAGCTTCCAGGCCATACGGTTTGAGCAGACTGTAGATCATCCACAGAATTGTGAAGATGACCAGTGTGAGATAAATCGAGGACGCCAGTCCGTACAAGGTCAACGCGATTTTTGCGCTCAACGTGTTCGTTCGAGACGCTGGACTGCCGGCGCCGAAGAGGAGTTTTCTGCTGAGTGCGCTAAGTTGTGCTTGTGCTCTTGAGCGAAGATTCGGGACGTTGGTGTAGTCCGACAGAATGTAATAACCGTCGTAGCGGAGCAGGGGGTTTCCATTCAAAAGCAACGTGTTAATGCTCGCCACAACCATGACATAGAGACAAATGAGGTGAAGAGAGCCCGGTGTCGATAAGGCCCACAAGATTGTGCAGACCGCAGCAATCACCACTTCAACAAGAATGCCAGACGCAGAAATCAATATTCGCTGCCAACGGTTCGGCAAGCGCCAGGAATCGCTGACGTTGCAATACAGACACGGAGTGAGTGCCAGAAGCATGAGCCCCATTTCATGGCATTCTCCTCCAAAGTATTTGCATGTGAAGCCGTGTCCGAGTTCGTGGATCACTTTGATCACCCCGATCGACGCCATCAACCAAAGCAAATGTTGTGGAGTGAACAGAACCCTCAGGCCCGCCAACTCCATTGAGATGCGGTCTGCTTCCGCGAACACAATACTCAGAGCGATCAACACCAGAATCAAAGCACATGCGACACTGGCGGGGTGAAAGATCCACCGAACGTAAGGAAGAGTGTTCGTGAGAAGTTGGTCCGGATCAAACCCGCGAAATCGAATGGCGAGCACATTGGTGAACTGATTCCAGCGGGTCCGTTTTTCTGATTCGCGATTTACCCTCACCATCGCTTCGGACATGCCCGGCCTGTCGATATGAATCAGCCCCTGATTCCAGAGTCGTTGAATGAAGCTGAGAATCTGAGTTTCGGAAAGCTGGGCGGGAGCAAATCTCATCAAGAACTGTCGTTGAATCTCCTTGATCGTTGTTCTCGATTTCAAGCATTGAAAGACAAAAAAATCGTGCTCGCGGAGTAGGAAGAACTGTTGAGATAATGGATCTCGAACGGTCCAACTCGCCGAGGGACCGGACTGGAGCGGTCCGATCTCCAGATCCTTGCGGACGCTGACAGCAAGGTGTTGAGTAAGAGCCGTTTGGTCAGACGCCACCGCCGCCGTACTCATTCTGGAGACTCGCTGGTGTTTGACGACAGTTTCTCTTCGGAGCCGTTTTTCTCTTGGACGCTGTCCTTCATTTGGGCTGTGTCGTTGGTCGGTTCGATGAGTTCAATCGTCATTCTTGGATGCTGCCCGGGCCGCAGTGTGCCGTTCGTATTTTCGATTTCCGCCTGGACTCGAACCTGTTCCGTAATGGGATCGATCTCCGGGTCAACGAAAGTGACGATCCCGGAATGCACCGATTCGGTTCCATCGTCGAGAATAAAACTGACAGACGCGGGTTGTCCTCGGCGAACTCGAACGACCGAGGCTGGGATCAAACCTTCTGCACGCACGCGATCGACACGAACAATGCGGGCGATCGGTTCGCCGGGTTGAATCCATTCCCCTGGTTGATAGTTGACTTCGACGACCATCCCCGAAACGGGCGATCGAAGTTCTCGACGTGCGAGTTTGTTTTGGGCGATCGCGAGTTCATCTTCACGCAATTGTGCTTCGAGACGCTTCATCTCTTGCTGAAACTTGGCCTGCTCGATCTTCAGTTCGGTTTCGTCCAGAGCAAATTTCAACCGATCGATTTCGGATTGGGAAACTGACTTCGCATACTGCTTCCGCGATTCTTCCGCTCTTTCGAGTTCGGATCGAGCAATGTCCCGAGCCTTGAGTTGAAGCTGATATTCAAGGTCATTCTGTGAAGCAAAGTGTGCCATCCTGAGCTGTGACTCTGCGCGTTCCACATCGATTCTCGCGGACGAATCTTCCTGGCGGGCGATTCGTTGTCCTTCCTCAACGGTCATGCCGACTTGCACATCGACACTGGCCAGTCTTCCCGGTTCTTCACACGACAGTTCCACGTCGTCGATAAAGGAAATTGAGACCGTATCAGTTTTCACTGTGGGATGGTCGACATCCCCGCCCAGAAGCGAGCAAAGGAGCAGAACTTCAAGCATTGAGTCGCCTCAGGTCATGGATTCATCGGGACGTTGACGTTCATTCGATCCACAAAACATCTAGTTAAGCGAAAGGAAGTGCCATCACAGGGCTGTTTCGGTCGATCGTCGTCGGGACAGTTTGTCCATGATGGATGACTCAAGAAATGATTGCAATGTGTTTCAGACGCTCAAAACGTACGGTGTCAGATGGTTGACTGCCCCGTTGGTCCTGCTCGAGAGTGCTTTCCAACCGGCACTAGCAGGAACTTCTTCCAACACTTACAATCCCGCAATTCGTAAGGAAGGTTCCAGCGAAACAGAAGATTGCGGCTTCGCAAGCTCCAATTGCTGAGAGAGATTGACGAACAACAGCCTTTTCGCAGAGAGTGCGACAGTTCAGAGATCGAGGAGTTCCGACGCTTCGTCGACTCTCCGATCACGATCGAAACCCCGCACGAAGGTCTTTCGGCGTTTGACTGTCGGGACGCAACTTGCCAGATAACGACTTAGGCATCATGACTGATTCACGAATCAACTTGAAAAATCCCATCGTGGCAGGAGTTCTCGCCTATCTGATTCCGGGCGCTGGACACCTGTATCAGGGACGACTGTTTAAAGCGGGCCTGTACTGCTTCTGCATCCTCGGGCTCTTCTTCTCCGGGATGGCAATGGCCGACTGGCAGGCGGTCAAACCACCTGTGATGGGGGAAACTCGACTTCTGGAAAAAGCGAAATACGCTGGCCAGTTGGGAGTCGGATTGCCAGCGATGTATGGACTCGTCCAGCGGGTCCGCTATTCGTCTGAAGCCAACAAAAAACCTGAGACAATCGAGGCTCCAATCGTTGCTCCTTTTGAGGGAGTCATCGCTTATCGCGACGAAGAACAGACATTCGAAGAAGAAGTGACAGGCGTCATTACACTTCAGCCTGCGAAAGCGGATTACGGTGGACGAACGATTAGTGGAGAACTGACTGTCGATATCGATGGTCAGGAATGGACATTCCAACTTGCGCCGTCTGTCAATCTCGATCGACCGGTCAAATCTTCCAAATCACGCGGCGTCCGTGCCGAGATCGTGAAGGAAAGCGACGGACGTTATGAGTACGCCGGCGAACTGGTCGGATCGATTCCCCGCCGGTTTATGGACTGGTTTCAAGTTCCGATGGACGACGATGAAGTCCAAGGGCTCCATCGGCAGTTGGGCAAGTATCATGAACTTGCAATGGTCTTCACCTGGGTTGCTGGCTTCCTGAACGTGCTGGCGATTTGGGATGCCGTCGAAGGACCGGCATACGGATTCGGTGATGAATCCGATGACTCATCGGATGCCGGGAGCACTGACCAATCTACGGAGTGAAGCGTCCTCAAATTTTGACGGACACGCTTCAATCAGCGCGAAGACAACGCGAAGACCATTTCGAATGATATTCTTAGGAAACGGTTGAATGAATATTTCCTGGTTCTTACTTCCACTCGCGGCTTCTGTCAGCCTCGTCTGGACTGCCAGTCGCTATGAGTCAACGCCTCTCATCCTTGTCCGGTCGGCCAAACTGTTCGGGCAGATCCTTTTCTTCATGGCGTTGATTCTGCTCGTTCTCTTTGTGCTTTCTTACAACCTCTGAGAACATTCCGTTGGAGCATTTTCTGTTTTGGCTTCCACTCACTCGCACGAGTAAACTCAGCCTTTGATCTGATGAAAAAGTTCAAGCGAGCGCACAGGAAAGACCAACTTGCTCTAGCGGTAGATCACCTCAAGGTCGAATCCGATTCTCATCGGGTGTCCGTCATCGATTTGCGCGTCCCGGGTTGGAACGTGTTTCAGCGTGATGACGCCCAGTCCTTTTTCACGTGTGAAATAGAGAAAGTTTGAGTTCGCCTTCGTCGCCAGGGAACTGGACTCCGATCCTCGCGAATGCAGGAACTTGTCGATGCGGCGTCCGGTTGGAAGCTGACCGACATTGATCCAGCGGGCCATCTGATCGGCAGGAGTCGCAATTTCCCAGGCTTGCGAATCGATCAATCTCAACGAGGGAACTTCTCGTCCGTCGGCGGTTGTCGTCAGCATGCAGACGATGTCTGCACCGTGATCTCGTCCCCACTGAATGAGAGCGTCTTGCGTTGATTCGTTGTGAATGAGATCTTCCGGTGCTGAAAACACACAGCGAGTATCCAGATCGATAAAGCAGCCTTTCCCGTTCGTCGATGTGAGCGGAGTCAGCCAGAGTGATCGATAAAGGTCTCCAGACTCTGTATCGGGAGACAGTATCTCGCGAGGCAAATTTCCATCGACAGCAACACTCTCGATATCAATCGCTCGAGTTGGGGACATAAGCACTTTGCGGTTGGATGGCTCAACCGAGAATCGATCGGAATGAGTATTCCACCAGTTCGCCCAACGAGTGGCGACTGTTGCAAAACGGGCTTTTGCAAATGCGTTTGCATCTGCATCCGATGTAAGGCGAAGCGAATCGAGACAGTGCGAACCCTCGCTGTGTTGAGTGATCGTCTCGAGCGCAACGAGGACTTCTTGAACAGGTGGAGCGAGTTGAAATGTTGAACGGATTGACTCGTTCGAGCAGTCTCTACACGCCATAAAGTCGAGAAGGTCGCGATCTTCAACAATCAGTTCAGACGTGCTGATTCGGTGTTGAAGAGTTTTCGGGAGAGTGCGAATGAGTACGGGAACACAGTTCGGATCATTGATTGCTCTCAACACAAACACCAACCGCCTCATCATTCTCTGGTGATCGGTTGCTTCGAGCTCTTCACAGATTCGTGGAACGGCAGGCGTTCCGATGAGGATCAGTTCCCTCAAAAGAGCCGCCCAGGCGTCAGCTTCGTGTGTGAGAAAATCGTATTGCCGCAGCCGCTTCAGGATGCGGAGAGTTCTCTCTTCAGGATCGACTGGAAGCTGACCGATGAACGTCATCGTTTCGTCAAGCAACTCCTCCGGTGTGCGAGATGGTCGAAAGACGAGGTCGATTTCTGATCGCTTCCCGTCGAACACTGAAACCGGAGGCTGTTCACGGGTGTTCCAGACCGTGCGTTCTCCGTCGGGATGAATCAAGTACGGAAATTGGTCCCCGGGAGACACTCGCAATCGAAAATTTCCCCGGCTGTCGACGGTGCATAGCGGAACGGGCCGTCGAGGATTTCCACCCGGGCGATGTGGACCAATCAGCCCGATTTGCATGGGAGCGTTGTCAGCAGACTTCGCAACAGGAGTTCCGGTCGATGAGTCAACAACTCGTCCTTCGATCCATCCACCACGTCCTGCGACCAGAGGAGGGAGGGATTTCGAAGTCCCGGCGGGACATTGAATGTTCATCAATGCCGGGGCAACCCACTCTTCGTCTTCATTCAGTTGCACGTGATAGCGACCGGGGGGAACGATCATCTGAAAGTGCCCGGACGCATCCGTGAGAGTGTGGACATCCTGATGCTGAGTTGTCCCATCAGGAATCGGATCATTTCGAATGGCCGCGACTTCAAGACTTTCGAGAGAAGCATTTTCGCTCAAGACCACCGAGCCTGTGAGTATGCATCCCGGGTGAAGGTTGATCGTTCGGATATCGGGACACTTTCGGATTGGAACAAACGTCCGAGGAAAGCCGGGATGTTCCAGACAGAGGGTAATCGCACCCGGTTGTCCGCGCGTTCCGTCGACTGCGGGAAGTCGTGGAAGTAAGAAGAGGCCGTTCTCATTGGTTGTCGTCTTCGGCAATCCTTCGAGTGATTCGCCACTCAGCACATTGTAGCGAATCGTCGCCTCAGCCACGGGAAAGCCTTCATGATCCTTCACTCGTCCGCGCAGTGTCGCTGTTTTTCGCGAGACTCTGACCGTCAGATTGTCTGAGCGAGTGGATTCACGGACTCGAGCTTCGCCGATTCCTCCTTCAGGGAGAATTGCGAGGACGAGATAGCTCAGCCGGTTCAGGTGATTTTCGGTTGGCGCCCGACTCACTTGAAAGAGAAACCGGCCGCTTTCGTCTGTTGTCGCTCGCTCGATTTCTCGAAATCGTTCAGATGCTCCTTCGACAGCAATCAGCCGGACGGTTTTACCGGGGAGTTCTGCTGAAGGACCAACGATTCCGGAGTCGAGCACAACACCTTGAATTTCGAACGTCGACGAGGTCGAAGACGTTTCCTTCGCAGGTGTTGACGCGAAAAGAACCACAGGTCCGAAGAGAAGAAGCAGAATTGAAGCTGCGATTCGCGTGCACCAGAGATTCGGAAATCGCTCAATCATACGTGGGGAGAATTCGCAAACAGGTAGGAATCGTTATCACAGGAGAGTTTCGCGATGTGATTCTGACGTTGAAGTGCCTTTCGTTGCACACACTTGATGTGCCTGCAGAACACCAACACGCATACGAAAACATGATCGCAATTGCTTCATCGCGATCACTCATCACTGAGTCATACAGTGCGTTTTAACTATTTCGCCACGAACACTTCTCAATGATCACCTCAAAGCGCACACCTCAAAATGTTAGAGACGCATTTTTGAGAGGTTCAGCGTAATGCAACAGACTGAGGGCATCAACGAACACAACGCCGTATTGAAACCAATACGGCGTTGTGGGAATGCAGTCTGAAGTCGGAATGGGACCCGCTATGCCTTGCGGATTTTCTCGCGATTCTCTGTCACACCCTTCGTCGCATTTCGGGTGTCGAGGACGAGCTGCGAATGCTGAACGATGTAATCGTAGTCGTACGCAGAATGGTCCGTGGCGATCAACACGCAGTCCTGCTCAGCGAGGAATTCCGGAGTCAGTTCCTGGCTGTGAAGATTGGGTAGGTCGTGGTGTCGCATTTTGGGAATGCGTGGCACGTGCGGATCATTGTAAGAGAGATCAGCGCCCCACTTCAGCAGCAGTTCCATGAGGACGAACGAAGGACTCTCGCGAGGATCGTCGACGTCTTTCTTGTAGGCAGCTCCGAGGACGCAAACCTTGCTGTCACGAACCGGCTTGCCAGCGTCGTTGAGGAATTCCGACAGGCGTCCGATCACGTACTCAGGCATTCTCGAATTGACTTCCCCAGCCAGTTCGATGAAGCGAGTCGTCAGTCCCTGTTTTCGAGCAAGCCATGTGAGATAGAACGGGTCGATCGGAATACAGTGTCCGCCGAGTCCCGGTCCGGGGTAGAACGCCTGGAAGCCGAATGGTTTCGTTTTGGCGGCGTCGATCACTTCCCAGATATCGATGTGAAGACCATCCAGGAGCACCTTGAGTTCGTTGACCAGAGCAATGTTCACCGCTCGATAAGTGTTCTCAAGGATCTTCGCAGCTTCCGCAATCTCCGGTGAAGAAACTGGGACAATTCCCACAACAGCATGGCTATAAAGAGCTGTCGCCAGTTTCAGGCTTTGCTCATCGATGCCCCCCACGACTTTCGGAATCTTCGCGGCAGAGTAGTCGATGTTTCCGGGATCTTCGCGTTCCGGGCTGTAAGCAACGTAAAAGTCTTCGCTCACTTTCAGTCCGGACTTTTCGAGCACAGGCACGAGGACATCTCGCGTCGTCGTTGGATAGGTGGTGCTCTCAAGGATGACCAGTTGTCCCGGACGAAGCGCTGCGGCAATTTCTTCTCCGGTGCCGGTCACGTAAGACAAATCCGGGTCACGGCTGTCGTTCAGAGGAGTCGGAACGCAGATGAGGATGACATCTGCTTCCGACAGGCGCTTCATGTCGCTTGTCGCTTCAAATTGTTTCTTTTCTCGCCAATTGGCGATTTGATCGGACGAGATGTGTTTGATGTAGCTTTCGCCACGATTCAATCGCACGACTTTCTCGTCGTCGATGTCGAATCCGATGGTTTGGAATCCGGAATTGATGAACGCATCAAGCAGCGGTAATCCGACGTATCCCAAGCCGACAACGCCAACCAATGCTTTTTTCGATTCGATCTTTTGTAGCAGTTCTGCGGACATGGATGATTCTTCTGATAGTCCTGAGTGTTGATGGGGCGCCTTGTTCTTCGAACACAGTCCCGATATGAAGGGAGTGCTCGGTAGCATACTGCCCAGTCGCACGTGCAGCGAATAGAATCACGAGAAAACGAAGTGAGGTTTGTCGGATGTTTGCAATTAACGTCATTCTAACGGTTCAGGATGGTTCACAAATTGAAAACATCGCGAAGTTGCTCACTGAAGCAGGGCGTTTGTCGCGCGAGGAACCGGGGTGTCTCAGTTTTGAGGTCTGCCACTCGATCGATGAAAAGGAGACATTCCTGTTAATCGAACGTTGGGAATCGAAGGAAGCTTGGGAAGTCCACAAGACTGCTCGGGCATTCACCGAAATTTATCAGCCGCAGGTGTTGCCATTGGTGAAACGGCAACCGTATTTCTGTGAGATTCTCGAATAGACAACCTATTCGCTCCAGATGGCCGGGTTGATACGAAGAGTTCGCGAGAGCGGTTTCTATCGGTCACTGATTCGAGTCCGTATTCCATCGTGCGTGCTGTCATCGCAATGAATTGGCACAGCGTGCAATTTCGTCGCTGCGAAACCGACTCGCACTCCGGGAATGGGATCGATTGGAATGGAGTGTGTTCAAAGCGTGAATGCTCTGTGAAATCGAGGTGAATTTGTCGGCAAAGGCTTTCCCAGGGGTGTGACTCGATCGGACAAGTCACCATCCTACTCTGAAATCATCGGTGATTTTCGCAGGGTTTCCGCAAGTGCGACGGCACATGTGCTTGAAGCGGTGGCGTCATAATCCCTGCGGAATTCGAGAGGAAATTCCGCACGAAAACGGGTTCGTTTTCGTTTTGCACCGAAACGGACGTTTCGATATGAGCCAAACTTTGCCTCGACTGGGATGTTGGATTTTGCTTCTTGTGGCTTTGGCTGGGTGTCAGGATTTCGACGAAGCTTTCGACACAAAAATGGCGAGTCGCCGAGAGTTGCCTGAACTGGATCGAACGGCTCAACGCGAAGCGGAAGAACAGGCCAGATCGATTGCGATGTCGCGGGGGAAACAGGCATCGACTGCTTCGGATTCTCACAAGGAACCCGAACCGGTCGTCGAGCAACCTGTGGAGCCGGTGCCGATCGAAAAGCCTGTTGTTGAACCAACAGTCAAAGATCCTCTATTCGGGGGAGTGACGAGGCATCTCGTGTTTCCCGTTCGTGTCGGGCGCAGAGCGGGCGTGAGGTTCGACTTGAGTGTCTCACTGCTTGGCGAAGAAGTCGATTTGAGCCAGTTCGACTATCAGGTCGAAATACGTGATTCCAGTGGAGCGTCGAAAACTTTTCCGCTTCAGCTTCGGACAAACCGGGTTCTCCTCGATGAGTTCATCCCGGGTGCTGGAGTCCAAGAGACATTCGAGTTTCAGGTGCGGTACACTCCAACGGGAGAAGACGAATGGGTTCCCCTTCGAGACAACTGGGGGATTTTCACTGTTTCTGATTGAGCGGTCTCGAATTCGAACGCGTTAGCGACTCAGCCTATCTCCGCTGCGATTGGCGGTGCAGGGCAGAGTCTCGGTGAGGTTGGGTGATTTCGAACGTGTGCTCCAGCAACTTTCGCATGGCCGGAGTCAGCTGTTGCTTACGACGATCCATCGCGATCTCTGCGGTCTGAATCGCCGAGTCGATCCCGTTCGGCAATTCTTCAATCTGACCGTGCCAGACACGCGAGAACGACGGAACGAATTTGGGTTGAAGTTCACCCGCCGGAAGGACCATTGACATCACACCAATCGACGAACCGGTATTGAAGAAACTTCCGATGGCGGTCTTCGTATGATCCCCGATGAAGCAACCGACCTTGTTGGACTCTGACAGAATTCGCTCTCCAATCAGCGGGACCGAGACGTCTGAGTAATCGTTCTTCAAGTCGCTGTTGGTGGTCAAAGCTCCCAGGTTGACCCACGGGCAGACGTAGCTGTGACCGAGAAAACCATCGTGATACTTGTTGGCGAATCCGTGAAGGATGCTTTCTTCTAGTTCGCCGCCGACGCGGCAAACCGGACCGATCGTTGTTCCCTCTCGAATGTTTGCTCGAAACGTTTGAGTTTCGCGTCCGACGTATGCGGGGCCTTCGATTCTTGTAAACGCTTGAAGCTTGGCTCCGGATTCGATCCAGATCGGACCGTGTCGAGTGTCAAAGACGACAAACGGATCGATTTCCGCACCCGTCGCGATGTACAACTGTTCGCTCGGACCGACGAGTCCGGATCGATCAAAAGATGACTGCCCGTTGTCTCGCTGGCGCAGCTCGAAATCGAGGCTGAGCATCTGCGGATTGAAGTGGATGAGATCCCAGGGATAGCGGATCATTTCCCCGGTCGTCGGAACAGCACGTTTTGATTTTGCGATTGCGAGCACTTGATCCGAAGGCGAAGGACCGGACAAGCGCTGTAAATCCTCCGGAGAGAAAACGCTCCAGGCGAGTTCGTCATCAATCCAGCCTGATGTTTCTTCGTCGACATTTTCGAGGATTCGCGGATCTCCGAGCCATCGACCATTGATGAAGAGAGTCGGTGCTTCCGGCAGCGAGTTGAGGTTGTCAATTTTACAATCGGGAAATGTTTCGAGATACGTTTCGCGAAGTTCCGGGCGGACGATGGCGCCCCATTCCAGTTTCGGAAATCGTCGACGAAGACGTTCGCGTAAGCTGCCGTGTCCGCAGACGAGTTCGAAGACCGGGCGGAGCAGTGAGACTGGAAAAAACTGCGGTGCGAGCGAATCTTCGAAGAAGACGATGTTCCAGTTTGACGCGTTCATTGACTCAGCCATTTCCGTCAGGGCGGTGAGACGCATTTCGTTCTCAATCAAACCAATCTGCTCAAGGATTGGTCGACAAGAATTGAGGAATTCGGTTGGAAATTCCGAAAACATAGCATTGGAAACGACGTTTTCGGCGAAATGTTTCCGAAGACTGTGGCTCAAACATGAGGTCTGAGTGCACATCTTGACACGAATTTCATCCCAACATAGTTTCCCCGATGAACACCATCGATGATCGATGCGATTTGTCAAATGCGAATGGAGTCGCGAAATGTCACGGATTCTCCAGATTCCCTCCTCTCAAGATTCAGCCACACCCGTCCCTCTGATCGATCTGGTTGCCCAGTACGGCACCATCCGCGATGAGGTTCAAACTGCTGTTCAACGTGTTTTCGAAAACCAGTCATTTGTCCTCGGTCAGGAGGTTTCGACCTTCGAAGAGGAAATGGCTGCCTATTGCGATGCTCGCCACGCAATCGGATGTGCCTCTGGCAGCGATGCACTGCTGCTCGCACTGTCCGCGCTCGATATCGGACCCGGGGACGAGGTCATCACCTCCCCGTACAGCTTCTTCGCCACTGCGGGTTCGATCGCAAGAACAGGCGCGACACCCGTCTTCGTCGATATCGATCCTCAAACATACAACCTCGATCCGTTTCAGATCGAGATGGCGATTTCCCGCCGCACAAAAGCCATTATGCCAGTGCACCTGTTCGGTCAGTGTGCGGAAATGGAACCAATCTGGCGAATCGCCATCGGCCACGGTCTTTCGGTCGTCGAAGATGCCGCTCAGGCCATTGGTTCTTCTTATCATGGCCGACGAGCCGGCGTGTTGGGATCAATCGGCTGCTTCAGCTTTTTCCCAACGAAAAACCTCGGTGGAGCCGGGGATGGCGGGTTGATGACCACTGATGACAAAGATCTCGCTACTAAACTGAAACGAATTCGCGTTCATGGCGACTTGGGTGGCTACCAGCACGTGGAAGTTGGCATCAACAGTCGACTGGACGCACTTCAGGCCGCTGTCCTGTCCGTCAAACTCAAACATCTCGATTCGTGGTCCGATGCACGAAGAGGCAACGCCGCCCGCTATCGAGAACTGTTCGCAGAGATGGAACTGGATCAACAGATCGAAGCTCCAGCTGAGCCAACCAACGGCCATCACGTCTACAACCAGTTCACCATTCGCGTTGCTTCCGAAATTCGTGACGAAGTGATCAAGCGGATGCGTGAGCGACAAGTTGGATGTGCCATCTATTATCCAAAACCACTGCACCTGCAAGAGTGCTTCAAGTCGCTTGGGTATCTGCCCGGTGATTTCCCTGAAGCCGAACGTGCTGCAGCAGAAACAATCGCTCTGCCGATCTTCGCAGAACTTGGAGCGGACCGTCAGCGAATTGTCGTGGAAACTCTCCGAGCTGTGCTGACCGAAATTCAAACCGATTCCCGGTCCACGATTCGTCGTGCGGCTTAGAGTTGCTCTGGATTTTCTGGAACAGAACTCAATCTCAGATGTGCAGCCGGTGACAATTCTCGCCGGCTGTACTCTTTAGATTCACTCTTTCTTGCTGTCTGCGGGAGGAATTGGAGTCGCCGATTTCGCCGAATTCGAGATGACACAGTTGGTAAATCCCGAAATGTCATCACGATCAGTGCCACCTGTAGCCGATACCGATTGAGAACGACACGCTGTCGTTGTCTCAACGAATACGGATGCCAATTGCAGATACGAGGGGTGGCACGATGGTTCGAATTTCCTGTCTCGCATTACTACTGGCCGGATTGAGCCTGACTCAATCCGCTTCAGCTGGCTGGCCATTCTTCTCCGAAGACGGACTGCGTCGAGGGACACCAGAATACTACGCAGCAAGAGCTGCCGATCCTCCTGGCTCACGCCAGGAATGTTATTACGGAAAACCCTGGCCTGTCAGTGCGCGGCCTGTGGGACCTGAACAGACATTTGTTCACAAGTACCACACAGCTCACTACTGGCCGCATCCGTATCAGTGCCAGGACCGCCAGTCGGTTCGAAGCTATATGGACATACAGGTCTATAACGGATGGCAGACAGCCACCACGTTCTATGACTACCACTTCGATCCACAAACAAACGCTCTGAATTCTGCTGGGATGAACCATCTCGCATGGCTGGTTTCTCACGTGCCAGTTCAGCACCGACAAGCATACGTTCAGGCATCCTTCGATACAGCAGCAAATAGTGCCCGGATGTTGAGTGTCGAGAAGAGCATCGCCAACTTGACGAACGGCCATGAGTCGATTCCTGTTCAGCAGAGAGTCACCAATCCGTTGGGACGACCAGCGGCCGAAGTCCAGCAGATTCTCACAGGTGCGGCTGAAGGGGCATTGCCACCAGTCATTCAATACGAAGGTTCCAGCGGTGGCTTCAGCACCGGCGGTTAAGCAAAGGTTTGAGTCCGGACAGGATTCGGATCGACGATCTTATGAAAACGCTGACGAATCTTCTTTGGGCGAGAGTTCTTTTGAACTCTCGCCTCATTTGTAAAGAGACCGGGGTAGAGTGGTGTCTGAAGATTCACTTCCCAATTTGAATCTTGATGAAGGCCAGAACGAGAGTTCGTCTGATTCTTCAGGTCCTCAAAATCGACCTGAACTTTCGACCGATCTTTACGACCGCATCGTCAACGAAGTTCAGGCGATCTGCCAGTCAATTCTTCCAGAAACAGCGGACCAGGTGGAACGCGACGAGACGTTGTGTGAGGCTTGTGAGCCTCCTCGTCTTCCAAGATCTCTCTCTGAGACCGGGATTTCACTCAGTCAACTTTGCGATCTGATTCTGAAGACCGTCTATCTCCATGGGGCATTGTCGGGAGATCGGCTCACTCAGGAACTTCGCTTGCCGTTCTGCGTGACGGAAGAGGGGATTTCCTTTCTTGAACAGCAGGGGCTATTGAATGCGGATTTCGTCGAATCAGATTCCCCGGAGCAGCAGCGATACTCCTTGAGTGATTCCGGGCGTCGACGAACTCGTGACGCATTTGAAGAGTGTCGATACGTCGGCCCGGCACCGGTCTCTTTGCGAGATTATGCCGAGCAGTGTCGGAAGCAATCGACGCGAAATATCGACTTCTCGGAAGAGAATCTTCGCGACGCATTCGATCATCTTCATGTCCACGAAGATCTCTTCAAACAACTCGGACCAGCGATTCTGAGTGGCCAGTCGATGATTCTTTTCGGACCTCCCGGAAACGGAAAGAGCGTCCTTTCCAAAGCCATCGCAAAGCTGATGAGTCGCTCGGGAGGAACGATTTATGTTCCCTTCGCAGTCACTGTAGATCAGCGCTTGATCACGGTCTTTGACCCATCCGTTCATCGTGCAGTTGATCATACACAAACGGAAAGCCGTCAAGCTGCGGAGGAAAAATCCGTCGCTGAGAGCGAAAACCAGCAAGAGTCAGATGTCGATCTTCGCTGGCGAAAGATTCTTCGCCCGGTGATCCAATGTGGGAGTGAACTGACGTTGGAAATGCTCAATCTGAAATACAACGAGCTGAGCGGGTACTATTCCGCTCCGATTCAGATGAAAGCCAATGGCGGCGTCATGCTGATTGACGACTTTGGTCGTCAGGAGATGCCTTCAAAGACACTCTTTAACCGGTGGATCCTGCCGCTTGAAGAGCGTCTTGATACTCTCTCGCTCAAGACTGGGAAACTTCTCCAGATCCCATTCGAACAATTGACTATCTTCTCGACGAGTCAAAGCCCGGAAGAACAGGGCGATCAGGCGTTTCTGAGACGAGTCCGTCACAAGATTCCTGTTCCTCCTCCGACGGATGAGCAGTTTCGATCCATTTTTCGACGAGCTTGCGAAGAACGTCATGTCCGGTATGACGATTGGATCGTCACGCAGATGTTGACCAACTGTTACAACAGTGATCATCCTCCTAAATCGAGCGACCCTCGTGATTTGTTGGATGCAGTTCACGCAATCTGTCGATTCAACGGAGAGAGTTTCCATCTCAGCGAAGAACTCCTCACCGAAGCCTGGCGATACTGCTTAAACAGTTCGCAAGGTTCAACTGCAGGGAATCCGGTGTAATGCGAATCGATTTAGCCAAGACGTTTTTGATCTTTCTTGGTGGAGCAGCCATCTGCTCTTCTGGGTGCGTTGCATTGACTGCTCCTGCGAACTTCGTGAAATCGTTTCAGAAGCCGAAGGTCGAACGGGTCTCTTACGAAGAAGAAGTGATCGAACTTCCGGACAAACTTCGCGATCCAGAAGGGCTCAAAGTTGCTTATGCCCGCTGGATGGAAGACATGCAGCAATACGGAGAAGCCCGCGCGAAGTATCAGGAAGTTCTTGATAGCGAACCGAAGAACGTGGTCGCCATTCTCGGTCTTGCACGGATTGATCAACAGTTGGGCCTCCATTCCGAAGCGGAACAGAAATATCGAAAAGCTGTTCGATTCGCGCCGGATTCCGCTGCTGTTCAAAATGCATTCGGCAAGTTTTACGTCGCTCAGGCAAACTGGGAAGCGGCCCTCGAGCCACTTACAGAAGCGATGTTAGCCTCTCCGGAAGATGTCAATTATCGATTCGAGTTGGCAGTCGCTCTCGTTCACGTCGGGGATATCGACTCAGCCCTTCCACACTTTATCCGAACAGTTGGAGATGCCGAGGCGCACTTCAATGTCGCTATGATCCTGAAAGAAATCGGGGACTACAACGCAGCAGAAAAACATCTGATGCTTGCAGTGACAAAGAAGCCAGAGTTCAAACAGGCACATTATTGGCTGGCACATCTCCGTGAAGAACGAAACGACGGAATTGCCATCGAACCAACTCCTCAATACGGAACGATTTCGTCGAAGCAGCAATCGAATACCCGACCGTCTCACTCGTTCTCAAGTACGGGTTCCGCAGCGACCTCTGCTCAGCAGGCAGCAGCGGTTCGAGAACTCGCAGCGACTGCTCCCTAACAGCCCGTTGAACATTGCGGACTTCTGAGTAGCAGTCTGAGTTTTGGTTGGTTGCCATTGAGTGAGGTCGTGCTTGTTTTGAAGTGCCGGAAGTTGCTTTCGATGGCTCGGGAGAGACTTTGAACAG
>NZ_SIHI01000035.1 GCF_007859735.1 Thalassoglobus neptunius | reverse complement strand
CCCGCACGTCCACAGTTTGTGGTCGCCCGCCTTTCTTGCTGCGGCGGGGCTTCGGAAGAATCATTTCGATCATCTCCCACTGAAGGTCAGTCAGGTCACTTGGGTACGCTTTTCGAATCGCCTCGGACACCGTGCACTCCTTTGCGTTGATGAACCGCAAAGTGTGAACAAAACCAGACTTTCACAAAACCTCAGTTTCCGGATAGCCTCTGAGTTAATTTCTCCCAAGGCACCTTCTGCAGTCTGAACGAGTGAAACGGCCTTCTCTGTGTTTTCGATCGCCTGCTTCAAACCGGAAATCTGAGCACGCTGTTTTTCGGAAATCACAAGTGCGGCTGGACCATCTGCACCTCGGTTAATTTTTAAACCGGAAGAAAGCCGCTCGACAGACTTCGTTAACCGTGTGTTTGCCCGCGTCAGGTTGTTCTGCGCGTTGAGTGACGTGACGTTGTTGGCAATCGTGAGACCCATATTCTAACCTCTTTCATAGTTTGTTCGTGTCGATTGAATAGATGCCTCGTGCTTTTGTCAGTCCAATCCGTCAGGTGATTCTTCATCACGAACGGTTCAAAAAACAAACTCTCTCAATGGCGAAGTGGCGAGGGATTCCGCAACTTCGCGTGTTATCAACTGACCTGACTGAAAACGTTCGATGGCCAGTTGAATTGCCTCATCATCTTGTTCCGGAAGCTGACGCAGCTTCTCGATGAACTCTGGAAACTCTGTCGCAGGAACTCCGGACTGCAAGAAACTTGCGGTCACGTTTTCACGCGTGCTTGCAGACGTTGTCTCGCCAGACCGTCGGGACGGCTGTGTGTGAGGTCCGGTTGGTGGCGAATACGGGTGCTGGTCGTCGTGAATTCTTTGAATCTGCATTGATCAGTCTCCGACTTGATGTGACAGGAAAGTTATCGAAGTGATTGCGAGGAACTTGCTCGAAATCTTTTTCTCAATTTCAACCTGAGGAGTTCCGATGACATTATCGCGAATGTTGGGGATGTATCGGTCAGTCAAAAGAGACAAGCAAGGCATCCCTCTCTCTGTCATGTAAACAATGGCCGCTGCATACATCGTTCATCGATGTCGTTATGACATGTGAAGAGCGTTGTGAGTGAACGGTTCTCGCGCTACGAAAGATCAGGGATTGATATGAGTCAGCTACGCGTCCTTGGACTCTGGCTGTGCATCATCGGCTCGGGAGCGGTTGGAGCCTGGGGGGGAATGTGGCTTCGGGAAGCACTGGGGATTTCGGCCCAGGTGAACGAAGGCATGGGAACCGTCCAGCAATCGACGATCGATTCGAATGAATCGCCTGAAGACCATCATTGGGAGTCATTCGACCGTGAAGCGAACTCACTTGCGGAGAGCGATTCAGCAACAGGGATGATCAGACCGGAGTCAATTGCGAAGTCGATGAGCCTGTCATCCGTCCTCAAGCAGGCGGATCAATTCATCGTGAATGGAAACTGTCACGCGGCTTTGAACGTGTTGAGTCAGTACCCATTCGATGATCTTTCCGGGCTTTCAGAAACGGAACAACAGCACGAGGAAAAGCGAGACGCTGCGGAGAAGGATGTGGAGCTTCCTCCAGAAGTTGCCCTGAGAATTGCGATTTGTGCTGAGGAACTTCGACGAGATGCTGAAGCTTGCGATCACTACGATATTGTTGCGCGAACATCGACGATCCCCAACATGCGTCTGACGGCAGTTCTCGGAAAGTGTCGAATCAGTTCTCGGCGCGGCGATCGGAAGCTTGCTTCGGACGTTCTGTGTCACGAAGTTCTCAACTCCACTCCTCGTGATCACCAACGAGTCCATGAGCGTCTCTTTCACCAATTGGCGCAAACGATTTCAGGTACCACTTATGACTCGCTTTATGACGGGCCATTAACTGCGGATCTTGTTCTTGTTCGTCCGGAAACTGAAATCACAGCGGAAGATCTTCTCTTCGATGCGACCGAACTGGAAAGGCAGGAGCCTCCAAGTTTCGAAAGCCCGCAGTCAGTTCGAACGACGCTGCGACTGGATGACGAAGTCGAAGGGATCTATGTATCGATGCGTTTTGAAGATGCTCCCGTGAATCAAATTCTGCATGACCTCTGCCAAGAGATTCACTTGGAGTTGCAGCTGGGGGAGGGGATTCGTGAGACGTGCGAGAAGAGAATCACGACGACAAATGTTTCGGAACTTCCCGTCTCTATTCTCCTCGATGCACTTTTGTTGCCGATGGGATTCCAATGGGAGCAGTCCGGGGAGATCGTCCGAGTTTGGAGCCTTCCAGAGAACACAGAGACTGAGAACGTCGTCCAGCGAGAGCAAGCGAGGAGGCTTCTGCGATACTGTTCTACAGTCTTCCCTCATCATTCCTCAGCAATGGTGTCACGACTTCATCGGGTTGCTTTCGACGTTCGTGCAGAAGAGCTGAGTTCTGCGAAGAACGAGCTTGACGCGTTGGTGCTGGAGGCTCCGTCGGGGCGATTGCGCGATGCAGCATGGTTTAACTTGGGGAAGTGGCAGCTTCTGAATGAAGATGTTGAAGCAGCGGATAGCTTCTTTAGAGTTCTTGATGTTGGAACGACAAGTGAAATCGATGCCGCTGCCTGCTGTCTGCTTGGTCGACTGTTATTGCGAGAAGACCGGGCGCGAGAAGCTGTCGTTCCGTTACGAAAAGGACTCAACCTGACCGGCGAAACGATCTACCGATCTCAGATAAGATTGCTTCTCGCATCAGCGTTGTTGCTGTCTGGAGAGCCAGTGTTGGCCAACGAGGTGCTTGTCGAGGAATCTCCGTCCAATGACCTTGAACGTGCTCAGTCCGCGTTTTTAATTGCATTGACTCGTCTTCAGCAAGCCACTCAAATTGGGGGGCACGAAGAACTGGCTGCGGATCTACTGCGAGCCTATTCGAATCTCAATCTCACCGAGGCGAAGGAGGAACATTGGTATTACCTGGCAGCGATCGCGGCGAAGGAGTTGGGATTCTTAAACGAATCACAACGTTTATACACCGAAGCTCGTCAGACCTGGCCGGAGACGGATTTAAGAAAGAAGTTTGATCGTCTCTTCGATGGACAAGGGGATGACTTCAGTCGTGTGCAACAGGTCGCTCATTCGGACCCATCGGGGGGCGAAACGTTCGTCGTCGTGAACGGTGACGAAAGCGAAGAGGAGCTTGAAGAGAAGTATCAGGCCTGCCTTCGAGTGATCTTGCAGCAGTCCGGAGAACAATCACGTCGACGTGAGGCATTGCGAACGATGGGAAGGATTGAACAACTTCGCGGGAATCATCGCGAGGCTGTTCGATGTTTCAGTGGAGTCGTTCCAAAGTCGATCGATCCGGAGTCATCGCCTGGTTCTCAAAGTCCGGACAAAGAGTAAATCCGTCAGTGAGATCCAAGTGTTAATTAAATAGGTCATTACAATGCATTATTTATATCGAGCGAAATGCCTCTCTGAGGTCGTTGACTCTGTTCGGCAGTCATCGCGAATGAATGGACTCTCGCTTTTGCCAGCGATTGCGGAGTGCGTTCTGACGCTCGTGGTGTTGTGGTCCAATATTGGATTCGGTCAAACAGCACCACATTCAAAGGAGGTCCCGATTCCTCCCGAGCCCGGGCTGACCAGTCCTCCTCCGTTGGAAGTGGATGACTCGCAGATACGTGATCAGAAGCATGAAAAGTTCACCGAACTTCGAGATCGAATTGAACAGCTGAGAGAACTCCTGAGAAATCATCATTCGTCAAAGCCTGAAGATGGGACAGACGACTCATCCGCTCCGTACGGTCAGGGTTTATCCAATGGACAACGTCACGATCCATCGAAACTTTCAAATCCCGGTGCGACAACAAATAGCGGTCAGGAAGCTTCTAGCAATGAGGCTTCATCGCAATCGTCGGACTCCGCAGGGGAGAAGGGTCTTGGAGTTGCTCCCGCAGTCGATGGTGCGATTGACCGCGTTTCGTTTGCATCAAGTCTTTTTGCGAGTGGTGAATATGAAACCTGTGTTCAAACGATTCAGTCAATCGAATTGTCGAGTCAACGGGCGGAAGTTCAATGATGGCTCACTTATCTGCATGCGGGGTGTTTGAGAAAGCTCGGCTCGATCGACGAATCCAAAAGATTCTATCGAAAAATTGTTACTGAGAATCCAGAAAGTTGGCTCGGGAATCAGTCGAGATGGTGGATCGATCAGATGTCCGAGAAGGCGGAGATTGAACAAAATTTGCAGGCTTTGACCCAGTCGCTTGATCAATGGAGGTTAGAAATCGATGGCTTACTCAAATCCAATTAATCAACGACAACTCTTGGTGATCCTTCAGAGGTTAACAAATGCAGCACGGCACGGATCGCAGGTCATTCAAGAGTGTCTGCGCGTTGGACGAGTCGATTCGTGTCAGCAGTTGCTTGAGCCGACCATGGAACTCGTTAAGTCGCTCGATCCGCAGCTGCGTCAAGGGTTAGCGACGGTCGCTAGCAGTCGTCAAAGTTTGTCGGGGACTATGAAGCAAGCTTGTGTCGGGTATCAGCAAGTTCTCGAGCGATTTCTTTCGCAGATCGCTGAAGTGGAACACGAACTCCGCAAGCAGCGGAATCAATTGCTTCCTGAGGTCGACGATTGCCGAAATCGAGCACGTGCAGCCCAAGCTTATCGTGCTCAGAATTCGTGAGTAGCAGCAGACACACCGATCTCTCCTATGGAGCACGGAATATAACGGGTGTGGATTCGACTTCGAAGACGTCTGGAAAGGGAATTCGAGAGTGATCTTTCAGTCACGAGCAATGAAAGCTTTCATGCAGCGAGCGCAGCATTTTGCCCGTTCGTCTGCGGCAGTTCTGATCAACGGGGAAAGCGGGACCGGAAAGGAATTATTCGCCAGAGAGATCCATCGGCAGAGTCCTCGTTCGAAGAATCCCTACGTGCAAGTGAACTGCGCGGCACTCTCGGAACAGTTGATCGAAAGTGAATTGTTTGGGCACGAAGTTGGAGCATTTACAGGAGCGGTCGCGACACGGGCGGGTCGTCTGGAAGAAGCGAAGGACGGTACGCTCCTCCTTGATGAGATTGGTGAGTTGCCGATGCCATCACAATCTAAGCTATTGCGCGTTCTCGAAGAAAGACAATTTCAACGCGTCGGGAGTAACCGTCAGTTGGAAGTGCAGGCAAGAATTGTAACGGCGACGAATCGCGAGTTGAGCCTGGAGGTGCAAGAGAAACGGTTTCGTGAAGACCTTTGGCATCGCTTGAATGTGCTGACGCTGACGATTCCGCCGTTGCGAGACCGTCGGGAAGATATTCCCCTGCTGGTGCAATACTTTCTCAAACGATTTCAGCTGGAAGGAGAGCAACGAGTTGAGCGGGTTTCTTCCTCCGTGATGCGCCAACTGATTCAATACTCCTGGCCGGGAAATGTCCGCCAACTCCGAAATACGATTCTCAGGAGTTGTGTTCTGGCAACCTCAACAGAAATTACATCGGTCGAGTTTCCGAGCGACGGTGATTGGCAAGAGCTTGACTCGCAAATCCCCGACAGCTTGAACGCTCTTCCGCTGGAAGAAATCGAGCGTCGCGTCATTATGTCTCGCATCAGTCGCTGTGGGGGAAATAAATCGGCCGCGGCGGAGACGCTGGGGGTGACCGCCAGAACGCTGCGAAACAAGATGGACCGGTATCGCAAACTTGGGTTAATGCAAGAGGAGTTCGGCACTTCTGCTGAGCGATTGCATCCAGAAGAAAGAGCTTCTTACGGAGCGATGAGCCCTTCACGAATGGCCCATCGACACAGTTGAACGCGGTCGTGAATCTTCAAGCGACTCATGATTCGGAATTTGTGGCTTTCAATCGCTTTGACAGAGACTTTCATCATTGACGCAATATCTTTCACTCGGAGTCCAGAAGCGAGGTGAGCGAGGACTTCCAGTTGTCGATTGGTGAGTCCACTCAAATCCGTTCGTCGGGAAACGGACAGCTGTCCCGTGTCATCTGTTGAGACACGCTCCCGAAGATTGGGAGAAATTGCAGTCCCGGTTGTAGTAAGTGTTTCGAGCGAGTTGGCAATCTCGTCTGTTGTGTCCTGGATTGAGAGAAAACCGTGAACTCGGTTGTGAATGGCGATTTGAAGCTGCGCGTCCGTGAGTGATTGAGCAAAGAGAGCGACTCGACATTCTCCCGTTCGGATCGAGAACGCTTCCCCCAATTCACGAAATCCGTCTTGGTAGAGTCGTCCATCCACCAGCAACAGGTCCGGTGCGAGTGTTGCGATTTGATCGAGGCATTCTTGAATCGACGTGGCGCGAGCAATCACGCGGAGAAAGTGGAAACGATGCAAGGCCAGGGGAAGTGATTCCAACCACGCTCGTGATGAGTCAATCATCATGACGTGGATGGGTTTCGAAGTTTTCGTCTTCTGTACTGGCAGGATCTGTTCGGCAGCTTGCAACATTGATTTCTCCGTTCAGATTCGGGAAGCGAACGATGTCGGGAGAATCTATAGTCACCACCTTCGATCATGGGAAGATCGAGCGTGACGTGACCGCGAAGTCGTGTGTTTGTGTCGATTGATGGAGGTCAGATATTCGCTTCGCAGTGCAAGAAGACTGAAGTGGAAGCTGGCACTTGTGCGGGAAACTCCTCGTGTGGGTGGAGTGTTTTCTTTTGAGGGTGAGGCGTAACCCTGCATTCGTCCGGCGGGACTTACTCACTCGGCAAAATCTGCACATTCTCAGAACGAGAATTCCTTCACTAGCCCTTCGAGCACACTCTGGATTTGGTCTGAGATTCGAGGCGAGTTTTAGTCATCCCGTGAGTTTCCTCATTCTGATTTGAGGAAACCTATCTCGGAAATTGACGCCCACGGTCCGTCATTGATCGCTGATTTGGTTCGGAGAAGGACATATCGTCCCGTTGATTCCGGGAATCGCAATTCCTGCGAGTTTTTCGTCTTCTCGAAAGACGAACTCAGAACGGGGGCGCCAAAGGAATCGGGATCGTCAGAGATGAAGAGGTCGAATTCTTTGACTGACCCATTCCACCCACCATCCTGGCGAGCGAGATACCTTACGCCGGTGAGCGATTGTGATTGGCCGAGGTCGATGACCAGTTCGTGCGGATGTTCGTGGCGAACGGGTTGGAATTCACTATGCCAATGAGTCGCTGGGTCTCCGTCAATTGCGTGTTGGGCAAGTTTTGAGTTGCCTTCTGCCTGACTGCTGAAGCGAATGACTTTCATCGACTTTGCATCGACCAGCCCGCGCCGGTCGAGATCGTGCTTCACAGGTGAGGATCGGAATTTCGAGGGAACATTGTTTCCGAATTTTGCGCGACGATCTTTTTCGTGCAGGTCTCGATTGAAAAACGTGCCTTCAACGACGGGCGTGTGGGCACTTTCCGCCATGGCGACCATTTGCTTCAGCACTTCAGGGTGTTCATCAGCGACGTTGGATTCTTCGCTCGGATCGGATTTCAGATTGTAGAGCTCCCATTCGGCATTGGGACGGGCACGAAACGTTTTCCAGTCATTCCAGAGGACAGCAGTCTGGTTTCCGATTTCCCAGTAGAGAAATTCATGTTGCGGTTGCTCGTCTCCAAGAAGTTCCGGAAGGATTGAGATTCCGTCGATGTCTTTGGGGATCGGCAGTCCCGCGACATCACAAGCTGTCGGAAGCAAATCGGGAAAATACCACCGCAAATCGCTGACTCGGTTGGGCGCGATGTGACCGGGCCAGCGGGCGATCATTGGGATCCGGAGACCTCCTTCGTACAAGGTGCCTTTGGTTCCGCGAAACTCAACTCCCGTTTCGGGGTGGACGTTGGCTCCGAAGAAGCCGCGTGGGTGTTCGGCGTCCTTGAAGTAGTCGTTCCCGCCGTTGTCACCACTGAAGAAGATCAGCGTTTTCTCATCCAGTCCGAGCTTTTGAACGAGTTCCAGGACTTCACCGACGTTGCGGTCCACCATTGTCACCATGGCTGCATAACGCTTGGCTGATTCGGGCCAGTCTCGATCTTTATAAATCTGCCAGGCTGGGTCAGAATCAGGGATATCGAACAGACCATGCGGAGGTGTGATCGGGAAGTAAGCGAAAAACGGGCGGTCTTTGTTCTTCTTCAGGAATTCGAGTCCTTCGTCCATGATGACATAGTGGGAATAGGTTTCACCTTCACTGAGTCCATGGTTGTTTTCGAGAAGAACTTCTTCGCTGTTCTTGATGATGTACGGAGGGTAGTAGCTGTGAGCGTGGACCTGATCGTAATACCCGAGGAAGATGTCGAAACCGTGGTCTTCCGGTACGCCGGTTGAGCCACGTCCACCGCATCCCCATTTTCCGAATCCTCCGGTCGCGTATCCGTGATCATGAAGGAGGGAAGCGACCGTTTGTTCTTCGGCTCTCAGTGGGGTTCCGCCGCCGTTTGATCGTACTGATGTGTGGCCGGAATGAAGTCCTGTCATCAGGCAGCAGCGAGTTGGAGCACACACTGACGAACCTGCTCTCGCGTTCGTGAAAAGAATTCCCTCTTTCGCCATTCGGTCGATGTTGGGAGTTTCGATCTGCGTGCTCCCCATGCATCCCAACTCGTAATAGCCGAGTTCGTCCGCCATGATGTAGATGATGTTCGGCTGCGATGTCGGATTCTTGTCGGTCCCCTGAGCAGGCAGCGCTTGACCGATCAACAGGAAGAAGGCGAAGAGCGGGGAAAGTCTGTTCATGAACATCCGGGCAGCTTTCGTCAGCAGGATTGGATGGGTTTTGTGAGGAACCTCGAAATTGCGGGGGGATCGACTCACAGCTTTTTTTCTTCTGGAACTCGCTTGCAACTACTTGGCGAGTTCAACGCAAATGCACTCGCGTCCGTTTCGAATGTATGCTCTTTTGTTGGCGAATGCAGGCATGCTCCAAACGACGTCGCGTCCGAATGCCGTATTCGTCTGGTCGATGACCTTGGCACGATCGATTTCTTCGTAGCCGTCGCGTGACAGCTTTGCGATCACAAGTTCGCCGAGTTCATTGAAGATCCAGTATCGATCCTCCTGACGGACAAGGAATGCTGTTCCCGATCCTATCGGGCGGTCAGTATTGAGCAATTCTCCACTGTGCCAGATTCGATTTCCACTCTGCACATCGATTCCGTACAGAAGTCCGTTTTGATCGAAGCCAAAGATAGTCTCGTCCACGCGAATGGGTTGAACGTTGATCGGAGAGACGGCCTGCTTGGGAAGATCCTTCCACACGGCTTCCGCATTGAGTCCATCTTCGGAAACTTTGATGAGCATGTTCTTGTTGGAGTAGCCGCCAACGTAAACGTAATTTCCGGATACGATCGGCGACATGATTGTCGAACCATTTGTGGCTTCGTAGGGGAGAGACCAGTACAGTTCGCCGTTCTCCGGATTGACGGCAGCCACTTCCGACGGTTGGAAGAGAAGAAGTTGTCGGATGCCAGCGATGTTGACAATCAGGGGCGGGGAGTAACCTTGCTGAGAGGAAGACCGCGCCCGCCAGATTTCTTCGCCGGTTGTCGCATGAAACGCAACCGCGTGGGTTCCTTCCCCTCCGACAATGCAAATCAGGCGGTCCCCGTCGAGTAGCGGATGGCCTGCGTATCCCCAAAGCGGAGTTTGGACGTTGTAGTCTTCGGTCAGGTTCTTGGACCAGATGATCTCGCCATCATGAAGTCCGAGACAGAAGAGATTCCCTTCCGCTCCAAGAGTGTAAACGAGATTGTCAGAAATCACCGGAGTACAGCGAGGGCCTGCGGGATAGGAGATCTCGTAATTGACGGGGTACTGATGTGTCCAAAGAACTTCTCCGGTCTGCTCGTTCAGACAGTGAACCCGTTCCGTTCCACTGAACTGTTTCCGTTGAAAGTTTTCGACATTGACGTCTTCCTGAGTCATGTAATCAGTGATGACGACCCGGCTGTGGGCGACAGCTGGTCCAGAGTAGCCTCCAGAAACCGGAGTGCGCCAGGCGATTTTGGGACCTTCATCGGGAAACCGTTCGATGAGATTGGCTTCTCGCCAAACGTTGTCCCGAGACGGACCCATCCATTGGGGCCAGTCGTCTGCAGGAAGCCAGGCAGGCGACAACACCAAATTGAATACAACCGCTAGAGCACATTGATGCCAGCGAGTCCTGGACATGAGTCACCTTTCGAGGAGAAATCCCTACATTTTTGTATTATCTTGACATGTGGAGGTGTGAACAGCAATTCACGATCATGATTTTGATGTTCAACGTTGATCAACTGCATACGAGATCATTCGAGGTTGTTGCGTGAATAGTATTCGAGTCGAGTCATGATTGAGAGAACAACTCACAGTTCATTCTGAGGGATCGCGACACGATGATGGAGTTCGTTGAGTTTCAGGTCGATTCTCCGTTGTATCGTCAATATTTTGAGTTGCGCAATGATGTCTTACGGCGACCACTGGGATTGTCGTTGTTTGATGAGGATTTGAGTGACGAAGAATTGAGCTGGCACTTCGCACTGTTTGAACAGCGAGTCGTGGCTTGTGTCATGTTGACACCACTGGACGAGATGGACGTCCCGACTGCCAAACTTCGGCAGATGTGTGTTTGTCCGAAGATGAGTCGACAAGGCCTCGGAAAACAACTCGTCGAACGAGTTGAAGTCATCGCCCGCGCGAGGGGAGTTCGCAAAGTAACGATGTCAGCACGTGTCTCAGCAGAATCGTTCTATCACAAGCTTGGATACGAAACGGTCGGTTCATCCTTTCTGAGCGTCGGGATTCCACACGTCACGATGCAAAAACTCTTGCAAGTGATGTCGCCAGAGCAGAGCTGACTTTCAACCGTTCAATGAACTGTTCACATCATCAGATTCGACCTGTCACGGAATCAGGAACTCTTGTGTTTCGGCAGCTTCACTCTTGAGTGATCGCGATGTTCTTCGAACTCGTTCGAAGAGTTCTCGTCATAGAACAAGATTCAGGAAACAGAGATGTCACAAATTGTCTTAACCCGCGAACAAGTTCGGGCTGTTGATCAAGTCGCGATCAAAGACTTCGGTATGCCCGGCATTGTCTTGATGGAAAACGCCGCCCGGGGAGTCGCTGAGTTATTCCTGCGGCACTGTGACTCGGGAAAAGTTGTCGTCGCGTGTGGAGTCGGCAATAACGGAGGGGATGGATTTGCGATCGCGCGACATCTCTCAAATCGCGGGATGGACGTCTCGATTGTCATTGTCGGTGATCGATCGAAACTGACGCCCGATGCTGCAACGAACGAATCCATTGCGAGGAAGATGAAGCTTCGCATCGAGTCGCTTTCGGACACGATGGGCCTGGAAGAACTGTCCGCTGAGTTTGAGAAAGCTTCGTGGATCGTTGATGCTTTGTTGGGAACGGGGACCAAGGGTCGCGCGCGGAGTCCGTATCTGGAAGTCATCGAATTGATCAATCAATCTCAGGCTTCCGTTCTGTCAGTCGATCTCCCGTCAGGGATGGATTGTGATGCAGGACCAGTTGAAGGGGCGACTGTTCGGGCGACCATCACCGGGACGTTTGTCGCACATAAAACGGGTTTCTTTCGCGACGGAAGTGCGGATTTCACCGGGCCTGTTGAAGTGATTGATATCGGTCAGCCGTCGGAAATCATCGAAATTGTGCGAGCAATGTAAGCTGCAATCGAAGCTCGGGGCTTCTCTCTTTCGTGGAAGTTTCGAACTCGGCTGAGATTCAAACAGGGCCAATTCCCTGAGGTTTTTCACATTCTTGGTGAGAAGTTCCCGAAATCCCGAAATTTTGTTCAGAAGAAATCAGCCTGCGGCAACATTATTTTCAAGTTGGAGAGATCAACTTGATCTGCATGTTTCTGAAATGATTCGAGCGACGGCTCGAACCATCGATTGCTTTTAGAGCATTTTTCATTTGGTTTGCCCTCCCTCGCACGAGAAAAATCAGTCTTTTATCTGATGAAACAGTGCAAGTGAGTGCACAGAAAAGAGCACCTTGCTCCAAATTTGAACTGATCAACAAAGGAGAATAATAGTGAAAAAGATAGGGACAAAACTTGCACTCGCGGTTGCCTTGAGCGGGGGAGTTTTCCTCGGGATGGCCGCGATCGGGGTGTCGCAGCCGGATTCAAAGGTTGCACTTCCGCCACCAGTGACACACTCGCCAAGCGACCTGTCTCTGGCATTTCGTGAGGTCTCCGAAAAGGTCTTGCCAGCAGTGGTTTCGATCTCGACCGAAAGTCGTCCTCGAGAAATGGCAGGAAATATGGGAGGGCAACAACTGAGCCCTCAACAGGAAGAGATGTTTCGACGTTTCTTCGGTGACGATGAACGCTTCCAGGATATGTTCCGAAATCCACGGATGACACCGCGTCGTCAGATGGGATCTGGGTCTGGATTTATTGTTCATCCTGACGGGGTCATTTTGACCAATAGCCACGTCGTCGAAGGGGCCGATCGAGTGACGGTTCGCCTTTCAGACGGACGAGAGATCGAAGCGAAGTCGTGGAACTTTGACCCTCGATCAGATGTGGCTGTGGTACGAATTGAAACCAGCGAAGATCTTCCATTCGTGTCTCTCGGAGAAAGCGATGGAATGGAGATTGGTGACTGGGTCCTTGCGTTGGGGAATCCTCTCAACGTGGGAACTACTGTGACCGCCGGAATTGTCAGTGCCACCGGACGTGCTCCGGGAATCAACGAACGTGAGGACTACATTCAGACGGATGCTGCGATCAACCCTGGAAACAGCGGAGGACCGCTCGTCAACTTGCATGGTGAAGTGATCGGGATCAACACCGCCATCTCAACTCGAAGTGGAGGGTACGACGGGATTGGTTTTGCGATTCCTTCCAACATGGTTCGATGGGTCGCTGATCAACTGATCGAAGACGGAAATGTGAAGCGTTCTTACCTCGGCGTGCAATTGCAGATGCTGACAAGTGATCTTCGCAGCCATCTGGGATTGTCCCTGGGTGAGGGAGCTCTCATTTCAGAAGTCTTCCCGGAAACTCCAGCCGCAAATGCTGGTCTGAAACCCGGTGACATTGTCGTTGAGTTTGCAGGACAGAAAATCGCTGACCGAGACAGCCTCGTTGAGATTGTGGAACAGTCGAAACCCGGCCAGGAGTATTCGGTGAAAGTGATCCGAGAAGGGAAACGGCAACGAATTGACGTGACTCTCGAAGAAATGCCCAGCGACTATACCGCCGCACTGAAGCGAGGAATGCGTCAACAACCCGGAGCGACGCCCGCACCGGAGAATTCGGAAGTTTCCAAGCTTGGTCTGGAGATCGTCGAACTCGACTCGGAACTTGCCTCACAATTGAATCTTGAAGGAAAGGTTTCCGGAGTTCTCGTGAAGAGTGTGAAGTCTGGATCACCTGCAGAGGAATCTGGACTCCGTGCTGGGGACATCATTCAACGTGTCGGTCAAAAGGAAGTCGACTCGATTGATGAGTTCGCCGCAGCGATTGATGGGCTCTCAGTTTCCGACGGAATTCTGGTCCACATCAAACGCGATCGAGGTTCAGCGTTCGTCCTCCTGAAATCGAACGACTAAACCTCTGACGTACTTCGTCTTCTCTCCCGAAACCCATCAGCTTCCCTGGCTGATGGGTTTCTTTTTGCGCGCATCTTTCATTCAGAGAACACGATCACTGAGCTAAGAGAACATGAAGAGTGTGATGCGGATGGTGGAGACGAGTTCACAGGACTGATCGATCAGAATACTTAATGGTCGTTGATCAACCAGTGACTCGATCCGAAGAGTCGAGGAAACTGTGTGAACATTTCGCCACTCTGTGCACGGTCAGCAAACTTCAATCTCGTTTCGAAGTGCCATTCCGTTGATGGAGTTCATTGCAATGGTTTGAGCGAGTTGGAGTTGATAGTAGGTCGACACTTTCCCCGAGAGAACAACTGTGTCGTCGTGGACGAAAACTTCGATTCCGTTAAGCCGGTGATGGCCTTCGTGATAGAAGCTGTGACGTAAGTCCTTTTGCAATTGTTGGTAATCGCAAGAGTTTGTGTGTGTCGTTTGAGTTGCATCGGGGAACGAACGTCGGGCCGAAGCAGAGCGATTCTTGATTGAAAGGGATTGCATCGATTCTCCTGTTCATGTCCGGGCGCGGACGTTGAGGGTGAGCCATCCCTGAAAGCAAAATTGAGGCCAAGAGCAGTTGCCCTAACTCGATGAATCGGCAGGTTTCTTAATGGAAAGTTGGGGGAATTGAAAACTTGAGCGAAGAGTTGGGATTTTAATGAAGAAATGTCAGGTCGTCAGTGGAGTGCACAACGTGCCTAAGACTCCGGTTGTAACGAGGCAAAGCCATCAAATTCACCGGGATACACTGTTCTTCTCGCGAAATTCCCCATCGAAATCGCTTCCGTGGGAAGAGGGCGTTTCGAACGGAGAGTTAAGAATTTCCGTGATAGAAACTCTGTATTGTCGGGAGAAAAATCTGGGGCGTCACTCTTTGGAACGAACCGATTTGTTCGACGAATCTGGTGGCCGGTTGGGCGCATTCTGCGTATTTCTTTGCTCCGAAAGAATCCGCCCCAGTTCGTTCGAGAGTTCATTCAGGACAGCGACGTCGTCGACATGTTGTTGCCGGAGTTCTTCTTGAAGTTGAGTGACTTCGTTCTTCCAATAATCAACATCTTGCTTTAGCTGTGCGATCTTGGCGTGAGCGTGGGAAAGATCTTTCTGAAGATTCGCCAGCTGAGTCTGATTCTTCTTGAGTTCCAGTTTGAGTTTCTCGAACTCTTCGGAGAGACTGGCAATCGGTTGACCGGGACCGGTGTGGACATCCGAAGGGGAAGGTAAACAGTCATCCGCGAGATCAAGGATGCGTGGTTGTGCAGGTTGCTTGTTCGGACTTGAACGTTGGGTCACCCGAACTGGCGGCGATGGTCCGGCTGGAAGGGGAGGGATGAGAGATTCCGGAATCAATAGCGGAGGAGCCTCGGATCCACTGGTTAGAACGAATGACTCATCACGAATGGCTTTGTTCGGGGACGCAGGATGCGGATGAGAAACCGGTTTGCAAGCGACCGGGTACCCGCGATGTCTTCTCAATGGAACTGTCTCAATCGGAGTGCGGGCGGCTGTCGACTCCATCGTCACAGAAGCGGCGTCGTGCGTTGCGACGGATTGGTCGTGCGGTGCAATAGCTCCAAATTTCTGCAGGTGACCAGTTGTCGCTGAATGACAGCCGACGAGCCCGCTCGAGCTGAGCAGAAGAATCCCACATGTCATTGTCCACCACTTCGAATCGGTCATTTTTCTACCTTGTCGTCATCCGATTGAATGAGCGAATTTCAAATTTCGTGTTCGTGAATCGATGCCGTGCTGCGATTGCCGGGGCATTCACTGAGAGGATTAAGAAGACTTGAAGTAAAGATCGCTGCGACTCACTTTGTTAAGCCAACTTTGAGGTTTTTATGTACGACTCTTATGTTAAACTCTCTTGTTGTTCATAGGCACAGTCGAGGATTGTGACTTTCCCGCAAGTGCAGGTTACTTCGATCGATGTAATCAGCTCTCCTCGTCTCTTGAGTATGATCGAGGAGTGATCTTCAAGAGTGGATTCCGAGAGGCAGACAGGTTGCTCTTCGAGGCGGACTTGATTCGACTTTAATATCGGGCTCTTGCGAGGAGATTTCATGATCGATCCAGTTTTTTGGCAGTGTTGAAGTATTGCAATGTAGAAGTGCCGGATAGAAAGCGGAGAACAACGCTTTCATTTAGATTCTGATGAAATGAGATCAGTTCGAAGAAACCTGCTGATCGATGTTTGTCGAGAGCAGGAGTCCCTTCAATTCGAGTTCAGACGCAGCCAGGATGCGAGAAACGCGTGATTCGGAAAGTCTCATGACGGTCCCGATTTCTTTGAGTGTCAGTTGGTTCAAGTGATAAAGCGTGATCGCCGTCCTCGCCCGGTCGCTAATCTTTTCGATTGCGTCAGTGAGTCGTCGAATCTGCTCCTTTTCTGAGTAAACAGCATCTGCAGAGGCGTCACATTCTCGCCGAATGGGAAGTTCCTCACGCCAGACTTCCGGTCGAGTCATCCGGATCGCTGCCAGGCAAGCCTCCACTTCGTCAACCGACAACCCGGTGGCTGCTGCGATTGACAGTGACGTCGGACGTTCTCCGAGTTGATGCCAGACGTCACGAATCATCGCCCAATGTTGTAGAGTGCTCTGAGGAAGCGGACAGTTTCGCCGAAGCTCATCAAGGATCGCGCCGCGGATTCGTTGGTAGGCAAATGTTGTAAATTGAACTCCGAGATCTGAGTTAAATCGAGAAGCCGCTTCCACCAGACCTAAAATTCCAGCAGACTCCAGATTCTCGATATCGATCTCATCAGGGAATTCGGATCGCATCCTGCCAATGATTTTTTTGACATAGGTGAGGTGGCTTAAGACCAGCTGATCCCGGTTTTCCTGTTCAGCATTGTTTCGATAAGTTTGCAGTCCGACGTCCATGTGCTGCCTCAATCTCTTGTCTCGTCTTCGGCTCTCACACCCGGTTGAATCATCGGTTTCAACGGAGCGTCTGTTTCCTTGGCTGGGGGTTTCTAATCCAGAGGATCGTCATCATTGAATGTCCATTCCTGTATGGCTGTGGCGACGATGTACGTCAGCGATCCGATTACTAAACTGGAGATCGAGACTCTCCAAAGAGTCGTTTCGGGTTGATGACCGGATGCCATTGTGAGCAGTGTTGTTGCTGAAGCGGTCAGGGTTCCAAGCAGGAATGCGAAGTTGGAAGGGTGCATTGAATTCCACTCCTTTGAACTGATGGACGTCCGGGTTGAAGAACTCTTGTCTCGTTAAGCAGCTTCTTGCGATCGGATTTGATCAGCAGTTTGTTGAGCTTCTAAATTGGCATAAACTTCATCGAGGCTGATGATGCGAATCGGGTCAAGTGGGACTCCGGCGGGGACTTCCTGGTACGCGAGGCAGCCAAGATAGGGAAGTGAATTCTGAAAGAGGCGGCGAATCGATCGACGTAGTGATTTATCAGTCACAATCGCGATTGGAAGATTGAGCCGTCTTGAGTTCTCAGCGTTCGATTGAACGACTTCAATTAGTGAATTCAACGGCTGTGTGCCCAATGCGAGTTGTCCATCGCGCATTGATTCTCTTAGTCGACCTTCGAGGCGAGGGTCAAAAGCAATCAACCGGAGCTCTCCCGTTTCAGAGAGGAATGGATCACACAAAACTTGACCCTGATCGATTCGAACTGCATCTGTAAGCAAGTTCGGATCTTTACACTGCGCGGCATGATTGGCGATCGACTCAAGGATTGATGAGAGGTCGACCAGTGAAACTCCTTCAGCTGCGAGTTGACGCAAGACTTGGTGAAGAACCGCCGTCCGGGCATTCTCGGCTTTTAATTCATCGACGATTGACGGGGCGAACTCACGAACGCGGTCGAGCATTTCTTTCAGAACTTCTCGGGAGAGAAGTTCGTGCCCATGTGTCTTTAAGACCTCACCGAGATGTGTCATCAGGACGCCTGACGAGTCGACGACGGTAAAATGATTCGCCTTGGCCTGTGCTTCAACAGAAGGGTCGATCCACTTCGCGGGGAGTTGGAATGCCGGTTCAACCGTGTCAGTTCCCGGAATCTTCGCCGTCGTCTTTTCGGGTGGGATGGCCAAAAGAGAATCGGGTTGCAATTCCCCGGATGCAACAACCCGACTTCCCAGACGGATGTGGTATCGATTGGGCTCAAGTTGGAGTTGGCTTTTGACGCGGATCGGCGGAATCCAGATTCCTCGTTCTTTGGCAAAGTCATTGCGGACAGAAGTGATTCGCTCCGGAAGCTTCTTCCCACGCGAAGAGTTGATGAGCGAAATCAAACGCGAGCCGAGTTCGATTGTCAGACGATCGCGCATCAGAAAGTCGTCGACTTCCGTTCGCGACTCTTGCGGTGAAGGGCTGTCTTCGTGTGTTTCCTCTGAGGGGTTTAATTCATTGGATCGGTTCTTCCAGAAAATGGTTGCGACAAGCGTCAGTCCAACCATGAAAAAGGGAAACTTCGGAAGTCCGGGAACCATCGTCAGCAAGGAGACGATGGCAATCGCGATCCACAGAGGCCGTTCGTTTCGCAGAAGTTGTGTTTCAATCTCCTCGCCGAGTGTCTCTTGTGAAGTTGTCTTTGTGACAAGAATTCCTGCAGTCACTGCGATGATCAATGCCGGGATTTGAGAGATTAAGCCATCGCCCACTGTTAAGATCGAGTAACGGTGAAGCGAATCTGTGAGGGACATTCCGTGCGTGATGCCAAGCAACATTCCTCCGACCGGATTGATCGATGTAATAATCAACCCGGCAATCGCATCGCCACGAACGAATTTACTTGCTCCGTCCATGGCTCCATAAAATTCGGTCTCCTGTGCAAGTTCCTCGCGCCGCTTCTTTGCTGTCTGCTCGTCAATGGAACCGGCGTTCAATTCGGCGTCGATCGACATTTGTTTTCCGGGCAGGGCGTCGAGTGTGAATCTCGCAGCGACTTCCGAGATGCGTCCTGCCCCTTTCGAAATGACGACAAATTGAATGACGATCAGGATGAGAAAGATGACGAGCCCGACGATCAAATCACCACCAACGACGAAATCTCCGAACGCCTGGACGAGTTTTCCCGCGTCTGCGGAAAGGAGAATGACTCGCGTTGTGGCCACGTTCAGGGATAGCCGGTAAAGCGTCAGCAAGAGAAGAAGCGAAGGAAAAACGGACAGATCTAAAGCTTGGCGTGCTCCCATCGTGACGAGAAGAAGAAGAATCGTCAGCGTGAGATTACTCGCGAGAAGAATGTCGAGAAGAAAAGGGGGCAAGGGAATCAGCATGATGACCAGAACTCCCATTAAGCCGAGCGGCAAGAGAGATTCTCCATCAATGCGATTGAAGATTGACTGGGATGGATTCGACGTGGAGGTCATTGTGGTGGGGTAGTTCTGGTCTTAGGACTTCTGGGATTGATGCAGAACTCAAAGGGGAGTTAATGGAAGTTTGTCGGGTATACAGCTAAGTTTGAAAACTCAAGCTGAGAGAGCGGACAATTAGGCTCCAGCCGTCGATTAGAATAAAAAGAAGAAGTTTACAGGGAGTGGAAATCACCACTGGGGGCATCATCATCATTCCCAAGGCCATAAGAATGACGGAGACAACAAGGTCGATCAGAACAAATGGGAGATAGATACAGAATCCCATGATAAAGGCGGTCTTTAACTCGCTAATTACGAACGACGGAACGAGTACACGAAGTGGGACATCTTCGGGAGATTCAATGGATCGAACATCGGCGAGATCCATCATGAGCAGCAGGTCTTGCTTTCTTGTCTGTGAGAGCATGAATTGACTCAGAATTCCGCTACCTCTGGTCCAGGCAACTTCGCCCGAGATGCTTTCCTGGAGGTATGGTGTCACCGCTTCCTGCTCAAGTGTTGTGAGAGTGGGGCCCATGACGAAAAGCGTTAGGAACAATGAGAGCCCAAGAATCACCTGTGTTGGTGGGATTTCCTGTGTCGATAGTGCTCTTCGGACGAAGGAAAGCACAATGACGATTCTCGTGAAAGCAGTCATCGTCACCAGCGCAGACGAGAGAAACGCCATCGCTCCAAGGAAGAGTGCGACCTTGAGATGAGGTGACGTTGACTGAAAAGCTTCTGAGCGGAGCATTTCAGTTGTGACATTTGTCAGAGAATCAGCAAGCATCGAAGGGTCCTTGATCGGAAGTTTTCTCGACAGGAGCAACGATTGAATCGGGATCAATTCCTCGTGCCCAACTCGGAACAACTGTCACGGACTTGATTCCATGGGTGTCGACGGCGACCAGGAAGTTTTCATCGTGGACAGCGACCAGATGCAAACGCTCCCGAGCCCCGATCGTTAGTGTTTCCACTTGTCGGACCACTCGTTGTTGATCCACCATTGGGCGGGAAGATTGGTACCACTTCACTAAAGAAGCTGCCGCCAATGCCATGACGAGAACAACACTCGTCATCGGAATGAGAGTCCAAAGGTCGGGAAAGTGTTGATTCAATTGACTATCAGAAGAGCTCAATATTGATGGAGAAAAGTTTTCGAGTGAAGCAAACTGCTCAGACTCGACCCGGGATTGGGCATCGCTGGCGGGGTTGGACGCATCTTCGGGCTGGTCGAGTTCGTTGTCGGATGGTGTGTCGCTGATTTCCTGCTCCTCAGTGGAGACGGAGTCGCGAGAAGTTGATTGTTGTGTTGATTGCTGAATGGGGGCTGCAGCGGCCTCAATCAGTCCCGGATCTGGATTGACGAGAGCAACTCCTGGCGGCGTGAAGAGTGAGTCGATGTCGGTTTCAGGATCAATTGCTCTCCAGACGGAATAGCTTTCGGCGTATCCACGAGAGAGTGGGCCAGCCAGGAGAGCAGTCATGATCCACAGAGCAGCGATGATTGGGACCGGAAATGATCGTCGCATTGAGAATGTCACTCGAATCATGGGGGACGCTCATCCAGAAAATTCGCAGAGCAGATAGACTGTGTGGAGATTGGTGCTGAGTGGTGCGCTGTGCTGTGAGATTGATTATTGGTTTTGATATGTCTTCGGGAGCGTATTTATGGTGGTGAAATCGTTTAGAGTGGATGCAAGTTAATAACTCTTAGTAGTAGTTGTGGAGTTAGCACTAAGAATCGAGAATTGTAGGGTTTGCATCTGATTCAATTTCGGTGAGTCGGACGGCGTAGTGGTCCTCGACGATGCAAACTTCTCCGCGGGCAATGCGAACACCTTGTGCGATAATGTCCACTGGTTCGCTCACGTTGCGGTCAAGTTCGATGACGCTTCCTTCGCCCAATTGAAGCAGTTCATGAATGGTCATTCGCGATCTGCCCAGCTCGACGGAAACATGGACCTGAACATCGTGGAACATCTTGAGAGGCAATCGCGATGCGGCTGTCTCAACTGTGGGGCGAGCCGGATAGTCGACGGGGAATGCAGATTGCTGATCATGGGAACCTGCAGGTGTGATTTTGGATGAAGTATCTGTGTCAGACCTCTCGAATCTACTTGTTAGAAAGCTGAGGAGGTCAAACTGGAATCAGGTAAAATGAAGGACTGGTATGCTGCCGTTTGTGGTTGCTGTGCCGCATTGAATCGATGAGACGATCTATCGTTGTTGCGAAGGCTCAGTGCGGTAACTTGGATCGACGAGTTCTGTGACTTGAAACGCCAGTTGATGACCGCGTCGGACGGGCCGACCTTTCCACTTTGGGTGTCCTTGGATGTGTGCAGTCAACGGTTGATGGACGGACTGATCCAGAAGGAGAGTGTCGCCGATATTCAACTCCGTAATTTCGGTCATACTTAACGATAACTCTCCCAGCTCGACGCTTATCGCGAATGGAATCTGTTCGGTTAAATGAATCAGATCTCCGGATGTTCTTCCTCCGGAGGTGGCACAACCATCAATGGAATCGTCGACCCAGTTCTCAATCGGAGATTTCGGGAACAGCCAGAAGATCTCTGACAGGCCAAAACGACTTGTGACAGTTTGAGTGCCTTTGATCCATGCGCTATGTGACCCCGAATTCGTTTTCGGTGGGGACGTTCGATGAGTTCGTCGAATTGACAGGGAAGGTCACCACCACCAGGCCACGCAGCTGCGAGCCCGGAAACGTACATTTCAATTAAAATTTCGAGCATCGACCGTTCGGTTTGCGTGGGAGAACGATCATGGGGGAGCTCATCGGGATTCAGATTCAAAAGGTCTGCGAGCAACATCCAGATCTGACGTTTGGCAATGCATAAGAACCCGGTGGACTGTTCCGAACCGAGACTCAAAGCGATTGCATAACCATCTTCTGGAAGCGACTTTCGTGCGGTCTCATCGCCAATGATTTCAATGGATTGTGCTCCTAGTTGAATAGGATGTGTGCAAACGCTCATCCATGACTCGGTAACTCGAGCGGTGGTCTCGGCGAGCCATTGGTTCAGCATCTTTAAGAGAACCTGTTTCGGGCGCCGTGGCTTATCGAAGTCCGCAGGTTCAATGATCGGGGGATCTATGGAGACGTTATTGGACATTGAATTCTTCGAACAGGATGTCATTGATACGGTCGCGGCCGTTCGGAAAGAGAATGGAGTTAAACTGGTTCCGAATTTCTCGACGCAATTGGTTTTGACCAACTTTGCCTCGGATGTCGTTCAGGTTCTTGTCTGATAAATGGCTGAGAAGCCAGTTTTTTAACTCCAGCGAACGAGATTCAACGAGGTCCTCGACACTCTCACGGTCGTCTTGAAGAACCTGGAGAGCCATTTTAAGTCGGAGGTATCGGTTCATCCTCCCTTCGTCGAGATTCACAGTCACTTCCCCAAAAGGGACGTAAGTGACACGTGAGGAGTCTTCGCTCTTGGAGTCTGTGAGATTCGTGGGCGAAAGGTCGGAAGGCAGGCCGCCGATCAATGGGCTGAGGAAGGGGACTGCTCCTCCTGACACAGCTGCGAGCAAAATGATCCACGGTGAAAACCGTCCCATGCGGAATGTCTTTGGCGGAGTATTTTCGGAAGTAACATTGTCACCTCGTTCCATGGCAGCAAACTTTGACTAGCTAAGGCCATTCACGACATCGACTGGACACCTGAATCGTTGCGGTGCCGGCTCGACGATTACCAAGACGAGCTGAAAGAAGGAATCGGGCTGAGCGTTTGCAAACCTTGACGAAGAGGGGATTCAGGAAAGCTATTCCGGTTGAATGGGGCAGAGACCCGGGTGGTTTTGCTCTCAGCGTGAACGGAAACACCTTCAGAAGTGAATGAAAACATTCGCGAACGAGGCAATCGAATCGAGTCGCTCATCATGGAAGCTGAGGGAAACAAATTCCGCGTTTGGGGAAAGAGTTTCCCTCTTTCCATTGGGCTCTTAGAAGCGGAACATTCCTCAGGAAAGTCACGAGCCCAATAGTTTTCCTAACTCAACGAACTGCTCATTTCGTTCATGCTTTACTTGGCACAGCAACTGCATAGCAGCACTGGTGCATGAGTGGTCGTGAACTTGAATTCTCGGTCACCCATGCACGAGCAGCGACCGGGTGGTGATCCGTTCAACACTCCGAGAGCTGTCAAGGTTTTAACAACCGGTTGAAACGGAAAGGATTCCGTATGCTACATGGTCTATATAGCTCAGCGGTCGCGATGGAGTCATCGGCGCGACATCATGAAGCAATCGCTCACAATCTTGCTCATGCCCAGCTTCCCGGGCATCGTCGAATGCAGATGCGTCAAGGCACGTTTGACGATTCGGTTCATGAGACTCGAGAACAGCTTGCCGCACGATCATTGCCCGGATTGCGAGGTGGGAATCTCAGCATCGACTTTACTCCGGGGCAGTCCAAGCCGACAGGAGTTCCGCTCGATCTGGCAATTGAGGGTGAAGAGTTTTTTGAAGTCGAAACTCCGGACGGCCTGCGATACACCCGGAATGGGAGTTTTCGACTCGATGATGAGGGAACACTTGTCACTCACGAAGGCTATGTGGTTCAGGGGACGCAAGGGCGGTTGTCTTTCTCGCTCCCAGCCAGTTTGGACGAATTAGCCGTTCAGGAAGATGGGCGTCTCTTCTCCGGGCAGAGACTCGTTGGTCGGGTTAAGGCAGTGACCTTCCCTGACTTGCAGCAACTGACTCCTTCAGGGGGGACCTTGTTTGCGAATCGGGGAGGCCAACGGCCAACGATTGCTGACTCGACCATTCGCCAGGGGTTTCTGGAACAGTCGAACGTTTCGGTGACTCGTGAATTGGTCGACATGATTTCGAGTCAACGACGTCACGAAGCCGCTGCTCGGTCACTGGAAACTCTCACAGACGCGATTCAGCGTCATACTCAAGCTGATGGAGGAAACTAAATATGATTCGCTCGCTCTATACAAGTGCTACAGGGATGAAAGCACAGGAACTGCTTCTTGATAATACTGCGAATAATCTCGCGAACGTGAATACAACAGGATTTAAGAGAAGTTATCTAAACTTCGCAGATCTAAGGTACACGACTCTCGAACAGCCGGGGACAGAGGTCGCACAGGGACAGGTTTCGCCAACGGGGTTGCAGCTAGGCAGCGGAGTGCGAACAAGTGGAACGACGAAAATCTTCACGCCCGGGACGTTGGAGCAAACTGGGAATTCGCTTGATATCGCGATTGAAGGCGAGGGGTTTCTCAAAGTCTTGATGCCGAATGGAGATACTCGTTACACCCGCGATGGCGCACTTCGAATCGATGGAAACGGCCAGCTGGTGACGGCGAACGGATATCTGCTCGATGCTGGCATCACAATCCAGGACGGGATTAGTCTGAGCAAGTTGAGCATCGGTGAAGACGGAACTGTCACGGGGATCGTTTCCGGTGTGACGGAGAACGCTGTCCAACTCGGACAATTACAGCTAGCGCGATTCCTGAACTCGGCGGGACTTTCAAGTGAGGGAGGGAATCTATATGCCGCGACACCTGCCTCAGGAGACGAAGTTCTAGGAGTACCCGGTCAGGATGGTTTGGGGATCATTCGTCAGGGGTTCCTCGAAGGTTCCAATGTCGAAGTCGTGACGGAACTCATTTCGTTAATCAGTGCGCAACGAGCTTACGAAGTCAATTCCCGAGCGATTCGGGCGGGAGACGAAATGCTGTCGACTTCCTCAGAAATTGTTCGGTGATTTCGCTTGCCGATGGACTGAAATTAAACTCAGCGACTCAGGAGGCATTGTAATGCTGAAACCTATCTGGGTAGTCACGCTTGTGGCCAACATGATCGGGATGGTGAATTTGGCTCATGCGCAGCAAGACGCGCCGTTGTGTCTTCGGCTTCTGCCTGATGTTAAAGTCCTTCAGCCGGTCGTGAGACTCGTTGATGTTGTTGATACTGCTCCCGAGTTACTCCCTGAGGAATTAAGACACATTGATCTCTGTCAGGTCGAGCAAAGCGGATCGACCATTACTCTCGATCGACGACTGATTGATTTACGCCTGGCGTTGTGTTCGGTCGACCGTGGGATCGTTCTTGTTGGAGCGACGGAATGTCAGGTGCAGCGGATTGAATCGGCCGAGTTGACGGAGGCGAGTCTGGAGCAATCAGCACGTTTGGAAGTGGCTCGCATCTCTGGTTGTTCCCCGGACGACGTGCAAGTGAAAGTGATTCAACCTGTCTTTCGGGGACGTCGACCGGAAGTTCCTTCGGAGACTCCGCTTCGCTTCGACTTTGAATTTCCCCGCCATCAAATTTGGGGACGAAGATTGGTGCAAGTGCGAGCATTATGTGATGAGGACCTGATTTGGTCCGATCGTGTTCCGATGGTGATATCCCGTCAACGTAGAGTTCTCACTGCCCGAATGGACATTCCTCGCGATGAAATAGTGAGTCCAGAAATGTTTGAGATGAAGTCGCTTTTCGATTTCGGAGGTCTCCAATCGCCTACGTTCGAGCAGGTGATCGGCAAGCGGACGGTGAAGATGGTTGAAGCTGGGACGGTCGTCACCGTTGATGACTTGGTGGATGTTCAACCTGTGAACAGGGATGTCGTCATCCACGTTCGAGATGCTGTTCGGCTGGTTGCCGAAACTCGAGGTTTGAGGTTCGTCGTTCCCCGCGCTCAGGCGATGCAGACAGGACGCGTCGGGCAACTGATTCGTGTTAAAAATCTCGAATCCAACCGAATTGTTACAGCTCGAGTTGTGGGTGCTGGTGAAGCAGTCGTCGACTTGAAATAGCGAGTCCTAAACAGTTCGTTCTCATTTAAGGGGGGCATTTAATATGTCACAGCGAAATACAACCATTTCATTTTGCATGATAGTCGGAGCGTTGATTCTCTTTGACCAAGGAGACGCTTACGCGCAGTCGATCTGGATGCGTCGAACGGACGAGCATGCTTATTTGTTCTACGACACGCGTGCCAGAAACGTGGGAGACCTGGTGACTGTGCTCATCTCACAGGAAACGGATCTCGACAGTCGGGAAGATCGACGGATGAATAAGGAAACAGAATCGAGCGGATTCTTCGGATTTGATTTCAAGACGGGGGGAGGGCTTGGAGCAAATGCCGCCGATGCAGCCATGGACTTTAAGGTCACTTCCGAACGAGACTTCGATGGACAATCGGATTATCGAAACTCCCAGGAATTGACCGATCGAATGACAGCAACGGTCACAAGTGTTTTTCCAAATGGAAACATGGTTATCAGTGGGCAGCGGGAAACGATGATCGCTGGTGAATCACGATTCGTGACTCTCTCGGGAGTCATTCGACCGATTGACCTGCGGCCGGATAACTCAATTCACTCGCAGTTTATCGCGGATTTTCAACTCGTTTGCGATGGAGACGGCGCGAGCCAATCGTTTACGCGACAAGGATGGTTTGCTCGAAAAGTCAACCATCTCTGGCCGTTTTAATTTTTGTTCGGCGATAGCTCTCTCCGAGTTAATGTCCCGATCGTTTCCATAAATCGGTGGCTCCTTCTCACTGACGAGTGGACTGAGAACGAATCCGTCCATGGTGATAGTTCTAATGTTTCAATGGAGTACAAAGATGTTTTCTTCCACAAAACGACAGCTATTTTTTGTACTCATCCTTCTTCATACTGCTCAATTTTCGACAGACGTGGATGCGTCAGAAGTGCGTATCCAGGACATTACGACGATTCAGGGTGTGCAGAGAAACCAGCTTGTCGGAATGGGGCTGGTGACCGGGCTGGACGGAACCGGAGGACGTAGCCCGGTGACCCGACGGTTCGCGCTCAATATGCTTCAGAGGTTCGGAGTGCGGTCGGATCCTTCGTTGCGAAGTATTATCGAAAGAGATACTGCCCAGCGGACTGACAATATTTCAGTGGTGACTGTCACTGCGGATTTAAGCAGCCTGGACAAACAGGGATCGCAGATTGACGTTCTTGTCTCTGCTTTTGACGATGCCGAAAGTCTTCAAGGGGGACAGTTGATCATGACGCCTCTATTCGGGGCAGATGGGGAAGTTTATGCGATCGCATCTGGTCCATTGTCGATCGGCGGATTCAGTTTCTCAGGACAGGGAGCCTCGGTTCAGAAGAATCATCCGACGACCGGAAGGATTCCGAACGGAGCGGTGGTCGAAATGGGAGTTGGAAGCGGGGTTGGTTGCGGAGGGCGAGTTCGTTTACTTCTGACCGATCCATCACTCGAAACGGCACGCAGGATTTCGGACGTCATCAATCAGAAATTTCCGCAGTCTACGATCGTTGGAGACGCTGGTTCTGTAGAGATCTGGGTTCCGGAATCTTTTCACGGGGCGATTCCTGAATTCCTTGCGATTGTGGAAATGATGACCGTCATTCCCGACGTTCCAGCTCGAGTGGTTATTAACGAGCGGACGGGGACGATCATCGTCGGTGAGCATGTCAAATTGTCGAAGGTGCTCATCACTCACGCGAATCTGGCGGTTTCCACTGCAGAGTCTCCAGAGGTCTCACAACCCGCACCATTCAGTGACGGTGTGACAGCCATTGTTCCGAGAACAGATATCGTTGTTGAAGAAGAAGATGCCACGATTGCCGTCCTTGAAGAGTCCGTCACGGTTGGAGAACTCGCTCAAGCTTTGAACGCACTGGGAGTCGCACCTCGCGATTTAAGTTCGATTTTCCAGATGTTAAAAGAATCGGGTTCACTGCACGCGCAATTGCTCTTTAAGTAAACAGGCGAGTCGGTGAGTTTTCATCGGTGGGCACTCTTTGATGTACCGTGTCAGAAAGGACTCGCAGATGGGACCGCTCCCAATTCAGCCGGATCTTGGATCGATGAACTTCGGTATCGATTCCGGGACACTCAACAAGCCTTCTGCTCAGGCCGGTGTTGAACTCGAGAGTCTGTTGATCTCAACGCTCTTAAAAGAAATGCGGCAAGCCGCCGGAGGTGGTCTGTTCGAAGGGGATGAGTCAGATACTCTCGGAGGAATCTTCGACCGGTACCTCAGTCAGTTTCTGGCAGAGCAGGGCGGAATCGGACTTGCGGAGACGTTCACTCAATCGCTCGCAATTGATTCCGGCGAGAAGGCTGCTCATCCACCGGAGAGGGAGCTATGAAGAATCTGGATCTTGAGGACCCCGCTGAGACGCTTTTTCACCTCCTTTCAGAAGAACTCCGCGCTCTACGTCAGGCAGAGCGACTGATCCGAGAGCTCCTTTCGTTTCGTCGCGAAGGGACCGGCGCGAGCGCGACGGCAGAGCAAGTTCGGGAACTTGAGGAGGGATCGAGAAATGCGCTGGAAAGCTATCGTTCGATTCGTGCTGACCTGTCCGAGCAGCTTGAGTTCGACAACGGAATCAGGCACTTCGTCAGCACGTGCCAACGCTCTGATCTTCAGGTGTTGTTTCAGAATGTCATGAGTGCGCGAAGTACTGTTCGGGGGCTGTCACGGGTGATGAACTTTCACTCTCGAGCACATCAGGACATTTTGGAAGCGGTCGTGCGAGCTGCCACGGGAACGCAGCCGCATCCTCAGTACGGACCGACTGGTCATCTCGCCACATCGACTTCTCATACGATCCTGGAATTAAGGTCCTGATATGATTCACTACGATATTGGACTCTCTGCGTTGCAAGCGAATCAGCAGGCGCTGAGCACGATTGCAAACAATATCGCGAACGCGAACACGACCGGATTTCATCGACAACGTGTTGAGTTTGTCGATCGCTTTTCTCCTGGTCCGAACGGAACACAAGTCGGAACGGGTGTTGTTGTCACCGGAATCGAACGGCTTCGAGATCATGTTTCCGAAGTGGCGTTGACTCAGAATACGTCGCTTCAGGCAGAGTCGGAGACAGTGCTTGAATCGCTGAGGAAGATTGAAACCGTATTGCTTCCAACAGAAGGTTCGCTCGTCTCGTCGGTGACGGAATTCTTTAACCAACTGGAGGAACTGGCTGCGCATCCCACAGTCGCAACGGTTCGGGACGCCGTTGTGGAATCTGCTCGACACGTGATTCAGCAGACGGAACAGCTCCACTCTCGTTTGAATGATCTCTCAAGATCGAACGCAGTTGTGATTGAACAGGAAGTCGCTGAGGTCAATCGGTTGGCTGAGGACTTGAGCGCACTTAATCGCCGCATCCGAATTCTTGAGAATCAGGGAACAGTCCCGAATGCATTAAGAGATCAACGTGAACGTTTAATTAACGATCTCGCGAATTATGTCGATGTGTCGTCTTCGAGTTTGCTTAACAATGATCTCTCGATTCTTGTCGCTGGTGGCGGTGTTGTGATTGGAGTGAGTTCATCGAAATTAGAAGTGACGGCGAATAGTCTCGGTCCTGCAGAGTTCACTTCGACAACCGCAGGAAGTCTTGTGACGATTGAATCGGGATCGATCGCCGGCCGAGCCCAGGGACAGGTTGCCATCGATGATATTCGTCAAGCACTCCATGACTGGACGAATACGTTTGTCGCGACGATCGATCACGTTCAAGCCACTGGGCTTGGTGAGGGAATTGGATTCCAGGAGTTGATCGGGGAACGATCAGTGAGCGATCCGAACGCGATCCTGAGCAGTCTCTCCTCACCTTTCCCGGTTCAGGAGGGAACGCTTTACGTCAATTTGACGGAGGTTGTTTCCGGCGAGACCAGCATTCATCGCATCGATGTTGATCCAGAAACCGAAAGTCTTCAGGACATTGTTAATAAAATCGACGCTGTTTCCGGATTAAACGCGACTTATCAGTCTCAGTCAAAAGCAGTTTCGCTTAACGCCGCTGATGGATACACCATCAGCTTCTCCGGCGGAATCGATTTTGACTCCGGAACAGGCTTTGCGACAGGGACAAGTCAGCCGGAATTGTTTGGAATTCCAACGGGAGAAAACGCACGCTACACCGTCCGTGCGGTTGGAACTGGAACCGTGGGCCAGACCAGTCCACTAAAGCTTGAAGTCAGTGAGACAGCGTCCGGTGAGGTGATCAAGACTCTCGACGTGGGAGCTGGAACAGTCGTAGGCCAGACAATTGAAGTTGTGGATGGGGTCTCGTTGAGGCTGTCGTCGGGCGACCTTGTCGATGGTGAGTCATTCGAATTCGGTCTGATCGGACAACCGGATGAGACCGGCCTGTTGACCACACTGGGCATAGGAACGTTTTTCTCGGGCGATTCGGAAACGGGGCTCAAGCTCAATTCGTTGGTCGAACAGAATTCAAGAAACGTTGCTGTCTCCAAGACTGGAGCCGCAAGTGACACGTCCAATGCGCAGTTTTTTCTCGAAGCTCGCGACCTGAAACGCTTTGGAAACGGCCGCGATAATTTCGAGGAACGACTGGAAAGTTTGGCGATTGCGACAGCGTTTCGAATTGAAGGCGAACAAACGGGTCAGGAGTTTCTTTCCGAGCAGCAGTCTCATCTTGCCACTCAGAGAGATTCCATTTCCGGAGTCGATCCAAACGAAGAACTCTTGCTGATGCTTGAGTATCAGCGGGCGTTTCAAGCAGCCTCACGGTTCGTGTCTGTCATCGATGAAACGCTGGATGAACTTCTCCAACTTGTCTAAGAGAGGATGAAAAGATGACGTTTCGAATCACTCCGCATCGACAGCTTGAGCTCCAACGACTTCATGCCCAATCGCATGCGTCGCGATCAGCAACACTTCAGAATCAGATCAGCAGCGGTGTGCGTGTGCATCGTCCTTCCGATGATCCGATCGCTCAGCAGACGATTCTGTCTCAGCAGCGGGTGCTCAATCGTTTGGAGGTTCAGCACAACGCAATTCAGCATGCGCGTGCTTCGCTCACACAGTCGAATGAACAACTTTTGGATGCGAATCAATTAGTCGTGCAAGCGAAAACGCTCGCGCTGCAAGGCAGGCAATCCCAAACTTCCTTCGAGTTGCAATCTCTTGCAGATGAAGTGAATCTCTTGCAGATGAAGTGAATGGATTTCTGGAGACTCTTGAAACGGTTGCGAATGCGAAGTTTGACGGAAAATACCTTTTCAGCGGAACGTCAACCACGCAGGAACCTTATTCCGGAATCGTGGAAGGTCCGACACAGTATCAGGGAAGTTCCTCGACTGGTGTTGTTGTTCTCTCAGGGGATGATGATCTTGATGTCTACCTGGCGGGTGACGAAGCCTTCCAGTTTGTGGATCCGGAATCCAATGAACTGACTGACATCTTCTCCGTCATTCGACAGGTCTGCGACGACCTGCAGAGTGCTGCTGACGGAAATCTTGAGGAAGCAGGGACACGGTTGGACTCGACGATTGAATCTCTGGAAGTGGCGAGTGAACATCTTCTCTCGGTCGTCGGCCGCCAGGCAGTCGTTTTGCAACAGCTTGATCGAGTCGAAGAACGGACGGAGGACCTGCAGTTTCAGGCAGAGTCCATTCTCAGTGACCTCCGATCGACGGACGTTGCTTCGGCGGTTGTTACCTTGCAGGAAGAGCAAAACCTGCTGCAATTTACATTCGCCACGACGACTCGACTGCTTGAAACTTCGCTCTTGAACTTCCTGGGTTGATTGGAGAATCAGATGGTCAATCAAAATCTCAATACATCGTCGGCATCTCAACGTTCAGGTTCAGAGAGATTGCAGGTCAGGCACCGCATTGCTTTGCTCGAAGAACTCTCCAATCAGGACGATTTCACCTGGAATTCCATTGCGAGTCGCGTTCAAGCGGACGCGGAACTCGCCTCGCGCGTCGTCATGGAAGCAGCGACCAAAGGGCGACACGGAGAACTTCTGCGCGAAGTTCATTCCGTCGAACATGCAACCGCCTTGCTCGGTATCAATTGGATCCAGAATCTTCTTGTGGAATTGACCAGCCAGGACAATCAGGAACAGAAAGCTGCCTGAGTGTCGGGTTCGGTTCTGATCACACGTTTGTCGATCAGGTTTCGAATGAAGCGATGCAGCATCTTCGACAGTCGCGTTCGCACTCTCGTGGACTTTCGATGAGACAAAGGCCGAGGGCTTAAGCTTTGCCTGATCGTGCGAAGCTCTGAACATCGCGTGTGAAGATGCCTTCAACGACAAAACTGATCGTGTCGATGCGTTTCGATTCTCAGCCGACGTGAGATGGTCTACAGTATACTCATCTCTCAATTTGTCTGCTTGAAATGAGAAAGTAAGCGCAACATGACACGATTTGTTTTTTCTCTCGCACTCCTGTTTTCAATTGGTAGTCAGTGCACTGCCGGTGAATGGCAAACGCTCTTCAATGGAAAATCTCTTGAGGGTTGGACGCAAAAGAATGGTTGGGCGAGTTACGCTGTTGAAGATGGAGCCATTGTCGGACGAACCGCTCCGGCCAGCCCGAACTCGTTTTTGTGCACCTTGGACGATTACGGTGATTTTGAACTGGAGTTTGAGGTCAAAGTTGACAACGGTTTGAACTCAGGTGTTCAGATTCGTTCCAAGACAAAAGACGTTGCAGATGGCAATGGGAAGAACAATCAGGTGGGACGTGTTTACGGACCGCAGGTTGAAATCGAATCGGGTCCTGCTGAAGCTGGATACGTCTACGGAGAAGCGACCGGCCGAGGATGGCTGACTCCAGAAGACCGCCTGAAACCACATGATCACTTCAAGAACGAAGATTGGAACCAGTTCCGAATTGCGGCAAAAGGCCCCCGAATTCAGACATTTATCAACGGACAGGAAATCGAAGATCTCACTGACGAGCCGATTTTCGAAACACATCCGTCAGGTTTCATCGGGCTTCAGGTCCACGGAATCGGTAACCGAGATCAGTCATACGAGGTTCGCTGGCGGAACATCCGAATCAAAGAACTCGACTAAAACCATTGGCGAGGATTAGCAGCACTCGACTGAACTCATTTGGTTTCGTCGAGTGCTCCCTTCGTATTGGCGATCGAAATTGATAGGCATTTCTATCGCAATTTTGCTGATCATCGCGGTGAATGAGAAGGCAGGGCAAAATAATCTCTGGGCCATCTGTCGCGCCCGAACCGAATTCGTCCTCATTCAGAGCGTGTTGTCGATCGGTATCCGGTTCAATCAGCGCGGCTCGATCGTGCCTATTGAGTCCCGATCAGTCTCAGAACGAACTCTCTTGCCGACGACGCGTCGCAATGATCGTCATGCTGGGACGTTTGATGTCAGAATATGGCCAGAGTTGACTGACCGCCTGGATCTCGCGTCGCTTTTTCTGCGGCAGCTGCAATTGGTCGGAAATTTGGAAAGCGAGGAGTGCTGCCCGTTCTGCAGAACGAGCCCATACAGACGGTCCTGGAGAGGGTGTCCAGGCAACGATTTTCAAGATCGAATCTTTTCTTCTCGCGAACGGGGCAATTTCAATTAAGAGTTTCCGCATCTCTCCATCGATCAGCGATTCTGAACTGGGCAGAGGCGTCATCCGGTCGAAAGCGACTCCCAAGTCCGTTTCTTCGACTCCGGAATGCTCATGAAAGCGTTCCAATTCGAAGAGGACACGTTCGAGTTCCTGTTGCTCCCGGTCGCGTATGTAAAGCGAGTCCGACTCTTCATCCGGTCCCGTTCCGGATTGTTCGTCCGAAGTGTTCGGGACGATGTAAACTGGCGGAGTGTGATCGAGTTGCATTGGGCTGCGACTCAGTTTCTCTTCGAAGATGCCGGGGACACCGAGTTCGTCCGTGGCTCGAATAAAGGAACCTGTTCCTGAGTACAGATTGACTCCGGTTTGCTCAGAGGCAAGTGAATTGAGCACGATGAAGAACGCAAGTAAGGCTGTCATCGTGTCTCCAAAGGAGATGAGATAGCTGTTGTTGGGGCCGCCAGCTCCCTTTTTCCTCCTCATTGGAATCACCTCGTTCGGTTTCTGTCTTTATCTGTGTCAGTTGGAAGTCGCAAATTCATCATCCAACGTTTCAATCGGTGAGCCCGCTGATGTGTCTATTCTTCGTGATTGAGCACCAGTCGAAGTTTCTGCGGCGGGATGTCTGAGTTTGTTAACACACCAACCGCAACTTGCTGGAGCGACACTCCATTGTCCATGATGAGATAAGTGGCGAGCTTTGTTGTATCGACAATGTTTTGAGTGGATGGAGTATTGATCGTGAGATCGAATGGAAGCCTTTTCATTTGTCCAGCTAGGAAGGTTAAGTGTTTTTTGCCGAGGTCTGTTAGCTCTCCATCGTTGTTAAAAAACAGGTCTCTTGAAATATCAAAAGAGAAAGACCGCATTCGCCTGTAGACATCGGTTAGAAAACGTAGCGCTCGACGGGCGAAAAACGGAGCGCTGTTGTTGATAAGGAACCCGGTGGAGGGATGTGAGCGTCTCGGCCGGGAGTGTCGGTACAGGTTATTTCGTCTTT
>NZ_SIHI01000034.1 GCF_007859735.1 Thalassoglobus neptunius | reverse complement strand
GCGGCTACACATAGAGTCATTACCCAAGGATTCGAGGCCGTAATTTGCCTTCATCAGAGTGCGAAGTTCCTCTCGGTCTTTCTGCCAACCATAGTTTGGATTCTTCGCTGTGAACATTGTCAACGCAGATCCCGTGTCGTGGGGGCGACCCAGATGGAGCCAGTAGGATTGGAAACGTTCGGGACGCATCTACGAACCGCTCTGACAACTGTGGGCCACTCTTTTTGGTTCCAGTCGTGGCCACAGAGAATTCTGCACTTTGACCGCCAAGCGGTGATGTCATTGACGACGTTTTCGTAGTTGTGATTGGCATCGACGAAAACGACTTCACTATCTTTCAGCAATTCAGCAGCAGCGACTGAGTCCATTCGGGCTAAAACTATGTTTAGGTCAGGCCTTTTTTGTCGAAGTTCAACGAATGTCGTAAATAGTGTTTGACCAGCTCGAGACACGGTTCCAAGTGAGATGTCGACCACCTGCAGTGTTGCTTTTTTGGGAAGGTGCAGACCGACACACAACATCGAACGTCCGCAGTATGCTCCCAGCTCAGTCCAGGAGTTGACTGTCGCTGCGATCCCAGCGAGCCATTCGCATTCTAGACGTGACATGTACCCTGGAATTCGATCAATTGCTTGCCAGCAATAGGTATCGATCATGAAACGCTCCGGATCACTGAATCTATTCAAATGGTTCGCGGAAATTGGACTTGGAGTCTTTATGTCAAGGGAACATCTTCTATCCATCTCTTCTGGCAGGAAAGTAGTCGATCATTGCTCTACGTAGTGTCTCGTTACCGACAATCGTGTACAGGCCACTGTTGTCGAGGACGACTTGATCTGCCTGAAGATTTGCCTGAACCATCCATACCCCTCTATTGTTGTACTGACGGTCTGCGTACTCTCCGTGATAGAGATGCAACAGCTCATCTTTGCAGGCGCCGATACTCCCTTGAACTCGCTGAGTAACGAGAGCAGCCCATTCTTCCCAGGCATCCAATATGAATTGAGGAGATCTCTGTTTTCTGACGATATGCAATTTTCCGCTAAACGTATGAGCCATCCAGGAATCTGCTTCGCCGACAATATTCAAGTCAAATAGCCCATCAGGCAGCACTTCCCGGCGCGCCGCCCAGGCAAAGCCAGGATGACGGAATTCGGTCTTGTTTGACTGATCAAACCGATCACTACAATAACTTACGAATGTCTTCTTGACTTCCCATTCCGGACCAAGCCAGTGCGCTTTCGAGAAAGGCTGTACGATAGGATGCGATTTCAAAAGCCTACATGTTCGATCGTACCAGCCATCCTGCAACACGACATCACTATCAAGCCATGCGACGGCATCCACATCAGTCGAGAGTGAATTCATTGCGATGTTGAGTAGCCGCTCCTTCTGCCACAGCGTATGAACTCCACGACGACCACGCACGTGTATCGCATTCGGATCAATGGGTAAATCGTCATCGAAAATCAATTCGACAACCTTCACAGGAACATCAACTCCGAGCGCCCTGCGGAATCTCCGATAGTTGTCGATGATCCTTTTCGACTTGGAAGGGTTGAACAGACATGATACGACGTGGAGGTTCATAGATCGATCTCGGGTAGGCCCTTATTTTCACGCTTGCTCTTCACCAGCGTCGTCGATCGACTGATGACATAGCAACTGTAAGTCATACGCATCGACTAACTATGATCAACTCTTGGCAGTGTCGTATTCGCAATTGACGGTTAACTTGGGAGTCACCACAACCATGGCTTTCGAGTAACGAATGCTCTTGTAAAGAGCGGTTGGTGATTGCCAGGCTCAGTCTGACCAACCGTAGTTTATTGATCTATTAGCCGAGATACTGATTCAATCAGGTCACTCTACTTTTGAGACGATTTTATAGAGACTTTTTCAAGATTAGGAAGTGAGGCAAACACTTGGAGCGACTCTTTCGTGAGGTCGGCACGATCAATGATCAATTCACGGATCGAACGATGGCCCGACAATACTACCAACGCGTCATCATGAAAATGAGCGTCTGGTATCGACAAAACCTCAAGAGACTCCAATTCTGACACATACTTGAAGTCTATGGCACTCATCTCATTAATGGGTAGATGAATCTTCTTAAGCTGTTTCATTGCAGCTAGAGATTTCAAGATATCCTTGGAAACCTTATTCGAATCGATGTCAAGTGATTCGATAGTCACAGACTCCGTTAAAAAATGAATTCCTTGATTCGTGAACTGAGGACTTCGTATCCTCAGACTCTGAAGATTGGGGATCGTCGCGACAAGTTCAAGAGCTCTATCCGAAAATCGAACTGAAGCAATATCTAGATGCGTAAGCCTTTGCAACGAGGAAATCCGTTTTACGAAATCGTTGGTAAGGCTATTTGCGTAGTCGATGTGAAGCACTTCAAGTTTCGAAAACGTCATCAAGCAATCCGCAAACTCGTCTGTCACTTCAAACACATTATTGGCCGGACAAATCCATAAGCACTCCAATGAATTCATTCCTTCGAGTGTCATGAGTTGTTGATGTGATAAATTGTTTACGCAGATTTCAAGTGTCTCTAGATTCTTCAGTCCCAATAGTGGAGAAAAATCACCGTTCAGTGACACCGGGCTTCCTGAATATCCGATGGTCAGCGACTTGAGTTTGTTGAGTGTCGAAATGTATTTTATTTCCGGTGCAGTTACGACGTTGTCGAAGAGGATCAACTCGTCCAACTGAGGAAGCTGCCTGAGGCAAGAATTTGTATTCTGCTGACTGACAAGCCATCCCGCATTACCACAATAGCAAACTACGACTGCATCTTCGTGAGAAGCAATGTTCCCTTCGTCAGTTTCAAGTTGCAACTCTTGCGTATGAGCCGAATCGCTAATCAAGCACAATGCGATTGATGCCAGCAGGCAGTATTTACTTACCATTCGAGAGCCTTTTTTTTAGTCCGGTAGCCTATATTAGTTTGGAGGCGTAATCTAGCATTGTGATACGAACCTGCCCATTACTACGTAACTCAACGGAAAGAGGCCATGTTCGCAAGCTTCTTGGCGGTTCGATGACCGGCAGCGTCATAGGCGTATGTCGTTCGCTCTCCCTCCGGATTGATCAGCGACGAAATCCGTTTGAGCGCATTGTGGCTGTACGCTGTTCGACCTCCATCCGAATCAATGATGAGCGTCCGGTTTTCCGCGAAGTCGTATTGGTAGCTGATGATTTTCTTGGACAGTCCCATGACAAAGTCCCTCCAATCACACTCGCGTCATCGCCATGTCTGTCCCGGCAGATAAAACATACTTATTTTCCAACAGACAAGAATAGTCACGAGCCCAGCAATTGCGATGATGATCCCCCTAGCACTCGCCGTAGAATTGAACGATTTAGACTGTGTACAACGAGTGAGAAGTGAAAAGCGTGAGAAGACGACGGACACAACACCTGAGAAAATGGAGTAAATCGCAAAAGAAGAAAGGCTCCACATCACATTTCCAATGGGCGCAAAAAACAAGCGGAGCAATTCCTGGATGCTAGTTATGCCAGTTGGCCAAGCATTGGCAATAGTCGCAATGCCACCACCCACGAGCCAATACCTCCAAAATACGAAAACTCCAATCCAGAAACGCTGTGCAATAGAAGTCTCGCCACAATAACATGTTGCGGCCACAATCCCAGAGACGAAGGCAATCACGTACGAAGCTTGCGTGAACTCATTCATTTATGCCTCCAGACATCATGGTACGCATCGACCGTGGCCACTGCGACCAACGAACTCCCAACCATGCCCGGGAAAATCTGATTTCCACAAATCAGCTAGTTGACCTTGAGAGCGGTCCATGATCAACTGGTCATTGAACCAAACGCGATGAGAAGGGAAACTACTCGCTCTGAAAAAAGCCGAACCAGTATGTTCAGGCCATCCATCTTTGCAGCAAAACACGACACCCGGTTGATGCCAAATGTTTGTCGCCCTTCGTGGCGCTACGCTCTGAAATACAGGTTCTACTCTGGGGTCTGGTCTACCGTATCCACGCCATGATACTGTACAACACTTTGTTCTGGAATCACACTCTACAGACGTCATGTCAAGATTGATGGTGCCTTGATACCCCATGGGTTCGATACCACCATGTTGATCTGTCGAGACGATTTGCGCTGAAAGCGGACAACAACACATTTTGACTACAAGTTTCGTGTATAATCGAAAATCTCGATCGCGCGAAGATGGAGTACTTGGATCCTCTTGGAATGGCATGTACACAGACGATATGGCAAATTGGTCGAACCAATTTCCCATCGCTCCTCGAGGAGTTGGGGGAAAGTTGCATGGGACTTCTTCCAGGCTCCTTGATTGCACTACGTCCGCGATAAACGACTTTGCAGTGAGCGTGATTGTTCTGCATTTCGGTCCGGACTGATTCTCTAGAAGAACAGACGGATCAAAAGGAAGTGGATTGGGGTTCGGATGGCAATCGGCACAGTTCTCACCGGGCCGTCCAAAGTATTCCTCTAACAGCGGATCTAATCCAGAGGGATCGGCAACAAGCGAAATGTAAGTAGAGAGGTAAGCGTTTGCTCTACGACGAATGAGATCAACGCTCAACCACCGTGCAGTCGTTGGACGATACGTCCGTGCACGGATGTAGAAGTCCTCGGTATCCAAGTCGAAGTAGTATCCTACGCTACCAGTCCACTGATACGGGTTGACCGTCGCGCCGGTGGAAGTCAGCACATTTCCCCAGGCATCGTAGAGGTAGGTGTCGGTGACAGTTTCGGAGGAATTAGTCAACTGCCTGGTCGAGCCGAGCGCTTCGGAGTGGTAAAAGCTCGTTGCTCCGCTGCGTCGCTGGGAGACGAGATTGCCGTATCGACGTGGCTCATTTGTGTAGACGACCTGGGTGTCATGGGTCGCATTGGTTTCAGCCAAGTAGTTCTGGTTGTCCCAGATGAACTTCTTTACACCTGCTGATTCTTCGAGCTTGACTCGCAATCCGTCCGGCTCGTACGCCATTGTGTTGCGGATTCCGCTGGGAAGTTGAACGAGCGTTGTTCTGTTCTCGTAGTCCCAGGTTGTGGTGGTACGGTCTCCGGTGGGCGTGAGCACACGCTCCTGATTGCCGTTGGCGTCAAACGCATAGGTCGTCCTGCCGGTCGAATCGAGAGAGTAGCGAAGCTGATTCGCGTTGTCGTACGTATAGGTCGTGCGCGTGCCACTTTCGTTTTTAAGCGTGCGGTTGCCGCGTGAGTCGTAGGTGAACGTGTTGCGGTAGGGGGGCGTCCCGGTTCGGTGCTCACCGGTCAGCTGATAGGTGGCATCGTACAGGTACGTTACCCGGCTGCCATCGTTCTCGGCGGCGGCAGTCCGGTTGCCTGCCTTGTCGTACTGGTAGTCGAACTTCGAGATGACGCTGTTGTCGCTCTTGAGATTCGCCAGAGTTGTCAATCGACTGGCGGCATCGTAAGTGAAAGAGGCACGAGTCCCGTTCGCAAGTTTCTTGACCGTTCGACGACCAGCGGCGTCGTAGGCGTACGTCGTCCGCTCTCCCTGCGGGTTGATCAGCGACGAAATCCGGTTGAGGGCATCATAGCTGTACGTCGTCCGACCTCCATTCGGATCGATCATCAACGATCGATTCCCTGCGGAGTCGTACTGATAGCTGATGGTTTTCTTGGACGTTCCCATGGCATAGCCTCTTCAATAGAAGATGATACGAAAGGATGAAGCGATTTGGAACAACATTTTTTGGCTTCGCAGGGTTACACCTTGTAATCGGTGCTCAATGAGTCTGTCCGGTTGATGCCGTCGTAGCTGACTGTGACCGACACGGAGGCGTTCTCTTTGAGCGTCCGATTGCCGACTTCGTCGTAGGCAAACGTGGTTCGGGTCCCATCCGGATATTTGCGGTCAGTCAACTGACTGTTCGCATTGAATGTGTAAGTTGTCCGGTCACCGATGGCGTCGATCCGTAATGTTTGCCGTCCAGCAGCGTCGTAGGCGGATGTCGTACGCCGATTGAGCGGGTCAATCTGCTGAGTCTGCTGACCGGCGGCGTCGTAGGTGAATGAGTACCGTTTGGCATCCGAATCGACGAGCGCCCGTGTTTGGCCAATAGCGTCGTAGGAGGTGGTCGTGCGATTGCCGAGTGCATCGATTTCCGCAACCGGACGCGACTGTGCATCGTAAACTGTCGTCGTCCGTTCGGTTTCAGCATCAATGGAGGCGACGACCTGACCGGCAGCGTCGTAGACCGAAGTGCTGCGGTTGCCGAGTGAGTCGAGCTGAGCAACCATACGGCCAGCATCATCGTAAACGCTGGTCGTCCGATTCAACAGCGGATCGATCGAAGCGACCGCCTGACTAGCGGAGTTGTAGATCGTCGTGAACCGCTCATTGAGAGCATTCTGCGAGGCAACCGTACGGCCTGCCGCATCATAGATACTGGTCGATCGATTTCCGCGTGGATCGATTGAAGCGACGACGCGGCTCTTGTCATAGACAGTCGTCGAGCGATCACCGACTGCATTGATCTGCCCAATTGTGCGGCCAGCAGTGTCGTAGACCGTGGTGTTCCGGAACCCGCGGGCGTTGATTGTGCCGACGGTTTGGCCTTCCGAGTCGTAGACGGTCGTGCTGCGATTGGTGAGCGGATCGGTCTGAGCAACAACCTGACTGGCAGCGTTGTAAGTTGTCGTCGAGCGATTCGAGAGTGGATCGAGATAGGAAATACTTCGCCCGGCGGCATCGTAGACAGTGGTGCTGCGATTACCGAGCGGGTTGATTGAGCCGGTCGCCTGACTGGCCGCATCGTAAACGGTTGTTGACCGATTCCCCAACGCATTGATTTGCGCCACTGCGCGACCGGCCGCATCGAAGACGGTGGTCGTGCGATTGCCGAGGGGACTGATCGTGGCAACCTGTTGTCCCGCGGCGTTGTAGATGTTGGTCGTGCGGTTGCCGAGGGGATTGATTGTGGCGGCAACGCGACCGGAGCTGGTGTAGACGGTTGTCGAGCGATGGCCGAGTGGATTGATTTGGGAAGTTGGGCGTCCGCTATCGTCATAAACGGTCGTGGAGCGATCTCCAAGAGGATTGATCAGAGCAATCGGTTGATTCGCGGAGTCGTAGACGGTGGTGGTAATGTCCCCAAGCGGATTGGTCATCCGGATGCGGTTGCCGTTTGAGTCATAAGCATACGTGGTTCGGTTTCCAAACGCATCAACATTGGCCAGCAGACGATCGCAGTCGTAGATGCTGCTGGTGCGATAGCCTGCCGGATCGATCGTTGCCTGACGCCGACAGCCAGCGTCATAAACGTAGCTGGTTCTGGCGGCGTTGGGAGCGACATTCGCCAGGATTCGGTTGGAGAGATCGTACAGGACCGTTGATCGACGATTGAGCGGATCTTCAGTGACGACACGTTGGCCATTCTCGTAACTGAAACTAGTGCGATTTCCGAGTGGATCGACTGAGGCGATCACTTGATTGTACGAGTTGTAAACGTTGGTCGTTCGGTTGCCCAGCGGATTAATCGTCGTAACAGGTCGATTCGACACATCGTAAACTGTCGTCGTGCGGTTTCCGAGCGGGTCAATCATTGCAATCCGGAAATCATCGTTGTCGTAGAGATAGGTTGTTCGATGTCCTAGCGGATTGATCGTGGCCGTTCGGTATCCGCCACTGTTGTAGATGTGCGTTGTCGTCCCATCCCCTGGACGCACGATTTTTGTGAGCCTGACGGTATGGTCAGTTTGCCGCTCATAGGTTAGTTGTGACGTGTTTCCGAGTGGATCGACGTACGAACTGACATAACCGCCTGAGTAAGTCCAGGTACTGCGGTGGCCAAGTGGATCAATCATGCCTGAAATATTGTGCTGTCCGTCAAAGAGCACCGTGGTCAGATTGCCGCTCGGTTCCGTGATCTCCAAGTGATTGTAATCTCGATAGAGGTAGGTGTACCGCTCATTGTGAGGAGTCTGGACAGTTCGAATCAACCCATCGATATATGAGTAACTTGTCCGACATCCGTCCGGCGCAATCAATGTTGAGAGGCGATTGCTTCCATCGTACCGCATCTCGGTCGTGCACAGTTCCGGAGTAATGAATTGAGTAATGTTCCCATTGCTGTCTGTCGTGAAAGTCGCAATTCGATTATAGGGATCTTCAATTCGGGTTAGCTGATCATTGTCGTACCCGTCGTAGGAAAACGTGACGCGACGATTGTCCGGAAGGTTGATAAACTGCAGCGGACTACCATAGTTGAAGTCCCAATTGTCTTCACAGCCGTTGATGACTTCGATCAACGTGCCATCGCTGTTGTAGATGTACTTGATACCGTTTTCGGAATCAGTCTCTGTCCAGCCTCCTCCTTCGTTTTCGCAGAGAGTGTTATTGGAAATCGATCCAAGCGGTGTATAGCAACCAGAACTATCTTTACAGTAGTAGAGTTGACGAGATCCGTCGCAACGATCTACGAAGACATTGCATTCGTCAGCTTTACAGACACTTCTGCTCCCGACACCGGTCACGTTTCCTCCTGAAATCGTAATCGGAACTGGTAGGACGAGGGGGTCCGACGGAGGAGAGAAAAGCGAGAGTCCAACAGATCCACTCACCACATTCACGTTTGGAGTGCACGTCGCGCTCGACGACCCACATCCTCCTCCTCCAGGTTGCGGAGGAGATGGACATGTGATCTGACAACCTCCAACTCCACCACAACAGCTTGAGCAACCGCAGCATTCCGGCGGCTCCAAACAGCTTTTCTGTGGATCGGTGTCTGGAGCTGGATTCGAAGGCAAGCAAGGCGGTCTGTTCAAGCACTCTCCCACGGACAAAAATGGCAGTGGGCTGATCAACGTCCCTTCAATTTTAATCTTCGAATCTTCAAAGTCGCAGTAGTAATAAGGGCCGCCAGAGACTCGATCGAGAGTGTAAGTCGTTTGCGTCGGATCATACTGGTCAAACGGGATTAACTTCTCATATGTTCCTTGCGAACTAAACACAACGAAGACCACACCACATTTTTCCGGGTCACTGTCACAACGAGTCTCGATCGAAGAGTTTAGCGACACAGGAAGGAATCCACACGCTTCCAACCCATCGGTGAACCAGTCACAGTCATTCGTGTAACCACTCGTTTCTGCATCTTCCGTCCCGTTAAAACCGTCGCACCCACCACAAAGGAGGTCTGTCACGCCGCTAGTCGTCATTTGGACTGTGACATAGGAGCTGCTAAGAGCGGTACACATACACATGTTCAAGGGACAGGATGAAACGGAAATGTCCGATGATTGACTGGCCAGTGCCATGCCTGTCGTCTGGGATGTGATAATCGGTGTCCAAGTCAGATCGCTCGGCCAGCTTCCGCAAAGCTTCTTGGGATCTTTCAGCAACAATTCGAACGGGGTCGTCAGGTCGCTGATTTGCTTTGCTTCCCAAACCGGCTCCTCTGGACCACCCCGCAGTTTGACTTCTACGTCGTAGGTTCCATTCTCATTTGGCAACGCTCTCGATTCCATCTGTTGATACTGGCAAACTGATTCGAAAGTCACCTTCCAGTGAAACTGCTTCGTCTTGGCACTCACATATGACAGCAAAAAATCTCCCTTGAGCATGTCTGCGTCTGGACAACCGGGGATGGTGATACTCGGCAAACTGATCTTCACCCAACCGGGAGTCTGTGTTCGTAGTGAAGGATTGGTTGCCATCGTTTACTCTCCATCAAACAAGGACTTGGGGAAGATCAAGCCACCAGTGGGTGGTTGTGTTTCATCATTTGTCATCGGTTTAGAGAGACCGGATGACCCGTTGGTGAAGTCGCGGGAATCATTCCTGAATGCTCGCTCAGGACAGAACCTCTGAGTCGCTTCACCAATATTTTCGAACTGGATTCGCAATTTGCGCCAGGGCCAGGCTTTGTAAATAGCCTCCGCCTGCCGCATCAACTCGTCAATGGTCATGCCACGTGAGATCGGTTCGGCCTGCGGGACGCGTTGACGACGGCGAAAACTCTGCTTGACTGACTCCACATCTCTCACCAACCAAACCAACAATGGCTGATAGTCAGCAAAGCATTCCATCCAGGCCGTCATGGTATGTACAAATCGGGGATCTTTGATGACCCAGGGTCGCGGCAGCGTCGTTAGAATGTTCTTGGCGACCTGATCGTCAAACTCTCCATGCCGAATCAGTTTCGTGTTGAGATCACGAATCGGAATGTGCTCCGCGAATTCCTCATCAAGATCGCCCGGTTTTCCTTCGGCATGCCAGCCTAAGTCCTGAATCATCCTGGTCACGATCGACGTCCCGGAATGCCCTACTCCAAACAGGAGAATGTTCGGAGGACCAGTCAGTTTGAATTCGAGTGAACGTGCCCGAGTGATCTTGATGCTGTCCAGGTGATGATGATCCAGCCAGAGTCGAGTCAATTGGCGAAGATTCTGTCTGAATCGATACGGGTTGTAGTCGTTCGACCGATCCTGATGGTGAATACAGGTGACCGATCGACAGACCGCGACACGCCAATTCGCCGCTCGCCAAACCGAATAGAAATACTCGACATGTTCACAAATTTTGAGCCGCTCATCCCAGAGATGATCCTCCAGTAACTCACGTCGGGCCAGGACAAAATTGAAGACAAGATCGACGATTTGATAGTGCGTTTCACGAGAAGTGTGTCGCGGCCAGCGAGCAGGTTGACGGACAAAAAGTTCTCTCCGAAACAGTTCAAAGTCGCCCGCGAAATCGCATCGTTGACTTTCGATTTCCAGGCTACCGCCCACAGCCCCTATCGTGGGATCTTGGTCCAGCACGTCGACGAATCGTTCAATCAATGTTTCTGACGTGAATTCAAAATCATCTTCGGTGATCAGGAGGTAAGGTGTTTCGAAGTTCGCGACGATTGCGTTTCTGGCAGCAGAGATGCCGCAATCAAATGGCAATGCCAAAGAGACGAGATGCTCGTCATCAAATTCGACTGGTTGGTCTCCGTTATCACCAATGATGATCGGAATCGTGGGATAGTAACGTCGAATCGAGGCCACGAACCGTCGAAGTGCTTCCGGTCGCCTGAACGCGGTGATTCCAATCGTCACAAGTTGTGGGAGTTGCTTCCTGATGTCGCTTAAGCTGCTGTTTTCTGCCGTCGAGGTTGGCGACGGCGGTTCAATGGGATCGCCACATGTTTGTGAATGCAATTCACATGCTGCACAGATTGCAGAGCCGACAATACGTCCCGCAGCCCTGACGGCGCGGTGACGACAGAAATAGCTGTCATCAACCGGTCGATCGATGCGATAGTTGCAGGTTGGCAGGCGGTGTGAGTTCATCGTATTGCAGTCAGTTGTGATGGTGAGATGAGGACCGGCAGCGTCAGCCATCTTTCTTGCTCGAAATCTGTTCCCATTTTCCGAGTGGACAACGAAACGCTCGTCCTCTTGCTTTCAGTTGCAGAAAACATCCACATTCCAGACAACGATTGCCTTGCCTCCGGTCACAGTCTTGGCAGATCGCGATGCGTTTTTCGTAGACTTGTTTTGTCACAGTGCTCAGCCCGTCCGAGACAAAATCAGCGATGGCTCGTGCTGCATCCCAACCCATTCCACCGAGCGTTTTCTTCATCGGCTCACGAGGAGTCTCGCAGGGAGTCTCTTTCGTCGTGCAGTTCGCACAGATGGTTGACTCGACGAATCCGCCCGTTGCCCGCACTCCGGTGTGGCGACAGAAAAAGATGTCTGAACTGCGGGTCACAGATCGGTAGGAACACTCCTCCAGCTTCTTTCCCGTCGTTGGACTCTTCATGAAATTGACCTCGATTCAGAATTTGTAGATTGGTAGTCCTCAACCGCCAGGTTCAGTGCTCTGAGTGCCATATCAGGGCAATGTGTCTTGTCAGTGGGAACTCCGCCCAAGAGTTGGATCAGCTCCTCCACCCAAAAACTGGTGATTTCTTCGATGTGCTTGTCGCGTATGGACTCAGTCAGCATTGATCCGCATGCGACCAGAGTCCCACAGCCGTTGCACTGGAATCGGGCGTCTTTAATTAAGTGATCGTCGATCGCCAGATAAAGGGCGAATGCGGGACCTCGCCCCGGCGTGCCAACAACGCCGATGCCGTCTGCGTGCTCCAGCTGCCCTCGATTGAGTGGAGCCATAGCATGTTCCGTCAGGATCGCTGAAAACCGTGACATGTCACGTCTCCTCAAAATATGGTCGTGGTCTCACTGTTCGAAATCTTTGGATCGAGCGAATCTAGTTCAGACTGAGCTTTTTGTTCCCATGCCAGGCTCAGCTGATGTTCAGTGTCCGGGGAATTTGGGCGCAGTTTAAGTGATTTCTTCAGAGCGCTGATCGCTCGATCGAGTTCGCCGACCTGAATGCAAACAACGCCCAAGTTGTGCAGCACCGCTCCGTCATCTGGCGTCATGGACGCAAGTTTTGAAAGATGTTCGACTGCGGCAGCAGGATCGTTCCCGAACAGGAAATGGCAATATTCGTTGTAAATCCAGCAATCATTAGGGGAGAGTGATGTAGCGTGTTCCAGCTGGCTTCGGGCACGATCCATGTCTCCGTCGCTCATCGAGAGACGCGCCTTCACGACGGCGGCAATGGCCTTGAGCCCGTCATTTCGATATTGCGAATTCTCCACATCGAAATGTCGATCTGAAAGTGCATTGACCACCTGTCGCATGGACTCATAATCCTGATTTCGAATCAGGAGAATTGCGAGTCCTTTCCAGCCTGACTCATAGTCCGGGTGAGCTTCGACAAGATTCCACCATTCATTTTGAGCTTGTTCGAGAGTACCAAGTTCTTCATAGATGACCGCTAGATTGTGCCGCGCTTTGAAATCTGCGATTCCAATATCAACACTCTGGAAATGTCGGTCATCCGACTCCCGGAGAATTTGATGATAGACATCAACGGCTCGTTCAAGTTGTCCAAGATCCCTTAACAGCATTGCCTTCCTGAAGAGCAGCTCTTTATCGCCTTGGTACATCTGCAGGCCAATGTCACATTGCTCAAGTGCCTCTCGATGATTGTCCACAGCAGAAAGACTCCTGACGAGTAACGAGTACGCTTTTCGGAGGTGAGACTCTTCAGTCCTGGAGAGGTCAATACTGTGATTAAGATAGGCTATCGCCTGTTCGTGTTTTCCGTCGTCGGCGTATGTCATGCCGAGGTTAAACAGTGTGAAGGGGTGATTCGGTTTTTCTTGGAGTTCCAGGTGGAGGAGTTTGTAATCACGGTCGAGTTTTTTGGCGCGACCTGACGGGTCTTTGGTGGCTCCTGAATGGACAACGTAGATGTCGGTCCATTCGACTTCACCGCCTGCTCTCCGGATCGCTGGAAGAATCTGTTCGTGAATTCGGAACTCGAAGTTCAGATCCGGGCGATTGCGAATCAGTTTGACGTGATCAACGATCGTGACATCGGTCGGTTCACTCCCGGGGCAGTGGACTTGCATGATGTAGCCGAGGACATTCTCGCGATGCTCGCCATCCACAAGACGTCGTAACTCTTCTCCGCATTCCCAAGGGAGCGTGTCATCTGAATCCATCCAGAAGATCCATTCGCCGAAGGCATACTTCAATGATTCATTGCGTGCAGCTGCAAAATCATCCCGCCAGGGCCAGTGGTAAACTCGGGCTCCGTATGCACGACAGATTTCGGGCGTTGCATCGGTCGATCCTGTATCGACTACAACAATCTCATCCACCCAGCGAACAAGGGACTCTAGACAGGGGTGAATTGTCGATTCGTTGTTCCGCACAATCAGACAGGCAGACAACTGCACGCGATTCTCTTTGAGCAACAAGGCTTCCGATTCATCGACGTCACATAGAAACTCTGGACGTGGATGTCGTTCGAAGTCTTCATGTTGCGGAGTAGCTTCGGTGGATGCGGAGTTGAAGTCGCGGTGGCCGGTTGCATACGGAGCACTGGTCGGGAGGGACAACGACGGCAGACACTTTCGATCGTTCGCAGCGCTCTCGGAGATCGCTCCGACGGTCCCCCGCTCCCTGTTCCACTTCCGCTGGTACAGCTCTTGATTCTGCTGTAACAGAGCTCTCAAATTGACACCGCTTCCCCGGAACGTGACACTTCCGAAGTGGTGCACGAAAGCATCGGTTGCGATCAGGCAGCGGTATCCAGATTCTTGAGCGCGGCGACAAAAGTCATCATCCTCAAAATTACCGATTCCGAACTGCTCATCGAACAGTCCGATCCGGTCGACCAGTTCTCTTTTGAACAGCAGACAAAAACCGACGAGTCGATCCGTGGTAACCCGCTGGTTGTGCTGTTGTTTCGACAGCTCCCACGCGAATCCATCCAGTTGCGACAGGTCATCATAGGTGACATTGACCTGCTGCTCGCCGCTGACATTGTTAGAAAGCGGACCGACCAACCCTACATCCGCCTGTGAGTGCAATGCTTCGAGCATTCTGGTCAGCCAACCTGTCGTGACCAGTGTATCATTGTTGAGCAGGAGCACCTGTGTCCCCTGGGCTGCAGCGATGCCCTGATTGACTGCCGCAGGAAACCCTCGATTCTCGCGGTTTGAGATGAGTCGAACATCATCGCAATGGCCAAGGTACTCTGCCGTCTGATCGTTTGATCCATTGTCAACGACAATGATTTCGTAAGGAGCGATAGTACGCAGACGAATGGAATCCAAACATTGCTTGGTGTAGGACAACTGGTTGTGCGTCACGAGAATGATGGATGTCAGTGGAAGTTCCGATTGCGCTCGTACGGTGGCTCGCGTCAGATACTGATAAGCGAAAAATTCTTCTGCTTCTTCGACACTTCCCGCTTGCAGTTGAAACGGGCCAATGGTGACCTGGGGCGACTTCCCTTGCCGTTCCCACTCCGCATACCCATCCCCTGGTGTCGAGCGCAGTTCGTCAATCTCAAACCCGCATCGGAACAACAGCTTTTCGATCTCTCGCTTCGTGAAGAACCGGACATGATCTTCGTCGAGCAAACCGGCCGATTCATAGGTCCAGTTTCCGGAGAGCAACGAACGCACCACCGTGTGGTTTCTTACGTTCGGTAGACTTGTGATGAGGTGACCATTGGGTGCGAGCCACCTGCGGGCTTTCCGGAGAACGGTTTCCGGGTGACGCAGATGTTCCAGGACGTCAGCACAGACCACGCAATCGAACGCACCTTCTTCAAAATCGATGTCCTCGGAGCAGATATCCCCGATTAGGACTTGGTCAATGCGGGACATGGCGGCCTGGGCTGCTGCTGGGTTCTGTTCCACACCCACGACAGAAGCTGCTTGCCGGGCTTGAAGGGATTGACCGAGTCTCCCGGCACCGCATCCAATGTCCAAGACTCGCTCCGCCGTCACGGGAATCAGATCCAAGACATCGGGTCGAGAAAATTCGAAATAGGACATCTCTTTTTGAGGCATGTAATTTGGTACAGTTGCAGAATCTTGAGGAGCTTTGGAAACGGTCCTCAGGAGAGATTCCATGCGATGTCGGTAGGTGTGATCCTGCAGAACCGCCTCTCGGCCCGCCGTCGCGATCCGTTGGCGGATTTCCGCGTGTTGGAGGTAGTAATGTGCCTTGTCGATCAATTCGTCTTCACCGGCATAGGTGACGAAGTGCACTCCCTCTTGAAAGAGTTCATCCTGTCCATTCTCCCGCAGTGAGTTGGTCAGTAACATGGCTCCGCTACAGAGTCCTTCGAACACCCGCATGTTCACATCATTGGAGATGCTGCGATTGAACACGATTTTGGATGCGGAGTAGACATCAGCCATCTCTTCAAAATACTTCTGACCGACATACGTCCTGGGAAACTCGTGTAGCAGTCGCTCGAGCAGATCCTGACGCGGTCCGGGGAAAATGTGCCCAACAAAAGCAAAGTCAAATTCTTCCGCAGTTGCTCTTCGACCATGGATCGACGGATCGCATGCCAGAGGCAACCATCGTGCCTGCTTGACTCCTTGAGCCTGTAACTGCTCCGCACCATCCCGCTGGGCAGCGAATGTCCAATCCGCCGACTCAGCCAGCTTGAGACAACGCTCAAACCCCAGATGGGTGTCAATGGCCCACCAGGCGGCCGGACGCAGATCGTCTCGCAGGTCTTGCTGCAAACCATCGTCGACGTACAGAAAGAGATCGAATTGTCCCGGTGAAACCTGCTCCAACTCGTCTGGAAGCAGATGCTCGACATGGGAGATGTGTCTTGCCTGAACCAGTTGCCCCAGGGCGCGACGGCAATAGAGTCCTGTTGTCTCCGGTCGACACCGATTGTCGAAGATGACCGCAATGCGTCTCATGGACGGTTCAACTTCCTATCTCCACAAAGGGAGAGTTGGAACCACTCTGGTGACTGTCATGTGATCATGCGCTGAACCATCCCGTCAGAGATTGACTCGACGCAGATCTTCCCTGCATTCTCGAATGAAACGATGTCGATGACGGACGAGCAACCAGGCTCATTCCGTCCACGGAGTCAACTCCATGCAAGCCAACTCCATTCCTCTCAGCAAACTTTTGAAGAGTGATCCATATCTGCAGCGGAACGCACTGCCGGCCCAAACAGTTGGAAATAGTGCCGCTTCAAAATACTATCCCAAGTAAAATCCCTAAGAAACTTCTCTCTGCCGTTCTGCCCCAATTGAACTCGCAAATTCCCGTCATCTAAGAGCGTTTCCAGCTTCTGTGCCAAATCGAGTGAGTCTCCGGGATGGCACAGCAATCCGTTGACTTGGTCCTCAATAACCCAAGCCAATCCTCCAATACGACTGGCCACAACCGGACGACCACATCCCATGGCCTCGACCGCTGTCCGCCCCAGTGCTTCTTGCGCCACCGTCGGAAACACCAGTATGTCACTCTTCGAAATGAGTTGCGGAAGATCTTGCTGAGACTGCCAACCGACAAACTGAATCCACGGAGACTGAGCAGACTGCCAACCCCTGGGTGGTTGATCTGTTACTAACAACTCGAAGTCCTGGCGGCGTTCTCTCAGGATTTTGACTGCGGCAACCAGTACGGAAAACCCTTTGATATACTCACTGCTCAGCCCAGCAAAGAGGATTGTTTTTAATGACCGCTCTGGCGGAGAAACTGTTAAATCACTCGGAAAACGCGCCGAGTTAAATCCACTTGGAACGATGTATGTCGACTGATTGTGTGGTTGAACAAGCTGTGCAATGGCAGGGTTCACAACTAAGACACCAGTCGCTCCCATAAATGCTTGGCGCAGCCTGTCGGGATACTCAGGTTGGAAGAAACCTGCAAGTTCACGCTCCGCCTGATGTAGACTCCCTGACTGGTGTCGAAATGCCTTCACACATTGCAAACACTCTTTAGGATTCACCAGCTGGTTGTTGGGACATTGACACGGAACCCCATCGTGATTCACCAGCAATCTCACATTGTTCAGGGGACAAATCGACTCAAGCGCAGCGATCCGCAGATAATACGGGTAGTCCGCAACAGCTTCAGCCAGCAGTGGCTTCGTATTCCAGCTGTCTGTGACGATTACCGCATCAGGAGCGAAATCTCCCACGGCGTTGCGGAATGTTTCGCGAATCTGTTCAGCATTCCACACCTCCTCTGGAAATCGTAAGGGAACGGAGCGATAGGGCAGCACTTCTCGTACTTCGCCTACTCGCCATCCTTCGTAAACTGCATAAAAATGGCGGACATCGTAACCTTCACGAGTCAGGAACTCAGCCAATTCTTTGGTATGAACCGCTCCTCCGCCTGTCGATGGCCAATTGAACAAAAGACTGACGATGGCAATTTTTGTCCGCGTTCGAGAGGGAGATTCTGTCCCCTTGTAGCGACAACGAACCGCCTGCTCACGAAGGAAGGCGATGTTCTTCTCCAGCACCGCTGGAAAGCCTGCGACGAAATCGGGAGACTCCCGGACATGATCCTCCCAGACTTGATTCAACTCCAGAGAAGCCCCCTGTACATCACCGCACATCGCGTAGATGACACTGAGATTGTTCGCAATGAGCGTGGAGCCAGATTCCTCCCCACCCTCTTTGTTTTGAAGAAGACGCTCAGCGTCACTAAGTCGACCATCACGAGCATATTGACTCGCTAGCGGTACGTGAGAGAAAACGCTCATTGGTTACCCGCTTCCCATGATGAAAAGCCGCACGACTAAGACGATACGGCACGAGCTGAATTAATCAACCGTTCTCAATACGTTTTTCTGTGCAGATAATCCGAAATAACTGTCAGTCAAATGATTTCGGGTTTATGAAGAAATTTTCGCCATAGAGAACGGATTCGTTGGCGTCCCTTTTGCTGTGAAACAGAGCATGTGTAAGATGAATCCGTCTGGTCAATTTAGGATATTGAAGAGGTGATCTGGGTGGTCACAAAGGCACAGTTTGTGAGCCGGTGCCCTGTTCCTATTGACGCCTGAGTCGGCGATGATATCGGTGCATGGGTCATCGTGCTGACGAGCGATTCTCTGTTGAAGCAAAAAGTCTCCATGGTTCATTGAGGAGGTAGCTACAGAGATTCCGCGAGTTCCAAGAACTTCCGGGCGATTTGAGAACGCGTCAGATTCTGGTTGAGCCAGTGCCCGAAGCGCTGGGTCGTCTCCCAGTACTCGCGACTGGTCCACGACTCCCAGTCATCCGGAGATACGACTGAGAATCCTCGTCGAGCCAGATCTTTCGCGGGACCGCTGTCCAGATTCATTGCCACTGGTAGACCGGATGCAATTGAATCCATCGCTTTGGTAGGGGGCTTATGTCGTGCACGAAAATCCTGTCCTTTGACGTCGATGGCGAGTCTGGCAATCGACGCCCATTCGCAATGGATTTCGGGAGTCCATTCCTGAATCCGTACCGTGTTAGCGAGTGCAAATCCAAAATCTGCAGCCACAAACTGACGTTCTCCCATGTTCGTCAGTATCCAAAGTTCATCCTTGAGCGGATGTCGCCTGATCCACTTCACAACGGGTGGAAGGTTCGCCATTTGGCCAGTCCAGAGAATGGGCCCTGAACATTTTTGCTCACTCGGCATGGACGTAATGAATTTTACATGGTGATCCAACACTGTAGTTCGCGAATACGCACGGAAGTATTTCGAGAGAGACGTTGCATGGCTCACGATGCAATCGAACAGCCGCAAGGATTCCCAGTCGGCATCAATTTCTGCCACACTTCCGTAGATATCAACTGGACAGTAAATCAATTTGACGAAGCGTTTGAGGTGTCTGAGAAAGGGCAGCGGTGGTTTGAATTTGATGAAGACCACTGCATCGCATGATGGGATCTCTTGGTCGAACGCGATCGCATGATCGGGGCCGAGTTCATTGATGAGATCCTGACCAATCCATTCCCATGAACCAAACCCAGGAGCTTTTGGTCCGAACGCCAGTTTCATCTTCTGTCCTCAGCAGAGTCTCCAGTATGATCTGCACCCGCCAAACTGACACGGTTTGCGACAATACCAACTGACTTGTCGTCCAGTCACTCTCGCACCGAAAGGATTCCAACGACTCCGACCAGAACACGACTTCAGCCAATGTTCCCAGCCCAGACATCAAAGTGCGCCAAACAGGAGATGAAGATCTGACGTATGGAAGAATGGATGTTGGTGAAGAGATTCTGAATTCGTGTGCTGGGCAAAGCAATCCTGGCTGATTAAACTCACGCAACATTGGTCTGCAAGGACCTTGGAATTGGTACGAGAGAGTGCAGAATCCTCGCATCCAACCCTGTACATCAATTCCAATTTGAGCGACCTGTTGATTGTCACTTGAGTTGTTTGTGATGGTCAGGTTCGCGCGAGGTGTTTTTGATGCGGATGGAATTGCTATTGATGTGTATGCTCATGGAACGAAAAACCCGTTTCCACGCTTTGGCAGCAGACGCCGTCGGTTGAGCCATCCCGAGTCCTTTCTTTCGAGTCAAGTAGAGGGTGACATGCTCATGTCAAAAGACGACTCGGCGTTGCGCGTATTGCTTTAATTTCCAACCGAACGGAAGCGAAGTCAGCATATCGTAATCGATGTCGACGATATCGAAGCTCTCGACATCGGGATCGAACGCTTCGTTGTCATCGTTGAGATGTGACGCTCCGGTCTCGATCACGCCGGTGAACTTGGCTGCACTGCGGGCATTGTGCAGGACGGCCAGCAGGTAGTCTCTGCGAAGAGCAGCGACCGGCATCGCGGTCGTTGTCTGAGGCACGCCCCGATGTTGTTCAGGACGATCCTGACGAAACGCATGGATCATCATCGACGCATCGACGGCAACGGTTTCGTCGGTGTAAAACGAACTGCCCGGATGTTGAGTCAGGACGTGATAGGTCTGCGGTTCGCACAGTTCATCGAGATCGATCCCGTCGATTTTGTAAGGATCGTAGCGCAGTCGGGGAGTCGTGATTCGATCGCACTCAATGACCTTGTAGTCGAGTGTCATCGGCAGCCAGCGCTGCAGCTTGCGATTGGTGACGACCTGCGCGAAGGCTTCACCATCGACAATTTCGGCGAGCTCCATCAGACGCAGTTTTTTCGCCAGACGGATCCGTTTGGCCCAGGCATGAAAGCGTTGCTCAAGTTCCCGATTTAAATCGGGACGACCGGGAATGAGCATCTGCAGTCGTGGACCGGTTCCGATCACATCATTCGCGAGAGTGTGCACGATCCCCTGCATGATCGGATCGGCTTCGTGGCAATGATAACGCGAGCGATTTCGCAGCTCGGTGCGGACTTCCAGCGAGTTGGCCTCATCCGCCGAGAGACCATCAGCGTTTCTCCAGTAGCGGTTGTTGAACTCGTTCGTTGACGCGGCATCATAGCTCGCCTGAACTTCACGTTGCTGTCGGCGGACTTTTCGCAGACGGGGACGATCCTGCGAGCCGAGGTCTCGGTGTCTCTCCGCAGCGGGAGTGCGGGTGAACCAGTTGGAGAGGTGCCAGTTGGAGAGGTGTTTCAGAGGGGCGATCACAGGAGAGCTCGATCAGGCGGGGAACGGACACGAGACGCAGTGGGTGCTTTACTGCGTTCCCTGATTGCGGAGGCGGCCCATGCGGATTCCGAATCCGGGTTTCTGGGCAGTTTCGTTGGCATCGGTGTGACGTTGAGCTTCGACCTGCGAACCGAGATCGTGCTGAGTTGTGGTCTGTCGATCGACGGTGATGCTTTTCGGTTTGGAGGCCTTCTCGGAAACGTTGTCGCTCATGAGTCTTCGGGATCCGGCTGGGGAGGAAGAGTGGAAGAATTGAGGATCTGTTCGGGATCGGAATCCCAGTTGACTGCGAACCGTTCGCGGAGCTGATCAGCAGTCAAACGGACGATCCGGGAGACGTGTCCCTTGGGATGACCGAAGGCTCGGCCGATGCGTTCCAGCGTCCAGCCGTGGTCGGTGTACAGATGCAGGCAGGCGAGCTGCTTCCAGCGGAGAGGATTCTCACCCGCCCATTCGATTTCGAATTTCTCCATCAGATCCGAAGCGTCACTGCGCACGGAGATCTTGACGTGATTGCGATCGACGATCGACATGGGCATCGGAGGGTTGGAAGGGAGATCGGGGAGAATGGACAGGAGCTGCAGGTTGCGTCATGACGCCCGGGCGCGGCAATGTCATTTTGCAGAGTGCTGGAAATCAGGCGTCGAGCCTTCAGACGACTGCCTGGGGTTGCGCGTCGCGATCGTCAGCTCTGTTGGTGCCAGCTCGCATCGCTGTTTCCGACGATGTCGGCCGAAACTTACTCACCAGGAATGGCATATAGCGTGGCGGTCGACGGAGTGCTCAGCCTCAGCTGGATGCTGTGACAGGCGAACACCTTCGGACCGAGGTCTTTCGAGCATCCGCTACTGATTGTGATTTCAGAGATGTCTTCACACAGAAACAGTGATTGTGTGAACGGATTGAACTCGTAGACCGTGAACGTCACATCGCCGCCGGTCGGATTGAGGACGCGGCAGCCGCGGCCCGGTCGAAACACCGTCGACGCGGCATCGTTGCGAGCCAGGACTGTCGTTGGTGTCACCGACTTCTCTGTTTTCGCAGCCAGACAGAACGTGGTGATCGCGAGCGTGATCATCAGCAGACCGAATGAACGCAGTGGTCGGGATGTGGAAACATGGGCCATGATGTCCTCCTTATAAGAGATGGAACGTCGTGGGGAGTGAACGTCAGTTGCGGGAGACTCGGCTCAGTGATCGCAGTGAGAGGGATCGCAGCGAGTTGGGACCCCAGCGCGGAAGATCGACTCCGACACTGAATCGCCGAATCAGGTTTTCGTACGCATCGAGATCGTCATCACCACCGGGATCCGGCGGATCATCGTCCACATCCGGAAACGCTCCGAGTGAATCGGTTCCATCCGCGTTGAACGCGACATAGCCACTCCCATCTGGCAAGGGCCGGTGAGATCGGTAGACCAGCCCAGCGGGAAGTTTTGCCAGGACTGGCGAATCTACTTCGGGATTGCCGTCGACGCCGATTTTGAGATCGTCTGTCGTGAAGTTCGTGGCTGCGAACAGACCACTTTCGAAGTCGCCATCCTGCTCGATGTTGAACGCGAGATATCTTTCGCCGTTCTGCACAATGTGACCGCCGTCGATACTCGTTGAATCGGGGTCAAACGTCTGCCAGACATTTGCCATCCAGATATCATCGGACGTGGAATCCGCGAGCGTGTATTTCCAGTAGACCCGTTGCCCGCCGACGCAGGTGTTGCCGACATAGTTGAAGTTGTGAGTGTCGCAATTGAACGCCCCCGCCTGAGACGCATCTGGGAGGTTCAGCCAAGCATTGTTCACCATGCAGGAGTCGTACAGGCCACCCGCGATCCCTTGAATCAGGATGTGCTGAAGGTCCGAGTCGTTCGTCGACCCATTCGGAAGATTGTGCTGATAAGCACAGTCCATCAGCATGTAGTTGTACTGCGGTGATGTACTCACTGTCCCATCGACGTAGGCGTACCACTGAGCCATCGCATCACAGTGTGCATCGAATCGAGACCAGACGGAAATCACAGACGTCTTCGCATCGCTCCATGTGAATGCTCCAGACGCGGAAGCGTTCTCCGCCGTGAAGAATCTCGCTCCGAGATATCCGGTCATGCCTTCCGGGAGATTCGCCTCGTAGGTCGCGGTCGCTGTCCAGTCAGCCTGAGCGTTGATCCAGTCGACAACTTCCTCGATCGTGGTCGCTTCGCCATAACCTTCAGCGGGTTTTGACTCGATCGTTCCCCTCAGAAACACCAGAGTCAAATCAGAAGAACCGGATGAACTCAGGATGATCCCGCCGTCCGGTTGCCAGTCCTCAACCATCGGGTCTGGGTCAACGTCCGTGTATCCCGAAGCTCCGCCGAACCCGAACTTCTCGACGCTCGCTGTTGCGTCCCCTCCCGTGTATTGAACCTGAATCGATTCATAGCCCGTGATGTACGGGTCTGGCTGGCACGCTTGGATTCTGGTCCCGACCATCTGACGAGTCGCGGAACCATCTCGAACTGATTCGATCATCGAGTCGTGAATTGAGTGCGCGGTAATGATCCCGTCATAGACCTCGTGCCAGTAGCACAACTCAGTCCCGAATGTGATCGGTGACAACTGGATCGTGGCTTGAAGCGGCTGTCCGTCTGATCCGATCGCGTAGAGTCCTTCTGAGTGGAAGAACTCACACTCCGTGAACGTGTGGTAGCAGTCTCCGCCTCGTCCCGGAATCGCGATGTTGTAGTCGAACCGAAGCCCTTTGATCTGGAGTCTCCAGACGTCGAAGTCGGCGTAGGGTCCAGTGGTTTCTGGATAGTTCGCACCGTCTGTGGTGAGCGTGATGTCGTCGTTGGTCACGCCGTCGTCGAGTTCCAGCAAGATGCCCGCGGTGTTCTCGACCGCAGCTCCAGCGGTGTCCAGAATCTGCGTTCCAGCTTTGAGCTTCACAATCCCGCCGTTGACTCCGCAGGCGGTGAGTGCCTCATCGACCGTTTTGAACGGACTTCCCGAGGAACCATCTCCGCTCGACACGACGTCTCCGCTGGCGTAGTACGTCGTGGGAGTGGCCGACAACTTGTGCAAATGAATCGGTTCCCAGTAGGGATCACTCGTGCTGTCGACTTCGTTGATCGCCACACTCGAAAGCGTTTGAAAGTTTGGATCGTTGGCGGTGACTGTCGCCGCCACGTCGTACACTCCGGCCGGAAGACTCGCCGGAATTTCACACCAGTGGGCCAGCTGGTAGCGGGTGGAACCATCCGCGTTGACTCCGATGTTTCGCACTGTGGGAGTGGTCACGGTGACTCTGTTTCCGTTGCCGCTCGACTTGTCGCGAATCAGGAACTCGACTTCGCGAATCCCGCCATGCGCGTAGCAGACGACTCCCGCCCAGTAAGAGTCCTCCGATTTCACCACCTGACAATATTCCGATCCGACCCAGCGGCAGGTGGGTCGTTTGGCCGTTCTCGCTTCGAACGTTGGCAATGCCTGAGCTGAGGCTCCCGTCATATCGAGCGTCGGCTCGCTGACTCCGGAGACGTCCACCACAGTGAAGTTCACGTCGAACGAATAGGTCGCTTCCTCGTCCGAGTCAGAGGTGATCGTGACCGTTCCCGATCTCGCACCCTCGCTGTTTGGAGTCAGTCGAAAGCGGTAGATCCCATAGCCTCCATTCGGCATCGAATCTGAGGAGAACGCCGACGCTCGATCCCAGACCAGATCTCCGGAGACTTCGATGTTCGACACCATCAGTCCCATCGTGGAGTTGGCCGAGTCCGACTCGATCTTGATCGGCAGGTCCGGATTGCTGCCGAGCGGAACCGTCAACGGGACGTTGATCGTCCCCCCGTTGGCGACTTCATTCCCGTACAACGAGACCTTGATGTCCTTCGAAAACGCAGGCTGATCAAACGGGGTCTGTTCATCGTTCACCGTGAAACCCGTTGCAGCATGGATCGTTGCATTTCCGAGCGGGTCGACGAGTTGTCCGGATGCGATGTCGAACAGGAAGATTGCGATTGGCTCGGCGTAGGTGTCCAAACCCTTTCCGACGCCTCCCTCTCCACCATCATAGAACTCAGAAGTCGTCGCAGAGTGGTAGGTGTCGTAGACGGCGACCGCCGCCAGTTTGCCATTGAACCCACCGAATTTGATGTGACCGGTGGGAGTCAAAGACTGCGGAGTTCCTTGAGAGAGATTGCCGGAGTCATCCATCGCTGACCAGGTGCGTCCGTTTGGATCGACGTTCATTGCCGATCGGTAGAACATGTGCCAGGTGTCATCGGTCGCCACTTGCGAATTTGACCAGGTGGAACCGGTCGCATGACCTGCGTGGCCGTAAGTGTTTCCGTCCGCCTCGACACCCAGAATCACCTTCGTGTTGCCTCCCAGTGTTCCATCCTCGGAGGCAATCGTCTGCGGTCCATCTCCCGCGACGTCGTCGATCATGGCCCAGGCCACGAACGTGTATTGTCCCGAGGTGACGGGAGCATCCAGGAGGGTTCTTGGCAGGCTGACTTCAATATTGGTGGCGGTTGTGACCGTGGCTGTGCCGTAGGTGTTGCCGGTCGATTCCGGAATGTCCAGCACTAGAAAGTCATCGACACGCACTCCGGAGTTGTGCAGCCGCAGTCCGATGTAGGTGTTCGTCAGTCCGGTGGCATTGGTCCAACTCGCCTTCTCGGCCCCGTCGACATCGACGGTGATCGCATCACCATCAGTCACGATGTGAATGGTGTAAACGGAACTGAGGCCGATGTCACTCGGCTGGGCCGCTCCCACCACACTCATCGACTGGTCGACCAGCGAGATCGTCCCTGCACTCGCATCGTGGAAGACTCCCAGTGCCTGCGTCATGTCGCTGTTGGAGCGGATCCAGAACACCGCATCGGCAGATGAGGAGGTGAACGACACGGTCTGGAGTGTGAACGTAATGTCGAGATCGGCATCCCGCATGTTCAGGATTGCCGAGCCCACACTGTTGGCTCCAGTCACCTTGTTGACACTGTTGTTGACGTTCGGAGAGGTGCCAGCTGTCAGGATCCAGGGCGTCGAGTCGACGCCTGAGTTCCAGTAGATGTTCCCTTCAGGACCGGTCACATCCCAGTCGGTCAGCGCGGGCGAGGTCGCACTCAAAAACGTATCGAGGTACAACGTTTCGGCCTGCACGAACGGACCGCAGAGAGCGAATCCGACAATCAGAAGCAGTCGCCTGAGAGCGTTCATGAGCTGGAGTCGTCTGAAACTGGGGAAGTGGGCAGATCGACACGCTGAGATGAGTGAGCGCCACAGAAATCACACTCGCAGCGAGTCACCACGCGCGTAATCGTGATGCGTTCGCCGTGGTCGTTTTTGCGGGAAATGTTGCGCGACCGGACCGAGAGCGGGTGCGCTTCCGGGCAACCGCACTTCGGACATTCGTAGCTTGCGGGAGGATTTGTAGTCATCGGCTCTTGCTCCGTTTGGCGGCTCGGCGTTCGGCGAGTGACTTTCGGTTTCGGGTGCGAGTGGTCGATTCGCGTTGACCGGTCGTTCGGGCTCCGACCCAGGAACCGAGCGTGTGGCAGTTGTAGAAACAGTCAAACCAGTGGTTCTCGCCGCCGGGCTTCAATCGGAACATGTCCGTGGCTCGTTCTCCGCCGATGATTCGGGTTCGGGACTCCGAGGTGAGCTGAGTCGCCAGAAACTCATGATTCGCTTTGCGACGTTTGCCGTTGGAGTTTTTGGATTCATAACCAAACAGCGTACAACTCCCCGGATCGCCGATGTTGGTGGCGAGTCGACGCAGGCTGAATGACTTCCAGTAATTGGCGTCGACCATCACCTGACGCAATGTTCCCCGGCCGCGACGAACGATGAACTCCTGTCCGAGCACTTCACCTGGCTTGCGGCGATACTGGCTGATCGGAGTTTCGCCCGGTGTGAGTTCGCGGCCGATCGAGGGATAGATCGTCTTGGTCCACTTCTGATCGCGAATCACTTTGTGCACGGTCGATGTCAGGTACTGCTGGTCGATCATGCCGCGTTCGATTTGCAGAGCGGTCCCATCGGCCCGTGACCAGGTCCGTTCCAGCAGCCCGCCGATCAGCTCGGTGAGACCTTTGTAGAGTGCCCCTTCGACTCCGGACCCGCGATACTTCATCTGCAGCGTCGGGTTGGCTCTCCGCATCTTGAACGTCGGTCGCGGCTGTTCGGGGAAGCAGCCATAGTCGATGACGTAGCCCGAGAAGTTCCATTCGAACCCCATCACCATCCACATCAACGCTCGTTTGTGACAATCCACGAATAGCGTGAGCCAGTCGACTTCGTGAGGAATTTCGCCCCGGGCGAAGTTGTTGGTCCGCGTCACAATTTCAGATGCAGTCAGCAGTTCTTCATCGGCGTTCGGATCGCGGGGATCGTTCTGGTACTCGGAGAAGAATGCGGCTTCATCCCGCAGAAAGAGATTCATGGCGTGCTGGATGGCCGAGGGTTCGTCGGGACGTTTGCGAGCGTCCCAGCTGACCCGAGCACCTTTGTCCATCGCCTTTTGATGCTGACGGTAGAACTCCGTGGCGACGGCCGGGATCGCTTCGGCCTCTTCATCACCCATCCCCTGCAGAGCACGTGTGAAGATGTCCCAGTACTCTTCCCAGAGCTCCATGTTCTCCGGAAACGACAACAGCATCGACGTCCGCACCCCGCGCCACGAGGGATGCTTTTCGGTATCGAGAATGGTGTCGGCCATGTCTCCCGGTGCAATCACCGTACAGGGCATGAGAGCTGCGATTTCACCACCGGGCCCCGACATCCCCAGGACGTCGGCACTGATGATCCGGGTTCTCGTCGAGGACTGATCCGGAGACTCGGCCGATTCGCGGGTCTGTGGATCATCGATCAGCAGCAGTGACGGACGTTCGATCGTCCCGTTGGCCATTCTCTGATTGGCACCTCGCAGCGAGCTGAGCAGGCCTCCCGCTTTGATGACCGCTCCGGAGGAGGGCGAGTTGGCGACCGTCGGGAGAATCAATGTCCGCTTCTGGAACTTGACGCGAGTCCGTTGCCCATTGAGCAGTTGCCCTTTGGCCCGGTTGTGAATCCCGTCGAGTTTGACGAGCGGAAAGCAGATTTCGGGGAAGTCGGCGAGGAGTTCGGCGTTGCCTTCGTAGTCCTGCTGAATCGTCTGCAGAGCCTCTTCGCCTTTGTCTTCGTTGGCTCCAATCAGAAACACGTAGCGATGAAACCCGTAGTTGATCGCCCATTGGCAAGCGTGCCGGCACAACGTCGTCTTGCCACTTCCCCGCGGCATCGCCAAAGCAAAGAGTGCTCCCTGACGAATGACGACTTCCGCACGTTTGATCAGTAGCAGGTGATCCTGAGACCAGGCGAACGGGAAGGCTGGAGCGTGATAGGTCTCCAGGTAGAACTTGAGATCACGTTCTGCGTGGGATCGACGTTTGGGATTGTCGATCGGAGGGAGCGGACCGATTTCACGCACCTGGCGAGACTTGTCCAGCTGGTACCGGGCCGAACGTTGTCGTTGGCGCTCGTAAGGCGTCGACGCCGGGGGAGTGCTCCGCGCGGGTGCAATGTCTCGGACGATCTCCAACAGCTGGTCGACTTCGGCAACGTCGAGGCAGTGTTGGCCGAGTCCATCGACCGAGTGCAAAATGAGATCGGCCCGTTCGATGCGTCGGGCCAACGTATTGAGCAGATCCCGCTGGTCTTTAGTTGTCGCAGCCGCGGCGAGCTCGGGCCAACCATGCGGCAAGCCCGTCGAGGGAGGAGTCGGTGGTTTCAGACGCGGCATGGGAGGAACCTGCAGGATCGGAGGAATCGTGCACCGCATCGAGCAGACCGAGTTCCTTCAGGAGCATCGAGATCTGCTTGACCAGCTCTGCCTGAACCCGAAACGCCGGATGAACCTTCTCGACTTCATACTGAGGATGGATCTCGGTGATGACCTGACCATCCTTGTTGAGCCGTTCCGTCGCTCGGCGATACTGCGCCAGTGCCTGGCAGAACCGGATCAGGCTGGAAGGATCGGCATCCTGCAGGAGACCGCGTCGTTTGAGACTGTCGACCAGCGTCGGCCAGTGAGCACGCGCGTGATCATCGAGCCAGTCGGGACAACTCAGCGGAGGGGTGGCAGGTTTGGGCTTCGGCGCCATGGGAGCAATTTTCGAACATGTTTCGAATTCATCGGCATCGTTCTCGCACGAGCAAACTCAGTTGTTGAGTCTGGAGAATCGCTCAAGCGAGTGCACTGAAATCAGACGTCGAGCAACCAGGTGATCAGACGCAGCAGAGCGATCAGGCCTGTCACCAGCAGCAGCAAGTGCAGAAACGAAGCGATCATCTCAAACAGAAACCAGCCGAGGTTTCCGAGTGCCCGTTTGGGGGTCTTCTGAGAATTGCGGTATTGCCGCAATCGGGGATCGTCCGGGGGAAATAGTGGCACAAGCGTACCCTTTCGAGTTCAGTCCGATGACGATCCCACAAGGCAGGGAGTGTTCAATCGGTTTTGATCGTGATCGAGTCGTGTTCAGGCGTGACGACGTTGATTCCGAGCTGTTTCAACCGGTTGCGCTTGAGCAGTCCGGACTTCAGCGCGGTCAGCATCTTCGACTGACTCGGTTTGATGTCGAACTCGATCAGCGAGCGAAGTTCGGGGTTCTGATCGAAGATCGTTTCCAGCGAGGCGTTGAGACCAAATCGGTCACGTATCTTGCCGATGGTCGCTTTGCGGTCGAACTCCAGTTTGTCACTGGCAGCCCGGGCGGAGATCTTTCCGTGCGGCCATTGCAACGTCTTCTGTTGCGCAAAGAGTGTCTCCGCCTCGGCCAGCACGTAGGTCTCGATCGCGGTTTCGAGTTCGGCGATGTACTCAGCAATCGAGACTCGGCGACGGCCGACGCGAATTGTCAGTCGCTGTTCGAGCTTTTGCCGCAGGGCGGAGAGTTCCGTTTCGATCTCGTTTTGGATCTGATCATGCTGCAGGCGATGTGATTGCAGCAGTTCCAGCGCATGAGCCAGATCTTCGCGGCTCTGGACAGAGGGCGTTTCCATGATGGGACTCGAATTGAGGAGGGAAGGGAATCGGGGAGAAGAGAGGAAAGTTCAGCGGCAGCCGGTGCGAGAGGAGGGTCGGAGTTTCGAGCGATCGCTCGAATCGAATCCGACAGCACCGGCTGCCGGAAGTCCGGCGAAGCTGTGAACACAGCAGGGAGGGGCCGGAAGTCTTCGAATCAAAAATGAGTGAATGGAATCAGCGACGTTTGCTTTTCCGGGGAATCCATCGCCATTGCTGTTGGGCACATTGACCGTTGGGGCAAGCATTGAGATTCTGCAGGATGACAGGTGGAGAACGGACAGCTGGTTTCGCGGGCTGTGAGACAGGTCTGGTCGAGGCAGTGCGTGTTGGACTGATCACGCCTTCGTGATGGGCTGAATGCAGCCAGAGTGCCTCCGTTTGCGAGAGTCCGTTCACCTGGTCTGCGGTGAATGCGTGGTTGCCATCCATCAGATGTTGCCAGACTGCGGAGGGAGGCTGTATCTCCGCTGCGAGGTACTGTCTGGTTGCCCGGTAGTTGGCGATCTGTTGGCGGAGTTGGGGTTGTGTGAAATAGAGCGCTGAATCTGGTGCAACGATAGCCCCGGGTGACTCACCCGGGGTTAACTGTGAATCAGCGGGGGGTATCTGTGATTGAGTAACCGGCGATGTATTCAACCGCAGTGCGGACTCCAGTTGCTGCAGTCGGGATTCGTGATCGGCGACCTGAGCTTCGAGTCGGGCCGCTGCCTCGAGTAAATCGCCCGCCTGCGCATTCACCTGGCCGAAACAGAGAATTCCGAGCAGTACAAAGAACGGCACGGTCACCTTCTTCCGCACGCCCTCTGACGCCGGAGTCTCGGTTTCGCTGAGCAGCTCGTCGAGTTCTTCATCGGTGAGCGCCATTCCAGTAGCGATCGCTTCATCGGTCAACTCACGCAGATGCACACCGCGAAATCCTTGCTTCCGATAGAGCTTCATCATTTCCCGTCGAGCTCGGCGGGATCCGCTCGCGATGTGTGCTTTGGCAGTTCGTGAACCACACAGTCCGATCAGTGCGGTGATGCCCGCAATGATGAGTGAGGGATCGATCGAGGCGTCGGGAACGACTTCGGCGTAGACACGGTCGAGATGATGTTTGAGTGGGGACATGATGAATTCCGCGGTGAATGGAGTTGGACGGACAATCGTTACTGGCCGAACATCTCGACCAGAAACACGCGCTTGCCGTTGGCGAGCGTGAATGGCTCGGAATACGGTTTCACACCGCTGGGGGTGTCATCCGGAGGATTGTAGGAGTCGGGATCATCTTCGCCGCCGGGAACGTTGACCGGTTGACCTCCGAACCAGCGTTTGAGGATCGACGTGGACGGATCCGAACCATCCCAGCGTCCCGAGAGCCCATTCACGATCGAGGGATTCATGACACCGCCTCGGGAGTGCTGCAGTCCGCAGTTGTGTCCGAGCTCATGCAGAAACAATGTGGTCCATTCGCGGACGATGTTGGTCGGTTGGTACCGCGTATCGAACTGCGCCCAGATCTCGGACGTACAGGTCTGGTTGTGGCCGTTGCCGACGATCGCCAGTCCAATCCAGCCTCGGCCGCGAGTCCAGCTGATGACAGTGTTGGCTCGACCATCGAACCGAGCCTTTGTCAGCATGTCGATGCCGTCCGCACCGCGGAAGATGATCAGTAGCCCGATCTCGGCATAGGCCTGCTGGACGTTCTTCAGGACCGCGTGGAGATGTGGCTCCAGAAAGACTGGCATGTTGCTCACATCAACGTCGGCAATCATGCGATGTTCATTGACGGCGCCGTGACAGTTCTTCCAGCCTCCGGTCGCAATGGCCGCGGCCAGTCCGGAATCGTCCCGAACACAACAGCGCGGCATCGACATCACCAGCTGCGTGGCCGGTCCGAGCACACCATCGTGGTGGAGAGGTTTTCCAGTCTCAGCTTTCAGCCTGGCGACGTTGGCGTCGAACCGCTGGAACTTCGCGATCGCGGACGTCAGCCCAATGTCCTCAAACGACTGCGGATCTTCAGAGTCCGAAAGGTAGCCGTAGCGTTTCAGGAAATCACAGGTCGTTTGCAGCAGATCGGCCATTACGAGCCTCCTCCGAAACGGGAATTGATGAACTCGATGAGAATGGCGATCAACGCATCGATCAACGGCTGCAGCCAGTCAGGGAGAGCAGTCCCCTGGGACGTGGCCAGCAAGGCGTTGCCGGCATCGGTCAGAAATTCGGACCATTGGAGCCGGGTCAGTTTGCCGCCAGAGTTGAGCAGCTGAATCGTCAGTTCCTGCGTGATTTTCTGATCGACCTCTTTCCACTCCGAGCGATCTTTCTCCGGAATCAGTTCGATGGCCTTATTGGTCGCCAGTTTGAACGCGGCGTTGACATCATCATTGTTCGTGGGAATCGTCCCGTCGGCGATTTTGGTCCCGACGAACTTATAGGCTTCTCCCAGGAGGTTGGCACCGACCGGATCATCGAGTCCTGCGGTCCATTGCTCGATCTTGTGAGCGATGTCGCTGGAAGGTGGATCATCATCGGGAGTGACATCAGGTGGAACGGGGACATCCCCTGAACCGGGCAGTCGAACGATGTTCTCGATCTTGATGGCGGGAGTGCCATTGCCTGAAGAGAAATACGCCGTTCCATCGGAGTTGAGAACGATGGTCGGGACACCGGCCGAGGCGGAGAGGGCACAGAGGGCCAGGCAGAATCCTGCGAGCGCCAAGAACAGAGAGCGAATTGTCATGAATCAACCTTTGAGAGAGGGGTTCTGATGAGTGCTTCGCGTTGCGCGGTCGCTCAGCGATGGTCTTCGACTGAAGGTCAGTCCTGTGGTTGTTGGCGAACCGTGACCACGGCGACGCGTGATGTGAGCAGCAACTCAAGCAGCTCCTGGTAGTGGTTTCGTTGCTTCTTCAAATGATTCCGCTGTTCGACCAGGTGGGCGATGTTGTCACTCTGAGTGGCAAGTCGAGTCTCGGCCGTCTCCAGCTGCTGTTGAAGCTGATCGCGATCCTCAGTCAGAGCATCGATTTGACCATCCTGTTCTCCGATGACATCACGAAAGCGATTGACCTTCGATTCGAGGGTCTCGATCTGGCGACGCTGAACGGCCTCGCTGGCTGCGCGTCTGACGAGGTCTCTGCCACCATCACCCGTCTCGGCAAGTCGTTGCAGAAGATCGGTGGCGGTATCACGAGACAACGGGAAGGCAGTCCCCAGCTCATTGGCCAGGATCTGCTTCGGACTCGGAGCTGCGAAAGAGACGCGAGGTCCGGGGAGGGCTGCATTGGCCATCGTTTTGCGCACTTGATCGAGTTGCTGGTGCGCGTGGCGGATTGCTTCAGTCATCGGCGAGAGCCCGTATTTTGAAGTTGGGGACACTTCGCCGCACGCTGCTTCCGACGATGATTCGTCCGGGTCATCATCGGAAGCATCGGCATCTTCGAAGTCATCTTCGTCGCTCTCGCTGCTGATGGGATTGAAATGGAACTCCTGTTCGGATTCGGGATTGTCGATCCAATTCGAAACTCCCTGAATCTGGCAGTTGTGGAAGATGTTGACGATCATCGAACGTCTCCTCATGAGGGTTGATGGTGGAAGAAGAACCGTGATCACACGGATGCAGGAAAACGCAATGTGATCGGATCCGAGAGTGGCGCAGTGAAGGTGTGAATCCGTTCGTATTTGCCGAGCCTAAGCAGCTCATGAATCAGACGGCCGGGGTTGTACCAGGCAGGGTTGGCCTGATTGAGCAGTCCGATCCGCATCAGGGCGGCCGCGATCAGCTCGCTGCAGAAGAGGTGTTGCTGATCAGCCTTCGGCATCCAGTTGAGCAGGTGATAAGTCTTGGCCGCCGAGATCAGAGCGCCACGCATGTCGTAGGTCGCCTGAAACTTGTGAACGAACGACTCGACCAGGTCGAATTCGAGACGGGCCGCTTCGCGGGCATCGAGTGCGTGAATCCCCACGAGGCGATAGACATCCACCGATCCGCCAGCTGCGGTGTAGTCGTCAATCCGTTCGTGGATGTGCTGGACCTGAGCACCCTGGCAGATCGTTCCGCGAATGAGACAGGGGTGTCGATTGAGCGTGGTCGATTCGACCAGCACCGGTTGGCCTTCCAGTCGCTGCGAGCGAGTGATGATGCCGACGTGTGACGGCGGCTTCCACAGACTCCATGGATCGAGTGGCCACCGCGTGCCGCTGCGGATCACAGCGGAGGTCAGGTCACGACCGTGGCAAGCGAGAACATCACCAGGTTGCCACGCGTTGACCAGTGGGAGAGCGTTCGGAATCGGAGTTGTCACGTTGCCTCTCCCTGATAAGATCAGCCTCGCTTCGCCTCCTGCGGCGAGGTCTGAATCGACGGTGTCTTCCTGACGTGCCGATGCGGGTACGTTCATGAGGCGTCATGACGGGTGGGACTGTCAAGGCGCGATCGCCTACCGATTCCGCACACCGCGGAGAGATCAAGGATTGAGACATGGCTCCGCAGCCACTTGAAGTGCGTGTCCCTGTGACCGTGAAGCTTCCCGCATTGCTCAAGCGTGAAGTGCAGAACGCAGCCAAGCAGCAAGGTCAGACGATGATGGAGTATCTCGTTGAGGCAGCACGCAAACGGCTCGACGAAGAGAAGCTCGAGGGCTCAGTCCGCACCCGATCACCATGAACGCAGCGGCCGCCAGCCAGGGCGAGCGGGTCCTTCCTAACAGCTACGTTCCTCCCCGGGGGCAGGCGGAGCCGCAGCGCGATGCGACACACTTTCTTTCGCCATTGGGTTGATAAAAAAAGAGAGGATGATCGGGAAGTTCATCGCAGTTGTTAAAGCAGACTACCACGGCAAGCGGATCGAGGGTTGTGAAGCAATCAGACTCGCATCAGAAGAGAATTACGGTTCTTGGCCGCCGTTCGGGTGAAGACCGTCAACT
>NZ_SIHI01000033.1 GCF_007859735.1 Thalassoglobus neptunius | reverse complement strand
TTCAAAGTCTCTCCCGAGCCATCGAAAGCAACTTCCGGCACTTCAAAACAAGCACGACCTCACTCAATGGCAACCAACCAAAACTCAGACTGCTACTCAGAAGTCCGCAATGTTCAACGGGCTGCTAGGTCGCTGGCGACGCTTGAGTCGTGACTATGAACATCACACCAAATCGAGCGAAGCCATGATCTATGTGGCTTCCATTGGTCGCATGCTCCGCCGCTTAGCTCCTTCACCCAACCAAGCTCCGTTCAAATACCGACTTACAGCATGAAGAGGATTCCGGATAGGCTCTAAGTGTCGGGGAGTCTGGAACGAAACCGGATTCGGATATCCTTTTATTGATCCTTGGATTTTTTAAGGAGACTTAACAAACAGGTTCCCAGCGAGTGGTAATCTGCCAGATAAAATTGAGGGGTCTCGACTTGGACTCATCTGCATGCGATCACATTAAGGTGATTCGTCAGGAGACTCCTCACTCTGGCTGTGTGGACCGCCAATGTTTGAGCTGATCACAGATACGATTCATGAGAACCTGACCGTCGGTGAGCTTCCTCTCTATGAGGCATCGGTCTCAGCCTATTCGAACACAGAAGCTGTCGCTGAGTTCTTTCAAAACAATGAGCTGCTTCCTGGAGTCGCTGTCGTTCAACCCGATTCAGGATCGCTGGTCGGAATGGTGTCACGCGATCGATGTCTCGATATTTTGAGTCGTCCTTTCGGACAAGAACTCTATCTCAAGAAGCCGGTTCGTCATCTGGCCGTCTCAGAAGGAAAGCCGCTCGTCGTCAATGAGACCGTTGGCGTCCACCAGGCTGCACGATCGGCTCTCTCAAGGGCACCTGACCGTGTTTTCGAACCACTTGTCGTCGCTCGCGAGGACTCTGGATATTCCATCCTCGACACGCGACTGGTCCTGACAGCTCAATCAGCCCTGCTGGAACTTGCAGCGAAAACTGTCGAAGAACAGAAAGAACTTGCGGAAGCAGCGAATCAGTCCAAGAGTGAATTCCTGGCGAACATGAGTCACGAAATTCGCACTCCGCTGACTGCAATTCTCGGTTTCGCAGAAGAACTGTCGGAGGAACATCAGAGCCAGCAACAGCGTCTCGAGTACATAGAAACGATACTCCGCAACGGAGAACACCTCCTTCAATTGATCAACGACCTTCTCGATTTATCCAAGATCGAATCGACTCAGGCGGAACTCGAACAGATCACAACGGAAGTGGAACCGTTCTTCAGTGACGTCTTGCAACTCCTCGCGGTTCGGGCTGAAAAGAAAGATCTCGAACTGACCGGGCGATTCGAAACGAAAGTCCCGTCCAACATTCGGTTCGACCCAACACGAGTCCGGCAGGTTCTCGTCAATCTCATTGGGAATGCTCTGAAATTCACCGAGCAAGGCGGAGTTCAAGTGGTGATTCGGTATGACCCACTGACCGAATCGACTGGAACTCTGATTCTCGCTGTCGAAGATACCGGGATTGGAATGACAGCTGAGCAAGTGGATCGACTGTTTCATCGGTTCACACAGGCCGATGGATCGACGACTCGACGCTACGGCGGGACAGGACTCGGCCTTTCGATCAGCCGTCGACTGGCACGGATGATGAGCGGAGATATCACCGTTCAAAGCGAAGTTGGAATCGGAAGTTGTTTCACCGCGAACGTTGTCGTTGATGTTCCTCCGAAGACTGACTGGATCGCTGCGGGAACTCGCGTCTCCCCACGAGTTCAGAAGACGGAGCGGACGCCTCAATCGATCCAGACCCTGCCAGACTGCCAGATACTTCTTGTGGAAGACAGCGAAGACAATCAGGTGCTACTGTCTCGAATTCTGACCCGCGCCGGCGCCACAATTTCGATCGCTTCGAACGGGCAGGAAGCATTGGATGTCATTCATGATGATCCATCCCGGTTCGGTCTGATCCTGATGGACATGCAAATGCCGATCATGGATGGTTACACCGCGACACGGCAGCTTCGCCATTCTGGGTGGACACGACCGATCATCGCACTTACCGCGAATGCAATGAAAGGCGACTCGAACAACTGCCTCGCAGCGGGATGCAATGATTACGCCACGAAACCGATCGACCGGGAACATCTCTTCGGACTGATTCACCGCATGGTCACCCACAGTGCAAAGTCAGACGAAATGAAACATCCGCCTTCAGAAGAAGTTCCAATCCATTCTTCGAGCGAATCGACAGCATCCCAATCGAGTGACTCCTCGACATTCGATGAACGGATCGCCAAGGAGAGATGTGGCGGTGATGAAGAGTTGCTCGAAGAAATTTTGACGATCTTTCACGAGTCTCTCGATCACGAGATCTATCAACTCCGAGCCGCATGGACCGCAGAGGATTCCTCGACGGTCAAACGTCTCGCCCATACCCTGAAGAACTCCGCTGACAACATCGGTGCGTCTGCGGCATCGCGAATCGCTCAAACACTTGAAGTCAAACTCTCCTCGCCAGACCTGTCGCTGGAGGAGTTGACATCCATTCGAGACGACCTGGAAAGCATATTCAACCGACTGAAGCTGGACGTTGAACGTTACTTATCTCGCTGTCACGCTTGAACGATCCCCGCAATTTTTCATTGACCGCCAGAATTCGATCTGTTCGATGAATGCTGCCTTTGCTTGTGCGAACTCGCGCAGATTCGTTGCGTCACTCCATTAAAACGTCGGCTCCATGGGCGGTGCGGGAACGCCACCTGAAGCATTGGAGGGAGCCTGTTCTGGCTCGAAGACCGTCTTCGCGTCTGAAGGCGAGTAGGTTGTGTTCACCTGTTGTTGATGAACCGGAGCGTAAGTGGTTGAATCACAATAGCCGGGCACACAACCAGACGGACCGCATTGTTGCGTCGCGCACCCCGTCATCACCGACGTGATCAAAAAAGCAGGAACTGCGAGCGCTTTCCATGACTGACTCATCTTTTTCATCCTCCCGTGATGAAAGATCTCTTCTTCGTTGTGAATTTTCATCGGCGAAATCCCCTTCCAACTCTGTATGTTGCTCAACAATTCCGAAGAGGACTTTCAAAATTTCCATCTGCAATCATGAGAAATACCCACGATCGCAAGCGACGAACGATGCATTCATGATTTCTTCAGAATCCGCTTCGATTTGTCAGACTTTCAAACTCATGCACTCGTGAGCCTCGATCAGGTGTCGCGTCGCTGTAAACTCGCTGAACCAAGACGTCGTCACCACTTGCTGGATGCGACTGCGTTCTGGTTTTGCTTGTGCGAATCAACGAAGCCTTTGCGGAAAACGTGCTTCTAGCAAATCGAGTGGCTGCCTCTCGCGGCAAGGCTAACTCGACTTGCGACTTCTCGCACAACCGTGAATTCAGTTGTTGAGATCTGGAGAACTTGAACGTGAAAAGTCACCCGATTCTGAGATTGATCTTCAGCCTCTCAGTTCTTGTTTCTCTCGCGAATTTCGCTCTCAGCGAGGAAGTCGTTCAGCGATGGCGAACGCAAGAAAAATGGTCAGCTCCCGAAGCTCATCAGGCAGCTGCAGCTGACAACAACTTTTTCTATGCGATCTCGAGTCGGCAGATTGCGAAGTACGATCGACACACTGGAGAACGGGTTGCAATCAGTTCGGGCCCGGCGGAGCATCTCAACAGCGGGATTCTGTGGAACGGTCAACTTCTCTGTGCTCATTCCAATTACCCAATGAAACCCGAGGTCAGCCGCATCGTCTCGTGTGACATAGAGACAATGGAGCTCAAAACCTTTCACGAGTTCCACGAAAGCGAAGGGAGCCTGACATGGGTCCTTCGTCATGACGACCACTGGTGGTGCCAGTTCGCATACTACGGACCGGAGAACGGGAAGAGTTATCTCGCCAAGTTCGACGACCAGTGGAACGAAGTTCAGCGCTGGAGTTATCCGGACTCAGTCATCCAACAGCTGGGGAACTACAGCCTGTCCGGTGGGATCTGGCACGATGGCGAAATCCTCGCCTCCGGTCACGATGATCCGGTCTTGTTTCGCTTTGCCGTCGATCCCAATTCGAAGTTGCTCACTTTTCGTGGAATCGAGGCAACGCCGTTCTCCGGGCAGGGATTCGCCAGTGATCCTGCGACCGGTGGACTCATTGGAATTCATCGCCGCAACAAAGAAGTTCTCCTCACCGGGCCTCTCGAAACAGGCGTTCGAATGACCGTGATGACCTATAACATTCATCACGCCGAAGGGACGGACGGGATTCTGAATCCAACACGAATCGCAAAAATCATCCGCGCGACGAATGCCGATCTCGTCGCTCTTCAGGAAGTGGACCGTCGGACTACTCGAGTTGACGGACGTGATTTGCTCAACGAAATCGCAACCGAAACGAAGCTTCATTCCGCATTCGGTAAGAGCATCGAGTTTGCTGGCGGCGAATATGGAAACGCGATTCTTTCGCGGTGGCCTATTCAAAAAAACGAGACAATTCTTCTTCCGCGACTCAACAATGGAGAGCAGCGCAGCATGCTCGTAGCTGATATTGCGATCAGAGAAACGGAAAATACGTTGACGTTTGTCTCGACGCATCTCGATCATCGCGCTGATGACAGCGAACGATTTCTCTCGGTCGAACAGATCAATTCGCAATTCGAGAAAGAGGGTGAACATCCGATCCTGCTCGCTGGCGACTTCAACGATACTGCTTCGAGTCGGAGCGTGAAGGCACTTCTCAAATCATGGCGCATGACCAACACGGAGGTTTTTCCCTCGATCCCTTCTCGCAATCCCGTTCGTCAGATTGATTTCATCTTCGTCAGCCCACCCACATCCTGGGAATCGCTGTCGACTCGAGTTCTCGATGAGCCCAACGCATCCGACCATCTTCCCGTCGTCAGCACTGTCGAAGTGTTTGACAGCCCGTGAATTGAGCGGCTTTTCAATCGACTGGTTGAGGCACGATCTCGATTGGAAAGAGCCCGAACATTCTCCAATCGATTCTTCGCCAGTCTCTTCATTGCCTTTGAATGAATGCCTGTTTGGCCTATAAAAACTCAGGCTTTCACCGATACCGGTCTTCTTTGATCGGCATGGATGGGGCATCAACATGTGATCTTCAGCATTCAACGTTGCAGCAGTCGCTGTTACTTCCTTGAGTTCAAAGACAGTATTCCATGTATGGAGAGGACGTTTCTTACCAGAAAACGATGGGCGATATCGACATCGTTTATCACGACGGAGTGTATCACCTCTTTCATCTTGTTCTTCCCAATCACGACTTCATCGCCCACGCGGTCAGCGAAGATGCGTTGAACTGGGAACGCATTGAGAACGCGTTGTTCATCGGTCATCCGGGCAGTTGGGACGATCACATGCTGTGGACGATGCATGTCACTCCCGATCCATGGAACCCGGGCATGTGGAGGATGTTTTACACCGGGCTGGCAAGAAAAGATCACGCGAACATCCAACGGGTCGGAATCGCACAGAGTCGAGATCTGATCCACTGGGAAAAGTTGAGCGACAACTGGTTTCAAGAACACCGGGACGGCTGCGAATCGATGCAGCCCATGATCACCGCTCCGTATGATCCTGACGGCCCCTGTCCGATTGAAGCAGCTGGTCCGCACTATGAGTCCTCTTTGAAAGAAGGACGCCACTGGGTCAGCTTCCGTGATCCGTTCTTTTACACAGACGGCAAGAGAAACCTGCTTCTGATGGCAGCCCGAATCCCGGATGGTCCCGTCATTCGTCGCGGGTGTGTTGGTCTCTATGAGGAAGTCGCTGAAAACCAGTTCGTGCCGCGTCCGGCGCTTCACGTTCCCGGACTTTATGACGACGTCGAAGTTCCGAATCTCTTCTCACTGAATGACCGCTACTACCTGGTGGGAAGCATTCGCGAAGATGCGAAAATTCGTTACTGGCACAGTCGATCACCGGACGGCCCGTGGTCGAACTACTTCGACAACGTCCTTTTGGCGAAAGGGAACTACGCCGGGCGGATCAGTTTTGATGACAACGGACCTCTCGTCTGGAGTTTCTACACGCAAAACGATGTGCGAACTGTTTCCAACTTAATGCCTCCTCCGAAGCGATTGTCCGTCAATGGAGATGGTCGATTGCGGGTCCGTTCGTTTGAAGGATTCGATCAGCTGGTCAAATCGACAGTCGAGTTGAACGGCTTGCTGCCTGTCTCCTATCTGGTCCCCTCGACTGAGTGCGAATCCAACGCCAACCGGGAAGAGCAACGCCTGTCGCTCTCAACCGTCGGGGGATTTCAGGGCTTTCTGTTTTCGCAGTACGTCGAGTGCTTCCGGTTTTCCGGTCGTCTGAAACTCGATGGTCTGGGCAAATGCGGAATTCTGTTCCGGACGAATGCGGAGTCATTCAGTGGATATCACCTCTCCTTGGATCTCTTGAAAGGTGTGGCCCAACTTCGAGCATGGGGAGAACGTCCCGGCGGGTCCACCGAACACGCCTTCCGTTTCAAGTCTCTTCAATCTGCCTTCTGGAAGAGTGACGGAAGGACGGAGTGGGAGTTCAGCCTTCTCAACGTACGGCACTACATCGAACTCTCAATCAACGGAAATGTGTTGCTCAGCCTTTCGGACAAAACATACCGTCGCGGCCAAATCGGTTGTTATGTCGAGTCGGCATGTTTACGCCTTGAAGATCTTCTTCTCGAACATCTCGATTCGCCGCCAGACCCCTTGGAGCAACTGACGACGTCCTAACCAATCGACCATTGGCATCGTTTGTAAGCGCTTGCTCCTGTGAATCGATTCCCGTCAAGATTGAAGTCGCGTTGCAGGCTGCTCCCCCTCAAAGGAGAGTCGTTCGTAGAGAGTCGACAGAGGGAAGCAGAAGGCGAAGAACGGGACAGCGCAAAGAAAGAGCATCGGCGGGGGGCACCGATGCTCTGCGAAGTAATGGTCGTGGTTCTCCGTCGTCGCTGTGTGGAAATTGATCCCACTCATTTCGACGAAGCTTCGATCGCGTTACCTTGTGAAACCAACTGTGAAGCTGAAGACTCGTGTTTCATCAAAGTCTTGCTTTAGGATTGGCCAGGCGAAGTCAAAGGCCAACGGTGCTGGTCCCATGGCTGGCACGACGACGCGTGCTCCGAAACCTGCTGTCACACGGAATTGATCGAGAGTGACATCTTCCTCAACGGTACCGAAGTCGGAAAAGACGACCCCGCGAATCGAATCAGAAGCTGAAATCGGGAACTCATACTGAGCGGACCCCAGAGCCATAAATTCACCACCCACCTCGAAGTTGCCTTCACGCGGTGTCACTCCCCGGAATTCGAAACCACGGAATGAGGAGTAACCCCCAGCGTAGTAACGTTCGAAGATCGGGGTATCGTCACCTGTCCAGGCAACCTGACCGCTGAAGGAGACAATGTGTTTTCCAAACCCGTCCGGACGCTCATACACGGTGAGGTACTGACTTCCGGAGAGATCGATTCGAGGATACGAGAAGTCTCCAAATCCCTGTTCGTAAGACATCGTCACGTTATGACCTGACGACGGAATGAAGGAGTTGTCGCGAGTGTCGTATTCGAGAGTTCCCGAAACGGTCGACAGAAAGTTGTCACCGCGGACTGCTTCAAGATCGGGTGGAATCGGACCGATTCCGGAATTGATGTCTCGAACTTTCACATTCTCAAGTCGCACAGCTGTCGAAGCGGTCCAGAAACGATTGAGCACATATCCGAGACTGATTCGACCACCGAGGCGATCTTCTGTCCAGTCGTCGTAGAATCTGTTGTAGTAGAAACCACTCAGACCGAGACTGAAATCCGTTCCCATAAAGAAGGGATCGGTCCAGCTGGCTAGATATCGACTGACTTGCGATCCAGGCACCGCTTCAAGTCGGAAGCTTTGCCCCGCCCCACGGAAGGCCTGTCCGTTGGCAACATCCGCCCAACTGCGTGGGAAGCGGAAGATATTGAAGTTGTCTTCTTGCAATGTCAATGATCCAACGACACCCGCATCACTGTTCACCCCGACACCGAACATCAATCGGCCGGTTCGGCCTTCGGTCACGTCAATGTTCACATCGACGAATCCGGGTGCAGGTGGCGAGCGAAGTGCGTCGCCGAATGGATCACCCTGTGGAGAGACTCCACCGGAAATGTAATCTTGTGGGATGGGGTTTCCGTATTGATCGAGATGCTGTGCACGGATGATTGGCTCATCCTGTCCACGAAAGATCACATCCGGGCTGACAACAAGATTCGGCTCGTCGGTCTTGCGAAGCTTGCGGTTAATTGGCACTTCGGCAGGAATTTGCTCTGCCTCGTCCTCTTCGAACACTGAGTCAGGCAATTGAATCCGACCGACTTGCTGTTGCTCGCCTCTCCACCAGTGTTCGCGATCGACTGTAAAGTCTTTTTCGGAGTGATCCGCAAACAGTGCATCCGGAGTCAGAGTGGAGTCGCTTTGACCTCGTGATGTCACTTCTGGCAGATAGTCGAGCCCATCCACAGGCACGAGATCGAAGACAGCAGGTTCGCTGCGTTCCCAGATGGGACTTCCCTGAACACGCTGTTGAGCCATCCTCAAGTCTCGGCCACTCGCAAGAGTTCCCGGCTTAAGAAATCGATGGACCTGATCGCGGACAACATGTTCTTGCGTGTGCGGATGATCTCCGCGAATGTGAATGTTGATTTCTCCGATATACCGCGGAATGTCTTCATCAATCTGGTAAGTCAGATCCACAACTCCGGGTTCGTTCTCACGAAAGTGCGGGACTGGTTCGACCTTTGCGAAAACATGACCACGTTCGTCGTACATGTCTTTCATCGCAGTCACATCTTTGCGAAGGAACCGCGAGTTAAAATGCTCACCCGATTCCAATTCCAGATCGCCGATCAGGGCATCACGATTGATGACACCATTCCCGATGACCTGAATATCTCCAACGACATACCGCTGACCTTCGGAAACGTGAAAGTCAACGGTCACTCTTCCGTCAGCCTCAGAAATCGTTTCGTCAACGGTCACATCGACATCGAAGAAGCCGAGCCCGAGATAGTATTGTTTGAGGGCATACACATCATTGCGAACAACATCGGGATCGTAATCTCCGCCGATCCATCCCATTCCGATATCGAGCGGCCCCAGTTCGAGGTCGTCGACAGGTGTTTTCGTCGAAATCTTCGTCGCCAGAATGGCTTTCGAAACGAAGTCGTTGCCGTGAAAATTGATGTCCCGAACTTTGACCTTCGGACCTTCTTCAATCACGAACACAACATCGCGATCAGTTTTCTCTCCACCCTTCTGAAGAGTCACTTTCGCGAAGCGGTAGCCCTTCTCAGCATAAAGAGATTTGATCCGTTGAACTGCTTCTCGATTGGCAGACACATCAAAGGCGGGAAAGTATCCGCTCATCTCAGTGCGAAGCCCGGTGTGAGCTTCAAGTTCACTCGTCTTGATTTTCTTGTTGCCAACATACTGCACGCTGCGCAGCATTGGCCGCTCGATCACCTCGAAGACAAGGACCAGGCCCCGTTCCGTCTGGCGATAGAACGGTTTGACGTCGAGGAACCAGCGTGTTCGCAACAGCTTGGCAACATCCTGTTGGATCTCGCGAGCTGAAGGAGCACGTCCGATGCGCGTTTCGACCATGCGAAGAACAGCGCTCGTGTGAATTGTGTTGTTCCCTTCGACGACGATCTCGACAACGGGATCCTCGAGAAGAGTCTCCACATCGAATTCGACCTGCTGAATCGAATTCGATTCAGGCGTCTGGGGTGCGGTAGCAAGAAGTCGTTGCAGGGCAGCTCTCTGTTCCGGTTCTTGACCGGCCGTTTGTACGACCGGTGACGCTGGTCTCTCAGCAGGCGCACTCGCTGACGGAAAGCCGTTCGATGGCGCAGCTCCCGGAAACGGTCGCTGTGCGCAAACGGTCGATCCAATCCATCCGAGAAAGATGGCAGCGGTGACCAGATGATTGATGCAACGTCGGAAGCGGGGCAGTGGCGCCCATCGACGAGTGTCATCGATGACACGATCCATCGAATCTGCTTTCGGTTGGATTCCGGATTCTCACAACGTCTGGATGAGCGAGCGCTTCATTGCTGTCGTGAATTGAAACCGGGACGGCAATCGCATCCTGCGAGTTGACGTAACAAGGGGAGTCTATAACAAGGGAGTTTCTCGACCGGAAACCAGGCGAAAAACATTCGACATCGGAACTCCACGAGGATTTCCAATGCGGTGGGGATTGAGAATTGATAGGTTTGGTTGCCTGTTCGCGAATGCGAAACAGGCGGATTTTCGCTGTATCGAACAGACTATTAATGAAAACTCAATTTCGCAGCAAGACGAATTCGGCCATGTGAATCATTCCGTCGTGTCAACCGGCAAACTTGTCAGTCTGGACTGCTGAGACGGAGAAAAACGTCGAGGTCGCCCTCAATCCGTCGGTAAAACCAAAACGCTGCTGCAAATGCTGCGAGTCCCCCAAAACAGAGAAGCTGGGCAACCCACAGAAGATCAACGGAAACAATCGTCACCGCTGAGACCGCCAGCATAGGAATTGAGGCAGCCATGACCAGATACCTTTGCAAATGGTCACGTAGAAGCAGTAAGTCTTGCCGGTCCTGACCACCGCCAATCCCCAGTCGCAGCAACGAAGGATAAAGAACTTCAAGCGAAAACCAGGTCACCAGAAAGAATGGGTAAGCTGTGGCAATCAATCCAAAGATCACCAGCGAGCCCACGATGTGAAGATAGGAGGTCCAGGGCACGACCGTTCCTGTCATTCTGATCGCAACCGGATAGGCAAAACCAGCAATCACCCAAAGCAAGAGACAAATCAGGGCACACCGATGTCCGATCAACAGGGAATCTCTTCGAACACCGGGCCGCTTTCTGACAGCTTCCGGACCAACGATCGCGCGTCGAATTCGCGCAGCCATCAAGATCACGATCGAAATCCCAACAGGAAAAGCAACTCCGTTGATCACTGCAAGAATCGTCTCGAAACTCTGCTCCGGTGCGATTTCGGCGAAGATCTCGCGTTGGTTGTATAGCAGGTTCCCGACCGCTGAGAATGCATTCGGGATGAGATTGAGCGCCAGAATGATTGGCGTCGTCCAGCGCAATGCCGTTCTCTGCCAATGTCCCGGTTCCGGATCGATGAGTTCTCGTGCTCTCGGGTCAAGACATTGTTCGAGCCGATCGATCATATCTTGCGCGGTCTGCCAACGCTGCTCCCGATCAGAGTGGAGACTCTTCTGAAGAATACGAATCAGCCCAGGCGGAGCAGACTTGGCAGCTTCTTCAAGTTTCTCCCGACTCACTCCTTCTTCGCGGGCGGCAATCATGTCTTCGAGAGTTTGCGAATCGAGTCGAAGCTGACGCGGGTCGGCAAACGGACGTTCCCCAACGAGTAACTCCCACAGGACAACTCCCAGCGAGAAGAGATCAGATCGAACATCAAGATCTTCCGCCTGAATCTCACCACTGCCTGTGCAAGCTTTCAATTGTTCCGGAGACATGTAAGCCAGACTGCCGCCGAAGTATTCTGCGGGGGATGCTCCTTCAACCTGCCGACTGAAACTGATGTTGAAGTCGGCGAGCTTCGGTGTTCCGTCGCTGGTCATCAGAACGTTCGCCGGTTTCAGATCTCGGTGCAGGACTCCTCGACTGCTTGCGTACCCCAGAGCTTTGGCAATCCGAATCGCAATCCAACAGACCGTTTGTGCCCAATCCATCCGGGCGATCTCTTTACGAAGCAGCGAGTCGGGTGGAGTTGTCTCCCCTTTGGCTTCAAGCGATTCGTCGAGAACATCAATCAACAGCTGCCCACTTCGACGATTCGCAGGTGTCGATTGAACTCTCTTGATGAGCGATTCGAGAGTCCCGCCCGGAAGATACTGCATATACAACAGCCGGACCGGCGGCGATTCAATCACACGCTGATCGTAAACACGGACAATATAGTCATGATCGAGCTGCGCGAGCGTTTGCGGTTCAGTCCCTTTATTAGCAGAGACTTTGACCGCCACAAGCCGCTGCATGGAATTCTGCCGGGCCAGAAAAACGGTTGCAAAGGTTCCTTCGCCCAACCGAATCAGCAAGTCAAAGTCATCGATAGTTTCACCGACCCGCAAGTCTCGAAACGATTCAGCAACGGCTCCTCCCTGAAGCACAGTCGGATGAGGGGAGTGTTGAATAAATCTCCGAAGCTCATTTTCGAGGTCGGGAAACTCGCGAAAGTAGTCTTCAATGGTCACCGAGGGTTCAGACCGCTGCCGGCAAAAATATTCCTCGTAAACAAGTTCGACCGGGATCTGTTTCTGAAGCAGTTCCGGAAACTCTTCAAAGTACTCGGTCAAACGTTTCGGCAATTCAAACTCGTTCCATCGTTGTTCGAGGTCGATTTTGATGAGTTCGACGAGAATCTCCTGCCGTGCTGGCGCGTCCTGCGGAAGAAAATCGGAGAGAATCGGCGGTCCCGTTTCTTCAGCCACAGCCCAGGCAGCGATGAACGAATCAATCGCCGTTGACAAGATGTGCTGAGTCTCATGGAGATTCGTCTGGGACGTCTCGTTTTGAAAATCTCGATCATTGAATGGCAATTTCGCCATGACTGCCCAAACGTCGACTGCTGAATTGGGAACGAAAACTCATGCCTGAGACACATCAACTCCGCGTGTCGTTCGCGTTTTGATTTCAGGCACACGAGAACTGGTGAGAATACGGAAGACCGACTCACAGCGGGAGGCAACGACTGTCACTCAAAGGAATTCGCGATCAACAACTTCGAACATCCGTTCACGCTATTGTCGCCGGATTGCCTGAAGTGATTCAACTCGAAATCCAGATGGACGGTCGATTCAATCATCATCGCTCGAGTCCCGCAACTCCCGCAATGTTCATCAAATGAAACCCGTTCAGGCGAGCACACAAAGACCACGACAGTGATGTCGGACAACGTGACTGGGAATTTTCAGCGATCCGCACGAGCAAACACAGCGTACAACGAACGAAACCCGTCTAAGCGAGTGCACGAAAAACCACGCCAGTGGTTTAGCGGTTGCCTGAGACTTGGACGGTTCGTCCGGAATCGAGTGTTGAGGTGACATATCCCATCAGTCGCTGTTCGGCGTTCGGGACCTGCTGTTCGATCAGTGGAGAAAAACCGGGGGCTCGATTTGAAGCAGCGAGTGACTGACAATAGTCGGCCAGCAGGGAACGTCCATCCGGACATTCGTGCACGAGGTAATGGACCCAGGCCCATGCTTCCTGATAATCCGGTCGCTGCATCTGCGAAACTCTTTCGATCTGTTCCAAGCGTCTGAGATTCGGCTCCCAACCATTGGCGACCGCGATTGCCAGCTTCGGAGCGTGTTCAGGATGTCGCCGTAAGGAATCATATCGACGAATTTCGAAGTACTCAGCAATCCCTTCATCCAACCAGAGCGGGACCGTTCGAAGAGAGGCATGAAGCACTCCATGAGTGTATTCGTGCCGGAGGTCTTCCATCATACTCGGCCCCATGTATGCATAAACTGACAACTCTGTGGGCGTGCCGATAAAGAATGCCCGTCGCTGTGGAAGCTCCGGATGCGAGGTCGTCATGTATTGAACGTAGCGTTCTTCGTCCTGAAAGAGATAGATGCGAACAGGACGGTTGGCTGGCGGTAATTCAAGGAGTTCGACGATCTCGTCTCGGAGGCTGACGAGTTCTTCGAAGATCTCTCCTTCCTTTTCGATCTTCGCATCCGAACGAATCTCCAGCTGTTCCGAATTCGCACGATACCGAGTCGGAAGCCCTGAATTGTGGTTGCGTGAAAGGAAGCAGCCCGTCATGCAAATCGTGCTCACGAGGAACATGATGATCAGCAGATCCGTGATGAGTGAATACGGACGGCGATCGCGGCGGCGTCCCCGTTGTGGCGTCGTGCCCGGGTGGCCGCAATAGCGTTGCTTTTGCTCTGGTTCGTTCCGTCTCACCAGTTCCGCTTTCCGAGACTTTCCATGTGCCTTATTCAGGCAGGTCGTAAATTGAATCTTTTTCGCCGAATCCGTCGGCATTCACGTGACGAAAGCTTACGCTTTCCCCGATCGAAATCACTCTGTCAAACTGGGACTTCAGGCCGATTGGAAGGTAACCAGATGGGGTCAATTTGATGTTGTTCGAACAGATGAGCAAGATGGAGATGACACGTGAAGAGAATGATCTGCTGACCGGTTTCGACAACATTGAGCAGTGTTTCGACAGCTGCTTCAGTGCGAAGCTGATCGAAATTCACAGTGACATCGTCGAGCACCAGTGGCAGTTCCACTCCCTGAGACGCAAGCTCGCGAATCATCGCCAACCGTAGTGAGAGAAACACTTGCTCTCGCGTTCCACTGCTGAGCTGTTCAACTTCTAAGGAGTTCTCGAGGTCGTCATCTACGAGGAGTTTTTTCTCATTCAGTGGAGCCCAGATGTTCTGGTATTTGCCGCACGTCAGTTGTTGCAGATAAGACGAAGCATCCTGCAATGTTTTCGGCTGGCGTTCTTTTTCGATTCGACTTCGGAGCGCTCCAACAGCCCGGTCCGCCACCATGATGCCGAGATAGCGTTCGCTCGTCAGGCGGATCTGTTCTGCCAGCTGGGCACGTTCGAATCTCAACGAAGCGGCGGTTCGATCATCTTCAATCGCCCGCAACTCCTGTTGAAACCGCCCGATCGACTGGTACTCAACTTGAAGCGTTTCATCGATCTGCAAGAGTTCTTCGCGAATCTCCGCGACCTGTTCCCGGTTGCGTTGCTCATCGAAATCAGTGAGTTGTTCTTCAACAATCATCAGATCAGGTTCACTCTCGACAATTCGAGAAATGGTTTCCCCAATCTCGTGAAGTTGCCGCATGAGTGTTTCACGATCTTCGACTGCTCCCAGAATCCCGGAGAGCTGATCATATGAAGAGATTCCGAGGACCGAAAACAGTTCTGATTGTTGTTTGCGGAGGAGTTCCAGCTGTTCTGCGACTTTGGAGGCTTCACGCCGCTTGTTTTTGACGAGTTGTCGCAGCCTCGATCGCTCACGTCGAAGTTCGAATTGGACTTCTAACTCGTCCTTCCATTGAGAAACGCGGGCGAATGGATCGTGCGATGAGGAACTCTGCTCGAGAATCCCTGAAAGCTGACCAACGCGATCGAGAAAGTCCCTGAGTTTCTCCTGCAGCAGAATCGCTTCGACATCAACAGGTGCTGGCTTCGCACTGCCCCGGGAGATCCGATAGATCCTTTGACACTCGGCAATCGCTTCGCCGATTTTGCTCTGCTCCGCGATCTCCATCGATTTCAGCGACTTGATCCAGTGACTTTTCCGCTGATTGACGGACGTTCGCGACTTTCTCAACTGGTTGCGCAGCTTGGTCATTCTCCGTCGCAACCTGCGGATGCGATCCTGTTCATCAATCAGACTCTGAAGCCGCTTTCGATCCTCAGCGAGTTTTTCGAGCTTGTTCGCGATCGATTTCTCGTCTGCCAGATGATGTTTCGACAGCGGATGAGGTGTCGACTTTCGTGACAGGATCTGACGACTGACCAATTGCTGAATTTTGAGGTTTCGATCTTCGATCTCTTTTCGAAGTGATTGATGCGTTTCGTCGTTGTCCTCAACCGAAACTTCTCGACGTGAGAAGTGAACCTTCATCGTCCAGCATGTGGCCAGCGCGGCAATCCCCAACAACCCGTAACAGCCACCGATCACGGCCGCATGAAATCCTCCGACAACCATTCCGTGTGTGGCTCCATAAATTCCACACAGGGTGAGGATCACACCAGCGATCGCGAAAAACCACAGTATTGTGTTGAAAAACGGAGGATTGGTCGCCTCGACGAGTTCCGCGCGTCGGCTGTCCGGAAGGTGATCGAGAAGGGACTGAAGATGCCCTTTCTCCAAATGCAATTCGCGAAGCTTCCGAAGGTCCGTGTCCAAACGATCCAACTCCGCAATGGAATCAGCAGGTTGATTTTCGGAACTGGTTGCCTCACCGGTCGGGCGTGACGTCAACGATTTGAGCTTCTTGTCGTACCCTTTGTATCGCTTCGTGAGACGGCGATGACTCCGCATCGCGTTTCGATATGCGTTGGATGCCTCGCTCAGTGCTCGAATCTGTTTGGGAGAGACATCTACCTGCTCGCTTTGCGAATCCTCCTCGTCGTCTGCGAAAGCGACCGATTCATCGACAGGTTGATTAACCGCACGATTGAGAAAGTTGTTTTTCCATGATGTGCTGTTCGAGGTCAGATCGGGAACTTTCAGGTCGAAACGATCCGCGATTTTCCGCATCTCGGGAAGCTCGCTATGCAACCGATTGATCGCACACTGCTGTTCTTCCAGTTCCGGTTTCAGGGAGATGTCCTGAGATGACTTTTGAAACCGACGGGCCTCGTCGAGAATCTTCTTCCATTCGGATTCGAATTTCTCAATCTCCTGTTGGAGATCTTCGATTGACTGGACTCGATCGAGATCGACATTTCGGTCGGGAAGTTGTTCCAGTCGATTTTTCAGCTCCAGCTCTTTCTTCCACGGTTCCCAGATCCGGCTGAGAAACTGGAATCCCCGAAGGTCGCTTTGCAGATACTTTTGCCTTTGCCGGAGCTGACCAACTCGATCCTCGTGCTTGTTGATTTGCTCCTTGAGTCGTTTGTGACGTTCGAGGGGCACGCCAACCCGTTCAATCTGCCGTTCGACTTCGGTCAATCGTTGGACCAGCCCGAAGAGTTCCCCTTTTCGCGTTTCACGATTGGCGATCTGCCGCGCCAGTGATCCCAGATGACTCTGAGCGCGCACCAGTTGATCACCCTCGCGCCCCAGCGAGAGGCCATAGATTTGCTGAGCGATTTCCGAGTTGTTCAGCGTCGCCAGTTCTTGCAGTTCGTGAAGCCCGATCGCGAACACGTCTCGAAAGACGGATTCACTCGCTCCGCCGACGAGGCTTTGAACCAATGCATCCTGTTGTGAGACGCGCTGGCCGTCGATCTCCAGAAGACCGCGACTTCCCTTCTCAGCTGTTCGGCGAAGTTCGTGCTGCTTCCCTTGATGCGAAACGCGCAGAACCCCGGAGCAGACTTGCCGTTTTCCCTGGGGATCCATGACATGCAGATCCCCCGGTTGGAAACCGAAAAGCACTCCGCGAATAAATCGCATTAACGTCGACTTGCCCGCCTCATTCGGTCCATAAAGTACCGTGACACCTCGGGCAGAGAATGGCAACGTGACGTTCTTCCAGACGCCAAATTGATCAATTTCCAGTTCATGGATTCTCATTGGGTTCCATCCTCATTGAAGCGATTGTTGATCCCGGTCGGGTCGCCGCTTCAATTTCTGAATATCCGAATCAGCCGACAATGGCTCCACGTGGAGTTCGCGGAGATTGAGGCTGCATTGGGTGCCAGTCCTTTGAACACGTTTCGGATTGTCTTGTTCTCAATTTCTCACCGTTCCGCTGCTCACTGTCGACACACTCGACAATGGACGAAATCGGCAATTCCATTCGAGGGCGAGCACCCTGTCCTGCACACTCGCCTGAACGGTGATTTGTGTCGTTTTCTTCTGTATTGCCCTCACAAGGGCATTCGCGTCACTGCCCTCTATCGGGCACCAACGTCTTCTCAACAAAAGCTTGATCGTCGCTGTGATGGGGGGAGCTGCCAACGATTGACCGGTGCTGAACAATCATTGAATTCGGGGGGGGCGTTGAAAGATCGATGACCGCACGATTCACACCACGACCATTGACTCTCGATTTAGTATAGCCTCCGTTTTTGACTGTTTGCTGATCAGAATCAATCCAGATACAGCCCGGCACTATCGAGTGCCCGCTGAATCACGTCTTCCGAGTTTGCGGATGCAATCACCTCTCGCACTTGAAACATATCCGCCCGCTGCAGCCACTGATCCTCGATCAGTTCTCGACGAACTTCCTCGACTACGGATTTCGCTGCATTGGAATTTTCTTCGCTCTCCAGAAGTTCCTGTAAGGACTGAATGAGTCCTGTTGCGTCTTCCAGACTGACAGGGTCACGCAAGACTCGCTGGACAAGCTCGCATTGATGGATTCTGAGAGTATGGCCATCTCCTGACAGCTCCTCTTCCAGCTCCTCTTCCAGTTGCTCCCAAATTTGCGGAAGTTGGGACGGATCCAAAAACGCCTCGAGCGTTTTCCCTTCTCCGCTCAGTCGCCAGTTGAGAACCCAAACGTCTTCGCATTCGCTGACATTCAGCTCCATCACCTGCAATGCCATCTTTTCAACGACATCTTTCAGTGTCGCCTGTTTTTCGATCTCAAGGAAGAACGTTTCCCATCGCACGGGTGCCAGAGCCAGCGAATCGATTCGAGTTCGCCCATGTGAATCGACTTGAACGAGGCTGCATCCACACGGTCCCGCCACTGTCGACCGAATCGATTGAGTTGGTCCGGGATCATGAATCCACGTCGGCCCAGCTTGTTTCAGCTGAGGCTGTCCCGCTCCGCACGCCACATAGTTCACCCCGTTTTCAATCGCAGACTGCACCAGAGTCGCTGCAAAAGGGGAAGCGCCCGGAACATTCAAGGACTCCGGTTGACCGTTCTTCCACTGCACGGGGACTCCGGCCGGAACGACACCAATGCGGTATCCGCCGTTTGAACTGGTTTCATTCGCTCCGGAGTTTGCATTCCATCCCGGCTCTTCGGTCTCGGTTGTCGCGAGGGTCTGAATGGAAGTCAACATGCGCCCATGTTTCACCACAGCGACCGGATCACTTTCCTCAGTCCCCAAGAGCGAGACATTTCCCGGGAGCGACACCTGACGCTTCCAGGCGGTGGCGGGATCGAGATTCCCCGGAGCAATGAAGACTTCGATCCGATTGGAATCGAGTGTTGCGAGTCCACGTTCAAGTGCGATTCGCGCGCGGAGACTCAGGGAACGGTGATCAAAGACATTCCCCGTCAGAAGCAGAAAGTCGGCCTGAGCCGACACACAGTGTTCCACAACCAGATTCCAGGCGGTCAACGTCGCATCGACGAGAGCGTGGGATTCATCGCCAGACATCTTCCCGGAAGAACCGATTCCCGGACCGTTGGCCCCAACTCCAACCAATGGCTCATCCAGTCGCAGATCAGTTGCGTGAATAAACCGAAATCCCTCGTCCGCCATGCAGGAATCCTTCCTTTTGAGAAGTTGAGTGCCCCGACAATTCGGCAAAGTCTACTTTCAGTCCACGAATCCGCAAACCCCATTTTGTAAATGATGCAAATGATGCCAGAACGCACCACTTTCGATCAAGATTCGTTGCCATCCTGAAACGGCTGATCGGGCCACCGGTCCTCCCGCCCTTTCCAAGTGTCACGTTTGGGTCCGAATTCGTCCTTTGCTACCATCTGTGCAACGACTCGGGAGATGACTGTCATCACGAGAACGGGTCTCCCCAGAGTAAATGTCAGTGGACTTCCCTTTGATAGCACTGCCCCCTGATCGGCAAGCCGGCCATCCGAGTTCTCGCCGCGACATTTCGATTCCTCTCCTCTGAACACCCTTTTTGCCCGTGCGGAGCCTCTCGATATGAACATCAGCATTCGAACTTTCGAGCACTTTTCGAAATGGCTTTCGCGAGTTCGGACGAGAAATAACGCTGGACACCAGTTCCAACCGGTGCGGAGATCGCGCGTTCGAATCGAGGTCGGTCTGCAAGCGATTCTCGCGATTTGTCTCATCGCGGGTTGTTCTCCCGAGCCGTCCGAGGTTCCGCAACCGGAATCGAACGAGTTGAAAACCAGTGAAAATTTACCGGGGAACTCGCGTCCCGGAGCAACTGGCAACCCGGAATCAGTCTCCGTCGTCGAGCAAATCTCTGACGAACTTCCACCCATTCCGCAAATCTCTCTCGGTCCGTCGTCCTCAGAAGCGAACACTGCTTCCTCAGATGGACAGGAAATGATCGCAGCCCAAAGTGGGTCGCCGAGTCGCCGGGCGATTATTAATGCCCTGAAACCCGTGCAGGTCATGCTCGGACAATGGCGAGGGACAACTCAAAAACAGTTCGGTGATTTCAAAGCACTTGATACCCCGGAATGGGTTTGGGACTTTCAAACCGATCCGGAACATCCATCACTCGTCATGACCAGCAAAGAAAGTCCGTACTTCCGCACAGCTCGTCTGACGTATGCACCTGACGAAGAAATCTTCGGACTGGAAACAACCGATCCCGAAGGACGAACGCGGCTCTACGATGGGAACTTCAGCAAACCAGTCGAAGAGTTTCAGGGAGACGACCGCACGATGCAGGTTCGTTATCAACTTCAGTTTCAGCAGACGAACGGTGAGTCCCCCAGAGATACCTGGCAGGTCACGTTCAACCAGCAAAAAAACAATCGCTACCTCGTTGAACTCGCCCGGTTGTCGGGAAAGAATTTCCTGCGGTTTGACACCATCGCCACCCAACGCGACGGAACCTCGTTTGCAATGACCGATGAGGGCTACGGTGATCGCGAGTGCATTATCTCCGGAGGACTGGGGACAATTTCACTGACCCACAACGGAAAGACCTACTGGGTGTGCTGTACCGGATGCCGGGCAGCGTTTCTCGAAGATCCCGAACAGTGGATTGCGGAAAACACCGCCAACAAGTCGAGTGAGTAGTCTTGAAACGCTTACAGACACATTCCCCGCCATCCGGAAACAAGTCGGCGAGTCGGTCGAATCAGGAGCACGAGAATCGCATCGAAGAAGACTGTTCCATCAATCAGGATGGGCGCGGAAAAAAGCAGCGGTCAGGAGGGCCGTCCCAACCGCTGCGGGAAGAGTTACTGTCGGGAGCGGGCCAACTCCGACAGCAACTGAATATTAGATCGCATGCGATGAAAATCAATACTGATACGTTCGAAATACCAGTTTTTCATAAACTGATTGCTAAGATTTTCTGCAGATGTCTCCTCGCTCACCCAATCTTCCAATACTCACAACTCTACGCTCAATAATCGCTTATGAATGTTCTTTCCGATGGGTTGACCGACTCACAGGCCGAAGCTGTTCACTTTATCAACGGCCCCTTGCTGATCGTCGCAGGGCCCGGATCGGGCAAAACGCGTGTCGTGACACGGCGAATTGCCAACCTCGTCATGAACGCTAACGTTCATCCGAGAAACCTCTTAGCGATCACGTTCACCAACAAAGCTGCCAAGGAAATGGGGGCACGTGTGGAAGCCCTGCTCCCGGGCCAGCGAATCTGGGTCAGCACCTTTCACAGATTCTGTGCACGAATTCTGCGGGAGTACGGAGACGTCGTTGGAATCAAATCCTCATTCTCCATCCTCGACACGTCTGACCAAAAACAACTCTTGCGGATTGTTTTGAACGACCTCGACTTTGACACCGTTCACTTCTCACCGGAAAAAGTCCTGTGGAGAATCAGCGACGCCAAAAACGACCTGATCACTCCCGAGAACTTCAATGAGCGGTTTGATGAAGGCGTGAGCAATCACTGGGACGGAGTCGTTCGGAAGGCTTACCCCGCCTACCAGAAAGCATTGCTCGAATCGAACGCTGTCGACTTTGACGACTTGTTGATGCACGTCGCGCTGATGCTGGCCGAGCAAACCGAACTCTGCCGGGAACTCGCGCAGCGATACCGCTATATCCTCGTCGACGAGTATCAGGATACGAACTCAGCTCAATATCAGATCGTGGCTGCGCTCGCTCAACATCATCAAAACCTTTGTGTCACCGGGGACCCGGACCAGTCAATCTATGGATGGCGTGGTGCCAGAATTGAAAACATTCTGCGTTTTGAACGTGACTTCCCAACCGCTCAAACAATACGGCTCGAACAGAACTTTCGAAGCACCGGACTCATCCTTCGTTCAGCAGACAGCCTCATCGCATGTAATCGACAGCTAAAAGCCAAGAAACTGTTCACAGCGCAGGCCGACGGAGAACCGGTCCGTTTGCTGATTTTCCCCGACAGCCGCGCGGAAGCGGCTGGTATCGCTCAAGAGATTCGGGATCTCGTGGACACCGGCGACTACCAATGGAGCGATGTCGCCATTTTCTATCGTGTCAATGCCCTGTCACGACAGGTGGAAACGGCACTGATGCGTCATCGTGTCCCGTTTCAGGTTGCTTCCGGAGTCGCGTTCTACGATCGAGCTGAAATCAAAGATCTTCTCGCGTATCTGCGGTTGGTGGAAAACCCGCTCGATCACACGGCATTCCTGAGAATCGTCAACAAGCCGCTGCGAGGCCTTGGAAAAACGTCCCAGAACCGACTGTTGCGATGGGCTCAGTTGAATCATCTCACTCCCCTCGAAGCCTGCGTGCGCGCTTCAGAAGTTCCAAAACTTTCCAAGCGTGCGATCGTTGGCTTTCGGCGTTTCGCGGAAATGATCAACGGGTTCTCACTCGCCGGGGCTGGGTCTGTGGGCGATTTACTCGTCGAGATCATCGACAAGACCTACTTCGTCGCGCCGTGGCAGGGATCTCCGAATGAAGCGGATGCGGAGAAAGTCGCCAACGTGGAAGAACTCGTTGCAGCGGCCCGACAATACGACGAAGCACTGGGTGACGACCGAAGCCTACAAGGTTTTCTGGAACAGACAGCGTTGATCAGCGAAACGGACTTCCTCGAAAACACTTCCGGACAAGTTTCGTTGATGTCGCTGCATGCTGCCAAGGGTTTGGAATTTCCGATCGTGTTCGTTCTGGGTCTTGAAGAAGGACTCATTCCGCACGAACGATCACTGCAAAGTGAGAGTCGCCGGGAACTGGAAGAAGAACGACGCTTGTTGTTCGTCGGAATGACGCGGGCGGAAGAGAGGCTTTACCTGACGGAATCTCGCATCCGTTCCATGCACGGACGGACCGTCCCGACAATCGAAAGCCCGTTTATCCGTGAGCTTGAATGTGAACGAATCGACGTCGATGACACCGGAGAGTTCGCCGCAACGCAGTGGCAGCAACCGGTTCCTGAATCGAAGCCCACTCCCGGTTTGCCCGGGATTCCAAAGTTGATGACGGGTGCTTCACTCTTAAACGGGGAAAAGGAATCCGTCGATATTCCGATCGGATTCCGAATTGGAATGCTCGTTCGCCATCCCCGCTATGGTCGAGGCACTGTCACTGATGTCTCCGGATACGGTGGACGACGGACGGTGACTGTTCACTTCTCTGGCGATGACAAGAAAGAAACGTTCGTCGCTTCCAAAGCTCCTCTGCAGCCACTGGGAGAATAGTCTCTGGACTTATGGTGATCAGGAGCTTGATCGCACTATCACAGCTCAGTGAATCCGAATCCATCGACGATCGTCGACGCAGCAAGACAAACAGCCACTTGCGCGGACCAGATTGCAAAGAGCGCCCACGGAGCTCTTCGAGTCGGTCGAAGAGCTTCCGCTTCAGAATGATCAGAAACCGGTTCAGAGAGTAATCGTTCGATCGTAATGGCAGCTGCGAGCACACCGTACGGAAGCAGAAAACCCCACAGCCGCGCCGCTTCTCCCATGTTCTTTCCACTGATCCAGAGCCCCGCCCACATTGCCAGTCCACTGAGAATCGCAAACGCAGTCAGGTTTCGGAACTGCTTACAGAGCGAAAAGATTCCACAGATCGCCAGAACAAAAAGCGGCGCACCAATCGCAGTCGAAACCTCAAGCAGATTTACACCGAGCCATGAGAAGTAAGTCCGGGAGTTGTGATCATAAAAGAGCGCGTGATTGTGAAAGTTCTGAAACCAGATTCCAACGAGATTGACACCCCATGCCATGATCAAGCCAAACAGCAACAACAGCCCGGCAATTGTTCCTCCGATCGATGCCCGCATTCCTCTTCGATGAAGAACCATTTGGTGAATCAACTGCGCGAACAACATCACTCCGATCGTCATGAATGCGAGACTCATCCAGGCGGAAGTGATCAAAAGAACTGCTGTGACCGCTCCCCAAAGTGGGCTTTCCTTTTCGAGAGCAATAAGCCACACAAGTTGAATCCAGAGAGCCAGACATGGAAAGGCCACATCGGACTTTGGAAAGAAGACGAGAACCGTCGGAACGAGCAACCAAAACCCCGCTGCGACTCGCGCAGCCCGATCATCTACGAGACGACGACTCAAAAGATAAACCGGAATCGCGGCCAACAGGACAAACAGTTGCGTGATGAGAATCGACAACCACAAAGCGGCCAATTCGGGTCGCTGCAAGGGATCATCGCCTTGACCGGACTGCTGTTGAAGAAACTGTAAGGTCTCTTGAACCGAATCTGGTTGAGTCGATTCCAGAATTGTGACGAGAAGCGGACTCGATCGGCAGAGCCCGATCAACATCCGATGCGTCATTGCCAGTCCCGGCGGATGCGTTCCGATGTGCAGATAGTTGTCCGGATCACTGTCGTCAGAGATCCGGTCAGAATACCCACTGAGGAATTCCTTCCAGTCCTCCGCTTCGTAGGTCGCCTGCCAAAAGTAGCCCGATGTCCTCGGATAGAACATCACCAGCACCGCTCGACTGAGACCACCTTGCGGCATCTGTACCGCCAGAACAGCGTTCAGCCAGACAAACCCGAGAACCAGCAAGACAAGCTTCCAAAGCAGAGACGTTTGTCGCGACGGGTCTGATGTTCGAGCACTCTTGTATCGAACGATCCAGAGAAAGATGAAGCAACTCAACACGATCGCCACACCTGCGGCGATCCATTGATCGATGCTCAACTGAAACTCGAATCGAGGCCAGACCCACTCCCCTTCGACTCCCAGAAGGAAGTCGCTGAAACACAACAGCCAGATCTGCCCGACTGCCCCGACGACACAAGCAACCAGAATGGCCGTTCTGCTGATCCAACCGAATCGGCGATCTTTCGACGGTTCGGATTGAATCTCTTCCGTCACGACTTCGCTCTCAATAGTTTCCGGAAACAAACGTCTCAAGTAAACGCGGACTCGCGCCGTGACCGATACTCTTTCGCATCAAGTCGATCCCAAAGAGTCGATTGCACTACTCAGACTTTGCGTTTTCCGCCTGTTTCTCACGGTTCTTCAAAATGCGTTCGAGTTTGGCTTTCTCGGCTTTCAATGCTTCCTCAGAGATGACAGCGGGAGTCACCGTCGAGTGATTGATCGAATCTTCTTCGGACAACGAACGCAATCGAATCGATCGGTACCAGACCGGGTCTCCGTGATCCTGTAACGAAAGATGAGCCCCACGGGCAGCGACATCGCCCCCTCTCAATCTGAGAAGTTCCACGTTCGCCGCCCATTCTGGATCGGTGTAATCGAAGTCGACCACCTTCTCTCCATTCAGCCAATGCTGAATCACATTCTTCTGACACACAATTCGTCCACGGTTCCATTCGCCGACAGGGGCTGTCGCATCATGAGATGGTGGCATGCAGAAGTAGAGCGACGCCGCACTCGTTCGGGGATTCTTTCCATCAACATGCTTCGCACTATCGAGAATCTGATACTCGTACTGCCCCGGGCGATAATAGACTCCGCTGTTGCTGCCTTCGCCGACTTTCCATTCGAAACGAAGTTCGAAGTCGTCCGGCAATTTCTCGGAGTGAGTCAAGCTTCCGCCCCGATCTTTCCGAGCGATCGCCCCGTCTTCGACTGCCCAATTCCCTTTCTGATTCCATCCGTCGAGAGACTGACCATCGAAGAGAAGTTCGAATCCGGATTCCTGTTCCTGCTGCGTGAGCTTGTTCGGCTCGTCAGCAGAGACTGATCCCTCCACCGCGAGACACGCGGCCAAAGCGACAATCAACAGTCGATTCAAAGACATGACGAATCCGATTTTCAGCTAAGGGATGAAAGAGCAAAGTTCTTGAGCGTGAACAATCGCAAATCATCGTTTGCAAATGACTTGTTCACGCTCACTCTTAAACGACCTTACTCGGTTTTACTCGTTCTTACTCGTTGTCCAGCAACGCGATCACCAAACCGCTTCGGACTTTGGGATCGAACCACGTCGACTTGGGAGGCATGAACAGACTCTGTTCACAGACATCCACAAACTGATCCATGGTCACAGGAGCAAGAGAAATCGCAAGATCGAAATCGCCCGAGTCGACTCGTTCGACCAGATAGCCCGCCGTCTTGTTTCCACCGACATAATTGATTCGCTTATCCCGGGCGTCCGACATTCCCAGGATTGAATGAATGATGTGTCGCTGGACAATGTCCGAATCGATCGACTCTGCCGCGTTTTCTGGATTGTAAGAACCGGATTTCGGAGTCAGCTTGTACCACTCGCCATCGAGATAAAGACCGATGGTATGAACAGCTTCGGGCCGAAACGGAGAAACCTTTCCGAGCTTTTCAATTTCGAACTGCTCCCCTGCTTTCGCAAGGAAATCCGCAGGCGAAACACCATTCAACGGCAGAAGCCGATTATAAGGTTCAAGGCCGAGGCGACTCGTCGGGAAGAAGACCGTGAGGAAGTACGGAAGCCCAAGTTGAGCAGCTGCGGCACTTCGATGGTTTCCATCCGCGACGTAAGCTGCAGGTTCCGCAGCCAGCAGGTCGATCAAAGTTTGCTGAGATGCCGACTCCGTCACGAGCCAGACACGATGACGATTCTTTCCCTCATCGACGGTCTCGTAATCGCATGGACGAGATTGCGCGATCGATTCGAGTTCACTGAGGAGTTTCTGCGACTGATCCTGAACCGCGAGGTTCACGGTTCCAATGTAAGCATTCGTTGCTTCAATCAGATTCGCACGTCCCTGAGCCTTTTCAGGGCGAATGCCTTCGTTCCGGATGATTGTCCCTTCCGGGGTGTTTTCTGTTCGAATTTCATTCGTTGCCGCAAATCCGCCGACTCCCAACTGCGGTGAGTCGGGCCGGAGAGGAGAAGTGATCTCGTAGACCCAAATCACGTTCTCCTGATGCTGCGTTCCGGAATGGTTCTTCAGAAACTCCATCTGTTCCGCAGAGTGGCGAAGGGACTCTTCCCCCCCTTCTTGAGGAGCATTATCGAGAGAATCGACGTGGCAGTGAGCCATGGTCACTCGCAGAACATTGTCCGGTCGGGCTTGCAGGAGGTCCCAAACCTCTCGGTCACTCTGAAATTCGTCGTAATTCGGAGCACTGATCGCTGTGGCTGCCTCTGAATTCCGAGGGACGAGTGCGAGGGGAACCGGTCGAAGAGTCACCATTTGTTTGTCTGCATTAAAGAGTTTGAGAAACGTTCACGCGTCAGCGAACATGCTCGCGTGTGGGACGGGTCCTATCAAGTATTCGTGAAGTTTTCAAATGGAAGATTGTATAGAATTGGGAAAGTTGCTGCGGCGACATTCAAACAACTCCGCTTCCCAGTACGAGAATTCCGTACTGATTGCCCTCGTCCCTATGTCTGGTTGTGCATGGCGAATGTACCGATTATCCCGCCTATGCTGACCGAATGATTCAATCGGAGCTGACAATCCTTTCCTCAGAAGACGATGTTCAAGCAATCGGTTCTCAGGTTCGATAGACTTTGATACGGAGGCCTCCCGAATCAGGAGATCGATGCGCATCGTATCCATTTCACTTCGGGGGATCTGAATTTCTCGTCTTCCATCCCCGGAGTTGCTGTCATGCCCAGTCGGCGGTCAAGTCTCTTGCCAACACTGCTCGCCACGTTCGCGTTGACGACGATCTCTCCACTCTGTGCACAAGATGAGGAACCGCTCGCCGTTCCAGAGGGAGACCAGGTTCTGGCTTCCGAACCGACAACTGTTCCGGAACTGTTTGAGGGAGCACTGCTCACTGTCAAACTCGCACGACCGGAACTTGCGAAGATTTACCTCGGTCGGATCTTGCAACTCAATCCAGACAACAGCCAACTTCTCGCGCTGCGTGACAATAACGGAATGAGTGCCCTTCTCAGCCTGGCACGACTCGATCAGGTGAATCCGGAAGCGAGTGAATTGCTGTCTCGCGTCACAGAAGCTGCGAAAACACAGGTTGGAAATCCGGAATACGCCAACGACCTGATTAAGTTGTTGAGCGGATCGGCGAGGGAACGAGATGAAGCAACAACCCAACTTCAACTTCTCGGTCCATATGCCGTCGCCCCGATTCTGAGAGCCGTCGTCAGCAATCCCGAAAATCGCGATCTGTTCACTTTGACTCTCGCTCGCCTGGGGCAACCGGCCATCGATCCACTTGTCGGGGCACTGCAATCACCGATCGACGAAGTCAAAACAACCGCAGCTCAAGTTCTGGGAGCAATCGGTGGAGAAGACGAAGTCATCTGGTTGCTGGAACCGGCATTTTCGCCGAATTCTCCGCCCGGCACTCAAGAAGTCGCTCGAAAAGCTATCGCGCGAATCCGATATCAGGACCCTGCAAAAACAACCCGGGTGACTGGCTACGGTGCTGCCGAGAAGCTGCAAAAGACGTCACTCGACTATCTTGCGAACCAGTTTGACTGGCCAGCCAAATACGAGGACATGAACGAGATTCCAGTTTGGAGCTGGAGTGACACCGAACAAACCGTCGTCGAAAACGTCACCTCGCGCCGCAACGCAGGCACCTACTTCGCCGAACGTCTCGCTCGAGACTCTGCGGAACTGGCTCCCTCGAGCAACGAATCTGCTGAATTAATTCTCGCCGCAATGATGGTCCGCGATATCGAAGAAGCTGGCTGGGATCAGCCGATTCCGACAGGTCCCGGAACCGCACACGATCTGGCCGTTGAAGCTGGACCGGAATTCTGTTCGCAAATTCTGAAACTCAGCCTCGACAATCATATCGTTGGATCAGCTCTGTCATCAGCTCATGCTCTCGGGCTGAACGGGTCACGAAACCAACTGCGAGGCCGAACCGCTCCGCCAATCGTCGATGCACTCAGTTCTGCTCATCCTCGCGTTCAACTCGCTGCTGCGATAACGATTCTGCAGTGGGACCCGAAGCTGTCGTTCCGTGGATCTTCTCGTATCGTTCCAATTCTGGGTCGTGCCATTCAATCGGATGATCGCCCACAAAGTGTTGTGATTGATCCCAACGGACAACGTGGAACGTCCACCGCCGCACTCTTCCAGGAACTCGGATATCGTGGATCAGTTGCTGAAACGGGACAGGAAGGATTTCGCATCGCTGCCGAACGGGGCGACGTTGAGATTGGAATCCTGCATCCCAATACAATTCGCTGGGGATTGACACAAACGTTGACCAATCTTCGCACAGATTCCCGAACACGTGACCTTCCACTGGTCGTCTTTGGTCCACGTTCAATTCGCAGCCGCTTCGACCTCTTGCAGGACCAGTTTGAGAATGTCGTTTACATCGACGAAGGAACTTCGCCGATCGAAATCAACAAAGCACTTCAGCCTGTTCTCGCTCAGATCAGTCCTCCGCCACTCACATCCGCTCAGCGTTCTCAACAAATTCGCGAAGCGAGTTTCTGGCTGCGACAAATTGCCACAACAAGATTGTCCGAGATCTTCGACCTCGCACCTATCGAGGAAGAAATTCGACTCGCGACAACCAATTCCGCATCGGCGGACAATGCAGTCGTCGCCTTGGGAGGCATCGGTTTGCCGAGTGCACAGTTGCACCTGTTTGAGATCATGGAATCTCCCAACATGGACATGAAACTCCGCCAGCAAGCTGGGTTTCAACTGGCGTTCCATATCCAACGATTTGGCAACCTGCTGAAGCCGGAAATTCTCCGTCGACTTCAAGCCATGAGCGGCAGCACCAACGACAAGGATCTGGAAACTGCTATTGCCAGCGTGCTCGGATCGCTTCACCCGGATGAGCAACGATCACGCAAGCTGATCTTCTCCACTCCGTCATCAATGGAACCCGTGACAGCTCCTACAAAGCTTTAATTCTCGACGGAACGAATCTCACCGGAGGAACCAATTCGGTTCATTGGGCTGAGGCGGCAATGAGCCCGTCAAGATGGACCGCAACAGATTCTGCGAGTGCTTGGGGTTGATACCCCCCTTCGAGAAGGCTGACCACTCGGCCGTCACATTCCGTAGCTGCCATTGCGGTCACGATCTTCGTCAGTTCCTGAAAATCCTCGGTCTCAAGGCCGAGCGAACCGACGGGATCGTCAACGTGGGCATCAAAACCGGCACTGATAAGAACCAGTTCCGGTTTTGACTTCGAAACAGCCCGTTCGACCATTCCCCGAAACCTCTCAAAATAGGTTTCGCGGGGAGTTCCAAACGGAAGCGGAACGTTCAAAGTTGTCCCGAGACCGCGTCCGGTTCCCGTCTCTGACTCCGTCCCGGTCCCCGGATAGAACGGATGCCGATGGATGGAACAGAACATGACCGTTTCATCTTCGAAGAAGATGTCCTGCGTCCCGTTTCCATGATGAACATCCCAGTCGATGATCATAATTCGAGACAAGTCAAACTGTGCCTGCGCATAGCGGGCTGCGATCGCAACATTGTTGAGAAGACAGAATCCCATCGCATGCTCGGAGACCGCATGGTGGCCAGGGGGACGAATCAGACAAAGCGCATTCGCTGCCTCTCCCGAAATCACACGATCGACGGCATTGCACGCAGCTCCCGCAGCAAGAAGGGCCGTCGAATACGACTCGGGACTTGCAACCGTGTCCGGATCAAGGCGCCCTCCCCCATCCCGGCAGGTCCTTTTGAGTTCCTTCAAATAGTCCGCCTCGTGGACTTTCAGAACGAACTCTTCGCTGACCGGAGTCGGAATCTCACTGAGAAAATGACTCGCTTCGTGCTTCCGACGAAGCATGTCAAGCAAAACCGAAATGCGAATCGGGTTTTCCGGATGTGTTCCGGTGAGATGGTCTTCAAACCGTTCAGACGTAAAAACCGATGTCATCGCTCTCTTCTTCAGTGAGTCTTGAGGTGAGTAAGGGTCGGGAAAAAGGCACTTTTCGTGAGGTCGCTATATCGACTATGAAACTCACAACCGGTGTGACAGATAGAAGCAATCCCATCGTCTCGACGTAAGCTCCGATCAGTAAAGAACAAACAACTTGACAACTGATTTTCGCCGATGCTAGTTTAAGATTGCGCGTGGTAGTAAACATCGCATTCTTCACGACTCCATCCACATCTCTTGAAGAATTCCGATTTGAGACGACTGACATCGCTTCGAATGTGAAGTCATGTCGTGTACCATCTTCGCACCTAATCACGTTCGTTGATAGGTTCCGCATCGACGTGGGACAATTCAAATGCAAATTTTTGGGGGAACCAGCGTGTTTCCACTGACTCGACAGAGTTATCAGTTCGTGACCGCCTGGCACGTCCTCGCACTTTTTCTGTTCGGCGGAACGTCCATCGTCTTCGCCCAGAATGGTGAGCAGGACGCTGACGAAGAAGCAGTCGTCGAAGAGTTTGAACCGGATGACTGGACTCCTCCTGACTGGTGGATGGATCAGGTCGCTTCAGAAACCTTCCGACGACAGGAGAAACTGAAGATCACCGGATTGAAGTCAAACAATCCGAATCGGCAACAGGTGGAAGGGCTAAAAAAACTGGCTCATTATTACCTGTCTCTGCTCACGTATCCTGAGAACCGGGCCAAGATCCCGCGTGAAGTGACTCAACGCTTTCTCTCAGAGCTGCTCAGCACTCTGAATCGAGCAGGCGGACGGGCCGCTCTGATGGATGAAATCATCGAAAAGTCGAAAGACCTGATGAACCATCCAAGTCCGCAAGTTCGAACGAACGTCGCTCTCTTGTTGATTCAACTCAGTATTGAACCGTCCGACTTCCAAACGAAGACTCCGGCCGTTCCTTACAATCCCGTCTACGAATCACTTCTCGAAATCCTTCAGGACTCGTCACAGATCCAGGAGGTTCGGATTGTCGCAGCGAATGGGCTGACCCGACTCTGCCGCGACGGGCAAAACGCCCCCAGCAGCACAGAGCGGTCAGAAATTGCTGACGCACTCACCTCTCAACTCAAAGCGACTCCTCCATCGGCAGATGAAGGAGTTGAGTGGTATCGTCGACGCATGATCCAGGCTCTCGGATACGTCGGACGAATCGACAACGTCTCCGGCCAACCCGTCGTCATCGACGAACTGATGAGTATCATTCGGAACAAGCAGGAAACCTGGATCAATCGGGGAGAAGCCTGCCAGAGCATCACGCAACTTCCTTACACCTCTTCAGTGAACGTCGAACTCATCACTTATGAGATCTGCCGGTTCCTCGAAGCAATGGTTCGCAGCCAGGGATTTTCAAAGGCTCCCTCCGCCAACTTGTGGATTCAGGCCTTCTCCCGCGTGTATCTTTCCTTCCGACCTGCCACACAGGCCGATGCAGAGATCCGCAACTATGGCCTGCTTTATCAGGTTCGGCGTCCCGGTCTCGGCGGACAGGAAGCTTACGTCAGAGCAGCATTTGAGAAAGCACTTCCAGTGCTCACTCCGGTTTTGACCAATGTTTCTGGAAAGCCTGCCTTGAGCAAGTCCGCATTTGAGGCCTTCACGACATGGGTCAGCAGCAATCCGCCGTCGAGCCGCAAACTGACAACTGGTGGCCAGGACATTCCTGAGTGAGTTTCCATCAATGATTTGTTAGAACTTCCACTATCCGTCGCGTTTGTCCTGGATGGAATCACTGAATGACATCTCCTGATCCAAGTGTGATCAACATTGAATGGCATGGCGACGCACTCGTTGTCATCGCCTCTGGTGCAGTCGAAAACCTGAGTTGGGATATTGTCGAGCACGCTGCCGATATTGTGCTCGATCCAATTCGCCAACAAAAAGCCCCGCTCGTCGTTTTCGACATGACTCAGGTCAGCTACTTCGGCTCAGTCTTTATGGCACTGTTGATACGCTGCCACAAACTGGTGAAAACATCCGGCGGCGTGATGGTCCTGTGTGGAGTCCACAATCTCACGCGGGAGCTTCTCCATATCACTGCTTTGGACACTCTCTGGGCGATCTACGATTCTCGTGAGGATGCGCTGGAAGCGATCGGCGCGTGAAACTCTCAAAAGAAAGGCCTCGTTACTGAGGGAAATTGAGTCATGGATGAACGTCAACGAGTTTCTCCCCCGGATGTCTCGGAAGACTATCCACTCGTCACAGAACACGAGCGGAATACGACTCAAACCACACGCCTGGTCGAAGAGATCAAGGAAACCGCCGACAAGTTTCTGCGAGACCAGGCCACTCGCGGCGATCTGAAAATTGTTTCGCGAGCACTTCGCGAACTCCGCTACGCGTTCAAGGTTTTCACCCCTTATCGTCGAATCCGCAAGGTCACGGTGTTCGGGTCCGCCCGAATGGCTCCGGATCACCCTGCTTATCAGGCCTCGCTCGAATTCGGGCGACGGATGGCCAAAGCTGGCTGGTACGTCGTCACAGGTGCCGGCGGGGGAATTATGGAAGGGGCACATGTCGGCGCTGGCAGAAAAATGTCGATGGGGCTCAACATCATGCTCCCCTTCGAGCAGGATGCCAATTACGTCATCTCCAACGACGAGAAGCTTGTCAATCTCAAGTACTTCTTCACGCGCAAATTGATGTTCGTTAAAGAGGTCCACGCTGTCGCGCTCTTTCCCGGAGGGTTTGGAACTCAAGACGAATGCTTTGAAACACTCACGCTCGTGCAAACCGGCAAGCGTGACCTCATGCCCATCGTGCTGATCGACCCGCCCGGAGGCCAATACTGGCCCGACTGGAAGCAGTTCATCTGCCGACAAATGGAAGACCACGGTCTCATCTCTCCGGCCGATCACTCGCTCTACAAGATCACAGACAGCATCGACGAAGCATTCGATGAAATCATGGGGTTCTATTGTGTGTATCACAGCATGCGATACGTCCGTGACAAGCTCTACCTCCGGTTGCATTTCGAGCCGAGCCAGGAGTTGCTCGATCAACTGAACACAGAATTCGCGGACATCATCGAAACGGGAAAAATCGAAAGCACGACCGCCCACGAAATGGAAAAAGACGAAGAGCACCTCGTCGATCTGCCTCGTCTGGCGTTCCACTTCAATCGAAGAGATATCGGACGACTCCGACAAATGGTCGACCGCATCAACAACTCATTCGAACTTTGCAACGTGCACAAAGTTGAATCGTGAGACCCACTCACACGAGCTAACTCAGCGTTTTGTCTGATGAGACAGCCCAAGCGAGTGCTCAGGAAAGAGCAACTTGCTCTAATCAGCCACTGTCGCGTCTTCCGAATTCGGAGTCCACATGACCAGTCGCGGAGTCGGCTCACCATCGCTGATCCGCCAGACCTTCAGAACAATCGGCCCTTCATCGATTTGAGAAACAGCGTCCTCAAACTCTTCGGGCGTCGTCACCGGTTGCCGAGCAACTTCCTCGATCACATCATAGAGTTGAAGTTCCGACTCATCAGAAACGTCGCCTGCTTGGCCATCACGACTCACAACCAGCAACCCTTTCTGAGTTGGAATATATCCGAGCTGTGATGCAAGTTGAGGAGTCAGTCGCTGAGTCTTGTGACTGGCGTTTCGGTAAACACGCTGCCCGGCAGGAACGGGAAGCTGCGGAACAGCCCCCTGACGCAAATCTCGTTTTTCCGTAAGAATGACTGAGAGAGTCCGTGGCTGACCGTTTCGAAGAATAACCATTCGAACCTGTTTGTTCACCGGAGTCAGGCTCACGCGATTGATCAGGTCGTTTTCGTCCTGCACTTCGATCCCGTCGAAATCGATGATCACGTCATTGGTTCGAAGCCCTGCATTTGCTGCCGGAGTCGATTCCAACACTCGGACGACTCGGGCACCAGTGATTCGGTCGAGTGACAGTTCCCGTGCTTCCTCAAGCGTGAAATCTTCGTCCAGTTCCACTCCGAGATACCCACGGCGAACCCGGCCGAATTCCAGCAATTGCGTCACAATAAACTGCACGAGATTGCTGGGAATACTGAACCCGATCCCGTCATTACCTCCCCCTTGTGACGCAATGGCGGTATTGATTCCCACGACTCGTCCATCCAGGTCGATCAACGGCCCCCCGCTATTTCCGGGATTGATCGCAGCGTCTGTTTGCAGAAAGTCCTGATTGATAACGCGACGTCCGGGAAGATCGAGAGACCTCCGCCCTTTCGCGCTGATGATCCCAAGCGTTACTGATTGATCTAAGCCAAACGGGCTGCCCATCGCCAGAACGAAATGGCCGATATCAAGATTATCGCTGTCGCCCCACTGGGCCGGGGTAATTCCCGTCTCACGGATTTTAAGAACCGCGAGATCGCTATCGGAATCCTCGATTTTCTCATACGGGGAGACAATTCGGCCGTCAGAAAGAAGCACTCGAATGTCTTGCAGCTCGGCATCCGCGACGACATGCCGGTTCGTCACAATGAACGGAGTCTTACTTCGCGGACTCGTGATCAGGACGCCCGAGCCGGTTTCCTCTGTGACAGAATTCCGCAGTTCGCGTTCGCTCTCAATGTGCACCACGGCCGGACTCGTCTGAGCAGCAACGCGGGCAACCTGCCGACCAGCGAAATGCAGAACTTGCTGCAGCTGTTCCTGCGAGGGTTGTTTCCAGTCGTCCTGGGCATCGAGTGGCCCTGAAATGATGAAGAGGCAAATGCCCGCCAGGGCGACTCGTTTGATCATTTCGCGACCTGCGTTGAAACTGCTCACTCGATACTCACTCTAATCAGAGTCCATTCTGACATCTCGAACGGTCAATTCTTGGTCGTTCTCACGGGCCTGGTATTCCCATGCGGATTCCCAGTCCCCTTCAGAACCGTCCGAATTCGGACCGCCGTTGATTTCTTGCTCTCGCTGACACTTGATGCAGCACGAAGTGTGAGGAAGTGCTCTGAGACGTGCAATCGGAATCGGCTTTTCGCAGTACTCACACGTTCCGTATGTGCCTTGCCGGATAGCTTCGATTGCCTTTTCAATGCGGCTCAATTCGCGACTTTCGAAGGCCGCCAACTGAGTTCCCATTTCCTGCTCAGCATCAATGAGTGACAGATCACCCAGATCCCCTGGACCGGATTTTTCTCCGGCAGAGTCGAGTTGTTCTGTCACTTTTTGTTTGAGTTCTTTTCGCTGTTCAATCAAACGCTGGTGCAGTTTCAACAGTGCGTCTTTTCTCGCCATTTCAACCCTTTCCCCGATACATGTTCAGACCTCAACGACCTCCCACTGCTGATCGGTCTGCTCTCGCGTCACTTGATGACAAAATTGTACGTCTCGATGAGAAAAGACGAGGACAAATTCCACCACGTATCCGGAAAGCACGACTACGAAAGCAGTTACAGAGGGCAATAAAAATCGGGGAACACGTCACTGCTGACTGAACCGCGCACTTTACCCACCTGTACGGTTCATTCGACTCCCAAGCGGGAGGAGATCCATCAATTCAATTTCGTCGCGCCGAAACAACCGATTCCGCAGAAGCTGTGCATCTCTCAGAATCGGATTGACCGGAGAATTCGACCAGCTCTCGGGCACATTGCCCTTCTCGTATTGCAAATGCCGCGTATCGCCAAAGCCGGTAGAAATCGTCTTGCGCCAGTTTCAGAAGCTCGCATCAGCCCATTTTCACGGTGACGCAGCAAGAAACAGATGACGACGCTCTTCGAAAGAAAATGCTTCCAATCAAATGAAGCGAAATTGCCGCTTCGCTAGCTCGATGGCCTTCCCGAGATTCCCTTCTCCCCTAATGGAACGTGAGTCCTCAGAGAAAAGAGGTAGAAGCTTAGCAGCCCGTTGAAAAACTCGCATTGATGGGGGAGATGAATTATCTTTCAGCAGTTGGAGTTGATCAAGGAGGAAACGATGGCGTTGGGGCGACGGAAATCGGAAGTTCAGGGTGAGTTGTGGGTGGCA
>NZ_SIHI01000032.1 GCF_007859735.1 Thalassoglobus neptunius | reverse complement strand
ATCAGTTCAAACAAATGGTGAAAACCAAAAGTCTGAACACCTGACAACAAGTGATCATCTGGGCGCTACGCTTTTATTCCGTCACACCCTCTCCGTCGAGCGCTACGTTTTCTGACCGATGTCTACATTCGGGTTCGCACGATGCGCGATATTTCGCAAATGCTGTTTCAATGTCTCTGATTCAAAGAGCGTGGCACACCCTTCGTCGAGCCATCTTTCAATGGGGTGCCCGACAAGTGCCGCGCGCACGAGATGATCGACCTCGTGCGGAATGACGTCAGTGACCATCGCTTGCCGAGTTCCACTCACGACCATGCGGGGATTGCGGACTCCCTGTTCCGTGAACTCGAATCGTGTCGTGCCACCCCCCGGTGTGATTCGCGAAATCCAGTGTCAGATGACATGGCGGAGCCCAGGACTTCCGAAGCGGCTCGCCCGTCCAGAATGTTGAAGAACGGAGTCGCGACTGTTCCGCAATCTGAAGTGCCGATGAATCTGTGCACTCAAAATTTCGGGCCTCACAAGTCGAGGAAGAAATGATCTCCAGCAGGAGGACGCCGGTGATCATGTCGATGGCGGATTGCATAAGATTCATGCTCCAGCGAGATCGCATTTCCAATCCTCGGTCAGCATCGATTTGCACGACGAAAGCAGAACTCATCGAGAGAGAACGAGCTCACGCGGGGATAGAGAAGCGATGACAATGTTCTCGGGAAAGCACAGGCGGATCGCGATCAACGGTGAGATTCGTTGTCAAACCGCGTGTGCCATTCGTATTTCCCAAGCCGGACGAGTGTGCGAAGCAGTCGTCCAGGGTTGTAGCGTCCAGGAATCGCGTGGTTCATTCTGTTCAAACGCATGGTCACGGCGGAAACGAGTTCCGAACAGAACAATTCGTTCAGCCGAGTTTCAGGGAAGATGCGCGTCAGCTGCAGAAATCGTGTTCCGGAAAGCAGAGCCCCGGAAAGATCGTACTCGATCGACTTTTTGAGAAACTGTTCGACCAGAATTTCCGACAACAGCCGACTCTCATCGGGAGTCAGTCGATTCATCGCGGTCAGGCGGTACACGTCAACGTGACCACCTTCCTCGATGTAATTTCGAATCCGATCAGCGGGACGGTGGGCTTGGGTTCCACTGAGCTGGCGTCCCTGAATCAGGCAGGGAGTGGAGCACATGGTTGTGCTTTCCACCCAGATATTCGTGCCGTGGTGCTGGCACATGACCGCGACGTGAGAAGGTCCAAGCCGAAGCCGCTGCGGGGCAAAGAGTGAAGCGGTTCCGTAGGTGATAAACTTGCTCGTCCAATCGCTTCCGTAACAGGCAGCGATGTCTCCGGGAAGCCAGTCAAAGTCATCCATGTCAGTCTCTGATCGGTTTAAGGCGAAGTCTCTTCACCTCTACAGACCAGGTCGCGCGATGACGAAGTATTCACTGACGTTCAAACGATCGAGATCCCACAGACGATCTCGGTTGCGCGATCAGATTCCAACTGGCAATGGTTCTACTGAAACAGCCCGTATCGAACGATGCAATACAGCGCTTTAAATCCATCACGAACACCGATTTTCTTACCCTGTTCGTAAGTTCGACCGCTGTAGCTGACGGAAATTTCGTAAATCCGGCAGTTCATTCGGGCGACCTTTGCCGTGATTTCCGGTTCAATCCCGAATCGTTGTTGCTGCAATGTCGGCCACAGTTTCGCCATGACATCTTTCGAGAATAGCTTGTAGCAGGTCTCCATGTCAGTAAGATTCAAATTCGTGAACGCATTGGAAAGTGTTGTCAGAAACTTGTTTCCCAGATAGTGCCAGTAGTAAAGCACGCGATGGGGTTGGTCTCCCAGAAACCGACTTCCGAAAACAACATCCGCTCGACCATCCACGATCGGTTGCAGGAGACGCGGAATTTCGGCCGGATCGTATTCGAGATCCGCATCTTGGATGATGATCACATCACCTGATGCTTTCGAGAACCCTGTCGTGACGGCGGCGCCTTTTCCACGATTCTTCTCATGGAAGTGAACCTGAATCTGGTTCATCTCATCGCTCAGTTCTCGATCCCGATACGACTCGAGAAGATCGCGCGTTCCGTCCTGGCTGCAATCATCGACCAAGACGATCTCTTTCGGAATCGGGACAGCCCGAACTCTTTCTAAAAGAACCGGAAGCGTTTCTCGCTCATTGTAGACTGGGATGACGACAGACAATCGAAAGCCATCGGGAATCGCATACAGCCCAAGTTGTCGACAGGCTGCCTCACCGAGGACAGACTTGCGCTCCTGGTACCATTCCTGAGAATAGGCGGAAGCGTCGGACGAAGTCGGGGCATCTTGATCGTTGTTCGGCATGCCAGATACTTGAATTCTCAGGATGTGACGAGTGCGATGAGTGGCTATTCGAGTGAACGGAACGCTTCTTGAATCGAACCCACCGTGACTGTTGAGAGTACGCACATGACAAATTGTAGCTGGTTTCTTCCTGGAGTGAATGCTCCCGTGATTCTCGACGGGGCTTTGTCAAGATTGCCGATGCCCAGTTCGGTTTTTGTCGTTTCGGAAAGAGATCTCGGAGGCGTGCAGCCCGCATATTCGTTAATTTCAGTGAATCCAAACTGCTGACTGTTTTCTCCATCGCTCAGGCGGGACATCACTCCCCTGTGTCGATAGATTGAAACCTCCATTCCTGACAAGTGTTGGTCCAGAGAGATGAAGGAATTTGTCGATGTCCGCTGATTTGAGATCTGACTCTGTCTGCCTCGGTGGGAGCGCGCCCGGAGCTGAGTTGCCTTGGGAAGTTCTGCAGACACGAATGACCGATGGCCTCTCTGCGGGTGTCGAAGTGATCGAAGTTCGCAACGGAGTCTTCAGCTGCAACGTCCTTCCGACGCGCGGGATGGGAATCTGGACCGCACACTTCGGTGAGACTCGATTCGGGTGGGATTCCCCAGTGAAATCTCCAGTCAATCCAGCTTTTGTCAATTTGAAGAGCCGAAACGGATTGGGATGGCTCGATGGCTTCAATGAGTTGCTGTGTCGCTGTGGCCTCTCGTTCAATGGACCTCCCGGGATCGATGAGGGGAATCCGAGTCCAATCGAATCAGACCTCACGCTTCACGGTAAGATCGCCAATCTGCCCGCGCATTCGGTCGAGATGATTTCGAATGAAAACGAGATTGGAGTTCGAGGGATTGTTGACGAGTCGACTCTCTTCGGGCCTCAACTCCGGCTGGAGTCGTCGATCACCTCTCCGCTGGGATCGTCGGAAATTCGAGTTCGTGATGTCGTGACGAACCTTGGCTCCGCGCCGACGGAATTGCAGCTGCTGTATCACATCAATCTGGGAACTCCGATTCTCGGGGAAGGAGCGAAATTCGCCTGTCCCGCGAGCAAAGTGATCCCTCGCGATGCAAGAGCCGCTGAGGATGCGAGCGGATATCTTGAGTACCTCGCTCCCACTTCCGGTTACAGCGAGCAGGTTTATTTCCACGAGACATTGACGAACTCTTCCGGGGAGTCGCTCGCGATGATTCAAAATTCGTCCGGAGACTGCGGGCTAAGCTTGCGATTCAACAAAGAACAATTGCCGTGTTTTTCTCAATGGAAATGCACTCAAGCACTCAGTGATGGATATGTCACTGGAATTGAACCGGCGACGAATTACCCCAATTTTAAATCATTCGAAAGAGAGCAGGGGCGCGTTGTTAAACTCGGTGCCGGAGAAAGTTATACGATCGATCTGGTTCTAAATGTGCTCATTGATCAGGAACATGTTGAAGAAGCACGAAAAGAGATCGAAACAATTCAAGGTGGCAATAGCTGCGAAGTCATGTTATCGCCTCAGCTGCAGTATTGCTCATCCGAATAACTGGTCACGGATCACGTTTCCATATGATTGACGCGAACACTTCCCAGTTGATTCTCGATTCGGACATTGAACTCTCCGAACAGCTCGTTGAGGAAATTGAGCCGGTTGGATTCGAGCGGATCGATGTCGCGATCGACCGCTTGAGGTCCGTTCCCGAATCCGACGTTCAACGGAATCTTCTCGCCGAGATTCTGCCCGGGCTTCTTTTTTCGCTTTCTGAGACACCCGATCCTGATCGTTCGGTGCTGAACTTTCAGAGATTCTTAAAATCAGTCGACGATCGTGAAACGCTTCTACGAACACTGTCTCGTGAACCGAGGACCGTTGAAATTTTGCTCAGGCTCTTCGTGGGAAGCCAGTTTTTAACGGAGATTCTGGTCCGCCAGCCGGATGCACTTCAGCGCTTGACTGAACACAAGCGCATGGCGGAATTTAAGAGTCGCGAAGAGTTTATAGAGCAGGGCCGAAGTGCTTGTTTGAGTGCAAAAAATGTCAACGAGCTAAAACTTAAGCTGCGAAGTTTTCAGCAATGGGAACTCTTGCGGATCGCTGCCTGTGATACGTTCGGGCTCATGGATCTTAGAACGGTCACGCGACAGCTTTCACTCCTGGCTGACGCGATTGTTCAAGTCTCGCTTGAAGGGCTCTCTCAACTCGAAGGTTATGATGTTGAACACATCGCGGTGATCGCGTTCGGAAAACTTGGAGGTGCCGAACTGAATTACAGTTCGGACATCGACCTTGTCTTCGTTTGCGATTCCCATGCGGAGAAATATTGGACACTGGGACAAAAGCTCATCAATGTCCTTTCAGAGTTCACCGATCTCGGGTTTCTCTATCGTGTTGACATGAGGCTTCGCCCTTGGGGAAGCTCCGGACCGCTCGTCACAACGATTGATTCTTACGTTGATTATTTTGAGCGGCATAGCCAGCTTTGGGAACGTCAGGCACTTCTCAAGGCTCGAACAATTGCCGGCCGTTATTCGCTGGGTGACGAACTCCTCGAGCGGCTTCGATTCTCGGCGTTTGATGTCGAAGCGGAAGCCGTTCGCCAATCGATCGCTTCCGCAAAAGCGAAAATCGAAAGCAAAATCAGCCAGCACGGGCGCAAGTTCGGTGAAGTCAAAAGTGGACCGGGCGGAATTCGCGATATCGAATTTCTCGTTCAGTCGCTGCAACTCATACATGGCAAATCGAAGCCGTTCATCCGCACCGGAGGAACGATCGAAGGACTGATTCGCCTGTCAGAAGCGGATCTGATTCACGCTCAAGAGTATCGCACGTTGAGCACCGCGTACATGATGTTGCGAACGATCGAGCATTCACTTCAGCTGATGCACAATCAGGCGGAACGATTTCTGCCTGAGTCAGGACGTGAGCTCGCTTACCTGGCGCGACGACTCGACTTTCCGAATGAGGACTTGTTCGTCGAGCAGTTTCGCCAACACACTCAGGCGGTCTCTCGCATCTTCCGTAAGCATCTCTCTAAAGAGAACACCGAGAAAGCTCCATCGAAGGTCGACGAGGAAGATCATTCGAAATCCGAGATCGTCAGCTCGGGAAGTGATCGATTTGCCAACGTTCCGCCGGTGTCGACAATTCGCAGGCTGGTGCAAGAGTTTCAGGACAGCGGAACAGTCGCGATTGATGTCCGGGAGGAAGACGCGTCAAGCTACGATATTTATTTGCTTGCAAGCAATTTGCAGGTCAATCTGCCAACGATTTGCGGGATGCTGTTTTCCGAAGAATTCGATATTACCTCCGCTGACGTGGTTCCCCTCAACGAAGCACTCTCGAAAACTGAGTCCACTGACTTAAAACTAAAGGCGGATGTGCGATCTGGTTTGTTTGTTGCATCCTTTCGGATTGCCAGTACTCAACAACAGGAGAGCGATAACAACCCGCAGAGATTAAAGAACCTGACTTCTCAGCTACGCGAATTTATTGAAGAGGGACGCGCTGATGATGGCCGGGCTGTTCAGAGTCTTCTCATTCGAAGGCTCGCGAAAACCATTCGCCAGCAAAAAAGAGCGATGGACCCCATCCTCCCGGTCGAAGTGATTTTCGAACAGGATGAGCAGTCGCCGTCCACGATTCTCCAAATTCGAGCGGAGGACGTGCCCGGCTTCCTCTATGAGTTAACAAGCGCCATCCATGCGAGCGGTCTTTTTATTGATAAAATGGAAGTTCGAACCCGAGGTCATCGGGTGTTCGATACGTTTTATGTACGGGATGGAGCTGGCGGGGATCTGCTCGATGAAGAGCGGCGGATGCAGCTTAGAGCAGCGGTCGTGCTTATTAAACATTTTACCCATCTCTTGCCACAGGCTCCTCACCCGGCGGCCGCGCTAACGCACTTTCGGCAGTTGCTCGATAATCTCTTTCAACAGCCGGATTGGTTAAATCAACTAAAAACACTCGAGAATCCGGAAGTGCTGTCTGCGATTACGCAGCTTCTCGGAGTCAGCGATTTTCTCTGGGAAGATTTTCTGCGGATTCAACACGAAAACCTATTCCCCGTTGTTACGGACATCTCCGGGCTGCAGGTTTCGTATCATAAGACGGACTTGGTGAATGAACTGAACTATTTTCTGCTGGCAGGAGACGAGTCGCGACGGATTGACATTCTCAACGAGTTCAAAGACCGGGCCATGATGCGTGTTGATATGCGTCACATTCTCGGGCTGCAGGATCGTTTCGGGATGTTTTCCCTTGAATTGACTTCCGTCGCGGAAACAGTTGTTGCAGCTGCGCTCGCGATGTGCGAAGAGGATTTGCAAAATAGTTATGGACATCCAGTGAACGACGAGGGAGTTCCGAGTCGGCTCACTGTTTGTGCTTTGGGGAAATGTGGCGGTCAGGAGTTAGGGTATGCTTCTGATATTGAGTTAATGTTTATCTACGATTCGGAAGGCCTTACGACCGGGCCCGATCAAATATCGGCGGTCGATTATTATCAACGGCTCATTCAAACGTTTCAGAAGTCGATTTACTCTCGCCAGAAACGGATCTTCGAGATCGATCTTCGGCTGCGGCCTTATGGGAACGCAGGTAGTCTTGCCGTCTCTCGCGAGGCATTCGAGAAGTATTTCGGATTGCATGGACCCGCTTGGCCGTATGAACGACAGGCACTCGTCAAATTAAGACCGATTGCAGGCGACACCGGTTTCGGGGAAGAGATCGTTCAATTACGAGACAACTTGATTTACATCGGTGCGCCATTCGACATTGCATCAATGAGAGCAATGCGCGAGAAACAGATTCGTCAGCTGGTTCAACCGGGAACATTTCATGCGAAGTTGAGTCCGGGAGGACTTGTCGATTGTGAATACTTCGTTCAGGGGATGCAGATGACGTTCGGCCATCGTCATCCGGCGATTCGACTTCCGAATACACGTGAAGCCATGAAAGGCCTCGAACAAGCGGGGATACTGTCCATCGACGAACGTCTGAGCCTCCGTGATGCGTACCGCTTTCTACGAAGACTCATTGATGCGATGCGGATTGTGCGCGGAGATGCCAGCGATCTTGCCATTCCAGCATTCGGAACTGATCAGTTTGAATTTCTTGCCCGTCGCTTAAACATGGAGAACCTGCAACTTCATGAAGAGATCGAGCGGCATACATGTCAGGTTGTTGACATGGTGATTTCATTCGAAGATTTCATCGCCCGGTGACGAATGTTATCGTTCGAGAGGATCGCCGTTGCAGTCTGTTCGGAATCGGGTTCCGTCGGGTTTTGGGAGTTGTCCAGAAACGCAGGCCAGGGAGTCACGCCGTTTGCGGTTTCAGGTCGATTCGCGTTTTCGGAACTGGCGAGCATGACATCGGAATATTGACTGGCAAGGAAATCACGCCGGCCCCAGATTTCGGCGAGTTCATCCTGATAGATTCGAACCCAATCTTCGGAATGGTCGTTCATGGTCGATAGCGTCGGTTGCTGCAATCGACTGATCACGAACAATTCGGGATCGTGAAACGTGAGTGCCCGGTCTTTCGAAATTGGTTCCGAGTTTTGGCTGCGATACCGCTTTCCCTCGTAGTTCTCCCCAAAGAAGAAGTCGAAGTAAACATCGATCACTTCCTGCGGGTAACACGTGCGGAAACGTCCATCAATTCCAACGGTCGAATTCAGCTGTTCGTGGGCGAAGAATCCAATGGCGTATTGAGCCCAATTGAACGTGACAACGGTTCGGCCTTCGAGGCGATTCTCAGCGAGAAATCGAAACGCCTGGACCGGGTACCGGGAATGCGGAACGTTTAAAGTTCGAATCTTTGGCCAGAGCAAGCAACCAACTGCGACCAGCCACAATGACAAAAAGATGCTCGTGAGGGCGGTTGGCAACTTGGAGTTCCAACGAACATTCGGCGAAATCGATTGGCTCTTGATCGTTGCCAGACGTTGCCGAACATCATCGCGAAAGCTTTCCCAGACGGTGTTGAGGTCCGTTGAAAACCAACTTGCCCACGTGATTGCCAGGAGTGGCAAGTGTCGAATGTGTGTGGCAGATTGCCAGATGACCAACGCGAGAACAATCCACTTCGCCCAGTCTTTCAGGGAAGTATTCGAAACGACAAACAGCATCGATGTGATGACCACCCAAAATCCAATGACTTCGGGGGAGGCGCTCAACAGAGGTGTCGCTTCCCAGTCTTCGATTTCCGGTCGAGGAACTTCGAGTGCGTTGAGCAACCAGAGATGAAGGTCCATGCCATACGGATTGAAGAGGGTCGCCATCCAGACAGAAGAAGCGACTCCAAGCAATCCGAAGACTGTTTTCCAGGGGAGGTCTCGAAGATTTGTTGCTGAGCGCCAATTGGAAGCAAGCACGGTGATCGCCTGAATTCCAAGAAATGCCGCAGAGACACAAATCCCCGCGACAAAACTTCCGTGAGTATTGGCCCACACAGCTGCGAGTGGAATCAGTGCGAGCAGCCACTCAAACCGGATCGATTGCGATTCCTTCGGACGCATCGACTGGTTCAGGCAGACAGCCATGATGGCGTACATCAGATAGCCAATAATTTGCGGTCGATAGTGCCAGTGGAATTTCAGCATGCACGCAACGGTGAGGCAGATCAACGCTGTGACGAACGGATGGACTCCCTGAGATCGTGCGTTCCACCAAAGCGTTCCGATCAGAGCCCAGCCGATCAGCAATTTTCCGAATGTGAGCCCCAGGATTCCGATGTTGTCGTAGGCGGCAGCCATCGCAAGTTCGGCAAGATTTTCGTGGTTGATCCACGGCGTCCCGACGGATGTGAACGTCCACGTCGCTGTCCGTGGAATTGTTCCCGTCGCGAGAATCTCTCGTCCATATTGCACGTGCCCCCATAAGTCCGGGTCAGCAAAGTCCATCGCCATGATCAGGCTGCACGAACTGAGAATCGCGAGACCAAACAACCATTGCACGAGGGCATGTGGAGTGCCCACTGTTCGTACGTCAGGTGTTGATGAGGACGGCTGCATCGATTGAGAGGATTGAGAGGCTCGTTCGCGAGTGAGTCATGACTTGGTCGTGTGAAAGTTAGCTCATGTTTCCCCTCGATGATTCGACGTGTTGAAAAAAACGACAAGCTCACATATTCGCCAAAGACCTACCGACCCGGTTCGTGTGGGATGCTGTCTGGGCAAGGCAATATTCGCCGGGATCGAGTGCGGCGCACCAGTGTCTTGGGACACCTGCTCATTCGTAGGATGCTCGAAGGTGTCATCGACAGTGGCGATCGATATACTTTCGTCCATTGACGAGGTGTCTCACTTCCGTATTGGCACGAAAAGATTTGACGATTCAGGAGAGAATTCAAGATGGCAGTTGCTTCGATTGTACCGGGTGAAACACGGATTGGCTGGATTGGCACTGGAGTGATGGGCTCAAGCATGTGTGGCCATTTGCTGGCCAAAGGGTTCTCCGCAACCGTTTTCACACGTTCGCGTGAGAAAGCGAAGGGCCTGTTGGATCAGGGAGCGACCTGGGCCGATTCTCCGAAAGCTGTCGCTGAGAATTCCGATGTCATTTTCGCCATCGTTGGGTTTCCTTCGGATGTTCGCGAAGTGTTCCTCGGGGAAGATGGAGCTTTGGCGGGATCCAAAGAAGGGAATATTCTGGTCGATATGACAACCAGCGAACCTTCACTCGCTGTCGAAATCGCTGAACAGGCGAAAGAAAAAGGTGTTCACTCTGTCGACGCCCCAGTTTCGGGTGGAGACGTCGGAGCGAAGGAAGCACGTCTGTCGATCATGATCGGCGGAGACGAAGATGTCGTCAACGCGCTGCAACCGGCGTGGGAAGCGATGGGGAAAACGATTGTGCATCAAGGGCCTGCCGGAGCCGGTCAGCACACCAAAATGGTCAACCAAACGCTGATTTCGTCGATGATGATCGGAGTTTGCGAGGCGCTGCTTTACGGCTACAAGGCTGGCCTTGATCTCGAAACTGTAATGAAGTCGGTCTCGACCGGAGCAGCGGGAAGCTGGTCACTTTCGAATCTTGGGCCACGGATCATGGCCAACAACTTCGATCCCGGATTCTTCGTCGAGCACTTCATTAAAGACATGGGAATCGCGCTGGCAGAGAGCCGTCGAATGGGGCTTTCGATGCCGGGGTTGGCGTTGGCAGAACAACTCTATCAGTCAGTCAAAGCGAACGGTTGGGGCAAGAATGGAACTCATGCTCTGATGCTTGCTCTGGCAGAAATGTCCGGAGTTGACTGGATCAATCGCAAGTAAGAGTTGGCAATTCGTTCTTCCCGGCGAAGTCGGAGTGATTTCGCCGGGAGCGATGCCCAAACGTTCTGAAACAGGCAACGAAGATGGCTGAAAGACTTGCTGCCGCGCGAGTGATTGTTCTGTTTGTACTCGCGTTTCTTTTATCGCCAACGCTCGTCCGGGGACAGATTGGAGATGTCTCGAACAAGGACGACGTACACTTATTCCTGCTGATTGGGCAGTCGAACATGGCTGGGCGGGGCAGGGTCATGCCATCGGATGAGACGCCTCATCCTCGTGTCTTCATGTTCAATAAAGACAAGGAGTGGGTTCCGGCGATCGATCCGCTTCACTTCGACAAACCGAAAATCGCTGGAGTGGGACTCGGGAAAACGTTCGGGATCGAAATCGCTCACGACAATCCGAAGATCGCTGTAGGCTTGATCCCATGTGCGGTTGGCGGGTCGTCGATCACTACGTGGGAGCCGGGAATACTCCACGAGTCAACGAAGTCCCATCCCTGGGATGATGCAATCTCCCGTGCGAAGGCGGCGCTCCAGTCCGGCACGTTGAAGGGCATTCTGTGGCATCAGGGAGAATCTGATTCGAACGCGAAACGAAGCGATTCCTACCAATCGGATCTTCAGGATTTGATTGAGCGAATCCGTACCGAGTTGAATGCGGAAGAGGTCCCTTTTCTCATTGGGCAGTTGGGACAATTCGAAGAACGACCATGGAATGAGTACCGCCAACAGGTCGACGCTGCGCATCGTTCTCAAATCGAGTTGCATGAAAACAACGCGTTCGTTTCCTCATACGGGTTGAAGCACAAAGGGGATGAAACGCACTTTGATACCGATTCGTATCGAGAATTTGGCCGTCGATATGCAGATGCGTATCGAAAACTGACTGAGGCCGACCGTCCTGATGTTTCGCAAATGCCTTTTCAGATCGAGCGGATCATTGCACATCAAGGTTTCGACAAGCAGACGTGCTGGGTTCATGCTCGGGCGGGAGTCATTCCTCCTGAAGTCGAAGGCAGTTCCGACTCGCATCCGGAAGTCGTTCTGACAACTCAGGCCCTGGAATTGACGGGATCAGATGTCTTCCACGCGATCCATACCTCGCGCTCGACGGATGGTGGAGCGATATGGACACCGCTCGTGGCGGATTCGGACTTTGAACGCGAACATCTGAGCGAGAACATCGAGCAGACGGTCTGTGATTTCACTCCTGCCTGGCACGCAGCGACGAAGACCTTGCTCGGGATCGGTCATACAGTGGTTTACGAAAAGAACCGCGTTAAGAGAGTCCGGCCCCGCTCCACAGCTTACTCGGTCTTCGACCCCACGACCGGAGACTGGTCACCGTATCAGACTCTAAAACTTCCCGACGAACCGCGATTTCAGAATGCAGGAGCTGGCTCAGCGCAACGGCTCGATCTCCCCAACGGTGACATTCTGCTTCCGATCTATTTTAAGGAGCCATCGCAAAATCAGTTAAGCTCGACGGTTTGTCGCTGTCGTTTTGATGGAACCGATCTGACCTATCTCGAACATGGAAGCGAGATGACTGTCCCGATTAAACGCGGGCTGTATGAACCTTCGATCACTTCGTTTAACGGCAAGTTTTATCTGACGATGCGGAATGATAACGGTGCTTATGTGGCTGTCAGTGACGATGGGCTGAAATATTCAACGCCTCAATTGTGGCGTTTCGACGATGGAGAAGAGCTCGGCAGCTACAACACTCAGGCTCACTGGGTCTCGCATCCGAAGGGATTGTTTCTCGTCTACACTCGACGTGGATTAGACAACGACCACGTATTTCGGCATCGGGCTCCGCTCGTCATTGGTCGAGTCGATCCGGAGACACAACGAGTCATTCGCGCGACCGAACGAATTCTGGTCCCGGAGTATGGAGCGCGGCTCGGCAATTTCGGAATCACGGAAGTGAGCGAAGAGGAAACATGGGTGACTGTTGCGGAATGGATGCAACCAGTTGGAGTGGAAAAGTATGGGAGCAACAATCGGATCTGGGTCGCAAGACTCCTTTGGGAAGCTGATTGACATTCCGCAGACAACTCCGCTCAGCACATCCGACGTGAAGGTGAAATCCATCCATGACCACTGTCCCGCTTCCGCATCGTGAAGACTGGCCCGATTTCCGTCATCATTGGTCTATTGATCCCGACTGCATCTACTTGAATCACGGATCGTTCGGGCCTTCGCCGATCTGTGTTCAGGAGCGGCGTCGATCGCTGATTGACGAACTTGAATCGCAGCCGATGTCGTTTCTGGTTCGAAAACTCCCGGACTACTTTCAGGAGGCAGCTACGGCACTTGCATCATTTTTGAGATGCGAAGTCGACAGCATTGCGTTCGTGCCGAATGCGACCTCAGCGATGAATGTTGTCGCTCAGAATCTTGACCTGTCTCCCGATGACGAAGTTCTTCTGACGGATCATGAGTACGGGGCAGTCGTTCGAATCTGGGGGCAGCGATGTGCTCGCAGTGGAGCGAAAACAACTCGCGTTCGGTTGCCTGATCTGTTTGAAAATGATGACGAGATCGTGGAAGCGATCGCTGCGGCGGTCTCTCCCAAAACGAAAGTCCTGGTTGTCAGTCACGTCACATCCGCGACCGGGTTGATCCTTCCGATCCAGAAAATTTGCCGGGCGGCGAAAGAGCGAGGGTTGATCGTCGTCGTGGATGGGCCGCATGCACCAGCCATGGTAAATGTGAATTTGGAAGAGCTCGATTGCGATTTCTATTGCGCAAGCTGTCACAAGTGGATGAGTGCCGCGTTTGGATCTGGGTTTCTGTACGTTCGACGAAGATACAAACAGGGGCTGATGCCAACGGTGACGAGCTGGGGACGGAATCTCGATGGGAGAGAATTCAACTGGCGAGACGAATTTCACTGGCCGGGGACTGTCGATCCGACGACGTATCTGACCGTGGGGACAGCCATTTCGTTTCTTGAGGAAATCGGACTTCCGAGATTTCGGGAGCAGACACACTCTCTCGCGCAATACGCCCGCGTTCGTCTTCTCGAATTGACCGAGCGCAGCCCGCTATCGACCGATTCCGATCAATGGAACGGTTCCATGGTAACCGTTCCGATCGATGTTCCCATTCCGGAAAATTTGAAGCCCCACGACCCTCATCCGCTGCAACGGTTTCTCGCAAGTCAGGGCGTCGAAACACTCTTCGTGGACTGGCGAGGAGAATGTTATTTGCGAGTCTCATGCCATTTGTATAATTCTCCGGAGCAAATTGATCGACTGATCGAACTGCTTCTGGAATCGAAGATGCTTCAATCCAAAGGCGATTAAAGGACCTTTCCCGCAATTTCGTTCAGACGAAACCTGCGTCGGTCTTTCCAACGTGAAGTGTTGGACATACGATTGCGGATTCGTTTTCTCACATCTCTATCAATGTTTGCTGAAATGTCTATTCCTAAAGTCGCGATCGTTGGCCGTCCGAACGTCGGTAAAAGTTCAATTATGAACTGGCAAGCTGGCAAGCTTGTTTCCGTGGTCGACGCGACCGCGGGCGTGACGCGCGATCGTGTCGAATACCTGATGCATCATAAGGACCGGTATTTCGAGCTTGTCGATACCGGCGGAATTGGGATCGTTGATTCGGATGACCTGAGTGATGACATCGAAAAGCAGATCGATTTCGCACTGCAGGAAGCGGACTTGATTCTATTCGTGGTTGATGGACAGGCCGGTCTGACAGCTCTCGACAAACTCGTTTCCGAGCGTTTGCGGAAGATTGATGTTCCGAAGCTGGTGGTGGTGAATAAGTGTGATTCCATCAAAACGGACATGGAGATGTTCGAATTCGAAGGAATTGCAGACGGGCCGATGATTCAGACAAGCGTCAAAGGAAGCCGTCATCGTAAAGAGTTGATGGATAAAGTCGTCGAGTTGTTGCCCGATCCGGATGACAACGAATTCGAGCAGGGAACACGGTCGTCAGAAGTTCCTGAGTTGAAACTGGCAATCGTCGGAAGACGAAATGTTGGCAAGAGCACGTTTATCAATGCCCTTGCGGAAACCGACCGGATGATCGTGAGCGAAATCGCCGGGACGACGCGCGACAGCGTCGATATTCGCTTCGAACTCGACGAAAAAGCGTTCGTCGCGATTGATACTCCGGGAGTTCGAAAAAAGAAGAGTCTGGCGAACGATATCGAGTTTTACGGACTGGTTCGCGCTCAAAAAAGTATTCGGCGTGCCAATGTCGTGATGATGTTCTTTGACGCGAGTCAGCGGATTTCACGCGTCGACAAACAGCTCGTGGACGAGATCCTTGAGAGAACGAAGCCCTGCATCTTCGTAGTGAACAAGTGGGATCTCGGGCTGAATGAAGAGATGACGAGTGAGAAGTGGGCGGAGTATCTCTTCTCAACATTCTCGAGCTTAAGACACGTCCCGGTGGCATTTATTACGGCCCGGGATGGAAAGAATATCAAGCAGCTGATCAATCTCGCTCAGACGATTTACAAACAGTCGCGGATGCGGGTCTCCACCGGTCAGTTGAACCGGGTCGTTGACGAGGCATATAAGAACAACCCTCCCAAGTATCAGGCGAATCGCCGAGGCAAGATTTTCTTTGCCACACAGGTCGCGACCGAACCACCCACAATCGTATTGAAAGTGAACGACCCCAAGCTCTTCGATAAGAGTTGGAAGAGGTTTCTGATGGGGTATATGCGGGAAGCATTGCCGTTTAAGGAAGTCCCGCTTCGGCTTTATTTCCGCGGAAAAACCGGCAAGGACGAAGAATAATCCGTCAGGCTTTCGAAGCTTCTTGCACGACTCTTCAGGCGTGAAGCAATGTCCCTGTCGCTTCACGAGGGAAGCTTTCTTCTTCTGCCATCTGATTGAGATTTCTGTGCGCTCTTTCGCATGGCTTGCTCTTGGTCAACTCATTCACGAAGATCGAGCTCGTGCGTGGCATCGAAGAGCATGCCTGCGAAGCCATTTTGATTTCACACAGAAATCAATGATCTTCGGAAGGGTGCAATGAACTCAATTATCGACCGATCAGTAGGGACTGATCGACAGCGATCGAAGTACGTCAATCGACAGTCGATTTATCGATATGTGTCGATGGGCAATTCGTACGCGGTCTTTCGCGGGAGAACCGAGTTCTCGGAGATGCGGGTCATTTCTTTAGCGCTTCGAATTTCTTCTCTGGAGATTCTTCTGGACAGTTTTCCGTCGGATCTCGCCAGAACTTTTGTCGCCCTCAGTCTGGGTGATGCTGTGGCAACGAAATCTAAACCCGTTGCCATCGGTTTCGACGACAAAAGTCTTGGAGGAATTGACCGTGACAAGATTTTCGAGCGCAACACTGGCTCCACCAAAATCGACCACTATGCGGGGACTCTCTTCATGGTCCTCAATCAGCGAGAAGCGGACAGCCAGTGATTTGAATCCCCGAGGAAGAAACATCATGAGTGGAAGCTCGATCAAGTGTCCCCGCTGTCTGGCGGTTTTAAAGCTGAAAGCAGAGGTCTCCCCAGACCGTGAAGTTACCTGTCCGAAGTGTCGGCAAAAGTTTCGGATGGGAGCGGTCGCCGGGGCCGATTTAACGACGAGGAACGAACCGGAAGAGAAAGCTACGGCAGCTCCAGCAGCTACGGCAGATTCGAATTCTGAGAATGAGAGTCAAACAGCAGATGCGGGCACCAGTGCCGGAACAGAAGACGCATCCGCACCAGCCGCAGGGGCAAGTTCGCTCAAAATGGTCGGTGCTGTTGTCGTGGCGGCAATTCTCGTCCTGGGGGCTGGATTTTTCTTGTTTGGCCCGAAATCGGACGTTGTCAATAACAATAAAGTATCGCGACAAATCCCGGGAAAAGATGACACTCCAGGCGGCGGTGACGACGGTGGAGGCGGTAGCGGCAATGGTTCCGGCAGCGGCGGAGGCACGACTGATCCGGCGGAGCAACCTGGCTCAGGTTCTGGAGACTCCAGTGCAACCGTGAATCGACTCGTTGAGGTCGATCAGAAATCAATTCCGGCTCCTGCATCGAGAAATCACTTCGTTGGGCACACTGAAGATGTCTGGGCTATTGCCATCTCTCCCAACGAAACACGTCTGGCGACTGCGAGTCCTAACGAACTCATCGTCTGGAATGTGAATTCGCGGAAACCATTGATGAAGTGGGAAGCCCCTGAAAAATCTGAAAACGATCTCAGGTGGATCTCGTTGCTTTTCTCTCCTGATGAAAAAGTTCTGGCTGAACTCATCAAGGATGAATATCAGACGGGGTGGTCGTATCCCGCGCAGCTGCGTCTGTGGAATCTCCACACAGGGGAACAACTCGCCACCTTTCCTGTGCAATCGTTTGAAAGCACTAATATCACTTCATCGAGACCACAAGGGCTCGAAGCTCCACTTCCTGTTGTTTTCGATTCTTCGTCTAAGAGAATCTTTGCTGTTTCGAGTGATCGAAAGATTCTGCTGATTGACTGTCAGACCGGCAAAGTGACCCGCACGATTGATGCCGCCTCACAGTTTTCGAACGTCGAGGAAGACTCCCGGCTGCAAATTGGAGTCTCTCCAGATGGATCAAAGATTGCCGCGGTGCATGGAACTGATCAAGTAGCGGTCTGGAATCTGCGAGATGCGACGGACCGTCCCGTCACGGCGACCGGTTCGGCACGCGAGTTGGCAAATGTGATCTTCTCCCCTGATGGGTCAAAATTGATGGTCGGAGGAGACCGGCTTGAATTCTGGAACATCCTGCCAAGTGGAGATCTCTCTCGAGGGGCGACTCAACCTCACACAGTGGAGGGCAAAATCTGTAATCATCCGAAACGCAATTCCATTGTCGGACACTTCAAACTGAATTCCAGGGAGCAGGTCAACGAGTTGTCCTGGGATAGTCAGAACCCGGCGTTCTCTCCGTCGGGACCGGAAGGAGATGGTTACCACTTTGAGTCACTTGAGAAAGGTCACTTCACTCAGTTGACCGAGACAGCTATTGGGTTGATTGATGATCAGCACCTGAACGTTGTCGACTGGCGACCAGTTTCTGGGCTTCGATTTTCTGCGGTCGCTCCGTCCGGACGTTTTGTAGTGTATTCCAAGAACAATTCTGGGGAATCATCGCCACCGCAACCCATTGAAATCATTGAGTGGCAGGAAGAAGCCGAGTTGGTCACAAATCCAATTCGCACGGTTCCGGCTTGGCCGGGAGAGGAAGATAGCAGTGACGGTGATGACAAGAAATTGCTCGGATTCCCTCACTCGAAGCTTTGGAGCGTTTTCGAAGAAGAAGCCCCTACTAAGAATGGCAAGATAAATCGCGTTGTGGTTTGGCATCCATCTTTACCGACACCGTTCGTCCGTCTCTCACCAGGCTTGCCACCTGAAAGTGTTTGCGGATCAGCCGACGGAACACGACTTCTCGCCGTCGTAACTGCCGGTTCGTCTTCAATGCAAAACTTCCTCATAAAATGGTTTGATGTTAAAGATCCAACCGGTTCAGATAAACAAATTGCGATGTTCAAATTTACATACCAAAATCCGCGGGGATGGAGTGAACTCAGATGCCTCGACATTTCAGACGATGGAAAACTTGCAGCAATCTATCGCCATAGGGATCAGGCACTCGCAGCTGGTCAGAAGCAATCCAATCAAATCCTTGAACAACAAATTGTTGTCATTAATCTCGATGATCCGAGTTCTCAGAAAACTGTCTGGGAAGACAGCCTCGATCGTGTGTCTTTCGGAAAACGATTTGCGCGCTTTTCTCCAGACGGGAGTCAGATTGCACTTTTGATCGAAGGAGTCCTCCACACAGACGCTGGTTATGAAAACCGGGATGAGTATCGACTCGAGATTGTGCGTCTCGCCGATGAACAAAGACAGGTGACCAACCTGTTTCCTTTCCCCCAGAGGAATTCACTGAGCTGGTCGTCTGATAGTCGATTTCTGTTGGCGAAAGAAATTGGGCGACCAACTGTGGATCTCGCGGCGCGGCTCTGGGAAGTCAGTTCCATCGGAGAACCCAATGTCAGTGGTCGTTCGTATCCGCATGTTGTGAACGCGATCATTCATTCCGACAATCAACATCTGCTGACGATTGATCAAGGCACGAATGATGATGGTCGAGCGGGAGATGTGGTGGCCTGGGACCTTTCCTCCGGGCAGAAGAGTTGGAGCTATTCGTTGAACGAAGTCGGAGTTGTTCCCATTCCTGCATTCAATGGCCGACACAATTGGGAGGTTTCACAAATGGAGCTGTCTCCTGATGGAACTTCGCTGGCATTGGCGATCGGAGAACACCTGGTGTTGATCGACCCGAAGACGGGCGATCGTCAACGCATGATCGAGGTCCATTCTCGTCGGCCGGGAGGCTATGACGAAGATGTACGAAGCGAGATCGTCGATTTCATGTTCTCCGCAGGAGGAGATCAGATTGTCTCGATCGCTGAGAATGGAGCGATGTTCGTCAGCGCGACCGGAATCGAGCCGATCGAAGCTCCAGCGGCCTCAGTCGAAGAAGCTGTCGAATAGTGGCCGTTCACTCATTCGAGGAACTGAACCTATGTGAATAGGTCGTGTGTTCGAAATGCGCGGAAGTCGGTTGACCAGCCAATTGCCCGGTCCTAGCCAGTCCCAGTTTGATTGGTTAGGATCAGGCCGTTTGGCTGGTCTCCTCTTCTGTAGCAGCGCGAACCGCTGTTGCAGTATCGAATTCATAGAAAACCTATCGAGAGCAAGTTGCTCTTTCCTGTGCACTCGCTTGAACTTTTTCATCAGGTCAAAGGCTGAGTTTGCTCGTGCGAGTGAGTGAACACCAAATCAGAAAATGCTCTAATGCCGACTCCTCGCGAATCTTTTCAGCAACTCTCCAAAGCGATGAACGAAGCGGTGATCGGTCAGGAAGCAGTCGTCGAGCGGCTGTTGATCGCTCTTCTGGCGAATGGAAATGTCCTCATGGAAGGACTTCCAGGAACGGCGAAAACGCGATCCATCAAGACGCTGGCAACATTGATCAACGGCCAGTTCCAACGCGTTCAATTCACTCCCGATCTGTTGCCCTCAGACGTGACCGGATCGGAGATTTACATTGAACAGACGGGTGAGTTTGAGTTCCAGGAAGGACCGATTTTCGGAAACCTGATTCTGACAGACGAGATCAATCGCGCCCCCGCGAAAGTTCAGGCAGCCCTGTTGGAAGCAATGGAGGAACGGCAAGTTACCGTCGCGGGGAAGACTCATAAGCTGCCGGATCTCTTTCTTGTGCTGGCAACGCAGAATCCAATCGAACAGGAAGGGACCTATCCGCTTCCCGAAGCCCAAATGGACCGCTTTCTACTCTTTGTTCAAGTTCCATATCCGGCGGGAGAGAATGAACTTTCGATCCTGCGACTTGTTCGCAAGGAGAATGCCGGAAAAGCAGCCAGTCCTCCCGATCCGATTTCCGAAGACGTGATCTTTCAGGCCCGAAAGGAAGTTCACGATGTGCGGGTGGCGGAGTCGGTCGAGGAATACATCGTCAATCTGATCATCGCGACACGGAAGCCGGAACTCTACGGCGATGAACTGAAGACATGGATTGAAATCGGGGCCAGTCCACGAGGAACCATCGCACTCGATGCTGCTTCGCGTGCCCGGGCTTGGCTTCAAGGGAAGGACTTTGTCACTCCGGAAGATGTTCAAGCCGTTGCACCAGCTTGTCTGGCCCATCGCGTTCATTTGTCTTACGAGGCGGAGGCACTCGGGAAATCGCGAGAGGATGTGATTCAGGCGATTCTTGATCGAGTTGCTGTCAGCTAGAGATTGTGATGTCTGAAGCCAAGCGAACATCATCTGTTCACGTGACTCTGGAGCAACTCGTGCGTTTACAGCACGAAGCGAAAGGATTCTCATTGCTGCCACGGCAGCCGGTGAAAAGTCTCTTGAACGGGCGACACGGCTCGCGGCTTCGAGGTCGCGGGCTTTCTTTCGAAGAACTTCGAGAATACCGCCCGGGTGATGACATCCGGTCGATGGACTGGAAAGCGACCGCGAGGCTTCGAAAACCTCACGTGCGCGTGTTCACCGAAGATCGCGAACGTCCGGTCTTGATGCTTGTCGACCAGCGTTCGAACATGTTTTTCGGAAGTGCTCGCGCCACAAAGGCAACAACTGCAGCAGAGCTCGCGGCATTGTGCGCGTGGCGAACGCTCGATGTGGGCGATCGCGTGGGAGCTATCCTCTTCAACGATCATGACTTTGTCGAAATTCCTCCCCGTCGAAGCCGGAAGAGTGTGTTGCGAATCTGTCACGAGATGGTTTCCATGAACCAGCAACTCGATGCGTCGCAACAAAGCTCGCATGCCAACGGGCTGAATCTTGCTTTGCGGCGAGCAGTCAATGTTGCGACTCACGACTTTCTGATCGTGATCATGACGGACTATGACGGCGATGATGACACAACCCGACAACTGGTGATGAAACTCGCTCGACACAATGATGTGCTGGCCGCTTTAATTTACGATCCACTGGGAATTCGTCTCCCGGTCAGCGGGCTCATGGACGCAACAGACGGAGAAACCTGGCTGAACGTTCCGACCGGTGCAAAATTTCAGGAACGATACCAGCAGTTGTTTCAGGAGCGATGTGATCAATTGCGACAACGGCTGGGCGCACTTCGAATCCCGATCCTGCCGATCTGCACTCATGACCCGGTTTCGAAACAAGTTCTCAGTGCTTTGGGTCAACGATGATGAAAACTGATCCAGCCAGCCTTTCCAACCTCCAAGATATCGTTCTTCAGGAACCCGTCTCGTGGTGGCCACTCGCTCCCGGATGGTGGGTTGTGCTGGGAATTTGTGCGATCGGACTGGCTGTCTGGACTTTTCGAATTGTTAGACGCTGGAAAGCGAACGCCTATCGGAGAGAGGCCATTGCGCTCATTGAGGATGCCCGCACTGTTGCGGATGTGGCCAATGTCATGAAACGGACCTCGCTGAGTGCTTACCCTCGGCAGGACGTCGCCAAACTCTCCGGAACCAAATGGTGCGACTGGTTGAATCAAACCGGTCAACTTGAAATGAAATCAGCAGTCAGAAGAACGCTTACCGAAGCATTGTATTCAGGCGACGCAACTGATGGATTAGCGGAACTGAAAAGCTTTGCCACCGATTGGACCAAACGTCACACTTCCAACGAAGAGGACGTGTGATGTTGGCATTCGATTTTCCCTGGATGTTTGCTGCGTTGGTTCTGCCAATTCTGGTCCATTACCTTCTTCCCGGAAGGGTGGAAGTTCGACCGGCGGTGCGTATTCCGTTTCTGTCTCGAATTCAGGGAGCAGGCGGAAGCGGCGAAATCGTTCGCACTTCCGGAAAAGGAATTTCGCTGGTCGTGCAATGCCTGATCTGGTTCTTCGTCGTCGTCGCGCTGGCTCGCCCGCAGTGGTACGAAAAGCCGATCGAGCGCACGCTGCCGACTCGCGATTTACTGCTGCTCATCGATCTCTCCGGGTCGATGGATCAGAAAGACTTTACGAACGAATCCGGGCAAAAAGTCGATCGATTGACGGCAGTGAAAGGAGTTCTGGACGAGTTCCTGAAAGACCGCCAGGGAGATCGTGTCGGGTTGGTCGTCTTCGGAGACGCTCCGTTTCTGCAAGTCCCGTTTACAACGGATTTGGAGTTGTGTCGACAATTGATGGAAGAAACTGCCGTCGGAATGGCGGGGCCGAAAACCGCATTCGGAGATGCGATCGGGTTGGGAATTCAACTCTTTTCGGAAAGCGATGCTCCAGCCAAAACCATCATCGCTCTGACCGACGGCAATGATACCGGCAGTCAGGTTCCTCCTCCGGAAGCAGCGAGAGTGGCCCGTGATCGCGGCATCACCATCTACACCGTCGCAATGGGAAACCCCGAGACCGTCGGCGAAGAACGTCTCGATCAGGAAACGCTGCGTGAAGTCTCGAAGGTTGCGGGGGGCGAATACTTTCTGGCATTGAACCGCGATGAACTCTCAAAGATTTATCAACGACTCGATGAAATCGAAACAACGGAAGTGAAAACCGTCAGCTATCGCCCGAGAGATGATTTGTATTACGTTCCCTTGTCCGTCGCAGTATTGCTCGGACTTGCTTCGGTTCTCTGGTCCTTCCGATCTCGCCGTGATTCGGTGGACGCATCCAACGTCAGACAGCGACTCCGTGTGAATGCGCGGACCTTCGAACTGGAGGCCGTCGACCCATGAGTTTCCATTTCTTAAGGCCGTGGTGGCTGTTGTTGCTTCCGATTGTTGTTGCCCTCTGGTGGCGACGACAGCATTGGCTGAATCCCACAAGTGGCTGGAAAGCGTTGATGGAGCCGCAGTTTGTTGAGGCGCTGACGATTGGTCATCAACAGCGACGCAACTGGTCGCACCTTGCGCTTTTACTATGTGGAGTGCTGGCTGTGATTTCCGTTGCGGGGCCGACATGGCGGCTGGAACCGAGTCCGTTTTCCGACGATGTCGTTCCGGTGATGTTGGTCCTCAAGGCGAGTGAATCGATGTCGCTGACCGATTTGATGCCGAGTCGAATGGAGCGGGCGCACCTTAAGATCGTGGACTTCGCAAAGCAGCGAAGCGGGCAACCGCTCGGGCTCATCGCCTATGCTGGTTCGGCACATCTGGTCTTGCCGCCGACAAAAGACACAAGCGTTGTGTCCACCATGGCCTCGGAGATCTCGTCCGAGATCCTTCCGAAGCCGGGAGAAGATGTGATGCTAGCGATCAAGCTGGCCGATCGGACGCTGGAAGACGTCGGCGGAACGATTCTGGTCGTCGCCGATGCGATTTCGAAATACGATCCGGAAGACGTTTCCGAGTTCCGAAAAACATCAGCGAATTGCGTCATCGTGTGGGCGATCGCCAGAGAGCAAACTCCGGAACTCGATTCGATACGAACGTTCGCTCGAGAGATTGACGGCAGCGTTGTGGTCATCTCGTCAGATCAGACAGACGCGGAATCTCTTGTTCGTATGACGGCCAGAAAACCGGTGACGATCGCCGAAAAACAAGATGGAGCAAGGTGGCAGGAAGCGGGTTGGTGGCTCGTTCCGTTTGTCGCTTTGCTGCTGCTCACAACCTTCCGACGTGAAGAATTTGTTCATCCGAAAGGAGAGTCGTTGTGAAAACGCTGGCAGTTACTCTCTTCGTCGTTGCCTTTTCGTGGCTGGGACTCTGGTTGACTCCCGATCAGCAGGGACAACGTCTCTTCAATCGCGAAGATTTTGCGGAAGCAGCCGTGACGTTTCGAGATCCGATGCGGCGAGGCGAGGCATGGTTTCGAGCGGGAGAGTTCGAGAAAGCCGAACAGGAATTTGCTCGCGTGGCGACATCCGACGCGGAGTACAATCGGGGAAACTGTCTCGTCATGAGAGGCAAGTACGAAGCGGCGATCAAGCAATATGATCGTGCCCTGCAATTGAATCCCGACCGTGAAGATGCCAAGACAAATCGAGCGATCGCAGTTGCCCGGGCGAAACGTGTCGAGCAGGAGGGAGGAGATTTAGGAGATCAACAGGTCGGAGCTGACAAGATCGTTTTTGATAAAACCAAACCGGGCGGACAAGAGACGACCGTGGACGATCAGAAGCCGATTTCCAATTCAGAGATGCAAGCCCTCTGGCTTCGAAGAGTTCAGACGCAACCTTCCCAGTTCCTTCAAGCGAAGTTTTCCTATCAATTGGCTCGTGAAACAGCCGCGGAGGCTGCCGAGTGACTCGCATCGCTGTGTTTGTTCTTTCAGTATTGCTGTGTCCTTCCTTGGGGTGGAGTGCAGAAACAATTCAGGCTGAGTTGGGGAAAGAGTCCGTCTGGATAGGCCAGGGAATTCCTCTCATTGTCACTCTGTGCTCGCCGGGACCTTTCAGCTCCGCCGCAGCTTTCGATCTCCCGGAACTGCCCTCAACGGTCATTCTGAAAATGGGGAACCCCGTTGTGGGAAGCGAAAATGTCGATGGTGAATCGCTTTTGACTCAACGACATGAATTCGCGATCTTCACCCAACAGGCGGGGACAATCACCGTTCCGTCGTTTCGGGTCCGCTATTCGAGCAAACCGTCTTTCACAGGGAAGTCAGAAGATCACTCTGTGCAGACTTCGCCAGTCACTTTCGAATCGAAACGTCCACCGAATACCGAACCGGGAGAAATCGTGATCTCGGTTCCGAAGCTGGAATTCACGCAGTCTTGGACACCGGACGATCAGGATGAGTTGGCTCCCGGAGATGTGATTCAGCGGACGATGATTCGCCGTGCAGAGGGAGTCACAGCCATGCTGATGCCGCCCATTTCGATGAACCTGCCCGATGGTGTGAGGTCGTATCCGAGTTCACCAAAAGTTGTCGATACGGTTCAGCGGGGAGTCGCGAAGGCGGAGCGGACGGACAGTGTGAAGATTCAATTCGAGCGGCCTGGAACCTACACGATTCCCGACGTCGACGTTCGGTGGTGGAATCCGGACGATGAAGCCTTCGAAAGCAAATCGCTCCCCGGACGAACAATTTCGGTGAGTGGAGCAATCGCAACTGCGGAAACGACTTCCGCTTTTCCATCGACAAGGACAGCGAATTATTACATCGCGGCAGTTGTACTCGTCTTGATTGTGTTGAGTTTTCTGTTTGGGAAAAGAGCTTGGCACGCGCTCAGTGCGTACTTCAATCAACCTGAAACGCAACTGTTGCGACGGCTGAAAGATGCCTGTCAGAAAAACGATGCGAGCGCAGCTTATCAGGCGTGGATGAACTGGACGCGTTTGAATCAGCACATCGTAGGAGACGGATCGGCAGATGAGATTCGCCGAGTTGATGAAGCTTCACGAGTCGTCAATGACCTCGAATTCCGATTATTCGGAGGAGGAAATCCCGAAGAATGGACGGGGCAACCGCTGTGGGAGATCGTGTCACAACTGTCGCGAGTTGATCATCATCGAAAGAAAAACGCCATGCGATTTGCGAGTCACGACCTGCCTGAGTTGAACCCGGTATCAACCGTTGAATCGTAGTCGGAATCTTCAACGCGGAATTGACTCGGCAATACGGAGGCAATGCCTTCGCTCGATAAGAGCGGTCTTTTGGGGTAACGCTCTCTGAGCAGGCTTTACTCGTCGCTTGAAATGGTGATTCGATTGAGAGTGGGGTTCCACTCGGGGACGATCGAAAATCGGTCAACTTCCATGGCACGCTTGATGTCTGCGTCGAGCCCAAGTTTCCGAAGATTGGTTCCGCCGAGACTCTCGAACATCGCAGCATGGAATGCTTCGGTTCCAATGCGGTGAGACCGATAGAAGTCGACCGCCATCTGTGATTCAACGGAATGCAGCTCAAACTGACCGTCACCTTCGGTCAAGAGTCGATCTGTGACTGCTCCCGCGAAGAGAATGTCTTCAGCTGTCAATTGTCGATTTGTTCCCGCGCAAACAAGGTGAACGGGATGCCGAAAGTTGATAAGCGTTTCGACAATGGAGGACAGATTCGTGAATGAGCCGATCAAAATCCGCTGAGCATGAGAGCACTTCTGGAGCGCGTAAGTCCCGTTGGTCGTCGTGAAGATGACCGTCTTGCCTGTCACACGTACAGGTGTGTAGGAAAAAGGGGAGTTGTCCAGATCGAAGCCTTCAATCGTCAGGCTTTCGCGTTCGCCGCCCAAGAGTCGATCTTCCGCAGGCAGTTCTTTGGCGACGGCCCATGCTTGTTCGACTTGCTCAGTGGGAATGACGGCGCTGGCTCCATGAGCGAGGGCATGCGTAATCGTCGTTGATGCGCGAAGCACATCAATGACAACAGCACTGCGCCCGCGCAGGGATTGCGGGGCAAACAACATTGGCAACATCGAAACGGAAACGGGGATCATTTCCTAAGTTTAACAGGCAAGCAAAAGAAACGAAGCGAGTCGTGACGTTTTGGTTGGGGGAAACGCAGGAGTGAGTCAAGGGGGCGTTTGCGGGAACGCGTTTCGTCCCGACGATTGCCGGCAGGAACTCCGTGCTTTGGGACACATCGCTCCCATGTGGTTGAAGCAGTCTTACGGAGTGTTTGCGTAATTGCCGTACATCGAGGCCGCTGAAGTCATCGCGAGCATGTTCTTGAACTTGTTCTCAGTCAACTTTTCAGTCAACGGGTGCTTCGAGAACACTTTCGCATCGACCGCTGCGGTTTCGCTGTTCGCGGGATGACCTTTAAATGACTTCGATGTTGTTGAGCAAAGGAACATCGCGGAACTCTTCTCGACAGACTTGTGTGGCGAGTTGTTTGGCGAAGTACGTGTTCGTTTCGCCGAGGAGCACAATCGAGTCTCCGAGAGACTCAATGGTCAGGTTCCGGATGCGGCCAGCAGCTCGCGAGCTGACCTGTCTCTCCAGATCGAAGAGTCTTCCGACAGCGATCATGATCGCTGTGTCTTTTTGAGCTGATGGGTTCATGACCGAATCCTCCATGTGGTGTCCTCTTACTCCCCCTCGGGAGAATGAGAACTGGTTCAACAAACCAGGAACGTGATTTTTATTGATAGAGCCCGTATTGCTTTCGCAAACCATTCATTGGGCGGACTCGTAAAATTCAAATTCCTCAGTGAACTCAAGTTATCAAAGTTGACTGATGAATGCGATGGGTTTTCAGGGAATCCGGTTTTTGAGATCCGATTCCCGGTTTCAATTTTCAATTTCGATTGGACCACTTTCAAATTACTTGCAATTGGCTGAGGATGATGTAAGATGAAGCACAATATCAGCGAATTCTGATAAGCGGATCGACCTTCCGCTGCCACGGAGCTCAGGGTAAGCAACACTCAACCTATTTCGGTTGCCCACCTCTTTCGTTGTCATCGTCTGACACCTGAGTTTTCTTACCTGGCAGCACGAACGAACTAGGTTCCCTCCAGAGTGTTAGACGCCATGCTCCAACGAACCCTTTTCTCCGTTGCGTTCAGTCTCTTCTTCGCAACCTCTCTTTCTTCCCTCAATGCGGAACAGGTGAGCTTTCACAAGCAGATCCGTCCGATCTTTCAATTGCATTGTCAGGGGTGCCACCAGCCTGCCAAACGAGGCGGAGACTTCGTCATGACGTCCGTCTCCGAACTGCTTGAAGCAGGGGAGAGTGGAGAAGATGCGATTATTCCGGGGAATCCCGAGTCGAGTTATCTCCTCGAGCAAATCACTCCTGAGAACGGGGAAGCTCAAATGCCGAAGGGGAAGCCTCCTCTTTCGGATGAGGAGATTGAACTTGTTCGTTTATGGATCGAGCAAGGAGCGAAAGACGATTCCCCCGTTCAGCAGAGTCGACTGTACGATGCCGAACATCCGCCCGTTTATCACAGTGCTCCAGTCGTGACGTCGATCGACTTCTCTCCCGACGGAGAGTTGCTCGCAGTTGCTGGTTTTCATGAAGTTTTGCTTCGATCCGGTGATGGGAGTCAGCTGGTTGGTCGCCTCGTCGGCATGGCAGAACGCATCGAGTCCATTGCGTTTTCCCCAGACGGAAGTCAGTTGGCAGTCGCTGGAGGTCAACCCGGCCGATCGGGAGAAGTTCAGGTTTGGAATATCGAGGATCAAAGCCTCGCGTTGTCGATTCCGATCACTTCAGACACGCTTTACGGCGTGAGTTGGTCTCCTCAAGGAGACATCGTGATTGTTGGCTGTCACGACAATATTGTTCGAGGATTCGATTCCGTCACCGGGAAGCAGGTTTTCTTTAATGGAGCTCACGATGATTGGCCGTTAGAGACAGTCTTCTCTGTTAACGGAAAATATATCGTTTCAGTCGGACGGGATATGTCGACCAAGCTCTACGAGTTTGAGACAGAACGATTTGTGGACAATGTGACGTCAATTACTCCCGGTGCTCTGAAGGGAGGACTGGCGTCAATTGCCCGACGTTCGGACCGTGACGAAATCGCCGTCGCAGGGGCGGACGGGATTCCCCGTGTTTATCGTATGCATCGCGTGACAAAACGTGTGATTGGGGATGATGCGAATCTGTTAAGACGGTTTACTCCGATGGAGGGGCGTCTGTATGCAATCGAATATTCTCCGGATGGAAAACAAATCGCTTGCGGCTCGAGTTTTAATGGCATCGGTCAGGTTTATACGTTCTCGACGGACTTCGACTTTGAGATGCCCGAAGAAATTAAGCCGATCGTCGAAACGGTTGTGACAAGCCAAAACGCTGAGCAAAAGAAAACCCTGGAAGACTACGTGACTAAGGGAACGGCTCCGCTCACCGAAACTGACCTGCCGACGGGCATTTATGCTTTGGACTATCATCCCGACGGGTCCGTCATCGTCGCAGCTGGAGGAGATGGAGTTCTCTGGTTCATCGACCCGCAGTCGGGGGATGTTATCCGGGAAATTTTGCCTGTTGAAATTGCGAGTGATGAGAATGTTGCCTCTAGGGAAGTTGAAGCTCAACGTTCCGTCGACGACTCCCTTGTCGGGGAAGAATCGCTGCCTGAAGGTGAGTCGATTGTTGAATTGGATATCAGCCCGGACGTCGTCTCTCTCGTCGAAGGAGAAGGTTATGTCCAGTTGCTGGTGACCGGACGTTTAAAATCCGGAGGAGCGATTGATCTCACTCGAATGGCGAATGTTAGTTCCACCTCGGATAACATTCTCATCTCGCCACTTAAGCGAGTGAAAAGCCTCACAGCAGAATCCGGAGAGTTACAAGTTTCATTCGGAGACTTACAGGCAACTGTTCCTGTGAGCGTGACTCCGTATGATCCGGCACAGCAGGTAAGCTTTATTAAAGATGTCAATCCTGTGCTGTCTCGGCTCGGATGTAACCAGGGAACTTGCCATGGAGCCAAAGATGGCAAGAACGGTTTTAAGCTCTCTCTCCGCGGTTACGATCCAATTTTCGATGTTCGATCTTTCGCCGATGACATTAAATCGAGGCGGACAAATGTTGCGTCTCCCGACGACAGCCTCATGCTGCTCAAAGCGTCCGGTGCTGTTCCTCATGTGGGAGGTCGCTTAACCGTTCCTGGAGAACCATATTACGAAGTCATCCGAAAATGGATTGCGGAAGGGTGCCAGCTCGATCTGGATGTCCCTCGCGTTACCGGAATCGAACTCATTCCCGAACAGCCCGTCATTCCACAAATCGGAGGGCGGCAACAAATTCGAGTTGTTGCCACCTATTCCAACGGTGAAGTGCGGGACGTCACTGGAGAAGCTTTCCTCGAGAGCGGAAATACAGAAGTTGCTGCAGTCAATCGAGCAGCAATTGTCACCGCGGTTCGACGCGGCGAAGCTCCCGTGCTGGCACGATTTGAAGGAAGTTATGCTGCAGCGACAGTGACTGTGATGGGGGATCGAAGCGAGTTTGAATGGAGCGAGCCAGAGAGTTGGTCGCCGATCGACGACCTCGTTGCAGAAAAGTGGCAGCGGATGAAGATTCTTCCGTCAGGGTTGTGTACCGACGAAGAGTTCATTCGTCGGGTTTACCTTGATCTGACGGGGCTGCCTCCGACATCAGATGACGTTGTGAAATTCGTCAACGACTCGCGAGACCTCCGTGAGAAACGAAACGAATTGGTCGAGCAACTGGTCGGTTCAGAAGCTTATGTCGAACATTGGTCCAACAAGTGGGCTGACATGCTTCAAGTCAACGGAAAGTTCATCGGCGGAGAAGGGGCGAAGCTCTTCCGGAACTGGATTCGAAAGCATGTTCAGGAGAATACACCCTACGACGAATTCGCACGTCTTGTTCTGACTGCTTCCGGATCCAACAAGTCGAACCCGGCAGCTTCCTACTACAAAATTCTTCGCGAACCTGACGCGATGATGGAAAACACGACGCACCTGTTCCTCGGCGTGCGATTCAATTGCAACAAGTGTCACGATCACCCGTTCGAACGATGGACGCAGGATCAGTATTACGAAACTGCGGCATTCTTCGCTCAGGTTGGATTGAAACGCGATCCAGAAAACAAGGACGGCAATCTCGGCGGCACAGCTGTCGAAGGAGCTAAACCACTCTGGGAAGTTGTTTTTGATCAGGAAGAGGGCGAAGTTGTTCACGACCGAACCGGCGATGTTGTGGCACCATTGGTTCCATTTGACCGCGACCTTCAAAACGCCGAAGAGACTACCCGCCGCGAAGCTCTCGCGAGTTGGATTACCTCTGCTGAAAACGATTACTTTGCGTCAAGCTATGTGAACCGCGTGTGGGGCTATCTCATGGGAGTCGGTTTGATTGAGCCTCTTGACGATATTCGGGCTGGCAATCCTCCTTCGAATCCGCAGCTGATGGCATACCTCACTGACCGATTCGTCGAGTCGGGTTTCGATGTCCAGAAGTTGATGGTCGACATTTGTCAGTCGCGAACTTATCAGCTCAGCATTGCGACCAACGAATGGAATGCAGACGACCAACTGAATTATTCTCACGCTTATCCAAAGCGACTGCCCGCAGAAGTGCTCTACGATTCCGTTTACGCGGTGACTGGTTCGAAAATGGAAATCCCCGGAGTTCCTGAAGGGACCCGCGCAGCTGCCATTCCCGATTCCGGAATCGAACTCACTGACGGATTTCTTGCCAATCTCGGACGTCCAGTCCGTGAATCATCCTGTGAGTGTGAACGGTCGTCCGAGCTTCAACTCGGACCTGTGATGGCACTCATGAACGGACAGACGGTCAGTACAGCAATTTCTCAACCCGGCAATGCAATCGAAGAGTTGGTGTCATCAATTGAAGACGACCGGCAACTCGTCAATGAAGTCTTCTTGCGAGTGCTTAATCGCTCTGCCTCGGATCGAGAGATTGATGTCACGCTTGACATGATGAGCACATTGAACGCGGAACATGAGGAGTTGGTTCGAGAGCTCGAAGAGTACAAAGACAAAGTCGGTCCGATCATCGCTGAAAAGGAAAAAGAACGTCAGGAAAAGATTGATCGCGCTGAACAGGAACTGGCCGAGTATCTTGAGAAAATCAAGGACTACGAAGAGAAACAGGAACAGGAGCGGCTGCAGCGGGTCAAAGAAGCTCAGGAAAAACTTGATGCTCACGTTGCATCGGTTGATGAGCGACTCGCACTTTGGGAACAGTCGGTCTTTGCATCCGGAACTCCGTGGAGTCTTATCGAGTTCAAGGAACTCAAAACGACCAACGGGGCCAAGCTGAGCAGTGAAGACGACGGGGCGATCTTCGCATCCGGAAAGAACAACAAAGCCGGGGCGTACATTCTGAAATCAGACCCGATCAAAACAGAGATCAAAGCTTTCAAATTGGAAGCATTAACGGACGATCGGTTACCTACGCGAGGCCCTGGTCGGGCACCAAACGGCAATTTCGTCGTGTCTGAATTCACCGTCCATGCTTGGCCCGTTGGAAAACCGGAAGAGAAAGTTGCCGTCAAGTTGCAGAATGCAACGGCCGATTTTTCACAGGGTGGTTATTCCATCGAGACCGCAATTGATGGAAAGAAGCCAAATAACGGCAACGGTTGGGCAACCTCTCCCAAAACCGGAGAAGATCGATTTGCAACGTTCGAACTTGCAGAGCCACTAAATTTCGAAGAGGGAATCGTCCTCGAAGTGACCATCGATCAAAACTATCAGGACAAGAAGCACTCGCTTGGAAAGTTTCGATTGTCCACGACCAGTGATGATCCTCCATATACACCCGGTACTTCAAAAGCCATTACAGACATCCTTGCGAAGTCTATCGAAGATCGATCGGAGGAAGAGCAAAAGACTTTAGTGGAATTCTACAATCAACAGGATGACCAGCTGAGGTTGCTCAAGGAAAAACTCGAACGTGAACAGCAGCCACTCCCTGAGGATCCAAGAGTGACAATTTTGAAAATGTCAGTGGAGAAACAGAAAGAACCACTTGTTGAAGATCCGCAATTGGTTCGGTTAACCCGTGCTGTCAAGCTCAGCGAAGAACAACTTCAACAACAACGTCTCACAATTGTTCAGGACTTGACCTGGGCATTGATTAACAGCCCAGCGTTTTTGTTTAACCGTTAGAATAGATCCGCGCTTGTCACTGGTTTCATACGAATTTCGTCGTCCCCACATTTGAATTGACTGCCGAACTCTCAATCAGATACGTGAGTGCATTGGTTGTCGATCCTCCCTATTGAAGAGGTCTCTCATCATGATGATTCGAATTCCCGGTCAGCCTGGAAAAGATCTGTGTGACTCGCACCTGGGAGTCTCTCGAAGAGACATCTTAAAGGTTGGTGGAAGTAGCGTTTTGGGACTTTCACTGGGGTCGATGTTGCAGCTGCGCTCTGCACAGGCGAGCAACGATTCCGGCCTCTCTTCCGGCCACGGTCGCGCCAAGAGCATCATTCTTTGCTATCTCCAGGGCGGACCAAGTCACATCGATTTGTGGGATCCAAAAGAAAACGTTCCTGACAATGTGAAGTCTGCCTTTTCTAATATTTCGACAAAGATTCCTGGAGTTCATTTCACGGAAAATCTTCCTCAGCTCGCACAGGTGATCGACAAAACAACTTTAATTCGTTCGATGAGTTACACCCCGAACGGGTTATTTAATCACACCGCTGCGATTTATCAGATGATGACGGGATACACGACCGACAAGGTGAGTCCGTCGGGCCAACTTGAACCTCCCAGCCCAAAGGATTTTCCGAACTTCGGATCAAACCTGATTCGGCTCAAGCCAGTCAAAGAAGCAATGCTGCCGTTCGTCATGCTTCCAAGACCACTGCAGGAGAGCAACGTGGTCGGCAAGGGGGGCACCGCCGGGTTCCTCGGAAAAGCCTTCGATCCGTACACTCTCTACCCACCGGGAGATGATATGGACATGTCTAAAATGGACAAAATCAATGTCACCGATCTGGAAATGCGTGCCGATGTCTATGGGGGGCGCATGGAACGACGCGCACGCTTGTTGGATGTGATTAACGAAGGCATGCCGGAAATCGACCGTGCTGTCAAAGATTACAAACTCAACGAATACTACGATCAGGCGCTGTCACTCATTTCATCAGGCCGAGCGCGAGATGCCTTCGCCATCGAGCAGGAACTTCCGGAAACTCGAGACCGTTACGGTCGAAACACCTTCGGTCAAAGTTGCCTTCTCGCACGTCGACTCGTGGAAGCGGGCACGCGTGTTGTCGAAGTTGTCTGGCCGAAAGTTGCCAATAGCAACGAGCATTCCTGGGATGTGCATTCCGGTCTGACAAAACGGATGAAGGGACAATCGGCTCCAATGTTGGATTCGGGATTGTCAGCCCTGATCAACGATCTCGATGAACGTGGCATGCTGGACGAAACACTCGTTGTCGCTGTCGGAGAATTCGGTCGAAGTCCACAGCGTGGAGTGAGTACAAGCGGCAATGGAAACAGCGACGATGGGCGTGATCATTGGCCGTACTGCTACACAGCGGTCGTCGCCGGTGCTGGGATCAAGAGGGGCTATGTTCACGGAAAAAGCGATCAGACAGCCTCCGCGCCGCTCGAAGATCCGGTTCATCCCGGAGAATTGTTGGCAACAATTTACGAATCATTCGGCATCGCACCCGATACCATTGTGTACAATCATTTGAATCAACCGCGCGAACTCGTCAAAGCCGAAGCTGTCTCTGCGTTGTATGCGTGAGGTTCAATCTGGCGTTTCCATCAGCGCTCTGAGTGGAAGCCTTGCAACGTTTGATCACCGAGTTGAAATCATTCATGTGATGAACTGAATTCGACTCCCTGATGACAAAGTGAGTAGCATTTCATGCATCCTGCTGAACAGCATTTTCAGTATCTGACACGTCGTCATTTCTTTGGTCAGGCTGGCCTTGGACTCGGATCGGCTGCGCTCGCTACATTGATGGGAAACACCGCTGCGGTCGCCGCTCCAGCCGCAACAGCAAACCCCGGTCTCCCTGATCTGCCACACTTTGCTCCGAAAGCGAAGCGGGCGATTTATCTGTTCGCGGCAGGGGCACCGAGTCAACTGGATACGTTCGACTACAAGCCCAAACTCGATGACCTGTTCGACACCGATCTTCCGGAGTCGATCCGTAAAGGACAGCGACTCACGACGATGACGTCGGGCCAATCCCGGTTTCCAATTGCTCCGTCGAAGTTCAAGTTCGAGCAATATGGGCAAAGCGGAGCCTGGGTCAGTGAACTGCTCCCGCACACAGCAAAGATGGTCGATGATCTTGCGATCGTTCGCACCGTGCACACCGAGGCCATTAACCACGATCCAGCCATTACATACATCTGCACCGGGAACCAGCTTCCTGGTCGGGCGAGCCTTGGAGCTTGGCTAAGCTACGGACTCGGTTCAACGAATGCCGATTTGCCATCGTTTGTCGTGATGACTCCCTCCTGGACAGGGCGCCAGCAGGCACAGGCCCTCTACAACCGATTGTGGGGATCGGGCTTCCTTCCAACTCGATATCAGGGAGTCTCGCTTCGCTCGAGCGGAGATCCCGTTCTGTTTCTCTCAAACCCTCCGGGCGTCAGCACCGAACTCCGCAGACGCATGCTGGACCGCCTCGAAGCCTTCAATCAGAAAACGTTCGAAGAGATTGGCGATCCGGAAACACGAGCCCGCATCGAACAGGCAGAGATGGCATTCAGGATGCAGTCATCTGTCCCGGAACTGACCGATCTCTCCGGTGAATCCAAGTCGACCCTCGAGATGTACGGAGATGAAGTCACGAAGCCAGGCACATTCGCGGCCAGTTGTCTTCTCGCTCGACGCATGGCTGAGAGAGACGTCCGCTTTGTCCAAATCTTCCATCGAGGTTGGGATCAACACGGCAATCTCGCTGGCGATCTTCCGAAGCAGTGTCACGACATCGACCAGCCAGCGTGGGCGCTCGTTCAAGATCTCAAAGAGCGCGGGCTTCTCGATGATACGCTCGTTGTCTTCGGCGGAGAGTTTGGCCGGACTGTTTATTGTCAGGGGAAACTGACCAGAGAGAACTATGGTCGAGATCATCATCCCCGATGCTTCACAATCTGGATGACCGGTGGAGGAATCAAGCGAGGCGTCGTTCACGGCGAAACGGACGATTTCAGCTACAACATCGTCAAAGATCCAGTGCACATCCATGATCTCAATGCGACCATTCTGCACACCCTCGGCATCGACCACCGCCGACTGGTCTACAAACATCAGGGACTTGATGTCCGTTTGACCGGGGTTGAAGAACAGCATCCTGTCGAGGCGATTCTTGCCTGACCATTTTCGGAAGCTTCTTCTCGCGAGCAGTCGAGCAGACTTCGAACAAATCGCTCCAGCTTACGCTTGCCGGTTGTAGATGTTGAACCATTTTCCGCAGTGGTCACACTTCGTGTCGCCGTGCGGAGAAACTTCGGCTTTCGGAGACAGTGCCGCCCCGCAATTCGAGCAGCTGTAGCTGAGCTCCGTGTTGCTCTTCGGGGTTTCTTCGTCAGTAGTTGAGTTCTTCGGAACATCGGGACGCATTCGCTCAAGCATCGCTTTGAGTTTGTTAGGATCAGTAAATTGACCACTCAACAGGGCTGCTCCCTGAAGGATAAATCCGAGTGCAACAAAGCTGGCAAACAGACGGAAGAATACTGGAATGTCGCCAAATCCATTGAACGGTTGAGACCAAACGAACACCAGCACAGTGAACCCGATTCCGAGCGGAACGATTCCCATCAATTTGAAGAACTGCATTCCAGGCGTCCTTTCACTCTGGCTTAATTCGGCGAGCTGATGTCAGGCCGCAGGATTTCAATGTCGTCTCAGTTCCGGTGTTATCCGCCATTCCCAATGGGGCGCAGCGAAGTTGCACACTTGCGCAGGACGAATTCCCTTTGAATGAGACTCATCGAGGCACAGAGGGGCTAACACGCTCTCTTAACGTAGCAGAGTGCCAAGCGGATCACCAAACAACAGCAACTTTCCGATCGGTCTCAACGAAATGTCGGATCGAATTCAGGCTGCGTTGGCCGAAACAAGTTCAGGCGCGTGCCCCTGAAATGCCCCCGAAGTTTGAACCAGGCTTATGAGAGTTGGGGTTAGGTAAGTAAGTCAGTGTGCTGGAGTGGAGGAGAAGGTGGAGCCGTAGGCGGAACCTTCTCTGGAACGGAAGCACACTGAGTCGAAAATTCGGCAGGCGTCAACCCTCCAAGAGAGCTGTGCGGACGGCGGTGGTTGTAAGTCATCCGCCAGTCCTGAAT
>NZ_SIHI01000031.1 GCF_007859735.1 Thalassoglobus neptunius | reverse complement strand
TCCGCAGCGTCGAACTCGCAAACCACCCGGTCCACCGACAATCAAGCCACCTTCAGCTGACCTGAACCTCCTCGCCCAAAAAATCACACCCCTAACACTGACTTCATACGGTTAACGGCGTTGGGTGCCACTGCTGGCTTGTCCTGCAGTGTTTGCTGGACGTACGATGGTTTGATGCAGACTCCTCACCGAAAGCGGATCAAGCACTTTCACGAAGCCGGGCATTTGCACGAGCTGACCTTCTCCTGTTATCGACGAATGACCTTGCTGATCAATGACCTTTGGAGAGCGATGTTCTCAAGGAGCATCGACCGTGCCACCCAGCCTAGAAGTATGGAAGAATTACTTCGTAAAGACCGGATTGTTCCGACAGAGAACGTGAACTGCATGTCCACGCAAGCGAGGACATGGCCCCCTTCGATTCGATCTAGCAATGCCACCCTGCTCCATTGGGAGGAAGTGGGACGTATGATTTTAGTGGCGGAATCAATGTTGACCTTACCCATTAGAAGGAAGGATTTATTGATGCAATATTGTTATGTCGTTTTATTGTTACTGGTTCGTTGTGCATGTGTATTCATCCAATCTGCGACATGCGAAGCGCAAAATTCTGTTCCTTCCGTCGAGGCGCTGTGTGATCAGATTTCATCCGTTTCAATAGTTGTAAATCCCGAACTACAAGCGGATGATGAAATACAGGCTGAGATTGCAGCTTGGACGGTTGCAAACTACAAAATGCACGAAATCTTTGTGTCTGCAATTCATTCTAATGCAGACAATTACGAAAATTTTATCAATTCGTATCTTGATGAGGCGCTTTCAAGAAATGGACGTGATGGTTTTAAGCTGCTTCTCGCAGCTGAAGGTGTCCTCTTCTCAATTCAGGCGTCAGCACGAATTCACAGTGTTGAATCAAGTGGTGAAACGTGGGTGAAGTGTTCTCGGGCATCGGCCGCGCACCAGATGAAACTGATTTCCAGTGATATTGACAAACGATCTGCGATTTTTCAGTTTATTGCCTGGCGCGGACGTAACTTTAATTCAAATCTGATGACTCTCGCCGTTTCGAATACGGTCGATCACATTAGGCGCAAGGAAGATATTGACTGGAACGGGCGTAATTTTGCGTTGCTTGCGATCGCAACAAATCGTGAGGATTTGGTTATTGGATTACCCCCAGGCAACTTAGAAGTGCGGTGTTCCGAGTGGGCAAAGTGGCTGACGCTTTTCTCGTCTACTCGCAAGCCAAGTTCTATCGGGCCTTTCTGGTACTCCGACTCTCGAAGTCCAAAATCTTCAATCGAAGACCCGTGGGCTAATGATGTTGATCTGCAAGGATTGCTCGTTCTTCCGAACACTCCGTTGCCTGGATGGACTGGCGAGTTGTTGAAATTTAAAGGAAGTGAACTTCCAAGTCATGGTTAATCAAAAGCGGTTGGGGAGTCGGCGTTAGTGGCGTAGCGACTGTCTTGGAAAGACAGGTTTGATTGGGATTTTTGTCAGGTTTTTCGTAACCGCGGGTGGCCCAGAATACTTTCTAGGAGGCGAAGCCGTTTGAAGCTGCTGTCCGACTTTGAACACGTCGAACAGCGTTTCGAATATGACGCGACAGAGATTGTGAAGACGAATAATTCTCGGGGATTACTCTATACGATTGAGGAGGGGATGACGACTCACCTCACCAGAGCGTATCATGATTCCGGAAGACTCACCGGTCAGACGTTTGGCAATTCCGTGAGCGAAACGCACATCTGCAACAATGATGGGACTGTCGCCTCAATTGCAGGTCCGGGAGGAATGTTCGCATATTCATACGACAAAACGAGGCAACTGAGACCGCCGACGGGGCAGGGAGGAAGATGGTCGAAGGTGGCAGCTGAGTGACTTGAAGCAATCACCGGTCTTCTCTCCGTAGGCAGTTGGACGACTGATTCCGAATGAGTCACAATTAGAGGCCTCGGGCTTCGAGATTGAAACCCGTTCCGAAGATCTTTCCTATCTGGAGTTTCAGGAGCGCATCGATTTCTCAACTGCATTACAATTCTCGGCATCAACCAAGCCCCGCGTCAAAGGAACCAGCAGGATCGAGTTGTGGCAGAGCATTCCACTGAGAGTTTCAGCCTCAAAGACCAGCTCTTCAATTCGGAGCGAGTCAATTATCTCGCCGACCTCTTTGCGTCGACAGACTCAGGATTCGACAAGGCAAATTTCGTCCGCCAGTCAATAGATCAACTCACGAAGCTGGAGTTAAAGCAGAGAGTCGTCCATCTAGCGAGTGTCCTTGAGAACTTCCTGTCCGATGATTTTCGCGTCGCAACTCGACAGATCACGTCAGCACTTCCACCGCCGCTTGATCCTTCGAAAACCGACAATGACTTCGGGGATTTTATTTTCGCTCCGCTCGGGGAGTATGTGGTTCGAAACGGACTCGAAAAGCGACATGTCAAACTTTCGCTACGAACCCTGAAACAGTTGACGATGCGATTCTCGATGGAAGACGCCATTCGCTCATTTATCAATGAGCACACTGAAGACACAATGGCCGAACTTGCGAAATGGGCGACTGATTCGAACTATCATGTGCGACGGCTCGCGAGCGAGGGCACGCGTCCCCGATTGCCCTGGTCGGGACGACTCGTCATTCCATGTACGTCTGCAATTCCCTTACTCGACACACTTCACGCCGATCCCACTCGGTATGTAACTCGCTCAGTTGCCAATCATCTGAACGACATTGCAAAGACGGATCCTTTGGTAGTCATCGAAACATTGACTCGCTGGAAAGATCTCGCAGTGCAGAACAGCCCTGAATTGCACTGGATGACAAAACACGCCTTGAGAACTTTGATCAAGAAAGGTGATTCGAAAGCTCTCGAAGTGCTGGGCTTCCGCTCAAACCCGAAGATTGAGATCTCGCAGTTCAGGTTAAAGCGTTCAACACTTAAATTTGGCGAGGCGCTCGAATTTTCATTTAACGTGACCGCAAAGCGAGACGAACCTGTACTGATCGATTATGTGATCGATTTCATGAAAGCCAATGGAACAACGAGCCCGAAAGTTTTTAAACTGAAACAGCTGGACCTCAAAAAAAGTTCTACGGTCACGATTAAGAAGAAACACGTGCTTAAAGCAAACGCAACTACTTACAAACTTTACCCCGGCGAACATGGTCTGACGTTGCAACTCAACGGTCGGGCAATGGACCAAGCGACTTTCAATCTTCGGAAATGATCTGGTTTTGCAAGAAGTGGTGATCGGTGAATGCTTCGGACAAGGGCGAACCCAGAATGGGGACAAGCATCCGGAATGACGTGACATGTCATTCGACGTCCTCGACGCGCAATGCGTGCTCCACAAAACGCCAAACGCGCTCGGCACCAGTGCATGTCGCGTCTCTATTCGACATGCCTTATCATTCTGACAGCAAGACCACACCAGTGAGTTCGATCGTGGGTCTGGATCGATGCGCCTTCAATTTGTTGAGTTGATCGAACGTCAGTCGGCAGCCGCGAAAATTGAGGTGAGTCAGTTTCGGTAGGCTCAAGATGGCTTGAATGTCCGATTCGACAAAGCAGATGCAAATCAGATTCAACTCTTCAATTTCAGTTCGAGATGCCAGCCATTGAGCCAATTCGCCAGCAGGTCCGTATCCTTCGACATAGACAATTTTGGTTCCGCATGGTTCGACCGAATTCGTGAGTCGACCTGCTTCTTTGAGTCGAATGTTGATAGAAACACTTTTGGCCAACGCATGACCTGACAAAGCAAAGTCCTGCTTTGCACACAAATTCTCAACTAAAACCGATGACCAGAACGCAAATCCCATCCCAAGCATCAACAGCATTCTATTGCACGTTACCAACACCATCAGTGACTCCTTGTCGAGGGGCGAGTCATCTTCCTTGACGATCCAGCAGCAGGGTCCTCCCGTTCCCCCGCTGTTGTTTATGCCCAGCCAGACTGAACACATACAACTCACTTGCAATCTGTGTGCACCTAGAAAGGTGTACGCGATCAGAGCTGTGGCGTCAAGTCAGCCGAGTTCTCAATCACGCGGAGGCGCCGGTTGCCTTCGAACATTCTTTGACTCTTACGCTTCGACGAGCTTCATCGAAGATTCGCTCATAATTCCCCTTCAACAGAAGGTGCTTCGCTTCAGGAGTCAGTTGCGACAACAGAGGTTCGTACATTTCGTAGACCTCGAGATACTGCTCCTGCGTCTTGGGAGCTACACAATCGGTTCCGAACAAAAAGCGAGTCGGAAAGCGATTGATTAAGTCGGCGGTCGCTTCAATCGCTTCCGGTTTCCCCACCAGGTATTTCGCTGTTTCATCCCATGAGATGTCAAAGTGAATGTTCTTCGATTCGCGTTCGCGCAGCCCACGTTCCACCATCGCCAGTTGATCCTTGACCGGCCTGACGACTCGTCCCAAACCGATATGTGCCCAAATGACGACGGTTTCGGGATGTCGATCTGCGAGTTCTTTGAGCTTGACGACGATGTAAGGATCTTGATCCGGACGAGGGAAGGGCGTATTGACGTCGCAGTGAAGAACAACTGGAAGTCCGACCTCACCGGCGAATTCGAGAATGCGATCCAACGCCTTGTTCTCCAGCGTGGCTACCTCTCCTGAGATTTTCGAGGAAACGAATTCCTTGTGGATCGAGAACTCGCCGATTCCCGAGAAAACTCCCGGAAAAGTCATCAGGACGCGCCGGATATGGTCGGCCGCGTACATGTCGGTCGGATTGAACCCGGTGATCATGGGGTCAAAACGTTTTCGCTCCTCGGGCTTAAGGCGAAGGTACTCGTGAGCGATAATGGCATCTGTAAATGAATAATAGTAAAGCGGCGCATCAGTCTGAGTGTAATATGTCGGCGCGAAGTCGCCGGTATTGGCATACATCCACTGTTGCTGCAATGGAATTCCGCTCACCATGCTTCGCCCCACCTTCGTCCCCATCAGTCGAAGAAACTCTGACAGACTCGGCCCCTCCTGGACATAATTCGTCAAATGAAAATGGGAGTCATGAAAGAGAACTCCTTCGTCAGATTTTGGATCGCTGGCGGAAGCAACGCTAAAATGGCAACCAATTACGATAACCCAAGCACTCAACGAAAGTGCCTGACGCGGTGATCGACTCATCAAGTTTCCCTTGTTCTATTTTCGTTCTAGAGTGAAACTCACAGGGCTCTTTAGCGTTTACTATCACCTCGCAAGCCTCAACAAACCTGCGAAGAGCTGCTCCAGATTTCACTGAAATTGCAGCAAGCACCGGGCAGACATGAGAAACTGTATTGTCCATGGGATGAAAAGAGTGATTTCGAAACACGAATACAACACTCGCAAAATCCATCCTGGATCGCCAATGTTGACTCGCGAGAAGCGAGATTCAAGACCAAGACTTCATCGAAATCATGAGCTCGGTATTCCCAGCTTTCGGGGATTCTGAAACTTCTCCCCGCATGTTGCAAGTTGGTCCATCGGAATCTTGCGTCCTTGTCCAGCTGCTCGAAAGCGTTATGGCACCCAGATCGCCCAGGAAGCGACCAACACGACAGTTCCGATGAAGGCTGTAATCACTCCGGAAAGCCGGAGGCGACGAACATAGAAGAGCAGGCCGAAGCCGGAGAACGACAAGAGCATCGTGAGGACAGCAGAGATATCAATGACCAGGCTCCACTCTGCTCCTGAATCTCGCCCTTTGTGAAGATCGTTCATGACTGCCATCAGCCCACTCGCCGTTTCCGCCAGAGTGTATTCTCCGGTTTCGTGATCGAGGAAGATGTCCGCAGCATACCCCGGCCCCTTGAAAACGATCATGCACTCAAATTCGTCCACTTCAAATTCCGTGACCCGCCCCTTGAGGTGATGTTCCGCGCGCAGCAATTCGGCGATGGCGAGTTCGTCGACAGTGATCTTGAGTTCAGAGACATCCCCCTGCGGACCGGTCGGACTTTCAACGACACCCCCGATGACAGTATCAGGAATCTCTCCCTGTAAGTCACGAATCGTTTGCTCACCTGCACCAAACCATGTTGGATGGTTAAGAGTCATCCCAGTAAAAGCAAAAAACATCAAGGTTGCGAAACCGAACATTGAGAAGTAGATGTGAACCCATCGAAATGCCGCTGCACTCTTCGCATACCATTTACGCTTTCGAGGAGGACTCTGCTGTTCCTCGAAGAGACCGGTTGACGTGACCATAAAAAGAATTCCACAAGCAGAGCGGACACTCGATTGCAAATTTTTCGAGTGTAGAAAACATGCAACTTAACAACTCGAGTTTAATGTTTAATGATCAGGCCAGGGAACATAGCGAAAAGAGGCATCATTGATTTCATCGTTGCCTTTCAGCTCCTGATCCTCGATGGGTTGCGTGCCGAGTTGCACCGATTGCCGGATAATCTGATAAGTTCCGTGTTCGCGAGCAACTTCCAAGCAGAGCGTGTATTTCCCGTAAGGAAGTCTTCTCCCTAAGTTGTCTGTTCCATCGAAATGAGCATCGTATTCCCCCGGTCCGCGAGTCGCTGAGGAAACTGTTTCAATCAAATTCGACTCTTCGACAATTCTTCGAAGTCGGTCGCTCCGATACCACCGAGTCAAGTCCCTGTACCAGCGAGCCCCCAGCTGTTCCTTCATTAGCCACAAGACAGCTATTTTGACTGGATATCCAACTTCGTCTTCAAGCCAGACCGCTACGTACGGTCGTCGATATCGTCCACCAGTCTGGCGAGGCAAACTGAAGTCGACAAAAATTCCATGGGCCGGTGTTTTCACTTCCGCAGAGTCGTCCTCTGGGACTTCTTCTTCAAACGCAACGAAACTCAGTCCAGCGCGAGAACCACTTGTCGGCCATCCCGAAGAGACGGTCACCTCTCCTTGCTCATCCAAAATCAGGCATTCAAAACCGGGGATCTTTTCAATCAAACGGATTCCGTCGTGCATTCCAAGAACACTTACAGCCGTCGCAGCTGCGTCGGATTCCATTGCCGTTGGGGCGATCACCGTTGCGCTCACAACCGTTTTCACTGGTTGTCCTGTGCGGGGATCTAAAATGTGGGAGTACTGATGCCCATCAATTTTATAGGTTCTGTGATATCCGCCACTCGTCGCCACACCAGCTTCCCCTACGATTTCCACTCTCGCCAGCGGTGTCGTATTTACAGCTGGATTTTCCGGATCCGCGATAGCAACAAACAGTGCATCTTGACCTGTCTTCCGAAGATCTCCTCCAATGTTGATCGTCATTTGGCGAACCGACGGGAAACGAGCTTCGATCAACATGCATACCGAATCCAGAATATAACCTTTCGCGAGCCCATCTAAGCTGACCGGAAGGTTATCGTTCCGATCGAATGATCGACTCGATTCTTTTCGCCACGGAGAACACGTCAGTTGCTCTGTCACCAACTTCAGTTGCTCACCGGATGGAAGATGATTGTCCTTCTCTGCTTGATCCCAAATGGCATCGAGAACCCCGGAGCGAACATCGAATGCCCCACCGGTTCGCACCCTCCATTGCTCCGCATGCGATAGAACAATGGCCAGATCGTCTGAGATTCCCCTGACATTCTCTCCGCGTTGCCACCGCATCAATTCGCTGTCGACTTTGTAGCGACTCAAAATCTGATCAAGTCGATCAATCTCTTCCAGGACAGTTGATTCAACTTGCGCGGCGACATCTTCCGAATCGATATCAACCCGGATTTCAAGTGAAGTCCCGAGGACGTTCTCGTGAAAGTATTGAAAGTCGCTGGCTGACGCTGTCTGTGCTCGTGCCAAAACACCGAACACAAAAAGAAACGGCAGAAAGGCTCTGAAGATAGTCATAGGATGGAAGTCTTCCCGTCTAATTAAACTTAAAATGCGAACCTGCCGCAGACCGAAGTACAAATAGGTTGCTATGCGAAAACTGAGCGTACCTCAAGATTCCAAATTACCCTTGTCGAGTATGGCTCGATCGCTGCCATCGGTTCGCATTCTTAACTCATACGAAAAGAGATGGCACAAGGACGAACATTAACCCACGACGAAATTCGGAAAGCAGCCGAGTATTGATCTGACGAAAGTCCTTCGTCACGGCGGTTCTTCCGAACATTCCCATCAACTGTGAACGCTCCACACCGCTTCTGTGGAGCGATAGCATCGCACGGAACTTTCGAATCCGCGGATTTCGGCGGATGAAGCGTCGACGAAAAGAAAAATCGACGGCTTTCCATACCAACATGAAAAGGCCGATCAACAGAAAAATTTCCAAGTGCTTTGCGAGCAATTCGAACGACTCCATCTCGAATTAGTCCTTTCGCTTGTCGTTGCAGAAACTCTTTAGCAGTCGCTCAAATACTCTCTCAGCTCGAGTTGCAGCAGCCTCTCGCGACACAAGATGACTCGGCGATAGTCACCAACGTTTTCGCAAAGCTCAACAATTCGCTGCAAACAATTCTGGCAATCGACTTGTCTTATCTGCACATTCGAAAGATCTTGAATCAGCTCGTAAGCCTCATCTTCTCTTTGATGACCGACGAACAGCTTCGCCAATCCGATGCGAAAACAGACTCGTTCCGGGTCAAGCGAGATCGCATGTCGAGCCAATGCCTCAGTCACACTCGTTGGGTATCCGCAACGTCCGACGTAGTACCCGAGATCGTAAAACGCCTGTGCATGATCGGGGTCTTGTTCCGTCGCTGCGCGTGCCGCCTGAAGAGCAGCCCCCGGCTCACCGAGGGAATCAAGACCTGCCGCTACCTGTAGAAGCAAGTCCGTTGTCAGGGCGGGTTCATCCACGAGATCCACTAGCAAATCACGACCAAGTCGCTCTTGCCCGACTCCCACGTACCCCAGAGCAAGACAAACACGACTCACTGATCGCAGCGGCACATACAGGGAGGCTCTCTCAATCGCAGACACCGAAACTGCGAGACGTCCGCGACTATATTGAATGAGCCCCAGCCCCCCCATCCTCGACCGTCTTCCTTCTGATGGCGAAGAAATTCCTTGGTCAACTTGAGGGAGTCTTCGAATTCACCCGATTCATAAGCTTTGAGAGCATCCTCAAACAATGCAGCCGTCATACTGATACTCCGGGAAGTACTGACCAATGAAAATGTTTGCTGCTTTCAACCTGGAGACGAAACCGAAAGAGTCAGCAACAAGGATTTCCATCAAGCCCGCACATAGCAGGACGAAATTTCCACAACGCAAAGGAGTGCTAGCTGCCTGGGCAAAAGACCGTGGGTGGCTGGCCATGTCGCCGTTTCCTGGGCGGTCACCAATATCAAATGTGACCAACCCCACTCCAAGCTCAGAGCTAAACGGGGTGCCCAACATGATATTAAGACTCATTCTCAATAAATGGTAAACTTTGTCAAGCCAAACGCGATCGGCAATGCGGATTATCCGAGAAACACACCAGTCGAGTCGTCGCCCACCGTAAAGATCGAGTCATTCCAACCCCACCCGGCGACAACCAGGGCACCTCGCCTCACCTGATCACAGAGAACCCGAAGGCTCCGGACCAGACAGCGCGTAGCGAACCAGAAAGAGTTTGTCCGCCACCATAAAGCTTGCCTTTGGCGAGTAGTTCTGTTGCAACCCTCCCGCAAAGCTTGCCGGGGCATTTTCGACAACTCGCCACTCAAACCAGACATCCGATGAGCCGCCGGAGAGTTGAAACCGGATGGACTCTCCGGGCGTCCGTTCAACTGCCGCGATTCGCAACTCCGTCTTGGGAACACACGCCTCTCCCAACATCAGCAATGTGCGAGGAGTGCCGTAAGGATACCCCAGAAACGCACCGAATCCCTCGATCTCACCATCCTGATCCGGCCATTCCTCTTCGAGCTGCCTTGCGAACTCGCTGACACCTTCAACGTGGCGAGCAAGTTCCATCGACTGCCCACGGAGGCGAATCACGTCCCAATTCACCCCCAGCAGAAGCCACCCAATTCCAATCGCACCAGCGAATATTGGGAGAACAAGCTCGCCAGCATTGCGGACTCCTTTCAACGAGAGAATAACAAGCAGCAGCGAGAAACAAGAGAGCAAAACCCCAAGCATGGCCGCCCCCTGAGATGCCCCAGCCCCCAGAGCGTCAGCAACAGCTGGAACGTACACACCCCAGGGCTGAGACCACCAGCGAAACTTATTCAGGAAGGGCGATGACCGAGATGGGGCACCAGAATCAAAGTAGACCCAAGTCACTACGACAGCCAGAAACAGAGCGTTGAGAGCGACCAACAGGACCACACCACGCAGCCAGTACTGCTTGCCACGAAAGTTTGACAACTCGCTCTCAGCCCCCGACGTTTCTGCTGCCTGAGGCACACCGTCAGTCATTCTTCGGAACCCTTTGCATGGGACAGCGAAAGCAACGCAAAGGCGGTGCAGAGATTCGCATCATTTTCAAACCATTGACGATTTTCATTGACCCAAGAACCGTCGGGGCGTTGTGACTTCCCGAGATGAAGAACAAGATCCGTCCGCCAATCCTTCTCTCCATCAGGGGTCGAAATCACTTCCAACCCAGACGCATCCAGCGCAGTCCCAAATGTGTGAAAGTAATAATACAACCCCGCGATTCCTTGCCCGGGATTTTCCTGCAGGGAGTAATTCGCGGAAATCCACTCAAGGACGGCCTTCGCCCGAGGGTCGTCTTTCTCAAGCCCAGCATAGACCAGACTTTTGAAACCGGCGTACGACATCGAACCATAACTTCTCAGACCGCCATTTTCCGTGTACCGTTCTGAAGCCGAGGGATCGACCGTTTCCGTTGGGATGACATAGTAGAACCCGCCATCCTTCACCTTGTCCGCGAACACAGTGTCATTCCACTGGGCATCAAGGTTTTGACAACGTGAAACAAACACCAACGCCCTCAGAATCGCGGGATCATCGGGTGGAGTGTCGAGAGATTTCAGTGCCTCGATAAAGAATGCTGTATTCGAAAGATCAGGCCGCTCCTTGCCGCTGTACCCAACTCCCCCGAAGTGGGAATCCGACTCGGAAATCTCGTCGTCAACGCCGACTTGCAGGCCGCGAACAAATCGGCCCGCATTCTTAAGGGCAGTGTCGTAGCGACCGTCTCCGGCAACGGAATTTGCTTCCGCAAGAGCCATGATCGCTACGCAGGTTTCATAATTACGCAACCGATCACTCGAATAGATCCCACCATTCGGCTGAATCTTCCCTTCAAGATACGAGAGTCCGCGCGCAACAAGGGGGTCACTTAACGGAAGACCGTTCTTCAATCCGGCAGCGACCGCCAGGGAGGTCACTCCTGAACCGACACGCGCGGACAGAGAGCCATCTTCCTCCTGGCCTTGTTCACGCAGAAATGCCAGCCCTTTCTGCACAATCTCGCTCCGCTTCGCTTCGACAGAGTCTGACGACTCTCCGACCTGCGCGGGAATCGCCGCAACCGCCAGAGTGAATACCAGATTTACGATCATCAAATCACGCTTTCTTTTTTGCGATCAATTGCCCGCTCACACGAGAACAGCAGGGGCCGTTCAACAGAGGGGGCAGTGAAAAGGATGGGGCTGAACTCAAGATGAAGCAACAACATCGCAATGTCTGTTCCAATCACTTCAGCCTGAAATCCACGCTTTATTCCCTCAGCGAGTAAGCGACAGCGACCGCCTTTTCGCCATGGGTGGCGAAATTCTCGCCACGCTCCCGCAAGAGCAACCACAACCAATCTCCAACTGATCGCAATCGAAAAAACGTGAAACACGGACCATGCAGGACCGCCGCGAAGTGAACAGCATTGCCGCGTCTTTTGAAAAACACGCTTGAGTAACGAGAATCCGAAGACCGGCGTGCGATTTGCTTCCGTCTTGGAATGCGATCTGCGAGCCAAAAGTCTTCACCAAAACCTTGCACGAAAATCCGCGCCCCGCTAATCTACTGACACTGAGACCCCGTCTCAACTCGATCCAACGGTGCGACGGCAAGAGCTTTGGCCAGAGTCATCGCTGAATCCGTTTAAAACAAAGCCATTTTTTCCGCCAGGAAGCCCGCCCATGCGTTCCGTTTCAACAAGCGGCACTCCCAAACGTCCCGCTTTCACGCTCATTGAGTTGCTTGTCGTCATCGCGATCATTGCAATCCTGATTGCTTTGCTTCTTCCAGCCGTTCAGCAGGCCCGCGAAGCTGCCCGACGAACACAGTGCAAAAACAACATGAAGCAACTCGGCCTGGCACTGCACAACTACATGAGCACATATGCAGAAATGCTCCCCAGTGCAGGAAACACCTTGGAAGCTGGATACCCGGACGACTTTTCCCCACTGGCCCGACTGTTGCCATATTGCGATCAGGCCAACCTGCAAAACCTCATTGACTGGGACCTCCACCTCGGACACCCGGCCGCTCAACCACTTCCCCCAGAGATGGTTCCGGTCGCGAAAACCATTGTTCCCATGTTCATGTGCCCAAGCGATCCCGCACCTCCCGTGGCAATTGAGCCGTTCCAGAACACTTTCGAGTATGCAGGGTGTAATTATGCGGCCAATGGCGGCGACGGAACGGATGACGGGACCAATCAACTCCATCCAATCAATCGCAATAACGGACTCTTCTGGTGTTCTTCAGGCACACGAATTCGTGACTGCATTGATGGGACGTCAAACACAATCGCATTTGCCGAGTCAACACGCGGTCCCGGGAGCGACACGACCGGAACGGACAACGACGTTCGACTCTACCGGATGTATTTCGTGGCACAGCCGTATGACGCCGTTGCCGCCGCACCGCCACACCAAAACACAGACGGCTTCCGACTGACGTCATGGCTGCGAGCAGTCATCCCCGGAGGCTGCGTGATGAACGGGTACCTCACCCCAAACAGTGACATTCCGGACGCTGCCTGGGGATCTTCCAAAGCAACAGCTGCACGAAGCCATCACACGGGAGGAGCACAGTTCTTAATGATGGACGGAAGCGTTCATTTCATCAGCGACTCCGTCGATCGCGATGTCTATCGAGGAGCATGGACTGCCGGTGGTGGCGAAGTTGAAACGCCATTCTAAGGCAAGCCAACACCTTGTCCGGCCGATGTTGCCCCGTTGCGATAACAAGCCGGAGACCACTGAACTCAACTGTCGCTTGTCCGATGATCTCGCTTTGTTCGTCATTTTGCCACCCGATGTCTGGCATCATTCTCGTGACGATCATGAGCGACTTTGTCGATTGGCCCAAGCCCCTCACTCTTTCGAAACGACTCCGTTGAGACGTTGGAGCTCCCCAAGCCTGAAACAGCACCACGAATCAGCTTGATCCTAAAACTGGCGAACGAAGCAACTCAGATCCCTCTGCTCACTCCTGATTCTCACAGTTCTGCTCGGATGCAGTGGTAACGAAGTCGCCCCTCCCTCAGAAGCTGACATCGAAGCAACCGCTGCCGGTCTTGCGAAAGAATCACAGATCCGGTTCCTGATTACTGAAGACCTGAAACTGATGTCACTACAACTGACGCCGACCGGAAATGGCAACTACACCGCAACGGGAAGCGACAGGAGAAAGATCTCCTACGAAATCACAATCAATCAGACACCGGGAAAGATTGAATACCAGTGGACAAACTCGAAGGGAAAGAAGGGGAAAGGGGCGTTGAACTATTAAAGCGTTCAGTCAGTTTTCAGACGTTTCGTGAAGCGAGTGAATTTCTCCGGAGACTCGCTCTCTGAGGTTCCAGACACGAAAGCACATCTCCCCCGAAGCACTTCTTTTTCAGGATATTACAATGAGCCAAGCTATAAATTCGAAGCGTTTGGCAATTCTAGGAATGAGCTGTTTCTTATCAATTTCTGCACTCTTCAGAAACCTGCAACAACAAAGCCTCGCCGAAGAGCCAGAAACGCGCAGCGAAATCCCCATGCTGATCAGCGTTGAACTTCCGCGAATCCGAGTGCGCGAGTATCACCGTCCCTATGTCGCTGTCTGGATCGAGGACGAATCACGCACATTGGTGAAACACGTTGCTGTCTGGTTTCAGCAAGGTGTGAACGACGAAGGGCATGGAGAGAAATGGCTTCCCGACTTGCGACAATGGTGGCGTCGAGGCGGCCGGAACATGGATGACGCTGTCGACGCTGTGTCAGGTGCGACTCGCGGCGCTGGCCAACATCGCATTCGCGTGACAGAAGACAAACTCAAAGACTTGAAACCCGGACAATATAATGCGGTGGTCGAAGCGGCACGTGAAGTGGGCGGACGCGAACTGGTCCGTCTCCCGTTTCAATGGCCACCGCAAGCGAAGCAACAAGCTCAAGAATCGGGAGAGACTGAACTCGGTTCAGTCTCACTTCAAGTTTCCGCCCCTCGTGCGGACTGACTTTCGCCCCCACTCCTAACAGTGAGATTCGATGATGATTCAACGATCTGCTTTAACACTTTTCATGCTGACAATTCTGAGCAACACTTGCTTCGCTCATAAGCTGTGGATTCTTCCATCTCAAACGCAATTCGCAGGAGATGATGCCTGGGTCACCGTCGATGCCTGTGCTTCCAACGATTTGTTTTACTTCAACCACGTTCCATTGCAGCTGCAATTTCTGGAGATCGTGGCTCCCGATGGAACAGAAGCTGAGGCAGTCAACAAGTCGATGGGAAAATACCGCAGTGTTTTTGATGTCGAACTGACTCAAAACGGTACATACCGCATCGCCCTCATGAGCAAGTTCTGCTTTGCGTCATGGGAGAAAGACGGAGAACGAAAGCGATGGCGTGGTCTGCCCAGCGAACTTAAGGAAGCCGTTCCCGCCGACGCGACCGAGTTCCAGGTCGCAGAAAGTCTTGGACGCCTCGAGACGTTTGTGACAAAGAACACTCCCACTACGAAAGCAATGACACCGATTGGCGACGGACTGGAAATGATTCCGGTCACTCACCCGAACGATCTGTACACCGGTGAAGACGCGACTTTTCGAATGCTGGTAAACGGCGAACCTCGTGAAGGACTTGAGGTAGCTGTCATCCGGGGCGGGACTCGCTATCGCAATCAATTGGAAGAGACAAAAGCCGTAACAAATGCCCATGGTGAATTCACCGTCAAATGGGATGAACCCGGAATGTATTGGATCTCGACCTCGGCACAAGACCAGAAAACTTCTCTCGAACATGCGGACACCCGCTATCTGGTTTTCTCCGCAACCCTTGAAGTTCTTCCAGAATAAACTGGGATGTTTGTATTTGCCGTTGCCGGAATCGAGTTATGCATCGCATCTTTTACATCTTGGGAATTGCAATATTGAGCGTTCGTCTCGGAATGGCTGCTGATCCTTCCGGAGTGATTTCCGGTTCCGAGGCGCAACAAGTCGGAATTCCCGACACGGCACAATTCGACATGCGTTCGGTTGACGGCAAGAGCTACCGCATCTTCGTCGCTCAACCGAGTGGCGAGCGGCCCAAGCAGGGTTGGCCCGTCGTGTATCACACCGATGGCAATTCCAGCTTCCCGATTGTGGTCGCAGTTGTTGAAGGCCAATCGCGAAATCATCGTCCAGCCGTCGTCGTGGGGATCGGATACACTGAAAGCAATCCTGTCCTCCGACGGGCTCGTCGAACTTTCGATTTAACCCCACCAGCAGATCAAGAATGGCTCAGGACGAAAGCGAAACCGTTTTCCGATGCGAAGACTGGCGGGTGCCAAAAATTCTTCGACTTCATTCAACACGAACTGAAACCGGAGATCGAGCGCCGCTTTGAAATCGACACAAATCGCCAGACTCTGTTTGGCCATTCTTTCGGCGGCCTCTTCACTCTCCACATGTTTCTCACCAACCCGGAGAGCTTTCAGACGTTCATTGCGTCCAGCCCGTCTTTGTGGTGAAACAGCGGCTCCTTAATCAACGAAGAGAAGACGTTCGTTCAACGATTTGGAAACAGAATCGAAGCATCAGTTCCGGAAAGCTCTTCACGGAAACTCGCAAGCGAACATAACGAAACTCACGCTGAACTCCCTGCTGGACAGAATCAACTCTCTCGCATTACACGTCTTCTTGTGACAGTCGGTGAATTCGAATTGAACCCACCACGTCATCTGCAGCTGGAAAAGCCACCGGCTTTCCGAGCTGAGACCGAAGTTGGGGACGCCAGAGACTTCGCCGAGCGACTGAAGTCACGAGAGATTCACAACCTCGACGTGCACTTTCGAGAGATCCCCGAAGCACATCATGGAAGTGCTGAACTTCCAGCTGTGAGTAGGGGGATTCAATTCTCTCTTGCAGACTGAATCGCAACTGACCATTGATCTCGCAGCACATACTTGAACATATTCTCGTCCATCAATCCCGCATAGGTCTCGCGCCAAGACTATAGATAAAAGAAACATTCCACTAAGCGGGCAGGGCAGTGGACGGAACTTTCGGCCAATCAGCAACTCCCCACAGTGAGCAAGCTTTGATACTGATGAGCGACTTCCAATGGATCATGACGATCAGGCGTTTTGAATTCCGAGAGATTAGTTCCATCCCGAAGCACAACAATGCGATCCGCCCACATCGCGACGTTCGGTTCGTGAGTAACAAGCAGGATCGTCCGTTGCTCCTCGTCACAAAGTTGTCTTAGCAACTTACAGATTTCCTGTCCTGTCACTGAATCAAGACTTCCCGTCGGCTCATCAGCCAATAGAAGATCTGGTTGACAGACAAGGGCTCGCGCGATGGCGACTCGTTGTTGCTCGCCACCCGACATCGCCCCCGGCATGTGTTTGCGTCGATCGAGAATGCCGAGTCGATCCAAAAGTGCATCGACTTGATCATCTTGATGCTCGTCCAACGAACTGGGGAGCCGAACGTTGTCTTCAGCCGAGAGGGTCGGAATGAGATTAAACGATTGAAACACGATGCCCAGATGCTTGCGGCGAAACTTTGTGAGTCGAGAGTCCGACAGCTCAGAAATATCCTGACCGGAAATTACGATTCGGCCGGCATCAACCCTCGTCAACCCGGCCGCTGCATGGAGCAGGGTGCTCTTGCCGGATCCTGAAGCCCCCATAATTGCGATGAATTCGCCATACTTCACTTCAAGGTTCACCTCTCTGAGAGCCTCCACGGGTGATCCCCCGCGTGAAAATGCTCTAGAGACGTTGTCGACAATCAGTGGAAGCGGATGAGCAGAATCGTTCATAGGTTTATTTCATGAATTAGGAACTGCCTCGTCAGTGAGAGGCGATTATTTCACCACGACTGGCGCATTTCTCGCCATAACTTCAGTAAAGCCGACGTGCGTTAAATGAGTTCGACCTCGACGAAGAATGACTCGCCAGTTTGATGCACTGCGTATACAGACCACCACAACGTTTCGATCGGGCCAATCCAAGAGCCTGGCAGTCTACATCTCCAGCACCGGCGCAGTTATTGCACTTCCCGTGCCGTCCCGGTGACAACAAACAGATTCGACGTTGCCGCCGCAAACACTCATACGACATCCGTGGAATCGCGTTTATGAAGAGTTGGAGTCTCATTGCAAAAATCGTCTTCTCGCAGATGTGGCATCACCCGGGACGGCCATTCGTCACGATCTTTGGAGTCATTGCCTCAACGTGTGCTGTCGTTTGGGTTGTCAGCAGCTACGACGCACTCGTGTCTCAGTTCGATGAAAATGCACAGAAGTATCTTGGGCGCTACGATGCATTGATTGTCCCAGTTGGACCACCGAGTGCATCCAATATCGTCTCGGAACAAATCCTTGACGAACTGCAGAATGATGTCGGCGTCCTGGAAGTGAATCCAGTCTCTCAGTCGCGAGTGACTGTAACACGAGTCGCTGAACCGACCGACGAAAAGCAACCTGAGACCACGCTGGGACTGCTCGTTGGCTCGCGACCACCAGTCCATGGTGCGCCGCCAGTTGATCCACTTCTTGTGGGAACTCCTGCCACGTCGCCGCCCTATGAGTTGATTCGAGGAGAATGGCTGGATGAAACCTCAGACGCTCCCGCCGCGGTGCTCGGAGTCCGCACAGCCCGGAACTTGAATATTTCCGTCGGTGATCGCATTCTCGTGACCTCACTGGCGAATCAGATCGAATTGCCCGTCATCGGGTTAATCGATCAAGCTTCGGAATCTCCATCACTTAAACTTCAAGGCTCTCGCCCTCCTACAAAAAATAGCCACGAGAAGTCTCTTAAATCTGCAGCTGACGAACACGAACAAGCCTCACAGCCCGATACCCTGAGCGAACCTCCCAGTAGTGCCCCCAAACAAGCAGAACTCTCTCTCCCCAGTGCTTATGTACAGGGAGTTGCCACTCATGCGATTTATGTACGACCTACAACTGCTGAACAGATTACGGGATTCGAAGCAAGACCGACCGTATTACAGATCTCATTGCGAGACACTGTAACACCTGAAGAATTCCAGAAAGCCTGGGGTCCCAAGTTTGCTGCGGTCCATCCTCCTTTGCAATTCGTCGATTTTTCGAAGGTGCGAGAAGGAATGACAACATCGCGCAGCGTCTCGTCTCAACGATCTCAAGCATGGGCTGCAACGGGAATGGCGTCACTCGCGCCGGTCTTTGTGATTCTGTCGACTCTCAGTATGGGTGTCACCGAGCGCAACCGCGAATTTGCAATGCTCCGAGCGATCGGATTGACGCGTCTACGGGTCGGAGGAATTATCGCGTTTGAAAGTTTACTCCTGGCCGGACTCGGCTGGGCAGGAGGACTGCTTACCGGTGCCATGTTGATCTCTTTGGGAAATCAAATCATGCCGGGGCTCTTTAACTCGGGAGTTGGCCTCGGCTGGACAACGATCATGCTCAGTTTGATCACGGTGCTTGCTGGCGCACTTGGAGCTGCCATTCTTCCAGTCTTCAGAGTCATGAGAATCGCACCCATCGAAGCAATGTCCGAACAGGCTCCATCCCCAAGTCGAGGTCGTTGGATTGCTTTCGCGGTCATTGGACTTGGGCTGGCGTGCCTGGCACCAGTCATCGTCTTCCTGTTGCCGATCGCTCCAGCGTGGCGCGTCTTGAGTTACTCCGTCATCGCTTACCCCGCATTGCTACTGGGAATGGTTTTTCTGACTCCAACCATCATCAGAATTTGCGAACGCTGGTTCTCCCCCGTCCTCAGCACCCTCTTCCAACTCGACAGCCGACTCCTAGACACACAACTCTCAAGCAACATGTGGCGAACGGTTGGAGCCACTCTCGCTTTAACTGTAGGACTCGGCTTATATACATCGACGCAAGTTTGGGGATATTCCATGCTGCAACCGTTTCTTCCTGGTGGCTGGATGCCCGATATTCTCGTTGCGTTCCATCCCGTCGGAGTGGACGACGACAGCTTTCAGCAGATCGAGAATATCGACGGGGTCAAGTCGGACGAAGTATTGCCTGTCTCGATCGAACAACCTCGATTTCGCTGGCCCGATGGCAATGAACCGGACGCGCTGAAGTACGACAACGCGGTGTTGTTTGGAGTCGATCCACGACGCGCCATCGGTGGCTCTGACCCACTCTTTCAGTTCCATTTCGTCGACGGCGATCGAGAATCAGCTGCCAGAGAACTCGAAGAGGGTGGAGCCTGTCTCGTTTCGGAAGACTTCCGAATGCTCACCGGAATTGGACTGGGAGATCAACTAAGTTTTCAACCACCGAATTTACCGGAAGCAACTGTCAACTATCGCATCGCAGGTGTCATTTCTCTTCCAGGCTGGCACTGGATCACGAAGTTTTCGGGAGTTCGGCGTCACCATGTTCGGACCGCTGCAATGATTTTCGCAAACCGCGACGATGTGAAAACAGACTTCCATTTGCCGCAGTCAGAATTCTTCTGGCTCAACAAGGAGGCATCAGCGTCGCTGTCCTCAATCGAAGCCGACCTTCAGAATATTGCTGAGTCCAACGCCGGAACAACCATTGATGTTCAAGGATTTGGCAGCATGACATCGTATCGTCCATTCGCCCGAGTCACCGCAACGGAGACCGTCGACCGGGCAATCAGAATGCACGCAGAAGCGACGATTTGGGGAATGAGCAAACTTCCGATCATCACTCTGGCGATTATGTCTCTTGCCGTAGCGAACGCAATGATCGCATCGGTCCGCGCAAGAACCTGGGAGTTCGGTGTGATGCGTGCCATCGGCCTCACGAGATGGCAGGTCATCCGCCTCATCCTTGCCGAAACCGTTCTCATCGGACTTGCCGCTTGCCTGCTCAGCTTGGCATTCGGTATTGTCGGCGGGTGGAGTGGAGTCGGAATGGCTCGCTACGGCGGCGGATTCTTCGCAGGTCCTCCGCCCCTGCTGATCCCCTGGAAAGAACTCGCGATTGGCTTCGGATTCACTTTGTCAGTCTGCCTGATCGCCGGACTCTGGCCCGCACTTCGAACCGTCCGCACAGAAACGTTGAGTCTACTTCGAAAGTGACTATTTGCCGTTCGTATCTGAAAACAAAACCATCATGACCAACTCAATTTCGTCGGTTATCACGACATCAATGAATTGCCCGATAAGCTGAGAGATTGAGAGCGCGGCAGACGACGGCACTCTCAATGTTCTTCTGCGACAGGTTCAAAGTGCGTGCAGGGGCATGTGATTTCGACTCACTTACTCGACTGGCGAGAGGTCTGCCTCGACGAGATTGGCAAGCTGGAGCAGGGACTCTTGCCAGCCCAGATAGCACATTTCTGCCGGGATGGATTCGGGGAGTCCTTCATGGAGAATTTCAAGTTCAGTCCCGCAGCTGACCGGTTTCAATGTGATCGTCTTGGTCATCTCGGCAGCGAGAGCTGGATCGTCGAATTCGTCGGCAAGTCGAATTTTCTCGTTCGGAATGAGTTCTACGAAAGAGCTCGTAAACGAGTGGCTGTGATCGTTCGCGAAATTGGTGAACGTCATGTGAAAGCCGCCTCCCTGCTGAAGATCGAATCGATCGATGTTCCCCACATAACCGTAAGGCGGTAACCATCGGCACAGAGCGTCTGGGTTCAGGAAGGCCTGATAGATTCGAGAGGCTGGAGCACGGAGCACGCGATGAAGGTGGACGGAGTTCGATGAGTTCGACATGTGACAATTCTCCTCGTCAAGTTGAGTTGTTTTCTCATCAGTCGAATTCAACTGCCTCGAATCGACAACATTCTCAACTTTCCTGGAAGTTCTTCGAAACTCACACTGAAGACCATCGCCTCATTAGACCGGTTCTGCGAAACCAGTTCGCCCAAGCGTCGCATACAGAGGATGTGGCTTCGGTGAATTTGGTCCTGACTGCATCATGCCAGGATGTCATGAATCACTTCACCGGCAACGTCTGTTAATCGATAGCTGCGACCGTTGTGGAAGTAGGTCAACCGTTCGTGCTCGATACCAAGCAAGTGAAGCATGGTGGCATGCAGATCGTTGACGCTCACGGGATTCTCGACAGCTTCGTAGCCAAGTTCGTCGGTCTCGCCGTAGCTGGTTCCTCCTTTAATTCCCGCACCGGCCATCCATTGTAAAAAGCCTTTCGGATTGTGATCGCGTCCCTTTCCGTTCTGAGAGATCGGCATCCGCCCGAATTCTCCTCCCCAAATGACTAACGTCGAGTCAAGCAGGCCGCGTTGTTCCAAATCGGCCAGCAGGCCCGCCACAGGGACATCTGTCGCCAGACAATGGTGTGTGTGATTCTCTTCGAGGTTGTCGTGCGCGTCCCATTCCCCGTCGCTGTAAACCTGCACAAAGCGGACTCCGCTTTCGACAAGCCTTCTTGCCATCAGGCATTTCGAGCCGAAAGACTTCGATCTGGGATTGTTAATCCCGTACATATCGTGTGTTGCCTGTGTCTCACGAGAAAGATCAACAACCTCAGTCGCCTCTTGCTGCATCCGGAATGCCAGCTCGAAAGATTGCATCCGGTTCGCGAACTCAGCATCCCGAGTATGTCGACGCATATGCTCATCGTTGAGCTTGGCCATTAAGTCGAGTTGAGCGCGTTGATCATCCTGAGTGATCTCCGGTTGCCGGTTCAGATTCAGAACGGGAGTTCCTTGCGATCGAAACAGGGTCCCCTGAAATGTTGACGGTAAAAAACCTGATCCCCAGTTGTGTGGTCCGCCCTTAGCTCCTTGTGTATTCCCCATCACGACGTAACCGGGCAAACTTTGATTTTCGCTCCCAAGCCCATAAGTCACCCAGGCTCCAGCTGTCGGAAACCCCGGACGCGGAAGACCACTGTTGATCTGATAGATCGCAGGAACGTGGTCATTCGATTCGCTGTGACATGATTTAATAAACGCCATCTTGTCAACATGTTTCGCGACATTCGTATACTTATCGCAAACCCATTGCCCCGACTCTCCATACTGCTTAAAGGAGAAAGGCGACTTCATGAGCGGCCCAGGGTTCCCAAAGAACGCCTGAATGTCCGTCTTCTGACCATCTCGCTTTTCCAATTCCGGCTTTGGATCGAACATGTCGACGGAACTCGGTGCGCCTTCCATGAACAGCCATATGATCGACTTCGCTTTCGCAGGGAAATGGCCCGTTCGCGGTCGAAGAGAAGTAATCGGATCCTCCGAGTCGACCGATTCATCGGCAGCAAGGAGATTCTGATCGGCGAGGAGTCCGGCAAGCCCAATCATTCCTGCGCCTCCGCCCGCTCGACACAGCCATTCGCGGCGACTGAGCAGTGACGCAACTCGACCACACGGAAAATTTTGGGAAGAACTTTTCATAACTGGCAACTCAATTGACGTAAATAAATTCGTTCAATCCAAAGAGCGACTGACAGAAATCAGTCATCGCTTCTAGTTGAGGAGACTCATCTCCCCGCTCGGTTCGGACTTGCATCTGTCCTCTTAGGAATCCCGCTGAAGCTTCGACTTCACCTTCCGTCGGAGAACGTGAGAAAGACAACTGAAAAGCTTGTTCGATCACCGGCTTAAAATCGTCATCGGTCAGTTCGGGCTGATCAGTTTCTGTGCGAACCAGTCGCTCCGCGAAATCGCGTGCCACGGCCCGAACAAATCCGTCATTCAGAATCACCATCGCCTGCGGAGCAACGGTTGTGTTTGTCCGACGTGCACAGCTCACCATTAAATCCGGTCGATCGAAAGCCTGAAACATCGGATAAGGAATCAAGCGTTTGTGAAACATATATATGCTCCGTCTTCGAGTACTCGCGTCGTCCGGCGCATTCTCGGGATAACGTTCCCCTTGAATATTGCGAGCGAGGTTGGCTTCCGGTGCAATGTAAGGCTTAAATCCCGGACCTCCAGCTTCCAGGTTGAGCGTGTCGCTGACGGAAAGCATTGCGTCACGAATGACTTCTGCTTCAAGTCGAACAGGCGTCATCTTCCACAGCAAACGATTCCCCGGATCGATTTTGGCCCCCTGAGGATCAACAGCTTCTTGAGTGCTCGCCTGCTGCCACACAGAGCTTGTGAGGATCATGCGATGCAGCGATTTGAGTTCCCAACCGCTTCGGACAAATTCGTCGGTCAAATACTCGAGTAACTCAGGATGAGTCGGAGGATCGCCACGAACACCAAAGTCACCGGTCGTGTGAACGATTCCTTTTCCGAAATGATGATGCCAAACTCGATTGACAATCACACGAGCCAATAACGCTCCGCCACCTTGTTCGGTATTGGTAATCCAGTCGGCAAGCGCCCGTCGCTGAAGCGTGCTCTTCGGTTCTCCCAACTCAGAATAAGCAGCTTTCGCCTGTTCCCAATACTCATTGGCATCAGCATCGGCGGACAACATCTCAGGAAATCCGAGGTCAAGTTCTATTTCGCGATCATAAAAGTCGCTGCGGCGAAACAACCAGGTAGTCCGTCGCTCACGATCGAAGTCCTGAAAGAAGAAACCTTCTTTGCCGCTCGGAAGTTTCGCGCTTACGCGGTCACCGCTGTGAAACACACCTAACAACTGGTAGAAGTCTTTGGCTGAGAATGCGTCGAATTTATGATCGTGACAGCGAGCACACGCGACGGTGATGCCGAGCAAACCTGATCCCAAAGTAGAAATCACATCGTCTAATTCGTTGTAGCGATTTAATAAACGCTCGCTTTCAAGAAACGAATCGGGAAGCTTGTAACACGTTCCCGCTGTGAGAAATCCTGTTGCCGAAACAGCAGCATCGCTGTTGGGCTCGTACTCATCGCCAGCGATCTGCCACCGCACGAACTGATCGTATGGCATGTCATCATTTAAGGCATTGATGACAAAGTCGCGATAGCGATAAGCGTGAGGCCGATCCGTATCCGCCTCCTGGCCGTCGCTGTCAGCATAGCGGGCCACGTCCAGCCAATGCCGTCCCCATCGTTCTCCATAATGTGGAGAATCAAGCAATTCATTGACTAACTTCTCAATCGATTTGTCCCGATCGTTTTCGTATTCGCGAACAAAGTCATTCACCTGTTCCGGGTTCGGAGGCAGACCGATCAGATCGAAATACAAGCGTCGCACCAGCGTTCTTGCATCGGCAGGTTGGGCAGGACGTATACCAGCCTTATGCAGACGTTCATAGACGAAGCGGTCGATCGGGGTCTTCGACCAGTTGTCATGAGAATGCCGATACGGAGGAACGATGTGCTTCGTAAGACGTTGAAATGCCCAGTGAGTCTTCGCCCGGTCCATCTTAGGATTGACGACATTCGCACTCTCGGGCCAGTTCGCACCCTGTGTGACCCAAACGCGGATCAACTCAATTTGCTCATCCGAAAGCTGTTGACTCCCTTCCGGAGGCATCAGGCGCTCACCTTCCTCTCCAGAGATCATCTGCAGCAGCAAGCTCTCTTCACTATTACCCGCTTCAATTAGTGATCCGCTGTCGCCGCCCTGAAATGCTCTCTCCTTGATTCCGAGATTGAGCCCACCCTCTTCGGTGGTCCCAGCATGGCACTCATAACAATGCTCTCGAAAAATCGGCTGAATGTCCCGGACGAAATCTATGGCGTCGACCTGTCCACCATTCGGAGACGATGAAGGAGGATCAGTCGGCTGAGCTGCGACGTTTCGAACAACCAGCCCAAACCAGATTGCCATCAATACAAAACAGCAGTTCAACAGTGACTTCACAGAAAATCCTCAGTGCGAGTTGTTCAGGGAGGTCGGAGGAAAGAAGGAACCAAGGTCCCAAGTGGAAGTTTTCGTCAGACTCTTTATTTTACTCGAAGCAGACCAAACGACAATTCGCGATTGCGCAAATCACTTTCGATATTTTCCCGCGTCAGTTTTCTTTCAAATCGTTTCGCTGCCGATACTCACTTGGTGTCGCCCCAAAATACTGTCGAAACGCCTGCGAAAGCGATGCACTTGTTGCGAAACCGGATTCGGCGGCAATGCTCGCGATTGGGATCTCAGAGTCCAACAGCAATCGCCGGACATGAGCCATTCGCACTCGTCGAATTTCTTCCGCAGGGCTGCGATTCAAGACCGCTCGAAATCGCTTCTCCAACCTTCTGCGAGAAATTGGAAATTCTCTCAGCAGATCGGACACGGTGATCCCTTTCCCGGCATTGTCGCGGATGTATCGCAAGACTTCCGCCACTTCGTGATCCGCCATCGCGAGAATATCGGTCGAGTGCCGTTCCCGAACACGAAGCGGAGGAATCAATACCGGTCGCTTCGCAGGCCGCCTCCCTTTCATCAGCCGATCCAACGTCTTGGCCGCCGTTTGTCCAATCCGATGACTTGCCAACTCGACAGCCGATATCTGCGGCCAAGCCACGTTACACAACAGGTCATCATCATCCCCCGAGAGGACAGCCACGTCATCCGGAATCCGAATCGACTCGACCGAACAAATTTCGACAAGTTGCCGGGCTGGATACGGATCGGCTGCAAAGATCCCCAAAGGTCGCGGAAGAGTCGAAAGCCATCGACGAACATTCGAATAATTCGACAACCATCCCGCAGCATCTTCACCCGTCGATTCATACATCGCGCACGAATAGCCATTGGCAATGACGACGTCCCGAAAGGAAATCGACCGAGCGTCGGAATAGCGACCAATCGGGGGCGCATAACAGGCGAAATGCTCAATGCCTCGTTCTCGAAGATGATCAAACGCCATCCGCGCCCGCGAAACATCATCCGTCGCAACACGAGCCAACCAGTCATGCTTCTCGACCATGTTCCCCACATCCACCACCGGCACCCCGAGACCTTCAACATGACGCACCGAAGCTGCAGTCCGCAAAGAAGCAATCACACCGTCACCATTCCAAATTTCCGGCAAACGCAATCGCCCTTGCGGGTCGCGCGGAGTAATCAACACCGTCCAGCCACGACCGCGACCAAATCGGCATACAGCCTCAACAATGTCCCTCCCCCAGGAATCATCGGTCTCGACAAGAATCCCAACATGCTTCGCTCGTTTTGATGTTCCCACAACTGGTCCCATGAGCAGATCAACGAAACACCCTCGCTGCGCACCACCATAACCAACTTTCGCAACTGCGCACACTAAACCACAAAACCCCAGCTGCTCATTCGCCACACTTCACTGACATGTGGGGCAGGGAACCTCTCTGTTCTCCTCCCAATTGTGGACCTTACGTTCACGGTCGAGTTTCGTAACGCTGCAGACTCTCTCCTTCCTCCGGGATACGATGCCATGCGCCTGCACTGGTTGTGCATGGCCTTCCTTTCGGTTGCCAACATCCAACGGTCAACGGCGACGCCAAGTCACCTTGACTCTCACCAACGGATTCCCAGTTCTATGATTCTTCCCCCCCTCCTTAAAGAGTCACTTCCCTTCCAGCCAATAGAAATGTTGGCGAACTTTTTCCTTTTCGTCAGCAGTCTCTGCAAACCACAGACAAGACGGAACGACATGCCCTAGTCGATCGAAGAGCTTCGCCGGAAGGATTGAACGTACTGTCGTGTCCCCGACTTGTGTTTCAAGCCCCTCAGGACCACTTCGCTCCAGAATCGATTCAAGCAGGGTCATCGCCAGCCTTACATAATCATCCTTGGTCCCCACCATGATCGCTTCATCTTCACCAGTCTCGACCATAATCGAAACTGGCGTTCCATCAGGGTCAATTGTGAGCTTGCTGAGTTCTTCAATCGCATTCAGAACGTATTTGTCTGTATCCATCACCATCGATCCAATCTGAACCTGACTCTCATGCGCCAAGCAATAGCCCTCACTATACTGGCCACATTTGAGTGAGTGTTAACGACACCAAATCACCGACGTCCATACGCTCTTGCGACATCCGTCGTTGTTGTTGTTGACAACCGATTTGCTCATGGAATTGCCGAACGTATGAACGCTGAGTCTGCCGCAACCATCATACTTCTGCGACAGGTGCGTCGTCATCCCCTCTTCGTTCGTGCTCAGTCGTCCCAACGAGCTGTTCGTCTTCGCGATCACAGTCGAGCCAGGAGACGTGACCGCCAATTTAAACGGTCCGCACTGCGGCCTCGGACGTTGCTGTGCGTTGGCAACTTGATTGTGCGAATTTACATGTAGCAATTTAGTCAATTGTCTTGCGTGCGTTTAGACTTCCGAACTGAATCGCTGATGCAACACTGGTAGAGCAATGATCGATCTGCGAAGATTCAGGCTTCACTCTTCCACTGTTAAGAGAAATCTCGATGAAACCCAAACATGTCATTTTGGTGTTCTGCCTGTTCCTGTTTTCCAGCGTGGCCCTGCAAGCCGCAGAGCGTTCACGGTTGTGCATTCTGACTGACATCGGCGGTGATCCTGATGACCAACAATCGATGATTCGGTTGATGGTCTACGCGAACCAATTTGAAATCGAAGGGCTGATTGCAACCGCATCCGGGACTCCGGGCGAGCTCAAAGTTGAAACGACCCGTCCCGATTTGATTCGGCAGATTGTGAATGCATACGGACAAGTTCGCCACAACCTCTTAAAACATGAAGACAACTGGCCAGAAACAGATGCATTGCTGGGGCTGATCAAAACCGGAAACCCGCAGCGAGGTCGTGATCACATCGGCGCCAAGCATGATACCGAAGGTTCGAACTGGCTGATTGAGCGGATTGATTCAGGGTCTCCCGAACGTCCATTGAACATTTGCATTTGGGGAGGCCAAACCGATCTTGCTCAGGCGTTGTGGAGGATTAAGCACGATCGCGGTGATGCCGGTCTATCAGAGTTCGTGAAACGGTTTCGAGTCTTTGATATTGCTGACCAAGACCGGATTGCGAACTGGATACAAATCGAGTTCCCCGAGATGTTTTATATCCTGAGCACTGCTCGTCCCCAACATGACAAACGCGAAGCCTCATTTCGAGGAATGTATCTCACTGGAGATGAATCGCTGACGAGCAAGAACTGGATCGTAAAACACGTCCACAGCTCAGGCGTGTTAGGCGAACTCTATCCAACGAAAACCTGGACCGCTCCAAATCCTCACGGTTGCTTGAAGGAAGGAGACACTCCCTCTTGGTTCTTCTTCCTTCCCATGGGAGGCAACGATCCTTCCGATCCAACACAACCAGGCTGAGGAGGCGAATACATTAAATCGGCATCGGGCTGGTATCGAGATCGCTACGAGTCAGGAAATGACCCTCGTCGATCCGTCAGTCGCTGGCGCGGAGACTTTCAGAAAGATTTTGCAAAACGTATCTCCTGGTGTCGACCATAATTTAGCTGTGCCGAACGTTATTAGGCACACCCTGATCTTCTCTGCTTGGCGTCTACGACCATCGCAACCCTACTGTGCCAACCTTTCTTTCACAGAATCGAAATCGCGCGTACCGTCGTCAGTATCGTACGTAAGTTTACACTCATCAAAAGATATTTCGCTGAGCGAGCCCCCAAATGTGTAGCCTTCCAGCAACTCAATACACCCTTGCTTCACGAACAGAATAAATCCCATTGCCAACTTTCGGCTGGGATCTACTGCAACCACATCTCCAAGAGTAAAGTCGGAGTCGCTTGCGAGTGCTATTGGGTTGCCACGAAGTAGAAACCTGACGTAAAAACCGACAGCTGTTTCTTCAATTTTCATCTCTTCACACGCTTCAAACTCTTCCCGAAGTCGATCAAGAACTGGAATATCTCCTTCAACAAGCCACTCCATCACATCTGACACAAAAGATTCCGGTACATGCTTTTTCGTCGTCATTCATTGACTCCACCTGACCAGAATTGAGTGCGTTACAAAATGAAACAGGAATTGAAGTAGGGCAGAATCGCCCATCCGACAAATCGACGGAGTCAAATCGCCCCTCAAGAACGGCCGGTAAGCCTGTCGGAATCAAGATACGTCTACGACAGATGCGCCGCCATTCCCTCTTCGATCATATCGAGCAATCCCCGAGTGCTATTCGTTTTCGTGATCACTATCGAATCAGTGAAGGTCATGGTTGAGCTGATAGGTTCCGCTTAGCGGCAAACACCTCGCTTCGATATGGTGCGCTGCGGCTGATCCTCCGCCGATCTTGCCTTTAATTCAGATTGCTCGCTTCGTTGAGTTTCTTTTGCGCTGCGGCTTTCAGATCGTCGTCGCTACCGGCGGCGAGCCCTTCGAGAACTTGTAGAAGTTGATAATCTTCCCTCCAGTGGAGCGATTTAGCATCCACTACTTCGATATATCCAATTTTCGTCGCAACGGTGACTGTCGGCTCGATGAGTACTTTCTCAATCGCCTCGCCGATTCGAAGTCCGTTTGGACCATAGACATCAAGATCGTTCAGTATTGCCATTGTTTCTGCGACGTCGGAGTTTGACTTTGCTCTCTTCAACAGCCAGTCGCCCACCGTATTAAGTGAGTACACTTTCGCATCTTTGCCGACGCTCGCGACGATGATCGCCGCCGGTGTTCGCGAATCGGTCAAGTATCGTTTCGCAGCGACATCCCACAGATGCGGCTCCACGCGTAAGAACACAATTCTGTCAGTGCCCTTGGGTTCTCGTGAAGGAAGGTTTCCGCTGCCACTCAGCTGTCCTCGCGTGACGTCGAAGGTGTTGTAGAACTCAATCCAGTCGTACTTGGCGATAATCTCTTCCACGAGCACCACTTGGTTCTTAACCGTTCCCGGCACGTTCAGAACTGGTCCAATCTCACCTTTCCCAGTATGCACGCGGAACTGATAATAGAGCCGATAGGCGCTTCCAGCGACCGGGTTGGCCACTGCAGCCCGGACGGACACCTCGACTCCAATTGGCGCCCCACTTCTCTCGGCCTGCGCAATTGCGAACGATTTGGAAGGTGCTTCCGATGCCGAGCGCGTCGGTGAGATGGGTCGATTGTGCGGCCAGGGTGGTCCGGGAGGCGGAACGGCAGCGAGTGGCAAACTTGTGAAGAGAAGTGTGCCGAAGGTGAGCAGCAGAAACTTCTTTAATCGAGCAAGATCCATGATGACTCCCTGAATTGAAGATCGCAGGAGTTTGCCCGCCGAGATGCGAAGAAACTCGTTTCCACTTTCGCAATGTGCCACGGAAGAGTCAATCACAGACAGACTTTCCGGACTGCGATCGAACCTCACCACCCAACTTGCCCTCCACTCCAAGGCACGATGGCTTTGCTCAATCGAACTGAGGGGTGCCATGTCCTCGCTTACTTGGGAACTCCTTCCGAGTGTGTGAACGATCAGATCAGTTGAATTCAATCATTTCTGAATCGAATCGGAGAGTCAGCGTCATTCATCTCGAAGGCTCCTTGTGGAAACTCTTGAATGCTGAATGAAGAGTTTATGAATTCCGAGGTTCTTGGCCATCCTGATCACAGCACGTTCTGTGAAGAGCATTCATTGTCGATTCTTGACTTGATGATTAAAGGATCTTAACGCGGGCGGGCTACGGTCTGGGTCTTCAATGACGCTGACTTCTCCAGGAAGGAATCAGGTTCTTATGAGTACTCGTTCATTTGTTCTTGTTGTTGGCTTGTTTGCTGCGTTCAGCGGTCCGTTTCGATCGACGGATGCTGATGGCAATATGGCTTCCGAGACTGCTTCGTTTTGTTTCGGAGTGAACGGTTATCACGGCACCGTTGATGTTGAGATCTGGGAACTCGCTCCCACCACCATCCTGAATTCCAACCCACAGGCAACGTGCGATGGAAATAACGGTGGCGGAGAGAGTCAGGTTTTGATGCGGTTTGACGGCATTATCGGAGAGAACCCCGGCCAGATTCCGCCTGGTGCAACTGTTGTCTCTGCCAAGCTGCTGGTGAGTGCATTCGATCAGGGAAACACGGTTCACCTCCACCGCATGCTCGTTCCGTTCGGCGAAGCCCCGACCTGGAACAAGATGATTTCCGGTGTGACTGCTGATGATCTCGAAGCACAGCGGGCTAAGGAGTCGTTCACGTTCGGGAATATCGCTGCCAGTGCCTCCTATGTTCCATTTGAAGTGACCGACACCGTTCAGGCCTGGGTAAGTGGAGACGAAAACCACGGCTGGGTCTTCCTGAACACAGGTGGAAACGGCTGGGACTTCTACACCTCCGACTTCGACAAGTTCGCCCAGCGACCGAAGCTGGTCGTTGAGTTTCTGCCAGCCCGGTGAAGATCCTCTCAAAGCAACTCGGGAACATAACAGTCACGCTGCATGTTTTCATTCGATTGCCGGGATGAGATAGATCGCCCGAATCACTCGTTTTCATTGCGTTTTTTTCTTCGTTTATTGTGTGCCCCCATTTCTTCAATTTACTTAGTGACGACAAAACTAAAAGGAGTCCATTTGATGCCGAAGAGTCCCGCACCTGGTACCTGGTTTGCAGACCCGTCTCATTTTGGTCGTCAGTCACGACGCGACTTTCTCTACGCAGGTTGGGCTGGTGGAGTCGGTCTAACACTTGGTCAACTCCTCCAATCGCAAAGCCTGGCAGCTGAAAACAAAGGCGAGCAACCCAAAGCGAAGTCTGTGATTCAAATTTACCTGTCGGGTGGATTTGCTCACATGGACAGCTTCGACCCAAAACCGGATTCGCCTGTTGAATACCGCGGAAACATTCTTAGCACGGTCGAAACTTCGATTCCCGGTGTTCGCTTCAGCTCACATATGGCAAACACAGCGAAGGTCGCCGACAAAATGACAGTCGTGCGCAGCATGACACACTCCGATGTCGACCATGGACGCGGACAACACAGCATGTTCACCGGCTATCGTCCAAGTCCGGCTTTAGTTTATCCAAGTCTGGGAAGTGTCATTTCTAATAAACTCGGACAACGAGGAGCTGTGCCTCCTTATGTCTGTGTTCCGACTCAAGGAAGTGAGTATTTCGGCAGTGGCTATCTCAGCAATGCATTCGGCCCCTTTGCACTCGGTGCTGATCCGGCCCGACGAGGGTTTCAAGTTCGCGACTTGAACATGGCTCCCGGAATCGACGACGCACGATTCGACAAGCGAAAAGGCTGGAAAGAACTTGTCGACGACCATTTTCATCGCCAGGCGAATGATGATTCGCTCGCGACGATGAATTCGTTCTATCAACGAGCGTACGACATGCTTTCTTCCCCCGAGGCGAAAGCTGCCTTCTCGCTTGAAGGGGAAGATGAAGCGACTAAAGAGTTGTATGGAATCGGCGGAGGACAAAGCACTTCCACCGGTCCGCGATTTATGATCGCTCGTCGACTGGTCGAAGCTGGTGTTCGTTGCGTTACAGTCACCTATGGTGCCTGGGATACGCACTCCTTCCATTACCGAGGAATTGAGCGTGCGATGCCGGACTTCGATCGCGGTTTCTCTGGCCTGATTCAAGACCTCGATCAACGCGGATTGCTTGATTCGACACTTGTTCTCGTGACCAGCGAGTTCGGTCGCACGCCAAAGATCAATGCTGGTGGTGGACGTGACCATTGGCCGCGAGTGTTCAGCATAGTCATGGCTGGAGGTGGAATTAAACGTGGTCAAACGTTTGGTGAGTCTGATCGACTCGCTGCCGAACCAGCTGATCAACCGCTTTCCGTCGAAGATTACACGCACACCGTTTACCACTTGCTCGGAATCGACGGGGGAGACTATTTGATGTCACCCGGCGACCGTCCACAACGAATTGTTATGGACGGAAAAGTTGTCCCGGGGCTTCTCGGGTAATCGCCGCTGTTCACATAACGTTGCAGAGTGAAGGGAGGCGATGACGGTTCATTCGCAACGAATGAGTTGTCCGTCACGCCTTCCAAAACTGTTCATGGGGGGATGATTGTGCACATGCATGCCAGTGCTCACTCGCTATTAGTTTGCGTTTTCGTTTTAAGTGCAACCGCTTTATCTGCTCCTCCGAAAGTAGAAAAAGCCCTTCCCGGTGTGGGGAAACAGGGAAGCCGTTTCGAGCTTCGCCTGCAAGGTTCCGAACTTGAGAAGGTGTCGGAAGTTCACTTTTACAGAGAAGGGCTCGTCTGTCACGACGTTCAGCCTGACTCGGAAAACGAAGAGCAATTCGTCGCGACAGTTGAAGCAGCGGCTGACTGTCCGCTGGGAAATCACCCGTATCGGTTGCGGAATGAAGACGGTTTTTCGGACTTGCGAGTGCTTCGTGTTCTCTCATCAGACTCAATCGAAGAGGTTGAACCGAACAACGACGCGGGTGCCGCGCAGCCAATTCCGATCGGCGTGTCAATTCTTGGTGTGCTTGAATCGGGAGACGTTGACCGCTATCGAGTCACTCTTAAAAAAGGGGATCGGTTAGCAGCTGAAGTCGAAGGAATTCGTCTCGCGATGAATTTAACGGACTCCAGATTACACGTCACTGGCCCGGATGGATCGCTTGTAACAAGTGCCGATGACACCAACCTCGCTCGCCAAGATCCTTATTTCTCGATGCTTGCTCCACTTGATGGCGAGTACGTGATTACCGTCGATACTTCTGGATCGGATGGAGACGAGAACACCCGGTACGTGCTACACGTTGGAGATTTCCCGCGACCGGACTACGTCTATCCGCCTGGCGGCCCCGTCAATCAATCCATCGATGTGGAAGTTAAAGGGGACGCAACCGCAAGCTGGAAGCAGAGCCTCACAGTCTCGACCACTGGAACCTATTCCTTCTTCCCGGAATCCAATGGAAAACGTCCTCCAACGCCGATTCCGTTTCGAGTGTCACCATTTGGAAACGTTCTGGAAGCTGAGCCAAATCAAACGATTGACGACGGCTCGAATGCTCCCAATCTTCCGATTGCGTTTAACGGAACGATTTCCGAATCGGGCGACGAAGACTTCTTTAGCTTCCGTTGTCAAAAAGGGGACATGATCGAGTTTGCAGTGTACGCGATGCGAATTGGATCTCCTGTCGACACGGTCATCAGCATTCACAGAAACGATGGCTCTTTGGTCACCTCCAATGACGATCGGCACGGATTGGACAGCGGGCTCGTTTGGAACTGTCCACAGGATGGAGTCTATTTCCTGAAAGTCATCGATAAGCAACGGGCAGGGGGGGAACGCTTCATCTATCGAGTTGAAGCGGACTATATCGAACCCTCACTGGAAACATTTCTTGCGAAACGGGCGAGGCAGACACAAGACGGGCAGACAATTTCTGTACCTCAAGGGAATCGCTCCGTCGGATTTTTCGGAGTCCGAAGAAACCGCTGGTCTGGCAATTCATCGGTCGAGTTTCCTTCACTCCCAGGCGGAGTGGGAGTGGACGCTGAAGAGATTGACGAAGATGAATACTTGATGCCGGTCATCTTCACCGCAAGCGAAGATGCTTCGATCGGGGGATCACTGTTACCTGTTGTGGCACGCAGCGCACATAACGGACCAACGATTCTGGGTGGGTATCGACAACCGGTCGATCTTGTCAGTGGCACAGCGGATCGGCTTTTCCAAGGGGTCGAAGTAGATCGACTCGCACTTGCGGTCACTCAATCGGTTCCATTTAAGATTAACTTCTTAGAACCACCAACTGGCCTTCCTCGCGACGGATCGATCGAACTGCTGGTCCATGTTGATCGCGACGAAGGATTTCACGATCCAATTGAAGTCTCAATCCCGTTCCTTCCAACCTGGGTTGATGGTCCGGAGAAAATTACGATTCCGTCGAACGAATCAATTGGTCGATTTGAGCTTCGCTCCCACCGCCAAGTTAAAACTGGAACCTGGCCGATTGTTGCCGAAGGAAAGGCAGGGGATCCCACGGAAGAGACAGATCAAACCGCAGCTTCGACCGGTCGCTCTTCGTACAATCGACAGGGACCTGCATCGGGCAGCCATTCGGTATCGACTCAAATCCTCCCTTTTCAGGTGATTGAGTCCCCGATCTCTGCCGAACTTGGTCAACTCTTCGCAACACCTGGAACTGCAGTCAACTTGACGATTCCACTCACGGTTTCCGGCGAAATGCCGACTTCCTGCATCGCGACACTTTCCGGCTTACCATCCCGTGTCTCCGCCGAACCTGTGGAACTTGCAAGCGATGCCGACAAAGTGACCTTTGAAGTGCAATTCGCTGACAACGCCCCATTAGGTCTCTTCGAAGGCCTGCACTGCGAGATTTCCAGTCCATGGAATGACCATCAAGTCACTTACAGAATTGGTCGTGGTGGAAGCGTTAAGATTGTCAACCGCGACGATTTTCAAATGGACGAGACGGGTCGTCCCCTCACACCACTTGAAATCCTGAGGACGATTCAGACCACTTCTGAAGAGCCTCTGGAAGCAAACACAGAAGAACACCCTGATTCAACATCTACGAAATAGATCTGTATAAATTCCCCTGAATGCTTAAAGGGACCGCATTCCATGAAGTCGTCACTATTAATGGTGGCTGTTGCACTCACGTGCCAGCTTATCATCCCTCAGAGTGTTTATTCTTTTGAAACGAGTTCCCAACCGATCCTGTCTGTTTATCCACCCGCGGTGAAACTCACGTCCAAACGGGCCTCTCAATCGATCGTGATCGTTAAGAGTTACCCCGATGGGCATTCAGAAGATGTTTCACTGAGTGCCTCGATTTCCCCCCAGGAATCCGAGATCGTGAGGCTCCTCGATGGCATTATGACCCCGATCGCTGATGGCACCACAGAGGTGGTCGTCTCGCACGAAGGGCTCATTCAAAGCATCCAGGTGGAAGTTCAAAATGCCGACGACTCTCCGGCTTTGACGTTTCGCAATGATGTTCTACCGGTCCTGACCCGTTCTGGATGTAATGCTGGAAAGTGCCATGGGCAAGCATCCGGAAAAGACGGTTTTCAACTCAGCCTCTACGGTTACGACCCCGATGGTGACTACCACCGCATCACGCGGGAGTTTGCCGGTCGTCGTATTAACCTTGCGTCCCCGAAAGACTGTTTGCTTGTCAATAAAGCCATCGGAATGGTTCCTCATACGGGAGGACAGCTCTTCGATGAAGAAAGCCGCGAGTACCGTATTCTCACCGACTGGATTCAATCCGGAGCGAAACCCGATCCGGCAGAGACACCTGTCCCGGTTGGAATTGAAGTCTATCCTGAAGCCGCCATCTTCAATGAAGCGAATTCGGATCAGCTACTGACCGTTGTCGCCCACTTCAGTGACGGAAGCGTACGCGACGTCACGGATATGACTGTCTTTCTCAGCAATAACGAGCGGTCGGCGGTTGTCACCGATCGCGGACTCGTTACGAGCACCGGACCGGGAACGGCTTTTATCCTCGCTCGGTACGACGCGTTCACTTCGGGAACCAGCCTCATTGTTCGACCTGAACTCGACTATCACGCCCCTGAGTTCCCCGCCAATAATTACATCGACGAACTGGCATTAGCGCATTGGAAAAACCTTCATCTGACACCTTCAGAAATCGCCAGCGACGAAGCCTTCATCCGACGACTGTATATCGACCTGTTGGGACTGCTTCCCTCTCCGGAGGAACTCCACAGCTTCCTGAAAGACGACAGCCCGAATAAGCGAGAGCGTCTGGTTGACGAACTTCTGGAGAGACCCGAGTTTCTCGACATCTGGGTCATGAAATGGGCGGAAGTTCTTCAAGTACGAACTGCGAACGGCCTCAGCCAGAAAGGTCTTCAAATTTACGATCAATGGCTGCGTGAACGAATCCAATCCGGGGCGACGATCTCAGACGTGTTGGCGGATGTCCTTCCGGCAAGTGGAGGAACTTTTACAACCCCGCAAGCCAATTACTTCCAAACAGAAACATCACCTCTCTTGCTTGCAGAAAACGTTGCTCAAGCCTTCCTTGGAATGCGGATTCAATGTGCTCAGTGCCATAATCATCCATTCGACCGTTGGACGATGGACGACTACTACGGGTTCGCCGCCTTCTTCAGCCAGGTCGGATATAAGAACGCCTCCGATCCTCGCGAGTTGACCATCTTTAACACCGGAGAAGGCGAGATGCTTCATCCGGTTCACAGTCAACCCGTCGAGCCGATGTACTTAGGAGGTGACGTCGCCGCCTTGAATGCAGACGATGATTATCGCCAAGCTTTGACGTCGTGGCTCACGAATTATGATAACAATGCGTTTTCGCGTCATATCGCGAATCTTGTGTGGGCACACTTCTTTGGACTTGGAATCATTGAGCCCTACGACGACGTTCGCGTCAGCAATCCGCCATCCAACCCTGAGTTGCTCAAGGAACTCGGCGAGCGAATGGCTGCTTACGAGTTCGATATCAAGCCATTGATTCGCGACATTTGTACATCGCGGGTCTATCAACTCTCATCGAGTGAGACCGACGAAAACTCCTGGGACGACCGTCACTTCTCGCATAGCCGAATTCGGAGAATCCGAGCGGAAGTCCTTCTTGACTGCATCAATCAAGTCACCGGCACAACCGAAGAGTTCCCGAACCTTCCTCCAGGGAGCCGTGCAGTTCAGGTCGCCGATGGAAGAAGCTTTAACTATTTCCTAACGACCTTCGGGAGATCAGATCGGGAAACTCCCTGCAGTTGCGAAGTTTCGACCTCTCCAACACTTTCTCAGGCTTTACATCTCCTCAATGGGGAAGTAACCACCGGAAAGATTGAGGAGGGACAAATCGTTTCGGAACTTATTCAGGAACACAAAGACGCGATGGTCGTCGTCGACGAACTTTACAAACGCTGTCTTTCGCGTCGTCCCACCGAACGCGAACGATCGGCAATTGCCGTCAAGCTCAGCACCAGCCAGGATATCTCCGGTGATCTCGAAGACCTCCTCTGGGCACTGTTTAACTCAAATGAGTTTATCTTTAATCACTAAGACATTAATTCAACTCACAGCATCGCGAAACGGTTTCGACGAAGCCTTATAGAAACCGTTTGCGTACCGCTTCGCGAAGTTCGCAGTGAATCACAACAGAATCTGGAAATCGATCCAGACATGTCATATCAGGAGTTTGAAGTGAGTAAACGTCGTCTGTCTGCTCTGATTATTCTTTGGTTGACCAGCCTGGCGACGTCATCACTCGCTCAGTCAACGGATGATGTCGTCACTTATGATCAACTCAGGCCAGTGATTCGGAAACGATGTGCGTCATGTCACTCTCGTAACCAACCAAGAGCCGGACTGGATCTGTCGACACTTTCCGGACTCCAGGCAGGTTCGGACTCGGGTCCAGTCGTCGTTGCTGGTGAGCCTGAAAACAGCCTCCTGTATACAGTCGTCGCTCACTTGGAAGAACCGACGATGCCCCCGGGAAAACCGAAGATCCCATCTGGTGAGATCAAGTTGTTACACGACTGGATCGCGGGTGGACTCATTTCCAAACCGGGCGGAGAGCCAACATTGGCTCGGTCCAACGGAGCGCAGAACGCTGCGATCACAACGGTGACTCCACTGACACAACTCACTGCGATCACTGCAATGGCTATGGATCCCAAGGGAGAACGGATTGCGGTTTCAGGATTGAAGGAAATCGTCATCCTTGATGCCAAGTCACATGCACCACTTCACGCTTTCCCGTTTCCGGAAGGGGAAGTCTTTTCGCTGCGGTTCTCCAGTGACGGTGAATGGCTCATCGCTGGTGGTGGACTCGGTGGCGACTCTGGGAAAGTGATTGTGTTCGAAGTCTCCAGTGGCAAGCGGCTGATCGAAACTCCCGAAGAGTACGAATCCGTCCTCAGTGCTGACGCGACTCCTGACCGGAAATATCTTGCATGGGGAGGACCATGGCGATCCATTCGAATCTTCGACGTCGCCCGACAAGAAGTTGTCTCGACACTCACCGGACAAACGGATTGGGTGTTGTCTGTGAGTTTCAGTCCGGACGGACTTCTTGTTGCGGGAAGTGATCGGTTCGGTGGGATTCGGATCTGGAGCACCCACGAAGGCAAGGAATTTTGGAACCTGCGTGGTCACACCGGCGCTGTTCCCGAACTCGTCTGGTCACCCAATTCGGATCAGCTGCTGTCCATTGGAGAAGATGGAACAGCCCGCATCTGGAACCTCCACACAGGAGAATCGGAAGCTGTCTGGGACTTCAACAAAGGTGCTCTGCGTGCAGCAGCATGGCATTCATCCGGGCAAATCGCTTTAGGAAGTCGAAACAAAGAAGTGACCATCGTCTCACCGGAAGGTCAGGTCATCCACGAATTCTCGACGGCCGACGAAGTGACGAAGCTCGTCTTCGATCCAACCGGAACCGAACTGCTGGTTGCCGATGTTAGTGGCCGCATTCATCCTTTCAACACCCAATCCGGAACTCACGGAGACCCATTAACTTTGCCAGTGGCCCAAGCATTGGCCCGCATTGAAATTCCCTGGCCACAGAGATCACGCGCGACACGCGATGAATCGATCCTTCCAAAAGAAGAGGCGCCTCCAGCCACTTCTGAAGACGCCCTCCTTCAAGCTGTTCTCGAAGCAGAGGAAGCTGTTCGCGTGACCGAAGAGTCTCTCATCAAACTCAGAAAAGCAGCAGCCAGTCTCCGAGAAGCTCTCGAACAACGCAACGCGGAGTAAAGCGTCGCTTGCGTGAGTCTGAAGCTTCTACGCACTTCAGGACCGACAGGCGATGATCTTGAAGCGGTTTCCTACAGGATGTGAGTTTAAGAGCCTCTAAGAGCCTATCCGGAATCCTCTTCATGCTGTAAGTCGGTATTTGAACGGAGCTTGGTTGGGTGAAGGAGCTAAGCGGCGGAGCATGCGACCAATGGAAGCCACATAGATCATGGGTTCGCTCGAT
>NZ_SIHI01000030.1 GCF_007859735.1 Thalassoglobus neptunius | reverse complement strand
CACCAAATCGAGCGAAGCCATGATCTATGTGGCTTCCATTGGTCGCATGCTCCGCCGCTTAGCTCCTTCACCCAACCAAGCTCCGTTCAAATACCGACTTACAGCATGAAGAGGATTCCGGATAGGCTCTAACTTGGGGGCGTTTGAAAACATTGAATGTCGGCTGAGAAACGCTGCCTTTCCCGCAATTTGCTGCCATTTGCTTTGCAGTCCTCTTACTTGTCATCAGCCATGATCAGGATGATATTGGGACCGGCCGGACTCTCAGCCCAAAGCAAACTTGTAACGCTGAGCTGAAACGCCAGCACCAATGCGAACAGTTTCATCAACTTCGCACTCTGCGAATGGACGCTGCAACTTTGAAAACGTTGACTCTCGAAAGAACGTACGGAAGACCGCTGCATCGTCGCCTCGCTTTCTCGAAGAGATTTTCAATCGGTCGATTCATCGGAGATCGACACACTCATCGGATCAAACTCGTCAGATCAACAACAACTCCAGAAACAGTACAGCAGAAAAGACCATTGATTCGCAACGACACCTGCCATCCCGCCCAAAGTCGACGCCCCCCAAGGCGTCATCGACTCTTTTCAGGAACCTCGAAATCAGTCGTTTTCAGGTTCGCCAGGAACATCATTCGATGCCTGATCTTCAGAATCCGTTGCGGAATCAGTTGCCGAACTCGAGTCAACTTCAGGAACGGACCCGTCGGCGGAAACGTTTTCTCCGTCACTGACAGCCAAAGCTTCGACTCCTTCTTCCTCAACTTCAACGACTTCTTCCGGAATTCGGGCGATGGAAGCGAGAGTGTCTCCGCCATCCATTTTCATGATGGTCACTCCCTGAGTATTTCGCCCAATCGTACTGATATCGGCAGCACGAATTCGCTGGATCTTTCCCTGAATCGACATCAGCAGGACATCGTCTCCGTCCGCAACAGCGAGTGTTCCGATCACGGGACCATTTCGACTGGTCGTTTTAATATCACGCAGCCCCTTGCCACCTCGCCGCTGAAGGCGATACCGCATATTGCCGTTGCTATTCGGTGATGAATCATCGTCCTCTTCGGTTTCGACGACGCCGGCACCGAATGGAGTCCGTTTTCCGTAACCGTTTCGACAGACTGTTAAAAGCGAAAGCTCTGAACTTGCCACAACCATTCCGACGACTTCATCACCCGAGGAGAGTGAAACTCCTTTCACTCCTCGCGAGTTTCGACCCATTGCCCGGGCATCCGCTTCAGAGAACCGAATCGCCATCCCGGTGGAGGTACTCAACACAACATTCTCACCGGGTGAGACTTTGACGACGTCAATAAGACTGTCATCTTCCTCAAGTTTAATTGCAATGATTCCCCCCTTCATTGGACGGCTGTAAGCCGAAAGGAGAGTTTTCTTGATGTAACCTTTCCGCGTCGCCATCAAGAGGCTGCGTTCGTCGTCAAACTCTCGAACGTCGATGCAGTCCTGGACCCGTTCCCCATCTGACAAGCGCAACAGGTTCACGAGAGCGCGTCCCTTCGCGGTTCGAGCTTGCAGTGGTAGATCGTAGACTTTCTGCCAGTAGACTTTTCCAAGGTTCGTAAAGAACAACAGATAGCTGTGAGTGCTACTCACGAAGAGATGTTCAATCGGATCCTCTTCATCCGATTTCGCCCCCTTCACGCCCTTGCCGCCCCGGTTTTGAGCTTTGTAAATCGAAAGCGGAGTTCGCTTGACGTATCCTCTCTGCGAGATGGTGACGACCATCGGCTCTTCGGTGATCAACTCGTCCTTATCGACGTCACCCAACTCTTCATCGCTGATCTCGGTTCGTCGAGGATTCGAAAACTTGCTTTTCAGCGTGTCCATGTCCTCGCGGATCACCGCGCGAATGTTGTCCTCATCGGAGAGAAGCCGGAGGTGTTCCGCGATATTTTCAAGAAGCTGTTTGTGTTCACCCTGCAGATTTTCGCGTTCCAGATTGGCGAGTGAACCAAGCTGCATGCTGACAATTGCCTCGGTCTGGTTCGCCGAAAGCGAGTAATTTTCTCGTTCGCCGATTTCCAGAACCAGCATCTCGAAACCATCTTGCCCCAAGGCTCGCGCAACCATCTCCGCCGGGACTTCAATTTCGCGAAGGCGAATTTTCGCTTCGGCCCGACTCGGAGAATTTCGAATCGTCTGAATGACTTTGTCGATATCGATCTGCGCGATCAACAAGCCTTCGATGGTGTGTTTTCTGCGTCGGGCTTCGTTTAACAGAAACTCTGTCCGACGCCTGATGACAGTGACGCGATGCCGGATAAACTCTTGAAGGAGTTCCTTGATGTTCAGCGTTTGCGGTCGACTTCCCACGAGGGCGAGCAAAATCACCGAAACGGTCGTCTGAAGCGGCGAGTATTTGTAAAGCTGGTTCAGCACCACTTCACGGTCGGCGTCACGCTTGAGATAGATGTGAAGCCGAACCTGCCAGCTGGGTGTCTTTCGGTCGGTGTAATCGACGACCCTCGAAATCCCTTTCACGCGATCTTCTTTGATCAGTGCTTCGAGCTTTGATTTCAGACGATCCCTTGTGTCAAGGTAAGGAATCTCGCGAACGACGATCACGTCGGTATTCTTCTCGGTGTCAAATTCGACTTTGGCGCGAAGCGTTAGAGTCGATCGACCGGTCAGATATCCCTGACGAATTCCATAACGCCCGCAAATCACTCCTCCAGTCGGGAAATCAGGACCCGGCAGGACGTTAATGATCTCATCAATCGATGCTTCGGGATTGTCGATCAGCAACTGAACGCCATCAGCGACCTCACTCAAATTGTGAGGCGGAATGCTGGTCGCCATTCCGACCGCGATTCCCTGTGATCCGTTGACCAGCAGCCCGGGAAATCGTGACGGAAGAACGACCGGTTCTTCTCCACGTTGATCGTAAGTCGGAACATAGTCGACGGTGTCGTGATCGAGATCGTCGAGCATTTCCGAAGCTGCGGACGAAAGTCGAGCTTCCGTATATCGCATCGCAGCAGGACCGAGCCCCGCGATGGATCCAAAGTTCCCCTGCTTGTCGATGAGAATTTCTCTCATCACCCAATCCTGGCCCATTCGGACAAGGGTTGGATAGATGACGCTTTCCCCGTGCGGGTGATAATTTCCCGAAGTGTCCCCGGAGATTTTCGCACACTTCACACGTCCGGAATTCGGCCCCAGATTCAAATCATTCATGGCGACGAGAATTCGTCGCTGAGCGGGCTTCAAGCCATCACGAACATCAGGCAGTGCGCGACTGACGATCACCGACATCGCGTAGGTGAGATAACTCTGCCGCATCTCCTCTCGAATATCGAGAGCCTGAATGCGGCCTTGGCTCAATCCACCAGATGCAGAATTCGAGTCACCTTGATTCGGGTCTTCAGGAGGGGTCAGATCATTCGACAAAGCAGTGCGCTCCTGCGTTCAGTTCAATTCTCAACAGTCAGTACGGTAGTGGCGGCAAATGAAGACCTGCTCACCGTCCGGGAACTCCCAAAAGCCCCCTAACCCCTTACAGAACAAGATTTTCCAGCAATCAGCAATATCTGTTCCGGGGCACCGAAATTATAGCTGAATGAGAGGCGAACAACAACGGACCCAGACGACATTCCCGAGCTGCTCAAACTATTGAGAGACAAGAAGTTACATCTCTGAGTGCGAACTGCAGAAGCGTGCAGAATCAAAGCCGGGAACGGTCAGCGCATCCCGCACCGGAAGAGCATCGAAAATCACCCGCTCTTCCCCCGGGAAACACGGCGTGACAGCCTCGATGTTCTCGAACCGAAACTCACCACTCAGGACCCCGTTGACGGTCAATTCCGCCTCAAGATTGCCTTCCCCGGCAAAACCATGGTTGCTCTGAACACGAACAAGCTGCCGGTCAGCCCGGACGATCAGCCCCGTCCCGGAAAGCTCAATCTGTTTCGCAATTTGACCGGCATTCAGAGAATCGGGAGATCCGACGAACTCCACGATCGCGCCATCAGGACTGATTTCGACGACACTGTTTTTTCCTTGAATGGACAGCAAACCAAATGGGGGAGTTTTCGATCCCGACTGAAACTCGACCAGTGCCCCTCCTCCCGAAAACGACGATTGCTCGACAATCAAAGGAACCCGAAAACCGGAAACCACTCCGGAGGAGAGTGATAGAAAAGCTGTTGGTGTGTTCGCGAACACATTTTCCAATCGAGCGGTCGTTAAGGGAGACTGAAACTGGATCACCGGCTTTGAAGTGAGAAAGACGCAGTTCGTCAGAAGGAGTCGCCCCGCGTTCAAATTCGAACGGTCCTCAGCACTGATCCGAATGAGTGGCTGTCGAGCGTCACCGGTTTCATCTCGAAAAAGACAGCTTGAACAGGTCAACTGATCCGATCGAATTGTGATTCCTGCGACGCCGTCGCTGCTTGATGACTCGTTGCGAAACACGAATTCAACATTTTGCAGGACGAGATGCGGAGTCACGACCGGATTCAATTCGCGATCGACAACAATCTGCGAGCGTTCATTCGCCAGACCGACGATTCGAATCGGAGACTCACTGGTCAGGTTTGAAATTCGATAGGGACCGACACCCGTCAGCCGCACGAGTCCATCGGAATCCAGTTGAGGAAGAGTTTCGATGTCGTTCGAAATGGTCTCTTCAGTCGAGTCGGCGCTCTCTGAAGCCTCTTCCGCGACAACGATCGGAGGCACAGAAGCTGTTTCCGATTTATCTCGGTCCAACAATTCGGGATCGAGATCAGCCTCCGCCACGTCATCCGAATGAGATGATTCCAGAGAGACACTCGATGGAATCGTTGAGGCTTCCAATCGTTCGACCTGCCCCAATCCAAGGTGCTGCCAGTTCCACGCAACGACACAGGCGATCACGCTCAACAACACAGCAGCAGCCACAGTCTTTTTTCGAGAGGAAGCCGGACGTTCTCCCATCATGCGGGGTGCTGCCGTTTCGAACGTTTGGACAAAACGCTTCAATCGACGTTCCAGCTTCGGTTGTCGGCCCCTTTCAGCGACCTGAACCAATTCGTCAAGTTTCAACTTTCGCAGTGCCGGGTCACGTCGAGTCATCATTCGAATGCGTCGAGCCAGATCCTCCGACACGTCGGGAGCAAATTCCCGAACATCCGGAATTTCTGTGCGTTGGTGCTCCGCAAGTTTTGCGAGAGGATCAGCGACGAGATGCGGAGGACGCCCGGTCAGCATCTGCCAGAGAATACACCCCAACGAATACGCTTCCGACCGAAGATCCGGAAGGCTTCGTTCAGAAATCCGTTCCGGAGCCATGGTGTCGTAGGCATCCTTCGGAGCGAGTGAATGAATCGTCGGGAATGGATGGAGACAGGTAAAGATGCCCGGATTCGCCAAATGAACCCGCCCTTTTCGGTCCAGCCAGACGTTCGCCAGACGCAGATCACCATGGAAGAACTCCCCGGGAAACGTCTTCATCAGAAGAGCCACCTGAGAAGCAATACACCGAACCACATCTTCAGGAACCCGACCGCGACGAATCAAGAACTGAGTCATCGGTTGCCCATCGAGTCCAGGCGATACGATGTCGACTTCTCCTCGATCCGCCTTGATGAAGTATTCCGTCGGAAGAGAGAGATTGGGATGAGTGAACTTTCGAAACTCAGCAAATCGCCTTTCAAAGCGAGCCCGGACTTCTTTCAAATCCTCCCGATCAACCTTCATTCGCGTGACAACAACCGATCGGCCAGTTGTCGTCTCAATTGCCCGAAAGACCGGAAGAACAGCATCGAAGTGAATTTGATCCGCCAGGACGTACGATGGGCCAACTTTCAGTTCGTCCGTCGTCTGAGTCTCCAGCCGAACAGCTTGAAAGGGTGTGAGCTTTCCCGTGGCAACAAGGCAGTGAATCCAGACAGAATCGAACGCTGGCAACCCTCGAGAAGCACGCCGAACAGCCGGTCGGCACGCTGCAATGTCACGTCGCGAAGCCAGTTGCAAACTCTCAAGATCAGCGACAAGTTGTTCCGATGGTGGCTCCATGCCAGACTGAACTCCCGATCTCGGGACTCTTGAGTTTGAGAGAGAATCGATGCGCTTCAACCAGCAGGTTATGACACATTCTCACCCGTTTTCGCAATATCGGATTCCGCGAGGAGAGTCCCGTCCTCACCGGCTTGCAACGATTGGCCCGCGAGTGAACCGACCATTCCTCAGACGAAACCGGTTGGGAAAGTTCATAGACACCGCGAAAACGCCTAAAAACGCGACAGAGGTTCCTGCCAGCACTGCTTCAATGCTTTCAGTGAGTCCTGAATGAGAACGGTTCCGTCGCTTCCTCGCACAACCAGTTCGCTGCTCTCGTTCACGTGACCGAGTTCAACCGCAGCGGGCAACTGAGCCTGTTCAAGGACGTTGTGACAATCCGCAAGATGTTCTGATGGAATTTCGAGGACGAATCGCGTGTTGCTCTCGGAAAAGAGTTCCACTGTCGCATCGACTCCCGATTTCTGAAGTTGGATTTCGGCCCCGAGTCCGCCAGCGAATGCAATTTCTGCCAGGGTGACTGCAAGCCCACCTTCACTCAGATCATGGCAACTTCGCACAAATCCGCGATCGATCAGCTCATGCACGGCCGAGAACAGTTTCGGAGCTTTCTCGAAGTCAACACGCGGAACGATTCCTCCATCGCGACCAGTCACGAGATTGAAATGGCTGCCGCCCAACTCGTTGTGAGTTTCCCCAATGAGAAGGAGAACATTGCCGGCCGATTTCAGATCCATCGTCACGGCCTTTTCGATATCACCAATTTGACCGAGTGCAGTAATCAACAGCGATGAAGGAATACTGATCGTTCGAGACGTCTCGCCATCGACATAGGAGAACTCGTTGTTGAGCGAATCTTTTCCGCTGACGAATGGAGTTCCGTAGGCGACGGCTGTTTCCTGACATCCCAGCGCCGCTCGCACGAGAGATCCGAGCGTCTCCGCACGTTCTGTATTGCCCCAGCAGAAGTTGTCGAGAATCGCGATTCGCTCAGGATCGGCACCGACAGCAACACAATTTCTGACAGCTTCGTCGATCGCAGAGGCAGCCATCCAATAGGGATCGGCGTCTCCCAGATGCGGGTTCATCCCGCATGAAATAACGAGTCCCCGTTTTCCGCTTAAGTCCGGACGAATGATCGCAGCATCAGAAGGACCATCATTCGCGATTCCGACGAGCGGCTTCACAACGCTCCCCGCCTGAACTTCATGATCGTACTGACGAATGATCGACTCTTTTGAGCATACGTTCAGAGAAGCGAGAATTTTTCGCAGGACCTCACCATGTTCAATCGTCTCGGAATCCAAATTGACAGCACGTTCTTCCGGCGGAGAGTACACAGCATCACGAATCACCGGAGGACGCCCGTCATGCAGAAACGACATCGCCAGCGATCCAACAGATTCGCCCTGATACTTCAACTCGAGCATCTTCGTATCGGTGAATTTTCCGATGACGGTCGCTTCGACTCCTTCAGACTCACAGAGTGCATTGAACTCATCCCACTTGTCGGGAGAAATCGAGAGAACCATTCGCTCCTGGGCTTCGCTGATCCAGATTTCCGTGTAAGTCAAACCCTGATATTTCAGAGGAGCTTTCTCAAGCCAGACTTCGGCTCCTGTCTCTTCACCCATTTCCCCGACTGCACTGCTGAAACCTCCCGCTCCGCAATCGGTGATTGCGTTGAAGAGTCGTCGGTCGCGTGCTTCAAGGATAACATCGTGAACCATCTTCTCGGTGATGGGATTCCCGATCTGCACTGCTCCCCCTGAAAGTTCTTCACTCTCGTGAGTCAGCTCGGCAGATGAAAACGTGGCGCCGTGAATCCCGTCTCGCCCCGTTCTTCCGCCGACAGCGACGATGTAATCACCGGGATGAACTTCTTTCTCGCTCATACCGCGCGGGATCATTGCGACGTTTCCGCAATAAACGAGCGGATTCCCAAGGTATCGATCGTCGAAGTAGACAGCCCCGTTGACTGTCGGAATTCCCATCCGGTTCCCATAGTCACGGACCCCGGAGACCACTCCGCGCATCACTGTTCGCGGATGAAGAACACCCGGCGGCAAGCTGTCGAACCCGGTCTCGGGAGATGCGAAACAGAAGACGTCGGTATTGCAAACAGGTTTCGCGCCCAACCCAGTCCCGAGCGGATCGCGAATCACTCCGCCCAAACCGGTATTCGCGCCGCCGTAAGGTTCGAGTGCTGAGGGGTGATTGTGTGTTTCAACTTTGATGCACACGTCCTGCTTGTCATCGAAGCGAACGATTCCCGCATTGTCTTTGAACACACTGACGCACCAGTCCGCATCACCGAGATTCTTTCGAATCGTTTGAGTGGCAGCGAAGACTGTTTCTTTGAGCATGTTCTCGAAGTGCCGTTCACCGTTTTCGTCACGATAAGCAATTCGCCCAGCCAGGGTCTTATGAGAACAGTGCTCACTCCAGGTTTGAGCGATGGATTCGAGTTCAATATCAGTCGGATCTCGTTCCAACTCCCGGAAATAGTCTCGAATGGTCTGCATCTCAGTCAGACTCAGGTACAGCTGACCTGTTTGACTGAGAGTCTTGAGTTGCTCGTCGTCCATATCGCGAATGGAGACATGCTTCAGTTCGAAGTCCTGTTCACTCCCGACCGCCAGACTGGTCAATTGCAATGGTCCGAACAGGACGCGGTCGATCGAATCGTTCGAAAGAACGCGCGACGCGAATCGTTCGACTTCGCTTTCGTTGGAATCCGCGTTGACCCAGTATTTGCGGCACGTCGAAACGCGTTCGACTTCAAATCCCAACTCTTGAAGTGCTTTCGTCGCTGTCGCTCCAACATTGTCCGTCACCCCCGGTTTGAAGAGGACATTCAACAGCCGTTCGGTTTGGCCAGCTTCTGAATGATCAGGCAGTGAACGAACGGTCACTTGCTCGACAACCCGGTCGGCAAGAACTCCGGACGCTTGTTGCAGCTGGGCGTTATCGAGACTTCCCTCAATCAAATATGATCTCGCCGATCGAACAGTTGCCAGACTGTTCAGGCGACACATTCGGGCTTCCGCCAAAGCATGTTCTGCTTCGCGGTCGGGTCCACTTTTCGAACTGATCTCGATTTCCCAGAGCATGGTCGTCTTGAGGTTGTCAGGTAGGGGCGGATTCGAAATTTCTCTTCAATCTGGATTTCATTGAAGCTCACGCAAGACAGATCAATGATGCGAAATCAGATGGCCTGATCGCATCCATCACATCCACTCGGTTGTCGCCAGATCATCCCGAAACTCGTGAATCGGATCGATTTCGAACCGTTCGATCAAATTTGACGAGATTCGGAGACCACGCTTTGAAATCCAGTTTTCGGAATCGTAGTAAATCCGCATCGAGAGGCGTAGCGACGCACTCCCTTGAATGACAAAACCATCAGGTTCTCACTCAGTGTTGCGAAACATCCACACAGGCACCCGTTGAATTCATCTGGAACGATCGATTGGATCACGCGAGGATCAAAAATTTCTCCCATTTTTCTCAAATTCGGGCAACGACTGCGAATTCGTGAAATAGGGTTTGGTCACACTTCAATGTATCCCCGAAATACAAACCTCCCTCTTTGTTGGTGCTCTCTCCACCATTCGGAAGATGCTGAAGTCCATCGTACCAGAAACACGACTTTTCCAATCGATTGAGAGGCTCCCATTATGCGTGCACTGAAATCTTTGGCTTGCCTTTCGGCAGTTGCCCTTATTGTTCACGGGGGGCAAGTTGCCATCGCACAGACAGCTGGCGACGACACTTCGCAGGAAGTGACGTTCGAAGACATTGTCGCCAATGCTCCGCCGATTCATCGTGTCGAAGAAGACTGGGAGTTAGTCGTCAACAACCCCGATCCCAACGCGGATTGTCCACAGATTGCCACAGTGTTTGGCCCCACTGACGCAAGATTCGACACACATACGCTGTTCGAACTCAACCACGGAACTCTTCCGAATTTCGGTGAGGGAGGAATGCAGCTGCAAGTGTGGTTCGGAGACTACCTGATTGGTTATCAGCGACAACGTGCTCCGTCGGAACTGTCAACCTCAAACGAGAAAATCACCTACACAACCGCCACTGCAATCGAAGGCGGTCACCTTACGATGTCTGTTTTCAACGGCACTTCGACAACCTTTGGAACGTTCGGCGACAGCAACTCCCTTAAAGTCTGGTTGTTCACAAATCGTACCGACCTGAATCCTTACCACCCTGGAAACTCCATCGAACACTCAAAAGTGACGTTCGGAGCCAACCGAGTCGATTACTTCAAACGATCTGCGATCCGCTTCTATGACGAAAACGGAGACCTGTACGCTCAGGACCTCAACGACCGTTACGTTCACCGACTCGCAGCCGAGTAACACCTGAATTTCGAAACGCTTCAGATACTTTTCGAAGCAGCTTGTTCGAATCCGCACGAGCAGAAGCAACGTGCGATCAACTTCGAGATGCCTGTCGACTCGCAGGTTTTGGGATCACTTCTCAAATTTTGCTCCCCCAAACTTCTGAATTTTGACCGCTCAACTCATGGTGAGGCAGCCGGTGATGAAAACCCTGCAAAGAACACGACTTCAACCGAAATTCCAGAACGACCGCAAGGGGGCTGTTCTGATCATGGGAATCGGATTGCTGGTCATTCTCTTCGCGTTCACAGCCCTCGCACTCGATATGGGATACATATCTCTGTCGCGAGCCGAACTACAGAGAAGTGCCGATGCCGCAGCGCTCGCTGCGAACATCGAACTCTACAAGTCGTGGGGAGTTGGAGCTTCCAAAACGAATGCCGAGGGAGCGACCGCAGCACGAAACGCAGCGGTGGCCGTAGCTGCAGCAAATGAAGCAGCTGGTCGAAGTGGAACCTACATCGACAGCGCGAACGACATTCGCTTCGGATACCGACAATGGGATCCAGCAACCAGTCAGTGGTCGATCAAGTGGGGACAAACTCCCTACAACGCAGTGGAAGTTACGGCCCGTCGAAACACACCGGGAAGCAATCTCGGAGATGGGCCGCTCGATCTCTGGTTCGCTCCCGTCATCGGATCCCGGAACGCAACGACTACAGTGAAGGCAACCGCAGCCATTCAACCAGGAGTCACGATTCGCAACGTTCCCAACATCCAGGCTGGCCTTTTGCCCATCACCCTCGATGAGCCCACCTGGAACGACCTGATACTGAATGGGGTCGGCTCGGACAACTATCACTGGAACGATGAGACGAAAACCATCACCAGCGGGAGCGACGGAGTTTTGGAAGTCAGCCTCTATCCTTATGGAAACCAGGCTTTGCCGCCTGGAAACCGTGGAACAGTCGACTTTGGACACCAGGGAAACAGCACAGCTGACATCTCACGACAAATTCTTCACGGACTCAATGATTCCGACCTCTCTTACTTCGGCGGCAAACTCGACCTGAACGCTTTGCCGATGATCTTGAACGGAGACACCGGATTGAGTGCAGGAATCAAAGATGAGCTTGAGGCGATTAAAGGCCAGCCACGAATGATTCCCATCTTCACGCAAGTTTCTGGAAACGGAAATAACGCGAACTACACCATCGTCAAGTTTGTCCCGATTCGAATTATGTTCGTTCGACTGACAGGAAAGCCGAGCGGGAAGACCGTCGTGATTCAACCAGCAGTTTACACCGACCCCAGTGTTGTTGGCGGAGATACCGTCATCCGGGACGATTCCGTCCTCGCCCCAGCTGGACTCATTCACTGATCGACAGAACCCTTCTATGTTCTGATCAGATTCAACGATTCCCTCACAACTAACTTCGAGTGATCCCATGCGACGCCAACATCGAATCAGCAATCAGAAAAAATCTCGGTTGGGAGCCGCAATTGTCGAAACAGCGGTGATGATGCCAATCTTGCTCAGCGTCACCTTCGGAGTGATTGAGTTTGGACGGGCTTTTATGGTCTCCAACCTGATCACCAATGCGGCCCGTGAAGGAAGCCGACAAGCGATCATTAAGGGTGTCTCGACTGCCGATGTGAAAACCGCGGTGATCGATCAGGTTCGCAACACAGTGGGAGCCACGCTCACCACCAATCAAGTCACCGTGACCATTACTCCTTACACCGGAAATCCCAATCCGAACAACGAATGTCTGAACGCGTCCACGCGAGACCTCATCGTTGTTGCAGTCAGTGTCCCCTACACAGACGTCGGCTACTTCTTCCGCTATCTGACAAGTGTCGACCTCAAAGCAAAAGCTGCAATGCGACACGAGTAGCCCCTCAAGTTTGAGTTCCTGAAACAATGTCGGAATCTGAATCAGCGGCGTCGAGCGATCTCGGCGCCGCTGTTGTCGTTTGTGCTTGCTCAATTTCTGAACCGGCATCGGTCAAACTGCGGTCCAATGAAATTGCCAACAAGCGAGGAGCCGAAAAGCCCTCTCGACGGATTCGCTCTTGCGTCTAGGATCGTCAAGGAAGTTGAACAATCGACGATTCCTTCTGATAGACTCAGCGAAACCGAATGAGCTTGGCCCCCATGGCAGACCGAATTGACATCACATCTACTGGACCAGACTGGCAACTCTCCTGCGAGCAGTTCCTCGACGCACCGATTGATGAGGTCTTTCAATTCTTCGGCGACGCAGAGAATCTGGAAGCGATCACTCCGCCCTGGTTGAACTTCAAGATCGTCACTCCGCGCCCCATTCCGATGCAGGAAGGAACGCTGATTGACTATCGATTGGCTCTGCGAAAGATCCCGATTCGCTGGCGGACGAAGATCACGGAATGGAATCCTCCATGTTCTTTTACAGACGAACAAATTCGCGGTCCCTATCGAAAATGGATCCACCAACACACATTCATTCCCAAAGACAACGGAACACAAGTCTCTGATCACGTGTATTATAACGTTCCCGGTCCTCGATTCTTGCATGACAGATTAGTGAACAGGGACCTTCGTCGAATTTTCCAGTTCCGCCAGGAAGTTATTGCTCAGAAATTTCACGAAACGAATTTCGTCTCATGAGTGACGTTCCGACATCTCGAATTCAATCGCTGAATGACGAAGAAGTTCAGGAGAACGGCGACTATGTTCTCTATTGGATGATTGCCAATCGTCGAGCGAAGTCGAATTTCTCACTCCAGCGAGCTGTGGAATGGGCCAACTTGCTCAACAAACCTCTCATTGTTTTTGAAGCACTTCGAGTCAACTATCGCTGGGCCAGCGACCGGATTCATCGTTTCGTCCTTCAGGGAATGGCTGACCAGAAGCGAGATTTCGCAGACGCCAATGTCACGTATTACCCGTATGTCGAACCAACTCCGAACCACGGTCGAGAACTGCTGACGACTTTGGCCGACAAAGCTGCGGTTGTCGTGACTGATGACTTTCCGTCGTTCTTCATTCCGACGATGCTGCGACTCATTTCCCGCAAGCTGCACGTCAAACTTGAAGCGGTCGATTCGAACGGACTCTTCCCGATGAGATCGACGGAAGAAGTCTTCAAAACCGCCTACTCGTTTCGCCGCTTTCTCCAAAAGTCGTTGCCTCCTCACCTCGAAGAGTTTCCCGACGTCGATCCCATCGAAGCTAACGATCTCCCGAATTCCATTCCCGTCCCGAAAAGGATTCTCAAGAAGTGGCCCACTGCTTCGGCAGATCTCTTGAAAGCAACAAGCAAAGCATTGTCAGAACTTCCGATTGATCACTCTGTCGGCCCGGCCGATTTTGAGGGAGGTCGCAGGGCTGCGGATGATGTACTCGATCGCTTCATTGAGGATCGGCTGGTTCGATACGGCGATGGCAGAAATCATCCCGACGAAGACGCCAGCAGCGGACTCTCTCCATATCTTCACTTTGGACAGATCTCGTCACATACGGTCTTTCAGCGGATTGCCGATCATGAAGGCTGGTCGATCGATCAGCTGTCCGACAAAACTTCCGGAGCCCGTGAAGGATGGTGGGGAATGTCGTCCTCTTCCGAAAGCTTTCTCGACGAACTGATTACGTGGAGAGAACTCGGATACAACATGTGTGCTCACCGCAGCGACTACGATCGTTACGAGTCGCTTCCTGATTGGGCAAAAAAGACGCTCGAAGAACACGCCCACGACGACCGACCTCACACCTATTCTCTCGAAGAATTCGAACGGGCAGAAACGCACGACGAAATCTGGAACGCAGCCCAACGACAACTTGTCCGTGACGGTCGGCTCCACAACTACCTCCGCATGCTGTGGGGAAAGAAAATCTTTCAATGGTCCGCGACACCGCGAGACGCATTGAAAGTGATGATCGAGCTGAACAATAAATACGCCGTTGATGGACGCAATCCCAACAGCTATTCCGGGATATTCTGGGTCTTGGGAAGATACGATCGTGCATGGGGTCCGGAACGTCCCATCTTTGGCAAAATTCGCTACATGACCAGCGAAAGCACGCGAAAGAAGCTCAAAATGACCGAGTACTTAGAAAAGTATTCTGAGTAGAATTGAGCAGCGCATTATTGGATGCGATCTAAAAAACAGACTTCCTTAATCGAAGTCTTAAGCATCACGATTATGTATCACAAACATGTTCAACTGTGATAACACCCTGTTAATCGGAGAAGAACAGTGGGAGAACGAAAACCGGCTCATCAGCCCTGGGAAGGTTTCATTGAACAACGAATTCAAGACGCTCAAAGCGAAGGGGAATTCGACAATCTCAGCGGTCATGGAAAGCCGATTTCGGGTGTTGAAAAAGTTCTCGAATCGGATTGGTGGTTAAAAGACAAACTGAAGCGGGAACAGCTGAGCATCGTTCCACCACTGATCGACGCCCGTCGAGACATTGAGCAGACCCTGAACGAAATCAAAACTCTGGCCAACGAAGACTTCGTTCGAGCAGAACTCGAAAAGCTCAATCAACGTGTCCTTCAAGCCATTCAGTCTCCATCGCCAAGCCCACCCATTGTGGTTGTCCCGGTGAACATTGAGCGAGAGATTGCGCGGTGGAAAGAGTCGAAAAACTCCGGTGCTCAGTCAACATAGCGAACGTTCGTTTATCGTTGATTGAACAACAGAGAGACCTCGAGACCGTTCAGCCTCGCGAGCCCTGACCATTCGCCCCAAACCACTTCAGCGCTGCGGACTCCTGACCTTTCTGAACGATCACAACGACCGAGTCGCCGACCCGTAGTTGGTCATCGCCGGAGGCCACTTCGACGTATTCCTCGCGAACAATGGCTGCAATCAGACAATCTTTGATCTGCAAGTCGCGAAGTGCCCCCGCGGTACAAGGTGCTCCTTCTCGGACTTCGACTTCCCAGACCTGAGCCGCTCCGCCAGCGAGCGAGCTTTGCCGGGCAATTGGCCCAGTTTGGATCATTCCGACGATCTCACCGGCCATCACTTCTCGCGGACTGACGGCGAGATCAATTCCAATTTTCTCCAGCACATTCACATAGTCTGGTCGACGAACAATGCTGATGATTCGGGACGCTCCCAGTTCCTTCGCTTCAGCACCGCAGATTATGTTGTCTTCGTCTCGTCCCATCGCAGCGACGAAAACATCCACGGAACTGACTCGTGCTTCCTCGAGTTCCTTTTGATTGGTGGCATCACCCGCGAGAACGGTCACGGACTCCAGTCGGCTTCCCAACAACTGACATCGTTCGGGATCAGCTTCAAGGACCACAACCCGATAGCGTCGACTGTCGAGAATCTTCGCGAGGTGGAAACCAATTTCTCCGCCTCCCGCGATAATCACTGACATCGTCCGGTGAGACTTCGCCTCAAAGAGACTCTTCACATCTTCCAGCGCCGTCGACTTTCCGATTAGCGTCACTCGATCACTCGGCTGGATGACTTCATCCGCTGTCGGAACTGACGGCCCCTTGTTCCCGACAAGCAAACCGATGCGGACTGTCGCTGGGAGATTTAAATCCCGAATGGACCTTCCAACGGCGTCCGAACGTTGGTCGACTCCGACCTCCAGCACCTCCACTCCGCCCCGCGCGAAACTTTCGACAGCAAACAGGCCCGGAGCACGGAGACCTTTCGCGAGTTCCAGAGCAGTTAACTTTTCGAGGCTGAGAAGCCGATCGATCCCGAAATGCCGTTGATAGTCGAAAGTACTGAAATCGCGGTAAGCAGGATTGAAAACGCGGGCGACCGTTGTTTTCGCGCCCATCACTTTGGATAAGCTCGCCCCGACGAGATTCACCTCGTCGCGACTGGTCACCGCCAGGCAAATCTCAGCGTTCTGGACTCCAGCCTGAAACAGTGGAATCGACTCGCACGCAGATCCGAGAACCGTTTGAACATCCAGCTGTTCTTCGACACGATTCAGCACATCGCGCTGTTCATCGACGATGCAAACATTCACATCCTGCTGAACAAGCAAATCTGCAATCGATCTTCCGACCGTTCCGGCACCAAGAATCACAGCGTGCATAGGTTGTCACTTGTCGTCAAAGTTCCACAATCTTCGCTGAGCAAGCTCCCGGCGCGGTCCCAAGCACATTTGAAGACGAATACTCAAACTTATCCATCGAGACATTATGTCATCTCATCGCTGCTTCCCGGAAGTTGAAGAGCTCGCTGTAAGGATCCCACGAGAGGACGAATGTGAGGCGCAGCGAGAAAAACGCGAGATGTCACGGTTGAGCGCGGAAACAAGTTGGTAATGAAATCAAGGCAGAATTCTGTTCCGGTGTGCCGGATCAACACAGCATTGGCATAGTGCCCAGCATAGATTTGATCATCCGCCTTCAATTCATCGTAGACATCTTCAACTCGCGGGACAGCGGGACTCCGATCTCTGTTTTCCGGATGCCCCAAGTTTCCGAACCCAGAATGATGAGGATTGCCGGCGTCGCCTGCTGGAGAGCCGCCTGACTCTCTTTCTTCAGACACGGGACCTGTTGACGCTTCCGGTTTGGGAACAGGAAGTTGCGGGAGTGGTCCGAAACGTTGTTCGTAGTTGTCGACGTTGCTTTGAAGGGCCATTAAGAACTGACGTGCGACGAGATAGGGAAGCACACATCGCGAAACAATTCGCTGTTGTTCTCCCATCCTCAGAACGAAATCGAGAACAACTTCGGTCTGCCCCGTCAGAACCATGACTCCATTCGCGAAGACTCCTTCCCCCACCCGACCGGGAACACGCGCACTCAAATTCTGATGCTGAACCTGAGCTTGTATCGGCTGGGGAAAAGAAGCTGGGTCGGGAAGAGGATCGCGAGAATCCCTGCCGGAATCCTTTTCACCCGATCGATCTCGTTCTGACTCCTCATCATCTGGAGGAGACCCTCCATTGGCATCCATAGGATGACCTCTTCATTTCACGACTTCTTCGGAATTCCGACTGAACGGTTCCGAGAACCACCACGATGTGTTCTGTTGTCTCGGGCGGACACTCTGAACCGTTCCGGAAGTGTCGTCGAGCTTAAGTTGTCTCTGCGGAAACGAGCCGTTTTCTCACGTCAACTTCGAGGCGACCGAAGGCTTGTTCGTGTCGTTGAACTGTCGCTGAGAGCAAAGCAGCGAGCCGCTTGGCTGTGTAGTGATTGAGAATCACTCGCTGAGTCACTTTCAGCTTCTGGCTGCCAGTCGCCATCGGATTCGGATTGACGGCCAAATCGAGAATCACTTCTTCCGGGGTGCTCGAAACACGACACAGATTTGCGTAGAGCGCTTCAACGTTTGTGTCATCGAGTTCAATGCGAACCTGCTGCTGCCCAGTCTCTGACGACGAAGACTGCTCGGAGGACGTTTGAGTGGACTCGGCCATGGTTTTTCTCCTTCACCTGAGGCGTTGACTTTCAATCCATTAGTTGAGCACGTTGCTCGTTCCCGACAACTCGCCGAGTCGGTTTGGTTCAACGAGTCGCTGAACCAAACCGTGCGATTCCTGACAAAGAGTTCGACGAATTAACGTCGAGCGAGCGGATGCTTCAGCGGCAACCAGGCCCCGTTCTCTTTACTACTTTGGACACATTGTTGAATGAAATACATTCCCTCCACACCGTCATAGACGTTGGGATAAATGGTATCCTTTGTTTCGAAAGATTCTCCGGCAGCCCGCTTGATCATATTGTCATAAGCGAAGCGATAGACATTGGCGAAGGCTTCAAAGAAGGCTTCAGGATGCCCGCCGGGAAGACGACATGATGCCGCCGCGAGTTCTCCGATGAAAGGAGCATTCGGGTTGCGAGTGTAAATCTGCCATGGTTCCCCGTTGCGGCGAACCATCATCTGATTCGGGTCTTCCTGTCGCCACGACAGGGCGCCTTTGGTTCCGTCGATTTCGATGAACAGATCGTTCTCACGGCCGTGTGAAATCTGGCTGGCGGTCACAGTGCCGAGTCCACCATTCTCCATACGAATCACGGCGTGTCCGTAGTCATCGAGAACTCGTCCTTCTTCGAACGACTTCAAGTGACACGACACCTCTTCCGGAAGCAATCCGGTCATATATCTTGCGAGGTTGTAAGCATGGGTTCCGATGTCCCCGAAACCACCAGCTGCACCCGACTTGGCAGGGTCTGACCGCCAAGATGCCTGCTTCTGATCTTCGGCTTCGAGACGTGTTCGCAACCATCCTTGAATGTAGTTGCTGCGGATCGCCTGAATCTCTCCGAGTTCTCCGGCGAGAATCATTTCCCGAGCCTGTCGAACGAGCGGATAACCCGTGTAATTGTGGGTCAAAGCGAAGACAACACCCGACTTCTCGACCAGTTTGACGAGTTCCTCCGCCTGATCGAGGTCAAACGTCATCGGCTTATCGCAAACCACATTGAATCCCTTTTCGACCGCTGCTTTCGCGATTTCGAAGTGGGTGTGATTCGGCGTTGCGACAGTGACGAAATCGACACGTTCTCCATCAGGGAGTCCAGCTTCCGTATCGACCAACTCCGTGTAAGAACTGTACGCACGAGATGGATCAATATCGTAGAACGGAGCCGATGCCTTGGCTCGCTCAGGATTCGACGAAAGCGCACCTGCGACGAGTTGAGCACGGTTGTCGAGAATGGCTGCCACGTTGTGAACACGTCCGATGAAAGACCCCTGTCCTCCACCAACGAGCGCCATGTTCAGTTTTCGCCCCAGCGAACCATTGATGTGGTCCATTTCGTCTCCCTTTATCCAAATACAGTCACAAACCCGATCAGAACAATTTCGCAATTCGGAACAAAATCGTTCTTTGACGACATTGCCCGAAGAATGTGATGAGTGGTTTTCACTCGATCTTTATCGGTACAGTTTCGACTCGAAGAATACATCCCAGACAAATCGTTCGCAACCAGCGACGAAGACACGAGCCCGCCTCCAGCACAGTCGATATCCCAATCGTGCTAACCGAAGTTGTTTGCCGCTGAACGAAGTTCTCAGTCATCATCGAAAAACGCGGGGTCCGTGCTTGAGAATCCCAGATAGACTTCCCAGGTCGTTGCGACTGCGATTGGTTGTCACCTTTTCTTGCGAGAAGGCTTTTCCCGTCTCAGATCAATCCCTTCCATGATTTCGGCCCGGAACGAGTGACGTCTCTCCCATGAACTGATACGTTTCAGACGATTGACAATGACGACTTCGTCTCGAGTCATTCGTGTCACAACAGCTTTGCAGGAACCTTGCCGAATGAGATCGCTTCTGAGTTTGCTCGCTCCCGCACTCTTTCTTCTGATCACTTGTTGCCAATCGGCGCTGTCTGCTGACAGACCCCTGTTTGACTTCGAAGAAGACCACTTCAACGGTTGGACCGTTCTCGGGACCGCGTTCGGGGAAAAACCCGTCGATGGCGAATCTCTCAGCGTTGAAGGCTACAAAGGTCGGCGATTTCTCAACTCGTTTCACGGAGAAGACCCAGCTCATGGGGAGTTGATCTCTCCAGAATTCGTCATCTCCGACCAGTTCATCGTGTTCCTGATTTCAGGAGGAAGACATCCGGGGAAAACCGGCGCGGAACTCATCGTTGATGGTGAAGCTGTCCGTTCCGCAACGGGAAATCATTCGGGAGTCATGGAGTGGAAAACCTGGGATGTCGAAGAATTGAACGGGAAAAAAGCGAAGCTTCGCATCTTCGATCAAGCGGTCGGAGACTGGGGACACATCAATCTCGATCACGTCCTGTTGACCAGTCAACCACGGATCAATCCCGGTCAAGTTCGAATCGACAAATACCGCCGCTCACCGTGGTATTACCGCGAGCAATTCCGTCCGCAGTTTCACTTCACTCCCGAACTCAACTGGATGAACGACCCGAACGGGCTCGTCTATCATGATGGCGAATACCACTTGTTCTATCAGCACAATCCCCACGGAAATAAGTGGGGCCACATGAGTTGGGGACATGCTGTCAGTCGCGACTTATGTCATTGGGAACATCTTCCGATCGCACTCCACGAAGAATACGGGACGATGATTTTCTCCGGCAGTGCGGTTGTCGATTCCAAAAACACCAGCGGATTTGGAACGCTCGAAAACCCGCCGATGGTTGCCATTTATACCGGCAATGGTCACGGCAAACAGACACAGGATCTCGCATACAGCCTCGACAACGGACGCCACTGGACCAAGTATTCTGAGAACCCTGTTCTTGATCTCGACGAAGCACATTTCAGAGACCCGAAGGTTTTCTGGCACACTCCCAGCAAGCGCTGGATCATGGTCGTTTCCTTAGCTGCCAAGAAGATTATTCAGTTCTACGGATCTCCCAATCTGAAAGACTGGACCTTGCTGAGCGAATTCGGTCCCGCTGGCGTCGACACCAAACCCAACTGGGAATGCCCGGACGTGTTTGAACTTCCGATTGAAGGCAGCGACGGCGAGACACGCTGGATTCTGGAAGCAGACATCGGAGGTGGATCGATCGCGGGAGGATCGGGAGGCGAATACTTCATCGGAGAATTCGACGGCACAACGTTCCATGCGGACACGCAAGATTCGCAATGGGTGGACTATGGAAGAGACTTTTATGCTCCGATCTCGTGGGACAATATTCCTGAGGAAGACGGCCGGAGAATCTGGATCGGCTGGATGAACAACTGGGAAACAGCCCTCGTTCCGACGAGCCCCTGGCGAAGCAGCATGTCGATCCCACGTGCCCTTTCACTTCGCGAAGTCGATGGCTCCCTGCGACTCATTCAGCGTCCAGTGCGAGAACTCCAGAAACTCCGCGGGCAAGAGCTTGAGTTGACTGACGTTCGAATCGACGGGAATCAAGCTGTTCCGCTCGGCTCCCTCAACAGCCGACAGCTGGAAATCATCGCAGAATTCGAAGTCAGCGATGCTGAAGAGTTTGGACTTCGCGTTTGCGAAGGGCCAGATGAACGCACCGTGATCGGAGTTCGTCCAGGATCATCAGAAGTCTTTGTGGATCGAACAGTCAGCGGAGACGTGAACTTTCATCTCGCGTTCCCCGGTCGGCACGCTGCTCCTCTCTCGGTCAAGAACGGCCGCGTTCAACTCCACATCTTCGTCGACACATCCTCGGTCGAAGTTTTCGCGAACAATGGTGCAATCACGATTACTGATCGAATCTTTCCCAGCGAGGCAAGTGACGGAGTCACTCTCTATTCCAAAGACGGAGCAACACGCCTCGTGTCACTCCAGGTTTGGGAACTGAATTCCATCTGGCACAATACTGAAGAGCAAAAACGCTCAGGCTCCGTTCGGCAGTCGTCAATCGACCGCGAAGAGTGACTACGTTTTCGCAGATAGAATCTGAAGCGTCTCGTCAACGGCCAGTTGGACCTCTTCGTCGGGATCATCTTTCAAGCCCTCAAGTCGCGAGGTCGCTCGTGAAATGTCCGAAGGATCTTCGATCCGCTCCGAGAGCTTGACAGCCCAAAGTCGAACGCGAGGATCTTCACTTTCGTACCCGTTCAACAAGTCAGAAGTCACCGGCGTCCCCGGCGCGGTCTTGTAGATTTTAAGAATGGCCAGCGATAGCGTTCGCGTCCGATCATCGGTGATTCCTTCAAAAATGTCGGGAACAGCTTCCCAGTCGAGTCCGATCACCCTGTCCGGCGAGATGTAGCGTTTTCCGTCGAAGAGCACTTCGGCTTTGCGTGCTTTTCCTTCTCGTTCCAACTCCAGCCACTTGCGAGTCGTGCGGCCTTCGTACTGGACTTGGCTTCGCCATGCGAACGGCTGAAACCCGACTTGCATCACGAGCATAATACAAAAGATGAAAAGGGCTGCGAAGGCAGCTACTGCCAGAGGTTTGAGCAGGAACGAAAACTTGGCGAAGAAATCTGCGACGATCAGTTCGAACGTGCCAGCTTGTTTCCTCGATCGCTTCTTTTTCTTCCGCTTCTTTCGGCGTTTTGGTTCTGGTTGCTCGGAACCCTCTTGATTCATTTTGTGGCTCGTCGATCGAATTTGCTTCGAGATTGGAAACGCAATTCGATCAGTCTAGGTCCCGTTTATGAATCTTCCGCAAAGAACTAAAGAATATCCACACGTCAAAAATCAACAGTATCAGGAAAACAAGCCGAGCGTCACGCGACACTCGGCCTTTGGTTCCCTCTTACAAGGGCCAGCAGTTTTATCGGCTCGCTTTCAGATTAGAGATGGCTTCGTTGAGGTTCTTGAGTGCTGCTTCATCGGCAGCCAGTGGAGAATTCGACAACGCAGGCAGAAGCTTGTCCCACACGATGTTGAGTTCGGACTGCATGTTGCGAGTGTTGGCGGTGATGGCAACGGCGGCGTTGTACTCCGGAATGACAATGCAAAACTGACCATCTTTTCCATCGCCTCGAAAGGCATCGTGTCGACATCTCCAGAACTGAAATCCGTATCCCTGATCCCAGTCGCTTGAAGGATTGCTTCCGTTGGAAACCTGCTTCGAAGTTGCTTCCGCGATCCACTCCTCCGGAATCAATTGTTCGCCGTTCCATTTTCCCCGCTGAAGATAGAGTTGTCCGAACTTGGCAATGTCTTCCGTCCGCAGGTACAGCCCGTAACCTCCGATGGAAATGCCTTGAGGATTTGCATCCCATTGCGGGAATTGAATTCCGAGAGGCTCAAACAATCGGGGACCAAGATATTCAACGACTGTCTCTCCAGTCACCTTCTGCAGAATGGCGGACAACATAAACGTCGCGGGTGTGTTGTATCGAAAGTGGGTTCCGGGCTTATGAGGAACAGGATGGGCGAGAAATGCTTTGATCCAGTCAGATTCATTGCGAAGGTTCACTTCATCCTGATGACCGGTCGTCATCGTCAGAAGGTCTCGAATCCGCATCGCTTTCAAATTGGAAGAGACATCCTCAGGTGATGATTCCGGAAAGTAATCGAGCACGGGATCATTGATGGACAACTTTCCTTCCTCGACCGCAAGTCCGATCGCCGTCGATGTGAAACTCTTGCTGAGTGACCACAGAATGTGTGGCTTTTGAGGTGATTCCGGCTCCCACCATGCTTCTGCGACAACGTAGCCGTTGCGGACGAGCATGAAGCTGTGCATCGAGTCAACTTCCCGGTCGGCCGTCTCAATGAATTCCAGCAATCCCTTCGAAGAGACCCCCTGAGATTCCGGAGTGCTTTTCGGCAAAGAAGTTCCCGGAGCCTGGTCTTCCGCCATACTGACCACGCTAAAACTCGCGATCGAAGAGACACAGATTGCAACGACCACAAGCTTCAGGCATTTGCCCCAGTTCGCTCGATCGGAATAAACTCTGAACATAAATCGACCTCAGGTGAGAACCCAGTTGTTGAAAAGAGGAACGAGCGGAATCGTCAGTCGAATGAAATTTCAATGCGAAGATATTCTTTTCGCCGACGGATTCACACCCTCGGCATCAGTTGTCCCGGAAGCCGTCAAGAGAATCCGCCGTGAGTTGCCGATTCATCCTGTCCGTGATTGAATCCCGAGATCCCGAAACGCAATAAAAATTGTCGTTGATTTCCCGGCACGCAATCACACAATAGGAGACGTCACACGCAACGGCTGAACGTTCATTGCGGGCGCGAGCCGGATTCGAGATCATCGAGTGCAACTGTTAAGAGCACAGTTGTGAAAGCACAGTGATTCGTTGAAACATTGTGATCGGATGCCTGAGTTTTGAATTCAAAACCACATGCTCCAGATCCTCATTTTAGATCAGTGAGAACATTTCATCATGAGATACGGATTCATCATTGCTGCCCTGTTGGGTTGCTGGTTCACGAGCGGAATCGAATCGCAAGTGACCGCAGGAGAATTTAACGAGGTCAAAAGCTATCTCGATCCAGCCCCTGAATGGGAAGCACTCCCCAACGCCAGCGGTGAATCGCTCACCTTCTCGGACTTCAAGGATGCAGACGTTCTGGTTGTTGCTTTCACCTGCAACAGTTGTCCATATGCAGTCGACTACGAAGACCGACTGATTCACCTGACCGATCACTACAAAGCATCAGACAAAAACGTTCAGGTTGTCGCGATCAATGTCAATCTGGTTGAAGCTGATCAACTCGACGCAATGAAAGTGCGTGCGAAAGAAAAAAGCTTTTCCTTCCCCTACCTCTTCGACGAAACACAACAGATTGCCAGAGCTTATGGAGCCTCACGGACTCCGGAATTCTTCGTTCTCAACAAAGACCGGAAGATCGTCTATATGGGTGCCTTCGACGATGACACCAACGCCGAACAAGCTTCGAAGCACTATGTGAACAACGCAATCGAAGCAGCTTTGAAAGGGGATCGCCCGGAAGTCGTCGAAACAGTCCCGATCGGTTGTTCGATTCGATTCCTCTCCGAACGGGAAATGGAACGATTCAAGAAGAAGCAAGCTCGCCAGAGATAATCATAGCGAGCTTTCGAAGCGACCAGCGAGAACCTTGCATCGCTACTTGCATCACTACAACAGTTCCAGATGACCGGTGATTGCATCAATTCTGTCTGACCGATCCGGACCTATTGCGAGACAAGTCTTCGTCGGCTGTCCGTGAAACTCGGTCTTTCCACTATCAACAATCAAATGCACTTCCAGCCCAGCTTCGACAGCTGCGTCATGGATCGCCAACAATTCTTCTTCGCTGTTGACGCGGCAGCAGATTTTGGCGAAACGAGCCTTGAGCCATTGTTGCTGGTCGACGGTCAATTCGTTGAGCGAAACGGATTCTTTCTGACGGAGTCGATTCGCGAGGAACGACATTGACGCATGCGCCCCTTGCGCGATCTGCTTGCCTCTCCTCATTTTCAGATCATGACGCATCACGATCACCTGCTTGAGAGGAAACTCCTGAGACTCGTCGAGCTTCAAACTCGAGACAGATCGCTTTCCGATCAACAGCCCAAGCTCGCGCCACTTCCAGTAGCAGTCCACATCTTCGAATCCGATATTCCTCAACCACTGCAGTTGCGTTTCGACATCGAGTAACTGATTCGAAGGATCTTCGCCGGTTTCGATTTCACTGATGGCCTTCATGAACGCGGCATGAACATTGTCATTGGGTGACGCAACGTGCTCAAGATTGCAGAAGAATCCCCCCGGATTGAGCCGGTCAAAGACCTCTTGGTAAAGCTCGCGTTTCCGGCGATGCGGACAGTGATGAATCGCGAAACTTGAAACGACCGCATCGAACGTTCCCAGCTCACTCAACGGTTGCTCCAGATCATGCTCAACGAACTGGACTCGATCGTCGCCGTGCCATTGCTCCCGTGCGCGACGCAACATCGCCGGGGAAAAATCGAGGCCAACACCGACGGCATCCGGACAATGCTGAAGGACCAACTTCAGCAGATGCCCATCTCCACAACCAAGATCGAGAATCCGTTTCGACTCTTTCGGAAGTTCCGCCAACAGCGTCGATTCACCCGCTGCTCGCTGCGGAACTTCATTTTTAATGGCGAGATACGCGGTCGCGTGCTCTTCGCTGAGCCATTCACTAGGCAACGGATCTTCCTTCCTTTAACGACTTATCCCGAAACACTCATGACCATGAGAGCATTCGCATCGGCGCTCTGCACAGGGTTGCCCCGTCGCTTTCGAGGAAAGTCCCACTGCCCTTATCGATCACAGAGTGCAAAGGGGAAATGCTCCGAAAGTCAGACGGACGAACGATCAGATGGTTCGCATTGATTCGCCTGAGCGTGCGATGTTTCGACAGATCGAGACCAACAAACCATTCCCACTCATCCAGCAGATTGCTGAGGAGCGTTCGAAGATCACACATGCCTCATTCGACTCTCGGACCGCTGGTTACTTCGATGGTTGTCTCGGTGGTCTGGCTGCCGACTTCGCCCCCCGCGGACGAATGAGCGGGGCGACTGGTCGTCGGTTCTCATTGATTTCCGCCTGATGAGCTTCCCAACTTGCCTGAAGTTTTGCGACGACATCGGGATGGCTGGAAGCAACATTCGTCGTCTCTCCAATGTCGGCCACTGTGTCGTAAAGCTGTACCGGTTGGGATGATGGTTCGCGTCCGGAGATGTCTGCCCCGCGCTGCCCTTTTGTTCCCTCTGCCCACGGATAGTACTTCCACTTTCCACTACGAACAGCACCGGGACCGTGCATCAAACAGTACACATCGTGTGGACTCCTGGCCCCCGCTTGAGCAGTCATCAGAGGCAAAATGTTTTTCCCGTCGATCTTGCGTTCAGGAAGTTTTCCGTCCGCCAACGCTGTGACCGTCGGCAGAACATCGATCGTCGCTGCGACTTCAGAACAAACCGATCCGGCGGGAATTGTCCCCGGCCACCACATCAGTGTCGGTTCGCGGATTCCTCCGTCGTAAACACTCGCCTTGCGACCGCGAAGCGGCAATGACGATCCAACGGCCGCCCCGTTGTCGCTTGTAAAGATCACAAGCGTCTTTTCGTCGATCCCCTCAGCCTTCACAGCATCCAGAATCTGCCCGACCGACCAGTCGACTTCTTCGATCGCGTCCCAGATGAGATGGTCCGTTCGTCCAGCGAAGGCTTCTGAAACAGCCAGCGGTAAATGCACCATCGTATGCGGAAGATACACGAAGAAGGGCTCGTCCTTGTGAGCACCAATAAACCGAATCGCTTCTTCAGTGTATCGTTTCGTCAGCGTTGTTTGATCTGCGGGGTACTCGATGACTTCATCATCTCGCATGAGCGGGACGGCGTTTTTAATCTTCTTGCCGGCCTGCAAATCCGCGAGTGTGCCCCCTTCGCGCAACACAACATCGTCTGCGATTTTGTTGGCGGGATCGATCCACATATCGTTGCTGTAAGGAACTCCGTAATAAGAGTCGAAACCCTGCATGGTGGGCAGACAGGGAGGCAAATGCCCGAGGTGCCATTTGCCAATACACGTTGTTGCGTACCCAGCATCTCCAAGTACCTCAGCGATTGTGACTTCGTCCGGATGAAGCCCGTTTTGTGCATTCGGAAAGAGAACGGGTTTCATACTGACGCGCTGATAGTGACATCCGGTCATCAGCGAAGTGCGTGACCCGCTGCAAACTGCGCAGCCCACATAGAAGTCCGTAAACTTCATCCCTTCGGCTGCCATTTGATCCAAATGCGGCGTCCGCGGGCCGGTTGCCCCGTTAAACCCCACGTCGCCATATCCCATGTCATCAATAAAAATCACGATCACATTGGGGCGTTCTTCCGACTGGGCAGAAGACTCTGTCGCGATCAAGAGATGACTACTCAGAGTGAGCAAGCCAAGAACGAAAGTCGAACGAAGAAAAGACCACATAAGCTTGAATCCTCCAAAGTTGAAGTTGAGCCAATTCTCGCGGTGTGATCGCGAACCGAATGCAACAGAGAAAAGAAACGCCGAGGGAGTTTTCCCGACTCGTCCGCTTCACAGACCAGTTCTTCCCAATGATGTCACTCAAGAGCTTAACCCGTGTGACGTATTGAATCGAGGCAGCCGACTCATCCGTTCGAATCGACCTCGATTCGATTTCATGCGGAACACTTGCACGCAACGATACGAATGGTCTAAACCGAACCTGCAAAATGACGTTCGACAAGGAATGAAATCGATGAACAACTTCTCCCGCAGACTGGTCTTGAAAGCAATCGCAGGCGGCGCTGCACTGATTGGACTCAAGAGCAAAGCTTCCGCTCAATCTTCTCCGCAAACAACCGGCGAACCGATCGACGATTGGGGCACGACTCACGACCGAGTCTGGCTGGGAAGTCAGTTCTGGGCTAACCCAATGGAAGACTGGCGAGTCATCGATGGAGCTGCGGAGTGCCAGTCGCTCGGGAACGCCCGCAACATTCACCTGATCACTCATCAGTTGACCGACCCACAACAGCCGTTTGCCATGTCGGTCGATCTCGCACAAGTCGAACTCAAAGGCCAAGACGCCGGTGCGGGATTTCGTGTCGGAACCCGAAGCGACATCAACGAATACCGCAGCAATGTCTTTGCAAACAACGGAATCAATGCCGGTCTCGTCAATGGAGAACTTGTTCTCGGCAAGATCAAAAAGCCGCTCAAAAATCCACTGGACGTCAAGGGATTTCGCCTGCATCTCGCCAGCACTCCAATGGGCAAGCAGTGCAAGTTGACGTTAACTGCACAGTCCCCCAACGGAGACGTCATTGACTCGGTGAGCACAACCGTTCCGAGCGATCAACTTCTCGGAAACATTTCCCTCGTCAATAACTATCAACCACTTCGACGCCGCAACAATCAGCAGCAAAATGGCGGGAAGTCGCGCTATCGCTTCTCCAACTGGATCGTCGAAGGTGACGCCTTCACCGTCGCAGAAGATCGCAAGTTCGGACCGATCTTGTGGTCAATGTATTCGCTCAGCGATTCCCGTTCGGATGAGGGATTCGTGATGAAAATCAGCGCCCTGACCGGCCCGCTCGGCGAAGAGGACAACCAGGACGTTGAACTCTACATTCAACAGGACGGCGAATGGAAAGATCTCGGGACCGCAGCTTTAGACAAAGATGCCTGGGTCGCGACGTTCCGAGTTCCGAACTGGGACGAAAAAACACCGACGCCATATAAACTGGTATATCGGGAACGTCAAACGGACGGTACAGAAACCGCATCCGAGTGGACCGGGACGATCCAGAAGAATCCGACAGGACGACCGCTTCGCTTCGGTGCTCTGACGTGCCAGAACGATTACGCGTTCCCTTACGAACCTGTCGTGAACAACCTGCTGAAACTCGACCCGGACATGGTCTATTTCTCGGGCGATCAGATTTACGAATCACATGGTGGCTACGGAATCATTCGCGATCCAGCCGGCCCCGCGATTCTCAACTACTTGAGAAAGTACTACCAATTCGGATGGTCTTTCCGAGAAGCAATGCGAGACCGACCGACACTCTGCATCCCGGACGACCACGACGTCTTTCAGGGAAATATCTGGGGTGAAGCCGGAGCAGCAATGACCGGGCTGGAACAGGGTGCTTCCTCCAAAGGGGGTTACCGCGAACCCGCCCGAATGGTCAATGCAGTTCATAAGACGTGCGTGGCCCACCATCCCGATTTCGCAGATCCCACACCAGTCAAACAAGACATCAGCGTCTATTACGGCGACATGGTGTACGGAGACGTCAGCTTCGCGATCATCGCAGACCGCCAATGGAAGAGCGGTCCCGAACGAGTCGACACCGGAAGCGGCCGCGCAGATCACGTTCAAGATCCCGATTTCGACACGTCGAAACTTGATAAACCAGGATTGGTCCTTCTCGGAGAACGCCAGGAAGAGTTCCTCCGGAACTGGGCCGAAGACTGGCGTGGACATACCATGAAAGTGCTTCTCAGCCAAACAGTGTTCGCAGGTGTCGCCACGCATCATGGAGGCTTCGATGGATACCTGAAAGCGGATCTCGACTGTGGAGGATGGCCGCAAACCGCTCGTGATCGTGCCATCGACATCGTTCGCAAGTCGAAAGCATTGCACATCAACGGAGACCAGCATCTCACGACCATGGTCCAATATGGAGTCGACGAACAGCGAGACAGCAACTGGTCCTTCTGTCCGCCTGCCATCGCAGTGGGTTATCCTCGATGGTGGCGTCCCGACGAAATTGAGATGCCGCACCAGAATCGCCCGGAGCACGACCTGCCAAACACAGGAGAATTCGTCGATGGTCTCGGCAATCTCGTTTATGTCTACGCTGTCGGAAACCCGGAAGTCGGCACCGCTCCCAACCGCTACGATCGAGCCCATCAAAAGGGAAGCGGCCTTGGACTGGTGACGATCGACACCGAGAACAAAACCTACCAAATCGAGTCGTTTCGATTTCTTGTCGACGTCACGGACGGAGATCCTTCCAACCAGTTCCCCGGTTGGCCTGTCACGATTCACCAGGAGGAAAACGCGGGAGAGAATCAACTTCGCTGAGAGTTGAACTTCATCAAGAGGGAGGCAATTCCCTCCCTCTTGTCTGTGTATCCGTGACGTTGGCAGCGATGGAGAGCATTGTGGCGAAGCAGTTGAGAGTTGGAGTTTTTGGAAGAACGGGCCGAGGCAAATACGGACACGGACTCGATACCGTCTGGCTCGACATGCCCGAAACGGAAATTGTCGCGGTCTGCGACGAGGACCCCGACGGACGCGCCAAAGCCGGAAAGAAACTGAAAACAACTCAACTCTATTCCGATTATCGGAAGATGCTCGAAGAGGCGCAACTTGACATCATCGCCATCTGCCCTCGATGGATTGATCAGCATCGCGACGTTGCCGTTGCAGCGGCGGAACATGGCGTTCACATCTTTATGGAAAAGCCATTCTGCCGTTCTCCGGAAGAAGCGGACGAAATCGTTCAGGCTTGCGAGATGCGGCACATCAAGCTCGCCATCGCTCATCTCACCACTTACAGCCCGCGGATTCCGGTCATCAAATCGCTGATCGAAGATGGCACCCTCGGCCAGATTGTGGAAATTCGGCTGCAAGGCAAAGAAGATCGACGCGGCGGACCAGAGGACCTATGGGTCCTCGGTTCACACATGCTCGACCTCCTCCTCACTCTAGGCTTCGAACCCGAATCGTGTTTTGCGACGATCCTGCAATCCGGTTCACGGGCTCCCCTGAGCGACGTTTATGACGGAAACGAAGGGTTGGGCCCGCTGCTGGGGAATGCGATGCGGGCCGAATATTCCCTGAAGTCCGGAGCCGCTGCGCACTTTCGATCCGTCCAGAACTGCGCCGGAAATCCGTCACGCTACGGAATGAGAATCTGCGGTTCCAAGGGTGTCATGGACATCTACGAGGGGACGTTGGCTCCGACATATATCTTACTGGACTCCAACTGGTCCACAGCTCAAACAGATTCTCGCTGGCAACAGGTTTCCAGTGCAGGAATTGGGGCTCCGGAACCATTGTCCGGGCAGCGTTATCGATCGCGAAACCAGATCGCAGCTGAAGACTTGATCGACGCAATCCAGACGGATCGCGAGCCGCTGTGTAGCATGTATCAGGCTCGCCAAGTCGTCGATCTGATCTGCGCGACTTTCGAATCGCACCGCACGAATTCCCCGGTCTCACTCCCGCTGCAATCGCGCACCCATCCATTTGCGAACCTTCTCTAACTCCACCTTTCAAAGCTCCTCACTTCGGGTACAACCTCGAAGTGGTCTTCACCGAATCGCAAGTGGAATTCTCAAGCCATCGAGTGCACGAAATTTCGTCGAATGCGGGGAAACGATGAAAATATTCTTCGCCGCAAAACGAAACGACTGTGAGAAGCGGCACGCGAAAATTTAGAGAAGAGACGGTTCTGTTCCCGTGAGCGCAGCTGAACTCAGTTGCGAAATCTTTCGGAATCTCCGACGATCCAATTGAAAGAATCCTCCTGTTGAAGCGAGACAAAGCAATGAGACGCTTAACGCTGTTAATGTTACTGATGATGTGCCTCGTCCATGGTTGTGGAGGCGGCGGCGACAACGTCGCGGAAAACGACAGTCCGGAGCAACCGGAGAAAATCGAGGCCAATGCGGCGCCCGCTCCTTCTCAGGAGGAGGCAGAACCTCTCACCCCATCGACGGAAACCCCAGTTGCCGACGCTCCATCAACGGGCACAATCTTCGATCGAGTCCCCGCTGACACAGCCGCGATCATTTCGATTCGCCCCTCAAAGGCGATGAACAACCCAATGTTTCCGGCAATCCTTGAACTCATCACGGATTCCAATCCACAGGTCAACTCCGAAGAGGCTTTAGCGGACTTCGAAAAAAGTGTCGGCGTGGCACCAGAGCAAGTTGAACAAATCCTCATCTGCTTCGACGGAGAGATTCTCACTGCAGCAGGCGCAATGGGGATGATGTTCCTTCAAATGGGGATGGGGCCGGGAATGGGTCAGCTTGACCCTGCATTTCCAGCTGAAGAATTCGCCGTCGCTGCCAACGGACAGGTCGATCTCGACCGGGCAACATCGGACGAGCTGACACCGGTTGCATTTCAACCCGGAATCGGACCGCCACAAACTCCTCCGCCTCCCGTCATCCTTGTTCAACTTGTTCCGGATGTCGATATTCAAAACATTCTTGATTCGGTTCCCGAGGGAGAACCCATTGATCTCCAAACGGGAAAAGGTGTGAAAACCGCCGATGGAGTCGTTCTTCCACTCAGTGATTCACAGCTCATCTTCGGACCGCAAATCGACCTGGAAACCGTTCCGACGGACGCGGGAACCGGCCCGATTTCGGCTGCATTGACCCGAATGCAGAAGCAGGACATCGGAATTGCCCTCGACATGCAAACCGTCACCAAAGTCATCGGGGAACTGCAAGGCGACCAACCTAACCCGATGATCGGGATGGCCATGACGTTCCTGCAGCAGGTGAAAACCGCTTCCATCGCCAGCGACCTCGAAGACTCCCAACTTCTGCAGGCAAAAATTGATGCCATCAATGCAGATTCTGCACAGGGGCTTCAATCAATGCTGAACAGCTACCTCGCCATGGGAAAGCAGCAGTTCGAGAAATCCAAGTCACAACTCCCGGAACACGATGAGTTCCGGACACTCGTGAGTGCCCTGGTGGATCAAGCAGCAATCTCCACAGAAGGAACCCTGATCACGGTCAACGTTCCACGCCCAGAAGGCTTTGAAAATCTCCCAAATGCCATTCAGCAGGTCGCTGAAATGGAGAGAAAGAAAGCCGAGGAGATTTACGTCCCGCGCAACAACATGAAGCAAATCGGGCTCGCATTTCACAATTATCACGATGTCTACAAATCACTCCCAGCTGCGGATTCCAACGGTGTCGCAGAAAAATTACAAGGAAAGGGTCTCAGCTGGCGAGTCCACCTGCTTCCGTTTCTAGAACAAGCCCCACTGTACGAGCAGTTTCATCTCGACGAACCGTGGGACAGCGAACACAACAAAACGCTGATTCAAGAAATGCCCGCAGCCTTCGGAACCAACCCAGACGGCAAGACTTCAATTCACGCCTTCACCGGAGGAAGAACTCTCTTCCAGGAAGGTGAACCCGGACTCGGATTGCGAGACATCACGGATGGAACATCCAACACAATTCTCGCCGTTAAGGCCGGAGACGACACCGCTGAAATCTGGACCAAACCTGGGGGACTGGAATACAACGAAGAAGAACCGTTCGCCCCACTGGGAGACATTGGCGACCAGTTCCTCGCACTCTTCTGCGATGGATCGATCACAGATATTCCAAAATCGCTCGATCCGGCTGAGTTCCGAAGATTGATTGATCCCCGGGACGGAGAACCAGTCAACTTCCGATAGGGAATCCCTGACTCGCCCGCTCCTGTTCAGAAAGCAATCACAGTTGCCAATTGAGCCTGGCCAATCGAAAGGATGGCAACTGAACGACGCAAATTGAGAACGACAAAAAAGAACGACGTGACTGAACTTTATCAGTCACGTCGTTTTTCGTTTGCAGCAATCTTCTGAAGTCACACCATCAAGAACTTACGGCCAATCGCTGGGCTGCTGAAGAATGTGCTCTCAGCCAACTGGATCTTTGGTCGGTGCTCTTCTGCTCTCTGGTCGCCGGCGATTCGCACGAGCCATATCCGTCATCACTGAATGACACAAGCTCATGTGAGTGCACAAGAACCATGGCAATGGCTTAGGTGTTGGTTTCTGCTTCGCCTGCTCGTGCACGACGTTCGCGAAGTCGAGTTGCTTTTCCGATGCGATCTCGAAGATAGAAAAGCTTCGCACGACGAACGCGTGCATGTCGCTTCACAACCACATCAGCGACTTTGGGAGAGTTCACAGGGAACGTTCGCTCGACACCTTCTCCGGCAACGATTCTGCGTACAAGAAAGCTTTCGTTCGTGCCGTGTCCCCGTTTGGCAATCACGACTCCTCCGAAGATCTGAATCCGTTCTTTGTTCCCTTCAAGAATCCGGGTATGAACGTCAACAGTGTCGCCGACGGCAAAGTTCAGTTTGTTCTCACGCAGGCTCGACTGCTCTGCGAGGTCGAGAAGTTTGTGTCGCATTTCTGATAGTCCTGATTGTCACGAGCGGTTCCTGACGAGGGACGAGGAACATCGTATTGTCTGAATCGTCCGTACCTGACGACGCAGCTAGTCCGATGAGGAAAAGTGATCTTCTCCATCGCTGCCGCTAAAAAGGTCTCGGCGCCGTTCTTTCGTCCGGGCCTGACTTTGAGCCGACCGCCACTCGGCGATCGCCTGATGATTTCCACTCAAGAGGATCTCGGGAACAGACATCCCGCGAAATTCTCGAGGTCTCGTATATTGAGGATATTCCAATTGTCCGGATTCGGAAAATGAATCGAGTTTCGCACTCGATTCGTCTCCCAGAACGCCGGGGATGAGCCGCATGACGCTCTCGATCATCAACATCGCTGGGACTTCGCCCCCATTGCAGATGAAATCTCCAATGGAAACTTCAAGCGGTTGAAGCCCTTCACTGATTCGCTCGTCGAAGCCTTCATACCGCCCGCACAGAAGCAGAAGACGTTGCTCTTCCGACAACTCTTCAACCAATCTCTGATCAAGCCGTCGCCCTTGGGGAGTCAGCATGATCAGACGCCCAGGCTGTCGGCACTCCGCTTGAACCGCTTCGACGCATTCGAAGACGGGTTCGCAACGAATCAACATCCCTGGACCGCCGCCGTACGGAGTATCATCAACGGATTGATGACGATCATTTGTCCAGTCGCGGAAGTTCCACAATGCAACTTCGATGAGCTGCGCGTCGATCGCTTTCTTGAGCAGGCTCTGCTGCAAGAACCCCTCAAAAAGTCCTGGAAACAAGGTGAGAACGTCAAAACGCATCCGTCTACCAGATTTCAACCACCCGATCTTCTCAGGAGTGAATCCCGAGAAGCTGACTCAAGTGGTTTTCAGAATACTCGCTGGGCGATCAACCGGTCATCGCGGCATCCGCCTCGATGAACAGTTCAGTCCCGCAACTGTGAAACGATTCCTCGGACGGCATCGCATCGATCGAGATGCCACCCTGAACCGTTTGAACAATCTGTCTAAAAGACAATCGAGCGCTGACTCGACAGATGCCACTTTACGGTCGGGAAATGCATTCGGCCGGAAAAGCATTCCGAATGCTTAACCTTCCGCTGACTCAGTTGCCTCGGCACCTTCTTCTGCCGGAGCTTCTTCCGCAGCAGGCGCTTGCTTCACTTGAGGCGCAGCCATCGGAGGAGGTGACTTCGTCGCTCCCCAATCGTTCTCTTTGAACTTTCGGATCAACACTGCAACTTTTTCGGTGGGCTGTGCGCCGACCGAGAGCCAGTGCTCAACACGATCGATCTTCAAAGTCACCCGATCCGACTTTTCAGTCTTCATTGGATCATAGGTTCCGACTTCTTCAATCGCTTCCCCGTCACGAGGACGCCGAGCATCCATGACACAGATGCGATAAAACGGGCGATGTGTTCGCCCCATCCGCTTCATTCGAATACGAACCGCCACACTTGTCTCCTCTGAGACTCAAACGTTTGCCGATTCAGACCAGCTAAAATCGGCTCAGATCTTGTTTCTAAAACTTCGTGCCACAACAACCTGTTCGTTGGCACGTCCGGCAGCACTCACTTTCGATTGAGTCGCTGACCCACGATGCGAATCCTGAAATTCGACAAAGTGCTAAAAAGTGAGTGCTGAAAAGTGGATTCTCATCAAAAATCAGAACGATTCAGATGATTGACAACACTATTCGCAGCTCCGCACCCGCTTCCATCAAGGCTTAACCATAGAAAGAGTCTACAGTTACAGCAAAATGCGTGCACCTGAACCTCTGACAGAACTTTGGGGAACGTGGTTTCATACACAATTTACCGTGCACTGTCACGTCAACAGGCCCAAAATTGCGTCGCCGAGCTCCCAACTTTCGCTCTCAGGTGCTTCGCATTTTAACGAATCCGAGAGACTACTTCTTCCGTTTTCGTGCCTTCTTCTGACGTTGCCGCTCCTTCTTTTTCTTCTCACGCAACGCATCTTTGGTCAAATCACCTCGTTTGCTGCGTTGCTTTCCTTGTGAGACCCCACGACTGTTCGGATTCATGGCTTCCGATTGAAGCTCTCGAACAGCTTTCATGCGATCTCCCATGTTCATTCCGGCCATCTGCTGCATCATCCCGGACATCCCCTTGAACTGCTTGAGGAGGTCGTTGACTTCTGCAGGATCTGTCCCACTTCCGATCGCAATCCGATTGCGGCGAGATCGATCGATTCGATCGGGATGGCGTCGTTCCTCAACCGTCATCGAGGAAATCATCGCTTTCACCCGTTTGACGTCCTTGTCCGGATCCATCCCATCCATCGCTTCCATGGCCTGAGCCATCTGGCCCATTCCCGGAATGAGCTTCATCAAAGACTTCATGGAGCCCATTCGCTGAATCTGAGACATCGCTTTCAGGAAGTCGTCGAGCGTGAACTTCCCTTCCAGCATCTTCTGCTGCTGGTCCTCCATCTCCTCAGCATCGAGGACACGCTGAGCTGTCTCGAGGAGGGTTGCCACGTCCCCCTGCCCGAGAATTCGCTGCGCCATTCGCTCGGGATGAAACGGCTCGAGTTTGTCGAGTTGCTCCCCGACCCCGATATATTTGATCGGGACCCCGGTCACAGCTTTCACTGAGAGTGCAGCCCCGCCGCGTGTATCCCCATCAAGCTTCGTGAGGATCACGCCATCGAGTTCGAGAGCTTCATTGAAAGCTTTCGCACTGTTGACCGCATCCTGCCCGGTCATCGCATCGCAAACCAACAATGCCTGATGCGGCATCAGTTTGTTGTCGATCTGAACGAGCTCTTTCATCAACGAGTCGTCGATGTGCAAACGCCCGGCGGTATCGAGAATCAGGACATTGCATCCTTCTTTCTTCGCCGCTTTCTGTGCGTTCTGGCAAACCTTTACAGGAGTGCTCGAACCAGCTTCTTCCCAATAAACCGGAACTCCGACCTGCTCGCCAATCACCCGCAACTGCTCGATAGCCGCAGGTCGCTGAAGGTCGGCAGCAACGAGCATCGGAGTTGCCCCCTGCTCTTTCAGCATCGTCGCCAGTTTTCCGCATGTCGTGGTTTTTCCAGCCCCCTGGAGACCACACATCATGATGATTGCCATCTCTCCGCGACGAATGGCAATCGAATGGTCCACCGGCCCCATCAGGTTGACGAGTTCGTTGTAGACAATTCCGACGATCTGCTCGCCGGGCTTCAACGACTTCAGAACCTGGTCACCGACCGCTTGTTTCGTGACGTTGTCACAAAAAGACTTTGCGACATCGTAATTTACGTCCGCTTCGAGGAGCGCTTTGCGAACTTGCGCCATTCCGTCGCGAATGTTGCCTTCCGACAACTTTCCGCGCGTGAAATTTCCGAGTGCGTCTGTGAGGTTTTGTGTAATCGATTCGAACATGGAAGCTTCAAAACTCGTGATTCAGAGTGAATGAGTCGAGCCCGTCAATGTAGCAGAATCTTCGCAAAGTCCCAACGAAGACAGGCGACGCCCGAAATCGAACGCCGCCTGTGTGAGAGAGAGCGCAACAAAAGTTGTGAGAGTCTTTGTGAGAGAGACTGTGAGAGCGTTCGTTGCGTTGAACGATTGATTAGCAGACGAGGTGCCAAACTTTCTCAGAAAAACCGAACCAGTCACTCGTGAAACGGCATCACCCCACCACAAACAGCTTACCCGAAAGGACTTACAACTCAAAACCCGACCGAAGTGAGAATGGATTCACCAAGACACCTTTCGCAAGACATGTTTCGTAGACGCAACGCAGAAATCCAACATGATGCGACTGGGCCACAACCGTGAACCTCGACGAACTGGCCACAGACTATCTTTCCCGATGCGCTCCCAAAAGTCCGCTCAGAGAACTCAATCCTTCAATCGCTGCATTTTGTCGTTGATCTCCAACAGGACGGGCCCCAGAACGGCATTGAGATCCGGATTGGATTTCAGATTGGCAACGAGTTCATTCACTGGCATCGAATGAGTTCCAGCCATTTCCGTAGCCTTATTCATCGCAGACTCCGGCAACGCCGATTTCAGTTTGGCCAACCCGTCAATTTGCTCACTGACTTTTTTCAAGCCGGGGAGTGCATTCTGGGCTTCTTCCACATCAGAAATGCCAGCCAGTTGACTTCTCAAAGAGACCACAACCCCGTCCAGGCCATCTGCATACTGACTCCATTCTACGACCGAACGATTCTCCTCGACTGGAGCAATCGGCTTGAGAGCTTCATGCTGGACAGGATCAGACGGTTTCGCCTCAGCGACCGTTACGGGATCAGCCTGCTCCGGATTCTGGAAGAAATTCCACGCGAACAGCCCGAGCACAACCACGGCTGCAAGCGGTGCCCACGTCTTGACGAATGAGGCATCGGCATTGCCACGCATCTTCTCTGGGGATCGACTCCCTTTTTCCAGAGAAGCTGGGCCGGGAATCTCCGGAAGTGAGAGACCTTTGGGCAAAGCGGTAGCGATGTTCGACTTCTGATTCTCGAACAAATTCTCCAAACCATGAGGAGTCAGTTCCTCCCCTTGAAACTGCTTCAGAATTCCCCCAAGCGCTATTGGTGCGACATACCCGAGCAGCTTCTTCACAGTGTCCGTGTCGCTGCCGAGATAGCAAACGAGTGTCCCCACAAGGCTCGTTAACGGTCCACTTCCGAGCAAAGCTGACAGAAAATCATATCCTTTCCGAGCGGCTTCTGTCGGCTGAGAGGCCATCATCTCTGCAACGCGCTCACGGTCACTCTCATCGAACTGATTCAGGCGAGTGGCCAGTTGATCCGCTCCGGAACGAGTCAAGACAAAGCCCGACAGAGTGGAAAGCAATGCTGGAATCGCAGCCTGTGAAGCAACCTTGGTCTTATTGTCGTCCAAGCCCAGCATCGTCCCGAGTTTGTCGGTGATTGCAGCTGTCGCTTGATCCTTAACGATATCGATGAGATTCATCATACGCTCCGATTTAGAGAGATATGTCCATCAGAAGTGAATTGAAGGAGAGGACTGATCACCCAGGGACGAACCGCATCGTTGGACAACATAGACGGTCCGATCTCATAGCGTGGCGACCCAAATTCTTCGCCCACTGATCAAGCGAGGCACTCGAATTGAACATCAACAGGACGCAAGAGAACCGCATTCTCAAAAGATTCCGGAACGGCAGTGCACACAGTCGGCACTGAGCCTCTGACTCACGTCCGTCTCTCGAGAAAACCATAGGCACCCTCCATTCAAAGCGGCGAGGGCGTCCGTGCCTCGATCGTTTCCAAAACCGATCGCATCAACACCCATTGAACCGTTTTTTCACACTCCCGTCAAGATTGATCGGACGGTTTCAAACAGTCCTTGCTAAGGCAACTCGACAAGGGCGCCCATTCCACAGAAACCCCTCAATCCACCTCGACAACCACTTGAGTCGTCGACTTCACCCAGAAGGTATGCTGCCCCACACTTCTGGCATCGCTGCGAATGGGGACAGCTGTCAAAGCTGAAGAAGATGAACGAGCTTACTGACGCCACTGCGAAGCGCTGAGAAAACAGCCCGGCGAATTGGAACCACTGAAAGCTTGAGGAACATGGAGCGTCGAGCGGGTGAACCATTGGAAAGAAGGAGACGACGCCCAAAGGCCCCCCAGGAAAAATACCCGAAGAAAAGAAAGAGCCCAAGCATCAACGGAATGAACCGTGACACCTGGGCTCTATAACTCTCAATTATTAACTGTCAACAAATCCCCAATCCGAGACTGGCGATTTCTGAAGTTATACTACGCTCGTCGTTTAAGACGTTTCCGAGCTACGAAACCTGTAATTCCACAGCAAACAAGCGCGAAGGTCGAAGGCTCTGGGACAACATTCCCAAGGAGTTGCGAACTGTCGATCGCAAGTCCTTCGACATTATTAAATGCGAAGTAGCCATATCGGTTTCCACCGACTGTCGCAGCAATATCGTCCAGAGTTCCAAGAGTCTTTGTATAGACTGTTGTGCCAAGACTATCTTTCAGGTTTAAGTCAACAGCGAGATTTCCACCGTCGTCATAAAAACTCTGCTCGAATGTGTACCACCCAGCATCAGCGACCGTATAGTTGGAACCATTTGTCAGCTTGCCGTCATTGAGGCTGTAGTCAGTATTGTTTGACCCATTGACAAGCAAATCTCCTCCGACAACACCAACATGGAAAATGAAATCCCTTAAATGGGCCCCAGACTGGTTGTTCACTGCAACACTGTAATCGAAACCAGATCCCGTGGCCCAAGTCGAATCAAGATAGATCGCCAGCGACGCTGTGAATCCGTTTTGCATTGTTGAAAACATCTCTGGAATCTGAGATGAGAATGCGCTAAAATCTGGTGATGAGTGATTCCCCACGAACGAATGTGTTGTTGGAAGTGGCAAAGCTGTCGCTTCGGATTGGACGCAAGTATGTCGAGCCGTATTCGCATGCGAAGA
>NZ_SIHI01000029.1 GCF_007859735.1 Thalassoglobus neptunius | reverse complement strand
ACCCACAACTCACCCTGAACTTCCGATTTCCGTCGCCCCAACGCCATCGTTTCCTCCTTGATCAACTCCAACTGCTGAAAGATAATTCATCTCCCCCATCAATGCGAGTTTTTCAACGGGCTGCTAGGGCGCTGGCGACGCTTGAGTCGTGACTATGAACATCACACCAAATCGAGCGAAGCCATGATCTATGTGGCTTCCATTGGTCGCATGCTCCGCCGCTTAGCTCCTTCACCCAACCAAGCTCCGTTCAAATACCGACTTACAGCATGAAGAGGATTCCGGATAGGCTCTTAGAACTCGCCAAGAATTTCCCCGCCTGCTCGGGTTCCTAAACCTCGCCAGATACCGAGGTCGATGTTTTCACTGATCGTGCGAGCGCCTCCATCCATGAGCACAACTTGAACCGTGCCCGTGTGAAAGCTACGAGAGGTGATGGCTGCGTATGTCGGATTTCCATTCACGCCATCTTTTCCTTCCTGCCAGGAGTTGTAGTCCATCTCTTCATGTTCAGCGCCACCATTGTTGTAAACAACTCGCGAATTCGGCGCGAGCGTCGTCGTGACTCCCGAGTGATGAACACGACCGTCCGGCCACTCGGTATGACCAGTATCTTTGAACTGAACTCCGGAAGCGACGGCAAGCTCAACTTCGGCCTCATTCTGAGGAATCGCCACCTGCGGAGGTCCTCCGTTTCGTTGATAGGGGGTCCACGCTTTCACTTCGGCCGCGAGGAGAGTGTTGGACGATCCATCAGTAGCGTCCCGAAAACTCCAACTCGCGTTCGGTGCAAAGAGCCCGTCTCCTTTTCGCCTGTTGGAAGGATCAAAGACGAACCATGATCCGTAATTGAATCCGTAGTTCGTGGGATAGAGTGTCACTTTTCCGCCGCCGGGATCACGGGCGCGATCGCTTCCCGGGTCACTCGGACAGGCATACACCGGGATTTTGACACCATCAATCGCCGCTTGAAAATCCCACGCGGTCGACAAATCTACGCCGTTATACAGATTCCCCTGTTCCAAATAGGGGAGGATGCGGCCATGAACTCCCCATGACCCGTTGTTCGCGGTATTGGTCACAGACAGATCGATGGACGCACCCGGGGGAAGAAAGCGATTCACGTCCATATAGTTGTGAACAGCAAGACCGAGTTGTTTGAGATGATTCTTGCACTGTGTTCGTCTCGCCGCTTCTCGCGCCTGCTGAACGGCGGGAAGGAGCAGGGCGATCAGGATCGCGATGATCGCAATAACGACCAGCAGTTCAATGAGAGTAAATCCCTTTTGTCTTGTTTTCCGAATCAACAATTCATCGTACTCCAGGCTGACGAGCGTTCGTCGGTCGGCTCGCAATTTGTAAGGTGGGGAATTCCCGGCACGTGAAGTCACTCCCAACAAATACCGTTCCGCAGGCGGGAAAATGATCTGACAGTGGAATATGCCTGACTTTCGCGTTGAGCTGTTCGGTTGATTCGTCGAAACACTCTTCCCAATGGCGAACTCTTCGCCACCGTGGCGAAAAACTCTTCAACAATTTTCTCCCGGCCACTCCATGACCAGAATGCGTAAACGTCGATGATTCCCTGTGCAGGCTCGTGAGAATCCGTCAAACTCACTCGAAGCTGCTTGAAGAAATTCACCGGAAACGAGACTCCAATGCGTTGGCCGATTCGAAATCAGATCCTGGTTCCTTTCGTTCTGATTCAGATTGTGACCATTGCCATCGTCGCTGCCTTTGCTGTGTGGACAGCCATTCGCCAGGTTGATCGCGAGTTGCATTCCCGACTCGACGGAGTCACCGCCACGATCGAGTCAGCCAGCTATCCACTCACGCCAGCGATTCTCGAAGAACTGCACCGATTGTCGACGGCTCATCTCATCGTTCTCGACGACAACGGAATGATCGTCGACACCACTCTGAAGGCTTCCATCCAACGACTACAAAAACAGATTTTCCAGCCACAGCCACAAGAATCTACTGTCATCAAAACAATACTGGGGCAAAGATATCTTTCCCGATTGGTGACACGAAAGGCGGGCTCGCAACGCAACCGAGTTTTGATCCTCTATTCAGAAAGTCGATTACAGGCTGCTCGAACACAAGCGATTCTTCCTCCTATTCTCATCGGTGTCGTCCTTCTATTCCTGACGACAATTTTATCGTTGTGGATTGCCAGTCGATTTTCAAATCGAATCCGTCAGTTGCAGTCACAGGTTGCGCGGATCGCCGACGGAGACTTCACACCGGTCCCGCTTTCTCCGCTCAACGATGAACTGCGTGGACTGACAGAGTCGATCAACAGCATGTCATCCGCGCTGGATCAGTCTCTCAAACAACTCAAGGACACCGAGCGATCGTTCATGCTGACTCAACTGGTCGGAGGACTCGCTCACCAGCTGCGGAATTCTTTAACTGGAGCGCGTGTCTCTCTCCAACTTCATCAGCGTCGATGTCCACAATCCGACGATCAATCGATTCATGTCGCATTGAAACAACTCTCCCTGACAGAGGAGCAGATCAAAGCCCTGTTGCGGGTTTCGCGAGGACAATCGACGCAAACACTTTCCGGACAATTGGGAGATCTTCTGACCGACGCTGTTTCGCTCGTCCAACCGCTGTGTGCTCATCAGCAAATTGAGCTGACCTCCGACGCAGCTGACATCCGCTGTTGCGTTCCTGATTCCGATGCACTCCGCGGGGCGTTCTTAAACATCCTGATCAATGGCCTCGAAGCGACAGGACCGAATGGATCTGTCAATGTCCGCACGGAAGTCCATCCTCAGCAGATTTCCATCGAAATTTCGAACACTGGTCCGCCGATTCCTCCGAAGGTCAGCCAACAGATGTTTCAGGCGTTTTTCACTACCAAACCGGAAGGAGCGGGACTTGGACTGGCACTTGCGCTCCAGGCAGCTGAAGACAACGGAGGCTCACTGGAATACATTTCAGGAGAACGGACGACGTTTCGATTCGTCCTTCCGTGCACTTCTCAAGATGAGGTCATAGACCAAACGGAGAATTGCTAAATCCTGAAAAACGCCCGGCGGATCGAGAAGGTTCTGCGATGATCCTTAAAGAAATATCATGCGAGACTTCCGGACGCCTGAATTCCAACGTCACTTGGAACCCGTTTGCAGTTGCCTTTCGACTCCCCGAAAGCTTCCCTCAGTCTCCCAGTCAGAAGATCATGGCGGGTACTTAACCACCACTCAAAGAACATTTTTATGAGTCGTATTCTTGTCGTTGATGACGAACCAACAATCTGCTGGGCTCTTCAGCAGGCATTGTCCGAAGACGGTCACACTGTCACCGTCTCATCGACTGCGGAAGAGGCACTGCAAAACCTCGAACAGTTGTCCCCCGATCTTGTCATGCTCGACGTGCGTCTTCCCGGAATGGATGGCCTCGCCGCACTCAACCACATTCGAGAGAGAGCAGCGACGACGCCAGTCATTGTGATGACTGCATTCGGGGATCTGGAGACCGCCGTCCAGGCGATTCACCGTGGCGCCTTTGAATACCTGCTCAAGCCTTTTGACCTCGATCAGGTCACGCATGCGGTCAATCGAGCACTGACGCATTCTTCATCGGAAACCCCCTCTACTGAGACCGCAGGAAACGTAGCAGAAACGGGTCAGCTCCTGGGATCTTCTCCTGCGATGCAAGCCATTTATCGACACATCGCTCTTGTCGCCGATCAGGATGTCCCCGTTCTCATCACCGGGGAAAGCGGGACAGGAAAAGAACTCGTCGCTGCCGCGGTTCATCGATACAGCAAGAGAGCCAAGCAACCGTTTATTCCGGTCTGTATCCCCGCATTCAACGAATCCGTTGTCGAAAGCGAATTATTCGGACATGCGCGCGGAGCATTTACCGGAGCTGTCGATCATCGAATCGGGCTTCTCGAAGCAGCAGATCGTGGCACCGCCTTCTTCGATGAAATTGGAGACATTTCCCCCTCGCTCCAAGTGAAACTCTTGCGAGTCCTCGAATCGAAAGTCATTACACCGGTCGGAAGCAACGAGCCACGTCAGACCGACTTTCGGTTAATCGCAGCGACAAACAGAAATCTCGAAGCGATGGTTGCCGACCAGTCATTCCGGGAAGATCTCTACTACCGACTCAATGTCTATCAGATCCAGATTCCGCCGCTTCGCGAACGGACGGAAGACATTCCAATTCTCGCGAACAAATTCATGCGAGCGGTTGATCCTCAAGGACGCGTCACTCTTTCCGATTCAGCGGTTGAAGAATTGACCAAACGCCCGTGGCACGGGAATGTCCGCGAACTGCGAAATGTCATTGAACAGGCTGTCCTTGCCACTCGCTCCGGACAATTAACAGCGGACTGCATTCCTGTTGTCTCTTCATCAATCAAGCAGCCGCGTGAAGCACAACCTCTCGACAACCTTGAGCAGACTGTGCGCGACTGGGTCAGACATTGCGCCGATTCTCAAAGCGACGGCGAACTCGACTCGGGTCTCTACGACGCGTTTCTGGAAACAACAGAACCACTCCTTTTCGAGGAAGTCCTGCAGCTCTCGAAAGGAAATCGACAGGAGGCTGCCAAAATTCTCGGAATTCATCGTCAAACGCTTCGTGACAAGATGAAGAAGCACCAAATGGACTGACCGTCTGTCGATCGGTTTCGCCGTTTCTTGACCTTCTGTAGCACTTGTCGTGGGCCACAAAAGCTGACGGATAATGGCTTGTGGCTCTCGATTTCTGACTGACGCCCCGAACAAACGGAACCACATTCTTTTGAATCAGAGATTACAACGCTCAATGTCGAAGATATACTGATCGCAACTTTTTGATTCGTTTGACATTGGAAGTATTCACAACAATGCGATTTTGGGCGAACCAATTTTCGATACTGGCCTTGATCAGTTTCTCTTCAGGCACGTGCAGTGGTGTTGATTTCGAGAAGGATGTCCTGCCGATTTTTCAGGATCATTGTTCCGACTGCCATTCTGCAGACGATCGAAATGGCGGCCTGAGTTTCGATGATCGAAAGTCTGTGTTTCACGAAGCGGATTCGGGAGAAATGCCGGTTGTCCCCGGAGCCCCTGAATCGAGTGAAATCCTTCAGCGAGTTACAACTTCCGCCGAAGAATTGCAAATGCCCCCCGATGGGGACCGTTTGTCAATGTCGCAAATTGAAATTCTGCGACAATGGATCATTGAGGGCGCAGACTGGTCGAAGTCGGTCGATCCGGACAACGAAGAAACAGAAGCATTGTCCGACCACTGGTCGTTTCAACCGATTCGCTCTCCGAATCCACCTGAAGTGAACGACGAATCGTGGGCATACTCTCCGCTCGACCGATTCCTTCAGGCGCGACGAGAATCGGAACATTTGCAGCCCGTCCCGGATGCTTCTCCCATCGTTCTGATTCGAAGAGCCACTTACGGACTTACCGGACTTCCGCCGACTCCTGAAGAGATCGATCATTTTCTCCAGTCAGTGGAAGAGCAGGGCAAACGCACCGCATTCGCACAGTTGGTCGATGGTCTTCTTTCTCGGCCTTCGTACGGTGAGCGATGGGGACGACACTGGATGGACTGGGTCCGCTACGCAGACACCGCGGGCGACAATTCGGACTTTCCAATCCCGCAAGCATTTCTGTACCGCAACTACATCATCGAGTCATTCAACAATGATCTCCCGTATGACCGTTTTCTCACTGAGCAGATCGCTGGCGATTTATTGCCAGCAGAGACCATTGAGGAACAAAATCGACAACTGATCGCAACGGGCTATCTCGCGATGTCCCGAAGATTTGGTTCGCTCGTCGAACGATATCCGTGGCACCTGACAATCGAGGACACGATCGACAATCTCGGTCGCACCGTCCTGGGCCTCACCATCTCCTGTGCCCGCTGTCACGATCACAAGTTCGACCCGATCTCGACTCGGGATTACTACGGGCTTTATGGAATTTTCTCAAGCACGCGCTATCCCTTCCCCGGACTGGAACTCTTCCAGACACAGCACGACCTTGTTCCGCTCGTTGCCCCGTCCGAAGTCGAAGCCATCACCGGACCATTTCAAGAGAAAACAGTTCAACTCGAGAATGAACTGAAAGCTCTCCTCGACGAATGCGAAGAACGGTCGATCCAGAATGCTTCCAAGGCACTCACAGCAACTGTTGACGAACAGCGAAAGATGCGCGACGAGCTTGATGCAATGCTGATTCGTGCTCGTCGGGCTGGCGAGAAACTCGCTGCTCACCTGAAAGAGATTCCACCGGTTCCTTCTGCATATGCGGTGAAGGATGCCACTCCACACGACTCACGCGTTCAGATCAAGGGCGAACCTGACCGACTCGGGGCTGTCGTTCCGAGACACTTTCCCGAAGTCCTCGGAGGCCAGACGCTGAGCGAGTCTGTTTCGAACCAGGAGAGCGGACGTCGACAACTCGCTCAATGGTTAACCGACGAGAACAATCCTCTCACGGCACGAGTGATTGTCAATCGGGTCTGGCAACGTCACTTTGGTGTGGGAATTGTATCAAGCACCAGCGACTTTGGACTTCGAGGACAAGTCCCCAAGCATCCCGAGTTGCTCGACTGGCTGGCAACAGACTTTATGAATCACGGCTGGTCGATCAAACACCTCCATCGCAGGATTATGAATTCGCGAGCTTACCAGCTCTCGAGCGAAGATCTCGAAGAAAATCTCAAGACTGATCCTTCGAATACCCTGTACTGGAAATTTCATCGCCAACGTCTCGATGCAGAGTCCATCCGCGACACGCTGCTCATTCTCTCCAACGCGCTGGACACTTCTCCACAAACCGAACCCTATGCGATTCCTCCGTACTCAAAGTGGAAATACACCCAGCATCACCCATTCAAAGACGACTACCCCAGCAACAAGCGCAGCGTCTACCTGATGACTCGGCGTCTCACCGCCAAGCCGTATTTCCAAACGTTTGATGGTCCCGATCCAAACGTCTGCACCAGCGACCGGGACGAGTCGGTCACACCGCTGCAAGCTCTCTACTTCGTCAATGACGAATTTCTGCATGAGCAGGCAGAAAAGATGGCTGCAATGTGGACGGATGAAAACGACTCCGAATCAGCGGACCTGCGCCATATTTTCAAGTCCATCTTGTGCCGCGATCCATCACCGGAAGAACATCAACTCATGCTGCAACACCTCGAAGCAGTGCGAGACGCAATTCCTTCGGGGGCTGAGCAGGAAAAAGTCGCCATGGCGAGCCTTGTGCGAAGCTTACTGCGGCTGAACGAATTCCTTTACATCGATTGACTTCCGCTGACAGCTGTTTTTCCGTGCCAGAATTCAAACACACGTCAATTTGATTGATATGCAAACTCACAACCTCCACCGCCGAACCATGATCCGCTCACTCTTCGGTGGATCCCTTCTGATGCCGGGAGTCCTTTCTCAGCTTTTGGCCGAAGACAATCCGACTCAGCCTCGACGCTCACATCGTCCGGCACCGGCGAAGTCTGTCATCTTCATTTACGCGACGGGAGGGGTCTCTCACATTGACACCTTCGACCCGAAATCGACGTCCAATGGACGAGACGGCTCCGGAAAAGACAAGTTGATGGGCAATCTCTTTGGAGCGAAACCCAACCGAGAGTGCGGAACAGAAGTGAGCAACATTTTTCCGCACTTGCGGGACATGATGCACGAAGTCTGCCTCATCCGGTCGATGAGGGCCTCTCACTTTGATCACTCCGAAGCAACACTCGGAATGCACACTGGTTCGCCGACGTTCGCGAGACCGAGCATGGGATCGTGGATTAGCTACGGGTTGGGAACCTTCAATCAGAATCTTCCAAGTTTTGTCGTGATCGCTCCTCACTTGCCATATGGCGGAACGCAGGTTTACGCAAGCGATTTCTTGCCAGCGGTTCATCAGGGAACCAGAGTCATCCCGGGTGACAATCCGATCGCCAATCTGAAAGCTCCCGGTCAGTCCGAGTCACTTCAGCATCTTGAATTTGACCTTGTTCGCTCCATAAACAAGCTGCATCTCGATTCGCGAGAGCATGACACAGCCCTCGCTGCGCGAATTAAATCATTCGAAACCGCTTTCCAAATGCAGCATTCCGCTCCGGAAGCATTCGATCTGAACGATGAACCGGAACACATTCGCCAGCTTTACGGAATTGACCGCAAAGTGAAGGGGCCCGGAGCTGATTTCGCCTGGCAATGCCTCGTCGCTCGGCGTCTCGTCGAACGCGGTGTCCGATTTATCGAATTGATCGACACCGGATCGCGTCCGAACTGGGACTCCCACGGGGAGATGAACGAACACAAAGATCTCGCGTACAACGTCGATCAACCGACCGCAGCCCTCCTTGCCGATCTCAAACAACGCGGCATCCTGGATGAAACAATCGTCTTGTGGGCGACAGAATTTGGAAGGACACCCACTCGGGAAGGAAGCAACGGTCGCGGACATCACCGTGACTGCTTTAGCGTCTGGCTTGCCGGGGGAGGCTTCAAGCCCGGTCACGTCCACGGGGTCACTGACGAAATCGGGAAGTACACCGTCGAAGATCCAGTCGAAGTCCACGACCTGCATGCCACAATCCTCCACCAGCTCGGAATGGACCATGAACGGCTGACTTTCCGCCATGCTGGCCGAGATTTCCGCCTGACGGACGTCCACGGCAACATCCTCCACTCACTCATCTCGTGAGCAAGTAAGGACGGCTCCCCAGAAAAAGCCCACTGGAGCCCAAGACCGGTGAACGATTCGGAAAGCCGGAATCCTTTGGAATTTCGAGTCACATGCCCGGAGATTTCCCAAAAGAGCGATTGAGAAATCCAATCAGCTTCGATGCTGGTCCGAGTTCTTTGGCGTCTTTCTTCCTCGAAATCGTTGCCCCACAGTCGAAAATCGGGCATTGCAAATTGAATTTTTGCAATTTCAAGGAATCTTGTCATTTTCGTGGCACATTCCAGCCGTGAATCTCGCTTGGAATAGTAGAGGCGGTTTCAAACACCTTTTGAATCGACAGTTGGTGTCCCCAACAAAGAATGGTTTGAGGTTTCGAAACTTCCTCACAAAAACATTTGGAAACAAATTACGATTGAAAATGACACTGTGATTGATCTGCGACCCGGGCCGGGGCGCCGGTCGGCTGACATTTTGGGAGTCAAAGTTTGGACTTAGAGACTTACGATGATTCCGACGTCAGATCCAGTGAAGTGGGCCTTCTTTCCGTCCGGAGAAATCCGGGCGGAAAGTTTTTTGATACTTTGGGCATGATCGTTAACGCGTTCTGCCACGCGAGCTTCAGAAGTTGACTCGCAATTCTTCTAAGTGGGGCGGGCACAGCATTCCATCGAAATGCTCATTCTTTCTTCTGATGACGAAGTGACTTGATTGAAAAGCGTGAATTGATTGAGCCGCGTGGCATGGCTCAACAACGCAATTCCCTTCAGCCGGATCGTTGTCATCTCTTTTCTTCACGATTTCGCAGATGCGAACGCACCATTCACCGGGAGCGATCAGCAACTGTGAAGCGTGCAGGCGGGTGCGTAGAGACCTTGAAAATGGTCTACGCGATGACATCGTGGATGACGTGTCCCTTCACGTCAGTGAGCCGCATGTCTCGCCCACCGAAGCGGAACGTCGAACGCGTATGGTCGACGCCCATGAGATGCAGCATCGTTGCATGCAGATCATGAATCTCGGCACGGTTCTCGATCGCCTTGTATCCCCAATCGTCCGTTGCCCCGTAGATCGAACCGGGCCGAACTCCTCCACCAGCCATCCAAACCGAAAATCCGAACGGGTTATGGTCTCGACCATCTTTCCCCTGTGCGAAGGGTGTTCTTCCGAACTCCCCAGCCCAGACAACCAGCGTCTCATCGAGCATTCCGCGTTGGCGAAGGTCTTTGAGAAGGGCGGCGATCGGCTGATCGACTGCGCGAGCGTTGTTCTCGTGACCCTGCTTGAGTTTTCCATGCTGATCCCAACGATCACCGCCAACATTTGGGCAGGTCAATTCGATGAACCGCACACCTTTCTCAACCATTCGTCGGGCGATCAAACACTGAGCGGCGTAAATCCGAGTCGGTTCATACTCGGATTCCATCCCGTACATCCTCTGAAGATGTTCCGGTTCGTCGCTGAGCGACATCACTTCCGGGACAGCCATCTGCATCGCGTACGCGAGTTCATAGTTCTTGATTGCTGATTCGAGGCTGTCGTGGTACCCGTATTGATCGATGACCAGCTGATCGAGTCGGTCGATCAAATCCAATTTGCTACGCTGCTGATCAGAAGTCGATTCCGTTCGTTCGATATTGGCGACACCACTTCCTGAAGGTTTGAAAACCGACCCCTGATAACTCGCCGGAAGAAAACCACTCCCGAAACAATCCAATCCTCCGGGAGGAATCAATCCGCCATTAAGAACAACAAAGCCGGGGAGATTCTGGCATTCGCTTCCCAGCCCGTAATTGACCCAGGCTCCCATGCTTGGTCGTCCCTGAAGACCACTGCCTGTGTGAAGAAAGTAGTTGGCAAACGTGTGCTCAGGAAATTCCGAGACCATCGAACGAATGACTGCCAACTCGTCAACGCACTCGGCCACATTCGGAAAGAGACTGCTCACGGGAATCCCGGACTCCCCATGCTGTTGAAACTTCCACGGGCTCGCCAGAACGTTTCCATTGTTATTGAACTGAGTCGGTTCGACTTCGAACAGTCGCGAGGGATCTTTTCCATTGTACTTGTCGAGCATCGGCTTCGGATCGAAGGTATCGATCTGAGAAGGCCCACCATCCATGTACAGGAAGATCACATTCTTCGCCCGCACTTCGTGATGAGGTCCGTGATCGGCTCGGCCGAGTTCGTCGCCACCTTCCAGAATGTTGCCAAACGCCGGGCTGCTGGCCAGTCCTGCCAGAGCGACTGCCCCGAATCCACTGGCACACTGCAGAAGCATCTCCCGCCGGGTTGTGGGTGTTTGTCGATAACGTTGGCAAGGGTAAGGCAAATGAAGTTCTGACATGTTATTTCACCAACTCTGTCGAGCGTGTCGCTCTCGAAATGAATATGTTCAGCGTCGATCTCAGGAACGTGATGGTTAGCGAAGGAAGATAAATTCCTTGGTGTTCATCAGTGCGTGTGCGAAATCTTCCCAAGCGGTTTGTTCACTCATGACATCTCCGCCGCTTGAGTTCGAAGCCGTCAAAAATTCCATGGCAACTTCTCTTTCACGCGCGTTCGAGGATCGGCTAAATGCTGTCTGATACAACCAGTCGAGTCGTGAATCCATCGAATCGTTTTCCTCGATCGCCCGTTGAGCCCACAGCTTGGACTGCTCAACGACAAACGGATCGTTCATCAGGATCAAAGACTGAGCCGGAACATTCGAGACGTTTCGTCTTCCCATCGTGCTGAACGGAGCAGGGGTGTCGAAGGTCAACATAAATGGCGAAAGGAAATTTCTTCGAACGGCGACATAAATTGAACGTCTCCCATCGCCATCCAACGGCCCACTATTCTTAGGACGGCCTCTTCCATCCATGAATGGCGTCAGATGAACCGGAACAGGTTCTCCGTAGAGTGTGGGGTCGAGCCGTCCGGAAATTGACAAAATCGCGTCACGAATGACTTCTCCTTCGAGACGTTTCGGCGGACGAAAATGCCACATTTGATTCTTGGGATCGGCCCGAAGTGATTCCGCCACGGGAACGCAGTCAAGTTGATAGACGCGTGAGAGGACGATTTCGCGAATCAGTTTCTTAATGCTTCGACCATCATTCACAAATTTCACCGCCAGATGGTCCAACAACTCCGGATGAGTGGGACGTTCTCCGAGGACTCCAAAATCATCGGTCGTCGGTACGATTCCTCGGCCCATCAGGAAATGCCAGATTCGATTGACTGCAACCCGGGCTGTGAGCGGATTGTCAGCGGCGTTGATTTTCTCAGCAAGTTCCAGGCGGCCACTTCCAATGGGGATTTCCATCACTTCCCCTCCGTTGACAGCTGTCAGGAAGTGCCGTGGAACCTGATCTCCCGGCTTTGAGGAATTTCCCCGAATGAGGATTCTCCCGTCTTCTCCCGTTCCGTCCATCATCGCCATCGCGAGCTGTGAACGAGTCATGATCTGACTCTGAAGATGTTCACGTTCCGTTTTCCAGTTGGCAATCAGATCACTGACATCTTCGTCGAGAAAAGATTCGACAGCCGCCACTTGTTCTGCGGTCAATTGGTCCGAGAATCGACGACCAAGTTCTTGACGCTGTTCGGGAGTGGCCCCCCGAGTAACGAGAGAAACCTGTAGCTGTTTTCCCTCGGAAGGAGTGAATTCAAGGTGAATTCGATGCCCCACGTATCGCTGCAAATTAAGATGAGTCCATTCGCTTCCCGGCTTGATTTTCGCAATGGTTACACCGTGAAGCGGCCCTGCGATGAGTCGATGAGAATCGACACAGGCCACGACGTGCCCCTCTCCGCGCACCCGGCAGGCCACATTACCGTCAGTCACAGCAAACGTTGGTGTTCGCAAGGTTCTCCCGCTTCGGGGGAAGGTGACTAACCGACTTTTGTTGTGAACACCTTTCTCCCACACGGACTCAAGTTCATTCCAGATTGGATCGCTGATGGCGGCATCTTCAGTGCACATTCGGAGCGACAACTCTCCGCCTTCGTCCGACCAGTAAAACTCACCGGCACGCTTCGGACGGGCACCGTAAATGAATCCGTCCTGCATGAATTCGGAAGAGGAAACGTTTCCGTAGTCCAAAACGACGAGATGTTGCAGCGATGAGTCCACAGGTTTTGAAGTTGGTTTCGCGAGATTTCGCGTGCGCAGCTCATTCTCGATTTTCTCTTGATAGTCTGCATCAAGTTGAGCCAACTTCTCTGCGACAATTCGATTGTGTTCGATCGATTCGAATCGAACCTGACGGTAGTCGCTACTTTCGAGGAATCCGGAGAGCGAGTAATAGTCGGCCGTTGAAATGGCATCGAATTTATGATCGTGACAGCGTGCACACGAGACGGTCATGCCAAGGAAAGCTTTCGACATCACATCGATCATGTTGTCAAACCGATCGGACTCATCCTTGCGAATGTCGACGGGTGAGTGCACCCACTCTCCGAGGAACCAGAACCCGGTTCCAAGTATCGACTCATTAAACCCTTTGTCGGGATTCAGTCGCGGGTTGGGGAGCAAATCACCCGCGATGTGCTCCCGGATCAGTTGATCATGAGGAATATCTGAGTTCAGAGCACGAATGATATAGTCGCGGTACTGAAAGGCATTCGGAGCATCGTTATCGAACTCATGCCCGCGCGACTCGGCATAACGAACAAGATCAAGCCAGTGTCGGCCCCAGCGTTCCCCAAAATGCGGTGACGCCAGAAGCTGGTCGACGAGATCTTCGACCGCTTGCGGAGATTTGTCGTTGACGAAAGCGGCAACCTCTTCTGGAGTGGGCGGCAATCCAATCAGGTCGAAATACAAACGTCTGATCAACGCAGAACGGTTCGCATCACCAGCTGGTTGCAGATCCGCATCTTCCAGACGAGAGAGGATAAAGTGATCGATCGAATTGTTCGGCCACGACTCCCGATCAACCTTGGGAATTTCCGGAGCGTGAATCGGCTGCCAAACCCAATGTTCAGAACGACGAGATTCGAGATCAAACTTTGGCTGAACCGCATCGGCAGTCGGAGCTTCCTCTTGGGGCCAGGGAGCTCCCATTCGCACCCAGTCTTCAAGTGCTTGAATGTCTTCCGAAGAAAGCTTCCCTTTGGGAGGCATCTCGTAGGATTCGTATTTGACAGCTTCAATCAGCAAGCTGGAGTCAGGATCTCCGGGAGTAATGGCTTCGCCCGAGTCTCCGCCGGCAATCAGAGCGGCACGACTGTCAACGAGCAGGCTCGCTTGGATTTTCTTTGCCTCAGCGCTGTGGCAAGAGTAGCAATGCTCCGCCAAGATTGGCCGAATTTTCTTTTCGAAGAATTCGAGTTCTGTTGGTGCAAACTCCTGGTCATCCGCACGTAAAGCCTGAAGAGCAAGCAGACCAGTACTCACGCAACACAAAAGGCAAACAATTCTCGTCCAGACCGAATGCATGAACGCTCCAAATTGAATGAACTGCGACAGGACTCGCATGGCGGGGATTCTGAGTTTCAAACTCGAGTTGGTTCCAAAGTTTTTGAAGTCGATTTGCGTCAGACCATTTTCGCGGCTGTCAGTACTCGGAAGAACTCGTTTGTTTCGAGGACCACCAAACCTGCTCGTGCGATTCGCAACGAACGGGAGACGAAAACGATGCCGACAGTTCATCAAATTCAAATACGATTATCGAAACTCTAGAAAGTTTAGCACTCGCGACGGGAATGCGTCGAGGATAGAATGCGACATCACATTAATAAAATGCGACATCATTCCCGCTTCTCGATTTGAGAGCAGAACATGAGAGTCCTTTCTCGACCGAAAATCGGCTTATTCGTCGAGTCATCACGATCATACGGGCGAGATCTCCTCCGGGGAATCTCTGATTTTGCCCGAACCCGCACAAACTGGTCATTGTTGCACCAGGAAATGTCGATTGACGCAGGACTTCCGAATTGGTGGCAAAACTCATCACTGAGTGGAGTCATCGCCCGAGTCGACACCCACACCATCCTTCCGCTGCGAGCTTTGAACGTTCCGATCGTTGATGTTCGGTGCCGGCGTCTGTTTGAGAACATTCCCCAAATTGAAACCAATGATCGAGAAGTCGCACGTCTCGCATTTACGCATCTCTGGGAGCGAGGATTTCGTCGATTCGCGTTCTGTGGTTTTCAGAACGCCCACTATTCCGAGAACAGATTGCGACACTTTCAGGAATTCGCATCAGAATCTCGTTGTCCGTTCGCTTCTTATCAGTCTCCCGGCTCAATCGACAAGACTCTGACAGACATCGAGCAAACCGGACTGGCTGATGTCGACCAGATGTCTGCCTGGTTGCGATCTCTGAAGGTCCCAACAGGCCTGTTCGTCTGCAATGATATTCGAGGTCAGCATGTGCTCAACCTTTGCCAAAACCTCGAAATCGCCGTCCCGGATGACCTCGCGGTTATCGGCGTTGATGACGACGACGCGATTTGCCCATTGAGCGATCCACCCCTTTCGAGCATCCGTCCAGATGCACACCGCGTCGGATTTCGAGCGGCAGAGACACTCAAACGCATGCTGGAAGGAAACACCCAAATCGCCCCCGTCGAACTGGTTAATCCCGCCAGAGTGGTGCAGCGTCTCTCAACTCAAGTCAATGCCATCGACGATCGCGAAATTTCTCGAGTGTGTCGCATCATTCGTGAACATGCGTGTGAGGGAATCAAAGTTCGGGACGTTGTTGAATATACGAACCTGTCACGTCGCCAACTCGAACGACGGTTTCGCAATCTGCTGAACCGTTCCATTCATGAAGAAATCACAGCCACACAAATCGCTCGTGTTCAACAACTGCTTCGCGAAACGACACTCACTCTTGAACAGATCGCCCCACTGGCGGGATATCGCCATAAGGAACGGCTGTGCGCCGTCTTCAAACGCGCAATCGGTCACACTCCCGGAGAGTACCGAAACAATCACAAACACCTCGAGCCCTTGAATTCTCGCAAGTCACCATAGCCTGACAATCAACGATTCGGAACATCGTGACCAACGAATCACGGCTGCCTACAAACGCACAGTTGAGATTTCTGGACGGGCAGCGCATCGCCTTTTTCACAAGATTCGGGGTGAGAATTAGATTTCTGGCATCACAGTAACGTGTCTTGCGACAAGGATCTGTAAGGCAACTTAGCGACATACACGCTTAACGCGATGAAATCGCAAATTTTTGCTGTCGGCAACGGGAGTAAGGTTGGAGCCTCCATCGAGAGAAGCGAGAATCATTGGAGTGATGAAGAAGTCGTAGCCCGTGAGTTTCGTCGTCGAGGAAAACTCTCAACCAGTGTTTCCCTCGCCGATACAAACAGGAAATGCAGACCTATGAAGCAGCATGGAAGAAGTGGCCCAGCTCTCACCGGAATCGCCCTGTTGCTGTTTCTGGGAGGATTGTTTCCAGCAGTTGCGCTAGCTGCGGATGATGAAGCACCGCATGCTGTGATCGTAGTTGGCACGCTGCACTATTCTCCGGAACTGACGATGCCGGTCTTGGCGCAAGAGCTTGAGCGGTTCGGATTTCGAACGACCGTTGTTATGGGGGAGGGTGATCCGGAAAAGAAAACGGACGACGTGCTTCCAGGAATTGAAGCACTCGCCGACGCGGATCTTGCAATTTTCTTCCTGCGATTTCTCAAGCTTCCGGATGACGAATGGCAACCCATCGAAGATTACATTACCTCAGGAAAACCGGTGATTGGACTTCGCACCGCCAACCACTCATTCAAATATCCGTCCGGACACCCACGCTTTGAATGGAACGACGGATTTGGTCGACGGGTCCTGGGGACTCCATACGTTGTGCACCAAACGAGCGAAACAGAGATTCGTGTCGTTGAAGAAGGGTTAAGTCATCCAATCATGACCAACGTCCCGAAGAAATCCTGGGTCTCTCCCGGGACACTTTATTTGACGCGATTGGAAGAAGGGTGCCTGCCACTAGTGGAAGGCTCAGGAGATGGTCGAGCGAGAACGCTCAATAAAGCCTTTGGAACCATCGAAGTCCAACCACACGAGTCAGACGTTGTCGCTTGGGCATGGGAAAACGAATGGGGGGCAAAAGTCTTTGGGACGTCATTTGGGCACCCCGGAGATTTTGCCGAGGAATCCTTCGTACGAATGCTCGTCAATGCGGCTCACTGGTCACTCGATCGCCCTCTTCCCGGTGCTGAAGACGAAGTTTCGACCTGGAACATTGAACGCGTCGATAAGAAGCTGCGACGCTAAGAACAGGACGCACCACTTCTCTTGTGGCGGTTCTTCTTGTGTCGATCGCTCCTTCTTCAATCAAGCAATCGGAATGACTCCAGATTCATGCTCAGATCTCCCTTCATTCGCACATTTTTGATCTGTCTCTTCGCCACTTCCGCAGCGGCATCTGAATCTCCGATTCAACCGGGTGATCGGATTGCCATCATCGGGAATACATTCGCCGATCAGCTTCGGATCCATGGCTATCTGGAGACGTTGCTCTTACAGCACACAGGTAAAGACCCGGTGAGCATTCGCAACCTCGGCTGGGGTGGCGATATGGTTTCCGCGCGTGATCGCCCGACCGGATTTCCAACTGAAGAAACAACACTCCGAGAACACAAGACGGATGTGATTATCGCCTGTTTTGGAATGGGCGAGTCTTTTGCAGGCGAAGCGGGTCTCGAAGACTTTAAAACCCAGTTAAAGAACTTAATCGCTTCCTATTCAGGGCAAGTCTATAACGGAAAATCACCGGTTCGAATCATCCTCGTTTCGCCAATTGCCTGCGAAGATCATGGCAGCCTGACACCTGAGTGCGATCAAAGAAACCGGGACCTCAGCGATTATCGATGGGCGATGCAAGAAGTGGCGAAAGAAGCCAATCTTCACTTCGTCGATCTCTTCGAGATGTCCCAATATCTCATGGACGAGTCGGAAGGCCCCAATCTGACGAACAACGGAATTCACCTCAACGCCTACGGATTCTGGGCGATGAGCAACACGTTCTTGAATCAATTGATTGCAGAGGATCGTCCTCAAAACTCACAATCCTGGACGTTGCGAATCGATGCATCGACGCAAGCTCTGGACTCACAGGGTGTCGCCATCACCGACTTGTCGACCGACGACTCCGAGATCTGCTTCCGGGTCCAGGAACTGACTCCTCCCCGATTGCGACCTCCAACGGATCAACCGCTGCCTCCACAACTTGAATTCCTTCGTGATCAACTGATTGTCGAAAATCTTCGCCCCGGAAATTATCAATTGACAATCAATGAAGAACCAGTGGTGCTGGCAACGGCCGAAGCCTGGGCACAAGGAGTCGCCATCGATTCTTCTCCAGCACATCAGGAGATGGATCGTTTCCGTTCACGTGTTAACGACAAGAACCTGCAATTTACTTATAGCTGGAAAGCACTGAATCAGGTTCACATCGTCGGAGAACGTCGCTCCTCGCCAAGTGGTCGGGCACTGCCGCAGGAAGTTCTCGAATTCAACCGTCTTGCCAATGCTCTCGACAACAAGCTACGTGATGGAACCGAGCTCAAAACACGAGATTGGTGTCTTTCACGCATTCCTGACTAAAAGATCATAAACCCAGCAACGCCTCCTCAATCGCTTGTTGTGAATCGACACGATTGTCGAAGTCGAAGACCATAAACTTGATCCAAGTAAGTGCCCACGCAAATGCAACATGCTTTAACGAAGCACCGATAACAAACATGAATCGAACATCACACACGTTGGTCGTACCCGTTCTGCTGCTGCTCGTGGAGTTCGGTCTCGCAGCAGTCGCATTCGCTCAAGATGCCGCTGGTATTAAATCAGCCAATCTGAAGGGTGCGGATATCGATCTGATGAACAATCATGATCCCGCATCGCAACTTGCAACGTTCGATCTGCTCCCTGACTATCAGGTCAATCTCTTCGCGGCCGATCCGATGTTTGCGAACCCGGTGCATATGCACTGGGACTCGCGCGGGCGGTTGTGGGTCGCATGTTCGTGGGCCTATCCGCAACTGAAACCCGGCGAAGTTGCAAACGATAAAATCATCATCCTCGAAGACACCGACGACGACGGGGTCGCAGATAAATCGACAGTCTTCGCTGACGGTCTTTATCTTCCGACGGGAATTGAACTAGCCAACGGCGGTTGCTACGTCGCTCAGTCTCCGGATGTCTTTTTCCTGAAAGACACCGATGAAGATGATGTTGCCGACGTGAAAGAACTTGTGCTGACCGGGTTCGGAATCGAGGACAGCCACCATTCCATCAGTGCGTGGCGTCGTGGTCCCGGTGGATGGATTTACTTTCAGGAAGGAATTTTTCTGCACGCTCAAGTTGAAACACAATACGGAGTGCTTCGAAATTTTAATGGTGGTGTGTATCAGTTTAATCCCCGCACGCTTGAGTTAAGGATGTTCTGCCGGGGAACCGGAGGAAATCCGTGGGGCCATGTTTTCGATCGTTGGGGCCAGTCGTTTATGGTCAATAATCCGCGCATCATGTATCTCTCTCCCGCGACAGGAAACAGTGGCGAAGCGGTTCGGGTCCAACCGCTTATCAGTACTGAGAAACAATGTGGCGGTGATCTCGCGACGGGAACGCATGTGGGCGACGATCTGCGTGGGCAGTTGCTGACGGGTCGCTTTAAAAGCCGGACCGTTGTGCGGTATCAACTCATCGAAGATGGGGCGGGATTTCGCGCGAATGTGCTGGAGCCGTTGATCAGTTCGCGTCATCCGAATTTTCGTCCGGTCGATGTCAAGATCGGCCCAGACGGAGCGATCTATGTTGCCGACTGGTACAACTCGATCATCAACCACGCACAGCACGACTTTCGAGATCCTCGCCGCGATCACGATCACGATCACGGGCGAATCTGGAGAATCACTCACAAAGAAAGACCGCTGGCTTCCAAACCGAAGTTGGTCGGCATCTCGATTGAGGAACTCATTGAAAACCTGAAGAGCGAGGAAGCCTGGACTCGCCATCAAGCGAGGAAAGAATTGAGCGAACGCGACCCAGACGAGGTTCTGGCTGGTTTGGAACTCTGGGTCGAATCGCTGGATCGTGACGATCCCAACTATGACCATCAGATCGTGGAAGCGATGTGGGCTTGCCAAAATGTCGAGCGTGTCAGCGAAGATATTTTGAAGCGTGTCCTCGCAGCGAACGATGGTCACGCAAGGAGTGCGGGTGCAAGAGTGATTCGCTACTGGCACAGTGAGTTGTCCGATCCAGTCGGAATGATCGCTGTGGCAGCGGCCGATCCGTTTCCTCGTACTCGAATGGAAGCGGTTCTATCTGCGGGATTCATTCCGCGCGCCGATGCATTTCTGGCTGCTCTCAATTCGCTCGACCATCCAGGTGATCCGGTCCTTGACCAGGCACTCCCACAAACAATGGCCGCTCTCGAACCCTATTGGCAACCTCTTCTTGATGCTGGCAAGTTGCGGTTTGCGAAGTCCACACATCGCGATTTCGTGGAACGGAATGCAGGGTTGGGTTTCCAACGCCGTCTTCGAGAGTATCTCAACGATGAGTCCCCCTCAGATCCGGACACCGCGTCGATTCAGTCACAACTGCAAAGAGAGGGGAGTGACGACGACTTAATAGCAGTGGTGAACGCTTTAAGTCGCGATGGAGGGTTAAAGTCCGAAACAGCGACGATCGCAATGCTCGAAACGTTGCAGCAAATGTCGACTCGTGATGCTTCGAGATCGCTTCGAAGAGAGTTTCGCGGCTTAAGAAAACTAATCGCTCACGAAAACGAATCCATTGCAATTCGTACAGCGGAGACACTCGGAAGCTGGCGGATCGCCGGTCGAGACGAACTCTCGATGCTGCAGAATGATGACGTTCGCTTTGACGTGAAACTGGCTCTGGCCGTGGCTCTCTCTACCACCAGTAAGAATCGTTATGAAAAGCCACTTCTCGACCTGATAGAAACCGGAGACATCGATACTCGCTACGCGGCTGTCGCCGGGATTGCTCAAGTCGATCTCACTCAAGGTGTTGCCGCAGCGGCGAATTTATTCGAGGAAGATCCACAACACGTGGACGCTGCGAGACTCATTAAATTCCTGTTGCTCCGTCAAAATGGCGGACGACTGTTAAGTGAAGAACTGCAAGATGTCAAAATTCACCCAGAGTTTCTAGCCAGCGTCAGCAGTTTTCATCGAGAGACGGGATTGCTTCCCGGTGAACTCGTCGACCTCTTCTCGACGTTGAAACCCGAAGAATCGCTGACCGCTATGCTGCTCGCAGAGGATATCGATGGACTCGCTTTGGAAGCTGAGAAATCTGGAGATCCAGCGAGAGGGGAGCTTATCTATCGACGTATGAGTACTGCCTGCACACGTTGCCACGCAATCGGTTCCGCCGGTGCGGAGATCGGTCCGAATCTTGTGGGAGTTGGGGCGGCAGCGAAAACGAAGTATCTCGTTCAATCGATCCTTGAGCCCAATGCCGCGATCGCTGAACATTACGAAGCCCGCACGTTTCTCCTCGCGACTGGCAAGGTGCTTACCGGAATCGTCACTTTCCGAAATGAAGATGAAGTCATTATCCGCGACTCTTCCGAATCTGGAAAGGAAATCAGAATTGCGACAAGCGACATCGAAGATGAGGTTCCTTCGACGTCTCTCATGCCAGGGGGGCTTGCAGACCAGTTGCGGGACCGTCAAGAGTTTCTCGACCTCGTGAAGTTTCTATCTGAACTCGGCAAACCGGGTCCATATGCCAATGACGAAAGTCCAGTCATTCGAAAGTGGCAAGTCGTGACCAGTGACGAATCTGATGACGTTCCAAGCAGTGACGCTGAGTGGACAACCGCATACAGCAAAGTTAACGGAGAACTCCCGCTCGACGACTACACAACCGACGGAAAAGTCTTTCTTCGCGGCACTGTGAATGTTCTCGTTCCGGGAAATGCACAACTGAAACTTAACTCATCCAAAGGTCTCGCCCTCTGGATTGACGGATCCGAAGTTAACGACGTTGATGCTCCGATTGAACTCGCCAAAGGACGCTGTTTACTCGTCTTCTCGATTGATCGCGAGAAACGGCAAACCGGCCTCCGAGTCGAATTGCAATCGCTGAACGGAGAAGGAGTCTTCCAACCCGAAGGTGGCTTCTAAAGAGTGGCCTCTCTGACCAGCAGTGAATGGTTTTGGTGCGGATCACTCTTGTGTGTGCGCGAAGTCCATTTCAATGTATGCTTTGAGTCGTTAAGCATCATGAATAAAGATATGCAACGATGATCAACGTCTCGTCCATCCAAAGTGAGTCGCTCGAAATGCTCAATTCTCTTCGATTCCATCTCGCTGTCGCGCTGATGATTCTCTCCACGAATTTTCTTCAACTCGACTGCCGGGCTGAGGAGACCGACACGCGTCCGAACATTGTTTTCCTCTTCGCTGACGACCAGTGCACTTACTCTGTCGGATGCTACGGAAACGAGGATGTTCAGACACCGAATCTCGATCGACTCGCTCAGGATGGCGTCCTGTTCGACAAGCATTACAACACGACTGCGATCTGCATGGCGAGTCGGGCAAACGTCTTTACCGGGATGTATGAATATAAAACCGGTTGTAATTTTACTCATGGAGACATGCACCCCGACGTCTGGGCGAAGTCTTATCCAGTGCTCTTACGTGAGGCGGGTTATCTCACAGCGTTTGCGGGGAAGTTTGGAATCAAGGTTGAAGGCAAGGGACTCTGCGAAGACGACTTCGATTCTTGGGGAGGAGGGCCCGGCCAAACCAACTACCAGACCGCTAAGAATGAGTCGATGCAGAAGTATGCCAAAGAATATCCTCATTCAACATTGTCATACGCTGCCTTCGGACAAGATGTCATCCGTGAAGCTGCGAGTCAGAACCGGCCATTCTGCCTGTCGATCAGCTTCAAAGCTCCGCACAAGCCAGCAACTCCTGATCCCCGATTCGACCACATCTACCAGGGCAAAGAGTTCACGAAACCAGAAAACTTCGGCCGAGAATTTGGCGAGCATCTCTCAGCTCAAAGCAAGCGGGGACGACAGTATCCCCGCTTCACAGATTGGAACTACGACGCCGATTACGATGGCGAGATGGCCAAGTATCATCAGCAGGCGTTCGGAATTGATGTCGCTGTGGGAATGATCCGTGATGAGTTGAAGAAGCAAGGTCTTGTCGAGAACACAGTTGTCATCTTTACGAGCGACAACGGATACATTTGCGGATCACACGGATACGGATCAAAAGTCCTTCCGATGGAGGAATCGTCTCGTGTTCCACTTTTGATCTACCACCCGCAGAGTCCTCTCAACGGAAAACAGGTTCGTTGCGATCGATTGACCGGGAACATTGACTTCGCCCCCACGATCCTCGAACTGGCAGGGATTCCGATTCCGTCAAACATGGACGGGAAGAGTTTGCTCGGGCTTTTAGAGAATCCTGACGAAGGTGGACACGAACAGTTGTCGTTTATCAACGTCTACGGTCCGCTCCCAACTCACAGCCTGAGTTGCCTGACTCAACAGTATAAGTATACGTACTGGTGGTACGGAGACGACGAAATGGAACCGGCCGAAGAATTATTCGACACCCAGAACGATCCGCTGGAATTGAGAAACCTGGCGGCCAGCACTGAAAGTACTGCAACCCTCGAAATGATGCGATCGAAGTATGACCAACAACTCGAACACTGGAAGAATCACGCGGTTGATTACAACGACTACCAACGATTCGGGGAATTGTTCGACAGACACATTTCGATCGACGACAAAGATTCAGAGAGCCCCAAACGTTCCAAGTCGAAATAGTTTACTTGCGATGATTCGTGCAATGAATTTGATTCACTCGCAGCGATGATTCAACATCACGACTTTGGTGTAAGTTGGATCAAAGCTGTGAGAGTGTCTTTGCTAATAATGAATTTCTACTCTTCGTGGTTGCTCAAATAGGTTCTTAGTTGCCTTCGGTTGTCTCAGGTAACTTTTCGGAAGTCGATTCAGGTTTCAGCCGAATCAGAATTTCATTACGACGAAGAGGGCCGGGGACGAAGGGGGCATCGTAGCCGGCACGCTCCGCAGAGTCTTCCGCATCAAGCCCGCGGGACGTCAGCCATTCGCGAAGAATCTTTTCCTGAGCGTCGGCCTTTTTCGTGTTCATGATTCCAGAGAAGCGAATCACGGCGAAACGTCCGCCTTTTCTCGTTGAGATAGAGACGTCCGAATTTTGAGGTTCCGGAGCACCTGCCTCTTTCACATCCTTCGGAATGACGAAGCCCATCTTCCCCTTTGAGTTCTCGTCGCCTTCTTCCATAAATACCGGAGTCGTCATCTCAATTTTCTGATTCCCTTCGTTGTCTCCGCTGATGTAGCGAAACAACTTCATGAAGCTTCCATCCTGGCCGCGCTTTTCAACCTCGGACTGCGTTGAAGCGAGCATCAAATCGGGGTACTCTCGAATCTCGATGTTTCCGTCTGATTCGATGACCTCGTATGGTGCGGATTCATATCCCGCTCGTGCAGAAACACTCCATGCTGAGACGCACAGGATTGCCAAAATACTGACACCGAACAGATAGAACATTGGGATCTTCATTTGGAACTCGCATTCTCAATTGAGTGAAATCGCCGATACACTTGATTCTAGACAGGACTTGCAATGCGACCACAATCGCTGCCGAACGCAGATTGATCAAAAAGAGAATTTGAGATCATTTTCAGAAACCGCACGATGTGGTTTACGTTCTCTTCATTTGACTTGTTTAGACTTCATCCTGTTGTCGATGCGAACTCACCAATAAGCGTGGAATGGAATAAACGGAATGAGCATCCCCAAACCAACACTGATGGTCTTCCTGTTTCTGTTGTTGACGAACCTGCCGTGTGCCGTCGGATCAGACTGGCCCATGTGGCGAGGTGACGCGCAACGCTCAGCGTCCACTTCCGATGGACTCCCCGAGCAATTAACACTGCTTTGGAAACGGGTTTATTCGCAACGCGAACAAGCATGGGACGACCCTCTCAATCTCGACATGATGACCTATGACCGCGTCTTCGAACCGGTCATTCTGGATGGTCGTTTGTTCATGGGATTCAACGACCGCGACAAGTTCGTGGCGTTCGATGCTGATTCTGGAGATGAACTGTGGACATTCTTCACAGACGCTCCGGTACGCGTTCCACCTGCTGCATCAAACGGGAAAGTTTACTTCACTTCGGATGACGGAAACCTGTACTGCGTGTCCGCAGACAAAGGGGAATTGATCTGGAAATTCGGTGGGGCTCCCAGCAACCAGAAGGCGATCGGAAATCAGAGATTTGTATCGGTCTGGCCAGCACGCGGCGGCCCTGTGATTCGAGACAACACAGTTTACTTCGCTGCCAGTATCTGGCCGATGATGGGAACATTCATCTATTCACTGGATGCCGAAAGCGGAGCAGTCCAATGGCTCAATGACAGCACCGGTGCCCAGTACATCAAGCAACCACACAGCGCTCCATCTTTCGCCGGAGTCGCTCCACAAGGTGCTCTCGTTGCAACTGAGAATCACCTCATTGTCCCTGGTGGACGATCAGTCCCAGCCGTTTTTGATCGCGATTCAGGAACCCTCAAGCACTTCGAGATCAATTCCGGAGGAAAGGGAACCGGCGGAACATTCATCGCTGCCGATGAGTCGCGGTTCTACTTGCACACCCGTTTAAAAGGGACACGTGCATTCGATATCGAAAGTGGCGTCAAAACGGCATTCATGCCTAACGAGCCGGTTCTGGCCGACGGAATCGTCTACTCAGTGATGGTCAACGAAGAGACGCCAGTCATTCGGGCGTTCGGCGAGGGTGACAAACTTCTCTGGGAAATCGAGTCCGATGGTCGCGGAGACATGATCCTCGCGGGCGATCGACTCTACGCCGCCGGGGAAAACGAGATCTCCGTCATTCAACTTCCAACTCCTCAAAGTGACGCCAAGGTAATCGCGGCGATTCCAGTTGATGGTCGAATCGAACGCCTTCTTGCAGGCGATGACAAACTGGTCGCTGTTACTCTCGACGGGTCAATTCTTGCATTTGGCGAAACTGCCGAAGACGCGCCGAGAACGATCACCGAAGAGAAACAGCCGCTCCAGCTTGATGATGATTCTCAAGCCACTGTGGCGAAACTTGTTTCCGATTGTGACACCAGTGGGTATGCACTCTTTTTCGGAGCGACAGACGAATCACTTGTCATGACGATGGCGGAACAGCCATTCACACAACTCGCAGTGATCGACTCCGATTCCGAGCGGGTCGAACGACTCCGATCACAATTGGATGCTGCGGGATTGTATGGACGGACGACAGCACATGTCGGAAACGCACAGACATTCCTCGCGCCAAGCTATATCGCTCATCTGATTGTTGTCGGAGCGCAACAAGCAGCAAATGCTTCGGGCTCCGAGATCGAGACCATTTACGAATCCGTCCGCCCCTACGGTGGCACACTCAGATTGCTCGCCGAAGACAATCATGCTGAACTCGCTGCACGGGTTCAGTCTCTGAATCTTGAACAAGCTCAAGTGACGATTGATGACGATTTCGTGACGGTTCAACGTATTGGCGCTCTGCCTGGATCGGCAGACTGGACTCATCAACACGGAGATGTGGCGAATACAATTAAATCTGATGATCGCCGCGTTAAACTTCCATTGGGTGTCTTGTGGTTCGGCGGCAGCAGCAACATGGACGTGTTGCCTCGACATGGACACGGCCCACCGGAGCAAGTTGTTGGTGGTCGCTTGTTTATTCAGGGAATGAACAGCCTGAGTGCCCGAGATGTCTATACCGGACGAGTTCTGTGGAAGAGGGAATTCGAAGACCTGGGAACCTACGACGTTTATTACGATGAAACGTACGAAGACACTCCCCTCGATCCCAAATACAATCAGGTCCATATCCCGGGTGCGAACGGTCGCAGCACGAATTACGTCGTCACTGACGATCGTATCTATATCGTCGAAGGGAGCCGTTGCCACGTTCTCGACCCCTCCAGCGGAGAGACGATTCAAAAACTCGAACTCCCGATGAATGACTCCGGCGAACGTCCGCAATGGGGTTACATTGGGGTCTACGAAGATCTGCTGCTCGCAGGATACGGTTTCGCTTCTTATCGTGATCGTTTGAACCTGAAGTTCAGCTCCGACGAGGAACTTCGTCGCAACCGGGCTGGGTTCGGATCCAAGAGCCTCGATCGAGCGGCCAGTATGAGTCTGATCGCATTCGACCGACACACTGGGGAACTTCTTTGGAAGAACGATGCGGTCCACAGTTTCTGGCACAACGGAATTGTCGCGGGTGGGGGAAGAATCTATTGCCTCGATCGAACCCCTGAACTGATTGCGGCGGCTCTTCGTCGTCGTGGTGTTTCCAACGCCGACACTTATCGCATCGCCTCATTTGACGCAAAAACTGGCAAACTCAACTGGGAAATCACTGATGGGGTCTTCGGAACCTGGCTGGGATACTCAGAAGAGCATGACCTGCTACTCCAAGCGGGTGCCTCTGCGAGCGACCGACTCTATGCCGAAGTTGGGCAGGGGATGGCCGTCTATCAAGCAGACAGCGGAGATGTTCAATGGAAGAACGATTCCATTTCCTATGCGGGGCCATGCATTCTTCACAATGACTGGATCTTCACGAATGCGAATTCATATCGAGAATCTGCCGGGGCATTTCATCTTGTCGATGGTCACCCCAAGCTCGTTGCGAACCCGTTGACCGGAGAACTCCAACCATGGAAATTGACGCGGGCCTATGGCTGCAACACGGTCATTGCCAGTGAAAACCTTCTCACGTTTCGGTCAGGAGCAGCAGGCTTCTACGACCTTCTCAGCGAGAGCGGAACGGGGAACTTCGGAGGATTCAAGTCCGGCTGTACTTCCAATCTTGTGGTTGCCAACGGTGTGCTGAACGCTCCTGACTACACGCGAACTTGCAGTTGTGCCTATCAAAATCAGACCTCACTGGCACTTGTTCACATGCCTGACCTTGAGTTCTGGACGATCAATCCTGCTGTCGGAATTCAGGAGACCACTGGTCGATTGAAAGACGGCGGAATCAATTTCGGCGCACCCGGAGACAGGTCGGACGAGAACGGAGTCGTATGGCTTGAACATCCTCCTGTTGCTGGTCCATCGGCTCCCATCAATATTCAACTCAACGACGATGCAAAGATTTTCAGCCATCACTCGACTTCAGTTGGTGCGGCCGAACCGGCATGGGTACTGGCATCGGGAATTGAGAACGTGACAGATTTGACCATCGACTTAAACCTGAAACAGCGTGTCGACCTGAAATCGGGAATTCCCGTCGGCCATGCAAATGACGATGTCGAAGAAGCTGAGTCAGGCGACGTGAGTTCAGGCAGCAGCGATCTCGAAATTGTGGAAGATGGCGGAAACCAGACGGTTGGCCTACGCTTTACTGACATCCCACTGGCTCGAGGAACTACGATCCGCTCGGCCTATCTTCAATTCACGTGTGATGAGGCTTCGGATGTTCCCACATCGGTTGTGATCACAGCCGAAGCGACCGGGAATGCGAAAGAATTCGAAAGCAATTCGCACAACGTTTCTTCCCGAGCCCAAACGGCCGCCAAAGTTGATTGGAAACCAGAACCCTGGACACGACCGGGGGCTGCAACCGAAGCGGAACGAACTCCGGATCTCTCGGCGCTGATCCAGGAGATCGTCAACCGCGAAGACTGGAAGCCGGGCAATTCAATCGCTCTGATGATTTCCGGAACGGGAAAACGTGTTGCCGTCTCCTCAAGTGGACGGGGCCAGAAAGGGGCCGCCCGCTTGTTGATCGATGCCGAGGAAGCAGACGACTCCCAAGGAGAAGGCGCAGTTCAAAGACAATATGAACTCTCGCTTTACTTCGGTCTTCCGAGAAACGCGGATTCGAATCGCCGTCGGTTCGACGTCGCGATTGGTGATGAGGTTGTGCTTCACGACATCGCTCTTCAGCGGAACGGAAACGCCGATCAAGAGGCGCAAATCCACCACATCAAAACATGGGCTCCGTCAGACCGATTAAAGCTTCGTTTTCTTCCGAAGGAAGGACAACCGGTCCTGAGCGGAATCGAAATTCACGAAGTGGTCGAGTCTGAGGAATAAGACTCACCGTGCCACCATACTCGGGCTTAGCAAGTTCACCGAGTTCAGCCCCGACGGAAATGTCGGGAACGTTATTCGTCGCCGATGGTGTGAATCGCACCATCGGCGATTTTTAGAACCTGAGTTGCCAGATTCGATGCTTCCGAGACATGGTGCGTCACGTGAAGAGCAGTCACCCCGGTTTCTTTCCAGACGGTCTTTAACAGGTCGCACATCTGGGAATGAGTTTCCTCATCGAGGGCACTGAGTGGTTCGTCGAGGCAAAGAATTTTGGGGCGAAATGAGATCGCACGCCCGATCGCCACTCTTTGTTTTTCGCCGCCGCTGAGTTTGTCGGGAAACCGATCGAGCAGATAAGTGATCCCCAGCATCTCGGCCAGCTCATTGACTCGGCCATTAACAACCTGCTTGTGACATCGTCTGACTTGAAGCGCGAACGCGAGATGACTGCGGACGCTCATGCTTGAAAACAATGCGGCATCTTGCGGAACGTAGCCGATTCCGCGAACAGCTGGGTTCATCTTTGTAACGTCTTTGTCGACGAGCGTAATTTGTCCTCGAGCGATCTTTCGGAAACCAAGAATCGCTTCCAGGATCGTCGTCTTCCCTGATCCTGTCTTTCCCATCAGAACCGAATAGGCTCCACTCGGAACCAGAAAACTGATGTCGTCGAGCCGAAACTTACCCTGTTGAATCGATACGTTCTGGAGCGAAATCAAAACGCGGCTCCTTTCAAAGTTCCGACTGCCCGAAAACTCTGGTCAAGACCAGCACGATCACAGCTGCGAACACCATAATCAGCGAAACAGCCACGGCCCCCTGAAGATTTCCAACGTTCATTTCGAGGAAGACCGTCGTTGAGAGGACTTCTGTTTTCATTCGAGTCGCACCGGCGAAAATCAATAAGGGGCCAAACTCACCCAGCGATCTTGCCCACGCCAGAGTAAAGGCTGTGAGAATTCCTCGACGCGCTTCCGGTAAAACGACGCCACCGAACGCCTGAGCCTTTGAGCATCCCAGAGAAATTGCGACTTGTTCACATCGAGGATTGATGTGATCGAACGTCGATTTCATCGTCCGAACAGAGAACGCGCATGCCACGGAAAACTGGGCGACGATGACAGCCGGAACCTGATACACAACCTCGCGGGCAAAGTATGCAAACGGCGGAAACTGAAACAGGATCAGAAGGCTTAACCCGACGACAAGTGGAGGAAGGACGATCGGGATATCCAATATCGCATCGACCAAACCATGCCCAGGAAATCGATAGCGAGACATGAGGTATCCCATCGGGACAGCGACAAGCAGGCTCAATAGTGCTGAGAATGTACAAGACGTCATGCTCAGCCAAATCGAATACTGGACCTTCGGGTCGCTTAAGGATTCGACGATCGGATTGCTGCGCTCCGTGACAACAGTTGACGATTCGGAAGAATAGAATTCCTGGTCAGCGCCGGTCTCCCGGACCATGTATGCAAAATCCGCAGACAACATTGCCAGGATCAGAACGACGTACGATGCGCCCAGAATCGAAAGCGTCAGAAAGAACATTGAGTTTGAGAAGGAAATCACCGGCTGAGAGATCGTCAGCTGTTTCTCCTCTTTGTCGCTCCGCGTTTTCATCAATCCTGGCTCTCAGCAACCGGAACTCGCAAAGCCGTCGTATTGAGAAGGAAATTGAAACCGGCTGCTTCGAATGCTTGCTGTGACTGATGAATTTGAGTCATCAATCTCCGAGCAAGTTGCTTGTGATGGCTTGATCGCGAGATGCTGAAGGGTTGAATGGCGTGCCGATGGGGAGAGGTGAGCCGAATGACGTCGACATCCTCGGAGTTTTGCATCACATCGGTCAGATAGGCGATGGTCGCATCCACATGCCCCGTGACGACATCCGGAACAAGCATGGCTGAAGACGGTTTCTCAACAACAACATCAGTCGCAGACTGCTGCTTCGACATCAATGCTTCGTAAAGTCCTTCTTTCTCGAGCAAGCGCCGGGTGAGGGCTCCGATCGTGCACTGAGTCCCGTCTCCGATCGAGACCCTGACTCCCGGTCGGATAAGATCATTCAGCGTCTTGACCTTCTCGCTTCCTTTGGGAACAGCGATGACGATTTCGGTATTTGTGACGTCGACATCATCCTGAAACCAACTGGCAACGTTGTCGAGATAGTATCGATCGCATGCCATATAGATGTCGGGAAATCCCAAATCCGTCGATTGTTGATCAATGTTCTTCATTCGTCCCGTCAGGATGCCACATCCATCGTACACCGTGTTGATCGTCACTCCCTCTCGCTTCTGAAAAGCTTCAAGAACAGGTTCGATTCCGCGTCGATTGACTGCACCACAGAAGAAGTTCAGTTCCGGATGAGGCTCCCAGACATCACCGTCAACAGGCTCCATACCGTAGCTCGCAAATGTTTTCAGTCCGCGATCCCGCGCGGAGAGGTAACGTGCGAATTTGAGTGCTTCGACGGGCTGTTCTGAGGAGTTGAGGACACAGACGGAAACCAACTTCGGGTCAGTTGCCAACTCGTCAAAGTGAATGGCTTCCAACTCTTCTCGAAGATTGGGCATCATGACGGTCGAGTCCCAAACAATTCCGGCATCGACAGCACCAATCATGATGTCATTGGCGACTTCATTCACGGTCGGTTTGAAAACACCATGCTCGGTGACGTGTTTTTCGAAGGCGTTCCAGAAGTTCGATTTCCCATAAGAAATGTTCTCAAGTGCCTTCTGTGTTGCTTTGCCGATTGCTGCCTGATCCGGACTTCCGACAGAAAGTGAAACACCTTCAGCGAGAAGATCTTCGAGCGACTGAAATGTTTTGCCTGAGTCTTTTCGAACCGCGATCACTGGCCTTAGATAAGCAATCGGAATTTGTTCCTGGGCGAGCCCGAGTTCTCGTGCTTTTTCCGTGTAAGAGTCATCAGCTGCCAGATAGAGATCAGACGTGTCAAACTGGTTGACCTGAATCTGATTCAAGAGTGAGTTCGAGCCTCCATAACGCAAATCGACATGAACTCCGTACTCGCGTTCATAGTCGGCTGCAATCTGTTCCACCGCGACGCGCATCCCGGCAGCGGTCTGCATCACGATGGTGTGAGTGGGGCTTTGATCAGACGAATTGTTTGAGTGCGTCGGCTGGCTTCCTCGTCGCATCACAACGAACAGCACGCCACAGAAAATCACAATGCCGAAGAGCAGTTGCCAATGCAGGCTTCCACGGCGAGAAGACCGGGCTCCCGGAATCAATCTCGTGAACTCGCTCTTCGGTTGATCAGTTTGATTCAGCATGACCAGTCTCTTCCATCAAGATCCGACCGTTCGACATCTTCAACGTTCGGTCCGCGAATTCACTGTTTCTAAGATCGTGAGTGACCAGCAAGACGGTCCCACCTCTTTGTGCAAAGTCGGCGAGCGATTTCATCACGATCTCGGCATTGACTTCGTCTAAATTTCCGGTTGGCTCATCAGCGAGAAGGAGGCTTGGATTGGTCACCATGGCTCGTGCTAACGCGCAACGCTGTCGCTCTCCGGAACTGAGTTGGCTGGCCAGATGGTTGCTGCGATCGCTCAGCCCGAACTGTTCCATCAGGCGAATGGCATCGTCTTTCGAAACGTGCGGATTCGTCAGAGCAGGAGCCTGAATGTTTTCGAGAACGCTGAGATAGGGAACGAGATGGAACTGCTGAAAAACGAATCCAATCTTATCGGCTCGAAATCGGGCACGATCATCATTCGACAAGTTGTAGGGTTCCTTTCCTGCGATGCGGAGCGTTCCGCTGTCCGGTCGCAGCAGTGTTCCAATCGTCAACAGGAGGGTCGTTTTCCCCGAACCACTTGCACCACGAATGACAACAAACTCTCCCGCATGAAGTTTCAGGGAAACGTCATCGAGTGCTTTGATCTCCTGCTGACCGGTGTACAGCTTCGAGAGTCGACTCACGTCGACCAGAGCCGTTTCCGTCGCTTCCGGAGTCTGTTCTGTATCTTCGTTGGTTTGCATCGAAGTGCTCATGTCGTCTCCTTCTGCAAAATGACTGCCGCATCGAGTCGAAGCGCGACAAGGGCCGCGATCCAACTCGCAAGACCCGCCAGAAGAATTGCTGTCGCAGGCCCGCTGAGGAGCACCATTCCCAGATCATCTGCAAACGTCTTCACAAATGTTCCGGGAGTTTGTCCGAGATCGCTCAGCAACCATCCAATGAAGAGTCCAGCAGCCGATCCCAGTAAACCACCTGTCAGTCCCAACAGAAAAGCCTTGCCGAGGAAGACTCCCAGAATTTGTTTGCTTGTCGCTCCCAAAGCACGCAGGATTCCGATTTCACTCTGTCGCTGAAATGTGTTCATCAGGGCGAGCAAGGCAACGAGCGAAGCTGCCGCGAGATAACTTGTCGGCACGACGACAGCAGTCAGGCTCTCGTGCTGGGCTTCTGTGGTCGCTCGGGCTTCCTTCAATTGGGTCAACAATGTTTCGGCCGATTGCTCTTCTCGCTCGAGAGCGAGTTCTGCCATTTCCTTGGCCTGAGTTCTTGCTTCCGCTCGAGTCACTGCCTGGGAGTACCGTTCGATCACCTGCGTTGCTGGCAGAATCCCCGCAATCTCTTCGCGAATCACAGCGAGTCGATCGCCCGCGCACTCACATTCGAGTGCGAGAATCGCGTGAATCAAGTTTTCCATTCCGAGGAGTTTCTGTGCGGTTTCAAGATCGATCCACACGGTGACGTCGTCTGCTGAGCCTCTTTGCGGATGCACTTGTGAGATGGTGAATTCCTCACCCATCAGTTTCACGACATCTCCCACCTTGAGATTGAGTTGAGAGTGAATACTGTGCCCCACGACCATTTGTCCCGGTGCCACAGCATCGAGCAAAGGTTTCTTCATCGCGCGATGCATGATCGGAACTTCGCCTCGCGTGCCATGCAGGACGACCTCAATATCTTTCTCGGGCCACACGATCCGCTTGGTCACCGCGGGGAGTAGATGGTTCACCGTCACGATCGACGACTCTGCAAGCTGTTCGACATATGACTCCGGCATGACTGCCGACAACGTCCCGTTCAGGTGCAGCTCGTCCAGGTCCTGCGACTCAGGCAGAATCAAAAGGTTGAATCCCAGCTTGAGCATTTGTTTGCGAGTTGCGTCCTCCAACGCCTTTCCTGCTTTCTCGACATCCTGGCGACGCTGAGCGATGGACGATTCGAAGCTGGCTTGCTGTTCATCGAGAAGTTGACGAGTCAGGATTTGATCTGATTGAAGGATCACTTCCGCAGCGACGAATGTGGCTGTCGCGACTGCAATCGCCAGCATGCCGAGTACGAATCCACCGCGCCGAAATTTCAACTCACGCCAAATTAAGTGAAAGATATTCATGGAACCATCGTTGCTGAGGACACTGCCTGTCGTCGGCCTGACACTCTCTGTTTCAATCTGTGTTGCCCTTTGAAAAATTCAACGAGCGCCCACTCCCGCTGTCATGACCGGAACATGACTCCCAGCGAAGCGATGCAGACGACTCCAGCAATCATGCCCAACAACGCCCAGACACCGAATGTCGTGCCAGTGACTCGGTTCTCTTTCTGAACAGCTGCTCTCTCGTTCTCAGAAGTCGATTCGACATCGATGATCTCGACAGTTTGAGCTTCAGATTGAGGAGCCGAAGAAACGTCGGTAGAGACTGGGTCGGGCTCCATCTTTGAAACCATCTCATCGTTAGCAGCCAACGCATCGCCTTGAAATCCAGCAACTCCGGTCAGTTCAATTTCGACTTCCTCGGGTTCTGTCACCTGAATTGCCTCACTCCAGTTCCGGGAGAGAAGTAAGTCCACCCCGGGGTTATCAGCTTTGACTGTGCATTGGCATTCGCCGACGAGAAACCGTGAAGCTTCTTCAATGGTCAGAGGTTGAATTCCGGCACCAATCAGGGTGTAGAGGACTCGCCCGCGACCAAAAATAGGGAAGGCCATCGGTTCAGTGAGGTAGGTCAGTTCTCGCAAATCGGGTTCGCTGGCCAATAGAAGATTCACCAGAACCTGCTCTTGAGGATCGTCGCGGGAAAGCCTGAGGAGTTGGAAATCAATCCGGATATCCTCTGGCCGGGCTTTCAATTCCTCGAGATCGTCGCTGTCGATCTCCGGAAGCTTTAGCTCATTCTGATGATGAGCCAATTCTTTCTTCAAGACTTCGAAGCTGGCGTCGTCTTTCTCCGGGATTCCGCACTCGAGAAACACCCAAACTGCCGAGGCGCCTCCCACAAGCTGATCGGTAATCTGATCCCGAACCGCCGACGACACGAGAGTCTCAGCTTCCAAGTCTGCAATGGAACCAGTCGAGACAAGTTGAGGCGGATAGGTTCCCCCTCCGGGATTGATCAACATAAAGGCGGGGTATTCGGTGATCTCCGGATTATCGAGAAGCCATTTGTCCTGAGGAGGGATCTCGCCGTGAACATCCAACGTTGAAACGTGAATGTTTGCATGCTCTTTCTCGAAAACCTCTTTCCACTTCCCAATCTGCTCAGTGAGTTGGGGGGAAATTTCGTTCTCGTAAATGACGACGAGGCGATAGGCATCCGGTTCCCACTGCTCCAGTGCATATCTGAAAACTGGAACGGAGCAAGCGTCAACCTGATTCAAGGAGGTAAGTAAGAAGACGAACGAAGCCAACAGACAACGGCTTATGATACTCATTCTCGCAGACCTTTCCTCGCAAACTTTCATCGGCGGTCATTCGCCGAACCGTTGCTTCGGCAGTGTCGACAATCGGTCTCAATTTGCAAGCGGCAGATCACGACCAACCAACAGATTGAGTCCTCACATCGAGAAATGTGAAGCCAGCGAAATTTCTTTGCAAATAAACGGCAAAACAAGACGACGAAACGAAAGGCTTGCCGTCGCTGACAAGTTGCATCGACGATCTTTGACGTGTCGACATTGTGACCGGGCATCCACGGAATCAATTCGATGGGAGAATTGATCCAGAACACCGCATCGTTTTTTCGTCGATTGGGAGGTCAAGGCGATCACGGAGATGGATTGCCGGGATTGATCGCCGGTTCACTCTCTTGAGGACTTAGCTCAGCAGTTCCGGGAAATTGCCAGTGGCTCCAGCGAAGCTCTCGGTCTCCATTCCCAATTGCTGCAGCATGGTGACAAACACTCTGGTCAGCCGCTGATCGTCGTGAGTGATTTCTTTCTGGTACGGCTCGATGCCACCTTTCCAGGCTCCGCTCATCGGATTCGCTCCTGCGTAGTTCAGGTAGCGTCCGTGTTTGAACCCCATGTTCTTTCCACCTGCCAACACAAGTGGATAGTTTCGTGAGAGATGGAATGCACTCGACGCCGACCCAAAGAGCAGGAGCGAATTGTCCAGCATTGTCCCTGTCCCTGCAGGCTCGGGGGTTTCTTTCAACCGAGTTGCGAACCGAACAAATTCCTCATTGAGGAACCGGCAATATTTCCCGAGGTTCTCCCACCCTCCAGGAAACTTCGTGTCATGCGTCAACTTGTGAGCGAGGTTGAAACCGACCGCTCGAGCAAGTCGGTCACTCACGCCAGCTCCGTTCTCGCGCCCGATCTGATAAGTGGCAACCCGCGTCGAATCAGTCTTGAACGCGAGATAGATCATGTCAAACATCGATTGCAGATAGAGCCGAGGAGACTCCGGAGAGATATCATCTTCGAAAAGAGCCTGATCAACGACCGGAAACGGCTTGTGAACCCACTCCTTGGCTTTCTGGACGCGGACTTCTGCTTCGCGAACGGAATTCAAGTATTCGTCGAAGCGTTCTTTGTCTTCGGCGGGAAGCGTTCCGCGCAGATCTTTCGCATCGGCGAGCATCTCATCCAAAGCACTCTGACTCATTGCCAGTCGACGGGCTGCATCGGCATCCTTTTTGACGAACAACATGTCGAAGATTCGCTTCGGGCTTTGCTCTGCCGGAATTGGCCGTCCCATCCGATTGAACGAGAGAGTTTGAGCTGCGCACGGCGTGCCGATTCCTCCGTCGGTCGACATCACAAGCGAAGCAAACCGCGTCTGATCTCCAATTTGTTCGGCGTAAACCTGATCGAGAGAGATTGAATTCTTGTACGTGACATCCCGACGAATTTTTGCAGCTGTCAAGAATTGGTCGGCATTGCGATGACCGTGAACTCTTCTGGCATGCGGATGCGAAAACCCCGACAGGATTGTCACGTCTTGAATCACTGGTTCAAAAACGTCGGTGCACTTCGTGAATTTGAATTCCGTTCCCCCACCATGCGGAAACCACGACCAGTCCTCGTAAGCTGGGTCTTCCCGAAGTGGCATTGGAACTCCATCGGGAAAATAAATGCAGGCAAGTCGCTTGGGGTTGCTCTCTCCATCGGGAGTCGCTGCTGAGAGTGGAAGACTGGAACTCAACAGCGGAAGTGCCAGTGCAGTCCCTGCTCCCCGGAGGAATCGTCGACGATCGAGCCGATGGAAGTTGTTAGCCATGAAATTTCACTCCAGTCGGGATTTAGGAAAGTCTCAAATGTACTGACCAGCTACTTTCGTCGTGTGCGACACGTGTTCCTCGTCACCGTGATTGGAAGAGATCACTCGTCACAAGACAGATCACCAGTGTTCGAATTCCGCCGCCAGCTTCTCTCACCCTACGGGTGATGTCGGTCACTTCCGCACGATCCCCGAAATCAAGCTGTCGTCCCAGCGCAAAGGATGCCATTTTTTCGACAGTTGCCCGAACAAATTGTTCCTCACGGTCCTGCGCCAGGTGCTTCTTGAGTCCGGCTATTCCGTTGAGACTGATATTGTTGGGTAAAACGCTTGTCGCATCAATGCTTTTCCCGTCGACCTGCTCTCGCCAGCGTCCCAGTGCATCGTAATTCTCGAAGGCAATTCCCCAGGGATCAATTTTCTGATGACACGAAAGACACGCAGCATGGTCGCGATGGTCTTCGATGCGTTCCTTCAAACTGAGCTTCGCGATTTCAGGGTCAGACAAATCGATCTCAGGAACGGCAGGCGGAGGAGGCGGGGGCGGATCGTTGAGCAGATTCGTCAACAGCCAAACGCCTCGCTTCACTGGATGTGAATCTTCACCATCGGAATTCATCGTCAATAGCCCGGCTTGAGTTAACAGTCCTCCCCGGTTGAACTCATCCGGTAATGCAACCCGCCGGAAATCATTCCCCTGAACTCCGGGAATCCCGTAGTGGCTGGCGAGCCGTTCGTTCACGACGAGATAGTCTGAGTCAACGAAATCCAAAATTCTCGAATCGTTCCGAATCATGTCCGCAAAGAGGGCGATGGGCTCTTCTTTCATCGATTCAAGTAACTCTTCATCGAGACCATTTTCACCTCTCGATGGGCTCAAGTATTCAAGCGGTCTCATCTTCAGCCACTGTTGCACGAAGTGTTGAGCGAACCGCGATCCTTTCGGATCGTCGAGCATTCGGTTGACCTGTTGCCGCAAGACTTCCGGATCAGTGAGCTGCCCCGTGGAAGCCAACTTCAGCAACGTTTCATCGGGAACACTACACCAGAGGAAGAGAGACAATCGTGCCGCGAGTTCAGCCTGTGGGAGCCGGGCAACTTCTTGATCGGCTCGTGATTCATATTCACCTGACGACACGTAAAGAAATTTCGGCGACGCCAGGATCGTGGCAAGCACGTCAATGATTGCTTCCTGAAAGTCGAGGCTGCCCGCGCGGATGTGTTGGAACAACTCCACCTTTCGATCGATTTCAGCGGGAGTCACTTGCCGCCAGGCGCGTGACATGAAAGTTGTGATGATTTCCCGAGCATAGGCAGTCTCGTCGTGCGCGAGATCGCTTTCAATGAAGAGATTCTGGTGTGTTCGAGGTGGCCATTCGTCATAAACCGGTGCTGCAACTTCAACGTAGTCGATCAGAATCGCAGGACTCTCCGAATCATCTCTTGATCGTCCAACGGTACTGTTGACGAAGCGGATATACTCAGATGGATTGGGCTGCTGACCCAGTTTCATGCTTCCCCGATATGTATTCCGGTATTCAATTTCACTTAACGGAATATCCCACTCATAGATCTCGGGGCTGCCATAGGGCGCGAGAATCTGGACGTCTCGCTGGCTGACGCGTTTGATCGATCGCCCCTGATCCGTCGCCTGAAAACCGAAGTAGAGCTGCAAACTTGGAACACGTTGCGTCACGCCCTCTGCTCTCGATGCGCGAATGCGAACTCGCATTGTCCCGACATCGGGAAGCCTGTCTCCGAGATCAACGGTAAGAGCCTCACGACTTCCCGGATGCACAACTGCAAAAGAAGATCTCGTCGCCGGCATCGATGGAACTTCGTCGCTGGCCTCGAAGGCATACTTCGCTTGGCGATAGTTCCACTCGAACTTCGCCCTCATTCCAGTCGCTAAATCTGAGTAGTGGGAACGATCATTCGATGCCTGAAATTGCCGATTGAGCCGCTCAAGCTGGGACGATTGTTCCTTCGGATCGTCCTCAAATTTCTTTCTGGTCGATTCGACGGTGTCGTCGTGCCATTTCTTTTCTCGTTGAAAAGCCTCCTCCATCGATATTCCCCAGTAAACGACGGGGGGACGTTCACCTCGAACAGTCACTCGCTGCAGCGCTTTCAAAGTGAGTTGGTAATACGTCTCGACCTGTTTGGCCGAAATCAGCAGGGACTCCGCGTTATTCTCAAAGCCATCATCTTCACTCGCTTCTTCAGGAAGATCGTCTGCGAACGTCCAGGGAACACCCAGCAAGTCCTGCAGCGCATAGTTGTATTCGTAGCGGGTCAGTCGACGGAACGATGATCGACTCCCACTGGACTTTCTTAGTTTCTCAGCCTTTTGAATCTCGGCAGAAAGCCAGTCGACGATGAAGATTCGGTCAGCATCTGTCAGTTCGCTTGACTCAGGCGGCGGCATCTCACCTTTGCTGAGAACAGAGTACACCTCTAACCACCAGGTGATGTCATTTCCCCCAGCGAAATCGGGATCAAGCTGATCCGCTCGAAAATTGCCCTCAGAGTGCTCTTCACTATGACAGTCGAAACACGCCCATTTGAGAAGGGGTTCGATTTTTGTCTTATACTTCTGGAGATCGGGGCGCTCAGGAACATTGACTTCAGTGTCGTTAGATTCATCTTCAACGACAGAACCGAGTTCGGTTCCTTGATCCCTGGGATCCTCAGCAATCAGGGCAGTTGAGTTCAGAGCAAAGATGCACACACCCACAAAGAGAGCCACCTGCCAACGCTTGATGTAGCCGTGAGGTTTGGCATTCACTCTGCAGTTCATAGATAGCGGCCGAGTGAGTTGATTTTGAATCATGGCAGTGGAGGTAGGAAAAAGGGGGGAAGCTTCACCTCTGAGTATACTGCGGCGCCGGATTCCCTCCTAGCGAAACCATAAATTGTTTCTGATTTCTGATCCTTCCACCAACGTCGTAACAAGACAAACTTTGCGACCGCACTTGCCCTCTCCGGCAACGTCGCTGGGGCCGCCCGGATTCTCGGTGAGATCGAAGGGGAGGACAACGAGCAAGTTCGTGCACTCCGCCAAGCGATCGAAACCTGGCAGAAAAGCCTCACATTGTGGGAATGGATCCAATGGAAAACCGGGATCGCCATCGACCGTGCCGTGCAACTGGAGTTTCCGCCGGGAACATTGATTTAATGACGAAGGGATCGAATGATTGTCCGCGACGCCTCCAATCACTAGAAGATGGAGCAACTCACGAAACACGTATGAGTCGTTCGTTTCCATTAACGTATTAACATCCGTTTGATTGCTACTCCATGTTCATGGTTGACCGATTAATCCTCGTTTGTGGAGTGTTGTTACTCCTTGGGATTGCATCGAACAAGTTGTCGTCACGCTGGGGAATTCCCGGGCTGGTCCTCTTTCTCCTGTTGGGAATGCTTGCCGGTTCCGAAGGCATCGGTGGGATTGAATTCGAGAATTACGAATTAGCGCATGGAATCGGAACTGTTGCGCTGGTCATGATTCTCTTCGACGGCGGATTGAGCACGCGATTTTCCGCAATCCGCGTGGCCTGGAAGTCGTCGATTGTCCTGGCGACTGTGGGTGTGTTCATCACCGCTGCGATCACCGGTCTGGCAACGTCATGGATTTTGGAAATCACTCTTATGGAAGGGTTGCTGCTCGGGGCAATCGTGAGTTCGACCGACGCAGCAGCCGTTTTTTCCATTCTCAGATCAGGAGGTGTCAGCCTTCGTAAACATCTGGTGTCCATCCTGGAACTCGAGAGTGGATCGAATGATCCGATGGCGATTTTCCTGACCGTCGGATGTATCGAAGTTCTCGCTCACAAGATGCCCATCGGGATCGAACTCTTCGGCTTGTTCGCCTCCCAAATGCTCATCGGAACCGCCTTCGGGTTGGGAATGGGACGATTGGCGATCTTGATCATCAATCGGATCGAACTCGATACCGCGGGTCTCTATCCAATTCTCGTCAGCACATTTTGCTTGCTCACTTTCGGCGTAACAACTCAATGCGGCGGAAGCGGCTTTCTGGCTGTTTATCTCACCGGGTTGATCCTGGGAAACAATCGTCTGGTCTTCCAAAGAGGAATTCGTTTATTCCATGACGCCAGTGCGTGGCTTTCGCAGATTGTGATGTTCGTGATGCTGGGGATTCTGAGCTTCCCCAGCCGGTTGCTCGAAGTCGGTTGGAAGGGTCTGCTGATCGGATGCGTTCTCATGCTGATTGCTCGACCTGTTGCGATTATGCTGTCGCTGGCTCCGTTTCGCTTCCCATGGAGAGAACAGCTATTCATCTCGTGGGTTGGTCTGAAAGGTGCTGTTCCGATCGTATTGGCAACGTTTCCGTTGATGTTGGGAACGCCCAGAGCGTCTCTATTCTTCGACATCGTTTTCTTTATCGTCGTCCTCTCAGCAGTCCTTCAGGGAAGCACGTTGCGACTTGCAGCCCAGTGGCTCGGTCTCACAACCACACCCGATCCCGTTCCGCCAGTGACGCTCGAAATCAGTTCTCTTCGAAACGTCGAAGGGGACATCGTTGACTATCTGGTGAGTGAAGACTCGCGAGCTGCCGGTCACATGGTGAAGGATCTTGCTCTTCCCGAAGGTGTTGTCATCGCGACTCTCGTTCGAAACGAACAATTGATTCCCCCACAGGGAAAGACAGTCCTTCTTCCCAGCGACCATGCAATTGTTGTGCTTCGTCCGGAACGACGCGCCATCGTGAACTACATTTTCGCGTCACACGATGCCGTCGTCGAAATCCCGAAGGCTTTCGAATTCCCAATGCGGCCGACAACAACACTTCGCGAGCTGACTGAGTTCTACGGGGTCGCTCTCGACGAGCCACTCGACATCACGCTGGAAGAGGCCTTAAAGAAAGCACTCGGAATCGAACACGTGCTCCCTGGAAACGTCGTTCAACTTGGCCCGCTCTCCTTCCGAATCCGTAGTATCGACCGAACTGGTGGCATCGAGGCTGTCGGAATGACGATCCAAACGGAAGAGCAAAGCAATTCTTAAACACGAGCAGAGCAGGGTACTGCTCTCGACGGATTTGCCTTCACACTCGCTTCTCTCTTAATAACTCAACTCTTAGAGGCTATCCGGAAACTGAGGTTTTGTGAAAGTCTGGTTTTGTTCACACTTTGCGGTTCATCAACGCAAAGGAGTGCACGGTGTCCGAGGCGATTCGAAAAGCGTACCCAAGTGACCTGACTGACCTTCAGTGGGAGATGATCGAAATGATTC
>NZ_SIHI01000028.1 GCF_007859735.1 Thalassoglobus neptunius | reverse complement strand
CAAAGACGAAATAACCTGTACCGACACTCCCGGCCGAGACGCTCACATCCCTCCACCGGGTTCCTTATCAACAACAGCGCTCCGTTTTTCGCCCGTCGAGCGCTACGTTTTCTAACCGATGTCTACAAATGGCAAGAGAACAAACCACTCGGCGTAGCATTGATTCACTCCGTCTCTATTTCCGCTGAAGATGAGCCAATCCGTTGAACGCGCCATGCAAAAGCTGCAATGTTGACGCTCACCTTCACAGGGCATTGTCGAGGGTTCGAATCGGCGTAGTTGATGCGATTGCTGCAGAAGTTCGAAATAGAATGAATCGATCAAGAATGATTTCTCGCAGAAACCGGAATAATCGGAACACTCCTACAAGTGGTGCGACCGTTATGCCCAGTTGTGCAGCAGAATTGCTGAATTCGGACGAAAATGTCCAGAAAACCGATCGGCAGGTTTGGATGGGTTTGTGGGGCGGGCATGCCTCTTGAAGTTCGCCAATTCGAGTGAATGACACGACGGGCGTTCGGGATCGACGCTGAAACACGTTCTTTGACGACAATTTCCTTGCGACGCCGGAGTTGTCGATTCGTGATCCCATCCATGGAGGGCGCTCTCCCCGGCTGAGCGGTATGTGACTTGCTAATTCGCAGTTCCGAAACGGAGGGAATACGCAAATCGGACTTGGAATCCCTGGATGCGACTCCTCATGGAACTGAATGAATTGCTCCAGAAATGGTGACGACAACACGTCCTCTGACACTCGAAGATTTTGAAGGTGACGATCCGGTGTCGTCATCGTCAGGGGGACTGCTGACGCGACTTCTGGATGAACAGAAGACGTTGACAGCGGTCGAAGAATTTTCGATCAATCATGATCAGGAATCTGCTCCTTCTCAGTCTCGCTACTACTCGAAACTCATGCCGGTTTCGGTTCCGGGAGAGGGAGAGCAATATGCCTTCGAAGTCGAACTCGATCGATGTTCGGGGTGCAAAGCTTGCGTCACCGCTTGCCATTCGCTCAACGGACTCGATGAGTCCGAGACCTGGCGCGACGTCGGGTTGTTGATCGGCGGGACTGAATCGAATCCTGTGATGCAACATGTGACGACCGCCTGTCATCACTGTGTTGAGCCGGGCTGTCTGACAGCTTGTCCGGTGAATGCATACGAGAAAGATCCCCAAACGGGAATCGTTCGACATCTGGACGATCAATGTTTCGGATGTCAGTACTGCACGCTCGCCTGCCCATACAACGTTCCCAAATATCACAGCAAAAAGGGAATCGTTCGGAAGTGCGACATGTGCTCGAGTCGGCTTGATGTTGGAGAAGCACCGGCCTGTGTGCAAGCTTGTCCGCACGAAGCGATCTCGATCAAAGTCGTCAATTCGAGACGGTGAAAGAGAACGCGGAAGCGGATTCATTTCTGCCTGCGGCGCCGGAACCTTATCTCACATTGCCAACAACGAACTACAAGACTTCTCGGGTCTTCCCGCGGAACACGTTGCCGGCGGACTACTTTTCGATTAGCGCACAGCATCCGCATCTGCCTTTAATTATCATGCTTGTTCTGACCCAACTCTCGGTCGGAGCATTTACGGTCGGGTGTGCGATTGACGCGACGACCGGTTCAAACCTGCTCGATCTGTTTCGACCGTTGCAGGCAACGAACGCTTTGGTTTTCGGTGTGCTCGCTCTGGCTGCGAGCACGTTGCACCTCGGGCGGCCACAATATGCATTTCGCGGAATCCTTGGATTTCGACACTCATGGCTCAGTCGGGAAATCGTGGCGTTCGGTCTCTTTGCGGGATTGGCGGTGACCTATTCCCTCTTCACATGGTTGACTCTGAAGCCTCCATTGAAACTTCCTGTACCGGATGTTTGGATCTCAGCTGCCCTGCCCCCTCTTGGCGTCCTCGTGGCTGCGACCGGATTCGTGGGAGTTCTCTGTTCGGTCATGATCTATGTCTTCACCAAGCGTGAGTTCTGGAACTTTGATCGGACACTGATTCGATTCTTGCTGACCAGCGTTGTGCTGGGTGTGGCGACGACGATGTTGACCGCGTTTGCAATGCCGCTAATGCAGCCGAGCATCGCGTTCTCTTCTCTCGCGGATCACCTGCTGATTCCATTATCACGTGCTCTAATTCTGGGAGCCACTGTGAAGCTTGTTTACGACGCGATGTTGTTTCGATACCTGCTTGATTTCCGATACACACCGATGAAACGATCCGCGATGCTCTGTGCAGGACCCCTCCGCTGGTTGACGGTCACTCGTTTCGCTGTCGGAGCGATTGGCGGAGTTCTTTTGCCAACGTTGCTTCTCAATCAGTTTGCTGAAATGTCGAGCGTCAACGGTGGACTGCTCGCTGTCGCATTTGGAATTTGGGCACTCTGCCTCACGGGAGAGTTTCTCGAACGCTACCTGTTCTTCGCGGCCGTTTCCGCTCCACGTATGCCAGGAGGAGTTCGAGGATGACAACTCTCATCGATCAGCTTCGCAAGCTCCCCGGATTCTCACTCCTCCATTAAAAAGACGGAGTGCTAACGCGAGAGCTCTTGCGTGAACCGGGAATTCATGGACTCGGACAGGTCCCCGCCAGTCTTGCTCCCAACGGGACAACTCAAACGGTCTGCGGTTACTGTTCGACCGGCTGTGGTTTGCGGGTGCATCTTCAAGATAATGTCGGCATCAACTTGACGCCGACGACTGAGTATCCGGTGAATCTCGGGATGGCGTGTCCGAAAGGTTGGGAAGCCCTGACCGTCCTCGATGCTCCCAATCGGGCAACGACTCCTCTTCTCAAAAATGCGTCCGGTGAATTTGTTGCCGTTGACTGGGAAGTCGCCTTGCGAGAATTCACGGGGCGATTTCAATCGATTCAAAAAGATTACGGGACGGAATCCGTCGCGTTTCTCAGTACCGGGCAAATCCCCTGTGAAGAGATGGCGTTTCTCGGGGCGCTGACAAAATTTGGAATGGGGATCAAACACGGCGACGGAAACACCCGGCAATGTATGGCGACCGCCGTCGTGGCTTACAAGCAAGCTTTCGGTTTCGATGCTCCTCCGTATACCTACGCAGACTTTGAAGAGTCCGACTGCCTGACGTTTGTTGGCTCCAATCCGTGCATCGCTCACCCGATTATGTGGGAACGGGTGATGCGGAATGGTTGTTCTCCGGAGATCATCGTCGTCGATCCGCGTTCGACAGAAACGGCCATGTACGCGACGCAGCATCTCGCGATCGCTCCGAAGTCTGATCAGTCACTGTTCTATGGAGTCGCCCGAATTCTGATTCGAAACGGATGGATTGATCAGAAATTCGTTTCGGACTCGACCGATGGATTCAACGAATTCGCAACCTTTGTCGACGACTATACGGTCTCTCGTGTTGCTGGGGAAACAGGCTTAAAGCCCGAACAGATCGAACGGTTTGCCGAGACGATTCATGAGCGCAAGCGATGCAGTTTCTGGTGGACGATGGTTGTCAATCAGAGCTATCAGGGGGTCCGCACAGCTCAGGCGATCATCAATGTTGCACTGATGACAGGAAACCTCGGACGGCCTGGAACGGGTGCCAATTCAATCACCGGCCAATGCAATGCGATGGGATCGCGGTTGTTCAGCAACACGACGAATCTGCTCGGAGGCCACGACTTCGCAAACGCTGAGCACCGGAAGAAAGTTGCTTCCATCCTGAACATTGACGCCGAACGAATCCCGTCCGAAGGGAGTTGGGCGTACAACGAAATCATGGAAGGTATTCTGAAGAAGAAGATTCGCGGTTTGTGGGTCATTTGTACAAACACAGCCCATTCCTGGATTAACCAGAATCTCGCGCGGGACATTCTCGACCGACTTGATTTTCTGGTCGTTCAGGACATGTATCACGATACCGAAACGGCACAGATGGCGGATCTCGTTCTGCCTGCTGCCGGATGGGGCGAGAAAGAAGGGACATTCGTCAATTCCGAACGACGATTCGGAGTCATCAAGAAAGTCCGACGTGCACCGGTACAGGCACTTTCAGACTTCAGCATTTTTCGACTGATCGCAGAATCCTATGGCTGCGGAGAAATGTTCGCCAACTGGGACTCGCCTGAGAAGGTCTTCCAGCTTCTTAAAGAATGCACTCGCGATATGCCCTGTGACATCACCGGGACTGCTGATTATGAAATGATCGAAGCCAACGGTGGAATACAGTGGCCACTCAGCGAGGGAGTGACTGAATTTGATCAAGAGCGTCGCCTGTTCTCTGACGGCAAGTTTTCTACTCCGAGCGGCCGAGCGAAGTTTCTTTTCGAACCTCCGAAGTCACTTTCGGAACCTGTCTCTGAGAAGTACCCGTTCGTGCTTTTGACAGGTCGCGGTTCTGCTTCTCAATGGCATACACAAACTCGCTCCTCACGCTCAGCGGTTCTTAAGAAGCTTTATCCCATCGATCCGTTTGTGGAACTGAATCCAAGTGACGCACGCCAACTTGGGATTCGCCCCAACGAGTGGGTCATCATTGAATCACAGCGAGGGCGAATGAGAGCAATGACGCTGCTCACGCGTTCTGTCTCCGCCGGGCAACTTTTTATTCCCATGCACTATGAAGGCACGAATCAACTAACGGATGCGGTTTTCGATCCGTATTCTAAACAGCCATCATATAAGTCATGTGCTGTTCGAATCTCGAAAGACTCAAGCTCGACCGCTTCAGCTCGCCAAAATTAAACGCGTGGCACCTTACGATTTGTTTAACGGATTTGTCATTATAAAGTCGGTGTAAGTTATGGCGTCAGAAAAAGAATTTACTGACTCTCAGAAGAACTTTCTTCAGGGATTCGCGATGGGATCCGACGTAGCCCGTAAGGTGCAAGGGCTTCCGATTATCTCAAACAGCGGAATTGCTGGTGTTCAAGGTGGCGGGCCGCCGGGACTCGCTTTGGAACTCGGGCCTCAAGGGGCGAAGATCACCGATGGTTCTAACAATCCGGAAGATGTGCAGACGGTCGCACAAAATCAGTTCTTAAGTGCGGGCAAGAAACTCTCGAAAGAAGAGAAGGCCAAGCGTGAGAAGGACCCCTTCTCGATGTGGGCGGAGATGAGACAAGCTGCGGCGGAAGACAAGTTTCCCAAAGGGGATGATGTTTTCCTCTACAAGTTTCACGGATTGTTTTATGTCGCTCCCAATCAGAATTCGTTCATGTGCCGGCTTCGCATCGCTGGCGGAGATCTCTCAAGCTGGCAGCTGCGCGGAGTCGCTGATCTCTCCGATCGGTGTGGCGGCGGATACGTCGATCTGACAACTCGGGGAAATTTGCAGATCCGTGAGATTCCTGCGAGTCGGGGATGTGAGTTGCTTGAAGGACTCGTCGATCTCGGTCTCGTGAACAAAGGGGCCGGAGCGGACAACGTAAGAAACATCACTTGTTCTGCGACGAGTGGAATCGACCCTCGTGAGTTGTGCGAAACACTCCCACTCGCGAAAGCGATGCATCATCACATCCTCAACACACGCGATCTCTATCGTCTTCCTCGGAAGTTCAATATCAGTTTTGATGGCGGTGGAGAGATTCCAACGCTGGACGAGACGAACGATCTCGCATTTCAAGCTGTCTCGGTGACGGAAGAATTGGCGTCTGAAGAATTCCCCGAGGGAGTCTATTTTCGATTGGCGCTCGGTGGAATTACCGGACACGAAGACTTCGCACGCTCGACCGGAGTGCTTTTGCGGCACGAAAACTGTATCCCTGTCGCGGATGCGGTTCTTCGAGTTTTTCTCAGAGCCGGAGATCGAACGGATCGGGAGAAAGCCCGTCTGAAATATGTTCTCGACGATTGGGGATTCGACAAATTCCTAACAGCTGTCGAAGAAGAAATGGGACGTCCCCTGCCCCGTGTGGCGTCCGATCAGTTTGTCGCTCCGCTTCCACCGGATCGATGGGCGCATGTGGGAGTTCATCCGCAGCGACAAGACAATCAATATTACGTTGGGGTCATTTTCCCAGTGGGGCGATCGACCAGCGAGCAGACGCGAGGACTGGCACGAATCGCGGAGAAATACGGTTCCGGTCGAATTCGATTAACGGTCTGGAAGAACCTTATTCTTCCGGACATCGACGAAGCGGACATTGAAGCTGTCAAACAGGAGATTGTTGACCTTGGACTCGATTGGAGTGCTTCTTCGATCCGTAGTGGTCTTGTCGCGTGTACAGGGAATAAAGGGTGCAAGTACGCAGCGGCAGATACAAAGGGGCAGGCAATGTATCTGGCGAACTATCTCGAAGAACGGATTGATTTAGATGTTCCGATTAATATCCATTTTACAGGATGCCCGAATAGTTGTGCTCAGCATTACATCGGCGACATCGGAATGCGAGGAACGAAAGTCGAAGACGGCGAAGAGATGGTGGAAGGTTACGAAATCGTTGTGGGCGGAGGCTATGCATCCTCCCAGGCAATTGGACGTCAATTGTATTCGGGAGTCGCGTTCTCGGACATTTCGCCACTGATTGAACGCTTGCTTGAGTACTACCTCGACGAACGTGAGTCAGGCGAAACGTTTGCCCAGTTCGCGAATCGCCACGAATTGGATGCGCTTCGTTCGGTTGTCGAACCTGTTGTAGGCGCGACTTAAAACTCACTGTCAATATTCAGGTTTTTATAACAAGTTATAGAATTACAGTTTGTAACTTCCAAAATGGAGAACCATGATGGCACCTGTCTCCCTACTTCCGGAAAGTGCTCCGTTTTCAGATGAACAGCGAGCCTGGCTCGACGGATTTCTGTCGGGATGGCTCGGAATTCAAGATCAGGGCGGCGGACTGTCTGTGATGGATGCAATTCCGCATGTCGAGGAAGAAGAAGTTGAGGAAGAGGACCATCCGTGGCATGATCCCGCCATTGAGATGGAAGAGCGACTCGAGATGGCGAAGGACCGTCCGGTTGAGCGTCAACTCATGGCAGCGATGGCCCAACTCGATTGCGGGTCGTGTGGGTACGACTGTCAACGATACGCTGAAGCGATCGTGAACGGAGAAGAGAAAAGCTTGAAACTCTGTTCACCTGGAGGTTCTGCGACTGCGAAGAAACTAAAAGAACTTGTTTCGCTCAATGTCGGTTCCGTCGGGGCCGCGAACGGAAAGAGTTCTGCAACGAATGGAAATGGAACCGCAACCAATGGGAATGGAAAGGCGGCGGAACAGGGATACTCTCGGACGAATCCTTTTCCGGCGAAAATCGCTGCGATTCGAAATCTGAACGGAACGGAGTCTGCGAAGCGGACGTCGCATGTTGAGATCGATCTCAGCGGGAGTGGCATCACCTATGAAGTCGGTGATTCGCTCGGGGTGTACCCCACCAACTGTTCAGAACTTGTCACCGAGATCATCAACGAGTTGCGAGCCACCGGGGATGAATCCGTGTCAGTCGATGGCAAGTCTGTCTCGCTTGTGGAAGCACTGACAGACCACTATTGCCTGACAGAGATCACCGAGGAGTTGCTCACCGCGATGATTTCAAAGGGTGGGAATTTGAGCGAAGCCAAACTCCTTGAACATTACATCGATGATGACGAAGACATCAGCGGATGGGATGTTCTCGATCTCTTGCGGCAATTCAGTTCGGCGAAACTTACTGCGGAGGAATTGGTCTATTCTCTCTCACCCATGAAGCCGCGGTTGTACTCGATCAGCAGTTCTTTGAAGGCTCATCCGAATCAAGTTCATTTGACCGTCGGGCGCGTCGGTTGGGAGTTTCGGAACCGGATTCGAAAAGGAGTCGCGTCGACAATGTTCTCTGATCGAATGGCGATCGGAAGTACAGTCCGGGTGTTCGTTCATCGGTCGCATGGATTTACTGTCCCTGAAGATCCTCACGCGAAGATGATTATGGTCGGGCCAGGAACTGGCATTGCTCCGTTCCGGGCATTCCTGCAAGAGCGACAAGCTCGGAAAGCTTCCGGCGAAAACTGGTTGTTCTTCGGAGACCAGAAAGCGTCTTGCGACTTTCTTTATCGCGACGAATTGGAGAGCCTGCGCGAAAGCGGACTGTTAGGCCAACTCGACGTTGCTTTCAGTCGGGATCAGCAAGAAAAAGTGTATGTTCAAGACCGCATGCGTGAGCGTGGAGCCGAACTGTGGAAGTGGCTGAATTCGGGGGCGCACTTCTTCGTGTGCGGCGATGCGAAAAGAATGGCTGTGGATGTCGATCGAACACTGAAGGAAATTGCATGCGAGCACGGCGGGCTCAGCGAAGCGGACGCGACGGCGTTTCTCTCTCGACTCGCGAAGGAAAAGCGATACTGTCGAGATGTCTATTAATTCCCCGTTCCGGCGGGAGGAATCGTTCTGCAGCGGCTTGTTCGGCAACTTTCTTATCGGTCATTTCACAAATTTGATTCGAATGCGGTCGATGAGAAGTTGCGATGTGAGCGCGTGATGTGACATTTCGATGTGTCTACATCCGGAATGTTCGCTGTAACCGGAATCGTCTCTCCGCTTCAGTGCGGTCTGCTGAGTTGAGTCGGCGACGTCGTCGTCAGGTATGAAATAGGGTTGGGAAGTGGGCTGTCGAGCCTGTCAGACGCATTTTCTCAACCTAGACGATTCCCCCCGATCTCATGTTGATCCCCCTCAGCGACAATGTCGACAAAGAGCACCTTCCCATCACCGGATTCGCTCTCATTGTTCTCAACGCCTACGTGTGGATTTATACCGCTCGGTTGGGATTCGACGATCACACAATGCGGACGACGGTTCAATTCTTTAACGACTGGGGGTGCGTGCCGACGGATCTCTCTCAGGGGAAAGTCGTTGGTTTGTTTACGTCGATGTTCGTTCATGGCGGATTCATGCATTTCCTCGGGAACATGATTTTCCTGTGGACGCTGATGTGGTCGCTCGAAGCTTCTTTGGGATGGTTTCGTTTCGCCCCTCTTTATATCGGTTCGGGATTGCTCTCCGGAGTTGCTCAGGCATCGATGGATTTCTCTTCGGAGATTCCGTGCATTGGAGCGAGTGGAGCGATCTCTGGACTATTTGGCGCCTACCTGTTCAAGTTCGGGATGGCGACGAAATTCAAGATGCTTTTCTTCTTCATTATTCGTGGGTTTGTGTTCACGATGCCCGCGTGGCTGTTCGGGGCGTTTTGGCTGGGGATGCAATATTGGGGTCACTTCACCAGCGATCCCTCCGAACCGGGTGTGGGATGGATGTGTCACCTGAGCGGATTCTTCATCGGAATGATTCTGTGCTGGATGCTCGATGAGAACGATGCCCAACTTATCGAGCGAGCCGGAGAGTTGAGAATTGCAACCGCGAAAGAGCGGGCTGCGAAAGAAGAATTAAGTTCCCAGCCGATTCAATACAACTACGCAGATGATTCTGAAGAGGTCCCGGAGAATGCTTGGGTCTACTGCCAATCTGAACTCTCCGACGATGATCTGATCGCGCCGACGCTTTATCGCTGTCCGACTGATCCCGCGGAAGCTGATTTTCGATTCCAACGATTCGTTCGGTCAGTCAATTTTCTGATCGCGAGGAATTCTCAAGGTTTTGGCCAAATGTGGTCGACGGAATGACTGGGATCGCGATACTTGTCTGATCCTTCAGTTGAGAAACACACATTCGGAAAACGGCATGTCCCAGCGCGCAGCAACGATTCAACGGACCACAGGCGAAACGCAGATCGAACTGACACTTGATCTCGACGGGTCAGGCAAGGCGTCTATCGATACGGGAGTCGGCTTTTTCAACCATATGCTTGAACTCTTTACCAAGCATGGATTGTTCGATCTCACAGTCAAAGCTGTGGGAGATACGGATGTCGATGATCACCATACCGTTGAAGATACGGGAATCTGTTTAGGACAGGCGATTCGGCAGGCCGTCGGCGACAAAAAGGGAATCACACGCTACGGGTCGATGACGCTTCCGATGGAGGAGACTCTGGTCACTTCTGCTCTCGATTTGAGTGGCCGATACTGGTTCGTGGACAGTTATGAGATTCCGACGGAGAAGATCGGGACGTTCGATTCACAACTCGTTGAAGTGTTTTGGCAAGCGGTCGCTGCGAATGCTTTGATGAATTTGCATCTTGTCCTTCATCACGGCAAGAACAGCCACCACATCGCCGAAGGCTTCTTCAAAGCGACAGCCCGCGCACTGCGGACAGCTGTTTCAATCGATCCTCGACAAACCGGTGTCCCGTCTTCCAAAGGCGTGCTGTAATCCGTTGTTGTGGTCTCTCTGCGTTCGCTTGGATTCCAATCGTTCGACGTTTGCTCCGTTTGCTCCGTTGGCTTGGGCGAGTTTCTTGAATCTTCGCTCCAAGCTGTGCGTGTTAGTTGTCTGATGACGAGTCGGATTCGAGAAGATGTTCGTTGAACCACCCGATGACAGCCTGGAAGGCTTCTGCTTGTTTGCCATTCAAACCGTGATTGGCTTCCAGCAAAAGTAGCTGATGGTCGAGTTTGTTCTTTTCGTATTCGGCAGCGATCCATTCACCGTGTCGAGGCGGAACGAGGTCGTCGAGCGTTCCGGAGATGATCAGGGCTGGAGCATCATCGGAGGTGACAAAGAGAAGCGGAGAATACTTGGCAGCCTCTTCGACGCTCAGGTTCAGAGCGGGGAAGTTGCGATACGCGGGGAGTGACTCTTCCGCCTCCCAGACGGCAACGCGGAGGTCGGATGGAGGAACGAGTGCGGCAACGGCTGCGACGCGATTTCCTGTGCGCAACACTGGATCGACAGCGGCCGGGTCTCCGTCATCCCCTGTTGTTGCCAGCATGAGTGAAAGGTGTCCACCGGCGCTCATTCCCATCACTCCAATTCGATCGGGGGCGATTCCGAAGTCGTAAGAGTTCAAACGGATGAATCGGATTGCGCGTTGAACATCCGAAACGGCATCGGGAATTCCGTAAACCGGGCTGCTTCCATGACGGACGGCGAAGACCGTATAGCCTTCATTCAGATAGGGTTGAAAGAATGCTTGAGCCTGCTGCGGGGGAGTCCATTTTGAATACCAACCTCCGCTCACCATAAACGCAATCGCCGCTCCATTGGCAGGTCTACCAGTTGATTCGGTATCGGGGCGGAAAATATCGAACGTCATGGCGAGCCCGTCTTTGTGTCCATAGACCACGTCGGCAACGACCAGCGGTCGTTCTTCGCTGCTTGCGACAGGAGGTTCTGCGGACAAAACTTGAGTGCACAAGATGAGGAACGCCATCATCCGAGTCGCTGATGGAATTCCAACACGCTGCAGGAAAGAAATTCGGGACATCGAAAGGTTTTCCGTTTGAGATGGATTGAGATACTGGATCGACAAGGAGGTCTCTCGTTTCACGCGGACCGTAATCGGATTCCGTCCCCGCTGATGCGCTTCACGGCCCGGGACACACTTCGAGAATACCGGCCTGTGTGAAGCGTCGCAAATGGACCACCCGTTGTTCCTGATTATCCTGCTTGAAGTCGAAGCGAAGAAGGTGCTGCTTCGGGCATCTTCGTTTCAAGACGTTCCTCGATCTCACTCATCTGACCCGGGCAGTCGGGGATCGAGTTTTATTGAGAACGGATTCGTTCAAAAGATTTGGGGACGAGGTTGTCCGCTACATCTGATCGGTTGAGAGTGCTCGTCTGCAGGAGATCTGTTTTCGGTTTACAAGCAGCAACGACACGAAGCCAAGGCTTGCCAGAATCCACGTGGAGGGCTCTGGAACGGAAATCATGTAGTGACTGCTGAGCATCATTTTGTCGCGTTTTGAGAGTCCGACGAAAGGGTCGGCGCGAATGACGGTTCCCATGCCATCGTCAATGAGATTGAAATCCGGGTCCATCACATTCATCCGCATTCCGCTGGAGCGTGGATCATCATCGAGACCCAGAACGTGGCCAAATTCGTGAGCGCCCAGATTTTTCATGAACGTCGGCGCCACTGCTGAATGTCCCAGTGAACCTCCGGAGATTTCAATGAAACCCTCAGTGATGTTCACATGGTCCATGCCGGAAGGAAATGGGTCCGGGACAAACCCGCCGCCGAATCCGCCGGGATCCGTTTCCATTGGTTTGATGTCGACGTCGACGTAATTTGTGGTCCCCGCAGGAGGTTCCCCATTCTTGAACTGGACTGTGATTTTGGGGAGCATCGACGCAACGGAGTTGATTCCCATTTCGAAGTTCATTCGGTCTGCCCCTGTCAGACCTGACGGAATGAAAATCATGATTGTCGTTGGCTCTGACCAACTGTAGCTCTGGGTTCCGGGGCGGGCTGGGACAGCATCGATGAAATTCGCTGTTGCTTGAGCATTCATGAAAAGAGGGAGGAATGAGATGAGAAGAGTGCGCAGAGTGAATTGAGCGTCGTCCATCGTTTCGCCTCGCTTGCAGACCTTGTGTTCGTCTCCGATCAGCACCTTTCAAGAATGCCTACGCTTGAGTCTGCGGGATCGAAACCGGCAAAGCAATTTTTTTCTTCAAGAATGACGCCTCTCCACGTTTTCGTGAATGAGCTTCGCAGGTGATTGAGTGAGACAGCTGTTGCCGCAGCAGGCGAATTGAAAAAGAAGCCATCGCAAAGTAGCGTGAGTTCTCCGCTGTTTGACGGATCACCTGCAAAGGGGTGTCACTCGCCAACATTTCCACCTAAAAGTTCGCCTACAAGCACTTGAGCAGATCGAGGAGTCTAAACTTGTCCATTGAGGTTCGAAAGTACCAAAGCTCAGACCGAAATGCTGTTGTGTTGCTTTGGAATGTAGTCTTTCCGAACTCAACGGGACACAATGATCCGGACGCATCAATCGATCGAAAATGCGCACACGATGACGGTCTCTTTTTTGTCGCTGAAGATTCAGGAGAGGTCGTTGGAACGGCAATGGGTGGCTACGATGGTCATCGCGGGTGGATTTACTCGCTGGCGGTTTTGCCAACTCGCCAACGGCAGGGAATCGGACGATTGCTGATCCAGCATACTGAAGGTGCACTCGCGCAACTTGGTTGTCCGAAAGTCAACTTGCAAGTGCGCTCTGACAACGCAGAAATTGTCGAATTTTATCATTCACTTGGCTACGAGACCGAGCAGCGAGTGAGCATGGGAAAACGAATCGATGAAGGTGAAAGCTGAGAAATTGACAGACTCAGCTGAGAATGGGAGTGGGCGCTGGCATCGATTTCGCAATCCATTTCTCATGGCGATCACTCTGTCGTGGCTGGCCTTACGCTTCGCTTGCCTGGACTTTAGGCGAGGAGAAAGCTTCCGATTTCACCAAGGAAATGGCTTGATTCCTCATACGCATTGATGGCAACCAGTCCACAAGAGTAGAGTGTGGAGCTTCTTTCTCAGCGAATGAAGACTGAGGGAGACCTGTGATCGACTCGACAGGAATTGAGGGTGGATGACAACAGAACATCCACCCGTGCGTGTCTTCAATCGTGTTCGTCTGAACGACTCGAAATTGATCAGACCAGTTCCCGATTCTGGACTTCACCTGAGCTGAGTACACCTTCGTCCTGTCCGTCCTCCATGATTTCCAAAGCGAGTTCGTCTCCTTCAACATCGAGAAGTGTGACTGTGTACTCGCCTACTTGAAACGTTTCACCGACCGACAATTCGATAAGATGCTCTTGCACTAGGAATCTCCACGAGCGGGAAAGCTGAGTTGTCAGAATTGATGACTGACGAACGATGCTTTTGAATTGCTTTGAAGGTCGGACTATAACGCAGGTCGCAGAGATTCGCCAACTGAAAATCCGTCAACCTTTCAAAAAAATTGTGTGCCACCAATGGTACACTGTTTCCGATTTACCGAGCCGACTTGTCACATGAAACTTCGCTGTCATCCTTCTGACTTCTGTGTCGACGAACGCAATTCACTCTCTGTAGGAAGGAGTGGGAGTTTCGCAGTCTATCGGCTGAAGAAGTCCGGTTGGACGACGCTTGACGTTCTGCAGAAACTCGCGCGCGACCTGAAGATCAATCGCCGACGTATTCATCACGCGGGCCTCAAGGATCGACACGCTGAGACATCTCAGGTGATCACGATCGAACATGGGCCGCAGCGTGATTTCGATTTTGAAAGTTTTGCAATTTCGTATCAGGGTCAGGCTCAACGTGCTGTGACGGCTCATGATATCGAAGGCAATGTCTTCTCATTGGTGATGCGTTCTGTCACTGAGAATGAACGTTTGCAAGCAGAGAAGTCTCTGCCAGTTGTTCAAGCAACCGGACTTACGAACTATTTCGATGACCAGAGATTCGGATCATTCATTCCCGGTCATTCGTTCATCGCTGAACACTGGATTCGTCGCGAGTACGAACGGGCATTGTGGCTGATGTTCGCAGAGCCGCGAGCAGAAGATGGTCGAGACGAACGTCAGCAGCGAGAAATCTTGCGAACTCATTGGAATCAATGGTCGCAGTGTAAGCAGGAGCTGGAACGTTCTCATCGTCGAAGTATCGTGACGTTTCTGGATGATCGCCCCGGCGACTTCAAGGGGGCCTGGGAACGTGTGAACGCGGATCTTCGAGGGCTCTGTCTCAGTGCATTTCAAAGCTATCTGTGGAATGCCATTGTCGATGGTCTGATTCGCGAGAGGCTTCCGGATGAATCGCGAAGAGAGATCCAAATTGTCACAGGCGCGCTTGCCTGTCCTGATCTGGTCGAGAAACAAATGATGGGTGACCTCTCGGAACTCGAGATTCCGCTGCCTTCGGCTCGCTTGCTCAAACAGACAATCAACGATCCGAACGTGCTTGAGATGGTTCAAACTGGAGTGGAGAAGCTGGGATGGCAATTGGAAGCGATCAAGGTTCAAACGCCCCGAGACCGTTTCTTCTCACGAGGGTTGCGCGCGTTGACGGTTCCGGTCAATGACCTCACTTGGAGTTTTTCCGACGATGACCTTTTCGAGAATCGAGACAAGCTGGAACTCAAGTTCACCCTTCCAAAAGGGAGTTACGCGACCATGTTGATCAAACAGATCATGCCTTCGGTCGATCCGGACTGACTTCGAAACTTTCGGCAACATCGTCGGGAATCGCGATGAGTCGTCCAGCTTCGGTCGTGACAAAAGCCCAGTTCGTCTCAGCTCGTGCCACAAGCTTCCCGCTCTCACTGAACACAACTTCGTATTTGCGAAGAGAGCTGAATTTCTTCATATCCGCGACCCAGGTGTGGATGGTTAACGAATCTCCCAGAAATGCCGGGCGGCGATACTCAATGAAATGGGAGCGAACGACCCATGCCCATCCGTTGTCTCGATAACGCTGCGTTGACCAACCCTGTTCGGCAGAGTGAGCGATGGCTGCGGATTGCAACCATTCGAGATAGACCACATTGTTCGCATGATTCTGAGGGTCGATATCTTCTTCGCGAACTGTGTGCAAAAACTCGAAGTAGCGTGGCATTCCTGAATTCCTGAATCTGTTCTTCGGAGCGAGTGTCATTCGATCGCAAATGGTGAACTGGCAACTCTTCAGAGGGTAATTCGTGGTACCCTCTTGTTGAAGAACAGTTCTCGACAGGCGGTGTTTCACTTTGGCGTGCGGTCGATATGATGAGCATCTATTCTCAGCATGAGGGAAATCCTTCCGTGAAATTACGATCTCGAACGCACCATCGAATTGGCATGATTCTGTGCGTCAGCATTCTGTTCATCTCTGGATGCCAACGACCTCCGTCTGAAGGAGAAACTTCAGGCGATGGAACCGATCACGCAGCGGAAACTTCCGACGGCGAGGAACAGTCTTCTTCAGAATCGAGTGCGGACCCGTCTTCGGACTCGGCAGAAAAATCTCCGGAAGAAATCGTTGCAGCCTTTCAGGAACTCCCTCCGCCGGAACGTACTGCCCAGCAGCTTGCCGAGGTCAGTGAACTCTCCGAAGGGCAGGAAACGATCGTAGCATTGGACCTGACAAGCGGTTTGCTCGGAGATGTTGACCTTCAGCCCATTTCGAAGCTCTCCAATCTCCGTTCCTTGAATTTGACAAAGGTTCCGATTTCCGGTGCGGGGTTGAACGCGCTCGCTGGACTCGACCAGTTGGAAGAGCTGATTCTGGATTCGACTCAGGTCGGAGACGACGTCGGTGATGTTCTGAAGCAGATGAAGAGTTTAAAAGTTCTGAGTTTGCGTCAGACCGGGATCTCTGATCAGGTTTTCACTTCGCTCGCAAAAATCCCTCAACTCGAAGTCCTTCACCTGGATGGAAACAAGGTTTTACGGGGGAAAGACTTTGCGATTTTCGTCGAACAGGGAAGCTTTCAATCTTTGAAAGAATTAACGGCTGCCGACTCTCAACTCGGGTTCTATGGCTTTCGCACAGCGGATCGCCTGACCAATCTTGAAGTCTTGAAGATTTCCAATTCCGGGGTTCATGACGGAGCGCTCGAACCGATTTCAGGCTGTCAGAAACTTCGAGAGTTGGACCTTTCGTCAAACAACATTGGCGATGCCGGGATTGTTCCACTCAAGAAACTCAAGGCTCTCGAATCGCTCAAGCTCGCTGGATGTCAGAGTGTGACCAACGATGCGCTCGTCACCATTCGAACCATGAAACAGTTGAAATTGCTGGATCTCACAGGCACAGATTGCAGTCGAGCAGCGTTGGAATTGGCTGCGAACGAGCATTTGCCGAATACGGAAATCGTGGGAGTGACTGTATCTGAGTCGGAAGGAACGACGACTCAATGAACTCCTTTCGGAACGTGGCCGCCAATGCAAGAGTTCGATTAAGAATCCGGGTGAATCTCCGATGGAGCCGCGAATGAGAGATCAGGATTGCTTGAGTGCGATCGAACAGGTTGCTCATTGGATGCGGTCGGCGAAATCAGTCGTCGCGTTCACCGGAGCGGGAATTTCGACAGAGAGTGGAATTCCCGATTTTCGATCTCCTGGGGGAGTGTGGTCAAAGAACCGGACAGTCTACTTCGATGACTTTCTGAGATCCGAATCCGAGCGTCATGAATACTGGCGGCAGAAGTCGCAGACTCATGTTGAGTTCGCACGGGCGCAGCCCAACTGCGCACATCAGATTCTCGCGAGATGGGAATCGATGGGCATGCTTGACGGCGTGATCACTCAGAACATCGATGGTTTACACGCTGAAGCTGGCAGTCGCAAAATTTGGGAATTGCATGGCACAGCACGCGAGGTCTGTTGTCTGAGCTGTGAGGAGCGATGGCGCGCGGACTCATGGGTCGAGGAGTTTCTCAAGACCGATCGGGCTCCTCGATGTCCTCGATGCAACGGATTTCTGAAGCATGCCACTGTCTCGTTTGGTCAAGCACTCCCCATGGAGACGTTGGAATCAGCGATGGACTCGGCGATGCGGGCTGATCTGATTCTCGCCCTCGGCTTGTCACTTGTCGTCTATCCTGCTGCGGAAATCCCTGAACGCGCAAAGCAACTCGGCGCACGGTTGGTGATCATCAATCGCGATCCAACGCCCCTTGACTCTCAAGCAGATGTGGTGATTCGGGACAGCCTGGGAACCAGTTTGACGAACATCGATCAGGTGTTGCACGACTGGAATCAAACGGAATGAACGACTGTGTCGGATGGCAATTTGATGACGTCACAACCGACGCCAATGATGTCGTTCTTCCCTTGAGGGAGAGAAGTATTGGACGGATTCTTGTGAGTTCAAGCGAGCGAATGTCACTCTCAGGAGAAGAAGAGTTTTCAGGCGAAGGCAGAAAACCGATGACAGCTATCGAACGTGGATAGGTCGAGCGAGTGATTGAGTCATTGCGAGATTCCAATCCCCGGAAGGTTCATCACGTCCACCGCCCTGCTCTGATCGGAGCTTTGGCGATCGGACTGGGAATTGCACTCGACGCGGCATTTGAGTCGCCATACGACATTTCATTTCTCGCACTCTGGGGTACTGGATGTTTCTGTCTGCTCGTCGCGGCAAGTGCGTTGTACATTCAGAGAGAACGTTTGGGCACGTGGGCGGTTTTGCTTAGCTGCGTCATCACAGGAGCAATCCGACATCACCAGGTTGTCGAGTTGCAACAGGAGGCAACGGTTCGAGAGTATGCGAGCGTCGAGGGCGTTCCCGTTCGGGTTCGCGGCCAACTTACAACCAGTGTTGTCATTGACGAAGCTGAGTATGGGCCTCGAATTCCCTCGTGGCTCGAACTCGATTCTTCGATCTGTGATTTAAGAGTTGATGAGCTTCAGGTCTCTGAGGAATGGGCTTCTGTTTCAGGGACCGTTCGAGTTCGCGTCAGTGGGCACCTCACCACAGCACAGGTTGGAGATTTCGTCGAAGTGGTCGGATCATTGCGACGTCCGCAACCGCTGAGCAATCCCGACGGGTATGACTTTGCGAAGCTGCTTCGTCGCGAGGGGATCAGTGTTCTCCTCAGTGTTTCCCATCCGGCTGCTTTGGAAGTGACGTCGAGACCCTCAAACCTCTGGTGGAAGCTACTCAGAGTTCGCGAAGCGGTCCGTGAGGAGTGCCGTCGGCTGTTCGTCGAAAACTTAAGTCCAAAGTCGCAGTCTTTGGCGCTGTCAATGTTGCTGGGAGATCGAACGCAACTGACAAAGCAGGATCGCGAGATTTTTCAGGAGAGTGGCGCCATGCATCTGCTGGCAATCTCCGGTCTCCATGTTGGGATTCTTGCCGGGTTTGTGACTCTCGTTTCCCGGTTCTTCAGTCTATCGGAAAGAAAAACGGCAGTTGCGATTCTCGTCGTCACAATTCTCTATGCAGGGCTGACGAATCACCGCCCGCCGGTTCTCAGAGCGACCCTGTTGATTTGTCTGGTGATCTTTGGCGCAACTCGCCGCCGACATGTGGACTTATTAAATGCACTGGCGTGTTGCGCGTTGGTCCTGCTTTTAATATCGCCAGAAGATTTATTTGACTTAGGAGCCCAACTTTCGTTCCTTGCCGTTCTGGCGATCATCTGGAGTATCGATCTCTTGAAGCGACTTCGAGTCGCTGCGACAAAGAGTGATGCCCTTCTCTCAGAAAACTGGCGCTGGCTCGAACGGATCAGGCCCGCCATCCGGTGGCTTGTGCAGGGAACTGTGATCACGGCCACGATCTGGTTCGTGACGTTTCCTTTGATTCTCTCTTCGTTTCATATCGTGGCTCCCATTGGCCTGCTGCTGAATCTCTTGCTCATCCCGTTTGCCGGAATTGTTTTGGGAGCGGGTTATGTTTTCCTCCTGACCGGTTGGTTTCTGCCTGTTCTGGGCCACTTGACGGGAGCAGTTTTCGATGCAGCACTCCGGGCGTTTCTGTGGATCATTCAGTCAGCCTCCGATCTTCCCGGCGGGCACTTTTGTTTCTCAGGATTTCCAAGCTGGTGGCTCACCGGTTTCTACGTGCTGTTGCCGGTCAGTGTTGCAGCGAGTCGGTGGCCAACGATTCAAAAAGGCACCTGTGTCTCGCTGTCTGTTTGGTGTCTGGGGATGGCCTGGTTGGCACTCCTTCCTCCAAAGAGTGATGAACTGAGAGTCACCGTTCTGGATGTCGGTCATGGGTTAGCGATGGTGATCGAACTTCCCTCCGGAGAAGTCCTTCTCTACGACGCTGGGAACACAGGCAACGGTTCGCGAGCTGAGAGTGCTGTGAAGGATTATTTATGGAGCCGAAACCAACATCGCATCGATGCGGTTCTTGTCTCTCATGCGGACCACGATCATTTCAGCGGCCTCTTTGGCGTTCTCGATCAATTCCCTGTCAGAAAACTTCTGATCGGCCAGTCTTTTTTGGACTTCACACAACGCGGAACGTTCGAACTCTGTGAAGCCGCTGCCAAACGGAACGTCGAGATCGAATTACTTCAGGCGAACGACGTGCTGAAAACTGACGATCACGATCCATCCATCAGGATTGAAATCCTTCATCCGACAGGAGACTTTCAATCGAAATCTGACAACGCTCAAAGTCTTGTCATGAAGTTGACGTATGGCGAGCGTTCACTGCTGCTGACCGGAGATGTTGAAGAAGATGGTCTGAAGCGGCTGTTGTCTTCTCCGCGGAATCGGTGCGATATCTTGATGTCTCCACATCACGGTGCGAAGAGTTCCAATCCGTTGGATCTACTCGAATGGATTTCCTCGGAATTGCTCGTCGTTAGCACTTCAGATCGATCGGTCGGTCCGCGACTGCGGTCATTTGTGCCAGATGATGTTTCCGTCGCGACGACAGTGGAATCGGGAGCGTTAACGCTTCGAATCAATCGTTCGGGAAGAATTTCAGTGGACCGGTTTCTGGAAGAGCCAAATCCGCAGTGACGAAACCGAAGATATCGTGGCGAGTATCACCGACCGAGGTTGTCGCAGATTCACTTGAGAAGTCAGGACGAGTTGTGTTTGTTCTCTCCAGGACTTCTATGCAGCCCGGTGTTGTCTGGTCCGCGGAATGCCCATTTCGGAGTGTAAGTCGGCGAACAGTCTTTCGAGTGCTTTGGTGCTTTTTCCCCAGTCAAATGCTTGTCCGGGGATGTCTGTCAGAGCGCTGACGTGTGTCTCGTTGACCTGTTTCGTGACGGTGACTCGAATTTCTCCTTTGAGAGCCCAAATCGACGATGGGAACTCAGCGATCAACGTGCAACGATCTTCTGCCTGTTCAACTCGCTGGAACGGTTGAGCATGTTTCGCCAGCGAACAGAGAGCCCGTGCGAGAACGACTCCGGGAGGAGCGTTCACGGTCCCTTCTCTTGTTTTGCCGGTGCGCACTCCAAAGGAGGCGTAAAGGGGCTGAATTACTGTCGCAAGTTTCGCCAGCGGGATCGGCGACGGAACAATCTTATCGTAAATCGCGAGGCAGTCTTCGCCGGAGAAACCCTCAATCGCTTTCGATCCATGCTCGGCAATTGCGGAACGGACGGCGTCCGCTTGCAACACCTGCTCGTAGCAGATGTCATCTTCCCAATTGACCGCGTAACTCGGAGGGGCAATCAGTTCATTCTCGGGTGGGGCAGCGTTTGATTCATGAATATCCCCATCGATCTGATGAAGACGATGCCCGCACGCAAAACAGAATTTCCCGTCAGCTTCCACGCCGCATTGTGAACAAAACATCGTCACCCCTTCCCTGAATTGACGAATTTGATCAGCCCTGAAGGCAGTATTTTCTAAATGAATTGAATCGTCGAACGTGAGGATTCAGCGATTTTTACGTTCATTGATTTACGAATTTTGGTCTTCGCGACTCGGACAACTGAGGACACTGGTCCCGTTTCAATTCGTCTATCGTTTGGGAACTCGTGCATGCCTTGAATTCTGAATCTCAAGGCGAACAGGGACCCGCTTCTCCTGACGAGCGGGCATTTTGCGCAATCTCCCGGATTTTGTCGATGTGTATTTTACGAGCGGAAAACGCGCCCGTGAGGCTCTCTTCAATGACTGATCCCAGATCGATCGTTGGACCGAACGTCAGACATCCGTTGTTGTCACTGAATTCAATGAAAATTCGCGATCCCGAAATTGATTGCGTGTGAAACGGAAAAGGAAACCGTATGATCGGATGCGGCATTCAGAATGGTTGTCACAAGATCGTTCGTTTTGGGATAAGAGCAACATGCCCAAGCGCCCTTTTCTATGTTGCTCTCAACTCCCCGAAATTTAATCCTTTCCGCGAATGGCGGCTCTGCTCGTGCGAGTCGTTGTCAACGGGAGTTGAAGTCGCTCGACAGATCAGCATTAACTCGGAACACAAGTCATGGCATCGATTTTGGGACTCCCTTTGTTAATTGGAGGTGTACTACTTGTCGGTGCGTTGGTTGCAATGGCGTTTCGTAAAGATGACTGAAAGGGAGAGCAACACATCAGCAGGTTTGTGACTGTTCTGGAAATTGCCTGTTATGGGCGAATCCGATCAATCGTCCACCAGGCACGAACCAACCGGAAGAGGTCGCGAAAGAGAAGTCGAAGTTGTCTCATTGTCTTGCCTGATTCCTGTACGAACACGAACGCAATTGAAAATTCAGGGCATTCTGAGGGAGATCGAATCACCGAATCCCCAACATTCGCCCCGAATCGTTTTCATTGAGTGAGAGATGAAGCGACGCTGTCAATCTCAGGATGCAGGAGTTTGCAGCCGACGTTTCAATTCTTCAAACTCTGCCTCCAGCTTCTCTTTTCGTTCTTCAGCGTCGAACTGGGCAGTCAGTTCGTCAGCTTCGGGATCTTTGCCGTCGAGACGATCGTAGGCCTGACCCAGGCTCTCTTCTCGATTCACCTTTTCTTCAAGGCGATGAAACTGCGCGAACGCGGATTGAGATTCCGCTGAGTCAATCGCTTGATTGATCTTCTGCCGAGATTGAGCCTGAGCCAGCCGTGCGATGAGCAACGTTCGTTTGTGTCGAGCCTGTCGAATTTTGTCTTCGAGATCCCGATACGACGTTTGCAGCTTCGCCGTCTGTGAACATTGAGATTCGTAGACCTGTTCAATCGATTGAAGGCGTTCTTCAAGACGCATCTTTTGATCAAGTGCTTGTTTGGCGAGCGTTTCTTTGCCTTTCTGAAGAGCGGACTCGGCCCGCCCTTCCCATTCTCCAATCTCGCTCCGAATGGACTCGACCTCCTTACCGAGTTGAATTTCGTCGGCGATCGCGGCAGCCACAGATTGCTTCACCGAGTTCAGTTCTTCCTCCATATCACAGATCAGTTGGTGAAGCATTCGTTCAGGGGCTTCGACCTTGTCTCGAATCGCGGTGAGATTGGAACGCATTACGAAAGTAAATTGTTGAAACCATGACATTGTCATTCTCCAGTCGTGAAAGGAAATACGAGCAACAAGAAGATTGCGAAGCAGCCGGATTGGAATGCTTCGCACAAAAGTCAGTTCCAGGTCTCCAACTCGGCAGCGATGAAGCGGAACTTCTGCAGCATCGCTTCGCGGTGACGTTCGCAATAAGCTGCGAGGCCAATGACGGCTAACCCAATAGCAATTCCCGTCAGCCAGAGGAGGCTTGGGTGGTCGAACGTCCCTCGGATGACAAGGGCGAGCAAGTCGGCGACCAGAAACGCCGTTCCGGTATACATCAGAGCTTTGATTCGGAGTCCCATCGACACGATGAGGATCAGAAGCGACAACACCATCAAAGTGATGATGTGAAGCCAGTTTCCACCCACGATTTGGAATGTGGGAGAAACAAGGACCGTCAGGGCGCCAACGTATCGCAGTGGGTTCAGGAGTCCCTTTGGAATTTGTGATCGCAAGGTTTCAACGAGAACCAGGACTGACAATCCAGCCGGGATGAGAAAGAGTTGCGGATCGGTCCAGCGAAGTTCCTTCCAGAAGATCGCAAGTGACACGTTGAAGATCGCAGCTGATGCGACAACAAACCATGGGCGATCGCGTTCAATTCCCCTCCAGAAATAGAATCCTGACGTCAACAACAACGCGAGGCTCTGAATCCCCAACCACTCAGGACTTGGGTAAGCAAGATGCTGATGAAAGACCATGGGAATCGTCGCCGCTGGAAGTGCTGTCGCGGTCTTCCGAAGTGGGTCAGCAAAGATGGTCCACGACACCGAACGCTTCGCTTGATGGGCGAGTCCCAAGGTCAATAGTGCCAAGATCATCGGAGCGAAACTACTCAGAATCACACCGACCAGCAGGAATCCGGTCCATCGCAAATGGGCGATGGCTGCGAGAACGAGTCCAATGGCAATCCAGGCTCGATAGGTCGCCCGGGTTGCCATTATCGCACTGATATTGGTGCCCTCGACAGTTGGATGAGTACGTTGGCTCATCTTTCGAGCGATTTGAGCCTGAAGGCCAGCGACGATGATGAAACTGCAAGTTCCGAGCAGAACGAGAGCATTGTGCTTGAAGCCGCTCCAAACTGAGAAGAGAATCGCTCCGAGGCTCAGAGCTTGAAAGAACTCGGAAGTCTGTTCTGAGAATCGGCTCCGGGGCGAAATGGCACTCGACCATCCCCATGCGGAGAGTGCAGCAGCCAGCGAAATGGGAAGTGCCGCGACGACAAGTTTCTCTGATGGAATTTCAAAGAGGAAGCGCGAGTCGGGCAGAACCAATTGCAGGACAGCCACGAGAAGCTGCGCGTTTCCAATCAACAGAAGAATTTCGGTGAGATGGCTGCGTCGTCGATTGAGTGTCAGAAGAAGAACGCCTGCAACGCTGATCAGACCAGCGATTCTGCTCGGGCCGACAAGGACCGGGATGGTCACGAGAGCGATTCCGCCAAGCGTGGCTGCGAAACACCACTCGATTGCACGCAAGGCGTTTGAGGTCTCACCGTCGGCGCTCTTACGGTCGACAAGAGTGAGTCGAAGCGAGACCGTTCCAAGTGTTGAGAGCGTGGCCCATGTGACGGGAATCCAAAGGACTCTGTCGAAACCGGTGATGTGGGTGAAGTTGGCGATCAATTTCGGAGTGAGAACTCCCGTCGCGACGAGACCGAAAGTGTGAGTCGCCACCACGAGAACACCTGCATCGTTCTTCCAGGCCAAATAGGCTCCAGTCAAGAATGCGATGACGACAGGAAGCCAGATCGCAAATGCGAACGGAGTTTGTAGATGGGCCAGCATGTACGGGACTAAGATCAGCTGCAACAAGAAAACGGCGATGCAGGCCACGATATTTGCTGCCGGTGCAAACACTTTCGAGAGTGTCCATTCCGGAAACCTCTTCATGAGCGCTTCACCCGCACACAGCAAGACGAGCAGACTCCCGGCGAGGCTCAACAACGACTCCATCGACCAGTTGTTGTGCCCGGCGAATGTGATGGGAAGACTCATCAAAAGTGTCAGTGTGAGAGCGCTGATCCAAGTCGATTGAAAGGCGAAGGCATGGCCGAAGAGCAAACCAAAGCAAATCACCCCGGTCATGATCGGAACCGATCCGCTCGGAGCCAGTGCAATGAAGATGATCGCACAGATCGCAACAATGCCTAAGCTGCTCCAACGGAAGATCTCCGGGGAATGTCGTCGAGCGTCCGAGTCATCCATCAGTTCGATTCTCGAGACCGCGCGGTCGAAATAAACTCCTGGAAACCAGAAGAGTCCTCCGGCGGCAATCCAGGTCGTCAAAGACAATCCCACGGATCCGTGAAAATCAAAGACCTGCTGAAAGAAGTAAGTCGCTCCGAGAGTTGCGACGAACGCGGAGAGGAGAGTTGTAAACCTGAGAAATGGAAGGCGAAAGAGAAGCGTATGGCATGCAAACAACACTGTGAATGACAGGCCGACAGGAAACAGCATTTTCGAATGCGTTAATGCGAGAGGCAAAAGAATCAGCGGAAGACCGAATGAGAACGTCTGAAGTTGTTGAGCGAAAAACGTCTCCCCACGTCGCTTGAGCCAAACGGAGACTCCAGAAGTTGCGATGAGTAGCGGGAGGTATGTCAATCCATAGAACGCGATTGGCATTCGATCCTCACCGATTGCAGAAGATCCGGCATCCAGCATCGACCGCACGAGCTGTTTCATGAAGACGGGCGATGTTTGGTACGTGGTCAGGATTGCAAGAATCATCAACCAGACGAATTCTTTCCTTTGAGTTCGATGAGCAGCGAAGCCCATTACGATCGCTGCTAGCAAGGAGGTCGGAACGATTGCGACGGTCGACGGGAATCCATAGGCAGAGATTGCAACTCCCGCGAAGACCATCGCAATTCCGCCCAATAGCGCCAGCACAACACTGGTGGGTTGAGTCGGAAGAGGAGTTTCTGAGCGTGCCTGAACGACTCGTGCCAACGAATCGGCAGCTTGAAGAATGGGAATCGCGGTCAAGACGAGTCCTAATCCGATCCATTCAACGGGGATCTGCGGTGCCAGCATCGTTGCGAACAGCAACAGAAATTGAACACCAAGAAGAATGATCGGAAAGAACCCGAAAATCCTCGGAGTACGAAACTCCTCAGTCAACCAGAAGGCGTGCCGATTGACTTTGATTGTCCCGACAGCAAAGACAACCCAGAGAAAGAGAGCCGTGAATGGCGCAATCGTTGAGGGAAGAAGAGGAATCACCGCACCACTGGCGGAGAGAATCAGATAACTCGTGAGAAACGAGTACTGCGGCTTTCGCAGAAAATGCGTAAAGATTCTTTGGGCTGCGAAGAGCGAGAAAAGACAGTTTCCTGCGAGTAAAAAGAGAAGACCGGATTGCGCGAGCACACCATGAATGGTGAGCATTTGATCCGGTTGTACCCAGCGATACGCGACAAAGTTCAGCGGAATCAGCAGTGTCGTCAGGGCCATGAGTCCCGTTCCGGTCTTTCGCAGACTCAGACGGTGATAGGCCAATTGACCACACAGGTGAATGCCGACCGTGTACGCCAGCAGGACAGCATACTTCCAGAGTGGCGGATAGGAATCCCAGTGAGAAGTGACCAGCATCGCTGACGAACTGAAGAGGATCAGCGTTCCCACTCCGAGCAGCCACTTGATATTTCCCTCCTGAAGAAAGGAATCAAGAAAGCGAACGACCGTAGGAGTGTGTTGCTCTGGTGTCGATTTCATCAAGTGGCTCCGAATTCAGCATGTTGAACCTGAAGCAACGAGAATGCTTCAATAGCTCAACAGGCGGAACAGAAGCCGACCGCTCACGCGGTTTTTGTTCTAAATGTTCTTCTCCGATGATTTTTTTTGATCCGACCTTATTCGCCGATGTCGGTTGGGCACGTGTTGAATCACAACCTATTCGGTGTCGACTTCATCGACGGCGTACTCTTCGAGTTCTTCGAGTGAAGCAAATTCGAGTGCCGACATGTGAGTCGCAGCGAGTACGACACCACACGCCCGACCATTGTCGTATGCGTCTTTCCATCGGCCAGCGCACACGCACCACTGATCGCCCGGTTTCAATCCGGGAAACTTGAACTCTGGAACCGGTGTCGTGAGGTCGTTTCCGGTCTCTTTCGAGAACTCCAGAAAGTCTTTGGTAACTCGACAGCAGATGACATGCATTCCGAGATCGCCGGGGCCCGTCGAACAACAGCCGTCTCGAAACCAGCCGGTCATCGGGTCCGTCGAACAGGGTTGCAGTTCGCCGCCAAGAACATTCTTTCCGCGTTGCATGATCGTAGTTTTCACTTGATGAAATGAGGGTGTCTAAATTGAGTCTAAGCGCTGGTCACCTGATCTCAACAGGGTAGTTCGGCAATTTCTTTTCGACTTTTTCGACGCGATGGATCTGCGTATCGTTCCCGATCGGATTGAAAAGTCTGAGACATGTTTGAACTTCGGTCCGTGAGTCTCCATCATTTCGGCGAACATGTTCAACCACTGATCCATCCATCAGGAAGTCTCATGAACAAATCTCTTTGCTCGCTGGCCTGTTGTTTCGTCGCGTTTGGAATGTCATCCGCATCCGCATTGGCATTCGCTTCGACTCCCAATGTCGTTTTGATTGTGAGTGACGATCAGGGCTACGCTGACCTGGGAGTTCTGAATGATGAAGTCATCAGCCCGAATCTCGACCGGATTGTGAATGAAGGAGTTTTGCTGACCAGCTTTTATGTTGCCTGGCCTGCGTGTACTCCGTCGCGAGGAGCATTTCTGACGGGCCGCTATCCTCAACGAAACGGCATGTATGACATGATCCGAAATGAAGCCCCGGATTACGGATACAAATACACTCCTGACGAATATGCCGTGACCTGGGAGCGAATCGGCGGCATGGATTTGCGAGAGAAGCTTCTACCTGAATACTTTCAGAAAGCCGGTTATCGAACGGCGATTTTTGGAAAGTGGGACTTGGGGATGAGCCGTCGCTTTCTTCCGATGCAACGAGGATTCAACGAATTTTACGGGCTGGTGAATACCGGTATTGATTACTTCACTCACGAGCGGTACAGCGTTCCGAGTATGTATTCCGGAAATCAACTGACTGAAGAAGACAAGGGAACGTATTGTACGGACCTGTTCGAACGTGAGGCAGTCCGCTTTATCAATGAGAATCACGATCGACCGTTCTTTCTGTATCTCCCCTTCAATGCCCCGCACGGAGCGTCAAATCTCGATCCTGCGATTCGCAGCGCTGCTCAGGCTCCGGAGGAGTACAAGAAGCTGTACCCGCATTTGAAAGATTCGTTGCGAAAAGGAACGAAGTATGGAAAACCAGCCATGGTGGCAACTCCGGAAAAACGCCGCCTCGAATACCTCGGTGCAGTGACCGCAATGGATGATGCCATCGGGAGCGTTCTGAAGCTCCTCGATGAGTATCAAATCGCTGACAATACGATCGTCATCTTCTTCTCGGACAATGGAGGCGGTGGCGGCAGCAGCAACTCTCCGCTGCGTGGTAGAAAGTCACAAATGTTTGAAGGGGGCGTTCGGGTCTGTGCGGCGGTTCGAGGACCGGGAATTCCTGCTGGCTCAATCTGCGACGAGTTTCTAACGAGTCTGGAACTGCTCCCGACAATCGCATCGAAAATTGATGTTCCACTCGATCCAGAAACAGTGCTCGATGGATTCGACATGTGGCCGGTCCTGACCGGAGAAATGGAGTCGCAACGGAAAGAAATGTTCTGGAAACGACAGAATAAAGAAGGAGCCCGCGTCGGTTCCTGGAAGTGGGTTCGACACGGCGATGACCAGTTTCTCTTCAACCTCGACGATGATCTGGCTGAGCAAAACAATCTCATTGAACAGCTGCCGGATCAGGCAGATCGGATGCGAAGTGCATTCGCAAACTGGCTCAAAGAAATGGACGCAGCAGAACCACGCGGTCCTTTCCGAGATTTTTAGTTCGAATCTTCAAGCATTGAATTCGAGCCTTTTCGCCAACCAGCAGCGAGTCGCTGAACGGACGCATTGTTCATCAAACTGGAGTCTGTTCGCGAAAAATCCAAAAATCTCTCGTAAAGGAAAATGAAAGAAGGACGCGAATTTCATCGTCTTCGCTTTTCCGGAATTGCAAACCCTCCCAGATTCCGCATCATACGTCGCTTTCCTGCTGGTTCGACGACGGACCAGGTTTGTACTTTCCAGGATGGAGCAATTCCTGATGGCGATTCAACGCAAGCGTCGCAGGGCCAAAAACTTGTTTTTTGAGTTGATCGAAGGAGACATTCAGACGATCCATCGATCCGGGCGCTTTCGAGAAACGATCAGTATTACGTCGGCACTTCGTCTGATTGGAATCAGCAAAAGGTTACTCGGACCCGGTGTCTTCATCGGCGGATGGAAGTGCTGTCCTCTGCAGTTGACGAAGCTTTCAACATTCGCGCCACAGGTTTGTGTGCGATTCAACAATGAGCTGAGCTGGACGATGTTCGGTCTCGGCGAAGATGTTCGAGTCAACGGACGAACTCTGCCCGAAGTGGGTTGGGAGTTGGAAGTTGGCGATGAAATTCAAATTGAGTCGTACCAGTTGCGAGTCGTTGAAAAACCGACAACTTCAGTGAGGCCGGAGATGATTGCAGAAGTGGGGACCGTTGAAGACTTTGATGGCGCCACCGTCAACATCGATGATCTGATGAGTCAGGTGCAAAACGCACCACAGAACATCGAAGACGACCCGCTGGCTGAGACCGATTTCGATCTGAAACTGTCCTGATCGGAGACTCATGCTCGAAAACGAAATCTGCGCGAAACGAAAAGGCAATTGCGCAGAAACTTGAAGGGAACGACGCAGACAAGTGCAACGTGCCCTATCGCACTCTGAGCCCCGGAGAAACGAGAAACTTCTCCGCTGCTTCGAAGACGTATTTCACGGCAATCGCCATGATGGCCGCAGGGATCGCCCCTTCGAGCATATGGGCTTCGCTGTTCAGTCTCAGTCCTGTCATGATGGGCTGACCGTATCCGCCTGCTCCAATGAGACCGCCAAGCGCGGCATAACCAACATTGATGACGGCAGTGGTCTTGATTCCCGCAAGAATCATGGGGGCACTCAATGGCAATTCGATCAACCTCAAGCGTGCTGCCGGGCTGAGTCCAAGAGCCGTTGCGGATTCGATCAATGACTTTGGAATCTCAGTCAGCCCGGTCATCGTATTACGGATGATCGGGAGAAGGCTGTACAGAAACAGAGCGACCATCACCGGAAACGCACCGATCGATGGAAGTCCGACGCGAATGAAGAGGACTCCCATGAAGACAAGCAACGCCAGTCCGGGAATGGTTTGAATGATTTCAGCGGTGCCGAGAATAATCTGCCCGGGGAGCTTTGTCTTCGCGGCAATGATGCCCGCAGGAATTCCAATGAGGATTGCGGCAGAAAGAGAGATGACGACAAGAAACAAGTGTTCCAGCGACGTCTTCCAGATTCGCCTGGCCAGTGACTGCGAGGAACTCTCGACATTGAAACCAAAGGTTTTATTCACGAATTGGCTGGCAACATCCGGCTCATTCTGTTCGTCGATTTCGACAGCTTCATTTAATCGAAGCATCGTGCTGTCCGAAAGTTTGCCTTCCATCGACGTGAGCAGTTTGACGAATTCGGGATTCGTCTCTTTGAGTTGAGTTCGATACAGATAGACGGCGTCGTACTTGGGAAAGTAATTCCGATCGTCCTTCAGCAGTTTCAAGTCCATTTCGAGAATGTGCGGGTCGGTTGCGTAAGCATCGGCGACGTCAATTTCGCCAGCTTCGAGAGCACGATAGGCGAGCGTATGCTGAATCCCTCGAATGTCTTCGGGATTGAGATCGTAGGTTCGTTTCAGGCTGGGCCAGCCATCTCCACGATCCATGAACTCATTGCTGAAGGCATATTTGAATTGAGGAAACTTGCTGAGATCGGAAATTGTCTCGATTCCAAATTCTTCGGCCCGCGATCGCTTCATTGCGATTGCATAGGTGTTGTTGAAGCCGAGCGGAGCGGTCATCGACACACCGCTTTCCTCGACTTTCTCCTTGAGGGACTCGTCATCGGGTAGAGACTGTCCGCGGAAAATCTCTTGTCGAAGTGTGCCGGTGTATTCGGGATAGACATCGATTTCTCCGGAGACCAGTGCTGACCAGAGGACTTGAGTCCCTCCCAGTTCAGTCACCGGTTCCGCAGATTGTCCGCTCTCGATCGCCAGGGTGCTGGCGATTTCGGCAAGTGTGACGGACTCTGTGAATCCTTTGGCAGCCACTTTGATTCCGGACGTCGACATCAGAGAGGTTGCCACCAGCACGATGAGGCATCCGATGGCCAGCCAGATGGCGTTTTTCAGACTCATATGAGTTCCTCCACAGAATCAATTTGCGTGCGTTGTGCTCTGATGAAGTCTGTGACGAAGGAGTCTGTCGGATTGTTGAGCAGGTCCTCGAAAGTTCCCGTTTGCAGAACACGTCCCGAGTTGAGAACGCTAATGCTGTCGCCCAGATAGGCTGCTTCTCCGATGTCGTGAGTGACCAGAACAACCGTCTTCTGGAGCGTTCGAAAGATTCCTCGTAATTCCTCTTGAAGATTCGAACGAATCACGGGATCAAGTGCTCCCATCGGTTCGTCGAGGAGCAGAACATCGGGATCGAGAAAAAGTGCCCTCATCAGAGCCACGCGCTGTCGCTGACCTCCGGAGATTTGCCGAGGGTAACGTGTGAGCGTTTCGGCATCGAGATGCACGAGCTCTAACAGCTCCTGCATGCGATCACGGATTTTCTGAGCGTTCCAACCCAGGTGTTTGGCCAGAAGCGCAACGTTTCCTTCCACCGTAAAATGCGGAAAGAGTCCTCCGTCCTGGATCATATATCCAATTCGGTGACGAATCTCGGCGATGTTGTTCCGCGTGAGTGGTTTGCCGTTGAACAGAATTTCTCCAGCGTCAGGCTCCACAAGACTGATCATCAGCCTCAACAGCGTCGACTTGCCACAGCCACTGGTTCCCAACAAGACCGATGTTTTCCCTTGAGGGAACTCAATGGAAGTGGGAGCAAGGACCAACTTCTCGTCATAAGTTTTTGAGACATTGGTCAGGCGGAGCATTCGAGAAATCCTGTTTCATCGGGGGGACTGGTGATTACCCCGTTCCGAGTTTTTGGTCGTAAGCGTCGAGATCTTTCATGAATACGGCGAGAGACGACTGCATTGTCTCACGCTGAATTTTCCATTCTGGAGAATCTTCTGTGTGTTTTGAACAGTGATCGATGAACAACCGGTAGAGATACTTAAACAGATGACGCGGTGCGCGAAGGCGGTCAAAGACCGTGATCAACTCTTGTTCGCTGATCGAATCATCGAAGAGGTCGCTGATGCTGGGGCGGTTTTCGGCCAGTTTCGCACAGGCTCGAAGCCGATCATTCGCGACGTCATACAATCCCTGTCCGGTCCAGTTCAGGGACGGAATCAAGTTCTGTTTGTCGAGTCGGGACCGCTCGTAGAATTCTTTCTCTTGCCTGTTGAGGAATCCGGAGAGTGCTGATGGCAGAAGGAGCTTGAAGGCGATGCCGGGATGTTTGAGAAATTTGTTATCGAAGAGCGGCCAGATCAGATCACGCATCCGTTCAGGTGATCCATTAACTAGGTGTGGTTCATCGACTCGGTCAACGAGGACAACGATGCTTTGGAAGCCGAGATCAGTGAGGACGGACTGCAACTTGTGCAGCAGTTCATATCGGTCGTCTCCCCGAGCACGCGTTGGGAGAGGCTGGCCGCTGATCTGAGAACGATCGAAGCGGGCAAGGATTCGTCGCAAATCGGTTCGACTCTGATCGGAGATTCGCACCTGACTGGCAGCGCGAGTGGCGGTCCAGAAGTTTCGGAGGAAGTTCCAGATTGCTGGCAGCCAGGCCGCGACGATAATCGCCAGCGTCCAGCCGGAGAACAACTGGGTCCACGGTGTTTCTGAGACTTGAAACACTCCTCCAATAATGGCGAGTGTGACAAAAGCTCCGAGTCCGATTTCCCAATAAGACTTCCAGGTCGTGACCTTCAACTTTCGACGCAACTGGTTCCAGCGACGGACAGCGGACTCGTCCCGGTTCTGGTCGTAAAACGCTGCGAGCAAGAGAATGTCGCGACGTTGATTCGGCTTCAGGTCGTCGATTTTGGCCGGGTCGACCGATTGAGAAGGGTCTTTGGCATCAGCCCCCCCGTTTCGGATGATATCCGCCAATCGTGTTGTGGCGAGAGTGAGAATGGCATCCATGTGATCCCATAGTTTCCAGTTCTGGAGAGCTTTGTCGGCTTTCCGTCGCCGACCGTGTAAGCGCTCACGGAAGCTGTCGAGGAATGGATTAAAGTTGTCGTAGTGGATCGTGAATGCCCGCTCATCTGGATGAGTCTCGTTGAACTCACGAAGACGACCGGCAATCTGAAGCCGCAAAGCCGTTTTTCCACTCCCCTGCTCTCCGAAGACAACAGACGTCGATGGGGCTCGCGGGTCGCCGTAGATTTTGTCCCAACCTGAATGGTAGGTGCCGGTCAGGCAGTGCTCGATGAAGACTCTGTCAGATGAAGCGTCTTCTTGGGCATAAGGATTTTCAGTGATCCCATAATGATCCAGAAACTGATGGACTTTCATCGGAGTCTCACACCTTTCCATGGGTGTCGGCGGGTTTGCCAGGAAAATTGCGACTTGCAGCCCAGCGCAGCCACAAAGTCGCTATCTGATCGGAACACGGCATCACGTGACCAATCACGAACTGTTGTTGAAATCCCGAGACCACGGAATCTCAGTTGAGAGGAATGAATACTGTCTGTCGGTATCCTCGTCTCAGTCGTTTAATACATACGGGAACGGTCCGCAACTGCTGCGAAAACTTTCCCTCGGGTTTCTCGACAGCTCACCTTCGACCAGGACTCCGGAATCAGTGACTGTTGATGTGTGTGACAGCGAAGAATCGGCGCAAATGCCTCGGGATGGAGATTCTGTACTCCCGCTGAGAATGTTGTAAGCCTCTGTGAAACCACGTGATAGGGGCTGCCGGTTTCGAGGCTAGTCACTCGAGCCGGTCGATTTGCTGCTCGATTCACGAACGTGAACTAATTGTGTTCTCAAGGAATCGACGGCAGCTGTGTGGTCCGGGTGATTCGCGAGATTTGTGAATTCTCCGGGATCGGTCTGATGATCGTAGAGTTCCTCTCCCGAATCTCCCCAGCGGTTGAATCTCCATGGACCGGTGCGCAGCGACTCTCCACGTCGATAGGTGACAGTGTAGGCATGGGCATCAGCGTCCATCACCTCAGCCGGTGATTCAAGAATCGGGACGAGGCTTTGCCCTTGAAGGATTTCCGGAGCCTTCTCCTTAAGCCCGCACAGTTCAGCGATTGTGGGATAAAGATCAATCAATTCAACAATTTCACCGTTCGCCTGACCGGCCGATTCCTTGTGGTCTGGCGAAGAGATCAGAAGCGGCACACGTGTGCTGTCTTCGAAAAGGCTGAGCTTTTGCCAACAGTTGTGCTCCCCGAGGTTATACCCATGGTCGGATGCGAAGATCACAACTGTGTCGTCTCGTAGTTTGAGTCGATCGAGAGTCTCGAGGAGTCGTCCGACCTGCTCATCCATAAACGTGACGCTTGCGTAGTAGCTGGCGATGGCTGCCCTCTGCTGCTCTTCGCTCATTCCGTAACGACCAAAGTTTTCCATTCCGGCAGCAGCAGAAGGGACGTCATCAAGATCGTTCTCCGGAACCTTCGGCAACTCCACTGAGTCTTCCGGATACTTGTCAAAGATTCGTTTCGGAGCAACGAGTGGCACATGCGGACGCACAAATCCAACTGCGAGAAAAAACGGTTGCTCTGGCCGAAGGAACCGGGAATCCGTTCGTCCACGGGCTCGATTTTCGAGGATGGCAATCGCTTGTGAGGCCGCCAGATAATCGGTTTGAGTGGTGGCCGCTTCATCGGGGATGATGATCCGGGCGAAGTTCGAGCCGTAGTGCTTTCGAATCGGGCTCAACAACTCGAGTTCTCCGAGACTCGCCGTTTCCGGGGCCATGATGTCAAAAGCTCGATCCCAGGAAAGTGGGTCGTCACCACCGCGATCGCCTGCTTCAATCCCGCCCGGGACTCCCATGTGATAGATCTTTGAGACACGCAAAGAAACGTACCCATTGGTTTTCAGAAACTCGCCAATGCTGGGATGATGAGCCAGTTCGGTGTTCGTTTCTCGGAAGGCTCCTAACGTCGTTCGATTGCCGAGCATCCGCGTCAGGTTTGGGTAAAGCCCACTCATCATTGACGCGCGCGAAGGGCCGCAGACCGGGTACTGACAATAGGCTCGCTCGAAGAGAATGCCTTCATTCGCCAGGCGATCGAGATTCGGAGTTTGGCATGTTCGATTGTGGTAACAACCGAGACAGGCTTGCAGATCGTCACTGACAATCAGAAGCACATTGGGAGACCGCTCGGGCTGCTGTGCGTCACACGATTGCGTGAAACAAGCAAACGCGGCGAAAAAGACAACAGCGCGAGATGTCATCGCAAACTCCAGAGAAGACATTTTTTTGGGTGAACAGTGCGTCCACATACGGTGAAAAGTGGCAGGCAGTCTGTCAATCCGGTCCAGCGCGAGCAGTGAAGAATTCAGATGAAAGTCGAATGCGAATTCGCGTGGGCTAACAATTGGGCTGACAAGTCGAAGAGCATCGATGGGGACGACGTTTCATCTCGTACAGCGATTCTTAACTGGCGAATGGCTTTGACGCATCAGTCCAACGCAGCTGAACAATTTCTTGGTGGAGAGTGATCTCGAGGCTGGGCGAGTGTTGTATTTTGTCGGTCGTTTCACTGAAATCATCCAAATCGGCGAGAGGAAACTCTTTGCTGTGGAATACGGTCGCAACTCGATTAGTGGAGACACATGTCTGAAACGTTGAAGGAGTCGGAATTCGAAAAGCCTGCGAGCGCGAGAAAGGTGTCGTCACCTCCTAAGAGATTGGGTTTGTGGATCGGAATTGGACTGGTCCTGGGAATCTTGTGTGGATTGTTTTTCGGGGAACTCTGCGCGCCGCTGCAAGTGGTCGGAAATTCTTATGTGAACCTCCTGCAAATGACGGTTCTCCCCTATTTGATCACGGCGCTGATCTCAAAATTGGGGCGTTTGAATATCGCTCAGGCAAAGCGCATCGGATGGGTGGCAGCGATGATTCTGCTGCTGTTCTGGGGGGCGGGGATCCTGCTTGTCGTCACGGTTTCGGCGTTTCTTCCCCCGTTGAAAGGTGGGGCCTTTTTTCATTCGAGTGACCTGGTTGATGTGACTGGCAACTTCAATCTTCTCAACCAGTTGATTCCCGGAAACGTCTTTCATTCACTTGCGAATGAGTTTGTGCCAGCTGTCGTTGTCTTTTGTCTTTTCTTCGGGGCAGCGATGATGGCTGTTCCGAATCGAGAGCCGGTGTTGAATCTTCTGGATTCCTGTTCGGAAGCACTTTCGAAAATTAATTCGTTCCTGATTCGTCTGGCGCCGGTTGGTCTCTTTACGCTCACAGCTGCAGCGGCTGGCACTTTGCGAGTCGAGGAGATTTCGCGGCTGCAGGCTTATCTGTTGATGGTCTCGATCGCGTGCGCAGTGGCTGCCTTACTTTTGCTGCCTCTACTCGTCACCGGTTTAACGAAGATCAGCTACCGTGAACTTTTGCGAGCTGCTCAAGAACCGCTGCTGACAGCATTGGCGACAGGGAAGCTCTTCGTGGTTTTACCTTTGATTGCAGAAAGCTGTGAAGAATTACTGCAAAGCCAGTCAGAGACACAGTCATTCGACGAAAAGGTCACGCCGAGTGTTGTCGTCCCACTCGCGTATCCTTTTCCGCACATCGGAAAAGTGTTGTCGTTCCTGTTTATCTCGTTTGCAGCATGGTATGCCGGAAGAGATCTCTCATGGGCTCAAAGTGTTTCGATGGCGTCGACGGGAACAATTTCAAACTTTGCAAGCCCACTCATCACCATACCCTTTCTGCTTGACATCTATCGGCTGCCGCAGGATCTGATGACGCTGTTCATCCTCCCCGGTTTTCTGACAACGAGAATGGCAGACGCTGTGGGAGTGATGCACCTGATGGCGCTCACCCTGATCGTCAATGCGGTCGTACAGAACGAACTTCAGATCCGATGGAGACGCCTGGTGATTTCGGGGGCTGCGGTCTCGCTGGCGCTCCTGCTGTCGTGTGGGATGATGTCTCATTATCTCGCTTCAATCAAATTCTCTGACCAACTCGACTCGCGATTCTTGTCACTGTCGCTCTCCGATTCCGCTGCTGACTTCGAAGTCTTTCACGATCGGTACGACATTCCCAAACGTCAGTCGAACGAAAAAACGGCACTCAAGCGAATTCGTGAAGAGAAGCTCTTACGAGTCGGGTATGTGCAAGATCATCTCCCCTTCTCGTTTTTCAACTCACAGGGAAAATTGGTCGGGTACGATGTTGAACTGTTGCATCAACTCGCGAAGCAATTGAATCTGCGAATTGAATTTGTTCCCTTCACTGAATCGACGATCGAAGAACAACTCGATTCCCATGAAGTGGATGTTGCGATCGGTGGATTGATCATGAAACCGGCGCGGCTGTTGAGAGTTGGATTCACAGAGCCGTATCAAACCGCGACGATTTCCGTCGTTCTGAAGGATCATCGCCGTGACGAGTGGATCTCGTGGGAAGACGCGGGTAGCTACAAAGAACTTCGGCTCGGAGTGGTTTCACCGGATCTTTTGGCACCAGCAAAGCACTTCATTCCGAATGCAGAGATCGTCGCTGTCGATTCTTATCAGGACTTTTTTCATGGGCGACTCGAAGATGTCGACGGTCTGATGATTGCAGCAGAACAAGGAGCAGCGTGGACTGTCCTGTATCCGGAATACACAACAGTCATACCTCGACCGGCGATTCAGCGACCGGTTGGCTTTGCTGTTCAGCGGGACGACATCGATTGGATAAACTCTCTGAATCGATGGCTCGATATCGAAAGGTTAGACGGGACACTCGACCGCCTCGAGCGATACTGGATTGAAGGAGGCGGTGCCAAAGACCGAACTCCCCGGTGGTGCATTCTTCGAGATGTGCTGCATTGGGTCGATTGACTCAGAGGTCGTCAGTCGAAGAGGCTGTGCTGAGACATAAAAAAACATGCTGGACCATCAAGCTGATCCAGCATGCTCATATCGATTCGAAGGCGGCTGATTCCAGACAGAGTCAATCAGTGCGAAGTCAATCAGCGCTGAAGGAATGGCCTCAAGCGGTTCAGGAACGAGCCGCTCTCAAAGACCTTCTTCGATCCAGCTTACGGCTTCATCCTTGTTGCTCACGTCAAAGTATTGAATCTTTGCCATTGTGAATGGTTTGCAGACGCCCGCCATCCACTTTTCCCAGGACTTTTCTCCAACGAGCGCAATTCGCTCAATCTTGGTGCAGTGGGTCGTTGCGAACTTGATGTCATCCCAGAGTGCGTGGGTGTCCCAACCTTTGAAATCGTGAAACTGAACCAGGATTCGCGTCTTGCCATTTTCTGCGATTGCTTCGTCCACTGCGGGAACGAATGTCTTGTAGTCCTCGTCGTGAAGCTTTCCTGAAAGCTTGAATGCGAGGACTTTGCCGCTGCCTTCTTCGATCATCTCAATCATGTGTCGCTCCGTACGCCAAAGAGAATAGTTACCTGTTTTGTTGTCACAGATCGTGTATCGCATCAACCAGCAGTCTCTCAGTCGACCTGAAAGACCTAATTCAGTTGTGAGACGCTGCCTCTGGCGCTCTGACTCGTCGTTTCGAGAGTGGGCCAGCATTCCATTGCAACCGCACAGATTAACTCAGCGAGTTCTGAATAGTGTGACCGCTGAGAATGAACAGGCGACTCACGTCACGGAGAGCAAAACGTCGGTGGATTTCCGTCTAGGTGAATCATCGCCAGATCATTGTTGAGCATCAAGTGACCAACATCAGAAATGGCAAAAATGCTTTCTCAAGAAAGTGAATCGCCCCCTTAAGTTCCACTGAGCGACATCTTCTTTTGGTGTCACTCAGAGGAATTGAAGAGGTTGGGGACCTGACTCAGTTTGCGTCAGCATGCTTGATTCGGATTCGTCGGTACTCAATCTGTCCACGATCTCCTTCGAGCCCGATTGGTCCCGTAGCTGGAAGCTCAAACGCTTCTTCAAGAACTTCTCCGTTGCAAGTACAGCGGGCAACGTTGCCTTTGACCTCGACGACGAGTTCATTCCAGTCCTGCTGGCGGTATTTCTGGAGTGACTTGTAGGGTCCTGCCAATGAATAGTCACGACATTGCAATTGTGGTTGCCTCACGAAGACTCCGCTATCCGCGTTTGGAGTCGCACGAAACTCAAGCTTGAGAGTGAAGTCGTTCGGGAAGGATTGGTGAGTCCAGAGCTGTTGAATTCGGCGTCCTTCAATCGGTGTTGTCACGATCAATCGGCCATCTTTCGCGAGATACCGTCCGTCGGAACTCTCGGTGAGACCATCAAAGCTGACAGCTTCTGCAACTTCCGGACGATGTGGCGCATTTGGATTCCGTTTTCGATTGGGATTCGCAGGCGGAGTCGGCAGGAACCCCCAACCTGACAAGTCATTTCCGTTGAAGAGAAGTTTGAATCCAGGTTCCAGTTCGAAATCATCTTCGGGAACTTCGAGAAGTCCGTTCGTTTCAAGCAGCGGAATCAGTGCCAGTCGCCACTTTTCGTAGCCCAATCCGTTTGGGTGGAGCAGGTCTGGAAACTCTTCCACTTTCGCGTCTCCGTCAGAATTCGCGAACAATGTCCAGGTGTCGAGAACGGTGACTTGTTCGAAGTTGCGCGCGACCTTGCGGATCAGTTGATTCAATTCCTGAATTTTGCTGGACGGACGCTTCTTCGTTTCGGAACTCGGAAACACAAGCGACAGAATGATGGGCACGTCGCTTCGATGGGCGTGTAGCGATTCGAGGATCAACTCGATATTGCCATCGACGGTTTTCGGGTCAGCGCCTTCTTCCAGATCATTCGTCCCCATCAGCATGACGACGCCTGCTGGATCGAGAGAAAGGACATCCTCGTCGAGGCGAATCAGCATTCCCCGTGTTGTGTCCCCTGAAATCCCGCGATTGGCGACTTTCATTTCACCAAAACTCTTGTTCAGTTTGTCGCCCCAACCCTGAGTGATTGAATCGCCAAGAAAGACGACGGCGTTTCGATCTTCCTGTTGCGTTTTCGCCCACTGGCTGCGCCGATTCTTCCATAGATTGCGAAACCAGTCATAACGACGAATCGGCCCAGCACCGGGAAGTCCGTCATCGGTTTCCGGAAGTTCAACGGAAACTGTTTCTCCAGTCCGTTGAAAAGCCGGAAGCTGTTCATTGTCAAACGTGATCACAAGTGCGATCAGCACAATCAGTGTTCGAGAAAAGTTCATGTGAGCGGGCATGCTTTCTGAGTACGGTCTTCGCAGGATCAAAGTTTCCAACAATGGGATCACTTAAGTTCTACAGTGACCTTGTCAATTGTTCCATCGAATGGAAAAGGTCGCCGATCCGCATAGGTTGTCGACACAGGTGATCCCAGATCGATTCCGACGTCAAAGGTTTCTGTTGCACTAAAAGCGACTGGCACAGTCTGGTCAAGTGACAGCGTTCCGATCGATTCGTTGTCGACAAAGAGTTCGACCGTTCCCTCGCCACCTGGCTCTGAAATCTGAGTCGAGACTACAATTTGATGAGTGCCTTCAGTCAACGGATCGGCACTTCGAAATCGGAACCGATCAATTAATAACATGTTGTACTCATAAACTAAATGTCCCTCGTCCAGATAAATAGTGAGTCCCCCACCGGCTCCGCCGACGGCATATAGGACTCCATTCGCAGACGAAGGAATCGTCGCATCGACAGTCACCTTTGTGCTCACTCGCCCGATTCCAGGTGCGGTGAATTCCGGCATGCGTCGAGTGGTGTTTGAGAATGTCCATGTGGAATAGGATGTTTTAATTCGGTCTTCCGGGTGGAATCGCAACCAGTTTCCTGCTCCGATCGGAAAGCCCTGGTTCTCCTCAGCAACTCTCTTGAACTCCTGTTTGAGCGCTGCCAGTCGCGACGGTTGTTCTTCCGCCAGATTGTTTGCCTGAGAAAAGTCGTTGCGAAGATCGTAGAGTTCCCACTCGTCTTGGGCGGAGTCCCATTCAGGGAGAGTCCTGGCGGATTGTGCGGTATCCCACGGAATGAACGGACCGAATGTGCAGGCCATCCACCCATCGGAGTAAATCGCCCGACTTCCGTTGTTGTCGAAGTATTGGACCTTCTTGCGACCGACGGCGTCGGGGGTGTCAAAGGTGTAGGCGAGGCTGATTCCGTCCATAGAAATCTGTTCATATCCATTGACGATTTCGGGAGGAGTGATGTCGAGCAATTCGTAAATCGTCGGAGCAATATCGATCACGTGATGGAACTGTTGGCGAATCTCTTTCGAAGGAGAAATTCGTTTGGGCCAGGAAACGACCAGCGGGTTGCGGGTTCCTCCGAAATATGCGCCGAGAAGCTTCGTCCCTTTGAACGGAGTTCCCCCAGCCCATGCCCAACCAGCATGGTACATGTTCTCCGTCTTGGGCGATCCCAGCACGTCGATTCCGCCCAACTCTTCGAGTGCCGACAACTGTTGCTCGATCGTATTGGGGATGTTGTTCTGAGCGAGGAGTTCGCTAATCGATCCGCCCTGCCCTTCAGCGCTCGAGCCGTTGTCCCCGACAATGAAGAAGATCAATGTGTTGTCGCGGAGCCCTCGCTCTTCCAGTCCAGTCACCAATCGCCCGACTTCAAAGTCGGTGTGCTCGACAAAGCCAGCGAAGAGTTCCATGAGCCGCAGTTGAAAGGGTTTTTCGGATTCCGGAAGGCTGTCCCATGCGGCAAGTGTTTCGTCACGCTCGGTCAATTGAGTGTTCGACGGGATGATCCCCATTTCCAGTTGGCGGCGATAAACTCGCTCGCGATAGGCGTCCCATCCGTCGTCGAACTTCCCTGCGTACTTATCAGCCCATTCCTGAAAGATATGATGGGGGCCGTGAACCGCACCGGGAGCCCAATACATCAAGAAGGGTTTGTCCGGCGAGAAGGACTGATGATCATCAAGCCATGAAAGAGCCCGGTCGACGAGGTCGGTCGTCAGATGGTATTCCGGATCATCCTCTGGAGGTTCGATGTGGTCGTAGTTTTCGGTAAGTCGCGGTTCCCACTGAGAAGTTTCTCCTCCCAGAAAACCGTAAAAGTGCTCGAAGCCATAACCGTTCGGCCAACGATCTTTCGGACCCATGCTGGTCGTTTCGACAGCTGGAGTGTTGTGCCATTTTCCAAATGCAGAGGTGCTGTATCCGTAGGCTTTTAAGACTTCTGCAATTGTTGCGGCAGTCTTGGGAATCACGCCTGTGTATCCGTCGAACGCAACGGCCCGTTCAGCAATCGTCCCCGAACCAACCCGCGTGTGATTTCGCCCTGTCAGAAGGGCTGCACGGGTGGGAGAACAGATCGAAGTGGTGTGAAAGGAGTTGTAGCGAATCCCTTCATTCGCGAGCTTTGTCAGAGTTGGAGTGTGAACTTCCCCGCCGAATGTCTCCGCGACGCCGAATCCAATGTCGTCAATCAGAATAATCAGGATGTTCGGGGCATCATCCGGAAGATGCTTCACTTCCTCCGGCCATTTCATCTTGGAATCTTGAAGCCGCGGACGCGTGATACTTTCGATAGGAGTTGGCGAAAATGGAAGGACTCGTTCGGGGTAATCATGAGTCGTCGACTCCGCCGCCCGTGTTTCTTCGACGCCATCTGACTGGGCGAAAAGAGAAGGTTGAAGCAACGCAACACTGACAAGCGTTAAGACGGAGGTTCTTGTCCGGAAAATCGTGTCGCCGCGTGAGAGGGGCATCATCTTCATTTCTCCATCTGAAGAGAGTTGGTCCTCACATTGTCGTTGTGAGTGGGCGTACTTCGCAACGGCCGCTTGCCTGTCTATTCGCGAAAAGTTTAAGAGAGCCAGTTCGAAGGAGAATCGAACTGGCTGTCTGATCGCTGGTCCGTCACGCGGTTTCCGACTTCTCTTTTTCCTGGTAGACGTGAACGTCTCGTTGTGGGTAAGGAATCGAGATTCCAGCCTGATCGAATCGCTCTTTCACTGAGGTTGTCAGGTCCCAATAAACGGTCCAGTAGTCTCCGGTTTTCGTCCAGGGACGGACAATGAAGTTCAAGGACGAGTCGGCCAGTTCGTTCAGTTTGACAACCGGCGCTGGATCTTTCAGAACGAGGTCGTGTTCGTTGACGAGTTCTTCCAGAATCGTCTTCGCCTGATGAATGTCGTCGTCGTAGCCAATGCCGAAGACCATATCGACTCGTCGAGTCGGGCTGGCCGTTGCATTGGTAATTGTCCCGCCCCAGATTTCATTGTTCGGGACGATCATGAGCTTGTTGTCAAAGGTTCGAATGTGAGTCGAGAACAGAGATACCGAATCGACAATTCCTGAGATCCCAGCTGCTTCAATAACGTTGCCTGTGTCGAATGGGCGGTATCCAAGAATGAGCAAACCGCTCGCGAAGTTGCTCAATGTGCCCTGCAATGCAAGACCGACCACGAAACCAGCTGCACCCACTGCTGCCAGGAGTGGAGCGATGTTAACTTCCAGAGCAGCCAGACTGATCATCAAACCGACGATCATCAACAGTTGTTTCACAAACTTGCCAGCGAAGTTGACCAGCAATTGCGACGTCCCTTTGACGCGGGAAACTGCTGAACGAACCAAACTTGAAACGATCGATGCTCCAAAGTAGAAAGAAATCAGGATCGCCAGAAACTTGATGATGTTCCACATCCAGCGCTTCCCGCCTTGGTCGGAAACCAGCCAGGATTGAATCATCGCCATCGTCGTCGCAGTGTCAGTCACGTCGACTGCCACTCCCGATTGTGCCTGCACATACTGACGGAATGATTCCACATCCCCTCCTTTCAACTCCAACTCGTCAAGAACGATATTCAGTCGATCGACGAGGTGAGTCTTCTCATCCTGAAACGCTGCGAGAGTTTCCCCAGCTGTCGGGCCTTCAGTTTCGGTGGCCTCTTCTGCGTCGGAATTCGCTTCCGCGTTTGTTGCAGGGATTTCTGCATCAGCAGCTTCTTCCTCTTTGGCAGCCTCTTCTTCTTTCGATTCAATAATTTTGATTCGAAGTTGAGCGATCTCGGAGACTTTCTCTTTGAGGAGATCTCTCCAACCGTCCGCTTCAACGATTAGTTCGTCTTTCGTTAACGGCTTGACCAGTAATTCAAGACTTTCGATCGAGATGTCGGGGTTTGCGGTTGTCGTCGGCTTCGGGGCTTCTTCATCGGTCTTCTCAGCTGCTGCGGGAGGCTCAGCATCGGCTGCCTGTTCCTGAGCCTGGATCGTAGCGGGAATGAAAAAAAGTGTTCCGAATAGAAAGAGTGTGGCGAAAAGTAAACGGGGAAACTCCTGACGGTCGGATCGTCCCTGTACGAGTTTTAATAACATTCTCTTCCTCCAAGTAAGTGTCTAAGAGCCTATCCGGAATCCTCTTCATGCTGTAAGTCGGTATTTGAACGGAGCTTGGTTGGGTGAAGGAGCTAAGCGGCGGAGCATGCGACCAATGGAAGCCACATAGATCATGGCTTCCCTCGATTTG
>NZ_SIHI01000027.1 GCF_007859735.1 Thalassoglobus neptunius | reverse complement strand
TGATGCGACATGCCCGGACTCCGTTCCGAGATGACAAAGGAACTTGTGTGACAACAATGCCTTACGTCATCACAACATTTCCATCAAGACGTCTTTTGATACAACACTAAAAAGGTTAACGGCGTTGCGGGCCACCCTGCGAATGCGGGAAGGGCTTTGGCTGGGCGATGACAAGCTGGCTCAGCCCGGCATGAGCAACATCAATCCGCTAGATCAGCCCAAAGCGAAGAGCGAGAAGCCCAAGCCCCGACCGTCACGCCCTTGAAAACGCTCAAGGCGAAGCCAGCGGCGAAGGCGAAAGCGTTGAAGGGAATGCCCGGCATCGCGAGAGCGACGCCGGGGGCGTGACGGTAGCTTCTTACGAATGGAAAATGTCTTCCTCAAGCGGCACCGCAAGTGACCAGTCGAACGGGAAAACTTCGTCCTTCGGCAGGTCCAGCTTTTCCAAGGCGTCGGGTTCGTCATGCCGATACCACTGATCGGCGATTTTCCAGAACACGGAAACGAGCGATCCGCCCGCATTCGTGTCCACTCGAAATACAGACTCCAATTTCCGTCCGCCATGAAGGGTAGTCTCACCAGCGACCCAATAAACGCCAGATTCCTTGGCAATCACGGATGGCGTCAAAACTTCGGCTTTGTCCTGCCCAGCAACTTCCTTGTAGACCCACGATTTCTGACCGCTGAGAAACTGCAAGTCTTGGCGTAGTTCGGTATCGGTAATCATTGAACGGTGTCCCATATACTTCACCATCAGTAGGGATTGAAGGTTCCGGGGCGTGGGTTGATCGACGGCACTCGCCCACCGGGTCGGTAGTAGCGATGTGTGTTCTTATGCAAATCCACACCCTGCAACACCATGTTGTCGATGGTGTCTGTGCCGCCATCGAACAACGCTTTCTTATGATGGATAGCGTAACCGGGAGGGACTTCACCCCGACTCAGCCATTGCTTCATTGACTTCGGGACGTTGGGGTTGTCAGCAAGTCCACGTAGAAATGCTCCCCTAGTCGCCGAATCACGAGCGACAGAAGGTCTTAGCCCTCTGACGAGTTGGCCGTTCTCAAGATGAAACGGCGGAAGATCAGCAGCACGACCGGGGTTTCGAGCGACATCAATCCGACCACCCACATCCCGGTAGTGGTAACCATCGGGAAGGTCGGGCAGATTTCTTGCTGGGGCAACAAAGTTTTCCGCTGCCCATCGTAAGCTAACTCACCGCAACTCCCGATGGCTTCACTGGCTTCCGCCGACATTTGCCGATGCAATCTCCCTTTCCTGAACCAAATCCCCTGATGCGTGTTTCTGTTTAAGTTTGCCCTTCGCCCTGATGCGGTTGCCATCGGCATCAGCGTCGGCTGAATGCGATGGCGAATCGCTCAAGGCGACCGCTGCGAGCAAACAAACAAAGGTCGGGCATGGTGCCCTGTTTTTTGTTCAAAGCTCACGATTCGCATTCTATCACGATTGCCCCTCGAAGGGGAGCGGAATGACCGGGTGTCTTGATTCGGTCCCATCGGTCCTGACAATGGTCCCCACCCGACCAGAACGAAAGGAGGGAAAACCGTGAGTGAACTGGAACTGAACGCCGAAGCGGACGACCAAAAACTATTGGCTCAAGTCATCGACTATTACCGCCGCACGCTCAAAGACTGCCCCGATGCGATGGAGTTCCTGCGAAAGCGGGGCATGGTCGCCAGCGAAGCCCTTGACCAGTTTCGGATTGGCTACGCCAACCGCACGCTGGGCTTGAAGCTGCCGGGAAAACATCTCAAGAGCGGCAAACAAATCCGGGGACGGCTGGAAGCGTTGAACATATTCCGCCCCAAGAGCGGACACGAACAGTTCAATGGCTGCGTCGTGTTCCCGATTCAGTCGCCCGATGGCACCGGTCGCATCGTGGACATCTACGGACGCAAAACCGGTTCGCATCTTCGCAAGGGGACGCCGCTCGATATGTTCATGGCGAGCGAACGCCAAGGCGTCTGGAACATCGAAGGCTTGGGCTTGAAGGATGAAACCATTCTGACCGCCAACCTATTCGATGCCCTCACGCTCTGGACGCACGGCTACTGCAATGTCACCTGCATGTTCGGTGATGACGCTCTGACCGAAGACCATTTCACGGCGTTTAGAGAATACGGCATCAAGCGAGTCATGACGACCAGCGAAGCGGTCAGCCCCAAGATTCTGGAAGCGGGGATGGACTGCTTTTTGCTCCGACTTCCGCACGGCTTCGATGCCTGCGGTTATGCAGCGAAGTTCGACGATCCCGCTGCGGCGTTGGGAGCGATGATCCGCAAAGCCGATTGGCTGGGCAAAGGCAAAAGAAGTAGCGTCCAACCAGCAAAGCCAGTGATACCCGAAACCGAAGTTGACGCTGGGTGGCCCGGCCGAGATCGGCTGGGTTGCGTAGCGACAAGATGCTTCACCGTCTGTTTTCCAACTCGATCCGACGACGAAATCATCATCCGTTTCCAGTCTCGGTGTCCGGGTGCCATGCTTTATCAATTGCGCCGGTTTTGCGGCATTGAGTCCGAAAGTCGACAAACCCGGTTGATCGACAATTTGCTTCCTGGAAAAGCGCGACGTATGATTGAACGACTGTCGATGCAGTCAGCTTGAGAAACAACCACTTCATGAATGTCACTCGAAGCAGCATTTATGGATGTGACTGAGATGCGTTGACGGAGTCATCATGGCACGTATTGCACTGATCACTGGATCTGCCGGATTGATTGGGGCGGAAGCGGTTCGCTTTTTCGCCGACCAGGGATTTCAGGTTGTCGGAATCGACAACAACCTTCGCAAGGAATTCTTCGGCGAAGATGCCTCCACGGACTGGAGCAGAAAAAGTCTTGAAGAAGAGATTCCGGGCTACGAGCATCACGATGTCGACATCCGTCATGCTGATCGACTCAGGCCGATTTTTGCCGACTTCGGAACTGACATCGAAGTTGTGATTCATACCGCTGCTCAACCTTCTCACGACTGGGCAGCCAGCGACCCGATGACCGACTTTTCGGTGAACGCAACAGGGACGCTCACCTTGCTGGAACTCGTTCGGCAATACACTCCTCAAGCATCGTTCGTTTTCACCTCGACAAACAAAGTGTACGGAGACACTCCGAACAGACTGCCGCTGCGAGAACTCGACACACGCTGGGAGCTTGAAGAAGAGCATCCGTTTTTTCCGCACGGGATCGACGAATGCATGTCCGTCGATCAGACCAAACACTCGCTGTTCGGAGTTTCAAAACTCGCTGCTGATTCATTGGTGCAGGAGTATGGCCGCTACTTCGGAATGAACACCGTTTGTTTTCGGGGAGGCTGCCTGACTGGACCGGGACATTCCGGAACGCAACTTCACGGCTTTCTGTCGTATCTCGCGAAGTGTTGTCTGACCGGAAAGCAATACACAATTTTCGGGTACAAAGGAAAACAGGTTCGAGACAACATCCACTCTCTCGATCTAGTGAAGATGTTCTGGGAATACCATCAGAATCCGATTCCAGGCGCCGTTTACAATGCCGGAGGAGGACGCTTCAGTAACTGTTCCATGCTGGAAGCGATTCACAAGTGTGAACAGATCGTTGATCGCAAAATGAACTTCGTTTACTCGGACGACAACCGCATCGGAGACCACATCTGGTACATCTCCGACACGCGAAGATTTCAAAGCGATTACCCCAACTGGCAACAACAATATTCAATTGATGACATCATCGAGGAGATCTGCGAAGCAGCGATGGTCAGTGTCGGGTAGCCTTTAATCCGCAGAATGTGCCATCGCTTCTAAACTCACTCACTGGTTCTGACGCACTCGCATGAACAGACAGAACTCAAGAATTCATCAACTCGTTTGAACGAGCGAACAGGATCGAGCAACTTGCTCCAGTAGTTTTCGACATGAAACTCTCCATCGTCATTCCGGCCTACAACGAAGAACAGAACATCGGTCGATGCCTCGAAGAATTGCAGGCGGTCGTCCGCGACAAGCATCAACTCGAATACGAAATCATTGTCGTCAACGACAACAGCACCGATGGAACTCCTGAAGCTGTTCAGGCTGCGATGCTCTCGGATCACAATATCCGTTTAGTCAATCGGACTCCTCCGGGAGGATTTGGACGAGCTGTCCGGTCGGGAATCGACGCGGTCACGGGTGAAGTTGTCGTCGTCTACATGGCCGATCTTTCGGATGACCCGGAAGACGTGATCGCTTATTACCGGAAAATAGAAGAAGGCTACGACTGCGTCTTCGGCTCCCGATTCATCAAAGGCGGATCTGTCGAGAAGTACCCGCGACTGAAACTCATTGTAAATCGCATCGTCAACACGTGCATTCGCATCCTGTTTCGAACGAAGTTCAACGACCTGACGAACGCATTCAAGGCGTATCACATTTCGGTGATCCGCGATTGCGGGCCGTATCGCGCCAGCCATTTCAACATCACACTCGAACTCTCGTTGTCTGCACTCATTCGAGAGTACCGGATCACACAGATTCCGATTCGCTGGTACGGGCGGACCTGGGGCTCGTCGAATCTCCGGCTTCAAGAGATGGGACGACGGTATCTTTGCACCGTGTTGACCTTCTTCTTCCAACGATTTCTCATCAAAGATGATCTGCTCGCGGAAAAGTGTCCCAAGTTGACTTCGGAAATGCGGCGCAGCTCAGACATCCCGCTCGATCTGATCCTTGGAACAATCTCCGAGGAACTTGCCAGCCGGACGACTTCCGTCGATCGAACCACTTCAACGACCGCAGCTTCGACTCCAACACTCGGTTGAAATTGTGTTCACGCGATCGATGCCGAAGCTGTGCGCGAGAGTTTCTGCGTCGGTAGTGCTGCGACGTCAACGTGAAGAAGCTTTAGCTCGAAGCGTCGAGTTCTTCAAAGACAGCTTTCATGAGCAGCGGCCAAACAGACGTGGCATCGCAATGGACTTCGGCAAATCGTCCTCCTTCTGACGGAGGCAAGAACTTGCCCCAACTGACACCTTCCGTATATGTGCACCCCGACAGACCTCCCCAGTGGACAGGTTCCGGGCAGATTCGAATCGCGGAGCGGAATCGCGGAGCTGGGAATTTCGTCCCGACCCGATCGTTGGTGATGTCGACATACGGAGCGACTTGTTGAGCCCAGTTCCGTGGCACACCTCCGCCGATTGTAAAAATCCCGAGACGTTTGGCTCTTCCTGCGAGGCGTGCATATTCCTGAAGGTCGAGAAACGGATTGAATATCGGAACCGAGTTGAATGCTTCTTCGTGCGAGAGTTGCGATGCATCACGATCAGCGAGAGCTTTGCGCATCGCCCAGGTTGACACATCCAGCCCGACTTCACTGTCGGTAAAGGCGGGAATGAAAACGGGCACCTCTTTTTGAAAGGCACTCCGCAGGATCCCACGTCCTTCACCCAAGGTGTCCAGCTTTCGCCCGAGTTCGCGACAGAGTCGAGCGGAAGACCAGCATCCCTCTGGCGGAGGCGTTTCGGTGAGCACAGCTCGGACGAGCCGTTCGACATCGTTGAGATTCGATTCCATCTCCAACGTGTCGTAAACCCTGTTGTAGCCTTGCTCAAAGAGCACGGTGTCGTTTTTCGTCGGATCGTATTCGTAATGACTCAGCCCGATTGATTCCGTGAGGCCGTGCGCCATCAGGGCTCCGGTCGAAACCACAGCGTCGACTAAACCCCGGTCGATCATCTCACAAATGACTGTCCCCATTTTGGCAACTGTCATCGCTCCCGAGAGTGTCATCACAACGACACAGTCTGGATCGCGGGCCATTTCCAGAAAGATATCGAGAGCGTGCCCAAGTTGACGCCCGGCGAAGGCAGTTTTCGACATTCCCCGGAGAAGGTCGGCAAAGCTGTCAACATTCCCTAAATCCAATGACTCCAGAGGTTTGAGTCCATCATCGCGTCCGTCGTGTAATTCTCGGTGACTCATGGCAGCGTAGCTCCAGGGATTGAACAAAGTGCAAACCTTGGGATTCCGGGCAAAGTTTGCGGATTTTCACGGATTGAACTCATGTATCGATGAGACGATGACGATCACAAGTGTGTGTCTGAACGGATTCCATTTCAAGGGTTTGTTCACACTCACTTCCGGAACGTCGCCTTGACAGTAAGTTGCTGTTGCACATACAGTTGAGTCATTATCAACCTGTATAGCCCAGCGATGAGCGTCATCGGTCAGCCGGGAGTGGAGAGTCGTGACAAAAAAAGAAATCGTCAAGACAATCTCTGAAGAGTGTGGTCTGACTCAACTGAAAACTAAAGAGATCGTTCAGAAGACTTTTGAAGCGATCATCGACACTCTCGTCACGGAGGGACGCATCGAACTGCGTAACTTCGGGGTGTTTGAGGTGAAAAAGCGTGCTGCACGAAAGGCACGTAATCCTCGATCCGGCGAGCGAGTAGATGTTCCCGAAAAGTTTGTCGTGACTTTCAAACCGGGAAAGGAGATGGAGGAGAGAGTCCTGTTGCTCCAGGAGCAATCGGCTCAAGCTGCACAACAGAGTTCCACACCAGAGAATTCCGCAGCTGAGCAAAACGCACCACAACAGCCTCAACTGAATCCTCCACCTGCACAACAGGGTCCTCCAGTTTCGCCGATTGAGAATTCACAGCCGACGCACACACCAACACATACTCAACCTTCGAATTCCTATCCTCCGCCTGGAGGTTAACTTCAGCATCGTTGCGACGATCCTGAGTTGATGGGAACTCGATTGATAGTGGCAGATTGAACCCTGCCAATTCCCGATGACGATGACAGGATTGTCGCCACCTCCCCCTCACTGGAGTTCGGTGTCGACAATTGGCACTCCCCGTAGCCTCAAGATGAGTCATGCGGAGTCAAGGAGGATACCGATGCGGAAACTATTACTGCTTCTTGCTTTAACGGCCACTTTGACGGCTTCGTCCGGCTGCGTCGTTCCGATCTGGAGTGCCACTCCAGACGTCAGAACGAAACAACTGATTTACCAATCAGAAAACTATCGTCACATCCCGAACATCTGGGAACGAATCTGGTTTCTTGATATGCCAGATACCGGCACCCCATACCGAACTCACGGCGGTGTGATCTAAAGCATTTGAATATGCTTTGCCTGCCCGCGAGGCGGATCGACAAGACGATTCTCAAATGTGCTCTTGAGCACTCCTGGAAGTCGCCCTTGCAGATTCTCGCTGGTCGTCAGGACGAAACTCAAAGCACACAGCTCGAGCCAACTCACCGGCGAGAGCAATCGGCTTGAGTTCTGACCTGCATGAACACCGCGACCTGGTTCATCCTCCTTGCTTCAAACTCACGTTGTTTCCGCGAGAGTGAAGCTTCGGCGATCCTGCGTACAACGGCCTCCGCCAGTCACAATGTGCACTGGCGAGGCCTTGTGGCTGCAGAATTTCTGTCATTCATCGAATGCGGCCAGAGGTCTCAAGCGCTCTGCTGCGCGACCACTTCTTCCTGACTCTCTTCTCTTCGGACGAGTCACTCAACGCTCAAGATCTCTTAGGGCCGTTCGGATCTCTTGCCCACCAACTCGGTGACTCCATGAGGGCAATCACTTACCCCGACCGACGCTGACACCGACGACCTTCGCGGAACATCATCTCATCTCTGAAGTCGTGAGACAGATCCCTGCTGGAAGGCATTCGCCGTATCGGGAAACGAGACTCTTCGATTCTTTACCGATCCTAGTTCGGTCTGACTCGAAGAGAATGTCTGCCGTCTTCATGGGCATCGCTGGAGATTCGTCGCTGAGTCCTGTACCCTCACAGTACAAACGCTGTAATTCGAGTGATCATTTCCCTATCCCCAGCTCTACTTCACATCAAAGAGAGAGACGATGATCAAGTTGCACTTGACCAGGAATGCGCTTGCACGGAACGCTCGCTTACTTCTCACAATTACCTCATTGGCAGTCTTCTTCGCAGGAAATCGCGAAGCGTCGGCGGAGCAGAATCTGACTTCTCTGCTGAGCAAGCTGCCTGATAGCACGAACTCAATTATCGCTGTTGACGCGGATCGACTGAGAAACAGTCCCCTCGGAAAACAGGAAAACTGGGAATCTGCCAACGAAGCGGCATATGTGAACTCTCCGTTCTTGATGCCGCCTGAGAGTGACCTGTTCATCCTCGCTTCGCAGATTAACCCGGATGCCGATTTCCGCCAGAACTGGGAAATCGCAATCATGAGCTTGAGCGAGCCAATCACGACTCGTTCAATTGCTCGCTCCGAAGGTGGACAAATTGATGACATTTCCGGTGTCCCTTCTGTTCTGGCCCCGAGCAACTCCTACTTTCTGAATTTCGCCGACGATCTCCTCGCTGTCGTTTCTCCAGCGAATCGTCAGTCTGTGAGCCGTTGGGCAGACGCGATCAAAGCGGGCACCACTGGTGATCTCAACTCGTATCTCACCGATTCCGCGAACCAATTGCTTGGAGATTCACAAATCGTCCTCGTGATGGACCTCGAAAACGCAGTCAATCCTTTCCGACTTAAGCAGAACCTTTCACAGTCAGAGTTTGTGAAAGGGAACGCAGAGAAAGAAGCGAAGTGGCAGCAACTGATTCAAACGCTCAAGGGAATCGCACTGACCGTCCAGGTAGACACTGCCATTCACGGTAAGCTGCACATCGACTTCGGGACCAGCCCTTCCGTTCTTGGAAGCGATGCCAAAGCCGCTGTTACGACTGCCTTGAACAACTTCGGACTCGGTCTCGAAAGCATGTCTGACTGGACTCTCGATCAGAGCGGAAATCAGCTTCGCCTCGAAGGAGAGCTGACGAAATCTGATCTGCGACAAATCATGAGTCTCATTGAGCACCCAAGTGCCAACTTCTCATTGTTGAAAGATGAGCAACCCGCCGGAGAAAACGAAGGCGACAAAGTTGCCGAAGCTTCCAAGCAGTACTTCCAATCGGTCGACACCTTGTTGAACGACCTTGAGCACGCGTTCCGCACGAATCGTGATGCACGTGACTCGTACCCTCGAACGTACATGCAGCGATACGCCAAGCGAATTGACAACCTGCCGATTCTGAACGTCGACAACGACCTGATCAACTATGGCTTGAAAGTCGCGGAAACTCTTCGCAGCGTTTCTGTCACACAGGGACGGGCCAATATCGAAGGTGGTGTTGCGACAAGTGGAGTCACTTCCGGATTCACCAGCAACGGCTACGGATACGGGGTCAGTTATAGTTCGGCCCGCTACGCACAGCAGAGAAAGAACTATCTCAACCGACAAGCTCAGGCTGGGGCCAAAGAAACCCGGTTCAGCTCATGGGCTGATATTCAGGACGCCACTGCCCAGATCCGCGTTGAGATGACAAAAAAGTACAAGACTGAGTTCTAGACCAGTTCGACACCTTCTCTACGAACCAGACAAGAGGTGTTCATGATTGGTTCCTCGTGCCCGTGATCGCACGTAAAGTGAGGCGAACTGAAATTCCAAATCGCAAAGAGCCCCGAACATCTCCATGTGTTCGTGGCTCTTTCTCACTTCCCGTTGGCGAATCGGGATGAATGCGTAGCGGCTGGCACAGCTCGACGCCGCTCACAGGAATCCGATTCGCGGAATCAACGCCCTCCTTTTCCATCTTCCTTCCGTCTTTCGTACTCACGTTCTGATACACACTCCGATGACACATCCTGATCTTTCGCAGAGTTTTGTTCAGAGTTCCGCGATTGCCCCCGGCCGAGTCGTTTGGGAATTCGTACCGCCACTGACATCGCCTTCAACTGCGGTCATCTTCCTCGATGGGGAAATCTACCTTCAAAGCGTCAACGCGGTTGAATCTGTCCGTCAGCTCCAGCTTGATTCAAATCTCCCGGATTTCGCGGCTTTCTTTGTATCCAATCATGGACAGACAGCTCGAAGCGAAGACTTTGTCTGCAACCCGGAATACGCAGCTTTTCTGACTCAGGATCTCATTCCTGACATCTTACAGCGACACGAGTCGATCGATCCGCAACAGTTAATTCTCGTCGGACTCAGCCTGTCAGGACTGGCGGCACTCCACACCAGTCTTCTGTATCCTGACTGGTTTCAGGCGACCGTTTGCCAATCGCCATCGATGTGGTGGAAGAACGAAGCGTTCCTCGAACGAATCACCCCGGCGACCAATCGGCACGGCAAATACTGGATCAGTGTGGGAGATCAGGAAACGCAGGAAGATGTTGATCACTCCTCAGCGAATCTCCACCAGATGTCCAGTCAGCTTGATAGCTGTCGTCGAACTGCTGACAAGCTGACGGAATTCGGCTACCGTGTTCACTTTGAGATTTTTTCCGGAGGACACGATGGCCCGAGTTGGTCCGAGGATCTGCTGCGAGCGCTTCCATGGGCATTGTCTGAGCCAGAATGACCCTCTGAACCGTTTTTTGCGGTGACGGGTCTCTCTTCAGTCAGATGAGTTGCGAATGGCCGCCCGAGACGCCAGTTTTGGTGGCTGTTGATTGCAACGCCGACACTCTTTAGAACTCGTCCCAGAACCTCCTTTGACTCGATGAACGTTCCTGACCGTCTCGGCGGTGACGTTCTCGGAAACTCGACCAGTATCGCCCCGGGGAACTCGTTGTCGCTGAACGATTTTTCGGTTGAAACATTGTCCTGAGCACCCGTTTGTCTTGCCCCGTGTGAGATCGCGAAGACCATTAAAAAAATTCCTATGTCTGAACTCCCAAAGCTTTACGATCCCCAATCCGCTCAGAACTCCTGGTTTCCTTACTGGGAGCAACGCGGCGACTTTAACGCTGATCCGACTCCGGACAAGGAATCGCACACAATCATGATTCCGCTTCCCAACGTCACGGGGGCGCTGCACATGGGACATGCATTGAACGGCACCTGTCAGGATCTCATCACACGATGGAGACGAATGCAGGGATTTGAAGCACTCTGGATGCCGGGCACCGATCATGCCGGGATCGCAACACAGGCTGTCGTCGAACGCAGAATGCTCGAAGAAGAAGGCCTCACCCGGCACGATGTCGGCCGCGAGGCACTTGTCAATCGCATCTGGCGTTGGAAAGACGCTTACGAGAAACGCATTATCTCGCAGCAGAAATCACTCGGGGCAAGCTGCGACTGGAGACGGCTGCGATTTACCCTCGACGAAGTCTGCGCGAAGGCAGTCCGACGAACATTCTTCAAGATGTTTCGCGATGGACTCATCTATCGCGGGAAGCGGCTCGTCAACTGGGACGTTCACCTTCAAACCGCTGTTGCCGATGATGAAGTCTTCGAAGAAGAGATCGACGGCTACTTCTGGACATTCAACTACCCTGTTGTCGATGCCCAAGGGAATCCAACCGGCGAGTTGATCCATTACTCGACGACCCGCCCCGAGACCATGCTCGGCGACACCGCTGTCTGTGTGCACCCGACCGATGAGCGGTACACGTCACTCATCGGGAAACACGTCAAAATTCCGCTCAATGGCCGCGTGATTCCAATCATCGCTGACGCACTTCTGGCGGACAAAGAGAAAGGAACCGGAGCGGTCAAAGTGACCCCCGCTCATGATCCCAACGACTACGCCTGTTACCTGCGGAATCCAGAAATCGGGGTGATCAACATCCTCAATTCCGACGGAACCCTCAATGAAAACGGCGGAGAGTGGGAAGGAATCGATCGGCTCGAAGCTCGTCATCACGTCATCGAACGGATGGGCGAACTCGGTCATTACGAAGGTGTTGAAGATCGCAAAATCCCTCTCAAGCACAGCGACCGATCCAAGACACCGGTTGAACCGTACCTGTCGGATCAGTGGTTCGTGCGGATGACCGACGATGAAGATGGCAAACCGGGACTGGCTCAAAAAGCCATCGACGCGGTTGAAGATGGACGCGTCCGCTTCTTCCCGTCTCGCTACACTAAAACATACACCGACTGGCTGGCCGAAAAGCGAGACTGGTGCATCAGCCGCCAATTGTGGTGGGGTCACCGTATCCCCGTCTGGTCGGCAGTTGAAACACCCGAGACTCGCGCGATTGTCGAGACGTTCGGAGAGTTTTCGGACGATGGCAACGTCCCACTCAAGAGTGAGTTTTCAGAGTTCCTTTACTGCGCCACTTTCACAGATGGAAATGATGGGACCAATCGTATTCTCTTCTGCGTCGATGAAGGTCATGAAGACATTGAACAAAAGCTTCAAGCAGCCGGTTTCGAACAGGACTCGGACGTTCTTGACACGTGGTTCTCGTCAGCGTTGTGGCCGCATGCGACTCTCGGATGGCCCGATCGGCAACACAATCCGCCGATGGATGAGAATGAAATCGCCAAGCAGACAAATTTAGCCCCGGATGAATCATCCGGGGTTAAATCCGAATCATCCGGGGCTAAACCTGAGTCATCCGGGGCCAACTCGAACGGGGGCAATAACGCTGTCCTCGACTACTTTTATCCGGGCAGTGTTCTCATCACGTCGCGAGATATCATCACGCTGTGGGTCGCGCGAATGGTTCTCACCGGCCTCTACAACATGGATGATATTCCGTTTCGCCATGTGCATGTTCATCCGAAAATCCTTGACGGATTCGGACAGACGATGTCCAAATCGAAGGGGAACGGTGTCGATCCGGTCGATCTCATCGGGAAGTACGGCGCCGATGCTGTTCGTTTCACCATCGCTTCGTTTGCTGGCGAAACGCAAGACGTTCGGCTGCCCATCAGCTATGAATGCCCGCACTGTGAAGAGATGATTTCTCCGAAGCAGTATCGTCTGGAGACGAGTTCTGTCGTTGTTCCGAGCACTCTTAAAGGAGAGTTTCCGGTCCCGCAGGGCGCTCCAAAACCGACGATGGTCTGCACCAACAAGAAGTGCAAGAAGCAAAGCCAGTTCACGACACCGCTGTACGATCCCGATCCCGATCCAGATGTTCCAGTCGCGAAGATGGTCAGCGAGCGTTTCGAATACGGCCGCAACTTCTGCAACAAGTTCTGGAACGCTGCTCGATTCGCAATCATGAATCTCGAAGCGAGTGACAACGGCCCAGCATACAGCCCGGCGGAAGTCACGGATGATCAGCTACAGCTTGAAGACCGTTGGGTTCTTTCGCGACTTTCCACGGTTGCGAATCAAATGGATGAATACCTCGGTCGCTATCAATTCGATGCTGCGACGCGTGCGATTCGTGACTTCACATGGAACGAGTTCTGCGACTGGTATCTCGAAATGATCAAGCCGCGACTTCGAAACGAAAACCAACGAGCTGTCGCTCAACGTGTTTTGCTCGTCGTACTCGATTCGCTCGTCCGACTTCTTCAACCATTCACTCCATTCATCTGTGAAGAACTCTGGCAACGACTTAAAGAAATCGCCCCCGAACGAGCACTGCCAGTCGGAGAGGAATCCGCAGACGGAAAAGTTCTCGAAGTCCGCCCGGTCGCTGATGCGTGTATTGTCGCATCATGGCCGAAGATTCCAACAACCTGGCAGGACGCAGCATTGGAGAAGCGTTTCGAACGGCTTCAAGAAACAATCGCTGCTGTGCGTAATGTCCGCGCGGTTTACAGCATCCCACCGGGGACATCTGTGAAACTGCGAATGCGAGCGAGTGCAGAAGTCGCCAGCGACATGGAGTCTGTTTCCTCTCAGTTCGACAACCTCGCCAAAGCTGTGTTGGAGGCGGCCGGCGCGGATGTCGAACGCCCCAAAGGAGCGGCCAGCTTCTCGCTGGGAGACGCCGACGGATTCATTCCTCTGGAAGGACTAATCGACACCGAGGAAGAACTGAAACGTCAACAGAAGAGAGCGGAAGAGATCCGCAAGCACATCAAAGGTGCAGAATCCAAGCTTGCGAACGAAAACTTTACCAGCCGTGCTCCTGAACAAGTCGTGAACGACGTTCGCGAAACGCTGGAAAGCAACAAGAAGCAACTGGAAAGCATCGAAGAGATCATTCGAGACTTGAGTTAGGTCGCTTCTCGATTCCGAAAAGTCGAAAACGAAAACTCGGGCTGATCTTTCGAGACCGGCCCGAGTTTTTTATTTCTCAACGCTCGTTGGGTGTTATTGACCAATCAACTTCAGCGATGCTTCTGCGAATCGCTTTCCGAGAATCTTGTAGCCTTCGGCGGAATAGTGGAGATCGTTCGTGATCGGTTTTCCGGCCCGGTTCACTCCGTCGTTGAGGTCGTCCGTATTGACCCAGGCAAAGTCGTCATCGGAATCAGCAACGGCGACCTGAATGTCGCGAATTTTTGTCCAGTCCGGGGCACGTGAGTTTTCGAGGTCGTTGTCACTCAGTCTTCCAATGACAAAGTGAATGTCGTCTCGACCCAGGTCTTCTTCAAGTTGCTGATGAAGCCCCAACAGGCTTTCGCGATACACATCGCCCCATCCCATTCGGGCATCCCGTTCCCCCTGCATCCAGATGAACGTGACGGAGGCCAATTCCTCGTTTTCGATGGCCGGTTTGACCTTGCCCATCAAGCGGTCATACAGATCACCCGTGGACTTCGGCGATTTGCCCTCCGGGGATTTCCATTTTCGGTACCACCTTTGAATGGGCTGTCCGCCCTGAGCATCCTGAACAACGATCACGTTCTCGGCTCCCAAGGCTTCCTCGACCGCTGGCGTGAACGCCTCATCAGGTCGATGTCCCTGCATGTTTGACTGTCCAGAAAGAATGAACAGGTGCTTTTCACCCGCTTGAGTGAGGTCAGCAACCGAAGTCAGGAATATGGGAATCAAAAGCAGGTGTGCGAAGATTTGTCTCATGAGCGCAGTTCTTTCGTTCAATGAATTCGATCGACGAAGAATTTTCCGGGCGGGATCATCCAGAATCTGTTTCAAAGACGCTGCTTCAATTACACGACTGAGCAGTCATTCCCGCATCCAGACGATCCGCGACTCAGATAAGATCGCATAATCGATCGCTGATTTCTGCGCTCAAGAGGCTCAGTTCAACCGGACAGAGTTGAAGAATTTGTCCTTTTCGGCTCCCGGAGTCGATCCGCGATTCGAATACATGAGCGTGTAGGCGGTCGGTCCATTCACGAATCCAATGTGCCGGGCTGTGATTCCGCGTTTTTCCATTGTGTACGCAACAGCAGATTTCCCCTGAAACGTCATGCGTTCAAGATTGCTGGCCCCTTGCATCCGCAAACCGGTTTCCAATGCATTAATGATCTGGTTCAAATCCATCCCCTGAATTTGTGGAGGAAGCGGTTCGACAATCACTGCACAGGCATAGCTGCTCTTCTGAACACCGTAAGTGGCGCCTCCTGCTGCGACTGTCGGCCCGGCGGTAATTCGTTTCGGTGTGCCGGGCATCTGCATCGTCAGGGCTCCATCGGGAGTGGTGTATTCTTCCCAACTGGTCGCAAATGCGGGAATCGGAAGGTTGCCGAGTGAGCTGACGAGCTTCACTCCCAGCCCGAACATGAACAGAAAACTGATCGCTCCGACAAACGTCTTGAGCGCCATCTTTGCGATTCCCCCAGCACCGCCGGACGATCGTCGCTTCTTCTTTTTCTTGGGTGGGGGCGGAGGAAGGTAGTCGTCCTCCTGGTCGTCGAAGCTTCCGAAGTCCGAGTCCCAGAGATCTTCTTCAGCTTCCTCTTCTTCGAGTACAGCGGGCTGTGGAACGGAGACCGGTTTCTGACACTGTTTGCACCGAAACTTTTTGCCAGCAAGTTCATCTCGAACGTTGTAGGACTTTCCGCATTCTCGGCAGGTGGCACGAATCGGCACGTCTTGTCTCCCGGCAGCGATGGGCAAAGTGGCAGCGACGGTTCCTCAAACTTACGAATGTAAGGATACCGTCTTTTCCACAAGACGCAAGAAGAGATTCGCCCAACTCAATTATGAGCGGCCGGCCTGTGATTCACCTATCAACCGTACTCTCGAAAATCTTCGCTGGTCGTCCCCGGACATTTCATGGAAACATCGAGAGGGTCAATTGAAAAAGCAACCATCCATTGCCGGTCTGGAACCGGACTACGGATGGTTGCTTGTCGAAGCACTTTCAACACAGATGAGAAGCAAGTGGGACGAGCAGAAACAGGGTCTACGAGGAAAACGAGTCCAATCGAGGACGGCAATCCGCTCAGCGCGTGACACTCGAGTGGATCGAGTTCACCGAGTTTGTTTATTCAAATGCGACTGAGACGAGCGGTGCTGTTTCACCTTCTTGACGCAGTTCTTCGCGGAATGCGATCTCGCCGCGAACGATCCTGACATTTTCCGGAGCGACGATTCCGAGCTTCACCCGTCCGTTACTCGTGGAGATCACTTTCACCGTGATTCCGCCGTCGATCACGATTTCTTCATTGGGTTTGCGTGTAATCACTAACATGGAGTTATTCCTTATCCAAGCAAAGTGCATCAGTGCTGCACTCCAAGATTGTGTTTGAATCAGTCTCAACTTAGCTGTTTGATGGCTCACAAATTGACCGGTTCTCTGGTTTCCGACCGGTCATGTGCGTTTCGGTGTTATGAAATACGCCTGAGTCACAGAAATCTTCGAAGGATTCTCGAAAGTCCGCTCGAACAACCGGCTCTGCTTGGAGTGTTCGCTCAAGGATCGATTTGACGAACGCCGGCGTTTTCGACATTTCGGATGTGAAAACGACACGCATCAACCCGAGAGCGTTCGCTTTGGCTCATCCCACGAGAGCGGTTCTGCAGCAACGATCCGGAAAACTCGTGCGTTCGAGGCCAGAATTTCCCCTGAAACACCGACTCGTGTGGAGCAGAGAGCCCCTCACGACTTCCCGATCCGGATTTACGAAACTCCGCTCGAACGACGTTGAAAAACTTCAGGCGTGCATATGTTCCGCCACAAGATCAGGAAGCCTTCGGTGGACCAGAAAGCAGGTGCGATGTTCCCTCAAATCGGCGAGTGAGCGACACAATCGAGGATTCGTCCGCCAGTTCGTATAAAGAGACGTTGCAGGTGCGGATCGATTCGTCTTCGCCTGGATCTCACTAAAGCTGGTTCGCCCCAGCTTCGTCGAATCGATCAGATGCCCCTGAAGTGAAATTTGATCACAATCGAGTCTGGCACTGTGAAATGGAACCCGACATCGTTGAGCGTTGCAGCTCAGAAACGTGCTCTGCACTGAGGCAGATTGACCTCTACCGGAAGTGTGAATGCAATTTGAAAGAGGAGTCTTCATAACTCACCTGAGCGACCATGCTCAATGATTCGAATCCGTCGAGTTGCGATCAAGAATTCAGCACTGAGCAGATAGTATACAAATGTTTCAAAACCGTCAAGAGGATTCCCTCGCAGATTCGACGCTTATCTCGCACGAAAGTTCCTCAAATTTCCCGAAGATCGTTTTCAAATTTCCCAGATCTCTCGATAAAAATCGTTTTCTGAAACCAAAATGACCGGGCAATCGCACACGAACCATGAAAATGTCCTGTTCAGACGCATTCTGGTGACAGATCAATTATGCTCTATTTGACTCCTTCGCGTCAGACCTCCCGAACAACGGTCTCGACGCTGACCATCCTTTATTTATGTTCGAAAGTGACCTCTATGAAAGTTTCTACGCTCAGTTATTGCGCCCTGCTTGCATCGTGTTGCTCATTCGTTCAGGCCGACGAATACCTCAATGGAATCGAATGGGAATCGCCCGCAATCGTTACTGTCGACGAAAATGGTATTCCGTCAGATGCAACGGTTCTGTTCGACGGGACCGACTTGTCCGCCTGGGAAGGCAGCGACAATTGGAAGATTGAAGACGGTGCGATGGTTTCCGGAGAAGGTGACGTCCGAACCAAAGAAGCATTCGGAGACTGCCAACTCCATATCGAGTGGTCTGCTCCAACTCCACCATCCGGAAGCGGACAAGGTCGTGGCAACAGCGGTGTGTTCCTCATGAACACCTACGAGATTCAGGTTCTCGATTCTTACGAGAATGAGACCTACCACGACGGTCAAGCCGGCGCGATCTACAAGCAGACTCCTCCACAGGTGAATGCGACCAAAGCTCCCGGAGACTGGAACGTTTACGACATCATCTGGACAGCCCCACGCTTCAACGACGACGGGTCACTCAAGTCCCCAGCGTATATCACTGCCCTGCACAATGGAGTTTTGATCCTCAATCACTTTGAACTCAAAGGTGACACTCCTTTCAACCGTCCTCCTCACTACCAACAGCATGCCGACCGACTTCCGATTCGCCTGCAGGATCACGGGAACCCAGTTCGGTTCCGCAATATCTGGATCCGCGGGATCAAAGACGCCGCTGGTGAGCAAACTCGCGATCCCTTCCTGAGAGACGGTCAAGGAAACGAAAAACCGATCGAGAAGTAATTGTCGCGACGGCCTCAACTGGCCAGACGGAAGAGTTTCCGGCCCAACTGTAATGCCATGTAGCAGGATTGAAACAGCAAGGGATTTCTTTTGCGTGACCTTCCTTCCAAACTGCAGGGACAGCTATCGATCAGACGTGCAGAACGGGCGCGTCTGATCGAAACGGGCCTCGTGCAACAGGGAATCAGCGATCCCGCTGTTCTTGCAGCTATCAATCAGGTTCCCCGGGAGTTCTTCGTTGACCCGGAATTCAAGGACAAAGCCTATCACAACCGGGCTCTTCCGATCGCATCCGGGCAGACGATTTCTCAACCCTACATTGTCGCCTTGATGGCCGAAGCATTGCAGCTGACGCCTCACTTCCGGTTACTCGAAATCGGCACCGGTTCCGGCTACGCAGCTGCAGTCTATGCCCAGCTTGTGGATCAGGTATTCACCATCGAGAGACACGACTTTCTGGTGAACCTGTCGCGTTCGCGTCTCGAAGAACTGCAAATCGAGAACGTTTCGGTTCGTTGCGGAGATGGCAGTTTCGGTTGGCCCGAGGCAGCTCCGTTTGATGCAATCTCGATCGCAGCTGCGACAGAAGACATTCCGAAGCAACTTCTGAATCAACTCACCATCGGCGGAAAACTGGTCGCTCCGATTGGAGATCAACAATCCAATCAGTCTTTAATCTGCTTCAAACGGACGGAAGGCGGATTTGAGAAGAAGGACCTTGGGAGCGTTCGCTTCGTTCCGCTCATCTCCGATGCCGACGAAGATCTGCCGAGCGACTGATTCGTTCCGCGATGAACGACTCGCTGTGAGTGTTCTCAGATGTCTCGACATTGTTCGCGCGAGTGAGTGCAAACGAACAGAGAAAACGCTCTAACCAGACTGGAGCAAATCGTTCATCAGAAAGTCGGCAGCTCCCTGAAAATGTGCGGCGATCGTTGGAGGAGCCGCATCAACGATCGTAACGAGAAACACGCCGATCAGGATCAATCCACCGACGAGGACTTTTCCGAAATCCTGTCCCTTGAGGCTTCCGAGTTGGTCGGGATCTTTCGAAAGGTAAGCGCTCGCTGCGAAAAACTCTTCCCCGATCAATGTGTAATCGCACGCAGCCACAAAGAACGGAAGCTGTGCGGGCTGAGCGGTTCCTGCAACCTGAATAGCACCGATTGCGTTTCCGGTTTCGGCCAGAATCAGAGATTCCGCAAAGAATGCTCCGAGATAAAAACACGCTGCCGGCTTCTCTCGAACCATTTTTCCGGTGAGAAATGAGACGTAAGCGAATTGCTCATCGGTCACGTAGTAGATGAGATCGTTGTTGTAGGCTTCCGGACGTCCCGCTTTCAGAAACGCGGTCGCGACGGTCTCACGCGCTGCGGTCATGACCAGCGACTTCGAAGTCGGAGTCTCCAGTGTGCAGTCGTATTCAGCAGCCTGTTCTGCGACACGCGAGAGAATCGTGAGTCCGGCGATCGTTTGAATGTCGTTCATGTCCTGAATGCCGGGAACGAACAAACACGACCTTCCCATTTCGGTCGCACGTCCGACAGCTTCTTCAATCGCCTCCAAACCGGCGATGGGCCGAATCTTCAGTTTGGTTCCACTTCGGGCCATCAAGATGAAGGCCACCACTGATCCACAGACCAATACGGTGATCACCGCCAGCCAGAAGCGATCGCCATCGTAAAACTGTTCCGACGAAATGGCCGGAGAATCGGCATCCATTCGGATGAATTCCGATTGAACTTCCTCACCGTCAACGTCTTCAACCACAGAAGCACGATACCAATAGGAATTTCCGGGAATGTTCTTTTGTGTTGTGACTTTCAGAATCCCTGATTCCAATTCGGATTCCGTTGCAGGACGACGCTCGACTTCGTGATAGAGACCATCAAACTCGCTGGCCTGTTCGATGACGTACACGAGATCCGGATCGACGTCAGAGAGTTCGACTTCGACATCAATTTCCGATCCATCGTCCCAAGGGTGATCGGATGCAGAAATTCCGGCAGGAGGTGCGGGCTGCGCGAAGACATCGTTCGCGGAAGAAGCAATCGCCACGATGATGCCAACGAGAATACACAAACGTCGATGATTCATCGTTATTGGTCTCCTACCAGTTCCACGTTTGCGCGGGGAACAGTGACCTGTCCGCCGGTCTCGCAATCGACAACAAGAACGCGTGCTTTTGAGCCGGAATCGAGAATGTGAGGTTCCGTGGGCAACTCAGCCACTCTTCCCAGTCGACCGAAATACGGGTCTCGGATCAAGCGGACGTGAGAACCAACCTCCAGAACTCCGCCACCAACTCGCTGTGCGGTCTCATCGGAATTCAGGGCTCCTTCCGTCGGAATCACGATCTCCGGTCGGAGGACTCCCGCACGAATCTGCGTTGCCCCATTGACTGATGTCAGTGCTCCGGCGTTGTGCTGAAGCAGACCGAACGTATGCTCGGCCATCGCAATTTCGCCGAAGCCTTCCGTAATAATAATCGTGAGGCCGATCGACTCGGACCCGGTAATCGCCACCCCGAGGTCATATCCCAGGACTTCCTTGAGATCGTGATCATCGATTCCGCCGCCGATAATCGCGTGGACTCCCATCTCCTGAGCTTGCTTGACTGCTTCACCCTGAATTCTGCGACCAGCGACGAGGATTGCACCACGGTGTTCCGGAAGAACAAGATCGGATGTCAAATCCTGATCCGCAGCCTCGGTGACGATCACCAGAGGACCTTGAATTTCTCCTCCAATCCCGAAGATACCCTGAACGAAGGCGGCTTTAGTCTCAATGTCGACACCTTCCTGGGGGAGGACTTCCACCACTTTCCCAGCGACGAAGGCGTCCACCTGAACTGGAATCGGTTCGCCCCGAATGATGACCTGTCCCGTCACATGAGAGATCGACTCGATGGTTCCTGTGTACGGCGAGTTTCGGGAATTCTTGAAGAACCCGAAGATGCCCTTAGAGGTCGCGAGCAGATCCCCTTCTTCAATCTTGTCACCCACCTGAAAATGCATGACGCCGGGGACTTCACTTGGTGAAACTCCAAGCTGATTGGCGAGATTGATCGGGAAGATGTCTCCGGGCTGTTCGGAGCGAGCGACAACAGTGTCCGCCGTGACTTCGTCACCCTCGCGGACCAGAACCTCACCCGGAATGGGGAGCAGTCGCTGGACCCGATAGAGGATCTCATCCTTCACCTGCAATCCAGGAGTGTACGCATGAGCCATAAGAGCGAATCCCTCACTGGTTCCGCATTAAGGTCGTTGATCGACCTGTATCAACTCTCTTCGAGGAGCGCTTCCACGAAATCGTCCGGTGAGAACAACTGCAGATCATCGAGTTGCTCTCCCACACCCACGTATTTGACAGGAATTCCCATCTTTTTGCGAATCGCAACGACAACTCCGCCCTTCGCGGTTCCATCGAGCTTCGCCAACACAATTCCGGTACATCCTGCGGCATCTGAAAACTTCGACGCTTGAGAAATGCCGTTTTGTCCCGTCGTGGCATCAAGCACCAACAGACTCTCGTGCGGGGCTCCCTCGATCCGCTTGTTGATCACTCGTCGAATCTTTTCGAGTTCCTGCATCAGGTTTTGCTGCGTCTGCAAGCGTCCCGCTGTATCAACAAGAACGACATCCGCTCCAATTTGAACGGCGTGATCGCATCCGGCGAATGCGACGCTCGCAGGGTCCGTTCCCGGATCTTTGCGAACGATTTCGCAACCGATTCGCTGACTCCACTTCGTCAACTGATCGACAGCAGCCGCCCGGAAAGTGTCGCCAGCTGCCAGAACGACTTTTTTCCCCGATTTCGTCAGGTAGTTGGCCAGTTTGGCAATCGACGTCGTCTTCCCAACTCCGTTGACTCCGGAGACGAGAATCACGGTCGGCCCTTCCGTTGCCATATTCAATGGCGAGAGGGGATTCTCGGGATCCCAATTCGTCGATCCATCCCCCTTCAGAATTTCTTTCAGCGTGTTTTTGACATTCTCCCAAACCGCATCGGGATCAACAGTCCGTCCGCCAAATTCTTCCCGAAGCGATTCAACAACTTCTTCGGAAGCTTCGACGCCCATGTCGGTCGTGATCAGACCGCGATGAAATTCTTCCAACTTGGCTTCGTCGAGAATTTCCCCAGACTTGAACAAGTCCCGAACATCAGTTCGCAGCAGGTCTTTGGTCTTCTTCAGTGCGGATTTGAGTTTACTAAACAGTGCCATGGGGTCTATTGAACCAGAGTAGAAAGTGAGAGATGATGAAGAATTCGAACAGACGCTGATCCACTGGGACGCACACGTTGTCAACAGTCCGAAGATGTGCAATATCCCCTAAGAACCATTAACGAGTTTGAGGTAGCGCGGATAGATCGTATTCCAGATCATTGTGGCATTCGGTTCGAACGTGGCAAGTTCGGAAGAATTCTGGACAACATTCCTCATCTCCTGAAGCGACCCAATTTCCCCGGAAGTGCGTGCCTGGACGAGGATATTTCCGAACGCGGTCGCTTCGATCGGGCCAGCGACAACCGGCACACCGCAGGCATCGGCTGTGAACTGATTGAGCAGTTCATTTTGGCACCCGCCACCCACAACGTGAATCACTTCCACAGGGGTTTCAGTCAGCTTTTCGATCCCCTTCAATACAGTGTGATATTTGAAAGCAAGGCTTTCGAGGGCACACCGGACGAGTTGGCCTTCGGTTTCCGGAACTGGTTCTCCGTGATCGCGACACCAGTTTTGAATGGTAGTTGCCATATCATCCGGGTTCAGGAAGACGGGATCGTTGGGATTGATAATCGATCGGAAGCCTTCTGCCTTGAGCGCGAGTTGAGTCAAGTCGTCGTAGCTGAGGGACTTGCCTTCCCGTTCGAAGGAACGTTTGCATTCCTGAACAAGCCACAATCCCATCACATTCTTCAACAGCCGATACGTTCCATCGACTCCGCCTTCGTTGGTCACGTTCTGGGCGAGTGCCTCCGGAGTGAGAATCGCTTCCGGGACTTCCACACCGATCAATGACCATGTTCCGGAACTGATGTACGCCCAGTTCGATTTCCCGGTCCGATCTGTCGGGACGGCCGCCACAGCAGAGCCGGTATCGTGAGTTGCCGGAGCAACGACTTCGATTTTCGGAAGCTTCGTTTGTGTGGCCACTTCCTGTCGAATTCGTCCCAACTTCGTCCCCGGAGGAACAACTTTCGGGAACATTTCCGTCGGAATATCGAATTTTCGAAGAAGCTCAATCGCCCAGTCTCGTCGATTCGGATGGAGGCACTGGGACGTGGTCGCGTTCGTAAACTCAACGACCTGACTGCCACACAAGAGCCAGTGGAAGAAGTCGGGAATCATCAGGAAATGCTCGGCCGCAGCCAGGAGATGCGGATCATTGAGCTGCATGGCGATCAACTGATACAGCGAGTTGATCTGAATGAACTGGATGCCCGTCTCTCCGAAGATTTCCTGTTTCGGAACGCGGGTACACGCCTGCTCGACCATGCCATCGGTCCGCGAGTCCCGATAGTTGTAAGGCTGGCCCAACAACTCGTTGTTCTTGGAAAGAAGCACATAGTCGACGCCCCAGGTATCGACGCCGACAGAAACAATCCGGTCGCCAAATTTTCGTGCAGAGAGTCGCAGCCCCTCGAGAATTTCTTTCCAGAGACCGATCAAATTCCACCGCCGCGTGCCTGCGACGGTGATCGGGCCGTTTTCAAATCGATGGACTTCTTCGAGTTCCACCTTCTGGCCATCGAAAACACCAGCGATGACGCGTCCACTTTCGGCACCCAGGTCAACTGCCAAATACACTCTGTCTGACATTTCCGCTCCACGATTCCCACGGTCTGTTCTTCATTCCGTTCGAGAATCATAGCGGTGACTCCAGTCCGATTCATCACCCCCACGACATTCGTTTCGCCATTTTTTGGCCCAATTTCACATGAAGACGTTCGAAACTGTGATCGAACGACAGACGGCCCACTCAGATGATCGAAATGCCGCGATTGGGAACCGATTAACGAGGTAATTGCCGAATCACCACCATCGTTCTCAATCGGAGGGCTGTTGCGTGTCGCTCGTTTGCTCGTACCGATACCCGACTCCGTGAACTGTCTGGATCAATTCAGGGGCTTTCGGGTCTCGTTCAATCCGCTTTCGCAGTTGTGAAACGTGTTGGTCCAGAGTTCTGCTGCTCGGAATGTATTCCTCGCCCCAGGCATGACGAAAAAGCGTCTGCCGATCGACGGGTTGCCCTTGTCGTCGATAAAGAAGTTCCAGAATCTGAACGTCCCGTAAACTCAATTCGATCGTCTCTCCATCGCGACGGGCTCGCAACTCTGCCGGAAGAATCTCCACCTCCCCCATTTGAAAAGGAGCGGGCGGTTCAACGCTCATCTGAAAACAACGCCGAGTGACAGCCCGAATTCGCGCCACCACTTCTCTGACACTAAATGGTTTCGAGATGAAATCATCCGCTCCGAGTTCAAACCCCACCAGCCTGTCAACTTCCTCAGACTTGGCGCTGATCAGAAGGATTGGAAGATTCGGAGAGGATTCACGGATCATGCGACAGACTTCATAGCCACTCTTTTCCGGCATCATGATATCGAGACACACACAATCCGGACGGCTCAACTCAAACATTCGAATCGCGGACTTTCCACAACTCGCGGTCACAACCTCGTAGCCTTCTGAACGAATCACATCGGCCAGTCCTTCACGAGTATGAAAATCATCTTCGGCAATTAAGACTTTCATCACGCCCCCTACGAGCAAGTTGCTCTTCCTTGTGCACTCACTTGGACAATCTCGAAATCGGCTGTGTTTTCACCATTTCATCCCTTCAAACTTCGGTCGCTTCACGAAGCTCCACAATAAAACTGGCCCCCGCATCGGAGTTGCCGATCGTTGCATCACCTCCGTGGAGCCGCGCGAGGCTGCGGACGATCGTCAATCCGATTCCCGTACCGGCTGCTTGTGAGATTTCATCGGTCCCTCGCCAGAACGGTTCGAATACGCGGCTCGCCCCATTGTCGGGAAGTCCCGGCCCCCGATCGGAAACGACCAACCTGAAGAGACGCTCATCGAGTACACCCGTTTCGATCCGCATCCACTGGCCGTTGGAGGCATATTTTTCGACGTTGCTAATCAAGTTCTCGAGAATTTGTTCCAGCAGATCCGGATCAATGGCCATCGATTGCTTCGCATTGAGAGCCAGAACGGTTTCAATTCCCATTCGATCGAGGACCGGACGAAACCGCTCGACCACTTCCAGGACGGTGTCGTCCGGAACAATCATCCTCGGGCAAACTCTGAGTGACTGCTTATCCTGCCGAGCGAAGGTCAATACATTCCCAATCAAGCGGCTCAGGCGATGTGATTCGTTTAGAATGACATTGAGCCTGCGAACAGAATCCGGTGATGGCGTGTCAACGTTCTCAAGATCCCGTTCCAGCAATTCCGCATACATGCGAATGTTCGTAAGTGGTGTTCTCAATTCATGCGAGACTTGATTCACGAAGCTGACGCGCTGCTCTGCCTGCCGAGCTTCTCGTCCATATTCGCGATCAATGAGAAATGCGAGACCGGACAGAGCGAGAGTGCTCAACACGAGTCCAGAGATCAGAACGTAGACTCCATTCTTTCCGGATGTCAGATAGCCGGCCGGGACGAACGTCTGAAGTTCCCAGGCCGTCAACGGAGCCGGAAGCTGAAGTTCCGCGGAAGGGGCAGTTCCTTTCGTCGGACGAAAGCCTCCCCATTTGTAAATCACCTTCGATCCGGACTCGACGATTTGTGACTGCGAGGGAGCGGCCTTCGGACTCTGCTCCGCAGCACTTGTATCGGGCAACTCCGCGATCAGGTCAGAGATCCATTTCGAACGGTCAAGCGCTGCTCCGACGAGATACCCATTCGGCCGACGCTGCCAGTAAATCAAATGGAATCCCGGTCCCCAGTACCAGACAAACCAACGTCCCGCAGTCGGAGGTTGCTTCTCTTCAGCCTGAACGAACTTACCCGGAGACGCTCCCAGAGTTAATAGATTCAGGCTGGTTGTTTTCTCTTCTTGTTTGGCGTCCGGAGGATCGGACTGAGTTTCCAAAGCTGACTTCTGTAGCAGTCGGTCATTGATGAGCGAAGAAGCATTCAGCAGAAATTCACGTTCGGTCTTATTCAACTGCGACCGGGGATCCGGATAAACCAGAAAGTCGTTTGGATCGATCACGAAGAGTTGGAAGAGCCGTGGATCGTTCCGGACAATTTCGCGGAGCGAGTCAACATCATACGAGTCAATGGAAGTGAGCTGTTCCATCTCGCTCGCTTTTGACTGCATCTCTGCAGCGAGAATTCTCTTTGTTTCAGTCAATCGGTCGGTTAACAACCCCCGGATATTTTCTTCGACCTGACGATCTTCCAGATTCAGAAGCTGCAAGCCCGCCCAGCCCAACAGCAGAAGCGGAAGGGTCACGAGCAGGATCAATAAAGTTTTGGGAGATCGTGTCACAAGTCGATTTTAGGTGGAAACGATGTTCAGAAAAAAGAAACACCGAACAACTTTTCTGTTCGGTGCTTCCGACTTCTCAGTGATCCGAAGTTCATCAACTTTCGGCAACAAGTCTTGTCTACTTTTTCACGGGTACTGGTTGCGCGGGAGCCGAATCGACAGGAACTTGAAGTTGAGAGTTGACGTCGATTGAATTGAGATCGATCGAGTTCTGCAAGTAACGCATATCTTTTCGAGCCCGTACCAGGTCTCGCTGCTGGACTGCTCTAAGCTGAAAACCATTGATATTCTGAAGTTCGATGAGGCGTTCACTGCCAAAAAGGTCCGCATTGGCTTTCAGATACAGATTGTTCTGCTCGAGTGTTTCCGCACATCGCACGAGGTCGCCGGCATCGAGGAAATCGGTGGCGAGTTTGTTTTGTTCGTTCGACACAAAGGCGACAACATCTTCCATCACTTTTCGATTGATTGAAGCGTCGACCTTTTCAACATCTCCGCTGAATTCAACAGCCACTGCTCCGCTGAGCTTGTCTGTTTCATGAGATTGCATATTGAGATACGTCGCGGAGACTTTAGCAAGCCGCTGGCGAGTTCCGGATTCTGCTTGAGGAACTTCGACTTCAATAACAATGTGCTTGTCCTGATGACTGTAAATCTGCACGAGGTCGACGAAAATCGTTTGTCCGCTGATTTCTGACTCGTTCCCCAAAACCCGCACCGGGCGGATTCCCTCGGGCATGGTCACTTTCAGCCGCACATTCTGGGCAACGACTGAGGTGACGTCCTGAAATTCCTGATTGAACACGTCGGCAAGTTCGGTAGCACGCTCGATGAAGAAGTGGTTCCCGCCACTCCGCGAAGCAAGCTTCGCCATCAAATCTTCGTTGTAGTCGAGACCGAGCCCGAGAGTGGAGACCGAGATTCCTTCCTTCTTCAAAGATCCTCCAAGCGACCCGAGTTCTGACGGCGAACTTGGTCCTTCATTGGCGAGACCGTCCGAGAGCAGGATGATCCGATTCACGCGTTCTTCGCTGAGGAACTTGCGAACCTCCGCTGCCCCTTTACTGACGCCGGCGAACAACGCGGTTCCGCCATTGGAGCGAATCTTCGAAATTGCTCGCTTGATCGATTCCTTGTCTGTCAGCTTCGTAGCAGGAACAAGAACATTGACGGTCGTGTCGTACGTGATGACCGAAACGATATCGTTCCTGCCCAGACGATCGATTGCGTCTTGAGCCGCAGCTTTGGCTCGCTCAATCTTTTCCCCGTTCATCGATCCCGATTTGTCCAGGACGATCGCAACATTAACCGGGGCACGCTCCTTGTCCGATTCCATTTCGAATCCGGTCAGCCCCACGCGAAGCCAGGTCGTCTGTTTCGTTTCGGACTTCAAGACTCCGTAAGCGGAAGCAACATCGAGTTCGACCTGCTCGGCCAAAAGTCTGGAACCGGTCGCCAGGACAACAAGCATTCCCCAGCCAAGTGCCACGTGCGTTGTGTTGAACATGATTCAAATCCTTCTGTGACGCGAAATAGGAAGTGTGAGGGTTTCCGTGATGAAGGATTAGACGCCGAAGCCCAAGACAAGTGGTCAGCGACTCGTCAAAATGATGTAAGAGTTTTGTAAGCAATCAAAGTCGAAACAGAGATAAATCGGAAATCGATCAACAATTGACCGGACGATTTCGACCTCGTTCGTCTCAATTTCAATGAAAACTGCTAAACTCGCAGCCAATCGATCCTTCCTGAAACATCCCCTGCCCCAACCATGAAAGTCAACGAGATGCCTCAGAACTTGTTGCAAAAGACGCCAGCAGCAGCCACACCATTCTCACTGACGCTGTCGATTGTCGGCCTGTCAATGATTGCCCTCGCTGTCATTGGATTGCCAAACAAGTTTGTTATCGCGGAAGAATCCAAACCCTTTTCCGAACGCCCGCAGAATTTTCAGGTCGACGAATTGGTGGCATGGTGCATCGTCCCGTTCGATGCCAGCCAACGCGGCCCGGCAGAGCGCGCTCAGATGATCGCCGATCTCGGGATGAGCAAAATTGCCTACGACTGGCGACAACAACATGTCTCGGAATTCGCCGCAGAGATCGAAGAATACAAGAAACGGCAACTTGAATTCTTCGCATTCTGGAGTTGGCATGACGACTTCGCCCAGCTCGCCTCAGAAAAGAACATTGCCCCGCAGTTCTGGATCACCAATCCCAGCCCAAATGGGGAAACCCAGGCTGAGCGTGTCGCAGCTGCCACTCAGCAACTGCTTCCATTAGTCCGCAAAGCTGAAGCGATCGGCGGACGGTTGGGACTCTACAATCATGGGGGATGGGGCGGAGAACCTGAGAATCTCGTGGCTGTCTGCAAGTCCCTGAGAGCTGAAACCCAGAATGACTCCGTCGGCATCGTCTACAACTTCCATCATGGGCATGAACACATCGATGACTTCGCCGACGCTCTCAACGCAATGCTTCCGTATCTGTTTTGCCTGAACCTGAACGGCATGGCAGACAGCGAAGACGTGAACGGGCTTGAGAATAAAATCCTTCCCATCGGCTCGGGAAAACACGAACGTAAGATGATCCAGGCAATTCTGGAGAGCGGATACGATGGCCCGATCGGAGTCCTCGACCACCGGTCCGAACTCGACGCACGAGAATCTCTTCAGCAAAACCTCGACGGTCTCGATGAACTCTTCTCGAAACAGTGAGGTCTGCCAGCTACTCTGATGATCGCATTCTCCTTTTGTGAAGAGCCCGACTGAGACGAGTCTGACCAGCGCCGGGACAAGGTCCGTTTTGTAAGAATGACAACTCTTAACTCGCAGATATTCACGCTGCATGAAGACTGCGATCCTTGATCGGCAGGAACAGCCAACTTCCTTCCGATGCGAGCCTGCGAACCGGATTTCTGTTCGACTCCCAAACGGCACGACGAGTAAGATGCGCTAGAACATTTTCTGTTTTGGTTTGCGATCACTCGCACGAGCAAACTCAACCTGTTGCCTGATGAAGAAGTTCAAGCGAGTGTACCGGAAAGAGCAACTTACACTCGGAAACGCTCGTCTCCTCGATTTCGTGTTCAATCAATGAACTCTTTCATCCCGGCAATGACTGATCAAGAGTCAAAGAATCGCATCAAGTCACCTGCAACGTCACGAGAAAACGGCCTCAAAACCCTCATTCTTGTGTGTTGTGGGCTGTTGTGGCTGTGTATTCGAATTCAGCCAGCCAGTGCCGAAGACGACTGCCTTCCCCCGCTTGTGCTGCCTCCGGTCGAGTCGTTCGGTGCGACGACAAATGAAGAGTCACTCTTCAGTCCGTTTCTCACTCATTGTGATCAGAGTGACTGGTGCTGGACTTTTTTGCCGCAGGGATTTCTGTACACGACCTATTGGGCCAGCTCGGCAGAACCGCGACTTTCGGTGAAAGTGATCGAAGAGGAAACGCTGGGATCGCTCCTCGATTCTTCGATTGCAGGCCGGGTGGGATTCGTCCGTTTCGGCTCTCGAAACCGGCTTGAAGGTTGGCAGTTTGATCTCCTCGCAGGAGTCAATCTCCGACAGGATCCCGAAAGCCATCTCGACATGCAGGCGACCGATTATCGGTATGATCTTCCGCTGACATACCGAAACGGTCCGCATGCGTTTAAGTTAGGATTTTATCACGTCAGCTCTCATCGCGGGGACGAGTATCTTGTTACCAACCAGACCCTCGAGAGATACAACTTTCTGCGTGATGTCTTTAACTTTGGCTATTCGTATTACCCCATTCCGGAATTGCGACTTTACGGAGAAATCGGCTACGGGTTTAACGTCGATGTTTCCGAGCCGCTCGAGTTTCAATTCGGCTTCGACTACGGACCGGCTCAAGCGACTCGAATTTATGGGGCTCCCTTCGCTGCGCTGAACGTTCATCTTCGCGAAGAACTCAACTATGGCGGAAACGTCGCGATGCAACTCGGTTGGGCATGGCGCGGATTCTCGAAAGCTTCGGGAATCCTTCGCTCCGGCTTGTATTACTACGACGGCGGCAGCTCTCAGTTTTCGTTCTACGACCAGCATGAATCCCAAATTGGATGGGGACTCTGGTACGACTTTTAAAGCAAGTTGCTTTCTCCAGTGCACTCGCTTGCGCGGTCTCACTTATTTAAAAGCTGTGTTTGCTTGTGCGAGTAGGATGCAGATCAATCCGAAAAGTGCTTCAGAACATCTCGCTTTCGTTCAAGGTGTCCGAAAAGATGTCGCGAATCTCGGATTCCCCGCTATCTGGACTCGTCTCTTCGTGGAGATCGGAAGCGGATTCACTCTCAGCACTTCGTGTCAGCGTGTAAGCGAGTGCTCCGAGAACCTGGCCGCGTCTGACATCGTGACACATCAGACAGTTGTTCGATGCCCGAAGCGAGCCGATCATTCGAATCTCTTGCGGTTGTTCCCGAACCACTAAGTCCGTTGAGTCAACAAGTTGAGAGAGAGCGTCCGCTTCCCATCCATCAACAGGGCGAGTCTCGAATGTGTCGAGTTCTTCGAGATTCGGCAGCGACTCGGACAAGTAAACGACGGGCTCATCGTTCCGCAATAATCCGACCAGTTCAATTCGTTCCAGTCGCCACTCCGCCAGTTCCGGAGTTTCTTCGTCAACAACGGGAACACGTGCGAACGCATGCGACTGAAAACCTGCGACGTGCTCGTGATCCTGAACATATCCGAACGTGTTGGGCCGCAGGAATTCAGACTCCGACGTTTCGTGAATTTTCATGCGAGGATCAGTGACAGTCTGAAGATACGCCTGGAATTCTCTTTCACCACTGTAAGACCAACCGTCGGACGATGAGTTCTTCGATTCTTCGATCGCTTTCGGACAATGCAGCTTCGATTGCGGAATCGGTTTCGGCTCGGGAAGTTCTACCATTCTCGGTTGAATTCGAACCATCCGCACGGGACCAAACCCCGCAGCCGTGACGAAGTCTTCGTAATACTCACTGTGAAGTCGTTTCAGAGTCGACGCTCTTGACCCTCGGTACATGTCGTCTTTCTTACTCAGACGCACGACGACCTGAGGAGCCAGATTCGACTCAGGCAGAGCGTTCAACTTCGCCGGATCGGGAAGTCGGTCAGCGAGAGACTCAAACGGATAAGCATCACGCATCTCGCGGACTTCCGCCCGAGCGGACGCTGACATCGAGTATCCCCAACCGACGACACTGACGATACCGACAAGCGATGCAAACGCGAAAACGCAAACGACCAGCGGGTTGAAACGCCACGATCGACCGGCCCAACCGACGAGAATCAAAGCGATTCCATGGAAGAACAACAAAATCGCCCCCAGAAAGAACGCAAACACTGTCAGGACAATTGGATAAGCCTTCGCCAAGAATCCAGTCGGCGACATCCAGTACATCAGTGCGAAGCCAGCAGTCAATATGGTGAGAAAAACAATCGTCGAAATCATCATCGCAAACCCCTTCCGCTTCGACATGCCAGAAGAGCATGCCCAACGCTCTGAGAAATGAGCAGGTGAATGGAACGAACTCAGCGTGTTTCGATCGAACACTGTTGATACGTTTCAATGGTCCAGTTTGTTGAAACGAAATTGAAGAATCTTCCACAACTGAAATTCTTCGCGTTCCAACAAGAAAACCAATGGCTTCTCCGCAGACAATCTGCAATCCAGCCTACCCGCCTTCACCAATGAGTGGCTGTTTCCCGAATCGCCCCAAAACCCGTCTTGCTGTAATTGCGAGATTGGACTAGAAGACCGTCGGCAAGACGCCAGAAAAACAGACCGATCGAAGGTCGCAGCAGGGACGCCGCCGATGCCGATCACAATCGATGCACTCGCACAACACGTTTCGGGAGAAGTTCTCGGAAACGGAGAGATTCTCATTTCAGACGTTGCCTCGCTGGAAACTGCAGGTTCTGACAACGTCTCCTATCTTGATTCCAGAAAACAACTTCGGCATGCGCTGAACAGTGCAGCTGGTGCGATGATCACCACTGCGAAACTCTCTGAAGAGTTTCAACGACGCGGTTCAAAATGCGCTCTGATTCTCGTCGACCAGCCCCAACAAGCCTTCATCGAGGCGATGCTGCATTTCCGCCCGCAAGCTCCGCGGACCCGTTGCGGCATTTCTTCGAACGCTCAGATCGACGAGTCAGCAGTTGTCGGAGAGGACTGTGACATCTACCCGAACGCCTGGATCGGCAAGAACGTCCGATTGGGTGACCGCTGTGAAATCGGCCCGGGAGCTGTCATCGCGGACAATGTGACCATCGGCGACGACTGCGTCATTCACGCGAATGCGGTGATTTATCACGATGTCGAAATCCATGACCGCGTGATCGTTCACGCCAATGCCGTGATTGGGGCTGACGGATTTGGATACCGCTTCGTCAACGGAGCTTTCGTTCGGATTCCACATACCGGATCGGTCATTGTTCAGAACGATGTCGAAATCGGAGCCTGCACGACGATCGATCGCGGGATGATTCATTCCACCGTGATTGGCGAAGGAACCAAGCTCGACAATCAGGTGATGATTGCACACAACTGCCAGATCGGAAAACACAACGCGTTTGCTTCGCAAGTCGGATTGGCAGGTTCCTGCACAACCGGCGACTATGTCCAAATGGGTGGACAGGTCGGCGTCGCAGATCATGTGAATATCGGACCGGGAACAAAATTCGGCGGGAAGTCGGGAGTCATCTGGGACATGCCAGCTGGCGGAACGTTCCACGGAATCCCTGCCATCAATGAGAAAGACTGTATTCGAAATCACTTCTCGATTCAGAAACTTCCCGAACTTCGCGACCAAGTCAAACAGCTTTCTGAACAACTCGCCGAACTCAAGGCGCAGTTGGCAGATTCATCTCAGTCCGATCAGAGCTCTCAACGATCGGCTGCTTGAACTCACCTCAACTTTCAGAACCTTTCAATTCCAATGTCGGATCCAATGTCGGACTCGCACCGAGCACGCATCCTACCCATGCCAACACAGCAACACCGGATCGGCCTTCTGGCCGGTTGGGGCCGTTTTCCTGTGCACTTTGCCCAAGCCGCTCAGGAACAGGGCTACTCCGTGCAGTGCATGGGAATCGAAGGCATGGTCTCCGAAGAACTCGCAGAGGTTTGCGATGACTTCCGGACAGCTCCTCTGGCTCGCATCGGCAACGCGATTCGCTACTTCCATCGCCGCAAAGTCGAAAACGCAGTGATGGCAGGAAAAGTTGAGAAGCGGGTTTTATTCGACCCGTTCCGACTGTGGCGACTCTGGCCGGACTTGCGAACAATTAACATGTGGCTTCGTCACTGTACCAATAAAAAGGATGACACCCTGTTATTGGCGGTGATTCGGGAATTTGAGCGGGACGGCATTCACTTTCGGTCCGCGTTGGATTTTTGCCCGGAGATTCTTGTGAAACATGGATTTCTTACTCAACGTCATCCGTCTGCTTCCCAGTGGAAGGACATTCACTTCGGTTGGGAACTCGCCAAGCGGATGGGAGATCTCGACATCGGCCAGACTGTGGTCGTGAACGACACAGCCGTCATTGCCGTCGAAGCCATCGAGGGAACGGACGAGTGCATCCGACGAGCCGGATCACTTTGCCGTCGCGGAGGAATGACGGTCGTCAAAGTCGCCAAGCCGAATCAGGATCTTCGATTCGATGTTCCGACGATCGGTCTGCAAACTATTCAAACGATGCGAGAGTCTGGCGCACGCATTCTCGCAATCGAATCCGGGATGACGATTCTCCTTGATGAAAAGGAAGTCCTGAGCCTCGCGAACAAGCTCGGAATCGCCATCGTTTCGGTCAAAGGTGAAGAACTTCGACTGCGTGCCGCCGCCTGATCGACGCGTCTGACCAACGCACCCAATCTGTCTATTCGCTTGACCAACGCGAGCGAACTGACGAATCGACGACGATTCAACTCGCTGGTGTTTCCACAATCACGGTTCGATATTCGTCCGGAATACGAATCGACTCGAGCGTTCCTTCGATTCCGCAAATGCAGCAGGCGGTCTTCATTCTTCCATGAGCGAGACGCTTGTCGCCTCGAAAGAACTCTGCGTAGAACGTTAGCGACTTATATCCGATTCTCTCAACGCGCAATCGGATCTCCAGTTCATCCTCATGAAATGCTGGAGCTTCGAAGTGGCACGACGCGGAAACACGCGGCCAGCCGATGTAGCTACCATCTGGACGTTTCTGCATGATCGTCAGCCCGAGCGACCGAAAATATTCATGCTCCGCCTCTTCCATCCATCGATAGAAGTTGGAGAAATGAACAATTCCGGCCATATCGGTATTGGCGAATTCCACTCGCCTGCGTGCAATAAATTCCGCCATCAGCGTTCTTTCGATTGGCGTCCCAAACGCGATTGTTGACACGTTCTCTGACTCGGGACAGTGTTCTAAATTCTGAATTTCGGTTCTCTTCAATTCATTGAAGACAAGCGTAGCCGATTCACTCGATCATTGAGAGGATTGCAGTGCGGGTTGAGGCGGCTTCACAGTAAAAACAGAGTCGTCAAAAACAGAGTCGTTTGCGAACCCGGTTGGTCGTCACGTCCTCCGTAAGTTGATAGTTTAGACAGGCTGTCACAAAACACGAATCCACCTGTTGAAATGTGTACGACTTCGCATGAATTCTGGTCGCAACGAATCTGAAATCCGCCAACTTCTGGAATCCCTTCTTGCAGGTGAACAGTCGATTGACGCTGCCGCCCGGCAATTGGCACAACAATCCTCGACGACCACTTCCATAGACTCCGACGCTGAAGTACGTCTCGATGTCGGTCGACAAACTCGTAGCGGTTTCCCGGAAGTTGTCTATGCTCCCGGGAAGACGAACGAGCAAATCGTCAGTGCATTCCGAATGCTGCAAGCTGCCGACCAGAATTGCCTCGCGACACGTTGCGAGACGGAACAGGCAGAGGCAATTCTTTCGGAATTTCCGGAAGCCATTCATCATCCCGCAGCCCGAACAGTCCGAATTCAGCGACACTTTGAACAGACAGGCAGAGTCGCCGTCGTGACCGCTGGAACATCCGATCGTCCAGTGGCACTCGAAGCGATCGAAACGCTCACCTGGATGAACATTCAAAACGATCTATTCATTGATGTCGGTGTCGCCGGTCCTCAGCGTTTTCTGGCAGTCAAAGATGAACTTGCTGATTGCGATGCTGTCGTCGTCGTCGCAGGGATGGAAGGGGCACTCCCGTCGATGGTCGCGGGATGGCTAAGCTGCCCTGTTGTCGCTGTCCCCACAAGTGTCGGATACGGAGCATCTTTCTCAGGCGTCGCGGCACTGCTGTCCATGCTGAACAGCTGCGCTTCGAACGTCACAGTGGTCAACATCGACGCAGGATTCAAAGGGGGCTTCGTCGCTGGGCTGATTGCTTCGAATTGCCATCGCGCATCGTCAGACTAACGGTTCTCAAGGTAACTGTTCGAATCGGTGAGTCTGTTTTGTCCTGATTTGGCAACATGCGTCGGGCTTCAAATCAAAGTTTCTTATTGAATCAATTCCACTCAGCGACTAACTTCTAACTTGAAGCTGCCTCGCGAATGTTTTGAATCGGATGAATGGTCCGATTCGAGATTCGATTCAAACGTTGCGAGGACACTTCGAGAAGTTGTCGGGACTGGGCTCTGTGAGTTGCCACTGTTGGGAAGAGATCGATGGAACTGTGGAAGGTGGTCTTATACGCATTCACAATTGTCTTCGGGGTCATTTTTGTCGTCGCGGTGAATATCGAGAAAGAAGACAACGGTCCTCGTACAATTGACACCTCGAGGGCGGAATCTCAGTCGGGCACTCCGCTGCTCAACGAACAGACCGACAACGTTCTCAGCGAATCAACTTCTGAGATCGTCAACGAAAACACTGACGTCAACGACACGACCAACGAATCCACCGAGACAATGGCTGGAAGCCTGACGCTTGGGGCTGCAGGATTCAATTCCATTCCAGCTTCAACTCCACCGGCTGTCAAAGATTCTCCAAAGACATTGGCCGCTACAGAAGTCGTTGAGAATCCCACAAAATCCGAGGGCTCCGAAAATCCATCAATCGATAAGGAACACTTGCTGCCGGTCTCGTCCGTCGAAGTGGTCGATACTCTTCTGACGACTGCTTACAACTCGTTCACCAGTCGCGACTCCGTTCAGGTCCGTCATTCGTGGAAGAATGTCGGCGAACATTCCATTCGAGCGATTGACGTTCGATACACCTTTCGGGACGCGAATGGACAGTCAATCGAAATTCAGGAACATCGCCCATACGTCGCAAAACTGGGGACACCGGGTATTCCACCCGGTCAAACCGAAGTGACTCCCAAAGGCGAAGGCTTCACACTTGCTTCATTCGATCGTTTTCCCAAATCGGTCGACGTTGAGGTCCTTGGTGTTTATCGCCGATGGCACCCGGACGACGATTTGGCCGATCTGGCCGCCGAGAAGTTAGCGGCTGCCAAAGAAGAAGAGAGAATGCAGCAGCAAATCAAAGAGGCGGAAGCAGCCAAAGCCGCGAAGGCCGAGTCCGATCGTCGTGCAGAGAACAAGCTCAAATTGACTCGGAAAGTCATCCGGGAACATCCCGAATTGGCGAAAGAATGGTTGGAAAAACTGATCGCCGAATTTCCCGATTCGCCAGCCGCCCAAGAAGCTCGCACTCTCCTCGGGAACGCCAGCGACTAGAGCTTCTTTGCCCGTGTGAACAGCACTTCTTCGCCCGTGCGAGTTCAGCAATTCACGCGAGCAAACGCAGCGAGCACTTATCGCGAATGGTCATCCTCGGCTCGGATTCCGGTTTCGATTCCATCCAGATAGCAGGTCATGGAATGATCCGCGAGGAGATCGAACTCCCCTTTCTTCAATCCTGCCCAGAACCCGTTCCAGCAGTCTTGAGCATACTGGGCTTTGGACACGCGGCCGTATTGCCCATTCGAGTCGATATACATCAGCTTTCCGGTATGCCGATACCCAAGCCACATGGGCGGCACACGCGTGACCAGATCGTTGTTGTTGACCCAACGGTAGTGAGTGATCGGGACCGAATTGACAAAGCGTTTGTTCCCAACTCGTGGACTTCCGAACGTATGCAACTCGGTTGGAACAGGATCTAATTTCGCTTGATAGCATCGTCCCGCGCAAATCGTGGCCATCGCTCCGCCCAGCGAGTGCCCGGTGAACCATAACGTCTTGCGGTTTGCTTCGAGTTCTTTGAAGAGTTGCGGCCAAAGGTCGTCGACCTCCTGCTTGAAACCGCGATGCACCCGGCCGACTGTCCCTGCAACAGCCATTGTCGCGTTCACATCCGCCTTCAAATCATTCCACTCGGTCGGTTCCGTTCCCCGACAGGCGACGATGCAGTCCCATTCGGTTTTGAAGACGTATGCCTGTGCTCCATCCTCTTCGACGAACAAGGTTTCCAGAAGCTGAAGAGGACGCACTGTTGATTGAGCGCTGTCTTCGTCCAGATACGCGATATAGGCCAGTTCACCCAGGACCAAAGAACGCTGCAATTCAGAGCGATCCATAAGTGGCCCAGTCAACGGCGCCGATCGAAAGTGATAATCCGGCTCCGACGAACTCATCTCCACCCCATTTCATCAATGGACAGGTCATCCAGGGAAAACTTCAATTGATCAAGTGCTGATCGTACCCCTCCGATGACAGATGTCCATCATTCGTACGGAGAAACACTGATGAAAAAACTGAGAAAAATCAGCCGATTGCAAACAGAAAAGGCCCGTAATTCCCAATCAGTCTTCCCATTCAGTGACCGCGAACCGCAAGTTCGTCGGTCATCGAAGCCCAAGCGGCGCAGGTGATTGACTCAGAGCAGAGTTGCCAACGAAGCTCGATGATGAAGCCTCGAATCCTCCCGGAAACTGCGAAAGCCTCACCGGGATGGCACGGCGAGGCTTTCTCTAGGATCAACACTTGGCATTCAATCGAGTTGTGAGATGAGTGGTCCTCCTTTCTTTTCGCAGAACGGAAGAGTTGCAGGATAGATAAAACGACTGACTGAATTCGAATTGTTACTGACCACTCGCAACGTGTTGCGATTTGGTCAATCCTGAATGGTTACCGACTCTCGACATACGTCACCATCAATCACTCACCTGAGTGTGGCAGTGAACGAGATCAGCGCATTTTCCGTTTTGGTGTGCACTCACTCACACGAGCAAACTCAGCCTTTTACCCGATGAAAAAGTTCAAGCGAGTGCACAGGCGAGTGCAACTTGCTCTAGTCAATGATGGTTTCCGGCTCTCCCTCTTTTTGTTTGGTTTGCTCATTTGAAACCATCGACTGTTTCGGCTGCGGGACTTCTTTCTGAACTTGAGGAGACGTCGCTTTAGGCTGTGTGACAACAGGTTGACTCTTCACCGGCTGCGTCACAATCGTTCGAGTTCTCACGTTCTGATTTGGGGTGATGACATAGTTTCGATTCCAGAAGAAGTTACGACTGGGGGCAATCATCTGTTGCGGCTGAGTCACTGTTCGACTGGAACGAGTGGTGGTCTGGCCGGGGATCGATGATCGCTGCCAGAAACCATGTCCCGGTCGCTGACGACGTTCCGCGATAGATCGTGTTCGTCCCTGAGCTTCAGCAATATCAGCAGCGACGAACAGAGCCAACATCAACGCAGATAGAGTCAACATAGTGAAACGGTTCATTGAACAATCCTCTCTTAATTTTCCGGACTGATCATCAACGTGTCAGGCTGCGGGCGACAACGCCTGAGGACAATACGCCGGAAGTTTTGTGTTCCATCCAGCCCGAACATTCGTCTGGACGGCGATGATCTGAAGAACCAGAGTTTGCGAACTGCGTGCCAGCAGCGCTCCAGTCGGGACCGGATTCGAGTTCAAAAATTCCGACGGAATTGACCAAAGCGAAAAACTTCTTTTCTCATTTGAACTTAGATTGCGCGACAGACGCCCTTCTCTCGACGAGCAAAAATGGAAATGATGTTTCTCATCCGTACGATGTAAAATGCCACACCAACAAGAAGAAGAAAGCCGCGATCAGCTGTCAGCCTGCATCGACAGTGTCGCCAACCAGAGACAAACTTGTGACAACGATTGGCGACACCGTCGTAAAACAAAGGATTTCAAGCACTGTTCGAAATCCTCGTGGCAGATTCCTCAGCGCAGATCCGGGGTCATTGAAGACACCGAGGCCGAGTAATTTCAAAGGAATGATAAGAGAACCGTTTAGAGAGTTTTCTGGTTTGTTTGGCACTCGCTCGCACGAGCAAACTCAGCTTTTGATCTGATGAAACAGCGCAAGCGAGTGCACAGGCAAGAGCACCTTGCTTTAGTTCAACCAGCGAGGATAGGCCATCGCTGCGACGACCCCCAACACTGCCGGAAGAACAGTCACTACGATAAACCAGACAACCATCCGGAAGATCTTCCGGTTTTCGCTGTCGCACGATTCACCGTAACTTCGATGCCTCTTGCGACGGTAGTCTTCTCGCGAAACACTCGATAGATGATCGAAGTCCGTATGACGTCCATGCGGCCACACCGCCGTCTTCAGTGGTGTATTGTCCCTGCCAACTTTCGGAACCATTCTCGCAATCATGATTCAGCTCCTTGAGTTGTGCGAACGGGGTTGAGTTATCCAACGCAATCGCTGTTCGCGTCCAGAATAATCAGGTCGACACTCCTCAAGAGAAAGAGTGAGGACTTGAACACTCTCAGACGGTAACGCAAAACTGACTCCAAGCGGGAAAATTGCCCTCAACTGTCAACTGTACGCGACAGTCTGCGATCAATCCTGTTTTTTCTCGACGCGATTCCGAAACTCAGCAGCTCGAAGATTGTGCTTGTTGAGGAGCTTGTGCAATCCCTGACGAGACAAATTCGCCTGACGCGCTGCTTCGGAAACGTTCCCGGAACATGCTTTGAGAAGTCCGACAAGATACTGATACTCTGCCTGTTCGATCGCTTCTTCGCGTGTGGGAACTTCTGCCGATTCGCTTTCGGATTCAACGGGAACGATCGAAGCTTCTGGCCCCTGCTCAGCATTGAGAACCACAGACTCAGTTTGCTCCTGGCTGCGAAGTCGTTCGGGAAGATCAGCGAGAGTGACTTCTTCAGTGGTACAAAGCGCGATGGCACGATCCATCACATTCCGCAGTTCGCGAATATTTCCGGGCCATGAATACGTCATCAGCGCATTTTGTGATTCTTCAGTCATTCGAAGCGGAGACGAATCTTCGGGACGGAGCTCTTCGAGAAAGTGATTGGCCAATAGCAAAACGTCGTCGCCTCGATCACGAAGCGGTGGCAACTCAAGGTGAATGACTCCCAACCGGTAATACAAATCGCGTCGAAATCTTCCGGAAGCAACCTCAAGTTCGAGATCGCGATTTGTCGCACAGACGAAACGGGTATTCACTGTCACAGGCGTATGACTTCCCACCGGAGTAAACGTTTGCTCCTGCACCGCTCGCAAAAGTTTTGCCTGCAACGGGGCTGGCAGTTCTCCGAGTTCGTCGAAGAAAGCAGTCCCCCCATCGCACTGTTTCAACAGCCCTTCAGCATCGCTGACCGCGCCGGTGAAAGCCCCCTTCTTGTGCCCGAACAACATCGATTCGAAGAGTGCTTCGAGAACGGAAGTGCAGTCAATCACCTGAAACTTACCCCCGCTCCGATGGCTGCGATCATGAATTTCTCGCGCGATGACCTCTTTCCCCGTTCCGCTTTCACCAGTGATGAGAACATTCGCATCGGTCGTCGCAATACGATTGATAATCTCGAGAAGTTCGCGCAGCTGCGAACACTCACCGATAATGCGATTCGACTTCTCTGCCGTCTTTGCCCGACCTCTTGAGCTTCTGGTTTGAGTCCGCCGACTGTTGGCCAGGGCCTTCTTCACGCTGTTCAGAAGGTCCTCAAACTTCACAGGCTTCACCAGATAATCGGCGATTCCGAGCCGAACGCTCTCAATCGCCGACGGCAAGGTCGGAACGCCAGTGATCACAATGAGTGGAATTTCTGGCTGAAGGTCACTGTGCTTTCTGAGCAGCTCCAACTTCAAATTTCCGGGCATGTTCAAATCGGAGAGAACAAGATCGAAATCCCCCGTCTCCAACTCGGCCATGGCTGACTTCGCATCAGGCACACATACACATTCGAACCCCGATTTTCGCAGCAGTTCTCCAGTCGTCCGAAGAAACAGCGGTTCATCATCAGCGATGAGAATTCTCTCGGTCTTCTTGTACTCGTCTGAAGCAGCCATAAACCACACTTCGCTTTCGCATGTGCAGGAATCGAAACTTAAGCCGCTCACTCGAACAGCTAAAAGCCAGCACCGGACCTCACCCTACCTCTCATCATGCCGACGAATCAAAGGGCCCTCAGTTCGCACCATCGAATCTGAGATTCCTCACGAGAGATCCTCGGCTGTGACTGTCGGAAGGACAACTCGAAACGTGCTTCCTTTTCCGATTTCTGTTTCCACATCCAATGTGCCTCCCATCGTTTCCACGAGAGTTCTTGAGACAGCGAGTCCTAACCCCATCCCTTCTTTCAACTCCCCTTTTGTCGTGAAGAAGGGTTCAAAAATGTGAGGCAGCACCTTTTCGTCGATCCCGCTTCCGTGATCAATCACCCGGATTTCAACCGATTCCGGATCTGAAGAGACCACGATCGTCACGACCGAATTCACAGGGGATGCTTGAATCGCATTCCTCACCAGATTGATCAAGACCTGCTTCACTTCTCCTTCCGGAAGACGCAGTATTTCTGTGACATTGGGCGGGCTGACATTCAGGTCCACTTTCCGACGACCAGCTACCGGTTCAAGCAAACAAAGCACATCCCGGATCGTATTCGCGAGAGAGAAGTCCACCGGCTGTTGCGGATTCCGGCGATACAGCTGATACATCTGATGGACAATCGAACTGATGCGTTCGATTTCCCGATCGACCATATCCAGAAGATCGAAGTGCTCGTGTTCGGGATCAATGCTGGAGCGAAAGAGCGCAAACGCATTCCGAATTCCGGCGAGCGGATTGTTCACTTCGTGGGCGACTCCGGCAGCGAGTTCTCCAAGGGCAGCCAGCTTCTCCATCTGCTGCCGGTGTTTCTCCAACGTCGCGATCCGAGCAGTCCGTTCTTCGACCAGCTGTTCCAGATGCTCCGCATAGAGCCTCAACTGTTCTCGAAGATTTGCCGCTCCGTGATATTTCGAACGCTTGTTCGAAAGCCGAGGTCCTGTCCATCGTCGGCATGCATCGGCTGCCACGAAACAGCCATCCACCGGACCTCTCCCCCAGCTGTACGAATCCGAAACTCGACATCATTTCGAGACTCCCCTGCCACGGCAGCCCGCAACATTTCTTCGACTTTTGAACGATCGTCATCAACCACAATTGGAAGCGGATAATCTTCCATCTGAAGGCATTCGCTGGGCGTGAAGCCCGTCATCCGCTTGACGGCATCGTTCACCCAAACGAGTTTTCCATCGGGGTCGTGCCAGCTTTCCCAGTCATAGGTAAAGTTGGCAACGGCTCGAAAATAAACATCGTTCAACGAACGATCTCGAAATGATGAATAGGGCATCTTCAGTCTTCTGGAACTTATCCTGGCTGTTTCTGAATCGACGAGTCCGTCGCGAAACCATTTCACAAGCAGGTTTCACACCACTTCGCTGGTATTTCCACACTCGCCGGAAATCGGCCCATTTGATGAATTTTGCATTTGCACACGTGAACTCTCGCAAATCACTTCAAAATGGAAACTCATGCTCAAACGGAAACGAGTTTCCCATACGCTGACTCTCCGCCAATCATTTCTGACACCATGATCGGTGAAACCGCATCGTCGAAGATCTCCGTTCACCTTCGCTGCAAGCAGAGGAAAAAATCAATCATCAGCACAAAATTTCCGACCCCGAAACACGACTTTCTGAAGACGCCCCACGAACCAACAACACGAAAAGGGATTTCAAAGCAGCGGACATCCACAGCGATGACTCGAATGAATGATAGACTAATTCCAGCGACGCAATTTATGGTGACAAAGAAAACGTTTGGCTCGACGCCGATTTCCCAGACAGAAGAGACAAGATGACTGAGCGAATTCGATCCATGAACCGCGCGGAACTTGACCTCTTGATCAACTGGGCTGAGGAGGAAGGTTGGAATCCCGGAATTCATGATTCAGAGATGTTCTGGAATCTCGATCCAAATGGGTATCTTGCCCTCGATATCGATGGAGAGCTAAGCGGAGGCGGGGCAATTGTTCGGCATAATTCTCATTTCGGGTTCATGGGACTGTTTGTCGTTACGCCGAAACATCGCGGAAAACAACATGGCCGGAAACTCTGGTACGCGCGGCGCGACCAACTTTTGGAACGCCTCGATGACAATGCGACCATTGGATTAGACGGCGTTGATGCCATGGTCGGTTTTTATGAACAGGGAGGCTTTGTGCCGTTCACCCGTCATCGTCGATTCACAACTTCTGGCCCAAGCCGAATCAACGGGACCGCCCCAAATCTTGTTCCGCTCCGCCAAGTCGATTTCCAACTCGTTAAAGCTTTTGACGCACAGTGCTTTCCCGGGGATCGTCATCTATTTCTGAAAGACTGGATCGAGCAGCCGCAGGCGATTTCCATCGCATCGATGGAGAGCGAAAAACTTGAGGGATTCGCGGTGATGCGAAAATGCCGCTCCGGATGGAAGATCGGTCCCCTCTTCGCCGAAGATCTATCGACTGCTGACAGACTCTTCGTGGCACTTCTTCAACAAAGCCAAGGGCAACCTGTGTTTCTCGATGTGCCGGACAATAATCCCGACGCCGTTCAACTTTGCCATTCTCATGGAATGTCCGAGGTGTTCGGCTGCACACGCATGTACCTTGGTCCGCCCCCTGAACTGGCCCATCACAAAATCTTCGGCGTCACCACTCTCGAAGTCGGTTAGTCCACTTTCCAGGTATGGATCGATCGACCGTTCATTGAATGCGGTAATCCATTCGTTCATACGAACTTTCGAAGAGCGTGATCGGTGCGGGAGTAGATTGAGCCCGGAGAAGAAGACAGAAGAGAAGAGAGTCGCCGGAAAAGAGAGAGTGCGCAAACGAAAACAGCCCGGTGATCGTGGGATCACCGGACTGTTGTTCTGGTGAACTCGTTGCCGAGTTCGTATATGCATGGTTGGTGGCGTCAGGAATTCAAC
>NZ_SIHI01000026.1 GCF_007859735.1 Thalassoglobus neptunius | reverse complement strand
CAATCCACTCGACCCACTGCACTCGAGAATAACCCACACGCGACAAGACACCATCCCCCAGGAATTCCAAAACCAGAAACCCCAAAGAATACAACCCAAGTCAACATGCACTCCAAACGGCGCTTACAGTAACCAGACGACACTGCGAGACGAGTATCTTCTAACTTCAGACGGCACGCTGCATGTTCTCAAGAAGTACCCCAATGCTGGCAAGGAAAAGGTGTTTATCAGAGCAAGTTACCCCGTAAACTCCGATTGCGACGACTTGCTTCTAAAGAAAAACTCGGAGCTTAAGACGATTGTGGAAGAAGCAGGCTTCAATTGCCCAGACAGGACGAAGAATGCTGAACTGCGTAGAGCTATTTGGCTTGGGCAAGAAAACTTACGTCTAGACGATAGCGAAATTGAAGTTGCTAAAAATGATGCGAAAAGCATTTGGGAGCAGCTCAAGAAGTATATGCCGCTATACACATTGTTTCAATCAGATCGAAAAAATAGCGATTCCGACGATGAAGTTCAGGATCCGATGCGAATTGCAGTTAGGGAAATTCTCGGCGATCCACAGATTCAGGCAGGCTTGGCGGAGGTCACAGAGACAGTGAAGGCACGACTCGATGAGGTGGCGCAGAGAACTCTTGAGAAGCTTGAGGAAATGAACCCTGCCATTGCTGAGTCTCTCGATCCTCGACTTCCAGAATTCGCCAGTCTAAAATGGCCAGATGTTTTTAAGAATGTGTCAATCACTGGTGACGATGACATCCCGATCAATAAGAGAGGAAGTGGAGTAAAACGCCTCGTGCTGATCAGTTTCTTCCGCGCAGAAGCAGAGAGGAGACAGAACGCGGCGAACCTGCCGGACATCGTATACGCCATTGAGGAACCCGAAACTTCTCAGCATCCAGAACATCAGCGCGCTTTAACGAATGCGCTGATTGCCCTTTCTGAGTCTCAGAACACCCAGGTGTTGCTAACAACGCACAGTCCAGAAATCGTCAAGCGTCTAAAGTTTGAAAACATCATTCTGGTTTCTGATCAAACACCGGAGCGAGTGTCGCCGGTTCTTGAGCAGGAGCTTCCGTATCCGAGTCTGAATGAGGTGAATTTTTCAGCGTTTGGAGAAGCGTCCTACGAATACCACAATGAGCTCTATGGATTCATTGAGGCACAAGGACTCTTGGAGGACTACAAAGCTGACAAATTGCAGCGTGAGTACATCCGTCGTCGAAGAGATCATTCGACGGTGCGGCAGCAAGTCACTCTAACTGAGTACATTCGCCATCAGATTCATCATCCGGAGAACCAGCACAATGCTTTGTTTACACCAGAAGATCTCTCAGAATCGATTGAGGCCATGCGTGCGTTTCTCAAGTAGACATTGAGTCGGAGAAGTTTGTACGACTTAGACTCACTATTGACCGGTTTACATTATCGAGAAGTAGTTTTCGACGGCTTGGTCGATGGAGTCTTTGGTGATTTCTCGGGGGAGGTTGTGGAGTGAGCAGCGGTTGAGGATTTGGCGGAGCAGGTCGCGGGGGTGGCAGAAGCGGAAGGGGCGATTTGCCTGGACGTAGTGTTCGATGATCATGTAATCGATCACTTCGTTGGTGTACGAGAATTTCTGCTGTGTGGCCTGCTTGCAGAAGAGAGCGCGGAACTCGTCTTCTGAGGCGTCTTTGACTTCGATCTTGTATGGAATTCGGCGGAGGAATGCGTCGTCGACCAGATCTCGTGGTTCGAGGTTACTGGAGAAGATGATCAACTGATCGAACGGAACTTGAATCGTTCGACCGCTTTCGAGGTGAAGGTAATCGTGTCGCTGTTCAAGTGGAACAATCCAGCGGTTGAGCAGTTCGTCGGTGCTCATTCGCTGTCGGCCGAAGTCGTCGATGAGAAGCGTTCCGCAGTTGGCTTTCATCTGCAAAGGAGCTTCGCCAACACCTGTTTTGCGGATGTATGTGATTTCCAGGTTTTCCATCTGGAGTTCACCCCCCGCCACGATTGTTGGTCGTTCGATGCGAACCCAGCGTCCGTCGACTTTGAGTTCGGCATCATCGGAAACGGGAACTTCGCGGTGACGGTTGGGATCGTACAGGCGGAGAATCTCGCCACTGGCGATGATCGCTCGGGGAATCCAGATCGTGTCACCGAAAGATTTGGTGACACGTTCGGCCATACTGGTTTTTCCGTTACCCGGAGGTCCGTAGAGGAACATTCCCCGACCGGAGTGAATGGCTTGCCCGATGTTCGAGATCATGCGATCGCTGATATCGAGATCCGAGAAGGCCCGGCGAATCGCATTCAGCGACGGTTTGCGGCCTTCGAGTGACTGGGCGTGAACGCTGGCGATGTACTGATCGAGGGGAACGGGAGCTGTTCCGAAATAAGTCGTCTGATCGGAAAGAATGCGTGCCCGGTCGCGTCCGAGGTCGGTGAGTTCGTAGAGGTAATCGCCGCCGGCAATTGCGTTCTTGTAAGCGGCGAGTCGTTCAATTTTGAGCTGTCGAAGAATCGCTTCGACGAGTCCGAAATTGAGTCCAATCTGGAGTGCGATCTTGTATCCGGTCTCAACACCTCGACTGGCGAGATATTTGATGATGAGATTCATCACGTCGCTGAGATTCAGCCCAGCTTGTTCGAGCGAGTCGGGAGCTTTGGGGCTGAATTCGCTGGACCCTCGCAAGCTGGGATACTTTTGCTGCGGGGGACTTGCTTCCGGTTTTTCGTTTGCCTTGGCGAGTCTTCGGGCGGCTTCGATTTTGGCGAGATGGGCCCGCGCCTGATCGTAGTTATCTCTTGTGATTTCATCGATGACCGGCTTGTCCGAACGTTCGTCTCCACTGGAGGACTCTGAGGTGGGGGCGTTTTGGTCGAGAGGAGACGGTGTTGCCGTCGCTGTTTCTGGCTGTTCGGGGACAGCACTTTGAGGCTGTTGAGAATCCTCCTGCGACGTTTCTTCAGAATCTCCTGCCGTCGAATCTGCGAAGTTGCCGCTTTCATCGAGACCCAAACTCAAGAGGATATTATCGATCCCGGCAAAGGTGTCACGTTGCATTCTGATTCGCTTTCCGTTTCAGCGAGACAATTAGGGGAGAATCAAGACTTCTTCGGTGCCGCAGTCTCTGGCCAAGACTGTGGATATGTTCGAACGACAGGCATCTACACTTTGGGATCATTTGCTTCGACACGCAGACGTTCCTTGTTCGGAGATTTCGATTCCGCTGCGGAACTCGTAAAAGAGACCCTTTGTGCCGATTTTGCGAATTGTTCCGATCTCTTTTCTTGAATTCGACGTTGCGAGTTTCGAGAAGCTGGGAGTTTCGCTCGAAACTTGCATTCAGATTTTCTCTTCAGCGGTTTTACTCTGATTCACTGAATCGGATAATCTGAAAGCACGGAGTTTTCCAGTCGGCTCGATGTTCAGGTGTCGAGGCAGAGGCCGTTCGGTCAGTTCGATTCGGTCAGTTCGATTCGGTCAGTTCGATTCGGTCAGTTCGATTCGGGCTCGCTGTCGGGCTCGCTGTCGGGCTCGCTGTCGGGCTCGCTGTCGGGCAGAATCAGAGTTTTGCGTCAGTTCGTTCAGGCAAGGGACCGGCAAGAGCAACGGATTCTTGTGTGCTTGAGCTTTCGCGAAGTTAAGGAGAGGGCAAATGAGCGAGTCAAAACAGAGTACGCGGATCGCGCTTCTTCTGGAAAACGCGAGAAACGGCGATGAACGTGCTCGCGATGAACTCTTTGAGTGCTGCCGAAATTACATCAACGTCATTGCGCGGACCAATGTCGAAACCTGGATGAAAGCAAAAGTCGACTCCTCCGATCTCGTCCAGCAAACACTGCTCGAAGCGCATCGCGGATTTCGGGATTTCGAGGGCAAGTCTGAAGGGGAATGGCTGGCATGGCTCAAACAGATTCTTGCTCATAACACTCATGATTTCATCCGCCGATTCCGAGCAGGGAAACGCGACGTGAAGAAGGAAGTGAGAATCCAGCCGCAGTCTCCGGATGCGTCTGCTCCGTTTCGCGAACTGGCTGCTCGTCTCGATTCCCCGAGTCAGGTTTTGATGGATCACGAGCAGGAGTTCGAGTTGGCCAACGCGATTTCGAGACTCCCTGACGATTACCGGGAAGTGATTCAACTGCGAAATTTGCAGCGACTCTCGTTTGAAGAAGTCTCCGAGCGAATGGAACGAAGCCGAGGAGCCGTACAAATGCTGTGGATGCGGGCCCTGAATAAGCTTCAAGAGATTCTCGTAGAAAATCAGAGTGACTCATGACTGATCGCGGTGCTGAGTTGTCAGATTCCGATTCGAACTTCGATCCCGAACTCCTGGAGTTTCTGGAGCGGCACTGCGACGCAATTCAAGACGGCGAGCACTTTTCCATTCCGGAGGAACTCCTCAAGAAACATCCCAATCTCATGCAACTCGTTGATTGCATTCACCTGCTCGATTCGATGGCGGGAGGTGGCGGTCAAGACAAAGTGGCCGAAACACTGTTGTCGTCCGATTCCAGTTTGTCGAGTTCTTCATTTCAGTCGCTTCCGCGCGAGTTCGGTGCGTATCTTTTGGAAGCTGAGTTGGGGCGGGGCGGAATGGGAGTTGTGTATCGGGCACGGCATCAGACGTTGGATTCGCACTTTGCTCTGAAAATGGTTCGGTCGTGTGAGTTCGCTTCCGATGAAGAAGTTCGTCGGTTCTTTCGAGAAGCACGAGCGGCCTCGCGTCTTCGTCATTCGAATATTGTGAGCGTGCACGATGCCGGTGAACATGAGGGGATTCCGTTTCTCGTCATGGCTTACATTTCTGAGTTTACGTTGGCTGATCGAATCAAGATGGGGGAAATCAGCCTCGACGAGTCGGCAGCGATGCTTGTTCAAATCACTCGGGCGGTTGGGTATCTGCACCGGCAGGATGTCATTCATCGCGACTTGAAACCTTCCAACATTCTGATCGACAACGATGGAAATGCCCTCGTCACTGATTTTGGATTGGCCAAAGTCTTCGAGCATGATGACGAGCAAACGATGTCGGGAGCGATTCTGGGGACGCCTGCGTATATGTCTCCGGAGCAAGCGTGGGGAAAGGTGAATTCGGTCACTTATCGTTCGGATCTCTACAGCCTCGGAGCGATTCTTTATGAACTTTTGACCGGACAACCTCCGTTTTCCGAGAGTGTTCCGCTCGATCAGATTCTTCGATTACGTGATAGCGAGCCGAAACATCCGCAGAAGATCAATCCTGCGATTTCTCGTCCACTGGCACAAATTTGTATGCGGTGTCTCGAGAAGAAGCCCGAGAACCGTTATGGATCGGCAGACGAATTGGCGGACGATCTGGAGCGGTTTCTGAATCATGAACCGATCGTCCTTAAGTCGATGGGACTTTGGAATTCGGTGAGGCGGTGGGCGCGAAGAGAACCGGCTCTCGTTGTCCATCTGACGGCGTTCCTCGTGATCTTCACGGTCGTGCAACTCGCGGAGTTGTCGGTGCCGGGGCTTCGACCGTCCTATATTCCGGAAATGATCATTCTGGGAACCTGGGGGGCTGCTTCGATTGTGTTTCAGCGGCTGCTGAGGAAGGATGTGCGATTCGTTCGTCGCTGTTGGGTTGCATCTGATGCGATCCTCTTCACCGCTGCGGTTTACTATGCCGCACGACCCATTGAGTCACTGGTTGCGGGATACGCATTGCTGATCGTGGCCAGCGCCATGTGGTACAAGCCGCGCCTCGTGGCTGTGACTACGGTGACTTCGGTGATCTCTTATTTCTTCCTGCATTCGATGCGAGGAGATCCGGAAACCCCGGGGCATTATCCCTATCTCGTAGCGGGGATTCTCATCGTCACTGGAGGAATTGTGATCTCGCTGGTGAGACGAATTCTTCAACTCCTGTCGTTTCGGTCGAGATTTTAGACCAACCTCATCGGGAGTCTGCACTCCCCGGAACACATTTCCTTTGAGGCTGCCGACGTTGATCGTTCGAGCTCGCTTAGAACGATTCGGGAATTGTTTGCGACCGCAAATCTCTTTTCGAAGGCGATGCAGCGAACCGATTGAAGATCATTCGACGTAGCTGAGACGGCTGGCGAGAAACTGTTCGACAATGCAGAGAAGAGGGATAAGAAGAAGGAGCAACCAGCGAATTTCCGATCCGGGGGATTCGTTGAGAATCCAGTCATAGGTGCCGACTGAATGAATTTGAATCGTTGAGTCCAGCCCGAGTTCATTCTTGAGGGCGTCTGTTTCTGCGATTGCTAAAGCCCCTTCGGATGGAGGAACATTGACCGCGTAGAGCCGTTCCTCGCGTCCTGGTTGTTGCGTGGAGAGGCCGAAGGAGTAGATCCCTGGTTCGTCCGTGTTTCGATAGATCACGTTGAATAACGTCCCGTCGGGTTCGGAGGAAGAGGCATCGTTGTCTTCTTGAGCGGGCGGAGTCGCTTGGATTCGGTCAATCTGGTCGGAAGGGGAAAGCACTTCGACATCGGGTTGATAGAACGCCTGATTGAGTTTGAATTCAATCGGTTGGCCGCTTTGGAGTGCGGGGAGAGATCGGTCTTTACGAATCACATGTTTGGCGAGTTCGAGTTGAAAGACGGCAAAACTGAAGCTGGCTGGTCCGTTGGCCCAGTTTGTCCATACGGTCCCTTGCGGATTCACAAGAGGTCCGGCTGATGTCAAACACGTGACAACATTGCCTCTTCCGAATCGATGTTCGAGGAAAACAGGGGCATCGTTGTTGAGTCGTGCCAGGACCGAAACATCCGAAGCCATGTTCGGCAAATCTGAACTTGCCGGCGCCAGCGGAAAATAGAGATTCACAAACACGAGATCGAGGATGGGAACTTCCGCATCGGTCAGCAGTTGGAATAGCGGAGATTCAACAGGAACGAGATCGGGGTGAGCGACGCTGCCGTTGTCGTCTCGATTGAATTCGCGCGGAGCGATTTCGATGCGGACGGGAAACAAGCTGGCTTCGGGTTGAAAGAGTTTCTCATTGTAGAACGCCGGCCGAATTGCATCGCCGAGGTACCAGACCAGTCCGCCTCCGTTTGAAACGTAGTCGGTCAATGCAATCAGCGCATCGGGGGCGATTTCAGGAACGTTGATGAGATAAATGAGATCGAAGTTTTCCAGTGGCGTTCTTCGCAAATCGTCCGGAGTCTGAACGTCGACAGAGAACCCGGTGACAGATGTATCAGCTGCCAGCGCGTCGGCAACGTAGAGGGCCTGTTCTGTTCCGGGAGAGCCGTCCACGATCAATACAGGGATCTCTTGAGGAACATCGACGGTGAGAAATCGAAAGTTGTCCGGTTCCAGAGCATCGTCGCGAATCCGGAGGTCCACCCGGTGATGCTCGGCGGTTTCGAAGACGACGTCGAAACGCCTCGATGTCTGCTCTCCGGCAGCGATGTCCTGAAAGTCAATTGTGCGAGGCGTTCGCGTCCCGTCAAGGAAGACATCTGCACGAACGTCGCTGGCTGTTCGCACTCCTTGATTTTGAATAGTCGCTTCGAGAGTGACCGGAACACCTGCAGCGGCAACTTCAACTTTTCCTCCGAGTTGAGTCACGGTCAGGTTTTCAGTGGAGTCTTCGACGCACTTCACGAGATTGACGTTTGTGTCGGCAGTCTCCAGTGCTTTCAAGGAAGCGATTGCCGATTTGCTTTCGATCCAGTTCAATTCCCGGAAGTCTGAAATTACGTGGACATGCCGCACGGCTGAACGGTCTGCAGTCAGACGTTCGAGAACAGAGTCGAGAGCTCGATCGGGCTCGGCGACCTGATGTGTGCATTTGATCGCGTCGAGTCGATCGGTGAGTTCCACGAGCAGATCGCTGTTCAGTTGAACTTCGCTCAATCCAGAAAGTGTCGTCGCCGGTGCAGACATCCGCACAAGTGTGAAGATCTGCGATTGAGGCGAGTCCGCACCTTCTGCGACCAGTCGACGCACAACTTCCTTCGCAGTGTCGAAGACTGTCCCTTCTGCCGTTCTCTGCTGCATCGACAGAGAGTCGTCGAGAACAACGACATGATGAGACTTGGCCCCCTGGAAGAGTGAGAGTTGAGACGGGTCGAGAATCATTCGCGCAAGTAGAGCTACAATTGCAAGAATGAGCAGGATGCGCAGCAGAAGGAGCAGCAACTGTTCGATGAGAACCCTGCGCTGATTCCGCTTTTGACTCGCGAGCAGAAAGTCCATCGCCGCAAATCGGACACGCTTGAAGCGCATTCGATTGATGAGATGGATAATAATTGGCGCTGAGACCAACGCCATTCCCGCCCAGAAGAAGGAGGGATTCAAAAAGTGCTGAAGAATCCACGAAGACATCAGGTGCGAACAATCCTTCCATGACCGATGGGACTGGGATACGCGAATTGTAGTTGATCGAGTCAGGTGCGTCTTGCGATTCTGTAAAGAGAATTCGACTTTTCTTTTCGGTTCGACTTGCGGCACTTGCTGGAAAAGCGGAGAAAGAATCATCATCCTTGGATGAGAGTTCTGGATTGACAACGAGGAAAAAGACACGATGAGTAGTTGCGATTTTCGATTCCTTGCGATTTGCCTGACGGCGTTTGCATGTCTTGCGACTGTTTCAAACGCACAGGAAGCGATCTATGACGAATCCTTGATTCCCGAGTTCACGCTTCCTGATCCATTCACAACGACTTCAGGAGAAGTTGTCGAGAACGCGGATCAGTGGATCAATCAGCGGCGCGGCGAAATTCTTGATCTGTTCGCTTCAGAGGTCTACGGATCGGCTCCCCCAGCACCTGAAGAAGTGCGCAGCGAACTCATCAGCTATCACGCCAATGCACTTGGCGGCAAAGCAATTCGGGAAGAAGTCGACCTGTTGCTGGGAGACGAAGAGTCTCCGCTTGTCGCGCGGCTGTTGATTTATCGTCTGCAGACTGACGAGAAGGTTCCCGCGTTTCTCGCATTGAACTTCGGGGGAAACCATTCCATTCATCCGGATCCCGAAATCACATTGAACAAAAACTGGATGCGGAACAAACCGGCCTCGGGATACGAAAACCATCAAGCGACCGAAGCTTCGCGAGGGGCGTCTGCGTCGCGGTGGCCAGTCGAGAAAATTGTCGAAAGAGGATATGCACTCGTCACGATTTACTACGGGGACTTCGATCCCGATTTCGATGACGGGTTTGAAAACGGGCTTCATGGAGAGTACCCCGGATCAGGAGAATCAATCTCTCCGAAAGACTGGGGCAGTATCGCAGCCTGGGCGTGGGGACTCAGCCGCGCTCTCGATTACCTCGAGCAGTCGCCTTCGATCGACGGAGAGCGAGTAGCTGTGTTGGGGCACTCTCGTCTCGGAAAGACTTCGCTGTGGGCGGGAGCCAGTGACCCGCGATTTGCTCTCGTTATTTCTAATAACTCCGGGTGTGGCGGAGCAGCCCTCAGTCGTCGCCGTTTTGGCGAATCCGTGCGTCGGATTAACACGTCGTTCCCGCACTGGTTCTGCGATAACTTTCTGAAATACAACGACAACGAAGACGAACTTCCCGTCGACCAGCATCTGCTCATCGCAGCCATTGCTCCGCGACCGGTTTATATCGCCAGCGCAGAAGAAGATCGCTGGGCCGATCCGCATGGGGAGTTTCTTTCCGCACTACATGCTGATCCTGTCTATCGACTGCTCGGAACAGATGGATTCGGCGGAGACGCGGCTCCTGAAGAGATGCCGGAGATCAATCAGCCCATCAACTCTGGAACCATCGGCTATCACATTCGCAGCGGCAAGCATGATGTCACCGACTACGATTGGGATCAGTATCTCGACTTTGCGGATCGCCATCTTAAATCCACTGACGAATGACTCGTAATAAGTCAGCTCCATTATTCAAAGACTGAATTTGCACATGTTGATCTTTGATGCGCACCTCGATCTGGCATGGAATGCCGTCGAGTGGAACCGAAACCTCGAATGGCCAGTTGGGAAGATTCGTGAATTCGAATCTCAGTTCGACGGGATTGTTCCCGGCGAAGCGATGGTGAGCTTTCCGGAGCTACGAAACGCCGGGATTGGGATCGTCATCGCGACCCTCCTTCCGCGACTCCATCGCAAGAGTTTTGAACTGACATTTTATCAGGGGCGTGAATCGACTTACGCCGCTGCGAAAGGGCAACTGGCTTATTACGAAGCGATGGCGGAACGGGGCGTCTTGCGGAAACTGTCGTCCGCGGACGATTTGACTGAACACGCTCGCGAATGGCAGAGCGCGGATCAATCTGCAGACAGTGCCTCGACCCCGCCGATTGGGTATCTCCTGAGTATGGAAGGGGCGTCTCCGATTCTGAGTCCGAAACAGGTCGAGGAATGGTTTCATGCGGGTCTGCAAATCGTGGGACCGGCTCATTACGGACCGAATGAATACTGTCACGGGACCGGAAGCGAAGGTCCGCTGACGTCCGATGGAGTGGAACTCTTGAAGGAGATGAACCGAGTCGGAATGTTGCTGGACGCGACACATCTGGCGGATGAATCTTTCTGGCAGGCACTTGATGTGTTCGAAGGTCCGGTGCTGGCGAGCCATCACAATTGTCGTGCTCTTGTCCCCGGAGATCGGCAACTCGATGATGATCAAATTCGTGCGTTGATCGAACGCGGGGCTGTCATTGGTGCAGCCCTCGACAACTGGATGTTGAAGCCGGAATACATCAAGAAAGTGACTCCTCCGGAAACTGTTTCACTCGAAGATGTCGTCGATCAGATTGATCATGTTTGTCAATTGGCCGGGAATGCCTTGCACTCCGGAATCGGAACCGATCTCGACGGAGGTTTTGGGAAAGAACAGAGTCCCGGCGATATGGATTCCATTGAGTATCTTCCGAAGATTGCTGAGATTCTGGAGCGACGCGGCTATTCGCAGGAGGATAGCGAGCGAATCCTTTCGCGGAATTTCATCCAGTTCTTTCAGAAGAATCTCCCGGAGAAAGTATCGTAGCTGATTCGGAAGTCAGCACTCTGCTCCGCAGACATTCGGAGCGTCCGTCGATGGTCACGACTTCACCGCATCTTGATCCCAAAGAGCCGACTTGCGATGATGAAACGTGTGGAGTGACTGCCTCGGTCTCGGTCGAAATGCGGTCGAAATTTCAATCCGCACACACTCTGACAATTCCTGGGATTGCGTGAGAAGGGGAGGACAGTGTCGAGAGCATTGTTCGATCCCTATCTCATTCTGGGAGTGAGCCAAAATGCGACCTCTGCGGAGATTCGCAGGCAATACAAGAAGCTGGTGGTCGAACATCATCCCGATCGGAATCCTCAGCAGTCTTCCAGCGATTCTTTTAAAGCTGTCGTCAATGCTTACAAAATTCTCAACAATCCCGAAGATCGTCGAAAATGGGATGAGCAGAATTCATCGCCGGGAAATTCTTCATCGCGTCCCTCGCAGCGGAATTCCAGTCGACGGCCAACGACTTCTCCGGACGAATTGAACAGGCAAACGGAATTTGCAGAGCTGTTCACGACGAGCTTCTTTCATTCGAGTTCTCCGTTCGCTTCAAACGAGGAGTCGACCTGGGGCCAAAACCTGACACTGCTCGTGGTTGTTTTAACTTACGGGGCCATGAGTCTGCTTCACCCCACGATCTTCGAGGAAGCTGGGGCGTTGTTCTGGGGAGCAACGACGATGGGGGTCTTGCTGATCTGGCTGCCTGATTTTGGGGAAGATGTCTGTTTTGGAGTTTTTGCTTCGCCAACTTTGAAAATTTTGGGTTGGACGGTCCTTTTTGGATTTGCGTTGTTTGTCTGGCATGCCGCATCTGCTTGGGAGATGATGACCGGTCCATAAACCGCGAAGGAAATTGAATCGACCGTTGGCATGTGTGTGATGCACTCACCTGAACCCGTTTCGTTTGATGCAAGCAGCGTTCGGTCTTGCGAATCGTTGCAAACCAATGATGAAAATCTACGAAAGCGAGAAATCTGATGAGTTACCAGAAGACTTATACCTACCAGGAAGTTCACGACTTGCTTTGCGAGAGTGAAGGACGGCCATCTCCTAAGTCGAAACAAGACGGCCATGCCATCGGGTTACATGCGGACGGCAGGGAGGACATCACCCATCGGAACAAGACGGTGTTGATTCTCGCGGAGACGATCGAACAATCGCGGCGAATGGACCCCAAGAATGGGGTGCGGATCGAAAACAAATGGGCACCCGGAGTCGATTCGAGATTTACCAGCCGGGCCGATATGGTGAAAGCGCTCTATCAGGCGATCAATTCAGGGGCCGGGCAAAGTCTTCTGCAACAATTTGATGTCAACAAGTCGCAGAAAGAAGCGAAGAAGGTCATCCCTCTTGCGAAGCCGATTCCCCGAATAGAACGGTTCACAAAATCAACGGGGGCGATTGAAAGAGGTCTCTTCGCTCATGCTGTTTTTCTTTACATCCTTCGCCTTGGAAGTGGAGTTCATCTGCAAACGTTTTATCCGAGCGATGTCAGGACATCTTAAACCACAGTCAGGCTCTCTCAGTGGTCATCTAAACCCGTTGTGCTCAATACAAATTGCGGGTGTCTTGAGGGAATCAGTGCGAATCCGGGATGCGGGTGCTCTCATCGCGATGAAGATTTTCAACATATGAGTTGTCATCTTCGAGCGATGAGCACAAACCGACGACGGCCCATGCCGTGCCCCAATAGGTTGCTGTGTCTGTGACCTGATGTTGGTGTTTGCCTTTGGTGCTGTGAACTTCCCAGAATCCGCGATCGGTTTGAGTCTCGATCAGGAACTGTTGAGAGCGGGTGATCGCGGAATCACTTTCATCCTCTTGCGTCTGACTGAGTGCATAGAGAGCCATCCCAGTGGCAAGTGCGTCGCTTGGATCACTTGTCCGCCAACCCCATCCCCCGTCGTGTTGCTGAAATTGAAGCAATTGCTGACGGGCTTCGGTGACATCGATTAAGGGCAATCCCACGGGGCGATTGAGTTCTACTGCCAGCAACAAGCGAGTGACCCACCACTCGGTGCTTGTTCCCTCTGGGGTGAGATGTTCCGAAAGGCTCTGTTCAGACAAATCTAAAGAGTCGGCGTTGCCATTTCGGAGCAGCGCGATCAGCGTCCACATTGTTGTGACCTGCGTCGTTTCCGTTTTCGGTCGCTTCTGAAACGGAAGTTGTCCGCACGCATTCCAGGACCCGTCGGGCAATTGATTGTCGAGCAGATACTGTGTGAACGATTCCTGCCAGGCTGGCGGTTGATCTTCTGATTGAGTTCTCAGAATCAACAGAAGTTGCGCCATCGTATCGATGTTCGCAGCTGCGATTTCTGCTTCGCTTCGATCGGTCGTGTTCTTGGGATTGGCGAAGTGATCGATCTTCGTCGCCCAGTCTTTCCAGTGATCGAGCTTGGATTGATCAACTTCAAAGCCGCGTTTCCCGGCTGCATCAAGACTCCAAAGCATGAAGGGAACTTGATGGCACGAAACGCAGCCACGTTTCTCGATCCATCCCTCGCCTTCTTCAATGAGGAATGGAATGCTCTTCGCAATGACCTGTTGAATCTTCTCCTGATGGTCTTCAGGTTGAAGTTCGTTGTTACTCGATTGAGCGAAGCATGTCGCAATGAGTGTCACAAGGAGAACGGGAACGGAGATCAATTGTCTGACGAACATCATTGGCTCTCCTGAAATTCCGTATCGTGATTCGGACGATTCTTTCTTGTTGCGACGCTCCTCGTTACCCAAGCTCGATGCTGAGTTCTTCGATCTTTCGGTACAGGCTCGAAAGGCCGAGTTTCAATCGTTTGGCTGCTTCGCGTTTGTCCGGCCATTGACGCAGCACTCGCGAGATGTGCAAGCGTTCGTAATGCCTCAATGCGCTACGCAGGTCGTCTGTGTCCGGAAGCGGTTGCCCCATTCCCAGAAGATCCGGCGGCAAATCGTGGGGTTCGATGGTTGTTCCGTCGCACATGATGACGGCCCGTTCAATGGCGTTGTCGAGCTGGCGAACGTTCCCTTTCCATTGGGCAGCCATGAGAAGTCGGATTGTTTCACTGGTTGCGCTGACAGCTCGTTTTCGCAAAGCTTTGGAATGTTTGGCAATGAAATGGTCGACCAGTTCCGGAATGTCGTCGAGCCGTTCGCGTAGAGGCGGAATTCGAATCTTCACACCGTCGAGCCGATAGAACAGGTCTTCTTGAAAGTTCTGTTCGCCGACGAGTCGCAACAGGTCTTCACTGGTCGAAGTGATAATTCGACAGTTGACTTGATAGGTCTCCGAACCTCCGCTCGGCATGCTTTCTTCGTACTCGATCGCTCGGAGAAGTTTGAGTTGCGTGCCCATCGGAAGCCGAGCGACTTCGTCGAGGAAGACCGTTCCACTTGCAGAAATTCGAAGAATCCCCGGTTGAGACGCACCGGGGGCATCAGATCCGAAGATTTCGGCCTCGAGAAGTTCGACCGGGCGAGCCCCACAATTAACGGCCAGAAACTTCTCGTCCTTCATCGGGCCAGCTGAATGAATGGCTCGTGCGAACAATTCCTTGCCTGTGCCCGATTCTCCAACGAGCAGCACGTTCGAATTGGTCACCGAGATCTTGGCGATCGAGTCCTGGAGCGCTTTGAGGGGTTCGCTTGAGCCAACGATCTGATCAAACCGATGTGGCTGTTCAAGCTCGCGTCGGAGTTTCTGGTTTTCCAGGTAGAGATCTCGATACTCGAAGACGCGTTTCAACTTGTTCGACAAATCATCAAAGATGACCGGTTTCGTCAGATAGTCGAACGCACCACCTTTGAAAGCATCGACTGCCGACTCGACGGTTCCGTAAGCGGTGATGATCAGCACGAACAGCGACGGATTGAGTTTATGCATCTGCCGCATCAATTTGATGCCGTCTCCGTCCGGAAGCTGAATGTCACAGATTGCAACCTGATAATCCTGCTCTCGGGCTTTGTTCAGTCCTTCAGTGACCGAAGCAGCTTGAGTGACGTCGAATCCCTCTCCCTCGAGAAACTCAGCGAGTGTATTTCGAATAATATCCTCATCTTCGACGACGAGAATTTGTCTCTGCGCAGCGGTCTGTGTCACAGTAAGGTCTTTCCTACCGAGGCTGGAAACGTGTCTGCAGTGAAGAATCACTCCAGAGTCGCACACCCAAGTTTAGAATTTGGAGAGTAAAAGACCAGAGACGGACTGCCGGAAGTCGCGAGAAAACCGTTGATCGGAGAAATCAGGAAGACGCAATCACTGACCGATTCATGCGACTTTTCCAATCACTCGGGCAGGGGAGTTGTAGAGACGTTTGTAAACGAGGCACGTTTCCAACAGCTGATCGTGCGTTCCTGATGCGATGACATGACCTCGCTCCATGACGACGATTCGCGTCACAAATTTCAGCAGGCTGTTCGAGATCGTGTGTGAAATCAGAAACGTCGTGCGTCCTTTGACGAAGGAGTTCAGGGTCTCGTGAATCAGTGATTCGCTTTCCGCATCGGCAGCGGAAGTCGCTTCGTCGAGAATCAAAATCGCGGGGTCCTTGAGGATGGCCCGAGCGAGTGCGATGCGTTGACGCTGACCGCCGGAGAGTTCTTTGCCTTTGTCGCCGATGACGGTGTCGAATCCTTGAGGCAGTGCCTGAATGATTTCGAGGAGATGGGCTCGACGTGCTGCACTTTCAACTTGGGTTCGTGTCGCGTTGGGGCTGCCGTATCGAATGTTTTCGAAGATGCTGTCATCGAAGAGCATCGTTTCTTGCGTCACGAATCCGATCTGATCTCGAAGATCCGAGAGCGACAACTCGGTGAGTGGGGTGTCATCGATCAGAACTTGCCCATTCTCCGGATCGTAAAATCGCGGCAGCAGGTTCACGAGCGTCGATTTCCCGCACCCGTTTTGACCAACAATGGCGATGACTTCTCCGAATTTGACATCGAGATCGACGTGTTCGAGTGCCAGTCCTCGTTGAGCTTTTGCGTCTTTCGATTCATATCGGAATGAGACGTCTTCAAAACGGATCGATTTGCAGTGCCGTTGAGTCGATTTCGGCGCGACGGGATCGACAATTTGACTTTCGCGGTCGATGACCATGAGGATGCGATCGAGAGCGGCGGCACTCTTCTTCAGCTTCGAGAATCCGGACGACATTTTCCGGCACGGATCGAGCATTCCGACAAGCACGAAATACAACGTCGCCAATTCCGCAGAACTCATGACATCTGACGAGAGACGAATTCCGTAGACGTGTTCTTTGCCACGCAAAACGAGATACGCTCCGGGGAAGACAGCTACAAACATGGCAGCGAGACCGAGCAGTTCGAGCATCGGTTTGGCGGCTGCATCGATGCGAACCACTTTCATCGCTTTGTTGAAATACTTCTCGTACTGTTGGCTGAACTGCTGTTCGTGACGGGACTGATTGTTGAATGCGATAATTGCTTTCAAGCCGGAGAAGGACTCTTCCAGGACCTTATAGATTTGCGACATGCTCTCCATCATTCGACGACTCGCTTTCTTGAGCAGATCGCCAAACTTGTAGAGGAACAATCCGAGCAGCGGGAAGAAGAAGATTGAAAGAAGCGTCAATCGCCAGTTGATGTAAAGCGCGAGGAACATACATGAGAGGCACTTCAATGGTTCCCGAATCAGCCGACCGCCCAACAGCACAATTCCCTGCGACAATTGTTCTCCGTCGTAGGTGAAACGGGACATCAGCCCACTTGTCCCTTGATGAGACAAAAACTGATAATCCATCTTCAGAACTTTGCTGAACAAGTCCTTTCGAATCGCCATCACGGTTCGTTCGGCAATTCGACCGACCAGAACTTCCTGCAGGAAGACAAGAAATCCTTTGAGTGCGGTGGCCGCGAGAACGATTGCCAGTAACCAGAACAGCGTCTGAAATTCGTTCTGAGGAACGAACGGCATGACCACTGCCTGAAGACGCTGCATCTGAAAATGATCGCTGCGAGCATCCGCCAGGCTTTCGTTGGCCTCTGCTCGAGACTGCAGAGCTTTGACATATTCGGGATCTGTCGGCGGAACGCTTGCCCGTTCGAGTTCCTGAACGGTCTTATCGTGGCGGGCCACTGCTGTTTCCGCAGCGCGCACGTCCTCGTCGGCATGATCGATTTGCTCAGCGACGTAATCGTGAAGATTCTTACGTTCGAGCAACACCTTGATGACTGGGAAAGCAAAGGAAAGATTTGCTCCCCATAGAATTGCTACCACGACGCCCAGCATGATTGAGACAAGTAGCTGGCGGCGAAATGGCCAGACGTATTTGACAAGGCGTTGAAAACTGTCCACGCGATAATCCGTTTCGTCTTGTTTCGAGTCCGTTCGAAGTGTCCAGTCGGATTAGACAGGGTTTGAGCGTGTGTGTCTATACGAATCGCGACTTTTCGTTTCTTCGGCACAGGGTGTAAGTGTTGTCCATGTTGAGGTTTAGCGTGTGTCGTTGTGTGATGCGGGACTCTTTGCAGATTCTTCTCAATTCGACAAACTCTCTTCTCAAAAGACGAGAAAATAGGAGGTTCGGGGAGACTGAACGTGATGGTAGGTGATTTCTTGATTGATCCAGCGTATGCTTGAACGGAGTCACGCACGCCCGGTTTGTTGCGTGAGGTGGCTGTATCGAGACATCAGGAAATTGAAGGGGAGGAGAGACAATGAGGTTGGCTCAATCTATTGTTGGAGTGTGTGTGTTGATGGGAGCGGCTGCTGGGTTCGGATTCGACAATCAAGTTTCCGCTCAGGAGTATCGAGTTCTTTACCCACCTGTTCCGGTCTATTCTGCGGCAGCACCCGTATATGTGGCTCCTGCTCCAGTTGCGTTTGTGCCTTACGGTTACCCGGCTCCAGTGATTGTGAATCGACCAGTCGTTCCGGTCGCGCCTGTCACATATGTCGCCCCTGCACCGGCACCTGTTGTTGTCGCGGCGCCAGTCGGAGTGACGCAAACAGTTCGTTATGCCCCTCATCGTTCTGTCGTGAAGACACGAACTTATGCCCCACTCTGGCCATTCCCAGTCAGTGCCAGTCGGACCGTCGTTCGCCAGACGCCATACGGAGTCGCTTATCGAACCTGGGGATACTAAGAGTAAAAAGCATGTGCTCAGTTCAGTGTCGGTCAGATGAATGGATGTCTCGTTGGCCGACACGAACATTTGCACGACGCCACAAAGTCGACACACGAGCTCGACGGACGAAGCTTTACGACCCGTCTCTGTGCGTGGTGTGACATCTTGGAATTCGTTCGAGCAGCTTCTCGTCCTATTTGTCTATTTGGTTAAAAGCGGATGAGCACACAGATGTGTTGTTCCGACGGCCCAGTGTCCCAATTCAGACAGCTCGATTGGAGTGAGCAGTCGATTGAGAGGGCGATTCACCGCTTGTAATCCCGGGTAGTGCCTCTTTCTCTTGAGAGACATGTTCGGACCGGGAGTGCTGTTCTGATCTTCGTTCGGGACCGCAGCTGGGACTTCCAAATTCTCGCGCCAAGAGAATTTTGTCCTGATTTCTGATTTTCAATCGCTGGCCATTCTCTTTCAGCGAAATCTGCCACAGGGGCTGGGGCGCTCGCTGGAAGCTCTTCCGAGTCGGCAACATCTGCGCTCTGTTTCCACCGGCGAATCCTTTTCGAGTGGTGTCGCTTGCCAATATTCGGCGACTTGAATTATCACCCGCTTCTCGTCAGCAACACATTTCATTTCCCCCCGGTTGCTGATGTTCCCCCCGATTTTCATTTCACTTTTGCGTCTCGACGGACATCTTCCAGATTCAGGATGTTTCTGAAAGATTCGTGTCGATCGTGTCACATGTAACAATTGCCTCAATCAATCTCCTCGGTTTGCCGATAATTTGATTAAGCGTTCTCATGTTTTTGCTTTCACACTGGTGTGGACGTGAAGATTGGCGTTCGCGAACTCGAATGCGGTGATCGACATGAGGTCACGGAGGAGTGTATGACCACGAAGGTCAAAGACGACATTCAGGCCGTATGGACTGAATACAAAAAAGATCAGATGGACCAGGTGCTTCGCAATAAGCTCATGGTTCACTATTTCCCCCTTGTGCGATTCAACGCTGACCGCGTTTGGGCCAAGTTGCCTGATGGGGTGGACCTGAACGATTTGATTTCCGCCGGAGTGTTCGGACTGATGGATGCTATCGAAGCATTCGATCTCGAGCGCGGTGTGAAATTCGAAACGTACTGTGTTCCCCGTATTCGTGGTGCGATGTTGGATGAACTTCGAACGATGGACTGGGTTCCTCGTCTTGTTCGAAGCAAAGCCAGCAAACTGGAGGCTGCCCGCAAAACGCTGGAAGCCCGCCATGGTCGACCACCAACAGATGTCGAACTCGCAGCGGAAATGGAATTGTCGATTGATGAATTCGACAAGCTCAAGACCGAAGCGAATGCCGTCAATCTCGTGAGCCTCAATAAAAAGTGGTACGAGACCGACAGCTATAAAGACGTCAGCGAAGTTGACGTGATCGAAGATTCAAAGGGTGAAGATCCGACGCTCGGGATTCAAAAGCGTGACGTGATGAAACTCGTCACGAAAGGTTTGAATCGTAATGAGCGATTGATCATCATTCTCTATTACTACGAAGAGTTGACGATGAAAGACATCGGCCAGACTCTTGGGCTATCGGAAAGTCGTGTCAGCCAGATGCATTCAAGCATCGTGACTCGCCTCAAAGATCAGTTGCGTCGTCGCCGCCCTGAGTTTGCATAAGCTGCTGAAATCAGACATCCCATCAACTTTTGAGCCACCGCAAGGTGGCTTTTTTTGTTGAACGCGCCGCAACTTGTTTCATCGCCTGCGCGGATTGACGTGACTGTCTGGAGAGTTGCTCCAAGTTGTGCCACAATGCGTCCGCTTCTTTGGATGGAACAGGTTCTCGTTCTCAAAATGAGTCTGGCTCAAATGGAATGAGCCCTCTCATTTTCGCGAGGCGATCAAGTGATCGTGATGACCTGCCCTCATCCTTAAAAGTCAAACGCCAAGCGAGTGATCGCAGGCGAGCGAACGAACGTGAGACAGGCAACTGGTGAATGCGCAGACAGTGGAATGGCGGGATGAATCGAGTCGCGACGGCTGCACAATTCTTCTTCTTCGGGTTGTGCATTCAGTGGAGTTCGGTGGAATCGGCAGTCGCTGAGAATATCGAACCATTTGTGGCAGGTTTCGATCGCTTTGCGGAATCGAGACGACTTCCGAACGAGGCAGCTGGGAAATTGCTTCTCACCGAGTTGAGTTGCACCGCCTGCCATCTTAGCACGGAAAACGACACCGCTCCCAAGCGTGGCCCCGACTTGAAAGCCGTCGGAAGTCGCGTGCAGGTTGAGTGGCTGAAAAGGTTTCTCGCTGCGCCGCACGATGTGAAACCGGGCACAACGATGCCGGACGTTTTGCATGGATTGCAGACTGACGAGAGAGGCAATGTCGTCGAGTCAATCGTCGCATTTCTGAAAACTCAGACCGAACCATTCGCTGAAATCAAAGCGACCGGAGCCAATCCCGTTCCCCATGAGTTCTGGATCAAAGGTCAATCGGATGTCGGCCAGAAACTCTTTCATACAATTGGTTGTGTGGCGTGTCATGAGCCGGATCCGGAATACACCGAGGGACAAAGCGCATCTGGTCAGGATCAGTCTCTGCTGAAGCTGATCGAAGGACTGACGTCCGAAGAGATCGAAGAACTCGGCTTAAGTCATCTTGCGCAGACGGTGAATTCCGTTCCGTTCGGGAAGCTCGACGATAAGTACTCGCACCAGTCTCTGACTTACTTCTTGATGGACACGCTGAAGGTACGTCCATCTGGCCGGATGCCGTCATTCGATCTCAAAGCAACTGAGGCAGCCGACGTCGCTGCGTATCTCCTCGGGGATCAACCGCGAGAGATCCGGATGAAATCACTCCCGGAGGTCGAATCGGTCGAACTTGAAGACGAGAAGCTGCAAGCTCAAATCGAACAGGGACGCGAACACTTCGCACAGTTTGGGTGTGCCAATTGTCATCACGTCAAAGAAGTCATTGAGCCACGACTGGGGCCGGCATTGACCGAACTCGATTTCAACGCGAACGAGAGTTGTCTCAACTCTCCGAAGTCCAATGAAGTCTTCTTTCCGCTCAGCGATCGACAGGTCAATGCGTTGCGAGACGGAATTCAATCAGAGAAAGAAAGTCAAGATGCGCTATCCGACACACTGACGGAAGCGGATTGGGCCATGCTTCAGTTGAATTGTTTTGCTTGTCACGAAAGAAACGAACTGGGCGGAATGGGGCCGAGTCGCCGCGGGTTCTTTGAGACAGTTGGAAATGTGGACATCGGGGATGAAGGAAAGCTTCCGCCTCCGTTGACTCATGTCGGAGCGAAGCTCAAAACCAAATGGATTGAAAGTGTTCTGAACGGTGAGAATTCGGTACGGCCGTATCTCACGATTCAGATGCCACGGTTTCAGTCAGAAGCGTGCGCGTCTTTGCCGAAAATGCTCGCGTCGGAAGACGAACTTGCACAATCAGAGAACAGCCCAGAGAAGGGAACTGACAAGCCGGAATTCACAGCGAAGCAACTTCAGTCCGCAGGTCGGAAACTCTTCAACACGGGATGCGTTCAATGTCATCCACTTCAATCGGAGAGCCTTCCGAGTGTCGTTGGAGTCGATCTTGCGAGTGTCACTGACCGTGTGCATCGAGACTGGTTCGACAAGTTCATTCTGAACCCGATCGCTCTTAAGAAGCGGACTCGAATGCCGTCGTTCTTCCCGAATGGGGTCAGTTCGAATCAGGACATCCTGCAAGGAGATGTTGAGAATCAAATCGCTGCGCTCTGGGCGTATCTCGGAAATGTTGACCAGGCAGGTTTACCGGAGAAAATTGTCGTCGCCAGACAGCAGGATTTTGAACTGTTCCCGGAAGATCGTCCCGTGATTCTTCGGACTTTCATGGAGAGTGCCGGAACACATGCCATTGCTGTCGGATTTCCTGAGAATGTGCATCTTGCGTTTGATGCCGAAAATGTGGTGCTCTCGGAAATCTGGAGAGGTCGATTTCTGGACGCCCATGGAACGTGGTTCGATCGGTTCACTCCTCCTGCAGTCCCCCTCGGTCAAGATCGCCTCAACTTGTCCGATGCCGTTTCGAATGTCTTCGTTCGAAAGGGCTCCGATCGGGGCGATGAACGGGTTGAGATTGAGTCCAAACAGAGATTCCTCGGATATCGACTCGACGAGAAAGGAGTTCCGACGTTTCGCTCTGAATTGGGAGGCTTCGTGGTCGAGCAGAGATTTGAGCCAACCGCACAAAACGAGTTGAAGCAGGTGATTCAAGTCAAACCGCGAAATGTTGACGATGGCTTGAACGACGAATTCGGAATCGTTCTTGGGCCAGAGTTGAAGCCTTCGACTGAAAATCCACTTCAGTACTCAAACAGCGACGGATTAACAGTCATCTTCAAGGGGCAAGCGGATGGCCACAGTTCAGAAGAGCGAAATGTTCTCACCTGGCCAATCGGAAACCAACTTTCTATCGAACTGGAGTATCACTGGTAATGTTTCTGTGGAGAGTTCTGCTGGTCGTCATTGTCCTTGCTGGCTTGTTCGAGAAGTCAGTCATCGCTGAAGATGTTGACGACTATTATCCCATCGTGTCGATCTTTACTCCGGAATCGCGAACGGAGTCCCGGTCGAAGAACTGGAAGCCGGCTCCTGACGGGTTGCCGCTGGAAGTGAGTGGGATGACGCAGCTTCCGGATGGTCGGCTCGCCGTCGCGATTCGCAAAGGGGAAATCTGGATTCTGGACGGTGTCAGTGACGTTCCCCCGGACAATGTGACTTACCACAAGTTTGCCAGCGGCCTTCACGAACCGTTGGGGCTCCTCTGGCATGATGACAGTTTTTACACCGTTCAACGGAGTGAACTGACGCGGGTCCGTGACCGTGATGGTGACGGGATCGCCGACGATTACGAAACCGCTGCGACAGGATGGGGGCTGACGGGACACTACCACGAATATGCTTACGGGCCGGAACTCGACGGACAGGGCAACATCTGGTTGACGCTGAATATTGGTCTCGGGCTGAAAGGAGACCAACTCTCGAGAACCATTCAGGACCCCACGCTCGGGTATCGACAGGCACGATGGCGCGGCTGGGGAATGCAAGTCGATCTCGACAATCGAAAACTGATTCCCATTTGTGCCGGGATGCGTTCTCCGAGTGGAATTGGGAGCAACGCCGACGGTGACATGTTCTACACCGATCAGCAGGGAAACTGGGTCGCGACAAATTCGTTGCATCACATGCGTAAGGGGGCCTTCTTTCATCATCCCGAGGCACTCGCATCGATGAGTGAGCCCGACTCTCCGATTCACGGAATCGAATCGGTCCCGAATGGAGTCCCATTTCCAACGGCACTCAAGAACTTCTCTCAGATGGTTCCTCCGGCGGTTTGGTTTCCGTACAAGAAAGTCGGCCAGTCGGTGACGGACATTGTCCTCGATTCAAGCGGCGGAAAATTCGGTCCGTTCAGCGGGCAATTGTTTGTTGGGGAATTCACGCTCGCCAGCATCCATCGTGTCTTTCTTGAAAAGGTCGATGGGGAATATCAGGGAGCCTGTTTTCCGTTTCGAGATGGAATGGCCTCAGCTGTGTTGCGGTTACAACAAGCCTCGGATGGAAGCCTCTTTGCTGGTCTCAGCAATCGAGGATGGAGCAGCTTGGGGACAGCGTCTTATGGATTGCAACGTGTTATGTGGTCAGGGCGTGTTCCTTTTGAGATTCAGGAAATGTCGGCACTGAACGATGGCTTTCGATTGACCTTCACAAAAGAAGTCGATCCCGAGACCGCAGCCGATGTGAGTTCATACGCGATGAACAGCTATACGTATCTCTATCAAGCATCCTATGGAAGCGAAGAAATTCAAAACCGCGAACTGACAATCACCTCAGCTGATGTTTCCGAAGACCGCTTGTCTGTGAAGCTGACCGTTAAGGGGATGCGTGAACTCTTCGTGCATGAACTCACCGCGAGAGGGGTTCGCTCCGCCGACGGAGCACCGCTCCTTCATCCGGATGCGTACTACACGCTCAATCGGATTCCTAAGGCGATCACTCGCGACCAGTGATTGCGAGCAGTCGTCGCGAGGCTTGATCGCTTGTATGGATTCATGACGCCTGGTTCGAATCGAGCCTTAGCTGATCGGATGTTTTGTGAGAAACTCGCGAATGGCATTTGTTACGAGTTCAGGTTGTTCGAGCGGGGCCATGTGTCCTGCATCGGGGATTGGACAGAACGTGGCACTCGGAATTGATCGGGCCATTTGTTCCATTTCCTCCCTCGTCGTGATGCCGTCTTCTTCCCCGACGATGACGAGCGTAGGAATCTCGATTCCGGAAAGAATTGAAGTCATGTCCGAACGTTGAGCCATTCCGTGGAGCGCAGCTGCGATTGCAGTGGGGGAAGAGTTGAGGATGACCTGTTTCGTCTCTTCAACAATCTCAGTGTTGTCCGAGAGTGTTTTTCGGGAGAAGAGTTTTTCCATCATTCCCTCTGCGATGAACGCGTGTCCTTCTTGAAGAACGCGGGCGGCATTGTCGAGCCGTGTCTGCCGGGCTTCGGGAGAATCTGCGGACGCTTTGGTGTCACACAGAATGAGACGTTCGACGAGACCGGAATGGTTTTGCAGAAACTCCCAGGCAATGTATCCTCCCATTGAGAGGCCGCAGAGAGTCACTTTGGAAATGCCATCCGTCGCTTCAATGATGGCAGCCAGATCGTCTGCGAACTGCCGCATGGTCGTCAGCTTGTCGTCGCTTTCGGTGGTTCCGAATCCTCTCAGGTCGGGCGCGATGACTCGAAATTGATCGGAGAGGCTGTCGATCTGGTGCTTCCACATTGAATGATCGAGTGGAAAACCGTGAACGAAAAGGATGGCCGGTCCGGTTCCTTGATCAACGATGTTGACAAGTCGTCCATCAATCCGTTTGAGTGAGGGTACCATTGTGTGTACTCCGTTCCGCTTGTGAAAACAGGTGACGACCTGAATAGAAATCCGGGTCCGGTATTGAACTGACTCCGACGATCTGGAAAATACTGTTGTGTTGTGGTTTCCACCTCGACGGTTACAATTGAAAGTTTGGGCAACACAGCGACATTTTCAAGGTGAGTCCATGACAGATTCCTCCGAGCTCACTTGGGGCTCGGTTTCGATCACTGGAAATTTTCGTGAGAATAATGAAGATCGCCTCTTCATTCATTCCGATGGGCATTATTTCCTGATCGCTGACGGTATGGGTGGCCAGAGTGCAGGGGAGAAAGCCAGTGAACTGGCTGTCGAATTGATCTCGAAGCGGCTCGACCAAACCTTCGACTGGGACGCCACAACGACGGATGAAGTGGTCGTTGAACGGATTGATCAGGCGATTGAATATGCGAATTCCGAGATTATGGCACTCGGTGAGATCGAGCCGAAGTTTCGAAGTATGGGGACGACGATTACCTTCATCGTCCGTGCCAATGACGCATTCTATATTGGAGGCGTCGGGGACAGCCGCACCTATCTATTGCGTGGGGATGAGTTCCGGCAATTGACTGAGGATCACTCGCTCACTCAAGCACTGGTGAAAGCTGGGACCATCAGTCCGGCCGATGCGGAGACACATCGATACAAAAATGTTCTCTATCGCTATTTGGGATCGAAGGATGGAGCCAAGGGAAGCGACGCCGTGCGTATCGCTCCTCAATCGGGTGATCGTTATTTGCTGTGCACCGACGGAGTTTCTGACGGAGTCAGCGATGAGCTGATGCAAGAAATTCTCGTGGCCAACGACGATCCTCAGGCTGCATCGGACTCGCTGGTGAAAGCGGCGCAGGATGGGGGATCGAAAGACAACATCACCTGCATCGTTCTTTACGTGCAGAATTAGAAACGAACGGCCGCGCAGTTCGCATGAGTCATCTTTATCTTGGGTCACAATCCCCTCAGCGGCGAACGCTCTTACGTCAGATCGTCCCTCCGGATTTGATCGCGATTCGTCCTCCGCTCGACAATGAAGAGGCGGGATTTGAGGGGATCAAGAATCGGGAAGAGATTCTCGATCAGCTTTCTAATATCGCGTTGACGAAGTGCGAAGACGTTGCGCAGCAGATTCAGCTTGATCAAAGTCTTGGTGTGATCACAGCAGACACAATCGTCCTCGCGCAATGTTCCGACAGTAGTTTCGCTGTCCTTGGAAAGCCTCAGGGAGAGAATTGGCGAGAGACCGTTCGAAAGTGGTTCCTGGAGTACTACTCGGGAACGACCCACGAAGTGATTACCGCCGTCTGCATTCTTCAGCCGGATGGACGGCGAACAACGGGCACGGTCACGAGTCGCGTCACGTTTCATTCGGTCGATCCGCAACTTCTCGACTGGTATCTCTCGACGGAAGAACCACTGGGAAAAGCGGGCGGATACGGAATTCAGGCATCCGGGAGTCTGTTTGTTCGATCCGTTGAAGGCAGCCTGACCAACGTGATCGGCTTGCCGCTCGAGTGGGTTTGGAGTGCGCTTCGCGATTGCGGCGTCATCAACTCAGATTGACTGCCTCCAATTTTGAAACATCTTGCTTCGGGTGTTTTGTGTTCTCAATCCGTCGATTCGAAGGCAGCGACAATCTGGTTGGAGAGGTTGACGAGTGGAGAAACCGATCGTGAAGCGGGGTGCGTAGAGAGAATGACCACTGCTGTTTGAGTGTTGGGATCGATCCACATCAGTGTCCCGGTCGCTCCCCAGTGTCCGAAGACATGCTCATTCGCGAGATCAGTGAATGTGCCGCGATGATCTGTCCAGTTCATCCGCCAACCGTATCCCCAGCCACGGCATCGCATTGTGGAGTCAGGAATGTTCGGGAAGTCTCTGAGTCGATTGGATGTTGCGAGTCGAATCGTTTCCGGCTTCAATAAATGTTGTCCATCAGGAGATTTTCCGCCCGCCAGAATCCAACGGCAAAACCGACTGACGTCTTCGACCGGCGAGACAACTCCTCCCCACGGAGCTCCAAGAGTTTTCCAGTAGTTGCTGTTCCAGTTCCAGTGATCTTCTCCGATTTGATCGTCAGGGACACGGACTTCCGCAACCGGTTTTTTCAGTTGAACGGACTCGGGAATGCCGAGCCAGGAATTGTGCATTCCAATTTTTTCGAAGAGTTCTGTTCTGATGAACTCACGGAGCGGTCTTCCTGTGACATTCTCCACAACCGGAGCGAGAAGCGCGAAGCCCATGCTTTGATACTGTGCATTCGTCGCGGTCGGAAAGGCGAGATCCGACTTTCCGGTTTCTTTCACGAATTCAAGAATGGACGAGTTGGAAGATCGCAGCTCCCGATTGTTGGGAAGCATGTCCAGCAAGCCTGATGTGTGCGTGAGAACATTCTTGATGGTGATGCCACGCTTGCCGGCTCCTCGAAACTCCGGAACGAGATCGCTGACTCGATGGTTCAACGTCAACGCGCCGCGTTCGACGAGCATCAACATGGTCATCGCGACCATCGGCTTAGAGAGTGAAGCGATGAGAAAGGGTGTTTCTGCACTGATCGGAGTTTCGCGATTTGTGAGAAACGTCTGGCCGAACGATTCAACTTGTGTTGAAAAATCGCCTCGCTGGACCTGGAAAGCAAGTCCGGGAACGTGCTGTTCGTCAATCAGCGATTGTGCAGACTGAAGGACTTTGGACCAGCGATCTTTGTTGAGTCCGACCTCGGATTCGGAGCCGATTTGGAGAAGTGGCGTGTTGGTGAAGTTCATTTGATAGAATTCTCTATAATCGATGGATAATCGAACGCGAAGTTTGCAAGATGCTCGTCTCTGAATGGGCGCGCTGTATTGAGTGGAAGTTTTATCGAGTCGACTGGATCAGGAAGAAATCATGTTACAGACAGCTTTGTCGAACTGGCATCAGGGATCGGGAGCGCGAATGGTCGACTTCGCGGGGTGGTCAATGCCCATCCAGTATTCGTCGATCGTCGAAGAACATGATGCCGTCCGTAAGGGATGTGGGCTCTTTGACATCGCCCATATGGGGCGAATCTGGGTGAGTGGAGCGGATGCTGTTTCGTTTCTTGATCATGTGGCGACAAATCATGTTGCTCAAATGAAACCCAGTCAGGTTCGATATTCGCTCGTTTGCAACGAATCGGGAGGAATTCTCGATGACGTCTTGATCTACAATTTCGAAACAGAATTTCTCGTTGTGGTGAACGCTTCGAATCGAGAGAAGATTCTGAGCTGGTTCGAGAAGCACAAATCTGGCTTTGACGTTTCGATTGATGACCGGACTCAAAGTACGTTTATGTTAGCGATTCAGGGACCGCAAGCTCAGACGATTTTGAGTTCCCTGACAGATGTCGATTTGTCCGCGATGAAGTACTACTCCGTTCAACGAGGCGGTGTGAACGGTGTCGATGCTCTCGTCAGCCGCACGGGTTACACCGGAGAAGATGGCTTCGAGGTGATTGTCGAGAATGACGCTGCTGTCGACGTCTGGGCAGCATGCGTTGCAGCGGGAGAGCAGCATGGGCTGAAGCCGTGTGGGCTGGGCTGCCGCGATACCTTGCGACTTGAAGCGGCAATGCCTCTGTATGGACACGAAATGGATGAAGCCGTTGATCCAGTCACAGCGGGGCTGACGTTTGGTGTCAAACTCAAGAAAAGTTCCTTTCTCGGCCACGAAGCGATTCGCGAGAAGGCAGAAGCATCTGACTCGCTGCCGAAGCGGATTGGAGTCGTGTTGTCTGGACGGCGAATCGCACGTGAAGGGGCGACTTTGCTTGTCGACTCGGAGGAAGTTGGAAAAGTGACCTCCGGAACATTTTCTCCAACGCTCCAAAAGTCGATTGCGATGGGTTACATCGACCAGAAGTACGCTTCACCTGGCACAATGGTCGACGTCGATATTCGCGGAAAGCGCGAACCTGGGGAAATCGCGGCGCTTCCATTCTATAAGCGATCGTAATCGTTAAACGTGATGACTTCGATTCATTAACATGCCAGTGACGTGTTGAGGACGGGTTGAGTTTGTGTCGACATGCGAACTTCAAACCCGGCGTGTTCTGATGAATCGTTTCTCGAAACTCGAATTGCTTCGCGTGAAGACCGTCGACGAATGCGTTTTGGAACAATTTTTTAAGGAGAACCACTGTGGCTCAGCTTGGTGTCAATATCGACCATATTGCGACGATTCGTCAGGCACGCCGAACATACGAACCGGATCCCGTCTGGGGTGCGGTCATTTCTGAGCTCTCCGGAGCAGATACAATTACAGTTCACTTACGTGAAGATCGTCGTCACATTCAGGATCGGGATGTCTTCACTCTCAAAGAGACCGTTCAGGTGAAGCTGAACCTGGAGATGGCTGCGGAAGAAGAGATTACGGCGATTGCACTCAAAGTTGTTCCCGATCAGTGCACTCTCGTCCCGGAAAAACGCGAAGAGGTCACCACAGAAGGGGGGCTCGACGTGATCACACATCGCGACCGCGTCAAACGTTGTGTGGATCAACTTCAATCAGCCGGAATTGAAGTGAGCCTCTTCATTGATCCCGACGAACATCAAATTGAAGCGTCGCGCGAACTCGGAGCGGAGGCGGTCGAGCTGCACACCGGTCGCTACGCAGATGCTGAGAATCAGAAGGCTCGGAAAGCAGAGCTTGATCAACTCTATCGGGCCGGGGAAATGGCGTTGAACTCGGGGTTGCTACTCCACATGGGGCACGGGCTCACGTATCGCAATGTCGTCCCCGTCGCTGAGATTCCGGGAGTCGGTGAATTGAACATCGGTCACAGCATCATCGCGAGGGCTGTCTTCGTCGGGCTCGAACAGGCAGTTCGAGAAATGAAAGAGCTGATCGTGTGATATCCCGTTCTGTCATTCGGGGAAGCGTTTGAATGTTGCAACGTGTGTTCGAATGTTGCGACGTGTGAATATTCCGAGAGAACTCCGGGAGGAGCATTGGTTCGACCACGGTTGCGCAAGTTTTCGCGAGTAGCGAAGCTCGGAAGGCAGATATTTCCGGCGGGAACCGGCGGGGCAACGACTTGACGTGCGTCTGAGGAGCAAGGTTCCTAAACATTGTTGTCGTCGCTGAGGACGGTTAGGAAAACACTGCAAATCGAAATTCCGCAGCGTTTGGGGTGAGTGGATGACTTTGTTATCTTAGAACGTATCCCGAAACGTGTTTGAATGGACGGATGTTGGCAACAACGAACCGATGAATTGCCGGCGAGGATCTCGCTGGAAATCGGTGAGTCATTTCTTTCTTCTCAATTCAGCGAACAAAAGTCAATCAGAAAGCGATCCATGGATTTGAGTCAACAAAAAATCCTCGTTACCGGTGCGTCTCAAGGGATCGGAAGAGGATGCGCGCTCGAACTGGCTCGTGCAGGCGCGGATGTCGCGATCAATTATCGATCAAGTTCTGATGCTGCGGAGAGCCTTGCGGAAGAAATTCGAGGTCTGGGACGTGAGTGTCTCGTCTTACAGGGAGACGTCGCGGAGCAGAGTGCAATCGAGAATCTCATCGAAGAAGTCGTCAACCAGTGGGGCGAGTTGAACGGTTTTGTCTCGAACGCTGCCTACAGTGATCGAGAATTGATGGTCGATGCGGATATGGAAGGATTCCGCCGCACTATTGATGTCTCAATGTGGGGGGCTTTCTATGGCGTTCGTGCTTCCGCATTGCAAATGATTCGACAAGGAAAGGGCGGGGCGATTCTCGTGATCAGTTCCCCGCACGCGACGATCCCGATTCCGACAGCCATGGCGTACAACATGGCTAAGGCCGCGATTGATCAGATGGGGCGAACTGCTGCGATTGAGCTCGCGCAACATCGAATTCGTGTCAACATTGTGCATCCGGGCTGGATTGACACACCCGGCGAAAGAAAATTCTTCTCCGAAGAGCAACTCGAGAGTGGTGCCAAGAACATCCCCTGGGGGCGATTAGGGCAACCTGAAGAAGTTGGAAAGCTTGCTGCGTTTATGATGAGCAGCGAGAGTGACTACATGACCGGAAGCACTGTTGTCATGGATGGAGGAATCAGTCTGCCCTGGTGGTCGAATCGAGCAGAAGGAAAACAGTAATCTTCCTCTCCAGGAATCCAGTTTCAATTGTGGATTGCTGATCAAACTGCTTGAATGCTTTCATTCTTGTCGTTTTCAATCATGCATTTCTGTTCTATTTGGAGAAGTCGATGCGTAGATACTCCGCAGGCGTTTTGGCTCTTGGGTTGATCGTCGCCATTCATGGATGCGGATCGGATGATGGCTATCGGGAACTCGGTGACGTGGATGACGTCGTGAATACAGATCCCGTCCACGATCATCATCATGCTGAAGGCCCCAATGGTGGACACATTCTCGAATTCGGAGACTATCACGGCGAGATCGTTTACTCCGACGGTTTGGTTTCGGTCTATGTTCTCGGAGACGATGCAGCGACTGCTGTTCCCCTGGAAGAAGCAACGGCAAGTCTTCTCCTCGGTGAAGGCGATGATGTGACTGTTGTCGAACTCGCTGCGAATCCACTCGATGGGGAAGCAGAAGGAACAACGTCGCGATTCACATCCGCTGAGGGAGCGTTGCCGGAGTCGGTCGACGACATCGAAGAAATCACCGGACAGGTTGAAATCAAAACGGGTGATAAGACGCTGACCGCGAAAGTGTCACACGACCACGGTCACGCACACTAAAGGATTGCCAACTCGCCTCTGTGCGTGCCAAGGCCAAAGCGAGTTTACTTTAGAACAAGTGCGAAGCCGAGATTTGAACGGACAGGCATCGTCGGAGTTTCGATGATGCATAGGAATCGTGCCACTTCAGAAAGCGAACTCGCAGTTGTCTTCCAGGAATCGAACGCAATACTTCGGTTCAAGGATTCTTGATGACTCAAAGAGCGATCCTGAATCGCATGCGGTTGAAAACAACGTTCGGAATTTCGTCGGTCAACGGATCAACAAACATCGTTGAGTGAATAACTTGCTCCAGCGAATTCGAGAAGTGAATTGACGCACGTCCACGTTGAACTAAAATCGCGTTTTGAGTCTTGACCATTCGTCGTGTCATTTGAACACATTCGTTCGAAACCGTCTGCTGTTTGTTGAAAGAGGTTGCCCGGTGCAAGTCGCGATTACGTGTCGTCATGGTGAAATTAGCGAGGATTTTCGCGACTACATTACTCGCAAGGCGGAGAAGTTGCTCCATTACTTCGAACGTGTGACTGCAATTCAGGTTACGCTGGATTACGAAGGAGACCGGGTTCGGGTCGAAATGCTTGTTGATGCCGAGCACAAACACGACTTTGTCACACATCACGAAACAAGTGCTGACGAAGTCGGTCCATGCTTTGACCAGGTTCTGGCAAAAATGGAACAACAGATTCGAAAATACAAAGGAAAGCTGACAGATCATCGACGAGACAAGCCCCTGAATGAAGTTGTCTCTGATCAAGTTGTCGGTAGCGATGATGAAGAAGAATAATCATCATCAGAATTTTGTCGTTGAAACGACGCGTTAGATGTTCATGTTGTTTGGGTAGACGGTCCAAATCGAGTCGTCGCCGCAGCAACTCATTTAGAGATTTATTGATCAGGAACCGCGACACATGAAACTCAACGAGTTTGTCGTTCCAGAAGCGATCCTTCCAGAGCTGAAAGCTGAATCGAAGGAATCCGCAATTCGACAGATGGTGGCCAGCCTCAAAACAGCTGGCAAGATTCGCGAAGTCGATGAAGAAGCGATCGTTTCGGCGATTCTCAAACGAGAAGAACTCGGTTCGACCGGCATCGGTCGTGGGGTTGCAGTCCCACATACCAAGCATCCTTCTGTTGAGTCCATCATTGCAACAGTGGCACTGTGTCACGATGGACTGGACTTTGAAAGCCTCGACGGGGAAGCTGTCTACATTCTGTTCTTGCTGATTTCTCCCCCGGATCGACCAGGTGATCACCTTCGCGGGTTGGAAACAATCACTCGATACTTGAAGAAAGACGACTTTTGTAGTTTCCTGAAGCAGTCGACCACGCAGTCGCAAGTCGTCGATCTGTTGCAGGAAGCTGACGAAAACCTCGTGTAATATTTCCGATTTCTAAACTCTTGTGAGAGATTCGCGGTAAGGGAAGGGCATTCGAGACATCCCGGTTTTCAGTGAGGTGAATTGCCATCACTGAAAACTTGTGTTGGATCGAGTCGCCACTGATTTCTCCAAAAGAAAGTCTATTCAGGACTCATGAATGGTTCGATTGTGCTCCGCCGAACGGTGCGACTCAAAATTACGCAGGGGCTTCACATTCGTGCATGCTCGAATGTGATTGCTCTGGTGAGTCGTCATTCGGGGCAGGTTCGAATCACCTATGGCGACAAGACTGCCGATGCTTCTTCAATGTTTGATCTTGTGCAACTTGCCGCGGTTCCTGATTCTATGCTGGAACTGGAAGCAACCGGTGATGATGCAGAGCAAGTGCTGAACGAACTTGAGGAATTGCTCTCAAAACCCGAAGAACCATCGTCATAAATCGAGTCGCGAAAATCCGATGGGGGATCCAACGCGCTGGTGGAGCCCATCGCGAGTGATGACATACCGTTTCGAGGAATTCAATGCAGGTCAGACATGGGATTGCTGTTTCACCCGGTGTCGCTATTGGACCAGCATTTGTCTTAGGGGTTGAAGACTTCCGAATTCCAAAGGATTCGGTGAGTATTGATGCTGTCAACGTGGAGGTGGAACGCCTGCACGCTGCACTCGAAAAAGTCGCTCAGGAAATCTCGGCCAACGAGGCACTTGCTGCCAAGCATCTCGGCAAAGAGTATGCTTCGATCTTCGGGGCCCATCTACAGTTTGTCAGAGATCCCAAGCTGATCGAGCAGATCGAACGGAGGATTCGGGAAGATCACGAGTCTCCCGAACATGCTTCGTCTCAAGTGTTAAGACGGTATGCGAAGGAACTCCAGCATCTCGGAGATCAGTATCTCGCTGAGCGGGCTGCGGATATTTTCGATCTCGAACGAAGCCTGCTCCGGCATCTGCTTGGAGAACAGCGGGAAGAATTGTCGCACCTGACGACCGAAGTGATCGTGCTCGCATACAACCTGACTCCCAGCGAGACGGCCGGGCTGAATCGGAAATTCGTTCAGGGTTTCGCCACTGAAAAAGGAGGCAGTACCAGCCACACTGCAATTCTCGCAGGGGCTCTCGAAATCCCGGCCATTGTTGGGGTCGGAGACTTCCTCACCGATATCTCAGGCGGGGAAACCGTCATCCTCGACGGAAACGAGGGGCGGCTCATCATCGGCCCTGATGAGAAAACTCTTGAAAAATATCGGCTGATCAAAGAGCGGTTCCAATCGAAGTCTCAGGCACTTCGCAAACTCGGTGTCGGTCAGGCGATCACGACCGACGGAGTTTCGATCGAGGTTTGCGGGAACATCGAATTCCCGGAAGAAGCCATTCAGTGCAAAGAACGCGGAGCTGATGGAATCGGGTTATACCGGACCGAGTTTCTGTACCTCGGAGCCATGGGCGAACGTTCCGAAGAAGATCATTATCAGGCGTATCGGAAAGTCATCGACACGTTCGGGGAACGCCCGGTGACCATTCGAACCCTCGACGTCGGGGCTGACAAAATTCCCGGCGCGATGAAACACGTTTACAATGAAGTCAGCAACCCGGAATTGGGGCTGCGAAGTATTCGTGTCAGTCTGGAGTATCTTGAACTCTTCAAGACGCAATTGCGTGCAATCTTGCGTGCTGCCGTGTTCGGAAACGCTCGAGTGATGTTCCCGTTGATCTCTTCAATTGGAGAGTTCCGTCAGGCCAGAATGGTGTTTCGCGACGTCTGCGAAGACCTTGAAGAGCAGAAGATCGAACACAATCCGCATATCCCGGTCGGGATGATGGTCGAGGTTCCGTCGGCCGCGATCATGGCCGAGGAGTTTGCGCATGAAGTCGATTTCTTCTCCATCGGCACGAACGACTTGATTCAATACACCCTCGCAGCGGATCGGTCTGATCCGATGGTCGCCAAATACTACAACGGCAGCGATCCGTCAGTCTTGTTCCTTGTGCGGAGGGTTCTGTTTGCTGCCCGCGATGCGAAGTTGCCCGTCGCAGTTTGTGGTCAAATGTCTTCGAATCCGATGTTTGTGCCGCTGCTGCTTGGCATGGGGTTGCGGAATCTCAGCGTGACTCCTCAGTCGGTGCCGATCATCAAGCAACTCGTGAGAAACATCTCCATCACCGAATGCGAAGAGTTGGCGCAAAAGTGCTATCAGCTTGACCTTGCGCGTGACATCGAGACGTTCTTACGCGGAGAACTCAAGCGATTTCTCCCGGATCGTGACTTGCCGTAAGTCGTTCTTAATGAAGGGTTTGCGTAGCTCGGGATCTTTCATCGCGGTGATCGCTGTGTTTGGCTGCGTGAGTTCCTGAACGGGATTGTTGCGAGTGGCTCTGGTCCAATGATCTGACCGCCATGAACTGGTTACCATGAAGTTGAGTGAAAACGGCGAAAAGTGCCTGTGATCGCTTCATGAAGAGGCATCCCATTCTTGGCAGATTGACCTCAACCGCTGGAAGGGAGTAGTACAGTCCACAAACTGGTTAATGGATGGTTCTCTCGAATGCGTCTTGTTTGTGGACTCATACTCTCTGCCCAATTCTGTTTCGCACTCAGTGCGTTCGCGGAAAGTGATGCGCCTCCGCCTCCTCGTTTCATTGGATATGTTGATTCCGAACAGCCTGCTCCGCCGAAGTTTCTGGGATTTGTCGAGAGCGATGCTCCGCCTCCTCCTCGATTCTTAGGGTTCGTGAAGGGAGATTTTCCTCCGCCATGTCGGCCAATTCCGAAGCACGAAAGCCTTCCCGAGATTCTGGATCTGGAACAGCTTGTTCGAGAACAGAACGCTCGTCGGAAGAACGCTCGACCCGCTCAGTTTCCTGAACCTCAACAGGTCTTGCAGACAGCCGGGGAGAGTGAATCTGAACAGTTGGTGCCTGCGACCCCGACGCCGAAACTCGTTGAAATTCCTTCGCAACCTCCCGTTGTGGCAGAAGCATTCATCTCGTCCGATCCGAGTCCGGCGATTGAACCACATCCCGACTCTCAACCTGACCCGGCGAATTTGAACGTCCCGGTTCCTCCGGAAGTCGAACTGCCTGATTTGGCTCCGGTTCCTGCTCCAACTTCTTCGCCCTCGCCGTCTTCACCAATACCGTCTTCGCCGATGCTCGACCCACAGCCATCACAGGCTGGACCGGAACTGTTTCCGGACCCGGATCCGTTCCTTGCGATGGACTCGGCTCCACCACAAGCAGCCTCTCCAGAGTTGAATCAGAGTTGGATGGGAGACGAGTGCTGCCCGGGATCATTTGCAGATGAGTGTCAAAACTGCCTCGGAACGAGTGATCTTGCTCCGTTCATTGATCTGATGATCATGCCGGGATCGGAAAGAACCGTGACGGAGATTCGCGGGATGCTTCCTCTTTGGGAAACCAACGACAGCCTCATTTTTTCAGACTTGCGGGCTCAGTTCGACAGTGAAGACGCCAGCACTGGAATGTTCGGATTGGGATACCGTTTCATCGATGAGGACGATTGGATCTGGGGTGTCTACGGATACTTCGATCACATGAATACAACCGATGATAACAGCTTCAATCAATTCACGACCGGGATTGAAGTGATCACACTCGAACGCGATTTTCGAATCACCGCTTACTTCCCGAATCAAGGCGGTGAATCAGCAGATCGTCGGAGCGGATTTTCGAACGGAACGGTTTTCACTCACAATTTTCAGGAACGGGCGTATCGAGGTTTCGAAATCGAATATGGCTGCCGGCTTCTTCATTGGGGATGGCTGGACAGCCGGGAACTTCGCTGGTTCAACGGAATCTACCATCTTGGGAATTCCGCATCGGGTTTCAGTTCGATCACAGGACCGAAGTCCCGGTTAGAGTATCGATGCTATGCCCTTCCATGGCTCGGGAATCAGTCGCGGTTCGAAGCTGGCGTTGAACTTTCATACGACAAACTTCGTGACACACAGTTCTGGGGATTCGCGAGAATTCGAATTCCGCTCTCGCCAAAAGCTAATCAGCCGCTGCCCGATCCGATACGCCGCCGATTTGCGGACTTGCCAAGACGCCAGATCTATTAAGTTGGCAGCGGAAGAGGTTGAGTCTCTCTTCGTGACGCTTGCGTTCAAGCAGTTCTCTGAGAAGCCATTGCTGGTTTTCGCGAGTTGATCCGGACACGTTGAACGGTCACTTTGCGATCATCGACGATCTATCTATTTGGGCGGTTCCGAGTATTGGAACAACTGAAGATCACTCGCGGCGGTTCGAGAAAGTGGATGGTCGACTGACTCGTAAACTCGCGCTCGGTTCTCCAGCAGCCAACCAATCCAGGGAACGTTCGGCTCCAGTGCTTCCAAAGCGATAACAGTTTTGTCCGGCGAGAGTGATTCTGAAGCGAGATAGCGCAAAAGAAGTCGTTTGTCTTCGAGACGGAACATCGAAAACGGATCTTCGAGTTCATCAAAGATCGCTTCCGCAGCTGTTGGGCTTACTTGCCCGGCTCGTCCTGACAGGCGAATCAGGGAATCGAACAGGTACCAACTTCCCCAAGGGTTCTGACGAAGTTTCTCGAATGCTGTGACCATATGTTTGATCGATGCGTCTTGCTCACCTCGATGCCACGCTGAGATCGCTTCAATTGCAGCTGCTTCGGTTTCGTTCTGGGCGCGAACCGTTGCCAGAATCTCCTCGTCAATTGGTCGACCGGTTTCAGCCATCGTGTGGGCGAAGACAAGAGTGTCGATCGGACAAGACAAGTCCGGTTCAGATTGACCAAAGTGCTTCGCAGCTTCCTCGTATTTCTCATCGAGATACGCTCGGTAGGCGGCAACTCGATCAGGATCGACCGATTGAGGAGCTTCGTTGGCTGGAATCTCGCCGCCGAGATGAAGCAGCATCGCGAGGCGACGGCGAGCGATCGCTTCCTTCTGCTCGTCGTCAATGGAAATTGGAAATGGATTGTCGGAACGGTCAGCAAGTTGTTGCAGTTCATGGATCGAAAATCGCGTCGACTTTCCAACGGTCAGCGCGAACGCATATTCGAGGAGATTGCGATCGTCTGTGTTGAGAAGTTGATCGCTTCCGTCGAGAAAGGTGTCAATCGCTTCGTCTCCGCCGACATAGTGAGCGAGGACGCCTTCCAGGTCTGTCACTCGCCAGGCCTTTTGAAGCCCCTCCGAGAGCGTTGAGTCTTGAAGACGTGCGACGAGTTCATCCCGTTGAAACGAAAGGCTGTCCTTCGATCGACCGCAGACGAGAACGAGATCTCGCGATTTCGTTCGCCAGATTTGTGTCGCGGGAAAGACCGATCGCAGCGTTGTCAGTACAGACTTCACTGTACGTGGATCGACTTCGTAGCCTTGCAGCCACTGAAGAAACAGGCCATCACTTGATAATCGGGCAGCAGCAGCTTCGTAGAATTCTTGCGTGTACAGATTTGCAATGCCCGCACGATAGGGATTCGAAGGTTCCGAGACGATGAGATCGTACTCGTTGGGAGTTGTCAGAAGGAACTCGCGAGCATCGTTGAATTCGATGTGGACTTTCGGGTTGTTGAGGACGTCACGATTCATCGGCGTGCAGAGTTCTGCCATGAACATGATGATTGGCTCGAGCTCGATGACGTCAACGGATTCCATGTTGCGGCAGTCTGCCAGCCATCCCGCCGACTCGCCGGTTCCCAGACCAATCACCAGTCCTCGCTGCGGGTCAGGGTGCAGAAGTGGCCCGATGAGTCCAAGTCCGATCTGTGTCCCTGCGTCTCCGTAGGCGTTTCCATCGCTCTTTCCGTTCACGAGGAAGGCGAGACTGTCAGTCGCAGTGACAGCCACACTCGATTCGAGTCCTTCTCCCTCCCAGAGTGTTTGTCGACGCTTTTCGTTGATGAAACGCTGTTCTGCGTTTTGTCCGGTGCCGATCAGTTCGGCTCGGCCTGCCCCAATTCCGGAATGTCTCCACACGGCAGTTGGCCCGATGAACAAAATCGCGCAGCCGGCAAGTAATGACGTGACAACGGCGGGACTGAGCCAGACTCCTTCCTCGCGTCGACCGGCCAGTGCGAGTAGACAGGTCAATCCGATAAGAATCCAAATGCAGACGATCCATAGTCCGGGAGCTGAGAGTAGGGGAAGCAGCAGAAAGCCGCCTGCCAGTGAGCCGCAAATGGCTCCCAATGTGTTCGCGGCAAAGGTCAGTCCAACCTGTCGTCCGACGTTCTCTCGACCTGTCCCGGCGACCGCTATGAGAACAGGGAACTGAAACCCTGAAATGATCGCTGGGGGAAGAATGACAAACCCGCCGATTTGAAACCAGTTCCAGACTTGCTCACCGAAGGAATCGATTCCCTGTCGCTGTTGTTCAAGTACCCAGAGGGCGACGCGATCTCCGTAAAAGAACGGCAGTGCAATCAAGAAGGCTTCGAGAGCACACGTTAAAGCCAGCAGTCGATGTGTGGGCCTGATCCAACGTGCCAGAAGAGAATAGGCCGCGCCCCCGATTCCAATTCCCAGAAGTGCCAGGCAGAGAATGAGTCCGAAGGTATAGGTCGTTCCGCCCAGCAGTGGACCGAGCATTCTGTACCAGACCAATTCCATTAGAAAGAAAACAAAGCCGACGAAACCAGACGTGAGGCACACTGTGAGGAATTGGCTCGACGTCTTCGTTTCAGCTGGGGCGTCGTCATTACTGGAGGCTTCCTGTGCGTGTTCATCGACAGGAGTTCGTGAATATCGAGCGGAAAGGAGCAGAGCGATACAGGCGAGTCCGGCATTGAGGCCGCAGGCACTCCAGAGAGTCCATCGCCCGCCCCATGCTTCGAGAAGATAAAAGTTTGCGATCCCAGCACCGAGGACTGCACCGAGCGTGTTCATTCCGTAGACGAGTGCGACTCCGCGTCGGTAGGGATCTTTCGTCGACGAGACTGCTTTCGCTGCGGCGGGCAGTGTTCCTCCCATTAAAATGGTTGGAACACCAAGGATCAGGGCGGAGAACAGAAGCCGGAGTCCGGTTGCGGTCGGAAATCCAAGCGTCGCCTGTCCACCGAGACCGAGGTAAATCGCACGTGATAATTCAACAAGAAGGGGACTGATGGCCGCTGAGAAGGCGATGCCTGCTTCAAGTTTTCCATAGACTCTGAGCGGAGCCGGGTTGCGATCGATTCGGCGGCCGAGCAGAAAGTTTCCGAGACCGAGGCCTCCCATGAAGATGGCCAGAACCGCAGCTGAGGCAGATGTCGTCGCGCCGAAAATCAGTCGAAGTTCGCGAATCCACACGACTTGAAATATGAGGGCACAGGCTCCTGAACACGTGAGCAACGTCGCCACAACGAACGACGGAACAACAGCTTCTTTGGCGACGGGTCTCACGATAGTCAGGGGACCGTTTCGAGTGTGCGAGCAAGTGGCGACGAAAGCAATCCCTTCTGATTGCCAACAGCAAAACAGTCTACTCAAGTGAATCTGCGACCAGAAGGGACTCAATGTAAAGATCATGTTAAGTGTGGGTTACGTTGAGCTGAGTTTGAGCGATCCGGAGTCGTGTGAGCGGTCATTCAACATTTGGCCCGGCTGGGCAAGGCTGGACCTCACTGTTCTCGTGCATAGGATTGGTGCAGTCTCAAGCAGGAGAAAAAACGATGAACTGGTTAGATCAATACTTGTTGAGGACGGTTTCGTCTGACGGGCAACCGCAAGGAAATTCGGGGCCTTCGCCGAACACTGCGCCCGTTGAAAATTCCGACGTCCTAGACGCTTACTCATCAGCTGTCGTGGGTGTCGTTGATCAAGTTTCCCCAGCTGTAGTGAGCCTTTGGGGACAACACCGCAACGGACAGCACGGAAACGGATCGGGCTTCTTGATTACTCCAGACGGTTATGCTGTGACGAATAGTCACGTCGTCGATGGAATTCAGAAGCTCGTCGCGGAGACGATCGACGGTGATCGTCTCGAAGCGGTTCTCGTCGGAAATGATCCAGCGACGGACCTGGCTCTCCTTCGGTTAGAGTCGAGCGACTTTCCGTATGCAGCGATCGGCGATTCGGAGGCTCTCAAGGTGGGACAACTCGTCATTGCCATCGGCAGCCCGTTGGGACTTCGTACGACTGTCTCGACTGGTGTCGTCAGTGCTTTGGGACGGAACATGCGAGGCAGCGACGGACGCCTGATCGAAAATATCGTCCAACATGCAGCGCCGATCAATCCCGGGAACAGTGGTGGTCCACTGGTCGATTCGCGCGGACGGGTAGTTGGTGTGAACACAGCGATTGTTCAGAACGCTCAGGGCTTGGGATTCGCAGTTCCAAGTGCGACCGTCCAGTGGGTGATTGGAGAACTGCTTCAACACGGAGAAGTGCGACGTCGACAGCTTGGCGTGACGGCAACCGTTCGGCATCTCCCTCGCTCGATGGTTCGGGAGTTCGATCTTCTCTCGCCTTCGGTTGTTGAAGTTGTCGACTTCGACGCAAGTGGAGCAGCTGGACGGGCTGGCATTCAGCGCGGAGACTGGATTGTGTCGATCAATGATCGAATTACCGAAAACATTGACGACATCCATCGAATTCTGGTGCAGGTGACTTCCAAGGAGGAGCTCGAAGTTCGACTGATCAGAGACGAAGAGATCATGACGCTCCCGTTGATCATCGACTAAACAAAAAGTTCCTCGTCCCATTCGGAACGAGGAACTTTCTTTACGAGACAATTGTTTCGTTGTTCGGCCTATCGCTTTTTCGGAACGCGAATGAGCTGTGGCTCAGGATCGAAAACGAACAAGCGAGTTTCGTTGCGACCTTTTCCGAATCCAGCAATCGAAAGATGGACCGGTTGGAAGTTCTGGCTTCCATTTTCAAACGTCACAAGACGAGGGCTGAATGCTTCCATGTACTTCTTAATCGCTCCGTCATTAGGAGAACTAAACGAGCCGACGGTGACAAATGACTCGTGTCGGTCGTGCCAGACGTAAGCTTCGACCTCATTAAAGATCCCGGGAGAGTTGTTCAATCCTTCGTCATAACGACCACGGAGAATTGTGACGAGTTCTTGAGCAGCCTCACCGGCGTCATCGAGGTCATTGTCCTTGAGGAATTGAGTGATCGACGGAAGTTTGTCGCCCGGTTTGACAGTCTGGCTTTTTCCAAGGAAGCGTTTCACGACGAGTGTGTACTCACCGGGATTCTCGTAGAGCGAATACTCCTGTCCACTGTTCAGACGGACAAGCAAAGGGTCTTGCCGGTTCTGCTGAACTTCTTCAGGGGAGAGAAGCGGATTGATCGTCAGAAAGGCGCCGCTCAACGGAGTCGGACGCGCCTCGGTCGCCTGAAAGACGACTCCGGTCTGAAGACATTCCGGATTGAGTTTTTTGATCCACTTCAATGAGTCCTGCGCGAGTTTGTCGTCGATGTCATCGTAGTTACCAGCGATGACGAGAACTGACCGAACTCGTCTCAGGTTTTTCTTGTATTCTTCGCGGCCGAGCACGTCTTTGACGGAAACTCGCTGTTGGTCTGGCTCATGAACATACATGTAGGCGGGCATGCCGAGTTCACGCAGTTCAATGATCAATTCATGTGCGGCTTCTTCGGGAGACTTCCCTTTGCGTGTGACGCCGTCCGGAGACGCTGAGTGAAAGGTTGCGACGCTGATCATCCACGGGCCGCGATTTTTCGTCAGCTCATACTTTTTGCCGGGATCGGCTTCGATAGTTGCGCCGTTCGCAGATGAACCCAAAATGGACGTGCAAAATGCCAATGTCATCAGAGACAGAAACAATCTCGCGACCATAACACCCTCCGTGTGCTGATCTGGAGTTGACTGGAAAGAGAGAACGCCGAAGTTTCTGCCAAGAAAGTCTGTCTGACATCCAGTCAGCACATGATTTTCTCGTTTCTGCAGAAAACTACCAATTCGACTTCAGATTTCTATCAGCTATGGAAAGTTGTGTCCAGACGGGTCTTTGACGACGTTCAATGTCTGAATTCACGGGCGAATTCCTGAAAAAACGGCGTTTGGGCTGCGGGAGGAACACGATGCCAGGCAGAAAGTCGTCGCGTCTTAACGATCAGCGATTGGCCAGTCATCGCCCAATGCGGTCTGCTGGATACGTGTCAATTCCTGAATTCCTGCGGCGGCGAGATCGAGTTGTTGATTGAGCTGGTCGCGCGAAAAAACGGATCGTTCAGCGGTGCCCTGAATCTCAATAATATTCCCGTCTCCGGTCATGACCGCGTTCATGTCAACCTGCGCTGTGCTGTCTTCCGGGTAGTCAAGATCGAGAACGGGGACGTCATTAACGACACCAACACTCACAGCGGCGACTGAGTTGAGAAAGACCGCACTGGGATCGAATGTGGGATCCTCAACGCTTCGAACAGCATCAACAAACGCGATAAAGCCCCCTGTGATGCTCAGCGTTCGCGTTCCGCCATCGGCTTGAATGACATCGCAATCAACGGTGATCATGCGTGGACCAAGTGTCTGAAAGTCGATGACGGCCCGTAAGCTGCGACCGATTAATCGCTGAATTTCGGTCCCGCGTCCATCGGTTCGTCGTGATTTTCGCGGAGCCGTACTTCCCGGCAGCATGTTGTATTCTGCAGAAACCCATCCCGTGGGATTCTCGCTCTTGAGCTTCCACGGCGGGAGATCTTCACTCAGGCTGGCTGTGCAGAGAATCGTGGTTCGACCGGCACTGATCAGGACTCTCCCCGGTGCTGATCCGAAATAAGGTCGTTCAATTTGAACAGGGCGGAGTTCATTGGGCTGACGCCCATCATGACGTGACATGGCTACTCATTCGATTCGCAGTTTGGTGTGATTCGAGAGCAGCTTTCCGTTTTTTGCTCAAAGGAGTCGCTGACTCTTTCGAAGCGATGGACCGCTTCAATAAATCAACTGACTCCGTGAACATGATCGCAAAAGCTGTTTCCCAAACGCCGCAGAGTCGAGGAGTGTAGAAACCTTCTCGCTGCACCGAAAGGAGCGCGGAAATCAAAAGTCGAATCGCTGAATCATCGACGCGAGCGATTGCTGGCGACCGGAACCACTTTCGAGTTTCCGATCGTTTGCCTGGCTCGGTTGTTCTGCTGATTTCCATCATTTGGCTTTTGGAGGAAACGCGGCAGGACAATATTCTTATAGAAGCTGTAGTCCGCTTGCTGAGACTTCTTGCGAAGGACGTCCCCGAGATTTTCATCCGCTCCGATACGGACGAAGTGGGGAATGTTTGTTCCTGATGACTGCCAGGCAACTTTGCCTTCGTACAGAAATTCAATTTTGGTGTTGTAAATCTGAACGTCATAAGTGCCGAACCGGGTGTACGTCATCTTCTTCGAATTCGGTCCCGTCACAGTGCACTTGATGGTCACCGGGGCCGAGTCGGTGACTTGAACGTCGAGGTCTGAAAGTTTCTTCCGGAGATCGGCTTCCACCTCTGCTCGATGCTGTCCGGAAATTCCATTGAGGTCGAGTCGAACCGAAGAGCCTTTCCTGAAAATGAACAAGTCCGGTTCATTCAATGCAGCATCGAGTGCATCGAGAGCGGCATCATGCGGAACCAGCGTTGGCATGAGTGCTCCGCCTTTTTTATGCGGATTTACTGCGAAAAATGTCACACCGCCAATGGCATTCACGGAACCAGCTCCTTCGTAATCCCAGAGCTTGATCATGTTTTCCAACTCGATGAGATAACGTCCGCCCGCGAGCACAAAGTCTTCGTCGGAGAACTCAAGCTTGCCGTTGATGTTCAGACCGGGAGTTTCGAAGTCTCGGTACAACTCACCCGTTTCTGTGTTCCAGATGAGAATGGAATTAAAGGCGATACAGCCGAGTTGTTTTCCCGAAGGGCTAAACGCAAGGTTGGGCCACTGGAGTTTTCGAGGAGTGCTTTGCAGGCAAATGACCTCCCGGCTTTGAGTGTCAAAGAGACCGATCTTTTTACCGGTTGAGAAAGCAAGAGTTTTGCGATCGATGGACAATGCAGGACGGGAGCCGCCATCGACTTTGAAATCACAGATCGGTTGGAACGTGTCCATGTCCCAGAAAGCGACGATGCCTCCCGAGCTTTTCGTTACAAACGTGTTGCGATCGATGAACGCTGCCCAGTTGAGATCGTTGTTACTCTTCCAGTCATCCTGGTGCGGGGTCATGACTCGTTCGACGTTGATCGACCGACCCTGAATTCTCCACACTTGGAGTTCACTGCTGTTTCCGAACCCGAACTTCGTCGTTCGCATCAGAAGAGTGGCTCCATCGTCGTGAAGGGCCAATGGAACGAAATTCCCCGGCTGGGTCACTTCGCCCGTGCTTCGACCCGATTGTAAATCACAGACGACCAGTCGCGTGACAGCGTCATTTTTTCCGCCTGGAGGATCCGCGACAAAGCCGACCACCGCCTTCCGTGCGACAGTGTTGATGGCGATTCCTTTCATCCCTTCGAAAAATTCCTTCCGAGTCGGGAGGCCGACATTCTTGGGGATGAAGTCCAACTCCTGATCGCCTTCGACGGTGAAGTCCCATCCATCGCCAGCGAGGCCGACATCAATATGTTCGGACTGATCCCAGTCAACCGTCACTTCAACCGATCCGGAGCGTGCCCCTCCGGATCGGCTTGGAGTCGGCGCCGCCTGACCGGGTTGATCTTCCTTGACCATGAATGGGTTGTCGTCTTCAGCAACTTTGAACGGGTTGTTCTTCAAGTCGTCCAGATAGTCCTGATCCTCTTTGCTCAGCTTGGAAATCGGGATCTCAATGCTCTTTCCGTCAGCTCGTTCCAGCTTGACGGTATCACCCTCGGTGCTGACGTATTTGGCCTCGATCTTGAAGCGGCCGGTTGCATCTTGCCATGTTCGAATCTCCTCGGCAGCCGCCAGGGCGGTCATCCCAAGCACAACCAGGGGGACCAAGGCGAGTCGGAACGTCAGGTCGTTCATCATCTGTTGAATGGAGCCAAGCATGGGAAATCCTGAGATGAGTTGATCGTAGATAAACGCATTGATGACTTTCGTTTGTAAGTTCTCACGAGGCACGCGTCAAGCGCGGTCTCTCAGAATGCTGAACTTGCAGCTGGAAATCTCGTCGTCGGCCGGGTCGTGCGGACTCTTGCGAGACCTCTCTATTTCGAGGTCTTGCCCCGATTCTCGGCGTCGGCGCGGATTTTTTTCTTCACGTCGTTGAGACGATCGGGCCAGACAAATTGGGGAGCAGTTTCCGGATCGTAACCCTCAAGGTGACCGAAGAGTCGAGTGGCTGGTTTTGTGTAGACGAGTTCGGTTTCCCCAAACACTTCTTCGCACAGGGCTGCCAGATCGGGATCGTATTCGATCAGTTCTTCGCGCGTGTTGACGTGGTTGTGATCGTGATCATTCTCGCGGTTGTTGCCGAACCACGACTGCGCACCTTCCGCGAAATACTCAGCATGATTGGTCGAGGCATATTTGCCTTTCCAAAGCCCAGCGTCCATGGCTTGCTGGTAAGTCTGCTTGAGTCGTTCATCAAATGTCGGATCGATCTCGACCAAGCCTCGCAAGTGAATGTTGTGCGCGAACTCATGGATCAGAATACATTCGGTCGAATAAGGATCTCCTTTGAAGGCGAGCAGGTTCTCCTCACCGCATGAACAAACCGGATCAGTTCTCGACCCTCCCAAACCGCGGGCTCGCGCATCCCAAAAGTCTTTCGGTTTTAAGTGCGAATGTTCAGGAACATCGGTCGTCAGCTCGTCATGAGCCATAATGATCAATCGCGATCCTCCGTCGATCATCGCCTCTTTAACATCAGGCCGATGCGCAAGCATCTGATTCACGAGATACCCCGCTTCCTTCAATGCATAGTCACTCACGCTTTCCGAGCTGACGATCGGATATCCATTCGCACTCAGATACTTCCCATAAAACGGATCAAGTTCCATCTCCGCCGGGGGAGACGAAACCGTCAAGGACTCATCAGCAGCATGGTTTGGACCAACGCACATCAGCAGCACTGCAGCAGCGCCGACGATCAAGAGCGAACATCGCATTCATGGAATCCTTGTAAGAAATTGGTCACCGAACCGGGGCGTTGAATGAAAGGGTGTCATGGCAGCAGAAATGGTAATTAACATTCTGTGAACGAGCTTGAGTAAGTCTGGAACTAAATCGAATATTTCTTCGATTGTAGATTTGCTTATGTGATTCAGATGTGGTATCACTTTTCCGTGTGTGGGCAGTCATCCTTTATCTTTGGAGTCACACGATGGGTAAGTTCTCTCTCTCTCTCTTGCTAGTTGTCGGGTTGTGGGCGTCTGAGGCATCTGCGCAGTATCCCGATCCCTATCCTGAAGTACACTGAGAGCCTATCCGGAATCCTCTTCATGCTGTAAGTCGGTATTTGAACGGAGCTTGGTTGGGTGAAGGAGCTAAGCGGCGGAGCATGCGACCAATGGAAGCCACATAGATCATGGCTTCGCTCGATTTG
>NZ_SIHI01000025.1 GCF_007859735.1 Thalassoglobus neptunius | reverse complement strand
TTGCGAAGACTGGGCAGACCGATGACAGGGAGTGTTGACCGACATTTGTCGCTTTCTACCGCGGACACGCGGAATGTGGCGACCTCCTCGGAAGGTCAATATGTTTCGCGTTAGGGACTGTCATCGGGGGCTACCGGTGGCAGTCCTGCGCAGGCATGATCTACTGCATGCGGACGGAGCACCTGCAAGCATTTTGGGTGAAATGCCGTGAATGGAAGTCTCTCCCACATCCCGCATTGGGTCGATCAAGGTTTCATATTCATCAATGACCTCAAGATCCCTGTCGAGCACAACAATCCCGATCTCGATGACTCGATCCGTAGATCTCATTCCTGTCGTTTCGACATCGACGACTGCGTATTCTTGTTGTCCCGATTGAAGCTGATCTGACATCCCAAGCCCTTTCGATCTCTATAGCAATTGCCCGTCAAGTTCTCAGGATAACATTCGAAGGGATGCAGAGAAAATCACCCGAAACGAGTTTTGTCGAAAGAAGCGATCAGCTGCTGAGTTCACCAAGCTAGTTAGAGTCGAGTGATTTCAAGTGCGAGATAATTCTTCCCAAAGTGTCCGGAATCTGCATGGATAGAGGCAGGGCCCTTCGGGGATTTGATGTTGACGAAGGTGTGGCTCTTGGGAATTGAACCGGGTTCGTTGTTTTGGGCATGTTCTGTTTCGCATCAATCTTTGATTATCTTTGCATTCGGTGACCTTCGCCCTTGTGGCAGGTTGCTTCAAGCTCTAGCGTGGTGCGGTTCACTTCTTGTTTGTGTCGACTCATCACTGCAATAAAAGCTGTTGAGCAACTCAAAAGAATTACGTTTCAATTGAGAAAAACTGAAATCGCAGAGGGATCTCCTCCTCCGGTTTGCTCACGACTGCGGTGAGACCTCACTTTCAAATCATGGACAATTCGTCCGTTATCCGTTACTGACAATTCATTATCCCATCCGGCGAGTCCGCTCTCCTTGCATTCTCCGAGCACGTCGCAGTTGTCTGTCTGTCGATCGGCACAGATCAACACAGTCGCGGCTTGTTTTGCCTTGCAGGAGTCAGCGTTTGTTTCGATGTGCGCTTCAACTTAAGGTTTGGAATGGAAATTGGAATTCGTTACGTGGCCTGGCTTGTGTGCCTGGCGACGCTTTTGGCCAGTGGAATTCCAAGCTTTGGGGATGATGCAAATCTTAGCCGGGTCGACCTCCATCATCTTAAGGGGGTCGATTTAGAGGGGCATCCCCATCGTTTTGGAGACACGGAGAATCACCGGGCCACGGTCGTCGTCTTTCTTTCGACGAGTTGCCCCATCAGTTGCGCGACCATCCCAACCCTTCAGCGGATCTCGACGAAGTATCGACTGCAAGGTGTGGAAGTTTTCGGAGTCATCTCGAATCCCGGCACTTCCCGTGAGGAAGCGATCGACCACGTCGAGGAATTCGGCATTCGTTTTCCAGTCTTGTTCGATTCTTCCAAGGTGCTTCGAAACGCATTGCAGCCCACACACACGCCTCAAGCGCTCGTCATCTCAAATGCTGGAGTCGTCGCTTACTCAGGCCGAATCGACAATCGTTTCACGGCTCTTGGGCGTCGTCGGGGAAGACCGAGCATTCACGATCTCGAGGACGCCACGAAAGCGGTTGTTCTCGGTCGAAGTGTCAGGTATGCGTACGTTGAGCCCATCGGTTGTCTGCTCGAGAATAAGCCTCAACAAGATGGGGAAACCGAACTGAGCTTTCATCGGGACATCGCCCCGATCCTTCATGCGAACTGTGTGGAATGCCATCGGGCTGGGGAAGCTGCCCCGTTTACATTGCAGAGCTATGAAGAAACATGCCGCCATGCAGAACAAATTGTCCATGTGACGAAAACCAAATTTATGCCGCCATGGCATCCCTCAGAGGGTTATGGCGAATTCCGAAACACGCGGGGACTGGCCCCAGAAGAGATCCAACTGATCGAAGAATGGGTTCGATCGGGAATGCCGGAAGGTGACACCGCCGACGCGCTTCCTCATCAAGTCGTGGATCTTGAATGGCGACTGGGCAAGCCCGACCTCATTTTGACGATGGAAGACGAGTTCGAACTGGGGGCAGAGGGACCGGATATTCATCAGCATTTCGTGCTGCCGATTCAACTTCATGACAGCCGCCTCGTATCGGCTGTTGAGTTTCGGCCGGGGAATCGTCGAGTCGTTCACCATGCTTGCTTCTATATCGACACAACCCATTCTGGCCGCAAGCTGTCGGACCTTTATCCGGATGTTGGCTATGGGAGCTTTGTCGGTCCCGGATTTCTCAACGCTGGTGCTTTGAGAAGCTGGCTTCCGGGAATGTCTCCGCAGCGGCTTCCAAAGGGGACAGGACAGCCACTTCACGCACACAGCGACCTGGTTCTGGAGATTCACTATCAACGAACCGGAAAGGTCGAGAGGGACCGATCACAGGTTGGTCTGTATTTCACTCGCGGAGGACGACAGGTCGTGGGCGAGATTCAGGTGATGAACAAAGCTCTGGTGATCCCTGCGGGAGAATCAGACTACCGCCACGAATCGAGTTTCGTGCTTCCGGTCGATGCGACACTTCTTGATACCGCGCCGCACATGCACCTGCTCGGCAAGGAAATGAAAGCGACCGCGACACTTCCGAATGGGACAACTCAAGAGTTGGTCTGGATTCGAGACTGGGATTTCAACTGGCAAGGACAGTACCTGTACAAGAAACCCGTCCGGCTCCCGAAAGGAACTCGAATCGACGTTGTGGCGATCTATGACAATTCGGAGTCGAATCCGCTCAACCCGAATTCTCCTCCAAAGCAAGTGACGTGGGGAGAACAGACGAAAGACGAGATGGGAGTTTGCCACTTTCGCTATCTGTGCGACTCACACAGCGACCTTGAGAAGATGAACAGACACTATTTGCGGTACGCCGATCACGAGCAAGCGCGATACCGGTCGATGCTATCCGGAGCAGGGCGTTCGGAGTGAACGAGGAGAGGCCACGATCTTCATGGTCCCGTGGCACTCACTCGAGCCTCTTTATTTCGGCGAGTGCTTCGTTCGCTCGCCTGATCTCTTCAATCTGACTGATCACGCAGATGACGGTCGACTGATAAGTCCATAAAAAAAAACACCACGCCCAATCTGTTTTTTGGACGTGGTGTGTCGATTCATGAGGCCTAGAATTCACCGATTGGCTGGCCATCGTTGCGGCTGATGAGGTACTCGTAGACGCTATCCGCGACCGTGTTGTTGTTGCCTCCGTTCATCTTGAAATCAAGATTCTCTGAGAGAAACCGGACGGACCCGTCGAAGAGTGCAACTTGAACTCCGCCTGAGTGCAGGCTGCTCAAGCCTTGTTGTCGCACGAACGAGTTGAACACAGCTGTTTGTGTTGGATTCACAGGAGACCGGGCAGTGGCCCAGGAATCGTCGATGCAGTCGTCATGCCAGGCAGCGGCGCAACCAGCCCATGTCGCAGCGTGCATCATCGCTCCATTGACGAGATAGGCCCGTTCGCCGACACAGATTGTGTTGCTTGTTCCATCGACCATGTCGCGGAAGCTGAAGGAACTGTTGGGACCGAAACCGCCAGAGTATGTCCACCGCCCGCCGCTGATTTGGTGAACGCGGTGGTGATGCATCGCCACATAGTTTGAAGTGGCGAGGGCAATTCGAGGACCTGCTTGACTTCCATCGATATACCAGTCAGAGGCTGCGTTGGTCAGACCGTAAAGGAAGTGATGTTCGCTCGGTGCTTCATTTGTTCCAGGCCCGGTATCACTGGGGCAGCGATAAATCGGGATTGTTCTTTGCAATTCTTTGACGAGAACCGGGTCTGCGACAACGCGTCCCATGACCGGTTCGGCTCCAGCTGTGACTTGATAGAGCGGTCCCTGATCCATGAATGGAAGAATGAAGACACTCCACGTCCATCCGGCTGTCCGAGCCATATTGTTATTGTGCGATGTCGGTGGATACGGGTTTGTGTTCCCAGCTTGCGGGAGAACTGATCCGGGAGGAAAGCGAGAATAGGTGTCCTGGTAGTTGTGAATCGCCAGGGCGATGTTTTTGAGGTTGTTCTTGCACTGAGTTCGCCTGGCAGCCTCCCGAGCCTGTTGAACGGCAGGGAGAAGCAGGGCGATCAGAATCGCAATAATTGCGATCACAACCAGCAACTCAATCAATGTAAACCCACGAGAATGACGCTGTCGCAGTTTCCGAAATGACATAAGATCATCTCCTTAAGAAAAGAATGACGAGACCCTGAGAATTGTTCGAACGAATGGCAGCAACGAAAGGTATCCACGTCTGAGTTGCAAGCAGTGAGGTTCCACCGCAGAACAGAAATGTCGTGCGAATCCATCCATCTACGTAAACCTTGACGTCTTCCGGCCCTTAGAATTCGATCTTCACCTCCCCCATGCCCGGTTTGACTTCGATTTCCATTGTGGAATCGATGCAGGGAAATCTTTTCACGGCATCTGGATTGTCGGCTTCCGACGCTGAGTAAGGCCCAACAGAAACCCGGTGCTTGCCAACGATTGCCCCATCGCCGTTTTCATACGTGGTGAGTTCGAAGTTCCCTTCTTCGTCGGTCACACCCAGTGCTGGACGTCCCGGTCGTCCTTCTTTTCGATCCTCCCCATCCAACGGAGTGAAATTGACAAACGCCTTCGCCATTGGCACTCCCTGACAGGTGATCACCCCTCTCACAGGAACCACTCCATACTGATCGGGATTTCCACCGCACCCGAGCACACCCGCAAGAAAAACTCCGGTCCAAATGAACGAAGTGAAACGCCACAATTCTTTCATTTCCTATAGCCTTATGAATCAAACGTTTTCGTTCAGCATGAAAAAACAATAACCAACATCAAACACGACAGCAACAGACATATCCAAACATTCTGATATCATTTTCAATTGATGAATTTCTCTGAAATGACATCCGTTTTCATGCACTCATCGCTAAAGATCCGCAGTCAGCTGCATTGAGAGAAAGCGAAATCGTGAAGCCCGGAAGATTCTCATCACCCTGGCCCGAAACACCCTCTTTAGGAAAATTTCAACACTTCACTGACACAAAAGGATCGGAGAAATCATTTCATTCTGAAAAAAGATCCATGTCTACCTACGTGTCGAAAGAGAGACGTGTTGGATCGAATTTCGTTCCCGCCATTTTTCGGCTGAGATTGGGTCTGCCTTAACTGCTCGGAATACGCACACTGACTGGAAAACCCTGTGCCCCAATCACTGTGCCCCAAGAAGGGTTGAAGAGAGCCGCAGAAGCGGAACGGGCCTGAGCACCCGCTCCTGATCGTTTTCACGAGCCGTGCGAGCCTGCTCGAAATCAGCATGCCCCATTAGATGGATACAGCGATTGATCACGTGAGCAGCTGCCCGTTGCGGATTCTGAATCGACTGGGATCAGACGGATTGCCGTATCGCGGGGGAGGGCAATGTCTCGGGAGTTAGTCCTGAAGAAAGGCGTCGATCTCTGCGATCAGTTGTTCGGGAGCATCCTCAAAGATGTAATGGCCCGCATCCGGCATTCTGACAGTGGTGGCATGAGGGAAGCGCCGCTCCCACTCGTCCAGAAAGTGCGTCGTGAAGCACCAGTCTTTCTCGCCCCAGGGGAAGAGGAATGGGTGGTCTTTGAATTGTGCGAGGTTCTCTTCGACTTCGACGAGCGTTTGATAGGTCGGATGACTGGCGTGAAGAGGGATTTCCTGAACAAAGCGATGGACTGCAATCCGGTTCGCCCAGCTATTGTATGGAAACAGATATCCACTCTTCACAGCTTGAGACATCGGTTTTTCGACAGCCTGAGTGACAGCTGCACCGGCGAAGAGATTGAAGCCTCGCACGCCGATCGCGCCGAGAACGGGAGTTCGACAGACGGCAATTCTCCAGGGCATTTCCTGCGAACGAAACGCAGCTGTGTTCATCATCACGAAATTGCGAAAGCGATCCGGAAGCCGGCCAGCTGCTCCCATTCCGATACAGCCTCCCCAGTCATGGCCAATCAAAGTGATGTCCTTAAGGTCACGCTCTTCGATGAACCGACAGAGGTTCGAGATGTGCTGGTCGATTGTGTATGCGTAATCTTGCGGCTTGTCGGACAGTCCCATTCCGAGATGATCAACAGCGAGGCAGCGATAACTCGGTGAGTAGTGCGAGACGAGTCGACGCCACGCGAAGCTCCAGGTCGGATTTCCGTGTACCATCAACAGCGGACGACCTTGCCCCTCGTCGATATAGGAGTAGCTGTGACCATCAATCTCCAAAGTGTTTGGATGGAATGGATGCTCGCTTCGGAATGAATCGGGAATCTGAGGAGTCGGCACAGCAAATCAATCAATCGTTAGAGCTTGGTCCAAAATCACTTCGGAAATCGTGAAGTTCTGAAGAACGATCCGAGCTGCGTTTTTTGGAATCAAATCAAGTACTGAAGGAGCAGGGTACTGTATTGAGCGGACGTTGTGAGGGCTACGATAGAAGCAAAATTCCCATCAACTCTGTGTGCCAATCTTGGATCAACCGCGACTGTTGGATTGGTGCGATGTGGCTGATTCTCTAAGATGCGGACCTGTCGAACTGCAATTTTCCAGTTTTCATAAAGATGAGTGATGCAAGAGCCTGAGCTTGCGATTGAATTTCGCGACGTGACCAAACGATTCCCTGGTGTCATTGCACTTGAGAACGTTTCGTTTGATGTTCGTCGCGGCGAGTTCCATTCGATCTGTGGAGAAAATGGAGCGGGAAAGAGCACGCTCATGAAAATTCTCTCCGGAGTCCTCACCGACTACGAGGGAGAAATGTTCATCTCGGGAGAGCGGGTCTCTTTGACCGGAACACGCGCTGCTGAAGAAATCGGCATCAGCATTATTCATCAGGAATTAAATCTGGTGGAAGAGTTGAGTGTCGCTGCGAACATTTTTCTGGGGCGGGAAATTTCAAGGGGATGGTTTCTTAACGATGGGGCCATGGACTCGGCAGCGTCGAAACTTTTCCAACAGCTCGACTGCGAAATCTCCGCTCGTCAGCTTGTTCGACAATTACGTGTTGGCGACCAGCAGCTTGTGGAAATCGCCAAAGCATTATCGTTGAAATCTGACATTCTCATCATGGATGAGCCGACGAGCGCGCTGACGGAAACGGAAGTCGAACGGCTCTTTCGTGTCATTCAAAAGCTTCGCGACGACGGCGTCACGATTCTTTATATCTCCCACAAAATGGAGGAAGTTTTTCGTCTGTCAGATCGAATCACCGTTCTCCGCGACGGGAAGCATGTTCAGACTCTTAATCGGGAAGAGACAAGTCCACAAGAAATCACTCATCTGATGGTGGGTCGAGAGATTGAATCGGTCAAACTCGGTGCAAATCGTGCTGTTGGCGAAACGATCCTCGACGTGAAAAATCTGTCGCTTCCGTGGCCCGGACATGCGAGAGAATGGAGACTCAAGGATGTCTCATTTTCGCTTCGTCGAGGCGAAGTCGTGGGCTTTGCCGGATTGATGGGGGCAGGGCGGACAGAACTTCTCGAAGCACTTTTCGGTGCGAGCGAGACTCCTCCTCAAGGGGAAATTCTACTCCGCGGTGAGTCGGTTCACTTCGAGCATCCGGCTGATGCGAAAGCTGCGGGAATCGCGATGGTCACTGAAGACCGCAAACGCCTGGGTTTGTTTCAGCAGATGTCCGTGCGAGAAAATATTACCGTCTGCACGCTCGACGAAGCTTCGGTGAGTGGAATGATTCAACCGGGTCGCGAACAGAGTGCAGCTCGCGAGTCCATTTCCGAACTGGGAGTGAAGACTGCTTCTGCCGAAACACCGATCACGGCGCTTTCTGGCGGCAATCAGCAGAAATGCATCATCGCACGCTGGCTGAGAACCAATCCTGACGTTCTCCTGTTGGATGACCCGACGCGCGGTGTCGATGTGGGGGCCAAGGCGGAATTGTATCAGGTGATCGACAAGCTGTGCCGAGAGGGCTTGGCGATTATTGTGACATCCAGCGAGCTTCCGGAACTGATCACTCTCTGCGATCGAATTCTGGTGCTGTGCGAAGGTCGACTCACCGGAGAACTCACCAGCGATGAGTTCTCCGAAGAGCGAATTATGGAACTGGCTACCGAAATGAACTGTTGAAGTCGCATTCTTCTTCAACGACTCCAAGCTTTTCGCGTCTACCGAATTGGGACAACGTGTTCCACTGGCCAGTTAATTTCCCAGGCTTCCTGATGCGAATTCATGCCGGCGGGAAAGGTGATGGTCGACCGAATGATTTCCGGGATCTCGATTCGATTCCGTTTCGGAACTGGTGCGATCCAGGTTTTCGAATCGTTTTCTGAAGAAGTCACGCTTCCGATCAGTTCCTCTTCTTCTTCCTGAACGATGATTCGTGGACGAAGTGCGAGGAACAAATGGCGGTCTTCAGAATCGGGAACTTTCACGCCAAGGCTTTGCAATCTTCGGCGATCAAGTTGCCCCGAAAATTGCATTCCGTTTCCTTCGGTTGCTTCAGTTCCGATATACAGCACGAGAACATCCCCATCGCGAATCGTCTCGCAATGCTGGTCAACGGTCCGCCCGTGATCCTGAATCGAGATGAACGATTCGACATCGCGGCGATCGGGAGAAATCTTTCCGCAGAGTTCCAGCGTCAAACCATTGCTGGTGATTGAGGCTGTCTGATGATTGAAGAGAGTCACTTTTGGGGCAAAGAACGACTTAAAATCCGTTCCTGATCGGAGAGCTTCAAGTTGGCTGTCCCACTGTTTTGCTGTCTGGATCTTGCTGGACGGCCATGACTTCGCCAGGTCAGCAGGGATGGACAGAAAACGAGCTTCCATCGAAACCTGGAGGTCCTGCAGTCTTCTCAATTGCTCGAGCAAACCGGTGATGTTGTCGAGATTTTCAGCCGTCTGCAGAATCACCAATGAGAGAGTCGATTTGTCGAATCGGATTTCCCCGATGCCGTCGGCGATTCTTTTGTCTGTCTGGGAATCTTGCCAACTGTCGGGGCTGATGGTCTGTTTGATGAGATCCGTCAGTTGAATGGCGTTCTTTACCGTCATCTCGGACGTTCGAGCGTCTTCCACAGGGGGAAGCGGAATGACCAGATCAGCGACCGCGTAAACCCGGACGATTTGTTGTTGATCGGCCTCGACCGAATTTTTGGACGATGCTCGGTTGTTGATGGTCAACTTCCAGTGAGAAGTGACGAGTTTGGTCAGTGAATCGTCAGGGAATTCCTTCCGCAGTTCGCGAAAGAGTGAGCGAGCATGCTCAAAGTCATCGTTCTCGACAGCTTGATAGTAAGACCGGGCAAGCTGCGATTCTCTGGAAGTTTCATCAGTTTGGGCAAACAGAGTTGATGAGAAACCGAGTGCTAGCAAGAATCCGAACGTCTGTCTCATGTCACTCCTCCATGTTTCGTTGTCAGCAGCTCGTAGCGAACCACTTGAACGGGTCCAAAGGCTGATTGCGACTCATCAGGGAATTCGGAATTCGGCGCGAATTTCAGGCTCGAGTTTTGTTCGGAAGAGCGAGTGGCCCCCGTTTCAGTCGAACATGACGTGAGTCGAGATTCCTCTTAGGTCCCGGAAGAGAATTAGCGAGTCACTTGCTAGAGTACGATGAATTCCTGTTAACCACTACCCCAATTTCTCCACCACTGCCAACTGACAATGCCTGAGTTTGATGCCAAATTCCCGACGACATTCGAAGTCATCGAACAGGGAATCGAACGCGAACACCATCTCGGTGTTCAAGTCTATATTTCCCGGAACAACGAAACTCTGCTTGATGAGGCTGTCGGCGAGAATCGAATTGGAGATCCAATGACCAGTGAGACGTTGTCTCTCTGGCTCTCATCGGGAAAACCGCTCACAGCTGCTGCGATCATGCAACTGGTGGATCGTTCCAAGCTCGACATCGAACAGCCCGCCGCCAGCATCGTCCCTGAGTTCGCTGAAAAAGGGAAAGAGGCGCTCACGATTCGGCAATTGCTCACGCATACCGCTGGATTGAGACCGGTCTCGACCGGATGGCCTCAGCAGGAATGGGATGACATTCTCGCGAAGATCTGCGGGGCGTCACTCAGAATGAACTGGGTTCCCGGAGAACGGGCAGGGTACGATCCCGCTCGTTCGTGGTTCGTTCTGGGAGAAATCATCCGGCGGATCGACGGGCGTGGAGTCGACCAGTATGTTCGTGAGGAAATTCTCGAACCGCTCGGAATGCTCGATTGCTGGATGTCGATGCCTTCGTCGATCCATAATGCCTACGGCTTGCGAATCGGAATCATGTACACCGTTCTCGATGGCGATCTCAAAGCCACGCATGGACACCGTGAAGACTATTGCACATCGCCATCACCTGGCGGAAGCATGCGCGGCCCCGTCTGCCAGCTGGGGAAGTTTTACGAGATGCTTCTGGCGAATGGACTCAATTCCTCCGGAGAGAGAATCCTTTCGGAAGAGGCTGTCCAACTCATGACGTCTCGGCAGCGTGAAGGAATGTTTGATGAAACGTTTCAACACAAGCTGGACTTCGGACTCGGCGTGATCGTCAACTCGAATCGTTATGGAGCTGACACGGTTCCTTACGGATTCGGGCGATACGCGAGCGAAAGCAGTTTCGGTCACGGGGGAGCCCAGTCTTCAATCGGGCTTGCTGACCCCGGGCACGGACTTGTTGTGGCCGCAGTGGCAAATGGTTGTCCGGGGGAAGAAATTCACAACGAACGCTTCCGTGATCTGAACTCCGCGATCTATCAAGATTTGGGTCTGGTGGGATAAGAGAGCGTGTCCGTTCTGCAAGCAATCAATGACTTCGGTGTCCTCAGTTTTCCGGTCTGGCTCTGGGCAGTCATGGGAGGCATGGCGACGGGAGTTCTCACGTTCATCGGCGTTCGAAGGTCGCTGAAAGACTTTGGACTTCCGTTCGATCGCTGGCCGTTGATTTCATCCATTGCGAATGGTCTTCTGGGAGCGGCATTGGTCGTTTGTGTCCTAGGATTCCAATCTCAATCAACACCGGAAGTCATTCCTTCCGAAGCGGGGCGAAATCTGCGACTCATCGGGCATCTGGCTCTGGTCGTACTGCTGATGATGATCAGCGTCACCGACTTGCGCACGTACTCGATTCTGGACTGGAACTGCAAGCTGGGCATCTTGCTGGGAACAGGTCTTGCGTTTCTCTCGGGAGACACACAGCTCGCGCATCTGTGGGTCGACTGGAATCAGGAAGTTCCGCAATTGCGTGGCCCGTATCTTCCGGAGTGGCTTTCTGCACATCCCCATCTGCATGGCCTCGTCTGGAGTGTTGTCGGTGTTCTAACTGGCGGAATTCTGGCCTGGGGAACACGTTCGATCTCCGCTCGTCTTCTCGGGCAGCCTGCTTTGGGATCGGGCGATATTCTGTTGATGGGAATGATTGGAGCGTTTCTGGGTTGGCAACCGACGTTGATCGCTTACGTGCTTGCTCCGGTTTTAGCGTTGGTGATTGGATTGATCATTCAAGTCACGAGCAATCGCCCGGCGATTCCATACGGACCGTTTTTAGCATTGGGAGCGGTGGTGGTGCTCATCGCTTGGCGTTCGATCTGGATGCTCGAAATTCCGCTGACGCTGGCAGAAAATCCGGGACGTGGCTCCATCTTCGCGATGCGACGATTCTTTGGTGACCCGGTTTCGATGGCGATCACAGCCGGTTTGAGCATGGGCCTGCTCATCTTCATGTTGGCCCTGCTTCGCTACTATAAGTCGCTCAGCTTTGTCGACGAGAAGTCAGAATAAGCGTTCGGTCATCGCCCTTGTTGCTGAAGATAAGTCATCTGCCGGCGAAATCCGGAGAGTCGATTTGCGTACTCTCTTGAGTTCGTCATTCGTAATGCTTCATATTCGAGAGTGATTGCCTGAGAGAAATCTCCGCCTTCGGCAATTGTGCAAGCCAGCGTATCGAGAATGTTCGGATCTCGGTCTGTCTCGAGAGAACGCTGTGCATACTCAAGAGCTTCTGAGAATTCCATGACCTCTTGAACCTCACGATTCGAAACATACATCCAGGCCAGATTATTCGCTGGCCGCGGATGTCCGGGATCAATTTCCGAAGCCCGTCGATAGTCTTCGATCGACTTCAAGGGGCTTCCCTGTTCGTCCCAGGTTTTGCCTCGCATGAAATACGCATAAGCCAAAAGTCGCTTTGGGGAAAATGATCGTCCGTAGAACTTTCCAACCACTGCTGGGCGTCGAACGAAGCGTCCGTTGGTGTCCCAGTCGATCCCGGTGGAGTTTCCGAAATCCCAGCGGACAAAGTTATGGTTGACCGTGCTGCCGGGGATCTTACTTTCAACAAACGAGATAGGTAATCCAAGTCGCTGTCCGATGGAGACATAAAGCAAGCTGCTGGTGTCGCAATCGTATTCGTAATAGATTCTTCCGTATCGATCGCTCCGAGGAGTCAGCATCTCTGCAAACGACTTCACGCCAAGCCGTAGCCGAAACCCGCGCCGGGCAAGAAGTTGGCCGATTGACGCCAGCGATCTGATTGCTTCGTTTTGCGACGTAGTTTTGGCCAGCATCTCGTTATTCGCAAACAGCAACTCCGCATCTGAAAGAATGGATTCCAAAGTCTCGTAGTGCTTGTCGGTCACCTCGGAAGCTTCGGCTTCCAGATCGAGAATCTGATGGGCAATCGTTGGCTGATCGGGAGTCGATTCGACGGACACTTCTTCCGCAGAAGCGATCGACGTGCAAACGGAGACTGTCAGAACGAGCGAAAGAAGCGGACTCTTTGAGTTCATGTCAACAAGCCGTGACTAGAAACACGATTGGGCTCAACTAATGCATCCACTGACCGGAGGTGTTGCCTTCGGCGAGCTGTCAGAACCGAATTCAGAGGCAGCACGAATCAGAGGACGAGCGACTTGATTCATGCCCGACAAGAACTCACGAAAAAGCCATCGATCGAGCATCTTTACAAAGACTGTAGATTCCCAATTCCCAGTCGTCGGAAGCACGAGATCGAAAACGATTCATCCCGGAGGACTGAATCAAGAAGGAGGATGATTAGAAGAGTCGAGCAGAATTCACTGACTGAGCGGATGGTAAGGAATTGCTCTGATGAACGACTTCCATCAGGCCGCTTCAAAGACGAAATTCCAGCCACTGGGACGGATCGTTTCCACCGATCGCACTTCGAATGGACTGCTTCCCCGAACAAGTGAGAATTCAAAATCGGATGCCCCAGTACCTGCGAACCCCAGTTTCCGTGAAACCCACTGCCCGTGAAACAATGCGATCAATGATGGTTGAGACATTTACACCCTGAGACAGGAATCAATCCTCCTTCCCCTGCCAAAGCCGTAAATCACCAGCGAGCCCCGTCGAGATGACGGTATCTCCGTCCTCCGAAATCGAAATCGAGAAGACCTGTTTTTCGTGTCCGTAGAGGTATGTGATTGGCTCAATCCTCGCGGCATCCCAGATCGTCAACAGTCTGTCCCGGCCTGCAGTGATGAATCTCGGTTCATCCTGAAACGCGCTGATTGCATTGATTCGCGCGGTGTGTCCGTTCACTTCTTTCACTGTTCCTGAGACTCCTCGGTCCCAGACAAAAATTCCTCCTCGTTGATTACCAAGAATGAGGCGATCTCCTCCGTTCAAGAAACATAGAGCTTCCACCGGAGTCGGAACTTCGAGTGAGTGGGGCAAGCGCTCGCCGTTTTCGACGCTCCAGAAATTGACTCGCCCATCCTGGTGCGCGGTGACAAATTCGCTTCCGTCCGGAGAAAAGATGACTGCCGAAATGATAACTCCGTCCGGAGAAACATCGACGATGGAAGTTTCGAGGTCGGACCAGTCTCGCATCGAAATGCTGCCGTTCTGGTCAGCGACAATCAGTCGTGTTCCATCAGGAGAGACAGCAACGCGAGCTTCCAGATCGGACAGCTTCGGAATTCGTGACTCCATTTCGTTCTCTTCCAAATCCAGAACGATCAAATCTGTCCCGCGTCCGGCGAGCACAACTTTGTCTCCCTGAGACCGGAGCGCCAACGATGTAATAATTCCCTCGTCGGCTTCATAGATTTTCGTGGCGGTCACCGCGTCGCCGTACTCGTATCTCCAGACCGATTTATTCCCAACGAGAAGGATTGCCTCGCTCTTTGAGGGGATGATGGCAGACTGACTGATAAAATCATCTGCCCATATCACGCTCGGTTGAACGAGCGAGTTGGTGTCGAAGAGCTTAATGTCACCCGTTCCACTTCCGACAGCGACGATCTTTCCGTCGACAGTCTGGTCCATACAGCCAAAGCTCAAGTTATGACTTGTGACGGAATTCACTTCTTTGTGTGATTGAGAGTCATAAACATTGAGGTTTCCGGAACTCGCAACAACCATCAGGTGATTCGTCTGGCTTGCGAATCCAAGGTCTCCGACCGCCCCCAATTGGATCAGTTTTGTTTCAATTTGCTGAGCGTCAGCCAGGTTGAGATAAACAATTGTTCCTCCCGCTGTTCCCGCTGCAATCATGGTTCCGTCGGAGGTGTATTCAATTTTCTCGAGCATCATAATCGGCCCGAATCGGTCCTGCTTGATCCGCTCCGCATATTGCCAGAGTTGAATGCTGCCTTCGTGCGTCGTAGCGTCTCTTGCTCCAACAGCAAGTTGTTTCCCATCGGGTGAAAACTGAACATCCTTCACAATGTTCTTCCCACCGGTTGGGATCTCGATGACGTTCTCCATCGTCTGCGCATCCCAAATCCGAACCGCTCCGCGTGTTCCTCTTGAAAGGAAGCGAGTTCCGTCAGGGGAGTATTCCACTTGAGAGACTGCGGGCCCGTGTTTTGTTTCGTTCTCGATTCGGTCGCTGAGAACCGGATTCCAGATGCGCACGAATCCGTCGGATGATCCTGTTACCAAGTTTGCATTGATTGGGGAAAAGTCGACCGAGAGAAACTTCCCCGCTTCAATTTCCAGAGTTCGAACGAGTCGACCGGTCTGCGTTTCCCAGACGTCGACCGTGCGTTGATTCCCCACACCAGCAACGTACTTTCCGTCGCGCGAGATTGCGATTTCGCTGATAGGTGTTCCGGTTTGAATGCGATCGAGATATGGAGATAGGCGATGATTTAAGTAGTTCCATTCAAAGCCACGCAGACCAGCCAGTCTCTGCTTCGGACCAAACGGCGAGAGGCTTGCCCTGACGCCATCTATGTCGCCGCGCAATTCGTATTCTGATCCCAATCGCATTTGAGACCGATAGTAGGCCTGATCGGTCAGAGCTGCGCTTTTCTCAGATCGATACCAGAAGTAGCTGACCCCGACCAATCCAAAGGTGAGACTCGAAATCAATCCCGCAATCAGGAGTGCCACTCCCGGTCTGCGTTGGCACCATCTCCACAGTTTTTCGGCCGACGAAACCGGACGCGCCAGAATCGGCTCCCCTCGTTGAAACCGCACGAGTTCATGCGCCACTTCTTCTGCCGAGGCGTAGCGTTTTGATGGATCGCGTTCGAGACACTTCAGGCAGACGGTTTCCAGGTCTTTCGGAATGCTTGGATCGAGAGACCGCGGGGAAGGGGGCTCTTCATAAATCTTCTGATGAAGCACAGCCCGAACATTGCCGCGAAAGGGTGGGAATCCGGTGATCATCTCGAAGAGAATCACTCCCATCGCATAGATGTCTGAGCGGCGGTCCGTTTCGCGAGTTTTCCCGCTCGCCTGCTCGGGAGACATGTACTTCGCTGTTCCCAGAATTTGCCCTTCGGAGGACATCGACTCTTCGACCGAAATATTCTTTGCCAAACCGAAGTCCATAATGACTGGCTGGCCGGAAGCATTGATCATGATGTTGGAGGGTTTCACGTCCCGGTGAACAATCCCTCGCAGGTGTGCGTGATGAAGTGCTTTGGCGATCACGGTCGTGTATTCGACAGCGAGTTCCCGTTTCGGTTTCCCAGTACTCAGAACATCACGAAGCGTCAGACCTTCGATGTATTCACTGGCAATAAAGATCTGATCGTCGCTTGTTCCGACTTCATAAACCGACACGATATTCGGATGGTGAAGATTGGCTGCAACCCGGGCTTCGTGCACCAGGCTTGTCGCTTCCTCTCGCTGCGAGATGGGAAGCTTGAGGGCGACTTCTCGATTGAGGTCGACATCGAGAGCGAGCCAGACGGACCCGAATCCGCCTCGTCCAAGGAGTCGAATCAGTTCAAAGTGGGCAACTCGCCCGTTGCCTTCAACGCCAATCGCAGAGTTGATTCGCGTCTGCGTTTCTGCGTCAGGGAGATGGACGGTTCCGCAGTTGGGGCAGTCGACACTCGACAACGTTGCAAAAACGTCGGAGGTTTCGAGCAGATCGTCGTCCGCAAATTTCAGGGGATGCTGGCAAATTGGACACAAGAATTCCATGTCTCCCCCTTCTGATTGTAAGCTTGCCCCCGTTTCAACGAAGCACCAGTGAAGAATCTCCAGCGACGCCCGTTGATCTGCTGAACATTGAGAATAGCTTGCCGTATCGAAAAGAGGAACCACTGGTCCAATTGCAAACCGCGTCAGCGCAGATTTGCGAATCGCAATTCAATTGGTGCAATCGAAGTTGAAACGAGTTCCTACAAATGCAAGACTACATTCCTGCGGATACCGACCTCAACATGGGGACCGTAGCTGGGAGCCAGAAAGTGATGACACCGAAAGTTGTGATGATGCGAGACAGGATCAGTTCTTCACCAGTTTCATCGATCGGTTTGATCTGCGTGTTGTTACTCGGCTGTGGCGGCGGATCCGATCCCGGAGGATCTGTCGACCCGTATGCTGATGCTCCCGGATCCGACCAACCGGGATCTCTGGTCTCCGGAGCCCAGTCTCCCTTTGGCACAGGGAGTTCTGCTGACCTCCCGGCGCTCAAAGAGGCCGTTCGTGAAATTACGAACCTTCTCAACGGGATGAGCAACGAGTACGAAGGACTCGCGGGAAGCGGAAAGCAAAGTATTCAACTCACACAGACTGAGCAGCTCTATCAAAAGATGAGTCCCATCGAGAGCAAGGTCTCGCAAATGCAGGCCCCTAATGCTGAAGAAGCCAGAACTCTTAAAAGTGAAGTTCTGGAGAGTCTGCTCGATGCCATCAAACGTGCGGAAATCGCAGAACTCCATCTGGAGCGGCAGTACGATTTCAACTCCTTCGGATCTTTCTCTGGCTTCGGAGGAAGAGGGCATGACATCCACGATGGAATTTCGATTGCCAGAAGTGCATTGAATCTGAGCCAACGCAATCTTCCCGTCGCCGAAAAATTGACAACCGGCCCTCCCGCGTCGATTGGTGGAGCCCCTCCGACAAATCGTTCGTTTGGATATCTTCGTGGATTAGGTGTCAGCGAAGCACAATACCGCAGCATGAGCCAGCGTTCTCCCGGACAAGATCCTGTCCCGTGGCAGATGCAAGCTGACCCGGCGATTTATCCATACGAGCTCAGCGAAGAAGCGATGCTGGAGATTGATGTTCCTTCGACGGATTCGCCGCCGGGACCGTTTTATACTCCCTTGCGAATCCTCTATCCGCAAATGCCGTCACTCGTCGTCGGTCTCGGACTGAACGAACGAACCGGCCATCAGCGCGTGATTTGGCAACTCGATCCCAAGAAACGGCTGGGACTCGTCAAGAGCCTTCAACTTCAGGACAGTCACTTAATGGCTTTGAGTCCCGATGGACGTTATTTCGCTGCCCAGCCGGAGAAAACAAACATCATCGGGCTTTACGACATTGATCAGAGAAAGCCGATTGCTCAGACCAACCACGAAATACCTTTGGGTGGAGCGGCGTTTCTCATGTTCGCCGCGGACAACCGCCTCGTGCTTTACGATGGAGCAGTGGCGAAAGTCTGGACCGTTCCGAATCTCGAACTCGAACACACGATCGAAATCGGACGCGACGCTCGACGCTCGGTCTGGTATCCGGGAACGTCGTGGGCATTGAGTCCCGGCGGACGGTATCTCGCCGTTCCTGGCAATACGGGATTCACCTACGACATCATGTTCTACGATCTAACAACCGGACAGCCGGCCGCACAGATCGATATGTCCGGAAGCCGCTCGATCAGTCATGTTGCTTCTGCGTTTTCGTGCGACGGTTCCAAACTCGCGGTTCTGATGGATGGTTCGTGGAATACGTGGATTCAAATCTGGGACGTTGTCTCGGGACGCTTGCTGGCTTCTTATGAAAATGAAGGGTCGCTGAGTCGGGCTGTCGACGGCGAGAGAAAGTATCAGGGGCCCTCAGTCGACTGGTTCCCGGACGGCAAACGAATTCTGGTCTACGGAAAAGGAATCTTTAACACGGAAACCGGCGCCGGGGAAAAGTTCCTGACGTCCAACGTTTTCTATCGACTTGGGCTATTAACTGATCAGCACATTGGCGTCGTTCAGCGTGACGTCTTCGACACTTTCGATCTTGAGGAAGTTCCAACAAACCTCACACGCTGGAACAGCGAGCAACTCGCCTCCGAAGCGATGGTCGCCGACAATCCGTTCGAAATCACTCCAACCGGTGGAAAGAATGTCGCGACCGTCACTGATCGTTCACAGGTTCAATATGTCCATGTTGAACGGCAGCCTCTCTGGAATCTTCATCCCGACCCGGCTCAGACGCCGTCGTCTTCAACGGGACAAATCAACGGTTTCACTGGGCAACATGTCTATCACGCCAGTCTCACTCCCAGTGAGAACATGGCTGTCGCAGGTTATACCAATCAGGCGATCCGAATCTGGAACGGGAAAACGTCCGATCTTGACAAGCTCAAGAGCTGGATTGAATACGGCGACATCTCTTCAGCCACTCGACCTGAACGGTTCGAGTTTTCCTTCCCGTCCGGGTTTCACGGAATCTCTCCGTCCGGGAAATTCGTCGTCACTCGGGACCTCGAAGGCTTTAACCGATTCGATCTGTGGGACCTTGAATCGAAGAGTCACGTCGCCGGTTTCTTTCCTTATGATCAGGGAAGAAGCGACGGAGGCGCCCCGATTTTGTGGTGTGAGTTTCTTGACGACAGTCATCTCTTCACCATGGCAGAAAAACAGCTGACGCTTTGGTCAGTCCCCGAGGGCAAGGCAGTCTACGAGGTCTTTCTCGACTCCGTCCAAAACTGGCCGGTTTTCAGCCCGGGCCGAAAACAGCTGGCTCTTCTGGAAGGGGGCGGCATTACCGTCATCGCTTCGGACACAGGCGAAGTCCTCGCGCGAGGGGATCAGCTCGGACTCTCAGGTGAGTTGTCAGTAGTCGCCTACACAGCCGATGGAACGTCGCTGGCGTTGCTCAGTTCTCCTCCGGGCGGAGGCGAAATGGCCATCATCGACACAGCTACCGGACAACTCAAGACCTCGTTCCCGTTGCCGATGTCCGGAAAAACGCTGCAATGGTACGGAAACGATTTCGTCCTCGTGGACGGAGGATATCTTGTCTCAGTCGACAAGAAGGCCGTTGCTTGGATCTACAATCTCGACGGTCTGCGAATCGCTTCGCAGGGCGGAGAGAAGAACTGGTTTCTCTCGCAAATTAAATCCAACGATCCTTATCAGCTACTCAACACACCGTTGCCGACTTCTCAGGCCGTGAACGCTCTGGCGAGCGCCGATCCGCCGATTGACCTGCTGTTACAACCGGGGGGATCGATTGCCCTCGACATTCAGGTTCCGACTCCTCCGAATCGGGGAGGGTTCTCTCAGGAAGTCACCGAAGCAATGACGCGACAATTCGCGAGTCACAATGTTCGCATCGATCCGTCATCCCCACTGAGGCTTGTCATTCGCGGGGAACATGGAAAGACCGGCGACGGAATCAGCCTCGGCCGATACGGTTCGCTCTTCTCAAGAGACTCCGATCTCGACGAAGAACGCGTCACGTGGACGCTATCGATTCGTCAGGGAGAACAAACGCTCTGGCAGCGATCGAGTTCCACGAACAACACCGGCAGCGTCGACATTGAAGATGGCGTGACCGGGGACGCAGCCATCCAGCAGGCAGCCGCTCAACTGAGCGAAAGAATGTGGACAAACGCAGCTTCGTCTCTGCTCAGGTTTGAACTTCCGAGATACGTCTTCGGTCAAAACGCCGGACGCGGACTCGGTTCCAGCAAACTCGGTTCGTCCCTTTAATTGGCGTTATTTTCTCACTCACTCTTCTGAATCCGACACGAGCCATGATGTCTGTGTGCAAACAGAAGACTCGCTGCGGTTAGAAAGAGAGGGTGGATCAGAAGATTGAATCGACTGTAACCAGTGCGAGCATGATTGCACCGACGATCAGCTTTCCGAATGTCCCGAGAAGTCGTCCCCAAAACGCTCCTTTTCCGATGGCGAATCGGTCGCCATGCAGACGTTCCCGCTCGCCGAGATAGGCCCCTCCGAATGCCCCGAGGGCACCGCCGAAGACCGCTGCGACCACACTCCCGATGAAGGGAATCGGGACTCCCATCATCGCTCCGGTGAACGTTCCGATGAACGCGCCCACGATGGAATAAAGTGCTCCTCTTCGGGTTCCTCCCAAGCGAGTCACTCCAGCCGCTCCGGCTGCCGATTCAAGAATTTCTCCCAATATTGCGAGTACCGCGAGTACGCCCACGACTGTCCAACTCACTCTTGGTTGCAAGTCGAGCGGGAGGAGATAGGCATACAACGCCGAAAAGAAAAGAATGAGCCAGTTTCCCGGTCCCATCAGCAAAGTTGTCCCCCACGAACAGAAATTCGCAATGAAGAGGACGTTAATGTAGACGTAAACCATATGTGTCACACAAAACGGGGTCGGGACATTCCATTGGGATCAGGACATCATCGCATCTGCGGGTCGATCTTGGGGTGATCGCTACTGCGACGATGTCAATCACTGAGTAAGATAGATACCCTACGAACGGAAAATCGGTTCGTCCAAGTCAAACTTCGACGTCTGCTGTGCAATTTTGAAACAAAGCCTCTTTCATGTCTGCGATTGTTCTTTCCACTTTGAATGCTCGATATTGGCATAGCTCATTCGGGCTGCGCTATTTGATGGCGAATCTGGAGGAACTGGCCGCTCAATCGGTCATGCTGGAGTTCGGAATCAAAGATCAGTTGAGCGATGTTCTGGAGTCGATTCTTCAAGAGCGTCCGAAGATCGTCGGATTCGGTGTGTACATCTGGAATCTCGAACCGACAACCCGCCTCGTCACTGACCTCAAACGACTCGCCCCTGAGATCAAAATTGTGCTCGGAGGTCCGGAGGTCAGTTACGAGGCCGACAATCTCGACATTTGCGAGCATGCAGATTACATCATCTCGGGGGAAGCAGACTTCGCATTTCCCAATCTGTGTCGTGAAATTCTGAATGCTGAAGAAAGTTCGCCAAAATGGATCGCCGCCGGAGTTCCCGAGTTATCGAAAGTGCAGCTTCCTTATGAACTGTATACCGAAGAAGACATCCTGCAGCGCGTGATTTATGTCGAAGCCTCTCGAGGTTGTCCGTTCACTTGTGAGTTCTGCCTGTCCGCACTGGACATCCCGGTTCGACAGTTCGATATCGATGAGTTTCTCGCAGCCATGCAGAAGCTCCACAACCAGGGAGTCCGGCAATTCAAGTTCGTCGATCGAACCTTCAATCTCAACATGCGTGTCAGTCGCGCCATTCTTGAGTTCTTTCTTGAACGCATGAGTGACGATCTGTTTCTGCACTTTGAAATGATTCCCGATCGCCTTCCAGATTCACTTCGAGACCTGATCGTTCGGTTTCCCCCAGGATCGCTGCAATTCGAGGTCGGCGTCCAGACGTTCAACGACACGGTCGGCCAGTACATCAGTCGTCGACAAAACAATCAGCTGCTGGAAGACAACTTTCGCTTTCTGCGGAATCAAACTGGCGTCCACATTCACGCAGATTTGATCGTCGGTCTTCCGGGAGAATCACTCGAAAGCTTCGGAACGGGTTTCAACCGGTTGGTCCGACTCGACCCGCAGGAGATTCAAGTCGGGATGCTCAAACGCCTCCGAGGAACTCCGATCACGCGTCACGATGACGAATGGCAGATGATTTACCAGTCTGCTCCGCCGTATGAGATTCTCAGCAATCGGTTGATTTCATTTGAGACCATGCAACGGATGCGTCGCTTTGCGAAGTACTGGGATTTGATCGCCAATAGTGGAAACTTTCGTCAGTCACGCGATCTCATCTGGGAAAACCGCGACTCAGAATTTGACGCGTTTCTGAACTTCAGCGACTGGCTATATTCCCGCGAGTCTCAGTCACACGGAATTCCATTGACTCGTCTGGCGGAGCAGTTGTTTCGCTTTCTTGTCGATGTTGAAGGACTAGATGAAGAGATGGTCGCGCGATCAATCTGGGACGATTACACGAGCGGAGGACGAGAAGACCGTCCGCGTTTCTTGAAGAAATTCGATCTTCCGAATCCTCAAACACGCTCGAACCGCCAGTCAAAGCTACCTCAGCGACAGGCGAAACATACACCGCAGGCTGAACGGACTTCGTAAGACGATTTCGATGGTCTCACTGCTGGAGCCATTGCGATTTATTGTTCGCTTTGAGGGTTTGAGTCCGGAGCAATTGGAATTTGGTTCGCACTTTGAGAGTCGCTTAGAGAATCGCTGTCTTCGTCACCATTCGATGAATCGATCCCGGTGTGATCCGCCGGAGGCTTCGTTCGACCGTCGAGCAAACAGGCGACGTTGACATCGCCAAGCACATTGATTGTCGTTCGACATCGATCCAGGAACCAGTCGACCGTCAGAAGCAGCGGGATGTAGCTGATCGGGAGGCCGACCGCTGAGAAGACGAGTGCCATCGTCACAAGCCCCGCTTCGGGAATTCCTGAAGCACCGACTGAAGCGATGATCGACGTGAGAACCACCGTTGCCTGTTGGGCAATCGAGAGATCGTTTCCGATCAGTTGCGCGATGAACAGTGCAGCCATCGCTTCGTAAAGTGCTGTTCCGTCGTTATTGAAATTGGCCCCAACTAGTGCACCGAGACTGGCGGACTCCTCTGAAACGCCGACGTTCTCCTTGAGATTGGCATAAGTAACCGGCATCGTGGCTGTGGAGCTGTCTGTCGAAAACGCCATGATCATTGCATCTCGCACTCCACGAATTGCATCAAATGGTTTCACCCACGAGAAGAACTGAATTCGGAGGAGGTACCAGACAGCTTGAAGCGCCAGCGCGACGAGAACTGCGACCACAAAGTTGCCCATCTTGAGCAACTCACCGAGTCCCTTGACGCCCACGGTTGTTGCGACAACAGCAAAGACTCCGATCGGGACCAGTTGGATAATCCAGTGAAGAACCTTCAGTAAGACCTCATAGGCAATTTCAACGAGATCCACGATATTGACGATGGGACGATCGCGATAGCTGCGAAGAGCGGTTCCGAACGCGACCGCGATGATAATGATTCCGATCACATTCTGTTTGTCTCCCAACGGTCCCAGAAGACTTTTGGGGATGTTGGAGATCAGAAGTTCGAGCGGCGACTTTTGAGCGTGGTCCTCCTCCAGAGTGACCTGAGCGGATTGCTCTTCCTCGGAACGCGCACCGGGCTGCATCAGATTCGCAACGCTTAAGCCAATTAAGATCGCGACCGTCGTGTTCAGAATGAGCAAACCAGCCAGACGAACCGCTTTGTTGCTGGAGATTTCCGTCGTCATCAGAACATGCGTCACCGCAATCAAGATGAGCGGAGGAGCCAACGCAGCAAGCAGCTTTAGGATGACCTGACTGGGAATCTCGAAGATGATCGCACGTTCTCCCATCAGGAGACCGACGACCAACCCGATTCCCATGGAAATCAAGATTCTGAGGTAAAGCGGAATCGCGTTCCAGCGGCCGAGGATGCTCTTCGATGCAGTCGATTCATTGCTCATCTTGATCTCCGAATCACGAGGGAAACGTACTTCTTGCGTTCATCTTCCGTGCCTACAACCGCAACTCGGAATTGCTTGATGATGATCGATTGCAAAGCAGAGTAGGGTTGCCCACTTCAGTTCAGCAAGTGAATACAGCTGAGGGTGCAAAGTTGTTGAGCTGAATGCGACGCTCAATCCGAAACGGGAATTGAGTGACTTTGGATCAAAGGATTCTTGATTTCCCTTTCGTCATTGGGTTCTCAGATGCACCGTTTCAGGCGACTGATTGTTGCTTTTTAAAAAACTCAGAATGCGACTTCGCCGATCGAATGGAATCAGCATGTCAATTTCTCTACGATTTGCTCCTGCCTAAAGATCTCGTTTTCATGGACTCTTCCCCAGGTACAACGTGCGATCATTCATTCCTCTTTCTCTTGTCTTTATATTCTTCCTTTCTGGCAACGGATTGCAGGGACAAGATGGGTTCTCGCTCGGAAGCGGGGTAACAGTCCCGGGCCGCATCAGTTCTCCATTCAACACCTGGGTCCCGATTGAGTTTTCCGCGCGAAATGCATCGGATGAAGACCGGATGGTGCTAATTACATCCGCGCTGGATGGAGAAGCGAGTCAAAGTTACGGGCGAAGGCTTTGGCTTCCTGCCAATTCTGTACGACGCGCTTCCTATCTTGTCCGAACTCCCGCTCTTCCGAATCCCAAAAGCGATCCGGTGAATGCCGAACTGCGAACGATGTTTCTGCTCGAGAAGAACGGAGTTGAAACGGCCGTCACGTTTTTCGGGGAAGGCAAAGTCAATACACGACCGATTCGGTGTGCTCGCGACGCAGCGACAACACTCATCCTGACTGACTATGGAAAAGTAGAGGCTGAGTCTCTGGTCCGGTCGATCACGGACTACAACCAGATTTCCTACTATTCCATTCGAGGGCAAGAAAGCGCTCGACGCGTCATGGACTACGACGGGCTGACTCATCTTGTGCTGGCTTCGCGAAGCATGGAGATGGATCCCGAAGCGATCGATGCCGTTCGAGAATGGGTTTTCGCGGGCGGGCGCCTGTGGATCATGCTCGATCAAACAGGCGAATCTCTCGCCAACGCGCTGCTGACTGACGGAGGGAGTCTCGTCCCTGTCGACGAAACCGAACTGACATCAATCGCCATTACCTCGCATCCTGGGAGTTCGACATCCGGAGATTCGCAAGAAATTTCCTACGAAACTCCCGTCCCGATGGTGAACGTTCTGGCGGACGATTTCGAGACAATTCTCGATTGTCAGGGGTGGCCCGCCGCGATGGTCAAGCCGTATGGTCGCGGAGAAGTTCTTGTCACGACTGTTGGCGCACCGGCTTGGCATCTGACCAAACATTTTGAAGCTCGACGCGAGGAAGAAACGCCCGGTTTGACTCGCGCTGGTCTCTCTCTCAGCGAGCGATTTTATCGACCGAAGACGTTCATCGAAGTCGCGGAACCAGACTGTTCTGAGCCCACACTCAGCCAAATCGGTTACGTCATCCCCAGTCGATCAAGAGTCGTTTTCATTCTCATTGCTTTCTGTGCGGCTCTGGTTCTCGTCAGTCTGATGCAGTGGAAGCGTGAGCAATTGATGTCGATGACAGTTTACGCTCCACTTCTCGCATTCACTGCGATGGGAGCCCTCGTGGCGATGGGGGCAAGTTCACGAACAGCAATTCCAACAACATCCGCAACGATGTACATTGCCGAAGTCGATGAGAGTGGGCACAGACTTCTTGAAGGTGCTCGCACCATTTATCGCGATGATGCGGGAGACATTCCGATCGAACTCGACGCTGACGGGTTTTATGAGTTCGTCCCGAGTCTGCCGGGTGCCGCGAAACGCATGATCTGGACCGACTCGGGATCAGTTCGATGGGAAAACCTCGACATTCCCGCGGGTGTGCAAACGGCGAAATTTCGTCTGATGCAAAACGAACGACCAACCGCAGCTGTGTTGAGTTTCGGAATGGACGGACTTTCAGGCCGACTCACGAATGTTCCTGAAAGCGAAATCCGAGAGAGCTTAATTGCTTTTCCGGGAGGGCGTTTTTCGAGAGTTGAATTCGCTGAAGGCGGTCTCATTCAATGTCCGCTCAGCGGGACACTTGCTGATGATCAGTTTGTTTCCGGAGATGTTCTCGACGATCGTGAACGTCGATACGTTTCCATATCGAAGGAGCTTTTCCAAAGCCATCGGCGTCTCCCCGATTCCCCGCGATTGTACTACTGGACGGACGCTTCCCCGATCAGAATTGATGATATTTCCCCAGAGCGGCGCGTCGGCGATGCGTTGTTCAGTGTTCCGATCAGCATTCATGCTCCCGCGCCGGGATCACCATTTGCCGCTTCCTCGTCAATGATTGGTTACCGTGCGACCAACCATCCGATTTATGGAACGTCGACTGTTTACGTGAATCAGGACGGAGCTTGGCGAGCGTCCACATCTCAGGAAAGCTATACGACACTGCAATGCTTTCTGCCTGACGACATTGGTCCCATTGGCGTCTCCGAGATTCGAGCAACACTGGACCTGAGAATCGCAAACAGGGAACTGAAGCTTCTCGTCATTCGCCCCGACGGAGAGGAACAGGAAATCGCCACCTGGACGAGTCCCGTGGGTCAAAAACAAGTCGTCCTTCAAGACGAAGCATTCTTCTCGGACGATCCCCAAGACTTTCTAACGCTCCTTCTTCATGTTGGTCCGCCCCTGCAACAGATCGAAGGCGAAGGAGAAAACGCTTTGGGGTGGAGCATTAATGACATCACCTTCGAAGGAGAATTTGTCGCTCGGTAAATTCTCCCCGGCGTCGATCTGACCGATCCCGACCCGTCCCCATTTTCCCGCCGTTTCCCGCATTCAGACTTCGTGACAGTGAATCTTATGAACGACAGCGAGCCTCTTGTTGAAATCAATCACGTCACCAAACAGTATGGTGATTTCGTCGCACTGGACGATCTCAGCTTGCAGCTTCAACGTGGCCGGATTCTTGGTTTCATTGGACCGAATGGAGCGGGAAAGACCACGACGATCAAAATTCTTGTTGGACATTCCAAACCGACTTCCGGGTCCGCCAAAGTCGCTGGATGTGACTGTACGAACGAAGCTCACAAGATCAAACGCCTCGTCGGATACATGCCGGACACGTTCGGATCTTACGAGCACATGCGGGTGAGCGAGTATCTCGACTTCTTCGGCGCCGCTTTTGGAATTCCTCGCAAAGTGCGACGCAAGCGCATTGAAGAGGTAATGGAAACCGCCAGCGTCACGAGAATGAAAGATCTCTTCGTCGAAAGCCTTTCTCATGGGATGCGTCAACGTGTCGGGATCGCCAGAACGCTGATTCATGATCCGGACCTGTTAATTCTCGACGAACCTGCAAACGGACTGGATCCGCAAGCGCGAATCGAAATGCGTCTTCTGCTGCTGCGACTTGCAGAAGTGGGGAAAACGTTGATCGTGACCAGTCACATCCTTCCCGAACTGTCACGAATTTGTCACGACGTTGCTGTCATTACTTCCGGAAAGCTGCGTGCTTTTGGAACGCTGGATGACGTGTTGCGACAAGTTCATCAGAAACGTGTCTTTGAAATCCTCGTCACGGACACTTCTGATGTTGCGGAAATGACTCGACTTATCAATGAACAACCCGAACTGGAAGCAGACGTCGAAGCATCCGAGACGGAATCGACCGTCCGATTTCAAACGACCGTAGATGATGATTCAATGCAACGATTGCTTGCTCAGGCCATCACGCGAGGGTTGTCGATTGTTCAGTTCCGAGAGGTTCAAGTCGACCTTGAAGACACCTTTATGAGCGTGACCAAGTCCGATGCACAAAACTCACAATCCACGGAAAGCGTAATCGCATCCGGTGGAGGTGCCGAATGAACAATCCCGTCGTTGAGCGAGAATTGATGACGACCTTCCGGTCGCCACGGTCAATCATTCTGATGTTGGCTCCTGCGTTCGTGACGTCGTTGCTGGTCGTGCTTCAATGGCCAACTGACGCTGTTGTTTCTGAGTCGGGGCGACGGGCTCAGGAAGTCTTCAGCATCTTTGGATATGGACTCGGAGCACTGGTTTGCCTGCTGACTCCAGTAACGCCTGCCGTTTCGATCGTGCGTGAACGTTTAAAGGGAACTCTGAATCTCCTCTTTCATACACCGCTCGGACGTCTCACTATTTACATCGGCAAGCTCGTTGGAGCGGTCGCACTCTTCATTCTCTTCTTGATGATGACGCTTCCTGCGGCCGGAGCCTGCTACGCGATGGGAGGGATGACAATGACCGGGGATCTCATCCCCCTGTATCTCGTTCTGATTGTCGCGGGAATTCAGATCTCTGCACTGGCACTGGCAGTCAGCAGCTACAACAAGAATATCGATTCCGCAGTTCGCACATCTTACGCACTGACGCTGCTTCTCGTCGTCGGCACGATGGGGCCTTATCAGGTTCTTCAAGGATCCGAAAATCGGCTCCTTGCAATCGGTGCCGACTGGCTGCGACATGCGTCTCCGCTGCCTGCATTGTCCGAGGTTCTTGGACATGGAGATGTGGCGGGGCAGGGGATTGTTTCTCATGCGAACTCAGTGTGGAGATACATCATCGTCGCTGGAGTTTCGACGCTTGCTTTCGCGGCACTGACAATTCGGCGATTGAGTGTTTCGATCTTTGACGAGTCGCGGGATTCGGGAGTCATGACTGACGATCTCGAATTGTCGCAGCGGATGTCTCGTCGAGTGTTCTTTCTCGTCGATCCTCAAAAAAGGTCCGCTGGAATCGCCGACTGGTCGAATCCGGTTCTCGCAAAAGAATTTCGTTCTCGCAAATTCGGGCGTGCCACCTGGATGCTACGACTCATCGCCGTCTGCGCTGTTGCATCCATTGCACTCACATACTTCGCTGCAACAGGTGTTGAAGACTGGTCTGTCGAAATGATTGGCGGATTGCTCGTGATCCTGCAAATGGCGCTGATTGTGTTGCTGGCTCCGGGGATGTCCGCGGGGTTACTCGCAGGCGAGATTGAATCGGGCGGTTGGACGATGCTTCGAATCACTCCGCAATCGTCGATGGCCATTGTTATTGGAAAATTGCTGAGCGTCAGTTGGACGATGGGGATGATCCTTCTCGCAACTCTGCCGGGTTATCTGGTCATGATTTACGTCAAACCGATCCTCCAACAACAAATCCTGCTCGTCATCGGCAGCCTCGTTCTTTCATCAATCTTCACGGTGATTACGAGTGCCGCGATCGGATCGTTTTTCCGAAAGAGCACGCCTGCCACGCTCACCTCGTACTGCATATTAACTGCGATCACCGCACTTCCAATTCTCATCTGGCTCGGTCGAGATGCCCCGTTTGGATTTCGCACCGTCGAGACCGCTTTGATCATGAATCCAATGTCCTCCGCACTTGCTCTTATGGAAACACGAGGATTTGAACCTTATTCCATTGTTCCATGGAATTGGTATTTCCTGATCACTGGTTGCATCATCGGACTCGTAATCTTCTGGCGGAGAGTGGAAGAATGTCAGAAGCCCGACTGATTCTTTCCACTTCCATTTGAAAAGATCTTCATTGCGTTACTGGAGAAGAAACATGCTGACGGTTGCTCAGGGCAGCAAGCTTGGTTCGATGATTCTGTTCGCGTTCGTTGTGATCACCTCCACAGCTTGGATGTCTCATTCCGTCAATGCACAGGAGAATGCCGATCCTGAATCCGGTCCTCGAAGATCGATTCATTTTCGGACCGTCCCCTCATTTGAATTGCGTCAGTCTTCGATTCAGGAGCGAGACGTCCCGGCGAAGTTGTGGTTTCAGGCACTCAAGCGTCAGGAACGTGATCCGATTTGTCGAGCGGCAGAATCGTTTGTCGTCGCTCATCGCGAAAATCTCCCGGGAATCCCGGAGGAGACCGGAGCACTCCTTGAGAAAGTCTTCTTCGAAACGGACGATCCCGCCGCGAGAAAATGTCTGGCTCTTGCCATCGTTGAGTTTGACGCAATCAGCGACACCGAACCATACGAGGAAGTTGTCACCAGTGGTGAGTTCGAACTCTCGCAAATTCTGGAACCTGAACTCGCCCGGAAAGGATCGTCCGCAACGATTGAGCGAAATCTGTCGCGGCTGTCCGATCCCCTCACTGCCCGTCCGCTTTTGCTTTTGGCCATCGAAGTGGTTCGAGTTGGAAAAGTGACTGAGGCGCGAGAGGCGTTGCAGTCGATCGTACTCAATGGTCGTGCTCGTTCCGACCTGAGAATGAAATCTGCTCAAGCATTGGGCGAGATGTTTTCAACCGGATTGATCTCTGACGCGACAGAACTGGCTGACCGGACTGATGATGTTGCTGCTCCGCTTCTGGCAGTGCGGCTGATTGAAAACCATCCCGATGAATCCACTGTTCCGATTCTTCTGAAGCTTGCGAAGTCTCCCGTGCCCGTGGTTCAAGCAACGGCATTCACGCTTCTGGCGGATATCGACCCTCAACTCGTCGTCGATCTTTCTCAGGAGCAGTTCGAACTTGCACCGAGTTTAAGTCACCCACACGCTGGAGTTCGACTCGCATTAATTCAATCCGCGTATCGAGTCGGCGACTTCGACAGCGTCGAGATCCTCTGCGAGTTTCTCGACGATCCGAATCCGAAGAATCGACAGCTCGCGGCCGATGCATTGTTTGTGATCAGTGCTGAGAACGATCAACTTCGTCAAGCCGTGGTCGATAGCGTTCTCACTTCGCTGCAAAGCGATTCCTGGCGGCCCCTCGAACATGCAAGCCTGCTGGCTTCTGGCCTGGAGATGAAAGACGTCACTCCCAGGATGATGGAATTGCTGAAACACGATCGCCCTAAAGTTGCTGCTTCGGCAGCTTATGCCCTCAAAGTCTTTCAACAGGAAGAATCACTCGCAGCTGCGACCGAACAGATCGTCGAAAACACTCCCAGGATTTTCGACTTTCGCGACCCGCGAAACCGAGTCGCCTTCAAATTGATTTGTGAACAAACTCAGCATCTTGCAGAACTTGTCGGAATGATGAAGTATCGACCTGCCGACGAGGCACTCCGAGCATTCATCCCGAAAAAGGAACCGGGAAACATCGTCATCACTGATGATCTCACACGCGGAGTGGCAATCTGGTCGCTGGGACAAATGCACGCGGGCGACCCTGATCCTGAATTGATTGATGCCTGGATCGATCGCTTGAACGACACAACTTCTCTCGTTCCGGAGTTTGAGTACATTCGAGAAGGAGCTGTTTACGCTCTTGCGTGGTCCGGCGATCCCGGTCTGATTCCCTATTTGAAAGTTTATGCCCTGCGAGACAGCCTCTCGCGCGGAGTTCCCACCGCGAGTGCATGGGGAATCGCAGAACTGGGTGGCGAAGAAATTCCGCTCCCGGCGCCTGTTGAAGGATTCAATGACCGCAACTGGTCGCTTCGATATTCCGAAATTCCTGAAGTGAGTGAACCGTCGGACAACAACACTCCTTGAGGCTGTTCGTCGCTGGGGAACCGGCACCGTCGAGATTGTGGTGTTGTCTGTTGTTGCCTGACGCGAGCAACTGAAGGACTTGTGAATCAATGCGTCCTGAACAACGGACTGCAAAGGGGCGTCTGTCCAAAGCTGTTTCACTCTTTGATCGAAAGAGAAATCTATGGGGTTCTATCGAAATTGTCTCATGCTCGCTGGCTGTCTTCTGTCAGCTCTGAGTTTTCTGGGAAGTGGTGTCGTCGCTGCCTCCGAGTTGCCTCCGAACGTCGTGATCATGATGGCCGATGACATGGGACTCGGTGACACGAGTGCTTATCAGGACCTCAACGGCAATAGCGACGAATCGCAGATTCTGACACCCAACATGGAACGTCTCGCCAGACTGGGAGTGCGGATGACCGATGCTCATACTCCGTCTTCTCGATGCTCTCCGACTCGATATGGACTCATCACAGGACGATACCCGTGGAGAAACCGGCTCAAACACTGGGTCTTGTTCGGGGCTCAAGGTGATCCGATGATTGAACGGGACCGCCCGACGATTGCCACGCAACTTCAGGATTTCGGCTATCACACAGGAATGGTAGGCAAATGGCACGTGGGGCTGCGATTTCGCAAATCTGATGATCATCCCGCAGACGGATGGGACGATGCGGACCTGAAATTTCCTCTTTACGATACTCCGCTCGATCATGGATTCGACGAGTGCATCATTACCTCTCGCTCCCATGGAACATCGGGACCAAAATCGAACACCCGACAGAACACTTCCGAACAAACAGTTGGGCCGGGACACATTGAGGGGAGGACTGCGATCGGAGCGACGGGGAACGGGAAGCAACTCGTCGAGAGTGGCCCCAATGCCTACATTCTCGAGGATTTGGGAGGTCGGCATTCCGATCACGCCATTGACTTCCTGAATCGGCATCTCAAGAACACTGAAACCGCAGCCTCTCCGTTCTTTCTTTACTATGCCTGCAACTCGAATCACTCGCCGTACACTCCGGTCGATTCGATCGATGGTCAACCAGTGAAAGGAGAATCTCGAAGCGTGGCTGGCCAGAAAATGGGCGAGCGAGAAGATTTCGTCTACGAGAATGATGTCGCTCTCGGCCGCTTGATCGACTACCTCGAGAACACGCCCGATCCGCGTCGACCGGGACATTCATTGGTCGACAACACACTCGTGATCTTCACAAGCGACAACGGCGCTGAAAAGAATCGCGACACTGCGACCGGACGGTGGAGAAGCAATAAAGGGTCTTGTTACGAAGGCGGGCATCGCGTTCCGTTTATTGCTGCCTGTCCCGCTGCTGGAATCGGAGATGGAAATGATGAAACTCCCGGTCTGACCAACGAGTCTCTCATTTGTCTGACTGACCTCATGGCCACAATCGCTGATCTGAACGAACAGAGTCTTTCATCCATTGAAGACGGAGCCAAAGGGGCCGAAGACAGCGTCAGCATCTTGCCTGCCCTGAGAGGGGAGAAGCTGGCACCCCGTCCGATGTTCTACAATGATCATCGTCAGGCCGATGATCCCGCAGCATGTGCAATGCGTTTGGACGATCCGGTCGTCAACGGAAATCGCGTCGACGGAAAGTGGAAAATCTTCTTCGACGCAAACCTGATTCGCCGAGGAATCCCTCAGCCGTTTGAGCTGTACGATCTTGCTGTTGATCCGTATGAACAAACGAATCTCATTAACGACGTCCAGCTGAAAGAGTTAATCGCTCACTTATCGTCGGTTGCAGAGCGACACAGAAATTCTGGAGGTCATCGTCTCGCGGAAATCGCCAGCGATCAGAGAGTTGCATTCAACTGGGCACAAACCCCGTTCATTCCGGAATCGCCGGGACTCACACTCGTCGATCTCCGTGAACGCTTTCAGAACGAGGAGCACTCAACAGTGAGTGTCGAAGCAGAAGGCGTCACTGCAAAGTTCACCGCTGTGCCGGGATCGTCGAATTATCCGGCCCGCTTTTCCGTGAATCCACGCGGTGTCGGCATCGAAGGCGGGGCCTTCAAACAGGTCGATGACGGTGAGTCAATCATCGTGACTTTCGATAAAGATGTCATCGTCGAGTCGGTCGCGATCGTCGCTGGCAACGGTGTCTGCGGTGGATTCTATCAAGTCGGTGAAGGATCTCCGCTGGCGATTTATTGTGTGGATGCAGACATCGATGCGAAGGATCAAGCGGGAATCTTGAGTGATATTGGTCTTCTCAAGGCGGGCACTCCGCTCCGTCTCGACAGCCATCCACACTACGGTGTCGAAGCTCCCGGTCAATGGAGGCTGGAGTCGTTGACGATTCGATTCCTGAAGTGATGAAATGCGATTGGGGCAACGGTTCGAGAGATTTCGTTTCCCTTCAATCAACTCAGACACTGAGCGATTTCGAACAGTAAGAAGCTTTGTGTTTCCTCAGCGAGGCAAGTTCATCGATTGGCATCTCGCTAAAGTCAGGAGATTCAGAATGACGTTCATGAACAGCGCCCCGCGGTTTCTGGTCACTCGTCTCCCCGACAGTTTCGTCATTGTGCTCGGGTGTCTGATCTCCTGTGTCGCGGCGGCCAGTGAGGTCGAGCTGACGCTGAAAGTCGTCGATGCGGAAACGAATCGTCCGGTCGCTTCGCGAGTTGTTCTCCAATCTGAAGACGGGCAGTACTTCTTCTTCGAATCAATCGACAGCTCAGGCACTTCAGAACGTTATGAAAAGCGAAACTGGAACAACCATAACGCAGCAGAGTTTTATACGACCCTGTCCGCTCATCCAGCACGCTCAACCCTTCCGACCGGGACGTATCACCTCACCGTTTTTCGCGGGAAAGAATACCACGCGCACAGTGAACGTCTCCAACTGGATGAAGAGACATCGTTGACGGTCACGCTGAAGAGATGGATCAACCTTGCCGACCGCGGTTGGTATTCCGGCGACACGCATCTTCATCGAACGATTGAAGAACTCAAAACGGTGCTTCTGGCTGAAGATCTCAACGTCGCGTTTCCGTTAACCCATTGGGTCACGCATTCAGACACTCTTCCGAGTGCAGGCGACAAGAACCAACAGACCAAACTTCCGGACGGACTCGTCGAAGTTGACGAACGACATGTCATCTGGCCCCTTAACACCGAGTACGAAATCTTTCGTGTGGCCAATCAGCCACACAGTCTCGGAGCACTGTTCATTCTTGGACAAGAGGAACCGCTCACGAAACCGGTTCCGCCGTGGCGTCCGATGATCGAGTCTGCCAATCAAGGTGAGCTGCCGGTCCTGTTCGATATGGACAAGCTTGACTGGCCCTTCGCGATGGTCTTGCCAACGCTTGTACCGGAGTCATTGTACGAACTCGCCAACAACCACATGTGGCGAACCGAATTCGGGTTTCGCAATTGGAACACTGCTGCCCCTCGTGAGATGTTTCCGCCGTACGGGAGAAAAATCGGCGGGGAGCGGGAGTGGATCGATTACACGATGGGAATGTATTACGCGCTTCTGAATTGCGGCTTTCGACTCCCTCCTTCCGCCGGCACCGCCAACGGAGTTCATCCCGTTCCTGCTGGATTTGGCCGGGTCTACGTTTATCAACCCGAGGGTTTTGACTATTCGGAATGGAAGAAAGGACTTCAGGCGGGCCGCTCTTTTGTGACGACTGGTCCGATGGTTTTTGCAACGGCAGACGGACATCCTCCCGGACACCATTTCTCATGGTCCACTGACTCCGATCCTCAGAAGCAACAGCCATCGATTCCGTTGTCCATTGAGGTCTGCTCGGAAAAACCTGTGTTGTACGGAGAAGTCCTGATCAACGGACGACCGGAACATTTGCTCCGCGGCCAGAACCAACAGCTTCCCAACGGAAGTTTTCGGTCATTGATCGAGCTTCCGATCGAACCGATTCGATCCGGGTGGTTCGCCATTCGATTCTGGGAACAGCGAGAGCAGGGGAGGATTCGTTTTGCGCACACCGCTCCATGGTATGTTTCGGTCAACGATGAACCAGTCCGGCCGCTCGAACACGAGAGAGCCTATCTTGTGCGACGAATGGAAGAGGAAATTGCGCGAAGCGAATCAGTGTTACCAGCAGATGCACTTGCCGAGTACCGCCAAGCGCTTGAGTTCTATCAGAGCCTCCCGGTCGTCGACGATTCGCTAAGTGTCAAGAAAACATCCCGTCCATTCAAAGACGAAGCCGATCGTAATCGCTGGCTAAAGACAATGGTTCTTGATCATCATTTCTCAGCGACTGAAATTCGACAGGCGACGGGAATGACCATCGAAGAAGCGCAAGAGGCCGTCGAAGAATTGGACAGCGATCAACCTCTACAAGCTGTCGTGAAGATTCGTCCTTTTCCCGGAGGACGGCATCCTCGATCCGGATTTCTGGAAGGAGCCATTGACCCGCAACGTGAGACAAAGGTCAGCATCTTTCCGCCATGGGAAAACGGGGGATACGTCGTCGTCGATGTCCCGGAAGCGATCTTCTCGAACCTGGGCCTCACTTACCTTGCGCATACTCACATTCCGACGATCTGGGATGAACAGCAGAAGCAACTTCCTCAACTGGAATGGATCGAAACTGACGGAGAACTGCTGAGCGAGCGAACACTCCCGAACGGAATTACGTTCTCGAGTTCCGTCGCGAAAGAGGATACCGGGACGCGAATCAAGATTTCTCTGACAAACCGAACTGAAAACCCGCTGACGGGAATGCGGGTTCAGGTCTGCACGATGCTCAGTGCGGCCGTCGGCTTTGACCGGCAACAGCCCCTCGAATCGATCGAACGAGAATCGATGATCGCCGTTCGATCTTCAACAGGAAATCGCTGGATCTTGACGGACTGGAGACCGAATCATCGCGTCTGGTCGAATCCTCCAGTTCCCTGCATCCACTCGGATCCCAAGTTCCCCGATTGCCCGCCCGGAGAAACCGTCTCCGTCGAGGGCGGTTTGTGGTTCTATGAAGGAGACGACGTCGACCTGGAAATGGACCGACTCAGTGAACGGATGGAAAGCACTGCTTCATCCAGCGCAGGAAACTGATCGACTCGATTCGACGGTGCCATCGACAATGACACCTCACTCCGTGGACCGGCTCAGCGGACAGGCTGTGCAGACTCGGGAGAAGGCCGCTCCTCTTTTCACAGAGATGCGAGGAATTCGCCCCTCACGCATGAATTCTCGCAAACCGATCTCTGCTTCTTCGAACAATCCCTACAAGTGGACCTTGCGTCTTCGTTCTTGTCGCCGTTCGCGGAAGCAATTCTCCTGATTCGAGGTTGCGTGACCAACAGTTGAGTACCCGGGCAGAGCAACATCGTCACCGAACATCCTCTCGAAAATGAGGGGGTTTCCTCGTGAAAACGTGTTCAGGGACTCCGTGAAGATCCCTCCGATCCCGTTCTCAAATTGTTCTTCCCGATTGAGTGTTTCGAGCAACAACTCGAATCAAAGGTTTTCGGATCGCCTCAAATACGGACATCAATCCGATGAATAAGATTGTCATTGCTGGACAAGGACATTTCTACCTGACAAGAGCGAAGCACGCTCTTGAACAGTGGAGTCATGTCGTTGTCGTCGAAGCCGAAAACGAAGCTGGGCTCGCTCTCGAACTGGCTCATGCACCGGCGACAATTCTTCTCACCACGTTCTCGACACTTCGAAGCTGGCAGAAAGGATTCTTTAATCCACTTACCACGCTTTCGCCCGCAACTCTTGTTGTCGCGATTCAGCCACTTCATCGTGGAAACTTCTCAGTGAAAACGTTCGCTGGTGCGGCAGGAAATCGCGACTGGTCGACCTGTGACATCTTTCGTCTCGTGCTCCATTCGCTTGATCCGCAAAGTGTTTGCTGTCAACCAAAACTCGTGAGCAACAAACGCTTCGGCCTTCACATTGACAGTGATCCTGCTGAGGTCATGCCAACAATCAACCTGATCAAGAGCATCGTGAATTTTCAGAATGAACTGAATGAGGAGGAACGGATCGCTTTAGAAATGGGGCTGAGCGAATCACTTATGAATGCAATTGTGCATGGCAATCTCGAGGTTTCTTCTCATCTGAAGTCAGCAGAACCGGATGCCTTTCAGAAGCTGGTCGCAATGCGAAAACAAACGAGTCCCTATTGTGATCGGAAGGTCATGGTGTGCGTCGATGTTCAGCCCGATCGTTTTCAGTGCACCATCACGGACGAAGGGCAGGGCTTCTGTCTTGAGGACGTCGACAATCCGCTCGCTGAGGAGAACCTGTCGAAACCATCCGGTCGCGGTCTTCTGTTGATGGAGTCCTCAATGGATGGAATCGAGTGGAACTCATCGCGAAACGAAGTGACGCTCACCAAGTACCTTGGGAAAAATCCATCGACCGGACGCAAAACAAGCCCGGCCGAGAGGTCGCACTTCCATCCGACACGAACCCAGTCTCTGGAAGAAAATCACGCGAACTGTTGAATCCCGGAATTTCATCATCCGGTGCAATGCTTTCTCTGAACGCGTTCGATCCCGATTCGTTCATTGAATGAGACGTCGACTTGAGTGAATCGCAACTCGCCAGACTTGCGTTGAGTGGGCACTGAGTGAGAACATTGGGTCTATGAACAACGGACTCTTCCGAAAAGAGTCCCTGACCCCAAAAGTGATAGTTTATGCGATTCCCGATTGTCTCGTTCTTGCTTGGTTATCTTGCGAAGCTTCGGTTTCCGTGGCTCTTCCTGATCGTTGGAGTCTTGTTCGGAGTCGACCTCATTGTCCCGGACTTCATCCCGTTTGCCGATGAACTCCTGTTGGGTGCGATGACACTCCTGCTTGGCGCATGGCGAGGACACAAGTCCGAACGAAAACTTGCCAAAGATCGACAGAAAATCTCAGGACCAGATTCGTCATCGAACGAGCAAGCCGACGAACGCGAGAGTTAGACGATTCTCATCGTCCCTCCGCGCTCGTCTGAACTCACTTCTTTCGATGATCGCAGCGTTTGCTTGTGCGAATCGCTGCAATCGAATGAGAAAGGTGCTCGAGCGATGCGAAATCTATGATCGCCACCGGCATCGATGAATCGTACGCTCAACTCGATGCTTTCGCGGATTCTCGAATCCAAGCTTTGGCTTCACTGAGTTGCGAATACGGAAAGTGTTTGATGTCCGCTGCAACGAAATGACTTCCGAGTTTTTCAGCAATGTTGGCAATTGAAGAATCCGTCACCAAAGCCACACATTTCACCTTTTGATGATGTTGCTTTACAAACTTGAAGTGGGTCGAAAGGGCGGCAAACGAATCCCATCCAGGAAATTTCTGGACGTAGATCACCAGTCCATTCAACATTCCATGTTGCTCGATGACGGGGTCGATCTCTCTCGAGGCCGTTTCGAAATCGCTTGCATCGAGTGCCCCATCCGGAGTCAAAACCGCAATCAAGTCGCCAGGATCGACTTCAACATTTAGCATGAGAATCCCTCGTCGCTATCGATATTTATTGGCTTGCTGGAAATCAACATCGTGACTTCTTGGTCATCAATCGACCTTAAGCTCTACGATTTCTGAATTCTGAATCTGCTGCGCAGTCTCAGCATCTGTGTAGTCGCTGTGACAGGAAGCTTTCTTTTCTGCTGCACCCACGGCGTTCTTCGTCTTGGAAGCCAGTTTGTGAATTTCTTCCGGAGAGAGAACGCCTCGTTTTGCGAGAATCTCTTTTTGTTCTTCGCTGAGGGCCGCGGAGACTTTGGCCCGGTCCCATTTGTAGTCATCGTCTTTGCCGGAGGCGAATTCGACGATCTCTTTACTGATTCGTACGCTGCACCAGTCGTGACCGCACATCGCACAGAAGTCGGTATCGACGTCGAGGTCTTCGTCGTGATAGGCACGGGCTGTGTCGGGGTCGAAGCTGAGTTCGAAGTGTTTCTCCCAGTTGAGAGCGGCGCGGGCTTTGGTGAGTTCGTCGTCGCGGTCTCGCGTCCCGGGAATTCCCAAAGCAACATCTGCACTGTGAGCTGCGATCTTGTAAGCGATACAGCCTTGCTTCACATCATCCTTCTTGGGAAGGCCAAGGTGTTCCTTGGGGGTCACGTAACAGAGCATGCTGGCCCCATGGTACGCGGCCGATGTGGCACCGATGCAACTTGTGATGTGATCGTAACCGGGGAAAATATCGGTCACGAGCGGTCCGAGAACATAGAACGGAGCCCCGTGGCAAAGCTGTCGTTCAAGCTTCATGTTGTACTCGATCTGATCAAAGGGGACGTGTCCCGGCCCTTCAATCATGACCTGCACACCTTTTCGCCAGGCACGTTCAGTCAGTTCGCCAAGTGTCGAGAGTTCGGCGAGTTGAGCTTGATCGGTGGCGTCAGCGAGTCCACCGGGGCGAAGTCCATCGCCGATGGAGAAAGTGACGTCGTATTCGCGCATCACCTCGCAGATTTGTTCCCAGCCCGTGTACATTGGGTTCTGCTCACCGTGATCGATCATCCACTTGGCGAGCAGTGATCCTCCGCGAGAGACGATTCCGATCAGACGATCTTTCACGTACTGAAGATGTTCCTGCAGAACTCCTGCGTGGATGGTGAAGTAGTCGACTCCCTGAGCTGCCTGATGGCGAAGAGAATCGAGAATAATGTCCAGATTGAGATCGTAGAGTTTTCGCCCGATGATCATTGAATAAATTGGGACAGTTCCGATGGGAACGCGTGAGTTCTCAATGATCGCCTGTCGACATTCGTCGAGGTCCCCTCCTGTGGAGAGATCCATAACGGTGTCGGCGCCCCATTTTTCGGCCCACTTCAGTTTCTCGACTTCTTCATGAGTGCCCGACGAAACCGGCGAGGCTCCCATGTTCGCATTCACTTTTGTCTTCGACGCGCGACCGATGCACATTGGGTCGAGTTGATGTTCGAGATGCACCCGGTTCGCGGGAATCACCATTCGCCCGGAAGCGACTTCGTCACGCACCTGTTCTGCTGTCAGGTGAGATTCACGTTCTGCAACCCGCTTCATTTCGGGAGTCACAATTCCGAGTCGGGCGGACTCCAGTTGCGTGATTGGCTTGAAGTCAGCGGGGAAGGTGACTTTGCGCAGTGTTTCATCAGATTGCCGAAAAACCGTCTCACCAGGTTTGGACGAGCCTTCCTGGTCGACGATTTCAGTCGTCCAGCCGTCAGGCAGAAAGTCCCAGGCTGTCTTCGATGATGGCTCAGGCATTCCCGGCGTATCAGGCGAAGCAAATGTCCAACGTCCTTCCGGTCCGGGAGCGATATGAGACTTCTTCGCAAAACTTCCGGGAGTGGTTCCGGCAGCTGTGGATGATGGATTGTTTCCGAGATTCGGCAATTTATGTGACATTTCGTCATCCTTTCCGTGGAAGACGCCGTAGTGAAAGGCAATAAAGTTTCGGCGACTGATGAAGCAAACTCACCAACTATCGTAGCTGTGTCGGTTTGTGTCGTCCATGCGTTGAAGAGGGAAACCGATGGGATGTCCGGAGAAGTTGCGATCGGCAATTTCTGATCTGGGCACCAGAAGGGTTCCTCGTTGCCTGCAACTGCTCTCCCGAGCCAAAACAGTCTGAGCCCCTTGGACTTGGTGCGTTCGCGATTGTCGACGACTTCGCAATTGATCCGCGTTTCTGGAAAGTTCTCGATCGGGCACTCGAGCACGAAACCATCGCCAAACTGGTCTTTGAGATAGAAGAGATACTCACTCATGCTGATCGAGTTGGAATCAACAAACAATTGGGACGGAGGACATACCAATTCAACCGGCCGATGACTTGGAGAAACGTGAAGAGAGCGAAAACAGGGGAATCATCCAGATCGCGCAGCTGACAGTTCAGGTCGATGGCCACAAGGCGACAGTGGTCGCGGTGGCGGTATTGCAACACCGTTTTAAGAGGCGAATGAGTCCTTGAATCCAGTGTTGCGTGGGGAACTTGACAAGCTACAATGCTCGATTCCCCATTTTTTCGAGCCGCAAGCTGAGCGAGCATTTTGCGGCCTTTTTTATTTGATGTGTGGCCTCGATGAATTCACCTTCGCAAACCACTCCATCTCCCGAAACCAGTGCCGGAGATATCCAACAGGAAACTGTTCTCGTCCTGGACTTCGGTTCTCAAACTGCGCAGCTGATTGCACGTCGCGTGAGAGACCAGAACGTCTTCTGCCAGCTGGTTCGTCATGATCTTTCCGCAGAACGTATCAAAGAACTGGCTCCAAAAGGGCTGATTCTCTCGGGTGGACCGGCCAGCGTTTATGCTGAGAATGCCCCGCAGGTTGATCCCGAAATCTTCAATCTGGGAATTCCGGTCCTGGGAATCTGCTATGGAATGCAGGCGGAATGCCGCGCTATGGGCTGTGAGGTGAAGCCGAGTCAGTCTCGTGAATTCGGTCACACCGAGATGACCTGTGATGCTGACGACCCGCTGTTCCGCGGACTTCCGGAAAATTTCACCGTATGGATGAGTCATGGGGATCGAGTGGAAAATCTCGATGAGAGCTTCGTCGTTCTCGCTGAGACGGACGACTGCCCCAATGCAGCGATCAAACACAAAGACCGACCAATTTACGGTCTGCAATTTCATCCGGAAGTGACGCACACCCAGCACGGGGAGCACCTGCTCGGCAACTTCATTCGCAACATTTGTGGTTGTGAGGGTTCCTGGAAAATCTCATCGTTCATCGAGCAGGAAGTCGATTCGATTCGAGAGCGTGTCGGCCAATCGAGAGTCATTTGCGGGTTATCTGGCGGAGTTGATTCGTCAGTCACCGCCGCTTTGCTGTACAAAGCGCTCGGGTCACAACTCACCTGTATCTTCGTGGACAACGGGCTCTTGCGAAAAGGAGAGCGTGAGCAGGTCGAATACGAATTCGGAGAACACTTTAAGACGGACCTGCATGTTGTTGACGCACGCGACAGATTCCTAGAAGCACTCGCTGGAGTCACCGATCCGCAAAAGAAACGCAAAATCATCGGAAAAACATTCATCGATGTGTTCAAGGATGAGTCTGCGGGAATCGAAAATGCGCATTTTCTGGCGCAGGGAACTCTGTATCCCGATGTTATCGAGTCGGGGGCGAATCCGGACGGCCCAGCTGCGACAATCAAATATCATCACAACGTCGGCGGTCTCCCTGAACAACTCGGATTTGAATTGATCGAACCGATGCGGATGCTCTTCAAAGATGAAGTCCGCCTGATGGGACATGAGCTTGGCTTGCCTGAGAAACTCATCTGGCGTCATCCGTTCCCCGGTCCCGGACTTGCCGTGAGGTGTCTCGGTGAGATCACTCATGATCGTCTGGAGACACTTCGTGAAGCGGACGCGGTATTGATCGAAGAGCTTTATGACTCCGATTATTACCATAAAGTTCAACAGGCATTTGCCGTCCTGTTGCCGCTCCAGACTGTCGGAGTGATGGGCGACGCACGGACCTACGAAGATGTCATTGCGATTCGGTCAGTCGATACAGACAACTTCATGACCGCCGACTGGTCGAGGTTGCCTTACGATCTCCTGCAACGTGTTTCAACTCGAATCATTAACAGCGTGCGGGGAGTGAACCGGGTTGTCTACGACATCAGTTCCAAGCCGCCAAGCACGATTGAGTGGGAATAATCCGCCCGAGCTCAAGTTAGCGCCTCGTCGAAAACCGTTCTTCCGACGTCGAGACAGCTGAAGATCCGTACGGGTCCAGTGCGAAGATGTTCCATTTGAATCCGTTGTTTTGTTCGTTTCCGTTTCGACTTAACGGTCTATTCATACTCGTCAGTCTCTCTCGAACTATTCTTTTGTCAAAAAGTGGCAGATCGTTCTTGAGGAGGCTGATTGTGGCCAGCACCGTAGCAATCATTGGTTTCTTGCTTGCGGCATATTCCATTGTCGCGAATGACGCAATTCAAACACTTGGAACATTCTTAAGTTCCAATGCGAAACGCCCGTGGTGGATTTTGTGGGCGTTTGCCTGCACGGTTCTCGTGTTTGTGTTCGTTTATGGCTGGGTCGTCAATGACGGCGATGTTTCGTTCGGTCGGTTGTCCAAGTTTCCCGAACCAACCGGTGGGCTGACTTGGCTGCATGCGATTCCGCCGCTGGTGATCCTGTTTCTGACACGCTTCGGAATTCCGGTCAGCACCACATTTCTTGTACTCGCGGTCTTCGCACCGACGAACATGGGAGCGATGCTGACGAAATCTCTGGTCGGCTATGTGCTTTCGTTTCTTGTTGGAATCGGTGTTTACACACTGATTTCAAAGTCCTTCGAAAAACACATGATCGAATCGTGTGACACTCCCCCAAGCACACGCTGGATCGCCCTCCAGTGGACATCAACCGCGTTCCTCTGGAGTCAGTGGTTGATGCACGATCTCGCGAACATCTTTGTCTACCTTCCTCGTCATCTCAACTCGGCCTACTTCTTCTTCGCAACGCTCGTCATGCTCTTCCTGCATGCGGTGATCTTTTCGCGCCGTGGAGGAGAGATCCAACACATCGTGACGACGAAGACGAACACTCAAGACATCCGGTCCGCGACAATCATCGACTTTATTTATGGATTGATCCTGTTGTACTTCAAGGAATACAGCAACATGCCGATGAGCACGACCTGGGTGTTTCTGGGACTTCTCGCTGGTCGTGAAGTCGCCATGTCACTCCTGTTGCGAGTTCGGCCTCTCAAGGAAGCTTCCGGAATTGTTTTCCGCGATGCTGGGAAAGCGATGACCGGTCTAATTGTGAGTGTCGCACTTGCCTTTGGAATGCCGGTTTTGCTTGCCAATTTCGGCACAACTTCCGCAGCCACACCTTCGACCGCTGATCATCCGGAGCCGTTGTCGAAAGACTCAATCGCGCTTCTGCCTCCCTACGAAACAGAAGACGGTGTCTCGGGACTTGTTCGCTGCGTCGGGTCCGACACATTGAGGATTGTGTTTGAGAGAGTCCAAAGTGAACTCAGTGAGGTTCAACCCGGTCTCGAAATGGAGATTGAATCGGCAGGCACAGAAACAGCTCCGGAAGCACTCATTTCTGGCAGTTGCGAATTGGCACTGATGAGTCGCCGAATGACATCGGCTGAGCGCCGGGCATTTCGGAATGAGTTCTCTGAGAACCCGGTCGAATACCGCATCGGCCTCGATGCTCTCGCTGTCTATGTCAATCAGTCCAATCCCATCGAAGGTTTGACGCTCCGGCAGGTTCGGGACATCTTTGGGACCGAAGCTGAGACTTGGGGAAACTACGTTTTGCCGCCATTCCCGAACAAACCGATCGTGACCTACGGACGAAATGAAAACTCCGGAACGCGGACGTTCTTTCACGATGTTGTCATGCTGCGTGAACCATTCCGCTCCGATCTGATTGACGACGAAGATTCTGCGGCGGTCGTTGAGGCAGTTGGAAGCGACAAGTTCGGGATCGGGTTTTCCGGAATGGGATATCGAATTCCTGAAGTGAAATCGATCGCCATTGCAGCCAACGTCAACGGCAAATATTTAAACTACTTCGTCGACGACTACAGAGATTCTCCCGATCTCGCGAAGCGTTTCAAAAATGTCTACACCGGGGAGTATCCGCTCTCGCGAATGCTCTTCGTCTATGCACGGAAACCCGCTGGTGAAACGTTGCCGCCTCCTGTGAACGCTGTCATGAAGTACATTCTTTCACAGCAGGGGCAGCACGCGGTTCTCGACTCCGGATTCGTTCCGCTGACCGATGAATTGCTCAACCAGCAACTGCGAAAACTCTCGGCCGAATACATACCAGTGTGGTATGAGTAAATCTTCTCACTTGAGAGTCGTTTTATTCAGCGTAGTGAAGAATGATTTCCACGAGTCAGAATACCGATGCCCTCGTGACAGTTCGTCGAGAAGGTGCTTCGCCCCAATTGTGAGCACATCTCCAAACAGCTGCCGCGATTTCACTCGAACAAGCAAGTGGGCAGTAAGAGCAACTCGTCCCAGTCCTTTCAAACCAAACGGTAGAGATCATGTCTGAAGATGATCAACAACTCGATATTGACCGGACGCGTGAGGAACTTCTCGATTCGCTCGACGAAGAGTTTGAAGCCGAACTGGGTGATGCAATTGCCGGCTTTGATGGCCCTCCCGGTCGCCACGATCAGGATGGCCGAATCCCACGCAGGGTCTATTTCCGAGAGCTTCTTCGGCTGCAGCGGGAACTCATCAAGCTGCAGGACTGGGTGGTCGAGAACAAAATCAAAATCGCGGTTCTCTTTGAAGGTCGTGACGCTGCCGGAAAAGGAGGAACGATCAAACGCATCACCCAGCGACTCAATCCACGCGTCTGCCATGTTGTCGCATTGCCGGCTCCGACGGAACGTGAACAGAGTCAATGGTACTTTCAGCGATACGTCCAACACTTGCCCGCTGGCGGCGAGATCGTGATTTTCGATCGCAGCTGGTACAACCGGGCTGGGGTTGAGCGGGTCATGAACTTCTGCACCGAAGAACAATGCGAAGAGTTCTTTCAAACGGTTCCGGAGTTCGAACGAATGCTTGTAAGATCCGGAATCCACCTCATCAAATATTGGTTCTCGATCAGCGATCAGGAACAAAAGTTTCGTTTCCAATGCCGGATTGACGATCCACTCAAGCAATGGAAATTAAGCCCGATGGACCTGGAATCACGCCGCCGCTGGGAACAATACACGCTCGCCAAAGAAGAGATGATCGAACGGACCAACATCTCCGAAGCCCCGTGGTGGATCGTTGAAGCGGATGAAAAGAAGAGGGCTCGGTTGAACTGCATCCATCATCTCCTTCAACAGTTTCCTTACAGCGAAGTTGCACACGATCCGATCACGCTTCCTCCTCGGCAACACGACGACGGTTACCAGCGATCTCCGATGCCCCCCGAAGCCATCGTCCCTGCAGTTTATTGATGCGTTCAGAGTGGATGTTGTGACCGCAAAAGAGTGCGTCGAAAAGAATCTTTGTCGCTCCGAACCAACGCGCGAAGCGATTTGATTCCGGTGTGACCGATGCGGCTCCGATTAGAGCACTTTTCGATTTGGTTCGCACTCACTCGCACGAGAAAACTCAGCCTTTTATCTAATGAAACAGCGCAAGCGAGTGCACAGGAAATAGAACTTGCTCTAGTTTTTCGGTGCAGAGAGACCACCGGCCGAGCGTCGGATTTTGGCGGGTTCGTCGACGTGGTGCGGAGTTTCGAGACCGGAATCGGCCAGGCACTTCGAGAAGTCCAAGAACGTCGAGTTTAAGACGCTGCAAACGTAAATCATCAGATCGTTGTCGCGGATTTCATCAGCACTCGCTGAATAAAACGTCTGATAGGCTTTCGCATTCGCTCCGGAAGGAGACTCCCTGATCTTTACGAAGAGAGGATCGATTGACCGGGCAGAGACTTCTGTGATTCCAAAGATGTGACCCGCATCGTATTCCGATCTCCACTCGGTCTTCCTTGCGTCTTCACCGTGACTCTTGAGGTCAAGAATGTTGGTCTTCCAATTAGTCAGGGAACTAGATTCGCAATCGAATTCGTAGACTTGAAACGCAGGGTTGTTACCGAAAACTGGACTCACCGCCGGAGCGATTTTATGAAGAAGAACCGGCTGTTGTTTGACTCGCAAGACTCGGTAATCGTCCATGTGAGTATGTCCGGTAAACGCGATTCGAAGCACGTCTCGAAACCGATCAACAAGATCTCGATACCCCGTCGAGAACGGATCGTTCCACAATTCCGCGGTCGCACAACGCCCGCTGTTTTCCTCCTCAACATAGCTGTCGAGTCCGGGAGGAACGTGCATCAACAACCAAACTTTTTGGCCTCGTGATCTGGCGGCGACCAGTTCTTTTTCGAGCCATTTCAATTGAGCGAGTCCGGGAGAATTTCCCAGAGGTTTGCACTCACAACAGTTTTGCTGTTTGGGATCGTGATAGTCTGTGCAGTAGCTTCCGCTCCACAGAACGGTATTGAGAACAATCAAACGTTCGTCACTGAGTCCAGGAAGGTTGACTGCATAGGCCCCCCATTTAAGAAACGTCTCTCTGAAGTCGGGCCTGTCCACGGTCTCATTCAACGTCGGCTCCCAGATATCTGCAAAGGCGGACAGAAACGGACCATCCGCTTGAATCCAATAGTCCTGACAATACGAGTCATCGTTCCCGAGAGTTGCGTAGACTGGAATTTCCGGGAACACCTGTCGAAATTCCGTCGCAATCAGGCGGAGAGCCTTTTGTGTAAACTGGCGGTAAGCCTCAGCATCTTCAGCGATCGTTCGAGGAGCCAGAGCGTTGTATTTGGACTGCCAGTCGTGCGCGAGAAAATCACCGGGATACAGAATGAACAGCGGGTCCGGAACGCGTCTGTATGCCTCATTGATTGAGGAAACGAAAAGCGTGTAGTTGCTGTCCGAACCATAATGGCTGGTTGGCTGCTGTAAGGATCGAAAGTAGTCCGGCCATTCTTCTTCAGGAAGTTCCATCAACTTCTCAAACGCTTTGCGGTCGAGTCCTGAATACGGGTCAAAATGAATGTCGGAGATCAGAAGGATTTCTTCTGCGACGATCGCTTGCCCCCAGCAGAACAATGTCATGAGAACGACAACTTGCTTCAAGACTTTCAACGGCGCCCCGGTTATTCGTCTTGGTAATTCATTCGCTTTGCTGGACATCTCATTCCGATCGGCACACTCGTTCGACATCATTGTTGAACCTTCCTCGATGCTGGTTTCGTCGCGGTCCTGAAGTTTCGTTTCGATGTTTCGCAACGGAAGTCTGGGCATTGTGCTCTCTGAATCAATCTCGATGGCCGTTTTTCTTCACCACCGCGATCTTATACCGAATCATCGCGTAGACGACGTGTGCAAGTTTCGTCATGCTTTCGAATCGACTCAAGGATCTGACCGCAGCGTCATGAAGAAATCACGATTGAAGGACGTGTCGATGCGAGGAGCTACAAGACGCCAACACGTTCCCTTCATCCGATTGTGAATTGAATCGAATCAATATTGATGGAGCTTCCTGCGAAAGGATACGTCACGGACTGGAACGACGAACGGGGATTTGGTTTCGTCGTATCCGACGACGAAGAAGATCGTTTCTTCGCACATATTACAAATTTTGGGGAAGGCTCTCCGCGACCACAAGATGGAGATCGCGTCGAGTTCTCCGTCGAATCTGATGAAGAGCAGAGACTTCGCGCCGTTCAAATTCGGTTGCTTCGCAATCCTCTACAATGGACAAGGGCTGAATCGACCAATCTGCTCATCTCAATCGGAGCGATTCCAGGGATTGGCGTTTACGGAATGGTGACCGGTGTCCCTTTTCTAATCAATGCACTGATCCTGAGTTTCGATGTGATCCTGAGTCTGATGACTTACGTGATCTACGCAGACGACAAGAAGCGAGCGCGGACAGGAAGATGGCGATGGGAAGAACGTCAACTTCACCTGCTGAGCCTGCTCGGAGGCTGGCCTGGTGCTTTGGTCGCACAAAGAAAGCTTCGCCACAAAAACCGCAAAGTCTCATTTCAAATCACCATGCTGGCCAGGATTCTCCTCAACCTGACTGCGACAATCACCGTCTATACGTTTTCTTCCTGAGGTGATTTCCTCCATGCAGTCGAACGATCAGAAAGACGAACAACTGCACGAAGATCAATCACTTCCCGTGATCCAACCGCGCGGGTGAATTGGTTCATGCAAGCGACTTCCGAATGTGTCCAAAACTCTTTAGAACTCATCTTAGAGCGGATCGTGCCTGAATGTTCGTCCTGAATGAATGTCTCGCGGCACCGTTTTCGTTCTTCAGGTTTGACGAACAACTTGCAAACGTGAAACCGAATTGCCCCGGATGGGAAGAACCTGTCCAGAATCAATCCCCCCGATAGAACAATCCTCCATTTCCCCCTTAGTTCTCTCCAACCCAGATAGATTCCGATGAAATCGCTTCAAATCATCATTCTCGTTCTGTGTGCATGTGTCGAACTTCATGCCGACGATCTTTTGTTCCCGAATGCGGATTTTGAACAGGGAACATTAGAAAACTGGACAGCTGAAGGCGAAGAATTCCGCATTCAACCGACTCGAGGCGACAACACTTCCGCCCGAAATCGTGAACCGTCCAACCTTCAAGGGAATTGGTGGATTGGCGGATACGAGCGGTACAACGGTTCAATCGGTGAACCCGGAGCCACCGCTGGCGATCATCTGACAGGAACATTGACGTCGCGCGAATTCGAAATCAAACACCCCTATATCACGTTTCGAATCGGAGCAGGGCATCTGCCCGGTGAAGTTGGTGTCCGCTTGCTCGTGGACGGAGAATCGTTCGAACTCGCGACCGGAGTCAATCACGAGACGATGGTCATGGAAAGTTGTGATGTCCGCCAGCACATTGGCAAACGTGCTCGATTGCAAATCTTCGACACAGCAACGGGTGGATGGGGCCATATTAACGTGGACGACTTCCGCGGAACGGAGTCCCCAGCTCCGGAAACGTCGATGGATTTCGTGCTCGATTCTAGCAGCCCGTTGAAAAACTCGCATTGATGGGGGAGATGAATTATCTTTCAGCAGTTGGAGTTGATCAAGGAGGAAACGATGGCGTTGGGGCGACGGAAATCGGAAGTTCAGGGTGAGTTGTGGG
>NZ_SIHI01000024.1 GCF_007859735.1 Thalassoglobus neptunius | reverse complement strand
CACCAAATCGAGCGAAGCCATGATCTATGTGGCTTCCATTGGTCGCATGCTCCGCCGCTTAGCTCCTTCACCCAACCAAGCTCCGTTCAAATACCGACTTACAGCATGAAGAGGATTCCGGATAGGCTCTTAGTCATTCGCTGTGATCGACTGCAGAAGCGGCTCATTCGTCGTCGTCGTTGATTGCTTCAGCTTCGGCACTCGAGGCGGATTCTTCGGCGGTGTTCTGTGAAGCAGAAGCCACGTAGCTTCGATATCGATCGGGAATCTTGACGAAAGCTGTGTATCCGGCGATTCCGAGCAGAAGAAGGAGTCCCAGTGCCGCGCCCAAATTGGTCATGGGGCCGTTGACGTGTTTTCCCATGATGTCTTTGCGAGACGTCAACCAGAACAGGATGGCTGCAATGAGCGGGGCACCAATCACTGTGACGGCCTGAGCCATGATGAGTGATGGAGTCAGGTCGAAGCCGAACAGGATCGCCGCAATTCCGAATCCCATTCCGGTTAACAGTGCGGCAGCTGTAAAGAGTCGCGGCCATTTTTCATCGGGACTTGCTCCGAGGCCAAGGCCATCCGAAAGAATGAATCCCCCGATCATTGAATTGACGAGAAACGAAGAATAGGCAGCTGAGAAAACCCCGAAACAGAAGATGACTTTCCCATTCGTACCGAATGTTGCTTCGAGAGCCTGTGCGATATCAACGGGAGATTTTAAGACGACGGGCTCTCCGGTATATAATCCCGCTGCTGCTGTCGACATCAGCATGATTGTCAGAACGCCCATAATCACAGAGCCGATTCGCGCGTCCATCAGACCGTTTTGAAGTTCCGATTCGCCCCAGCCTTTCTGTCGAACGAGATACACCTGATAAAACGCTGCTGTCGTGACGAAAGTGGTTCCCAGCAATCCGAGGAGGTCGAGTTCGATCATCCCGACTGATGGAATGAAACCTTCCGCCATCTCTCCGAGATCGGGACCAAGTCGAACTAAGTTGATCGCAAAGCTGACGAGCATCAGCCCGACGAAACCCATCATCAACCGTTCGAGCATGCGATAAAGGTCTTTAAACGCGAACAAAAACATTAATGCGATGGCATTAAATGCGACAATTAACCCGACGATGACTTCTTTGGAATCCGAGAATGCTTCGAAGGCAGAAGCGACTCCGAAGTTGTTTCCTGACTGATAAGCTGTCGCGATGAAGAAGACGCAGCAGCCGACCAGAATTGCCAGCCATGACCCTGCGTGCTTACGAATTAAATCGCCTGCGGAACGATCAGCGACAACTCCGAGTTTCGCTCCCAGCGTCATGTATAACATCATGAACGCGACGGAAACGACGACGATCCAAAGCATTGAATAGCCGTTGTTGGCACCGACCGAAGAACTGGTCGTAATACTGCCTGGGCCAATGACAACACATGCTGTGATCAGTCCCGGGCCAATGCGGTAGTACCATGGATTTGACGAAGGGGTAGAATTCATAAGTCTCGGTTCAATGGAAGTGCGCGGGCGTGCGAGGCGAAGCAGGTGAGTGATTCAGTTGCTGTTTTGTTTCTCGAGGGGATGAGGAGTCAGGATGGAATCTCTCAATGGCCGGGAGAGCCGATCGATGGATTGGAGCATCGATCGATTCTGACCGGTGACGTCGTTGAACAGGAGGGAAATCTATTTCAGTAGGGAGGCGTCAATCTGTTCTGCGAATCGGAATCCTTCACGCCACTTGGGCTGATCTAATTCTGTTGTTCCGACCAAGTCTGTTTCGTCAAGGAGAAGAGTCGGTTCGTCGTGAATCTTCCCTTGCTGATCTCGATAGACCTTGACCACAAATCGTCCGGGAGTGAAAGGATTTGGGGCGGTTGTTTCTGACGCCGATTCTCGGGGGGCGATCACCAAGAGGGTTCCATTCACCAAATGTCGCGGAGTCACTGTCCCTTGCGTGAAGGCGACTGGCTCATCACTTGCCATTTGGTGCTCTTCGTCCCAGGTGTGAATGAAGATCTGAACGGTCTCTCCGACGGGCCATGACTCAGGGATGTTTGTGAGTCGCACAACCTGTTGAGTCCCGATCCACAGATCTTGAGGAAGGTCGGAAACAATTTTGTAGTCGCCGTGGACAGCTTGTGCATAGTCATCAATCCACTTGATGATGGCTTTGTAAGTTTGGTCGTTGGGATGAAGTTTTAAGCCTCCATAATGGCTGACTGGATCAGACGAAGAAGGCGGGCCGAGTTCGTTTTCGCCGATCTTTGCAGGGAGTTTCGACATCGGTTTGAGGACGAGCAAACTCTTCGTGGGAGCCTCAAGGTTGAGCATGGGGTAATCTCCCGGCTCAGTCTGACGGCTTCGGCGAACGAGTTCGTCGATCGTTTGTTCGGGAGTCCGTTGAAAGAGATCGAGTCGATCGACAAGTTCCGGATGCTTCTCCGCGAATTCCCTCTGCTTCTTGATGACAGCCTGATGGCGCGGATTGGATTCGTCAATTTCAAAAGGTGTGTGACACGGGAAGCAACGCATGCGATGAGTCCAGACGGTCTTTGCGAAGGACTCGGCGAGGCTGCTGCGTCGAGTGTGTCGAATGACTTCGTCAGGCTTCGCCGGTCGAGCAAGTTGACTGGGTGAGAGCGGAGATCGATTCACCAACTCAGTGTCAGCACAGGACGCTTCGATCCAATTCGCGAATGCTTCGAATTCTTGCTGGCGAAGCTTTTCGTGAATGAGTTTGGCGCCCTCGTCGAGATCGGTTTCTCCCAACTGGATTAGTTTCAGGATTTTTGAATCGGTCGGAGTCTCGACATCAATCAAACCCTGATCACGGAGGGAAAGGAATGTCTCTTCGTGTGATGGGAGAATGTATTCTTTCAAATCAACGGAAGAGAGATGGCATTGGATGCAGCTTGACGGTTCCGGCGAACGAAAGATGGGCATGATCCGTTGATTGAAGACATCCTCTGCCTTCTTGGGATCAGAATCGTTTGCGAGAACGGATGTCTCGCAGAGAAGCACGACGAAGCAAGCATATCGTGCGGCGGTTAGAAACGCTCTCATCGTCCGTCTCCTCGAATCATGTGAAATGACATTGATCAGCGATGGAACACAGCAAGCGTTAAGATTAGCGGTTTTCGGAGGCGATTCCAAAGGTGGACTTAGCGAATCCCGTTCAACTCGAGTCAATGGTTCGATGAAGAATTCACTTTTAGCAGTGGAAACGCGGAAAGTGTCTGCGTTTCGGAATCATTCCTCTGAGTTTCCGTGGTCGCGATCACGTGTCGAAATTTCCCCGGCAGGTGACGTTTGGGACGGATCTCGTATGATTGATGTCAGATCCCCTCTCTGCATCATTGGAACAACGTGATTCAGTCGTTGATCAAAGACTTTCCATATCAGTGATCATCGATTGAGATCGGGAGTTGGAAAATTTATGTCTGCAAATCTCAAAAGTATTGAAGCACTGAGGGCGTTTCGGGCGTCCTTGATTCAGTTCATCGAAGACGCTTCGTCAGCGCTTCAGTCGATGGGAATGGAGTTGCAGAAGTCGCGCGAATGGATTGAGCATGATCGACCGCAATACTGGACGATTCAAACTCGCCGCGCGTTCGATTTGGTCAGCCAGACGAGAACAGCTTACGAAACTTGTCGGATGAGAACGGTTGCAGGCCATCGTCCATCGTGTCTGGAAGAGAAGGAAGCCTACAATGCCGCGCAGCGAAGGGTTCGCAATTGCCAGGAACAAATCGAGCATGTCAAACGCTGGGCGAATAAGCTTCAACACGAAACCGATGAGTTCAGAGGTCGTTTTGCGAGGCTGCAGATGATGCTTGAATCCGAGCTTCCGAAAGCAGTGGCTCGACTCGACAGGCTGGCTTCGATTCTGGAATCGTATGCCGAGATGGACGCACCGCCTCCCAAGACAGACCAGTCAAAGTGAAGTGAGTCCTGTTGATGGAAACGCTGGCAGAGCGACTTTGGAATGGACTCATTCAATCAAAAATTGCGTCGAGAAACGGTCACGCAGTGAAAGTCGTTCATGATTGGGCGAAGTCGTCGAATCAACATAGTCGTCGCAGATAAGAACAGATAGAAAACGGAGGAGTACGATGAGACCGGGGAATATTCAATCGGGGGCTGGGCAGCTGAAAGATGCGACCGAAAAACTTTCGCTTGCCTGGCAGTCGGTTCGCGAAGTCTGGAAAGACAAACAGGCGGCGGAGATTGAAGAGGAGGTGATCGTTCCTCTTCTCGACGAAGTCGCCAACTTGCTTCCCGCGATCAATGAAATCTCGTCCGTCATGGGCGCGGCAGTGCGATCGTGTGAGGAATAGGAATTGATGTTGGATCACTCTTCCATGAAGACGAAATCGGCAAACTCGTCGACAGAGAACTCGACCGGCGAGAGCCAGCGGTTCACTCGGGCGCAGCGACTGAGAAGCGGGCGCGACTTCGAGCGGGTCTACGCACGCAAACTCCGGGCGGGGAACGAGCATCTCTTGATCTTTGCTGATCGAAGCCCAACGCAAACAACGAGAATTGGGCTCAGTGTTTCGCGTAAGAACGGCAATTCCGTTATCCGGCATCGGATTCGACGACTTCTTAAGGAAGCGTTTCGGTTGGCGCAACACGACATTCCGGAGGGAATCGACATGATCCTCATTCCGCGACCGGGTTCGAATTCTACAGTGCTCGATTATCAGAAGGCACTTGTTTCTCTCAGCCGCAAATTGACTCGACGGATCGCTTCGGATTGAGAACTCCGATGGACTGTAGCGGTCAATCGGTCAGTTCAGACTCAAACAATCGGCTGGGAGCGATGTTGACCGCTTCGGCTTTTGGAGTGGATGGGCAAAATCTCGCAACTTCTCCGGATTGGACCATATCGAGAAAGCCGACAGGCATATTCTCTCGGCGAGCCAAACTGAATGTGTTTGTATAGGCGCGTGAATGTTCCGGGTTTGATAATTAGTGACTGCTGAGAAAGTCGACAGCTTGAGTCGAGTCGACCGACAAGAGGAGTTGACTGACCTGAGACAGAAGTCTTTCTAAGGGGAGTCCCTATTCGGTTGAGAAACATCTTGCTGCAGGTTGATTTGCGTGCAGAATCGAGTGTTTTCAGGAAATCTGCCATTCGGCTTCCTGGAGTCTTGTCCGCCGATTGCACATGGGGGCGACATCAGTTTGCCCGGGCGAGTTCGCGCGAGACTTATTCGATGATGCTTTGGATGTGTACGTTGCAATGATCCGATCTGCATTTCTCACTGTTGGACTCTACTTGCTGCTCTCTGGCGTCGTGCTTTGTGTTGTCGAAGAAGTGGTGTTTAATGCCAAGATCTCTGAGACACCCGCTCCAGTGGTGGAATTGCTGACGCGCGTCGCCGACAGCGGGCTTCGAACGTTTCATCCTCCCGAGTGGATGGCGTTCACGTTTGTCGGAGTCGGGGCCGTTACGATGATGTACGCGATCGCGTTGCCTCGAAGGGCTTAGTGCTGTCCCGCATGCTTTCTGCTTTCTCCGCAGAGACGAGTCGACTTGCAATGTGTTGGCCCGGTCCATTGTTCGCGAGTCTCGGCTTCTTCGCTCGATCAATGTGTTGAAGACTGAAGCGATGACATTCTTGTCTGCTTCGTCACTCAGGATCTGAGCACAATCGCATTCGGCTTGGAGATGTGAATTCCGCCTGTGTACCATCCAGTTTGAATCAGACGAGTCTCGGAAAAACCGTTTCTGGATAATGGCTGCTGAACGTCATCGGCGTTGGATGAAGCGAACAGATCAGGAGGGATGGAATGGTGCAATTTGACATGCTGCGTTTTGACAGGCTGCGTTGGGGAATCGTTTTGTCGATTCTGGGGTTTGGCACCTCAGCGACAGCGGGGGACTGGCCGCAGATTCTCGGTCCGAACCGCAACGGGATCGCTTCCGCTGATGAAAAACTGGCCGACAAGTGGCCGTCCGGTGGCCCCCCGGTGATTTGGGAGAAAGACGTTGGGAGCGGTTATGCCGGCGTGGCTGTGGAAGGCGACGACGTCGTTTTGTTTCATCGAGTCAAAAGAAACGAAGTTGTCGAAGTGCTCTCTGCCGAAACAGGGGAATCGAAGTGGAACGTGAAGTGGTCCACGGATTTTTACCCGCAAGTTGGAGGGGGCGATGGTCCGCTTTGTGTTCCTGTCATCGCGGGAAATCGCATTGTTGCGTTTGGAGCACAGGGAGTTTTGACGTGTATAGATCGTGAGTCAGGAGAACAACTCTGGCAAGTCGACACTCGGTCAGAATTCGGAGCGCGGGAAGGTTACTTCGGATTTGGGAGCACACCTCTGGTCATTGGGGAGCGTGTGATCGTGAATGTCGGCGGATCGAAAAAGAAGGCTGGTGTCGTGGCCTTTTCGCTGGAATCAGGAGAAGTTCTGTGGAGCAGGACCGAAGAGCCCGCCAGCTACTCCGCTCCGGTTGAGTGTTCCGTAGCAGGAATGCCGCACATCATGATCATCACGCGATACAAGTGCATGCTGATGGATCCCGAGAATGGGTACCTGCGATTTCAGTTCCCCTTCGGCCAACGCGGGCCAACGGTCAATGGAGCGAGCCCTGTTGTTTTGGGAGATCACGTCCTCGTGACGTCCAGCTACGGAGTCGGTTCAAGGTACGTCAAGTTCGACTTCTTCGGCTCCAAAGAGGTTTGGGAAACGGAACGGACGATGGCGTCGCAGTACTGCACTCCGATTGTCGTTGACGACAAGATTTACGTCATTGACGGCCGAGACGATATTCCTCCGGCCGATTTGAAGTGCCTGGACCTGAAAACGGGAAAGCTGCTCTGGTCTGAGCCGAATTTCGGTTACGGGACGCTGATTCACGCCGATGGGAAGTTTCTAGCCTGTCTCGTTTCCGGGGAAGTGCTGCTGGGCAGAATGGAGGAGACACGCATGAAAGTGTTGTCCCGAGCGAGGTTGTTTCGATCGACGATGAGGGCACTTCCGGCACTCTCAAACGGGAGAATGTACCTAAGGGATCAATCAACCTTGAAGTGTTACAGCGTTGCACCCGGTTTATAAGTCGCAATCGCGACGTTCTGTCGCTGAGACCTTACGAATTCTTCGAAATTGTTACATGTCGGTGAGCGAATTCACGATAGTTGCATTTTGATGGCAGACGCTCCGGTTTTGAATGCCAAATCGCCCTTGGTTCCTCCAAAAATGACCACTGAAGTTTTGACGGAAATCAAGTTGACCAAAAGAGATTTGACGCGTAAGAATAGGTGGGGAATCTGACTTTAATGAATTTTGAAGAAATCGTTTGTTCCCCAAAATTTTACGTGGACGAGGGGGAAGGGTGTGTTACGATGGCACCTCAGTTGAGGACAAAATTGACAACTGAGAGTCGCTGGTCGAATCGAACACACTTATTTGTTGACAAGATGTTACGGAAATTTGTGGTCCTCAGGATTCGACGACGGCCCCCAAATGGGAGCGAGTAAGGATGCTGAAGACCCCCGATCGTTTGGACTGTCGATTGCAACGGTTCTGCCCTCCTCTTTGTTTACTCAGACCTCCCATGTGCTACGGGTCTCCACCACGTTCAGGTTGATTGTCATTCATTGGCAGATTCGCCGAATCGTGTGAGTTAAAACGTGGTAAGCTTGGAATCAACCCGGTTGGAGAGGGTTGTCCACTGAAATGGTTTTGGGGTGACGGCACACCTGATGACCAAAAGCAGGTTGTTCTGGAAATGCAGATCCTTCCCCATGAAGACCTTGTTGGTTTTCTGTTTCTGCAAACCGCAGATTTGGTGAGACCAAGGGGTGGCAATCAGGCACTCAAAGCCGATTGCTTTCAGAATCATCCGGAAAGTCTGATTTTCTGACTTGTGTTCTGTCTGTTTCACTGGATGGTGGATCAGTTAGCAACCGTGAGTCATTTTCTCTTAAAAAGAAATTCTGTTGCTGCGGTATTGAGTTCTATGAGTGATGTGAAGATTTCGCAAACTCATCATGGTCATGGCAGCAGCTGTTGTTTACTTGAAATTGCATGTTGGATTGGAGTGAACTGTGCATCGGCTAGATTCTGGATTGAAATCGTTGATGGACCGCGCTCAAGCGCGAGGATTTTTGACATACCAGGCGGTTGATGAATTCCTCCCCGATGAGGGTGGCGACCCTGTGATGATGGATCGCATCATCCAGGCGCTCGAGGAATTGGATCTCCCGCTGATCAACGATCCCGATGCGCCTCGCACGGTCGCTGAAAAAACACGGATGGAGCAACAGCAGACCACCGAACCGGAAGTGACCGAGATGGCGGTGGCTCGTGGGCTGATTGAGCCTGAGACGCCAATGTCTTCTCGTGACCCGATCCGCATGTATCTCAGCCAGATGGGGAACATTCCTCTGCTGACGCGTGAGGACGAGATCTTTCTGGCCAAGCAGATTGAAATCACTCGAAAACGATATCGTCGAACGTTGATGGAATCGGATTTCGCGCTGAACACTGCCCTCGAAATTCTTGATCAGGTTCATTCGGGCGAGCTTCCATTCGAGCGAACACTTCGAACCTCAGACACTGAAAACACGAAGAAAGAACAGATTCTTGGGCGTATGCCGATCAATCTGCCGACTCTCAAGCAGCTTCTGGCCGAGAACGAAGCTGATTTCGAGTTGATGCGAGCCGAGGGAACTTCCACCGAGGAAATTGCCGAAGCACGTGAGCGGATGATGATCCGCCGCAGAAAGATGTGTTCGCTGGCTGAAGAACTCTCAGTGCGAACTCATCGGCTGCAACCCGTTTACAAGCGAATGCAGCAGATTGGTGACCGGATGAACGAACTCGTTCGCGACATCAAGATGCTGCGTCGTCGGCCGTCTGCTGCGAGCGAAGTCGAAATGATGCAGCGGGAACTCGCCGAGTTTGTCGAAATGACTCGCGAAACTCCTGCCGAATTCAAAGCCCGGCTCGGAAAGATCAAGCATCGTTTCGATGCCTGGACACATGCGAAGCAACAACTCTCCGGTGGAAACCTTCGTCTGGTTGTCTCCATCGCCAAAAAATACAGAAACCGTGGTTTGAGCTTCCTGGATTTGATTCAGGAAGGAAATGCCGGGTTGATGCGTGGTGTTGAAAAGTACGAATACCGCCGCGGTTACAAGTTCTCAACTTACGCGACTTGGTGGATTCGACAGGCGATCACTCGTGCGGTGGCCGATCACGCTCGGACGATTCGAATTCCTGTTCACATGTTCCAGAGCATTTCGACTCTGAAAGCGAAGAGTGAACAGATTCGTCAGGAAACCGGTCGCGAACCGACCACTGAAGAACTTGCAGAAGCTGTTGGTCTTTCCGTTGAAGAAACGGAACGGATCATGAAGACCTGGAAGCATCCGATCAGTCTCGATACTCCTGTTGGGGAAAGCGAAGACTCCAGCTACGGTGATTTCCTTCAGGACGGAAGTGAAAACACTCCTGCCGATTCGGCGATGCACCAGATGCTGCGAGACAAAATCAACCATGTGTTGAAAAGTCTGACCTATCGTGAGCGGGAAATTATCAAGCTTCGCTACGGTCTCGGCGACGGTTACAGCTACACACTCGAAGAAACCGGACGAATCTTCAAAGTGACGCGTGAGCGAATTCGTCAGATTGAATCGAAAGCATTGCGAAAGCTGCAACATCAAACCCGTGCAGAGCATCTGCGTGGATTCGTTGAATCTCTCTACAACGGCGAAGGTGACGAACTGCCTGCAGTCGAATCGGAAGAGTCTGTTCCCGTGTAGAAGCCGGATTCAGCGATGCCGGGAAAGGTGATCGTTGCCGAGCTTTCCAAACACTCCTGGATCAGGTGATCTGTTTGGAAACGGTCATTGGAAATCGGGAGAAAATTTGAACGAAGCGATCAAAGCTCGTTCATGCTTCCAGTTTCCGCCTCAACCGGGATTTGAATGTGTGAACACCATAAACCCGCCGATTTTTGTCGGCGGGTTTTTTGATGAGAAATTCATCCAACGCACATTTGTCTGAGCTGGGAATGAATCGAGTCACAAACTGTTGTGGTTCAATCCCGGTTTCGCAACAATACCGGCTTCCCTTGGAGTCCCTTGGTTGACTCCCGGGGAATTCCGCGTCTTCTCTCTGTTTTCCCTGGGTCTGTGGAGTGAAGCTTCTTCCGAACGAATCGTGCGACATCGGTCGTGGTTCGCAAGGCGGAAGAATGGAGTCGATTTTGCTACCCCGGAATCTCGCATGCTCATTCTCTGCACAGATCGTAGAGACAGAGTCTTCGATCGAGTAAGGGAGAGGGAGTTCAAAGTCATCGGTCGGTTTTCGGCGGGATGATTGCGATTTTCCCTGAGAGTACGCGAAAAGTTTCTCGGTGAAAGTTTCTCGGGAAAAATGAACGTGCGGGAGAGTTACGGGCTCCCACAAGAATCAATTGACGATGGCGCGTTGCCATCGATTGAATTCGTAGAAAACCCGAACGGGTTGCATACACACTATTGAATGTCCACGGATCGAGGAGGATTTCGGAGATGGCCGAAGTCACAGCTGCCGCAGTGAAAGCACTGCGGGAAAAAACTGACCTGCCAATGATGGATTGCAAAAAGGCTCTCGTGGAGGCCGGAGGCGATGAAGATAAGGCAATCGCGATCCTCCGAGAGCAGTTCGAAAAGGTCATGGTGAAGCGGGCGGACAATGAAACCGCCGAAGGTCGAATCTTTACTCTCGTCAGCGAAGACGGTTCACAAGCTGTTGCCGTTGCAATGCTCTGTGAGTCGGCCCCAGTTGCTGGCAGCGAAGGGTTGGCTGAAATCGGGAATGCAGCAGCCGCTCAGTTGATGAACGGGCCGGGTGCTGAATCCGGAGAAGCTCTGCTTGAGCAGGACAATCCTGCTGGCGGAACTCTCAAGGAACTTTACGAAACACAGATCAATAAGATCCGCGAAAAGATCGTCGTCGGTGAGATTGCACGCGTTGAAGGTCCCGTTGGTGTTTACGTTCACCACGACGGAAAGACCGCTGTTCTGTTTCAGGCAGAAGGCGAGCCCAAGGATCCGTCTGTGTTGCGGGACATCGCAATGCACATCGCTGCGATGCGACCAACGGTCACTTTGGTCGAAGAACTCGATTCAGCCGTTGTCGAAGCTGAACGAAATCGCCTCTCAGAAGAAGCGAAAGCTTCCGGAAAACCTGAGAACATCATCGAGAAAATCGTTGATGGTCGGATGAAGGTCTTCTATCGCGACGAAGCTGGCGTTCTGACTGAACAGCCTTTCGCGAAAGACGACAGCAAATCCGTCGGGCAAATCCTTGCCGAAAACGGTTTGAAAGCCAAAGGATTTACTCTGATTGCAATCGGTTCGTAGTCGAACCATGTGCCGAGAGCACTCGTGCTCAGGCTCTGAAACTTCGAAAAAGAACGCTTGGTTTCTTTCAGAATTGACCAGGCGTTCTTTCTTTTTAACCATGGGCTTGAGCCGAGCTTGAATCTGATCGGGAAACCATCCATTCAGGCGGAGCCGTAAAATCCCCGAAATCGTCTCAGGTGATTGGCGAAGGCGATTGCGTTCGAACAATGTTCGGCAAGGAGAGAGTTGATGGACGAGTTTGTTGCAGTCGCGAAGACCGGGGAAATTCCAGATGGGGAAGGGCGGACCTATCCGGTGAACGGCAAAATGGTCGCGATCTTCAATCTCAGCGGAGAGTATCTTGCGATCAACGATCTCTGTCCGCACATGGGAGCATCGCTCTCAGCGGGTTATGTCGAAGATGGTCAGGTGAGTTGCCCGTGGCATGCGTGGCGTTTTCGTCTCACCGACGGAAAGTGGATGGATAATCCGAAATCCGACATCAAGACAGACTGCTACGAAGTGAAAGTGGAAGAGACGGATATTCTCGTCCGTGTCCCAGCTCCGGAATCTTCTTCGGACGTGACCGACCTGGCGGAGTGAATCAGCGAGCAAGTTCGAAGACGGACTTATTGCTGAGGCGGACTCTCTTTGAATGATGCAACCGCAGCATCGACATCGGGATAAATCGGCCAGACAGAGGTCAGGTTGGTGACCTGCAGCACTTCCAGGCAATACGGGCGGAGTCCGCTCAATGCGAAACGTCCTCCCTCGGCGGATTTGATGCGATTCCACATCCGGAAAAGGGTTTCAATGAATGATGACCCAAAGAAGTCGATATGCTGCATATCGACAACGACTTGCGGGGGAATGCTGACTGTGTAGTCCAGCAGTTTCTGGCTGATTTCTTCAAGAGCATCTTCGGAAATGCTGACATCGTCAATTCCAATGACGAGCACCTGAACTCCTTCAACGTCTCGATGAGTCACCGGGATGGACATGGTCATTAATCCGACAGAGCTGAAGAGATTGGCACCGCAGAACTCACAGGGGAGTTCTCAATTGCATAGTAATGAGCGGGAGCAGGTTGTCAAAGTCTCGGCATTCCAATAGCTTCCGAGAATTGCAGTGTGGGAATAGAATTCACGAGGAAACTGCGCCGATCCCTTCCGGTGGTGTTGTCTGCCAGCGACTGATTTCATCGCTGTTTTGCAGTCGTTGTTTTTTAGTGACATCGGGAAGAGTGACGTTGGGAAACCGAATCGCATCGATGAGTCTTGACCTTTGATTGAGCGTCGCCTCGCTTCCAGTCATTCGGCTCACCGCGAGAATTCGAACAGCTGCTGAATTCCGTTCGGGGCTTCGCGCAAGTCGCGAATTGTTGATCAGCGACGTGTGTTTTGGTGAATTTCGGAGACTGTGATCAAGGCGATCAATCCGAGAGGTAGCGTCCGAGAGGCAGCGATTGAACTCTCAAGCGGTCGACACCATCCGAGCAGAATGACTGTTCGGATGGGAAATGACCGGGAAATCCATGCAGGTTAAGAAAACTTGCAGGAGAAAATAGAGGGTGAGCAACGGGATTTGAACCCGCGACCTCCTGAACCACAATCAGGCGCTCTAACCAACTGAGCTATGCCCACCACATGGTCAACCAATAACTGGTTTGGAGATACGCAGGTTATCCAAGAATTCGATTGGAAACAAGAGTCCCATGGCAGAATACGAAGTCGCTCTTCAGGAGTTTTTGAATGAGTTTCTGACTCCCAATCGCAGACAGCGGATTGCAGAGGTTTTGGATCAGCGGATTGCGTCACTTGCATTGATGTTGTTTGATGTTTACCAGAGTCACAATGCGAGTGCCGTGCTGCGAAGTTGTGATGCGTTCGGGGTTCAGGATGTCTATGTCGTGGAGCAGGAAAAGGAGTTTTCTCCGAACAGAGACATCGCGCGAGGCTCCGATCGATGGTTAACGATTCAACGCGATTCGGGGCCCGGGGCGATGGAGCGATCGCTCGCGAGTCTTGACCAGAACGGGTTTCGGTTGGTGGCGATGGTTCCGGAATCTTCCGGGAGCCAAACTGTTGCATCGCTTCCCGTTGAAGAGAATCTTGTGCTTGCCTTCGGAACAGAGAAAACAGGGCTGCCAGAAGAGATTATTGAGCGGGCGGAGTATCGTGCGTATCTCCCCATGTATGGCTTTGTTGAAAGTTGCAACGTTTCTGTGGCAGCTGCACTGGCGATGCAGGAGTTGGGCGCGAAGGTCCGCAACTCTCGGCAGGAGTGGCAAATCTGTTCGGAAAGAAAGCGGAAGCTGATGCTGGATTGGACGAAAAAATCGATTCCCAACGTGGCTGCCATCGAAAAGCGGTTTCGATCGTCCTGGAAGCAGGGTGCTCTCGATTGAACGGCGTTTCCGTTTCGGAAGCATCAATATCTGTTGACTTTATGGCTCTCGGTTTCGAGAGATTGTCGATTGCGATTGCCTATGCGTGTTGTCGAAAGTGATCATTCGGTCTATCGTCAAGTAACCTGCTTTTCTGCTGATGTCGCTGCGGAGATGAGTTGATGCTGTCGCAGACTGTTGAGTATGCCTTGCGAGCTGTCGTTTATCTTGCGTCTGTCTCTCCGGAGGGAAAAACCACTGCGCAGATCGCGGAGGCAACCAAAGTTCCTCAGGCGTATCTTTCGAAAGTGATGCAAGGGCTCAGAGGCGAAGGAATCCTCAATTCTCAACGAGGCGTCGGAGGAGGAATTTCACTCGCCGTTTCTCCAGAGACTCTGACCATTCTCGATGTTGTCAACGCGGTTGAACCGATTGGGCGAATCAAAACCTGTCCGCTTGATCTCCCTTCGCACGGGGAGCATCTCTGTCCGCTCCACGCTCGAATGGATCAGGCGTTTCAAGTCATGGAAGAAGCATTCCGTAAGACGACGCTTGCTGAGATTCTTGCTGATCCCAACCCCAGTATTCCACTGGTGGATTCATTGCTCCCGGGCTCCGATACCCTTCCGTCTGGAGAGGGAGAGGGGTAAAAGATTGCGACCGGTTCCTGCAGCGAGTTCATATTATTTCTCGCTGATTGGTGCGAAACGCGGAGTGGGATTCTAAAATGAGCAGGAGTGACTCTCTCTCACATACTCTGAGGACAACTCCGTGATGCGTGATCGTTTCTGCGACTTGGCAATCTTGTTCGCTTTGTTGGCTGTTTCTGTTCTCCCACGCCAATCGATGGCCGAAGTGGACTATTTGACGGAGATCGCGCCAGTCTTTCAAAAATATTGTGCAGGATGTCATAACGATGCAGATCGAGAGGGCGAATTCTCGGCGGAGTCGTTTCGATCCATGAGCGAAGGAGTTGAAGATCGACCAGCGTTTCTTGCAGGCGATCCTCAGTCGAGTCTTGTGTTTCGGCTGATCTCGGGAGTGGATGAGCCGAAAATGCCTCCCGAAGATGAACCTGCTCCCACTCCTGAAGAAGTTGAGAAAATTCGTCAGTGGCTGGAAGAAGGGGCCCACGGTCCAGAGGGAGAAGAACCGGACCGCATGACGTTGAAGACACCGCATGTCCCTTCCCGGACAGAATTGAAACCGATCACAGCTGTTGATTGGTCAATGACCGGGGATGCTCTGGCCATCGCGAGATTCGGAAACGTCGAAATGCAGCGACAGCTTCGGATTCGCGATGCAGAAACTGGAAAGAAGAAGCAAGTTTGGCATTCGGTGGCCCAGTTGTCAGATCTGAACGGAAAGGTCAACTCGGTTCATTTCTGTCTGGGCGGCGGGAAACTGATCACTGCTTCGGGAGTGGCTGGTCTGGGAGGTGTCGCGACGTTGTGGGAATGGCCTCTCGGAAGGAAAATCCTCGAGGTTCAAGGGCATCGCGACTTGATCTACGACGCCGAAGTTTCACCCGATGGAACTCTGCTCGCGACTTGCAGCTACGACAAAGACATCATTCTCTGGGATGTCAAAACCGGAGAGCCGCTGCGGACATTGTCGGGGCATAACGGGGCTGTCTATGACATCGCCTTCAGTCCTGACGGAACGACGCTCGCGAGCGCGAGTGCGGATGCAACGTGCAAGATCTGGCGAGTTCGAGATGGTGCCCGACTGGATACTCTTGGTCAGCCTTTACGAGAGCAGTATTGCGTCACGTTTTCTCCCGATGGAAATCACATTGCCGCTGGCGGGGCGGACAATCGGATTCGTGTCTGGAAGTTCCTTTCGCGTTCGGAAGCCCGAATCAATCCAATCGTCTCTGCACGATTCGCTCACGAGGGACCAATCGTTCAATTGCAATACACTGCTGATGGCAAGTCGCTGGTCTCGGTGTCCGATGATCGATCGATCAAAGTCTGGGAGACAGCTGGGCTGACAGAAACACAAGTCTTCGAAAACCAACCTGAGGTGGCGATGGCTCTGTCGATCTCGCCGAAGGGAAATCAATTCGTTGTTGGCCGCATGGATGGAACGCTCGACTTCTATCCGATCAAAAAAAACTCGAAGCGTGGATCGCGAGTCAAAGAACAAGTTGCGATTGAGATTCGACCGAAGGTCAGCGAAGAACAGCCATCTTCAACCGTCGCTGAGGTGGAGCCCAATCAGTCGGTTCAGTCAGCACAGGATGTTTCACTCCCCGTCACGATCACAGGGGTAATTCATTCGGATGAAGAAACTGATGAAGACTGCTTTCGATTTTCTGCAGAGGAGGGGGAAGAGTGGGTTTTCGAAGTTGATGCAGCCCGGTCGAAGTCACCGCTCGATTCGATCATCGACATCCGAGATGAATCGGGACGGCCTGTTGAACGCGTGCTTCTGCAGGCAGTCCGCGACAGCTACTTTACGTTCCGAGGAAAAACGGCAGATCAGTCGAATGACTTCCGGGTCTTCAACTGGGATGAGATGACGCTCAATGAATATCTGTATGCGAACGGGGAGGTCGTCAAGCTTTGGCTTTATCCTCGGGGACCAGATTCCGGCTACAATGTTTATCCGGGGAGTGGGAGTCGCTGGGGCTACTTCGATACAACCCCGCTGGCCCATGCTCTTGGTGAACCGTGTTATATCGTCCGTCCTTATCCACCCGGGAGTGAAATCATCCCGAATGGACTTCCGGTCTTTACAGTTCATTACGAAAACGACGACGAGTCGAGGCGACAGCTCGGGAAAGATTCTCGTCTCTATTTCGTTGCCCCGAAAACCGGACGCTACGTTTTGAGAATTCGTGATGTCCGAGGCATGTCGGGCGAGAATTTTCAGTACAAGTTGATCGCTCGTTCCCGAACTCCTGACTTTCGAGCGCATCTCGTTGACCGGAAATTGAACGTTCCTTCAGGGGGAGCAGCAGAGTTCCGACTTAAAGTCGATCGGCTCGACAACTTCGACGGAGAAATCACAGTCGACGTTTCTGGGCTTCCTCCCAGATTTCGAAGTTCGCTTCCCGTCACAATTGAACGGGAACAGCTTGAAGCTCAGGCAGTTCTAATTGCCGATCCCGGGGCAGAGAGTTTGACGGAAGAAGAGCTTTCGCGAATTGAATTCACCGCAAGTGCGAATGTTCGGGGAGAGCGTGTCCGTCATCCCCTTGAGAAATTCGATACCGTTTCTGTGGAAGCAGCCCCGAAGGTGCATCTCGTCATTGGGCCTGCAGCGGGTGGAGTCCAACCCGTGGCGACCAGCGATTCCGGGATTCTCGAGTTCGAAATTCGTCCTGGCGAAACCATCATGCTTGAGGTGAACGCGGAACGGCACGACTATGACGGACTCGTATCTTTTGGAAACGAAGACTCTGGGCGGAATCTTCCCCACGGCCTGTACGTTGATAATATCGGTTTGAACGGGCTCCTGCTTCCTGAGAATCAGACTCAACGAGAGTTCTTCGTCACCGCCGATGATTGGGTGCCACCGCAGACCCGGTTGTTTCATCTGCGAACAGGCAACGCTGGCGGTCACGCGACATTGCCGGTCCGCCTCAGAATTCTTCCAAATTCTCCCGAAGCCGAGGCGGGAGCGGAATAGGATACAGTGATTAGACGTATTACTTATCAAACAATGGACTTCGGGTGTGGCAAAATCATTGCCAGTGTCGCTCAGGTGTTGACCGATCTGTTGGTGCGGTCTAGAGTTGCGAAACTGCACTTCAGAAATGCTGAAAACGTCGAAAAAGCGAACGGATTTTGCTCCGTAGCAGATTCGCCGGATGGCATTTTTCATCACGACCCTATCTGACTGAATTTCGCGGCGATCTGTTTAATTCAGAGACGTGCAACGAACCACTTCCCAAGGATGCTGAGCTGATGACCTCGCTCCCACCAGAAAAAGAATCGTCCGAGCAAAATAAAAAGCCCAAAGGTGAAAAGCCTTCTGGTCCGACTTTTTGGTATCTGCTGATCGGCTTGATCGTCGCGATTCTGCTTTGGTCGTGGGTCAATGAAAATGGTCACGCTAACGAGCTGACCTTCGGGAAATTTGTCCAAGGTCTGAAATCGGGGGAATTCAACTCCCAAAACGTCCATGAACTGCGTCTTGGGTTGGAATACATCACGTTTCAGGATCAGCCCAAAGCGAAGTCTGCGGACGAGGAAGCGGCTTCTGCGGAGCCTGAGAATTCGACCACCGAAGCGTCCAATGCTTCTGAAGTCGACTCATCTTCCAATGGCAACTCCGTTGCAGACTCATCTGACACTGAAGAAACAGCCGAAGCGATGAAACGCTTCCGGATTCCGGTCGGAGGAATCTCGCCTCAGGATCTGGACAAGCTGACGGATCTGCTCGAAGAAGCGGGGATCGATTACACAGGAACGTCCCCGCAGACTGAATGGGGGACGGTTTTCTCCATCATGCTGATGGCTGCGGTCGTGTTAATTTTCATCGTCTTTCTGCGACGCATGGGCGGACCGGGACAGGCAATGTCTTTCGGTCGAAGCCGTGGTCGTCTCATGGCTGAAGATGACGTGAAAGTCACCTTCGACGATGTCGCTGGGATCGATGAAGCGGTTGAAGAGCTCAGAGAAGTCGTCGAATTCTTGCGAACGCCCGGAAAGTATCAGGCACTCGGCGGTCGAATTCCGCGAGGAGTTCTTCTCGTGGGGCCACCGGGAACCGGAAAGACATTGCTTGCGAAAGCCGTCGCTGGCGAGGCAGGCGTTCCGTTCTTCAGTCTCTCCGGATCGGACTTCGTGGAGATGTTCGTGGGAGTTGGAGCGGCCCGAGTTCGAGATATGTTTGCTCAAGCAGTTCAGAAGTCTCCGAGTATTATTTTCATCGACGAACTTGATGCCCTCGGTAAGACTCGCGGAAGTGGGATGCCGGGCGGACACGACGAACGTGAGCAAACACTGAACGCGCTGCTCGTGGAAATGGATGGCTTCTCGTCCGATCAAAGTGTGATCGTCATGGGAGCAACAAACCGTCCGGAAACACTCGACCCCGCCCTCATGCGGCCCGGCCGATTCGACCGACATGTTCTCGTCGATCGGGCAGACTACAAAGGTCGTGAGAAAATCCTGCAGGTGCATGCTCAGAAAATCAAGATGGACGATGATGTCGATCTGAAACGCATCGCGAAACTGACTCCGGGATTTGTCGGGGCGGATTTGGCCAATCTCGTCAACGAAGCTGCTTTGCTGGCAGCCCGAGCCAATAAGTCTGCCGTTTCGATGGTGGAGTTTGAGGAAGGAATTGAACGCGTCGTGGCTGGTCTCGAAAAATCCTCGAGGCTGATTCAGGAAGACGAAAAGCTTCGCGTCGCGTATCACGAATGCGGTCATGCCCTCGTAGCTTCATCACTTCCACAAACCGATCCTGTTCACAAAATCTCAATCATTCCTCGTGGGTTCGGGGCATTGGGATACATGTTGCAGCGACCGGAAGACGATCGCCATCTCATCACACAGACGGAACTGGAGAATCGGATTTGCGTCGCGCTCGGCGGGATCGCGGCTGAAGAGTTGTTCTTCGATGAAACTTCGTCCGGTCCTCAAAACGACCTCGAACAAAGTACGTCAATGGCCCGCAGGATGGTCATGGAGTTTGGAATGAGTCCCAAGCTGGGCCGCGTCAACTATCGGGAATCCAAACGCTCTCCGTTTCTGCAAGGCGTGTCGCAGTCGAGTGCTGAGTTTGCTCACAGCGAGCAAACGTTACGTGAGATTGATCTCGAAGTTCGACGGATCATCGACGAAGCAATGGAAACGGCGAGAGAGATCGTCCGGAGCCAGAAAAACGTTCTCGAAGAAATGACGCAAGAACTTCTCAAGAAGGAAGTCATGAATTCGGACGAGTTGAAAACGATCCTCGATCGCTACAAAACCGGCCCGCAACTGAAACCCGGCACATCAGTTGCCAAAAGAAGCGGAGAAGCTCCCGCTCCCGGTGAAGAAACTCCTGAAGCCCGAAAGCAGGGAACGGACGAGTAACACTCATTCACTCACGTTCCCCAACTCACGTTCTCCGACCACCGTTTAGTTCGCGAATCTTCTTACTCACCCGGATCAGTTTCTGTGGGAGTGGTTAGCTCCTGCGGGTAATGGACCTGGGCGAGATAAAGCCCGCACGCAGGTGCAGTTGCCCCGGCAATTTTTCTGTCCTGTGCATTGAGGATGTCGACAAGGTTCTCTTTGGTCCATGTCCCTCGGCCAATATTGACGAGAGTGCCGGTGATCGTGCGGACCATGTTGTAAAGAAAACCGTCTGCCTCAATTTCGAGGCTGATGAAGTCTCCGGCAGTTTCGTTCCCTGTTTGTTCAGAGGCGAGTTTTTCGTTCTCTTCGGGCTCGTTCGAATTCGTTGGGGACCAGAGATTCCAGTCGGAATGCCGTCGAAGGGAGATCGCGTGGACGGTTCGCACGCTGGTCGCTTTGTTGGGCCAGTGAGATTCGAAGCTTCGAAAATCGTGAGTCCCAACGAGAACCTGCGCTGCTTCGTGCATCGCAATTTCATCGAGAGGCTGAGCGATTCTCCAGACGAATGTTCTCCAGAACGGGTGTTCAACAACGCTGTTGTGAATGACGTAGCGATAACGTTTCGACACGGCCGAGAAGGTCGCGTGAAATTCATCAGCCACCTGATCTGATTCCAGAATGACGACATCCTCCGGAAGGTGAGACTGCAGTGCGGGCCGCCAGCGATGGGGAGGAATGTTGAAGTCGCTTCGAAAACTCGCCACTTGCCCGAGGGCATGAACTCCCGCGTCTGTCCGACCTGCACAGAGCACGCTCATCGCTTCGCCGGTCAACTTGTGGATCGCTGTTTCGATCACACCCTGGACGGTCGTCTCATTGGGCTGAACTTGCCATCCGCTGTAGTTTGTTCCGTCGTAGGCAATGCGAAGTCGAATCGTCGGCATAAAAGGGTTCGTCGTGTGAGACGGTCATGGGCAGAATTTCGGAAGTCGCTGCAAGATACTCTTTCAGGAGCACTCGATTGAACCCTCGCATTCAGGATTCCGTCGGGTTTGTTCTTTCCGGTGGTTGATGTGAGTGAAAGCGGTGAAACAAATTTTTCGCATCGCCTCTTGACGGAGAATGGTTTACATGTAAACTGTCGTCGTGCGAAGTGAATTCCTCAAGTGTTGATGTGATGTCTGGAAAACTGCAAAGCGAATTGAAGAAACGCAACCCATTCGACCTGCCGGAGCAGGAAGCGATGCTGAATCTCCTGCGCACGAACGACCAGTTTGAAAATCGATTTGGACGTCTCTTCCGGAAGTTTGGATTGACTTCCTCTCAGTACAATGTGTTGCGAATCCTTCGAGGTGAGGGTGAACCGATGCCCTGTCTGGAAGTCGCCAATCGCATGATTCAAGTGGTGCCAGCGATTACGGGACTGATCGACCGATTGGAAAAAGCGGAACTGGTCACACGTTGTCGATGCGAGAATGATCGTCGAGTCGTTTACATTTCTCTGACTGAGAAAGCTGAAAAACTACTTGAGCAAATGGATGAGCCAGTGATGGAATTGCATCGGACGTTACTCGGGCACATGAGCAAAAAAGAACTGACGGAATTGACTCGACTTCTCGAAAAGTGTCGGTCGAGTCTCGAGGAGTAACAGGGTGAGGCGGTTTTAAAAGCCTTCTGTTTTTTACCGAATTAGTTGACATGTGAATTATTGACTAGTGATTAAGGGAGAGTGGAGATGCGGTTCGAAGGTAAAGTCGTTGTGGTGACCCGTGGCACATCCGGGATAGGCCGGGAATCTGTGATTCAGTTCGCCAGCGAAGGGGCCAAAGTGGTCTTCGGTGGGAGACGTCAAAACGAGGGCGACGAGATCGTCAGCGAAGTGACGAAGTCAGGAGGCACTGCGGTATTCGTCAAAACAGATGTGACCAATGAAGCAGAAGTGAAAGCCCTTGTTGAAACGGCTGTCGAGAAGTTCGGGAAATTGGATGTCGCGTTCAACAACGCCGGCGTCGAACAGATCGGTGCGGTTCAAGAGTTTCAGGAAGAGGAGTATCGAAAAACGTTCGATGTAAATGTGCTTGGCGTCTTCCTCAGTCAGAAGTATGAGATCCCGGCGATGTTGAAATCGGGGGGCGGGGTGATTGTGAATACGTCGAGTGTTCTGGGGCATGTCGGAACCCCGGGAGCTGCAATTTACACCGCAAGCAAGCATGCTGTTGAGGGGATTACCCGATCAACTGCCTTGGAGTTTGCCCAGCAGGGAATTCGGGTGAATGCTGTCGCGCCTGGGCCGATTGAAACGGCGATGATTGACCGCTTCGCAGGTGAATCGGGTTCGGAGGGGCGAAAAGGGATGGAATCGTACGTCCCGGTTGGACGACTCGGAATGGCTGAAGAAGTCGCTAAGGCAGTGCTCTACCTCGCTTCGGATGATGCATCGTTCACGACAGGAGTGTCTCTTCCAGTCGACGGGGCCATCCTCGCTGGCTGACACCGAGAATGAGACTCGAACTTTAACTTAAGTGGTGCTTCTCAGAGTGCGCGCAGCTCGACAGAGACTCTTCATGCTGTGTGCGGGAGTTTTTAACAACAGATTGATGGTGTGGAGGGAATACGATGTTAACTGTCCGCAAAGCCAATGATCGTGGCAGTGCTGATCACGGTTGGCTGAAGACTTCGCATACGTTTTCGTTTTCAACGTATCACGATCCGAAGCACATCCACTTCCGAACTCTTCGAGTGATGAACGAAGATTGGGTCGCACCGGGAGAGGGATTTGGAACACATCCTCATAAAGATATGGAGATTGTGACCTACGTGCTCGAAGGTGCGCTCGAACACCGTGACTCGATGGGAAACGGCGAGATCCTGCGGCCTGGCGAGTTCCAGAGAATGACCGCCGGAACCGGGATTACGCACAGCGAATTTAATCCTTCGAGTGATGAACCGGTCCATCTCTATCAAATCTGGATTTTCCCCGAGGAGAAGGGGCTTGAGCCGAGTTATGAACAGAAGTCATTCGATGATGAGTTGATGAGAAATCAGCTGCTGCTCGTCGCGTCTCGTGCGCAGCAAGGGGATTCGTTGAAGATTCATCAGGATGCCGAAATCTTTCTCTCGCGACTTGATCCCGGTCAGAGTGTGACTCATCCGATCGCAGCTGGACGCCATGTGTGGCTTCAAGTGTTGAGAGGAAATGTGTCACTGAACGGAGAAGAACTGGAAGCTGGTGACGGAGTCGCTGTCAGTGATGAAGTGTCTCTGTCCATTCACTCGTCTGATTCGTCAGAAATCCTGCTCTTCGATCTTGCCTAATTCTTGTACTACTTCCGATCTGAAAGTGATTTAATCATGTCGTTTCCAAATCTATTTTCCTCGTTTCAGCTTCGAGATCTCACACTTAAGAACCACATTGCCATGGCTCCCATGACGAGAGGGCGGTCTGGTGTCGAGCGAATTCCTAATCAGTTGATGGCGGAGTATTACCAACAGCGCAGCGACGCGGGGTTGATTATTACTGAAGCAACCGTCGTTTCCGAGCAGGCAGTCGGTTGGAACGAAACTCCCGGAATTTACACCGATGCGATGCGAGATGGATGGAAGTTGATTACGGACACAATCCATGAAGCTGGGGGGAGAGTCTTTCTTCAACTCTGGCATTGTGGACGAGCATCTCACAGCACGTTTCATAACGGGGAGAAAGCGGTCGCTCCTTCAGCAATTGCCATTGATGAAGAGTACATCCACACACCCGAAGGGAAGCTGCCTCACGAAGTTCCGAGAGCACTGGAAACTGATGAGATTCCAAAGATCGTCGACGACTATGCCGACGCCACGCGTCGAGCTTACGAAGCGGGATTCGACGGTGTCGAGATTCATGCGGCGAACGGATACCTGATCAACCAGTTCCTGGAATCGAAAACGAACAAGCGAGATGATCGATACGGGGGAAGCATTGAGAACCGGTACCGCTTTCTGGGTGAAATTGTCGATGCTGCGACGTCGGTCTGGTCGCCACAACGCGTGGCAGTCCGGCTTTCGCCAAACGGAATTTTCAACTCAATGGGTTCACCAGAATACCGAGAACTTTATACCTACACCGCGAAACAGCTCGATGAATACGGACTGTCTTACCTTCACGTCATGGATGGCTTGGCCTTTGGGTTTCATGAGCTGGGAAGTCCGATGACCCTTGCGGAGTTTCGGGAGGTCTTCAGCGGACCGATCATGGGGAACTGTGGTTACGATGCTAAGTCTGCCGAAGATCAGGTTGAAAGCGGAAACGCCGATCTCATTGCCATCGGTCGTCCGTTCCTGAGTAACCCGGACTATGTCGAGAGAATCAAGAACGGATGGCCTTTGGCTGAACCTGCCGACCAAAGCGTATGGAGTTCACCGACGGGGGCAGAAGGATATACGGACTTCCCAAGCTATCAACCAGTCAGTGTGTAGGTCAGTCTTAAGTTGACTTTCTAATTCCATGAACTCGATTATTACACGCTGGACGGTGATTCTGAGAACGCATTCTTTATAAGTTTATTGCCAGGGAACCGTCCCGTAGCGTTGAAGTTCCTGTCTGAGAGCGGCGCTGAGTTCGTTAAAAATTCTCGGTGCCTTTTCAGCTAGGTTGTTCTGTTCCAGAGGATCGTTTTCGAGGTTGTAGAGTTCGAGCGGTTCGAACGGGCTGTTCTGGAGGAGCTTCCAGTTTCCTCGTCGGACTGCTTCAATTGTCTTTCCTCCATACCGGTTGCCTCCTTCCCGGCGTCGAAAGAACCAGAGTTCTCGTAGCTCGGATTGATTCTCTCCGATGCAAGTTGGCAGGAAACTGGCTGCGTCGAGATTCCAGTCGTCTTTCACGTCAATCCCAGCTGCTTCGCAAGCTGTCGGGAAGATATCCATGGTGAGAATACGAAAGTCAGAAACCGTTCCGGCCGGGATTTGACCCACCCAGCGTACTCCGGCCGGGATCTTGATTCCGCCTTCGTACACGCTTTGTTTCCCATCTCGAAGTGGTCCGTTGTTGGCACCGACGTTGAGTTGTCCTCCATTGTCGGATGTGAAGAAAACGAGCGTGTTTTCCGTTTGACCGGCTTCGTCGAGGCAGTTCAGAACTTCGCCAATCCCGTCGTCGAGATGTTCGATGAGCGCGACGAGCTTCGCACGGCCTTCGTCAATGTTCGGCTCACGTTCCTGAACACGCTTTAACCAGTCCTCTCTCGGTTGGATCGGTGTGTGTGGAGCGTTGTAAGCCAGGTAGAGAAAGAAAGGGCTCTCCTGTTTCGACTGCTCATTAATGTAATGACATGCCCATTCCGTAAATAAATCGGTGGCATGTCCCTCGGGATTAATTGTCTCGTTGTTAAGCCGCATGTAATTCTGTTCATGACGTCGGTGGTGATAATAATCATCCATCATGTCGCCCAGAAAACCATGGAAATGATCGAATCCTCGATCGTTCGGCCGATCAGGGTCTTCGAGTCCAAGATGCCACTTTCCGATACAGGCAGTATTGTAGCCGGCCTGTTGCAGAACTGTGGGCAACATGACAGCGTCATCGACGAGATTTCCCCAACTGTTGTTCGCATGTGTTCGAATCACTCCGGGGACACCGACGAGATCCTGATATTTTCCGGTCAGAATGGCTGCGCGCGTGGGGGAGCAGACCGGACAGTTGGCATAGAACTCGGTGAACCGCATTCCTTCACGGAAAAATTGGTCGAGGTGAGGGGATTGAAGGTCGGTCGCTCCATATGAGCTGAGATCTCCATACCCGAGGTCATCGACAACAATGATGAGGATGTTCGGTGGTGCAGCCTGAAGGGTGCGAAAAGAAATCAGGCAAAGAATCATCAAGCTGAGTCGAGGCAACAAAGCCGGAAAGCGATTCATTTGTGTCTCCGATGGGCGGGGTTGATGTCAATGAATTCGGAAGGGGATAATCTGGAAAGCGTGCCTAACGATAGCGAATCCATAGATCCTGGAATAGTTTGTGGAACGAGTCGACGAGATGGTCATCGTTGGTGATCACGATGTTTTCTTCGTTGCGGTCGGCTGCTGAACGTGTCCAGTTGTAGCTTCCGCAAAGTAAGATCGATTCGTCAAACAAGGCGAATTTGTGATGCATATGATACGGGCTGTTGTCGATGACGACGTCAATTCCAATAGACGCCAATCGTTCAATGTCCGAGCCCGTGTCTGAGGATTTCTCGTCATCGGTGATGATTCTCACCGCGACTCCTCGATTGTGCGTCTCGGCGATGACTTCGGAAATTTCGTCGTCGGTAATCGTGAAAACACAGATGTCGACGGTGTTTCGCGATTGCCTCAGCAGAGATCGAATTCGACTTCGGCACCGATTTCCCGGGCTGAAGTAAGCTTCGGTTTCGACGACGTGTCCTTTCTCTTCCGCCGGCTTGAGTGTTCGGATGACGTCTTCCAACCAGTCGATGACCGCGCCTTTGTCGAGGGCAGTCGGGAGTGTTTCGCGAGCCAGATCGAATGCTTCGTGCCGATAGACATCGAGTTCAGTCTGAGCTGGTCGCATGTCATTCAGCACGCTTTTGAGTGCTTTTCGTTCTCCCCGTGAGAGTCGTTGATCATCGAGTGTCTGGGCCAGAATCTCTCGGAATTCTTGTGCTGTCATGTCATTCCTTGTCGAAAGTTTCTTGCGAAAGCGGCAGCGAGGCATTGATTAACCGGCCTCGGTCGTCATGGTCCAAAGAGTAGCGGAAGAGGCGAAAGATCTCCTCTCTCCTTGCAAGTTGGCCGCCACTATGAAAGATTGGTGATCATTGATGTTTGTCGCCGATGAGGGAATCCCGAAGATGAAAAGACTTCTGTTGAATCTGTGTGTGGCCGTCGTGCTGAGCACTGTCGCGTTCGGTTACGCAGCTGCTGAGGAACGTCCCAACATCGTCTTGATCATGTGTGACGACATGGGGTTTTCAGACATCGGCTGTTATGGCGGAGAGATCCGGACGCCAAACATCGACCGTTTGGCCCAAGAGGGAATGAGATTCACTCAGTTTTATAATAACGCGAAATGTACAACGACACGTGCTTCGCTTGTGACAGGTTTGTACCCGCGAAGAACAGGTTCGCTCTTAAACTCAGAGATGGTCACGATTCCCGAAGTCCTCGGGCAGTCAGGGTATCACAACGTGCTCAGTGGGAAGTGGCACCTTGGAAGTCGTGCGCCACATCGGCCATCGGATCGCGGGTTTGATCGATACTACGGTCTGTTGGATGGGTGTTGTAATTTTCACGACCCCTCGATGCCGGATCCTGATTTTAAAGGAGGTCGAGTTCGTTGGTTCGGAGAAGACGACGAGCGGATGACTTCGTTCCCGGAAGGATTTTATACAACAGATGCTTTCTCAGACTATGCGTGTGAAGCGATTCAGAAGTCTGTCGAGGCAGAGAAGCCATTCTTTCTACACGTTTGCTACACAGCTCCACACTATCCCCTGCATGCGAAGCCAGAAGACATCGCCCACTATCGTGGGAAGTATCTCGACGGCTGGAGCAACTTGCGACAGAAACGCTATGAACGACAACTGGAGATGGGGCTTTTTGATCCATCCTGGGAACTTCCTCCGCCTGATCCGGAAGTCGGTGATTGGGAGTCTCAGGCGAATCAGGAGTATATGGATCACTTAATGGCGACTTATGCTGCCATGATTGAATGTATGGATCGCGGAATCGGACAGATTTTGACGACGCTTGAAGATCAGGGTGTGTCACAGAATACGGTGGTGATGTTTCTTTCAGATAATGGCGGATGTGCAGAGTTGCCGGGCGGGCTGGACGAAAGCCGCGTTCCGGGAGCGAAAGAATATTATACGTGTGTTGGCCCCGGCTGGGCCTATGCACAGAATACACCGTTTCGACGTTATAAGCAGTGGGTGCACGAAGGAGGCATCTCCACTCCGTTTATCGTCCGCTGGCCTCAACGGGTCGCTGAGAACTCTTGGTGTCGAGAGGTCGGGCATATCATTGATGTTTTGCCAACCTGCGTCGAACTCGTAGGCGGCGAGTATCCTTCAAAGTACGGCGAAGAAGACATTCACCCGACTGATGGAATTTCCCTGCTTCCACTCTTTGAAGGGAAAACGCGAACCGGACACGAAAAACTGTGTTGGGAATGGAGCGGCAATCGAGCCATCCGCCGAGGGGATATGAAGCTTTGTTGGGACAAGAAAGTCCGGAAATGGGAGCTTTACAACATCGTCAATGATCGTACAGAGATGAACGATCTCGCGAGTGAGCATCCTGAGTTAGTCGCTGAAATGTCCCGTCAATGGTTTGACTGGGCGGACGAAACAGGTTTGCGCATGAGGACGAAATAGATCTCGTCATTCTCTCAGCGCACTCGTCAGAACATGTTCTGCACGGCGAGTGCAATGCTTGAGTGTTTAACGAAGAGCTTGGTTCAAGCTGCCTTGTCTTGTAGTTTTCCTCGATACTCATTCGCCCACGCATCGTCTGATTCATATCCAAGATCGATCAGTCGGTCCGTCAGTTCAGGAAACGTCTCAAGGATTTCGGCGATGCGTGTTTGATGCTGAGTCCCTCGCCAGCGTTCAATTGACTTGGTCTCCAGTGGTCGGACTCCGTTGAGCGCTGCTTTGTCAAATCCGGCTGGCACATTCTGATGAAAGGAAGTAAACGGCTGAGTGAACTTCAGCTGTGTATGGGAAGCGATCTGTTGTTGAACGTGATCTGCGTGCTGCACGAGGTCTTCGTATTTGATCGTGAGAACATCTTCCTGCTGGGCCTGTCGAGTCCACTCCGTCCAGATGCTTTTCCACCGCTCGACGCTGACATAATACTCTCCCGGAAGATTCTCGTGCATTGATGTCAGCACTGCTCGTGGATCGCGAGTGAAGAGCACGAAACGTGGAGTTGCGGGGAAACGAGCGTAACAATCGCGGATCTGATCAATATCGAAAATGTCGTTCGGACGTTTCGAGACGACCGTCGGTTCTCTTTTGATCACATACTTCGTGACGCGAAGTGCGCGTTCTTCCTTCGGAAAAGCCTGGACGTTCTCAGCACACGTCTGGATCATCAGCTGGCACAGGGTGGTTCCACTTCTTGGGAACCCACACATCACAACATGGGTCTTGAATCCCTCGAAGAACAGGCCACGGTTAGAAAGGTTCGCCAGTGGGATATTCGCGATGTTCGTGAACTTCTTGATCAGTCGATGCACCGGGTTTTGCGACGGTGTGGCGGGGCCTTCGTAGAAAATCGACATGTGTCATTCTCGCATAGATGGACGATGTATCTCGTCGTCGCGCTCCTCGCGAAACGATCATCATACAGCAGCGTTCGGATAGTAGGATTTCAGAGGAAATGCCAGCAAGAGGAATGTTTTCAGCATGAAAATGGCCGCAGAACGACATTGAGCGGCCTGCTCGGATTCATTTGGAATTTGAGGAGATGGCCCGGGCAACAAGTCATGTTGCTCGTTTTCTGCGATTCGCCTACAGTCGAGCCCGTCGGGTTCTGATGTTGCAGAGCGATCCGATTCGAGAACAATGCTTTCCCCGTTTGCCATGTGTGGCGAATATTGAAGCTCGATCGGTGCCGTTGGAATACGATGTTCAGGATTGAACCGGAATTTCGTTGTATTGAACAGGTGATCTATGGACGGATCGAAAGTATTTTGCATTGGTTTTCATAAGACGGGAACGACAAGTCTTGCAAATGCTTTGACGGTACTCGGCTATCGAGTGACGGGTCCCAATGGCGTGAGAGATCCGAAGATCGAACAGAATGTTCAAACGATGGCGATCGATCTGGCCGAGAAGTTTGATGCGTTTCAAGACAATCCGTGGCCCATTCTCTATCGGGAAATGGATCTGCGATTTCCCGGAAGCAAGTTTATTCTGACGTTGAGAGACTCTGAGTCGTGGATCAAGAGTCAGATCAAACACTTTGGGGAAAAAGAAACTCCCATGCGCCGTTGGATTTATGGAGTCGGCTGCCCGGTCGGGAATGAAACGACCTATATCGAACGCTTCGAAAGACATAATCGGGAAGTTCTCGAACACTTCAAGGATCGTCCGGAAGACTTCATGACACTTGACCTCAGCAACGGCGATGGCTGGGAAGAACTGTGTCGCTTCCTTGGAAAAGACGTCCCGGATGTCGAGTTTCCACATGCCAATAAAGCGGCTGATCGAGAGCGAAAGCAATCGAGTTGGTTGCGAATGTTCCGTCGATTAAGGCTCCCGAAAGCGGGTTAGAGCTCCTCCGTCGGAGCATCGGACGGAATGACAAGTTCATGTCAGCGACGACTCACGGATCAGGAAGAACTCACGGAAAGCAGTCTAAAACCAACCGCGAATCTGTCGCCACAGCCCTTTTGGCTCGTTGGATAACTCGGAAACAAGCTTCAAAAGCTCTCCGTACAGTTCGTTCGCGGTCAGGTATCTTTTGCTTGGGTTGCGATCGAGACACTTGCGGATGACGGCTTCGAGGCGAGTCGGAATGTTTGGATTGATCGACCGAGGTGTCGCTGGGTTTGACGTTGTGATCTGCCGAATCATCTCGGACTTTGAGGTCGAGTCAAAAGCGGGCTGAAGCGTACACAATTCGTAGAGGGTGGCCCCGAAGGAATAGATGTCGGTCAGTTCGTTTGTGATCCCGTCGAATTGTTCCGGAGCCATATATCGAAGCGTTCCTGCGAGGGGAAAAAACTGGTCGTCCAGAAAACGTTCTCGCCCCAAAGCGAGTCCAAAGTCGGCGACCCAGACGGTTCCCGAACGGTCGATTAACAGGTTTCCGGGTTTGATGTCCCGATGCAATGTTCCTTGCCGGTGGGCATAACGGATGGCATTGACGATCTGAACAGCGAGTTTCACGATCTGAGCCCAGTTGTCTCGTTTGAGAAGCTTTCGTTGATGCCCTGGCTGCGGATTCGTGCCGCGGTTTTCATGTCCGAATTCTGTTCCGTGGACAGTGGTGATTAAGTCTTCAACATCAACTGTTGAATCGATGTCTTTCCAGTAGCTGATGAGTTTGTCGAGCCCAACGCCTTCAATTAACGGCATGACGTAGTAAAGTCGCCCGTCTTCTTCTCCGAAACTAAACACCGAAACGATATTCGGATGTTGCAGCTGAGCAGCTGTGCGGGCTTCGCGATGAAACTGCTGTGACCACTCTGTTTCCTGTTTGAATTTCCAGGGAAGAAGTTTCACCGCGACGCGTCGGTTGATCGGGGCCTGTTCAGCTTCGAAAACGACTCCCATTCCCCCGCGGCCAACTTCGCGAATGATTTTGCAGTTTCCGAGATGAGAAATATCGAACTCATCAGGAAGCGGATGTCTGACGACCTGATTTTCTTTCTCGGTCTTCCACCCTTCCATCGCCAAAATCAGCGGAAGAAACTCGCGTAGCTCGTCTTCCATATCGGGATGGTTCTTGATGAACGATTCCATGTCGACCGGTTGGCCGCTCCGCACCTGATCTAAAAAGTTTGACGCGATCGTTTCCAGTGGAAGACGCGCGTGTGACTCCACCCGACGAGGAAGTCCCACAAGCTGAGTGTGGTCGAGATTGTCTGACGATTCAGGTTCGCTCATGTGTCGCTCATTACGACGAAATCGTGGACGTTCTTATCGGTGTGATTCAGAAACCTCCGCGTCGAGAAATCTTGGGAATCAGGAATCGAATGAAAGTCCGTTGCCGGACGATCTCGATCAGTTTCATCGGTCGTTTTTCAAAGAAGCAATGCAAGTACGTCGTTCGCTACTCAAGATCATATTCTTGAAAACCTGGAATGGCGATCAGGATCTTCTTAAGACGACCAAGAGCACGAACATATCTCAAGCTCGCTGCTTGTTCCGACAAATTGAGCACCGTCGCTGTTTCGCTGTTCGTCAGCTCTTCGAAGTGCCGCAGGGCGAGGACTTCTCGATCGAGGTCCCCCATCGACTCCAACGCGACACTCAGCTGTTGTGAGAGCTCTGCCCGCACCGCAGCATAACTGGGGGAAGTCAAATGTCCGAGGAGATGATGCGAAAGTGAAAACGACGTCGATTTCGAACTCCATCCGCCACTGACAGAACGGTCCCGGCTGGCGTCTCTTGCTTTGGCTCCGAGATGACGTCTGTGGACATCGACCATCGTCTGATTCACGATCAGCCGCAGCCAAATGAAGAAACCTTCGGGTGAGTCATGCAGAAAGTGCTCGATCCTTTTCTCGGCGTTGATGTACGACTCTTGCAGGATATCGTCAGCATCCACCCGGCCGACCAGTCGAGTGTCGAGTCTGAAATTGACGATTCTCCAGAGACGATTCCTGTGATAGTCGAAGAGTTTGCCCAAAGCGGCACGATCACCCTGGATCACCTGAGCGACTAACTCTTCAACTTCGGATTCTGACAGTGGATCGTTCATGGAATGTCTGTACCGAATGCGGACCGCAAAGCTGTTTTCTCCTGTTGCCTGAATTCTGTAATGTTAGGCCCTTGCGATGTCGGGAAGAACGGCTTTCTGCAAGAATATTACGAATTGTCTTGGACAAGATCGACTTTGAATTGTTCTCGACTCCCCTTTTCGTCCAGCCAGAATGAGAGATGAGATGACAAAACTGAAGCGCCTCAATCGACAAATCTCTGCGGCGGTTGTCACCGCCGTTGTTCTCTTTGCCAGTGTTCAGGTCCGCGCAGCTGAGTCAATTCCGACCAAGCCGAACATTGTCTTCATCCTTGCTGATGACATGGGCTATGGGGATGTGCAAGTTCTGAATCCAGAATCGAAAATCCCGACGCCCAACCTCAATCGTCTCGCCGAGCAGGGAATGACGTTTACCGACGCTCATACTCCTTCAGCGGTCTGCACGCCGACTCGTTATGGAACGCTGGCCGGGCGATATTGCTGGCGAACGAAACTGAAGAGGGGAGTTCTCAACGGATACGGAACTCCCCTCATTTCTCCTGACCGGACGACAGTTGCCGATTTTCTGAAAAGTCAGGGATACACAACCGGAGCCGTCGGAAAATGGCATCTCGGATTGGGATTCGCCAAAGAGGGGAAAGACTTTGATTTCGCGAAGCCCGTTTCGGACGGTCCTCACACGCATGGCTTCAAAGAGTCTCACGTCATTCCAGCTTCGCTCGACTTTCCTCCCTATGTGTTCATCGAGAACGGTGTCATCACCGAGTTTCCCGGGATCACACAACCCGCTCAGAAGTTTCCCCGTTTTCTTCGTAAAGGCGAGCGATCAGACGATTTCGTCATGGAAGAGGTTTTGGACCATCTACTCGAACGCGCGACAAGTTTCGTGTCTGATCATGCTGACGATGAATCACCATTCTTCCTGTACTTCCCTTTGACAGCTCCGCACAAACCTGTCTGGCCGCATCCAAAATATGTCGGAAAGACAGAGTTGGGGCCGTACGGGGACTTCGTTCATCAGGTCGATGATATTGTCGGACAGTTTCTGAAAAACCTTGATGAAGCGGGAGTCGCCGACGAGACACTTGTGATTTACACGAGCGACAACGGGTCGTTTATGTACCGCTATGAAGATGGTCGTCCTGATCATCTGGACCAAGAGTCAGTGCAGGGGTATCGACCGGAACACCATACCGCCAATGGAAAACTTCGAGGAACGAAAGCAGACATTTGGGAAGCGGGGCATCGCGTTCCGTTCTTCGTTCGCTGGCCGGAAGTGGTCCGTGCTGGGTCGACCTGTGACACGCCAATTTGTCTGACTGACTTCTTCGCGACTGTCGCAGACATCACGGATGCGACGCTTGAAGACGACACCGCTCCGGACAGTTTCAGTTTTCTGGAATGCCTGCAGGAGGAAGATCTCTCTTCGCCGCGAGCTCCCATTATCAATCACTCCGTGAACGGAACGTTTGCCATTCGTGATGGGGAATGGAAACTCGTTCTGAGTGATGGCTCAGGTGGACGGGAAGCACCGAAAGGCAAACCATTCCAAAAGCCGTATCAGCTCTACAATCTCAAATCCGATCTCGGCGAAACCGAGAACGTGATCGATAAGCATCCGGAGATTGCTGAACGGCTTGAACGCCAATGCGAAGAGATTCGGAATTCCGGTCGCAGTCGCATCGCTGGTGTTAGTCAGTAAGCGAGTTCGTTCGCGAGTGACCACTTCCGTGAAGGCGAGTGGTCACTCAGCGTCCCGCTTCAGAATTCTCTGATCTGCTGGGTTGAACACTTGAAGGTGTTTGCAAGCAAAGGCCAGCGATCAGAAAGTGAGAACGTCAAGCAACTTTGGGGTCACTCGTTGATTCCCGATTCGGCGAGTACGCCTGCGAGTCCAACTTCGACGACATTCTTTTGGTTGACGCCCTTCGGAATCCCGGCATCTTCTTCGGTGACGTGTGCAAACACGATCTCTGCTTCAGCGACGAGTTCGTCGCCACAGTGAGCGACAACCGAAGTCATTCCTCCCTCTTCCCGAGCATCGGTCAGAGTGGCTGTGTAGATCAACTGATCACCCGGGCGAACAGGGCGATGTGACTTGAACTTCGGCACCTTGGCCAGAAAGACAAGGTACTTGAATTTGTGCGATTCGCCGAGAAGAATTCCGCCGGTCTGAGCCATGCCTTCCATGATCAGCGAGCACGGCATCACTGGAAATCCCGGAAAGTGATCGTGAAGGTGTTCTTCTGAGAGTGAGACGTTCTTGATGGATCGGGCCTGTTTTCCGCTCTCGAACTCGATGAACTTATCAATCCAAAACCATCTCATCTCTTCTGCCTTCTTACGAGCAACGTCTGTATCTCTTTTGAGTCTCGATCACCATGACAGCACGTTCGTAAGAATCATACTGAATGAAATCGTGATTCAACACCGGAACGGATTGTGAACAAAAAACGACCGCATGTCGTGACATACGGTCGTTGTGAAATCAACGAAAACCGACTTCATTTGACTCGCACGAGCGACAGAAACGAGTTCAGGCAAGTGCTGAGAAATCATGAATACGATTTAGCCGTCCAGTTTGCTGCCGACGAATTTGCAAATCATGTCGACGGTGAAAAGATTCTGGACGTTGGTAACTGCTGGATCTTTCGCGAAGCTGTCGATGTCTGCGTGAGGCATCTTTTCTCGCATCTCTGCGATCCCGGTCTCAGTGACTTTGCCATCAACGACAAACCCTGAATCGGCGGAAGCAAGATTTTCGGGGAAGAGTTCTCCACGAGGAATCTTGATATCGAAAGCTTTCTCCAGTCGAAAAACAATGTCGAGGAAGTCGATCGACTCTGCACCCAAATCGCCAATCAGGGTTGCTTCAGGAGTGACTTCGTCTTCGTCGACTCCGAGAGCGTCTTCGAGTACTTCTCGAATCTTCTCAAACACTTCTTCTTGATCTGCCATATCCACGAACTCCAAAGTCAATGTTCGAGTCAATACGACTCACTTCCCACCGTCAATTCCCAACCAAGGATGAATTCACAGACAACGGTGAGAATGCCTCGAACTCGGATCAATTTGAATTCACTCATTCATCGGAATCGGTCGTGAATCCCACATTCTCGACCCAATCCTGGTGTGAATCTTCGCATCAGCCAGACAATTCTGGCACGGCAAGCCACAATCGTCACTTGCCTCTATCATCAAATAGTTCGAACGAATCAACAAGGTCAATTCGTTTCGTGAATTCTTCTCAAAAGCCGCCGAGCGTCAATCCGCCGTCGACGGTCAAAACGTGTCCGGTCACGTACCCAGCTTCTTCGCTTGCCAGGAAAACAACCGCGTTGGCGATATCCTCAGGTTTTCCTAGACGTCGAACGGAAATGCGTTTCTTGATTTCGCCTTCAGCTGCGTTTCGGACAGCCACGGTCATATCGGTTTCAATGAACCCCGGAGCGACGGCGTTCACGGTGATATTCCGACGACCAACTTCTGTGGCGAGGCATCGGGTCAACCCCTGGATGCCCCCTTTGCTGGCGGCGTAGTTGACCTGTCCCTGATTTCCGAACTCGGCAGCCACGCTGGAGACGCTGATGATTCGACCATACCGCTGAGACATCATCTGACGCATGACCGACTGAGCGAAGTTGTAAACGCCGGTCAGGTTTGTGTCGATGACAGCTTGCCAGTCTTCTTTCTCCATTGTCGCGAGGAGGCCGTCTTTGATGATTCCCGCGTTATTGACGAGGATATCGATCCGTTCCCACTTCTCGACCACTTCAGCGACGATGCGTTCTGCGTCGTCTTTGCTTGAAACATCACCTTGAATGGCGAACGTTTCGAAGTTTTGTTCTGCCAGTTCAGAAACCATTGCGTCGGCGGCTTCTTTGCTCGAACGATAGACAAATGCGACTTTCGCACCCGCTCGCGCAAGTCCTTCAACGACAGCTTTTCCGATTCCCCGGCTTCCGCCAGTCACCAAAGCGACACGTCCGTCAAGGTTGAACATTGCTTCCTCTCAGCCTGTACGTTCTGGGATTCCAGAACCTGGTATGTTAATGAATCTCTGATGAAACACTGGGACTTACGTTCTTCAGGTGCAACGACAACTTCCACCTGTTGAACGAAAGTGTTGGGATCGACTCCATCCGTTTCCGATGAGTGTCAATGCTTCACTTGATGTTTTGGCTGTCTCAATGAATTACGAATCGAAGGGTCCGGTCCGAGTTGATCATCTAAACAGATGACGCCTTCGTGAGTTCTTCTCCACACAGTGTCGCGAACAATTCTTTCGCGTGGTGGGTTTGTAATTCATCGCCTGCTGCAATCTTCGGATACTGATCCGCAAGATTGAACTGTGTGAGCGTCAATTTTGCACTCACGATATTGGTATCATCGACAGAACCGGCTGCTTTGAATGTCCACCGGGTTCGGTCTTCGTTTTTCTTCTGAACTCGGCAATCGATGCTCATCGAATTCCCGGGGGCCAGAAACTTGTTGAATTTCACTGCTCTCGCTTCTTCGAGAAGAACAGTGCTGTATGCGAAGTCGCACGAAGATCGCATCAACCAACTGCAACTCTGAACGAGTGACTCCACAAGTAGAACACCGGGCATGACCGGGAATCCAGGAAAGTGGTCTTGCAGGTATTCCTCAGCAAGTGTCAGGTTCTTGATCGCGGTGATTGATTCATCACGCTCAAGTCCGGTGATTCGATCAATCAACGAAAATCGCATGAATAACCCGAAAAATGAGTTCTTTGAATAGGTTCTGCTTGTCCACAGTGACAGGCTCAAGTCTCTTCAAATGAAGGGAATCTCTCTCACCGGGTGCGATGAGGTTGACCCGCGAGCCTGTTTCCAGCACATCTCACCCAGCACAAAGTCGCCATTGAATTTGCGCAACGCAACCGCTGGGTCAGTCGACCAGAGGCGAAATATAGGCCAATCGACGTCTCAGTACAACTCGATGCCATTCCGTCGGTCGTTGACGGCGTTTGCGGAAGTCACGTTCATCGGCGGGGAGAATCGACTTCTCCCGGAATTCACACAGATCTGCAACTGCGCCCCGCTGGCATCCCGGGAGCCTTCTGTCTAAGATTCCCCCGACTCAATCCATTCTCATTCCGCAAAATGACTCCGCATTTGTGCTGTAAGTTATTTTGCGAACTGGTTTTAAGTGAAAATGTGATTCGAGTTCTCAGCGCCCGTAGCTCAGCTGGATAGAGCAGCGGACTTCTAATCCGCAGGTCAGGGGTTCGAATCCCTTCGGGCGTACTGGATATTCAGTAGTTTCCGGATAGCGGACTAACAATCCGCGATCCGTGGTCCGTTGATCTGATGGAATCGCTGTTCTGGGAACGGTTGCCGGTACCCGTAAGGGCCGGGCACTTGTATTTCAGTGTAGGCCAAGCGCGAACAGTGCGGCGGTTCCTTCAGCTCAACGGGCGATAACATCAAAAGAATTTGAACGCTTGCCGTCGATGCGCTCTGTACACTGGTCTCTCGTTCGATCTTGAGACCGTACCGTGGGGGAATCGTGAAGCCGAAACATGTTCTTTGGGCGTGCTGTGCGTCGTTCTTTATCGGATACAATTACGGGTCGTACGTAATGTGGTCCGTCGTTGGAGAATCGCGGGAATCGAAAGACGAACAACCGAATTCGGTTTCGGAAAAACATGAGACGATCTCTGGTGATGGTGAGGCGACACTTGAGGAAGTCGAGTCGACTGAGAAATCCGAAACGGTTGAAAAATCAAAAACTACTCGAAAGATTTTCAATGTCGGTGATCGAGCGAAATTGTACGCTGACGATGGTAGCGCAGTGATCTTTGCAACTTCGGAATCAGCGTTTCGCAAGTGGCATGCAAATTCCGTTGCAGGTGATGACCTCGGATTGCGTGAAATGGCTTTTGCAGGTGAATTGATGGCGACCGACGCCGACACGAATTGTCTAATTCTGGAACGTTCGTATTCCATGGTCTCCGTCTCGTTTTACAAGGTTCGCTTGCTCGACGGCACTTATTCCGGTGACTTAGCGTGGGTCATGATGACGAATGTGGTTCCACAATCTGAGTAGCAAGCGATTAGTTATTCCAATTCGATTCTAGGCTTTAAACCGCGCGACGGGCGAGCGTGGGAACGATTTGGTAGGCCAAGCTTTCGTTCGTCGTCGCGCGGTTTTTGTGCTTGCTTGGAATCATCAGCGGAGTTGTTTGGGTGGGCTGTTCGGCGGGCTGAGTCGTCTTCATCTCGACTTCACGCTAGGTTGCGTTCCTGAAACGTGCGACCGAAATTTCGGGCGAATTCGGGGGCGTTCGGCTTTTCCGAAATGACTTAGAAATCTTTTCCGTTTGTTCTTTTTCTGACGACGGGTCGGTTGCAATCCGGCGAACTTTGTTTTTATGTTTACCGGTGCCTATTAGAAATACCGCCTGCTGAGCGTCTCAGTGAGTCTTGAAATTGTGTTGCAACTCGCGACCAGTTCCGGGGCGGCGGTGAATGTGAATTGACCGACTGCCCGCCCTCGTATTTGGGGTTAGGCCGGAACTTGTTAGCGAGTTTTTTTATGCGCTGCTTCGGCTTCGCATCTTGTTCGACCGTTGTGGCTGATTGACTTGACCGATCAGCCATAACGGTTTTCTCTCGCGCTGGTTTCTGCTGCGCTCCTCGGGGCTTGGGGTCGACGTTCTGACGGATCGACCTGGATGTTTGCGATTGCCGACGGAACGACGGGATTCTGTAGAGAGGAATTCCGCTGATGATTTCAACAACCAGTCCGTCCAAGACTCCGGACGTGATCAACTTTCAACAGTTTTTGCGCGACCGGGCGAACGATTGCGGGGCCTCGTCTCCCGAATCGATCCGAGACGTTTTCGAACAACGCTACGAACCGATCGCCGACGTGGTGAAAAACACTCTGAAGGAATATCGAACAGCGCTGTCACATTGGGACCGCATCGTCGGGGCTGTTCCGGTTGCCGACGTCGACGGCGAAACGATTCGGATGTTTCGGACGGAGCTGGTCGCCGATGGAACGGTACGGCGAACGACGGCGAACAAGTATCTGAGGCATTTGCGGCGGCTGTTTGGAGTCGCCTGCCGAGCTGGATTGATTTCGGCGGTGCCGACGTTGTCCGACCTGACCGATTCGTGGGGATTTTCGAAAGCCGAACCGTTGCCGAAACGCGAACTTTTGACTGTCGACGACGTCACGAAATTGTGGCGGGGATGTTCTTCGGCGACGTATCCGTCATGCGGCGGTTGGATGCCTCCGACGCCGCTTTTGTGGCGGGTCGTGTTGGTGCTGCAATGGACCTACGGACAACGGACCGAAGATTGTCTGCGCCTCCGCTGGGACAACGTTTTATGGTCCGACAAGCGAATTCGTTTCCGAGCGTCGAAAACGGGGAAGCTGCAAGGGTTGCCGATGACGGAAAACGTCGAAGCGCATCTGCGGTCGATCTATCGCCAAAATTCCGACCGGGTGTTTGTTGGCTTCAATCGTCCGGGCGGCTGGTCGAAGAAACGCCAAGCGTGGGAACGGGGCTACTATGCGACGTGGCGAAGCGAAATACGCGACGCGGCCGGGCTTCCCGATGTGGATCTGAAGAACTTTCGGCAGCGGGTCGTGACGGAATACAACGCGGCGTTCGATTCGATCAAGTTGGGGTCGTGGATTGCCGGTCATTCCGTGCAGGGCGTTTCCGCGCAGAATTACGAACAACCGACGAACGCGATTCGGGAAGCGATCAACGCGGCGCCGGTGCCGGCGTGCTTTTCCGAAATCGGATAACTGGGAATTGCGTTTCGACGGTTGCCCTGCAACGCGCAGCCTCTTCTTTCATCGTGTGCTTTCGAACTTCAAGTGCGGTCGGTGTGTTGCTGGCCTTGGTCGGTCCGGATGTTACTCCAGAACCGGACCGACCTTTCTTACTCAACCCGTCGCTGCGTGGCGTCGGCGGCTGCCTGTGTATGGCGGCCGGAATCATCAAGGCAGGGCAGCCCGCCTGCCTTGATCGCTGCCCTGTCGAGCAACGCGAATACCCAAGCTTCGAACGGCCCGTCGAAGCGGGGTTGCTCCAGGGCAGCTTCTTTTTTGAATCATCAGTGAGTTGCCGATTTCCCTGCCCAGGCGTTTCCAAGATCCATCGGGAGGATGTTGAGTCATGAGCCCGGATGATCGCAGGTCACATTTGGAGAACGCTGGTTTCGCGATCGCGATGAAGCCGTTTCGTTCGCAGCATGGACTTCGCTGGTACGGGCTGCAGTTGCTGCCCGATGGGACGCGGGGAGGAACCAAGCTCGCCGAATTGGCCGGACGGCAGTTCTCGATCGACCTGGAGACGGGTCGCTGGAACTTCTGGGGCACTGTGGGTGAGCAAGAGTTTCACGAAGGACCGTGGTGGGATGGCCCACCTGCAGAGACTCCCGAACCGGCTCCAACTGAACAACACGTGACGCCGACTCAAAAGAGATTACTGGTGCACGATCGGACCCACGAGGTCGTCGGTGAGACGACACCAGAACACGAGACGTTCCTCGATCGCTGCCGTGACTTCGGATTGGAGTGGTCCGGCCCATTGAATCAGTTCGGCAACGTCTTCGCGACACGGGCGAAGCGTCGTTATCTGATTCACACCTGGTCGAAGAAGCTGACCGACTGCTCCGCCCGGCCACAGAGGATTGTGACACTCGACCAGCTGGTCTCTGAAACGCTCAACAACGAAATCACTGAACCGCCGGTTCCCCGGCAACAAACCATGACGATCGATCGCAGGCCGGTCGTCGTGCAGGGAGCCAATCGGCAAACCAGCCTGTTTTAACGTTGGATCAGGAGAAGCACGATGCTTGTGTTATCACGACACGTCGATGAGGACATCATCCTTGTGTTGGAGGATGGCCGTCGAATCGAGATCAAAGCGGTCTCGATTCGCGGTGACAAAGTTCGCATGGGAATCGAGGCTCCCAGGTCGATCGGCGTTCATCGTCGGGAGATCTGGGATCGCATGAACACGAAGGTCTCAGCTGCAGAGTCTGCTTGAAAGGACAGGGAATGTCCAAACGGAAACAGCAGGGACTCGACTGGAACCGTGGGGCACAACTGAGGGCGTTGAACGAATACCCATTCCCGAAGCGCCTCCGCGGTTATGGACGTCCCGTCTCACGAGCGACAGCGGCCTCAGTGCTGCGCATGATTGATGATCACCAAAGAGAAAAGGAGGAAGCCTGGCCATCGCTCGAAACGATGGCTGCGTGCGTTCGTCTCAGCACGAAGACCGTTCAGAGGGCCATTGATGCACTGCGATCGATTGGCCTGGTCACCGTCTGGAACGAGACGACGAAAAGAGGTCATCCTCTGCTAAAAGTCGCAATCAACTGGGATGTGGTGTTTGGCTGCCGTCCGGAGCCAAAACCAAAGCGAGCACGCCGTCCGGGTGCACGCAAGAAAAATCGATCGGCGACACACCGTCCGGGTGCACGATCGACCAAAAACCCAGAGGACACTGTGGCTCAGCCAGAGGACATTGAGACCGACCCAGAGGACACTGTGTCCCTCGCACCATATAAGAACCGCCCAGAGAACCGCACAAGAGAAGCGTCTCCCCCCTCTCCCCCCAAAGTTTCATCAGCATCTGCGGCGAGTTGGGAAGAGGTGGAAGAGGAGTTATATCGGCGAGGAGTTCAAGCCTACGATGCCGCCATTCGATCCGCATCGCGGTTTGTCGACGCCGACCACGTGCTGGCGATCATCGCCGCCTTCGACCAGCTCCGAACGCCTTCCTGGCGGCCGGGTGCGTTGTTCGTCCGGGTGCAGAAAGCCCGCACCTGGCTTGAACCGACCGATGGCTGGGTCAACGGCGAGCAACAGCAGCTCGACTTCGATCGAGAGCAACAACTCGCGATCGAACGTCAGCAACGAGAACGCGTCGAATCACTGAGTGATTCGGAGTTCCGCGAGATCGTCCGCTGCAACGAGACACTGCAATCGATGGCGAGGATGTACCACAGCCTCGCCGATCTGCGTCGAGACGCGACGGCCCAGAAGATCGTGATTCAGGAGCTGAGTCGCAGACAGGAAACCCTCCAATGAAAACCATTCTGGAACGTCCCCGTCGCAAACTGATCGCCGGTCAAAAGTCACTGATCGATCCGGAGGAACCTCCGGTGACTTACTGCCTGATGTGCGGCCGACGGCTAAAGACACCGCAGTCGATCGAGCATCAGATGGGACCGACCTGCCTACGGAAATCGAAAGAACATGGCTGCCGATCAGAGGAGGAGTGATGAGCACGTTGTTTCCGCCGGTGATCGATGATCTGTTGACGATTCAAGAACGTCAGCGCGTGACACTGATCCTCGAAGCGATCGAGGCGGAAACCAGTTTGGATTTAACCCCCGGTGAGTCACCGGGGGCAAAGCGTGAATCACCGGGGACAAAGCGTGAGTCACCGGGGACAAAGCGTGAGTCATCTCGGGCGATCAAACACACAGCGAAACGCTCAAAACGGCAACGCAAGAAATCCAAGCCGATTGAAGGGACTGAAAGTGATGGTCTCGGGACGTGGGTGACTTTGTTGCTGACTGCAGCGGAATGGTCGGCGCTGTTGGAGTCTGCTCAACCGCATCGGGCAGGTCCGGCGATTCCGCAGATCCATCAAGCCATTCAGGGGCACTCTGCGGATGAAACAGTTCTGGTTTCGATGTGGGAACGATCGGTTGTCGATCTGTGCAGTTCGATTCTGAACAACAAGCGGGCCCGAGTCTCAGCGTTCGATGCGTCCAAGGCTCTCGTGATTCAGGTTTCGAAGTTTCATGCGAAAGGGAATCGATGAGGAGAACGCCACTCACGAAAAAGCGAACTCCCCGGCGACTGGCGATCGCTCCAGCTGATCGCACGGAGGTCCGCTATGGAAATTGGCACACTTCCGCGAGGGGGCAGTTCACATGCAATACGGGGAGGGGACGATTCAGCGAACGACTAGAACGAACGGTTGAGCTTAGCGATTCCGAATCACGACCTCGCGTTTGGCGCGCCTATGCGATGGTGCCGATGGTCCCTGCGGATGTCCGACCCACGAAAGGACAGCTCCGCGACTGGTTCATCCTGTGGGAAGTCGAGGAGTGGTACGAAAAACCGAAGTGCATGGTGCCTCCAACGGATCCATTCTTGCTCAAGCACGTTGTCGGTGAGTTCTACGCCGTCCTGGCCGAGTGGGATCTGACGGAGTTGGAGAAGGCGGTCATGTCGGAGCTGCGGAATCGGTGACAGAAGTCGTGGATTTGCAACCTGGAGCGAGCTTCCTAAGCTAGATGTTATTAAAACTGTTCTTCGAGGTCTATGTGGACTGCTTACCACTGCTGATTTCGATCGATGTGGCTGGAGCAGGTTGCGATGACAAATTCTTCTGCGAAGTACATCAACGAAGGGCGAAATCATTGAAGAGGATGAATCTGCGGGAGCTCTACCACACTTTTGCATCGCAGAATGGATGTAGATTGCAACTTAGAAAAGCTTTTGAAAATGCCAAACATTCGCAAAACGCAGTTCAGATTGCTTGCATTGTCGGTGTGTTCTTCAATTCTTTTTGTCCAAATCGACACTGTTTGAGTCGTGCAACTTGACGCTTTTGAAAATATCACGCGAATGTCGTAGTATCCCGACAAGCCATGGCAAGGGCCTACAAAGATCGACCGTTGTACTTTGCACACTCTATCGAAGGGTCGGCGGACACCTTTCAATGGGAAAGGCTTGAGGTTCATTTACGCGAAGTTGCGGAGTTAGCGTCCGTCTACGCCTCTTCCTTCAATGCCGCAGAATGGGGAGAAATGGCAGGCCTTTTACACGACGTTGGAAAGTATTCGCTTAAATTCCAAGATTACTTACTGACTGCAAACGGCATCGAAGCTCACATTGAGCAACGAAGCAAGGTCGATCATGCCACCGCTGGCGCCCAGCTTGCCTGTCAAACGATTCCAAATCTCGGACGATTGCTGGCTTATGTCATCGCAGGCCACCACGCTGGTCTGGCAGACGCATCAGGTGAGTCGTCGAGTCTCGACGAACGTTTGAAAAAAGATGTCGAGCCATACCAACACGCGCCCAGCGAGTTTCTTCAACCGGACATTTCACTCTCAAACCCAGAACTGGAATTCGACCAGTCCGATCGTGAGATGGTCGGGTTTCAACTTGCCTTTTTCACACGAATGATCTTTTCCTGCCTCGTTGATGCGGACTTTCTTTGCACCGAGCGTTTTATGAGTCCTGAACGCGCTGAACAACGCCCTCAGCCTCGTTTAACTTTTGAAGAGATGTCCTGCACTCTTCGAACATTCCTCGAAAACAAGTCGGCAACTTCCACCGAGGGAACCGTCATGCAATGTCGTCAAGGTGTCCTGGCTGCGTGTCGCGAAGCAGCATTGCTGCCGCCGGGTTTGTTCTCCCTCACTGTGCCAACTGGAGGGGGAAAAACTCTCTCGTCACTCTCGTTCGCGATCGAGCATCTTTTGAAGCATGGGAAAACTCGCGTCATTTATGCGATTCCATTCACCAGCATTATTGAGCAGACCGCAACGGTTTTTCGCGAGGTCTTTGATGCCCTCGGTGACGACATCGTTCTGGAGCATCATTCGAATCTTGATCAACAGCGGGAAGAGGATCATCGCTCGCGGCTTGCGGCAGAGAACTGGGATGCTCCACTTGTCGTAACGACGAATGTGCAGTTTTTCGAATCATTATTTGCGAATAGGACCTCTCGCTGTCGGAAGCTGCATAACATCGTTAACAGCGTGATTATTCTTGATGAAGCTCAGACACTCCCAGTCGATCGGTTGCGTCCGTGTCTGCAGGTCCTCAATGAGCTGACTCGCAACTATGGCTGCACCATTGTCCTCTGCACTGCGACGCAGCCAGCCATCGAGAAAGGTGATGACTTCACAATCGGTCTTGAAAGTGTCACAGAAATCATCCCGGATCGCCGATCGCTTTATCGCCAGATGAAACGAGTCGACGTGAAAAATCTGGGAAATTTGACCGACGCCGAACTGATCGAACACCTGAGTGAACACGAGTCGTTTTTGACCATCGTCAACACTCGCGGTCATGCTGCAAAGCTGTATCGCGAACTTGTCGAACAGCGTGGCCAACACGAAGGTCTCTATCATCTCAGCACGTTGATGTGCGGCGAGCATCGTGCTGACGTCATCACCGACATTCGACAGCGACTCAAGGATCGGCGTCCTTGTCGCGTCATCAGTACTCAACTCATTGAAGCTGGAGTCGACGTCGACTTCCCTGTGGTTTATCGGGCAATGACCGGCATTGATTCCATCGCTCAGGCAGCCGGGCGTTGCAATCGGGAAGGTCGTTTGGACTCTGCCAACGTTTATGTTTTCGAACCGACAGATGTTCGGCTGATTGGTTATCTCGGGGCCGTCGCTCAGACTGCTCAGGAAGTCATTCCCGACTTCCCGGACCTCCTTGCTCCTGAAGCGATCGAGAAGTATTTCGACCTGCACTACTACAAACAGTCAGGTGAGAACGACTGGGACAAAACAAAAGATCAGGGCGTGATGAACTGTTTTCCATTCGCAGAAGGCAAGATGCTCTTCAATTTTCGCTCCGCTGCCGAGCGTTTTCAGTTGATTGATGACAACGGCGTCAGCCTGTTTGTTCCGTACGAAAGCAAAGGGCAAAAACTGATTGAAGCGCTCAGAGAGAACGGACCGAATCGCTTCTTGCTGCGAAGGCTTCAGCGCTACAGCGTGAACCTTTTCGAAAACCTGTTCCAATCAATGAAGTCAGACATTGAACTTTTTCATGACTTTCCTGTGCTGACTAATCCGAGCGCCTACGACAAACAACTGGGAGTGCGCATCGACCGACCAGGGCATATCGAAGCTGGGGATTTGATTTCCTAGAACCGCGGGCAATCGGTCTGAATCGCATTTATATTTGATTGATTTGCCAGCTGGCTTGGGGAGTGAACGTGTGGACACTACTCTTTAGTTGGCATCAAGTGGCAACAACAGCGGGAGCCAAAATGAAGACGTCACCAATCAAGCTCAAAGTCTGGGCTGACTTCGCCTGTTTTACGCGTCCGGAAATGAAAGTGGAACGCGTGAGTTACGACGTGATTACGCCGTCAGCGGCGCGCGGCGTCCTCGAGGCAATCTACTGGAAACCACAAGTTCGATGGGTGATTGACCGCCTGCATGTGCTCAAGCCGATTCAGTTCACCAATATTCGGCGTAATGAGGTTTCTTCAAAGGCTTCAGCGACCAATGCGAAGTCTGCGATGAAGGGGAATGCGAACGCCCCGCTCGCATTGTTCATCGAAGAAACGCGACAGCAACGCGCCGCCACAATTCTCCGCGACGTGGCCTATGTCATTGAAGCTCACTTCGAGTTGATCGATGACAGCGATCCAATCGAAAAGCATTACAACATCTTCAAACGCCGGGCTGAGAAGGGTCAGTATTTTCATCACCCCTATTTGGGCTGCCGCGAATTTCCTTGCGACTTTGAATGGATCGACGGGTCAGTTCCGGAATCCGAACTCACCGGCGAACAAGACCTTGGTTACATGCTGCATGACATGGAATTCCAGCCCACAAAGGAGAAGAAGGCCGACACGATTTGCGCACACACCGGTGAACGACGAAATGCAATTCCCCATTTCTTTCGAGCCAAATTAGTTAGCGGAATTATCGATGTTCCGCCGCTCGAACCATCGAATGCAGAGGTCCGGTCATGATCTTGCAGGCACTCAATAGTTACTACGAACGACTGGAAAACGATTCCGATCAAGACGTCGCTCCTTTCGGTTTCAGCCGACAGCAGGTCTCGTTCTGTGTGGTTCTGGAAAGAGACGGGACGCTGGCCAACATCGAAGATGCACGAGTTGAGATTGGAGAGAAGAAGAAACGACTGGTGCCTCAATCGTTTGTCGTATGCGGCGGAGCAAAGCCGTCAGGTTCAGGCATCAACCCGCGTTTTCTCTGGGACAATCCTGCCTACATGCTGGGATATAGGCGGGAAGACAATAAACCTGAACGGACTCTGCAAGAGTTCGAGGCGTTCCGCGACAAACACCTCGAACTCGAGAAGCAGATCAACGTCGACGAGTTCTCTACGGTCTGCCGTTTTCTCGAAAAATGGGAGCCATCAAATGCATCCACCTATGAGAAGCTCGTTGAAGTCGGGACCGGATTTGGGGTGTTTCGAATTCGGGCTGAGAAGAAGTTCATTCACGAGCACACTGGCATCCGCAACTGGTGGCAAAGTCAACTCAGCTCTGATGACGCTGACCAATCAGGTGAGTCAGGGCAATGTCTTGTGACAGGTAGGTCCGGAACACTGGCCCGGCTACATGAACCGAAGATCAAGGGTGTCGCCGGTGGACAATCAGCAGGAACAGCGATTGTTTCGTTCAACCTCGATGCGTTCGAGTCATATGGAAAATCGCAATCGTTTAACGCTCCTGTCAGTGAGCAGGCCGCGTTCCAGTACTGCACTGCGTTGAATCACTTACTCGTCGATCGCAGTCGCCGAGTGCAGATTGGAGATGCCACCACGGTTTTCTGGACCGAAAAGCCGACACAGGGTGAGAATTTTTTGGGCCTCGCTCTCGGAACGCAGTCTGCGGAAGACGAAGACACCGAAACCATTCGCAAAACACTTGACGCCATCGGCAAGGGAGGCTTCCCCGCCGAACTCGGCGACCGCGACACCCCATTCTATGTTCTTGGTTTGTCACCAAACGCAGCCCGCGCGTCAGTCCGCTTCTGGTTGAAAAGTACGCTTGGGGAGATGTTTGAGAAATTGAAGGAACATCACGACGATTTGGAAATCGACCGAAGCCAACGCGACGCGCTGTACATCTACCCCTGGCAGATCATTCGTGAAACAGCCCGTGAGTCCAAAGATATCCCGCCGCTGTTAAGTGGCGCTCTGATGCGATCCATCCTCACCGGCGGTCCGTATCCCCAAATGCTGCTTTCATCAATTATCCGCCGCATCCGTGCCGACCGTCGCGTCAATCACATTCGCGCTGCGACGATCAAAGCGTGCTTGAACCGGAATTCGCGTTTTAACATTCAGAACCTCGAACAGGAGATTCCCATGTCTCTCGACTCGGACCGTGAAGATCCACCATATCGACTTGGTCGACTCTTCGCGGAATTGGAGAAGACTCAAGAAGATGCACTCACCGGCATCAACGACACCATCAAGGATCGCTATTTTGGGGCTGCGTCAGCAACTCCAGGCAGTGTTTTCCCTCGACTGATCCGAATGAGTCAACATCACTTAGGAAAGTTGGAGAGAGGCAAGAAGATATACCACGAGAAGCGCATTCAGGAAATTTGCGAGAAGCTCGATGGCTTTCCACCGCACCTGAATCTCCGCGACCAAGGGCTATTCGCAATTGGCTACTACCACCAGCGACAAGACCTCTTCAAGAAGAAATCTGAATCCGAACCCGTTTCAACACAGGAGTAACTCCATGATTCCACGGTACGATTTTGTCTATCTGTTCGATGTCAAAGACGGAAATCCCAATGGCGACCCTGATGCCGGAAACCTTCCCCGAGTCGACCCGGAAACCGGTCAGGGACTCGTCACGGACGTTTGCCTGAAACGAAAGATTCGTAATTACGTCGGACTTGTGAAAGAAGAGCAACCTCCCTTCGAGATCTATGTCAAAGAGAAAGCTGTTTTGAACAATCAGCATGCGAAAGCATACCATGCACTGGAGATTGATCCAAAGAAAAGAAAATCAAAAGGCAAAGACAAAGCGGAAGAAGATCGGGAACTCACGAAGTGGATGTGTCGGAATTTTTTCGACATCCGTAGCTTCGGCGCAGTCATGACGACCGAAGTGAATTGTGGGCAAGTGCGAGGGCCAATTCAGTTTGCAATGGGGCGAAGTGTCGATCCGGTTGTTTCGCTTGAACATGCAGTCACCAGGTGTGCTGTCACCACTGAACGGGAAGCAGAAAAACAGGATGGCGGCAATCGTACGATGGGCCGCAAGTTTACAATTCCATACGGGCTCTATCGCGTTCACGGTTTTATCAATCCACACCTTGCTCAACAAACCGGATTTGACGAGAACAGTGAGGACCTCGACCTGTTGTGGACCGCTCTTGCTCAGATGTTTGAAACCGACCGCTCTGCTTCTCGCGGAGAAATGTCTCCCCAGGCGTTAATCGTCTTCGAACACGAGAGCCAGCTCGGCAACGCCCCTGCTAACAAATTGTTTGATCGCATTCGGGTCAAACGGAAGTCCGACGACGACTCTGTTCCTGTTCGCACCTTCGATGATTACGAAGTGACTGTTGACGAAAGCAGCATTCCTGAAGGAATCACGGTTCATCACAAGCTGTAACGTCTCTTCCCTCAACGCCCAACCCCGGACCCTAACCCGTTGTACTCTGAAGACGACCTCCTGCCCATTTCCGCTTTGCAGCATTTGCTGTTCTGTGAACGGCAATGTGCGCTGATTCATGTCGAACGGCTGTGGGCGGAGAATCGTTTTACTGCCGAAGGCAATCATCTCCACGAAAAGGCTCACACCGGCAAACCTGAAACCCGTAACGGTGTTCGCATCACTTGCAGCTTGCCTCTGCACAGCAACACGCTTGGGCTCGTTGGACAGGCTGACGTCGTCGAGTGGGAACCACCTGCGTCACAGCGCATCAGCGGCAAACGACTCGTCGACGTCCTGAAGGCAGCAACACCAGAAGATCGACAACAATGGCGCGTCACTCCGATTGAATACAAACGAGGCAAACCCAAACAGAATAATTGCGATCGCGTTCAACTCTGCGCACAGGCAATATGCCTGGAAGAAATGCTCGATGTAAAAATCGAACAAGGAGAACTGTTTTACGGTTCGAAACGTCGACGCGTTACTGTGAATTGTGATGAGGCACTGCGTGAGATCACTCTCCATGCGGCTCAACGACTCCATCACATCATCGATCACCGTCTGACTCCACCTGCAATCCGCGAGAAAAAGTGCGATTCCTGCTCACTGTTGAATTTGTGCCTGCCAGATGCCATCGCACCGAATCGTTCAGTCAACGATTACCTTAGTGAGATTGCCAATTTTTGAGAGTCTGCGAGGGCCGCATGAAAACTCATCTCAACACTTTGTTTGTCACACTCGATGGCACATATCTCGCGAAAGATGGTCAGGCTGTCGTAGTTCGCCAGGATAAACAAACCAAGCTTCGCGTTCCGCTGCACAATCTCGATGGAATCATGTGTTTTGGCCGCGTCAGTGTCAGTCCGTCATTGATGGGAGCCTGCGCAGCCGGTGGAGTTTCCATCTCGTTTCTGACACCATACGGGAAGTTCCTCGCATCGGTCATCGGTTTTTCGCCAGGCAACGTTTTGCTGAGACGTCAGCAGTATCGCGCCGCAGATGATGATCAACTCGCCGCATCCGCTGCTCGTTCCATCATTCTCGGCAAACTTGTCAACTGCCGAACCGTCTTCCGCCGGGCCGCGCGAGACGCCACGGACCCACATCGAATCGAACGCCTGCAAGCGACCGCCAACCGCCTTGGAGCGAACATCATCGACGTTAAAGCAGCAAGCAATCTTGATCGATTGAGAGGACTGGAAGGAGAAGCCGCCACCAGTTACTTCGGCGCGTTCAACGATCTGATCAACACCAGTGATTCAGCATTCGAATACACGAGGCGAACAAAGCGACCTCCCAAAGACCCGCTCAACGCGCTGCTCTCATTCGTTTACGCCCTGCTTTCACATGACGCCCGCTCGGCATGCGAGGCGGCAGGCCTCGACGCAGCCGTAGGGATGTTGCACCGCGATCGTCCAGGACGTCCCGGGATGGCACTCGATCTGATGGAGGAGTTTCGCCCCTTTCTTGCAGACCGCCTCGTTTTGTCGCTGATCAATCGTCGACAAGTTTCTGCAAGTGGGTTCGAGTATCTGGAAACAGGGGCTGTTCGCATGGATGATTCCACTCGCAAAACGATATTGGTCGCGTATCAGGTACGCAAACAGGAGCCAATCACGCACCCGTTTCTCGGTGAGAGAACTTCCGTGGGATTGCTCATTCACCTGCAAGCCCGACTGATGGCGCGCTGGCTCAGGGGAGATCTGGAAACCTATCCTCCGTTTGCCTGGAAATAGCAAGAACGAGACGATAAAGGAGCTCGACGATGTATGTGCTCGTGACTTATGACGTGGCGACCTCTTCAGCCGATGGTCGCAAACGCCTCCGCCACGTCGCCAAGGCATGTCTCGACTACGGTCAACGTGTTCAGAATTCCGTGTTTGAAATGAAGGTCGATCCGGCTCAATGGACCGACTGTCGTAACCGTCTCGAAGAGATTATCAATCCGAGTGAGGACAGTTTGCGATTCTATTTTCTTGGAGCGAACTGGAAACGTCGCGTCGAACACGTCGGAACCAAACCAGGTTACGACGTTGATGGGCCTCTGATAGTATAGTGCGAACGTGAAGCAGACATGAAAGTCTCTGTTTGTTCGCGAACTACTGAAGTCGTGACACGTCAACAGCTTGCGTGCATGAATTTGTTCTTCATTCTGGAAAGCACCCTGCCATTGTCCAGGTTCGCGGACTGTGTACGATTTCCTAAGATCATCACTCAAATTAAACTGACGCGATCGCTCCCTCACGGGAGCGCGGATTGAAACCTCTAAGCTTTGGTTGCTCCACTTGTCCGCGTCTGATCGCTCCCTCACGGGAGCGCGGATTGAAACATCTCGTCTGGTGCGCGCCTGTTAAACTTCACATAATCGCTCCCTCACGGGAGCGCGGATTGAAACTACTGCAATGACTGTGCAAAGTCCGTCACATGGAAATCGCTCCCTCACGGGAGCGCGGATTGAAACCATCGTCGCAAAATCGAGATGCACATTTCAATCCCTACGAACACCGTTTTCCTGCTCCGGTCCTGCACACCGCTGTGGGTTTTCCGTCGACGGGATTCTTCGATTGCATGGTCTGGAATTGGTCAGTTTTCTTTCTCACTACCGCTTGTGAATCACCTCAGATGCATTCGAGGCACAGTACCGCGGCGGAGCTTTTGGAACACTTCCAAACTACCCACCGACGCACCCCGGTGAGAACCAGATCGTTTCGCGGGATTTGTTTTCTTTCCCGCGGGTGCCTTTCTTTTTGCTGGTGTTGGCCCAGCCTCCGTGGGTTGTCCAGGAGTGTTTGGTCCAGCCGTGATCATTCACGAGATTGTCGTGTTCTCCCGAATAACCGCAGAGGGCGATTCTCAGCCGGGGATTGCTGCCCGACTGTTGGCACCAGCGGTTGACGTCGGCGACGAGTTGGTCGACCTGGCTCTTGTCATCATCGCATAGGTAACAGTCTGTGCGGCCGCGATCGGGATCTGAGACTTCATTCGCGAGACCGAGCAGCTGCTGCACACGGGCCAGACTGTGGGCGTACGGTGGATCCAGAAAGACTCCAGCGATTCCGGTCTTCCCGTACAACCCCAGCGATGAGGGAGAAGAAACCAGACGATGCCAGTCCCC
>NZ_SIHI01000023.1 GCF_007859735.1 Thalassoglobus neptunius | reverse complement strand
CATTCTAGCCTCGGTTGGATGACTGTTGAGTGTGCTCACTGACGCCTCGTCGGTTGCGCGCCGTCGGTGATACGCACCTAGAAACTGAAAGTAGGTATTCATCACGAAACAAAAGACTGGCAAATTGGTCGTGAACCACTCCCACATTGATGCTAAGATTTCCATGTCAACTCCTTTGTAAGAGGGATGGGGCAACATCGCCTCGATGCCGATAGCGCGGCATCGAGGCACTTTCTTGCTACACGCAACTACAATTTGTGCCCAGTTGCGCATCCATAGAGCCCTCATGCCCTCGCAGCGTGAGGGCTGTTTACTTCGAATCAGGTAGGTGATAGAAGTAAGGAGCACTCCAGCATGGTAAATCTCACTTTCGGGGTGCCGCCGTTCCAGGAAGTCTCACACAATCCGGAGCGGCATTTTTTGACAAACGTGACTTTGTCTCTAAACTCTTCGTGTCAACTCCATTGCTAGAGGGATGTGACAATTCGCTCCGGTGCTGTTCCCGCAGCATCGGAGCTTTTTCTTTGCGCTGAATGCGAGCGCCACGATGCAATTCGAATTTTCTGACGTGTTGTGCTTGACACGTTTCGCCGACTCGCTAGTCTGATCGGTGCCTTATTGATATACCGTCAGTCAAAGCGTTTTTGACAGCTCTTAATTTAATGCGGCTTTACTCGCGTTGAATTCCGGGACGACGGTACACGATTGTTTGTTCTGTTCGTCCAGCCCTGTATATCGGGTTAGGCCGGAATTTGATGGCGAGATTTTTTATGCGCTGTGCGGAGTTCCCTAGCCCTGGCATCGCATATTTTCCCTGCGCGGTGATCGATTCTGCCAAGAGGTCGATCATCGCTCAGGGGCTTTCTTGCACTCGCATGCTGCGAGATCACAACAACATTCTCTTAAGGCAACCTTGCTGACGTTGCATTGGTTCAACGCGCTGGATCAATGCGTCAGAGCGGATTGACTGGAGTGTGCGCTGTTCTAATTCGGGGAATCCCTGATTGGATCGCACGGGTTGTACCGCGCCATTATGAAGATGGTGCTAAAGGAGTTTGTCGTGTCTTCCCCTCATTGCTTATTTCAACTTGACTCTTTGATTCAGGGGACGCTCAATGATTATCAAATCCTCAACGTCGTTAACTCTACGGGAGGCATTCGAGAGTTATCACCGCTGTCGTCAGCACAAAGCACGCACAATCGAGGACTATTACACCGCGCTCAATCACTGGGAGCGAGAAACCGTCAACCCCGATGTCTCACAACTGACGAATCTCGATCTGAGACGGTTTCGCGAGGCGCTCCTCGATCATGTTCCGGATGGAGGAATCAACCCGCTCAAGCCAACGACTGTCGCGAAATACCTGCGGGAGATCCAAGCAATCTTTGTCACTCTCGGCCCACCTGGGCCGCGTTGCCCGGACTCACTCGGCATTATCCAACAAGTCCCTTACTGCAAGAAACCCTTGGTTGGGGACACCGATGTCATTACGGCAACCATCGAAGAGATCGAAGCGATTTACGAAGCCTGCCAGGTCGCTCAATGGCCGCGAAAGGTGACCGAAGAAATCGACGACACCACGTTGCGAGTGATTCGCATCGACTCCGCTCATTGGTGGAGAACTCTATTGGTGTATCTCTACAACATCGGATCGAGGCTCAACGAGTTTCTCACGCTAAAAACAGAATGGGTCGACCTCCAAAGAGGTCGATTGAAGATCGATCCAGAGAAGAACGGCGCGAGAAACTACAAACCCATCAATGCGGCACTTGCCGATCATCTCGAACGGTTGCTTCAGGCTCCGAGAGAATACGTGTTTGCGTGTCCGAAGAACTCGAAGAAGTTGTACGAGGTCTGGTATGCGATTCAGGCCGAGGCTGGAATCCAGGTCGATCGGGAAAAGGGATCACGTCGAGTGCCGTTCTATGGCTTTCACGAGATTCGCAAGACCTGCGGCACCACCTGGGCCGACTTCTCCGAGAAGGCTGCGCAGCACATGCTCGGACACAAGTCCATCAACACGACTCGCAAGCACTATCTGAACGGTTCATCGATTGCCTCCAAAATCGAGATTCCGCAGCCAGGTGCATTCATCCGAGAAGAGGAGTCGACACCGCCACCACCGAAGAACGACGGGCCGCCTGTCCTTCGCGTTGTGGGTTAACCGGGAAGACAAGAAACGCGGACTTGTTGAACTCATCAATGGTCGGTGTGTTGCTGGCCTTGGTCGGTCCGGACGTTACTCCAGATCCGGAACCGGACCGACCTTTCTTACTCAACCCGTCGCTGCGTGGCGTCGGCGGCTGCCTGTGTCGGGCGGCCGAAATCATCAAGGCAGGTCAGCCCTCCTGTCTTGATCGCTGCCCTGTCGAGCAAAGCAAATACCCCTGCTTCGAACGGCCCGTCGAAGCGGGGTTGCTCCAGGGCAGCTTCTCTTTTGAATCATCAGTGAGTTGCCGACTTCCTTGCCGAGGCGTTTCCAAGATCCATCGGGAGGATGTTGAGTCATGAGCCCGGATGATCGACGGTCACATCTTGAGAACGCCGGTTTCGCGATCGCGATGAAACCGTTTCGGTCGCTGCATGGACTTCGCTGGTACGGGCTGCAGTTGCTGCCCGATGGGACGCGGGGAGGAACCAAGCTCGCCGAATTGGCCGGGCGTCAGTTCTCGATCGACCTGGAGACAGGCCGCTGGAACTTCTGGGGCACTGTGGGCGATCAAGAGTTTGAAGACGGACCGTGGTGGGATGGCTCATCTGACGAAACTGCAGAACCCGCTCCCACGGAACAACACAGGGCGCCGACTCAAAAGAGATTACTGGTACACGATCAGACCAACGAGGTCGTGGGGGAATTGACACCAGAACAAGAGACATTTCTCGATCGCTGCCGTGACTTCGGGTTGGAGTGGTCCGGCCCATTGAATCAGTTCGGCAACGTCTTCGCGACACGGGCGAAGCGTCGTTATCTGATTCACACCTGGTCGAAGAAGCTGACCGACTGCTCCGCTCGGCCACAGAGGATTGTGACACTCGACCAGCTGGTTTCGGAAACGCTCAACAACGAAATCACTGAACCGTCGATTCCCAAACCACAACCCATGACGATCGATCGCAGGCCGGTCGTCGTGCAGGGAGCCCATCGGCAAACCAGCCTGTTTTAACGTTGGATCAGGAGAAGCACGATGCTTGTGTTATCACGACACGTCGATGAGGACATCATCCTTGTGTTGGAGGATGGCCGTCGAATCGAGATCAAAGCGGTCTCGATTCGCGGTGACAAAGTTCGCATGGGAATCGAGGCTCCCAGGTCGATCGGCGTTCATCGTCGGGAGATCTGGGATCGCATGAACACGAAGGTCTCAGCTGCAGAGTCTGCTTGAAAGGACAGGGAATGTCCAAACGGAAACAGCAGGGACTCGACTGGAACCGTGGGGCACAACTGAGGGCGTTGAACGAATACCCATTCCCGAAGCGCCTCCGCGGTTATGGACGTCCCGTCTCACGAGCGACAGCGGCCTCAGTGCTGCGCATGATTGATGATCACCAAAGAGAAAAGGAGGAAGCCTGGCCATCGCTCGAAACGATGGCTGCGTGCGTTCGTCTCAGCACGAAGACCGTTCAGAGGGCCATTGATGCACTGCGATCGATTGGCCTGGTCACCGTCTGGAACGAGACGACGAAAGGAGGTCATCCTCTGCTAAAAGTCGCAATCAACTGGGATGTGGTGTTTGGCTGCCGTCCGGAGCCAAAACCAAAGCGAGCACGCCGTCCGGGTGCACGCAAGAAAAATCGATCGGCGACACACCGTCCGGGTGCACGATCGACCAAAAACCCAGAGGACACTGTGGCTCAGCCAGAGGACATTGAGACCGACCCAGAGGACACTGTGTCCCTCGCACCATATAAGAACCGCCCAGAGAACCGCACAAGAGAAGCGTCTTCCCCCTCTCCCCCTAAAGTTCCGTCAGCGTCTGCGGCGAGCTGGGAAGAGGTGGAGGAGGAGTTATTTCGACGAGGAGTCCAGGCCTACGATGCTGCCATTCGATCCGCATCGCGGTTTGTCGACGCTGACCACGTGATGGCGATCATCGCCGCCTTCGACCAGCTTCGAACGCCTTCCTGGAAGCCGGGGGCGTTGTTCGTCCGGGTGCAGAAAGCCCGCACCTGGCTGGAACCGACCGATGGCTGGGTCAATAGCGAGCAACAGCAACTCGACTTCGATCGAGAGCAGCGAGTTGCGACTCAACGCCAGCAACTCGAACGCGTCGAGTCACTGAGTGATTCGGAGTTCCGCGAGATCGTCCGCTGCAACGAGACACTGCAATCGATGGCGAGGATGTACCACAGCCTCGCCGATCTGCGTCGAGACGCGACGGCCCAGAAGATCGTGATTCAGGAGCTGAGTCGCAGACAGGAAACCCTCCAATGAAAACCATTCTGGAACGTCCCCGTCGCAAACTGATCGCCGGTCAAAGGTCACTGATCGATCCGGAGGAACCTCCGGTGACTTACTGCCTGGTGTGCGGCCGACGGCTAAAGACACCGCAGTCGATCGAGCATCAGATGGGACCGACCTGCCTACGGAAATCGAAAGAACATGGCTGCCGATCAGAGGAGGAGTGATGAGCACGTTGTTTCCGCCGGTGATCGATGATCTGTTGACGATTCAAGAATCGTCAGCGCGTGACACTGATCCTCGAAGCGATCGAGGCGGAAACCAGTTTGGATTTAACCCCCGGTGAGTCACCGGGGGCAAAGCGTGAATCATCTCGGGCGATCAAACTCAAACCGAAACGTTCAAAACGGAAACGCAAGAAATCCAAGCCCATCGAAGGGACTGAAAGTGATGGGCTCGGGACGTGGATGACTTTGTTGCTCACCACAACTCAGTGGTCGGCGCTGTTGGAGTCAGCTCAACCGCATCGGGCAGGTCCGGCGATTCCGCAGATCCATCAAGCCATTCAGGGGCACTCTGCGGATGAAACAGTTCTGGTTTCGATGTGGGAACGATCGGTTGTCGACCTGTGCAGTTCGATTCTGAACAACAAGCGGGCCCGAGACTCAGCGTTCGATGCGTCCAAGGCTCTCGTGATGCAGGTTTCGAAGTTTCATGCGAAAGGGAATCGATGAAGAGAACGCCACTCACGAAAAAGCGAACTCCCCGGCGACCGGTGTTCAGCCCCAGCACTCGGAAGATTCGCCACACCAAACATTCTGCCGAGCAGACGCTGCAGGCCTTGCTGCAGCTCGGTGACTTCGGACTCAACATTTACCCCTGTCCCCATTGCGATGCCTGGCACATTGGCCATCGACCTGGGAACTACTCAGAAAGGAAACGCGATGAACACCACTCTCATCACACTTGATCAGGACGAAGCGAAACGGAAGCTGAAGGCTTACCGATCGCGGATGCACAAAGATGCCGAGGAGGAGTATCAACGCCTCGTCGAGGTCTACATCTACAACGCTGCAGCGGACGGCTATCCGCTGATCCACCTGTCTGATGTGATCAATGAGGGCGGGTTTGATCAGGAAGGTCGACCACGACTCGCGATCGCTCGGGCAGATCGGAAAGAGGTCGAATGCCGTCCGGGACCGGGGCACACGCTTCTTTTTGATTGCAGGAAGAGCAAGCGATTCAATTCCGGACTCGTTCGGAGAATCGAAGTGCGACCGGAGTTCCACATTGGATGGTTCCGCTCCTATGCAATGGTTCCGATGGTCCCTGCGGATGTCCGACCCACGAAAGGACAGCTCCGAGATTGGTTCATTCTGTGGGAAGTCGACGAGTGGTACGAGTGGCCGAGAGAGATGGCTCCTCCAACTGACCCATTCCTGCTCAAGCACGTTGTCGGTGAGTTCTACGCCGTCCTGGCCGAGTGGGATCTGACGGAGTTGGAGAAAGCTGTCATGGCGGAGTTTAGGAACCGATGATTGAGTTCGACAGAGGCATTCAATCTGACATGTGGGATGATTCGCATTCAACGTAATTTAGAGAACGATTGGTGAGATTCTGCGTGAGTTATCATCAATCACTGGCTTCGATCGATGCGGCCGGTGCAGAATTCGTCGAGTCAGTCTAGTCCCACTCGTTCCTCTTCAATTTCTGCTCGTTCAATGTCATTGCTCAAATTCTCGATGTAGTCTTCTAACCATCTCCTAACATTTTTGTCTTTTTCTCCGGCCAACCACTCTCTCGCATCTTCGCGGAGTTCTCGAAAATAGTTGCTTGCGTTTCCGCTCCATCCACATGAATGGAAGTGGGCGTGTAGTCCATTCCGAATTCTCTCATTTTTTCCGTATCTAGCAACGAAATTTCTTGTGAGTCGGCCTGCTTTAGATTCATTGAAAGTTTTTGGTAGGACGCGTGTCAAGAAGTTTGCTCGTTCCTCTAGGTCCTCATCAACCCACGCAAACAGTTCATCTTCCCCAATGAACTGAATAGGACCATCGCTCGCCTCTCCATAAATCCGGTACCCCCCCCCCAACCAATGTTGGAGTCGATATTCCTCGACTCCAGATATTTCATCATAGATTCTAGCAATGCACCCCCACGCACGTGTGGGATTCTCTCGAAGGATAGTTGAAATCACAGCTGCTTCGCGCAGGTCTAATTCTTCAAGAACTGATTGTTCACCCATCGAGATTCGCACCACTCTTTCAAAAAGCTCCCATTTCCGTTGTGGAAACTGCGAAAGAAACGCATTAGCTAATCGCGACCAGTAGTAGCTCGATGAGCTCGCAACTCGACCATCCAGCATTGCTTCTGACGACAATAGCTCGAAAACCAAATCCTCAGGGAGAACTTTCGCGTTGTCCTTCTCGAAATAGAATTGATGGCACATTTGCACAGCATTTCCCCACAACAGCCCAGTGCGATCTTCCAACTGAAGGCGGATCAGCTCCTGAACTACCTCTTCTTCAAGTGTCTGGATTTGACGGTCGAACCACCAACGCTGCAATCGCTCCTTACTTTGCAATCCGCTCCGACACTGAGAGACAACACGCAGGGCAATCCTATTGGTCATCCCCGAACAAATAACAAAATCTGAAAACCGATCGGCGGTCGCTGGATTGTCGGCAAGACGGAGAATCAAAGTTTCCCAATCGTCAACGTCGCGATCGTAAACTCCCGCCAAATATCCACTTAGAAAGGACGTAGTCGCGTTTTCTTGCCGATGTTCATATTGCTCTACAATCTCGTCAAACCATGAGTTTTCAAGATCGAATTCGCCAATCTTAAACGCAAACGAATACAACGGACTCGACTCTTCACATACCAACCAAGGCAATTCGACTCTCAAGAGTTCTGCATCATTCTGGGTCAATTTAGCCAACTCAGCAATCTTACGACTAAAGGTATTCGAGGGCTCAAGGTTGTCTTTGTAAAAGTCCTCCCGAGTCCAATGCTTCACATAGCGTTTGAGCGTCGATGAGAAGTCATAACCTTCCAACTGCTCGACAACCGTCGTGAGTGACTTCTTCGTTTCCGCTGAAAGACTTCGGTATTCGTATCGAAGCTGTTGTTGGATCGACTCAAGCAATCTTTTTATATTCGTATCCTCGTCTTTAGCTAATCTTTGAAGTGTTTGAACAACAGAATCCGTTAGCAGCGGAATGTCTATCACAGACCAAACCACATCGATGATTGTAGAAATCAGAAGACGGCGTTCTTCGCCTCTCCATTCGAGAAGTCGATCCACAAGAAGCTCCCATACAGCAAGGTAAGCGTTCCAAAGGTCCCCATAAGTTTCGGGAATCCAAAATTGGATTCTCGGCCTGACGCCTTGATATTCAGGACCAACCATCCTAGTGAGTGGTCCTCTGTAGAGAGCTTTGGCGCAAGCTCTAAGGCAAATTTCCCTACGAACAGCTGACTCTGAATTTAGAGCAGATTCAAGAACCTCCACTCGAACGCTCGGACCTGCCTGAGTCGGACCGAACCCTGGAACTAGACTGAAAAGTCCCTCAAAACTCCTGCTAGCATCGGCTGAACAATTATCTGGATCTGCTTCAGCTAGCGCCAGCAGCAACTCTGCAGCATCCGCAAAACACTCTTCCCATACAGCGAGTTTTTCGAGCGCCCAAATCAACTGTTGCCGGGCCCGTGTTACCTTTCGGAGTTCCGCAGTTTCCATTCTACCAATGGTTCGCCTCAAGCACGCGAGTGATGGCTTTGGGCACGTTTCCGCAAGAATTGAGATCATCCGACCACTGTCTTGGCTGTCTTCGAATTCTCCGCTCGGGAACATCCCATCAGGTCCAAAGAGCCGAGTGATCGCGTTTTCCGCAGCCGTGCATTCGTGCCGATATCTCAGCATATGAACGAACCATCGAGACATCTGACGAGGCATATCATTGAGTGCGCCGGAAATGTCAAATTCATCACCGTAAAGATTCCAGAATTCGCGATATAAATGAACGTGAAGCAACCGCGGAGTGATGTAGAGCGTCTTTTCTCCCTGAATGATCTTTCGTCCTCGCAGTTCGTTAACGATCCTCTTGAATACCGAAGGGGAAATTCGGGGATCGTATTTGTAAGCTAGCTTCTGGATATACTCGGCTTCGTCACCAACGGGGTGCGAGAACCCAAATCGTTCGAATAGTGAACAAAAAAGAAGGACAACTTGTCTTAACTGCACCGCATCTGAGTCTGGCGAGTCGTAGCCGTCGATGAACCGCCTCCAGACTTCTGACGTTGTTGGTGCAACTAGAAGGTCAGAGCGATGGGATCGCAGGTTTTCCCCTAGAACATGAGCAACACGAGGACTTCCTTCGCAAAAGTCAGCCCATCGCTTTGCATCATTTTCCCCAACGTCGTGATCTTTCAGAATGTCAACGATTTGCTCTTCATTGGCTGGTTCGACTGTGATCACCTTAGTTTTGTCGTCAAAAGTATGATCTGGACCGTGATCAATTGAAATGACTCGCAGTCGATTAGAACGAGGTTTCATCATGTTCCATATTTCAGCAATGTCTTTCTGCGAACACTCGTCAATGACAAAACAGACAACTCGTTTGTCCTCAGTTTGGAGCAATTCATTCAGGAAGGAGCTTTGCAGAAGTGTTCTTCCATCTTTGACGTATAACGAAATCGGCGACAGAGATTTCGTGCAAGTAATTTCCTTTGCGAAACGAGTTTTGCCGATTCCGGGTTCACCTATTAGCCTCACATGTGGCACTTCACCGGATTCCAACGCGTGACGAAGTTCGTCAATTAGCTGTTGTTGATCAGAGCTGTAGTGCTCGAGTAGTTGCATATCTTCGTCGGATGACCATGAATCATGACTACGAAATCCATGGTGGTCGTGACCTCGAAGGCTAAGACACAGCGACGGATACCTACGAAAGAGACTTAATAGTTGCGTTTGGCCCCACACCTGGACTGAAGCATGAGGGTACCCACAGTTCCGAAAGGCATGTAAAAAGTTCTCTTCAGCCTTTCGAAGCTCACGATCAGTGGGGTCAACTCCAAATGCAACGACAATGAATCGTGCACTGTCTTCCAACATCCTCTGGATCTCTGATCCCAAATTCGCGAAGGCTTTTTTCTTTTCCGCACCAAAGAGTTCCAGATCAACTTGACTCTTCTGCCAAGGCTTAAAGTTCCCTGTCTTGATTTGATAACGAGGATTGCCTGCCAGTAATTCGTCGTCAAACTGTGGATCAACCTCCCCGATTACTGACGCATCTATGCCGCCATCTGGAGTGGTGACGTTCGACGAGATGCTAATCCGAGTCGATGGGATCTTCAGCTCGGCGGCCCGAGACCACAGGAGATCTCGAAACGCGGATACAGCTTGACTAGCGTCCAGATTTACCAAAATCGATTGGTTCAACTCGAACACCCCTCCCCCTACGCTGGAGAGAGAAAGAACTGGCATCCTTGACCGCTCCTCTGTTAGTTCATTAACTCGCTTTCGAAGCTTTCGGAGATGCTTTGGTGACGCGTGCCGCTCTCCGCTCTTAATTCTGCTTACTTGACCAGGAGAAATCTCAAGAACGCTCGCCGTATCCACTTGAGTACTTCCGAGGCTCGCAAGCCGGTTTACCAATTCGGCAAATTCGACATTGTCAGGATCCATCGTCCACTGGTTCACTTTTTTCACAACACCCCCCCCAAGAAAAAGACACTTCACACTGCACGCAATAATTATTGCGTGCAGTTTAGATTGCGCATAGTCCAAAAAGAAGTATTTATCTACTTTGGTTGCAATTTGAGATTGCTGGGGCAACCATCGAGCCAGCCGTTCATCGAGACATTGTCAGAGAGTTCTCATTTGGCGGCTCTACCCAATGCCGAGTGTTGACGCCAGTGACGAGACGGATGAGATCATTTAACTGGAAGGCGCCTCAGAACTCGTTATCCGAGTCCGTGGCCAACTCACCTGACCGATGAAATTGAACAGATTGTTTCAAAGCAGCGCTTGCCCATCATCAAGAGAACTCCGAGTTCTTGGTGACCTTGATCTTTAGGAGGCGTGGCTGGCGATCATTTCGTGGTGCCAGTTCCAGAGGTCGATTTCTTCTTGAGTCGCAGGCCTCACGGTCAGGATCTCGATCAGGAAGTCGTTTCCGAATCGCTCGCGTTCTTTGTCGTAGAGCTCTTCCAGGCCGGGTTGAGCCAGTTGGCGGGCCTGCACTTCATCAGCTGCTTCAACCAGAACGTAGCGGGAAAGCGTGGCGACAAGAAACGTGGTCATGGGAATCCTCTCTTGGTTGGTACGTTGTGATGGACACACACCTACCTCGATCCCAACCCGGCAGCAACTTGAATCCGCGAGCTGTTCTTCAGAATCGAACAGCGTTTGAAAGAATGCGCAGGCCTCCGTGCCTGCGGTCGCGAGCCGTGTGATCAGGAGCGGTGTTCTTCGTAGTCTTCGAGGACAGCGTCGATCTCTTCGTTCTTCCCACCGAGGTGTTCTCGAATCAGTGCGATCGCATTCGGATTGACTTCATCGAATCGATTGTCAAACAGATCGTCCAGTTGTTCAGTCACAGCATCGCCGAGATCTCGGTATGCCTTCGCGAAACGAATCAGTTCGAAGGAGTCGGTCTCGTAGAACTCCTGGTTGGCGTTGATGAGCATCGGTTCAAGCTCCCATTCTGAGGTGGTGTGATCTGGTTTCGTGCGCTTTGCGTGGGAGACATCTACCTCGATCTTCCGAGCAACAGCAAGGCGATGGGCGAAGCATTTCAGACACTTTCGCAAGGTTTTTTCCTTGCGAAAGTCATCTCATCGACTTGCTGCCGATTCGTTTCAGAGGTAGAGGTGCTGCCCCTCCGATCCTGTTTCACAAAGGAAAGATCTCGATGAGCAACACCACCAATCCAGAGCCCAGGCAGCAGTCTGAATCGCACCGCATCGCCGACATTTTTCGTGACTTGGCAAGTTCCCTTGAGAAGGCGATTGAGACGGGGCATCGTTCCCGAAGGATCGACGCTGACGATCTGATCGAAACTCTCCTGGCCGTGGCCGATCGTCTCGACGAGGATGAGTGATCCGAATGGCTCCTGCGGACGTTCGGACTGCCAACGGGAAGCTCCGAAACTGGTACATCCTCTGGGTGCTCGTTGAGTGGCGCTAGCAGCCACGAATGAAGACTCCGAGCAGTGTAACCCCTATCTGCTGAAGCAAGTCGTCGGAGAGCTCTATGCCGTGGTGGCCGAATGGGATCGAACCGAATTGGACAAAGCGGGTATGGCGGAGTTTCGAGATCGACGACCAACAACTTCAGATCATCAAAGCAAAATGCGATCCAAGGCAATTTGAACTCTCGAACTTATCGTTGAAGTATTTTCGACGTCACTGCTTCTATCCATTCGAATTCAATCTTCGGTCGATGTGACCAGGTGTGCTTCGATCGCGAATGAAAATGCCGAAGATCTTGCAAGCGACAATGGGTCCGATTGAGAATCGACTTGCATTGGATGTACTGTACATACTCGACTTTATTGCCAAGTTGTCCTCAATACAGGGAACAGAGTTCGAGGAGTCCAATATGACAGCCATCGCACTGAAGAAGCCTACCTTCCAAGAACTCCTGAGTCACAAGGATGTCCGCACGACGATGATCTACACGCACGTCTTGAACCGAGGCGGTCGCGGTGTCCGCAGCCCGGCTGACGGTCTGACTCGTGATCCAGTTGAGTGATATGATGAAACATCCTATCACGCAGCAAAAGTCTTGAAAAAGAAGCAACCAAAGAGTAGCATTTGGCTTACGACAATTGGCGTCCTGCGCGTTAGGCTGACAAAGATGACGCCGATAGGTGATACGTTGATCAATCTATAGACAAGTTCTGCAAGAAACCCAACCACGAAGCAACCCATGAACCTACCGGACATCAACCGCCGCGATCTACTCAAAACCACCGGCCTTGCCGCCGGAGCCGGTGCCCTCGGACTCGCTCAATCCTCGCAGGCCAATGAGGCAAAGGCCGGGAAACATGCCATCACGGCTGCCGGATACAAATACGACCGCGTCCTCCCGATTGCCGATGGCAAAGTTGGAATAGAGGGCTTCGAGGTCAACTATGAGCCCGACAAGATCGGCAACCTGAACACCCACATCTTCGTCGGACCCCGCACGCGTGAGGTCACCGAAGTCGGTCTACACCCTTTCATGTTGGCGTATGCCAACGAGGCCTTCCGGAACTACAGCCTGCTCCCCATCTTTCCGCTCCGCACCTTTCGTCACAAGAGCATCTTCATTCGCACCGACCGCGGAATCGAGAAGCCCGAAGACCTGAAGGGCCGCAAGGTTGGAACCCCGGGTTTCTCTTCCACTTCGCTCACTTGGCTACGCGGAATCCTGGAGCACGAATATGGACTCAAACCGACCGACGTCGAGTGGGTTGTCTCGGCCAAGGACTCAGGCTCCGACACCGCCGGCGTGGTCTCCAAGTTGGAAAATGTGATTCCTGAAGGGCTGTCCATCAGCACCGGGTCACCCGGCAAGGACGAGTCCGAACTACTGGTCAACGGCGAAGTCGACGCCCTGTTCCATGCGCTCGAGCCAAAGGCCTTCGTCGAGGGCAATCCGATCGTGGGCAGATTGTTCCCAGATTTCCGCCGAACGGAGCAGGCCTATTACACCAAAACCGGGATCTTCCCCATCATGCACGCGGTGGCGATCCGCAATGATTTCGCGGAGAAGCACCCGGAACTACCGCTCGCCGTTTGCAGGGCCTACTCAGAGGCCAAGCGGCTGGCTTTGGCTGAACTCCACAAGCTCGGTTGGGCCAATATCTCACTTCCATGGGTCGCTAAGGAGATCGAGGACACCCGCAAGATGATGGGGGACAACTTCTGGCCTTACGGGATCAAGGGTAACGAGAAAACCCTTAACGCCCTGTTCAAATACTCCCACGAGCAGGGGCTCGCCGGAAGGAGATTACGGATCGAAGACCTTTTCCACCCCGCCACTCTTGAGTTCGCTGAGAGTGGGTGACTGCAGAACAAGTGCATGCAGACCGACGCTTCACCTGCGCTTTGCGTGGAAAGTTGAATTGTAATCAGTTAGTTTCTCAGTGAGTCGGAGCGCGCCTTTCGGGCGAAGCGCGGCTGATGCCAGACGTTCTGCTATGAAGAAAACTCTGAGGCAACGATGACTCGGATACTTACACTGTGTTTTGCACTGCTTGTGCTGACCTGTCACGCTGCGGAGCCAACCAACGCCACTATCGAGCTTGAACTTGGTGCGGATCAAACCCTTGTTTTCCGGCGTGTCTCACCTCAATCACACAAAATCGACTATCCCGATTTCTACGTTCTTGAAACCGAAGTGACGAATGCACAGTTTAGGGCGTATTTGGATGCGACGAACAAGACGAAAGACGACACCGACGTACTCCGAATCATCAGGGAACGAAAGGAACGACGCGTGTTCTCGACCGGGGACATACCATACTCGATCGAAGATGCTTCAACGATTTGGCGAGACGGAAAATTCCCACCTGGGCTGGAGGAGCATCCAGTTGCACTTGTCACACTGCCAGACGCCTTTGCGTTCGCCGAACGGACCAGCAAATCAAATCCCAATGTTGGCCTGATCCGACTGCCAACTTGGAACGAATGGATGATTGCTGCGTACGGAAAGGCACGCCATTATCCATGGGGCGACGAGTGGGATCCGGACCGTGCACACACGTCGCATGGCATAAAATACGGTTTTGCTGCTCGCATGCGGAACGATCCTGACAAGCGACCAAAACGGACAGAACCCGTTAAGTCCCGTCCAGACGGGCGCTCACCGGAAGGCGTTTTTGGGCTTATCGGCAATGTGTCGGAATACATACTCAACGATGGTCCAATTAATAGGGCGTACTTCAATCTGGGGTCACGATCCATGGGCGGCGGGTTCACTGATGGCCGCGCTTTCCTAGATGATGACAATGATCGACTCGCGCCCCGGACGGACTACTGGGGTTACAGTCATCACGCAACGCCGCGCGAAGACGATCTTGGCTTTAGGCTTGTGATTGACACGTCTAAGAATGATACCCTCACTAAACGCCCACGGATCTTCAAGCAAAACGATCGTGCGTGGATGGTTGACGACGCTGATGTGGAGTTGACCTCGCCGCCAAAAGCAGAACAATGACATGCACGGGAGCACGGCTTGCGGCGTTTCTCGCAATGGATAGTCAACACTCCGTGCCCCGTGATGTCCGCCGTTGGACCATCTCGTCGTTCGACACGATTGTCGACAATCAGGTCAATGCACTTTCCTGCTCCGATCCTGCACGCCGCTGTTAGTTTTTCGTCGACGTCATTCCTCGATTGCATGGTCTGGAATTGGTCAGTTTCTGTTCTCACTATCACTTGTGAAACACCTCAGATGCATTCGAGGCACAGTTCAGCGGCGGGGCTTTTGGAACACTTCCAAACTATTCACCAAGGCACCCCGGTGAGAACCAGATCGTTTCGCGTGATCGATTCTCTTTCCCGCGGGTGCCTTTCTTCTTGCTGGTGTTGGCCCAGCCTCCGTGGGTTGTCCAGGAGTGCTTGGTCCAGCTGTGATCGCTCACGAGGTTGTCATGTTCGCCCGAATAACCGCAGAGGGCGATTCTGAGTCGCGGATTGCTTCCGGACTGCTGACACCAGCGATTCACATCCGCGACGAGCTGGTCGACCTGGCTCTTGTCGTCGTCGCACAGGTAGCAGTCTGTGCGGCCGCGATCGGGATCTGAGACTTCATTCGCGAGACCGAGCAGCTGCTGCACACGGGCCAGACTGTGGGCGTACGGTGGATCCAGAAAGACTCCAGCGATTCCGGTCTTCCCGTACAGTCCCAGCGATGAGGGTGAAGAGACCAGACGATGCCAGTCCCCGTGCAGGATCCGGACGTTGTGCAGTCGTTCAGCCAAAGTCTCGAACCAGTCGATCAGCGCCAGCTGACGGGTGTCTACAGCAATTCGGATTGAGACCTTTGGTCAACCGCTGTTGGTTGGCCTTCGTTCGAGGGAGTGCAATCCGAGAGCCATCAATCCCGAACATGGCAAAACCGTGATCACCACGAAAATTCCTCAGTTTCTTCTGCATGGTGCTTTGCATGACTTCCAGCAGCAACACAATCAGCACGTCACCCCACCGTCGCATCATCTTCATGAAGGCTTGAAAGCTGGCTCCTCCATGACCTGACTCCGGAAACAGTCGCAGCGCCTTGGAACGCGCCCATTCAAAACGATCCGTCAGCGTGTTTTGCGGTGCCAGCGACCACAACCAAATCACCGTGACAAACTGTCTGGCTGACCAACGCACGTCCTTGCGAAACGAGAGCGCAGAACAGATGCTTTGTGGAATAATCTGCGCGACCCAGCCAGAGACGACTTCGACGTCTTGATGCGACATGCCCGGACTCCGTTCCGAGATGACAAAGGAACTTGTGTGACAACAATGCCTTACGTCATCACAACATTTCCATCAAGACGTCTTTTGATACAACACTAAAAAGGTTAACGGCGTTGCATGCCCTCCGCCCTGCCCGACGATAAATTTTGGTCGCCCATAAATAGCTGCTTGTCGATTAACGTCTTTTACATTTCTGTTTGTGTGGGCGTTATCTTCTTAAGCGAGGGCGTTGCCGCAATCTCATCTATCGCCTCGGGCCGGGAAAGAAGACATTGGTGTGCTGGACGTAATCGGCGTACTCTGATTTTTCCCTGACCAGCGACTTCTCCAGCAAAGTTACCCCGGAGATTTTCAGCAGAAAGTACGACATAACAACAGGGCTGATGATCGTCCAGAGATGTTCACCGTGCGCAACGGCAATGAGAAACAGCCCCCACCAGATACAGAAGTCGCCGAAGTAGTTTGGGTGACGGGTATATCGCCAAAGCCCATGCTGGAGCACTTTTCCTTTGTTTGCCGGATCAGCACGAAATCGTGTCAGTTGCCAGTCCCCAACTGCTTCAAAGTAAAAGCCGATGACCCACGATACGAGACCCAGCCAGTGAAACAGCTTCCAGCCGTTTTGAGCGTGGGCAATACCTGCCTGTAACGGAAGTGAGACAACCCACATCACAACCCCTTGCAGTAAGAACACTATAAACAGGCTCTTCCACCAGTAACCCTCACCCCAGTTTGCCCGCATGGCAGCATACCGTTTATCTTCCGGCTGACCGTAATTCCTCACTGCCAGATGCAGACTCAACCGTGACCCCCAAATGGTTGTTAACATCACCAGCAACCAGCGGGAAGGCGATTCCCATTCGAAGAAGTCTCCTACCGAAGTCCGATCTGACGGGACCGTTATTATCAACGAGATAAAAGCGACGATAGCAAACCCGATTCCCCAGATCACATCGACGATGCTGGTATTCCGGAGCACGACACTGACTCCCCAGGTCGAGAGCATCAGTATCAGTATCCCGACGGCACTGCCTCCCAAGACGTTCACCCACATCGCTGGTCACTCCAACTTTTCGAAGAGGTAATGGCACACTCCCCATTCGTCGCCGTCGTGGTACCCGAACAGTTCCGCACATGCCATGAAAAACATTCTCCATCGCTGCAACCAAATTGACGCATTCTTCTCTCCGTATGTTTCTTGTAGACACGGTAGGATATCCGCTCGACGTTCACCGGCGAGTTGCAACCAGGCATTACATGTTCGCTGATAATGTTTTCCGACCCACCTCCATCGGTCTGTTAGCCGAAGTGACTCCTGATAGTTCAACAGCAAATCCTCACTCGGCATCATCCCTCCCGTAAAAAAGTGGCGCGTCATCCAGTCCTGCTCCCCTTTGTCTTCGAAGAAATACGGCTGACTCCTGTGAGCAAAAATATGCACGAACAGTTTTCCGTCCCGTTTTAACCAGGTCGCAATCCGCCGCATTAATTCTGCATGATTCCGGACATGCTCAAACATTTCGACTGAGACAACACGATCGAAGACTTGAGATGTCGAGAACTCACTGATATCCGCTGTCCTGACAGTGAGGTTCTCGATGCCCCGCTTCTCCGCTTCTGATTCAATGAAATTGCGTTGCGGATGCGAATTCGAGACAGCAACAATTTGAGAGTTAGGAAAGTTGTCTGCCATCCAGAGCGAGAGTGATCCCCAGCCACAACCGAGTTCAAGAATCGACATCCCATCTTCAAGTGCGGCTCGCTCACACGTGATCGACAATGCTTCCTCCTCAGCCTGCTGCAATGTCGAGACACTATCTCCCCAATGGCAACAACTGTACTTCAAGTGGGGGCCAAGCACTTGTTGAAAGAACCTGGCCGAGACTTCGTAATGCTGCTCATTCGCTTTTTGAGGCATCTCAGCGATTCGAGAAAGCGCACACTGATCAAGGAACTTCCGGAGATTATCCTCAGCATCTTTCGGGGTGTCGAAACGCATTTCACGCAGCCGTTGTATTAACAAACGGCGGATCCCCATCCGAACCAGAGAATCTGGAATGAGACGCTGCTCTGCAGCGGAGAGTGCAATTCGAGGAAGTAGAACAAATGACATAAATCACACATATCACAGATGGGAAACGGCTTATCTCACAGAGTCATTAATAGCACTGTTTATCCCAGACAAAAAGCCCGACATTCACTGCCCGTTCGAGAAACGCCGCCTCGCAATAGCAGAAGTAGTAGTTCCACATTCGAATGAATCTTTCATCAAATCCAAGCGACAGGACTTGTTCCCGCTTTTCCTCAAATTCCTGACGCCAACACTGGAGCGTTCGGGCATAGCTGTCTGGGAACTGCTGCATCTCCTGGAGGAGCAACCCCGTTCGCTCAGTGGCTCGCTGCATCGCACCAATCGACGGCAGATGCCCTCCCGGGAAAATGTAATTCCTAATAAAATCTACGCTGTGGAAGTACTCGTCGTACCGGTTATCAGGAATAGTGATAGCCTGCACGACCATCTTTCCGTCAGGAACCAGGAGCTGGTTGCATGTTTGAAAGAACGAGGGAAGGTACTGATGTCCCACAGCCTCGATCATTTCAATAGACACGAGCTTGTCATACTGTCCGACAAGGGTACGGTAGTCGTCCTGTAGCAACGTGACACGGTCACTTAATCCGGCCGAGCGAATTCGATCTCCCGCCATATCATATTGTTGCTGAGAGATCGTCGTCGTGGTGATGCGGCAGCCATATTGGCGGGCAGCATACAGCGAGAAGCCACCCCAACCGGAACCAATTTCGATGACGTGATCGCCCGGTTGTAACTCAAGCAACCGACAGACACGCTCCATCTTTTCGACGGATGCCTGCTCCATTGTCGCCTCGGGCGAAGGAAAGATTCCTGAGGAATACATCATCGTCGGGTCGAGAAACAACTGAAAGAAATCATTGCTCAGATCGTAATGAGCAGCAACATTCCGTTGACTCCCACGAAACGAATTTCGGGAAAGCCAGTGGCCGATCTTCGCAGCAAATCGTCCAATCCGAGCCCAGCCGTTATCGAGCACTTCAGTTCGCGGTAAATTGCGACACATTAGCCTCAGCAGTGATGTGAGATCGTCCGTTGTCCACAACCCTTGCAGATACGCTTCGGCGGCTCCTAAGCTCCCTCCCAATAAAATTTTTCGGTAGCACGCTTCGCTCAGCAATTCGACCCGGACCTGCAATTCGCTGTCACCCGACTCACCAAAGCTCTGCCGCGAGCCATCGGGCAGAATGAGCTCGATGCGCCCGTGCTTTAGTTGTGAAAGAAAACGCAGCAGCATTCCACGAGTGGCTGTCTCTTTCTCTTTCGAAAGAGCAAGTGGCGGAGTCTGCTGGATTGTGGCTGTCGGATTCGAGGAGTCGGTCATACCTGTCACAATCGATCTTCCGGGTTGTTAATCGCTCTGCGCTCGAGAAACAGGAGTCGAGCGTTTGTATTTATCTAAAGAGTGCTACTCTTTTTAGGATGTGGGAAATACTGAACACCACGCCACCAGAGTTTGAGTGCTTGCCAGTAAATCGCGGCGACCACTTTCCCAGTCATAAAAGGATGACGGAGCAAGGTCCCGAAGAGATTCATCGTCGTGATTTGTCGACGAGCGAGCGTCAGCTGGGCGGAAAACTGACGCTCATTGCTGTGTCGATTCTCGATTGAAACTGCGAGAGACTCTTTCGGCAACGTGAGCTGCCATCGATATTGCATCTCCATCGGAAGAAACGGAGACACATAAAATTCCTTCTGAACTTCGGCGTGCAGATTCTCACGATTCGCGGAACCTCGCCAGTCCAGTACGTAACAATGTCGCTCACCCCACGGTGTATTGTTAACCTCAGCGACAACGGCGTCGACCTGAGTTCCCGAATCATTATAGCAGTAATAGAAGCTGACCGGATTAACCACATAACCAAAGTATCGCAGGTGTGTCAGCAGTCGAATGGGCCCCGCAGGACGATAACCAATCCGCTCCTCAACAAGATCAGCGACTGATTCTGTTAAGGGACGCGCAGAGTCTCCCAGATGGTCGTCTCTTCGAAACCTCGCCACAGCCAGACGACTTGTCGACCAAAGCCATCGGCCTCGAAACACCTCATCTAATTCCGATAAGTCGAGGAAGACCAGAAAAACGCGATAGCGAAACTGGTGATCGAACGGGACAAGCCGATGGTGTTGCACCTCCCCGACATACAGGCAGCTGTGTCCGCCTTCGGCGGGCTTGGAATCAGCTGTCATGAGGCACCTCCATCAGTGACGACGAAATCTCTCGTACGTACTTCCTCGCTGGACCACTTCGGCAGCATACCAAATGCGGAGCAGACGCGCAGTGCACTGGTCACACCATCTTCATGAAATCCGTTCCCCCAATAGGCACCGCAGTACGACGTCCGGTTCTGACGGATCAATTCCGCATGTCGACTCTGCACCTGGGCGCGGCGATTCGTAAAGATCGGATGGCTGTATTGAAAGGTCCCCAGTTTCCGAGACGGATCGACTCTATCCTCATCGTTCAGCGTCACACAGAAGGTCTCTGCAGCATCGATCTGCTGCAGGATGTTCATGTTGTAGGTCACGCTCGGCCTAAACTCTTCGCTTCGGACACGGTAGTTCCAACTGGACCACGTACTTCGACGCTGCGGGAGAAGTTGAACATCGGTGTGCAGCACCGCGGTGTTCTTACCGTATGGAAACTCTGAAAGAATCTCTCTTTCTGTATCTGTTGAGTCATTGAGCATGAGCAATGACTGATCACTATGGCAGGCAAATATGACTTCATCAAATCCTTCTGCCTTGCCGTTAGAAATAACCCGCACTCCTGGACCTTCACGCATGACCCGACTCACTGGACTGTTCAGTCGGATACGGTCCTGAAACGGCCGGATCAGTTTATCGACGTAACTCCGTGAACCACCTTGTACGACGCGCCACACCGGGCGATTGGAAATATTGAGCAACCCGTGGTTTTTATAGAACGCGATAATAAACCCAATCGGAAATTCACGAAAAGTTAACATTGGACAGGACCAAATTGCTGCCCCCATCGGCAGGAGATAGCGGTCCGCAAATGCACTTGAAAAGTGATGCCTCGACAGAAACTCGCCAACAGTCATCTCATCTGGAAGCGACTCCCATTGGTTTAACCCCTGGTGATTAAATCGCAATATGTCGAGTAACATCCGATAGTGCGATCCTTTGAAGAGATTTCGCTTCTGTGCAAAAAGCGTTGATAGATTCCGCCCACTGTATTCAATTCCACTCACCTCGCAGCGGACGCTGAATCCCATCGATGTCGGCTGCGACGAGACTCCCAACTCATCAAGCAGCCCAATGAAGTTCGGATATGTCCAATCATTAAAGACGACGAATCCTGTGTCGATGGAATGGGTTTCCCCGGCAACTTCCGCGTCGACAGTGTGCGTGTGCCCTCCGATATAATCGTTCGCCTCGTAGAGCGTCACGTCGTGCTCGCGGTGCAGAAGATGAGCACAGGTCAGACCTGAAATGCCTGTACCAATAATTGCGAGCTTCATAACTGATGATCCTGACCAACACGTCCACCATAGATTGTAGACCCGCCTGTTCTCACGGCCAGCCACTGATGCAATTTCAACAGAAACCGCTCTGCCAGTTGCACTTGCTGCGCACGTTTCACGCGGAGTGACTTCCTCATATTGGCCCGGGTTCGATAGAGTTCGAACAGGTCCTCAACGACACAGTTGCGTCAGACCATCGAGCGATCTTTTCCGCTACGGAACTCCAGCCGGATGAGAATTGGATTCCCCCGAATGAAACACTGCTATCACCTGACCATTGCGATCATTCTTCTCGGCGTCGACGTTCATCACGCATCAGCCGAGCTGCGTTTGGCTGGCATTTTCTCGGACCACATGGTCCTGCAACGGGAACAGCCGATTCACATCTGGGGCTGGGCGGATGCAGACGAGAAGGTGACCGTCTCATTTGCGGACCAAACGGAGACAGCAATCGCGGGTAAAAATGGCGCATGGTCCGTCAGCCTTAAACCATTGAAAGCGGCCTCTGTCGGAAGGTCCCTGCAAGTTGAGACGGGCGATCAGCGCATTGTGACCCAAAATGTCCTCGTGGGAGAGGTCTGGCATGCGAGCGGTCAATCGAACATGGCGATGACTATTGGGGCGATGGCGAAGCAGCTTGATTCCGTCGCGATGGATATTGCCGCTGCCGACCTGCCTCAACTGCGATTCTGCCGCATCAACGAACCGGAGAGTCCGGAGCCGCTCGATGATTTGCGGAAGCAATCAACATGGACTGTGTGCAGCCCGAAAACAGTCTCCCGGTTCTCGGGGGCTGCCTTCTACTTCGCGCGACGAATTCATGCCGAGCTGAACATTCCCATCGGCGTGATTGATTCCTCGCATGGTGGAACTCCGATCGAACCATTTATTCCGCGAGCCGCTTTTAACTCCCATCCGACTCTTAAGAAGGAATTGGAACTCGGCGACCGGGAGGACCTCGAAGGAATCTGGAAGTTGCCGGGCGGCGTTCGCGCTCGCAGCACGACCTGGCTACCGGGGCGGCTCTTCAATTCTCGACTGGCTCCAATCAGCAGGTTTGGCATCCACGGGGCGATCTGGTACCAGGGGGAATCCAACAGTGGCGTGCAGGAAGACCCGCGTGATTATCAATACAAAATGCGTGCCTTAATTAACGGTTGGCGTCAGGAATTTGGGAACGCAAAGTTGCCCGCTTATTATGTACAACTTCCTGGTAGCGGCGCTGGCGAGGGCTGGCCCTACCTGCGGGAACAACAACGCCTCGCCACCGATCTTCCTCACACAGGTATGGTGGTGACTGTCGATCTCGATGGTGCCGGGGTTCATCCGCCGAACAAAATTGATGTCGGCGAACGACTGGCTCGCTGGGCTCTGGCAAAGCACTACGGTCGATCAATCCCATTCAGCGGCCCGATGTTTGAACGACAGGAGATTCACGGCGACAAAATTATCCTGCACTTCAGCCATGCCGAAACCGGACTAATGGTCGCTGACAAAGTCGGACTTGCGGAACCTCGCGAGACACCTGAAGCAGAACTTCTATATTTCGAGGTGACTGACGCATCCGGAAAATGGCACCCAGCAAAGGCCGAAATCGAGGGCAAAAAAGTCGTCGTCACGAGCGAAGAAGTCACATCACCGATCGCAGTTCGATACGCCTACGCCGTCAACCCGGAGAACTGCAATCTCTATAACCACGACGGGTTGCCAGCATCCCCCTTCTGCTCGCGCCCCGAATTACTGATCTACGATCCAAAGCTGCCTCCCTCTTCTCAGAGTGGTCGCTGACAAGCTCGTTTCCCTCAGCGAATCGGGTTAAAAGCACCTAACCTCCCAAATGAATCGAACCAGGCTTTCTCGAACACCTCGGAGCAAGTCCATCATCACGTCGACACCAGCACGTTACAGGATTAAGATATCCTTCGGGCCTGACGAAGCGATTCCGGCTTGCCGACGCCTCGAAGGCCCCACAGAAGACCGACTAAACAATGGAGTGGCGACACTCTCGACCCTCCTCCTTTGCACGAAGCGGATTATCGAAAGCACATCTCCTACACTCCTGGAGTCGCTATGACACTCAACGATCTGCTACAACACATCGAGCAAGCTGGCTATTTCGGATACATTGAAGACCTTGAGATCAAGCACCTCGGGTCTTCACAGAGAGCCGTTCTTGCAAGCCGCCGTATTCCCGGTCGTGGCTACTCCGGAATCAGCTTTTGGGTTACAGTTGCCAACGACACCTGGTACATCGGAGCATGGTCTGATCGCATCTATGAACTATCGTGCCCCGAAGACCTGCGAAACCTCTGCACCGACTGGCTTTCGTCTAATGAGGAACGATTCGGAGACATTCCGTCCGACATAAAATCCGAATATGGACCCGTTCCGAATTACAGATGGGATGACGACACTCGCGACGCGGACATTTAGTTTTCCCTCCAGACATTGTGATCGAATCATCGTCCAACTCGCCGACCTGTCCTCTGCGGTGAAAGAGTATTACAATTCATCGAAATGCGAACGAACAGGTCGACGCTTCTCCTGGAGCCAGTGAATGACTCGCCACATCGTGCTGACCGCTGTAAAAATTAGTCTCGCAGTGCTTTCCGTACTTGCATTGCTTTCATTTCGCGGAGTCGTGGCAGAGGCGACAACCTCTATGTTTTCCCCTGCAGCGGCTTCTGATTCCGATCAACTCGACAGGATCAGCAGTCTTGGAATTGGACTGTATGAACTCGTGGTCGTATCCACTGTGATTGAGTTCACTGTCGCAACCCGCCCTCGATATCCCGTTTTGGCCTGCACCTGTTTCGCGATAGGAATCATCTTTACGACGCACATATCCGATGTGTTATTGATGACTATCGAAAACGTTGCGAAGGTTCTACAAATCCCAGACGTGCAGTTGTTCTCCAACGAAAACCTGCGATTGGCATTGGGCGCCCTCACTGTGAGTCTTGTCACCTTGGTACTCCTTCTCGCCTGTCGCCGTGGCTTTGAGAAATCACCAGCACGTCATCACCAGCATTGAGGTCGTTCATGTTGCCCAACTAAAGGGGGATGCCGCCACATCTGTCTCGAACGTGTCATTTCGACGAGCGATTTCGCCCTCTCCTTGTCTCCAAACAGATAACACGAACCGAAATACTTTCATAACAGTACGGCTCAGCACTGGTGCTAAGACGCTCGATCGCAGGAAAACATAAGTGGCCCCACTTTCCCTTGTAGCGATATGCTTCCGGGTGGCGGATTGCAGCGTCTTGGCTTATGGGCTGAGGTTGATGTCTCGTTTGGTGGCAATTGCGGCGAGGATGGTCGCGGTGACGCTGATTGCGGTGGCCTGGGTGAGTCCTACTAAAAATGCGGCGATCACGCGATTGGGAAGAAGGTTCGTCCCGACAGCATTGAACATCTCGCCGAATGAGAGAAAGTCCGGGAAGTGAAAAATGACTGGAAGTAGTAAAACGGTGAGGATTGCACACAACGCCAGGACGGGAGAATAAATCGGATGCCTGACTAAACAGGCTGCAAGGACAGCGATGCTGTAAATAATCCAGTGTAAAAGCATCGGAAAGACTCCCGAATACAGACCGGCTGATGTGGGGAGGATCCCTGTTCCATGGAGGATTAAAATCGGCAGATCGACGCAACAGATAATCACAAACAGCCCGGACAGGTATTTCAACCAGAACCATCTCATGGGGGGGATCGGACGAGATCTCCAGAAGTGATAGAGCTTCGGTGAGAAATCAGGCACGAATGTCGTCGAACCAATTAAAAGTGCAGCGACGCTGACAATGGCGATCTGAAACGGATTCGTCTCCATTTGACTCACGGCTCCTGCCGTGCCTCGTGTGGCCATCAATGTCAGAACGAACACAATAACCAGTCCGCCTATCGCCAAAGGGAGCGTTTGACGGAGTTGCATCCAGACCAACGCTTTCATTTGAGAGGTGAACGGGGCACTGAGAGAATTCGTGGGCCCGGTTTGTTCAATTGACGGCCAACTGATGCGAGGAAGCCAGTTCCATTGTCGAAGATGAGTTCCGTAAAACCGGATGAAGTAATAGCTGGAAATCACCACAAAAAGCCCCTGTACTTGCAGGCCGACGATCAACCATCTGCGCAAATGCTCTGCCTGCAAGTTCGGTAAGACCATCCAATAGACTGGAGACACTGCTCCAATAGTCCAGTTGAGAGAAAGAGCTTGTGTCGTCGGAGCCCCGTTCATCACCCACAAGAGAAAACCAAACCAGAAGCTGACAATGAACGTTAAGACTCCGATCATTGCTGCCCGCAGTTCAGTCGCCTGATTGAGACAAGCCACGACCAACCAGAAATAAAGTGTTGTCACAACACCGCAGGCAATTCCAGCGATGCCCCAATGTGCCTGTTGCGGTTTGAGGTCCATACTTGCAGCGAGGGAATGAAAAATTCCGACTTCGATTTCCATCCACTCAAGCGTTGCAATCAGCGCGGAACTAAAAGCAGCGACAGCGATCACCGGAACGATTAAAACAATCCACCCTGCGAACAGGCGGACAGTTGCCACCTTTCTCAGCGAGACCGGAAGATTTTTCGAAAACTCAATGGTCCCTCCGGCCCATTCTCCGGCGGTCACTCCCATCACGATGTAGATCGGCGCGAACAAAACGTACCCGTAATAGGTTGCGATGACTGCAAACTCGACTTCGCTGACTCCGTCAACGAGTCCGCCAATGCAGACAGCGATGGCAATGACCGTGAGCGACAGGAGTTTCCACTTGTGCTCGTTCCACTCTTTCCAGAGGAGCGTAGACCAGATCGACATGGCTTGTTCACCTTCGTACCGAACGACAATCTGCACCGATTTATAACAGCAACCGCATCCGTTGCAGGCGGAATTCTTCAACAAAACGTACGTGATTCATCACGTGAGGCTCGAGGCGGCGACGGGCTCACGCTCCGGCCACTCGAGTCGAATCTTCCGATCACCCATCACAAAAGCTTCGAAGATTTCATCGAGGTTGAGATCGGAGATCCGGCAAGAGATCCCTTCCTGCTCAAGAAGTTGAGCTGCCTGCGGAGCACCATCAACAATCAGACTGACTTCATTGACCAGCAGACGACCATCGAGGACTTCAATTTGAGTCCCAACCTTGGAAAGGTCTTGTGGGCTGAGCGTGAAACGTTTGACATCTCTTCTCAAGTCTTCAGTCGCTGCCGTCCGAACGATCTTTCCTTCGTGCAGGATCGCGACGGTATCAGCGACAGCTTCGACTTCATATAATAAGTGGGAACTGTATAAGACTGTTCGTCCTTCAGCTTGGAGGTGTGTCACCAGATCCCTGTTAAAATCGCGCCTCATAATCGGATCCAGGCCGAGGGCGGGATCATCCAGAATCACCAGTTCGGGACGATGAGAGAGTGCCAGCACAAGCCCCAGTCGAACGGTTTGCCCTTTTGAAAGATGTTTAATTCGTGTCCGGACCGGCAGCGCGAATTGTTTTACATATTCGTTGGCGAGCTTTTGATCCCATGTTGGATAAAACGGAGCGACAAATCGAATAATTTCATCGACCCGCATCCAGTCATACATAGTCTGATCTTCGGCGAGATAACCGATCATGCTTCGCAGCTTCACAGCATCGGTGACCGGATTGACTCCAAGGAGGGACAGCTCTCCACTGTCAGGAGTCAGCAGCCCCATCATCAACTTGATGGTTGTCGTCTTGCCTGCCCCATTGCGTCCAAGAAAGGCGAACGTCTCTCCCGCGGAGACGGACAAATCGAGTTCGTCGAGGACGTTGGTGTTTCGGAACGACTTACTGACATTTCGGATCTGAATGACGGGCTCAGTCATGATTGCTCCTCTGTGTTTTCGATCGCAGAAACACCCTCATCCTCTGATTCCAGGGGAGCAGCGAGTGCAGCGTCGAGTAGCGTGTGCATTGTCGAACCATCCAGACCGAGCAAGCGCCCCTGCCGGACGACCTGGCCAAACTCTTCAGTGAACCTGGAACGATGTCCGTTCAAGTCTTCGAAAGGAAGATCGGACGCGACGAAGGTTCCTTCACCATGCCTCATTTCCAGAAAATTTTCCGCTGTCAGTTTTTCGTACACGCGCAGAACCGTGTTTTGATTGACGGCGAGATCCCGGGCAAGCTGGCGAACCGATGGCACTTGAACTCCCAGTGGGAGATGACCGGACAGGCATTGGGCCCGGATCTGATCGGAAATTTGCCGTGAGATGGGAACCGCTGATCCCTTTTCAACGCGAACAAACATGGCTCAGAGCCTCATCAACTGCCAGGAATCATGGAGCTTGTGAATTCTCATCTGCATGAGAACCAAGCCAAGTGACTACAGTTGTATAACAGTCATCACATCAGGTCAACAAGATTCGATACGAATTGGAAAGGATGTCCGAAATTCGTCTCGTCGGACTGCCTCGTCGATCGCCTACTCTGCTCAAAAATGGCTCAGTGAAACCGAGTTTGGCAATGAGTCACGAAAGCCTGAGGAGATCACTGGCTCCGTGAATCGGCAAGAAAACCGTGTTCTTGAGGGACTTCCCCGAATCAGGATGTGAATTTCATCGCGTCGGTATCAGAGATGCTCTTGACGGGCCAGGAGAAAGGTACGCGCCAGGCACCGCATGCAATCTTCGGCCAGAAAGATCATTCTCGGAACCATCGTTTTCCTCATGACAATGGGGATCGCAGTGGTCGGGTATTGGTTCGCCGGATGGAGTTTGCTCGAATCTTTCTACATGGTGGTGATCACGATTTACGGAGTCGGCTACGGTGAAGTTCGGCCGATTGAAGCTCCTTCACTGAGGATTTTCACCATTCTGTTTATCGTCTCAGGCTGCACATCTGCCGTTTTTGTGATGGGCGGATTCGTGCAGATGATCGCGGAAGGCGAAATCAGGAAAGCACTCGGAGCGAGACGAATGACCGAAGGCATCAAGAAGCTGAAGAACCACGTCATTGTGTGCGGGTTCGGTCGCGTCGGTCAGAATTTGACCACGGAACTACGAGCTGCGAGCGTCCCGTTTGTGATTGTCGACAACAATCGCGAACGGCTCATCGAAGCGGAAGAACTCGGCGATCTCGTTTATCTGGGAGACGCAACCGAAGAGGCAACTCTCGAAGCGGTGGGAATTGCCCACGCGGAGACACTTGCCACGGTCCTGCCGAACGATGCGGCAAACGTCTTCATCACTCTTTCGGCACGGGAGCTCAACGAAAACGTTCGCATCATCGCTCGCGGGGAATCGCAATCGACGCGACGAAAATTGATTCGTTCCGGAGCCAATGAAGTTGTGATGCCGGCAGCTGTCGGTGCACATCGCATTGCACAGTTGATCAAGCTCCCGCATCAAACACTTTTGACTTGCAACTCCGATCAGACGACCCGGATGAACGATGAACTTCAACCGTTGGGAGTCAGCATCGAAGAATTTGTCGTCCGTGAAGGGGCGGACCTCGCTGACAGAACGATTGGCGAGATCGAACATCGCTCAGAGCGAGGCATCGTCGTGCTCTCCATTCGGAAAACCGACGAAGAGGAAATCCGCGCCCCCGGGCCGGACGTGCGGATCTCTCCCGGAGACGTGATCGTCTTCATTGGACATGTCTCAGCGATGAAACGCCTGAATCAATTCAACAAGGCAAAATCCGTGATTTATCGCGGCGCACGAATCGATTGAAAAGAAATTTGAGAGCGGCTCGTCGGTCAGATCGTCATCGCATTGAATCCGCCATCGACGATGAGATTGGCTCCGGTGACGAAACTCCCAGCTTGGTTGGACGCAGCAAGAAGCACTGCTCCTGCAAGCTCTTCCGGGCTTCCGAACCGGTTCATGGGAGTGTGTCCCATAATGCTCTCAACACGACTGGGTGTGAGCACCTTGCGATTCTGCTCTGCGGGGAAGAACCCCGGAGAGATGGCATTCACTCGAATTCCGAGGGGGGCAAATTCTCTGGCCAGGTTTTCGGTGAGGTTCAATACCGCTGCTTTGCTGGCCGAATATGTGAACACTCGGGAAAGCGGTTTGAGGGCGGACATGGAAGCGATATTGATGATGCTTCCTTGAGTCTTCTGATCAATCATGAACTTGCCCAAGACCTGGCAAGCGACCCGCAGCCCAGACAGATTGACTCGAAAGATGCGGTCCCATTCCTCGTCGCTGATTTCGAAAAATGGAGTCGCGGAATTGGTGCCCGCTCCGTTTACGAGGATATCACACGACTTATCGTTCGACTTGAGATCTTCAGTCAAGCTGAGGAGATCATCGGCGCTCGTTGCATCGGCCTGAAAGAACTTTGCCTGTTCCGGCCATCGATCAACGACAGCCTGGCCTGCTTCCGCATTTCGGCCAACGACGTAGAGATACGCTCCAGCGGCCGCCAGAGCATCACAAATTGCCCCGCCCAGCACTCCAGTTCCGCCGATCACAACGGCAGTTTTTCCGTGCAGCCCAAACAACTTTGTGAGAAAATTCGACGGCGACTGCTTTTCCATTTTTTATCCCAAACATGACTTGTCGATTGTCTTCGCGCCACCAGAACATTCTTGACGGTTTCTCTGCACTCGTATGAGTTCGTTTCATTCGACGAATGCTACGAATCCTCGAAGAAATCGCGGAAAACCGACAATGAAGACGCCCTGGGGGCTCAATGACCGAAAATCAAAGGCTAGCGAATTTTCTTTGTCATGGCAGTCTTACCTGCCCAGAATTCTTTGCTTTCGAAGAACAGGTCTCGCCAGCATCGATCATTCGACACCTGCGCGCGTCCTCTGTTCGGTTGGTATTCAGTTGCAATTCCGTCGATCCCAGCTTCGTGCAGGTCCTCGATATTGAGCGGCTTCATCTCATCGAGATCGTCTCATTTTTCTCCCCGATTTTGAAACTCGTTTGCTTCTCTCACAGGGATGGACGACCATGAGTCCGATTGCGCTTTCTCCTGACTTCACTCTTCACAGAACTCTGCTCAGATTGCCGAAGACTGCCAGATGACCGACGACATCAACGATATTGTCAAACAGATCGAAACACAGGACCAAAAGTCTGAAGAACACTTTCAGAACTGTCAAATCCGTACGGCGATGAGAACCGCCAAAGAGACAACTCGCTTGGCGAAGACGCATCAACTGGCCATTCACTACATGCGCGGGTTGTTCGATCAAATGCGATTTGGGCACGGGCTTTTAGATCCTCAGGCGACGCGCGACGTGTCTGTCGAACTTGTCCTTCTGCTTGAAGATGAAGAGGCAGCCCGGCGCATTGAGCCGTCTCTCGATCAAGGCCATTACAACTGGGTTTGCTCCTGGATGTCGAGTTGTGCCTATGACAACCTTGCTGAAGCAACCGGCATGATGTCTGGATACAACTCACCCGGAATGCATGAGTGCATCAGCGAAGGAATTCAGATCTGTCGTCAGACGGGAAAGATGGAATGCGTTAAATGCTTTCGCGAGTACGCTTCCGACGTCTATCTGGCTTCTGAAGATTTCGCGATGGTCAGGCATCAATGCCAGTCTCTTCTCGAATACCGAAAAGGTTCGAACGACAACAAAGACCGCCGCTGGTCCGGGCATCACAAGTTGGCGAAAGTCCTTCTGCTCGAAGGCCGAGTGGACCGTGCGCTCGAAGAATTGAAGGTGGCACTTGAACTGGCTGGCGAAGAAGATGTTTACCTTAAACGCCGTTCCAAACTTCTGGTGCAGGCAACTCGCGATGAAGCACTCCTCCTCGCTGGGCAACCAAGACAACTTCGAGCAGAGTCGAGTGAACTTATTCCCCCTCCGGGAGAGTGGCCGTTTCTTGAATTGCAGTTGGCAGTCGCAGACTCCCTCGAAGCACTCATGGAAGGAAATGTTTCCAAAGCCATTGAAATCCTGACCGGCTGGGATCGAAAACTGACGGAGCAGAACTGCCTCAAAGACTGGTTCGAAGTTCGTTTGCGACTCATTTCCGCTTATCTCATTTCCCAGAATGAGAAACGGGCCAGCGCATTAGCGAAAGGACTGGAAGCCAAAGCCCATGAGTCGCAGGATTACCTCACAGTCAGCCGAATGGCAGAACTCTTTGATCATCCCGAGTCCAAAAACCCGACAGCCAGCTTGTGGCTTGAAAGCGATCATCAACGATCTCAGTCGGTCGATTCCGTGACGTCTTCGGAGGCCGAGTCGCAATCCGTTCAACAAGATGATCAATCAGAAAACCAAACAGACGAAGCGAGTGCGTCCTCCGCTGAATCTTCAGGGGAGTCCGATTCAGCGCCCGATGATACGGACACACCACTGAGCGATTTCATTTCGGATGCGATGTTGCGTCTTCGAGAGTCGGAAGATCCAGCGATCCGCGAACAGCTGCTGGAAGACTTTCTGGCTCACGATCCCAACGAGATTTCCGCTCCGATGGATGCTGCCTATCTCGTTCACCTCAGCCAGTTCCTGGTGCAGGGTCCGGATCAGGCACGTCGAGTCTGGCAGTGGGCTCTTGGGATTCTGGATGAATTTCCGGATCACGCCAAAACACTTAGTGTGGTCGCAACTCTCGGACATTACTTCCGAACAGCAGATCCGGCAAACTTCAACGACATTCTCCCTGATCAGTTGATGGACTGGTTTGAGCTGTCCACGAAACTCGACCTCAACGATGCTCAAAACTACGCCAGAGCTGGCCGCTTTTACGCAGAAGAAGGATTCGCGGGAGAATCGGAACGCTGCTTTTCCCGTGCGTTTCGCCTGAACCGCCTCGACGCGTCCGTTGTGATCCCGCTCGCTGATCAATATCGAGACTCCGACCGGCCGCGCGACGCTCTTGCCGTGCTGGACCTGAGTTTACGGGAAGGAGCAGATGATCAGTCGATTGCCTGGGAAGCAGCGATGACATCGCTCCAACTCGAACAGTTCGATTCCATGCTTACCTATCTCGATCGATTTCTCGAACTGGGCGAAGCACAAACCTGGACACATTACTATCGGGCTGTCGCGTTATTGCATCAGGGGAAGCATGAAGAGAGCCTGAAGGAACTCGACTTTGAACTGCAACACGATCCGCCCGGCGACTTTCATCTCGACTTGATTCGGCTTTGCAATCTCATCGCTCTCGCCAGACACGGCGAAGTCAACGCACTCTTTGAAGCTGTCCTCGATCGCAAACTCTCCGAGGTCAATTACCTCTCCGCGAACGGCTTGTCGCGTCTGATGAATCAACTCTGGAAAACTGTCATCGACGCTCCTGACGACTATCCTCAGCAACAGCGACTCGAAGATCGACTCCTGGTCGCGGGGCTGATCCCTGAAGACTATTTCGATCGCATTCGCATGAACACGGGAGAACGGACAAACGTTCAACTTTACCGTGCCCACGTTCATCAACCACTGAGTGAATCATGGGCCGATTCGCCGGCATGTCTCGTCGGTCAACAGGAATGGAACGACTACGAAACGGACTGGGGAGTCCTCGCTGAGAATGAAGAGCAAGCGGTGAATCTGATTCTGACGTACCAGTCCAAATGCTCAGATCTTCCCGCTCAGATTGTTGATATCGAATCGGATGAACAGGAATATCTCGACCATCCCGGAATCGTCTGGCAGGGAGCACGCTGGTCGACAGCCGATCTCAACGACCTGGAGATGGACGATCTCCCTGAAGACGAAATCGACGAGTAATTTTCTGAATTCATTCTCTCACTGGATACCGCTGAAATATGTTTCCGAACGTCCGTCCGCGCCGCTTACGCCGTCACCCGCGTCTCAGAGATCTCATCCGGGAAACTCACCTGACGGCCAATGACTTCATCCTCCCGCTCTTTGTCAGGCACGGCGAGAATCAGCGAATTCCGATCGCCTCAATGCCGGGACAATCTCAGCTGTCGGTCGATTTGCTGGCACAGGAAGTTAAGGAAATCGAGGAACTGGGAATCCCGGCCGTCATACTTTTCGGAATCCCCGAACACAAAGATGCCACCGGATCAGACGCTGTTTCGGATGATGGAATTGTCCAACAGGCAGTGCGAGCCATCAAAGCTGAAACGTCCAATCTTCTGGTAATGACAGACGTCTGCTTCTGTGAATTCACCGATCATGGGCATTGCGGAATCGTGAATGACAATACCGGAATGGTCGACGTTGACAACGACGCCACTCTTCGTTTGCTCGCTCGGGAAGCTGTCAGTCATGCCGAAGCAGGTGCGGATCTGGTCGCACCGAGCGGAATGATGGACGGGATGATCGAAACGATCCGCATGGGACTCGACGACAATCATTTCGAGCACATTCCCATCATGAGCTACGCTGCGAAATATCAGTCCGCGTTCTATGGTCCGTTTCGAGATGCTGCGGAGAGTGCCCCTCAGTTCGGAAACCGTGCCACCTATCAAATGGACCCCGCAAACGGTCGGGAAGCGATTCGTGAAGTGGACCTCGATGTGGAAGAGGGCGCCGACATTCTCATGGTCAAACCAGCCCTGAGTTACCTCGATATTATCACGCGCGTCAAAGAAGCCCACTCAGAACTTCCACTGGCTGCCTACAATGTGAGTGGAGAGTTTTCCATGGTCAAAGCAGCCGCCGCTCAGGGATGGATTGATGAGCGACAAGTTGCATTGGAAGTGCTCACAAGCATCAAACGAGCGGGTGCCGATATGATTATCACCTATTTCGCGAAGGACGCTTCTCGCTGGCTCGACGATTGAGACCGTGAACCGATTTCCCTTCGCACCGTCTTCATTCCAAGAACGTCCATTAAGAAGAAGCGGTTTGACGATCTGCGACAGTTTCGGGCTTTTCCCGGGAATTGTTGACGATTATCGAGGCTGAGGCCGTTTTCAGCCTCATGATCTGCATGAAACCCTCAAGATTTCTCCCACACACCAAAGAGAAATTTGATTCGGTCTGGATTGGCAGTTAACATAATGGTAAACATTTGTAGGAGTAAATCGACGAAGTCGTCTTTTTACCCCGTCGATTGAGGTCATTTTCCAGTTGCCAGCCTCGTTGTACAACATGAAACAGGCCGTCAGGAGTTGACTGATGCTGCACCGACATCGTTCCCAAGCTGCTCACAGAGTTGAACGACAGGGATTCACTCTGGTGGAACTCCTGGTTGTGATCGCGATCATTGGCATTCTGGTCTCGCTATTGATGCCAGCCGTCCAACGGGCTCGTGAATCAGCACGTCGGACGTCCTGCCTCAACAACCTCAAGCAAATCGGCCTGGCGTCACACAACTATCTCGACGCACACCGCACGTTTCCTTCAGGATGGGTCGAACCCGAAGCGAATGAAGATGACCCGGATGTCCAGACATACTGTGACATCGACATTTCCAGCTACTTCACTTCGCCGCTCGTGATTCCTCAAGGAAATCAGACTCCCATTACAATCCAGGACTGGACGATGGGGCGATATTGGGGAGTCCACGCGTTCTTGCTGGACTTCATCGAACAGACGACCCTCGATATTGACTTTCGCCTCGACAAAACGACGAATGACCCCGGTTTACCTCTGAACAGTAACTGGGAATACATTCAGGCAGCCATTCCAACGTATGTCTGCCCGAGCGCAACTTATCCGGACAAGCGTCCAGGGAACCTCGGGTACTCAAGCTATCGAGGATCAATGGGATATCTCCACGAACCGGAAGGCCCTGTTGAGAACGGGATTTTCTTCCGGAACAGCGGAATCGACGACACGGATATCACCGACGGAATGTCAAATACCCTTCTCTTCGGAGAGTCCCTCTTTGGGGGTTTCTGGGGAGACACTTACTCCTGCTGTGCTCGCGGACGCGATGACATTCCCGGAGGACGATTCGACACCCATTGGGAAGGAACTCCACCGGAAGCTCAGAACTGTGGCCTCACAGGCAATGTCCACTTCTTCGGATTCGGAAGCTTCCATGGCAATCTCGTCATGGTCGGTCTCGCAGACGGCTCTACCCGATCACTTGCCAAGAACATCGATGACCTGACGTTCTTCGCACTCTGCACCCGCAACGGACACGAAGCGATCGGCGAAGAGTTTTAGAATCGATCTTCAATCGCGTGAATCAAGCACTTCGTCGAAACACCCGTTGAGTCGAAGATCGAATTCCGTCGTCCTCGAAGCGATCTTCGAGGTTTCACTCAGCCCGTCTGAACGCGCTCCATGCGATGTTAGTGCCTGTTCAGAAGTCTGATCAGTGAAGAGCGATCCACTCCGGAACGAATTAATTTCCATGCTGGCCGAAAGCCTGAAGGTCGCGCAAAGCCACCGAGAGTCGATCCTCAATCGGTTCTAAGCAGGAACGAACTATTGTTGGAAGACTTTGCTTCCGTCCGCATGACCTGCTTCCAGGAACGTTGACAGAACCTGCCGAATCTCATCGGGCTGTAAAGGCTTGGAGATAAATCCATCCATCCCTGCTTCCAGACACTGTGATTTGACGGACTCAATCACATGAGCTGTCATGGCGAGAATCGGGACGCGCTTTCCGCCGTTCAGTTCGAGTTCACGCTGAAGACGCGTGGCAGTCAACCCGTCCATGTCGGGCATTTCGACATCCATCAACACGAGATCGAAAACGCCACTCCCCATTTTCTCCAGTGCTTCGTGACCGCTGGCGGCAGTGACAACTTCATGGCCGAAGAGTTCCAACAGCCCCTCTGCAACGTCACGGTTCACATCGCTATCGTCGGTGACCAGAATTCGAAGTGCTGTTTCCTCGGGAAGAACCTGCGACGATTCGGAGTCTTCTTCATGCTCAGAATTCGTCCGGCAATCCGCCTGCCGCAACATGTTTAACAACACGGTCTCTGTAACCGGTTTCTCGATAACCTGAGTGACACCCATCTCTTCTAAACGATTGGCCGAGTCAACAGCCCCTGCTGGAACCAGCACAAGAAGTTGACCAGAGTCCAGCACGTTGGAACGGATTGCTTCCCGCAACAATGCAAACTCCCGTTCAGACTCCAACATTAAATCAAACACGATTCGGTCAAAGTTGGCCTCCGGCCCCGCCAGAAGAAGTCGTGCTTCTTCAACATCCGACGAAACAGAGACCGACACTGCACGGGCCTCAAAGGCCGCGGCTACCTCTTCCACAAAGTCTCGATGAGGGTGGAAGTAAAACACCGAGAGTTGCTGTTCGTCCCCATCAACAAAGTTCGAAACTTCCGCACCCGTCATCTCAAATGGAATTTCGAAATAGAACTGGCTTCCGCTTCCCTCTTCACTCTCAACCCAGATCCTTCCGCCCATCAGCGCAATCAATTGAGACGAAATGGCAAGCCCCAGCCCGGTTCCCCCGAACCGTCGCGTGACCGACGCCTGTCCCTGATCGAATGCGGAGAAAATTCGATCGCGTGTCTCTTCAGGAATTCCGATTCCGGTATCCGACACACAGAACCGAACGCGGGCGATTCCTTCTGCATCGTCCACCCGTTTCGCAGTGACTCTCACCTCGCCGGCAGTTGTGAACTTCAGGGCATTCCCAATCAAATTGACAAGAATCTGATTCAACCGATTGGCATCACCCATGACTCGAATCGGAACTCCATCGAGAGCCAGACAGGAAATGTCCAGTCCTTTCCGAGTCGCAGCACCAGCGAATAGACGGACCGCATCCGCAATCGATTCGTGCAGGTCGAACGGAATGGATTCGACATCCATCTTGCCGGATTCGATCTTGGAGAAGTCGAGAATGTCATTCAGGATCGCAAGCAGTGAATTCGCTGACTTGTGAACGGTTCCCAGATAGGTCCGCTGTCGACCGTCAAGATCTGTAGAAAGCGCCAGTTCACTCATTCCGATGATTCCATTCATGGGAGTTCGAATCTCGTGACTCATCGCTGCGAGGAAGCGGCTTTTGGCTTTATTGGCCTCTTCGGCAGCCATTTTGGAAGCCACAAGTTCCCCTTGTGCTAACCGCAACTTCGTCGCGACCCGTTCCAGTTCGAGGTTCGACTTCGCGAGCTGTCGCGCCCGCTCCTGAACCGCTTGTGTCCGCTCCGCAACTCGATGTTCCAGCGTTGCGTTCAACTGTTCCAACTGTTCAAAGCCTTCCGCATTCTCAAATGCAGCACCGACAAGTGTCGCAGTAAACTCCGCAATTCGTTCTTCGTCAGCTCCGAAGAAGACTTCACTTCCCCGGTGAGTTGCGTAGAGACAAGCCACGGTGAAACCACGAACCTGAATAGGAGCGCACAACACAGAGAAATCGGTCTCCGCAACACGATGTTCAAAGTCAGGCTGTCGACAAACAACCTCCTTCTTTTGTGTCGCGACTTCGATAAGTTGCCGACACTCCGCCGTCAGATCATTTTCATCAATCGATATCTGTTGATTTTCATCGAACATCACCAGCCGCGCTGTCTCGGTTCGGAGGAGTCGACACGATGCTGTTCGAGCCTCTCTGATGATCGCTTCTTTCGACAGTGCAGAGATAATCACACGCCCTGACTGCAACAGGGTTTCAAAGCGGTCAATGAGCGACAGCGTCGTCGATGCCCGTTGTCGGATCGCTCCTCGATGAAACGAATTCTCCTGCAGCGCGCAATAGGCTTGTACGGAGTGATCCGGCACGAACTCCTGAATTGAGACTCCCCATTCTTCGGCGATTCGGGACCAGACCGCCATCGTCGTCGCGTACTCGGTTTGAGCGTGCTGCGACTGTGAAACTTTCAGACTCTTTTGAAACGCCCGCTTCGCAACCTTGGCACGCCCTTCCATTGTCGCGAGCAATCCCAACTCACGATATAGATGAGGAAGGTCATTTCGAAACCTCCACCTCTGCCTCAAGCCTTTGCGAATCCAGCGATGAGCTTCCCTGAGGTGCTTGCGACGCTGAAACGGAGACAGAGAAGTTTCCATTTCTGCATTGATTCGACAAGCAGTCCCCAACCAGGCATAAACCGGAACAGTATAAGGATTCCGAACACCTGCCGTTTCAACGATCTGAACAGCCGATCGAAGTAACTCTTCTGCCTGCTGCGGTTGTTGATCGTTTAATAGTTTAACAGCATGAGCGATCAGAACTTGCGTGCGGCCTTGAACATCAGACCGAGGCCGATTGACTTCTTCCTGGAGTGTCTGTTCCGGAATTAAATGCGATGCAACTCGCGACCAGACGTCCAGGATAATTCCGGAAGCCTGTTCATCTCCAAGTGTAATTCCCGAATGATAATTTAACCTCGCAGTTGCGAGCGCAGCTTCGTATTCCCCCAACCGAAGTTGAGAAGCAGCCACTTGATACCGGGCGATGTGCACCTGCCAGAAATCACCGGTCCGTTCGAGAATCTGAATCGCTTTCTGACACTTCTCAATGCACTCGCGATACCGCGACGCGGCATAAAGAACGACTCCGTGATAATGAAGCGACTGTCCTTGTCCCCAAAGATCTCCGAGACTCGTTCGAATCTGAAATGACCTCTCAACGTATCGGATACTTCGCGGATAATAACCCGTGAGCATCATTGCAGGAGCATGGTCGGAGTAAGCTTGTGCCAACTCCAGACTTGGTTGATACCGCTCGCCGAGGTTCATTCCTCGAAGATGCGTCCACATCGCCAGCGTTAGGCTTCGACAATACCAGTAAGTGTGTGATAACCCACTGTATAGCCGGAGAACGAGAGCCTCTCTTGGGCTGGGTGGACGCCTTCCGCGATACAGCGAAGCTGGCAAAACCGTGTGGAGAACCTGAATCACGATTTCGAACGCCAGCATCATAAACAAAGAGAGTTTGCTGCTGGGAATTCTGCGACCGAGCAACCGCAGCGCCGATTCGAATTCGAGGATGGCCCCTTCCATGTCTCCGCGTTTGCGACGGAGTTCCCCGCGTTTCTCACGAACCTCTGCCTCTGCCTCCGCTCCATTTGCCAGTTTCGAAGCGATCTTCAGAACTCTGTCTGCCGAATCGTACTTTCCACGAAGCATCAAGACTTCGCCGAGTTCCTTCGTAATCTCGAATCGAACCTCTGCACTTTCGTCCCGCGCTCCTCGTTTTGCGATCAAGTACTGCTGTTCAGCAAGCTCAAGCGCATGCGACTTCCTTGCCGACTTGGCTGAGTCTCGTGCAAAACGAAGTGCAGACTTGTGGTCCCCGGCCGCATCGAAATGATACGCGAGTTCGGCCGTTCGATCGGGTGCGACTAATTGCAAATGGCTTGCGGCCTGCTGGTGATGTCGTCTTCTCTCTTCTTTGGGGAGATTGGCCAGCAATGTTTCCCGAACTCGATCATGCACAAACGAGCACTCGCCGCTGCTGAATTGACACCACATCAAATGGCGTTTGCGCGCATCGTGAACCGCCTCGTAAGCCTGTCTTGGCGTCAGCCTTGCGATCTCCATTGCCATCGACAACTCGAAGTGGCTTCCGAGAACCGCCCCGACCGACAAGAGCTGCCGAGTTTTCTCGTCCAGCAGATTGAGTCTCTGCGATAAGAACTCACCCGCGTGCGAGGACGATTGAACCTTGGCGAGAGCTTCTTCGTCGACCTGCCAACCGTCGTCTGTAGGAATCAGTGAATTCGTTTCGACGAGCCCGTGAAGGACAGCGGCCGCCATGAACGGAACACCATCCGAGAACCGAGCGAGTGTTTCCACTGCCGAGTTGGGGAGCGGTCCCGCCATCGATTCCACGAGGCGTCGAGTGTCATGAGGACTCAGCGGCCCGAGCTTGAGGTGAACATCGGGATTCAGCGAGCGCATCGCGTGAGTTTCCGCGACTTCTTCCGTTCGGAACGAAATCACAAGTTGAACGTACCGGCTCGACGGCGACTGGACGGGATCAACGAGCTTCCAGTATCGGATCAATCCGACCACGAGATCGGTGGCCCATTGGCAGTCATCCAGAATGACAACCGCCGGGCGTTCTTTGGACCCCAGCGAACCGATCAAGGCCGCTAACGCGCTGATCGTCTGCGACTCTTCGATTGTGACCGAGTCAAAGGAACTCGTACTTTCCACTTCAAGCAGCGATTTCATTTTCGGCACCGCTGTTCCAATGACGGAACAACGATCCTGCAGACTCTCTTTCAATTCCCCGATGAACTCGGGTCGCCTTTCTCCGATATGTTCAATCTGCCCCGCGATCGCATCAAAGAATGGAAAAGAGTGTGCACTTCCATCTGACGTTGCGCGTCCGGAGAAAATCGTCAAACCATTCTGTGAAGCACGCGATGAAAACTCCGAGATGAGACGAGACTTTCCGTATCCCGATTCACCTTCGATGAAGACGAGCTTTCCTTCTCCGGCTCGACAATGTTCAATCGCACTGTCGAGTTTTTCAATTTCCTCCCGGCGTGCGACAAACGCCGGAGAAACAAGCGTTTTCCTGCGATCTCGAGCGCCAACAACGACATCCGGATTGCTGTCACCCTGCTCAATTGCAGCGAGCACGTCATCGATATCTGCGATTAGCGCACTCACCGACTGATAACGACCGTGCGGTTCGCGGCAGAGAGTTCTCTCCAGAATTTCATCGATCGCGCGAGGAACGACGATTCCGAGTTCGCGCACCTTTGGTACGGAATGCGTTGCCTGCCGGAGCAACAGATCGTTCAGATTCTTTCCCTGAAACGGTGGTCGTCCCGTCAGGCACTGAAAAAGAAGACATCCAGCGGAATAGATATTTGAAAGTTCCGTGAGCGGCTCGTTAATCACACCACTCTGTTCGGGAGACAAACACTCAGCAAGTGCAAGTTTTTCGCTGTTTGACAGTCCGGATGGACTCAGCAACTTGACCGGATCGGGTGCTCCAAGACCGCTCAACAGCACACGCGGGGACTTCCCGATCTCTCTGAGAAACACCTGATCGGCACGAATCGAACGATGCAGCAAACTCGATTCGTGAAGAACCTCAATCGCCTTTAAGACTTCTCTTACCACGCGAAGCGAGACGTCTCCGCGAAAGGTTTCCTGCTCAAGCAACTCCTGAAGAGTGGGGGAACTCTCAAACTCGACGATGATCCAATAACGTCCGTGCTCATATCCGCAGAACACAAGTGCAATGAGATTCGGATGCGAAATTCCTGCGTAGATTGAAGCTTCCTGCTCAATCTGGAGCAGCACAGTTTTCGACACTTCGCACGGGTTGAGTGCCCGCATGAACACACGTGTGTTCGTACGCCGGTCGATCCCGATGAGTGCCGAACTCCCTTCGATTTCGTAGAGCAGTTCCAGTGCACAGAAGTTCCCATTCACGACGGGCAACTCTGTGAGCATCTCCCTCATGTTCCCGACGCGGGAGCCGTCCGGATGATGATCGGCAGACGTGGCTGACATTGAGTCCCAGTTAAAGCCTGTGCTGCGTGGACCTTTGGAAACGTCGATCTTGATGCGTCCGGTTGGGGATCCACAAAGGAGTCGGTTTGAACAGATACCTCTTAAGAACTAGCACAGAATCTGAGGATGTGGAGAGATTGATGCCGGACAGTTAAGAAATTCGCATTGCGAAAAGTAGAGAAAGCAAGGCGTTCCGATTAGAGAGAGTTGTCTACGTTGACAGAGAACAACGAAGTCTTCAGATCGTTTTCTTCATTACAAGGTTGACAATCGTCAAAGACATGCTGATGCTAGGCCCCAATGGCGGGCAGACCAAGTTTGTATTTTGAATCCACTGAACGACAGGATCTGAATATGGCAGTTCTGCCAACGCCTCCGCATCAAGAAATCGAACAGTTTTTTTCGACCGAAGTCAAACGTTATTCCGACGCTTTGTCTTCACTTGAAAGCCGTATTTCTCCTGACGCTTCTCCGCAGCCCGATCAACTCCTCGACGAGTTGACGGAAGCCATTCATCGTTCGCGAGAAGAGTGCGAACGAATCGAAGCTTTGTTTGGTGACGATACACAACTGCTGAGAGAGGCTCAGAATCGTTTCCGAGACGAGATCGCTTCCGTCTTCGATCAGAGTTGGTTCATGCAGCGAGCGAAGGCCAAGCCTCGCGGCTATCCCGGTGACTTCGAAATGCTCACCGCGATCTATGATGGAGAACCGAAATCAACCGGAATCGGTGGCTATCTCGATCTCTACTTTCTCAACTCCGATCTCGCCCGAGCGGTCTGTTTCCGCCTGGCAGCGATCAAACAGTTCCTTCTGGAGGAAGCTGAGAGTCGCGGAGGACAGTTCGCTATTCTGGATGTTGCCAGCGGCCCCGGTCGTGAATTCGCCGACGGGTTCTCTGATTCACCGCCGATTCAGCTGACGTGCGTTGATTCTGACGAAGGCGCCCTGGAATACCTGCAACGACACATCTCCCCGGATGCTGAAGGTGTCATCGAACTTCAATGCGTCAAATACAACGCATTAAAGATGACCCAGGCGAAGACCAATCTCGCTCAGTTTGGAGAGTCGGACCTCATCTACAGCGTCGGACTTTGCGATTATATTCCTGATCGCTTTTTGATTCGAATGCTCGACGGATGGCGACAATCTGTCAGTCAGAACGGAATCGTCTATGTCGCTTTCAAAGACTGCTTGAAATATTGTGCCGCAGAGTATCAGTGGCATGTCGATTGGTACTTCTACCAACGAACTGAAGAGGATTGTGTGCGACTCTTCGCCGAAGCAGGTTACGACACGAAGCAGCTTGAGATCTCACGCGACGAAACCGGCATCATCATCAACTTTGTCGCAAAAGGCTCTGCTCTCTCAACGAAATCTCACGATTTCCACGGCGATGCCAACGTCACCGATTCCCGATATCGGAAGGATGCTGTGACACCGCTCGACGAGTCCAACAAGACTCGCTGAGACAGCTTCCTCGACGTCGCAAATCACGGTGAAACATTCTTTCTTTAAGAGAGAATGTTTCACCGCTGAGTCGGATGTCCGGTCCATTTCGACAATGAGACCAGCTTAGAGTTCACTCCCCCCCGATTCTGAGCAATCCCGCTTTTCTAATCACAAACTCGAATGTGAGTTTCTCTCAGTTTCGAGTCTCTTTACTCAAGCAAAATCGCTCTCCACAGAGTTCTCGGGAATGTTTCTTGTTCTCGGGAGTGTTCTCTGCGATGGAATTCTCGATTGCGAATCAGCCGTCGCAACAGCCCTCAACGCAGCAGTGACCGAAATCGTCGAGAACCCATCTCTCAAGTTTGCTGGTCGCTTCTAGAACCTTTTGATCGCACTGACTGAGATGGCGTGCGACTGGTTCGTGTGCCGAGCGTTGTCAAAGTCTCCGCCGATGAAATCACTGTTCTCAACCGTGCGGTCCTGGCCGAATGCATACATATAAGAGAGATCGATGTCCCAGTCGGCCCAGCAGCATCCATATCCCGCTGTGAAGCCATTCTGTGAAAAAGACTGAATGAGTGGAGTCAGCGTGTTGTTCGGAATTGGGTTGTCGTTATGAACGTATCCGACACGGAACGTTCCGAGACCTTCCGATTCCACTTCGTAACCGAACTTGAACACGAAGCCATCAGTCCAGTCGAGCGGAAAATTCTCCGTGACTTCGGGAAAGCCCACGATTGATGGATCGGACAGTGTGACTTTGAATGAGTCATATGACGATGCCCAATCGGTCCAGATGATGTCGGCAGAGATTGTGTGAAACGGCATCAATTCGTGCTTCACACCGAACGCGACTGACTGTGGCCAGACAATTTCTGTATCCGCGTCATATCTCGCTGTCCCTGCAAGCGGAATCGTAACTCGAGCTGGCCCATCGAGTTTCATATCTGTTTCGCTCTGATAGGTCACACCCAACGTTGTCACATCGGTGAGATCGTATTGCAATCCCAGCGACCAAACGAATGTCGCTCCCGTTCCGCGCAAATCGAGGTAAACCGGAGCCCCCTGAGTTGGTCCGGGTTCCTGAAGGAAGTAAGGCAGGCGAATCGACGTGTAAGTGACACCGACACCAGCGGTTCCACCAATACGAAGGCGATCATTCGGCGCCCACGCAAGACTGGGAAGAACTTTGGTCAGTGAACCGAAGGAGTTGTATTCCTGGGGACCGAGAAACGGAAACGGCCCATTGAGCTTGTAGGACTGGCCGAATCCCGCAGGGGTAAACACCCCAAGGCCCGCAGCCCAGACACCATCGGAACTCCTTCGAACAATCGAAAGTTGCGGCAGCGGGCTGATCGTCGAATCGTGCGTCGTCGGATTATCGGGATCAGAATAACTGAAGTCGGTGATCAACGTGTCGATCCCGATATCCACTAATCCATTTCCGGGAACAGCCACGATTCCGGCGGGGTTATCGTAGATCAACGCCCCATTGTCCCGGTGCGCGACATTCGTTCCACCGCGACCAATCGCCCGGGCAGAAATCCCGTAGAGATAGGTTCCTTCCGCGTATCCCGACTGGGCGAACCCAATGACACAACACAGAGTCGCAAACGCTCGTTTGAATTGATTCATCCCTGAGTTTCCTTCAAGCGTTGCAGCATGCCATCCAACGCAGTCACAAGTCTCTTGTCGCTTCGTCTGGAAATAACATCAAACTGCAAGAAAGTCACACAACCACCACAAACGGACTGACGATTCAACTGGTCCACTCCCTACAACCGGATCATTCCTGAAACTCGACCGACTCCGAATGTTAAGCTGTGCACGACAATAGGGGTTGTTGCGAATTCAACGATTATGCAGCTTGCTCACTTTGCGCCGTTATCTTTGCCATTCTATTGGGGATTTCCCAAACCTGACACGGAACTGTTCAGTCATCCGATACGCCACCCTGTTTCGTGAAATAGCGTTTACCAAACTGCCATTTTGTCGAACACGTGAGCATTCCAATGAGATCTTCCGAACCGACGCTGAAAGACGAAAGCGTTCCGATGATCGAACTCCAGAAACTGGTGGACCGGTGTCTGGGCAAGCTCGACCTTGTCGACAAATTGATCAACCGTTTTAAGGGCAGCTTGCAAGACTCAACTGAGAAGTTACAGCAAGCGATGGATCTGCGAGATTTCGTTGAACTTGCTCAGGGCGCACATCGCCTGAGGGGCGAAGCAGCGAACCTGAATGCCACTCGTATCACAAAACTCGCACTGAAACTCGAAACCGCTGCACGTGAAGAAGATGACCGGGCCTCTCAAGATTGCCTCAATGAACTCATTGAAGCGAGTGACCAGTTCGAGATGGAGGTTCGGCCGTTCTCAATGACATCCAATATTGAAGAACGCTTCCGTAGGCTGAGATACAAAGGATTCTGAAGCGATGGACATCCTCGTCGCTGATGACGACTACTCAACAACCGAAACTCTTCGAAACGCACTCGAAGCGTTCGGATACGATGTGACCGTCGCCCGAGATGGGACGGAAGCATATCAGTATCTCCGAACGGGGCAGTTTCGATTGTTCATCTCAGACTGGGAAATGCCTGGGATGACAGGGCTTGAGTTGTGCCGTGAGGTCCGTTCACGACACATCGGGGGATACATCTATCTCATCCTGTTGACCTCCTACTCGAGTATGGAGGATGTGGTTCAAGGTCTCGAAGCTGGGGCCGATGACTTTATCACCAAACCGTTCAACCCGAGTGAACTCCTTGTGCGAGTCCGCGCGGGCGAACGAATTCTCGGTCTCGAAAGCCGGGAACTAACGATCTTCGCGTTGGCGAAACTGGCGGAGTCTCGTGATCAGGAGACCGGCGCACACCTCGAACGGATGCGCGAATACGCACGGATTCTGGCAGAAGAACTCGCCCAGACCGACGAATTCGGAGAGATCGTTGATGGGGATTACATCAACCTCCTGCATCTCACAACACCGCTTCACGACATCGGAAAAGTCGCCATTCCCGACAGCATTCTGCTCAAGCCGGGACGATTGACGCGGCAGGAATTCGAGGTCATGAAAACTCACACGACTCTCGGTGCGAAAACATTGACCGAAGTCGCCACGCATCATCCCAACGCCAGCTATCTCGAAATGGCGCGGGACATCGCACTCACCCATCACGAACGAGTTGACGGGCAAGGCTATCCGAACGGTTTGCGAGGGGATCAAATTCCTCTTTGTGGCAGAATCACCGCTCTCGCTGATGTGTACGATGCCCTCACAAGCAAACGCGTCTACAAAGACGCCTATTCGCACGACGTCGCGAAAGCGATCACCCTTCGCAACAGCGGGTCGCATTTCGATCCGGAAATCGTTCAGGCATTCCTTCGCTGCGAATCACATTTTCTCGATGTGAAGTCCCACTTCGAAGACTTCTGTCTCGTCCACTGACACCGACTTAGAGACTGTCTCGCCACCGATCCGATATCTCAGCTCGGTACTGGTGATGCGACTCGGCTGATTCCACTCGAACAGTTCGAATCTCTCGTTCGAAACGCTAACCTGTCCAGAAGTCTGCTCACGTCGACTGTTCTCGTGATTGGTCTTTTGTGAAGGTGCTTCATGCTGAGACAACTGCTGTACGGTCTGGGAACGATTGCCGCTCTTGTCTCACAAGTCGTCGCGGGCGTGGGAGACCCTCAGCTTCGGACGGATCACCCGTGGTATCCCGGAGAATTGTCTTGCTCAAGCTTTGAACGCCTTCAAGAGACACAGGCGCAACTCTTCGAACATGTCACAGGCTCTCCTCCTCGATCGGAAGAGGAGAAAGTATTGGCTGCGTGGATGTGGAGAAATCTTCACTATGCCCACGGAGAAGAGGGACGCCAGGATCTGTGGGGACGCGGATTTACAACAGGTGACACGACGACGAGAGAGTACTGGTCTGGCCTGTTCAGCCATGGGTTCGGTCTCTGCGGAACGACACATGCCCAGTGGACCGTCGAACTGAACGCTTTACTCGGACACTGCCGAAGCCGCACTGTCGGCGTCAACGGGCACAATGCGTTCGAAGTCTTTATCCAAGGAAACGAATACGGTTCAGGTCAGTGGATTCTACTCGATCATGACCTGTCGACCGTTGTCTTCGCCGAAGATGGTTCACGAATGTTGTCCATCTCCGAGATCGGCGCCCACCTTGAGTTGACCGATCCGACCTTTCGCATCGCGCGTCAACATGGCTGGCCACTCGCAGGGCTTCACCCTGATGATGCGAAAAGCGTCTATCAACAAACTCGATTCGTGGAACATCTTCCGGGCTATGCGGGTCCGACTCCCAAGCTTCACCTTCGCTCCGGGGAAACACTTACCCGATTTTTCGAACCGGGTCTCGAAGACGGATCAACCTTTGTGTTCTGGGGGCGCAACTACCATGCGGACGAGATCCCCGGTCCGGAACGCAGCCGCACCTGGATCAACCAGCCTGAGCGATTCTTCGAGAACCCTGACGGATCAGGCTATCGGCGAGGACAAGCCCGATACGGAAACGCGGTCTTTGAATATCGTCCCGATTTCAGCGACGAGAGTTTTCGAGAGGGAGTTGTCTCATCGGGTCCCCAGCACGTGACCTTTGAATTTCAATCTCCATTCGTGATCGCCGCAACTCCTCCTGACGACTCTGCCTGGGGGATCTACGAAGAGGGTTGCACGAACGGACTGATCATCACCGCAGATGCCAAACTCGACATTGACGTCTCTGTCGACCGAGGCGGATCATGGACATCCACAACAATCGACGCCGGAGCCGTCGACCTCACTGACATTGTGAAAGGCTGCCAGCAATACCTGCTGCGGATCAACGAGCCCGCAACAAAATTGATTGACTCGAACCTGCTTGTCAGAACGGTGTGCCAAGCCAACCCCGCTCTCTTCCCGAGACTCATGGAAAACAGAACCACCGTGACGTTCCAGGCATCTCAAGTCGGAACCGTCTCCGCAGGTCCATCGGTCGCCCTCGCGAATCAGAATCGCGTCGACAGTGGGTCAACTCCCTCAGTTCAGATTTTACAACTCGCGACACCGCGAAACGAACCTGCAACTCACCTCTATGCAGCTGCTCACATCGCTTCCGGAAATCCTCCAGATCCCACCGTTGAGTATGAACTGCACTATTCGATCGATCTCGGAAAAACCTGGACGCCCATCGTCGAGAACTGGAAGATCGATCGATCCTCCGAAGAGCCGGAAGACTTCTGGTCGCAAAGCTTTTGCTACGGAGATATTAGCCTTTCCCCAGCACATTCGGGCCCGGTGCAAATTCGCTGCTCGAACTCCAACGGGAAGCCGATTCTCAGATTCGAAGCCCACCTCAACTACGAAATTGAACAACCAGACGCTTGTCGCGTCACTTTCCACTGGGCGGAAGGCGAAGGAAAGCAACGGACCGCGCACAAAGTCATTCCCCCAAGTCAGAATGCTTCATGGGAAATTGACACTGGCTCTCAAGTCCAGATGCACTCCGTGAAGTTCGAAGTCGAGTAACATCTCTGATCAACTCTGAACGTTCCCGAGAACTGTCCTCAAGAACCGTCCTCAGACGCGGCGTCTCTAGCTGCTCACTCGAAGACCGACCCTCCTCGCAGACTTCCCGGACTGCGTAGATCTCCAAAAGCCAATCGAACATTCACCAAAATTTATTGGTGTCGGTAACGATTGAATCGTGAACGACTTACGAGTGCTGCGTTCCCTCATCGTGCTTGCACACTCCAGAAATTTGCGAGATTTCGGCAACATTTCGGGTGCTCCAACGATATTCAATTAGCAGACGATCCTTGCCCCACACAAACTCGCCCATCCACATAGGGCGACGCGCCCCGGGGACCAGGATCACTCTTTGAGCTGCATTGATCTTCAGAAGCCCTGCCAAAGATGTTGGTCACCACCACGACGAACAGCAATGTCAGCCGCAACGTCCGCGATCGATGAACTCGAAGAGATTCCCCTCAAATGGAGTAGACAGAATGCAGAAGCGATCTCAGGAGCAGTCGCAAGCAGTAGCTTTGAAAGTTGATGAAGATTTTTCTCTGTTCAGAAGAACGGTCCTCCTGCAACGCCTTTCCCAATCCAACAATTCCGATCAGGAACGGTCAACGCAGAACACCGCTGACACCGACAACTGGCCCACTTCAAGCGTCGAGAGTTTCGAGACGCCACCACTCTCCCGACATGCCGGGTGATCGAACACGATAGCCCAAGACCACAACGAAGCCTGATCAACCCGTCGCCCACTCAATCCGTCGCCCGACGAGTCTCAAGTGATCCGAAACTATTTTGGCGGAGTTGATTGAGAACGCCAATCGAGAGCGTAGACCCCCTCCTGCCGAAGCCCCACGCAAGCCCATTCTCCAAACGGGTCACACACCAGATTCACGACATCATCCGAAACAGACGTCGACCATAGAAGTTCCCCATCCGCGTCGAGCCAGTAGAGCGCTCCTTCGACCGTCGAAACGATGAGACGATTGGGTTCATAGCTTGCATCCAGTCGATGCACAGTCCCGTCGAGCACATAGGACCCCACGCTGGCGCCGTCGCCGTCATAGACTTCGACACCGTGTGCGAAGCTCGCGAGATAGACAAGATCGCCATCTCCGGTCAGACAAAGCCCTCCCACATTCGACCAGTTCTTCTCCCGCCAGATTTCTGCCCCGGCGAGATTGAAGCAACAAACCAGTCCGTGCTCAGCGGCCCCAAACAGGATTGGCTCGTTCGGACAAAATCGAAGAAATGCAAGCGGGCGAAGTGTCTCAAACCTTCCGATCTTTCGTCGACGCTCGTTGTAGAAGATCGTGGTAGCGTTGACGTAAGAGACAGCGAGGTGATTTCCAAAAGGAGAAATTGCAATCGCGAGAGGAATCTCCGAAGGAGTGAATTCACCGACAACCTTCAGGTTTCGATCGAATCGGAGAATCACATCTTCCCCGCACATCGCTGCTCCGAAATTCCCATCATCGCTCCAACTCAACTGAGTCGGGGGATTGTGCAAATGTGTAATCGAAGCAATCTTCCCTTGACGATCAACGCGTGAAAGCGTTCCGGTCGCATCGGCGAGAAACAGGTCCCCAGTCTCGCGAGCATACGCCATCGCCTCGAGCGGCCCATCCGTGGTGGTGTGCCATCTCATCCGTGGTCCGAGACCGCGACCCTTCAGCCATTTCGGAGCGTTTTGGAGTTCCGGGTCTCGGGCTGGGTTCATCGCTGAGTAAATTCAGGTTGAGTGAGAATTTTCATCGCTGCCTGGATATCAGGGTCAGCATAGACATCGACATCCCCAATCGGACGCTCAAAGGAACCATGATCAACAACGACATCCGGTTCAAGTCCAATGCTACCCCATGTCGACCCGTTCGGCGAGTAGAATCGAGCTGTCGTGAGCCGGATACTCGTCCCGAAGCGTGCATCAAAGATCGTCTGAACGCTCCACTTTCCGTAGCTCTTGCGTCCGACAACTGTTCCTCGGCGGTGGTCTTTAATCGCTCCAGCCACAATTTCGCTCGCACTGGCACTGTTCTCGTCGATCAACAGGACGATGGGAATTCCCCATGTTCCATTCTGACGTGCCCGGTAAGTCGCGTTCTGATCAGACACGCGGCCTTTGGTCGACACGATGACACCTTCGTCGATGAAACGATCAAGAACTTCAATCGCAGCCGTCAACAGCCCACCTGGATTTTCGCGGACATCCCAGATCAGTGCCCGCATCCCTTGTTGATGCAGTTTCTGAAGAGCTTCATCCATTTCCCGAACAGTATTCTGCTGAAATCCGGTCATCTGGATATAAGCGATCCCGTTTTGTGAATCGATGATCTTCGCGACCGCGACGCTTTTGATCTGAACTTGACGACGTTGACACGTCACCTGAAACGTTCGGAATCCATCGCGATTGATCGTGAGTTGAACACTGGAACCTGCTTTGCCGGTCAACAGATCTGCAGTTTCTTGAGTCGTTAAGTTTCGGCAGTCCGTTCCGTCGACAGCGGTGATCATATCTCCGCGCTTGAGCCCCTGCTCTGCGGCGGGACTTTCCGGGAGGACTTGCTTCAAAGCCATTCCCTTCCCACTTTCACTTTCCATGACGATTCCGATTCCAACAAACTCTCCCTTGATGTTGCCGTATAAGTCTTTTCGTCGTCCCGGAGTCAGAATGCTGCTGTAGTCGTCGAGACAGTTAAAAGCACCGAAGCAATACTCCATAATGACCGGACCTGATGACAGTCCGATTTCATTGTCGCATAACTTGCAAACTTCGCGGACCACGCTTTGAGCATCAAATCGATGGTTGACCGGTTTAACTTTGTTATTCCAGTAGAGATCGTACAACTTCCGACGAAGCTTCTCGATTCTCTCCGGCGATGCTCCAAACAGGTTCTCATCGATAAATCGTTGATGACCTAATGCCAGCCACAGACTTTCAGTTCCGTGAGAGACAAGAGTGCTGACACTGATCGAACTGACGAAATATGACTGGACGTTGGTTAAGACGTCATCGTACAGACTCAACGCCGCCTCTTGAGACATTGGCTTTAATGTCGTCTGAAAGCTGTCATCGAGATAACGACGTTCGATGGAGAAATTCAGCTTCGCATAACGAAGCCGCAGCTTCAGAGTTTCATCGTTGGAAAACTGTTCCAGTGCGGACTCATAAACCTTAATGGCCCCGGACCAGTCCTTTTCGCTCTCAAGAGCTTCGCCGTTGCGGAGTGCGGACTGCACATCAACAACCGCGAAATCCTCAGCTGCCCGCAGGAGCTGCGAACTCAACATGAGGAATAGAATCGCCGACGGAATGCCAATCGTGTTTCGTAATGAAACGATGGAGATTCCCATCGTGGTCCTCGCTTTCACTCTCAACCGGCTTCTCAACGCTTACGAAGCCAGCTTGATCTATTGCGTCGTCCTCCCTCCCTGAATGTTATTGCGCCCACCAACAACTGCAGTCAGCGGCCGATCCTTCCCATGGAACTTAGTCCACAATGCACTTTTGAGCAAAATGTTACAAGCGCGAAACTTAACTGAAACCTTCCTCCGGCGGTGATTTTCCTCAACACCATCAGGTTGTTCCGATCAATAGCGACTCTGACACCTGTGTAAGGATTTCATGTCATGCGAACATTGAGATCCTCACAGGTGGAGCGACCTTCCTGTTGATCGAAGGTCACTCCGCAGAATTGATACAATTCTCTCTACACTCACCCGGTCATGGCGACACGATCAGTCGTCCCGATGAAGCGACCTTCATTGATCAGTCCGGCCCCGACTTTTCGACCGCTTCTTCTGAAACTCTTGGTTCTGCGAGCACGTTGTCTTTTTTTCACCTTCACTCAAAGCGGGGCTCACCGCGCACTTTCGTCCAAGTTCGATCGCTGCGCACTCTGAATCCGACGATCGAGGAACATCGATTTTCTGCTCATACGCCATCTAAAGCGATCAATCGATCGACGCCTGAGCCGATCGGCCGATGCCCTCGCATCCCGATGAGACCACAAGAAAGTCGTTCTCTTCACCGCCATCAACTGGCTCGCAACACGCATCGCCGATATGATCTGAGTTTCCGAGACAAACACTCCCGAAGAATTTGCCCACGAATGAAAGTCGCCATTCATGAGATACTCTTTGCTCGCCGCATTGCTACTTGTTGTCCCCTCGCTTAGGGCGGAAGAGCGTCCGAACGTTCTCTTTGTCATCAGCGATGACCAGTCATGGTTGCACGCGTCCGCCTACGGGTGTGAGTTCGTGCAAACCCCGGCATTCGATCGAGTCGCCCGCGAGGGAATTCTCTTCAACAACGCATTTGCAGCTTCTCCCGGATGCAGCCCTTGCCGCGCCGCATTGCTGACGGGTCGCCACATCTGGCAGATTGAAAACGCAGGAACCCACGCCAGTTCATTCCCGGCCAGATACCGAACGTTTCCGGAAGTGCTTGCGGAGAACGGCTACCACGTCGGGTACACAGGCAAAGGCTGGGGTCCCGGCAATTACAAAGATGATGGACGCAAAGAAAACCCGGCGGGCCCTGCCTATGTCGGGGAAGTTCTGGAAAGCCCTTACAAGGGAATCAGCAACAAGAACTACTCAGCGAATTTCAAGAACTTCCTAAGCCAGAAAGAGCCGGATCAGCCATTCTGTTTCTGGTATGGAGCACACGAACCGCATCGCGGATTTGAAAAAGGATCGGGACTGAAAGCAGGCAAAGTCCTTGAAAAAGTCGAGGTCCCTCCGTTCCTCCCGGATCACCCCGAAATCCGATCCGACCTCGCAGACTATGCTGTCGAAATTGAATGGTTCGATCGCCATCTCGGGGAAATTCTCGACGAACTCGAAGCAGCAGGCGAACTCGACAACACGTTGATCATCGTCACATCCGACAACGGAATGGCGTTCCCCCGCGCAAAAGCCAACTGCTACGAATACGGAATTCATATGCCACTCGCGATTCGATGGGGTGGCATCAATTCAGAAAGTCACGAGTCCGATGCTCTCGTCGCTTTCGTCGATCTGACAGCGACAATCTACGACGTCGTTGGAATTCCGCATCCCTCAACAGAGTATCCTCTCGCTGGTCACAGCCTGCTTCCCCTTCTGCAAGGCGACGAAGACGATGCGTCTGACCGGGCCTTCGTCTTCTCCGGACGAGAACGACATTCATCCTCACGCTATCAGACGCTGGCCTATCCTCAACGAGCAATGCGAACAGCTGAGTACTTGTACATTCAGAATTTCCGACCTGAACGGTGGCCAGCCGGAGCCCCTCAGAAACTGAACAACGACGGAACTCTCGGACCAGAACACGGCGGCTACCATGATATCGATGCCTGTCCCAGCTTGAGCTTCCTCATCGAACATCGCGACGATCCGAACGTCGAAGGATATTTTCACTACGCAGTCGACATGCGTCCCGAGATCGAAATCTTTGACATCGTGAACGACCCCGGATGCCTGAAAAATCTCGCTGGCAGCCCCGATTTCGCTGAGACCGAAGAACAACTCGCAAGCCAGTTCCAACAATACCTCATCGAGACGGGAGACCCTCGTATTCTCGACGGAGGCGATGTCTTCGAAACGTATCGCCGCTACAGCTCACTCCGCTCGTTTCCCGTTCCAGAACACGTCGCCCATCATCGAAAAGAAATGGAACAGGACGGTTGGATTTCACTCTTCAATGGTCGCGATCTCGAAGGCTGGACAGCGAGCCCCCCAGCAGATTCGTTCACCATCATCAACGGAATGATTCGCGCCCACGCAACGCAAAATCAATCTCATCTGTTCTACACAGGAGATGTTGAGGGCGCTGACTTCACAGACTTTGAACTTCTCGTCGAAGGCATGACGACACCCGGCTCGAACGGCGGAGTTTACTTCCACACGAAGTTCCAGGAAGAAGGATTTCCGAACGCCGGACATGAAGTCCAAATGAATGCCAGCCATAAAAATCCGACGCGAACAGGAAGCTTGTTCGCTGTCGAGAACCTCCCTGAATCACCGGTTGGCGACGACGTATTCTTCACACTGCACATTCAGGTTCAGAGAGACACCGTGCAAATTGAGGTCGACGACGAAATTGTCGTCGATTACACCGAACCTGAAGACTACCAACACCCTCGATACACAGAGCGACGCATCGATCACGGCACTTTCGCACTGCAAGCCCACGACCCGGAAAGCACCGTCTATTTCCGAGAAATCTGGGTTCGCCCCCTCGATTGACCGATCCTCATCACCCGCGGATCACAGCAATTGACAGCCTTCCCGAGGAACGGCACAGAAAAGCCCAATGATCGGTTTCACCAACTGGGGACGATTCTGACCGCATGAAAAATGCGTGATCGCTCCCCAGCCCGCGAATTCGCCGCTGCCTCGAGGGCCAACGCCTCGACAAATACGGAATCGCGAAAATGAACTTCCCCCACCAGAGTGTGAAGTTCGCAATTCCAACCGAGAAACAATCTTGCAATATTCAGTCAACTGAGTATCCTGCCCACAACTTACCCGGTAGTGTAACGGTAGCACCACAGTTTTTGGTACTGTTAGTCCAGGTTCAAATCCTGGCCGGGTAATCTTCTTTAACTCGTTACTCAGTCACAACTTGTGACCACCTCAAAACGAGCGTGGCAACCCTCTGCTTTCTGGCTACAGAATTTGTCTCTGTAGCTGTGATCGCTTCGCAAGGGGAAAACCGATGCCGCGAACACGAAAATACTGCAAACACAAAGCAACCGGGCAAGCCAACGCGAACAATCAACGGGCGGGTAGTCTACTTCGGCGCCTACGGAACGACTGAAAGCCGGGACGCCTACGATGCATTCATCACACGCCGGCAGGAAGCCCATGCAACCCCGGCTGCGACAACGATAGTCGGGCAGCGAGTCGTCTCTCCCTGCCCCAGCACGCTGTCCACTACTGCAGTCCCGGCGAAGTCGCCAACTCTCGAACGGTGATGCGTGTTTCTATCCGTATGTTCCGAACAACCAAGGTCGGGGATTTCGGGCCGAAGAAGATGCAAGCTGTTCAAGACGAACTGACGAAGAAGCATGTTCGGATGAAATGCCCCCGAAGTTTGAACCAGGCTTATGAGAGTTGGGGTTAGGTAAGTAAGTCAGTGTGCTGGAGTGGAGGAGAAGGTGGAGCCGTAGGCGGAACCTTCTCTGGAACGGAAGCACACTGAGTCGAAAATTCGGCAGGCGTCAACCCTCCAAGAGAGCTGTGCGGACGGCGGTGGTTGTAAGTCATCCGCCAGTCCTGAAT
>NZ_SIHI01000022.1 GCF_007859735.1 Thalassoglobus neptunius | reverse complement strand
CAGCTTCTGCAACACCTCAGCCAGCGACTTTCCTGCCGCCAACATCGCTTGCCCCTCCTGCAACAGCTTCACAATCTGCTCAGGCTTACGTCGTCGTCGCTTCGTCATCAAAGTCTCCTCGAACCAAAATCGGTCGGTTGACTCTCATAACATCTGGATCAGAAAATGGGGAGCACGCCAACTGGTTCGGCACATGATCGTCAGACTTCATCAACTTCTCTCCTCTCGATGGAACTTTTGCTTGAAATCAGGCAGACTTGTGACACACAACTCATCAGTTCTTTCTGTTCCAAGACTCCTCAAGCTGTTCCGGAATTTTGAGGCGATCGGTTGATCATTCCGATCTTCAATTTTCAGGAATTCAGACAATTCCCCTGTTCCGCACGTTAATTATCATGAGTTGAACGACAACCATGGACCCATTGGCTTCCGCAAAAAGTTGGATCGAAACCCAGCGAGACCGAATGATTGGACTCGTAGAACGCTGGGCTGTTGTCAATTCCGGGACGATGAATTCATCCGGAGTGGGGACAGTTGCTCATCTCATGCAGCATGAATTTGCTGAGTTGGGAGTCACTCCAGAACTGATTCCCGTTGATCCTGTCGAAGAACTCAACAATCGCGGGGAATTAGTCGCGCATGAACTGGGGCCTGCCCTTTCGATTCGTTGTCGACCAGAGGCGCCGCGCCGAGTTTTACTTGTGATCCATATGGATACGGTCTACGGAATAGAGTCTCCATTCCAGACCGTCAGACGCGATGACGTTCACCTTTATGGACCTGGAGTTGCCGACGCGAAAGGCGGAGTGGCAGTGATGCTGGTGGCCCTGCAGGCGCTGGAACGGCACGTTGAGTCTTCAGGAATTCGGGAGCTTGGATGGGAAGTCCTCTTGAATCCCGACGAAGAAATTGGCTCCCCAGGATCAGCACGATTGTTGGAGGAAGCCTCGCGACGCAATCATGTCGGGCTGTTGTTCGAGCCTGCACTTCCGGATGGAAGTCTTGCTCATCACCGAAAAGGTTCGGCGAATTTTCACATTCGGTGTGTCGGGGTTTCCGCTCACGCTGGAAGGCATTTCGAAGACGGAAGGAATGCTGTCGCTGCGGCAGCCTTCATTGCTTCGGGAATTCATCAATTGAATGGGGACTGGGAAGGGACGACGCTGAACGTCGCTCGTATTGATGGAGGGGGACCATTGAATATGGTTCCGAGCATGGCGGTCCTTCGTTTTAACGTCCGTTACTCGAAATCAGAAAATGAACCGGCGATTGCAGCTGCTCTTGATGAGCTGCAACAACAGGCCTCTCGGCAATTTGGTGTTGATGTCGAACGATTCGGAGAGTTCAACACTCCCCCCAAAACGATCGACGATCGAGGTCAGTTTCTGTTTGATCAGATTCGTGAGACCGCAAAAAGTTTGGAAATTGATTTGAACTGGAGATCGACCGGAGGTGTCTGCGATGGAAATCGTCTCGCAGGTTGGGGAGTTCCCAATGTCGATACCCTTGGCGTGCGTGGAGGCGGAATTCACAGCACAGACGAATTCATGGTTTTGGACAGCCTCACGGAGCGAGCCACTCTCACCGCCCACACACTCATCAACTGGACGCTGAATTCAGACCTTTGGCCATGCCCTTCCCTGCCGAGCTAAGCAAAACACCGAAGACGCCCACACTGTACATTAGAAAGCGACTCAAATGCCTGATCCGACAACCCAAGCGGCCGCGTGTTTTCACGATGAGCGAATTTTGAAAGCTCGACAATTAATTCGAGAAACGATTTCGGAATACCGCGAAGCACTCACACGACCCTCTCCGCCGGTGGACGAGAACAAGCTTGAGTACGAAGTGATGCTGAAACACTTCGGGCATTTGCGGGGCGGTGCGTTGTATTACCCGTTTCTGGGAAGTGGTTTCGGAAATGGAGCGCTTGTTGAGCTTGCCGACGGGAGTGTCAAGTTCGACATGATCACCGGGATTGGGGTTCATGTTGCAGGACATTCGAATCCCGATTTGATCGACATGCTTGTTCAAGCGGCGATTTCTGATTCGGTGATGCAAGGCAACCTGCAGCAGAATCTCGAGTCGCTGAAGTTATGCAATGAAGTGGTCGGAGTCGCCCGCGAGAGCGGATCGAGAATTCGCCATTGTTTTCTTTCAACGAGTGGAGCGACGGCCAATGAAAATGCTTTGAAGATGATGTTTCAGGCAAAGTTCCCGGCCGATCGAATTCTGTCTTTCGAAAACTGCTTCGCCGGACGGACGATGGCACTCGCTCAACTGACGGATCGCCCCAAAAATCGTGATGGCCTTCCCCAGAACATTAACGTCGATTACATCCCGTTTTATGATCATGACGACCCGACGGGCAGCACCGAACGCTCGCTCGCTGCACTGAAAAAACTACTTTCGCGATACCCGGGGCGACACGCGGGAATGTGCATTGAACTGATTCAGGGAGAAGGTGGCTATTATTCCGCTCCACGAGAGTTCTTTCTGACGCTCATCGATCATCTCCGCGATCACGATGTCCCGATTTTCTTCGATGAAGTGCAGACCTTCGGGCGGACTTCAAGACTCTTCGCGTTTCAGGATCTTGAACTGGATGAGTATGCCGATGTCGTTTCCATTGGGAAAATGAGTCAGGTTTGTGCCACTTTGTTTACCGAGGAATTTAAGCCTCGTCCGGGTCTCGTCAGTCAGACTTTTACGGGGGCCACATCAGCGATTTACGCAGCGCGTTTCATCATCAATGAATTTCGTGAAAAGAACTTCCTGGGCCCCGAAGGCCGGACGATGCAGATTCACGAGCGCTTTGCCAAGCATCTCAACAAGCTGCAATCCAAGTTCAAAAAGTCGATTCACGGTCCCTGGGGATGCGGCGGCATGATCGCTTTCTCTGTCTTTGATGGAAGCCCGGAGCGGACGAAGGAGTTTCTCGACAAACTCTTCCATGCCGGAGTCATCGCGTTCCCAGCTGGGCAGCATCCGACACGGGTGCGCATGCTTCCGCCGCTGCTGGTCATTACTGATGAACAGATTCAACAGGTCTGTGAGATCATTGGTGACGTGTTAAATGAACTGGGGTGATTTCAGGAATCGGATCGCGCGGCTACGTCGTCTTATTTCGTCGAATGGTTCACGGACTCACTCGGCAGACGGTCGTGCGAATTGAGAATTCCGGGAAAGTCGTTTCAAGTCAAGTCGCCATTTCAGGAATGGATCGCTTCAGAACTTGACAAACAAATTCCACCGTTCGAAACGGGACGAAGTGCGTAGAATGCTGGAGAGCGTATTTCGATGAGGAAGAGTTTCAGGCATTTGGTGCGTTTTAATGCGTACAGATCGTGAACAACGGAGGGGAAATATGTTTGTCATCCGTCCAGTCGAACTTGACGATCTCGATGATCTCGCATCGCTTGCGGATCTGACCTCGTTCGGACTGACGACACTTCCGCGAGATCACGCACTTCTGGAGAAACGTGTCCGGGAATCCGTTCAGTCGTTTGCAAATATTCCCTCAGGAACTCCGCGCGGACAGTCTTATCTCCTCGTCCTTGAGGATTTATCAAGCTCAAGGGTGATTGGGACCTCCGGGATATTATCGAAGGTCGGCGGATTCGAACCGTTTTATGCTTATCGAATCGAAATGAGCATTCACGAATCGACAATGCTTCAGATTCGCAAGGAAGTGCCTGTTCTTCATCTGGTTGCAGAGCACGACGGTCCCTGTGAAATCGGAAGCCTGTTTCTTCATCCGGACTATCGGCACGGCGGCAACGGACGACTTCTTTCGCTTTCTCGCTTTCTCATGATTGCACAGTTTCCGCACCTGTTCGATTCGCAGGTGATTGCGGAAATGAGAGGAGTGATCAACGATCAGGGACAAAGCCCGTTTTGGGATGCGATCGGGAAGCATTTCTTCGATCTCGAGTTTCCCAAAGCAGACTATTTAAGCATCGTGAACAAAGAGTTCATCGGTGACCTCATGCCCGTTCATCCGATTTATATCAATCTTCTTCCTCAAGAGGCTCAGGCGGTCATTGGAGAAGTTCACGAGAACACCGTTCCAGCGAGAAAGCTACTTGAGTCGGAAGGTTTTCGATTCAATCAGATGATCGATATTTTCGAGGCGGGGCCAATTCTCGAAGCTGCGGTCGATTCAATTCGTGCAGTTCGGGACAGCCGTGGTGCGTGTGTGGTCGAACTCGTTGATCACATCGAAGATGGTGAGCTTCGCATTGTCGGCAATACGTCTCAAAACTTTCGAGCGACGACGGCTTCTCTGAAGTTGAGCTCAGAAGGAGTCACGATCGAACGGTCGACTGCAGAAGCTTTGCAGATCGAGTTGGGAGACATCGTGCGGCATGTCACACCCAAAGGGGCTCAGAGCCAACCATGGAACTTACGTGACTCCAATTCGGGAAGGTGAATCAACGATGACTCACGAGGGAAAGAACTGGATCGACGGAAGCTGGACTTCGGGATCGGGGGAGTCCTTCTCTTCTCTGAATCCGGCAACCGGTGAAGTTCTCTGGAACGGATGTCATTCGACCTCCGACGATATCAATTCAGCCATGCAGGCCGGGCGGAATGCAGCTGAGCAATGGGCAGGTCTGCCACTCAACCAACGAATTGAGATTCTCGACGCATTCGGAGCGGAACTGGATCAACATCAGGATTCACTGGCTCGCGCGATCAGCGAAGAAGTCGGCAAGCCTTACTGGGAGTCGAAGACTGAAGTTCAGGCGATGATTGCGAAGATTCCGACTTCGATCGATGCCTTGAAGGAGCGGCGCAGCCCGATCGAGTCACCGCAGAAATTTGGTTCCGCGAAAACGTGGTATATGCCTCACGGGATTATGGCTGTATTCGGTCCGTTTAATTTTCCTGGTCATATCAGCAATGGACACATCATCCCGGCGCTGCTCGCAGGGAATACCGTCGTTTTCAAACCGAGCGAATTAACTCCCCTCGTTGCACAGAAAACAGTCGAACTCTGGGAAGCTGCGGGCCTTCCTCCGGGAGTTCTGAACCTTGTCCAGGGAGGACGAGAGACGGGAGTGGCCATCGTCGATCATCCTGAGATCAATGGAGTTCTCTTTACGGGAAGTGTGCCTGCAGGAATTGCAATCTCGAAGGCTCTGGCAGCTCGTCCGGAAGTACTTCTCGCTCTCGAACTGGGCGGAAACAATGCATTGATCGTCGATCAAGTCCACGACCTTGATGCCGCTGTTTATACGGTGATTCAATCGGCCTATGTGACTTCTGGACAGCGATGCACCTGTGCACGTCGACTGATTCTCCCAGACGGAAATCAGAAAATTCTGGATCGGTTGATTGAAGTCATTCCAACACTGACAGTTGGAGCATGTGGTGACGATCCCGAACCGTTCATGGGACCGCTCGTCTCCTCTTCCGCTGTCGATCAGGTCCTTCAGCAGCAAAGTCATTTGAAATCGATCGGCGGGAAAATTTTGGTTGAAGCACGTCGGCTCCCCAACGGACCGGCCTTCATTTCACCGGGGGTGATCGATGTGACGGACATCGCCGAGCGTCCCGATGAAGAGATCTTCGGGCCCTTGCTGCAAGTGGTTCGGACTTCATCCTTCGACGAAGCAATCGCTGAGGCCAATCGAACTCGTTTCGGGTTAGTCGCTGGGCTGATTTCCGATGATTCTTCTCGTTACGAATTGTTTCAGCGGAGAATTCGTTCCGGTCTTGTGAACTGGAATCGACCGACAACCGGAGCAAGCGGTCGGCTTCCATTCGGAGGAGTTGGGCTCAGTGGAAACCACCGGCCTGCGGGATTCTTTATGATCGATTCCTGCAACATTCCGGTTGCTTCTCTTTCCGCTCCGGTCCTTGAACTTCCCGACCAGTTACTGCCTGGAGTTGAATTGTGAACGAGGCTGCTGTAGCGGTTGAATTGAATCTCGACGGACTTGTGGGACCGACGCATCACTATGGGGGGCTTGCTCCCGGAAACATTGCTTCGCAAAGTCACCGGTATCAGGTTTCTTATTCCAAACGGGCTGCGCTGGAAGGTCTCCGTAAGATGAGACGACTCGCAGAGCTTTCGATCCCGCAAGGGGTGTTGCCGCCTCACTATCGCCCGGACATCGACGCGTTGAGAGTGTTCGGGCTGACTGGAACGGATGAAGAAGTTCTCGCTCAGGCCCTGCAAGAACATCCCGATCTTCTTTCGAGCGTCTCGAGTGCATCGGCAATGTGGACGGCGAACGCGGCGACCGTTTCTCCCAGTGCTGATACGCAGGACGGGCGAGTTCACTTCACACCCGCGAATCTGCAAAGCACTCCTCATCGCCGGTTGGAAACGCAATTTACAACAACGGTCTTAAGAACCATTTTTAATAACTCTCAACACTTCGTGATTCACGATCCACTTCCCGCGACGGAAGAGTTCTCGGACGAAGGGGCTGCGAATCACATGAGAGTCTCAAGCGAGTACGGACAACGCGGTCTCGAAGTGTTCGTGTATGGTCGCAGCCCGGAACTTCCTCAATCTCAGCTCCCAGGGAAGTTTCCAGCGAGACAAACACGGGCAGCATGCGAAGCCATCGCACGCAATCATCTGCTCAATCCGGATTGGGTGAGTGTGGTGCAGCAGACACCCCGCGCAATTGACGCAGGAGTTTTTCATAACGATGTCATCGCAGTCGCGAACGAGAGATCGCTGTTCTGCCATTCGGCGGCGTTCGTCCAACAATCCAATCTGATTGACGAATGGAAATCTCTTTTGCCGGGCATGCGAGTGATCGAAGTCTCAGAAGATCGGCTGTCGCTTGAGGAAACTGTTGGAACGTATTTGTTTAACAGTCAACTCGTGACACTGAAAACGGGGGAAATGCTTTTGCTCTGTCCCGAAGAGTGTCGGAAGTCAGAATCGGTCATGGAAGTTTTGGACGAACTTCGACAGGATTCGGCTCTGAACTTGCGAATCGAATTTGTCGACCTTCGTCAAAGTATGCAAAACGGGGGCGGCCCCGCTTGCCTTCGGCTGCGAGTGGTTCTCACAGAACGTGAACTGCAAGCGATGAGTCCGTCGATCCGTTTGACACCCGAACTCGCATCGACGCTGGAGCACTGGGTGAACCGGCACTATCGAGACGAACTGACTTTGCCCGATCTTGCCGATCCCAAGCTCTTAGACGAAGTGCAAGCAGCGCTTGATGAACTGACCGGGATTCTGAATTTGGGGGCGATTTACTCGTTCCAGAAATGAAGGATTCCGTGAGTCCTTAGTTGGCGTTGCGTCGATCGGTACTCTGGAAGATCTTGTCGGCGCTCTTGGCAACAAATCCGCTGAACAGAGTTCCGTCGGCCATTGGGTATCTTTTCGCGAACTCATAGTAACAGCCGGGAATTCGCATCGGTCCGTCGGCGAAATTGACGTCGATCATCGATGCGAGAGTCGATGACTGTTCGAGGAAATCCGAAGGTGATCCTTTGATTTCACCCCCCTCAGAATTCAGTTCGAACCCCTGCTCTTTCAAGAGAGAATTCAGTTCTTCGAGGCTGTCGATGTGCGCGAGTGCATTCACGAGCACCGTAAAGTGGTTCGCACAGTATCCGTAAGCGGAGAGCCAACCGGCGTACTCGCTTTCTTCGGAAAGAGCCGTGTATTGCTGGCTGGTGACCGTCCATGGACGACCGAGCAAGCAGAGTTCCGGTGCCTTCGAAATGAGTTCTTCACCCTCAGAGAGTAGCTCTTGCACAGTGCTCTGCAGCTGCGGAGACATCTCTTCGAGAAGCAGTTCGCTGATAAATACTTTCGGTCGTTCAGGGAGTGGATGTTCGTAGTGACGGGCGAAAAGTTTCTTTTGCGGAAACTGGTATTCTCCCTTCGCTGCGTATCCGCTTTCGACAAACGGTTTCGCAAGAACGTCGATCGACACGCGCGGGTCGTTGAATGTCCGGAAGGCGACATGGTCATTCACGACACGTTCGCCCCGTTTTGTGAGCATCTCGACAATAGCACTTGATTGCGGATTCATCTCGCAAAAACTGATCCAGAGTTTGTCGAACAATCGGTCGATCAGATCCATGAAAGTCACCTTCAGCTTTCGGCGATGTTTCAACTCAATATTTGAATGACGTGCGTTCTCATTATACGCCTTCGCGTCCCACTGAACATCGGGTGTTATGAAATGCGTTGCGAAGACTGACGGAGCTTCGCGATGGGTTGTTGTCTCCTTTTGGGCGAGGCGCTTGCCAACGACTTTCCCGAACCACTACAACGGACACCACATATTCGAAAACACAATTGTTTGATTGAGTTGCACTGTTGGCTGCATGAGCTGCACTGTGAAACCGCCCTTTGGAGATGCAATCGATGCTTGAAGGAATTCCATTGGCTCGGCGATCTGTGCTTCAGATCGGGGCACTCGGGTTGCTCGGGAAAACGCTTTCGGCCGATGCCGGTCAAGAGGCTGTGCCTCCTCATCGCAGTTGTATTTTCATGCACCTTCAGGGAGGTGCGAGTCACATCGACCTTTTTGATCCGAAGCCGCATGCCGTCTCCGAAGTTCGTGGACCGTTTCAGTCGATCGAAACAAGCATCCCGGATGTGCGTTTCGGCGAGCTGATGCCTCATTCCGCCCGAATTGCGGATCAGCTGTGCGTCATCCGCTCAATGACACACAAGTTCACCAACCATATTGCCGGGACGTACATTTCTCTCACCGGATCGGAGAATCAGCAGGACCGGGATCGAGAAGCACACGGCGACGACTTTCCGGGACCGGGGGCGGTTCTGAACTATCTCTTCCCCGGCCAGCACAGCGTGCCACGAAGCGTCTCTCTTCCGAACTGGCTCAGCATTCCTGGTCCTTCCAACCGCATGCCGGGACAATACGGAGGGTTTCTTGGAAGCCTCCACGATCCGTTCGTCATCGAAGGAGATCCTGCGTCACCCAACTATCAGCCACTCTCGCTGTCTATTCCAGAGGGGCTCACTCCTCCGCGGCTTCGGAAGCGATTGTCTTTGACAGAGAAGCTGGAATCTGTTGCAAGAATCCTCGATGCCGATGTCGCGACTCGGCACGATCACTTGAGGCAATCGGCACTCGAACTTGTGGTCGATGGGAAAGTCCGGCAAGCGCTCGATTTGAGTCAAGAGTCGGATGCCATGCGTGATCGCTACGGGCGAAATCGACTCGGGCAGTCGCTGTTACTGGCACGACGACTGGTCGAAGCGGGGGTTCAATTCGTCTCGTTTAATGAATTCAACCAGAAGTGGGACACTCACGGAAATCTCGAGAATCGATATCGACACATCGTTCCTCCCATGGATCAGGGATTCGCTGCGCTTGTCGACGATCTGAGAGATCGCGGAATGTTGGAGTCGACACTCGTTGTGAACACAGGAGAATTCGGTCGGACTCCGGTGATCAACAATCTTGCTGGTCGCGACCATTGGCCGAATGTCTATTCGACTGTATTGGCCGGCGGAGGATTTCGGCCAGGAATCGTGTACGGAGAGAGTGACTCGAAAGGGGCAGAAGTGGCGAGTCATCCCGTCAGCCCGGCCGATTTGCTCGCCACATTCTGGTCACAGATGGGGATTGACCCAACGACCGAAATTCACGACCGGCTGAACCGACCAATGCAGATCTCCTCCGGGTCGATTCTCGACCCGTTGATCGCCAGGAGTTAAAGTGAAATTCATCGAAGTGCCTCGTTCGCTCGATTCGCGAAGTCGAGTTTCTCATCTAGGGAGAGAATCCGATGAGTCGGAACGATCACTGAAGTCGTTATTCGGTTACTGACAAAGACACGAGCTAAGAACCCGAACACAATTCATTCCTTGCCTCGCGGAAAGCACTAACAATGAGCAAACAGTTATCTCGAATACGTGTTGTGGAAGTCTTCGTGATGGCGAGTTTCCTCACATTTTTAGTCACTTCTTTCGACAGCCTTCCGGCCCAGTCGAAAGATTCCCGGTCTCGTCAACGCAGAGTCAACGACGCAAAGAATACCCGGACGGAAAACTCGGAACCCAAAGAAGATCCTGATCTGATTCAATACGGAATCTATCACGAAACGGCACCCCGAGCCGCAACGACAACTCCACGAAAAACGACGCTCCCGCTCAAGCTTCATCCCGATGATCGCATCGCTCTGATCGGGAACTCTCTTCTCGAAGGAACTCAGAAGTACGGAAACCTTGAAGCCCTGCTCCACCAGAAGTATCCGGAACACAGATTGATTGTCCGGAACCTGGCGTGGAGTGCTGACACCCCTGACCTGCAACCGCGTCCCGCAAATTTTGCAGATCTCCATCAGCACCTGACTCATGAAGAAATTGATGTCATCTTTGCTGCGTACGGGTTCAACGAGTCCTTTAACGGCGATGAGGGGCTCGAAGCTTTCCGGAAGTCTCTCACGCGACACGTCCAACATCTTCAATCACACGCTTACAATGGAGAGAGCGGACCGCAGATCGTACTCGTTTCTCCGATTGCCTGCGAGAACATTACAAACGTCCCGGCAGCAGACTTGAATAATCAGAACCTTTCCAGGTATCGGGACGTGATTCAGGGTGTGGCAGAAGATTTGCAAGTCGGATTCGTTGACGTCTTCGACGAAACGAACGCGACATTCTTGGCTAATGACACTGATTGGACAGTGAATGGAGTTCATCTCAACGAACATGGTGACGAGCTGTTCTCCCGCGCTCTTTATCAAGGTCTCTTTGGAGAAGAAGCTTCTGCCATCGATGCCAATTTAAGAGACGTCATTGTCGATAAAGATCGTCAGTATTTCCGGCGATACCGTCCCGCGAACACGTTCTACTATACGGGTGATCGCAACAAATCTTACGGGTATCTCGACTTCCTTCCGGCGATGCGCAATTTTGACATGATGGTTGCCAACCGCGAGGAACGGATTTGGGATCTCGCACAGGGGAAACCGACCGAAGATGTGATCGACGATTCCAACATCCCTCCGCTTCCGAAGACGAAAGAGTCCCGCGGCGCCAACGAGTGGATGACGGCAGATGAAGAACTCGCCTCGTTCGAGATTGACCCTCGATTCGAAGTCACGCTCTTTGCCGGAGAAGAGCAGTTTCCTGAACTGGGCGCGCCGATCCAAATGCGGTGGGACAATAAGGGCCGACTCTGGGTCAGCTGTTCGACGACCTATCCTCACGTTTATCCCGGGAACGAACCGGACGATAAAATCGTCATTCTTGAAGACACGGACCAGGATGGACGGGCTGACAAGTCAACGATCTTCGCTGACGATCTCCATATTCCTCTTTCTTTCGAGTTTGGCGATGGCGGCGTCTACGTCTCCGAGATGCCGCATCTGACCTTCCTCGAAGACGTCGACGGTGACGATCGGGCTGACCGTCGAACACAGCTGCTGACCGGATTCGGAACCGAGGACTCACATCATGCACTGCATGATTTTACCTGGACTCCCGATGGTGACCTTCTCTTTCGTGAGTCGATCTTTCATCACTCACAGGTGGAGACTCCCTACGGGCCCGTTCGCCAGCAAAACAGTGGTTGGTTTCGCTACGAGCCGAAGTCGCATCGTCTCACAAGCTTTGGAACCTACCACAGCACGAATCCCTGGGGAGTCACATTCGACGACTGGGGAAATCATGTCGCCAGCCATCCGATTTTCGCTGCGGCGTTTCATTCGCTCGATCCTGTCTATCCGAATCAGCATCCGAAACCGGCCGGTCTGCAGGCATACTCCGGAACGTGCGGTCACGAGTTTGTTGATTTCGCGTCCTTTCCCGAAGACCTTCAAGGCGGGTTTTTGAAAGCCCGCTATAAACCGACGAATCGCCTGGAGATTCATAAGTGGAACGAAACCCCCTTCGGGTTCGAAGAAGAGTATGTCAGTGATCTGATCTTTTCGCGGAATCTCAGCTTCATTCCCGTCGACCTTCGCTATGGGCCTCGCGGCGCGATGTATCTGTGTGACTGGTACAACCCGGTGAAGGGGCACGCTCAGTATTCGCTTCGAGACGAACGTCGAGACCGCCATTCCGGTCGAATCTGGCGAATCACAGCGAAGGGATATCCATTGAGTGAATCTCCGAAAATCGCAGATGCATCAGTCCTAGAGTTTGTCGAAAATCTCAAACGCCCCGAATATCGGATTCGATACTGGTCCAAGCGTGAGCTCAGAGATCGCGGTCCGAAGGAAGTTTTGCAGGCGCTCGATTCCTGGGTTGAAGGTCTCGACTCTTCCGACCCTCGCTACCGGCACCATCAAATGGAAGCCATCTGGACATACCGGTGGATCGACGAACGGAACGGAGAACTTCTTCGAGAGGTTCTCGCTTGTGATGACCATCATGCACGAGCAGCAGCAACGCAGCAGCTCCGCTACTGGCACGCATCTCTTCCCGATGCGATTGAACTTCTGAAGAAGTCCGCGAACGATTCGAATGGACTTGTTCGAATGGAAGCAGCCATCGCGGCAACGTATATCGGTACAGAGCCCGCCTTTGAAGCCTTGCTTGAAGTGGCTCAGCATCCTGCCCAAAGTCATCTTGCCTATGCAATTCAGTCAGCATTCGGGGCAGCTTCGATGGTTCGACATTGGGAAGATCGACCAGAGTTGAAAGTCGAATCGATTCTCGCACGACTTCGAAGCAGTAGCCAACTCAAAGAACCGAATCCGTCCGCATCTCAGAAGCAATTCGATCTTCAAGATGATCTTCTCACCGTACGAATCTCCTGCCTTCCGGAGAGGATGCGGTATTCAGTCACAGAGATCACCGCACTCGTCGGGCAACCGGTCAAAATTGTGTTCTCCAACCCGGACGCGACCGACCACAACCTCGTAATTGTCAAACCCGGCGCTCTTGAAGAAGTCGGGATGGCAGCCAACGAAATGGCAAAAGATCCGAAGAATGCGAACTCTGACTTTCTTCCTTCGGACAAACGAAATCTGATTCTGCATGCCTCTCCGATGATTGGGCCGACGCGGAAAACTCAGGTGGACGTGCTGCGATTCAAGGCGCCTTCGAAGCCCGGAATCTATCCGTTCGTGTGTACGTTTCCCGGTCACTGGGTCATTATGAAGGGAGATTTGATTGTCGCCAATGACCTTGAAGAAGCAGAGCGTCTCCGCGCGGAACGCGAACCGACTTTCGTTCAGGAATGGGTGATGGAGGACTTTGCAAACCTTCAAGTCGCCGACGATGACGAAACGATCATGCGGGGAATGCAGGCGTTCGCGAAAGCACGCTGCACTCAGTGCCATCAGATGCACGGTCACGGTGTGAATCTCGGCCCTGATCTGACGAAAGTTCACGAGCGATTTCAGGGAATGAAGCTGTTGGAGCAGATCATCGTTCCGTCCTCAGAGATTCACAAGGATTTTCAGAACGTTCAGTTCTTGCTGACCAACGGTCGAATTCTGACCGGTGTTGTTGTGAAAGAAACAGACACCGAGTATCACATCGCTTCGAACCTGTTGATCCCCGATCAGGTGACGCGAATTCGAAAGAAACAAATTGAGGAACAACATGTTTCAATGATTTCCCCGATGCCTGCAGGGCTTGCGAACGTGCTTGAGAAGCAGGAAATTGTCGATCTTGTCTCATTTCTGCAAGCTGGCGGGTATCACCCTCCAGAGCATCTCAAACACCACCATTCAACCAAAGAATGATCGACCGAGTTTCTTATGTGAAGCTCGGTGACCACTTTCACGCGGCAATATTTTGGGAATGCATTCCGATCGTTGAACGGACGTGAATTGTCGAGGCAATGATTTGTTCACGTTGCAAATGTCGAGGTCTTAAACCGTCTTCTCTCCATGGATGGCGAGCGATTAACTATGAACGAATCCGATTCGCAACAGCCGTTAAGATTGTCGTTTCCTGACATTCTTTTGTTTGTGCTCGGTGTTGCCATCGGGAGCTTCTTTTTTCTGAAAGGTGTCGCAACGCATCCACTTGTTTTGGATGAGCATGTCGCCTACTGGATCGCCGGGTCTGACAATCCGGAAAGTCTATGGCAGCGCAGCCTGAACTACTCAGCGACTCCGCCGTTCTCCTCCGCACTGCAATCGGTCGCGATGCAAGTGTTCGGGAAATCGGAACTCGCCATCCGGCTCCCGTCGTACATGGGCTATCTTCTGGCCATCACGGGCACCTTTCTTCTGAGCCGTGAACTCTTCGGAACCCGGGCAGCGGGCCTCGCGTCGTTGATTGTTGCCCTCCTTCCAGCTTCTCTCGAGTGGTCGCGCCTCGCGCGTCCCTACGGAGTCAGTTTGGGGTTGTCCGCCTTGAGTCTTTGGCTCACCGCTCTTCGACTTCGTCAACCCTGCCGATGGGATACACTTGTCGCATGGGGAGGATGCGGTGTTCTATTGATATGGACGCACTACCTAAATTCTCCACTCATCGCCCTTGAGTCAATCGTGCTGCTGGGGATCGGGGCCTGGACACGAGAAGACACCGTTCGACCTCGAATCAGAACGCTCGTGGCGATGGCCTTCATCGCTCTTTCTGTTCTTCCGCTGGTCCCGAGTCTCGTTCGGATGGCAAGATGGTCTGCGATCCTCAATTTTCGCCCGACTCCCCCGTCGACTCTGGAAATATTAGGACCGATGTGGTGGGCAGCTTTCCCGGCTTCACTTCTTCTTGCGGTCCTGATTTCCAGTTTAACGCTCAAGCGATCCACGCAAAGTTCCGCTCCGAATTGGAGAGTCTTCGGAATCGCTGCGTTCTGGGGTCTCGGTGGTGTGTTGCTTCTGGGAGTTGCATCGCAGTGGATTCCAACACTCGCTGAAGATCGATACCGCGTTATCTATTTACCAGCAGCGGCAGCGTTTTTAGGGGGGCTGCTGGACCATCGATTCGGGAGACCGATCGCAACATTGGCAGCGATCTGCCTCATCTCCGTGACGTGGTGCCTTAGCGAAGGAGTTCTCTGGAAGCCGGAAAAACTTTCAACGTCTGCCGCAATGAACTGGAGAGAGATGGCGAAGATTCTGGATGAAGAATCCCTCGATGATCAGCCTGTCATCGTGGGAAGCGGTTTGGTTGAAAGTCGCCTCGTGCCGGTCATGTTCGAAGATCCTGTGCTCATGGATTACATCGCCTGTCGAATGGGGCGATTCTATCTACCGGCTGATCAACAGCGGACTGCCCTCCCATGGGTCTGGATCGATGACATCAACCTGAACCGTTACTATCTCGAATTTCTTTCAGAGCATGCACAGTCGAAGTTATGGGTCGTGGCTGGGACCGATACTGATTTGGGACGAGGTGGTTTGATTGGGCTTACGAATCTTCTTCTACGGTCGGGGTATCAGAAAATCAGGGAGGTCAAAACGCCGACCACTGCCCTTCTCCAGTTCGAACGCACCGAATCGATTGGAGAAAGTGCGATGAACTCCATCGTTCCGTGAGAAGACGCTTCCCTCGGCCGTTTCTGCAAGTTCACACGAGCAAATGCATCGGGGTCATTGGGCAGATCTAAGTCTTCTCTGCCGCAGTCCTCGCGTACATTCCAGGGATCGACGGTTCGAACAGGCCGACGTGATTGTAGGGAGCAAGCTGATCGCGGAGAAAGTTGAGATGTTCCACGATGCGTTTTTCACAACGGCCTGAAGCATTGAGTTGATCAAGAGATTGAGAGAGTCGCGAGACCGTCTTAAGAAACGACGAATCGTCGCTGCAGAGAAAGTCTCTTCGGCCGGAATTGTAGTTCTTCTCGAAAGTCGTCGCAGCGGCAAAGTAGACCATCGTCCAGGCTGAGAACAATTCGAAACTCCAGAGCGATCGGTAACACCCCGAAACCATTTCATCGATCAAACGATGTTCGGTCAGAATCGACTGGGAATATGCCTGGAGTTGTTCTCTTGCCGACGTTGAGTTCCCGGAAAGAATGATTTTCGCGAGTCGCTGGATTCCGCTGAGAGAGTGAGCAATCCCGGTGCTGTGCAGTGGATCAATGAAGCCCACGGTCGAAGGGAGAGCTGCCCAGTCTGGCCCAGCCCCGGATTCTCGCAACCTTTGCAGACGCCCCGTTGAGAAGACTTGTCCGGGGATGGAAGAGCACTGACTCCCCCCAAACAGACTGGCCGGAAATCGGTTTTTGGGATGATCCCATTGGCCTGTTTCGAAGATCGGCTTCATCTCGCGAAATTCGCTCGAATCTGGAGTTGTCACAAAACCAACGCTGGTGGGACCACCGCGAAATCTCAATTGCCAAAGCCATCCTTCTTCGGTCACGTGGTGAACTGCTGAATGATCAATCGAATACGGGAAGTCCTTCGTCCTCGCCTGAGACTGTGCGAGCCAGTCCTCGCATGACGGGACGTGATCGAAATGGCTGAAGACGGCAGCTGTGTTCGTTCGGAGTAACTGAGTGACATCTGCAATATCCAACGACGAAAGCAGCACCCCGCTGGCCCCAGATGTATCGATCAGAAAGTCCGCTCGCATCCGCTCGGTTTGTCCGGCTCGAGTGACGGCGAGAGACCAACTTTGGGGCTCGACATGTTGAATCGTTTCTATGGTTGACGATGTCCAGTCGCTGGCTCCGAGATTGATGGCCTGTTCGAATATGAACTGATCGATATCCGTCCGATACCACTGAGTGTCCGCGAGTTCATTGGATTCGCTTGCTGTCACCAGTAACTCACAGTTGTGATTGGCGGTCGCTTGATAGCCGGAATCTCCTCCATGCCAGACATAACTGAAACCGCGTTTACATCCACATCGAATTTCCGGGTATGTTTGAGTCCATGATCCGTAGCGACACAGCGGTGCGAGTTCGTCGAGTTCATAGTCTTGCACGAGGCTGGAAAGAATCAGGTCAGCAGATGGAGTCGACGATTCTCCAATCGCAAATCGCGGGTGAGTGGCTGAGTCCACGAGTGCGACGTTGAGGCCATTCTTAGCGAGGATCGCTGCGATTAAGCTTCCGCTGAAACTGGCTCCCAGAATGACGACGTCCCAATGAGTCACTGGCTTCAACTCCGACATTCCGCACATTCGATCGAAGGTTCAATCATTTGTGTGAGGTTCATATTCTGGAGACGTTGAATCCGTTTCACACGGCAGTTTTCGCAAGAGAAAAAACGCTCTGCGTCCCAGAGGTCGATGGTGACTCGTCCGCGTTTCATCTCAAGACAGCGACTCAGGATCTGTTCCATTGAATCACCTTCCGGAGGAGAGAAATGCCCTTCCAACTCCAGCTGTTCCATGATTCCGTTTCCGGCCCGTGTTGGGATGACTGCACACAAACTGACTCCTCGGTCAAATGCAAATGTGACAGTTCGCTCGGCCCACTCAATGCCTTCCGCCTCATTCATGAAAGGAGGACGCAGTAAAACAAAAGCTCGAGTTCGAATTTGCGATTGATTTAGAAAATCAGTCGCTCGGTCGAAATCGGTGAGTGTCATATCTTTGTTGAGGGCAGCGAGAACTTCGGGGTGGCACGTCTCCAATCCAAGGGCAATCTCCAATTGGGCGGGAGCGATTAAATCGCGAAATCGCTTGCATTCGTCCCCGCAAAGCTTTGGATGGTTTTCGACGATAACAGTATCAAAGCGGCGGACGAGTTCTGCAATCTCACCGTATTGATGACGAGGTATTGCTTTCGGATCAAAGAAATTTCCGCTGTTATATAATTTAATCTCGCGTGCCAATGGCAACTCACCGAGGGCTGTTCGGATCTGATTCGCTATTGAAACTTCAGGGCCTGAGCGAGGGAGTGTGTTTTTCCAGAGATCACACATCAGACAGGTGAAAGGGCATTCCGCATTTGTCAGAAGGAGCGTCGCGACATCGACAACGGCACCGGATGCGTTGTGTTCTTTCTCAACGAAAAATGCATACGGTTTCTCCGGGACGACCGGGTTGCGGGCTGGGCGAGCGGCACGAATCTGTTGAGTGGTTCGGGAATTGATTTTCATCAGACCATTTTCATGGTTTCTCTGCACTCGCGTGAACCGAATTCGGTCGGAGAAAACTGCGTTTGCTTGTGCGAATCGCTTTCGACGAATCAAGAAGTTGCTCTAACGATAGAGCGAGTGGAAGCTTTCGCGATAAACACGTTCGTCCTGTGGGAAGAAATTTTCGAACTCGCCTGCAGGAGTGACTCCGTGTTGGAAACGTCTCTTTCTGTAAATCGGCATGTCGAATCCAGTGACTGCTTTCACACCACGCGAAACGATTTCTCCTTTTAAGTTGTAGAGCTTTTCATGATCCCAGTCAGTTAACTCAATAAAAGGGATTCCTTCAGCGACTTCAATGACATTAGGAAGCGCAAACGGGCTGAAGTCGTGAAAACCGAACATCCGTCCCGGTGCCCAAGAGCGGACATGACCGCGACTTTGACCTCCTGAATAAGTCAATGAGTGTTTAACGGCATCAACTCCCCAACCTTCCTGATACAACATGACGTTGTTCAAAACACTCCGGATCGTTAACTCGGGGTTCTCTTCAATAGGGTAATCTTTGAGGTTCTCGTCTCCGCCGTCGCCGTCGATCAGCCACTTCCAGTCGGGATACTTTTCGCGAATCTCTCGACAGAGTGCGACTGCCAACGTCGCCACTTGAGTGTCGAGCGGTTTGTAGTCCTCCATCACACGAATCCCTTCACGAAAATCAATCGTTTGGGCTGTGACAGGAACTGGTTCAAGAAAGAGTTCGAGATCTAGCTGCTTCAAGAAATCACGCGACTGAACTTCGTCCGAGCCGGATCCGTCGATGGAGAGCGTGAACGCTTTCAAGTGGGACGGAGACTCACCGCGTTTCAGCAAGAGATTGTACAAGACAAGAAAAACCGCTCCGCTGTCGATTCCACCGGAGAACAAGACTCCGAGCGGTTCTTGTGAACCAACGAAGTCGAGAAATCGTTCGCATTCGGTTTCAAGTGCGCCGATATACGCAGCTCCGATTTCATCGAGATTCGATGGCAATGTGTTTTGTTTCGGCGAAAAGAATCGGCGCGTGACGGGGTTTGGATCCGGACACCCGATCAGTTTGAGTTCCAGAAGGTGGTGTGCTGGAACCATTCGTGTATAGCTCGGATGGAACTGTCCATCGAGCCCTTCAGATTCCAGAAATTCCGCGATTTGATCAATTCTTTCGGCAACGATCAGGCACGGGCCTTCGGTACGCTTGGCCAGAAAATACCGCATTGGGCGTCCCAGCGACCGTGCCATGCGAATGAGTTGTCCTTCTTTCGCGAGCAGTGCGAAATGTCCTTCAATCTTTCGAATCTCAGCAACGTTCCCGCTTTGTACCACGCTGCAGGCGTCCTCAACACTCATGTTGAAGATTTGATTGGCTTCGGGATCGAGCAAGTTGACCAGACGTTCGACAGGTTCTTGAAACTTCATGTTTGATAGAAACTTTTGAGAGCTTTGTCCGAATGAAAATCATCGACTTGCATGGGCAGACTCATCGGATTGAAAGAGCCTGCGTCCGAATTTGCAAGAGGAAGAATGGTGTTCTTGAGCGTATCGTACCGTTTGAGGCGGTCTGATTGAAACCATGTACGGTTGGACGCATGAATGCGAGTTTCATCTCAGAGGATCAATATCGACTCGATACAGGCTCGGTGGAGCATCGTTCATCTTTGCTGTTGCGGAACTTTGAGATCAATTGATGCTGTTTCAAGTGGGGCCTCACGTCGAAATTTTCAGCATGTTGCGGAAGCGAATTTCGAGTCGCGCAGCTCGTTTCAAGCAGAGTTGAATCGGGAATTCCGAACGTTTGTTCACATCTTGCCTTCACGTCGCCTTGGATTCCACGCTTGCACTGTCATAATCGTGACATGATTTACCGTCTCTTTCTGCTCTTCACAATCGTTCCGGCAATTGAACTCGTCGTCCTGCTTCAAGTGCACCATTACGTGTCCGAAGCTTGGGGGATGGGAACGGGGTTGCTGGTGACGATCGGAACAATTTTCCTGACAGGAATCGTCGGCGCCTGGCTTGCTCGGCAACAGGGAGCGAGCGTTTTACGTCAGCTTCAAACGCAATTGCGAAATCAGCAAATGCCCGGGCAGGCGTTGGCAGATGGAGTTCTCGTGCTGATCGGTGCCGCTCTTTTGCTGACTCCGGGATTTCTGACAGACATTTGTGGTTTCAGCCTTTTGATCCCGACGACGAGAGCCACGTATCGTCGAATGGTGATGAAGTGGTTTGAGCAATACTTGCGTCGTCGACGTGCTGGCGGAGCCGACGTATTTGTTGTCGATGCTGTTCCCAGCGATAAATCTCCGACTGATCAGAAATCGGAGAAACGTCTGTAGACGCCGCTCCATTTTTGCGATTCGCTCCAGAATACTTCGCCTCACCGGTTTTAGAGGTTTCCGCACCGGATTGAGTCGTTCCATGGTAAGATGTGTCAGTTTCTGCCCTATCGAATCATCGGAAATTTGGTTGCAAAAGAGGTCGTATGCTTGAAACGTGGTTGATCAACCAGTGGGATCGTGTCCGCAATAGCCTATGGTTCATTCCGACGCTCGGGCTGGTGGTATCACTCATCGCTGCTGTCTTGATGTTGAACGTCGATGCCACGGTTCGTGCAGAAAGAATTCCCGCGATTTCCTGGGCCACGACGACTTCGTCGGCCGCAATGGCGACGATGACGACTCTTGCTGGCTCGCTGGTTGGCGTCACAGGTGTCGTGTTCTCAATTACAATGCTGACGCTCGCTCAAACCTCGTCAATGTATGGTTCGCGGTTATTGCGATCGTTCCTGAATCACGACATTGCCCAGGTGACTCTTGCGACGTTTTTGGGAACGAGTCTCTATTGCTTTACGATTTCTATGGGCGATCCGGGGCGATGAAGACTTCGGGACGTTTGTTCCTCATTTGTCCGTGGGGGTCGGGCTGATTGGCGGGATGCTGAGCTTCGTCGTCTTCATTTCGTTTATCAACCATGTTGCAGAGGCGATTCAGGCGACGAATGTGGTGAAAAGCGTCGCACACGATTTGTCCGATGCGATTGATCGATTGTTTCCGGAGGAAATTGGTCAATCACGCCATGAACACGACGATGCGGCGGACGAAGAGTCAGATGCTGTGAGCACCGGGAGTACGATTCGATCGACCAAAGAAGGCTACCTTCAGGCAATCGACGGAGAGACGTTGTTGCATCTCGCCCGCAAGGAAGATCTTGTCATTCAACTGCGTTGTCGGCCCGGTGACTTTCTCATCAAAGAAATGCCGATTGCAGCGGCTTCTTCCGTCGCAGATATTGACGAGGTCAACAAAGAGATCAATCAATGTTTCCTCGTGGGAAGTCGCCGAACTCCACGGCAAGATGTGGAATGTGCAATTTTGGAGTTGGTCGAAGTCGCGGTGCGGGCCCTTTCTCCCGGAATCAATGATCCACAGACCGCGATTGCCTGCTTGAACTACCTGGGAGCAGCCGTGGCCAAGCTCGCGGAGAGAGAATTTCCGGACCCTCGCCGCCGCGACAAAGATGGAAAAGTTCGAGTCATCGCGTTTCCACTTCGCTTCTCCAGTGCGTTCTCAACCGCATTCGACGAAATTCGTCGGCATTCGCAGAACACCTTCTCCGTCACTGTTCATCTGGTGAAAGTGATCGGAGTCCTCGCTCATCAGGTCCGCCGGACGCACGATCGGGAGGCGGTTCTCCAGTTTCTCGATATCATCGAAGCCGAAGCGACCGATTGTCCGCACAACATTGACGATAGGACTCAAATTCTTGTTCTCGTGAACAACGTTCGGCAGACTCTCAGCGTCGAGAGTTTGAGGTCCGATGGGGTATCTCAACCGAGTTTCGACTGAATCCGGGTGGATCATTTCATGAAAATGAGTCGAATGAAAACGCTTGGTGTGATTGCTTTGGCGTTGCTGATTTGTGAGGGGTTAAACAGGCGAATTCCTGCTCAGCAGAATTCGTCGAGACTTCCCCCGTATCCGAAAAGCAACATCATTCGTGATGTCCGGTGGGCTCCGATGGAAACCGTTATACGCAAAGCGAAAGGCGGTGATAACTGGCCGGTCACATGGGCACGGGATGGATCGCTCTATTCGACATATGGGGACGGATGGGGATTTGAGCCGAAACTGGAAGAGAAACTCAGCTTGGGGCTTGTTCGAATCGATGGCTCTCCGACGGACTTCAGCGGAGTCAATCTTCGTTCGCCAACAATCGAACAACGCGGCCAGGGACGAAATGGAAGAAAGTCATGGGGAATTCTGTCTGTCGACGGAGTTCTTTGTCTGTGGCTCGGACACAACAATCTTCAGGGCGGAGAATCAACTCTCGCATGGTCAGAGGATCATGGAGGAACCTGGTCCACTGTCGATTGGAAGTTCGAAGAGTTTGGACTGATGGGGTTCGTCAACTTTGGGCGAGACTACCAGGGAGCGCGGGACGAGTTTGTGTATGCCTATTCACATGATGGGCCGAATGCGGATAGCCCGGCGGATCATTTTGTCCTGATGCGCGCCCATAAGGATCATCTTCTCAAGCGGGATGCATGGGAATTCTTTGTTCGCAGAGATGCCAATCAGCAGCCGGTCTGGTCGAAACGGATTGATGAAAGAGGACCGGTTTTCGAACATCCTGACTCGTGTCTCCGGTCAGCAATTACGTTCAACCCCGGTCTCAATCGTTATCTGTGGTGGCAGGCCATTCCTCAACCGCCTGGTCATCCTGACCGTGGAGATACTCGATTCGAAGGAGGATTCGGGATTTACGATGCCCCCGAACCGTGGGGACCCTGGACGACGGTCGAATTCGTCCCGGCGTGGGATATCGGTCCCGGAGAACATGGCGATTTTCCGACAAAATGGATGAGCGAAGATGGACGTACGCTGCATCTCATCTTCTCTGGAGACGACTGTTTTTGCGTCCGGAAAGCAGTTCTCGTGACTCAATAGCTGAAATTGAACAGGTGCCGTTCAAATGGCTTCAGCTGGTTTGCAAAAGGTAAAGCCGGTCTTTCTACCCCGAAGTCACGGCGCCGCAGCGATTCGAAATGCTTCCGCGATTGTTTCTGAAACTTGATACTTTTTGCAGTTCTTGTGCGATTCAAGACGCAGTCGCTTGCATCCGCATCGAATCAGTCCTAAGAGAGTCGTTCTTGCGTTTGAATTTTGATAACAGGCGGCGAAGATGGACTTATGTCGACTTAACAGGTTTTCCTCGGTCATTTTGCCGACGTGGATCGTTCTCCTTGTCGCCATCGGAGCGACGCCGACATTCGCCCAGTCGGTCGATTCTCACGATCATGACCACGCACACGTCCATGAAAACGAAGATGGGCACGATCACGGGCATGACCATTCTCCCGCAGAAGGAAGTGACCCGATTCCAACCAAAGTCTGGTGGTTGATCGTCGTTTACAGCTTGCTGATCGCTTGTTCTTCATTGTCCGGCGGAATTCTCCCCGGACGTATTTCTTTAACTCACACGCGGATGCAGCACGTGATCAGTCTAGTGGGCGGGCTCATGTTGGGCACGGCGATTTTCCACCTGCTTCCCCATTCGCTCTATTACATGGGAAGTCAGGGAGTCGAAACCGTGGCGCTGTCGCTCATGGCCGGTGTTGTGACGATGTTCTTTCTGCTGCGTGCGTTCCACTTCCATCAGCATGAGTTCCCGGAGAACGCAGATCCCAATGAGATCGCCAAAGCAGCGGAAAGCGGAACGCACGAGCACGATCATTCGGACTGCGGCCACACTCATCATTCTCAGAGTGTTCACGAAATGAGTTGGGTTGGGGTCTTTATTGGACTTGCGATTCATACGATCATCGATGGGATTGCGTTGGGCGCAAGCGTTCAGGCGGAGGCGGGGCATTCGTCGGCGATCGGGCTTTTCGGGTTGGGGACGTTCGCTGCGATCGCTCTCCATAAACCGTTGGATGCGGTCTCGATTACGACGCTCATGGTTGCTGGCGGATGGTCGAATCGGTCTCAGTTGATTGTCAATATTGCCTATTCTCTCCTGTGTCCGATCGGAGCGGTTGTTTTCCTGTTTGGGATTTCTTCTTTCGCTGCGGAGTCGACCACGGTGATTGGAACAACGCTCGCGTTTTCCGCAGGAGTGTTCCTGTGCATTTCGCTCAGCGATCTTCTTCCAGAAATGGAATTCCATTCGCACCACCGTCGAACTCTCTCAGCAGCTCTGCTGTTTGGCATTCTGGTGGCGTGGCTTATCCGTTTTCTTGAGCCGGCTCACATTCACTAGTCTGAGGATCGGGACTGAAATCGAGTTCATTGACCGCGATGGCTGTCGCATTGAGTCAAATAAATGTTCAGTCTTGCTGAAATGCGACGTGTAATCTGAGGGCACGTTCGCTCTGCACGCGAGGGCACAAGATCCTCGTGATCGCTACAACCGGCATCCTCCGAAATAGTGTCGAGCGAGTTCCGGCTGCCCGGTCTTCCCGTGGAGTTTGGACCGTTCGGATCCGATCAATGTGAAAAGAACCGCACGTTCGATTGTAGAGATAGCGCACGTTATTACTCTTGACGGGGTTTCCCGCGACCTCTGTCTCTGGCTGAGATTTCCACAAGGACGCGATGTCGATGAATCAATCCACTCAATGGAAACTTCTTCTGCTGATCGTCCTTGCCTCGTCCTCGAACCTGCATGCGGGTGAAGATTTCTGGTCTCGATCGGCAATCTTCGGAAGCGGCGGCGAGAGCGAACGGGAAATGGAAACAGATCGTGATTCGTTCACGCCAGCGACGACAACTGTTCCCGGGCAAATGACGATGATTGAGTCGGCCTGGTCGTTTGTCGACAATCCAATCGTGTCTGACACGAACAGCTTCCCGGAACTTCTGGTGCGTCACGGTGTGAGCGACTGGCTCGAAGCACGCTTCGTCGTCAATTATGAAGTGGGCGGGGCTGGCAGTTCTGTGACGGGGGGATCGAATTCTGACTTGGATTTCGAGGAAGAAGATGCTGGTGAAATCGAACGTGAATCGTCCATCAGCTACGGTCTGAAAGCGGCCCTCACCCAACAAGATGAGTGGATTCCGGAAAGTGCATTCATCCTTCAGGCTTCAACGCCAATGTCTGGTCCGGAGACAGCTACGAGCTTTGTTTCCACTTACGTGATTGGATGGCGGCTTGCGAACGATTGGCTCTGGGATTCGTCAATTCGCTACGGTTACGGATCGGCGGAGGGAGATCACTTCAATCAATGGGCTCCATCGACTGTTCTCAAGATCCCATTCGCTGAACGTTGGAACGTTCACGCCGAGTACTTCGGAGTCTTCTCGGATGGTCAGGAGCAAGAGACTGTCCGTCACTTTGCAAGTCCGGGCATTCACTGCCTTGTCACCGAGAATCTCGAAGTCGGGATTCGTGTCGGATGGGGACTAAATCGACAGTCGGCTGACTTCTTCTCAAATATCGGGTTCGGCTGGCAGTTTTAGGGACACGCAGGTTTGGGTGCGCTCGCTTGAACTGATCAGCATTGGTGACCGCTGAATTGGCCCGCGCGACATCTTCGAGCTGAGGAGAAGCTGGTTTACGGATTCGCAGTCGTGCCAGTTTCGACACGGACTCCTGTTGCGGATTTCGCACACAACTCGGCCAGGTGTGGAAGAAATATTGCATACGATGGATCGGCAGCGACATTTCGAGTTGCTCCGGGATTAGTCTTGAAGTCAATCAGTTCAATCGCATCGAGCTCACCCGTGGTTCGATTTCTCCAATCTGTGTAACGGAACCGTTCGGTCCGAATACTGGTGCCGAGCATCGGGATTCTGGGAGGTTTAGATTTTCGATACTGGCTGAGTGCAGCCTGCTTCCACTCTCGGTGAGGTTCTTTCAGGACCGGGACGAAACTTTGACCCTGACAGTGTTCGGGAATGTCCAGATTGGCCAACTCACTCAGCGTCGGGAAAATGTCAACGAACTCGACGAGCGCGTTCGACTTCTGCTTTTCCGGAATTCCGGGTGCGGAGACGATCAGAGGAACTCGTGTTGCGATTTCGTAGTTTGTGTGTTTGCACCAGTCTCCAAAGTCGCCGACATACCATCCATGATCACCCCACAGCACGACGATTGTGCTGTCCCGGAGGTTGAGACGTTCGAGTTCGTCAATCAGTTTACCAACTTGTGCATCGGTGTAGCTGACTGCAGCGTAGTAGCCGTGAATTAGTTCAGCGGTCAATTCGTCATCGAGATACGGCACATCGTTCGGGATTCCCGGATAGTTTTTGAGCTCTCCCCAGCCCGATCTCGCATATTGAACACCATCGATGACGTCTTCTCGAGAAGGGATCTGAATGGATGCACGATCGTATAATTCCCAATATTTCGCCGGGGCATTGAATGGGAGATGAGGTTTCAAGAATCCGACCGCGAAGAAGAACGGTTTGTCCTGCTCCGCAAGATGCTGCATCACTTTGACAGCTCGGTCAGCTGTGTGTCCGTCGGCGTATGCGTCATCGGGAACGTCTCCTCCGTTCTCAAACGCAGGACCTGATTTCCGGTTGGAGTTTGCGGGTCGCTGATTTGGCAGCGGGACTCTCGGCAGCACATATCCTTTGCCTTTGGTGCGATCGGCAGGTGCAATGCGATCAGCGGAGAGGCTCCAACCTTGCGGGTCATCTGTTCGAGAGTGATACACTTTTCCGAGAAATGTGGTTTCGTATCTATTGTTACGGAAGTGCTGCGGGAGGGTCAACACATCGGGCATCTTGGCGCGAAGTGGAGTCTTGTAGTCCCAGCACTGCGTCGTTTCCGGACGACATCCACTGAGAAGACTGGCTCGCGATGCTCCGCAAACGGCGATTTGACAATATGCTCGATCGAATCTAACACCTGACTCCGCGAGCCGGTCAATGTTCGGGGAATGAATGTGATTCGCCCCGTAGCACGCCAGTTCCGGACGCAAATCGTCCACGGCGATCATCAAAACATTGGGACGATCCGCCGCATCTGTTTCAGAGCGGAGACTGCCAACGATACAGAGGAATGTGATTCCCAGCATCAACGTGCGAGCATTACTGGTCATTGTCATATGGAGATCCTACTGATCGACACGACGGACAGTTTGAAGATTTTGGGCAAGCGATCGCTATGGAGTTTTGCTCTGCGAGTGAAACGCGCGAAGTTATTTGGTTCGAAAGATCGGGGAGTCAATCAGTTCGAGCAACAACGTCTTCAGGCGAACGTCTTCCCCTTCCTGTTGATCGATGATCTCTCCGACCAGCGTTCTTTCTCGATAGCTCAGTGAGCGGCCTGTTGCGTAGGTCAGCAGTTTCTCAGACAAACATTGCGTGAACGGTTTCGGATTTTCGATGAGCCATTCTTTCAGGTCGGACACATTTGAGAGCGGAGATCCGTCCGGAAGCGTTCCGCTTGCGTCGACTTCCAGGCCGTTTGTTGTCCGAACCTTGCCTCCCGTTTCGGTGTAGACCGGATAGGAGGTTCTCCATCGTCCTACGGGATCGAAATTTTCCAATACAAAGCCGAGTGGATCAATTTCACGGTGGCAACTCGCGCAACTTGCTTCCTGCATATGTGCTGCGAGGCGTTCCTTCGGCGAGTTTGCACCGCGAGTGTCTGGCGTCAGTGCCGGAACGGCGTTGGGAGGATCGGGAGGAGGCGAACCGAGTATGTTCTCAAGGACCCAGACTCCGCGCAGAACCGGTTGTGTATCGACTCCGTTTGCAGTCGCCATCATCACCGCTGGCATGCAGAGCAATCCGCCTTTATTGGATAATCGAGGGACGGTCACGCGCGTTAATGTGCTCTCGTTCTTCTTCGATTTCTTTGACGCAACGTCTGCAAACTCGTCCAGTTGATAGATCTCTTTTGCGACCAGTTCGCTGGTGAAAACAAAGTCGGGAGCGATTAAGTCCTTCACAGGCAGATTGTTGTCAAGAACCCACCAGAACGTTTCCGTGACCTCTTCCATCATCGCGCCGCGATGTTGCTTCGTGAAGTTGCGAATCAATCGGTTGTCAGGCATCAGACTCTCGATGGCAGAGAGGCCGAGCCATTGTTTCGGAAAGTCCGAAGCGAAACGACGGTCGATCAAACGTTCCGCTTCCGAAAGCAAGACTTCGCGTTGTCGAAGAACGTGCGTTTCTGCCTTCTTCATCAACTGCTCATCGGGAGGACCGGCAGTGAGGAAATAGGACAATCGGCTTGCCAGTTCGTAGTCGTCGAGTTCTCCTGTTCCGATGCTGCGATACAGGAATGACGGAGAAATGAGCGCCATGCGAACTGCGAGGTGTAATCCGTTTCGAAGTGAACCTGAGCGAGCATGTTCATTGAGAGTGATCTCGACGAACTCCTGCGCTTCTGCCGGAGAAACGGGACGACGAAAGGCTTTTCGAAGGAAACTCGTAAAGAATGCCTCCAACGACTGACGATCCGTTTGTCCGTCGAATTCGCCCATCAGCTTCATGCGGCGTCGTTCTCTCTGTTCATCCTCACGGTCAGTTTGCGGGTTGAGTGCCCCGGTGATGCTGACATGATGAATGGCGACATAAGGACCTTGTTCAAAGAACCGGTAGACGAGGGTCTCCCCTGAACCGACCGCGTTGCGAGCCATTTTCTGGATGACTTTTTCCACCTCAGCATCTTCAATCGTGAGGGGTTCCCCGCTCATTTCTGCTGATTCAAGAACCTCCCGAACGCGTTGCCAACCGCTCCCGCCTCGAGCTGGGGTGCCGACCTCCGCCCATGCTGCGGCGAGTTGTCGGTCTTCTTGAAAGAGGTCCGCGAGGAACTTCTGGTAAATGTTCTTGTCGTCGTAGTTGAGGGGTCCGTTTGGGTAACGGAAGAACAACGATTCTCCTCGGTCGAGTTGAATGTCGAATTCGACCGTACTCCGTTCTGAATGTCCAAGTTCGAATTCATGGAACTCTTTAAGCGTATCTCGAAAATCTCGCATCGCTTCGATTCGCAAGATCGGGGTTTTCTCACACCCTTCAGTCGACGAAGCAGTCACTTGAACTCGGTAGGTACCTCGCTGCGGAGCGACGAAACGTGACGGCCATGTCGCATGGCGGCGAGTGTTCTTTCCGGAAGACGCCAGTCGCATTGCTCCATCGATATAACATGCCGAGGAGTAGCTGATCGTGAGATCGCCTGCTGCGACTTCGTATTGCCTGGAAGGAACGATGGGACGGGGAGGTGCAAAGAACGCGTAGGCGACCACTGCTGCTGTTTCGGCGAAGGCTTCAAAATGAGAAGGCGAAATGACCAGCGCGTCGCCCTGATTGTCAAAACCGTGTTGAATGTTGTCCCGAGGAAAGCTGTTAGGAAGTTCGAAGTCTTCGAGATCGAAGAGAGAGGCGATCGAATTGCGATATTCGCGCCGGTTCAATCGACGAAGCGGAGTTCCTCCAACGGGGCTGTTCTGACTCAACTTTTGATCAAGCCAACTCAGCAGCAACTCTCGATCCTGGGGAGTGAGCGCGGTGCCTTCGGGAGGTGGCATGATACGCTTGGAGACCATCGTCAGGACTTTCTCCCACTCGACTAAAGAGTCGGGGACTGACCAGTCAACGTTGTTACCGTCAAGCCGAAGGTTTCCTTCTGCATAATCCTCGCTGTGGCAATCGGTGCAATACGTTTGAAGCACGACCTGAACAGGCTGCGGAATGTCTTCAGCAGCGCTGGTGACCGAAATGCCGAGAACGAAGAATGACCAGAAAAACGTGAGTAGTGATCGTTGTTGCTGGGACCAGTTCTTCATGTCGTCCATTCTCGAAATTCTCCCGACGCATTCGAAAACGTCCCTGTTTCGATTCCGAGTTGATTGAGGAGAGTCACATAGAGTTCGCCAAGGAGCGGGGATTTTTCGTCACTTGGATCAACAGAAACGTGTTGCCCATGTCGAAATCCTCCGCCAGCGATGATCGTCGGCAGGTCGCGATTCGAATGTCGACTGGAATCGCCCATTCCCGTTCCGAACATCACAATTGTCGAGTCGAGAAGTGGTCGTCCTTCCTGATCCGTTTTCTCCTTCAATTGGGAAATGAATCGGCTGAGACACTTCATGTGTTCTCTCTCAACGCGGATCAGGTCACGAACCAGATCAGGATCGTTTCCGTGATGTGACAACGCGTGATAACCCGCGCGAAGTGTTGATCCGTCGAGGGTAAAGACCTGTCCCAGACCGGCGATGAACAGTGTGAGCACTCGAGTTGAGTTTGTTTGAAGAGCGAGAGCCATCAGATCGAACATGATCTGCTCACACTCCAGCATCAATGTCGGGGCAACGGGATCATAAGGAGGCAATTCGTAGTCGACTTCGATTGTGCCACTCGCCAAATGATCGAGTTGACGGCCCATTCTGAGTTCCAGTTCCCGGAGCGACGTGAAGTACTCATCCAGCTTGGTCTGATCGGTTTGGCTGACGGTTTGTTTTAATCGCTTCGCTTCTTCACGAACGAGATCGAGTGAACTTCGCCCGGAACGAAGAAGATATTCTGAGCGGGCCCGGTCGTCTTCTGTCGAAAACAATTTCGAATAGATCACACTTGGCCGGTTGATCATCGGCAACGGAACGCCTGTCCGTGTGTAGACCATTCGCTGTTGTGGGATGTCTCCGGCACAGAGCTGAATCGATTCAAATCGCGTCGATCTTCCAACTTGCTCTGCGACAACCTGGTCGAGAGTCATGTCGCCGACGTTTTTCCCGCACAGGTAGTTGTCCCAGTTTTTATGACCATTGCCTGCCCGATGATCCAGTCCGGAGAACAGGGTGAAATCGTTGCGGTGTGCAGCCAACTCTTCCAGCAACGGAGTCATTTCATAATCACGCCCTGTTTGTTCCGGGTAAATCGCGGGGCGGTAGAGTCCGAGATTTGAACCGACGCAAACGAGGTTCTTAGCGGGCGCGGTGGATGAGACGCGAAGTTCGTCCCCGGAATTTTGCTCACTGGCGACAAGTTGATTCGAACGCGGAACAGACTCCAGGAGCGGGAGTGTCAATGACGCACCAGCTGCCTTCAAGAAGTGTCTTCGCTGAAGGGAGGGAGTGGACTTGGTTGTCATGGGGCAACTCGACAGTGTAGAGATCGGGGCGGGAAAGAACGTCTCTCAATATGGTGGGTCTTAAAGGTATCGACGTTCTCCGATGTCAAATGTTGACCCAGATTCGGAGGTGGCGAAACCCTCAATACTCTCCGGGCAGGTTTTTTCGTTGGGACTGATCAGTGCAGCGCAGGCGTCTTTAAGAGTGCCTCAACGTTCTTTGGATGATTCACTTCGGCAAGCGAGAAAGAATTCCCCAATTTTGTGGAGTTGTTCGTCCTTGAAGAATGATTTTCCGCCGTGCCCTGCCCCATCGAGAACGATCAGTTCGACGGGGAGATCTGCCGACTGATAGAGTTCAAGAATGCGTTCACTCTGGTCGAGAAGAACGGTCTTGTCCGCCGTACCGTGAAAGATGAGGAGTGGGGGATCGTCTGAAGTGACATAGGTGGCTGGGCTTGCTTCGGATTCCATTTCAGGAGCGACCTTTCCGTGCTTCAGTCCGCCCAAAAGTGCAAAGCTGCCGGACTTTGTTGTGTAAGCGCGATCCGGTTGAGTTTTTCCACGAAGAACGAAGTCGGAAGGACCGAAGAAGTCGACGACTGCTTGAACACGTGAGGATTGATCAACGTTTCCTCCGACGGTCCCTTCAAGCGACTCAACATCACCTGAGGTTCCCAGGAGCAAAGCGAGGTGACCGCCCGCTGAACTTCCTCCGACTCCGATCCAGCTTGCGTCGTAGCCGTAATCATCCTGATGAGCGCGAAGCCATCGGATTGCGCCTTTGCAGTCATGGATCTGGGCGGGGAAAATCGCGGTATCCGTAAATCGGTAGCTGAGGCTCGCGACAGCGTATCCATCGTCAACGAAACTTTGGAACTTGGGGTTCTTCTTGGATCCCGCACGCCAGCCTCCTCCGTGAATCCACACGAGCAGCGGAGGAGAGTCGACATTCTCGGGAAGCATGAGATCGAGAGTGAGGTCTCTCTCGCCCACCGTGGCGTAAACAAGGTTGCGATAAGTTGTCTGCTTCTCCGAACGTTTTGATTCGTTGACCTGCGGAGAGTCGTCTGCCTGACAATTCCATCCACTCATGACGGCAAGACAGAAGACCAGAAGACGGATGTTGGGAGAATACATGTTCAATGAAACCTCTTCATAAGGTGATGTCAGAGATCGCTTTTTGAATCGTCGAGTCAGGTGCGCATCGAAGGGTGTTCAGAGTCTGAATGCCTCCAATTGATAGCGGCACCCTATTCAATTCACTTCTTGCCGAGTCGCTCATCCAGAACCTGATTAAGGCTCTCAACAATTTCCGGGTGTTGATCCGCAATGTTCTCGGTCTCGCCAGCTTCCGAGTTCTCATCGTAAAGCTCAAATTCGCCTGACGAGTGTGCAATGAGTCGGTAGTTGTCGGTTCGAACTGTCCCTGCTTTTCGGAAGTAAGAAATGGCCGGATGTCCTTCGAGTTCCGGGGAATCGATCCATGGGCGAAGAGAGACGCCGTCGACGTCATCCAGAATTTCGATTCCCGTCAGATCGCAAACTGTTGGGAACACATCGATTGTTTCGACGATTGCATTTGTGGATGCGCCGGGCTGAGGCATTCCCGGGTAGGAGATAATGAGCGGCGAACGCAGCGACTCCTCGAAGAGGGTGTGCTTGCCCCAGACTGCATGCTCACCAAGATGCCAGCCGTGATCTCCCCAGAGAACAATCACGGTGTTATCAGTGAGTCCAGCCTGTTTTAGTCGCTGCAGCAGTTTCCCGACTTGAGCATCTGCGTAGCTGACGCACGCTGCATAATGTCGTCGAACTGCGAGAGCAAAATCGGCGTCGAAGTTCGGATCTCGTCCCCATCGATGATACTTCATGAACTCGCCCGAACCGTGCCATGTTGTCTTTCCGACCGGACGCGCAGGGTGAGGAATTTCGGGGAACGTCGCATCCGAATAATGCGTCAAATATTGTTTCGGCGCTCCGAATGGGAGGTGGGGACGCAGGATACCGACTGCCAGAAAGAATGGCTTAGGGTCAGCTGCCAATTCATCGATTTGCTCCAGTGCCGTCTCAATTGTGATACCATCTGGATAGATTGCGTCGGGGCCCTCCTCTGCCTGAAAGACATCCATCTCTTTCGCGTTTTCGCGAATCTCTCCATGGGCCAAGCCGTGCATCCATCCTCGAGGATGCTGCCACTGACCTGCGGGAAGAAGGTGACGATCCCACGAGTTCGGCATCTCAGGTTGGTTATCGTCATTCCAGTCCGAGCCCCCTCGACCTCCCGGGTGATGTGACACCTTCCCGACTGAGACAGTTGTGTATCCATGTTCCCGGAACCAGGCAGGCATACTCGGGGAGATCGACTCTGGTTTCGCGAGCAGTTTCTTCGCTCGATCAAAAATGGCGTTGTTGCTGGCTCCCCCGTACCGACCGGTCAACAGCGTGTAGCGCGAAGCACCGCATGTCGGAGCCTGAACGTAATGTCGATGAAACGCCCGTCCACGCTGGGCGAGTTGATCAATGTTTGGGGAGTGAATGTGGTTCGCGCCGAAGCTTGCCAACTCCGGTCGCAGGTCGTCGATGCAGATCAGAAGAACATTTCTCGGTGCTTCTTCTGCGGACAAGTTGGGAATGAGAGAGAGAAGTAGGAGTGGAACGCTGAGGAGTCTGAACATGGGCATGGTTGGGTGGGGACAAGAAGGATAAAGAGAGCTTGATGTTCGTTTGAGGATGACACTTCATGCACGAAAGAGCAATGCAGCAAGCGGTAAGAGCATTGGACCGATCGACCGGAATTCTCGAATCAGTTCGAACACTTTTTTGCTAATTGAAAGTGTCGAGAACAAATACTTTCGGGGAGCACGAGTGGCGGTCACGGTGAGAGAGTTTTTCACACCATCGGCGTTCCATCCATTCGCTCTTATTCTAGGTGGGCAACAGCGTTCATTAAGAAAGCCGATGCAGATGATCTTCGAGCACCTACCGAATGGCATATTCATTCAGAAACATTGAGACGGTCGACTCGACGACACATTTCCGAATGGCTTTCGACGGAGCGGGATGACCTCCGATCAAGCGTGGCCAAAGGACACCGGCATTGAGCAGTCCGACGAATTGTCGAGCAGCGAATTTCGGGTTGTGAACGGCAAGACGTCCGTCCTCTGTGGCGTCATGAAACCACTTTAGAATGACACCTTGAGAAGCATAGAACTCGCAATATGTTGACTTAGCGACGTCGACGGAGCGCAGGCTGAGCGGAATGGAGATGCGTGCGAAAGAAACGAATGCGGGAGAACAAAGCTGTTCGACCTGCATTGTTGCAATCGTCTCTAGCTGAACCTCAAGTGGGGACTCAGTGTCATACTCGTATTCGATGTCAGCGATTTGTGCGAAGACTTCTCGACGAATTTCCGCGAAGAGCATTTCCTTACTGCAGAAGTGGTTATAAACCGTCCGCTTGGAAACTCCTGCCCGCGCCGCGATTTGATCCATGCTCGTGGATTCGAAGCATCCGGCATCAAATTCCAGAATGGCTGCATCAAGAATGGCCCGCCGTTTCCGATCAGAAACTGACTGTTTTTTAGGGGGGGTATTGCTTTCTCCCATGTCTCCTCTCAAAGGCCTTTACAATTTGGAACTCGTGCGTAAACTATACCGTGTAGTTTACTCTCAGGCAAGTCATCTCAACGATGTCATGATTGTATCGAGGCATGATTTATGCCTGCAAGTGCATTTGCAACGCTCGGAAATGTAATGTAATCGAGCAAGCTGACGGCTCTCTGTGTCGTTTTCTGTAGGACTCTTCAAGTATGCGAACTTTGTCTGTTGTCGCTCCTTTTGCGTTGTTGTTGTCGTTCTTGATCAGTGGATGTCAATCTGAGTCAGTTGAGGTCCCCCCTCCCCCACCTCCGACGATGACTGTCGCCGAACCGGTGCAGAAGCGGATTGTGGAATGGGACGCGTATACCGGTCGCCTGGAACCCGTCGATTTTGTTGAAGTGCGAGCCCGAGTGAGTGGCTACCTTCAGACGATTCACTTCGATGAAGGTCAGGTTGTTCAGGAAGGCGATCTCTTATTCGTGATCGACCCAAGGCCATTTGCCGCGGAGTTGAATCGCGCTGAAGCCGCCGTCAGACAAGCCCAGTCTCTCTGGGTGGAAGCACAGGCAAAGCTCAAAGAAGCGATGGCGGACAAGCTGCAGTCCGACGCGCAGCTTGGACTGGCCCAAACCCGAGTTCAACGGGCGCGTCGACTTGCTCAGAACAATGCGACTTCGCAAGAAGAAGTTGATCAGCGGGAAGCGGAATTCTTACAGGCTCAAGCGGATGTAGAAGCAAGCAAGGCGGGAATCAGCTCTGCGGAAGCTGCCATCGAAACGGCACAAGCAGCGGTCGAGTCTGCACAGGCAGGAGTCGAAACGGCACAGCTGAATCTTGAATATACACGCGTCAACGCTCCAGTGAGTGGGCGAATCAGTCAGAAGTATGTGACCGAAGGAAATCTTGTCAGCGGCGGCACCGCAACATCGACATTGCTCACGACCATCACTTCGGTTGATCCGATCTATTGCGTGTTCGATGCGAATGAGCAGGAGGTGCTGAAATACACCCGGCTTGCACTTTCCGGAAAGCGGGCGAGTTCGCGAGACGCGAAAAACCCGGTGTTTCTCGGGATCGTCGACGAAAAAGGATTCCCGCATGAAGGGCACATGGATTTTGTCGACAACCGCATCGATCGAGATACTGCTTCCATGCGAGCCCGTGCTGTTTTCCCGAATGAAGACAAAGTCCTCGTTCCGGGGATGTTCGCTCGAATTCGAATTCCTGGAAGCTCGGCGTATGAGGCGATTTTAATTCCCGATTCTGCCGTTGGGACCGACCAGTCGTCTCAATTCGTCTATATCGTCACTGACGGAATCATCGAGCGTCGATCGGTGGAGCTTGGTCCAATTGTTGACGGGCTGCGAGTCGTTCGGGAAGGCCTCGAGGGAGGCGAACAACTTGTGATTGAGGGAATGATTCTGGCCAGACCGGATATGGAAGTTCAGACTCAACCGGGCGAAATCAAAGTCGTCGAAGATGGGCTTCCGGACGACTATCAACCGTTGCCGCCGGAAAAGTGGATCTCTCCCGAGCCTGATCAACTGCCACAACCATTGTCTTTCAGATTGAATCAGAAGCGTGCTGAGTCAGAGCAAGGAGGCGAAGTCCAATGAAGTTCCCACATTTCTTTATTGAACGCCCCATCTTTGCCTCCGTCCTTTCGTTTCTGATTTTATTGGTCGGCGGAATCACGTATTTCTCGCTGCCTGTTTCGCAGTATCCGAATGTTGCTCCTCCAACCATTGTTGTGAGGGCCAGCTACCCCGGAGCGACACCGGAAGTGATCGCGAATACGGTTGCGACACCGATTGAACAGGAGATGAACGGTGTCGACAACATGCTTTACATGGAGTCGTCTTCCAGTGCTGACGGCACAATGCAATTAACGGTGACGTTTCAGCTTGGAACGGATCTCGATGACGCACAGGTCCTCGTGCAGAATCGTGTCGCCATCGCCGAAACTCGATTGCCCGATGTGGTCCGCCAGATCGGTGTGACAACCCTGAAGCAGATCCCTGATATGCTTATGGTTGTTCACCTGAACTCTCCAGATGAAAGTCGGGACTCACTTTATATTAGTAACTTTGCTTTCCTCCAGGTCCGTGATGCATTGATGCGTCTCGATGGCGTCGGCGATATTCGTATTGCTGGGGGAAATGAATATGCCATGCGGGTTTGGCTCGACATTGAGAAAATGACTCATGTCGATCTGACAGCCGGAGATGTGATTCAAGCGATCCGCGAACAGAACGTTCAAGTCGCAGCTGGGGTGATTGGGCAGCCTCCCACCGACGACGCGGGGGCGTTTCAGCTAAATGTTACGACGACCGGACGACTGAAGGACATCGACGAATTCGGTGAGATCATCGTTAAACGCGGTGAAGACGGACACGTGACTCGACTCAGCGATGTTGCTCGCGTCGAATTGGGAGCACAGGACTATTCTCGTTTGAGTTATCTGGACGGGAAACCCGCGATTGCGGTTCTCATCTATCAACGTCCAGGAACCAACGCCGTTGACACTGCCGCTGAAGTGAAACAGAGAATGGCAGAATTGCGGGAAAGCTTCCCGGAAGGTGTCGACTACGAAATTGCCTACAATCCGACTGATTACGTTGAAGAGTCGATTGAAGAGGTGTTTGCGACACTGTTAATTACAACCGTCCTCGTCGTATTTACGGTCTTTACTTTCCTTCATCACTGGCGACCAACGATCATTCCTGTGGTTGCGATTCCCATCTCTCTCATCGGAACGTTCGCAGCCATGCAGTGGCTCGGCGTGACTTTGAATACGCTTTCACTGTTCGGATTGGTGCTCGCGATCGGAATCGTCGTGGACGACGCCATTGTGGTCGTCGAGAACGTGGAACGGCTGATTGCTGAGGGATTAAAGCCGCGAGAAGCTGCGCATAAAGCGATGGATGAAGTGGGCTCTGCCCTCATCGCGACGACGCTGGTTTTGATTGCGGTGTTTGTTCCCACCGTTTTCGTTCCCAGCATCAGCGGAAAGTTCTATCAACAATTCGCGTTAACAATTTCGATTTCAACGGCGATCTCAACATTCGTCTCATTAACATTAACTCCTTCGCTGTGTGCTTTGTTGCTGAAGCCCAAAGACGCCCCCAAGAATCGTGCTGGGCGGGTGATGGATTTCATGTTCGGTTGGTTGTTTCGTTCCTTCAACTGGACTTTCGATCTGACAAGTAACATCTATGCGAAGATGATCTCCAGTCTGATTCGAGTTTCGGTTGTTGCGATTGCGCTTTACGTCGGGCTTCTCGTTTGTACGTGGTACAGTTTCGGAATGGTGCCTGCCGGATTTATTCCGGAACAGGATCAGGGTTATCTTATTGTGAGTATCCGTCTGCCTGATGGTGCTTCGCTTTCAAGAACAGATGAAGTGACGAAACAAGTCGCCGAGATTGGAAGCAAGATTGACGGAGTCGCTCACTCGGTCGGAATCGTGGGGCTTTCCGGTTCGACATTTACAATTAGTCCCAACGCTGCCGTGGCATTTCTTCCGTTGGAAGATGCGAAAGAGAGAGCCGCGAGGGGGCGTGGAGCGGACGTCATTGTCAGTGACATGCGCGCCGCTGTCAGTAAAATTAATGAAGCACAGGTCTTCATCATTCCGCCACCTCCCGTCCGGGGGATTGGTCGCGGTGGCGGATACAAAATGTACATTCAGGACCAAAGCGGTGCTGGGTTGGAAGCATTGAATGACGTCACTGAGAAGATGGTCATTGATGCCAATCAGCAACCTGGACTCGTTCAAGTCTTTTCGAACTATCGGTTGAGTGTCCCGCAAATTTATGCGGACATCGATCGAGTCAAAGCGCAGATGCTCGATATTCCAATGAGCAATGTGTTCGACGCATTGCAGGTTTATCTCGGCTCCACTTATATCAACGATTTCAATTTGCTCGGGCGGACTTATCGCGTTACAGCGCAGGCCGAACAGGAGTTTCGTGATGAACCATCGGACATCCTGAGGCTGCGGACACGAAGTGCGAAGGGCGATACCATCCCGCTGGGATCAATCGTTGAGGTTCGACGGACTGTGGGACCAGACCGGCTGGTGAGATTTAATCTTTATCCGTCAGCAGACATTAATGGTGCAACCGTTCCGGGATATAGCACTGGACAGTCGATTGAGTCGCTGGAAGCTCTCGCAGACGCGAATCTTCCACCGGGATTCGGATATGCATGGACAGAAATCGCCTATCAGGAGAAACAAGCAGGAAACACTATTGTCTTCCTGTTCCCGCTCGCAGTTCTGTTTGTGTTCCTGACCCTGGCTGCCCAGTATGAGAGTTGGTTGTTGCCGTTGGCGATCATTTTGATCGTTCCGCTCTGTTTGCTGTTTGCCATTCTTGGAATCTGGTATCGAGGAATGGATAACAACATCCTGACGCAGATTGGCTTTATCGTCCTGGTCGGACTGGCCTGTAAAAATGCTATTCTGATCGTGGAGTTCGCGAAGCAGGAAGAAGACTCCGGAAAAGATCGTTTTCAGGCGGCCGTTGATGCGTGTCGAATGAGATTGCGTCCGATTCTAATGACAGCTTTTTCGTTCATTTTGGGAGTGATTCCACTTCTCATTGCGACTGGTGCCGGGTTTGAGATGCGTCGGGTTCTGGGAACTGCTGTGTTCAGTGGAATGCTCGGCGTGACATTCTTCGGACTGTTTTTGACTCCTGTTTTCTATGTTGTCCTTCGACGCTTTGCCCGTAAACCGGATGTTGCAGTCGCTGGTGGCGATGGAACCTCAGTGTTGGCAACCTCAGCGTTGGCAACCTCAGCGTTGGCAACCTCGGATGTGGCTGCATCGTCGAATGCGATAGCTGTCGCGACGGAACAGCAGGCAGAAACGAACTCTGATAAGCTCTCAGAATTTCCGAAAGAGATTCCAAAGATCGAAGCCGCTACGTCACCCTCAGAAAATTCGAATCCTGAGTCTTAAGTCGCGGTCGGAGAATTGAAGGCCGAGTTCTAAAAGCTTGCCTGAGTCGGCGACTGAGAGAACTTCAACGGAATGTTTTGAAAGCATCGCAGGTTGTAGTTCTGCTGATGCCGAAGGTCTTGTGTTTTGACTTTCATTGACTCCATATGTGGAAGCAATGTGCGGAAAGCGATCGTGGCTTCCATTCTCGAAAGCTGCGATCCAACGCAAAAGTGTGGTCCGTGGCCGAACGCGAGGTGATGGTTGTTCGGCCGCGCGATGTCAAATTCATCGGGACTCGGAAATCGTTCGGGATCCCGATTGGCAGAACCGAGCATGACGAGCACAAGGTCTCCCGGTCGAATCGTCCGTGAGCCGATGGCGACTTCTTCGAGAGCGATTCGCCCGACAAACTGAAGCGGGCTGTCGTAGCGAAGACATTCTTCGACAGCACTCGGAATGAGAGACGGGTCTTTGTTCAGTCGTGACAATTGATCGCGGTTTTCAAGGAGCGCGATCAATCCATTGCCGAGAAGATTGGTCGTCGTTTCATTTCCTGCGGTGAGCAGCAACATGCAGTTTGCTATCAACTCATCATATGAAAATTCCGCGTCTGTCCCTTGCGACTGGACCATCAGTTCGAGGAGTGTCATATCCGCTCCGGGAGCGATTCGTTCCGCCTGATGGCGAAGATATTTCCGAAACGCATCGACACTTTGAAGACCTCTCTGAAGTTGCTCGTCCGTGATCTCCGCGTAGAAGTTCGTGGCCACAAACGCAAAGTCGTCGCACCACGCTTTGACTTGAGTGCGGTCTTCAATCGGGATTCCAACAAGTTCGGAAATCACCATCACAGGAAGTGGAATGGCGAAGTCTACGAGGAACTCCATCTTGCCGAGGTCGACTGCGATTTCGAGGAGGTCATCCACACGATACTGAATGACAGACTCCCAGCGCTTCATCGCCGAGCGTGTGAAAGCATCGTGGACGATTGCGCGAAGGTGTTTGTGAGTCGGTTCATCATGCTGCAACATCAAGTGGCTTAGATGATCGAAGAGAGGTTCGAACTCTGGCATTGGGTGAAGCTTTCGACCCACTGCGATCCGATCCGATGAAAACCGATGGTCGTTGAGAACGAACGCAACGTCTTCGTATCTCGTGAGGACCCAAGCTTCAAGCCCTTCGTCCCAGTGCACCGGATCCGTCTTTCGAAAGACGGAATAGATCGGGTACGGATCTTCGAACATCGCCGGTTGGAAGAAAGACGTACTTGGTTTGAGTGAAGCGATGCCGGCCTTCATAGTGATTCTCTCAGTGGAAACACAATGTGACCGGCAAGTCATTGTGTACGACTTGATCTTGATCGATCGAAGACAAATTCGAATTGGTTCACCGTTTGGTGAGCAATTCGGAAGTCCCGCTCTTCAAAGAATTGTCTGGCCGGCCCCCAAACTCTCTGAGTCGAACAGATTAACGTAGCGACCGCATCAGAATCAATCATCCCCCGGGCAGGGAATGGAATTGTGGGACCGAAGCGTTCTTGACGTCCGGCGAATGAGAAGGCGTTCTGGCTTACATACTGGTGGAATGTTCGACGATTTGAGAATTGTTCGCTGGGTCGAACTGGTCTCTCCGAATGACGTCCACTGTTTCAACGCAAGCAGTGACCGGATGTCTCGGAAGCACATCTTTTCGTAGGAATTCGAGAACGGATTCGCACGTTTCGCCCGTCATGATGACTTCGATTCGAACGCGTGTTTCCGAAATTGCTGTCCCTTCGGCAATTCCCCGGCGTCCGACTCCGCGACACGTCACCGATGTGAATCCAGTTGCGCCCAAAGCGACAAATTGTGATTCGAGCCACTCTTCAAGGTCGCTCTCAGCGACGACGGTCAATCGCCGCATCATCGCAAGACCGCGTTTTCGAGCAGCGTAGGCATTGTTGGCCAAGGGTTGGAGTGAGTCGAGGCCATGAACTTCGAAGGTCAGCCCTTCGTTTGTGAAGTCTCGCTCGATCTCATGCAGCTTCTCCATCACGCTGTGGTCGACGAGTTTGGTTTCGGAGACATCGATGATGAGATTCCGTCTTTGGACGAGTCCAATCTCTTCGATCTGGCGTTTGAAGGGAATCCAGTTACTGAAGACTGCGGATTCACGCGCCAGGATGAGGCTCGTCTGATCATCAATCTCCTTCACTTCAATATAGGGCTTGAACAGCGATCGAATGGGGACACCATTCGCAAGGTGGATGATCAATTTGAGAACGATACCTGCCGCAACACCGATAAGTAGGTCGGTCGCCAGAACGACAAGCAGAGTCGTCGTGAAGATTGCAAGTTGCTCTTTTCCAATCCTGTAGACCTGCACAAATTCCGTTGGGTGAGCAAGCCGGTAACCCGTATACACCAGCATGGCAGCGAGTGCCGCGAGCGGAATTCGATGTAAAACCATTGGGATCAGTGCAACACAGGCGAGCAGAAAGACTCCATGCCACAGATCGGCGAACCGGGTCCGGGCTCCGTTATCGATGTTGGCCTTGGACCGCACGATTTCGGAGATCATGGGAAGACCTCCGACCATGGCCGCCAGCAAGTTTCCGATCCCGACAGCTGTGACATCCCGATTCATATCGGTCTTGCGCTTCCACGGGTCGAGGACATCAATTGCCTTCGCGCTGAGAACAGACTCCAGACTTCCGATGATGAAGAACATGATCACCCATTTCCATGCCTTCACTTGCGATAACACACCGAACTCGGGAGTGGTGATATCGTTGAACATTCCGAAGACTCGGTCGGGCATCTTGACCAGATACTGTTCCCCGAGTTGGTATTGATGTCCTTGCAGTGTGTAAGAGTGCTCATGCAACAGGTCGAAACCCATTCCCATCGGAACGGTCACGAGCAGAACGATCATCGGAGACGGGATTTTCTTCAGGAATCCCATCTTCTTTCCGGCAATCGGCCAGAGAAACATGATGAGCAGGCTTGTTACACCAATTGCCGCAATTGCCGGATTGGCTTCGAGGATGTAATGCGGAAACTCCCTGAGCATTTCGAGCGGTTCACCGCCTGCCGAGACGCCGAGTGCGACCGGGAACTGTTTAATGATGATGATGACGCCGATCGCGGCCAGCATTCCATGAACTGCGGAAATCGGAAAGAACTCTCCCAGAATTCCCCCGCGAAAGAGGCCGAAAAGAATTTGAATGACCGCGGAAGCAGCACCGACGGCCAGTGCAGCTCGGTACGCGGTCAGGTCGGCATCCGTCCAGCCATTCGTCATTCCGTTGCCGCCAAAGTCTTCAATACATCCGATCGCAATCACAATCAGACCGGCAGCAGGACCTTTGATTGTCAGCTCGCTGTTGCTGATGAAGGTGGTCGTGAATGCGCCAATGATCGCCGTAAAGATTCCCGCAATCGGAGGAAATCCAGAAACGACGGAGATTCCCAGGCACAGCGGAAGTGCAATGAGAAAAACGAGAAACCCGGACAACATGTCCGAATTCCAGTAGGTCATAAATCCCTGACGGTTGCCTCGAGGGACTTCCTGAATGTTCGAGTTGTTGTTCATGATCTATTCCGTGGACATGCCGGAATCCTTCGTCGAGGATTCCGGTGAAGTGTCATTTTCGCTGAGTGTGTGAACGGAAACTGGCAGGTTGCGATGCTCCAGAAGTGACTTGGCAGCGTGGTATCTGGAGTCAATCCCCGGTTGAGGGACGAGTCCTCCGCCAATCATCATTAAGGAAAGAACGACAATGATGATCCGTTCGGGAGGACGACAGCCGATGGAAACCGACGACTGATGATGCGTACCGGTGAAGATACGGAAGTAAGCGTTCAGGGCTGCGATTCCATTGAGAGTGGTGGCGAGAACGACAGTGAACCCGACCAACGGGTAAACGTCGACTGCCCCTTCCACGAGCAATTCTGTCCCGATGAATCCGACCGTTCCGGGGAATCCAATCGACGCCAAACCGGTCAAGAGAAACGTTCCGGCTAAATAGGGAGTCTGTTCGTAAAGGCCGTGAAAGCGGTTGAGCTTAAGTCTTCCGATTCGAGCTTCAACGCATCTCAAGATAAGCCCCAATCCCAGCAGAGAGATCCCGACCGAGATCCAGACGCACAATGCTCCCGTAAGCCCGACGGGTGTCACCATCTCCAGCCCCACCAGAACCAGAGCACTGTTGCTGAGGAAAATGAAGCAGAAGAAACGCCGTGCATCTTGCTGCACCGTTGACATACAAGCAGCGTAAAACGCAGTGATAAGCGATATCACAGCGATACTCTGAAGGGCCCATGTTGGTGCGATCGGAAACACGAGCCGCATGACCGTGTAGGCCCCTGTCATGGGGATGACATATAGAATCGCTGTGCCGAAGGTCGCGTTCTCGAACAGGTCTGTCATCCAACAATGCAGCGGGAATGTTCCGTTGCGAATGAGGGCTCCGCCTGTCAGGAGGCATCCTCCAATAATTGAAAGGGCCACCGAACCCGAAGAGGCGTCTACAAGTAGCTGTCCTGCGACGAGCAGAGCGACGAATAGCCCCATGTGAAAGACATAGACTCGAGTGCACTCCCCTCGCTGACGCAATTCGACCCAAGGAGGAATGGTTGCAGCTGAGAGAAGTCCAATCAGTAACCAGGGGGAGCGGCAAGCGAGGGTCGCCATCAGGAGTGATTCCGACAAAAGCGTCCACCCGAACGAGAAGCGGTTGACCTTTGTTCGAAGAGTTGTGACGACGATCGAGAAATAGAGAAACGCTCCAAGCGGGAGCAATGGTGCGCTCAATTCATCGACCACCAGGACATCGTGGTTCAACACTCTTTCGAGGAAGTCCCACTGATCATGTGCTTCGAAGGACTCGAGCAAACCGAAGTCAATCCATTCCCCGGTCGCGCAAACAAGCGTCAACGTACATGTCACGATGCCGATAAGGCGCGCGAGATGTTGGTTTCTCAGGGCAAAGACAAAGATGGCTCCGAGCAATGGCAAGACCACGCTCAATTCGAGCCAGGGCAGGTGGAGTCGCGGCATCAAACCATCTCCTCCACTAGCTCCAGATCTGCGGACGGTTGACGTTGCTCGTCCGGTTTGGTGCCGGACAAAGCTTCCGTCCACGACCGTTCGCATTCATTAAAGAAGCGGAAGAGTTTCACAAAGGGTTGGACGAGAAAACTATCAATGAGGGTGTCCAGGTATCCGCGTTCATAAGCGAATCGATAGACAACGAGCTGTAGCGGTGATGTTGTTTTGGGCACGGCACAATCGTTTGTGTTCAGGCGAATTCCAACGGCGTTCTCCATCGCCTTGTGATCGTGAAGGAATGAAGGGGCTCGCAGAAGTTGAAGTGTTCTTAAACAAGCGTGCCCGATCATATGGATGAGCGCGATGTATCTGAGACCGAGTCCGATTTCGACGGTGATGACTCCGATTTGTGTGAGCGATGCGTACGCAAGTGAGTTCTTAACATCGTTCTGGACACGAGCCATGAGCGACCCGGAGATCGCCGAAATCGCCCCGAGCACGACGACCGCAAAACTCAATGTCGGCGAGGCGTTGAGAAGCGGACTGATCCGCAGAAGGAGATAAGTTCCGAGATGGATCGAAAGCGCTCCGTAGAAAACAGCACTCGAAGGAGTGGGGCCTTCCATCGCCCTTGGGAGCCAACCTGAAAACGGGACCATGCCCGATTTCCCTGCGGCCGCCAGAAGGAGCAATAGCCCGACAGGCAGAGCTTGCCAGGAAGTAATGACTGCCGTTCCGTTTGGCCAGGTCCCCTCCCCCATCAGGATGTCGAAGTCTCCTTTTCCCGTCAGGTGGTGTAACAGCAAAGCGGCAACGAGAAACGCTGCGTCGGAGAAGCGATAGATTGACCAGATCCGCAACCCGTTTCGCACAGGCCCCGGCCGTTCATGAAAGTAGGCGACCAGCAACGCTGACGATAAACCGACAAGTTCCCAACCAAAGAACAGAGTCTCAATCGTTCCAGCGACTGTCGAGACAATGATTCCCAGCATGAAAAATGCGTATAGAATGAAGAATCGATCATAGCCCCGATCTCCCTGAAGATAGATGTTCGCGAATGCTCCGGCTGTGCCACATAAGACATACGATAGAATCGCAAACGGAACTGACAGGCGGTCGAAAACGAGTTTCAGGTGAAAGTGAAAGCCTTCCTCGTGAACTTCCACCCAGTTCCCGAATTCAATGGGTACTTCTCGGATTCCGGTGATCAGCATCGTGATCAGAATTGCAACGGCACTCGTCAGTCCAAGATAGGCACACCCTTTAGCGAGGCGTGTTTGAGTTGATTCGGTCAACGGTCTTCCGAAGAGCAATGGAAGGCCAAGCCCGACGACGAGCATCGTTGGACACAACACGACAGCAACACCAAGCAGGTACAGGATCGTGGATGTATTCATCTTGCACCTGCCGCACCAAATTGCTGTTCGGAAAGACTCTCGCGGAGTGGTTGCGAGCGGTGACGGGGTGGCTCAACAATTGAGTAAAACGGGATGTTGGCGCGGGACCCTTGATAGCACTCAAGTGAAGATGTCATCTCCGGAAGTTCATCGAGCGATACATCTAATGGTTGAAACTCGTTTCCGTCGAAGACGAATGCTTCCGATGTTTCGGGATTAAAGACCGACAGCTTCACCCAGTGTCCGCGGCATAACCGACCAATCGATTCGTTTCGATCCATGATTGATAAGAGTGCTTCTGGTGTTGATTCGATGATGAACTGAATTCGAATCGGTTCATGGATTTCTGTCATCTGCTGATAGAGTCCTGTCCTGAGGTCACTTGAGGTTCCTTCCATCACTCCAATCATTGAGACGATGTTGTGCGGCAGTTTTGAACCGGCCCCGTATATTTTTGAGTCAACGGTGGAGAAGTAGTATTCGAGACTGATTCCGGCACATACGGGAATCGCTGCCGAAAGAATTCGGAGCAACACTGAATGGTCGTCGTCATCCGTGGCGGGGTCGTAGGAATTCAGAAACGCCCGACGATCGAGAAACAAGCCTCGCGTCCATTTTCGTTGACCAACCACACATAGGGCGTTGGTCGCATGGTTGTATTCAGGTCGTGCCTGGGAGATGTCTTGCGAGCGAGCTTCAACGTGCCGAATGGCGTCTTGTGGACTGACAGTGAGCGACACAGAGGCGAACCTCCGGCAGCGTTCATGGGCATTTCGACGTCGTGCTTCTTCGATAGCGACTCGTGCGGATTCAATTGTGTTCCGGTGAGATGCGGGAAGTCGATCGAGGTCAAAGAAGACGAACGAGTCATCACAGGTGTTGTGATAAGCTCCGACAAATTTCGTGTCGTCGGGAATCTGTATGTTGGCTTCTGCCACTTTGGATCGCACACGCCAATCGTTCGCCATCGCCGCGAACGCACGTGCATTCGGGCCTCCGCGTTTTCCGGCACAGGCTCCGCAGCAATAGGCGGATTCATGGGGATTGTTCAAGCTCGACGAACCATGACCGGTGATGATCACGAGTTGTGAAAAGTCTTCCGGCTTGAGGAGTCCCAGTTCCTGAAGCATTCGAACAACGTTCTCTGCCATCTCATCGACTGAGAAGCCAATGTGTCCGTTCGTCGGACCGGGATCACTTTGATAGCGTTCGAGTTGAAGTTTCGTGACAGGAGGCAGACGCAGAAACGCTCCAAAATATTCACGGGTTCTGGCTGTCAGACGGGGAAAAAGAACGCGCGCGACGAGTGGGACTGTGGCCAGAGATCCGCCAATCCCCGCGACAATGCCGCCGAAGAACGTGCGACTTTGTGTGTGAATCGCATGGTTGGCCCGTTCCAGTCGCCGTCTCAAGCGAGTTCGGTCGCGATGAATCCTTTCGAACGTGTATCCCACATCTTCGACGACGTAGTGATTGGGAGTCATGACGCCTGGGCAGAGTGCTTGAAAGAAGCTGTCTGCTGCGCCTCGATAATACATCGCGACACTAAAGAAGCCCGCCACACTGAGCGTTTCGCAACGTGGTTCGGTTTCTTCGAGGTGTCTTCGAAACGATTCTTCTCGGTCATCGATGCATGTCACCAACTGAAAGAGTGGTCTCTGAGTCGATTGCTGTGTCTCATGGTTGACTCGATGAGAATGCGCCAGCACGGCTTTCAAAGCGGCATCGTGATACTTCCGCTCATAAGCTTCGTGAAATGTCCGACGACGCTCGATCTCCGGAAAGCTGTCGGCTTCGTCTGCGAGCTCTTTCCATTGTTCGGGTGAAAGCTCACTCAGTTGAGCGGGTGTCCAACCCAGAAACTGCGCCAATTGGAACAATATGAACCCTCGTCTCTCGGCCGGAATTTCGTCTCGATGGACGATGCTTTTTCGAGCGTGGCTGAGTTCCGTTGCAATCGATCCATCAGAGGAAGTTGTTTCTCTTGTGAGATGACGCAGCGCATGTTCTTCGAGAATCAATCGAATGGCGAGGAATTCGATGAGCGTTCCATGCGGAACGGGACGGCCGACTTTGTTGCGATGGGTTTCAAGAATATTAATCATCCCTGCCCATCCCCCGAGAGCGAGAAGCGTCTGACTGACAAACTCCTCTCGGTCAGCTTCGCCGATCCCCAAACGCGACAGCGACGATTCAATCGATTCTTCGGGAGTGATTCCGGAGGATGACAACTCAGAGAGTGCTTGCGGGACGTCTCGAAACCAGGGCGGCATTCCCTTCGATGGATGAGAATGCAGACTGGTGAATGATGCCAGAAAGCCAAGTTCCCGGTTCGGAAGATGCCAGTCCGAAAAGCCTTGATCGAGGAAAGCCCCGCAAAAGCGAATCAGGATTTCGTTGACAGTTCTGTCGATATCCTCGCCGGTGGTGTGCAGAAAAACATCACGCGGGCGGACAAACTGGAGCGGCTTCTCTTCGCAACGGGGCAACTTCTCGACGCCGTTGAGGCACAGGTTCCAGAGTGAGTGAAGAGCAAAAGTCTCCCAATCCGACGCATTCCATGTTGACCGGCGGTGTCCGATTTTCGATCGAAGTTCTTCAAGCTCCGGCAGCAGCTTTCGATTCGCTGCATCGAGTTTTCCGACCCAACTGCGAGTGGATCGGATGATGTTCTCTTGTGACTCTTCACTCGTCGTCGGACGAAATCGCGTGAGTGCGTTGCACTCGTGGATGATCCATTGTAATTCTGCTGCGGACCCATCGAGGATCGGATGGCATAACATCTCCATTCGGATTTGTTCGCGAGTTGCGAGACCCGCGATGATCTGATCAGAAGCTTCGCCGAGATCGCTTGCAACCACCGCTTTCAGGTCGCCATCAGAAATTCGTTCCTCAGCGCAAAGCTGTCGATACTTCGCCTCTGACAAATATGGTTCTGCCTGAAACTGCTTTTGACCGTCAAGGACCGCTTGATGGAATGGCCGATCTTCATAGACATGAAGCGTGTTGTGGTGGACGAATTCTTCGATGGGGCCTTGCGAAGGCAAAAGATGCGACGCGCGTTGGACAAGACTTCGAATCGACTCAATACGCTGGTCGCGTTCGGTCGAAGCGATTGGAACCGAATTGGGAATTGAAGAATCTTGGAGCACGTTGAAAACAGGTCTCGTAAGATCGATGTGTGTGGAGTGGTCGATGGTTGGGTGAGGTGGGTCGCGAGGCAAAATGAACAAGCTGGCATAAACAGCAAGAGCAGTGCCAATTCAGGCGAAAAGCTGTGCTTGCGGCGACATTGAAGAAATGGCGGCCTCTTTCCCAATCTTGAGATCGTTCGCCAGTCCTAGATCCCTGAAGAAGTCCCAATCGGGCGGCCTCGCGGAGGACTCGATTCTTCAAGAAGAGTATTGAATGTGCAAGACGTTGCAGAGGTTGTGCAATATACTGCAGTCGGTAGCAACAATCAGATCACAGGAGTGCCGACATGCAAAAGCTCGTCGAGGGAATCCATCAATTTCAGACAACGTCATTCAGCCAACAACAAAAGTTGTTCGAGACGCTCGCCGAGGGACAGCATCCGCTCGCTCTGTTCATCACGTGTTCAGACTCGCGAATCGACCCGAACCAACTCACGCAAACCAAGCCGGGTGAACTTTTTATTCTTCGGACGGCAGGAAATATTGTCCCGCCGTATGGCTCTGTCTTTGCAGGGGAAGCTGCAACAATTGAGTACGCAGTCACAGCCCTCAACATTCGCGACATCATCGTTTGCGGCCATTCGCATTGTGGTGCAATGGGTGGGCTCCTGAAACCTGAAGCAGTCGAAAGCATGCCCGCCGTCAAGTCGTACCTGAAGTACGCAGAGTCGACACGGCGGATTGTTGAAGAGAACTACAAGCATTTGACTGATCCGGCGAAACGCCTCACGCTGACCGTTGAAGAGAATGTCCTCGTTCAGCTGGAGAGTCTTCGCACACATCCATCGGTCGCTGCAGCACTCAGTCGAAAAGAACTGAAGCTTCACGGTTGGGTCTACAAGTTTGAGACAGGTGAAGTCTTTACCTACGATCCTTCGAAGAATGAGTTTGTCGGGCTCGGCGAAGCGACCAATCTGCTTGCTGAAGAAAGTCGATCGTTGCCGCCCATCTAAAGCCTGAACTTGATCCCCATTGCAACTGCTGATGACCGAGAAAAACCTAGAGCCTGCTCGAAACAGTTATCGTCTGGTCATTATCGGACTCATGGTTTTGAGCGCGGCATCACTCGCCGTGACGATTTGGATCATGGTCGATTTTCTTCGCGAGCAGAAGATCGTCGACGAGTTGATTCGGCGGCTTCCAAGCGATGCGACAGCCTCAGCTGTGGAACTTGCTGGCGAGCTGAAATGGCAGTTCCGACTGGCAATTCTGGTGTTGCTGAATCTCATTGTCACGGGAATTGCCGTCGTTCTGCTATGGCGTGCGTATCGTTCTTCACTCGATTCATTGAGAGATTTCAAAGCCCTTGCTGGCGATATTCTCAACAGCATGGATCAGGCGGTGATCACGACCGACCTCGCTGGGCGCGTGACGAGAATTAATCGACGGGGAATTGATCTCCTGTCGTCTGGAGCCGACTGCATTGGCCGCTCGCTCGAAGAACTTTCGAAGAGCGTCCCCTTGGAATCGTTTCGCAAGGAGTGGATGAGTTCTCGATCGCCAAGCGAGACACGAGATTTAACTGTTCAGTTTCAGGGAGACGATCGAACGCTTCGGGCCTCCTGTCTGACATTGTGTGACATTGAGAACAATGAAATCGGGAATGTTCTCCAGGTGCACGATGTGACCGAACGAATTCTCATCGAAGAAAAGATGTTGAGAATGGAACGGTACATGGGACTGGGCGCTGTGGCTGTCGGTCTGCATCACGAAATTCGCAATCCTCTCGCAGCGTTGTCGCTTCACGTTCAACTTTTGGAGGAGGAGCTAGAACAGGTCGGCTCCGGGACCGAAGTGGTCAGAATGTTAGAAGTGATTCAAACGGAGATTAGTCGGGTAAGTGGCGTCCTGGAGGGGTTTCGAGACTTTGCTTCGATTGGCCGCCTCGAACTGGAGATGCTGGATCTCGGAGAGATCATCGAACGAATTGTTAAGCTTCTGTCTCCGCGAGCAACACAACAAAATGTTAGTATTAGCTTTCTTTCCTCAGAGACCCCGCTTCCCAAAGTTGCTGCCGACCAGATGAGATTGGAACAGGTCTTGCTGAATCTCTTAATCAACGGAATGGAGGCCATGTCGGACGGAGGGAAACTGACTGTCGTCGCTGAAGTTGAGAATGATCTCGCAATGATTCGTGTCACCGATTCAGGTCGTGGAATTCCAAAAGATCTCCACGATCGTATCTTTGACCCCTATTTCAGTACGAAAAGTGACGGCACAGGTTTGGGATTGGCTCTTTGCGATAAGATTATGAGGCAGCATCAGGGGAAGCTTGAGTTTCAAACCTCGAATCGCGGAACAACTTTCCAGCTTTCGTGGCCAGCTACCAAGATCGAAGAAGTGATGGCTTAGAGAGTATGGATAAACTATTCCACATTTTGATTGTCGACGACGAGCCGAATATTCGATCGGGGCTGGCGAAAGGACTCGAAAGGCACGCAGAATTGATCACGACAGCGGGTTCGGTCAATGAAGCAGTTGACATTCTAGTGAAACAAACGGTGCATCTTGTCATCGTCGATGTGCGTCTGCCCGGAGATCGCGACGGACTCGATCTGGTCAGCTTTGTCCATCGGAACTGCTCGGCGACGACAATCGTCATTACCGCTCACGGAACCGTCGAAACTGCTGTTGAAGCGATGAGACGTGGGGCTTTCGATTTCATCACAAAGCCGGTGGATCTGAATCTCATTCGCGAACAAGTTGCCCGCGCAGCTGATCATTATAAGCTTCAGGCGGAAAACCGAATTCTGAAAGGAAAGCTCGCTGAAGCTGGTGAGATCGTTGGCATCGTCGGGAATTGCCGAGCGCTCAAAGACGTTCTCGATCAAATTCGGCAAGTTGCTGATACCGATGCAACGATCCTCGTTCGAGGCGAAAGCGGAACCGGAAAAGAATTGATCGCGCGCGCAATTCATGACCTGAGTCATCGGTCGAATGGGCCATTCATTCCCATGAACTTGGGAGCACTTCCAGAGACGCTGCTTGAAAGCGAATTGTTCGGCCACGAGAAAGGCGCCTTCACAGGAGCGTTGCGACAGAAACCAGGATGCTTCGAACAGGCTCTTTCGGGAACGCTCTTTCTCGATGAAATCACGGAAATCCCACCGAAGAGCCAGGTTGATTTGCTTCGCGTTCTGGAAACAGGACGTTTCGCACGAATCGGCGGAGAAGAAATGCTGACTTCCGATGCAAGGATTGTCTCTGCGACGAACCGGGACATTGAACAGCTCGTAGAGGAAGGGACATTTCGGGAAGATCTGTTTTACCGATTGAATATCGTTCCGATTGAAGTGCCCCCGTTAAGGCAACGCCGAGAAGACATACCTCTTTTGATAGCGTATTTCCTGCATCATTTCTGTCATCGACATCAGCGACCAGAGAAGTCACTCGACAGTGATGCTGTTCAACTCTTGGTGCAGGCGAATTGGCCTGGGAATATTCGTCAATTGCGAAACGTGATCGAACGGCTTGTCGTGACAGTCGGTCGAGATGTCATTCAGGCGAAAGACTTGCCGACGGAGTTTTCCGTTAGCAATGATCAGACGGAGAAGGAATCTCGATCACTCGCTGAAGTGACAGAGGCCGCCGAACGGAATGCGATTCAAAATGCGCTCACAATGAATAACTGTCACCGGGAGCAGACAGCGAAAGTCCTTGGGATCAGTGTTCGAACATTGCACTATAAAATGAGTCGATACAATCTCCATTAAAATTAAGTAGACGAGTACCGCTTGGCATCTATGCGGTATCGGTCTTCTTAAGAAATGGATTCTGCGTTCGGAGTTTCTCGAGGAAGAGCGGTCTGCTCGCCGCCACCATGAGAAAGAATTCGATCGGCGACTTTCTGGCGTTCGACGTCCTCAGTCTCCACAGCAACGATAATCTTTCCTGAAGTGATCGCCTGATCGTAGTAGTCTGCGACCTCTTTTTCTGCTCCACGTGTGACCATGAGTGCTGCGAATGTACCCGTGAGTGCGGCTCCGAAGAATACACCAAGGATTGCCACTGCAGTTCCGGCAGTGGTTAAGAGACCGGCCGCGACTGCTGCTGCTCCCATTCCGAGCGCTGCTAACCCGGACTTGTTTAACGCATCATTGCGTTTTTCTTCACCGGGATGTTGGTGAATAAATTCCTTAAATTCACGTTCACAGGCGTCCATTGAACAGACGACTCCGATTTCCTCATGGCTGAATCCTTCGTTCTGGAGCTCGCTAATGATATGACGAACCTGCTGAGCGTTGTCACACACTGTCAGGCGGATGGGATACTCTGGTGACGTCTGCATTGTAAAGATCCTTAAAGATGAAATGTGTTCTCGTGTTAAGTCGTGCGCTCTGTCGAACTGGGAACTTGATCTCAGATTGATTAGCGCTCGTCCGAGTTGGACTGTTTCGATTCGCTTCGATAGCGATCCTGTGCATCGCGGAGAGCTTCTTTGAGTTGTTTCCAGGTCTGGGCGGTTTCTTCCTGCAATTCCTCGGAGGCTTCTTCGCCTGAGTCCTGAAGCTCAGCAAGTTGTTCACGCAATCGCTCGCGTTGTTCATCGATTTCACTCACGAGATCGTTCCAGTTCTCCTGAGCTTCGTCCTGCAGTTCGTCGCCGCAATTTTTCAACTGTTCAATCTCGTCATTGGTTTCTTCAAGTTGCGAATTGATCGCTTCAACGAATTCATCTTTCTTGAGCTCGACGAGATCTTTGAACGACTCAACAGCTTCGGTTGTCTCATCGATGACTTTGTTGGCGGTGACGGTTTGTGGCTCGTCAGTTGAATCCATTCCGGGGTTTGCGTTGTCGAATTCCTCTGACTCAAAAGTCGATTCATTTTGGGCGATGTCATTCGATGTGTTCGAATCATTGCATCCAAACGTAAACAGGCAGAGTGAGGTCAATGTGATCAGGGCGAGGTTTCGGTTGGCCATTGTTTCAATCCTTTGCTTAGTGGGACATGAAGAGTTTTAAGTACAGCTTGAAATCGTGTTGTCTTGGGTGCATCAATGATGTGTCGTTTTTAATCGTCGAGTCGGAACCCGATTCGAACGGTTGCTTGCCAGTGTGCAATTTCGTTTCCGTCGATATCTCCACGGAGTTCAATCACCTCAAACCATCGAAGACCGCGGACGGTTTCAGATGTCTTTCGAATGGCATTCTGAATCGCGTCGTCACTACTCACTGTCGATGTGCCGACAACTTCAACGCGCTTGTAAATGTGATCTGACATGGTCAGTGCTCTCTTTCAGTTTCGATTCATTCCAGTTCTGTAAGAGCGATCAGCTTCGAGAGATCGAGTCGCAATTCGCATGCCGGAAGGTTGTCGAGATGACGAAGGCACCGAAACCGATCGCTCTACGCGGTACGATGAATGTTGGTGCTATCTGGAAATCTTGTCGCCCGCCTGGAATTCGCGGATCCGCCATGCCTGGGAGGCGGATCGAGTGTCGACATATTCGGCCAGTCGGAGAAACAATTCTTCAACGCGTGGTGTATTCGCGGCACCAGCCAGCTGTTTGAGAAAGCACGTCAATGCATCGTCAAACTCGTGCTTGAGTGCAACAACTTCGTCGGCACTCATCCCGGGTTGGAAGATGATCGAATCGAGAGTTGTTTCAATTTCTTCGTCTCCAGCAAACTGAAGCCAAACGTTCAGGACGCCTCCTTGATCTTCCAATTGGAAGCGTGTGACTGCGGATTCGAGATCGTGTTCTTCTTTTTCAAGAGTACGGTAGATCAGTTCCGTTCTTTGGTCACAAATCCAGCGGCTTGGAGGAGCGAGCCCCAGTCGCAATCTCTGCTGGCAGCGTGAGATGCGTTGTAAGACGTCTTTCACCTGTTGGTAAGTCATGAATGAATTCCTGTTAAATACCGAAATCCGTTCAGATCGTTTCGCACCTCTGCTCCGCCTGGAATTCGGAGCTGTCGAACAACTTTTGCTGGTAGATGAGCAGTCGCGTTGATGCGTCACCGTCCAGTTCTTTTGAACGTTGTCTGTCGGCAAGATGCAGAAAGCGATGATGAGCGTTCTGCGAACGGAGAACAGCTGTGATGCTGTTCTCTTCTCTGAGTTCGCAAGAAACGTTCCGATATTTCAGGACGACAACTCAGTGAGTCTTCTCAGGAAGCTTTGGAAGAAGATCTCACCCCAAGTTTTGGCGAAGCAGGTCGAATCAGCTCGACTGGTTGTTTGAGTCGTCCGCTGATTGCTGGGGGGCTTTGGAGTCCGTATCGCTGGGCGAGATTTTATCAATCCAGCGGTACTCAACTCGACTGAGCACAGTCAAAAAGATGATGGCAAGAACTGTCACTTGAATGGCGAGCCACACACGTCCAACTGCCACAGCGATTCCGATTCCCGTTGTCAGATAGATCGAGGCGGCGGTTGTGAGTCCTTCGACCTCTTCCCCTCGATTGTGCACGATGGTGCCAGCACCAAGAAAACTGATTCCGACGATAATCGCCTGTATCACACGGATCGGATCAGGTGTCAGTTCTCCTGAAACGGACTTTCCGAGTTGATCGAGTGTGCTGGGAGTAAGAACGACGAGCAGTGCTGAACCGGCTGCGACGAACATGTGAGTCCGCAGCCCGGCGGGTTTTCCCGAGAGTTCGCGCTCAAGTCCGATGATCGCTCCCAGAAGTGAAGCAACGATGATCTCAGCAAAATCAGACACGAATCCTCCTCAATTCTGGTGCAGGTCGATCAACGCCGAGGCAGGATGTCCCGTCTGCGAATGCACAGATGACGGCGGAAATGATCGAACAATCACCCGATCGAGGCACTTTGCCGGATCGATTCAATGCTGTCGGACAGTCCTTGAAACCCGAAGCAAGTCCGACTCAACGACTATCCGCGAAAGCTTTGAATCTTAGACACGATACTCCAAGAGGTGATCACGGGAAGCTTCGCAATTGTTGTGCCAAGCCTCCCGTGATTCGTACCCTTAAATGAACAACGCTACGCAACTCGGATCAGAAAAGCTTCATGGGAATTGGGACTTCGGTGTTGAAACGAGTCGGCCTGATTCTTATCAGGCGAGCAAGAACGTCGGTCGCTCCGCTATTCGTTATTTATTCAAACGATAGCTCTAAGCTTTTGATCATCGGTTTGGATTTGTTGTCAGTCGAGTCCGTCAGCTTCACTTCCAGTTGAAATCCATAACCTTCGGGGAGACTCGATAGGTCGAGTTGTGCAGGTGTTTTACTGACCTGTTTTGCAAAGCCAGTGACGTAGTCGTAAGTCTCTTTAACTTCCTGCCAATCTGACCATTGATCGATGGTTCCATCGTTGTTTGTGTCCACACCGGCTCGGGCTTCAACGGTTTCGACCCATGGGCCAGGACTGACGAAGTCAGAGTTTTGTTGTGTCACGAGATAGAATTGCCCCTCAGCGAACATAATGTCCGGATCAGGATGGCCGTTGCCCACGTGATCACAGAACGTAAACTGTTGATCGAGTGACGAAGACGTGAACCAACCGACGCTCATCTGCTTTGTGTCTACCGGGTCGTAATCGCAGAAGAGATAGTATTGGCCGCCGACGCAAATCGCTGCCCAATCGCCAAAGGCGTTTTGTTCCGGTTCGTGAATTTCAAATTCGGCAACGTTGGTTTTGAATCGTTCGGGATGCTCTTTGACCCAGTGTGGATGTTCGTAGGTTCCGATCTTTCCCGTGGATTTCGTTCGTTCATCGACTGGCGGAGCAAGCGTCCGAAAATCGCTGACGCCATCATCGCTGACAGCATGCGCAGCGAGTGGAGAGTCCCACGCATGGGTTCGCGCGTTGATGGGGCTCCAGTCTTCGACAATTAAATGAAATCGTCCATCGAGATCTCTGATGATTCCGCAGTCCGAACCATGTGTGGGATCGTCGTAAGCCATTCCCTTGTGGTCGCCCGGAAGTCCGTCGAAGAGATTGTCGTCGACATAAACATGCGGGTCCTGATCGTTCGGAAAGTCGTAGTAAAAGTAGGCTTTCCCGTCCGCAAATTCGGCAGTGGTCATCCAGGCAGAGAACTTCTCGGTGATCGGTCCATGATGGACCCAGTTGATCATGTCACGACTCTGCCACGCGTGATACCCGCCCAGTGGCGGCATCAATCCCCCAGGAGCGTTGTATTGATTGGGGAACGGTGTGGTTTGCAGTGGAATTTCGAATCCATCGAGAGTGGCTGGTTCGGGAGTGAATGCAGGTGTTGAGCTGGCATTCTGACTGCGTGAATTTCTCGGCTTATCACCTTTGTAACGACCGAAGATCCAATAGTTTTGCGGACCCACTCTTAGAAACACAGGAGCGTCTCCGAGATTGACTGGGCCAAGGTTGTCAATCGGATTCCAGTTTTGCCAAACCGGTGATTGTGTGATTGTGACAGACGATGGCTTTTTCTTTGTGTCGGTTGTCAACACTTTCGTCCGCAACGCCCCTTCTTTGCCCGATGGGAGAATGAAGTCGTCGACGACTTCCAAACCTTTCTGGCTTTCCAGTTTGGTCACCCACCCATCTGAGCCTTCAATCACAAGGGAATCGTTCGCCAGAGACGTTGTCGCTGGGAAGATGATGCACGTGAATGCCAGTTGTGCTGAGAGGATTTGGATTGATCTCGGAATCGTCCGCATCAACGCCACTTTCTTTTCTCGATACCACAACGGCGAGTCGTTTGGAGAGAACCCAATCTTGCGTCTTTCCAAAGTGGTCACCATTGCCAGTTCACGACCACTCGACACTCTTCGCGTGCTCTCAGAATCGTGTCCGCTTTGAGGAAAGCAATTGTTGGAGCTGATTCGGTGAGGCAGCGACGGACGTCGTTTCAATTGCACGATGATCTGTTCGCCTTTGGGGAGAACGCTAAGAGATCAACGTTTGTCGATATGATATTCGATCGTTGTGTTGGATGCGAGCATCCGAGAGAAGGTGATAACGGAGCGAATCGAGTGACGGAGACCACTCGTGTCATCCAAAGAGAAGAGTCGGGACACAATTCTTCCGCTGTGGCCGGAACGGCATCGAAACCCTCTTCGGAATTGGCCTTCCAATCGTGAGTTTAACAGCCGCTGGTCTTAGAGGCTATCCGGAAACTGAGGTTTTGTGAAAGTCTGGTTTTGTTCACACTTTGCGGTTCATCAACGCAAAGGAGTGCACGGTGTCCGAGGCGATTCGAAAAGCGTACCCAAGTGACCTGACTGACCTTCAGTGGGAGATGATCGAAATGATTC
>NZ_SIHI01000021.1 GCF_007859735.1 Thalassoglobus neptunius | reverse complement strand
ATTCAGGACTGGCGGATGACTTACAACCACCGCCGTCCGCACAGCTCTCTTGGAGGGTTGACGCCTGCCGAATTTTCGACTCAGTGTGCTTCCGTTCCAGAGAAGGTTCCGCCTACGGCTCCACCTTCTCCTCCACTCCAGCACACTGACTTACTTACCTAACCCCAACTCTCATAAGCCTGGTTCAAACTTCGGGGGCATTTCACGATCATGCTCCTAATCCACGAGAGGGGGACACTGAGAGACTCACAGGTTCTTGTTCCTTTGGAAGGCGAAACTTCGCCACCTTACGGACTTTGTAGAACACTGGATAGTTCCAGAGTCTGATTCCCGACGTTGTTGCATCGAACATCCAGTCTTCAGCCATGGACTGCAAGTTCAAGTCGCACGATCCGTGTGGAACTCTCTTCTTGTCTACAAAGGCGAGCGCATATTCCCCTGCAACGAGTGCTGGAACGAGCTGGGTCAGGAGGAGGCACACGAAGACGATTGAAATCAGCCGACCGCGGTTGCTCAGACTTAGGCATTGTGGCATCGTGAATGAGAGTAGGGGGGACCATGTTTGATCAATACGCCAAAGCGATAAGCCCCCCTTGGCGAGTCAGCAATTTCCCAGCGATGCGGCATATGTCCACTCCTCATCGTTCCACCTAAGAACTCGACCGTCGACTTTGTCACCTATCAACGCCAAGTCTGACGGATGACTGACGACACCGGAAGACATCTCGGTGATTAAAGCTAGCAAGCGATCGCCATTCATGCCCCTGCGATATCTCCCAACTCTACTTGAGCAACGAGAGTCGGAGACAATGTCTCCAACGGTCAAGCGATTGTTAGTCATTGTTGAAGCCTGCCTGATGCGAGTTGAGAACCCCCGCTGCCCAGAATGGCAACGATCACTTTGGCAGGGTGACACTGTGAATGACACCACACCTTCTCGGTTCAGTTGGTGGGAATACTTTGATCGGGAGCTGTCTTGTTTTCGTTCTTGAGGGCAGCGATTGGTTTGTGAGCTTCGGTCTTTGGACGCTGAGGAGCAGAGTTGCTTGTGCTGCCGGGTTCTGGAGATTGTCGGAATGTGATACGATTCTTGTGACGTTTTCTTCTGGGAGATTGACATGCGATCCTGCCAAAGCTGTGCAGCTCCGATCCCGACGTCGGCCCAGACGTGTCCATCTTGTGGGGCTGTGCAAGCGGATTTGATCGGGTTGAATTCGGTTGCTGGTCCGCCTGTGACGCAAGATGTGGCTCATGAGAACGAGAAGCGAGATCAGCAGGTGGCGAGGTTTGGTCTGATGGTCCTGCTGGGCGGAGCGGGATTGTGTGCGTTCATCTCGGGAATGTCTTTCAGTAGTGTGCTCCTGGGTGGGTCAGTCTTCTTTGTGGCCCTGATTGTGATTTTTATTGCTCTTCAGATCATCGGAATTGATGTCGGAGCATAAAAAAGGCCAGCCTCGACAAATTCGAGACTGGCCATGCATCTGGTCTTCTATCAGCGACGAAACGAGGTCGCTGCGTTCGATTGTTAGAGCAAGTTGCTCTTTCCTGTGCACTCGCTTGTGTTGTTGCAGCCGGTTCAAGGCTGTGCTTGCTCGTGCGCGAGAGTGCTCACCAAATCTGAAGACGCTTTAGTAAACAATCTGCAAGCTGAGCTGAGCATCCAGAACCTTGTTGATGAGGGCAACAGATTCCTGGAGATGGGCTCGCGAGTAATCATCGAGTTCAATCTTTTCGTTCTCAAGAAGCTTGGTCGCTTTGTCCTTGAGATCTCCGAGATGCATCCGGGCAAGTGTTCTTGCGTCGGATGGGGCACTGTATCCCGAAGAGACGAGTGAACCCAAACGTCGGATAGTCGTACGCTGCAGATTTCGACGGAAGCTCGAAATCATCGGCTCTTTGTTCGTGAACTTGGCGTCGTCTTCCTGATCAAGCTCACTAAAGATTCCGTCCACGAGACGTCGTTCGTGCTCTGCCAGAGTGTAGACATCGTCTTCCTCGGCAGCTTTGAATTCGTTGTCGAGGATTCGGTCCAGAACGATCGAGCTGAGCAGGTTTCCTAATACCGTTTCCTGCATACTCAGGATGGTATCGTGAATCGGATAGTCGAGGCGTGACGGGCTGGATGTTCCCCAGTGCGACCAGCGAGAAGCAGCGAGGTAGTTCAAATCGCTACCTTTGATCGTTGGGTTTGCAAAGACGGATTCGGCGATCAAATCCATGGCTTCCCGTTGTTTCTCGGCAGGAATCTGTGCGAACGGACTCTGGCCATCTTCATCCCCTTTGTGATCTCTGTGAACGGAGACGCCGCCTGGGAATCGAGATGCGAACGAAGCTCCTTGAGCGTACTGGCCGAGAAGAAGACCGAACGCCTGCCGTGCTCGCTGGTATCCGTCGCCTTCCTTGACTGTGCTCTCGACGATCTTCGGAAGAAGTTCGATCGATTGCTCCATTTGTCGACGCACATACTTCAGCGGATCTTTGCCGAGGTCGAAGCGATTCGAATGCGGATCAGGATCGATGGAACGAGTGTCTTCGTCTGTTCCGTATTCGAGTTCAGGTTCGCCGGAACGAGAAGCGATTTTGTTCAGCTCTTCTTTTTCATTCCCGGAGATTGGCTTGTAACCGTATTCGATGGCCCAGTAATCGTATGGTCCAATCGTTTGCGAGTAATACAATCCCTGCTTTTCGCGATCGATGACAACGTTTGCGGGGCTGTAATCCATGACGCTGGCGACTGTCGGAACATCGGGATCTGCTTCAGGATCGTCGATTTCTTCAAGTGTCTTCCAGGCACTCGCTTTGAAGTTGTGTCGCAGTCCGAGCGTGTGCCCGACTTCGTGCATCACGACTTCCTTGAGTCCCTGATGGATGAATTCATCGGGAAGGTTTCCGTCTTTGGAAACGCCAACCGCCATGAACATTGCTGCTGCGGTAGCTGACTGTCGCTGCATTTCGTGTCCGAGCCGACAATGAGGCCCGTGCAGATGACCGTTTCCGAGTGGTCCTTCAGCTGGCATTGATTCCGGAATCTGGAACATGTGTGTCTGTTCCGGACGGAAGATTTCCCAGCGACGGTTCCAGCTGTCGAGGAAGCTCGCATCGAAGATGATGTCTGCATCGAGGATCTGGCCGGTTCGGGGATCGACTCTCGATGGTCCCATCGCGAAACCAGCATCGGCAGTGATCCAACGGAAGGTGTTGTAGTTGATGTTTTCGGGATCGAAATCGGGATCGTCAACGGGCTGTTGATCGACCCGGATCGCTCCGGCGTAACCGAGTTTGTCAAAGGCTTTGTTCCATTCGAGAATTCCTGCTTCAACGGTTGGACGCAGGAAAACTGGAACAGTGTTTTCGAGGTAGAACTTGATTGGCGTTTTGGGAGGAGATCGGTCAATCGAAGGATCGAGCTTCTGCAGATTCCATCGATTCACATAGCGAACGAAGTGCTCCGGCTCATCTTTGTCGGAGAAGTCTTTGATCGCTGTCAGAAAGTACCCGACTCGATCATCCGCGACTCTCGGCTTGTAGCCATTGGACCCAACACTTGGGAGAACACTCACGCTGTAGTGGATTCCGACTTGAACACCTTTGGAATTCGGAACCGTCTCGATTGGAGTGCTTCCCGAGAAGACCGTGTTCAAGCCGATTTCGATGTTTTCTTCGAATGTCTTGATCTTGGAGAAGGTCGACCGATCGGTCATCAGGCGAAATGAAGAGCCAATGGCGCGACCGACTTGAAGGTCATCGTTCATGAAGACTCTCGTCACATCGACGAGAATTCCGCCGGATGTTGATTTTGTCAGCACTGGCAGAGCGAAAAGAATACTGTCGCTGTAAGCGAGTTTGACCGCTGTCTCTTCGGGAGAGTTTGCCTTCGCCCGGAATCGGACGTTCTTCTGGCTGATGAAGAGTTTGTCGCCGGAAACCTTCAACGACCAGATAATCTCGTCCCCGAATCCCCAGCTCATTCCGCCGAGAACGTCTCCTCGACTGATCCCCTGAGAGATCGAAGGAATGACGATGTATTCCTTCTTGAGAGCCGTTGAAGAAATTTCTGCGAGCAATTGCTGGTCACTCTGAAAGAGCGTCCACATGCCTGACAGCTTCTTCTTCTTGTCGATCAGCTGCTCATACTTCGATTTGGATTTGTCATCCTGAGCGTTCGCCTGACTCCATGGTCCGAAGAGACCAATCAGCGTCAGGAGAACAAGGCATTTGCGAATACCCATGAATTCCCCCAGTGATTTTAATTTTAAGAAACTGGCCTATTCTACCAAGTTTCCGTGAACAGCAAAGTTTAGCAAGGCTTTCCCGGTGCGGTTCGGCCGAGATTGGGGAGCGTTCGATTCCGGGGCTGTCAGCGATGAAATCCTCTGAAAAAACGGGCAGTGACGGCTGTCCTGTCAGTGAATCAGCGACCCAATCCATGCAATTCTCCCATTTGCAATTCCGACAACAACCCTCTTTTGACGAAAAACTGATCTGGCCAGAATTGCCGGTTTTCGAGTAGTCTGCTCGACACACCTCTCAAATTTCACTCCCTTCCATCTCCCTCCGCCTCATGTTTCGATCGACGAACTTCACATTCGGCCTCATTGTGGTCGCTTCGACAGCGGCGATTTCCGCTTCAGGTTGTATCTCCCAGTGGAATACACGAATGCCGACTTGCGCGACGCGACCCGCAGAACTGGAGCGGCGGGAAGCTCAGGTGATGGACCCGTATCCTGATGATCAGGTCGGGCCGAATATCGGATTCCGGCCGCTGGGATATCAAACCCCACGATCTGAGGCGCAGCAGGCCAAAGACCAGTTCTATGTCTCAATGCTCCGTCAACAGAACGGGGGAGGGATTGCTCCTTCACCGCAAGGGCCAACTCTCGTTCCCCAACCAACACTTGCTCCGTCCTCCTACGGAACTCCTCAATACTCCGTTCCCTATCAGCAGCCAGTCAATCCAGCTGTGACGTATGGGCAGTCGGTCTACCCGCATTGACGGGAACGTTCCGCATCGGCCACGTTTTCGCAGACTGTCCGATTCGTAAGTTGCCCAATCTTTACGCGAGCCAGATTTCGCCCTAAAACTGACTGCTGCTCTCACTTCACCATCTCGTTTAGCTTCGAACAGAACGACCGTGCGAAAAGTTCTGATTGTTATTCCGACTCTCGATCGTTCCGGTGCCGAAAAGCAATTCGTCTCGCTTGCAATCGGTTTGAAAGAACGAGGCGACTCGATCGAAGTCATCGCTTTGACCCGCTCCGGTCCTTATGAAGAGGATCTTCGCGAAGCCGGGATCTCTGTCACGGTCCTTGAGAAGAAAACGCGTTTCGACGTTGCTGTCATTTGGAAACTTCGATCAGAGATCATCAAACGTTCGCCAGATGTTGTCCTCTCGTGTCTGTTCGCGGCGAACTCTGCGACGCGACTCGCCACGACCGGGCTGGGAAAGACGCGACCGAAAGTGATCATCTCCGAACGATGCGTCGATTCCTGGAAGTCGAGTTGGCAACACTGGCTCGATCGACGACTTCAATCAGCGACCGATCTCATGATCGCGAACTCTGAAAGCGTCAAGAATTTTTACGCAGAGCAGGGGTTTCCGAAGCAGCGCATTCAAGTGATTCCGAACGGCGTCGACACTCCCGCATCTCCGACGATCCCCCGCCACGAGTTCCTGAAATCATGCGATCTTCCCGAAGACGCACAACTCCTGATGTTTGTCGGTCGACTGGCCCCGCAAAAGCGAATCAAAGACTTGCTGTGGGCTGTTCAAATGCTTCGACATTCGTGTCCGAACGCTTACTTTCTGATCATCGGTGATGGGCCGGAACGCGAAGAACTTAAACTCGTCGCGAAGGAATGCGAAGCGGAGGATCAAACTCGCTTCCTTGGGGCTGTCCCGAATGCATCCGAGCTGCTTCATCATGCTGACGTCTTCTGGCTTGCCAGCGAATTCGAAGGGATGTCCAACAGCTTGATGGAAGCCATGGCCTGCGGGAAACCATCTGTCGTCAGCGACATTCCCCCCAATCGGGAGTTGATCAGTCACGGAAAAGAAGGGTGGCTGGTCGACCTCGGAGACCTTGCCGGTTTCGCTCAATATACAGTGAGGCTTATCAGAGAACCGACAGTGGCGCAGCAACTCGGAGAAGCCGCTGCCAGAAAGATGACCGAAGGTTTTCGCGTCTCTCAAATGGTCGATCGCTATTCCCAAGCGATTGACGAGTTACTCTCAAACGATCGCTAAAAACTCTTCAATTCTCTCAATACTCCACTGCGAGCGTTTCAACACTTCCTACTCTTCCTCGAACGTCTCGCTGATACGTGACTCAAGGCGCCGCCCGAGAGTTTCGCCAAGCGTTTCCAGTGGATGGCGAATCTTATCTCGAATCATCTCCGCTTCGCGTTGAATGTGCTGAACTTCTGACTTAATCCTCTCCGCTTCAGAGCGAACGGAATTCAGAACGACAAGCCCAACGATCAACCCGATTCCCATCACGCTGGAGATCGAAACGAGACACCACTTCATGACTTCGACAGATCGCTGCATCCGGACTAGGGCAAGATGTTCTGCTCGCCGACGTTCTTTTCGTCGCTGTCGTTTCTGACGTTCACGACGACGTTCACGTCGCTCCGCCTGTTCCACAAGCTTCGCGATGGCCTCATCGGTGCTTTCCGTTTCGGCCTTCGTCGTTTGTGATCGACTGGATGATTGCCCGGAGGTCGATTTGGAAGTTGTCATGAGTACGAACTGCTCGAATTGCGGAAACGATCAGAATCAGAAGTGAACAAGGGCTGCTCCGACCTTCCTCAATCCTATCATCCAGCGAGTCTGACGGCCGAAGTTTCTCGCGCATGTCAGTCGCTGCGCCCTCCTGAGGACTCGATTGATCGGGAGAGCTGCTCGATTGCCGTTCTCAAAGCGACCGCATTTCCGTGATTGCGACTCCTTTATTTGGAGTCCGAAATCGCATTTCCGACTCGCACCAATCCGTTTTTCATCTCTTCAGCGGCCAGCATCAAGGCTGACAGAACGTTCTCGCCCGATTCCTTGGCGGCTGATCGAACGGGCTCGTACTGCTTATTCAATTCATCAATGTTATTGGAAATGCGGTCGTATTCCTGACGAGCATCCATCTGAGCCAGATGCAGCTTAACCTTCAACTCATCACGATGCTGCTTCAGTGTATTGATCAGTTCATCAAGCTGTTCGTTCTTATCAGCCATTTCAAACTCCTGAATCTGCAAGAAATCATCCGCCTCGAATCGATGCCGGGTGCATCTCAATTCACACGGACTTCCCCACCAATTAGACCATTTTCATCGTAGCTGTGCACTCACCTGAACTCCATTGTTCCGATGAATGCAATGTTTCGTTGCGCGAATCACCGCACCTCCCCCCGTTGAAGAAAGTGTTGAAGAAGATGTTGAAGCGCGAGCCGAAGAGATTCTCGAACTGCTCAAGATCGCCAACTTTTCATTCGGCAGAACTCGCCGAACCGGTGGAGAGCATGTTCGGATTAGAGAAACTTTGCAGGCAACAGAGTCGCTACAGCTCTCGATATCAAACGGATCGCGCAATGCGTCAAATTACCGATTTCCCCGATGACCGATAGATTGGCTGTGAGAGTGCGCCGACGACAGGGTGTCTCATCAAGAATTGTCTTCAACCGGGAAATCGGCGATGACTCTGCCAGCGAAATTCGTCTGTACTCTCTGCTTCGTCTTCTGCTCAGCAGCGACTGTCACAGCTCAGGAAAAGTGGCTCTCGTTCAATGAACTCACGACGGCACGAGGCGACGTTCAAGTTGAGACAGCAGTCAACTGGGAGAGCGATGCGGAAAACCGATCGTGGTTTGAGCAGGGTTTGTTCGGAGAAAACTCCCCGACGCTGTCTTCCCAGCTTTCTGACGACTCATCGGACTCGATCTTGCTGGTTCAAGCAGCAGGTGGAGACTCGGCAGGAGGAGGCGGGACCAGTAGCCTCGCTGCGAAATCTCAGAACCCGATCAGTGATCTTGTTTCGTTACCGCTGCAAAGCAACTGGGATTTCGGGATCGGCCCGGGAGATGACCAGCGTTATGTCGGCAACCTGCAACCAGTGGTCCCGATCAAGCTGAACGAGGACTGGAACTTGATCAACCGCGTGATCATCCCGTTCATCAACACTCCAACTGGACTCGGTGAACAAGAGCATGGAATCGGAAATGTTATCGGGCAATTCTTCTTCAGTCCTCGGGACGCTGAGAAGTTCATCTGGGGCCTCGGGCCCACCGTTCAATTCCCGACCGCAAGCACTCCGAATCTCGGACAACAAGAATTGGCAGCAGGGGTCGATGCAGTTGCAGTCATCCAGCATGGCCATATTCTGACGGGAGTTTTGGTCACACAGCTTTGGGGATCGAAAGGGCATTCCGACCCATTCCTCGCGCAACCATTCTTCAACTACAATCTTCCTGAAGGCTGGTTCTTAAACGTATCGGGCGAAGCCAACGCAGACTGGACACTTCCCAGAGACTCACGCTGGGCGTTTCCACTGGGTGGTGGAGTTGGCCGAGTCTTCCCCATCTTCGGGCAGCCCGTCAACGTCCTCTGCAGATTCGCCCCTTACGTCATCAGCCCCGACGGCGGCCCGGACTGGCAGTTTCGCTTCCAATTCAACTTGCTCTTCCCAAAGTGATCCATCCACCGGCCGAGAGTTATTCTTGACACTAAACTGTTATTAAACGGTGAGTCGGACATATCTTCGTTGACGATTAACTGATCTGCATCTTGCTTCGCCTCGTCTTCCATCTTTCTTGCCTGTGCCAGAGCTGATGCCACAAGTCCAGCGGGGACTGAAATCACTCCAAGCCCGACCAGCAATAGAATGAATGTAAAGACTCTCCCTCCAGTTGTGATGGGATAAACATCGCCGTATCCCACCGTTGTAAGCGTGGCAACGGCCCACCAGAGGCAATGGAAGACGGAACCGAATTCTTCCGGTTGAGCATCACATTCAAAGATGTAGATTCCGACTGCTCCTAAATACAACAGGAGGATGGTCGCCGCGAGAAACAAGATAATTTCTTCTTTCGCGATGCTCAGGGCCACGTGAAATCTCTGTAGTGCCGCATTGTAGCGCGCGACTTTGAAGAGGCGCAACAATCGAAACAGTCGAAAAGAACGAACCGAGCGAAGATCGATTTCCAATCCGATGTAATATGGGAGAATCGCGGCAAGATCGACAAAACCAAAGAAGCTGAAAAGATACCGGGAAGTCGGCTTGGCAATGTAAATTCGGAGAACGTACTCGACGGTGAACACCATCACAGTGAAGAACTCAAAAACTCCAAGCCATCGCTTCACTCTCTCACTCAGGTCCGGAAGGGTTTCGATAGAGAAAGCGATCAGCGACAAAATGATCAGAACCTGTATGAATATCTCGAATATTCGCACCCGCCGCGTGCTGTTGGACACAATGGGTTCCGGAGACTTTGTCATGTGAAACGAATCGAAAGAAGAGAGTGGAATGATCAAGCAACCCAGTTCGCTGAATCAATCTACTCGACAATTTCGGTTCGTTCCCGTTCGCCACTCAACTGCACATGTCCGGGAACAACCCGAATTCTACGAGCTGGGGCCAATTTCAAAGATCCTTCAAGCAATTTATTGCGAAATAGCGTATTCGTATCGGATGGCGTGCTGATCTGAGGTCGGTTGCTAGCGATTGGAAGCGGGTGAAAATGCCGGCGACACTGGATCATGGATCGCTCGTTTGCGTACGCTATGATCGAACTTCAGCGAAGGGCGAATATGAATTTCAGGAACCGACAGATGGATGCATTCAGTCTCAGGACAATCTCACGAGTCGGGTCGTTTCTCGTTCTGGCCACTCTCGTCGTGGCTCCAATGGCATTGTCTCAGGTTGGGACAACCGAAGATGAGGCTGCCACTCAGGAGTCGGAAGAGGCTTCCAAGAGTCTTTCAAAGATGGAAAGCGATCATCTTCCGAATCCGGTTCGAATTCACCCGAAGGTCATTTCCGGAGGCCTTCCCGAAAGTGATGAAGCGTTTCAAGAACTTGCTGATCTCGGCGTCAAAACGATTATCAGTGTCAACGGAATGACGCCAGATATCGAGACAGCGGGCAAATACGGGTTGCGCTACGTCCATCTGCCGCACGGATACGACGGCATCTCCGACCAACGAACTAAGGAGTTAGCGAAAGCTGTCAGAGACCTTGAAGGCCCCATTTACATTCACTGTCATCACGGAAAACATCGCAGCCCGGCAGCTGCGAGCGTGGCTTGTGTTTCCGCCGGTCTTATTCCTTCGGAACTGGCGATCCCAATCCTGAAACTCGCAGGAACGAATCCCGGTTACGTGGGGCTTTATGATTCTGCCCGCCGAGCTTCTGCATTCGAAACCCAATTACTCGATCAACTGGAAGTCGAATTCAAAGAGATCCAGGAAATTCCGCCCATGGCTGAAGCGATGGTTCACCTCAGTCATGCCAACGACCACGTGGCCCTGATTGCAGAAGCAGGCTGGACGTCCCCGGAAGATCATCCCGATTTAGATCCATCTCACGAGGTGCTGTTGCTTCGCGAGTTGTTCACCGAACTCCTCCGAACCGAGGAAGTCGCAAGTGAACCGGAAGACTTTCGTGCCTGGCTTGCGAACTCAGAAGCAGCAGCGAAGGAACTGCGAAGAGAACTGGAGAAGTGGAAAGCAGCCGGTTCCGATCCAGAAAAGACCGCTCACTTCGCAAAATTCACTCAGCGAATTTCCGCGAGCTGCAAAGCGTGCCATGTGAAGTATCGAGACATTCCAATCAGCCAACCGCAAGCACAGTGATCTGTGCGCGAGAAATCTGTGCCTGAGAGGAAGTTCACTGAGACGGAGCACGCACGTGAAGACGCGAAGTCGCTTCCTCTGAAGGAAGCGCTATTGCTGAATTCGGCAACGCTTAGACCGGAGCCGCATCGCACTCGCGACAATGTCCCTTGATCAGAATCTCCGTGATGCTGCCAATGTCTTTGGCGCGGCGGCGCGATCCCGCGGTGAATGTCATGTCATCGAGGCACCGAACGTCCCCGCAATCGACACAGACAAAATGGGGATGGTTGCTGCTCTCGGGGTTGTCCGGATCGCGAATTTCGAATCGCCAGACATGATCCCCAAGTTCCGTGCGTGAGATCAGATCCGCTTCGGTGAGGTCCGCGAGATTGCGGAACACCGTTGCTTTGTCGAAACCGAGCGGGACAAGTGTTTCTGCGAGATCTGCATGGGTCAACGGAGATGTGGCCCCTCGCAATTGTTGCAGGACCGCGATTCTTGCCGGAGTTGCGCGGATCTTTCGTTCCCGCAGCAATTGTCGGATTTCTTCCACTTCATTCGGATTCACGTTTCGGGTCCGTTCTGCCATCTGCGGATTCCCACTCTCGACGGGGGTTCTTCGAGACTGTTGCGCGCATTCGCGCATGTGTCATCTTAGGGTTTCCGGTCCGCAACGTCTAGATTTGCAATTTTTCGCACGCTGCCGAAGTCATCTTTGCACTCGCCAGAAGTCCACTTATAGAGGTCATCACGCTCGTGCAAGTACCTGAAGCCTGCTTTTAACGATGCACGATTTCTCGCCGATGCGGCCAGCTCGACAGTCCCCTGACAGTTGGAGTTCTGCCAAGGGACTGTTCAAGTGGTCAATGAAATGTTGTTACCGGGCTTCAGCAAGTTCCTGACTTGCCTGTTCGATCACCTTCGACTGTTCGTTCGGAGGAACGAGTTCGTAGGTGGCGAACTCCATCGTGAACGATCCTTGGCCACCAGTGAGGCTCGACAATGATCGGGCATACGTCATGACATGCGCGAGCGGAGCTTTGGCGTGAATCATCGTGAATCCGCCGGCAACTTCTTCCATGCCTTCCATTCGTCCTCGTCGAGTATTGAGATCGCTGGTGATGTCACCGATCTTGTCGCTTGGAACCGTGATCTCAAGTTGCACGATCGGTTCGAGCAACGCAGGACGAGATTTCTGAAACAGCTCCTTAAAGCAGTGAGCTGCTGCGGATTTGAAGGCGGTCTCGTTGCTGTCGACAGGATGGTCTTTTCCGAAGAATAATTCGACGACCACATCCTGAACCTGATTCCGGGAAATCACGCCCGAGATCATCTGTTCCCGAACCCCTTTCTCCACAGCTGGGATAAACTGGTTCGGAACCGATCCACCCGTCACACGATCCACGAAACAGAAGTTCCATTCCGGATCGTAATGATACGATCGCATGCTCGCGAAACGGTCTTTCGTGAAGTACTCCTCCGGATTGATATCGTGCGGACAGGGCGAAATGCGAAGATGAACTTCCGCGAACTGGCCGGCTCCGCCTGACTGTTTCTTGTGACGATAGCTTCCTTCTGCTTCTCCGGTGATCGTTTCCCGATACGGAATGCGTGGTTCATGCGTGACAATGTCGACCTTCTCACGGTCGTGCAGCCTGCGCTCGATCAGTTGCAGATGCAGTTCGCTCATTCCCTCCATGACCATCTCATGGGTCTGTTCTTCGCGATGAACGAGGAACGTCGGGTCTTCTTCTTCGATCTTGTGAAGTGCATTCGAAATGCGGGCCTGATCCGCTCGGCTTTTCGGTTCCACAGCGAGGCCGACAATCGGTTTCGGGAAAGCGATGGGAGGCATTGTAATTTCATCGCTTCCATTGGTGACGGTGTTCCCCGTGTGGAGATCCTCCACTTTCGTCACCGCCACGATATTCCCGGCGATCGCTTCCGTTACAGGTTCGAGCGTATTTCCCTGAACTTCGTTGAGTTGATGGATCTTGATGGAAGACTTCGCCCCCACGACATGGACGGAATCATCCTTTCGAAGCGTTCCGGAGTAGATCCGCAGGTAGCTGACCTTGGAAACGTAAGGATCAATCCGCGTTTTCACAACTTGCGCTACGAGAGGACCATTCGCATCCGGGACGACTTCGATTTCGTTCCCATTGCTCATGACGTGCCTCCGCAGTTGATCCGGAGAGGGCGCATAGTCTGCGATGGCGTCCATCAGTTCGGCCACACCAATGTCACACTTGACCGCTGTGCAGAACACCGGAATGAGCGTCCCAGCGACGATGGCCTGTGTGATGGCAGGAGCGAGTTCTTCCGGGCTAAGCTCTTCTCCCTCGAAATACCGGTTCATCAATGCTTCGTCTGCTTCGACGACTGCTTCGATGAGTTGCTGGTTCAATTGTGCGAGGTCGAAATCGATTCCCTCAGGAATTTGATCCGGCAACTGAACGGTATTGATCACGCCGGACATCTCGGGACCCGTTCCAACCGGAACAGTCATCAGAACACAGGCCTGACCGAACTGCTCACGGATCGATTCCAACAGATCGGGAAGATGGACGTTTTCGTCATCACACTTGTTGATCACGATCATGCGGGCCAGTCCACGATTGGCTGCATGCTGAAAGGACTTGCGAGTATTCACTTCGATTCCGTGCGGCGCATTAATCGCAATGAGGGCTGTTTCCGCCGCTCGAAGGGCTCCGATCACCTGTCCGACGAAATCGGGCATGCCCGGAGCATCCAGGAGATTGATGCGGGTATTCTTGTGTTCGAAGTGACAGACATGCGAAGAGATGGAATGGTGAAGCTGTTTCTCTTCGTCATCGACGTCGAGAAAGCTCGTCCCGTCGTTCGGTGATCCGACGCGCGAGTTGACACCCGCCTTGTATAAAATGAGATCGGCCATGGAGGTCTTACCGACTGCTCCATGGCCGACGAGGACCACGTTACGAAGTTCTGCAACGGGGTGTTTGGGCATGGTCTTGGTCTCCTGGTTGGATGATCACACGTCGGTCCAAGGCCAGGATGGAATCTGGTGCGACTTCGTCCAGAAGGATTTTCACACCTGACCTCTCCGAAACGCACACATATCATAATCCACTGATGCGTTCAGTGAACAGTCAGAGTCCCAAAACATCGAATGAGTGCTCTCTCAAAATACTCATTCGAACTGAAATCAATGGCGGTGAAATCAACGGCGGAATGACTCTTCGAGCATTCTCTGATTTGGTTTGCACTCACTCGCACGAGCACACTCAGCCGTTGTCCTGATGAAAAAGTTCAAGCGAGTGCACAGGAAAGAGCAACTTGCTCTTAGCCCATCATCATCGAATGGAATGTCAACCAGCGAAACGTCAACACGGTGCAGACAAGGCACATCCACCACGAAGCGAGTTGTGCCTGTCGGTATTGTCTCAGCCCGACAAGCAACGCTGCTCCCGCGAAGGTTGCGATCGCTTTGAAGCAGACGAGTTGGATCGGATTGTCAATAAACTGGCTGGCAATCGGATTCAGTTCTTTCATCTGTCCAGCTTGCCACGCGAGGATTGTCCAGATCAGATCAAGGGCTGAGAGAAGCACAACGAAAGCGATCGATCGAACAACCATCTGCATCGCTTGAGGAGTCGCATTGATTCCCGCCGAAACCGCTTCCGGTCGTGTCGAGAGAAGGTGACCGAATGCAACCACCGTAAGAATCATTCCAAACATCGTGAGTGGATAGCTGACACGTTCCATCCGCCGGACAGCTGCAACTTGCCCGTTGTTTGTGTTTTCAACCTCATCGAGCTGCACGAGAACTTCTTGTGCATGGCTGACCAGGTCGGAATCCGGAGCATTAAATTGCAGGTTTTCGTACGCCTTCTCGGGAAGAAGAGATTTCAACTCAGCTTTCGCCTGAAGCTGTTCTTCCGGTGTTCCCGCGAACGACTTGAGCAACCATTCTCCCTGTTCAGTTGGAGCGAGGTACGTTTCGACCCATCCCCCATCAACAACGACGATCGCGTCCATCTGTAACGATGCGGCGATCGTCCCGGGGCGCAACCGCCAGTCTCGAGGATTGGCGTCCACAAGTTCGTCGTTCAGAGCGATTTGCTCATCCTCCCAAGCGACGCGATATGGAGGAGAGAGTACCTTTCCATTGACGAACAGAAATCCTGTCTCAGACTGGAATTCCGACTGTTCCGGTTTTCGGTTTCCCCATCCCATTGGACCAGGCGTTCCCTTTGAGCCAGGTCCGCGCTGAGAGCCATGCCCGCGCCGGTCCTGCCCCCGTTGCGAAAAGCGTTTCATACGACCACGATCGTTGAACTGACCTTCTTCAACTCTCGAATTCTGATGGTTTTCCTCTTGTCCATATGAAGAGCCAACAAGTGTCGAGACCACAAAGACCATCACGATAAGTGGTTGTGTCACGTTCATTTTCCTGCCTTGAATCTGAATCCGTCGCCATGCGGTCTGTGCATCGACAAGACGCATAGGCCAACGTCACTGTAAGAAAGAATTGAGTCGGCCCTGAGAGGTAGAACACCGCCCACATGCGAATAAGGCCGCGGTTTCTGAAAATTTCCAAGACTCAGTTCCATGAAGCGACTCAAAGTCGGACTCGCAATCTTCCGCTGAAAAAGCAATGATCGACCAATGTCAGAAATTCCTGACCGTCGCTAGACGACGTCGTCGTTGGCCGAGACAATAAGAGCTTCAATCCGTTTTCGTGGCCTTGTTCTTTCGATGGAGTTCTTCTGGTGTTGTCGTGCTCAAACTCGACACTCGCACCAGCGTCATCTCCGAGAGCATTCGCGAAGACCGGGCGAGATTGAAGTTTTCGATTGAGAGTGCGCTCCTGAAATCAAGTGAGGCGACATGGACCCGATTCAGTTTTCGTGTGAGAATCCAATCAAAGTCACCGTGGGTGTGATTCTTGCGGTTCTCTTTGGCACACTCGCGTTTCTTCAAACTCCTGTTCAACTGACTCCGGATGTTGCCAAACCTTCGATCACCGTCACGACTCGGTGGCCGGGAGCGAGTGCTCAAGAGGTCGAACGAGAGATCGTCGACGAGCAGGAAGAACAGCTGAAAAGCGTCGAAGGGATGCTTGAGTTTCGAAGCGAGAGCGTCGATTCCGTCGGGACGATCACTCTGGAATTCCCTGTCGGGTTCGATCTTGCCGAAGCACGGGCAAAGGTCAGCGACAAGCTCAATCAGGTCCCGGAATATCCAGAAGATGCTCGAGAGCCGACGATCACCGAAGGAGAACAGGGCGGCAACTTCATCGCCTGGATCATCTTAAAGCCACTTCCTCCATCTGCTGAGGACGTGGCTTCCTTTTTAAGAAAATACCCGCATCTGAGCAGTGAGCTTCAGGAGTTTGCTGACGGATCACGCGCTCCAGACCTGAGTATTCTCCTGAAGTATGCACGGATCCATCCGGAAATTCAGGAGATTCTCGATGGGCGCCCCGATCCGACGAAGATGCGGAAGTTTGCCGAAGACTTCATTGAAGCCCGGCTCGAACGGGTTCCTGGAATCTCGAACTCAAACGTAGTGGGTGGCCGCGAAGAAGAATTTCGCGTGGTGGTCGATCCCAATCAGCTGGCAGCTTATCAGGTGACGATCGGAGAACTCCGCCGGGCACTTCGAGCCGAAAACAAAAACACCTCCGCTGGCGATCTCTGGGAAGGCAAGCATCGAAACATTGTTCGAACGATTGGACAGTTCGATTCCCCGGAGAAAGTCGCCGACACAATTATCACGATTCGAGACAACTCCCCGATTCGAGTCCGCGACGTTGCGACCGTCGGGATCGATTACAAAAAACCGGATGGTGTGGTTCGCCAGAAGGGGATTTCGGGTCTCGCGATCAACTGTGAACAGGCCCCGGGAACGAACGTCCTGCAAATCATGGGACCAACCCGCGAAGAGCTCGACATCGATGGCGACGGACAAATTTCCGAGATCGATCTCGCTGAAGCCCGATTGATTCACGGGGACTGCATTCGCATTGCCATTGAAGAGTTGAACCTTGGAATTCTTGCTCAACGCGGATTGTGGATGGAGCAGGTGTATGACCAGACAGACTACATTTACGCCGCGACAGATCTCGTCACTCAGAACATTTACATGGGGGGAACACTTGCGGTTCTCGTGCTTCTCATTTTTCTTCGAAGCCCACGAAGTGTGTTGATCGTCGGGATCTCGATTCCGATCAGCATCATCGCTTCGTTCCTGTTCATTCGAGGTTTCGGGCGCAGTATTAATGTGATCAGTCTTGCCGGGATGGCCTTCGCGGTCGGGATGGTGGTCGATAATGCCATCGTCGTCCTTGAGAACATCTTTCGTCACTATCAGGAAGGAGAGTCTCCGCAAACAGCCGCGATTCGAGGGGCCCGCGAAGTTTGGGGGGCTGTCCTGGCCTCAACGTTGACGACGCTCGCCGTGTTCGTGCCTGTCGTTTTCGTCGATGGGCAAGCCGGTCAGCTGTTCCGGGACATCGCCATCGCCATCTCCTGTGCGGTGGGACTCTCGTTGATCGTTTCAATCACAGTCATTCCCACTGCTTCTCAGCGAATCCTCAAAGCTCACCGAGACCCTGAGAAAGAGCGCAAGGAAGCCATGGAAAGACGTCCCGGCTTCTTCGGGCGAATGGTGAACGCCTTCGCCGATACGATGGACTGGATTCTGAGTGTTCGCGGCGGATTCTTTCTGCGAATTGCGATCGTCGCATTCTTCGTCGGTGCTTCGCTCATCGGGTCTTATCTTCTCATGCCGAAGACAGAATACCTCCCGGAAGGAAATCGAAACCTCGTGTTCGCCATCCTCCTTCCGCCTCCAGGATACAACCTCGATCACATGATCGAAATCGGAAAGGGAATCGAATCCGAGATCGCCCCGTATTGGGAAGCGGAGCTGGGAAGCGAAGAGGCAGATGCTCTGGATGGCCCCACGATGAAGAACTTTTTCTTCGTCGCTCGCGGAAGCAATTTGTTCATGGGGTCGGCCGCTCAGGAAGAATTGCGAGCCAGCGAACTGGTTCCGGTGCTTCAACAAGTCGCTGGGAAGGTTCCCGGAATGTTCGCGATTGTCACTCAAAGCGGACTCTTTTCCGGGGGGCTCGATGGGGGCCGGGCGATCGACATTGAAATCTCTGGCCCGGAAATGACCCGACTTAATGAGATTGGGCTGGATGTCTTTTCGCGTCTGAATGGAATCGGTCCGTATGCCGGTCAGGCAGTCTTTCCTCCCACTGAAGGACATCAGTCGCAGCCTCGCCAGAATCTCGAATCAACCAATCCCGAATTGCATCTGCATGTCCGCCCCGAAGCCGCTGCCGATTTTGGCGTGACGACAGAAGACCTCGGTTACGCAATCGACGCGCTGATCGACGGTGCCTTTGCGGGCGACTACTGGCATAACGGTCGAAAGATCGATCTGGTGATCTATGGAGCCGATGAATATGCTCGCCAGACTCAGGACCTCGCTCACCTTCCCATCAGCACTCCGACAGGACAGCTTGTCAGTGTCGCAGCTGTCTCAGAAATCTCTCCGACGGGTGGTCCCGAAGTCGTCAAACACAACGAGAGACAGCGATCGATCGCTATTCAGCTGAAGCCCTCTCCAACGATGCCGCTTGAAGAAGCCATCGAACGCGTCGATCGTGAAATTCGGCGGCCTCTGCTGGAATCTCCATTAATGGCTGGCGGAGAATACCGAATCACTCTCGCGGGGACTTCGGATGAACTGAGCGAAACGCGACGCGCCATGCAGGGGAACCTGATCTTGGCGATGGTCATTACCTATCTGCTGATGGCTGCGCTCTTCGAGTCATTTTTCTATCCGGTCGTGATCATGATGAGCGTCGTTCTCGCGCTCGTCGGAGGATTCGCGGGTCTCGCTATTCTGAATGTTTTCACTCCGCAATCACTCGACATGTTAACGATGCTCGGCTTCGTGATTCTGATCGGAACCGTTGTGAACAACGCAATTCTCATTGTGCACCAGTCGCTCAACTACATGCGGGATGAGGGATACGAAACACGCAAGGCGATTGTCGAAAGTGTTCGCACGCGTGTGCGGCCGATCTTTATGAGTACGTTGACGACTGTTCTGGGAATGCTTCCTCTTGTGATTCCGTTGCCAACTTTCGATGCCACCGGGCAACTTGCACTCGTCGCCGGGGCAGGGAGCGAGTTGTACCGTGGACTCGGGAGCGTGGTACTGGGAGGACTGATCGTTTCCACAGTCTTTACCCTCGTCCTTGTTCCCGTCGGGTTCAGTCTCGCAGTTGATGCCAAGCAGGCGTTGGGCTCGCTTTGGAACCGGGACACCGAAAAGACCTCGAGTCCAACGGTCCCTCAGCAAGCTTCGACACCCTCGGCAACGACTTAAACCGGATCTTGTTCAGACTGATCAAAACCCAACGAGTTCCGTTGATCGCAGAGAATCCCTGAAAATGATCTGTACGCTGACCTCGCAAAATCGACCTTGCGCAGATCTGCGATTTTGATACGCTTGCAGAATGATCGAAGTCGTGAAAACCAAGCTGTTCTGCCTGCCGATGATCCGTCAATGGATCGTCCTGTGCATCGTATTCGGTTCAGGATTCGCCAGTGCAGACGATCTCACGAGCACGTTCTATCAGGGGCTCCGTCAAAGAAACCTCTTTCTGATCGCCGAGGACTACGCTGTCAGCCAGCTGGCCCGTCCCAATTTGCTCCCTCACGAACGGGCGATTTTGACCGTTGAATTGTCGCGGACGCTGCTTGAACACGGAGCCCTCTCGAGTGGCGTCGAGAGAAACGAACTCTGGCAGGAAGCCCGAAGAATCCTCGAAGAGTTCAGTACGACGTCTCCCGACAATCCAAAATCGATCGTCGTGGAAGCTCAACTCGCCATGCTCCCGGCAACCATTGGAGGAACGCTGGCATGGGAGGCCGAAATTGCGTCGGAACATCCAACGATCGGACAAGAAGCGAAGACCTTGCTGGAGACGTCTTTCCGGACGATTGATGATGTCCTGAAGAAAGTGAAGTCCCTCGACAAACCGAGTGCGAGGGAACTCGCAGATGGAGCCCTTGACCGTCGCGGACAACAACACCTCGAACACCAATTGATCATCCGTCGGGCTCTCGCACAAACTCAACTGGCAAGACTCCTCGAAACGAATGCGAATCAGGCTGCCTTACTGATCGAGGCAGACGACGCCCTGAAGTCGCTGTTAAGAAAACGCCTCGATCCTGATTCAGAGTTCGACGTCAAAATTCTGCGGTCGCAGATCTATCGACTTCGCGGAGACTTGCATCAGGCAGGAGCTGTTCTCAGAACGGTAGACCTCGAAGGACTGGGACAGGAGGCAAACGATCGCCATCTCGCCGAGTCTCTACGTGTTTTTAACGAAAACGGCGAACACGATGAAGCTCGTCAACTCATCGCCGATCGCACTCAGCAGCGTCATCCCCTTTCAGACGAACTCCGCGTGGCAATCGTCGAGAGTCTCCTCGATGTTCGAGAATCGTCGGGAGCGCAGGGAAACACCGACCTACAAACACAACTTCTGGAACAGGCCCGGTTTCATCATGAGCGAACGCGCGGCAAGTGGCGACAACTGACGCACGCAGCTCTTCGGGATATTCAACAAGATATGGAACTGGGGGCGGAACTCTCCGAACTCGTCCGTTCTGCACAAACGAGCTACTTTCAGGGTGACCTCGACGAGGCATCTCGCAAATATCGAGACGCAGCCGTTCTTGCGAAACAGCAGGGACTGAACGATCAGGCTGTCGATTTCGGACTGACACTCGGCTCGATCCAGATCGATCAAAAACAATGGGAACCGGCTGAGCAGACATTCTCGGAAATCGAGCGTGCCTTTCCGAATCACTCGAAAGCAGCCACTGCTGCTCTCATGGCTTGCTATGCAATGGGTCGACACTATTCCAGCGATCCATCACAAGAGCGACGGCTCCGTTATGAAGAGATGCTGCAGTCCGTTCAAACCAAATATGCCGGAACACAAACGGCGGCAGATGCAGCGTGGATGCTCGGAGTTCATCAGGAACAACGTCTTCAATGGACGGAAGCCGTCCAGCACTATCGCAAGATCGAACCCACAGATTCACGCTTCGATATCGCCAGCCTGCGGATCATTCTGCTTTACGAACGCATTCTCAATCGTCTCAAAGAGCTTGACGGTGACGTCTCCGACTGGGAACAACAACTCCTCGAAGAAATCGTTCGCATCGACGAAGGATTTCCACAACAGCGCGAATTCGACTCGCTCGATCAAACACGGACAGCATTAAAAATCTCCCAATTGCTACTGGAGCATCAGGACCGATGGTACAACGTCGCGGATATCTGGTTGGCACGCATTGACGAAACCATCACACAGCGACGACTTCGACAAGACCGGTCGACTCAGGATGATAACTCGGACCAGCAATGGAACCAGATTGCCCGAGCAGCTTCGCAGCTCAGAATTGTTTCACTCGCCGGGCAACAACGGTTGTCGGCCGCACGCGATCTGATGTTTCAACTGGGAGACACAAGCCCGACAGCAATGTTGAGTATTCTCCTCGGATTGACCGAACTGACCGCGATGGTCGAACCGAGTCGCCAGGTTGAATTGGGACGACTGCAATTGCAGGCCGTTGAAAGATTGTCCGATTCCCGCGACGAGCTTTCGAGTTCGCAACAGGATTTACTCGACAATGCCCATGCCGAGGCAATGGTCGCAACCGGAAACGGCCCCGAAGCGGTCGACCTCTACGAGTCGCTCATCGCCAAACAACCACGCAGCGGCCGCCTGATGCTCAAAGTGATCGACGTTCTGACTTCGATGGGGTCCGAAGAAAACCTCCGCAAGGCCAAAGCATGGTGGACTCGCTACGAGAAACTCCAAAAGCCGGGGAGCACTGAGTGGGTGACGGCCCGATTGGCAATCGCCAGGTTAAGTGATCAACTCGGAGAACGAGAAAGCGCGAAGAAGTTGCTCGGGGTCACCCGCACGCTCTATCCAGATCTTGGAAGCGAATCTCTCAAGGCGGAGATCGAGAAGTTGCTGGAGATGTGGGCTAATTGACGCTGTCCGCGTCCGTCTCTTCCTCACGAACATGGCCGTACCACTTCGCCAGCCGTTTGGGTGACACTCCCAAATGGACCATGACTATCATGAACCAGTTGCTGAGAGTCTGAACCAAAACGCCTCTCTTCTCCCAGCGACGGGCACTGACTGTCAGCGGAGCATTGGCAATCACCAGTCGCCCCTCTCTTCTCAATTGTTTCGAGAAGAAGAGATCTTCCATCAGTTCGATCTCCGGAAATCCTCCAAGTTTGAGAAACGTCTCCCGTCGAACGAAAAGTCCCTGATCTCCATAGATCCAGCCCAGCACGCGCACCCGCCATGCGTTTCCGGATTCAATCAGACGATACTTCTTCGCGGGATGATCAATACGCTGCGAGAAACATCCGGCAGACACATCAGGTTGACGGAGAATGTCTGCAACCGCTTGATCGAAACCAGCACTCACATCGCAGTCTGCATGCAGAAATAAAAGGTACTCCGCGTTCGCATGCTGCGCTCCGAGGTTCTGTTGGCGAGCCCGTCCCGGAGGCGATTCGAGAACTTTGTCCGCGTTTCTAGACTGGGCGATTGTTTCGTCAGAGCTTCCGCCATCCACAACGATGATTTCGAAATCCCCAAGCTGACGAAGTCGCGAGATGAGACCGGCGATGGAATTCTCTTCATTCAACGTCGGGATGATGACAGCAATCTGCGAAGTGAAATTCTCTTTCGACATCGATGCGGAAAACGTGTCATGCGTCATCGGAAAATCGAGGTTCGGACATTCGAAACGTCATCAGTGCCCCGGTGAGGACCAGCAATCCGACACCAATGAACGGAATCTCGTAAGGAATCCAGTCCATCAGAGCACCGACAAGTGGGGAAAACACGAACGGAATCGCGAAGCAAATTCTCATCGTGCTGAGGTACTGCGGATGACGGTCAGGCCCGACGAGTTCGAGCGTGTAATTCAGGATTGTCCGCATCAACACCGGCGTGAGCCCGAGGAGAACAAACGTCATCCAATACCATTTTTCAGCATCGGGGAAATAACCACTCGCGAACAGAATCGCAATGACCGGAGTAAAACTGACAGCAAAGAGGCCAATACGAATCGCCAGCCGGTTGCCGAACCGATCCGCCACAGCCCCTAAGAGCGGGCTGTAAATCCCGACACTGATGTTTTGTGCAATCACCCAGACGATCAAGTCATTGCTTGATGTCCCGATCACGTTCATTCCCAGCCACTGATAATGCGGAAATACGAGGAGTGAGGAAATGAACAACATCGCAACAATTCCCGCACGTCGAAACGCCTGGTCCGTGCGAAACACCGTCCAGGCATTCGCAAACGGCTCAATCATCTTGTAGCTCGTCAAACCGGAACTCTCCTCAGCGTGCTCGCTGCAACAGAGTGAGACCAGTCCCGCGACAAGAAACGCGACGCCATTAAACAGAAACACCCAGGTGAACCCGTCGTAGTTGGGCATCGAAATCCAGTCCTGCAACCAGGTCAGCGCCGCGATCACAGCAAAGATGGATCCCAGAATCCCTCCAATTCCCAGCAAGGCTCCCCGTCGATTGGGACGGACAAGCTTTCCCTGAATCGTTCCGAATGCCAACTGATTGACACCCGTCGCTGAGAAGAAGATGAAATAGATGACAAGAAACAGCGGGCCCATCCAGGCCACCTGACGATCTTCCAGACGCCACCACAGAACAGAAAGTATGAGAAACGGAACCGCCATTCCGACAGCTGTCAAAAACAGCGGATACTTTTTGATCGAGTGGCTTCTTAGTCGCTCCGCATAAATCAGCGGAGGAACGCTTTGACCGATGCGGCTGAGAATGGGAAGCCAACCCCGCATCCAGCCCGAACCCGAAATCGCATCGACCACGTAGGGCATGATGACGCTTTCGGTCTTGAAGATCCATCCGACTCGCAAGACGACGCTTTGAAGCGCAAGAACAAACAGGTTCCAGTTTTCATGACGGAACTGCTGAGGCGGTTGAGAGTGCGCTTCGTCCTCCATGCGAATCGATTTTCCAACGTAAGCGTGTTTGCCGGGAGAACGACCGTGATCGCGAGCACGTCAATTCGCCGGGTGATTAAAGGAGAGAAAAATAGTTGTCGACGGCGAAATCAAGTGCCTCGCGCGTGACCTTCTTCGGAAGTTTCTTGTAGAGGCAGTAGTTTCGGACCTGCAACAACAAGTCTCGCGGCTGGCAGTTTCGAAACGGCCTCTGAAACGGAATATAGTGCGTATCGATCAAATAATCGATCGCTTCCGCATCATAGATCAAACCCACCTTTGGCGCCATGATCTCGAACAGCTTGACGAAGTGGTCAGGTCTCGGATCGGGAACCTGAATCTTGTAAGGAATTCGGCGAAGGAATGCTCCATCGACCAGATCGTCCGGTTCCAGGTTCGTCGAGAAAATAATCAGCTGGTCAAACGGAACCTGAATCTTCTTCCCACTCGGCAAGTTGAGGAAGTCGAACCTCTTTTCCAACGGAACAATCCACCGATTCAAGAGCGTATCGACCGGCATCTGCTGTCGCCCGAAATCGTCAATCACGAGCGTTCCGCAGTTGCTCTTAAGTTGAAGAGAGGCTTCGCAGACTCGAGTCACCGGATTCTGGGTCACCTCAAGTTCACTCATCGTCAATTCGCCCCCAGCAACAATCGTTGGGCGGCGAATACGGACCCATCGCGGATCAACACCAGACAAATCAAAGAGTCCGTCGTCTTCGTCGTCCTCATCCCCGATGATTTCTTCATGAACTCCTGGATCAAAAACGCGAATCAGATCGCCATCGATTCCAAGAGTACGCGGGATCCAAACTGTATCTCCGAAGCAGGAAGTGACCCGCTCGGCGATAGATGTCTTCCCGTTTCCGGGTTCACCGAACAGAAACATCCCTCGTCCGGAGTTGATGGCTGGCCCCAGACGTTCGAACATTTCCTCGCTGATCAGCAGGTCCGAAAATGCTTTCTTGAGGTCATCTTCAGTGGCATGTTTTCCGGCAATCGACTGGGCAGCCATCGCATGCAAATACTCAGGCAAGCCAACAGGCGCACTTCCATAATACGCACATTCCCGCTGGTACTTCCGCGCGCGATCTCGTCCCAAATCCGTAATCGCGAAAACATAATCCCCCATCTCCGCGGCGTTTCGGAAAGTGATGATCTGTTCCTGCTTCCAGCTTTTCAGCAGCGGAAAGAGAATCCCGAACGGAATCTTGATCTGATTGCTGATTTCGCGACCGGCAGCGGAACCTTTCTGCAACAAAAACTTCAAGACAAGTCGTTCGACTTCATCCGAGTTGAGTTTGGTCTGCTCAAGATTCTCAGGGATCGGAGGAATGAAATTCTGATCGGAACCGCGTGCATCGCCCAATAGATTTTGAACACGGTCGAACAGTTCTTCCAGCTCGACATTCCCGCGAATCGCGTCTCGATCCGAAGAAGCCTCGCGGGCTCCCTGTGAGTGGCGAACACCGGCCGGAGGTTGTGAACTCCCCGGAGTGGTTGACTCATCGTCAAAGTTGAAATTGACGTCATCCAGTTTCGCCATGTTGGAATTCTTCCATCAGTGAGAGTTCCGAGCCGTTCGTATCGACCTGTTATGCGGGAGTGGATCTCTTGCCACACATGCACAACAATGCCACTCTTCAACGTTAGATCACTGCCGACGTTCGTCAAACGTTTCTCGAACGCAACACAATCCTTATCACTCACTCGAATCGATACGATCCGGAGAAATAGAACTATGGAACAGGGGCAGCAAGGGCGCTTCGCCGGGCGCTCAGTCATCGTCACCGGAGGAAGCCGCGGAATCGGCAAAGGCTGTGTAGAAGTCTTCGCTTCAGAAGGGGGCCTCGTTTCGATCCTCGATATCGCTCAAGAGGAAGGCGAACAACTCGCGGAGTCGCTCACCGCTTCCTCGACAGGTACGGTGGTGTATCGAAAATGTGACGTCTCCGATCCCGAAGAACTCAAAAACGCCATCGAAGCTGTCGCCCAGCAATTCGAGCGAATCGATTGCATCGTCAACAATGCCGGAGTGCATCCGCCAGCGACTCCGATCGATGAGCAAAAGCTCGCTGATCTCGAATCGCTCTTGCGAATCAACTTTATCAGCACCTATCTCGGAGCCCAGTACGCGATTCCTCATCTTCGAAAAACGAAGGGAACAATCGTCAACATGAGCTCCATGACCGCTGTTCTCGGGCAAGATCAATCGTCCGCTTATGCAGCAACGAAGGGGGCACAACTCAGCCTGACGAAATCACTCGCGGTCGAATTGGGACCGCAGGGAATTCGAGTCAACGCGATTCTGCCCAGCAACGTTGACACTCCCCTCATGCGGGACTGGGCAGCGACGTTGCCCGATCCGGAGTCCGCATTGAAACGTGTCTCCGAACTGCAAGTGTTTGGAAGAATGGCCAGCCCGCAGGAAGTCGGAAAAGTCGCCCTCTTCCTGGCGACCGACGACTCAAGCTTCGTCACCGGTCAGGGAATCGAAGTCGAAGGAGGAGCCAGCCTCGATTACTAAAGCCTTTTCTGTTTTGGCTTGCACTTGCTCTAACTCGATTCATTCCGGGGATGATTGATCGCGTTCAAGCGTCTCACGCAGTCGATCATTCCCTTCGCCTTGTGGAGAGTCTCTTCATACTCGGCCGATGGACTGGAATTGGCGACGATTCCTCCTCCTACTGAGAAAGACAACGCCTGACCGCGTTGAGTCAATGTCCGAATGAGAATACTGCTGTCGGCAGTTCCATCGAATCCGCAGTAAAAGAAACTCCCGCAATACGCCCCACGGGGAACTCCTTCAAGCTCGGAAATAATCTCCATCGCACGAATCTTCGGCGCTCCGGTGATCGATCCTCCGGGAAACGTCGCTTGAACAAGATCCCAAAAATCGAACTCCTCACGAAGCTGACCAGTCACTTCAGAGACGAGGTGAGTGACGGTTTCGTATGTTTCGATGCTGCAAAGCTCCGGAACTTTCACCGTGCCGGGAAGACAAACTCGAGACAAATCATTGCGAAGCAAATCGACGATCATCAGATTCTCGGACTGATCCTTCAAGCTTTCACGTAACTCTTCTCGCGTAAACAGATCCGCCTCCGGAACAGGGTATCGCTGACGCGTCCCTTTAATTGGCCGCGTCCAAACCCGGTTCTCACTCTTCTGAAGAAAACGCTCTGGAGATGACGAAATCACAGCCCAGTCGTCGTGCTGAAAGAGTCCCGCAAACGGAGCCGGATTGACTGCCCGAAGTTGCAAATAAATTTCAACGGCAGTTGCTTCAACGTTTGCTGTCATCCGCTGAGAAAGATTCGCCTGAAACAAATCCCCAGCATAAATGTAATCATTCACCTTTTGGACAGCTTGAAGATATTGTTCTCTGGAGAAGTTGCTTTGAAGCGTCGACTCAAAGTTGAAATGCTCAGAATTGAAATCGCTTCTCTCCGCCTGCGCATTTGCAATTTGCGGACCGGAATGCTTCGTTGAATCTGGGAGCGTTTCGAGACGTTCTCGAATCTCCTCCGCGCGGGTCTCTGCCGAGTCAACGAGTGATTGGCCACTCAGCTTCGAGTCCCCATGGCTGAAAACCCAGCATCGATCCTGTTCGTGATCCCAGGCGATCGCGGTTCGGTAAACTCCCACGACGAGGTCCGGAAACTCCTCGTCTTTGGTTTTCGTATTGGGAAGTTCTTCCCAGGCATGGCCCAATTCGTAGCTCAATAGCCCCGCAAAACCTCCCTGGAACGGAGGCAAATCCGGAATCGTTTCGACCCGAGATTCTTGACTTAACTCACGTATTTGCTCAAAGGGATCACAACCATAAGTTGCGTTCTTCAATACAAAAACCTGTTCCGGATCAAAGCACAGAAACGAATATCGGCCGAGCTTGCGATCACGTCGCGCACTCTCCAGAAGCAACAGATCTCGCGACTTTGAGAACTCCTGCAATGCGTGGGCAACATCGGGAACCGAACTCAGTTCCAGTGCAATCGGAAGCCTATTCATGATAGGAAGAACCACGTTTGCGCTGTTGATGCCGTCGATCCACAGCACTGGTTTCAGAGAGCGTCAGAAATCCCCAGTTCAAAGCTTCATCCTGTCGATATTGTTTGCCCAGCGTCATCGCTGTGACCGCCTTCGCGAGTTCGTATCCGAGATAAAAGGCGTGCGTGGAATCAATCGAAACGCCGGCCTGTTCGAGATCATCGAAGAGTTCGAACGGATCGGAACCTGTCCAGTAACCATCCCGATTCATAATGTGAATTTTGCCGCCTTCCACAAAAATCCGAAAGTTGGAGTCACGCAACTGAGCGGCAAGATCCTCCAGTTCACTCTGCTCCATCGTCGCAACTTGCTCATCCCTCAGCAACAACAAGTCGGCCCCGACTCGCTTAGCCAGCGTCCGTTCATCGATGGCATACTTCACCATCCGACGAGAGATGTCGAATTCCTTGACCGACGACCGGCACCAGTGGGCCACTTCAGTCGTCAGGACACTCTTGATGGAAAGCTCCTGGCAGATTGCTGCGAGCAAAAAATTGACTCCACTGCTGTCGACGGAACTGAGTTCCGTCACGTTCCCAATCCCCATCATCACCTCGCAACTTTCAGCCCGTCGGCGAACTTCATAGTATCTCGCCAGCGATTGCGAGAACCCATAACCGACCGGTTCGAGGATTGGATCGATGCGAAACTTGCAGTTCTTGCGATCGAGTGCGTCGACGGTTCTCCAGAGACTCTCGAGATTCTGCGGATCGTCCGGAATCGCGACGACTTCAGCTCCGAGACCGGAGACCCAGTCGAGATTGCTCGAATTGCAGCTGAGGATCAAATCGACTCCCGCTGCGACAGCCCGCTCGACTTCGAAGCGTTCGAAACTATCAACAGACAGCCGATGCCCCGCCTGCAAGAGTTCTTGAGCGCATTGATCAATCTCATCCCAGGACTGCCCCGGAACACATCCAAGATCAATCCGATCGGCTCCGGAATCTCGATAGTGATCCGCAAGAGCAAGGACTTCCTCACGCGTTTTGAGAGGAGCGTGATTGATTTCGGCAATGATCTCGATGTCAAAGCTGTCCAGCGATGGAGGAGGACTCGAGCCGCGGCCGAGAAAGTTTCCCAACTCCTGAATCTCTTTCGGCCCTCTTAAGAATGGCGTTTCATAGCGTTCAGAAAGTTTCGATAAGTCGCCGCGACACAACCCGGGAACGATGATCGCATCATATCGATCAAGCTTCTCCGGCAGCTTTTTCAAAAGCCAGTCGACGTGCATCAGCGCAGCGACGGAGATCCCGAGAACGTGAACTTCACCTGAAAATCCGGCATCAGCACTGACAGCTTCGACGTTTCTTCGAACCAGTCGTTCTGCCAGACGACCGGTCAAAAAGAGGACTCGATCACCGGGTTTCAGAAACGGGTTCGTTGAGGACGAATTCATAACGATCAACAGCTTCAGCGGACAGAGTCATCGACAAAACCGATGATCGTACCACGGTGAAACGAAATCGCTATGCCTCAGCCCTCTCACATGAGTGATCGGCACGAGCCCATTGCATCGACTGCATCAACCGACGGAATTCTTAGATCGCGTCGGTGATCTCAGTTTCTGGAGCTCGATCAATCTGAATGTACTCAGGTGTGGGAGGCAAGCTTCGAATCGGAGTCGGAGTCGGAAACCGAATTGGCCCAGGTTGTTCGACAGCCTCCGACGATGGATCGCTGCAACTCGGAAAGCTCTCGACCGATGTTTGCTCGGACGGTTGCTCATAGATGACATTCAAGTCTCTCTCTTCCACCTCATCAACCCTGTCAATGAATTGAGAACCAGCGGTCGCCGAGCGACAGCCAGCAAGCCCGCCATAGCAATACGATTGGTTGATGGATTCGATGCTGTCACCCAGATCGTTGAGTTCGTTAACAGCGGAGTTTCGAACTTCTACGAGGCCGACGAGCGTTCCCGTGACCGCGATCGTTCCAACGAGAACCAGTTCCGAAGAAACGACAAACCCAGATTCGTCTGACAACAGCTGCTTGAAGAGATTGGACACTTTATGCCTCACGAGGAGCTTCGGTCGCTGAGAGATATGGAAAGAAAGGGAAGTAAAAGGGGGGTCCTCAAGAAACCTGATGACCTGCGATCGAAACGACCCGGTTCCAGGAAGACCGTGATCGCAAAGCCAGTTTCTCAAGGATTGCCCCGAATTCGCAAAGTCTTCGGATTCTCAGGTCGCCCGACATGCGTCTTCTCCTGTGCTGCCTGAGCGGTTCCATCTCAATGAAGAAAATCGCCACCTTAGCTGCACATCGCTCCGCCACCGCCCCCTCTATTAATAGTAAGACGTCTACCCAAGACTCCGTTCAACCGCTGCAATCATTGCAACCGCTAGAATCCGCAGAACCCGTGCCACCGCCATGCAACGACTGATAACCCAGCTCACGAGAATAGCGCAACAACATGTTCTACAACACGTTACAATTGTCTAAGAAACGCGATTCGAAAACGAAAACAGCCGGAATCCGCACAAGCCCTGTCAAGAATCTGAATCAATCTGTTTAACTCGAAGACGCGAAACGGAAAGATTCTGAAGTCAATCGACAGAACGAACAGAACCCGGCTTGGGAATCTGTAGGAGTGAAGATTGATTCGCATGCGAGTTCAGAAAGCATCTTTCGAAATCGATTGCGTGCACGCAGACGAGCAAGCGGGACGAAAACCATTTCATCGAAGGCAAGCAAACACACAGATCGGAGCAACACGCATTTTAAGAAACTGAATTATCGGAGATAGCGAAAATCGATACTCCGCATCAGGGTCGCGCACACCGCTGACCAACGGTCAATCGAGTCCGGATCAGAGCCAACAGCCTCCGCGAGGAGATGTTCCTCCTCATCTGTGAGTTCTCGATTCAGAATGAGAAGTGCTGCCCACTGAAGTCGTTCAGAAATAGAACCTTCGATCTCCAGAACTCTTTGTGCGGTCGCGTTCGCACGTTGAAGAATGAATTCACTGTTCATCAGGAATAACGATTGAGGCGAAACCGTACTCGAAACACGATTGCCAATCGACAAATTCGGATCCGGAAAGTCGAACACACTCATCAAATCGGGAAGACGATTTCGGAAGACCGGCAGAAAGACAGCACGTGATCCGAAGTCGAATTGATACCCATACTCCGATTTCGTGCCGGGGCGGACGGAGTCTTCCACCGATGAGAACGACAACTCTCCACTGAACATGAGAAGCGCATCATGGATCGATTCCGCATTTAAACGCCGACGGTTCTGCCGCGAGAGCAATCGGTTGTCCGGATCGGAATGATTCGGATGAGAAGTTCCGGAAGCCAGCTGATATGTGCGACTGAGAACAATCTTTCGAATCAGCTCTTTCGTAGACCAGCCACCCTCAATGAATTGGATCGCCAGATGGTCGAGTAATTCGGGGTGCGAGGGAACCTCACCGGGCAATCCAAAATTGTCCACGGTGCGGACGAGACCTGTCCCAAAGAGATGATGCCAGATGCGGTTCACGTAAACACGTGCCGTCAATGGATTCTCAGGGCTTGCAATCCAGTCAGCCAGTTCCAGACGTCCACTTTGATCACCGGGCAGTTTCCGTTCTTCCTCATCAATGACCGAGAGGAAACCGCGTTCGACGGGTTCCCCAAGTTGATGGACATTTCCTCGGATGCAGACGGCATAGTCGCTGATTTCTCCTTCATCGGAGACCGACATGACGAGCGGTCCCGTTTCCGGAAGCTGTTTTTTCAACTCCTCCAACTCCGCACGAAACTCGGTCAGTTCTCGACTGATTCGTTCGAACTGAAGAGCACTCTCGCTGGAATCCGGACCGTCTGAGGCATCCGATTGCGGGTCAGGCTTCTTGATCAATCGGACAGAATCGACGATGGTCATTCCCTTGCCCGAAGATTGAATGGTCAGATGGACTTCGCCGGTTGATTGCACTTCTCCGACAGACTGATAAGACCCCGCAAGCTCTGGCGGCTGTCGCTGGTCAACTTCAAATGTTTCCGACTCTCCCGCCGAATCGACGAGGATCGTTCCACGCGGAGTCCGGTTGGCGTGCGATGTGTAGCTGATTTGAACTTCGTATCGAGCTTCGTCGGTCGGAATCACAAATCTCGCACGAGCGTTCGGGTCATCGGAAAATCGATACCCTTCGCCAACGTAACCTCCCACTGATTCACTCGTCTTCCAGATCCCTGAGAGCATCGCCTGCGGATCATCGACGACAATGCTTGGGAGTTCTGCTTTCAGGTGTTCCAAAGTCGTCGATAACTTCTGAATTCGCTTTTGAACCTGTGCGATGTCTTTTTCAATGCGTTGACGAGCGTTTTCAATGTCCGGCGATTGGGGAAGAGCCGTCGTCACCCATTTGGAAACGTTTCCGTCGACTGCTGAATGGGTGCTTCGAAAAATCCCGGCGAGTGCGTAATAGTCGGCCGTCGGGATCGGATCGAACTTGTGATCATGGCACCGCGCGCAACCGATCGTCATCCCCAAAAAGACGCGACCGATGGTGTCGACCTGCTCATCGACGATATCCATCCGAAGCTGTTCTTTGTCCTGATTTTCGTAGTTGTGTGGACCGAGAACGAGGAATCCCGTCGCGACAAGTTGGCGCTGCCGCTCCTGATAATCATCCGCCTCCATCAAATCACCGGCGATTTGCTGACGCACGAATTCGTCGTACGGGGTATCCCGGTTGAAGGCATCGATGACGTAATTGCGATACCTCCAGGCTGATCCGTACAGCATGGAACGGCCGCCGCCTGTTGAGTCTGAGTATCGTGCAAGATCCAGCCAATGCCGCCCCCAGTGTCGACCGAATTCGGGAGACAGCAGCAATCGGTCGACGACGTTTTCCAGCCGACTCTCACTCGTGTCCTCCTGAAACCGACGGATTTCAGCGACTGACGGAGGCAATCCTGTCAGGTCGAAAAACAATCGACGAAGCAAAATCAGTTCACTAGCTGGCGGAAATGGCTCGAGGTTTTCCTCTTCCAGTCGCGCCAGAATGAAGCGATCAATATCACAAGACGGCCAATTTCCCTTCTGGACCGAAGGAGGAGTTTGCCGTTCGACCGGTTGGAAACTCCAGAACTCTCTTCCTTTTTCAAGGTCGATGCCTGCACGATCGTGTCGAGGAGTGGCAGCTGTTCTCGGGTCGACTGCTCCACGGCGAATCCATTCTTCGAAGTCTTCGATCACATCTTCTGGCAGTTGTTGTCGAGGCGGCATTTCGAACGTTTCGTAGCGAAGTGCCTCCATCAGTGTTCCCTCAGCGGGATTCCCAGCGACGATAGCGGGACCCGAATCTCCGCCTTCAGTTAGCCCATGGGCATTGTCAACCAGAAGCCCGCCGCGAAGCGACTTTGAGTCCGCTGAGTGACACTCGTAGCAGTGTTTCACCAGAATGGGGCGAATTTTCTTCTCGAAGAACTCCACCTCTTGAGCAGATCCCGCAAATTCCTCCTCACCAGCATTTTGCTGAGAGAACAACTCCGCAGGAAGAATAAAGAGCGTCCCAACAATAGCGGCCACGCAAATCCGACTTGCGCGTTCTCGACACTTTGAAATCATATCTGAATCCGACAAACTTCGATTTCTTTCCGGATGTCAACAACACTACCATATTGTCACAGTCCTGTCTTGAATTGAATGGAAGCCTTATGAACACCGACAAAACCAACTTTCAGATTCTGCCGGACCAGGACGAGCTCGACTCGATGGATCGGGATCTCAAGTTTCATCCCAGCACCGTTCAAAATCCAACCCGGCTGAGCGCGGAGCAAGTTGAACACTTCAATCAGAATGGCTTCGTGCGTCCGATTCCAATTTTCGATGATGCGGAAGTCCTCAAAATGAGGTCTTACTTTGATGACCTGCTGGAACAAGTTATCTCATCCGGCGGAGACAGCTATTCCATCAGCTCGGCTCATTTGAAATACGGGAACGTCTACGACATCCTGCAGGACCCCAGAATTGTTGAAAGCGTCAGCGATATTCTCGGGGAGAATGTCGTCGGTTGGGGTTCTCACTTCTTCTGCAAAATGCCGGGTGACGGAAAAGCCGTTGCCTGGCATCAGGACGCGAGCTACTGGCCGCTGAGCCCATCCAAAGCTGTCACAGTCTGGCTGGCGATCGATGATGCAGATATCGAAAATGCGTGCATGAAGTTCATCAGCGGAAGTCACCACTCCGGCCATTTGACTTATCGACCGAGTGCGCCCGGCGATCACAACGTTCTCAATCAGACAGTCGAGAATCCCGAGCAGTACGGAGACGTTGTCTACGACGAGTTGAAAGCGGGAGAAATCTCGATCCACTCCGATTTGCTGCTGCACGGATCAGAAGCGAACATGAGCGATCGTCGCCGCTGCGGTTTGACACTTCGGTACGCTTCGACCGACGTCGTCGCTGGTCTTGGATGGAATGAGAAAGGCGTTCTCGTTCGAGGATCCGATTCTGCAGGCAACTGGTCCAATCGGGCACGTCCAACGGACGACTAGAGCAAGTTGCTCTTGCCTGTGCACTCGCTTGAACTATTTCATCAGGTCAAACGCTGAGATTGCTCGTGCGTGAGTGCAAACCAAAACTGAAAATGTTCTTGAGCCTGTTGCATTGCCTTGGGCGTCTCAGGTCGTTCCTGATTTGTGCGCCCACGGAAAGAGAGTTCGTCGACTTCGCAGCTATGATGCAAGTGCCGGTCCATTCTGAAGCCCTCGCTTTTGAGGGCTTTCTTTATCGATCGACATCAAAGCTGAGCGGATTCTCTGATGTCGGATCCGCCACGCGCAGCGTGACATTCCCATCGAGCACATCAATCAGAATGCTTCCGCAGACATCGCCGCGCCATCCATCAAAGAGTTTCGGAGTCGGCCCCTGCCGCTTGTCGAAAACGTGCCAGCGAACCAGTTCTTTGAGGTCCGCACTCGTTCCGACGAGCGGCATGGAAAAACCGAGTTCCTGGCAACGGTTCGCCAACGCCAGCCCCAGAATTCGTGCCAGCACCTCGTCTTGGGACGGGTAGCTGTTGTTCCGGGTTGAAACTGGAAGGTCCTCGTCAGGCGTTTCGAGCGACAGGTTCACAACGTCGACGATATCTTTCGCGTGACGCTGATAATCTCTCCGGTTCATATCGCGAACCATGTTGAGTTCTTTGACCGTCTTCGGATGCCTCTTCGCAACATCCACCAGCAGGTCATCTCTCAAGACTCGTCGAGGCGGTTTGTTTTCGATTTCCGCCAGCCTGTCCCGCCAGAGAAACAAATCGCGTGCGGTCCCCATATCGCGTCGACTGAGTCGAGAATACCCCGGAAGTTTCAGCCAACCGTCACGGTCTTCTTCTCCGATAATCGTTTGAACGAATCTCTCAAACTCGCTCAATGCCCAATCGAGACGACCGACAGCCTCCAACGACTCGGATTGTGTTTCCCAGATTTCTCGCAAGTAGCGAACGTCGTCGAGAGCGTAGCTGAGCTGCCGATCAAGCAGTGGACGACGTTCCCAGTCCGTCCGCGTTTCTTTTCCATGCTTCACATTCTTTCCGAGCACCCTCGAAACTAAATTTGTGTGAGACAATGGATATCCGCGAGAACGCAGACCTTCGGCAATTTGAGTGTCCACCAGTTTGCGTGGCCGGTCGTTGGTCGCAAACTGACAAAAGCGAATCTCTTCGCGTCCGCCATGCACGACCACGGTCGTTTCGTCATCGACCATGATGTCCCACCACGAAGTCAGATTGTCCACACGCAGGGGATCGACGGCGCAAATAACGTCATCGACCGCAAACTGGAGCAGGCAGAGTTTCGGTCGATAGTACGATTCGGAAACGAATTCGGTATCAAAAGCGACAAGACCTGCTTTTCGAATTCGCTCGCACAGTCTTTCAAATTCGGGTTGTGAAGTCAGCAATGACACAATGTTGGCGGATCTAGCTGAAGAACTTCGTTGCGATATGAGACCGCCAGATTAAACGAGAAAGAGTTTTCTCGCAATCATCCCCCCAAATCCAATCCCCGGACAGGTGTCGGAAACCCGTTGACCAGTGTCTCAGGTTCGGTGTGAGATCCCCTGCGCGAAGGCGAATCGGGGAAGGATCCGCGCCCAAAAAAGATCCGTTGGGCGAAGGCTCTCCCGAGAGGAGTTTGAAGTGCCGACCAACCAAAATCGATCATGAAGCGACTGCGAATTGACTCCAGAATCGTCCGCAAGATTTTGCGTTTGACGAAGCGTCCTTTCCAGATCCGAGAGTGATATAAGCTCGGAATTTCATTGAGGCTTTCATCGAGAAGGTCATCAATCACACTCGCTGCGAATTGCGAGAGCCGAAGGCAGGGGTCCAAGCCTCCAGCTGTAAGTGGGGAAACTGCACCGGAAGCATCTCCCACGAGAAGTCCGCGGGAACTGGCGATCTTTGGCAGGAGTCCCCCAACCGGAATGCGGCCTCCACGCTTCTCAATCAAACGCCCGCACGGCACGTCAATCCAACGCTGACTCCACTTCTCAAAATCTTCGAGTGCCTGAAGAGGCGAGAATCGCTGCGGGTCTCCCCCGACTCCCACATGAACCTCTTCTCCATCGTCGACCACCCAGGCTAAATACCCAGGCGCGATTTTGGGATCGATCAGACAATGCATTCTCGGAGTCTCGCAGCTACTTGAGCTTTCATAGACCTTCTCCACACCAGCAATCATGCGTTTGTTTTGGCTCAGCTTCAGGGCCCGGGCAACTCGTGAGTCGACTCCATCCGCCCCGATCAGAAAACGGGTTCGGACTCGATCAGTTTTGTTTGCTGACTGAAGAACGACATCGTAGCTGGCATTCTTCGAATCAGGTTCATGATCAGTTTGAGATATTGGCTCAATGCCAGAGAATCGGGTCCCCAACCGAACTCGAGCACCTTCGCTGCGGCAGTCGTCGAGCATCTGCGAATAGAGTTGCCCCATCTTCCCGACTCGAAATTCACAATGTGGGCTTTGAATGGAGAACGACTTTCCGCTTGGAGAATAAAGCGAAACATCTCGAATTGATGGTCCGAGTAATTCCTCAGGGAACGAAAAGTCTTCGAGGGATCTGCGGACAAAGATTCCGGTTGTGTGTACACGTTGTCGAAGATCTTGCTTCGCGTCGATCAAAAGAACCCTTCGCCCGAATTGCGTCAGCCGCCGAGTGACTTCAAGCCCCGCCAAACCGGCTCCGACAACGACAACATCAAAGAACTCGGAAGCCTCCGAACTCAAGAAACTCTGAGAAATGTCGGGCATGGAAAACCTCCGCTTTGGTTTAAGATGAACTTGAAACGTAACTCTCAATTAACTTGGCATTGCAAAGTTTAAGTGCGAACACGATCGCTGATTGTGAAAAACAGACTTCAGGAAATTACACAAGCGAGCACATAAACAGCCATCGCTGAACCCGATTGACCAGACCGGGATCAGAGGCCGAATCTAAGCTCCCGGGGCTGGGAGAACTTTTCCTGTCGTGGGGAGATGCTCTGCAGCTGTGGACGCCTCCTCGACGACGCTCTTCAACTCAGTGAGATATCTCAGAAACTGCTCGCGCCCCTGAGTCGTCATTTGCACGAGTGTCTGCTTCGTTCGTCCCGAGCCGCTCTTATTCAATTCGACCAGCCCACCTTCGGTAAGAACTTTCAGGTGACGACTGAGGTTCCCATCTGTCAGATCGCACAATTCCTTCAACTCAGGAAAAGGAATTCCGTCCGGCGACATCATCAGCGAGGTCATGATCCCGAGCCGCGCTCGCTCATGGATCATGCGATCGAGCCCTTCAAAGGCAAATCGCCCCGACTCAGTCATGGGCCGCTCCCGCAGAAGGTGATGGTCGCTCAAGAGTCCAATAGAGAATGAACGCGTTCAGTGTCTGACCGACGACGAAAGTTGCGACTATCTCGGTTCCATCCAGTGGACGGCTGCCCCACGAAAGCACCACGCTTCCGCTGATCAGGAAATAGACTCCGCCCAGCTGCGTCCACTCAGGCAAAACAAACTGGGATGCACAAACTCCCAACCCGAAACAAATCGCCCACAGCCCGGGAAGCATCCAGATTTGATCTTCAGCGGCTTTCAAGATGGCGAAGGTGACTCCAGCACCAGCAAACAGGCAGGGCAACATTGCAAGCATTGCGGATTTGACGAGTTTCCTGTCGCATCCTGACGAGACCGTTCGATTCCGACAGAACAGCACCACTCCCGCCAGAGCGAGGTTCAGAATCGCGATCGTCACCCAGAAGTAGACAAACCCGGCAGGGGACTGATCCGATGAAATCACAAACGGTTGTCCAAGTGCTCCCAGCAAACCGCTGATCGCTGAAAAAAGAACCAGTCGCGATCGATAGCCGCGAAACCAGGTCGTTCGACTCAGAGCAGTTTCGATCGATTCGATGCGACGAAGCGCGTCATCGTAGTTCATGTGAGGCCACCAGCTCAATTATCTTTGCAATGCAAAGTAAACTGAATGGCGTCGATTGTCAACGTCTTCCATCAACGAAACCGAGGCTCCCGTCAATCACTCCTGAAGAGCGCTCATCAGAACGATCCCCACAAAAACGTCGTACAAAACGTGGCTGCCGACAGCGATTCCGAAACCCCGGAGACAGAAAACGACTCCAAACAGCCCGCCAGCAATCAAACGAAAGACGTAACTGAACCAGAAGTCCGGGTTGTCCACGATCTCCTGAGTTGTGTTCAGCAAGACCTGTGGCGAAAACATCGAGAGCGGTCCGACATAATGTGCCGTCGCGAACATCCAGCTCGAAGCAACAATCGCCAGAACCAACGAGATCAGTCGAGGAACGCGACACAGCCGCAGCACGATGAACACAATTGGAATGAGCATCATCCGGAAGATCATCTCTTCGTAGAGTCCGGCTCCGAGAAACGCAATCAGCTGAGTGGTCGCGTTCATTTCCGCTTCTGTCTCGAAGCTGACATCCATCGGAAACGACAGCGCCAGAAGCTGTCCCAGAAAGATGAGAATCATTGCAAAGATCAAACTCTCGGCCAGCATCCCGAGGATCGTTTCCAGCTTGCAACTCCATGACCGATGAGCGATGAGTTGCCAGGACAAAAGGCACAGTGGAGCGAGAATGGGCACGAGAAAAGGAGCCCCCCATCCCAATTCGTTCCCCAGCTGACGAATCCACAAATCCGCTCCATTCCGATGGTCTGCCAGACTTGAGCGGAAGACGACTCCCATTTCATAAATCATCAGCATCGGGAGAATAAACAGCGTGGACGGCCACGGTTCTCGGGCCATGGACCAGTAGCAGGCCTCAGGAGTCTGGTTGTTCCGCTTGATTACGAACATGATGAAGTCAATACGCGAGGCCGAGGACATGCCGTCGGCCTCAGTCACCGCATCGATCGACGACACCTGATCGATGCGGTGACTGAATGGTCCTTGAGTCTTCTCCGGTCATTTCTGCCGGTCGTCGGGAGATATCAGTTTCATCGACGGATTGGGGGCGATCAGCGAAGAGAGTGGCACCACAACTTCGTGGAAAACTGGGGAAGCCGGTGAATCAATAGCGCTACCCCGATTGCAAGAGTCGTGCATTCCAGGATGGTACTGCGAATCGATCAAATTCTGCCGGTATTCAGTGCCGATGCTTCGAGCAAACGGTGATGACTTTTCCGTTCCTGTTGTTTCACCACGTTGATTCACCACGCGGCAGAAAGCGATCCAAATCGGTTCGCGAACAAATTCAGATGCTTGATTGTCTGAATCTGCGGGACCTACAATTTTCGACAGGTTCGCTGAGCAAGTCGTCCGCCCATGAAGAGAACCTCACAGAATCCTTTTCCCAGGGACTCTACGATGAGCGTATCGTTGTCGATTGATTCCGACCTACTTGAACTGAGGCAGAACATGGAATTTGCAGTCCGCTGTGACTGTTGCTGACCGGCGTGAGGCCGGTCGACTCGCATTTCTGCTCGTCAGAACATGCTCTCACCTGAATGCTCGGTCATCCATCCGACGTCAGGTCGGAATGATGCCAAGGGTTATTCTTCTGCTTCGCTCAATCTTCTCAGGGACAGTTTCATGGCTGCCGATTTTCGCCTCAAAGAACAATTGCACACACTGACCGACCGAATCGTCGAGAGTTATCAAGAAATCGGGAGAATCAATCATCTGGGGCATTGCCCTCTCCCCAGTTCGGCGATCGTCGTCGAAATCATCGATGACTTGAAAGAATTGCTGTATCCCGGTTATCGCCGCCGGCAAACTCTTCACATGGGAAATGTGACCTATTTCGTCGGGGACCTCATTGATTCTCTGCACGACAAGCTGACCCAGCAGTTCGCTCGGGCATTGCGGTATGAATACGACCTGAAGTACGGGAAAGACTGCGATCGACGAAAATTGATGGACTTCGAAGCCCGTGGCCAGCAGGAAGCCATCAAATTCCTTGAATCCATTCCAAGCCTTCGGCACCTGTTAGTGACTGATGTCGAAGCAGCTTACGATGGAGACCCAGCTGCGAGTGGGCTCGATGAAATCATCTTCTGCTATCCCGGGTTGGAAGCAGTGACTGTGCATCGAATTGCCCACCAACTCTACCGGCAGGGCATTCCGCTCATTCCTCGAATCATGTCGGAGTGGTCTCACAATCAGACCGGAATCGACATTCATCCCGGAGCCCAAATTGGCCCATCCTTTTTCATCGATCATGGAACAGGGGTCGTGATTGGAGAGACCTGCGAGATCGGGACCAAAGTCAAAATCTATCAGGGTGTCACGCTCGGGGCCTTGAGCTTTGCCAAAGACAGCGACGGAAATCTTGTCCGTGGCACGAAACGTCATCCGACGATTGAAGATGGCGTCGTGATTTATGCGAATGCGACGATCCTCGGAGGAGAAACCGTGGTTGGTACAAACTCCGTCATCGGAGCCAGTGTCTGGCTGACGAAAAGCGTCCCGCCCAATACCGTTGTCACGATCGAAACACCGTCACTTCGACTCCGCGAAGCCAGCTAAACGACACTCAAATTGACTCTCTCAAGTCGTTCCAAACAACATCGCCCCCAGTCCTTCCGATCTAGTCGGGCTGGGGGCGTTTTTCATTTCTTGATGGGCTGAATCTCCAAGTCCGGACTGTGCCAAATCACACACACTGCCAAGAACACTTCAGCTGCGATTGATGGGCCAGCACAAGTTCCGCGGAATCGCGTCATGCTGCAGGGCGGGTTCCTGGCTTCATTGGAACGAACCCGCACCGGTTTTTTCGCCGCGAAGGTGCTGAAATTCGAGATGGCCCTATAACCGGACTTTTGGAGTCACGACGGGGATTTTGTCGATGTGATGCAACAGGCAAGGGGGAATTTCGTCGACACTGTCGAAATTTCTCTTCAGCACGCAACGCAAACAAATCCAAAATCGCCGATCCGTAACACACTCTTCACAAAGACCCTGGGGTCGCCAAATTGTCCTAACATTCATTTGCAACGTGGTTTACATTGCGCCAACGAGGCCTGACCCCCGTTCACAAATCCGCTCCTGTCAATTCGGGAGTTCGGAAATCTGAAATTTATTTTCAATTCCAATCCAATTGACTGGACATTGATAGAGGGGGTCATGGTAAATTAGGCAGAATCCCACCCCGGGTCGTTTCCGGGTACACCCAGATTGGGAAATTTTGGAAGAGTTCTCATTGCACCTTGGAGAAATGAACTATGAACAAACTTGGCATTTTCGCTGCAGCTATGCTCGCTTTGTCCGTTGGACAAACAGCAAACGCTGACATCACTTTTACGCAAGCTCAGCTTGCTGCGTTGACTTTTGACAGCACAAGCGGAACACCAGTTGTACTGACTGGATTCGCAAACCTTCCTGCCCCAACTCACGCTGATGGAACACCTATGGGTGGAATCCAGGGGATCATTCAGGAAACATCTTCTACTTTCGGTGGCGCATTCAACATCCTTTACGGTGTTGACGTTGCAATCGACGCAACTGGCAACAACAACCTGACTCTCGAATTCTCGAACGACAACAACAGCACCTGGTTGGGTGGCCTGTGGGTCGAAGACGGATCCGGAGCACGCGTTGTTGGTCCTACAACTGCACTTCCAGCTCTCGGACCTCCAGGAATTCCAACTCGTCTGTCTGTCAGCCTCGCTGGCATCGACGCATCTGACATCGTCAAAATCGGTGTCATCATTGGAGCCGAAAACCTCGGAACAGCCCCAGATCCAAGTGCTGTTGATGCAGCTCACATGTCATTCGCACCAGTTCCAGAACCAGGTACGATGATCCTTTGGGGAACTTTCGCCGCTCTCGGTGGTGTTCCTGCTCTGCGACGTCGTCGCCAGGCATAGTCCTGACTGCGATTCAGTTTCCGGGCAAAATTGTAGTTGATGTGTAAAAGAGGAAATTGGTGGGAATGGTGTTGTTTCTGAGTCTCGGGATTGAGGCTCAGTAGAGTGGTTACAGGGCACCCCTCGGCCCTGCCAGGGAAGAGACCGGATGGTCTATTTGGATTGCAACCACTTGAAAACTTCCCCAATTCCTGGGTGTACAATCGCTTTAAGCTACTCATCAACTAAGCTTTGAAACTACTGATTCTTCAAGGCCAGCAAGCAATTGCTGGCCTTGTTTTTTTTATGGACTCATGAATCAGCATGAAACCATGCTCAACAGGTCCTAACTGAAGCTCGCTGCCAGATACATAATCGAACGCAGCGAGTTCCAGCCATGTAGAGTGGTCGAGATATTGGAGAGGAAAGCCCATCGGGCCGGGCGAACTGTCTCTCGAGGGTTTCTCTGAAGATGGCAAATGGGATCGATTCACGCTGTTTTGAAGGGAATCCCACAAGCCACTCGGGCAGGAAGTCGTCGCAGGAATTACAAATTGACGCTTCCAGACGTGTAGAATGTGCAAAAGCTTGTCATTACGAAATCTCGTGCGCAAATTCTTCGAGTCCCCTAAGCATTTTGAAGACAATGACTTACTGAAACAAGCGGGAATCAAGCGGCGACTCTGGCACGCCTCGTGCTTTAGAGCTTTCTCGGTGATTGAGAGACAAAAGGATTGAGACACTTTTGTCGCTGAGGAGTCTTTCGGCCCCTTGAGAAAGGGCTGAATTGATCGAACCACTACTATAAAACCAAAACAGGCCGAGCGGATTGAGAAACCGCTCGGCCTGTTTTGGTTAAATACGACAGTGATTGAACTCTCTAAGCGAGGCTCAAGCAGCATTCATGGAACGCGTCGCGTTCGGGCGAGTGCAGAGAATTTAGTCACCGGCTTAGGAAGTACTCTCCGGAGAAGGGGAGTCGTTTTCGATCGTTTGAATCTGGTCTCGCAATCGGGCGGCCAGCTCATACCGCTCATCGTCGATCGCTGACTTGAGTTCATTCCGCAGACGAATCAACTCGTAGTGCTGTCGGCGATCGTCGGAGACTTTCGGCGGAAACTTTCCAACATGCTGAGTTTCGCCGTGATGGATGCTTTCAAGAATCGGGATGAGTTGGTTGTGAAACAACTCGTAGTCATGCGGACACCCGAGACGCCCCTGACTGCGGAAGAGCTTGAAAGTCATTCCGCAGTGGGGACAAGCCTGTTCGTGCTCTTGAGGCGTGTCTGACTCGATTGATCCAACTCCGCCGATTGAGAGTGGATCTTCGATGTCATCGGGAATTCCCCCCACTTCAACAGTGCTCAAATAGTCTTTTGCACACTGTTCGCAGAGATGCACAGAGACGGATTTCCCGCTCTTCAATTCGGTGATATGGAGGGTCGCCTGTTTCGTGCAACGTAGACATTTCTTCATGACACCCTCGATCCAAACACATTTCCGTTGATTGATACAAGCTCCTGTCGCCGCTTCGATGATGTGGCCATTGCAGGGAATGGACGCAGCCAGATTAAGAAGCTCTGATTTTTTGCAATTCTATTGCGGTGGCGAGTGAAGTCAATTCGAGGAGACACGTCCGTTGAGGACCACTTTGAAGTCGCTATCATTGCGTCTGAATGTTCTCACCCAGGATTGATGATGCATCATACGCCGACTTTCGAAGAGTTCCGTTCGAATCAGTTTCATTCAAAGCTGATCCCGGTTTTCCGAAAGCTTTACAGCGACACACTCACTCCAGTCACTGCATTTTGCAAAGCGAACTGGTCGCGCGAAGCGTTTCTTTTCGAGAGTGTTGTCGGCGGCGAAAAGGTGGGTCGCTACAGCTTTCTCGGCGGAAATCCATTCCTGCGGCTCGAAGCCTACGGGAATGACATTGAGTTGACTCAAGATGGTGTCACTGAACGGAAAACCGTTTCCGATCCCTTGGCCACTCTGGCCGAGATGATCGAAAACTACCCGTCCGAACATCATCATGGGCTGCCGCGATTTGTCGGAGGTGCCGTTGGATACGCGGGTTACGACGTCGTGAGATACTGCGAGGACCTCCCGTCCCCTCCAGAAGACGACCGGCAGCTTCCCGATCTCTCTTTCGCGTTCTATGAGTCGATGATCATTTTCGACCACATTGAGAAAACGATTATCGTCGTCGCTCATGCTCGAACGGATACGGACGACCTGAAATCCGAATACGAACAAGCGTGTTCTCGAGTTGATGAACTCTGTCAACGGCTGCAACAGCCGCTCGCTACGTTGGCCGTGCCTGACGTCATTTCGAAAGTGGACCCGGTTTCGAACTGGAGCTCCAACTTCTCTGAAGATGAATACTGCGACGCCGTCGAAAAATGTAAGTCTTACATTCGAGCTGGCGACATTTTCCAGGTCGTGCTCAGCCAAAGACTGGAGCTGGAAACAAGCGTCGCGCCGCTGGATGTCTATCGGGCATTGAGAGTCGTCAATCCCAGCCCCTTCATGTTCCTGCTTCAGACGCCGAAAACAACGCTCGTCGGAAGTTCCCCTGAGATCATGGTTCGCGTCGAAGATCGTGAAACGACGATTCGTCCGCTCGCTGGTACTCGCAAACGTGGAGAGACTGAAGCAGAGGACCAGGCCCTCGCGGAAGAACTCGTCGCAGATCCCAAAGAACGTGCCGAACACGTGATGCTGGTGGACCTTGCGAGAAATGACGTCGGGCGAATTGCGGACTACGGAACTGTCAGCCTCAGCGATGTGATGGTTGTTGAGCGATACAGCCACGTGATGCACATCACTTCGAATGTGAAAGGGCACCTGCGGGACGGGCTGACAAGTCTCGACGCTCTCCGAGCTGGACTCCCAGCCGGAACGGTTTCCGGTGCTCCGAAAGTTCGAGCGATGGAAATCATCGATGAGCTGGAACGCCATCGACGCGGTCCCTACGCCGGTGCGGTGGGTTACATCGATTTCACCGGAAACATGGACACCTGCATTGCCTTGCGCACCCTCGTCATGACCGGGAACAAAGCGTATGTGCAAGCCGGAGCAGGAATTGTGGCTGACAGCGTTCCGGAAGCTGAGTATCAGGAAACGCTGAACAAAGCCCGGGGATTGCTCACTGCGATCGCTCTTGCTGAGGCGATTCAAGAGAGTGAAGCGTAGACAGCTCACTCTGCCGCTCTTTCTTCAGCGAAGTGACCAAGACAATTGCGAATGCGCTGTTGCTTCGCGCGTGGTCCCTCTTCCCAGCAATGGTTTCCGCCCGGCCGCTTCAGTTGACTGAATCTCACTCGGCGTCTTGAACGCGAGAGATGGGTGATTTCTTTGTTGCGCCTCTCTTTGCAGCTCCGGAATCACCTGCTGTCTGCTTGGCGGAGATTTCTGACAAGTCACGCTGCTTGCCAAATTCAGGTGCGAAGAGGGTTTGGTACCGGTTTAGCATGGCAAATTTTGCCGATTCGGGTTTTTGGGGTTGAACAAGAATCTGAAAATATTGACCCGGATTGAACTTTCACTCTAAAACCGGCGCAATCCTCAGTTTCTCACCAAATCTACCCTTCTTCCGGCACTTCAACACCTTGAGTCGCTGCCGGAAAGCCCGCCACTCTTCATCTCACCGGAACTTCCGTTCCAGTCCGCATAATCGGCTGCCGATAACTGATATGACCGGCTCCGTCGGATCAACTGGAAAAATACGTTTACCCGCAAAATCTGGCACAATCGGCCCCTGTTGGAAGGGTCCGTGACTGCCTCCGTCTCAATTTTGGGGCAACCAATGACTTCGCGCAAAGCCTGTCTTATCGGACTACTCTGTTTCGCGCTGATGCCCAGACCCGCATCAGCGCAGACTGCCTACGTTTCGGACGAGTCCGTCACGGGGTATCACAGCGGCAGCCTCTATAGTGCTGTCATGCCAATGGCATTTCCTAGAAGTTTCCTCTTCGCCAGGGGGGACTTCGGGAATCGACCCGGTGTCAGCAATGACTATTTTGCTGCCGGTGGATTCATGCCCATGGAACTTTATGGTCCGGGCGAAGTGACCTTCCTGGAAGGGCAGGTCTGGATCACCGAACAAAACGAACAGTCCATCGTCGGTGGTACCGCCGGTATTGGTCATCGTTGGATGATCATGGACTATTCCCAAGCAATCGGTCTGAACGGCTTTCTCGCCTGGGACCAGAGTGCCAACGGGTATAGTTACGATGGGTTTTCGCTCGGTGGTGAGTGGATGACCGATTATGTCCAGGCAACGATCAATGGATACGTTCCCTGGAATGATCGCATTAACAACGTGGGTGATCCCGTTGTGATGACCCAACAGCCCGTGTTCACTGGTCCGAATCTTGCATTCCGAGCAATGCAGGGTGTGGAAGAGCAGTTGAAAGGGATGGATGCCGAAATCGGTACTGCGATCCCTCACGCGGAATGGTTGTCAGCTTATGTTGGGGTCTATCACTTTGACGCCGCTGAAGAAAACGACTTCACTGGAGCCAGTGGTCGTGTTCAGGCGGACTTCAACAACGCTGTCTTCAGCTTGACAGTTTCCGACGATGATCGATTCGGAACAACTGTCAACTTCAACGCAGAGTTGCGACTGAACGGTGGCCAGCTTTCATTCATGCCACGTTATCGCACGCTTGATACACAGATGCACGATCGAGTTCGACGCCGTACTCGAATCCCAACACTTGAATACGCAAGTGAGCGGGGACGTGTTCTGGCAATCAACCCAGCGGATGATCTGCCTTACGAATTCATCCACGTTGACAACACAGCTGGCAACGGCGGAGACGGAACATTCGAAAATCCGTTCAACGAGCTTGATCTCGCCAGCAACATGCCGAACGCCGACATCATCCTGGCGTATCGCGGAAACACGAGCCCAACGAATTTGCTGAATGCAAACGATGGTCTCTTCCTCGAGGACAATCAGATTGTTCTTGGACAAGGACATGAGTTCGTCCTGGAAACCGCGAACTTCCCAGGTGTCTTCGTCGAGCTGCCAGGTTTCAGCGGAAATGGAAACAATCCATTCATCGGTGGCAACACAGACGCCAACCTGATCAATCTTGCCAACAACAACATGATTCTCGGCCTGAACACTGTCACTGACGGTGGCAGCGCAATCGTTGGCTCAGACATCACAAATGTTGTCATCGACGAGATCAACCGAGACTTCGATATCCTGGGTGGCGACGTCACCGGAACTGGTAATGGAATCATGCTTTCCAATACCTCGGGAGTCGCTTCGATCACGAATGTTGGATTCGGAATCGACGATCCAGCCGGAGCGAATGGAACTCGCGGGATCTCCATCTCGAACACAGACACAGCTGACCTCGACGTGTTGATCGGAAACGATCTTGTCGAATTCCCTGATCTCGCGATCACGGGAGCTTCGCTGGGAATCGAACTCGCCAGCGACAACTCGACGATGGATGCTTTGATTATTGACGTCAACGCTGACGGAAACGGAACGGGTCTTCGAACATCTGTCACAAACGCAGGTGACATGAATGTCGCGATCGACGGAAGTTCCTTCAACGACACCACCAGCGGAAACGGCATTGAAGTTGTCGGCTCAATGGCTGGTTCGGTTGTTTTGACTGCAACTGACACGACCGCAGACAACTCAAGCAGTGCCGGTTTGGCTGTTCTCGCTGACGATGCTGCTGCCGACGTTCTTGTTGTTGGTGGAAGCTTCAACGACGCCGGAACTGACGCTGTTGCTGTCGAAGGTGACAACAACGCAAGCGTGACTGTCCTGCTGGCAGAAACCACAGGAACAGGTGCAACCGACAACGGTGTCCGGATTCAACTTGAAAACACAAGTACCGGACTTGTTGAACTGGAAGACACAGACTTCACCGGTGCAACTGGTGACGGAATCAACGTGCTTCTCGATTCCGGTTCAGACCTGGCTCTGATGGGAACTGACTCCGCCTTCGGTGACAACGATCCAATGGGAACCGGCGACGGTCTCGATGTTGTCGCGAACAACGGATCTTCGTTCCAGGGTGATTTTGACACGACTTCATTCGCGAATGCAGCCGGAAACGGTGTCGCAATCGCAGCTGATGGAAACGCAACTGTTGCGACACTCGACTTGAGCGACGTTCAAGTTGACGGAGCAGGAGCAAACGGAATTCAAGGTTCAGCCAGCCAGCAGGCTTCACTCGTCATCATGGGTGACGCTGTTTCAGGAGCCGGAGCTGGAGCTGACGGAATCAACCTGTCTGCAGATGACGCAATGGTCATCGCTGAATTGGTCAACACCGGATCATTCGCTGGTGCGAACGAAGATGGAATTGACCTCAGCAACTCGACTGGCGGAACACTTCAGTTGACTGTCGAAGGAGTCGGCGGAGCCCCTGCTGACTTCAGTGGTGCTGTGACTGGAAACGGACTTGTTTCCAACGCAACCGGAATGAGCACTCTGACAGAAATCGATCTGTCAGCGGGTGCAACATTCGACAACGCCGCTGTTGATGCCATCAACTTGAGCAGCAACTCAAGCGCAACGACAACACTCGTCGGATCGGCTGTTTCTGGTGCAGGTGCTGGTGACGACGGAATCGAAGTCACCAACGATGGTGGAACAACGAACGTTCTTCTGACTGAAACCGGATCATTCGCTGGTGCGGGTGCTGCCGGAAACGGAAATGGAGACGGAATCGAGTTCAATGGAACAAACGGAGCGGACATCAACCTCCAGATCTCCGGAGTTGCAGGAACAGCTGCTGACTTCTCAGGTGCAGAAGCCAACGGCGTGAACGGATCGCTTGACGGTTCCACCGGAATTCTGGTCCTGGCTGACACCAACTTCAATGGCCCAGTCAACGGCAGTGGCATGACTGTCACCGCAGCGAACGGGTCTGAGTTTGGAGCAAGCATCACAGATTCGACCTTCAACGATGCGACCAACGGCGACGGAATCCAGATCAATGTCGACGGTTCTGTTGCGATCGCAGATCTCACAAATGTTCAGGCCAACAACGCTGGTGGCGACGGATTGTCTCTGTCATCAGACGACACAATGGCCATCGGAACATCGGGAATCGAAGCGAACCTCGACACTGTTGAACTCGACAACGCTGGTGGAAGTGCTCTGGCCGCGAATGCAAACGCTGGATCGCTCATCGATATCAACGGTGTTGACGTTCAAGGTTCAGACGCAGGAGCCAACGCAATCGACCTGTCAGCAGATGCTGGTCAAATTGACCTGACACTGACAAGCACTGGCACGAACGACTTCCTGAACTCAGGACAGTCGGGCCTCGCATTCAACGGTGTGAACGGAAGCATCATCAACATGGATGTTTCGAACACCGACTTCAGCGATCCTGAAAACGGTCCAAACACTGGCTTCGGTGCTCACGGTGACCTGACTGATTCGTCAGCCATCCTGAACCTGACAGACGTCAACTTCGACTATGCTGGCCTCAGCGGAATCGAACTGGCAACCAACAACTCAACGATCTCGGGAATCTGGAACAATGTTTCAGCGACCGAAGCTGGCCTCGACGCATTGACAATCGATGCTTCTGCAGCTTCCGACATCAATCTTGAGATCAACAACTTCACCGGAACGCTCGCAGGACGTGATGGATTGAGCATCACCAGCGACGGAGCCGGAACAGAAGTTGATCTTCTCATCGACACAGCCGACTTCAGCGATGCTGTTCAGAATGGACTCGCGTTCGACCTGAACAACGACTCTGTCGTGACTGTTGACACCTTCGCACTGTCAGCAAACAACGCTGGTGTCGACGCTATCAACATTCTGGCTGACAACAACTCAGTTCTGACACTGGACATCACCGACGGTTCATTGTTGAACGCTGGTGACGACATGACTGATGTCACCTTCATGAACGGTGCAGTTGTGAACCTGACCATTGATCCAACTCCAGCAACAGGAGCTGCGGACAATGGACTCGAGTTCAACGGAGCTTCAGGCGGAACTCTGAACTTCACAATGATCGACTCTCCACTGTCGACAGAAGCAGATCCCGTTGGAACGAACGGAGTTCTTGGTCTCCTCGATGCAGCGACAGCGAACCTGAGCTTCATCAACAGCGACATCGACAACTCATCACCACCGGGAGCAACCGGCGATGCAGTGGTTGTCACAGGTACGAATGGATCGATCTTCAATCTCGACCTCGACAACAGCTCGATGGACAACTGGAACAACGGTCTTAACCTGACAATGACCGATTCCACCGCGAATGTTGATCTGATGACAGGCAACTCGATCGACAACGCACTCGGAAGTGCCATCCTCGTGGATGCTGACAACTCAACCGTTAACATCACCGGCACAGAAACATCGATCGATGCTTCAACTGGCAATGCCATCGACCTCACCGGAACGAACGGCTCCATCATCGGAGTGACTCTGGCCGACACAACGGCCCTGTCATCTTCGACCGGAGACGCCGTCAACTTCGGTGGTTCAGACAGCGAGTTCAACATCTCCATCGACGGAACAGCAGCTGCCCCACTTGTGATTGGTGCAGCAAGCGGATCCGGTGTTGTGGGCAACGTTGTTGACTCTTCCGTGACTCTTGCAATGTCTGACTTCACCGTCGACGGAGCAGCTGGAAACGGTATCGATCTGTCTCTCGGAGAGAATGGAAACGGTGGATCAACTCTTGAGATTGATCTCCTCGACTTCTCACTCAGTGGGAACGGAGAAAGCGGACTCGTCATTGATCTCGATGGCTCAACGCTTCTCGACTCCAACCTGGACAACGGTTTGATCCAGAACAACGGAGTTGCTGGAAACCCATCATTCGGAATCTCAGTGTCCGCCAACAACAACTCTTCCGTCGGAAATCGCGGAACGATTGGAAACGGCCTGGACATGATGAACCTGACGATCGGAAACACCGATCCGATGGCCAAAACACAGGATGTCGGGATTTACCTCTCTGCAGACAACGAGAGCTATCTCGAAACGACTGTTGTCAGCAGCTTGATCGAACTCAACGACGGAAACGGTGTTGAGATCATCACCAACGCTGACATGAACATCGGTGACGGATCGCTGATCGAGGCATCGTTCCTCGACAGCAACGTCCTGAACAACTGTGGTGACGGAGTGAACTTGCGTGCCTTCTTCGGCAACAACACTCCTGGCGACGATCCAATGAACGAAACTTCCGGAATCGTCTTCAACTTCGCTGGTGACGGCACAACAACCGGCCTCATCTCCGGAAACGGAAACGACAACGTTGGCGACGGAATCGGTGACGGAATCGACGCTGTCGCCCAGGGTGATGCAATGGGTGGTCCTGAAAACACCACGATCACGATCAACCTGAGCAACGCGATGGTCATTAACAACGAAGAAATGGACCTCCGCACAGAGATGCCAGACAACGGGGAAATCAATCTCGGAATCTTCGATGTCACCATCGGAGACGGTATCGAAATCTGTGCTGACGGAAGCGGAGACGCGACACTCAACCTGAACAACGTGATCATCACGGGTGTGACAGGCCAAGCAGCCATCGCCATGGTTGCTGAAGGTGGCGGAACAGCAACAGGTACGTTCACCAACGTCATGATTCGTGACAACGAAGCACAGGCCTTCGCTTTCCGCTCAACCGGAGCAGGAAGTGTTGTGGATGCTGTCTTCAACAACACAATCATGATGAACAACGCCTTCAACAGCGGAATCACCGACGCCAAAACCGGCCTCGATGTTGACGCTCAGATCCAAGGTTTGGTCGAAGGTGGCGGTACTGCGAACATCACCTTCAACGGTGTGACAGCAACACAGTCTTCAGCAGTCAACGGTCTTGAAATTGACGTAACGACCGGAAGCACGCTGAACCTGGACATCGATGACCTCAGCCTGACCAACAACACTGGAATGGCTGGCGAAGGGGAATTCGACGTGGACGTCGACGGAGCTGGCTCGATTGCCAACATCGACATCGACGGGCTGACAGCCAGCGACAGCGAAGGACGCGGTGTTGATATCGAAGCGACTGGTGGTGGAGCACTCAACCTTGTCCAACTCGCTGACATCACTGCCAACGACGCGACAGACGAAGGGTTGAACATCACTGGGGCACTGGCGGACGCTGACGGAATCGTCGCGATCACCGACTCCAGCTTCGACAACGCCGGCAATGGTGACGGGGTGAACATTGACCTCACAACCACTTCGGCAACGGACCTGTCTCTGACAAACGTGTCTGCCAACGGTGCAACCAACGGTGACGGAATTGACCTCACTGTGACGGGTTCATCCGCTGGGGGAACTCACTCGATGACACTCAACAATGTTCAGGCCGACGACGCTGGCGGCACTGGAGCATCGCTGACCATCAACGGATTGGCTGCAGCTGACTCCGCAGCGTTTGACATCAGCAACGGATCATCCTTCGACAACGCTGGAGCAGACGGGATTGAAATCTCGACTCCTGGTGCGGTTGCTGGATCGGCCAGCACAGTCAATGTCAGCGACACGACTGCTGTCAACGCGATCGGAAACGGCTTCATCATCAACCCATCGGACATCAGTATCACAGATGTGACGCTGACTGACGTAAACGTTGACAACGCCGGTGAGAACGGAATCGACATTCGCTTGAGCAATCAGGCTGCGGCAACGTCGATCACACTCACCAACGTGAACGCCAACAACGCCGGAACGGCTCCTGCCGGAATCGATCCTCTGATTCCTGGAGACGGTATCCTCATCGATCTGGACAACGTGGGTGGCGGAGCAGCGAACTCGCTCAGCTTCGACGGTGTTCAAGCTTCGAACGCGATCGGTGGAGACGGAATCGACCTGCGACTCGACAACGGAACTGTTGCTGAGTTCACCGCATTCGACAATGTCACCGCTCGGAACAACCAACAGACTGGGTTGCGATTCGATATCGACAACGCTTCACAGTTGATGACCTTCACTTCAACCGGACTCGACGTGTCCAACAACTCAGCATTGAGCACAATGGATGCTGGTATTCTGGTCGACGTGACTGGTGGATCAACTGCCGACTTCGACCTGATCGATCTGACGATCGACAACACTGTGGCCAACTTCGGTGCTGGTGTCCTCCTCAATGTCGACGGAGCATCAACACTCGGATTTGACATCACAGGATCGAGCCTGATCGATATGACTGGCCGCGAAGGTGTGGACGTCGCTGTCGCGAACGGATCGACCTTCACCGGAACCTTCGAAGGGCTTGATATCCTCAACGGAGGAACAGCTCCAATGGTTCAGGTCAACGGATTTGATCTGGATGTGACTGGTGCTGGATCGAGTGCAACCATCGTGATGAACGATGTCTCGGCGAACAACCACCAGACTGGCGACGGGATCAACCTCATCGCTTCAGGTGGAGCACTGCTTGATGCAACACTCAGCAACGGTGTGACCGCCAACGGCAACCGTGAGAGTGGCCTCGACGTCTTCGCAACCGGAAACGGCACCGAACTGATCCTCAGCTCGATGACTGCGATGGGCGGAATGGTGAACACCTTCAACGACAACGGCTTCCCAGACGACCTCAACAACGACGGTGGACACGGGGTTTCAGTTGTGCTTGAAGATCTCGTCGAAGCAACCCTCATGCTGGAAGCTTCCGCGAGCAACAACGCCGGTGACGGTATCCGTGTCATCACTGATGATTCGGGCGTCACGATCAACGACCTCGGAATCACCGCATCGAACGTCAACGTCAACGGAAACGATGGCAACGGGTTGACAATCGATCTCGACAGCGTCGTCGGAATCAACTCCTTCGACCTAAGCGGTATCACGGTCATGAACAACACCATGGACCAGATCAACGCGAGCTTCACCGACATGGTGCTCGACACTGTCAGCTTCAACCAGGTGACAGCAACTGGACCAGGTGCCGGAACTGGAATGGGTGACGGTATCGAACTGACACTCGACAACACTCAGGTCACAACACTGCTCGGATTGAACAACATCCGCGCCAACAACAACGGCGAAGACGGATTGCAGTTCAACCTGCTCAACGGATCGACGATCCCAACAGGATCAGCCATCGATCTGACCATGGGTGTCATGAGCGACTCTTCATTCAGCAACAACGGCGAGCACGGGATTAACATCACCGTCAACTCCTCAGTCGCTGAACTGGATATCCTCAACAGTCAGTCAGCATTCGGCCGCACCTCGACCATCGCTAACAACGGCGAAAACGGTGTGAACATCGAAATCGAGAACGGCGGAAGCCTGATCAGTGCGATCGATCAACAGATCATCGACATGAACGGTGGATCGGGGATCAACGTCATCGCTGGTGCCGGAGTGGGAGACTCCTTCTTCAGCACAGGTGACGGAATCACGAACAACCAGATCACCGACAATGGCAGCTTTGGTGTTCGAGTTACTCAGCTCTCCACAATCGTGGACAGCATTCCTGACCTGGATGTCTCCATCGGAAGTCGAACCATCGACGGACAGGGGAACATCATCGACGGAAACCAGGATGCTGGGATCGCAATCGACATGATTCAGAACACCATCGGACAGGTGGCGATTCGTGGCAACCAGATCACGAACACCTCCAACGGTGCAGATGCTGACTTCAGCGGAGAAGCCATCTTCATCCGAATGCTCGGTACACTCGATCCAAACCCAGCCCAGAACCTGCTCAACGCAGATGGAACGGGAATTGGAGACGGTCCCAACAACGTGACTCCAGGTCTTCTCATCGAGAACAACCTGATCGGTGTTGACGAGTTCGGAATGGTGGGAGCCAACGCGACAACAGGAATCAACTTTGATGTCCGCGAAAGCTCAACAATCGACGGTCTGCACATTCTGAACAACACCATCTCGAATGCCCAGAACGGTGGAGACGGAATTCGATTCAACAGAATCGACGATGTGGTCGTCAACGACTTCTTCATCGACGAGAACATCATCGAGAACAACGGCGATGACGGAATCGACATCACCGCAGAAAACGATGACAACTCGGCAATGGAAGTCATCATCGGACTCGACGGACAACGTGACGGACTGGGTGGAATCACCGGAACCGACACCGACGTTCGCTCGGACATCTCGAACTGGCTCGCCAGCCTCGACGGAAACTACATTAACAACAACGCCAATGACGGAATCGTCATGCAGGTCAACGCCGATGCTGGCCTGATCGTTGACATGGAAGAGAACCAGATTCTCAACAACGGAAACGACGGTGTTCAGTTGCTCGAAATCGTTCAGGATCAGTCAGACGGACGATTCATCGCCGGTCTCTGGGAACAGAACGTGATTGCGGACAACGCAAACTTCGGTTTCGTAACAGGAGCTCGCCTCTTTGGCCTGTCCATGAACGACGGAATCGTCGGAGCCATCATCGACCAGTTCGGAAACGTCATGACCGACGGGAACGGAAGCACTGGTATCGTGCTCAACGGAGCAGGAAATTCCTCCTACGATGACCTCGACATCGTCCGCAACGGACGCATGGTCACCGGTGACCGTTCACTCGGACATGGTGTTGACATCCAGGGTGTTGGCTTCAAAGACGTCGTTATGACCAACAGCCTCATCAGAGAGAACTTCCAGGACGGTGTGGAAATCCTTCAGACCGACCAGAACGGAACAATCTTCGACTTCGTGCTGGACTTTGAAGACAACCGAGTTGTCGCCAACATGGGACGCGGATTCGACATCCTCAAACGAGGAGACGGTGAGATGTTCATTACGATCACCGGAACCAACGATCCACGTAACAACCCACTGCCACTTGCTCAAGTTTCGTCGAACGATGAAGAGGGGATCTATGTGGTCAACACATCATCCAACACTCAGAATCAGACCGACTTCAGCAACGTCGCACTGGCACAAGACGGTCCTGTGACCGAGACTCCACAACTTGAACTCCTGATTGATCAGGTCCAGATCTCCAACAACGGTAACGTTGTTCTGGCAACACTGCCAAACAACCTGCCTGGTTCTGGTCTGGTTGTTCGAGTCGGAACCTCGGACGGCAACTACAGCCTCATCGGTGCCGGTTCAACTGCCCAGAACGGCGGATTCGCGACCGATGGATTCGGAAACGTCATCAACGGTGGTGTGGGACTCGAATTCACCAGCAGTACACTGCAGGGTAACTTCGGAGACGACGTCTTCTTCCACAGCTACACCTCGACTGGTAACCCAGCAAACGTTGGTGGAACCTGGAACGACATGACCTTCGATCCAACAAACGTTGGACGTGGCGATCCTCTCGCACGCTTCGACGTGGTCTGGGGTACCGGAGCAGAAGCAATCCTCTTCGACAGTATCGATGTCAACAACTCACTTCGAGCCGGAACCCCAGGTGGGGAAGCGGGAGCCTTCTACAATGGACCAGCTGATGGGACATTCATCTCAAGGACTCGCGACAACAACAACCCACCACTCGGCGGACCATTCACCAACGGAGGCCGACGTCGCAACGCAACTCGCCTTGCACTGCGAAACTACCCGGACTTCGCTCTCGGAGAAATGGTCAACTTCGTCGATACACTCGGACCAACCGGAACACCAAATCCGAATACAAGCGGAGCACCGTTCCTGTATCCTGGTATGGGTGACAGCACCTTGCGAGTCAGCGCTTCGTCAGGAAACCAGCTCGACCTGCCATTCGAGTTCATTCTCGATGGAAACGCAGGCAACGGATTCCAGGTGGACGATCGCTTAGACATCAACGGTGTCTCCTTCACTCCAGGAGTGATCTTCGGAGAACTCCCATTCGGATGGGGTAGCTTCTAAGCTTCTCTTTGAGAAATCTTGAGTGAGCCAGCCACGGGCTGGAGGCGATTTTCGTCTCCAGCCCGTTTTTTCGTTTTTCGAGCACCCAAATTCATTTCGCAGCGATCATACCCACACGATCCCAGCAGTGTTGCCGACTTCCTGAGAAAACCGGCCGGGCTGGATTGATGCGCCCCGGCCAACTGCTACAATCTCCGCGAAAGACTCGGAAACGAGTCGCGATCGCAGTCTGTCAAGACAGTGTGTCATCAGCAATATTCGATATCTGACCGGTCATTATGGTCGATCAGTCCATCGCCGACAAAAGCTGAAAGTCCTTTTCTGAGTACATCTTAGAAAAACACAACCGAACACAGACAAGCGAACGGACCGGGAGCGTAGCTCAGTTGGTAGAGCAACGGACTTTTAATCCGTAGGTCCAGGGTTCAAGTCCCTGCGCTCTCACTCGAACGGAAATCCAAGACTCTTTTCCGTCCCTGAAACACTGCGTTTTTTACGTTTCAGACATGAGCGGAGCATCGGACATTTTATCCGATGCTCCATCTGACGGTGAGATTTCTCTGTTGTCAGATCTCGCCAACTGCAGCTCGTCTGATACACTTGGGAGCATGCAGGTGGTACTCCAAGAAAACTTTCGGCAGTTAATCAAGAGCGAACTCGCTCGTCAGGGGATTTCTCAGGCTGAACTGGCAAGACGGATGGGAATTGCACCTCCGGTTGTCAACAAGTACCTGATGGGAAAAACGTGTCCCGGGCTTGACGTTGTTGAGAAATTTCTCGTCGCCCTCAATCTGCCCTTGGAGATTCATGCCGATGAGAAGGTCTCCGTGCATTGATCTGCTTTGCGATTGGGAGCATGCACGTGGTACTCCAGGAAACGTTTCGAAGAATCGTTAAGGTAGAGATCGCTCGGCAAGGCATTAGTCAGCGAGAGCTTGCACGCAAAATGGGCGTTGCTCAACCGATGGTGAATCGTTACCTGACAGGAAAAATCTGTCCAGTTCTTGATGTCGTTGAGAAATTCTTAGTCGCGCTCGACCTACCGTTGGAAATCCCTTCCGAAATGAATGTTCCTCAACAGACCTGAGTGAATTGACTGCTGTCAAAGCACCAGAAGGTGAAAAAGCCCTCCAGATCCTACGATCTGGAGGGCTTTTTTTGCGCTGCAAGATTCTGAAAATTTGACCCAACGTAGTTGACGAACATTAGCCAATTAGATAACCCTGTTCTTCGATCGAGAATTGAAGGAGGCCAATTAGAATGAGTTTCGCTTGGTGTGAGATGATTGTGGCAACCCCGCAAGCCCGAAGGATTGATACCCGGGACAAATCTCACACTGGCCCCGTGGCGATTCACTCGAAATCAACCTCCCTTTCTCAAATCTTAATCTATGGTAATTCTGGCCAGGCGGTTAGCTGGATAGCCCACCCCGGATCTGTGCGAGGGTGGTGCCAGAATGAACTGATTCTCAACCGAGGGGCACGGAATGTTTGCGCGTTCGCAACAACGGAGTGCCGACACCGAACGGAGTTCGATTCTCAAGTTTCCCACACTTTACAATGCAACCAACGATGGTCTCCAGTCACCGACAGAGAAGATCACTCTCAGGCAGTACTACAATCAAGAACTTCTGCCTACCTTTCGCGAAGAACAATCGCCTCGGTCCCTGACAGAAGATCGCTGCGCCCTCAATCACTGGGAGAGAATCACTGGCGATCCCGACATTCGTGCAGTGAATACCGAAACGCTCATAGGATTTCGAGACGGGCTGACAGCCGCTGGCAGATCTCCACACACCGTCAACAAGATTTGGCGAGAGCTAAAGTCTATCTTCGAGTGTGCGGTCGAAGATGGACTGATCGACAAGGCTCCAAAGATCTCTCGGCGAATGAAATCAACTCTCGTCAAAGCCCCGAAAAAGCGTCAGCGCGAGATGATTACCGCACTCGAAGCCGAACGTCTCTGGAAAGTGTAGACATCGGTCAGAAAACGTAGCGCTCGACGGAGAGGGTGTGACGGAATAAAAGCGTAGCGCCCAGATGATCACTTGTTGTCAGGTGTTCAGACTTTTGGTTTTCACCATTTGTTTGAACTGA
>NZ_SIHI01000020.1 GCF_007859735.1 Thalassoglobus neptunius | reverse complement strand
ATTCAGGACTGGCGGATGACTTACAACCACCGCCGTCCGCACAGCTCTCTTGGAGGGTTGACGCCTGCCGAATTTTCGACTCAGTGTGCTTCCGTTCCAGAGAAGGTTCCGCCTACGGCTCCACCTTACTCCTCCACTCCAGCACACTGACTTACTTACCTAACCCCAACTCTCATAAGCCTGGTTCAAACTTCGGGGGCATTTCAAGCGCGCTTTCTCCGAACTTCGCAACCACGCTTGGTGATGCGTTTTTTCAACAGGCCGACATATTCTGTATGATCGGCGTTTTCGTGTTGCAATGCGTCTGGTGACGTTTTACGATCGCCGAAGATTCAATTCAGTGCTCAATCAAACTCAGTGCAATATCAAACACTGCGTTGAAACGAATCCAGAGATTTTATCAACCATTTCTTTCTAGTTGTTCTTATGGAAGTGGAACGCTGAATTTCTCTTCGACGATGCGGCTGATTCGCACCGCTGAAGTCGTTTTATACGGGCTTTTTGTGATCTCCAGAGGGCGTCTTTGAAATCTTGTTGATCCAATCTCATCGGTAGTGAGCAGACGAGTTTGGTTTCGCTCATAAACCGAATTGGCTGAATCGTGTGTCAAGCAGCAAAGCTCGTGAGAGCTTTGTTTTGCGCTGTTGCATCATGGAAGCGAGTGCGGAGAGCTGTGTGTTTGACACACTGTGGCAAGGTGCGTTTTCGTGAACATTTCGTTCGATTCGAAGACTCCATCGAAACCAAGAATGAGTCGCTCAACGTCTGAAAGGCTCGAATATCTCCGGTTTCCTTTAATCGTGGGTGTTGTCTTCGTCCATGCTTATGAGTCGTCAGTAAATACAGCAGCAGGCAGTGTTGGGCTTGAATCAACAGCTCATGTTTCTGATTTCTTACGGACATTATTCTCCAACGGAATTGGCCGTATTAGCCCGCCACTTTTCTTTGTGATGTCAGGGTATCTGATCTTCTACGGGACAGAATGGTCGTTGCCGGTTTACTTCGCGAAGATTCAACGTCGTATCAAGACGTTGTTTGTTCCTTATCTGTTCTGGAACTTTGTCGCGCTCTCTATCTACTTCATTGCACAATCTCTCCCTTTGACTCAGCAGTACATCTCTGGAAACAATCAGGCTCTCCGAGAGATGAACTTCTTTGAGCTCACAAATACTTTTCTCGGAGTGACGAAGAATCCTATCGCCTATCAGTTTTGGTTTGTTCGAGATCTGATGATCCTGGTGCTCGCGATTCCGGCCATTCACCTGTTGTTGGCTTACATTCCGTTTCCGTTTCTCGGATTTGCATGTGTGGCGTGGTTCGTTCCGGAATTTGGATTGAGCATGCCTCCAGCTGCTTCTGCAATCCTTTTCTTTTCCATCGGTGCATACTTCGCCTCAAAAGGAGGTGACATCTTCGCCCTCGATAAGTATTCGAAGGTGATCTTTCTCTGTTACATTCCGGTGTTGATTGGAGCCACGCTGACGTACGGATACGCTTACCACAACGCAATCAATCAAGTCGGGATCCTGATCGGACTTCCCGCAGTTCTTTGTCTGTCGGGTTATGTCAGATCAGACGGTCGAACCGCGATTGTGCTGAAATGGCTGGCTGGTGTTTCGTTCTTTGTTTTTGCAATGCACCAGCCTCTGTTGCTCATTGTGAAGAAAGTCGTCTTTGCGGCGGTCAATCCACAGTCTGATTTTGCCATTCTCCTGTTGTACTTTCTCATTCCGCTGTTCGTGATCGCGGTTACGGTTGGTGTGTTTGAAGTCATGAGTCAGGTGTTTCCTCGCATGACTGCACTGATTTCTGGTGGGCGGTTGCCTGAGAGACCGAAGCATCTTCCTGGGATTGCGAGGCCAGAACATACAACGGTTTGAGAAGGGCATTGTGAAGCGTTGGGAAAGACGCATCGATCATTCTTGACGGAACTGGCGGAGGGGAAGGGGATTCGATAACCTGAACTGCGACTTGGGTGCGCGCATGTTGGTGCATCCACTGTTCGAAAATCATGCGTCGTTGACGGTTTTCGAGAAGCGGCACTCGTCGTGATCGAAGCTGGCGTGCATGAGTCGTTTTCAAGTCCCGATGAGTAGGAGTGAACGCGGTGAAGAATCGCATGACTGAGCGAAACTTATTCTGGTTTGTGGTTGGCGCCATCTTCGGAAGCGTCGTGATTTATTACCTGCCGACGGAACCCGCATTCGCAGCGACCGCCAATTCGGGCGACAAGTTCTCGATGTGTACGGTTCGAACGTCAGTTGGTGCGAGCGAAGCGATCTTCGTTTTGGATCAGGTGACTGGAAGATTGCTCGGAGCACAACACAGCTTGCAGCGAAACGCGTTTCATCAACTGTATCAGCGGAACCTCGCTGCTGACTTTGGTGTGACCGACAACGCGAGATACGTAATGGTTTCAGGTGACATCCAGACAGGCGGCGGAGGCGGGGCGGCACCTCCCGCTCAAGGGGCGATCTATGTTGCAGAATTGAATGCCGGAGTTGTCTTCATGTACGGGTTCACAATGTCACCAGCTGGGCAAGCCGGACCGCCTCGCGAATTGATTCCATTGGCAAGTTTTCCATTCCGCGGAAACTAGAGCAAGTTGCTTTTTCCTGTGCACTCGCTTGAACTTTTTCATCAGGTCAAAGGCTGAGTTTGCTCGTGCGAGTGAGTCCACACCAAAACAGAAAATGCTCCAGAGCATTGTCTCGTGATCTCTCTGCACTTGCCTGGCGTCATTGGCTTGATTAGAGACTTGTGATTTCAGGCGATTCAGCAGAGTTTGAAACGCAAAAAGATCCGTCCTGTTATGGCAGGGCGGATCTTTTTTATTGGGAGTTTCTTTGCTCGTTTCGTTCGCGGCGTTTTCTGGTCGAAGCGAGATGCTTCTTGAATCGCGAAATCAACGATCACTACAGGACGCGATCATCATTGCTGAAGATGTTCTATGCGATGATCTCTTTGATCACTCGTCCTCCGACATCGGTTAATGTTTCGTCCCGACCTTGGTGGAAGTAGCTGAGTAGCTCGTGATCGAGCCCCATCTGATGAAGAATCGTTGCGTGCAGATCGTGAAGATGGACTTTGTTTTCCACCGCAGCGAAGCCGAGTTCGTCGGTGGAACCAAAAGTTTGACCACCGCGGATACCTCCTCCTGCCATCCACATGCTGAAGCCGTATGGATTGTGATTTCGCCCGGGAGCTCCGGGGCCTTCGCTGAACGGCATGCGGCCAAATTCTCCGCCCCAGACAACTAATGTTTCGTCAAGCAGTCCTCTCTGTTCCAGATCAGTGAGAAGGGCGGCGATCGGCTGGTCGACTTCTGCTCCGTGCTGGCCGTGATTCTTCTCGATGCTTTCGTGAGCGTCCCAAGTCTCTTCAAGGTGTCCGCCGCCGGAATAGAGTTGGATGAACCGCACACCGCGCTCCACAAGCCGACGAGCGACTAGGCAATTGCGACCGTATTCGTTGGTTGGCTCCTGACCGACCCCGTACATATTGAGAGTCGATTCAGATTCCTCGCTGAGATCAACGGCTTCCGGAGCGGCTGATTGCATGCGATAGGCGAGTTCATAGTTTGTGATTCGAGCGGCGAGGTCGGCGCCGTTTTTACGAGCGTTCAGATGGTTCTCGTTCAGTGCGCTTAAGAGATCCAATTGTTCGCGCTGAATCTCCGGTGTGACCATTTGTGGTCGTTCGAGATTGAGAATGGGATTGCCGACCGGACGGAATAGCGTTCCCGAATAGCTGGCGGGCATGAATCCGCTCGACCAGTTGGGCTGACCGCTGATCGGTCCGCCACGTTTGTCGAGCATCACGACGTAACCTGGCAAGTTTTCGTTTTCGGTTCCGAGTCCGTACACAGTCCAACTACCGAGTGAGGGACGCCCAATTTGGGTCATCCCGGTATTCATCGCGACGAGTGCAGAGCCGTGAGCGTGGCTGTCGGTATGACAGGAATTGAGGACGCACAACTTGTCGGCATGTTTGCGGACGTTCGGAAAGTAGTCCGAAATCAGCAGACCGCTTTCTCCGCCGGGACGAAATGGACGCCACGCGGGAGTGAGAAAGCCCACTTTTCGACCGCCCGAATTGATGAAGTTTTTATCTTCAGGGAGTTGTTTTCCGGCATACTTTTCAAGTTCCGGTTTGTAGTCGAAGGTATCGACTTGAGAGGGAGCGCCGTTCATCATCAGGAAGATGCACGACTTTGCTTTGGCTTTGAATTGGCCGGGGCGACTCGCCAGAGGGTTCGACGAGCCGTTCGTCGATTCTCCGAGAGCACGACTTCGCCCAAATCCAGATGCGCCGAGAAGGCTGGCTAAAGCAACTCCAGCAAAGCCGTTCCCCATTTCCCAGACGAATTCTCGTCGGGTTTGTCCGCAAGGAAAACTTCCAGGTCCCATGTGATTACCTTCTCGATAGTTGCCGATTGGATGACTTAGATTTATGCGCTGTGGACGAGCTTCATCTTCGAAACGGCGTGTTGACAGAATGAGTTAATTTATTCTTGATGATGGCCTACGTGACTACTCAAAAGGAAACAGGTTAAACAGTTCTTTCAGCATTCCAAACAAGATCACTGTTAAGCTGACGTGTTTTAATCGACCATAATGAACTCATTCGAGTTCAAGAGGACATGGCACAGCGACGCGAGTGCGAGGACGTCGGGAGTCGCGTGCTCCGGTTCTGACGTCTTTGGTTGAAGGGGGATGGAGTAGCGCTCAGCGAGTTCGGCTTCGAGACTCATCCGACTTGAATCTGTGAGTGCATGGCTGAAGACCTGGACTTCTGCGATACCGCCTGTCCAGTATTCGCGGCTCAGATTTCCTTGCTGACCGATGACCCAGGGAGTGTCGAACTTACGAGGCGGAAGTGGGGAATCGCGACGTCCCAGCGATCGACCGTTTTGGAAGACTTCAACATGATGTTCGCCGCTGATGGCTGTCAGTATGAAGAGTTCGCGTTGATTTTGAAGAGTCCCCGCGGGGATGAAGTGATCCGAAAAGCGAACACGATTCGCATCCGCAAGGCCAAAAAATACAGATGTTCCGACGTTCGTAGACAGATTCCAGTTCGAAATGATCTCTCGCAATCCGGAGTCGCCATGATCTTGAACAACACACACGATGGAGAATTTTGGTTCGTCGATCGGAACGTCAGCAATTTTGAGAAACTGTTCTCGACCGTCCAGTTTCAGGACTGCTCTTCCTGATCGCGGGTCGATGTGTTGACGAATTGGGGCTTCCGAAGCTGCGATGGCATCGTGTCCATGACCGCTGAGGTCGAGGAGTTTGGTGACATGCTGAGTTTCGGAGTTGAGTTGTGCTGCTTCGGCACGGAGATGAAGAACTGGCGGTTCGATGTTTTGATCGAGAGGATGTTTTTGTTGTTCGGTCGGATGTTGACGTCGTTCCAGTTCGTCTTGAAATCGCGTCTGTTGCACTGCTAAATGCTGACGCCCCAGTTCAAGCTCATCCGCAGTCGGCGCCCTCCCGAGGACGGCTTTCCACACGCGTTGAATTTGTTCCGTGACTGACTGGGTTTCGTTGGAAAGACTCTGAGCAAGATGCAAGCTTCGATCGTGAACAAACGGGTTGTTCATCAATGCGAGTGCCTGAGTCGGGACGGTCGTCAAATCTCGTTGAGCACATGATTGCGTCGCGTCACACATGTCGAACGCTGTCATCGTCGGTGGCAGTAGTCCTCGCTTCACGAACATGTAAAGGCTTCTGCGTTTTTGCTCGTTGACTGGTGAGGGATTCCAGGCAGCGTCTTTTTGCGAGAGTCCTTCGAGGGCTTCCTGGCTGACGGTTTCACGAAAGCTTTCGCCACCGATTTTGAAGTCGAGTTCTCCAGTCACAGCGAGCATGGAGTCTCGCATCGCTTCAGCGTCTAAACGCCGACGCTCGGCTCGCCACCAGAGTCGATTTGCTGCGTCGATATCGGAGTAGCTCTCTTGTTTCGGATGAATCGAACCCTGACACCACGTTTCCGACATCAAAATGAGTTTGTGGATCGGTTTCTGATGACCTCCGTTTTCGAGGAAGGTCGAAGCGAGCCAGTCGAGAAGCCTGGGGTGTGTTGGTGGATCAGAGAGAAATCCGAAATTGTTCGGAGTCCGGACAATGGCTTTTCCGAAATGATGCTGCCAGATGCGATTGACGAGGACTCGCGGCGTGAGTGGGTTTTTCGGGTCGGCAATCCATTCGGCGAGTTGAAGTCGTCTCTGCGAAGTCTTCGCCTCCGGGGAGGGTGATTGAAGTTTCCGCTCCAATGAAGGAATCGAGGAAATTGTTGCAGGAGTGACTTCCTGTTGCGGCGACTCTCTTTCCCCATTCTTCAAAAGAAAGATCGGTTCAGGAGCGCTCGTCAGGTCGGTCCAGCCCAGAACTTTTGCATATCCGAGTTCATCGGCGGAAGGTCCGCCAAGAAGCTTACGATCTCTCGCGGCGATCGGGCCTCCCCAAAAGACTGACGCCATGCGGTAGTAGTCTTCCTGTAGAATTGGATCGAATTTGTGGTTGTGACAACGAGCGCATTTAACCGTCAGGCCGAGTAAGGCGGAAGAGGTTGTGTGAACGAGATCTTCAAGGCGGTCATATTGGTAGTCGAGTGGATCGTTTGGTTCGTCGTTCCAGGTTCCCAGTCGTAGAAATCCGGTCGCGATCGCAGAGTCTTCCGTCGGGGATTCGATTTCGTCTCCGGCCAATTGATGACGAATGAATTCTGAATAAGCCATGTCTTCGTTTAAGGCGTTCACAACCCAGTCGCGATATTTCCACGCATACGGTTTCACCTGATCGCGCTCGTAGCCGCTTGTTTCTGCGAAACGTGCGAGGTCCAGCCAGTAGCGTCCCCAGCGTTCTCCGTAGTGCGGGCTGGCGAGGAGAGAGTCGACTTGTTTTTCCCAGGCATCCGGGCTTTCGTCGGTTTCGAATTGCTGGAGCTGTTCTTCCGTGGGAGGCAGACCGATCACGTCGTAGTAGAGGCGACGAAGGAGCACTCGTTTGGATGCTCTGGGAGTTGGGGTCAATCCGTTCTCAGCGAGTCGATCAAGAACGAATGCGTCAATCGGGTTGATGTGCTTGTCGTTGCTTTCGACTTCCGGAATGTCCGGTTTTGAAACGGGTTGTAAGGCCCACCAGTCTCGTCCGGCCCGCACTTTGTTCGTTGTGGCGAAGGGATCGATGACAACATCGTCCGGCCAATTCGCGCCCTGCTGAATCCAGTCTCTGATGACTGCGATTTCGGCATCCGGGAGTTTCTGGCTTTGGCCGCGTGAGGGAGGAGGCATTTCTCCGGAAATGACTCGATCGAGTAAGTAGCTGTCATCAGCACTCTGTGGGACAACGACAGCTCCGGAATCGCTTCCATCTACTTGAAATTGATTCGAAGCGAGATTGAGTCCGCCCTCTGAGATCTGATCATTGTGGCACTCGACGCATCGCATCGCGAGAATTGGTTGAACGTCCTCCTTGAAATCGACCTCACCTGCCGAAGCGACGTGCAGTCCCGCAAGGATCAGGGTGACGCATAAGAAGAAGGTCCCACTTCGAATCTTAGCCGGTTGCGATTCTATCGATCTTGAACCGTGGAAAGTTGATGCCTTCTCAACGGCGGTGGCTTGAAGTCCTCGTGCATTGGTGCGGTTCATGCAGCGGTTCAGAATCATGCGATGGTGACCTGTCGAGGGTACGGTGGATTTAGGCGATTGTCCGAAAATCACGCACTCACTTTTCTTTCGCTTGAGCTATTCGCAAAAGTGTCGGGCTCTATTTTTTCAGGCGAGTCGTGAGCAACTGATCATCTGGCCAATTCAAGGTAGGCTGTTGTTCTGTAGGTGAGATCGATGCGGGATCGAATTCAGGGAGGAGTTGAATTTTACATGAGTCGTTGCTGATGGGACAAGAGAAGTGGCGAAATACTCGGAAAACTGGGATGTCTCAGTACAAGTTTGATGTGCAGCCCGCCCTGAATGAAGCAGGAAATCGTGGACTTCGGACGATTGGTCCCGGAGAATCAATTGGGGGAATGAGTCGAGTTTGCCGTGAATGACAATCACAGAGCCTAGAGAGCTTGGTAAATTCGTGGAGGTTTGTAAGATTAAGTCGGTCGGATGCCTCTATTTCAAAGGACAGGGAGGATGGTTTCGCGCGCCGCGCTGAAAGAGTCAGAGAGATGTCGAATCAAGCGATAGCAAAATTCATTGACAACCAATCGATTTTCTTCAACACCATTCCCAGATTTCTTCATGGAGTTCTGGGATCGCTGGCAATTTTCGGTCTGGCAGTTGGTTGGCCTTCGAATCACTGGTTTGTGGTGACGATCTGGACCTTGATCGCTTCTTACTCCTTTTTCTGCTGGACAAGTTGTTTTCACGAAGCTGCGCATCAAACGTTATGTGGATCGAAAGCTTTCAGCATTCTCGTGGGGCGCTTCATCGGAACAATGATTTTCGTTCCGTATCACGTCTACCGTGAGAGTCACATCCGTCACCATGCCTATCTCAACAAGCCCAGCGACTGGGAACTGTGGCCGTATTCCGACCCGAATTCGTCGTTGTGGTTTCGCCGGATTTTCTGTTGGCTGGAAATTCCGTTCGGGATTTTCACTTCGCCTTATGTTTACGCTCGGCTCTTCTTTCGGTCCGATTCGCCTCTGACGAATCCTGAAGTTCGTCGAAAGATTCGGAATGAGTATCTGCTAATCGCTGTCACCTGGACGTTGATCCTCGGGACAGTTGCTTTGACTTCGACCTGGATTCCGTTCCTCTTCGCGTGGGTCATTCCTCATGCGATTGCGGGAGTGTTTCAGACCTTTCGCAAGTTCACTGAGCATCTTGGAATGCAGAGCTATGATCCGCTGCTGGGGACACGGACTGTGATTGGTTCGAACGTCATCACTCGAGTCAGTTCGTACTTCAACTTCGATATTTTCGTGCATGGTCCTCACCATCGTCATCCGCGTTATCGACATGAAGCACTCTGTGAGCGGATGGACCAATATCAGGAGGAACACCCGGAACTGTCGTATCCTGTCTTCCAAAGCTATTGGGCGGCGATTGCGGATCTTGTTCCCTCAATGGTCTTCAACCCTGGTGTGGGAATGAATGCGGGAGCACCGGCACCAGCCGTTGAGAAATCGCATGACGTCAATGATTTCGTTCAAGACGTCGCTGCGGAAGTTCTCGGGCAGGAAGATGCTGTGGTCCCAGTCGAAAAACGCAGAGAGCTCTCTTCTCAAAGCGAACCAACTGAGTCGCCCGTCGCTGCTCATTGAGTTGTACGATTTGACAACTCTGCGAATCCTTCATTGATCCGTTTCAAAGTCGTGTGTGAGGACTTTAAACGATCCGGGAAATTGATTCGTGGGCTACTCTCTCGGTGGCATTCTGCTTTCCTGAGATTTCTGGCGTCGATTGCGCGGGAGCACTTCGCGAGTGATTGCTTGGCCAGCGAAGAACGATCTGTGCGCGGAATGTGTTCGATCGGCGAGTGCGAACCGAATGACTTTCTGTCGTTGCTGTGTTCGGAAATTTCTTTGCGGAGGTAAGAAGTGGTGTCGCGAGTGCGTCTGATATGAAGACGACAAGCAAACAGGACTTCATCGCTTGCTGAGAAATTCAAGCACTGTGATGCAGTCGTTCGTCTGGATCGTCGAGAGAGTTCGCGAGGTCCTGCTACGAGTGAGTCCGGTCTTCGTGAAAACCTACGAGACGAGCACAAAGAGCGATTTGCTCTGTACCTCAGCGAACAGAATTTGAACCAAATAAGGAGATGAATATGGCAACGCTTCATGTTAATGATCAAGACTTCGATACCACAGTTCTGAATGGTGACGCCCCTGTCCTCGTGGACTTCTGGGCTCCGTGGTGTGGTCCGTGCCGTGTGATGGGACCAGTTGTGGACGAAGTCGCAGAAGAAGTTTCAGGCCGAGCAAAAGTCGTCAAAGTGAATGTCGACAAAGCTCAGTCTTCAGCAGCCAAGTATGGAATTCAATCGATTCCATCATTTGTCGTCCTCAAGGGAGGAGAAGTCCAAGAGAAGTTCGTTGGTGTTGTCACCAAAGAAAAACTTCTTGAGACGTTGAAGCCTCACCTGAACTGAACAAAGTACTCACATCACACGAGACAGCGAGCTGAGGAGAGATCCTTGGCTCGCTTCTTTATTCAGTTCTGCACTCCGAATCATGAGCTTAAGACGGCGAAGGGTGAAGCTCGGGATGTCCTTGAAGAGTCGGCGTATGAACATCAAACTCAATTGTGAATCGGAAACTGCTTCGGCACGTGTTGAGCGGATCGATTTTGAAGAGTTTGACGTTCGAGTTTCGTTTTGAACGAACATCAACGAAGATAAGGAAGTGCCTTGTTTTCGTCTGTGTGTCGTGTGGAATTGACACACAGAGTGATATTGTGAGGACAGGCACGCAGAGTGTTTTCGAAAAAGGTGTTTCAAAGTCGTAAGGCAAGGATTCAAATATCATGCGACAAACTGTGACGGTTTTTCTTTGTCTGATTGTGTTACTTGTTGCCTGGGTCTCTTTGCAGCAACTGACTCGTCCCGTCCGGGCAAGTGCGACATTCGAAGCTGAAGAATCGGATCTCCAAACAGCGATCTTCGCGGGTGGGTGTTTCTGGTGTATGGAACCTCCTTTTGAAAAACTCTATGGAGTGATCTCTGCAGAGTCAGGCTATACCGGCGGATTCACTGAAAACCCGACTTACGAAGAAGTCTCTCATACAGAGACCGGTCATGTTGAAGCTGTCCGTGTGACATTTGATTCGAGCCGCATTCGCTATGAGGATTTGCTCGAAGTCTTCTGGAGAAATGTTGACCCAACCGATGAGAACGGTCAGTTCGTCGATCAGGGTTCTTCTTATGTCACCGGGATTTTTGTTGCCGACGAAAAGCAGCGCGCAGCTGCGGAAAAATCGAAGCAAGCACTCGAAGAGTCCGGGCGGTTCGATCGTCCAATTGTGACTCCGATTCGAGATGCGACCGAGTTTTATCTCGCGGAAGAATATCATCAGGATTACTACATCAAGAATCCACTCAAGTACAGTTACTATCGAGGACTCTCTGGACGCGACCAGTTTATCAACGCATTCTGGGGCGCCGATCGGGAGTATCATCCGGAGCGACTGGAAACCGATCCCGGGAACGGTCGCACGCTCAGCAGCAAGACTTACACACGACCTTCTCTGGACGAGATTCGCGAGAAGCTCACGCCTTTGCAGTTTGAAGTCACACAGCAGGAAGGCACGGAGCGTCCGTTTCAAAACGAATACTGGAACAACAAAGAACCGGGGATTTACGTCGACATCGTTTCTGGAGAACCGTTGTTCAGCTCACTCGACAAATTCAGATCAGGGACTGGCTGGCCATCATTCACTCGGCCACTCGTCGAAGAAAACGTTGTCGAGAAGACGGACTACAAATTGTTTCTTCCGCGAACGGAAGTCCGGTCGCTTTATGCTGACTCGCATCTCGGACACGTCTTTGATGACGGACCTGCACCCACCGGGCTGCGATATTGTTTGAATTCCGCTTCGCTGCGATTTATTCCGGTCGATGACCTCGAAAGTGAAGGGTATGCGGAGTTCGTTCCAATTTTCGAGGAAGCGAAATCGTTGGCGAAATGATCTGCGATGTGCTTCTTGAAATCGCTGGTCGATGCCTTCTGCGCTTGCCAATGCAGCCTTCATTGGAAGGACTGAGTTCTGGCGTGCGACAAAAAACGATGAAAATGGTTTAAAGCAAAGATGCCCTTGGGCGAGCGATGTACTTGTACGCTTCGTCTATTTCGCATCATAGAAGTGCGGCCGTCCGAGTCTTCACGGCGGCGCGCTGGTAATAAACGATGAACGAAGCCTCACGTGGAATCGCGTCAAATATTGTCATCAAAATCATTGTGGCGATCTCGGTGGTTCTTCTCATCGGTTTCCTGTCGATTCAGTTCGGACAGTATCTATCGCTTGAAGAGCTTGCGAAACAGGAATCGCGTCTGCAGGAGTTTCAGCAGCAACGACCGGCGGTTTTCGTCGGCCTGGCGTTTTTACTGTACGTGCTTGTCACCGGGCTCTCACTGCCGGGGGCGGCTGCGTTGACGATGGTTTACGGTTGGTACTTTGGTTTGCTTCCCGGAGTTCTTCTCGTGAGTTTCGCATCGACAACAGGAGCAACACTTGCGTTTACTTTGAGCCGCTACTTGTTTCGCGACGCAATCGAGCAGCGGTTTGGGAATCGTCTCGAAACGTTTCAAGAGAACTTGCAACGCGAAGGCGCCTTCTATCTGTTCACTCTCAGACTCATTCCGATTGTCCCGTTTTTCGTCATCAATGTCGTGATGGGACTGACACCGATGAAGGTCTGGACATTCTGGTGGGTCAGCCAGATTGGAATGTTGGCGGGGACGTTTCTGTATGTTTTCGCGGGAGCAAGTGTTCCCAGCATTCAGGACCTGGCGGAAAACGGCATCAATTCCGTCTTCTCGTCTGAGCAGCTCACGCAGATTGTCATTGCGATGGTGCTGTTGGGAGTCTTCCCGTTCCTCGCGAAGAAAACGCTCAACTGGTATCGGGGACGCAAAAAGACGTCTCCCGAATCAAGTCGCCCGGGATAGTGAGTGTTCGACGAATGAATTTCTGACCGACGAATCGCTCAGTTCTTGAATGAGACGATGGAATCCTCGCCAATCCATTTCAAACTCGCTGGATGACCGATGACAGCTATGACCTTGCAACCCTTCGATGAACACAACCAGAAACTGGCGTCCAACGTCCGACCTGATGACTGGAGCAATCCGACACCGTCCGGACGATACAACCTTGTTGTGATTGGGGCTGGGACAGCCGGATTGGTGACCGCTGCCGGAGCCGCTGGTCTGGGAGCAAAGGTTGCGCTGATTGAACGTGATCTCATGGGCGGAGATTGCCTGAACGTGGGCTGTGTTCCCTCGAAAGCACTGCTGAGTGCTGCTCGAACAGTCGCCACTGTCCGTGATGCTGGCAGGTTTGGTGTTGAAGTTCCCGGCGATGTGCAGGTGGAGTTTCAATCGGTCATGGAACGCATGCGCCGCCTGCGTGCGGAAATCAGTCCGCACGACTCAGCAGCACGGTTTCGCGATCTTGGAATCGATGTCTTCCTGGGGCAGGGGACCTTCACGTCTGAGGACTCGATTGAGGTCAATGGTCAGTCGCTGCAATTCAAACACGCCGTCGTCGCAACTGGAGCGAGAGCGTCGATGCCTCCAATTCCGGGAGTTGATGACGTCGATGTTCTGACAAATGAAACGGTCTTTTCTCTCACCGAATTGCCTTCAAGAATGGCAATCATTGGGGGCGGTCCCATTGGTTGCGAAATGGCTCAAGCGTTCGCGCGATTCGGAACGAAAGTCACTCTCATTGAAAAGTCCGCCCACATTCTGCCACGGGAAGAAACTGACGCGGCCATGGTCGTTCAAAGTTCGATGGAACGTGATCAGGTTCAATTCCTCTTCAACGCCAAAGTCGTTCGTTTCGAGAAACGAGGTAATGAAACAGTCACGTTTGTCGAGCAGGATGGAGAGACACAAGAAGTTGTCACCGATCGGGTACTGTTGGGAATTGGTCGGACACCAAATATTGATGGAATGGGATTGGAAGTTGCTGGAGTTGAATACGATTCCGGATCGGGTGTTCAAGTCGATGACCGATTGCGAACTACGAATCCGAAGATCTTTGCCGCGGGCGATGTCGCCTCACGTTTTCGCTTTACGCATGCGGCCGACTTCATGGCCCGGATCGTCATTCAAAATGCATTGTTCCTCGGGCGGAAGAAGGTCAGCTCTTTGGTGATCCCTTGGGCGACTTATACTTCTCCTGAAATCGCTCACGTTGGATTGACTCCGAAACAAGCGAGCGAACAAGGAATTCAGATCGATACCTTTACTCAACAATTCACTGGAGTTGATCGCGCCGTGCTCGAGGGGCAGTCGGAAGGGTTTGCCCGAGTCCACTTGAAACGTGGAACCGATCGAATTTTCGGAGCGACGATTGTTTCCGAACACGCTGGCGAAATGATCTCTGAAGTCAGTCTGGCGATGACGAACGGGCTTGGTCTCAAGAAAATCGGTGCGACGATTCATCCTTACCCCACTCAGACAGAAGCTGTTCGTAAGCTTGCAGACCAGTACAACCGCACACGACTTACTCCCTTCGTTGCGTCTCTGATGAAAAAGTGGTTGGAGTGGACGAGGTAGTCGTGCATTCTCCTCATGTGATTGTTTCTGCAGGTAAGAAACCGTTTTCTATCAACGTCTAAAGTGTGAAATGCGTGACAAATCTTCTCTTTGATGGAACTCGTCGGACCTTTGTGCAACACTTTGTGTGTGGAAGGATCAACTGAGTCGGGCAGAAGGAGATTTGTCGTGTCACCTGAACCAGATCGTGATGAATGGGTCACTCGCTTGCGCAGTGATTCAGATGATCGCGATGCCGCAATTGAAGAACTCAGGGGGATCATCCTGCGCGGCCTCTCCCGCTCATTGAACCATCGTTACGGAGGGTGCTTGCAGGCGGAAGATGTCGTCCAGGACGCGCTCCTGAAAATACTCGACTCACTCGACCGTTTTGAAGGAAGAAGCCGTTTTACAACCTGGGCAATGACTGTTGCGACTCGGGTTGGAATCAGCGAACTTCGTCGGAAGCATTGTCAGGATGTGTCGCTCGATTCGCTGAAGCCCGAGGACAGCATGAAGATCGAAGTTGAAGACGATGAAGAGGCTTCTCCCGCTCAGCGTATGGATCGAAAGTTCCTGACTCAAAGACTGAAAGACCTGATCTCCAGCGAACTCTCAGGCAAGCAGAAAATTGCTGTGCGAGCGTTGCTGGAAGGAATGCCTGTTGAAGAAATTGCATCACGAACGGGAAGTAACAGAAACGCCGTTTACAAACTGGTTCACGATGCTCGGTTGAAGCTTCGTGAAGGGTTCGAGCAAGCCGGAATCGTCGCTGACGATGTCACCACGATTTTCGCCTGAGGAATAATCCCAATGCCACTATCAGAAGAACAAATTGCCAAGCTGCTTGGGATGGTCGCTGCCAGTGAAGCGGATTGTATTGACTGCGATAAGTGCTTTGATCACTTGGCGGAGTTTGCGGAAGCAGAACTGACCCATCGCGAAATCCCTGACGCAATGAAACACATTCAAGTGCACCTCGAACAGTGTCCCTGTTGTCATGACGAATTCACCGCACTGATGACCGCACTGAGAACCCTTGAAGGGGAAGTCACTTCGGGGTGAACACTGTGTCCATTTGAAATAAGTGACAGGGCCAAGGCTAAGACTCATCGACGACAGTTTTTCTTAAGATCGAAATTGTCGCGATTCTTTGAACGGGCTGAGCATCCATCGAACGGGCCTTCGGTGATTTGCACGAGGCGACACAGCTTTCTTCCGAATCGATGAGTTCAAGGGTCTGCAGGCGATCAGGAAAATGGGTTAGCTGTCTGACGTCGGGGCAAAGCTTCTGACGATTTCTCTTGCACTCCGCAACCCATCAACAGCTGCACTGATAATCCCTCCAGCGTATCCGGCTCCTTCACCAACAGGGTACAGCCCAGCGCCTCCCGGGATCTGCCTCGTGACGCGATCTCTTTCGAATCGAACCGGAGCACTTCCACGCATTTCTGGACCGACGAGCGTGGCATCTTTGAGAAATGCTCCTCTCATTTTTTCGTTCATGATCGGCAATCCGTCTTCGATCCCTTTCAGAATGGAAGGAGGAAGGACTTGCCGAAGATCGCAGCTGATGGTTCCCCGTTCATACGACGACGGGAGATCGGTCGCTCCAACAGTTTGCCGACCTTTGAGGAAATCATCCGCTGTTTGAATGGGGCATTGGTACGCTCCTCCACCGATTTGAAAAGCGATTTCCTCATACTTGCGCTGAAGCTCCATTCCGGCGAGAGGGTGTGAGCTTCCGAACTCGTTGGGCTCAATGGTGACCATCAATCCACTGTTGGCGAATCTTGAATCGTGGCGCGACAGACTCATGCCGTTCGTGCAGAAGTAGCCCGGTTCGGAAACACTCGGGATGACATAACCCCCGGCGCACATGCAGAACGAATACAAATCTCGTCCCCCTTTCGCGACGATGGAATAATCAGCTGCGCCGAGGAGATCGAGATAGCGATCGTGCCCATATTTCCAGCGATTGACGTTCTCTTGTGGCTGTTCGATGCGCAAGCCCAGTTGAAAGGCTTTGGGCTGAATCGGAAGACCCGCTTCGTGGAGCATTTCGTAGGTGTCGCGTGCGCTATGTCCAATCGCCAGAATCAATTGATCGCACTGGATCGATCCACTCGATGTCTGAATGGAGTCGAGTTGACCATCGACGAGTTTGAAACCTTCGAGGCGGCACTGGAATCGATACTCTCCTCCCATCGATTCAATTTTCCGGCGATAGTTTCGACAGATCATCGGCAACTTGTTGCTGCCGAGGTGCGGACGATGTTCATAGCGAATCGATTCCTTTCCCCCGCAAGCGACGAAGGATTCGAGGACCCAGTCGACGTCTGGTCCTGACATGCGGCAGGTGAGTTTGCCATCCGAAAAAGCTCCGGCCCCGCCTTCTCCAAACAGGTAGTTGTTTTCGGGATCGTGTGCTGCGCCGTGGCGATCGAATGCTCGGATCTGCGGAACGCGCTCTTTGACTGCGACACCCCGCTCAATCAAAATCGGTCGATAGCCTTTCAACGCGAGATAGTACCCAGCCAACAGGCCGGCCGGACCGGTCCCAACGATGACAGGTCGGTGTTTCAGCGGTTTTGTCCCGCAGTCGGGATCATCAAACCGGCTCTCTTCAAAGACTTCTGCGTGTGTTTTCTCCAGAAGTTTTTTGCGTAGTTGTTCATCGTCAGGAAGATCGATTGCGACCGAATAAACGAAAACGAGGTTCTTTCGAGAGCGTGCGTCGAGGCTCTTCCGAAGAATTCGCCAGCCGGAGACGTCTTCTCGGCGGACTTTCAGGGCGCGAGTAATCGCTGCTCCCAATTGTTCCTCCGGGGCGTCAACGGGAAGTCTCAAATTCGTCAGTCGGAGTTTCATAAACGCAGCGTCAATCGTTGGAAAGAGGAGTGTTGATGTCAGTCGAGCGAGTGGCTTTGAAAGTGCAGATCCTCACTCGATGAATTTTCGCCACTGGCTTGGGGGGCACGCGAGTCGTCATGAGAAATGATTTCCAAACTGTGCTCGCCTGGAAGACAAAATAACTGATCCTGGCGAACGGTCTACTCTCATTGAACCGGTTCATCGTCGTGATTTCTGAGTATCATCCCCGCGCGGTTCGAATCGACCGCAATTTCTCCCCCAATTCAGAGGGTGTGGAGTATTGGTTCCTGCCAGTACTCTTTCTACGCTACGGGCGCTTGCAGCATTCATCGAAAGTCGCGAATTCAGGCGGGTGCAAACCAACCGTGGAAATGGTTTAATGAGTTTCAATCTCCTGTTTCGCAACGGAGAGTTTTGATTGGACTCGAATTGACTATGAAATTAAGCGTCATCGCTACTCATTCAGATGTCGTCCATGTCTTGCACGCTATCGACGACAGTGATCAGCTCACCATCGGAAGCTGTTGGACTCCTGATTCCTCGCTCCAAGTTTCCCTGAAGGGGACATTCCCCGCGCTGAAATGGGTCTCTGGATGGGACGAAATGCTCGCTGATTCCAGCCTCGATGCTGTTGTCGTTGTTGGGGCGAGCCCGGAAATTCTGGCGGCCGCCCGGCAGTTTCAGGTGATCGGGAAACCGGTCGTAATTCTGACTTCCGCTCTGAGAATCTCCGAGCTGTTCGACTACACAGCTTTGTGGCAAGAGTCCCCTGAGCTCATTCGCCCACTATTTGCTTCTGCGATCACTGAGTTCGTCCAAACCTCGCTGGACCGGTTTCGTTCTCTCAAGTTAGGGAAATTGTGGCGGGTCGAATTTGATCGCCAATTCGATCAATCGAACTTTCCAAACAGCGGATTTACGAAAGAGTGGGTTTCGGAAACTCTGGAGCAAGATCTGTCTGCACTTTCGGAAATCTGTCCGACGCCTGAACATGTGATGATGCTCGCCACTGGTCCCGACTCAGAACGACCTGTTGAAGTGACCGTCCGTCTGGTCGTCGAAGATGAGATCGAACTGAATTGGAGTTTGAAGAAATCAGCGAACCAAATGGCTCAGATCAAGTTGTCCGGGACTGATGGTGAAGTTGTTGGAGAGCGAAATTCTGACAACCAGATCACGATCGATGGGGGGCCAGCAGCTGATGGAACGATCACTCCCGAAGCTGATCCGGAGAGGACGATCGTCAACGAACTTCGTGTTCAGCTTGAAGAGCTTGCGAACGGAACCAACCAGCGGTCCTGGCAGAAGGTGATTCGCTACGGGGAGATTGGTGCGGCTGCTCAGAGGTCCCTCATCCGAGGACGCAAAGTGCCTCTTCATTTCGAAGAGACTTCGGAGCGGAACCAATTCAAGTCCCAAATGGCGGCGTTCGGTTGCGGAACTCTCTTGTGGACGATGTTCGGTGCAATTGGTCTATTGATTTTCGGTTCGGTGACGGACCCACGCGATCGAGAGTATATCGCCTCAAAGTCTGCCGGTTTCGTTCTTGAAAGCAACGACTTCACCGACGACTCTGCTTCGTTAACACCGAACGGGGAAGTGGAGCTTGAGAAGATTCGGTCGAATTGGACGTCGACGTCACCCGTTTTGATCATCGAGTCCGACGACCAACTTCCCGGAGACATTCTTGATCAGCGGAGATCTGAGGTCGTCGAGAGAATTGAAAACGACGGTCTTCGAAGCGTGGAATCGCGCGTCAGTGTGCGTTCGATTCCGGGAGCATGGTACGAGAACATGATGAAAGTTGGCTGGGTGCTCGTCTTTCTTCCTCTCGGTCTTGTTCTCGTCGCGCAATTGCTTCTCTTTGTCGCACGTCCGACGGAATCGTCGACCGATTGAATAAGCGACAAAGATTCCCCGCGACTGCTGCTTACCATTTCCATTCGCGAAAGTAAGCGTCGCTGTCAAACTCGCAACACGTCGGGCAGTCGCCGAGCGTCGGCATACATGTTCGCGGAGGGGTCACGATGAGCGTGTAAGGGAGGAAGACTGCGTCGGCATAGAAGCAAGCAGCCGACTTGACTGTTGTGAAGCAACCGCAACCGATTCCGCAGCGTTCGAGATTGGGATCTTCGAAATAGAGCGGATTGTGAGTAAAGCAATAGGTGTTGCGGGGCGGATGGACTGCCGAAAAAGTTGGGCCAACGAAATACGCCGGGGAGAGCGGGCGCGTTGCGGTGGCGAGATACGCTTCCGTCTTCAGTCGTGATTCCGGATTGCTTTGAGGTGTTGTGAAATCAGCAATGTCTTTCGGAGGTTCCGTGCTGGGACCTTCAAGATCGATGTCGGTGACCGGTGCGAAGAGATTCGACAATCGATAACGGGCTTCGTCTTCTTCGAGAGTTTGAAGTTTCTCGCTGTCCTCGGGAGTCGGAGGGACTGCCGGAGGATTGTAGGCTTGAGCAACGACTTCCACTTCTTCGTCAACGTCTACTGAAGCTGCAGGTACGGGAGAAACGGGAGATTCGTTGATGAGGATTTCCGGTTCGGGGATCGATGGCACGTCGATTTCTTCGAAGGGAAGTGCTGTCGACTGAACGTTCGTTTCCGCTTTGCTCGGGACGACGACACGGGTTTCGTCGGTGATGCTTCCATCCTCGACGAGTTCTTTGAGTTCATCCAGAAAAACCAGGGAACCTTTCATCTGCGAAGGGGAAGTCTCTGGAACTGTCATCGATTCGATCAAGTGCCCGCTCAGCTTGATGGGCTGAGTCGCCACCGGGGCAGACTCAGCGCGAATCAATCCGTGAAGCTCGCCAAGATAACTCTGTGTTTGAGTTGAGTCGGTCACGACGTTGCTGAGCGGACTGTTGCGATGAATCGTGGGGTACCAGTCGTTGTTCTGTCGCAGCAGGCGATCCACATCTTCGTTGATTTCTTCTTCGTCTGACTGAACTCTCACTTGAACGGGAGTCCATTCAATTGGTGGCGTTGAGAATCGTTCTGCGGCCGAGCGAATTTCCGGGAGGCGATCTGCTTTGCTTGTTTCCAGGGAACTGGAGAGATCGGCACTCACTTTGACGGTGCGCCCCGGATCAGTCGATGTCCATCCTGTGTGAGGAGCGGATGGTTCGATTTGGGTGTCAGCGACCTTTCGCCGCTCCCGGATAATGGGAGAGTTTTGATCTGACGACTGGGCTTCTTTCTGGCCCTTCTCCGGATTGTATGCAGTCCATTCGGCATGACCGCAACTTGTGAGCCCCAGCGTGAGCACCACAATTGTGGAGAATGAAAGAAATTGATGTGGTATGACAATGTCCATTTCAGACTCCGTTCTGAACGTGACCCGTGGATGGAGAAGTTGAAGAAATGCGCAACTCCTCACAATCGTCAAATCGGTCACTCTGTACGGTTGACCCGGAGAAACTCGGCATTCCGATTTGACTTTCGGAAAAGAGACGAGCAAAACCCGCTTAAACATCGTAAATTATCTAATCGGAACTTCCGTCAAAGATTGGTTGAAATCGTTCCTCGGGTAGCAGATGTGTCGATTCTGTGAATATGAGGTGATTTCCAGTCAGGCAATTTGTGAGGGCGTCGACTACTCCCGTTCGCTCTCTACGGATTTTCCGTCCTTCAGAATCTGTTCAGAACTTTAGAGTCAATGTTTCGTGCGAAAATCGATGACGATCGAAATTGGGAACGCACCCTGATGACTCGTTCTGCGATAATGGAATTCTGAGAGGAAGAAGTTCGAGAGCCAAACACTGTGGAACGGTTCACAACGATCTGGAGTCATTCGCAAAGCGATCACGGACCCAAGGGCAGTTATTCATGTCAGACAACTGGTTTACAAACCTCGTGCGGACTTGCTTTGGGACAAAAACACCCTCCGCTCAGACCCGGAAGAAACTTGGGCTGAAGAAGCTGGAAGATCGCCGACTTCTGAATGCTGACTTCACGTTGATGGGTGGCACGGAGTTGATCCTCTCGAACTTCGGGGGAGATGTCACACAGTTGCAGATCACTCAAGGGACTGCTGACCTCGATCCCGATGCAATGGGAACGAACAACGAGGATGTTTACTTCTTTAATCTTGATGGTGAGACCTGGAACAATCTGGGTGGACTCGCCGACGACCAGTTCGAGATTCTTTCAGGTGGCTCGGACGACCGTATTCTCGCAGTCGCTGTGGATGCGTTCACAAGTCTTTCCATCAACGACACGAGTGGCGGGGTGGATGTCGCTGTCGTTTTCGGTGGAGATGATTCTGGAACGAACCGCGACGGCGATACGTTGATTCTGACGTCGCCTGAAGGAATTCAAAACGTCACGGTCACGGATGTCGGGACGATCACGCACGCCGGACAAACCAAAATCACTGAACTCGATGTCGTCAACGCAGAGAGCGTCACCTTTAGTGGGCGCGTCCAGATGGATCTCGATGCGTTCTCTGCGACGACGCGCGCACACGTGGATGTTATTGACACCGACTTCGGAGATTTGGAAACGCCGGGAATTGAAATGACCGGGATCAAGACGGACATCGATCATGGATTCGCCGCTTCCACCGATGGCGATGGTGATATCACCATTCGAACGAATCGCGGAATTCGTGTGACCGGCACCGTGGAAGCCGTTGATGATATGGACGTTCCACAAAACGAGGTTCGCCTGCTGTCGGCGGGAGACATCACGCTGGAAGGAGAGGTGACCGGTTCCACTGTTGCTTTAGTCGGGAATGGGAACATCACTCAGAATGACATGGGAGTGATCACCGCCAACGGGCTGCTTGTTGAGCAGAATGATGATGGTGGGCCATTTAATGTTGATCTCTGTGCTGATAACGTCGTCGACACATTTGCGGGAGTTAACTACTCGGAAGAAGGCGCGATCAACTTTCATAGTACCCAAGACTTGACGATCGGCGACGTCTACTACTTCGGAGATATCGGGGTGACCGGCGTCACCACTTACGACGGCACGATCGGTCTTCACTCCGATGGAGATCTGACCGTTGTTGACCTACAGAATGCTTTTCTCGTGAATTCGAACGGCGGAAGCCTCGCTTTCATTGCGGGCGGCAGCTTCGACATTCCGCAAGAGTTCGTGCTTGGTATGGATCGAGAGATTTATATCGAAGTGGGTGAGGATCTTGACGTTGATTACTATCTGGAAGCAGGCACAGTTCGACTTGTTGCGAATGGTGAAATCACTCAGTCGAGTCTCATCACAGCGACGAATCTTGGTGTTCGACAGGAGTCGACAGATCCTGATTTGGACATCACATTGATCGGCGACAATGCTGTCACCAATTTCGCCGCCTTCAATGCGTCTTCACAGGGAATGGTGACCTTCAAATCGATCAATGATTTGACCATTTCGACGGTCGCAACCGGAGTGGGGAAATTCTCCGAATTTGAAACCACAACGGGAATTCAAACAACCAACGGTGACGTCACGCTTCTGGTGAACAATGGCGAATATGAGACACTGACCATTGATTCACCGATTGTGGCTGGTTCGGGCGTCGTCCGAATGATTGCGAACGGAGAGATCTCCCAATCTGAAACGGGACTCATTTCGGCCAGTGCAGTCGGCGTCCGCCAGATTCACTCCGGGACGGATGATGTTGATATCCAACTCTGCGAAGACAATGTTGTCGGTGTTTTCGCGGCGGAAAATATGTCTTCGGGAGGACAGGTGACATTTCGAAGTGTCATCGATCTCACCGTCGGAGCGGTGACTGGAAAAATGGTGTCGATGGATGAAACGAGTGTCGACTTCGCAGCGACGTCGGGAGTCAGAACTGCAAATGGCAACATCGGCCTTGAAAGCGCGATGGATCTGACGATCACTCACATCATTCAGCCAGGAAACGGGCCAGACGGCGACATCGTTCTCGATTCGGGAGCAACTCTTGAAATCAACGTTGCGCTCGTTACTGCAGGGGATGTTCTACTCGATGCAGAGAATGACCTTGAACTAACCCAAACGATTAACGCAGACAACGTGCGTATCAAAGGGGCCGGGGATATTACCCAGACAATGACTGGGATTATCACGGCTTACGGGCTGGGCGTGATTGCGACCGGTGGCGATGTCACGCTGTGTGAAGACAACATGGTGACCACGTTCGCTGCTTCAAACACCCATGCAGGCGGCGAGATTGATTTTTACAGTGATCGCGGACTGACGATCACAGACGTCGATGCGCAAGCATTTACAAAGAATGTCCAATTCGGCGCGCTGTCGGGAGTGACGAGCAATTCTGGTGATATCGTCGTTGCCTCCGCCAGCTATCTGGAGAATTATTCGGTCGTCGATTCCAACGGCGGTGACATCCTTCTGCATGGGGATTCGTCGGTCTTTCTGGGAGCACGCGTTGAGTCGAATGCCGGGACTGTTCGCCTTCTCGCCAACGATTTTATTGGACAGTCAGAATCAGGTATCGTTGTCGGAGAAGCTCTTGGAGTACGGCTCGAAGCGAGTTACTCGGGGAATCACCTCACTCTTTTCGCGGACAACCGGGTTAATCAGTTCGCAGCGTTTAATGCCTCCGATGGAGGAATGATTACCTATAACAACGCGACGGCGCTCACAATCGCGACGGTCTCCGCAGGAACAGGGAAAGCTGCTGCATTCGCGACCACGACTGGTGTTCAAACAACGTCGGTCGATCAATCGACGAATGATATTACCATTCGAGTTACCGGTCAGAATGCGATGGGCGACAGCTTGCTGGTTAACCAAGTGATCTCAGTCGGTGATTCCAATGATCTCGCCGATGTCCGACTTGTCGCCAATGGGAGCATTCGACAGGACAGCGTTGGTGTCATCACTGCCAATGAACTGGGAGTTCGACAGGTTAACACCGGCGATGACTTTGTGATTTTCCTGTGCGAAGAGAATGTCGTCGATCTGTTTGCGGCTGAAAACCTCTCGAATTCTTCTTTCACCGGAGCGAATCCCGAAGCGTTCATCAGTTTTCACAGCGTTGAAGATTTGACTACCGGAACGGTTGGAGAAAAGATCATCGGCGACGAGCAGTCGCTCTTTGTGTTTGAGTCGTTGACGGGCATTACGACTGACGCCAATGACATGACCAACGGAGGAAAAATCGAACTTCAATCGGATCAGAATCTGGTTTTCCCTGACATGTCGCTCATTAACTCTCATGGGGGAAGTCTCGCCTTCATCGCGGGGAATACATTTGATCTCAACACTTCGATCAGCATTCCCAATAGCGACTTGTATATTAACGTCGGAACCGGTTTTAAAGTCGAGCACGCCCTCACTGCGGATACAATCCGAATCGTCGCGGACGGAGCGATCTCGCAGTCAGAAACGGGAATCCTTACCGCGAACACGCTTGGTGTCCGCCAGGAGAGTACCGTCGTCGACGATGTGGATGTACTTCTGACGCTCAGCACCAACGCGGTCCATGAATTCGCTGCATTCAATGCTTCAATTGGTGGAGAAATTGCCTTCAATACGAGTGAGTCGCTGACCGTTGTGACTGTCGGGCCGGGCGCTCAGAAGTTTGGAACGTTTCTTGAAACGAATGGTGTTGTTTCGTCAGGGACCAGTCAAAACGTTGGGAACAACATTACTCTGCAGGCGACGGATGGAGACGCGTTTACTGTCGAGAGCTTGACGATTGACGCACAGGTGAATTCCGGTTTGGCAGATACCCGGCTGATTGCACATGGCGACATTTTGCAGGACAGCGGCGTGATCACTGCCAACCAACTTGGTGTCAGACAGGAACTTATCTTCAACGAGGATGAAGGGGCTACTTATGACATCGAACTCGTTGGGAACAATGAGGTCGATGAGTTCGCCGCTGACAATGCATACGAAGATGGAATGATTTCATTCCGATCGACTCGCGATTTAACGATTGGAAGCGTCGGTCCATGGACGGTCATCAGCGAATGTAATGACGACACGATTAACTTTGCTGATACCCGTGGAGTGACGAGCACTTCCGGTGTTCTCGGCGGGAATGACATCACACTTGCCTCAGAAGCAAGCCTCTCCGTCGAGCAGGAAGTTTCGGTCGGTGACGAGTTTGACGAAGCCGATGTGCGACTGATCGCTCGCGGCAATATCTCTCAAACTGCATCCGGTGTGATTACCGCCCAGCAACTTGGTGTGCAACAAATCGATGACGTGTTGAACGTCAACATCGAGCTCTGTGAGGATAACGTCGTCAATGAATTTTCGGCTCTTAATCAGTCTGTCGGGGGATTCATCGGATTTCATTCGATCACCGATTTGACAATTAATTCCATCGCAGCGAAGCAATTGTCGACATTGACTCCCACGTTGACCTTCACGCAGGTGGATGGAGTGACGTCGATCGACGGAGACATTGAGGTGACGACCTCTCTGGGTCGAACGTTGACTGTCGATTCAGGAGTCCGTTCCAACAGCGGTAATGTTTACCTCGGAAGTGGCAGTTCGCTGGAACTTAACGATCAGATCCTGGCAGGTTCCGGGACCGTTCGATTGCTTGCCAATGGGGGGATCTCGCAATCGTCTCCCGGAACGATCGTCGCTCAGAATCTTGGCGTTCGTCAGGTTTCTGCGACTACCGAAACAGATGTTGAGTTGGGATTCGAGAACGCCGTCGGTGAGTTCGCAGCTTGGAACGATTCGGATGGCGGGATGATCATTTTCCGCAATAGCACGAGTCTGGCAATTGGCGATGTGGCTGCGGGGACCGGGCTCAAGTCTTCCGATTTCGATTCGACCGTTGGTGTCACATCGACTCTGACGTCAGGGGCTCAGGCGAATCGTGATGATGACGTCGATGGGATTCTCGAAGTCGACGATACGATTAACGGAGACATCTTGATTGATGTGTCGGGATCTCTTGTTATCAATGAAGCGATTCATGCTGGGATCGGCGGATCGAGCGACGGAAGTGCGGACATTCGGTTGACGACCACCGGAGGGATTTCGCAAACAGGGAATGGAATTCTGATTGCGAATGAATTGGGAGTCGACCAGACGAGTGGAACTTCCAATCTCGACATTGAGCTGACACTCGAAAATCGAGTCGACGAGATTTCGATGGAGAATGAATCGAGTGAAGGAGCGATTCGCTTCAACAACTTCAACGATGGGGGGCTGGGAAATACTGCGGATCAGTTGAACGTGAATTTTGTCAGTGATCTGGAAACCGAACAAAACGCTCAGTTCTCGCGAGTCAATGGAATTCGCGCCAACGGTGGTGAGATTGTCATTGAGGCTGGCGGCAATCTGAATGTCGTCGGGTTTACCGATCCGATGCTGGGGAATTCGTTCCGGAGAGATATTGTCTCTTCCCAATCGGTCGATGGGGAACGGATCGTTCTGAGAGCAGTCGATGGAAACATCTCATTAGGGGCCAACGTTAACATCTCAACCGATGGAAATTTGGCTGCTGGTACCTCGGTCGATACAACGAACGATTCTCTGTTGATTGAAGCGGATTCCAACAACGACAGCGTTGATAGTGCGCTCGATGGCTCCTTTATCGTTTCCGAGGGTGTTGTGCTCAGAACCGACGGTGGTGTGGCAACAACATTCGGTCCGCGTCCTCATGCTGATAACGCCGCGTTCTTCAATGACTTAATCCGCGAGTTCAATTTCGAAACGCTCCCGGTGCCGAATTTCTTTCTCACTTCGTTCAGTCTGATGATCGGAGCAGGTGATCCGGATGGCCCTGGCGGTCCGCTCGTTGCTGAAGAGAACTTGCGAATCAGCATTCGCTGGAACGATCCCCAAAATGATGCCACTGGAGACCTGGACGAAGCAGCGAATACCTTGAACAACCAACGCAACTCACGAGACTTCTTCAATGAAGTGACGTCCGATGCCGATATTGTGCCTTCCCCTGATCCGACTTCGAACGAGTTTATGCTTGTTCCGATGGGGGGCGAGATTCACGAGTTTGGCCACATTTACTCCCAGTTCGATGTGAACAGCTTCATTCTCGGAGACAATACGAATGAAGTTCCGGCCGACTTCGGTGTTTCTCATCACGAGTCGATTGTTGTGAATGGTCGGAGCGTTCAACAGAATGATGTCGGGCCAATTGATGTCGGAGAACTCCCGGAAGTGCCTGATCCGGTCGATCCCCGCGAGAATCTCGGCAATCTCAGTCGGACCGGGGATGATGTGAATTTCAATTCTGACAGGTTCCAGAATGGTCGAATTGTCTTCCAGATTCCTGTGCCAGCTCGCGTTTTTGTCGCAGCTGAGCCGGAACCGCCACCGACTGCACTTGCCCCGCAGCCGGCATTCGAGCCCATCGAAGTCGAAGAAGTTCTTGCAGCGAGTCCTTTGATTCCGAGTTATCCGTCGCGGACCAGTGTTTCGACTCAATCGTTTGACTTCTTCGAGCTTCGCAGGGAAGGAGTCGACGAACCGATCATCGACTTTATCTCCGAAGACCAGGGAGACTCGCTTCTCGACCCGGACCAACTCCGTGAGTTTATCCGCGAGAAAGGGATCGGCGATGAAGTTGGATACGAGCTTTGGCTGATTACCAGTAAGCAGAAAAACGGAGAACCGATTCGAATCGAGCGGATCATTCTGAAGTTCGACATCATCGATGAAGAACCAATTCCGGCCGTTGATGCTCTCGAAGGGGAATTCCCTGCATTGCGTCTTGTGCCCGTCGACTCGGAAGGCAACGCCATCGATGAGCAACCCGTAGAGTTGGAAGCTCAGGATGGAGCGATCGAGGAACTGGACCCGTCCGTAATCGGTCCAGACGATCAGGAAGAGCCACCCATGGAGAGTGAGGAGATGGCTCTCTCTGAACCGGGGACAGAGTCGGCAACTCGGACACAGCGAAGCCGGGAGACCAACGAGTTGGATGAGAAATCCGGATCGGTCATCTCGCCATTGACGTCGTCAGTCACAGCAACGCTCGTTGTGACTGCTGCAAATCGTCGTGCCTCCTCAGATTCAACGAATCCCGGAACGGAACGTGCCGCGGGCAGTCGGCTTCTGAATCGATTATTCAGCAAGCGTCACCGCTCCTGAGAGACAGCTTCCATCAGACCGAAATGTTGGTGAATCGGAACTTTGGAATTGGTCTCTCGTGGTTCAGACGAGATTGCGATTGGTGGCATTTTAAGGACGTGCCATAATTGGGGACGTGCCATAATAAGGAACAGGGTTTCGAAGTCGTCCGAACACGAGAATTTCAGTCGGCTCTCCGTCCACACGTTGACTCTGAGGGGGAGAACTCAGGCTCAGCGTCGAGGGAACCGTCAAAGCCTGTCGAGCAATCCAATCCCGGTCGATTCACAAACGCTGCTTTGATTTTTTCGAACATGTCGTAGCAGACAAAGCGTTCATCCGCAGAGTTCATCGAGAGTAGATAATTTGGACGGGTGCTGAGAGACCGTGAAAACGGTCTCGAACTTGTCCTCATCGTAATTGCGACGGAAGTAATGTTTCGGCAATGATCCGATTCGCAGCGTTGAGAATGGCTTTATGAAAGTCATTGACGCGACTGCACAGAAAAGACAACTTGCTTTAGACAAAGTCGGGGACTGACTGTGAGAGATTCATCTAGCTCATCCGATGACAAGAACAAAAAACGTCCGGTCTTCGGGACGCAGATGCCTGGACCAATTGGAACGGACGTTCCCGACTCGGAACCGGGCAGGCATATCGCTGGCACTTACGGTCCGCCCAGTCTTCAAACACCTGCTGGGTCAGGAACCGGGACGGCTAAGCCGGCGCAATCCGCCGCTTCTGGAACGGTTCGGCTTCCGAATCCAGAAGGATTCAAAAGTGTTTACCAAACAAGTACTCCAAAGGACGGCGACGTCCGCCGAGTGATTGGTCAACTCGACGAGACATCTGACCAGTCGAGCAGTTCTCAAGGGGCTGTGAAAAGTGAAGGCTCTGTTTCTTCCAGGAGCCGAGGGACAACGGTCGGAAAAGGAACGTGGAAGCTCTCTATTCGCGAACGAAGCATGAAAGGGGATGTTTCCGGTGTGCGCAACCGGATTCCCGAACAGCCAGATGAAGCGTTTGGATTTCTCTCCGCGCTTGTCGACGACCCGGAAGTTTCGGAGTACGAGATCCTCGGGGAAGTCGGAAAGGGAAACATGGGGATTGTGTATGAAGCGCTTCAATCCTCGCTTAATCGAGAACTCGCAATTAAATCGTTAAAACCGTCAGAGGAGACTTCTGACTACGAGCAGGAGATGTTCGTGTCGGAAGCGGTGGTGACCGCGAATCTGGTCCATCCGAATATCGTTCCGATTCATGATCTTGGTCGCACAGACGACGGCAAACTCTTCTATTCAATGAAGAAGGTCACAGGAAAACCATGGGATAAGGAGATTCGAAATCGTCCGCTTGAAGAGAACCTCGACATCTTCATGAAGCTCTGTGATGCGGTTGCTTATGCGCATTCACGAGGCGTCATTAACCGAGATCTCAAGCCGGAAAATGTCATCGTTGGGCGTTACGGAGAAGTGATTGTTCTCGATTGGGGGCTCGCGGTGACCACTGCTGAGTTCCCCAAGAACGAAAGTATTCTGCAAGACTTTCGCGGAGGGGCAGGAACCCCTGTGTACATGGCACCCGAGTTAGTCAGCGAGGATGTCAATTCGATCGGGAATCACACCGACATCTATCTGTTGGGGGCGATCCTCTTTGAGATTCTGGAAGGCTTTCCGCCTCACTTGCTCAGAACATTCTGGGCGATTGAAAATCCTGACGAACAGTTTGCGTCAATCGTTCACGCTGTGATGACGAACCAGATCGAGCAGGATGTCAATCATCCTGGCGAACTGATGGACATTGCGACCAAGGCAATGTCGACCGATCCTCAAGAACGTTTTTCGTCTGTCGAATCGATGCAGGAAGCGATTCGTCAGTATCGAATTACCGGAAACGCGGAAGAGTTTTATCACAAAGCGACAAGTCAGGACGACGACCAAAGCTACGACAACTACCAGTCGTCGATCGCCTTGTTCACCGAAGCGCTTCACAAATGGCCTTCCAATCAGCGAGCTCTCGTCGGAAACAAGTTGGCTCGAAAGGGTTTCTCGAAGCTTGCACTTGCTCGCGGTGACTACGATCTTGGACTGCATGTGATCGAAGGGCTCACAGGGCCAGACTTCAATGACATTCGCAGGCAATTGCGTCGCAAACGACGAAGTCGAACGATCGTGCGTCGAACTTGGGCAGCGATGGCGGTTCTGATCGTCGGGATGGCGGCATTGGTCGTTTCCATGGAACTTCGCACACGAAGTGCAGCCAAGCGATTGAACGAAGTTGAGTCTCGGCTGACCACGACGAACCTTGAACTCACCACAAAGAATCAGGAGATCGCAGACGCTGAAGACAAGGCACGGACAGCTTTGGACGCGGCGGCAATTGCTGAAAAAGAAGCAGAAGAAGCCAAAGCGACAGCTGAAATACAACTTGCCGAAGCTGAGAAGGCCCGCGAGATTGCTGACAAAGCAATTGAAGAAGCTCAGGTCGCAGCTGCTGAAGCCGAGACGGCAACAGAGTCCGCCAGACAGGCCCAGATGGATGCAGCCAAAGCTCAAATGGAGCTGAAAACTGCGGAGGCGGAACTCAGTAAAGCGGAATCTGCGCAGATGCTGGCAGAGCAGAAAGCCAACTCTGCGAACGCGGCAGCAGAAGAAGCGATCGCCAAACAAGAGATGCTGGAAGAAGCAGTCGAAGCTTCTGAGGTGCAGCTACGTGAAGTGCAAGAACGTATCACGCGGGCAGGATGGGAATCATTCGTCACTCGGTTCGAACTGTTCACCGCAATCGGCCGGTACGAAGAAGCTGAACTCGAAATCAATGAAGCTCTGAAAGCTGCCGAATCGGGAGATGCTGCCTTCGAGAAACGAAAGCGGACGATCTTTAATCTCAAGCGAGATCTCGATCGACAGCGAAGTCTTCCGCTGAGGAGGAATCTTCAAAGTGGGATTCTCGAAGAGGCGACGATCGGTCGCACGGGAAGAGTCATTGCTTCGGTCATCCGTTCGGGAATCGAAATCTTCGTTCGTCAGGGAGCCAATCCTCCCTTTCCTGAATCCGGAAACTCCGAGACTGGTCGTTTGATTGCCTTAAACGGTCGGGATTTGAAACTCGCAATTTCGCCTGTGGAAACACATGTGGCAGCGATCGGCCCGGGAGAGACGCATCTCTGGGATGTTCGTAGCGGAGAAGTCGTAGAAGTTCCGCTACAGGTTTCGCCTTCGCTTGACCAATTAAACAGCGTCACATTCTCTCGCGACGGGAGATACCTATTCATCGCCGGAGACAATGATGGAATGGCGATTGAAGTCTTCGATCTCGGCGGAGAAACACCAAAAAGTGTCCTGCAAAAGACCTGGAAGAGTACCAGTTACAAGATTGCAGATTTTCAAATTCTCGCTGATCGAGTGAACCCGTCGATGTTTCACATTCTGTTTTTGGGTGACATGGATGGTTCTCGAAACTGCAAGTATTCGAATGTGAATTTGCAGACTCAACAGTCAGCGACTCTTACTGACGCGAAAGGTCTTACTCGCCACGATGAGAGAATCCGGGCATTGCCAATCGAGTTCTTTTCGCTCTCTCAGGATTCACGAAGACTTGCTGTCGGAATGGGCGGAGATCGCGTTTTCATCTTTCCCGTTGATCCAGCAGGCGAAAACCCGTTCGAGAACGTCCTCGAAGACTCAAAAGAAAGTCAGATTGCTGAACTGAGAACGGATGGGAAGATCCGGTCATTCGCATTCTCTGAAAACTCAGAACGTTTACTGCTTGGGCTTCAGATCGGGCTCATCGAAGTTTGGGACTGGGACACGGGAGCAAACAGCTATCTCCCGGAGAAAAGCATCGAACTCTGGAGTTTCGACAATCGAGATGATGAAGGTGAGTTGGAGTCTGCCTATCGGATCGCTGGATTTTCTCGCGATGTCCTCGCTGTTGGATTCGTTGATGGGAGTCCGGAGGATGTGATTGCGATTGGAGGAGTTGACAGCAAAGACGAGACAGCAAATTCGATGGTGCAATGGTCGCTTCCCGAGTACTCCGACTATCGAGCGGTGTATACGATCGTGGCCCAGGAACTCGCAAAAATTGAGAACGTCGACGAAGCCAGAATCGATGACAATCAATCGACGAGTCAGCTGGAGTCACCTTCCAAGAAATTGCAGAGCGATTCATCAGTTGCCGGAAGCGTATTCGAATCCGAAGGAATTGACTTCGCCAAACTGATGCCGACGGCACTCATTCAAGAAACAGATGAAGAGGGTGCAAACGGAATCTTCAACAAACAGTGGAAAGTGGCGCGTTCGACTCAATCCGCAAGGTTCAGTCGCGATGGCGAGCGAATCATCGTTGGTGCCGATGACCGCGCTGCTCACGTTTACGAACGCGGTAGTGGCATGTTTATGTGGATGATGGGGGGCCGCCAGTCCAACTTCTATCAGTCTCAGAATGTCTTCGAAGAAGGGCACATCCCGGAGCTTTCACAGATTCTCTTTCTTCCTCCTGACGGAAACCGTCTGGTCACGAGAGATTTTTTCGGATCGATTTCCGTGTGGGATGCGACGAAGGATGAAGATGGTGTGGCTCGTGAGATTTCTCGATTGCTGAGTAGCGATTTCGGTTTCGCTGTTTCTCCCGATGGAAAGTGGATCTTTGCTTCTGGAAGAGAAATAAAAGTCCGAACCGACTCGCAGAATCAGGAAGTCGATGTCACCACATTTATTGGAAACTTGTGGCAGACTTCATCGTTGGAAGAGAGTGTCATTCCTCAACCAACGCGGCAACTCGTGGGCGAACACAACCATTTCTTGACAGCTGCAGAATTCTCCCCTTCGAGTCAGCTTATCGGAACGGCAGATCGTCGCGGGACCATTGTCGTCTGGAACGTCTCGACGGGCAGCGTGATCGCGAGGGCGGAAGGGGAACATGGACGCGATCAAGTTTCGGGGCTTTCATTTCTCAGCGAAGATGAGTTGATCACCACCGGATACGATGGAACGATTCAACGGTGGGTCATCCGTGAGGACAAGTTAGAACCAGCTTCTGAGTCTGAGCAGTTTCGTATTCGGCTCGATGAACAACCATCAGACGTTGGACAGAGTGAGACTCTGACGTCAAATATCGGTGATTATGTCATCGCCCTGTCGATGTCTCCGGATCGGCGACAGTTTGCCACGTTGAGCGTGGTGAAGACCAAACACGATCTCTCATCTCAAGACGAGACGACATCGGACTATGCCGCTCGACCGAAACGTCTGCGATTGATGGTCTGGTCCGTTGAATCGCCTCATGCACCGATAACATTGGCGACGTGGATCTCAAGGAAGCGGGGGGAAGAGTTTCATCAGGGGCTGGCGTGGTCGAGTGATGGGCAGCTTTTGGCACACCTTTATACCGTCGCCTCTCAGAAGGGTGAAACGAGCGTCTTGAACCTGTATCAGACCTCAGACTGGTCCGTCGCTCGTCGTGTCAGTCCGAAAGGGTTGATGCAGTCTTCCTCGCGAATTGCGTTCGCCCCTTCGAAGTCAGAAAGCGGAGAAGAACTTCTCGCGACGTTCGACGGTCGTGTTGCTCACCTGTGGAGTTTGGAGTCTGGCACACATCAAACAGAGTTCCGATCTCACGAAACGGTCTATGCGGCCGACTTTTCTCATGACCGAAAATATGTCGCGACCGCGAGTGAATCGGTTCGAGTCTTCAGCGCGGATGAAGAGAACCCCAACCTCGGTTTGACGATCTTTCGACTCGGCTCAGCCCACAGTGGCCGTGTCGACGATATTCGATTCTCGCAATCGGAGGACTCCTACGACTTCGTAACTCTCGGCGGAGATGGACTCCTCAAGTTCTGGGCGTGGAATCCTGGTCTCAAGAGCGCTCCTCCGACGGAAGCAGCCATCATCCATGAACTCTCTGCACCGCATGACGACGTGGACAGTTGGAAGTCCGATCTCGACTGGTCGGTGTCTATGGAGATTCTGTGTGCGACATTCGATGGCAAATTGACAGTCTTGGAAGCGATGCCTTCGAACCCGGATGAACCACCAGCGTTTCAGGTTGTCGAACTCGAAGAACCACGGGAGAAAATCGAGTTCTACTGTTGTGCGATTTCTAAAGACGAGCAATCCATCGCCGCTGGCGGTGTTCGACTGGGAGCAGACGGCCGCGCTCAAGGAAGTTTTGCTTGTGTCTGGCGACGGAATCCCGATGGAAAGTTTCTTCTTGAAGCGGAGTTCGATGGCGAACACTCATCTCAGGTGTTCAATGATCGTGTCGGCATTACAGCTGTCCAGTTCGTGACAGAAGAAGGATTCGGACTGCTGACCGGTGGAGCTGACGGCTCCGTTCTCGAATGGGATTGGATTGATCGTGATACAGAAAGTGACCCGCCATCGCGCGGAGAACGAATCTATTCGTATCCCGGTCGAAGTGATCAGTCTGCTCATGAAGCGTCCGTGACCTCGATCGATGTTTCCAACAACGGAGACATTGTTTCGACCGCCGAAGATGGGTACGTTTGCTTTTGGCCACTTCCCGAAGAGATTCAGTAGTCGCATTTCGGTTCTTCAGCATTGCACCGCAACCCGCTTTCTGAGGATTGTTGTTTCTAAGCGATCATCCTCCCGGGACCGGTTTGAGAAAGTGCCCGGTCAGGAAGCACTCCATGCAAATGTCTGGCGAAGCAGTCGCAAGAGTCTCCCACTTATGGACATCTTCAGGCCGTCAATTTTCACGATTCCCGTCGAGTACAAGGCACCGGGATTCCCCGATTCGACTTCAATCGACACTCGATACAGCGTTTCGACCGGGGCGTATGTGCCGTCGCGTGGTTCAACGATGAGATACTGATTGTGAATCAACTCACGGGGGATTTCGCGAACGACTTCAGCTCCAATTTCGCTCACCTTGCCGCTGCACACTTCGCCCGGGTTTGAAGAAGAAACGATCCTCACTGAATTGCCTTTGCGGATCAATTCCATTTCCGCTTGAGGAACGAAAGCAATCACCCGCAAGTCTTCGGGATTTCCAACCCATCCAAGAATTGTCTGCTCCTGAAGCCACGCCCCGTCGTTTTCTTTGTCTAAAGGGCAGCCGGACCACGTTTGCACACCTCGCTCCATCGATTGAGTTGCCGGAGTATTTCGAGGAGGAAAGAAGATCCCATCAGCTGGGCTCACGATTCGTAACCGCTTTTGCTGGAGACGTTCCGTATCGAGTCGATCGGCTGCCGCTTTGAGTGAGCTTCGGATTGTGGGGATCGTGGAATTGGCAACCTTCGATGAGGACCGAAACTTCTCCAGGTTGGAGAGGTGAGTGGCTCGCTCCCGGACTTGGGCTTCTGACTGGGAAAGCGAGAGCTCAAGGTCGTCATTCACGAGTGATACGATGAAATCGCCGGTTTTCATTTCGCGGGATAAGAGTTCCTTGGTCGTCAGAAAAGGGGCTGTCAGACGACCTGGCACGGTCACGTAAACCGGTCGGCACTTCCCCGGCTCCAGAATGAACGGAGCATTTGTTGAACGGGGCAGGGGGATCAGAATCAAGATCGCTAGAACGGCAATCGTCGTGAAAACTCCCAACGTCGCGCGGATTGTTTGAGCAGGTGAGACCCCACCTTTCAAACTTCGAAATCGACGCACAAGAAGCGAAAGAATGGACACGATCAGACTCATCAACATGGGGGCCACGATCAGAAACGTGAGTTCTTCCAATCCGTACTGCTTCAAAAACTGATGGACTGCCCAAACGATCATAACGAGAACAAGCACTCGATAGAGACTCGAAGCGAATCCGTAAACGGCAAGCGGAAGGCGTGAGGCGGAGATCGTCGCATCGCCGTCGGTAGACTGACCGAAGATCACTCTTCGAATCCATGATCCGGCCATCTGACGTGATTCGGGGCCGAGGTTTGGGTAGTCGCAAAGATCGGAGAGAATGTAATACCCGTCATAGCGCAGCAAGGGATTTCCGTTTACAAACAGAGTGTTGATGGAACAAATCAGCGTCAGATTGAGAAAAACAAGATTGAGAATCCCGGGCGAACTGGCGACCCACAGCAGGCAGCAAACGCTGGCAATCATTAGTTCCACAAAGATTCCCGCGCCCGCAACTTGTGCTCGTTGCCATCGATTCTGTCGCCACGAATCTGTCGTATCACAATAGAGCAGCGGAAAAAAAGCGACGAGAAGAACACCGAGTTCGTGACATTCTCCCCCGTGATGAACACATGCCAGCCCGTGGGCCATTTCATGAAGGATCTTCACCAGCATCATCGAAATGATAATGACCGGGATATTTTGAACCGTAAAGATCGGCGAAAAGTCGAATGAATTAAGTCCGACCTGCGATGTGCGAAGCGATGCCATCACAATGGCGACGAAGAGAAAAATCAGGCCCAGCACGAGCATTGACGGGCGAAAAATCCAGCCGATCCAACCGTCGAGCCACTTGAGAAAATGTTGAGGGTCCATCCCTCGCCATCGGATTGTGATGATGTTCAGTCGCGCGAGCAGCTTTGCGGGACCCGAATTTTTCGCCGTCGCTCGTCGGGCGACGAGTTGGCCGTATCCGGGGAGAGTGCTGACGACGAGATTCTGCGAAACCAGCTTCTTCACAAACTCTTTCAATTGCCGATCGAAGTCCTCAAAACTCTCCTCGGAATCGAATTGGCGGTAAGCTTCGTTCGGGGTCAGTTGACCATTCAAACTTGTGAGAAGGTCGAATTCTTGTTCGGAGAGGCTGAAGTACTGAAGAGTGATCGGATCTTTGACAACAAAGACCAGACGCCCACCTGTGATCGATTCACTGACTTGCAAATCGAATCGCTTCTTCCATGGGATGGGACGTTCAGAGTCCATTCACATCATTCAGTATTTGGAATCCGGGGAGACTTGGAAATCGCGGACGAACGATATCAGCACAGAAATACGTTCGCTGATGCTCTGATTGGTTCTTTCGTTCAGGCTCACAAAGTTGACATGTTCGTAAAGTTATCAGCTTCACTTTTCGGCCGAAGCTTCCGGGGCCAGCGTAATTTCCACCGATTGCCCGGGACGCATCCGACCATCGGTGTTGTCGACAATCACTTGTATCTGAACCTGCTGATTAACCGGGTCGACTTTGGGGCTGACGTAATTCAATGTCCCTCTCACCGTGTGACTCGATCCGTTTTCATTGAAAGTGACAGCCGCGGGGATGCCCCGCATCGAGTGGTGAATCAGGTTCGCATCGACATAACCTTCCACGAGTAAACGATCGAGCCGCATCACATGAAAAACGGGTTCCCCCGGTTCGAGCCATTCCCCCAGTCGGTGATACTGTTCCGTCAAAACACCAGAGAATGGAGCTGTGAGCATTCGACGCTGTTGACGAATCTGTGCAAGCTTGACTTGCTGGACAAGTTTGTCGATTTCAAGTTCTTCAATCCGGTGTTCGGATTTGGCAAGTCTCAATTCGTGTTCCAGTCGTTTCAATGTCGCCGAAGCAGTGCCGACAGACGCTTCCTCAACCTGAATCTGCAGCGCCGCAATTGTCTGGGCTTCGCGAGCCGCGATAATTTCCAGTTCTGATTGATCTCGAAGATACTTCAGCCGGTCGAGTTCGGAGTCTGAAACACTTCCTGAGAATCTATCTCGTGCAGCCAGTGCACGATTGAGTTCGACCTGCGCGGTGTCTCTCGACTTGATGGCCTTCTCGACAGCCACTGTCGAGTTTGCGTTCTCTTGGGCAATTCGTTGTTTGGTCTGAGACTGTGCAATGACTTGTTCGGTTTCAAGGATCTTGGCGTTTGCGATTTCTTCAGCTAGAGACTGGGTGTGCCTTTGTTTGGAAATCGCAAGTTCCAGTTCGCTCAGGCTGACTGCGATCGCAGCTTCTGAATCATCCAGTTTCGCGAGTACGGTTCCCGCATCAACGTGATCGCCGATTTCACAGAAGACTTCTGTAATTGCTCCACGTTCCAAAGCAGGGATATCAGCTTCTTCGTAAACTCGAACAAAGCAGTTTCTCGCAACGATCGGATTCGCGGGAGGATCGGCAGCGAAGATACCGTTTGCGGGGATCACGAATTGAAAACTGACGACAAGGATCCAGAGTTTCTGCATACTTGCTGTGGGTGCAATATGATGTGTCATTGGAATGTCCCTTCCTCCTCGCACGTTGATTCAATTTCTCGTGACCATTCACTGGAAATCGTCTCGAAACTGCCTTCGCATTCATCAATCATCATCATCGATCTTAAAGGCTATGTGAGGTCACTGATTGGATAACTTTTGAAGTTGGTTTTGAGACTGCATTCGTCGGGGCGGATTGCTGGGCTGTCAAAATGGTGAGTAACGCAACCAGAACTCCGAGAACCCGCGGGTCAGCACGCTGAACCAGGTTCTTTGACCACAATGAACTCTTCCTAAGACCCCGGCACCGAGTCGTCGCTCGAACGGTTGATCGTCTTGAACAGGAGCCCAGGCACGCGTCGACAGATTCCCAGTGCTGTCCATTTCCGTCGCATCCGAAATACGAATGATCTCGGAGGAATGCTCATGCTCCGGGGACGTCTCGAGTAGATAGGTCAATGGAACCAATTCTTCTTCGGTCTGTGCGTCGAGGACATGCCGTAACTCGCGCTCGGGAATCCTGACCACGACTTCCCAATCTGATTTCGGATCAATCAGCTGAAAGAGAAACTGACCTTGCTGGACTGGTCGGCCGAGCAGTTCTTCGCGGACTCGTTCCCGGATTACTTGTCCGTCAAACGGGGCTCTAATCGTTAACGTGTTTAGTTGATCCGTAACGAGTTTGAGCTGTTCTTCCAGTGAAGACACTCGCTCGGCCAGTTCGGACTGTTCAACAGTGACCGGCAATCCTCCGTTGACTGAAGATGTGTTCATCCTCGGAGAAATTGTTTGGAGCGCTGCCAGTCGTGCTTGAGTCGAGATCAACTCTTCACGAATCTGTTCTCGGAGGACTTCGAGGCGATCGCTTCTCAGCTGACAGATGAAGTCTCCTTGTTTCACCTGCTGGCCGTGTTCGACGAATACCTCGGTGATGACCCCTGTTTCGGGAGAAAAAATCTGTTGTCGGACGACTGGGTAAATTTCACCCACGACGTGAATCTTGAGGTCGGTCTTCATCGTCAAAAGAACAATGATGATCATCCCAGCGAACGCGAGCGTTGCCGCTGTCAGCATTCTTTTGATGAACTTTTTCCGCGACCGCTGATGGGCTTGTCGTTTGCGATTCGGCTGATCAATTGCCATCGCGAATTGATCCGCCAGAAGCCTCAAAATGTTGGGGGCATAGCTCGAGGATTCTGAGGAAGCGTCGACGACGCAGGCATACGTTGCGTCCTCCCAACTTCCGGATGGACTCAATGGAAACAGATCGTCGGTCGACTCATTTTTCTCTTGTGCTTCGACTAAGCGAGCGCGCAGCTGATTGATTTCCGAGGAGCGAGACGCAAACGAGTCGGTTCCGGTCGAGCAACAGAATTCCCAATTCCGTTGTGACTTCCGCTTGAACAGTACGATTCGATCAGCACCTGAAAGCAAAGCCCCATCGGTCGCCAATGCGTGAAGCCGCTCCGTTTCAGAGCGATCCATGTGGATTTGTGTAATCCAATGAACGATCTGAGCAGATTTCTGGGAATTCGACGAAAGTGTCGCCAGCAGTTCCCGACGTCTCAGGTCCGACAGTAGATCGGAGAGTTGCAAAGCTGAAGCTTCGTCGATTGATCGATTCTCGGAATCCAGTGCCACGATGACAGACATCGTTCCCGCAAGTGGGCTGCCGGCACACACGATTGTCCGGTTGGGAGATGCCGTTGAATTCTGAAGGACCGCTTGCACAACGGATCCGGGTTGAATCCGCGAGATTTCCGCCTCGAGTCCCAGGCTCTCCGGAGTCGGCTCAACCGGCCACAGGCGAACGCATCGTTGATCGTCAACCTGCCAGAGACCAACGATCCACGTTTTCAGCTGTTGAGAGATGTTCTTGGCAACGATCGGAATCAAGCTGCGGCGTTGATTTCCAAGTTGAGCATGCTCCTCGAAGGATGACTCAAGAACGTCGGCCAATTCAGCTTCCGAAAACATTGCTCGAACGCCGATCTTTCGATGAAAATTAGGGAATGGAACACTTCAGCAAGCAGATTCTTTTCGCTTCGTCGCGGCATTCTTGGAATGAGACGGCGCTGTCCAACCGGTTGGTGGGAACTGTCGGACAGGATTGATTTCGATTGCAGCGAGATTGACCTCAGCTACCGCTTTCGCTCTCCGTGTGAAAGCATTCATTCACTGACGTTGGTATCAGATTCTGGTTGCCAGCAACCGTTCGCGACATTGGAAGAACACTCAATCTGCTCCGACGTGTAAAGGCGAACTTTCGAGCAATGGTAAATTAGGGAGATGTTGAGAGATAGGGGTGCTGAATTGGAGGCCATTGGTGGCAGGATTTGCCGCTGGAACGGGAAGATTTTTCTTCTTCCTGAAGTTTTCACGTTCCCCCGGTCAGATTGCCTTTAACGAATGTGAGAGTTGTGCCGATCTAGCACATGGGATCATGCCAGTTCGACAGTCTGCTCGAACATCAACGGCGAATCCACACTTCGGGGGTAAATGACCGCTGAGTGTTTCTTGCGACGGTCTAAGTGGATTAACAACGATGCCGACGTATCCAGAGAGACATACTCGACTCAAACAATATCTCTCATCGAAAAAGTCACGGGCGGCTTCTCTCTTTCGAACCGTTGTCCTTGCTGTCTCTTCGGCCGGGATTATTGGCTGCGCTTCGAGTCCAGACGTTTGGGACAAGACCGTCTGCAACGACACCTGTGAGATTGATCAAATCTCTGCCACGGTCGACAATCCCGTCCCTGAGATCTATCCAACAAGTTATTCCGGTCCGCCGGTCACTGCTGAGACGTTGACCAGTGGGGAATTCGAGAACTTCCGAGACATCCCACTTGAGGAAGTGTTTCGAATTGCGCTCGAGAACTCGACAGTGATCCGTGAACTTGGTGGGGTTGTCCTGATTAACCCCGACACAGTGAAAACCCGGTTCTCGTCAGCACTCGCAGAATCTGATCCCCGTTTCGGTATGGAAGCGGCGCTGAGCGCATTTGATGCCCAGTTCACCGCGTCGGCGATGTTAAGCGACAACGATCGATTGTTTAATAACTCATTCTTTGCAGGGGGAACATCGGCGTTTGTTCAGGACCTCCACGAGTATGATGTCGGACTGACGAAACGATCAGCGACTGGTTCACAGATCAGCTTGCGGAATCGAACGGTTTATGATGCCAATAACGCGCCGGCAAATAACTTCCCGAGCTACTGGGAATCGATCATTGAAGCGGAAGTTCGTCAACCGTTGCTTCAAGGTGCCGGGTTGGAGTTCAACAGAATTGCCGGGCCAGGGTCAGTGCCGGGGATTTACAATGGTCTGTTGATCGCGAAAGTGACCACCGACATTGACTATCACGAGTTTCAACTCGCTGTTCGAGACTTTCTCAGTAATGTCGAAAATGCCTACTGGGATTTGTATTTCGGATACCGATTGCTTGATGCTCAGAAGAAAGGGATGGAAGAGGCGCTGAGGGTCTGGAATATCAAGAAGGCGACCGCCGGAGTCGGGATCGATAAAGCACCGGAAGAGGCACTCGCGCGGCAGCAGTATTTTGAGTTCAAATCAGACGTTGAGGACTCATTGAGCGGGAGGCTGATTCAGGGGACTCAAACTCGTAACGGAAGTGGAGGGGGAACTCTCCATGGACAGGGCGGAGTTCTTGCTGCGGAGCGGCGTCTGCGATTGCTGATTGGACTTCCGGCTGCAGATGGAAATCTGTTGAGGCCGAATGATGAACCTCCACTGGCAGAAGTTCAGTTCGATTGGGCGACCATTTCTCAAGAGGCATTGACGCAACGGATCGAACTTCGAAAGCAACAGCTTGTCGTCAAGAAGAGTGAAATGGAGTTGCTTGCGGCTGAGAACTTCCTGAATCCTCGATTGGACGCTGTGGCACGCTACCGAGTCCGCGGTTTGGGAGACGATCTTTTCTCGGGAGGATACAATCGCGGCGACACTCCCGCGTCATCGTTCGGGAACATGATGACGGGAGATCATCAGGAATACATGCTCGGATTCGAGCTCGAAGTTCCTCTCGGATATCGACAGGGACATGCTGCCGTCGACAATGCGGAATTCCGGGTTGCTCGTGCTCGTGCAATTTTCAAAGAGCAGCAACGCGATGTCATCAGCAATCTTTCAGGAGCAGTTGCGGAGGCAGTTCGTGCTCGTCGGTCGATTACGAATGCGATGAATCAGTACCTCGCAGCGAAGGAGTATCTCGATGCTCTCGAACGTCGTCAGCGAGAAGGGCTCAACGATCCGGTCGATCTGATTCTCGATGCACAGACTCGTGTTGTTGATGCGGAAATTCGACTGTTCAGAACCCGCTCCGAATATGCAGTCGCTTTGAAGAATGTTCAGTTTGAGAAGGGGACCTTACTGACATACGCCAATCTTCAAATGGTCACCTATGGGCAAGAACCGGCTCCCGCTGAACTGGAGCAAATTGACAGCGTTCCCCTCTCGATTGATGAGGACGTCACATCGACCTTCGAGCGAACTCCGGGGTCAGATGAAGACGCGGGGCAATCGAAAATCATTCAGGTCAGTGCAAATGAAGGAAGTCCCGCAACGATTTTGACCGCAGAGCATCATGACGTTTCAGGAAGTGTTGCTCCAGCTGTTGGTGAGCAAGTGGTTTTGATGAAGAGAGAAGCCAGCCCGACAGAAGCGGAACCATCTGCCAGCACTCCTGAAAGTGCGGGGCAGGCAGCGTCAACAGCGCCACGGCAGTCGTTCATCTCGCGATTAACGAACTGGAAATAGAACACGCTAATGGGAATCGTGCTCTACTGATCGAGCAGATACCACGAGAGCAGAACGAGCATGCAAAGAAGCATCACAGAGAAGATCGCGCTCGCGGTTGTTAATCCGGTCGTTCCGGGTAGCGGATCAATGTGACCTTCCAGCTTGCTTCCCTGAAGTTCAGGCGACGCGTGTTGATGTAACCGTGACTGAAGTTGTTGAGCCCAGAACTTCCTCGCTTCGTCCGGATCAGTCTTGTGTCCGGGCATATCGGTATTCTTTTCCTGAAACGCTCCCTGAATGTCGCCGACAAAGCCAAGGACGACAGCCAGGTAATACAGCTCCGCAACGTCTGGAGATCCCGTGACGAGGCTGTTTTCACCTTGCAGGTAAAATTTCCAGGCGCGGTTTCGTTCGTCGTAGAAGACATGCTCCAGCACGAAGTCTTCCCAGTCATCAATGTGTTGGACGAGGATTTCGTCGACCCAATAGATGAGCCCACGTTTCGCCAGTTGCCAGTCTTCAGGAGAAACTCGCGCCTGACCGGAATTCACTTTGTGCTCAAGCGCCTGCAATTCTGCAGACAGCTCTTTCTGGAGGCGCGACAGATCGCGTGCCGAGTCGTGGCTGCGATCACTGATCAGATTAAGTGACTTAAGGAAGAACGGTTGAGTCAGAGTAATCAGAGTTTCTGCCATAGCCTCGTTTTCATGGAATGAAATGACTCTGTGACGACAGGCCGACAAGGGAATCTTGCTGCAACCTGAATGTTTCGTTGATGAAGCTCAACCTGTTTGCTGCACTCAGTTTCCGAATGATCGTCGAGTCCGTTCTCTATGTCAAATCCAAGTTGCGAGTGTTTCGTTGTCATGATTGCAGTCAATTGACTGGCTGCGAAGCATGATCGTGAAACGACTCGCCTCAATGAGTTCACAGCTGCAGAGACAAGACACTTCCACTCAGCAGGGTGAAGTCAGAAAACGGAGAAAGTTGACAGGTATCTCAGGACTCGACGTGGCGGATCGCAAACAGTGAAAACGCCATTGTCTTGTTCTCGTTCGTGTCACGATTCAAGACAACAATTCTGTCCTCACCAGCGATCTGACTTTCAACAAACTTTTCGTTGAAGCGAATTCCAAGATTGAGAGTTCGTTCAACTTCCGCCCAGGAAGCATCCCGTTCGACTCGATAATAATGCCAGTTCGCACGCGGAAAGACTCGCGGAGGATCGGCGACCGGTGCAATGCGAACACCTTTGCGCCCCATCTTGTAAATCTGATCGACGTCGTCTGTGCTTCCGACTTTCATACCGAGAGCCCGTTCCGAAAGCAGTTCCGAAACGTTCGCTGTCGGAAGATCGCACTCAACGCCGATGTAGAATCTCCAGTCGGGTTGAAGCCATTCCGAGTTGAGACGCACCATCATCAGAAGGCCTTCCGCTCGGAACGGTTCGCGGACGTAGGAGCGTTCTTTCTTCTCTCCTGCTGACATCAACTGGAACAGGAATTGAAAGCTGAGAATCAAATTGTCGTGGTCGTAAGCCGGGATTTGGGGAAAGCTTCGATTTCCCCGGAAAATGGCTGTGAAACCGGCTGCACGGCAGAGTTCTGAGTAAACTTGGAAGGGGTGTAAGCCCCGGCTCGAAGGGAGATGAGCGATTCCGCCGAGACTCGCGTTCACGGCTTGAAGCCGCGAAATCATTTCGAGATCTTCACGATGTCCGCTGGAGAATGCGACGCCTCGATCTCGAATCTGTTGCGCGAGTTGTTGGGACTCTGCTCCCAGCTGATCGCAGATCGAACGAAGGATGTACGAAATCTGAGAGGACGATTCGGTCGTGATCGTCGGGGGAATATATTCAGGATCAATTTCCGGAGGCGATTCCGCGGCAGTTCCGAGTTTCAACTGCATGATGGGAACGGCGTCATAGCCACGGGCTGCTTCGTCGCCTATGAGAATCCGGGGATTGAGAACGCGAACGCCAATCTGTTCGACGTTTCCGGCACTATTATCGTCAGCGACTTCCGCTTCTCGCTTCAAGTAGCGGGATTCAACTTCCGGGCCATCTGCCTCAGCGTTATTCGCTCCGCGTCGAATTTCACGGATTCCCACATAAACTTTGACCCGTGCGTCTGCATTCGGGAGCGCGTCCCGTGGAATTGCTTCGGCCGCGACGTGTGAATCTTCCGGAATTCGAATCAGAGTCCCGTCTGGCAGGCGGACCTGACATTCTGAAAGTGAGACTCGCCAGTTGGAGAGTGAGTCGCGATCGATCACCAGATGGTGAATACCGTAGTGATACGCATTCTCCCAGCGGCAAGACATCGACAATGCCTCGCGATGCAGCTGATCAGCAAGTTGGAAGTGCTGGGGACGAAGGAAGACCCCTTCACCCCAATGAATCGAATGAGAACTCATATCTTGCTCGTATCAAACGCCCGGGAAATACGCAGAGCGTAATCACAAACCGAGGATTTTCCAACGCCGAGATTCTGAATCGATATTCTTGAAGGACGTGGGGTCGATTTGTTTTTGGATTCAACGACTGGGAATTCGCGAATGCAAGCCGGGACGAACTACAAGCTCAACTCACCGGATGCGATCTTCAGTCCGATTTCGGTGAAGACTTTCTGTTTTTCAAATGCCATTTCCGGCTTCTGAAAGACCGATGCAAGAATCGCCCCACCGGAAATTGCTTTTCCCAAGAGTTCGTCCTTCGGCTCAACAGGTGGATTTTCCGCCGGGCCCATGCTTCCGCCCGACCAGAACGCGCCTACCGCAGCCCAACTCGTGGGTGTGGACATTTCGAGAGCTTCTGCCTGCTGCATTCCATTCCGACGAAGCTCGTCGGTCGGATCGATAACCCATTCTTGAACGTGCTTGAGAAGCTTCCCGTCTTCCTCGCCGTGGAGACTTTCGACTTCTTCAATGCATTGAGTGAGCCACCAGACAGCTGCTCGTTTGGGCAGTGCGTACGCCATGAAAGTGACACAATGATTGGGTTCGCCAGTTTCGATCAGTCGATTTGCGAAGCTCTCTGGAGTTTCGTCAGGGTTTGGCGAGATTGGAAAGGCGTCGTTCAATTGAAACCGTTCGACTACCAAAGGCGCCGTTTCTTCGATAAATCCTTCGACTTGAAGCGAAACTCCGACGAAGACCGGGGCAGCTGGTTTGGGAGCCTCCGCAGCTGGGGCCGCTCCGGCCGCAGCAGGGACGACAGTTTGAGCCGAGGCTGGGGGTTCTGGTGAGGTTGTTTCAGCCGCCTTGATCACGAATTCGGTGATCCCGCAGCGGAACGTGTCTTCATTTGCCAGTGTTGAAGAGGTCACAAGGTTGTCGCGGACGAACGTTCCGTTCGTACTTCCCAGATCTTCGATGAGTACAGTCTCTCCGGAACAGGAAATCTGGAGATGGTTCCCCGACATTTGCGAGTCGGCTTCGAAACTGAGATCCACATCAGGGTTCCTTCCAATCACATACTTTTGACCCTCGATCAGATCGACAAGTTTGTGAGTGTGATCCCCCGCGACAACATGGAGCTGAACGGGCATGTCTGGGCCTTCTCTCTACAAGCAGCCTGCTCGGCCATGGAATCAATTCGGGGAATTCGAGGAGGCAGTTGCATGCTCCTCAAAACTCGCTCGAACGAATGACCGCGACATTTGCTGAGTTCTCTACTGAGACATTTAATAAGCCGCTCGAACGTTGTTCTTACGGCATGGGATACAAATCGTTGATTCAGCAGTTCTTCGTTTTCTGTGACTAATCTAGTTAATCATGGTGATTCCGCCCTTGAGCGTCAGCATTCCGTCACCTTTGACAGTTGTCATTGGGGAACTTGCCTCGACCATGGCATCGCCGTTGATCTTGACCATAAGTCCCTTGATTGTAATTCCCGACTGATCAATCTTGATGCTGTTTGATCCAACCTTCAGCTCGATGGACTGCATGGCTTCGGTTTCGATTTTTCCAAGAGAAACCTTGGTTTTCTGGTTCCCCTGAGAAACCGTGAGTGAGTCGTCGCCGGTGTTGAGCGTAACGGTACGGTCTTTGCCAATCTTGATCGTCTGACTTCCTCCATCCGAGTTGCCGACACCAACTGTCAAGTCCTGATTGTTATAGATCTTGACTTCCTGGTTTCCTTCTTCTTGCTTCTCGTAACCAACCTCTCGTGTTTCATTATTCTCGATGATACAGTTCAGGTCACGTTCGGCATGAATATAAACTTCTTCTTCGTCCTTCTTATCTTCGAAACGAAGTTCGTTGAAGTTGTCTTTCCCGCCTTCAAGAGTGCTGCGGGTCTTAATTCCCGTCTGAGTCTTGTTGTCTTCCAACGCATAGGGCGGCATATTGTCCTTGTTGTACAACATCCCCATCACGACGGGATGGTCGATGTCTCCATTCAGAAAGTTCACGACGACTTCCTGCCCGATTCGAGGAATCGCAATCATCCCCCAATTCGTGCCAGCCCAGGGTGTGACCGTTCGGACCCAGCAAGAACTCGTATCGTCCCGCCCTCCTTCAAGATCCCAATGAAACTGAATTCGAACGCGGCCGTATTCATCAGTATGAATCTCTTCGCCACTGGGGCCGACGACAACTGCGGATTGCACGCCATGAATCATTGGCTTTGTGCGAGAGTACCGGGGACGCGGAATTCTTTCGCTGGGGATTGCCCGAAACGTGTTTGAGTAAACTCCTGAAACCGCTCCCGCTCCCGCAAGGTATCCGCCACTATGGGCACGATGCTGCACGTTCATCAACAGCCAATTCGTCCCAGATTCTGAGTCGGCGAAGTGTTCGGTGACTTTGAATTTTCCTCCGGCATAGAAGGTTCGCCGGTCGCTGGAACTGTACAAGGTCTCATGGTCGGCTTCTTCGGCCTCAATTCGGTTCGTGGCACGAGACTTCAATAGACCCGAATCTGGCTTCACGGCTGCAGACGCCGAGGTGTGGTCGTAGACCGTTGAGCCTGCGGAGCCCATCGTTTTGATGACGGTCTTTTCCTTTGTGACAAAGTTTTCTGAAGCCGTCGGATCTTCGAAATCATAGTCTGTTAACTTGAATTCGGAGGAAGTCACCTCGCGAATGTGTTGCCAGGTGGCGAGATGATCAAGGGAGTCTTTGACCGAAAAGTTGAACTTCAGATTCACCTCGTTCTCTGGACAGTCACTGCAGTCCGAGGTGTTGTCACTCATGACGAGCGTGTGTTTTCCTTCTTCATGTGTGAAGTAGTAAAAGATCCCTTCCTCAGCCAGCAAGCGAGTGACGAATTCGAAATCGGTCTCTCGGTACTGGAGGCAATAGTCTCGATTGGAAAGAGTGCCTCTCAAGTTCCACTGATAGTCGGTAAAACTCTTTTCGTCGAAGAGATCAGAAATGATGTCCTGTGCAGATTTCCCTCCTGCGGATTCATGGACTTTGCAGTTCGCTGACTTCGTCAGTTGCCAGAACCAGGGAACAATTTCCATGTGGTAGTAGTGAGCGCGGTCATCTCCGCCACTGTATCGGAATGACTTGACGACTCCGTTAAAGAACCGCCATTCATCGTCAGCCGTCCGAACCTTAATATCGACTGATTTCAAAAGGACGGTTGCCGGATCGAGGTTGTCCTCTCGGGAAATGAGTTCGATATCGAAATGGAACAAGCCGTTCACCATTTCTTCGCCCGAAAAAGACTCGGCGACGGCATCGTCTCCGAAGGGACTCGTCATCTGTAACGGTCGATCATCTTGGTTCAACTCGTGCATTTCACACCTTTTTCGTACGGCACGACTCGGATGGACTTCGTATTTTTAACGTCCACCGGCGATCGCTTTCAAACTTGATGACTCAGTTCAGCCTGACCAATCGTAAACCGGCAAAGCGATATCACAAAAAAAGCTGTGACTTCAACCGCAAATCGAAGGACATGCGGTCGAAGCACACAGCAATCCAGTGCATGAGTACTCTTCCTAAAACGATTTCTGACTCGACGAGTGTATCGAGAAAACTCTGCATTCGCAGGTTTTAGGATCAATTCTCGATCATCTTCATCTCTGGTTATCAGCGACTCGCACTTGCAGCCGTTGCATCAATGAAAGAAACGGAGGCAAGGCGAGTGCAGGAAATCCATGCCAGAAAATCGTCAGTCCATTCCTGGAAGGTCAGCATTCGTTTCCTTACGAAGCTCCCTTTCCTGGGTTGTATTTCGCAGGGACGTTACCCTTTTTGTCCCCAGTCTTCGGATCGATCGTGATGTAGGTCCACTCGACTTCGGTGTAGCCGAGAGTGATTTCTTCGCTCGGAAGCGGATCACCGGTAGCGTTTCCGTGGAAGCTGTAGCTCGTGACGATGACGTCTTTGAGTTTGTAAGTCAGGTAAGGTTCTTGCTTGTTCTTAACGGTTGTGCAGAAGTGGACTTCCACTTCGTCAAAGAAGGTCCCGTTGGCACAAGCTTCCTGGAGCTTGGTTGACGATTTGTCGAGTTCGCGGACGACAACGACGTCTCCCAGAGTGGTTTGCCCTTTTGTTCGCTGTGCGTCTTTGGCACCTTCCGCGATTGAGCGATAGATCGGAGAACTCATCGACTGAATGATGATCCAGTCTTTGTGCACATCGTCTGTTGCTTCGCCCTTGATGTCGCCGAGTTTCATGAAAGCAGGCATGTGAACGTCTCCAGAGTAAAAGTGAAAAGGTGAGTGATTGAAGAGTAGCTGGTCGCTCGTGCGGCCAGTTTTTTGTTGCCCGCTTGATGCTGGCACCCCTATTCTCGAAGATTCCCCGGAAGGGTTGCGTGGTTTTTGGGTGGAAATCAAAAAATTACTCTTACCGCCGATTTCAGCCAGCTTGAGAAGCAATCAATGGCCATCTAATAGGAAGTTGTCAGTTTCTTGACTGATCTCGGGAGAAAATACGAAACTTTGCTTTGACTGCCACGATACTGGAATGTGTCCTGGCCGGTGATCCGTGCGCCCAGAGTTTGGGGATTCCGCGAGAGTCGCGGGCCTGAAGATGATTTTCAGGTGCGTCAGCTCGCTGAAACGCACGAAATCGAGCAGGCCAGAGACTCCTTTTCGCGTTTTTGAAGAGAAACCTGTGAATTTCTCTGAGTCCGCGATCGACGATGAATCACGAGTTTGAATATCGAGGAGAAGAACGATGGGACAGCCCGCAGCACGTGTGACAGATATGCATGTTTGTCCAATGTTCACTGTACTCGTGCCTCATGTCGGCGGCCCGATTCTCCCACCTGGGGGAGTGCCCTGTATGATTGGAGGGCTTCCAGCTGCTCGGATGGGAGACATGGCAACCTGCGTCGGACCTCCGGACGTGATCATCAAAGGCTCAGTCACGTGTCTGATTGGCAAGAAGCCAGCCGCGAGAATGGGTGACATGACAGCTCACGGTGGCACTATCGTCGTCGGCCTTCCGACCGTATTAATCGGCGGCTGATCGACGCGATACCGGGCTCAGACCGAACTTCCCGTTGCGAACCGGCACCAACAAGCAAATTGTTCGCAACGGCCACGCTTCCGTTACTCTCAGGTTCGGATCGGTTCTGCGTCTTGAACCTTGAGCGAAATGCGGTCGACCGGCGGAATCTGAAGCACCCGGGGCATCTCACGACCTGGGGCATTTCACGACACTGTGAAGTAAAACGTGTGCAGCAATTGCTTCACCGCAGGATTGCCGATTCCTGCGGGAAAATGCATCTCTCACCGTGCGAGAACGAGTTCAAGCGAGTGCAGAAAATAATTGAGAGTGCTTGATCGTTTGAAGTGCTTGATCGTCGCTTCTCTGCGACGCATCCTCAATCGCGAGAATGACTTCCGCCCGGTTTACGGCCCTCAAATGCTTCGCGAAACACCCGCTCAATCGCACGCGGTCCCTGGCCAAATGAGTGGACGACCAACAGACCCTTGACGGATGGGTCCGGGCTGAATCCAAGAATCATGTCGTTGCTGTGAGATCCGTACCACGCGAGGTCTTCTCCGTGTTGGACCATATCTGCCCCCAACCCTTGATTGAGAAGCTTCTGGACTTCCTGAGTCCTTCGCCCGTATGCAGATTTGGCCCCGTTCACCTTTCGAACGAACTGGGAGATATCCCGCGGATCGGCCGGATCGATGACATCATAAAGGTCGTAGTCTCCGTGAATCAGAAATCGCCGACCACCTTGGAGCAGAACGACGCATCCATATCTTGGATCGTATTCTGAGTCGATCACTCCATACGTGTCCGGGAGACCATCTCTTCGAATCCCCGGATACAGCTTTTGCATGAAGTCAATCGGCGCACCGAATTCAGGTTCTTTTCGGAATGACTGTTCCATCGTCGAAGCAACCCACTTGGGGGCCCATGAATTCCATGTCGTCACAGCCCGATCAAATCGAGCGACCGAAAAGGAATCAGGAACCATCATCGGGCAAACGACAAGACCGGCATGCGGACCTGTCTCTGCCGTTTTCGCCTTGCAAAGCAGAGGTTTCGGGACGATGTCCGGGTAACCCGGCCCAATGAATTGCAGCGATTCCGGGTTCGTCGCCCGGACCAGAATCCAGACTTTCAGCGAACGAGCCACCTGGAAGAAGATTTTCTGGTGCGCTGAATTCATCCCGCAACCAGATGCTGATTTTCGCCCCATTTTTATTCTCCATTCGCTAAGTAAACAAGAAAATGGATGATCCACGCCGTCACCGCGTCAATTGGGGCGACTCTCTTCGAAATCCTCCATTTTTCAAGATTCCGATATCTCCAAACGTGTGAACACACACGAACGCGCAGCCCGAATCCGGGCTGCAACAGACAGATTATCTTTCAATATCATCGAACGGTTGCGAACATTTCATCCAGATTCTTTCAATCACAACCAATTCGAAAACCGCTTCAAATCGAAAACTGCTTGCCGGTCAACTGAGGAACCGGTTCCGACAACTTCCTCTCTTGAGTCATGATCGGAGAATGCACGAATCAAATCGCTCCGAATTGCTTTGAGAATCTGCCTCAAGGTCAATCGACTCAATTTCTTCAACTCAACCACCGTCTTCAAAAGAAAAATCCGGCGGATTTCTCTCAGTCTGAGGGAGATTCGACGTGAAAGGCCGAACCTGATTGACAACATCCCCCGCGAGAACTAAGTTTTTCACCTCCGCCAAATTGGAGCGAGATTTCTGAATCTCACCCTCCAAAATGACCCCATTCGAAGTGATGGATCGTCAAAATCACGGCGGAAACTAGGAAGATCAGGCCAACATGGTCTGTTTTCTTCGGAGAGATGGCAGAGTGGCCGATTGTGCAGCACTGGAAATGCTGTGTTCTGGAAACAGGACCGGGGGTTCGAATCCCCCTCTCTCCGCTGATGCTATCACCGAAAAGACTTACAGCGAATTTCGATTCCCGACACCCCAGCACTAAATGTGCTGGGGTGTGAAGATCAGCCGGAAACGTCTGGACGTGGGAATCTCACTTCTTCTCACTACCTCGCAATCTGGTGATGGCTTAGACTGGGAGAATGAAATTGATTCTCGAAAAGCAATTCATTGATCTGGTGAACAATGAGCTGAAAGCACGGGGCTGGTCACGATCTGACCTCGCACGGGAAATGGGTGTTCGACCGGGATACATCACTGACTATCTGAACGGTCGATATTCTCCGGGCACAGATGTGATGGAGCGGTTTTTCGATGCGCTGGAGCTGCAGCCAACACTGACAGTCAAGCGATCCAAACGGCACTTGGCATCTGCTTAGTAGGCAACTGTGGAAAATTGGGGGCACCGTGCACTGGTATTCTCTCCGCGCAGCTACTGCTGCGGTTCTCCTTCTGTGTTGCGGTTCAGCGGCCGCTGAACCGCCGAACAAGTCCAAGAGCGCCGAAGCCATCCAGTTGCTGCTGGTTCAGTCAGATGCAGTTGTGGAGCAACTGAAACGTGAACTGAAACGTGGGGATCGAGAAATTCCCCGGATGATTGCTGCGGTAAAAGACAAGAGGCTGGTGCTGCCCACTGTGAACGTCCCGTTGAGTACATTGAAGGTCGGGGACATCTGCGCACCACATATGCACCATGCCGAAGTGGTGAAAATCATTGATGCTGACACTGCCATTCTGCGTCTGGAAGCTGTTGGAAGTGATGCGCAGGAGCGGGAAATCATGGTCAGTGAATTCCCAACGGAAGGGATGGCCCCGGGGCATCAGTTCGAATTCGGACTGAACCACGGAAAGGTGAAATACCCGCTAGTCTTATATGTGTTTGAAACAGTGAAACATGGATCTGGCGTGATACTGCATGCGGTTTCAGTCACTGCTACAGACCGAGTGGAAATCTACCAACGGGGCATTCGAGTGAACTGACGAAGCTAATTCCGCAATCACAAAACCGCGCACTGGTTCTCCGGTGCGCGGTTTTTTTTGCATTTCTTCTAAAGTCCGCCGTTGACAGTATTACTAGGACTCTCGTAAAGCCAAGCCTCATTTCAGACGCGGTGCAGCCGGAACAATTAGCACATCCGGTCATTGTTTGGAATTCAAGGGGGCGCAATGGTCTGCAATTTCGGAACTCGTCAGGAAGTAGGCGCTACGTTTTGGCGTGCGTGCCATGAAGTTTCCGTGAATTGCGATGGAGTCCATCAGGATGTGTTCAGGAACTGTCGGTTGAATGGTCTGCAGGGAGGAAAAACGGAGTCCACGAAATACATCATTGAAGGGCTGCACAATGTCTGCCGCGCTCAAACTCTTCACAGGCGAAACACTCCCACCAGAAAAAAATCCACGTCAGTGGACAGTTCGGGAAGCCTTCGAAAATCGTGTTCTGAAGCGACTCGAACGGATGGAAAGGTCAGATGCGACCGTGGCAAAATGGAGAATTGCCATCAAATACTGGGAACAAATTCAGCCTGCAGACACTCCGGTGGCGCACATCACATCGGATCAGTTGACCGAATTCTGCGACGAACTTTTGAAGCTGCCGAAGATCAACACGCACACCACGGCCAACCAGAAGATGATGCACATTCAAAGCATTATCAAAGCGTGTCCAGACGCGTTCGATACTTCAGTTCCAGTTGGCACGCCACTGCCCGAACAATCTGCTACCCGGCACCGAAAGATTATTCCAGATGCCTCGTTGAATGCGATGTATTCACATTGCGAGTTGGCCACCCTATCCAGAGATCGACGAATACCGCCGCCCATCATCTGGCGAGCACTTCTTTCATTGTTTGTGTCGATTGGCTGCCGACGCGGGGAGGGATGTTTGATGCCACGAAGTGCGTGGAATCGATCGGTGGAGTTTCCCGAATTTCCCGAATTTCCCGAACATCCAGACTTGGAGGTGGACGCAGAATCGCCACATGGGTGGCTGGTTTTTCACACTCCAAAAACGCGTGCCCGAAAGAAAGGTTTGCCACTTGTTCTGCCGGTATCAGGCATGCTGGCACGTCATCTGGAGATTCTCGACAACTACGCGCCTCGTCGGGAGAGGCTGTTTCCAGTTGGGGATCATCCAACGAGCTGGCAAGGGCAACTGGATCGTTTGCAGTGGGGGGTTCGCACGACGCGCGGAAATCGATCTGTGATTTCAGACACTTACTGCTTTCAGGATCTACGCAAGACGGTGAACCGTCGCTACCGGAAACACGCAGGCCGAGAAGTTGCGAAGTTATTTCTTGGGCACCAGCCGCGTGGCGTCAACGCGAGCTATTACGACGATCTGACGGAGGATGCAGTAACTGCCACTCACACGATGAGCTGGCCGCATGCGTTCACTGGATGATCGATTTCTATTCTGAACTCTTCAATCACAGTCCGAGAACGGCAGGTGGCCCGCCTGCATTTCAGTGCTATGGCCCGCAGCACTGATCGTTCTCGGACTGTTTTTGTTAACCATGGAGGACTGAGAATGCCCGCCAAACGCTTGACGCTGAAGACGCTGCACGAATTCGACGGTGGCACCACCGCTGTGATGTTCGATCGAATCATGACGCGCATCCACGATGACATTGTGCAGCGGCCATTCCTGAAAAACGCACGCAAGCTGAATCTGGAAATCAGCACGAAACCGGTGGTGACAGAGGGAGAACTGGAGGGAATCGAAGTCACCATGCAGGTGAATGCCAGCATCCCGAAAGAGGCCACCCGAACCAACAAATGCCAGCCGCTGAATGGTGGCAGCCATGGCCGGGGAATGTTTTTCGATCCGGATTCACGCCACTGCGTGATTGCACCCAACCAGCCGGGGCTGTTCCAAGCCGAACAGAATGAAGCCGACGACAGCGACGACTAGCACGCACGCCGGCTGCGTGTTGAATCGGTCGGCATTGTCCAAACTGAACCGGAGTTTCTGGAATGAGTGTTGAACGAATCATTGCCAAAGTGGCCAAACTGTTTGCCATCGCAGCCGATGACGCAGCCAGCCAAGCCGAGATTGAAAATGCCATCCAGCATGCCCAGCGGCTGATGGATGCACACCAGCTGACAGAACAGGACATCCAGCAAGTGGAAACGAGCGCTGACACCAGCCAGAGAATGGACCAATTCCACGCTGTGGTCGGTCAGCGGATCCACCAATGGGAGGAAGCACTCGCGTTTTTCGTCGATGATTTTGTGGGCTGTCCATCCTATGTCGATCCAGCACTGAGAGAAGCAACCACAGCGGGTGGTTTTCCACGACTGGACGCCAGCGGCCGGCAGCGGTTCGGGAAATCGTTCGTGTGGTACGGCATCGCAGAAGATGCCGCAGCAGCTGCCCGGCTGTTTGAAGAATTGCACATGGTGATTCAGGTTTCGGCACTCGCCAAATTTCGGGGATACTGGAAAGGTGACGGCGCCAAATACGCGCTGGGCTTTGCACATGGTCTGCGTGAACAGATCGAGAAAACGCAGCAGCGGATCGAGTCAGTCACACCGGGCAGCAGCGATTCCCGGGCGCTGATGGTCCAACGCAAAACAGATCTGGCCATGCGATGGCTGGAGAACGAGAAGAAAGTTGTTTTGCGAAAAGATCGAAGCCGGAACCGACCACTGCAGGGCAGTGCCACGGCATACAAGACTGGCCGGGATGATGGACGCCGCACCGATGCCAGCCGCCACCGAGCCGCCAAGCTGGGCAGCCGCTAACCACGAATAACACGCACGCCGGCTGCGTGTTCAATCGGCCGGCATCCCTCAATTCTTCAAGGAATGAAAACCATGCTTTCTGAATTCTTCGAGTCACTCAAAAGCCACGCGCGCGGATGTGTGCAACCCGTTCCACTGATGGAATCATCCACAGAAAAAACGCTGTGGATCGATGGGGAAATGGTCGAGGTTTCGAAACCGAAGCCGGGGCAAGTGGTGTCGGTGGAAAATCTGGAATCACTAATCACCATGCTTGAAACAAAGGACAGCGCTTCGATGCTGTCTGTCGAGCTGGAACAGGTGGTGGCCTATCATGAGCCGCAGAAACGGTTCGGTCTGGACCGGACTATCTGGGCACTGCCGCTGGCACCGCAGTTGCAGGAACTCGAATCTGTCGATGGTTCATGGCTGACACATGAACAAGCGGTGGACGTGTTCCGGCACAAGCTGTCTGGATACGTTCCGTCTGGTGTGCTGGCATCCATTCGGGATCTGAAATTCGGCCGGACCGACACGACGCACAGCCAGTTCCACGATGACGCCACCCGGATGAGTCGGGACACGCTGGCACAGGTCAGCGGGGCTGAGAAGGTGCCGACTGATTTCGATTTTACCGGGCCGGTGTATGTCGATCTGCTGGACCGGCTGCCCGTCACAGTAGACACAGAGCAACGACAGCAGCCGCTGGCTGCAGCTGTGAATCCAGTTGTCATTCCGTGCGTGCTGTCCACGGATGCCAAGAAAGAACGCTTCCGAATTCAAACCATGCCGGGCCGGCTGCGATCTGTGAAAGCGGACGCCATCGAAGCTGTGGCCGAGATGATCACCACCGAGTTTGAAGACCGGGGCATGGTCGATCAGGTGCTGTGCGGTGCAATGCACTTCAATCAGATCTGATCGACGCGAGCGCCACCCGGGCACCCGCCCGCCCGGGTGGTTTCTGAATTCAACGGAGTGAGACAGAATGATTCAATCAATACGCCGGAAGCAGAACCGACTGGCCACCACTCGCAAGCTGGCCGCAGCTGCGGAATTGTCGGGGCCGTTCAATCTGACCGTGTTCTGCATCGATGGATTCCACCGGGGGCTGCTGGAACAGCTGGCCGGCCGCTGGTGCAGTGAACCATTCACGCTGGCAGCACTTCGCCGAGCGGCCAGTTATGGGCTGGTCCAGCCGGATCTGTATCTAGGCGAATCGGAGCGGTGGAAGCTGACCGCAGCCGGCCGAAAGTTTCTGTCTGAAACGGACCATCTGAAACATACCACCGCGCGAATCGTCAAGTTTCGCATGGGGGAATGGAACTGATTGCAAACTGACAACGGACTGACACCACCAAACGAAAGGACATTCACATGGGTTTGATACTTCACCGGAAACAATCAGAAGCGGTGCAGATCCGCTGCCAGTGCGGCTGCGAAATGATCATCACGCCAACACTGACGATGGGCAATGCGGTCAAACTGCGGTTCGATGGACCACTCGACATGCGAGTGGAACGCATCGAGCGGGACGCACCAACACCACCAGCCACGGCACGGAATCGCCATGAAGCAACAAACGTTTGACTGGAAACGCAGTCGGCAACTGCGAGTGTTGCGTGAATGCAAATTGAATTCCGTCCGTCTGCGTGATGGGACCAGCGTTTCAGCATTCGCGATGAAATCGTTACTGCGGGTGATTGATGGCCGCGCGGGACATGCCAGCACATGCTGGGCATCGATTGACACCATGGCCATGGAAATGGGCTGCCATCGCAGAACTGTGCAGCGAGCCATGGCCGCACTGCGTGAACTCTGTCTGATCATCGAGTCACCGCAACGCATCGGGTCAAAGACAGTCCAGCACCGCAGAATCGTCTGGCCGAACTTGGAAGACTTTGTACCGATCAAAGAGACCACCGCCACCGGATCCGACACCAGCGAAACCAGCGGTGGCGGATCCACAGCTGCTGCCGATCATCAGCAGCCAGCCGAGAGAATCGAGCAACCACAGCGACACCAGCCAGCCGGCACGCCACAGCCATCAGCCTACCAGACCAAAGCCACCACCGCCGATGGAACGCGGACCTTTCATGGAGCAGAACGCCGAACCAGCACCGCTGATGGTTTCCCCGTTGTCGGTCTGAATGGCCTGGCAGATCCGCAGCTGGTGCAGCGGTGCGTGGACTGGGCACAGCTGCGCGGACATCTGCCGCGCACTGAGGACGCCCGGCTGGCTGCATTCGCGCTGGCCGCACGCATGCACCGCAAACGCAAGCAAATTCTGAACGCGCCGGGATTCTGGAAACACTGCATCCAGCAAGGTCTGGCCGCAGTCCGTGGTCAATTGGATGACCAGCACGACTGGCCAGCCGGCCGCCAACTGCTGGAGGAACTCCAGCCACAACCACAAGCCACAGGATGAACCGATGCCCAAGAAACACAAGACAGAACACCCACCGGAATATCTGACCATCTTGCGCCACATGCTGGGTGCGAATTCCAGCCGCCCGGGATACCGAAACCATTACTGCGCGGAAGTGAATTCTGCCAGCCACAGCACCCTACTCGATATGGCCATGATTGGACTGGTCAAGCCGGGCCGGATCATCAACCAGGGTGCTGACCGATATTTTCACGCCACACCGGCCGGCATGGCTGCCGTGGGTGTGGAACGGATTCTGGACTAGGAAAGCAAACGAATGAGCCACACGGAAATTGACCAAGAGCTGCGGGACATGCTGCAGCTGGTGCAGACGGGGGACCGCTGGAATAAACCGGGGACATGGTGCTGCGCTTTCAAGACTGAGACGAACCGCAAGCTAATGCAGCTGCAGGCTGCCGGACTGGTGGAACTGATCGGCTATGGGAACGCGAACACGTACCAGCTGTACCACATCACAGACGCTGGCCGGCAGTATCTCGAATCATCACAGACGGGGGATCAATGACCCGGCCGCAGTGGATCCGCTGTGCCACATGCCGGCAGCCGATGGCAGCCGGTGGTGGTGTGGTCTGTGTTCACTGCTGCCGGCTGTTTGATTCCTTTCCGGTGGTGGATGTTCCACCACGGCCAGCGACTGGCCACAAACGTGGCGAGCGAACGAAACGCCAGCCACAGAAACAGAAAACGATTTTTCCAAGGTGACGACATGAACACGCAGCAGAGGCAGGAACTTGAAAAGCAACTGGCCGGCATTCTCGATAACGCCAAAGCCACGACCGGTGCCGAGCATGCCATTGTGATGGTCTACCATCCCGGCCATGGGCTGACGGTGGACACCGATCTGGATGATGACGATTTATTGAGCGCCATCAACTGCGTGCGGACGGCCACGCCGCTGGAACGTGATGCACCGATCGGGACAAAAGCCACGGACGATCTGGAACCAGATCGGGAACCAGAAGAAGCCTGCAGACAGTTCATTCAGTCCATGCAGAGCTTTCTGGGACATTCATCAGTTCAGTATCTGTCTGCAGTGGTGCTGCAATCACAGAAGCTGGCTTTCTTGTGCGGTGGAGATCGGAAACAAGCTGCAGCCACTGCGCTGCCGGTGCTGCTGGCAGAGCAGGCGGGCGCTGCACAGTGTTTGACAATCAATGACCAGCACCGCCACCAGATGGTGGGCATCGTGTTGCAGCTGCTGCCGGATCTGTGCGGGTTTGAATCACTGGGACTGATTGCCACGCCGGGGCTGGCTGATCAGAGTTGCACCGTGTTTGTTTCTGCGAATTCCGCCGAAGCTGCAGAGAAGGTGCCAGAAACCATTCAGAGAATGGCCAGAAGCAAGCCAGTGGACATTCGAGTGGAAAATCCGGATGGATACGACACGGCCGGGCTGGTTTCCAAATTCTGCACACCGGATCCGGGGGCGAACTGATCGATGGCCAAGCGGGGGAAACGATCACGCCGGCCGGCTGGTCCATCGAAACTGGAACTGCATTTCCAGGCAGGGTGGCATTGCTCAATCGAAACGAAGGGTGCCATGTTCTCGCTTGTGTGGACATGCAGTTCGCGTTCTCTGATGGAAAGATCAAGTCTTTACGGTGTAATTCTTCAATGCTTCTAACAGTGGCACTGGCACCCGGCGTCGTCATCCCCTGTTCGATCGTACCGAGCAATTCACGAGAATCGTTTGACTTCGTCATCCTTGCCGAGTCTGGATACGTGATCGTCAATTTCATCGGTCCGCACAGCGGACCCTACTTCGCTGATTAATCCAGTTAGCGTCTCATGACGCAAGTGCATGATCGATACCAAGTTTTAACGAAAATGAATAATTCGAGGCAGTTGTAGACATCGGTTAGATCACGCCCCCGTCCCGTGCACTTGCAGAGAAATCGTCGAATGGAGCGGCCGGAAAGATGGACCTGGCGGCTTTCCGGTCCGCCTCAGCGGCCTCCCCATCGCGTTTTCTGTCGAAATAGAACGCTCGGTGGAAATACGGCTGCCAGCTTCCGTCACTCAACTCGATGCTTCTGTCATACGCATCTCGGGCTTCTTCATGGCGGCCAGAGTGTGAGAGCAACATCCCATGCACAAGGTGTATTTGTGAGAGTTCCGGAGGATCGGAACATTGGTTCAGATATCGCTCAGTAATTTCCGAAGCTTTGCCGTTGTAGAAATCGCTAGTTGTCAATTGTTCCAATTCGATGACAAGTTTCGAGACGCAAGGTCCCTCCGGGTTAAAGAAAACCAAACCCCCTTTGGTCTCCATATTGTCAATCGCAGACCGCAGAATGGATTCCGAGTCGTAGATCGTTGGACCTCGATATGGGGCAGGGGCAAAGCACCCACTCAGAACGAGTATCACTGGGTACAAACAAAAGTTCGCTAGCTTCGGGAGGAAAATCTCTTTCATCGATTTATTGGACTGTCTCTGGTTGTAATTGGTCCGGGCAGGGTGGCATCGCTCGATCGACTCGAAGGGTGCCATGTCCTCGCTTGCGTGGACATGCAGTTCGCGTTCTCTGTTGGAACGATCAGGTCTTTACGGTGCAATTCTTCAATGCTTCTAACAGTGGCACCCGGCGTCGTCATCCCCTATTCGATCGTACCGAGCAATCCCCGTGAATTGTTTGTCCTCACGGTCTCATGCTGTTAGATTCGAAGCGGTATTCGATGTATTCAAAGTCGGGTAGCAGCTTCAAAATGCTTCGCTGCGCAGAGATGATATTGAGCCACCTGCGGCGGAGTATTTTCACCTTGCCAACGCGAGCGAGGGCATGGCACCTGGCGAGATTTTCTCGAACCCGTCTCGACAGCAACATCTTCTGTGGTGATGGCATTGGGCCGTCCGTGAGGCTCTAAGATCTCAATGTGCTTCATTCGAGGCCCCCGAGTTGAGTCACTGCCACACTGACTTCCATCGTCGATTCTGACTGTCCATGATAGCTTCCAGCAACGGGAGGAATCCATTCGGGATGGCGGGCAACTGCTACAGCAATATGGTCGCCACCGGTTCGCGCGCCGATGGTTGCGTCATATCCGCGCCAACCAGCGCCAGTTAAATATACCTCGCACCATGCATGTGTTGCTCCCTCTCCTGGTGACAGGTTTGGGTCGTATCGATAGCCGCTGACAAAGCGTGCTGCCAGCCCGAGGTGGCGACATGCTTCCATAAACAGAGTCGCCAGATCGCGACACGATCCGCTGCCCAAAGAAAGCGTCTCAGAAGGACGTTGAACGCCCGCAGCCTCGCGTTTCCTGTACTTTAGCTGGGCAGGAATCGCTTGATTCATTTGCTCAAGTAAGTCCAATGTGGGAAGAGTCTGACCGGGCTTCCAAAACTCGTCCACCCATTTCCGAATTGTGTCAACTCGTGGTGTAAATAATGGCTGAAGATAGGGAGCCAGATCAGCTCTCTCACCTGCGTCGTATTGGAACGGATAGTGCTTCGCACGATTATCAAGACTGAACTCAACGGGCTTATCTTCGTAGTGCTCAATCACCACTTTGCTGTCGAAATCGAGAAATGCAGCTTCGTTAACGAATTCTACGACTGCAACCGAATTTCCGTGAACGTCCCGATGCCAATGAACTTTATTTTGTGGTTGAATACTGAGACGCGAAGACTCGATTCGAATATCATGCCCTTCGCGCGGACGTAACATGAGTTGGTGCGATTGCAGTTTCACCGGTTGGCTATACCGGTATCGCGTAACATGAGTGATTTGAAGTCGACGCATGTTTTAGTTTTATTCTCCCTGAAACCCTCTGTGCCAGTGCTGTCGATGAGCGACGAGTTTGTCAACTGGATTTTCAAGAGGGCGGTCCCGGCATCCGACTCACTCGAACGTTCATGCTCAAGAGGTCGATTGGGGTACCAAACTGGGTATAGATGGCCACATCAGCGGCATCGCGTCCGTAGGCGATCGCTACTCGACCTCCGTGCAAGTTGGATTGGGTCGCGTCAAATGTGTACCACCGTCCACCGACGAACGCTTCAAACCAAGCATGCAAATCCATCGGTTGGAGGGCTTCGAGATAGCCGACAACCATCCTCGCTGGAATCGAGAGTGCACGACAAAGTGCAATTCCCAAGTGTGCCATGTCTCGACAGACTGCCTTTGAACGACTGTTGACTTCAGCGGCACTGATAACCTCTTGACCGGACCCCGGAACGTAATTGATTGTCTCTCGAATATATTCAACGATTGCTGCACACTGATCATAGCCGGGCCCGCAATTAGAAACGAGCGATGCCGACATTTGCGTAAATCGATCAGATTCGCAAAACCGGCTCGGCAGCAAAAAGGGGATCGTGTCTTCCGGCAAGTTTTGCACTTCGATAAAGCACGCACCTGGGCAGACATCGGCCGCATCAGCAGCTTCGATATCAGCGGAGGTACGAATTGAAAACTGTCCTGCCGGGGCAACGATTCGCTGGCAAAGATTTCCGAATGGGTCAGTAAACTCAACTGCAGGCACACTGGGATCCAACACGTATTGTTCACGGGCAACCCATTGCTGCCGACCACTACGGAGCCGAAGCATCAGAAGAAGTGGGGTTGAAACGGAGGAATTGAATTCCAGAGAACACGACGTCTGTAGCCACATTCTGACGATACGCTCCGTAAGTCAATTTTCACTCGCTACTGTTGAGCACCATTGGGGAGTGTAGACCAGCTGGCCACAAATTGGTATTGGTCGATCATGTTTGACGGTTACTGGTGGCAGTTTCAGGACGTAAATTTTGTCTCTAGTTGGTAAGGTGGTTGCTGTTGTCTTCCTTTGAACGGAGACTTCAGCAATGGTCATTTCCTTGTTTGGTCGGCCGACAAAACGTCGGTCCAATAAAACAGGGGCAACGACGGACTGGCGTGCTCCCCATTTTCTGATCCAGATGTTATGAGAGTCAACCGACCGATTTTGGTTCGAGGAGACTTTGATGACGAAGCGACGACGACGTAAGCCTGAGCAGATTGTGAAGCTGTTGCAGGAGGGGCAAGCGATGTTGGCGGCAGGAAAGTCGCTGGCTGAGGTGTTGCAGAAGCTG
>NZ_SIHI01000019.1 GCF_007859735.1 Thalassoglobus neptunius | reverse complement strand
CCCGCACGTCCACAGTTTGTGGTCGCCCGCCTTTCTTGCTGCGGCGGGGCTTCGGAAGAATCATTTCGATCATCTCCCACTGAAGGTCAGTCAGGTCACTTGGGTACGCTTTTCGAATCGCCTCGGACACCGTGCACTCCTTTGCGTTGATGAACCGCAAAGTGTGAACAAAACCAGACTTTCACAAAACCTCAGTTTCCGGATAGCCTCTCAGTCCGCTATCCAGCGACGGACGGACAGCTCACACGAACTCGAAAACAGGTTTACGCATGAATGAATCTCTGCCTGATGAGATTGCCGATCTCGAACAACTCGAAGAACTCTTGAGCAGGCCGACGCAAGGAGTCATCGATCGATGGGAATCGACTCCCGGTGATGTCCTTGTTCTCGGTGCCGGGGGAAAAATGGGTCCATCGCTGACTCGTATGTTGCGACGCGCCACCCAAGACACTGGCTCGTCACGTCGCATCATCGCAGTCAGTCGATTCTCCGATCAATCTCTTCCCGAACAACTTCATGGCTGGGACATTGAAACGATTTCCGGCGACCTTCTGGACGAAAACTTTATCGCCAGCCTCCCCGATGCTCCCAATGTTATCTTTATGACGGGAGCAAAGTTCGGGACCTCCGGCGATGCGTCGCGAACGTGGGCGATGAATGTCTGGCTGCCGTCAGTTGTCTGCCAGAGATTTCCCAACAGCAGGATCGGTGCATTTTCGACCGGCAACGTCTATCCGCTTGTACCTGTCGATTCAGGCGGATCCGTTGAGACTGACGATGTGAATCCGGTCGGAGAATATGGGATGTCGGCACTTGGACGCGAACGGATGTTCGAGTTCTTTTCGCGTCGAAACCAGTCACCGACACTGATCGCCCGACTGAATTACGCCGTCGAAATGAGGTACGGAGTTCTCGTTGATCTCGCCAGGCAAGTCCTTCAACAGCATCCGCCTGAGCTAACGATGGGATACGCCAATGTCATCTGGCAAGGCGATGCAAACGCCCTGTTTCTGGAAGCAATGGCAGAGGCAGAATCTCCCGCAACCGTTCTCAACATAGCTGGCCCAACAATCTTTTCGACTCATCAGGTCTGCAAGAAGTTCGCAGACGCCTTCGGTCAAACCTGGACGCCGGGCGGAGAAGCCCAACCAACAGCCCTCTTAAACAATGGTTCACTCGCTCACCAGAAATACGGAGAACCGACCGTCTCTCTGGAGACGCTGATTCAGTGGACCGCCGACTGGCTGAAACGGGACCTTCCGACTCATTCCAAGCCGACGCACTTTGAAGTCAGGAACGGAAAATTCTGAGCGGTCAGTTCGGCAGACTCGCCAAGAGCCCGATTCGCTTCGCACACACTCGATAAGAAATCATTGCTATGCAAACTTCCTCCCTTCGACAACAACTCCTCAGTGGGCTTGTCATCCCAGCGCATCCGCTCGCTCTCAATTCCAATCGTGAACTCGACGAAAAACATCAACGGGCCCTCAGCCGGTATTACCTCGCTGCGGGCGCTGGCGGTTTGGCTGTCGGGGTCCATACCACTCAGTTTGCAATTCATGATGAAAAAGTCGGTCTCTACGAACCGGTTCTTTCACTCGCTGCCGAGGAGATCACCCGCAGTGGTCAGACGAAGACCGTGCGCGTCGCCGGGATCGTCGGGACTACGAAACAAGCCACCCACGAAGCATCGATTGCTCGCGAACTCGGATATAGCTGCGGACTCCTCAGCCTCTCCGCGCTACGTGGGAGCAGCGAGGAAGAGATCTTTTCACATTGCCGCGCCGTCGCAGATGTCCTTCCCGTGTTCGGCTTCTATCTTCAGGAAGGGATCGGCGGAATTTCTCTCCCGTATTCGTTCTGGAAGAAATTCGTTGAGATCGAGAATGTCGTCGCAATTAAAATTGCCGCATTTAATCGGTATCAAACAATCGATGTCGTGCGAGCACTCGCGGAATCCGGCCGAGAAGACATCGCCCTTTACACCGGCAACGACGACACCATCGTCACCGATTTAATGACCTCTTACGAATTCTCAAACACTGCCGATGCCAAACCAGTGAAGTTCTCCGGAGGACTGCTCGGTCACTGGGCTGTCTGGACAAAGTCCGCAGTCGATCTTTTAAGCGAAATCAAGACCATCAAAAACGGCGAAACAATTCCGGCTCGCTACTTAAGTATCGCCAATCAGGTCACAGACATGAACGCAGTCATCTTTGATGCTGCAAACGAATTTCGCGGATGCATCCCCGGGATCCTGGAAGTTCTCCGCCGGCAGGGACTCGTCCCCGGTTGCTGGTGTCTGGACGAAGCGGAAACCATGAGCAAGGGACAAGCCGCAGAAATCGACCGCATCTGCGCCGCCTATCCGCATCTCATCGACGATAAATTCGTTCAGGCACATCGCGATGAATGGTTAACTTAGAACACCGCAAGCTTGCGTGAATCACCGAAAATCGCAGTTTATGGACGTCGCATTCGACTTGGATCGATTGCGTTGCCGAACTGGCGGATTAGATCATCCAGCGGTCCGATGCCGGGTTGGGTTGTGGCCACCGGTTTCGCAACAGTTCCATTCACTTGCACTCGGATCCATTTATTCCCGAGTGGCTGAATGATGTTTCTTAAGATCGGAACTTGATTATTTAGCTTCGATGCAAACTGCAAATTAACGAGTGAAGCTGTGCCAGCTGCATAGCCAACTGAACCTCGTCCGGTAAGGCCGAGTGCGTCTCCGTTTAACTCAATATAAGAGAAGTCATACTTCCCGTTGTTAATATCAAACTCTGCGTAGGCATAATCGAAAGCTGTATTCCCGACAGGTCGAAAATTCAAAAGCGAGAAGACCTGAGCAAACGCCGGGAGTTCATAGATCGCAGCGGGTGAAATGTTCACCCACCCCTTCCCTTTCGTCGCTGTCATCGACGGGCCCATCCCTCGAAACTCCATCCATCCGTTGACCATGCCTTTGAGTCTTTGGGCTGTCTGAAACTGATCGGCCGCCCAGTCGGCAAGCTCGACATCCTTAATGCTCACTTCGCCGCGATACTGAATCAATTCAGGTCGGGCTGCGAAGACCACTTCAGAATCAAGCCCGACCTGCCCTCGGTAGATGTTCCCTTTGAGCGATGATTCGCGGTAAGGGTTCGATTCTGCATGCACAAGCTGCTTCTGATTCGGGACAGCCCGGCCAACGATTGCCCGTTCGTCGGTAATGATCATCGGACTTGTCACATCGTTGAATGTCATTCCAAGTGCGGTGACGGATTCGAGTTCAAGATAGCCTTCCATGTAGAGATGCCGACCGTCCCAGACACCTCGCTGGACTTTCGCACGCCCGGTGACTCCGGTCATCGGAATCCCCGCGTAAATGTCGTTGTTCTCGAGTGACGCAAAGAGTTCCCAGTCGGCAGTGACGACATCCGGAAGTGATGTCCATCCCTTAAGATCCGCCTGAACGTGCAGGTCAACCGGCCCTCGCAAGTCGAGACTCGCAAGCGAAATTGCGAGTTCAGAAGGAAGAGCTTTAAGAAGTTCCGCGTCGACATTCAACTTCATCAAATGCAGATCGCCCATATGAATATGCCAGGCGACTGCAGAATTCTCCGGGACATCTACAAACGCGGGGGACTCTGGTTTTGAGCCATCGACATGCAAATAGGTCTCTCCGTGCCAACCGTTCAAAGAATGAATTCGCAAGCGGTTCCCATCGTATTCGAGTGCTCCGACCACGTTCTCCCAGCGATACGGGAGATCGGCAGGTTTGAAAGCTCCGTCGCGCCATTGAATTCCCTGCAATGTAATTTCGGGAGTGTCGCCAAGTCGCCAGCCAACTCGCACGCGGTCCACATCAACGGTGCCTTTGAGGTCGATGTCTTTCCACAATTGCTCCAGATGAGGAGCACTGACTCGGGATGCTTTTTCCAAATCCGCATCGATCGGAACACGAACACAATTGAATTCGAGAGCGAAGACCGGCGGAGAGAGCGTCAGGTCGAGGAGTCCTCGTCCGCTGAGATGAGCGTGCCCGTGCCGGGCTTTCAGATTGTCAAATCGCCATACCGGAGTTTCGACTGCGTCGTATTCGATCGTCCCCGAAAAGTCTTCCAGCTGATAAGGAAACCCTTTGTAGTTCGCAGTCGACTGTTTGACTTCTGCGTTCAGCTGCATCATGAACTTTGCGCCGGGAGTCGCTGCCTGGACGAACTTCGCGGTGACGTCGAGCACCCCTTCCATCTGCATCGACTCAATCGCTTCCCGAGCTCCCTGCTGATTCTTCATCTGCAAAGAATTCAACAACCGGTCGTCGATGGGAATCCGTTCGGCCTGAATGATGAATTCGCTTCCACCGGGGCCGGTTGCATCGCTTTTGGTGCCACGAAGAGTGACCGGTCGATCGCCCGCCATGCCCCGAAGGTTGAAGTGAAAGTGCCCCTGATCGTGGGTCACCTCTCCCTGAATCTGGTCAACGGGATACTGGAAGTATTCGTGTTTCACCTGACAATCGCGTGCGGTGAACTTTCGCAGCTTAAACGTCCAGTTTTCGCCCGGCTGTATTCTTGCGTCGAAGTCGAGATCGAAGACTCCCCGCGGATGAATCAGGTGATACAAACCGGCCATCGATTCCGGTAAGACCGTTTCGAGTCTTTCGTCGATCTGCAGATTCTGAGCCTTGATCGAAAAGTCTTTGCTCCAGTCATTGCCGAGACGTGACGCGAATCCATCGACAGAGAGTGAGGCGCTGTTGTTTCTGCCTTCAAAACGGCGGATGACAATTTTGTCTGGAGTCAGTTCGAAACGGCCACTGACATCGTACAGAGGAACCGGCAACAGCAATTCGGAAATCTGCCCGTTGCGGAAGTCTGAGGTCAACTCGTAATCCAACGGATGTTCCGCCGAGAGTTGGCCCACCTCGAAGTGAAGGTTCAAGTCGGCACGGAAGAGTGCGCGCCGACTCGCTTGCTCAACAGTTTCGCCAACGAGAGCAAACTGGGAATCACGTCCTTCTGATTTCATTCGGTCTCGCATCACCGGTGACTGACTTTGCAACTCAGCCAGACGACGCCCGACATCCGGAATCAACAGGGCCGCTTTCTCGATCAATGGACCATCGACGCGAACATCACCCAGGTCGCCATGCAGATTCCAGCGCAATGTTCTCAGGTCAAGATTTCCCGCCAGTTGGAGAGTTCCCAGCGATTCGACGGCCAGCGCGCCCGTGATGTCGAATGCTTTCCATGCCGTTGGAACCAGATTGGCCTCGACCACACGTCCGTCGATCTCGTGAATGACGCCTCCAGAGATCTGTTCGATTCCCAATCGGATCTGACCGTTTCGAACGCGAATCTCCGGAGAATACGTTTGTTCCGGGCTGGAAGTTGTGAAGCCCGTCCAGGACCACACTCCATCCGCCGTCCGGAGGACTTCGAGGACCGGAGATTCCAGATCGACCGAGCGAACGACAATCGAATGAGATTCCTGAAGCGCGGTCGAGTCGATCTGAATATTGACGCGAGGAATAGAAACAAGTCGCGCGCCGGTCACTTTTGACTGTAACATCAACTCCGAAATGACAACGCCGGAGTCAGAAGCAAGCTCGGCCGTTTTGAAAGAGACTTCGCAGGTCGGAAACATCCGAGAGAGGACACCGTCCACGGTGGTGCGGATCAGGTCATCCTTCATCGACCAAAAGTGGGCCGCTCCGTACCCTGCTGCGACCACACCGATCAACAGCAGAAACAGCATCCATTGCAGCGTTTCGCGGATTCCGTTCCAGCTCACAATTTTAGTCCGAGTTATTCTCCAATTTCGGTCGCGATTGTCCGGCTCTGAATAAAACCGCCTCGATTCCCAAAGCTGTCATGACGAGCATCGGGTATTCCCCAGGCAGGCGATATCGCAGAGAACTGACAAAGACCAGGTGAATCAACATGAAGTAGAGTACCGGGCCAAGGCAAATGACCATAGACCAGTATTGGCCCCGATGGACCCACGCACCGTAGACCGAAAATGTCAAAACAGGCAAATAGAACAAGCCAAGTAAACTTTTGAGCGACCATGATTGAAACTGGTCTGCGTTCGGCCACAGATTCCAGTACCGAACAAACTTCAACCAGGACAAATGGGCAATCCGGAGAGGATCGGCAAGAATCAGTTCTCGAGAACGTTTTCGGTACTCTTGATCGACTTCATACTCAGTCATTTCTTGAGTCAGCCCGTCATCGTCGAAGAAACGCATATCGCTTTCTCCATTCGCTCCGGGTTGAACTCCGTCGTACAAACTCGGTCCCATCCAAAATGTTGTGAGTGTGAAGTGACCGGAAACGCGTTCGTTTCGAATGCCCCACGGCACCAGAGTCATCAACATCGCAAACAGAATCATCGCTGCCGATGCGAACGTTCGGACTTTCGGCCTCAGCAACAGGATCATTGCCCCGCCCAGCAACGGAGCTGCAAGAATCCAGCTTGGCTTCAAATAGACTCCGATGCCAAAGGCAATTCCCACCCAGAGAGCCTGTTGCAATACCGCAAACAATGTACTTGTTGCCGAAGAAATCAGCCGTCCCAATCGTTCACATGCGAGCGAAGCAAGAAGCAAAGCGACGCTGAACGCTGTTTCCGAGAGTATCAACCCGGAAAACCCGACAAACGTTGGAGACACAGCGACAATTGCGGCAGCGATGAGGCCGGTTCGCTCAGTCCCGATTCGTTTACCGAGCCAGTAGACCAGCAGGCACGCGAACGTCGCAATCAATGCGAGGACGATTCTGGCCGGAAGAAACTGTTGGCCGAAGACCGCCATGATCGAAGCGAGCAAGAGCGGAAATCCGGGCATGCGATGGACATATCGAGGCGGCGTATGAATCGCGTAGTCTTCGCCTTCGACAATTTTCTGCCCGAGCAGCCAATAACCTTCGGCATCCCCAGCGATCAAAAATTGTTGCCCGTTCGCATCGAGTCGCTGTTGAAGCAACACCACTCCGCCAACGCGAAGCACGAGTGCTGTCAACAGGATGGCGATCAGCCAGCGTCGATGAATGACTTGCGATTCCGTCATACCGGGACAGCTTCCTCGGGTCGGGCTCCTTCCAGAAAGACGCGGTGCCAGTGTTCAAGACACACAAGATTCCACAATCGATAAGAGTGATCCCATCGGCCATTGAGGTGTTCGTCGATCATCAACTTGAGTGCGTCCGGGCGAAAGTAACCCCGATCGAGACAGCGGTCCGACAGAAGGGTTTCCTTCATCAACGGTTTGAGTTCATTGCGGAACCAGTGATCAATCGGAACTCCGAATCCCATCTTCGAACGATTCTGAATCGATTCGGGAATCAGATCGGAGAACGCTTCGATGAGAATTTGCTTCCCCTTCCCGTTCGAATATTTCCACTCTGCTGGCATCCGAGCTGCGAGTTCGACAACGTGATGATCGAGAAACGGGCTTCGTGCTTCGAGGCTGTGACACATGCTTGCAATATCGACTTTCGACAGGATATCGCAGGGAAGATATGTCAGCACATCGACCGCCGTTGTTCGCGTGAGAAAGTCGCGATTCGGGTATTCCGCATAGGCGTCATCGATGAAATCTCCGCTATCGAATCCGTCCAGCGACTCCTGAAATTCCCGCGTGTAGAGATTGTGTCGGGAATCCTCATCGAAGATTCCGATCCAGCGCAAGTAGCGTCGTTCCGGAGATTGTCCAAGTGCGGCAATAAATCGCTTCGCGCGACGACCGAGAGAACGTTGGCGAGTTGAGGTCGGAATCTTCTGCCAGATCTTCGCAGCCAGAGCAGCCTTTACGGGTCGGGGCAGCCAATCAGCTTTTCCCGCGAGATCGACAGCCCGATACCGATGATACCCGGCGAAGAGTTCGTCGCTTCCATCTCCGGACAACGCGACCGTCACGATCTTTCGGGTCACTTCAGACAAAGCCATCGTCGGAATCGCGGAACTGTCGCTGAAAGGTTCGTCATAGTGCCAAATCAGCGTCGACAGTGTTTCCAATGCCGACGGATCAACGAGAAACTCGTGATGTTCGGTTCCGAGAAATTTGGCTGCTTCCCGAGCATATGCACGTTCGTCATATTCGTGGACCGGGAAGCCAATTGAAAACGTGTGAACAGGTTTCTCCGACAACGACTGCATCAGCCCCGCAATGATCGTCGAGTCAATCCCTCCGGACAGAAACGCCCCGAGCGGGACATCTGACCGCATCCTCAATCGCACCGCTTCGGTCAACGTCTCTCGAAGTTCTGCGAGCGCTTCGCTGCGAGCGGCAGGAGTCGCTTCGATCGGATCATCGTATGGTGGCTTCCAGTACCGTTCGACGGTCAGTTCATTCCGCTCATAAACCGCAATCGACGCCGGAGGAAGTTTCTGAAATCCCGAGAGGATCGAAGTCGGATGCGGGATGTACTGATATGTCAGATAGAGATCAATCGCCTGCCGATTGACTTGCAGCGGAATTCCCGAGACTTCAAGAATCGCCTTCAGTTCGCTCGCAAATAAAAGTCGCCCCGATTCCTGACGATAGAACAACGGCTTCTGGCCGAGACGATCACGCGCGAGCAGAAGTCGCTCACGGGATTCATCCCAAACGGCGAAGACGAACATTCCCCGCATTTTGTCGACACAGCGAACCCCGTACTCCTCGTACAGGTGAACGATCACTTCTGTATCCGAATCAGTCCGGAACACATGTCCCTGATGGATCAGTTCCTTGCGCAATTCTCGGTAGTTGTAGATTTCTCCATTGAACGAAACCCAGATGGTTCCGTCTTCATTCGAAAGAGGTTGCCGGCCACCGCTCAGGTCGATGATCGAAAGTCGGCGATGCCCGAGTGCTGCCGATGCGGACGGCGGATCGTTTTCGTTACCGTTTCCTTCAGACGCCGAAAAATAGACGCCATAATCGTCTGGACCGCGATGACGGATCGCGTGGAGCATTTTCTCCAGTTGGCTTCGACTCAAGGGCTCCGAGTTGGCGGACCAGACTCCGCCCGCGATTCCACACATATCCGATCACTTCCCAAGTCACTGTGTTCTGTCGAAGAATCGTAGTCGATGGGGACTCAATTCTGACAGTTTGAAACTCAAGATCTCGACCGAAAACTGTTTTCGTCTTAATGAACAAGTCGAAGAGAAGCTCACGAGAGCATTTTTTGATTTGGTTTGCACTCACTCGCACGAGCGAACGTAGCGTTTGATCTGATGAAACAGCGCAAGCGAGTACACAGGAAAGAGCAACTTGCTCTAAATGGCTTTCGGATCACTTTCTGAAGGTTCCGGAAGTTCTTCGTCAGTCGAACTCTCTCCTTCGATCTCGAATTCCTCGACGAGTTCCTGACGTCGCCGAGCCACCTGCCGATCGAACTCAGACAGCACATCTCGGGCTTTATCCCGGGAGGTGACCAACCCGATAATCAGATATTGAGTGATCGCCATCGCATAGCAGACCCAACCAACGGTTCCCCCCATGATCGCTGCCATAATCGCCAGAACCGGGGAAGAGCGATTCAAATGCTGACAGACAAGTCCTCGAAGCATCGGTCGAAACTGATCGGAAATGTTTCCGAAGATCCCGCGTTCTTTCACCCATTTGAGACGCGGAGGACCGGGATGGACGATCGAGAACAGTTCCTGATCGGGCATCGACTCCACCACTCCGACTGCCAGTAGAAGCCGGCCAGCGGTCACCCACCAGTGGTCGAGCGTGAAATTGAACTTGAGATCCAGCCAGGACCCCAACCACAGTTCCACGTTTTTCGTGGCGAAGAAAAGAAGAAGCGAGCTGCGGAACCATTGCTCAACATCTTTCTCAAACTCATCGTCCCACTCTTTCGTCCGTGCGACTTTTTTTCGCAGGAGTCGAAGAATCGGAATAGCCAACATCCCGATGATCAGGCGTGTTGCGGGCCGGATCACTGGAGCCAGGATCTGTCGTAGCATCCAGTTCGGGGGATATGGCATCACTGCCCCTCAATCATTGATTCTCAAACCTGGGACGGGCTCGGCCGTCATTGTGCAAACGATAGCTTCCCAACCGCTTCCGCAAAGAGCAATTCAATCGTTGCGAATCGGTTCGAACTCAGGATTTCACCGGTCTTGACGGTCAATCCGGCATGCCCTAGTCTCGCGTCTCAAACAGGTCTTTCAAAAACAATATTTCACAAGCGCAGGAATGGTCCATCCAACTGCAAAAACTCACTTTAGGAACTTAAGCCATGGCTGATCTCATCGCTCCACACGGAGGCCTTTCGGAGCCCGTTTGCTGCACAGTCGCAGCTGCTGATATTGATTCTTTCAAAGCAGAAGCAGCCACCCTTCCAAAGGTTCCTGTCTCCGCAGCTGACTTGTCGACCGTTTACCGTTTCGCTGACGGGACACTCAGTCCTCTCACCGGTCCGATGAACAAGGAAACCTACGACAGAGTGCTCAGTGAGTCTGTCATTGTCAACAATGGTAAGAAGTACGCTTGGACAATTCCAATTGCGTTTCCTGTGACCGGTGAGACTGCTGCAACTCTCAAAGCGGGAACGAAAGTCGCTCTGACGAATCCTGAAGGGGAAATCGTTGCGACCCTCGACATCAACGACGTGTACGAGTGGGATAAGCAGGCTTACATTTCTTCCGTCTATCTGACCGATCGAACCGACCATCCCGGTGCCGATATGGTTCTGAAAGGAACCGACGCAGACAAGACTCACCTCATCGGTGGGGAAATCCGAGCACTGCCGCAGCCCAAGAATCCAAACTTCGGCCAGTACGTCCTCACACCACGCGAAGTTCGCAAGCTGATCGGCGAAACCGGTTGGGATGCAGTTGTCGCATTCCAGACACGCAATCCACTTCACCGTGCCCACGAATACGCCCTCGTCTACGCTCTTGAAGTGCTCATGAAGCAAGGCAAGAACGCGGGTGCTGTTCTGAATCCGTTGATCGGCGAAACAAAAGGCGACGACGTCAACGCCGAAATTCGAATGAAGACCTACGAGAAGCTCATCAGCGAACGAGCCCTCGGCGACGGCGACAGCGACGCCGAACTCTGGGGAAGCCGCGACGACTCTGTTCCGGATCGCGTTAAGCTTCTCGGACTCGACATCAAAATGTTCTACGGCGGCCCGAAAGAGGCCATCATGCATGCCATTTACCGCCAGAACATGGGTTACACAAACATCGTGATCGGACGGAAACACGCAGACGTTCCATTCTCAGACGGAACAGCGATCTGGGGAGATTTCGATGCTCACGAAATCTTTGACAAGCTCGACGGTGAACTGCTGATCGAACCGGTCAAAGTCGGCTTCGCGGCGTTCTACGAGTCGATGGGACGCGTCGACCTGATGGAAAACCACTCCGACGAAAAGCCTGTCTTCATCTCCGGAAAAGACGTCCGAGCGACACTGCAAAAAGGCGAACTCGTCGATCCACGCATCATGCGGGAAACAACCTCTCGCATTCTTGCTGAAGCGATGAAACAGTAGTCGCCCTCAATAACGACGCATTGAACATGTCCGACACAAAGCACACGAAGACGATTCTTCTGCTGGGTGTCGGACATACTCATGCGCACATCGTCAGGAACTGGAAACACAATCCGATTCCTGACACCCGACTCGTCTGCATCTCAAACTTTCCGACGACCGTTTACTCGGGAATGCTTCCCGGAGTGCTCGCGGGTCAGTTTCCGCTGCAAGCTGCCCAAATCGATCTCCAGCGACTTTGCGACTGGGCCGGAGCACAATTGATCCTCGGTCATATCACTCACCGCAGTGGTCGCAACCTCGTTCTCGCCGACGGAACGAAAGTCGCATTCGACGTTCTGTCCGTCGGAATCGGTTCCATTCCCGCAACAGAAGGGATTGAAATCGCTCCTCCGGCCTGCCTGTCAATCAAGCCAATGCAGGACTTCACGCAACGCTTGAACGACCGGCTCGATCGACTTCGTTTCCAAAATCGCTCTGAGCCAATCCGAATCTCCATCATCGGAGGCGGAATGGCGGGATGCGAAATCGCACTTTGCCTGCAAGCCCGGCTCTCTCAAACAGCTCGCGAGATCCCTTTTGAGCTAACACTCGTCCACGACGCCGAAGAAATCCTGCAAACAGAATCGTCAGGCTTTCGTCATCGAGTCCGCAAAGAACTGGAACAGAGACAAGTCCGCCTAGCAACCGGCCATCGCGTCCGGGAGATTTCAATCGGAGCACTGCACCTCGAAAATGATCGGACGATCGGGAACAACCTCGCCATCCTTGCGTCCGGGGCTGCCGCTCCGTCACTTCTTTGCCAACTAGAACTTCCTCAAGACGAGAGAGGATTCCTTCTCACGGAGGAATCTCTGCAATCGACTTCAGAAGAACCGATCTTCGCGGTCGGCGATTCCGGGTCCATTCAGAAAAAATCCGTCCCGAAAGCTGGTGTTTATGCCGTGAGACAGGGACCGCTCTTGTGGGACAATCTTCAACGCCTGCTCAAAGAGGACAGCCTCAAGAAGTTTTCGCCTCAAGAGAATTTCCTGAAGCTGATGAACTTCGGAAATGGGTCAGCTGCGGGAGTGTGGCACGGCATCTCGTTCCAGGGAGCGTGGGCACTGCACTTGAAGAACTGGATCGACCGCAGCTTCGTGAACAAATATCAGCAGTGAGCAGAAGAATCGAGCACGTTCACACAGCAGCCGCACAGACTGCAAGAACTTGAAGGAAGGATCTCCGGTCAACATCGATTGCAGTTGCCGTCGTCGGGAGATGAATCCTCACCCGTCAGATCTGCATCCCGAAAGTCAAACATCGACGAGAGCCGGCGAGTTCACATCCCTAAACCGACTTCGTTCAGAACACCGGTCCCAACTGTTCCATCGGTAATTTCGAACATGCTCGGATACTGATGTTCCCACACGCGGTTGGCACTCGGGCAATACTGTCGACCGTTGCCTTCAATGGCTGCAACCGTTGGAAATCGAGCTGCCAGACTTGCCGAGTGCAGAAACGAATAACCGGGACAGGTGAGATCCTGCACGCACAGAAACATTCCGAACTTCTGGGCGGCCGCAGCTGCGAAGAGTGCCTCGGTGTGCCCTTTGCAAGCTTTGAGTGCAACTCCGCTATACCCGAGCTCTCTCGCGAGCAGCAGTGATTCGTAGTCGACCAGAGACTCATCAATCACAACTGGCTTGAGCTTCGCCGCTTCGTGCATCTTGTTTTCCGGGTGCTCCGCAAGATTCCGATTGGTCGGTTGCTCGAGATATTGAATTCGATCGTAAGCCTGCGGGGACGATTCACGAACTCGATTCAGGAATCCCAACACATAGTCGACGTTCTCGCACTTCTCGTTGAAGTCGGCTGAATAGAACCATTCGCTGCAACCACGAGCTTCTTGAGCAGCCGATGCGACGCGATCGACATCGAGGACACGATTGACGTCCCAATCGAGATTGTCACCGTTCAGTTTAATTTTGAGATGAGTCAGACCGTCGGCAGCGATCCATTCTGGAAGCGTCTCCGGCAACCCATCATCAATCCGTTTCTCAATGTCCGCCTCGGTCAATGGATCGAGCGCTCCGACAAGATGATACAGCGGCAACCGTTCTTTCGGGTCACGAAGCGTATACCGATCGAGATATTCGCCCTCAAATTGCTCGTCGAGGTATTCGGAAAGATCCCGACTCATAAACTCTTTGGAGAGCATGTTGTACGAATTGAGATCATGCACCTTCCCGAATGCATCGTGGAGAGCAGCATCGAGAGGACTGGCGGCGACCAGTTGGGCTAATTCCGGAACCGGCTCGTCCAGCCCATGAAGTTCCGCGACCACTTTTGCCTGATGAAAGTATTCCGCAGAGACGTGATAGATGAGATCGATCGGGTGTCCGAATTCGTCCAGCGAGTCCGTCAGTCGAACGACACGCGTCGCGAAGGCTTCCATCGCCGCTTCCGCCTGCTCTGCCGAAACAACATCGGACGGCCACGCCCAGACATTTCCAATCGGCATGCTCCCCAGCCCGATTGCATGATTTCCCGCCCGGTCTTCAACAGTGACCTGAACGTTGATCACGCGATGCTTGTCCATCACCCGCCCACCAAACTTCAGGGGCGTTCGAAATGGAAATTCTTCTGTGGTGAGGATCGCGTCAACGACACGGATGTCGGTCGATTTGCTCATGGGAGGAAAGGAATTCGGTCTTTGAAATTTTCCGGTGAGGCGAATGAGTTTTCCACATCAAGCAATTTGCGTTGGGCAATTTGCGTTTGGCAAGTTGTGCTTGTCTGTGCACGCGCTTGGACTCTTCGACATAACCTTTGTCGCGATTGCTCGTGCTCATCCGCGAAGACAAGATCAACGCCTGCTTCGAAGATGTGGCAAACCCAGCTGTTCAGTGACCGAGGTATGTTAGCCCACACATTCCTGAAACTGCAAACCATGGGGAAGCACGAACATGCTTCAAAACAGCAATCCGCTCTGCTGGAGGCAATCCGCGAGCGAAAGCAGGCCCTATTTCGCGAACCTCACGCAGTTCCCGAGAATTGCACTCAGGCACTGTCAGTGATTCATTAGCTAGCTGCCAGTTTGCGAAGAATCTTCCTCAGGACCATCGTCCAATTGAGATCGACCGCTTGCCGCCAAATCGATTCCACATCCCGATCGCCACTCGCTTCGCGCAGCATAAATCGCTTGTCTTCCATTCCGCATCCGGCAAGCACGGTAACTTAGCCATTGCGAATGGAATACAAGAAGAAACGATTCAGTGTGGAAGAATAAGACAACAAGCTCTCAACTGCCACAAATGACATTCAAGACTTGTTGGGAGGTGAGACTTGCGATGCATACAGAATTCGACTCGGCCAGAATCACTCAGGTCGGTAGTCGCAACATCGCATCAGTGAACGACTGAAAAACGAATCGCCTTCCACGTCGATCACGAGAGCGTCTGTGTCGCAGATTAACCCTTACGATGGCGAATCTTCGCTCGCATTCGTCGCTTTTTTCGTCCCAACTTCCGACGTCCTTTTCCTGATTTCTTAACACCCATGCTTCGACTGTCCCTTTCAAGACAAGGTTCTCTTACGTTTGATCAACAATTCAGCGTGCAAGTTGCCCGTCTGGCAGTGCAGATGTTCGACACATCTCAACCTCTAGAGCAGGGTTGCGACTCGCGAACGCCGAATCGTCTAGGATAATCAAAGAATTCCCCCATCACAACTGATAACTGCAAAAACTCCCCGCGTGCTTCTCCCTCGAATCGGGTGATATCAATGACGAGGATTCTCGAATCCGTCTGAACGCAGCAAGACCGACGACTCACTCCGCGAAGCTCACAAGACGGGGAGCACACAAGTTCAGACGACCAGAGTGGCGGCGATGTCGGCAATATTCGCCCCAGTGTTCTTCTGGTTAAGAATTGAACCTTTGCCTGACTTGCAATGTCCTTCAATGACGATTAGAAATCGCATTCGCGTTTTTGAGCGGTCAGGTAGCTCAGTTGGTAGAGCACAGGATTGAAAATCCTGGTGTCGGCGGTTCGACCCCGCCCCTGACCACTTTTTTTTCTTCGACCTAAACAAATATTCACTTACTAAATCGTTCGGTTTTCCAGGCGGTCGACCTCGTCAGCGGAGTCTCATCCGCATAGACTGGAGGGATGAAAGTGGTTCTTCAAGAAGAGTTTCGACGGATCGTCAAAGACGAACTCGCTCGCCAGGGGATGTCTCAACGCGAACTCGCGCGCCGCATGGGTGTCGCCAACCCGATGGTCAATCAGTATCTCACAGGAAAGATTTGCCCCGGCCTTGATGTTGTGGAGAAGTTTTTCAACGCTCTGCACATTTCACTGCAAATCGGCCCGCAGGAAGTTCAACAGACCGTCGAGTCTGTGAAGTAAATGGTTCTGCAAGAAGAGTTTCGACGGATCGTCAAGGACGAACTCGCTCGTCAGGGAATGTCTCAAAGCGAACTGGCACGCCGAATGAGTGTTTCCCGACCAACGGTGAGTCAGTATCTGTCTGGAAAGTTCTGCCCCGGCCTCGATGTTGTCGAGAAATTCTTTAATGCACTGGGACTCCCGCTCCATTTGAGTTCCACCGAGGCTCGGCAACCTGCTGATTCCATCGAGTAACTGCGCTCACTCTAAAAAACTCCAGAGTCTTCTAAGCAGAAAACGCCCCCCCGCCACGACGGGCTTTCTGTCGTTTCGAGGTCGCTGATTTTCTCTCTGGATGCGAATCCCAACGCTTTGGCAGATAAGAACATCCGCTCTAACAGGATGTTCGCATCGACGAGTTTGTCGATCGCAGATGCCGTTGCTCTCGCGCTCTCATTCTTTGATCGCCCGAAATCCAACTCATTTGATTTCAGAAAAATTTGCAACCCTTCGGCTTGCAGGGTGATAAGTAATCATTTAGCGTAATCACACTTTGTGTTTGACGGAGTGCAGGACAATGAGCTTCGAAGCTTTGGATCAGGTGGGTTCGATTAATCGACCCCAGGAGCAGTACTCCTGGGGCGCCCCAGCGACTCCCCCCGTCAAGGATCCAGGGAAAACCCGAACCAATCAGAAGATTCTAATCGATGTTTCAATTGCCGAGGAGGAGGTAGTTGCACGGTTGTATCCACGGTGGTTCCCCTCGCCCGTCGTTGTGGATTTCGATTTTCAAGTGCGGGCAGCACTTAACCAGATCGGGCAGCACCATGACGAACACCACCGACGCGATCATCAAGCTCTATCCGCAAACACAAGAACAGAACGAAGTCGATCAGGCCTGGCAATCCTGGAACTCCGAACAAGCGAGCGAGTACTGCCCGCGACACGTCCCGCCCGAAGAGCGCGAACACTACGCCCGCACGACTTCACTGAGACAGTTCTACACAGATTGTCTCGACGGCAAGTGGGAGGCGATCGGAAAGAAAGGACGCTGCAAAGGGACAGCGGCCAAGGATCGACAGTCACTCAATCGCTGGGAACGCTACTCCCGACCTGCCGACTGGGTTGGACACTGGCCGGGACCATCTCTGGCCCTGATCGATTCAGGCGGAGGACTGCTTCTGGAACGAGTTTTCGATGCAATGCTCGACTCGGATCGACTCTCCCCGAACACCGTCAAATCAACGCGCAATCACCTGATGACCATCATTCGCCACGCCGTCGAGGTGAAGGCGATCTCGAACATTCCTCGATCGGAACCGATCCCGACTTCCTCCAAAACGCGGATCTACACCCGCGAGGAAGTGACCAGGATCTTGGAGGCACTCGAAAACCTACCAAGTCTGAGAGCTGCGTTTCTGATCTCGCTGAATGTAGGTGCTCGTCCAGTCGATCTGTTCTGCCTCAAGAAATCGGATCTGACGCGCGATCTCAAACGGCGACGGCTGATCGAGTTCGAATCCCGCAAAACCGGCAAACTGCAAGGGGTGCCGATCAGCGACGAAACCTGGAAGGTGATTCAACCATTCGCCGAGTCGGGGGACTCACCGTATCTATTTCCGGATCTGGGATCTCCAGAGGCTCTCGATCCCGAGAAGACTTCGCGGGCGCGATCACGGAACCAGCTGCTCAAACTGATCCTCCGACAAGTCGGGATCACCGATATCTCGGACACCAGCGGAAAGCCCTGGCAAGTCGCCCGGGCCACCTGCAACGAACGCTACGAGTCGCACGCCCCCGGGGTCGGTCCGTTCATTTTGGGGCACTCGCTCTCTGGAGTGAACGCCCGCAGTTATCGCGACCCGACCGAAGCAGTGCACTCCGCCGTCAACACTCTGCCTCCATATGTCGTCGGCGATCGGCAGCGGACTCTGTTTTAACAACTATTGAGCACGGTTCTGAAAAACAGCCTTCACATGCACCCGAGTGTTGTGTCCATTCGCACTCGTCAGGGAAAGACCGGACCCGGTGTTGTCCAAATGTGGCGACGCTCAATTCTTCTGACAACAACCCCTCTCAACAATCCAGATCATCAAGGCAGTTCAACCCGCCTGCCTTGATTGCTGCCCTGTCGAGCAACACGAATACCCAAGCTTCGAACGGCCCGTCGAAGCGGGGTTGCTCCAGGGCAGCTGCTTTCACATCGAACACCGCAGTGTTCGCAATACGAATTGGAGCTGTGTTTTTCCCCGTTCCCCCTTTTCCTGGCAAGGAGCCTGCCATGACACCCCCGAAGAAGATCGCGATCAACGCCGCAGAAGACATGCAGTTCGAAGCAGCTGCGGTGAAGCTCAAACAATCCATTAAAGCCGACGCCGTCCTGGTCTTTGCCGTTCAGCAGGGAGGCGCCTACTGCGGCACCTTCGTCGGGGACACCGCTCTCCTGCCGACCGCAGGCAACGCTTGCCGCAAGTACCTGCAGATCAACCCCTCGGATCCCGCCAAACAAACACAGGGCTTTTGGGAACGAGCTGCTGCCCGATCACTGAACTGATTTCGAAAGGATCTTCGAGGGAGATCGGGAACGGATGCGTCCTCGATCGACCCTCGCCGAATTGAACGATGCCAGCTGTCATCACTGTTCACTTCCAAGTTTAAGGAACACCCCATGTCTCGACGACTCAAACGACCGGCCCGACCTGCGAATCGACTCGATGGATCCAACGGTCATCGGCCGCACGGTGATTGTGGATGCTGGTTTCTGCCAACGGGCGAACTGGCGGTCCCTTGTACCTATCACGCTTCCCAGCGTCTGCGTCAGGAAGCAGAACGAATCTCACAACGTGCCCGGAACAACTGAGACCAGTCAGGTTCCGATACAGATCGGATTCCGAAGTCATCAGGGAAGGTGATCGATGACATTCAAACAGGCCACTAAACACTTTCAGCCGACTTCGGATGCGTTGCGAGTTCTGGAGTATCTCAACTCACAAGCGGGCGGGTCCGGAATCCTGCTGATCTGCGATCGACTCGGACTCTCCTACAACACCGTCTACGCGATTCTCGATCGGGCGGCGGACTGTCACCTGGTCGATTACTACGCCCGGGACGGATGGAAGATCCGCAAGCCCGGTCGAGAATTTTTGAATCAACGATAAGGAGACCGCCGGATGAGCTTTCGAGAACGGATTGTCGGCCTGCTTCGAGAGTTCCCTGCAGTGATCATTCACCCATTCCAGTTCGTGCGGGAATGCCTACGAGATCGCGATCAGGAAATCGACAACTGCGACCCAAGAGGGAAAACAAACTCGTGAGTCATCCCGAACCAACCCAGATATGGCCGATTGATGCGGTGATGGTTGTGGCGGCCGGTCCTCTGGTTGCCAGGCACGATCCGGGCGAGGCGATCACGCGCGGTCACTGTCGAGACTGTGGGGACGAAGTTGTCATCGCCTGCTCGACGATCGCCCTGGCTCAACAGGAAGCCGAGAAACTGCACAGACCGGTCAAGTACTTCTGCTGCCGGTGCGCACTCAACTACGACTCGCGAACGATCAATCGACTCGTCGATCGACGAAGAAAGGCGACTCGATGAGCCCGGAGGAACGCAGGTCACATCTTGAGAACGCCGGTTTCGCGATCGCGATGAAGCCGTTTCGGTCGCTGCATGGCCTGCGGTGGTACGGGTTGCAGCTGCTGCCCGATGGGACGCGGGGTGGAACCAAGCTCGCCGAATTGGCCGGGCGTCAATTCTCGATCGACCTGGAGACAGGCCGCTGGAACTTCTGGGGCACTGTGGGTGAGCAAGAGTTTCACGAAGGACCGTGGTGGGATGGCTCATCTGACGAAACTGCAGAACCCGCTCCCACGGGACAACACAGGGCGCCGACTCAAAAGAGATTACTGGTACACGATCGGACCAACGAGGTCGTCGGTGAAGCGACACCAGAACAAGAGACGTTCCTCGATCGCTGCCGTGACGCCGGGTTGGAGTGGTCCGGCCCATTGAACCAGTTCGGCAACGTCTTCGCGACACGGGCGAAGCGTCGTTATTTGATTCACACCTGGTCGAAGAAGCTGACCGACTGCTCCGCTCGACCTCAGAAGATTGTGACGCTCGACGAGCTGGTCGCGGAAGAGAACAACCACGTAATCACTGAACCGCCGATTCCCAAGCCACAAATCACGACGATCGATCGCAGGCCGGTCGTCGTGCAGGGAGCCAATCGGCAAACCAGCCTGTTTTAACGTTGGATCAGGAGAAGCACGATGCTTGTGTTATCACGACACGTCGATGAGGACATCGTCCTTGTGTTGGAGGATGGCCGTCGAATCGAGATCAAAGCGGTCTCGATTCGTGGTGGCAAAGTTCGCATGGGAATCGAGGCTCCCAGGTCGATCGGCGTACATCGTCGTGAGATTTGGGAGGCAATGAACACGAAGGTCTCAGCTGCAGAGTCTGCTTGAAAGGACAGGGAATGTCCAAATGGAAACGCGAGAACGACGAGCAGGCCAAACTGAATTACAGCCGTCGTGGACGGGAGTTGGACGCACTTAGGGACATTCGACTGAATGATCCCTACTCGCGCCTCATCCTTTTCGTTCTTGACACCATGCTCGGAACCAACTGGAAGTATCTCGACAAGACGATTGAAGAGGTCATGGAGGTGTGCGAGTTAAAACGTTCTGTCTTCTACGATCGAATGAAACAGCTTCGGGAAGCTGCGCTGATCAGCGTCGATGACATCGAAGGCTCTTCCCGGAAACGCTGGCGAATCATTCGTTCCAACATTTCCGAGGCGGCTGCAAGCTCCAAAACTCGCAGCTCGGCGGACTCCACCCCCGCCGAGAACGCACAAGGGAATGCGGACGCTAACGCGAGGCCCAAATCTCGCACAACTGAGGACTCCACACCCTCAGAAAATGCCGTCCGGGAAATGGACGCCATCCAGGAGGCGGACGAAGCCGTCCAGGAGATGGACGAACTTGTCCAGCAGACGGACGAAGCCGTCCAGGAGATGGACGGATCTGTCCAGCAGGCGGATTGCACTGTATTACACGCTCCACACGCTCAACACGCTCCCTCCCGCTCTCCCTCCCGCTCAGCGTCCGGAGGACGGACGATTCCGGGAAGGGAGGGAGGAGGGGAGGCTTCTGTGATCTGCAGGTTGGGGAACCTCGATGTTCGCTGGGCAACGGAAGTTGTCGAGCGAGCGATCCAGCGAGGATGTACCCCAGACCAACTGCACGAAGTGATCGACTACTTCGAAGATCAACGGACGATTCAGTGTTGGGAAGTCGGAGCTCTGGTCAAGAGGATCGAGTCGGCCTCGCCTGGCTTGGAACCTCATCAGGGACGCTGGCCGGAGGCGAAACGTGACTCCAAACCGAGAGAGCAGCAGAGTCGGATTGCCGAGGCGATGGAGCAGCTTAGTGATGACCGCTTGCGCGCCATCGTCAATCAGCATGCGACACTCAGATCGATGCTGGAGTTGTACGGGAACCTGGAGCGACTGAGAGCAGATGCCACCGCTCAGCAGATTGTGGCTCGGCTCGTCGCACTGAAGCCGAGGACGGCGAGTTCATGAAAACCATTCTCGAACGTCACCGTCGCAAACTGATCGCTGGTCAGCGTTCTCTGATCGATCCGAGTGAACCTCCAGTGACTTACTGCCAGGTGTGCGGCCGACGGCTAAAGACACCGCAGTCGATCGAGCAGCGGATGGGACCGACGTGCAGGATTCGGAGTGTGATCACCAACGAGGAGAACTCACAAAAACGATTTTAATCCATAAAAAAGCTACACTTATCTGTCGGGCAAGGAGTCAAGAAGGCGATCTCTAAGGGCCATAGCGGCGTGATTCCCTCGCGAGGAGAGCGCCGTCAGCAACCCCAAGAAAGCAGTCTGCAGTTCGAGTTCCGTACAAACGGCCTCGTCGAGTTGCTCCCAACATCGATGAAGTGCAGAAATTAGATTGGACTCAATCTCAGGCTGTCTCCAAAAATGGTAATCGCTGGAATTCGGCATCGCACGATAAAGCCATTGAATTCCTGGGCGTAAAATACTGTCATAACCAGGCTTAGACAAACTTCTAGCGAATCCGTTGACAACTTTGGACATCGAAAACCACTTCTGAGCGGCTGTGTCAAGCAGTGGAATCATGGCTGCTAAATTGTCTGCGCACTTTGGATCTACCGCGATCGAGTGCATCCCAAAGTTATAACCCATCAGCTCGTATACCATATCTTCCAGTTCAAACGCTTGGACGCGTCCGGTGTCCCATTCAGCGGCAGAAAGTGCGAAAGTGATCATCTCTGACCAGCGTTGAAAAAAAGTGTCGGTGTCGGGAGCTGCTTTGTAGGCATCCGAAAACCAGTACCAGAAGAATCTAGCGATCCAGTCTTTTGCTTCTTCGTTCAGTGACAAAATCGGCTTCCATATCGACGCTGGATCATCTTCATCTTTCATTGCAACGATTGCTTTTGCCGCCAATCCGAAGACCCATCCATCAAACTCTCCGGGCAATTCAACTGCGTCGTCATTGTCGTCATCGTCGTCAACCTGAATGCTCGACAGCACGACGCCAACTAATTCTTTTGCATGCAACACGCTCTGACGACATTCTGACCCTGAGATCGCGAGAGCATCACTGACCCACGAGAATGCTGCAGACACTACCTTGCCATCTATTCCGCGATCTTTTCGTCTTGCTCGACGCCGGCGTCTCGTAGCTTGCTTTGGGAGCGGCTGTTGCTTGCGTGCCGGGAACCTGATGCACATCACGGACTCGACTTCCTTCTGACCGTTGCGGCCGACATTTGCAAATGTTGTTGGATGAGGCTCACGGTTGATAAACTGCTTAATAATCCGGATGTGTTCCTCGGACCATCGTTCAGCTACTGCTTCAAGTTCTTTGAGCATTTCGGAGAAGCTGTGATCTGTATTGCCTGTCTTCCTCCAGCGAGTGGCCTCTGCAATGTAGCGCTCACTTTGCGACCTCAGTCGACGAACAAGAGACCAGCGAATAGCCAAGTGCTGCATCAATTTAAAATCATCTCCCAACGACTGACGATATCGATGCGCTAGAGTCATGGTTTTTCGTGTCGTGCCGTAGTGAAATCCAGCAATCCCGTTTGCAACTAGGTCACGTACGAAGGAATTTTCTGGGGCCACTTTCAGAAGTCCTACTCCAGCTTCAGCAACGAAGCAATCCCAGTCCCAATCACCGGTAGAATCGGGTAGATCAAATCGGCTGCGTTTCGGGGGATTTTCAATGATCTGTTGCAGCTGTTGGAGGCACCAGTGCAGTCGCACGGGATCGCCCTCGATCCAATGAATGTGTAGGTTCAAGAGAACAGCAATTGCTCCAGAAATCGCTGCCGCCTTCTTAGCAATGTCATCTTGGCCAGCTACGGACTGTTCTTCGATCTCTCGAACACTATCCCAGAAACGCTCTAAATCCGCCGCTGACAGTTCCTTTTCTCCGTCAAGAATTTTCCGACAGTTGATAGGGAATTCCACGAGGCGCATCGAATCGTCCGCACGCTTCACATCCTCCTGAGCCTTGATTGCGAGCTTGCCTGGGAGAACAAACTCGGTGCGAATCTGATTCCCCTCCATGAGTTCTTCACGATAGTTGCACTTGTCAAGTACTGCGATCAGGATCTGCAGAACATCCGGAGACTGTGCCGTTTTGATTTCTTGAGTCCAACGAGCACGACACTCCTGAAAGAAAGTCTCCGTTTCTGGAAACATGAACATCAACCAAACCGCGATCCGTCGTAGTTCGTTTTTTCTATGCGGAGCGAAGTGCCAGTTGCGTGCAAGTTTGACAAGGTCACCAGGTTGTTTCCACCATCCCATAAGTCCAAACGATGTCGCGGACCGATCCATCAGGATTTGCGGCTCCCATAGGTAGAATTTCGACGCACTTAAAAGGGGGCGAAGGACGGTCAAAAACAGTTCTGGTTGTCGTTTCCCAACGTCGATCAACAGTCCGGCGAAAGCGACGGATTCACTCCTGCCAACGAGTTCTTGAAGGATGTCGTCTACGTCTTGTCCGTTGTCGATTTGCTCATAGATCCACTTCTCCAAGGCCATGAGCACGCAAGGAATGATTCGACAGTCAATTGGCCAGTCCAAATACCAGCGGAATACACGTCGGTCACCAATCCAGGGTTTAGCGTCCGCTCCAACTTGAACAAGTACTTCAAGGTCGTCGTCCACTTCGATGAGTCCGGCGAGTTTGGGAGATGCCGGGCCACGACGCTCTCTGTACTTGAGTTCCTTGGCAGCCCATCGTCCTGTGGCGAAGTTGATCAGTTTGAGGGCGAAATCAATTCCTTGACTGGGGCATAACCTGAAGAGTGGCAAGAATGGACCTTGAAAGTACATAGCGGGGTCTTGATCATGCCACGATTCCAGGCCACAGTCGTCCATCCCAAAAGAGCCGTAGGGGTTTTCAAGATATGGTGGCTCAATACATACCGCCAAGAGGACCTCGAATGCAGTGTTCGGGCGTTCCTCTGTCAGTGGAAGGATGGAGGAACTGTCAAGGACTGCCTCGCGAAAGGCGTCATCGACACGTTCTGTTGGACCATCTGGCCAAGGGCCGACACGTTCGCCGAGTGGTAACGGTAATGCTCCAAGATGTTGCAATTGTTCGACGCAGTCCGGATTCTCTTCCTCCCACCGCCGTCGCTTCTCTTCAAGCTCAACTTTCGCGGCCTCTGCTCGCTCCTGGATTTCTTGCGATGCCGGCTTTCTCCGAGCCATTTCAAGTGCAAATGAAGAAACCTCATCTGGAAATTCATGAGCCGCCAGCAATGCAGCCTGATAGGCAATCTGTTCCTTTGCATCGTGCAGATAAACTCCTTCTGCCCGCAGCGCCTGGAACTCTCTTGCTATTGACAAGGCTGCTTTGGAAGCATGATCTCGAAATGGAAACGGAGTCCCTGGTTCGATCTCTCGTGGCATTTTCTCCAACCACAGCTTGCAAACCCAAGCTGCTTCGTTGGACACAATTCGGCAGACGACGGCGCTGTGTTCATCGAGCGTCGCCAAGACTGCTCCCCAATACGGCCAGAGCGGAAAGCGAAATGCAACTTCAACTTGTAGTGCAATGTTTCCGTTATTGACGAGTTTGGGAAGCCTGAGGTCGGGGATGGTGGCAACGAACATGAACCGGTCGAGCAACAGCTTGAGCAACCGACCATCATTCTCGATCAATACTGGCCACGCCATCGATAGCAACGCTCTGGAATTCTCGCTCACGACAACTGATTCAAGCAGTAAGTCGCGAATGACAGTTCCTTCGTCTGTGCCATTATTTTCAGTCCGTCTAACCGCCTCCGACCATCTATGAACACCTTCCTCTTGAGAGAGAAGCCATCTGCCGAACAACCGGACAGCTCGATGCCAACGCGCCATCGCGCATCGTTGGATTCCTTCGTGCGATACAGTTGGGTCATCACCGATTAGGACTCTCAACCTCGCCCAATCACCCAAGAGATCGTGTGAAAACTTGATCCGTTCAGACCGCCTTTTGAGTAAGTCAGCCGATATCAGAGAGTTGAGTGCCTGTTGTTCAGAATACTCGAGTGAGGCCAACGGCACTCCAGCAGCCAATCCCGATGCTTCGATGAAGGCGATCTTCTTGAGCAGCCCGCCACCAGCCATACCGCGATCGTCTGACTCAATCCACCGGCTCCAGAGGTAATCAATCAGCGAGATCAGCCCAGTCAGATTGGCTTTACCAAATTCGCTACCGGATTGCGATGCACGAACAACCCAGTCGAGGATTTTGAGGTTCCCCAACAGAGGCCGCATTTCATTGCGCAAAGTTACCCATGTGACTCCAGCCGAATCCTGAAGGATTTGCTTGATCTTAGGCTCAGGTGGTGAGCCGATTGGAGTGATGTCGAGCCTAGATTGGTCGATACCGGCTTCGCTCAGACGAGTGACAACGCGCTGAGTAGAGTCGTACTGCACCAACAGCAGCACACTCACGTGTGAGCACCGATCGTCTGCGAGAACGTTGGAAAGAAGCCTTCCTGCGATCCGGAGACCTCGCTCTGAGTACCGTTCCAACGAGTCCAAGACTAGCAGGCAGCGGTCCCGGCTCGAACTAAGTACTTCGATCAGAGGATGAGTGATTCCGAGTTTCCCGTCGAGTTGCTTCAATCGCTCGACTTCACAGTCCTCGGGTAGGATCGCAACCGTCGTGTCGTAGAAGTCTTCTGACACACGTTTCGCCAGCGCTGACTTTCCACATCCTGATTCTCCTGCCGCCAAACAGACCCTCAACGTACTAAGAGCGTTTGCGATCTCATTCGCCTCTTGTTCCCGATCAATTGACGTGTTCGCACCGATCTCACTCCGAACGTCTGAGAGCACGTCGTCGGAAGATTGCCTGATGGCAATCCAATCGCTTGTGAAATCTGGGTGATCAACAAGTTGAAACGTCGAACGTAATTCCGAGACAAGCGTTGGCAGGTCCAGAGAACCTCCCATTCCTCTGTTCTCTGCTGCTTTCCCAACCAGCGTCTCCCAGAGCCTCTGGCCTTCGCTAAGACTTGAGTCATTCAGTAGTCGCTGGCAGTCAGCTACCGCACGAGCTAGATCTCGACTCGGATCCGATTCGAAATCGAAAGTCAATAGTCGAATCCGTCGCAGCAACTCCACCGCGGCCTCATCGTCCGTCTGACCCTGACTCAGCAAGACCTCCGGGCACTGCAAACTCTCGAACAATTTACGTGAGGTCTCAGAAGCCTGAGAGCCATGACCTGAGGCTGGTACTTGGAGCCGACTGATGAGACGGTCGGGCGATGTCGCTCGCGCCTGGCAGAGAAGCGTTGACCATGCCTCACCAACATCATTGGCAATCTCTCCAGTGACCAAGACAAGGAGATCGCGGTCATTCTCAAATATCGACATTTTAGTATGTAGCCACTCTTCCCAGGCGGCCTCAACAAAATTTGACGGGAACCCGACACTTGTAACTTGGCGGTGTTTCTTGATAGAAAGCTCCGCGATGTGCAGTCCAACCGTATCGGACATCGTCACAACTACATCATCGAGTAGTCGGCCTGTGTCCCTCGCTTGCCAATCGATCTTCGTGATCGAACCAAACTCAACGCCGAAGGGAACTATTCCGGACAGCATGTCAACCAGAAAACGCGCCGCGACCCGGTCCTCGTAGTTAAAACCTTCTCCCCCGGTCAACTCGACAGGTGCAGCTTGTTTGGCCATATGTGGTATCCTTCAGACGGAAAGTAAACTTTGGCCCGCTTAAGCAAATACGGAAAAACTCATTGTCGCATGAACTAAGACGAAATGATCTTTTCTTCTGAATGGACGTAGCTCGAGATCTCGTTGTCCGAATCTCTAATCTACTCACCAAACCGATGAAGTTGTACCGGTTGACTACATAGGGAAGCTTGCCCTCTTAAGCTTTAACCCTGGGTTATATCCCAGGGTCTTCGTGACTTTGATCATCAAGAGTGGTAAGACGCGGCCAATTGCTCATGCCAGTTCCAGAGGCCGATTCTCAAACGCTTGGCGATTTTCCTTTGCACCGTGAAGCTCCCAGTAGGCCGATGGCTCCCACGCCAAACAGGACCATCGACGTCGGTTCTGGAACGGGTGCGGGGGTGAGAGTGAACTCGAGCGTTCCACTCACACTACCGGGATGGGTTGTCTCAACACCATTCACGTCGACGTAGACTTTGAGATCCCAGATATCGAAGTTGAGTGCGTAACCAGCACCTCCCTGGGCGATTCCCGAACGTGAAATTGTCTGAGTTGCGTCGACGGCACCAGTACTCGCGATATAGAACAAACGCGATCCGCCCGGAGCGTCCAGCCATGTTTCGACGAAGCCTGGCGGGTAAGTGGGATCAAGTCCCGTCGCTGGCCAGTCGATCGAGATGTCGAGTGTCCAGGCCATGTCGCGAATTAGATTGAACTCGATATCCAAGATGGAGTTGGTCAGATCAAGTTCAATTGGACGATTGGAGTCGAACGTTGAGCTGATCGTCCAGGTGTCACCCATTTGAGTGATCGTGGTATCCATCGACGCGGAGGCGTCGCCGTCGGTGTCAGAAGTCGAAATGATCGTTCCGTCAGTCGGTGGTGGAGTCAGGACTGTTTCGTCGACAGGAAACACGAAGAACGTCGCGTTGGAACCCTGACGGAGGTTTGTGAACACGACATCCGAGAAGGCTGACTGAGAGGCTGAGAACAGACAGCTGAAAGCAAGCAGCGTTGAAGAGAGGTGAAGACTGCAGGAGCGCATCATGGGTGACCCTTTACTCAACAGAGGTGTGGAACGAAGCTGGCCTTTACCAAGATACTTCGCGGCAGGGACTCTGTGCAAGGAATTCGACGCAGAACTGACAATGAGAGGCACTGTCAGTTCTGCGTCGTTTTACGCTCGGAAGCGAAAGTGATGATCAGGAGTGGCTGGCGATCATTTGGTGGTGCCAGTTCCAGAGGTCGATCTCTGGCTGTGTAGCTGGCCTGACGGTGAGGATTTCGATTGGGAAGTCGCTGCCGAATTGCTCGCGTTCTTTCGCGTAGAGTTCTTCCAAGCCGGGTCGCGCCAGTCGGCGAGCTTGGTCTTCATCAGAGGCTTCGACCAAAACATATCGAGAAAGCGTGGCGACGAGGAACGTGGTCATGGTCGATTGTCCAGGTTTGAGGGACTTGTGAAAGAACGCGCAGGCCTCCTTGCCTGCGGTCGGCAAGTACTTCAGTGAGTTCTGCGGTGTGCGAATTCTTCAAGCACTGAATCGATCTCCTCATTCATACCACCGAGTTCCTGTCGGATCAGCTCGATGGCGTTCGGATTGACTTCGTCATATCGCTGTTCGAAGAGATCGTCGAGTTGTTCGGTCACTGCCTCGCCGAGGTCTTGATACGCTTTCGCAAATCGAATCAAGTCAAAAGAATCTGTCTCGTAGAACTCAGTCTGCTCGTTGAGTATCATCAGGGAACGCTCCGTTTGAAGTCGAATTTTGAGAGTTTGTTTCCTTGGTGTTGAAACACATCTACCTCGACGTTCGAAGAGACAGCAAGGCACTGCCGTAGCCATCGGAGCAGAATTTGAGATTGATTTGTTCGAGTTCGTCACCGGCCACGAAAAGTCAATGATCATGAGTTGGTGATTCATCCCAGTTGGGCACTGAAACAGAAGTCCAATGCGGGCGAGAAGGGTATGTCGATGAAATTTTCAACGGTGCTTTACGGGTTGGCTGGGCTGACAGCCTTCACATGGTTTCTGGCGGCTGAGGAAGTCCGTATTGCAAAGGATGGAGAACCGTGTCTTCCAGTTGTCTCGGAAGTGATGCGGGGCAAGGTTGTGAACGTCAAAGATGCTGACACGATCGCCATCGTTCGGGATCGAAAACTGATCAGCGTTCGATTCGAAGGAATCGATGCTCCAGAAACTGGTCAGGATCATGGAACCAAGGCCAAGCAGGCTCTTGGAGAATGGATCCATGGGAAAGTCGTCGAGATTCATGTCACCGGAATCGACGATTACAAAAGAACGCTCGGTTACGTCTTTCTGGATGGTGTGAACATCAATGAGAAACTCGTGCGAGAAGGATGGGCCTGGCACTACACCGACTACAACTGCGATCCAATGCTTGCCAAGGCAGAAGTGTACGCTCGGTCGAAACAGCATGGACTATGGGATCACGATCGTCCGATCCCTCCCTGGGAATATCGCAAACTGCTGCGTGAACGCCGAGCACTTGCTGCGGAGCGTGCTCGAAGTAAACGTCAGACCGCTCGCGATCTCGTTCCGACGAAACCGGTCATTGTTCCAAGCAAAGTGCGACCTTCAGCTCCGACGCTGAGTTACTGGCTCAACACCAACTCGGGAGTCCGGCACAACTCGACATGCCAGCATTACGGAAACACAAAAGCGGGTCGCTCCTGCAGCGGGTCTGACGGTCGAGCGTGTGGGATTTGTGGCGGATAGCTTCGTTGTCACTTTCCGCATCGGAGACAGTGAGGGGAGAACCAGATCGTTTCGCGGGATTTGTTTTCTTTTCCGCGGGTGCCTTTCTTCTTGCTGGTGTTGGCCCAGCCGCCCTGGGTTGTCCAGGAGTGCTTCGTCCAACCATGATCACTCACGAGATTGTCGTGTTCTCCCGAATAACCGCAGAGGGCGATTCTGAGTCGGGGATTGCTGCCTGACTGCTGGCACCAGCGATTGACGTCGGCGACGAGCTGGTCGACCTGGCTCTTGTCGTCGTCGCACAGGTAGCAGTCTGTGCGGCCGCGATCGGGATCTGAGATTTCAGTCGCCAGGCCGAGCAGCTGCTGAACTCGGGCCAGACTGTGGGCGTACGGTGGATCCAGAAAGATTCCGGAAATGGAGTTCTTATTGAAGAGTCCCAGCGAGGATGGGGCCGAAACGAGTCGCTGCCAGTCCCCATACAGAATCCGGACGTTATGGAGTCGTTCGGCCAACGCCCCGAACCAGTCCATCAGTGCCAGTTGACGAGCCCGCTGGGTGCGATAGACCGGAACACAGACTCCATTGCCACGCATCGAAGGTTTGGACTTCTGCACGCCCTCGAACGCATTCGCGATCTGGCACGATTTGCCCCAGGCATACCAGCCCGCCAGGCGGGGATCGAAGTACACCGGATCTTGTGCGATCTGATGCTGGGCTCCTTTCACTGCATCGCCTCGGAACAGGTAAGTACTTCGCGCGTGGAAATCGGCTTCGGTGACGGGATGGTGAGCATGCTCCGCGACTGCTTCGGGATCGGATTTGATCGCTCTCCAGAAGTTCACGATGTAGTGATTCACATCGTTGAGGGCTTCATGGGCGACGGGCTCTCTGGCGAGTGTGAGTGCTGCCGAGCCAGCGAACGGTTCTCTCAAAGCAGTGATCTCTCCAAACCGCTCATTGACGATCGGAACAATCGAACTCTTCCCGCCGAAGTACGGGAATGGACAGCGCAGGAGTTTTTTGTCGCTCGCAGTGGTTCTGCGGGTGACAGGTGAGTTGCTCAATTGCGAAGACTGGGCAGACCGATGACAGGGAGTGTTGGCAGACATGGTGTCGCACTTTCTACCGCGCACACGCGGAATGTAGCGACCTCCAGTTCAGGTCAATATGTTTCGCGTTAGGGACTGTCATCGGCGGCTACCGGTGGCAGTCCTGCTCGAAGCTGGGCGTGCACGATCTGACTACTGCGACGGGGCAGTCAATAGAACTCTAGAGTTGCCGATCAATTATTTGCGAGCTGCTCAAGCAACGGCTGCAGGACTTCGCGAAGCAGGTCGGTCACGTAGACCGGTCGTGACGAGGTGCCGCTCGATTTGGTACCGATCGACGAACGACGCGAGGCTTCGAGTTCCAGGAGGCGATACTCCTCCCGGGTGATCATCAGGCTGATCTGCTTCTTGAGCTTCAGAGATCTACTGCGAGGTTTCTTCGAAGGCTTCATCTCCGCTGGCTCCGGATCGAAGTCATCGTCCCAGGCTCGACCATCATCCAACGGACCTTCACTACTCTGGACTCTCCGGACCATCTGACCTTCCTTTGTCGGTGCTGTGTCGTCAGGCGAACGCTGGTGCGTTCGACCGCGTCCGCTCTGCGAACGTCTTGACATCGCCCCTGATGTAGTGGCAGGGTTGTTCTTCCTTGAACGTGCGATGAAACGGGTCGGGATGGTCCGGAGTCACTGCCGAGATCTGCACGAGGCGGATCGCTGACGCAGTGACTTTCATCGTATCGACTCGAGGGAACTCGTCGAGGTTGTTTTCGTCTCAATCGCCATGATGGCACGCCTCATTGACTTCGTATGTGTTCGCTGTGAGAGCGAACCTGAACACCCACGGAAGGGAAATCATGAACGAACAACCCAAGTCGGTTTTGACCTCGAAAACTCTCTGGGCGAATCTGATCGTGTTCGCTGTCTTTGCCGTCGGCTCGATTCTGGAGTCGATCAACTCCGGTGGGCTGCCGGATGAATTTGCAGGCTACGCCCTGCCGATCGTCCTGGTTCTGAATGTCATCCTGCGTTTGCTGACCTCGCAACCGCTCGATCTCTCACTGCTGAATCTGTTCAAGTCCGACCGCTGATGCCAATGGCCTGCGATCGGCTGTTCACCTGTTTGTATAACAAGTGAACGAACGCCTGCAGGTTTGATGTCTTGATTCAAGGCGGAATCTCTCAGGAGTTTGATCCATGCGCGTTCTGATCTTCGTCGCCGGTGTTCTCGCCACGCTGGCGGGATGTACTCAACTCGACGCGGCTCCGCCACAGGCCCGGATCGTCGGTCCGACGGCAGCCGTTCCCGGTGACAAGATCTATCTCGATGCGTCGCGGTCGATCGATGCCTCGACCTATCGCTGGGAAGTCCTCAAACGACCGGGCAGCGATGATCGCGAGGGGCACGTCACCGACGACTCGGGGCAGGTCCTCGAACTGTTCAGTTATCCGGGGGAATACGAGATCACGCTTGCCGTGGCCAATGCCGAAGGGATCGACCTGAAGCGTTGGCGAGTGGTCGTTTATGCCGCGATCCCACCCGGGCCGCTGCCGCCGAATCCCACGCCCACACCCACGCCCGCACCAACGCCCACACCAACGCCCACACCAACGCCCACACCAACGCCCACACCAACGCCCACACCAACGCCCACACCAACGCCCACACCAACGCCCACACCGACACCCACGCCGACACCCACGCCCGAGCCGGAACCGACGCCCACGCCTCCGCAACCTCCGGAGCCCGAACCGACTCCAACACCGCCCGCTCCTCCTGAACCGGAACCAAAACCCGAACCGACACTCCCAGAGGGGACGTTCGGGATCTCGCAGCAGGTCTGTGATCAGGTATGCCAGTTGACGATCGCTGCCGATCAGCGGGGAGACCAGGCGAATCGGATCGCCGATGGTTTCGAAGCCGTCTCAGCGGCCATCTCCGCAGGCTCTCTGGCAGGAGTCGACACCATCCTTTCCGAGATCCGGGATCGCAATCGCTCGGCACTCGGCCAAAACCTGACACTCTGGAAACCCTTTGACACCTGGCTCGCTGATCGCCTCGCGAAACTGTATGGCGAGGGCCGACTGTCGCAACCGCCGGACTGGGCTGTGTTGCTCCGGGAACTGGCACTCGGGCTGCGAGCCGCTGCGAGGAAGAATTCTTGATGACGACTCAACCCAATGCGCGCGGAACAAAACTGAATTGGATGGCCTGGCTGATGGCCATCCTCGGCGGATCCGCTCTCTTCAGCTCTCAGCAGACCATCACGATCCATGTGGATCAAGCAGTCACGCCCCCGTCGCAGCGGATGGGACTCGCCGAGGCGGTCGATCCCTCGACGGGGGCTCCGGTCGAAGTCTTTGCTCTGGCCGATCCGAGTTTCGATTCCTCCGGAGCGCAAGTCGCTCTGTGGGAATTTGCTCAGTCGATCAATGGTGGCGAGCACTTTCCGACGTTCCGGCAAGAGACTGGAGATTGCGTCGCTCAGGGAGCGGCCAACGCGATCAACTATTTGCAGGCTGTGCAGATTGCCAGTCATGGCCAGTCCGCCCGTTTTCGGTGTGCGTTTGCTCCGTGGATTTACGGAGTCTCCCGAACCGCTGAAGATATCGGAGCGGGACGATTAAGACGCTCAGCTGGATCGGTGGGGAGTTGGGCGGCAAATGCCGTGGAACGCTACGGTGTGCTGGCTGCCGATGTTCCCGGAGTGCCCGAGTACTCCGGACGCCTCTCGGATCAATGGGGCTACCAGGGACCGCCCGCCGAGTACTTCGATGAGGCCGAAGACTTCGTCGTCGAGACTGTGGCCCAGGTCAACAGTTACGAGGATGTTCGCGACGCTCTGGCCAATGGCTATCCGGTCACAGTCGCATCGAATCAGGGTTTCCGAATGCAGGCCAAAGTGCATCGCGGCAAAGCCTTTGGAATGCCCTCGGGGCAATGGGCTCATCAGATGTGCCTGCTCGGTGTCGATGATCAAGCCGACTGTCCCGATGGATCAACCGGAGCCTGCTACTGTCTGAACAGCTGGGGATCGGCCGCCCACGGTCCACCGGCCGGAGACGAACCACCAGGAGGATTCTGGATCTCTCGCCGCGTCGTCGAGCGGATGGTTCGCCAGGGAGACAGCTGGGCCTATTCCAACTTCTCCGGATTCCCGCTGCGAGATCTCGACTTTCGCATCTTTGGAGCGACTGCCGATCAGGAGCAGGACCTCGTTGAGATCCCCGCTCCAATGCCACTTGTCGCCCCGGCCTGTTATGCCTGGCTCGGGATTGAACGTCCCCTCGCGGAAGCCGCCGGGGGCGTCTGCCTGTTGGGATCGGCGGGAGCGATGTTCTGGCGTCGACGTCGCCACACGCGACGGACTCAACTCCCCGTTTGAAGGAGACACTGATGACACGCTGCATCCTGCTCGTTTTGGTCCTGCTGATCACGCGGGTGATCAGTGCCGGTGACCCGGACTTCCGTCTCTTTGCGGAACCGATGCTGCCGCCTGTGGAGGGGCGGTCTGTGGAGATGTTTCGCACGTTCGATTCGCTCCCGACGGCGATCGCGGATGGCGAAGTCGATCGATTTCGCACATTCGCACCGGCAGACACGGATCAGGCAGAGGAGGAGCTTGTCGAAAAGGAACCGCACAAGAAACCGACGGCGTTCCTGATCACGCCCACGTTTCCCTGCCCGGCCTGCGAACAGTTCAAACGGCGACGGGACGAACTCCCCTTCGAACTGCGGCCGATTGTGCGGTCGACGTCTCCGGTCCTCGATCAGCGTGGTCGTTACATCTGGCCGGTGCTGTGGTATCCGGTGGGCGATGGACGCTGGAAGTATTTCCAAGGGTCGATCGATCAGTATCTCGAGAAGCACACCAAGAACGATGATGGTCTCGTCGTGGAGACCAGTGTCCGATAACTCGGATTGATCGCGCAGGGCACCATGATCGGGAGCATCGTCAGCGATCTGATTCACTCTGTGGCGATGGTTGTCATCGCCCTCTCATTGACCCAAGGATGGGACTACGTCATGCCAGCCAAGAAACCGACTCCGATGCTCGATCAGATCGAGCTCGATGAAGACGCCGCCAAAGCCTTCGACAACCTGCAGAAGCAACAGTCGATCAAACGCAAAGGCGACGCCGCCGGACGCAAGGCCAGCGAGCTGAAGGGACAACTCTCGACAGCCTTCGGTGATGCCCGGGTCGGCCGTTTACCCGATGGTCGGATCGTCCAGCGTCTCACGAAGGGCTGGAAGCGAGCCGCCAGCAAGGCCAGCAGCGGTGAATACGACCTGTTCGAGGAAGTGCCGACCGCATAATTCATGCGACGTGCCACTTCGAAACCCGCTCAACCTCGATGATCGACCGCATGATTCATGCCCTCGCCAGCGTCGAATGCGAACAATTCGCGAAATCGGACCGCATAAAAGCTGCGGTTTGCATCGACGAAGGCGAGGAATCTGCGACGAACGACCGCATAAACTATGCGGTGGGTGAGTCCGAAACCGGGCAAGGCGACGACTTTAGCCGCATAAATCATGCGGTGGGCGGAGTGGTTCCCCCGGCAGCCGGGGGCCATTATGCGCGGTGGTTCCCTAGCGGAAAATCTGTCCGTAAGGAACAAAATAAACGATTTCCTTCCTTCCTCTGGCGAGGCAACTCGCCGCAGATCGGAATCGATCGGTGAATGGCGACGCGACGCGGAAGCAAATCGACGAAGCGAATTCGAACGCAGTCTGCGGCGGCTGACGAACTCGGAATCACTGCGCGGCAACTTCGCAACTGGGAGCAGGAAGATTGGTTTCCCGATGGCGGTCGGACCAAGTCCGGATACGACATCGCTCTGATCCGCCAGGCGCAGGAGTCGCTTGGCAAAAAGGGAAGCGAACTTCGCGAAGCGGCCGTCGCCCTCAAGATGCGGACCGGCGAAGCCAAACTCGAACGCGAACTCGTCGAGGTGCAACGGAAGCAGTTGATCCTCAAACGCGAACAGGGAGAACTGGTTCCACGCAGAGCGGTCGAACTGTTCGCTTCCACAGTCTTGACGGAATTGGGGGATTGGTGTGATCAGCTTCCGGATCTGCTGGCCGCAGTTGTTCCCGCAAGGGCCCGGAAAGATCTGCGAAAACGAATCACAGACGAGTTGAATCGACGACGGGAACAACTCGCGACCCGACTCTCAGAGCGGGCAATGGCCGCGGACCTGCAGCTCGTCGATCAGGAGTCGTCGACATGATCTCGTTCGTCCTCGCGCCTGAAGTCTATCAATGCATTCTGCCACGCGAACGCATCGCGACAGCAGAGTGGCTGACCTCGAAACTCAAACTGACCGGCGACTCCAAGCTCAAAGGGTTTTACCGACTCGATCTCTTTCCGCACTTCAAGGAACCTTGCGAGTGTTTCGACGATCCGGAGATCGAGATCATCACATTGCAGACCGCAGCTCAGATCGGCAAAACGGTCTGGGCTCAAGGCTGCATCGCCAAGGTTGCCGACACCGATCCGCATCCGATGGCCTTTGCCGACGCGGATGAGAAATCGACCAAGCGAGTGCTCGATCGAATGTGGAGACTCTTCGATTCGTGCGAGTCGCTCTCGAAGGTTTGTCCTCCTCCGCATCGACGGACCAACGATCACATGACGCTGACAACCTGTGTCGTGCACGGGGCCTGGGCGGGATCCGCAGCGACCGCTGCTGACTATGGTGCGTTCATTGTCGTATTGAACGAAACCGACAAGATGAAGCAGCGTTCGACCGATACCGAAGCGGACTTCCGCTGGCTGATGCAGGAGCGGACGAAAGGATACGTCGGTCGCAAAGTGCTGCAGATCTCGACTCCATCGTTGACGGGAAGTTCGTTCATCGAGCAGCAACGCCTGGCCGGGGACAACCGGGCGAGAATGGTCCCCTGCCCACATTGCAATCACTTCCAGGAACTGCGCACCGGGAACGGCAAAGAGAAAGGCGGTATCAAGTTTGAGAAGCTGAAGGACGGCAAGCTCTCGGCCGCCAAGGCTCGCGAAACCGCCTGGTACGAATGCGAGAAGTGCGACAAGAAAATTGAAGAGCATCACCGCTACGAAATGCTCAACGCTGGTCTCTGGGTGCCGGAAGGCTGCGTCGTCAAAAAGGGCAAGATCACTGGCGAGCCTGCTCGGAGAGGGCACCATGCTTCGTTCGGACCGTTGTCGACGCTGCATTCGCTGCTCCCTGGAGTGACGATCGGCGTCTACGCGGAAGAATACGTGAAGAGCCTGCTCGCAGCGGAAAACCGTCGGCAGGCCCGGCAGAACTTTGTCAACAGTTGGGAAGGCAATACGTTTGACCCGTCTCCGGTGACTGTTCAGCCGAATCAGGTGATCCTGCGACTCGGAGTTGATGACCCATTGCGGATCTGCCCGGAGTGGGCGGTGTTTCTGACACTGGCAGGGGACGTCGGTCGCATCGCCGAAGAGCTGATCTTCTATTGGTGGGTCTCGGCCTGGGGATCCCATGCCCGCGGGCAACTGGTCGATCTGGGAATCGCCTGGGACCGTCACGAGATGTTCGACGTGATTCGCAGTGCTGTTTATCCACACGCCGACGGCGGAAATCCTCTGCGTCCCGTTGTTAGCGGATTTGACTCGGGGTCGATCACGAATCAAGTCTACGAACTCTGCAAGGAGCTGCCAGCAACCTGGCCGATCAAAGGCTCCTCGATTGATCCCGACCGGCCGTTCGTCGCCGGTGACTTTCCGGAGATGTATCGCCCTGGTCTGCAGCGGCATGGTTTGAATCAACACGAGATTCGCCGACGGCTGCGAGCGAAACGATTCGACCTGCTGACAGCCAACACTCAGCGGTCCCAGGAGTGGGTTGAGGATCAGTTGACTGGGATGATCAAACGCGAGGACCCGGGCTGGTACTCGATTCCGCTGGAGGCCCTGCAGGGGCAGACGATCAGTGAGATCGACCTCGTCAAGCACTTGCTCGGAGATTATCTTGACGGATCGAGCTGGAAGAAGCGGTACGATGATCAACACTTCCGGGATGCCTGGCGATATTCCGTGATCCTCGCCTGGTACCACACAGCGAACGGACGCAATTGGAAAAACTTGACTCGGCGTGCCAAATCGGCCGCTAAGAACACCTGGCAGGGAGCGCGTCTGCGTCCGACTCTCCGCCGCCCTCCAGGACTGACGCCAGGAAAGGCAGACCGATGACCGAAACGAAGACACCAGAGAAACCAGCGAAGCCCAAACCGCCCAAAGCGAAAGCCAAACCACCGAAGGCCAAACCCACCGGCAAGACCGCTGAGGGGCCAGAAGAGGCAGGCGTTCCAGAAGTGGAAGAGGGGCAAGTTGTCAAACGGCCGCGGGGTGTCTCAAAGGCTGGCCCCTGCCCGATTCATCCCGGCCACACTGGGACAGTGGTCTACAGGACCGGAAAAACGGTCCGATATTGCAAATGCAACACCTGCGGTCACAAGTACCAGCGTCCGATCACAGATGATGCGATTGAAGCCTACCTGTCGCAACTGGCGACTCAGCTCGAAGAGGCTCCTCGCGTCGACGACGGGTCGGGCCTGGAATATGTGGTTCTCGAATCGAGCGAGGCCAACGGGATCGCTAACGACCTGCGTCGTTTTCTTGTCGACTAGTTGTTGCCAGCCGACAGGTTGTCGGTAGGATCAAACTGCCCTTCGTGGAACGAGGGAACCGGGCAAAGCGTGATGAGTCGTTGGGCTCATCACGCTTTCTTTCGTTTGCGGGGGCACGATTTTCAAAATCTTGTACCAGCGCTGGTAAACTGGTCTTCGAAATTTGGGCGGCTAGTGGTTCAGTGGGGCCATGACAACTCCCCAATCTCTACTGACAGCAGTCGAAGCGGCGATCGCGAACTTGCTGCAGGCCATGAACTCGGACACGACGCAGGAGTATTCCTACGGGAATCGATCCTGGAAACGGGCGGATTTTCCGAGGTTGCTCGAACAACTCTTCGATCAGCGGGACAGGTTGAAGAGGGAAGTCGCTGCGAGTAACAGACGCATTCATCTCGGCAGTCCAAGGCGGGGGCGTCGATGAATCTGTTTCGGAGGTTACAGGCCGCAGTTCAGGCCTTTCGATTTGCAGGTCAATCCAAAACCGCAGCTCGATCGCCACGGTCGGACAGCGATCCGTTCTGGATGTTTCCCTGGGGATCATCAGGACGCGGAGGCTATCGAGGCGGACAATTGGACAGAATGTCCGCCGACTGGCGACCGGGGACCATCGGTCCGAATCGCATGTTTGCGATGGATGGCAAGTTGCTCCGTGAACGGGCCTGGGATCTCTACCTCAACAACCCCTGGGCCAAGAGCGCCGTCGAGTCTTATGTCGCCAACGTCATCGAATGCGGCATCATTCCGCACCGCAATCACCTCGAGAACGGCGAAGACTGGTCGAAGGCCTGGGACCGCTGGGGCGGACTGACGGCCCACTCGACTCGCGAGGCCGACCTGACCGGCGAGCAGACGATTTACGGACTACAGCAGACATGGCTGCGTGAGATACTCGTTGGTGGTGGATGCCTGATTCATTTTGTGGATCGTCCCCGTCGATCCCAGCGAATTCCGATCTCGCTCGAACTGATCCCCGAGGAGCGATTCGCCGATCATTTGCAGACCGTTCCCGGCAATCCGAAGACGGCCAACCGGATCCATCAGGGACATGAAATTGATCCCGCGACCGGTCGCACTGTGGCCTATCACGTTCTGAAATCGCATCCCAACGATCTCACCCATGATCCACTCGCCACGGTCCGCCTCGCTCGTGAGACCTGCGAATACGGATACATGAAGGAACGGACGGGACAGAAGCGCGGGACAACGTTGCTCAAACAGGCGCTCAGGTGGATCTGGTCACTCGGCTACATCACCGACAACGAGCTGGATGCGTCGACGCTCAAGTCGCAATGGGCGTACATGATTACGACGGCGACTCCCTCGAACGACGACAATGGTGTGCAGAGTCAGGATGGCTACCTGACCGACCTGGCTGGCAACAAAATCGATGAACATCAATCGGGGATGATCTGGCATGGATCTCCGGAAGATGAAATCAAAGGGACCGGTCCGAATGTTCCCGGCGGCGACGCCGTGACATGGGTCACGTTGATTCAAGAGTCGATTGCCATTGGAGCCAACCTCTCCTGGCAGGAACTGACTCGCAACTACGGCAAGGCGAATTTCTCCGCCGCTCGCATGACACGCGGTGGTGACAAAAAACGCTTTCGGCCGATGCAGGATTTCTCGATCTGCCACTTCGGGAATCCCACAGTGGAACGCTTCGATCGAGCAGCTGTGGGCGCATTGACGCCGGGCTTTCCCTCTCCGACACAGTACCTGCAGGAGCGGGACGAACTGCTGGACGCTCAAGACTGGCAGGCACCCGGCTGGGAGTCTCCGAACCCCAAAGACGACGCAACCGCAAATCATCAGCGGATTGCCGACAAACTCGTCTCCCGAACCGAGATCGCGGGGACCGAAGGGCGCTCCTGGAAGAAGTCCCGCAAACTTCTCGAATCCGAACAGAGGGAACTGGAGGATTCGGGCCTGGCTGCTACGGCCGAGCCTGCTCCCAGCTCAGCACCCGAAGAGACTCCCGAGGACTCCCCCGAACAACAGGAGACGGAATAGATGCCGCGCCCGCTGTCCACCGCTCAACGCAAACGTCGACGTCGCCAACTCAAAGGGATCCAGTCCCGGATCTACGATCAACCTCTCGCGATCCTTCCATCGAAACTCGGCGAGATCACCGCTCTGATCGAATCTGTGATCGACGGTCAGGATCCTCCCGAAGCGACACTGCCTGATGAACACGCTCCTCTGGTTGAGTTCCAACCCCTGGCAGTGGGGAACTCTCGTCAGATCAGCCGGACGAACGGAGCGGAATCGGGATCGCGGGTTGCCATCCTGCATCTCCACGGAACGATTGTGCAGCGTTCCAACCTGATGACTCGTCACTCGGGAGGCACTGCTGTCGAGTCGTTCTCCCGATCGTTCGATGATGTTCTCAATGACGATTCTGTCGGAGCGATTGTCATCCACTGCGATTCGCCAGGTGGGGAGATCTCCGGAGTCCAGGAACTCAGCGATCATATCTATGCCGCCCGCGGGACGAAGCCGATCATCGCGTTCGTGGATCCACTCTGCTGCTCTGCCGCGATTGAAATCGCCTCGGCAGCCGACGAGATCGTCGCGACCCCTTCGGCCTGGGCGATCGGTTCGATTGGAGTTCTCGTTGTCCACCGCGAAGTCTCCCAGAAGAACAAGCTCGAAGGTGTGACCTATTCCGTGGTTCGCTCAACGGAATTCAAAGCGGGCGGAATGCCCTGCGAACCACTCTCCGATCTCCATCGCGGGGAACTACAGGCCCGAGTCGATCGGTCTCATCAACAGTTCCTGCAGACGATGGCTCGCAATCGGGGAGTCGACACAGAGACTGTGACCACCCGATACGGGAACGGTCGGTACATGGACTCAACCGAAGCACTCGAAGTCGGGCTGATCGACCGAATCATGACTTTCGGTGCATTGCTGGCAGAACTCGGCGTCACGGGTCGACCTCCTGAGATTCGCGAAGACGAAGCCCTCGAACGAGCACTGTTCGGTCAATCGGATCGCAAAACCATCACTCATGAAAGCACCCCACCTGGCAGCGGAGCTGCCCAAACACCTGTAAGGAGTCTCGCTGCGATGAACCCACAAATCCGCTACAAACTACTCCAGCTTGGCCTGATCGGTGCCCTCGCAACAGCCGAGGAATCGATGGCGGCCCTCAAACTACACTTTGAAGCCCACGGTCAGAAAGTCCCCGACACCGACGAGAAGATCCTCGAAGCCCTCGGATGGAAATCCGACCAGCAAGCTCACGATCGCAACACGACAGCCGCCAGTACCACACTGGAACGAACGCAAGTTCTGACTGATTCGGCGCAGGCCGCACAACGCTCCAGTGAACTCTCGATCTCCGATCTGATCGGGCTCGTCGCCACAGCTGGCGGATCACTCACTGTGGAGGAACGGCTCGAACTGCAATCCGAGCTGATCACTGCGCACGAAGCGAGTCCGCAAACCACTCGTCAGGTGCTCGACACGATCAATGCCCGCACGACGGCCGCGAACCCTCCTGCAGGAGCGTCGCTGCCCGTCACTGTCACCGCCGATGCGACCGACAAGATGGTTGCTGCCGCCCGCGATCAGATTGTCACCGCGACACTCCGCGGGGGGCAGCCACAGCAGATCTATGATCGTCAGCGCGGCGAGTACATTCCGTTCACTCCGGACACTCGCAACCGCGACATGAGCAGCCCTGTGGCGATCGCCCGCAAGTGCCTCGTCCAGGGCGGAGCCGATCCCGCCCGGGTGATGAACCTGCCGAAAGCGACGGTCGCACGTCTGGTCGGCGGCGCCAACCCCCGAGAAATGGGACTCGGCAGCCTGTACGCTGCCAGCGGAAGTTTCAATGTCTCGGGAATGTTTACGAACATTTTCCTCGACGCTGCCAATGTGACGTTGCGGAACGGCTGGGACAGCGGACGCACGACCTTTAAGCTCTGGGCACATCGGGGCGAAGACATCCAGGACATGAAGCCTGTCCATCGTGTTCTCGCGGGGGAAGTCTCGGATCCCACCGCAATCGGTGAAGACGGGTCATTCGATGAAACGACCCTGACCGACGGGAAGGAACAGTACCGCCTCACGATCTGGGGCAAGATGTTCACCTGGACCTGGGAAATGGTTCTCAACGATTCGCTCGGAGCGTTCATGGATGTCCCCACGAAGATGGGGAAATCGATGATCCGCAAAGAGAACCGGCTGATCTATCAGCACCTGAAGGACAACCTGGCCCTCGCCGATAATATCGCCCTGTTCAATGGGACATCCATTGCGGGCGGCGGTCACAACAACCGGACGACCGGAGCCCTGACGACTCCTGCCGACTACGTGAATGCGTTCGGAGTCATGCAGCGGAAGATGCGTCAGCAACGGGGACTCAATACCGACGACGACGGATCGGGGGCACTCAACCTCGTCCAGAAGTATTGCCTGTACCCTTCCGCCCTCGATGACATCATCCTGACCGCGCTGAGCTCCCGAAGTGTGGCGATCAACACCGGCGGCAACTCGGGGACGAATAACCCCTGGGAGAATCGCCTGGAGCCGATCGTCGAACCCGAACTCGACGCCGCCAGCGGAGGCTCGGACACGCGATTCATCACCGCTGCCGACGCTTCGGACTGCGACACAGTCGAGTACGCCTATCTCGAGGGACTGGAAGCGCCCGTCCTGGAAAGCGAGGAATCGTTCGCCCGTCTTGGCGGCGGGAATCGCCTGTACTTCGCGGTCGGATCCAAGCCGCTCGACTTCCGCGGAATGCAGGACCACACCGGCGAAGCGTAAACCGGCGAATTCTTTCACCCCTGATCACGCGCGTGATCAGGGGCTTTCGTTTCTTCTGTTTTCTGCCTCCAGCGAGGATCGCGACCATGAGTCAAAGCAAAGACCATTACCACTGGCAGCCGTCGTTCGCCCACGATGGTGCCCTGCCCACGTCGGGTAACGGCGTCGACGGACTGATCATCGCGGACACCAGCTCCGCCGGTTCGCCCAGCTACAACTTCGTGCCGGGCGAGAATGCCGGAGCGGTGAACATGGCGTTCGACTCGCAGGCCGAGATCCAGAATCTCTGCCTCCACATGGGGGACAACCTCCAGTTCGACATCGACACGATCACCGAGGCGTACTTTCGTCTCAAAATGAATCAGGCGGCCCTCGACGCGACGACGCAGCTCGCGTTCGGACTCACCTCCGCCCGCAATAACGCGATCGACTCGATTACCGAAGCGGCCCTGTTCCGAGTGATCGGAGCGGATGACACCACCGCCCTGGTGCTCGAAACCGATGACGGCGCAACCGACAACAACGATGTCGCGACCGGAAAGTCGCTCATCAACGAGTATCTCGACTTCCTGATTTCGTTTGGAACCGGCAAACGCGACGTGCGGTTCTTTATCGACGGACAGCCGGTCGCCATCGGTCAGACATTCTCGATGGCCAACTACGCCGGTGGCCTGCAGCCGTTTGTCCAGCTGCAGAAAACGGCCGATGCCAACGTCGATGGAGTCACGATCACGAACATGTACGTTCGCGGGCGTCGACGCCAGTAGTTCACCTGTTGATCTGGCGGCTGAGTGTTGATCCTTGCCAGGGGACTCGGCCGCTGGGTCATTTTTTCTTTCTTCCCTTCGAGAACTCACCATGACTATCAATCGCGATTACGGAATCGCCATCATCGTCAAACAGTGTCAGGTTGACACCGACGAAGCGACGAAACGGTTCGATTCCCTGCCCAGCGATCAGCAGTCCGAACTGATCGAAGCTGGAGCGAACGCACGGCTTCACGTCGTGCGCAGACTGCTCGGTCTGGCGACACCCGAGATCCCGACGAAAAACCCGGTGCTGCAAATCACACCCGGTGAGACGATCGAGATTCCTCGAGGGCTTTACCTCCTGCATCCGGTGCAACAGGTCTCGCAAGGGGGCGAGAGTCCCACGTCCCTGGTCTCTTTGGAACTGATCGGAGCTCCGCACACGGACGAGTCCGACGGGGTCGAGTTTTCCGAGTTGTCTCCGCGCGTGAAGCGCGCACTCGACAACGTCCTCCCCAACGAGAGCGGTGAGTTCGAGAATCAGGAAAGCGGCCCCTCGGACCGAAAGCAGCAGATTGAAACCTCAACTGACGGTGAGAACTTCACCGAGTAAACAAACCTCCTCAACGTCCGAGATCCCATGACGCTGCGAGACTTGATCAACGAACATGCAGGGAGTGTGTTCCTCAACGCGGATCATTTCGCCGAGGGGATCACGCACTACCCCGGTGGGTCTGCGCCGAGTGCGACGATCACGGCAGCGTTCTTTCCCGAGGAGAAAGAGGACCGCGACGAAGAGCGGGGTGACGGATACGAGATCTACGCCCGACTGGAAGTGGCGGATTCGGTCACGATCACCCGCAAGGACAAGTTCACCATCGGTGGTCGTGACTGGTATGTCGTCTCGATCGGAGTCGCCGAACTGGGGCTGCTCCCAATTCGCATCGTCAATCGCGAACAACTGCGGACAACCGGCAACGGTCGCCCTCGTCGTCATCGGTAAGGAGGTCGAGGGATGCCGCAGAACTTCGTGCAAGCTGTCATCGACAACGTCAAAACACTTGTCTCCAACCTGGAGACGTTTCAGACGATCGTCGATGCCGAGGATGCGACCGAGGCCCTCGACTCGATCTATTTCATGGATGCCGAGGATGATGGCTCCGATCCCATCCCGAGAGCCATCGTCGGAATCGAGCCTCCGTTGACGCGGGTCAAATCGAGCAGCTCCGGCTGGTCGACGAGCCAGCTCACCATCTGGATCGCCGTCGAAGTCCCCATTCCGGGAGCAGTCACCGGCTACGCCGCCCGGGACCGCTGGTTTGCAGGTTTGGTCGAAGGTCTGCTCAACGACCTGGAGTCGATTTCGGGGACCGGGACCTATCTCGCGTTGCGATCCATCACGATCGAGGAAATCGCGGTCTTCGCCAAACCGGAGATGAACGAGGGAGCGGAGTTCATGACCTGTTACTTCACCGGGGAGGTCGAGTAAATGCGCGTGAAGAGCACACTCGAAACCGACCTGGTGACGGCCCGCGGGGCCCGACAGATCAACGCTCGAATGAATGCCGAACTTGGGGAACGGCATCATCGCAAACGAGTCCCCAGGCACTTCGCGAAAAACAGGTTCACGAACCCGAACTCAGGCGCTTACGGATACTTTCGGAGAACAATTCGAACCCAGGAGGCCAAGGTCAAGAAGGGACAGGATCCTCTGCGTCCGAACTACGCGACTGGTGAACTGTTTCGGGCGATCATGGGCAGTTCCAAAGTCCGCAAAACCTCCACGCGATGGAGCTGGCAAGCCCGAGCCCACCGCAAGATGACTGTCACTCAGCGACGTGAGATCGAGGCCCACGCCCCCGAGGAACGCAAAGAGAACATTGCCTACCGCGAGCGTCGATTCCCACAGCTCGCCAAGCAGGCCCAGTACCGACGTAAACGAAAACGCAGGAGCTGATCGATGAGTCAATTCGGAGTCTATGATGCAATCCTCGGATCCGGCCTGACGCTCCGCCAGGTCGTGGACGGAGGCTGGACGACGACAATCGAGGAATCGATTGCACTCCACTCGGGTGGAATTGATCCCCAGCAAATCTATCAGGGAGATGCCGAGCAAGTCGCGACGTTTCAAACGGCGGACCTGGTCGGTGTCCTGGGGGGCATCGATCCCGCAAGTGGCCTGCTGGTTTCCACGGGAATCACCGTTCCATTTCGCAAGAAAGCGAGCGGAGCCACATTCGCGGGCGACGATTCGCACTTCGCTTCCGCAGTCTCCAACGGCCTGGTGATCTGCAGCGAGATCTCTGCTTCCAAAGAACAGGAATCCGGTGACTCACCGGGTGCAATTGCGACGGTTCAGGCTCATGCGATTTCATCGAGTGGTGCGGATCCGATCACGGCGTCAACGGGGAACTCACTGGCTTCGCAAACATTCAACGGCCAGTTTGTGATGGGTCCGGTCCTGATTGATTCGACCGCAGTGACGGACGTGCTGTCGGTCTCCGTCTCCACGGGCATCACGCTCGACAAGTGGCGAGCCAGCAAAGGGGACTATCCGACACGGATTTACATTGCCTCACGACGTCCGGTGATCTCGATCGAGCTGGAAGACATCGATTCGTTCGCATCCTCGGGAGGCTTTTCGCTGGGAGCGTTCGCCATCTCCTCGGGTGTCGATGCCTACTTCAAAAAGCGAGCGGATGCCGGTGGATACGCTTCCGGCAGTGTGAACGGAAAAGCGTCGATCGGGGCGGGCGTCGGATTCGCGGAACAAATCAACGGGGGAACAACGGGTCATGCCAGCGGACGGATTCGCCTGGTCGGAAAAGCCATGACCTGGTCTGTGACAAACGCACTCCCCTCATAAGAGAGGATGCTCCCCTCACAACGCAAAGTACTCCCCTCATTCGGAATTTCAGTCATGCAGTTTCAGATCTGGCTCAATCACCACGACACGACCAATCAGCACCAACGTCTGGTCGACGTCGGACTCGGTGACTGGACCGATCTGGATTGTTTTCAGGGTCCGGGTCCGGAACGCAAAGACGGCTGGATCTATCTCCGCACGTCACCCACTCAACGCGGTCCGCTCGACGGTGAAATCGAGTGGGTCTCGGCTTTGCCCGTGGGCGGGAATGCCGGTCGCTATCACATCGGATTCGTCAAGGGGCAGAATCCCACTCCGATGGACCTCGCCCGACCGTACCAGTTCCCAGGGATCTGGCGTTCGCTCGGAGACGGCCATCGCTGGCTCATTCCGATTCCCAAGCAGATTCCGCCTGCGATGATCTACCAGGCGGACGGGACGGTGGGATTTCAACCGCTCCGCCAGATGCATGGGCATTTCATCCGGGCGACGTATGTCGATCAGGTCCACGCCTGGGAGAAGCTCCTGCTCTCGGCAGATGGATTTACGCAGATCAACGTCGATGAGCTGATGTCGTTTGCTGTGGAAGCTCTCACAGTGAACTACTTCATCACACCCGAAGTCATCAATCGCCTGCAGCTCCTGACGACTCCGATCGCGAAGGAGATTATGTTCGCAGCGGTGGGCGCCATCACTGCGAAGAACCTGGCGGAGGTCCTCAAATGACCAACACCGTCAAACTGGTCGAGACCATTGATGACCGAGACGTCCTCGAGGGTTTCCAGAAGCAGAACAAGCTGCTCGATCAGATGCAGCGACGTCTGGAGAAAATCGATAAAGCCAGCGGCAAAGCGGGCAAGACCGCGAAGGATGGATTCGCAAATGCTGGTCGAGAAGTCACCAAGTTTCTGGCGACGGTTGCTGGCATTTCGACTGTGATGCAAGGGTTGGATAAGCTGGTTGTGCAAGTCCGCCGGGAAATTCAGAACATCCAGTCCCGCCAGCGGGGTGCCGCCGATACACAGCTGGAAATTGCCGCCACGCAGCGCAACGCCCTTAAAAACTTCGGAGGAGAAAGAGGGCAGGCTTTGCTGGATGCCATCGCTTCGATTTCCAGTGATACCGGAGCCCGACAAACGGACCTATACGCAACAGCATCGACGGCCCTCTCGTTCAAAGGGGATTCGCTGACCGATCAAGATGCGTTCGACGCGGTGCGCGTTGCGGCAATGCTGTCTCCTGACAATCAGCAAGATCAGCAGGCAACGTCTCAGGCAATCCTCGCTCAGCAGAAACTGACCGGGGGAACGGCCGAGCAGATTGCGGGGTTCCAGATCGCAGTGAAGCGTTCGAGCCCTGTGGCCTCCGATGCCGATTTCGGTACAAATGTCGCTCCGGTAATTGCCAGCTCCACGCAATTCGGAAACACAGCTCGTCAGTCCGGTGCCCTCGCAGCGGCCATTGGTCAAGGGGTCGGAGACCCAACAGGACGGGTCAGCGGGACTGCACAGATTAATTTCGAGAAGCAACTCGCCCAGCTCCTGCCCAACGTCCAGGGAGGAACCTTCGCCCGGCTCGATGTGATTCGCCAGGATGACGAACTCCGAAATCGTCTTCTGGGAAGCCTGGATCGAGCAGCAAGTGAAGCTGGAACGGATGACAAGGGGGAACTGACAACCGAGGCCAAAGCCTTTGTGGCTCTTTCGAATCTGCTGCAGAAGGACTCGAACGCGACGCAGGAGCTGCTCAATCGCACCTATGATGCGCTGCCGGAATTGGCAGACGCCGAGAAGTACTACACGCAGACGCTCGAATCGATCAACGCTGTGGCCATCCAGCAAACGGCCAATCTGGAACGGGGCTTGGAGCAGATAGGAGAAAGGTTGCGAGCAGACAACACGGAGGGAGCCAGAACAGCGATCACCCGTGACCAATTCGCGAGCATCCTGAAGGACGCTGGATTGTCCGACCTCGAGCAACGAGTCGCCCTGGCCAAGTTTGAGTTTCGCGCGGGGATCAGCGAGGTGAACCCGGTCTCAACAGCGGCCGAGATTATTCGCCAACGAGAAACGAATCTCCGCGCAGGCTCAATCGTTTCAGCAGGACCTGGAGCAGCACCCACGCGCGCACCTGCCTCTGCTGAGAATCTTGCTCAAGCTCGGGTGTTCGATCGGATTGCTGACGAGTTGGAAGCTCTGGCTGTCGCTCTCGAGGGGAACAGCAAAGCGACGGATCGCAATACCAAAGCTGCGAATGCAGGCGGATCCAACCCCGCGGCCGGGAACTCGAGGGAGAATCGCTGATGGCTCTCTCACTTGGAAGTTTCACATTTTCAGGACGGTACGGGGCGATTGTCGAACAGCCGCCCGAAGTTGCCATGCAGCGGATCCAGTTCCCCGGAGCGTATGGAGAAGCGCACTTATTGTTTCCTCCAGGTGGGACGTCGCTGCAATGCGAATACATCCTCGACGGTCTCGCTTCGCGGGCCGCTCTCAAATATCAGGTCAGCCTCCTCCATTCCTGGGCGGGCATCCTGACTGGAACTTTGAACCAGGACGGAGTGACCTGGACCGGTGTGACGTTCCTCGGATGGACGCCGACTGGACTTCCGTCAAACGATCCACATCACGACTACACGCAATTCGGTGTCCTTCAATTCAGGAGACAGGTGATCCAATGACGCAGCCTCAACTTCAGCAATACCCAGAACACGTGCCACGCCCTGCCGTTCCTCGTCGGATGGATCCGCAGCAGAAGGCGAACCGATCTCGCAAGATTGGTCGAATCCTCGCGTCACTGGCTCCAGAGGATCTGGACTCTGGAGATCCGCAGGACCTCTACGACCGGATTTGTCTGGAAGAAATCACGCCGCACGAGTTCGCCCAGCAACTCGAACACCTGCGAGGCCTCCGCAAGAACCTCGCCACAGGCGTCGATGCCGGATCCCCGAGCGATGCTGCAGACTCGTCAGATCTGGCGAGGATGGCCGACACCGTCGAAATTGACGATGCCTCGAATCCGCCTGTTGATGAAGCAGAACTCGCCATCGATGAGCCAGAACCGGCTGTTTTTGAAACAAAACCGTCTGATCCTGAAACAGAACTGCCCATCGATGAGACGGTCGACGAGGAACCTGCTGCCGAATGATCCTGCTGCATCCGACGATCACTGAACTCTACTGGTCGAGCCCGACAGATCTGACTGTCCGGTTCGTCAGTGGCGAAACTGCGCGTCGGCATCAGGTCTATATCGGACGGCGTCTGGCGGGTGAAACAGGGAGTCCCTCTCAGCGACGATTGACGATCAATCTGATCCCCACGGTCTGGCCGCAATGGTTGACCGTCGTCGCCATCGACGAGGAGGAAGCGGGCCTCGATCGGGGAGCCTGGCTCCCTCCCCGCCCCTACAACTCAGTGCGCGTCACGTTCGGGAATGCGGACTGGACCGGCGATCCGCATGAAATCGATGTGCGGGCCTGGGATCTGTTTCGGGGGCAGTCTCCGGACGGAGCGATCGACTACTCCACTCCGATCGCCACAGTTGTCGCCGAAGAGCAAACGACCAGCTACGAGATTCACAGCGACCCACTCCCGGGTTCAGGCAACTGGAATCTCGGCCTGCGCGGACGCGACACGAAGAATCCCGACGGCAATGTCGGCCCGACAGCAGAGTTTTCCGTCGAGGTCCTGGCGACACCTCCCGATTTCGAGAGTCCGTTCTCTGCCTCCGGATCTTCTGGAACATTGACTCTCTCTGCCAGGATCCCCAGCGAATAGGAAAGAGTCCCGATGACGATTCTGTACCAGGATGCTTTTCCCAACGGTGGGGCCAATGTCGATATCGATAGCTGGGACACTGTCGCCAACGGCGGTGTTTGGTGGAACGATGCCACTGATTCGACTCCCTGGACGATTCTCGATGGATCGACGGGAATCGTCCATAGCACCGGAGGCGGCGTCTGGATCCCTGGCACCGGGAACAACCTCGCTGAGTTCCCGGAAGCGGATCTCGATATTGCGTTCGACTTCAACTACGGAAACGGGACCTCCGGCAGCTACGACACGACGTTTTGGATTCGGTCGAACTCGGGTCTCACGCAGGCACTGGGAATCAAACACGACGCCAGTGCGGCCACGTTCTCTTTGGTGAATCAGGCGGGAACGGATCAAGGTGAAACCCCGGTCGCTTCGGGGATGGGAACGCACAGTACGGTCTATGCGATCCGCATCCTGCTCTCCGGAAACAAAATCAGCGTCTGGGTCGACGACGTTCTGCGAGTCGATGAATGGGAGAACTCAACCGGCAACACGAACAAGTACTTCGGTTTCGCAGGTTGCCAGGCAGCGGCTCGAATTGACAACTTCCTCGTGACCGATGTTGCCGAGACGACGTTTGCAATCTCCAGCAACGGGCACAATCTGACGTTCACATTGGCGGGAGCCACTGCGGCAAGCATCACCGACATCGACGGAAGCGGATCCGTGGCTGTGACCAGTGAAGGCTACAACAACGGATCGCTCACGACGCGGTCGCGGACGATCCCCATCGAACGGTTGCTCTCCTCGACGGACAACTCCGGCGATGCCGACATCGTCCTCCGCCTGGCCGAGCCGATCCACGATGATTGCACATCTGTGACCTTCACTTGCGATGAGGCGTTTGTCTCGGATGGTTCCGTTGATCTCGCTGCACAATCCGCAACGTCGGTCACCAACAATTCAACGCGTGACTATCCAGTCGCCTGCTGCAATATCGTCTCGGAACCGATGCAGCGGAGGACGTCGGAGTTCAACGTCGACGTCGAGGCCCTCGCTGGTTCTTACGCAGGACACCGCGGAGAGTTGGGAATCGACCGCGTTGATGTGACGGTCACGACAGCCCTGCGACTTTCCTCCGGGATCGCGACCGCCGATGCTGCGGCAGAGGAAACGATCACGGGAGGCACTTCGGGAGCCACGGCCCAGAACGTGGTGGCACTGACCCAGTCGATTGGATCCACCACGATTGCTGTGAAGAATGTGTCTGGAACGTTCGTGGCGGGTGAGTCGATCACCTTCTCCGGAGGTGCCACAGCCACAGTTCACGCCTCGGACCCCGGAGCGGTTGCCGTCACCAAATCGACGCAGTCGCACACGGCGGTCACACGACTGTTCAGCGAGGGGCCCTTTGAGACCACAACCCTCTTTCGACTGGCCTTTGATCCCGAAGACGACTGGTCTGCTTCGGTTGCTTCCACTGTCACGATTCTGGCGAAGGCTTACCCGATGGTGGGCGATGCCGACTCCGTCCGCGAATCCAACATCGAATACGCCTTCCTCGACCCCGCCGATTCTTACGACATCCACCATTGTGTGGTGGACACCAACGGCACCGAAGGCACGCCAGCCGTTTACGCGGGGGACGGTGGTTACGCCGCCGGAACCGACTCGCTACACGCGAGTGCCCGCACGAACTTTTACGACGACATCAACGCAGCGGCCAAAGCACTGCAAACCGCGTCGTCGAACGGGACTCCCTCGTTCTCGGTGATCTACCTTGCTGAGGGATCACACGCCATTACTGGCTATTCGGCGGGCGTTGCGACAGGGACCTCCGACGGTCCGCTGATTGTGACACGAGACCCGGCCGTCTCGAAATCGGCGTGCGTTCTCACAGGATCGGACTCGGGAGGTTATCGATCGATCGGCCTGCAGATTGAAGACGTGACTCACGACTTCGCCAATGCGACCGCGACCGACATCCTTGTGGCCTCGCTCTCCAGTGTCTTGTTTGGGATCCAGCAAGGTCTGGGCAGCTCGCCGATGCTCTACATGAAGAATGTCGACCAGGTGGGCGGCGGACAAGAGGTCGTCGCCAACGATCGGTCTGTGAGCAACAACTACATCCGCACCTACAAGTTCGGAGGATCGTACCGCGACACGAACGGAAAACCGAATTACTACGATGTCGCTCGCGACGTCGAAGTCCTGAGGTCCTCGAATGACTTGTGGAATCCGGCTGCGAACAACTGCGTGTTCTACAATGTCCTCGCTGACGATTTAATCATCGCCAACGGATCTCACGTTGACACCTTCCAGTTGATCTCCACTGGACTCGAAAACCTGATCACCAGCTATGCCTGGTACAAGAACCTCGGCGAGGTGCAGGCCCCCTGGTTCTGGAACGGAACAGGAGTCGAGGAGGCACAGTCCATTGGTGCCCGCTGCATCATCTCGGAGGATGATACCAACCCGACGCATATGCAGTGGGCCGAATGGGCGATCGACTCCCTCTTCTTCTATCACAACTCGTGTTTCGATGCGTTCAGCATGGTGGACGACGAAGGGGCCACAGCCTTCACGAACTGCTTTGTGATTCGCAACTTGTTCAAAAGTCTGAACTTGCACGGCGACGCGGGAGATCCGGATGTCTCCGGCATGACCTGGCGAAACAATCACGTGTTCTCGACGACCAATGAAGTTGACGACGCGGAGGTGGGAGACGATTGGACCTCGGGAGGCGGAACGTTTTCACAATCGTTCATGTCGACGGAAGTCAACGCGGTCATCAATGCCTACGCGAGTGAAGACTATTCCGCCAAAACCTCCAGTGCGATCACCTCACGCTGGGACGATCCGCTCGCCACGTACTCGGCGACAGGGTCGACGTTTCCTTCCGATGGCTCCGGAGCCATCGGAGCACTGCAGGTCGGAGAGACTCTCCTCGATCCGGAGACAATGGCGATCAGCTCCACAGGTGTGATCACGTCCAGCGGATCAAACCCAACTCTGGTCGATGCGATTGTCGCCATTCTGGCGACCGCCACGATCACCTCGGGCGGGCGGGCCGGTTCCGTTCCCGGCGAGGAACTTGACTCAGTCCGTCGTCGCAATCTCTTGCGTCGATTCTCCCCTTGAAGAAAGCAGAGCCATGCCCGTCACAACACAAACCGGCCAGGCCGACACACGCCTGGCCAAGCGAACGATCGCAGGGACGATCTCCGTCACAACCAGCCTCTCCACGACGGAGCAGTTTGAGCATTTGCGATCGACGCGGATCCTTAACGAATCGGGGGGAGCGGTGGTCCTGACGGTCTACCAGAGGAATCCGGTGACCGGAAACTTCGTGCTGGCCAAAGATGTCGGGACCGATGGCGTTCTCGACAGCCTGGCAGACGACGCGTCTCTCGAACTTCCACCGGCGTTGTTCGGTGCCGACTTTGTGAAACTGGTCGGAGACGGGGCGGCGAGTCTCCACTTCCTTTCGGCCGACTGATTCGAACGCTCCAGCGTTCGTGAAACACCATCGAACGCCTCAGCGTTCGTCAAACAACATCGAACGCCGCAGCGTTCGTGAGACAACACTGATCACGCGGGTGATCAGCACTTCGACCACATCGTTCATTGCCAGGAGTCGCGAAGATGCCCACTGCCAACTACCTCGAGAACGCGTTGATGAATCACACGTTCCGATCCACGTCGTTCACAAAACCCACCAAAATCACCATCGCACTTTGTACGTCCGCTCCGGCGGACACCGACGACGGTTCCTCGATCAGCGAGGTGGCCGACTCCAACTCGTACGCAAGGGTCGATCTGGGAGCACCCGCCGATGCCGACTGGTCGGATCCCACGGCCGGAACTATCGGAGAAATCACCAATGCGGCTGCGATCACCTTCCCGCAGGCCTCCGGCAGTTGGGGCACGGTGACTCATGTGGCGATCCTCGATTCGGACACGCATGGGGCGGGCAACCTGCTCTGGTACCAGGCTCTGTCTGTCTCGCAAGCCATCACCTCGGGGCAGCAGTTCGCCCTGGCGATCGGGGATCTGGCGTTGTCGTTTGGGGGAGCCGCGTCCAACTACCTGCGGAATGCCTGGCTCAATCATACGTTCCGAACCGGATCATTCAGCCAGCCGACCACAGTCGCTGTCGGTTTGACAACAGCCGCTCCTGTGGCCGCCTCGACCGGAGCGACGATCACCGAAGTCCCGGATTCGAATTCGTACGCCCGCGTCGATCTGGGAGCCCCTGCCGACGCGGACTGGTCGGCACCGACGGCCGGAACGCAAGGTGAGATCGACAATGCGGCCGACATCCAGTTCCCCACGGCCTCGGGAGGCTGGGGCACGATCACGCATTTTGCCCTGCTCGATTCGGACACGCATGGAGCCGGAAACCTGCTTGTCTCCGGAACCCTCGATTCGTCCGAGTCGGTCATCAGCGGGAATGCTCCGAAGTTCGCGGCCGGAGCACTCAACGTTCAAGCGAACTGATCTGGCAACTCGTGATGTCACGAGATACGTCACAGCGTCGCACGTTCACGTTCCCATCGCTCACTGATTTTCCATGACCCAAACGGCCCGACCCACTTCTGACATCACCGTGAACGACTGGACTCGCCAGGACGGGGCGGGCTTCAGTTTGTACACGACGATCGACGAAGTCACTCCCAGCGATTCGGACTACGTGCAGTCCTCCGATTCGGTCAACGACCATTGTGAGTTTGCACTCGATGCACTGGACGATCCGATGGTGGCCTCGGGGCACGTCTTGAGATGCCGCTACAAGAAATCGAGTTCTGGAGGCAATTCGCGAGACCTGCGGTTCGCGCTCTACCAGGGAGCGACGCAGATCGCGAGTCGAACAGACATCGCCATCAGTGATGCGTGGACCACGGAGCTGCTCACTCTTTCGGCAGGCGAAGCGAACGCGATCACCGATTACAGTGATCTGCGCGTGCGACTCGAAGCCTTCGGAACGGTCGCGGGAGGGTCGTCGCGACGCGTCAACGTTTCAGCCGTCTGGCTCGAAGTCCCCGATGCCGGTGGATTGCTGATCTCTGGATCGGCAGCGATCAGCTCGAGCAGCTCGGCGACCGGAACCTTGCACAAGATGATCAGCGGAACCTGCTCGATCAGTTCGAGTGGATCCGCCTCGCTCAGTGACATCGAGGAGTTCAGTGGAACCGCGACGATCAGCTCCAATGGAGCGGCGTCCGGATCTCTCGTGATGCCGATTCAGTCGACCGCACTGATCACCTCGGATGGCTCGGCCGAACTGCAGCTCCGGGGTGCTCTGTCTGGTTCCGCGCTGATCACTTCGGAGAGTTCAGCATCCGGTTCACTCGTGATGCCCCTCTCCGCCAGTCTGGAAATCAGCAGCAGCTCGTCGGCTCTGGCAACCGTGACGTTGAGCGTTTCGGCCTCGTCTCTGATCAGCTCGGACGGATCGGCGTCCCTCAGTGATGTTGATGAACTCGTCGGGACCGCAGCCATCACCTCGAGTGGATCAGCATCCGGTTCACTCGTGATGCCGATTCAGTCGACCGCACTGATCACGTCCGATGGCTCGGCCTCACTCGAAATTCCGCCCGGGATGGTTCGCGACCTGGTGAATGGCGGATTGACTCACACTGGCGTCGCACTCATCAACGGAGGACTCATTCGATGAGCATCTTTTTCCAGCAGATCCCCGAAGACGCCACGCTTCGGATCCCGTTCACGACCAACAACACCAGCGGAGGAGCCACGGCCCCGAGTTCCCCGTTCGAAGCCGCCGATGTCACGATCTACAAGAACGGATCGGCTTCGCAAAAAGCCACGACCAACGGCCTCACGATGACGTCCCCGTTCGATTCCACGACCGGACTGCATCTCCTCGAAATCGACACCTCCGTCGACACCGGGGACTCGGGCTTCTGGACAGAAGGTGCCGACTACATCGTTGTGTTGAATCCGGATGAAACGGTCGCGGGACAAGCTGTCGTCGACGTGCTGGCGGTCTTTCGACTCGGTCCCACAATCAACGCAGTGCAATTCGAATGGTCACTCAAAGCGACCGAAGGGGACATCCTGCAGCTGGCTGTCTGGCTCGATCGAGATGGTCAGACGGTCGACATCGACGCGCTCGATGCGGCGGCAACGTGCGATATCACGATCCGCGAACATGGGGCCGCGATCGGAGCACCCCTCTACACGTTCAATCTCTCGGCCGGGACCGCCTCTCACTACGAGGACAAGCGATTCGAGTACGAGTACCAGAACCCAAGTGACGATGATCCGCTCTTTACCTCGAACCGCGAATTCGACATCGAAGTCATTTTGACGATCAACGGAGTCACCTACGAGCGGAACTTCTCGCGTATCGTCTGGTAACTCTCAGTCGAGGTTGATTCCCAACTGCAACTTGTGGACTTCTGATGCAACGAGCCTCACACCGATCTCCGCCGATTTTTAGCGACCGCCCGTTCGCCGGTCAGGGAGTGTCGGTCTATCTCGGCACCTCACTCCCCTTGATCACCCGGCCGCAGCGGATGGTTCACGGCTCTCCGTTGGCTGTCGGAGATCATCCCTATTCCGCAGAGTCCATTGCTCGCACAACTCGCGTCGGCAGTGAATCGGGAGACTCGGGGGAACTCGTCGAGGTGGAAGTCGACGCGAGTGCGTATGCCTCGCAAACTCTCTGGATCGACGTGCGGCATTTCAAAGATCGTGTCGAGAATTCGGATCCGCATCCGCAGCAACTGTTGCTCGACGGGTCGGGAGATCCCGTTTCCGAGATTTTGGGAGAAGCGATCAGCCTGGGATACGTCGCACTCGCGGGAGGAATCATCGAGGTTTCCTTCCGCTGGATTCCAAGTGCGTACGGTTTGACTGTGGAAACGTTTGAGCTGCGACGGGTTTCGGGCCCCACGTCACCTGCGGCCGTTTCGATCACCGCGAACAGTTCCGCACTGTATCAAATCGAATCAGAAGCTCTCGACGACTCGGCCACGTACTCTCTGGAAGTCGTGGCGATCAGTGGTTCGACAGAACGGGTTCTGTTCACGCTCGCCAGTGTTCAGGCGGATGCGAGTGGGCCTCCGATTCCAAGTCCCATCACGACGGAGGTGGTGTGATGCCATCGGCTCCCCGACCTGACACCAATCTCGCCCGCCGAGCTGGGATCCTCGCTGTCTATTTGACTGACCGCGATGGTTCAATCACCGACGAGGACGAACAGCCGCATCTCTCTGCGGAGTTGATTCGCCACGGTGTCGGTCGAGAAGTCGAATGCCGAATCGCCTACAACTCAGCGAGCTACCGAAATCGAATTGGTGACGAGTCTCTCGACTGGCCGATGGAATCTCGAGTCGAAGTCTGGATGGTCCGTCGAGAACAAGGTCGCAGCGGTCGCATCGAGACCACTCGCGAGTTTGCCCTTTTTGCGGGACTGATCACCTCGCACGAACTCGCGATGACCGAGAATCAGGAACACCGATATTTTGTGGCCACGGTCCCTGATGAGTGGTTTGGAGAACTGATTGAAGGGCCACTCGTTTACAGCTACCTCGATGCAGCCGAGGTCGTTCACGCCTCCGACCTGGAGTTCAATCCGAAAGTTGATGGTCTGGTTGTCGCCAACATGGTCGCCCCGGGTCAGGCGCGTAATCCGTTGTCGATTCCGATCTGGGTCGATCCGGAGTCTGTGCGATCGCAAACGGCCATCGACAACTATCATGGAACGCCATCCGCCTGGACGATTCGCGGAGCAATTCGGGCGTTGTGCGGCATCGCCAATTCCGGTGAAGACAACCTCGCCAACCCCAGTCTGGAAAACATCGATCAGGCGACCTCGAATGCGAGTGAGATCAAGAACATCAGCCTGCCCCGCGGGCGTCGACTCGACGAATACCTGAGCGGCCTGCTGCCCCGCTACGGTGTGAACTGGTGTGTCGACTTCGCGGTCTCTGAGGACGAGAGCTTCCAACCCCGGATTCGCATTTATGAACTCGGCCGTGGTCCCGTTTCCAATCTGCGAATTGGACGGTTCAACTCGACGACGAGTTTCGCGAGTTTCAACGTCGATCAGATTCAGATTTCGGCAGACATTCGGGATGTGACAACGCACCTCGTTGTGACGGGTGCCCGACGCGAACGCGAAGTGACCGTCGAACTCTATCGCGGGTGGCCAACGTCCGAGGATGCCACCGTCGCAGTTTCCAGCGTGGACCAACGTGCTGGCCGAAAATGGATCGCCAATGAAGGGGGCGACTACACCGACCTGCGTCCCGAGATCAACGATCCGATCGAACTGTTCGGCGAAGGTCCAGTTCCTCGCCGTCGCGTGATTGAACACTGCCTGACCTACCTCGAGGGAACGGAGGTCCGGCGGCCGCCTGTGATCGAGTACTCCACAGACGATGGAGGAAACTGGTCGATCGTCGACGGCAGCGATCCCGAAAACCCGGGGCTCGGTCTGAGGCCGTCGATCCTGCCCACTGAGATTGGGATCTGGTTCACCGACGAAGAACTGCCGAGCGAACTGCTGGAGACCAATCCCGAAAACCTACGGCTCCGGATCACCGGGACGGTTCGTGACGACACCGCACTGAAGTTTGAGACGCTCGATGGTGACAATCAGTCAATGCTCGCGGGAACAGTCACTCGTCACATTGACGCCTCCGATCAGTTCTACGATCGACGCCGACAATCGACCGGTGACGCCGCTTCGGTCCTGACGGGAGAGCACGACAATCGCGACGATCAGTCGGAACTCGAAGAGTACGCCCGCACCCTGCTGTCACAGATGGATGCGATGCAGCTAGTTGCCCGGATCTCAATCCCCTGGCTCGCCACGGGGTACAAGATCGGCGACATCGTTGAGAAGGTCGAAGGCCGCGAAATCAATCTCCGCCGGTCGTGGGGAGTCGACGGGACTGGCGACCGGATGCAGATCGTCGGCCTGGAGTACTTCAACTCCAACGGACAGCAACGCACGGAACTGATCACGCAACCTTTTGATATTTGAGGCGGCACTCTCATGAGTGATTTGATTCGTCAATCCAATCGTGATCACGACCGGAACCCTTACCGGGCACTGGTCGTCCAGGGGAAAGGTTCCAGTTCCTGCGAGAAGTCGATCCGGATGATTGTCACTGGAACGCCCACGGCCGGAACGATCACGCTCGGAGTGACACTCGTCGGCATTTGGGACACGATCACGTTTCCCTGGAATGGAGCGGCAACTCCACTTCGATTCCCGACAGGGATCAATGACGCCTTCGCCGCTCATGCCGGTTGGAACGCTTCCACCGATTCGATGACAATTCTCGACGGTCCTCTGCCGGACAACTCGATCCAGTTCCGACCAGGTGGGAGACTCAACTTCGACAATATCTCCATCTCCACGGATTCCAACACCCTGACCGGTGGAGCAGGCATGGGAGTTCGCATCGAACGAGCCAATGGGAGCTGACCTTTGACCAAGTGCAACACTCAGCGGTTCTTCGAATCCACGTTTGTGAACCTCCTGAAGATCGACAAATCAGGCGGTGGTCTCGAATGGGCGGCCTGCGAACGGATCCACGGAAACGACTGGGGCGAGCCGACTGGTCCGATCGCTCAGGCGTATGATGGTCTGTATGTCTTTGAACAGCCTGCAGGAACAATCCGTCTGGTGAACTCCGCAGGATTCAATTCCTGGGTGTCCGACATCAACGGGAAGATCGACGGCAGCAGCTCGTTTTCCAGTTCCGGGGCTCCGTTCGTGTATCTGAACACACACGGAGCCGCAGCGACTTCCGACTACCTCTATCTCGGACAGAACAAGTTCGACGCGGCGACCGGGGCCTACATCAAGAATCTGAACTTGTCCTGGACGAATGCGTTTAATGCGGGCGATTGGGGCGTCGCGGCCGGTGGCGAATCGTTCGACTACATCTCCAATCTCGATCACTTCAACCGCTGGGATGACACGAGTTCCGCCGTGACCATCAATAAAACCGATTTCACGTTCCGGCAATCGCCCGATCGCAACCGGACACTCCTGGACGACGGAACTTACTACTATCCCTGGTTCACGAACGGAACAACCGAGGGGATTGCCCAGGTCGCCATCAGCGATTTGTCGATCATCGACACGTTCGTCGACAACACCTCGGGACTCGGAGCGGGCGGAGCACGGCAGGCCGTTCGCGATGGCCTGCTCGTTTACTCTTCGGGAGCGAACTGGTCACTTATCGAGACTGCGACGATGTCCGACCTCTGGGAGGAAACGGACGACTGGCTCGGATCGACGTTCAACGGTGTGACGGGGCTCGACTGTTGCTCGGAGTTCGCCGTCGCCTGTGGGAATCCAGCAGCTGACAAAGCGAACACCGTTGTCGCTCGCGACCTGAACGGTGATCTTCTGTGGGGAGTGGAGATTCCGTTGGTTGTCGGTCCGGGCTCCACACACCTGACAGCGCGTCCGATCATTTCACAGGACGAGTCGCTTGTATTCCTGGTAGGAGCCATTCAGCTCGACTCGTCGTCGAGCTATTACCAGGCGATTGCTGCCCTTGACGCGACGGATGGATCTGTCGTCTGGTCACTGCGACACGTGGGCGGCCCCCGGAGAGCGTATGGAGATCTCTCCGATTGGGGCGTCAACCTCATTGAATCCGGCAGTTCGATCTACCTGGCGAAGCGATCGCATCGCGGTCCCACGTATCGCTGATTTCTTGGAAGCTGCGCGAACCGAAGTTGATCTAGAGTCAGGTTCGGGTCTTTGCGAGCAAGCTTGTCGAGTTGCTCGAATTGTTTGTCGGTCGGCCGTCGTTTGCACTGACTTGACTTACGCTGCTCGTTGGATCGATCCGGAAACAAAAAACAACCACCGACATGCGGTGGCTCAGTCTCCCTCTCCGACATAAGAATTAGAGTTAATGGTCTGGACGAGTGGGGCCGTCGCCGCAGATTGGTCTCCGAATATGCCACGCGTCAACAAACGTTGTAGAGAAGATCGAGTCGTCCTCGCAGCCGGCGTTTCTTGCCGCCCTCTCCCAAGCGAGATAGAGAGCACCACGGTCTTGTCCACATGCGATTCCGGACGAGGTACGGCCTGTTCGGTCACATCTCACCAGAACCTTGGTAGCAGGACCAGATATCTGCTCAATACCGTAGTTTTCTTCGTCGCCAGGTAGCGAGGGGAACGCGGAACTTGTCTCTCGCGTCAAGCTCAGCAGATCGTAAAAGATCGCAGACTCAGCACTCTCAGGCCGTTTGAGTGCCACTCGGACACGCTCGTGCTTATGATCCCGGCAGCTAACCGTGCCAAGCGGTTCAATGTTCTGAATGAGGCTCACCGGTAAACGGATCCATTCATCATCACATCGCTGGCTTGGATTGAAATCAATGAAGCCCCGTTCAGATTCGTCCACCATCGCCAATCCCGACAAGACGACAGTCCTTGCCTGTTCTGCCAGTTCGCCGTCAAGTGACTTTTGAATGAAGTCTTCTGGTTTCAGTTTTGACATTCGTTCAACTCCAATGTTCTTGAAATTGTTGACCGATAAACCACTGCGTCTCTTCTATGGAAGACGAATCGCACTTACTCGCCTCCTGTAGTATGTAGAGAATAAATAAGAAATCAATTGGATAGGGATGTCAACTCTGCAAGCGGTATTGTACTAGCGTATCGACCTTGAGCAGTCTTCGGGTGAGACGATACTTTTCGATCAAGCAAGGAGAGTGATCGATGGCGAAGAAATATGTCCTAGAACTGACGACTGCCGAGCGGACCGAACTCGAAGCGGTCACCAAATGGGGCTGAGCCTCAGTCGGAATGCGAGTCGCCAGCAGCAGCGACATCCATCATGCTCAGGAGCTGCTCGGGCATACCGACATCAAGACAACTCGCCGCTACACCCACCTCTCACGCGACCAGCTCCGCAAGTCCCAGGAAGAAGCCTTCGACCAGAACACCCCCTGAAAAGAACACGGAAGGGTAGAGCACAGGATTGAAAATCCTGGTGTCGGCGGTTCGACCCCGCCCCTGACCACTTTTTTTTCTTCGACCTAAACAAATATTCACTTACTAAATCGTTCGGTTTTCCAGACGGTCGACCTCGTCAGCGGAGTCTCATCCGCATAGACTGGAGGGATGAAAGTGGTTCTTCAAGAAGAGTTTCGACGGATCGTCAAAGACGAACTCACTCGCCAGGGAATGTCTCAGAGCGAACTCGCTCGCCGTATGGGCATTTCCCGACCAACGGTAAGTCAGTACCTGTCTGGAAAGTTCTGCCCCGGCCTCGATGTCGTGGAGAATTTCTTCAACGCTTTGCACATCTCGCTTCAAATTGGACCTCAGGAAGTTCAGCAGACTGCAGAGTCTGTAAAGTAAATGGTTCTTCAAGAAGAGTTTCGACGGATCGTCAAAGACGAACTCGCTCGCCAGGGAATGTCTCAACGTGAGCTCGCTCGCCGCATGGGTGTCTCTAACCCGATGATCAACCAGTACCTGTCTGGAAAATTTTGTCCGGGGCTCGATGTCGTTGAGAGATTCTTTATCGCACTGGGACTCCCGCTCCACCTGAGTCCCCATGAGGCCCGACAGTCGGCTGATTCAATCGAGTAATTGTTCGCTCTGAATAATTTCCTGCATATTCGACACAGGAAAATCAACTCGCCACCGATGGCGCTATCACTGTTTCTTTTTAGTCGATTTCTTTACCGGCCAATGCCCCAAACGCCTTAGCGGACAAGCACATCCGTTCCGCAAAGCTGCTCGCATCGACGAGTTTGACGATGGCAGTTTGCATCACCGCCTCACTCCCGCCCTTTGCACGCCCCGAATTTCTCTCGATCCAATTCGAAAATTTTTCCATTCCTTCGACTTGCAGAACGTTAAGGATATCCTTAGCGCATCGATGAAGCAGGTTGAAAGGAGATGCCGAAAATGAGTTTCGAAGCTTTGGGGCAGACGGGATCGATCAGGCAACCCCAGGAGTTGATCTCCTGGGGCGCCCCAGCGACTCCCCCCGTCAGGGAATCAGGGAAAACCCGAACCAATCAGAAGATTCTAATCGATGTTTCAATTGCCGAGGAGGAGGTAGTTGCACGGTTGTATCCACGGTGGTTCCCCTCGCCCGTCGTTGTGGATTTCGATTTTCAAGTGCG
>NZ_SIHI01000018.1 GCF_007859735.1 Thalassoglobus neptunius | reverse complement strand
CAAATCGAGCGAAGCCATGATCTATGTGGCTTCCATTGGTCGCATGCTCCGCCGCTTAGCTCCTTCACCCAACCAAGCTCCGTTCAAATACCGACTTACAGCATGAAGAGGATTCCGGATAGGCTCTCACTGAATTCGATCAGATTCCCGTTGAACGAGAACAAGTTGACGAGTTCTATTTATGCACGTCAGGAGTCCGGTCTGCCAGTGAAGATGACATTCATTTGCACGCACAACTCTCGACGCAGCCATATGTGTCAGTTGTGGTCGTCGGTCGCGGCTCACTACTTTGATGTGACGAGTTTCCAATCGTTCTCGGGAGGAACAGAAGCAACCGCATTTAATCCGCGAGCGGTCGCGGCACTGAACCGGGCGGGAATGAACATCGAGCTCAATCGGCCCGGTTCGAACCCTGTCTATGTTGCTCGGTTCTCTGAATCGAGTCCGGTGCAATCCTGCTTCTCAAAGATTTACGTCGCGCCGCCGAATCCCACCGATGAGTTTTGTGCGGTCTTGACCTGTTCGAGTGCAGACAAGAGTTGTCCGGAGGTTCAGGGAGCGCAACTTCGCGTGGCAATTCCTTATGACGATCCCAAAATTGCAGACGGAACGCCGGAAGAATCACTCGCATATGACAATCGCGCAGCTCAAATTGCTCGTGAGATGTTGTATGTGTTCGCTCAACTGAAGAACGAGAATTCAGCAACTCTTAAGTAGAGAACAAACATTTCTCTAACTCGACGCGGCGAACGAGTACGTGTGGTGATTATCACTTCTTATGGAAGGTCGAAGATGAATGAAGCCTGCAATCGGTGAGCGGCTGCAGAATCGTCGTCGACGTCAGTCCGGACCCCGTAGAGATACTCGACACCGGTGGTCACTCTCTCGAGTGGTGTCCAAAGTAAATTCACTGCGAGATAAGTCGTCTTTTTGACATCTGTGGGTGGCTGTAGCGGAGTGATTTCGAGCTGGTTTTGGGCGTACGTAAAGTTCGAGCTTAAGTCCTCATTCCAGTCGTGGGTGACGCCAACCATCCAGCCGAACATTCCGACGGGTTCATCACTCGTGAGCGAAACGGGAGCAGCGTCGGGAAGCGAGCGAAAACTTCCGATTCCTTTTCCAAAGACGACCTGGCTGTAGACTTTCGAATTGGCTCCGACGGTCTTCACTCCGCTGAAGTTAAATCCCCAACCATAGCCGGTCATGACATCCCCGTGAGATTTTTGAAATCCTCCCACGCGAAGCACGTTTGCAGCTTGGAACTGTCCCCAATCGGGGCTGTAGCGGATACGGGAGACGAAGTCCGGAGCGACGGTACGAACGTCTCCGACAACACCGGGAGGAAGTTCGTAAATGAATGTCGCATCTTCCACCGCAACAGCAGCTGTCACGTCTTCCGAAAATCCAGGCAGTCCGGTGGTCCATCTCGCGAGTGCCTGTCGCCGGTTCACGCTCGATACAGAACCTTCGAAGTCAAGAGTCGAGGGAAAGGCACTGACATCCGTGAATGTCGTCCAGGTCTTCCCGACAAGCAGCGAGCCAACCTCTCCGTAAGCGTGTCGCAATCGAAACGTTGACCCGTCTCCGAAGAAGTCACCTTCCACGTAGATTTGAACTAAACGATCGTTCGATGCCCAGCGAGTATCGAAGCTCAACCGCGTCTGACGAGCATGAAATCGCGTGTTCGTACGGGGAGGGGCTCCGACCGGAATGCTCGTGGTGATGAAGGAGTCCATCGAATCGATGGGAGAGAAGTCGTAGATGAAGTCTGCTTTGACATAGCCGCCAATTTTCATGGCGACATTGTCTCCCACGACAACCAAGCCCCCTTTGAAGTCGGGAGCAGAATAGAGATCGGTTCCAATCCCGAAGGAATTTTCGTCGGTCGTGAAGTTTCCCTGAAACCGGTTGAGCTCTTGAAACTGGCTGAGATCGTCAACCGAAGGCGGAGCAAGGTTCGCTGCGGTAGGTCCATTAAAGACGTCGTCAACCGGGGCGGGAAGCTCTGGAAGATCCGGAAGAACGAAGTCGCTGTCAGGAGGAGAAGGCTCCTGTCCGAATACGCTCTGGCCGAACACAACAATCAACAAACCGATGATCAGCGCGAATGGTTTTGACATTTTGCGTGCTTTGATCACCATAGGATCTGTCAGCCGAGCAAAACTGGACACCCCTGGAAACGGCGACTCCATCAGATTGTGAATTTCATCGAATTGCAGTTTCGTTGTGTCCTGCAGCCAGTCCGCGACGGCATGAATCATGCAGCTCTGCGCTCAACGTGCGATTGATGAGAAGACTTCGGTTCGTACAAGTGCTCGCGTGTGGGAGGCATTCCCGAAACACCTTTTGATGCGCGTTTTCGACCAATTGTCTGGTAAATACAGGCCGATCCGTCTCCCAAAGCGAACGAGACTCCAGCGAGGTACAACAACCACATGCGGTAGCGTTCCTCGCCGATCATTTCGATCGCTTGCTGCTCGTGTTGGGAGAGTTTCTGACACCAAAGCTTGCAAGTTAAGGCGTAGTGATCTCGCCATCCTTCGACATCGTGAACTTCAAATTTGTGGGCTTCCATGGATTGGAGCATGTGCCCGAGGTGGTCGAGTTCCCCGCCGGGGAAGATGTATTTCGCGAGCAGACGACGTTCGGGACGCATCTTGCGGAACTGCTTTTGAGTCGCTTTCGCAGGTCGTGTAATTCCATGGCAGAGAAACAAACCGTTGTCCGGCAGGAGTTTGTTGACCGTCTGCATGTAGAGGCCCATGTTGTCGATGCCGACGTGCTCGACCATTCCGATGCTGGCAATCTTGTCGTATGTGCCTGTCAGGTGTGCGTAGTCTTTGAGTTCAACGGTGACGCGATCTTCAAGCCCGAGTGAGCGGATCTTGTCATTCGCAAAAGCGAGTTGCTTCTCGGAGAGCGTGACCCCATGGGCTTTGACGCCGTACTCTTTGGCTGCGTGGCAAACGAGCGCGCCCCAGCCGCATCCGATATCGAGGAAAGTCTCTCCGGGCTGCAGCATGAGCTTCCGGCAGATCATGTCGAGCTTGTCATGCTGAGCCTGTTCAAGCGAATTCGACCAATCGGTGAAATACGCACAGGAGTAAACCATCTCCGGATCAAGAAACAGCGAGTAAAACTCATTGCTCAAGTCGTAATGAAACTGAATGAAGTCTTTGTTCTCCGCTTGTTCACGATGCAGACCAAGTTCGTCGCCGGAGTAGCAGTGGTCAACTTCAGTCGATTCCGCAGTTCCCAGAATGAACGGGAAGAGCGATTTGATCGCTTTCCATTTGCTGATGCCTTTCAAGCTTCGCCTTGAATGTTTCGTGCGAAGATCGGCAAGAAAGGTGTAGAGGTCAGCACCGTGAAAATCGATGTGCTTGAGGGCGAAATGGCGAGCCAGGTTGTCGAGCGTCGGTCGACGAATCAGTGACGTCACAACGCCCGGGCTGGAAATGGACACTGCTCGTCCGGGAATCACAGAATCTCCGAGGGGAATCTCTGTTCCGTCCCAAAGTCGGATCGAAAACGCAGCATTGATGTGCTCAGCGAGATGAGTCCAGAAAGATTTTGCGGCAGCAAGCTGGCGAGATTCCTTCGAGGGCATATCAGACATCCATCGTCCATGATGTAAGAGTGTCAATTTGTCTCGGTGAGTTATCCAAATCTCTCAGAGAGGTCAACCCGAAATCGCACCCGGATCGAGCGGGTGGAGCGTCCAGAATGCGACGTTTCGCAGGTTTGAAACGCAGGTCGGGAGGGTGAGGCTTGGCACCTCGTCATTTTTCGCAAAATTGTGGCAAATTACGCACTCTACCCAGTTTTTCGAGCTAGCGTTCAGAGTCCAGGATTCGGCCAGGGGTTCGGGAAGGGCGCATTCATTTCGAGTTGGCGGGCTATCCCATTTCTCCCACTATCGATGCGTCGTTATGAGAAGGACTCCGAAGGCTGTGGACCGAACTGAAATCGATTCCCCTGAACATCCGGTACTCGCTGAAATTGCTGGTATCGAACGAGATATTCAGATGCTTCGCGAGATGGATGAACTTTCGGGCCAGCGGCTTCGGCAATCGGAGAATGCTCCGACTCCGCCCGGGCGACCGATCCCTCCCAAGCGTCGCATTTGGCCTTTGCTGTCATTGAGTCTGAACATGTTGTTCATTGCCGGAGGGCTAAGTGTTTTCTTAATGCTCGGGGGAGTGAACTGGCTTCAGGCGAAACTTACGAAAGTTGACCGAAAAGCGGGCTACGCGACCAATCGAGAGAGTTTCTTTGAGTGCTCTCCGGTCTCGGAAGGAGATATCGTTGTTGTCGGTGACAGCCAACTCGATTTCGTCGAATGGCACGAACTGTTGGGAAATCAGGTCCGAAATCGTGCTGTGAACGGGGCGGTGCTGGCAGAGATTGAAAGTCGGCTCTCCGAGATTGTGGACAGCCATCCTCGCTGCATCATCCTCAACGGCGGCATCAATGACTTTCAGGGCGGGAGCGATGTTGACGAAGTCAAACAGCGTTACGTGTCGATGCTGTCGATGCTTACCGAAAAGAAAATTGATCTGATTCTCGTTCCATGTTTTCCGATCAATTCGCGGATTTATCACGAACAGATCGTGCGGACACACCCGAGGATTCATCCTCCGGAACAGTCAGAAGTCGGGGCGCTTGCTGATGTGGTTCGTGAGGTGAAAGCAAGCTCTTCAATAGTTCACGTAGTCGACATCGGTCCGTTCCTCGATGAGAATGGAGAGCTTGCGGAGGAGTACACCTTCGACGGGCTTCATATCAATGGACGGGCAGCGATGATGCTCGCCAACCAGATTGATGGGTACCTCAAAGCGATCCCTGTCTCTTCAGCAGAGAGCGTCGCGACAAGCGCTGAGTAACCTTCTTAGTGGCCACTCTTCTCGACACGGCGAAACTTGATGAAGCATCGTCCGGCGACGGAACGGAAATCGATTCGTTTCGAATCCGCATTCGACCGGAAAAGTGCTCATCACAGCTTTCGACATCTGGCATCGTCAGAATTTCTACCGTCAGATTTTCTTATGGCGAATTGACGTCACTGCTGAACATTACCGGCCCGAGGGCAACTCTTTCGTCGACGTGATCGGTCTCAAAAGAGAGGCCGCAATATCGGTGGTGTCCGATGCCTCTCTTCGCGCTCGACGAGTGACCGATCAAAGAGTTTCGATCCGGTTCTTTTTCGGTCAAACGGAGTGGTAACTCACCGATGATTGACGGTAGTTTGCTGACTGAACAGCAAGTCACGCACTGCGGCTCAGCTGAGCGCTCGCTCAATTCGAATGAATCTGTCACATCAGAGGTTGAATCTTCATGGACGAGTCGACTCAGCAACTTCTCTCACTACTGGTTGTTATCGGGCTCGGTTTGCTATTCGGCAAGGTGAGTCTTCGAGGAATCTCGCTGGGAACTTCGGGGGTCGTTTTCGTCGCTCTGGTGGCTGGGCATTTCGGATTTCGCGTGCCTGAGACCGCCGGACAAATTGGTGTTGTGCTTTTTGTCTTCTGTCTGGGAATTGGAGCGGGATCGAGTTTCTTTCAAGTCCTGTTCTCTCAGGGAAAATCATTGTCGCTGATGGCAGGGGCGATGATTCTCTCGGGCGGGTTGACGACCTGGGCATTGGCTTGGGCTTTTGGGTTGAAAGCAGATTTGGCCGGTGGGCTGTTTGCCGGAGCATTGACGAGCACTCCCGCACTCGCTGCCGCGATCGATTCGCTTCCTCCCGATTCGAAGGCTGCGGTCGGCTTTGGGATTGCCTATCCCTTTGGAGTTGTCTGCGTGATTGTGTTCGTCCAGTTGATTGCGAAGAAGTTCATCAGCTCAGACGAATTGCAACAAACTGATGAGACCCACGCTTCTGGAGATGGAGCGATCTCGAATGTGCTTGTGGAAATTTCGAACCCGGCAGTGTTTGGGAAACGCCCCAGTCAAGTGACGGTGATGTCGAACTCAAAGTGCCAAATTTCGAGAGTCCTGATTGATGGACAACTACAGCCACTGAAAGGTGATTTTGTCTTTGAGGGTGGACAGAAAGTGCTCGTCGTTGGTGGTGCCAACCGGCTCGGAGAGATTGTCGAATTGCTCGGGCAATCAACAGAGAGTGGTGACTACTTCAGAGACACAGAACGTCAGCGACGACGTGTTGTGGTGACTTCAAGCGACGTGGTCGGGAAGACGCTCGAGCAACTTCATCTTCGCAGTCGAATGGGAATTACGGTAACGCGCGTCTATCGACAGGAGATTGAATTTGTTCCGAGCCCGAAGGATGAGATTTGCTTCGGAGATGCCTTAACCGTCATTGGAGAACCGGAAGCAATTTCGAAGTTCGTCAGTTTCGCCGGACATCGTGAGCGGACGCTTGATGAGACCGATCTGATTTCGCTCGTTGCTGGGCTGAGTCTCGGGATTCTACTGGGGCAGGTTCGATTCGAGTTCGGCGAGTTGTCCATTTCGCTGGGAATGGCAGGAGGTCCACTCATTGTCGGGCTGATTCTGGGGAGAGTCCGAAAGATTGGGCCACTTGCGGTTCGCATTCCTCCGGCAGCGAAGTTGTTGCTCGGTGAAGTCGGATTGGCACTGTTCCTTGCTCAAGCGGGAGCAAGTGCTGGACAGAAATTTGTGACAGTGATCACCCAATACGGTCTTGTATTGTGTCTGGTCTCGGTTTGCGTCGTCATGGTGCCGATGCTCGTGGGAGTGCTGATGGCTAGGCGACTGTTCAAGATTGGTTGGCTCGAAGCACTCGGCGGAATTTGCGGCGCGATGACGTCAACGCCCGGGTTGGGGGCTATTACTTCAACGGTCGATTCAAGTCGGCCAGCGACAAGCTACGCGACAGCCTACCCGCTCGCACTCATTCTGATCACGCTCCTGACACCTGCTCTGATTGCATTGATCGGTTGACTGAATTGCTTCACAAGATGCAATCGCTGCAAAGTTTCCACGCAGCAGGAACGTCATTGATCTTGGAACGGTTTAGAGCCCCTCTTCGCGCATTCATGAAAAAAGGGCGACCGTGTTTCGCGGTCGCCCTTTTCTATTTCTTCGAGTTTACCGAACGAGTCGGCGGGGCTTACTCTTCAACTCGGATGATTCGAGAATCGTCGAATTGGCGACCATGTCGGTCAATCGCCTGAATGTGAATGCGATGTGTTCCGAGTGGAAGTGAAGCGGGCAGATTAGCTTTCCAGAGATGAGAGGAGGCTTTCGGTCTTGGAATTTCCGTGAAGAGTCCTGGATTCTTTTCAAGGACTTTGAGTTCTGACTCGTAGGTTCTCAGGTATTTGGGATCCACTTCTCGAACTCGGTCCATTTCAATCCAATCGCCATCGGCGACTCGCATTTTGACCTGAGTATGCTGGTCTCCGTTGAAGACATTCGCATAGACAAGCGATTCCGATGTCTGCGCTGGGGTAATGACTTCCGGAGCATCAATTTCCATCTGATGATTGGATCCGCGACCAGCTGCGTAGTAATCAAGTCGATAGTCGTTTCCATCGAAATTCAGAATGGAGTAACCATTGGGAGCCCCGTCTGCCATGGTGGCGTGTGGGATTCCTCGTTCATCGGGAGTACCTCGCCACCAGCTTCCGCACACAGTGACGTTGATGATGTGGTGATGCGGTTTCGGTCCGTTCCATCCATCGACGTCAGTAATCCAGACATGCTCGTGGTGATGGGTGTGTCCGGAGATTGAGATGCAAAGTGGCCGCTGTTCAATGAGTCGATAGAGATCATGCCGATCGTGGACTCCGATGATCGGGATGTGCATCATGAGCACCACCATCTGATCTTCAGGAATCTGAGCGAGATCAGTCTCGATGAATTTCAGCTGTTCCGGTCCGAGTCCGCCGCGATAGGTGGAGCGTCCATCACCTTGTGGGACAATCCATTCGATGTCGTCAACGACAATAAAGTGCACAGGACCATAATCGAACGAGTAATACGATGGGCCGTAAAAGTGCTCGAATGTTTCGTTCGCGAGTTTCCGGTTGGGGGCATCCATGTTGATGTCATGGTTTCCGACGACGTTGTACCACGGAATCCCAAGCAGCGCGACGGTTTTGTTCATCGCGGGCATCACACCAAGATCATTAAAGACGATGTCTCCGAGTGTCACTCCGAACGCTGCATCTGTTCCGATCAGTTCTTCGATGACATCGTGGGCGATGTAATCGACTTCTTTCTGATTTCGCGGTTGAGGGTCGCCGAACAGAATCGCGCGGAAGTTTTCCGGCTCTTCCTGCGGCGTCATCGCAAAGTCGACCGATTCCGGCAATGGGCCGGTCGGCTCCACTCCCGGGTACTTGGATTTGGGCGATCCAATCGGTTTGTGGTGGTAATAGAACTGAGGCAAGTTCAGTTCGTTGAGCGGAGTGCGCCAGTTTCTGGGCTTAATGACGAAGAGAGTCGTGTCGCTGGAAACTGGCAGCTCATAGCGACCGTCGGCATTTGTTGCGACTATATCAGTCCCATTCGAAACCCGAATACCTTCCAGCCCCGGTTCACCGGGATCCGCAACGCCGTTTCCATTCTTGTCGTGGAAGACGAGTCCATTCGCAGTCGAAGGTGTACCTTCCGCAGAGTCTGAAGTTGCTCCCGGCAGACTCATCAGCATGAGACTGAGGAACAGAACTCCAGATACAATCATAATTAGAAGCAGTCGGGCCATCGTCGGGCTTTCTCCAGATCAGAAATCTACAGTATTAAACAACACTTGCTTCAGAAGTTTTTCAGCAGAGTCATCAGGTGTCGACCCTCACGAGCACTTCTTCACGGTGAATTCGCAGAATGGACGCCGCGACGATCCATTCAGAGATCGAACTCAGCGATTCCAGCCTTCCACGTATTCGTCGCTGAAGAGCAATTGCAGGCGTTCCGCACGTTGTCCTTCTGAGTCTGCGACGACTTCGAGGCCCTTGGCGAGAAGCTGCATTTGCTCATCGTTGGCAATTTCCGAGAAGCCTTCCGCTCGGGAAATTCGATCGAATGCTGCGGCGAGATCGAGGAGCCCACAGCGCATTTCCAAAAACTGACGTTCGAGAATCTGCTTGGCGGTCATTGGTTGGGACATGATGAGCCTCTTGGAATGGTTCGGTCTTGAAACCGAAATACTGTGAAATTCTCGCGAAGCGAGTCTTCGGTGTCATTCGCTCTTCGCTGGAAGCGGAATGCGGCGAACGGGAACGTTGCGTTCCTGGAGATATTGTTTGGTTTCGTCGATCGAAAATTCTCCATAATGGAAGATGCTGGCAGCCAGAGCTGCGCTCGCACCACCTGAAGTGACCGCTTCGTAAAGATGCGAGGGATGCCCCGCTCCTCCACTGGCGATCACCGGAATCCCGACGGCGTCCGAAACAGCTTTGGTGATCTCAATATCGAATCCATCTTTCGTGCCATCTGCATCCATGCTTGTCAGGACGATTTCCCCGGCACCGAGTTGTTCGACTTCACGCGCCCATTTGACTGCATCGAGACCGGTCGGTTTTCGGCCTCCGTTGATATGAACATCCCAGTAAACTTCTTCGGAACCATCTCTTCCCGGTCGAGGAATCACAGCGAGATCTTCGCGGACTCCAGGAATGGCTTCTGCCCCGGCAACAGGGACTCGCTTGGGATCGATATTGACGACGATGCACTGGCTTCCAAATCGGAGAGCAGCCTCTCTCACGAATTCGGGATCTTTGACAGCGGCACTATTGATCGACACTTTGTCACAGCCCGCACTGAGAAGTCTTCGAATGTCTTCGAGTGTTCGAATTCCTCCGCCGACCGTCAGCGGCATGAAAATCACTTCACTCGTGCGCTGCACGACGTCGAGAATGATATCGCGTTCTTCATGACTGGCCGTGATATCGAGGAAAACGAGTTCATCTGCGCCTTCCGATTCGTAGCGGGAGGCCACATCCACCGGATCACCGGCGTCGCGGAGATTCAGGAAGTTGACTCCTTTCACGACACGACCCGCGTGGACGTCGAGGCAGGGAATGATTCGTTTCGCTAGCATTTTCTTCAGTTCGTTGATGTCGGCAGTTTGACGAAACACAAAGTGTAGCGATTCTCTTCGGGAGAGCAAAATTGACGGATCGAGTATCAACTCTCATACTGCCACTTCCAATCGTTCCATCATTTCATTTCAGCTCAGAAAGTTATGTGTCATGTTCGACCCCGCCATGTTCGAGCGAAAAGCTGATGTCCGCGGAGTTTACCCGAATCAGATCAACGAAGAACTGGCATGGCTCGCCGGAAAGTACCTCACTCAGAGCTTGAAGAAGGAAATCGGAGGCGAAGCTCCAAAGGTCATGGTGGGCCGCGACGGACGAACGTCGTCCCCAGCGATTTACAGCTCGCTGATTCAGGGAATTGCGAGCGAAGGAGGCCAACCGATCGCTTGCGGTCTGTCAACGACCGACATGATTCAGTGGGGAGTGGGCGAGGGAATCTGTGGTGCTATCGCCGGTGTGATGATTACCGCTTCGCATAATCCGGCCGAGTACAACGGCATCAAGTCGGTCATGAAGAGCCCCGAAACGGGAGGAATCGACATTCTGAGACCTCTTGATCACATGGCTCCTCGTTACGAAGAAGACACCGACAACGGAGCAACTCCCGCGGCAACCTGTTCACCATTTCCGTCAAACGGGAAAATGAATCTTCAGTCTCGCTTCGTCGACGCCGCGTTGAGCCGATCGGAGCGACTCAAAGATGCCAAGGGAAAAGTCGTTCTCGATCCCGGTAACGGGGTTGGAGGGCTCTTCCGTCCATTGTTAAGCCGTGCCCTCAAAGCCATCGGTGCCGAAGCCGAACTTCTGGCAGTTGCCGAACAGATTGACGGAACTTTTCCAACTCGACCCTCGAATCCGGGGTTGCCGGGAGCTGTGAAGCTTCTTCAGGAAACGGTTGTTACAGAAGGGGCCGAGTTCGGAGCGGCCTTCGACGGCGACGCGGATCGCGTGTTTCTCGTTGATGAATGGGGACAGTTTGTTCCCGGATCCGTGCTGCTCGCCGCTCTCGCGAAAGCCATGGTCGAAAAGAATGGCGGCGATGGATCGGTCGTTTACTCTGCCGTTTCGTCGTGGCTCGTTCCGGAAACCGTCCGTGCTGCGGGAGGAAAGGCGATTCTCTGTCGTGTGGGGCAGGACGCCGCGAAGGTCGCACTCACGAAAACAGACGCTGTCTTCGGTGGTGAATCTTCCGCTCATTACAACTTCCCCGATACCTACTGTCTCGATTCCGGTCTGTTTGCATTGGTCACCTTCTGGGACATGCTTCTTGAAACTGGCCTCAAGTGCTCGCAGCTGCTTGGTCAGCTGAAACCCTGGCCAGCCAGCGGCGAAGTCAATCTTCGCGTGGAGTGCAGCGACTGGAAAGCAATGAGTTCAGAAGTGATCTCGACGATCAAAAAGGAATACGGAACCGACGAGAAGAACAGCTATGTCCTCGACATTGACGGCGTCAGTGTTTTCCATCCGAAGAAGCCAGAATTCGCGACGGTTGACGATGTCTTCACGATCGACAAGTCGGGAGATCCGACGGGCACGATTTATCGCGAAGTCCAGAACTACACACCCGACTGGTGGTTCAATATCCGTGCTTCCAACAACGAACCGTTGCTGCGAGTGAATTTTGAGTCGCGAGATGCTGCGGAAGTGACCGGTCAGACCTATTCCCTGATCTCTCGAATTCGGGAGATTTGTGGCGATCGTGCACGCGTCGATGTCCAGGACTGGGGAAATCTCAAGTAACGAATTCTTAAGCGGATGATGCGGCGTTCTCCTCACTGGAGTTCATTCAGTGAGGAGATTCGCTCTTTTTACGTATCGGGCTTCGCGAAAGTGGCCTCGGCTGTAAAATAGGCGTAATCAAAGAGTCGACGTGTGATCAGAGAAATCACTGGCGGATCAACGAAAAAAGGAACCCGCACAACGATGGGGTTCCTTGATTCAAATCATGTCAGCTTTATCCTTCGGAAATCGCCGAGGCTTCGACCAGTCGACTTCTGAAGAAGGAAACGCTCCAACGAATTGCCTTCAGCTTCGGTGTCGAAATTGACTTCGAAGCTCAGCGCTTGCGATTTGTCCGCTCGCATTTGAAGCGAGACTTGCCGCGAGTTCAGCGTAGAGCGTTATTACAAAAGCCGCTTAGCTTGCGGACTTTTTCTTAAGTGTGACGAGTCGGGACTTCGTTCGCGATGCGGTATTCTTATGGATCAAACCTTTGGCGGCAGCCTGATCGAGACGCTTGACCGCGATGCGAACGGCTTCATCAGCAGCTGCACCGCCTTCTGCGGCAGCCGACCGAGCTTTCTTGATGACTGTTCTGAGAGCAGAACGAAGATTTCGGTTGTGCAACCGACGTTTTTCGCTTTGACGAAGGGCTTTTTGAGCGTTAGGTGAGTTTGGCATTTGCTTTCAGGGTTCCAATAATTGGACGGCTGCCGGAGACACTCACAAAATACGGTGTGGATGGCAGCATGTTGAATCGCGTAGTCTAACGGTCGATTTCGATGGTTTCTAGAGAAATCGAAGTGCGAACAATGAATTTTTCGTGTCCGTTCTGACATCGGGGACGCGATTGGCTAGAATTCGGCAAGAAACGAAACAACACCCGAAAATGGGGTGCAGATTCATCGGTGACGCATAAGCGGGAATCATGACGGAAACGAGTCATACGAAAACATCCCCCGAGTCGACGGATTCAGAACCCTGTCCAACTCCCCTGGACTGGCAGGATGTCGTTCGTGCGTTCCTCGAAGAACGCCGTGAAGGTGAAATTCCTCTTGGTCAATCCAAGCTGACCGCAACGCAGATTGGTCAAGGGCCGCCTCTCGTTTTGCTTCCCGCTTCGGGATGCTCAGCAAAAATCTACGCGTTGCTGGCCTGGTTGTTGAGAGAAGAACGTCAGTTGTGGATTCTGAGCGAGCCCGAATTCGAACGAACTCCCTCGGCGAAAAAACTCATTCCGGAAACTGCAACTTCGTATTGTGAGGCAATCCGCGAATTGTTCGGCGGACCCGTTGACGTTTACGCCCCAACACTTTCGTCGCAAATCGCTCTACAGATGATGATTGACGGTTCCGATTTCCTGAAGAATGTCGTCCTTCAAAGTGCCTGGGCGCATCGCCGTCTCAACTGGACCGAAACCGCACTCGCTCAGGCCGGATTGCTGCTTCCATTTTCAATTCGTCGGCTTCCTCTCTGGCTGTCGTCTCAAGTTGCGAATCATCGACCGTGGTTTCCGCCCTATGACGAAACTCGGTTCGGGTTCCTTCTCAGCGAAACCTATCGAGTCTCCGTCAGGCAAAACTGTCGAAAATTGCTCGCCGCCGATCGCACGAATCTGAGTGCTGAAGTCTCTCAGGTGAACAATCGAGTCTTGCTGCTGAGGACTGAAGGTGACGGAGCGAGTATCGATCGGGAAGAAGATCGATTAGAAAAGAACCTTCCAAACTGTGAAGTGGAGTGGATGCATACTTCCGGACATTTTCCGTTTCTGACCCATCCGCACCGTCTTGTCAAAATTTTGCGGGCATTTCTTGAACGCGCTTCTGAGGAGTCGCATGAACAACGTCGTTAGCTCGCAAAGGCTGGATGTCATCGCTGTCGGTGCGCATCCAGATGATGTGGAAATTGCCATCGGAGGGACTCTCGCGCGTCTTGTGACGCAGGGATATCGTGTCGGCATCGTTGATTTGACCGATGGAGAACCGACTCCCAACAGCCCGGGGCCGGAAGTCCGTTTGGCGGAAGCAGAACGAGCTGCGGAAATTCTGGGTGTCCATGTTCGGATCAATCTCGAACTTCCGAATCGCAAACTCTTCGACAATTACGAGTCGCGCGTTGCACTTGGAAAAGTCTTTCGCCAGTACCGGCCTTCGATTGTGTTCGGAATCGCCGAAAAAACGCCGATGGCCTCTCCCGACCATTGGCAGGCGATGCAAATCACTGATGCTGGCGTGTTTTACTCCCGGCTCACCAAGTGGGATCCGGAATTTGACAATTTGCCGGTTCATACAGTTAAACAGCAAATCTGGTATCCGCTCGGCTTCGGTTCGATGAAGTCGACGGAACAGCCCGGAGCTTTTGTCAGTGACATTTCCGGGTGTCTGGAACAAAAGATTGAAGCTGTCAAAGCCTATCAGACGCAATTTCCTCCCGGAAAAGAGCGAGTTTTTCATCTGGTGGAGAGTCAGGCAAGGCTTCTCGGTCAGACGCACGGTGTCGAAGCGGGCGAGCTGTTGGTGTCACCAAAACCGATCATGGTGAACGATGTTGTCGAGATGTTCGGCGAACCGGGACGGGATACCGGCGAAGAGTTTCAGCAGCAGGCAGCCCCAAAACCTTAAGTTTTTTGAAACTTTCGAGCTGCAAGTCAGGTTCAGTTCAAAAAACGTCTCCACAGACGATGCGGTTTTCGCTTACGATAAATCCATCAAAATCGTTTGTTCCAATCGTATCGATTCTTGTTTGAATTGAGAAATCTTATGCCGAGTCGTCCCTTGCGATCGCCGTTTGAACTGCAGAAACAATCCTCGACCGCAATTCTGCGAGGGATGATGGTCATCGCCGTGATCTTCTCTCTGCTGTCATGTGCGACCGCTGAGGAGTCGTCGCTGGGAAAACGAATCGACAACTTTTCTTTGAAGGACCATCGTGGGAAAAACTATTCCCTTGACGACTTCAACGATTCGAAGCTGGTCCTCGTCGCGTTTCTCGGGACAGAATGTCCTCTCGCCAAACTGTACGTTCATCGACTCAATCAGCTGAAAGAAGAATTTCGCGAGTCGGATCTTTCGATTATCGCTGTGAATTCCAACGTACAGGACTCGCTGAGCGATCTCTCAAACTCGATTCGCGATCAGGGAATCACGTTTCCTGTTCTCAAAGATGCGACGAATGAAGTCGCCGATGAGTTTGGCGCGACCCGGACTCCGGAAGTCTTTGTGCTCGATCAAAACCGCATCGTGCGGTATTTCGGGCGCGTGGATGATCAATATGTGGTCGGCATCACTCGCAGTGCTCCCAGCCGCGAAGATGCCAAAATCGCCATTCAGGAATTGCTCGCCGGTGAAGCTGTGTCGGTGCCGGAAACTCAGGCTCTGGGATGTATCATTGGGCGACGCAAGACACCGAACGAGAACTCGCCGGTGACTTACTCGAATCAGATTGCACGTATTTTCCAAAACCGCTGTGTCGGATGTCACCGGGAAGGCGAAGTCGCTCCATTCTCCATGGAGACGTATGATGACGTCGCTGGATGGGGAGAGATGATTGCCGAGGTCGTTCAGGAAGGAAGAATGCCCCCCTGGCATGCGAATCCCCAATACGGCCATTTCTCGAACGATGTCAGTCTCAGTGAGAAGGAAAAGCAACTGATCGCGACTTGGGTCGCGAATGGAGCACCGGAGGGAGACCCGAGCGAACTTCCGGTTCCCAAAGAATATGTTGAGGGATGGCAGTTGGCGACGAACCCGGACATGGTCATCCCGATGGCTGATCAACCGTTCGAGGTTGCTGCCGAAGTGGGTCCGGAGGGAATCAAATATCAACACTTTTGGGTCGACCCCAAAATCGACGAGGATCGCTGGGTGACCGGGATGGAGGCGCGGCCAGGCAATCCACTGGTTGTGCACCACATCATCGTTTACGTCCATCCCCAAGGAAAAAACACTCGGGAGCACTCGTTTCTGACCGCGTACGTTCCGGGACTTCGACTTCAGGCACTTCCCCCGGGTGCGGCTAAACTCATTCCTGCCGGCTCCTGGTTGCGTTTCGAAATGCACTACACGCCAATCGGAACCGAAGAAACCGACATCAGTCAGGTCGGCCTCGTTTTCGCCGAACCGGAGTCGATCAAGTATGAAGTCAAAACACTTCATGTCGGGAATACCGGCTTTGAATTGAAACCGTATCTCGCCAACCAGAAAGTCACTGCGAAGTCCGGAAAGAGTCCAGAAGAAGTGACGTTGCTCTCCATGTCGCCGCATATGCATTTGCGAGGACAGGCATTCCGGTTCGAAGCAGAATTTCCTGACGGCAGTCGTGAGATTCTCCTCGATGTTCCGAACTACGATTTCAACTGGCAGACTCAGTACCGCCTTGCCGAACCGCGTCGACTCCCTGCTGGAACGAGACTGCATTGCACCGCGCTATTCGACAACTCAGAGAACAATCTCGCGAACCCCGATCCTTCCAAGACCGTTTATTGGGGAGACCAGTCGTGGGATGAAATGATGCTGGGATATTACGACATCATGGTCTCCGTCGAGCCCGAACTGTTGACCTCAACGGGCTCTGTTGAGTCGATTGTCAAAAAGATACTTTCCCAACTTGATACGGATCAGAATTCCCGCCTCTCGCTGGACGAGGCCAAACCTCTCGATCTTCTCTCGCGGAATTTTGACCGTGTTGATCAAAACGGAGACGGCTTCGTCAGCGAAGACGAACTTTCCGCAGCGGTGACGCGGATGCACAAACAGTAAACCGAGTTTTCTGGAAGTTGGTGAACGGGGGGCCAGCAGCTTCGTAATCTTCACGTGTCCTGTCTAAACTCTGAAAAGTTTGTTGATTCCGACAATCAATACCGGTTGAAGAACGGAATTCTTCATGAAGAGTGTGACAGAGTGAGAGTGAAGCATGGTGGATGGAACGGTCATCGTCGATAAGTCAGGCGAACGTGTTCAGCGGATGTTTGGACAGATCGCTGACCGCTACGACTTGATGAATCATCTGCTCTCCGGTGGAATTGATATCTACTGGCGGTCGTACACAGTCCGGAAAGTCCCCGTTCAGGGAACTTCACCGGTCTTGGATGTTTGCACTGGCACCGGTGACCTTGCGATCGCTTTCTGGAAATCCTCCGGAAAGAAGGTGGCTGTCACAGGGACGGACTTTACCCCCAGAATGCTCGAGTTGGCTCGGGAAAAGACGAAGCAACTCAACCGGGCTGACGAAGATCATTCGGTAATCAATTTCATCGAGGCTGACACTCAGTCGCTTCCGTTTGAGGACAATCAGTTTCAGATTGTGTCGGTGGCTTTCGGATTGCGAAACGTCGCAGATACTCGCAACGGTCTCAAAGAGATGATTCGGGTCTGTGAGCCGGGCGGGCGAGTGGCGGTTCTTGAGTTCTCCAATCCCACACTTCCAGGTCTGGCGGGGATGTATCGCTGGTATTTCCGCAATGTGCTCCCTCGGCTGGGGCAACTCTTCGCATCAAATTCCGAGCAGGCTTACGACTATCTGCCTGCCTCGGTGAGCGAATTTCCAAGTGGTCAGGCACTTGCTGAGATCATGAGCGAATGCGGGTTGAATGATGTCTCGTTCACGCCGTTGACGTTCGGAATCGCAACGCTGTATCTCGGACACAAGCCGGCGGACTAAGACTCTCGACTCCAATACATCTCTCGCCGGAAGTCACAAAAAACAACGATCTCGGATTCAGAGGAACCCGAGATCGTTTGAATTGAGACAATGGTTCTTGTGCGATTGGACTCACTCGCACGAGGAAACTCAGCGTTTTATCTGATGAAACAGCGCAAGCGAGCGCACAAGAGAGAGCAGCTTACTTTAGAAGTCGGCCGAACTGACGGAAACTTTCACTACCATAGAAAGTCTCCGGTGAGAGAAGGCGGAGTGACGACGAAGTGATCTTCAACCGGGCTTTCGTCCTTGAGTGCCAGACATGCGACACCGAGTGCAAATGATCGGTCATCGTGATGCTGTCCATCGGCGATGTGATCGATTCGCACTCGCCCGCGAGACGTTTGTCTCAACAACAGCGACGAAAGTTCTGTTTCAAGATCATCACGGTGAAGACCGTCAACAGCTCCACTGTCGGCGTACCAGCCAACATTCTGGTGAAGAATCAACTGACGCAACGTGACCGCCAGCCGTTCATTGCCTCCTCCGGACCGGAAGGCAAATCTTTCGATGGGATAGCGATTCTCCAGTCTTTGAATGGTGCTGAGAAGTTGATATTCATCGACGACGAATCGCACACGATGAAACCGGCTTCCGATATCCTCGATCCAGTCTTCCCCCCATTGGATTCGCGTAGGGTTTTGCGGGGAAGGTTTGACGACGTCCATCCGATCGACGATTACTTTTTCGCCATCGAGATGACAAACGCATCCGACAGTGAGATCGTGTTTCTCGGCGTAGTCGATCGTCGCCACATACGGAATCCCCGGCTGGCCACACACCTGATAAGTCAGAAGCGTGTCGCGGCAGGCTTCCGCTTCGTCCAGAGTGACGAAATTTCCGTCAGAGTGCTGCCATCGATTGAGCCAGAGTCGTTCGAAGACGGGTTCGGGCAGAAGGGAACGCTGTTCCTGCAGCCAGTCGTCGGTGATCCAAGGCGCCTGTGGTCCATCGAGTGATGAAAAGTGCCACGAAGAACTCTGTCGGGCATGTTCGCGTACTTCCCATTGCCAACCTTTGCCGACTCCAGCATTTGTCAGAATTGAAAGCACGCACTCCGACTTTTTCGCTGCGGAAGAGAGGAGAGAATACCACATGTCCGGCTTCTCCCAGTGACAGAGCTCATCGCAAACGACGAAGTCAGGGAGCGCACCAAAGGAACTTTTCACGTCCGAAGAAATCACTTCCAGGCGACTTCCCGTCCGTTTGTTTTTGATTTGGTGTTGGACAAATGAAAGTTCCTGAAAGAGAGCCGGATTGGCATTCGTGAGTCGATGAATCGAGTCATACAAGAACTTCGCTTGATCTCGATCAGCTGCGGCAGCCAGGCCCGTGACGGGGCGGGTCGCCGCGAGAAGAATCCAGGCAATTTGAAGGGCCATGTCGGAGGTTTTCGAGTGACCACGAGGGCGCTCGATGTACGCTCGGCGAATGACAGTGGAATCAGGCTGGCCATCGCCGGACGCGAGCCGCTTCCAAGCTTCATCCAAAGCACTGAGATCGTCGATTTGCCACGGCGCAGCGACAGTCGAAAAGGGGAGAAGCTGCTCGCTGGGGATGAGGACTTGGTTTCGAAAGAATTCCGGGTCGCTGAGGTCACGTTGAAGAGTTCTGGCTTTGGCTGATGCGATCAAGGAGTGCAGTCGCTTCCGTTCGGAAGTACTCAAGAAATTCGTCATCGGTCATTTGTGTCTCAGAAGTCGAGGAGGATTCGGCAGCGAAGCTGGCCCAGTTTGGGGGTGGTCGATTCTTCAGATAGTACTGTTGCGCGGTGACGCTGCCTTCCATTGCGGATCGGTAAAGCGCAGCTGCCACATTCTGGCTGAGAAGCTCCTGAATACGTTCGAGCATCAGTCCAAATTGTGAGTCATGTTCACTCGTCCAGATTACGTCGGCGAGCGCGATCCCAATCTGGCTGCATGCCGCCGCTGGCGACCCACCTTTGGAAAGCAATGTGATGTAAGCGAACTGCTGATCTTTCGTCAGGAGATTGTTGACATTGTCAGTCCGCAGGTAGCTGGCAGTCGGAGGTGGATCAGCTGTCTCGACTTTGCGCGTTTCGCTCTTCTCGCTCGGTCGAGGAGGCTGCTTCTTTTTGGAAGTGTTCGCGGTTGTCGAAGATGTAGTAGATCGGGTTCGCGAACCGACTTTTTTCGAAGGTTTCTTTGGTGAGGAGGCTTTTTTCTTGGCCATGTCTCTTTCGGCTTCCGTACAGAGTGGAATGAGAAGTTCGAGAACGTGGACCAGGCTGCGATGTGCCGATCCGCAAAAATCCGGCCCGCTCAAAGAAGGGATTGATGTGACCCATCTCAGCGAGTGTTTCGATCCACGGATAGCCTGTCATCTGACAGCACTTTCGGACGAATGCGGCAGCAAGTCCTGCACCTCAATAGGTGGGATGAAGGACGACTCTCGACAGAGAAATCAGCTGTCGGTTCAAAGCTTGCATCGCCGTTCGCTCCCATCGTCCAGATCGCCCGAAGAAGCGATTTCGCATGGCGAGCGACTTGGGAGGGGAGTTAAAAACGCAAATTCCGATCGGCTGATCCTGAAGCCAAAGCACAAAAATCGCTCTGACTAAACCGAGTTTGCTGCTTCGATAATGGCACCGAGAGAAATACGGCCAGTCGGATTTGGAGCCGCGTGAGATCCACATGTCGCTAGCGAGTGAGAGTTGTCTTTTTTTTAACTGTGCTCGTTCTCAATTCGGATGTCTCCATCGAGCGAACAGTGGACATGAAGATCGGGACGAAGATCTTCGGTGATATCTCGGTGTGTGGTCGCAAACAGAAATCCGATATTGGATTGATCGCAAATGCGACGGATGTTGCAGGCGACAACTTTTGCGAGTTCGCGGTCGAGAGTTGCTGAAAATTCGTCCGCCACGATCCAGTCAGGTTTCTGCGAAATCGCTTGTGCGAGTTTGAAGCGATAGTGTTGGCCCGCAGAGAGTTCTGACGGAGTGCGAAGCATGAGCTGTGATTCTCCAAGCCCACATCGTGCAAGCAACGGAAGCGTTTCTTCAAGGGGCGATTCGAAAGAGTTGACGAGCAGCTCTTCGGAGTTCGCGAGTTCATCAAGATCGAGGACGGTTTCATCAGAGGCTTCGAGTTGTTGTCGAACCGCTCGCATCAAGGACGACTTTCCAGCCCCACTGTCTCCAGTAAACAGAACGATGGAACCGGGAGCGATCGGGAGTTCGAGATCACTCGCGATCACATGATGACCCGTTTCGAATCCGATTCCGAAGTGGTCCATCACCATGGCTGACCGAGCGGTCGGAGTTTTGGGAAGAAACTGATGCTGTGCAGATATTTTCATAGGTGGGCTGTTTCGCTTTCAGAGAGGAACCATCCGCAGACGTTGAAGTCATGCCGGGTTGCAGAAGCGACAGCTGCGCAACTCTGCCGGCCGGCATGAAGTCTCAGCATCCATCGGATTTCAGCATCCATCAAAGGGCAATGGATGCAGGGGAGACCAGAGAGGTCAGAAGGTCGACTTAGTCGTGAAGAAGATGGAGGCGAACCTCAGGATATAGACTCAAGAGGCTGTCGATTTGTGACTCGATCGTCTCCCATTCCCCTTTGGGAATCTCGAGGACGACGCGCATTTTTGTGGGATCAGAATCGAAGTCGTTCTCGTCATTCGTCGCGTCAACGTCACTCGGCGACAGGACGAGATCACGCAATTGCTGGTCATCGAAGCCTGTCAGAGTGGCATCGATCTCCGGAAGATCCTGAAGCTCAGAAACGAGGTCGACGAGTCTTTCCGTGTCCCAGGAACTTCCAACTTCTGCATTGTTGAGGGTGACATTCAGGGCTTTTTCTCGTCCAAGCGGCAAGTCAACGACGACGCACTCGACTCGTTCGACACCCTGATGCTTCAAGACCGCCAGTCGTTGATGACCGGAAACGACGTGTCCTGTTTGGCGGTTCCAAACAATGGGCTGCACGAGTTCGAATTCGTCCAGTGAACGTTGAAGACGATCCCACCTCTCATCACCCGGTTGAAGAGTGACGCGCGGATTGTAAGGAGCGTTCTTCAATGCCTGAATCGGCTGAGTTTCGATGATCATGGAAATCCTTGGTTTCGAAGAGAAGATCTGCCAGCGTCGAACAATTTCCAGTGCCAGAGCGTTCGCTCGGTCAAATGAAAACCTTCGTCGTCCTGGAAACTCGCGACTTTCGATGAAAGCAGCGATGGTTCATGTGCATCGCTGCACACCAGAAACCGAGACGCTTGAGACGAAGTCGGTCTCAACCGATGTCGGTGAACGATTCGTCTTCATCAGGGCCGAGCATCTCAGGCGAGACGTCGAATTCTTCGCGAAGCTCTTGCTTAATGCGAGTCAGACAGCGAGTGACATGCCCTTTCGGGTGCCCAAACACGTTCCCGATTCGGTCGAGAGGCCAACCGGCGTTTTCGCGGAGGGCAAGCATCGCCAGATACTTCCATTTTCGTTGATCCGCCCCGGCAAAGTTGTCATGGATCAGATTCCAGAATTCATCGGGTCCGGTACGCGGCAGAAGGATTTTGGTTCCATTGCGACGAGTGACTGACATCCTGTCTCCCAGAGAGAATTGCGATTTGGTATCACTCTGATGACGACAAGTTGCGCAGGTCCCACAAACTTTGCCGCCTCAGATGAGCCGCGACATTCGATCTACTAGGGACGATTGTGAAGATGTTTCTACGAGGTTTTCGAATTTGCTGCGACGAAATTTTTCTTGGCGGCCAACTCGCTGGGGGCAGCGACTTCATTGCGAAGACCATCAACGTCGAGCAACATCTGGCGAACCGCATTGGTCCGGCGTTGGGCTTGGCGAAGTTCGTCTTCAAGGCTTGGGAACAAACCTCGTTCGAGTTTCCGGTCCACCATTTCGGAGACCAGATGCTGAACGGCCGACTTCATTCCGCGGCGAAGTCGCCACGTAAATGTCGTCACAAGCAAACCCGACCAGAGAATCAGGAACAGCCCCGCTGCAAGGTAAAAGTCGGACGAAAGAAGAGGTTGTCCGTTGAAGAGTGAATCGTAAAAGAAGTTGTATCCCACACGAAGAATGACGAACACAACGTACAGGCCGAAGAGGACTTCGTACCAGATTCGGACATTGAGCGTTGAGTTCTTTTGGGCGAGTGAATCGATTGCGGAATCGACTTGTTGACTCGCGTCGAGAACAAACTGGCTTTCAACTTGAGCCGCATCGCGCTTGAGTTCGGTCATCGAATGTTGGGCGAACATTTCGGGCTGAAACTCAGCAGATTGGACATATCCGGAGACGACAATTTCCGCTTCTCGCAAATGTGCATCGTCGAGACCGAACCGGCTTACGCGCTCCAGTGCTTCCGCGCCCTCCTGCTCCTTCTTCAATTGATCCAGCCAACGCTTCCCCTGAAGTGTTCCAAGCAGCGCCATTTGAGCCGTACTTCGCGCTCGAAAGAACGTCAATGAAGCGAGGATTCCTCCGATTCCGTGATACACTCGCAGGACGGCAGAAAACGGGCTCATTCCCCAGTGTTCATTCACCGCCGCTAACAATCGACGTTCCCACAACCCATGACTGGTGAGCAACTCATCTTGAAGTCGTTGTGCCATGCGCTGGCTGAGTGTGACTCTCTGTTGGGCCAGAACATCTTCGAGTTCGGTCAGTGCACTCACTTTCGCATCGAGGATTTCGACAGAACGTGACAGCCCGGATTGAAGAAGATCGACGATGTTCGCGCGGCGGATTCGAATTCGCTGTGATGCCCCCAAGCCAGAGGTGAGTAGCTGAAGGAGCTTGCCAAATTCACCCGACGGAGCGATTTCGTTTTGTTGTTCGCGAAGTGCAGACAGTGAGTCCACAAAGAACATTTCCGGGACTTGATAGCTTTCGGAAAGCAAACTTTTCCAGTCGTCCCGAATGTCTTCATCGAGATCGGCATGGGATTGCACGAAGATCATTCGACACCCGGCCGCCGCCGCTTGCAGTTCACTGGTGACTCGAGAGGACCGATATTTTTGCTGAGTCGAAACGACCAGCAACACATCGCAGTGCGGGAGCAACCGGCGGAGTCGATCCAAATTCGTCCCTGTTCCGTTGGAATCGCTGGTGTCAGGGTCGGGACAGTCAAGAATGACGAAATCCTTGAGTGTCGGAGTCTCGAAGCGAAAGACATCAATCTCATCGAGCGGAAGCTGGAGCAAATCCAACTCAGTATCCGTGTGAGCAATGAGAACCGGCTTCCGCGTGGTAGGGCGTTCTCGTCCCGAGTGACTCACTTCGACTCCGACCAACGCATTGACGAGCGCACTTTTCCCGGTCCCTGTTCCGCCGAAAGTCGCGACAACGAGCGGAGCTTCGAAGCGAAACTGCAAGGATTCCACACGCTTCAGGACGCGTTTGAGCAATCCCTGACAGAAAATCATCGGTTCCCACGTCGTCGGAGCATTGCACCATTCTTCGGCGCGATGTCGTATTCGATCGATCGAGGCCAGAAGTTCGAGTTGGTCGATCTCAGGAGTGTGCATAGTCATTCCGCGACAGAAGCGAATGATTCCCCATGAAATGGTTTAGATCGTCGCTTCGGAAGGGGTCAGGTATTTGTCGAGTTCGTTCGAGACGATCACGCCGTAATTCACCGCTCCCAGCCAGCCGGACATAATGATGCCGACCGACCCAGCATGGAAAAGTCCGCCGATTTGCTCGGGCAAGGACTGAGAAACTTTCAGTCCTTCGAACTTGGTTCCGAAGCTTGCTCCTTCAACGTGACGGGTGTAATGCTTAAACGTTTTCGGAGTTGACGCCTCAATCCAATCAAGCTTCTGCCGAATATCGGGAACGTATTTTTCGAGACAGTCCAGTGTCGATTGGCAGAGATCTTCTTTGTCTTTTGCGTACTGCTCGTCGGAAAGATTGACCCAGTCTTCGAAGCGGGCATTGGTCGAAGAGACAACGAGCCAACGATCAGAACCGGGACGGGTTTCAGGATAATAGAAGGAGAAGGTCCGGCTGCTGATCTCCTTGGAGAGCATTGCTTCAATGTCGAATCCATCATGTTCTGAGTGGAACAGAAGATCGCCGCAGTTATCGAAGCCTTCTCCGGGTTTCAGTCCGATGTAGACCTGACAGCTTGAGTTGTTGAGCCGAACCGCGTTCGCTTCTTCCATGAACTCCTTGTCGAAGTGGTCGGGCCCGACGAGTTTCTGGATCGTCGATTTGATGTTCGCATTCGACAAGATGGCGCCGCATTCAATGCGTTTGCCGTTCACGTGAACCGCTTTCACGCTGCGATCCGGGCCGACTTCGATCTGTTCGACAAGTGCTCGAATACGAAGATCGACGCCGTTTTTGATCAACTCCGCTTTCATTTTGTTGACAAGTGCATCGGTTCCACCCTGAAAGGTGAAGACACCCTTGCTCATGAAGTTGCTGAAGACGATTCCGTAAGTAATCGCGGGATCTTCAAGCGTCGATCCGTTCGCATAAGTAATTGGCTCCATCAGGAGGCGAACGACATCACTTCGACCGGGAAAGAATTTTTCGAACAGTTCTCGTGTTGTTGTTTCCTGATCGTCGAAGAAGTTCATCTTCCGGGCTGTTGCGAAAAAATCGTCAACCGTCTCGTAGGGAACTTTGAACTGTTCGGTGATGATGCGAGTGAAGTCTTTGCGATCGAACGTCGTTTGAAGCGAGAATTGCGGGTTCTCGAAGCGGATTCCCTTCAGCTGGACGATGCTTTCCGCAATCTCAGGTGTCCAGTATTTGCGGCAACTTTTCACCATCCCATGCGGAAAACCATGCAGAGAGATATCGAAGATGTGGCCGCCTTTCCTTTTGAACCAGGTGGCCATTCCTCCGAGTTGATAGTGATGTTCGAGCAGCAGAACAGAATAACCTGCTTTCGCTAGAACGTTGGCACTTGTCATGCCAGCCAATCCGGAACCGATGACAATCACGTCATATCGGTCACGTGTCTCCTTCAAGAAATTCTTCGCCATCGCAAATTGAGAACTCACAAGGTGTTTCGAAATGTGGTGCGGAAGAATTCTCCGCTTCATCGGGACATCATTGACAATTTTGAAGTGAACATCCAGTTCGTCAGCTAGGATTGTCGGAAATAGGGACTGTCTCGGAACGTCAACCCGGTTGATGATGTCGCGGCTCAAAGTTTTTGCGTTTCGAGAGTTGCAAACGATTTGGAGTCACATTCAAGTCATTTGCCCCCAATTCAGTTGTCCGACAAAATCGGCGAAGCGGACGGCGAATTCGTATTGTTGTGATGACATCTCTTGAATTCCTGAATGCATCAATACAGACTGAAACGGAACCAATTGAGTTCACCGCACATAGCGTCTTGGCAACGCGCATCTTTATGATGCAGCACATCCCTGGCCCGCACGGTGCTCCCATCACGCATGGGGCGTTGCCATCTTCTTTTCTTTTGCGGATTCTCTTCTACGGAGACCGAACTCTCATCGTTGTCTCTTCTTCGAACGCCGCCCAAAGTTGTTGCGCACATGAACTTCGAATCGCATTGACTGTCGATTCGAATCGCTTCACATTCAGAATCGCCGATTGCTGAAGGTCTTCAGGGATCAGAATGTCATTGACGAAATTCATCGACGCGTGGGATTCGACGTGCTCTCGGAAGTCTGTTGACCGAGACAATTGTTCGTGATTTTTGCAACTGTCCCTTCGCAACGAGTTCGAAAAATTTCGCTTGTGACCGGTGACTGATTGCAACCGAAGTTTCTATCGAATCCTGAGATTGCTGCATCGCTGTATTTTTCGCGTGAATCGTCTTGAGCTTGCTGAGAGCGGAGAAGTAATTTCATCGTTGCCCCCCTCGCAGATTGATTCCCCGTTTCACCCTCCAGTTTTGTGCATCATTCGAAACGGAATGCACAAACTTGCGCGAGCACAGTCAACACGCCGTTGGCTGTAGAAGCTGCTCAGCGAGTTCGCAGGTCAGAAGAACCTGCTTCCGGTGTGATCTGCGTGCCGCTGAGACATGCCTGTCCCGCCAAGTTTCGAATTTGCCTGTAAGGTCCGGCCACTCATTACGTAGTGATCATGCACACACGTTCCAGATGCAAAAGGGAATTGTTAATCATGCCGACTACCAGGCGGTCGTTGTTGTTGCAAATTCGTGATCTCTCCAATTCAGACAAGTGGACTGAGTTCGTCAAAATCTATCGACCGCTCATCGCCGACATGTGCCGGCGTCACGGAGTTCAGAATGCGGGAATTGATGACGTCGTTCAAGATGTGATGATTCAGATCATGCATTCCATTGGGCGGTTCGAACGGGATGAGTCAAAAGGGAGGTTCCGAAGTTGGCTCAAGTGTGTCGTCGTCAACAAAATTCGAGACCGTTGGAGATCCGGAAAAGTCCGACGAGCCACATCACTGCAGGAAGCCTGCGCCGCGGTCGAGGCTCAGGAAGCTGGCGATGATCTGAGAGTCGAGCAGCGTTCGATGATGCACAGGGCGATTGCCCAAGTGAAAGAGGCATCGCTTTCAAAAACCTGGAAGTGTTTTGATCTGCATTGCCTTCAGAAAATGCCTGCGGCAGATGTCGCAATCGAACTCGGACTGTCTGAGAACGCTGTATATGCGAACTGCTCTCGCACTCTGACCCGAATTCGCACACGTTGCCAAGAATTGAAACGGAGATTGGCTGGTGAAGAATCTGTCGTGTTTGAATGACGTCGAACTCTGGAAGCTAATCGACGATGAACCTGCGGGGAACTGGATCGAAAGTCACGAGCACTTGAGCATCTGCGAAACCTGTCGGGCGCGCGTTCTGAGCATTCAGGAAGACCTTGAACTCCTCGACGAACGTGAGAGCACTGCATCGTTGACAGACTTGGAGAAGGCGATCGATGAAGCTTGGGAGCACACAAATCAACTCCTGGGAAGTACGCTCGAAACCAGTGCGCCCATGCTTGAGGCGGGTGATCGGATCGACCGTAATGAGATTTGTGACTGCCTCAATTCCGGAGGGCAGGGAGAAGTCTATCTCGCTTTTGATCGACGACTAAAGAGACAAGTCGCGATCAAGGTTTCGCGAGATTCCCTCGGAAAGGGGATGGATGCACAGCAATGGGGGAAAGACGAAGGAGAACTGCTGGCGCGTGTAAATCACCCGCGGCTCGCCCAAGTCTATGACACGGGCGTCCACAATGGGCACCCGTTCCTGGTGATGGAGTACGTCGAAGGGTGGACGCTTGTCGGAGAACTCCGACGTCGATCGGTCAATTCAATCTGGATTCGTGACACGCTCAAGCAAGTTTGTTCGGCTGTTGAAGCAATCCATTCCGGAGGGATTCTGCACCTCGATCTCAAACCTGAAAATGTCATGGTGACTCCTCAGGGAAACTGCAAGCTCATTGATTTAGGAACTGCGTGGTTCGTTTCCCGACAGTCAGGTGCCAGTCAGTCCGTAGCTGGGACTCCGGAATACGTCGCTCCGGAACAACTCGACGGAGCATTCGAGGACTTCAATGTTCAAACCGATGTGTTTGGCGTCGGGGCGATTCTTTATTTTCTGCTCACAGGTAGTCCGGTTCGATCTCTATCGGCGTCGTTGTACGGAAATCATCGACGGGCACTCGAAGAGAGCATTCGCAAACTTCAAAAAGTTGGTCAGAACAAACGCTTGACTGCGATCTGTGTGAAAGCGATCGCACCGGAGCCTCATGACCGTTATCAAAGCATTGCCGAACTACAAGCAGACCTGACCCACCGTCAGAAGCCGAGCGGTCTGGCGATGATGTTCTTCCTCGCGGGGGCTCTCAGTCTCATGGGAGGGGGGCTGACATTTTCTTCTTTTCAGACTGCGGCTCAGCATTCCCAGTCCGCGGCGAATGTTGGCAGTGCTTCGACACATTCGATTGATCAGCGACGCAGTGTCATTGAAAACCTGAAACCTGTACGCCTCGATCTGAGCTTTATTTCAGACCACCCGGAGCAAGTGAAGCTTTTCATTCATCACAGCCATTCTCAGAGTCTCAACTCGTTGCCGATGCATGCTGTCGAAACGGAGGACGCACCACTTTATCGAATTCGAACCGGGAGCGATGGGATCGAACTCGATCCTGAGTCGGGCGTGGTGACGTTTATGGTCTTCCAATCGAACGAATCTGAGGAAAGTCTTCGCGGTCGGATTCGCGCAGCCTTTCAACGTTTGAAGAGAGTGGAACTCCCTGAGTTTCAGCGGTTCACTTTGTTGGGGGCCGATGATGAGACACCAATTGTCTCGCCAACGCCTACCGAGTTCTCTGAGTCAATCTCATTCTCACTGGCACGAACTGGAACTCGCATTCGTGGTTTCTCAGTGGCTCCGTGGGTTGAGCCAGCTGTGTCACCTCGCCTGAACGTGACGCTGGCAATGGATCGTCCTTTCCAATCCCGCGACGTTCGCCTCGTCAAAACCAGTTCGCAGCTGTGAATCAGATGGTGTAGAAGCTCTGATCACACTCTGCGAACTGACTCAAAACGGTGATTGAAAACGAATCGCTCGTCGAAAGCGACTTCGTTTGTGCAGTCTGAAAATCTCGGGCGATAACGGGTTTGCTTAATTCCGGTTCGCTCGATACTGAGGATTCGGAGTTGTTGGAATTGGGGCGTTGACAGCTTCCCTCCATTGAATCATGGCGCTGTGGAGTCGCTTGAGGTCTTCGGGATGAGATTTGGACAAGTCGGTTTCTTCTCCCAAGTCTGAGTCGAGGTTGTAGAGTTCTAACCGGCCGGTTTCGAACCACTCGATCAACTTCCAGTTGCCCATGCGAATCGCTCCTGCCGGAGTGGTTCGGAATGGTCCCCCATGAGGATCGCCTTTCCCTTGAAGGTAACAGGGGAAGTGCCAGAAGATTGCGGGTCGGTCGAGAGTCGATTCGTGATCACGAAGAAGCGAGCAGAGGCTGAGGCCGTCGAGTTCCACGCCTGATAGAGTGGGCGTGTCGGTCATTTCAAGAAAAGTGGGATACAGGTCGATTCCGATGACTGGTTCGCTGCATCGCTCATTCGGTGATGTCACTCCCGGCCACTTGATGAGCAACGGTTCTCGGATGCCGCCTTCGTACAGCATTCCTTTTGCTCCTCGCAACGGAGCATTCGAAGTCGCTCCTCCAAACCCGCCATTGTCGGAGAAGAAAACAACAATCGTGTTCTCATCCAAACCACATTCGTTGACGGCATCCAAAACCCGCCCAACGCTGTCATCGACACTTTCGATCATCGCGGCATACTTGGGGTTGTTGTGTCTTTCGGTCTTCGTCTTTTGTTGATACTTGGTGACCAGTTCTTCTTTCCCCTGAATGGGAGTGTGCACCGCGTAGTGTGTCAGATAAAGGAAGAACGGTCCCTCTTTGTGGTCCTCGATAAATTGACAAGCTTCCGAAGTTAATCGATCTGTCAGGTACTCTCCCGGTTCTTCATTGACCAGTTCCGGGTAGTGGTACGGGCTGTGATAGCCTCCTCCGCTCGGGCTTCCCCATTCGCGACCTGCGACGTTGACGTCGAAACCCTGCGTTCGCGGATCGCTGCCGAGGTGCCATTTTCCCATGCTGGCTGTGGTGTAACCGTTGCTTTGCAAGGCTTCCGAAACGGTGACGAAATCATCCGCCAGCACAGTCTCGTTCTCGATCGGCTCAAGTTTGCGGACTTTATTGTTCCCTCTTCTGGGGTCACCGACCGTATAAATCCCGTGACGTGGGGTGTACTTTCCCGTCATCAGAGAAGCTCGACTCGGTGCACAATTCGGCGCATTGGCATAGGCGTCGGTGAACACCATGCTTTGTTGAGCAAGCGAATCGATATGGGGAGTCTCGTAGTATTCACTTCCCATATATCCTAAATCTGTCCACCCAAGATCATCGATGAAGAAGAAAACGATATTCGGTTTCTCGGATGCATGGATCGGAAAACTCACACTTGCCAGAAAGAAACCAAGGCAGTGAATCAAAGAGTGCAAGACGCTGCGAGGAAAGAGATTCATTGGTGAAGGTTTTCTTGCTGGCTGCGGTGAGCAGGGTGAACGAGGGAGTGAGTGAGGGAAAGCCAACTCAAGAATGGCGATTCTGAAGGATATCGGCAAGCGTTCATGCGTGACTCATTCCGCAATTCCAGCTACGCTTTCAATCGATATCAACCTTCAATGAGTTCTCAATCTAGTCTGAAATGGCCATGTCGTCAGCGATTCCAATTCCTACTGACTCTCCCGATCTGATCCGAATTCCGGTCGAGCAAATGGTTTCTGTCGTCGAGCAGATTCTCGTGAAGAAGAGCCTCTTTCAGTTCGATGCGACTGTCGCAGCACAACGTCTGGTGGAAGCGGACCTGTACGGAATTCCCTCACATGGATGCGGACGAATTCGGGAGCTTGTCTCTGCCATCGATTGCGGAGATGTCGATCCGCGTGCCCGGGTTTTGATTGTGGACGAGAATGATGTGCTTTCGGTTCTTGATGGAGGGCGTGCCCTGGGGCATCTGGCCGCAACGAAGGGCGTAGAAGCTGCGATTGCAAAAGCGAAATCCTCAGGCGTCGGAATTTCTTGTATTGGAAACAGTCAAACTCTCGGGGCTCTCTCCGTTCCACTTCGAATGGCCAGCGAAAACGGTTTGATTGCGATCGGATTCAGTAGTACGGGTGGTGCGACGGTCGCTGCCCCCGGCATGACGACTGGAGTGGTCGGAAATGCTGCCTTCGCATATGTGATCCCGAGGAAGGATTTGCCGCCTATCGTTTTTGATTCAGCTTGTGGTGTGGAGTCGTGGGGGAAACTGAATCTTCTGAAGCGATTCGGAGTCTCGATGCCGAATGATTTTGCCTTCGATTCTGAAGGTCAGCCAACATCCGATATCGATGCTGCTGCCACATTGATGCCACTCGGGGGAGAACTCGGGTTTGGCCTGTCGTTCCTTGGATCGATCCTTGCGGGCCCGCTCGTTGGGGGGCAGATGGCGATTCGAAAGAAGGGGACCGACTCCAGCGACGACTCACAACACTTTGTGATCGTTCTGGACATTGGACACTTCACAGAGGCCGACCGTTTTCACAAACGGATCGATGTCGCGGTCGAAGAAATGAAGGAGAAAGCCAAAGAGGGCGATCGAGAATTTCGGATCCCGGGCGAGCGAGGGGCTGACTGCTTTCATGAGTACTCGACGACCGGGATTCCGCTTCACCGTTCGATTCTGGAAGAAATCAAACAGCTTGCGCAATCCCTCAACGTCGACGATTCATTCTGAGCAACAAGACTACCCGGCACGAGAGGTCGGTCCTGAGGTTGCTCTGTACTCGTGCCTTCCAACGCATTCAGCACTTTCTCGCTTGAATGTCAAAGGCCGAACACGAGATGTCGTGGAATATCAGGCGGTGACGCTGTTCCCGGTTTTCAACATCTCTGTGAATGCGTCCATTTCGACACGACTTCCGACGACGAGCGGTGTTCGCTGATGAATTCCTTCGGGTTCGATATCGAGAACTCGGCGCTCTCCATCAATTGCAGTTCCTCCCGCTTGCTCTGCAAGAAACGCAACGGGGTTCGCTTCGTACAGGAGCCGCAATTTTCCATCGGGGTGTGACTCAGTCGGGGGATAAAGGAAAATTCCCCCCTTCAAGAGAGTTCGATGGAAGTCGGCAACCATCGAACCAATATATCGCGATGAATAAGGATGGTTGAGTTGCCCCTGGCGGAGATGGTCAATGTATTGTCGATAGACTTCCGGAAACTGCTCCGAATTGGCTTCATTGAGTGAATAGTATTTGCCTTGCTCCGGCATGCGAATGCTTTCGTGACTTAAGACAAACGCGCCGATTGTGGGATCGAGAGTAAATCCGTGAACTCCGTTTCCTGCGCTGTAAACCAGCATTGTCGATGAGCCGTAAAGAACGTAGCCAGCTGCCACTTGTCGGCTTCCGGGTTGTTGAATCCACTTTTCCGGATTGTTCCAGTCCTCACCGTGTGGACGATGGAGAATTGAGAAAGTGGTTCCGACACTCACGTTGACGTCGATGTTGGAGGATCCGTCCAATGGATCGAAGATGACGGCATAGTTCGCGTTGGGGGATTCGTGATGCATCAACGCGGGTTTTTCGTTCTCCTCGGAAGCAAGAATGCCGATGCTCTCTCGATGGCTGAGGCATTCTCCGAGGACTTCATTGGCATATACATCGAGCTTCTGTTGCACTTCTCCCTGAACATTCGTTTCGCCATGTTCACCGAGAAGATCGGTCAAGCCTGCTCGACGAACCTGGGCTTGGATCATTTTGGCTGCCAGCGTGATTCCCGACATCAGCCACGAGAATTGTCCAGACGCTCCCGGAAATCGATGCTGTTCCTGCAGGACATGCTGTTGCAGGGTTGTGATCCTTCGTTCCGTGCGCGAGGTGAGTGGGATCGCTTCTTCCGAATTCATCTGAAAAGTTCCTCAATCCAAATCGTGAACCGTCGTCCGGACAAAGGCGAGCCACTTTCGTCCGGGAACTGTGTTAGTTGCTTAACATTCCATACGTCAATGCAACTTTAGAATTCCCATAGTTTAGACCATTTTAGTTGTCTTTCTGCACTCGCTTTGCCCAGATTCCCTGGGAGAAGAATGCGATCGTTGGTGCGAGTCGCTGAAGACTGTCCGGCGATTCGCCGCGAGTCATTCGTGAATCAATGTGTTCCGATAGCTAATCGATCGTGCCGGAACAGAAGGGCACGATCCAGATCCTGTGCGTAACTTGTGATCAAGCCAATGGTTGACAACGGTGGCTGCCAGCCATAATACTTCTAATCTCTCAGGTTGTCCTCCGTAGATCCTTCTTCAAATTCGCCGCCCCTCGTGTGGGCGAATGACTGACTTGCGCTTAAATGCGACTGCGAAGTTGATTCTGGATGAAGTTGAACAGCTTCACAGCAAACAGAAACAACCTTCTTCCCAGTCCGTAGTCCCTGAATCGAGTGTGGCATGCGCGCCGCAGGCGCTCTTTCAACGGGGATACGAGCTTGAACAATCCAATCGCTATTTCGAAGCGATCAAAGTCTGGGACGAAGGTCTCGAACTTGCGTCAATGACTGAGCTGAATGACTGGGTCGTTCGAATTTGTATGGCAAAGGCCGGGCTCTGGACCCAACTTGGAGATTCGAACGAGGTGAAACGCGCGCTTCAACGTGCGACGAGTGCCATTTTTCGAGACGACTTCAGCGAAGTCGAAGAAGACACGTACTACGAACTTCTCTTGCGTCACGCCAATGTTCTGATTGCCGAAGGAGAGAAGGGCGGGGCAAGACGGCTGTTGATGTCTCTGATTCATCTGGAAGCAGATGTGAGAGTCGGAGCGTATCTGGCACTGATTCGGGCAGACCTCGACGCTGGCGACTTGACGGGGGCGCGGAATTGCCTCTCAGCTCTGCTGGAACATCAGTCTCTTTCAGAGCATTCCAATGATGCTCTCAGAGCTCTTGTTCTCCAGTGCGAGATTGAGTTTCTGGAGGGAGACTCTGCATCGAGTCATCAAACTGCCCGGGAAGCGGTCCGTCTTCTGGATGCGCTCTCACGAGATTCGTCGCATCGACAATCCTGGAACTCCATTCGTAAACACCTCAATCTGATCATTCGACAGACAACGGACGAAACATCTCTCAATTGAGGGTCCAGCAAGAAGAATCCGATTTCAAGAAATGGTCGCTGCGCTCAATCTCCCCGCTTCGGGAGGATGAGACCGACTGTTACGCGGCCCCGCGCGAGCGTGGGTTTCTCAGGAGATCGAATTCTTCATCCTCGATGGCACTTTGAACACTCAGACCCGCCCGCACTGACCGAATTCGCCGTTTGACACAACGCCTGAGAACGGATTGATAGCCCACTGTTGTGGCGAACAGCGTGATCAGATCGACGAAACGTCTGTCTTTCGCCAGTGTCTCGTCGTAAATCAGAATGTGTGCATTATAGCCGAGTCCGATCAAGGCTCCGTCGATCTCCCCGACGATTCCATTCTGGCCGACAATCGTATAGTCCGCTCCGATTGAAACCCATTTGCGTTTGATCCGCAGGTAACACATTCGATCTTGCTTGTCGTCGTAGTAGCTGAAGCTGAATGTCGACGGGAAGCGAAGCAAGCGATTGTTTTCCTGAAGCAACGTCATGTATTCGTAGCGTTCGAGTGAACTTGCGAACGAGAGCATCGTGCGTTTGGCTCCCAGAGAATTGTGGACTTCTCTGGAGACGACTTCCTCGATGGAGCCAGCCCAGTTGATGCGTTTGGTGCCGGTGCGAAAGAGCTTTAAAACGAGTCGACGGTTCTCGATCTCTTCCGGCTGCGTCAGCATGACCCGGTCGTTCTCGAGCTTTTGTTGAAATTCGCGTTCTTTCGCAACGCTCAGTCTTCCGGACTTCTGAAATTTCTTTCGCAACCAGTCTTCGCGTTCTTCCCGAATCTTGCGAAGAATTCGTTCTCGCTGTTCCGGGTTCGGGTGCCAGATGTCCGATCGGATTCCAACGATGTGTGTTGAGTCCCAGGAATTGGCTGAAATATCGTGTTCAGAAACTGTTCCGCAGACATCCATGTTCGCACTGAAACGCTGGTCGTCCGCTTTTTTCAGACGTTGAAGCAACTCGATATTGGTCGGGTGCAGACTCATGAACGCCCACATATCGAGATACCGATGTGTGCAGGCGCGTTTGAATTTCGATCGACTCCAGAACATCAAGAGATCCTTGGAGAGGTTTCACGAAGCAGAAAAGTTGCCGCAAACCGTTTGCCCGATGGAATTGTTGTCGGGGGAGTTTCGATGCAGAATCACATCCCGGATAAGATGCTGTATTCACAATGGGTGCTGCATACAAATTGCAAGTTTTCGACTCAACCTCGAAGTGAGGGGATGGCTGCTGACATGCATCCATTCAGCCGTTTTTGCCGACGCAATGTCTGAGAACCGGAACTTCGGTCACTGAAAGTGGAGAGTCCGACTTTTCGACCTCGGGTGAAGTTTCGCCAATCGAGTTGCCGACTCAATCAGAACGTGGACGGCCGATTACGGAAGAAGATTCGAATTCTTCAGTGATAGGTTTTACAATGAAATCAGCATTGAGTGTTCGGGTTTGCCTTTTGTGGGTCCGGTGGCTCATCGATCTGTGAGCACGACGATCTCTTCTGTTTTTTCTAGTCTCAATCGACCCAATCAAATGAAACTCGCCATTCTTTCATGCAGCCCGAAGTGCTACAGCACACGTCGACTCATCGAAGCGACTCGACAGCGTGGCCACAGTGCGCGAGTTGTGAATACTCTGAAGTTCGCGATTGATCTCGAAGAAGGGGAGCCAGAGCTCTACTACCGAAGCCAACAGCTCGACCATTTCGACGCAGTGCTTCCCCGGATCGGGGCGTCGATCACTTATTTTGGGACCGCTGTCGTCCGCCAGTTCGAGCAGATGGATATCTACTCAGCCAACACATCGAATGGGATTGCGAATTCCCGCGACAAGCTTCGAAGTCTTCAGATTCTCAGCCGACACCAAATCGGAATTCCGCAGACGACCTTTGTCCGCGATCGTGCGGATGTGCTTCCTGCGATTCAACGCATCGGGGGAGCGCCCGTGATTATTAAGCTTCTTGAGGGAACTCAGGGAGTGGGAGTCATTCTCGCAGATACAGTGAAAGTTGCCGAAGCGATCATTGAGACGATGCAGAGTACCAAACAGAATGTGCTCGTCCAGAAGTTTGTTTCCGAAAGCAAAGGGCGAGACGTTCGCGCTTTCGTCGTCGGCGTTCAAGTTGTTGCGGCGATGCGACGAGTTGCGCAAGGGCAGGAATTCCGAAGCAATGTCCACCGCGGTGGGCGAACGGAACCGGTCGAACTGGATGAACGATATCGAGACGCGGCTGTGCGAGCAGCTCAAATAATGGGGCTCCGGGTGGCGGGGGTCGATATGCTCGAAGCGAATGACGGTCCGCAGATCATGGAAGTGAATTCATCCCCCGGGCTGGAAGGGATTGAAACCTGCACTCAGTTAGACGTTGCCGGGTCCATCATCGATTACATCGCAGCACAGGTCGACTTTCCTGAGATTGACATTCGTCAGCGTCTGACCGTCAGCAGGGGATACGGCGTCTCAGAGATTCATATCCCTGAAGGATCGGAGTATATCGGGAGAACTGTTGCCGAGTCCGGATTGCGAGAGAAAGATATCAACGCACTGACACTTTACCGGGGGACGACCGTGATCCCGAATCCTCGTTCGGATCGGATTCTGGAGCCGGGAGATCGGTTGCTGTGCTTCGGAAGATTGGAGTCGATGCGGCAACTGATCCCGAAGAAAGCTCAGCGTCGCCGTCGACCAACTGTTCAGGAACTTCATACGAATGAAGGCGCGGATCAGAAACCGGATTTCTCTGACGTTCATCCCGATTAACCTGTCTGATTGAATCGATCGTCCGGGACTTGTTGAACGAGTCTCGTCAACGAATTTCGGAGACGCGCTGTCCGTCCCAACGGTAATGCACAAAAGAGGTTGACTCGCGAGTTGTACAGCAGGAAGCTTTGAGAGATTGACTTGCATCACCTCTTTCAATGCGCAAAACTGTATTGATCAATCCAGCGTCCCGAACGGACTCTCTTCGAACTACGGCAGCCAAATTTGCGCTGTCCCTGCCACAAAGTCGCTATGAACCAAGAAAATTCATCCCTCCCGGACGGTGCCGACTCTCAAAATCAATCACTCGACATCCAGTTTCACGTCCCGTGCGTCCACAGATTACGCTTCACAAGGGATTTGTTTGGGCGCGATCAGGATGTTCTGTCCGACCTTCTGGAACTCTCAGGCGACCGGGTTCCGCGGGTGCAGTTCTGGGTGGATGAGTTGCTGGCGAAAGCGCAGCCGAACCTCAGTTCAAAGATTCGACGGTTTGCCAACGCGCGTTCAAACGAATTGAACATGGTCGGCAATATTCAAACATGCCCCGGCGGAGAAGAAGTCAAAAACGACATTCACATTATCGAGCGAATGTTAAAGTGCATGAACGCTGCCGATCTTGATCGTCGCAGCTATGTTGTGGTGATCGGCGGAGGAGCAGTTCTGGATGCTGTCGGTTTCGCGGCAGCAATTGCTCACCGTGGGATTCGTCTCATCCGGATTCCGACGACGACGCTGGCTCAAGCGGATTCGGGCGTTGGCGTGAAGAACAGCGTGAATCTGTTCGCCAAGAAAAACTGGATCGGCACCTTTAACGTCCCGTGGGCTGTCATCAATGACGAGGCGATGCTGGAAACGCTCCCCGATCGTGAGTTCCGAAATGGATTCTCGGAAGCGGTGAAGGTCTCGCTGCTGAAGGATGCGGACGAGTTCGCTCGAATTGAACGGGACGCTCATCGTATTCGAGAACGTGACATGGACGCCGCGCGGCCAGTCATTCGTCGGTCGGCCCAGCTGCATATCGAGCACATCACAGCTGGCGGAGATCCTTTCGAAGCACTGGAAGCACGGCCTTTGGATTACGGCCATTGGTCCGCTCACAAACTGGAACCGATGACAAACTTTGAAGTCCGTCACGGGGAAGCTGTCGCGATCGGAGTGGCGGTCGACACGGTGTATTCGTCTCTCGCACACGGTCTGCCTAAAGCGGATGCGGTCCGCGTGTTGCATTGCCTTCGCAACCTCGGACTTCACTTGAACCATCCGATGCTTCATGAAACAGAGACGTTGCTGGACGGTCTCGAAGAATTCCGGCAGCATCTCGGGGGAAGACTGACGTTGACGATGTTGCCAGCGATCGGGAAGAAGATCGATGTGCATGAAGTTGACAAGAAGCAAATGCTTCAGGCGATTGAAACCGTTGTGGACTTCATGTCCGAACAATCAGACTCAATGACACTGGACCTCCGGAACGAATGAGAAAATGGACGTGTTTGGTGAGCTCCTTCACTGAAGATGTTCCTCTGATTGCGGATGCTTGCACGATTGCGGATTTTTGTTTTCAGCGAGTGTGTAACTTGTCACACTCAAGAAAACATCACTTCGTCCAGTCAATCAGTTTTCTCAGAGTCGACGGGAATGGAAACCGAGACACTTTCGATCGAACGTGCTCCACAAGTTGAGATTAAAGATCTCGACGAGTTGTGGTTTCAGGTGGCAGGAACTCTCTGCAATCTGGAATGCCATCACTGTTTCATCAGTTGCAGTCCAAAGAACGACTCATTCGGGTTTCTTTCGCTGGCGATGGTTCGTAAGTATCTGTTGGAGTCCGTTCCCCTCGGGGTGAAGGAATATTACTTCACAGGGGGTGAGCCCTTTCTGAATCGTGAGATGGTTCCCATCCTGGAAGAGACACTGACCTTCGGGCCAGCCACAGTGCTGACCAATGGAACTGTTCTCAAGGATGTCTGGCTCGAGCGGCTTCAACGTGCTGAGGACGAATCCGGATACACACTGGAGTTTCGCGTTTCGATTGATGGTCCGACTCCTGAAATCAATGATCCAATTCGAGGCGAGAGGACCTTTGAGCGAGCGATGAAGGGAGTCGAGGCCCTCGTTCGTCACGGATTCCTTCCGATCATTACCATGACGCGAACATGGGAGGATCACGAAGACGAAGAAGTTCTGTCGAGTTTCCGAATCGTCCTCGCGGATCATGGATATGATCGTCCCCGCTTGAAGTTGCTTCCTCGGCTCAAGATTGGAGCGGAATCTCAACGAACCTGCGGATACGAAACGTTCGAGCGTGTCGACGAGGAAATGATGAAAGACTTCGATTCGTCAATTCTCGTCTGCAGCCATAGTCGGCTGGTTTCCGATCGCGGCGTGCATGTCTGTCCTATTCTCGTTGAGAGTCCCGATTCGGTCCTCGGAACGTCGTTGAAGGAATCGTTGCAGCCCTTCGAGATCGTTCATGGGGCATGTTTTACGTGCTACCAATATGGTTCAATTTGCACGAATCCATCGTCCAGTCGTCGTGAATAGAGAGTTTTCTGATTTGGTTTGCACTCACTCGTACGAGCAAAATCAGCCGTTTACCTGATGAAACAGCGGAAGCGAGTACACAGGAAAGAGCAACTTGCTCGAGCGTCAGTGACTCTCTGCATCGCAAGAAATTTGCACGAATTGAAAGTGGAAGATGGGGAAGACTCGAGTCGCACTCTTTGGAGGAGTCTACAACAACTGGGTGGCACTCGAAGCGGCGATTCATCACGCAGAAAATCGAGGCGTCGACGGTCTGTTTTGCCTGGGCGATTTGGGAGCCTTCGGTCCGCACCCGGATAAGGTTTTTCCGCTTCTGTTCGACCATCAAGTGCAGGTAGTGCAGGGGAATTACGATCACAGCATCGGCAACGATTTGAATGACTGTCAGTGTGGATACACCGATCCTCGTGACAATTACTTTGCACAGATCAGCTATGAGTACACTTACGAGAAGACTCACCCCTCAAATCGGCGCTGGTTGAGAGAACTTCCATCCGAGATTCGTCTGGAGATTGAAGGAAAACAGATCCTTGTCTGTCACGGCAGTCCCCGCAAGACGAATGAGTTTCTCTGGGAGTCGACAACGAGTACGCACTTTTTGGAGAAGCTTACTCGAGACTTTGAGTGCGATCTCATCTGCGGAACTCACACCGGTTTGCATTGGAAGCGGGAACTCTCAAATGGCGGGAGTTTTGTGAACGTCGGCGTTCTTGGGAGGCCGGAAAACGACGGAAAACGCAACGTTTGGTACACTCTCTTGACCGTCAGCGAGGGGGAATTCGAAGTGGAATTCGTGCCGTTAGAGTACGACTATCAGCGTCTCATTGCGGAAATGAAGGCCGAAAAGCTCCCGCCGGAGTTCATCGAGACGATCGAAACCGGTTGGTGGACGACATGTTTGGAAGTCTTGCCCGGCCGAGAGCGTCGTACTGGGCGGTTCTAAGCTGTGAGCATTCGCAACGCGACTGTGACTTCTTTTCAAATTGAAGCAGATCGGTTGCGAATTCAAAACAAACACTCAAAGATGCCTCGAAACCCATCGGAGCCCGTTTTAGAGTTCTCAGGATGTCATCTGAAACGGGGGAATCGTGAGTTTCTCATGACAGCGAGTGCATCGATCAGATTGGTCGGCGCGAATTCGTAAAAGTTCACAGGACGAATTCGGTTCAAAGACTCCCGTCTGGTAGAATGTGTGGCTCGTCCGATTGTTGAAAGATGTGTCTGTTCGCAAAGACCATTTGTCTTTTGTTTGATGTTTGAAAGACCAATTGATGACCGAGAAAAAGTGTCGATGGGGCGTGCTCGGAGCTGCTGCCATCGCGATGAAGAACTGGGACTCCATTCGGAATTCCGGGAATGGACAAGTGGTTGCGATCGCGAGTCGTTCCAAAGAACGCTCGGAGGCATTCATCGATGCATGCCAGTTAAGCCGACCAGTCGCAGAACGACCGGATGCTGTTGAAGGTTATCAGGCTCTCCTCGATCGTGATGATATCGATGCGGTTTATATTCCGTTGCCGACGGGGTTGCGGAAGGAGTGGGTCATCAAGGCTGCTCAGGCTGGCAAGCACGTGATGTGTGAGAAGCCATGTGCTGTTTCGGTATCGGATCTGAACGAGATGCTCGACGCCTGCCGCGAGAATGATGTCCAGTTCATGGACGGAGTGATGTACATGCACTCCAAACGGCTCGCTGCCCTTCGAGACGTCATCGACGACGAAAACAATCTCGGCCAGCTCCGCCGAATTCAGACGCACTTTTCCTTCTGTGCCCCAGACGAATTTATTCAGAACAATATCCGCGTCAGCAGCGACCTTGAGCCGCAGGGGTGTGTTGGCGATCTCGGGTGGTACACAATTCGGATGTGTCTGTTCGTGATGAATTATCAACTGCCGAAAACAGTCTCGGGACGGCAACTCGGAGAACATGGCCGGGCAGACAGCCCGAATCCCGTTCCGATGGAGTTTGTCGGAGAGTTACAGTTCGACGGAGGAGTCTCCGCTGGATTTTACAATTCGTTCCGAACTGAGCATCAACAGCTTGTGCATGTCAGCGGAACGAAAGGAAATCTGCAGTTGCACGATTTTGTATTGCCTTACTTTGGGAATGAACTCGGATTTGAAGTCAATAAACCGGTCTTTAATGTCAATGGCTGTGAGTTTGTGATGGAACGCCATCGAACGCAGCACACAATTGCCGAGTACAGCAACAACGCGCCCGACGCTCAGGAAGTTAATCTCTTTCGCAACTTCAGCAACATTGTGTTGAGTGGAGAGATCGATCCGTTTTGGCCGGAAGCTTCATTGAAAACACAGATCGTTATGGATGCGTGTCTCGCATCGGCACGACAAGGTGGAGCGACAATCGAGTTGACGGAGTAAAAAGATTGTGGGAGTTCCGGAACTGAGCCGTCGGCGAAATCGAGTTGTTTTCATTGCGCTGGCAATGGTGAGTGTCGGCTGCAGTGATTCGCCATCTCCTCACGAGTTGATCCGTTCGGCACCTGAAACGGCCGTTGTCACAACGAGATCCTCCGTCTCCAAAGACAACGAAACCGCTTCGAATGAAGGGGCCGAGACATTGGAATCCGATGAGATCGTCGATTCTCGTCCGGAACCAGTTTTTCGCCCCGATGACGATCGTCGGTTCGTCGATCCGCAAGTTTTGCAGAACGCAGACATCGACGTCTACGAGTCAAAACGGTTGCGGCTCTACACTGATGTCGACGCCAATATTGCAAGAAACATCCCGCCGCTGATCGATCTTGTGTATGAACGGCTGGTTGAAGATTTCGGTCCGTTGCCGCCTGCCCGTGACGAAAAAGAGTTTCAGATATCGGGTTACCTCATCGCCGAGCGTGACCGGTTTCTGGCTTCGGGGCTGTTGCCTGAAGAGTTCGCAGGGTTTCAGCATGGTCAACATTTCGGACAAGAGTTCTGGATGTATGATCAGGAACTCGACTACTATCGCCGACATCTGGCGATTCACGAAGCGACTCACTGTTTCATGATGCGCGTTCCGGGAATTCATCCTCCGCTTTGGTATCTTGAAGGGATTGCGGACTTTTACGGGACCCATCGGTTCAATGAACGCGGACATGTCGAGTTCGGTGTGATGCCCGATTCGCCGGAAGAGTTTCTCGGTTTCGGAAGAATCGACATGATTCGTGAAGAAGTCGAAGCAGGTAAGAGGCTGAGCGTCGTTGAAGTCAGCGAGCTTGGAGAAGTCGAGTTCAGCAAATCGCGATCAACGCCTTATGCCTGGAGTTGGGCGCTGTGCAAGTTTCTGGATTCTCACCCGAGATATCAAAAACGGTTTCGATTGCTTCGTGATCATCTCGTCGGACCGGATTTCGTTCGAATCGCCGATCAACAATTCGCTCCCGATCTGTGGCTTTTGGAAGCAGAGTGGGAGGAGTTCTGTCGAACGATTGACTTCGGATGGGAATTCGAAACGAATGCGTTCGTGATGAGCGATGAGGCTCCGGTCGATCTTCCTGAAAGGGCGACTTTCTCCATCGCTGCGAATCAGGGATGGACATGGACCGGTTACCGCTTGCAAGCAGGAGAAACCGTTCACGTGACCGCTGAGGGCCAAGCCGTGCTGAATACGACTCCAGTCGACTGGGTGAGTGAACCGCAGGGAATTACGATTGAGTATGCGAACGGTTTTCCCGTCGGGCGACTCATGGCTGCGGTCTTGATCGATCCCGCATACGTTGATGAAACGAACCGACAGCGGATGGAAGTGATCGATATCGGGAGTTCGCGAACCATCAAATCCGAATTCGGCGGCTTGCTGATGTTTCAGGTCAACGACTTTGGAAACAACCGCTCGAATAACGTCGGAGAGTACAATCTAATTCTGGAAGCAGTTGAGGATTCCTCAGTCACTCCCTGATTCCGACTCTCTTTGCCGTTCGAGAATCGCGTCTTGGAGTTCACGGACTCGGCCAAGTTCAATCTCTGGCGGTTGCTCTTGCAGCACCTTGCGAACCTCTTCCAGTCCTTCGTCCCAGCGTTCGGTGTTGTAGCAGAGGACGGCTTTGTAAAGACGATCTTCAACAGAATTCGGATCGATGGCGAGCACCGTTCGTGTGTACCGGAGAGCTGCTTCGAGATCGGATTCGGAGTTGGCAATGCCAATGAGGTTTCTCAGCATTCGCTTGATAATGGACGTCGCATCCTGCGGATCCAAATAGCTTGCGTTCCACGGAAGACCTGTCGTTTCCCGCACAAGTCGGCGACACATCATCTCAGTGAGCACTGTCCCTTTGTCGAAAACGTCGATGTATTTCTGTTCATCCGGAAGGTCGACCCGAACCAGAAAGTGGCCCGGTAAACCGATTCCGGATGCTGTCAGACCGACGCGTTGTGCAAGTTCGAGATAAAGAATCGACAGCGTGAGCGGAAGCCCTTCGCGGTCGTCAATCACTTCGTTCAGATAGCTGTTGGACGCGCTGTAATAATTTGTCCGGCTGCCATGAAATCCATTCTTCTCGAACAGAAATTCGTGAAACGCATCCAGGATTTCGGCAGGGGGGAGATCCTCGGGGATGGAGTCCAGAAAACGCTGCGCGAGTGCATCGACCGTTTGACGGTACTCTTCGACATTGAGTTCTGGATTCTCCAGTCGGGCGATCAGTAAGGCAGCTTCGATTAACTCGGGAGGGGACGCCTCCAGTTTGGCGACGAGTTCTTGACGCGTCTGTTCTTCGTGGATTTCTCTGGCAAGTACGCGCAACTGTTGGGCCTGAGCTTCCAGGTTTTTTGCAGCTGAGTGAAATGCCTTTTGACCGACCATGTCCAGATCCGTTTGTTCCCGAACGAAGTCGATCGGAATCGGACGCGAGATCGGAATCTCATTGGCGAGCGAATTTACCCGCGCTAGAACTTCAGGACTTGGCCGTTCGTCGGGAAGTTCCGAGCCGAATCGAAACCGCTTGAACGAAGCTGTTGTATGTCGAAACTTGACCAATCCAATCTTTCCGGATTGAAGCTGTGGATGCATCTGTTCGAAGATCAGTTCGTCATTGCAAAAGCAGGAAAGTCGATCTTCTTCTATTCGAACTTTGATCTTGTTCCAGGAATTTGGAGTCCAGTGTACTGTCTTTTGGTCCTGCAAAACGTTCCAACTGTAAACGGTCGGGCCGTCGAAGCGGGTGAGCCTCAAGACTCCACTACTTGGGTAGAATCCGTAGTGGATGTCGTTCCCGTCGGAGTGAAATGCCAGTCCGGCGGCTCCGTCTTCTTCGTGAACGCGAACGTCAACGGCGACTTCGAATGGAAGTTCTGGAAGGTCTGCTCGATGAAGGCACAAAGCTCGTCCGCCGAAACCGTCTCCCTGTCCGGAAACATGAATTTCGCCAGCCCGTTGCCTCCAATTCACGCTCGTTCCTTGTGGCTCCCACTGCTCCGGGTTCAGCGCTCCGATCGTCAGCCATTGTTCCATCAGGACAGGATTGGGAGATTCCAGAAGGTCATGGACGGCGTCAATGGGGACGGCGTAACCGAGGTTGTCAGTGAGTCGTGATTTGAGCGTCAACATCCCATGAACTCGTCCGTCCATGTCGAGGAGTGGTCCGCCGCTGTTGCCCTGTTCAATTGGAATGGCCAGCTGGATGAGCTTCATTTCGTCCACTCCGTCCCGGAACCCGGAAACGACTCCGGTGACGACACTGTGCTCCAGCCCCTGAGGATTGCCCAGTGCGAAGATCACTTCCCCTTGTTCCAGCGAACCCGGTTCAGCGAGCGGCAGCGGAGTGAGATCGGTGGCATCGATCTTGATCAATGCAACATCGCGAGATTTGTCTGTCGCATGAATGGAGGTGACTTGAAACTCGCGCTCATCATAGAGGCGAACTCGAATCGGACGGGCTTCACCGACGACATGAAGATTGGTTGCAATGAGCCCGTCAGAACGGACGACAAACCCGGTTCCAATCCCGAGCGGATCTCCGTCTCGACCGAGCATCTCGACAACGACCGTTGACTCTTGTGACCGACGAACCGTTTGGAGAAAGTTTTCGTTGTCGACTTGGCTGACCTCGAGCGGTACTTCGTTGAAAGTCACGGGATCTTGAGCATTCAGCGTCGAAGTGACTCCAATCAGGATTCCCCACATGAAACGCTGAACAAGTTGATTCATGATGTTCTTTCAACAGAGTTTCAGAAGTCTTGAACAATCCATTTTAGGTCTCGTCGTCGGACTGTCTATGAGTCGCTGGAGGTTTCTCCCGCTCGACTCGAATTGTCTATTCGAGAACTCACTTTCTAAGCACCGAGCGGATGACCTTCGACGGTGTCTGGTGCAATCGTCAGGACTCCGGGAATTGAACTGTTCGTCATGGCAGCAAGAGGCTGCACGATCGGCATCAGGCAGACTGTCGCGCCAATTGATGAATCGTTGGCGAGTCGAAGGAAGTGTGGCTCAAGTTTCCGGTCTCTGTCGATGCTGCTTGTGCAGACAACCGAAGAGAAGAATGTCGTTCACCTTTTCTGAACGTGTCGTCCGCAAAGCCTGTCTGAAACGTATCCGAATCATATGCGAAGCGATGCCAAACTCGGCTTGGCGTTAGGGATCCTCGTTGTAGGGTTTGCGATCGCATTCTGTTTTCCGCGTGTCGTAGTGAAGTCTTCGCCAGAGACATCATCCGTCAAAGAAATTCCGGATGATTCCGAGATCGAGTTCCTTCCCATTCGTCACTATCAACGTGACGAAAGAACGCTGATCGCAGAGGATGCCGGAACGTCTCGTGAGGATTGGAGCGACAGTGAACCGGAAGAAAACGAACTCGTCGATCGTTCCGGCGGTGCAGATCAATTGAGTTTGCAGCGAGACACTTCCATCCCGGTGAATCCGTCTCCGGATCTCGAATCCGATCGGGAGGAACCCTTCACCGTTCTTGAGGCGGGGACCGTTGCAGAAAGTGAGCGACATCTGGAAGCGAAGCGTGTGGACGCGCGTCAGGCGAGCCTTGTTCGTCATGTGTCACCGACACCGGTTGCTTCAGGCGATTCACATTCTGGTGTGCAGCCGACTTACATCGTGCGACCGGGAGACACACTTTCCGGAATCGCTCATCGGACGCTGGGTCAGGCGAGTCTCTTTCGGAAGATCTTTGAGTCCAATCGGGATGTGCTGGAAAGCCCGGATGATCTGAGGCCCGGGTTGACGCTTCGAATCCCTCAGCTGCAAGAGTCGACCGTCCAAACATCTCTGACGGAAATGGAATCGTCCGCTTCTGACCTTCCGGTCGATTCACAACCTTCTGAAGAAACATCGCAAATTTCGGTCTCCGAAAAAGCTCCCGTTCTGCCGCTCAATTTTATCCCTCCTCCGAAGGGACGCCGACATGTGGTGCAAGCTGGCGAGACTCTTGAATCGATCGCTGTTCGATACTACGGATCGCCCAAGGGAGTCACTCGATTGCGGTCCGAAAATCCCGCTCTGACAGGCGCGGCTCGTCGTCTTCAGCCCGGCACGGTCTTGAGAATCGGCGGCACACCGTGAGATCGGTTGCTTCTCGAAAGATTCTTTTCGACTCGAGAGATTCTTCGTGAGTCGAGGGAGAAGCAAATGCATGCCAGTCACAAAAAGAAGCAGCCGAAAGGCTACCTCCCAAGCACCTGAAGCCAAAAGTTAAGGCTGCTCGGTTTCCCGCCTGACCTGGTTCCTAAGGACTCCACCGCGAGGGAGATAGCCTTTCGGCCCCTCGTCGAAGCAGATTACAGAATCTCTGAAGGCAATGCAAACCTATGAGGGAAAGGGAGATCCGCCCGCACAGGCGGTTTGGGAAGGTGTTTTCGTCAAGCCCAATCTTTACGATTTCTTCGAAATCACGAAACACAAAATAAAGACATCAATTGTCGTTGATGAGACATTCTCGTTTTTGGTAAAATGCTTAAGCCAAATTGGATGGTGATCCTTTCTCTCGGAATCCCCTGAGATTTCTGTGACGGGGACGACGACCCTCATTCCTATTTCACTGAGGACGCAAAGTATGGTGACAACTACCAGAACGGCTCGACACATCATGACCAGGAGGGTGATCACTGTGACCCCCGATCAAGATTTGTTCGAGGTCATTGGTTTGCTGGTCAAAAACAAAATCTCCGGTGCACCTGTCGTGGATCGGAATGGGCGTTATCTGGGTGTCTTTTCTGAAAAGTCATCGATCAGCTTGCTAATGGATGCGGCAGAGCGGGGCACTCCAACCAATCGAATCGAAAGTTTCGTTGATACGAATGCTGCGACGGTCACTCCTGATACCGGTTTGTGGTCGATCGCTCAGATCTTTATGACGTCTCACTACCGCCGACTGCCGGTGATCGAGTCCGGACGTGTGATCGGGTTGATTAGTCGGCGCGATGTCTTGAAGGCAGCACACGCTCTCATGGAACCCATTGAACCTCTCGATTCAGGAGTTCTGTATCTCAGCTCCGTCGGTGATCGATCCCGAGCCCCTGTTGTGTAGTTCCGACAAACCAATCATTTCGGCACTTGTTTTCCGTTGTGCCACTTTGCTTGCAACAATCAATCCCGAGTGAGAAGGCCTCGCTTTCCAAGTTTCTCCGCCACCCGAAGGCTCGCAGTTGATTCTGCGAGCCTTCTTTTCTTCACCCCGACGTTGTACCTTTTCGTCGTGATGGCAATCGACTTCTCTTGGAACGATTGCACGAATTGTTGGATTCAATTTCGCGCTGTGTTTGCTCATGTGATGGAGTTCATGTCAGCTCGAAAATGCTTCAGTTTGGAACCGAACTCCTTGGCGGCGAAAGAATGCGAATTGGTATTTACGGCGGAACCTTCGATCCGGTTCATCTTGGTCACTTGATCCTTGCGGAAACAGTTCGCGAATCGTTGTCACTTGACGAAGTCCGTTTCGTTCCGGCATTCGTGAACCCGCACAAACAGGGGAGACCTGTGACTCCCCCCAAGCTACGACTCGAGATGTTGCGGTTCGCGCTGGTTGGCAACGCCGGGCTTCGCTTGTCAGAGATCGAGATCAAACGCAAAGGTCCCAGCTATACTTACGAGACGTTGGAAGCCATTACTGCGGAACATCCGGAAGCCGAGTTGTTTCTGGTGGTCGGAGCGGACTCGCTCGACGACTTTCCGAAGTGGCGTAAGCCGGAAAGAATTCTCGAACTGGCGACGCTTGTCGCGGTCAATCGAGGTCGTGAAGACCCCGTCATTCCTCCAACAGTCGATCAAGAACGCGTTCTGCTCACGTCGATGCCTGCTATCGATATCTCTGCTTCAGAAATCCGCAAGCGCACACAGGACGGTCAGAGCATCCGCTACTTGACCCCGCGGGCGGTCGAGTTGTTCATTCAAGCCAATCAGCTCTATCTGGAACCTGAAACCGAAGCTCCCTGAGTTGTTTCGTTTCTTTGAAGGAAACGAGTGCGAGTCACAACTTCTGAAACTCAAGGTGATCAGGAAATCTGCCCGACATCGATCTTAATGCGTGAAGTCGGGCGGAGAATCCGAACGTCTCTCCCGATCTACTCATCGCTATCAGGGTGATTGGGAAGTTCCAGAATCTTCAGGTTCCGAAATGAGAGGTCCGTCGTTGGATCATGCCCTTGCAAGCTGATGTGACCTCCCTCAAGACGCAGGCCCCGACGTGGGTTGGGATCGGGTTTTCGAGTGTCGACCCAGTCCACAACCTGATACCCGTTGACCCAGCAACACACTCTGGGACCGTAGGTGATGAGGGTTGAAGTGAACCACTCGTTGTCATTGGCAACAACGTAGCGGGCATCGACTCTTCGAAAGATTGCTCCCGTTCCTGAATTGTTCGGAGTACCACGACTTTCGTTGAATCCGTTGTGAATCTGAAACTCGTATCCGTTCGACGGGGCTTCCGCCGTCCCCGCTTCTGCTCGGAAGAAGAAGCCGCTGTTTAATTCAGCAGCGTGAGTTTTCGCATCGGCCTGAAAGACAAAATCCTGGTATTCTTGTTCTGTTTCGAGAAAACCGGCTCCGTCTTGAACGTGGATCGTGCCGTCTTCAACGGTGAACTTGCTCTTTGACTCCGGAACTTCACGCCAGCTTGTGAGGTCGGTTCCGTTGAACAGCGACGTCAAATTGAGTGGTCGCACGATGAGCTTACGGAACTCGATCTTCCCGAAGTTTTTCTGGAGGGCGATTCGTCCGAGGGGAGCAACAGTTCCGTTCGCGTTGTAGCTGAGAACCTGTTGATCGTTGTGTTGGATGTCAATCTGATCACCGTCAACGTTGATTCGGAAGGTGTTCCACTCATTGTTGGTGGGGATGTCACCGCTTGTCTTTTCGCGATTCACGAGACTTCCGGTCAGAAAACCGTTCGGGTGCTCGTCGGCGATGTTCACTTCGTAGCATTCGGTTTTAATACTTCCCGGAGGGAATTCGGTTCGGAGGAACAATCCGCTGTTGGTTCCGGTTTGAGTTCGATATTCGCAGATCAACTCGTAGTCGGCATAGGGAACGGTCGTCATTAGAAATCCAACGGGCCCCTCCGAAGCGGTGATGGAGCCTTCGGAAACGCTCCAGTTTGTTTCAGGGTTTGTCGATTCCCAACCGAAAAGGGAGACACCATCAAAGAGGCTGATCCAACTTTCGGCCTGCTGTTGGGGAGTGAGTGGATTGTGATAGTTGTCTTCCGTGATCGCGACTTCTTCAATCACGCTTTCTCTTTCGTCTGACGCGGTCGATTGCGTTGATTCTTCAACTTCGACTTCTTCTGTCGATGACTCATCGGAAGCGGAGCTGGATTCCGAAGTTTCAGATTCGAGAGCAGGATCGTCAGCACCGGGTTGCGGCGGGCTGCAAGCGCTGAAGAAAAGGCACAAAAAGCACAGCCCGACAGACGGGAACTGCGAACTGATTCTTCCGATCGAGGCGAACGACAATGCCATGAATTCTGCCACTTCTGAGAGAAAAGAATTTTCTCCCATCCTAGCGTTGTTCGCTGCAAAATCCGACCGAACGACGGACACAAAAAAAGCCTCGTGATCGAGAGGATCACGAGGCTGTGAATTCAGCTTCTGAATTCGTGATTTGTCAACAACTCAACCACAATCATGGTTTCACTGCACTTGCCTGAACGGGTTTCGTTTGACGATTGCCGCGTGTGCTTGTGCGAGTCGGTGCAAATCCAACCAGAGCAGATGATGCTCTAGTCGTTGTTGCGGTCTTGACGGAAAATGAAGTCTTCGAACCGGACTTCGGAGAAGTTTCCTTCGTCGGTGAAGCTGTGGAACAATTCACCCATGATTTTGTGGAACTGTCCCTGTTGGATTGAGTAGAAGTTGTGCTTTCCGTCGCGTCGTGGTTCGATCAGTCCAGCGACTCGCAGAAGTGCGAGGTGGTGACTGACAGCCGGCTGGCTTTGTCCGAGACGCTCGCAAAGTGCTGAGACGTGCAGTTCTTTTTCACGTCCGAGGAAGAAGAGGATCTTCAAGCGTGTTTCGTCAGCGAGAAGTTTGAAGACCTGAACCAGATCTTTCTCGAGCTGTTGCGAGATCTGAGGACCTTTCGCTTCTTTTTCCGAATCAGCGTGAACGCTGGGCTCGGCCTGGATGCCGGTTCCTTCAACTGGGACGGGAGTTTCAGTTGTTGGCTCGGCAAAGTGAGTAATCATCTTGTCATCCTGTTTAGGTAAGGGATTCTTTTTTGGTGATTGGGCCTCTGAGGCTTCATTCCCGGAGTCTGTCCGTTGGGACGCTTCAGTAGGCGGTTCTTGCTCCCCTGAGGGAGGAAAATCGCTAGTCAAGCTTTTGCTTTCATCTGCGGAACGTGTTCGCGGTCTTCTAGCTCAGTTGGTTGCGACCTGTGCTCAGGTCAGCGTGAGCTTGTTCTTCCAGGAGGCATTCGTCCTTGCACCTGGAATCTCTTTAGAAACTAATCAGCAGACGTGCTGATCTCTAAATCCAGTCGAATTCTCAATTGTTTCGATAGGTCAGAAACTCCGGTTGCCAGACAAAGTGAGTGAGCGATTCCGATGAAGCAATCAGTGTTGTTGCTTTCTGTCTGTTCGGTCACTGTAAGCAATCGCTATTCCATTTGCGGATGTCTGGCTGGGTTTATTACCGAGATGTTAGCTGAGAACTCCTATGGGTCAATTACTTCCTATGCGAGTTTATGGACTTCTAACAGATTTCCAAAACCTGAGATTTTTGATTCCGGGCTGTTTGGTATGGAAATGGACAATATTGCTCAATTGCTGTGCATTTCCTGTGCATCGAATCTGATCATGGACCCTCGTTGATGCGAAATGAGTCAGTGATTGATGCGATTTTTCGCAGCAGGGGTCAGTCGTCGAAAGAATCCTGCTCGCCGATCAGATGCAGGTAAGCGACTGTGTTAAGAATTGCCAAATATGGAACAATCAGTATCTGTCCCACGACAGGGATTAGATTTGCCGCAAAAAATGCCCCAATCTTAAGCACTCCGAGGGAAAGACTGAAGTCGAGATTGCGAAGTGTCAGCCTGAGAGCTCCCCGCAACGGGGAAACTCCCCGTTGGTTTTGGTCGACCACAATTCGACCGAATGGCCAGAGAAAAAAGAGTGGAAAGATCAGCACGAAGGTCATCCAGTAAATGATCCCGGAGATCAGGAGAGTTCCGATTGGCCCGCGAAACTCAAACGACTTCTGGAGGTCCGGTGTCCGAGTGCGACACAGATCAAGGTAGAAACTGAGGTGTCCCACTGCCAGAACTGCGAAGCAGACAGACATTCCCAGCAAGCTGACGACGAAAAAGAGGAGAATCGCAATTTCGGGTGGCTGTTGCGAAATTGAAGCACACACACCGCCGATCATGAGGGAAAAAATGAGTCCCAGGACCGTGAACAGCAAATCGATCAAAGTGACCGCATAACAGGAGGGGAAATTCTTCGTGTAAATCGACCAGGTGTCGGAAAGAATTCGTGAGAGATCGACTTCGCCCGGAGTCGCTGGCGAGACTCCTTCAGCTCCGAGTTCGCATCGGACGCATTTCTGATTTTTCTGAAGTTTTGCGGATCCACATCTTGGACACTTAGAAATCTGGGAACTGTCGGATTCATCAATCTGAGAGGTTGGACTCAGTCGTTCTTCACGAACGAGCAAGGCAGGCTCGTTCGCTGAGTCGTCGACAACGGGCTCTTCCCATTCGGAAAATTCGTCACCGTCAAACTGCGGTTCGCTCTCAAAAGGAACCCATGTTCGGCCGTTGCAATGAGGGCATTGAACTGAGAGTCCAGCTTTCGTTGCGTTCGCGCGCAGGTAGGCCTGACACTCGGGACAATAGAACTCAATAGTCAAGATGACTTACTCCGCGACTCAGTTGAGTACAGATCTCGAAACTTCTCCCGCATTGATGGTTCGACCTACGATCAATGCGATCGGCTTTCACGAGCTTAGCACCGACAGTGGCCGTTCAATCGAACAAACCGCGTTACTCGGTCGACTTGTCTTCAATCTGAAGTTTACTTCGCAGGGCCTTCAAGAGTTTTTCGCTGGGATGTTCTTTTTCTTCTTCGATTTTGAGTGCTCGCTCAAAATTCTCTTTCGCTTCATCTTCCTGCCCCAGCTTCAGCTGTGCGTCTCCGAGATGGTCGAAGATCGTGCTGTCGTCCCCGTGTTTCTGCTCCGTTGCACTCTTGAGGATTTTGGCAGCTTCTTCGTACTCACCCAGTTGGTAGAGCACCCATCCCATGCTGTCGAGGTAAGCGGGGTTTTCAGGTTCTGCAGTAAGAGCGATTTGAATCATCTCGCGGGCTTTTTCGAGGTTCTTACCCTGATCGGCCCAGAGATATCCCAAGTCGTTGTTCGCCTGTGTGTTTTCAGGATCGGCTTGCAGAACGTCGAGTAGAACTTGTTCGCCCTGTTCCATGTCTCCCTGTTCGACATAGATGTTGGAGACTCGAAATTGAGTATCCTGGACCAGGTCTGTCTCTGATGCGTATTGGCTGAGCACCTGATTGAAGTATTTCAACGCCTGATCCCAATCCCGATTGTGGTAGTAAATCCACGCTTTCTGGTAGAGAAGACGCCCCATGATCGGATCTGGTGCGTTGTTCATCGCCTCGTCGACGGCTTCAAGCGCTCGTTCCGTCTGGCCATCGAACTGATAGGCATATGTCAGGAAGTAGAGAAATCTCCACCGTTCATTCTGCAGCGCGTCCGAGGGATTTGTCAGTGCTTCATTGAGTAGGTCGATCGCTTCTTCGTAGCTCTTGGAGTCGATGAGATAGCCACCAAGTTCACTGTAGAGCAGGGGAGGAGGATCGTTCCGCATCGAAATGGCAAGTCGATAGAACTCAATGGCAGCTTCTGTGTTTTCTGTTTCAGTGGCCATTTTTCCGAGGAAATAGGCTTGGATGAACTGGAGTTGCGGGTCGTCTCCATCGGCCGATTTGCGGGCAGATGCGTAAACTCCGTTCAGGCTCTCCTCGTCCGATTTCAAAGCTTCAAGCTCTTCTTCAAATCCTTTCGACAGGCGTTGAACATCTTCTGAAAGTCGATTCAGTGCTGCTGGATCTTCCGCTCTTGGGATGACTTGGAAGGCTTTGGTGAGAATGTCCAGGAGATTGTCGGAATCTCCTTCTTCTCGGTAGATCTGCAGCAATCCGACCATGGCGCGAGGATCGGTGACGTCCGGATTTGATCCAAGGTAAAGTTCTTTGGCTCGATCCAGATCCTGACTCTCCAGAACTCTGTCCGCGAGAAAAAATCGAAGGACATCGTTGAACTCGTCGTTGGCGTACATTTCGTTCAAACGATCATTCAGTTCGTCTTCACGACCGAGTTCTTTGAGAATCTTCTCGAGGAGTTCGTACGCTGCCCGTCCGCGTCCCTGAAGTTGGGCATCGAAGTACTCCTGAAGCGCTTCCAATGCCTGTTCAGGTTTGCCCGTTTCATAGAAGACAGTTGCAAGGTTGAAGCTGTGAAGCCCCGGTTTGGCTTCGCGGTGTTTGGAAGCTTCCTCAAAAGCTTTCAATGCCAGATCCGGAAGACCCGCTTTGAGAAAGGTGTCTCCAAATTCGTCAAAGTTCTTGCCGGGATCTTTGAGGACTTCCTGTTGAAGTTCTTCATCCACTTCTCCCGACAGGATGGTGTTCAGGACGATTTCATATTCCGATGCGGCATTCTCGATCTGGTTGTTGAGCCGATAGTAGAGACCGAGGTCGCGATGGAGGAGGAGATGCTGAAGGCTTCCGGCTGGATAATCGGCCTGATCAAGAGCTTCCTTGATGAGATCGATCCCCTTGTCGAGCTGGCTGCGGCTCGCGAACTGACCCGCCATTGCTGCCACGAGTTCGTATCCCGAATCGGTTCGCAATGAAGCCTGCAAAGCCAGTTGCGCTGCTTCGTCGTGTTCGCGTTGAGCGAGCAGGAGTGGAATCAACGTCTTGTAGGAATCGGAGACGTTCGGAGCGAGTTCAATTGCTTTTCGAAACGAATCGACTGCTGAGTCAAAGTCGCGGCGTTCGAGTGCGATGCGCCCGGTCATGTAGAGAGCGAGTGCTTCGCTCGAGAGTTCTTCCTCGTTCGTCTCAGGAGTTTTGGGTTCGAACGCAGAAAGTTCCTCTCCGGTGACCGGATCGATGATTCCTTCGAGAGGATTGATTCGCTGAGGAAGTTCAGGAGGAGGCGGACCCTGATCGTCTGCAGAGAGTTGCAATGACCCAATCGACATAGCCCAGGAAACGAGAAATAAAGCGGGTGCTGAACTCCATCGAACCCATTGATTGGTGAACGAAGAATAACGGGCTGCCATTGCGAATCCTTTCCCCAACATTGGGGTGTCTGTATGAGCCACCATCATGTGGTCGCAACCGGTCGGTTGAGGGTGAGTCTCTCGTTCTCGTGACTTGCATGAATGGTTCGTTTCGGCGTTTGACTGAAGTCAATCTCACCGTTCCACGCAAACCAGTTCAAGAAGTTTTTGAGGCCTCGTGAGTCGCAACTCAACCGGTCACAAGTTTTTTGTTGCACATGCTCTCTGCAAATTCATTGCCATGTTGCTGAATTGGAAGAGAGGAAGCCAATGATAGTCGATTGATTTCCGGTTGACCAACTCCAGATTCTGAGGCAGGAAGGCAACGCGACTGAAAACTCGCTGCAATGGCAGTATCCCGAGAGATCGATCTCTCCTGATTCGATTCCATTCCGGCAAACTGAATGAAGTGCCCGAAGCTGTGCCTGAAAATGGCCTCAATGCACATTGGTTATGAGGAAAGAATCCGCTGAAGTAAGTCGATGTCTGTATCTTCAGGTCGGCGTTCAAGCGGACGACATTCGACAAGATTTCGAAACCAGGTATGTTGCCGCTTTGCAAACTGACGTGTGCCCGTTTGGATTTTCTCAATGGTCTCATCGAGACTCTCGCAGCGTCCTTCGAGAAAGTCAATCATTTCCCGGTAACCGAGTGCTTGTCGAGCGGTTCGTCCAATGGGCGGATCGCGCTGAAGCAAATTCTGAACTTCAGCCATCAGTCCCGACTCGATCATGAACTCGACTCGAGTATCAATGCGATCTCTCAACCATTCGCGATCCGGAGAGAGCCAGTAAACATGCGAAGGACGTTCTTCTTCCGGAAGCGGTTGTTCATTCTGAATGAGTGACGCCGGCTGACCTGTCAGATGGTGAATTTCCAAAGCCCGGATGAGTCGGCGGTGATCGTTTGGATGAAGCCGTTCAGCCGAAACAGGATCGACATTCGAAAGTTGAGAGTGTAGCCAGTTTGGTCCTTCAGTTTCCGCCCGTTCTTTCAGCTCGTTTCGGAATTCCCAATCAGCTGGTGGACCTTCGAAGACACCTCTTAGTAACGCCCTCAAGTACAGCCCAGTACCTCCGACGAAAACCGGTGTTTTTCCGCGATTCATGACTTCGCGACTGACATTCACCGCGTTCACTAAGTATTCGGCAGTTGAGAATTCGCCATCGGGATCGATAAGATCAATCAGATGGTGTGGCACGCGGTTCTGTTGCTCCTGCGTCGGTTTGGCAGTCCCGATGTTCATTTGCCTGTAGATCGCCATCGAGTCGAGAGACAGGATTTCGCCGTCGAGTTCCTCTGCGAGACGAATGGCAAGTTCGGACTTCCCGACTGCGGTGGGGCCGGCCAGAAACCAGCAATTCTGGAGGATGTCAACGGGAAACTTCATTGGCGATGTCAGGAGAAATCAATCGCCGGGAGGCGACAAGATAAATGCAGAATGATTCGCAAAGTCCGACGACGGGAAACTCGGAGCGTTTCGGCTTCAATTTATTTGTCGTCATTGACCTGAATTGAACAGCAAAGGCTTTTTTCTTTTCTCAATTCTTTTTGGTCTTCTTTTTCTTCTTCGCTGGATTCTTTTTGTTTTGGTGAGAACCCAATTTCTTCTTTGGGTACACACCGACGCGTTCCGCCCAGGCGTTCCACGCGGAAGACAATTCCTTCACCTTCTCAGGATGAGTTGCAGCGAGGTCGTTCAGTTCGGTGCGGTCGTTTTCAATATTATAGAGTTCCCATTTATCAGGCACGACTCCCTTCAAGGGAGAAACACCTTTTCCGACAAGCTTCCATTCTTGGTCGCGAACGAAAGCGTTGTTTTCGTGTTCAATGAAAATGGGAGACTTTCGATTCAGGGGTTGGTTTTCCACTGCTGGCAACAGGGAAATCCCATCAAGTGCAGGAATCGGATTGCCGTGCAATTCTTCGGGATACTCAACATGCGCCGCATCGAGAACCGTCGGCATGATGTCAATCAACTGGGCAGGGTCACGGTACCAATCCGATCTCGAATCGACTTGCTTCGGCCACGAGATGATGAAAGGCGTAGAGGTTCCCCCTTCATGGGCATAGTGCTTGTAGAGTCGAAACGGTGTGTTGGAAGCGTTGGCCCAAGCTGTTCCGTAGCTGTTGGCTGTTTCCTGATTTCGCTTCTCGACGTCGCGAAATTCACCGCGCCCCAGAATTCCTCCTTCCGCACATCCTCCGTTGTCTGAGAGAAACATGATGAGAGTGTTGTCGGCGATCCCGGCAGTTTCCAGTGAGTCGAAGAGTCGCCCAAGGTTTTGATCAACGCGGTCGATCATCGCAGCATAGACCGACATCTTGAGGTCCATCTCATCTCTGGTCTCAGCGTCAAGCGACTCCCAGGCAGGAACGTCACTGTAGCGAGGGCTGAGGTGAGTTCCCTCCGGCAGTAATCCGAGTTCAATCTGTTTCTTCAAACGTTGTTCGCGCAGCTGATCCCATCCGATCTGGTACTTCCCGCGATAGCGTGCAATGTCATCTTCATGTGCCTGAAGCGGCCAGTGTGGGGCAGTGTAGGCCAGATACAGGAAGAACGGTTTGTCGCCGTTGGTTTCTGTCTGCTGTTCCTGAATGAACTGGATCGCGTAATCGGTGAATGCGTCTGTGGTGTAGAAGGGCTCGTCTGTGGTGCTTTCTGGTTCTTCGATGTGCTCGTTTCCGAGTGTCATTCCGCGAGGATGAATCGGGTGAAAGAAACGCGTCGCTCCAGGCAAGCTTCCATAATACTTTTCGAATCCTCGCTGCAGTGGCCAAAGGTCTTCTTGTGCCATCCCGAGGTGCCACTTTCCCGCCATGAGGGTGCTGTAACCCGCTGGCTGCAGAATTTCTGCAATTGTTGCGCACTTGCGATTTAAGAATCCACGGTAGGACGGGATTCCCAGATCGTGATTCTGTGAGTTTGGCGGATTGGTCATATGACCGATTCCCACTTGATGAGGATGAAGACCGGTCATCAAGGTCGCTCGAGTCGGACAGCATCGAGCGGAGTTATAGAACTGTGAGAACTTCACTCCCTTTGCTGCCATCTGGTCGATGTTCGGAGTCTGAATTTCCCCTCCGTAGCATCCGATGTCGGAGAAACCCATGTCGTCGACAAGAATGATGATAATGTTCGGGCGATCATCGCTGTTTGCCAGTGTCTGCGAAGAGACCGTCGAAAAGACCAGGAGTGAAAAAAGGATCGCGAAGATGAATTGAATCGGACGCATTCCAGCTGCGCAGTAAGTGGTCATGTTCGGCCTGACTGTGGAGTTGAACCCAAAACCCTCACATGGTGTGTCACCGCTCTTGAGATCGGAGAGAGAACAGTGAGCATGGAGGAGCAAACGAATCCTCAGAGATTTTCAGATCACGCTGAGTTGAATCCCTGAAAGATCAACCTGAACAGGACAGCAAGTTTTGATCTTTGGGTCAAGGAGTCCGAGTCCCCGGACGAAAAAACGTGACCAAGATCTTCAAGTGTAGTAACAATCTGTACCGCTAACCGGATCGCGATGTTGCTCAATGTCAATTTCATTGAGACTGTTTAGATCACTTAGAAGTTTGCCGTCGCTTGCCCGATCCGTTTGGTGGGGATCAGCGGTCGACATGATCGACCATGACCTGTCGACATTCTTGCATCGCAGATTTCCAGTCTCCGCCTTCAGCCATCTGAATGATCGATTCGAACATAGCCACTTCCGAATCGGAAATTCGTCCTGCCTCGAGTTCTTGTGAAAGACGTTGCTCAAATTCAGCGAGCCGTCGTTCGTCCGCTCGATTGCAGATGGCATACAAGGCCTTCGTTAAACCGTACGATTGCGGACTGACTTCGGGATATCCGCATCCTGAAGTGACGATGAGAGCAAGTGAAAGGACGAACAGGGCGTTCTTCCAAATTCGAAGGTGATGGCAGTGAGTGTTCTCGTTCATATCGGATTTCCGGTCAGTGAAAACTTTTCGAGGAGCGAAACGGACAGCATTCGTGAGGCTGTTCGAAGCTTGTGAATGTGCGAAGAAACCATTCGGCGCCTGCGTCTCGGCATCACTCGTGGCTCACTCACACGAGCAAACTCAGCAGTTTGTCTGATTAAACAGCCCACGCGAGTGCACAGGAAAGAGCGACTTGCTTTAGAACTCGCCGACGATTTCCCCTTCGGAGATGCTCGAAAGTTCCGCCCAGGTAAACAGGTCGATGTTTTCGGAAATGAAACGCACGGACCCGTCGCCGAGGGTGACATGTCCTCCTCCGAAATGCTCGGAGTACATTTGGCCCACGTGGAAGGTGGGAAAGTTGACGGGATGGATAATCGGAAATCCGGTAATGTCGAGTTCGCCTCCGGACGGTCCCCCGTGAACGAGAACAAGTGTCGCAGCTGCATCGGGACCGTTCTCGGGAGATGTAAACTGCGGATGCGTGAACGCACCGGGAACGACACCGACCCAGGTTTTGTCGCTGAGACGAGATGAGTGCTCGCCGAGAAAAATCGTGTTGGTCGTGCCGTCCGTCACATCGCGAAAACGGGTTCGAGAATTTCGGTAGAAAGGGCCGTCAGCGACTTTGGACACATCGCCATGAATTTGAACGACTTGAGTCGTCCCGTCGTAGATGTTCGTGAAGACTTCCCCCGTGCGACTGGCTCCGCATTCACCCCAGCAGGACTCCTGACCATGGCTTGCGACATAGTGGCTGCGACCGAATTCCAAACCACTTCCGTTGATCTGCAATGGTTGGCCTGCCTCATTCCTCACAAGGAACGAATCGTGTGAGCCCGAAGTGGATGGGCAGAGGAAGACCGGAAGTTTCGTCGACTCAACGGGCAGATTCGTCGGGGAATAACAGGACTGATTGAGGTCGAGCTGGCTGTAAAGCGGTCCCTGATCGAGGAACGGAAGCAGCATCGTCGCCCACGACCATCCGGGGCCAGCATCCCAGGTATTCTGGTCAACCATTGCGTGAGGCGGACCGCTTCCGTCGCGAGTTGCCTAGCTGTAATACCCGGCGGGGAAACAGCTGTGAGCGTCATGGTAGTTGTGAAGTGCCAATCCGATTTGCTTGAGATTGTTTCGGCACTGCGATCGTCGGGCAGCTTCTCGCGCCTGTTGGACTGCCGGCAAAAGAAGGGAGATCAAGATGGCAATGATTGCGATGACAACGAGTAACTCAATCAGAGTAAACGCGGGGCGAGTTCGGAGCTTTGTCAGCATTTGAATCTCTTGTTACGGTGTAGTGGTGGGTACAATTCCGAGAGAGTGTAACATTGGCTACGGTACTGTCAAGAATCAAACGCCCAGAAGCGAACGCCAAGAAGTATTCGGAGCAATGTTGTCGCGGAGAGACGCGGTCAAGCCGACGAGCGAAGCCGACAAGTCAAAGCGCAGGGAGCGGTCGTCCATTGATGAAAATGAAGAAGCGAGAAGCAGTTTGAACGCGTTGCGAAATCGCATTCGCACCCTTGCAGCAAACGATCGAAGACGTCGCGCTAGCGTTCCGATTCCGAGGCAGTTTGAGATTCCACCATCGATTCCAGCGAGGCCCATCCTTGCAGTTGCTCTTCCGTCCACGTCGCAGAACCGGTCGTTTTCATTCGGTGTCGGGCAGCACGCAGCCGACGTCGCAGCTCACGCGGAAGACAAGCTTTGGTGTTCACATTCAGCCCAGTGACAGACTGCCGTTGATGTTGCCGAAGGATAAGCTGCTTCTTCGAATTCAACTGATAACCGAAGCGACGCACGATCCATCGCGTTTTCAGAATTATTCCTCGGACTCGCTGGGGGTAGTCTTTGGGGAACGAGAATGTGATGTCATCGGCATATCGCGTGTAAACACCTTTTCGACTTTTGGCCAGTCGATCGAGTTGTTCATCCATCAGAAAGTTCACAAGGTTGCTCAACCTGGGGCTTGTGCAGGCTCCTTGAGGAAGTCCTTCTTCGTCGCAAGTGAGACGGACCAGAATCGAAGCCGCTTCTTTGCCCCAGCCGATCCGTCGAAAGTAAAGCTCGAGCCGATCTCGATGTGTGTTGGGGAAGAAGTCGACGAGATCCAGTTTAATGACAACTGCTTGTCCGACGTGAGGCAGGGCGTTATCAACAATAGACAGCCCAGCTTCAAAGCCGGTCGCACAACGGTGACTCGTTAGCAATGGAAGAAGACGCTGGAGAATTCGTTTCTGAATGTCCGCAGTTGTTGCGTCAGGGATTCTGAGAATGCGAGTTCCACCGGATCGCTTCGGGATCGGACGGTCAATGTATTTCGGAAAGTGGTTGATCAGTTGCTGTTCAGAAAGATCAAGTCGTCGAGCCAGTTCCGAGACTGTCAGCCCCCAACCCATCCAACTCCGGATGGCGTGCTGTGGGTTTCCTGACGTCATCTGAAACAGCGCAGTGAGCCATCCGGCGAAAACGAAAACACTGATCACGCTCAATACGAAGATGACGACAGCACCTGACGCCTGATTGGCAAGAAGGATTCCCCCTGCGAGCACCATGAGAGTGCACCCGCATCCGGACGTCATCTGAAATGTCGAGCGCGCGGACATATAAAGACCTGAAAAGAATGGAGCAGCCGGAACTGCTCCATTCGAAGCCTTGCGCGGCGTAGCAGGAAACGGCTTACGCCGGCAGCGGAGTCTTAACGACCTCATTGAGGCCCGGTCGACGATTCATCGACCTGTGCGAAACGCACCACCAAGGCAATGAAATGAACTATCGTTGACAAGCTCAGAAACGTCAATCGATACCGTTGGGAGATGTTCCTTCGAACGCTCTGGCGGAATTAAGAAGGAACGGGAACAGCTGTGGAGCGGCGAAACAGTTGCAAAGCGGACTTCATTTCGCGCAGTATGAATCGCCTTCCTTAAAGAATAGTCCTGCCGGTGCCATCATCGATCTCGTCGACTCTACTCTCAACGGGCTCGATCGAAACAAGGGAACCCTCGCCAATGTTTTCACGCTCTCCTTCTTCGGTATTCTTGTCTGTCGTGATGAATACCTTCCTCGTTCTGTCTATCGGTGGAGCGGATATGGTCCAGGCTGAAGATCGACCTGAGCCGCAATACGAAATTGCAATTCTCAACGGTCGTATTGTCGATGGAACAGGGGCGCCATGGTACCGGGCCGATCTGGGAATCCGTGACGGAAAGATCGTCAAGGTCGGGAACATTTCTCTGGAGTCGGCAGAGGAAGTGATTGACGCCAACGGTCTGATTGTCGCTCCCGGTTTCATCGACATGATGGGACAGACTGCGACGCCTATGTTGCGAGACCCGGACAGCGCGATCAATCTTCTGACCCAAGGGATTACGACCATCAATGCCGGAGAAGGAGGATCGGCAGCTCCGGTGAGTGAAGCTGCGGCTGCTTCGATCGGATGGCAGAACATGATGGAGTATTTCCAAATGCTCGATATGAAAGGGCTGCCCGTAAATGTCGTGCAGACGATTGGACACACTCAGGTTCGATCAATGGTGATGGGCGAAGTTGATCGTCGTCCGACGGCCGAAGAATTGAGCGCGATGCAGGAACTCGTGCGGGAAGCGATGGAAGCGGGGGCGATCGGTGTTTCCACGGCGTTGATTTATCCCCCGGCGGTTTATGCCACGACGGAAGAGATCGGAGCACTCACCGCAATCGCAGGAGAATACGGAGGCCGGTACTACACGCACATGCGGAATGAAGGGGATCGCCTTCTTGAAGCGATCGATGAAGCGCTCGAAATCGGCCGTATCGGACAGACGCCGGTTCACATCTTTCATCTGAAAGCCGCCGGTCAACAAAACTGGGGGAAAATGCAAATGGCGCTCGCGCGAATTCGTGCAGCTCGGGCAGAAGGTCAGGAAGTGACAGCGGATATCTATCCGTATATTAACAACGGGTTAGGAATCGACGCGTTAATTCATCCGAAGCACTTCGGAGAAGGCCGCGCAAAGTTTTTAAATCGTCTCAAAGAGGATGAAGAACTTCGTAAAACGGTTCGAGAAGAAATCGAAACAACCAGCGGTTGGGAAAACTGGTATCGTCATGCGGGCTCAAACTGGGACCGGGTTATTGTCGGACAAACAAACGAGCCACGCTATCGAGAGCTGACTGGAAAGTCGGTCGCTGAGATCGCAAAAGCTGTCGATGAAGATGTCTGGGATACGTTCTTCAATCTCTGTATTGCGGGTTCGTTTGCACTTCCGGAAACGATGAGTGATGCAAACAAGATTCTGGCCATGCAGCAACCCTTCGTCTCCTTCTGCACAGATGTCGGACCAGCTGGCGGCAACCGGGGGGCTTCGCATCCTCGGTCGTTCGGATCATTTCCTCGAATGCTCTCTCGTTATGTCCGTGGGTTGGGAGCGATTTCCTTAGAACGTGCCGTTGCCCAGGCGAGCGCAACCGCAGGGAACAGCGTGATGATCTACGATCGAGGACAAATCGCTGAAGGACTGGCTGCGGATATTATTGTCTTCGATGAAGACGAGATCGCCGACAAAGCCACATTCACTGACCCTCATGCCCTTTCCGTCGGGATGAAGTACGTCGTCGTCAACGGCGAACTCGTTCTGTCTGACGGAAAATATACGGGAAAACGCCCGGGGACAGTTTTACGCGGTCCGGGATACCGCGAGACGTTTTCTTCGCACGCGATCTCGTCCGGGGAGACAAACACAGCCTTCCAGGCGATTGACGATGTCCTGACATCTTTCATTCAGGAACACAAAATTCCCGGAGCGTCGTTGGCAATTTCGGATCACGGAAAAATTGTCTATGCACGCGGGTTTGGCTATGCCGATGTTGGGCAACGAGATCCAGTTCGTCCCGAGAGTCTCTTCCGAATCGCAAGCATTTCTAAACCGATTACAGCTGTTGCGATCCTACAGCTTGTTGAACAGGGTAAATTATCGCCCGATGACAAAGTCTTCGAATTTCTCGATTATGAACCTCATCTTGCAGACGGGGCGGAGTTTGATGATCGTCAGAATGATATTACGATCCGGCACCTTCTTCAGCATCGTGGCGGTTGGGATCGCGATCAGTCTTTCGATGCAATGTTTAAGTCTGTCGAATTCGCTGAGGAACTCGGAGTCGATCCCCCAGCGACGCCGGAAACCGTGATTCGTGTCATGCTTGGGGAACCACTCGATTTCGCACCCGGCAAGCGATATGCCTATTCGAACTACGGATACTGTTTACTTGGACGAATTATTGAATAGGTTTCTGGTCAGGATTATGAGAGCTATGTTCGTGAGCACGTCTTAAAACCGGTCGGCGTGACCGACATGCAGATTGGAACGACACGTCTTAATGGCCGCCTCCCCAACGAGGTTTGCTATTATCACCCGTGGCTCGGAAAATCCGTATTCGCTGACGATCTGCGTTCCACTGTTCCGAATCCGTACGGAGCATGGTATCTGGAAGCGATGGACTCACACGGAGCGTGGGTTGCATCAGCGACTGACCTCGTCAAGTTTGCCTCAGCTTTTGACTCGGCGGACGACAGCCCACTTCTCTCAGAGAGCATCATTCAAGAGATGTTCGCCCGCCCTGATGGCCTCGCTGGGTATAACGAAAAGGGTGATCCGAAAGATCGATATTACGGGCTGGGGTGGTCGATCAAAGTCAATGAGGATGGAACATTCAGTGCAAGCCACGGTGGTTCACTTCCGGGAACAAACACAATCCTGATCCGCCGCGAAGACGGACGTAACCTCGCACTCTTGTTTAATACACGAGTTAGCGCAAAAACGTCCCGAATTATCGGCGATGTTCTTCCTTCCCTCACTCAAGCAATTGATGAAGTCGAAGACTGGCCTGCAGGAGAATAGAAACAGGACAGCTTAAGTCCGTTCAAGAGATGCAATCGCTGAGGCGAGTTGGCAATCATTCGGTCGGGGTCGCTTGCGTAAGTTTGGAAGAGTCTGTTCAGTTCAAACTTGTTGGATTCGAGGCTTCGCCCAGCGTGCTTGTATCATTCTCTATGCAGAGCACGAGCATCCGCTTCGTCTCCGTAACGTCTGGAATATAGGGTTTTGTCAGTTCGAATCGGACCTTCACCGATTTTACCCAATGAACGTCATGTTCATTTTCCAGCAATGCGACCCGTCTTGCTTACCACAATCGACAGCTGTAGACATCGGTTAGAAAACGTAGCGCTCGACGGGCGAAAAACGGAGCGCTGTTGTTGATAAGGAACCCGGTGGAGGGATGTGAGCGTCTCGGCCGGGAGTGTCGGTACAGGTTATTTCGTCTTT
>NZ_SIHI01000017.1 GCF_007859735.1 Thalassoglobus neptunius | reverse complement strand
CACCAAATCGAGCGAAGCCATGATCTATGTGGCTTCCATTGGTCGCATGCTCCGCCGCTTAGCTCCTTCACCCAACCAAGCTCCGTTCAAATACCGACTTACAGCATGAAGAGGATTCCGGATAGGCTCTGAGCTTTGAGCCTCTCTTGTTCTTGTTTGCGTGCTGGCTGAAATGTTCCAGAAGGTCTGCGTTTTGGGGATCGATATCGGTTTCAGAAGGGGGGCTCTCAAGTGCTCCAGGTTCTCTAAACTCCAGTAACCGTCGATCGATGCGACGGGCGAGGCCGCAATTGACTTTGCACTGGTACTGGCAAACAGGGTATAGTTTTTATTCGATCATGCATTTTCGACGCGATGGAAATCACACTCAAGTGCGAAGTGAGCACGACGATGAGTGTTGCCCGGCCGAGAAATGCTTTCGAAAGACTAGCTAGCTTCGACGATTGCGACTGCGTGTAATGCGGGATTGCTCGTAGCCGATGGAAAAGACTGCGTACCCGGTTTCGTGATATCAAGATTAGGGTGGGGTCATGTCGACGGCGGAAGATCTGTGTGCCCAAGCAAGTGCGTGCTTGTCAGAAAAGAACGTGCGGCAAGCGATCAAGTTGCTGGAAGAGGCTGTGGAAAGCGATCCGGATCTGGTCGTCGCACACGAGAATCTCGCTGGCCTTTGCTTTCTGACGAAAGATTACGAACGGGCGGTTCAACTCTATCAACGTGCGATGCGTTTAGATCCCAAGAACTCCGCGGCGATGATTAATCTCGGCGCAGTCTACAACAAGATGAAGAACTATCAGGAAGCGGTCAAGACTCTGCGAAGTGCGTTGTCGCGCGACCGACGTTCTCCGGAAGCTTATTACAATCTTGGAATTGCGCATAAAGGATTGAATCAGCTTTCGATGGCAGTTTCCGCGTACAAGGAAGCGATTCGTCTTGATCCGGAAATGGCAGAGGCTTATTCCAATCTGGGCAATGTTCTCATCGAAATGAAGAATCACAGCCAGGCGATTCTGAATTACCGGCGGGCTGTCGAGCTCAAACCGAACTTCAAGAAAGCCATCGTTGGATTGAGGAAGGCCGAAGAGCAGGCCTATGAAGCCAAGCAGAGTCACAATCCGTTTGGTCGACTTGTGAACATGGAAGACGTCGAGAGAAAGAATAAGGAAGTCGAAAAGACTCTCGTGCTGACCGCTCAGCAGCGCTACGAAGATCGGGAAATTATCCATCGCCTCGCTAAAGACGGGCAACGGATCGCTGAAGAAGTTGTCGAACAGGTCAAACAGGAACTCGAAGCTTCGATTCTCGAGTTGAGTCGGCTCATGAGTGAAGAACGTGATAGCCGAACGTGGTTATCGCATCAGAAGCAGTTTCGACTGGCTGTCGAGAATTTCCGCCAGAACATCTCGAGTCTCAAAGAGAAAGTTGAGCAGATTCGCGACCATGAGCGGCACATCGAAAGTGATTTCTGCTCGAACTGACGCCCGCTAAATTCGAGGAACGCGACCACTGGTCACGTTGATCGACGGCGAGTTCAAAGCCGTCCGCTTCGCAGAATTCCCCAGACCAGCCACAGTCCTAGGAATCCGCTGATCATAAACATCGGGACAGCGACCCACAGCGACGCTTGGCTCGTCGTTCTGATGATCAGTGCTGCGGCGACGACCAGTGAGGAAATCACCACTCCGACCACAATTCTGTTGCTGGATCGATCGAACTCGGTGATGAGCCGGTCGAGACCCTTGTGCTCGAATTGAACTTTCAAGTCATCCTGGCTCACTTTCTGAAGCGTCCGTCCGAGGTGAATGGGAAGGTCGTGGGCCACCTGAAACAGCTTCTTCATGTCAGCGAGTGTGCGCTGTGCAATCCGTTTGGGGTCGTAGCGCCTTTTGACAATTGTTTCAATTTTGGGAGCGAGAACATTAGCGAGATTGAACTTCGGACAGAGTTGTCGACCGATGCCATCAAGCGTCACGATGGAGCGAATCAGTAGAATCAGATCACCGGGACACCGCAGCCCGTGGTTAGCGAGGATTGTGATAAAGTCGTTCAGCAAACTGCCGATGTTCAGTTTTCCCAAGTCGACACCGTAATAGGCGTCGATGAAATCGCGGACATCTGCCTTGAGAAGATGTTCCTCGACTTCCTGTGTCGGCTGACCGAGTTCGAGAATGATCGACACAGCGGACTCAACATCGTTTCGAGTCACAGCGAGTAACAGGTCGATGAGTAAATCTCGCTTTTCTTCTGACAGAAATCCGATCATTCCATAGTCGAGCAGGATGATGGCTCCAGAAGGATGAACGCGAAGGTTGCCGGGATGCGGGTCTCCGTGAAAGATTCCGAATTCGAATGCCTGTTTCATGAAGATGTCAGCTCCGGTGGTCGCGACATCTGAGGGCGACAAGCCAAGGGACCGAATCGAGTCGAGATCGGTGATATTGACGCCGTCGACAAACTCCATTGTTAAAATGGAGTCGCAGGAACGGGCATCATCGACGTCCGGAATGATCAGGCGGCAGTCGTCTTGAAAGAGCTTCTTGAACTCGCGCATCGTGCGGGCTTCTCTCTGATAGTTCATTTCGCGTCGAACGGTGCGAGAGAAATGATTCACCAAGCCAACCGGGTCAAAAGCTTTCGACTCGGGGATATGGTTTTCGAGAAGCTGTGCGATTTCCAGCATGAGCGACAGGTCGCGTTCGATTTCATGCTGGACATCGGGGCGTCGTATTTTGACCGCGAACTTCCGCCCATCGAAGTCGGTGGCGCAGTGAACCTGTCCGAGCGATCCGGCTGCGAGTGGAGTTTCGTCAAACGTTGCATACAGCTCAGCTGTCGGTTTCTTAAAAGCTCGAAGAACGGCTGCCTGTGACTCTTCAGAGGAAAAGGGAGGGACCTGTTCCTGAAGCTGTTTGAGTTCGACAATCACATCGGTCGGGACAAGGTCCGGGCGTGTGCTCAGGACCTGACCGAACTTGACGAACGTCGGGCCGAGATCCTGAAAGGTGAGCCGGATCCGCGTCGCAGTTGTCAGGGCTTCGATCTCTTCGTCGGGCGACCGCATGAGTACGCGGCGGCCCCACTTGAGATACTTGAGCAGCCCGAGACGTTCTAAAACGTCGCCGAATCCGTAATTCAGCAGGACGGTCGCAATTTCGCGACCTCGATTGACGTTCCTGATAAAGCGAAGTGGATAAGGTTGCACGCGGTCGGCCATTTTGTCTTGGTAGATGTGTGTTCGATTTTGTCAGCATCCAGGACAAGACGCAAATCGCCTTTCAGCATCGGACGGAAACGCTTTTCGATCGAGAAACATCCCGAAACACTCATCGAATCACGAGTCGTTTTAGAGCATTTTCTAATTTTGTGTGCCCGATCTCGCACGAGCAAGCGCAGCTTCTTAACTTATGAAACAGCGCAAGCGAGTGCACAGGAAAGAGCAACTTGCTCTAGCTCGCTTGCAGTTTCTCCATCCTCGCATTGGCATCCTTGTAGTCATAGTCGATTACGAGCACTTCTCCGTAATGGGTGATGGCTTTTTCGTTGTCGCCGGTTTCTTCACAGACTCGTGCCAGCAAGTAGTGGGCTTCTTTGTAGGTTTCCGGTTGCGACTCTGCATTCAGACCCGGGACAGCCCGTTCGAATTGTCCCTTTGCCAGTGCCATCTTGTTGTCATACATGAAGCACTTGCCCAACATCACGAGTGCTCGTGTTTTCAGTCGCGGGTCCTGACTCGCTTTTTGGAGCAACGGAATGGCACGCGACCACTCCTGCAGCTGCATGACCAATTCCGCGAGTTCGATCTTCACGTTCATGTTTTGAGCATGACGCTGTTCTCGAGAGGAGAGAACTTCAATTCGCCGGGCTCGCCATTCTTTGGAGAGTTCGGCGACTTGTTTGCGGTGATCCGGATCGCCGGTTTCGTTCGCTCGCTCTTTGGCGAGGTCGACGTTGTGCTTCATGAGCAGCAACTCGGCATCTTCGAGTTGTTCTCGAATACCGGGGTCGCCGCCAGAGACTTCGAGCGCGGTCTTGGTGATCTCGTAGGACTCTTCGTACTTCTTAGACTGCTTCAAGTGCCGAGCGAGTTTGATGTAGTGCTCGACTTGTTCGGGCTCGCGGCGAATCTGATGGCGGAGTGCGGTTTCGGTATCACCTTCCTGACCATGGGTGGAGCGAGAGTCTTTCGCGAAGTTTTTGTGGAGGGCTGCCTCACTCGCTGTTTCTGCCCCTTCGAAGTTCGCGTCGGCAGTTGCCTGACGAGCTGCCAATGCTGAGAGCTTGCGACTGACGTTGACATCTTTGGGGTCGATTTTGGCAACGCGTTCCCAGATTTTGAATGCTTCGGAAAACTCGCCTCGATTTTCCAGTAACTCAGCGAATGCCAGGTGGATATCTTTGTCCTTCTCAGCGGCTTTGACAGCTTCCATGTAAGCGAATCGTGCGACTTCACCCATGTCGAGTGCCATGCTGCATTCCGCGACATCGACGTTCAATTGAGCATCCCACGGATTCAACAAGAGGCCCTCTTCGGCGAGTGCCATGGCCTCTTCCCACTCTTCCGCTTTCTTCAGTTTTTTGACCTTGCTACGAAGCGAAATGAGCTTCGTTTTCGCAAGCGTTCCGGCGCCTTTTTTGTTCTCGTCGTACTTCTTTTTCGTGCTGTTCCGCAACAACTGGCGATAAGTCAGGTTGTGCGGGACGAGTTTAGCACACTGGCTGAACATCTGTACGGCCATATCCCAGTTGCCTGCTTGCATTGCTTTGTTCCCATGCTGGAAGCATTTTGCAGCTTTTTTGTTCTCGTCGGCCACACGTTTCTCCTGAGAGGTAGTCGATTGGTCTTACTGAAATTGTAGGTGAGAATGGTGTGCGAAGGAAAATTTCTGTCGCAAACTTCCGCAGAAAACGGCGTCCCTGAAAGATAACAGAAGCGAATTCGATTTGGGAGAATGAATGCTTGGGACTTCACTCATTCCGATTCGCTCGAGACTCCGCCCTGTCGTTGCGTCCAGACCGGGTCGTTAAGAGCCTGCATTTCGCGGGACATTTTTCTTGACAGCTCGCGAATGGTCTCCTGAACTTCCGGGTCGTCGGAATTGTACAGATTGGTTCGTTCTTCGGGATCGTTCTTGAGGTCGTAAAGTTCGTCTCGCTCTGGGTTTCCGAAATCCCGGATCAGTTTCCAAAGGGGAGTGCGGTACATTCGCATTTTTGTCTTCGACTGATGTTTCGTCGTGTATTCCCCGTAAAAGTCGTTGTCCCACTCTATCTGATCGCCTTTGAGCAGCGGAGTCAGATCGTGACCGCGGAGCGTGAGATCGTCGCTGATGGGGATATTTGCCATCGACAGAATGGTTGGGAACCAGTCGAGATTTGAGACGGTTTCATCGATGATGGTGTCGGCTTCGATGACTCCGGGCCAGCGAATTGCGGTTGGGACACGAATGGAGTGATCGTACATGTTTGGCCGTTGCCCACGTGGAATGTTCTCAGTGGCTGGGGGAGGGGTGTTGACGATCCAGTGTCCGTTCCCTTTGTGCCAGATTCCGTTGTGACCCATGTTGTATCCGTGGTCACTGGTGTAGATGACGATGGTGTTTTCGTGAAGCTGCAGGAGTTGCAGTTCTTCGAGAAGCTTGCCGACATTTCGGTCGACGCCCGCCACACTCGCCAGGTACTCCCGGGTTCGCCGCTTGATATCTTCGACCTTCAAATCGGGGTAATCAGGATGAGGAAGTTCGGGATCGAGACCATCGAACGGAGCCCAATCTTCATCGCGGACAGGAAGCCAGCGGGCATGCGGAGCACGGTAATGAAGCGATAACGCAAATGGTCCGTCCTTCTTTTCGTACAATCGCAGCCAGCGAATGGCTTCGTCGGTGAGGATGTCGGTCGTGAGTCCATTGACCGTTTGGGTTGATCCGTCGACTTCCAATGTCGGTCGGAAGGGAGAAGTTCCTCCGCCGCGAAATCCCATGAAGTCGACGTACCCGAATTGCGTCGGATGTTGTGAGTCGAGCAGCCCGAGGTGCCACTTTCCAATCAGAGCTGTTTGATAGCCTGTCTTTCGAAGCTCTTCCGGCCATGTCGGGATTCCGGGTTCGATACCGTGATCCGGTTCCACTCTCGGATTCAACCAGTCGGTGATTCCCATTTCGCTTCCGTAGCGACCGGTCAACGTGCTGACACGTGACGGGCTGCAAACGGGTGTGACGGTGAAGCTGTTCGGAAGATAAGCCCCGGACTGAAACAGTTCGTCAAGGTGCGGCGTGTGAGCGTGCGGGTGACCGGAAAGCCCCAGTGCCCACGGAGCCTGATCATCGGTGAGAATGAACAGGATATTGGGGCGTTCCTCAGCAGCGGGCAGAGAGGTCGTCAGCAATAGAATTCCGAGCATCAACATCGGTCGGATGCGTCTCATTGTTAGTCACCTTGCTTCGAGGAACCCAGGACATTGCAGTTTGATACAATCCCTCTTTGATACAGGGATTGATCAGTAAAGTCTAATGTGATTCCGGCTTGATGTCTTGTTGTCGATTGGCGAGAGTCTGCCGTGAATGGTGTTAAAGGTTGTCAGGTCTGTTTCGGGAATCATTGACGGAACAAATGAGATGTCACAAGTGATTGGAGTGATTCCAGCGAGGATGCAGTCGTCGCGATTGCCGGGAAAAATGCTTCTGGATGAGACCGGAAAACCGCTCATTCAGTATGCCTGGGAATCGGCATGTCGGGCGGAGCGGCTCGACCGTGTGATCATCGCGGCCGATGACGATTCGATCGTGAGTGCTTGCGAGAAGTTTGGCGCGGAGTGCGTCATGACCGGTGAACATCCGAGCGGAACCGATCGAATCGCGGAAGTTGTCCGCTCGTGTTCCGAGGATATTTCACTGGTGATCAATATTCAGGGGGACGAGCCCGAGTTGGAATCCAGCTGTATTGATGCACTCGTTGAGAGAATGGACCGCGCGCCGACCGTCGAAATGGGAACTCTCGCGACTCCGATCGATTCGATCGCGACACTCAACGATACCGGATGCGTGAAAGTTGTCCGGGCAGCAGACGGTCGAGCCCTCTATTTCAGTCGATCACCGATTCCGTTTTATCGAGATGGACCGCCGTCCGATTTGATCAGTCCAACCGGTGAAGATGCCGCATTCCGCCGGAGTCCGTGGCTTCTTCATCTTGGGATTTACGCCTATCGACCGGAGTTTTTGCTTGCGTTGACGCAACTTCCTCCGTCAGAACTTGAGAAACTGGAACGCCTTGAGCAACTTCGCGCCCTGGAAGCGGGAGCCTCGATTCTTGTCGAAGTTGTTCATCACCAGTCCGTTGGAATTGATACCGCTGCAGACTATGCTGCGTTCGTCGCGAGGGAACGTTCACGTGCGGAGTCCAATTGAGACATTTCGGTATCGAGGTGTCATGTTCGCGGACAGGCTTAGGCTGAGGGGCTGCTTCCCTCAGTGGACACATAATTGTTGACAGAAAAGTAAGACAATGACGAAGCACATCTTTGTCACCGGAGGTGTGGTCAGTTCCCTCGGAAAAGGACTGACTTCCGCTTCGATCGGGTTTCTCCTGGAGCGTCGCGGCCTCCGCGTTCGCATGCAAAAACTCGATCCCTATCTGAATGTCGATCCAGGAACCATGAGCCCTTACCAGCATGGTGAGGTCTATGTTCTCGACGATGGATCCGAAACGGACCTCGATCTCGGACATTACGAGCGGTTCACGAAGAGTCCGCTTTCGGCGAAGTCCAATTTCACGACGGGGCGAATCTACAGCACCGTGATCGAAAAGGAACGTCGAGGAGAGTATCTCGGCGCGACCGTTCAGGTTGTTCCTCACGTCACAAATGAAATCAAGTCATGTATTCGCGCGCTGGCGACAGATGATGTCGACGTGGTGATCACCGAGTTGGGCGGAACTGTCGGCGATATCGAAGGGCTTCCGTTTCTGGAAGCAATTCGTCAGATCCCGCTCGATGTCGGTAAGGAAAATTGCCTGTTCATCCATTTGACTCTGGTTCCGTATCTGAAAGCGGCTCGCGAAGCGAAAACGAAACCGACACAGCACAGCGTTGGCCAACTTCGTCAGATCGGGATTCAGCCAGATGTTCTCGTTGTTCGAACCGAACGACCGATGGGACGTGAGAACGCCGAGAAAATTGCGCTGTTCTGCAATGTCGAATCGGACGCCGTCATTGAGGAGACGGACAAAGAGTTTTCGATCTATGAAGTTCCTCTCGGTTTGGCCGAGAACAAACTTGATGAACTGATTCTGCGAAAACTCGGCTTGTCGCGCGGGCATCTGGATATCGATGACTGGCGAAACCTGATGCATCGGGTTCGCAATCCGCAACACGAAGTGACGATTGCCGTCGTCGGAAAATACATCGAGCATCGAGACGCATATAAGTCGATCTACGAGTCTCTCATTCACGCGGGCTTCGCGCATTCAACGCGGGTTCTGATCAAGCGAATTGAAGCGGAGGAGTGTGAACATCAGGAACTTGAACAACTGCTGGGCAGTGTTCATGGGATTCTGATTCCCGGCGGATTTGGATACCGCGGAATCGAGGGGAAAATTCTGGCGACGCAATTTGCTCGGGAGAAAAAGATTCCCTTCTTCGGAATCTGCCTCGGGATGCAGTGTGCTGTGATTGAATACGCCCGCAATGTGCTCGGTCTCTCCGAAGCCAACAGCACAGAGTTCGCAGAAGATACTCCCGACCCAGTGATTTGCATGCTCGAAGAGCAGAAGACGATCACGGACAAGGGAGGCACGATGCGACTGGGAGCACAGCCATGTCTGCTTTCGGAAAACTCCCACTCGATCGATGCTTACGGCGTCGGTGAAATCTCAGAACGTCACCGACACCGTTTTGAATTCAACCCAGCTTATCGAGACCGATTCGTCGAAGCTGGTCTCCAGCCGACTGGAACCAGCCCCAACGGAAATCTTGTTGAAATTGTCGAAGTCCCGGACCATCCCTGGTTCGTCTCTGTCCAATTTCATCCAGAGTTCAAATCGAGTCCACTCGAAGCGCATCCCCTCTTCCGTGATTTCCTCGGAGCTGCGCTGAAGAAGCATCAAGGGAAGTTCGCTTAGAACATTCGGTGTGTACTACTTCGTGTACGGCTCCGCTGATGCGGATTCAGCAGTTGGAAAGTTATCGGGGATGTCCTGAGTGACTTTGCCTGTCGCGGCCCATTCGGTTCCGCGTTGGAGGCAGGTCTTGAATCCGACACATTCCATCGAATAGTCCGCATGTCCCATCGGCGTGTGAAAGACTTTGCCTTTGCCGTATTGAATGGTCATCAGCATCGGTTCGTGTCGGTCTGTGCCTCCGAATTTTGGGCTCGCATAAGCGGTTGCGAGAATTTGCATCTGCTGACCCGGACCGCGAAGCAACGAATACAATTCGTCTTTGGTGTGGAGCCACTCAGTTGGAAGCCCTTTTGTGATGGGGTGCGTGTTGTCGCGGATGACGATCGAGAATTCGTGCTGCGGGCCGTGTGTTCCTCCACGTCCGGGGGATTCATCGCGAACTTCTTCGCCTTGCTCATTCAGGTAAACGTACGGTCCGGACTTTTCGTCCCGACCACCCCAGCCACCGATGCCGATCATTTGATTGTATTCTGGCCAGTCTCCAAACGAATTGTCGGCTGCGTGCACGATGACCAGTCCTCCGCCGTTGCGAACGAATTCTTCGAAGGCTTCTTGAGTTTCCTTCGGCCATGGAGCGGCGTTGAATCCGAAATTCGAAACAACAACATCGTATTTTGAGAAGTCGGGTTTGAAGTCCGGATCCGCCTTCGGTTGAGGAGTCGCTTCGGTTTCGAATCCTGGGATCGAGTACTCGGGGAGATGTTGTTCCCCTTTCCAGGTGTATTTCGTCCGTGCGAGATCGACATCGAAGAGCCCGGTTTCTTCGAGGTATTTCTTCATCATGAAGGTGGTTTTCGGCCAGTCTCCGTGATTGTTCTGACCGTCGATGATCAGTGCCTTCAAGTCAGCAGCATGACTCCAGGATTGCATCACCAGAATTGTGAACGTGGCGATTAAGAGTTTGGTCATTTGCATTGTCCGCATGTCTGTTCAAATTGATTGAAGATGTGGCCGATCCGGTTTTCAAGAATGGACGCACAGAAATGGACGCACATTGAGTGACAGAATCGAGAACCAGTTCCTGACTGATCCGCAGAAAGTTTCTGTCAGGATCCTTCTTGTATAATCGAGATTTGATCAGTCTACAACTTGCGGGGACTTTCAAAAGTGGCGGGTTGACCGATTCCCAAAACGAAAGGCACCGCATGTTCGAAAACACGCGGTGCCTTGTGCAAAGATCAGTAGAAGGCTCAGCAGAGACTATTTGGTCTCCGGTCCTTCTTCTTCAGCGACTTGCTCGAAGCTCACAGGTTGAACAACCATTTCACGTGGTTTGGCTTCTTCTGCGGATGAAGGAGGTCCAGCTGTGAGACGGGTTTCGAGGCTGTCAGCTCGTTCATGATCAGCTTTGGCGAGGTCAGTTTCGCCAGCTTCTTCTCGCTGTTCAGCACGGGCTCGATAAGCTTCCACGATTTTCGTGTCGAACCGGCGGGCTGCCTCGTAGTCGGCGATTGCTTCATCGATTTTGTCGACGAGCATGTACGCATCACCACGCAGAGACTGTGCTTCAGTATTCGGTTCGAGATCGAGAATCTTTGTGCAGACTTCAATCACTTGATCGTATTCCTGCTCAAGTTCGTGGAGGCGTGCTCGACTCAAGAGCGAGGGAATGAATGTGCCATCGAGTTTGATCGCGTTGTCGAGGGCTGTCTTGGCTTCTTCTGTTCGATCGGATTGCAACAGAAGTTGAGCGCGGGTTAGCCAGAGTTCTTTACGGCGTGGGTTGTTGCGAATCATGTGATTCACTTCGGCGATCTGCCGTTCACGAGCAATTTGGTTGACGTCTTCTCTCGCGAGATCGAACTGACCTGCTGCGCGGTAAGCTTCGCTGCGGTGGAGGCGATACTGTTGGTTCTGCGGTTGCAGTTCGATTGCACGGGTGAAGTCTTTGATCGCACTGTCATAATTTTTCAGTGCGAGATGTGCCCGTCCTCGGTTTGAGATGGCATTGAGATAGCCGTCATTGATTTCGAGAACTTTCGTAAACGTTTCGACAGCTTTCGCTGGATCGGGTTCTTCCATCTGAAGGAAGACGAATCCGAGGTTGTTCAATGCGTCGACGTAATCTTCTTTCAGCTCGCTGGCTTTTCGGAAGTCGTTGAGTGCCTTGATGTACTCGTTCTGACCGATGAACACGAGTCCCCGATTGTTGTACGCTTGCGGGTACTCAGGATCGATGTCGATGGCTTTGTTGAAGTCACGTTCAGCGGCGTCGTAGTCCTGAAGCATCAGGAGGAAATAGCCTCGTGTGTTTCGGTACTTGCTGTTCTCCGGATCAACTCCGATGGCGGATGACATATCACCCACTGCCTGCTTGTAGAGCTTCGCTTCTGCCAGCAGAGCGGCACGTTTGATGTAAGCTTCCGGTCGTGTTGGCTGCGCTTTGATCGCTGTCGAAAGAATTTTGGCTGCGTTCTTCGCGTCGCGCTTTTCGATGAGCGCGTCTGCTGCCTGAATCAGTTGATCGTAAGTGACGACCTTCTTCTCTGGTGAGGAGCTTGCGGTCTTCTCAGCGGCAGGGGTGGGAGCTGGTGAAGCGGAAGGTTTGACGGAAGAATCCACAGCTTGTTGTGGAGTTTCCGAACCACCGCACCCAGCGAGAAGTGCGAGTCCGAGAAAAAGCGATGTCGTTCGCGTCATGGCTCGTTCCAATCCGTTGGTTCGAGGGCGTGCATTCGTGAGGAGATAGAGAAACCGGCGGATCATGCGACTTCCGCTCGGGTACCGTCTGCCAAGACAGTAATGGGCTTGTATCGGGAATCAACAAAACGGGTCAATGCCGGTTTCGCGTCGTCAGACGTTTGGCAAGATTTGTTTTCCATTCACAAATTGTGATTCCATTTGATGTTTTGTCGGATGGGAGCAGATTTCTGTGACAAACTGTCAATATGCACGTTGACAGAACCGAAATAAAGAGCGATGTTTCTTCGCCCCGTCACCAGGAACTTTGACTGGTTTCTGAAGGTGGAGGACTACAATTCAGAAGACAGAACTCTGTCGGGATTTTCGGTTGCATAATGCCGCGCAACTGAATCTGGCAGATTGAGAACAAACCCTCCCGCACTCGTTCGCCGGGGGACCATCCCATCGCGTGAGCCGTGATCACGAAAGGTGCATGTTGACATGACCTGATCATCGCTCTTCTCGCAGCAGTTCCTGCCTGCGCCAACAAGCGGAGGGTTTGAATCACGCCGCAGACTGAAATTCAGTTTGCGGCGTTTTTTTGTGAAGCGGCCCCGTTCCCGTACAACGTCGCTGAGCACATTCACTGCGTCACTTCTTCATCCCACAGCTTCGATCGTTGACGTTGGAGCGTTCTTCGACGTATTCGCTGTCACACTGCAAGGTCAGCGAGAGAAGGTCTTCACTCACCGCCGCGACTCGAAGGACGGGATGAGTGTCCCGTAGTCCCGCAACTGTTTTCCGGACTTTACGCAGTCGCAGAATGTTCAATTCGTGACGGGTGCGGAGATGAGATTCATCAGCCCGAATCGCGGAGCCAGCGGGATTTCTCCCCCAGCGCCGGTCCAGGTTTGAACTTGTTTGGCCGGGACGATGCGAGTGACGCCGACTGCCCATGTCTGGCCGAAGGTCAATTCCGGGGGAGCGAGTTCTTCAAGTGGAATCGCCGCTTCGACGGACCAACTCTCACTGTCCTGACTCGTCGCCACGAACCAGTTGGGATCGAATCCAAGGTCCTCCCAGCATCGTTCACGCGTCCAGCCTCGCTGATCAACTTCGAATTCGTAGAACGTGGAGTAGTCGCGGTCGGTGTCGATTTGAATCGAGATCCGGTCGAATCGTTCGAGCGAGCCATCTCGCGGACGACCAGCGGATTGAGTCTCTGCGTAGGGAATTTCCGGGTGCTTCGGAATTCTTATCGCGAAATAGAAGTATTCTTCGTCGTGCGAAAAGAACGCGATGGGGCGGAGCTGTGACGATCTCGGACGTCCTCGCGATTGCCCTTCGGTTCCGATGAAGGCTTCCGCTTCGTGCGAGGAATCGAGAGGAACTTCCATTGCTTCGGACCAGCATGCGTCCGTCAGGTCTCCATCCAGCACTGGTGGGAACGATGTCAGCTTGCAGTTCAGCATTGGTTTCGGGGAAATTGCTCCGCGTTTCAGAAGCGACGCTTCTCCCTGAGCCGCGACATACCACGGATCATCCGGATTCAGTCGTTGGAGATATCGATTGTAGATCGCATCGGCTTTTTTGTTCTTGCTCGTTTTGCGATAGAGCGCAGCGAGCGTGAATTGCAAGTCGTCGACCGAGTTCAGCTGCGGGGATGATTGAATGGCGGCTTCGGACACGGTTCCAGCGAGTTCTTGCCATCTAACTTGTCGCATCTGGTCCTGTCTTCCTCGGTCTGAGTTTCCGAGGACGGCCATCGGACTGTTGCCGATTGTTGGAACGCGTGGCTGGCTGGTCTGGGTGGACGGATTTTGAAGGAGTGTGAGATCTTCCTCGATGCTTTCGGGGGTTGTCAGCCGCTCAGAAAGTTCAGACAGGTACTGGAAGTTCGCCCGAAAGATCGAGCGATCCGTCGAAGCGGTAACGTCTTCGGCAGAGATTGACTTAAGGCGTTGCCAGCCCAGTTCCGAACTCGTCCAGAAAGGGATCAGCCACAAAATGGATTGTCTGGCACACGGTTCACTGGAGTAGTCCTGAAGCAGTTGAGCGTAGACCTGTTCGGCGAGATCCCATTCCCCGTTCCTGCGAAATTCGAGAGCCAGGTCAGCGAGTTGCCGCGCAGCTTGTTCCTTCGTGAGCGGTCGCATCATCGAGCCGAGTTGACCAATCAGCTGGCCTCCTGATGTCTCTGATTGAATCGCATGTTGGGAGACTGACGAAATGTGGCGACGATGTTGTGACTGAGCGATTAGCTCGTCCACGATCTCTTTGCGAACAGCGGGAAGTTCACGACGCGCCGCCGTTCCGATGGGAATCTGCAGATCGCCGAACAGAGAGGATCTCGAATTCCCCGAGTCCGAAGCGGACCAGATTACGTCATAAGAGACTGGGTGAGGTTGCGATGTGCGTGTTGTCTCAAGAAGTGATTTCGCATTTGCGCTGGCGATGTCGAGAGTCGTTCCGAGATTGGGAAGCACTTCGAAAGCGTCCTGTGTGAAGTGGCCCTGACTCCCGGGGGCTCGTTGCATCACAACTTTTTTGACTTGCCAGACAGGAAGCCCGGCGAGTCTGTGTTCGGGGTATCGAGAGGGATCCGCAGCTTGTTGAATGGCTGTCATGATCGCATTTTGCAACAGCTCAGTTGTGGCATCTTCCTTCGGAGCTTCGTCCAGAAGAATCATGTCCGGGCGATAAGTGCGGATGCGCGCCACGAGGCTGCCTAAAACGATCTGCGGCAATTGCTGATCGTGGATGGAGGTCCATTCCTTGATCAAGTCCGGCTGACTCGATTTGAGCCCCGGAATTTCAAGCGGCAGACTCCATTGAATCTCCGAAGTGTTTCCTCCGGATTTGAGGACCGCATGCTTGAGACGCAAGTTGCTGAAATCGTCGGCATGAGCATCGGGGCCAACGTCGGATCTCGTCAGAATGGTTGTTGCTGTACGATATCCAGACTCTCCACTCCAGCGATTCAGGAACTCGATGGGAGTCCGGCTTGTGTAGGCATGAATGGACCAGCTGGCGACTCTGCGGTCGGCGCCGCGGACGGGATACCATGTTTCCCCTCCGTCAGTGGTTCGCGAGATGCGCCCCAACACTCCAACCGCAACACCATCGGTCTCATTGACGAAGTGGACAGATGTGAGAGGAGTTGTATCGTTCGTTGCTTGCGGTGTCCATGATTTCCCGGCGTCGGGAGAGTGCCAGACGACTGAGCCCGGTGAACCAACGATCCAGATCTTTGAGTCAAGCTGCGCAACACCTTGAAAGTCTGTGAATTTCTTGAATTCCCTCGGAAGGTCGCTTTCGGGAATTTCCCACGAGACCCCTCGATTCGAACTGGAAAGAACCAGTCCGCCGTCGCCGGCCAGCCACGCATTGCCGTTCGAATCAATGTTGATGTCATTGAGTGACTGCAGGTGGCTTGATGTCGCGTTTCCGAAAGTCAGCGTTCCGTTGGCAAGAATTGATTGCTGGCCGAGTGGACCGACGACGAGTCCGTTCCGCATGTCGAAGAATGCTCCGTCGTTCCAGCGAGCATTCGATGTCGCGTTGACTGCCGTCCAGTTTTGTCCGCTATCCTCAGTTGCGAAGATTCCGGCTGGAGCGTCAATTGACCGTTCTCCGACCACAATTCCATGATCGAAGTCGAAGAAGCGAATTGTGTTCACGTAGTTGAGTTGTTGACTTGCGACGATGCTCCACGACTTCCCCCCATCTTGAGTTTTGAGAACAAGCCCGCGGGTTTGTCCGCTTACGGGGTCGATCGTGCCTCCGGCAATCCATCCGACTTGATCGGTCAGGAAGCAGACACTCTGAAAGGAGTAGTCACTGACATCGGCAACTGTGGGAATCAGGTTCCATGATTGGCCGCCGTCGGTCGATTTCCAGACGGTTCCGCGATCTCCGACTGCCCAGCCGTTTTTTTCACCGACGAACTTCACTTCGTTCAGCGAAGCATCGTCTTGCATGGGGTGGATTTGCTCTTTGGTGGGGGAGAGTGTGTACTGAGCCGGAAGTTGTGCATTCGCCACACAGACGAAGTGAATGACTACTCCGAGAAGCGTTCCGGTCAGCCGTGATGGCCAAGCGACATCCATGTCCTGCGCCATAGTTGGTCCTCAGTTCAGAAGAGTACCCAAGAGATGACTTTTGGGCTCAGAAAGAACGAGGCACCCTATTGCAGAATTCGCCGGTTGGTCAATATCGCCTTCCACCGGGTTGGTCGAGAAGGCTTATTTCTGACGCGACAGACCTCGCGTCAGAAACAAGCATCCTGGAGAAAGGCGCCCCCCTGGATTCCACTCTTGGTGGAATGCTCACCCTTCTCCAAGCAAGGTATACAATCGGCAAGATTGGAAGAAGAAATGAACTTTTCTCGAAGATCTCTTGACAACTTTTCAAGTCAGAGGTCGCAACGGCATTGAATGGCTGCGACGAAATCTTCCGCTGAACGAGGAGGAAGTCTAAAGACTGCTTTGGGTTGTGTCTTCTCATCCGTTCTCACTCCGCTGGATCGGGGGGGAATTCCGGTTGTTTTGGTAGCGACGGTGCCCGCCTTCAGAAGACGGACACCGCCACTAAGCAGGGAGACAGGAAGAGTCGTTCATGCCAGGAGAGATCAAGGTTTGTGGATGCGAGGGGCCAATCAAAGTGCACCGACAGGTTGCATCGAATCCTGTTCTTTCGGAGCAAGTTGGCGGGGGCGGCGAGAGAGAGGTTTGGAAACGGGTTCAAAGAGTTCGTCGATGGAAAGTTCTCCTCGCAGAACTCGAGTTCCGCCGGGAGCGTCGATTCCGATTTTGACCGAGCCGCGACTGGTCTTGATGACTTTGATAACAATATCTTCGCCGATTTGGATGAATTCGTGCTTCTTGCGTGAGACGACGAGCATTGGGCTTCTCCGTGAATTGAGCTCATTCAGCGGTCGCTGAATTTGCGATCGGAAATCGTGGCTTCCTGCCGTAGATTTCCATGAAAAGGAATATTGTGTAGGGAGTGGGGATCTGTGTGGTCAGGTTTGACCAAGGGAGGTGATGGAAAAAACCTAATGCATCCGCTGTGCCAAAAGCTGGACGTTTTTGCTCGCGAAAGTTTTGAGTGTTTTTGTAAGTGATTTTTAAGTAGTTGTTTACGTCGACGCGTTTTGTTCTCTGTGATTTTGAGCGAACGTCTTGGAGAAGAATTGGTCCGGGTTTTGGGTGACAGGGCTTGCAAGTCTGACATTTCACCCGGTGCAATTGTTTCATTCACAATTGAACCGATCGGCTGGAACTGCCGATTCAACATCGAATCCTGTAAACTCCCCGGATTCGACTGGACATGCTGGTGATTGCTGAAGCGAGCGCGACCGATTCCGATGTGGATTTCCGAGATTTTTCATTCCATCCAAGGCGAAGGACAACATTGCGGTGTTCCGAGCAGCTTCGTGAGAACTTCGGGCTGCAACCTTCGGTGCTGGTTTTGTGACACTCCCCATACCTCGTGGAATCCGGAAGGGACGGAGTACTCGATTGATCAACTGCTCGCGCAGATTGAGGAATTCAATTGTGAGCATGTTGTTCTCACAGGCGGCGAACCGCTTCTTGTTCCGGATATGGTTCCGTTGACGAAGGAACTTTCCCGACGCGGCCACTTCATTACGATTGAAACCGCCGGGACATGTTTTCTTCCGGTCGAAGCCCAACTGATGTCGATCAGCCCCAAACTCGCGAACTCGACCCCTGTCGAAACGAATTGGCAAGAACGTCACGAAGCACGACGGCATCGGCCTGAAGTCATCGAACGGCTGATTCAGGAGTATGACTACCAATTCAAGTTCGTCATTGATGTGCCGGATGACTTGTCAGCGGTTGAGGAGTATCTGTCGTTGTTTCCCTCGATCGATACGTCGAAAGTTTTCGTCATGCCTCAAGGAACGACGGTGGACGATTTGAATCAGCGGATGAGTTGGATTTCTCCGGGAGCCAAAGCTCGCTCCTGGTCCGTTTCCCCTCGTCGGCACATCGAGTTGTTTGGAAACACGCGGGGAACATAGCCGGATGGGCTCAATGCAGAATTGGGCAAAATGCAGAATGGCAACGATTGATTCGATACGGATCGAAGCAACCGTTTGTCGCCCGTTCGAGTTCAAGTGGTTGAGAGATTTGTTCAAAGAGTTGAAGCGAGGTCAGTGAAGTGACAAGCGAGCATGAATCAACAGATGAAGTGAAGCGTGATCGCTTGACGTTTTACCCCGTCATCGTCGTTTCGGCAATATTCTGTATTTCGATCTTCATCGTCATCGCAGCTACGTTCGGTGACCAATTGAATCCCGCCAATCGCTGGATCAATCGCAATGCGAATTCCGTTCTGATCATCGAGACGGTGGTTCTTGTGATCGTGACGCTGGGAGCGATGACGATCGATCGCGTGCGAACTCTGAAGAAGCTGTCCCAAACCAAGTCCTCATCACCAGTGGCACAGGAGTCCTCTGATGTGGATTAAGGTCTGCGGGTTGACGTCGGTCGCGAATGCACTGGAAGTCGCTGCGTGCCGGCCGGATGCGATCGGACTCAATTTCTATTCGCGTTCGTCACGGTGCGTGGACGTGTCGACAGCGAGTGAGATTGCAGAGTCTCTCCCGAAAGAGATCGAGCCGATTGGCTTGTTCGTCAATCATTCTACTTCGGAAATCTTCGAAGCTGTGAAACGTTGTGGTTTGAAAACTGTGCAGCTGCACGGAGACGAGTCTCCGGAATTTGCTTCGACATTGAACGGTCTGCAGATCATTCGAGCCATTCGAGTCAACGAAGAGACGATCGATCATCTTGAGGACGAAGTGCATAAATATCTCGAACGAGATGTCAATGTGCGGGCTTTTCTTGTCGATGCTCGAGTGAGTGGAGCATATGGCGGAACCGGACACAGCGCTCCGTGGGAACTCGTCATGTCACGATATCGATTTGAAGACTGGCCGCCGCTCATCCTTGCTGGCGGACTGGGGGCCGACAATGTTGAGGCAGCGATTCAGGCTGTCCGTCCGTGGGGAGTCGATGTGGCCAGCGGCGTCGAATCGTCGAGTGGAGTGAAATCTCCCTCGCTTGTGGAACAATTTATTCTGAAGGCGCGTAGCCAGCACTGAAATACGGGCAAGGTTTATTTTCAAAGCGACAGGAAACGCCGGCCGATGCATGTATCAATTCGCACAGTGATCGAGAAGATTCTTCAGAACGAAGAGATTCAAGAGGAGTCCATGCAGGCTGCGGTGGGAGCGATCATGGACGGTGAGTGTTCGCCGGTCGATGTCTCCTCGTTTCTGACTGCTCTGGCGGTCGACGGGGAAACGGAAACCGAAATCGCCGGAGCCGCAGCAGCGATGCGGAAGCGGTCTCTCAAGATTCAAACGTCGCAAACAGGATTGATCGATACGTGCGGCACTGGAGGCGACAAACTTCATACATTCAACATCAGTACAGCAACAGCGTTGGTCGTCGCTGCGTGTGGACAACCGGTTGCGAAACATGGGAATCGAAGCGTTTCGAGTTCGAGCGGTTCAGCGGATGTCCTAGAAGCTCTCGGAGTCGATATTGGCCTGTCTGCGGAGATGGCGGGGAAGTGTCTGGATGAGTTGGGGATCTGTTTTTGTTACGCCAGGCTCTTCCATGGAGCGATGAAACACGTTGCTCCGATTCGATCAGAATTAGGTATCCGGACGATTTTCAATCTGCTCGGACCACTCACGAATCCGGCCAGTGCAGAGTTCCAGCTTCTAGGAGCAAATCGAGACGAAAACGCCGAACGAATTGCTCAGGCAGCAAGTCGGCTCGGAACAAAGAAGACGTTTGTGGTCTGCGGGAATGATCAGCTGGACGAAGTGTCGTTGTGGGGAAAGACGCGCGTCTGGGAAGTGACTGGAAACAATCCACCGGCCTTGATGGAATGGACCGCCGCCGACTTCGGCCTTGAAGAGTGCCATCCGGACGAGTTGAAAGTCTCTTCGCCCGGTGAGAGTGCTGACGTTATTCGGAGCATCATCAGTGGTCAGGCGGGACCTGCACGCAGAATGGTTGTTGCGAATACGGCAGCAGCTCTGTTGTGCAGCGGGCGGGCGCGTTCACTCACGGAAGGAGTTCGATCGGCTGAAGAAGCGATCGATCGCGGTGAGGTGCGTTTGTTGCTGAATCGCCTTGCAGACTGGTCCCAGTCGCATCAAGATTCGGTCAAAGGTGGATGAGTGTGCGTTTCGGGCGATCGTTGAAAATGTTCCCGATGGACTCCATTCGCCCTTCAACACGAGCTATCCTACTCGTCTTTCTTCGATGGATTTTCGAATTCATCACAATTTATTGCGATCTGTTGACTCTTGTGGACCGACGGATTCGGTCGTTTACGGTCTCCGTTCACTTGAGTTTTTGAAATATCACTAGAGAAATGCTCTGGAATCACGCTTTGAGGGAGAAGATTTCCTCTGAGCCGCATCAAACCGCCGTGCGGGATGCGTACTTTGTTCCAGAAAAGGCTGAAACCGGGAGTCGATGGCGTGCCTGTCATTAATGTCGAAGGGGAATGGCTGAACAAGCTGCTTGGGAAAGAGTACGCAGTTGAAGAACTCGCCGATACCCTCGAACAGATTGGATGTGACGTTGAGGACATCGTGACCGTCGAGCGATTTCGCTGTCCGGTGTGCGGGAATGCCGTCGAAGGATCGCTCGGGGCAGACGTCACTCGGCGATGCAACTGGTGCGAACACGAGCAGGAACAACCCTTTGAGCGGATTGGGGAGAGTCAAGTGATTCGCCTTGATCTCCTTGCAGCTCGTCCCGACCTGTTTGACGTCGGAGGGATTGCACGGGCTCTTAAGGGGTACTTTGAGGAAGTCGTCGGGCTCCCGAAGTATGACGTTGGTACATCGGATCTTGAATTAGTCGTTGATCCGTCAGTGGATGGAGAGGACTGTCAGCGTCCATTCATTCGATGCGCCATTGTCGAAATGGAACAGATTGATGATGCAACGCTCGTCGCCTTGATGAAGCTTCAGGAAGCTCTGCACTGGGGAGTGGGCAGAGACCGCAAGCTGGCGTCGATTGGAGTGTACGACCTCGATCAGATTTCCGGACCGCTTCAATACACGACGATCGATCCCGACTCGGAGCGGTTCGAGCCACTCGGTCGCCCCGGTGAACAGATGACGGGTCGCGAGATTCTCGAGAAACATCCCAAAGGGACCGCATACGCCAAACTACTCGAAGATCATCGTCGTTTTCCGGTTCTCAAAGACTCGAAAGGTGTCGTTCTCTCGATGCCGCCGATCATCAACAGCGAATCGACGAAAGTCTCTCAGAATTCGCGCCGGTTGTTCATTGATGTGACCGGCATCAGCGAGTCGGCAGTGGTCAAGTCGCTGGACACGTTTGTGTCGTCGCTTCTGGAGATGGGCGGAACGGCAAAATCGGTCTCCGTTAAGCCGCTCAGTGGGGAAACTTTTGACTCGCCCGATCTCTCTCCGCGAGAAGTCGAGATTGACCTCGAGTCTGCAAATCGGTGGCTTGGACTGCCTCTCGATCAGGATTCCCTCAAAGCTTCTCTCAATCGAATGAGACTCGACGTCACTCCGGTCGATGGATCTGATTCCCGGTTCACAGTTCGATATCCGGCTCTGCGAACAGACTTCAAACACATGGTCGATGTCTTCGAAGATCTGGCGATTGGCTACGGATACAAGAATATTGTTCCGAGCTATGCGGGCCAGGCGACGACTGGTCAATCGCGACCGGAAGATGACCAAAGCGATATGTTTCGCAGTGTCATGCTCGGTCTCGGTTACGGCGAAATCATGAGCCTGCCGATGACGACCGAGGAGCTGCACTTCGAGAAGTTCAAACTTCCGGTTCCGGATTCTTATCCCAAAATCGCGAATCCGAAGTTAAAAGCAATGACCGTTGTGCGGACTCATCTCATGACGGGTGTAATGGAACACCTGCGCGAGAATCGACGTGCGCCGCTGCCTCTGCGGTTTTTTGAACTGGATAACGTCACCGTGCTGGACTCTCAGGCGGAGACCGGAGCCCGGGAAGAACGTCATCTCGCGATTGTCGAAATGGGAAAAGATGCCAGTTATGCCTCGATTCGGTCAGTCATCGATTCACTGATGTTCGAAATCGGAGCGACAGCGACGTTCGAGTCAATCACGCATCCATCATTCATTCCGGGACGTGTGGCTGCCTTTGAAACCGACTCCGAAGTTCGTGGAGTCCTCGGCGAACTTCATCCGGAAGTGATTCTGAATTTCGGATTGGATCATCCGGTCGCGCTGGCGGAATTGACAGTGTCGAAGATTGACGTATGAAAAACTCGCCGAGCAAGGTTCCGATTCGCTGGATCGCATTCGATGCAGTGGGAACGTTGATTTTCGCTAATCCGGGAGTTGCAGAAACATATACCCGCATCGGAAATCGGTACGGGGCTGATCTTTCAACAGAAATCGTCCGGAGTCGATTTCAAAATGCGTTTGCTGAGCATCAGCGGACGTTCTCTACAAGCGAAGAACATGAACTGAATTTCTGGAAGCGGATCGTCGGCGAAGTGCTGGGGACCGTTGAAAATTCAGACGATTGTTTTCATGAACTGTATCAGCACTTCTCGCTCCCGGAATCCTGGCGAATCGCAGATCACGCAGCGGACGTGATTTCCGTTCTTCAATCGGAAGGGTTTGGTGTCGCGATTGCTTCGAATTTCGATCGACGGCTGCACACGGCATTGGACGGGAATCCAATCTTATGCGACATTGATGTCCGTTTGATTTCGTCCGAAATCGGATGGCGAAAGCCAAGCTTGGAGTTCTACAACGCACTCGTCGAACGGTGTCAGTGTGCTCCCGAAGAGATCCTCATGGTCGGAGACGACTTCGCGAATGACTATACTGGCGCCCGAAATGCAGGGCTCCGGGCTGTTCATCTTGGAGCGGAGCGAAGTGACATCGATCCGGAGTTTCAAATCGCTTCCCTTGCGGACGTTCTTCCACTCAGTCGATGCGGTTTATGAATCAGCAGCGTGAAAAATCGATGGGCCGCAAGTGGAAGATGTGGGTTTCGCTTGGCTGGATCGGAATGGCAATATTTACGTTGCTGTCGATCGTTATTCGTCTCACTGTGCAAGATTCGTACTGGGGTGCTTCCGCGTATTTCTATGCGACGCCGCTACCTGTTGTCGCTGTCAGCAGCGGGCTCCTTTTCTACAATTCAGCATGGCAGCGGAGTTACCGGTCGGCGGTCTTTTGGGCTCTTTGTTGTGTGATGCTCTGCGGAAGTTGGGTGAATCGTGAATGGAGATTCGACACCCCCAGCGTCGTCAAAGACGATGCTGTGACGGTGATGTTCGCCAATCTTTCGCGAAAGCAGGAGTGTGACTCGTTTCTGGAGAAGGTGCGATTTCATCAACCGGATGTCATTGGGCTGGTCGAAATCGGTCAACATCCGGAAGAAGAAACTGCCCGTTGGAATCGGTTGCTGCCGGACTATCAGTTTTCGTTTCTCTACAAGGGGCTGGGGTTGTTGAGCCGGAAGCCAGAGGGACGTAGCTTCGTGCACTGGTTGGGGCATGGGTCGGTGGGATGCGAACAATCGATCGAAGTCGACGGACGTGAACTCACGTGCATCGTCGTTGACATGACTGCCAATCCTCTTGTGATGCGTCGTCCGATTCTCGATGAACTCGCGTATGTGGCGACCACTTTCAAAGATCGACATCTGTTGATTATGGGAGACTTCAATACACCGGCGGAATCGCATGCGTTTGATGCCCTTCGGGAGCGTCATCAGAATCTGTTTGACGCCGTTGGTCAGGGCTACCGCGGATCGTGGCCACTCCCGTTTCCGGTGCTGGCACTCGATCAAATCTGGATCAATCAGAACCTGATTCCAGTGGAGTGCGTTTATGACTCAAGCGACGAGTCAGATCACCGAGTTGTGATCGGTCGATTTCAATTTCGTGAAAGGGACGAGGAAACAGGGGAAAGAGTTTCCTCTGTACTGGACTCTCGCTAATATCGATCTGGATGAGATCCCGAAACTTATCTGGAATTGACGAATAGTGCTTCTGAAGTTTGCCAATCGAGTGGTCTCTAGAGCGCGTTGCTCTTTCTTGTGCATTCGCTTGGACTGTTTGCGATCGTTGTCGTTCTGTTTGCTCGCGCGAAATTGCAAAGACTCTTTCGCCAAGTGCTTTCAAACATTCACAATGTTACAGACAGCTTCTGGATGCGTTTTCGTCTCCTCGAGCGCCCGAACGATTTTCTGTTTTGGGGTTTCTTTGAGAATGACCTTCCTCAACCCTCCTCGCATCTTCCAAGAGAGATAGCAGCATGTCGAATTCGTCGAATGACACAACACGACGCTCCTTCCTGAAGTCAACCGCAGAAGCGGGTACTGCAATGGCTTTGATGAGCGGATTTTCCGGTAAGGCCGGGCTGTACGCAGCTGGTGATGAAAAGATCCGAGTCGGTCTCGTCGGATGTGGCGGACGCGGGTCCGGCGCAGCGAATCAAGCGTTGAACGCAGATCCCAATGCTGTGCTGGTCGCGATGGGCGATGCGTTTCCTGAAAAGATTGAAAGCTCAATCAAGTCATTGAAAGCCCAGAAAGCAATCGCTGACCGAGTTCAGGTGGACGAAGATCACCAGTTCTCCGGTTTGGATGCCTTCCGGTATGTGATTGATTCGTGTGACGTTGTCATTCTCGCAACGCCTCCGGGATTCCGTCCGGAACAGTTCGAATACGCTGTCGAAAAAGGGAAGCACATCTTCACCGAGAAGCCGATGGCGACCGATGCTCCGGGAGTTCGCCGCGTCATGGCAGCGGTCAAGCGAGCGCAAGAAAAGAATCTGGCTGTCGTCGCTGGCTTCTGTTGGCGTTATGACTCTGCGAAGCGAGCTTTCTTCGAGAAAGTTCTCGCTGGCGATATCGGCGACGTTCTCTGTTCATACGGGACATATCTCACGAATCCAGTCAAGACGATGCCCGATGAATCGACTCGTCCGGAAGGCATGAGCGATCTCGAGTGGATGGTCCGCAACTGGTACAACTTCACGTGGTTGTCCGGCGATGGGCTCGTTGAGCAGGCATGTCATACTGTCGACTGGATTGCCTGGTCCAAAGGAGACAAGCCGCCTGTCAGTTGTACCGCTGTGGGTGGGCGTCAGGTTCCGGCCAAGGGGGGGAACATCTTCGATCACATCGAAGTGAACTACCTTTGGGAGGACGACACTCGTGCGTTCATGGCTCAACGGCAGATTTCCGGATGTCACAACGAGAACAACTTCTATGTTCTCGGTTCGAAAGGAAAAGGAACGATCACTCGCCGGGGAGCTTCGATCTCTGGTGCGGAAGATTGGCGCTACAAGGGGCCAACTCCGAACATGTATCAAGTCGAACATAACGAGATGTTCAAATCGATCCGTGAAGGCAATCCGATTGACAATGGCGAGCGAATGGTCACGAGCACCATGATGGCCATCATGGGACGCATGGCTGGGTACACCGGGAAAGAGGTGACCTGGGACATGGCCTGGAACTCGGAAGAGAAGCTCGTCCCTGAAATCGGCAACTGGGACACACCCGTTGATTTACGGCCGATGGCGATTCCGGGAGCGACCTTGTTTGAGTAACATGTCTTGATGCATTCTCAGGACAGGCCGTCGACTGAGAAGTCGGCGGCTTCTTTTATATGAAAACTCAGCCATGTCGTACCCGCGTGTCTCCACTCTCAAAACAGCGAACGATTTCCGCGCCTATCTTGATTCGTTGAACGTTGATCTCCCGTTTGATGAAAACGTGGAATCGGGAAAGCAGTCCGCACTCGGCCAGTCGTTTCAATACTCCAGTCAAACGATCGGGAACCGGTTCTGTATTCTTCCGATGGAAGGCTGGGATGGAACCCGCGACGGAAAGCCGACCGATCTGACTCGTCGGAGGTGGCAAAATTTTGGCCTCAGCGGAGCCAAACTGATCTGGGGCGGCGAAGCGGTGGCGGTTCGACAGGATGGTCGGGCGAACCCCAATCAATTGATGTGTACCGAAGAGAATCTCGGCGAACTCGTCGCACTGCGTGAGCTTCTTGAGCAAACACATCTCGAGTATTTTGGAACGACGGACGACTTATTGGTCGGGCTTCAGCTGACTCATTCCGGTCGATTTGCACGACCCAATGAGAAGTCACGACTCGAACCTCGCATCGCGTATCGCCATCCGGTTCTGGATCAAAAGTTTGCGATCAGCAGCGACGAAGCGATTCTAAGCGATGATGACTTGTCGAAACTGATCGACGATTTTGTGATTGCATCCGTTCGGGCCCAGAAGGCTGGGTACAAGTTCGTCGACATCAAACATTGTCATGGTTATCTCGGCCATGAAATTCTCTCCGGCTATGATCGACCGGGCCGATTCGGTGGCAGCTTGGAGAATCGTACTCGTTTTCTCCGCGAGATCGTTTCAGGGATTCGAGCAGAAGCACCGGGACTTGAGATCGGAACGCGAGTCAGCATCTTCGACTTCTCCCCCTTCGAACCCGGAGAAGACCGGATCGGTGTTCCGTCGACCAATGGGGACTACAAGTTCGCCTTCGGTGGAGACGAGACCGGAACCGGAATTGATTTGACGGAACCTCAACAGTTCATGCAGATCTTGCGCGAGCTGGAAGTCAAACTGGTTTGTATCAGTTGTGGAAGTCCGTACTACAACCCCCACATGCAGCGTCCGGCAATCTTCCCGCCATCGGACGGATATCTTCCTCCTGAAGATCCACTGGTTGGTGTGGCTCGACAGATCAATGTCACGCGTCAGATCAAGGAAGCGAATCCTGACATGGTCCTGGTTGGATCTGGCTACTCGTATTTGCAGGAATGGCTTCCGAATGTCGGGCAGCATGCCGTCAAGAACGGACATGTCGACTTTGTGGGGCTCGGGCGAATGGTGTTGTCGTACCCTGAATTGCCCGCTGATGTCATTGCGGGAGAGGTCATGAAGCGAAAGAAAATCTGCCGGACTTTCAGCGACTGCACGACAGCTCCTCGAAACGGAATCGTTTCCGGATGCTATCCACTCGATCCGTTTTACAAGTCGATGCCAGAACGTCAGGAGCTTTTGGAGATCAAAAAAGAAATCTCCTGACGGAATAGACGGGGCGCTGCAGAAAGAAAGTTTCGCTCAGTCGACACGATGAAACGTGTGCCAGCGAACTCCTGCCGGGAGTTGCTCATGTGCTGCGAACTCCAAATGCAGAATGCGCCGGTGGTCTTGGCATTCCGGCTTCGATCGCCCACTGGCATGAACCAGAAGAGGGCGCATTAAGAGGACATCTCCTGGCCGAGAATGAATTGATTTCATCGGATAACCGTCGATGATCAACTCTTTTCCCGACTGATGTGATCCCGAGAGGACTCGCAGGCATCCGTTCGTTTCGGTCGTTGGATCGAGATGAATTCTGACAGTGAGCATAGACTGTAGTACTTCGATGGGTGGTTCAGTGTGCAGCACACCAGCACGAAGTCGAGGACGTGAGTAGTTTTCCGCTTTTGGACTTCCGGACTCGATGGCGATGAGGAGGTCTTTGTGCCATGGAAGTGCCCAAGTCTGCTGGGGTGGTTTGTCAAAGTAGAGTGCTCTGACCAATCCACAACGGGGGCCAAGCACGTCTTTCAGACGTTGCACAATCACTCGAGCGGGCCAAAGCTCGGGAAGGTTGGGGACAAGCTGTAAGACGTTGCGGGCGGCGTAGACTGCTCCGTCACTTTGACGAACAGCGGAGTCCTGAAGATTGACGATTCGCTCGAGGGATTCTGAAATTCGTGAAAGATGCTCCGGACCATACGCACCGGGAATCAATTCCCAGCCACTCTCATCGATAACATTCTGAGGGTTTCTCTGCACTCGAGTCGACCGTCAATAGGAAGAGTCTGGAGTCGTTGCGCGATGAGTTTTCATCTTTGAAATGGACGTGAGCGAGATTCGACGAGTTATTAGCTGACCGAATCGGTTTCGTCAGCGGGTTTCTCGTCGGTGGATTCTTCAGTGGTTTCATCGGCGTCTGCTTCGTCCGACGCTTCAGGTTGAGTCGGTGTGTCGGTCGCGGCCGGTTCAGCCGGTTCCGCTTCGTTTGTGGTCGCAGGTGGGTCGGCTGGCTCTGGTTCGTTCGGTTCATCGACCGGAACCGGATTGTAATCTTGATCAGCAACTGCCAGCTGCGTCATCATCACCAGCGGTTGTTCGAAGTTGAGTTGATACAGCCCGCCGTTTCTTCGCACTTTGATGTAGTCCGGGCCGATTTCAGCGACAGTCATATCGAAATCAGAGATTCGGAACTGATCCCCTTCGTGCAAAGTGGTCCGGGTGTTGGTTGCGCGGTCGAAAATCCAGGCTTCCTTCATCACCTGATCTTCCCCGTTTGAGCGAGTAAAACTTGCTGTGAGGTAGGCGAATCGTGCAGAGTCTTCTTCAACAGAAATCGGAATTGTGACGGTTGTCGATGCGCGGTGTTCTTCGTCCGGATCGGCATCTGTGGCGGTCACTTGAACAGACGAAGCTTCTGTTTCCATTGATTCCGGCGGCTTCCAGCGAATCGTGCCTGTTCTGGAATCGATGGTCATTCCCTGTGGACCGTTTGCGATGGAGTACGTGAGCAGGCTGCTGTCGGCGTCCGGATCGTGTGCGGAAACGGGCACAACAGATTCTCGGCCGAGGTAAAACGTGAGTGACTTCGGGCCATCAATCACGGGGGCCTCGTTCGGGTCCCGGACTTTCAGATTGAGTGTGTCGGTGAAGCCAGCTTCTTTGCTTGCAGAACCCCAAACGGCCGCTTCAATCATCAGGTCTCCAGTTTCGACGGAGGTGCTGACGGGCCAGCTGATCGTCCCGGAACGTTCATCGATGTCCAATCCTTCGGGACCATTGATGAGCGTGTAGCGTGGTTGTCCGAACGCTGGATTCCATCCGGTGACCTTCAGTTGATGTTCGAACTTGCGTCCTCGAATGGCTGTGGGAGTTTCTCGATCGGCGAGCTGCGGTTCGTATTCGACGGAAGGAGCCGGCTTCGTAAAGAAGGACTGACTCCACATGTTCTGAACAGCCCGCTGGTCGGATCCTTTCTTCGTCGAGATTGGAAAGAGCTCGATTGATGTTCCGGCAGGATGATCATTGGCAAATGTCTTTGCGACCCCTCGCTGCAGAGTCCATTCATTGTCGACCATTTCGGTGACGTTGCAGAATTCGTCGCCGATCCGAATTCGAAATGGAACCGTTGTGGGGAAGTCTTCGGGGGTGTTTAAGAGAGTGAGCCGTGTCTGTTCTTTTCCGAGCTCTTCTTCGAGGGGAACTTGCGGAAACAGTTCGTTGCGATCTTCGGCAGACTGAATGGACAGGCCTTCAGCTGTGAGAGTCACTTTCAGCTTGGGGTTTCCCTCAGAAACCGGGCTGGTCACATCGCACTTGGAAATCCTCTGCAGGAGATCCACTGACTCGAAGCGATCGAGAAACTGAGCGACCTCCTGAAGAGTCGCTTCGGCTTCAATTTTGACCGGAATGCGAACGTAGGTGTCATCTTTTTGTGACCGGTTCTCGAGTGTGAATCGAGGGTTTGTGAATCCCGACATCAGTGCGATATCTGTCAACCAATCCTGATAAAGACGGTGAGCATCCGTCGGTTTTGGCGGCAGACTGATCCGTTTCCAGTCTTCGAGAGCTTTGCCCTGTTTTGCAAGTTCGATCTGTTGAGCCATTTTCGTCCGAGACTCTTGCATCCGGGTGCTCTCTTGAGCTTCCAGTTGATTCAGAGGTTCGACGAAATAGCCCTTGAAGATCGGCATGCCGAACCAAAAGAGGACCACTCCACCCAAAAGAATTGCCAGTATTTTTTCACGCTGCTGCATGATATGAACTCAATTGAAAGACTGTGACGTCATGAAAGTTTTGCGTGTGATCAAGCTGTCGTTCTTCAGGACTTCGACGGGCTCGCTGCGTCTGCTTCTGACTGAGCCGTTTCGACGGCCTCTTCTTCCTTGGACGGAGGCAATGTGATCACACGGATCTGTTTCACATCCATATCGAATGTGAATGGATAGTCTGGGTCAATCCCGCTGTTTCGGGGTGTTGTCGGAATCACTTCGAAGCCATTTCGAACCAGCAAGTCTGCGAGTTGTTCGATGTCCGATCGCTGCTTGGCGAATCCAATTCCCTTGAACTGGGCGCTGAATGCAGGATCACTGAGTGGTGAGAACCGGAGTTCGCTCAGATAGACTCGATCGGTGCCGGGAAATGAATTTCGCAACGAGTTCCACGAGTCGATCGGAGGGGCATCTCCAAGTTGCCACTGATCGATATTGCTGAACGCATTCATCGTTGGTTTGCCCGCCTCCAGGACCTTGTTGATCTGGAAGATCTTTGAATCAATGTCTACGATACTCGCTTCGAGATTGAGTTTCTGCGAGCGAAAGACAAAGTATCCCAAGAGCAGGGCGGAAGCTGCGAGCACTCCGCCGACAGTCCAATAGAGCCGGCTTCGGTCTGGTTTCTCGATTCTCTTTCGAGGATGAATCAAGTCGACGGAGAGGTCTTGTTCCGGCGGAGGAATGGCCGCTCCGATGAGCGGTTCGAATCCGGCGATGTCGTGGCTGCGGCTATGAGCTTCGTCGATTGAGACATGCTGGACGTTTCCACGAAAGCGTTGTTCGAGGAACGTGCGAATCGAGTCGTCAGTGTGGCTGCCGACGAGAAAACATCGATCGATGGAGACGTTCGGATGAGTTTGATTGAGTGCGACAATCGAACGGGTGAGCGCGCTCTCAAGTGGTTTCAGGTGATCGGTGTCAGGCAGATTGATGCTGTGACTGAAGACGAGAGATCGGCGATCGAAAATCGAGATTTCGAGATCAAGGCCTCGCTGGTAGATGACCATTTCTGGTTCATCGCTGCCGAGGCTTGCATTCGAAAATTGATGGACCACATTCGCGATGGCGAGGGGAGAAACGGTGACCCGCTCAACTTCGATACCGATCGACCGGAGGACGTTCTGGATTCGCGTGAGCTGTCGTTTTTCGGTCGAGATCGTCAAGACAGCATGACTGTCGTGGCTGGAATCTCCATGCACAGGTAAGTAGTCGAAGGCGAGGTCGTCGATCGGCATGGCTGACTTGGCAGCTGCCTGAAAACGGACGAGATCGGGAATTTCTTCCGGAGGAGCTTGCGGGAGCTGTAACAAGCGAGCCACGACAGACTCTCGTGGCAGAAGCAGAGTCGCAGGTCCGGCGGTGACTCCCGAACTCTTCATCCAGGAGGAGAGCGAGTCGGCGATTTCGTCCGCCGGTGTCGTCATGTCGTTCAGCTGATCGTGCGAAAACTCTGCAACATGAGAGACACGGCCTGACGTGTCAGCCTGCAAAAATCTTGTTGCATAGCGGGACCATTCGACAATGAGTTTTGTGGACATGGAATTCGGTCTCAGGTTGACGTCTGGCAGTCAGATGGCAATGAAAATAGATGGCAGTGGAAATTGTTCGAACCCGATTCCGGGTCGTCAAATTTCGAAAGTGTTCATACGAAGGTCTTTGATATCGTTACGGATTGGCATCCTGCCCGAACGCCGGCAATTGGTCTCTTCGGTAACCTGGCCCCAGTTCGGTCAGGACACGTTGTGAGATCACTTGAGGGATTTCCTGGCTGGCATCGACGACCGCTTCAATCCGCGTGATTGGACCTCCGCGATCGGCGTAACCGATGACTTGCATACTCATGACATCACCGCGCGTGGTGATAAATCCGTCAAGAAGGCGCATTGTTTCCAGGTCAACAAGTCCCCGCGTCAGGAGCCAGCCGGACGTGGCCAGCTGACTGGAATCGTTGGCGAGTCGTTCTCTCGTCGCGACGATGAGTCCGGGAAGATCCTCCGGAATCCCGGGAATTCCCATGAGAACTTCGGGACGTGCCTGATTGATGTTCAGCCGTCCGATGATTTCACTTTGAGTCGTAACCGTCAGCGAGTCCATTAAATCAGGGAGTGATTCTTGTAACAGCCCGGGATCGCTTGTCCACGGGCTGGTGAGAGTGGTTTCCCGACCTTCGATTTCGACGACAACTTCTGCATCGATCAATTCAAAGAGTGAGTTGATTTCCGTGCTCGCTCCTTCGGTGAGATCCATGCCCCCGCGAGTTACAGCTCCGCCATCACCTGAGAAGAGAGCATCAGCGACGCCTTCCGCAGCATCGGCAAGTGCTTCATCAGTGGCGAGATCACCAGTCGACTCAGAGTCACCGAAACCAATGAGCGGGTTTTCATCCGGAACGAGCACTTCCATCGCGATGTCGTCGAGGTCGACTCCAAGTGTCTCATCCGTTGCCGGTCCTTTGAGACGATACGCAGTTATGAACGTTGCGATGTCGGTTCCGTATTCTTCTTCGAGCAAATCATAAAGATCGGTTAGAAGGGGCTCGTTGACGTTTAAGCGTTCCTCGCCAAACCGGTCGTAGGCGTGCCGGAAGTTCCCTTCTTTACTCGACACGGTGAGATGTGCGGACCAGCCCAGATCAAGAACTCCGTCTGCATTGTCGTAGGGGAGTGACTGATCGGCATCGTCCTCATTGGGATCAAGAACGCCGTTGCGGTTCCCGTCTTCTCCATACATTAAGAACGGATCGACACCCATCACCAGGAGCAATTCTTCGAGCGAACTGATGGGACCGTTCCGGGGAATGACCAGTGAATAGCTGTCCGCTTCTGCTCCGAACTCGCGAGGCTCATCGTCTTCGTCGATCCAGTCGAGAATGGCGTCGGCCACATCTTCTGTCATATTGGGAAGCCCAAGCAGCAAGTCTCGACCGAAGCCCGATTCCGGATCGAATTTGGCGAGAACGTTGACATTCAATTTTGCACATTCATCCACAAGACCAAAGCGAAGGCCCGAACTTGTTGTCTGACCGGTCGCGGCTGTGGAAGTATAGTTTTCCAACGGCGCGACGATCGCAAACCCGCCGTCTGAGTCCATCGCCATGTGGAACAGCGATGAGTTGTCGTACAGGTTGTTGTCGAATCCGCCCCCGTCGGGAGTGAGAAGAGTTGTGACGTATTCGACACCCGATTCGGCCCAGAGTTGCGCTCGAACCTGCCGCCCGTAAGTGTCGGCCGCTTGATACTCGGTGATCATTAACTCAGAGAATGTATATGCACCGAGGCTGAGCATCACGATGACCACCAGAACAACGATGAGCGCACTTCCCTCGCGGTTTGTGGTTCGCTGCTCAAATTGGTGAAGTGATTTCATCATGTTGTTTCTGAACGTGTTATTATTTTGACGAGTTAAAACTCGCAGGGTTCCATAAACGTTTTCTATTCAAAGATCGGAATTGACATGGGAAGATGGAACAGGTGTTCGACCGGAAAGACTGATCCTTCTGCTTGAGAAGTACCGCGAGAAGACGAACTGGTCGTTGGGGTCTGCCAGAGTCCGTATGTGACGAGGATTGCACGAGGGAGCGAACCAAGCGTGCGGCTGTCCCATGAGTCGACCCAGGCGACTCCGTCGAAGTAGCTGAATTGTACCTCAGTGATTTCCGGAGCGAGGATGTCGTACTCCGTGAGAGTATCTGTCGCGGAATCAAAGGCGTAAAAATCGATGACGCGGCGTCCGAGCCCGGTCAGTGGACGACGGTCGAGTGCGTCGTTTGCTTCGTTGCTGTGTCCGGGCTGAGTTGGGTCGATCAGGAATGCGGGATCGATCGGACCCGTTCCCCAGGTCACGGTCGCGAGATCCGTCGTTCTGCCGTTCTCGGTGACTCCGGTGGCAAGACTTTCGTAAGTCAATTCTCGAATCGGTTTGCTGACACACAGGTGAACGTATTCCGAGGTGCCAACCAGCCCGAATGGGAGCGGAATCGTTTCCGAGCTGAGAGAATCGAGAGTGGTGTCAGTGGTTGTTTCTTCCGAAGTCGAGTCGTCGGTTTCTGTGGTCGCGCTTTCTTCCTCTTCGATGGTAAAGGCCAGCGCAGCGATGTCGCTGTCGAATTTTCGGACCAGTGCCCGGATGAGTTGGGCTCGATGAATTTGATCTCGGCCTGCGACCTGAAACCGGAGATGGAGTCCCACTGCTGAGTAAACTGCGCTGAGCAGCAATACCGTCAGTGCAAGTGCGATGAGGACTTCGATCAGCGAAAAGCCAGCGCGGGGCGAGTTGTTTCGGATTGATGGTCGGAGGAGTTTCATAGTTCCTCCTCAGATGCAAGAGCTGCTTCTTCGAAAACGAGTGGATCGCGCAAGAGCCGGTTCAGGCGATAGGAAGCAGCGATTTCTCCCTGCGAATTCGTCTGCTCAACGATCATCTCCAGTTCGAGCAGATATGGAATCCCGGTTTCGGTGACGTTTAGGGTCCAGGACCAGTTCGGGTCATCGTCGAACGATGCCCCTTGAACGGACTGAGCGGGCAACACACCTGAAGAAACTTCGTTCAGCCGTCGTTCGCAGCGAAGAACAGCTTCGGAGACGAGTTGAGATCGAATCGCGGCGGTGCTTCCGTTCTTCAGAATTTGAGTGATAACCGCTGTGGCACCCAGAAAAATCGCGAGTGCGAGAACGACTTCGAAGAGCGAAATCCCGGATCTCAGCGCGTTGGTGTTCGAGACGCTGCGAGTGAGTGCAGAATCTTCACGTCGCTGTTCGCAGAATAGAATTCGATTCAGAGATGTCCGGTTAACGCATCGCACCATAGGTCTCCGGAAGGACAGCAAGGCGAGACGTCACAACAGTTCCGGTTAACCCTCTGACAGAGAGAGTGATGACGCGACGATCTTCATCGATGATCGTCACGCTGCCATCCGTTGCAGATCCATCTGGGGAATAAATGATGGGAGGTGCCCAGGAGACATCCCGCAGCATGACTCCATCGGCCAGCATTTCGAGCCAGGGATCGGGGAGTCGTTCCGTCAGCGTGATTTCACCGGTGCTCAGGGAATTCTCCATGTAAAACGAACAGTCTTCTGAGAGTTCGTGAACAGAGGGAAGACGTTTCCCGCTGCCTGATGAAGACGTCTGTGAAGCGGTGGCGGACGAAGTGCCCGACTGCTCTTCGCTGACTTGCAGGTCATACGGAAGCAAAACAAATTTTCGTCCGTTGGGTTCAAACCGGAACTGGTAAGTGATTCCGTCTTCAACAGCTTGAACCCGAGCATGATCGAGCATTTGTCGAACCTGCTCGACGTTTCCGAGCAAGCTCTCGCTTTGCAGAAAGCTTGTGATTCGCGGCCAGGCCATCCCCGCCAAAGCAACAATCACCACGAGCACCAGGGTCAGCTCCAGAAGTGTGAACGCTGACCGTGAGGAGTCGTGTTGGGATCCTGCTTGGGGCGAGGTGGATTTCCTGTGCGGACAAATCATTTCGCAATGTCATCCCAGTTATTGATGTCATCGCCTGAACCGTTTTCGTTCTGGCGGTTCTTGCCTGACGACCAGATTGCGGGGCGATCTGTATCTGCTTTGGTGTTGGGGTACTCGTAATTCAGCGGTTCTCCCCAGGCATCGACGGGAAGTTTATCGAGGACCGCAGACGCTCCCGACTCCTGATCTTTGGTCATCATCATCTGAATGGCATCCTGTCCACCGGCGGGTGGCTCGAAGCCATTGTTCACGGCATAGAGTTCAGCTGCCTGTTCCAGGTTGAGAATCGCCGAACGTGTTTGGCGTTCGTTCGCGACATTGGCCTGACCGAGCAATTGAGGAACAGCCATGGCTGCGATGACTCCGATGATTGCGAGCACAATCAGGACTTCGAGAAGCGTAAATCCTGAGCGGCGCTGACGAGTCTTCAGGAGCGGTTTTCGGTTGTAGGTACGCATAGGGGGAATCCTCCGGGTTGATCACAGTTCGTACTCAATCAGGGATCAAGCACAGTCGGCTTTATGTTGGCTTTATTATTAACGTTTAGGGTCAAGGGGACTTGAGCAGGATGCACTTCCCGGTCCGCTCACTCAAAAGGGACAGGGGTTTCGCTACAGGGACAAGGCTTTCGCGATGTTGTCGTATTCCGCCGCTCGAATCCACGATCGGGGCTTCCCAGAGCACCCGGTTGGAGTTTGAATGCGATCGGAACGGTGCATCGGCTCTTACTTGATTGTATGCGTTTTCACCATCGAATTGCTGGGTCGAATGGTCTCTGCGGATTGTTTTTTCGTTTTCCGAATTCTCTCACTTTCAGTGCTCACTTGATGGGAACGGTTCCGATTCGAAGAACGATGGGATGTGCCCTTCGTCTTAAATTCTGGGAACGATGTTCGAAATGTGAACAGCTCCTTCTTTAAACAATGCTGGAGCTCTGAAGGATCGGTAACAATAGGGCGACGACGACAAAAAGTACGATCACTGCCAGAAATAACAAAAGTACCGGTTCGAGGAGCCGAACCAGCATTTCGATCTGACGACCGGTTTGTCGTTCGAGGTTGTCGGAGATGTCGATGAGAACGTTCTCCAGATTGTTGGCTTCCTCGCCCACCGCGATCATCTCGACAATCTGTTCAGGAAAGTGACCACTCGCTCCCAGTGGTCGAGCGAGCGATTTTCCTTCGGAAATGTTGTCAGCTGCGGATTCAATCGCTTCGCTCAGAACGACATTTCCGGTGGCGTCTTTCGAGATGTTCATCGACGTCAACACGGGAACTCCGTTGTGAAGCAGTGTTCCGAGGACGCGACAAAACCGTGCAATTGCCAGGCTTCGCACAATCCCGCCCAGACCAATGGCCTTCAGCCGAAACTGGTCCACTTGCCGCCGACCGTTCTCGGATTTCAGCCACTGCCCGAGAAAAATCCCTCCGACAATTGTGCCGATTAATGCGATCGCCCAGTACCGTTGAGTCCATCCGCTGATTGCGAGAAGAGTGGTCGTCGCCCACGGAAGTTCTCCTCGCTGGGCCATGTTTTCGAAGATGGGTTCAAATTTTGGAACAAGCCAGACCATCATCACGGTGACAACCATGCCGCCCACACCCAGCAGGAAGATTGGATAGACCATCGCTCCGATGACGCGACCCTTGAGTTCTTCCTGGTGATCTGTAAACGCAGCGATTCTCTTTAGAACGTCTTCAAGAAAGCCTCCCTCTTCTCCGGCACGAACCATACTCACCATTAACGGGGAGAATGCCTTGGGATGGGCTTTCATCGAGTCGTACAGTCGATTTCCCTCTGCAACATTATCTCGCACCTCAGACAGAACGACTTTCAATGCGGGGTGCGTCGATTGTTTGGAAAGAAGTTCAAGCGATCGCAACAGGGGAACGCCCGACTTCAAAAGGTCCGCGAGCTGCGAGTAAAAGATCGACAGGTATTTTGGAGGGACGCGCCGTCCGACCTGTTTGGCTGCTTTCTTACTGGAATCCGCAAGTCCCACGCGAATCGGAAAGAGTTGCTGCGAGACCAGAGAGGCGAGCGCCTCTTTCTCGGTGGCAGCTGTCAGGACACCCTCGACCTGCTGGCCCGACATTTCTCTCGCAGTGTACTGAAATTCTGGCATGGCAGGAGACAAATCCGGAAACAGAGAGACAAAAATCGCCCGACCCATCCGGCCGAATTGGCGAAGACAGCCACGTCATTTCAGTGACGTGTGGGGGGATCTTCAGTCAAACGGCCAAGTGGATGGGCGAGCCCTTGAATTGGGATGTTAATAAGGTTCGCTTTGAGTTAAGTACGTTGTCGATATCTACAGACCTGCCGGGGCAGTGTCGAGAAGTTGTTCTGGAAAACTGCTTATGTCGCATTTACCTGAACGAAGTAAGCGATGAATGACTCTCGCTCCAGGGGTTGATTAATGTCAATACCTGCTTGGATGAACAGTGGTTTCAGCTTGCTCGATCGCGCCCATTCTTCCGCATCAATCATCCCGTTTCGATTCTGGTCTAACAACCGGAACGTATTCGCGCCCCGTCGAGCTTCCACGCTGTCCATGTCGACGTCGGGAACTGGCGTCGATACGGGTTGGGTGTTTGCCTGGGGTGTCGCTGCAACGGAATCAGACGTTGTTGTTGTCGTTGGGCGTTGTTGAGTCGCAGCGAGGGTCATCACCTGAATCTGCTGGAGATCGGCAGGGCCTCGTTGGAGTTCCTTGGGCGTCAAGAATCCGTCTCGATTGTGGTCATACGTGTCGAATTCCGCGAGGGCGTCTCGTTTCCACTGCTTCCACTCGTAGAGCCCAATCTGTCCGTCCTGATCGAGATCTCCGTCAACAAAACTCGATGGAAGATCGACTGTCACGCGTTCTTTGGGACGCATTGAGAAGCTTGTTCGACTCCGGGAATCCCGACGGTCGTCATCACGGCTTCGATCATCGTCTCTTCGTCGGTCGTCATCGCGACGTCTGTCATCGTCCCGGCGTCTGTCATCACCGTCGTCACCCTCTCGTCGGCGTCGTTCATATTCTTCCCGCCGACGTTGATATTCTTCGGCGCGAGATCGATCGGAATCGCTGCCGCCTCGGTCACTTCCCGGAGGACCACGAAATCCACCGCGATCTCCGCTTCCGCGTGATCCACGGTCGCCACCGAATCCTCGTTCACCTCCCGGTGAAGGGCCACGGAATCCGCCACGGTCTCCTCCCGAAGAGCGAGCTTGTTCGAAGCTTTTCATGAGGCTTTGCTGATCAACGCCCCGGCGAAAGTCGAGTCCGCTGCTTTCCAGGCGTTCGCGAAATGGGCCAGGGAGTCGGCCGATTTCCGATTGATCGATTCGGCCATCCCCGTTGCTGTCCAGACGACTGAACATCTGGTCGGGGGAACCACCGCGTTGCGCGAGCGCTTCCGACGACGTTAAAACAAGGCAGCCTAAGAACAGGAATATCCCGAACTTCTGTAATTTGTGAGTTTTCGGCATCGTTCACGGTCCGAAATGGAAACTACGGGGTTGAAAGACTCGGTGAATGGATTTCACCATAACTACTGAAACACCGCAAATGTTTAATCGGACCGCATGACTCCCAGAACTCTGGCGAAACTTTGCAGTCCGGTGAACAGGTAAAACTCCTATAGAAGGATTTTCAACCTGGTATTCTTTGCCTGGCATTCGTTATCAAAGTAACTCAACGCCAAAATGGTGGACGAATGTGAGTGGGTAGGGCGAGCCAGGTTTCAGACATTTGGGGTGTGAATCGACTGTTCTGAGAGCAGTTGTCAGTGTTTTGGTGGGGTAACTGCCAACGAATACTGAGTTTACGAAGATCCGGGTTGAAGGAGCGAAGGGTTTTCTCAAAGTTTCCAGATTTTATTTCTATAAATATTCGCGTTGTTGGTTCAGCGAGCCAATCTGCTTCGCTCAGTGACACGATTTGGAGCGTCTGATGAGTTCCGTCCCGAAAATCTTCGTCATGGTTGTCCTGGCGCTGTCGCTTGTGGCTGATGTCGACAAGTACGTTCAGGCTCAGGAAGGCCGCGATCGGCGAGATGATAATGGATCCCGCCGCGAGGATGGTGGCGGTCGTGGTGGATTTGGCGGTCCTGGGGGCGGCCGTGGCGGATTCGGTGGCCCCGAAGGTGGTCGCGGTGGTCCTGGCGGAGGACGAGCAGGCCGTGGCGGTCGCGGAGGTCGCGGCGGCGGTGGAGTTTTGGGAGAAGTCCAGAATGAAGCGACTCGCGTCGAGATTAACCTGACTGACGAGCAGCTTCAACAGCTTCAGGAAATTTCAGAGTCCGGTGGCGGCCGTGATCAACTTGGCGACCTCTTCGGGAGGATGCAAAACGCCGAGTCTGAAGATGAACGAAATAAAATTCGCGACGAAATGCGCCAGGCAATGGAAGCAGCCCGCGAAGAGCAACAGGAACAAATGAAAAAGGTTCTTTCGGAGGAACAGTACAGTCGATTGAATCAGATTGTTCTGCATCGCGAAGGAATTCAGGCCCTCGGTCGAGAGGATGTGCAGGGTGATCTCGAATTCAGCGATGCACAGAAAGAACAGATGGAGCAACTCAGCGACGAGTACCGTGACGCTCGCCGCGGACTTGGATTCAATGCGTCTCCTGAAGATCGTGAGCAGCTGCAGAAAGATTTCGAAGCGAAAGTTCAGAACCTTCTTACCGATCAACAGAAGAAGCAGTGGGAGCAAAAGCTCGGACCGCCTCCTTCAGATGCAAACAGCGATCGACCTTCCTTTTCTCGCGGATCGCCTCAAACTCCTCAATTTCGGCCACGGCCAGCAATCATTGAAGAAGCTCCGGAAGGTGCTTTGGCTGTCGCATCGTTCGGAGGAAGCACTTCTGAAGACGAATCGCCAGCAACGGAAGATTCCGCAGCAAATGCTGAGCAGAACGAAACTCTCCTCTCCTTCAACTTCCGGTACGCTCCGTGGGTTGATGTGCTGAAGCTGTTCGCTCAGGAGTCTGGATTGTCTCTCGATCTAATGGATGTTCCGCCGGGAACGTTCAATTACTTCGATCAGGGAAAATACACCCCTCGTGAAGCACTCGATGTTCTCAACGGTTACCTTCTTCCGAAAGGCTATGTCCTCGTCTATCGTGACGACTTCCTGGTCTGCCTGAACATCGATGGAACGATTCCTCCGAATCTGATTCCCAATGTGGCTCCAGAAGAACTCGACACCCGAGGACGGAATGAACTTCTGACAGTTCTCTTCCGGCTTGAAGGGGTTGACGTCAATCAGATCGCTGCTGAAGTGAACGAAATCAAAGGTCCTCAGGGATCCGTCGTCGGCTTGCCGAGTACGAATTCGGTTCTGGTTACGGACATTGGGAGCAACTTGATTCGGATCCGCAAAATGTTGGACGACGTCTCAGCAAGTGGAGGTCCGGATGCGATGTCGTTCAAGTCGTATCAGATCACCAACATTGCTGCGTCCGAGGCGGATCAGCTGTTGAGAGGTGTTCTGGGATTGTCGACGGGAGTAACGAACATCAGTGAGTCGCGCTCACGCAACAGTTCACAGCGACCTGCCACAGAAGGACCAATCACGATTGCTGTCGATAATCGTCAAAACCTGTTGATGATTACTGCCACTGTGCGTCAGCATCAAATGATCGACGAAGCGTTGAAGACCATCGACAATGCGACAGACCCGAGTAAGTTCTCTTTCGAAAGCAACAAACCCTTCCTGCGAGTTTACACAGTCGACAATGCCAATGCTCAAGAGGTTGTCAAAACCCTCGACGTGCTCGTGCCTGGAGTTGTCGTCAACGAAGATGGACGTAATGACAAAATTCATATCGTCGCCACACCGGAGCAACATCAGCAGGTCGAAAACCTGATCCGCCAGATGGACGGCACCGGAGTCGCTTCGCAACAGATGGTTGTCTATCCGCTCGTCAAAATGGACCCTCTGACCGCAGCGGCAACGTTGCGGGCCATGTTCCTGAAAGACGGAGAATTCGCTCCGACGATTGAGCCGGATGTTTATGGTCGCCAACTGATGATTCGTGGCGATCAGGATCAGATGATGCAGGTCAAGAATTTGCTCGTACAGCTTGGAGAAGACGGAATCGGCACGCGAGAACGTTCAAGCACCGACCGGGTTCGAACATATTCACTCAGCGGGCGGGATCCTCAAGAGATTCTCCCATTGATCGAACAAATGTGGAACCGGCGAACAGATTCGCGGATTCGTGTTGTTAATCCGCAGCAGCGATCGATTCGAGACATTCGAACTCCTTCGGAACCAGAACCTGTTCGTGAATCAAGGCAAGACGACACTCCGTCGGCTCGACAACCGTCACCACGCGAGCAAGAAGAATCACGGGACTCTGTTCGTCTCACAGAACCTCTCGATCCGCAGGACGTTCAACCGTCAACTTCAAGTTCATCGGACTTGATCGTCGCTCAGCTTCCCGAAGCTTCGTCGGAGCAGAATTCCTCAGAGGAGTATGACGAAGAACTGTTGGACCTGTTCGACAGCTATCTCGATGCTCTTGAGGAAGAGACACAGCTCATTGAAGAGCCTCAACCGAACGAAAACGCAGGGGAATCAAATCGGGAACCCTCGAGGAATGTTGGCGCCGATTCGAATGATCCTCCAGCACAACCAACCCAGTCACAACGACCTGCAGCGGCGAATACGCAGCCACCGGCGGATGTGAATGTGACGGTGAATGGCGATCAGTTGTTGCTCTATTCTTCAGATCCAGAAGCACTTGATGAACTCGAGGAGTTGCTGGAGTCGACAATCAATGCCATTCCGCCACGGACTACGTGGACGGTTTTCACCTTGCAGTCCGCCGATGCCACCGAAACAGCGATGATGCTCGAAGAGCTTCTTCCTTACAGCAGCGTGAGTGCTTCGTACTCCTCGTCCGGCATGATGGGCGGGATCACGGATAGTGTCTCCGCACTGGGTGGAGGTCTGGCCAACATGACCGGATTGAGTTCCATCGCCAGCGCGGGACAGACTCTCAGAATCATTCCCGATGTCCGATTGAATGCGTTGTTTGTTTCCGGGCCATCCGGACAGGTGCGAGAAGTTGAAGAGATGCTTCAGGTCCTCGATGCGACTGAATGGCCGGACAGTATGCGGGACAAGCTGACACGCCTGATTCCTGTCGAACATGCTAATGCTCAGGATGTCATGTCGATTGTGACAGACGTTTACAAAGTTTATATCGATCCGCCGAGACAACAGGGCGGGGGAAACAATCCCTTCGCTGCGATGATGGGTGGCGGCGGACGCGGTGGTGGAGGGCGAGGTGACTCTCGTGACGGCGAGGAAGTGGCTCCCGAATTGGCTGTGAGCGTCGACACGAATACGAACCAACTGGCCGTCTGGGCGGATGAAGCACTCTTTCAGGAAGTGAAAACTCTCGTTGAATCGATTGATGAATCGGCTCGCGTTGCGAACCGAACCGTCCGGGTTGTGCCGCTCCAGAACACAAGTTCCGCAGTCGTTCAGACAGCTCTTGGAACATTGATGCCTCGCGTGAATGTGAGCAGTACTGGATCGAGACGACCTTCGAGTTCATCCAACTCCGGTTCGAGTTCATCCAACTCCGGACCAACGCAGGAACAGCGAGATCGAATTCGAGCGTTCATGGAGTCTCGAGGCGGCGGGTCACCATTCGGTGGAGGACGTCCCTCATTCGGCGGTGGTGGTGGCGGTGGGCGACCGTCATTCGGCGGAGGTGGTGGTGATCGCGGTGGTGACTCAGGCGGCCGGGGAGGACGAACCGGCGGAGGTCGCGGGGGACGATAGTCTCGGGATTTCTCATTAGGATTCGGAAGAGAAGACGAATACTGGCGAGGTTCGACTTACGGAATCCGCGTACACCCGGCACCACTTCAGATGGTGCCTCTTGACCCTCGTCCTGGTTTGCCCGACGATAATCACTATGAATATTGGTTCTCTACTTGTCGATCACGGTCTCGTTACAGACCAGCAGCTTCAATTGGCTCATGACCATGACGCCAAACGGCGTGTCGATCGTGTTCTGATCGAAATGGGGATCATCCGCGAAGACGAAACGCTGCAGCTTCTTGCCGATCAGCTCGGAATGGAGTTTATGGACTTGAAAGAGTATTCCGTCGATCGGGATCTCTTGAACTCTTTCCCGACGACGGCCATCTTTCGTCATGAAGCGATGCCGTTGGCACGCGAGAATGGGCATGTTCAAGTCGCTGTCAGCGATCCATTCAATCTGGAATCGATTGACGAATTGAGTGCGCTGGGCCGCTGCCGGATTGAACCGGTGCTGGCGTGTCGAGATGAGATTCTTGAGTTGATCAAGAGAAATCTCGGGGTCGGTGGTGACACCATCAATCAGATGGTCGCGCAAAGAAACGAGTCGGAAGTGGATCTCCTCGATGAGATTCCCGAAGGAATGGGGGAGTTGGCGGAGTCCGCGCAAGCTCCTTCCGTGATCCGGCTCGTGAATGAACTGCTGATTGAAGCTCTGGAACAGAGGGCGAGTGATGTTCACCTCGAACCGCATGAAGGTGGGCTGACGATCCGCTTCCGTGTCGATGGAATGCTTCGGATTGAACCTGTTCCGCCGGAAATCAATCACTTTGCTTCTGCGATTGTGACTCGACTGAAAATTATGTCGCGGTTGAATATCGCGGAGAAGCGACTTCCTCAGGACGGTCGAATCAATGTCCGTATTCAAGGCAGAGAGGTCGACGTTCGTGTTTCGATCATTCCGATGCTCCACGGTGAAGGCGTGGTCTTGCGTTTGCTCGACAAGGAACGCATGGTCTTCAATCTGCGTGGCGTGGGGATGCCCGAAAACGTCTACGAGCAGTTTCACGAGTTGATTTCGCTGCCGCACGGAATCATTTTGGTGACCGGGCCGACGGGTAGCGGAAAAACGACGACGCTCTACAGTGCGCTGAATGAGATCAAAAGTCCCAGCACGAAAATCATCACTGTCGAAGACCCGGTGGAATATCAGCTTCCGGGGATCAGTCAGATTCAGGTTCACGGTAAGATTGGTTTAACGTTTGCCGCCGGACTGCGAAGTATTTTGCGACACGACCCCGATGTCGTGCTGATCGGGGAAATTCGAGACGGGGAAACAGCGACCAGTGCCATTCAGGCATCTCTGACTGGTCACCTCGTGTTCAGCACGCTGCACACGAATGACGCTCCAAGTTCGTTTACGCGACTTGTCGATATGGGTGTCGAACCGTATCTCGTCGCCAGTACAGTCGAAGGAATTCTCGCTCAGCGGCTTGTTCGTAAACTCTGTTCTCGTTGCAAACGGCCGTTCAAACCTGATCCCGGTATGCTGCCCGAGGACTTCCCGCAACCAGATATCGAAACGTTGTACGAACCTGTCGGCTGTCGAGACTGTCGAGACATTGGGTTCACTGGTCGAAGCGGCGTTTACGAGCTGTTGAAAAACGATTCGAAAATCAAGCAACTCTGCATCGACCAGGCAAGTTCGGGAGTTGTTCGGGAATACGGATTGAAACACGGGATGCTGACGCTTCGGCAGTCCGGTTATCAACGAATGATTGATGGAGTGACAACTCTCGAAGAAGTCGTTCGAATCACTCGAGGCGATCACTAACGCATCGTGCTTTCTCGTTTGCAGAGATGCCGACGAGCAAATTCACAATGCAGCTGCGCAAGAGAATCAGCCGGGTGCAGGGGTGTCGGGAAATCGGCCAGCGTCGATCAGTTCTCGACGGGGCCAAGTCCAACGGTTGTCACCTGCCCGATCGGATACTGATTCAGAAGCTTTCGAATGTCATCGAGAGTTAAGTCTTGAATGTCCTTCAGGTCATCTTTAACGCTTCGGTACTCTCCCCGGTAGAGCCAGTTTCCGCCGAGTGAAACGAGACGTCCCATCGGGCGTTCGCTGGACAGGACGATTCGGGAAGCGACTTTATTGCGTGCCTGTTCTAACTCATCCGGAGTGGGCCCATGCTCGTTGATGTCTGTGATCGTCTGAAGAATTCGATCGAGATTCGATCGTGTCTGATCCGGTTCACAGCAAAGGTAAATCGCCCAGGCTCCACTTCCGTCGTAGTCGTTGTACGAGAGTTCAGCTGTCTCTGCCAAACCGGTTTCGACAAGATCCCAGTACAACCGACCGGACGACTCATCACCGACAATTGTCGAGATAATTTCTGCGGCGAATCGCAGGCTGCTGTCCGCCGGTGGAGCCGGGGACATCTGCATGACATGCTCTTGATTCATTCCCGGTTTGGGAATCCATTGGACCTGTGTTTCCGGCTTGGCTTCAACGACGGTCCGTCCGGGCGTTCCCGGTTGCCAGTCACGGCAGTACTGATCGACGAGGCTTGTGAATTGTGTCCAGTCGAGATTCCCTGTCGCTGCCAGAATCAGATTGGCGGCTCCGTATCGCTGCTCATGATAGTTTCGCATCTGTTCCACAGTGAGATTGGTGATGCTCTCACTGGAACCGAGAATGCTTTGTCCGAGTGGGTGTCCCGAAAAATGAGATGACATCGACTGATCGTAGACAGCGAATCCGGGGAGATCTTCGTACATTCCGATCTCTTCCAGGATGACTTGCTTCTCCATATCGAAGTCGTCTTCTCGCAAACTGGGCCGCATCAGACGTGCGAGGAGGTCGAAAGTTCGATCCAGATATTCTGGTAAGATCGCTGCGTAGTAAAAGGTGAGTTCTTCACTGGTCGACGCGTTGTAACTTGCTCCCACTTCGTCAAAGATTCGATTCACATCTTCTGCGGAATACTGTGAATCGCCTTTGAAAGCCATGTGTTCCAGAAAATGGCTGACGCCGGAGTCTGCGATCTGTTCATCTCGTGCTCCAGTTTTGACGAGAAAGCCAACCGCTGCGCTTTGCGCATCAGGGTTGATTTCAGCGATGATCTGCAGGCCGTTGGGTAGCGTCTTACTGTGAAATTTCATCAGGTTCAGATTCAGTTCAATTCCGTGAGTGAAAACAAGGCTCTGACACGATATCAGAGCCTTGGAGAGTGATTCAGCGAGATTGGGGAACACTTCCGGGAGTGTTCCCCAGATTTCGATGAAGGCATGGTTTCTCGACACTTCATTCAGTCGAGAACATTTTGATGAGAAGTGTTAGAAATCGCCAACGACTTCGCCGCCTCGAATTGTCGAGATCGCTTCCATCACATCAGGATCAATCTCTTCGCTGATAAATCTTACGGCGCCGTCAGCAAAGAGGAATTGGGCTCCGCCGTTGAAGCGGCTTCCGAATCCGTTTCCTCCGTTGATGTATGGCTGACGAGTTAACGGACGAATCGTGGAGTAGCCACCCGCAGCCCAAGGTTCAGTGTCAGTTGTTTCTCCGACGGCGACGGTGTTGGACGTACCGTCAAGGATTTCTCGCATCCGTGTTTGTCGATTGTAGGCGAAGATGCCGGCTCGCGGGCTGGTTGCTGGGAGCGTTGGAGCGTCTTCTCCGACTCCCGCCATTCCGACGTAGGAGGTTGTTCCGTAGCCGTAAGCCCATCCCTCTGCGCCAGGCATGGTGTAGGCTTCAATCGGTAAGTCGACAAGAAACTCGTTTTCCTCGGAATCCCATTTCGCTTCGAGATCAAAGCCTTCGTAGAATTCTAATTCATCGATGAAAGGCAGGATCGAAACAAGCCAGCTCAGACGGTCTTCGACTTCAAGGTCGTCGTTTGGAATCGTGCCTTGTGGGAACCCGCCATGTGTGTCGTGGTAATTGTGCATCGCCAGTCCAATCTGTTTCAGATTGTTTGCCGACTGAGCTCGTCTGGCTGCTTCACGAGCCTGTTGGACAGCTGGAAGAAGAAGTGCAACGAGCACAGCTGAGGTCGCGACCGTTGTTCCCGTGTTTCCGCCGCCAAGGAATGGAATTCCGGGCATTGATTCGCGAACGTAGCCTTGCCAGCCGGTTGTGTTGACTGTGGTCACGCTCACATTGGGGAAGAGGCTGTCGAGCAACACTTCACTTGGAGGAATGTCTGCTGGTGAAATCGGAAGCTGGAATTCGGGATCAAAAGCTCCCGACTCTCGGATGCCGAATTCAGCAAGTCCCACGAGCATCGGAGCGAAGCCCATGATCAATCGATAAGTGTCGCGCGGGTCGATGATGCTGACTGATGTGAATTCGGAAGGAACTTCGGCCAGTGCGGAAGCTTGTTCGTCGGAGCGGGACCAGCTGGGAAGGTCCCCATCAATTCGCATTAAAAACGATTCCACCGCTTGGGGGACAAGACCGATCGCGACCCAGTCTTCGTCGATACAGAACGATGGGGTCACAAATGGGGCTTCGTTGAACCTGAGGATTGTGAGTGTTCGCCCGCGTTTCTCGACATCAATGGTCGTGAATTGTCCGCGAGACTCATCGATCGCTCTTTCGGTCAACGTTTCGAGACACTCTCGCAATTGCGGAGCATCGTTCACGCCCATCACAACAGCCCCGCCCAGCCCGAACAGACCTTGATTGGCATCTGAATAGAGACAGTGAAGGTGGCCGATGGAAGCCAGGAGATCTCGAATCTCAAAGCCCAGTTCTTGTTCAAGCTCTGCGTAGTCTTCGTAGAAGCGATCCATTTCCCCCGGAGGAGCGATCTCGGCAACTTTGTCGATCATTGTCCAGGCAGTGTCGTAAGCGTCAGCCAGATCGAAGCTCGCTGCGACCATGCTCGTTTGCCCGACTGGAATGGGAGGCAGATCTTCGAGAGTGAATGGCTTCTGCATCAGAAGCTTCAGCAGTCCAGACGGTTCTCCGGAGATCTCGACGTGTTGTTCACTCCACATCGCTTCACCCTTGTAACCGCTGTGAGCGACGGAGTGTTCGAAGTTGTGGAGTCCCAGGATTTCGAGCACAGCATTGACGGTCAATCGCTGGTCCGGAACAGGGACGGGCATCTGTCCGAACTGTTCACGAAGAGGTTCGAAATCGAACCATCCGACTGATGTCGTCGTGAAGTCTTGATCGGAACTGAGGTACTTTTCGTAAAGCGGATTCGTCACGATGTTCGGTTGTTCTCCGTCGGCGACCGCAATTGCAGATCGAATGGCGTCGAGACCGATGGCGAACATGAGATGCCCCTGTTCTTCCCACCATCCCAGTTCGACGGGGGTGTCGGGGATCATGGCCATCGTGATGGATCGACCGCCCTGTTCAACTTGTTGAAAGTCGAGTTCCGCATCGGGGATCAGTTCGATGAACTGCGAAAGGACCGACGCACCTTCTGCCCAGTCATGAACGACAACAACTCCCCAGGGCTGCATTGTCGGGCCGACAGTGATTCCCAATGAAAAGCCGTTTTCTTCAATGTGAGTGATGGCTTCGTCGAGTTGTTCTTCGTTGGGCATCGTCCCAGGCAGGGAGTCGAATGCTTCTTCGATCTTGTCCATCAGACCAGTTTCGAAGAACGCTTTGTAACAGGCGGTCTGTTTAAAGCCTTCGCTCGTAAGCGCTGATCCGTTCGCCCGGGCGAAGATGATTGATTGATAAGGAAGGAGGTTTTCTGGTGGAGTGCTTCCTCCTGCCCGCTGTGCATAGGTCCATCCGACTGCGATACCCATCGCACAGACGGCAAGAACCAGCCCGTTCAGCTTCTGTTGACGTGACAATGACATCCCGAAGTCCTTTCGTACATTGGAGTTTATTTCGTAGCGTTCCTTCACTCTTCCCGGAGCGTCTTCACCGCGAACGGCCCTCGCTCCGGGAATTATCTTCCAATTTCCGGTTCAGCCTTGCAAGAGTCCCGCTGAATGTCACGGCTTGAGCGATGGCCGGCGAACAGCTCATCCTACAATTTGTGACGGTGTGTCAGTGATTGCCACAAAAATTTGAAGCATGAAGTGAACCTGCTGTTCAATTCGACTCTCTCTCTGAGAGTGCCCGACCTGTTCGAGGATTTTGACGATCTGCTTCTCCGCTTCCGTTTCCGTTTCGATCAAAACCGTTGTCGGTGAGTCGATCCAGAAGTCGGTGCTCGCGAGAGTGATTACGGATGACGGATCGTTGGCAGGGACGAGTTCGATTTTCTTTTTGTCGGTCAACTGATCGAGCAATTCGATGACTGCAGAATCACACGATATTCCAATTTTGACGGGACGCGGCTTCAGTCGGTCTCGAAGTTCCCGGGCAGTCAGTCCAATCACGGGATGGCGCCAGTCGGGAGCAACATCGACGACGGGATCGAGAACGAATCTTCGGTAAAAACAGGCTGGATGAGGCACTGTGAGACGTTCTGTCGAGATGCATTGATCTCCATAAGCGATGACGTCGAGATCCAGAGTTCGTGGACCCCATCGGACTTCTCTCTTGCGGTGACAGCGAGTTTCGGTTTCTTGAAGAGCTGTGAGAAATTCTTCGGGGGCCAGCGACGTCTCGAGTGTGGCGGCCGCGTTGACGTATCCCGATCCTGCATTCGATCCGACGGGAGTCGTTGTATAGAGAGGGCTCACTTGAAGGAGCTTGATTTCACGATGCTCGTCGAGATGATTCATCGCGAATTCGAAGGTTTCCGCGACATTCCCCAGATTCCCTCCCAATCCGACGATTGTGGTGACACGTGGTTGTTGAGAAGATACGGATCGGGAAGACATCGGGATTTCTTGTCGAAGGTGAAGTTGAACGAGAGCGATCATACGAAACATGGAAGACCGCTTGAAACGAATTGGGCAGAGTCGCGCAGCTTCCCCGCCATTTCGCATAATATTTGCTTCAACCTAACGAATGATAAGTGAAGAACTGCCAGTATTGGCGTCCGTTCGTTTTCGATTTCTGTTTCATGAAACTGAAACATCATTTTTCTCCGGGAAGGGTATTGGAATGAGAGTTCAGATGTTGTTCGTGGCTGCGATGGCTTTGTGTGTCTTGGCATCGAGTGTGGTGTCCGCTCAGGATGAAGTTTTGCCTGCAGGTGCGGACACAACCCAAACCACTCCGGAAACCACACCGGATGAAAAATCGACACCGGAACCTGTTCCGGGAGATCAACCAGCAGATCAACCTGCGGAACCTGCGAAGGATGAGTTTGTCGATAAGACTCTCGATCGCGCAAAGGAAACGGTTTCGGAGTTGTCTGAGAAGATTGATGAAGACGAACGAGCGCAAGAGTTTTCGGCGGGAGTTCTCAAGCCGATTTACACAGTCGCGGAAGCACTGGCGTTTCCCGCATTTCACTGGTTGGCGTTCGCTTTGATGGCGACAGGAGTGGTTTCATTCGCTTTGCAGCTTGTCCTTGGGAAACTTGTCGTTCTGGCAAATATGGGGTTCAGCCTGAAAGAAATCCTGGCTGACGCGCTGGGGCTGGCGATTAGCGTGATCGGACTCGTGTTGACGACTCAAGCTGCGGCTGAAAACTCCACTTTCACAGCGAGTGCTGCAGCGGTTCTCTCAGCGACGATTACTGGAATTGTCCTCGGCTTCGTTTTCTATCTTTGGGGTCAAAGTCAGGAAGTCGAAGCGGCTCGTGGTCGCAGTGCACTTCAGCAAGCGGAATCGAAGAAGAAGTAATTCCGCTGTCTGAGATCGTCTGATCGGGCGAGTGGATCCCGCAAAGCTGTGAGTTACGAAGCAGTGAACATTCGATGAATGACGCACTCGCTCCTTGAATCGCAGTGATGGGTCCATTCGCCTGAGCAATTTCTGGATTTGTGGAAAAGCACTTCTCCGCAGAGCCCAGAGAATCCGTGAAATTGGCCGTTGGGCGTGGGTTGCGCGGAATCTGGGTGTCAGAGAATTGCTCCCGGTTGACGAGTTCGCAACACTTCCCTAGAACGCGCACATAGAATCAAGGTGATTTCCGCCACCCCTCGTATCGGTGGCCATTTTGATTTGAGAACGACGAAGTCGCCTCAAGCGGCTTCTCAACATAGAAATGATCCATGCCCAGAATTCAGCTTCCCGACGGGACGATTCAAGACATCGCAGACGGATCTTCAGCTCTGGATGTCGCTCGTGGGATTGGCGAGCGCCTCGCGAACGCAACCGTGGCTGCCGAAATTGACGGTGTCATTGTCGATGCAGCCCGACCGTTGAACGAGGTCAGCGACGCTGATCCGATCCCTTTGAAGCTCTTGACCACACGGGATGCGGAAGCGGTCGGCGTCCTGCGGCACTCCTGCGCTCACGTCATGGCGCGGGCTGTGATGAGATTGTTCGACGGCGTCGGTTTGGCATTCGGGCCGACCACGGGCAACGGCTTCTACTACGATTTCGACTTGGAGACTCCGATCAGCGAGGAAGATTTTCCGCGAATCGAAGCTGAGATGCAGTCGATCATCAAAGACTCCGAGCCATTTGAGCGATTTCATCTCGATCGCGATGAAGCGATTGAACTCGTTTCGGGGCTCAATCAGGAGTTGAAAGCTGAGCATATTCAGACCGGGTTGGCCGATCACGATTCACTGAGCTTCTATCGGCAGGGAGAGTTCGTCGATCTCTGCCGCGGTCCACATATTCCGGATGCTGGACGCATCAAGGCATTTAAGCTTGTCAGCATTGCGGGGTCGTACTGGAAAGGCGATTCGAAGAACAAACGGCTTCAACGTTTGTACGGGACAGCCTTTTTCGACAAGAAGGACATGAAGGCCTATCTCGAACAGGTCGACGAAGCGAAACGTCGCGACCATCGAGTGCTCGGCAAACAGCATGGTCTGTTCTCGATTTCTTCCGAAGTCGGCTCGGGCTTGTGTCTGTGGTTGCCGAAAGGGGCGACCGTCCGCGCGCTGCTTGAAGACTTCATTAAACAGGAACTTCTGAAGCGGGGGTATCAACCCGTTTACTCGCCGCACATCGGGCGAGCGGAGCTTTACGAAACAAGCGGGCACTTCCCGTATTATCGCGACTCGCAGTTTGCACCGATCTTCGGGCATCCCGCAGGTCAACTCGTCGACTACTGGAAGCAGTGTCTGACTGCGAACGAGATCGACGAGAAGGTCGAAAATGACTTTCTGGAAGCAGCCAAAGACATTGGATGTCCATTCGAAGACTTTCCGAAAGAGGCTGGGAACGAAGAGAAACTCGCTTATCTCAGCAAGTGGGAAAAGCAGCAGGAGAGATATCTTCTCAAGCCGATGAACTGCCCGCATCACGTGCAGATGTATCAGGCACAGCCTCGTTCCTACCGAGACTTGCCCGTTCGCCTCGCCGAGTTCGGAACAGTCTATCGCCACGAGCAATCGGGCGAACTGAACGGAATGCTTCGGGTGCGTGGATTGACTCAGGACGATGCGCATCTCTTCTGTACTCCCGAACAAGTCGAACAAGAATTCAAGGAAACTCTCGACCTCGTGAAGTTCGTTCTTGCGAGCGTTGGGTTGGAAAACTATCGCGTTCAACTGTCGCTGCGCGATCCGGATTCGGACAAGTATGTCGGGTCGGAAGATCTGTGGGACCGTGCTGAAGGAACGCTTCGGAAAGTGCTTCAGGAATCGGGATTGGAGTTCACGGAGTGTGCTGGCGAAGCGGCATTTTATGGACCGAAAGCAGACTTCATGGTCAGCGATGCAATCGGTCGAGAATGGCAGCTTGGCACCGTTCAGTTGGACTACAATCTCCCTGAACGGTTTAAGCTCGAATACGTTGGCTCCGACAATCAGACGCACCGTCCGGTCATGATTCATCGTGCACCGTTTGGGTCGATGGAACGATTTGTCGGCATGCTGATCGAACACTTTGCAGCAGCGTTTCCATTGTGGCTGGCACCGGAGCAGATTCGCATTCTCAATCTGAATGACGAAATGCTTCCGTTCTGCGAGGAGGTTCAACAGACATTCCGTCAGGCGGGATTCCGAACTTCGATCGATCGACAATCAGCGAATGTCAAGAAGAAGATTCGCGACGCCCAGTTGGATCTGGTCCCTTATATGTTGGTCGTCGGCCCGAAGGACAAAGAGAAGGGCGGAGTTTCCGTGCGGGACCGAATCGAAGGCGATCTCGGTTTCATGTCGCTGGATGACGCTGTGGCGAAACTGGTTCAGGAACGCGACGAAAGAACGATCCGGCAGGTCATTAAGTCCGAGGTGAAAGTCTTCTCTGGTGGAGGAAGTGAAGCTGAGAACGAATATTGATTCTTCAGTTCAAACTTCTCAGCGGGAAAGTAGATTTGTCGGCGAACGCATCTGAACAGCAGGTGCCTGGGACATCGAAATGCAATCGCTCAATTTGATGATTGAAACCGGTGCGCGATTGCATTTTGGTCCCCTTTCGTACCGTCCTGAAATCGGTCGGCACTTCGGCGGAATCGGACTCATGATCCGCGAACCGGGAGTGTCACTCAGGTTTTCTGCGGACGCTGACCGGAACGAATCCAACCGCTCCGAAGAGTCTTTCTCTATATCAGATAGGTCCAGCCGAGCGTATGCGATTGCGAACGCGATTCGGAAAGCTCGCCCGGACTGGGATCGGCCGATTGATCTCGACGTTGTCTCGGAAATTCCCTCGCATCAGGGACTCGGGTCCGGAACTCAACTGTCGATGGCCGTCGCCGAAGGATTGGCATCACTGCACGGTGTCAATGACTTGAGCCTTCGTGAATTGGCCTCGTTGGGCGGGCGCGGAGGGCGGTCTACGGTTGGACTTCATGGTTATCAGACAGGTGGCTTTCTCGTCGATGCTGGTCATGCTTCCGGTGCAACGATGGGGGATCTTGCATGCCGCATCGAGTTCCCCGATGACTGGCCCGTGATTCTCGTGACTCCCCCTCAGTCTTCAGGACTTTCTGGAGAAGGGGAAGCGGAGGCCTTCGCGGAGTTATCGCCAATGTCACAGGCGACGACAGGAGAATTGTGTCGGTTGGTGTTGACCGGGATTCTTCCGGGAATTCAATCGCGGGTTTTCTCTGAGTTTTGCATCGCACTGCAACGGTACGGAGATTTGGTGGGAGAGTTCTTTCAGGAAGTTCAGGGAGGACGTTATTCCCATCCGGAGATGGAAAATCTCGCCGAGCGGGTCGCGCAATTGACTGATCCGGTCTGTCTGGTTCAATCTTCATGGGGCCCGACTGTCGCTGTGTTTGTCGAGGACGACCAGTCGGCTCAGCGGCTGATTGAGTCACTCGATGCAGACTTCGTGAAGAAAGACTGGAAAGTCGTCCGAACCTCCGCGTTCAATGCAGGCCGGCGACTGTCGTTGGGGTAATCGCAATCTTCCCCCGAGGAAGTTGCGCAATCTTCGCGGGGCCTTCGCTCCATTAAGGCGATCTGAACGCCGTTCATGCTTTGAGAGAGTCTTCGGTGTGGGAGTATGCCGCACATTCGCCAATTCACATCATGTCATGAGTGGTTTCTGTGACCCTGACCGATGTGATCGTCAGAAATGGCCGACTTCCAGCCTCTTGGTCCAGAGATTTCTCCGCCTGGCGGATTGCCGGTCGCATAATTGGCTCAGGAACTCAGCTTCTCGCAGGTCGTGAATGCCTTTGGTGATTCTTCATCAGAAGTTCACTCGCGAGCGAATATTGCTGATTGGAACATGATCTTGTGCAGGATAGAGCACGATGATGAAGATGTCGCGAACAGAGAGATTGCGGCTTGAACGGTTGATCGAAGTGGATGCTTGTAGCAATGACAGCATCAAGCAAAATCGACGCTCGTCGAATCGGGTTCCAGTTCGTCTGATTGCGACGCTGCTGTTAAAGCACGAACACACGCGAGAGTGTCGATCGGTGACGCTGGGAGGTCGAGTTCTCAATCTCTCCAAAGGCGGGGCGATGATTGCGATGGATCGGGTCATTGCAACCGAGACGGTCTTCATCCGCTTTCTGTCGGAAGCAGCCGGTCCCAATGTGATTCAGTCTCGCCTCGTTCACTCATCGATGGATCGCAAGAGTGATCATCTGCATATCTACGGAGTGGAGTTTCAGAAGCTTCTGACTGATCATCAATTTGCTGAATTGCTCCGATCGCAGAGTGCCGTCGACGAAGACGATTCCATCTCTCCGGCCTCTTAGGTTTCTGTCACGCTTTCGCGTCATTTCTGCTCCAAGCTTGAAGATCGCAGCGACGAGCTTTACTCGCTGAAATTGTGCGACAGCGCAAACAAAAAAACTCCGCAGGGAACAAGTCGCCTGCGGAGTTTAGAATTTTGTCACTGGTGTGCGTGCTTGAAGATCATCGACCGAACAGGCTTCCAGGGTTTTTGCTTCCACCGCCACCGTTGCCGAAGCCTCCTTGGTTGCCTGGCTTCTGGTTGAAGTTGTTGAATGGGTTTCCGCCCGGTTTGCCTTTGGGAGGATTGCTGGATCCCTTCTTGAACATGTTTCGAGCACCCGGTTTTTCTGATTCCAGTTTGAATTGTGCTCCGTATTGCTTCACGCCAGAAGAGCTGACTGCTGCCGGGCCCATCAGAGGGGTGAATTCGACCCATGCATACTGGACACCGTATCCCGGTCGGAAGAACTCAATAGCTGCTTCACGATTCGGTCCGATTGCCGACTTGGCCATTTCGAGTTCGCGGAGTGAGCGAAGGTTGTAAATCACCTGACCGTCAGCTGTGGCACGCATGAGGATGTCACCAGGATGCAGTCGTCCGACTGCCGAGTAACCTGGGATCGTGCTTGTCACATACATTCCCTGATTGACCGCCTGAACGTACACACCGAGGAGCAAACCGGATTGTGTTTGAATTCCCTGAGCTTGTGCTTGAACATTCAGAGTTGAGACGAGCAGGAGTGTGGCAGCTGCGGTGGTGAAGAGTTTCATCGGTCAGTCTTTCGTCTTGAGAGAAGGTTGTGAGTCATTTGTTGGTGGTCGTTGTTGTGACCAGTGTTGATGACTCTTCTCTTTGCAGACCCCGGACCAAAAGTTGAATGATTCTCGTTGAGTTTTCTTAAGTGGCTTTCGGGAAAGGCTTTGCGATTTTGTGGAGAGAGGTGGCCAATTCCGAAGCGAGACGAGAGTGTCGTCAGGCGGATTTTTTTGGTGTCTCGCGTGAAGTCGTAATGACTACGGTTTTGCAAAGAGTTCAAGCGAAAGTTGGGAGGATAGGGCAGGCATCGGCATTGTCGGCCGGTTGCTCTGGCAGATTCTGCGTCATCGAGTGCGTGGACGGTTCGAGGCTCGCTCGTAGACAGCTCGGATCGCCAGTACGAAAAGAATTCCCAGCCCGACAGTGAAACCGCGTGAGATCGCGTGCTCTGTGGCTGTCACGGCGTAGAGCACACCAGCAATTAACGACAGGATTCCGACATTCATTAAGCCCAACCAGCCGGGGAAGAATTGCTTCGAGCGGCCTCCTTCAAAACGAAGGGTGTTGACCGCCACAGCCAGAACAACGAGGACACCGACGACCAGGCCTTCGATTCGGTCGGAATTCGTCACTGCCAGCTTTTGCACAGAGTCAATGACAAGGCGGAGGAACAAGGCACCGAGCATCACTCCCGGAATCGTTCCAATGCCCCCAGCGAGGCTGCATCCCCCGACAACAGCTGAGGCGATTGCGTTGAGTTCATAGCCGAGTCCCGCATTGGCAGCACTCACCGAACCGACGTAGGCCGCGTACAGGATTCCGGAAATCGCGGCTGTGACACTCCCGATGCAGTAGGCCAGCCACTTCAGGCGGTCTGTTTGAATTCCCGAGAGCTTCGCGGCAGTTTCGTTTCCGCCCATGGCGTATAGATGACGACCGATGATCGTTCGGTTCATCAAGATCCAGAAGGCGATCGCCAGAACAATCCACAATGCCACCGGAATCCACCAGGCTTCTGACCCGATTGACTGGAGCCGTTCGTCATTCACGGTGATTTGCTCGCTGCCGGTCATTCGCGCGGACAGGAGACGTGCGAGGCTTCGAAGCCCGACAAGTGAAGCGAGTGTTGCAACGAAGGGCGGAAGTTCAATGATATTGATCAACCAGGCGTGAAACGTACCGATCAGGACAGCGCAGAAGAGTGTCGCGAGTCCGGAAACGACAAGAATCCACGTAGCGACATCGCCCGTCATGGGCTGTCCGCGGTCGGTTTTGGGGACAAGCAGAACAATCAGGCCAAAGAAGAGAGTGCCACTGAACGCAATGACCGACCCACTGGAAAGATCGATTCCGCCAGCAATGATCACGATCGCTGCGCCGAATGCAAAGACGCCAAGCATGGCTGCATGACGCATGATCGACTGAGCGTTATCGACCGGTTGCTGCTGATAAGATGGACTGAGCCACGTCGTCACAAGCGTCACGACAGCGATGGCGAGAACGAGACCGAATTCGTTTCGGTGTTTCTTTAACAGTTCCATCAGTGTGGGTTGCTTTCCAGGAGTTTGATTCGATCAGCGCTCTGCAGGTGTTTTGGGCCAGGTGCGGGGTCAAACAGTTGTTTACGAACTGACAAGAGACCGCTCAGCCAGCCAGGCTTTGAACTCGTCATACGTCATGAAGACGGTTTCCGGTTCAAGCAGGTCTTTGGTGATCGGACTTCCGTCGGGAACAACAACTCGGAGATCGGTTCGATGAAGATCTCCTTCACCTTCCTGGCTGTAGTTGGGATAAAACTTGTCAACGGTTTCCTGATCGTCTTCTGTGAGAGCCAGCAGGAGTTCCACGCTTTCGGCACCAATTTGATATGGGTTTTGCACCACCATGACGTCAACGTTTCCGTCGCCCATTTCTTTGATGCTGGCTTCGGCAGCGTCGAAGCAGAGGACGCGGGTCGACTCCCGGATCTTTTTGTCTTTGACCACCTGAACGATGATCGGAGTGTTGTAGGCCCAGATTCCCACCAGCATGTTCAAGTCGGAGTTCCGATCGAGAGCTCCTTCGACGTTGTTCCGGTTTTTGATTTTGTCTGCGCCATCGGCCAGTCGTTCAATTTCTGTTCCGGTCCCTTCCATACCTTCCACGAAGCCATCCATGCGGGCGACGGCGTTCGCAGCGCTCGTGCTTCCGACGAAGAACGAATACTTGGCGTTTTCGGGAGCGATTGCTTTCGCAGCTCGTCCCAGTTCGCGTCCTCCGACAAGATTGTCTGTGCCCAGGTAAGCGAAGCGAGCGTCTCGGAACTGCTCCCGATCGATGTCTCCGTCAAAGGTGATGACTTTGACTCCTTTGTCCCGGAGCTTCTTCATTTCACGGGCGATTGCCGCGCTTTCCGGGTTGTAAACCGAAATTCCGACGGCAGCGATGTCCGATTGCAGGTTGTACTGTTTCAGTTTGTCGAGTTGCCCCTTGTCGGTGAAATCTCCACGTTCGTAGGAGAGCGTGTAGCCTTTGTCTGCGAGTCCAAGTTCTTCAGCCGCAGCGACGGCGCCCGCTTCGCAGGTGTCCCAGAAGGGATCGGGGCCGTTGGTCAGCAGGACGATTCGTTTGGTACCATTGGCAACGCCCGGGCCAGCTTGTGGCGTTTCGCTGGGGCATCCCGAAATGAAACCGCAGAGCAGAAAGAGGCTCAGGAGTTTTGCAAGTGGTTGAACGGGCTGGCGCATGAGTTGTTCCTAGAGCACGTTTCGAAAATGTCTTCGTGAATTTGCACAAGCAAACAGGACAAAAATCATGTCAAACAGTCCAAGCGAGTGAACAGGCAAGAGCAGCAAGCTCTCATCAAGCACAGGCTTCTGGATTGATCATATCAGTGATTTTGGTTGCGAAATGAAGATAGGTACTGCAGTTGCGCAAGTCAACGAGGAGTCCTCGGAGAGGATTGGCAAACGTTGATGTCGAAGCGATCGTGTGAGCGGCGCCGAAAATTAGCCTTGCGATGTTCATGGCGGCCAAACGATATTTCAGACGGAAGCAGAATGACGGACCTTCAAGAACGTGGGGAACGATTGTGATTCGAAAATTCGTCCGGAAAGTTCGACCGAAGAGACAGGTCTTTCGTCGTCGTACTCCGATTGCATCTCCGCCGGGAACAGTTCGGTCGGACACGAAGAATCTGGATGTGAAGTTGCGGCAAATTCGGTTTTCGAAAGAACATCTCGAAGATCAACGGATTGAAATGCATCCCAAGCTTCATACTCAGCTTCAAGATCACTCCGCTGAAGAGGCAGTGCTTTGGCTCGACGTGGTGGGGGTTGGCAATGGAGATGCTGTCGGTCAGATTGGTCAGAAGTTTGGCCTGCATTCGTTGGCGCTTGAAGATGTCGTTCATACCCATCAGCGTTCGAAGTATGACGATTACGAAGACCACATTTTCTTCGTGGCACGGATGCTGAAATCGACTGATACGATCGAAAGTGAACAGGTCAGCCTTTTTCTCGGTTCAGGGTTTGTGATCTCTTTTCAGGAACTCGACGGGGATTGTTTCGAGCCGATTCGGGAGCGAATTCGACAGCATACGCGCATTCGAGGTCAGCAGGCGGACTATCTGTTTTACACGATGATCGATGCCATCATCGATGGTTATTTTCCGAGGCTGGAGGCGATCGGGGCCAGGCTTGAGGACATCGAAGAAAAGATCCTCAATCTGCAGGACGAAATTGCAGAAGTCTACGATCTGCGTCGAGAGTTGATGTGGATTCGAAAGAACGTGTGGCAACTCCGTGAAGCTCTGCAATCAATGATGACTCATGAGCATCCATTGATTTCGAGTGGAACGCGAACGTACATGCGCGACTGTCATGACCACACGGTGCAGCTGATCGAAGTGGTCGAAGTGTTCCGCGATCAATGTGCGAATCTGCGTGACTTGTCTCTGGCGATGTCCGACGTCAAAGCGAATGAGGTGATGAAAACTTTGACCATCTTCGCGACGATCTTCATGCCGATGAGCTTCGTCGCTGGCGTTTATGGAATGAATTTTGACAACAAGGTGTCGGCTTGGAATATGCCGGAATTGGAGTGGACGTATGGGTATCCGTACGCACTCGGGCTGATGGCCGCAATTGGCATCGCCCTGTTGATCTACTTCTGGAAGAAGGGCTGGCTCAAGGATTGAATCTTCTGCGAAGATGCGCTTCTCGCTGAGCCGCGATTCAGATGCGCGTGAGAATTGGTTTAGTCCCACCTCATTCCGAGGCGAGCTTTCACGTTAATAATCTCTTCGTCTCTGAGCAGTTCCAGCGAGACAGATTTTCCCGGTGGTTCTTCTCCGATGAGATCTCTCAACTGCTCGAAAGATCGGATGCGTCGATTTTCGAAGGTGAGTAGAATATCGCCCTGTTCGACACCGGCCCGGTCGGCAGGTTCTCCAGCGAGGACATCAGTGATCATCAGCCCCGTTCCGGATGGGTTCACTTTTCCGACAATTCCAAGATATGCGCCGCTATGGGTTCGGAAGTCTTCGCCCGCGACGAAACGTTCCCAGCCGTCTGCGTAGGCGCTGGCGGGAACATGGAAGTTCAGGTCGGTGCTTTCGCCAATTCGAGTGTTGATGCCAATCAGTTTTCCGTCGATTCCGAAGAGTGGTCCGCCCGAGTCGCCGCCGACCAGTTCGCAGTCTGATTGGATCAACCAGCGGTTTTGAAGGATCACCCGCCCCAGTCGAAGGACCTGTCCGCGAGCCACTTGATAGCCGCCGGGATGAGCGAGGACGAGGCACCAGTCACCCGGGCTTGCAGCTTGTTCGGCAAGCTCGCAATAAGGCCAGTCATCTCGCGTTGAGGTGATTTGCACCATTGAAGCGTCGAGGATCACATTGCGCCCGAGCGTCTTTCCGCGATAAGTCTTTCCGTCGTTGGTGACGATCGAAACGGGCCGTCCGGGAGGACCGGTCACATGGGCTGCGGAGAGAATGAGTCCTTTGGGATCGACGATGACCCCGCTGCCCTGGGCTCCTCCCACGCTGAGATTGACCGTGCACTCCTTGAGCAATGGAACAAGTGTCGACAGGTGGTCCTGCATCTGACGCAGGTCCCCGACTGACGTTGGAGCAGGCTTCGTGAATGCGTCAGGGACGCGGTCAATCGCGACCGGCCATCGCTGCTCGTCCTGTCCAATGGCAGTATGAGCAATGAAGATGAGGAAGACGAAAGTCGATGGGATGAGTCGGCGATTCATATTCAAGAGTACAACAGACAGTGAGAGGATGCTGAATCGGAAGTCTCTTTATCATACGCAAAGCACAGACCATCGGACCAGTAAAACCACGGAAGCGGGGCTATTAGCGATCCAGCGCTGAGGCTTTAAGCCTCTTTCCATGCGAAGCTTTGCCCGGTCAATTGCTCGTAGGCGTCGATATATTTGCTTCGCGTTTGGGTGACGATCTCACGTGGGAGTTCAGGCGGAGGGCTGTTCTTGTCCCAGTCGGTCGATTCCAGCCATTCGCGGACGAACTGCTTGTCGAACGAAAGCTGCGCGTGTCCCGGTTCGTAGGTGTCTTTCGCCCAGAAGCGTGAACTGTCCGGTGTGAGAACTTCGTCAATGAGAATGACTTCGCTGCCGATGAGTCCGAATTCGAATTTGGTGTCAGCGATGATGAGTCCACATTGTTCGGCTCGATTCACAGCTGTGCGATAGATCTCGAGGCTTTTCTTTCTCAAGTCTTCGGCGAGGTTGGTGCCGAGCAGATTGCACATCTGTTGGAATGAAATGTTTTCGTCGTGCCCTTGTTCTGCCTTTGTGGCTGGCGTGAAAATTGGTTCCGGTAGCTGGCTTCCCTGAAGCAATCCCGGTGGGAGTGGCTCTCCGCAGACGGTTTGTGACTTCTGGTATTCCTTCCAGCCTGAGCCTTCCAGATATCCCCGGACGACACATTCGACCGGAATGACTTTGGTTTTTCGAACGACCATGGAGCGGCCTTCGAGTTCTTCAAGATTCACTCCGTCCGGAATCGGTAATTCGCCCGGGTCGAGAGAGAGGAGGTGGTGAGGGAGCGTGATCTGAGAGAACCAGAATGCGCTGATTTGCGTTAGAACCCGTCCTTTGTCGGCGATGGCTGTCGGAAGGATCCAGTCGAATGCGCTGATCCGGTCTGTGGCGATGAGGAGCAGGCGATCTCCGAAATCGTAGATGTCCCGGACTTTTCCGCGTTGAACCGGAACTTCAGGAATGGACGTCGAGACGACCGGAGGGTGGGGCATTGAAGAACGCTTTCAAGTCAAATTTCGAAAACTGAGAGAGGTTCCCGGTCTGTTGAACTGTGGTCAGGCAGGCGGTGAACTGAGGAGACCTCGGAATCAGGAGGGCATGACCTGTTGAGCGGCAGCCCAACGAGCGGATGCTGAAGCGGCCATGCAGGACTTCAGAATAGCGCAAACTTCCTCCATGTCGAGAGTAGAAGGCTTCGGCGAGGGAGGAAAGCGAGTCCCAAAGAATGGTGAGCCCACAAAAAAAGGTGTTCGCAACGGAGGGTTGCGAACACCTGATTGAGCTTGAATCTGAAGATCAGTTCCCGGAATGCACTCGATCATTTCGGGTGTGGGGAAGCTGTGAAAATGATCTAGTTCAAGATGGTCTCAGTCTTTGCGACAAGAGCTTTGATTTTGTCGTTGGAGAGATCAGAAGCTTTCAGTTCTTCGTTGACTTTCAGCTTTCCGTCGACCCACATCATCACTGTGATTTCTGCGTCTTTTGAGATTTTGTAAGCGGGAGGACCGGTTGGGCCGTCGAACACAGTCAGAGGTGTCTTTGAAATCGAATTTGATTTCGCAACATCTTTCAGCTGTGATTCCTGAGCTTCTGGCTGGTCGGTGAGAAGAACGACGAACGCTGCCATTTTCTTCGATTCGTTTTCGCCAACAGTTGCGTCAACGCTCTTCACGAGAGACGCGACATTGTCGTTCATTTCGCGTGCGAAGATGCTGACGACAGGTCGGTTGCGATACTGGCAGCGATAGCACAGTTTTTCGCCTGCTGATGGACCAGTGACGTCTTTCACGTAGAACGCACCGACGCCTTCACCGACTTCAAGTCCCCCAGCCATTGCGACTGAAGAAACAACGAGCAACGCTGCCACTGCACTTAGAATTTTCATTTCGTACACTCTCCTTTAGGGATAAACTCGCTTTGAGCGTTCCTGACTTCACGTGTTTCAAATCGCCTTGAATTCCCTCTGCGTTAATCATTGATTCCGGGCAGGGGAGTGACTCTCTTTCTGATCATTCAAACTCACTTGTCATGAAAAAGTTCCGTAACAAGTTAACTCTTGGCATCAGTTGCCGAATTTGGTGATCCTGTGTCAGAGCTTCAAGGTGGGATTTCGGAGGCACAGCGTCGTTCGAATTGAATCGCGAAGGTCTACTCGAAGTTGACCAAACTCAAATCATCGCTTCTCAGCGAGCTCTCTTCAGCGTAATGCCTGAGTTCGGCAATTGGGCTCCGCGATTCTTTCCTCACGACGAGGTGAGAAGTGTTGATTGAGGATGGACACACGGACCGATCAACAATCAACGCATCTGATCTGGATTGTATGTTCTCTCAATTCAGAATTTCAACGAGGAAACAGGAAATTAGGGAAACAACGTTGTTATTCCGGATTGGGAGGTGGAACCCAGTCTCCCCATCCTTCCAGGTAGTGAGCAATCGCCTGATCGTTGTCGCGCTGATCTTCAAGCCACGCTTTCGTCTCTGCGACAATGGTCCCTTCGTCTTCAAGCGAGAGGAGTCCGAGTAGAACTCGCGTTCGAAGAAAGACGAAGTACGTGTCGAGGACATCGCAACGACAGTAGTCGTTGATTTCCTTGAGGCGGCCAGCGTCGAACATGTCCTGAACTTGTGAACCATCGATTCCTGATTTTCCCGGCTTCCCAATCAGATTCGCGAGCAGGTTCAGGCCGCCGTTCATGCGTGTCGCCCCGAAGTTTGAGAACAGGTCCATCATGTCGATGTGCGAGCGGGAATTGTAGCGGTTGCGACATTGTTCGTAGGCAGGAGCGGAGACATTGAACCAGTCGGGAATCGCCAGCCCGTAGCGGTACGCAGCGTATTCGAGGACCGGCATGTCGTATCCTCGGCCATTAAAAGTCACGAAGGTGGGGCGTCCATAGTGCCTCCATCCGTTCCAGAACCCTTCGGTGATGATATGCGGGCGATAATCTGGTTCGTCGAGAACTGACAAGCCAATGAGCCGGAAATCTCGACCTACCTTGGCGACAGCGACAGACGCGGGCAATACAAATGTTGGCGGAAGGACATCTCGTCCGGTCTTCTCAAGCAGTTCGTCGCGGTATTTTCGCAGGCCCTCTGGTGCGGAGAGCTTTTCGGTGGGGTAGCGAACTTTCGCGATCAGGTCTCCGTCGCCGACAGCTTCAACGTCAAAGATTAGATAAGCAACCTCCGATGACGAAGCACGCATGGGCAATTCTTTCCGGATTGTGTGGCACTAATTGCTGAACAGCATTGAGCTTATCAGTATTATTGCAAGCCTGAGAAAATGATGCACTTGTTCGCTGTGTTTTTGGAAGAAGTCGAGTAATCTACACCAAAACTTCGTTTTCAGTGTTCCGTGGGTCGTGGTAACACTTTTCGTTATTGCTGGCGGAGTCAGCGAAATACTCGTGTCGCGTCGCAGTTGATTGGATAGCTGCGGTGATGATTTCGGGATATTGGATCGACGCAAATGCGAACATTTCTTGAGCTCCGAGAGTTCTGCTCAACTCGTCCAGACTGCAAAATGGTCTCTGCGCAGGAGTTCATCGACTTGATGATGTCCCACGCCGAATTTGAACGAGCCGATGAACCCGAGGCAAACCTGCTTGGTCTGATTGATCGAGTCACAGGTGGCCGTGTCTTCGTTCGAGCAGAAGAGATCGACGTACTCCGTGGTTCTTTCCTGCATCTCAACTAACGCTGCGTCTCAGTAAACCAGCGTCACGTGAAACTGCAGCGCTATAAACTTGCAGCATGTGAAAATTGATGCTGCGATTGGTTGGGTGCGCAAATCTCGCAATCGCAACCGTATATTTGCACGGCGACGGTCAGTGCGCATCGGCTTTCTGGAGACGTGCGGTTCTCACGTTGCTTCGCTCTTCGATGTGCATCCCGTTCAGTTCGAGTGCTCTTCGGAGGGGGGCCGCTTGAAAACGTGAACTTCGGGCAATTGTTTTCTTGGGAGTGAGTGCGATAATCAGGTGGGAACCCGGTGTGTTTATCGAGAGAGTTTTCTCGGATTCACACGAGTGATCAGGTCGAGCCCTGTCGCAGGTCTCCCAAACGGGTGCACAGTCTTCGGCAGCAAACTTAATTGAAGTCGCGGAGTCGCTACTTCGAAAACCGCAGAGTTTGCCAGATTGATACAGATGTTGTGGGGAGAATTCCACGTTCAAGGGAATGTGGGGGAATTGCGAAAATCGATCTACACATTTGCTCGAACAGGTGTTCTAATCCTTTGAACTCAATGAATTGACGTGCTTTCGGAGAAGCCTTTGTCAAGGGCACTCTCATTCAAGGCAATGTCGATCTTTTGATGAGTTTTCGGAAGGATTCGCCGGTCTGCTGACCGAAATTCCGTGAATTAGTCACGGATGCTGCGCTGGATTGCCCTCCGTGTGTACTCAACACCCTGAAACGTCGGTCTGCTCGTCCCGAGTAGTGACGGTTCGGGCAGTGATCGTTTTGGGCAGTGATAATTCTCACTCGTCCTGGTGACAATTTCCTGAAAGCGTTCCTGTTCCTGCAAGCGAATTTTGTCTTGAAAGATTCACGGCCTGTTGACCTCTCGTCGATCAGCCATGGTCTGCACTTGCCTGTCCGGCACACTTGATGGGTGGAACTGACAAACTTTCGTTCGGTTCTCGTTTCTCGAGAAAGTTGATATGACTTCGACGACTAAATTTATCCGACTCCTTCCTTCGACTGAACTCCCTCGCTATACGCATGTTCCAGGATCTGGAACCCCTCATCCCTACCGTGATCCTCGGGGGCACAGCTACAACCGTCGACCACAACCGCCGAAAGCCTTAAAGGAAGAACGGTGGTCGGAGAACAGGAATTATCTGATCGGTCTCGACTACTTCAATCTCGGTTTCTACTGGGAAGCAAACGATGAGTGGGAACGACTGATGCGGGCGACTGGTGCCGATTCTCTGACAGGATTGTTCCTCAAGGGGATGGTCAAAATGGCGGCTGCCGGAATTAAGGTTCGTGAAGAGAGCATTCACGGAGTTCGCCGTCATGCTGCTTCCGCTGGTGAAGTGTTTGCAGATGTGGCGGCCGAATCAGATCGTGACCGCTACTGCGGGCTCGATTTCACGTTGCTTCAGTTTGCCGCTGATCGTGCTGCTCAACTTGCTTATCCGACCGATCTCGAAGTGGGACGGCCTCTTCGCGTCTTTCCGTTTGTCTTGACTCCTGAACCTATCCCGCTTCAGTAGATCAACTGAAGTGGCGGGATTGGATTTCTCGGAGAAGGCGTTATGGCTCAGAATGTGTTGAGCAAAGAAGAGTACATCGAACAAGCCTACTTCTTCCGAGTCTATCGAGAACGGCTTGAGAACAACACGCCCTCTCAAGAGATCCTCGCCGGTCTCAAAGACGAAGTTCTGACGACGACCAAACTCCCGCTGGCGATTGACTTTCTGATCGGAGAGATTCAGCTGAACGGGCGGCTCAGCGATGGAATGGCTCGTCTGAAACACTACTTCCTGCCGTTTCAAACGTATATCATTCAGATGGCCGAAGATGACCATTCGAAGTTTGACTTCCGGGTCGCTTTGAAAATTCTGGAACGTGAGGCGGAGTTTCGAAGTTCTGAGGAGATGTGCGAGGCATCGCTGTTTGTTTATCAATTCGAGTGTCTTGCACGGAACAGACTCGGTTACGATCACGGCATCCTCGCGATTTCAGAAGATCCTGCGTATTCCGATGAGTGGCAACAATGGATTCGGAAGATCCGTTTCGAATTGGGGACGGTCGATTTCGCTGATCTTGTGTATCTCCGGTCTGATCAGCATGTCGAAGATGTGCGTCGGCGGACGAACAATCCGGAGTATCAGCACTCCTTTCCGACACTGTTCGACCGGGACACTGGTCGCATTGCGCGTGCAAATTTGAACAAAGATCCGCTGTACATGTTTGCGGCTCTTCAACGTCAGCTGGGCTACCCAGAGGTTCCGAAATTGAGGCCGGCGGAACAATCGCAGATGCTTCATCCGAAGCTCGAAGCCCGGCTTCAACGGTTAGAAGCCAGAGTGGCTCTTCTTGAACAGGAAGAGAAAGGCGGGATCGATCTGTCTGAGTTTTACGAAAAGGGCGGACAATTTACAGACGACCCCATGTAGCTGACAGGCAATCCGATATCGCTGGACGTATTTGAAACCGTTGAAATGTCGGTTTCAATCAGTGACTTTTCGAACGGGGCAAAGCGATCGCCCCTTGGACCGAAGTTCTCAGGGACTTAGAATCCTGAGGAATCAAAGATTACAAGAAGCTCCGAGCAAAGAGGTGAAGACGGTATGTCTTCTGCATCGTTGATGACGCTTAACGAACTCATTGAGGAATTTGAATTCCTCGGGGATTGGGAAGCGCGCTGTGACTTTCTGATTGATCTGGGGTTCGAATTGCCGAAGCTTCCCGAAGATCAGAAAATTGAAAAAAATCGCGTCCATGGGTGCCAGAGCAATGTCTGGTTAGTTGCGAGCATGGTCGATGCCTCTCAACCCGGATCAGAAGGATCCGAGCGAGTTGTCGAACTTCTTGCAAACAGTGACGCAATGATTGTGAATGGACTCATTGCGGTTTTGATGGCCATTTATAATCACAAAACCCCGAAAGCGATTCTGGCGACCGACGTCGAAGAGATCTTCAAGAAACTCGAACTGGACCGACATCTCAGTCCGGCGCGAAAGAACGGTCTGTTCGGGATGGTCAAAAAAGTCCGGCAGATCGTTGTCGAAGAAGCAGCTTAAGGAATACTCATGGCCACCCAGCAAGTCGCTCTTTGCGGAGTTCGAGATCAGTTTCCTGTCTTTGGACAAACTCTTCCCAACGGACAACCGGTCACCTTCCTCGACACAGCTGCCTCTGCCCAAAAACCGAACTGTGTTATTGAAGCTGAGGAGAGAGTTCAGAGAAGTCATTACGCAAACGCTTATCGCGGCGTGTATGAATTCGGTGCTCAGATCGACGAAGAACTGGAAGCGACACGCGAAGCGATCGAGAAACTGATCGGTGCGGAGGATGTGTCGGAAATCGCATTCACGGCAGGATCGACGATGTCGATCAACATGGTTGCCTTCGGGTGGGGAGGGCGGCACCTTCAAGAGGGCGATGAGATCGTTCTCAACGAAATGGAGCATCATGCCAATCTCGTTCCCTGGCAGCAGGTCGCTGAGAGAACCGGTGCGAAGATTGTTTACATCCCACTTACCGAAGATGGCCAACTCGACCTTTTGGCCTTCGATGAACTCGTTAATAGTCGAACTCGCGTTCTTTCTGTGACTGGGATGTCGAATATGCTCGGGACGATTAACCCGATTCGACGTCTTGCCGATCGAGTTCACGAGGCTGGCGGAATCGTTGTCGTCGACGGAGCGCAGAGCGTTCCCCATGCACCGGTCGATGTGCAGGCGGACGGAATCGATTTTCTCGTTTTCTCAGGGCACAAACTTTACGGACCAACCGGAGTCGGAGTGCTGTACGGTCGAAAAGATTTGCTTGAAGAAACGGACCCTCTCCTATTCGGCGGGCACATGATCGACCAGGTGACCAAATCGGGATCGACATGGGCCAGTGCTCCCGCAAAGTTCGAAGCGGGAACCTTACCGATCGTTCAAGCCATCGCATTGAAATCAGCGATCGATTTCGTCAACGAACTTGGATTCGAAGCGATTCACGAACAGGAATCACTCCTCACTCGTTATGCCATGGAAGCATTGAGTCAGGTTCCGGGTTTGAAGATCTACGGACCTCGATTGGAAGATCGAGGGGCGATTGTCAGCTTCACCATCGACGGAGCGCACCCGGAAGATCTGGCCCAGCTGTTGAATCGTAAAGGTGTCTTCGTTCGTCACGGTCATCATTGCACCATGCCGTTGCATGATTTGCTGAACGTCTCGTCGACAGTGCGAGCGAGTTTCGGGGTCTACAACACCACTGAAGATGTCGATCAACTCATTGCTGCCATTGAGTTCGCCCGACAACGGTTGCGGCTGGCGTAGATCATTTTCATTGATTCTCTGCACTCGGGTCGCCACGATTTAAGGAGTGGCTTTCGAGCGCAATTGAGGTGATTGGTCCTCTCACGAAAACATCCAGCTGAGCAAGCAACTCGATTTCCGTCGAGCAGAGGTCTATAATCCACGCTTCGCATAATTCTTGCTGTACAACTCTGGAATCAGATGTCGACAGAAACGGCCCAACCCGATGGTTCGGCGACTTCGTCTTCAAGCAATGTCGCCCGCCAGTTCGCCACAATCTTTTCACCGCCTCATCCACTTGTTCTGGAGAGCGGAGACCAGATTGGTCCCGTCACTGTGGCTTACCAAACATACGGAACCCTCTCGCCTGAAAAAGATAACGTCGTTTACATTTGCCATGCCCTCACCGGTGATGCACACGTCGCTGGCCGCCACTCTCCTGAAGAACGGAAGCCGGGCTGGTGGGACGGGTTTGTCGGACCGGGGAAGGCGATCGACACCGATCGATACTTCGTCATCTGTTCGAATATTCTCGGGGGATGTCAGGGAACAACCGGTCCCAGTTCGGAGTGTCCGGAGACCGGGAAACCATACGGGCCCGATTTTCCATTCATCACCATTCGAGACATGGTGAACGTCCACAACGGGCTCCTCGATCATCTTGGGATCGAGAAAGTGCTGGCGATTGTCGGGGGAAGCCTGGGCGGAATGCAGGTTCTCGAATGGGCGATCAATCATGCTGATCGCGTGGGAGCAGCTGTCATTCTCGCGTCGGGCGCGAAGTTGAATGCTCAGGGAATTGCGTTCAATGCAGTTGGACGCCGGGCGATTTACAGCGATCCGCTCTTTCATGATGGATGGTATTACGAGCAGTCAGAAAAGCCGCGTTTCGGGCTCGCACTGGCACGGATGATTGCACACATCACATATCTGTCGGAACAGTCCATCGAGCTGAAATTCGGTCGCAGGCTTCAAGACGGCGATGAGTTTCGATTCGATCTCCGTTCTGAAACTGAGTTTCAGATTGAGAGTTATCTTCACTATCAGGGAAAGCGGTTCGTCGAGCGATTTGATGCCAACAGCTATCTCGTTCTGACACGAGCGATGGACTACTTCGATCTGGCGGAGAAATACGGATCGATTTATCAGGCCTTCGAAAAGACCAAGTGCCGGTTCTTAGTCGTCTCTTATACGACTGACTGGTTGTTCCCGACATCGCAGAGCAAGGAACTTGTTCGCGCGCTTGTTCAGGCTCGACGTCATGTGACGTTTCGCGAGTTGGAAAGCCCCTACGGGCACGATGCATTTTTGATCGATCGTGAGCTTCCGAAACTTGGGTCGCTTGTGAGTCCGTTTCTGGCCCGTACACATCAGGACATTGCTGAGGGGACTTTCTAGCGATGTGTGCGAAAAGAATTTACATGCCCGATCCCCGAGCGGCAGTGACGAACGATCTCATCATTCGAAAGATTGTTGAGGGAAGTCGGGTCATCGACCTCGGATGTGGCGATGCCAGCTTGATCAAACGTTTGCGTGATGAGCACTCGTGCGATGTTCTGGGAGTGGAACGGGACGAGGAACTCTTTATTCGAGGCATCGAGTCGGGAGTTCCGATGCTTCAGGCGGATATGAATCAGGGGCTGGATGAACTCCCCGCCCAGAGTTTTGATTTCGCGATTCTCAGTCAGACACTTCAGCAGATTGACCGGCCGCTCGATCTGCTCAACGAGATCTTTCGAATTGCGCGGCGTGCTTTGGTGGTTGTGCCGAACTTTGCGCACTGGAAAGTTCGATTGCAAATTCTTCTGAGAGGTCGGGCTCCGGTGACGAGTCATTTGCCGTACGAGTGGTATGAGTCGCCGAATGTTCACTTTCTTTCGATGGTGGACTTTCGTGAGTTGGCCAACGAAGGCAACTTCAAGATTGTGCGGGAGTTGCCGATTATCGGAAGCCGGGCTGTCAAGCGGGCTTCGTTCGCAAACTGGCGCGCGCACAGTGCTCTCTATGTTCTGGAACGCAACTCGACAGACGATTCGCAGAAGGCAACTGAGAGTCAACAACTCGTCACCGCATAAGACCTTTTCACTCTTCGTGTGTGCGTCGGATGTTGTTTCTTTCGGTAATTGCCGCGATTTAAGTTCTGATCTCACGTCATTTCCGGGTTAGACTGAAGTGCCTCTTTTTGAGGTTGTCTGGTTTTTGGCGAGCACGAAATCGTTGCTGTCAAACCGGTTGTTGATCTCGATTCGTGAGAGAAGAAGGCAACTCATGCGAAGCTTTCAAGTTCTCAATCTTGTGGCCCTTGTCCCGTTGATGGGCGTTGTGTTGTTCGTCGGAGTCGTTTTCGCTGAGGACGAAACCGTTGAAGGATGGGTTCCTCCGGATGATCCGAAGCCGCAGCAGATCCTGCAGGAAGCTCGCGATGATTTTGGAGCGGGGCGCTACCCAGAGGCTCTCGCGAAACATGTCTGGTTTCATCGCCATGTTTTGGAATACGTCCCGTCGCTCCGTGGAGTTCGGTTGTCGTTTGCTTTGTCATACTGGGCGGAATTGGCCAAAGAATTTCCACCGGCACTCGAAGCGTTGAAGGCAGAACGTGATCAAGTTGCGGAACGGGTTGTTTCGGGGCAGAAATCGTTCAGTGCGTTTCAGGAACTTGCCGCACTGAACAACTCGCTCGTCTCTCCGGACGAAACGGTGAAGGTCTTTCAGCGGCTCCACTTTAAGAATCCGGAATTCGCGAGCGAGGTTTTTTCAGTCGCCAAACCCTATCTGATTGCCAACAAGCAATTTCCGCTTCTGGTGCATTATCTGCCGCCCGATGAGGAGTCGCTTCGGATTGAGAACACCTATCGAACCGGGATGGCTCGTGCGGAGAAGCGGGAGGAGACCCAAAGCAAAGCACTTCTCAAGCAGTTCTATCGGAAGGCAATGACGAGCGACGCAGCCTTGCTTGTGGCGGTCCTCAAACTGAGCAATCAGACTGAGCAAGCGGAATTGATCGCGGAACGATTTCTCTCACTCTCCGATGCACCGGAGCATCAGACAGCCATCACTTCTGCGTTGGATGGAGAATTTCCGGAACCGTTTCCTGCGGTCAACTCTGAGTAAGGCAGCTCCCGACCTTCTGCGCCCATCGTGGCTTTTTGACGAGTCTGTTCACTTGTGCTGGCTCAGCAGATTGCTGTGCTATTTAGAAGATAGACTCATGCCACCTGATCGATTTGGCTCACGTCGAGACGGTTGCTCAGCTTGACCTTCAGGTAGCGTTCGCCGACTGCGTTGTAGAAGTAGACGACGTTCTGATCGGCTGCCCAGATGGCGCTCAATCGCAAGCTGCGAGGCCCTCGCAGGATGTATTCGACTCCGCAGACCGAACCTTTGGAACGTAGCGGTTTGATTCGTGTTTGAAACTGATTGCTGAGAAGATTTTCTGATTCGCAAAGAGTTTCGTGAACAAATCCATGAAGCTCTGAGAAGTCGCTCAAGTTGCGATCAAGTTCCTGCATCGTCTCCGCCTGAGTCGAGAGTAATCGGACATCCTTGTCGGGAAGAATCATCGACTCAGGTGCTTGTCGAAGTTTGGTCAGAATGCTGGGGGTCGGACAATCCGACAACTCCTCGATAATCCGATTGATCGTTAAATCTTTACTTTTCGGAATTCTCTCTCGTCGGCAGACGGGGATTCTCCAGTTGCCTGTTTCCATTCCTTCCAACGCGAACAGGTTCGCTCAATTTTCGCGGCCCCGGCAACTGGCGGATGTGGGATTGTTCGGATGAGAGCGATTGGTGGAGTCGTTACGACAAGGGAAAGACGTGAAGTTTCGGCAACATCGGCGCCCCGTTGCGGAAACATGTCGTAGGGTTGCATCGTGGATGATTGTGAGAACGGATTCGTTCTCGATGAAAACCCGGATATGCAATATGCCCCTCATGATCTTGATTTTGATTCTCGCCGTCAGCCTGTTTACCGCAGCGACCATCGCATGGGATGTTCGGTTCAAGAAGATTCCGAATCAACTGACGATTCCGATGTTCTTCGCTGGCTGGGTTTATCAGTTGGTGATGTCAGCACTCTACGGCTGGCACCATCTCGGGTCCGCTGCGCTCGGCTTTCTGCTGGGATTCGGGATTCTCTTCGTCCTCTGGTTTGTCGGAGGCGGTGGAGGAGGTGACGTGAAACTCATCGGGGCGTTGAGTGTCTGGCTTGGGTTTCAGATGACGCTTTACGTCCTGATTCTCAGTACGTTGATTGTGTTGATCAGTACCGTCGGCGTTGTGCTCTGGAGTTTGATTGCTCGCGGAGTTCGTTCGACGAAAGGTCAATATCTGGGAACGGGAAAGAATCAGGCTGCGGACGCTCCAAAGTTGGAAACGGCATCGGACAAGGTGAGTCGTCGGGTGATGACATTTGCCGGTCCGGTGGGGATTGCAACGTGGGTGGTGCTGTTCTGGTTTTATCCGCAGCTGACCACACAACTTTCCGCCGAGGAAGCTCCTGATCCATCGACTGCGGTCTCGCCGGAGGTTTCCGAATGAGGTCGAGACGTTCTTGCAGATTTGGTGAACCGCGACGTGTTCAAAGATCCGGCAGCTTGAGCCTCGAACTCACGCTGGTTCTTCCAATTTTGCTCGTGATGCTCTTCGGTTTGTTTGAGTTTGCATTGTTGTTCAATGCGCGGATCGAACTGGACCGGGCTACACGCGCTGGGGCTCGGATTGCAATGATGCAGGGAGTTGATGCGTCCATTGTTGAACGAGAAGTGAAGGAGTCGCTGAGGCCAAAATTTGCTGAAGCGGTCTCGATTGGGGTGCGACTGGGAGAGTTTTCGGGGGACGAAGTGATCGTTGAAGCTGGGCTTCCGATGACGATGGCGAGCCCGAACCTGCTGTGGCCGATTGGTTACAACCTCGTCGGACAGGAGATCGTGACTGTGGTGCGAGTCCGCAAGGAATAGTGGTTGACGACTGTTATTGCGCCGGGGCGATTCGCCTGTGGTCGCTTGGGAGAGAGAATCGTGAAACGTATTTCACCAGCATTTTTAACGATGGCAATGCTAGGAGTCGTTGGTCTTCTGGTGAGCATGTACTTCGCCAAACACATGTTTGCGAAGGAAGAGTTCGTCATTGAAGATCCGATCATTGAGATTCCAATGGCGTTGACCGATCTGGCTCCTGGAACGCTGATCACAGAGATGCATCTCGGAATCGGTCGGGCGCGGGAGTCTTCGTTGACTCCGGAAACGGTGATCAAAGATCGCGTTCTGTTGGGACGCATCGTGAAGGAAACTATTCCGGCCGCTGAGCCGATTCAGACGAATGCTCTTTATCCGCCGAACGAAGGTCCGCCTCTCAACGTTGAAGAGGGAATGCGGGCAGTGACTGTTCGCGTCGAGGGTGCCGATCTGGGAACCGTTCGACTTCTGCAACCGGGCGAGTACGTTGACGTTCTCTTCACTCCCGAAGATGTGCCCGAACTGGAATCGACGGGTGGATTGATCATGACTCTCTTTCGCGGCGTGAAAGTCCTCGCTCTGGATGGACTGCAGCGAGGAGGCAATCATACTTCGAGTCGGGGAAGCGATGTCACGCTTGAGCTAACTCCATCACAAGCAAATGTCGTGTTGCTGACTCAGGACAAGGGTGTCTTGAACTTGACTTTCAATCCGGACGGAAAAGGGGATGGAGTCATTGCTGTCAGCGACGAAAATCGTGCAACGTTGAATCAGATTTTGGGGCTGCAGGAACCGGAACCACCAGAAGAAGCTGACAAGGAAACCGCGTTCGTGACCGAATCGTTCTCGGGGGCGAATCGACGGATGTCGTCATTCGTCGGAGGACGTCGAACGGATCAGTATGTCATTGAGCAGTACGACTACAACGACGTCAACGGTCAGGGCTCGGGTGGCCCGATAGCGGACCCTGCAGGCTCCGTCAATTCCATGGAGAACTAGAGCAAGTTGCTCTTACCTGTGCACTCGCTTGAACGTTTTCATTCGGTAAAAGGCTGAGTTTGCTCGTGCGAGAGAGTGCACACCCAAACAGAAAATGCACTCTCGTATGTTTCGAAAGAGCCTTCACGAATTGGAACGGGAGAAGATTCGAGAGAGTCATTCAAGATTAAATCATGCGACACGACCGAACTCAACAATTGACACATCCACGACGCGGAAGCTTGATTCCGGCCGTCGCTGTGGCAATCGTCGTGTTTGGAGGAGCGATGGCATTGGTGCTCAATCGCTTCTGGATCTCGATCGGTCAGGAAGAACTTGAAACAGTCGTTCAAACGGCAGCTCTGTCAGCTGCGGTTCAATTGGCGAGTGTTGATCTGCTGCGAGACAGATTCGATGATCGTGGGCACGTCGAGCGCTTGAACGAAATTCGTGAGAGTGTCGACGAGCTGGTTTCAGCCAATCGTGTTTTGGGAAAGAGACCGGTGATCCCGAGTGCCTCCGGGATTGAATTTGGTCGAATCGTTTCCAGCCCCTTAACCGGGCAGGTTCATTTCCTGCAGACGAATTCGTTTCCCACGACTGTTCTTGTGACAGGCGTGTGTCGAGAAGCGGACAGGAATTCGGTTCCGCTATTGATGCCGTTTCTGACAGGACGTGCGGCGGCGGACTTATCTGAACAAGCGGAAGCATCGATTCGGAACGACATCGTCGGATTGCGGCCGTTTGTCGATGTCGGAGTTCCAATGTGGCCGATCGGCGTGCTCAACACCGACGCTGTCGAGCAAGTCTTTTCACTGGACACATCGCTTTCGAATCGTCTCTTTCCGGACGATTACACATGGGATCCGGTTGCGAAACGTGTCTTGAATGGACCGGACGGGCTTCCTGAGATCGTTGTGGAATTTCATTCCGATCCGGCATTTGCCACGGGATGCGTGATCGATCTTGGCAATCGACTCGAATCAGCAACGGTTCAACTTCAGATCGAATACGGGATCACAGCGAGTCAACTCGAAGACTTCGGCGGATGGATCGACTTCAGTCAACTTCCGATGTCGAAGGGTTGTGGTTGGATCATCGATGAAGGTGTGTTCGATCAATTGGGAACACGAATCGGTCAAGCTCGTATCATCGGGCTTTGTTCGGTGATTGCGAAACAATCTGAGGGATCTTTGCAGTCAGAGTCATCCCTTCAATCTGAATCATCTTTTGTGAGCGATGAGGTTGGCACTGTTGAATTAGAGCGATTGATCGGTGCGCGGTTGATGTCCGTTGAGCAGACTTCAACGTCGACCATTGCTGTTTTTCAAGAGGCTGTTGTCTGCACGCGGACTGCTGTTCCTTCCGGATTGAGTCCCGGGATGGTGTCAGAGAACTTCGGGCTGCATCCGTACATTTATCGCGTTGAACTGACGCGGGCTGCCGATGATGTCGGTTTGTCGTATTGAAAATTGTGTTGTCCTGGGAAACGTCCATGATTGCTGTCCACGAACAATTGAACAGGCCTGAAGTTGAATTTCAGGAACGCAAGCGAGCACTTCACCGGCAGGTTGTTGACGCCATTGATCTGTCCAAAGCGGGGGAACTCGGGGAAGCGGAGTTTCGTTCTCAACTGAGCGCGCTTGCAAGTTATCTGTGTCGTCGGAACGAGGCTGGGCTTTCTGAAGATGAACAAGCGGTCATGGTGCGTGAGATCCTCGATGAGATCTACGGCTTCGGACCACTACAGAGTTTGATGGATGATCCCAGCGTGAGCGACGTGCTTGTGAATGGCGCGAATTCGGTGTTCGTCGAACGGAATGGAGTTCTCAAACGAACGTCTGTGGAGTTCGCCAACGACGAGCATTTGCTTTCGTTCATCCAGCGATTAGTGGGGCAGGCAGGACGCCGGATTGATGAAGTCTCACCGATGGTCGATGCGAAGCTGGCTGATGGATCGCGGCTGCATGCTGTTATGCCGCCGCTTGCGCTACGAGGTCCAACGCTGTCGATTCGTCGCTTTAAGAAGGACATCGTTCAGATTGAAGACATGGTCGATATGGGAACACTGGCTCCCGAGATGGCCGAATTTTTCATTGCGGCGGTGAAAGCACGGGCGAACATTCTTCTTTCCGGTGGAACAGGGGCCGGAAAGACCACGATGCTCAACAACCTGAGTCGGTTCATTCCGCCGACTGAGCGAGTGATTACCATCGAAGAAACGGCCGAACTGCAATTGCAGCAGGATGACGTGGTCGGGCTGGAAACGCGGATGGCGAACATCGAAGGTCGCGGAATTGTGACTCCCCGGGAACTGTTGCGGAATTCTCTTCGGATGCGTCCGGATCGCATCATCGTGGGGGAAGCCCGAGGTGGTGAAGTCCTCGACATGCTGCAAGCGATGAACACCGGGCACGATGGTTCGATGAGCACGATTCACGCCAACGATACCAACGACGCGCTCGCAAGACTGGAATTGATGATTGCATTGTCGGGCGTCGAACTCCCGAACTCCGTCAGTCGACAATACATCGCTTCTGCGATTCAATTGTTTGTGCACATTACTCGACTCAGTTCCGGTGAGAGAAAAGTTGTGCAGGTGTCGGAACTCGTGGGAGTGAAAGATGGCGAGTTTGTTCTCGAAGACATCTTCGTCTATCGCTCGACCGGAAAATCCGAGAATGGCAAATCGAGTGGAGAGTTCTTCGCGACAGGGTACCGGCCGAAGCTTATCGGGCGAATGACGGCAGCTGGCGTTGAAACGGAACGTGCGTGGTTCACCGCACGACAACTGCGAATGCCTGGAACCGCGGATTGAACTGGCGATCGGACAATTGAGGAGTTAATCCCCAAGAGCACGACTGAGAGAACCTGTGATGACGACGACAACACTCACATCAACGAGCGATTTTTCCGCGATCCTGAAATCACATGATGAGTTCGGTGTCGAAGATGATTCGTCGTTGAGCAACGGAATGAATCGGCACTTTGACGATCTGGTGATTCAATCCGGGATCGGGCTTTCTCCGCCCATGGTGCTCGCTCTGGTGTTCTGTTCGGCGGTGACACTCTCCGGAATTATGTTCGTCGTCCATGAGAATCTGTTGACGACGACAGTGGCTGCTGTGATCGGTTGCGTTTTGTCGGTCATGGTTTTGTTCTTCATGAGATCACGACGTCAGAAGACTCTGTCTGAACAGCTACCGGAAATGATTGAAGAACTCGCCCGGGCTGCGAAAGCCGGGAGGAGCCTGGAGCAGGCGTTGATCTGGGTCTCGCAGCAAGTTCCTGCTCCACTCGGGAGTGAATTAAAGCTTTGCACTCGCAAGCTTGTACTGGGGCTGGATCTGCAAATCGCGTTCGACGAACTTCCGCATCGGACAGGTCTGGTTGCTACGAGGATTCTGACGACCGTGCTCACCGTGCATCAGCAGACTGGCGGAGACCTTGTCAGTGTTCTCGACCGGTTGGCACATTCACTTCGCGATCGTGCTCAATTTCTCGGACGCTTGAAGGCGGCCACTTCGGCCAGTCGGGCAACGGCCATTCTCATGCTGATTTTGCCCCCGGCGATCGTTCTATTCTTCCTGTTTCGGGACAACGAATACCTGGCCAATCTCTTCGCTTCCGAGTGGGGGCGGCGAATTACAATTGCTGCGGTTGTGCTGGATCTGATCGGAGCTTTGTGGGTGTTCCGAATTCTGAAGACCAGTCAACGAGTTTAGCGCAGAAGAGAAAGTTCGATGAAGCGGGCTGCTCCGAGTGTTTCGGTCATGCTTCGTGAAGTCGTTTCCGCGAGCAATTGGACAAGAGCAACAGGCTCTCAAACACGTTTCGTGACATCGAGTGAAATCATGGAAAACTTCGATCAACAGATCTTCTATCTCGTGAGTGTCGCGGTCATCTTCGTCGTGTATGGGACAGTCAAACTGGTTCAATGGAGGCGAAGACGGACGTCAGAGAAATCGGCGGAACGGGATGCTGCGAAACTGAATGTGACGCAACAGAAAGATGAACCGGCCGGGCAGGACGATGAACCTGAATGGATGGAAACAGGGCCGCATGACGAAAGCGATTTTCTTTTCGGACGATTGACTCCGCTTCTCGCGGCGATGATGCCGGTTTCAATAGAGAAGCGAGAACGACTCACGCGTTCGCTTCGGAATGCGGGTTACTATTCTCCTCATGCCTGGCAGAATTTTGGGGCTGTCTGGTATCTCATCCTGTTGCTGCCGATCTTCGGTTGCGGAGCTTTACTGGCCATCGTTCCGGAAGAACTTGAGGCAACCGTTCTTGTGGTCATGATCATTGGAACCGCGTTGGCGTGGGCATTGCCGAGCCTCTGGATTCAGAACCGCGCGCGCGATCGTTTGCGACAGATTTCGACCGGAATGCCCGACATGCTCGATCTGTTGAACATGTGCGTTTCGCAAGGAATGACGGTGACCGGTTCTTTTCACCGAGTCGGTCGAGACTTGAAGTCGGTCTATCCTGCTTTGGCCAAGGAGATGGAAATCGTTTCCGAACAGGCGCGGATCGGGATGCTGTCTCAAGCTCTGACGAACTTTGCACATCGCGTCGATTTACCGGAAGTGCTTTCGTTCTCGAATCTTCTCACTCAAACGGAAAAACTGGGGACGAGCGTTTCTCAGGCACTGGCTGACTATTCAGAGGGAATGCGTCAAACCCTGCGTCAGCGAGCAGATGAAAAGGCCAACTCCGCAGCCTTCAAGTTGTTGTTCCCGACAGTGTTGTGTTTGATGCCGGCGGTCTATCTCTTTCTGTTGGGGCCTTCTGTCGTCGAACTGGGGCAGTTCTTCGACCGGGGAGCGACGGATGCCCTGAGGACAGAAATTCCAAGCCGATTCATTGAACAATAGTGCGTATCCCGCGCGATCTCATGCGGACGGCTCGTTCGGTCGCTTTAACAGCCCGTTGAACATTGCGGACTTCTGAGTAGCAGTCTGAGTTTTGGTTGGTTGCCATTGAGTGAGGTCGTGCTTGTTTTGAAGTGCCGGAAGTTGCTTTCGATGGCTCGGGAGAGACTTTGAACAG
>NZ_SIHI01000016.1 GCF_007859735.1 Thalassoglobus neptunius | reverse complement strand
AGAATAACTACACTGGCATTTTTGCTTGCCACTACTGTCATTCCACAACTCCTTTATACGCCAACACTTCAAGCCGATCAACCCACCCGCCCAAACATCATTCTCATCATGGCGGATGATATGGGATACGGAGCACTTGGATGCTACGGACAGGATCAGATCAAGACGCCCCATATCGATCAGATTGCTGACGAGGGAATTCAGTTCACGCACTTCTACGCTGGCTCACACGTTTGTCAGCCATCGCGAAGTGTTCTGATGACCGGGCTTCACTCGGGGCACACGCCCGTCCGAGCGAATGATACGCGTCAATTCCTTCTCGATTCCGATGTCACGCTCGCTGAACGCTTCAAGTCTGCTGGTTATGTGACGGGTGGTTTCGGGAAATGGGGGCTCGGATACGAAGGCACCTCAGGGCATCCAAATCGACAGGGGTTCGATCAGTATTTCGGCCAGTATCTTCAGGTCCATGCTCACTTCTATTATCCCTACTGGCTGTGGCAAAACGATGAAAAAGTGATGCTGGATGGCAATCGCACCGGAATGAATCAGTACGTCAATGACGAGATTCATGACTCCGCAATGGAGTTCATTCAATCAAACCACGACAAACCGTTTTTCGCCTATGTTCCATACATCATTCCGCATGTGGAAGTTGTCGTCCCGGAAGAGTCAGAGATTCCCTATCGAGGGAAATTTCCAAAGGTTGCGATTCTCGATCCTCGTGAAAATTATCTTGGATCCGAAGATGGCCTGACCACTCTCGCGGGAATGATTTCCCGGATGGACGATCAAGTCGGAGAAATTCTTCAGCTGTTGAAGGAACTGAAAATCGACGAGAACACACTTGTGATCTTTACGTCTGACAACGGCGGTCAAAGCGGAGGAAAAGATGCCGGCTGGACGAAGATGACTGATTACTTTCAGAACAATGCGGATCTGAGAGGCTACAAAGGGACGTTCTACGAAGGAGGAATTCGCGTTCCGTTTGTGGCTCGTTGGCCTGATCAAATTGCTGCCGGAAAAGTCAGTGATGAACCGCTCGCGTTCTGGGATGTCACCCCAACGCTTTGTGAAGTCATTGGAGCCGACACGCCGGAAGTCACCGATGGGATCTCCTTTTTGCCGACACTGACAGGCGACGGGGAACAAGAGAGTCACGAGGGACTTTATTGGGAGTATCTGTCCAGACGCGGATTGGGAAGAGCTGCCCGGATGGGCAAGTGGAAAGGGATTCATCTCGCCGGGCAAGAGACGATCCAGCTATTCGACCTGGACTCTGATCCGGGTGAGGAGCGAGACGTAGCTGCCCAGCACCCCGAGATTGTCGAGCAGATTCAAAGCTTCATGGACGCTTCCCATTCTGATCCGCGGCCGTATCCCGGTCCAGTTGTGCCGACGAGTGTTCGAGACTTTGTGAATGGTCCGTGGATCAAATGAATCGTCCCCACTCTTTGAAAAAGTCGTTCGATCGTCCTGTGCCGCGAGCCGGGGTTTCTGTTTCGGAAATCGTGGTCGTGTTGATCATTGTGTTCATCGTGATCGGTTTGGGGGCTCCGGTGCTGATGAGGCTCCGCGAGCAATCACGAGATGTTCAGTGTCAGAACCACTTGAGACAGATCGGCGTCGCGTTCTTGCAGTTCGCCGATGAAAACGATGCGACGCAACTTTCGACCGGAGCGCATGATTTTTTGTCCGATGGATGTCCCATCGAGTTTGGATGGGTTTCGGATCTGTATCACCTCAAGCGTCTCTCGGGGGCGACACTCCACTGCCCGAGTCACAGCCTCACCCATGCGGAAGGAGTCGCCGATCTGGTCGGGACTCCCGGAACTCCTTCAGTGACTCGGATGCCTGCTGATCTGAATTTTCGACTGGGGGGCGAGTGTGCCGACTTCCTCGTTGAAGCCAAAGACGGTGAACCCGTGGGGGACGGAAAGTTGCCGCCTGGTGACTCTGGGCGAATCGAAATGGCTTCGGAAATGATTCGAAGCGGAATGACGACCAATTACGCGCCGAGCTGGTATTTGGCGCGATCAGGAATTGCCTGGGAACGAGCTGATGATGGGCTCTGGCAAACTTCTCCCGACTGGCCCGTCAGTGAGCGTGGGGCGACGTTCGGACCACTCAACTTGCGGCTCCTCGCGATCTCGCCGATCCCGCAGCAAAACATTCCGCTCCTTGCAGAAGGAACTCCAACGATCAAAGTTTCAGAGACTCTCGCCAGCGTCAATGGTCTCACTCAAGGAGAGCATTTGGTGGCAGCTATGCTCAATGGGCCTGTGACATGGGACCAGTCGACGGATTCATTTGTCAGTCTTCCACCCGGAACAGTTGCCGATCGTTTGCCAGTCGACGATTGTGAAACCGGTCCGTTCTGCGGAGACGAACTCCCAACTGCTGAAGTTGAAGGCGACGGGGGTGTGGACGGAAAAATCTGGCTTCAAGACACGCGAAACTGGGCTCCGCAACACCCTGACTTTGCAGCGGGAGTGATGACACTCAACATCCTCATGGCAGATGGAAGCGTCAAGAAAGTTCGAGACCTGAATTCCGACAACTGGATCAACCCGGGATTTCCAATTCCCAACGACAGCGAACTGTCAGTCCCCACGGTCGAGCTTCTTCCGTTTCAAGTCTACTCCGGATCAATCGTTCCCCATTCATTGAGCCGAGAGAACTTCCTGGATTAAAGCATGTTGCTCTTTCCTGTGCACTCGCTTGAGCTTTTTCATGAGGTAAAAGGCTCAGTTTGCTCGTGCGAGTGAGTGCAGACCCAATCAGAAAGTGCTCTAATCCCTGTCCATCATTTCTCGACTCTCGCCGGGATCACATGAAAAACGACTCGTTTCTGGCCAGTTTGAAGATCGCCATCCGCAGCCTCTTTGAAGCGGCAGCGACGGAACGGAATTTTCGAATTCAGCTGGCCATTGCGGTCGCAGTCATTGTGGCGGGCCTGATCCTGGGCCTGACGACGATCGAATGGATCGTGATCGCGATTTGCATTGGCGGAGTTCTCTCAGCGGAGCTGATCAATACTGCGATCGAATCCGTCGTCGATTTGCTTCAGCCCGAAATTGACGAACGAGCCCGCCGGGCGAAAGACTTCGCAGCTGGGAGCGTTCTCGTCGTTTCAATCACAGCAGCCGTTGTCGGACTGCTGGTATTCAGTCGCCATTTGCACGAATGGCTTGAGTCCGGCATCTAAGCGGCTGGCGACACTGTTTGATGTCAGCGGTTGATGTCAGCGGTTGATGTCAGCGGTTGGTGTCAGCGGCTGGCGACAAACATGCGAGGCTGACGAGTGGCAAACTCGCAAAGCGACACTCTCGCGAAAGCAGCGCGTTCATGAGTGCAGCATGCTCGCTTTAAGCTCTCGCGAGTGAATCTGTCGAGGAATGCCTTCTCGATCGAAGCGTGTTCATTTGAGGGATCAGGTTGTTCTCAGCAGCAAGTCTTCGGAACAACTTGAGACCTTCTCGCTCTGCTTCTCCCAATTTGAAGTACAGGTTCTTCGTGAGGTAGTGCAGACTCACATCTTGTGAAAGACCAAGAGCATTGGCTCCGTCGATGGCGATCTTGTTGATTCGCTCTAATCCGAGATCTCGTGCCTGTTGCAAAACAGCTTCAACTCCGTGGAGATCAAGGCCGGAACGAGTTGTCCACATCGCAAAGACGAAGGGTAACCCGGTCCAGGTGACCCACTCTTCTCCAAGATCCCACACAGAGTGGAAGGATTCCGCAGGTGTGTGCATTGCTCGATCTCCGATGAGAAGGACCGCGTCAGCGGATGTGTCGGAGGTCGATTGTTCGAGCGGTAACGGGATTCGATCCGGATGCACTCCGAAACGCTCTGCAAGCATGATCTGCGCGAGGGCCGCACTTGTTCGAGACCCCTCGTCGAGAGCGAGTGTTTTCACCTTCCCCGGAGGAACGCGGAAATAGAGCTTCACAGACAGGACGGGGCCATGCGTTGCGATACAGGCGTCAGAAACAATCCTGTAATTTGAGTCGACAAACGATTCGACGGAAGGAATGAGAGCAACATCCAGCTTGCCGCCGGCGAGTTGGTCTGCAAGACGACTTGGAACGTCGAGGGAAAGCTCGATTTCTGGTTGATAGGTATCGAGGGATTCAACGAGCGGGCGGCTGTTCAAGTAGCTCACCGCACCGACTCGAATAGTTTGATGCGTCCACGTTGAATCTGCTTCCATGCGCTCAGGATTTCTGTTTCGGTTGATCATGACATCAACTGCCTAAATAGAGGAGTTCGTTGGATTATAGGAAGCAAGACCGGGCTCGCAATCTCCTTGCCAGTGCGAGAAATTGAGTTCTGTGTAAAAGTCGTGGATCAATAACCGCAGATTCTTCAGATAAATAACTGCATCTGTGACATCATGACGAGTGAAATCGGGGAGAAATCTCCCTTGTGCCTCCCGTCGTCTTGCCAATGCCGTTAATCTGATCATGCGCCGGTCGGACAGTCCCGGCCGCAGGTGTCTTCAAATTTCCAGTGGCGGTCTCAAACCTCAAATGTCAGATTCATTGCGAGTTGGTTTAATTGGTCTTGGAACAGTCGGCTCAGGCGTCGCTCAGATTCTGACGGAACACGCACAACGCACTGCTCAGCGAGCAGGACGTCCCATCGAAATTACCGGAATCGCAGTCCGAGATGCTTCAAAGCCGCGACCGGTCGACCTTGCAGGGATTCCGGTCTCCACTGATCCATTGTCGCTGGCGAAATCGCCGGACAATGATGTCATCGTCGAACTGATCGGCGGATTGTCTCCCGCGAAGGAGATTGTGGAAACAGCTCTCGAAGCTGGGAAAGACATTGTCACCGCCAACAAAGCCTTGCTGTGCGAGCATGGGAACACGTTGTTTTCCAAAGCCCGTGAATCAGGTCGCACCATCGCGTTCGAAGCGGCCGTCGCTGGCGGGTGTCCAGTCATTGCAGCCATCGGGCAGGCGATGTCAGGCAATCAGATCGTCGCGCTGGAAGCGATTCTGAATGGTACGAGCAATTTCATTCTGACACAGATGCTCGAGAATAGCGTTTCTTATGAAGACGCTGTCGCCGAGGCACAAGCGATGGGCTATGCCGAAGCCGATCCCTCGATGGATGTTGAAGGAACCGATGCTGCTCAGAAGCTGGGAATCCTGACGCAACTCGCGTTCGGGGAACGCCTCACTCCCGACATGTTCCCTGTTCAAGGGATCGATGAGTTACTGCTCGAAGATCTTCGATTCGCTGATGAACTCGGCTATGCCATCAAGCTGCTTGCGACTGCAAAACTCGTGGACGGATGCCTCGAACTCCATACACAGCCGACGTTGATTCGGCATTCACGACCGCTTGCCCAAACAAACGGTCCGTACAACATGATTGAGCTGACGGGTGACGCAGTCGGAAAAGCCTGGTTTTCAGCGATGGGAGCCGGTCAGATGGCAACAGCGTCGGCGGTCGTCGCGGATCTTGTCGATGTCGCTGTGGGACGTGCGGCACTGACGTTCCGAAGACTCAATCTCTGGCAGACCGAACAACAGTTTCAGTATCAGAATTTGGAAGAAATCAAGCGTCGCTATTACTTCCGGTTCCACGTGGAAGACCTCCCTCACGTGATCGCCGACATTGCGGATATTCTGGGGCGAAACAGAATCAGCCTTTCCTCCGTCATTCAAAAGGAAGTCTCCGACGAACAAGACCCTTCGAAACCGCCGATCGTGCCGCTCGTCTTTATGACGCACCTTACAACCGAAGGAAAAGTTCGGGCAGCTGCGAAAGAACTGAATCAGGTTTCCAGCGTACGACCGCCATGGTTGTGTCTTCCTGTGAGTGATCCGCAGCCAGCGAGTGGGGAATAACCGATTCATTCGGCTTTGCTCGGTTGGGGATCGAATCAAGAGCACACCGAAGCGAACAAGTTGTTGGGCTGTAAGTTCAAGCTCCTGATCAACTCATAACCCGTGCCGCAACCATGAAGACCCAGTATTACACCGCAGCCAGCCTCGACGGGTTTCTCGCGACCGAAGATGATTCTCTCGACTGGCTCTTCGCACTTGGAAGCATCGAAGAATCGAGCTACCCCGAGTTTATTGCCAACGTCGGAGCTTTGGCGATGGGGTCAGCAACCTACGAATGGATCGTTCGAAATGCGGAGAAAGTGGTTGAGGAGGTGGGATCGCCGTGGCCATACACTCAACCGACATGGTTTTTTTTATCACGTCAGCTTCCCCAAATTCCAGTCGCGGAGATTCGCTTCGTGAAAGGCGACGTGAGTCGTGTTCATGAGGCCATGCTTGAGGAAGCGGGCGGCAAGAACATATGGATCGTTGGTGGCGGTGACCTGGCGGGACAATTCTTCGATGCGGGCTTATTGGACGAGTTAATTATCCAAGTGGGCTCGGTAACACTTGGCAAGGGAAAGCCGTTGTTCCCAAGGATGGTGTTAAGTCCGGCGCTACAACTGACGTCAGTTCACCAACTCGGGTCAGGAATGGCGGAGCTGCGGTACAAAGTCCAGCGAGGCAGTGATGAAAGTGCTGACTAACGAATCTCGCCGCCTGACTTCCGTTGCATTCGCTCACCCGTTCTCGTAATGGTCCGTGAAAGTAAACGTTTATGATTCTTTCGTGTTTCACAAACTCGTATGGTCGATTCGGTCCGCCGGCAGCGTTCGAACTTCTCGCTTCAGCCGGGATCACGCATGTCGAACTCGCAATCAAAAATGCTGGCGTCCCCTCGTTCTTCGGGGAACAACCCGTCGCAACCGATCAGTCGACTGAGGCGGAAATCGTCGCACTCTCAGAAACGATTCAGCAAGCTGGTTTGAAACTTTCCTCCTGTAACGTGACTTCGGGGAATCCATTGCTTCCCGAAGTCTTCCAAGCCACGTTGAAGAAGATCGATCATGCTGCGCGTTTGGGGGTCTCGCTGATTGTCGCTGGAGGCGGGGCGATTGAAGATGAGTCGGAGTGGGAAGCTCTGGTTTCACACTTGCGACAAATCGGAGACCGCTGCGCCGATTCCGGAATCATCTACTGCTGTGAAACGCATCCCGGGACATGTCAAAACGCCGAGCGAATGCTCGAATTGATGGAACGAGTGGATCATAATTCTGTTCGAATCAACTTCGATCCCGGAAACCTCTTCTATTACAACGAAACGATCGATCTCTGGGCCGAACAGAAGAAAGTCGCACCATTCATCAGGCACGTTCACTTGAAGGACTGTCGCGGAAAATTTGAGGACTGGTACTTCCCTGCACTCGGTGAAGGAGAAGCTGTCGACTTCGAGAAGTTGCGAACGGTCCTTGTCGAACAAAACTATTCCGGGCCATGCAGCCTCGAAGTCGAAGGCATTCAAGGAGAACCCCCGCTGACGCTCGAACAAACGCATGAGCGAATTGTGCAGAGTGTCGAACACCTGAAGCAGACTGGTTGGACCATCAACTAAGGAACGCCAATGCTCGCTGTGAAAACATCAGATTCTCGTCGCTCAAGGCTCTGTTGGCTGGTTGCGTTTTGGGCAACATGCTTCTTGATGACAACTGCGTCCGCCGATGATTCTTCGCTGTCGCAGGGACAACCAAACATTCTGTTGATCGTCGCGGACGACCTCGGATTCAGTGATCTGGGCTGCTATGGAGGAGAGATTGAGACACCGGAACTTGATCGACTTGCGAACGCTGGCACTCGATTGACTCGCTTCTACACGACCGGACGGTGTTGTCCATCACGGGCGAGTTTGTTGACGGGACAGTATCCGCATCGAGTCGGTGTTGGGCACAAGGTCGAGGACTTACGTCGTCCCGGTTATCGCGGTCGCATCCCTGATGGGACCGCAACGATTGCCGACGAACTTCAATCGAGTGGATATCGGTGTTTTCACTCAGGGAAGTGGCATCTTGGAACACCTGATCCGACAAAACACGGATTCGAAGAGTTTTACGGAACATTAATTAGCGCACAAACCTTTTGGGACCCAGACCATTACCTCCGCTTGCCGCAAGGCAGGCAGGCGATCCAATACCCCGAAGGTAAGTTTTACGGGACAGATGCAGTCACTGATCACGCGCTGCAGTTTCTTGAGAACTCACAGACGACTCCCGATTCGCCGTGGTTTTTATACGTCGCTTACCATGCTCCACATTTTCCACTCCATGCACGCGAGGAAGAGATCGTGAAGTACGCCGACACCTATTCCGTCGGTTGGGACAAGATTCGAGAAGAGCGATTGGCCCGCATGAAGAAACTCGGAATCGTCGATCAGAACACCCAACTTACTCCACGTTCGCAGTATTGGAATTACGGAGAAACGCACACCGGATTCAATCCGGAGTGGAATACTCTGAGTTCTGAACGTCGCCAGGATCTTGCACGTCGAATGGCGATTTATGCAGCGATGATCGATCGCGTTGATCAAAACGTCGGACGGATTCTGGATGCACTCGAAGCAGAGAATCAATTCGATGATACTCTGATCATCTTCCTCTCTGATAACGGAGCATGCGCGGAATGGGACCCGCATGGATTTGACGGAAAATCAAGTCCGAATAACGTGCTTCATGTGGGGCAGCAACTCGATGAAATGGGAGGTCCGGGCACATACCACAGCGTGGGGTCAGGATGGGCGAATGCATCGAATTCGCCGTGGAGGTTATATAAACATTATAACCATGAAGGAGGAATTAGTTCTCCATGTATTATTCATTGGCCAATCGGTCCTGTTCCTAAAGGGGTGATTTCGCATCAGCCCGCACACTTAATCGATGTCTTGCCGACGACGGTTGAAGCCGCACAGGCGGAACGTTCTGAGGGGGCATCAGGGCCGGGGGAAAACTTGTGTCCCCTGCTCAATTCGGATGGCGTCGTTGATCGCTCTCTCTTCTTTGAACACGAGGGGAATCGTGCTGTCCATTCAGGCGAATGGAAACTTGTTGCTCTGAGAGACGAAGCGTGGGAGCTTTATAACATCCGCTCGGATCGGACTGAACTCACCGATCTCGCTGCGGAATATCCGGAGCGTGTCGCAAAGCTGGCAGGCGAATGGAACAAATGGGCGGCAGAGAATCTCGTCACTCCACTTCCGGAAGATTACGAAGTGCAGTACCTCAGACAACCGGGGCAACCTGCGCCGCAACTTCAGACAGAATAAATGACCGCTTGACGAAGATCTCGAGGACTGTGTGGCGAGAGGATGATTGAGGAATCCGCTGAATTGACGAACTCTGATATTACTCTCGAAACGGTTCCATGCCCGCTCTGTGGAAGTTCTGAGTTCGGTCATGTGATGACCTGTCGGGACTGGCTTTGTGGCATCGCTGGCGAGTACCAGTTCGTTAAATGTCGATCGTGCGGCCACGTTTATCTCAACCCCTGCCCGACCGATGCCAGCCTGCCAGCCTGTTATCCTGAAGACTACGGGCCTCACCAGGAAACGGCTCCTGCGACGGTGCCCGACCCTCACTACAAGCCCTGGTACGCTCGCCCGCCGATCCGCTGGATTCCAGGAATCCGGCCTTTGTACTACTGGCTCTCACGGGATGACTCTCAAATCATTCCGGAACCTGAATCTGATCGCAATCGGGCGCTGGAGATCGGCACCGGACGTGGAGATTTTCTCACAAAGCTGCGCGACGCCGGATGGAGTGTTCACGGAATCGAACCTTCTCCCGCAGCTGCTGAACTGGCACGCTCTCTCGGACATACCGTAGAAACGGGAACGATTGAGAGTTCGACACACCCCAACGATTCCTTCGATGCCATCTTTGCATGGATGGTCCTCGAGCACGTCAAGAGTCCGTCGCAATTTTTTGATCGGACCTTTCAATGGTTGAATTCAGGTGGGAGGATTTACTTTAGCGTTCCCAACTATGAGTCGCTTGAACGTTGTTGTTTCGGAATGTACTGGCCTGCGTGGGATGCTCCGCGGCACCTGCATCAGTTTCGTCCGCGGATTCTCAAACAGCTACTTAGCGATGCAGGCTTCACTGAGATTAATATTACAAATCATCGGAGTGTTCGGGACTACTTTGGAGGAGCCGGGCTTTGGTTGCTCGATCGGAATCCGAATTCGCGATTCGGGAAAACTCTCCTGAATTGGTTCCTCTCAGCCCCGCCGATGTTTGTTCACCTCGCATGTGCTCCGATCGCGATCGTGCTCAGCGGATTAAAAACAACCGGACAGCTGACTGTGTCCGCAAGGAAGCCGCGAGGGGAAACTTAAGTCAACATCGTTGCTGTGATCTTCGGACCGGTCTCGAAGAATCGGCCTGAAGAATGGCGGGCGAAGCGATCGCCTGAAAGAAAATCATCGCATGTCGACAGGCCACTACGACCGACGACATGCGATGAATGCACGCAGTGAAATGGATGGGAGTGAAACCGATCGACTTATTTCGGAGGTGGAGCCAGACCAACGAAGATGATTAGGCCGTCGCCACCTGGGTTTCCGTCTTCGTCGATCGTCCCGGAATCGAAGCCAAGGACATCTGTAGCAATTTTGGGCTTCCAGTTATTCACTGTCCAGACATTCCCAGCTTGATCGATCTGAACACTCGTCTGACGCATCATCGGAACATAGCTTGGCAGGTTGCTGTCCGGGCCGTTGAGAGGAGTTCCATCATGCAGCAAGACTTCTTCACCAGCTGACTGAACGGTGTAGCCAGTTGGCGGAGAGATTGGAGTTCCAATCGATGTGTTCAATGGACGCGTGGCAGGGTTGGCTCCTGCGAGTTTGGACAATCGGCCTTGAGTCAACACGTTGTCGAGTTCAAGTGGACCGAAGTTTGAAACCCAGATGTTGTCTTCTCCGTCAATCGCGATCCCCCACGGTCCATAGATTCCGCCGCCGGTATAAGCCCCAATCTGAGTGCCATCGGGTGCGTAAGCGTAGACGGTGTGGTTTTTCTGAGACGCGAACCAGGCGTTCCCCATTGAATCAACGGCAATAACTTTTAGCGTTTCTCCGACATCGTGGGAGAACTCAACTACGGGGTCGCCATTGTTGTTCAGAATGATTTTCGCCACGCTGCTCTGGTGTTGACCAGACAAGCCCCCGGAGTTGGTGACCCAGACTGCTCCATCTGGTGCCACAGCTATTCCGAACGGTGCGGAGTTCGCGGCAAAGTCGACTTCGCGGGGATTCGTTGGGTCCCCACCGGGATACATGACAACCTTGTCATTGTCGAAGCTGGCCGACCAGACGTTTCCATCTGCGTCGAGTTTAATGGCCTGAACACGGAGTGTTCCACCAAAGAATCCAATCGGAACGGAAAGCGGAACTCCTGCGGGAGAAATAAGAGAAGTACTTCCGTTCGCGTCATCATCTGTTGGGCTCTCCGTCGGTTTAAGGTCACCCCAACCGAAGTTGCCGACCCAGACGTGGTCATCCGGAGTGACTGTAATGCCCCAACCAACTCCAAGGATTCCTCCGCCGCTGATTGGAGAAGTGGGAAGTCCGGGACCGCCGTCAGCGGGCTTTCCGTTTGGCTTGAGAACCATAATGTTGCGGGCCGAATTTGGCGTTCCCTGAACGACGTTGTTTGCCACCCAGACGTATCCGCGTGAATCGAACGCAACGTTCGCCGGACCGCCGAAGAGAAACGCATCGTCACCGGAGTCATTGACTTTGACGGTGACAACCCAGGCATCCGGTTCTTGATGAAGGACCGGTGTGTAAACTCGCTTGACCTTGGTCAACCAGTAGATGTAGGACGAGTTCCAGCTGGGATCACGAGCGAGATTCGCCAGGGCCACAACGGTGTTGCGAGGTCGCTCACCGCTGTCGGTTTCTGTCAAATACATCAGAGTCGACCGAATCAGATAGTTGTCGGTGGTGGCAACCAGAAGGTTGGAGAGAGATCGAACGGTTCGAAGGGAATTCGTCTGATCGGCGTTCGGTGACTTCTGAAGAACTTCAGACGTCCGGCCACTTCGCGCAGAAGCGATGTTCTCCGCCATCATCGCAGCGATCTGCAACGAGAACGCATTCCCTGAGATTTCGCCGGTTCGATAGAACTGAGCCATCGAATAGGCAGCTGCGACAGTTGTCAGTTCATTAATCGTTACTTCCGGGGGAAGTTTCGGACCGAGGATCGCAACATATTCATCGCCGTATCCGACATTCGCAGTGACGAAGAAAATGCTGTCTGTCTGATTCTTCCGTGCTTTCAGTTTGAAGTTTCCGTTTTTCTTTGAAGTCGTTTGCCCGACGACAATGGGACTCCCTTCGGTTGCTTCGTAAAGCGTCACACGGACTTTGGACTTTGGCTTGGAGTGTTTGGTCCCGCCAGTTTGTACTGTTCCTTTGAGCCAGTCGTTTTTCGCCTCAACCTCTCCAGGCATCGTCAGGAGAACTCCTGTGATCACCATGATCATTGCGGCGATGGAGTTAGAAGCCGTATTCATCTAGAACACTTTCTCTCATATCGAGTCAACAGAAGAATAGAGGGGGTGCAGATCTTGTTGACTATAAGACAGAATGTGAGAAAACGTGATGACGAAATGCGACACTCGCAAGAGTTAGGGACAACCCTGAATCGCGTCGTTGGTCGATTTCAGATTGAAGCGGTCGCAGCGATTGAAGAATTGCCCCGAAGAACGTGTACGACTCAACGAAGTTGAGTGACTCATTTAATCCTCGCAATCAGTTCTCCTGAAAGGCGAGGCTCTCTGCTGGAAAGACCGGACCTTCGATACAGGTCCGTCGATAGTCCCATCCATCATCGGTGACGACTTTGGTCACACAGCTGAAACAGGCTCCGAAGCCGCAAGCCATTGGAGTCTCGAGCGAGAGCCAGCAAGGAACGTTTTCTGCCTGACAAATACTGGCGACGGCAGCCATCATCCGTTCGGGTCCACAGCAGTAGACTCCATCGGGACGATCATTCCCTTGAGCCGAAAGATTTTGCGCGACAAGATCTGTGACAAATCCGTGATGACCGGCTGAGCCATCGTCCGTCGAAATCTGAATACGGAAACGGGAACTGTCGAAGTCATCGAAGTCTGACAGATCGGCGAGATAGCGCTGACTTTGCGCTCCATAGCACAGAGTCACCCGTCGTTCTGGATTGGCTGACTCGCGTGTCGCGCGAGAACTCTTTGAGGAATCTCCATAAAGCCGAGTACCGAGCGTTTCCCGTGACACGCCGAGAAATGGTGTGTATCCAATTCCTCCGCCGACACACAGAAGGTGATTCCCTTCGTAAAACGGAAATCCATTCCCCAGCGGTCCCCAGACGACGACATTCTCTCCGCTTTCCCATTCGCTCATCAGATTGGTCATCTTGCCGACGACGTGATAGGCAAACTCGAGAGCCACAGGCATTCCCTGATCGTCGACAATCGTGTCGTACAGCGCGAACGGGCGGCCGAGCAGCGGGTCTGTTCCGCGCTCAGGCCGGATCATGAAGAACTGTCCTGGAGTGATTGCCTCAGCCAGTTCGCGAGCATCGATACGGATTGCGAATGTTTTGTCCGCGAGCACTCGCTGAGACAAAATCTTCCCGGTGTGTTGCCTGGCGAACTCGATTTGACCGGGAAGAGAGATCTCTTCACAGGAGTGAGGTTCGACGTTGGAATTGTCACGATTCATGGATTGTTCTCTTGTGCCCGAGACGTCAGGTTGAGAAGGCGTTTTTTGAGCTGAGTTTGTCGACGATCAGTCTACCGATATTCAAGGAAGAGGTCGCGGCCGGAGAGGGCGCGTTTCCAACATGGACAATTCGATCCGACTCCTGAAACAGGAAGTCATCGAGAAGCATTCCATCGCGACCAAGTGCCTGAGCGCGGACACCGGCTGGAGCTGCAATCAAGTGTTCTTTTTGAATGTCTGGAATCAGTTTTTGCAGAGCAGTGACGAATGCGGACTTGTTCCACGATCGCCACATTTCGTCGAGCCCTGCCTTCCAGTTTCGGGCAGCGAGCTTGAGAAATCCAATATGGGAGAGCGATTGGGAGAGGTCACGCAGTCTGACATCAACTTTCCGATATCCATCCCGCGCGAAAGCGAAAACCGCGTTCGGCCCGCATTCAACTCCTCCGTGAATCGTTTTGGTGAAGTGGACGCCGAGAAACGGAAATTTCGGATCGGGAACCGGATAGATGAGTCCCCGACACAGATGCTCCGCGTCGGGAGTGAGATAGAAATACTCACCACGAAACGGAACGATGGGAGCTTCCGGTCGCTGATGGGAGAGTGAAATCAAACGGTCTGCCCACAATCCGCCACATGTCACGAGAAAGTCTGCCGACAATTCTCCCTGGCTTGAAACGATGATGACTTGAGAGGGTTCCTGTCGAATCGCAGTGACTTCTGCATTCAACCAGATGCGATGTCCCGCTTCTGTCAGCCTTTTGGCAAGACGTTCACAGACCAGTCGGTAGTCGACAATTCCTGCTTCCGGAACATGAATCGCCCGGACTCCCGCAGCATGAGGTTCGATCTCGAGTAGTCGGGAACGGTCAATGATTTCGCAGTTCACACCGTTGGCGATTCCCCGTTCGTAGATGTCCTGAAGACGTTCTGTTTCGCTGTCGTCTGTAGCGACGATCACTTTTCCGCACAGCTCGTAGGGAATTCCTTCTTCGTCACAAAACTTCTGCATCGCCAGTTTGGCGTCACGGCAGTTCTTGGCGCGGTAGGTTCCCGGTTTGTAGTAGATTCCCGAATGAAGCACTCCGGAGTTGTGTCCAGACTGGTGCATCGCGATTTGTGATTCTTTCTCGAGGATCACGATCCTTTTTTTCGGAAAGCGTTGCATCAATTCGAAGGCAGTCGCCAGGCCGACGATCCCACCTCCGACGATAGCAACATCACATTTCTGCACAGCGTCGACCTCTTTCAATTTCCGACAGGAGACACGCGACTCAAAACAGATTTCACGGTGCGAAGTCTTTGAGACTTCGTCGTTCTCTCAGTTCGACCAACAGTTCGTCAGCGAGTCGCCAGTTCTTTCAGTCAGTCCATACTTTCGCGAGTTGGCCAACGTGTCACAAGGAATCTTTTCAAAACCGCTGTGTGTCTTTTCTCGAGGTCTTTGGTGCTTGTCACGAGAGTCAGAACTTCCTGGTCTTTCAGGGATTCCATTAACGACTGAACTTCGTCGATGTTTTCGAGAAGCTCAGCCCGATACCGTTCGGCTAACTCGTCTTCCTGTGACGGATTCTGATGGAACCATTTTCGAAGATCATGAGAGGGGCACCAGGATTTGGCCCAGAGATCAATTCTTGCAGCTTCCTTGGAAACTCCCCGAGGCCAGAGACGGTCGACAAGAATTCGAAAACCGTCAGAGCGGGAAGCGTCGTCGTAGATTCGTTTGACCCGAATCGTGATTCCCATCGCTCGCTCGCATGAATTAAAGTGAGCTTGATGCCATCCTGCGACGGACCGAAATTGAAACGCACTCCTCCAACAGGAGATCAGCAGACACCACCGTCGATGGCGAATGCTGAAATCGCTTCGAAAATCTCAAGAACACTCTGCGAGGTTCCCTAGCGGTCGATCTCACCCATCACGATGTCGAGCGATCCGACAATCGATGGAATGTCAGCCAGGAGCACACCTTCGCATAGTGGGCCGGTGATTGAGAGATTGCAGTAGCAGGAACTCTTGGCACGAGCTCTCATTGGTTCGGCCTGTCCGTCGCCGACGATGTAGAAGCCCATCCAACCACGTGGACATTCGGTTTCGAGATAGCATTCGTCAACCGGCAGCTTGGTCGTCATCTTGTAAGGAACGCGGAAATCCCCCTCCGCGGTTGGATACTTTTCCAATCCCTGGCGGACGAGCTTGATCGATTCGATCACTTCCAGCATTCGCACAAAGAAGCGACACCAGTTGTCGCCGAGAACGACTTCTTTCGGGATTCCGGAAACACCTTCAAACGGGGCGCTGATGACGTCGAAGACGTATCCGTCGTACATCTGGGTGTAAATGGGATCACCGTCGCGGCGAAGGTCGCGTTGAATGCCACTTCCACGAAGAACAGGACCTGTGCAACCGTAATCGACAGCCATTTCCGGGCTCAGAATCCCGAGTCCGGCAGTTCGTTTGATGAAGATCGAGTTTCGGGTCAGCAGTGTGTGATACTCAACAATCCGTTTCTCCAGCCATTCAAGGAAAAGCAAGACGGCGTCGGACCAGCGAAGAGTCAAGTTCGGGTCTTTGCCGGTCAAGGCTGCCAAACCTGATGGGATCTGGATGTTTTTGGGAAGGTCGTGAGTTGCCCCCCCGATGGTGATGTAGCTGTAAGTCAGTCGCGCCCCGCACACTTCTTCGAACAGGTCGAGAATGATCTCGCGTTCACGAAAGGCGTAAAGGAACGGACTGAAGCTTCCGAGGTCGAGACCGTAGGCGCCCATGCCAACGAGGTGGCTGGCGATTCGACCGAGTTCAGCGATGATGACTCGCAGATTCTGAGCTTTTTCGGGAAGTTCGATCCCCAGAAGTTTCTCGAATGTCAGCGACATCCCGAGATTCATGTTCATCCCGGCGAGGTAATCCATGCGGTCCGTGTAGGGAATCCACTGAGGACCGGTCAGGTTTTCGCCAATCTTCTCAGCACAGCGATGGAGGTATCCGATGTGCGGCGTGACTTCGTAGACGACTTCGCCATCTGTGCGGAGCAGCAAACGCAACACGCCGTGCGTACTGGGGTGTTGCGGTCCCATGTTGACGAGCATTTCGTCGGTTCGAACATCAAATTCGATGATTCGTTGATCTTCAAGCTGGGTTGCCATGTCTTCTCTCAAAATAGCTGCATCGGAAACGCGGGGCTGTGACTAGCCTCGGATGCCGTGATATTCCAATGGGAACTCGTAGTCTTTACGAAGTGGGTGGCCTTCCCAGTCATCGGGGCAGAGAATTCGGACCAGATTCGGATGGCCTTCGAAGAAGATCCCGACGAGGTCGTAAGCTTCGCGTTCGTGCCAGTCTGCGATCGCCCAGACTCCGGAAACAGAAGGAACGCTTGGAAGTTGACCCGCTTGGTCATCCTTCCAGCGAGGCAGTTTCACCTTCAGGGTGATCTTGTGGTTGTGTTCAATGCTCAGCAGGTGGTAGACGACTTCGAGGTGAGGGTCGAAGGGAAACTTCTTCGCCTGTTTCTCGTTCGGTTCAAGATAGTCGACGCCGCTGAGGTCGCAGAGCATGTCGAGCTTGAGTGACGGATCACTCTTAACGAATTGACCCACTTCAGCGATGTGTTGTGCAGCGACTTCGATCCATGGATCTTTCGCAGAGGATTCGAAGCCGAGAATCACCTCTTCTCCGAATCGATCGATCAGCGACTGATGAATTTCTTGTGGCGTCATGATTTCTGTCTGCAATAGCTGCTGGAGCGAGTTGGATCTGAGTATTTGCTTGGGCTCAGAATTCAAAAGGAGGTTCGACGAATTCAGGAAGCGAGTTGTGAATCCACACGAGGTTCGTTCTGTGAATTCTTACGCCCCTGTGCTCGGGCGATTTTCGCCTGATTGACCATTGCTCGAACCCAGTCGAGATCGCCGCGTCGCCAGACGTAAGCGAATCCGACCAGCAGGACTCCGAAGAAGACGAGGATGTCCGCGAATCCGGTCCAGGCGATGCGAAGTGCATCGGATGCGGCAATTGCAGTTTCCGCTGTTGTCGTTCCGGGCTCAAGATTCAAGAGCTTGTCGGAGAGATTGGTGCGAGCGGCCTCAGTGAGACGCGTGTCTGCCAGTTGTGTCACTCCCCCGAAGACTGTCGCCCACGGGAAGAAGAAAACGACTTCGACATCGAAAATGATGAAGAGGAGTGCGACGACGTAAAAGCGGATATCAAACTGAACGTAGCTTGATCCAATCGTCGGTTCACCGCACTCGTAGACGGCATCTTTTTCGGGCGTTGGGAGATTGGGACGGACGAGCCGACCGATCAACATTGGGGCCGCCACGAGTACAGCACCCGCAATGATGAAGAGAATGAAGTGAACGAGGAGGTCAGTCATGGAAAAGCTACAATTCTGAATGAACAGACGGGTCGTTTCGTCAACTATTCCGCTTCGGAGTATTCAAACGGGCTTGGCTCACCCTTCACCCAGACTGGTTCGTAGAGAACCTTCGATTCGGAAACCGAAGTTGGATTCAGTGTGGCCTGTCCCCAAGCTGTTTCGAGGGGGAGTTTTGCGTAGTCGACAACGCAACCGTCACGGCTGTAGCAGCTGAGATCGTGGTTGGAGCCCATGAAAATGCAGTCAACTGGACAAGGTTCCACACAGAGTGCACAGAACATGCATTTTGTGTAATCGATGGTGAACCCGTCGATTCGAAAGCCTTTGCCAACCGGGCTTTTCTCTTTTTCGATATAGATGCAGTCAACAGGGCAGGCAGCTGCACACTTTTCACATCCGATACAGGTCGTCAGGTCAAAGCGGTGAAACCCGCGATAACGAGCTTTCACCGGAACCGGAGTCTCCGGATATTCGTAAATTTCAGCAAAGGCTTTTCGCTGGTAGGTCTTCCCCATCGTAAAGAGGGTGACCCACATTCCCTTGATCACTGTCGAAACAGCAATCCAGACGTTGCGGAACCAGTCAAACATGATCCATTGACCTGTTGGGCGTTCTCGATGGAAAGTCACAGCTCATCTGTGCTGAATGCGAATTGGCTGACCGTCGATCGATTGTTCCGAAGTTGAACACGGAATCGTCATCAACTGAGTCGCAATCAAATTCGCACGTGCGTGCAGTCAACCGTAACTCATTCGCTGTGAGGCATTATAGGTGGGCCGACGTTCCCCGCAACCGATCAGTCTGAAGCAGGTTCTGGCATTCCCGAAGTCGGGAGTTGTCCAGCGTCGGAACCTGGGAAACTCAGGGTTTTTCGTTAGAAAACCGTCCAGTCGAGGATGACTTTTCCGGATTGTCCGGAATTCATGACGTCAAAACCCTTCTGGAATTCATCTGCCCCAAAACGGTGAGTGATGACCGGAGAGAGGTCGAGCCCCCCCTGCAGCATGACCGTCATCTTGTACCACGTTTCGTACATTTCGCGGCCATAGATGCCTTTGATCGTCAACATATTGAAGATCACGGTATTCCAGTCGATTTCAATCGGACGGGGCGGAATCCCGAGCATGGCGATTTTCCCGCCGTGGCACATATTTTCCAGCATCTCACGGAAGGCTGATTCGTTCCCGGACATTTCCAGGCCGACGTCAAAGCCCTCCTTCATTCCGAGTTCTTCCTGAACATCGTGAATTCGTTCGGATCGAACATCGACGACTCTTGTCGCTCCGAGTTTCTTGGCGAGATCGAGACGCCACGGATTCACATCTGTGACGACAACAAACCTCGCTCCGGCGTATTGACAGACGGCAGCTGCCATACATCCGATGGGGCCTGCTCCGGTGATCAAAACATCTTCCCCCAGCACATCGAATGACAGAGCTGTGTGAACGGCGTTTCCGTATGGGTCGAAGATGGAAGCGACTTCGCGGTCAATGTCGTCAGCGTGATGCCAGACATTCGTTTGGGGAATGGAAATGTATTCCGCAAACGCTCCGGGGCGATTCACGCCAATGCCCGACGTATCGGCACAGAGATGTCGGCGCCCTGCCAGGCAGTTTCGACAGTGGCCGCAGACAACATGACCTTCGCCGCTGACAATCTCGCCGGGGTAAAAGTCCTTGACGTTGTCGCCAACTTCGATGATTTCGCCAACGAATTCGTGGCCGACAACCATCGGGACGGGAATCGTCTGGCTCGCCCACTCATCCCAATTGTAGATGTGGAGATCAGTTCCGCAGATTCCGGTCTTCTCGACGCGGATGAGAACATCATTGATTCCGACATTTGGCATCTGAACATCTTCCAGCCACAACCCAACTTCTGATCGACTTTTTACCAGCGCTTTCATTGAATTCTCAACGCAATTTCGGATTGGTCAACGAGATGGAAACGGGGCACCGCCAACGTGATTGTAGCGAGGGACACCGGCAATAGAGAGAGTCTGCAATTCTGAATTCGATGTGATCAGAGATGTCGTATGTATCGACAGTTGTTCACATCTCAACTGCTTGACGACGTTTCATTCACGTGCTGATTAGCTTTCGCTTCGATGAATTGAGTTGTCAGGAACAGCGTCGAAGATTCACCCACGGCGATTGAGTTTGTGCGATCAATCTTTGCCGCTTTCTCTCGACATCTTCATTTTCGGACAGGTTGCGGACACGGGGGAATCGCGAGCGGTTCACACCTGCGGTGTCCGTGGCTAGAGTGAGTCCGTTCGGTCAGAATCGTTTCATCAGCTTGTTCGTAAAGAGATTGTTGAGTTCGCCGTGAAGAGCACATTCCCGCCAATGGCATATCGTTCCCTCTTATTTCTTTGCGTGGCGTGTTTGGGGATTGGTTCTTCACTCCCCGCTCAGGACGTCAGTGGTGATTCTCCTCGACGAATTTACCTCGACGAGTTTCGTCCGACTCCGGTACTGAAAGTTGACGAAAACATATTGCGGTCGGCCAAATTCCCTTGTGTGAATGTGCACTCTCATCCGGGCAAGTTGTCGGTTGAAGAACTCAATGCCATGGTCGAAACAATGGATGAGGCCAACATCGCCGTCAGCGTCAGTCTGGATGGACCGGCGGGGCCGAAGTTTGCGGATCACATCCATTTTCTTAAGCAAACTCACCCGAATCGTTTCGTCGTTTTCGTGCGCATCGACTACATCGGGGACGGCGATGAAGACGATCCCGCGACGTGGGATGTTCATCAAAAGGGCTACGGAGTGCGGATGGCTGATCAACTCACGGAGGCTGTGCGGCAGGGAGCGAGCGGGCTGAAAGTGTGGAAGAATCTGGGGCTGTACCTCAAAGATCTCGACGGCAATTTGATCCCTCCGGATGATCGTCGCCTTGATCCCATTTGGACGCGGGCTGGGGAATTAGGAGTTCCAGTTCTGTGGCATTGTGCTGATCCGGTCGCGTTCTTCAGCCCGACGAATGAGTACAACGAACGGTGGGAAGAACTTTATCGGCACCCTGAATGGAGTTTTTACGGTGAGGAGTTTCCGACTCATCAGGAGTTGATGGAAGCCCGCAATCGAGTGATTGCCCGTCATCCGGAGACGACGTTTATTTGTGCGCACATGGGCGACATTCCCGAGGATCTCAAAACGCTCGGAAGCTATCTCGACGCATTGCCGAACATGCAGGTGGAGATTGCCGCTCGCGTTGCCGAATTGGGACGACAACCGTACTCAGCCCGAAAATTCTTTCTGAAGTATTCCGATCGAATCATGTTTGGGACCGACGGGGTCCCTCCCATGTCCGAGTTGATTCCCCACTTTCGATTTCTCGAAACATGGGACGAAAACTTTCCTTACGAGGACAATCCGTTTCCGCCTCAAGGATTGTGGAACATCTACGGAATTGGGCTGCCGGACAGCGTGCTTGAAAAGGTGTACTACAAGAACGCCGCGAGGGTGATTCCCGGAGTCTCTGAGGCACTCTCAAAATGGCCGGACCGTGCGAGCGCAAACGGTCCGGCACAGCGGTAAGCGATCGAGCAACTTGGACGTTTCAGGAACGTCTCTCAGAATCTCGATCGGCCGCATTCGCGAGTGGTTCGAATCTGACTGCGCGACTTGCGCGAGTCGATTCGACAGAAACCCTGTCTGACAATTCAAGCGAAGTGGATGCGTAAAATCAACACGCTCTGCTGCGACTCCATCAGCAACGGTGCTGTGAAGTCTCGTGGACAATGGTGTTTCTCCTGACGCAATGGTCCCTCATCGGCAGGAAAAGTACCGCAAAGCCCTCACCTTGGCCACTCTGCCATCGAATCTGTCGTCGAAGCTGTGACCGTGATCAAACGCTGTGTTTGACGTCTCCGTCATCCTTGAAGAGCTTGTATTCGATGGCGTCCACAAGCGCCAGCCAGCTTGCCTCGATGATGTTTTCGCTCACGCCAACAGTGCTCCAGACATCATTCTCATCTTTACTTTCGATGACAACACGAACACTTGCCGCAGTTCCTTGCGTGGAGTTGATCACGCGGACTTTGTAGTCAACGAGGTTCATCCCTTTCAGGTTCGGATAGGTCGGCAACAGAGCTTTTCTGAGAGCGGTATCGAGGGCATTCACCGGTCCATCTCCTTCGCCGACTTCATGGCGAACTGGACCATCTCCATCGATGGTGAGTTTGATGGTTGCCTCGGTCAGCGGATCGGTTTGGCCAGCCGTTTCGACGTTGACTCGATAGTGAATACGCTGAAATTTCGGTTCGTAGGTTCCAGCCAGTTTCTTGACCAGAAGATCAAACGAAGCTTCCGCAGCTTCAAATTGATAGCCCTCGTTCTCGAGTTCCTGAACTCGCTCGAGGATTTGAGTCATGAGTTGCTGGTCATGGTCGAGTTTGTACTTCGTTGTCATGGCGACGATGTTGGACCGGCCAGACAACTCACTGACGAGAATTCGGCGTTCGTTTCCAACGGTTTCCGGGTCGATGTGTTCGTAGCTGTGAGCAATTCGGTTGACCGCATGAACGTGCATTCCTCCTTTGTGGGCGAACGCACTTCGTCCGACAAATGCCTGATTGACGCGGAAGTTCATGTTCGCCAGTTCGTAAACATAGCGAGACAGTTCGGTGAGGTGAGAGATCCCGTTCCCTTGAGTGAGGACTTCGTGGTCGTCGTATTTCAACGCCAAATTTGCTGCAACGCTGATGAGGTCTGCATTGCCGCACCGCTCGCCGATCCCGTTGATGGTTCCCTGAACCTGAACGATGCCCGCATCAATTGCTGCCAGAGAGTTGGCGACAGCGACATCACTATCGTTGTGGCAATGGATTCCCAAGTCAGTGGTGACTTTGTTTCGGACTTCATTCAGGATTCGGACGAGTCTCTCCGGCAAGCTTCCGCCGTTGGTGTCGCAACAAACAATCAGATTCGCACCCGCTTCCTGGGCTGCAAGAATTGTTTGAAGAGCGTATTCCGGATTGGCAGTGTAGCCGTCAAAGAAGTGTTCTGCGTCGTAAATGACTTCCCGTCCTTCTGAGACGAGATAGCTCACCGAATCGCGGATCATCGAGATATTTTCCTCGAGATCCACTCGCAGGACTTCGGTGACGTGAAGATCCCATGTTTTTCCGACGACTGTGCAAACGGGAGCTTTCGAGTCGACCAGCGCTCGCATTCCGACGTCTTCGGAAGCGTCGACTCCGCGGCGTCGTGTCATGCCGAAAGCGCAAACCTTGGCATGTTTGAGATTGAGTTCCTGCACCTTCTGAAAATACTCGAAGTCTTTCTCGTTCGAGAGCGGGTAGCCTCCTTCAATGTAGTCAAACCCCATTTCGTCCAGCTTTTTGGTGATCATCAACTTGTCTTGCAGCGAAAAGTTGACGCCTTCTCCCTGGCTGCCATCGCGCAAGGTTGTGTCATACAATTGAACGTACATAAGGTTTTCCGTGCTATTTTCGCTGGGGCTGTCTGGGGGAATATCCCAATAAAAAAAACCCCTCGAATCGAACCGATCCGAGGGGTTGAAAGTCTATGAAACTCTCCTCAGATCCTTGTCACTGGTGAAATAATCAACGAATCGCAAATGGATGCGATTTTTGGACAAGCAATAATTTGGGAGAGGTTTTTCATTGAGAATGAGTCTACTGATTTAGCGTAGGCATCCTACGATATTTCATGACGGCCGCGTTCGTCAATGATGAAATCTTGGAAAATATCATGTTCTGCTGTGTGCGAAGAGTTCTTCCAGTATCGTGAATCTGAGTCCGGAACGGTGACAAACACAGCGGAGGATGTCAGAATTCATCAGGAGGTCTCGCGAACTTCACGTTCTCTGCCTGATCTTTCATTTGACATGTCGGGAAGGTCTCCCGATGCTCTTGTTTCATTCATCCACCTTTCCTGAATTGATCGCTTTCGATGAAAAAGAATCCAGTGAAGTCTGCGCTAAGAGAAGGTCAGCCTCAAATCGGAACCTGGTTGAGTCTGGGAGATATCACTGCAACGCGAATGCTCGCTCGTGTTGGATTTCCGTGGTTGACCGTTGATCTGGAACATTCACCTATCGATTGGAATCAAGCGGCGACTTTGTTTGGAGTCATTGCAGATGCAGGCTGTGTTCCCCTCGCCCGAGTTCCGGAGGGGCGACACGATCACATTAAACGAGTGCTCGATGCTGGAGCACACGGAATCATTGTCCCGATGGTCAATACCGTTCAACAGGCTCGGGAAGCCATCGCAGCTGCGAAGTATCCGCCAACGGGGAATCGATCGGTTGGAGGGGCAACGCACGCTCTGAACTTTGACGCCTCCGCCGGTGAGTATTTCGCGAAAGCGAATGATGAGATTCTTGTTGTTCTGCAGACGGAGTCACCGGAAGGCGTTGAGAACGCCGATGAGATTTATTCGCTCGAGGGTGTCGATGCGATCTTTGTCGGTCCGAATGATTTGCGAGCCCAAATGAGAGGAACGGACGGACTGGACCCGACTACAGAGCAAATTGAAGCGATGCTCGGCCGAATTCTGGAAGCGGGGCAGAAAGCTGGAACTCCAGTTGGACTTCACGTCCAGACGATCGACGACGTGAACGAACGCGTGGAACAGGGTTGGCAGTTCCTGGCCATCGCCAGCGAATTGAAAATGATGCTAACGCAAGCTCAGAGTCTTGTTGCAGATCTCAACCTGACCAGCGAAACGGGAGACCTCGCACGGTACTAAGCAATTATGAAACTGGAATGAGAGTGATCGAGTCGTCAGCAACATTTGATCAGCTCAGCCGAAACATCAACTCAGTCGAGACAGAATCGTTCACCAAGGATCGTTCACCCAGGTTCCTGACGTGAAGCAATTCGCTTCGGACAGGTCTTGGGAGAAATTTTCCATTCCGCGCATTCACAGAATGCGGGTTGATGCTGAACGAGAAAATCTGTCGTCATTTAATTAAACGTGCTACCAATCTCCGGGGAGGAGAAGCGGTAGTTCACGGAAAGAGGAAATACCTGGCATGCTTCAGCGGAGAGAGTTGTTCCCGAATGTCATTGAAATGAATCACCAGGCACGTCGCCAACTGGGATGTTGCGTCTATCTGGTGTTTGATGCCGATGAGTGGGGACTGATTGATATTGGATACGAAGATACTCTGAATGACATCATCGAGATGATTCGTCAGATGGATTTTCCGCTATCGCAATGCAAATACTTGGTCGCCACCCATGCAGATGTTGACCACATCCAGGGGTTGAAGCGTGCGAAAGAAGTCATGCCGCAAGCCAAGGTTGTCGGGCATTCTCATGCGGCAAAGCTTCTCTCCGAAGGTGAGAGAATCATGACCTACGCAGAGATCACCGCTCAGGGGATTTCCATCGACCTCCCGAAGGTGGATTGCGACGAAACCATTCAAGAAGGAGACACGCTCACGATTGGCGGTCTCAATCTGGACGTCTGGCACACACCGGGCCACGCGCCCGCTCAACTTTCCTTCCGCCTGAACAATCTGCTTCTGTCGGGAGACAATATCTATCGTGACGGGTGTGTTGGAAACATTGACGCGCATCACGGTTCGGATATTCCTGCATTCATCCGATCTCTCAAGAGGATTCAGAAAAGCGACGTCGAATGGTTGCTCCCGAGTCATGGTCCAAACTTCCGCAAGGACAACGCAATGATTCAAGCGACCATCGACCGTTTGGAAGGTTATCAGCACATGGCCGATTTCGGAACGTGTGCTGTCGACTGGCCGCTGCTCGATGAATGGGATGAAGAACTCGCTCAGGGATAATGAGAACCTATCAAGAGAGCCCGAAGGAGTTGAAAATGAAAGCTTTCGCTCAGGTGTTCACGTGTTTGCTGTTCTCGGCGTTTGCAAGCATCTCAGCAGCTCAGGATGCAGTTCGCCCAGAACTGACTGAGGCTGAACAGGCGTTTGTTGAGCAAATGACGGAATCGGTTCTGGTCGGTCAGTTCAGTGTGGATGGAAGAAGCGACCGAACGCCGAAGCCTGAACGATACGCCATTCAATCCGTAACAAAGACCGGCGACGACAACTGGATCGTTCAGGCTCGGATTACTTACGGCAAGTATGATCTTCCCGTGCCGGTTCCGGTTCAGGTGATCTGGGCTGGAGATACACCCGTCCTTCAGGTGACGGATCTCAAGATTCCCCTCATGGGAGAAGGCTTCACGGCGAGGGTCATGTTCTACAAAGATCGTTATGCCGGAAGCTGGTATCACGGAAAAGTCGGAGGGCACATGTGGGGGAGTATCGAGCGACAATCCGCTGATGACGACTCCAAAACTTCCGAATCCCCAAGCACTGAAAGTGTCGAATAGAAACTCGCCCGATGTAGGTGTTGTTCTTGATCGCCTTGGGAATCCTCAATACGGCCGATTCAAATTCGTGTGCTGGCAGCCACTGATTTCGACTCAGGCACTACCGTTTCGAAAGTCAGGCAACTCATTTTCAGGCAAATCAGAGTCATGAACTCATTGTCATGATTCGGGAAAGAGAACTTGTTCTTTCCGGTGAGTTTGCTTGAACCGTTCGCTTCGAGATTTCGTATTTACTGCGCGTGCAATTCGGCGCAAACTCGTTTGAGACACGTCCTGGAAATGAATGGAATTCATGGCGGACCAACAGAGAGCACTCTCAGTCGACCGTGGTAAGAATTCCTGGGGAGCCGGGTGTTTCGTCGCATTTGTTGTGACGTGGATCTCGGTGGTCTTCGTACTGGTCGGCGGCTCAGCCATATGGACCATGGTCCTCGCGCCAGCCATGGAGATTCTCTCCGCCCCGAAATGGGTCGAGACTTCGTGCGTCATTCAGCGCAGCGAAGTTGTTCAAGCAGTCGATGATCCGGAAGATGGTCACGATTCTCTCGAGATTGAGTTTGAATACGACTTCGCTGGTCAAAAGTACAAAAGCGATCAATTCAGCCTGTCACCGGCGAACGAATTGAGTTCGGATGAAATTCGCGAGATTGCGGAGAAGTATATTGTCGGGACCAAACAGACCTGCTTTGTTGATCCGGACGATCCAGCAACAGCAGTCTTGAAAACCGGATCCCCCGAGATTACATGGATGGGGTTGTTGGGGCTGGTGTTTGTGGTCATCGGGCTTGCGTTGGCAATCGGAACATTTGTCGCTTCCAATCGAAAAAGCGAAATTGAGAAGTCTGATCCCTTTGCCGACTCAAACGCACAACGAGCTTTCGATGTCGAGGATCGTTCTGAGCTTCGATCTGGATTAGTGAGGTCAGAAACCAAGCCCGGACAGTCAGAATATGACGAAGAAGATCTCTTCGAAGAGCCGGGACCGATCACGCTGAAGGCAGACTCCCATCCACTGATGTTGTTCTTCGTTCTGCTGGCCTTCGGGATTGTTTGGAACGGCATTGTCTTCATGATCGCTTCCGAGCGATTCGATGATTGGATCAATCTGAAATTCAAAGGTTTCGAGGACTTGTTCCTCATGCCGTTCTTGATCGTTGGCATCGGAGTCCTTTTGGGGGCACTCTATGCCTTCATGGCCTCATTAAATCCCCGCCCGGTTGTCGTGCTCAGTCGTCAACTGATTCCGCTGGGTGGTTTCGCCACCGCCAACTGGCATTTCGAAGGGGGATTTGGATCTGTCCGAAAGTTGACTCTGTCCCTGGTTGGGACTGAAGAAGCGGTCTATCGACGTGGGACGGATACACATACCGACACGAATGAGTTTTACCGGGAAGTTCTCTTTGAAACGGAATCACCGAGTGAGATCTCAAACGGCGAAACAGAAGTCTCAATTCCCACTGACACAATGCACTCATTTACGAGCTCGAACAATAAAGTTATTTGGGTGCTCAAGCTGCATGGAGAAATTGCTCTGTGGCCTGATGTGCAAATGAAGTTTCCAATTCGCGTGGTGCCTCACGAATGAACGAACTCGAACTCACGATCTTGTCGGAACAGAAGGGGTTTGATCCCGGCGTCGAAGTTTCTGTGCGCGTTGGCTGGAAGTTCGATGAGACTCCGGATGCACTCGAATTGAGGCTGGTTTGGAATACATCAGGCAAAGGCGATCGAGACCTCAAGGTCGTTCAAGTTGTCGAGATCTCGCCATCTTCACCAACCGGAAGCCACGAGGTGATGCTCACTCTTCCCTGGGGACCTTACAGCTTCTCGGGAAAACTTCTTTCGATCGTTTGGGCATTAGAACTTGTCGCATTTCCGAATAATGAATCGCTTCGCCGCGAAATCGTTCTCGCTCCGAACGGCGAGGAAGTGGTTGTTTGAAGCGAGTCGATTAGTGCTCGCTCATCAACGGGATCTAAACGGCAAGGGCATCTGAACAGTTCCTCTCTTTACAGCTCATGATGTGATGCATTCATGCTCTGAAGTGGACGCTTCACTCGGGCAAACGGGTTTCTCAGCAGAGGAATTCGTGGTCGATCTTCACTGAGGTTTTAGATCTCCTGCGAAAAGCGGGAGTTGTCCTGTTGAGACGGTCGTAGGACTCGCATCGGTTGCAACTGATACTCGGGACTCGAGCGGAACTTCGACCTCTCAGTGCGAGAGTTGCTCGCGAATAATCGTCAAATCTGGAAGTCATTCCCAGGATTCTCGGGTTCCGCTTACTGGACTGACCTGAGAATCACACTCAGGAAATTCTGAAAAGCTCTGTGACAGAACGTCTCCTCGCCGCACCGCGAATTTCCAGTGCTAGAGTTTTAGCGACTCAGCATTAAAGAGCCGGGTGGACGACAGACACGTTTTGGAGCAACAGATGAGTTTCATTCAACATCGTAGTGCGACCTCGCTGCGGGAAGATGGCGGTGAGGGAACCAAGACGGCAGCTGCTACGTCAACGCAACTTGACCAGCATCTGAACATCGCCCGTTACGGGAGCTTTCTCCTGACCGATGCGATTCGTCCTGCATTCGACCTGCAGGTGGTGCCGAGCGCCGGTTGGAGAAAAGACGTCTACCGTGATGCGGAAACTCAGATCGATGTGCCTGTGATCATGGCAGCTGAGTCACGCGAGAATCTGTTTGACCTGTTTCTCGATCTGCTCGATCCGCTGGGCGACGAAGTTGATGTTGTCCTGGAAACCAGCCACAACAGCCATCTCGGAAAACACGACGATCTTTACCGTGAGTCGATCGATTTACCGATTCTTAAGAGCCTCTTGTACGAGTATGAAGACGTTCTTCTGAACGACGGATGCGCCGGGATCGCCATTCTGAACCCACGCATTCCGATGGAAGTGCAATTCGACGAACACAAATTGCTGATGATGTACGGTCACGATTTGAATCCATTCATTGAGGTGTTGGAATCCCATCATCTCTTCGCCAGCGACACCATTCGATTCGTCACAGAAGCAGAACATATTCATTCGACGACAGACGAATACACGAACCGTTTTGAGTCTTTGAAAATGCAACTCGGCGTGGAGCACGGAGAGAGTGCCGTTTAAAAACTCACATTCGGACTGGATGCATCCACGCGGACGCATCGTTCAGAGTCTTCACTGACTCGTGACAGATCCAATCGTTTTTTTGCCATTTGATTAACCGAGAAGACAGATGAGTCGATTCCCCTTCGGCTTGTGTCTTGGGCTTGTTCTCATCAACCAGGGATGTGTTGGGATCTCCTCGCAGGTTTCATCAACCCTTGAGATTGCAGGACAGCATGAAGGCACTCGCAATTCTCAACGTCTCGCAGTTCCGATCGAGTCGGCCGCTCAGAGTTTGAAAACTCCGATTCGACTGGTTTCGAATCAACAGCGGATTGCTTCGCGTTCCCAGAACGCTGAGCCTGTGAAGAGGTACTTCGCTTATCGGGGAGGCCCACCCATCAATTTGGGACAGCCTCAACCCTGGAGTCGATCATCCACCTTCACCCCACCTGTCAAAGTTGTTCCTGAACAGGTGATTCCGTCTCAAGAGAAAAAGCCCTTCGAAGACGCGATCACTTCCCAGTCGCCTGCGTCCATCCTCGGAAGTCAGGATTGGACGAACGTCATCGATAGCCTTCCGGACAAGTTACAGAAGAGCATCGTTGATCCGGAGGCGATGGTCCTCCCATCTTCAGTCGATTCCTCAGATCGAGTGGTCGCCGTTTGGGAGAAGCCGCTTCAAAGTACCGCAGGGCGACCCATTGAAATCACACCGGTTGGACGTGGGCCGCTTCGAATTCTCGTCGTTGGCAGCATCTACGGAAACGAGCCGGAAAGCATTCAACTGATCGATTCGTTTTCCGAAGAGGTTCGAAATGGAATCAGAAGTACCCAGACACAGTACCTGATCATTCGAACTCCCAATCCCGACGGTTTCATCGACCATGTCCGAACGAACCATAACGGAGTGGAGTTGAACCGGAACTTTCCTTCCACCTGGTTTACTGCCAATCCCAATCGGCTGACTGGGCCGCATCCGGGAAGTGAAGTCGAAACTCAGCATCTGCTGCGAATTCTCAAGGAGTTCCGTCCCCATCGAGTTGTTCATATTCGTGGGAGTATCGGAGTTCGTCCACTGGTGCTGGTGAATTCGAAACTCGATCGACTTCGTGGCGAAATCGATCGTCTCGATCAAGTTGATGTGGGTGGTTTTGGAGGAGAATTCAAAGCTGGATCACTCGAAGAGTTTGTCAGCATTCGGTCAGGAACCGAAATGGCGACAGTCCACTTGCCGCCTTCAGGATTCCCGCAATTGACGCCGCGTCAATTGATGGTGATCTGTGAAACGAACCTCAAAGAAGGACACACCCAGCAACTGGATGAGTCTCCAGCGACCGAGGTTGAGCCACTTGCCCCTCCCGCTACTGAGGTTCCGACAGCTGAAAACGTTCTTCCGGAAGAGCGATCGCCACAGGGGAAGAAAGGGTTTGTGGAGTTCCTTCCTCCTCCTCCAACTCCTGAACGCTTCAACAATGCGTCTCAATCGGAAGCGGGCGGGGATTCTCGTTACTACGAACTGCCTCCTCCACCGGGCACTGTTGGGCAGTAAATGTTGGGAACTCGCTAAGATCCTGCGATTCTTGTGAGCCTTCGAACCATTTCGAATTGAATCGCTCCACAGACGATGGCTGTCGAGTACAGCATCGGACTCGCTTCAGCGAGCGCACCCTCACCCGCACTTCGGATCAACGATTTCGCCACTGCAATAAACGGAGCGAACAGCCCGCCGGCGATGAGCGCTAACCCGATCGCTAACGGGAGGGCTCCCCACTTTACGATCAGCGAGCAAAGTGCGGTCAGATGGGCCATCACCAAAAGTCCGCAGATCAAAGTGAGCATCCGCGGAGTGAGAACGAACGATTCAAAGAAGTATCGCTCTTGCAGAAACGATTCGGGGATGAAAAGGAATACAATCGTTGGAAGGACTCCGAGAAAGCACCCGAAAGCTTTCTCCCATGTAATTCGAAGCGGCGTTTGTGGGAGCATGAGCAGCGTTGGAAGAGTTCCGGACTTTCGTTCGGTATGAAAAAACTGCGATGCCAGAACGAGTGTCTCGATACACAAGAGCACGAGAAGCAAATCACGGAACAGCTGGACTCCGTCGATTTCCATCTGTGCATAAATCTTCCGACGATAAAACACCATTATCAGTAGTGAGATGCTGTAGAAGACAACTCGTGCGATGAGTCCGGAAATCCCTCCAGCAATAAAATAATAGTCTTTCCAGGTCACGGCCTGACGCCAGGCACGTGGAATTAATATCGACTTCCAGCGTGAGCGCGTCTTCACGTCCATTCGAGTCGGTCGATCTGTGTCGGGAGCCCAGATAATGCGACAGAAACTTGCCCACGCAATCAGGAATGCAATCGTTCCGAAGATCAATGAACTGATCAATTGCCAGCTCAAGAATTGATAGTCTCCATCTGTCCCTAAAATTCGTTGAACCTGATCAACAACGGAGATTTGGGCGTTCAAGTCGAGCAGCCAGTCTGACCATTCTGAGAGACCTGCAGATTGAAAGATCGTGCTTCTTCTGGCTTGCCTGGCAGCTTGGTAGACGGCATATGGAAACCCATACAGGATCATCAACACCATCACCATCGCTGCCGCCGCCTCTTGTGACCGTCGCGACCAGACCGACATCAGCAAACTGAGGTTGGCGATTAAGAACAAGTGGGCGGACAAAGCCAGAAAAGTGGCCACAATTTGAAGGACCGTGATTCCACCGAGTGTGACCGCCAGCAAAGCAAATGGAAACTGGGCGGCGAAGATTAGAATCACTGAGAGAATTCGATTCGTCGACTTTCCCAGCAGAATTCCCAGTGGGGAAATGTTGGCGAGAAGAAGAAGACTGAGCGTGCCCTCCTCTTTCTCTTCAGTGATCGAATTGCAGAAATGACCGACTCCAGCCAGGTTGATGAGCGCAATGGCGAGAAACGCGATGGATCGAAATAAATCGAGTCCAGGAGCGGAACTGGTTGACTCGTGGAGATGAGCGGCGATGAGGAAGAGGAGGATCAAAATCACGCTGGCAATTCGTGCAAGATGAGCGCTTCGTTTCAGCGCGTCTGATCGAACTGATCGCATGAGAAGTGTTAGCGGGCCGTGAAACATCAGAAAGCTTTGTTAAAACAGTTGGGAGATCGGGATTCGGTCAGAACGAAAAAATACGTTTAGATTTTACGTCTTAGTTTATCACTGTATTGAGTTATTGCTGGGCTCTGGAGCCAAGATCGAGTTCGAAGTCGTAGAAATACATGACGACTCCTTCCTGATCGGGGAAGTGGTCTGTTTTCGCTCGCATTTCTTCAGGAAGTTCTGCCAGGATGAGGAGCCGAGCTGTGCCGTCGGGTAATTTTAACTGGATTGGATCGACACTCTCGGTCAATCCGAACGAACTTCCGACAAGTAAACGATTCATCACTTTGTATCGCAACAGTCCAATGAGTTTTTCGTCCTCTTCTTCATCTCCGGTGGATTGAAGATTCCACGCATTCCATGTGTTAAAACCGAAGGAATAGGGACGGTACAAGTACGTTTCCAGATCGGTCGGTTTTTTGCCTGTCGCCAAAGTGAGAGTTGGCGAAGTGACATCTAACTCGTAGATGGTGCCGTTGTAAATGACGAATGCCTGCAATGGGTCTTGAGAGATTGCTTCGGAGATATCGATGGAGATCGATAATAGTCGCAGCCCGGAAATTGAATGGGTGAGCAAGACCGGTTGTCCGAAATCGGTCGTCACGCGTGTCCGATAATGGAACGTCTGCCGAGAGTCCGGCGGCATCTTTGCGCTCGCCCAGCAGTCGGTGCCAGTGAGCATGTTGACGTCAGCTGCCTCGACCTCCTGTGCCGTTGTCAGGCTTCCACCTGTCCCAGCGAATTCGACATCGAATTCGCCTGCAAACACGTTTGCCAGTGTTGACCAACCGGTGACATCGAATGCTCCGTCACCCAAAGTCCTGGCAACTGCAACCGTCCGGATCCGACTGCGGACACCTCCTCCGACTTTTCCGAGCAAGGCAAAGACCAGCGAGAAGAGCAGCGCCGAACTTAAGAAGACGATGTAAAACGTTCGGACCGCTCTCTGTTCCGTTCCAATCTGGAAACATGTCGGAAACAACAGAAAAAGGTACGCAATGACTGCGGGGTAAATGAGCCACCACTTTCGCTGAAACTTTGAGAATTCGATCAGCTCTCGAAAGATATCGGCGTTCTTCGTCCAGACCGATTGGGATACCTCCATGGCCTGCGCTAAGACTGGCGTTTGTTGTCGCTCTAATTTCTCTTTTAGGATTTGTTGTTTTTTATCTGTGAGTTCTTCATTGAAGAGCTGAGTGCGTGCCTCCTCAAGTGAGAATTCATCTGCGGTGAGTGGAATCCTCTGAACCGTGCCTTGGCCAATTTGGAAGAAGTCCTCCTGTCGATTGAGAAAATCCATCGCTTTCGGGAAGACGGGATAAGTTCGGTCAGGGCCAAAGAGGATGTAAATTCGACCTCCTGAGTAAAGCCAGTCTCTTAATGCTCGAATCCTCGCACCTTGCCAGAACGGAGGGCTGTCGAGAATGAGACCCCGAAGCCCATCGAGTGCGGCAATCGTGGTCGGAAAACGATCTTCCGACATTCGCTTCAAGACGCTACTGCCTTGCTGCACACCGTCTGTATCGTAAACGAGAAGTGTCGCGCGCTCTCCTTCGACGACGGGAGGAAAGTCAACGGAATGATTCTTGTCGGGTCCCCATGAGAGAGACCAGTCTTCAACGTCGTTCGGGACGTAAACAACCATCTGCACCCAGCGAGTTTCTTCTCCCTGCAATGTCACGGGTTGTACATAAGTTCCGCCGAAGACGTGTTCCCTCTGGCGGATCGTTCTCTGAAGCTTGAGTTCTCCCTGCCAGGGATTTGGCCCGAGATTGTGGACCTGAAACGTGACGGGGATGAAATGATCGAGAAGAACCCGACCATCGAAACCCCACTGAACTTCGGAAACCGTGATCAGATTCGGATCGGAATTCTGAGCATAAGTGAAGCAGGGAGACAAGAAGATCGTCAGTGCAGCGACGAGGCTCAGGACAAAAGTGTGAAGAGCCTGCTGATCGTTCCCGCGCACTCGCATGGACGTTGACACAAAGTGAGTTTTGAGATCCGATCGATTTGCTGGTTTGAGCATCACTTCTGGGACTCGTCGGAAAACTGTTTGCGATTCAATGAGCGATTCGGAAAACTGCTTGCACTTCCACTTCTCGGGGCACTTCTAAAATCCTTCGACGAGGTTTCCGTCGTTTCGGTTGCCGAGATTCTGGAAGACTTGCTGGTCGATTCGTCCGGTGAGAAACTTCACTGCTCCGTCTGCGAAACAGAAATGGGCGCCATCTGTGTGGCTGCTCAAGAACCCTCCGACAATGAGATCCGGATCGACGGCTTCAGCGTCTTCTTCGACTTCAGTGTCTGAAGGTGCTTCTTCTGGCAGACCATAATAGCTTCCTCGATTGAGCTTACGGAAAGCTTGTACTTCGTCAGGGCGATTGACTCCTGATGTGTTTCGAAGTGTCGCTCTTGTCCCCAATGCCCAGGTACTACTCGCGAGAACTTCTCCAAGCAGAATTGTGGCTCGGCGGCCGTCATTGATGTCACGAAAACGAACGCGACTGTTCAGGTAAAGCGTCCCATTGTTATCTGTATCGATCGGAGCTTCCGTGTCGTGATGACAGCCAGCGTAGGCGTGGCTCGATGAAGTGGAACTCGGACAAACGAAGATCGAAGGAACTCGAGAGACCGGCTCCAGATTCGCTGGGTCGTCCACGGGCCGGGTGAAATCGAGCTTATCGTACGTCAGACGCTCTTCGAGATACGGCAAGATTTGAGCAATCCAACTGAAGAGATAACCCGGCTGGCCGTCTCGTACAGGTCCTGTCCAGTTGACGGACCCGGGAGGCAGCGTGTCATGTGTTTGGTGGTAGCTGTGCAGCGCGAGCCCGAGTTGCATGAGGTTATGTTTGCACTGGGTTCGTCGAGCTGTTTCCCGAGCCTGTTGCACTGCAGGGAGCAGGAGTGCAATGAGAATGGCGATGATGGCAATCACGACCAGCAACTCGATTGCGGTGAAACCGCGGCGTCTGGTTCGATTTCGATGCATCACATTGACTCCTTTGTCTGACTCTCTGACTGGTGCTGTGATTCGACCGGTCCAAGTGGGACGACGATCGAACTGCTTATTCCGCGAGACGGGCCAACTGAAACGGGATATCTGGCGGTAACTTTTGCCTCAATTTTTCCATCGTTCTGCGTGACCGTTGATGTTACGAGGCCCTTTTCACCGAGAACCTCAATGTCCCACTTGTCGTGGGAAAGAACTTCCTGATCAAGCTTTTCAACTTTGATTCGGTCCACTGCTGCTTCGGCAATGAGCTGCGCCTGAAGCATGTCGCGCCGCTGAATAAATCGTTGTTGGCGAAGAACGGTCGTCCGAATCATGGAGAGTGAAAATGACGAGCACAGGATGAGAGCGATAATCGCAATGACGAGCGCAGCACCGCGGCGGTGGCTCTGAATGGATCGACGAACTTTGTGGGAATGTGTATTCATTCAACGGTCTCGCTGACGTTCTCGTTTGAAACCTCAGAAGACTCGGAGGTCTGGCTGAAAGGCCGGTTTCTGCGGCCAAGCGAGGTGGAAATCGTCCATGGGCGATCGAAGACTTTGTGGCGAAAGCTGTCTGTTTCCTTTTCGGGAACGCAGGAGAACAAAACTCGATCCGGCTGGACTTCGAATGCAATGGTTGTCTCTGGAAACTGGAACGTCTCGTAAGCGGTCCCTCCGGGGCGTGGAGCGACTCGGCGAACGGAGTTGTCCTTCCGAATGACGTACTGGATCGCTTCACCGTTGGGGGAGAAAAGTTGAATCCCGTGGTCAATCGGTTCTGCGGTCTCTGATGATTCAACATCGGTCCGCAATCGATCTTCGAATCTCTGGGCCGTGTATTCGGTCTGCGTCTGTGTTTGGAGCTGATTGCCCATGCTGATGAGGCGGGAAATCAGCTTGGCCCCCACGATTCCGATTGTTGAAGTCATCGTGACGATGAGCAACGTCTCCACGAGAGTCCAGCCGTGTCGACTCCGGTGGGCGCATGTCGTGGTTTGTTTCTTTGAGTTGATCATCATTCGCTTTTCTCCCATTTCCAGAATGAGAGGGCGACGGGGCGGACAGTCTCTTGTTCGAAGTTCTTCCAAACGATCGAGACCGTCACGCGACTGGCCTGGCTGCCATCCTCCTGGTCGGTCGTCACCTGCAGTTCTGGATCAGTGAGCGTGGCTTTCAGGCTCTCGGGAATCTCTGGTGTCCAGTTCGGATCATTTCGCATTTCATCAACAATCTGACGAACACATCGAAGCGCTGCTTCGCTGTCGGACAGGTTCCGATTCACAACAGAAATCTGTGCGAGGAACTGGGCGATCAGACTCATGACGACAGCCAGGAGAAGTGCGGAAACGATAAGCTCGACCATGAGCGATCCCGTTCGCGATTGTTCAGTTTGTGTTCGATATCTGTTGGTCATGAAAGGTCGTTGAGAAGCTTGATGAGCGGGAGAAACATCGCAACACAGAAGAACGCGACAAAGTTTGCAAGGATGATGATTGTCAACGGACGGATGATCTCCGCGAACAGACGCATTCGATTGAATCGGGTTTGCTCGATGGCCTGAGCAATCGATGACATTGCCCACTGGAGATGGCCGATCTTTTCAGAATTCTGAAGAGCGAGTGACTCACGGACATTGAGAAATCGCTCTTCCTGGAGGATTTCCCCAATCTGTTCACCAGAATTCAATCGTTGCTGCATACGTTCATATCTTCGTGCACGTGGGAAAGATGGTGAAGAATCAGCGAGGGATTTCAATACGGGTTGCATTGGAGCACCTTGCTGAATGACGTACGCGAATCGTTTCAACAGCGACGGAGCTTCGATTCTCGGGATTAAATTAATGACCCAGTCCGGAAGTCGATCGCTCGATTCATTGAACATCCAAAGGATGCCCAACGGAATCAGAAACGGAGCAATCAGCAGCGGACTCGCCAGAAACCAGTATTGGAAGAGCCAGTCGGAAACGTGCGTCAGTTGAAGAGTTGCCGCCGGAAGTTCAATCCCAAAGTCTTCAAAGATCTGCTTGTATTTCGGAACGATAAACACCATGACAAAAAAGTTGACCATGAGCGTGACCATGATCACAACCCAGGAATAAATCATCGTGCTGATGACCGGCGTTCCCATGCTGCGACGTTCAAGCATCCGGGAGTGTTCAAACGCGAGTTGCGGAAGGACGGTTTTCAGTTGTCCCGTCGATTCTGCGGTTTCAATTGCCCCGAGAAATTCCTGCGGAATCAGGTCTCGCTGGACCTTCAATGCTGAGTGAAGTGGCGTTCCATCGTGAAGATCGAATGCGAGGTTTTCAAGCCGTTTAAGAAACCGATCGTAACGTCTTGCGCTAATGAACAATGGGATTCCAATCGGAAAGCAAAAGAAGATCGTCGCGATGGTGGCAACCGAGCGGAGGATCGGCCGCCGTGGTCTCATGGCAATCACAAGCTCATCGACTTCGACTCCGAGATTCAGATCGTTCCGAACTCCGACCGCCAGCGACCAGAGCAATTGATTCTGGCGGACTCTCCCCGGATGTGAGGAAAAGACAAAGATGACAATCGGGATGAGTCCAATCGTCGCAGCAAACAGAATCGCAGGGAGTGCGAGTGGAAGAAGCACAAGCAGGATCGCAAACGCTGTCGCAGTCGTTTCCGTCTGATCACGTTCCACAACTTGGAGAAACGTGTCGTTCGAACTTCGTGAATCGTCTGTGTTTGGCCCTTCTTCATCAAAGTCGAGTTGAAACTTTGAGATTTGCCAGGTCTTCCAGGCTGTGATTCCGCAAAGCGAGGCAATCAAACCTCGAACCAGAACGACGCTGGTCGATGAGAAATTGAGAGAGGCTTTAAATAGCTCCTGAAGGGCAAGGTAAGCCATAATCCCAGTATAGGCGGCCAATAGAATTGCAACCGCTCCCAGGAGTTGACGGCTTCTCTCTCTCGTCTCTGGGTCCAGACCGGCAGTTCTCTGATGATTGAATCGCAACATCATCAGCGCCGTTCCGGGGATCACGAGTAGAAGAAAAATCGGTTCCATGAGGCGTTCAGTCCGTGGTTAACTCAGTGCATTCAGGAGGTTAATTAAAGGCATAAACAGGGCTATTATTGTAATTCCAACGAAAGCCCCGATTCCGAAAATTGTCAGTGGCTCGATGATGACGGCAATCTGATTCGTCAAACCGCGAGACTGAGATGCAAAGACCGAGGCCAGCGACTTCAGTCCGTCAGAATATGTCTCAGGGTCCTTGGCCCATCGAAACGAATTCGCCAAGGAATGATGGATTCCGCTTGTGGAGCGGGCCAGCTCGTCACACGTTTCTCCGGACTCAACTCTCTTGGCAAGCCGACCAGCCATCTTGGCGAGGTACTGGTCCTTGAGTGAGAGCGATGTGATTCGAAGCGCTTCTTCAAGAGGCAAACGGCAATCGACAAGTATCGACATGCGGGAGCAGAATTCTGACGAAGCTGCCATTTTTTGAGCTTTCCCAATGAGCGGGAGCGACTGAAAGAGCTTCGATCGAAAAGCTTTAAACGGGAGATACCTGTTTAAGACGACCAAGAGTCCCAGCAGAATGCACCCCAAAGCAAGCAGTGGCCAGAATGTGGAAGCGAATTCTGCGAGGAGAAGGATCACCAGCGTGAGTGCCGAAAGCTCCAGCCCGAAGTCGGAAAAGATCACGGAAAAATCGGGGATCACCACGCCGAAAAAGATGACCATGATCACCATTGCGACGACAAACATGGTGAACGGGTACAGAAGACTCGCGTAAAACGATCTCCAGACAGATGTTAAGGATTGATGACAAGTCAGGTATTCTTCCAACAGTTGAGGGAGCTTGCCGGTGTGAACTCCTGCTGAGACGACAGCGGCGAGATCCTTCGGGAGATCGCGATTCTTTGCAAGCAGGTCGTCGAGTGACTTTCCCGAACGAATCTGTTCGGACAGACGAATCAGAGCGCGCCGATCACGGGAAGAGGGCATCTCTTCAGCGACCGCCCGAAGCCCAACAGAAATCGAGTACGGCGAAAGCGGCTTGCGCGGTCGTTCCTCGTGCTGTTCAGGTTCCATGTTCAGTGATGGAGGTTCCACTCAGTGCTCCAGAAGTTCGCTAAGAAGTGAATATCGCTTGTTGGGAATTGAATGTTGTGACTTGGATCTTGTGAAAAGTGTTGAGATCTGTGTGTCGCAGTCAGTGAAATCATTCAGTCATTCCATGAAGTGTTTCACGTCGATCGATAATTTTCGTTTCGGTGCAGAGCCAAAGTTAAAAGGGAATGTATTTAGGAGTTAGAATTGGCCGAGGCGAAGCCACAGGTCAACCATTGGGCCGAAAACGCTTAACACATACACCAGCGTGACGCCTCCTCCGATGGCAACAACCAAGATCACCGGGATGATTTTGGAGAACCAGCGGGCATTGGACTCTGCTCGCTTCTGGTAAAACTCCGCAGCTTCAGCCAGTGCAGTCGGCAGTTGTGAGTCTTCACTTCCGGTGACGATCAGCCATTTCAGAAAGTCGGGAAACTCAGCGCTTTTCTCAATCGCGACTTCGACCGATTCACCGGATTCCACCGCAGTCGCCAGTTGAACACAGTCGGATTGAAGTCGAGGACTTCCGGAAGCGTCACCGGATAGTTTCAGTGCGTCGGACAAGGGGACATTGTGTGAACACAAAAGCGACAGCAAGTGGGCGAAGTGGCTGATTTGAAAACTCCGCTGGACTCTTCGGACTCCAGGAAGCAACATCGAACGTGCCCCGGAACCGCTTCGATCACCCGCCAGCCACCAGATTGCACCAAAGAGCAAAGCAACGGCTGCCCAGAGGAAATAACGGGATTCAATCTGGACGTGTTGAGACCAGGACAGCCACCACGGGATCTCCAGATGCAGATCTTGATAAGTGGCGAGCAGTTGAGGGAGCAGTCCGCTGATGAGAATTCCGAGTAGCGCAACTGCGACAATGACGACAGTCATCGGATACACGATGCCCAGGCGAACGGTGCGCCGCATCTGATCCAGGGTGCTGGTCATTTGACTGACGTCTTCCAGAACTTTCTCACTTTCCCCGCAATACAAACCGGCAACGACCACCGCTCGAAATTCGGCGGGGATTGATTCTTCATCTTCGAAAGCCGCTGAGACCGTCGCTCCATTTTCGAGACGTTCGGAGAGGCGTTTCGCGACCGGGTCCAGTTGCTTGGTCAGACCAACGGCTGAGTTTCTCAATCCGAGATTCAAGGGGACACCGGATGAGATCATGGCCTGAATCTCACGAATGAGTGCGCGGATTTCATCCGGCCGCAGACGCTGTGTCGAGGAAGACTGTGTCATACGTAACATTCAGGTGGTGCCTTCAGGTGACCAACCGGGAAAAGCATTCTTGAGAAAGAACGCTCTCGGTCATGATGAAGTACGCGCCTGGTGAACGCAACGTTGGCGACAATCCCGATTTTTATGAAGATCGAGAAGGGGGAGCTGCGACGTTCGGGCGATAGAGCTGTTCGATCAATCCTTTTCTGGAAACAACCCCGAACGTTTTTCCATTCTGTCTGATCACACCGCTGTGTGACTGGAAGCATTGCAGATGGTGGAGAACCTCAAGCTTACTGCTCTTGGCGTCGAAGACCGGCATGATATGAATGATCGGGCGAACACGCGTCTGAAGCATCAACTCTGAAACGACGACGTACCCGTACCAGTCTTCAGGATCGTTCTTGCGATGGACGGCGACTGTCGAAATTCCGAACTGATGAGCGAACTTCAGGATTTCGTCTTTGGTCGCGGTCTCGGAGACTCCAAGGATCCGGGTCGCTGGGGTGACGGACCCTGTCACCGGTTGTGGAGCCAGTTGCAGTAGTCCGCCCGAAAGGCGACTTTGAACGTCGGTCAGGACTCCTTCTTCGTGTCCGTGTCTCATGAGCTGGACGAGTCGACTGCGTCCGAGGACAAACTCGACCGCCTGGGGGCTCTGTTTACTCAACCGTTCAATCGTCCTTGTCAGCAAGACAAGGGGGTACGTCACGACAAAAAGAAGGCGAAAAATGTACTTGAAGTATCGAATGTCTCTTCGAAGCAAATGCATCGGGGCGAGATAGTAGAGACTCTTCGGAAGGAGTTCTCCGAAAAGAAAGATGATCGGCGACACGAGAATGGTGATCAAGACTTCAAATCGCTCGCTCGCCGCTCCCATGAACGCAAGCGAGAGAAATCCGATCGCTGCCGTTGTTACGTAGTTGGCAACATTGTTCCCGATGAGACAGGTTGCAACGAAATAGGCTGGGTTTCTACTGAACCACAGCAGAGTCGTCGCTGCTTTGTCACCGGTCTGGGAATCGATGTTCAGACGCGGGATGCTGAGCCGATAGAAGCCGGTTTCTGTTCCGCTGAAGAATGCAGAAAGGCGAAGCCCGACGATCAGCAAGAGTGTCGCTAAGATGACTTCCAACCAGTCGGGCACAGATCGTCAGCCTCCAGGGTGCTGTGATGTCAGTGTTCTACAACGCCAATGAACAGTATTGGCAGCCAACAGTATCGCCAATGGGGAGTCCAAAAGACTCCCCGAAACTCGATGAGGCATCGTCTTCAAGCCTTTCGTCCCAATGAGAATTTCCGCAGCTGGAGTCAATTGAATTTTTTCTCCAACCAACGGTTCTCTCAGCTACGAACGGAATGCTCGTTGAAGTTCCTCGAGTGACGTCTTGCCTTCGCTGACGAGACGAAGCCCGTCGGACTGGAAGGACTGAACCGCTTGTTTTCTTGCCAGTTCACGCAACTCAGCAGTCGACGCTCCTTTCAGGATGAGCTTCTTAAACTCGTCCGTGATCGCGATTGCTTCAATGAGACCGATTCGACCTCGAAAACCAATTCCGCCGCAATTTTCACAAGTCTCTTCGTCGTCATCTTCTGCATCCGGGCGAGGGGCTCGGTAGAGCACTTTGGTGTCAGCAGGAAGTTTGACGCGCTCGAGAAGTTTCGGATTCGGACGATAAGCCTGACGGCATTTCGGACAGAGCAATCGAACGAGCCGAGGACTCACGACGAGCTTCAGGTTTTGGGCCAGGAGTTTCGGTTGTTCGACCAACGTATTGAGTCGGGCAATCCCATCGGCGGCATCTTTGGCAGGCATTTCTGTGATGATTGCCTGGTTTTCCGACATCTCAAGGATCGTGCGGGCAGCTTCCTTACTGCGAATCGGGTCAACATACAGAATGTCGATGTCAGCACGTTGAGTCCGGCGGATCGCGGTTTCGAGGTCTTCCTCTTCGTTTGACTCAAATATTTGAACGTGTGGGATATCGCGTCCCTGATGATCGGCGATCGATCCAATCGAGAGAAGGTAAGCGTCATTTCCCCGCAACGTCGCGATGGTCGTCGTCGTGACCCCTGACATTGGAGGGCCCACTGAGAGCATCAAGCCGGTTTTCTTTTTGCCGAGCTCACGGATTGTCGATTGGAGCTGCTCGCTGAAACCGAGTTCCTTCGGAGTTTCGAGCCGATTCTTCAGGTTCTCGGCTCTCAGCGTCATGATCTCGCCGGATGCCGACGGAGTGATGTCGATCCGAACTTCATGCGGAACTTCTTCGAATTCCGCGTTAATTCCCCCTGATTGAGGGGCGGATCGTTCGTTGATATCGAGTCCGGCAAGCAACTTCACCATCTGAACGATGGCGTTCGCCGCTTTCGGAGGCATTTTTGCCGCTGGGTAGGGAATTCCATCGACGAAGAATGTGACCCCGGCGAACTTCGGTTTTGGATCAATCCGGATCATCTCCGCACGGCGTGCAAGAGCTTCCGAAATCATCTTCTTGGCCGGAATGAGTCCCGCCTGAACGAGTCTCGCGTTCGCAGACAAATCCGGAGTGACGCCGTTCAGTGCCCCACGAAAAAGGATAAAGTCGAGATTGTCATCATCGTCATCATCCTCGTCATCGTCTTTATCTCGTCCACCCTTACCGAATCCGAAAATCACTTTGTCTGACTCCAATACTTTTCGGAGAATCAGTTTCTCCGAGGCTGGCGGGCAAATCGTTAGTGCATTGTGACATGCAGGAAATGAATTGCAATCGAGTGGAACTCGGAGACAGTCTCCAAAAATTCGACTCGACCGATTCGGTCCGTCCGCTTCCAATCGCTCCGACCTGATGAATTGCCATTCCCGCAGCTGATGCTCGAAGTCTTTGTTCAACATCCAGCGATGCCGAATTCTTCGGACATCACGATTGAACTGACTCGATCGTCAGTGACGATTCATCAACAACAATTCAACATCTGGTCGAGAGCAAATGTCGGGACCTTAGAGCAAGTTGCTCTTTCCTGTGCACTCGCTTGAACTTTTTCATCAGGTAGAAGGCTGAGTGTGCTCGTGCGAGTGAGTGCAAACCAAATCAGAAAATGCTCAAGTATTGCATTATTGCTTATTCTGAAAGATTTCGTCGAGAAAAAGCTGCATCTGATCCCACGATCTCGAATCGGCCAGTGGATCGTACTTCAGGTTCTCAATTCCGAACGATCCCGCATTCGGATTCGTGAAAGCGTGTCGAGCGCCTCCATACGAAATCAATTGGTAGTCGGCATTCACTTTCTGCATGGCAGCTTCAAACTCTTGAACTGATTCCGGAGGAACGAAGCTGTCCGATGCGCCGTGACAGACAAGAACACTGGCATCGATCGTGTCTGACTCCGATGGAGTGACCAACGCGCCATGAAAGCTGACAACACCTCGGACAGGAGCATCAGCGTATGCGAGTTGGAGAACGGTTGATCCTCCGAAACAATATCCAATCGCTGCGATTTTGGATTGATCCACCATCGGCTGAGCTTTCAGAATGTCGAGACCGGCAATTGCGCGGGAACGCCAGGCTTCGCTGTTCGAGCGAATTTGAGACGACCACTCTCCAGCTTGCTGAGGGTGTTCTGTGATCTGCCCTTTTCCATACATGTCTAATGCAAACGCGATATATCCGAGTTCCGCGAGTTGACGGGCACGATTCTCTGCGTAGTCATTCAAGCCCCACCATTCATGCACAACAAGAATTCCGGGACGAGCAGCATCGGAGGAATCGTCCCAAGCGAGGACTCCTTCGAGTTGGGCTCCGTTCTCTTCGTAAGCAATCCGACGAGTTTGGACTTCGGCATTCAAGGTAGAGCAGAATCCTGCCAAGATAACGACGAGGCTAAGCACACGATCTGTCAGTTTCATTTCGAACTTCCTTTGGATGCGAACTTCGCGCAGGGACAACTCGCAAATGATCTATGGAACGTTGTGTGTTGGAATGGTGAAATGAATCCACCTCTTCAATTTCGTGATCCGTAGGAACTCGAGCGAACACGACCACGAATGACGTTCAACTCTTGAGTTCGGGCTACGGACTGGAAACTGGTCCAACGGATTTGATGAAAGCGTTCGTCTGACCATTTTGGTCGCTGAGAGAGTTCACTTCAAGAATGAGTGCACAGACTTTGTCGTGAGCGGGGATCGTTTTTCGAATCGCTTAACCGATGGCTCGACAAAGGAACGCTTTCAGATAGGACGTTTCTGGACAACTCGAAATTACAGGATGGTCCGGTGCCTGTCCGAATTCCTGAAGGATTTGAACGGGACGGGCAACTTCAAGGCTGGACTGGGCGATGATTTCAAAGAAGTCGGTCACCGAAACATGTCCGGAACAGCTGCACGTGAGGAGAAACCCGCCCGGTTGCAAAAGTTGAATCGCGAGACTGTTCAGACGAATGTACGCTTTCACCGCCCTCTTCAGACCGCCACGAGTCCGGGCAAGCTTGGGAGGATCAAGAATGACGAGATCGAATTTTATGCCTTGTTCGACCAACTCCGCCATTCCGTCGAAAGCGTCGGACCGCTGAAAGGTGACCTTGTTCGCGAGTCCGTTCTCCTCGGCGTTCGTCTGAGCCAATTCCAATGCCGAGGCAGAAGAGTCGATTGCAAGAACGGATTCGCACTTGGGATTGGAAGCAGCATTCAATGCGAAGCTGCCTGTATACGTGCAGACATCGAGAACGTGCGCCCCGGCAGCGAGATTGTGAATGGCTCGTCGATTCTCGCGTTGATCGAAATAAAATCCAGTCTTCTGTCCTTCGATGAGGTCCACATGAAATCGAAGCGAGTTTTCTTCGATGGTCATGCGGCGAGGAGGTTCTTCTCCCTGGATCAATCCGTCCTCGATATCGAGTCCTTCGAGTGTCTTGATCCCCTTCTCCGTTCGGAGCCAGATTCCTCGAGGCGAAACTTCCTCCTGAAGAGCATTGACGATTTCTGTTTTATGGCTCTCCAGAGCTGCGCTCGTCCATTGCAGGATCAGCCAGTCATTGAATCGATCGACGGTCAACCCGGACAGCCTGTCGGATTCGCTGAAAACGAGTCGGCAGGTCTTCTCGGTCGGGGTGTCTCCGAAGAGTTTCTTGCGAAGCTGAAGTGCATCATGAATTCGAGCTTTCCAGAATGATGCGTCAAGCGGTGTTGATTCGTCCCAGCTATAGAGACGAATGCGAATCTTGCTGTTGGGATTGATCAGTCCCCGGGCGATGAATTGTCCGTCGTTGGCACGGACGATGACTTCATCTCCAGTTGACACAGATCCGGAAATCTTCTGGATCGCGGAGTCGTAGACCCAAGGGTGTTGACAGAAAAATGGGAGCGCTTTGCGAGGCTTTAATGTCGCGACGGGAGGCGTCGAAGGGTCGTTCATCGAAGATTCAATTCGTTGGAGATGCAGAATCCGCTCAGGTTATCGACCCGTGAGTCAGAATGTCATCCTGATCACATCCAGAACGTCGATGATCAGGAGTTTTGTTGAAAATCGATCAGGTGTGCCGGGGAAAGGAACTTCCGCTTCCCAGAATGACCTTGCCCAAATTTCCCGCCATTCCATAGATTCCGGGTTGTAGACGTTTTTTCCGCAGTTATTGCCGGAATGATCCGGTGCTCAATTGCGGCCATGAATTTTTTTCGAATGGCAGGGATGCCGATGATTCGCTGGAAAAATCAAGCGACGATTCAAAAAGTCAGTCCATGGATCTCACGATTTGTGGTGGGATGGGCCATTGGAACCTTGTTGGTTCTTCTCGTCGGAAGGCTGTGGATCAGATTCGGGTCCACCTGGGAGACGACGCTTGGAATCTTCGCGGCGCTGCCAGCCACAGCATTATTCTTACGGCTACAGTTCCTGAAAACTCCGCAACGCAGCGATTTGGGGCGAAGCTTGGGGCTGTGGGCGGTCGCAAGTTGGGTTTTCCTGCAACCATGGGTTTCCTCCGGCATCGACACCTTTTTGAGCTCTGTCGACGTTGAAACGGTTTCGCATCCGTTTTGGGGACCGTTTACTCTCGTTGCCATTGCCGCGTGTTCCGTCTTTCCGGCGATCGCCGGGACGGGACTGGTTCTTACTGGTGATCGATCGTCGAACCGGGGGATTCTGGCGGGCGTCGCGTTCGCTGGAGTGATTAGTCCGATGGCGATCGGGTTTCCCGGTGGCTGGGGGCTTCCTGTTTGGGGGGCAGCGGTCGTTTGTATGGCTTCAGGAGCGTTGTTGCTGCGACGTCCAACGCATGAAAGTCACGCCCCGGAAAGTTCACAAGAAGATCAAAACGTTATCCCGACGGAATCGGCTCTCAATTGGGAGTCCGTGCTGCTCTGCTTTGCCTGCGGGGGAGCCATTTCCATTGGACATTTCCTGGGGCACCAGGTCATCGTTCCGAATCTGATTACTGAGTTCAGTTTGTTCTCGGGATTATTGATCGGTGCGCTTCTCCCATCGATTCCGAAAAGCGGACGCTGGATGACGCTCGCGATTTGGGCGAGTCTGGTCGTTCTTGGATATCCGTGGTTCGTTTGGACAGCTTTTCAGTCAACGGCATATCTTTCCACTCCGTTCATCCTGTTCCTTGCAAGAGCGGGATTGATCATGGGACTTTCAATTCCCGTCGGATGGGTTCTGTCGAGCGCTGCTTCGGATGATGAGTCCGCAGTACATGGTCCTTCAATGTTGTGGTTTCTTTGCGCAGCATGGTTGGGATCTTTGTTTGCCTTCTCGAACGGGTTGACCAGTTCAGCGAATCTGCTTCTCGTTCTGGCAACTGCCACAATTTTGGGACTTCGACAGGCATTTGCCTTTGGAGCACTTCAGAGAAGAGTGTCCCTTCAAACTGCAGGGGCAGCGTTCACTCTGCTGCTCGCAATTGGAGCAGTCTTCCTCAATTCCCGATTCAATACCGCCGTGGCGGAAAAGACTCTGTTCTCGGGGAATTCGTATCTTGCAGCCCGCAGCGGTGTGCCTTTCGAACAACTCGCCTGGCTGGACGACGGACGTCTCGTCAACGAGTGGGAAACGCTTCAGGGGCGCACAAGTTTGTGGAAACATCGTGGCGAACAGTTAGTAACACGCACGAACGGAATTCCATCGGGGCTTTATTCACTTGAACCGGAACGCTGTCCGCATAGTGCGGCGGAAGTTTGCCCTGTCTGGTTTCCGCTGGTCATGCATCCAGCTGCTGAAGATGTCCTCATCCTGGGATTGCACCAAACGTCGATGCAGACATGTGAGTACTTCCCCTTGATGTCTGTGACGGTCGTCACCAATGACGCTCATGACGGACAGCTGCAGAAGACGATTGAGTCGGGAATCTTTTCGGAAGATCGATACCAGTTCTTGAGTGCGAATTTGTTGCAGGCCGTTCGGACTCAGCACACTCGTGAATACGATGTCATCGTTTGTCCCAACAGCGTCATCGCGAACACACAAGGAACGGCACTTCTCACGGAAGAATGTTTCGCCAACGCACGTCGTCATCTCGCCGACGGTGGTTTCTATTGCCAGCGACTTTCTTACTACGACATCGGTCCTGAGACCGTCACCAGCGTTCTGCAAACATTTCGATCTGTGTTTCCGAATCTCCTTGTCACAGAAACTGTTCCCGGAGAACTTTTGTTGATCGGAACGCAATCTGATCAGCCACTCGTTACAGAACAGGTGCTGGAGCGTGTGCAGTCATCGCACTCAAGACGCGTTCTGGCTGGCATGGCGTGGGATTGGGCCATTGCAGCGACGCGAGGAACACTGGATGCGAACGCGCTGGACGCCATGATGTCGTCAAAGGCTTCGTCGAATGATGTCGACTGGCCGATTGCGTCGTTCGATTTGCCGTGGGAGATTGCCCGCTGGAACGACAAGATGAATCAGTCGCGTCAACTCCTCGCGAAACATGGTCAACTCTTCAGCGGAAGGATCGATGATCCCGCAATCGCAACAGAGATTTCACAGCGTCTGGAAGATCTTCGGCTGGCGCAGAAAGTCGTCGATACACAACCGGACAATGTCTGGGGATATCGTGCGGCCATCAAGCAAAAACTCTCTGACCGACCTCGATCAAAATTCATGCAGGTTGCTCATGGAGGGTTGAAGAACCAATTGCATCCGGAAGATCAAAAACGCAAAGACTATCTGGTGACCTTGGGGCGATTGACCAAAGAAACCGAGTTGTCCACCGAAGATGTCGACACGTTGATCGAGCATACTCATCCGTTTGATCCACTCGTCTCCCCGTTCGCCCGAAACGAAGCGATTCAACTCTTGAAACGCGTCTCAGAAGAACAAACCGACACGAGAAGATTCGACTATCTGTTGCACTCGATTTACTTCTCTTCCCCTCGAGACCGATCCGTTCGAAACGTTTGCGATACGATTTCGCTCGTGACTGACGAAAATGGCGAAACGCTCACTCCGTCCGAACAATGGGATCACCTGAATGGTCTCCTCGACGTCCTTCGAATGCGCTGGCAGACTCGTTGGCAAGCGACCGATGGAAGTCAGGAAGACTACGAACTCGTTGACACGGAACGTTGCCTCGACGCGATCGATTCCGCAATGGAAACGATGGAAGAATTGCGAGTTGAAGCGAACGTTCGTCAGGGCGACTGGGAGAATCGTCGGGCCTTTCTGGAGTCAAGTTTGGTGGAACCGCTCCAGCAATATCGCAGTCAGCAGATGCAGCAGGTTCGATACGCTCGACCTGTCGCAGCACCTCAACCGAATGCGCCATCAACCTCTTCTGAGATCGAAAAGTAATTCGCTGCGGGGGGCGTTGGATCAACTCGGAACCAAACCTGATTTGGCGAAGAGTTGAACGCTGCCTCTGCGAATTGATGAAGCGGTCAAACACCTTCGGTCGCTTGGTCGTCTAGGCAGCTTTCGGAATCGATGGTCTGACGCAGTTCGGTCTCGAAGCGGGTCTGTCATGAAGAAATATGACGCAGCGCGACAAGACAAGTGAAGCGGGCGATGTGTGATTCGGGAGCATTCATCTTTTCGAGAGTGAATCATCGACGTAGGATTTCACCATGAAATGTTCCATCCGATCCGCCCGCTGCGTTGCGCTGTCGTTCTCGTTGATTGCGATTCATCTGCTGGGAGCCCAGGCAGTCGCAAAGGATGATCGACTGCAAAGGCTCTTCGCGAGATTCGAAGCGATTCACTCCGATTTCGCTGAAGAGATGGAATCAATCGCTGAATTCTGTGAGCAGAACAGCTACTTAACTGACGCTGAACGAATTCATCATCGAGCCCGCTATTCGCAGCGGTCAGCTTTGGACCTTCGTGAACTTCCGGAGCAGCTCACTCCTCCGCTTCCGCGAGATCTCGATCCGGTTCATAAGCAATGGCGAATCCGGCTTCGTGCGGCGGAAAAAGATCATGCCATTCAGCTGTACCGTCTCGCCCGGGAAGCCATTGAAGCTCGGCATCCGAGTTTGGCATACCAACTCATTCGACACGTCTTGTACTTCGATCCCGATCACCGGTACGCGAGAGAGTTGCTGGGATACGTTCAGGATGACGATCACTGGACGACACCTTTCGCACGTCGCATGAAGTTGAAAGGGTTCGTCGATCATCCGGATTTCGGCTGGATCGCCAAAGAGCATGTCAGTCGCTATGAAAACGGAGAACGGCTCTTCAAAGGCAAGTGGATTAGTGCCGAGCGAGAGAAGATTCTGAGAAGCGACTTCAAGAACGCCTGGGAGATCGAGACTGAGAACTTTCTCATCCAAACGAATCATTCACTTGAGCGGGGCGTCGAACTGGGACGGAACCTTGAAATGTTCCATCAGTTCTTCATGGAACAATTCACCGCGATCTTCAGCACTCCCCAGCAGATGCAGCGACTGTTTAACGGGGCTGCCTCTCCATCGAGAGTTCGGCGGAATCCGCATCGCATCGCGTACTTTCGAAACAAGGACGAGTTCATCAGGGAACTCAAGACGATCGAAAGCCGGATCGAAATCGCAAACGGGTTTTATCTTCCACGGACTCGAACGGCTTACTTCTTTCATGTTGACGATCCGGAAGCGAAGGAAAGCAACATCGAAACCATGTTCCATGAAGTGACTCACCAGTTGCTGGGCGAAAGCAGTTCCAAAACCATCGAAGTGGGTGAGTACTATCACTTCTGGGTCATCGAAGGATTTCCGTGTTACATGGAATCCTTTGAAACCATTGTGGACACGACCGAAACTTTGGACTCGAGTGCGAGTGCGAAATCGTTCTCGATTGGCGATCCGGAACACCCCCGAATATACTGGGCGAAGAAGAAAGCTCTCGAAGAGCTGTATTACATTCCCATGAGACGATTCATGGTGATGGGCAAACGCGAGTTCATGCGCCCTGATGACAACGATGTCCTTCACGCTTATTACAGTCAGGCGACAGGGTTGTGCCACTTCTTTTTGCACTACGAAGGGGGAATCTACCGCGACGCGTTTATGGAGTATCTGTCACAGATTTACAGCCCGGATGATCGAGTTCGCCTCAATACGAAAACGATGGAACAGCTCCTGGGAATCCCTTTCGAAACACTCGATCGACAATATCTCGAATACCTCAAGACTCTGTAGCGAGACGCGTATTGATTTCTGCTCGTGCGATCGGGAGATCTGTCGCAGCCGAAGACAAAAGAGAGTTTACGATTCGGCGACTTCGAGATACGGGTCGAGCCCCATTTGCCGAAATTTCTTCTTCTGATCTTTGTCAAACTTGAGCAACTGTTTCCGCAGGTGAACGTGCCGCTTCTCAAGGTTGCCTTGGAGCGACTCAAACCGGCGAACCCAGCTGGAGGACAGCTCTCCGTTTGAATTTGGGTTCGCTCTGCGCTTCAGTGATTGCAGCTGCGATGGTCTCATCACTCGCAACAGTTCGTCATCCAATGATAGAAAGAACTGATAGCTTCCGGGGTCGCCCTGTCTTGCAGATCGTCCGATCAGCTGGCGGTCAATTCTCTTGGAGCTGTGCATCTCGGTCGCGATGACATGCAGCCCACCTGCCTTTCGGACTTCTTCTGACAGCAGAATGTCCGTTCCTCGACCTGCCATGTTCGTTGCAATCGTAATTCTTCCCCGCTGTCCTGCCTGCTTGACGATTTCCGCTTCCTGATCGTGATAGAGTGCGTTGAGCACGGTGTGCGGAAGATTCTCTTCCTTCATTTTGATCGACAATGCATGGGAAGCTTCGACAGAAGGCGTTCCGATGAGAACAGCACGACCGCCCATGATGTGCGTTTTGACTTCGGCAATAACGGCATCGAACTTCGACGACTGATCAACGAAGACACGCGTTGGGCTGCCGGTCCGAATACAGGGTCGGTTGGTGGGAATGACGGAGACTTTAAGATTGTAGACACGCTTGAATTCGCTCCGCGCCTGCAACGCAGTTCCTGTCATTCCTGCCAGATGTTCGTAGTGGCGGAAGAGTGCTTGAATCGTGATTCGAGCCGCTGCCCCGGTCGATTCCGTGAGGTCGAGCCGCTCCTTCGCTTCGACCGCTTGATGTAATCCTTCCTGCCACTTTCGTCCTTCCATCTTCCGACCGGTCCCTTCATCGACGATCACGATTTCTCCATCATCAATGACATAGTCCCGGTCTTTTTCGAAAGCGAGTTCGGCTGTGAGTGCTTTCTCGATGTGCTGGTAAATCTGCTCAGTATCAATTGTGTCCAACAGAACGGGTTTTGACATGAGAGTGACGTGACGACATCCACTCTCGGTGAGGAAGACGGTTCGCTTTCGCTGATCGAACAGAAAGTCTCGATTGATCTCAAGATTTCTGATCGCGGTGCGACACCATCGATAGAGGCTGATGACAGCATCTTTGTTTTTTTCCTGAACTCCGATGATTAACGGCGTCCGTGCTTCGTCAATCAGGATGCTGTCCGCTTCGTCAATCATTGCGAAGTAGTGGCCGCGTTGGACCGGCATTGAAGACTCAGTCTCTTCGGTGAAGATCTTCCGACTCGAAAGTAAACCGGAGTCCGCTCCCTTCTTGATTCGATCTCGAAGGAAATCGAATCCCATTTCGCTCGCGGTTCCGTAGGTGATGTCGCGCGCATACATTTCGAGTCGTTCAGAGTCGCTCATGTCTTGCGTGACGCATCCCGTCGTCAGCCCAAGCTGTTGGTAGACCTGTCCCATTTCTTCAGCGTCACGAGCGGCGAGGTAATCGTTGGCTGTGACGACATGGACTCCCTTCCCGACGAAAGCACGCAGGGCGACCGGCAAAACCGCGGTGAGTGTTTTCCCTTCACCGGTTTGCATTTCGGCGATGTGCCCTTCAAAGATCGCCTGTGCCCCCATGATCTGAACTTCGTAGTGGCGTTTTCCGAGCGCACGGTGCGATGCTTCGATCGTGAGTGCGAAAGCTTCTGGAAGAATCTGAGAGAGTGAAACTCCCGACCGGGCCTTCCATTTCATCTCACGAGCAAAGGTTGCCAATTCTTCAGAACTGAGGCTCTGTAGCGCTTCCGACCTTCGAATGATCAGGCGGGCTTGCTTTCTCCAGTAGGCGAGGCGGTCCAACAAAGCGTCTCACGATCCATTCGTTGTCTGCGACTTGAGTGTTTTTCGGGTTCGTGACGAAATAATGCACGAAAAACGAAGTCGAATACTGAGTGTCTGTATATTTGAAAATCAGTGATTTGTGGTTTGAGAGTATCGTATCCCGTCGAACTCAGCCTGCAAGAGGACCTGAATCACGGACGATCCAAATGAAAAGAGCCACTCTGCGAAGACAGAGTGACTCTTTCAGCATGATGTTTGTCGCTCTCAGCGAGTGCGATTCCAGCTGTCTCGCCAGAACGTTCTACTCGACGTAAACATCCCAGGTGTCGAGGTCGCCGAAACCGTTGTCAAACAGCGAAGCTTGGCGAAGGAGGAGGAGTCCGTAGCTGTCGAAACCGACAGTCTCCTGATACACGGCCAAACCGTACTCGCCGTTGAACTCTGAAACGATCTTTTTCACAGAAGCGTTGAGGGTTCCCTCATCTTCTTCTTCGAGTTTGACGCCATTCTCAGCATTGTCGAATGCCTGAACTTTCTTGAAGTCGGCGAAGAAGTCCCCTTCACCAGTTTCGGTGAAATCAATGCCATCTTTTCCGTTTTGGCTTGCGTCAACGTTTCTGACTTTCGCGAAGAAATCTCCGAAGTCAGCTTCTTCGATCGCGATTCCTTCCTCGTTGGCGTTCCCGAATGTCAAGACATTCTTGAAGTCGACGTAGACGTCTCCGTCTTGCTCTTCGTCAAGTTTGACGCCTTCGTCATTGTTCCAGCTTGCGTCGATCTTTTTGAGCATCAACTCGACGTCGCCTTCGCCTTCTTCATCCAGATCAAGACCTTCATCGTAGTTATAGCTCAGGCTCGTCTTCATGATCGAAGCATAAATTCCACCATCCCCAGCTTCGTCGATGTCGAGACCGTCATCGAGATCGGCTTCGTTGTAGAACCCGTTGTCGTCAAACGTGGAATTCTTGACAGTCAAGTAAACGCTTCCATCCCCTCGCTCGTCGAGTTCCAGTCCATCGCCACCGTTTCCATCGATTCGGGAGTTTTTGATCTCAGCGGAGATATTCCCTGCTCCGCCCTCGTCGACGCGCACTCCGTCATAGTCGAGATCGCCGATTCCGTTGTTGAAGAAGTTACTTTTGTTCAGCTTTAACTCAATGCTCGCATCGGAGTCTTCAAGCTGATCAGCGATGTGCAGTCCGAACAGGTCGCTGTCCAGAACGGTAAGGTTCTTTCCTTCAAACGATACAGTCCCTTCCGCGTCTGCCGAAATCGGAACGTAGATTCCGTTCAATCCGCCGATCAATGTCATCTTCTGCAGACTCAGATCTGCATTCCCTGTCGACTCAAACAGATTGAACTGTCCGATGTCTTCTCCGACTGTCTGAAGCGTAACGTTCTTGCCATCAATCTTGAGATCCTGAGCCCCAGTGAATTCGACGGTCGATTCGAGATTCACGAGATCAACGGAACTCTTGAACTTGATTTTCGTGATTGAAGAATCGGCGTTGGCCTGCTCAATGGCATCGCGAAACGACCCTTCCCCACTATCTGCAGAGGAAGTCACCATGACGGCCGACAAAAGTGTTCGCGATTCAAGGCTTTCAGTTTCGAAAACTGATTGAACCATTCGGCGTGAGGTTGACGGACGATTGAATGACAGGTTCTGAAGCATGAACTTCCTCGTTTGTTTGAGTGGATAGAGAATTGATTGCGAATGCGGAAGACTGTCTCCTTTGGGTAGTCAAGATGGTTTGAGAAAAGAAATTGTGATGACTGTAGGAATTCTTCGTTAAATGATGGTTCGTCCGATCGAACCGGGGCCGCGAAATGGGGGCGACGAGCGACCTGGTCGTCATTGAGTTCGTTGCGTAACTACCAGTTCGGTTAGGGTTTAGGGGACGGACGAGGGCCTGAAGTTGAGTGAGCCAACGTTCACAATCACTGTCTGCCCGCCCGGAAACGAGACTCTCTATGTTGTGCAGTTTTCCTGTTTCCTGTAACCGGATTAACGCGCACGTCCGGTACAAAGATCACATCACGATCGAGGATCTATCTGAATGGGCTGTACCGCTGACGCGTGTTGTACCGATTCCTCAAGCAACGTCAGGACTCTCGCTAGTGAAGTCCTTTCCATCAGGCCCGACACTCTCACCCAGTGTGAGGGTTGTCTGTCAGCCGCGTAACGGATTGAGGTGATTGAGATGCACTTGGGGATTCGACTTCTCCTATTGGCGTGTATGGTCTTCACAGGTTGTGCACATACAGTGAAGAGCCAACCTTACGTGACGCAGGGCATCCCACGAGAACTGGAGATGATGTCGCTGCCGGAATACCGGGTTGCTCCACCGGACGTCTTGATCATTGAAGCGATCGATAACATTCGGCATCCGAACAGCTTGTTGATGCCGGGTGATACCGTCTTCCTTCAGGTCGCTTATGGTCTTCCCTGGGAAATCCTGACTCAGACGGACTCGATCGACGAAGTTCGAGCAGTCATTGATGTCGAACGCTCGTTCAAGGACATCAACGGGAACTTCCTGATTGACTTCGAAGGAAACGTCGATCTTGGTCCGTTCTATGGAACCGTCAAGATTGCCGGGCTGAGTAAAGAAGATGCGAAACAGTTGATCAAAGATCATCTTGTCGCATCAAACGATCTGGCAGAACCGAAGGTGAGTCTGCAACTGATCGATATAAACGCCAAGCAACCTGTTGGCGGGGAACATTTGATTCGTCCCGACGGAACAGTCTCGCTGGGATCTTACGGAAGCGTGTACGTTTCCGGGATGACTGTCGATGAGATTCGACACGTCGTCGAAGAGTTCCTGAAACCGCACTTGAATCAACCGCAAGTGAACGTGGACGTTCTCGCCTACAACAGCAAGAGCTATTACGTCATCACAGACGGTGGGGGCTATGGTGAGCAGGTGATTCGCTTGCCTGCGACCGGGAACGAAACCGTTCTCGATGCGGTGGCTCAGATTGAAGGGCTTTCTCAGGTGTCGTCCAAGAACATCTGGGTCGCTCGCCCAGCTCCTGCAGGAATGGGAGTCGCACAGATTCTTCCTGTGAACTGGCGTGAGATTGCTGCTGAAGGTGTCACTGCGACCAACTATCAACTGATGCCGGGTGACCGGATTTACATCCAGGCTGATCGCCTGATCAAGCTGGACAACACATTCGCGAAGATCATCTCTCCAGTGGAACGTGTCTTCGGTGTGATCCTCCTCGGGGACTCCACATGGGATTCGTTCTACCAGATTGGCAACCAGGGAGGCGGGTTCTAGTGCAAGAGGGTTTCATTCGCAGACCTGCAAGAGTTGTTTGACTTCAACAGATTGCTGTCACTGCTCATGCGGATCTGCGAAACCAAATTCGAAGCCACTTCTGTCACCTGCTGTGCTTTCCTGAACGAGAAAACTGTCGGCTGAAGCTTTCCTGAAATGAAGGTCCGCGATCATGCGACTGCAAAAAGTTGTAATTACTGCTTCTGTACTCGGTGCTGTGGGATGGAACGCTCTTCCCCTGCAGGCGGCCGACTTGTTCGGCTGGTTCTCTAAAGACAAAGCCTGCGATACCGAAGTGCAATACTACGAGGAGAGTGGTCCCATCAGTCGACTTTTCGACTACGATCGGATTCACAATAAGACCATGCCAAAACGCAAGGCGAGAGTCGAAGCGTGGCACACCTGGCACCGATGGTTTTTGAATCCCGTAGTCACTCCCGATAACACTTGCAACTTCGGGTACTTCGAGACTCAGTGGAGCCGCTCGCCTTATGAGGGATCTCAATTTTGTCCTCCGGGACAGGTGATCGAGTCTGTCCCGGCGGGAGGACATTCGGTTCCACAGTATCCGTCGATTCCAGCGAGTCCACCTATTCAACTGGATTCTCCGGAAGTTCCGACAGAGGTCCCAACAGGAGCCCCGCCAGCACCATCATTTGAGGCAGCTCCTGCCGAGACCGGAATGGCTGTTCCGCTGTTTCGGACCGGACGTCACTCATTGGCTCCGCCTCAAGAATCGAACGGAGTGAATTCACAAACGAGTGCGATTCCGCAGCCTCTCCGGAAATTTCCGACACAAGTTCCGCAGTCGACGTTTCCGGACCCAGTGACCCGTTCGGTTCCCGTCGCCGTCGTTCAGGAGTCGGAGATGCCAGTCGTTTTAACTCTCGAAGAGTTACCCTATCAGGGAAAGGCGAAAGCCCCGAAGGTTGAAGAGAATGTGCAACATCCGACAACCGTACAATCGACGACAGTGGAACGGGTTGGTTTCGTTCGACTCCAGGACAATCGGCCGACGGTCGTTCACGCACGACACGGCAGTCGTCCCGGACACTCCAAACCGGTGGCTGCGACCGGAGATCATTTGGGATTTGCCACCATCGAGGGGGCACCTCGCGGATCAAGCGAGTACCACTTTCTGCATACAACAGTCGAACTGCCAGCTTTTCCCATTCGTCGCACAGTGCCACGATTGGGACCAGTGTTTGAATAGACCCCGTCAACGAATTCGTTCGACGTGATCTCAAGATTTGTGAATTGAGTCAATTTCGAACGCATTGATCGGGATGAAACTGCGGCGTTTCCCAGATTTCGAACGCTGCTTTGAACGCTGTGCCATCACGAGAGAACGAGATCAGGTGCCGGTAGAGAAGCCACGAAAATGGTTTTAATAAGAGAAATCGGCCTGTAAGCATGCAATAATGTCATGAACTGTTTTCAATGGCATCATTGTCCAATTCAATGAAGGGACTGACATCATGGTGAGAAGTACCAGCTACCTGTTCGTCATCGCAATCGTGATGTTGTCCGGGAAATTCGCAGCTGCGCAAACAGCGATTGCACCAGCACCGTTGAGGCCGCATCTGACGCCGACGACAAGCCCGTTCCTCTTTCTCGGCAACGGTCGATTTAACTCAGCACTGAGTTATTACCAGAGAATTCTCCCGGAACGAGAATTTCGTCAAGCGAACCGAACCAACTATGGGCTGATTCAGGGATTGGAAAAAGACGTCACCGTCCTGCGGCAACGAGAAGAACAACTGGCCGACGATCAACTCAAGCCAACCGGTCACCGGTCGCATTTCTTCAATCCCGGCAACCACTTCAACAACACGGGAAGTTATTACGACCGAAGTCAGTTGAGAGGTCGTTAAGATCTATTCAGTACTTGAAATTGGGTGGACCGTCAGAGAATTCCGTGCAGTGGTCCACCCTGCTGAGCCAGAGCATCGACTTTGGCAGTAACTTTGGGGTCCTCAATCAGAGGCGGGGCGTGCTTGGGCTTAATTCGGGCATCGATCACGAGTGACCCGCGACAGCCCCAGTGCTTGTTATCGATGAAGCTCTCGATTCCATCGATGTCGGCTGCTGGGTTGGACCGAGTGAATACGGTCCACAGAAAGTTGTTGAGCGACCGGGCTGTGAATTCTGAATCGTCGACCAAGACGCACAGCGGAAAATGGTTGATGGAGTCGCCAGTCGAAAGCTGATCACAAAACGCTTTCAGAACGTGGTCGTCTGCTCGTTCGCATGGTGGAGCTTGAACCGCCAGGACTCCGGGAAGTGCCACCTTCGGAGTTGAAAACCCAAACGGAAGTCGAAGCGATTCGGGGATCTCACGCGAAAGCTCCCGGACAGGTTTCCCCGCAGCTGCGACAACGACTTTCGATCCGGAATTGAACCCGTCTCCGGAATAGTCGAGTGTGTCGATCGTGGTTTTTGTCTGAAAGTGCAAATCGCGACGCCAATCGACTCGCTCCAATATATGGTGGAAGAACTTGTCGATATCGTGCAGGTTCAGCTCCGGGGCATCCTCTTCAGCTGCGATGAACAGATATTTGGCCAGCGAGAGTTGTCCCTGTCCAAGAATCGCATTCGCCTGAGTCAAAATCTCCTGAGGGACTCTTTCCTCGGCATACGGCACGTATCGTTCGCTTCCGATTGCCAGAAGCAGTGGGTGAACTCCCGCAGCATCGACAGCGTGGACTTGCTTCACTCCGGGCAAAACAGAAGGAATCGCCGGGCCTGTGATCTCGTGAATAATTTCACCGAAGGACGTGTCTTCCTGCGGCGGCCGACCGACCACGGTGAATGGCCAGATTGCGTCGTTCCGATGATAAACCCGCTCGACATTCAAAACGGGGAAGTCGTGTCGAAGGCTGTAATAGCCGAGATGGTCCCCGAACGGACCTTCCGGTTTCAGTCGCTGTGGATCGATCGTGCCCGAGATACAAAAGTCTGCTTCGGCAATCAGTGGAAGATGGTCCTTGCTGCGAATCATGCGAACACGACGCCCGCCGAGTGCTCCTGCGAACGTCAGCTCAGAAAGGCCCTCCGGAAGCGGCATGACGGCCGACAACGGAAGAGCCGGTGGTCCACCGATAAAAATGTTGACCTTCAAGGCTTCTCCGCGTTGGATGGCAGCTGCGTGATGAACTCCGATGCTTCGATGAATCTGGTAGTGAACGCCCACCTCGCGATTAGGCGTGTAATCGTTTCCGGCCATCTGGATTCGGTACATTCCCAAATTGGATTTCTGCCAACCGGGATGAGCGGGATGTTCTGAGTAGACCGCAGGTAGAGTCACAAACGGGCCGCCATCGTCGGGCCAGCTGACGAGTTGGGGAAGCTGATCGAGAGATGTCTGATTCTGTGTCAGAGGTCCGCGAGAAACGTATTTCGGCTGCATCGCCCACGCGACAGGGAATGCTCGTCCGTATCGGAGAGGATTTTTGATCGCGACAGCCGGGTCGATCTTGATTTCGACGAGACGCTTAACGAGGTCGATGGTGTCTCGAAAAAGAAATCGGGTGCGCTCAATCGTTCCGAATAAATTGCTGAGCATCGGGAATTGGCATCCCGTCACATTCTCGAACAACAGAGCAGGTCCGCCCGCCTGATAAACTCGTCGCTGGATCTCTGCAGCTTCGAGGTGCGGGTCAACTGGCGACGTAATGCGAACCAGCTGGCCGTGTTTTTCGAGGTCGACGACGCAGTCTTTGAGATTTCGGTAACCCATGGCGTTTCGTTTTGTCGACTGGTTTCAAGCGACTTCTTGTCTCTGAGTCTTCTCATCGAAGCTCAGACATGGTTTTTCAGATCGCATGAAGACAGCCGGTTCAGGCGTCAGTGGAAAATCCGTCGATGTACGCGGTTCGCCGAATCGTAGCGGATTGCGTACAATCATGAACTGGATTCAACCTGAGCGATGGTCAGTTTTCACTCAGTCATCCGCAAAATTCGACTTGCGCTAACACAAGGACCTGTATGCGTGGCCCATCTGTGAGAATTCGATACGACGTCCGGAGACTCTGGAAGTGTCCCGAGTGTGGGTACGAACGCAAAGTCAACGCCCGCCACACATCCGTTCTCTGCCATTGCCAGGATGGAAACACGTTCATGCGGTTGGTTGAGCCGAAGCGATTTGTTCGCCCCGAACTCGGCGAATTAGATTGCTACGTCACCGAAGAGGACTTTCCTGATCAAACCGTGAGGGATTCTGCGACCGAAAGTTCCTCGGAAGCGGAATCGTCGACTGTCTCCGATTCGAGCGTCGAAGCAGCTGCAAATTCAGCGGCACAAATGAATTCGGCGAGCGAAATCGAATCAGCTGAAAACGATACCGCTCAAACTGAGACCGCAAAAAGTGATCTTGGCGACAATTCGAAATCGGATCGGGAAACCCCTTCAGTTTCTGAGTCTGAAGCCGATTCAGTCGATCCGAACTCGTTTGGTGAGAAGGACTTGTCGTCGAAGCCAGAGTCTGCCTCGGAGTCGACCGTTCAGAAAGAACACCGTTCGAAGAAGCCTTCAACAAAGCCTTCGCAAAAGCCGTCTGCTTCAGATTCGTCGACTCAAGAAGGGGGCGCTCGCCCCAAGGGAAAATCGCGATCTCGCCGTAGGAAGAAGCGTCGAAAACCGGACGGGAAGCCGGGCGAAGCGAAATCCACAAAGAGTTCTCAAGGCGAACAAACATCGAAGGGGCCTTCTCCGAGTCCGCCGGTTGATTCGCCGAAGAAGGCTTCGGACAGCGATTGAAAATCCCCACACAGCGACAGCGTTGAGAGTGACCTGATTTCTTCAAATTCCGAGTGTTGATCATGCCCTCATTTGAATATTCAAAATTCGATGGATCAAAGAAGTTCTCTCCGCAGTCGGCAGATCAGCTCTTTGACAAGTTCTCCGAATTCTTGATGGATTACGGAGACGCTGTCCTGGACTCCCTGAATGACTGGGAAGATGAGAATCCCGATGTCGTCGAGATGTTGGTCAAGCAGGGGTATGTCTCGAAAGATCGAGATGGCACATATTCCGTCACTCCGAAGGGGCTCAAACGCGTTGAAAACAAGGCGCTGGAATCACTTTTTCAGATCCAGAACAAAGACAAACTCGGTCGACACGAAACAGAGTTCCGTGGGCTCGGGCAGATGAAGACTGAGGAATCGAAACCGTACGAGTACGGGGACCCGGTTTCGAATCTGAACATGCATGAGACATTGAAGAACGCGATCTACCGGCAAGGTGGCGGATCGCCCGTCTCAATTCATGAAGAGGATCTTGAGATCTTCGACACCGAATATCAAACATCATGTGCGACCGTCGTGTTGATTGACATGTCGGGAAGCATGATGCATTATGGAAAATATGCAGCTGCGAAGCGCGTGGCGATGGCTCTTCAGGGGCTGGTTCGTTCCCGGTATCAGTCTGACTTCCTGCAAATCGTCGGGTTTTACACTTACGCCACAGCCATGTCCGAGCGTGATCTTCTCAACTCCGCACCGAAGCAGGTGAGCATTTTCGATCCTTACGTCAGCTTGCGGGTTCCACTCGATCAACCGCCGGAGTTCGTGCCGGAACACTTCACGAACATTCAAGCCGGGTTGCAGTTCGCGCGACGAATTCTCAAGCGTCAACCAGCCCAGAATCAGCAGATCATCTGCATTACGGACGGTGAGCCGACCGCGCATATTGAAGGGCGTGAAATGGTGCTGCTCTATCCGCCCGCTGAGAAAACAGCACGCCATACTTTGAACGAAGTCAAACGCTGTGCGAGCGACGGAATACAGATATCAAGTTTCGCTTTGATCGAAGACTATTTCTACCACGGGCTGGTCAACTTTGTGGAACAGATGGCGATCGTGTCTAAAGGAATCTGCGCAACCTGTAATGCTCAGGACATGGGGAACATGGTCATCAACAGCTTCGTCAAAGGGCGAAAAACGAAGGCGCGAGTCTGATCACGCCTTCGAGCTGGATATTGATCATTAGCACGTTTTAACGAAGTACCTCGATCGCGCATTCGAAACCCGTCGATCCCACAGGACTACGGTGAAAGTGAAAGTTCAACTGGAAGAGGATCGTCCGACGGAACGGAATTCAGTTCGGTCTGCTGAATGGTGTCGGAAGTAGAGTCTTGAGACTGATCGGGAACAGTGTCTTCTGGTGCTGGTTCTTCCGGCAACCTGATGTCAAGAGATGGAGATTCAGCTGGTTCCGGGGCCGCATCGTTTATCGGTTCTTGAGTGGGAACTTGATTCTCACTGGGCTGGTCGAGTGCATCGACGGGAGGCGAACCTTGTTGAGGATCAGATCGTTTTAGAAGGAGTTCCGCTCGTCGTAGTGAAATCTCAGCAGAGTGCTTCCGACTAGTGGCTTCGGCGAGATCTTGCTGATTGGCGGCTCCGGACGTGTAGAGTCTTTTGACACGTTCCAATTCACTCTGAGCGGTTTCGAGTTCAAATTTCGCTTGTTCAACTTCCAGTACGAGTAGTTCTCGATCGATCGCAGTGCTCTGGATGGACACCTCCGGAGATGTGAAGGTGATGATCGCTTCAACTTCTTCTTGATTTCTGTCGAGTTGGGCCATTGCTTGCTGCTGTTTAAGGAGTGCTCGCTTCAGTTCGATCTCCGCGTCAATGGCAGCCTGTTCACTTTCACGCAGTTCATGCAGAAGTTCTCTGCGTATGATCTCAAATTCTTCACTTGGCGGAGCAGACCTCATGGCTACGAAGTCTCGATGAGAATCGAATTGTTCTTGAGATTCTGCGAGGCTCTGTTGTGCTGTATTCAGTCGAAGCTTCGCTCTTTGGACTTCGAGGCCCAGAATTTCGATCGCCAGTTGTTGTGATTTTTCGTCTGCATATTCAGTCCGTTGCTGATTGTCAGTTTGGTTTTCGATCACTTCCTCGTGCTCGACTTCCTGAGAAAGAAATGGTTCGTTTTGACGAGTCCGGGTCGGATCTTCAGGTTGCGTAAATGGTGATTGCTGCTGCTGTTGTGTCGGGGCGAATGAGGGATCTCTTAGTTCTTGCTGCGAACCAAATGAATCTACCGGTGGGGCAGCCTGTTGTTGTTGAGGACGAAATTCTGGCAATGGCTGTTGCTGTGGTGCGGGTTGAACGGGCTGGAAAGAGTCATCGCCGAAATTTTGCCGTGACGGTGAGGGAGCCGAGTCGAATCGCGGTGGCTGATTCGTCAGATCGGGTGGCCCTAGCGGAAGTCCGATCGGTGACGGTACCGCGGGGGGGCGATTCCGTCGGCTTGTCTGAAATCGTCGTTCACGCTCATGAAATTTGTTTTCAATCTCAGCCAGTCGTTGCCGGAGTTGAGTAATCTTTTCTCTCAGAATCGCTTGTTCCGTTTCCCACATGGATTCATCAAGTTCCGAAATTTCGCGATGGATGCCACTCGCCGAATTACCTTGTGTTGAAAACGAGTTCGGTTGGGGATTCGGATTTGATGAACCAGACGCCGCTACCGCAGGCGTTGACTGAGCGAGCTGGTCAGCTGCGAAAACGGGTTGTGGGGGAACTGATTGCTTGGCAGTTGGGCTCCGGTAGGGGTCCGCAACAGTTGCAGGAGGTTCCGCACTGAGTTGACCGACGTCTCGCCAGTTCAGTACGACGATTGCTCCGACCAGACAGAGGAGAATCGTGACAGCTGAAGCTGTGGGCGAAAACTGCCGCTTCGACGAATTTGTGTTCGATGAGTTCATGTTCGTTATTCCTGCGGGCTAGGGAGCGGTTCGAGAGATGGAGATGGGGATTCGGTCGCGGTGTCGTGTTGAGTGTCAGCTTCATTGAGGAGGTCTTCGACACGGCTGAGTTCCCCCTCCAGTTCCTGGATTTCACCGATGATCGCCGACATCGAGAGTTCGTCGTCATCAGGGAGAATTTCCGGCACAGCGATCGTCTTCGTCTCTTTCTTTTGTGAGTCGTCGAGTCTCGCAGGGGCGTCGGTTTGCTCAGGCTGCGAGGAAGCTGAAGAGAGGTTTTCAGGATTCGGAACAAGGTAAGTTGCCGCTGCAATCATTGCTGAAAGTGCCAAGATTGATCCGCCTGCCCAGAGGAAGCGTGAACGATATCGAACAGGTGATCGTTGCAGTGATATTGGAAGCGGCCGCTGATCGGGTTGTTGCAGGTGTGCAAGGCACTGTTCGAAAAGCTCCGCGACTTCGTGAGCTGTCTGGAATCGATCGTCAGGATCTTTCGCATGGAGACGTTCGATCAGTCGGATCAGCCAGACGGGAGTCTCGGGCCGCAACTGTTGAATTGGTCTTGGAATCTCATCCGTGATTTTTCTCAGGATTGCGTAGCTCGTTTCACTTCGAAACGGAGGGCGTCCCGTACACAGCGTGAAGAGAACGCTTCCGAGGCTGAAGAGATCGCTGCGTTGATCCACACGTTCGCCACGAGCTTGTTCGGGGGACATATATTGAGGCGTCCCAGCCAGAACTCCTGTTCGCGTCATGCTGGCGTCGTCCGCTGCCCGGGCGAGGCCGAAGTCTGTCAAAATGATTCGATCAACGTCGGGTTCCATCAGAATGTTGGCGGGCTTCACATCCCGGTGAACCAGTCCCTGAGCATGTGCAGCAGCGAGTCCACAGCAGACTTGCAGACCAATGCGAATGACCGCTTCGATGGGAAGTGAGCCGGAATGGTCGAGACGTCGCTGTAAGGACTCCCCCGCGACGTAGGGCATGACCAGGAAGGGCAATCCGCTCGATTCAGAAACTCGGTGGATCGACACAACATTCGGATGAACGACCGAAGCTGTTGCTTGTCCTTCTCGCGAAAATCGGGCTCGTGCTGCTCCCGACATGGCGAGGTGTGGAGCGAGAACCTTGATGGCGACATATCGATTGAGGGCTGGTTCATACCCTTTGAGGACGACACCCATTCCGCCACATCCGACGACTCCGACAACTTCGTACCCCCCAAACCGGCCGAGCATTCGGGGATCGTCCGACGGCTGAAGTGCGTCGAGGACACCGGGGATGGCAGAATGAAGAACGGGATCGTTGTGATGTTTGGTCAGAGGACTCGGCAGCGACTCTTTGAGTTCCGAATCAAAGACATCGTCGCTGAGGAATGATGAAGTTTCGAGCCACCATTGTTGGTCCGCAGAATGCTTATCGAGTTGCTTCTGGCACGAAGGGCAATCGTCAAGATGTTTGAGGAATCGTCCCTGATCCGTTTCCAACAGCTCATCATTCAGGAAGGCTGTCAATTGGGCTGAAGAGCATGTCGGTTTTGTGTTGCTCATGTTTCGTCCTCCATTGCCAGGACGCCTTCTCGCAAGCGTTTCATCACTCGACTCCGTGCTGCGTAGAGTGAGCCGATCGAGATGTTGAGTTCTTTGGCAACATCTGTTTTTGAGTGTCCATCGACAGCTGTTCTCCAAAACGCCATCCAGGTCGAGTCGGAAAACTCGTCGCGTATTTTCTCGACGACTTTGCGAAACGTCGCCCTCCGCAATTCCAGTTGAATCTCCGCTTCTTCCTCTGACGGAATTTCTCCATCTGGAACGGCGTGAACATCGACGGATGTGAGGGAATGGTGACGACGGGATCGGGTTGCCGCATTCACGACTGCGTTCCTTGTCACAACCAAGAGCCACGCCCGGAAGGAGCCGCTCTTTCGATCAAGACGCCACGTCTTCATTTTCTCAGCGGCACTCGCGAAGACTCGTTGGACAAGGTCTTCCGCGTCCGCAGCCTGTAAACCCTTTCGTCGGGCATATCGATAGATCGCAGACTGGTAGATCTCCAGGAATTCGCGCCAGGCATCGTTGTCGTCCGCATTTTGAACGCGTTGAAGCAAACTCCAGCGTGTTGTCGGCAGGTCGGACACGGATCCTCCGAAGTTGTTGGGCATCTAATGGAAAGAAGCACACATCAACGAGTGTGGTCTGACACGCTTTTTCGAAGATTTATTGTCGGCTTCGACTAAGTGAAATCCAACCGACCATGGCTCTGATGGCGACCGCACGAGGGGGGACTGTGGGGCGAAACAGCCGGTTCTTCAGTGAATTATGCGGAATGAGGCGATTTCGACGTGATCGATGTAACAGTTACAACGTGGGGGGATGAAATCGGAATTTCCTTCAAAGCCTGCTTGACCGTTTTCGGAAAATGGAGAGAATCCCTCTCACTTGGCCAGCAGCAAACACGCCGCTGACAACACAACCACTTGCACCAGAATTGGTTACAAAGTCAAACTCATTGGCGAAACAACCTCTTCGGTGCTCCTTCCCCTTCATTTTAACTTCGTCACGGACGACGCAACCTGCCTGGCAGGTTGTGGGGCAGGATGCCCTGTTTTCATGTTGATTCCGCATCGACAACCTGGAGCCGTGAATCTCCGCAAAGAGATTCCACTGGCAAGTTTCGTTGGCTGTCCCGACATTACCGTTTCGGAAGTGGCGGCTCACACCGACGATTGCACTCCTGGTTGCCTGTTTGCCACTCTTCCTGGAACACAATCCCACGGCCGTGATCATATTCCCCTTGCCCTCCAACGCGGGGTCGCGGCAATCCTCACTGATTACCCACTCGCGGACATTTCACTTCCCCAGTGCATCGTTCCAGATGTCCGGAAAGCGTACGGTCAACTTTGTCATGCAATGTACGGTCATCCTTCCCGTCGAATGGGAATCGCAGGGGTGACCGGGACGAATGGCAAAACGACCACCACCTGGATTTTGAGGTCCCTTCTCCAATCTGCCTCTCGATCAACCGGCCTTATTGGAACGATCGAATACAACGACGGCGTCCACTCAGAACCCTCAACACTGACAACGCCCGATGCGATGACAACGGCCAGACTGCTGGCAGCGATGCGAGATCACCAGACAAATTACGCGGCAATTGAATTGTCGAGTCATGCTCTGGCTCAAGGACGGCCCGAAGGGCTCGGACTGGATGTCGCTGTCATTACAAACGTGACTCATGACCACCTCGATTATCATGGATCACTTGAAGATTACATTGCAGCCAAAGCCAGAATTATCGACTACTTGAAGCCCGAAGGCATCCTTGTCGTCAACACGGAGTGCCCCCATTGGGAGCAATTCATCCCGGAACAGGAACGGCGAGTTCGCGTTCTTTCCTTCGGGGCTACTGACGATGCAGATATCTTCCCGGAGATTTTGGAACTCTCGTCAAGCGGTTCACGGTTCCGCATGCACTACGGTGTAGAACGTTTCGATTGCGAGATTCCTCTCATCGGAAAACACAATGTTTCGAATGCTGTTGCAGCCGCTTGTGCTGCACTGCATTTGGGACTGACAACAGAAGAAATCCAGGCTGGGCTCGCGAAATGTCCTCCGGTTCCCGGTCGACTTGAGACTGTCAATTGCGGACAGAACTTCAACGTTTATGTGGACTATGCCCACACTGACGACGCGATTCAGCATGCGATCCAAACGGTTCGTCCGTTGACATCGGGGCAAACAACAATTGTCTTCGGTGCTGGCGGAGAACGAGATCGATTCAAGCGAAGAAAAATGGCAGCTGCAGCAGCTGCTGCAGACAAGGTGATCGTGACGAGCGACAACCCGCGTGGCGAGTCACCCGAACAGATTATCGAAGACATTCTGGAAGGTTTCGAATCGACGTCGGTGAAGCCAATCATTGAAGTCGATCGAAAGAAAGCCATCCATCGTGCGATTTGCGAAGCCAAAGGCGGCGATGCCGTTCTCGTGGCAGGCAAAGGACACGAACGATTTCAGATTGTCGGCAATCAGCGTCTTCCTTTTGACGATGTCGCCGTTTGTCGAGAAGCGATTCAATGGAATTTTCGCACGCTCCATCGTGCCGAAGCAACGGCGAAGGTCGCCTGATGAATCGCATCGAAAAGACCACAATTCGGAAGCGGAAACATGCAACCCATTGCGGTCGATGACCTGATCTCCGCAATCGGCGGAGTTCCCAACGGTTTACCAGCTGGCAATCCGGATGTGACTCGAATTTGTATTGATTCGAGACAGATTCAAGTCGGAGATGTCTTCTGGGCACTGGAAGGAAACAACTTTGACGGACACGATTTCGTTGAGTCAGCTCTCAAGCAAGGAGCGCTGCTGGCAGTCGTGGAACCGGAAAGTTACAACCTCGAACGAACAATACAAGTTGCCGATACATTGATGGCGTTCTGGGATTTCGCAGAAGCGTACCGGCGTCAATTTGATTCACTGATCATTGGAGTGACGGGAACAGTCGGCAAGACCACTACTCGCCATATGATCCACTCGGTTCTCTCGAACAAGTTTCGAGGAATCGAAAGCCCACAGAATTATAACAACCACTTTGGAGTCCCGCTCAGCCTGTTGCAGCTTGACGATCGCCAGGATTTCGGTGTGATCGAAATCGGTGCATCGCAGCCGGGTGAGATCGGAGACCTCACAGAAGTTGTTCATCCAGAGATCGGTGTCATCACCGCCATCGGTCCCTGTCACCTCGACGAATTCAAATCATTCGAAAACATCCTGCGAACCAAAGCGGAATTGATTGAGCGTATTCCGAAGGAAGGCTTTGTCGTTCTGAACGGCGACGACCGCAACGTTCGCAAGATCGCAGACAACGCAGACTGCTCCGTCGTATTTGTCGGAGAACGCAGCCGGAATGACCTGGTCGCCCGGGACATTCAAGTATCGAACAATCTCGTCAAGTTTCGTGTCGATCAGTCGGAATTTCATGTTCCGGCCACCGGACGACACCATGTCACATCCGCACTTATTTCCATCGCCATCGGTCGACAGATTGACATGACCGATTCCGAAATTCAGAACGGTCTGAATTCATTCGCGGCCATCCCCGGACGGAGCTACTTGCGGAAGATCGGTCCCTGGACCGTGATTGACGACACATACAATTCCAACCCTGTTTCCATGTCGGCCGCGTGTCGAACGTTGCAGGACATGACAACCGAGGGGAAGCGAATTCTCCTCACTGGAGACATGCTCGCACTCGGAGAATGGTCGGAGGATTTCCATCATCTCCTCGGCGAAGAAGTCACTCGAGCCAAAATTGATCGAGTCATTGCGATCGGTTCACAGGCAGCAAGTGTCGCAGGAAGCGCACGACAACATGGCATGGATGCCGGCTGCCTGGGAATCGCACGCGATCACGAGATCGCCATGTTACTGTTGAGCCTGTGGCTGGAACCGGATGATGTGGTTCTCGTCAAAGGTTCGCGAGGGACTCGAATGGAAACTTTCCTGCCTCGTCTGGAACAGCTTGCGGAACAGATTCCGCAGATTGAATCGAATTTCGAAGCGTCTACGAGAAAAGTCGCTTAGAGCGGATTGCTCATGCGAAGTCGTGGAGGCTCGATCAGAATACATACGAAGATTTCCTACGGACTTTTCAACATTCGCACACCAAGAGAACGAGAGGATCCTGTTGTGTTGCTGTTGAGGTTGCGGGACTTCCTCAGCACCGTCCCACTAGGCGTCTCGGGTCGGTAAGCACCACAGGCGGAACTACGAGTGGTCTCCTGGGTCGATCGCTCAAATTCGCTGCTACACAGCAGGATCCCTTTTCACACATCCCTTTCGATATATCACTTCATGTACTGATTAAACTGCATTTCCAGTTTAAGTAAGTACACTCCATTAACTGATTTTGAGTTCGGCTTCTCAGGTCGAGTTCGAAAACCTCCCCTCCCTCTCCATTCCTCAATCCATTCAACTCACATGATTCCATGGTTGCTGAACCACATGGTTCCGTTCGCGGAACAGTTGGAGCGGCACGCTGCTGGTGACTCGCGCGTTCTCCTCACGGGACGTATTGCACTGGCTTCTGTGACCTCGTTCCTAGCAGCTTTGTTACTTGGACCGTTCGCGATTCGCTGGCTGAAAGCCCGCTGTCGAGAACGAATTGATAGTGCCTCCAAACGTTTAAATGAACTGCACGCACATAAGCAGGAAACCCCCACCATGGGCGGACTGTTCATCATTGCGTCGGTTGTGATTTCAACGTTGGTGTGGGGCAACCTTTCAAACGTTTTTGTTCAAATTGGACTCTTTGTCGCGATCTCATTCGCTGCTCTGGGAGCAGTTGATGATTGGACAAAGGTTCATAAGAAAACACGCGGACTCAGTGCTCGGCACAAGTTTATTACACAATTAATACTGGGGGGAGTGGCAGCCACGTGGTTGTACTTCTCTCATAAAGAAACTCCACACGGCCTGGAACTGATCTGGCCAATTGGAAAACACGGAATCTGGCTCGGAGCTGGATTTATCGCCTGGGGTGTTCTGGTCCTGGTTGGAACTTCGAACGGAGTGAATCTGACCGATGGCCTCGATGGCCTAGCCAGTGGATGTACGGTTTTTGTTGGATCGGCATTCATCGGACTGACCTACCTCGCCGGGCATGTGGTGATGGCGGACTACCTGAGTATCCCGCACATTACTGGAGCAGGAGAATTCGGAATTGTTATCGGAGCACTCGTTGGTGCGGTGATGGGATTCCTTTGGTTTAACTGTTATCCCGCTCAAGTATTCATGGGCGATACCGGTTCCCTTCCAATTGGTGCACTCCTGGCACTGGCAGCACTGGTGACACGTCAAGAGGCGGTCCTGGTCATCGCTGGAGGAGTGTTCGTTATCGAGACGCTGAGTGTGATCGCTCAGGTCGGATGGTTCCGAATGACTGGAAACAAATTGATTGCGTGCAGCCCGTTGCACAACCATTTCGTATTCAAAGGTGAGCACGAAATTAAAATCGTCACAAGGTTCTGGATCGGCTCGGCACTGCTGGCCATCCTGAGTGTTGCAAGTCTGAAGATCTTGTAACTGGAGATCCGGTGTCGACAAACGAGCAGCAACGTTCAACAAGATTCAACGAAGTTAGTATGCAGCGTAGGGAGAGAGGGAATGGAAGTCGATCCGATTTACGGATCGGATCGGCTTCCAACCTTTTCCTGACCTGCTTCAAAGATGGATTGCTCGCCGACGAGCGATATTGCGGTTTGAGGAGTCCCCTGATGATACATCCGGTTCAACGATTCAACCTTTCCGCACTCGCTCTGGTTTGTGCTCTCGTTTCTGGTTCCGTGCTGGCAGTTTCGACTGTTGGATGTAACGCGTTGACCTGGAACGGAACACACCACGGAATTCGTTACAGCATTCATCGTGATCTGAGAAATCATTCCATCGTCAAAGGCAAAGACGGTTCTCTGATGTACGACTCGCCTGAACTGGTCGTACTTTCGGAAAATGGAAAACTGATGATCAACGGAGTCGAAAGCGGAGAGGTTTCCGAAGGCGATCTGGTCAAGATTACCGATCTCGGAACCGTTCTGGTGAATGGACAACGACGCGGCGACAAACTCACCGGACACGCGGAACTGCAGAAACGACTTAAGCAGGGTCAAGCAGTGATCGAGACACACACGCAAGCGGAACTCGACTACATTAACGATCACGGTTAAATCGAAACAATCGTGACGAGCGGGAGTTAATACAAAGGGTTTAATCCCCGAGAAACTTGATCCCTATTTTGAAACACTGGGTTTATTGGAAACAGTGAATTTAAAGGCGTCGTAGGGAGAGAGGGACGGGAGCTGGCACGATGTGATCGTGTCAGCTCCCACCTTTTTTTACAGCGACCCAAATGGCGGAAAGTGAACAGTTCCGGAAGACGATCGTAGTGGACGAAACGGACTTCCAAAGCTAGGCGAGAATCTCCTCGAGGCCACTCTCATCGCGTCTCTGACTCGCCGGATCGCACTTCTCACGATTCCTCCGAAGTCTGTCTGCTTCGACGAATCGCTGCCCATCGAAGAAGAAGATCGCCTCAGTGAATGCTGAGACTACGCGATTTGGCGATTCAGCTTGATGAGGTTGGAATCGAGTTCCGCATGCACGAGCAAGCCACGTGCAACGCCATAGGGAGCGAATCGAGAAGGCCGGCACATTCCGATCGAGATTGGAATCGCGCTATTCTGAAAGACTGCTCTTAACAAGTCCGGAAACGCTTCAAAATGCGTTGGGCCGCCTGTGTAAACGACCTGTAACTCTTCTCGAAAAACGGGATCGTCCAACTCTCGAAACAGTCGCAGATACTGTGCGTTCCACGCGGAGAAGATGAGATCGAAAATCGACTTGGCGAGCCACTTTTGTTGATTGTTTGGCTCACTGGCGGAATTGGTCTTCAGAGTTGGCAGGAGCCGTGAGGCTGCTTCCAGGTCGAGGAATTGCGTTCCGTTCTGATCCCAGACGAATTGATGGAATTCAGTCGCGAATCTTTGACCGATCTCTCGAAAGCCCTTCGAATATTGCGAGTGAAAAACTGATCGCCCACGATGCATCAAAGCGAATGCAACGGATTCCGCACCAACAACAACCGTCAGCCCGGTCATGTTCGACGATGCCAGTTCGCTGATCGCGAGAGCTGTCGCGGGATCCAGCAAGAGAGGATGATAACCCCGCAAAGAGAGCAATTGATGAATGAAATTTGTCTTGGAACTCTGTCGCCTCCCGGCAGACGCGGGAATCGAAACGCCGCATCGTTCGTCAGGATGTGTCGCAGGCGGAAGAAGTGTTTCGATCAGAATGGACAGGACCTGACGCGCGACCGGATCTTTCTCCGGGAGATACCCATTCCGGAAAACTGCGGAAAGTGGGCGGCCGATTTCTGGAGCGATCTCAACAGCAGTCTTCCCGAGAAAAACGAGCGAACTCTCAGCGACGGAGTACGGGATTCGTGATTGACTGGCAATCTCATGAATTTCGATATCATCAGGAGCAGAGCAAAACAGCGACGGTGTTCGGCGCGCAATCAGCCGCTTTCCGACGCGGCGATACGATCGAAACTCGGAGCAGCCAAGATCGAGGGCCACAGTCATTGCTGTTTGCTTTCTGAAAGTGAACGAAGGGCCCGTTCCAATGGACTGTCTTGCGAGTCATCATCGCTCACGGGGATGACGACATCAAACTCTTCAGAACGACGACGAGGTGGAACCGGTTTTGTTCGCGGTGATTGTGTTGGAGTCGGTGCGAGACTGAAGCTTTTTTCAACGCTTCGGTACTCCAGATATTTCAGCTTCGGCGCGATCACCTCAACGTCCATGAGTCTGTGTGTTGCACTCGGCGAAGGTGCCGATTCCTGATCAGAGTCGGCCGGAGTATCGATGTTTTGAAGATGATGCGGGGCTGGAAGATCGTGCGCCATGTCAATCCGCACAGTTTGTGGCTCCCCATGCAGCTTCTGGGCATGGGGGATGATCACATCTTCCTCGATCGTTCCGATTGAATTATCGAGAATTTCTTGAACGACCGGGTTTCCGAGATTGGATTCGTTTCGCTGAGGAGCAACGGTTTCACTCTCGTTGCCATTGGAACGACGCTCGTGACGCGACCAGACGATTGCGATCCAGAGTCCAATGCAACTCACCGAACTCACAGCGACAATCACGATCCAGTAGGCTTGGCTGGATTTCGGTCCTTTTGCGACGCGACCGGTGTTTTGAGGCGACGATGGTCCCTTTTCCATTTCCGCAACAGCTTGTCTTTTGGAAGACGAAATGAGAGGCGGAAGCGGAGGAGCGACTTCAATCATCTCTTGCCCTGCAATGGCAGGAGTCTCTTTTTGTTCGTCAATATTCGGCTCCTCTGGCGGTGGGGGAACCATGTGCGATGACTGATCTGTCCATGCTTCTGTCTTCACGGATTCGAGATTGAACGAAGCGGTTTCTGGAAGAATGGACAGTTCTGCGCCATTCGGAACGGGAGGATCAGCGTCCGGAGTCGTAATGCCAGTCACCTGAATTTTCGGCGTTTCGGTAGGTGCCGGATTCGGCGGGACGGCCAATGGACTTCTGGGGCTTTTGGGCTGAGGCTCCTGATTCATCTGCGAAGCTGGTCTTGTTCCAATTCTTGCTGCCATTTCGCGATGGTTGAGCGGAACGGCGGGCGGAAACTCCTGGATCTGATTGAGCGATTCCAGATTGAGTGTCGACGGATCGAAGACAACGACAGAGCCTCTCAACAGCAGTTCCTGTGCTTGCCGGGCATAGGGATCGAGAACCTGAACCGCAGTCGGAGCGAGGTCGTGTTGTCGAAGACTCTTCAAGAGATCGGTGACTGTGAGAATCGTACTTTCAAGCGGTAGGACGACAGGGCGATTGGCCAGTCCGAGACAGGCGACCGGAGTGACGTCGTGTGTCACGAATCCCGTTGGAGAGTCACGTCGAGGGACAATGACGACGACGTCGTCAGGTTCAATCGCGAAATTGGCTCGAGTGTGTGAGTTGTCGAAGATCTGGACCGTTGAAGATCCGTGCCTTACGAGTCGGACCGCCAAACTTGCGTCTGGGGTCAGGCCCCCGGCAGCTGCGAGGAGGTCTTTCAGAATAATCTTGGGGCGATCGGTGGAGACGAAGACTCCGGGAAGATCGACTGCTCCGACGATCGAATAATAGAACGGGCCGCGAACTGGTGTCGTTTCCAGATTCAGCACCTTCATTCGTGGTCGTGCATTTCCGATGGCCCGCGAAGATCCGGGCTGAGCGAAGAGCGTCGAGACGCTGAGTGTGATTGCCACGGTGAGAAGTGTTCGGACAACCTGTTGTGCCGTGCTCCGATTGAAAGTGATGAACATTCGTGATGTCTCTCCATAGCGGACCGCGAGCCGCAAGCGTGGGTGGTCCCCTTTCGAAATCGACGCAGGAGAGCAGAAAGTTGAGTCAAACTTTGACGATTATTCCGATTATTTGGATTTTCCGAGGGGAGAGAAGAGATGCCAGCTCGAAGCGGACATGTCGAGATGAAGTTGGTTTACCGGCGTTCATCGAGAAAGAATCGCGGCTGACACCAGCATGTGAGATCGGCGAGGTCTGCGCGTAAGCCGAAGTCGATCACCAACTTGAGAGAGCCGGGCGAAACGGGAATTTCGGGCGTGGTCGCGAAGCGTTGTGACTGGGCGTCGAGAGTTGCCGTCCACAGAACGACGTCGTCCAGAAAGATCGTCGCTTCGACGTTCCCACAATCTTCCTGTCGATCATCCAGCCCGACTGATGTCATGAACGATCGCGCGTTTGCGGGAACTTGCAGCTGAATTTCTGTCTTCGGGTAAACACCAATTCCATCCCGAAAGAAACGCCCGTCAGTCAATAGGGTTCGTCCGTCGGGAGTTCTGTTCCAGATGGATTTGAGCTGTGATCCGAAAAAGTCAGAGGTTGCCACTTGAGGTTGAATTGATTGCCCGATGGAAACGGACGGGCGCGCAAGTGATTCGATTCGCTGAACCGCATCGATGCTGATGTCTAAAATTCCCAGTTCCGGAACATTGAGTTGAATGTGATCCGGGGTCTGCGAATGCTGAATGGATTCGACGGTTAAGAGGCTGCCATTGCGAAAGATGATGCGTGCCAGTGAAGTTTCTAGCGACAAGACCGTCGACAGAATCGGATTGAATTGAACACTCTGAATGTTTTCAATGGGAAGCGAAAGGTTGCCAAGATTGCAGTCGATCTCAACCGCTTCCCGGCTGAAATCGATCAGGTCGCCTTGAATCTGATCGTTGTTAATGAGAGTGACGACATCTCGGTTCGGAAGAGAACCGGTTGAGTCGTGAAGCAATCGAGGAGTCGTGTGAAAAGTCATCGAACGACACATCTCGATTGGGATACGAATCGTCTGTCCTGCGAATTCCGTTTCGATCTGTTCGTCGAGCAGGTGAACTGAGTCGACGAAGAGAAGATCGTCGCTTGTCAGGCGAATCGCGGAAGTGGAGAGATTCGTCTCACGAATTGGTTGGTCGAATTCGACGACGTCAACAGACTCCCAGTCGATGAGCTGTGGCCCTGTTTCCGTTTGGAGTTCGATCTGTGAATTCGACTCCGGCCAATGAACGGACTCGCTGGAAAGAGTCGTCCCATCCAAAAGTCGTATTTGGACAGCGGAATGTTCCTGAGCGTGAGCGACATCTGGGACACACATCGAGAACGTGACGAGTAAGAACATGGCGAAACAGATATTCACACCTTGATAGGTGAGTTTCTGAGTTCGAGTTGTTCTGTGAAGTGCCATCGGACAGTTCTGCGTCAAGGACTGGATGAAAACTTGAATTGCACGACGGCTTCGTTATCGCTCAAAGATTGGAAGAACATCGTAAGGAATCTGCAAAGCGACGAGTGCCATGGCTGTCGCGTATTCGTCACCTTGCAATGGGTCTTCCCAGTGATCTCCAGCACGCTGACTCAACAATTCGTCCCGGAGAATCGGAAAACAAATCCGCCAGCGATTATCACGTGCCTGCCAGGCAGCCTGGGCTGCGTAGTACTGAGCGTAAAAGTAATATTCACGGTCATCCCGAATTTTGAGTCGTTCGACCACGTAGTTCAAGCCGTTCTGTACGACTGGATCGTCACTGACTCCGGCGGAATACAACGCGACGACCGCAGCGGCCGAACGGGCCAGTCGTGATTCTGCCGGATCGAACGGGCGATATCGAAAACCGCCGCCCGGGTTCTGGCAACTCTTAATGTAATTGACCGCTCGATCGACAACTTCTTTCGGAACAGAAATGCCGGCGTTGCGTGCTGAGCGAAGTGCCATCACCTGACAGACTGTGACCGAAACATCAGCTTCTTGCGGAACCGGATTGTATCGCCATCCTCCTTCAGAATTTTGAGTGGCGATGATCAAATCGACAGCCCGCCGCAGTTTCTCACCGAGATCGTCACGAGGAGTCATTCCATAAACTTCCGCGAGGAACATTGTCGCGAAACCATGCCCATACATTGGGCCATGTGAAGCGGAATCGGAATCGACGAGGTACCCGTTCTTCTGAGAACAGCTGAGAAGAAATTCAACCGTACGGTTGATCGTCTCGGAGTAGTCGCCTGCTTCGGGAACGCTTCCTGAGCAGAGAAACGCAATCCCACACAAAGCGGCGATGCCGACACTCTCCGATCGTTCGCGGTTGTTTCCGAACGAACCATCCATTCGTTGACGACGAGCGAGCCATCTCAATCCTTCAGCGGTCGCTTGAACGGTTTGATCGGTCACATATTGGGGGGCGCTTCCCGAAGAATTTGTAGGAGAGTCCTGAGAGAAAGAGCGACGTGGGAACGGAGTTAAGAATACGATCGCGATCAGGAGCAAATTTATCGTCAACCGAAATTTCCGCTGACCGCAGCTTGCACGATGATGCGCCATTCCTGAAGTGAGTTGACTCGATCGTTGACGGTTCATAGCAGTCCCTTGATGTTGAACTGGCTCTTTCAACTGGGGTCTCCAACACGAATTTAATCGTTCGTTTCGGGAGAATGTTACGTTCGGATGTGTACTCGTTTGAACTGTTTAAAATTGTGATCGTTGAATTGAATAGCAGGAACGATGGGACCGAACTCACTGTCGCTCTGATTGATGCAAATTTTAGTAAGCGGTTTCGTTGCTAATGGAATTCATCGACCTGATCCATTTCACGAAGCAATCGCGAAACTTCCTTGATGAGTTCTGCGAGACCATCGCCCGTGACAGCGGAAATGAGCCGCACTGGTTTGTCGAGTTCTTCATTCAGGAGATCGCGACAGGCTTCTGCATCGGGAAGTTCGCTCTTCGTGACGACGACGAGTTCCGGACGGTCCACGAGACTTGGATCGTAGAGACGCATTTCCTCGCGAATCTGACGATAGTTCTCGATAGGATCCGTTCCGTCCATCGGGCTTGGTTCAACGAGGTGAATGAAGACTCTCGTCCGTTGGACATGCCGCAGAAATTCGTGTCCAAGGCCAACACCAGCATGGGCCCCTTCAATGAGACCCGGAATATCAGCGACGACGAAGTCGTGATCATACCCGACGCGGACAGCTCCGAGGTTGGGATACTTCGTCGTGAACGGGTAGTCAGCGATCTCCGGAGTTGCTCTTGATAAGCGACTGAGAAGCGTACTCTTTCCCGCGTTCGGTTTCCCGATCAGACCGACGTCGGCAATCAGTTTCAGCTCAAGCAAAACTTCGCGAACTTCACCGGGTGTTCCCTCTTCGAATTGTCTTGGCGCACGATCAGTCGATGTTGCGAAGTGCTTGTTTCCGCGACCGCCCTTTCCTCCCTGTGCAATCAGCAGCGAATCTCCTTGATGCAACAGTTCTTTCAGCACGAACCCGAGATTCTTGTCTCGAATAATTGTGCCAGGAGGAACATAGATGTGCGTGTCCTGTCCGGATTTTCCCGTCTTCAGTTTTCCTTCACCGGGGCGACCACTTTCAGCTTTCCAGTGTCGATGACCTGTCAGATTGACCAGGCTTCCCAGATTCTGATCGGCAGTGATGAACAGGCTTCCCCCGTTTCCACCGTCACCGCCATCGGGGCCCCCACGAGCAACGTGAGCTTCCCGGCGAAAGCTCATGCACCCATTTCCTCCATCTCCTGCCTGACACAGAATTTCCACACGATCAACAAACATAAGTCACACAGTTTGGGACGAACTCCGTCCCCCAAATGGAGAAAGAACGAAAGTGAAAAGCCACGTTTGAAACCACCAGTTTACAGAACTTTCACGAACTTGCGATGATGCAGGCAGCGAAGATCACGAAGCAGCGACTCAGATCAGGGCTGCTGGGCGGAACACGGAAGAGTTCGCGAAATTTTGGAAAGGTGAACAAAATCGCTATCGCTGCAAACGGCAATATTTGCTAGACCATTCCTCTGAGCCACCTTGAGCAGCAAGTTTTCCACCCATTCACCTCATGTGCAGGGACGCCCATGATGCGATGTTCCACATCACTTCTCACGATCATCCTTTTCGTTCTGACTTTGGGTCTCGGAGTTCATTCGTCTGCCGATGCCGAAGAAGGGCAAGCGTATTCTCTTCGGTATCAGTTCCATCCGGGACAAGTGATTCGTTACGAAGAATCGCTCCGGGATGACTACGTGATTCAAGTTCAGGAGGAAGTGGACGAGCCGTTTTCTTTCCAGGCTTCCGGGAAATCGATGAAAGTCATCGATGTACTCGAAGACGGTTCCGCAATTGCAGAGCTGCAAATCAACTGGGTGACGATCAAAATTCGAGAGAATGGCGAAGAAGAGGCGTTCGACAGCCGGACCGGTGAAGAACCGTCGGTGAAGTTTCAGGCACTGGCGCAGATTATCGGTCGCCCCAGAATGCGAGTCACCATTACGCCAACTGGAGAAGTTCTCGAAGCAGAGTCATTGCTCGGCGACGGAGGCAAGCCAGACCCTTCTACCGTCGAAGTGCTCAGGCGTTTGCCTGAGCAACCGGTTCGTGTTGGAGAGACCTGGAAAGAAGATTCGTTTATCGAGTTGTCGCTGCCGGACTCACAACTCAAGAAGAAAGTTCGTCTGCAGGACCGATTCAAATTCGTCTCCGTGGAGAACGGAGTGGCCAGCCTTGAATTGGAGACCGTTGTCATTACACCCGTTGAGAGTGCCGAATTGCAGATGCAATTGCTGCGGAGGCAACCTGCCGGGACGTATCAGATTCATCTCGAAAGAGGAGAGTTGATTGGTTTCGAACTGAATCAGAACAACGAAGTTCCCGGATTCACGAATCGACCAAGCAAGCTCACGTTTCGACAGAAACACACTCAACGAATTCTTCCCGTTCAGCTATCCGATGGAAATGAGTCCACGTTTCGATAAAACGCAAACCTTCTTCTGGGGCTCTCGACACGCGGCGGAACTCGTTTCATTCCGGGGAAGATGTCATTGCTTGAGTGAGTTTCCGAAGGGCGGCCTCCAGGAATCATGAGAATGGGCTCGGAGAAGTGCGGGCGAAACTCTTGCGCGCACTTCCGCCGAGTCGACGGCTATTCGCATCCGTTTCGGGGATCGTTGACAAGTCCGGCAGACCGTGCGAGTCTGAACGAGACATTCCCCGATCTCGAGGTGCCGATGAGAATTCAGTTCAACTTTTATCCTGCGTGGCTGATTTGCCTGGTCGTTGTCTCAGCGTGTGTTGCTTCACATCGATTGAGCGCTGAGGATGCACTTCCTCCGAATGTGCTGTTCATTCTTGTCGATGATTTGAACTGCGATCTCGGTTGCTATGGGCATCCTCTGGTTCAGTCGCCTCAAATCGATGAACTGGCAGCGACTGCTCTTCGATTCTCAAAGGCTTATTCTCAGTATCCAGTCTGCAATCCGAGTCGTTCGTCACTGATGACGGGGCTTTATCCGGAACAGACCGGTGTTCTGTCCAACTCGGGGAACTTTCGGAAGCGTCATCCCGACCTGACGACACTTCCTCAGCACTTTATGAATCACGGCTACTTCGCAGCCCGCGTTGGAAAGATCTATCACTACGGAGTTCCCGATCAGATCGGAACCCCCGGGGAAGACGACCCTGGTTCCTGGGACGCGACCATCAGTCCTCGTGGCCGAGACCGGGACGTGCATGACAGAATCCACTCTCTGATTCCCGGAAAGTTTGGGGGCACACTCAGCTGGCTGAATCTCGACACTCCTGACGAAGACCAGACCGACGGCCGGGGGGCGACCGCTGCCATCGAAATCATGAAGCAACATCGTCCTGAGAAGACCGGAAAACCCTTCTTTCTGGCGGTCGGATTCTATCGCCCGCATACTCCGTATGTGGCTCCGTCGAAGTATTTCGATCTTTACGACCGGGACGCGATCGAACCTGTGATGGAGAAGCCGGGAGACCGGGACGATATCCCTCACGCCGCCCTTCCCGATCGTGCTCATCAGCGAACTCTCACAGTGCCACAGCGACAGGAAATCATTCAGGCGTACTATGCAGCCATTTCGTATATGGACGCTCAAGTGGGAAGATTGCTCGATGCACTCGCGGAGCTGGACTTGGAGGAAAACACAATCGTCGTCTTTGCCTCCGATCATGGGTACCATCTCGGTCACCACGGGCTGTGGCAGAAATCAGATCTCTTCGAAGGTTCATGTCGGGTGCCGATGATGATCCGCGTCCCGGGCCATACTTCGTCCGGACAGGTTCATAAGCATCCCGTTGAACTTCTCGATTTGTATCCAACTGTTTCCGAGTTGTGTGGACTTGAGATTCCACCGTTTGTGCTGGGGGACAGCCTGACGGAAGTGCTCGCGGATCCAACAGCCCAAACCGGAAGCGCCGCCTACTCCGTCACGAAGAGTCGAGGAGGAAACCTCTATCCCGAGCTGAAAGGGAAAGACATTCTCGGGCGAACGATCCGGACCGACCGCTACCGCTACACCGAATGGGGCGACGAAGCAGAATACGGCGTGGAACTCTACGACTACGAACTGGATCCCGAAGAATTCACCAATCTCGCGAACACCAAAACTCCCTCAGCGATACAGCGAGAACTCCAATCGAGATTGCTCGTCGAACGCCGAAACGCGAATTCCTCGGTCGCCAACGGTTCGCCAAACGAATAGCATTCGGGTTTTCCGGTTCATTCGACTGGCGATTTCGAGTCCGGCAATTGACCGGGAGTGCTGTGGACTTAAGATACAGACAGCCTCGCTGAAACGTCGACCAGCGAGGGAATTCTGGACATTCGCCGTTCTGTGCATTGGAAACGTGTACATTCTTAACCTTGGAAAGTCGTGTCCATGAAGCCGATGCAGCTAGTGAGCATCGTGTTGTCCTTATTGTTCGCCATTGGTCTCGTCGCCTGGTTGGCCAATTCCGCGCCGTCTTTCGTCGTGGAGCAGCCTGAAGAGCTTCGTGACCGAGAGGACAATGAGCCTGAGCCGCTTCCCAAAGTTGATTACGAGCGGCGGAACCCTTTCGATCTCTCAGGAGATGGACCCCATCCGAAAGCCGTGGCTGAGGAGTTGATTTACGACTTCGGAAACATGGCGTTGGGGCAAACCGGCGAGCATGACTTCGTCATCGAGAATCAGGGGGACGTCCCACTGAAGATCGCTCGCGGCCCGTCGCAATGTAAATGTACCGTGAGTGGTCTCAAGACAGACGAAATCGCACCTGGCGAAAGTGCGAAAGTGCATCTGGAATGGACACCAAAAGCCCTTGGACCATTCGGCCAGGGAGCATCGATCTGGACCAACGATCCCGAAAATCAAGAGCTGCTCTTCCGGGTTGAGGGAGAAATGCACCGCGAGATTGTCTCTGAACCGGAAGGAGGATGGGTCCTCGGAACCGTCTCCAAAGAAACACCGACCACCTTCGAAGGAGTCATCTACTCCGGCGTGATTGAAGACTTCAATATCGAAGATGTCACGACCAGTTCCGACAACGTTCAGGTCGAAGTGATCCCGATGTCTGAGGATGAGCGAGGAGACGTTCTTGCCAAAGTCGGTTACCAATTGAAAGGAACCTTTCAACCGGATGGGCGATCTGGACCATTTCGAGAAAAAGTGACCGTCACGACGAATCTCGAAGAGCACCAGAAATTCGAATTCAACCTGACCGGCAATCAATCCGGTCCGATCGTGATTGTCGGCCCCTCCTGGTACAAAGGCCCGCAACTCTTCGACCTCGGGAAAGTGGTTCAAGGGGAAGAATCCTCTTCCCGCCTGACACTGATGATCGAGAAGGCAGAACAACCTGTTGAGATCGGAGAAATTCAGGTCGAACCAAAGTTTCTCAAAGTCGAAATGGTTCCGGAAAAGACTTCCGAAACCTCATCCCGAGAACGGTTCACTCTCCGCGTTCAAGTTCCTCCCGACAGCCCCGTCGGAAGATGGAACGGAGAACGCAAAGGCTCGCTGAAAATCAAAACGAACCACCCGCAGCTGCAAGAAATCTCAATGTCCCTCGACCTCGAAATCCGCTCCGAGTAACCAGAGAGCCCTCTCTTCGAGACTTATTCCATCTGCGATTCATTCTTCTCCAGAGCGTCATTCGGCAGTGACTCTCTTGGGGCACTTGCCGCTGGTGTTTCGCAAACGCCTCAAGGAGCACCATTGGTATGCACCAGCAAGAGTGCTGCGAAGAGTAAGAATGTATATGTGTCAGTCAGTCGCATTTCTGATTGTGCGTCTTTGCGAGACAGTAGATAGAAGGCGTCAACGAGGGTGCAAATTCCGAGGACGAAAGGTCCTCCGTAAACCGCAAAGATCAACCCCACGGTGAACACCTCTGGCAAGCGGTCTCCCGCCATGCTGCATCCGTTTACATAGACAAGGATCACTGCGGCAATTGTAGCCACGAAAAAATGAGGTATGAATCCGCGGTCGCGCCTTGGATACTCAATACATAGCCGGACCCAAATGCTCATTGCAGCTGCCTGGACGACAGCCGCCACCAGCCACCACTCTTGGCCACCTGTTGAGCGAGCAGCAAAGAAGAAGATCGCAACGACAAACACATCCATCTCAACACGTTTGCCCATCGGGAATGCCTTATTATGTTCACTAGTGTTTTCTCTGAGATTAGGTTGGGGAGCAGTTGTTTGATACGGCAACCATCGTTGTAGTAGCAAGTATTCTGGGGGCACTCGATTGAGGATGAACATGGACATGTTGACCGTTTCCATTATACCTATGAGAATCCAGTGATGTGAATGATCTCAACTTCTCCGCCCATAGAGCAGATTCATCGTTTTACCGGTCGGTTGGAATGTGACTTTGCCACTATTGGGTTGAGGTGGTCAACAACTTACCTTAATTCGAAACACGACAAGAAACTGTGGCAAAGAGAATCCGGTCAACATAACGGACCCTAAACTTCCGATAGGACGATCATCAGTTGAAATGCCCCCGAAGTTTGAACCAGGCTTATGAGAGTTGGGGTTAGGTAAGTAAGTCAGTGTGCTGGAGTGGAGGAGAAGGTGGAGCCGTAGGCGGAACCTTCTCTGGAACGGAAGCACACTGAGTCGAAAATTCGGCAGGCGTCAACCCTCCAAGAGAGCTGTGCGGACGGCGGTGGTTGTAAGTCATCCGCCAGTCCTGAAT
>NZ_SIHI01000015.1 GCF_007859735.1 Thalassoglobus neptunius | reverse complement strand
GAATCATTTCGATCATCTCCCACTGAAGGTCAGTCAGGTCACTTGGGTACGCTTTTCGAATCGCCTCGGACACCGTGCACTCCTTTGCGTTGATGAACCGCAAAGTGTGAACAAAACCAGACTTTCAAAAAACCTCAGTTTCCGGATAGCCTCTCAGTGCTCGCTTGTGGGGGATTGACGATCTCCAGCCCTTCGCTCGAGTCGCCCACTTCTTGTTGCAGCTCAAACAACCGCGTCTTAAGTTCTTGCACCACATCGCTGTAAACCGGATCGGCGATAACGTTTCGCATTTCGTGGGGATCTTCGCGGAGGTTGTAGAGTTCCCAATAAGGTTCCGTCACCGTTTTCGCAGCTCCGGGAGCATCGAGAGGTTGACCGTAAAAATAGATCAACTTGTAATTGGCTGTACGAATCCCGAAGTGTGCGGGATTATCATGATGAGCCATATGCATCCAATAGCGATAGTAAGTTGCATCCGGCCAGTCAGCGGGTGCCGCTTCCCCCTCCAGCTGTGACTTAAAGCTTCGCCCCTGCATGAATTCGGGTTTCTCAACTCCGGCGAAATCAAGAATCGTCGGCGCAAAGTCGACATTGTTAATGATCGATTCCACGCGTGTCCCCGCCGGAACAGATTCCGGATACCGCACAAGAAATGGCATCCGCAACGACTCTTCATACATCCATCGCTTATCGATATAATCATGCTCGCCGAGCATAAACCCCTGATCCGCTGAATAGATCACAACGGTATTGTCCAGCTCACCCGTTTCTTCAAGATGCGCTAACAATCGGGCAACATTGTCATCGACACCTCGGACACATCGCAGAAACTTCTTCAGATACCGTTGATAGGCTTCACGCTTGTAATCGTCCCCAGTCAAAGCCGGATCGACGAACATATGATGCCCCATATTTCGACGGGTGTTTCTTAATCCGACGGACGTCCCATATTGCTCCAGTCCTAAAGGGCCGTGCTTTTCACGTTCCCACAAACTCGCTGGCTCGGGGATTTCAATATCTGAATATAACCAGTCGTAACGCTCCGCATTCTCGAAATTATCATGCGGAGCTTTGAAATGGTGCATCAGAAAAAACGGGCGATCCTTCTGTTTGCGATTCTTCAACCACTTCAATGAAACACCAGTAATCGCATCGGACGAGTGCTTGCTGTCGTAACCAGAGACTTGATAGGTATTCTTAGGCCAGGGGTTGGGACCATTCACTCGAAAGACTGGATTAAAATACGACCCCTGCCCCGGTAAGACTGTGTAGAAGTCGAAAGCTGCCGGTTCTGCTTTTAAATGCCACTTCCCGACCATGGCCGTTTCGTAGCCAGCTTCTCCCATGAGCCGAGGCAGATGCTGTTGCGGTTCGGCGATCGTTCCGCTCAACGTCGTGACACCATTCACATGGGAATATTGTCCCGTCATGATCGTCGCACGACTTGGTGTGCAGATGGAATTCGTGCAGAAGACGTTCGTCGCAATCGCCCCTTCTTTCGCCAGTCGATCAAGCGTTGGAGTGGGATCGAGTTCTGCCAGACGACTTCCGTATGCTCCAATCGCGTGGGCTGCGTGGTCATCAGACATGATGTACAGGATGTTGGGCTGATCAGCTGATCGTGCCACGCCTCCCGTTCCGCAGAAGAATAGAAGAAAGAAAACGATTGACAGAGACAGGCCAATCCAACGACGAAATCTGTTCGACAACTCAGCGTTCACGAATATTCCTTCCTGAGTGATAGTCACTTTCCCAACACGTTGCAGATGATCCACAGCAGCCCATTAAGTTGGTCAATCTTCGACTGCTACGCAATCAGCTCAGGGATCACTTCTCCCCCGAACTGGCTCAACTGCTTGAATCTTCCTGCGTGGAAGTATGTCAACTTATTGTCGTCGAGGCCGAGCAAATGCAGAAGTGTAACGTGCAGGTCTCGAATCGGGTGAACGCATTCCACCGCTTCCGCACCGATCTCGTCGGTCGCTCCCACGATCGCCCCTTTCTTCACTCCGCCTCCGGCGAGCATCATCGTCATTGCGTCAATGTTGTGCCCACGTCCGAGAGAGTAGACTCCCCCGCGCCGATTGTTATCAGGTGTCCGGCCGAATTCTCCCGTCCAGATCACAAGGGTCTCGTCGAGCATTCCCCGTCGTTTGAGATCCTTGATCAGTGCAGCGACCGGCTTATCCACACTTCGAATTCGGGACGAGTGTCCACGTTCGAGATAGTCGTGGCTGTCCCAGCCTCCTGAGAAGATTTGAACAAAGCGAACGCCGTTCTCAACGAGACGACGTGCCATCAGGCATTGACGACCGAACTTTTCCGTTTCCGGGTCATCCATCCCGTACATCTGCTGAATGTGTTCTGGTTCTTTTTCCAGTTGAATCACATCCGGAACAGCTGTCTGCATTCGAAACGCCAGCTCATAGCTTTCCATACGTGCAGACAAAGCATCGTGTTGAGGATGTCGTGCAGCATGTCGCTCATTGAGACGGGCCAGTTCATCCAAGGCCCTTCGCTGATGATCGCGACTCTTGAACGAAGGAGATTGCAAATCGAGGATCGGAGAACCTTCCGGGCGAAGTCGCGTCCCCTGATAATGTGCCGGGAGGAAACCATTGCTCCAGTTGCCCGGTCCCCCCTGAGGAAGAGCTAATTCCGTCATGACGACATATCCGGGGAGATTCTGATTCTCGGTTCCCAGTCCGTATGCCGCCCATGCTCCGAGTGATGGATCCGCCCCCAGCCGGCTGCCTGTGTTCATGTGATAGAGAGCTTCCGGATGATTCAGCGACTCCGCCTGACATCCTCGATAATTACACAACTCGTCTGCCACTTCGGGATCGGCGAGGTGAACCCACTGGTCACACATGTCCAATCCGGACTCGCCGACCTTGCGTGTTCCGAAAGGGCTCCCCACATAGAAGCGAAATCCATTCTCAAGACCAGCTGTCATCTTGGACTCTGTCTTGTGAAGTTCGTTCAGCTTCGGCTTGGGATCAAATGTATCCGCCTGACTTGGCCCCCCTTCCATGAAGAGCATGATACATGCTTTGGCTTTCGCTGGGTGCATTGGCGGCTTCATTGCCAGCGGTCCAGCCGAAGCATCGCCTTGCGAACCAACAGCCACGCCTTCCCGAGCGAGGAGGTCACTTAAGGCCACCGATCCCAAACTCGCTCCCAGTCCATAGAGAAAATCTCGACGGGATGACAGTGTTGACTCAGGTCGAGAGCAGATAGGTCTTCGCATTTTGACAGCTCCGTTCTACGAGTTCGAATTCAGTGTGACTGAAAACGATCAATGGTTGATTTTTATATTCCTGAGATCTCAATTCAGTTGAGACATTTGGTAAAACTGAGATGTTTAATAAACAAATAGGAACTCATTGCTGTTTAAGAGCAACAGACACATATCGGCAAGAGCTCGAACGTTGGCGTCAACATCCGCTGCCTTCGGATCGGATTGATACTTTTCGAAGACTGGAAGAATCTCCTGATACTCGAACGGTTTCCCGGAGAATTCTTCGACAAGTGAACGAGTAATCTCAGTCGGATAGTCGGCCGGTTGAGGATCCACCTTCTGATGATACTCTCGCATCGCGGAGACGTATCCGACCATTTGTTCAACGTCCTCCGAAGTGGCTTGGCGTCCATAACACAACTCGAACGCCTGTCGAACCTGATCCTCGATCGAATCGTTCTCGCGTTGCAATCGAAGTGCGAGAGCAATGGAACGATCAATCATCATGTCGCTGTTCAGCAACGTGAATGCTTGCGGAGTCACCGCTGCGGAATCGCGGGCTTCACACGAATCGTTCGGATTCGGTTGATTAAACAGTTCCAGGAATGGGTCCGCCTGCCCTCGAACGCGATAAGCATAAATTGTTCGACGGTTTCGCATCTCCGGAGTGGGAGACGGCTGATAAGTCGGGGCCAGCGAGAACTGAATCATTCGAGGTTGAAGAGCGACTTCCATATTCATTTCCGGCATTACCGGAAGCCCACCGACGTCCCGGTTCAGTTCCCCGGTGATCGCCAGAATGCTGTCGCGAATTTCCTCCGCCGTCAATCTGCGTGAGTTCGCGTAAGCAAACAGGTCATTGTTCGGATCTATCGTTTGCAACTCTTCAACTTGAGGATGATAACTCGCCTGACGATACGTCTCGGAGTTCATCAGCAACCGGTGCATTTCCTTAAAGCTCCAACCTCGCTGAACGAATTCGTTCGCCAGCCAGTCAAGCAGTTCAGGATGAGTCGGTCGTCCTCCCTTCGCGCCGAAGTTGTTTGGATTGGCTGCGATGGGTTTAGCGAAGTGATGTTGCCAAATCCGATTCACGATCGACCGCACAGCGAGAGCATTCTCGGGATGGACAATCCATTTCGCCAATCCAAGTCGTCGCCTTTCTAATTGGCTGTCAAGCAGGTACGGGTCCACCGAAGAAGATGGATTCGCTTCGAGTCCAACAGCACTCAACACGCCCGGCAAGACTTCATCCCCCGGAGCACTTAAGCCCCCGCCAAGTAAAATGGTCGACGTTGGAATTAATTTCTGATCAACCTTATTCTTCAATCTCAACTTTCGGGCAAATCGGTTTCCAACGTCTTCATCTGATGCATTGAAAACACTCTGAACCATCGGCTCGTAGCGTTCGAGTCTTCGTGTCCAAATCCATTCATCCTGTTCACGAACCTTCAGTTGACCTTCATCAACGTGATCAAGTCCGACATGACGCGGTGGTTTCTCTTCGTCTGGAAGTTCTTTCCGTTCTTGCGGAGTTAAATACTTCAACCCCCGTTCATCGAACCATGCTTTCGCAGCTGCTTCCTGCTTTGCAAGGATTCGATTCTTTTCCTCGGTCGCAAACTGAAGCATTTTTTCAACGTGACGTTTACCTTCCTCGAAGCCGTCACGGTTCTCACTATCCAGGAATGGAGCGGGCCGTTCCGCCATTTGAGTTCCGGCGAAGGCCGCATACATTCGGTAGTAATCGCGAGTCGGAAGTGGATCGAATTTGTGATCGTGACACTTGAAGCACCGCATCGTCGTTGACAGAAACGACTGTCCGACCGAGTTCACAAGGTCGTCAAGATAGATTTGTCGCGCCTCCGGTTGCAGGACCATCGCATTGTCCCACGGTCCCATGCGCAAGAATCCGGTCGCAACAAGCCATTCGCTCTCTTCCTGAGTGTAGTCGCCCTTTAACCGGATCTGATGGAGTCCGTTTTCGTCGACCCCTGTTCTTTCACGAACCGAAGCGTCAGCGAGTTCATCTCCGGCAAGTTGCTCGACAACAAACTGATTGTAAGGCTTGTCGTTATTAAATGAACGAATTACATAATCTCGATAGCGCCATGCATTCGAACGTTCATAATCATTTGCATATCCGCCTGTGTCCGCATATCGGACAACATCCAACCAGTGTTGTCCCCAACGTTCGCCATAATGCGGACTCTCCAGCAACCGGTCGATTAAGTTGCTCCAGGCTTGTTCCGAGTCTTGATTCCATTCCTGTTTGAATTGAGCAATCTCTTGAGGCGTGGGCGCCAACCCGATCAAATCGAGTGTTGCGCGGCGGATGAGAGTTTCTGGATCGGCTTGAGCTGCGGGAGGAAAACCGGCGCTCTTCAGTTTGCGTTGAATGAAGTAGTCAACAGGGTGTCCGTTTTCCGGAACAGTCACTTCCGCCAGCGGACGAAAAGCCCACAAGTCGTCAGGGGCATAACGTCGAGTCGTCCACTCGTCAGAAAGTCCGCCGCTTGTTTTGACGATCAGGCCGTCTTCGTTTTCGATGACCTTTGCTTCTTCGTCACGAATTCGTCGCTGCTCTTCGAGTGATGGCCACGGAGCCCCGAAACGAATCCATTCTTCGACCTGTTCAATTTGCTTCTCCGTGAGACGATCGTTCTCTTTCGGAGGCATTTCGAGCAGGTCCCATTTGATCGCGCTCACGAGGGAACTTTCTTCGGGATGCCCCACGACAATCGACGGCTCTCCCGATTCCCCGCCTCGCAACAGACCTTCAAGAGTCCGCACATCCAGTTCACCTTTGATGGCTTCCGGATCATCACCATGACAGCCAAAGCATTTGGCCTTCAGGGTCGGCAAGACTTTCAACGTGAACAACCGCGCCGCCTTTTCGTTTCCTTCAGAGGGAACGTCTGCGCACAGACTTCCCGAGAGAAGAAGGAGACTTGTGACGACGAGTGTCATTCGATTCCAAAAGTTACGGACGACCATTTTCGTATAAGTCCTTTACTTCCAGAGCAGACAAGGCTGCTGAGAATATGACAAATTCGTCCATGCTTCCGTTGAGGTTTCGGACAGCAAAATGAGGATCTTCGCGAGTGGGTAATCCCCAGTTGCAAAGCGAAGCATTTCCAATTCGAACCGCCTCAACGACGTATTCCTCGGGGATGCGTTCCTGACTGATCACGTCCCCGTTGAGATAGTGCGTGACCTTCATGGCATCGACGTCGTACACAGTGGTCAACATCAGCCACTGCCCACTCATCGAGCTGTTCCAGAACGGAGGCGAGTAATAAATATGCTTGTCGCGCTCTCCTCGAGAGCGATCAAACTCGTCCCGTTTCTTTACGGAAAAGAACAACCGGCCGTCATCCATGATTTGCCAGTGAGGCTCGTTCAATTCATGACCATCCGTCAGAAACAACGAGTTGTACCAGCGATCCAGACTGTTGATGCGAACCCATGTCGAGAGCGTCATCGATCGCAGTTCGCCCGAAATGTTCAAACGCACACGGCTTCCTGTGGGACTGAAATCGAGAGCAGCTCCTTCTGTTCCCCAACGATCTTGAGCCGGAGACGCAGCGACGACAGCACCTTCACCAGCCCGCATAGAACCTCGTTCCGCCTGATTGGCAATTCGACGACGAGAACTCCGCGGAGTGTCCATCGAGTACCACGCAACAACGCGTTCGTCCTCTTGCAGCTTCTTACGGTAAGTGTTCCAACGGGCTCGTTTCGTGATCTTCTCTGCATTCAGAGACTCATAAAGTTCGGCAGCCCCGATAAATTGTGACCGATTCGCAGGGATGGTTTGTTCATCGCCGTCGTCGATCAATCGCAGTGCTTCGCCCTCGTGAAGCTTCCGAACGACGTTTGTCTTCGGTCTCCATTCGATTTCCCCTTCCAAGACATGAACTTCGGAAGAATCCGGGCCTGCGTGAATTGCGAACTCCGTCCCTAAATCGACGACTTCGCCTCCCGAAGTTCGAACTCGAAACCCCTGCGCCGGTTCGGGAACCTGTGCTCGGACCTGTCCTTCGGCAACTGTCATTTCCATCGGAGACTCAATCGAAAAGCGAGCTTTCCCCTCAACGATCACCATCACACCGCTAAACAACTCCAACTGGACAACACCCTGTTCCAATTGAATTTCGCCCAGCGGAACGAGGCTTCCGTCGTGAAGCGATTGCCCTGCCCCCCAGACCGCATCCGATTGTGCCATCACAACCGCGAATCCAGTTGCCTGATCTTCTTTGTCTTCAATTCGAGGCGAGGTTCCGTTCTCGTTCTCAACAAGTTTGTTGCCTGCGTCATCCAACAACGAACTGCCGATGAGCCAGACAGTCAAACCGAAGAGCAACGCACACACGATCGCCATGGCTGCAAATGCTTTTCGCCAAGCTGATTCCGGTCGTTTTGAAGAACGTCGTTTTGTTGTCGAAACGTTCTCACCTTGTACTTCTGCAGCGGAATCTTCGAGAAGCATCGTCAGGGCTGTGCGATCGTAATACGCCTTCCGCGCCTTTGAATCGACACTCAATTCCGCTTCGAGACGCAGAAAATCGGCTTCTGAGATGTCCCCATCGAGCAACGCATCAATCAGTTTCATCAGTTCCTGTTCGGTCATGATGAGCTTCCCCGAGTCTCAAGTCTCTGTTGAATGCATCGCGACAAGCTGTTTCGCAGCCGGTGCAAGGCGACTTTCAGACCGCTGAGACTTCTTCCCATGCGTTCCGCATAAATCGCCAATGATTCCCCGCTTGCATAGCGATGAAGAATCAATTCTCGATCCCTGTCACGAAGCGTCCGCATGCACTCGCGAAGTGCTTCGCTCTGACGTTCGAGTTGTGCAGTCCCCTCCGAAATTTCTTCGCTGATGATCTCTTCCAACTCGGAACTAAATACGAACCGGGCATCGCGCGCCTGCTGTTTGCGATAATACAAGACTTCGTATCGCGCAATCGAAAACGCCCAGGCTTTGAAGTTTGTTCCCACCTCGAACTGTTCTCGCAGCTGCCAGATTTTTGCATTGGCCTGCTGCGCCACATCACGGGCGGAGGGGTCTCCAGGTAAAAGAGACCTCACATACAGTAAGAGCGGAAGTTGAATCTCGGTCAGCAACGAGACAATTTCGGCTTCATTGTTGTCGTGGTGCGGCGCTTCCATACCTACAAATGTCGCACCGACAGAGATGGTTAGCAACAATTCATCAAAATTCGCCCAAATGATCGTGGCCGCCAACAACGGGGTCGCCATCGCGCCCCCAATTTCACGTCAACCCGAACGACACACCCGTCATTTTTCGCAAAAAAGACGCCACTCTCCGTGCTTTCGGCCGAAAGAGTCTCCGGGGAGATCAGTCGTCAAAATTCATGGCTGACAGCTCATGTTTGACGTCGCTGGCTGTCGGCCGTGATTCGGGATCGGTTGCGAGCATCTCCGCAAGGAGCGTCGAAGCGGAACTTCCGACATTACTGAGAACCTGTTCTCGAACCCGGCCCGACCGGATTGAGTCGAGGATTTCCACCAATGGCAATTTCGGAATCGCGGGACGTGTTGAGATCAACTCAAAGAGAATCAAACCGAACGAGTAGATGTCCGAGGCTGTCGTGGCCCGTTCTCCCAACGTTTGTTCGGGAGACATATACCGCGGAGTGCCACTGAGTGCTCCGACGGGTCGTTTTTCGTTTTCGTCGACAGCGACCCCAATCACTGTGACATCAACATCGTTTCCAACATTCGCATCGGTTGTTGGTCCAGTCTGCGGCAATCCATCGCGGGAATGTCGAGCGAGACCGAAATCGAGAAGCGTCGCCCGTCCCCCGTTTGAAACGATGACGTTCGCTGGTTTCAGGTCGCCGTGAACAATCCCATGGGCATGCGCTTCTGTTAGCCCAGAGGAGATATCGACAGCGATTCGTGCTCGTTCTTTGCTATTCAACGACGACAATTCAATCTCGGAAAGACTGTCTCCTTCCACATACTCCATGACGATCATGGGAAGTCCCCCAATCGTTTCGACTGCGAAGACGGTGCAGACATTGGGGTGATTCAGACTCGCTGCAGCCCGTGCTTCAGCGATCACCTGCTCACGAGCCGACGAAGCAGTCGCGCGGATCACTTTGAGTGCAACCCTGCGATTCAGCGTCAGATCGTCCGCGAGAAAAACGTTCCCGAAGCCGCCTGCTCCAAGTTGGGAAACCAGACGATACTGCCCGAGAACTCTTCCCGGTTTCAGTTCGTTGACAATATCAATTGTCCCGTCCGCAGCTGCCCAGCTTTCCGGACACAATCCTCCAGACTGAACCGCATCAAGAACTCGCAACACCTCGTCGCTATTGCGGCCGACACTGGTATTGTGCGCCACAAAGTATTGGACGACACCATCTGGATCGATAATCAACAATCCCCGCGCAGCACACTGCTTCTCCTCGAGCCAGACTCCGCACGCCCGAGCAAATTCCCCAGCCTGATCGGAAGCGAGAGGAAACCGCAACGGACCAATTCCCCCTTCGGAAACCGGAGTCTCAAACCAGCGACGATGATCGTCCAGAGTATCGACACTGATCCCGAGAATCTGGCAGTTCCTCAAGCGGAACTCCTCGAAATGGGCACTGAACGCGGTCAACTCGGTCGGGCACACAAACGAAAAATCACGCGGATAGAAGAACAGAACAAGCCACTCCCCCGCGTAGGACTCAGGCGTTCTCCATTCGGTTTCTTCAGCACCGTATTGTACAGCCGGGAGTCGAAACTTCGGCGCAGGTTGACCAATCAGAGTGGGAAGCATTGAGTCTCGATTCCATTGGGACTTCTGGTATTTCTCCACGCGACAGACTACCCCCACTTGCATGGCAATCCAACCCTGTCAACCCCAGAGTTGCATTTACTCACCACGCCGATGTAAAATGCACAATCAGAAGATGCGTTACAAACCCTCCAGATTGAACTCACCACCTGTCGGGCTTGTGGGTGTCTCAGTGCCAGGGAAGATGTCTTTCCAGGGAAGAGTTAGCGGGTAACAACGGAGAAGCATCATGAGAACTTGCTTGAGGATATTGTGCGCGGCCGCAATGGTCGCAACCTTAGGAACGGGCCGAGCCGAAGCTGACCTGACGATCACACCTTTGACGCCGGCTTTCGCAACCGGAACAGAGACGTCGCAGGCCCAGATCAATACGATCCTCGACGGCCTGATCGGTAATTCCACAGATCTTTACACATCTAATGAAGACGGGGACGCGACAGGATCCGATACTGGACCGTTCGCTGCCAGCTACACGACGACCTACAGCAATCCAGTCGGAGACCCCGGAAACGCACTCATCGAGTACGTCTCTGGTCCGAAATTGACGACAGCGAACTACCTGCTCGTCAAAGATGGAAACCAAGATCCAGCCTGGTATCTATTCGCGATCTCCTGGGATGGAATGATGGACATTAGTATTGAAAACTTCTGGCCGGGTGCTGGAGCCATTTCCCACGTCTCTCTATACCAGGGAGACCCGTTCAATACTGTTCCTGAACCAACAACTTTCGCCCTGTGGGGAGTTGCTGGAATCGCAGGACTGGTTGCTCGTCGACGCCGAAAGATCAATTCTTAATTCGATTCACCCATCGAAGCAGAAGTTTCTCGGTCGCTCAATCAAACTGTGGTGAGTCAGTCTGCTCGACGCTGAGAATCCCTTCGAATTGCAATTTCATCTCTGCGATCACCAACTGTGTGGTCGCAGAGTTTTTTCGTTTCGTCGTCCCCCAAACCGCGCTCCCTGCGATTGTGTTGAACGAGTTCATCCAAGGTTTGAATGAGCGATTCAGAATTCGCACGAGATCGCGAATCATCACTGAGTTCGTGAGAGCACCGAGGGGCCCCGAAAGCGGTCTCGTCGAATGGACGCTTCAACGAAAAAACCCCGACAGGTGACTGCCGGGGTTCATGACATTCTTAGATCAAATCGTGTCTGATTCAAGCCAGGTTGTTTACCGTATCATCCACTCTGGGAAGAGACTTGAACCGGACAATTGTTGCGTATTGAGATCTAGTTCGATCGTCGACGACGGGCCAAACGTGCCATTCCAATCGAACCGAGTCCCAACAGCGCGAACGATGATGGTTCCGGAACTGTTGTCAGGAATGGATCTCCTGGGCCTTTAAGCTTGCTCGATCCACCTCGGCTGCCGTCAACTGGCCCGACGCTGGTCAATCGAACGCCGAAGTAGCTGGGGCTTGTCACCAAGCTCAGGTCGAGGCTCTGAGTTGAATGAGACAGGACAAATGATGTTGTTTGAATATCGTCTGTTCCCATCCCGGACGTTCCAATTTTGACTCCAGCGTCAAAATTGTAGTTCCCGTCACCGTTCAGGTTCACTCCGTTTCCGAGATTCCGTGTGCTTCCGGAGAAGTCGGATCCGGTGACGTCCGCTCCAGTGACTGACAAGCCGCTGAGCAAACTGCTGTCGTTCACATCAAAGAAGAAACCCTGCAAATCTCCGATGTTCCCTGTTCCGGGGGCGGGAATCGAAGTAATCGTGAACTTCAGAGATCCTCCGAGGTCCTCGATTTTGACTGTCACTTCAGCAGGATCGCTCCCAAAGTTGGCTGTACCCCCAATAAGGAAATCTGCCTTCGCACTGCTGGCCCCGAGCCCTGCAACCACTAAAGTGGCGCAAAACGCTCCCAAATACCGTCCCATTTAACTCTCCCGATGTTAACTCTTTGTTGATCCCATCAACCCGCAAAACCCACGCAACTTGCACGGTCTTACGAATTCGATTTTGATCATACTGGTCGTCAAAGATCGGAAGCAAGAAGAATCAAGCGAATTTTCTGGAAACCCTACAGAACACGGAAAACCCTCAGCTTAACACATCAACGTTGATGCATTTCTTCCACACTTCACAGGCGCATTGACATCCTCTTGGCGACTGAAACGTGGCAGTCAGGCAACGGTGGCACGTTTTCAACATCACATTTCCCGCCACCTTAAAGACTCAGCACGCGAACGTAATTTCAGCCAGAAAGCGGGACTTTCTCCGTTTCATTCAGGAAACACTGGCGCCGAAATCTCTTGTCAAATTGTCAAGAGTTTTTGTTTGACAAAGATCTCACAGTCTTCTTAACGTGGATTGTGTGGAGAAATCACGACGAACCCACTTAACCGGCCAGATTTTAGAAACTCACGGAAGAGGACTGCCTATTGCCTGTATCAACCTGAAACAAATCACACCAAAGTCTCACACCTATGAATACGCGACGCTCCCTGGCCCTTCTGACCGCGTTTCTCCTTGCTTCTGCCGCCACATCCGCGGAGGCGGACTTCATTCTTCCTCACCCGCCGACCCCGACTTACATGCTCGACGCTTCGACCACGAGCAATGTCGTGGGCTTCGTCCATGATCTTCTCGATTTCAGCGACTCAAACCCGTCTGCTCGAGATGCACGCAAATTCAAAAGAAAGGCTCGGCGGTCCGTAGTGCAGCTGATGCGTAGTTTCCGCCGCACCGATTGGCATGGCCCTCTTCTCGACGAGTTATTGGCACTCCTCGAAAGCAATAACCCTCAGGAAGACGCACGGTCAATTCTCGCGAAGCCGACTCCTCCGAGCTTGCCGAACACAAACAATCCTCCGAACGGCAGCGGTCCGAACCGACACCCTGATTGGGATGGAGGCAACGCAAGCCTCTCTGACTCATCTTTCGTTAGTGGAGATTCATCTGCGAAATTGGGAACCGCTCCGGAACCCGGTTCGATGACTCTCTGGGCGACAGCCACTCTGGCTGGCCTCACAGTTCTCAGACGTCGGTCGAAACTGAAATCCGCCTGAGATTTCTCCGCCCCCTCTGTCTTGGCCTGACGCTGTTTTTCTCAATCTGGGCAAATCTCCCAATTTATTGTCACAGATTGAGTTTGTTTGCAGATCTCATGAATAGAGGGGGTAATGTGTGATCTCTGTCGAGACGCACCTTGAAATGTCATGGTCACACATTGCTCCTTCACTTTTTTCACGCTTATCCGTGCTCCTTTACGCTTTTCCGCCGCTCTCTGCGGCCCGCTCGCGAAGCGCTTTCTTTCCCGCGACATGCATCAATAACATCCCTCTTTCCAATTTCGTCGACTGAAACTGCAAGCTTACTCAGCTGAAAAGGGATTCGGTCGACGCTCGGACATCGCCGAATCGGAACCAAACTCTTGTATCAACAAATCTTGAAGCGTAGATTAAAGATGGCGATCTGAAAGAGTTTTGATCCGAGGAGCGCCCCAGACGTTAAGGCAAACGGTGGACAGAATGTTCCGGTGCAACGAGCGGCATGCGAAACGCAGGACGACGCCATGACCGGCAATCGCAATCCTCTCACTCCTTCAGACGTCGAAGCAGAGAACAGACAGCCTTCTTCCAAGGCGTCAGCCCCAGATTCTCAAAGCACGGAAGTCGAGACAGATCAGCGTGTTCAAACGTTGATGTCCTATTCGCCCGAAGCCATTGTCATTCTCGACGCCGAAACGGGCCGCTTCATCGAAGTCAACCCGATGGCGGTTGAACTCTTCGGCTACGACCGCGATGAATTGCTCCAATTTGGTCCCTTCGACCTGAGTCCTCCGTTCCAACCGACTGGTCGCTCCGAAGTGATTGGAGCGAGACAGATTCAATTGGCAGTCCAGGGAGAGACGCCCATTTTCGAATGGTGGCATCGCAACGCAAACGGAGAACGCATTCCGTGTGAAGTCCGACTTGTCAGAATGCCATGGGGAGGCAGAGATGTTCTGCGGGCCTCGATCCTCGACATGCGTGAGCGGAAGATTCTGCAAGTCTCTGAATATGCAAGACGGAGATTGCTGGACAATATCACACAAGGAACTCCCCTGCCGGACGCTTTGAGTGCGCTCATCCAATCTGTCGAAAACCTGCTTCCCGGGATGAAGTGCGCGATCTTCGAGAAGGTCATCGGCGTCAATCGCCTTGAACTTCTCGCTGCTCCGAATTTGCCGGAATTGAATGTCAAAGAATTTGAAGAGACGGACTACGGTCAACACCTGCTGCAATCTGTCGATTCCAACCCGCATTCATTTCGGGTCAGCGCCGAGAACATTGGTGCTCATCCCGCATGGACCGCTCTCGCAGGCTGGGCCAATCGAACGGGAATGAAATCGTGCTGGTCGCGACCTGTGATGTCGTTTTCCGGAGACGTCGGCGGCGTCTTTTCAATGTTTTACGACCAGCAGAGCCACCCGGCTCCCGTCGAACTCGAAGTCCTCGAAGTCGCCAGCCAACTCGCTGCGATTGCGATCGACCATGACCAATCAGAGAAGCTGCAAAGAGAGGTTTACCGGACGCTTCGCCAACGAGTCGCCGAAGAGACGGAGCATCTCAGTCAGGCTAACGACAAGCTTCGAAAGACCCGGGAAGATCTGAGAATCGCTGCGGTCGCATTTGATACGCATGACAGCATTGTCATCACCGATCGGTCCGGGACGATTCTTCGGGTCAACGACAGCTTCACCGCTCTCACTGGATATTCGCACGAAGAAGTCGTCGGACAGACTCCACGTCTATTGAGATCGGGACGCCACGACGACAAGTTCTATCAGGAGATGTGGAAAGCCATTTCAGAAGTCGGTTACTGGGAAGGCAGAATCTGGAATCGACGCAAGGATGGAACCGAGTATCTTCAGCGGCTGACGATTACGAGCCTCAAAGATGACACCGGGAAGATCACGCATTACGTCGGGGATGGCCAGGACATTACCGACGAAGTCAAAGCCAGTGCCGATCGCGCAGAAATTGATGCTGCCCGAACGGTTCAACAGTCACTCTTCCCGGCAACTTCTCCCGCGGTTCAATCCTTCGATATTGCCGGTCGCGTTTTTCCAGCAGAGAGAGTCAGTGGCGACTTCTTCGACTTTATTCCGATCGACGAAGAAACGCTCGGAGTTGTCGTTGCCGATGTCAGCGGCCACGGTTTGGGTCCCAGTCTTGTGATGGCTCAAACTCAAGCTTATCTACGGGCTCTCGTTGAACCCGATTTCACTCCGGGCTCCGTTCTGACACACGCCAACCAACTCTACATCGCCAACAATTCCGGTCACTTCGTCACGATCCTTCTCGGACGGCTTCACCATCGGAAACAGACGTTCCTCCACGCAGGAGCGGGTCACCGAGGATTCCTGCTGCGTGAAAACGGCGACATCGAAACTCTCGGTTCAACGGGCCTTCCGCTCGGAATCACTCACGATTCAAGGATTGAGAGTGCCGAAGAGAAGAAGCTGTTGCCGGGAGATCTCATCCTTCTCCCGACCGATGGAATCGAAGAGTCTTACACCCCGGAGAAGGGCGAGTTATTCGGGCACGAACGACTGATCGATCTCGCCTTAAAACATCGCCACCGCCCCGCAGATGAAATCGTCACAGAAGTGCATCGCGCAGCGAGAGAATTCGTTTCGCAATCGCCTCAGTGTGACGACATCACTCTCGTCGTCATTAAAGCCACGGACTTCTCTCGCTGAGTTGGCTTCGCAATTCTCATTGCCACCAATCTTTAATTTCAAATACCAGTCACGACATGATCGTCGCGTAGAGCGTCATTCCCATTGTGACCACAAAGAAAATCAACATGATCACCAGCAGCGTATAAAACAGGCTATACATCGAATTGAGTGAAGAGAGACCATCCATCAAATGCGGGATATCCCGATTTTCCGTCGTCGCGATTTGCGAAAACGACGCCGCCGCCGATCGTGTCCAGCCACCGATACACAGATAGATCACTCCCCCCAGCGCAGCATTGGTAACAAATCCCCAAAGCCGGTTCTGTGGAGGAACTTCAGCTTTGCCGAGTTCCGTCTTCACTTCGGCAGGCAGATTTTCGAGGTACGACTCGGGAATTTCACTTCGATAGATGGCCGTCAGTAAGAGAACAGCTCCAATCAGATTGAAAACGCCAATCACAATGAAGAACCATCCGACCCATCCCATCTTGTGAGCCAGGCTTGAAAAAGTCGCATTCTGTTCGTTGGTAAATTCGTAACCAGCCATAAGATCTTGCCACCTTCCTGATTCAGGCACTTGAGTGCCATGAATGGTTCACTGGATTGTCACACAATCCTTCGAGTCTACCAACGACGTCGCGTCTTCGCGAAAAATTCCTGTGAATTCCAACCAGAATCACCTCATGCCCCGTTCCATGCCTCAGCCGATTTCAACAGCTCAGACGGGTTGAAGTCTCCTTGCGAAACTTTCATGATTGCCTGATTCAAACACACGAAGGCTTCTTTCAAGATTGCACGAAGTCGACATCCATCAACTTGATAAGTCTTTCGTCTTAGCGATTAACCATACATTTATATAACAAGCCTGCGCGTTATACATCGAGATAACACATTTGGCGAACTGAGGACTTGTCCCGATGACGATATTCATTTGCAGAACCTGCGGAACATCATTCGACGATCGTCCCGAACCACCGAATTCGTGCCCCATCTGTTGCGACGATCGTCAATTCGTCCCGCGATCGGGACAGGAATGGACGACGCGAGAATCGCTCCCGGGTCGGTACGCAAATCTCTGGAAGCAGCACGAACCCAACCTCTTCGAAATCCGTACGACGCCGAAGTTCGGAATTGGTCAGAGAGCCTTTCTGCTGACTCTTCCTGAAGGCAATTACCTTTGGGATTGCATCGCTCTTCTCGATGATGCAACGCGGCACCTGATTCATGCTTTGGGGGGATTGAAGGGAATTGCGATTTCTCACCCGCATTACTACACCACAATGCAGGACTGGGCTGAGGAATTCGATGCGCCGGTCCATCTCCATTCCGATGATCGTGAGTGGGTGATGCGCCCCACAAGAACCTTCAGTTTTGGGATGGAGACACTCTTCCAATCTGCGATGGCATCGAACTCATCCGCCTGGGAGGTCACTTTCCGGGCGGAACGGTTCTTCATTGGGAATCGACGCACGACGGACAGGGGGTCTTACTGAGCGGAGACATCGTGCAAGTAGCCGCGGACACGAAGCGTGTTTCCTTCCTTTACAGCTATCCCAACATGATTCCGCTTTCGGCAAGAACGGTCCAGCGAATTGGCCAGACGCTCGGAGCGATGTCGTTTGAGCGTATCTACGGAGCATTCGAAGATCGAGAAGTGCTCGCAAACGGCGGAGAGGTTGTCTCGAGATCCGTTCAAACTTATCTGGACCATCTTCGCGATGACGACACTGACTCGTGAATGTGTGTCAAATCGCGCTGCGGGGTATTTCCCTCATCCAGAATTCCCATTGACACCTCGCGAGATCCCGATACATTTGAGTGAGAACCCATGAAAAAGAAATCAAAACTCAATCAGACACCCCCAAACGGAAGTGTTCAGGCATTTCAGGAAGCGGCCGAATGCCTGAAGACTTTGGCGCATCCGGTTCGCCTGCGGATGGTGCAGTTGCTGCTTCACGGTCGGTATACCGTTGGCGAACTGGCCTCCGATTGCGAAGTTCCAGACAATGTTGCTTCCGAACATTTGAGGTTAATGCAGCGATGCGGCTTCTTCACAAGCGAGCGTGAGGGGCGGAGAGTGTATTACCAGATTGCCGAACCGCACCTGGAAAACCTGATGAACTGTGTCGAAAGCCGCTTTCTACAATCGTAGCGGACCAGTCTCTTTTTTCTCGAATACATCGAACTCTCCCGACATAACGAGGTCCCAGATGACGACTCTCCAGGAAATCTCTCCTTCCCAGCTCGAACAATTACAGCACAACTCCGAAGTCGAATTGATTGATATTCGATCGCCGGTGGAATTTCGCGAAGTTCATGCGTCCGGTGCTCGCAATATTCCGCTCGACACTTTTGACGCGAAAGCGTTTCTCAATTCCCGAACACGTCCAGACGATCCGGTCTATGTGATCTGCAAAGGGGGCAATCGAGGGAAGAAAGCATGCCAGAAGTTGTATGACACTGGGTTTACGAATGCCGTCAACGTCGCTGGCGGCACTGATACATGGACAGCTGCGGGTCTGCCCATTGTCCGTGGCAAGAAAAGTGTTTCTCTCGAGAGACAGGTCCGAATCGTCGCCGGTTCGATCGTGCTGATCGGTGCGTTGCTCGCTCTGTTTGTCCATCCCTGGTTCGCAGCGATTCCCGCATTCATTGGCGCAGGTTTAACATTCTCAGGGGTGACAGACACCTGCGGAATGGGCTTGCTACTGGCTCGAATGCCGTGGAATCAAAGTTCTTCTGAGCAAAATTCCTGTTCTACCTGACGCTATGGGCGGATTCATGATGCTGAGAAATCCTTCACAACAGCTTCCACTGACTCCGATGAAAATCGAACAACGCGGAGCGATTGCAAGGGTGAGTACCTGTCACCTACTTTGTCTGTGCAATCCTGACACGTGTCGATCGAAACCTTGTTGATGAGTGAATTCTCATAGTGGCGTCCATGAAATACCAAGAACTGATTGTCCTGATCCCCTGTCACAGCCTCGAAGATTTTCCGACAGAACTGGGAGAAGAAGCTGCGGCGAGCCTCTTGAATGGCTTTTCGATCTTGTGGCATCCTCAACTTCTTGCTTCCTCCGGGACGATCCCGAAATGGCAACGATCTGATGACACGCTTCCGATCGGCCCCGATCATCTGATTGTTGTTCCAACCCCGTGCGACGAATGGGTCCCGACAACCTGGGTGGAGCGGGCACGTCGCGAGGGTGCCGTCGTCATCAGCGGCGAGTCTGACCGGGAGACAATGCTGCATCAGGCACTCTCTCCGCTTGAACTCGAACAAGCTGTCGACAGCGACCTTGTGGCTGACTTCCTGGCACTGGGAACAATTCATCTTCAGATCGAACTGTTGACCCGCCACATGCGGAACTTCAGTCATATCGAAGAAGTGCATCTGAAGAAAGAAGCGCTCGCCGCTGCACAAGCTGCGGTCGCCCATGACATGGAAGCAACACGCAAGCATCTTAAACACTGCTTTGAGATGCTGCTCGAATGCCGGGAACGGTTTTACCCCGTTGATTGTTTTCTGATCGACCTTTGCCTCGTCAATCCGGACTTTGCCGGCTCGGAACTCCAAGAGCTGTCGCAGCAATCTGTTCCGGTCAACCTTCTTGCTTCCGGTTCGGAATGGCGAACAATCGCAGACGCAAACAGCGATTTGATCGAAAGCCTCAAGGAAGGAGTCAAGAAAGATCGCGTTGAACTCCTCGGAGGTGAACTCGAGGAACTCCCTTCTCCCCTGATGTCTTTAGACGCCACGCTCTGGCAATTCGAATCAGGACGAGCTGTCTTCCAGGAACTCTTCGGAACGATGCCCACGACCTGGGCTCGCAAGAGATTCGGCATCGGATGTCACTTGCCGCAAATTCTCGACAGATACGGATATCGCGGTGCCCTGCATGTCGTCATCGACGACGGAATTTACCCGGACGAAGAACAGACGAAACTTCGCTGGGAAGGTTGCGACGGAACCGCCATCGATGCATTTAGCCGAATTCCTCTGGCGGCAGACAGTGCAAGCAGCTTTCTTCGCTTCGCCATTCGCATGTCCGAATCGATGGACTATGACCACACCGCCGCTGTGGCACTGGCTCGCTGGCCGAAGCTGCGCAGCCCATGGATGAACGATCTGCGGCGAGCACAAGAATACGCTCCGGTTCTCGGAAAGTTCACCACGTTCACCGACTTCTTCTCCACTTCCGATTCTCCCGGACGGCTGTCTGATTTCAGAGCCAGCGGATACTTCACACTCGATCTCATTCAATCCGTGGCTCGAGAACAAGAGAACCCGATCAGTCGCTGGACCCAATACTGGACCCGCTGGCGAAAGTTCGAGAATCTGGACTGGTGCCAGCAGATCTCGCAACTCCTCACCAAAGGACTGAACAGTCTTCCCCAGGTGAGTGCGCTCGAAGCACCGATCGAATCGGCTCATCCGGAGGCGGCACCTGAAGCAATCCAAGCAGCGAATGAAGCCTTGGACGCAGCGAAACAGAATGTGTCCGAAGAGATGAAACGCCTCTTCACTTCTCAAGGAAAATCAGGGGCTGGACTCCTGATCGTCAACCCAGCATCGTTCGCGAGAAAATCACTCATCCGCTGGGTGAATGGCGTTCCCGGCGAAAGCGAATCCATCATCGAGAAACAGATTCAAAACGACTCTGCTTCAGCAACAGTCAAGTTGCCTCCCTGCGGATTCGTCTGGTTGTCTGCCAGCAATGACAACACAGAAACGCAACCCGGAAAAACTCCGATGGCAGAAGGGCTCATTCTGAGGAACGAGCAATTTGAAGTCCATTTGAGCGATGTCACCGGAGGCGTGGCTGCGGTGCGAACTTACCGTCGGAGCCCCAACCGGTTGAGTCAGCAGATTGCCTATCGATTCCCTCATGAGCGATCAGTTGTCACCGGAGAAGGAGAAGATCGCGAGATCCTCAAGACCTATTATTCGAATATGGTTCTCAGAGACTCGAAAGTGATCTCCGCCGGACCGTTGATCGGCGAAATCGAGACGAGCGGAGAACTCCTCGACCCACAAACTCAGGAATCCATTGCCGCGTTCACGCAAAGAACACGCGTTGTGCGGGGTCGTCCGAATGTCGATATTCGATTTAAGCTCAATCTCCATAAAGTCCCTGACGGAGATCCGTGGACGAACTATCTCGCCTGCCGGTTCGCATGGATGCATTCCTCCGCTTCGCTGACAGCTTCAATGCAGCAGGGAGCGCACGCTGCCGACAAGCTTCGGATTGAAGCTCCTCACTATCTCGAAATTGCCGACGATGACTACCGCACGACAATCCTGACGCCGGGACTTCCGTTTCATCGAATGACCGGCGATCGCATGCTCGACACGCTCCTTGTCACTCAGGGAGAAACGTGTCGGGATTTTGAATTCAGCATTGCCATCGACCAGAAATTCCCAATGAAGTCGGCCGTCGATGCGTTCCAGGAACCGATCGTCATTCCTGTCGATTCGTGTCCACCTCAAGGCGAGCAGCAAGGTTGGCTATTCCACATCGGAGCTCCGAACGTCTTGTTGACAAGAATTCTGCCGCATCGCAGCGACGAAACTACCAACAGCTTCATCATCCGCCTCCTCGAAACGGAAGGCCGACCGAAATCGTTTCCGCTCCGCTGTTTTCAAACACCTGCGAAAGCCACACAGGTCGACTTCCTCGGCAAGAGCATTCACACACTCAAAGTGCATGACGACGAAGTCCACGTCGAAATCGCCCCCTATGAGATTTGCGATATCGAACTGACATTCTGATCGAGCTGACACAATGGAAGATGTCGTGCTCTACGTTTCGTTCCGGAAGCGTTCAATATGCTTCTGGTAAGCATCGACCAGTTGACGCGATACCGGTCCGATTTGACCGTCTCCAATCGGTTGGTCATCGACCCGAGTGACTGGCAAAATTTCCATCGTCGTTGCTGTCAGGAACAGTTCATCGATTTCATCGAGCTGTGACTGATGGATGGTTTCCTCGCGCATCTCCAGTTGGCATTCTTCGCACAGTTGTTGAATCAAACGCCGTGTAATTCCGGGAAGAATGTTCTCCCCTAACGGTGCGGTGAGAACAACAGAGTCCTTGACGCCAAACAAACTTGAGCGAGAGCCTTCGGACAGCTTTCCGGAATCATCGCTCAACAAAGCTTCCGCGCATCCTTGCTGATGCGCCATTTCGGAAGCGAAACAATTCGCCAACAGATTCACTGACTTGATGTCGCATCGCTTCCATCTCTGGTCCGGGACCACAACAACCGAAGCTCCGGAATGACGAAACTGCGAGTAGGAATCGTGAAAGGCAGCGACGTAAATGAGCACGTTTGGAGTTGGAGGCGGGTCAGGAAACCGATGAGTCCGCGGAGCAACTCCGCGCGTCACGTGAATGTAAACCGATGCCTCGACAAATCCGCTCGCCGAGATTGTTTCCTCAATCCAGCGCTGAATCGAACCCAGATCCGCAGGGAGAGACATCTTCTCGAGGTTTCGCTGAATGCGATTCAAGTGGTCTTGGAACAGAAACGGCTTTCCGGAATAGACTCGAATGACTTCATAAATCGCGTCGCCAAACAGAAATCCGCGATCGAGGACCGACACCCGGACTTCAGACAACGGGAGCCTCTCCCCGTTCCAGCAGGCGAGAGGCTCCTGTTCAAACATCTTCGCAATTTCAGAGGGATGGATCATTCTGGAGTGGTCTTTGGAATGTAATCGTGATTCCGTTTGCGAATCACTTCCGCAGAAATGATTTCGTCTTCCTGTTGCAAGGCTCTCGCCACATCGAGCCCTTCCAGGACTCGCCCGAAGACCGTGTGAACGCTCGTCGGGGCAATTTCCTGATCGAGGTGCGGAGTCGGAAGATGCGTGATGAAGAACTGTGATCCGCCGGTGTCTCTACCAGCATGGGCCATACTCAACGTCCCAGCGAAGTGACGACGGGCATCCGGTCGATAAGCTTCGCACTTGATTGTGTAGCCAGGACCACCTGTCCCCGGTTGACCGGGATCTCCGTCTTTACTGTGAGGGCATCCCCCTTGAGCCATAAATCCAGCCAGCACGCGATGGAATTTCAGACCGTTGTAGAATCCGGATTCAACAAGATTCACGAAGTTCGCCACAGTGTTCGGAGCTTCATTTTCGAACAGTTCCAGAATGATCTCGCCTTTCGGAGTGGTGAACTTCACTCGCGGCAATGCGTCTTCCCCTTGGGCAGCAGCTTCGGCTTCACGAATTTTCTTTTCGGCCTTCCAATAGTCGATATACGATTTCGTATTGTCGATGTATCGGCCTCCCAAGTCCGGGATGAGATCTCCTCTTTCTTCTGCCAAAGTCAGCACGCGATTGGCATCTTCGAACTGATGGTCTGCGAACTGTGAAATCCCAAGAATATTGATGGCGAGTTTGTTGGAAGGTTCCCCTTTGAGAAGTGCATTGGCCATGACAATCGCGATGGGATAATCATTTCGAGCGAAGGCGTACCGCATCATCTCAGCGGCAATTTCGCGAGTCTCCGCATCATCGGGATTGCTTTCGATTTGTGCGGGGACGAGTTTCATCAACGGCGGAATGACGTCGTTCTGCATTCGCTGGACGATGGTTGCATATTCAATCGTCAAGGTTTGCCGATCTTCTGGAGAAGCTTCCCGGACCGTATTTTGAATCTCCTTCAAACGCGCAAAGGATTCATTTCGAACCTTGACCAGTTCTTCCCAACTCTTTTGAGGGCTGGCATCCTGGGCAATCAGAGGCTGTGTCAGACACAACATCGAAAGTAGAGTCAAATTAATTGTCATCGACTGCAGCATACGGATCATCGCTTTCACATCATGGTGAGAAATTGTGTTCGTTCAGCGTAAAAGTCTACGCAAACTGTCCAGCGACCTAAAGGGGCGCCCCGCGACAATTCCCGGCGTGCGGAGTGAAATTCGTGAAGAACTTTGAACCCGCCAATCTCCCCACACGTTCAGTTCTATGGAAGGAGTTCCGAATCGTGCGAATTGAGTCGCATTTCGACAGCCCGTTGGAGTTAGAATCCTTCTCAACGAGTTTTGGAACACTGATCGGAAAGGTCATCGCAAACGAGCAGCATGTTCACAGGACTGCAAACTTTTGCACAGGAGTCCGCTATGAAGTCGCCATCCCCGAAAAAACTTGCCCAAAGTTGGAAAGCTAGCGCCGTTGCTGGTTTAGGACTGGCGGGTGTTGGACTTGCTGCTGCCGTGATCGTCCTCTACCAAATCGTTCCCATGATTTCGGTCGGAAAGATCCCGAACGCCTCATTCCTCACACTTGCCATTGAATCGACCGTTTCAATCGTTTTGATTGGAGCCGGTTTCGCGCTGATGGTCGCATCCGCCGACCCTTTCGAGGAGTTCGATTTTCCTGCTCCCTCAACGCGGCCAACTGCTTCTTCATCGTATGTTTACAAAGATCCGCAGGAGCAAGCGTAGCACTCATTGAATGAAACACGTCGCATCGAGCACGCGGGAATGAACAACGTGCTCAGGCTATGAATCAAAATGAAAGCCTGACTGATTGACTCAGTCAGGCTTTCATTTTGAACAGTTACTCGCGTGACGAGAAACCACTGACGATGATATTATTCGCCAGCGTTGACTTCCGGGTCGGAAGAGTAGAGCTGAACATCGTACTTGTTCCACAGCATGGCGCTGATGTCTTCGGCGTACTCGCTTAACAACTCCCGTCCGAGAGCCATGTAGCTGAACTGGAATCCCTGGTCGAGAAACTCTTTCCGCATGGCATCCATCTTCTCTGCGGTTGATTCGTTACTGCCTTCGACCTGAACGATGTAAATCGCACTGTCGTCATCATTGGGAACCACTCCGACTTCCGATGGAGTGAGTTCTTCGAACACCATCTCGAAGAATCGTTCGCCAGCATCCGGAGCAGCAGCGACGACTGAACGCCGAGGCTGTGCTTGTTGCTGCATACCGGTCGAGGGAGCAAAGCCCTGCGTCATCCAGGAAAATTCTCCAGTGGTTTTGACAGTCAGGAAGAGGTTGTCTCCGTCGTTAGTCACTCGCTCATCGCTAAGTGCTTCGACCATCGGCTTGTCGGACTTGCGAACAATCTCAGCGAGTTCTTCAGCACGTTCTTTCGCCAACGGCAATGCCTTCATCTTTTTCCAGGCATCGATCACCTGTGCTCGAAGATTCGGCTCGTCTTTCAGCGATTCCGGTGGATAGGCTGGTTTCTCGCTGAATTTCCAGAATACGTATTCACTGCCGGTGAACAGGTTTCTCGCCTGCTGTGGTCGCAACCGATCAGATGACGATGTGCTGAACAGAACGACTGGAACTTCCTGAAAACGCAAAGCTGGGACGAACCCGGAACCGATCGGATAATCTTCCGACTCTCGCAATTCCTGAGCGGACATAAACGGAGTCTCGATGTATTCGAGATCGTTTTCTGCTGCGTACTTTTTGATTTGCTCGGTTGCCTCTTCGAGTGAAATGAACCCTTCTTCGATCACCTCTCCGAAAGCGACATTTCGTCCCAATTCTGCAACGAACTGTTGAGCAGCTGTCATTCGCTTTTGAATTTCAGCAACTGTTCGTTCACGAAGAATGGTGTCACGAATTTCGAGTTTCAGCTGTTCGGTCAACTCGCGAGTATCAGACTCAGGAGCTGGGGGAACGGGGTCTTCTTCGGCCGGAGCTTCTTCCGTGGAAGTCTCTTCCGAAGCACCTTCCGATTCTTCGGACTTCATCTCAGGCTTGTCGTCCGCAGAACTCTCATCAGATGCGGTCTCATCTGCATTCGCTGGCTCTTCCGATGGAACAGTCAGCGGTGCTGGATCTTCAGACTTCTCAACCGGTTGTTCTTCTGATTTTTCCGGAGCTGGCTCTGATTCAGCAGCTGGACTTTCGTCGGCTGGGCTGGTTTCTGTCGCTTCTTCAGCAGATGGTTCATCGCTGCTGGGAGCGTCTTCGCTGTCGGAAGATTGCTCAGTCGAACCCTCTTCCTGATACGCAACAAACTGAAGGTCATCGAAAGTCTTCAGCAGAGCTTCTGGTTCACCTTCCGCCTCTTCTGAACTTCCTTCTTCTGAACCTTCTGATTCAGGACTTTCTGACTCTGAACTTTCGCCTTCGGGAGTCTCTGATTCCGAAGTCTCGGTTTCCTGAGGACTTTCCGCTTCCGGAGCAGGTTCTTCTTTTGGAGTCTCTGTTTCAGCAGGCGATTCCGCTTCCGGGGCAGGTTCCGGTTCCGAAGGTGCATCCGGTTGAGCAGCTTCTTCTTCGGATTCCATCGCTGGGGAGTCGTCGGCGTCTTCCTGAGGAATCAGAACAGGAGCTTCATTCAACAATGGGTCCCGGAGGAGTCCTTCGTTGCCGATTCCAAGCGGTGACTCTACCTCGTCCTCGGGAACCGCTCGCATGTACTCTTCTTCGTAGCGGGCTTGAATCTCTTCATCGGTCACTTCGCCGACGGTCGCTTCGATTTGGTCATGAATCGCTTCGAGGTAAGCGACGCGGACTCGTCGAGGCTGATAGAAACCGGGACGTCCTTCACTGAGTCGACCATCCGGAGTCATCCCCGGGAAATTAGTGCGATATTCCAGAAAGAAGCTTTCGATTTCCGCATCGGTGGGGTCAGCGATTTGTTTTTGGAACTCACTGACAGGAATCGACGCGACCTGCGCGGATTTCTGAAGGTTGAGCTTCTGATAGAACTCCCAGAAGTTCTGGGGAGTCAATTGATTTTGCTGATAGAGAAGGACCAGCGCCTGTCGGCCTCGAATTTCTTTTTTCAGAACATCAAGGAGTTCCTGTTCGGTTACTCCGAGGTCTTGACGGATCTCGGTAAAGACTGCGGATGTCATTTTGTTATCGGTCATCTGATTGATGTACTCGGTCACCACTTGATCGGTGACATCGATGTGCATCGAATCTGCTTCCATCCGGAGGGCTTCGCCGAGAACGACTTCCCGTTCTGTGGTGTTGGCTCCGCCGAAGGAGAACTGCATCATCCGTTGCTGGAATTCGAATTCCTGCAAGTCCGGATTCGTTCGAACGATGGCCATCTGCACGAACTGATTCGCCAGATTGCGTTCCCGCATCAGATCGATCAGTTCTTTACGGGTGAGATCGCTGCCATTCATGACGACGGCGTTGGATTCTCTTCCGGACCAGATCATGAAGACTGCAATCAGCGCCCCCAGAATCACTCCGGTCACTCCCCAGTCCGACGACTTTCCTCGGCTGAGACCCAGAAGCCAGCCGATTCCACCGGCAATCGCGGCAAGAAAAACAACAATCAGCGGCGTTGGAATTTCTCGCGGGTCACTGATCGCACCCAGCAAGACAAAAGAAATCATCGCCAATCCTGTGGTGACGACCATCAGAATTCGTTGATTTCGACGAAAAATGGAAAAGGGAGAACTCATCCGTGTACCTTCTCAAAAGGTCTCAGTTCGTAGCAAATGTCTGAGATTTTCAAACACTCATTTGGGCCTGGATTCACTATGAATTCCGTCTTCCCGACCCCGTACTCTCTTGACAATCCCTCAAATGATTCCCTAATGACTTGACGCGGAGAACCATTGAGGCGAATCCCGTGGAAGATCTCAGATGCCAAGATTCAACACGGTGACTCCATCTCTGGACATCCGTGCCTTTGAGTTGAAAGGACTGTAACAAACCGCTCATTTTAGCTGGGAGCTTGGCTGTGACAAGCCCAGTCCATCCCTCCGATTTTTACCAAAGTCAATCGTATACTTACACTTTCGTCAGTCATGTCGTGACGGGTGAGAACGGTCAATCGGGTTCCGGCATGGAGCTTTTCACGGGTCGTATTCGAACAGCAAACTCAACTCAGAATGTCATCAGTCAATCCGGTGCGTGAGATCACTCACAGCGACCGCGAACGTGCAACTGGGCTCACACCAAACTGAACACACTTCACCAACCGGAACGCGAATGGTCGCTTCAAAAAAGAAGAAAAAAGGACTGGTCATTGTCGAATCCCCGGCAAAGGCACGAAAGATTGCCGGATTCCTGGGGTCCGACTACGAAGTCCGAGCCAGCATGGGACATGTCCGCGATCTGCCCGAAAAAGCGGCCGACATCCCGGAAGCTTTCAAAAAAGAAGCGTGGACACGACTTGGAGTGAATGTCGAAGACAAATTCGCTCCGCTTTATGTAGTCTCGCCAGCTAAGAAGAAAGTCGTCAAAGAACTGAAGGCACTTCTGAAAGATGCTGAAGAGCTGATCATCGCGACGGACGAAGACCGCGAAGGGGAAAGCATCGGCTGGCATCTCGTCGATATTCTCCAGCCAAAGGTTCCGGTCAAACGGATGACATTCTCCGAGATCACCAAGAAGGCGATTCTCGAAGCCCTCCAGTCGACCCGCGAGATTGACATGAATCTCGTCGAAGCCCAGGAAACGCGCCGCGTTCTTGACAGGCTTTACGGATACACCCTCTCGCCACTTCTCTGGACAAAAGTGCGTCGCGGCCTTTCAGCCGGGCGAGTTCAGAGTGTTGCAGTCCGAGTCCTTGTCCAACGAGAACTCGAACGTCGAGCATTCCGAAGCGGAACCTACTGGGACCTCAAAGCGTTTCTCGACACCGATCAAAAAGAGACGATCGAAGCGATGCTCTGGTCGGTCGGCGGACAACGAATCGCCACCGGAAAAGACTTTGACGAACACACCGGACGCATCAAAGATGGGTCCAAGGTCTTGTTGATGGAAGAACAAGCGACGCGCGATCTTCACTCACGTTTGCTCAACGAGAAATGGTCCGTCAGCAACGTTGAACATCGAACGCAAACCCGCAAGCCCCCTGCTCCGTTCACGACGAGTACCCTGCAACAGGAAGCGAACCGAAAACTCGGACTCTCTGCCCGAGAAACAATGCAGGTCGCCCAACGTCTTTATGAAGACGGAAACATTACTTACATGCGTACCGATAGCGTGACCCTCTCGCAAGAGGCAGTCACCGCGACACGGAACCGCATTGAAGACAATTACGGGCAAAATTACCTCAGCTCGAGTGTTCGCCAGTACTCCAACAAAACGAAGAATGCCCAGGAGGCTCACGAAGCGATTCGTCCTGCCGGAACGGAAATGAAAACGGCCGACGAGCTCAAACTGTCGGGACGAGAATCGAAACTCTACGATATGATCTGGAAGCGAACGATCGCGACACAGATGGCCGAAGCTCAACTGAGATTCGATACCGTGACCATCCAGGCAGGCGATGCGGAGTTTCGAGCGACGGGACGAAAAGTTCTCTTTCCCGGTTATTTTCGAGCGTATGTGGAAGGCTCCGATGATCCGGAAGCAGCCCTCGAAGATCAGGATGCGACACTTCCGGACCTCAAGGAAGGGACCGGTCTTTCTTGCACGGAGATTGAACCTCTCTCACACGAAACCAAACCGCCAGCCCGATTCACGGAAGCTTCGATCGTTCGCAAGCTCGAAGAAGAAGGAGTCGGTCGACCGAGTACGTACGCGAGCATTATCGGCACGATTCAGGACCGTGGATACGTCCGCAAAGTCGGCAACCAACTTGTTCCGACATTCACCGCTCTGGCAGTGAATCAACTCCTCGAGAACTACTTCCCGAAGATTGTTGATCTTCAATTCACTGCCCAGATGGAGCAGGATCTCGATGACATCTCAAACGGTGAAGCGGACAAAATCCCGTACCTTGAGAAATTCTACTCCGGCGATGACGGTCTGAATCAGCAAGTCGAATCGAAGAAGGAACAGATTGATCCTCGCGAAGTCTGCACCTTGAAACTCGACTCGCTCTCGTCAGCTGTCCGAGTCGGTCGATACGGTCCGTTTCTGGAAGCGGACGATGACGAAGGCGAGCCGGTCAATGCATCTCTTCCCGATGACATCGCTCCCGCGGACCTTGATGACGAAACAGCCCAAAAGCTGATTGAGCTGAAGAAGCAAGGTCCGCAGTCCATCGGAATGCACCCCGAAGAGGGACTTCCGATTTACGTGCTGACGGGCCCGTTCGGCCCCTATTTGCAACTCGGCGAAGTTGTCGAAGACGGACCGAAACCAAAACGCGTTTCGATTCCGAAGAATATCGATCCGACTTCGATCGAACTCGACAAAGCGATTGACCTGATCTCACTTCCTCGACGACTGGGGCATCACCCGGAAGACAATCGCGTCGTGAACGCGGGAATCGGTCGCTTTGGTCCGTATGTTCAACATGCTGGGAAGTACAAATCGCTCGGCAAGGAAGACGACGTTCTGACGATCGAACTCGATCGAGCTGTCGAACTTCTGAAACTCGCGAAGACCCGCTCTGCCCCAACGCCCATCCGCGAACTCGGCACACATCCCGAAAGTGAAGAAGCCGTCGCGATCTTCGAAGGCCGCTACGGTCCTTATGTGAAACTTGGGAAGATCAACGCGACGATCCCCAAGGACAAAGATCCACAATCGATCACGCTGGCTGAAGCTGTTGAACTGATCAACGAAAAGGCTGCCAAGACTGGCAAGAAGGTCGGGAAGAAGAAGGCCACCAAAAAGAAAGCTGCCAAGAAAAAGAAAGCAACAAAGAAGAAAGCCGCGAAAAAGAAGACTGTTAAGAAGAAGGGAACGAAGAAGAAAGCAGCCAAGAGCGAATCGGCGGACGAAGAGTCATCATCCTGACGGACTTTGCAGAGTCGGAGAACTCCCCGCTTCAGAAACCTCGATCTGTGGAAGGGGTCTATTCGCCTTCCCGGACTCCGGGTATAATCCGACCGATCTCATATTGAGTGCACTTCAATCGAATTTTGACGAATGACAGAATCACTGCGAGGAAAATTCCTGGTCTCCGGGCCTCGACTGCGCGACGAGAATTTCTTCAAATCCGTCGTGCTGATCGTGGAGCATGGGGAAGAAGGAGCGATGGGCCTCGTGATCAATCACCCGTCATCGGTCACTGTCGCTCACGCTCTTCAGGAACATCTTGATCTTCCGGAAACACAGGATCTCGTTTACGTCGGAGGACCTGTTGAACCGGCCGCTTTGTTCGTCGTTCATAACTCGCCCGCTTTGGATCCCACCGAGTCTCCGGTGATCCCTGATGTCTTCATGGGCAGCAGTGCAGAAGTTTTCGAACGGATCCTGACGGTAAGCATGGAACCTGAACATGAACTCGTTTATCGAGTTTATGGAGGATGCTCCGGCTGGGGTCCCGGCCAACTCGAAGGTGAACTCGAACGCGGCGACTGGTTGACAATCGATGCGGACTCGAACTTCGTTTACACTGAAGATCCCTATTCCGTTTGGGATCAGTTGATTGCCAAAACATTCCACTCGAATCGGCTTCACTCCACTCAGTGTGACCACCCGGACTGGAACTAAATCAATCTTCGATTCAGGCTTCGTGAACTCCCAAGATCTGTGACACACCGCGCTCGCAAACCCTCTCCCATCCCAATACCAACTTCGCCACGTTGGTCTCACACCGACTCAGATAACCTCTTATGTTTGAATTCCACAAGCTGTCGTCGTTGACGAATTCCAATGGATTAGGTTCGTACATCCTCACTCTGATCAGTGTATGGACACTCTCTGCGACTCCCTCACCTTCCGTTGCAGCGGCTGAAAATCTGGTACTCGGACAACCAGCGAAGGCCAAGTCGACACAACCTTCGCACGACCCCGGACACGCCGTCGATGGCAATCTTCAGTCACGATGGTGCGCGAACGGATCTCAAAAGAACGAGTGGTGGGAAGTTGAGCTTGCGGAAACCGAGACCATCGACGCAGTCCGCATCCTCTGGGAGCAGAAGACCACCGCTTATCGATATCGCGTTGAGTCCTCCCAAAACGGGAACGACTGGACAACACTTGTCGATCGCTCAGAAAACACCACGGAAACGGGACTCGCAACCCATCAGTTCGAGCCGGTCGAAGCGAATCGAATTCGTGTCACCTTCCTCGGATCGAATTCCGGAGGATGGGGAAGCATCCGCGAATTCGCAGCTTACTCCGGAACCCCACCGGCGGAGTTCGAACTTGTTGAGTCAACGACCAACGTCACTCTTGCCGATGTGACTGCTCCTGAAGGATTCAACGTCCGTCTCTTCGGCGTTCCTCCGGAAATCAATTATCCTGTGTGCCTGTCGGCCGACTATTCCGGAGACGTTTTCATCGGCGTTGACGAACAGGGATCACTCGGGAAAGAAGCCGGACGCGGAAGAGTTCTTCGCGGACGAGACACAAACGGAGACGGAACAGCCGACGAAGTTCAGATGTTTGCCAAGATGGATCACCCGCGCGGTCTCTTCTATGACGACGGTTCGCTGTGGGTTCTGCATCCCCCGTTTCTGACCGTGTTTCATGACCGCAACGGAGACGGAACAGCTGACGAACAGCAAACGCTGATCGAAGGGATCAGCACCGATTTCGTCAACAAGCGCGGAGCGGATCATACGACCAACGGAATCCGCATGGGAATCGACGGCTGGCTCTATATCGCTGTTGGCGACTTTGGGTTCACTCAAGCGATTGGAGCCGATGGAACAGAACTCTCGCGTCGCGGAGGAGGAATTGTTCGAGTCCGCCCGGATGGTTCCGAGATGGAAATCTATTGCTGGGGATTGAGAAACATCCTCGATGTCTCAATCGATCCCTTCATGAACATCTTCACTCGCGACAACACCAACGACGGCGGCGAGTGGAACGTTCGGCTTTCACACATCCTGCAGTCTGCGGAGTTCGGTTATCCCTCACTCTTCATGAACTACACCGACGAAATTATGCCGCCTCTCGCGGACTACGGCGGAGGCTCTGGCTGTGGAACGTTTTTCCTCCACGATGCTCAATGGCCTGAGAATTACAACAACACTCTCTACACATGCGACTGGGGACGCAGCGAAGTCTTTCTGCACAATCTCCCAGAAAGTGGCCCCACATACCTTCCGCACCAGCAGTCATTCTTGCGAATCCCCCGCCCGACGGACATCGACATTGATGCCGCTGGCCGGATGTATGTCAGCAGCTGGAAGAATGGAAACTTTGCCTATGACGGCCCCGATGTCGGGTTTGTCGCTCAGATCACCCCTGATGGACTCCAACCGGTCACACTTCCGGACTTGAAAACTCTTGGTGATGAGAAGCTTGTTGCTCAACTTCGTGCAGAAAACATGAAACAGCGTTTGTATGCACAAAGAGAGATTCTCCGCCGAACAGAAAATACAAAACTCGCCACGCTGCTCTCGGATCTCATGAACGATCCAGAAGGGCAGGACTACGCACGTGTTGCTGCACTCTATACGCTCAAACAATTTCATGGAGTCGAAAGTCATCCCGAACTACTCGAAGCGTTGGCCGATCCACTTCTTCGCGAACACGCTCTTCGTGCTCTCACGGATCGCCGTACTGAGTTGGATGGCGTGACGAGTGCAGACATCATTCCTTACCTGAGTGATCCATCTCCTCGCGTTGTTGCACAGGCCATCATCAGCCTCGGTCGTCTCGGTGATGCATCGATTGCAGAGAATTTGATTCCCTTGACCGTTCGACAATCTGACACGCCTCGTGCCACTGCTCACAACGTCGCCGATGCTGATGCTGTCATTCCGCACCTGGCCATCCGATCGTTGGTGAATCTGCAGGCGGGCGAAGCGTGCATTCAGGCGCTCGATACTCCTTACCGGGAGGGAGCAATTCAGGCTTTGCGATGGATGCACAATCCATTGGTTGTGAAAGAACTCATCAAGCGCCTTGAACAGGCTTCTGACCAACAGGAAGCGAACGAACTCCTTTCGATTCTTGTTCGTCTCTATCATCGTGAAGGAGATTACAAAGAAGGTTGGTGGGGGACTCGTCCTGATCGAACCGGCCCGTATTACGATCGCCAACCCTGGGAAGAGACGTCACGGATCGAAGACGCCATCGTTTCGCACTATCAGTCCGCTGATGAGATCGGAAAAGAACGTCTCCTTGGGGAAATGATCCGGCACCGCGTTCACCCCAGCCAGCTTCCGAAATCACTCTTCGAAGATCACAAGCAAACCGAATCAAACCAGCCGATCGCAATTCCCACTGTCGATCCTGACAATCCCAACCAAATCGCCAACATGACGTTTGAAGAGGTGCGAGAACGCGCTCTCAACGCGGAAGGGAACGTCAAACGGGGACGACGCATTTTCCTTCAACAATCCTGCATCGCCTGTCACACTTATACAGAGGGGCAGGATCCCAAGGGGCCGCACCTGGCTGACATTGGAAAGCGGTACACTCGCGAGCAACTCGTTGAATCGATTCTGAAACCGAGTGCCAAGATCGCACAGGGATTCGATACCTATTCCTTCATCACGACAGAAGGAAAGATCTACTCGGGATTCATTGTGGGACGCAGTGCAGAAGAAGTGAAGCTGCGGCAGGCGAATGGACTTTCACAAACGATTCTTCAGAACGAAATCGAAGAACAGGTCCAAAGAACGGAATCGATGATGCCACAAGGGATCGTCAATAACCTTACCCCCGAAGAGCTCGCTCACCTTCTCGCGTTTCTGGAACAACTGAAATAGGCTCGCTGGTCGGCAGTTTCACCTCTCGCTGAGCACTACTGATTGCTCGGCGGGAGGATGTGTCCCATTTTTTCTCTCTTTGCCTGCATGTATCGCTCTCGATGAGCATGAGGCGGGGCAACCAGCGGGACCTGTTCGACAACTCGCAGATCGACCCAGTTCTCGAACGCTTCAGTCTTCTTGGGATTGTTGGTCAGAATCCGCACCTGCTTCAGCCCAAGATCTTTGAGAATCTGAAGACCGACCATGTAGTCTCGCAAGTCGGCTTTGAATCCCAGTCGATGGTTCGCTTCAACGGTGTCGAAACCCTGATCCTGGAGCTGATACGCCTTCAATTTTGCGGTCAACCCGATGCCTCGTCCTTCCTGCGGAAGATAAACGACAGCCCCGCATCCCTCCTCGACAATCATCTGCATCGCAATATGCAGTTGGTCTCCGCAATCGCATCGGAGTGAGCCCAGAATGTCTCCTGTGAAACAGGAGGAGTGCATCCGCACCAGAGGAGCCTCAACCGACGTCAAATCTCCCCAGACAATGGCAATCGGTTCCTGATCTTCGTGGTCCACTTTGTAAGCGATGAACTTCGGCGTTCCGTAGTCTTCAGTCGGAATCTCAACCTCCGCTTCGCGATGAATCAGGTTCTCGCGAATTCGTCGGTGCTGGATAATCTCAGCGATCGAGATAATTGGAATGTCATGTTCTTTCGAAAACTCTTCGAGCTCTTCGATTCCAGCCATTCCGAAACCTCGTTGGCTGCAAATTTCGATAATACAGCCGACGGGGTGCAAACCAGCCATTTTCAAGAGATCGATTGAAGCTTCCGTGTGACCAGCCCGTCGCAGGACTCCCCCTTCACGTGCAAGCAGCGGATTGACGTGGCCCGGCTTCACGAAATCGTTCTTCTGCGAATCCGGATCGGCCAGTGCATTGAGCGTGAGCGAACGGCTCTCTGCGCTGACTCCTGTGCCGGAGTCTTTGTGATCGACGAGCATCAGAAACGGCGTCTGATGTGATGACGTGTTCGATTCGGCATCGACAATCGGATTGAGCTGAAGTCTCTCTGCAACATCCTGCGTCAACGGAGCACAAAGCACGCCCGCAGCCCGACGCATCATGAAATCGACTTTTTCAGGCGTCATGAACTGGGCTGCGCAAAGCAGGTCGCCTTCGTTCTCACGATCTTTTGCATCGAGAACAATGACCATTTTCCCTTCTTGCAGACGTTGCAGAATGAGATCCAGATTGCGTCGGCTGGTGCTCTCGGGAGTTGTCATTGGAATGCTTTGCCTTAAGTTGACGTAAGTCGCGATTGAGCGATGTTCACTGAACGATCTTCACTGAGTGAAGATCGAAGTGTCAGAGCTGACCTGTTGATCAAGCACTCACGAACACTATTCGGAATGTGCGCTAGTTTTGCGGAGGTCGTGTCAGTCGATCTCGCAGATAAGCTGCGCGAACAACATTGCGCTGTGTCGATTCGAGTTCTTCGCCGCGAATTTTCTGCAGGTGTGCTGGTTGAATGTGCATAAACAGCTCGTTGACCGTCGAAATTTCGATGTCGTCAACTAAACCGAGATTGATTCCCATGCGAACACTGGAAAGTTTCTCCATGGTTTCTTCGGAGGAAATCTGTCGGGCGCTGCTTAAAACACCCAAAGCCCGAGACACCTGATCGTGCAGTCGTTGACGATCTTCCTTGATGAGGGCCTGACGGGCTCTGCGCTCATAGTCCAGAATATCCGGAATCACGCGTTTGACGTTTTGAATAATTTGTTCTTCTGTTCGCCCCAGAGTGACCTGATTCGAAATCTGATAGAAATCTCCCATCGCCTGACTCCCCTCGCCGTAGAGTCCGCGGACTGCGAGATTCATTTTGTGCATTGCCTGGAAGACTTTTTGAATTTCCTTGGTCAACACCAGAGCTGGCAGGTGTAACATGACGCTGACACGCATCCCTGTGCCGACATTTGTCGGGCAGGATGTGAGATACCCGAATTCATCGCTGAACGCGAAAGAGACTCTCTCTTCCAGTTCATCATCAATCCGGTTGATCTGCGTCCACGCGGATTCCAGCGCATAGCCACTTCGAAAGACCTGCATCCTCAGATGATCTTCTTCATTGATCATCAAACTCACCGTTTCCAGTGCTCCGATGCATGCACTGCGAGCCCCTGAACTTTCAGCATGTTCGCGGCTGATGAGTTGCCGTTCGACGAGAAATTTTCGGTCGAGGTCATCGATCTGATTGACATCGATCACCTTCAGATCTGAAGCGGTTGAGAGTTCCTGGATGTTCTCTTTCAGCAAGGCTTCCGTTTCACGACGGGTTGATTCGTCAGCGCGCGGGGGGAAGGTGAAGTCCGCGACGTTCCGCGCCAGTCGGATTCGGCTGGAAATCACAATGTCCGATTCCGGACCGGTGCCGCGCAACCACTCACCGCTGGTCCCCTTGAGATCATCGAATTCCACCTGAGAAACTCCCTCCACTCTCGATTGTGCCTGATATCGCCGACAAATTCTTCAGAAGCGGTCCGAAAACCCAACATCGGACTCTCTTCCGCGACCCGAATCAAGTCAAAGACGCGATTGGGACAAGTTCTATTCTCCCGTGTCCTACAGTTTCTGGCAACGGTCGGAACTCAGAGTTTCCTGATTTACCTGAGCAGTTCGCTGCAGTTTTGCCGTTTTGAAACTGTTTTCTCGAACTCGCAACGGGAGAAACCGCTGTCGATCTGATCCGACTCACCCACTGGCAGAATGACTGTTGAAACGCGTTATTGCTGCATTCCTTTGGTCAATTCCATGAAGGCTGTCTCAAGATTGACCTCTTCTTCCCGGAACTGTCGAAGCTTGAAACCTGCCTGAATCAGTTCCGAAGGCAGATCGCTGTAATCTTCGCTGCCTGCGTTGAGTGTCACGTAGATCGTCTCATCCGTAATCGAGACTCCTTTGACAAGGTCATGCTGTTCCAGCAATTTCGCAGCCTGTTCCGGGTCACCCACCACGCGAATTTCGAGCAACGTCGCCTCGCGCGCCTTTTTCATAACGTCGGCAACATAGTCGTCGACGAGCATATTTCCCTTTTCAATGATCCCGACTCGAGTACAGACATCGGCCAGTTCGGGAAGGATGTGACTGGAAACAATCACCGTCTTCTTCATCTCCCCGAGTCGACGCAAGAGCTTTCGAATCTCGATCCGCGCCCGCGGGTCCAATCCACTTGCAGGTTCATCGAGCAAGAGAACCTGAGGATCATGAAGCAGCGTTCGCGCCAACCCGATCCGCTGGGTCTGCCCTCTCGACAACTGGCTGACCATGGCATCTCGCTTAAACGACATGTCGACCAGTTCGAGTTTCTCTTCGCAGACTTTTCGCCGTCCGGGTCCATTGATGCGATACGTCGACGCGAAAAACTCCAGGTATTCGATGACGGTCATGTCGTCATACACACCAAAGAAGTCGGGCATGTACCCGACAAGACGGCGGATTTCATCCGGGTTGGTGTAGATCGACTTCCCGCAGACATAGCACTCACCGTAATCGGGATTGAGCAGCGTCGCGATCATCCGCATCGTCGTTGTCTTCCCCGATCCATTCGGACCGATGAATCCGAAGACATCACCTTCCTTAAGTGAGATCGTGATCTCGTTCGCAGCGACAAGATCCCCATACCGCTTCGTGAGTTTAATGGTTTCAATCACAACATTGTTTCCAGGACATATTGAGTAAGGCTGACAACGACATAGCGGTCAACTTTTTATTCATTCGTGTTTGTATTCATTCGTGACTGATCGCTAGGGAGCTTTCAGCAAGTTTGGATCCGGGGGTGCGTTCAAAGCTGCTTCGTCAACTTGAACAGGGAGGATGATTCGGACAATTGTGTCTCGATCCTCGTATTCCGGAGTCTCGCCATTGATGGTGTAATTCGTGGCCCCTCGCTCCATGCGACCAAAGAGGACCGCCTTCCCGAGTTCGATTTGCTGAGACAAATCCAGTTCTCCCAACGTCTGGTTCGAAAGAGTCGAATACTCGCGACCTCCCGTGACGGTGTGAAACGTCAGGATTCTGAGAATGTCGTAGGCATCTCTGGAGAAGGGATCGTATCGTTCCCGATCGACCTGGCCATCCACCTTCGTCGAGACTGCTCCCTGTCGGGTCGATGTCCGAATCCTCAGCAAGACACCACGCAGAATATTGGTTCGGGCAAGGTCCAGCTGAAATGTTTCCCCAGGTTTCAATGAAGGAGGCCCCTCACCGGAAGTTGTCCTGGGAGAGTAGGCGAAGTTGTCGTAGGCAAGAAACCAGTCCTGAATTTCCCCCGGCAGCTCATGAGTGATCTGTCCCTGGAGGCGTCCAGTCCCTCGATCGTACAGGTTAGAAGTCACAAGTTCTTCCGTGTCAACGCCTGCTTCCCATTCACTTGCGACAGAGCCAGTCGACCAGACTCGAATCGGCAAGTCGAAGACCTCATCTCCTAAATCCGACACATGATAAGCTGGCTTCTGGCTATCCAGTCCGCCAGACCGGTACATGCCTCGATATCCGGATTCTGGACGTTCGACCCAACTGGTGAGCGTGAAGTCAACGTTGTCAGCTGAGAGTGAATCTCCGAAGTCCACCATTGCTTGAGTGTCGTGACGACTTGACGTCGGGCTGTAGAGATTAAACCAGCTTCTCCCGCGAACTGCTCCGATTGTTGCGTCGACATCCACGACTTCGATTTGCCGGGCAGACATGGGATGAGAGTTTGTCGCGTTAGCGGAACTCATTGTTGTGTACACAATGAGTCCGAGCCAAACGGGAAACGTGATCCAGGTCAGATTCGGCCGTCGAATCACGTGATGAACGAGGTAGTAATCCAGCGGTCCCACAAGCACCGCGAGCAGTGCCATCCATCCCATCGAAACCCAATAGGAATGTCTGGGAATCTCGTCGGTCGAGTCGATGGCCTGAAAAATTTGCGTCTGAAAATCCGCCACTCCGGTCGGGCTCAAACCGCTGTCTTCGCGCTGTTGAAGAAATTCCGGATCATTCCAGAGAGGAACCTGACCGGCGAGAATCATCGCCAGCTCCGCACGCGATCCCCATTCGGAAAGAGGTTCCTGGTCCATCCGCAAAGCGAAGATTGTCACAAGCCCCAGCCCAACTCCGGATCGAATGATCATCGGTTGATTCAATCCCGATGCGATCACGAATCCGTTCTCTGCAAGCAGGTCCGCACCGGTCAAACTTCCGATCATTCGCAGACGACCGCTTCCCGGAATGATTGCGTTCAACGGCCCGAGATTTCGAATCTCCACTGTGCCGCGAGGTTGATTGGGAAGCCAGCCTGCGAGAGGGCTCGCAAGAAGCAATTCTGTATCTGCTCCGACCGCCACGACGAGGCGACCACCCCGCTCGACCCATTTCTGAATCGCTGCTGACGCTTCTTCCGAAACAGCTGTATCAGCATTGAGCACGATGACATCGACCGAGTCGAGCGATCGTCCGGTCCCTTGCCAGTTGCCGAAGTCTTCTAATCTGACAAGTTGAATCGCTTTCGGATTCACAGCTGCCGCACGTCGGTAGGCTGCTTCGAATCCTGGCTGTTCTCCAGCAACCAACCAAAGCTGGGCATTCTGCTCAAGCGATACCAAACTTCCCGGTTCGTCAGCACGGAGAAGCTTCGAAGCGACCACTTTCCCTGCCGACAGAATTTCGATCAGAACGGAAGCGTCGGTTCGCCCATTTCGAAACACGGCTTCCACATGATTGAGGGACTCCGAATTCCCCGAGAGAGGCGTCAATGATGTGTAGACGGCGTGTCCATCCGGGTCGACCGTCCGAATCCGGGGTGTCAATTCTCCATTGGAAGAAGCCTCGTCCTGAGCGGAACCCGATTCATTGGAAACCTGAATATCGAATCGCACTGGAGCCCATCGACCGATCTTGAACCAGCCATCGACTCCCCCCGTAGCATTCAGAATTTCGACATCCGCTTTCGCCCCGTTCGCAAAGAAAAATACCAACAGGCCGAAACAACCCCAAAACGTCAACGTCGGGAACCCCGTCTGACTGACAGATTTCCGTGTGACGAATTGGAGATTGTTTTGGAAGAACTGAGAGATTGTCATGTAAATTGATTGATCGAAAGAAGCCATCGCAGCGTTTACCAACGAACTGCGGCAAATTTGCGTAGTATAGGGCATCAACGCTCCTGGAATAGGGCGTCGTGACCGGTCAAGTGTACAGATTCGGTGAGTCTCCGTATCGTATTACGGTAACGAGAATGAAAAATTAAGAACGTTCGGAGCCTTCCGGATTCAGTTTTCGAGAATTTCAACGATTTCCCATCCGTCACAGTTGATCAGGGTCACTGAATCACATGTGGAAACAATTCGCTGCACGTGCCTTCTGGACATTGCTTTTCGCAACATTTGTACAGGTGACAGCCACTCCGCTTCACGCTGAGCTGCAAATTGAGGGAAAGCCGAAATGGGGCCTGGACGGGCGGGTGACACCGCACCACTTCAATCTCTTAACGGTCCGCGTCTTCAACAACTCCGACGATCCCTGGCAAGGAGCGGTTTCGCTGACTCCCATTCTGGGCTTTCAACCCGTCGATGTTCCAGTCCTTCAACCGGATCTCTACATTGAGCCCTACGGAACGCGCGATTTGCAGTTCATCACCTATCTGGAATCAGCGTCTGATACGCGATTGGAATGGGGGCCACTGATCAGAGGCCGAATCCGCGCCGAAGACACTTACACCGTTGACGAACCGGACGATTCTCCCGGGCCTGTCGCTGTGGAATTGATCCGCCCCGAAGGACGTTCGACCTTACAATCCGTTCCCGCATTCTCCGAGGACCTCTTCCCGACAAATCCGATTGTGCTCAACAAGCTGTCGCGTGTTTATCTGGACCATACCCCGAGATGGCAGGAGCCACAGATTCAAGCCTTTCGCGACTGGCTCTTCGCTGGCGGAACGGTTTCGCTGATTGCGGACAATCTCGGTGAGTATCCTGAATTCCCCGCTTCTCTCAGCGAGTTGAATGAGCCGTCCGACCGAATCAGCGTCGGGGCCGGTCTCGTCGAACGACTCAGCTCGACGTTCCAACCCTCGCCAGTCAAACGGCCTGCAAAAGAGCAATTCCAAAACTATCTCAATCTCGACCCCAACCGGACGATCTTTTCGAGACTTCGCGCGATCACGACTCCGGAACACAACTGGCCATTGATCTACACGATGGCGACGATTTACCTGCTGCTGTTGTTTCCCGGTTGCTGGTTTCTCGGTCGTAAGCAGGGGGACTATCGATTGACCTATGGAGTCATCCTCGCAACGGTGGCCCTCTTCAGCTTCGGGTTTCATAGTGTTGGAAAACGCGGCTACGGAGAGGAAACGTCGATCCATTCGGTCGTCCTCGCGAAAGCAGGTCCTCCGGGGCGATGGGTTGTGAAACAATGGACCAATCTCTTTGTGACCACCGGTTCTCAGTATCTCATTGTGCATCCGCAATTGAATGTCGCTTACTCCTCCGGCCAATCGAATGAACGAATTCCCGGGCAGGCTCTCAATCCGCCGAACGGATTGTTGATGACGGAAGTTCCGGCGTTCTCGAATCGAACAATCATCGACGGCGGAGTCGCACAAACCGTCGGACTGCCCATCCAGGTCGAGCAATTGCGGGTCGAAAACGGGGAGGTCAAAGAAATCCGTTTACTCCCGGGAAGTGGACAGGCATGGCCAGAGAATCTGACTGGGTACGCGATTTTTCAGAACAACCTCGTCCAACTCTCCGTGTCCGACGGAGTCCTTGTTCCAACCGGATCTGATGGCAACGTTGCACGAAGAAGCCCTCTGCAAAGCTATATCAACGATGCTTCGGTCAGTGCGTACAACGCCTATCAGTACCGCAATCGAGACGAAAATCCTCCTTCGAAGCTTCTCGACATGAACGAATGGACGTTGATCGCCGATGACCTCGGGATTGAGAATTTCGACCAGCTTGTCAACGGGACGATCTTCGCCGAAGACAAAGTTCATGTTTATCTGAAGACTTCACTTTCAACCGACTTCTTTGCGGGGGAAGAGATTTCCCCGCAGCAAAACGGATTCGTGATTTACAGCCATCAGCTACCAATTCCTCCACGATCTCAGTAGAGCAAGGAACACATTGAGGGCCCAGAACATTCAACTCATCTGAAAACTCAATTTAATCTTGTCGACCGCGCAGGAAATTTTCGTTCACTTCGGCGACTTCAGGTTTATCAGACGAACTTGCGTCATGATCCACCCCTCAACTGAGACCAAGAAAAAAGAGAGTCAAATGGATCCTGTTATTGAAATCGAAAATGTCAGCCATCTTTTCAAGCAGCATCGAGCACTCGATGGCATCTCTTTTCAGGTCTCCCCTGAGTCTCTTCATGGTTTCGTGGGACCGAACGGCGCAGGGAAAACGACCACTCTCAAGCTGATCTGCACTCTGCTGAAGCCGCAAGTCGGAAAGATTCGAGTCTTCGGTCACGACGTCCGGAACAACGTCAAAGCCATTCGTCGACGAATCGGTTACATGCCGGATCACTTCAGCATGTATCGTCAGATGACCGTCTTTGAGTATCTCGATTTCTTCGCAGCTGCTTACGGGTTCACACTCAAAGAACGAAACCGAATCGTCGCAGATGTTCTCGCTCTCACCGACATGGACGTCCGCAAGGATGACTTCATTCAAGGACTCTCTCGCGGGATGCAGCAGCGAGTCAGCCTCGCCCGCGTGCTTGTCAACGACCCCGATCTTCTCTTGCTCGATGAACCCGCTTCCGGTCTCGACCCACGAGCGAGAATCGAGCTAATGGAAATTCTCCGTGAGTTGCGACGCATGGGAAAAACGATTTTCATCTCGAGTCACATTCTGAGCGAACTCGCGGAATTGTGTGACAGCGTCACGATCATTGATCGCGGTAAAACAAAATACAGCGGTCCAATGGAAGCACTTCTGGATCAGCAAACCGAAACACCCACCTATCGAATTCGCGTCGACCTCTCCGCAGAGGAAACAGAGACACAACTTTCCGCCCTCCCGGGAGTCCTCTCGGTGGAAGGAATCGAAGGACGCTCTGATGTCCGAGTTAAAATCGACCCGACAATCACCGATGGAAATCAGTTGCTGAGTGCGATCATTGCGAGCGGAATGATCGTCATGCATTTCGGTCGAGACCAAAGACACTTGAACGAAGCCTTCATGGATTTGACCGAGCGCGGCGTCCGCAGCTAAACCGCTCTCAAGGTTTCTCTGCAAACCAGAACCCAAGCGACTCCAAGGCGAACGTCCATTTTTCACTTCCCGAGTGAGCCAAAAACACTATGAACCGGATTCTCGCCCTGGTGAAACGTGCTTTGCAAACGGATGCACGTCAGCTGCGCGGGCACGTCATTCGTTTTCTTCTGGGCGCCTTCATCCTGTGGATGCTCTTCGTCTATCAGGCCACGGCGGGACTTTCGACGGCTCCCGGACTCGACCTCTTCCGGTCGGTGATGGTCTGCAACTATCTCGCAATCACGATCGCCGGGACCGCATTCTTCTCTTCCGCCATTACGGAAGAGAAAGAGGAACGAACCTTAGGCCTGCTGCGCATGGCAGGAGTCGGCAGCACGTCGCTCATTCTCGGGAAATGGATTCCTCGACTCATCTGTGCTGCGCTTCTGCTCAGCGTTCAGATTCCGTTCAACTTCCTTTCGGTCACCCTGGGTGGAGTGTTGTGGCAACAGGTCGTTGCCTGCTATCTGACATTATTCGCCCACTTGTATCTGGTCGGAAATCTCGGATTGCTGGCTTCGGTGCTGATGTCATCAACCGCCAGCGCATGTGGACTGGCCTTCGGAATCCTGATCGCGTTGTTCATCCTGCCGATGCTTCTCAGCGTGCTCGCCATGGAGACATCCGGGTTCATTTCCCAGGCGGCAAGTGGTCTTGCGAATGCGATTCAGTCCGGGTCAGCACAATCACAGATCTCAGAAATTCTGGCGACCGGTGCCAATCCCGCCATGTGGAATTTCCAGATCATCAGCAATCTCATCGTAGGGACAGTCTTCCTGATCACTTCATGGCTGTTCTTCGATGTTTTCACCCGGAACGAGAAAGAACCCGGTTCCATCGGGTTGTTCGATCGTCTTCGTCGCCGGCGAAATATGACTCGACGCCGCCGTATCGGCAGCTATCCCATTATCTGGAAAGACTTCCAGTTCATCGGCGGAGGAAGAATCTTCATTCTGTTGAAATTCGGAATTTATTTCGGTCTGGCTGTCGCGATCACTTTTTTCTCTCTGAGAACGAATCGAGATATCGCCGAGATGTTGGGCGGAGTGCTCTTCGGATATTCGATCTTCTTCCTGTTCATCGAATTGGCCATCGTCTCTGCACGGGTGTTCCGCTACGAGCTTCAAGAGAAGACCTGGTCGACTCTTGTCATGCTTCCCCGATCGATCCGAGAAATCGCTTACGCAAAAGTGCTGGGAGGACTGACCACAACACTCCCCCTGTTTGCCTGCATGTTTTTGGGAATCATTTTGCTTGGTGAAGATTTTTGGGAAGGACTCGGCAGCCTTATGCAAGAATTCGAAGCCCTCCTCGTTATCACCTACCTTCTCCTTCAGTATCTGCTTGGACTGCACTTATCGACATTTTGCTCGATCGTCGCCAAGTGGGGAGTGTGGCCTGTTGCAATTTCCATGGCTGCATTCATCATGATCGCGTCGAACATGGTCGTCATCAGCTTCTTTGCCCTCGCCGGGGCCTCAGACGGATGGGAAGCACTTGTCGTGATTGGTTGCATGATCACCGGTGGAATCACCCTGGCCCTGCACCATATGATAGGAGATCGACTTCAAGCCAAAGCAGCTGAGTCATGAGGATCTTGACTTGTTCTGAACAGTTGATTGGCCCATTGCTCTTGTTGTGTCCATGCGACACAATAGTCATGGACACGATGCTCTCATTTCTAACTTCGACACACTGGTCCCAAAAACGTGGCTGTTGAATCTCCCTACACAGATAACGACCTGAACGCCTTCGGCTTGAGCCGCGAAAGAATTCCACGGCATATCGCGATCATCATGGATGGAAATGGCCGTTGGGCGCAGCAACGCGGACTCCCTCGAATCGAAGGACACCGGCGGGGTGTCCAAAGCGTGCGCACAGTCGTTGAGGAGTGTGCTCGCCTCAATATCGACCAGTTGACGCTCTACTGCTTCAGTAGTGAAAACTGGAAAAGACCACGCCTGGAACTCGAACTTCTCATGAATCTCCTCCAGCGTTATGTCGTTGCGGAGAGAGAAGAGATCATGCGACAGGACATCCGTTTCTCAACCATCGGGCGAACGGATCGCATCAGTTCCCGAATTCTTTCAGAAGTCAATCAGACGATTGAAATGAGCGCCCAGAATCCGGGAATGAGGCTCTGCCTGGCCCTCGACTATGGCGCAAGAGATGAACTGGTCATGGCCGTCCGAAGTATTTGCGACCGAGCCCTCAAGGGGGAACTTCGCCCGGAGGACATCACCGAAGAAACAGTCGCCAAGCACCTCTACACAGCAGATATGGGAGACCCCGACCTGTTGATTCGGACAGCCGGAGAAATGCGTGTCAGTAACTTTCTTCTCTGGCAGATCAGCTATGCCGAATTGTGGGTGACGGAAACCCTGTGGCCTGACTTTCGGTCGGAAGAATTGTTCTCCGCGTTGAAAGGCTTTGCCTCACGCGACCGTCGATTTGGTGGACTCAACCAACCCTCGTCCCCAGCTGGGACATAACTTCTCTCGCGCACTTCGTTTCGCGCTATAGCATTCCTTCCTCGCTGTTGAACGCATCACCGCGCGAAACTCGATCACAGCGCGCAATACACAAAAAAAGAAGCGACCTCCCTGATGAGAGGCCGCTTCCTAGTCGTTGATTGATCTCGAGCACTCGCTTGAATTTTTCATCAGGCCAAAGGCTGAGTTTGCTCGTGCGAGTGAGTGCCAACCAATTCAAAAAATACCTTAGTATCGATAATGCTCTGGCTTGAATGGTCCTTCGACGGGAACGCCGAGGTAGTCCGCCTGATCCTGGGTGAGCGTGGTCAGCTTCACGCCGATTTGCTCAAGGTGCAATCGAGCGACTTCTTCGTCGAGTTCTTTCGGCAGCACGTACAATTGCTTTTCGTACTGATCTGCTTTGGTCCAAAGTTCGATCTGTCCCAGCACCTGATTCGTGAAGCTGTTGGACATCACGAATGATGGGTGGCCGGTCGCACATCCGAGGTTCACAAGTCGTCCTTCTGCCAGAACGAGCAATGCTTTGCCATCCGGATAGACGTATTTGTGAACAGGACCACCGACGTCCGAATCTTCTTTGATCGTGATCTTTTCGATCGATGAACTGTCGTTCAAGTAAGCGATCTGAATTTCCGAATCGAAGTGGCCGATGTTGCAAACGATGGCGTTGTGCTTCATCGCGTCCAGGTGCTCACTGCGGATGACATCTTTACATCCGGTGGTGGTCACGAAGATATCGCCAAACTTGGCTGCTTCTTCCATTGTGGTGACCTGGTACCCTTCCATCGCTGCCTGAAGAGCACAAATCGGATCGATTTCTGTGACGATGACGCGAGCTCCCAGCCCGTCCATGGCATCGGCACAGCCTTTTCCGACGTCACCATAACCACAGACAACGACAGCCTTACCAGCGACCATGACGTCTGTCGCTCGCTTGATTCCGTCGGCGAGAGATTCTCGACATCCGTAGAGGTTGTCGAACTTGCTCTTCGTCACAGAATCATTCACGTTGATCGCAGGCACGCCGAGGCGACCTTCTTTGATCAGCTTGCGAAGTTCTTTAATTCCGGTCGTTGTTTCTTCTGTCAGACCGTTGATGCCGTCGAGAAGTTCCGGGTATTTGTTGTGGACCAGAGCGGTGAGATCGCCACCATCATCCAGAATCATGTTCAGTGGCTGACCATCTGGCCAGTAAAGTGTTTGCTCAATGCACCACCAGAATTCTTCTTCGGTTTCACCTTTCCAGGCGAACGTTGGAATTCCGGCAGCTGCCATCGCTGCAGCAGCGTGATCTTGCGTTGAGAAAATGTTACAGCTGGACCAGCGAACTTCCGCCCCCAACTCGATCAGCGTCTCCATAAGGACAGCTGTCTGGATGGTCATGTGGAGACATCCGGCGATGCGGGCTCCCTTCAGCGGCTTGCTTTCGCCGTACTTCTTACGAAGCGCCATCAAACCTGGCATTTCGACTTCGGCGATTTCGATTTCTTTTCGCCCAAGGGCCGCAAGGTCCATACTTTTGACTTTGTACGGAAGGGTCTGGGTCGTCGACATTCAGTAATCTCCTCAAGATTTCCGTCATAATGGGCGCGCAACGCGCCCCTGTTTTCGAAAAGGAATAGAAAGACACTACTCCAGTTGTGAGCCTCAGTATAGGCAAAACCGTCATTCCGACCGAAATTATCACGGATGACACGCGAAACTTTGGGAATCTTCTGAAAATACCTCGTGAACACATTCGGACTGATTGAAATGAATCGCGGTTCGGCCGCTTGTTGCTCAGCCTGAATCGCGCGTCGCCGAATATCGCGCATCGCTAATTGTTGATTGCCCCCGAGGTTGCCTGAAGAGCTGAACACTCAACGACATTGAACACCCTGCCGTAATGAACGCCGCTACAGTGAATGCTGTTCAATTAAGAACAGCCGAAACAAACACTGCGGAAATAAACACTGTAGAATTGAGAAAACCCCCGACCACGAAGCGTGGATCGGGGGTTTTGGCGTCTCGCGTCATTCAGCACAATTGCTGGACGCACCACAGGATAAGCACTTTATCGACCGAATTGCTCGTCGATGAGATTACAAATTCGTCGCATGGCTGCTTGGTGCAGCGACAAAGGTTTCCATCGTCTCCACGCTGTTGAAGAGATAAAGCCGACCTTTGTACCAGACAGCATGATCGAGGCTGCCTTCCTCTTCTTCACCGGTCAATGCGTAGTGAATCACATCGGCTCCCCTTAAAGCTGGAGCATATTTGGCTGGGCTCGCCAGAAAACTCTCCAAAGCATGCGGGGTTGAGAACGAGTACTCACGGTTGTTGAAGATCGCAGAGTATCGATCGTCGGTATCGAGAAGTTCTCGCGAGTCGCGGAGTGCGACGGGACAGAACCCTTTCAGTCCGGCGAGATGTTCACGTTCCTTGATCAGGTCCGCTTTCTGCTTCTTTGAGTCTCGTGCTTCCGATCTTGGAGTCGGCTGAAGCTTTGGAGTGATTGTCGGTTTGACGGAAGGTGTCAATGTTGGAGCGGAAGGTGTTAGCGGCGGAGCCGAGACTTCCAATTGTGCAACAACTTGTTGTTCCTCACGAGTCGGTTCTTCCTTGAGAATCGGCTGTTCTGGCTTCGCATCCGCTGTAAACAGAGGTGGCAATTCGAGTTGCGGTGGAACTTCGGCCTCCGGTTCCTCAACTTCATCCAACCGGACAAATCCCGGCTCTTCCTTCAACTCTGTGGAGTCCTCTTCGTCCGCCGGTGCGGGGAGCGGAAGGTCGACAAACAGCCCGTCTTCCAAAGACAAACCTGTGTACGGTTCCTCCATTGTCTCTTCAGTGACTTCGGCCTCCGTGATTTCCGAATCGCTTTGAGCCCAGTCGAACTCGTTCGATTCCGCAGCTTCGCCTGAAGGCTGTTGCGGTGATTGTTCAAGTTGTGGCGATGGAGAAGGAACTTCATCTTCGAAGAAGAATCCCAAGGAGTCTCCTGCGACTTCCGTTGTGCCCAGGTTCATCTCTGGCTCAGGGAATTCCGCCTGCTCCGGTTCCGGAACGAGAACTTCTTGTTCCTGTTCGACGGTCGACTCTTCGACATCACCGGGGAAGAAGAGATCGGCGTTCAGCTCGGGCATTGGAACGTCCGCAACAGCTTCCGATTGAGAACGCGTTGCAGCCACGGGCTCCTCATCCATCGGGAATGTGGCGGCCGGTTCCTGATCCGGGGCTGGCAAGTCGATTTCCGGTGCCGCTGGCTGAACCTGAACGGTCATCTGAGCTTCAACTTTTTGCTCGTCAGCAAGCAATGCTTCCAAATCCAGGACCGGGAGTGACGAATCGTCACGAACGATTGGCTGTTCGAACTCGGAGACTTCCGGAGCTTGCTCGATGACCTCCTCGAAAGCGCGGCTTCTTGAATCGACTGGCTTCTGAGCGACTTTTACTTCCGCTGTCTTTTTCTCAGTCGTTTGGGAAGAGCGTTTGGTAATCGTAAGCTCATTGGAGAACTCTTCACCCGGCAACGGTGGGATGAATCCTGATGGACGCGGAACATTCGCAGTCGGCGAACCGGAAGGTTTGACGGGAGTCTTTGGTGAGGATTGCCGCGGAAAACTCAAAGGTTGTCGCGTTGTGCCAGGAGTCGTTTCGGCGATGGGGGCCATGCTTGGCGGAGGAGTCGTCGCAGGTTGCGAGAGCGACTGCGGCTGAGTCGATCGGTACTGCGAAGAACTGTCCGAGACTTTCGGATACCGCATGCCTGGGTCCTGCGGTGGACCTGACGGAACGCGACCGCCCCCTTTGAAACGACTCACAAGTCGATCAAAGAAGCTGCGTTTCTTCGGCGTCTCCCGAGTTCCGGCAGTTTGCGCAATCGGCTGAGCGTTGTGAGCCACCAACGGTCTCGGAGCCTGCACAGGAATTGGCTGCACTCGGTTCTCTCCAGCTGTCTGCTGGATTTGTTGTTGCGGTCCATACAGACTCTGCAGACGTTCGCGTACTAACGACGAACTCGGAGCGGAAGTTTCAGTACTGGACTGGTATGTGTTGAGCCGTCCCGGAGTTGCTGAATCCACTGCAAAGGTCCTCAACGATGGGGCCAGCAATGCCGCTCCTGTCGCAGAAGCAAGAAGAAGTGCTCGGGTCTCGAGAGCAAGTTTGCGATAGCGACTCATAATGTCCTCGGATTCAGACTCGTGCTGTCGATGCAAGAATGACGGCGATCTGGAGATTGCCGTTCGCCTGCTCGTTCCCGATAATCGCTACTAGAACGAGCAAGGTCATTTGACGCCCGACATGCAGAATGATCACATTCGCTACAACCGGTCGTCGAAAAAACTATCGACTTCCTGTCGAGTGGGATTTCATCGACGTTACGACAATTCCAGACGATTCGACGCGAACAATGACTTGAAGTCCTACACACCTCACGACACATAAACTTTCCCAAAACCCCGCAGAGTGACATGTCCGAACGAATTCTCACCAATGGCGACCCCAATATGCCCACGATTATCATTCAGCAACGCGGACGAAGATGGCTGGTGATCATCCTTCTTCTCGCTCTCGGTTTTTCCGTGCTGATGAATCTGGGGTTCATGGCATCATTTGCCGAATTCGCGGTCGACGCGGATCAACCGACGGAGAAGTTTCACGCAGGAACCCGTCTGGCCGAGAGCAAAATTGCTCGGATTCAGGTCGGTTTCACGATCATGCCTCCGTACACCGAACGCATCAAAAAGACGATCGATCATGTGCGTGAAGATGACAGCGTGAAAGGCGTGCTGCTCGTCATCGACAGCCCCGGCGGACTCGTCTCCGGCAGCCACGAGATTTATCACAAGCTCAAATTGCTCTCTGAAAAGAAGCCGATCTACGTTCAGATGAAAGGAATCGCTGCTTCCGGAGGCTATTACATCGCGATGAGTGGCGGTCCCGAAGCTCCGATCTATGCGGAACCGACAACCTGGACCGGCTCGATTGGGGTCATCATTCCTCGTTACAACGCGACAGAGCTTGCTGAGAAGGTGGGCGTCAAATCAGAATCGCTCGTTACCGGCCCATTCAAAGACTCGCTCAACCCATTCAAGAATCTTGATGAACAGGAACGCGCCGTCTGGGATGCGATCATCGAGGACTCATTCGATCGCTTTTTGACAGTGATTGATGAGAACCGCAGCAATCTGGACATGGAAGAGATCCGCGAACTCGCGACCGGTCAGGTTTACACGGCCGATCAGGCTGTCGAAAACGGATTGGTGGACGAAATCTCGTTCGAGAGCGATACAACAGAGTTGCTCGCCAAGGAACTTGGGTTGGACTCGTATCAGGTGGTCAATTACAGCCATCCCCTGTCTCTCTCAGAAACGCTACTCGGCGCGACAACTTCACTTCCGAAGGTTGAATTCGATCCGGTTTCGTCGCTGATCGATCTCGCGACGCCTCGAGCCTTCTATCTTTTCGGTCTTCCCCACGAGCTGAATGTTTCACCATCCCAAATGAAGCCATAGAAGCCATCAGTCAGAGAGCCGTCGGCGAATCCGCGAGGCCTCCAATCGAAGACCCTCATCGAAAATGAGCCATTCGAGGTTCATTTGAATTCTGCGTTGAAGAAAAGACCTTTCAGGGAAGTTATGTTCGGAGTTTTGAACCTCAACAAACCAAGCGACTGGACGTCGCGGGATGTTGTGAATCGAGTCAGCCGTCTCGCCGGACGCCGCGTGAAATGCGGACATGCTGGCACATTAGATCCTTTGGCAACGGGTGTTCTGGTCGTTTGTCTCGGACCTGCAACCCGGCTGATGCCGCTCATTCACCAACATCACAAATCGTACCGCGGACGGTTTCTGTTGGGCGTGCGAAGCAACACGGATGACATTGAGGGAGAACTCGAATATCTCGACGGAAGCCGGCTTCCCAACCGGGAAGAAATTGAAGCCATTCTTCCCGAGTTCACCGGGACGATCGAACAAATTCCGCCTGTGTACTCCGCTATCAAAGTGAACGGAGAACGTGCTTACAAAGCAGCCCGGCGCGGCGAGGATATCGAAATCCCAGCCCGGGCAGTCACGATTGAAAAACTGGAATTGACCGACTTGGACGACAAGTCTTTCGAACTGACGCTCGAATGCAGAACGGGGACATATGTCCGATCACTCGGTCGGGACATCGCGAAGAAGCTGGGAACCGAAGCTGTCATGAGTAGCCTGGAACGGACCAGCGTGGGACCTTTTCATGTTGATCAGGCCGTCGACGTGGAACACCTGTCTCGTGAAGATTTCGAAGCAGCCGTCATCCCTCCACTTGCTGCACTCCCCCATTTGCCGCGATTGGTCGTCGACCAACAGACACTTCAGCGGTTAATCTTCGGGCAGAAAATTCGTGTCACCGATTTGGAAATCGATGCATCTGCTTTGCATGGAATTTCAGAATCTGCTCCGATTGCTGTGGTCAACGCAGAAGAGGAACTCGTCGGAATTGCTGAAGTTCGCGAAGAGTTGCTCCGCCCGAAGATGATGTTTTCCGTGAATTGACCCAACTCCGATAACCCCGCCTTCAACTGGATCGGCAATGCAACCCGAAGACGACCGAGAGACGCTCGCCGCCGTTCAGTTGAATCTGATTTCCGGGCTTGGCCCGCGACTCCAGTCACTTCTCTTTCAACGATTCGGATCGGCAGAGGCTATCTTCAATGCTCCCGGATCAGAGCTGTTAAATGTCGCTGGAATTGGGCCAAAAGTCTCCGCAGAGATTACGAAACACAGCGGTCTCGAACAGGCACGTAAAGAAATCGAAAAAGCCCATCAGCACGGAATTCGCATCGTTCCGCGTTCCTCATCGGAGTACCCTGCTTCGCTCAAAGAAACGAGTGATCCGCCACCCGTCCTTTCGATCCGTCGCAATTTGCTCCCTGAAGATCGTCTCGCTGTGGCGATTGTTGGTTCTCGAAGTTGCAGCCATTACGGACGAACCCAAGCACATCGATTCGCCGGAGCACTGGCGCGTGCTGGAATCGTTGTGGTCAGCGGATTGGCTCGAGGGATCGATGCAGCTGCCCACACTGGTGCCCTCGAAGCGGGTGGACGCACGATTGCCGTGTGTGCGACGGGCCTCCTGAAAACTTATCCGCCCGAGCATGTCGATCTTGCCAGCAGAATTGTTGATCAAGGCGCGCTCGTCTCTGAGTCTCCATTGGATCGCGGACCCCAACGTGGACTGTTTCCGCAACGGAACCGAATCATCGCGGGAATGTCCCTCGGCGTTATTATCATCGAAGCGAGCGAGAAGAGCGGTTCACTTCACACCGCACGGCATGCGATGGAGCAGAACCGCGAAGTCTTTGCTGTTCCGGGACGAATCGATACGCCCGCGAGTCTGGGATGCCACAATCTCATCCGCGACGGTGCAACACTCGTTCGCAATTTCGATGACGTTCTGGAATCGCTTGCTCCACTCAGTTCTCCTCTGAAAACCGATCACGACCAGGAAATCCACACACCTCGTGAGTTAAATCTTAACGAACAGGAACGGGCGATCTTAAATCTTGTCGACACGGTCGCGACTCCGATCGATCAGGTGCTCGCCCAATCCCAAATGCCCACTGCACGAGTTTTATCGACAATTACCGTCCTCGAAATGAAACGCCTCGTTCGTCGCTTGCCGGGAAGTTTTCTTGAGAGGACGACCGGTTGACGGACTTTGCTGCTTGACGAAAAGAGAGTCCCGCGCGATGCTTCTCACATCGATGCTTTGATGCTGATCTCGACGTTTCTGTGATCAAGTGCCGAGTCGCGTGATGTTCCTGAGATGTGTTGTCATCGCTTGAACATACGGTCTACGACCAACCTGCGTGATTCGAAACGAAACGATTCTGATCGAACGTGTTGACGTCGAAGGATGGGAAGAGGCGATCGAATCCAAACGTCGATCTTGTTTCTTCCCATCGCGGAATTCATTACTTCAAACCTGAAATTGAGCTGACTCATGAATGAGCAGACTGACACTCCGGAAGTTTCAGACGCGAGCAATTCTCCGGCTCCGACACGATCGATGCTGGCTCGCTGGGCGGACCGCTTGCTGATCGGAATGCTGGCCGTCTTTGGCGTCATGCAAATCGGGATGTGGACGTTCTGGGAACCCTCGTTCGGCGACGCGATTAAGAATCTCATCACCTTCGCGCAGATTGTGCTGTCAACGATCTGCATTGTCGGGTGGTGGTTTCTGTTCGCTCCCGTCTCCCGAAAGTCGATGTTGATCATCGGCGTTCCTGTCGTGGCGCTCATCGCAGGCTGGGTAGCCTCCATCCGTTCCATCGATTTCGACGGCGACATGAAACCGCGTTTCAGTCATGTCTGGGACGAATCAGCAGAAGAACGGCTGACAAGTCATCTCACGAATGCAGAGTCCGCTGACGCCTCAGAACTGACGATTCCCGAGGTGAGCGAAACAGACATGCCTGAGTACCGAGGAGTTCATCGAGACGGCGTTGTCATCGGTCCGGAACTTCGTACCGACTGGTCAACGAATCCTCCCGAAGAACTTTGGAGACATCCCTGCGGAGGCGGATACTCCTCCTTCTCAATTCTCGGGCGTCAACTCATCACAATGGAACAGCGTGGGCTGGACGAAGCTGTCGTCTGTTACGACACGGAAACCGGTCGAGAGTTCTGGGTCCATCAGTATCCCGCGAGTTTTGTCGAAGCAATGGGTGGGCCGGGACCGCGCTCAACTCCGACAATTCATGAGGGTGCTGTTTACGCCTTCGGCGGTTTTGGAGATCTGTTCAAGCTTGATCTGAAAACCGGAGCCCCTATCTGGCACGTGCATACTCTTCAACAATTTCAGATCCCCAACACAATCTGGGCGATGACGTCTTCTCCGCTCGTGTTTGGAAACACAGTCATCGCCAACATTGGTGGAGTGACGAATGCTGACGGCGTGATGCCCGAAGGAGGAGGACTGGTCGCCTACGACATCGAAACCGGAGAGATCGCGTGGTATGGGAAGGCGCTGCCTGATCCCAATACTGAAATCGAGGAATTCGGAACCGGAGCTGCTGCGATCGAAGGAATCGATGGGACCTCGCACCCGGGTTACTCTTCACCGATGCTTGCCGATCTGGCTGGCGAAACGGTGATCCTCAACTTTGATGGAACCGCTTTTCGTGGCCACAATCCTGAGAACGGCGAACAGTACTGGTCTTACCCGTTCGTGGCTGGCGATCATATCAACGTGGCGCAACCGCTCGTCTTCGAAAATGATCACGTCATGATTTCGGCCGGCTACGGAAAAGGGTCGGTCATGCTTCACATTGAGAAGAACGGAGACGAGTGGAACCTCTCAGAAGTCTGGGACAAACCGTCGCTGAGAATGCGTTGCAAGTTCAGCAGCCCGATCTTCACCGATGGCTTCATCTACGGGCTGGACGAAGGAATCATGGCTTGTATCGATCCGGAGAACGGAGATCGACAGTGGAAAGGCGGCCGGACCGGACTTCGAGGAAAGTACGGCCACGGCCAGCTTTTGCTCTCGAACGGAAAGCTCGTGATCCTCACGGAAAAAGGACAGCTCGTTCTGGTCGACCCCAATCCTGAAGAGCTGACTGTCCTTGGCGAACTGCAGGTTCTTTCCGAAAACATCAAAACCTGGAATCCGCTCGCGATGGCCCGGGGAAAAGTGTTTGTTCGCAACGCGACCGAGGTGGCATGCTATGACATCAGTGCGAATGATTCCGCCGCCCCGGAATCTGATCCATCAGAGCTTGCAACAACAACTGACTTAGACACCGACTCGGTCACTGACACAAACACGGAAACTGGGACGGAGACCAAGAACGACGACTCGCCCGAATCTTCCAGTACCACTGATCAATAGCAACCCGATCTCATTTCGAAGAACGCAGGCGAATCATTCTTCTAATAAAAGGTGAGCGCAGGGGGTGCGTCATCTTCTCAATTGTACGTGGACACACTGGAATCGCTCTTCCCAATCGTGAAAAACGATGACGAACCAGTGACCGAATTTCTCCTGTGATGGGATCGCTTGTCGAATCTTGTTACAAATGAAGCTGAGGCGCGTTGCTACTTTGACAGCTTGATGGAAGACAAGCCGATGCAAAATGTTCTCACTCTGGTTCTTGCAGGAGGAAAAGGATCCCGGCTGGAACCATTGACACTGGATCGCTCGAAACCGTCGGTCCCGTTCGGTGGGATCTATCGAATCATCGACTTCGTTCTCTCGAACTGTATCAACAGTGGACTTCGAAGAATCCTCGTGTTGACGCAGTACAAAGGCGCCAGTCTCGACCGGCACATCAATCTGGGCTGGCATTTTCTCTGTCGTGAATTGAATGAATTCATTGATGTTCTGCCTCCTCAACAGCGCGTGGGTGAACACTGGTATCGTGGCACCGCAGACGCTGTCTATCAGAATATTTATACGATTGAGCAATCCGCTCCTCAGTACATTCTGATTCTCTCAGGAGACCATATTTACCGGATGGACTACTCCAGTTTCCTGCAGGATCTCATCGAAGCGGACGCAGATTGCTCCATCGCATGCCTCCCGGTCGGACTTGAAGAAGGTCGTGCTTTCGGTGTCATGGGAATCGACGAGAACCGCTGGGTTCGTCGATTCGAAGAAAAACCAGACGCCCCATTTCCGATTCCCGGAGATCCCGATCGTTGCCTGGCTTCGATGGGAATCTATGCGTTCAAGTCATCATTTCTCTTCGATGAACTTTGTCGTGATGCTGCCATCCCCAAGAGTTCGCACGACTTCGGGAAGGATCTCATTCCACACATGATTCAAAGCAGTCAGGTGCGGGCTTATCCCGTCAGGAACGAAGATGGGGACGGCCCCATGTACTGGAGAGATGTCGGCACTCTGGAGTCATACTATCAAGCGAGTATGGATCTGGTCTCGGTCGAACCGCAGCTGAATCTCTATGACTCGACGTGGCCGATCCGAGGATATCATCCGCCCGTACCCCCTCCCAAGTTTGTCTTTGCCGACCATGATGCAGAGCCGAAGCGAGTCGGTCACGCGATGGACAGCCTCGTCGGTCCCGGCAGTATTATCTCTGGAGGCGAAGTCACACACTCCGTGATTTCACAGTCTGTGCGAATCAACAGCTATGCGACGGTCGTGAACTCCATTCTCTTTGAAGGCGTTCAAGTCGGACGGTCTGCACAAATCTCGAACGCCATCATCGACAAGAATGTCAGCATTCCGAACGACATGACGATCGGAATCGACCCCGAGCAGGACCGCCGGAATGGTCTGACAACGACTGACTGCGGAATCACCGTTGTCCCGAAGGGGCATCAGTTTCGATAACGTCAATTCGCGTTCGATAAGAACAGTGCCCGCTGACCATCAATCCGAGATTATGGTCTCTTCGGTCCGCGCGATCCTCGGCCTTTGCCCCGAGATGGGCCTCCGGAGCGTGGTCGCTTCTTCGCGGGAGCTTTCTTCGTCCGCGAGTTTTCGCTCGTCCCGAACTCACTCGATGCGCTCGCACGTCCGCGAGACTTCGCTTTTCCACTCGCTCCCGATCGCCCTGAAGCTGTTTTTTTGCCGGGACGTTTCTTTGTTTGCCGCGGGCTTTGCGTTTGTGCTCGCGTGATGAGTTCAATCAACTTCCCAAGTTCATCTTTTCGCAATTCACGAAAGAGCCCAAGCGGAACGCGACCGAGACGAATCGGGCCAAAGCCGATCCGTTCCAATTTCATCACCTTGTGACCGGTTCGGGCAAGCAGCCGTCGAACTTCGCGGTTCTGTCCTTCGGTCATGGTGATCTCGACCCAGGAACTGCGTCCCTGTTTCTTGATCGGCTTGATGTTGTGAACCTTGAACTTTCCTTCGGTGAAAAACAGCCCCTCCTTGAGTTGTTCGAAAACTTCTCGCTTAGGATGACCAGCAACCTGAGCCCGGTAGATTCGGTGAATGTGATAGCGCGGGTGGGCCAGCTTTTGAGCGAGGTCTCCGTCATTCGTCACGATTAACAAACCGGTGGTGTTCTCGTCCAAACGCCCGACACTGAACAGCCTTGGACCATCCGGTGGGAAGAGTTCGAAAACTGTCGGCCGTCCCTGGGGATCACTCGCCGTACACAAGAACCCCGGTGGCTTGTTGAGGAGATAGTACTTCTTGCGTTCAAGCTTCAGCTTCTCGCCATCAAGAGTCACAGTTTGCATTGATGGACGGACGTTCGCTCCCAATTTGGTCACGGTTTTGCCATCAATTTCCACTCGACCTGCGGAAATCAATTCTTCGCATTCGCGACGAGATCCCAAGCCGCATTGAGCGAGGTATCTTTGAAGTCGCATTCCGGGCACAACTGGATTGTCATCTGCGGGTTGAGACATGGCGGAAAGACCGAGGTCATCAGAAGAAGGTAACTGCGCGAGCTGAGAGACTGTCCGAGAAACACCTCTCGAAACGATCTTGCAATTGAATCACAGGACGAACGCAAACACTTGATTATAACGTCCGAATGCTGTTTTCGTGAGGGACACAGGAGACAGAATGTCTCGATTCTCGCAGCAGTTCATCCTTGCGCGTCTCCGAAATTCCTGACAAACACGCGAAAATCGTCGAGCAATCTGCCTCGCGGACCGCGTCGTCTTCGCTCATCAGAGAGTGCGTCACACTCGAAGAAACGGGATTCTTTATCCGACGTATCGCGAGTCGTGCGCGTGTTGTGGAGACAGCGGAAGGTGATGCGAAGGAATCGCTTCGGGCTCGTGCTCGTCCTGAGAGTCGCAGTCTGCGGACGGAGGATCTTTTCGAAGACGTCGTTCGAGGAGGATTCCCAACGGCCCGACAAGCATGCAGGGCAAGAGCACCATGTCTCCGATGAAGGCCGCCCCGATGAGAGTGGCCATTAACCATCCAAATCGGCTGATCAACAACAATTCCGCAGGAAATAGCACCAGCAGGCCAACTCCGACCGCAGCGCTCGTTTGCCACATGGCGGGTCCGCAGTGCGACAGCGCGTTGATCACAGATTCCTGTCGGGTCTTCCCTCGCTGCAATCCATCTTTGAACCAGGTGAGCAGGTGCAGCGTCCCATCAACAGCAATCCCCATAGCGACGGACGCTGTGACCATCGTTCCAATATCGATTCGTTGTCCGAACCAGGAGACGAGCCCGAACACAGCGACCACCGGAAGAAGATTCGGAATCATCGAGATCAGGCCCGCAAACGGATCTCGCAGCACCCAAACCATGACTGCCGCGATCATGCCGAATGCCAGAAGTGAGCTCCAGATCAGGCTTTCGAGAACGGCGTTCTGAGTCCGCAGGAACAACGGAACTGTTCCGGTCACAACGTGATCAATGTTCGGTTCCGCATGAATCACTTCCTCGACTCGGTCGCTCAATTCCTGCGTCAGTGCAGTGTAGTCCGCGTCTGTCAGAACAGCGGCCTGAGCATTGATTCTCCAGAGCTCGTCCCCGTTCTCCTGGGGGAGGCGGTTCATCGTCAGGAAGTTGGCAGCCTGCTGCATGTCGCCAGACTTGACGCGGCGTTCGGTTTGATTGGAGCGCCTATTGAAGAAGATCTTCTCTCGAACGCTGGCATCGTCGCCCGGCTTTTTCCTTACAGGCTGAAAACTTGCCAGCGACAAGGTTCCACTCACTTCAGGATGCTCGTGCAGAGAGGATTCGACTTTGCGAACGATTTCGAGCCGCTCCAGAAAACCAAAGTCTTCCTGTCCCTGAGCATTGAACCGAACGAGAACTTCAATCGGACTGATCCCGGCGAGAGTGTCCTCGATCAACTGGTAATCCTGGACCACTTGCGAACTCTCGGGGAAGTATTTGATGACCTTGGTTTCGACATCAAAATATCTGAGACCAATCGTGCATGCTACCGCGACGACAAGTGTCACAGTTCCGATCGGCAGCCATTGTCGGCAGATCAGATTCCCAAACCAGATCCATCGGGCGGGATTCACTTCGCTTGGCTCGACCCGTTTCAGGGGAACCATTTGCAAGAGCGCGGGGAGCCCGTAGAGCACCATACATACGGAAATCATGCAACCGATGGAGGCGTACAGACCGAAGTTTCGGACCGGAACAAGATCGCTGTTCATGAGCGATACCAGTCCCAGCGATGTTGTGAAGGCTGCCATTAGGCAAGGTTGAGACGCCATGCGAGTTGCTTCCGCAACTGCCGTCTTTGGGTTCTCCCAGACAGCATGCTTCCAGTAATTGGCAACATGAATGGCACCCGAGAGTGCGAGCACCATCAAAAGCGTCGGCATGACAATCAGGACCATGTTCATCGATCCACCAGTCAGTGGAACCATCGACATTCCCAACAGTGCAGCGTAATACGCAACGAAGATGACCAGAGCACCGAGGCGAAGACTCTTCAAGGAAATCAGAGCGAACACAATTCCGACGAATCCGGAAAGGAGAATGACGGACTTCTTGAGCGGGTTTGTCGCTGCGGGGTTCCATGCAGCTTGAATCACGCCGTTGTTTAACTCAGTTCCCGCCACGACGCGGCCGCTGACAATCAGATCTGTCTCCGGGACGAATGAGCCGAGAGCAGCTTGCCGAATGGCTGCGATTGCTGCGTTCTTTTCGGCTCTCCCTGCATCCGACAGAGCGACGACCACGGCAATCGGGGAACCGACTGCTCGATAACATTCTTCGACGAGCGGCTCTCCCGACGGAGACGTGACTGACTGAATCCAATCCGAGACGGCATCGCGCAATTCGTGGTGGCTTGCCATTCCTTTCCAGGTAATCTGGAAGTCATGGCCTCCGAGGTCTGTTGACTCGAGATCGGACTCCGCATGCATTGCGTAAATGTCCGAGAGCCGATGGAACTCCGCCTCATCGTTTTCGTTCGGTTCCCAATGCCCGATCGGTTCCTGAACTTCCAGATCAATATTGAAGATCGATTTCGCACCGCTGACAATGACTTCTTGCGAGCGACTGAGATCTTCACGACCCGCTTCGGTCAGGCGAACCTTTAATCGTCCGAGACCCACCAACGTTCCCTGAAGTCGGTCAATGGCGGTCTTCTGATCGATTCCAAACTCGACCATTCGCTCAACGAGATCACCCGCATGGAGAACGGACTTCACATACGGAAGACCTCCTCGCATTTCGCCATCCGCATCCTCTTTGCCGGTCAGTTTCCCGACGAGAATGGGAAGACGCGGATCATTCACAACGCTTCCTTCCCACGTGAGGATGACCGTTTCATCCTCGGGGAAATGCTCTCGGCACCAGAGATAGTCGGCAGCGCTCGGGTCTTTCTCCGGGAGCCAGCTTTCGACGTCATTGTCGAGACGGACGTGACGCAACGACGACACAGAGAGCGGTGCAACGAAGAGAATGAGCGCCAGAATCCACAGTGCCAGCCCGTGCCCCCATGGGTCACGCTTTTGAAAGAAACCTTTTGGTTCTTTTGCGGAGTCGATTCGGACGTGACGCACCACAGTCCTCCAAGATCACCCCGAGACGAATCACAAACCATGAGCGCATTCGGCCGGGCGGTTGAGGGAATACACCTTCTGTTGATCGTCCGATAACCACTGCAAACTTGCCGAAGGTCTGTCGAGGAATCGCAAACTGCGAGACGACTGTCGCGAATGATCGGGACCTGACGGTCCGGGAAGATAGGGGACCTTTTCCGATTGCGGAACTGCGGCAAAAAATCCGGGAAGCACACAACGAACCGTACCCCCAGCTACGATCGCAGTTCTGAAAAGAAAGAAGACATTCAGAAACCAACAGCACAAGCCGAGTGACGCCGTTGATGGAACAGTTTCAGTGCGCTCTCCGAACATGTCGGGAAACGTGCGGGATAAGAATACTGCGTGCAAACAGCTCTCAGACGGGGTCTAAAAGTAGTCGACGGCGTTTCTGAAAATCTGAAGCCCTGCTCCATCCCCTCGCAGATTCTTGCGAGTCCACTGTGGATGTTGCGTCGCGAACAGGAATCTTTCGGGATGCGGCATCAGTCCTAGGACTCGGCCTGATGGATCGCCAAGCCCGGCGATATTCGAAAACGATCCGTTCGGGTTTTCTGGATAGGGAAGCACTGTGTTCTCGTCACTCTCCGACGCATCAGCTTCCGAACAAGTTGTATACCGCAACGCGACTTGCCCGTTCTCTTCCCATGCCTTGAGCACGGACTCGTCGGAAACACGCAGTCTTCCTTCAGCGTGTGCGATGGGTGACTCAAGCTGTTCGATCCCTTTCAGGAACACGTTTCGGTCGGAGCACGACTTCAGATTGACCCACAAGTCGGTGTATCGGCCGCTTTCGTTCCATGTGAGCGTCGCTTCCGGATCGGAACTTGATTCACTCGATTGCTCACCGGCGCCCCCGGGGAGAATTCCCGACTTCATCAGAACCTGAAATCCGTTGCAGATTCCCAACGTCAGAGTATCTGCTTGAAGGAACTCCTGAATGGTATCGGCCAGCCGTGTTTTGAGCTGTGTCCCGAACACCACGCCAGCTCCGACATCGTCGCCATAGCTGAACCCTCCGGGAATGCAGAGAATCTGGAACTGTTTGAGGACGTCCGGATTTTCAAGGACGCGAAACAGGTGCACACGTTCGGCCACCCCTCCCGCCAATTCAAAAGCGTGGGCTGTTTCGTGGTCGCAATTCGTGCCCGGGGCACGGAGCACACAAACTCGTGGACTGGCCATGAATCTCAGGTTCCTGTCGGTGGGTCTCTGTCGCAGAATTTGATCTCGAACCACAAGTTTAGAATTGCGAGAGTCGTCGTGCGAGCAGACGGGACGAAAACCATACGAAACAGTCGAAATGAGTGCACAGGCCGGAGCGACGTGCCCGGAAGATCTCGTCTTGTTGGCTTCTGAGTTCTCTGATAGTTTCCAATCCATGATTTCGATCGAGTCCATGAGGAGACTCGTCGGAACCGGAAATATTCGAATCCCGGCATCAATGCCTGCGGATTCATGATCCCGAAGAGACGGGAAACTTAGAGTGACGCGGCAGGGAGGCAAAATGGTTGGGGAAGTGCGACGCATTCTTCAAGCGAGCCACTTTCGACTGGACGAGAGTCTTCACGGCGACTTTTCCAGAGTTTCAGACGGACACAAATCAACCATCATCGATGCCAGATTTGCCGCCGCTGAGAAAGTCTTTCGCACAGCGATCGATCGAGACGTCGATTTACTGATTCTGAGTGGGGAACTCGGGTCAACGAACGTCAATCCGAGAATCGGCTGGTTCCTGATTGAACAGATCAATCGACTCCGCGAACACAATATCCGAGTCGCGCTGCTCAACACTGTTCCCGTCGATGAGTGCTGGACAGCCCTCTTCGCACAAAACGGAATTGATCTCAGCTCGTCGATGAGTCGCCTTGCGGATCACGATCCCACGCTTCGAATCAAACTCATTCATTCCGGTCACGGACCCGCTTCGATCAAATATCGAAGGCGGGGACAAGAACAATCGCTGGTCGTCCCAACCTGCGAAATTCAAGCGAGCACCTTCGTAGATCAGGGTCCTTTCGAGGTCAAACTGATCCATCTGGATCACTCAAGCGCACACGTCGTTGATTCAATCTCCGTCGAATCGGTCCGTTTTCGCTCACTCCAGATTTCTGCCCCTGATTCACTCTCGCAGCTCGGTAGTGTGGACTCGATTGCTTCCGAGATCATTCGACAGACAACAAGTGATTCGACCGCAACGATTCCAACCGTTGTCGATATCGAACTCGATTCACTTCCACGATCACTTTCCGCAGTTTCCCGGACCAGGCTGTTGAATGACATTCAACAGCAACTGAACGCCCGGGTTCCTGCCATCGCGGTCTCCCGTCTCGTTGTCGACTGGAACTCCTCGACACTTTCAGAAGCTGCTTCTGACGCACTCGAGATCGCGAAACGAGAACTCTCAAGAATTGAACTGACAGACGTGAATGGCTCACTCACGAGCGGGCCTCAGGCAGTCTGTGAAAACCAATTCAATCGAATCAAACAGCGAGTCGCTCACTGTCTTCCCGCTGTTCTTGAATCATCCACAGTTCCGTCGCTCGACAATTTTTTGGTCTGAATGCTTTTCTCTCTTCAGATTTCAAACAGCTTTCCTGGAGTAGACTGATGAATTTTCGACGGATTTCGATTGACCATTTTGGTGCTTTCGACAACTTCCAAATCGAACAACTCTCAGACGGGTTGAACGTCTTGCATGGCTCCAATGGGTCCGGAAAATCGACCGTTCTGGAATTCTTGCGAGGAGTCATGTGCGGCTTCGATCGCTCACGCAAACAGCACTTCCTTCCGACAACGGGGGGACATTCGGCCGGGGGAGGCATTCAGTGCACGCAACCCGAATTCAATTTTTCGATCACTCGTCGATCGCGCCCCGGACATCGCGACACTCTGGCGATCACGACCCAATCGAACGATGAGTCGATCCCGAGCCGCGTCCGCTCACAGATTGCGAAGCTCGATGAAGATCTGATTCGAACAATCTTCTTTGTCAGCGGACACGAAGCTCATTCGATTCCTGAGATGCTGCGAATCGCGAAACGAGATGGCATTTCGCTCGTGCATCGTTCGACCACACCCGCCTGGCTCGCTGAACGAATCGAAACCGTTGATCTGTTCCGCAACGCCGCAGCAGACCCAGTTCCCGGTCAAGCCGAACTCGAACAGCTGACTCGACGCAAGAAGAAATTGCGGGAGCAGATTGATTCATTGTCTCAGTCACAAAAAGGACGCGACCGCGACTGGTCCCAAAAACTCGATCGACTCCAAACGCGAATTCGAACACTGCGCGACCGTTCGAACTGGACACTCACAGAACTCGAACGCTGTCAGATTGATCTTTCGGAATTGCAGCTTCGACTCTGGAGTCAAAAGAAACAGCTCGCCAAACCTCGTCTGACTCACAAAACTCCTCAATCGTCAGAACCGCCGAAGTCGAAGACCATCGATTCGAGAGCTATCGGCTCAATCGATCGCGAAATCGCAAACGCCCAGCGAGTCCTGAAAGATCTGGCCCGCTCACGCTACGAGCTGAGTGTTCTCGTTGCGGACTTGTCGGGGGGACCGTCCGACCAGGAGGCCATGACCGCGACCTTCGAACAGCAGCGGATCGGGATCTCCCGAATCGAACAAGAAGTTCACCAAATGATTGATCAGATTGATTCAATCAATCAGCCGACAGAACTCCCAGCAAGTCAACGACGATCTTCCACAGAAGAGTTCCAACGGTCTTTGACCACTATTCAGGATCAACTTGCCGTCATCTGCAGAGGACTCGGGCAACAGCAAGATTTCACGCAGCGATCGACACTCTTGAAGCAGCGGAAGGGAGTCGATCGATGCGAGCGGCAACTCGTGCGACAAATTCGACGATTGCAGAAGGAACGCGAAGTCCTGGTCAGCCAGTTGACGAAACAACATGGCGAACACAAACAGCTGTTGACCGAAAATGAAGCCCGTCGATGCGAGTGCGTCCATCACGGCGTCGAAAACTCCAAAGCAGTACGTGTTGAGCAAGCACCTCTCCCACAACCAACCTCACGCGATCATTCTCACGAACAGCGGCAGCAGACTCTCAAGCTGGAAGCGCAGCTCATTGCACGAAAGCGAAAACTGCAAACCAGTTGGTGGAGTCTGGTCGAAGAGCTTTGCCACTGCCGACAGGAACTCGCGGACCATCAGGCGCTGACTCACGATTACGCCAACGATCGGCGGATTCAGATTCTCAAGCAAGAATACAACGAGCTTGAGCAAAAGCGCTCCGATGCACTCGAACAAAGTCAGTCGCTGATCATTCTTCAGTCAGTTCTCCAACGGACACAAGAGTATCTCGATCAGGAAGTGACTTGCCCGGTCATTGCTGAAGCTTCCGAGCTTCTCAACAAAATGACCGATGGACGGCATACCGGATTTCAATATTGCGAGAAGACGAATCAGCTGAACGTCACGAATGAATCAGGAGACCTTCTGCCACTCGCTGCACTGAGTCGCGGAACAAACGAACAAGCCTCACTGAGCTTCCGGCTCGCCCTCTGGAATGAATACTCTCGAAGAGGCGTCGAGTTGCCGCTCGTTTTTGATGAGTGTCTCTCGGACAGCGACGACGATCGCGTTCTCGCCTGCGTCGATGCGTTGATTGATTCATGCTCCGAGAATCGACAGATCCTCTTCTTCACGTGTCAGGATCGTTTGTCGGAACTCTTCGAACAACGAGGAACTTCTGTACGGACACTTCCCGGTTCGAATCGAACCCCTCAAGTCGCCCGAATTCGTCAACAAGCAGCAATTCCTCTTCCCTCTGAAAGCCGCATTCCGGCCGCGTCTCTTCACGAGGACTCTCAGATCATTCATTCGCTTCAGGCACGCGAGCCATTCTGGCTGGCACCGGATCAATCGATTGGGGTTCTTCCGTCGCTGGGAGAGCAGATGGTGCGTCGACTGGGAGCACTGGGAGTCCGCACGATTGGGGACTTGATTGGACTGGACCCCGAGATTACCGAAATGCCGCTCGACAGCCTTCAGATTTCGGCAGCGACGCTTCGCAACTGGCAAGCCGAAGCACGACTTCTGTGCTGTGTTCCGAATCTGACCGGGCGCGACGCTCAAACTCTGGTCGCAATTGGAGTCCTCAGCCCGAGTGAACTGTCCCAGGCGGATGCTGGAGATCTGGTTCGCCGCATGGAACGGGCTCATTCAGGTTCGGGAGAATATGGACCACTGGAATGGTTGAGCTCTGAACTGATTCGGCCGAATCAGAAGCTGTGTCACTCGTGGATTCAGTTCGCACGAAGTTCCCGCACCATGCGACAGGCGCGTGGAGAATCCAACAACGAACTTCGCACGGACCGTTCTCACCCCCTGCCCGCATCTCATTTTTCGCATCGGCCAGCAGATTCTGATTCCGAGTTCCCTGCCCCGCCCAAGGGGAATATCAGCTGGGAGCCGGATCGATTCGCTCTCGACTCGCTTGTCACCGCGCAACCGGGACGTTCCCGTGCAAACTACCGATTTCTGTTGAGCCCAGACAGCTTGGTGAGTGAAACCCCCGGAATCGGTCAACGTGCTGCAGAACGACTCCACCGGATCGGTCTCACAACCGTCTTCGATCTCCTTCATCGTGATGCCCGGGAAATCAGCCGACGACTCAGCCGCCCTCGCTACACCGTGGAAGTTGTCGAACGATGGCAACAGCTCGCGACACTGCTGTGCAGAATCCCCGAACTGCGGGCAGCTCATGCAGAAATTCTGGTGGCGTGTGGCGTGACTCAGGTTGAAACCCTTCTGAGATTGACTCCGCAACAACTCCTCGACTCGATTCGAGAACATGCAAGCTCGCCTTCGTGGCAGCGATCTCCCAAAGTCGGTCCGCTTCCCAGCCTGGAAGATGTCACCCAATGGATTGCTCTGGCCCGTCACTCTCGCGAACTTCGGGCGGCCTAACGGCTTTTCCTCGACGATCCCGATTCCTCGTACCGCAGGGGATTCACCCACGCTTGTGCAAGAATCCTTGAATGCGCCCTATTCCTGCGGCTTCAGATTGGTGACAATGAGAAGGTGATTCGATTCCTTCTCAATTTCAGTCTGTGGTTAATATCAGCAATGGTGAAGAAGAGGACGATGGTTGTCGGGTTGCTCGCAACCTGCCTGACGATTTTGCTTCCCTCAACCGGAAGAAGTCAGGACGCAACAGAAGAAAAGAATCCGATCGGGGAGTGGTTCCGCAACCTTGACCGCGAGGTCCGGGAGGGGGCGGAAGCGATCGAGCAAGACAAGCTCGGGCGTGATCAACTCGATTCACGGACTCCGCAGAGTCAGGATCTCGCCAGACGTCTGGATCAGGCCCGGATCGCCATCGAGAAACGGAACTGGCATGACGCGATCGAGATTCTTCAATTCCTGATCGATTCGCCGGACGATTCCTTCTTCTTCAACTCCCGTCGTGAACTCCGGTCTCTCAAGCAAGAAGTCCAACGAATTCTGGAAAGTGTTCCTCCGGAGGCGCTTCGGAACTATCAGAATCGATTTCATCCCGCAGCGGCAAGACAGCTGGAGTCTGCTCTTCGCCAGCAAGATATCGATATCCTGCATTCTACCGGGTTGAAATTTGGAGCGACCGAGCCCGGACAGGAATCTCTGAGACATCTCGCCTACCGATGGAGAGACGAAGGCCAACTGGAATCAGCAGCAGATCTTCTGGCGCGCATTGCGCGGCAAGAAAAGAATCGACAGGTCTCCGCCCGACTTGCGAAGCAGGCGGTCCTCATTGCCTCCGAAGCGGGGAACACATCGCTGGTCGAATCACTCACGAAAGAATTCGGAATTCCACTGGATCAAACTGAGCTGCGCTCGAGCTTCCCTTCTCATGATGGTTCGCAGCGAATTGTAACTTCCCCAACTCCTCTTCTGACAGACCGTGAATTCTCTCCGAAGAATCTGGTCCCCGCGTGGAATCAGCCCGCAATCGAACGATTCGCGATCCGCGATGCGGTCACGCACATCTTCGCTGATCTTCGGCAAAACGGAAGAACACTGATTCCGGTTCCGGCTTCTGCAGTCGCAGCGGGAAAAGTTGTGCTTCGAACCTTGCGCAGCCTGGAAGTTCGAGAGGCATCCACGGGCCAGCTTGTGTGGGAAGACCGCAATGTTGACGATCTCGAATCGATCGTCGTCAACAAGATGAGCGATTCACTGAGAACGCTGCACATGAGCGGAAGAGCCACGGAAGGCAGTCCACTGACGAGTCTTCTCCTCCGCGATCAAGTGTCTCGCAGCGTGAGCACTGATGGCGAATTCGTGTACGTGATCGAGAACAACTCGGTGTTGACCGAATCAGGCAGAAGCAATTCCTATCTCTGGCAGCGTCGCGTCGCCTCCGAGGGCAAACAGGATTCGGGATGGGGCTCGAACCGTCTCATGGTCTACGACATCGACACCGGACGACCTGTCTGGAAGATCGGCGGACCGGTCGTTGAAGCTCCTTTCTCCCCTCCACTCGCCGGGACATTCTTCTTAGGCGCTCCAACAGTAGACGGATCGGAACTGTACATCATCGGAGAGCGAGACGATCAGGTCATGCTGTTCGTGCTCGATCGGTACAACGGCGAACTATTGTGGTCTCAGGCAGTTGCAATCCCATCCAGTCCGATCACGAGCGACATTATTCGCCGCTACTGGAGCTGCACTCCAACTGTTTCCGGTCCTCTTGTGTTCTGTCCAACAACGTGTGGTTGGCTTGTTGCTGTCGATCGCACAACTCGGCAGCTGGCATGGGGGACACGATTCAGCGATCGAAAACAGGGAGGAAGGCGTTTTCGAGGAGGAAATGCGTTTCAGGCAATTCATGATCTGAATCGTCGCTGGGACCGTTCCTTGGTAATCCCGTACGGAAACTTCGTCATCACAACGCCTATCGAGTTGCCCAACGAGTTCGGGAACTCCTCAAACTTCTCATTCTGTCTGGATCGAGAAACCGGAGCCTTGGTCTGGAAGCAGGAAAAAGATGAATGCCTGTATCTGGCGGGGATTCACAAAGATCTGGCGATTTACGTCGGAAGCAATTTTGTGTTGGCCCGAAATGTGAACGAACGCGGTCGAATTGCATGGAAGAAGCCGCTCACCTCCGATGAACTTTCGGTCTGTGGTCGAGGAGTCATTCTCAACGATGAACTCCTCCTTCCCCTCGCCGATCACCGAATCGCCGTCGTCAATCTCGAAACAGGTGAGCACTGGAAAACGTTTCAACTGGCAGTGGAAGGAGCCAGTTTCGGAAACATGCAGGTCTCGGGAAATCATCTGGTTTCCGTGTCCAGCTTCGACAGCCTGGCCATCGCGCTGGATGGAAGCATTGGATCGCAACTGGAACAATCCGAAGAGTTCGTGAGAACGCTCCGGAACATCAATCAACTCATCTCAGAAGGAATGGATCAGGAAGCCTTCGAACTTTGCCGGTCCGTCCGGGAGAGACTCAAAAACGATCCGAACATCGAGTTCTCAATTGATCCGGTGGACGAACTCTATTGGAACCTCATCAACAAGATTATTCTCAATCACGAAGGCGACCTGGAAGCATTAAGCGACCTCGCTCACGAAGGTGCCGATCGCGTCAAGATTCGACAACGCCTTGTGAACACCGCCATTGATTCCGGAGAAGTTGTCACTGCGGTCGCCATTTGCATGGAGCTTCTCAAGACGTCATCGCTGGATGTCTTCCTCGAAGAAGGGAATCGCACCGTTCGAATCGATTCATGGATCGCAGGCAAACTCGACCAGATTCTCAGGGAGTGTTCCGAGAGTGAACGACTCGAAATTGAACGAACAATTTCATTGAAAGCGGTCGAGCTTCGAGACCATCTCAACATTGACAGACTCGCTCGAGCACTCTCCTCTACGCCGACAGGAACTCAGCTTCAATTCGAACTTGCGATTCAGGATCGAACCGAAGATCGATTCTCAAATGCCCTGCTCCGATTCGAACGAGTGCTCGACTCAAGCGACGAAGACTTAAAAGTCCCGGCCTGGGTCGAGATGGCCAGCATCTACCGTGAAAACAAACTTGTGGCTGACGAACGCGGCATCTGGAACGAAATTCTAAAGGCCGCTCCGACTGTCATCCGGGGAGGCATCGACAGCCACGCAGCTGCGAAGAACGCTCTGCTTGAACACGATGAACTGGAAGCGAAAACTCCGGCGATTGAAGAAAGCTGGGGCGACTCATGGGAGGCTTTAAGAGCTGGCACGCTTGGACGTGACGACCACGTTCTGGCCATTCCGCAACAAGGAGAGTCGTCTCCTGTCGTGGCGTCAAAGAACTATCTTTACCATCCGCAACAACAGAGAATTCGCGTTGAGGATGGGAAAAGCGGTCAGCTGTACTGGACATTTCCAGTGCGAAGCATTCCGTATCTGTCGCGCAGCTCCGGGGTCGGAATTTTGCATGCCGGCTCAATGTCTTACTTCGTCCATCGTGGAGTTCTCCATGCTGTTCAGGTTCTCGACCGCGAAGTTCCCTGGTCTTATTCTCCCGATATCTCCGGTGCGGCGGCCTCGAGATTGCGACGGCCATCCCGTCACGATTCCTATTCGCTGGTCAATCCGGTTGTGTTTCGGAACCATCTCAACCTCACATCACAAAGCACACTGACGGGATTTCTTCTCGCTGCCAACAGCTCGGCCGTTCTTGTCATCGAAGAAGAACTACACGCTCTCGATCCCCTCACAGGGGAACTTCTGTGGACAGAAACCGAAATCGATGCCAGAAAAACCGGAAGGCCCTCTGGCTCCGATTTTCTGTTAACAAGCCACCGGCGTGACACGCAGCGAATCCGAGGAGTCGATGGTGGTTTGGTCGAAGAGATCACCGATCCCGACTTCGCATCAGAATGCCTGAAGGTGAACGCCAATTCCATTGTGACATTTTCACAACCATCCGAGAAAAAGAATGACGCCTGGGTTCTCGCGTTAACTCGAATGGACGATGAGCAAGATGTCTGGAGCATCGAAATTGATGATTCCTCGTCGATGACAGAAATCGATTCTCAGACGGTCGCCGTGTTGGCCTCGACGGGTGAACTCTCCTTGATCGATCTTGTCTCTGGCGAACAGCGCCCGCTGGGATCGATTCCCGGGGAATTGATGAGAGAGAATAAACGCATCTACTGTTTCGTTGATGACCTGCGAGTTTTCGTGAAAGTTGCCCACGGCGACGCGAGTTCCGGATACGTCAATCTTCCCTCCTTCCGCACGCCGGGAACACTGTTCGCCTTTGATCGAAGTGGAGGGTTCCTCTGGTCGCGAACGACCGAAAGTTTGAACCCACCAAAACCGGACGCAGAGTCAGAACCTGAACCTGAAGATCCCCCGGCGCAGAGAAGGAATCGCAAGAATCGAAAAGATCGAAACTGGACGATGAATCTGGTGACTCGCGAGGTGGAGAATTCTCCTCTTATCGTATTCGTGAGCGATCAACCCGAACCGAAACTCGACAGCTCATTCCGAAAACTTCGGCTCGTCGGTCTCGACAAACGTACTGGAGAAACCGTTGTCGAATGGGAACGTCTTTCGAACTCCGGCGGGTTCTCGTACATCCATTTCGACCGCTCCAAACGACTCATTGATTTGTGGACGTACAACGAACGATTAAAAATCAAACCGACGAAACAAGTCGCAACATCTCAAGAACGTACTCAATGAAACGCTATCGTTGTCGGTGGTTTTATCCAGGAGACAGCCCTCCACTCTCGGACATTTCATTCACGATTTCTGGCCAGCAGATCGTGGCCATTGAAGCTGGGGATGCTGAAGCGATCGATTTGGGAAACGTCGCGGTCATTCCCGGATTGATCAACACGCACACTCACCTAGAGTTCTCGTCTCTACAGAAACCGTTGGAACCTCTCCGTTCGTTTTGCGATTGGATCCGCGAAGTAATCCGTTGGAAAATCAGCCAACCGGAACGGAATCATCCAGCCATTTCTCAGGGACTCGCTGAATCCATACATTCGGGATCGACTCTCGTCGGCGAAATTGCAACGCGAGACTGGAGAACCGAACGTGACTGGTCAGAGGTTGATTTCCCACAGCAGGTTGTGATGTTCCGGGAGTTTCTCGGTCTCGATCCGTCATCGATCTCCGCGAGCCTCGACCTCGCGGCAGAGTTCCTGTCTGCCGAGTCTCCTCAGCCTTGTCAGCCCGCGATCAGCCCACACGCTCCCTATTCCACTCACCCGGAGTTGATCGCTCAATTGGCTCAATTGGCCCAAGCCCACGACGTTCCACTGGCGTTTCATCTGGCAGAAAGTCCGGAAGAGATCGAACTACTCCGAAACGGAACCGGCCCGTTTAAGAAGATGCTCAGCGATCTGAATATCGATACCGGGACCCTCTTCGAGTCGCGACAGGGGCCGATCGACTATCTGAAACTGATCGATGTCTCATCTCCCGTGCTGGTGATTCACGGAAACAACCTAACTGGAGAAGAGCTTGAGTTTCTGTCCAAGCGAGAGAATTTTTCAATCGTTTATTGCCCGCGAACTCACGCTGCCATGCAGACCGGACAGCATAGGTGGCAACAGATGCTCGAACACGGAATCAACGTCGCGCTCGGGACAGACAGTCGGGCCTCGAATCCGGATCTCTCCGTTTTCAAAGAGTTAGCGTTCGTACATTCGAGCACTCCGAATGTCCCCGCTTCACGTCTCTTACGACTCGCCACTGTGAATGCAGCTCAAGCACTCGGGCAGCAGAATTCCGGACGACTCGCGGCCGGGGCGATCGCTTCTCTGTGTGTGGTCCCGCTGACAGAAAACTCTCAGTCTGATCCGGAGCGTCACTTATTCGACAATCCGAACGCACGCCTCGGCGTCATGCAGAGCGGAGAGTGGATCGTCCCTGTGAAGTGACCGAGCATGCGGATGGGTTCTGCTGACTCGCCGAAACCGGTTCTTTCAATCAGAACAGTTTTCATCCACTTTTCATTTACTCATTCATTCATTTGCTCATTCACTGCCCAACTGATTCATTCCTGATCGAATGAGTTCCCCCCGGATGTAAACATCACCGTCGAGGACTTCCACTACGGAATTTCGCAGCTGCCGGGCCTGATCCATCGTATCGAAACCATTCCCAAGAATCGGCGAGATCGCACCCTGACCTCCGATAATTCTTGGAGCAATGAAGCAATGCACTTCGTCGACGCAATCTTGGTCAATGAGCGAACCAAGCAGTGTTCCGCCTGATTCGATCAAGACGTTGGTCATCTGCCTTCGTCCGAGTTCTGTCAGGACCGCCGTGAGGTCGACTTGATTGGTTTGCGAATCGATCTCCACAACTTCAACTTCGACTCCGAGCCCTTCGACTTGCTGAATCCGCTGTTCCAAAGCCTGATCAGTACAGAAGACAAGAACCGGAGCATCGTCGGCGGTTCGAATCAGTTGCGAATCCAACGGAAGTCGCAGCTGTCGATCAAGAACGATTCGCGTCGGGATTCGTGGTCCTTGGGGCCGAGCTGTGAGCAGTGGATCGTCGGCCAGGACGGTCCCAATTCCAGTGAGAATGCCATCCATTCGCCCCCGCAATTGATGCACGATGCTGCGTGAACGTTCATTTGAAATCCATTTCGAAGCCTTCGTCCGCGAAGCGATTCGACCGTCGAGGGTCATTGCCCACTTGGCATGCAGATAAGGAAGCTTCTCGCACTGGAGTTTTTTGAACGCCGCAATCAGCTGGAGTGCCTCCGGTTCGCAGACACCGACTTCGACCATAATTCCGGCCGCACGAAGTCGCTCGATGCCTTGCCCGCAGACATGCTCCGCGGGATCCATCGTCCCAATGACAACTTTCGAAAGACCGGCTGCAATCACAGCATCAGCACATGGCGGAGTTTTTCCGTGATGAGAACAGGGTTCGAGAGTCACATAAAGTGTCCCTCCACGAACTTCCGACGCTGCGTTCTCGAGTGCGACCACTTCCGCATGCGGTCCACCGTATCGCTGATGATAGCCTTCTGCGATCAGTTTTCCTTGAGAGTCGACAATGACTGCCCCGACAGGAGGATTCGGCTCAACGCTTCCGAGACCTTTCCGGGCGAGGGAAAGAGCACGGGTCATCGCTTCAGAATCCGAACGAAACCGTTCGCGAGATTGCGACGAACCGAGATCTTCAGTGCCGTCCATCATTCCGACTCTTACGTACTGACTGAGTGAGACAATCCCTTCCTGATGCGGAGGGAATGAGGCGATCGTCACGACATCATCGACTCATCGTCCGCGCGACCTCGATTCGATCACTTGAAGCGATCGCTGTGACGAAGAGTTGTTGAACGATCGAAAACTCTTCGCAGAATCCTTAGTCAGGCAGCCAGAGTTTTTTCTCGCCGCTGACCGTTTCTTCAGTTTGGGCTGTCCAATCCGTTCCGCCCTCATTAGATGTGCCCGGCATGACAATCGCGTTTTCCCAAGGTGCCTCGATCTCAAGTGCGCGGACGAATTCTCCGAGCCGTTCGCGAACGATCGGCAGTTTGGCTCCGTAATGGTTCCACAACTCGAGGAGCAGTTCTTTCAGCTTCGGATCATCGAGATCTTTAGCGCGGAATTGCAGCTCCTGCATCTTCCACATCAGCAACGATTCGAAAGGAGCGTTTGTACTCTTGGAATGTTCAAAACCGCGCTGAATCCATTCCAATGCCTCTCCTTCTCGCAGAGACCGGCTGCAGACTTCAGCGAGTGTCCGATAAGCCTGCTGTGCTTCCGTATCTTTTTCAGCAACAAGTTGAGGCCGGCTGTTTAAGAACTCTGTCAAGATCTTGTAGCCGTGGCCACAGTGCTTAATGACAAGTGCTCGCTGCATCACCAGATCGAAGAGTTCGTCAGACATTCCGTCGAGGTCAACTCTTTGAAGCTGGGAGACCGTGAGAGTGTTCAGATCGAGATCGTCTTGCGGTGGAATCTTTGCAGCACGCTGCACGTTCAACTTCTCAGCAAGTTGTTCCTGATCGAGAATAATATCGCGGCGATCGAGGAACGCATCGAAGACACAAATCGCGGCAGCGAGCGGGACCTTCAGCGACTCGTCATCTGCTGCTTCCGCAGGAGACTTGCCTTGAAGTGCGCTTTGAGCGGAGTTCATCCAGATTTCATGGATGCTGCGATCCGTAAACTCTTTTCGCAACTGCTGCCGAATTCGGGACGGCGTTTTCGGAGGGAAGAAAGCGGACTCGGTCAGAGCGAGCTCATCTTTGGCATACCACGCGACGACATCTGAATCGTCACCTTCCTCGCTTTGTGCTTCAACAGCTTGAATCAATTCTCCAGCAGCTTTTTCCAAAGTCTCCTGGGCATTCTCAAGTCGTTCTCCCTCGACAGCAGTGAGGTGAACCATCGCAGGTGAGGAAGCATCCGGCTTGTCGACCAAAACGAGTCGAGCGATCGAACGCGGAACTGTTTCCACAGTCATCGATTCGAGTTCATCGTTCGTGGGAAGTTCTCGATCGAGAATGTCGTACGATGCAGCAATTCCATTGTTCTGATCGACCATGGGAACACGGCAGAGTCGATCTTCGTTATCGAGTCGGGTCAACAGCTGCGAAAGCGATTCGGTTTCGTAACTTCGCATCCGGGAGACGACAGCATTTTCTTTCTGACGACGATCGAGAAGCTGGGCAACCGTTTCCAGGTCGACGGCTCGATCGTAGTTGTCGTACAGACTTGCTGCGCGATGCAGAGCGGTTGCGCCGGACGATTCATCTCCGTCCCATGCTCGCATCAATCCGATGGTGTGCCACAACTCGGCGGAATCCGGGTCCTGCTCGGTCAATGTCTGCAACAAATCGGCTGCTTCTGAAAAGCATCCATGCACATAGAGTCGCTGTGCCTTTTTGAACTGTGATTTAAGCTCTTCCGGAGGCTCGTAGGTCGGGAGGGGATGTCCACCTCTGAGCGGATAAGGCACGCTCGTATCGGCATCGAGTTCCAGCATCGCCATCAGCGTTCGCTGACGTTCTTCGTCGTTGCCAAGTCGCAGGACGATTGCCATGTGCTGGCGGGCGGCCATGTCCTGTCCGGATTCGAGGAAGTACGAGACCAGTTTCCCTGCGAGAATCGCCACGAGTTGCGGTTCTGCATTCATGCTTTTCAAGAAGGCTCGGTGAATCACCTTCTTGCTTCGCTCAACCGGCTCGATTTGAGACACGGCGATTGCGAGGAGCGCATTCGCGAGCGGATGCTCAGGGTTTTTACGAAGGAATGGCAGAAGGCTGTCGCGCGCAACTTCGAATTCATCGTCGTTGAAAAGCGCCATCGCCCGCTGCGTGACAAGCCAGCCATTCTCCGGATGATCCTTCAGCAACTTATCAATCAACTGCAGCGCCATGTGCGGTTGGTTGTTCTCTTGCAACCGCTCAATCTTGCTCATCTCCGGGAGAATGGCCTGACAGCAGAATTTCACCTTTTTGCCACTACCGCAAGGACACGGTGCATATGGATCCATGATGAACGCTACTCCTGAAACAGATATGCAATCCGATTCACTTTTCAGTGACAAGGATTGTTTGAATTTATGATCCGATTCCGCGTCAATCGAAGGTCGACAATTAGATTCCCTGCAGAATCCCGTTCGTGAACAGCGACCTCAATGGCGGTTTTCACTATTCTTCGCAATGTGAAACTCTAGTCGAACCGAGTGATGTTTCACAGGGAGATTGCCTGTTTGACGGCTCAAACCGCTCCCCTTTCCCCGCGCCTGAATGGGACACACGGAGTTTTTTCCATGCCACTGAACTGGAATGTTCGCTTTTCCGCCCACCGCTCGATTGGTCTGGCTGTCTTTGTCCTCCTCGCCATAGGAGTCACTCCACTTTTCGCCCAAAGAAACGGAAAGCCGACCGGACCGAGTATCACGTGGGTCAATTCGATTCCGGAAAGCGGACTTCCCGAAGGAGTTACGCACCACACCTTCCACTTCTCCAAAAACGGCAAGGATGTGGGATACTGCATTTATCTCCCCTCCGAATACCATCGAGACCCTTCGCGACGATTCCCGGTCATCTACAACCTGCATGGGAACGGAGGCAACGAATTCCACAGCTTCGAAGATGTCACCGTGCTCAATGAGGGAATTGAATCAGGGAAATGGCCGCCGCTGATTATGGTCTTTCCGAATGGCGGACGAAGCACCTTCTACAAAGACTCATGGGACGGAGAATTCCCGATCGAATCGATGTTTATCGAAGGTCTGATTCCTCATATCGACGAGCACTATCGCACGATTCCGTCGCGGGAGGGACGCTGTATCGAAGGCTTTTCAATGGGGGGCCGGGGATCCACACGCATCGCGATGAAGTATCCTGACATGTTTTGCTCACTCTTCTGCCAGGCGGGGAACGTCCCTCGAACGTCCGAAAACTTCAATCCTGACACACCCGCCACTTACCCAAACAACTATCTCGGCCCAGATATCCAAAACTACCGCGACAACGACGCATTCCTGCTCGCCGAGAAGAATCTCAAACAGATCCGGGGAAAACTTCGCATTCAAATCGCCTGCGGAACGAAAGACGGTGGACACCTTCCCACAATTCGGGACTTTCACCAGCATCTGGTCGATCTGGGAATTGATCACACATACATCGAACTCGAAGGCCTCGCTCACAGTCGCAAAAAGATGATCGAAACAATGAGCGACATCTGGTTTGACTATCATGTGGAGTCGCTGCGGATCGCTCAGACAAACAATTCCACTCAGAAAAAGTCTGGGCGGAGTTCGAATTCCCGCTAAAAACCAGAGAGAAGTTTGGCCTAAAGAACGACGCCTTCGTCAGCGATTGTCGAGTCCGGAATGGCAAGTCCGAGGTTTCTGGCGCGCCACGTCCTCCACTTTTCGATCGCCATGAGACGGTCATCTGCACTCTCGAATCGGACAGAACTCCCGATATACAAGAATCCCGTGCGAGGCCGCAGGTCGTTCAAGCCATAAGTCTCGGGACTCTGATTCGTCAGGTGCAGAAGCGCAGCGAGTGCGATGTCGCGCACCTGAACTTCTGGCCCTCCTCGATAGCGCCCACGAAGCTTCATTTCGTCATCGAGAAGTTGTTCCAGTTCCTCGATCACAACCGGGCCTCCGTAACGCCCGAGATAAGATATGGCATCCTCAAGATGTGTGGGCGAGAAACTGACTTTGTGGCGTTGGCTGATCAACTCTCGCGCAGCATCCAGACCTTCAGACATTTCAAATGAAGCTGCGAGGCTCAATCTTTGACTGCTGGAAGAACTGGCGGAACTGAGAATCCACTGGCCCACCAGCGAACGCAAAACAGGTCCGGTTTTCTGGTCGCGGGTCGCCCTTCGGAATTGGGAGTCATTTAAGAAGCTGTTGATCACCGTCGTCGCTGGCCCACTGGGTGTATTTTCCGGATGGCAAGCGAGAAACAGAAGTGCGGTCATCGTCGCGAGCGAAGTTTTCGCCTGAAAGGGACCTTGTGGAAACGACAGAATCTCCCCGCATCGCTGTTCGAATCGGGCTTGCCATCCCGGCCGATTCAGGGAGAGCATGATGGCGGTTTCACTCTGCAGAAGCTGAACGTATAGAGCTCTTGCTTCGGGTGATTCCCCGACAAGTTCGAAGAAGGTTTCCCAACCCGGTGTCAGTTGTTGGGGAAAGAGCCACGGATTGTCACGAATTTTGTCGCGGTAACGGACGAAAATCGACCGCTCCAGCAACTGCATGACTCGAAGAGACCGCGTGCGAACTTCAGGGTCGTCGGAATTGATCCCCTGATTGATCGCCCCCAAAGACTCAAACCCACTCTCAAGAAGCTTCCGTTCAGCGTCAGAGCGAACTTGAAAAGAACGGCTTCCGAGTTGCCGAACGAGAGACGCCGTACTCTCTGAAGCTGACGAGTCTTCGACCGGTTGCTGGGCGCAATATAAGTTATCGCAAGCTAACAGCGAAATCAGCAGACCAGCAATACACGTCCTCGCAACAGACACTCTCGCGGTTCCTGAGTTCTTTTGCTCCTCTCGTAAATGGGAGCCTCCAACATCGTATCATTGGCATCCGCCCCACTACTGACAAGAGCAATTCGTCGAACCGGGCTCGCAATCACTTCACAATTCCATCGAACCGTTCACTCAGCAGCGAAGGAGCCATTCAGATTTGATTTTGAATCCAAATGCTCTGATGTTTTTCCAGAGTTAAACAACCAATAAAGCAGCCCAGCGGACACGACTGCACACGCCACCAGAAAAGCTGGTTGAAAACTCACCGACTCAATCGTCCCCGACTCGCCGACCCGAAAGACGTACTGTGCGGGACCTTCCGTCAGAGACTCAGGAGTCAATCGGGCGGCCAGAACCTGAACACCGTTAAACACGAAGTGGAACACCACTCCCGGCCACAAGCTTTGACTTCGAACCGCGAGAAGTCCCAACACCATACCGAGCAAAGCAGCGTTGAATTGCTGTTTCGGAATCATATGAATCACCCCGAACAACATCGCGGAAATGATAATCGGCAGCCATTCACGTTTTGATCGCTGCAATCCACTCAGAATGAATCCACGGAATGCAAGCTCTTCACAAACAGCTGGTGCCAGGGCAAACGTCGCAAGCGTTAACCAGAGCGGGACAGTGTCTGTCGCCATCGCCTGCATCATCTGCTCCGCTCCGGGAGGAAGCGGCGGGAAGAAGGGATCGAGAGCGGACATCAATTCCAGCGTTAATGGCTGAAGACTGAGTGGCAACAAACAGGCGGCCACCAGGTACTTCCAGTTCGGAAGATGTAGCTTTAAAGTCTTCCAGAGATTCGTCGTCAGCAACAGCCCCATCAGCACTGGAGGAACTCCAACAGTGGCGATCAGGTAAATCAGCTGCACCTGCACCATTCGAACCGGTCCGTTCAACGCTTCTGGAGAGCTTTGCATGGATGTCAGGAACAGGAATTGAAGCATCGCGATCAAGACAAAACAAACCGTTGCTTCCGAGAAGCTGGGCGTCTCTTCTTTGTCCCGAAGCAAATGCCGAAACCACAGCCCGAGATCGAATCGCTCCGCCTCTCGGAACAGAATTCCTTCACTTTGAAACTGATCGATTGCCCACCACAAAGCGATTCCGCTGTAAGTAATACTGGTGATCAGCACCGGCAGTACGTACGTCACCACCGAGGATGACGTGGCCCCTTCGAGGAGAAGTGACTTCAGCAACAACGCGGGCCCCACAACGGGCAACACGCTGTAATAAGGGGTTAATTCGATCGATGGATTGAGACAGAACATCGTCAGCCCCATCGTCACCATCAACAGAGGTGTCAGATAATACTGCCCTTCCTTGCTGCTCTTCGCGAACATCGCGAGCGACAGGCTCAACGCGCTGAACAAGGCTGACAGGGGAATCGCGAGAAGGACCACCCAGAGCAGTGAAAGCAGTGGAGGAAACGAGAGATCACCCAGCGGAGTCGCAGCTCCCTGACTGACCGCAGTCAGCATATGTTTTCCGGTGAACCCCATACTTGCCAGGTTGAGTAAAGCCGTCGAGATGCTGAACAACATCACTGTCAGAAACTTTCCGAAGACAATCTCAGCGCGGGTTGCTGGCGAAATCAGCAGGGTTTCCATGGTGCCACGTTCTTTTTCACCAGCCCCTAAATCGATCGCCGGATAGAACGCACCCGTCACTGACATGATGACCAGCAGCGCGGGAAAGATCTTGCTCCAGACATTCGCAGCGATTTCATCGGCTTCGGCCAGATCAATGTCCGTGATCGGAATCGCATCGGTAAACGCAACTGGCAGATTCGCGTGACTCAATCGGTCCGAGAGAACTTCATCTTCCCAGGCGGCCAATGCTTTACTGGCTCGACTAAATGCAATCTCCGAACGTTCGTTGGCACTGTTATGAATGATAAATGGACGAGGCAGATGATCCAGCATCTCTTCGGTCACTGTGCCGCCCGCGATGGAATTCGTCAGGTCGGCATAAGCCTGCTTGAACCCGGCAGGAAACAGGATCACGACTTCAGCCGGAGAATCAGCAAGAAGTGCAATCGCTTCTTTGCGAAGGGCCTGTTGCTCTTTGATCAGTTCCGCAAGTTCCGGATCGGACTGTTCGTACGTTTCATCACGTCGAAAATCGCGTTCGAGCACTGCAAGCCGCTGAAGCTTTTTCTCGTTCGCTCTGAGTGACTCCAGAAACTGTGTGAACTCCTGGCGGAGTTCTTCTTCGATTTCGTGCTCTTCGAGGTTTCCAGTGGCATCAGAGATCACGCGAAGCTTGTCCGCCCCGCCCGGATCCTTAAATAAGTCCGATCGGAATTTCGTCCCGTCGATCAGATTGGGCGAAGGAATTTCATCAACGCCGAGCACAACAACGCTGCGAGTCTGTTCCTCGAAGGTCACGGTCATCTGCACCATGCCGATTCCGAGAGCGGGATACAGCAACAACGGTAAGACCGCCACCATGAACAAGGTCCGGCGATCACGCAATTGGTCGCGCACCTCTCGGAGGAAGATCAGCTTGATATTTTTCCAACTCATAGTGCTCTCTGTGAGTCTCTTTCGCAGCCAAACATCCTTGACAATCAAATCGCGTTCATCAGGGGATCCCGTGAACCGATCAGATGGAAGAACACTTCTTCGATGTCGGGTTGAACGTACTTCTGAATGAGTTCATCAACTGTGCCGACATCGAGGATTTCTCCCTTATGGATAATCGCAACTCTGTCGCACAGCTTTTCGACTTCTCGCATGATGTGCGTCGAAAAAATGATGCATTTCCCAGCATCACGCAAAGAATCGACCGCTTCCAAAACCGCTCGAGCCACAAGAACATCCAGCCCAGAGGTCGGTTCATCGAAGATGAGCACTGGCGGGTCGTGAACAATCGTCCGGGCAATCGAAACTTTCTGTTTCATTCCCGTAGACATCTTTGAGCCCAGCAGATCACGGATTTCGTTCATCTGCAACTGGTCGAAAATCTCATGCAGACGGTTTTGCAGCTGTTCTTCTTCGATTCCGTACAACCGGCCATAATACTCGACCATTTCCCAAGCGGTCATACGGTCGTAAATTCCCGTATTCCCCGACATGAATCCAATATTCGCCCGAACCGATTCCGGTGACCGGGCCACATCGAACCCAGCGACCAGTGCCAGCCCCGAAGTCGGTTTGAGAACGGTACTCAGTATTCTCAAACACGTCGTTTTCCCAGCCCCGTTGGGACCCAGAAGACCAAAGATCTCCCCCGGTTTCACCTCGAAAGAGACTTCGTTCAGTGCGGCGACTGGCCCCCTTTTGAGATCAAAAAACTCTTTCGTGAGATCCTGGACTCGAATCATAAGACGGGAACATCTTTAGAAAATGAATGGGATGAAACGTCGACGACGCGCCGGAACCGACAGACGGATACTATCTCATACACTTCGAAAAGAACATTCGCGAAATTCGATTCCTCACCCGTCTCGGTTTACAACAATCGCCCAGCAACAGCGACGCGATTCCCACAAATACGTCACAGGTCAGCACATGCAATCATTCGTTACATCCGGAAAGACTCCACGAATTGCCCGCACCGCCCCATTCGTCACGACAGCCAAATTCGCGAAGAAAGCAGACACCAACGACCATGAACCGTTTGATGCAGCATCAAATACGCGACGCCACAATCTTTGAATGGCACGAAAACAACCGCGACTCTTTCATCGAGATGGCCGATGGACATCCGCTGAAACCGACTGAGCCCAGCGATGAACGTTACGATGACTCTTCGAGTCGAACCTTCGCCCAAGCTTTCTTACCAGCGCGAACAATCATTCCATCAGCAAGGGCGATCCACTCGCTGCGGTCGGCGACGGCAGTTTTTTCACCGTCGACAAGCGTGAACACAGCTCCACCCTGAATTCGCTGGTTTGCCTGACTTGTCGAAGGGACCAACCCCAATTGTTTCAGCAATTGAGCAGCCTGCATGCAACCGTCTTCATTCAACTGTTGGCGAGAAATTGCCTTTTCCGGAATGTCCGTTGGAAGACCTCCCTCACCGATTTCTTTCTGCCAACGACTCGCAGCCTGAACTCCGGAATCATTGTCCCAATACTGACCGATGACTGTCTGAGCCAGTCGAATCTTGGCGTCCTTGGGATGCCCCGCGAGAATGTCTTTGACCTCGTCGAGATCGATGTCTGTAAGCAGCTCGAAGTACATCTTCATCACATCATCAGGCAGCTGCATGAACTTCTTCATCATCTCGTAAGGCTCTTCGGAAATCCCGATGTAATTTCCGAGACTCTTCCCCATCCGGCGAGTTCCGTCGGTCCCGACGAGGATCGGAGACATAACGCCAATCTGCTGCTGAAGCTCCTGATCCTTCTGCAAATCGCGAGCAAGCATGAAGCTGTAAAGTTGTTCGGTTCCACCAAGTTCGATATCCGCCCGAATCATGACCGAATCCCAGGCTTGCATGATTGGGTACAAACACTCGTGCAGAAAAATCGGAACTTCAGCCTTCATCCTCTTCGCAAAATCATCGCGGCTGAGAAGTTGAGCGACCGTAACCTTGCCGCAAAGGTTGAGAATGTCGACCAGGCTCATCTTCCCGAACCAGTCGCCGTTCCGGTGAACTTCCGCCTTCTCCAGATCGATCACCTTTCCGACTTGTTCCAGATAGTATTGAGCATTGGCTTCGACGTCGGCTTCAGAAAGCCGCTTCGAACGAGCTTCATCACGTCCGCTCGGATCACCCACCATCGCTGTTGCATTTCCGATGATGATGACCGCCTGATGCCCCAGTTCCTGAAATTGGCGCATCTTTCGAAGCGGAACAGTGTGCCCGAGATGAACATCCGCTGCCGTCGGATCAATTCCGTACTTCACCCGCAATGGAGTTTGCGTTTCAAGGCTTTTCTTAAGCTTCGATTCCAGTTCCTCTTCGGGAACGATCTTCTCGACTCCACGTCGAATGACTTTGAGTTGTTCGGAAACGGGTGGGAAAGACATGAATGGACTCGGACTCGATCAAAAAGTGCAATGGGAAGCAATCCCGATGGACGAATTGCCACGCGACACCAGCGTCGGTCCGTAAGTTAGCGAAGCAGCAACAAACAATCAGCAGCAATCTCAGCCCAATTGAAGAAAATGCGACGCGAACTCCTCGTTCCGCGTCGCATTGCTGTAAGAATTCCCCGCCAGCTCTGAGAATTCGCTCCTCCCCAGACGTTCACCCCGTCTCCATTTCAGAAGCTTTCCAGCTCTCCGCGGACTATTCCCTGTCTCGAATCCGCTTGGCATCTCCGCTCATGAATGTGATCCATTCCCCATCGTCCCCCTGCATCGACGAAGTCACAACCAAATGATCGGGTGATCGAAATTCGTAGGCGTCGCGAAACTTCGCCGTTTTCCCCGGAGTCGTAAAGTTGGGTCCATCCGCTTCGAGAGTCAGCTTGGTCCCGGCCTCATTGACCGTTCCCTCGTACACCCAAAGCGTGCTGGTCATCGAATCAACCCACGTCCCGATGTACTTTTCCTTCACCGGGTCATATCCAATTGACTGCACCCCTTTCATCGTCGAGTCCATCATCTCGCTGTCCATCTTGTTGATGAGCCAGAACTCGCCCAGCATCTGACACTGCATTCTCCCGGAACATTCCACATCCGGCTGATCGGGTCCCATCTTTGCTTTCGAAGTGAGTGACCAGTTGCCAACGAATTTTTGAAGCCACTGATGTTCCGGCTCGGGTGACGGAAACTCGGGAGTCTCCTGGGCCGCCGCCCCGACACAGATCGACATCAACAAGACCACGGAAAACGATTTCGTAAACATGAATTCTCTCGCTACTGAGGGCAATCTGTTTGGGTCAACTAAAGTACGAGACGTCCGTCAACACATCTCAACAACATCTCCTGGACACGATCGTCATCCCACTAAGATGACGACTCTTGCCGCTTGGAAAGCTCCTCTGCCAATTTTTGTTCCTGCTCGCGAAGTTCCGGAGTGAACTCTTCACCGAAGTCATCGGCCTCGAAGACGCGACGCAGTTCGAGTTCCCCTTCCTGGAACGGACTCTTCCGCGCCCACTCGATCGCTGACTCCATCGAGTCGACTTCCCACATCCAGAAACCCGCAATGAGCTCTTTCGTCTCAGCGAATGGTCCGTCTGTAACGGTCTGATTCTGTCCATTGAAAGAGATGCGAACTCCCTTCGAAGTCGGATGCAAACCATCTCCAGATAACATCACACCAGCATCCAGAAGCTCCTGATTGAACCGGCCCATCTCTGCCAGTTCATCGGTGGATGGCATCACGCCAGCTTCCGACTTCTGAGTCGCTTTCACGATCACCATGACTTTCATTATACAAACTCCTTAAAATGTTCCGAAAGAGAATTGCCTCTATTTGTTACTGCCGCCCGACAACGAATTGAATCGCTAAGTCACTCATCTTCGTTTTCGTAAGCGTTCTTCAAAGCAGCAAAATCCAACTTAATCATCGTCATCATTGCGTTCATCACGCGTGTGGCCCGCTCCGTGTCCGGGTCTCCGAGATACTCACCCATGGGAGCAGGCACTACCTGCCAAGCCACGCCATACCGATCGGTAAGCCACCCGCAAGCCATCTCCTTCCCTCCATCGAGGAATTTCTCCCAGTAGTGATCAATCTCATCTTGCGACTCACAACGAATCGCCAAAGAGATTGAGTTCGTGTATTCCCACTTCTGTCCAACATTCAAAGCGACGAATGTGAGATCAGCCAGCCGAAACTCGACCGTCATCACAGCCCCGTTCATGGGATTCTTAAGCACCCGCAGAATCTCTGAATCCGGGAAGACAGAAACATAAAAATTCGCAGCATCTTCAGCTTCACTTTCGAACGACAGAAATGGGGTAATCTTTTGCTCAAACTGCATCGGGAATCATCCTTCTGTGATTTCTCGGGGAACGAAACAGCTGACTTCGAATTCACTCAATCAGCCAATCGAAGTCAATCAACTGGACGTTCGGGAAGTGGGAACAGCGGTCGAATCTCAACCGTTCCTTTCTCGACCGGCGGCAGTCGACTTGCGATCGCAATCGCTTCGTCGAGGTGCTCAACATCGATGAGATAATATCCCCCAAGCTGTTCCGTTGTTTCCGCAAATGGCCCGTCTGTGATTTGCCGTTGGCCACTTCGCAGTCGGACACTCGTCGCTGCTTTAACCGAATACAGCGGAGCAGAATCAATTAACTTCCCCTCCGCCGACAACTCATCGCAGGTTTCCATCGACTTTAACATGCACGCGGTACGTTCGTCTTCGGTCCAGCATGCCTCGTCGCTGTATATGAGCAACATGTATTTCATCTTTAATCCCCGTTGTTGAATCACTCACTTCGAAGAGTCAATCCTCCAGCAGAATTCTCTGTTGCGATTTACTCTTCGCCCGGCACCATGACCATCCATCCCAACCCGAATTTGTCAGTAACCTGACCGTAACACGGTGACCAGAATGTCGGTGTTAGCGGCATATCTTCGTTGCCTTCCTCCGCGAGTGCGTTATAGAGTTTCTCTGCTTCTTCTTGTTTCGTTACGGTCAACGCCAATCGGAAACCCTGAAATTTCTCAGCAACATCGCATCCATCCGACATCATGATCCAAACGTTCCCGACCTGCATCTCTGCATGCATGATCTTGTTTTCGAATCCCGGAGGAATCATTCCTTCAGGAACCGGATCGGGGCTTTCATTGAAGCGAAGGACCATCCCCGGCTTCGCCCCAATCGCCGACTGATAAAACTCCAGTGCTTCTTCGCAACGACCGCCGAAGAATAAATATGACCGAACATCTAAAATATTCATAGCGAACCTCTATTTTAGCTAATTTCCAAATTATTAGACCACACACAGATAATTACGCGAACGGTTTTCGTCCTAATGAACGACGAACATCTGCCAACTGACCGAAGTGAGCCATGTCGTGCATCGCAATTAAGACAAAAAGTCGACCATTCGACTGAAAGTCCGGCTGATCGCGAAGCGATTCTCAGACAGCTTTCGGAGAATCATCCAACCCGGAGGCACCAACAGCTTCTAAGAGGCTATCCGGAAACTGAGGTTTTTTGAAAGTCTGGTTTTGTTCACACTTTGCGGTTCATCAACGCAAAGGAGTGCACGGTGTCCGAGGCGATTCGAAAAGCGTACCCAAGTGACCTGACTGACCTTCAGTGGGAGATGATCGAAATGATTC
>NZ_SIHI01000014.1 GCF_007859735.1 Thalassoglobus neptunius | reverse complement strand
TCTTCGCATGCGAATACGGCTCGACATACTTGCGTCCAATCCGAAGCGACAGCTTTGCCACTTCCAACAACACATTCGTTCGTGGGGAATCACTCATCACCAGATTTTAGCGCATTCTCATCTCAGATTCCAGAGATGTTTTCAACAATGCATGTTGAACTCTCTTTCAACAGTGAACAACCATGGAAGGAATGTGTACATGAGCTCGAAAAAGCTCTGGTCGGTAGGGATAGCAATTCTGGGGTTTGTTGTCGCAATCAGTTTCTGGTACTTCCGAGGTCCTCAGATGACAGAAGCAACTCAGGATCTATTTGAAGCGAAGCACCGAAGACCGGAACTGGTCGCAACAGATTCTAACGTGCAGTCTGCGATGCTCAATGACGAACCGTTTGAATCAAAGTCGCACTCGTATCCAACGGACCATGACCATCTCCTGAAAGTGATTCTCGATGAAGTTTCAAGGAGCCAGTTTTACACCGCTCGTGGAGTCGTTGTCATACCGAGACCCATTGACGCGACACCGGAAGATTTTCACGTTGTCGATGGAATTGCCGATTTCACGATTCCGGTGAGTCCACCTTCTCAAGATCCGTTCGGAAACGAATTCACGAGCGATCCGTTCAAATTTCGATTGAAGCCCGGGAAGTATCGAGTGCGTTACTTGCTGCAAACACAAGTGATGGACCTTGAGAACGAACCGCTTCCAGAAACGGTAGCTCTGGGCGAAGGAAACCTTACGATCGTTGAGTCGGAAGAAGCAGATAAACGCGATTTGTATGTTCCTCTCTCCGAGGATCATCCGATCCTCTTGCCAGATGGGACGCCACAATAAGGGAGTTGAATATGAGACGGAATTCCATTCATCGCTCGCAAACTCGAAACGGATTCACAGTTGTGGAACTCATGGTCGCAATGGGTGTAATCGGAGTCCTTCTCGCGATCACAATTCCCGCCGTCCAGAGTGCGCGAGAGTCCGCTCGTCGGACGCAATGTCTGTCTCACGTCAAGCAAATTGGTCTGGCGTTTCATCAGTTCGAAGAAGTCTACGGTCACTTCCCCGGGGCGATTGTCAATCGAGAATACTGGAACGTTCAGGTGCTCCCGTTCCTGGAGCAGGAAAAACCGATAATTGTGAACGGCAAGACGATGAACCCGGTCTCGTCGCGAGAAGTCATGGCGTGTCCCTCCGATCCGGAAAGCACGGGGCAGGAGATCAGCCAGAGCTATCTAATGTCAAACGGAACGAATGCACATTTTCGGGACGGGTTCAACTCGAATCAGTCGAACGACCCGATCTCACCGCGTGATGTTACTGATGGTCTGTCGACGACTATCGCTCTTTCTGAACGTCTCGTCTCGCTGGGAGGGAACGCTCAGTCTTACATTCCTCTTGACAGTCCCCAATGGCATCACCGGCTGATGCGCCGAACGAGCGTCTTTCATGAAGATCTCGATGCATTTGCTGAGGAGTGCGAAACCCGTTCACATCTTCCGCGATTCGCACTTCACAACGAAGAGGAATTTACAACTGTTCAGACCCCCAATCGCAACAGTTGTACAAACGGAAATCGCAACGACATTCGGTCGGGGACGTACGCTGCCGTGACCGTGACAAGCCTGCATCCCGGCGGCGTCAATGTGGGGATGGGGGACGGTGCTGCTCGATTTATCTCGGACGCAATCGATCGCAATGTTTGGCGGGCTCTGGGGACGCGAAACGGGAACGAACCGATCCCCGGAGATTCTTTCTAATTCGAGTCCGCTTTCCGGATGGTTTCTCCCGTCGAGCTGTGAGGTGATCGTTTTTGGAAAACATTGTTTTAGGTAATATTGGGAAATGTTCAGCACAGACCACTGCGATGTGATCGTCCAGGAACCGTTCGCTGCTGAGGAGCGATGAAATTCCGCAGACGGAGTTGGCTCCAATGTGCAGAAGGAAAGAACTACTGCGATCGTCTCAGCCGTGGAAGCGATCTCAAAAACCGATCGAGTGCTTTGTAGTAATTATGTGACTGGGGATCGTTGTGGTCGGCCCCCGGAATTCGGATGAACTTTTTGGGGGCAGGGGCTGCGCGAAAGAGTTTTTGACCGGCAGCGAATGGGATGAGCCGGTCGCGGTCGCCGTGACTGATCAGGAAGCTTGTCTTGATTTCTGAGATCAGTTCGACCGAGTGAAGTTTCTCATCCGGAATCAGAAATGCGAATTTGGGGGCGTGCAGTTCAGCGACTCCCCGGTAAGAAGCGAATGTGCTTTCCAGAATCATCCCGCGTGGGGGGAGGGCAGCGGCGATTTGGATGGCCATGGCCCCTCCGAGTGATCGCCCCATCAAGACAATTTCGGACTCCGGGATTTGGGCGATCTCTGCGAATTTGGCCCGGGCTGCGAAGCTGTCAGCAATTGCTCCGTCGACTGTCGGGAGACTTTCCGAACGTCCATAGCCTCGGTAGTCGAAGATCATCACGGTGAGCTTGTGTTGCCTGGTGAGTTTCTCCAGAAGCTGAGCGCGATCGCTGAGGTTCTTACCGGTTCCGTGAAGATAGAGGACATGCGCGAAGGGATCGGGAGTCGGGCAAAGCCAGCCATGAAGTTTCGTGCCGTCCTGAGATTGAAACTCGACGTCTTCGAAACGCAAGTTCTTCGGGTTCCAGTTCCCTTCAGGGAATCGAGAAGGACGAAACAGGAACACTTCGTCCAGCGACGGTCCGGTGATTGGTGAGTCTTGAGCGATCAAGGCGGGAGCGGTTCCAAAGAGAATTCCGCCCAGAAAGATAATCGCCAGCTGCGCGAACTGAATGTGCTTTGCCCGAGATTTCATTAGAGCATTTTCTGTTTTTTGCACTCACTCGCACGAGTGAATAAAGCCTTTTCCCTGATGAAAGAGTACAAGCGAGTGCACAGGTAAGAGCAACTTGCTCTAGAATGGACTGTTGAGTGATGGTTCGCCAATCAAATGGAGATGCCGATAAATGATTTGATGAGATGATTATCTGATATCAATGCGCAAAGAAAAAGCCTCAACGTCCAAGTTAGACATTGAGGCTTCCAGGAGTGGAGAGGACTCGTTGCACCCAAAGTGAGAGGCCCCAACTTAGATTCCCGGGATCTCCAGGTTTTCTTCAGTTGCGATCTTTCGAATCTTCTGCATCGCACGGGCTTCAATCTGACGAATCCGTTCTTTGGTTACTCCGAACCTCGAACCAACTTGTTCGAGTGTTTCCGGTTCGGAGCCTTTCTCCAGTCCATATCGATGAAGAATGATTGACTTCTCACGGTCGTCGAGATTTTCCAGGATCGACATGATGACTTCGTGCTGACGTGCGTTGGTCACCTCGTCGTAGAACTGGCTTCCTCGATCGTCTTCTGAGAAGTGGAACACTTCTTCATTTCCGGTTCGGAACCGATCGAGAACTTTGTTCTCTGCCGGAATCGAACGGGCGTAATTCTTCATGATCGCCCACGTGGCATACGTCGAGAATTTGTTCCCTTTGGTGTAGTCGAACTTCTCGATGGCACGCATCAACGACATGTTTCCGTCACTGACCATCTCGAAAAAGTTGACGGTCGGCTTCATGTGTCGTTTGGCGATGGACACCACGAGTCGCAGGTTACTGCGGATCAGGAAGTTCTTGACCGCGACAGCCTGGTTGATCAGATCCTCAAGTTTGTCGAGTTGCCGACTTTTCGGCTGTTTGAGGTCGATCTGTTCTTGCAGCTCCGCAGCTTTGAACTTCAGGTAGTTCATCTTCCGGAAGTAATACCCTTCCTGTTCACGAGTCAGAAGCGGAACTGTGTACAAGCTGGCGAGGTATGGAGGCAGTCCCGGAGGAGCCTTCATCACGCGGCCGGATTGTTCAACTTCTGGCGGCGGTCCGAGAATTTCTCTTTCTTTGCCTTCTTCGTGAAACTCGGGGCTGTCCATGAATGCGACAGGGCTACTGAGGAGAATCGAGGCTCGAACCTCGTTCACGATTCGGTAGACGCTGGTTTTCGTGCGGCAGAATTCTTCCGCAAGCAACTCGACAGACATCCCGTTGACGAAGCGCTGATAGATCTCCATCTTGCGGTCATCGGTCAGTGGAACGGTCGAATTCGGGAACACTGCATTCTCAGGGTTTTCTTCATCATACTGCTTGATTGTGTACCGAATCGCTTCTGGCGACCGGTTGAATGCGCGGGAGAGGCGTTTACTCACTTCCGACGGACACGCTCCATGAATGGCGAGCCGGCGGGCTTTGGCGATCATCTCCTGACGCTCGGTTTCAGAGATCTGTGAGAACTTGGAACCTCGCTGAATTTCGGTGTGATGTTCATTCACGAATCGATCGACGGAAGATCGGAGGAAGCCGACACGGGATCGATTTCCGAACCGGAATCGCCGACTGACCAGTCCGCGTTTTCGCCAGCGATCGACGGTTTTCGTCGACACGTTGTACTCTTCACTCAGATCGTTGACGGTCAAAACAGGTTCGCCAGCCTGCTCAACCGGTAAGTTGGTGGTTGCAGAAAGTTCTTCCACGAACAGGCGGAGGTCATGGGCCAAGTCGCCTCCGTCAATTGAAAGGTCTGGATATTTGTCGGGACGAAATGTCGTCAACTGCTCGCAAAGATCCTGATATCGATAGGAGCGGTCCTCTTCGATCTGCGTCAGAAGTTTTTCTGCGCGATCCATTTGTTCGAGGCGCTTATCGATCGGAGCGTAGCGTTTCTGCTGTTCGGTCAGTTGTTTCATGACCGGATGATTGAACTTCTCGCTCATCACAAAACCCTTTCCACAGTCACTGCTTCATGTTCGTCTTGAACTGAAACCGTGAATCAACAGCGACGTCTTCGGAAGAAACTCCCTGTCGCTGATTTTTTGTTCGAAAACTTTCTTTATGGCTTGAGCAGAGGACTTTCAGTTCCCCATGCATGCTTAATGTTGCCGTTCAGGTGTTAGTACGGGTGAAGAGACGTTGGGATTACTAAAAAAGTTCGCATGCGAACAATATTTCCAAGAAAAGGTTTTCGGGTTCTTAACACGCAGCTACTGAGAGAGCAGAGGGAGCGCCCAACGGAAGAAACTTCCCGGAATTACTGGAAGTTGTGTTTTTGAAACATGTTGTGGCGACAAGAGAGATTTAGTACAGCCTGCAAACGGCCGAGCAACGTACTGATCGAGTGATGCGAAATCGATCAGTGAGGGACATTCCGTCACTCAGAAAAATTTCTCCGAGGAGGAAGTCTTGGTAGATTAGGAAGTCAGCGTGTTCCTGGGGGAGAAGAAATCTGACCACCCGCGACACCAGTAGTGATCATTTGAATACTTGTCGCGGGCGACAGTTTCGTTTGTTTTGAGAGAAGTGTTCGTCCACCTGAGGGACGGGGGACTCATCTTCGATGGGTCCGAGATTCAGCAATTTCGTCGATGAAATCTGGCTTCGTGGACCGTGACTCGTCGATTCTTGAGGTCAGAGGACCCGTTGACTCTGCCCGATTAGCCAGGAATGCCACGCATTCGAAGGAATCCGGCGATGCTGATGACCACGAGTCCCAGCACGATCGTGATCGTCATCCACATCTTGCTTTTCTGTCGCATCTTCTCAAAAGCTGGAGCACGTCCGGGCAGGACTGACGCAATGAAGAAGATGACAAAAGCGATGAGAATCTTGATTCCCATGAACATATGGTATCGCTTGTCGCCGTCATGTTCTGGAAGTGCGACAACGAGATAGTTGTAGAAACCTGAAAATATCAGAATCGCAATCGCCACTCCGACCAGCTGTCGCCAACTTTTCATCACGCGTTCTTTCAGCGAAGCGTGTTCGTTCTCAGGGAGTTCCGAAGCGGCGGGCTGAACGATGAATTTGAAGAAAATCGCTCCTCCGAGCAGAAGAATTGCTCCGAGAATGTGAAGAATGCGAGAACTGACTTGAATCGGGAAAGCGTCCATGGAATGCGTTTCCTGCTGAGTAAGACGATGCGGTTTGTGCTGTTATAGAGACGTTGATCGCTGGATGGTAGGCGGGAGGGTTTGAATTCTCAGGCATCGTTCTGTACTTTTCCCACAGTTGAATTCAGATCAGTCATTCTTCATTTATCCGATTTCCGCGAGAGGAGTTTACAATGGGTCGACCTGTTACCTTGTTCACTGGCCAATGGGCAGATCTGTCGCTGGAAGAACTTGCCAAAAAGGCCAAAGGGTTCGGGTACGATGGATTGGAACTGGCATGTTGGGGGGATCATTTCGAAGTCGACAAGGCCCTCTCGGACGATACTTACTGCGCGAAAAAACGCGATCTTCTGGAACGCCACGATCTCAAACTCTTCTCCATCTCGAATCACCTTGTCGGTCAGGCCGTCTGCGACAACATCGACGAACGCCATAAATCGATTCTTCCAGAATACGTCTGGGGAGATGGTGATCCTGCTGGTGTGAACGAACGTGCCATCGAAGAGATGAAGAACACCGCACGCGCTGCCCAGAAGTTGGGAGTGGGTGTTGTCAACGGATTCACCGGTTCCAGCATCTGGCACCTGCTGTACGATTTCCCACCGACACCGAAGTCAATGATCGATGGCGGATTCCAGCAGTTCGCCGATCGATGGCACCCGATTCTCGATGTCTTCCAGGAATGCGGTGTACGGTTTGCCCTCGAAGTTCACCCGACCGAAATCGCTTTCGATATTTACTCCGCTGAGCGAGCCCTGGCAGCGATCGATCGTCGCGAAGAGTTCGGATTCAATTTCGATCCGAGCCACTTGATCTGGCAGGGAGTTGATCCCGTCGAATTCATCCGTGCTTTCCCGGACCGAATTTATCATGTCCACATGAAAGACGCTGCGACAACTCTCAACGGACGCAGCGGCATTCTGGCCAGCCATCTCTCATTCGGTGACCCTCGACGCGGTTGGGACTTCCGAAGCGTGGGGCGTGGTGGTGTTCGATTCGAAGAGATTATCCGCGCGTTGAACGCAGCTGGATATCCTGCCGATATGCCACTCTCAGTCGAATGGGAAGATTCAGGCATGAATCGCGATCAAGGTGCCGCTGAAGCTGCGGACTTCTGCCATAACATCGATTTCGAGCCAAGCAACGTCGCCTTCGACGCCGCATTCGCCGAGTAAATCTCACTGCGATTGCCGTATCAACGTCATCATCAAGCGAGTCATCTGCGATCACTGATCCGGATGGCTCGCTTTTTTCATCGAAAGAGTCGCGATACGCCAAGTGTGGAGAAACGACGAAAGTGGACTAACCGCCAACGCCTGTTGACCCGTCAACTGTGACGCTGCGGCGTTTGGGAATGAATTCGATCAGCTGATGCGATGAAGGACGGAATTGCGTTCCGGGAGCTTCCTGGAAGTAGAGAGTCGCTTCTCGACCAATACCCCGCAGCACGAATCGGCCCATCCGTTCGTCGAAGGAAAGTTCGTCCGCCACTGCTCGAAATCGTTCGCCTTCCAGTTCCGTTGCTTCGCGGGCAAACAGCTCCCAATAATCCTTGTCGCCGAATGACTTTTGATTGATGCGGAGATTTCGGCAGCCGAGCCAGACGGCGTTCGCTGCCTGTGGTCGTCCCGAAGAAATTTCGTCGCGGTGGAACTTGATATGCGCTTGTTCGACAGGAGCCGAGAGGATCTCGATTCGCTGGTTTTCTAGGCTTGCCGATCGATCCGTAATCTTCCCGTTGATGACTCCTGAAAACTCGATGGTCGAATATCTCCAGGATTGTTCTTCGTTTGCCTGAATGGGGCGATTGGCTTCAGCTTTTCCGTCGGGCGCCAGTTTCATCGAGTTCCCATACGACCAGATATGAAACTGTCCGGGGCCACGTCCTGTGAAGCGATCTGCAGATTGGTCCAGAATGAAATCGTCGAGCTGACCTTTTCGAACGCCAATGAGTTGGTTCTTCAAGAACTCATAAGACTCAAACTCGACAAGTTGCGTGGCATGAATGCTGTGGAGTTCGACGGAATCAGAGTCTTTCGTTCCCTTGTCGAATCGAATCTGGTCCGTGAGACGCACGGAAAGATTCTCACAATTCAAGCTGGTCAGGTTTTCCCCGTGGTTGTCGAAAGAGCATCGAATCGAATCGAAGAACCTTGCGGTCTCTCCGTCAAAGGTCATTCGCTCCTGCCAGACGACTTCCATCATGCCGGGAGTGTCGAGTTCTTTGCCTTCGAGACTTTTTGAAACAGGGACGCGAAGTTTACCCGGACCGAGAATGGAAATGGTGTTCCCCGTCCGGTCGAATGCGAGATTGGCTCCACCGATTCGAGTCGCACCGAAGGAGATCATCGCCGGTTCAGTGACAGCTCCGCGATCATCGAGTTGGCCGAGAAGTGTGACGTATTCATTCTGGTGGCGATCACGATGCGCAACGACCCGAACGCCGGACATTACGATTGGATTCTCACCGCCAAGTTCCTGAAGTGATTCGTTTGGCTCGGGTTGATGAGTCATGACGACATCGCCTCGACCATCGACCTTGCGGACATCCACTTTTCCGTCGAGCGAATTGTGCTCCAGATGAACGGTGATTGACTGGGCGGCGACTCGGAGCGGATTGGCAACTTCTTCTTCAGACTTGTTGCCACGACTGTTTTTTTGGGGACGAGATGGCGAATCCGAATCGGCCACTTCGTGTGATTCTTCGGAATGCGTGATCCGGACATCAATGGTCTGAGCACGTTCGATAATCGCATCTCGTGAGACCATCGCCACGTTTCCGACGGCTTGAGCACGCGAGACAGGCAGTCTTGATTTGAGAAGAGAGTCCGAATTTTGGAGCGATTCTGCTTTCTTGAAATCGACCCATACCTTCAGTTGGTCGGCGGCGATCCCCACCTGACTCAGTGCGCCCGCTTTCGGGTCATCCGTCTTCGGAATGGTGAATTCTGCGTTTCCGTTCAGTTCGACGATATGAAAGTTGGTGCTGGCCTCAGGCAGAACGTTCACCGCTTGATCCCACTTCGCACGAACCGGAGTCTGGCCGAACGATTCAGTCGTCACCATGAGTTCGCCGGGGCCGAGACACTCGATTGTTTCGAGATCATTGCCGTCGGTGTGAGTGAGCTTGATCCTGGGGCATCGAAACGTTGTCTCGTTCTGACGCACAATGACTCCCTGTTCATCAAGCATCACCGCCGTACGCGTTAATGCGTCGTAAATGAGCTGGCTCATCGTTCCCTGAACCTGATGTTCATCGGAAGACAGCTGAACAGGGGTGATGCGTCCGCCCAGTCGACGAGTCGTGTTGAACGCTTGCAGTCGACGGAACGTCAAGTTGTCCAGCTGTAACGTCCCACTGTCCGAAGTTTCGCTGTTCAACTTTTCAACTTCGGATGCCAATTCTGGTTCGAGATCGATTTCCAGCCGCTGACAGTGCAACTGCTGTCGATCGAATTTTTGTCCATTAGGGACAAGATGATCGACGACGACGTCGCTTTCAAATGAGGCGAATCGTCTTTGGAAGTCATATTCAAATGGTCCGTCACACGCGATTTTTGCTTGCTCTCGTTTTCCGTCGCTTACGAAAGTCGTATTGATGAGAACATTCTTTCGAAGAATCAGGCTGTGCACTCCACTCACTTGTGGGAGATCTTTCCCGAGGAGCGGAGCGTCATCTGTCATCAGGTGAATCGCGATCTGGTCAGACGATCCGCTGAATTCGGTTTGGTCATTCGCTGTGGGGCCGTAACGAAATCGGATGGGACGGTCGCTGTAAAGCTGAGCGCTCTGCTCAGACAGAATGAATTGTTGGCCGTCGATCACGAGTCCATCTGGGCCGTCGATATGAACAGTTCCTTCAAGCGACGCCCAGACCACTCTTCCCGGGCGACTGTTGGACAACTCGAGAGCTTCGTCGAAGAAACGATTCTGAAAGCGAACGAGTGCGCGGTCGGCAATCAGTCGAAAAGGACGAGCGTCCGGATTTCGCGGGTCTTTCCAAAGGACAGCGACGGGAGACATCTCGACCGTTCGTCCGTCGTCCTCTCCGCTTCCAGTTTGACCGCTGACAAAGACACGTTTCGTATGCTGCGTGAACAGCATGAGGTCCTGAGTTTGTGACTCGAATGTTTCCAGGTTTTCGGAGTTCACCCAGTCCAGATCCGGGAAGTACTGCTCGGCAGCTTCGGAGAGGACAGGGGGACGATAGTCGGTGGAACTCAACGACGGGAGCGGATCAGGAGCTTTCTGAATGGCCGTCAACGGGAGCATGACTCCGGCATACATGAAGTACGCGGAGGCCAGAAACATTGTCACGGCCAGACAGACCACAAATCGAACCACAGTCAGTTCTCCTGGGAGTGCGGTCCGGGGGTTTGTTCATTTGGAAGCCACGCAATGACATCAGTGATGTCGATCAATCCGACGGGGGCACCCTGATCATCGACGACCGGAATTTCGCTGATCTTGCGAGTCGCGAGCAGATCGACGACTTCTGAAAACAGAGCCGACGCTGAAACCGTCAACGGATGACGGGTCATCGCGCTGGCGATCGGATCATCGAAGAGTTCATCCTGTCGTGACTCAAGAAGTCGAGCGAGGTCACTGTCGGTGAAGATTCCGGTCAGTGCTTGTTCTTCGTTCACGAGGAGCGTCGCCCCCGTTCTTCGCCCCGGTCTTGCCGACTGAGAGATGACTTGCCGCACAGTTTCTCGATCGGAGGCGATTCGAAGCTGGTCTCGCGGACGCATGACTTCGGCCACGGGTTTGAGTTTTTGACCAAGACTTCCGGCTGGGTGAAACTGGGCGAAATTGTGTGGCTGGAATTCCTTGCATTCGCTGACCACCAGAGCGAGAGCGTCTCCCAATGCAAGCATCGCTGTTGTGCTTGTCGAAGGAGCCAGCCCCCATCGACAGGCTTCGCGGGTTCTTCCGATGGGGAGCACGATGTCTGACTGTTCCGCAAGTGAATTGTGATTCGTGGCAGTGATGGAGATGACCGACAATCCAAGACGCTTCGCGACCGGAATGACGTTGAGGATCTCTTCTGTTTCCCCGCTGTTGGAAAGTGTCAGAAGAATGTCGTCGGGATGGAGGCAACCTAAATCGCCGTGAACAGCTTCCGCAGGATGCAAGAAGTGGGCGCGGGTCCCTGTTGATGAGAGTGTCGCGGTGATCTTCTTCCCGATCAGGCCAGCTTTGCCCATTCCGCAAACGATGACACTTCCGGAACACCTGGAGATCGAATCGACGGCGTGGAGAAACGAAGCGTCCAGCTCTCTCGCCATGCTGAGGAGGGCTTCTGCCTCAGTACGAATAATTTCGCGCCCGGTTCGTAACTGTTCGAACTGGCTGAACGGAATGAGTTGTTTGGCGGAGGTGCTCACAGAGTGCTTCCTGCAGACTGGAGAATCCATTCGGGAGATGAAATCGAGAGCAATTTCGAGGACGCAGTGTACGAGCGTTTTGTCGAACCGGTCAACGCGGATTTCGCTGCAAGAGTTTTGCTGATTGAGCACTTGAGATGCTCGCGAACCAGTCAAACTCCGTGCCAAATCATTGAGTGGTCGATGTCATGAGACTTTTCATGAAACCGTGATTGTAAAATCTACAGGGCTCGGAATGTCGAGTGATGACTGACTCGCGATCGAGTTCTCGAAAGAGTTTGCATTGATTGCAGCGAATTTCGAAACAGCAGAATCAGCACTCAACGTGAAGATGGACTAGCGATTAGAGAATTCGACTTCGATTGGTTTTCCCTGATCGGTGGGAACTTTGATGAACTGGAACTTCGCCTGCACACGCCCCCACAGTCGATCAGGTTGATCGAAGTACGATTGGAGAAACGTGATGAACTCCGGAGCCAACTGGTCTGCGGAAGAGGCTGATTGAAATTGTGAGACAATCAGAACTCCATACTGCCCCGAAGAAAGTTGCGCGAAGTGAAATTTGCCTTCGGAGTCCACTCGTCCCATTCGACCGCCGAGTGCGGCAATCGCTGCCGAGAGGACGTTCTGGTCGTTTTGGTCGGCTCCGACACGCAATCCCTCTTCTGGAAGTCGACTCGTCCCGATTCGTTCTCGCGGAAGAACGAGTACGCGGGCTCCTTTGTCGGGACGAGATTCTCCCGTCGGATCAACCCATGTGACGATTCCGTCGAGTGTCGCAGATGACTCTTGGACAGCCACCGGATTCGCGGGATTTTCCCGGTCGTTCTCCTGGGCGTTTTCGACAACGGGAGGAACAGCGACCTCCGAATCCGGGACGGGAACTTTATTCGCAACGACCACTTCTTGAGGTTCATCCACGGAACCGACGTTTGACGAAATTCGTCCCAATAGAAAACTGAGAGCACATGCGACGACTCCGCCCAGGATGATCCATCTCCATTGTCCGCCCGGCTTGAGTGGAGTCGGTTTTGCCTTCTGATAAGCGGAAGGTGGTGCAGCCTCGAGTTTGCCGAGTTCTGCAAGGACATCGATTTCCCCGTCGCTGATGGAAGTGTCGAGCGCGTCGACTGATTGTTTTTCCGCAATCGGAACAACAACGGGTCTCGGGTCGACAGAGTCGATGGCTTCGGGCTGTGATCGAGACTTCGTAACAGCTTCATCAGAAGGGGAAGCTGTCAAGGTCAATTGTGGGGACAAATCACCTTCCAGACTGGCGAGCGCAGAGAGCGCATCGCGTAGTTGGTTGTCCCCGAGATTGATCTCAGGTTCCGGAAGAGGATCGATCGATCCATCGAGTTGCGGAACACGAATCGTTCGTCCGCAGGTAGGGCAATCGGTGATGGCACCAGCTCTCGAACGAGAAATTCCAAGGAATTGCTCGCAGTGGGGACATCGAAATTTGATGGGCATACCGAACCTCTCACTTCCGACAGTCTCTTCGAGAACCTTCCTGAAAACGGACAGGTCTCAAGCATTCCGTAAACAATCTTTGTCGGAGAAGTCGATCATAGTGATAGGAACGATTGTACTACAAATTCGCAAGATTCGGCATGGATTGCCGAAGTGTGCCCCAGAACGTGAATTTTATCATGCCTGAGCCTAATCAATTCCAGGAACCTGGCCTCTTCTATCGCTTTCTTACAGCGCCATGGATCTGGGCTGGGGCGATGACTTGGGGGTTTTACCAAGGTCTTCCTCATTTGCCAGTCGGCAGAGACCTCGCAATCCGCTATTTCTGCGGACACCCGCTGGAACGGGTTCTTGCGGGGCTGTTCTTCGTCGGTCTGGCGATCATTCTGATCAAGGCGATCACAATGATCTTCGAGCGGAGGGCGTTTCGCAAAGTGACGACCTTCGGAATCTCGCATCCGAGCGAGGAGCTTGAAGAAAATGTGGCCCGTTTCCAAAGCCATTTGACGTCCACTTCTCAGTCGCTGGAGAATACACAATGGGGACGTCGGCTTGAGCATTTGCTGGCGTTCTTCAAGGGACGACGAAATGGAGACGGTCTGTCCGAGCATCTTGTTTACCTTTCAGAGTCTGCGATGGATCGATTGCAGGCGAGCCATTCACTTCTTCAAACGGTCATCTGGTCGATTCCTATTCTCGGATTCCTGGGAACTGTGATGGGAATTACGCTGGCGATCGCCAATGTGACTCCGGAACAGCTGGATACGTCACTCGATGCAGTCACCGGTGGACTGGCCGTTGCTTTCGATACGACTGCTCTGGCGTTGTCGTTGTCGCTCGTGCTTGGCTTTGCATCGCTCTTCGTCAAACGGGCTGAAGAAGGACTGTTGACGGATATCGATGAACGCTGTCGACTTGAAGTGAATCGCTGTTTCCCAATCGGAGTCACAGGAGATCGATCACATCCACTGTTCGACGCCGAGACGAAAGCTGCCGAAGATCTGTTGAAGCAGACTGCGGAACTGATCAGCACTCAAACGGAAACATGGTCGTCAGCACTCGATGACCTTCGACAGAACTGGGTTTCCACACTTGAGCAGCAGCAAGCTCATCTTTCGGGATCGCTTTCTGATGGAACGGAATCTGCGCTCTCGAATCACGCTCAACAGTTGGAAGAATATCGAGAGCAGTTTCTAAACGCCCAAAAGTTGCTCAGTGAGGAACTGTCCAAAAATCTGTCAGGAATCAATGAAGATCGGCAGGCATCAGAAGCTGTCCTGCTCAACCGACTCAATGCTTTGTCGTCTCAGATTCAGCAAAGCGCAGAAGAAGCCGCGACGAAGCAGCATCGTGACCTTGCTCGAACTCTTGACGAATTCGGAACTCGCGTCGAATCCTGGCAATCGAAAACAGATTCGTGGCAGCGACAGCTTGAGCAACTGACTTTGGCGATGACTCGCCAGAGTGCAGCGTTGCTTGATCACGGAGGTCAGCTGGAACGGATTGTAGGACAGGAAGAACAACTGGTCCGCCTTCAGACTCAACTCGATCGAAATCTCGAAGCTGTCCGGACTGGAGAAACGTTCGAACAAACGCTCCACAACCTCACGGCAGCTGTGCACCTGTTGACAGCAAGAGCCCGAACCCGAGATGCCGCTTAACCGGTATTGAGTCGTCATCGCTGAGTTTCCGCTTACGCGAACAGACGACAATCAGCGCGAAGAATGTTCAACAGGCAAAGTAATCGCCGTCGCAGGCCATTGCATCGACTGAATTGATTTCGATCCGCCAGCCACAAATTGTGGCGCAACACAACCAGCGGTCAGCAACATCGTGAGCCGACGCAAGAGTACACCATCTGTCAATCTGTTTCCCTTTCTTGCAGTTCTCGTCTGCACGATGGGGGCGCTGATCTTTCTATTGCTGATTACGACTCGTCGAATTCAGAAGCAAGCTCTTGTTGAACTTCCGACAGTGTCGATCGAGGCCCCGGTTGAGGTCGTCGATCCACTCCCACAACTTCCGGAAATCCCCGATCTTCCACTCACAGTCAAGAAGCCAAACACGATCGATCCCGAACAACCGATCGCTCCGCTCCTGGCTCCAATCTCTGAAGAAGATGTTGCCTGGGAACGTCGTCGCTGGGAGCAGGAACAAGAACAACTGCGTGCCGAACACTTAAGGTCTCTCAACGAACGCAATCAGCTCCAGCAGAAATTGGATTCGGAGTTTGCCGCGCGAATTGAATCGCTTCGGACTCAGATTGAGGACAAGACGCGAGAAATTTCCCAGCGACTGGCTGCGGTCTCCGAATTGAAAGCAGAACTCGAGCGACAGAAGAAAGCAGTCATCGTCAACGAAGTGCGGTTGCAGAAGATTCGAGATGTGCTGGCCGAAATTGAGAAAGACGAACAACTCCAAATTGCAGCTCGCAATCAGATGGTGACCGAATCGATTGAGTTAACGCGTCAGATCGCGCGAGCGGAAGAGAATCTTTCAGGTGCGACGGCAGCTACTGAGATCGTCGCTTACGACACGATGACCGGAACGGCAAAGAAGCCGATTCTCATTGAATGTACTGAGAAGGAAATCCGATTCGTTTCGGAAGGCATCGCATTGAGTGCCATGGAGTTGAGCGGATTCCCTCCGGAATACAACCCGTTGCGGTCAGGGGCTGAGGCACTTCTCGACTATTGGGAACGGAACGGAACAGGAATCGACAAACCTTATCTTTTACTTGTCGTTCGACCTGGGGGAACAACCGGGTTCTATGTGGCTCGAGGATTGCTTTCGAAACTCGATCACGATTTCGGTTATGAACTCGTAAGTGAAGAGACGCAACTAAACTGGCCGGAAACTGATCCCGGTGCTGCCGCAGCTTGTGAACGTGCCGTTCGGCAAGTCCTCTCGGAACGAGAACATGTCGCTGCCCGAACCGGATATGGCCTGATTCGCTCTGATGGTCCGCTCGACTTTGCGGACACAGACGGAAGCTTCTCGCTTCCAGCGATGAAGAATGCTTCGAAGTCGAGGGGCGGAATGTATCTCGGCGATGAAAAGTGGGTCTCGCCGCATCGCCGCGATCGAAGTTTTGTCGAAAAGGTTCCGCTGGGCGAGCAGGTTCGACCATCGACACCATCCTCGGCCGCTGCCGGACGACCTTATGGTTCGGCAACACAACCTCTGACGTTGAAACCGTTGAGTCCTTCTCCGAATGTCAGCCAACGGGAATCAATTGCTTCATCTCCTACGACTGAAGAGCGGCCAGACGCACGCCGGTCGTCCTTGGGATTGAGCGATGCTGAGTCAAGCCTCCTGTCGCGATCGAACTCGCCGGGAAGACGAGGCGAAGCAGAAGCAACAGAGACGAGAGAGCGAACGCAACCACAAACCGTGATCCGCGGACGCTCATCCCGTTCGTCGGACAACGCAGACGAACAATCCTCCGGAACGAATACGCAGTCTGTTGGGCGACTCCCTGAGATTGTTCCCGATCAGCCGCCGAGCCTCCTTCCCAATGTGGCGTCTCGTCCGATTGATTCGTCATCCACAGGAAACAGCAGTTCGTCACAGTTCACAGCTGGTCCCGGTGGTGAAGAAGAAGATTCTCCGTTGTCAATTCCCTGGACGATTCCAAGACGCCGCGGCGCAATCGGGATCGAACGGCAAATCGCCATTCACCTTCGCCCGGAACTGATCAGCGTTGAGGATGAGCTGGATATCGACATTCCACTCGAAGCAACCTCCGGTCAGATCCAACGAGCGGTGACACGGGCTGTTCGGCAACATACGCAATCGTGGAAATCGGCTCCGGATTCATTCTTCTGGAAGCCAACGGTCAAAATCGTCATCCATCCGGGGGGAAATCAGCATTACGCCCGGGTCAAGGATTTGACGAATCAATGGGGGACGCCGACCGTCGCAGAGTATTCATTGGATTGACCGATCTGATGGTTCTGTCTGGTGGTGGGTAGATCACTAGTGGTCGACAAACGTTTAACGCAAACTCGGTGAGAAGGTTCTGATCCATGGCACGTCGACAAGTTGAAGAGACGGCGTTCGGCTCGGATTCCTTTTTGGACATCGTGGCCAACATTGTCGGAATTCTGATCATTCTGATTGTTGTAGCTGGCGTGCGCGTCAGCCGGACTCCACTTCTCTCCGTTCCGAAACAAGAGGCTTCGGCCGAACAAAAGTCCCCTGAAACTGTGACATTATGGGCGAACGCCCCGGTGGACAATGACGAGCCGATCGAAGTCGATCTCGCGTTCGTTCCAGCCATGACCCCGGAGGAAATCCCGGTCGAAATCGCGCCATTCGTTCCGCCAGAAGTCGGAGTGTTCGAGCCGATTCCGGACGCAGCTGTTTCGGCGGAACTGCTTCAAGTCTTCGAGCAAATGCAAGAGGAGCTGGCCCAACTCACTGCACAGTGGGAATCTGTTCGCAATCAATTCTCGGAGCACCAGCGTGATCGCGAAGAAATCTCTCAGCAGTCGGAAGAACTCGAACGTCAACTGACCTCAGCCGAAAGCGCCCTCTCGCAGCGGCGGCAACAGCTGGAATTTGTTGAAATCGAAAACGCACGCTCCTCACAGGTGATTGAGCAACTCAGAGAGCGGCTTGCAGACGTTCAAAACGAAGAGCCTGAAACCAAAAAACTCGCGCACCGGTTGAATCCAGTCGGCCGAGCCGTTTCCGGCCAGGAGGTGCACTTCTGCCTTGAGAACGGTCAAGTCTCGTATGTGCCCGTGGACGAATTAACGGATCTCGTCAAACAACAAATGCAACGCCGCAAAGATTTCCTGCTCAAACAGCCTCGCTATCAGGCGACTGTCGGGCCAGTCAACGGCTACGAAATGGAGTTTCTGGTTCAACGCCACTCGAATGGATTGCTGGGCGATTCACGATTCGGTGCCAATCTCGTGAAGATCAGCGTGACCGACTGGGTCATCAGACCAGCGGGTGACGTACGCGGAGAGACGTCCGAAGAAGCTTTGCAGTCGCACTCACAGTTTCGCCGCGCATTGATTTCTCAAGGGACCAACGCGACGATCACATTCTGGGTCTACCCCGACAGCTACGAACTGCATCAGGATTTGAAGTCCTTCCTGCACGACTACGGATTCTGGGTCGCTTCACGACCTCTTCCGTCAGGTTTTCCGATTGCTGGCTCCGCAAGTGGTTCGAAGTCGATCGCTCAATAGATTCTCTTTCGAGTTGAGTATCGGAACAAACGACTTCAGACGCGTGAAGAGTCAACTGAAAGATCGACTGACGAAAAACACGATCAATCGGGAATGATCGGTTTTCCAAGCATTGCGTTTGATGAATTGCCTATTGAACGAGTTGAGGCCGCGTTTCGACAGGAAACACGACCTCCGGTTACGTTCTGGGGACGAGATGACTCAACCCAGGATGATCTTCTACTTTGCCGGGCGGATCTTCAAATCCTTGAACTCGACCCACATTGGCTTCCCAGCATGAAGTTGAAGAGCCAGCACACCGTCGGTTCTCGCGAATTCCGGATGCTTGTCGGTACAGTCGAGAATTAACGTTCCATTGAGGTAGTGTTGCAGACGATTGCCTTTGGCAACGATTCGAACTTCGTTCCAGTCATCGAGATTGAAGAGTTTTTTGTACTCATCTGCGGTCAAAAAAGTCTCGACCAACTCTTTTCCATCAGCGGTCCAAACCGCTTTCTCTCCAACCAGACACATCCGGCCTCGTTTTCCCCCTTCGTCATAAATGAAACCCGCGACGCTGGGGAGTTCGTTTTCATTGCGGATCTCATGTTGATAGCCGCGAACAACCCAGTCATTGCGTGCGTTGTCTGCATCGATGTGTCGCGATCGGTATTGAATTCCGGAGTTGTTGGTCGCTGAACAACGAAACGCCAGCGACAACTCAAAATCGGAGACGGGTTCCTCTTCCCAGATGAGGAAAGTGTTGCCGTTTGCTGTTTTATCCGGTGTTGTTTCTCCGTGAATGACACCATCGCGGACCGACCACAAGCGAGAATCTCCATTCCAGCCGGTGAGATCCTTTCCGTTGAAGATGGTCTTCCATTCGCCTGCTGAAGGTTCAGCGGCGTCGACTTGGACGGACATCATTCCTGCAGAAAAGGCGATCAATGCAGTGCAAGCAATCAGTGTTCTTATCATGTTTCTTTCCGAAAACAGACAGCTTTTCGTAAGGGTTCAAACTTGCGCACATCGTCGTTTTCTGTCGAACAGGCGTCAATGGTGTATGCAAGTTTTCCGATGTGATTCGTTTGAGAACTGTGAGACGTTCGACTGCCAATCGCGTCGCACCGACGCCGGGAAAGGATATTTCGAATAAACGTTTCTCAGTCAACCAGAGCATCGAAGTCGGGATCGGTTTCGGCGAGGCGAGCAGCTGCCTCTTTGGAGATCTCATCATCCCCGAGAAAATGCGCCACGATCGTTGTCACGTTATCACGGCCGCCGGCAGCAAGTGCCAGATCCACAAGCCGATCCGCTGCCGCCTGTGGATCCTCTTCTTCAGTGAGAACTTGCTGCATCGTCTCCTCAGAGAGCATGTCGCTGAGACCGTCAGTGCAGAGAATTAACCGGTCACCTGAATGAACTTCCAGGTGAGCGATCTCTGCCCGAACTTTCTCGCTGGTGCCTCCGAAACTGTTCGTCAGCATATGGCGAAAGCGCTTCGCCTCTGACTCAGGAAGCCCATGGTCGACCAGTTCCTGTCCGAGTGTGTGGTCGCGGGTGAGTTGAGTGAATCCTCCATCGCTGCCGAGATACGCTCGCGAGTCACCGACGTGAACCGTCAGAAGGTCGTTGCCGAGGACGTGGGCCGAAGTCCAGGTCGTTCCCATTCCACTCAGCTCGGGATCGTCATTCATCAGTTTGCGAAACGTGTTCTGAATTTCGGTCGCGTAAGAATCGACACGTTCACGGACCTCCTGAGCTTCGAAATCCGTCAGACGCATGACCCAACTCGTCGCCCGTCCTGAGAGTTCCAGCATGGTCTTCAGAACAAGCTGACTGGCATAGTCTCCTCGTCGGCCTCCACCGACACCATCCGCGACGACGAGTCCGTAGGTGACTTGCTCTGGATACACCTGAAGACTTGGGTCGAGATTCGACAGCATGATCTGTTGAGTGCGACCGTTGCGGATGACTGCGAAGTGATCTTCGTTTCGCTTCCGAACCCGCCCCACATCCGTCCGCGCTCCGTAAGTGAGCTTGAGCTCAGATCGATCCGGTGCGAAGAACTTCTTCCGAAATTCATTCAGATACCGCTCTTCCCAATTTTCGCCCGCTGAAGATTCCACTGGTCTACCTCTTCTGGTGCAAGTTGTTCTTGCCTTTGCACTCGCTTGGACCGATTGGTGTCATATTCGTCCTGATTGCTCGTGCGAATTCGCAAAGACGATTTCGAAGAGTCTTGTGTTTCCAATTCCTTCACTGATCCTGCTGGTCCCCTGAAAATGCCAAGGACAATAGGTCGCATTCTGTCAAAATTTTAATGTTGCCCGAATCTCTTTATGCCACAGTTTGCCTTTTGTTTTGTGGAATGACTCTTCGGTTCGAACTTTCCGAGTGCACATACACGATGCCGCGACATGCTGAGGAAATTTCAGCATGTCGCGGCAATCATGTTTACGAACGATTGAGGATGAGAACACCCGCTCTGACTGACTCATTCGTTATCAACGTCCGAGTTTCCAGTCAGAGATCGGTGCTGTGTTCTGTTCCTACTTCTTCTCAAACTTCAGTGGGTCCTGTCCCTGAGTGTCTCCAAGCATGTAGAAGTCCATTGAATTCCCCTTCACGATGACTTGGGCAAGCATTGTTCCTTCGTCATTCATTTCCATAGCGAGAACTCCGTCATCGTCGATTCCCCAGACTCCGGTGACTTTCTGAGCCTCTCCACCGGACTGCGAGTACGACCAACTGAATTCGCGGTCCGCTCCGAGTGTCATCTCGAAAGTCGAATCGCCGCGTTTGGCTGTCCACGATCCGACCAACTGGTCTTCTGAAACAGGCTGTGTTAGTTTTGGAGGTTCAACCTGTTTTGCGGCGTCCGGAATTTCGGCTTCTGGATCGAGTCGTTCAAGCATTTCGCGTGAAACCTGATCTTGAGGATTTGCTTCGACGAGTTCTTTCAATTGGCGAATCGCCGCTTCGTCGTGTCCGGCGGTTACGTAGTGGTACGCCAGGACGAATCGGGCTGGTTGATCATCTGGATTTGAACGGATGTAGCTTTCCAAAGCGCGAAGCTGAGTCGTGTAGACATCCACGCTTGGATAGAGACCGCTCATCGTCGTCCAGTCCCAACCGGGGCCAACACTCAGAACCGCATAAAGTGTGGCGGCCGCTTCGTTGTAGTTTCCGAGTGCGAAGGAAACCAACGCACGGAATTCATGAATCACCGCATCATTCGGCAGTTCTTTCAGGGCAGCATCTGTCGATTTCAATGCTGCTTCATAATCTTCGTTGTAGAAGTCGACACGGGCCTGATCGAAGTTGCTCAGAACTTCTTCCGGAATTGGTGTCTCGGTGAGATCGCTTTGCGGATCCGCCGAAAGCGTTGTCTCATCGGGAGTCATGATGAGTGGTTCACTGTAGTTGTAAACCATTGTGCTGTTGTCAACGTAAGTCGGTGCTGCATAAGGGTTGTAATAGTCGTAATAACCAAAGGCCCAACCGACTCGATTCACTGCCCAGGTCGTGATCCCAAAGGCTGACAAGACGGGATAGTTGTCCCACCAGTAATTCCAACGGCTGCCTGGATACCATGGGCCGTGCCAGTGGCCGTTGTGCCAGTGGTCATGATGGTGATAGTGTCGATCGTGCCAGTCATCCCAGCGATCGTTTCGATCGTTCCAACGGTCTTGCCGATCATCCCAGCGATCTCCTCGGTTTGAGAGACGATCGTTGCGATTGTCGAGGCGATCTTGCAGATTGTCTCGTCGGTCATCGAAGCTTGGAAGCTGCGACGGACGATCCGGTCGGTTTCCAGGTCGATCACCATTTCCAGGTCGATCCCCAATCCCGGGTCTGTCACCGATACCAGGACGATCGCCGTTTCCGGGACGGTCTCCGATGCCAGGTCGATCACCAGCTCCGGGCCTGTCACCGATGCCGGGTCGATCGCCAGTTCCGGGTCGATCGCCAGTTCCGGGTCGATCGCCAGTTCCGGGTCGATCGCCAGTTCCGGGTCGATCACCAGTTCCGGGCCGATCGCCGATTCCGGGCCGATCGCCGATTCCAGGTCGGTCACCTCCAAGGCCAGGCAGGGAAGGACGCTGAGAAGGTCTTTGAGATGGACGCGAAGGAAGCGGTCGGCCGGTGTCGAGTCCCGGACGTGTGCTCGGCAACGTGCTGGGGCGATTTCCCGGCTGAATACTTGGTCGATTGCCGGGTTGAATACTCGGCAAGTTTCCAGGTCGAGTGTTTGGACTGTTTCCAGGCTGAAGTCCGGGTCGGGTTGATGGAACCGACGGACGTGTTGATGGTCGCGAGGGAACAGATGGTCGCGACGATGGAATCGAAGGTCGCGAGGTCGGTCGAGAAGGTGTCGATGGTCGACTGAACGATGGAGTCGACGGTCTTGATGGTCTGCTCATCGAAGGTGCCGAAGGCCTGCTGATTCCCCCACCTCCTCCGATGCTTCTTCCCCCCCCTCCACCAATGCTGCGTCCGCCACCCCCTCCGAAACTGCGGCCTCCACCGCCGCCTCCGATCCCTCGACCGCCACCTCCACCGCCGAATCCTCGAGCTTCGAGGCTTTGGGAAGGAATGCCAAGGGTGAAGACCAGCAGAGCAGCAAACAGGATCTTCGCAACTGATAAAGGCTTCATAGTGAACTCGTTGTCGTGACGGATATGTTTCAAATGGAGCGAAATGTTTGGGTTTCGCTGCTCAGTGATTCGGGCTCTTCAGTTCAGCAATGATGACATCGATCTTCAAGTAACGATTGAAGCCGAATGCGTTGTGTTATTCCTCGCCAGTGGAATCTTCTTCAAGGCTTGGTGAGGGGGCACTTCGCACCATCGTGACGGGTTCTCCCGCTCCGTGGACTGCGTCGCCGATGATGAGGTTGTTGTATTGCCAGACCACCATTTCGGAATCGATGATCTGGTACGTTGCGGTTGAAGTGACGGTCTCTCCAGATGCCGTGACTCCAGCGGATGTCAGAATCCATCCTGCGTCGGATTTCGTCCAGAAACCGGTAAAGAATCCGCCTTCGGAATCAAAGGTCCAAGTCCGCAGCTTCTTGTGAATCGGGTCCCAACCGGTACGTTGGACTCCATTCATCTGCAGGCCATTGCGAGTCATGACATTGAAACGCCGCAGAAGGAAATTGCCGTCTTCGGACCATTCGCAAGTAGTGTGAACTGTTGTTTCCGGATCTTCGTTGATCCAGTCGCCGAGCATCCACGAGAGTTGAGCGAGTTGTTCGCCTCGACCGAGGTCTTCTCGTGGGGAGTTCCGCAGGATATGAATTCGCCAGGTTCCATCCTCACCAAGTTTGTGGATGGCATGGTAGTGTGCCATAAAGCGGGGACTGTCGGCTGAAGCTGATGCAACCACAGTTCCTTTTTCGAGGGCCATCTTGTCGCTGAGATGCCGGACTCCCACGATGTGAATTGATTCAATCATCGCTTCCGGGGATGACTCGAAGGCGTACTGATAGCGTGCGACAATGTTGTCTCTGCCAGTGGTGCTGACGCCGAGTTCGTCGAAAAACTCTGCGTCCTCTGTGAACAGATTCCCAATGGCTTCAGCATCTCTCGCGGAGTAGGCGTCGACGAACGCCTGTGCGCTCTCCCAGAAGGGCTTTTCCTCTTCCGGGACTTCGAAAGCTGCCTCTTCGGTTGCGGCTGCCGGAGATGCGTCGTCGTCTTGAGCGAAAGCTTGAGGGCTGCTCCCGAGAATCAGGAGAGAAAGTCCAATACTGAATACACGGAACCAGATCGGAAACCCATATCGGATCATTGGATAAACTCTTCTAGAGACACAAAAGCAATTCTCTGAGGATCGATCACTCCGAAAATGTTGCGACATTGTCGGCTGTTTTCGGAGCATATACGGAATTGTTGAGAGTTTGATTTTGTGTTGAGCCTGAGTGGACAAGATTGGAAGTGCGAAAGTTCTTCTATTCAGTCTACAGAGAGCGATAAAGAATGCAATCATCTCCAACGACAGACAGACAACTCTTTCAACTTTTCACGTTCAGTAATCTTAGAAAAGAAATGCCAGAGGAGAGTGACGCTTCGCGACGAACGTTACTTTCGTTCCCGCACTGTCGGCGACAACGAAGCATGATCCTTTTCTGTGCGAGGCGACGGGCTGTTGAGCTCATCGGCGGAGTCGTCGTCGCTGAGAGAAATGGAGTCAATTCGATCAATGTCGCGAATCGACTGATCCGTATATAGTTTGTAATAGTCTCCGCGGAGCTTTAATAACTCTGCGTGCGAACCCTGTTCCAGAATCTCTCCTTGTGAGATGACAAGAATTCGGTCGGCGGATCGGATTGTGGATAAGCGGTGAGCGATGACAAAACTTGTACGGTTTTGCAGGATTCTGGCCAACGATTCCTGAATCACTTTCTCCGTTTCAGTGTCAATTGATGACGTCGCTTCATCCATAACGAGAAGTCGTGGACGTTTAAGAACAGCTCTTGCAAAGGATATCAGTTGTCGCTGTCCGAGGCTCAGTTGTGTGCCTCCTTCACCGACTTGTGAGTCGTAACCGGAATTCATTTCGGAAATAAAAGAATGAGCCCCGGCCAGAGTCGCTGCCTCGATCACTTCTTCTTCTGTCGATTCTGGACGCCCATAGCGGATGTTGTCGGCAATTGTGCCGCTGAACAGATGAGGTTGCTGCAGCACGATTCCGAGGTTCGATTGAAGCCAACTGAGGCTTCGTTGTCGATAGTCGACTCCGTCGATCAGAATCTCGCCAGATGTCGGTTCGTAGAATCGGCACAAAAGATTGACCACCGTTGACTTGCCACCGCCAGTGGCTCCGACAAGTGCGATCGTTTCTCCCGGTTGAACGGTGAGGTTGAACCGTTGAATGATCTGCGGACCATCGCCGTAGCGAAAACCAACGTCGCGAAACTCGATCACTCCGAGACGATCCGGGTGTCCGTCGTGTCCCAGTGTTTGCAGGCGTTGTTTGACCTCATCCGAGTCCTGAATGTCCGGGACCGATTCGATCAGGCTCAATACCCGCTCGGCGGATGCTTGTGCCATTTGCAGCTCGGCAAACCATGCAGAAATTTCCTGCGCGGGAGTGAAGAACATTTGAGCGTAATACATAAACATCACCATCTCACCGATGGCCAATGTCGATGCAAGGACTTGATTACCACCCATCACAAGTGCGGATGCGATCGCCACACTTCCCAATGAGAGAACGATCGGAAGATAAACGGCGGAAAGGACCGCGTTTCGGACCGAGTGTTCATACATTTCCGACGTCAGTCGATCGAAGTCCTTAAGGTTGTCTTCCTCCCGAACGAATGTTTTCGTGGTGCGGACACCCATAATTGCTTCGTTATAGACACCCGTGATTCGAGAATTGGTTCGTCGGACCAGTCGTGAAGTTCGAAGAATCCATTTCTTGAAGAGCATGCTCACAGCGAAGAGAACAGGAACAACAGCGAGAACGGCGATTGCGACGCGCCAGTTGTACCAGAGCATGACGAGACTGATCCCGATCATGAGTGTTGATCCCCAGATCAGATCCATGACTCCCCATGCTAAAATCACAGAAAGCCGTTGGCAGTCAGACGTGAGTCGGGCCATCAGCCAACCAGTGGGACGTTTATCGAAAAAACTGAACGACAATCGTTGAAGTTGTTCGAAGGCATCACGCCGAATGTCATGGCTGACATTGGTTCGAATACGACCGGCACACAAAATGAACCCGCAGATCGAGACGCTTAACACGATGGCGAGTGTCATGTAGGCACCCGCGTACCATGCAATGTTAACCTGTGAGATGTCGCGATCGATCTCCGAAATCAATGCACCTGTTATGATCGGAAAACCGAGATCGGCGCCAGCTGCGGAGAAGGCGACCAGTAGGAACAGCAGACTCGTTTGTCGGTAGTGAAGCGTATACTTCAACAGGGACTTCCAGAGACGAAGGTCGAGCTTCTTCTCTTTCAGGTCATCATCATCGATCCATCCTGACGTCATTGAGCCGATCCCTCCGCCAGTGCTTCCTGTATCTCTTCTTCGACGACTCCCTGAATGGTCCAGAGACGCTGGTAGGGACCGTCAACTTCGATGAGTTCCGAGTGCGTTCCTTCCTGAATGATTCGCCCGTGATCCATCACGAAAATCCGATCGGCAAGTCGTGTTGTCGAAAGGCGATGTGCGATCAGGATGGTGGTCTGCTGGCCCCGCCGTGCGTGGAGCGATTTGAGAATCTGCGTTTCCGTTCGTGTGTCGACAGCGCTGAGGCTGTCATCAAGAATCAGAAAGGTCGGATGCTTCAAGAGTGCTCGGGCGATTGCCAGACGTTGCCGTTGTCCTCCCGAGAGTGTGACGCCACGTTCCCCGATGATTGTCTGGTAGCCGTTTTTGAAGTCAGAAATGTTTCCGTGAATGTCCGCAGCTAATGCGGATTCTTTGATGTCCTGCTCCGAAGCGTGGCTTTTCCCGATGATCATGTTGTCGCGCACGGACCGCGAATACAGGAAGGGATCCTGCATCACCACTCCAAATGCACTTCGGACAGCGTGCCGATTGATTTCGTTCAGTTCCGTGCCGCCAATGGTGATGGAACCCTCAGAGTAGTCGTACAAGCGAACAAGCAAGTGCATCAGTGTCGATTTGCCAGCACCCGGTGGCCCGACAATCGCTACGGTTTCTCCGGGAGCGATTGAGAAGGAAATGTCGTTGAGGACCTGTTCTCCAGCAACATAGGAGAACGAAAGGTCTCGAACGACAATTTCTCCACTGACTGGTTCTTCGGGTTCCGGTTCGGAAGACTCTTCGGGCTCCCCGAGAATTTCATTGATGCGTTTCATCGCCACTGTGGCGCGACCAGCATCTGCAACGACGCGGCCGATTTGTCGGACCGGCCAGATGATCGTTTGAGTCAACCACCAGAAGAAAATCCATGTTCCAACGGTGATCGCACCGGTCATTGCGAAGTAAGCACCGGAGACCAAGACCGTTCCGAGTTGCAGAAAAATCAGAAAGTCCGAGATCGGCCAGTAGCTGCTGAGGGTGCGAAACATGTCCATCTCAAGATCGCGAAACTTGGCGTTCGCACCTCGAAACTTTTCGATTTCGGCCTCTTGCTGGCCAAACGCACGGACGACTCGCACGCCCGTCAGATTCTCCTGAAGAACGGTGGTGAGCGCCCCTTCTGCTTCGTCGACTTTCTGATAGATCTCATGGATACGACGGAAGTAGTAGAACCCAAACCCGATGATGAAGGGAAACAGGGAAATTGAAATCCACCCCATTTTGAGATCTTGAGAAAACAGAATGGGGAGTCCGATCAGAAGGAGCAGCGCGACCTTGGCGATTTCGACAATGTGATTCGCCATGAACGCCCGGACCGTTTCGACGTCGGAGGAGCACCGCTGGACGATGTCGCCCGTTGAGTTTGTGTCGTAGTATCGGGCGGGAAGAGCTTCAATATGAGCGTAGAGTCTCCGTCGGAGACGTTGAACGACTGCTTCGCTCGCTTGTGCGGACCAGCGTCCGCGAAGGTAAGTAAATCCGCCGTGAAGCAGATTTAATGTGACGAGAAATGCGGCTGCCGGAACCAGTGTTCCCGTGGGAGTCGCGGAGCCGTCGCGAAGGCGATCGAGAGTCTGCTGAAGAACAAACGGGACCAGCAATAGAAACAGCATGCCGAGTGCCATGACGGCAATGGCTGCTGAGTAAAGCAAGCGGTTTCCCTGAGTCAACGCCCAAAGCGAGCTCGGAGGTTGTTTGGGTGACTCCAGTTCCACGACGAAAATCCTGCGCGAAATGATGCCGGTGGGGGCAGAGTAGGGGCCTCGAAAGTGTGCAATGCCACATGAGGGGTGACAAGGGAGATTGAAAGAAGTTCGCTTCAATTTTCAGATTCTCGAATTGAAAGCGGATCGCCAGCACTTCGGGGCAATTCGATTTCGTCACCTGTTCTCTGGCCTTCGCAAGTTGAGTGTTCGAAGGTTCTCCAGGAATACCGTCAGGAGAAATCGACTTTCGAAACAGTGGGGGATTTCCGTCTCAGAGTCCGCGCGGGTGGCCGTTTCTTGCTACAATCTGAACAATTCGTTCACGTCGCGTTTCCATTCGTGAAGGTCGCTCGATCATGCAGAGGCTGTTTTCCTCTCGAAAGAGTATCATCGTTTCGACGATCGGTCTCTCGATTGCCATTTCGATTGTGGAGCACCTCATTCCCCCTGGGATTGCGTTCGGGTTGCTCTACGTGGCGGTTCTTGTGCTGACATTCTCGGCCACGGACAGAAATCTCGTGCTGCAGATGGCGGGGCTGGTGACAGTTCTGTGTCTCGTCGGGTTTACGATTTCTCAGTTCTCCGATGGAAATGACGTTGCGAGCGTCATCAATACGCTGTTGACTCTCTTTGCGATCTGGACGACTGCGATTCTCGGGTATCAGCGCAAGACCTGGGAAGATCGAATGAAGCAGGCCAATCTGGAGCTCGATGCGCGGATTCACTCGCGAACTCTCGAGCTGCAATCGGCCGTTGAAGATCTCCGGGAAGAAGTGCTGCGGCACGAAAAGACGCAAGAGGCTTACGAGCACGAACAACTTCTCATGGAGGAGTTGATGTCGGTGATTCCCGACGACATTTATTTCAAGGACCGCGACGGTCGATTCCTCAGAATCAATCGAGCGAAGGCCCTTCGATCAGGCTTGAGTTCGCCCGACGAAGCGATTGGGAAAACCGACAACGATTTCTTTCAGCCGGAACATGCTCAGGACGCTTATCAGGCAGAGCAGAGTATTCTTGAAACAGGTGAAGGTCTGATCGATCACGAGGAAAGGCTCGTCTGGCCGGACGGGCATGTCTCGTGGGTTTCTGCGACGAAAATGCCGCTTCGCAAAGCGGACGGGTCTGTCTTTGGAACACTTGGAATTTCTCGCGACATTACCCAACATCATCAGATCGCCGAACAGCTTGAGCATGAACGTGACCGGCTGAGAACTCTCATCGACAATCTGCCGGATTACATCTTTATCAAAGATGCGAACAGCTGCTTCGTGACGGTGAATCAGGCTCTGGTCAAAATGTACGGTCTCGAAACGGAATCGGAACTTGTCGGCAAAACGGATTTCGACTTCACTCCGGTCGAGCTTGCTGAAGCATTCCGGGAAGATGATCTGGCGGTGATGCAAACGCAGGAACCGCTGATCAATCGCGAGGAAGAAAACTTTCTGGCGGACGGAACACGTCGTTGGCTGTTGACGACGAAGGTTCCTCTCATCAACGCGGAGGAAGAAGTTGTCGGGTTGGTCGGAATTGCCCGGGATATCACGCAGCGAAAACTGGCCGAAATGGAATTGCAGTCGGCGATGGAAGCGGCGGAAGTGGCGAACCGCGCGAAGAGCGAGTTTCTGGCCAATATGAGCCATGAAATTCGTACTCCCATGAATGCAGTGATCGGCATGACAGAACTCGTGCTCGATACAGAATTGAACGGGCAGCAAAGAGATTATCTGGAGACCGTCTTAAATGCCGGGGAGTCTTTACTCGGAATTATCAATGATATCCTCGACTTCTCGAAGATCGAATCAGGACGGTTTGAGCTGGAGTGCTATCCCATCGATCTGCGCGAGTGGCTCGGTGATTCCATTAAACCGCTTGCGATTCGAGCTCATAGTCGATCGCTGGAATTGGCCTGCCACATCGTTCCCGAAATCCCCAATCTGATCCGTGGCGACGGACTCAGGCTTCGGCAAGTGATTGTGAATCTTCTGGGAAATGCCATCAAGTTTACTGAGCAGGGCGAAGTCGTTTTGCATGTCAATCTCGTTGAGGAGACCGACGAAGAGATTGTGCTCCATTTTCAGGTGACGGATACCGGAATCGGGATGGACGCAGAGACTCAGGCACGTGTGTTTCAGGCATTCGAACAAGCGGATATGTCCACGACGCGAAAGTTCGGAGGAACGGGTCTCGGGCTGACCATCTCTTCGAGACTCGTACAACTTATGGGCGGGAAAATCTGGGTCGAGAGCGAACTCGGCATAGGCAGCACATTTCACTTCACAGCTACGTTTCGGCCCGTTGCCTATGATGTTCCGACGGAGATGGTCGAGGACCTGTGTGCTGTGGAAGGGCTGCGTGTGCTGATCGTGGACGATAACTCCACCAACCGGCAAATTCTCGAAGAGATGTGCGTCAACTGGAGGATGTCGCCCCTTACCGTCGCGGATGCAGATTCGGGACTGCGAGAACTGCGGACCGCGTTTGAGAGTCAAAAACCGTTCGAGCTGGTGATCACAGATGCGAGCATGCCGGATGTGGACGGGTTTATGTTCGCGGAGACCATTCAACTTGATCCGCAGATTTCGAGTACAATTGTGATGATGCTCACCTCGCTCGATCGCAATGAAGATTTGAAGCGATGTGACGAATTGGGCATTGGCCGCTACTTGACGAAACCGATTAAGCAGTCGGATCTCTTCGATGCCATCGTCGATCTCGTTCATAGTCCCGAAGCAGTCGCGACCATGGAATCGACGACGAATCACGAGCCACTCGAACCGACCGCTTCATTTAAGATTCTTCTCGCTGAAGACAGCCCCGCCAATCAAAAACTGGCCGTCGGTCTTCTTTCGAAGTGGAGTCACAATGTAACTGTGGCGAACAACGGAAGAGACGCAATTGCCGCCGCGAGGAAAACGGACTTCGATCTCATCCTGATGGATGTTCAAATGCCGGAGATGGATGGGCTGGCTGCCACGGCAGAAATCCGAAGACTTCAGACTCTCGGCGAAATCCCGTCGGTTCCGATCGTGGCGATGACTGCCCATGCGATGAAAGGGGATCGGGAACGTTGCCTCGATTCCGGGATGGACGATTATGTCTCAAAACCGATTCGCCCGCAGGAACTGAAACGAGTCATCAACGAATGGACCAGCGATTTGTCCGACACTCAAAAATCAGAAGAACCTGAAATTCCCGTTGAGATGCAAGAAATGACGCCAAGCGACGATCAATCTTCCTCGGAAAACTCGAACAGTCAGTCGGCCCAGCCAACGCAGGAAGAGGGCTCGGTTGCGATCGCTGCCATCGACTGGTCGCAGCTTTTGGCGACTGCGATGGATGATGAAGAACTGGCGCTGGACGTTGCGCAGGCCTTCCTGGAAGAGTCGCCGCAAGTCTTCACCAAGCTTCAGCAAGCTTACGAGTCTCGAAACTCTGAAGATGTGAATCGGTTTGCCCATACGTTGAAAGGGAGTTTGAGAACGATCGGGGCTCCTTCATATTCTATTGCTTTAGACCTTGAACAAGCAGCGGCTGGCGGACACTGGGAACGCTGCCATCAATGCATTTCTTCTCTCGAAAGATCGCTTCCCGAAGTCCTGAGCGAGCTTAAAAAGGAAGTCGAAAAGCGATAAGTCGCGGTAGCATCGGCAATCTGCCGGGAATTTGCGGAACGTCGGAGAAGGGGACTTGGGGAAATTTCTTTCTCAGGGTTCGGGAGCTACACTCCTCTACGAAGCTGGCCCATGTGCCCAGTTCCAGGGAATTCGAGCAGGTTGCTCGTTCCTTCTCTTTTGTCAACGAAATTCGCTCAATCAAGCACAGCGGCTGTTTGCGCGAGAGACATTTTGATTTTCAAGCAACGATTTGAAGTTGCAAGCGAGGTTCATCAGTGAGTTATGACGTTTTTGGTGTTGGAAATGCGTTGGTGGATGTTCAAGCGAAGATTGATGAGTCCACACTCAATCGTCTCGACTTTCAGAAAGGGGTGATGACCCTCGTCGACGACGAAGTGCAACAGGAAGTTCTCACTGCGATTGCCGGAATCGATGTTTCCCGGTGTGCGGGAGGTTCTGCCGCCAACACGATCATGGGAATTGTTGGCTTCGGAGGAACTGCCAGTTACGCATGCAAAGTGGCGTCCGATGAGATTGGGCAATTCTTTCTGCAGGACATGGGAAAACAGGGCATCACCGTGGAAGTCCCGACCACAGAGGGCCAGTCCGGAACATGCGTCATTCTCATCACTCCAGATGCAGAACGGACGATGCTGACATCACTCGGTGTTTCCATCACCCTGACTCCCGAAGACATTCAGGAATCGGCGATCCGGCAGTCCAAGTTTGTCTATGTCGAAGGATACCTCTTCACACAGGAACCGACACGATCGGCTGCTCTCAAGGCGATTGAATTAGCCAAGAAGCACGATGTCAAAGTTGCGTTCACTGTCAGCGATCCGTTTCTCATTCAGTACCACAAAGACGAATTCCTCTCGTTGATTGAGGGACCCGTTGACCTTGTCTTCTGCAATCTCGACGAAGCCCGCGCTCTGACCGGAAAACATGACGCCGTCGATTGTGCGCATGAATTACACAATCATGCAGAAAACGTCGCTTTGACGCTCGGGGGAGACGGTTCTGTCTTGATGCACGAAGGGGCTGTCATTCCGATCGAAGGAGTCGAAGTCTCACCGGTCGATACGACAGGAGCCGGTGACATGTACGCTGCCGGCATTCTTTATGGAATCACAAACGGCCTGACATGGAAGCAGTCAGGACGACTGGCTTCGCATGCTGCGGCGCGCGTCGTGGGACAACTTGGAGCACGTCTCGCTCAACCGTTCACAGAAGCTGAGATTCAAGAATTGATTGGCGATTAGTCGATTCGCTGATGACTTTCGCCGATCGTTTTCGCATTCGTTGACACAAACGGAGTTGGCAACCTTGCGTCTCTGAATTGTTGAGTTCGATTCAGGGAGAAATTTGCAGACGAAGGAGAGTACTGACGTGCGTCCTGTTCGATTCGCAATCGGAGATGTTCACGGATGTTACGACGTCCTGAAAACGCTGGTGAAAGCAGTTTCGATTCCCGACGATGAACGCATCGTGCTGCTTGGTGATTTTGTCGATCGCGGACCCGATTCAATGAAAGTTCTGGACTGGGTCATCGATCGAACTCAAAGCGGTCGCTGCATTCCTCTTCGGGGAAATCATGATGCCATGATGCATGCTGCGATCACTGGGAGGTTGACACAAAAACATTGGGAATTGTCCGGCGGAAGAGAAACGATCTCTTCCTATCTCAAAGGTGGTGGTTCTTCTTCGAAGTCGAAAAGGCTGGCTCAGGTCATTCCTCGGGATCACCAGGACTTTCTTGAGTCGGGATTGTTGCCCTATTGGGAGACGGAAACGCACATCTTTGTGCATGGTGGATTGATCGAGAATGTTCCCGTTGATCAGCAGGATGATTTCGTCCTGTATTGGGAACGCTTCGACAGGTTGTTGCCTCACTGTTCGGGCAAGACGATTGTGTGTGGTCACACCGCCCAGAAATCCGGAGTTCCCAACGATCGCGGATTCGCGGTGTGTATTGACACCAAGGTGTTTCCCGAAGGTTGGCTCACTTGCTTGAATGTCGAGACCGGCCAATACTGGCAAGCGAACCGAAAGGGAAAAATTCGCACTGATTATCTGCCGTCCATGCAGAAACAGGAGGCCGTGAATGATGGACCGGAAGATCGTCGTTCATGAGTCGCAATCCTTGTTGACAGCGCATCTCGAAAGATCGTTCATCGACGACAGTTCGATTCAGGTGAAATGGACGCCGCATCGAATTGACTTTCTCCAGGAATCACAAGTCGAGGAAACCCGACTTGCGATCCTGAATCGCGTCGAGATTTCGGAGGGGCTGATGCAAGAACTGTTTAACATTGCGCGACTCACCAATGTCTGTTGCATTCTGCGTCGCGAAGACGAACATCAGGAAGAGTTGTTGCGTGAGATCGGAGTCGTTTCGGTCATGAACGAAGCTTTCGCAGAAAAGTTCCTGCTTTCGACGGTGACTCGCCTCATTTCCGATGAGATGATTGGTCCGTGAAAATGCCGCACTGAAACAATCTCAAACTGAAACAGAGACATCAAAGATGAAGAGTTTGTGGGTCTGGATTGGAATCGTCATTGCGATTGTTCTCGTCGCTGCCGCTTTGATGAGGAAACAGGAACCGAAGCAGAAAGACCTGCCGCCGGACGACGTGAGCGAGTCCTCCGGTGATGACATCGTCGTGTCGACAGACTTCTTTGGAACGCGGTATGTCGGAATCGCGTTGCTGGAGAACAAAGACTGGCAGGAGAGCGATCGCGTTTTCACAGAACTCGCGGAACTGCTCCCCAACGAAATTCTTCCCTGGAGAAATCTTGCGATTGCCCGAACTGGTGCAGTCGAAGAACGAGGACAACGAGAGACCAAAGAAGACGTTGAAAACAACATCACTCGCGAATCAGCCGTTGAGGCAATCTTGTCTCTCCGAGAAAAAGAACCCGACGCGCCGTACAGCTATCGCATGGAAGCCCGACTCGTCGATCCAGTCAAAGGGATCAAAGAGAAAGTCAATTTGCTCAACGAAGCGAGCGAACGGTCTCCCGAAGACCCGACGATTTGGTACGAGATCTACTCCGTCGGCAGAGTCGCTCCGGATGCAGAAATCCGAAGCCGCTCGAATGAAGCGATTTTGAAAGCCTATGAATTCGCTCCGGAAAATCTCTTCGTCCTTCTCTCCGTTCTGGCGGTACAGCTCGAAACTCAAGATCCCGCGATCAGTCAAACATTGCAGGCTGCTCGCCCGTTGTTTGAGCTGTTCCAGAAGAGGATTCAGGAGAAGACTCGTGCTGATGTGATGAAGTTCCTCGATGCTGCGATCGCGGGCGCGGAAGCGATGAACTGGAATCAAGTTCGCGCGAATCTGATTCCTTTTTCGAACATCACCAAGCCCGAAGATGCTGTGCAAAGCGATCGACGTCGAATCGAATCCAACCTGCTGGAGTTTATCAAAGTCGATTTCAGTGAGGGGCTTGAGGAAATTGTCGCTGTCTTCGCCGATCAGGCAGCGACGAATCTCGACATCACTTTCGAGGAGCGACCACTCATTTCCGGGATCGAAGGCCCCGTCAACGATATTCAACTTGTCGACTCCGATTTGGACACGTCGCTGGAACTGCTCATTCTCCAACCTTCGAAGTTGTCCGTCTGGCGAAAAAAAGTCAACGACCCCGATCAAAATCAGTCTTGGGGGGAAGTCGTCAGTCTTTCGATCGAAGGAGACTTTGAGCATGTCTTGATCGCAGATCTCGACAACGATGCCGATGGCCTATCGGTCGGGGATTTGCCAGAAGGCAGCATGCAATATACGGCCGATCTCGATCTTGTGCTTTTCGGAAAAAATGGGATCAAAATCATCCGTACCGATCTCGAAGAAGTCGGGGGAGCGATCTCCGTCGAGTTCGTGGATCAGGAAAATTCACTTGCCGAACTTTCGAACGTGAGTCGTGTTCGTGCGGGCGACCTGAACGCGGACGGAGATCTCGACCTGGCTCTCGTGGTCGATGGAAAGCTGGAATACTGGAACAACAATGGAAACTTCGAGTTCCTAAAAATGCCGCTCGCGACAGAAATGCCAGAGGAAAGGGTCGTTGATGTTCTGATTGTCGACTTCGATCGAGATATCGATCAGGACATGGTCGTGCTTCTGGAGAACGGAACAGTTGGAGTTCTGGAAGGATTGCGACACGGAGATTTTCGCTGGCTGGAATTGGAATCTCTCGATGAGATTACTCCGGCTCACTCGCTGGCGATCAATGATGCCAATCGAAATGGAGCATGGGAACTGCTCTGCCTCGGGGAAGATGGTGTCTCTGAGATCCAAACTCGAATTCCCATGACCGGAGAGTTGCAAGTCATTGGAACGAACGAGATCTCCCATCGCGGAAGTCCGTCGCTGATCGAATGGGACTACAACAACGATGGACTCCGTGACGTCCTGACCGTTGAATCTGGGAAGTTGCGTTTTCGTCATGGGGGCGAAGGAGGAGCTTATATTGAGTCCGATGAACTGATCGTTGGTGAAGAGAAGTTCGGGAAGCTCATTCGAAGCGGAGACCTCGAAGGGGATGGAGATGACGATCTTGTCACTCTTCGAGGCCAGGATGTGGTCTGGCTGGAGAACGTGGGAGGCAACCGCAATCATTGGCTGGATGTGGCCGTCATCGCTCAGCTGAACAAAGGGGATGGGCAGAGTCAAAGAATCAACCACTTCGGAATCGGATGTACGATCGAAGTTCGAGCGGGGGCTTTTGTTCAACTGTTGCCCGTCCTTGATCCGGGGCCACGAAGATTTGGACTGAACGAAATCGAACAGGCGGATGCCGTGCGCGTCGTTTGGACAAACGGAATTCCGGAAAACATCATTCAGCCAACGACTGATCAACTCGTCTGGGAACGGCAGACATTGACGGGATCTTGCCCCTATCTCTACGTATGGAATGGTGAGAAATTCGAGTTCGTGACGGATCTGCTCTGGGCTGCTCCCATCGGATTAACGAATGCGCAAGGGAAAATCGTCCCGGACCGGCCTTGGGAGTATCTGAAGATTTCCGGCGAACAACTCAAGCCGCGCGACGGGATGTATCAGCTTCAGGTGACTGAAGAATTGTGGGAAGCAGCTTACTTCGATCAGGTGGAACTTATCGCGATTGACCATCCTGCCGACATCGAAATCGTCACCAATGAGAAAGTGGGTCCGCCGTCGATGGCGGAACATCGCATCTATGGCATTGCAGACAAAAAGACTCCGGTCGCTGCTCGCAATCATTCCGAACGAGACTTGCTTCCGGAATTGAAAGATCGTGACGCACTCTATGCGAAGCCATTCGACAAGAAGAAAATGCAAGGCTTCACGGAGGAAAGCTTCGTTGAACTGGATCTCGGACTCGAAGAACCTCCGCAAAACTTGACTCTGTACCTGACGGGCTGGATGTATCCGACGGATACCGGCCTGAATCGGGCGATTTTCGAGAATCGACAACTCGACGGCCCGGTGCCGCCATCGATTTCGGTTCCCGGTCCCGATGGCCAGTTTGTGCAAGTCGTCGACTATTGCGGTTTCCCGGGTGGAAAGACGAAAACGATCGCGATTCCTCTCGGAAATCCCTTTCTGACCGATGACTTTCGGCTCCGGATTTCGACGAGCATGGAACTGTATTGGGACGAAATCTGCTTCACGACGGAGACGGCCGAGTTGCCCTCGGAAACGACTCCGCTGAAACTCGTCAGCGCTGATCTCCATTATCGCGGAGTCTCTCGAATGACGCCGGGAGACCACTTTGGACCGGAGCAGTTCGACTACGAACATGTCGACACAGCACCGGCATGGCAGTCCATGGGCGGGATGTTCACAAGATACGGAGATGTACGGGAACTCCTTTTGAGTACCGATGCGCAGATGGTTGTGATGGGGAGCGGAGATGAAATGACGTTGAGTTTCGCCGTCCCGGAAAAGGAAATTCCTGAAGGGTGGACGCGAGATTTCATCATTCGAAACGTCGGTTGGGACAAGGATGCCAACTTGCACACCATTTACGGGCAGAGTTCAGAACCTCTCCCATTTGTCGGGATGCCCAGCTATCCGCCGGATCCCGAATTGTCATTGCCGCACGACGCTGATTATCTTCAACAGTATCAGACGCGGAGGATGGACCCTGACGGATTCAGGATGGCGCTAAGAAGATTGAAACTCAAACAGCCCAAAGAAACGTTGCGGAGCGTTCCGTTGCAATTGACCAACTGATCCACTGCCACCTCGGCCGATTTGAATCTGTGAGTCGATCGAGCTATCGTGATAAGCCAAGTCATAACTTCAATCTGTCGATTCAGACGAATTCTGTCTGGGTAACATTCACCTCTCAATTCGTTTCATTGTCATCTTTCTTAAAGTGATCTGGCTATGCTTCAAGAGGTCTCCGTCACACTCGCCTTGATGATTGTTCTCACTTTTTCGGCGACAAGCTGCGCGAACGATCAATTGGTTTATCCTCTCGATGTTGCAGTGGGGCCGAACGAAGAAGTCTATATTGCGGACCGCAAACTTCCGGGGATCTGGAAGGTCGTCGACGGAAAGTTGGAGGTCTTTGTCAAAGCTTCGAAAACGTTTCGCACTCCACTGAATGCCGTGCGCTGCGTGACAGTCGATAGCGACGGAACGGTTTATGTTGGCGATTCCTCAACACGAGAAGTATATGCCATCGGAGAGGATCGAAAACCGCTGCCTTTATCTGACGGGCACATCGGAATTGCTTCCGATCTTCTGATCGATGGAGATCGCCTGATCGTCTCAGATCTCGAAACACAGCGAATCTGGAGCCTTCCGAAAACGGGAGGAGAAGTTCAGGAACTCGCTGTGATTGCCGGCGTCAGAGGATTGGCGCACTCTTCAGAAGGGGAGTTGGTGTGTGTCACGACGCTCGAAGATCCGGTTCGCAAAATTGCGGATGATCAAACAGTGTCGGTCATCATTTCGGGCCGACCGTTCGAAATGCCTCATCATTGTGTGATCGCGGAGAACGAGATCTTCATCGCCGACAATTACGCAGGTGGCATTTGGAAAGCGGATCTTTCCGGCGATACTCCTCCCGAACTGATTCGCTCCGGTGCACCGCTTCAGAAGCCGGTCGGAATTTGTCGCTTTCGAGAAGGGTTTCTTGTCGCTGACCCTCACGCGCGAGAGATCTTCGTCCTCCCCTCAGGCGAAGGGGAAGTGACTCGATTGATCAAGTCTGAGTAAACACAGCACCAACCGACCAGCGGGCCCTTCGATATCCCAATCACATGATTCTTTCGGTCTGACCTTCGATTTGTCAGCGATTCAAAGAGTGACAGTGAGAGTGGCTTACTTCTTTGGTGCGAACACACGAATGCGTGCAGTCTTTCGTTCCGTCGCGACTCGTTCGTTCCACATTTGCTGAGCAAGCTTGTTGATCAGCTCCGGGCGAGCATCTTCGAGGCTGAGGTCTCCCGGTGTGACTTCTTCGACAAGGACGATGTGCGCCCCGTGTTCCGTCGTGAACGGTTCGCTGATCATCCCCGGAGAAGTCTCAAACGCGACCTTCGCAATGTCATCGGAGACTTGGCCATATCTTTCGAAGCTTCCGATTCGTCCACCCTGTGACTTTGAGGGACTGTCTGAGTGCTCGCGTGCTGATTCGGCGAAATTCACTTTCCCGGAAAGAATCGATTTTCGAATGTCCGTGAGCCGTTCAGCGGTGCGTTTTCGGTCTTCCGGTGTTGCTTCGGACGGGAAGCTAAGAAAGATTTGCGAGGCTGTGACGCGAGTTCCGTCAAACGATTGTCGATTCGCTTCCCAGAATTCGCGAATCCGCCGCTCATCAAGACTCTTCGTCACATATGTTCTCCAGGCGATCTCAAATGCGAGCATCTCGCTGAGGTCATCAATCGTGATCGCAAGCTTCGCAAGTTGATCGTCTAGGTTTTCGCCGCGGCTCTCCAACGCGGAAGAAAGCAACTCCAGGCGTCGCGCGAGGACCTGCGGATCGGCTTCGATCTTTTTCTTCTCAAGAAATTGGCGAATCAATTCCCGATCGATCAGTTTCTCGATCAGTTGTGCCTGATCGTGCTGAACCGGAAGTGAACTTCCTGCCTGCTGAAAGAACTGCAACTGGAGTTGGCTGGCGGTGACCGGATGACGGTTTACAGATGCGATCGGCTGTGAATCATCATCCGCTCCGAACGCATTCGGCTGCACACTCAACAGGGCGATCATCGCCATGAAAGGAACGGCAATCGAAAGCAAAAAGTAACAGCATGAGCCGGGACGAACTGATGAACTGGGCGAATTCGTTGAGTTCAAGATGAGCTGCATCAATAGGGCCTCACGTGTGACAGACCATTGTTCGAAGGTGATCGCGGGAAGACTCTCCGTCGAAAGTCTCTTCGTTTTCTGTGAAAAGTTGTTCGTACGAGCAAACGCGGTGGTCTTTGATTCAAATGAATTCAGGCGATTTCAGAGAAGCCACAACGAAGGTCCGGACGAAGGCTGTCGCCTGTTCTTTGGTGTCGAGGGGCTTCTCGTCACTTACGCATCGGCTTCTTCCGTCGGCGGAGGAGTTGGCGATGTTGACGCAGGCTGAGGATCGACAATTGCGATGAGCTTCTGCCCCACTTTGGGTTCAGGGGATGTGGAATCGAGGATCGCCAGCTTGCCGTTTTGAATCGTGAAGAGCGGAATCACGTCGCCGCCGTACGCATTCTGAAAGTCATCGAATGTGAACTCAGTCGTGAGCTTGGTCGTCTTGATCACCGCCCCTGAATCGAGTCGGTTGACAAGCGTTTGATAGCTGTAATCTTCTCCAAACAGAAACCGTGCACGAAGATGAGAAACCGACCGCTCCTGTTTTTCCGCTCGACGCCACGGGGTGAGCTGAAAGACATTCGCACGACCGAAAAGCTCAGCGAAATGCATCGCTCCGAGAGAATTGACTTCATCGTTCGGAGTCAGTGCGAGAAATCGACCAATTCCTCCGAGGTCGAGGCTGTGTGCGGCATTCTCGTCGAGGATATTGACGGAAGACGTTCGGAGTCCTTCCATCCTCGCCGTCGCGATATTCCAGCGATTGGTGTCAACAAGCAAGACGACAATCCCAGCCTCCTGAATCGCTCCGCCGATCGCCCGGGCGAGTTCATTCGCACCCAGAAGAAGAACACCCTGCGGATTTGATGACGCCAAGCCGAGTTTGCGAGCGAGTGGAAACGCCGTCAGACCATAAACGACCACGGTCCCGACAATCACCATAAAGGTCGCCGAAACGAATTGCTCGCCTTCCGTTCCATACTCAGAAAGCTTGAACGCGAAGACGGAAGAAACCGCTGCCGCGACAATTCCTCGCGGAGCCATCCACGAGAGAAACAGTCTTTCTTTCCAGTTCAGCTGCGAGAACGCCGTCGAGATAAAGATCGCGACCGGTCGCACGACAAGAATCACAAACGCGACAAACGCCTGTCCGCGCCAGCCAAGCTGTACGATCGAGCTAAGTTCGACTCGGGCGGCTAACAGAATGAACAACCCCGAGATCAACAAGAGGCTCAAGCTCTCCTTGAATTCGAGAATGTGCTTTAAAGTGACCCCGGAATTGGCCAGCATCACTCCCATGAGGGTGACAGCGACGAGTCCCGATTCTTCCTGACACAAATTGGATGCTGTGAAGGCAGTCAGGACAAACAGAAGAGTCACAAGTGACTCAAGATGATCCGGAACAGCGTGATTCTTCAAAACCCACGCAAGCACAATTGCTGCGGCAGCCCCGATTCCTCCGCCATACAGAATGGTCGACAACAGGTTTTGAAGGGCCACGATGGAACTTTGATTCACCCCTTCAGACAACAACGGAGCATACGCTTCGAAAACCAGAACGGCGAGCACAGCTCCGATCGGGTCGATGACGATTCCCTCCCAGCGAGCGATTGGCCCAACCTGTCCAATCGGACGAATCTGTCGGAGCAGAGGACCAATGACGGTCGGTCCTGTCACAACGAGAATCGCTCCGAGCAGAATGGAAGCGAATACCGAGAACTCCAAAATATAATAGGCGCCGATGGCAATCAGTCCCCAGGTGACGAAGACGCCGACACTCAATATGTATCCCAGAGCCGCCCCGATTTGCTTCAACTCGGGGAGTTTGAGCGAAAGGCTTCCTTCGAAAAGAATCACAGCCACGCTGATCGAGACGAAGGGAAACAGCAAATCTCCGAGGAGTTTGTCCGGGTCCACCACGTTCAGAACCGGGCCAGCGATAAACCCACTCGCAAGCAACAGCAGAATCGATGGCAACCGAAGTTTCCAGGACAGCCACTGAGCGCCGGTCCCGAATACGACGACCAGGGTGAGCGAAATAAGGAGATCCGTTTCGTGCACGATGAGTCGATTCTGTCGGAAGGCTCACAAAATTGGGGGTATCACTCAGCTCCCCTCGTGATCTTAGTATGCCTTCGCACTGGAGCGAAACTCTGATTGCCGAAACACCGATTGAGCAATTGAACAATGTCGACAATCAAAGGTTCGATGACATCCCGGATCAGAAGGCGATCGTGGGGACAGTATTTCGTCGTCGCAAGATTGACGCAAGAGTACATGTGATTGATTTGACGACACTCCCGAGCGGGCACAGTCTCGTCTCGAATTACTCTGTGAGAAATACTGTGAGTTCTGACCAGTGACTCCCGGCGGAGAAACTTTCTGGTGAACGCCGCCATTATGATCAATGTCTCAAAGCACAACATCGAGTCAACGCGAGGGCACAACGACCCAGAAAACATCCACTCGGCTCAGCACCCGGATTCGTGCCAGGCAATTCGGAATTCCACCTTCATCCAGTATTCATAAATTGCCACTAACCTATCACATCCAATGGATGGGTTTCTCTGAAGCGCGCATGCGATCACCGAAGGAGAGAGTTTCTACTCACTTTCGCGGCGAATTTCAGAAGCAGACCGTTGGAGAGAGCGGTTAGTTCAGATCGAAGAAATCGGTCGACAACGTGGCGGATTGGAATTGTGATGAAGACTGAAGTGACGATCGAAGATGTGCGGGATCACAGCATTCTGGGCTGTAGTGTGCGTGGGAATACGCTCATCGTGAAACCGACGGGAAGCGTCGTCGGGTTTGAGCCGAGAACGTTTCACAGCGAACTTCACAGGATCAAATCGCTAATGTCGTCGGGCCAGTTTCTCAATCTCATCTTCGATTTGAGTGGGGCAAGATACTTCGGAACAGAACTGATCAGTGCCATGGTTTCGCTTGGCAAAATGGTCAACGAATCCGGGCAGGCTCTCATTGCGGAACCATCTGCCGACATGCGACTCGTCCTTGAGAAAATGAAAGTCAACCTGATCGTTCCGATTGAAGACACGACACAAGAAGCGATTCAGCGTGTTGTTGAAGAATCTCCGAACGCATGGTTGAAACGCAACAAACGCTTCGCCGTTCCCATCTGCGTCGCCGTGGCACTCTTGGGAGTGGTCGCACTGGCAGCGTCAAGCAATCTGCTGAATGGATTCGTTGGAACGCAAGCCTCGCGTCAGTATCATGTTCTCACTCAACACATCGCTGAGATTGAAGAAATTCGAAAAGAAGAGAATCCCAGCCGCGCATGGTCAAAATTTTCAGTAAGAGCCGACAGGAAACTCAAACCATTTCTCGACACATTGCGCGATCAGCCGAATCGATCACCGCTGAATGAGTCGCTGTATCAATCAACACTCGCTGTATGGCAATTGTCGGTTCAGAAAGTTGTTCCCCCCGAAACGTCCCTCGATGCTGCAAGAACACGACTCCGGGAAACAGCACTCTTGATTACCGCTGAGCAAGGGCTGTCCGTTGCTGATTTCCAGCCTGATGACCTCAAGTTGAATTCACCGAAAAGTGATCCCCGTCCGGTCGCATCGGATTAAATCGACCGGTCATTCTCCCGAGCAAAAACGGTCGCCATCACAATTCAGTCCTTTCACAGATTCGCGGATTCGATCTGCTGTCTCCGGCTTCGCAAACCAATTTGACAGGGAAGGGCAACTGCCCTCACACTTCGTCATTGGAACAAGTCGACGCGAGCCTGCTCAAATCTCTGGAAACTGATTGACGGACTCTGTAAAACCCGATATCGTGCCCGCCTCGGAGAGGTGGCAGAGTGGCCGAATGCACCGGTCTTGAAAACCGGCGTGGGGAAACTCACCGGGGGTTCGAATCCCCCCCTCTCCGCTTTGGCTTCTTTCGAGACGCAGAGCGGCAGGATGAACTATCTCCTGTCGCTTTTTGACGTTGTGGCGAAGCGCATCGTCTTTCAGTGCCGTCTTGATTTCATTCAGAATGCCGGATTCGTTCGCTTTCCCGGCCCGTGGCGTCTCGCATTTTTGAATCGTATTTCGCGAGCGGTTCTCATCGGATCAGGTGGCAACTGGGCTGTAGATTGCTTGAGCCGGACGTCAGTCAGCAGCAGACACACCGGAATGGTTTTAGTGGAATTTTGTGTTGTCGAGGACGTGATGTAGTCCAAGATAGGCGAGTTTCACTTGATCGATGTGGTGTTGAAAGATCGTGCTGACGTCCGAAATCTGATCTGCGGTCGGATCCGTTTTCAGAAAGAATCTCCAGGCGTTCAGAGCGTGAAGCAAGTGTCCCAGTTCTGTCTCCCCAGCGTGAACATCGACATACTCTAAGTCAAGACGGCAATGATGGACCGCTTCACTGGGCTGCCAGTTTTTCATCAACTGCGAGCAGAGTGAATATTCCGCGGTGTTCCATTGCTCGGAAGCAGCGACGGCCAGAATCGCATTCGAGATGGGGGCGGAAAGGCGAGATTCTCGGACGTAAATTCGAAACGTTTTGCACGCGGGGACTGTGTACCGGTCAAGGCTCCAAAGATCATCCCCGGTCAGGCTTCTCGCGAAGTTCCGATAAAGCTCATCATGAGGAGTGCCATCGACACCAGTATCTTCTGAAATGATCTCTGCCAGTTCGGAAGAGGCGTGTATCAAATCGGGGAGATGTTCCGGGCTCCAACTTGCCGCATCTCGTTGGAGCCGAACCTGAAGGCCAGCCACGAAGAACGCTGACTGGTGAAGATCATGCCAACCCGAAGCGAAGAATCGCAGAGTCTCTTGCGGCCAGGTATTCGTCGTGAGTCGGTCCCAAAAGTCTTTTGTAAGCAGGATGGTCTCGCGGCTGGAACTCGATTCGTAGACACCATTCACAGCTTCCGCCAATCGATGATCGCCAATGCGACCGGTCGCTTCTCGGAGGATGTCTCGAATCTTGTTCATTGAAGAAAACAGCCTGACGGTTTCCGGGAATCTCCGTTGGGATTCTCTGGGAGATTCTGTCGTGATTGAGTTGCCGATGGAATCGATCGATTTTCTGCGTTTATAGGCAACTTCACGACTTCGTCTTTCAATAAGTTGTGATAGCGGTGATGCCTATTGACCGCTCTTAGTGTCATCGGCTCAGAGATCAGTTCTCGAGGGATTGTAGCTCTGAGTCTTCTTGGACCGCACTGCGGAATCGGGAAGGTCCAGGAGAAAAACGCTCCGGTTCGAAAGGAATTCTCAACATAGACTCAGCATGCACTTTCAGCTTTTCCCGGGACTTGTGTCTAAGCCGGAAATTCGAAGCACGTGTTGCCACCAGAGTTCACGCATTCTCTGCTCCGCGTCAATTTGATCGAGAGCACGTTCGAATGGGTCACGAAAGTGGTTGATGAACTCCTGGCGGTCGAACGGTTCAAATCCACCAATGATGGAGCAAAAGGCGTCGTGCTCTTCTGTTGCGTGTCTCTGTTCTTCTTCGCTTTCGAGGTCAAATTTCGCACCGATGCGGGTCTGCCACATCAGCTTTTTGAGAAGTTCTCCGCGACGTCGATTGTCCGTTTCGACAGCGATGGACGCATGAAACTCAACCGACTTCTCAAACCATCGAATTCGATCAACGATCTCCCGAGATTCGAGGAGTTCCCGTTGCTCGCTGACAATCTTCATCAGCTTCATCGTCACCGTAGGACGGAGACGCTCGTCCGCCAATGCGCTTTCGATTGAGAAGAGTTCGATCTGAATTCGGATCCCGAAGAACTCTGTCAAGTCGCGAGGGCTGAGGATGTCTCGTGAGATGCCTTTCTCGCTCCGAATCAGCAATCCATGGGCAATGAGTTCAATGAGTGCCTCGCGGGTCGATGAGAGGGACCCTCTGAAATTCTCTTGTCTCCGTTGTATCTCTTCGAAAACAGCTTTCTCTGACAGTGGCGATGCGAGGAATTCTGGCTCCGCGACCAACCGGTGAAAGAGTTCTTGTCGCACTTCCCCTACGGAACTGGACTGCCTTCCTGGCTTCTGCCGTTTCGATGAACTGGTCGATGAATTGGGCGGCTTCTTTGAAGCACTGCGAACTTGAGGCTTATTCGTTTTCATGAAAATTATCCCAATTCTGAACAAAAAAATAGATGGCCATCTGGTCAATCACTATGATTATTGAGTATCACTTGTGTGAAAACAAGTGGCAATTGGAAACGTGTAACTGGATTTGCGGATAATTGTGCAAAACCTTGTCACAGATCGTCTCCTCCTGGAATAGTAGAGGGAAGAACAGACGGTTGTCCCACATCGGAATTCGATCATGAACAGTCAAGCAGATCGAGAAAAGTGGTTTCAAGACGCGTATAAGAGCCTCGCAGGACCCGCTCGCACGTATTTGAAATCGCGACTTGGAAGTCACTACGAGAGTGTCGCTGGTGAGATCATTCACGATGCGTTCCTTGTCCTGTTCGAAAAGATTGAATCACTTCCCAGAAAACAGGTCGCTCCGTGGTTCTTTGGAGTCTTGAAGAAGAAGCAGCGGAAAGTTCTGCGTCGTCGCAGAAGGATTTCAAATGCAGCGATTGATATTGGAACGGTTGAAGACGAGCGCCGGGACCCACGATTTCGTGACCTCGCAACTTCTGAAGTTCAGGCGATGTGTGAGGAAGTTCATAAGTTGATTCAAAGCCTCGAATCTCCCGGGCGAGAAGTCATTTTGCTTCGACTGGATGGGATGGACTACCAGGACATCGCTGAGGTGTTAAATCTATCAAAAGAGAATGCGAGGCAATTGTACTGTCGCGCTCGCCATACGATTCAGAACCACTTTGCAACTTCGTTCGAGTGTCTTAGTTAAGTCGTGAAAGTTAGCGAACCAATAATTAGGAGAATGATATGAGTTGGGACTTTCTAACAACTGCATTTGATACGTACTTTGTCGATGCGAAAGAGGCAAACGCCTGCGAAGATCAGTGGCTCGCGGGATTTCATGGCGACCCGTATCCAGCTTCCGATGACCTGGACTACGACTGCGGTTCAGAGTTCTACAATGGGATGCAGGCAGGCATTGAAGCCGGAAGCTATGACTCTCCAAGTGGAGACAGCGGATGCGATGACGCAGGCGGCGGTGACAGCGACTAAAGCGTGCCAAGAGTGCTTGTTTGGCTGCGAAATGAAGTAGCCCTCGCAGTGTTTCGAATTAGATCGTGAAACGTGTGGCTCGAGAAGTCGCGTTGCTGCTTTTCGAGTCACACGAGGTTTGTTATTGATTTCGTTCAGGTTTGTTAATTAATTCGATGATTGGAATATACTGGGCAGGGGCCGTTGATGTTAGCGGTTCGTGCTTCAGTTTGAATGCGGATTAAACCGCCCGATGATTGTTAGTTGTCGATCTTTAGAGAGGTTGAGGTGAAGCAATGTCTGATGGAATGAGATGTGTGAATCCAAAGTGTCAGGGCGCACCTCTTGAGGAAATTTCCTACGAAGGGACCTGGACGATGAAGAGGTATTTCTGCACCCGGTGTGGACGGCCCGCAACTGTGACGACGACGAAAGGCAAGATCGCGCAGCTGTATCCGTTCTGTCTGGTGGGAATGGCAGCGATCAAGTTTCTCGTGGGAGACATTGCCGGGGCTGCTGATGATGTTTCGAACCTTTCGTAGTCGACAATCTTGGCTGATGGAAATGTTTGATTCGAGTGGAAGACGGTGATCGTTCGAGAACCTTGTTCAACAGCGTGGGGAAAGAAAATGGTTGGATGGTATGCGTCACGACTTGTAGGGTTTGCAGCTCGTCAATGCGGAGCGAGCACAGAAACTGCCGATGCGGTCAGAATGATGGCTGCCGTGGGATTGACACTCGTTGACCCCATCGGAGGGGCGATCGGAGTTGCTCACAGCATTGCCGCAACTGAGGCACATGAAGGCAATCAGACCGCTGCTTCTCTGAACCAACTTGGAAACGTCGCAGCGTTTGGAACCTGTTTCCTCGGAGGAGTTTCCGCTTCAGGCGATTCCATCACAACAGATGGGTGAGACCGCCGAGGGGCTGATGTTTATGTTTCGATGTCGAAAGTTGAACGGCCGAATCGTTGAGAGGCCAAAAACGCGGCAGCCTATGTTTTCTGCTGATGGGGAAAGATGGTGGAAGCTGTGAGCACGTCGAAGATGCTTGTGGCAGAATTGAAGTCTCTTGAAGGACTTGGCAGAGAGTGATGATCACCACTGGTGATTTCTGGCAGCAGCAAAGTACACTATCCCTTTGATTGTTATCTTGCTTTCAACTCTTCAAGACCGTCCATGAACTCACATCAGTCGCAAAAACATACTTCTCGCTTCGATCAAATTCGATTGGCGACAATGATCTTCCTGGGGGCGACTTGTGGGGCCTTCCTGGCTTCTTGTGGTCAGAAGGCTCCTGAGGAAGTTCCTGTCCCCGTTTCCGACGATGAAGATCGTGAGGAAGATGTGGTCGTCATTCTGGATTCGAAAGGATTCGTCGGTCATGAGAAGTGCCGTGAGTGCCACGAGGGGATTCACGAGATCGAGACGAATTCACCGCATGCGCGAACTTTCGCCAGGACGGGCGAACCACAAATTCTTGATCTGATGTGTGGCCGAACAGTTGAGGAACGGCAGCCATACGGGACTTATGAATACAGTTGCGATGATGAAGGTTTGCTCGTTGCACTCCCAGCCAGATTCCCGGAGCGGGCGTTTCCGCTCGACTTCGCGGTCGGATCGGGTGGGCACGCATTGACGTTCCTGACCTTGCTCAAGAATAAGGAAGGGGAAACGATTGGAATCGAACATCGAATGACTCGATACAGCTCAGACGATGCACTCGATGCGACTCCGGGACAGGACGATCTCGACCCGGTTCTCGATGTCAATCTGTGGGGACGAACAATTCCTCCGGAAGATGTGCAGCGTTGTATCGCATGCCACACGACAACCGCGACGATTGAGGGGAATCAGTTGACTCAGTTAACCAGCGGAATTTTTTGTGAGCGGTGCCATGGTCCGGGAGAAGCGCATGTGCGGGCTGCCGAGGATGGCAATGAGGCCCTCACGCTTTCCAGCATTCGAAGCGGGTGGACTGCCGATGAAGAGATTCGAATGTGTGGAGAATGTCATCGACTTCCGGACGACATTGCCCCGGAACGGCTGGAAGCTTATCCGAATTCTCTGGTTCGGTTTCAACCGGTCGGGCTGTTGAAGAGTGCCTGTTTTCTTGAATCCGGCCGAACGCTTTCCTGCACATCCTGCCATGATCCGCACGCTCCGGTCTCATCACGCACAAAGGCTCAGCAGATTGAGACATGTTTGAGCTGTCATCAAGAACATGAACAGACGATCTGCCCGGTCTCGCCGAAGACCAACTGCATCGAATGTCACATGCCCGCAATGGATTTGACTCGAGGGATTGAGTTTCACGACCACTGGATTCGCGTGCGAGATCCTGATGAGCCGCGCGGAACCGGGAACGTTCCGCATCATGTGAATCCGTAGGTCAATCAGATCGACACTTGATCCGGACGACGAACCGCTTGCCTGATGCGCGAAGCTCCGATGCACTTGAGAATCGCTATTCCTTTTCGGGAATGGCTCTGAGCAGGGCTTCTTGCAAACGTGCGGCTTCCTGAGTCCGTCCACTCATTGCGGCAGCTTTGAGAAGCGGAGCGATGAGCCTTCGGTCGTTGGGGTAGTGGAGATACAGCGGATTGAGAACTTCGTACGCTTCTTTCGGTTTTCGTTCGAAGAGAAGAAGCTCGCCTTTGAGAAGATTGGCGTCGAAGTGATTGGGAGAAGCCTGAAGGATCTGTTCGACTTCGCTCTTCGCCTCGTCGAGTCGATTGGACTGTCGAAGCACTTGAGCGAGAATCGCTCGAACTTCAACATCGGTGGGCGTCTCCTCGAGGCACCATCGAGCGTGTTCTTCTGCTTCGTCGAGTTCTCCTGACATCTTCAAAGCGTATGCCAGGCTTGATCGTGTCATGTAGTTGTCTGGGTCAAGCTCAAGTGCTCGTTGAAGCGGGGCGACCATTTCTGATTCGCGATTCAGGCCAGCGAGCGTTTCTGCCAGCAGGTGATACGACTTCACTCGATCCGGATCGAGGCTGATCACTTTTCGGACTTCCGGAAGAGCGAGCTGAAAGGCCCGGTCTCGGAAGTACAACTCTGCCAAAGTGAGTTGTGATGCGAAATCCTGTGGGTCTTGTTCGAGGATCGTCTCGAGAGCTTCTTCGGCAGCGACAGAATTGAAAGCCTTGAACCCAGCTTCGGCGATGAATCGCTGCGCGATCAGGTACTCATCGGCATTCTCGGGGACTTGAGACCAGATTTCGATCGCTTCCAGAGGATCGCTTTCGCGGTAGCTTAAGGCCAGTAGCATTCGTGCTTCCTGGTCCTCCGGATGCGTCGTGAGGTGTTTGGTAAGGATCGATCGAGCCTGGTCGACATCACCGGCGGCGAGGGCAGCCTGACATTGTTGAATCGCCGTTTGCTGCTGCGAATTCCAAATTCCAAAGCCGATCGCGCCAAGAATTCCAAGGAGCAGAATTCGACTGATCCAGGGTGAGCGGCGAGAGGCAGGAGGAGATTGGTGGTCTGCAGGTTCGTGTGTTTCCGGCATCAGAGTGTCTTCTGGAGTCGACGATCAAGATTGAGCCTTCAGTAGCTCAGTCGACACAATTCTTGAGGAACGGCCTTATTCTGGAAAGGCGTTTTCTGAAAGAATCGGAGTCCCGGTCCCCTCCACAAGGACATGAAGTTCGTCCGTGGTGAGGTTTTGCCACAATTCCGATTTCCCTGATGGCCAGTGGACAGTGATTCGATCCGCTTTCACTGGAGAGAGTTCTTCGGTGTCGTCAGTGTCCGGGGTCGGCAGGATTCCGAAAACCATCTCTCGGTGCCGACTCGAGAGGTAACTTTCGTTCACTGAAAGTGTTCGAGTGAGTTTTTGTCGCGGTGTTTCGACAGTAACGATTGCCCCAACAGGAAGACGGGAAGAACGCGTTCCGATCAGCAGAAGTCGAAGAGGATGCCCCGCCTGTTCAGTTGTGTTTCGAAGCAATAGTGCAGACTGGTCAAGATGATTGACAGCGATATCGGGCCTTCCGTCGCGGTCGAAATCTGCGATCGCTGTTCCGCGGCCGAGTCCGAACTTTTGCAGGGGCGCTCCGGCTGTTGCGGTCACGTCCTCAAACTTTCCACTTCTCCCTCGGAAAACCTGAGACTGCTGCTGATAGGGAACGTCCCGTTTGAGGATATTCAATTGGTCGTGGATGTGCCCATTTGTGACGAACAAGTCCAGTTCTCCGTCATTGTCAAAGTCGACGAAGCTGGTTCCGAAACCGAGGAAAGAATAACTCGCGCTGGCCAGACCGACTTCCGGAGTGACATCGAGGAAGAATCCGAAACCTTCGTTTCGATAGAAGGTATTCGTCTCGGCAAAGTAGTTGGTGACGAACAGGTCGAGGAGTCCGTTGTTATCGGCGTCGTCACAGGTGACTCCCATCCCAGCTTCACGTTCTCCGACTCGATTCAACGCCGTCCCTGACAATAAACCCTGTTCATTGAACTCTCCTCCATTGTTGATCCAGAGCTGGTTGGGGGTCGAGTCGTTCGCGATATACAGGTCGAGGTCTCCATCTCGATCGATATCGGCGGTAATGATTCCGAGGCCGGGCTGACTGGGGCCTGTCTGGAATCCGAGTTCCTTCGATGCTTCCACGAATGTGCCATCGCCTCTTCCGACATACGCACAGTCCGGTTCGGGTGTGTAAGTCCAGGGAGGACAAGCGATGGGAAGGTTCTTGCCTTCCGGAGACTGGTCGGTACACGTTTTGTAGTTCTCGGGTGAGATTTGAACGTAGTTCACGACGAATAAGTCGGGGACTCCATCGGATTGGAAGTCGGTCCAGGCGCAGCTTGCTCCGTATCTGGAGTTCTTGAGGTTGGCTGCTTCAGACTGTTCGGTGAAGGTTCCGTCGCCGTTGTTCGAATACAACCGGTCCCGTCCGACGTTGCTGACGTAAACGTCTGGAAATCCGTCGTTGTTGCAGTCGCCGACTGAGATACCCATCGCGTATCCGGGAGCGAAAATCATGGCGGACTTCGTTACGTCCAGAAATTCGCCTGTGATGTTCCGGCATAAGACGTCACCGAGTCCAGACTCTGGATCGAGCGTTCCCGTCCAGCCGCCCCCTTGACCGAAATAGAGGTCGACGAATCCGTCAAGGTCGTAATCGAGCGCTCCGACTCCCGATCCCATCGTCAAATGGATATGGCGTTTGGGAGATTGCGGAGAAACGTGGCGAAAGGGGACGCGAAGTTTCTGGTCGAAGGTCAAAGGTGGATCAGGTTCCGCAGCGGTGATCTGCCATCCTGGGACAATGAAAAAAACGAACCACACCGCAATCGCAGTGTGGTTCGTTTTGTGAATCAGTCGATGCAGGGAGTTCATAGACGGCCTGCTTTTACCGAACAGATAGAGACATGAACAACCTGTGAGAACGTTCGTCAACGCCTGATCTACTCCTGAGCAGGCTGGCCAACTCGTAGATCAGTAATCGCTTTCAGAAGGTTGTCGTAAGCAGCTTTGGTTGCTTCGTTGTCGCTTCCACCAGCTTTCTCGATGAGATCATTGGCCGCGGCGACAACTGCGTCTTTTTGCGGTTGTTTGCTGGCTGCATCTTCAGGAAGCGGAGCAGCTTCAAACTGTTCGACAGCACTCTTGAAGGAGTCCTTTTTAACGGCTGCTTTCAACCCGTTGACGTTGCCACCACCATAAGCGTATCCAACTTCCATCATGGCTGTCTGGTCGAAATCTTCGAGAGCCGGATAGCTGAGGGAAGGAATCTCCTGCGACATTTCCTTAACGGAAGGGTTTCCGCACCCAACCTGCAACAATGCAACGACGGAAAAGCAAATCCAAAGCCGTGAGAACATTTCTGAGTCTTTCTTTGACGATCAGATAAGAATATGAACGTGAGAAAAGAAGCAAACGAGCGATTGAAATCGCTCGTTTGCGGAATTCACTTCAGCTGAACAAAAAGCAGTGCAAACTATTCGATTTCGAAAACTCGCGTAAACCGTTGTCGCTGGGAAGCGGCGATTCGTGTTTACGCAATGTCTTCAACCACTTGAAAACTTGACTAGAAGGCGATGACGTTCGCTTCTTTGCCAGATCGTGAGAACATGTGTGCCCACGAAACTCCGTCGACGTTTTCTGAAACGAACCGAACCGCTCCGTCACCGAAGAGTGCCTGAGCACCCCCAGCGTGAGCACTGGAGAGTGGCAATCCGCCACCGTTTCCGGCATCAACACGGTCAGTCCAGATCACTTGATCCGGTTTTGGATCGTTGATACGCCAAATTTGACGCCATTGATTTGGGTTAGCTCCATCGTTTGCTGGGAGGCTTGTGTCTTCGACAACACCAGCGTTGCACTGACACCAAGCTGTGCTTTCGAACCATTCACGGCAACGTTCTCGATTGTGGGTGTTTCCAACAGTTCCGTTTGGTCCGGCAGGGGATGGGTACCCACCGCTGGTTCGAACCAAAGTTTTTCCACGGAAGACTTCCCCGACCAGAATTGTGTTCGAAGAACCGTCTTTGGCGTCTTCAACGCTGGCTCCGGTTCGGGTCATCAGCCCAAGGTCGCCGTCAGTGTTTCGTTCGGCTCCGTGGCTACGATCGGAACGTGAACGCACAGCCGCTGGGTAGTTCGATCCGTGAACAGCTCTCCCTGAGTAAGCTCCAATACTTGATTCGGTGTCATCGCTTGGGCAAAGGTAAGCAGAGATGACGGTTGAAATGGCAACTGAGCTTGGGGTGTCATTCGGCACACCACCATTAGCTCCAAAGCAACCGTTCAATCCGGTGTTGTCACTATCGAGTGAGTTGAAGAGTGGAGCCTGGTCGATGTACGGCAGGATCGAAACGCGCCAGCCCCAGCCACGGCTGCGGACCCAAGCGTTACAGCCATTGCCTGTTGCGTACAGGTTGGGGTTTCCGTACGCCATGACGGTGTTCGGGAACTGATTGTAGGCGTCGTGGTAGTTGTGCAGCGCCAGTCCGATTTGTTTCAGGTTGTTTCGGCACTGCGTTCGGCGTGCAGCTTCGCGAGCCTGTTGAACGGCTGGCAAAAGCAACGCGATGAGGATGGCGATGATCGCGATGACGACCAGTAATTCAATCAGCGTGAAAGCTTTTCTTTGACGTAAGTTTCTGTTCATGAAGTGAAATCTCCTGAAAAAAGAAAGAAAAACCAAACAGAAAATGGGATGAAAGGGTCAACGTAGTATCAATACATCCACTTATCTGTATGCATCGTAGGCTAAGGGGGCACAGTTGGCAAGCTAACTGCGGTCAAAGTTACGCTTTGCGCCTCTGATCGGGGGCGTCAAAGGGGCGGTCGCATTCACCAACGCAATTGTGAAACCGAGTAAAATGCGGATCGGCACTGGAGAATTCATCCCGCTAATGAGAAAAATGTCAAAAGTCTGCAAAGATTTTTGCTCAATTTGAATACACCGAAGTGCAGGAATCGTGAGAACTTAACCGGGCTGAACTGAATCCGGTTGCGACAAGTTCGCGATTGTTTTGGTCTTGAGGGAGACCGTTGGTTTGGAACGCGGTACTACCGTGTGTTCGGAGCGAATGGGCGATTTTGAAGAGCTAAAAAATTTCAGAGATTCGGAAACAAAGCGGCTAGTGAACGGCAAGTTCACGCGCACGGTCTGCGTAGTCGTTCCCGTTCTGAGTGTCAGAACGTGCTTCAGCAACCTGTGCCGCCAACTGATAGGATTCGGCTTTCCACGGTTTTCGCTTCAAAAGAATTTGCGCCATTTCATGGGCATCTTCGAGATTGCCGAGGCGCAAATGTTCTTTAACGAGGCTTTCGATCAGAGAATTTGTCATGACATCGGTGTTGAGTGACTCAAAGCACTCCCGGCGACTTGGGGAGAGTTGATCGAGTTTGCCGAGAATTTCGTTGACCAGGAACTGGATATGTTGTTGATGGTCAAGCGTGTTTTGAAAGGGGCGGGATTCAAGAACTTGAATCGAGAATGAAAGAGCTGCGAGTTCGTCCTCGGTGACCAGTCCGACCTGAGTGACCAACTCATCGTCGGTGATTTCGTGATCGGTCGGCCATGTCAGCTTCCGCGCGTTCTGAACCACTGGGGCAAGAAGACGGGCGAGGGCAGCGTGCCCTTGCTGGTTGTAGTGAACATGTTCCAGAAACAAGTCAAAGCCCGGAGCTGGAAATTCTGTGTATGCATCCAGTTCATCAACCACGTCGACGAATTGAACTGATGGGTGAGAAGCGGCGATGTCTCGAATTGCCTTTGTGAATGGGCTCGGAGCACGAAAGCGGCAGCCATCATAGTCTCGGGCGAGTTCGTATTCCTTCAATGCGGCGTCCGGTTCGTTGAGGCGTTCGAGGCATTGAGCAAGCCGGTAATGAGACGCTGCGTGTTCCGGGCAGACTTCGATGGCTTTGTTGAGTTTCTCACGACTGAGTTCGTAGTTGTCGTCGAGCATTGCGATTTCGGCGTCTCGCATCGCGATGGCCCAGTCGTTTTGCTCAATCTCTGTGATGTCGTGCGGAAGGAAGGCATTGAGTGGGCCCTGATCACGCAAGTTGCAGGCGACAGTTGTGAGGACAACCGGAATCCCCGCGTTCGATGCGGTCGTGATCGCTGTATCGAGGTTGGAAATCAGATTGTCCGTCGCTTGTGAGACCATCTCACTTTCAAACGGGATCTGAAATGTCGAGGGCAAGACGGACAGGAGGTCGTCTTGAACCTGTTGCTTGGAGGTCAATGTCAGCAGCTGGCTGAGGCGAGTTCGTCGCCAACGATAAAATGATGGAGCGAACGAAGTGGGGATTTGCTGAGCTGTCGAAGCTGGCCCACCGGGTCCGTAGAACTCGTTGTGTCCTGTATGGAGAATGATCAGGTCCGGATTGAGTTGCAGTGACTGCTGCACGAGGTCAGCGACGGCAAAGCTGTTGATCGAGGTGATTCCGAGATTGAGGACCTCCACCGGACGTTCTGGGGAAACGTCATTCAGAAGGACTTGCAGGTACTTAGGAAAGGCGACTTCCGGTGCATACGGGAAGCCGATGACCGTTGAGCCGCCGATTACGACCACGCGATCGATTTCCTTTTGAGGAGGAATATCGATTCGACGAGGCTGGGGGCCCATGACATCGCCAATTCCCACATAAACGCGATCTGCCCGCGGATTGATTTGCCAGGGCAGTTCTCGATCGAGACTCGTCAACTGAATGACGAGCGAAAGATCGGTCCCGTATCCGGCAGTTCTCAAGATGGCTTCTGAAAGCCCAATCAGTAAAAACGGAAAGGCAATGGCAAGAGTTCGGAAGATCCATATTCGCCTTCGCGAGCGCGGAGGGCGTCTTGTCTTCGGAGTAACTTCTGTTTCTTGATTGGTCATCAGGTCGGTGAACTTCGAGTTGAAAGACTCTTGCCGGGACAGTTTGCAGCCCGAGAACAATTTGCGGTCCGAAAAACGGCGAGCGGTTCGTTCGCATCATAAGAGTGTGACCGTTCGCATCACAAACGTCTCGAAAAGTCCCTGCTGGAAAGCTCTTTGTTCCCGAACTGTTCTTAGGCTCGAACTGCGTAATCAGAACTCTTTCTAAACTTCGGACAGCGCGTGATTCCGGTCTTTGCCGACTTGCCAAAGTCATGGCTGTATCAAAACGATGCGACGTGCTAAAGGCTCATTTGACGTGGAGAAAGGCATCGAGAGATCGGAGCAAGCGGCGTTTCTCGCTGGAAATCACGGAGACTCGCTGAGCATTCGGCGGGATGTGCCGGTGAATTTCTTCCGCAGAGTTTACCTATTCGGACCAACGCGCAATTTCGCGGTTGTTTCCTGTCGAACCACTTGCATCGACCAAAGCGGTCTTGTCGGAGAAGACAACTCGTTCCGAATGAAGACAATGAATCGATTTCTCAACTCTTCTCACGGAGGTCTTAACCAATGTCCGCCACAATCACACGGCGAACACCGAGTCGGGCAGCCAAGGTATTCCTGTGCCTGATGTGTCTGACGACCGGTTTCGTTTCAATTTCCGAAGCACAAGACAAAGGTGCACCTCCCTGGGGGGAATTCCTTCGTCGTTTCGAGAAAGATCGTCTGCTGAAAGAGCCATTTCATATGGCAGAGGAAACCACTCCCAAAGGGTTGGCTTCCAAGATTCGTGCACGGGAACTGGACGTTCCGAACAGAATCAAGGCGATTGACTATCTTGCGTCACTCGATTGCAGCCAGTTTCCAGAAGCGAAGGAAATGCTGATCGTCGCGATGCAGGAAGACCAGTTTGAGCGCGTTCGATTCGCTGCGGCGAAGGGATTGCGGGACATGCTGGAGCGCAACGGTTGCAACTCAGGTCGCGGCCGCAACAACACTTGCCAGGACTGCCAGCAGAGCCAGGGTGTCTGGGCCAGTTGCGTCGGTTTCTACACCAGCACAGTTGATACTGTGAAGCACAAAATGAAAAATCGTGAACGGCAAGAAGCACGCGCTGAAGATTGTCGCTGCAAGAACTGCTGTGATGAAGACACTCTGAACGCACTCGCCAAGACCGCGTACGAAATGGACGAAAAAGGCTGCCCGGTTGAGCCATCGACACGAGTTCGCGAAATGGCAGTGGAAGCGATCAGCGTTTGCGGAATCGAATGTCACTATCGACCATATTATGTCTCGACCGAAGTCAGCCCAATGCCGGCTGTCGAAGAAGAGCCAACGGTTGATCCCGAAGCTGTTCGACCGCTCGATCCGGAAAATATCCCAGCTCCTGAACTCGAAGAAGTTCCAGAAGTCGATGCCGAAGAGGTTCCTGCAATCGATCGGACACCGATGGACGACGACATGGAAGACGTTCCAGAACTTCCGCAGGAAGCACAGTTGCCACCTCTGCCAGAACTGACAGAAACTCCAGCTCCGGCTGTTGAAAAAACTGCTGAGCTCGTTGCTCCATCGCCAATCAGCCACCTGGAAAAGATCTGCATCGTTTCCTGGCGTGACGGCGTTCGAGTGACTCCTGATCCGTCACAGGAAGCTGTCTACAAAGGCCGCATCTATCACTTCGCCAATGAGGAATGTCTGAACAAGTTTCAGGCAGATCCTGAGAAGTATGCTGTCGCCTTCGGCGGTTGCGATCCTGTTCATTTCGTGAAAACTCACGAAGTGAAAGTCGGACGTTACCTCGTCGATTGCGGTGGTCGCTTCTACATGTTCTCGACCATTGAAAACCTCGAGGAATTCAATGCACAACCCGAGAGCTACTCTTTGAAGCAGGATCGAGTGGTCCAGGTTTCAGGGAACGAGTGAGTTTCGAGTCACGATTGAAGTGTCTGCGACATTGACGAATGACCTTGCGACAAATGCTGTCGCAAGGTCATTTGTTTTTTGGCTTCATTTTTTGCTCATTCGGTTTCCCGGGGCGGCCTCACTCTCAGGAGATGACAACTGATTTTTGAAACCTCTGCACCACAGCATTCATTGTGAAGTATTCTTGAAGTCGAGCAGATGTGTGGATTTGAGATGGCTGTTGACACACATTCATGAGAACATGTTCGAAGAGTCCTTCTGAGACATTCTTCGCGAATTCGCAATCATCAACTCTGTGTTCATCGAAAGAAAATGGTTCAGGCGAGTGCAGTGAAAGCTTGAACTTGGTCTAATTCGAGACGTTGATGGCAGCGGTGTGATGGCACTGGTGACTAGTGGGGGCACGATGAGTGGATTCAATTCAAGCTCTGGCGACCAGGATTCGAACTCGTTTCGAGCAACTGATCGAGACGGGAACGATGACTTCGTCAAGCGGCTTCCCAAACTCAATCTTCTATCGCAGATATTGAGTTCCGCAGACGCGCAAGATGTGGGTTCCGAAGAAACCAATCAACTTCGACAAGAGTTTCAGGAACTGAGGAATCGTCTTGGGGAGAACAGATCGTTCGACAAAGAAGTGGCCGCCCAAATGGTGGAAGTGGTGACATCGAAGATCGAAGGGCTTGAGGCTCCATTGTCAGAGAAGCTGGTTGACTGGGTCGCCGAAACTCTTTGCGAAGACCCGGTGTCGCGTCGTCGGCTGGAACAGATTTGGTCGGATTTGACAGGGCAATAGTGCAATGACGACTCGAAGCAAAACAGATGTTCCATCTCCACGAGACCTCGTCAACAGTTGTCAGGGGTTAGTGCGGTCGATTGCGTGGAAGCTGCATCAAAGGCTCCCCAAGAATGTTGATCTCGATGATTTGATCGGGTTCGGTCAAATTGGTCTCTCTGAAGCAGCGCGAGACTTTGATGTTCGCCGCGGCGTCAACTTCTCGACCTATGCCTACTACCGGATCCGGGGATCGATTCTGGACGGTCTCGGGAAAATGTCATGGTTCAGCAAAGCCGATTTTAATCGCGGCCGATATGAGCAGAGTGCCAATGACGTGCTCGCAACAAGTTCTTCTGGGGGAGCAAACAGCGAAGATCTTTCGTGGTTCGCTTCAACAACCAATGCATTGGCAACGGTGTTTCTCGTCTCTCAACTGGGAAGCGAAGACAGGCCCGGCGGCGAGGCTGTTGACAATTCCTATGAAGAGAGAGAACGACAGGTTGAGCAACTTGATCTTCTGGAGAAATTGAGGGAATTAATTCAGGAGTTGCCGGACCAGCAGCGAGAAATTGTGGAGGGAGTCTACTACGACGGACTCACCATTAAGGCAGCTGGAGAACGAGTTGGAATCAGCAAAGCGTGGGCGAGTCGCGTTCATAAACAGGCGCTCGAAACGTTAATGCTGCGACTCACGAATTCACAAATCGTGTAAAATATTTGAAACTCTGTGTTTCGGGCGTTAGACTCCCGAGAGAGTAGGGAAAGAGTTTAATTGCGTTTTCTTCTCTGAACTTCGCAATTTCCATGAGCAAATCTTTTGAACGCAATTTGCGAGCGGAAAGAAATTTCTGGGAAGATGATGCAGAGTTGAGTCGAATTGATACGACTTTAACCAAACGTGGTGCGTCAAGTGCTCGACGCTTCACAGGATCCATTTGCAAGAATCGTGCGGGTTCACCAACTTCGCCGCAGAGATTGGTGAATGCATTTGGCAATTGAGAAGACATTAGAAAGGGGCCGATGGGAACCGACGTTGATCTCCCCTTGTTGCTTGAACCGATCAGCGAAGACCAGCCGGGTGGTGTCGATTTACGGGACGATGACGATCCCAACAATATCTTTCGTCGTGTGAAAGATGCGAGAAACTCCGCCCGTCAGGAAGAAACGCAGAGCGATCAGGACGGTGAATCGTCCGCGAGTTCGATTCCGTTCTGGCGTGAAGTCTGGGATGAAGGCCAGGAATATCTCCGGACCCAGGCCAAAGATCTCGAAATCGCTGCCTATATGATCGAGGCGGCCATCCGACTTGATGGGTTTGCAGGGTTCGCCAAATCGATCGAATTAACGACCGAACTTGTCACCCGTTTCTGGGGTGAACTTCTTCCGACTCCTGACGAAGACGGAATCGAGACAACGCTGCTTCCCATTGCCAGACTCAATGGGGACGTGATCGCATATCCTCTGATGAGAGTGCCTTTGACCAGCGATGGCTCGTTCGGTCATCTTGTCATGTGGCAATACATTCAGGCTCAGCAGATCGAACAACTCGATCCGGCCGAACGTGAGGTGCGAATCTCTCGCGGAGCGGTGACGCTCGAACAGTTTCGTCAGGCGATCGCAGAAACGCCGACGGAGTTCTTCACCGAGACCAGAAACAATCTTGCGAAGTGTCAGGCGGAACTTGAGCGGCTGAATGACGTGTTCAGTGAGCAAGCTGGTGATGAGTTTGCTCCGAATTTGTCCAAGTTCGAATCAGCGATTCGTGAAGCTGAAAACGTTCTGGTGCAGCTGGCCGGAGACAGACTCTCTGATGCAGTTGATGTCGATGATTCAGAAGAGCAATCCGAAGCAGAATCATCCGGCGAGTCGGGAGCTGGTGCTCCACCGCCAAAACGAGATGGGATTCAAAGTCGTAACGACGCCTTTGACATACTTGAGAAAGTCGCTCGCTGGATTGAACAGCACGAACCACAAAGCCTGCTTCCGTCAGAGATTCGCAAAGTGATCCGACGCGGAAAAATGACTCCGCAGGAATTGTACGAAGATTTGATCAGTGATTCTGACGTCCGCCGGTCTCTGTATCGCGACGTTGGAATCGTTGTTCCGGAAGAAGAGTATTAGAAGGAATGTGACAGACTAAACGAAGAGTTCGCAGAGGCCATTCCAATCCCCATGATCGCAGCAGATGAGGTCGACCTGACTCACAATTGAGTCTTTGAGCAACCGGTTCTGTGATTGACATACTAAGAATGAATGCCTTGACGAATGACGTGTCTTCATATTCGCACCTCGGCAATGAGTGTGCGTTCAACTTGACAACAGCAATCGTTTTGCCGCACAGTTGAAGGGTCGCTGAGCGGCTTTGACCGCTTGACTCTTCCAAATCTTGTCTTTTTACAAACTGGTGAGTTTAGAAACTCAGTCACCGAAGAACGGGGGAATGCGTCGATGCCAGAATCTATCCAGCACAAGCTTGATCGTGTGCGGAAACCGCGGGTCCACATCACATACGATGTCGAGATTGGTGACGCAATCGTCAAGAAAGAACTTCCGTTCGTGATGGGTGTGATGGGCGATTTCTCAGGAAATCCATCCAGTCCGCCAAAGAGCCTGAGTCAGCGAAAGTTTGTCTCCATCGATAGAGACAACTTCAACGACATCATGGCGAACATCTCACCGGAGCTGAATATTCGCGTCAAAAACACCATGGTGGAAGGCGAAGAAGACTCCGAAATGGCCGTCCAGTTGAAGTTCAATTCAATGGACGATTTTGATCCAGCAAAGATCGTCGAGCAGATCCCGGCCTTGAAGGGACTTCTCGACTCACGTGACAAGCTGCGAGACCTTTTGACCACCATGGATCAATCAGAAGATCTCGAGCAGGCGCTCGAAAAAATTCTTAGCGATACTGAGCAGTTACAAAAAATTGCCGACGAAATCGGTTCGGATTCATCTGACAGCGACAAAGGGGGTGAAGAATGAGCGCCGAACAACAACAGGATCAAGCAGCGGCCGAAACAACTTCGGAGGGCAGTCTTCTCGACCAGATGCTGACGTCAATGCCTTCGTCTGTTCAAAAAGATGAAGGACAAGACTTGATTCGCAATCTCGTGAAGATTGCGACTCAAGGAGAAAACCTCGTCGGCAAGAGTGCGATTGCGAAGATCCGCAAAGCGATTGACCAAATCGACGCGACGATGTCGAAACAGCTTGCGGAGGTGATGCACAATCCACAATTCCAAAAGCTTGAAGGTTCGTGGAGAGGTCTTCATCACCTCGTGATGAACTCGGAAACGAGCAAAATGTTGAAGCTGAGAATGCTCAACTTGACCAAGCGGGAACTGTTTAAAGATCTCGACAAGGCCGTTGAGTTTGATCAGAGCCAACTGTTCAAAAAGCTCTACGAAGAAGAATTCGGCATGCCTGGTGGAGAGCCTTACGGGGCCTTGATCGGGGACTACGAATTCACGAACCATCCGGACGACATTGATCTTCTTGAGAAAATCTCGGGAACAGCAGCGGCAGCACACTGTCCGTTCGTTTCGGCTGCGGCTCCGCAGTTGTTTGGCTTCGAGTCATGGACAGAACTCTCCAAGCCTCGCGATCTCGAAAAGATCTTCATGTCGAAGAAGTACACGAAGTGGAATTCGTTCCGAGATTCGGACGATTCCCGTTTCGTGAGTCTCGTCATGCCGCGCGTCCTGGCTCGTCTTCCTTATGGAGCCAACACCAAGCCGATCGATGAATTCGGGTACGAAGAAGTCGAACTCGATGCGAGCGGCGAAGCTGTTGCAACTGAGAACGAAGACTATTGCTGGATGAACGCAGCGTATGTCATGGGAACAAACATGACACGCGCGTTTGCTCAGACTCAGTGGTGTACTGCCATTCGAGGTGTTGAGAACGGCGGAAAAGTCGAAGGACTTCCGGTTCACAACTTTATGAGTGATGACGGAGACGTCGATACTCAGTGTCCAACGGAAATCGGGATTACCGACCGTCGTGAAGCGGAGTTGAGCAAAGAAGGTTTTCTTTCTCTTTGCCACTTCAAGAACACCGACTACTCGGTCTTCTTTGGGGCACAGACGTGTCAACGTCCCAAGAAGTACAACACTCCGGAAGCGACAGCCAATGCTGCGATTTCGGCTCGACTGCCTTACATCATGGCTTCGTCTCGAATTGCTCACTACTTGAAGTGCATTGCTCGGGACAAAATCGGTTCCTTCATGGAACGCAAGGACATGGAAGATTTTCTGCGGAAATGGATCGCAGACTATGTTCTTGATGATGAAAACGCCTCTGGCGAAATGAAAGCCAAATACCCATTGGCCGAAGCCAAGATCGTTGTCGAAGAGATTCCTGGTGCTCCAGGATCTTACAACGCCGTGGCTCATCTACGCCCATGGCTGCAACTCGAAGAACTTTCGACTTCTTTGAGAATGGTCGCAAAGCTTCCTCAGAAAGCTTGAGAAGTGAAGACGACAGGTCCTGCCGTCATTCGATGGCGGGACCTCTATTTTTGCGCCGCTTGATTCCGGGCTCGGAACTGAATCTCCTTCGAACTCAATTTGACAACGAAGAAAAATTTGGGTCAGGTCTCGTTCGAACTGCAACTGGTGAAGCGTTTGAGATAGAGAGGGATTGAACATGGGCGGTGAACCGATGAGTTCAACGACGTCCCTGAATCAAACGGTTGACGCAGCATCCAAAGAACCAACGCTGTTGGAGTCCATTCTTTCGACCGTTGATGAAAAGTTCGTCGCGCCTCATCGAAGTGGAAAACATCCGCAATACCAGAGTCTCGAAGAAGACTGGGAATCATGGATTCAGAAGTGGGTCGGCTCTCTCAAAAAGTCCGGCCAGTCCATTGATCAGGTTCGCTACCGTCTCTCGGATGCCATTGGCGAACTCGATTCCATAATCGCTGCCCAAGTCAATTCAGTGCTGCATCACCCGCAATTCCAGGATTTGGAATCGAATTGGCGGGGATTGAAAATTCTTTGTGACCGGGCTGATGAATTGCAACGCGACGTTGTCGGTGACGAATCGACTGGCGGCGTCGACATCCGAATGCTTTCGGTGACGAAGCGAGAAGTCCGAAAAGACTTCGACAATGCTGTTGAATTCGATCAGAGTCAGATGTTCAAGAAGATCTATGAGGAAGAATTCGGCATGTCCGGAGGAACTCCTTATGGACTGTTGCTGGCGAACTTCGAATTCACCAATCACCCCAATGATATCGATATGCTCAACGAGCTTTCCGGAGTGGGAGCTGCTGCCTTTTGTCCAGTGATCACTTCTGCGACACCGGAGATGCTCGGTATCAGTGACTTCAGTAAGCTTGATCAGCCTCTTCAAATCGACAAGATCTTTCAGCAGACCAAATTTCGGAAGTGGCAGACTCTCCGCAAGAATCCCGACACGCAGTTTCTGGGAGTGACTCTCCCCAGAATTCTGATGCGGTTGCCTCACGATGATGACGGGGCAAGTCCTCAAGGTTTTCGCTTTCGAGAAGACCTCACCGCACCGAATCGAGAAAACTACCTCTGGGGGCCAGCTTCGTGGGGCTTCGCCTGTGTGGTCCTTCGCGCTTACCTTCAAAGCGGCTGGTTCGCAGATATCCGGGGAATGCAGCGAGGGGTTGATGGCGGAGGAGTTGTGACGGAGTTTCCGACGCACTCGTTTAGTACAGACCAGTCAAGCGCTGCTCAAAAGACATCCGTCGAAGTCGCATTGAGTGATCGACTGGAACAGGATTTGACGCATCACGGTTTCATCCCGCTCTCTGCCTGTCACGGGACGCCATTTTCCGCATTCTACGCGAATCAATCGGTTCACGAACCGCAGACGTACAACGACGATGTTGCGACGATGAATGCGCGTGTTTCGGCGATGCTCCAGTACGTTTTGTGTTGTTCGCGAATCTCTCATTTTCTGCGGATTGAAGCTCGAAACAAAATCGGTTCCTTGCAAAGTGCCCAGGCTGTCGAGGATCATCTCGGGCGCTGGATCACCGATTATGTGACGCCCGATGAGAAAGCTTCGCCCGAGATGAAGGCGAAGTACCCACTCCTCAAAGCAGAAATTCAGGTCGACGAAGTTCCTGGAAAACCGGGGACATACAAAGTGCTCATCCACCTGCTTCCGCATTATCAACTGGACGCACTCACATCAACAATGACTTTGACGGCGCGGGAGATCAGTGCTCCCGGAAGTCAAGCAATTAAGGACTAGTGGCATGACGACACCGATCGAACTCTTTCAGCAGGGAAAGCTTGGCGAGGCCGTTGCACTGGCCGCTGACGACGTCCGTTCGACACCCGGAGATATTACCAAGCGAAGTCTCTACTGTGAGCTTCTCTGTTTCACTCGCGACTGGGAACGTGCGGACAAGCAACTGGAAGCGATCACCAAAATCGACAAGGACGCGATGATTGGTGCGGCGATGATCCGGCATCTGATTCGATGTGAGGTTGCCCGCGAAGAAGTCTTTGAGCAAGGCCGTGTTCCTGAGTTCATCAAACAACCTTCCGAATCGACACAGAAACGACTTGAAGCACTCACCTGTTTGCGTGAAGGTGATGTCGCTGCTGCTGTGGAACGGATTCAACAGGCCAGTGAAGCAGAATCGGAACTGACGGGAAAATGCAATCGCGAGGCATTTCAGGGGATTCGAGATCTCGACGATTTGATGGGCCCCATTTTGGAAGTCTTTACAGCAACTGGAGAGTATTACTGGGTCAACCTTGACGAAATTGACGATTTGGAATTTGACGCCCCTAACAATCTCGTTGATCAACTTTGGAGAAAAGCCCGGATCAAAACCGTTGGTGAACTCTCCGGACGCATTTGCGTGCCCGCGATCTATTTCGACTCTGCTTCGAATGAAGATGGAAGAGTCCACGTCGGACGGGCCACAGACTGGGTGCAGAAAGTGCCGGATGGGCCTGTTTGCGGACAAGGTCAACGGGAGCTTCTCGTCGGAGAAGATGTGAAATCCATTATGGAAGTCACAGAAATCGTTATTGAACGCGACTGAGAAAACGAGACTGAGAAATCGAACGACCTGAGATGGAATGCCAAGTGAGAACTGCGTGCTGGCAGCTGTTTAAAGTTCAAGAAGAAGTCGCGGAGTCGAATCGTTCGGAACCCATGGAAGGAGACGTTCAATGAGCCCCGCGGATCGTCATCATCACCAGATTCGCCAGTCTGTTTTCGATCGCCTCATTGATGATGAACCGGATCGTTTTCAGGATGACCCGATCACGGAAACGCAGCTTCTGAGGAAGATCGAGGACTCTGTCCGCAGAGATGTTGAGGATTTGCTCAACACCAAGTATCGCTGTCAGGACTGGCCACCTCAATTCGATTCGCTTGAAGATTCCTTGATCAATTACGGACTCCCTGATTTTACCGCCGCTGGCTTTAATGCGATTAACGAGCCAGATGTGCTTATCTCGTCGATTAAAACCGCGCTGCGTCTCTTCGAGCCCAGACTGAAGAATGTCCGTGTCGAAAAGGTTGCGAATCCAGACTACTACGATCGGACGTTTCGCTTTCGGATTCTGGCGACACTGGTGATCGAGTCACTCGAACAAGATGTTCGGTTTGATTCGATCATGGAATCGGCCTCCGGCCAATTTGAAGTGGGGTAAACGGAAGAATGGCCGATTCAATTGATGCCTGGTACCAACGCGAGTTGGAATATCTGCGCACAGCTGGAGCAGATTTTGCCCAGCGATACGGGAAGATCGCGGACCGCCTGAGTCTGAGTGCCACGGAAACTCAAGATCCCCACGTCGAGCGTCTGCTTCAGGGAGTTGCATTTCTCAACGCTCGCGTTCGACAGAAGCTGGATGACACTTTTCCCGAACTCGTCGATGCGATTCTCGGGATTCTCTATCCCCATCTTGTGTCTCCAATTCCCTCGATGTCCATCGTCGAGTTTGCGATGAGCCCCAAGCAGCAAGATCTGGTCGGGGGATCCGAAATTCCAAGAGGAACGGCATTAGAGACGGAGCGAATCGATGGATTCGCGGGCAGCTATCGAACATGTTCGCCGGTTCGCATGTTTCCGCTAACGGTTCAAAACGCGGAGATTCTGCCCCCACCATTTCAAGGACCTCAAACGTCTCACTCAGTGAATGCCGAGTCAGCGCTCCATCTGACACTGCAACCATTCGACCAGAAGAAACGGATCGCGGAGTACGAATTCGAGACGCTGCGTTTTTATGTCGACATGAGCAACTTCGAACGAGCAGCCCGCCTCGTTGAGTTGTTGTCCACGAACAGCCTCGAAGTCGCCATCAGTGGGGAAGACCCGGACAAACCGGCCCGTGTCCTCCCGGCATCGTGTCTCCGTCAAGTTGGATTCGATGACGATGACGCTGTCTTGCCGACTCCCGTTCAGTCGTTCCCGGGATATCGTTTGCTGACCGAGTACTTCATTCTCCCTCGGAAGTTTCTGTTCTTTGAAATCACCGGGCTGACATCCGAAATACGGAGCGCAGCAGGGACAAATCTGGATCTCTGGGTCTACCTCAAATCGCACGACAAGGATCTTGAGTCACTCGTGCGGCCGTCGGTTATCAAACTCGGATGTACTCCGATCGTCAACTTGTTTCAGCAAACAGCTGATGCGATTCCACTCGGTCGAAATCGTTCCGAATATCGGTTGATTCCTGATGGACGCGCTGAAGCATTCAAAGAGATCTACACGATCGACGATGTTCGAGTGACCGATGACGATTCTGAAGATGTTTACGCTCCGTTTTTCTCCGTCTCTCACAAACATGGACGGTCTTCGAGATATTGGAACGCAACGCGGCGTCCCGGCCCGAAAGCGCGCGATGTTGGAAATTCAGACGGCCCGTCGGAAGTCTACATGACTCTCGTCGACGAACAGTTTCGCGACCTCAGGGAAAGCCGCGGGACTCTGCGGACACGGCTGACATGCTTCAATCGGATGATTCCGGAGCAACTGAGCAAGCGGGAGTTGTCAAAGATTCGTTGGACTCCTGTCGGGGGGCTCGGAGTTGTTGGGAGTATTCGTTGTCTGGTCTCCCCAACACGTACCGTTCGGCAACATCTCGGAATCCGAAACCTATGGCCGCTGATTTCGCAGTTGTCCCTCAATCATCTTTCGCTGAGCGGTCAGGACGGAATGAAAGCCCTTCAGGAAATACTCCGGCTGAACGACCCGATTGCGTCCGTTCACACCGAGAAACTCGTTTCGGGACTTCTCGAAATTCAGGCAGAACCTTGTGTTGCCCGTGTGGAGGGAGTCTTCGCACGTGGCACTGAAATTCAATTCCTCCTTGATGACGAAAGCTACACCGGCGACAGCGCCTATCTCTTCTGCAGTGTCATCGACCGGTTTTTGTCGATGTACTCTTCGCTCAATTCGTTTACTCGCACCAGTGCCAATACAGTCCTCCGCAAAGAGAAAGGGGTCACTCCATGGAAGTGGATACCGAAGGTCGGGCATCGACCTCTGATCTGATCCGCGTTCTCACAGAGAAGTCTGCGGATTTCGATTTCTTTCAGGCAGTGCGGCTGTTGCAGAGTGCGTTGATGCTCGAAGTCGACAGTCGATACCGGCGTTCTGTCGGGATGGATGCGTTGTTTCAGAATGAGCGAATCCGGTTTCGGTCTTTCCAGTCGCTCACGTTTCCCTCGACGGAGATTTCACGAATTCGTCAATTGGGCGACGACGAAAAACCGTCGGCCGAAGTGACAGCGACGTTCATGGGACTGACCGGCCCCAATGGCGTTCTTCCTCCACATTACACATCTCTTGTCATCGAAAGGTCTCACGCCCAGCACAAGGACTATGGTTTACGAGACTTATTCGATCTGTTTAATCATCGAGCCCTTTCGTTCTTCTTTCAGGCGAGCGAAAAGCATCGTTTGCCGTTCGTCTATGAGCGAAGTCAGTTCATTGAGCACCGAGAGAATGCGATAACGACATCGCTTCGGGCCGTGGCCGGCATCGCGGGGCCGGGACTCAACGATCGCAGTTCCTTCCACGATGAAGTCATTCTCTATTTTGGTGGGTTGTTCGCAGATCGTTGTCGAAGTGCGGCGGGGCTCAAACAACTGCTCCAAGCATATTTTCAGATCGATGTCGACGTGGAACAAATGTGCGAGCGCTGGATGTACTTGCCGAAGGAGTGTCTGTCGTCGTTCGCTGCCGGTGATTCAATGTCCGGCGGAAACATGCAACTGGGCTCAAATGTCGTGGCCGGTTCGCGAATGCGTGAGATCCAGAGTCTGTTCCGAGTAGTTTTGCGACTCTTCACCTGGAAGCAGTTTCTCGCGTTCCTTCCGGGGAGTGATGGGCATCAACAATTGGCGGAACTCGTCCATCACTATGCAGGCATCGATTTGGATTTCGAACTCGAGTTTTCCATCCCCGCTGAAGAAGTTTGTCCAATGTCGCTCAGTCGCAACGATGAGTCGAAGCCGATGCTGGGATGGACCACCTGGTTGGGGAGACCGCCTGAACAAACCACAGTGCATGATGCACGATTCCGGTATGGATATGGGGGAATGCCGTTCTCCATCTAATCGAACAGTCACGATTTTGAAGGAACTGGCCTCTTAGAATATCGGTCGCCAGACGTTTCTTAAGTCAGTTTGAGGCACATCAGACGAAGGACGATGCACACGACAAGTGAAGAAATTCAACGTTGAAATAAGTTGACCATGGCGGCTGAAACTTGAATTTGAGGCGGTCACACAAGACCATGACAGCGACGATCAGTGGATGGGAGGAAATCCTGCCAGAAACTCCCGTCAACAGAGAACATGTCGAATGGTCAGGCGCCGACTCGCAAGAACTAACTTTACGAACACCCCGAGCATCTAAGCCTCTTCAAAGAGAGACGTGACATGCTCGACAGATAACTTCATTGCAGACATCGAATCGCTGAGTGTTTTCGAAAACTCTGCGATTCACTCACTGTTAGATCCACTTCCAAACTAGTGCATTTTCTGATTTGGTGTACACTCACTCGCACGAGCAACTCGCTCTCAGATTTTCATCACTCGAATAGTGGGCGGCACCATGGCAAGTCTTCAATTAAAACCATTGATCGCAAAGCTGAACGACACAGCCACGCGAACGCTTGAAGCGGCAGCTGGACTCTGTCTTTCCAGAACGCACTACAATGTGGAAGTGGAACACTGGCTGCTGAAACTTCTCGAAGTTCCGAACAGCGATCTCGCCGCCATCTGCAATGCCTTCTCCGTTGACATCTCTCGATTGACGATTGATCTCACGAAGGCGATCGACAAATTTAAGACCGGAAATTCGAGTCAGCCAGTGCTGTCTCAGCATGTCGTTGATCTCGCACGCGAAGCCTGGGTGATTGGATCCGTCAATTACGCAGCCCCTCGAACTCGGTCAGGACATCTGGTTCTCGCGCTGCTGGATGATAGTTCGCTCAGTCAGATCGCCCGAGGCGTTTCGCCGGAGCTTCAGAATATCTCCTCAGAGTCGCTCGCGAAAGATTTTCTCGACATCACGTCCGAGTCCATCGAAGCTGGCTATACAGAGCCTGCCAAAGGGGCATCTGGCGGTCCGACGCCAGGAAAAGGGCCATCGCAAACTCCGTCGCTCGATCAATACACAATCGATTTGACCGATCGGGCTCGCAACGGCAAGATTGATCCTGTGCTTGGGCGTGATCGGGAAATTCGGCAGATCGTCGATATTCTCACGCGGCGACGGCAGAACAATCCGATCATGACCGGCGAAGCGGGAGTTGGAAAGACGGCGGTCGTTGAAGGATTCGCGCTCCGCATTGCACAAGGAGATGTTCCGCCAGCCCTGCGAGACGTCGCAGTCAGAACGCTCGACCTCAGCCTTTTGCAGGCAGGAGCAGGCGTAAAAGGGGAGTTTGAAAACCGACTCAAGTCGGTGATTGAAGAAGTCAATCGCTCGGTCACGCCGATCATTCTGTTCATCGACGAAGCCCACACGCTGATCGGGGCAGGGGGACAGGCCGGGCAAGGGGACGCTGCGAATCTGCTCAAGCCTGCATTGGCTCGCGGAGAACTTCGGACCATCGCCGCGACGACATGGGCTGAGTACAAGAAATACTTCGAACGCGATGCCGCCCTCGCTCGTCGTTTCCAGGTGGTCAAAGTTGAAGAGCCCAGCGAGGAACAGGCCATCAACATGATGCGTGGACTCGCTGCGACTTTGCAGTCCCATCATAATGTCGAGATCCTCAACGAAGCGATTGAAGACTCCGTGCGGTTGTCCAACCGATATATCTCCGGACGTCAGCTTCCCGACAAATCCGTCAGTCTGCTCGACACAGCATGTGCACGTGTTGCCATCAGCCACACCGCGACTCCTGCCAGCATCGAAGACTGTCAACGAACCATCGATCAAACAGCGGTTGCGATCGAGTCACTCGAACGCGAAGCAGCGATCGGAGCGGACAATCAAGAGAAAGTCGAAAGCCTCAAAAAGGTCAAAGCAGAGTGTCACGCTCGCTACGACGAATTGATGGAACGCTGGGAGAAGGAACGCGAACTCGTCGGATCAATTCGAAAAATCCGGGCTCAGCTGTCCGGAAATTCTCTCGAAGATCTTGTCCTTCCGCCCGGGAGTGAAGAAAGCGAGAAAAAATCCTCGACGACAGAAGCGACGGAGCAGGCAGAACTCTCCGATGACGACCGTCAAAAGCTTCTGGCGGATCTTGAGAAACTGACTCAGGAGCTTTCAGAACTGCAAGGTGAAGAGCCGCTCCTGCAGCCTTGTGTCGATAGTCAGTCTGTTGCAGAAATTGTGTCGTCATGGACCGGGATCCCTGTCGGGCGAATGGTCAGCGATGAGATCAACACCATCCTCCAGCTGGAGCAGAGACTGGCAGAACGTGTTGTCGGCCAGAATCACGCACTCAAAGCGATCACGAAGAGTATTCAAACATCTCGTGCGAATCTGACGGATCCAAGTCGACCGATCGGGGTCTTCTTCCTCGTCGGACCGAGTGGTGTGGGAAAAACCGAAACTGCGATTTCACTCGCGGAACTGCTCTACGGTGGAGAGCAGAACATGACCACGATCAACATGAGTGAGTTCAAAGAGGAACACAAAGTCTCTCTGCTCATGGGATCCCCTCCCGGTTATGTCGGCTACGGCGAGGGAGGTGTTCTCACCGAAGCAGTTCGCCGCAAGCCTTACAGTGTCGTCTTGCTGGATGAAATGGAGAAGGCGCATCCCGGTGTTCAGGACATCTTCTATCAAGTGTTCGACAAGGGAAACATGAAAGACGGCGAAGGACGAGATATCGACTTCAAGAACACCGTCATTCTGATGACCTCAAATGCAGCCACAGACACCATCATGGGATTGTGTGCCGACGAAGAACTGATGCCCGGTCCAGAAGCACTGGCCGAAGCCCTTCATCCGGAACTTCTCAAGACGTTCAAGCCAGCGTTCCTCGGTCGTATGAACATCGTCCCGTACTTCCCACTTAAGGACGAAATTCTCCGAATGATCGCGGAGCTGAAACTTGGTAAAGTCAAACGCCGGGTCGCTGAACATCACGGAGCAGAACTCGTCTGGACCGATGCCGTTCTCGATCACATCGTGAGTCGCTGTACAGAAGTCGACAGCGGTGCTCGAAACGTCGACAAAATTCTCAACGGCTCCATGCTGCCCCAAATGTCCGCCGAATTCCTGTCACGCATGGCGGAAGGAACAAAGACCAATCAAGCCACCGTCGACGTCGGCGAAGATGGCGAATTCGTCTTTACATTGGCCTGATCGACAGTGCTCCCGCCGGGCGGCCCGGACAAGACATACCCGAGCCGCCCAGCGATCTCTTAGTCGATAAAATCAAGCGTCCTGACGATAGAATTTAAACTGGCGTTCCTGACTGTCTAAGCAAAGAGGACAGCTCTGAAGATGCTGTGAGACGCCAAACCGATCCCCGCAACGCTCGAGTCTAGCGCTGCGCGACGACTGCTCTAAACGGGGGACTCTCTCGCGACGAAGGAATGAGCGAAGACCTCACCCGAATTGACCAACTTCAGGATTCGAGACTGGAATGTGATGTGGCGAAGCATGCCCACGCAAGCGAGGGCATAGCATCTGTGCCAAATCAAAGTTGCGAATGCAGAGTTGCTGTAAAACTGGGAAATTCAGCCGCAATGAGTTGGTTTTCAACATCCGTTGCCACCCCCGGAACACTGATGGAGCGAAAACCCACCTCTCGATTCAGTCATGTCAGGCAATTGGGGAAACAATTTTTCCCTTACGTAGTTCGTGATGCACCAAGTTAAACTTGTTCAGTTGATCGGAGTCCATCAGCCATTGACGAACTTCATGTTCTGGGCATCCAAGCCACTTGTAGATGAGCATCAGCATGAGCGTTTGCAAGCTCATCGCGGCTGGGAAAAGCTCATGATTGCTGAATGTTTGGGATGGTTCTCTTTCCCCCTGATGGACCAGCCAGTTTCGAGTCGCCACAACCTTGTCGGCAAATTTCGACTTATCCAGACAGAACAATCGAACCGTTTTGTCGTCTAATCCATCGAGTTCCAATTTGATTCGCTTTTTGAGTCCAAACTGATTGGCGAATTTCAGCTTGTGTGTAAAGCTTTGTCGAAATGACCGGGGAGTAGCTTCCGGTAACGAGTTCAGAAGCTTTTGTTGAATCTTTTGGTAAGAATCTTCATCCATATACTGATTGTCTGGCTGATTTAGTCTGCAGTACGTCTCCAAAGCTTGTGCAAGCGAGAGAAACCTATCCTCGAGGAAGCCCTCATCTGACATTCCATGATGCAACAGAAGGGCAGTTGTGTGAATGTCCTCATTTCCCAACCATTTCTCAAGCAAGTTTGGCCAATAAGCTTTAATTCGGTTTAGAAGTGCGATTGGAAAACACCATTCTGGCTTCGGGGGTCGAGACCGACGCTGCAAGATCTGTTCACTCATCATTGGGTCGGGGCAGGCATAGTTAAATTCGGTTAGGTAAGTGCGTTTACCAAGGAGAAGCGTAAACAGTCGTATTACCTTATCAGAAAGGCTTAATATACCATTGAAAGACTCAGGCGACTTGAAGTAGAAAGAAATCGAAGGCCGATGGATAAGTGTTAGAGATTCCATTCCGCCCCCAAGTTCAGACATTCCTGAACCGATGTAGACAGTACAGCTATCGTCTAGAATAGATGTGCGAAAACTTTGCTGAGGCGTGTATGTGGTGGTCGATTTTCCATCAGGATGTCGTTCGGTGGAAAATGCGTCATGTTCAAGGAAATAACAAAGCTCCGGAAAGTGAAACGAGATGTTGTTGAAAATCGGTTCTTCTCGACTTTCACAATGTACTCCGAGGATTGCGTACGTCGCTTGAAAACGGGAACTAGGGGCAGGAAGCGAGTGGTTGTCGTTCTCTTTGCTGTATGCTTCAAAGATTGTGCATCGGCCAAATTTGTTCGAGTTGCCGAAAATCACAGGTTCGTCTGTAGTGTCCACGGCTGAGAAAAGTGACAAATTGATTGTGTCTTTGTAGGCGAGTCGCCCCCTTACTTTCTGATCAGTTCGAGGTGGCCACCAGATTTCATCTGATGCCAATTCCTTGTCTAGATAGTCTTCGGGCATTATTTCTGGGAATAGGGAGATATCGATACTTTGTGAATCAGGTTCGTTTTGAGACATTTTAGTTCTGGGTGTTCGTGCCAAACGGGAATCGTTCGGTTTCTACCACACCGCTTCCGTGGAAGGAATGGCAAGGGATTGTTGGTCCTTTTGATCAGTGTTCGTTAGCAGCGAAACCTGAATGCTTGGCTGATTTTCGCTTCCTGTGAAAAGTTGCCCCGCTGGGTGGCCCGGCCGAGATCGGCTGGGTTGCGTAGCAACAAGATGCTTCACCGTCAGGTTTCTAACACCATCCGACGACAAAATCATCATCCGTTTCCAGTCCCGGTGGCCAATTGATCGGAAGACCAACCGTTTGTCGCTGTCGACACCAGGCTGGGAGGCATTGTAGAAAGATCTTGGGTGATGGGTGCCATGCCCTCGCTCGCGTGGGCATGCTTTGATCGTCGTTGGATTGTAAAGTTGGCGTTGCACTCTGGCCATCGAAGAACTCGAAAAGTCCCGTAGGCTGGGACACGTCCCAGCTTTGTTAAGGAAGTTCTGCATTTGCCAATTCATCGCCGTGCCAGGTGTTCGCATGTCCCCGGTTTGGAGCGTACTCTCCCTATGTGACACAACGATGTGCGGATGACCATGAACGTCATCCGCACATCGCTTCAGGTCCTCTTCGTCGCGGCACGGTTGCCGTCTGGGAGGTCAAGGACTGCGTGCCAATGCTCCGGTAACAGGACGATCGCAGCAATCTGAAATGGGTGATCGTTGCGAACGCGATCAATCGCTTCACGTAAGCAACGAGACGACCCGTTTCCGTTGTCAGAATTGACCGTCGCTTGTGTGTGACGATTCTGAAGAAGAACGCTTGCACGGATTCGGATCGACGATCGCTGCGCATCCAAATATGTTGGTGATTTTCTAAGACATGTCGCAGTCTACGGGACTCGCTGTGTCAGTGAGTAAGTATCACAGTCCGATATCCTTGGCTGGGTACTTCTTGAAGGTGGCACCATGGGCTTTTAGCTTGCCGAGCACAGTCGCCATCCATGGGTCCAGGCGATGTCCAACGGTCATTTCTTCCTTTGGGTCAAGGTAGAGGTTGAAGAACCATGGGGCGAGTCCGACGTCGTGAACGGTTGCGAGGTCGATATGCATGTGCGGGGCTTGGGCCATCACGACCTTTACGTGGACCTTATACTCCTTCATGCGGCACGCCATAAGTTCCTTGCCCCACCAAAAGTAAACGGCTTCACGGCTTGATCGACCGCCATCGGTGAGCAGGAAAGAGGTCTGGTCTATAAAATCGTAGTATCTTCCATCCGGCAGCGCATCGGTGCTGATACCAGCGAGTTTGAGGCTGACGCCAAAAAGATCCATTAGATCGAATAACCCGTCGCTCGTGCGGCCAGGTGCGATCATACCTTTCCAGTAGGCGATGCCCGGAACGCGGACGCCGCCCTCCCAAGTCGTCCCCTTCGCACCGCGGAACGGCGTGTATCCTGCATCGGGCCAACCGTCCATTTGCGGGCCATTGTCCGAAGTGAAGAAGACCAGCGTGTTTTCTAGAACCCCGGTGTCGTCGAGCGCCTTCATGATTTCGCCGACCTGGGCGTCCACCTCGTGAATGCTGTCTTTGTAGGGGTACATCGCTTCACTCTTGCCGACATAATCAGGGTGGGGAAAGTTGTCGCAGTGGACTTTCATAATACAGTGCTCGATAAAGAACGGCTTTTCCCCGGCAGCGAGTTCTTCGATTCGCTTCACAGTGAAGTCTGCTAGCACCTGATCTGCCTTACTCATGTCCTCCGTTGACATGATCTGCTGTAGTTCCTCGGTGCGACCTCCCTTAAAGCCATGTGTGAGATAATCCGAAGGTCCGACCGCTTCGAATGCGGCGAGGCGGTCTGGGTTGAGAACGAGGCCGGGAAAGCGCCGGGCGTCGACACGCTGAGAGATCTCTTTTTGAGCCGGGTAGTATCCGTAGAATTCATCAAAGCCGACGTCGTGCGGGCGCATACCTTCCGACTCGCCGATATGCCACTTCCCAGTGAGCAGGGTGAAATAGCCGGCGTCACTGAGCAACTTTGGAAGACTGAGAGGCTATCCGGAAACTGAGGTTTTGTGAAAGTCTGGTTTTGTTCACACTTTGCGGTTCATCAACGCAAAGGAGTGCACGGTGTCCGAGGCGATTCGAAAAGCGTACGACGGAAACAATGTGCTCCAGGAACGGGATGATCTCGGAACCGTCGAAGCGGAATTCACTTACATCCCACTCCCGTACGCGCATCTGGTGAGCCAGCATCGCGATGCCGCTTCGAGTTTCTATCACTTCAACGGTATCCACGACACGAGCGAATTGACCGACGCCTCGGAAACGACGACGGATGAGTACACTCTTGACGCCTGGGGTAAACTCCGCAGTTCCACCGGCACGACTGCCAACGCCAACATCTACAAAGGGGAATTCCTCGCCTACCACCGCGACCCCGACGCCGGACCTGGCGATTCGATCTACCAATTGCCAAATCGCCCATACGATGCTCTGTCAGGGCGATTCAAAAGCGAAGATCCGATCGAATCGAACGGAGACCAGTATCTATACGTTTCAAATAACCCAGTCAACGCCACCGATCCGAGTGGAATGCTGGAGTACCCGGAACTGACAGCCGAACAGAAATCCCTCATTTACGGAGAAACTCGCCACATCCAGGGGATTACCCGAGAACAGGAACGGCAGATTCTGTCCTTGTTCGTCCTGACACACGGCAATGACGCTGTAACACTTTTGAAGGCGTGGCATTCCACCGGGAAGACCATTGTTGTCGAGGACCTCTGGCAGTTGTCAGGATACTCGGACACTGATTGGGACCGGAACACGAATTCGTTCAAGATCCAGTTAGACGACAATCTGTTCGACGGTACACCAACTGCCAACGTCGTTGTCGCAGCGCAGCTACTCTACGAGGAACTCGTTCAATCATTCGGGGATGCATCATACGGGATGCGGAAGGCCCTGATGTCACGGCTTCTCAATCCGGACTTCTCAGATTCTGAATTCAAACAGACCTTGAAGTCATACGAAGCCGGCATTCAAACTGGTGCTGCGCAGTCGGCGATCCTTGCACAAATGTACGTCGAGGGTATCATCGAATGGAGCCCCGCCGGCTGGGCCGTCACCACTTCGTACCACGTTGGAGAAGAGGAATACTGGCAAGCGTTGCTCGCTGCTTCACCGTTAGGATTTTGGGCTTGGAGGAAAGCCCAAAAAAGTGCGGCAGCAAGAGGACTAAAGAAAGGCACCGAACACCTTGAATCAGTAGGTGATTCGCTTGCAGCTCGGCGTCGTGCGGCCGAACTTGCTGGCCTCGGCGACGACTCGGTTCAGTTTGTTTCGGACGTTGGACCTCAAAAGGGGTGGGTTGTTGGCAGGCAGTCAAAAGACGGACTCCGTGGATGGCGGTTGGACTGGGACCCAAAGAAGGGATACCACGTCAACTGGTGGGATCGAACCGGTGGAACTAAACGGAAGGACTGGCTCTACGGTGCTGTTGAGATCGTGGGCGGTACATGGCATGAATACATCGAACTGCTCAAGCATGGCTTTGGTAATTAGGAGGTTTAACGATGAGCAGCTTTGTTGACGAGGAGCATGTTCGTGGTTTGGTTCACTCCAGTGGCCTGGAAGTATTGCCAGCCGAATTCGCACAATTGGCATTTCACTATTTGGAGAACCACTTCCCAATTCAATCGATGGCGACAACTTCAATCATCGACTGGGAAAACGTGCGTTACAAAACACTGGATTGGGCTAATTCTACCGACGATGAAGCGGCCTTGTGGGCGAAGGGAACTTTGGCCGGAAAATGCACATTGGCGTTGCTGGTCTATTCAGAAACTGTTGCAAGTGTGTTAGGACCATTCGAACTCATGATTCGCAATCTCGACACGTTGATTTGGAAAGCTCCCGGTTGCAGATTGCTATTGGGTGTGGAAAGAAGTGAAGACGGGACGCTCATTTTCACTGATGGGATAATCGAAACAGACGGAAAGGGGCGCCTATTTGCTTCGCAGGCTGTGCAGGTTTGAGGGGTTGCAAGTTGGCCGGTTGTGCAGGCGTCCACGGTTTGAACAAGGGCGCGGCTGCTGGCAATGGCTTGGGCTTCTGCTTCCATCTCTTGTTGAATGCTGAGTCCTTCGGCAACGGTTTCGCTGGTGACATCTCCTTGAGTCTGCTATCGCTGCCCGGCATCAGCCCTTCCCGTTGCCGCTGCTCTCACTCTGCCAGCCATTCGTGAAACGCCTTCATGCTGGTATCTACGCTTGGGCTGACTGACGGCTTTCCTCTGAGTGCGTGAGCGATTTGCCGTGCGATAAAGAACAGCACCGCACTGACCTACGTTCCAGCGGTGTATGCTCAGATGGTCAGCCAGCAGCGAGAGAGCACTTCCACCTTCTACCACTTCGACGGCACCGCCAACACGATGGCACTCACCGACAACACCAACGTCGAAACCGATCGCTACGTTGTGGATGCCTGGGGTGAAGAACGCAGCACCACCGGAACCACTCCCAACGCCCATATCTACAAAGGCCAGTTGAACGCTTACTACAACGACCCCCACGCCGGTCCCGGCTCGATCTACTCGATCGGCCCACGCAAGTATTCTGTCAAGCAGAAAAGATGGACCAGCGATGATCCCAGGCTGGGTGGCATTGCAGAAAGAACTTGAGGGCATGGCACCCTGGCGACCTTGTTGTCGGGGAAGTGAGTGGCGTTGAGCTGAGTTGTGGGGTGATTTCTTTGGGGGCAGTGGCTGCGCATTCGTCACGAATCTTGAAGATTTCATGAAATCTTCTTTTTTTCAGGGTGGCGGTCGAAACTTTCTGGCTTGGATTGCGTTTACATACTGAAGACGAAGACGAGATTGCTGTCTCGCTCGCAACTCGGGTGCTCCTGCGCCAATCCTGCGAATCTCGCGTCCTGGAGCATCTTCAGGAATCGTCTTCACGAGATGCCTTGCGGATATCAACGTCTGATTTGGTGACTTTGATGTTCGTCGGCAAACGAAGCGTTTGAAATCCTCTGCGTTCGACTTGAGTCGATTTCGCTGCTCGATGCACGCATTCCATCCACTCTCAGAATGGTTTTCCATGATTCCACTGCGCACTTATGTTGTTCCGTTGCTGACCCTTGCGGTTGGCTTGTCGGTTTCGAATTTACAAGCACAACCACCGGGCGGTCCCAATGCCCCGGACATCGAACTCGTCGACAGATTTGATGCGAATGGAGATGGCTGGCTCAACGCGGATGAGCGGAAGGCAGCGCTCCGGGCAATGGAGAGAATGCGGGAGACAATGGGAGGGAATCGACGTGGTGGTCCCGGCGGTTTCGGTGGCCCTCCAGGTGGTCCTCCGGGTGGCGGTCGCGGACGGGGAGGGCGGCCAGAAGGATCTCCGGGTCCCCGCGTGAATGTGAACAATGTTGACGTGATTGAAGATGCGGACTTGTATGATCCCAATGTGCTGCGAACGCTGTTCATTGAGTTCGAAAGTGATGACTGGGAACAGGAAATGGCTGCGTTTAAGCCGACCGATGTTGAGATCCCAGCGACTCTGATTGTTGACGAGGAAACCTATCCTGAAATCGGCGTCAGTTTTCGCGGGTCGTCTTCGTTCTTCATGATCCCGGAAGGAAGCAAGCGGTCGCTGAATTTGTCGATCGATTTCATTCATGACAAGCAGCGTCTGAACGGATACCGAACAATGAATCTGCTGAACTGCAACGGTGATGCTTCGATGATGAGTTCGTTGTTGTACTCACACATCGCTGGTGAAAAGCTTGCCACTCCCAAAGTTAACTTCATGAAGGTGGTCATTAACGGCCGCAGTTGGGGAATTTATGCGAACTCACAACAGTTCAATAAAGACTTCCTCAAAGATTTTTACGACACCAAGAAAGGGACTCGCTGGAAAGTGAGTGGAAGTCCGAATGGCGATGCAGGTCTGAGGTATCTCGGAGAAGAGATCGAACCTTACCGTGAACGCTACGAAATGAAATCGAATGACGATGAAGATGCCTGGCGAGATCTGATTCATCTCTGCAAAGTGCTCAACACCACGCCTCAACAGGACCTTCCGGAGAAACTCGAGGGGATTCTCGATATCGATGGTGTCCTCTGGTTTCTTGCGGTCGATGTGGCTCTCGTGAACAGCGACGGATATTGGACACGAGCCAGCGATTACAACATCTATCAGGATCGAGATGGCAAGTTCCATATTCTCCCACACGATATGAACGAAGCATTCCATGATCATCAGGGACGAGGTCCCGGTGGCCCTCCGGATGGTGGATTCCTGGGGTTCGGCCCTCCTGGTGGAGATGGCCCTGGGCGTCCTGATTTTCGAGATCGCGGTCCACGTGATGGTGATCGACAGAGGGGGCGTGGAGATCAGTTTGGTGACCGACGCGGATTCGGTGGACCTGAGGATGGTGGACCTCCTCCCGGATTCGAAGATCGAGAAGGTCGCGGGCGAAGCGGGCGAGGGTTTGGTCCTCCCGGTGGTGGAGAACGACCAAGCGTGACGCTCGATCCACTCGTTGGACTCGACAGCGATCGGTTTCCTCTGAGAAGTAAGCTTCTCGCCAACGAAGAACTACGAACCCGTTACCTGCAGTATGTCCGTCTCATTGCGGCGAAGTATCTCGATTGGGATTACCTGGGACCGCATGTCGATTCATCCCGTAAACTGATTGAGCGCGAGGTTCGACAGGACACGCGAAAACTGGCTTCGTTCGAAGAATTTCAACGTGCAACCGATATGAAGAATGGCGAGTTAAAGCAGTTCTGTGAACAGCGTGCTGACTATCTGCTCGGTCTGGAGGTGATCAAGAACTTGCCGAAAGACACGTCGACGCAACAGTCGCTTCGATGAAGCAACTGGCGATTTAGCGATTGAAGATTTCCTCTTTTGATTGGGACAGTGGCGACGACCGACCGGCATTGTTGGTTTCGAAGCGTTCTCGCGAGCGAATCGACTTCTGACTCATTGCCCCCGCCGCTGTTCCAATCCATTCATTCCAAGGACGAAGGTTCGCTCGCAGTGTTGGCTTGTGAGCGATTTCGTCTTCCTGTCCACTCACTCGAAACCGTTTTCTTGTGGGAACTCGACGGTTCGCTCACACAGCCTGTTGACGTCTCACAAAACAACATTTTTTGTCGTTTGAATTAAGAACCGCTACCCAATGGAATTCCTTGAGATCCCGCTGTTTGACGATGACCTCATCAAGATGTTGGTCCGTTTCGCAATCGACATTGTCGTCGTTTTATCGCTGACGACCTTCTGCTATCGACGTCATAAAGGGAGTGCTGATTATGTCTTCAGCTTCCTGCTGTTGAACGTCATGATCTTCTTCATTTGCTTTGCGCTGAAGAAGCTGGACCTGGGAATCGGGATGGCGCTGGGGCTGTTCGCGATTTTCGGAATCATTCGATATCGCACGGATGCCATTCGAGTGAAAGAGATGACCTACCTGTTCGTGGTTGTCGGGATTGCGGTCATCAATGCGCTCTCCAATAAGAAGACGAGCTATGCAGAACTGGCGGCGATGAATGGAATCATTCTCTCGGCCGCTTTCTTTCTTGAGCAGGCACTGATTAGCGCACCAAAGTGCAAGTGCAACATTGTCTATGACAACATTGCTCTGCTCAGTCCCGGAAACGAGCGAGAGCTTTTACAGGACATTGAGTCACGCACCGGGCTGTCTGGCGAACGCGTCAAAATCTCCAAGATTGACCTGAAGAAAGGGTTGGCCAGCATTGTCCTTCACTATTCGTGTGATGACGCGACAGCGAACGGTGACGGAATCAATGGAGACGTTGAGACTGGCGATGGTGACTCGAACGATGAATTCTGATCTGGTTCCACAACCCTGGCAAACTGCGTTTTGACGTGCAACTTCTTGCAACACTCTGGTGCATTGCGCGTTGTTGAGAGCAGGGTGTTCAAAGCACGCAGTTTTTCAGGGCACGCAGTTTTTTCAGTCGTCAGGTTGCGCGGGGCAACCTGTCCGGCTCTGGGTTTGATTCTCGTCGCGGCCACGCCAGTTGGATTCTGGCTTAGTTTGTTGTTTCAGAGCGTTGGATCAGGAACTCGATGAACCGAAGATTTGCCTCGAACAGCCGGCTGGATTGATCGAACCGACGAATGATCTCGCGTCGCCGTTGGACTTCCGGAGTCCAGTTGGAACGAATTGCTTCGCACTCAATTGCGATGTCTTTGGGAGTTGGCTCGTCAGTGGTCTGATCGTTGAGAACAGAGGCGATTCGGTTGTTCTGAGACATCTTCATGATGGTCCTGAGGTTGTTGGAAATTTCGGGCTGGTGAGGTGAACCTCACTGGCGCGATTTCTCCAGAAAGACAAAGGGGATGCTTTCTTGAATACTGGTTCTTTAGTTCACCCTTTTTTGGTGCGCCGATTTTTCTGAGGCGATGTTGAAAAAATGCATCAAAAAGCCGGAAACGTGATGCGTGGCGATCCCCTCTGAGGAACGATTGCGAGAATTGTGACGTTCGCAACGTTGTTGCGCTGCCAAGTGACGTTCGATTGCCTACTATTTGCGGCAAACAAATTGATTGTCACGACTGGTGCACATTGAGGACGGATTGTGAACGTTGAAAATATTGGCCCGGTTTTGGGGAAAATTCCGAGTGGCGTTTTCATTTTGACAGCTCAAAACGGAGACGGCCTCGAAACGGGAATGCTGGCGAGCTGGGTTCAGCAGTCGTCGTTTGAACCTCCGACGATGACCGTGGCGGTGAACAAGAAACGCTATCTCAACGACTGGATTAAAGAGTCGTCCGATCTCGCGGTGAGTTTGGTAGCGGAGAGCGAGAAGCAGTTGCTGTCCCATTTTGGAAAAGGCTTCGAACCGGAAGAACCCGCATTCGAAGGACTCGCTACCGAGAAAACGAGTACCGGGCTCACCGTCCTGAACGGCTCATTGGGATGGCTGGCAGGGCGGGTGCGGTCTTCCGTCGATGCGGGCGACCATACCGTTTACGTCGTTGAGATTACCGAAGGTAAGCCGGGAGAGAGCGTTTCCTCGGAGAAGCCGTTCGTGCATCTTCGCAAGAATGGATTCGGTTACTGATCGAGGACAGCTGGCTTGTTGGGATGAAGCGGTCACTTTTCCAATTTGATGTGAGGGACTGATGCGACGGATTTTGTGTGGACTTGTTTGCTCACTTGTCGTTGCGAATTTCGTTCTGGCGGACGATCCGAAGGAGAGTGATTATTACCCGATCACAAGTTTCGAAGTCCCCGAAGGTGTAGTTCTCGAAGCGAGTTCGTTTCAGCTTCTGGACGACGACAAATTAGCGGTCGCGTCGCGACGTGGCGAAATCTGGATTGTGACCGATCCGTTTGCGAGTGAAGTCAAAGCATCGCAGTTCAAACGGTTCGCTCATGGGCTTCACGAAGTTCTCAGCATGGCGGAGCGAGATGGATGGTTGTATGTCGTCCAGCGCTCCGATGTGAGTCGATTGCGCGATTCGAATGGAGATGGCAAAGCGGACGAATTCGAAGTTGTCTGCGACGACTGGGAAATTTCCGGGGACTACCACGAGTATGCGTTCGGATCGAAGTTTGATCGCGAGGGAGATCTCTGGATTACGCTCTGCTTGACTGGGTCGTTCTCGAGCAAAGTTCCATACCGGGGATGGTGTGTTCGTGTGACGCCCGAAGGAAAGATGATTCCAACGACGAGTGGAATTCGTTCGCCGGGGGGAATGGGGGCCAATGCTGCCGGGGAAATTTTCTATACAGATAATCAGGGGCCATGGAATGGGACCTCTGCGTTGAAGCATCTGATCCCGGGGAAGTTCGTGGGACATCCCGGAGGATTCGAGTGGTACCGGCTCGCGGAAGACGTCATGGGACCGCGCCCGGCAGAACCGGAGTCGGGCAGCCGATTTGTCGTCGAGGCAGAGAAGATTCCCGAGTACGAACCCCCAGCTGTTTTGTTTCCGTATAAGAAAATGGGGCAATCGGCGAGCGGAATTGCGTGTGACCTTTCGCACGGGAAATTTGGACCATTCGAAGGTCAACTTTTCGTCGGAGATCAGACATTCAGCACGGTTATGCGTGTCGTTCTGGAAAAAGTCGACGGTCACTATCAGGGGTGCTGTATCCCGTTTCTGGAAGGGTTCGGATCGGGAACGCTGGGCGTGGAGTTGTCTCCCGATGGTGTGATGTTCGTCGGAGGGACGAATCGCGGATGGGGATCAAGAGGAAAGAGTCCATTCGCGGTTGAACGGGTCAATTGGACAGGAAAAGTCCCTTTCGAAATTCTTTCGATGAATGCTCAATCCGATGGTTTCGAGCTGACATTCACTCAACCTGTGGATCCATCGACGGCGGGCGATCCGGAATCGTACACGCTTGAAACGTATACCTATATTTTTCAGTCCAGCTACGGGAGTCCAGAAGTTGATCAGACGCTTCCAGAGATTCAGTCAGCGACCGTCAGCGACGATGGTTTGAGCGTACGACTGAAAGTTGACGGCCTTCAACGTGGTCATGTGCATGAATTGAAGTTGCCCGGGGTGCGCAATGCCGACGGACTGCCGGTCCTCCATCCTGAAGCCTATTACACGTTGAACTACATTCCACAAGAGGATGCGAAAACAGCAGTTGAGTGAAGTGTCTTTGAATCCGAAAATATTGTTCGCGGAAATCGGGATTTCGTCAGCCCGGCAAATTGGACGTAGTCCTCGATCAAAACAGATGGTATGATTTTGATGTGAATCGGCCGCTCAAGTCCAATCACGACGGGAGCGGTTATTCAATCATATGGAGACAAGACGGACGACCGGCGAAGCAGACATCCTCAACTGTGAAGCGGAATGTCGTCTCAGGAAATCCGTACGTCAACGGCCTGTGTGAGACAACGTCTTCACCAATCAAAGAAAGTCAAATGACGGTGCCCGCTGGCGAACAATCTTCTTACTCTCGACGAGAGTTTCTGGAATCGAGTTCTCGCAATGCTGCGTGTTTGACCGTCGGAATGATGGGGCTGAAGGACGTACGATCTCCGGTTGATCGCCTTCAGGTCGGAGTGATCGGGCTTGGAGATCAAGGGCTTGAACTGGCGAAATCGTTTGCCGGAATGGGTGACGTTCAGGTCACAGCGATTTGCGATGTTGATGTTGCTCGTCTGTCGACCGGTCAGGCCGATTTGAAAGAGATTCAGAACTCTCGTCCACTGGCGTTTTCCGATCATCAGATGATGCTGGAGCGTCCCGATCTGGACGCAGTTGTCATCGCGACGCCGAATCATTGGCATGCCCAGCAGGCGGTCGACGTTCTTCAAAGTGGTCGCCATCTCTATCTCGAAACTCCTACTGCTCATACCGTCGAAGATGTCGATCGAATTCGGCGGGTGGCAGCGAAGTCTTCCTGCGTTGTTCAGGCTGGCCTCCCCCAGCGATACGGGGCGCATTTTCAGTCAGCAGTTGAACTTGTTCAGTCGGGATTTCTCGGGCGGGTTCCGCTTGCTCGTGCATGGGCTGTCCATCAGCGAAAGTCGATTGGCTACTGTGCAGAATCGACTCCTCCACGCGGGGTCGATTACGAGCGGTGGCTTGGGCCAGCACAACACCGGCCATTTACCGCAAATCGCTTTCATAGCGACTGGAACTGGTTCTGGGATTACGGGGCTGGTGAGCTCGGAAGGTGGGGGACACACAATCTCGATCTCGCTTTCTGGGCACTCAAGCTTGGCCTTCCCAAACGTGTTTCATCGACCGGCGGAATTCGAACGTTTCGGGACGATCGAGAGACCCCTGACACGTTGACGGTTACTTATGAATATCCATCGGTTGATGTCGTCTGGGAACATCGGCAATGGGGCACTCGTGGGATTGAAGGTCGAACATCGGGAACGGCGTTCTATGGCGAGCGCGGGACTCTCGTCGTCGATCGGAGTGGCTGGAAGGTTTACGGAAATCGCGATGAACGATTCGCCGGATCGAGCGAATTCAAGCGGAACGCACTTCAATCTTTTGTGCAATCGATCAGAGTTGGCGATTCTTCGCGGGCGTCTATCGAAGCAGGAAGTCTTGTCAGCACAGCATGTCACCTTGGCAATATTTCCTATCGTGTAGGGCGCGCTCTTGACATTGATGCGAAAAGGTTGAGAGTAAATGACGATCCTGATGCGACGCTGCTGATGTCATCGGGGTAATTGAACTGTCATGATTGAGATGGAGGATGCATGTCGGTGCGGCACAAAGTCATTATCGATGCGGATCCTGGAATTGGGGATGCCGTCGCGATTACACTGGCACTCATGGACCCACAAATTGAAGTGGTGGCGTTGACCTCTTGTGCGGGGCTGGTTTCCGGGGATCAGGCATTTCGAAACCTGCAAACGATTATTTCCATGGTCGATCCGCCCCTCTGGCCTCGTTTGGGATGGTCGAACGGGAAGTCATTCCGAGTCGAAGATTCTCCCGTTTTCTCAGGGATTTTGAGTGGCCACGGAGAAAGCGGTCTCGGAGATTGTAGACCGATCGCCGCTCCTCTTCATCAACCGACAGATTCCGTGAAGCTGATGGTCGAACTTGTTCGCGCTCATCCGGGTGAACTGACATTGCTCACTCTCGGACCGCTGACGAATGTTCTCGGGGCGTTTGAGAGATCCAGCGAGTTCTTAAGCGAGTTGAAACAACTTCGCATCCTCGGAGGATCTGTTTCCGCAGGCGGAGATGTGACCGCGTGTGCTGAGTTGAATATGCTCGCCGATCCCGTCGCTGCCAAAGCGATTCTCACGTCTCCAGCGAATAAAACACTCCTTCCGCTCGATACCTCTCATCAATTCGAATTGAGTTTCGATCAATACAGCCAACTCGGAGTCGATGGTTTTTCCCGGCTCGGACGACTGCTGAACGAGTTGATCCCGTTCGCATTGAGGATCAGTCGCACTCAGTTGGGGAGAGAAGGAATTCTTCTCCCCGAAGTAATGGCTGTGGCAAGTATTTCTCACAGCGAGCTGTTTGAGCAGCGACCGATGGTTTGTGATGTCGAACTGACCGGCGAACTGACGCGGGGAATGACCGTCTTCGATCGTCGACCTGTTCCGCATTGGAAGCAGAATATCGAAGTGCTCACCGAAGTCGACACAGTCGGGGTTCTCGATTATATGCTGCGTCTGATTGCCAGCTCGGGCGTTGGTGAGTGACTCGATTGGAAACATTCATCCCGTCGAGAGATGTTTTCGTTTGAGTGGAACCGAAAATGCCTTCTTGGATTTGGCGAAGTACGGCCAAGTTTGAACCCGCGGGCCATTTGAATCTGTGCAAATTGCTCAACGGATTCCGGTTTAGATTTTGCACTCTTTCGGTTATCGTTCTTGATGAGAGTTCGATGACCGGTCGAATCGGTTTTCAGGGACTCGAATGAAGATTCGCTCGACGCGGTTTCCTTCGATCGGTCGGGGCAAATTCAATACGAGGAAATCTGTTTGAGGATCGATTCTTCAACCCCGATCTGTATCGTTGAGAACGGTCGATGGCCGACGCTGAACAACGAAACGCCGAAAAGGGACTGAAGACGTTTCAACGACAGGAAAATCAGCTTCGACTATCCGGAAGACTCACAGCCGCGAATGAACAATCCACGCAAAATCGCTGATCGACATCGTCGAACTCGAAAAGACCATGCCACGGAAACGGCAGAAGATTACGTGGAAGCCATCTTCGAAATCATTGAAGATCAGGAGCAGTGTCGGGTCGTCGACCTGACCAAACGCTTTGACGTTTCTCATGTGACAGTGACGCGCATCATCAGCCGCCTTCAAAAAGAGGGCTACGTTCAAACGGAACCGTATCGCCCGATCGAACTCACCAAGGACGGCGTGACTCTGGCTCGAACGTCTCGTGAGCGGCACCATGTGGTCTTCGAATACCTTGTCGCAATCGGAGTTCCTCCCGACGTTGCCGAAATCGACACCGAGGGAATCGAACATCATGTCAGTGAAAAGACTCTTTCCGTGTTTCGCCGCCATCTGAAAGAGTTGAAAGGAGATAAGATCGGAGTCAGCATGTAGAATTCTCTGAGGAACGAATCGCAGCACTGGCGTGCTCCCCATTTTCTGATCCAGATGTTATGAGAGTCAACCGACCGATTTTGGTTCGAGGAGACTTTGATGACGAAGCGACGACGACGTAAGCCTGAGCAGATTGTGAAGCTGTTGCAGGAGGGGCAAGCGATGTTGGCGGCAGGAAAGTCGCTGGCTGAGGTGTTGCAGAAGCTG
>NZ_SIHI01000013.1 GCF_007859735.1 Thalassoglobus neptunius | reverse complement strand
CAGTTCAAACAAATGGTGAAAACCAAAAGTCTGAACACCTGACAACAAGTGATCATCTGGGCGCTACGCTTTTATTCCGTCACACCCTCTCCGTCGAGCGCTACGTTTTCTGACCGATGTCTACACCGGGATTCGATGATCGAAAATCGATTCAACTCATGCTAGAATTCCGGATTCCGACGCAATTTCTCCCCGGAGGCGGAACAGAGACTGTCTCCCCCCTCAATGATTCACTGACAAAATTCATGGTCGATCTTCCAATCATCGATGTTCCAACTCCCGATTCTCCTGCAGGCGCGGACGATGCTGGGTTCTCGAAAGGGACTTATGCTTTCGTGAGCCTGGGATGCCCCAAAAACCTCGTCGACAGCGAGAAAATGCTCGGATCGCTGGCGTTAGATGGCTATTCGCTGGTCTCACAGCCCGACCGAGCCGACTTTGTCATCGTCAACACATGCGGATTCATCGATGAGTCACGCAAGGAATCGAAGGCTGTGATTCAGGAAATGCTCGACCTGAAAAAATCCGGCAAGACGAAGGGTGTCATCGTTGCTGGATGTCTTCCGGAACGCGTCGGAGGCAGCCTGATCGATGAGATGCCGGACATCGACCATATCGTTGGAGTTTTCGGTCGAGATGAAATCACTCGCGTCGCGGACAGGCTTGTCGGAGGACATCGCGAACAGAGAGAGCTGTTTCGACCCGCTGCCGTGAAAGCGCTCGACGACCGTGCCCGCCTTCGAATCACGCCCTCACACTTTGCGTACCTGAAGATCTCCGAAGGTTGCGATCGAACGTGTACCTTCTGTTCGATTCCAAGCATGCGCGGAAAGCATGTCACCAAACCGATCGAAATGGTTGTCGAAGAGGCTCGGGAACTCGTCGAAGATGGAGTCCGCGAACTGATTCTCGTCGCACAGGACACAACCTATTACGGAATGGATCTTTATGGAGAAGTCCGCCTCGTTCAATTGCTTGAGGAACTGGAGAAAATCGACGGGATCGACTGGATCCGATTGATGTACCTGTACCCGGTGAACTTCACGGATCAACTGATCGATACGATCGCAGCCTCATCGCGCGTCCTGCCTTACCTCGACATGCCGCTTCAGCACATCAACAGCAAAGTCTTGAAACGAATGCAGCGGCGAGTGAATCGAGACCAGACCGTTCAACTGGTCGAGAAGCTTCGCAGTCGTATCGACAATCTTGTCCTTCGGACCACATTCGTTGTCGGTTTCCCGGGAGAGACAGACGAGCAATTCGAAGAGCTCAATCAGTTCGTTGCCGAAACACGATTCGAACGAATGGGCGTCTTCCCGTATTCACTGGAACCGGGAACTCCTGCCGTCAAACTGGATGGCCATCTTCCGGAACACGTCAAAACAACTCGGCAACAAAAGTTGATGGAGACACAACAGAACATCGCGTTCGACTTCGGAAAGTCGCTCGTCGACTACGAACTTGACTGCCTGATCGACGGACCGACTGATACCCCCGGCGTGTGGGTCGGTCGAATTTTCGCCGATGCTCCGGAGATCGACGGGAATGTTTTCATCGAATCCGAAAATCTGACACCCGGAGAAATGGTTCCAGTCACAATTGTCGAAGCCCGCGATTACGATCTCGTGGGCGTCCTTTCCGACGACGAATCGGAAGACGAAGACGTTCCCGAATCAACGCTTCGTTGATGACGAGAGACGTTGAAAACCCGGAATCTGCCACGTTGAACTGAAAGAGAAAATTGATGACGGATGAGGTGCAAACGTCGAATGAGTCGCCTGAACCTGCTCGCGAGAACTCGCTGAACATCCCGAACCTGATCACGTTCTCAAGGCTGGTTCTCTCGTTTGTTGTCCTGGCCCTGATTGACTTCACTGACTACTGGCTTCTGACAACAGCGATTTTCGTCATCGCCGCAGCGACCGATTTTCTGGATGGCTATCTGGCGAGAAAATGGAATCAGGTGACGGTTCTGGGCCGCATCATGGATCCATTCGTCGACAAAGTTATCGTCGGCGGAACGTTGATCTTTCTGACCGCACATCCCGACAGCGGTATCTGTCCGTGGACGACGTTTATTGTGATCGGTCGCGAGATGTTTGTGACTGGTCTCCGATCAGTTCTCGAAGGCCACGGGATTGATTTCTCAGCCAAGTGGAGCGGCAAGCTGAAGATGATCGTTCAGTCGGTCACCATTCCGCTCTGTCTCGCGTCGATGAGTCCAACGCTCACGCAATTTCTTGGCCCGTATGCTGAGCACTTTGTGTCCTTCCGAGACTGGATGATCATCGCAATGGTGCTGATCACGCTGTATTCAGGAGCTGAGTATACCTGGAGAGGCATGGCATTGATGTCCCAACAGAAGTCGACTCCTGAAAAGTGATTTCGACCGACGGAATGAAATTCACTTCGTGAACGAGTCGACTTCAACACAGACGAAGAAACCGTCGCTGTTTCGGGTTCTGGATTACGGTGACAATTTCGTGAAGACCGTAATAAGTGCGCCAGTCGTGATTGTAGATCCTGTTGCGCAGGCTGTTTTCGCGAACACGCTTCGCAAACAGACTCCCTCAAGCAATAATCGAGTTGAGGCAATCCCCTCAGTGAAACGTTGACACGCAGGCCGACGCATCCGCTTATTGCCGGTGCTGAAATAGGAAGTTGGGCTCTCGCGATTTCTCGCCTCGCCCATGAGAGACTATGAACGAAGACCTCGACAACGCTCCTCGACCTGAACATCCTGAACCTTCCGGCGAGGCTTCAGTTGTCAATGAAAAGAAACCGGGTTCTCGGCCAGCCGGACCGGGTCTTCCCGAATCGCTTTTCTGGATCTTCCTGTTCTTCGTTCTTCAAATGGTCGGAATGGCGGGCGTGATCATTGCCATGCTGGCAGTGACACTGGAAAACTTCGAACAGCTTGAGGCTTTTCAATTCGAAGAGTGGTATTCGGGGCTTTCCGCGACCGAAAGATTGACCGTCGTCACCGCTCCGGCATTCATTTGTTATCTCTTCCTCATCCCCCTCGGTTTGTGGCGAATGTCTCCAAGGCCGCTCCGCAAACTGAAGATGAGTCCCCCGTCATTCGGCCAAGTGTTCGTTGCAACCAGCCTTGTCGTTCCGATGACAGTGATCGCTGACTCAATGATGCAGCTTGGGGAAACCGGATGGAACCAGCTGGTAGAAACAATTCCTGGGTTGGAACTCTTTCAAGGAACGGACGTTCACGAAATTCTTGGACAGTTCAACAACTCGAATCTTCTCTTAGCAGTCTTCTTTATCGCTGTCGTTCCGGCAGTCGGCGAAGAATTCCTGTTTCGAGGTCTGATCGGACAAGGGCTCAACCGAAGATGGGGAGTCACGATAGGCGTGGCGTTGACGACACTGTTGTTTGCAGCGGTGCATATGTATCCCCCTCACGTGTTCGCAATTCTCCCAGTCGGACTGACACTTCACTGGGTCTATCTCACGACGCGAAGCTTCTGGGCTCCTGTCCTCTTTCACTTTCTGAATAATGCGTTGGCCACAGTGTTACTCCGGGTCGATCAGGACGATTTGGAGACACCCTGGTTTTACCTTCCAGTTGCAGTCGCGTATGCAATCTGGTGTTTCTACTGGCTCTATCAGATGAGAACGCGAAGAGTCCCGGTCGAGTCTGTTGCGATGGCCGAGCACACATTTGACGAATCGACAGAACAGCCCGGCACTTCTGAACAACCTCAGCGGTACGTGCTGACATCGCAAACATTCGCGATGCCAATGATCCTCGCTGCCCTGATGCTTGCATTTTGTGGCTACGATGTCATTCGCGTCTTCCTTCCGCAATAGAGTCTCGAAACGCGAAGATGGGCACGCTCGACGTCGTGTCTGGGCATTGAATTCGACAATCATCACGAAGCTGGCGGACCGATCGATCTGATTTCTCTCAATCGACGCTTTCTATGGCTTCGAACGAGAATGAACGCTCGCTGCGGGCATCGAGCGGCATCGCGGATTGTCGCATGTGAAAAACTCGTTGAGAGACTGCAATTAAGGTAAGTTGCTATCGTGGCGTCATCGAAGTTCACGATCTCGCCGCACCGCATGTCGGGAACGAGTTTGATCGTTCCTCATTTCCACTTCGAACAATACAATTCTCCGCTGTCTCTATGAACGGACCTACCGATCACACCGAGTTGTTTCGGCGACGTGTGCAGAAACGTGCATGGGTCACGCTCGCGCTCATCGGTCTTCTCGTCCCATTCGTGATTGTCGGCGCGATTCGCAGCATTGATGGAATGCGAATCACTCCGGAAAAGTGGATGTCTCCGACCAATCCACAGCGACGAGCGTTCGAGGAATTTCGCCGCAACTTCGAAGGGAATGACGTCGTCGATGTCAGCTGGGAAGGCTGCACTCTCGGCGATCCCAAACTCTTGTTGTTACAGAATGAATTGATGGCGCGGAACACGCTGCCTGATCTTCCGGAAGTGGTTCCGTTCGAGCGTGTCCTTACTGGTCCCGGTGTGCTGGAACAGATGACATCCCCACCGCTTGGGTTGTCGACTGAGGATGCGATTCAACGATTGACGGGAGTGCTAGTCGGTCCGGATCAGGAAACGAGCTGCGCGCTCGTCGTCCTCACGTACGACGGAAACGAAGCCCGGAAAAAGTCTCTTGAACACCTCTTGAATGTCTCGCAAGACGTGACGGGATTCTCTGAGGAAGAGTTAATCGTCGCTGGGCCGCCGCACGATGGAGTCGCCATTGATGCGGAAAGTCTGCAGGGAATCAACTTTTACGGAACACTCTCAACACTGGTGGCTGCCATCCTTTGCATTGTCTGCCTGCGGTCGTGGAGAATTTCCGGGTTGATCATCGGCATCGCTTGTCTGGGACAGGGTCTCGTTCTGGCTGCGGTTTACTTCTCCGGATTGACGCTTGATGCCGTTCTGATTGTGGCTCCTCCACTCGTTTTCGTGCTGACAGTTTCGGCGGGTGTCCACTTCTGCAACTACTATTTCGCGCAATCGAATCTGCTTCCGCCCATACCGGCCGTCGAAGCAGCTATGCGAGAAGGTTGGGCTCCCTGTTGCCTGGCTGCCATCACAACCGCCGTTGGTTTGAGTTCGCTCTCAGTGAGCGGGATTGCTCCGGTCGCTGCGTTTGGACGAATCAGTGCCTGCGGATTGTTAGTGACGGTGACAATTCTCATCGGAGTGCTCCCCGATGCACTCTGCAAGTGGCCGATCCGGAAGAAGGCCTCATCGAACCTGTTTTCTGCGAAGCAACTCCACTGGTTCGGTGGTGTGGTCGTGCGTCATTCGGTTCCGATCACATTGATATCGGTTGTCGGGATCATCAGTCTCGGACAGGGACTGCGATCGATCCGGACGAGTGTCGACGCCACTTCACTTTTTGCGAGTGACACAAAAATCATCACCGACTATCAGTGGCTCGAAGAGAAGATCGGTCCATCAGTGCCGGTCGAAGTCGTCGTGCACATTGAAGATGATGACGCGCTGAGCCTGTCGCAACAGATTGAATTGATCAGCACAATCCACAGTGCGCTGAAGACTGTTCCCGGAATCGACAGCGTCCTTTCCGCACGTTCGTTTCTGCCTGAGGAAGTCTGGACGGAATCCAAAGGACCTCTCGTCCGACAGGCGTTGATTCGTCGACGATTGCATGATTCACGCGATTTGATTGAGGAATCGAATTACTTTTACCCGGGCGAAAATGGAGATGCCTGGAGACTCACCGGCCGCGTGCGAGCAACGGAAGGCCGAAGCTATGGGGAATTGCAGTCGAAGATCGAAGCACAGGTCGAAGAAATTCTCGACGCTCAAGAGCTTCCCCCAAACTCAGTTCGTGCGGAATACACCGGGATGATGCCGCTCATCGAGAGTGTGCAGGTGATGATCATGCACGATCTTTTCTGGAGCCTGTTGACCGCATTCGGACTGATTGGAATTTCTGTGCTCCTGGTGCTCCGACAACCCGGGTTGGCTCTCATGGTGACCGTTCTGAACACCTTTCCGGTCATTGTGACATTTGGGGCAATGGGACTTCTTTCCGTTCCAATCGATATCGGCTCCATGATGACCGCCGGAGTCGCGATGGGAATTGCCGTCGACGACACCATTCACTTCTTGTGTTTTCATCGAATGAAGTCGAAAGAATTGGGACGCTCGCGGGAAGCAATTATTGAATCCGTCGCTGTCTGCGGAGCGGCGATGTTACAGACGACGTTGATCTGTGCCGCGTCGATGCTCGTCTTCGCGCTCAGCGCGTTTGTCCCGACACGCCAGTTCGGATTGCTCATGGCGTCTATCCTGATGATCGCACTTCTCAGTGATCTCATCACTCTGCCAGCACTCCTCACGCTTTGGAACCGATCATCGGATTCGGAACCTCATCCAAGCTCTTCATGTCCAATCGGCGACGGCGAGGAACAACAAACCGTCGTTTCTGGATAACCTGTGACCGGTCTTTTTCCCAGCAGCGCGCTCTGAACGTAAAGCCTTTACGAAAAGAGGCTTACATTCCCTCCGACCAGTCGAGATTGACACGATCCGACCAACCGTCAGGATCAAACCAATTCTTCAAGCCGCCTGAGACTCTGGGTAAAATGGGACTGGGGACTAAAATAGATGAAGTGATCCGCTCGCTGCGGGACCTAACATGGAGGAAACTGTCGAAAGTGGTTTCAATTCAATGTCGAGCACGATGAGCCAGTCTGCAAATACCTCCGTCTCTAAACATTCCGTGTCATGGTCTACGATTCCTCGGTTTCTCTTTGCACCGATTGGACTCGCGGGAATGTTTGCACTCGCCTTCTCCTGGCCGAACGATCATTGGCTGACGTGGGCGTTCTGGACACTGCTGGTTTCCTATTCGCTCTTCTGCTGGACCAGTTGTTTCCACGAAGCAGCCCACCACACGCTCGGTGGTTCGAAGCGGTGGAGCATCATCATCGGAAGATTCATCGGAACCATGATCTTCGTTCCGTTTCATGTTTATCGCGAAAGCCATATTCGCCACCATGCCTACTTGAACAAGTCCACCGACTGGGAGTTGTGGCCGTACTCTGATCCAAATGCGTCGCTATGGTTTCGTCGCATCTTCTGTTGGCTGGAAATCCCGTTCGGATTCCTGACATCTCCATTCGTTTACGGTCGCCTTTACTTTCACAAGGACTCCTCACTGCAGAATCCGGAAGTCCGACGATTGATCCGCAACGAGTACATTGTCATCGCCATTGTCTGGACGGCGATTCTGACGCTCGTGACAGTCACTTCGAGCTGGCATCTGTTTCTCGTGGTCTGGATCATTCCTCACGTCATCGCGGGCGTCTATCAAACCTTCCGGAAGTTCACAGAACACTTGGGAATGCGAAGCTACGACCCGCTCCTGGGAACGCGCACCGTTATCGGTTCAAGTCCCATCACCGCGATCTGCACGTACTTCAACTTCGATATTTTCGTCCACGGACCGCACCATCGTCATCCCCGCTATCGACACGAAGCACTCTGCGATCGGATGGCACAATACGAGGTCGAAAACCCGTCGCTCGATTACCCCGTCTTCAAAACGTACTGGGGTGCGATTCGCGATTTGATTCCGTCTCTCATCTGGAATCCAGGAGTTGGAATGAACGTGGGAGCCCCGCCTCCCTCAGAAGAAAAGCCTCACGACGTCAGCGATTTTAGTGAGGATGTCACCGCCCAAATCCTGGGTGAGAAAGACGCTGTGATCGAGGCTTAGAGAATTCGGACGTTCGAAACGAAGCATTTTCATCGCCCCTTTTCAGCGACGCTTTCCGCGCAACACTCACTGCTGGCTCGCAGGAGCTTGCCATCTTCGCGTGATCATCTGACGGTCACGCATTGCGTCTCAGGTTGCGATTCGCTTCAAAGTCGTCAACAATTAGAGAACCACTTCTCGATCTCTGTTCTCTGAATTCTCAGGACGATCATCAATGTGCCGCTCATTCCGCACGGTTTTTCGTGTCTTCACTTTCCTATGCGCATTTTGGTTGGTCTTGAAGGCCGGCAATCTGGAAGCCGAGAGCCACCGCTTCGTCCTCATCGATACGCAGACCGGCCAGTGGGTTCGAGAGAAAACGCTGTCGTCCAAGAACTTCGAAGGGATCGCCAAAGCTTCCGGCTGGTCCGTCCGCAAAGAAGTCCTGCACGGAGGAAAACAGGAGAGTGTCGATCTCATCACTCTTGAGAATGGTGCGATGGCCATTCGCATCATTCCAACAAGAGGAATGAGCATTCTGGATATCAAAATCAACGACTTCCGCATCGGGTGGGAATCTCCCGTTAAGGAAGTGGTCCACCCGCAGTGGGTCAATCTTGAATCTCGCGGAGGGATCGGATGGCTGGAAGGTTTCAATGAATGGATGGTTCGATGCGGACTCGAATTCGCCGGGCACCCCGGAGTTGATCAGTTCACCGACAACACGGGAGCGGAAGCGGAGATGATGCTCACGCTGCACGGAAAGGTCGGGAACATTCCCGCCTCGCGGGTGGAGTTGATCATCGACAAAGCTCCTCCTCATCGCATCCGTCTTCGTGGCACCGTTTACGAATCAATGCTGTTCGGGCCGAAACTGAAACTGTCCACTGAGGTCTCCACCATTCCCGGATCGACAGAGCTGACGATCTCAGACGAAGTCACCAACATGGGATCCGATCCGCAAGAACTCCAACTGATCTATCACACGAATTTCGGAGTCCCGTTGTTGTCGGAAGGCGCGGAATTCATTGCTCCTGTGCAATCCGTTCAGCCAATGAATGCGGCAGCTTCGAAAGATGTTGAAGCTCCGTGGTTTTATGCCGCCCCAACGAAAGGCTTTATCGAACAAGTCTATTTGATGAAGTTGTATGCTGATTCGAATTCAGAGACTCTCATCTGCCTGAAGAACAGTGAAGGAAACCGGGCAGCGACGATTCGATACAACGTCGACGAGTTGCCATGCTTTACGCTTTGGAAGAACCTGACCACGATTGAAAACGGTTACGTCACGGGATTGGAACCCGGAACCTCTTATCCATTCAATCGACGAGTCGAGCGATCGCACGGGCGCATTCCGGTTCTTGCCGCAGATGAAACTCGTCAGTTCACTCTTCGCTACGAGTTCTTGAACTCGCCTGAGAAGATCAAAGAAACGGTCGAGGAAATCCAGAAACTCCAGAATGATCGGCCAACCGAAACCTTAAAAAGTCCTCCGGAATAGAGCACGTTGCGCGAGTTGCGTGATCGCCTGGATTATTTGAGAAGTTCTTTTCAGACCCACTCTGTTTAAACGAAACCGAAGAGCAATCTGGTGATCCCCACGCGAGAGAGTGTGTGATCCAAGATCGGAAAAAAAGGCGAAAGCAAGCAGTATCTCGCAAATTATTTCATCTAAATTGCGAATCAGTACGTATGAGAAAACGAATCGCCTGGGCCAGTCCTTCATTGGAACATCTCTGCGGTTCCCTACGGAAATCGAGTTGCTTCACAACCATTTGACTAGACCAGAGAAATGAAGGAATGTTCGAATGATTCTGCGAATCCTATCACTGACCGCTGTATTGATCACGTCGCCCCTGACTGTCTTTGCTCAAACGGACCTCTCCTATGCCCCGACTTTTGAACAGGGTGAGGTGACCAAATCGGAAGTCGAGATGGATATCGACCAGACTTTGAACATTGCGGGAATGGATATCGTCACCGCGGTGGACAATTACATTGTGATTAAGCAAACCGTTGAGAGTGCGACTTCCGGGCAAGTCAAAATGCTTGGAAACCTGGAATTGATGCAAATGAATATGGAGCTTCCGGGAGGAGTTTCCTTGAACTTCGACACCGGAAACCCGAACAACGCTGTGCCCGATGGACCATTGGCGGACATCGCAAAATACATCGCCGTCGCGGCAGAGTCGACTTGGGAAATTACCTATGGAGACAACCATGAAGTCAAGTCGGCGAAATACACGAACGACTCCAATCAGGATCTTCCGGAAGCGTTCTCTGAAGAGATGTCTGACGACCGTCTCAAGAAAGAAACCGAAACAGCCATCAATCGACTTCCCAAAGAACCGGTGGCTGTTGGAGACACTTGGGAACGCAACGAAGAAGCGTATCTCGGCAGCGGTCAGGTTTTCTATCTCGTTCGCGAATACACTTACGTTGGCCCCGAGCAGCACAACGGAAAGTCGATGGATAAAATCGACGTCAAAACAAAGTCGCTCACGTTTGAGATCTCGGGCGGAAAACTTCCGCTTGAACTGAAAGACAGCGAGCTCGAAGTGGAATCTTCGGGAGGAACGTTGTGGTACGACCCTGCAATAAAAGACGTGGTGGAATCAAGCAGCGACATGCACATCGTCGGCGATCTCACTTTCATCGCGAACGGTCAGGAACTCCCATCGTCACTCGATCTCGTCATGAAAGTCGGCACGAAGCAAAACCGTCAGTGATCCTTAGAAGTTTTGCGTGCAGAGTCTTCCTCAGACAGGAAAGACGCTCATGCAACGGAGACGAGTTCTCGTCAATTTTGCCTCTTTTCAAGTACCGAACCGATCAGTCACCAGAGAGACACTGTTTCTCTGGTGACTTTGTTTTTAGAGCATGTTGTTCTTGCCTGTGCACTCGCTTGAACTTTCTCATCAGTTAAAAGGCTGAGTTTGCTCGTGCGAGTGAGTCCAAACCCAAAAAAAGAAAATGCTCCAGACTTCGTTCTGAAATCGTTTGGCATCCACGATGAAAACCGCCATGTGATGTTGAATCGTCTATTCAAGAATCACGTTCCGTTCCTCTTCTGTCGGCATTCGACACGCTTCACGTTTTCCGAAAATCCGATAGCGAACGCGGGCAATCAAACCGTACACAACATCACGGATCGGAAACGGAATCAGCCAGAGTAGCGTGCCGAGAAATTTCCAGCCTCCGCCGATGTGCCACAAAATGCGAACAATCGCAGCCGACTTCTTCCAGACTCCTGTCGAATCTTTCAGAACGATGGAATCGAGATTCCGCTGATCCTCCGTCAATAACTCCTGAGCCGTTTTTCCTTGCAGCGGCGCGAAACGCAACCGGTGGTCGGGATCTCTCGTCATCAGGAAATCGACGGTCCCGTTACAGAACCCGCACACGCCATCAAAAAAGACGATGGGAGAAGATTCTTCGAGTGAGGATTCGGGCTGCCTGTTCATGATCAAATTTCTGTCATCGCATTCAGTGAAAGTTCATCGAGAGGAGAAGTAAGCAACCGAAATTGATTCGCGATCCGAACAGAATCCATCATTCGAATCAATGAAATCCGACAACTTCATCTCGAAAATGACCATGAACGCGGTTCAATTCTTCACACTCATTTCATGGGCGGCCATTTAACAATGCCTTTGAAACCTCGTTGAAAACTCTGCCGCTCTGCCGTTTTCAACCTTATTGCTTCTCTCACTACCCTCGCCTGTGCGATTCGCTGCAGACAAGAAAGGGAAGTGACACGGCAAATTGCGTGACACCGTACAGCTGATACAACCGCTAGAGTTTCTCCATTGTCCCTGTTTGATCCTCAGGATTCCTGAGAAATCACTTTTGCATCTTCCATTCTTGCTGGTTACCGTAAATCCTGGCGAGAACTTTTTTCAATCAGCCGATTGTATGCAAGAGACGGCATTTCGGAATTCGTTTCTTCTCTTCTTTCAGCTTCGCAGGTCCGACAATGAGAATGATTGAGAAAGGCGTGCCGGCAGCTGCATCGCTGATCCTTCATCTCATGGTGGTCGGCATCTTTGCGATGATGCTCCTTCCGGCGAGCGACTCTCGAGAACTGTCAACAATCGTCGGGAATGCCGATGTCCAGGAGTTTCCGGACATGACCGTCATCGCCGACATGAACTTCGGCGTCGAGGCGGAATCGGATCGCGCCAATCAACAGCGACAAGCTCCTCCAAGTTTTCTTCAGCCTGCATCTGCTCCGGTCACTTCCGCACCTCGATATGAAATCGCCGGAGACCTTCCTCGCATGGCTCCCTCGAACGGGACCGGATCGATGAGCGAAGATGTCGGTCCGCTCATTCCGACGGGAGTGCTCGCGAAAAGCGGCGAGGGCGACGGTGAAGGCATCGGCGGCGCGCACTTCTTCGGAATCAATCTTCAAGGTCACAGCGTCGTTTTCGTTGTCGATGCGTCCAAGAGTATGCTTCACCCTTTCCCGGGACCGACGAAAACCCGCTTCGCGCGAGTTCAAATGGAATTGCTCACTTCGATTCAGGCAATGGAAGAAACCCAGCGATTCTTCATGATTCTCTTCAATGAGCACGCATACCCAATGCCTTCGAATCAACTCGCCGATGCAACAACCGGGGCGAAGAAGAGATACCTTCACTGGATGGCAACAGCAAAGCCGGAAGGAAAAACGGATCCGGAAATTGCGTTGCTGATGGCGCTTCAACTTCGACCGGAAGTCATCTACTTCCTCACTGACGGTGATTTCAAATACCGTGTCGTCGAGAATGTTTCGAAAGCCAACGTGGCGAAAGTCTCAATCAATTGCATTGGCTTTGGCGACGACGACGGCGAGAAGTTTCTGAAAGAGTTGGCAGCTCGCAATGGGGGATCGTATCGCTTCATTCCGGAAGTCGAGTTCTTCCCTGAGTCTCCATTCGGGCATGAAACTTCGAATCGCCCGAAACTCTCATCACGGGCGACGGAACCGTCTCCGTAAATGAATTTCACCGTTATGTGCTTGTTCAGAGATTCGTCGCGCAGACTTTAGGCAACGGTTCCTTCCCATGCTTCGCCGTGCGGATACTCATACCGATCGAGGGACTCGGGGAACATCTCAATGCTGTAACCCGGGGCCTGCGGAGCCAGATAGTTTCCGTTCCGCATTTGAACAGGGTTCACGAAGTGCTCGTGGAGATGGCCAGCGAATTCGGTAATCCGGTCTTCGGTCGTACCGCTGACTGCGACATAATCGAACATGGACAAGTGTTGCACATATTCGCACAAGCCAACTCCTCCAGCATGGGGGCAAACCGGAATATCGCACTTTGCAGCCATGAGCAGCACAGCCAGAATTTCGTTGACGCCACCCAATCGACAGCTGTCGATCTGGCAAATCCCCATTCCCTTGGCTTGCAGGAATTGCTTGAACATCACTCGGTTCGCACAGTGCTCTCCGGTGGCAACTTTGATCGGGGCTACAGCATTCGCGATTGTGGCGTGGCCCAGAACATCATCCGGTGAAGTTGGCTCTTCGATGAACCACGGATTGAATCTCGCGAGTTTCTGAACCCACTCAATTGCTTCATCGACGTCCCATACCTGATTGGCGTCGATCATCAGTCTGCGATCAGGACCGATTTCTTCGCGAATGATCTCACAGCGACGGATATCGTCTTCCAGATTCTGGCCCACCTTAATCTTGAAACACTGCCAACCGTCTTTCAAACATTGACGACACAACTCCCGGAGTTTTTCATCGCTGTACCCGAGCCATCCCGCTGAGGTGGTGTAAGAGGCCAAGCCATTCGCCAACAGGTCATCGATCCGCTGCTGCCGCGTCGGTTCCTTTTGTCGAAGAATGTCCAACGCTTCTTCAGGAGTCAGAAAGTCGGTGATGTATTGAAAGTCGATCGACCGGACAATTTCTTCAGGAGACATTTCACTCAGGAGACGCCACAGCGGCTTTTCCTTGACCTTCGCAATGAGATCCCAGACAGCATTCACGACAGCTGCGGTCGCCAGATGGATCACGCCTTTCTCTGGTCCAACCCATCGCAACTGGCTGTCCCCGGTCATATGGCTCCAGAACGCGCCGGGGTTTTCGATGATCTCTTCGAGACTCTTTCCGACGATGAACGGCTTCAACGCGTGGATCGCAGCCACGCACAGTTCATTCCCGCGTCCGATCGTGAACGTCATTCCATGCCCCGAAACTCCCGATGAAGAGTCTGTTTCGAGAACGACATAAGCTGCGGAATAATCAGGATCGGGATTCATTGCATCCGATCCATCAAGGTGCTGTGAAGTTGGAAAACGAATGTCTCTCGCAGTGATACCTGTGATTGTCGTCATGGAAGGTCGATCGTCTCAAGGAAGGAGTGGCTGTGGCCGACAGCGATTGCTCGAGGTGCATTCCAATACAATCACTTCAATCGATCGGCGGAGGCATTCTCGAAGTTTGAGCGCGGCAACGATGCCCTGTCTACCGCGACATCTTCGGAACGTCGATCATGTTATCCCTTCAAAATGGTGCACGAACAAGTGTCGACTCAAAAACGCGCTCAAAATCCTCGAATTTGAGTCTCCTGGACAGACGCCCAACCGCCGAATTCGCGACAGTCTGAGTTCCCGAACGCAAGAAAACCCCGGAAGAAGGACGAACCTCCTCTTCCGAGGCTTTCTCAATTCAGCCAGAGATTGATCGATAAACTTCGTCAATTCGAGAAGGAAGCTTCCCTGCACCATTTTCAGGCGGCCGATTCCTTCCCACTGATTGGAGTGACAAGTTCAGGACGTACACCTGAATTCGATGATTGATCTCGACAGTTAATCTCAGTGAAGTTGGATCAACCGGGAGTCATGATCTGTGTCCGATTTTGCTCGCGCGAATTCGCAAGGAAATTTCGAATCGAGTTCTCCTGCGAGTCGAAACGACTTTTCCCGGAAGCAAATCGCGGAGCAGTCAAGCATTCAACGACATGTCTTCGTTGAACACGTGACTTCATGGCATTGCGAGACTTTGCAAACACCGTGCAAAGTTCGCCTTCGCAGATTACGCAGCGTCCGCGTCAGCGTGTTCTTCAGAATAGACGAGCGAATAGATCTCGTCCGCTGCTTCATCGAGGATCGAGCGAATGTTTTCGCTCTTCACTCGAGTCATCAAGTCTTCGAGAACCTCAACGACGCGATCAACTTCATCGCTTGAGATGATTTCGTAAGCGCTGTCCTGATCGTCAAGGGAGAGCACGCGTTGATCGGTTAGTTGATCAGAATTTGACATCTTTGACCTCCAATGTCATTTGATGGAATATCGACGAAACAGACCGCTGTTCCACAGCGAGTCACTTGCAGCACATCACCGACGGCCGATCAATCCAGTTCGACCGTTACTTCTTCTTTGTCTTCTTCGCAGCAGCTTTCTTTTTTGAAGCTGCCTTGTTCTTCGTTGCTGCTTTTTTCTTTGAAGCTGTCTTCGATTTCGGCTTCGAGAAAATGTTGTCCCATCCGTCGCGGAACTTGTCGTTTGCCCCAGTATGAACTGTGTATCCTGTCATTGGACCTGACTCCCTGTTCTCAGTCGAATCGAATCGATGCGGGGCGAATGTTAGGGAGAACGTCCAATCAGTTCAAATCCTATTCCGCTCTTTTCGGATGGAGTTGTGAATTCTTCGAAGAGGTCTCTTTATGTCGACCGAAATGCGGTCCATTCAAGAGCTGTTCCGTTGATTCCTCGATGCGGATCATGCGTCCGCCGAGATATTCAATCTGTTCAGTGACTTCTGTTTTTGTTTGTTCCATCCCTCCGGAAATGAGCGTCACCAACCCGAGAAGCAGGAGCATTTGCCCCGCTGTCGATAACAGCCATCCGGTTGAAGCATAGCTTTCAATGGATCCGAAATATCCCCAGAGCACGAGGATCGAACCGAGTGTCAAAATGCCGACTCCGGCATAGGCCAGAAGCTGGCCCCACATCGCTTCCACTTTTCCCGGACGGGACCGTGATTTTTTGCGGACGTTTTGCATATCGAAATGTGGCGGAGGAGGACCTTGCTCGGAGTGATGTTCCAGATGTGTTTGGCGAGGCCCCGTTGCGTTCACAGTATCACCCGTTTCCGGATCATCTGCTTCCGGGACTTCGCTCGCGAGATCATGTTCCGCCGCGTGTTGCTGTTTCGACGCGAACTCATCAACGTGAACATCATTGGATTCCGCGACATCTTCGTCTATCTGATCGCGATTCACAGCCGACAAGTTTGGAGCCCGGGGAATCAATCGGCGTCGTTTTCCATGAGTCGTGTCTTCTGCACTGTCGCTGAATCGTTCACTTCCGTGAGCGGTATCAACACGAAAACTCGGATCACTGCTGCTTCGTGAGGATGTCTCAGCTTTCCGCTGAATCGTTGGCGGAACTTCGTGAGAGGCGGAAACTCCGTGAGCGGAATTTTGACTCTCAGATGAATTGACCGAGTCGATTTCATCGGCCGCAGCATCTTCCTTCAGCGATTCGCCGCTGAGATTCTTTTTGACGATCTGATCTGCTGTTTCTTCGCGATGTTCGTCTGAGCTGTTCGCGCCAACTTTCGCAACAGCATCCTGTTTTGTCGACGCAACCTTCGCAGCGGCATCTGGCGAAGCCTGTTCTGTCGATGCTGGTTCGGCTTGAGTTTGGTCAGTCGGAGCTTGATCGGATGAAGTCTGATCGGTTGTGAGTGAGCGGCTGGCGGAGCGGTCGGACTTTGGTTCCGCTGGCGGAGTCTTCGGCTGTGAAGGTTTTTGAATCGTCAGCTTCTGTTCTTCGGCCCACTTTTGCAGCAACTCACGAGCTGACTTGGTTTCTGGATGCAAACTCGGGGCAAATACCTCACGGACAACATCCCCACAGGTTGTGCACTTGAGAGTTTGCCCATCCTGTGAGATCTCGGTGGCGACATCTTCCTGGCAGTTGGCACACCACATCCGTACATCCTGTGGACACGATTGTATTTGAACGAAAAAAGCATTCCCTCACAGCGTCTGTATCCGGACACCTGAGTGGAATTGGGAACGAAGAGTCATTTTTGAAGAAATAACACGAACCGGAAAATGAACGCAAGACCGCTTCGCCCGCGATCAGAGTTCTCATCACAGGTTCTTTCCCGGCAGTTGCTGGGGGTTCTCAAGAAATCCACAAAGGCACGACGGAAATGTTCCATGAGTTCCACTGGCGAGCGGTTCGCAATAGAATCGAATCTCATTGATGGAAGCTCGGCTGTAAATCGCCTCAGCTGGGCAGCACCTGTGGTTTTCTTGAAGAGAAAGTTGTGATGAAACCAATCAAATGGATGTTTTCTGTCGCGGTCTTGATCGGCAGCATGGCCCCGGCCATTGCCGACGCTGAAGTCAAGTTGCCTTCGATCATCGGAGACAACATGGTTCTCCAGCGTGGTCAAAAGGTTCCCATCTGGGGCTGGGATGAGCCCGGACAAGAAGTCAAAGTGACAATTCAAGGAACTTCCAAGACGGGAACCGCCAACGAAAATGGCCGCTGGGAAGTCATTTTCGAAGACCTCGAAACGGGAGCCAACAACGAAGTTCAAATCGTCGGCTCCTCAGAACGGACATTGAAGAACGTTGCTGTCGGCGAAGTTTGGTTGTGTTCTGGCCAGTCAAACATGGAGTGGACGGTCAACAACTCAATCAATGCTGCGGAAGAGCGCGCAGCTGCGAATTATCCGCTGATTCGCCATATCAAAATTCCTCACACTCCGATGAAGACTCCTCAGGACAATGTCCCTTCGAACGGCTGGGAAGTGACGACACCTGAAACCGTCGGAAACTACACAGCTGTCGGCTACTTCTTTGCGCTCAACCTGCAAGCCCAACTCGACGTTCCGATTGGGTTGATCGGCTCGAACTGGGGCGGAACCCGTATCGAACCGTGGACTCCTCCTGTCGGTTTCAAAGAAGTTCCCGCACTGAAGTCGATCGCTGACAACCTCGACTCGTACCCACAAGTCAGCCCTGAAGGCAAAGTGAACCACCAGTCTCCCCTCGCTTTATATAACGGGATGATCTCACCGCTGGTCCCTTACGCGATTCGTGGAGCGATCTGGTATCAGGGAGAATCCAACCGTCATGACGGCATGCTCTACTTCGAGAAGATGAAGGCATTAATCAGTGGATGGCGACACCTTTGGAACAATCCTGAAATGCCATTCTACTACGTTCAGCTTGCTCCATACCGATACAAAGGTGAGGACGTCATTCTTCCGAAAGTCTGGGAAGCCCAAACCGAAGCGTTGACGATTCCCAATACAGGTATGGCAGTGACGGTCGATATTGGCAATGTCGATGACATTCATCCACGTAACAAGCAGGATGTTGGCTATCGATTGGCCCTGTGGGCACTTGCCAAGACTTACGGTCACGATGATCTGGTCTATTCCGGCCCGCTGTTCAAATCGATGGAAGTCAAAGGGAACAAGATCGTTCTCAGCTTTGACCATGTCGGTGATGGCCTCGCTTCACGCGATGGCGAACCACTTTCTCACTTTGAAGTCGCAGGAGAAAATGGCGAGTACAAACCGGCCAAAGCCGAAATCAAAGGCGATACCGTCGTCGTTTCGTCCAAAGACGTTCCGATGCCGAAGTCTGTCCGACTGGGATGGCATCAGGAAGCGGAACCGAATCTTTCCAACAAGAACGGTCTCCCAGCTTCTCCATTCCGGGCAGGCGAGTAGACATTATTCGCGGATTCTCTGAACGAATCCCGTTCGATGAATCCGGCGAATAACTTCTCGCAAGCAGCGGCTTCACGCTGAATGACGATCTCGGCCTTTCCGGTTCAGGGAAGGCCGAGATTTTTTTATTCCACAAGCTTCGTTGTTTTCGAACGGGTCAATCGAATCGAATTCGATTCAAGGAATCAATCCAAAATCAGAAGTGCGAAAACAAGAAATGCGAAGACGTCGGGCCCAATGACTCTTAATTCGAGACAGCTTCCAGAAGAAGTCGTTCCCAGTCCAGTTGCGTGGTGGCATCGCGGTGTTTCGGATGGATGAAGACGCGAACACGTTTCACCCAATCATCGAATTGTCTCGTCGCCAGTGCATCCACAACCGGAGAAACGACCTGCAGCGGCCGAAAGTCGCCTTGTTTCGGAAAGAGAATGTCGATCGAGAATTCCACTTCCCGATGAGGAGGCGGAGTGTCGAGCACAAGATCCATTTCCGACAGCCCGAGCCCTTCTTCTTCATTGAGTCGGGAAATCAATCGTTCCGTGATGGCGACGACTTCCGAATAAGGTCGACCAGCGAGTGCCGTGTACGCGCGCGACTGTTGATCGTGACTCAATTCGATGGCTCGCTTGTAGAGGATACGTTGCGACCCGAACAGACTTTCGATCAGTGTCTCAGAGGGAGCGTTTTTTGCAGCCGCCCGCAGTTCGAAAACCATCTCGGCATCGGTCGAATGAAAGAGTCGATTCAAATCGACTTTCTCGTGGATCGAGTAGAAAGCGCGTGCGAACATACTCGTCGCAGATCGAACAGCATGGTGCCAGTAAACTTCGCTGAACATGACGTAGCGTGCAAAGACCATCAATTCCGCTGCCGTCTTTCCCTTTTCGGTAATCGCGAGACCATCGCCCTCTTCATTTAATACGAGTGATTGAATCAATCGCTGGCGATCGAAGTTTCGTCCGTACGGAACCCCGCAATGCAAACTGTCCCGATCGAGATAGTCCATCTTGTCGACATCAATCGGTCCCGACAGAATCGAGCGAAGCAACTTCAGGCCGGTTTCCGACTTCTGTGGAACGAGGATCTCAAGAACCTCTTCCGGATCAATGCCCCATTGCTCACGCAAGACATGCGACAATTCCGCGTTCTCGCTGAGATAGCGCGAAGCACGCACCTCGTGCGGGACCAACCCGGAAATCCCGAGATCTTCGATCGGATGGCAAAATGGCCAGTGCCCGAGATCATGCAAGAGTGACGAAACGATCAGAACTTCCGCCTGATGCGCGCTGACACGCTCCCGAAAACGCGAGTCTTTTGAAAGCTGTCTCAGATAAAGAAGCGCATTGTGATACACCCCCAATGCGTGCTCAAAACGAGTGTGGCGGGCACCGGGATAGACTTTGGAGACCAGGCCCAACTGACTGATCTCGTTGAGACGCTGGAATTCAGCAGTATCAACGATCGCACGGACCCGCGGAGTAAAGGGCACATTCTGCTCAGCGGGGACACGAATCAGAGATCTACCCGAATGGAGATCTGCGAGTTCCGGGATTTCTTCGAGTGACCGCATCACATCGAAACTTTCTTGTAGTGAACTCTCAAAGCAAAGTGCACTCTTCCTGGTACTCGCATGGACATAGTCTCGAGGCCGAGCAGAGTTGACGAAGTCGCGAAAATCCTTTCGGAAGCTGCACTACAGAGAGAGAAAGTTCCGAAGAATGTCCATTCCGCAGTCGGACAAAAAGCTCTCGGGATGAAACTGCACACCGTAAACCGGATAATCTCGATGCCGAACAGCCATCAGTTCCGGCGGATGATCTTCATCTCGAGTCCACGCGCAGGGAATCAGTTCTTCAGGCAAGGTCGACTCGGGAACGATCAGCGAATGATATCGCGTCAGAACGGCGGGAGTCTCGATCCCTCGAAAGATTCCTTGCTGATCATGATGAATCGCAGAGGTCTTGCCGTGCATCAGGCGGTCTGCCCGCACTACTTTTCCGCCAAATGCTTCCGAAATGCACTGGTGCCCCAAACAGACACCAAGGAGCGGTACACGTGGCGCAAAGTGGCGAATGACCTCACAAGAGAGACCCGCTTCTGCTGGAGTACACGGTCCCGGCGAGATGATGATCCTCGATGGATTCAACGCATCAATCTCGCTGCAAGAGATCTGATCGTTGCGGAAGACACGAATGTCGAGCGACGGATCGATTTCTCCCAATCGTTGGACGAGGTTGTAGGTGAAGGAGTCGTAGTTATCGAGAACGAAAATCATAGTCTCTGCGGATCTGGAAAAGGAGATCAACTTCTCGACCTGACGAGTGCTCGACATTCCCGGGAGCCTGGTGTTCTTCCCGCGGAGTGAATCAGGACGAAGAAGAAAGCGGAAGTCTAATCTTGTCGATATTGCGAGCGAAAGAGTCCGGCTGACGATTCGAAATATCTTTGAGGTCGACTGCTGTCATCGGCATCTTGAGACTGCTTCTCTTTCAAATCAAGCAGATTGGCAAGACAGACTCGGCATCCAACGACCTGGATATGGAATTGAATGTAATCTTCAACGTCCGGCTCCGCGACTCCCAGCAGCATCGATCCCAGAGTTTCACGCGACGGACAACTCAATTGCCGTCGGCGCCAGATCTCGCCCACCGTGTGGGCTCCGTGATCACGCCGTCGAGACAGGAGAGCGGCTCGTTTTCGAAGTGCCGGAGACTCGCGCAGCACAGCTTCGATTTGAGTCGCGCGCTCCACTGGAAGCATCTCATCAAGATACGCGAGTAATTCGCTGTCGTTTACTTCGGATCGTGGCATCGGCAATTAGATCGACTGGAAAGAGGGGCACGCGAACGTTGCGTCGAACATTCCTGCGAATTAGCATACCAAAATTCCTCGACTCAAGGAATCACTGCCCGACGAAACGCTGATCCTCAGCGATTTCGAAAGCACCGTCGAAGAAGACGAAATCGCGTGCTGCCGATGGAGTCACGATCCGCATCCGTTCGATGTTGATGACATCATCGAGACAAGACATTCCCTGTGACTTCCAGACTTCATGTCGCGGGGAAGGAAAAGCAGATGCTGATTTCGAAACTTTTCGAACGATGCAATGGGAGAGAGATGCATTGGGAGAGAATCGGGGCGCCGAGACATTCTCTCCCTGACTCAGTGTTCACAGCGACAGCTGTTTGAGTGACATTGCTTGAGAGTGTGGAAACGACGTAGCTGTCAATTGAACATAAAAGTCCTGTAATCCGGGAACGTAACTTGACATTCGTACCCGGAACGTTGAAAAGAAATGATTCGGCATTGAGTGACGGTTGACTGTCGTTAGATTCAAGAATTCGAAACTGAACGCGACCGGTTGGTGTGAATTTTAGGGCGTCGATTGTCGACCAATACTCAACATCACCCACCAGCGAGCAACTGTTCAGAATGAACGGTCCGAACTCCATGATCACGAGGAGACCCTGGCCCCCAATGAAGTCCGCGAAGGAGAATGAGTGATTCAGTTCCGAAGTTTCCGGAATTCCGATCCCCCATTTCTTTTCGAGTTGTGTCGCAGGGCAGAGCTGGGACGTGGGGCGGCTCAACCCTCCTCGATTGAAGCCTACGAAATCGCAGCGTACGGCCTCCCCTACTTCGATCCCGAGGGTCTGATCATCGCCGTTGAAGACGAAAAAGTCGTCGGCTTCGCGCACGCAGGATTCGGCTTTTCGAAAGACCTCAATTCACTCGACTACTCTCGCGGGGTCATCTGCTGGATTGTTGTCAGTCCCACACATCAGCGTCAGGGACTGGGCCGGGAACTGCTGAAGCGAGCAGAAGAATACCTGACAAAGCGAGGCGCTCAGACCATTCAGGCTGGCCAGTCTCGCTACTGCGACCCCTTCTATTTCGGACTCTATGGAGGGGCACGCTGCTCAGGATTTCTGGAGTCCGATACTCAAGCTGAACCGTTCATGTTGTCAGCGGGTTATCAGCCCGACTCACGCTCCATCGTGTTTCAACGAGACCTGCGATCCACACGCGACCCCATGAACATCAAGCTCATGGGGTTGCGCAGACGATCTGAATTGCAGGTCATGGAGCAACCGAAGAATCCCACAATGTGGTGGTTGACCCACTTCGGAAACATCGAATCGATGTATTTCAGCCTGGTCGAAAAACGGAGCAAAGAGCGAATCGGCTCACTCACAGTCGTCGGTTTGGACCACTTCAAGCCCCGCTGGGGAGAACGAGTGATCGGACTGGTCGACTTATACGTCGAGCAGAAGTATCGATCGCAGGGTTTCGCGACGACCCTCATCATCGAAACTCTTCGACGCCTGCGATCAGACTTCATCACTCGAGCAGAAATTCACGTCGTTGACAGTTCTCCCGGCGCCCTCAAAGCCATTGAGACCGCCGATTTCGAGGCAATCGATGCTGCGGTCGTCTACCGCAAACAGAGCTAATTCAATCACGCTCCGGATTCGCAGCGTTCCGCACAAGCCAACGCCACTCCATCGAAAGAAACGCGTTCGGACAAGTTTTTAGAGAATCGCCAAGCTTAGTGCCCACCCGAAGAGCCGTTCACGACGAACGACGAACTACCTCAGATCCTCGGAGTCCGAACTGTCCGACTCTGTTCCCCGCTCGCGTCGCCGTTCTGACTCCATCACAACGGGATCAACACCATCGCGGCGAGCCACTTCTGCACGCGAAAGAATCCCCGTTTCAACAAGCCGGGCGTCGGTGAGCCTCTCCTTAGGACGGTCGCGATTCACGAGTCCCGGAAACGTCCACTTGATTGTGACACGTTCAAAGAAATCGACCGGTAGCAAGCCGAGATCAACCGCGTCTTGCATGATCCAACGCCACATCCGAGTGAATTCCTTTGAGAAGAACTCCTGCTGACTTTGGAAGTACTTCACCGCCGGACCTTCCGCGACCATCGTTGACGCAAAGTTTCCGTTCGAAGCATCCGACGTCAACATAAATTCAGGAAGACCAGCCCCAGCTGCGATGGACAACAGAAGCATCCGCCCGAGAGATGCGGCATCGCCGAAGTTGGTATTCGGCTGAAGAAACTGAATGTCAGTGGCATGATTTGTTGTCAGAATCGAACCGGGAGAGAATCGTTCGCGTCGCTGACCGTTCCAGGTTGTTCCGCTTCCCGCGTTGTCTGCAAACGCATCCGCCGTCTGTGACGATCCCTGAACTTTTCGCCAAAGCACAATCGATGACTGAAGCTTGCGAGCCAACAGTTCTGTTTCCATCCACTTCGAATAGGCAATGAGCGGTTCCAGAATCGCTGCGAAGAGGGACCGCCCACGCTTCTCATTCGAATCGACACCGATTCGTGTCTGGAGAATTTCACCGGCCGGGATTCTATCCGCTCGCATCCCATCGAAACCGTCTTGCCCACTCCGCGAGGTGTAGAGATAAGCCAGAGGTGTCTCGACATCATGAGCGGCGGTCACAATCCCCTGTGGGTCCGGTTCCTGAGGAGTCGCCCCAAACCGTTCCGGATCGACAAAGCGTACCGCTGGCGGCCAACTCTCTTTCCCGAACTTTCGGATGAAGCACTCTCCATCGCGCCAGGTCCGTCGCGCATGTTCCTGAGGAGAGTAATGCCCGTCCGCGTTCTGCAGAAACGCTTCCCACAAATGATCGGCCGCTTCGAGTACATCGTCCTCCACGTCCGTCATCCGATTCGATTTGCACACGCATTCGTGCTTAAACCGAAGCCCCGGACCGGTGACGTAGCACTCAAGCGTTCTCAAGATGTTGCTGGCGTGCGGATTCTCCTGAATGAGTTTTCGCACCTGCTCACGCGTCATCGCCTGAGTGTGGGGATCCTGCCCACTCTGATGTTTTCCGCCCACCATCTCCCAGTCCCCCGGATCTTCTGAGACAGGCGTAGCCGACGACGATTCGGTGAGCTGAAGGAGTCTCTCCTAAACAAGTTTCTGGTAGCGGGCCTTCAACTGAGCAGTCGAGATCTTGTCACGAAGAAGCTGGAACATCGCGGAATTCCTGCAAAAAACGGGGGCAAATCGATGCGGTTCAATCAGTCGCGAGCGGGTTGCGCGGGTTGAGCCATTCAGAGAATTTTTCGACAAATGCGTCACAATCGGATTGACCGCTACCGTTTCTCAATTAGCATCACGAATGTGGGAAACACGCCCAAAAGTTCTTTAAAAAGTGAATTGAAAGTGGGGAAAGCACCCAATAGTCTGTTGTAACAAACGTGACCAACAGTCTTGCTGGTACTGGATCATGCCCCCGGACGCATTCATCACAGGTGAGTACCGTCGATCGCTGGACGATCGATTCCGACTCACTCTGCCGACGGATTTTGCGTCCGCTGTTTTAGGCGACGATGGTCAGACAATCCTGGCGAAGGAACGTTACGGATGTCTCAGCTTGTGGAAAGCTGCCGACTGGCGTCAGCGGATGAGCGATGGCGTATCGCTGATCCGCGAGAAGATCCGCACAGGTCGTATGGAGCAGAGATGGACCGACGTCCAACGGCTTGGGCGGCTTTTGTCGACCCGATCATCTGATGTCAAACTGGCGAATCGGTCTCGCCTCTTGATTCCGGAAGGTTTTCGAGAATTCCTCGACGTTCCCAAAGGGGGAGATGTCATGATCATCGGTGCTGTCGTTTGTGTCGAAATCTGGAAGCCCGAAGCCTGGCTCGAACAACTACGAACAGATATGCCCGGATTTGGAGACTTGTTTAAGGAACTCTCCAGCTAGGGCCGCTCACATCGAACACGTCAACGAAGTCCTCTGATGGCAACTCGCCATGAGATCGACGCCTGCAACACCAAACAGATTTTCTGTTGGTTGATTTCCCTGCTTTCAGTGCATACCCGGCAGATGGGCGAGAGTGACTTACTCAACACCTCTCCGAGTCCCCACTCGGTAAAAATGGATGGAAAATGGCAAGGACGCCCCTTTCAATCACCTGCCGGGTATGTTTTTCACACTCTCACAATCTTTCGTCTTCTCGCGGCTGAAGAATTCGCTAACGAAATTGAGCGAACCTTTCTCTTTATCTTTTAGAAATCCGCACGAGTCTTCGCAGTTCTCATCGAAGGCAACTCTTTCAGACTTGTGCAGCGAATTGCTGAAAATGGTCCTCTCGGATCACCAATAATCACTGCTCGAGAAGGCAACGCTTTCCAAAGCAGTTGTTGCATTCTGTCTCCGATTCGCCAGCCTTCGATATTGAAAGCCAGCCGGGCGACCACGAAATCTCGAGGTGAAGTGCCGATTTCAGTGTCTTGATTCCACGTGCTTCCGTGGCAGCAGGGGCTGCTACTAAATGGCTCCTTACGCCCTCAAAACGCTCTCAATACTGCCTGCCGCGAATAACGAAGCACCATTCTGGCCCAATGGAGGACTTCAGATGCGACTGCGACAGGTGAGACGCTCTCAGTCTCTCCGGTAAAACTGATCCGTGACTTGAATGAAAAATTTGCATCATTTCAAAATCGTTCGAAATTCGATTTGAAGCATCTTGACGCAAACTGCCGGTCAGGAATATTACTCACTCTCCTCTCTGAACCCACCTCAGTCTCATCTCTCACTTAATCACCTAACGCCTCCAATCATCATTTCCGCAGCGGTATGCTTCTCACATACCAGCTCAGCTGTTGGCATGACTGGTTGGTCGCGCAGACAGGAATCTCATGTCTGTTTCAACCCCACCGGCGACCATTCGCCCAACCGGACGCGTCGTTGCGTGTGCAGCAGATCCCGCTGCTCAGCGACAACTCGAACTTGCAATTCGCAGGAACGGGTATGACGCAATCGCCGTTTCATCACTGGAACAACTCCGCGATCTGGCACTCGACGAAGAAATCGCAGCTGCGGTCATCGACGAACCACAGTCGATCGAACAAGTTCAGCAACTCGATTCAGAACTTCGTCGCCTTGATCGACCGACGCAACTCGTTCTGCTGCCTTCAATCGGCCAGCGAATGAGTTTGCCGAAGTCTCTCACCTGCGAAGTCGTGGATCCTCCACTCACTCCAGAACGAATCGGACGTGCGTTGTTCGCAGCTGTCGGGCGGGCACAACTCATTACTGAGAACCTGGAACTTCGACAGAAACTTGAAGGCCGGATGTTTGACGGACTGATCGGATTCAGCGGTCAAACTCGCGAAATGCGAAACCAGATTCACTTCGCTGCCGAGCACGATCAACCAGTGCTTGTCGTTGGCGAAGTCGGTTGCGGAAAGAGCGAAGCAGCCCGTGCCATTCACCTGACCCGATCCGGTCCCAGCAAACCTTTGCTGACCATTCGCTGCCAACTGCTGACATCAGCAGCTGTCGAGAAAGAACTGTTCGGCGACGAAGATTGCGAAGGCCGCATCAGTGCTGCTTCCGACGGAACGCTGGTTTTGGAAGACATTGATTCACTCACGCTTCCTGTTCAGGCGAAACTGGCAGCGGCGATTCGTAACAGTGCTTACAAGCGTGGCGAGAATTTTGTTCCCGTCCGATCACGAATCATCGCAACGTCATCAGCGAACTTACGAAAGCTGTGTGCGGAGCAAAAGTTTGACCTCCGACTTGCCGAACTTCTCGAACGCAATGTCATCTCCGTTGCTCCACTTCGTGAGCGAATCGAAGATGTCGCGTGTCTTGCAGAACACTTCCTGCAACAGGCGAGTGTCCGGGAAGGACAGCATCCACGACGCTTGTCTAACGAAGCCTTGAATCGCCTCGAAACTCATAACTGGCCAGGCAACGTCCGGGAACTCGAAAATGTGATGAACCGAATCTGTTCCCTTGCGGGTAACTCGGACGTCACAGTCGAAGAACTTCTCCCATGGCTGGAACAATCCGAGGACTCGGCTGAAGCTCCCGGAATGACTCTTCGCGAGATGGAACGCAAGCTAATCGAAGCAACCTTCAACCGCTTCGGTGGGAACCGCGAACTGACGGCCAAGGCACTGCAGATTGGAATCAGAACGCTCTCCGGAAAACTCAGAGAGTACGGATACCCACCACGAGGAGGCCCCGGATCAAATCGTAAACAAGACCGGGCTGCTTGATCCTCAATCAAGACAGCACACAGCCGTTCGAGCATTGCTCGGACGGCTTTTTTCGTTTTGAAAGTTGCGTTGCCGAACACACATCCTCGAAAACCCAAAAAGAGAAGGACGTTCGCCCAAGCTGGCCAACGTCCTTCTTTCATGACTCTGATTGTCGCGACCAAGTGAAAAGCCATCGTCGCTGAAATCACTCAGCGACGACTGACGAACACTTGCCTGTTAAAGCGTTTTCTGTTTTGGTTTGCACTCGCACGAGCGAACTCAGCCTTCTGCCTGATGAATCAGCCTTCTGCCTGATGAAAAAGTTCAAGCGAGTGCACTGGATAGAGCAACTTGCTCTATTCGATGTTGAGTGAAAGCCAACCGCTCTCGGCAACGATCGAAGTGATTCGCAGCTTAATGATCTTGCCCTCTTGTTCGAGTTCGAAGACCGCATCAATTTCCTGTTCGGGAAGTGATGCTTGAATCTTCTGTCGCATCACATTCGCTCGAGCCACTTGTTCAGCAATGTTGGAAGGCCGTTCGACTGGCTTCACGCCCACATTGCCTCGAGTGAGAATCACTTTGTCGTCAACGACCGAAGGACTCAGTGGGACAGTGATGATTTGAGTGGGAATGCTGCCTTCTGCACCACGGTCCAAACCAGCTCGGATCGTCAAAATCACTTCACCTTCGATGATCTGAAATCGGATCGGATTCGGTTCGTCGAAGACAAACATTGTTCCTTCGCTACTTTCATCCGGCTCTCCGAGATCGACATCGCGATCGAGAATCTTGCTCAGACGTTCTTCAATCATCGCACGAAGTTCGCCGTCACTCAGCTTCTTCTTGCCTTCGGTTCCCAGTTCCAGTCGGTTCGATCCGTTGCTGAGAAGGGTCTCGTGAACTTGAACGAGAATCCCTTTCGAAGATGCTTTAATTCCAGGATTTGGACGTCCGCCGCCGAGTTCAGTCGGATTCGCCAGTCGTGTCGATCCGTGAATCTGCGAGCTTGTGCTTGAGTACTTAATCGCGTCGGGATAAAGACCGTATTCCCGAAGCGGACCGTACAGGCGGTTTTGCAATTCCATCGACGCTTCAGCGAATCGGGAATCGACTTCTCGATTCAGCTCGGCACTCACTTCTTCCTGAATACTTCGTTGTGTGTACCCGTTCGCCTGTCCCATGCGTGCGGAAGCTTCTCGCATGGCGATTCGGTCGGCAATTCCACCGAACAACCCACCGCTGAACCGAGTGCGTGCTCCGACCGGGCGGTTATTTGCACGAACAGAGACGCTGGCGGGACGAGTCGAGAACTCATTTCCATCAAAGCCAACGCTTTTAACAGCATTGAAGGTGTGGTATCCGGTCGTTTGAATTGTTGCCTGACTTGTCGATCCGAACGAATTCGTACGCACGACTCCATTCAAGTTCAGCTCAAAGCGGGCTTCATTGGTGCTCGGCTGAATGTTGACCGACAGGTTGACGTTGGAGTTCTGGTTTCCAACAACACGAGCGCCCATGATGTAGTCATTGATCTGCGAGGACTCGTTTCGGGTCTCTCCGATCACCTTGTTCAGCAATCCTTCGGAGATCGCCAAACGAAGATTGTAGTTGAGGAAGTGAACGGCGAATGCAGAAGACAAAGCTTCTCCCCCATCAGGGGCGGTCAGACGAATGGCGTCGAACTGCTCTCGAAGCGATGCAGCCAGTTCGGGCGTAGGCTCGTCGTAGTATTCGTCGACAGTTTCAAGAAACATCCCGAGTTGCTCTCGGAGTTCAAGCTGTGCTTCAGGGGAAACAGGTGCAACAGCCGCTTGCACTGCAGCGAGTGCATCTTCCAATTGCAGGAACGATTCACGGCTCATGAATTCCCGAATTTCATCCCCGTATTCTTCTCGGGTTTCGAGCTGAGCTTTGACCTTATTGACTGTTTCGATCGATTCTTCGTTCGTCGGTCGGAAGTTTTGGAGTTGGCTGGATTTCGCCCATTTCAGCCAGGCTTGTCCGCCACGCACGGAATTCATATCCCGGCGGAAGTTGGCAAGTGCGGATTTGAGAGTCTCAGTCGCTGCCTGAGTTCGAACCTTCAGAGCAGCTTCTTCGTCGATGGTCAGCGTTTCGAGAACCGCTTCTGCCAGATCAACGCGAGCAATCAAATTGGAGTAAAGAGGACCGATCTGGTCATGAATCGAGCGATATCGAGAATCCTCGAGCGCCTTCTCCATGGTGTTCAGTTTGACACGGACCCGCTTCAGAGCGGTTTCCTGAGCTTCGAAAGTGTCGTTTTCTCCTTCATAGAAATCCGTGACAAACTGCCCGGTTTCCAGAGTCCACTCTTTCCAGCTCTCGTCAATTTCTTCGCTGAGATCCTCGAAATCGGCCGGGCTCAAGCCGTCGGGGGCATAGGCTGCCATCAGCCCGGACAGTCCCACTGGCTGCGGAGTCTCGTCTTGATACGCCCAGGTTTGCGTTGCTGCCCAAACTATGATTGAGCAGCAACCTGCGATCCAGAGAAATTGTTGACGCATTGGCATTTGTTCCACCGTCGCTCCATTAATCCCCAAAGCGTGGTCATCACGACTCGAAGAGACTCTTCCTAGTTATCGTCCACTTCGCTCCGTCGACGTGGAATAAATGTGTGGCTGCGAGAATCGTTCTCAATCGCTAAAAACCACCTATTTTCGGTCAGCATTCTAACTTGCGTAGGCAGACTATTCAAACAGTCCCCTTTCGGATCGGCGTCCGTTGATCGACGGAATGTCGAAACAAAACTCAGCTGGAGACCAACATCCGAATTCGCCTTTACGCGGTTTTGCAAAATTTGCTATCACTTGTCGGTGCAAAGATGCACTTTCGAACCACCCATCCTCCGATGGGATTTCAATGATCCGGGAAAGGATTCCCCATAATGCAGAACCTGATTGTGAAGTCCCTGGTTCTGATGGGCGTAATTGGCGGCAGCTGCTTTGTGGTCTGGAAAGCCCACGAAAGCCTGCAGAAGAACGATGTTGAACCTGATCCTTCAGCATTTACAGCCCTCAATTCTCCTTCTGAAACAGAAAACGAGACGCCCAAAGTCGCTGGGAATCTCTTTCAGGATGTTGAGATTGATTTCTCCGATCAGCTCGACGAACGTGCCGATCAGGAACTTGAGCCGACACTGGCTGAATCGGTCCCGGAACCTGTTTCGAACTCTGATGTCCTCCCGAATCATCAATTTGCGCTTCTTGATCCGCTGAAATCCTCCGATGAGCCAGCGAATGCACCGGTTCCATCGGCACCTTCTCCGGCACAAACCGAGGAGAACACGCGCGAAGAGGAATATTCCGCGACCGACGGCAATAGCGGTCTCGCAGAACTTTCTCCCGGGCTGATCCAATTTCGTTCGGAAACCTCTCAAGAAGCAGAACCGAGCGAGCTGGTCCATATCGAGGCAAGCCCCGTTCCGTTAGAAGACCCGTTTAGTCAAGACGATACCAGCGACACTGTCGACGCTCCAAGTATTGCCAACTCCGACGCGCCCAACGAATTGATGGGGGCTGTCACGCCAGCTGCGAATGAATTCCCGGAAGGGGGATTCCCGCAAAGTGTCGAATTTGCTGTTGGAGAATCCAGAGTAGAAGCAGATGTGTTCCCGATTGATACCGGAACGCCTGCTTCACCTGCCGATTCAGAATTCCCATCATCAGAAAAAATCGTCGAGCGTCCGGCTCCACAAGAAAATGTGTACCCGTTGAGATTCTTCAATGGTGTCGCGGCGAAAGCCAAACGCGAAGCCGAAGCGGCTGAGAAAGAGAAAGCTTCTCAACTCGATCAAGAAAACGCTTCAGAAAATTCACCGGAAGTTGCGACGAACAGCGAGTCAGACGAAGAGACTTCCGAAGTCATCCCGTTCTCGCTCGAAAACAACACGCGAACTGAAGCGAGCAACAAGTCGAGTTCATTCGGTCCTTCGCATCAAAAACAGCTTCCTGAAAACTCCGAAATCGAAACAATCAGCTGGGAAGACTCACCTGCCGAACAAGATTCCGTGACTCCCGCTTCCGCCGATGTCCTTCCATCGCCGAAGACTTTGCCCGGTCTCAGTGTGGAAGCACCTCCTCAACTCGATGCGTTGCCTGTTTCAAATCTTTCAGCGAGTGAGCCACTCTCGACGAATTCAAATCGCAGCCTGCCCATTGAGACCGCTGAGACGCCAAACTCTGGCCCTGCTCCAACTCTCCCAGGACTCGATCGTCCCGTCGATCAAGAAATGACTTCGCTTGCGGTGCAACCGGAGACTCTCGATGTCGGAACGAATGACGAACTTCCTGCGTTCCCCGGCCCAGGAGTTCCGCAACCGGAAGGAAACAACGAGCCGGTCACATCGTTCGCGCTCACAGATTCGCCCAATCCGTTCGCAAAGTACGAAAACACCGTTCCCGCAGCAGCAGAAGTTGGGGGAACCGATGATGTTCTTCCCGGCTCAACGACGCTTGCAGGACCTGCCAACGCACCAGCGGCAGAAGAAAACCCCTTCGCTCGTTCTCCCGGTTTGGAAATTCAGGAAGCTCCGACTTCGGAACCGCTCAACACCGCTCCTCTGAGTACAAGTGAAGAAGAAGTTGTTCCGCTCACTCTTCTCCCACCGGCCAATTCTTCTTCCCCTCCGGCTGATCCTTCGCCGAATACGCCGATTCCACTGGGGCAAGCGAATCCAATTGAAACAACGTCCCCAACACTCCCGCTCTCAACAGCGCCCCAGCAAGTCGCTGACGAAAGCGAGACGGAGGACGCATTGCCAGTCTGGCCGAACCCACAAGAACTGACCTTAGAAGCAGCCACTCCGAAGCCCGAAGAACCGAATCAAAACAACGCCCTCCTCAGTCGACCGGCACCGCTCGCCGAGCCTGCCGCGCCTCCTCAGTCTTTGCCTGAGCCGTCTGGAGAGCTTGATTTGGTGATGCCAACTCCACTGGCGACACCTCCAGCTCGAGAGCTTCCGACGATCAATCCCGGCCGAGCTCCGGAAATCAGCAACCCCTATTTTGGTGAACAAGACTCGAGCCCCACTCGTGAAACACCTTCCGGGAACCTCTCAAGCGGCCCCGGAACTTCGGGATCGGATCTTCCGCAAATCATTCCACGAAACCGAAGCCGGATGGAACTTCAAACCGACTCGGGGAGCACGTCGTCAGCGCCTCCAGGTCCGTTCGAATTGATCGAAGCTCCACAAAATCCCCCAGTGAAGTTTGCTGATGGAAGCAACCAGGGACTCCAGGAAGAACGGCTCTCTCCGTCCAGTCTCGAATCTTCCCCAACTCCCCGGAAACTCGCCCTGCCCACTGATCGCATGGCTCCCGTTGCTCCGTTTTCCTTCGGCGATGAAGCAGGTGCAGATCTCAACATCGGAAACCAACCGCTTACGAATATTCAGGAAGGTGAAGTCGCAAACAACATTCCTGACCCGCAAGCCACTCCGGAAGCGAAAGAATCTGAGTCGAACAACGAGTTAATCGGTCAGGGGACGATTGATCGAGACGTCAACGAAGGAGATCAAAGCCCGGAATTGACCATCGAGAAAAAGGCTCCAGCAAGTGCAACCATCGATGAGCCCTTGATCTACTCGATCCTCATCAAGAACGTCGGCGGAAGCCCGGCGAAGTCGCTCGTGGTCGAAGATCGCATTCCGAAAGGAACCAAACTGAAGGGAACGATTCCGCAGGCATCTCTGTCGAATGGAGTGTTGACCTGGGAACGTCCCGAACTTCAGCCTGGAGACGTTTGGGAAATTCAACTTCTCGTGATCCCGATGGAAGCTGGCGAAATTGGAAGCGTCGCAACCGTCTCTTTTGAAGCGGCCGTCGCAGCCAGAATTCGAGTGACTGCCCCGAAAATCGAACTGAAAATGCAGGGGCCAAAAGAAGCTGTGACTGGAAAAACAGCAACTTATCAGATGACAATCACAAACTCGGGAGAAGGCTCTGCCAAAGAGGTCTATCTGAGAACAATCCTTCCGGAACTGCTCAGTCATCCCGGTGGACGCGATATTGAATACCGGGTCGGAGATCTTCCTGCCGGTGAATCGCGAAGCATCGATCTCGTTCTGACTGCAGAGGCAGCAGGAGTTGCGTCGTCTCAAGCACTCGTCACCGTCAACGGTGAAACACATGCGGAAACTCACTCGGACCTGCGCATTCTCGATTCTCGAATCGGTTTGATTCAGAGCGGCCCCAAACGAGGATTCGTGGGACGCCCGATCGAGATGACTTCACGTGTGACCAATCTTTCAAGTCAAAGACTGAGTAACGTGAAAGTGATCGAAAGAATCCCTGTCGGACTTTCACCCGCGCAACCGCTTCCGGGTTGGGATGCCGAGAAACGTGTCCTCATTCGCAATTTCGAAGTTCTTGAAGCTGGTGAATCGAGAGATCTGAAAACGCCACTTGTTCCCGATCAGGCTGGAAGCCTTTCTCTCAGCTTCGTTGCCCGAGACGACGAGAACAACATTGTCGAAGCTGCGTCAACACTCGAAGTCAAAGGCTTCGCCGATCTCGACATTGATGTCCTCGGCCAGAATCAAACAGTCCTCGTTGGCGATCAAGTCTCGTTCCGCTTGAAGCTCAAGAACGACGGAACTGCCGCTGCCGAGAATGTTCTTACTCAATTCGTCATCCCCGACGGGCTGACGTTCACGTCCGCAAAAGGTCCCAGCCAATACCAGGTCCAGGGAAATCGGATTGTGTTCCAACCAGTTGCTGAGGTTGGGATGGGTGACACGCAGGAGTTCGATATCGTCCTGACTGCAGCAGGTGCCTGTAACTCCAAGGTTGGCGTTGAACTGATGACCGCTGATTACAGCGAGCCAATCCGTTTCGAGAAACCAGTCCGAGTTGTCGGCGAAACCCCATAGAACAGGTTGCTTTCCATGTCCGCTCGCTTCAGCAGTGTGAACGGTGCTGGGGTGAGTGCGGCGAAAGCATGACGCTGGCTCAACGATCGATTTGAACTTCAACTTGAGATCCGATCGGGACGTTTGGCCACATCTTCCCGACTTGCTCAACGTGGACTTGAATCGTCGACTTGTTCAGAAGCGAGCAATGCTGAGCTTGCGGTGCGATCATGGTCACTTTTCCCGATCGATGCTGATTCCCCGGGAAGATCAAAACAAGTTTCTGATCGATCGGAAACGAGACAATCTCAGTCGACGGAACGTTCACGAGAAGGTAACGGTGTGCATCGTCGAGAAGTTCAACGATCGGTGCTCCTTCGGAAATCCGTGCCCCGACGCGACTCTGATAAACGCCAACTCGTCCAATGGACGGAGAGTGCACAGTCAGGCTCTCTTGTTGTGCACGCAGCTGGTCAAGCTCTGCTCGAGCACGGTTGAGAATCGCCTCCGCGACGTCCACTCCCTCAGTCCGACGGACTTTCGCAGGCAGTGCATCGCGAAGCTGTTCAAGCTGCTTTTGACGCAAATCACAGATCTCAACCTGAGCGGAAGAGACTTCGGCCGCGTTGCTCGCCAGTTCCATTTCCAGAATGGTTGCCATTCGATCCGAAGGCTTGGTCGCCCCGTCAACAATCAGCGAACTGACGAACGATCCTTCGTTGTCCGCCATGACCAGTTCCTGACCGGCAAGAATGTCGTTAAGCATACTCTGCTGCATTTCGAAGTTGTATTTCTCCTTCAGAAATGTCGCTGATTGCAGCTGGATCTCACAAATTTCCGAATCGAGTGCGCGTTGTCTCCAGGCAAGTTCCAGTTCCGCAGCTGCGAGTGCCTGACGATGTTGAAATTCGAGGGCATCGATTTCGCGGGTTTTGGTCGCCACAGCTTGTTCGAGAGTGTCGTCCACAATGCGAACCAGTGGTTGACTCATTTCGATACTGGCCCCTTCTTCGACAAGAAGTTCGGCCAACACTCCGTCTGCGGGGGATGTAATGTAGGTGGTCCGAGCCATCAACGTCCCCTGGCAAACGGGACCGCGCGGACGCTCTACCCAGTAGGCCAATCCGATCCCAAGAGTGAGCGCAACGATAGAGAAGAACGCGATGCGTCGGGGAGGCGCAGGCAACTCGGGACAGGACTCGAATGAATGAGTCATGGGCATGGGCGAAGATAAAAAGAGGTGGATGGGTAGCGCTCCGTCTGAGTTGAAAAATCGGAAGCGAGCCCTGTCTGTCTGACGCTAGAGACGTCAAATTCCTGCATTCCAATGAAAATTATGCCGTTCGAACGTCCTCAACGGAAACTTCAACTCGAACGGAACGACCTGCAAATGTTCACTAAGTTCTCTGATCGGAATCGACTGAGTCTGAAATTCCTGATGCTGATTCGTTTTGGCAAGAATCAATGGTCTGCTATTGTGTGGGATCAGAAATTACGCAGTCTCAACTGGCTTGATGTCGAACGAATAGAGGAATTGTTATGCAGGTAATCGAAACAGTCACCGGGCCAGGAATGCCGCTGTTGCTCGACGATATTGATACAGATCGAATCATCCCGGCGCGTTTTCTTCGATGTGTCAGCTTTGAAGGCATTGGCGAACACGCTTTCAAAGACGATCGGGAACAGGACGAATCGCATCCGTTCAACCATGAAGCCCACCAGGAAGGAAAGATTCTGATCAGCGGCCGAAACTTCGGTTGTGGATCGTCGCGCGAACATGCACCGCAATCGCTCATGCGATGGGGAATTGAAGCAATTGTCGCGGAATCCTTCGCAGAGATCTTCTTCGGGAACTGCACATCGCTCGGAATCCCGGCCGTCACTGCGTCTCGCTCCGAGCTGGAACGCATCGCCGCTGCCGTCTCCGCAAATCCCAAACTTGAACTGGAACTCAATCTCCCGAAGAATGAGCTCACTTTTGGCGAAGAAGTGATTTCCGTCGAGATGCCGCAAAGTGCTCACGAAGCGCTGACCACCGGCAAATGGGACTTCCTCGCCCAACTCCTCGATCGACATCCTTCGATCAAGGAGAAACTCGAATCTCTTCCTTACGTCAAAGAATTCGTCGAGCACTAAGCGAGATTCATGGTTTTCGCGTGCTCGCTCGAGTTGTGATTCCTCCTTTTTCGCCGCGACCTGTTGCTCGCCACTTAACATGATGAAACCAACGATGAACCCGAGAGACTGTTCCGTTCATGAGGAAGCGCATGCCCTCAAGGATTGGGCCGTCGTGTGTGAAGCACTTCGTTCGGGTCATCAAAGTGTTCTTCTGAGGACCGGCGGAATTCGTGAAGATCACGGGGAGTTCCGGATCAAATCGGATCGGTTCTGGTTGTTCCCCACGCGTTTTCATCAAACCGTTGAACTGATCACTCCGGAATTTGCAGAAAAAATGCCCGGGAACGAAGTCCCCATCGCTTCGTCAGCCACGGCGAACGAAATTCCCATTCAAGTCTTTTGCGAAGTTCAGATGAGCTGCTACATCGACGATTTGTCTCAGCTATCAACAATTCGCAATCTGCATGTGTTGAAAGACGAAGTGACTCACCAGCGGTTCGAGTATCGGTCGCCCGGGTTGACGGCACTGTTTGTACGGGCTTTTTCCTTTCCGAAACCGGTCCTCGTCGAACACACCGACCAGTACGATGGCTGCAAGAGTTGGTTAACGCTGAGCGTTCCTCTCTCTACAAGTGGATTAAACGCGGTTCTCTCTGACGAGGAATTTGAGCGTCGCATTGATGAGTTCAAAAGGGCAACCGGTTCGTCGATGCGTCTTCACCACCCGTCCGATTAACAAATCCCAGCGACGGGAAACTTTCAGAAAGTTCTCCCTTCTTTGCTTTCACTGGGGAATCGAATGTTGGAGAATTCGGCGCCGCCCAGATCACAACTGGCGGAGCAGTGTTCATCGCCCCAATTCCTGAATTCTCTGGAAACGATCTCTCAACCCGACTGACCAGACTGTCGCCACAGCAGCTGGATTTCGGATCGATTCCCGAATGCGTTTCGATTTGATCTCGCAATCCCGATGAGTGTTCGGTATCGCGTGACAACACTTCAGCCCGGTTAGAGTAGATTTGGAATTTCGCCAAACATGATCGATCCTGCAAACTCCTGGACCACAAGTGACTCGAACGATTTGTACGAGGTCAACAGGTGGGGCAACGGCTTCTTTTCCATCGGCCCGAATGGTCACCTGCTCGTGCACCCGGACCGCAATAAGGAGCGAGCCCTTGATCTCAAGAAGTTGATTGATCGGCTGCAGGTCCGAGGTCTCGACCTGCCGATTCTTCTGAGATTCAACGGCATCCTGAAAGAGCGGCTGACCGAAATTCGCGACGTCTTCGCCAAAGCCATCAAAGAAAATGACTATCAGGGGCAATACGCCTGCGTCTACCCGATCAAGGTCAACCAGCAGCGAGAAGTCGTCGAGAAAATTGTCGAATACGGTCGAGAATTCGGATTCGGTCTCGAAGCTGGTAGCAAACCCGAATTGCTCGCAGTGGTCGCGATGACGGACCCGTCGATGCCGATCATTTGCAACGGCTTTAAGGACGACGAGTTTATCGAAATGGCGATGCTCGCGCAGAAGATCGGACGAACGGTTCTTCCGGTCGTTGAGAAGTACACGGAACTGGAACGAATCCTGAAAATTGCCAAGCAGGTTGGTGTCCGTCCTCGAATCGGAATGCGAGTGAAGCTGGCTGCCCGCGGGGCGGGACGATGGCAATCTTCAGGCGGCTACCGCTCCAAATTCGGCCTGACCGTCAGCGAGATCCTGAAAGGGCTTGAGCTGTTGGAAAGCCAGGGAATGCAGGACTGTTTTAATCTGCTGCATTTTCATCTTGGCAGCCAGATTACAAACATTCGACAGGTCAAAGCTGCGATCACAGAAGCCAGCCGAGTGTATGTCGATCTTGCGCGACGCGGGGCCGGACTCGAATACCTCGACGTCGGGGGAGGACTGGGTGTCGACTACGATGGTTCGCAGACGAATTTTCAGTCGAGCATGAATTACACCCTCCAGGAATACGCCAATGACGTGATCTACCACATTCAAACGGTCTGCGACGAGACCGGGGTCGATCACCCGATCATCCTTTCGGAAAGTGGTCGCGCAATTGCAGCTTTCCATAGCGCCTTAATTTTCGGAACACTGGGTGTCACCCGACAGGGTGATGTCGAAGCCATTCCCCCTGAGATTCCGGACAACTACGAACAACCTCTTCACGACCTGATGTTGACGTATAGTGAACTGACTCAGAGGAACGTCCAGGAGAGTTATCACGACTGCCAGCAAGCCATTGACATGGCGATGAGCCTCTTCAGCGGGGGATACCTGCCGCTCGAACAACGAGTGCTCGCAGAGAATCTCTTCTTCGCGATCTGTCGAAAGATCACACGGCTTCTTGAGGATCTGGATTACATTCCCGAAGAACTGACTTCCCTGCCCGGAATGCTTTCCGATTTGTTCTTCTGCAACTTTTCGCTGTTTCAATCAATGCCCGACAGCTGGGCGATCAAACAACTCTTCCCGGTGATGCCCATTCACCGACTGGAGGAAAAACCAAGCCGGCACGCGGTCCTGTGTGACATTACCTGCGATTCCGACGGCAAAATCGACACGTTTATCGATCGACGTGATGTCAAGAAAACCCTGCGTCTGCACGAGTTTGATGGCTCACCTTATTACCTCGGGGCGTTCCTGATCGGAGCCTACCAGGAAATCCTCGGCGACCTCCACAACCTGTTCGGCGACACCAATACCATTCATGTTGATCTCGATGAGAACGGCAGAGTGATGCTGGAGTCGATCATCAAAGGAGAGACCGTCAGTGAAGTGCTTGAGTACGTTCAGTTCAATGGACGCGAACTGATCGATCGACTTCAGATGGCCGCCGAAGCCGCTGTTCGAGAAGGACTCATCGACAATGCCGAAGCAGGTCGACTGATCAAATTCTACGAAGAAGGCCTCAACGGCTACACGTACCTCGAAGGGCTTCAGGAATAGAAGAGCAAGAGCAGCTTAGCTCTTGTCGGTTTCGGGTGTTGGAGCTTGATCACTACTTGCGCTCGGCCCGCGAAAGGCAAGTCGAAAGACATCCGGCTGACGCAAACCGAGTGCGATCCAGGCGACAACCCCAATGATGATCGGAACGAGAAACGGATCTTCAATCCGCACATGCGTCGCAGTTGCTCCGCCGAGATAACCAGCAAGTAAAATGGCAGCGACAAACGCAGTGTGAGGAATCAGGAACAGGATCGCGATCACAACTTCGACAATGCCGATGGTATGCATCACGTCTTGCTCCCATCCCAGCTTGTCGAACATCTCCGCCTTCCCTTCCCATTCAGTAAACTTCCCCATGGCGCTTCCAAAGACCAGAAACGCCACCAGAAGAATACTCAGGACCCATCCCACAATTCGGAGGTTCTTCGAACTCATCGTTCACCACACTTCGATCGACTATGTAGACTGTGACTGTTCACCGACGTGGATGATATTGCGTGGCAGCATCGTCGTCGATGGTCTCTTTCTCGCGACTTCTTACAGTGCCTTTTTAACGACCTCTCTCATGCTCTGCATTGTCGGGAACGTCCGGCATTCCTTTCAACGCATTCCCTCGAACGGGTTGCATCCTCGCTTGTTGGCTTGTGTACGTGCGCTTTGATTCGATCGACCGCGTAGCGCCATTGGAACAAGTCCTCGCGAGAAGAATTTCGCTTCAGCTCGTTTCGAAATCGACGTCGTCAATTTCACACAACGTCGTGAGCAACGAGTAAGTTTGGGCAATTCTCGAAAACTCGGTAAACCGTTGTCTGACTGCAATTTGCCTCACGATTTTGCATTGATCCACGGATTGCAGAGCCCTCCACACGTCTTGAACTGAGAAGAGTCATGCATAGGATGAAAGTAATGCGCTCATTTCCATTTGAGCGATTGCATGAAGTGAATTAACGACCGGAGGTCTCTCATGAAAAACTTTCTCATCGCAACAACTGTTGCCTCAATGTTCATTCTGACTGGAGTCAGCGACACGACAACTGCCGAAGCTGCGCCGCCTCGGCGCGTGTTACGAAATCGAATCGAACGTCGATTGGATCGGTCTTTCGATCGTGGGTATCGAGACGCACGGCGAGACTATCGCCAATTCGACCGGCAACTGGATCGACGTTTCGACAACCGCTACGACCGAGGACGCTATTACGGACGTCGACCGTATTATGGTCCCCGCTATCGGAACGGTTACATTTCCACCCCGTATTTCTCGTTCGGCTTCTAGAGGAAGTTGCTCTTTCCTGTGCACTCGATTGAACTTTTTCATCAGACAAAAAGACTGAGTTTGCTCGTGCGAGTGAGTGCAAACGAAAACTAAAAATGCTCTCATCGACTCTTGGAGCCAAGCGGAACGGCAATTGAAAAGCCCGCTGCTTTCGTCCTTCATTGAAGTGACCTAAGCAGCGGGCTTTTTGTGGATCGTGCAGCAGCGCACTCTGCTCACTCAGCGAAAATGATCTTTCGTCGTGACGCAAAGTTCCCCTAATCCGGGAAACCATGAATCGCCAATGCGACGGCTCCGAGAACGCCCGCTTTTGCCCCGAGTTGTGACTTTTCGATCCGGATATCATCGACGGGGAATAGTCTTCCGACTCGGGTTTCGACGTCTTCACGAATACGGTCAAGAAGAAGCGGACCGAGATTGGCCACGCCGCCGCCGATAACAACGAGATCCGGATGGACCGTCGTCACGACATTCGCCACGCCAATCGCAATATCCGAAGCTGCGTTGAGAATGGCATCGCGAACAGCATCATCCTGATCGGCGACCTGCCCCATCATCTCAACATCGACTCGGCCCGGCTCACCATCAACCAAATCATGAAGATTCGGGGCCAGCCCCATCAACATCAGTCGAATTCCTTCGGCAGCGAGAGCCGTTCCACTGGCGAGAGTTTCAAGACATCCGTGATTCCCGCATCCACACAGGGGACCTGTCCGGTCAATCGTCTGGTGTCCGAGTTCTCCCGCTGCGCCCAGCGGCCCCAGTCGCAACTTGCCATCGATGACAATCCCACCACCGATGCCGGTTCCGATCGCGATGAAGACCATCGTCTTTGCTGCTGGACCTTCGCGAAACGTCAACTCACCGAGTGTCGCTGTTCGCACATCATTGAGAAGAAGAACTCGACACTGAATCTGTTCAGAGAGAATCGCAGAGACTGGAACGTTCTTCCAGTGCGCCGTCATGTTCGGAAGGTAACGCGTTTCACCGGCGTGAAGATCGACGAGTCCGGGAAGTCCCATTCCGAGCGCAACGAGTTGTGACTCCCCCAATTCTCCAGCGAGTTTCAGGACGAGATCACCAATGCGCTTCAGGACTTCCTTCGGACCGTAGTGAGAATCGGTATCAATCGTGCCCTCACGCAGGACGTTGCCATCCTGGTCCGCAAGGGCACATTTGACCGTCGTTCCTCCAACGTCGACACCTGCAAAAATCTCAGGCATAGTCCCCTGCCAATTCATCACGAACTTTTTCGAGCAGCTTCTTCGTTGCTCGGATTCCTGCGTACTCGTCGAGTTGATGACCTTCGTATTCGATTCCGACGAATCCACGATACCCGGCGTCCAGCACGATCTTCATGATTTTCAGGAAGTCCGTTCTGGTGTCGTTTCCGTTGTCATCGAAGTCGTAAGATTTTGCACTCACCGCGTGTGCAAACGGCATCAACTCTTCCACACCTTGATAACGGTCGTACCAGTTATCGTCGCTGATTCGGAAGTTTCCGAAATCTGGCAGCGTGCCGCAATGCGGATCGTCGACGCGTTCCATGACGGTTGAGAGCCAGGCAGCGTTCGAGGAAAGCCCACCATGATTCTCAACAAGAATGTTCAGCCCCAATGGCTTTGCGAAATCTGTCAGTTGAGCAAGCCCATCGGCCGCATACTCGATCTGCTCGTCGTATGATCCTCGGCTGGCTGCGTTGACTCGGATGGAATGGCAACCGAGGAACTTGGCCGCTTCGACCCACTTCTTGTGATTGTCGACGGTCTGGCTGCGTTTGTTTTTATCTGGATCGCCGAGTTGTCCTTCTCGATCGACCATGATCAGCAGGCTCTGCACGCCTTGATCTTCAGCCCGCTTCTTCATGTCGGCCAGGTAGGATTCATCCTTGGCCTTTTCGAAGAAGAACTGGTTCACGTATTCGATCGCACTGATGTCAAACTCGGTTTTCGCAACTTTAGCGAAGTCGAGATTGTCCATCTTCTTGTCAAAAATGGCCTTATGAAGAGACCATTGAGCGAGCGAGATCTGATAGAGCGGCTTCTTTTCCGCTGACAGGGCAAACTGCGGAAGAAGAGCAGAAGCTGCGAGTGCTGCAGTTCCCTGAAGAAACTGCCGTCGGTCGAGCGATGTAATCATTGGGACACCCGTTCATGGTAAGGATGTTTGTCGAGAAAAACGCTAGGTCACGATGGACGAATTGCAGAACATTGTCAATTGTGCGGTGTCTCTCAGAAAGAGATTTTCCGCCGGATGACGCAAAACATTCGTTTTCAACGGAGCGTCATGGCCATCGCTTCAACGTCGGCTGGCTTCTTGTCAAAAGTTACTTATGAGTCGTTGTCAGAGCGTCTGATGCGCAAAATCCCTGATCACGGATAAGAAATTCTTCAGGAACCCGCTCAAGAGCTAGGGGCTCCCATTTTGATGCGAGCGACTCGTCCGTAAATCCCGGCCCCGCCAATATAAGGGGCGAGCTGCAATTCCGTCGGGAGCCAGACGGCGTTCTGAACGCGCTGGTCAGGAAACTTCGCAACAGCTGGCAGTTTGGGTGTCGATGCTTGTTGATATAAATCTTCACCACACGGATGAAGATAGAGCCGCTTCCGGACGATGAGGTCAATCAGTTGATCCACGAGTTCGCGGCCAATCCTCGTCCAGATGACGACTTTCGGATCGGATCGAAAGACGAGTCCGTATCGGCCAGACACTTCCGTATAGTCAGCGAACTCGTTCAGAAGAACATCCCACGTCACTCGTTCATGATGACGGAGGAACTCGATAATGGCTGCCGGAATTTGTCCGTACTCCGCGAGTTGTTTCCACTTCAACACTTCTTCAGCTTCCGCAGCGGGCGTTTCTCCGCGTCGGGCTTCCTCTTCCATAACTCGAATCACCCGATGATCAAGCGTTGCAGGTCGACACCGTGTTCTCGCCCATTCGCGCAGCTGAAAGATTTCGTCTTCCATCGTAATCGACAGCGGAACCGTGCGCTCAATGGAGTCCTGCAAGTCTTCGTCTGAGAGAATTCGCTTCTCCGCGTAGGAGTCGATGATTGCGGAGTTCACAAGCGTTTCAATCTCTGCCCCGCTGTATCCTTCCGTCGCATTCGAGTGGGAATCGAGATCAAACTGCTCCGGATTCCAACCGCGCTTTTGAAGATGGATTCGGAAGATGGCGAGCCGTTCTTCATAGGTTGGCAGATCGACAAAGAACAAATCATCGAACCGGCCCCGTCGAAGCAGTTCCGGCGGGAGTGACTCAATGCGATTCGCTGTCGCGACGACGAAGACTGGATGCGTATGTTCCTGGAGCCATGTCAGGAATCGTCCCACGATCCGCGATACCGTCGGATCCTGAGACTCGTTTCCAACGAATCCTGCGAACGCTTTGTCGATTTCTTCAATCCACAACACGGCAGGCGCGATCGTTTCTGCAGTCGAGAGAACATCTCTCAAATTCTGTTCTGAAACACCTCGTCCTGATTCCAGCAGGTCGCCCAGATCCATTCGAATCAGTGGAAACTTCAGCATTCTGGCAATCGCCCGGGCTGTCAGACTCTTTCCACAACCTTGAACGCCAGCCAGCAAAACTCCTTTCGGATTTCCGATGTGCCGATTCTTCGCATCGGTTGAAAAAGCTTCGGATCGATTCGCAATCCATTCCTTCAACCCGTCCAGTCCGCCGACGTCATCAATGCCTTCATCGAGTGCCACAAACTCAAGCAAGCTCGCGCCCTGAACCACTTTTCGTTTCTCGGAAATCAAACTTGCGAAGAGTTCATCGGTCAATCCGTCCGCTCCTCGCAGTGACTTCACCCACGCTTTGCGTGCTTCGTCAGCAGTCAACCCGAGAACTGAACGGACCAGCGTTTCGCGGTCCGCCTGTTGAATCGATGTCGCAATCCCCGATTTCGGATCGTCCAGAACCGCTTCGAGAATCTCGTGCAAATCATCTTCATCAGGCAGCGGAAGATCGATGATCGACACATCTTTCGAAATCTCTTTCGGGATGGTGTCGACTGTCCCCAAGAGAATCAGAGTCTTTTGCTGACCGGGCAGGACCGGAACCAGATCTCTCAACTTGCGAATGACATACGGATCGTCGAAGCAGAGATGAAAGTCTTTCAGAAGAAAGAGATGCTGGCCCGGATAGTCATTCTGAATCTGAGCCAGAAAGGCAACGGGATCGACTCTCTCGGCTCCAGCTTCTGAACCTGAAGACTCTGAGTCAGCGACAACTCCGCCGGTCATTGACCAACTCACACACGACCATCCGAAATCTGCGGCGAGTCTCCGGAACTCCTGCTCCCAGCGTCTCTCTTCGTAGGTCCGCGTCACCAGCAACGGATACCCAGCCAGAATTCGGTCTGACAAATCGTCAATCACATGTGCAGCGACCATCAATCACTCAGTCTGTGGAATTTCGGAAACGAGAGATGATGCAATTTCGAAACATCGATCATTAAAGCGAGAGTTGAACGGGACCCTCAAGATGTTTGTAACTCATGACAAGACAACAGGAAAGAGCCGCTTGTCACAGCGTATAATTCGCATTCTTCGCAGCTCGGCACGCTGTCCGCAAAACTCTTCCGATCCTGTCAAATCTATATCTCAATTCTTGAGGTTCTATCGGAATGTTGTTTTCTTCATCTCTCTCATCAATCCGTGATCGTTTCTTCACAACGAACTACGGCTCGACCATCATTCTCAAAGCATGCGGTTTCGTCGAGGAACATCACGCGCGCATCCTGAGCGCGGAAGATGGTCAGGTTCGCGTTCGAATCGGTTTTACGATGTTTGAACAATTCCTCTACAACTGCCCTCGAATGAGACCTGTTGACGTCATGTTGCGCGTCCGTCATCTGGACGATCATGAAGAAGCAGGTGAGATGAAAGAACTTCTTCCCGCCGCCAAGTGTTCACAGGTGGATGTGGAAATCCTCCCTAAATCGGTCGGTTGGAGTCAGCCTGAGTTCGAACAGTTCTCAAGAAAACTTCTCTGGTCGCTCCGAAGCCATTTCGTCTCCCCAGCATAATCGAGAGATCGCTTCGGCCTGTAAAACACAGAGTGCCGTGCAACGACCAAGCTTGTCTACAAACGAGAATGCTGGACTACAATTGAGGAGGAATCGCAACCGGCGGTCGAAACAACTCAACCGAAATCGGAGGCTGCACACCTTCGATGAGATCGGAAATCAGAACCGCTGTCGCTGTCGACTGGCAGAGTCCATCACGGAAGTGGCCGGCGGCGACGAAGAGATTTTCGAAGGTGTCAATCGAACCGATCGCTGGGATTCCGCGCACTGCTCTTGGACGTAGACCAGCCCATGATTGGACAAACTTCGCCTGCGCCAATTCGGGGAAGAGGCTGTTGGCAAATTCCATGAGGCTTGCGACTCCCTCCGGAGTCGTTTGCTTCACATACCCGACATCCTCCATCGTCGATCCAATCAGGACGTGCCCATCATCGCGGGGAACGATGTACCGTCGACGATCTTCGACAATGTGAGCGATCGTTCCCGGATCGGTCTTCAACAGAACGATCTGCCCACGCACCGGTTCCACTTCGAAATTGACGGAAACGGACTCCAGCAGCTGGGTTGTCCAGGCACCGGTCGTAATCACGAATCGATCAGCGGAGAAGACGTCTTCTTCTGCTCTCACAGCCACGATTCGTTCACCAATCGCTTCGATCTGATCAACAGAACAATTCTCGCGAATGGTCACGCCCGTCGACAGACACGCTGCTTGAAGTGCTTTGACATGTCGGGGGTTTCGAACCTGTGACATCGTCGGCAATGCGAAGCCCCAAGTGAGTCGATCCGACAATCCCGGAGCGTATTCGAACAGGTCGCTCCCTTTGAGTTCTTCAACGGGAACGTTTTCTTTCTCCCAGAGAGCTTTCTGACTGAGTAGTTCCTGCTCATCGTCGAGCGAAATCTGCAACGAGCCCGAATTTCGATATCCGTTATCGAGTCCGGTTTCGCTCAAGAGTTCTTCGGAGAGTTTCGGCCAAAGCGAGGCGGACAATCGAACGAGCTCGCGGATTTCCTGAGGACCATGGATCTGCCCCGGAGGCAACATCCCAGCTCCGGCCCATGACGCTTCCTGGCCGACCCGGTTTTTCTCCAGAACGCAGACCGACATTCCTCGACGCGCCAGTTCGTAGGCTGCGGTCAATCCGATCACTCCGCCACCGACTATTACGACATCCGTCATCCATCTCTGAGCCGCGCACGGCGACTCTCCTCTATTCGTCGTTCGAAATTGCAATCATACAGCGACAGTACTGCAATCCGAATTAGACCATTTCCGCGGTTCGACTGCACTCACCCGAACTTGTTTCTTTCGATGGATGCAACGTTTTCTCAAATTGAGAATGTCGGTACGCGAACAGACGAGAGAGCGAATCTAGACACGTAAAGAAGTGAGATACCCTCGAGCAATTTGACCGGCATCAGCCCCGTAAGCGTCGCGGAACGCTCGATCGGCGCTCAGTCCGTTGCGGAATCCCTGAATGAGTCTGGCAAACTTCCCGGGTCCGCCTTGATCGAGCAGATATTGGACGAGAGTGTAACCAACCGGGCCGATTGTCGCGGGGGAGAAGCTTCCGTCTGCGAAGACGTCCTCCGGTTTTCCGAGAGTCGGAACGAGACTCCCAGCTGTCTGTTTCATTTGAAGAACATGTGGCCCGGTTCGCACGCCCTTCATCGCCATCATCACCCCGGTTCCGCTGACGACCCAATCCGGAAGAGCTGTTCCGGACTGTTTGAGGTAGGCTCCTGTCAGGTGCTCGATCAAGAGCTGCTCCGTCGTTGGGAGATCGCTCTCATCGTCACCTCGATCCTGAAAGGCGATGTAAGCATCTTCATGCGATGCGGTCACCTTGGAGTGTCCGCTCATCTCTTGATCCGCCCGACGCATTTCGACGACCTGATTGAATTCGTCGTAGCTGAAACGATCCTTGAGAACGAAAATGGCCAGCTTTCCACGCCATGGGAGGCCTTCTCCCCCAAACATCTTATGGAGTTTAGAGAGTTGCTCTTCGGCGTCTTCCGCGACTTCTTCCAAGCGATCCTGATCGACATTGCCCACGACCAGAAAATGCTCGGAATCGAAACTCTCTCGAGGGTCGTTGGGAACGGATCGTCTCAGTTGTTCCGTCGTCCGCTCAAGGCGGTGCGCGATCATTTCTTCATCGGTTTTTGAGCGAAACTGTTCTGCAAGCATCTCTGCTTCAGATCGAACGTACGTGCGAATGTTCGTCCTGGGGTCCGCTCCATCGAAGGTGTTTCCCTCGGCGAACCACTTCTTCATATCTTCGTAGTTCTGACGAGTAATACGTCCCTGCCCCTGTGGCATTCGGGGAAGCTCAAGACCGCCTACGAGCCGGAAGAACCGGCTGTTTTCCATATCTCCGGGGATGATGACTTCGCCGCTGTCTCCGCCTTTCATCAGATCGAAGAATGTCTCGACAGACAGCCCACCGGACTTATTTCGAGAGTTGTGACAGTTCAAACACAGGTTCGCCATCCAGGGAGCCATATCCTGCGTGAACGACACTGTTTCCGTGCCGGTTGGTTTCGGAATCTGAACGTCCAGCGTTTCCTTCTGATGTTCATAGATCAAATCCGCAAGAGTTGCCTGCGGGCTGCCGAAGTCGAGTTTCGCCCCCTGAGCAATCCACTGCCCAACAAGCATAATTTCGTCTTTGGACAGAGGTTCCCCGCGCGCGGGCATTCTCCCCCGTCCTTCCGGTGCGGAGAGCCGCGCGATGAGCAGACTTCTTGCCGGTTGCCCCGGAATCAGCAGGCTTCCGGACTGGCCGCCACGTCTCCAGCCAGCGAACGAGTCCAGGCGGAGGCCGTTTCTCGGATTGTTCGCACCGTGACATCCCAGACATTTCTGGTCGATGATCGGAGCAATGTCCTCGACGAAACTGACTTCGGATTTCGTCTTAGAAGGTTTGCCGGAAGATTTGTCCATGAGCCCTTTTTGACGCTCAAGCTCCGACTGAATCGCTGCAAGCGCGCGGTCATCTTCACTGATGCCTGCCTCTTCGATGATTGCATCGAGTCGAGACTCAACCTCTTCAAGAGTTTGTTCCGCCTCTTCGACTTTGTCCCGCCGAAGCATCGAGCCGACTCGAGAAACAGTCCGCTTTAACGATGCGATTTCCCGCCGATGCTCTGTCGTCAACTCTGCAGAAACGTCCGAAGAGACCAAAGCGAGGAGAACTGTCCCGCAAACAATCATCGCGAGGGAACGGCCCCGGCGATTCTGAGAAGTTGTGGAAAGAGCACTCGCTTGGAAAGAATGAGATCGTTTTCGCCCTGATTGTTCGTGCGATTTCGCGAAGACCAATTCAAAAAATGCTCTAACCATCATGAAAATGCCTGCACCTTTGGCGATTCCGAATTCATTTCTTAGCCACTGACTGATCGATCATATCGTTGAACGCATCAACCAGTTCGCAAACGATGGAGAATTTCTCCGTTCATGTCTCGTTTTCACAGCGAAAGATGGATTCTTCAGCCCCATCCAATTCGCGGTGAGTTGAATCTTACATCCTCATTCACACCCTGTCAGGGGCCTTTCTGCAGAGCGATGTGCAATCTGCCCGCGATTCAAACACTCAATCAAGTTCACACGAAGTTGTTGCTCCGAATTGAGTCGATTTTCAGTCTGTTCTGTCCAGAGACCTCATTTGTCGCTAGAACATTCGTCGAAACTCCCGATGGAGACATCATTTTCTGAATGATCGCATCATCTGTTTCAATCCGCAGTTCCGATCATTCCGGTTGGAATTCACCGATCTCAACGAACTGACATTCTGTTTGCTGGACGATTGAAATTGACTGCCTCGCACTTTGCACATGACTCCGCCAATCCAACAGCGATCGACGGGCATGCTTTCGCTTCGAATCGTCTCAGAGAACGGCTTATTCCGGATCAGGCAGAAGGCCGCACTCCTGCGATCCATTTTGTCGGCGTTTGCGGGTCCGGGATGAAATCCCTGGTCGACGTCATCTCCGACGCAGGTTGGCAGATCACGGGGAGTGATTTTTCCCAGAATGAAAACACCTGGAACGAACTTCGAAAGCGGAACCTGATTCGTCTGAACGATGTTTCCGACTGGAAGACTACAGAATCCTGCGATCTTCTCATTTACAGCGCCGCTGTTCCCGAATCAGACCGTTTTCGTCAGGTCGCTGAACAGAATGAAATCACGCAGATTTCTTATGTTGAGGCACTGGCACGGATCACGAATCCATCGAGCGGAATCGCGGTTTGCGGAACTCACGGTAAAAGTTCGACAACGAGTCTTCTCAGCCATTTCGTTCACGCTGCCGGAGTCCACGCAACAACGTTTTGTGGCGCTCAACAGGTCGCCGACGGGCGAAGTGGTCGCTTGGGTTTCGACGATGTGACGATCGTTGAAGCTTGCGAATTCCGGGAACACTTTCTTCAGTTTCGTCCCAAACAAATCTGCCTGCTGGGCATCGAACCCGATCACTTCGACTGTTTTCCAACACTCGATGACGCAATTCGTGCCTATGACCGCTTTCTCCAATCACTCCCAGTGAACGGAATTCTCACTGTCAATTGGGACTGTGAAACATCACGCGATCTTGCTCGGAAGCACGAGAGGAATCGTCAAGGGCGAGTTGTTTCCTATTCTCTTACGAACTCGGAGGCGCAGTGGACCGCCCATCGTTCAGGACACACCGTTTTCATCCACGAAAACGGCCGGGAAGTTCTCAGCGGAGACTTTCCATTGCCCGGCGAACACGCACTCAGAAATCTTCTGGCAGCAATCGCGACGCTCAGTGCATCGGCTCCCATTGATGAAAAGATTTCAAGCAGCATCCGGGAGTATTGCGGACTAAAGAGAAGGTTCGAAGTCGTCAGCCAAAGCGACAATCGAGTGGTCATCGACGACTTTGCCCATCACCCAACGGAAATTCGAGTCACACTGGAGACCGCGCGGCAGCAATATCCAGATTTTCAACTTGTTTGCTACTTTCAACCGCATCAAGTTTCGCGAACGCGTTCATTGCTTCACGAATTTGCTGACTTGCTGCGCCTGGCGGACGAGGTGTTCGTGCTTCCCGTCTTCGCTGCCCGTGAGACTCTCTCCGAACTTCAGGAAACGACAGCGGAAGAACTCGCGCGCCTCGTCGCTGAATCCGGGACGAAAAGCCAGTTTCTCACATCGCTTGACCCTATTCGCACAAGATTGGAGACTACCCCACGGACGAAGGAACTCATAATTACTTTAGGAGCGGGCGACATCGCTCAAATACACGATGACCGGACTTGATCAGTTTAGCGAAATCACAAAGTACGACGAACCACTCGCCCCGTACACCTGGCTCAAAGTTGGTGGCCCAGCCCAGATTTTCATTGAGCCCCGCACGGAAGCGGAACTTGAAGGTGTGCTCCGAGCTGTCAGCGACGAAGGCTTACCCGTCCGACTTCTCGGCGGAGGTTCAAATGTCCTCGTTCGAGACGATGGATTCGCGGGAGTCGTGATCAAGCTGAGTGGGGAGGAATTCTCAGAAATCACGATCGAAGGCAATCGTGTGCGCGTCGGAGGAGCGGCTCCGCTTTCCCACGTGATTTCGTCTGTGGTTGGAGATGGCCTTGCGGGACTGGAGAATCTTGTCGGAATTCCGGGAACGATCGGCGGGGCCATCAAAGGAAATGCTGGCGGAAGACACGGGGAAATCGGCCAGTTCGTGAAATCCGTCGACGTCATCACCGCGAATGGCGAACGTTTCACTCGCAGCGGCGACGAACTCAGTTTCGACTACCGAACCAGCAGCATCAATGAGCTTGTCGTCATTTCCGCGGAACTCGAAATGCCGCAAGAAGATCCCGACGAAATCACGAAGCGGATGCGGCAAATCTGGATCATGAAGAAGTCCTCACAGCCCTTCTCTTTCCAGTCGGCTGGATGCATCTTCAAAAATCCTCGCGGCCTGAGTGCAGGAGCGTTGATTGAGCAAGCTGGGTTGAAAGGGACTCGTGTCGGAAACGCAGAAGTCAGTGACCGACACGCCAACTTTATCGTGACGCATCAGAACGCAACCGCAAACGATGTGCTGCAACTCATCGAACTGATCAAGTCGCGAGTGCACGAAGTTCACGGCGTCGAGTTAGCGACCGAGATTCAAATCTGGTAAGCCGCTCGACCGTTCTCATCGTTTCTCGGCACTCGCCTGAAATCGAGTTTCTGGTTCAGGCTGCGCCACTCGCACAAATTGCAAAGCACCGGCAATGAAGATGATGAGATCTCAGCCCGTCGCGTTCCCTCGTCTCGCTCTTTGACCTGCGGAATCCGCAGAATTGTCGAGTTCCGCACACGAGTGGAAGTCGATACCCCTCACGGAATTTCCGAAATTCGCTATGTGATCGGAAAGAGAGTTCCTCGCGCCCGGCGTCAGTGCCTCATTCTGTGAGTGGACACGTCAGTGCTTCTCCCTCTCAAGTGCTCGAACGCACACAATCGAGCGATTCACAAGAAGTCATACAAATCGCCTCCGGTGAACATTCATCACGCGACAGAAGGAATTGAACTTCAACAAGGTGCCGATGACTGCGTTTTGGAAAACCTTGGTCTTCGTTCCCGCAGTCGCTGCAATCGCCGGGCTGTTCTGGCTGTCTCAGAGAATCCCATTCGCAGATGCTCAGCTTCCTCCACTGACCAAGGTTGAGGAGAGTCCGCCCATTCTGGATTTGGCTCAAACGGTCTCTGCTGACCTGACTTCTCGCGAGGAACCTCCTTCCTTCTCCTCGTCGGAATCAGAAAGCCGTCTGAGAGCTGATGTCTCCGTGCTTGCGAGTGACGAGTTCGAAGGTCGAGGAATTGGCACCGACGGGATTGAACAGGCTGCGAACTACATTGCCGAAGAATTTCGCCAAGCGGGTCTGACAACCGATTGGGGGAACAATGGACCATTTCAGGAGTTTTCCTTGATGCCCGCGTTCTCGCGGATTGCAAGTGGGGCTCCGGAAATCACCATTTCGACCCACGAAACTGCAACTGACTCGTCACGCTCACAGCCACTGAAACTGAAAGCGGGAACTGATTTCACATTTCTTCTCAGGTCAGACCGAGTCCCGGAAAAGTGTCGAGTTGTGTTCGGCGGCTACGGAATCACAGCCCCGGAATGGAACTACGATGACTATCAGAATGTTGATCTCACGAATTCTGCGGTTGTGATCATTCGTGGTGAGCCTCAATTCTACGCAACACGTCAGCAATCAGATGCTGGCCATCCAAGTCGCCACGCTTCTGTCTACGCGAAAATTGAAAACGCAATCGCACACGGAGCATCCGTGATCATTGTCGTTGACTCGAACTCGCAAGAACACTCATCGACTTCGGTTCGGACGACGCCGTCAGGTTTGCTCGACGTTGAATTCTCACAAAATCTCTTTTCCTCAGCGATTCCGGTCGTTCACTGTCATCAGGAAGTGTTGAGCCAGTTCTTCACGAATGCAGACCTTCCACCGATCCACGAACTCGAGGAATTAATTCGGCAAACGTCCGTTCCTCAGTCGCGGTCGATGAACACAATCGAAGTTGACTTGGGTTGGGAGAAGTCGAAGCACCGGCATCTCGTAAAGAATGTGATCGGATCAGTGGAACCGCACGATTCGGAATCAGGACAAACCATCGTGATCGGTGCTCACTATGACCATCTGGGACGGGATGGCTGGGGATCGCTCTCGCTGGGTGCCGACGGAGAGATTCACAACGGAGCAGACGACAATGCTTCCGGAACAAGTGTCCTGTTGGAAGTGGCCCGCCGCTTATCGAAACATCGCGATCAACTTGTGCATCGAGTGTTGATCATCGCTTTTACTGCAGAAGAAGTTGGATTGCGCGGCAGCCAGTATTACGTGCGTGAGCCGGTCGTCCCTCTGAATGAAACGATGGCCATGATCAATCTCGATATGGTCGGAAGGCTGCGAGAGAAAGTCACCGTTTACGGAGTCGGAACGGCTATCGAATGGAACGAACTTGTGAGCGAAGGGGTGACTGCTTCGTCGTTAACGGCGGAATTCATTAACAGTGGATACGGTCCCAGCGATCACGCAGTGTTTCATGAAGCAGGAATTCCCGTCCTGCATTTTTTCACGGGGTTTCACCCGCAGTATCATCGTCCTGAAGACGACACCGAATGGTTAAACATTTCAGGCATGCTGCAAATTGCGGACTGCGTCACGAACATCGTCCTGGAGATCGGGTCAGGCCGCCGAACCCTGACGCGATCGAATGATTCACAGACCAATCTCTGGTCGGACCTCATCGCAGGGGGACTCAATACTGACTCACAAAGAAGGCATCGGGGGCTCGGTGTGAGAGTGCAGGCAACCGCTGACTCTCCCGGCGTGCGGGTGCTTCAAGTCCTTCCCGAAAGCGTCGCCGAACAAGCTGGGCTCAAGCCGCATGATCGGCTCTTAAAATTGAATTCCACGACCGTGAATTCTCCATCGGAGCTTCAAACTCTTCTTGAAACGCTGAACCTTGAGGAACAAGCGACGCTGGAAGTCCAACGTCGATCCCTCATCCTCGAATTCAAAGTCAACTTCTGATTCGTCCCCATGTTTTCCCAGCAACCAACTGATCTCGTTTCTTTCAATGAAGGCGTCGTTTGCTTGTCTCCTGATCTGTGAATCACTGCTCTGAAACCTTCATCACTCTTTGATTTCCATAGGAAACTGACTCTTCTTGTACGTTCTGCCCCTGAAAACTATGATGCTCGCTTACTGTGAATTCACTCATCAGTGTGGAACTGATTTGGCTGCTTCGGGCTGGCCATCGAATAATTCACGATTTATTGAAATTGTTGCGCCAGGAGTAGCGGGATGGGAGTGATGCGTTTTGTCGTCCATCCCGCAACAAGTCCCGAAGAGTGGCCAGAACATCGGCAAGCGTACATCAGCGGATTTGACGGGCGAATCTTTCCGACTCGAGTCGAATACGACGGGAAAACGCTCTCTTGCCGAAGGTCATATTCGGACAGCGGAAAGGTGAGTGTTCCCTGGCCAGTGCCGGGAATCGGGCGCCCCGTTCTGACCACAACTTCTCTTCGCGAACAAGACCGGCCCTACTTTCTTCCTCTCGAACTCGCGCGAGGAAAGCTCTCTCAAATTCGGGATCAGGCTGCCATTTGGGAAATGGCGCGCATGATGATTCCCTCAGAATTTACAAAGCTGCAATCCGGGTCGTTTAAAGCCCTCGCACATGCCAGTGCATGTCAGGATTCGCCGAATCAATTCGTCGAAGCGTCTCAGAGGTCTCTACAACTGGCCTGTCAGGCAGCCAACATATTAACTCACGCTTATACACTTCAACGGATGGCCAGTATTCGTCGGTCGTCTTCTCATGCTCCCAATTTGCTGGGAGCCACCGTCGATGCTTCGGTATTGACGGATTTCGGTCGAAAAACATTCTTCAATACCTTCAACACAGCATCCGTTCCAATTCGATGGACCGATATCGAAAAAGAAGAAGGTGATTACGACTGGTCCCTCGTCGATCAGTTGATCGAAACGGTCTCTGAAAATCGGATGATCATCCGCGGCGGACCGCTTGTTGGACTCGATGATGGCGGGCTTCCTGAGTGGCTGGAACCCTGGAGCAGCGACTTCCTCAACTTAATCAGCTTCGTTTGTGATTTTGTGGACACAGCCGTCTCGCGCTACACAGGTCGCGTGCGAATCTGGGAAATTTCTTCCGCCGGAAACTATGGAGGAGCACTCAATCTCAACGAGGAGCAGTGTTTGTCCCTCACTGCCAGAACGTTGGAAGCGGGTGTCCGCACCGACAGCGACTCCCAGTTCTTTATTCGCATCGAACAACCCTGGGGCGAATATCAACGTTTCGGCCATCACCAACTTACGCCGTTTCAATTCGTGGACGCGCTCGTTCGTTCCAATCTTGGCCTGACTGGTGTGAGTCTTGACATCAACGTCGGCTACACCAACCGAGCCTGTCTGCCCCATGACATTCTTTCAATCTCGAAACTGATCGATCTTTGGAGCCTCTTGGGGCTGCAGATCCATGTCAATCTTGCCTGTCCGTCTGCGGCGACGCACGACCCGCTCACCGATCCGACCATCGCGGTCCGATCACATCCTTCGCAACCTCAATGGACCGAAGAACGACAAGCTCAATGGATGGGAGAAATCGTTCCGCTGCTCATGGCAAAACCATCTGTGACGGGTGTCTTTCTCGACCAGTTCAGCGACGGAGCTCCTCATCGGCATCCACATAGTGGACTTCTCACTGCTGATGGGCACTCGAAGAAAATGCTGGAAACTCTTCAACAGCAGTCTCGATTCGAAACCCTCTAGCGCGAGTATTTTCGCTCTCGTCGCATCGCATTTCAGCTCGTTGCATTGCACAATCAACCACAGCCGACTCACAATCAAGCTGTTCGAAAGATTGTCTATCCGAGAGCAACAGAGGTCAGTGCCCGCCGATCCGATGATGACAGTGAGAACGATCGACTCTCACTCTTCAGGATCACTGAACGAAAGATCCCCGATGCGAAGTCACACCCTCCTCCCAGTTTTCGTCGTGTTGCTGTTTTCCACTCTTGCACTCACGCCGAGTTTAAGGGCCGAAGACAATTCCAAGTGGCTTTCCAATTTTCTCGAAGCGGAAACGAATAAGTGCGCCGAGTCGACAGTCGCGGCGATGTCGAACCTCGAGACCTGGAAGCAAAAGAAACCTGAGTACGTTCAACAGCTTCAACAGATGCTGGGACTCTCCCCCTGGCCAAAACGAACTCCACTCAATGCAAAAGTGACCGCAACTCACAAACGCGATGGCGTGATCGTCGAGAACATCTCGTTTGAGTCGAAGCCCGGCCTTTACGTCACAGGCAACTTCTACCGCCCGGAAACTCAAACCGAGCGACTGCCCGCCATTCTTTACGTGTGTGGACACGCCCGCGTTTCTGAAAATGGAATCAGCTACGGGAATAAGGTCAGCTATCACCATCACGGTGTCTTGTTTGCAAAGAATGGATACGTCTGCCTGACCATCGACACGATTCAGCTTGGCGAGATTGAAGGTCTGCACCACGGAACGTATCGCGAAGGAATGTGGTGGTGGCACAATCGCGGATACACTCCCGCCGGCGTCGAAGCATGGAACGGAATTCGTTCGCTGGACTATCTTGAGTCGCGGCCAGAAGTTGACTCAAAGCGATTTGGAATGACAGGGCGCTCTGGTGGAGGAGCCTACACATGGTGGGTCGCCGCTCTCGATGAACGGATTGCCGCTGCTGTTCCAGTCGCTGGTATCACAAGTCTTCAAAATCATGTGATTGACGACTGCATTGAGGGGCACTGCGATTGCATGTATCAGGTGAACACCTATCAGTGGGACTTCCCCATGGTCGCAGCATTAATTGCTCCGCGTCCGCTGTTGATCTCCAACACTGACAAAGACTCTATCTTCCCGCTTGATGGAGTTGTTGATGTCTACATGAAGACTCGCCACCTGTACGAATTGTACGGCCAGCTTGATCACATCGGACTCAATATCACCGAGGGGCCGCACAAAGATACACAACGCCTGCAAGTCAGCGCGTTTCACTGGTTCAACCGCTTCCTCAAAGGCGAGGATCAACCCATTGAGTCGGTCGCCGAGAAGATGTTTACTAAAGAAGAACTTAAAGTCTTCGACACGATCCCGGCTGATGAACGTACCTCAACCATTCACGAATCGTTCATTCCCGTTCCCTTTCTTCAGATTCCCCAGAGCAAATCAGAACAACTCGAACTCGCTGATCAATTGCGAAGTGGACTCTTAAAAACGAGTTTCCGCAACTGGCCCAACAAGGCCACAGACACCCCGATTCAGTTCGAACTCGTTCGAGAAACAAAGAGCGATGGACTCGCGCTACGCGAGTTCAAGTTAATGAGCGATGCGAGTTGCAGCCTCCCGGTCTTCGTGATTCAAAGAGACCAAGCTCCCTCTCCGACGACATTGGAAGTCGTCGTTTGCGATGACTCAGCATGGAGCGGATTTGCGAGTGAAGTTGGCGAGCACTTTCCGGAACATGCAGACGTCAACGTTTCGAATCCTGCTGAAAAGCGAAGCTCAGAGTCAGGTACGAATGTCGACGTTTCGATGCTTATTCAAGCGTTGAAAGAGTCTGACTCTTCGAATGGAGAAGCACTCGTCTTTTTTGCTCCGCGTGCATTGGGAGCTTCGGAATGGCCGTCACAAGTTCGCGAAGCGACGCACGCAAAACGCAGACTTGCCCTTCTCGGTCATACATTGGACAGCCTGAGAGTCTTCGACATTGTGGAAGCATGCGAAGGGCTGCACCAGCAACCGGACTTTGCGAACGCAGAATTGACTCTTCGAGGACCAAACCACATCTCTGGAGTTGTGACGACTGCCGCCTTGATGTCTTCATTGATCAGCCGCGTCGATCTTCCATCAGCCGATGAAATTTCCCCGCCGGAGTTGTTGATGTCCGATCAAGTCGTCTCGTTCGATACGTTGACGAAGCTTGTGACACTGACCAAGGGTCAAACGGAAAACAAATAGCGATCGCTGCTCTTGTGCGTTCTCTTGAGAGCGGAGGCAAGTTGAGTTTGTCTTCAGGAGTTGAAGAGTCGCTGGACCTCAGCGGGGGAAATCTTCCCGTCATGGAGTGCGGACGCGATCAATACTCCATCGACATCACACACCTCGCGAAGCCCTTCGAGATCCTCACAGTTGCGGATTCCGCCTCCGGTCCAGATTTTTGCTTCTGCGTTCATTTCCAGGATCGACTGGCAAATCTCGAGTGTATTGAGACCTCCGTCCATGCCGACAGAGGCGAGATCGAGGACGATGAACTTTGTCAGTCCGAAGCCAAAGACCCGTTCGGTAGTTTCTCGAATGGACTCCTGCTCACCAACCGATCCCATCGGACGTCCTCGCATAAGATCGATACTGAATCGCAACTGAGTCGTCGGGACAACCTCAATGAGTTGTTCCACGCTCTGCCAGTCGGACAGGCTTTCAAGCGGAATGACGATCTCATCAATGTCCAGTTGCCGCAGCTGCTCAGCTGTCGTCAGTGAAACGCTTCCGCAATCGACAGAGATTCGAAACCCGGATTCGACCAACTCCCCAAGAACTCGAAGATCAGGTTGCCGTCCGGAAATTGCGTCGAGGTCAGCAACATATAAACGCTTCAGTCCGAAGCGTTCACGAAACGCACATGCTGTCTGTAGAGGGTTCGAACCTTGAACAAAACAGCTCTGATTGGCCCTGTATTCGTTCCGTCGCCCGGCGATTCCGCGAACCACCTGACCGTCCATTAGGTCGAGAACAGGAACGAGCTGCATTGAATCACTCGAGTACGTATCAAAACGGTTCTTACAATTCAGGCAAACGATTCTTCACGACTGCGCACTCATTGACGGAGCGAAATCGTGAAGGCAATCCCCTCACAAATTGAATGCCCCATGAATCCTCCATTAGACAAAAAAAGCCCCAGTCGTGTTGATTCACGACCGGGGCAAGCTTTCGTTTCGAGTCGGTGAGACTCCGCTTCTTCCTCATTCTTCGGTCTGCAGCGATTCCAATTAGAAAACGCGGCATTCCTCGAATGAAGCAGCACTCAAAAACCATGAAAATGGTTTAGGAGATTGTGCCGCCGTAGATCGCGTTGCTGTCGAGAAGTTCTTCGATTCGCAGCAACTGGTTGTATTTGCAGATTCGGTCGGTTCGGCTGGCAGATCCTGTTTTGATCTGTCCTGTTCCGAGAGCGACTGCCAGATCGGCGATCGTCGTGTCTTCAGTTTCACCGGAACGGTGACTCATGACAGCGGTGTAGCCGTTCTTGTAAGCGAGGTCGACTGCCTGCATCGTTTCGGTCAACGTTCCGATCTGATTGACTTTCACGAGGATGCTGTTGGCGATTCCTTCATTGATTCCGCGAGCAAGTCGTTCGGAATTCGTCACGAAAAGGTCATCCCCGACGAGCTGGCATTTGTCGCCAATGCTGTCTGTCAGAATCTTCCAGCCTTCCCAGTCATCTTCGAAGAGGCCGTCTTCGATGGAGCAGATTGGATACTTTTCGACCCAACCGGAGAGAAGTTCAACCATTCCGGCGGAATCGAGTTCACGACCTTCGACGGTGTAGATCTTCTTTGATTCGTCGTAGCATTCTGAAGCAGCACAATCCAAAGCGATTTTGACTTGTTCGCCCGGTTTGTATCCCGCTTTCTCAATCGCTGTCAGAACGACTTCGATAGCTTCATCGCTGTTAGGAAGGTCAGGAGCGAATCCACCTTCATCACCGACAGCGGTGCTCATTCCCTTGTCGTTCAAGACCTTTTTCAAGCTGTGAAAGACTTCGGTTCCGCAGCGAAGAGCGTCGCTGAAGGTATCGAAGCCCAATGGCATCACCATGAACTCTTGAAGATCGATTCCGTTGTTCGCGTGGGCTCCACCATTGATGATGTTCATCATTGGTGCAGGAAGGCGACAAGCTCCAGCTCCGCCGAGGTAGCGGAACAAAGGAAGTCCGCAAGAGTTGGCAGCTGCATGGGCGGTTGCCATGGAACAGGCCAGAATCGCATTCGCTCCGAGTCGGGCTTTGTTTGGAGTTCCGTCGGCGGCGATCATGGCTTGATCGATGGCTGCCTGATCGAATGCGTCGAGGCCGGTCAGCAGGTCGTCCAACTCTTCGTTGACGTTCTCAACAGCCTGAATAACCCCTTTTCCGAGGTAAACGTCTTTGTCACCATCGCGAAGTTCACACGCTTCGTGTGCTCCGGTGCTCGCTCCACTCGGAACGGCAGCGCGACCGACGGCTCCGTCGTCGAGTGTGACCTCTACTTCAACGGTCGGGTTTCCACGACTATCGAGGATTTGTCGTCCATGGACTGCAAGAACGGGAATACTCATGGGAACACCTTTCAACGCTAAGCTTTTCTGAATAAGCACTTATATCAATAATCGAGCCCCAAACGCAGGCAGCGCAGCGTACAGATTGGTGACACGAGTGCGTGTTGTATCAAACAGGCGCTTCGATCTCCATCGTGTCGATTGTCATTCCCCGCTCCGCGAATTCTCGCCGAAAGGCTTCTTTCTCTAACTTACCTAAATTTCATAACCAGAATCATTCTCAAATTTCGCACGAACGGTTGACCAGTACAGCCCAAAAATTTGTGTTGAGACGAAGAGATGCCGATGAAGAAATCAGCGGGACGGTGCCAGACACCGATACCTACTGAATTCCTATGCAGCGACGAGGGGGAACTGCAATGTTTAAGAAGACATTCTTGGCAATCCTGACCGCAACTGGAGTGCTGTCATTCTGCCAGATCAGTCACGCTCAAATGTTCTTCGAAGCGGACTGGGTCTTTATGGATCGCGACAACGACGGAGACGGAAACGTTGTTGCCGGACCAGAATCGCTCGGTCTCGGAAGTGGTGACTACGATTACACATCCGGCTATCGACTCATCCTCGGTGGTCAACTGGGATGTGTCGACATCGACTCTTCATGGACACAACTGGATACCTGGGAAACCAGCGACTCCGGAACGTTCAATGGAGATGTCCTCTTTGATGACACTGCCGGAGCTGGATTCTTTCCGGCGGGTGGAAACTCCCTGAACCGAGCATTAGGTCTCAGCCAGGCAGCCACTCTTGTCGGAGCAGAAATCGACGAAACGGAGTTTCTGAGAGCGACAGATCCGATGGATGCCGGCTATTCACCACGATGGACATCGTTCTCGGAATCAAACTATTCCGACTTCGAATTGAACATCGGAACCAACCGTGAATGCCGACGCTGGCGAGCGTCTGTGGGTTATCGTCACATTGAACTCGACGAAATGAGTGGAGTGACTTTGGGCGGTTTCTTTGACGCAGTCGATGCTGCGGACGGAACACCTGTTGGCGGACAGCCCAACGATCAACTCGCTGGCTCTTCGCTGACTGCCGTTGGTTTCGATCCAATTGTGGCTGGGTCACTCGACGGATTCGCAACACCAGCGGGACCTGATTCGATTCTCTATCAGGTTCGAGGTGATGCTTCGAACGAACTGGATGGTGCTCAGGCAACATTCGCAGGCCGACTCTTCGACGGCGACTGGATCACCATCGAAGGTTACGGCAAAGCCGGTATCTTCCACAACAACATGCGTGGTAGCGTCGGCGAAACGATTGTCGCCACCGGAAACGGAAATGCCGCTTATCGCCGTCGTCTCTCTGACAGCGAAATCGGGGCTGCCTTTGCCGGAAACCTTGGATTCACCGCGACTGTCTCTCTGACCGACTACATCAATCTGGTGACCGGTTACGAAGCACTCTTCCTGTCCGGTGTTGCTCTTGGTCCAGATCAGATCAACGGTCTTTCGACAAACCTGCTCGGCAATCGTCGATACAGTGTCGAGAACGATGGTTCCGTCATTGCTCACGGTGGTCGTCTCGGACTCGAGATCCTCTGGTAAGCATTGCTTCGAAGCCGTCGCTGCGATCAGGTCGTTTTTCCCGAAGACTCGCTTGAACAATTGACTCAGCACGTTCATGCGAGTCCGGGACGACCTTTACAGGAAGCACTCTTATTGAATCTTTCCTCGACCAACAATCGGCAGGATTCGCTCAACGAAATTGTCCCGCAACCCGTAGAACTGGTCGTAGAGAAGAGTCGTCAGATCACTGTAGCCGGGGACAACAATCACTTTGTCCCCAATGATCAGATTTCTGGACTCTGGGCCAAGCTCGACGACAGTATGTTCCGCACTGAAGGAGTTGATCGATGCATCGGTCAACTCCTTTCCGTTTGCCATCCTCGAAATTTCCGGAGGAGAGATCTCGGTGTGAATGGACTTGCGACCGATGTCGAGCACCGCTTGCATCAGACTCGGACGGCTGACCACTGTCGCCACAATTCCCAGTGCTGGCCTCAATCCGGTGACTCCGCACATCTTCGAGTAGAACGGATCACCAAAGATTCCGCCGCCTGCCTGAATTTCTGTCACAACAGGCAAATGGGCTGTCATCTGATAAGAACCCGTCCCACCAGCGGAAACGATGTCGCAGCAGATTCCGTCGCGGATCATCCGATCACGCTGACGTTCGAGCAAAGAAATTGCAACTTCAATTCGCTTTCTCTTGCGATCGGTCTCTGATTCGGTCAGCAGATGACCTTCGTATCCCATGATCCCAACGAGCCGAATCCCTTGCAGGCGATCAATTCCGCGAACCAGTTGTTCCGCATCAGGACCGGGACGAACTCCGACACGGTTCATTCCAATGTCGAGCTCAACGATGACGCGACAAATAACTCCAGACCGACGACAAACATCGGAGAGTCTTTCCGCCTGGACGAAGTGATCGCACGCGACAATCGGATCACCTTCGCGACACATTCGTGCGATGCGCTCGAGTTTCTGCTCTCCAACAATAAGGTTCGCGATCAAGACATCGGAAACCTGATTCTCGACGAAGACCTCTGCCTCCGACGACTTCGCCGCCGTCACGCCGATGGCTCCGGAAGTAAGTTGTTGCCTCGCGATTTCCGGAACCTTGTGACACTTCACATGGGGCCGCCACGCTTTTCCCGCATCACGCATCTCTTTCGACATGGAACGAATATTTTCGTCCAGCACATCCAGATCAATGCAAAGGGCAGGCGTATCAAGTTCACTGAGATGTCGACCGATCATGCTCCTGATGTCGCGTCTTCTGTCGGACCGAAAAATGTGTAATAAGGTTGGCCGTGAGCCATTCGTTGGACCATAAGTGCGGCTTCACGCAAGTGATAATCGCCCCACATACATGATTCGCCACACGGAATAAGTCGTCCCTCGGGGATATAATCCCAGCCACGCGGACGATGATAAATCGAATGCAAAAGCAATCCCTGATGGGCAGAATCGAAACTCAGATAAGGCTCTTCCAGAAGGTGAAAGAGAATCGTCAGGCCAGCTTGTGTGTAACGATCTGCATCGGGACTCGACTGCGTTTTGAGCCAGTTTCCGAGACGAAGGAAACCTTGAGCCGCGATCGCAGCTGCGGAACTGTCGACCGGTTCGAAGTCGTTAAACGGGTCCGATTTCTGATTGCGGTAGTCCCCCAACTTCTCCAACCCGGGAGCACCGGTATCCCAGTAAGGAATCCCATCGATTGGACTCTCTGAAATGTAATAGTCACAGGCAGCAAGGGCTGCCTGAGCCATGAACTCTTCAATCTGCTCGCGCCCTCCGAACACTTCGAGTTCATCATCAGGGATCTGGGCCAGAAACTCTAATTGTTCGGGATAACCCGCGATGATCCAGGCAGCGCCGCGAGTCCAGGTCGTGAACGGGCTGTACCCTTGCTGGGTACTCGGACATCGCAGTCGACCGTCATTGATATTGAACAGACTTTCGTGAGCAACGCGACCTCGAACGTCGTAAATGTCGCGACCTTCCCCGTAAAACACGTTGGAACGTGAAGTCGTTCGGGCGTGTTGAATCAATCGATCCAGAAGCGAGATCGCTTCATCATTTTCCCCCATCAATCGGTGCTTCAAATGATGCGCCAGAGCGAGCGAGCGGAGTGATCGAATTGTATCGCAAAACAATGACTGCGGACCGTTAAACGAATAGATGTAACCATCGCCATCAAAAGTTTCGCTCCATCGCGCAGCTTGAACAGCACCACTTACTTTGAGAGCCAATCCGTATCCGGCCAACTCCGATTCCTGGAACGCAATACGGCCTTCCAGCATTAATCTTCTCAGCGCTCCATAGGTGCTCACGTTGTTGAACCCGTGATCGTGAACCCCGATATGGCTGATGTGCGGAGCCATCAGCTGCTGCGTTTTGCTGCGCCCGATCTCCAGAAACTGCTCATCGTCAGTGGCATCAAACTGGAGAATCGCTGAACCAAATTGAAATCCCTGAGTCCACTCAGTCCAACCCTGAGCTGTATATTTTCCATCGACAGTGAAGACAGGCGAACCAACTTCGGGCCCACACGTTTGTTCGATGGAAAGAATCTTCTCAGCCGAGGATTGCCACATTCGTTGAATCCCCAGAAGAAGGTCTTGCGGAGTCAACGTGTTGTTAATTTCAATCATGAATCGTTTTCGTGTTTAAAGGACGTCCAGGAATTCCGGTATCAGTTCTGTCGCGGGATACTTGCTGGATGAGACTCCACAGAACTTTCCATCCGAATAGGTCGACTTCGAAATCGCTGACGACAGTCTTCAGAAAAGGATCGTAGCGGACCGACCGAAGAAGCTGAACCATAGTGTTAATCAACTCGTGCCGACGGGCATCATCAATATTCGCATGGAAGCTCATCGATTGAAGAAACCAACAACATCATCAATTCGCACTCGCTTCGGGCTGAACCGTTGCTCCGCGTGCGACGTCGATGTTCCAGTCAGCATGTGCTTGTTTCAATCGGTCATATGTTTGTGGATAGGCTTCTGACAGATCAACTTCTTCCCGAGGATCGGCGTCGAGATTGAAGAGTTTCTCGTCTGCTCCGTTTCGGTCGGAAGGCAATTTCCACTGTCCATCTCGAACTGACCAGCTGTTTCGATACTGCCAATGCATCAATCGATCCGCAAGCTCTTCCTGCTCGTATAAGACGGGAACAAGGCTTTCGCCGTCGGCAGAGGACAAGCGGTCGCCTCCGGCAATCTCCACGAGTGTTGGAAGAATGTCCATTGTCATCGCTGGGGACTCTGATGTCGTCCCGGGCAAAATCTTTCCCGGTTGCCAGGCCACAAACGGAACGCGATGTCCTCCTTCCGACAGGCTCCCCTTGTATCCGCTCCAGGGAGCGTTGGAACCTTGCTTCGTCGCTCCGTTATCAGAAAAGAAGAGGACAAGCGTGCGTTCATCGAGATCGCAATTCTTAAGAGCCTGAACAATGCGTCCGATGCCGTGATCCATCTCGACAATCATCTCTTGATAGGCACGTCCCACGTCTTTGACTTTGGCGTCTTTGATGTCTCCAACCTGACCACGAACTCGCACGGGAGGATCGTTCGGCCCTTGAAACGGAGAATGCACACACTCGTGAGCAACATACAGGCAGAACGGCTCGTCCTGATGATCGACAATAAAATCGACAGCGTGCTGCGTGACCAAATGTGTCGTGTACCCGTCTTCGCTCACGCGGGTAGAATTGTGCCACCAGTCGTCGATTCCCATTCGATCCAGGTGTGACTGATAGCAGACGTTCCCGCTGACGTATCCCCAGAAATCATCGAATCCGTGATGCACCGGGTTGTACTGCTCCTCATATCCCAGATGCCACTTCCCGACAACTCCTGTCGCGTATCCCAGTTGGTTGAGCACTTCGGCAAATGTCGTTTCCGAAGTCTGAAGTCCGTGATGCCGATTCTGCTTCGGATCAGCAAACACGACCTCCTGCAAACCGGCACGCTGTTGATATCGCCCGGTCAGGAGTGCTGCTCGCGTTGGACTGCAAACAGGACCATTCGAATGAAAGTCGGTCAGCCTCATCCCTTCGGCCGCCATTTGGTCAAGATGCGGTGTTTCGTAGTAAGTCGCCCCGAAACAACTGACATCACCGTACCCAAGATCATCAGCCATGATCACCACGAAATTCGTCGCTTTCGGTGATGCACTTTCCGCCGCGAGAAGTGAATTGCTCAGAAGAATCAGAAGACAAGTCCGAACAGCCATTTGCGAACGTGTTCCACTGTTGACGACGAAGTGATTCCGAAATGTCATGAAGAACTCCGCTTGCAAATGAGCACTGACCAACACAGTTTCCAAGTTGTGGGCGAGTCGATGAAAGATTTTATCGCTCTAACGACGGCCGATTTGCGACTCCGGTACGAATCACGTCGAGGACCTGTTCACGTTCCTGTCCGGTCAATGCAAGGCGTGGAGCACGTGTTTTCTCCGAACCGAGCCCGCATTCCTGAACAGCGAGTTTGATGTATTGAACAAGCTTGGGGTGAGTGTCCAGATGAAGCAACGGGGTGTACCAGCGATAGACTTCAACAGCGCGTTCATAGTCGCCAGAAGTCGCCAGATCCCAAAGCAATCGGTTTTCGGCAGGAAATGCATTCACCAAACCGGAGATCCAGCCTTGTGCACCGAGCACAATTGATTCGAGCACGAGATCATCGACTCCGCACAGAAGCGTATATCGATCCCCGCACAGATTGATCAAATCGGTGATCCGACGAACATTTTCTGACGACTCTTTAATGGCCACGATCTTCGGTTCGTCCGCGAGTTCCAGAAACATCTCAGGAGTGATGTCGACACCGTACGACACGGGATTGTTGTAGACCATGATCGGAAGGTCCGTCGCATTCGCGACAGCACGGAAGTGAGTCATCGTCTCCTGCGGATCGGATTTGTAAACCATCGCCGGCAGCACCATCAGTCCGTCGACACCGATTTTGGCAGCATCTTCGGCGAACCGTTGAGCCAGTGAAGTCGTGTACTCAGCGACACCTGTCAGAACCGGAACCTTGCCGCCCACTGCTTCGACGGTCGCGCGAAGGACCTCAAGTTTTTCTGAGTACTCCAGCGAGCAGTTCTCGCCGACTGTTCCCAGCATGATCATGCCGTGCACCCCTTGACCAATCATGTGCAACACATGCTTCATCGTCTGTGGGATGTCCAGTGACTCGTCATCGTGAAACTGCGTTGTCGCTGCAGGAAAAACGCCACGCCAGTCACTCGCCATGATTTTCTCCGATACTCGTTGATTGGATTTTCAGCAATTGAAGTTTTTTTTTGCAGTTGAAGATCGTAACGATTTCGAAAGCATTCATCGAATCAAAACGAAGATCGCCGTTCCGCTTGAGAGCAAATCAGTCCGCTTCTGAATCTGTAAGCGAAATGAAGTGCCGGTCAACAATATGAAGCGTCGAATTCTTTACGGCCAAACAGAACGAGCGCAGCTACGCTCATCATTTGAAGCGGTGCAATTTGCTCACGCAATGTGCATTCAAATTGCCGAGCTGTTGTGAATGCGGAGAATCGATGAAAACAGCCTAAGTTTCCCGGTGGAATCGGCGCCCTTTGAGTTCGAATCGTGGAAGCTCGTTGACGCCGACGGAAACAACTTCTGCCTGAAAATTGAGTCGATCCTTAATTCGCTGCTGCACGACAGTTGTAAGTTGCTGAACAGAGACCTCGTCTGCCTGTTCCACAACCGGTTCAACTTCGACTCTCATGTGGGGCATCGATCGGCGAGTCACAACGCGGATCATGTATTCCGCGACTCCGGGAATCTCTCGCAAGATTGCGTCCAGGCTCGAGGGAAAAACATTGTTCCCGCGAATTGTCACCATATCATCGGCGCGCCCCAGAATGCCCCCGTCGAGAGACAGAAACTGACAGCCTCCTTCCGGAACTTCAGGGCACTGTTTCACGAGATCTCCGGTCCGATAACGAATGACCGGTTGGCCGGTGCGGCCGAGATTCGTGATGATGAGTTCTCCCAACTCGCCGGGCTCCACTGGCTCAAACGTTTCTGGATTGAGAATCTCCGCGATGCACTCACTTTCGAGGAGAAGCAACTGGCCCGGCCGATCGATCGGTTCGATTCCGAGTGAACCAATGTCCGTCATTCCCCAATGATCGATGACGCGGGCATTCCATGCAGATGAGATGCGATTGCGAATCGCAGGAATCGCTCCGCCCGGTTCGCCGGCCACGACGATCATTCGGACGGACGATTCGGAGATCGGGAGTTGCTGTGACTCAGCAACTTCCGTCAACCGCAGCGCGTACGTTGGCGTGCAACAAATGATTGTCGCATCCAACTCGAGAATCATGTTCAGCCGGGCTTCGCTCGTCATCCCTCCCATGGTCAGCGAGAGGTTTCCGAGTCGCTGCGCTCCTTCAAAAGCAGCCCAAAACCCGATGAATGGACCAAACGAAAACGGAAACGCGAAGACGTCGTCAGAGGTGATCCCGATCAGCCGATAGATTTGCGCCCAACACCCCATCAACCAGTCCCAACTCGCTGGCGTATCAAGCCAGCGCATCGGCTTACCGGTCGTCCCGGAAGTCTGATGCAATCGCGAGTACTGAGAAACCGGAAACGTCAGGTTCCGACCGTAAGGGAGGTTTTGATTCTGATCGTCGACCAATTCCTGCTTGGTCAGCATCGGCATCCGCGAGAGATCTTCAATGCCTTTCACAGAAGCTGGGTCGAAGCCGAGACGTTTCCAACGTTCCTTCCAGAAAGGATTCGTTGCCGCAACCATCTCCACGAGTGCACGTAGCCGCTCCGACTGGTTGTTCTCAATTTGCGAACGCGACCATAATTCGGGAAATGGGTCAACCATTGATTCTTCAATCAGGCAAGTCGTTGGATTGCGAGGAAACCTAGTCCCAGCTAAGCCACTTGACGTCCTGGGACACTAGAACACTGCACCTGTGGTTTACAGAAATTCGCACGCGCCAACGCAGATTTCATCAATGAAACATGCTCAGACGAGTGCAGAGAAACCACGAGAATGGTCTAGCTCCGCTGATTCTGAAGAGATTCTCTTTCAACAGCAACCGAAAGAGATTATTCGTTGAATCAACGTTTCAACATCAAGCGATGACGTGAACTCGATCCAACATTGAAGAGAGCGCGATTGCAAAGTCCCTGATCATGGACGAGACAAGAAATCGCAGCTCGTCCACCAGTGATCTGATCCAAGCCTTGCGAAACAATTAATTCGAATGATTGAATGTCGCTCTTAAACCGCTCGAAGAATTGCGGCTGCGCTCTGTCCCATCGATGTTCGATTCACACTCATCGCGACAGAAGAGCGAAGGCGTTGAGGTTCTCGTACAACGTTCAATCGGCAGTTCGGATCAGGATGCTTGTAATTGAGAGTCGCTGGCAACTCGCCGTGTTTCATGGCGAGGATGCTTCCCACAAGTTCCACCGCTCCTGAACCCGCTTCAAAGTTTCCGAAGTAACTCTTCAAAGCAGTGACAGGGATTCGGCCACCGTGGTCCCCAAGAGTTCGGTGATACGCTTTCGCTTCGACGAAATCGTCTCGAAGCGTGCTCTTTCCGTGAGCGTTGATGTGGCCAATCTCACTCGGAGAAATTTCCGATCGCTTCAAGGCGGCCGACATGGCATTGCTCAAGCCGCGTCCACCCGATCCGTTTTCGTATCCGCGGCCATCGCATCCGGCACCGACACCAAGAACTTCGCAATAGATATCGGCTCCACGAGCAATCGCGTGACTGTATCGTTCAACAACGACAACTCCGGCTCCTTCACCGACGATCGTTCCATCTCGATCGAGATCGAAAGGCCGACAAGCGGTCTCGGGATCGATCTGTCGTGACAAGTTGTCGTACAGGCTGATTCGTGCGATGTCCACTGGATGAATGTTTGAACTGCAAGCTCCCACGATCATCGCATCCGCATGACCGCGGTTGACACACCGCACAGCTTCCTGAAGTGCGAGAATCATCGACGAATCTGCACTTGTGATTGTATTGTTAGGTCCGGCTGCTTCGTGCTCAATGGCAACATGGCAGGCGGGCATATTCGGAAGTTGACGCAGCATCCAGAGCGGAGCAATCTTTCCGAGAGAGTCTTCACCCCAGCGAGTGTAACCTTTTCGGTTGGTTGGATCTCCGAAGTCACGAGCCGCTTCGACCAGTTCATCTGGCGTGAACGAAATGTGCCCTGCCCCAAATTCGACACCCAGACGCTCAGGATCAATCTTCCCAGTCGCCAGCCCCGCATCTTTCATCGCAAGAGACGCAGCGGAGACGCCCAACTGAATGTCCCGCGACATGACCTTCAGGAATTTCTTCTGATAGACGTATTCGAGCGGATCGAAATCGTGAATTTCAGCAGCCAGTTTGCAAGGCAGGCTCTCAGACGGAACCGATCGCAGCAGACCAATACCTGAACGTCCGGCTACTAGATTGCTCCAGAACCGTTCATTTCCAATACCGACCGGTGAAACGACACCGACGCCGGTAATCACGACGCCAGGTGTTTTCTTGCCAGCCATCATAGCTCGACCTCTTGTTCCCGACGGAACGCTATCCGATTATCTTCCTGATCTATATATCGGAACGCATGTACCGCCGCGATGAGTCACGCAGGCTCGAAATCCATAACTCTCACAACTTCAATCAATGAAAGATGAAGCGAGAGATTCGATAAATCTGCGTATCAGTTCTGGAGGAAGCGACGAAATCCCACTGTCGCTTGTCTCAATATCGCAATTAATCCACGAGCTCTTTCGAGAACAACGCTCTACAGAGCAGATCAAACCATCACAGCGCTCGACCCCTCGATCGCTGATCGATTTATTATTGTAGACACCGACATCGACTTGTCCTCAAACCATTCGGTCTGAAAGAGTCTTTGTCGACATTCTGTGCGTTGACCCCTCAACGACAGAAAGTGTCCACAATGAAATTAGAGTGTAGAACCTTGGAAAAGTCAATAACGGTCCCAGAGTTTCCCGCTTTCAGTAAAACCGAAGACAGCCTCTTCAAATAGACGCAACATACTTCTAAGTAAGGAGTTCGGAGACTTCAAACCCTTCGCTCACGATCTGAAGGGGGCGCCCCTCGGGAGTGATCAGCTCTTCATACGGGTCCATACCCATCGTTGTACACATGGTTGCGAAGAGATCTTCGACACTGACTGGGCGGTCTGTAATTTCGAGACCATCCGAGCTGGTCTCACCGACGCAGACTCCCCCTTGAATTGATGAACCACCGATGAGGAGGTTGAAATTTTTGGCCCAGTGATCGCGTCCGACAGCGGGCGCTTTCTGGTTGATCTTGGGCGTTCGGCCGAATTCGCCAAGACAGATCACAAGCGTCTTTTCCAATAAACCGCGATCCCTCAAGTCACCCCAAAGCGCCGACAGCCCCTGATCAACCTCTCCCGCCGTCTTCGGAATATTTTGCCAAAGATTTTGGTGCATGTCCCATCCGCCTCGCTGTACTTCCACGAATGGAACCCCCGCCTCAACCAATCGACGAGCCACGAGACAACTCTTTCCGAAAGCATGGCCTCCGTACGATTGCTTCGTCTTGTCCGACTCTCCTGCTAAGGTGAATGCCTTGAGCCGCAACGAAGTCATGAGCTTCGATGCTTTGCGGTACAGTTCCTGATGTTCGTGCGCGATGCGTTTGGCTCCCGCAGCAACAAGATCCTGATCTTGGAGCGACAGCAACTCCATTCGCCGCTGTTGTCGCGCCCCGGTCTGCATTGCTTTCACATTGGCTGGGAGTTGCCCCGCCTGATTCACGATGAATGGAGCGACTTCGACGCCGAGAAATCCGGAGCTAACGGTATTCCCCAGACTCACAAAGTTCGGGATGTCAGATTCCGGATCTCCGAGTTTGTGGGCGACAAGAGAGCCAAAGTGGGGGAAACGGGTCGGCCCGAGCAAGCGGTGGCCGGTCCGTAGGTGAAAACGCCCGCGTTCGTGGGCCGCTTCCTTTCCCTTCATGCTGCGGATGACCGAAAACTCTCCCGCCAACTTTGCGAGTTTCGGCCAGTATTCCGCGAACTCAACACCCGGAATGGCTGTTTGAATCGCTTTGGTCGGACCGCCGTTCTCGTGACCGGGCTTCGGATCCCATGTCTCCATTTGACTGGGGGCTCCGTTCAGAAAGACCATGATGCACGATCTTCCCTGCCGCTTGAGTTCCTCGGCATTAACTCCCAGCGACTTCAGGAAGCCAGCACCCGCAAGCGATGCAAAGCCTCCTCCAGCAAGGCGGAGAAGGTTGCGGCGAGTGATCTCCCCACCGGCGTTCAAATTGACGTGCAACAGGTTGTTGTTCATATCAGGGACTACATTTCTCTCAGCGAGGACGATTCGATTGTTCGATGCGATGAGGAATTCTTGTTTTTCGACGGATGCTGTTCGTCAGCGTTTCGTGATGAATTCTGAAGAGTTCACAAGCACCCACAGAATGTCGTCGACCGCCTCGTTTCGTTTACTGGAAGTCTTGATGTGCTGCTCATAACGAGACAGTTCCTCGGCAGTCGGTTCCCGGGCCAAAACGCTGACGAAGGCTTCCGTCACAAGAGCTTTGGAGTCTTTCATTTTCATCAACTGTTTTTTGAGCGAGCTGTTGATGAGTTTGTTGTTCAGCGTCCCGTTATTCATCATTAGAAGTGCTTGCTGAATACTTCCTTCCAGATCACGCTGGGGAATGGACGGGTCTTGCTCAAACGTTCGATTGATCGCACTGGAGAGCCCTTTGTTCTCTCCAACGAGTTGTTCGACATTGTCGGAGATTTCATACGGCCTCAGTCGGGCGGGTCGAACAGCTGTGAATAAGTCCTCGGTTCGTTCGATCGTTCGAGTCTCACGCTGGTAAGCACGCGAATTGAGAATGGTTCGATACAGCCACTTCGGCTTGAATTTTTCATATCGAAACGATGCAGCCAACCGGTTCACCACCAATTGATGCATCACTTCCTTGTCCGGTCCCAGGCTGTCGACGGAGTAGAAACCGTCACCAAGAAGTTCATTCCAAACACGATTCACGAACGCTCGGGCGAACCAGTAGTTGTCGGGGTTGTAGATCAGATACGCAGCTCCAGCGACGCGACGTTGATCCGGCTTCAGCACCTTCGGAGGTTTCTCGCCGAGCAGAAATTTCGCTTCGACGACCGATTTCTGCGAGGGGTCGTACTGATCGGTCATGTAATATCGACCGGGCGAAAAGAACGCGGCCATCTCATGGAACTGCTCCCGCTTCCACTTGTCGAAGGGATGGTCATGACACTCCGCGCAGCCGATGCTGATTCCCATAAACAGCCTCGCGGTCGCCGACGCAATCAGTTCCGGCTTACGCTCGTTCGCAAGCACAAAATTGTTCGGTCCGTGATCCTGATGCCAGCCGTTGTCTTGCGGCTTCGTGTCTTTCTTGCGTTTTGGTGTCGCGGAGACCATTTCTCCGACCATTCGATCCCATCCGGAATCGGCATGAAACTCTTCGAACAGCCAGTCCTCGAAAGCTTGAGGATTAACGGAATTGCGATTCGCGTTGGATTCAGAGAAGACAACCGTTCGCCAGTACCGAGCGAGTTTTCGGGCGAACTCTTCAGTTTCAAGAAGTTCATCAATTAAGACGGAACGTTTGTCCGGCGCGGTATTCGAAACGAATTGCTTAATCTCCGCAGACGTTGGAAATCGCCCCGCGACATCGAGGTACACCCGTCGAACGAAAGTGGCATCGTCGACGATCGGAGCGAGTGGAGTTCTTGTTTCGCGAGAAATGTATTTCTCAAGCTGTTCATCAAGATCAGCGGAGCCATACGTTGACCTTCGACGACTTTTGACCGTCGGAAAACTGGAACGGATCTGTTCCAGAAATTTCAGTTTGTCTTCGGAATCCTTGAGATCAGGCAACCGGTTTGCGGGATTTCTGCCTTTTTTTCTCGGCGGGGCCGCTTCGATGCACTGACTGGTAATTAGAAGGACGCCTGACAAACACGCCACGCAAAAGGTGAATCGTCGTCGAAGTCGTCGAAATCGTTCGTGCATCTTGATCTCTTCAGTCAGAGAGAAACTTCAGTCCGTGCTGAAAGAATAGCTCACGTCACACATTACGATACGTTGATCCTTCTGAGAATCAACTGCAGAAAGAGTGGTCCATCTTTCTGCGACGTGATGTGAGTGACGTTCCTTTTTCGCATTCTGACCGCGATGAATGGATTTTTCAGACGGGTTGCATTCCATCAACATTCGAGAATCCCCATTCCGCGATCGCACAAGTTTTCGGCAGGAATTCATTCCGAAACGACTCTCAATTATTGATGTTGAATATCGAAGTCGGTGCTCCGTTCTCATTGAATGCACGCGCTGAAACATGAGCACAAAAAAAGCGGAACCGGTCTCGAAAGACGCAGCTCCGCTTCTCTTACCAATCACTGTCGAACACTTCCGAACACAGTCGAACGATCAAAAACGATTCGTTCTTGGAAATCGTTCGCCGACGCTCTTTGGACTCACTCCTCTGAAGCATCCTCGAACAATGCTTCGTGAATCTTCCGCAACTCTTCGGCCGGAATCTTAATCACTTTCCGGTCATAAGTGATCAGACCATTGATCTCGCCTTCGACATCGGTCGTTTGCGTATACACCCCGGCAGCAATCCCCTGCTCTTTCAATTCGGCGAGCAATCGGATCGATTCGAGGTATCGTGCTCGATATTCCTCTTTGTTTTCGGGAAGTCCTCCGTAACCCCAATTGCGTCTTGAGGCATCCCAGAGGTGGTCACGGATCGGATATCCGTGGCCGCCGAACTCTCCCATCACCATGACGAATTCCGCATCGCGATCGGGCTCGAATGGGAAGCGAGGATGCGGGTATGAGTGGGCATCGACAATGTCGCCGACCGGCCAGAAGTTTCCGCCACTGGCGATATTGATCGTTCGAGTTGGATCACGCTCGGCAATCCACTTTCCGACCTCAACGGTTCGATGCTGCCCCCAAGCTTCGTTGAACGGAGTCCAGACCACGATCGACGGGTGAGATTCGAGAGTGCTCACCATCTCTTCGAACTCCGTCATGAACTGCTCATGTTGCTCTTCCGGCCATTCAGCGTCGGTCGGTTCCGGTTCAAGGCGAGTCCAGGGGGGATTCTGCCCACCGCTAACCTGATCCTGCCAGACGAGCATTCCCATCTGATCGCAGTAGGTGTAATACCGACGCGGTTCGACTTTGATGTGCTTGCGGATCATGTTGAAACCAGCATCACGCAAGTATTCAATATCGAACAACATCGCTTCGTCGCTGGGAGGAGTCAGTAGTCCATCCGGCCACCATCCCTGATCGAGCGTTCCCCAGTGAAAGATCACTTCCCCGTTGAGCGTCAATCTCCAGTGTCCATCGGCATCGCGCGTCTTCCCGACCGTTCGAACACCGGTGTATGACTCCACAGAATCGAGCAGAGTTCCATCTTTCGATTTGAGATTCACAGTCAGGTCGTACAGATGCGGGGACGACGGAGACCAGAGTTTGACGTCCAGAATCGTCACCTCAACTTTGTCACCTGTTCCCGATTGGCGAAGGACTTCGTTTCCTCCGTCGCGGACAATCACTTCGATTTGATGGTCTTCACCAGCACCTACTTCGATCACAGGTTTGAGGCTGACGGTTCCGGTCTGTGCATCGGTTCGGATTTTCAAATCGGCGATGTACGCTTCGGGAACTTGCTCCAGCCAAACTGTCTGCCAGATTCCAGAAACCTGGGTGTACCAGATGCCTCTCGGGTTGAGCACTTGCTTCCCGCGGAGTTGCCACTCTTCTGTCGCATCTTCGACGCGAACAGTCAGAACATTCTCACCGGCCTTGACGGCATCGGTGACATCGATCGAAAACGGTACGTTCCCGCCGGTGTGATGTCCGACACTTGTCCCGTTCAGCCACACTTCGCAGTGGTAATCAACCGCTTCGAAATTGAGAAGCGTTCGCACGTCGTTCGTCTTCTCGACAGAAATCGGACGTTGATACCAGAGGGCTTCATCCGGAGCCAGTAAACGCTGGACGCCGGAAAGTTTCGATTCGAGCGGGAACGGGACGAGGATTTCGCCGTCCCATTTCTCCGGAACCGTATTCTGTGACCTCGGGGTAATGGCGTAATTCCAGTTCCCGTTCAGATTCTTCCATTCATCTCGAACAAGAGCAGGTCGGGGATATTCGGTCCACGCGTTCTCGGGAGTTACTTCCGCTCCCCATTCGGTGATCAATTCCGTTTGAAACGGTTTCGTTTCGCGGACCGGCTCCGGAAGATCGGGAATGTTGTCCGCATCGATCACATGAACGTCGATATACTGGCCCCCTCCAGTTTGATGGCAGTGAACCGCGAGAACGTTCTTTCCCACTTTCAACGTCTTCTTCGCTGCGTCGTCCAGTTCGATAACCTGGTACTCGGTGATGTATCCTTTTAGGGCTGCGACTCGCTTTCCATTGATGAAGATTTCGGCGTCTTCATCGTGATGAATGAGCAATGCCGGGCGGGCCGGGATTTCCGAAAGAGTGAACGATCTTCGCATCCAGATGTCGTTGGTGTTCCAACTCGTCGAAACTCTTTGTCCCGGTGTTTCGCGCGTTCCGAATCCTCCGAAGCCATCCATCCAGCGGGAGTCGTCAAAGTTCGGTTGCATCCATCGGTTTCGCGGCTTGCGGAAATTGTATTTCCACTTTGCCAACTCGAGGGTCTCTCCGAACCCGATGTTGGGAAGGCAGATCACCGACAGCGTGATCGCAATCAAAAGGCTTTCGAAATGAGTTCTTCGACGATTCATTGAGATTCTTTCCGTTCCGTGACCGGAGCATCCATATCAAGACATCTGATCGGAGCGATCAATTGTGCGAAGAGCAGTCCACGACGGATGCTGCACATGGATTGAAGCTCCGAGATTGTGGTTCCAAAAACTTTGAGAGAGGGGATTGAAAGTGGTGCCATTCAGACACTGGCCTCTCTCCACCGGTCTCTCTCATAATGATTGTCAGCGCAAACCGGCGACGCATCAATGAGAACCCACGTAATCCAACTAAGATTCTTTATCACACGTTCCCTACGGAATTCAGCGCGCGTGTACCCTCAATTCGCCGAACGGTGAAAAGCATCACTTGAATGTGCGAACGTCAGGCGGAAGCGAGTTCCAACTTGCGCACTTCCAGGTACTCAGCGAGAGCAGTCTGCCACGGCCGGAGTTCTTGTCCGATCGCTTTTGAGAGAGCATGACTGTTGAGAACGCTCTGACGTGGTCGAGCCGCTTTCGTGGGATACTCCGACGACGGGATGGGAATCACTTTCGTCGGAAGCCCAGTCAGGGAGAAGATTTCGGTCGCGAAATCTGCCCATGTCGTGGCCCCCGAATTTGTTCCGTGATACAGACCATAGTCGCTGGTCTCAGACAGTGCGATGATCCAGCTTGCGAGGTCAGCTGCTGATGTCGGGGTGCAGTTTTGATCGACGACAACGCGGAGTTCGTCCCGTTCCTGACCGAGTCGGAGCATCGTTTCTACAAAGTTTCCTTTTCCCGCTCCCGCACGGGCCGCCTTCCCGTACAGACCACACGTTCGGACAACGTAGTGCTTCGGACAGAGCGAACGAACGAAAAACTCCCCGGCCAGCTTGCTTGTCGAATACGCACTATTCGGAAATGGAAGATCTTCTTCCGTCCACGCGTTCGATTCTGATCGCCCTCCGAAAACGTAATCACTGCTCACATGCACGAGTGGTAGATTTCGGGCTGCACATTCCATTGCGAGGACGCGCGGTCCAATTGCGTTCCCTTGGTAGGCAACTTCCGGTTCATCTTCCGCGAGATCGACTTTGTTGTACGCAGCTGCATTGATCACGACCGATGGACGAACCCGGTCCAGACATTCCGCGACGGACTCCGGGTTTGTAATTTCGACTTCGGAGTGACCGAAGCCCACCGCGCTCGTTCCGAGTTGCTCGCACAGTTCCGTTCCAAGTTGACCGCGACAGCCAAAGACAACAACACTCACTCTTCATCCTCCGGTCGAACTTCTTCATCCACAGGGTCAGGATCAACAATCGAGATACTTGTCGAAAGATCGTCGCGAATTCGTTGCTGAAGTTCATCCGCCGGGAAATTCTCCACAACGTCGTGAATTCGATTTTCGCGGAGGTCAACCAGTCCCAAATGACACACGGGTTCACCCGGAGAAGCCACCGGAATGGTCGTCATCCCCAGAACGACACCATCATCAGGTGACTCAATCACTTCGCGTGATTTCCCCAGCAGGCTTGATGTAGTCGCGATCGCACTCGACGCGGTCACAATATCACCAGGAGCAACGTGAAAGTCGAGAAATCCTGACGATTCCGCACGGACCCACTTGGTTTTTTCGATGACAGTCCGATAAGGAGGGTCGATCATGTCTCCTTCGATCATTCCCTGAGAAACAAGAACATTCCGAATCCCCCGCACCGCATGTTCGGTCACGGTTGATTCGACCTTCCAGACTTCCCCCGCTTCGAAAATGAACGTCGGGCAATCGGCTTCGCAGGCTGAGCGTCGAAGACTCCCCGAAGGCCCCCCTTCATTGATCGTTAACGTGCAGCCAAACGCATTCGTTACTTCTCGCAGTCGCGGATCGCTGAGGTCAGCACGCACATTCGGGAAGTTCGTTTTTCGAATCGAAGCTGTGTGCAAATCGATTCCGAAATCGGAACGTCCGACGATTTGCTCGAAAAAGAAGTTCGCGAACCGACTCGTCAAGCTCCCTTTCGGGTTCCCCGGAAAAGACCGATTGAGATCGCGTCGATCGGGAAGATACCTCGAATGGCGTTCGAATCCCAAAACATTCACGACCGGAACGAGAATCAGCCCGCCGCGCGTCAGCTGAAGCGAATGGTCCATGATCAGTTGCCGAATTGCTCCGGTCCCATTGATCTCGTCCCCATGCACAGCGGCAGAAACGAAGATTGTTGGCCCCGGTTCAATTCCCCGTCTGACCTGAACCGGAATGGCAACTCCCATCCCGCTGTAAGATTCAGAAAAACGAAGCTCCAGATCCCGAATTTCTCCGGGCTCGATCTGAGTTTCTCCCCATTGGGCAATCGTCAGAGACTTGGAATTCATAGCGCGTCTTCTGCAAAGTTTAAGCAGTCCCTCACTGAGGCGACACTATAACGACACCTCCGGCTGTTTGTCTCGATGTGACGACAACCATCCGCCCGGAAATTTGAAGATCCGTGAAAAGATTCGTCCGATCGGATCGGGGGGAAACTTGATTTGCCAGTGGCGGATGAATCAGTATGGTCTTCCTGCTCCTTGACCCTGAATACTGAAATGCCCATCTCTCTCGAGCAAATCGCGACTCTCGCCCCAGACCAGAAATCGGTTGATGCCGCAAAAGCCATCGCTGTCCCCGCGTTCTGGCAACACATCGGAGTTGATCCATCTGCTCTGTGGGGCGTTTTCGGCCGTGGAAGCGGGTATCTCGTCAAAATTGATCTCGCAAACCTTGGATCAGCCTGCAGCTGTCCGAGTCGAAAATATCCGTGCAAGCACAGCCTGGCACTTCTCACGCTCTTCTCTCAAATTCCTGACAGTGCGCAGATCGAAACACCTCCGGATTGGGTGTCTGACTGGATCAAGAAACGGCAAGACCGGGCAGCCCGACAAGCAGACACAGCTAAGAAACCGCCGAAACCGGTCGACCGGAAAGCACAGGCCAAACGCGCCGAAGAACGTTTCCAGAAAGTCCGGACAGGTGTCGAATTTCTCTCGCTGTGGCTGGATGATTTGATGAGAGAAGGTCTCGCTGGACTTGAGACGAAGCCGTTCAGCTATTGGGATCAGCCCGCCCGCAGAATGATCGATTCTCAGGCAAAAGGGCTTGCCTCGCGAATTTGGAATTGTGCAGAGATCGTCGGGAACGGCCCCGATTGGCCCGACCGGCTTGCCGCTCACCTCGGACGCATCAAGCTGTTGATTCACGCATTCGAACGCATCGATACCCTGTCTCCCGATCTACACTCGGAAGTCCGTCAGCTCATCGGATGGTCGACGTCGCAGGAGGAGATTGACGCGCAAGACGAAAAGGTTCACGACGAGTGGTTCGTCATCGGTCAGCGAACGGAAGAGGAGGAGCGATTTCGCAGCCAGCGCTCGTGGTTGATGGGACGACAGACAAGACGCGAAGCCTTGATTTTGCAATTCGCGTCGGCAAGAGAATCATTCCCGGAAACAATTGTCCCCGGGGAAACGCTCGACACAACTCTCGCATTTTACCCGGGCAGCTTGCGACAAAGAGCACGGATTAGCTCGCTGGGCTCGAATCGTGTTGAAGAAGAAATCGTTCCGAAAGGACATGCGACCATTGACGAGTTTCTCACCTTTTATGCGGGGCAGCTTGCTCTCAATCCGTGGATGGGGTCCTGCTCGTGCTCGCTCGAATCCATCACCCTGACGAACGAAGATGGACAATGGTTTGTCCGAGACCAGAACTCTGCAGGCCTGCCGATTCGAACTTCGCACATCTGGAAACTTCTTGCTGAGTCCGGAGGACATCCGTTCCAACTGTTCGGCGAGTGGAACGGAAACTCGCTCGTCCCACTGGGGGCGATCATTCATGGAAAGTACCGTCTGTGCACATGAATGAACTGACTCGCCAGGCACTGCTCGGAACAGGCAAATCCGGCCCAACTCCCGAAAGCGAGAGCGGACCGGTCGACGACCTTTGCAACTCAATTCCGGCTGCGCCGCTCAGTACGGAATCGGCGCTCCTTCTGAAACTCGGGGCGACAGCTGTCTATGAAGCTGCGGGAATCGAACCGAATACCGTTCCCGCAATCGAACCCGATCACGACGACTCCGCTTGCCCTTGGTCGGACGCAGCAAGCGAACTCCTCGAACAAGCCTTCTCGAAGGATTTCGTCGATGTCGCACCGGAGCTTTGTCGAAAAATTCTGGACGCGAACCACGTTCTCCCTCGAGCAATTCTCCCGGTCGCTCTGGATACGAAATCGCCAGAACTTCGGTCTAAAATCACCCGCTGCCTCGGATGTCGTGGGCGCTGGCTGGCAGCCCTGAACCCTGAATGGAATTGGGCAATCTCTTCGGAAACATCAGTCAACGAGAACTCTTCTCTTCCAGAGTTAAAGCGTCAATGGGACGAAGGCACCATCGCGGAACGTCGGGCGGTGCTCCGAAAAATCCGAGAGATCGATCCAACACAGGGCCGCGAATGGCTGGAAGAAACTTTCTCCTCCGACAAGGCGAATGATCGAAACAATCTTCTTCAAGACCTCGAAGAGAATCTGAATGCGGATGATGAACCGTTCCTCATTCAATGCTTAAAGGACCGCAGCAAGTATGTGCGGACCACAGCCATCGAACTGCTGGCAACGCTGCCGGAATCGGAAGTTGTGGAACGCATGAAAATCCGGAGCGCTGACTTTCTTCTGAAGACCTCTTCGCCGAATGAAGACTTCAAGCTGAAATGTGTCCCTCCCGAAACTTATCCATCAGAGTGGGAAACAGACGGCATTCCCGAAAACCCGACAAGCCGAAAGGGACAGAAATCGCACTGGCTCGATTGGATTATCTCGCGAGTTCCTCCCCGGACATGGACCGATCGCTTCGACTGCACGCCGGAACAATTATTAAACGGGATCCTGAACGACGATTGGGGCCCCGTCGTCATTCTCGGATGGACGAGGGCGATTCGCCGCTTCGGACTCGCTGAAGAAGACGTTGTCCTCTGGGGACGCCCGATGTGGACTTACTGGATGGCGATGCTGCAACACAATGTTTCCCAGGTTCGTGAACTGGCAGGTGCAACTCTTTCGGATCTGCTGGGAATGTTTCCTGAAGAAATGAGAGAGAGCGCACTGATGAAGTCACTCCGGGAAGTTCATGAGCCCACCATTCTTCCCATTAGCGATCTCCTCACCCCTCTGAAAACACCCTGGTCTCGTGGATTCGCGGATGCGTTCCTCAGCCTCGCTCGAAACCTTCTCAGAAATCGAAATGACCAAAAAGTCGTCCACTGGATGGCATGTCTGAAGATGGCAGGAGCAGGGATTCCGAGAGAATCATTCCCCGAAGCGATGAAACCGTGGAACACTCACTCCGGGCAGCGCAACTTCTGGGACTCGGCAGCGATTGATAAACTCATCCAGGAACTTCACGAACGGGTCAAGCTCCGCGAACGATTTTACCGCGAGCTCGATAAGATGACGGCGGCGGAGTGACACAGAACACTTTTAAGTCCTTTACGGGAACAAGCCTGCTTTTCACGACAAACACTGAAAATACTGAACTGTAAATTGCGAGAGCTGCCCCGCTCTTCCAAAGACGTATTGAGGAGTCAATCACGACATGAGTGCTCAAGGAGCAAACATCCCCGAATCAGATTCCGCGCAGCTGCGCTTGCAGGCTGAGGTTCAGTATGCCCACGAACTCGATTGCCTCGCTGAGGAAGACGATCGCCAGAAACCGCCGAACTGGAAGCTATCGCCGTGGGCTGTCAAACTCTATCTGCTGGGCGGCACACTCAGTGATGGAACAGAAATCACCCCGAAGTATCTGGGAAACGATCGCCTCATCGAGATTGCGATTGCGACACTCGCCACCGACCGGGCTTTGCTCCTTTACGGAATTCCGGGAACAGCCAAAAGCTGGGTGAGTGAGCATCTCGCCGCAGCCATCAGTGGAACGTCGCAGTTGCTTATTCAGGGCACAGCGGGAACTGACGAAACGGCTCTTAAGTACGGATGGAATTACGCTCGCCTTCTCGCAGAAGGTCCCAGCGATAGAGCGATCGTCCCCAGCCCGATGCTCACCGCGATGAAAACCGGTCGGATCGCGAGGGTCGAAGAACTGACAAGAATTCCGAGCGAAGTGCAAGATGCTCTCATCACGATTCTCTCTGAAAAATCACTCCCGATTCCCGAGACCGATTCCTCGATTCATGCAGTCAAAGGTTTTAACGTCATCGCGACAGCGAACAATCGAGACAAAGGAGTCAACGATTTATCGAGTGCGTTGACGCGACGATTTAACACGGTCGTTCTTCCGGTTCCGGAATCCTTCGAACAGGAAGTGGAGATCGTACACCGCCGATCGGAGCAACTCGGACGGGCACTCGAACTCCCGGTCGAAGTTCCGGCGCTGGACGAAATTCGACGTGTCGTCACAATTTTTCGTGAACTGAGAAATGGCGTTTCCGTCGACGGCAAGACGAAACTCAAATCCCCATCCGGAACACTCTCCACTGCAGAAGCGATCTCCGTCGTTTCAAGTGGGATGGCAATGTCGGCGTATTACGGAGACGGATCCCTCAAAGCGGGGGATATCATCTCAAGCCTGACAGGAGCAATTGTCAAAGATCCGGTCCAAGACCTGATCGTCTGGCAGGAGTATCTGCAAGCGATCGTCAGAGAGCGAGACGGATGGAAAGACCTGTATCGTGCCAGTCGCGAAAGTCTTTGAAAGCGATTACACTCGTGATCGTACAAACGTACGCATTCACAAATCGCTTGAAAGAGAAAGTGAACCGATGAGCCTGAAAACGCGCGTGATTCTTACCGTCATTCTCGTCATTGCCGTCCCCGCGCTGGCGTTTGCCGGCCTTTACATCATGAGCGAAGGAAATGCGCGCACCGCTGAGAAGTTCGTTCAGCCGCTTGGATCGGCAACAGCTGTCGTGCTCTCGTTGCTATTGGCTGTCATCTGGATTCCGTTTGCATTTGCAGCTGGCAAGCAAACCGGAAAGAAAGTCGCGAATCGTAAGAAGAAATCGGCGAAACGGTGAATCGTATTCAGGTATTTGGCATTCGGCACCACGGTCCCGGATGCGCGAGAAGCTTGTTGTCCGCGTTTCAGGAATGGGCTCCTGATGTCGTGCTGATGGAAGGACCAGCGGACGCCGAACCTTCACTTGAATTGATCCAGACGGGCGAAGTCGTTCCCCCGGTCGCCATGCTTGTCTATCCCAAGCAGCAGCCGCGACGATCTGTCAGTTACCCGCTCGCGGTCTTTTCTCCCGAATGGCAGGCACTGAATTGGGCCAACGAACACAGCGTTCCGGTCCACCTGATTGACCTCCCGATGTCTCATCGATTGGCCCTCGATGAAGCAGAAGCAACCCCTGAACAAGTCACCGAAGAGCAAGAACGACAGGACGACAAGACCGCCGAGAACGCCCCCGTCTGGCGGGCAGACCCGATCGCAATTCTCTCAAACGCTGCTGGCTACTCCGATCCAGAATTGTGGTGGGAAGAACAGATTGAACGGCGGCAGGATCCTCGACAGCTCTTCGAAGCGATTCAGGAAGCAATGCGGTCGGTGCGAGACGAGTTCCCTGAAACACGCGAGGCGGACCTTCTTCGAGAAGCGTTTATGCGTCGCTCGATTCGCCGCGTGGTCAAGGAAGACTTTCAACGAATCGCCATTGTCTGCGGAGCCTGGCACGGCCCGGTTCTCGACGAAGCAGCGTTGAAAGGCAAGGTCCCCGGATGTCGTGTGAAAGATGATCAGGCTCGACTGAAAGGTCTCCCGAAGCTGAAGACAACCTCAACATGGATTCCGTGGACTTATAGTCGGCTCGCGTATCGAAGCGGATACGGAGCGGGAATTCAATCCCCCGGCTGGTACGAGCACGTTTGGACATTCGGCGAACAGGCTCCTCAAAGCTGGCTGACAAATGCTGCGAGATTGCTGCGCAAGAAAGAATTTGACGCAGCCCCCGCGAACATCGTCGAAGCACTGAGACTGGCGGAGACTCTTGCAGCCCTCCGAGAACGCCCCAGCGCCGGGCTCGCCGAATTGAATGAATCAATCCTCGCGGTCTTGTGCCACGGAAACACCGCCCCACTTCAACTGATTCGCGAAGAACTTGAAATCGGCGACCGACTCGGTTCCGTTCCCGTCGAAACACCAACTGTCCCGCTTGCAGAAGATCTCGCCCGACTCCAAAAATCTCTTCGGATAAAACCGAGTGTCGAGAAGAAAGTCCTCGATCTCGATTTAAGAAAGCCGATCGGACTCCAACGCAGCCAGCTCCTCAATCGCTTGAACATTCTCGGGATTTCCTGGGGAATTCTTCAGCAATCAGGCGGCGGCATTTCCACATTTCATGAGTTGTGGGAACTGCAGTGGCATCCCCAATTTGCCGTCGAACTGATCGAGGCCAATGTCTGGGGCACGACGGTTGAATCGGCAGCGTCAGCCCGAATCCTCGATCTCGCAAGGTCGGCTTCAACGTTGAGTGCCCTGACTCAGTCTCTCGACGCCGCCATCCTCGCTGACCTTCAGGAGTCGATTCCCGGTCTCATCGAACTGATTCGAAGCAAGTCGGCAGTCGGAAGCGATGTCGTCCACCTGATGGAAGCGGTCGGCCCACTGGCAAACATTTCTCGCTACAGCGACGTGCGCGGAACTCAATGTTCTGCAGTCCTGCCACTCCTCAAAGAGATGCTCTCTCGCATTTTGATTGGCCTGCCGAGCGCGTGTCAGTCGACCGATGACGACGCCGCCGAGGCAGTTCAACAAGGGATTCTTTCGACTCAAGCAGCGCTCGATCTGATTCAGGATGATGAACTGACCGAAGAATGGAACCAACGACTGTCGCGCATCATGAACTCGAAAGCTCACGGACTTCTCAGAGGATCGGCCTGCCGACTGCTGATCGAAAGAAAGATCATCAACACCGAAGAACTGAATCAAATCACATCTCTCGAACTCTCACCCGTCACCCCAACTCTGACTGCCGCGAACTGGCTCACCGGTTTACTTCAGGGAAACGGGCTCGTGCTGCTTCACATGGACGATTTGTGGAAAAGCCTCGATCATTGGCTGATGCACCTGAACGAAGAAATCTTCGACGAACTTCTCCCGATCCTCAGAAGAGCGTTCAGCGACTTCACCGGCCCGGAACGGCGACAGATGGCCGAGAAGATCCGAACCTTCGACCTGAAAGCGGCGTCACGTAACTCGTCGAATTCGCTTTCCACCGAGAAACCGATCCACTCCGAACGTGCGAGGCTGGTCATTCCAATCCTGTCTGAAATTCTGGGAGTCAACAATGACTGACGACTCATCCAAAGAGCGGTCGCGTCGCTGGCGAATGGTCCTCGGTCAAGACTCCGATCCACCGGACGACGCATTTCCACTCGAAGCAGAAGACAAAGGTCGCGACGACGTTCTTCAGGCGCTCTACGATTCCAATCGCCAGGGAGGACTCGGAAGCTCCTGCCCGAACGTCAATCGCTGGCTCGGTGACATTCGCCAATACTTCTCAGAATCCAACGTAAAACTGATCCAGCGAGACGCGCTCGAACGACTCAAACTGCATGAAATGCTGTTGCAACCGGAAACACTTGAGCAAGTCGAGCCAGATATTCACCTCGTCGCCACACTCCTCGCTTTGAAAAGTGTCATCCCCGCGAAAACCAAAGAGACAGCCCGACAAGTCGTCCGACAAGTCGTCGAAGAAGTCGAAAAAAAGATTCGCCAGCCGATGCTCGAAGCTGTTCGCGGTGCTCTTCATCGTGCCACTCGAAACAACCGTCCGAAACACAATGAGATCGACTGGAACCGGACGATCAAACGCAACCTCAAGAACTTTCTTCCCGAACAAAATGCGATCATCCCTGAAAAACTGGTCGGCTACGGACGCAGAAGATCGGCCATGCGAGATCTCATTCTGTGCGTCGATCAGAGTGGATCAATGGCCACTTCGGTCGTTTACTCCAGCTTGTTCGCGTCCGTTCTCGCTTCCATTCATTCGCTCCGCACAAGCCTCGTTGTCTTCGACACGGAAGTCGTCGACCTGACCGAACTGCTGCAAGATCCCGTGGACGTTCTCTTCGGAACTCAGCTAGGAGGAGGAACCGACATCAACCGAGCGGTGGCCTATTCTCAGTCGCTCATCCAGCGCCCTCAGCAGACGGTCATGATTCTAATCACCGACCTTTACGAAGGCGGAAATGCCAACGAGTTGCTTCAACGGATTGCACGCATCGTTCATTCCGGAGTGACCCTCGTCTGCCTGCTCGCCTTAAACGATGACGGAGCCCCCGCGTTTGATGATCATCTGTCGCGAGCCCTTGCCTCGCTGGGTGTTCCTGCCTTCGCTTGCACTCCCGATCAGTTTCCCGATCTGATCGCTGCTGCGATTGATCGTAAAGACCTGGCACAGTGGGCGGCCAACAACGATCTGGTCACTCATGGAGATTTCGATTCGCATCAGGACCAGTTGTAACGTCCTCTCTGCTTGTCGATCATCCACTTCCCAGCCAAACTATTTCCCAACGCCCTTTGAAAATTTACGATCTCCCCGAACGGAGAATCCATTGAGGTTCGCTCCCTCTGCGATCGTCGCTTCCTCGCTGTTTAAATCTTGAAAGCCAATTCCATGTCAATCCCTCAGCTTCCAAACATCTATCAGATCAACTCCCCTGAGCGAATTGACAGCCCCTCGCTCATCGTCTTTCAAGAATTGCTCGACCAAAACCTCAACGCAATGATCAAGATGGCGCAGCAGCCTGAGCGACTCAGGCCCCACTGCAAGACTCACAAGATGAGCACCATCATCAAGAACGAACTTCAGCGCGGCATCCGCAAACACAAAGCAGCGACTTTCGCCGAAGCAGAAATGCTCGCCAATGCCGGTGTGGACGACGTCTTTCTCGCTTACAATCTGATCGGCCCAGCGATCGATCGTGCCATCGCATTTCGAAAGAAGTTTCCGAACGTTCGACTCAGCGTAACTGCTGACGATTTAACACAGATCGAAGCCCTCAGCCGCGCAATGGAAGCAGCAGGTACTTCGATTGACGTCATTCTCGACATCAATCCCGGACGCGATCGAACCGGCTTGCCGCTCGGAGAAAGTGCGAAAATCGCCTACGCCAAAATCTCAAAGGCTCCCGGACTCCGCGCAGCTGGGCTGCATCTTTACGACGGTCATCTCAAAGTCTCCGATCTCGACGAACGCAAAGCCGCCGTCAATGATTACTGGCAATCAGTCAGCCAATTCCGCGACAGCTTGCAAGCCGACGGTTTCCCAGTCGAAAAAGTCATCTGTGGCGGAACTCCCACATTCCCTGCTTATGCAGAAATTAACGACGACTGCATCGAACTCAGCCCGGGAACCTGTGTGTATCACGATGCTGGATACGGTGAAAACTTTCCCGACCTCGACATGTTCACCCCTGCAGCCCTCGTGATGACGCGAGTCATCAGCCGCCCAACCGCCAATCGCATCACTTTCGATCTCGGCACAAAGGCTATCGCTTCCGACCCGGCCATGGGTGAACGAGCCATCTTCCCAGCCATCCCCGACGGCGTTCAAGTCCTTCAAAACGAAGAACACCTGGTGATCGAGACCGCCTCCGCCGAGCAATGGAAAACCGGGGACTGGACCCTCGCCATCCCCCGCCACGTCTGCCCCACATCCGTCCTCTACCCGGCAGCCATCATCATTTCCAAAGGCGAACAAATCGACGAATGGCCAATCGACGCCCGCGACCGCCGCCTCACCATTTAATCGCCATTACTAACTTTTACACTCTCAACTCCACCTACGACAGCGACTCTCACACACACAATTCACCACACCTATCTCCCGGATATTAATCTGTGATGATCTAAAGAGGCATTACCATGGAAGACGTAGGTGGAAAACTGATCTTCCTGTCGTGGCTGTTACTCGGCGTGTACGCAGCTTACTCTTTCTTCTGTCGTGATCGAAAACGCGGAAGAGTCCTTTTGGCACTTTGGCTAGCCGTTGGACTCATGGGAGTGTACGCCATCGTTGTTGGAGAGACGATTCGAGAACACCGTCAAAAACATCAGATGAAGCAGTCTTTTAATACGATCATGACTGAAGTGAGCAATCCATCTGACAGCCTACTTGACAAAAGGCTCTAATCTTTGTCGACACTATACATATCTGCAGTGCGGAGGTGAATGTGGACCGCGGGATCGATTTCGAAGTGCGAACGCAACGCAGGGCATTCGTCGGGCCTTTTTTGGGTTGCGTCGTCTTCTTAGAGCCTATCCGGAATCCTCTTCATGCTGTAAGTCGGTATTTGAACGGAGCTTGGTTGGGTGAAGGAGCTAAGCGGCGGAGCATGCGACCAATGGAAGCCACATAGATCATGGCTTCGCTCGATTTG
>NZ_SIHI01000012.1 GCF_007859735.1 Thalassoglobus neptunius | reverse complement strand
TCAGTTCAAACAAATGGTGAAAACCAAAAGTCTGAACACCTGACAACAAGTGATCATCTGGGCGCTACGCTTTTATTCCGTCACACCCTCTCCGTCGAGCGCTACGTTTTCTGACCGATGTCTACACGACCGGATCTTGACGGATTTTCGCGACGCGCGAACAGCCATTACGTCCGTACTTGAACTCTTGTCTGAGAATGTTTCCACAGATCAAGCTGAGGATGTTCCCGCTCTGCGAATCGCAATGCACCGGGGGGCGATCGTGAAAACGATCACTGATGGTCGAAGCGACTACGCGGGACGGACGGTCAACGCTGTGAGTGCATTGATCGAGTCGAATGTAAAAGAAAAGTTGGTCCTCACAGATGAACTTTTTTCAGACTCAGAAATACAAGACCTGCTTGCGGAGTCAGGTTTTGTGGCAAGAAAACTCGAGGTTGCTCCGGTCAGCGGTTCTGCTGTATTCGAAGTGACGCAAATGACAAGTGGCCAGTCCACGATTTCGGAACCTTAAGTCCGCATCGACGATGATTACTGCTCACAAAATCCAACCTGTTTAAAGTCCGCCTATTCTCCCTTAAATGTCGTGCAGGACAGGCTCCTACAATTTTGGGGAGACGCTTACAGCGTTCCGCTTTAACCGGACTTGCGAGTTCCGGGATGGAGTTCGAACATCGTCGGCGAAACCGAAAAACAGCCCACACGGGAGAGGGAATGGCACTCGTGCTAATTTAATACTATTACTGAAAAAGACGATCATTCTGGTATGTCTCACAATTGAGGAAAAGGATTCTTTTCCATGATCGTGGTCTGGACTTTTCTTCGAAGAAAGTCAGCCAAATCAGTCTGGTTCTCAAGTACCATTACGAACTCCTGCAACGTACATAGCGTAACTACCTTTTGCGAAAGTGCTTCTTTGCACGATCTGACAGCAGGTTTTGTGAATTCAGACGCTGAGATAATGATGGCACGAGCCTCTGCGCGAAAGAACACCCGCATCATGTGCTCAGAAATCTCACTCACACCTACTGGTTTGTTCCACCATTTCATTTCCACAAAGTGCAGGTGACCGTCGAGTTCGATGACTCCGTCGATTTGCTCAAGTATGCCTTCGCTACTATCGCCTGTGACCGTAAACGCTTCCCGCACGCAAATACCGTAGAATTCGAACAAACGGTTGAGTACGTCCTCCAATCGTTTTCCCCTGAGTTGGGGATTTTCCAATGAAAACAACCCGAAGAATTCAGACTTTAACTTCTCAATGACTGAACGGCGATTCTGCAATTGTTGGCTTGCCGCTTCATTCCTTGAAATGTTCTTTTGCCTTTCCCGTTCATGCTCATCTTTCAATCGAGTAAAAGAGTCCTTAACATTGACGAGCTTTTGAACCTGCGCGACCAAACCTTGTGCTTTTAGGCGATCGTCGGGCCAACAAGTAGAAAAATCGTCGAACTCGACCACACGTTTTAAGATTTCTCGTCGTGGACGAAGTAGTAATTCTTCTTGTTCATTCAATCTGCAAAGAACAGTTCGCACAATTTCGTATTTGTTGATGTTGCGACGATCTGTTCGAACTTTGTTCCAAAGATCGGATGTCAGTGAATCGGCGACACCTGCTCCTTTGATGAACAGCAATGTGTCTTCTTTTGAACGACATAGCAGGGGAATTGTGTCGACGAGAAGGCTCATCAAATCCGGGGGATAGTGAAATGTTACATTCATTGGAAACTCAACAAGGGGGCGAGATAGCTCTCGACTCTTCGCGTATTCAATCAAAGTCTAAGGCAATTCAACTTGCGCCGATGCGACAGTTCGCAGTAGGCGTGGGGCAAGATATTACCTGAAATCGATTTTCCATTCGAATCACAATAAGCTGCAAGGAGTTTATTGGCAAAATTTTGTGCATTTGAGGAGGCTCCATCGCGATCATCAAGTGTTGTAGCACGAATGCGATACGCTTGCTTGCTTGGATGGGTTTCTCTGGTCACTTGTGGTGTCAGTGTAGGGCAGGCGTACACCTACCTTCTCCGTAGGGACGGTAGCTTCACTGAAGTGTCCGCATCTGGCCGTGCAGTTGCCCAAGCAATATCACTGTCTAATCAAGGCGATTGTGTGTAGAGGCGGTAGTTGTTGGATTCTTTGAGGAGTTGCCAGTTGTTGGAGGGGAGAAGATCTGTTGGGTCTTCGGGGCGGAGGAGGATGAGGTCGATCGGGTTGAACCAGTCGTCGATTGGCTCGCCGGATGCCCAGGCGAGGACCTGTTTTTTTCGCTCTGCAAAGTCTGGAGTGTTGAACTTGTGTCCGAAGTAAGGGCGGACAGGGGTGAACGTGGCGGAGAGGTAGCTGACATCTTCGTCGGCACACAGGAAGACACCTGTCGCTTCGTGTTCGTTGAGAGTTTCGAAGATGTCGCGAACCGGAGTCGGCAGGGAAAGTTGCGGTTCGGGATGTTGAGTTGAGTGGCCGATGAAGCAGATGTTGTCGAAGCAGGCGAGGGGAACGGAAATCGCGATGCAGACAACTCGGAGGAACATCGGCTGGATGTGAAACATTGAGTTCGTCAACGACTGGATCACCGGCAGACCGAGCAGGAAGAGCGGCATCCAGACGTATCCGCGTGTGAAGTGCAACGGTTGATGCGGAGTGATAAAGAGGTCGTGCTTGATCAGCAAAAACGAAATCAGGCCAGCGACGACAAAGAACCAGATCTCCGGGCTTCGGGTTCGTGGCTGAAACAGAAGTCGCGCCGCAGCGAGAGTTGCGACCGGGCCATAGGCCAGTAGCAGGACGATTGTTGGAACACTCCAGTTCAGCGTCCACGTTTCGCGCAGGTCACGGTGTTCGGGGAAGGACTCCAGGAATCCGAAGTAATAAGTGAGGAACAGGCCGAGTACGACGGTCAGTGTCAATCCTCGGAAGAGTGCCTGTCGATCTTTCCAGACGAGCAATTGGAAGAGATTCCAGCTTCCCATGACAAGGAGATGTTGGACGCCGCTGAAGGGATGCGTCGCTGCGAGGATTGTCACGAGCGCGACCGCTGTCCATTCTCGTCGTTTGATGACGCAATACCATGCGGCTGCGACGAAAGCATGATACAGAGCTTCCGTCGGAAGGAGCAGATTTCGTCCCCAGGAAAAGAACCACCATCCGCCGCCGAGGTCGAAGTTGAGGATGAGATGGAAGGGGTGTTCGTGGGTGATGAAATTGATCACAACCTGCGCAAGCGCCAGTGCTCCTCCTCCCCACATTGCCAGCAAGAAGACAAGCCTCTCGTGTTCGTGATGCGTGAGGAGTGAGCGGACAATCAGAAGGGTGAACCAACTGGTGATAACTCCGGCAATGAGACCAATCGAACAGAAGATGACTTCTGGCGGAATCCCGACTTGAGTGACGGCAGTCCCGAGCAGCCAAGGAAACCATTGTGCGTAGACGACCGGAGCATCCGGTTGAGGATCGAACGGGTTGGCACCGGCGATTCCGTTTCCGTTTTCGAAAACTTCGCGGCCGTTCGCGCTGTAGTACGGCATGTCGTACTGAATGAACCCGGTTGCTCCCTCCGATTGCATCCAATGCGCAGCATAGACCGAATAGGACGGCGCTACGGCCAGAAGGACGACGAGAATGTCTGCGACACGCTGTTTCATCGTGATGAGGGATTTCACAAACAAAGGGGACAACTGACGCTAACACCGAGAACGGTGTCGTGATTGGGGTTGTCGCAGTTCGCGAGACAGATGTCTGTCGTCGTGTATTGAAAAAGAGGCTTGTTCCTCTTGTCCCGGATGCAGCGACGGTGTCGCTGGCAGTTTTTCCGGCGATGCGTCATGATGTTCAAAACGTATCGGTAAGTGTTTGTTGGACATGATGAACCCCTTTTGATTGAGTGAGAGACCGTTGTTGAAATTGCGTATTCGATTGCTTGGCATTGTCTTGATTGCCCTGTCTGGGCTTCGCAGCGTTCAGGGACAGGATTTCGGACAGCAGGTCCGCGAAACGGATCCCTTAACTCCGGATGAAGAACGCTTGCAGTTTGCCGTTCCGGAAGGTTTCGAAGTTCAACTCTTCGCGAGTGAACCGGATATTCAAAAGCCCATGAATCTGGCATTCGATGCGCGAGGGCGACTGTGGATGTCGGGGTCGAATGACTATCCGTTTCCAAATTTCACTGAGGAGGCCACGGATAGCATCCGCGTTCTGGAAGATACCGATGGAGATGGGCGCGCTGACAAGTTCACGACTTTCGTCGAAGGGATCACCATTCCGATCGGGCTGTATCCTTACAAAGATGGCGTGATCGCCTTCTCGATTCCGAACATTACATTTTATCGAGACACCGATGGAGATGGGATTTCGGATACGAGTGAAGTTTTATACGGACCGTTCGATTACTCTCGAGATACACACGGATTGAACAATTCGTTCCGACGAGGAATGGATGGTTGGATGTATGCCTGTCACGGGTTTAACAATCAATCATCTGTCGCAGGCAAAGACGGAAATACCGTGTCCATGCAAAGCGGAAACACCTACCGCTTTCGCATCGACGGTTCTCGCATTGAGCACATTGGCCATGGGCAGGTGAACCCGTTTGGAATGGCTTTTGATGCGTGGGGAGATTTGTATTCGTCTGACTGTCACACCAAGCCCGTGACGCTGCTTTTGAAAGGCGGCTATTACGAAAGTTTCGGGAAACCGCACGATGGGCTCGGTTACGTGCCGCCGGTCATGGGGCATCTGCACGGCTCAACGGCAATCGCGGGACTGACGATTTACACCGATGATCGATATCCCGAAGCGTACCGGGACAATCTGTTCGTCGGAAATGTGATGACGAGCCGCATTCATCGGGACACGTTGGAGTACGACGGATCAAGTCCTCGAGTGATTGAACAGGAAGACTTTCTCGTTTCAGCAGATCCCTGGTTTCGTCCAGTCGACATGCAGTGCGGCCCCGACGGAGCGCTTTATATCGCAGACTTCTACAATCGAATTATCGGGCACTACGAAGTTCCGCTCAACCATCCGGGACGTGATCGTTTTCGCGGTCGGATCTGGCGAGTCGTCAGAACGGATGAGGCGGGAGACGAGGAACGTCCTCAAGATCTTACAAAGTTGACGGCCACACAATTGATTCCATTGCTCGCCGATCCGAATGTCCCTTACGTCAGCCGAGTCGTCGAGCAGCTTGTCGATCGATGCGGAACAGAGGCTGTTCCGGAGTTGAAAGCGGCTCTCAAAAACTCAGACGATGCCAGACAGACAGTCGGACTTCTCTGGTCGCTCGCGCGTCTGGGAGGTTTGTCGGATCAGGAACTTGCAGCAGAAAGTGAAAGTGAATCGAGTCTGGTACGTGTGCATGTGCAACGGATTCTCGAGACGAGGAAGAACTGGTCGGCCGGTGATCAGCAGATTGCTTCTCGCGGGCTGAGCGATTCCGACCCAATGGTTCGTCGTGCCAGTGCTCTCGCGTTTGCAGGCCATCCCGATACGAATGTAATAGCGAATTTGCTTCAAGCGTATTCGCAAGCGTCCAGCAGCGACGTTCAGTTAAAGCACGCGATTAAAATAGCTCTTAAGTCAACATGTCAGTTGTCTGGGGCTTATGACGTCGTCGCGAAGTTGAATCCCAAGGATGATGAGGTCGAGCTACTGGCGTCTGTCAGTCTAGCTGTTCATTCGACGGCGTCCGCTCGATTCCTCCTTTCTGCGATTGATCAGGTTGAGTTGCCCGGCGACGAGTTGCAAACCGTCGTCCGCATGGCAGCCCGAACGCTCGAGAGCCAGGAAATCCCGCAGCTCGTCGAGTTAGCGCGAACAAGATACTCGGCGGATCTCGATACTCAGCTGGGACTGCTGCAATCAATGGAAGAAGGGCTTCGCCAACAGGGCGAGAGCATTCCGGATTCGATGAACACCTGGGGATGCGAAGTGATTGCACGCGTATTACATGAACGCGGTCCCGGAATGGGAGACTGGCAGCAGCTGGCGAATGAAGGTTCGGCGATCGGAAAATGGGATATGGAGTGGCGAACGCGTGAAGACGCTCAACATTCACAACTCTTTATGAGCAGTCTTCCCGGAGGGGAAACCGCTCGTGGAGTTCTGATGTCGAAGCCATTTCCCATCCCGGAGAAGTTGTCGTTCTATGTCTGCGGGCATCTCGGATTTCCGACAAAAGAACCGGTGATGAACAACTATGTCAGCTTGACTGTGGAGGGAGATGACGAACCAGTCCGGATCGCATACGCCCCCAGAAATGATACAGCACGCCGGGTTGAGTGGGATCTCGAAGAGTTCGCTGGCAAGACGGGGATCCTTAAAGTTGTCGATGGCATTGACCTGTCAGCGTATGCATGGATCGCGATCGGGGAAATCAGCCCGCCCGTGGTTCAGTTGCCGACGCAAAGTCTCGCGCAAGGCCGGCAACGCCTGATTGCCGCTTCGAACTTAAGTGAACGATTGGGAGCGAAAGAATTCCTCAAAGAATTCGGCCTCATCGCCATGAACCCAAATGAAGCGGGGCAGGTAAGGTATGCAGCATTGACGCTCATCGCTGGTTCGCAGTCAGAGGAGACTCCGGTTGGCTTGCTTGCTGTTTTCGCTGAGCCGGATGTCTCGACGGTTCTGCTGAACTCAATCGCCGATGCTTTGTCGACTCAGGATGAAGAAGCACAGGTCGCGGTTCTGAAAACGCTTCCGTTGAGGCTCCAGACAACTTTCGCCCGAACACTGTCCCGTTCGCCGCAGGGAGCGACCAAGCTCGCCGATTTGATTGATTCGGGAATGATTTCTCCCGAAGTTTTGAGATCGGACGTCGTCGTCGCTCAAGTCAAAGGAACGGGAAGTTCCGAGATCATCAACCGGCTGGATGCGATTCGTTCGAAACTCCCTGACGGCGGCGATTCCATTCTCGCCATGATCAAAGCACGTCGTAACAGCTTCAACGCAGAAACAGCCTCGATTTCTGAGGGGGCAAAGGTCTTCGAAAAGAATTGTGCGGCCTGCCACACCATCGATGGCAAAGGGAAACAGATCGGTCCGCAACTGGACGGAATCGGAAACCGCGGGATGGAACGTCTTCTCGAAGATGTTCTGGCTCCGAACAGAAACATCGATGTGGCGTTTCGGACGAGGCTGTACGTTCTCGAGAACGGACGCATCTACTCCGGGCTGTTTCGACGGGAAGAGGGCAACGTCATCGTTCTCGCGAATCAGAAAGGCGAAGAAATTCAGTTCGACAAGAATCTGGTCGACGACGAAGCGATCTCTCCGATCTCAATCATGCCCGAAAACTGGGGAGAGCTGATTCCCGCCGAGGATTTCAACAATCTGATGGCATTTTTGCTTTCGCAGAAGCAAAAATAGTGGGCATTGGCGAGCATCGCCGAACCAGCGTGGAACGAAACTTGTCTGCGACATCGTCCGTGATGTTCAGGCTGGCGAATTTGGGAATTCGGCTTGCGAGTTGGGGAGGAACTGACTTCTCCCAACTCGCCGAAGCCGGATCGAAGACGTCTTCGTCTGCCCGGAAAACGTTGTGGAGATTCGAGAATGTTCAAAAACACGAAAGGTTTCTGAAGAACTCGATCTCGCCCAACCGAACTGATCCGGATAAGATCCCATTGTCCGGTCCGATGCCGCCATCACACTGCGTGGTTCCTGGCGAAGCAATCGGTAAGTCCTCAGCTCTTTCTGATGAATGTCATGAGAAGCGAAACAGAAGTCCCAGTCAGCGACAATCCATATTCCATTCCCGTTGCGGATCGACTGAAAAGGTTGCCGCCGTATTTGTTCGGAAAGATCAACAAGGTCAAGTACGAAAAACGCGTCGCGGGAATCGATGTGATCGACCTTGGGATGGGAAATCCAACCGATCCGCCGGACCCCCTGATTCAGGAAAAACTCGCTCAGGCCCTGCAGGATCCCAAGAATCACCGCTATTCGGTGTCCAACGGGATCGGAAATCTGCGCAGCGAAGTCGCAAAGCGATACTGGAAACGATACGGCGTTCGGCTGAATCCGGATGATGAGGTCATTGCCTGTATTGGGTCCAAAGAAGGCTACAGCCATATGTGTCTCGGTTTAATGGGACCGGGAGACACTGCCATTGTTCCGTCGCCGACATTCCCGATTCATATGTATTCAGTGATGCTTGCCGCTGGAAACGTGATCGCTCTCGATGTTCGACAGCCGGACGTGTTCCTGCGAAATGTCGCGTACACATGCGAACATCTTTATCCGAAGCCGAAAGTGGTGGTGGTCAATTTCCCACACAACCCTTCGTCGACTGTGATCGAACAGGACTTTTATGTCGAACTCGTGAAACTCGCCAAGAAGTACGGCTTCATGGTGATCAGCGATTTTGCTTACGCAGATATCTGTTTCGATGGATATTTCGCACCGAGTTTTCTCTCCACTCCCGGAGCGATTGACGTGGGTGTTGAACTGACCTCGATGAGCAAAAGCTACAGCATGGCTGGGTGGCGAATCGGGTTCTGTGCCGGGAATCGCGAAATGGTCCGGGCTCTGGCGACGATCAAAGGCTACTACGACTACGGGATCTTTCAGGCAATTCAAATTGCCGCCATCGTCGCCATGCGCCACTGTGACGCAGCTGTCGAAGGCATTGCCACTGAGTATCAGGGACGCCGGGACGCTCTGTGTGATGGACTGGAGCGTTTAGGGTGGGAGATCGATCGCCCGAAAGCGGGGATGTTCGTCTGGGCGAAAATCCCGGAACCCTATGCTCAAATGGGGTCCATTGATTTCTCGATGAAGCTCCTCGAGGAAGGCGGAGTTGCGGTGAGTCCCGGACGTGGATTCGGAGAAGATGGCGAGGGCTACCTGCGCCTGGCAATCGTCGAAAACACACAGCGTCTGAGACAAGCGGTTCGAGAGATCGGAAAGTGCGCACCACTCGAAGCATCACGGGCGGCCTCATGACGAAACCGGTAAAGAATGAACTCGATGAGTTGGTCCTCTTGTCGGGACTGACAAGTCGGGTTGAACCTGTGTTGTTCGGGATCAATCTGGTCCTCACAGTCCTCGCGTCGATTCTCGTTGTCCGGCAGCGCAATGCAATTCTGCCTGTGATGGAAGAGTTCGACCTGCAAATTTCCCGGTTTGCTGAACTCGCACTCAGCCCGGGCGCCGCAGCCATTCTCCCGGTACTGGGAGTGGTCGGGATCGCGGTGCACTTTTCAAAACTGGCCCTGAAAACGAAAGTCCGCCTGCATTGGGCCCATTTCGTGATCATTCTCGTTCTCACTGGCGGTTTTGTCGCGACGACGATTCCCTTGCTGACGAAATTGATCCAGCAACTGGAATAGGCCATCTTCACGGCTGCTCTTTCGAGCGAATGTGATGTCTCTTTCGTTCGCTTGGCTGCAATTGCCGAGTTCTGGAAATTCCATCAGGAGCTACGATGGGAACTTTCAACGGATTTCCGCCCTCAGTCTTTCAGTTTCTGTCGGAGCTCGAAGCCAATAACGACAAAGACTGGTTCGACGCCAATCGCGATCGATACGAATCGGAAGTTTGAAGCCCAGCTTTGGAATACATCGCGGCGATGCAGGGGCCGATTGGGAAAATCTCGGAGCATTTACGAGTCGAGCCCAAGAAAGTCGGCGGCTCGTTGATGCGCGTCCATCGTGACACGCGCTTCTCGAAGGACAAAACCCCGTACAAAACGAACATCGGAATCCAGTTTCGCCACGAAGCGGGTAAATACGTCCACGCACCGGGTTTCTATCTGCATATCTCAGCCGAAGAATGCTTCGTTGGAGCCGGTGTCTGGCATCCTGCGGGAGAACACCTCGCGGCAATTCGCAAGGCGATTGGCAAGCGATCAAAAGACTGGAAGAACGCAGTCAACGACAAAAAGTTTGTGAAGCGATTCTCGCTGACGGGGGATTCCCTCAAGCGTGCCCCTCGGGGATTTGATGCGGATCATCCCATGATCGACGATCTGAAACGCAAAGATTTTATCGGGATCTCAAACTTCGAACCGGGCCTTGTGACATCGCCCAAATTTGTGAACGAAACAGCCAAAGCGTTTCAGTCCGCCGATCGCCTGATGGCATTTCTCTGTTCTGCACTTAATATTCAATATTAAGGCGGTTTGAGTTTGTCGGCACTTAATCTTTCAGCGATGAGCTTTCACGATCCGGAAGTTCATCCAACTGAATTGTTCCAGTCGTTCTGTTCATCCCAAGTGGCAATCCGTGTCGTTGAACTGCGGTCGCTTTCAGGTTGAATTCACAGTTGGCGGGCTTAAGTTCCAACAGCCCCAGCGGAACCCATTCTCCACTCTCTTCGTCATACAACTGACCGCCAGTGGAAACGTCGAGTCCGTTGATCGTGACATTTCTCGTTGATTTCTCTCCGCGTTCCCAAGTGAACGGAGCCATGTTGTATCGATGCTCCGGGTCGATTCCTCGAATGGTCAGATTCGAGATCGTCGCGTTGACAATCCTGGATTCGCCTCCCCAGCCAAATTGCAGTGGGGCACCATTCCGATGATGCTCGATGACGACGTTTTCAAGCGTGATGTCGTTGTAGATTTTAATGCCGTCATCTGCCGTGCTGATCAGAGTGTTCCGAATTGAAGATCCCGCAGCTCCGGCGAATCCATCGCTGTTGTTGTTGTTGCCGCTTCGGGTGTCGATCAGTGTGCACGAATCGACATGGATCACAGCTTTGTTGGCGTATCCAGAAATCAGGTATCCGCGCGGATCACGAACGGTCAGTCCGGAAACGTGAACTACAGCATCTTCAATGACGCTGATGGCGCTGTACTTCCATTTTTCGTTTTCGGCGATCTTCTGTCTGGCCGTCCATGCTTCTTCGTTCGTCCCAAAGATCACGGAGGTCTTTTGATGACGTCCAACGATGTGCAGCGGATTTGTTGGCTCTCGATACAAAACACGAAAACCACCGGTGAACCGAACGTTCTCGTCAATCACAATTCGTTTGACCGTCGAAGGAACATCCCAGAAGAAACCTTCCTTGCTCACCGGCATTGAGCCGCTCGTGCAAAAGGTCATTGTCGCCGAATCTTCGTTCCACCCGACTTGACCGGAGTAATGGATTTCCGGTTGAGCGACTGCGGTCGTTCCATGAACAAGCAGCACCAGGAACAGCAAAACGATGAAACGACGAATGCGCACGGGGTCACCTGAAGAATGCTGTGAGTAGGGAAACGGTTCCGGACTGCAATCCAAGGGGAGGGGGATTTCGTGGACTTCAACGACGCGATCAGGAAATTCCGAATCGGTGAACCGTCGTCTGGCGATAGGTCTCTCCGGGACGCAGTGTGGTCGAGCCGAATTCCGTTTCGAACTCCGGGTTATTGGGGCTATCCGGGAGATGTTGGCACTCAAGACAGAAGCTGGTGTGCTGTTCCCATCCCGCACTCGCTTGCGTCCCGTCAAAATGATTGGCGGTGTAAAGCTGAATTCCCGGTTCAGTAGTCAGGACTTCCATCGTTCTCCCAGAAGCTGGATCAGACGCAATCGCGGCTGTCCGAAGTGACCCGTTCGCACCGCTGATGAGAAAGCAGGAATCGTATCCGCCATCGGTCTCGGATAGATCTTTGCCGATCGGCTTGGGCGTGCGAAAATCCCATGGCGTTCCTGCTACATCGAGAATTGTTCCGGTGGGGAGAACATCGGAATCGTTCTCCAGAACACGGTCCGCTGAGATTTGCAGTAGCTGGTCGTCGATACGCCCGGCGCCGGCGAGATTCCAATACGTATGGTTGGTCAGGTTTAAGATCGTCGGAGCATCGGTTGTTGCCGAGTAATTCAGAACGAGTTCGCGACCTTTCAGCTGGTAAGTCAGCTCGACAGTCAATTCTCCCGGGTAACCTTCATCTCCATCCGGGCTCACAAGTCGAAACGTGACTGACTCTCGACTCGGAGACAGCAGCTGCCAGATCTGATGCGCGAAGGAAACTTCTCCGCCGTGAAGATGGTTGGGGCCGTTGTTGATCGCGAGATTGTATTTCGTCCCGTCGAGTTCGAATTCCCCGCGTGCAATTCGATTCGCAAACCTTCCCGCTGTCGCTCCGAGGAACGACGGGTTGGTGAGATAATCTTCGCGCTCATGCGCGGTGACGACGATGTTTTTCCATTCTCCCGATCGATCGGGAGATTCAAGAGAAACGAGCGAAGCGCCTGCATTTGTCACGACAGCACGAATGTACTCGTTCTGCAGTGTGAGACCTCCATAAGAGGCTCCTTCGGCTGTATCACCCCAAGTCGTCCAGTTGTCTGGCATGCGTCTCTTCCGGTCTCAGTTCATCAACGATTCAGTTGAGAGTTCACGTTCACAGTACATTGAAATGGCCTTCACGGTTGCACGCAAGCAACCAGAGTGAAAACCATTTCAAACAGTACTGACGAACGCAAGGGCGAGTCCAGAGAAACGGCCGATACGGTTTAGAACTTCGGAATTCGTTTGTTGCGATAGGCTGCGTCGTAATAGCGAGGATCCCAGAATCGCTCTTCGAAGGTGATTCCAAAACCCCATCGCTTTTCGGCACTGGCACGAACTGCCCACGGTGTTCCGGGGTGTTCTTTGATGACCACATCATAGAGAGCGAGTGCCTGTTCGCGCTGAGAGTTGAGTTCGGTCATGTCGACCTTTGTCCGGCGAATTTGTTCTTCGTCCGGTTCGAGCAATTTCTGTGTGTGCTCGAAGTACCATTCGTTGGACTTCGGGTCCTTCAGTTTCGGCCGAAGCCTCGAGTGTTGGTCGAGTGCCAGGAGGAACTGGAATTGGCGGACGCGGTACGACATCAATTGGGCATAGAGAAGATCGTATGCCGCTCGCCAGCGTGGTTCACGTTCTTCGGCACGCAGTGGAGCAATCCGTTCGATCTCTTTCAAAGCGGCACTCATACGGGACATCGCTCGGAGAGTTTTGTCGAACTGCTCTTTCCCCTGAGCATCAAACTCTGCAGGATCAATCGAATAGCCCCAGCGTTTGATGTTGAGTTGCTTGTCGAGGTTTGGATTCAGCATGACAATGACTTGCCACAAGGTGTCGCGAAATTCGGACGACTTTCGGGACTGCTCATAGTCACGACGAGCAAGAAGGAGTGGTTCGTATTCCTTCATGGCCAGATCGTCGAATTTTCGATCTGTCCACGAGAGGCGTCCGGCGAGGTCTTGTTCTTCACCGGATAGCATGAAGAAGATTCCGCCGGATTTCTTCGCAAGACGGACCTGTCCGTACGGGCCGAATCCACTGGATTGAGAATCCCAGCGGTCGCCGAATCCGGTGTACTGGAGGCATTCAGGAAATGCGGTTTCCGGTCCGCGATCAATCGAAACCCAGTGTGTGAGGTTCGGTGGTTCCGGATCTTTCCAACGCACGCGAGCTTTGGGATGGCCGAAGACCGCTTCCCGCCCGAGGAAGTAGACAGGCGAACGGATCGTTTCCGACTTGCTGATCACTTCTTCGAGAATCTGATCGTCTGTTCCCGACTCATCGGTGACGACGATGATCATCAATTTTCGGTCCGAGTTTTGGGCTGTCTTCCCGTACTCATCGAGCACTCTCGAAATGGCGCTGAATGGATTTTCGATTCCCGAAGGATCATCTTCAACGCGATCAATCGCCTTTTTGATCTCTTCGATTTCGCTCGTTGGTTTCTGGGTCAGCTTTCGAACATCACTTCCGAAGCTGCAGACCATTGTCTCTAGTGGCGAGTATCGCACTTTTCTGGACTCAGCCTGATTCTTGGCGATGTTGAGTTCGTCATAGATCTTATGGAAGTTCTCGCGAATCTCTTTTCGATCGTCTTGCAAGCTGTTGGAAGCGTCGAACATCCAGACTGCAATCACAGGTTGCTCGCGCATCATGCGGATGATTTCCTGAGTGAGGCGATGCATGGCCGCCCCGTATCCTTCAACTCTCGCTCCGACTTCGCCTGAAACTTCACCTTCACCCAGGTCGACCGCGATTTCTCCGAGTCCCGGCAAGCTGATGTCGGAAATGGCGGTGACTTTAATGTCTGGATCTTTGAGAGCTTCTGACTGTTCAATCTTCGTCTGGGCAGCTGGTTGAGCGGCCGCAGCTCCGATGTTTGTCGAGATTGTTCCGCCGGACTGAACGGAGAGGTTGTCCGAAACTTGAGTGTCAACACTGACATCCTGTTCGAACTCCTGTTGTAAACGCTCATCTTCGATGATTGTTTCGACAGCGACGACATCCAGGTCTTTGATGATCTGGAATCGATAGAAGCCCATTGCACCCAGTACGGCGAAATGGACGATGAGAGAAATGAGCAGTGCGGGAATATTTTTAGAGATCATGTTCGGATCAATGTCCTTACGTGATGTGGCGAAAACTCGGGCAGTCACTGTCGTGAAGTGACGACAGATTGACGACCACCGGAAAGATCCGATCAAAGAGCAAGTCGCTCTTCAATTCCTGCCAGGTCGGGCGGTCAAACTGGATATTCGACTCCCGGGGCGGGAATGGACTCTGTTCAAAGTCTCAATCAATGAAAATGAATATGTGTGAAAATCATATGCCATGAACTGGTGATGATCTATGCGCGATTTTGCATTGATCAGAATTGCTGATCGCCTGGAAGATGGATGACGTCAGGGTTCGTCTAATCACGACGATTGTGATGCGACGAAGGTCGTTCTCGGAAATCGACTTTTCCGATCATCGACCATACGACGCGACATTTCCGGACGAGGTCAGCCACTGTGCTGAACTGCGAAAGTTCAACGGGCAGACCACTTGACTCGATTGGGGGGAGCGGTCTCCATGAAGGAGATCATCGGAACTCAAAGTTTCGGTTTGTCTCGCGGTTTGGACGCCTTTTTGCGTTCCATTTGTCGACGTTCCTCTTCTGCGAGAAGCAGACGAGCCACTTCTTCATCACTGGCTCGCGTGACACCGTCAGAGCCTGGGATTGGTTGGCTGAATTCATGCCAGCTCCATCCGAGCTTTGAACTGAGTTCACGTTCCGCAAGAAGAGCCCAGGGGGTCCCGGGATGATCGTCAATCACGCGTTTTAAATATTCCTGCGCAGTCGCAGCTGCTTTTCGCATTTCAGGTCCGGACAAGATGTCGTCATCCGGCACCAGTCGCCACATGTTGCTGTCTTCCTTCTCAAACGACTTGGGAGACACCTTCATGTTGGCGAGCATTTGGTTGTATCCAAAATACCGGACACGCATTGCCAGAATCCGTCCCATCGCGAGGTCGAAGGCGGCTTGCCATCGAGATTCCCGGATCTTGTCGCGATCTTCTTTACCAGCGCTCAGTGCTTCGTAGAATCGACGAAGTTTGTAGTCGATCTCAGCGACAGGTTTTTGTGCTTCGCCGATATCGGTTCTGAGGATGTTGTCGTTGTATGCCCGAAACGTCAGGTCGGGAACCGGCAAGTCGTCGTCGTAGGTCATCTGTGCCACAGTCACGAGAGACGCTTTTGCGGCGTTCCTTTTGACTTCATCAGCCTGCACTCTCACTGGTCGGTAGTCAGGAGAGTATTCACGCATGACCGCTGCGTCGAACTTTGGCCCGCGGCTTTCCTGAGTGATGAGAAACATCCCACCGGTTTCGGCACAAAGACGCGTCAACGCGTATGGGCCATAGCTGGCGGACATCTGTTTAATTCGCCAGTCACTCTGACTTCCGATGAAAGGAAGCTGAACGCCGTCTGGAAATGCGCTCTCAGGTCCTTGGTCGACTTGCAGATAGTCCACAAACCCGTCGTCGTAGGTCCACTTCACATAGCCTTTTTGCTGTCCGAAAATCGCTGCATTGCCGATCGTGAAGAAGCGGGTCTGGGACCGCTTGGCGAGTGAGATCACTTCTTCAAGGTATTGAGGAGCGTCGTCTCCGCGTTCGTCAGTGACGATGAAAACCAACTTGTTCCACGGGCCTTTGTGTTTATGCCAGTTTCGGTATTTGTCGAGAAGAAGCTTGGCGGTGCCGAACACGTTCTCCACACCGGATTTGTCTTCCTGAATTTTTTCGCGGACAGTGGTGCTCAATTCCTTAATGTCCTGCAAAGGTTCGGGAGTGAGCAATTGCGGTGTGCTTCCGTAAGCTGCGACGACGGAGTACAGCGCGTCGGTCGAACCCATCTCGCCAACTTGCCGATAGACATTGTCAAAGCGATTCGCAATCGCCGAACGTCGTTCGTTCAATGAGCTGGACGCATCAAAGAGCCAGATGACGAGAGTTTTTCGATCGCGAAGCGAACTCCGGATTTCAAAAGCGATTCGATCCATCGCTCCTTCAACCCCGCGTTCAATTTTTTCGCTGGAACCTTTGACATCGACCGATGCGGAAATGTCTCCCTGTTGTTCGATGACCATCGAATCGGTCAGTGGGCGAATTTGAGGGTTGAGAATTTCTTCGACTTGTTCGTCGAGCGGGGTATCTTCCTTCCCGACAACAGTCGCTGCGCTGAGTGACTGAGTGAGCGACGATGCGTCGCCGTCCGTCCCGACCTGATCCATCGCTGTTTCACTGAATCGAAGTTCTTCCTCGTGTGCGGAGTCATCGACGATGCTCGTGATGCTCGTCTTGTCGAGTTCCGCCGGCCGGTGATAAACGACGAAATGGAAGATTGCCAGAATCGACAGGTTAATGACGAGGCTGATCCCCCAGGCCGGCATATCCTTCATGGCTTGTGTCATTGTAAGTCCTTGTCGATTCAGAGATTGTCAATTCAAAGGGTCTGTGAGAATCGATTGGCCCGGCTGCTTCATCCAAAGTTGAAGACAGTACGAGGTTTGCGAACGATATCGATCATTTCAGTATAGGTCGGGTTCGGACATCAATCAAATTGGATCAGTCAGAGTGCAAATTTCTTCAGTGTCAATATTTACGTGCACGTCGCACTGTTGCTTGCCATCGCAATCAAGGGCGTTTTCATTTCCGGAATTGCGTTCACTTCATTGCGAAAGTTGACTGGCAGCACCGTGGCACGGTCAGCTGATTGATGCATTTTTGACGACTAAGGGCCAAGTGTTCAGGGGACCTGGCTATTTTCGTACCTCAGAAAAACTCCGAATGTTCGGCGAAAAACGGAAGGAATCATGATTTGAAACGGCAAGGCACATCCAAAATAGACGGGTTCTTAATCAAATTCAAAACGTAACTTCGTGTCATCAGTTGAATTGGACAGTGAACCTGTTACATTTCACGGCTTGTCAAAACGGAAAGTTTATCTGGTTAGGATTGTCGCTTCGGCGATATGTGGACGGCTGAGGAGCCGAATGGATGTCAATTACGAAAGAGCGTAAGTCGGAATTAGTCAACGAGTTTCAGCAATCTGGCGAAGACACTGGCTCGCCAGATGTTCAAATCGCCGTGTTGACGGAACGGATCAACTCACTGACGGAACACCTTCGTTCCCATCAGAAAGATCACGCTGGCCGTCGAGGGTTGCTGATGCTTGTCAGCCGCCGTCGTCGCTTGCTGGATTACGTGAAAGAGAAAGATCCAGCCCGCTACGTTGAGTTGATCACGAAATTGTCGATTCGAAAGTAGTCGGCTGTTGTCGAATCTCGCTTGTGGAGCATTGGTCGTTGCTGGTGGCCTGAGTGGCTCGAGAGATTCTATCGATGAAATTGTTCTGCATCGGTTTGTCTGAAAGACGCTTCATCTTGTATGGCGCGTGGAAATCAGGCGAACGAAATGCAGTGACAAAATGTACAGCGACGCATTTTTACGGCGACGTATTTTTACAGTGACGCAGTGTTGAGTGCAGCATGTCGATTGTTGGATTCAACCGTGCGAGTTTGCCCGAAAGTCTGAGCATTCCAGTAAAACGATCTCAATTTTGGCTGATCGAAAACAAGCTCTTGGCCCCGGATTGGGGGACTTTCCGGCAACAGGTGACTTGGACAGGATGTGAAGTCTCAGCGGATTTCTCCCGCTGTCCATCTGGGCTCTTGTGAGTGGTCGGAACGATTGGTGATTGAAGTCGTGGGGCGTTGCAGTTTGCTGAATTGCAAGATCTTTCGACATGCAGTCTCAACCATGAGTTCGCAAAAGAGCCGCCACTGAATACTGAAAACGGAGTTGTCTGACGCGAATAGAAACGAACTCTCGGATTGGCGAGTTGCTGAAGAAAACAATCGTCATTCTGTGAGATGAAGTGTCCGCGCGGAAAAGAGATTCGAAATTGTTGACGGAGTGTTCGCTCATGTCTTGTTGAATTCGTCACTTCGATTTCGCAAACCATGGCCGATGCGTTGAGAGTCTTGAGTTTTGTTGTTGGTTGTTAGAAAAAAGAGGTTTGGTAGATGAGTCAAGAAATCGAAGTGTCGCGTGAGATTGCAGGTCGTACTCTCAGTCTTTCGACTGGAAAACTAGCGAAACAGGCCAGTGGGGCCATTCTTCTGAAATACGGGGAAACATCACTCTTTATTGCGTCCCAGACAGGGCCCTCACGGCCAGGCACCGATTTCTTTCCTCTGACCGTCGACTACCGTGAGCGATTCGCTGCTGCCGGGAAGTTTCCTGGAGGATTCCTGAAACGCGAAGGTCGTCCAACTCAACGAGAAATTCTGACCTGCCGTTTGACCGACCGACCGCTTCGTCCGCTGTTCCCAAAGAACTTTCGTGACGAAGTTCAAGTGATGATCAACGTGATGTCATCCGACGGGGAAAACGACCCGGATGTCTGGGCGATTACCGGCGGAAGCGCAGCCCTGATGGTTGCACCGTTGCCATTCCAGGGACCGATCGGCGGAGTTCGCGTTGGCCTGGTTGACGATGAATTCGTTCTGTTCCCAACAGTGGAGCAAATGGCTGAGAGTGAACTCGATCTCGTCCTTGCCGGAAGTAAAGAGTCGGTCTTGATGATCGAAGGATTTGGAAACCAAATCCCCGAAGAGCAAATGGTCGAAGCCCTCATGTTCGGCCACAAAGCGATCATTGAGATCTGTGAGCTTCAGGACGAACTCGTTGAAGCTGCCGGAATTGAGCCGTTTGAATACGAAGAGCCAGCCCCGAATCCCTGGATTCCTATCGTTCAGGAAGAAGCTGGAGACAAAATCAAGGAAGCTCGGCAGAGCACCAAGAAACAGGAACGCTCAGAAGCCACGAAAGCAGTTCGTGACGAACTGATCGAAAAGCACTTCCCGAATGGACTCGAAGAGCTGGAAGACGGACGAACCCTCAGCGACTTGAAAGAAGCATTCTATCAAGTCGACAAAAAGGCCTGTCGGGAACTGACCATCGCCGGAAAGCGGCTTGATGGCCGAGGAACTGACGAGTTGCGGCACATCGAATGTGAAGTCGATTTGCTCCCGATCGTTCACGGTTCCGCTTTGTTCACTCGCGGGGAAACGCAATCTCTGGCAACAGTCGTTCTCGGAACAGTTCGAGATGAGCAGCGGGTCGACGGCCTGTTCGACGAAATTAGCCAGAACTTCTATCTGCACTACAACTTCCCGTCGTTCTCGGTCGGCGAAGTACGCCCGATTCGTGGTCCTGGTCGTCGTGAAATCGGACACGGAGCTTTGGCCGAACGGTCTGTTGCTCCTGTTCTTCCGAATCGCGAAGTCTTCCCGTATACGATTCGAATCATTTCGGACATCCTCGAGTCGAACGGAAGTAGCTCGATGGCGTCGGTTTGTAGTGCCACCCTCGGATTGATGGCGGCCGGAGTGCCAATCTCGCAACCCGTTGCCGGAATTTCGATTGGAATTGTCAAGGAAGGGGACGACTACACCGTTCTGACCGACATCATGGGCGACGAAGACCACTTCGGCGACATGGACTTTAAAGTGGCTGGTTCCCAAAAAGGAATCACCGGGATTCAGCTTGATCTCAAAATTGACGGGATCAACGAAGAGATCATTCGCAAAGCGTTGACTCAAGCCCGTGAAGCACGCCGTGAGTTGTTGCGGACGATGCTGATGACGATTCGTCGTCCTCGCCCGGAACTTCCAGATTCCGCTCCACGAATTCTTTCGACCAAGATCAATCCGGAGAAAATCGGTCTGGTTATCGGACCATCCGGGAAAACGATTCGTGCCATCCAGGAAGAGTCGGGTGCTCAGATCGACATCACTGATGACGGCACAATTACGATCTCTGGAGATTCGAAAGATGTCTGTGCTTCGGCGTTGGCTCGAGTCGAAGCCATCACTGAAGAGATCAAAGTTGGACGCATCTACTCCGGAAAAGTGAGTTCGATCAAAGACTTTGGTGCTTTCGTCGAAATCGCTCCTGGCAAAGACGGCCTTCTTCACATCAGCGAACTGTCTGACGGTTTCGTGAAGTCTGTCGGCGACGTTGTCAAAATTGGGGAACTGATCGATGTCAAAGTCATCGCAGTTGACGATCAGAACCGCGTCAAACTCTCCCGGAAGGCCGTTCTGATTGAACAGAAGGGCGAAGAGGATGACGACGACGAAGTGGAAGAAGATGACGATCTCGTCGATGTCGATGAAGATGATGACGACGTTGACGTCGACGACGACGATGATCTCTACGATGACGAAGAGGAATAGGTCACGGAGTTGTCCACTCGGTGTGAGTTATGGTCGAATCTGATGCATCTGGCTTGGACGGGCGTCGCTCGTTCGAGGAGCAATTTACCGAGATTGCGACGCTCGCGGGCGGCCTCGCGCATGAGATTCGAAATCCACTCTCCACAATCCAGATGAACCTCGAACTTTTGTTCGAGGATCTGGAATTGAGTGACAGTCCTCAATCGAAGCGAACGTTGAAGCGTCTGCGAACGATTCAGGGGCAGTGCGAGAATCTGGAAGGGATCCTTGAATCGTTCCTTCAGTTTGCACGTGCGGGCCAACTGCATCTGGAAGAGACGAAGCTCAACGATGTGGTGACCAGTTTTCTTGAATTCTATCAGGCAGAAGCTGATGAACATCAGATTGATGTTCGTCCGCATCTGCGTGCAAATCTTCCGCCGGTTTCGTTAGACACCCGCCTTTTCAATCAGGTGCTGACAAATCTGGTGCGGAATGCACAGCAAGCGATGCCAGACGGTGGAGCACTGGAGCTTCAAACGAGTTGCGAAGGGGACACCGTCGTGCTCGACATCATCGACACCGGCGTTGGGATCTCGAAAGAGGCTTGCGAGAAGGTCTTTGATGTTTTCTTCTCGACGAAGCCCTGCGGGAACGGATTAGGGTTGCCGACCGCCCGAAAAATCATCGAAGCTCATGGGGGCAGTATTCGTTGTGAGAGCGAACAGGGGCGGGGAACCAAGTTCCGCCTGTCGCTGCCTGCTTCAAGTGAATCGCTCGACGTGAGTCAGTAGAGCTGCGACTGCCAATGAAAATTGCGTCTGGCAATCGTGGAGTGCACGATCAGCGTTCGCATTCCGCAGAACTGGTTCGTCAGTGTTTGTGAAAACCGAGGCGAATACTGGAAGCCGTTTGCTCTTTGCTTCGTTGGGCGATATGATCTTTCCTTCGATTCTTACACTCTGGCGACGCCAGAATCTTAGAGCACATTGCTTTCCGTGATGCACTCGGCCCACGATTTGAATTAGCAGAATGCTGCGTTCCATCGTCCGAAGTTCAGGAGAAGGCAGAAGAAAAAGCTTTGAGACGCGATCGCTGTCATCATCTGAAAGGTTGAATATCTATGGCCAAAGAAGGGGCCATTGAAATGGAAGGGACAGTGCTGGAAGCACTGGCCAACACCCAGTTTCGAGTGGAGCTTGAAAACGGGCACATTGTGCTCGCCCACGTTTCCGGAAAGATGCGGAAGAATTTCATCCGTATCGTTCCAGGAGATCTGGTTAAGGTTGAGGTTTCTCCATACGACCTCAATCGTGGACGGATTGTTTACCGGGCAAAGTAGCCTGATACTCCGCGAATATTTGCCGAGCTTCGCGTTCGATCAGTCACGTCATTGACGTTCTGGCTGCTGCTCAGTTATTGGACGGAGGCTTTATGAAAACAAGACTCCGAGTGCGATGACTGAATCGAATCCGCGACCGTTCGTACAACTCTTCACCGACGGTGCCTGCAGCGGGAATCCCGGTCCGGGTGGATGGGCCTACGTATTGAGGCATCCGGCCAGCAACACCGAAAAAGAGGGAAGCGGCGGCGATCGGGAGACGACGAATAATCAGATGGAGCTCATGGCTGTGATCAGTGGGTTATTGGCGCTCACTCGTCCCTCTGAAGTGGAAGTTGTCACCGATAGCGTGTACGTCGCCAAAGGTTCTCAAGAGTGGATGCCGAACTGGAAACGCAACGGCTGGCGTCGGAAGGAAGGCAAAAGCTGGAAGCCTGTGAAAAATCTTGAGTTGTGGCAGCAGATTGACGAACTGCTTTCCAAGCATCAGGTGCGATTCACGGTAGTGAAAGGCCACAGCGGGCATCCCGAAAATGAACGCTGCGATGAACTGGCTGTCGCAGCGACGAAGGCATTCCAATAGCGAAGTTCTTGATTCGGCCCTCGTCCTCGTCGGAATCGTGAGCAGGGACCCCGTTCACTTACGTTGATTGCAGTCTGTGGCTGATTTCTGCCAGTGAAGGTGAATTGAAGAGTGCTTCGCAATCACTTCAAGAGCTGCATATTGAGTGACTGAGGCAACGAACGATTGCGCACGGTTTGGACTCGATGAGATGTCGGGTATGCTCATGTCAAATTGTGAGTCCTGTCTCATGAATGCAGCGTCTATTTGTGTGAATCGCTGCGAATCGAATACAAAAAGCTCTAGCCTGACGTCGTCTCATGCCGGAACTGAGTCTCTCCACCGATGTCCAGTTTCTTCCCGGAGTCGGACCCGACGTCGCTCCGCTGTTGAGAAAGCTGAAGATCGAGACTCTCGAAGATTTGCTTTGGCATCTCCCTCGTGACGTGCTTGACTTCTCCCATGTCGCGCGGCCAGAAGACTTGAAACCCGAGGCAGAACAATCCGTTCACGGGATTGTCGTCGATGTCGATGTCAAAACGCTTCGCAACGGTCGAACGCTGACAGCTTGTCTGATCGATTGCGGATCCGGTTTCGTCCGCGGGGTCTGGTTCAATCAACCCTGGATGAGAAAGAAGCTTCAAGACCGTCAAAGAGTTCTTTTCTCGGGAAAGCCGAAGGTTAATCAAGGGCGATGGGAATTCACTCATCCTGAGGTTCAATGGCTCGACGATGACGATGAAGGAGCCGGAGGATTGATCCTCACCCGCTATCGTCTGACAGATGGAATGAAGCTCCCTCACTTGAAGCGACTCATTTCGACCGCTCTCGTTGAGTGTGGTGATCTCATCTGTGATCGACTCCCTGAATCGTTTCTGAAATTGCATCAGCTGCCGAGTCTTCGCACGGCGCTTCGAGATGTGCATCAACCGGAATCGATGGAGAACTACCATCGGGCTCGCAGACGCATCGTTTTTGAAGACTTGCTGGAGTTTCAACTCGGAGTCGCGCTCCGTCGGCGTCAGTGGGTTGAGCAACGGGACGCCCCGGTGTTTCAAACTTCGGCAAAGATCGATTCGCGAATTCGCCGGCTGTTTCCATTCGAATTCACAGACGGGCAGAAAGCTGCGATTCGTGATGTCGTGAGCGATGTTCAGTCGGGAAACGCGATGCATCGCCTGTTGCAGGCAGATGTCGGAGCGGGGAAAACGGCGGTCGCCGCTTATGCCATGTTGCTCGCGCTCGCCAATGGCGCTCAGTCCGTTCTCATGGCTCCTACCGAGTTGCTTGCGAATCAACATGCACACACGCTGCGGGAGCTTCTCGCCGGAAGTCAGGTGGACGTGGAGATTCTGACCGGGAGCCTCAAACCGGCCGTCCGACGTGAGACACTGGAGCGAATTTCGTCGGGCGCGGCTCAATTGGTCGTCGGGACACAAGCTGTGATTCAGGAAGGGGTGGAGTTTGCGAAACTCGGGTTGGTTGTCATCGATGAGCAGCACAAGTTCGGCGTTGCGCAGCGAGCGAAGTTCAGCCGTCCCGAGGGAGATTTGTCGCCTCACGTTCTCGTGATGACGGCGACACCGATTCCCCGGTCGCTGTGTCTCACTCAGTTTGGCGATCTCGATTTGACTGTTGTGAAAGATCAGCCCCAAGGGCGGCAGCCGGTCGTGACGACTCGGATTCAGTCAGCAGAACAAAAGAAGAAAGCGTGGGAATTTCTCAAAGAGAAGCTGAGTTCCGGTCGTCAGATGTATGTGGTCTGTCCACTTGTTGAAGAGAATGCCAGTTCGGAACAAGCATCGGCGGAGCAAATCTTCAAGCGAATGCAGCAGAGCCTTCCCGAATTTCGGTCGGGGCTGGTTCACGGGCGAATGGATCGTGGGCTGCGTGAACAGACAATGCTTCAGTTTCGTGATCATGAAATTGATGTTCTTGTTTCAACGACTGTGATCGAGGTCGGAGTCGACGTTTCAAACGCAACATTGATGGTGATTCTGGGCGCAGAACGTTTTGGCCTTTCACAGCTTCATCAACTTCGTGGGCGAGTCGCTCGCGGAAAATTTCGGGGGTTTTGTTTTCTTGTCTCCGAAGCGAGTTCGGCAGAAGCAGTTGCACGGCTTTCTGTGCTGGAAGAGACTTCCGATGGATTTGTCGTCGCTGAAAAAGACTTCGAGTTACGCGGGCCCGGAGACATCCTCGGGACACGCCAGCACGGAAACGTCCCCCTGCGATTCGGAGATTTTCTGCGGGACTCTCAACTTCTGACGGAAGCCCGCGATGAAGCAAGCCGACTTGTGGAATCCGGGGAGTTTGATTCCGTCGAATATGCGTCCTTGAAGCGTTCCGTTCTCGATCGATTTTCGCGATTGTTCGATCTTCCGCAAAGTGGATGATGTGGTTTGCGCCGGACCAACGAAGAACTTTCGAAGTGGCGTTCGCTCGAGAAAATGTCGATTCCCCTGAGAGACGCGAATGGTTTCGGGGAAATTGGTATAGTCGAACCCTTAGGAACTCAAATTTGTTCAATCCGATCGAGTCGTTATGAAGTCGCTGTGAAACTGTGAAGTCGCTGTGAAGAAGTGAGCTGTTCGCGCGTCGCATACGCAAACCGGTTACGTGAGAAGAATTCGATAATGGCCGACCCACTGATTTTTATGATGGGGCAGTATGAAGCCCAGATTCCCCAAGATCGATTGTACTGCGATAATCACATGTGGGCTCAGGAAGGTCCGGGAGGGTTCCGAATCGGCTTCACGGCCTACTCTGTTCGACTATTGCAGGATGTCTACTTTCTGGATTGGACCATCGATCCCTACACGGTTGTCAAACGCAAGCAGGAAATCGGCGAGATTGAGAGTTCGAAGGCGGTGTCGACCTTGTATCCGCCGGGTGAGGGGAAAGTGCTGAACTTCAACGAGGCACTGCTCGACGATCCGTCAGCGATCAACACGGATTCTTACGGGGCCGGGTGGTTGTACAATTTTGAAACTCTGATGAAGTTCATGACCCCTGACGAGTATGTCGCGTTTCTCGGAACGAAATGGGACGAAACTCAGCGAGTCATCAAAGGGCAGGTCAATCAGGATTGACGTTCGATCACGGAATTGACTGAAGATCGAAACTTGTCGGGGCGGGGCGGGTTTGAATAGAGTGGAGAGGCGGCGTTGGTGGCAGTCTCTCTCGGCGTCAGATTGAAATCATGTTTTCCTTCGACAAGACGAGCTATGTCTGACAAGAAAAAATTGACCGTCGTTCTCTCTCAAGGACAGAGCAAGAATCCCAAGCATCGTCAGCTTGAGGAAGAGATTGCGATGCAGCTAATCCTCGCCGGAAACGTCGAGGTTTCATTGGTTCCGCACTTGTACGATCTCGCTGCCGACCATACGGGAACACTTTTTCTCAAGAATGTGCCAGGTGATCTCGTCGTGCTGTCGTGGTTGTACCCGAGGGCTGCGCGTTGGATTCTCGACAGGCAGCAGATTCGCGGGAAGGAAGGGTACACGCTGATCGGATCAGATGACGACGATGACGATGAAGACATTCCTGAACAGTCATCTGACGAGGTACTGGGATCGGTTGACGTTCCCGACCGGTCGATCTACTGCCTCGATTTGAGAGTTCATTCAGACGCGCAAACTTATCTCGATGAGATTCAGCGAATCGTTGAAGAAGACGCGACGGAAACGGTCGATTTGCTTTCTTGGATCACAGGGCAACCGAATCCGGATCAAATGAAGCGGTATCTTGCACCGCAGCCGAGTGGTGATGAAGCAGTCACTCTTCCATCTCCTCAGGAAGATGATGCGCCGAAACGCCGCTGGTATCCGGTCATCGACTACAGTCGCTGTACGAACTGTATGGAGTGCATCGACTTCTGTCTGTTCGGAGTCTATGGCGTCGATACGCTCGATCGCATTCTCGTCGAAGCACAGGACAACTGTAAGAAGGGGTGTCCCGCTTGCAGTCGTGTCTGTCCGGAGAACGCCATCATTTTCCCACAACACAAGACTCCTGCAATTGCGGGGGCTGCGGGCGAGGTGGCTGGCTTGAAGATCGATTTAACGCAGCTCTTCGGGGGAGGTGGTGCCGGAGATGCTTTGGAGACGGCCGTTGCAGAACGTGACGCGGAACTTCTCAAGGACGGTCGCGATGCAGTCGGAATGGAAGTCGGAGTTCCGAAGCGGCAAGTCAATCGCGACAAAGCTCCGAAAGACGATCTTGATTCACTGATGGACGACCTGGATGCTCTCGAAGTTTGACCCATCGACGCTGAGCGACAATGACAACTCCTTCCGCCAAAGATGTCAAAGTCTTCGTTCCGACGAAAGACTTTGAAACATCGGTCAACTTCTACCAGGATCTCGGATGGACGTTGAACTGGCGAGAAGACAAGCTTGCCGAAGTTGAACTCGCTGGGACACGACTCTTCTTGCAAGACTTCTATGCCAAGGAGTGGGCGGAGAACTTCATGGTGTACGTTGTTGTTCGTTCCGCGGCAGGCTGGTACCAACACGCAAAGCAATTGCTTGAGACAGGTCGCTATCCGTCGATGAGGGTCAAAGAGCCGAAGCACGAACCGTATGGAGCCACGGTTTGTTATGTCTGGGATCCTTGTGGAATCTTGCTCCACTTCGCCGAGTTTTCGAATCGGTGACAGACGGTCATTGATGCAGCGCAGATCGTCAGTAATTGAATGTCATGTGAAGAGAGGCGAACGTAAAGAAAAATCTGACTGAGAACACTTCGTTCCCAGTCAGATTTTCGTCAGCAGCCTTGCGTCTTGATTTCGTCAGGCTTCGATCAGATTGTCCATGTGATTCGCGTTTGTTGAATAGTTGGGATCGGTACTCTTCGGCGTCCATTGGGAGGTCATTGGATTTCTCAATTGAGAATGCTGAAGAACCGGTCCTCAAACTGTCAGTGATTTATTGAATATCATGGAGAACCGTTCGAATTTGCTTTTAGAATTCTCCGATGATTTCTGCTCCCTTCGCGGTACTCAAAGCTCTCCATGTGTCGAGGCTCAGGTTCTCGGAGATGAATCGGCATGATCCATCTGCAAGAGTGACCTGCACACCACCGACGTGTCGACTGCGTGATCCGAACATCGTTGGATTCGTTGTCGATGAGACATCGCAAGGAAGATTCTGTTCAGGCAGGTTGTTGCAGTAGGACGAGGAGTAAATTCGGTCTGGAATCGCACTGTTCGGAGGAAGATAAGTCGTGAACTGAGTTGCGTCTGCCCACCAGGCGAATCCGCGGAGGTCGCGATCGACACCTTGCAGCACTTCGGAAACGAGGATCGTTGAAGTTGTTCCGTCTCTCAGGTCGCTGATACTCTGGTTGCGAGCAGGGGTGCCGCTTGGTGTGTTGATGAAGGGAGCCCCGCCAAACTCAACACCATTGAGTTCTGCATGTTGCCCAAAAGCAGTGTTTCCAAAGTTTACGGCGTAGTTGTGCGATGTGATTTCGCCAATTGGCACATTCGGTGAATCGCTGGGACATGTCAGAGAAACGAGTCGTGTTGTGGTGACTGGCAAGTTGGCCGCGTGTCCGTAGCGAGCTGTATCTGATGGAACCCCATATTTTCGATCGTTCACATAGATGTTGTAGAGGTTGGCCTGATCGATGTAAGGCAAAATCCCAACGATCCAGGTTCCCCAGCAACATCCAAACTGAGCGACAGGAAACCCTTTGTTGACATCGTGGTAGTTGTGCATCGCAAGTCCAATCTGTTTGAGATTGTTCTTGCACTGTGTTCTACGTGCCGCCTCACGTGCCTGCTGAACTGCGGGAAGCAGCAGTGAAATCAAAATTGCGATGATGGCGATGACCACCAGGAGTTCGATAAGCGTGAATCCGCGTCGACGTTGAGTCTTCATTGAGTTCGTTCCGTTATAAAATCTAAAGACGACCGTGCGAGAGAGATGTCGATGTTCGACGAATGCGGGGAGAGATTTTTCATCGCCTCTCTGCACTCGCTTGAACTCTACTGTTCTGATGAGTGCTGTGTTTGCCCTTGCGAATCACTGCAAGCCAGAATCGAAATTGCTCTAGTTGGCCATGGTTGGGATTTCGACGTCAAAGACATTCTTCTGATCGGTTTTGACAGTCAGGTATAGTTGGCTTTTCACATTGAATTCAGGCGGGACGATTTGCTTGGCAACAACACCTCGTGACTCACCTGGAACGTCCTGCACAAGTGTGTCTTCATCACTTGCGAAGACGCGGACGATGTAGCTTCCCGGAGGAACTCCACGAGATGGGTCAACGTAGTACGAACCGTCTTTGATTGTTGCTCCCGAAATAGTTCCTTCGTCGCCCTGTGGATGAAATTCAATCGATCCACTCGTGATTGGCTTTCCTTGGAGAGTGACAACTCCTTGGACCGCCTGACGATTGAGCGGATTCGACTTCGAACAACCAACACACACAGTCAGAGATGCAGCCACGAGCAGTGCAGTCCATCGCGATCGGTTCTTGTAATCAGTCATGAGAGTTACTTTGCAATTAATAAGGAGTACGAGGTTAAACAAGCCGTCCACAATCTTGAGACGACGAGCGCATGTCGAACTGAAGTCGTCAATTCCGTTTGACACTTCAACTCGGAGGTCCTCCGTCAACCCGAAGGTGTGACGTTCGACAACTTTCTGCAAGGCAACAGGTGTGCCAATGACTCAGTTGTTCGTTTGAGTAGGGAATCAACTGGCGAAATGGACTCGTACACCATCTCGCATGCTCACACAGAGAGGAGCGTGCACAGAAATGCTTCGTATGCGACTAGAGAATACGCAAAGCAAGATACATATGAACGAAGTCTATTGCTTCACTGGCGGTTATGTCAGATTGGCCAACTGAAAGAACACGTTCTTAGACGAATGCATCGTTGCAGTGACGCGAGGTATTCGCGAGAAGCAGCGATTTATTGAAGTTCAAATGCAGAATTAGTGCAGAAAATTCGAAGCACTGGAATGATCGGCACTTCGCAGGAGTTAGGAGACGTGATTGCGGACACACGTATGACAGACCATCCAGCGAAAATGGCATATCGAATTCATCCAAACCACCTGGAGTGAAAACACGATCAAGATAGATGGCGTTGTGCGGCGGCGCGGGGAGATTCTGTTCGTAGTGATTGGCGCATACAACGCCAGACGGAACGCTCAAGCCACATGAATTCACTATCAACAAAACAATCCACGCCGCCGCACGATGTCACCTTCAGTTCTCTTCGTTCGTCCTGAAGCATCGGAAAGGCACCGCATTGCAGTCTGAACATAGTGGTCATTGTGGCCACTGGTTACCTTTCTGATTTTCAGAGTCTCCCGAATTTCATCGCCTGGTTCTGTGAACCATCACACAGTCGGGAACAAAGCTCTCAAGGACGCGCTGACGACAACACTTGGTCACGCTGGAGCAGACTGACGTTGCTGATAGTTCGGAAACATCTGTTTTGGTTCGTTAAGGATGAGTTGGTTTGGTTCCGCTGCTTTGATACTGTTCCAAAATCTCAATCAGTTGCAGGAGTCGTTGCGGATGAATGTGAAGATCGGAATTGTTGGGCTTGGTTTCATGGGGATGACCCATTTCGAAGCTACCAAGTCAGTCAGCGGCGGGAACGTTGTTGCGTTTTGCACTCGCGACCAAAAGAAACGGTCCGGCGACTGGTCAAGCATTCAAGGAAATTTCGGTCCGCGTGGGAGCGAACAGACGGACCTGACCGGCGTCACTGCTTATGCGAGCCGTCAGGAACTGCTCGCGAATCCTGAAATCGATCTCGTCCATATCTGCCTGCCGACGGATCAGCATGAGTCCGCCGCGATTGAAGCCATGCAAGCTGGCAAGCACGTTCTTGTCGAAAAGCCGATCGCGATCGGACTCGATGCTGCGGAACGAATGCTCAAAGTTTCCAAAGAGACGGGGAAAATGTTGATGGTAGCCCAGGTGCTGCCGTACTTCCCCGAATTTCAATGGGCACATCAGGCAGTGGCCTCTGGCAAATACGGCAAACTTGAAGCGGCATCGTTCCGTCGGGTCATCGCACCTCCGGACTGGTCCAGCGATATCAAAGACTTCCGCAAGCTCGGGGGATGGGGAATCGATCTCCACATTCACGACAATCACTACATCGGGCTCTTGTGCGGAATTCCAAGTCGAGTCTTCTCAAGAGGAATGCTTCGAGATGGTTTCGTGCATCATGTCTGCACACAGTATTTGTATGACGATCCAGATTTGACCGTTTCCTGTGTCAGCGGGGGCATTGCCGCGGGACAGTTGAAGTTTGCTCAGAGCTTTGAATTGATGCTTGAAGAAGCCACGATTCAGTTTGACTGCGGCACCTACGGAGAGGAATGGGTTGTGAACCGCCCATTGACATTGATTCCAAATGCCGGGCCGATTGAAACACCCGATCCGGGCGGAACCGGCGAATGGTGCGCAGCGTTCACGAATGAAATTCAGGATGCTGTGCGTGCCGTTCAGGAAGGCGAAGTCCCACGAGTGCTCTCAGCAGAACTGGCGTGTGACGCGCTTCGTCTCTGCTACGCCGAAGCGGAAAGTATTCGCACCGCGTCCCCGGTCGATGTCGACAAGTAACGCACGAAGCTGAATTGAGAGAGAATTCCTCAGGCCCTCGAAGGATGACGGCGAAATGAAACGGACTGTCCCGTTATTGATTACGGCGATTGCCGGATTCGTGTTAATCATTTCCTTCTTTCTTCCTGCAATTCAGGAATGGGGTGAGGGTGCGGCAATTTGGTTCGACATCCTCGCAGCACTCGCTTTCATTCTCGGTGGCGGAAATCTTCTGAAGTTGCATTTGAAGAGCATCAGCGACCAGCAGGCAGGCTGGGGATATTCGGCCGTGACGATTGTTGCTTTTCTCGGCACACTTCTGCTGGGGCTGCTCAAGGTCGGAAGCCCACCCACACCGAACGTTGAATACTACGGAGAAACCTTCGTTCCGTTTCCTGTTGCCATGATGCCGGAGTTTTCGGTGGATGAACAGCTGCCGGAGCGGGGTGATCGAGAACCGGTTCCCGCGTCAGTTCGCAGACAGCTGAGTGTCGACAACGGAAAACTGAACTTTCGCGGCTGGATGAGCGAAAATCAGAAGGAAGACCTTCTGAAATACGGTGAGACACTCAACTGGAAAAGGCTTGTCGAAGAACTCTTCGATTTGACTCAGCCGGAAAACGTTGGTGGCAAGGTCAAGTATTATGCCGACCATGAAGCACTTGCTGTGTCCGGAGTGCTGACTGAAGAGCTTGAACAACAGCTTCTTGATGACCTGCCCGACAATGAATTTTCGCAACAGGCTGTCGACAAACTGATCGAATTGACCAATGTCGAGACGTCGATCTCCGTCGAACCGCCGGAAGCGTTCACGATCCCCGATTCAGAATCGAGTCGAATCCAATACGCCGATGGGGAGCTGACAATTGTCGGCCCGATGTCCATTGCACTTCGCGACAAAATCGCGAATCTCTGGGCGGGCTTTCTTCCCGCACTTCCATTAACCGATGCGCAAATCGAAGAATTCCAGACGGAACTGGAAGAACGCGGTCCCGAATTGAATGAGGAGCAGGTCGAAGTTCTCGACCAGATTTTGCGGACCGATCCCGGATTGAGTGCACTTCCACTGGTCATCAACTCGGCGGGAATTCGTCCAGGAACGCCAAAAACCGCGGGGGAACTTGTCGAGGAGCGAGATTCCGGAGTTCTGGATCTCGTTCCCGTGCATCTGGCTCCTGATCCTGTGCTATTGAATTCCGCTCAAGAAGAGACCATCAGCTCTTTCATTGAGAGTGGAAGCGTTGATATCACAGCCTTGGTCAGTGAACTCGAATCACTTGGCCCGCTCATTGACGAACAAAAAACGGCGATCACGGGATTCTGGAATGGATTGGAACGGGAAGCCACGCGGAAGAAAAATCTGGGGATCGGACTTCTAAAAGTCGGCCCACTCTCAAGGGATCAACAAGAGTTTCTCTTCGTTCCCGCTGCTGAAATGTATTCCTGGGACGTCGCAGTCGGCGAACTGTTCATCGCTGCTCATCAAGTGAAATACCCATGGTCCGGTGAATTCAGCGCCCAAGGAAACCCGTTCTGGTGGACTTACGAGTACGTGCTTCAGCCGCTGATGACGACAACCTTCGCGTTATTGGCGTTTTACGTGGCCTCGGCGGCGTTTCGGGCGTTCCGTGCCAAAAACCTGGAAGCAACTCTGTTGCTGGGAACGGCTTTCATCGTGCTGCTCGGCCGAACTTATCTCGGAACAGCCATGACAGTCTGGATTCCCGAACAATATTCGGCACTGCGAATTGACCAGATGACCGTCTACATCATGAAGATTTTCAATACCGCCGGAAATCGCGCCATTATGATTGGGATCGCCCTCGGAATCGCGTCGACAAGTTTGAAGGTTCTCTTGGGAATTGACCGATCTTACCTTGGATCAAACGAAGACTAAGTGATTCTCAGAGTGTCCGTGCACTCGTTTGAATTCGTTCGATTTGATGAATGTGACGGTCGTTCGCGCCAATCGACGAAAATCGGGTGAGAACGCCACGAAACGGGCAGACTTGAGAAAACGACGGCATCTCTGTGCATTTTGTAGCAATTGATCCCGTAGAATGTGTGAAGTGTCATCGAGTCGTCTTTGACCCGGTGAAGAGGAAAGCTATAATTCGCGGAGTTATTCAAACACACTTGTTCGACTCGTCCTTTCCAGGCGAAGGAGACTGACAGATGGTCATTATCACAGAAAAAGCAGCTTCAGAAATCAAACGAGTCATTTCTGACCAAAACATGCCCGAGACAACTGTCGTCCGCGTTGGAGTGGCAGGCGGAGGATGTTCAGGGTTTCAGTACAAATTCGGATTCGACGAAGTCGCCAATCCTGAGCAGGATCATGTTTCAGAGCAGCACGGACTGAGCGTCGCTGTCCAAAAGAATCACGATCTGCACCTGGATGGAACAACCATCGACTTCTACGAAGGTCTCGAAAAGCGCGGATTCACTTTCGACAATCCGAATGTCAGTCGTTCTTGCGGTTGCGGAAGCAGCTTCTCCGTCTAGAGTCCTGCGAATGCACTTGCTCGGCCGACACGAACGGCCGCGGAAACGAAAAACGCTGGATTTCAAGAGACTCAATCGCTGATCGAGTCACTTGATTCACCGTAAGAAGCAAGTTCAGAAAAACATAGAACGCACCTGTTGAGGTTTCAGCAGGTGCGTTCTTGTGTGCGCATTCGGCATCAGGGACAGACCGGGAAAGTGGACAGACCGAGAAGCGGGACAGATTAAGAACGACCCGGGAAACGTGCTGTGAGCAGCTCTATTATCTTCAGCGTTGCCGATGAGCGACTCTTTCCAGCAATCGCAGAGTTGATCGAATGGAGCGGGGGCAATCGAGACGAAAGAAGCTGTGAAAAGGGCCTCATCTCAAAGCGTGACTAATCCCAAATCACATTGTCGACGGTCGAACCGATCTGCTGCCGCTGATGGTCGGAGTCCGGGCTCAGAGCGAGTTGCATCACGGTCAGGTAAAAGCAGAACAGGCCGGCCGGAAAGAACCAGGCGGACAATGCTTCGTTCTGGGCGAACTGCAGCGTGCTGACGAAGATCTCACTGAGCAATAGCAAGACGATTCCCAGCGAAAAGAGAATCTGACGCCCCCAGTTCGGATGTCCACCGGAGACATTTTCCAACTGGTGAATTCCAATGGCTGCTCTCAGAAAGGCTGCCAGAACCGGTGCCACCACTGCGGCGACGACTTGAACGATGTGTCCTTCTCGAAAGCAGATCGCGACAAGTGTCGGGCTCGCTGCAATCAGGAGGGGAAGAATCCCATCCAATGTGACGTGTTCCCAAGACTCGCTCTTCATCCGTGTGCCTCTCTGTGAAAGAGGGTTGCTTGTTACAGAGAACTTCGGTTGTTGGGGGGAAGTCATCCGGAGCGGACGAATGCCGCTGAAATGCGGAGTTCACTCGATTGAGCAGTTTTATTTTCACTCTTTCGAGTGCGGCCGTCAAATGAGAACGGGCTTTTGAAGCGAGTGATCAACAACTCCGAATGGATAAACGCCAGTGCCGGAAGAACGTCAACTTCCGATGGAAGAAGTTTTAAGTCCTCGATTCGAAATTGGTGGCTGATGAGAAATTCGTCTGGGGCTGAGGGTTCTCTTCGATCGCTTCCTGTTGAAGAGGGTAATTGAAGGGTGTCGAGATGGGGCCGAGCGTCTCCACAATGAGGATGTCGGCGATTGTCACAAACAGTAGACCGACGCTGATCAATGCGTTGATATGAAAAAATGCGACGTTGACTCGGCTCATGTTCGAAGGGCTGATGATCCAGTGTTCGTAGATGAGCAGGCCGCTAACGAGAATCACTCCAATGAGAAAGATCGTCCCGAGACCAGCCACAGCCCAGAGTGCCAGGAGACAGACAACCGTGAGGACATGGCTGGCGAATGCGATTTTGAGAGCGTTCGGTACACCGAAGCGAGACGGAATCGAGAAGAGGCTCTTTTCGTGATCAAACTCAGCATCCTGAGTCGCGTAAATAATGTCGAATCCACCGACCCAAAAGAAAATGACAGCGGCCAGCAGGATAGGGGGCCAGGCCAGCGTGCCGGTGATCGCAATCCAAGCCGCGATCGGAGACAGCATCAGAGCTGCGCTGAGCCAATAATGGCACAGTGAGGTAAATCGCTTGGAATACGAATAACTCATCAGAAACAGCAAAACGGGAACGGACAGAAATAGGGGCCATCGATTTGGCCAGAAGAGCAGCGTCGACAGAATAAAGCCGAGGCTGCAAACGATCGTAAAGGCAACGACGATCCTCAGTGAAATCGTGCCAGCTGGGAGGTGTCTGCCTGCTGTCCTTGGATTCTCTGCGTCGATTTTGCGATCAGCGATCCGGTTGAAAGCCATCGCTGCGGAGCGGGCAAAGATCATGCAAACCACAAGGCCGATGAGATCTTGAAGTTCAAACGGAACGGTTCTCCACGCCAGAAAAGCGGCCATCAGAGCGAACGGAAGTGCAAAGAGAGTGTGGCTGAAGCGAATCAGACTGAGCAGTTCTTTGAACTTTGCCCAGAACGATGTCGTGTCCGACGTCACAACTTGTGTGGATGGAGAATTCATGATGACGTTAGTGAAACCGGAGAGCAGCGGAAGAGTTCACAGAAAGAGAAGAAGAGACAACTCAATTCTGTTGAGGAGAAGGCATACGTCGCTGACGGAAGTAGATCACGTTTCCGGCAATGATCAATCCAATCATTAAGAGGTGGGCGACAAGCTGGGGCCCCATGCGACGTTTGGCTTCGAGATAAAGTTGATCCGGATCGTTTCCCAGATACTCACTGACGACAAGTGCCTCGTACTCGGCCGCACCTTTGATAGCTCCCAAAAGTCCCTTCAGCTGACCGGGGATATAGGGATAGAGCAGGGGAGCTTGAACTCCCGTGCAGCCAGCGACCATGCGAATCTCTCCCTGATGCGGCGTGACGGCGTATTGAACCCATTCCTTGGTTCCGGGATACGAACCGCTGACATTCACGATCAGATCCATTTCCTGAACGCTGCTGATCGGTTTGCACATGGGGATTTGATCGATGTTGGTTCCGCGTGCGTCGGTTGTGTAAAGACCTTTGAGATCGGTAACGATCACTTTGATGACTCCCTCGTACCCCGATTTGTAGCCGAGGTTCACATAATCCTGACCGTAGACGAGATCCGGAAAGTCCGCCTGAATGACTTCCGTGATCGCTTTTTCAATCATCTGCGGACCGACTGGGAGCAGTGTGATGAAGAACATGTTGACCTTCTTCTCACAACAATGGCGAGCGAATGCGATCGCCATGGGACCCAGTTCGCCTTCTGTGGATGGGTCGTAATCCCATGCCATGAGGACGTTGTCGCCTTCCTCAAGCTGTTCAATCTCGTTGAAGACGTCCCGCGCCAATTGGCTGGGAGACTCCGGAAACTGGAGCCCAAAAAGAATTGGGACTGCGACAGCAATCGCCATCAACAGGAAAATCCATCGACGGTCCAGGTTCTGCAATCCCTGCATCGGCATGAATCAAGTCCTTCGTGGGGATCAGGAAAAGGGTGAATCATCCATCCCGTCAGTTAACAGCCACTCATTTGTTGAGCACTGCAAAGAGTGGCTCGGGATGAGTCAGAGTATAAAGGGGATCTCCGCATGCTGTCATCCGATGGTGCACTATTGCGGAACTTTCTGAGAGACAATTTTCATGGGCTTTCGAAATGCTCGCTGCGTCGAAGACAGCGCTGAGGCGAGTTTCAGAACTGAGATCGAAGACCGGGACCGGGAGTGACGCCGAGATGTTCATATCCTCGTTGAGTCACAATGCGTCCGCGTGGAGTCCGCTGAATCAATCCTGTCCGGAGAAGAAACGGTTCAATATCGTCTTCGAGCGTGTCGGCAGGGATCGATAAGCTGTGGGCGATCGCTCGGAGCCCGGCGGGACCGCCCTGAAAAACGTCCATGATGATTTTCAGATACCGTCGGTCCTGTCGTTCGAGGCCGAGTGAATCGATCTCAAGCATTTTCATCGCATGCGCGGCGATCTCAGTGGTGATTTCGCCGTTGGGGTCTTTCAGGGTCGCGAAGTCTCGAGTTCGAAGAAGGATGTTGTTGGCTTTACGCGGGGTTCCCTGGCTTCGTCGTGCCACTTCAGCCGCAGCCTGATCGGTCACTTTGGTCTTCAACTTCACGGCGTTCCTGCGGACAATCTCGATCAGATCGTCGGGTTCGTAGAAATCGAGATGTTCTCGATAAACGAAACGGTCTCGCATCGGAGCTGTCAGCATTCCCGCTCGTGTTGTGGCCCCGATGATGGTGAATGGCTTCAGCTGCATATTGATCGTGCGGGCATTCAATCCTTCGCCGAGTGCGATATCGATTCGAAAATCTTCCATCGCGGGATACAAAAATTCCTCAACGGCCGGCCGGAGTCGGTGAATTTCATCGATGAAAAGCACGGAGCCATGCCCCGCATTCGTGAGATACGGAAGCAGGTCCTTGGGGGCATCGAGAGCAGGCCCTGCTGCGATTTGCAGATCGACCCCAAGTTCTTTGGGAATCACAGTGGCCAGCGTCGTTTTGCCGATTCCGGGAGGTCCATCGAAGAGAATATGGCCCAAAGTGTCGTTCCGCTTGCGGGTGGCATACAACATGACACGGACACGTTCGACGACCTGCGACTGGCCGATGACATCGTCAAGGCTTTGCGGACGAAGACGTTCGTCGATTTCTCGGGCGTCGACGTCAAACTCTTGGCGGATATCGATTGCTTCGCCGAGATCGTCTTCGTCGTCGTTGCCATCAGCAGAGAATACTGTCTCCCGAACCATTGGTTCCCTCCATGTTGAGAATAATGGAACGGTACACAAAAGGTGTTCGTCCGTCCATTGGCAATGTTTGCTGAGTTCGAAGTTGATGCGACCAGCGAGATTTGCCGGTGTTGGCCGGTTTCGGGGCGTTCTGTCGGCGATTTCAGCTCGAAACTTCAAATCAATCTGCCGAAGATTGAGAAATTTTCGTAGTTTCTCGCCACCACACCCGGCGAAGCGGTTCTCAATTCGCCATTTGATTTGAAATGTTCAACTCCACTTTGGAAGGGAACGAACATGTCCGACTGTCGCCGAGCGTCGAAAAAATTCACTCCAGCCGCAAAAAACAACACTCATGTGCACGAGCACCTGAGATGGAACCTGTCGCGATTTGGAATCGCGGTGTTGGCGGTCGTGTGGATCACATTGACGTCGGCACTTTCCGGTTGTGGGGCGGCCAATGGGTATCTCATGAATCGCTCAGGGCAGCGATACTATAACAAAGGGAACTACGAGTTCGCCCGCTACGAATTTGAGCGGGCACTTATGGATTCGCCCCACAACGCAAACTATGCATTCAACGTTGCCAAAACGATGGAGCGACAAGGAGAGATTGAGAACGCGGAGGACATGTTCCAGCACGCTCTCACGATCGATCCGAGTCATCAACCGTCCTATCACGGGCTGGCGTCGCTGTTGCAGGAACAGGGGCGGAGCGATGAGGCCAGCCAACTGCTGACAGCATGGGCTGACACTCAACCGTATAATCCTGGAGCACGGCAGTTTGCAGGAGCTGCCTACGGCGGACCCCAACAGGGTTGGTCGGCTCAGCAGGCTCAGTCTTCTCCTCAGCCTCATTCTGCTGGCTATGCTTCGCACCGAAGTCCGATGGGGCAACCGCCTGTCGTCAATCAGCCATATTCGAACAGTCCTCAATTCGCCGGCCAGCCAATGATGAATCAGCAGATGGCGAGTCATCAAGGATTTCAGGGGCAAACTTCCTCTCAGTACCTCAATCAGGTTCCTCCATCTGTTCGGATGGCGAACGTGATGCCTCGAACCGACCCCACCATGATGGGGGGACCGGTTGTTTCCCCACAATATTCCATGGCGAGTACGCCGATGTCCGGGAACTTCTCGGCACCCCAGCCGACGCAAGCTGCCCCTCCAGTCTGGACACCAACTGCGGAGCCGATGCCCACTCAGACAAACGGAGCGTTTCCGGAATTGCGAGTTCCAGAGCCTCAGCTGATTCCTGAAAACGGCAACGCCAGCTATCACCCGCAGTCTGGAAGTGTTCCGGGACAGGACCCGATGGCGGGCCAGAACATGGTCTTCCACTCAACGGGGTACGGTCCGCAGGGTGGTTTCCCAGCTCAGCCGGTTGAACAACCACAGATGTCGGCAGGAGATTGGGCACCTGTCCAGTCCTCTGCTCCTGTTCAGTCATCCGCACCTATTCAATCCGCGACACCGACGCTTCCTGCTTCGGCGAATATCCCACAAGGCACCCCACCATCAGTCGTGCAAGTGGTCCCTGCTGTTCAGGCGTTTTAGTTGAGATTTCGAGGTTTCGGTGGACGCACTTGATCTCCTTTTGATGGTGAGTGTCGGGTTTCGTCGTGCGAATCGCTTTCGTCGCTTGCCAGATAGGTGAGAGATGAAACGAAATCTGTTAGAAGTGACTTTCAATGTGGGAATCGAGCAAGGTCTCGATACTCGCAATCAGTCACGAGCCGTGTTCGGACGAATTCCGTTCCGACGCGGATAACAGAATCGTTTTAGACTTCTCTCATCTGGAAGAACTTTCATGCAACGCCGAGAGTTTCTGGCTGCTGCAGGCGCAGCTTCGACAGTGATCGCAATGACCAATACTTCTGCATCGGCCCAGAATGCTGACAGCTCCGCACCCTTCAATTTGAAATATGCTCCGCACTTCGGCATGTTCAAAAATTCGGCCGGCAACGATTTGGTCGACCAATTGAAGTTCGGCGCTGACCAGGGATTTCGAGCCTGGGAAGACAACGGGATGAAAGGCCGCTCGGTCGACGATCAGAACCGCATCGCCAAAGCGATGGGCGATCTGAATCTCGAAATGGGTGTCTTTGTCGCGTACGCGAACTTCGATGAGCCTGTCTTCGCTGTGAAGAATCAGGATCGATGGGATGAGGTTCTGGGAGAAATCAAAGCTTCTGTCGAAGTCGCAAAACGTGTGAATGCCAAATGGATGACAGTCGTCCCCGGATCGGTCGATCAGCAATCGGCCAACTCCGGAAAATGGAACAAGTACGGCGGCCCGCGTCTCGCCGAGGGCTATCAGACAGCTAACGTGATCGAGCTGCTGAAGCGATGTTCTGAGATTCTCGAACCGCATGGACTGGTCATGGTTCTGGAACCGCTGAACTGGCACGCCAATCACGGTGGAACCTTCCTTCGCGATTCCGATCAGGCATATGCCCTGTGCAAAGCTGTGAACAGTCCGTCGTGCAAAATCTTGTTCGACATCTATCATCAGCAGATCACAGAAGGCAATCTGATTCCCAATATCGATGCCTGCTGGGACGAAATTGCTTACATGCAGTCCGGCGACAATCCTGGTCGAAAAGAGCCCGGAACGGGAGAGATCAATTACCTCAACGTGTTTGGTCATCTCCACAAAAAGGGGTATGAAGGAATCATCGGGATGGAGCACGGCAACTCTCAGAAGGGCAAAGAGGGTGAGCAAGCTGTGATTGATGCTTACCGTCGCGCAGACTCCTATTGATCCGCATTGAGATGACCAGTCGATGCAATTGGCCCCTTGTCGCGTAATCCGCGATGAAGGGGCCACGCGAACTGTTTGGTCGTTGAGTGTGTCATCGTCTTGAGGAAAGTTTGCCGACGCAGCTGTGACGTGTTCGAAGCTCGTAGAACGTTTGGGTAACGGTTGAGGATTGTCTGGAAGAGGTGTGGAATTGAAATTCACGAAGATGCACGGCGCCGGGAATGATTACGTATACGTCAACTGCTTCGAAGAGTCGCTCCCCGAAGATTTGCCGTCCCTTGCGAGGCAAGTCAGCGATCGACATACCGGAATTGGCGGCGACGGGTTAATTCTCATTTGTCCCACGGACGAAGCAGACGTCCAAATGAGAATGTTCAACGCCGATGGAAGTGAATCGGAGATGTGTGGCAACGGAATTCGATGCGTTGCCAAGTACGCCTACGACCACGGGATTGCTCCCCGCGAAGAAATGAAAATTCTGACCGGGAATGGGATTCTCACAGTTCAGCTCACGGTCGAAAATCAGAAAGCGACTCAAGTACGAGTCAATATGGGCAAACCGATCCTGGAAGCTTCCAAAATTCCGACGAAGCTGGAAGGTGCTCCCCCGTTGCGGCAGCCTCTCGACGTTGTTGGCAAAACATTGGAAGTGACGTGCGTCTCGATGGGAAATCCGCACTGTGTCACCTTCGTCGATGAGATCACTGACGAATGGGTTCACGGAGTCGGTCCACAGGTTGAAGTTCACCCGGCATTTCCGAATCGCGTCAATGCAGAGTTCATTCAGATCGTCTCTCCACGTGAAATGATCATGCGGGTTTGGGAGCGTGGAAGCGGTGAAACGCAAGCTTGCGGGACCGGTGCTTGTGCATCTGCCGTGGCGGCGGTTTTGAATGGCTTGACCGAACGAACGGTCCTCTGCCACCTCCCCGGAGGAGACTTAGCCCTCGAATGGGCGGAGTCCGGCGAAGTTTACATGACCGGCCCAGCGACGGAAGTTTTCTCAGGTGAGTGGCCACTCGAAAACTAAAGCAAGTTGCTCTTTCCTGTGCACTCGCTTGCGCTGTTTCATAAGAGAAAAGGCTGTGTTTGCTCGTGCGAGATCGTGCACACCAAATCAAAAAATGCTCTGATTTCGTGAGCTGTCCATAACGCTCAGTTGATCCTCATTCAGAATTCGCGCACTAAATTGGCGCGGTGGGTCTGCGCGTGAATTCTGAAGAACGCACGCGCAGCTTTTCCGCACATTGAAGACGGTGTCGCGATTTACTCGACGGTCACGCTCTTGGCGAGGTTTCGTGGCCGGTCGACATTGCAATCTCGAAGAATGGCAATGTGATACGCGAGTAGCTGCAGCGGAATCGACGCGACGAGTGGTTGCAGGCATTCATCAACATCGGGAACGTAAATGACGTCGTCTGCAAGTTCCGCGACACGATCGTCCCCTTCGCAGGCAATCGCAATGACGGGACCTTTTCGAGCTTTCACTTCCTGCAGGTTGGAAATGACTTTCGGATAAATTCCGCATCGTGGAACGATGAAAACGCTCGGAGTCTGTTCATCAACGAGAGCGATCGGTCCGTGCTTCATTTCGGCAGCTGGGTAACCTTCCGCGTGAATGTAGCTGATTTCCTTCAGCTTGAGAGCACCTTCCAAAGCAACGGGGAAGTTGTAGAGCCGGCCGAGGTATAGGAAGTTGTTCATCGACGCGTATTTTTCGGCGATCGTCTTCACCGCTTCGTGGCACTCAAGAGCCTTTTCGACCTGTTTCGGGATGTCTTTGAGCTTACGAATGATGTTCTGCCCGGCACTGTAGGAGAGATGCCGCATCCGCCCGAGGTAGAGTGCCAGCAGTGTCAGGACTGTCACTTGGGATGTGAAGGCTTTCGTTGAAGCCACTCCGATTTCCGGTCCGGCGTGCAGATAAATTCCGCCGTCCGCTTCACGAGCAATCGTCGAACCGACGACATTACAAATCGCCATCGTTGTGTGGCCTTTGCGTTTGCACTCCTTCATTGCAGCCAGTGTGTCGGCAGTTTCTCCACTCTGCGTGATCGCAAAGACCATTGTCTGATCGCTCATCGGCGGATTGCGATACCGCAGCTCGGAAGCATATTCGACTTCGACGGGAATTCGGGCGAATTCTTCGATGAGGTATTCCCCAACGAGGGCTGCATGCCAACTTGTTCCACAAGCTGTCAGAACGATCCGGTCAATCTGTCGCAGCTGTTGAGAGGAGAGATTGAGTCCACCGAAAATCGCTGTCGCTTCATCGTAATTGAGTCGGCCACGCATGGCGTTCTCAATCGTGGTAGGCTGCTCGAAGATCTCCTTGAGCATGTAGTGTTCGTATTCGCCGAGATCGATATCAGCGGAAACCTGATTCAGCGTCTGGATATTTGGGGCTTGTCGACCGGAATCGCGATGGATGACCTGCATCCCCTCAGCATTGAGAACGGCGATTTCGTGATCAGCGAGATAAACGACTTCGTCGGTGTAGCCAATCAACGGGCTGGAATCACTCGCGATGAAAAACTCGTCGTCGCCGATTCCAAGCACGAGCGGGCTTCCGTTTCGGGCAGCGATCAGGGTGTCTGGGCAATCGCGGAAAAGGACGGCAACCCCGTAAGTTCCCTTCAACTTCTTGAGGGTCAGTTCGATCGCAGCCAGGCATGTTTCCACGTCCGTCGGATCGGACCCGAGTTTGACCTGTTCTGCGAGATGGTGGGCCATCAGGTGAGCGACGACTTCTGTGTCGGTTTCGCTCTCGAAACGATATCCGAGTTGGCTCAACTGCTGCTTCAGCGTGGAATAGTTTTCGATAACGCCATTGTGCACCAGAACGAGAGATCCATCTCCTCCGATGTGAGGATGACTGTTGCTGTCGTTGGGCTCACCATGAGTTGCCCAGCGAGTATGGCCGATTCCCACAGTTCCCGAGACAGGCGAAGTGTCGACCAAAGCTGCCAATTCGCCAACACGACCGGTTTTCTTTCGAACGGAAATCTGCCCATCTTTTCCGACCGCGATCCCGGCGCTGTCGTATCCGCGATACTCAAGTCGATGCAATCCTTCGATCAAGAATCGAGTGACATCACGTTTGCCAAGATAGCCAACAATACCGCACATGTGATTCCTCGGTGTTCACAGGAACTCTCCAGACGAGCGACCTTCGTTTGAAGAGAAAAGGTGATGTGTTTTGAGATGGGTGAGCGTCAGAAAATCTGGGCGTCTGACGTTATACCACGTTATAGGGTACTATGAAGGATTGTTCTGGAGCGGGCTCCGAACTTGATTAGGAACTGGAAAAATCCTCTCTATTTCCGCCATTAGTGTGCACATTGTGCGGACTAGATGCTTGCCTATTTTGCCTGTCTTTCTGATTGTTCGTGAAACGCTCCCGAACGATCGAATTCGTCCGAACATTCGAAACACCCTCAAGTTGAGTATTCCGAAATTGCTGGAGGGAGTCGACAAAATGCTTGACATTCTGCAAAACGTTATCCACTCCACCCCTCGCTTTGGCCGATCTCCAGTGAGTGCTCAACACTTCTCAGGAGGAGGCCCACCAAACCCATCGGACGGGTTTCATGACTTACACAGAGTGTAAACGGTACTAACGTCCGAGGATTGACAGGCTATGTGGATTTTGCAATTGAGAGTGCCGACGGAGAAGTCTGGATTATTTGGGGCAAATGCGGGTGGGATCGTCGGGATGAAGAATGATTCAGCGAGTTCTTGTCTCCGTCAACGGGCGTGGGTTATCTGCGCCTCGTTGGGGCTTATCGGAGCTATTGGAAACCCGACCCTCCAGGCTCAAACGAATGCTCCCGCAGCACTCCCAGCTGCCAGTACAGCTCAGGTTGATCCCCTGAATGCCATGGTCGATCGTACGATCGCGCTGACAAGTCGAAGATATCTCGACGCGAACGCTCACACTCCGTGGCAAGTTCTCCATGGACTTCTCGCTCTCCGAGGGGACTTCATCGTCCGCGATCACGGACAGCAAGTGAGTGCTCTCGATTGGATCGCAGAACGAGGCAAGTTCCGCGGAGTGCCATGGATCGAAGCGACCAAAGATGGCGGCCGCATCCATCCGTACAACGGAACTCCTTACGAATTTGAAGGCCACGTCAATCAGAGCCTCGCCATTATTTCGATGTGCAACTTGCCACTCGATTACGAGTTCAAAACCGCATCGGGTCAGTCGATCACCATGCAGCAGATGGTTGATCACGCGAAAAAGAACGTGAACTCACTCGAAGAGATCACCTGGACGCTCTGGTTCCTGTCGCGATACGTCGATCAGGATGAAGAGTGGATGAACAACGATGATGAGCCCTGGAGCATGGAACGGCTCGTTCGAATGCAAGTCGCTGCTTCTCCATACAATGCTGCTTGCGGCGGGACGCACGGAATGTTTGCACTCGCGTTCGCTCGCAATGCTTACCTGAAAAAGCATGGCCAGTTGCGAGGTGCTTGGCTCGAAGCTGATCAGAAACTTCAACGATACATCGTCACAGCCCAGCGAATGCAGAATCGCGATGGTTCCTTCGCCACGAAATGGTTCAAATCAACCGGCTACAGCACTGACGTGAGTGAACGCCTGACCTATTCCGGACACATGCTTGAATGGTTGATGGTCGCACTTCCGAAAAGTCGGCTCAGCGAACAGTGGATTCGTGTCGGAGTTCAAACGCTTTGCAATGATCTCGTTCAGAGTGCCCGAGTTCCGATCGACGGAAAGAAAGTGGGCGGACTGTATCACGCATTGCATGCTCTCGTGCTCTATCGCGAACAGGTCAATCCAGAATACGCGCCAGGCCCTGCTCCAGAACTGGCGGCCAGCTCGAACGACTCTCAAAGTGACGCGGTCTCTGCGAATCACCCAATGAGAGTTGCTGAAGCTCCACAGAGTGAATCGGCTTCAACCCAGCCACAAATCGTCGGTTCCCGCACTCCTGAGGCAACTCCAGAGACGACGCCAGCTCCGACACCGAATGCGAACGGCGGCTTCGACGTCGCGATGCCGATTCGAATTTCCGAGATGAATGGCGAGCGGACAGCAAAGCGTCGTCGCGAACGTCGAGCATTGCGTTAAGTGGTTTTCAACATCGCTCGCAACTCTTCGAGATGGTCTTCGTTCCGCCTGATCGCGGAACTTTGTGAAGGCCATTTCGAAAGAAGGTTCGATGGAGAACTGAGACGATCCTGCGATCTCAGTCCCGACTGGCCCGCAACTCGTTACTTGAATGAGAAGTCTTCTGCATGGGGAAGATCTTCCGTTGAAGCGAGGCCGAACAAGTCGAGGAATCTCGGTGTTGTGGTGTAAGCGTCTTCGCTGGAATCATTCCCGCGGACCAGTTGAATAAGTTGACGACGGAGAAGCTGGCGGATGAAACCGCCAGCTCTTTCTTTTCCGGTCTCCTCAATCTGCTGACGTGTGACAGGCTGGCGATAGGCGATGAATGCCAGGACTTCCAAAGCATCCTGGTTCAGTTTCACTTCCTTGGGACCCTGCCCATAAACCCGTTCCCGGACCGGTTCGAAGGCTTTTCGCAACGACATGACGTAGCCTCCTTCGACAAGATGGATCTCGTACGGGCGGCCTTCGGATTCGTATTGGGCATTCAGTGAACGGATTTCCTGATCGACTTCTTCCGGGCCGTTCGATCCCCCCAGAGTTTCACCGATTCGCTTCGCCGGGGTTGGGTGATCGCTCACAAACAAGAGCGCCTCGATGACCTGAGAGACTGTTGTCGGCGTCGCAGAATCGGAAGCGACCGGATCGCTGAGATCCGGTGGAGTTTCGACAGGGGCGTCCTGCTGAGTTTCCGTTGCTGTCGGACGATCGGAATTCAGCTCTTCAGCGATGGAGTCGTTCGTGTCCGGTGGGGGAATGTCGTCTCCCAAGGAATCGGGAAACATCGCGTCCGCAGCGTCAGCCGTCTCGAGCGCTCGCAGATAAGCTTCTTCAATTTCGTTAAGTGACAAGACGTCGCTGTCTGCTGGAAACAGTGGATCGTCGTCTTGTTCTTCGTGGCTGGGATTCACTGAGAACTTCCGTGGAAAAATCTGAAACGCTGTTATCGAATAAGTGGACTGAAACCCGGATCGGTCAGTTCGGTCGGAAAACGGGCTGGGGGAGTGGTGTTGCGAGGAGTTGGATTTCGAAGGGCGTCGGAAAAATGGGTCGCGAGAAACGTTCCGAGTCGATGTGTGTAGACGGCCATTTGCTCGGCGGACGTTGGCTCGTCTTTCGAGGGCTCGTCTTTCGAGGGATCGGATAGCGAGGGATCGGATAGCGAGGGATCGGATAGCGAGGGATCGGATAGCGAGGGATCGGATAGCGAGATCGCATCATTTGTCGCACCGCTTTGTGCATCGACGAACAGATTGTGTTCGAGTTGAAGATCCGTAATCGCCTGTTGAAGCCGAGCGGTCAACTCGCGGGCAGGCTCCGGCACTTTTTCTCCGGTCGCCGGTTCAGCAGAATTCTTCGGGAGAATGGAGACGAGAAGCTTGCAGTCAAAGGCTGCAAGCAGGTCTTGCATTTCGAGGAACGCGGAAATCCCGAGTTCCAAATCTTTCGGGACGACGGGACGAGTGCTGCTCTTGGCAGGGGCGTCGAAGCCGGTAATGGCTGCGGAGTTCTCGCTGAGCCAGGACGCAATCACAAACTCTTCAGTCAATGTCGCGAGTAAGTTCTCTTGATCGGCGCTGCAGGTCGGATGGCGAGCGAATGCCGGGTGGCCGTTTTCGCAGAGAGTTAAGCCTCCCGTCAGGTCGCTGTCTTTCGGTAAGTCTGACGGCGAGAGTGTGTAAATCACGAGGTCAGGCTTCAGAATCATCAGCGACTGGCGAAGTCTCAAGTAGTTCGTGAGTGGTCCGCTGCCCGGACAGCCTCCATTCAGGACTTCGACATGATTGAGTCCCGCCTGTTGAAACATCGTTTGTAACTGGCCAGCAACGGTCTCTTCTTCGCGGATTGTGCTTCCAAAAACATCGTCCGCTCCCAGGCAGAGAATCCGATAGACTCCCTCGGGCTTAGGAACAGTGACGGACTCGCCGCGCAGTCCATATTCATTCGTTCGAATTGTGAACTGGTTGGCAGAAGGATCTCCAACTGTTTGCTCGATCAGTGGAATGACTTCGAGATACGTGGTCGTATTCGGTCTTGTCAGCTGAACAGTTGAAGGAGGTTGTTCCGAAAGGGCAGTCCGAACACGTTGGGACCGCAACCAGACTTCGCCCGCGCACAGGATGAGCACCAACAGCACGCATGCTGCCACGAATCGCATGAGGCTTCGGGCAATGGATCGAAACATAGATGACGTCGCAGTTCATCCTGAACAAGCAACTTGAAGAGATGAGGCGGAAGTTTACCGCATCAGGCGTGTTGTCGACAAGATGAGTTGTAGTCGATGGTTACGAAGCGTTCGGCAGCATTTGCAACATCGGTCGCTGTTGAATCGATCTGCGTTGACCGGAGAGACAGATTCTGGGTAGAAACCGGTTCCTGTCCCCCCTGTTCTGAGCGTCTAAATCCCAATGCAGCACTCCACATGGATGTGGACTATGGCTCGTTTCTACTTGCTGGCAGTCATTTTGATCGCTGGTGGTGCGGGGTGCACTGCGCTGTTTCCCGATTCCGCGAAGACACAACATCGTTTGCCGCCGTTAGTTGGGCCGCGAAACGCAATCGAGATTGAAGTCTATTTCGTTGATCGCCGAAAAGGTGATCCGATGATCGGTGACCGGCTTTGGTCGTCGCTTCACTCAGTTCATACTCTCGACCCGGATTCAGCACGGCAGCTTGAGGACGACGGATTTCGAGTCGCTATGAGTGCGTCTCGTCCGCCGAGACCGCTAGCAGTCTTGATGTCATTGTCGGACGAAAACGACCCGACGCGCCGAGTGGTGATGCAGCGATACACCATTCCTGCCGGGCAGGAAACTCTTGTTGTCGCTTCGGAAATCCCCGATGGAACGGTGATTCAACGTCCCGGTCAGGATTCCTCCCGTCCTCTGGAAATGCGTTTGGGGCGGGCAATCTTCCGGATTCAAGCTGACAAAGTTGAGGACGGTTGGACTCGTCTGGTCGTCATTCCGGAAATTCAACACGGCCCAATGGCAGCCCGACCGACTCCAAGAGAGCAGGATTGGATCTATCAGGAGAGCCAACAGCGAGTCACTCTCTATTCCGACCGGATCACCGCCGAACTGAACGAGCAGGAAATTCTCGCTCTCGGATTGGGAAGTCGCGAGGAAGGAGACATCGGCCAGCACTTCTTCGTCGCCGACTCCGAAAACGGCCTGGAACGTCTGATCCTGATCCGCATCTCCGGCATGTCACGAATCGAACCGGTCCGCTCCGATCTGGCCGACAATCTTAAGTGAAACCGCTTTGTGACTTGCCTCTATGTGAGTCGGTCTGTGATTCGGGTCAGCGTGGGCATTGTGCCAGCAACGCAAACGCGATTAAATCGAGCGGTTGTCTGAAATTCGCCACAACCTCTGAGTTTTGGTGTTTCATGGAGTTTTTGCATTCACGACAGATTGGCACCCGCACGACAAGAGCTCACCAAGGTCGAATGTTGTTGAGGCTGAGGTCGTAGAGGTAAATTTTGAACCTGCGGAAGATCGCGAGAGCGGTTTGAACGCGGTCCCAACTGTCACCAAATCGATCAATGTTTTCGAGTTCCCATTCGATTTGCTGCTCCTCCGTCAAGTCTTTTGGTCTGTCGAGAGATGCTCCAGCAAAATCAAGGATGTACGGAGGATTGACCATCTCCATTTCGATAATACCCAGTGAGTCGTCGTATCCTAGAAATGTCGGAATGCGAAAACTCTCTTCTTTAATGAGTTCTCCGATGTTTTTATCGAAGATTCTCATATAAACCTCGCGTTCTTTTTCATACAGGTCCTTGTATTTGAAGACTTTGATCGCGGAATCGTCTGACGTTGCAAAGACTTCTCCATCTTGTCCTCCTCCCAATTTCTCGGTAACTTCCTTGTTCCGCTGGGCGCAATAGTCGAGTGCCCTTTCCAAATGGTTGTCACCGAAGTCTCCCATGAACCGCCTGCTTCGCTCCAATTTTTCGGCCGATGTTCAGATGGAGTTGCACGTGAACGGCGTGCGATACAACGTTGCGAAGACTGGCCCGGGGTATGTTGTCTTGGCGGATCACGCTGAGATACAAGGTGGACCGGGAATGGTGAGAATTGTGATCGATGGTCGCGAATTCCGCAAATCTGTGATCGTCGACGACTATTTTCCATTCGATGAATTCGTGACATACGAAGTCATCGACGAATGATCATTGCCTGAGCGATTTTACCACGAATCGGGGCGCAAGGTGGCGGCAAGCTGAGACCCGATCAATGAGAATGGATCTGCATCGTCCATCCGTTTGAGACCTTCTGGACGGATGCGGAAGAGTGGGCTGTAGGTTTGTCGTTCAGAGCGGGGTGTTTGATGATTTCCTGAACGGGCAAGAGTTCGGGAAGGCTCGCCGTCATCAGTTTTTGTTCGTCTGGGTGCTCTAATTGGGCGGACTGCATGATGGGGGCAGGGAGGTTTGCAAACAGGGTCTGTGGGTTCGATTGAGAGAGTGTGTCGAACGAGCGGTTTCTTTCGTCAGTCGGGCTGAGCGGAGGGGGGGATTCGTCGCTGTGATGATCAGAGTCCGGGAAGCGGGGGAGTTGTTTCAGTCGGGCAACGGCGCGAATTGTCTCGGGGATGCGTTCGGATTCGAGGACGATTTCGCGTCGGAGTTGCTCGAGTTGGCGGACCGTTGCGCGTGCTCGGGCGACTTCTTCGTGTTGTGACTTGAGTTGACTCAACAGGTCATTCGTTTCGGAGAGTGACTGCCGATGATCGGCCACTTTGGAGAGAGTGGAATCGACATCGTGAATCTCGGCCTGAAGACGATCGACACGTTCGACGAGCGGGCGAACGACGAGCAAGTGCATCGTGATGACGCTGATCATGAGAGCGGAGACTCTTAAGGGAGAACTCAATCGAGAAGCGATTGCCAGCAGTTTCGATTGGAAGTTTGGTGAATCTGCGGGTGGAGTCCAAAGCTTCACAATTTTCTCGTCAGTCGATTCCACGTTGTCGGTCCTCTGGTGTATTTGTCGCCCCTGTTTACCTATATCGCCGAAATGTTGATCGTTCTGCCGTGAGAATATGGGTAGAGGGGGCGATTTTTGAGGAGGCGTTGGAGAATGCGTCTGATGTGGGAATCAGGAGAAATGCATTTGAGATGCGCACATGTTGCGATGCGAATAATCCGAGTATTTTGATGCGTGTTGCGGCAAGTTGTTTTGAGTTCAGGAGTTACGGGTTGGGAAAGATTTCAGAAAATGTCGGTGGTTTCTTCTAATGTTCTGGCGTTCTCAGCGAATTACTTCTTGTAAAAGGGGACGACTGGTGAGTTGGCCCTGATTCGAGAGTTGACCAAACAAGGAGATACACATGCTTAAGAAACTCGCACTCGGAACAATGACAGCCGCCGCGATCGGTGGACTGGTTTTTGGAGGATCAGCCTTCAGCTACCTTCGCACCGGAATGCATACCGCTCAGAAGCGGATTCGCAACGAAGTGCCGCTGGAGTTTGAAATTGAGCGAGCACGCCAGGAAGTTGCGCAGCTCGTTCCGGAAGTTCGTCGCTCGATGCACCTGATTGCAGAAGAGCAGGTGGAAGTGGCTTCGCTTCAGGAATCGATTGCCAAGCGAGAAGAATCACTCGCCAACCAGGAAGAAGCCATCTTGTCGCTTTCCGCAGACTTGAAGTCCGGCGACTCGCACTTTGTTTATGCTGGAAGAGCTTACAAGCAACGAGAAGTTGAGAAGGACCTCGCAGAACGATTCGACCGGTTTAAGATCGCCCAGGAAACTCTCGACCGGGAAAAAGACCTGTTGAGAACCAAGGAACAGGCTCTTTATGCTCATCGGGAAACTCTCGAGGGAATGCTTTCAGAACGAAAAAGTCTGGAAGTCGAGCTGGAGCGACTGGAAGCACGTTTGCGAACGATCAACTCACGTAAGCAGATCGCCAGCATTCAGGTTGATGACTCAAAATTGAATCGGGTCAAGTCGTTGATCAGTACAATTGACAAGCGACTCGATGTGGAAGATGCCGTTCTCGCAGCTGACGGAGAATTCTCTGGATTGATTCCGGTTGAGACTGAGATCGAAGTCGAGAACGAGAACATTGCGAACGCTGTGGAAGATTACTTCGGAAATCGCCACGAAAAGGACTTTGTTCAAGTCTCCGACTAAAGCGGATTGCTCTGACTTGTGTACTCAACTGAGGAAGTTTGAAAGGCGAGTTCCCAACGAATTGACTCAGTAAAGAGTACCAACAGTACGAGAGCAGGATGCTCGCGGTTCAAGACGGTTTTTGGTCAGCTCAACATCCGCTCGATCACTTTGATCGAGCGGATTCTTCCGCAGGATGAGTTGGCATTCGCTGAATCGATGATTGGTTGAGATGGATTTGAAACAGACACGATTGTTGATTTGTTCGACGCTTGATGAAGCGTCTCGTTGAATGAAGCGTAGTAGTTGGTTCCGAGTACCGTGGCTGAAACTGTGGCTGAAACAGTGCCTTAAAGTCGAGAGTGCCTGGAGTGGTGTTGGAATGACGGCGGTGTTGACGTGACGGCGAGAACAGGATGGTCGAGTGGCAGGCAGATTGATTCGGGAGAAGCTTGTCGATGGCGAAACGGAGAGACGGGGAATGGTGAACTGATGCAGAACGATCGTCCGGCCGTTCGCTTATGGATTGATGGAGTCGGGTGCTGGTTGATCAGTCGATCACAGCGCTTAACAGTGGGAAGTATGCAGCCAGCCAGTAGCGCCATTCGAAGCGGTGGGGAAGCTTCGTCCTCAGAACACATTGGGATTTTTTCCGACCTGCGATCGAGACACGCGAGTTTTTCGCGAGAGGACGGATCGTTCATATTGGAGCCACGCGGGCGCGTGCGAATCGGGAACGTCGATCGAAACTCAGCAATGCCTCTTTCGAATGAGGCAGCGATTCAACTGGGTGATGAAGTTGTGATGAAATACTGCCTTCCTTCTCCCTTGAGCGGCTCAGCCCGGCTGACGTTGGAAAGTGGTCATCGGTTTGCAAACAGCCTCAACGGGATCATTCTTCTGGAGAAGACTTGCCTGCTGGGAGCGGGGAGTCAGAGCCACATTGTTTGCAAGAACTGGCAGCGAGACATCGTCATTTTTGAACGTGCGAACAATCTCTTCTGTAAGGTGTCTTCGCGCGAATCATCGACGGAAAATGGTTCAGGTGAACAGCAGGAAGCTCCGCAAGTTCTGGAGTGTCGTCCCGGTGAAATCCTCAGTGGGGAAGACTGGTCGTTTCATGTGGAGGCGATTGACCTTCCTGCAGTTTAAAACAACACATTGCCACGAAGGCAGGACGCAAAAGAATGATCCAGGGAGCCTGATAAAACGTATTAAACTAATGACACAGTTGTATTGTTGAGCACAGCCTCAAACCGGTGAGTCCGGTCAGATGAGTTCGTCCCGGATTGCGAACGGTCACCCCTCGAGTCGGCGAGCGGAAAGAGCGAGCAAGAATATGAAATTCACTTTTGCACCAGAGTCAAGACCCCTCGAAGGATACACGATCAAACGTGCGATCTATCGAGGTGGATTCGGAGAGGTGTACTACGCGCTTTCGGATGCCGGGCGGGAAGTGGCATTGAAGTTGTTACAGCACAATTCGGATGTTGAACTCCGGGGTGTCCAGCAATGTTTGAACCTTTCGCATCCGAATCTCGTCACCATCTTTGATGTCCGTCAGGATGGAGATGGCGATCATTGGATTATCATGGAGTACATCGCGGGTGAAACTCTCGATGCAACTCTGCGACGCCAGTCTTCCGGGATGCCCGTTGAATCTGTTCGCAGTTGGCTGCGAGGATTGACGGACGGGATGGCTTATCTCCACAGTCGCGGGCTCGTCCATCGAGACTTAAAGCCGGCCAACATGTTTATGGAGAACGGGGTCGTCAAAATCGGGGATGTCGGGCTGTCAAAGTTTATCGCTCCGAGTCGGCATAGTGCTCAAACGCAAAGCGTCGGGACAGTTCACTACATGGCTCCTGAAGTCGCTAAAGGGCGATACGGACGCGAAGTCGATATCTATGCTATTGGAATTATTCTCTACGAGATGCTCACGGGGAAGCTTCCGTTTGATGGCGAATCGACCGGCGAAATCCTGATGAAACACCTCAGCGAGCCGCCGGATCTCTCGCCGCTTCCTCCGAGGCTGCAACCAGTCATCGAGATGGCGCTGCGGAAAGATCCGAAAGAACGATTTTCTCGGGTTGAAGCATTGCAGCGAGCATTCGAAGAAGCTGTCCTCGGTGTCTCTCCGCCCAAATCGACGGAAGAGGTTCCAGCTGCTCCGGGACATGCCCGTGTTCCAGATCGTGACGGGAAACAAGATGCTGGATTCGTTCAGCTGCCTGAAGGTCGACCCTCAGCGAAAAAGGGGCAAAAGGGGTGTGCGACGTCGTGCGGTCCGGCTCCTGGCTGGATGAAAGGAGTTGCCTTTGGAGGATTGGGACTCCTCGTTATGGGAACCGTTTTTGGGTGGGATCTTAGTTTTCCGATGGTCGTTTCCATTCTTTTCACCTCTGGACTGATTACTTATTCCCGAAGCAAGAAGGCGAACAGGAAGACCAAGCTGAATCAGGCTCGACGAGCAGCAGCAGTGAATGTTTCTGCTCCTCAACCTCCGCCGCAGAATTTGCGACGTTCATGGGGAACGACGGGTGACTTGCTCGGTTCGATGTTTCTCACGGTTCCAATCGCAGCGATGCTCATTACGTGTCTTGCAGCTCTGAAACCTTCGTTGTTGGGAGGGGCCAGTTCGCTCAGTGACATTGACCCAGCGAATCTCGGACTGTTCGCATCGATGACGATCCTTTCGAGTTGGGCGCTGATTACGATTCCGTTTTCAGTTCTCCGTGCACCGGAACATCGGTTTCGCAGTATTTCGCGATACCACTATGGCCTCGCGGGGCTGTTTGTGGGTGTGGTGGCCTATCTGATTGAGCAGTACCTGATGGTTTCGGATCTCGGCACTCCTTCGCGAGCGATCTTCAGTCGTTTGGGAGATCAGTCACTGTTCATCGACGGTGTTCCTTCCTGGATCGGATTCATGGCGTTCTTTGCCACGTTGTTTTCGTTCGCGAACTGGCAGGAAATGTCTTCGCCTCGCCGGAAGGACCGCTTCAGCATCTCGTCAGTCGTTGGAGTTGGATTCGTCGCCTGGCTGACCACAACTGTCTTTGCATTCCCGACTCAGTTCGGATTGGCTCTGGCAGTGATTATCGCTTGTGTGACACAACTTTCGAGCCCGTTCGACGACTGGCGCTCGAAGCAGAAGTCTCGCAAAGTTGCGTAAAAATCAATGCCTCTTGAGGGGACATTCCGGTGTTTTCGATGATTGAATTTCTCATTGTTATGGCTGTCGTGAGCGGTGTCATCGCCTGGCTCGTCAAGTCCGTCAATACGACTGGTGAGTCTCGTTGGGTCGGGCTGATTGTCACGCTGTTTGGCATCCAGGTGGTCATCGGTATCGGTGCGCTGGTGTTTTATGCACGTTCTCAATCCGTCAATGCAGCAAGAGTAGAAGCCGAGCATCAACGAGCCTTGGCGGCGGAGCAGTTGTCTCTTGAGATGAGCCAGCTGACGACCGGTTTTCCAGGAGATGAATCGTTCGACGCGTCGAATCCGCCCACTCCACCGATGCCCGAGACGCCTCAACCTCCCGAAGACGTGGCTGCTGCTGCCGAAGGGAGTATGGCTTCTAGCTCAACAGGAGATCATCCTGCCACAATCATTTATCAGGATGTTTCGGTGACGCGGCTCGGTTTGCTCATGACTTTGGGACTCTTTTCGATTGGCGTGTGGGTCGTTGTCTGGGGAGCAAAAAAGTCACCATCGCTGATGTTTGCGGCTGTTGTCGGACTGCTGTTGTCCGGCGCAATGTTTGGGATTTCCAGTACGGCCGTTCACCAGAATGTGGCAATGCATGAAATGCACGAGATGTCGTCGGATGATGGCAGCGTGCAGCTTGCGACGACAGGCGGGGCTGTTCAAGCTGAAGCGGTGTCATCAGATCCGGTGATCGATGGAAGTTTCGTCAGGAGTCAAATTCCCGTCACTGACGATGAAGTTGCCTCGCTCGAAAGAAAACTGGAGCCGAAAAAGATCGTGCGAATTGAGTATACGGGGCTCACCGGTCACTCTGAGATCCTTGACGAAATGCCCGAATGGACCGCGAATACGAGTCGAAACCGACAGGTGGTTCCCGTCGACGATGAAATTCTGCTCACGTCCAAGCGTTATTCAACCGTCGATGAAGCGGAAAGAGAACTCTGGCCGAAGGCGACGTCGCTGGTACAGAAATATGTGCGGGAAAACTCTCCGGAAATGGATCAAACGATCGTCACGAAGAACGCGCTCCTGGATGCAGCCGCACTCAAGGAAGTCATCATTGTGACCTGGCCTTTCGAAGTGGATGGACTCTCGTCAGAAGTCTATCAGGTTCACTGGAAGCTCAACTTCGATGAAGGTGTGCGAGAAACGCTTCATCAGCATTGGTCGCGTCACGAAGTGGCTGAACGGCTGTGGCTGTTGGGAGGAGGCGTCGGAGTCCTGACATTGCTGCTCGGGACAGGAGCGACGATTGCCCGGTTCCGTGAACGCCGGCACGTGGCGTAATTGATCGCTCTCTGTTTGGTGTCTCTTCGATTGTTCTGGCTTGAGCGGTTCCGCTGGAATCGGCAGGGGCTGAGGAAATCGAATTCAGCGCCTTCTGATCGAGACGCAGGGCAATGAGTTTCCAAAGATTCTATTCAGAATCTGGTTCTCACGCTTAGACCAACATTGAGTGAGTCTTCTGGTCCCCTATAATGCCCGCTTCCCCGGGAAAGATCAGTGTTCGGTTGAACACTGTGGTCCGGGATGAGTGGGAATTTCAAAGGATACCAGTTTCGTGCTACGAACAGCGACTTGCGGACAACTTCGGGCCGATCAGATCGGACAAACTGTGACCCTCTGTGGATGGGCGGATAAGTATCGCGACCACGGCGGTGTTGTCTTCATCGACCTGCGTGATCGATACGGAATCACTCAAATTGCCTTCCGGATGGAAGAGTCGAGTGAGATTCAGCAGCTGTCATCAACGATTCGCCATGAAGACGTCATTCAGGTGACCGGCGAAGTTGTGAGCCGCGGGGAAGATAACAAGAATCCCAAGCTCGCCACTGGAGAAATCGAGCTGCGAGCGAATCATCTTGTCGTTCTGAACAAGAGCAAGACGCCCCCGTTCGAACCACGCGGAGAATCGCTGGCCAACGAAGAGTTGCGATTGCAGTACCGGTTTATCGATCTGCGACGACCGGCCTTGCAGAACAAAATGTTCCTTCGTCACCAGCTGACCCGGTCAGTTCGGAACTACTTCGATGAACTCGATTTCATCGAGATCGAAACTCCGATTCTCGGCCGCAGCTCGCCTGAAGGGGCTCGAGACTATCTGGTTCCCTCACGAGTCCACGAAGGTGCATTTTACGCGCTTCCACAGTCTCCTCAGTTATTCAAACAGATTCTGATGGTCTCCGGATACGACCGGTACTATCAAATTGCGAAGTGCTTCCGGGACGAAGACCTGCGGGCCGATCGCCAGCCTGAGTTCTCGCAAATCGATATTGAGATGTCATTTGTCGAGCAGGAAGACATTCTCTCTGCGATCGATGGTCTTCTCGCACGCATGGTCAAAGATGTTCGCGGGGAAAAGCTTCCCACGCCATTGCCTCGCTATACGCACGCCGAAGTGATGGAGCGGTTCGGAACGGACAAACCGGACCTTCGTTTCGGAATGGAATTGACGGACATCTCTGATCTCGTCGAAGAGTCGGGATTCGGTGTCTTCAAGAATACTGTGGGAAGTGGCGGGAAAGTGCGCGGGTTGTGTGTGCCTGGCGGAGCAGAGAAATACTCCCGAAGAGTCCTCGACAACGATCTGAAGAACCTTGTCGGAGAATACGGAGCGAAAGGTCTCGCTTACTTCAAAGTCGCGAACGGCGGGCTCGATTCGTCGATTGCCAAATTCTTTGACGAGAAAGAACAGGCTGCCATCGTCGAACGCATGGGAGGCAACGACGGCGACCTTCTCGTTTTCGTGGCCGATACCTATCCCGTCACCTGTGCGGCTCTGGCGGCGCTTCGAAATCACCTTGCCAAGGACCTGGAGCTTTACGATCCCAAAGAATTGAATTGCTTGTGGGTTGTTGAATTCCCGCTCGTCACGTGGAACGAAGACGAAAATCGCTGGGATGCCGAACATCACCCGTTCTGTGCTGTTCATCCCGACGATGTGGAGTACTTCGAAAGCGATCCATCCAAGATTCGGGCGTTGTCTTACGATCTTGTCTGCAACGGATACGAAGCAGCCAGTGGAAGTATTCGTATTCACGATCCAGCCATTCAGCAGAAGATCTTCGACCTGCTCAACATCGACGCAGAAGAAGCTGAAGAACGCTTTGGCTTCCTTCTTCAGGCGTTGCGATATGGAGCTCCGCCACATGGAGGAATCGCCCTTGGTCTTGATCGATGGGTGATGTTGATGACCGGAACCGACAACATTCGTGACGTCATCGCGTTTCCGAAAACTCAGAAGGCTTCCGACCTGATGATGGGTGCGCCATCTGAAGTCGATCAACGACAGCTGCGCGATCTCAACATCAAGATCGATCTCCCTGAGTGACTCTCATCAGGGGTGTCTTCCGGAAACCCTTAATTGCTTCGCGAGCATCATTCCGAACGATCGGAGGATTGTGTTGACGGGAAGGCGCTCGATTTCTGAAGAATTGAGGGAAGTTTTTCACGATTCATGACGCGGTTATGGATTGATCGGTTGATCCTGCGCATAATCCGGCTTGGATGGAGAGAAGAATCATTGCCGAGATGGATTTCATGGTCCAAGATTGAGTGAGCCAACGGACAGGTTAGGCAAACCTCAATCTCGACCAATTGAAATCCTATGACTGTTGCATCTAATTCGATTCAACTAAACGGAACCACCGGAATGTCAGGTGACAGGAAATCGACGGTGCTCGGGGACTTCCTCCTGAAAAGGAAGCTTGGCAAAGGTGGGATGGGGACTGTCTATCTTGGGCATCAGATCAGTCTCGATCGTGACTGTGCGGTGAAAGTGCTTTCCAAAGAGTTTGCACAAAAGCCGGGGTTTGTTGAACGCTTTATCCGCGAAGCGCGAGCCATGGCCCGGATCGATCATCCAAATGTCGTGACTTGCTACGCTGTTGGAGAGGAAAAGGGCTACAACTATGTCGCCATGGAACTCATGGACGGACAGAGCATGCAGGATTGGGTGGATCAACTCGGTCGCTTGAGTGTGCCGGATGCCATTCTCACCGCACTTATCTGTGCAGACGCCCTGGAACATGCCCACGAGATGGGAATGATTCACCGTGATGTGAAGCCAGATAACATTCTTGTCACCAAAAAAGGTGTGATCAAGGTCTCGGATCTCGGTCTCGCCAAAGCGGTTGATGACGACGAAGAACTTGGACTGACGCAAAGTGGAACTGGTCTCGGGACGCCCCATTACATGGCTCCCGAACAAGCCCGGAACGCCAAATACGTCGACCGCCGTGTCGACGTCTATGCCCTCGGAGGGACGCTTTATTTTCTGTTGACCGGAGAAAACCCATTCACTGGGGAATCGGTGCTTGAACTGATCATGAACAAAGAGAAGGGCCAGTTCATTTCCGCCCGGAGACACAATCCGGAGATCCCTGAACGGCTCGATTTAATCATCGACAAGGCATTGGCAGCGAAACGCGAACATCGGTATCAGACGTGTGCGCATATGATTTCGGATCTGGAATCGCTTGGTTTAGCGGGGGAATCGCTGTCGTTCATTGAGGACGCACAACGAATCGTCCCACAGAGGGCGGGGGGAGCTGTATCGACGAGCAAAGCGAGCTCAGCCAAAATTCCGCAGACGAAGCCGAAGAAAAAAACTGCCCGAGCCAGTAATACGTCAGAGTTTGCCAAGTCCCAGACGATGGTCAATTCGTCGGGGCAGTGGTATGTCAAACGAATCGGTTCAGACGGTCGCGTGAAAGTCGGAAAGATGACTGCTCCGCAGATTGTCACAGCGATGAAAACCGACAAGCTGAACGGCAAAACGACAGCGGCGACGAGTTCGAAAGGACCGTTCCTTCCGCTGGCCCAATTCCGCGAGTTTGAAGAAGAAGCTAAGCGGATGCTGACTCGACAGGTGTCGAAAGAACGAGACAACAATCTGGCGGCCGAGTATCAGAAACTGGCGAAACAGTATGAACGGCGAAAGTTGTGGCGTTCGCTGTGGAAGCTGACGAATAGCGCCGTCGGCTTTGTTGGTCTGCTCGTGTGGATCGCCCTCATTGCGGGTGTGATCATCGGGTTGTATTACATCATTCCCTGGGCGTTCGATCAGGTTGCTTCACAGGTCGGAGTTCAGGAGTCGTAGCGTCGGGAGTGAGACGCCAGCTATAGAAAAACCAAACCCGTCGGCAACGCGCCAACGGGCTTGTCTCGCCGGTTTGCGGGCATGCTGATGGCGAGTGACGGATGCGACCGTCACGACTTAATTCGTCTGAAAGAGACCGCTTCTAGCTGGTCATTCGTGATTCGAACTGGATTGGCGAGAGAGTCGGCAGATCTGCCGAGATCCCGCATCGAATCAGCTTCTTCCTGAACGCTTCTCGCAGCAATTCGGGTGTTGTTGCGTGAAGGACGAGCTGTCCAACTTTCGAAATCCCTTCAAATTGCTGTTGCAAGCTTTGCAACTTTGGTCTTGTGCAGCGAGTTTTGGTGCACGCCGAACCGGCGAGTCTTGCCGGTTTGTCCGGTTGCGATTGTCGGTTCAACGAGGGCAGGAAGGTTGGGCAAACTCTGCGGGGGCCTCAAGCTTTTCGTAATCACTACTTCGCAATGAATTCATGGTTTGGGCACGGCTTCTGCCTGAAGAACTCAACATCTGCTTGCTGGCGACCTGTATTGTGGAACTCAGAAGGGTTCAGGGAATCAAACCTGGAATTCGAGTAAGAGCTATGACCAATCAGACACCTATGAGATCGACCATTCTTGCTTTGATAATTTTGTCAGGGGGGATGACATTCTCTCGCGAATGCATCTCTGGCGAGGAAACTGTTTCTGCAGAGAAACCAGTCGCTGCAACAGAAGCCGAGACCGCCGCTCCAGTGGAAGCGCCGACCGGAATTCTTTCGGGGGAGAAAGATGAAATCGCGGAAGCTCTCAAGAACGAAGAAGCATTGAAAACTGCAGTCGCGTTGAACTACTGCCGCGCAGCATTTCATCGCATTCGAAAAAATCCAACAGAAGAAGTGCTTCGGGAAGAGGAAGCCAAGATCCTCAACAACCTCAACCTGACGCGTGTCGAGGACAAAGAAGTCGTCTCTCTGTATTCAGCCGTGCTTGATGAGATTTCGCAGATCGGTTTGACGGAAACGGAAGAAGATCTTGTCAGTTCCCATCACGGTCGATCCGTGCGGCGTCAATTGACTTGGGATGCTTTGGCATTTGGAACTGAATTGGCGACCGCTCAGTTCGGGAGTGCGATCCGCACCGGAGCCAACAGCTGGTGGGACTACCGGAGCAAGGGCTACCAGCGAGATATGGATCTCTTGAAGCTGGAAAAGTCTCGCATTGCGGGAATCCTCAAGAGGTCGAACCAGCTGCTGGATACTTTCTGGGAAATGGCTCGGCGGAAAGAAATTCCGGATCGATGGCTGGTCCGTGGGGACGATCTTGATCACCTCGAAGAAGCAGCGAACCAGGAAGATGCCGAACGTCGTTTGCGAATTCTTCAGCGGATGAAGTCTTACATGATTGCCTATCCGCCGTACTGGTATTATCTGAGCCGCACACAGCAGGAACTCGGACAACTCGATGAAGCGCTCGAAACCTATGATTACCTCGATAAAATCGGTCGCGATCACTTTCGCAAAGACGATATGCTGGCAACGGCAATGGCGAATTGTGCAGCGATTCAAGACTATCGAGGGGACTCTTCAGCGGTCCTCTATGCACAGAAGGCATTGAATTATTCGCCGGATGTCTGGGAAGCCAATCTTGTCGCTGCGAGAGTGCTCCAGCGTCATGGACAGATCGCGATGGCCGAAGATGCCATTTTGCGAAATCTGGACGTTGGACTTGAAGAACCTCGTAGCCATGTCTTTCTGGCGTCTCTTTACTACTTCGCTCGTGATGAAGAAAAGCTGGCGAAATTGATCCAGGATCCCCGAGTCGTGGCGCATCTTCCCGCGCCTGTGTTGCTGCGTTGTTCGGCTCTCGTCGGACCGGACCGAACTCCCGAGTTCGTGATGCGAAGCATTCATGCTTCACTTGCCGCGTTTCCACAGAGTTCATTCGGGCGCGACCAGTTGACGCTCCGAGTGGGATATGCATGGCAGCTCCATTTGGCGAGCTTCGAAGTCCGGCAGGGTGGAACCAAGCTTGCCGATCCGAGTGTTCAACCCGGAAACGGTTTTTACGACCTGCGATTTGCAGAAAACGTCAATTGGGGGTCTCCACTCGGTTCGAATACCCCAGCCCCGGAAGTCGAAATCGCACTCACCTATCCGGATACAACAGTCGTCCGCGTGCAATTGATCGGCCAGAACCGAACATTCGGCCGGGGTGCTGTGGCTGTTTCGAGTCCTTCCGCAATGACAATTTCGTCGGTGCAGGTCGGTGATGATCAAATTGCATTCCGTATGCGGGAAGCCTATTTGAATGATCCGGTGACGGTCACAACCGCACGACCTGTTTCCATGGAATCGTCGGACGGAGGAGACGCCCCATCATTCACGGATGACGTGAACTATGCAGATCGTAATGTCGAGGAAATCAGCTACTAGAGCATTTCAATTGCTTCGAACCGACGGAAAATGATCGATCTTGCGATGACGGCGCACCCGGTAAAACCGCCCCCTGTCGATTGACTCAGGGGGCTGGCTTGGTTTCAATGGCGTTCCGTCAATTGACACCGTCGTCAATTGTGGTCAGGACACGACGCGCCGTCGGAACGCAGGAGAGTCACATGTTTGGGTTGTTCGGTGGAAAAGACTGGAACATCATTGCCGTTATCTTTGAACGGCGTGATCTGTATACAGTCAGCGGACAACGAGTAAAGGGAGGCGGCGCAGAGAAGGCTCGGGATGGCGCGAAACGTCATCCGAGAACCATTTACTGGGCTGTCTTCGATCAAAAGGGAAGTTATCTCGAGGGCGGAGAAGGAGCTGGCTCGATCAATATTCCTGGCGATGTGCTCAAGAAGTTGAAAGCTCAGCTCGCCAAAACCGGGACAGTGCTCGAGATTCTGAAAAGCCTTGAAACGAAACAGGCAGACAAACTGGCCAAACCTCTTGTCTGGGCTGGTTATCCTCCGCGCGAAATGCACGGTCAGGACTGATCGTTTCGAAGATGTTGCCTCGTGGCGAAACGCAGTGGTCACACGTATCGAACGAGTTTCATCCGGTGGGTGGTGAACACGGTTCTGCGGTGTGGCAACAACTGTTGAAATGGCCTGTCGAATAAGACGAACCACAGAATTCCCGGTGCACGCCGCTTGTCCGTTTCACTGAAATTGACAACACTGGTGGTTGATTGCCTTATTTCACACAGGGAAACGCAAAGTCGACTATGGAGATCATTCACTTCCCCCATCCAGCATTACGATTCCAGTCAGTCGACGTGCAGCGGATCGACAGTTCGTTGAGGAAAACAATTCAACGGATGTTCGAGTTGATGTACGAAGCGAATGGAATTGGTCTGGCCGCCAATCAGGTGGGGCTTCCGTTTCGTTTCTTTATCGTCAATCTTGCAGCACGTGCTGACGAACCGGATGAAGAACTCGTTTTCATCAATCCTGTGATCCGAAAACGTCGCGGAAGTGTTGTGGGTGAGGAGGGGTGCTTGAGTCTGCCTGGGCTGTATGGCGATGTCACGCGGTCCGAGCAGGTGACAATCGAGGCATTCGATCTGTCCGGTCAAGGGTTCTCTATGGATCTGAGTGAGCTTCCTTCCCGAGTTGTGCAGCACGAATCGGATCATCTCGATGGTGTGATGTTCACCGATCGAATGCGTGAAGAAGCAAACAGCGAAGACGTTGACCTGATCCTTCCCGAATTCGAAGCCAATTTTCGAGACGCTCAACAGGCGGGGCATTTCCAGTCGGATCAAGAGCTCGAAAAGAACCTCAAAGAAATGGCAGCGGGTGGAGGGGTTCCTTCAGGATATGTCGACACATCCGTCTATCGCATGACCCCTCCGAAACTGGATACCGAGTAACAAGCGGCATGGGCATCGAAATTGAACGTAAGTTTCTGGTTGCTGGAGACTTTCGCACTGGACGGTCTGTTCCGTTCCGACAAGGGTATCTTTCTCGCGATCCCGAGCGGACTGTGCGGGTGCGCATCGCTGGCGATCGCGCATGGCTCACGATTAAGTCATTGACAAACGACACGACTCGACAGGAGTTCGAGTACGAAGTTCCGGTGAGCGACGCAGAAGAGATGCTGGCCCTTTGTGATGGGCCGTTGATCGAGAAGTATCGCTGGTTTGTCGATTACGAGGGAATGCTTTGGGAAGTTGACGAGTTCCTTGGCGACAACGCTGGTCTAATCGTGGCTGAAATTGAACTTACAGCAGAAGATCAACCTTTCGAGAAGCCTCCCTGGCTCGGGGACGAAGTGACTGGTGACCGCCGTTATCACAACTCCAGCCTCGTCAAAATGCCGTTCAAAAGCTGGCCTCAGTAAATTCAATGACGTGTTTCTGTTCACTGTCATTGAGTTTTTGAGGGTACTTCCGCTATTTTCCGCGTTGGGACACATTTTCTAGAGCAACTTTTGATTTGGTTTGCACTCACTCGCACGAGCAGAATCAGCCTTTGATCTGATGAACCAGCGCAAGCGAGTGCACAGGAAAGAGCAACGTGCTCTAAGTCATTCATCTTCTGTCAGAGAGAATCGGTAATGCCCGTACGAGGGGTGAGAGGCGCCATTACAGTTGAGACAAATTCCAAGGAAGAAATTCTGCAGGCGACGTGGGAACTTCTCGAACAGGTCATCGCGCGAAACGATCTGCAGGATTTCTCGGAGATCGTTTCAGCTATCTTCACAACGACATCAGATTTGAATGCAGCCTTTCCGGCGGAATCAGCCCGGGAAATCGGAATGGGGGCAGTTCCTCTCTTGTGTGCTTCGGAAATCAACGTGGACGGAGCACTTCCACGAGTGATTCGTATCCTTCTGCATGTGAACACCGAAAAGAAGCAATCAGAGATGGTTCATGTCTATCTCCGAGAAGCGATGAAGCTTCGGAAAGACATTAGCAGCGCCCAATGAAGGACGGGAGGCGGTTTTCAATCGTTTGATTGAAACGTGACCCTCGAGCAATACTTCACAGCGCGAAAGAGCATCTTCGTGAATGGCCCCGGCGACGATTCTCAGCTCTCGGGAGAAGTCGTTTCCTGCGCAGACCACAGGTCGATCTTCGATTGAATCCGTTCCGCGTCGCCCGCATCGGGGTTTTGTTCCATCGCTTTTTGCAGCGTCTGGATTGCCAGATCGCGACGGCCTTCGCTTTCCAATGTGATGGCCCATTGGATTTGAACCACGGGCAGGCTTGGCGTGGTTTGTCGCGCGTAATTCCATAACGTCACTGGATTGGTCCACACGCTGAGATATTCGAGTGTGCGGAACGTATACAGGCCACACAGCACGACGCCGAACGTCACGGCAATGGCTGAATTCGGGATTCGGCGAACAGCTGAACTCCATTCGGTGCTGCGGAACTTGGTCCAGCAGACTTCCGCAACATTGAAGACTCCCACAAAGAATGGAATCAGTGGCAAATAGAGATACCGGTCATTCATCAGCGTGGTGATGGGGAAGAAGTTCAAGACTGGAAAGAGAAGCAGAAGCCACGTCACCAGACAAAACAGGGGGACGGGATTGGAATGGCGAATTCGGTACGTCCAGAGACCGACGCCGCCCCAACCGAGGAGAGAAAGGGCAATCCAGTGGGCGATGCCGGTCGTGGCGGGATCGTAAAGAACACAGAGATTCGTCGGATACAATGACATCGCGACATAACGCCAGAGAATGGTGGAATCGATCGCGAGAATCCACAGTTTGCTGGCTCCGATGTGACCGCGCACGCCGCCGACGATGGTCGTCTGGGCGGACATTGTCACAAGAATGAGTAGAACTGAGAAGAACATCGGAACGACTTGCTTCGCAAAGCTTTCCGCGAAGGACCGCCGGGCGATGAGAACATCGTAAGCAATCACAATTGGTGGGACGACAACAGCCGACGCTTTGCTCAAGAGACCGAGGATCAGCCAGAGAGTTCCGAATCCTTCGTGGCGCGACGTTCGATCGGGACGAAGCCAACAAAGACAGCTTGCGAGCATAAACGTTGCGGAAAGAAGTGATTTGCGGGAAGAAACCCAGGCGACTGTTTCCACTTGAACCGGATGCATCGCAAAAATCAGACTGACCGTCCAGGCGAGAAGCGAGCTTCCGGTGAGGCGTCGCAGGAGAGCATAAGCGAAGACCGCATTGATCGTGTGAAGGGCGAGGTTGGTGAGGTGATATCCTCCCGACCACATTCCCCAGAGTGTATGCTCAATGAGAAATGTGAAAATCGTCAGCGGGGCAAAATTGCGAGCGACTGGTTCTGTCGCAATGCCGTAAAGCCCCTGAAAGCTCCATGACTGGATGAGTTCGTTGTTGATGATATACCAGGTGTCATCCCAGTTTAAGAATTCGAATCGGATCACCGGAGAGTAAACAGCGAAGATCCCGCAGAGCAATCCGAGAACTTCCCAGCGGTTGACCTTCAGCCAACTTACAAACGACTGCATTGTGCTTGGAGACCCAGCGCTCTCAGAATTAGCGCTGTCAGAATTGGTCGAAAGGTTCGGGGAAGATGTCGACGTAGATTGGTCTGGGGTGAGACGCGGTTGCACGAGAACTTTCCTGATGGGAACTGATCGATCGCGCAACCTTAGCCCGTAAATGATTGATGCCGAAAAGCAACAAACCGGAATCGATGACTCAAGTCGATCCCTTAACGGTTTCGATGAGTTGTGCCGATTGTTCCGATACGGGAAGCAGAATCCGGATGAGTGTTCCGCGACCGGTTTCGCTCTCGACTTCGATTTCGCCTCCGAAGACACCCATGCAGTGCTTGACGATGGCCAGTCCGAGCCCAGTTCCTCCCATTCCCCGTGAACGTGCTTTGTCGACGCGGTAGAACCTTTCGAAGATACGGGACTGATGTTCCTGAGGAATCCCGATTCCGTTGTCTTCCACTTCGACGATGGCTTTTCCGTCGTGGCAGAAGCCGCGAACGCTCACTGCTCCCTGATCCGCGGTGTAATTCAATGCATTGTTGATCAGATTGTCGAAGACTGTGCGAAGTCCTTCGCGATCCGCGACGACCGAGATTTCATCGGTGGGGGGATCGTACGTTAAGTTGACGTTTCTTGAACGCGCGACGGCCTGTCGTGCGTCGACGCAGCTTTCGAGAACTTCAGAAAGCGAGATGGTTTGCAGCTGGAAAGCGTCCGCCTGAGATTCAATTCTCGCGAGGCGAAGCATGTCTTGGATCAGCGTTTGAAGTCGCCCCGCCTGATCGAGGATTCGTTCGACGAACATCTGACTGTTCTCAACGTCTTCAAGTCCCCCTTCGATGAGCGTATCAGCGTATGCCTGAATGGCTGTGAGTGGTGTTTTCAGCTCGTGGGAGACATTGGAAACGAACTCTCGCCGCATTTTTTCGAGTCGCCGGAGTTCGGTGACATCATGAAGGACGATCAGAAGCCCCTGTCCGTCGTTGACTTCAATCGGAACGGCACTCGTGCCGATGATGCTTTTTGTGCGAGGATGTTCGAACTCATGCCGAACGATTCCTTCGCTTTCAAATGCGATTTCGATGGTTGACTGAAGATCGGTATTTCGGACGACTTCCCACAGGTGTCGCCCTTCGATCATTTTCCAGTCGCGGTCGAGGAGTTTTCCTGCGGACGAGTTTCCGAAGGAGATCTTTCCGTCGCAATCGATGAGCAGAACGCCTTCCGACATTGCTTCGAGGATCGACTGGTATCTCGCGTCGCTTTTCCCGAGTTGTGAATTCTCCTGATGAAGCGAATTCATGAATTCGACAACTTCATCACTCGTTTTTTGGAAGAGCTGAATCGTGGAAGATGATGGGGAATTCGAGTTCCGGACAAACGAGGAAAGGCCTTCTCCAGTTGAGTTTGGAGGTGGCGTGCCGCTTTCCAAGGACCGGAGGGTTTGTGAGAGTCGGCGACATTCCGTTTCGAACTCCTGTTCCTGTTTGATACTGGAGCGAATGAGAAGCCAGGCGGACAGAGCCGATAAGAGGATGGCCATTGTCACCATCCCGAGCCCAATTCCGGATGTCGCCACAGCATCGACGATCACCACTCCCATGGCGGGAAGTCCGACAAGGACGAAGACGCGCAGGATTTCGGACAGTTTTTGCATCTCGATCCTTCTCCGCAATCAATATGAGCCACCGCATTTATGCATGGCATTCTGATGCATCTGGAAGCGATTTGTGTACTTAGGCCACTTTCATGGTTCCTCTGCACTCGCTTCAACACGTTTCTTCAGTGGAAAGCTGCGTTTGCTCGTACAAAGTCGCGAAGTCCGTTTCGAAAAATGCTCTAAGAGTCGCCAGTTGTTCAATTCATGTGATCAATCACTTGAACCGATCATATCTCATCCATGAAACTGCACTCAATCGACCTGATCAAGTTCGTGTTACCAGATTGCTGTCAAATTTCGTTGAAACCCCAGTGAAGAAATCGTTTAGAGGACGCTGATCTTCGCTGTTTGCTTGCTTGAACCGCATCGGTGACGATCTTCGAACGAAGCGATTCCGATGAGTGCAGAACGCTGGGGAATTCGTTTCACGACAAGCTGTGTTTCCAGAAACCCGAGATAAGAACCCTCAATGCCATCTCACGAAGTCAGTGACGATCCCAGCGCTCTCGCCAAGTTCGGACGGCTTGAGGTGGTGGCCAAACTCGTAGTCGAAGGTTATATGATCGGCCAACACAAGAGCCCATTCAAAGGCTCCAGTGTTGAGTTCATTGAGCATCGGCAATACTACCCCGGCGATGAAGTTCGTCACATCGACTGGAGGGCATTCGGAAAGACCGGGAAGTATTACATCAAGGAGTTCGAGGAAGAAACGAATCTTCGAGCTTACCTGATCGTCGACTGTTCCGGCAGCATGGGATACGGTTCGAGCACGATTTCCAAATTTGCCTACGGAACGCAGTTGGCTGCGTGTTTTACCTATTTACTGCATCGACAACGCGACGCGGTGGGGCTGACGACATTCGACACCAAAATTCGCCACCGGATCGAACCGTCGTCGAGTCCGAAGATTGTGCAGCATATCAATCAGGTTCTTGAGTCGAGCAAAACCGGAAGCGAGACGAGCCTCTCTGCGGTCTTCGAAAAGCTGATTCCGACTCTCAAGAGGCGGAGTATCGTCATTCTTATCAGTGACTTCTTCGATGATCTGAAAGCACTGCGTACGGCGCTGAGTTCTTTTCAGCGGCATCAACACGAAGTGTTGCTCTGTCAGGTTCTGGCTCCAGAAGAGCGGGATTTTCCGTTCAGCAAGCCAACCCAATTTCGCAACCTCGAAGACCTGCAAGACAAGCTTCTGGTCGATCCCCACCGGCTGCGGACGATTTACATGGAACAATTCGAAAAGTTTGAGCAGGAACTCATCGACCTGAGTGCGCACACCGGATTCGATCTGTTGACGATGACGACGTCGGACCCGTATCAAAAGGCACTCGGAGCATACCTTTCGTCACGATCTCGCCGGACCCGCTGAGTTCTGTGACTGCCCTCGCCAATCGACGTGAAACACTCACGAAGATGCTCGCGTGCTGATCACCTGTGAGTGATTTCTACGTTAGAACGTGGACTCTTCGGACGAATTTGCGTCCATCATTTCCAGTTTCCGTAGGAGCCTTTGGGCTGCGGAGCGAGACTGAGCAGGTGTTTCGGGTGAGTTGATGTGGTCGATCAGAAGATTTCGTTTCTTATCGAGTGAACCGAGATTCTTAAGCAATGCCGAGTACGCGGTGACTCGAACGCGACGTTCTTCGTTTCCAAGTTCGACTGCGAGCACACCAATCGCTTTTTCATGGCCGGGCTGATTGAGCAGCAATGCCTCCGCAGCGAGAACGCGCGTGAGTGGATTCTCGGAGGAGAATTGTTGTTCGAGCAGGGTTGTGAGAACCGGGGACGACTGAAGATTTCGGATGGCTCGGATGGCGAGTTTCTGAACTTCCGGGTCGGGATCGTCGATCAATTGATTCAGGGCTGAAATGCTCGCCTGACCGATGTTGCCCATCGCGTCGGCGGCCGCTTCGCGAACTTCGCCAGCTTCGTCGAAGAGAACGATATCCACCAGAATGGAAATTGCGATTTCCGACTGAGGTCCGATTTCTCCAATGGTCGTCACCGCTGCCAACCGTAAAGGCGACCACGGAGCACGTGTTGCCTGAATCAAATCCGGTAATGCGACGGCTGCGTCCGGTCCCAGATACCACAATGCTTCAGCGACAGCCATTCGGAGCTGTTTGGCTGACGTGGAGTCAGATTTTGGTTGTGATCGCAAGACTCTCAGAAGCGTTGGAATCGTCTGCTGATGCTGTCGTCCGACGCGTCCGAGCGCATCCATCGCATTGACGCGAATCTGAAACGGCATGGTCTCATCCAGCACGATGCCGGCAATTGTCGGAGTCGCCTCTTCTGCGACGATTCCAAACAGCGAGAGAGCCTTCAGCGCCCACAAACGCGTCACCAGATCATTCTCTCCCGGATTTTGAACGATCTCGATCAAATCGGGAATGACGACCGCAGCTGGCTCGCCCACACGACCGAGGGTATGAGCGGCCATCCTGCGAGTGGATGCCGGAGCACTTTCGTCAATGACAATCGAATGCATTCCCTGAACGTAACGCCGATCGGCGAGCGTTGTGAAGTCGAGCGACTTCATCACATCGAGCCATTGTTCATCCGTTAACTGCCCGTCGTTTTGCTGAGCAGACTTTTGGGCTGCTTCAACTGCGGCTGCGGACGTCGCGAAGACTCCAGCAAGGGGGACCCACAGACACCACGCTAGTACGAGGTCTCTCCAGGTCACCTGGCGAATTTGATTCGACGAGCCGGAAGTCTGCACACAGGGCGTCGTTAAGGAATGATTCTCATATCGCATGACTCGCTGCCAGATGCTGGAAGGTATGCACTCTTGACGTAATCCATCACCATTCGATCCGCGTTAAACCGCCAGCCCAACGTTCTGACAGCTCGCTTCATTTTGTTGATCCATTCCAGCGGCAGGTCATCGTCGTTTCGCGTGTAGTACAGTGGGATCACTTCTTTACGGAGGGTCTCCATCAGGGAATCAGCATCTCGCTGATCCTGAACCTCCTGATTCGCGTGAATCTGACCATCGCCGATGGCGAATCCGTTCTGTCCATCATACGCTTCTGCCCACCAACCATCCAGAACGGAAAGATTAAGTCCTCCATTCAGAACCACTTTCTGACCGCTGGTTCCGGAAGCTTCGTAAGGGCGGCGCGGGTTGTTTAGCCAGACGTCGACACCTTGGACGAGCCGTCGACCGAGCTTCATGTCGTAGTCTTCGAGAAACACGACTCGTCCCCGAAATCGGCTCTCCTGAGTCATTTTGAAGATGCGTTGCATGATCTGTTTTCCCTGTTCATCAGCCGGGTGTGCTTTCCCGGCAAAGATGAATTGGACGGGGCGATCATCGTCGCAAACAAGTTGCTCGAACAGCTCAAGATCACGCAAAACGAGATCGGCTCGTTTGTAAGGGGCGAACCGACGAGCGAACCCGATCAGCAAGTGTTGCGGATCGAGCGTCGACTGAGTCGCCTGAATTTGTTCGTCGCTCAGGCCGTTTCGTTTTGCCTGGACCAGCAACCGATGACGGGCGAAGAGAATCAATCGACTCTTCAACGACTGGTGAGTTTCCCAAAGTTCGGTCGGACGAACTTCGTCGAATTTCGAGAAGACGATCGGGTCGCCACTGCGTCGAGACCAATTCTCGGGAAGGACACGATCATAGAAGACACGCATGGGCTGCGCGAGCCAGGTTGAAACGTGAACGCCGTTCGTGATATGTCCGACAGGGACTTCTTCTTCGCTTCGCCAGGGCCAAAGGCTTTGCCACATTCGTCGGCTGACAATGCCATGCAGATTCGACACCCCGTTTGCTCGCCTTGCGGTCTTGAAGGCAAGGACTGTCATACAAAACGATTCACTGTGATTCTGTGGATCCACTCTTCCGAGTGCGAGGAGGTCGTTGTACTCCAGTCCGAGTGAATCGCGAATCGGTCCGAGGTGCTCTTCCACGAGTTCCCCATCGAAGCGGTCATGCCCAGCTGGAACCGGAGTATGAGTTGTGAAGACTCCCGATGCTTGTGTTTCCCGATGCGCGTCGTGAAACGAGAGACCATCGTTCACCATGCGTGAGCGGATGATCTCGAGTCCAGCGAACGCCGAGTGTCCTTCGTTCATATGAACGACACGGGGAAGAATTCCGACCGCGTTCAGAGCACGGACTCCGCCGATTCCGAGCAACAGCTCCTGACGAATTCGCATTCGCTGATCGCCACCGTAAAGACGAGAGGTCAGTTTTCGGTCTTCTTCGTTGTTTTCGTCGATGTTTTCGTCGATGTTTGTGTCGAGCAGATACAACGGGATGCGGCCGACATCCATCTGCCAGACTTTCGCATGAATCACGCCGGTTCGAGTTTCCAGTTGAATGCGAAGCTCTGAGCCGTCCGGGTTGGAGACTTCATTCATCGGCAAGTCGGCTGGATTGGCGTGGATATATTCTTCGCTCTGCCAGCCATCCTCTTTCACGACCTGCTTGAAATATCCCTCGTTGTAAAAGAGGCCGACTGCGACGAGGGGAATTCCCAGATCGGACGCACTTTTCAAGTGGTCTCCTGCCAGAACCCCCAAACCCCCGGAATAGATTCGGAACGATTCGTGAAGCCCGAATTCTGCAGAGAAATACGCGACCGGGCGGAATCCCAGAACCCCAGCATGGATATCTCCCCACGTGTTCGACGAGGACATATAGTCCTGCCAGTCTCGATATGCGGCATTAATTCGGGAGTGCAGCATCTCTTCGCGTGCCCGTTCTTCCAGTCTCTCTGGAGGATATTCGCGAAGGAGCAGGATGGGATTGTGGGACAGTTCACTCCATCGAATCGGGTCGATTTCTCGAAAGATGGCGGTCACGTCGGGCTGCCAACTCCACCACAAATTCCCGGCCAGTTCACTGAGTTTGTCGTGAATATCTTTTTTGGGGGACATGACTCACACTTTCTCGATCAATCCAATATGTAGACCACTCGAAATGCGCTTTCGAGGTGATGCATCATAAACAGTTTTCTGGAAAAGTAATCTGACTCGCAAACTTTGCATGATCTCAATTAAGAATTTCTGAAGGTGAAGTGGATTCTCGACGATCGCGCCGTTCTCAGCATCTGCGTCTCTCAACTCGCTTCGCTGCCTTGTTCGCACTTTTCGTTTCAATACGTCACAATTCCGTATCAGTCGACGCTGATCCGGTGAACTCTGCAATCAGCAAACGGTTGTTATGTGAGGCGGAAAATCATCGTCTCGGGTGTGACGGCAAGGTGTTACGAGATTTTCCGAACGGAACGAAACGAGCGGTGATGACTGTGAAGTTAGCCCAAGTGAGAACAGCCACGGCATGATTGGTTTTGCATTTCGAAATCTCGCAAGTCGACCGATGCGGACGCTGCTCTCTGTATTGGGACTTGCGGTGGCGATTGGCGGAATGGTCGGGCTGTTTTCAATCGCTGGCGGGTTGGACTCCATCGTCCGACGCACCTTCGAGCAAATTCCGGGGCTTCTGGTTCAACAGGCTGGGGCGCCGATTCCTTTGTTCTCGAGCCTCCCGGCTCATTGGGCTGACGACCTGAAAGAACTTCCGGGAGTCAGGACCGTTGACTCTCAGGCTTACTTCCGCGTGAATCAACTCGACGGAGAAGTGATCATCAATCCGCCGCGACTCGGTGTCGGAATTGATATCGAGCCGAATCTTCGACTGGAGCGAGGGGCCTATCGAGAAAATCTGATCGACGGGCGTTTTCTCGATCTCACGGACATCGCAAAGAATCGCTGCCTGATCAGTCAAGAAGTTTCCGATCAACTCGCCAAAGGTGTCGGAGAGCGGTTTACATTGAATGGGGCCGAGTTTGAGATCGTCGGAATTTACTCGACAGGATCGATACTCTTGGACGTGAACATTCTGATGAGTCTCGAAACATGCCGGGCAGTGGGTCGCATCAGTCCGGATACGGTGGCCTGCTTTTATGTTGAGAGCAACGGGACACTGACCGACGATGAACTCAAGCAATCGATTGAAGACGTTCTGGCCGGGCGCTCCCTCTCGGAAGGGGGCAACTCAGGCGGAACAGGGCTCGGAAATCTCTATCGTGCGCTCGGGCAAACACTTTCGGGGCAATCGCAAGGCTCCGAAGGATCAGAAACCGACAGCGAACGGTCTCCGGTTGAAATTCGAACAGCCGACGACTGGGGAACACGCGTCCGCGAATTTAGTCAGGACCTCAACTTGTTTTTGATGATCATGACAGCGATTGGGGTTTCGATCGCCACGCTCAGCATCGTCAACACCATGATGATGAGTGTCTCCGAGAGAACGACAGAGTTCGGAGTTCTCAGAGCCAATGGCTGGTCACAGACAAACATCGTTCAGTTGATGACCATTGAAAGTGGATTGATTGGCCTGCTTGGAGGAGCTTTGGGGGCGTCTTGCGGTTGGATTGGAACACTGATTGTAAATAGCGTCTGGCCAGACCGCTTACAGCTTCATGCCGGGCTGGGGCTGCTTGTGTCGAGTGTTGTGTTCAGCGTTGTTCTCGGGCTCATTGGCGGACTGTTCCCGGCCTGGTCGGCAGCGAAGCTCTCGCCGATGCAGTCGATTCGACGGGGAGGAGCTTGACAGTGAGTCGGTTGGAACATCACTTCGTTCAATTTTATACAGGCGGAAAAGTCGGGCTCGTCCTGGGAAGAACAGCTCGAAGGAGTTCGCGAATATGATCGCTGTGAAAGGAGTGAACAAGTCGTATGGAAGTGCCGCCACGACGGTTCACGTTCTGCATGATCTCGAACTGACGATCTCGCATGGAGAATTCGCTTTCATCCTCGGACCGTCCGGAAGTGGGAAGAGTACGCTTCTTTATTTACTCGGAGGACTTGAGCAAACGACGTCCGGAGAAATTTCGATCGACGGAAACTCGTTGAGTGAACTGTCTGCTTCCCAAATGAATCAGCTGCGGCGGGCAGAGATTGGATTTATCTTCCAGAGTTTCAATCTTCTTCGGACTCTCGAATGTCTCGACAATGTTCTCGTGCCGTTTCTCCCGACCGGACAAGCGTACAAGTATCGTTCTGCAGCGAGGCAACTTCTGATCGACGTCGGGCTGGGAGATCGAATTCATCACCGCCCCAGTGAACTCTCAGGAGGAGAACAGCAGCGTGTCGCGATCGCCCGCGCTCTCTTAAAGAAACCGAAATTAATTCTTGCGGATGAGCCGACCGGAGAGCTCGACTCGGAAACCGGAGAGCGGATCTTTTCGATGCTTCGCGATCTTAATCAGAACGAAGGAGTGACCGTGGTGACAGTGACTCACGATCACCGATATCTCCGAGATGACGATCGAGTTCTCAGAATGGAAGACGGCAGACTCGTTAACTCTTCGGATTAATGAGCACACAGCTACTTAAAGAATACTTAAAGAAGATACAGTCACTCGGAGCTAATGAGTATTTGCGATCTCTTAAAACAGCTCTTCCACGAGTTCCTGTTGAGCTGGCGGAGCAAGGAACTGTTTCAGAATACTCGGGTACTCTGCCGAAACATCAACCACTTCTGCGGGATCATCCGGGAGGTGAAACAACATCATCTGATTCTCTCCGGCAGGAACGATCACTTTCCATGGCCCTCGTCGGGCTGCCTGTCCGCCATCGGAGTTTCGCCAGTAGAAGAGTCGCTGTGCTCCGATCGTCTCGTTGCGAAGTGCCGGGAGGAGAGACTGTCCGGAGAGTCCGTTTGGACGTCGTTTCGCAACACCAATTTCAGCAAGCGTCGGAAGCAGATCGACGACGGAGCAGGGCGAAGAATTAACTGAGCCGCGAGCGACGGCTGTTCCCCAGAACACAATCATCGGTGTTCGAAGATTCCCCTCGTTCAGCCCACTCGCAGACGATGTCAATGTCCCAACGGATTCGAATTCGTCTTCCATATCTTCACGGTTGGAAGTCATTCCCGTCACGATAAGGCATGTCTTCCCGGAAAAGCCCGTTTCATTGAGCGAATCGACGATCTCGCCAATCGACGAGTTGTATTCGATCAGCATCTCATCGCGCTCGAGTCCTTCGAGAGTCGGCAGGGCGATGTGAACGAATAGGGGACGTGCGGAGTTCTTCTGTTGATTGAAGAACGCGACAGCTTCATCGGTCAGGATTTGAATTCCGTTGATTCTCTCTTGGCCATCGTTTCCATCTCTTCGGTTGGAGATAATCTCTGCTCGGGTCAGCTGAGTGAAGAGTGCCTCCGGGAACTCGGGGATCAAACCGTTAGGAGATGCAAAGCCGGTCCACTGATCAAACCCCGATTCCAATGGATGGCTTTCGAATGGCCAAACACCGATCAATGATGTTTCGTATCCCGATTGCCAGATCGTTTCGGCAAGGTTCATTTCGTTTTGATAAGCGGAGCTGTTGGCCGAGAATCGACCGGTAAGCAGTTCCGACCTTGCGACTGAGTAATTTGCTGCCGAGACATAGCAGTCAGTCAGCAGCATTCCGCTGTTTCGGATCCCTGCCAGTCGCGGCATCCGCTCCAACTCCGAAAAGTGAAGCGTCGGAAGTGTGACCAGAACCAGATTCGGGCTGTGTTGTGCGCGTCCAATCCGAATTTGTCGACTGGCGTTTGCAATCGCTCGGCGATCCGAGGCGCGGATGTCTCGAAGATCTTGTTCTGCCTGTTCGAGTCGCTGGATGAGACCGTCTCGAACGTCTTCGTCTTCATAGACCGGACTGCCTTCGACGAGACTCTTCAGGCTGTTGATGAAACCACCTCGACTCGCTTCAGTTGGCTGGGGAGTCGTCTCTTGTGAAGCTGCGACTGGATATGAGTCGCCGAATGCAGCTTGTGCGTCTTCCCGGTAAGACACATCGATTCTGTCTGCGACTGACTGTTGCGCGACCGGTGCCAATGAATGATCGGAGAATTCTCCGCCGCATCCAAAGATCCAGAGCAGGGGCCAACAGTAGAACAATCGATTCATGAGTCACTCGGTGACAGAAAAGGCGTTGTGGACTTTTTGAGTCTGACAACACTATGTCGCCGAAAGAGCGAATCGAATGTGACTTGCGGGAATTGCGAAGAATTCACCCTTCCAATTCCGAACAATCAGTTCGAAAGCTACTCGCCGTAGAGAAGTTCTTCGAGATTGGGAAGTTGGTCCGAATCCGGGAGCCAATCGGTTTCAGAGAGAGGCGCGGAGGGGGAAGCATCGGCGTACCATTCCCCATAGATCCGGTCGAATACCTCTATCGAGTAGGGATGATTGCGATTCTCGCCGAGTCGCACACCGATCTCTTGTTGCTCAAGGACGGTGACATAATTGTAGGGACGAAAATAATAGTACCCGTGATGTTCCGGTTTATATGCATAGTGCGGGTACATATCACCGGTCGTCCAGACGCGACACCATTTCAGTTTCCCGTTCGCTTTCCGCTTGTGAATGCCGGGCATTGTGCAGCATTCGTGTCCGCAGCAACAGCAGCGATACGGGATGGCAAACCCATCGCAACAGGTTGCACCGGGAGAATATGGAACTTCAACAGCTTCGACTTCCGGAGTCAGAACGGGATCGTCACTCGTGTGAGAAGAAAACAGCTCTTCTGAGTGAATTTCCTGGTTCGTATCCAACGGCGCGGAAATCGGTGCAGAAGGTATGAGCACCGGGGCTGGAACAAGTGGTTGGGTTGATTCGAAGTCATCATTCAGCTCAGGGCTGGGCGGAAGAGGCGCCAGTTCCTCACCGAACAACTCCGTGGAGATGAAACAAGCAAAGAGCATCAGGGGAAGGCAATAGGTCGAACTAATTCGCATGGCTGGCCTGAACAGTCGTTGTTCGCACGGAAGGTCGAAATTGAGAACCGGTTCCCGATCTGTTTGTGCGACCGCTCGCACAAGAGTTTCGAGATCGCCTTGTCAAAACCGCTAAAGATGTGATCGGCCGTCATGACTGGAAACGTGTGCTCTTCTGCTGAATGTCGAATGAGCGCTTTAACCGGCACAACGAGTAAGGTTGTCCCGAATGACCCACATTGCCATCAGTTCCGTTTCGGTTGCCATTGCGGAAGTCATCGAGGGAGCAATTGTTATTCAATTATTGGGTGGGAGAAGAGAAGCTGACATTGCACAGTTCGACAGCGATGTAATCCGCCTCAACCCGCCCGCGTCGATCGACCGTCGATCCAGCGATCGCGTTGAGAGTCGACCAGTCAGCATCAAAACTCTTCCGGTCACAGTTCGTGGAATCGACCGGTAATTGTTCCTGTATTCGCAGCAATTGATCTCGGAGAACCAGAGAGCGGAGTAATTGTGGCAACGTGTGGCGGACTTGAGTTCCGGAGTTCAGGACTTCAGAAAACTGCTCCTCTGCCACTTTGCAAGCGGTCGTACAAATGCGGTTGATGTCCGCGACGTCCTCCGATTCGAGAGCGTTCTCTAAGACGAGTTCATCCATCGAGAGTCGAGCGGTTGAGGAAGCGTCGATTGGTTCCGATTGATCAGCGACTGGAGAAGCCGCTTGCCAGGCAAGGTATCTCTTCCATGGTTTGAGTTGCTCATCAAGCGGCTGTTGACGGGATTTCGCGAACCTCGCTTCCGCAGATGCGAGTTCGAAGGGACTCGCCAATCCGAAATTCATGTTCCTCCGAACGGCAGAAACCAACTGCTCTGCCTCGCTGATTTCCCATTGACGCGCAGCACTGATACGGGCAGAGTCGTCCGTAAGTTGCGCAAGACGAACAGCGGACTCGGCAATTGCGAAGCGGACAGCACAGGATTCTTGTTCGAAGTTGGATCGTCCAGACAAACCGGAAGCAGTGTTGAGGGCAGCGGCGATTTCGCGAATCTGCGACTGGTAATGTCGCCAAACGAGTTGCTCATCGCTTCGTGAGCAGTTCTGGTGACACAATCGAGCGTCTCTCGCCAGAGATTGATAAAAAAGGAAGTCGCTGACGGACATCAGTCCCCGCGAACACGCGGACAGGCTGGTTTGTTCCAGGCGATCCGGCAGCATGCTCGGAGTAATCGCGTTTCGAGTCAGCTTGGGGACTTCGGTGGGAAGCTGCGTTGATGTGGGATGATAAGCCGCTGTGCGGGACCGTGTGGAGAAACGCGATTGCGCCTGACACGATGAGGAATTCCCACTCATCAAGAAGATCAGAAGCGCGATGAACAGCCCGAAGAGTCTCGGCCAATGCCTCTTATTCCGCGACACTTTCGGCGGTTGCTGTCGGTCAGGCTTCTCAATCGATTGCGTCATTCGGCTCACATCTTTGCAACGAGAATCAGCAACAGTGCGACGCAGACAGGTGGCGCGAATGCGACCGTGTGTGGCTCTTTCTTACGCGACGGGTCCGTGATTCTGCGGAGAAGGCTCACAATCAACAGGAAGAGAACAACGACTGCCGACATCACAATCACGGAGATGATCGTTTGCGCTCCGAGCCATGTCCCGAGTCCGCCCATCAGCTTCACGTCTCCGCCTCCGCTGCCTCCTGTCGCAAAGAGGAGAAAGAACAGGCCGAATCCAATGGCGAAGCCCAGGAGTGAAGATTGTGTCCCCGCCCATCCGAACATCAGAGTTTGGCACAGAACGCCGAGCGGAATGGCCGGCAGCGTGAGCCAGTTGGGGATTCGTCTCTCCCGAAAGTCCCAGATCGTCGCTGTGATAACGATTGAGAGGGCCATGATCGTGAAGAACATCGTCATGTGGAATTCGCCTTGTCGGACGAGATACGTGAAGTTTCGGTTTGATCCGATGCCGAGTCGGATTTCGAGCGACGGCTTCTTAAGAATCGAGCAGCGAGAAGGGTGGCGAAAAGAATGACTGCCGAGACGAAGAGGAATCTGAGAAACCACTCGAAGAACCGTTGAAAGACCTCTTCCATGCATGCATTCCTTCCAAACCAGAAAATGTCCGCGACGGTTTTATTCTCGACAGTCACACTTGATTTCGATCACCCTCCACGAAAACGACGGAATCGGATCAAGTATCCGGTGACGTAATTATTCAAGACGACCACGGGTTGTCATCTGAAAATGACTTCCCTCGAGGTCAAATCCGATGGGAGCCAACCAGTTCGGAACTGGTCCGCACGACTTGATCGAGTCATTGTTTTCTGTGAGATAAAACCCGAGTGTGATCACAACATCGTTGGCATCGGCAGGGGGAGGAGTTGTCCGCTCCGGGACGAATTGAGCATCGACCGGGCGAACGATGGGAGTTTGCTGAAAAAACTCCACGACGATGGTCACATTTGCGAGATCAGAGTGATCGGTGAACCCGTTGGCCTCATCGGCGATCTCAAGGCGATGAACTCTGAGTTGTTCGTTGAGAGTTGCCACGATCGTGTCAACGCGATCGTTCTCCGCGCCGACAGAATCGAAAACCAGTCCGCTCGATTGAACGAGCGTTGCCTGTCGTGTCCCTTCGATCAGCGACGACGTTGCTGCAAATTGAGCAAGGCAATAGAACCAGAAAGTGACGATTCCGAGGAGCAGGATGAAGACAATCGGGACAGACACAATGAACTCAAGCGTCACCGATCCCGATCGCATCGACGCGGAAGGTTTGAGCAGATTCTGGTCTGAATGCCATATTCTCATTGCGGTTGATGCACCTTCCTGCGGAAGTTCTCTGCAAGCATTCACCAGCTTCAGCAGTTAATGGCTTCGATCGCATTCGCAAGATCAATCAACTCATTGACGAGTGCTGTTCGGATGCACGCCAGCCCGACGAGTACACCAATTCCGACGATTGTGAGCAGAAGAACGTATTCAACAAAGATTGTCCCGCGAAGAGACTTCTTCGACTTCTTCTTCGCAACGACATTTCTAAGCGATGTGAGTTGTTTCATGGCGTGTTGATCCGATTCCGATGGCTTCGACGAGTTTGTTTCTCGGATTTGTTTCGAACTGGTTCTGATAGCTACTCGAATGATCGGCGCTGATTCATGACCAGGATGCGATGGCTCAAGCGGTCAGGAAGTGCAATTCCCAATCCGAACTGACTCGCGTTGAGACTTGAAACGAAGAGAACTCGGTGACTGGCTGTTGGGAAAGTGATTGAAGCGCTTGCTCGTTCAAGATCTGGTGAACCTTTCGAATTCGCTGACGTGTGGGGAGAATTGACTCAAGTAAGACACTCGCAGTTGCTGGGATTGTCTGTTGTCGTGTTTCGCTGACTCACAGGAATCCGTTCAGCCGTCTGCACTGCACTTTTCTCTCGTTCAGCGAAACGTGAAATTCCCGCGTTCTCTGTTTCCTGTTGGACTCAATTGTGAACCGGGGTTAACAACTGTCTCTTCAGTGAATGGTAAGAAGCACAGATCGGCGTAAACCCTTGGCATTTTTCGAAACAGGAATCGATTTCGTGCCGTTGTGAATTCGATAAGGAAGACAAGTCTGCAGATATCAGGAGATGACTCGGGGCCGCCGCACGTAAAACGATGGACGTCTTTGGTCATCTCTTCGAATGACGAGTGGAGATTGCCAGCTGCAGTCTCAGCAAGCGGGTTTAGATGATTTCTGGACGAAAGTCCGAGAGAGTGAATTTCATGATGAGACATTCGAGCAATTCCGAACGTCAGAGCCTGATCGTGTGGATGAGTCGGTCGGTTTTCGCGGTAACTTTGGCACTGACCCTTTGTGGATGTGCCAAGTCATCGGAAGAGTTGCTCATCGGTCGCTGGTACTCAGGCGAAATGACAATTCGCTTCCGTCCAGATCGCTCGGTCGCTTGGAACAGTTCGGCGGGAATGGCTATTGGGCGATACCAGTTCCTGGGAGAAAACCGGCAGGCACAGAATTCTGCTGGCTCGCCGAATCTCGTCCTGGATGTGATCCGAAAAGGGGAGTCAGGGCGATATCAGTTTCAGGCGACTCTTCTCGGAAAGAACCGGTTGCAACTGAAAACGGTCGATCGGAACAGCGATTCGTTGAATGGGATCTCACGAACTGCAATGGTTCTGCGTCGTGCTTCCGACGATAAACTCGGAGGGGGGGTGGCGAACGTGTCTCGGTAAAACGCAGATCGACTCTGGGGAATCCGTCTCGCGAATTTCGCCACTCGAGATTTCAATAGTGACTGGGAAGAGCCTTTTGGGGTCAGTTTTCACACAAAAGGGCTCGCACGCGAACTGACTCGGTGAATTGATTGTCATCTCAGTCAGTTAGAGTGCGTTCACGAAGGATTGAGAAGCTGCCCGCCTTTCTCAGTCTCTGGATTCGAATCCCCGGAGGATTGAGTCTGCACCCTCCGATTCGTTAAACCACAATCTTCGGCGTCGGAGAATTTTTGCTGATTCTTCTCGACAACGCCGGGCGTGAACGAAAATCTCGTCCGCGTACAGTTTTCAAAAACATCGAACGAGTCCGAAATGTCAGAGCGAATTTTCAATTTCTCCGCCGGTCCTGCGATTCTTCCTGTTGAGGTGCTTGAAGAGGCTCGTGAAAGCCTTCTGAACTTCCAGGGCACGGGAATCGGAATCATGGAGCATTCGCATCGCGGGAAGGCGTTTAGCGGTGTTCTCGCTCAGACCATCGCCGATTGCAGAAAAGTTGCTCAAATTCCTGATGATTATCAAGTTTTGTTCATGCAGGGAGGAGCATCGTCGCAGTTCTTCACCATCCCCATGAATCTGCTGTCTTCAGACGACACTGCGGATTATCTGGTGACCGGATCATGGTCCAAGAAAGCCGTCGCTCAAGTTAAACGCTTCGGAACCGCTCACAAGGCGGCTTCGAGTGAAGATCGCAATTTCTGCTACATCCCGACGGAGACGAACTACTCGGAGGCTCCCAAGTATGTTCACATGACCTCCAACAACACCATCTTCGGGACGCAGTTCGCGACGGAACCTTCTGTTCCGCATGGAGTTCCACTGATTTGCGACGCCAGCAGCGACATTTTCTCCCGGCCCCTCGACATTCGCAAATACGGAATGGTGTACGCCGGGGCTCAGAAGAACCTTGGGCCATCCGGGGTCACTCTCGTCATCGTCCGCAATGATCTCGTCGAGCAGGCAAATACCGAGATCCCGGAAATGCTTCAGTACCGGACATTTGCCGAAAACGACTCGTGCTACAACACCCCGCCGACCTTTGGCATTTTCATCATGGGGCTCGTGTTTCAGTGGATTCTGAAGAATGGCGGTCTCGAAGAGATGGGGCGCAGCAACGAGAAGAAGGCTTCCATCCTTTACGATTATCTGAAAACAAGCGAGCTTTTCAGTGCGACAGCCGATTCTGACAGCCAGTCGATGATGAATGTCACCTTTGTGACAGGTAACGAATTGACGGATAAGAAGTTCATCGAAGCAGCGACTGCTGCCGGTTTTGACGGGCTGAAGGGACACCGCAGCGTCGGCGGGATGCGAGCGAGTATCTACAATGCGTTCCCTGAGGAAGGAGTCGTCGAGCTCGTTCGATTCATGAAAGACTTCGAATCGAAAGCCTAATAACGTTTGCGTGGCTTCCAGGCACTCAAGTCTTCTTGTGAGTGCTGCGTTTGATTCTGCAAAATCGCGGAAGCCACTTTGGGCGAAACGGTCATCTGTGCGGTTAATTACGTTGAGGCGGTGCGGGAGAGATCCCGTTCACCGCCTCAACTTGTTCTGAGGATCTCTTGAGTGTTTTTTTGCGGAATTGCGAGGAAACCCCGAGAACTCCGGGCCTTGGGGGCATTTTGACTTGGCATGCGATTCAAGCATCCGGGCGGAGATTAGAGAGGCGGATTCCGATCAGGAAGTTGAGGAATCGCACGCGGCAGAGGCGGATTTCTCTTTCTATTCGTCCCATGTGTGGAGCATGATGGGTTCTTGAGGGATTGCAATTCCTTCTCAGAATCAGTCGCGCTGATCGACTTGATTACAAAAGACATCGAGTGTGTCGCGCGCGGTCAACAGCGGTTGCGCGTGCCTCTTTCTTCTGAAACTGAGCACAAGTGGAATTCTACACGGCGTTTAAGTCATTCTGCGCTGATTCGGCCCATCTGCGATCGTCGTGTGGCATGACTTGTGCGTCTCCATCTCGCAATGAAACGCTTTTGCATCAAACCCAGCCATCGAAGAGTTTTCATTCTTTGTGGCTCTGATGCGAAACCGCTTCAAGATCGAAGAACGGACGACACAACATGTCTCAGAACTCTCCCACATCATTCTGAGCGATTGAAACGGTGTTGTCGGTTCTCTCGAAAGGTCTTCTTCTAAGGATGGAGAAGAAGTCACCCCTTTGAGAACGCAGGTTCGGCAAACGGATTCCGATCACCGCGTCACTAAGGAAAAGGCAAGCAGAATTTGAGCAATCTGGATGAGGTTTTCTGCAATCTTCCGAACAGGCACCTTTTGAATGGTGCGACTGCACTTTTCGATTCGGACTCCAGCGATTCAGCAGACATCGTTGGTGAAGACTGAATCTGAGTCCTCGTCAGGACCGAATCCCTAAGTGGGTCTTTCAGTCAACACGTACGTACTGAGCCTTTGCGCTCCCGTTACGCGCGGTTGATGAGGTGGAACTTTAACCAAAAGTTTGAAGTTGAGTTCCGGTTGTATCGGAAACTCCGATTGTATCGATCATTTAGCAGAATGCGCCCGAGATGTTACCACTGTTTATCAGGGTGATAACAAATCTTAGCGCTTGTTCATCAAGTGAAATGTTTGGTTCAGATTTGTTGGTTTTCCCGTTTTTTATGCTGTTAAAGGCTAGTCGTTGTAATCCGGATAATCTGCAAAATCTGACTGAAAAGTAGTTGAGTGTTGTGGAGAGCGTCCTTTAAAAGAGTCGCGTGGCACAAGTGAGTCAAGCGGCTAAGTCAATACAGGTTTAGCTGCTAAGTCGAAACACAAAAGATTTAAGAATGGAGAAAGTTATGTTGCGTCGTTTTGGTTTTGCTGCCCTGTTTGCAGCGTTTGTCGGAGCTGGTTTCTGCAATCAAAGTGAAGCTGGTTTCATCATCTTCACTGATCGGGCAGCATTTGATGCTGCGATTGCCGGTGGAATCACAACTGATAGCTTCGAAGATGGGTTCGTGACTGGTGACAGCGTGAACCGCGTTGGTTTCTCGATGAGTGAAACTGGCGGATTGACGAACTCGATCATGGCATCCGATGCAGCAATGCTCGGATTCCTGGGTCTCGGTGGTGCAAACACTGAAGGAAATCTTGCTGGAACATTTGCCGATGACGGAAACAGTGTTCTGTCATTCAATTTCGACAGCCCAATCAATGCTTTCGGCGTTGATCTCACCAGCAACGTTGGCGGAACAATCGCCATCGGTGGCGAAGTGGCATCTTCAGTTGCTGTCGGTGCTGGAAATTCCCAGTTCTTCGGTGTGATCAACACAACTGGAACGTTTGACGAACTGACCGTTGCGTTCAACGGAGAAGCGAACATCGGATTCGATGATCTCGACTTCGGAAACGCAGATCTGAACAGCGTTCCAGAACCTGGAACAATGGCTCTCTTCGCATTCGGAGCCTTGATGATGGCTGGTGGATACGTCTACCGACAGAAGGGATTCAGCCTTTAATCGCTGAGTCGGTCCGGTCGATCGTGAAGAAATCGTTGATTGTGAGTGATCTTCACTGATCGTTGGCCTTCAACTGTTTGAAGCCTGGTCGAGAAGAGACGTTTCGCAGCTTTCTCGACCGTATGGCGATGCATAGAGTTTCTCCCCTCGAAACAACATTGCCACTACAAAGGTTTGCTTTGGTCGAAGCACTAAGTTGCTGAGGTCAGGCAACGATCTGTTCAGACGTAACATGAAACTCCTCGATCAGAATCTCTGGTCGAGGAGTTTTTTGATTGATGTCAGTGAATTGGGGACAGCGCTCCAGTGAAGCAACGAACCAATAATCAACGGGATTGAGAACATCGCTCCCGAATTCGATTCTTGAAGATGTCCCTCGCGATTCACTTCAACGAGGCGTGCGTTCGGTTGGAAGGCGATGTTTGTTCGACCAGTTTCAACGGCGTTGGCACCGACGACAGTAAAACGTTGCTCGTTGTGCCTGAACGATTCGAGTAATCGTCGTGCGCTGGCAGGAATGGCACATTTCCCCTTCTCGGGCGTACACTTGGTGTTTGTTCTGATATCCCCCATCTTTGTTCAGGGCATTTCGATAGGTTCCGTCGTTGAGGGTTGATCCTTCATAAGCGATTGCTTCGTTGAGAATCCGATTCATCGCGGTGTGAATTCTCAATATTCGCTGGTTGGAAAGTGTCGAGCTGATCTTTTCGGGATTCACAGCGGCCTCGTGAAGGATTTCGCTCGCGTAAAGATTCCCAACCCCGGCAACCAGGCGTTGGTCGAGAAGTGCGACTTTGATGGGGCGTTGGGTCGCTTTCAGCTTTTGAGTGAATTCCGGGACGGAAATTTCGAGGGCATCCGTCCCCAGCAAGTTCGGGCCGAGATCGTGTTCAAATTGGTCGGGTGTGTACAGGCGTAGCGTTCCCAAGCCGCGGCGATCCCAAATGAAGAGGGATTTTCGCTGTCGCTTGTTCGACAACTGGAACTGAAACCGAAGGTGCTCCACAGAGGGCGGATCTTCCAGCAGCACGAGGCCGGTCATTCTTGGTTCGAAGACAATATGACATTCGCTATCAAGATCGATGACGACCCGTTTGGCTTTTCTCCACACGTTGACAATTGTCGATTGCTCAATGTTTTCCGAGAACTCTTCAATCGGTGGCGAGAGTGTCATTGGTCGACAAGAATTGGGGCACGCATTGAATTGCAGAATGCGGCTTTCGACAACTGTTTGCCGGATTCCTCGGACCATTGTTTCGACTTCGGGAAGTTCTGGCATAAAAGCGAAAAAGAGTGTTGTTGGCTGAAGAAGAGATGGGAATCGACCGTGACAAACGCCGATGAAATGCGTTCTCGTCGGAGATCCGGAAGAACTGTCAGAACCGGCACGGCCAAGAGAACTTAAGAATTTTCTCTCAGTGTTGTAGCGACTGTTCTTATTCTTTTGCCATCGACGAGTGAGGTTTCGGAGATCAGGAACATTTCAACGAAAGTTCTTGACGCTCAACCCGCGTCAGACGATCCTAGATCTGAGACTCCAGCGTCGTCACTCGAAATTTGGATTCGGTAGCAAATCAATTGACTGGACGATTACGACTGGGCTGGATTCGAGAGCACATCTTCCGTAGTTAATGAAAGTGCCATCAGGCATTGATCTAATTGATTATCGTGACAAACATCCCCGTTGGAGTGACGTAGATGATGATTTTGGAAACGTGGAATCGACGCAACCGCACAATGCGGGTGAAATGCGTCCTTGTCGCGGCGATGGCGTTCACGTGCATGACACTGACGCAGGTCTCTGCCGCAGAACCCAATGACGTAGCAGGGCTTCTTGCTGCCGGTGAACTCGATGCGTCGAGCCAGATGGTTTCCGATCGAGCCACCAATCTCGAGAGTGCACTCGATAGTGCCTTGCAAGGGGGAACGGGAGCCGACCCGGATGCGTTGATCAATCTGATTCTCAATCAGACCGAAGGCCCCTGGCAGTCTGTTCAAGGTGAAGGTGCAGCGGATCCTGAGTTCTTCGAAAGTGGAGTGCGAGTCGATCCGAATGGCGTTCTGACTCTCTCGTCACACAAAGACCTGTCCGGGAACTTGGCTGCAATGGGAGTGACTTCCCGAGTGGCTGCTCTCAACGAAGACATGGCACAGAGCGCACCACTTCGACTGGTTTCGCTCACCCGTCTGGAAAAAGCCGTTGCTCAACGACTTGCAGAAGGAAAGCCGATCGTTGAGTCGATGAAGCGTCTGGCTGGACTTTCAAAGATTGAATACGTCTTCGTGTATCCTGAGAGTGGCGAAATTGTTCTCGGCGGACCGGCTGAAGGCTGGCAATACGACGAATTCGGAATGGCTGTCGGAACAGATTCCGGCCGCCCGATTCTTCATCTCGACGATTTCGTGACTGTCCTCCGGACCTTCAGCGAAGACGGAACACGAATCTTTGGCTGCTCGATTGATCCACGACAGGAAAACTTGAAAGCTGTTCAAGAGTTTGCGACCGCAAGCCAGCAGCAAGGCTCACTCTCTCCTTCGAGAGTGAATCGTTGGGCACAGCAGATTCGAGATTTGCTCGGACTTCAAGACATCACCGTCTACGGAGTTCCTGTCGACAGTCGCGTCGCACGGGTTCTGGTTGAAGCAGACTACCGAATGAAACTCATCGGAATCGGTGAACTCGAAGGGGGAGCTGAGATCCCTGACTACTTCGAACTCCTTCGTGAGAACCCACAATTCGTCAGCGGTGGGCTCGATGCTCTTCGCTGGTGGATGAGCATGCAGTACGAATCAGTTCTCCATTCTGAAGATCACGACGTTTACCAGGTTTCAGGTTCAGCTGTGAAATGTCAGTCTGAGAATCAGTTTCTGGCCGATTCTGGAAAACGAGTCAGCACTGGCCAATCTGAGCCAGTGAACCGACAGTTCGCTGAGAATTTCACCGAGCACTATTCTCAGCTTGCACAGCAGGATCGGATTTTCGCTGATCTTCAGGGAATCTTCGACCTCGCCCTCATCGCCGCTTTGATCGATCGGGACGAACTCGATCACAAAGCTGGCTGGGATCGTGGAGTGTTTGCTTCCGGAGGAGAGTATCAGCCAGAAGTTTATGCGGTTCCTCGGCAAACCGAATCGGTCGTCAACCACAAAGTCTTCAACGGTCGTGATATCGTCCTGCAGGTCGCAGGGGGAGTTCGAGCCGATGTCGTGGCAGCCCTTGATTCAACTCAGGTTGCTCAGGACACAACTTCTCTTGACACGACAGCTGAAAACGCGAAGGCTGTTGATCTTCCTGAGAATCGATGGTGGTGGGACGCCAAGTAACAGCACTCGCCCACGGAGGGATCCATGCTGAGTCCATCTGCGAGGAGGGGAACCTCCTCGCTTTTTCTATTTCTGGTTTTCGTTCTTTTCCCTGAAGAACATCTCGGGGCCGGGCCGCCTCCGTTGCTTGTTCCTGACGGGCCGCAGCTTCCGGAATTGCCTCAGTCGCAGGCGGAAGGAACCGTCCACGAGACCACGCTTTCTGGGTTGATCCGTGACATTGTCATCGAGGCCGCCGATGAAGAGGTCGTTGACAAAAAGCACTGGAACAAGGAAACCGATCGCTTCGACGGGCTGAAAGTTCGGGGACTCAAGATCTCAAAACGGAAGAAGTCCGTTCCGCACGGGTTTTGTCGCCGGTACAAGGCTCATCTCGTGAAACCGGATGAGACGTTCTCTCTCGAAATCGAGCAACAGGAGTCATCTCCCTCCGACGATGGCATCCGCTTCTTAATCTCGACACGATTGAAAGTTCGAAGCGAGGCAACGTTCGCGCACTACGTTTACGGCGTAAAAGGGGTGAACGGGACCGCAATCGCGGATGCGGTTGTTCGTGCCCAAGTTGTGCTCACGATCTCTCCACAAGCTTCGTTCGACTGGAATTCCCCGCTTCCGAAATTGCATCTCAATGCCGAGGTGAAACGTGTCGACCTTGATCTCGAAAAGTTTCGACTGCAGAAGTTGGGACCTCTCGGAGGAGACTTCGCGAAAATACTCGGGCAGGGGACTCGTGAAATCGTCGCTGTGTTGATTGATTCTCAAGAGCGACAGATGCATCGGAAGCTTCAGAAGAAACTCGATGAGGTCCAGGGGATTCCGTCTCGAAAAGAGGATGGACCGACGAATCGAGAATCGTGAAAACTCGGATTCTTATTCTTTCGTCTTTCGGCTAATCTCTTGGTGAGGCGAACGCGAACGAGTGATCGCCAGCGACACACTTTTCATACAGGTAGACAAACTCAGGCGAGTGCTCTGGGCCCAGACAACTCCCTGGGGATCGATAAGCTATCATTTATTGATTCCGTCGCCGGTGAATTGAAATGTCTCCGGAGAGACGAATCGGTTTCGCGTCCATTTGAGACGAACATCAGTCGAGAATTTCCATGCGTTGCCCATTTTGCCGTGAAGGAGAAAGCAAGGTCGTTGACTCCCGCGGGAGTCAGGATTTCGTGATTCGCCGCCGGCGGGAATGCCTTGCTTGCGGACGTCGGTTTACGACTTATGAGAAGATGGAAGAGTCACCACTCAAGGTGATCAAAAAAGATGGGTCGCGCGTTCCCTTCGATCGTGAGAAAATACGCTCCGGGCTTGAAAAGGCGTGCTACAAACGCCCCGTCAGCCCCGATCAGGTCGAGCAGATTCTGGATCGCGTCGAGCACTCAGTCTACGAAACGTTCGAACGAGAAGTTCCCTCGCGGTATATCGGTGAGCAAGTCTGCGAAGCGCTTCGGCTTGTCGATCAGGTGGCGTTTGTACGGTTTGCCTCCGTCTATCGGTCGTTTCAGGATGTGAATGATTTCGTCGAAGAGTTGCAGACTCTCAGGGAACGGAGTTCACGCCGCGATGATTGAATCGACGGCAATCGTCGGTGATGCGCGCTCGATGGAGTCGGTCGTTGCTGAAGCATTGGCTGTCTCCCGGAGTGCCGTGTACTTCTCGACGCTGCGAGATCTTCTGGACAGCGACTCGTCGAATCCGAATTTCATCCTGGTGTTGCAGCAATGGCCGGATGAATATCAGTCGAATGAGATCAACGAATTGTTTCGGAGGTTTCCCCTCAGTCGGATTCTCTGCTGCTATGGCGTCTGGTGCTCTTCGATGCGGCGAACTCGATCGATCTGGCCGGGTGTGGTTTCTGTTTCAGAGTCGGAATTTCTTCCGCGTCTCAGGCTTGAGACGCGTGTGATTCAAGAAGAAATTCCTCCTCTCCCGCTGACGGCTGGGCTCGACGAACTGTTCGGGTATCTGAGTGCTTACACAGAACCGGAAAGTTGATCCGGCGACCCACTCGCCCGCATTGATACATCTGACTATTATTCGCGTACGCGAAGGGACGAGGCAGTGCGATCGTGTGACGCGATGGCTTTCAATTCAGCGAGATCAATGATTCCATGAGAGTTGGACTTTTCATTCCATGCTACATCGACCAGTTCTTCCCACAGGTTGGGCTGGCGACAGTTGAGTTGTTGGAGCAGTTTGGTTGCGAAGTCGAGTATCCAGAGAGCCAGACCTGCTGTGGTCAACCGATGGCGAATACTGGATTACTCGAACAGGCGAAGCCACTCGCCAAGTCGTACGTCTCGATGTTTGCCGACTTCGAGTATGTCGTCTGCCCATCTGGAAGCTGTACAGCGATGGTCACCCATCACTATGGCGACCTTTTCCCGCCGGAAGATGCTGGATTGAAGAAGGTTCAAGAGAACACATTTGAGTTGACCGAGTTTCTTACCGACGTCCTGAAAGTTGAGAACATCAGTGCGAAGTTTCCCTATCGTGTGGGGCTTCACAACAGTTGTCACGGTCTCCGCGAACTTCGACTCGGCTCTGCTTCGGAACTGATGCAGAATCGTTTCAGTAAAGCCCGGCAACTCCTTGAGCAGGTTGAGGGCATCGAGCTTGTGGAACTCTCGCGAATCGATGAGTGTTGCGGTTTTGGAGGGACGTTTGCCGTCAGCGAAGAAGCTGTCTCCTGCATGATGGGCAACGACCGAATTCACGATCACGAAGAAGCCGGAGCACAGATCATCACGGCCGGGGACATGTCTTGCTTAATGCATTTGGACGGGCTCCTGCGGCGACAGAAGAAGCCGATTCAAGTGATGCACATCGCTGAGATTTTAACCGGAGCCACACCGTCTCATCTGGTGACTGGCTGATCTCTGAGTGAATCGCAAGAACAGTCGCAGCAATGATCGAAGACACGATTCAGAAGTGTCTCGAACAACGATCGGAATCGTTTAGGCAGCTCTCTTTTGAGAATTGCGTCGTCGAAGAATTTCGATGAACGGATCGGCTTCGGCGGACGCTTCTGAAGTTCTCGGATCTGCAGAATCCGGAAGAGAAGATTTCTCAATGGAATGAATTTCCGCGAACTGTTCATCCGTGAAGAATTGTTGCTGATTGAGTGCGGACTGGACGAGCAGCATCCCGATGAGGCTTCCGCCGAAGACAAAAATTGTCTCCACGGAAAACAGGACGACTCCCTGAATCGTGATGTGATCGAAATAAGAGAGGCAGCCCAGAAGCAGCCCCAGCGTCGCGACGCCGGTCAACACTTGGCCTCGCCAGTCTCGGTGCCAGGAGGTGCTTTGACTCACTTTGCCTTGCATGACATCACTCTTCCATGATATTGCGGACGCCGTTGCGACGTGGAATAAACAAATTGGCAATTTGCGACAACCCCAATCGCTGCCAAAGCGACGGCTCCTTCCTCCCGGTTTCGGGCTGGACAGGTTGGCCCGACTCCGTATTCTTTTGCTGTCAATTCCCTCATCTCGTTCTTGATCGCAACGCTCATGGAATCATGGGCAAACCAGTCTGCTGGCTGAGAGAGCGATTCTGATCAACCTGCGTCGTTCCCATGTCCCCTCATCGAACTCCCGTTGCTGTTTCAAGTTGCCTGGTTCTTTGCAGTGCCTTCGGTCTGTTGCTTGTCATTCAGGCACAGGCGGGTCTATTTACGGGAGCACTGAGCTATCCGCTTCGAGAGCACCCCCAACTTTGGATGTTCTGTTTCGTTGGAGGGCTGGCACTCGGGATTTGGCTGCTTTGGAATCGTTCGCATTCCCTCACGAACTGGAGTCCGGAATACGGCGGTCGCCGATTCGGGAGTGTCGTTCTTTACACGCGAGATGGCTGTCCATTATGCGACGAAGCAGCCGAGATCCTCGCTCGATATCGCCAGTGGCTACCGCCGACAACAGAGGTGGATATCGATCTCGATGCAGATCTCAAGATGCGGCTGGGTGAAGAGATTCCGGTGATTCAATTCGACGGACAGACGCGATTCAAAGGACACGTCAGCGAGGTTCTGTTGCGACGCCTCATTGATGGGACGCCACCTGTTGCGTAATCTTGAAGCGAGATCAAACTCGATTGACCGCAACGATGACGATGTTCGACCTTGTGCGGGCAATGACCGGAAAGTGTGACACGTGAATAAAATTCAACCTCTGAAGTGCTTCAACCTTTCAGGCTGGACGCAGGTTCTGCTCTCAGGACCGGATTGCAAATCGTTTCTTCAGAGTTTCTGTACGAACGAAATTTCCAAGCTTTGCTCAGGGGACGTCTGCGAAGCATTTGTTCCTGATATCAAGGGACGCATTCTTGCGCATGTGATCGTTCTCGCAAGTGACGATTCCCTCCGCCTGATCTCTGGTCCGGGTGCTGGTGAGGTGCTGGTTCCGCATCTGACGAAATACCTGTTGGGGCTGAATGCCGAGGTCAATGACGCCACTGCCACGAGTCGACTTCTCGTCGTCGTTGGAGAGAACGGACTTCAGGCGATTGATGAGGAAAGCGATCTCGACACCAATCGTTGGACAACTCTCACCAGCAGCGACGATCAAGAAAATTCGGCACAAGTTGCGTCCCTCGATGTGCTCGCAGAACCATCGATCTGGATCGCGGGAGGAGTGGAACAAGTCGAGGAAATTGAGTCCAGGTTACAGGCGCGAGGAGTGTCAGAGGGGGCAGACGAAGAATTTGAGCGTCTTCGAATCACTGCCGGTTTTCCGCTGGTCGGTCGCGATCTGAGTGATGCAAACATCGCCCAGGAAGCAGCTCGAACAGACCGAGCAATCAGCTTCACTAAAGGCTGTTATCTCGGACAGGAACCGATTACCCGACTCGATGCCATGGGCCACACGAACAAAGAGCTTCGCGGCCTTCTCATTGAGAATGAAGATACTCCGGTCGACAGTGCAGTTCTGGCAGAAGAAAAAGAAGTCGGACGAATTTCCTCGGTCGCTTCATTGGGTGACGGCCGTTCGGTCGCACTCGCTCTCATTCGCACAAAGTTCGCAGCCCCCGGAACACAACTCGCCGTCACCACCAAAGACGGAACATTCCCGGCAAAAGTCTATTGGCCAAACTTAGAACAATCGTGAAGTCAGCGGTTCTACTTCCCGGCGAGTTCGAGCATCGCAAGAATGGCGATGAGGAACGGAGCTGCGATTGCGATGAAAGCTCCTTCGGAGACTTTCAACAGATTGGGAATGGTGAGTTTTCCACGTTCTCCCCAGCGGCTGATCGTTCCGTCTGTGAATTTGGATGTCAGGGCGAAGATATAAGATCCAAGGACAAGACCAGCGATTCCAACCAGTGCATCGAGATTTCCTTGGCCGACAGCAGCTGCGTCAGTTCCGGGGCAGTAGGGTAAAAGTCCGAAGCCAACACCAAAGATGAGCCCTCCAGTAATATTGGCTCCGTATTTTGTTTCATTAATCTGACGTTCGATGACTCCCGTTCGTCTGAGGAAGTAGCTTCCGACCATTCCCACGATAATGGCTGAAAGCATCACTTTTACGACGACAAAATTCTCCAGCAGAAGGGCTCCGATGAGGATGTCGAATTTGGCAACTCCTCCTTTCTGGAGCAGGAATCCAAAGATGATTCCGAACCCAAGTCCGGCGGCAAGTTTTCCGTTCGAGGCACCTTTCCATCCCGATATCTGCGGTTTGGTTTGGTCAGGGGCTTGCTCTGTCTTATCGTCGATGTTCACATCATTCAGATCTGTGTGAGCCCTTTGTTCTTCTGTTGTCGTCGCCATCATTATCTCCCGGAAACGTTGAAACTCTTGAATATGTTGAAGAGCGTCTTCGCCAGCTCAATGTTTTAAGTCGCTCTCGTAATTAAATGACATCGATATGCCGTGTGCTGATATTCGACAACTAAGAGCCTATCCGGAATCCTCTTCATGCTGTAAGTCGGTATTTGAACGGAGCTTGGTTGGGTGAAGGAGCTAAGCGGCGGAGCATGCGACCAATGGAAGCCACATAGATCATGGGTTCGCTCGATTTGGTGTGATGTTCATAGTCACGACTCAAGCGTCGCCAGCGACCTAGCCAACTGAACGTTCTCTCAGCAACCCAGCGTTTCGGCAGTAAAACGAAACCTCGGACGCCGGCCGGTCGG
>NZ_SIHI01000011.1 GCF_007859735.1 Thalassoglobus neptunius | reverse complement strand
GTTTGATCGGAGCGCTCTGGTCGCCTAACAGTCTCGCTCCGACGTAGTGACCAGCGGCGCAGGCGTTGTACAGCGCATCGAGCCAGTGGTTATTGCGACGAGTCCGTTCCCAGCGGGTGATCACTCCCTTGCCGTTCACGAACTCTTCGGTCTGGCGTTCGGCCGTGAGATGCTTGCCCAGCGAGAGGTGTTCATGGGGAGGCGCCTGAAACAGTGTCATCGCGCCCGGTTCGTTGAGCGGAGTTGTCAGCCGCTGATGGACCCAGGTCTTCCAGTGGTCGGCGTTGATCTCGAACAGGTACTGATGCGTCGCCCGGATCCAGTTCACATGGAACCCTTCGCCGATGTGCTTGACGATCGAACCAGTGGAGGTCGGTCGGTTGTACCATTGCTGCCGCTGCTGCGATGCGCCGCGACCGACTGAGGGATAGAACCCCTGCACCGTCTGGCTGAACCCGTACACCACGTCGATCATGTACCCGGCGTCGATCAACACCACGCCCGGGATGATCGTTTCACCGAGAGTCGTGGGATCGGCATCGTTGAGGGCCAGTCTCCAGCCTGAGACACACATCTCCGCGAACTCGCGCAGCGCCACCGTGAGGGCTTTCTCGACTCCCAGGTCCTGCGAAGCGACTTCGATTCGTCCATAGTCGACGATGTGACCGGTCGCCTGCGGCTGCCAGGCGACCACCACCCAGTGACAGAGATGTTTACCGAGGTCGATCGCTGCGGTGAGTTGTGTGGTCTCACTCGGGAGAACTCCGCGTGGCCAGCGCCCGAGTCGGCGGGTGATCTCTTCGGCCTGTAAGGCCGTCTCAGCCCAGCGGGATGGCAGCACCGGCAGGCACCACACGAACTGCCGCATCTCCCGTTCGGCGTTCTCTTCTTCAGCGGAACGTGAGGCCCGCCATTCATCGGCGGCAATGTCACCGGCGGTCAGGAACAGATTGTGAATTGCCGACCAGCGGAACCCCAGCGTTTCGGTGCGAGGAGGGTCTCCGGAGAGGTTCCCGTGCTCGTCAAAACACTGACCCTCGTGAATTAACGTCGCATCCCGATTGGCAGTGATCCGTTCCGATGCATTCCACGCCGCAGCACACTCCGGACAGTTAAATACCCCGGCATCCCGGGCAGCTGTCTGAGACTCCGCATCTTTCCAGCCGGTCAGCTGTTCCCGTTCGGGCAACACCCAGTGCTGACAGTGAGGACAGGGAAGCAGGATCTGCGACCGGGTTCCCTGCTGGTACTCCTGCCAGGTCCGTCCTTCCTGAGTCGAGACCGTACACTCCAGATAGATCCGTTTGCGGGAACCATAAGCGCGGGTCCGGGCTTCAAGCTGGGTCACCTTGTCCGCTTCTCGCGACGAAGCGCCCGGCTGATCCATGCCATCGGTCTCGGTAATCACCACCACGCGCGAGGTAAACCCGGCTCGACTCTTGTCACCGCCTCCTCCCGACATGAACTTGAGAGTCGCTCCGTTGAGGAACTGAATCGCTTCGACTGAGCCACCCCGCGAACCACCTCCTTTGGAAGGCATCAGGCTTCGGTAGCGGGACTTTTCAATGACCGGCAAAATGTCTTCCCGCCACTTGTCACTCGCCATGTCCATATCCGGAAGTCCGCAGATCACGGTCTCTCCGATCTCGAACAGGTGATACAGCAACGGGATCAGAAAGCAGGACAACGTCTTTCCCGACTGTGTTGGTCCGGTGGCGACGAACCGATTCCAGTGGTGCGCATCAATCGCATCGAACCAGAGTCCTGTATACGGCTGTCGGGAGCAGCGGAACCGGCGTCCTTCATAGGGACCATCAGGAATGATGATTTCCGCTTCGGCGAACTCACGCAGCGAACGGACCGGAGCGGTTCGGGACTGACGCAGCAGCCACCGCAGTTCCTGCTCCGCCACTGGAGAGATCATGGCTGGCCCTCATCAGTCGCCGAAACATCCTCATCCTCGAGTTCACCGCACAGTTGCTCCAGCGCATGTTCCGCATCGTCGAGTGCATCGTTGAGGATGGTCACGGCTTCGGTTCCGAACTGGGACTGCAGGGTTTCACCAGCGGTCCGCAGGATTCCGGCAATCTGTCCCAGTCCAGTGCGGATCTCTCCGCGCGAGATCAACGTCCGCTCCCGTTCCAGGCGATCGAGTCGGGCCAGTTGCGCCCGTTCTTCCCGGTAGCGTTCGAGGGCCGGTGACGAAACGACCGACTGCAACATGTCATCATCATCCTCCAGAAGCCTGCGGGCATTGGCTGCCAGGAACTCGTGCAGCGCCCGCACCACGTTTGACAGACTGATCGTCCGTCCTCCAAACGGGATTCCGTATCGCTCCGCCTGTTCGTTGATGACCTTGGTCTGTCGTCCCGACATCTGACGCCAGTGCTTCTGTGGGATCGACTCATAATACTGCCACCGCTTCTGCTCTTCCTGCTCCTTCTCATAGCGTTTGAGGGCGGACCGTTCCTGCGCGGTGGGAGTTTCTCCCGACATCACCTTGCGGTAAGCGCGGGACGCCTGTTCCCGCTCGAGCTGCTGCGAGAGAGAGCGAGATTCAGGCGGTGAGACCGATTTTTTGCGGGGAGGCATGAATTCTTACTTACTCGGAAAATAGACACGTTGTGTACGAAAACCCCGCGATGGCGAGGACCACGGCTCACTACAGGCGCTGGAAGGAACCATGAATTCCTCACGGGTGTCAGGGAGGCGTTTGGGTCTCGCCGGGGAGCATCGCGGCAGGAGCGACGTGAGAAGCTGTGAGACGTTCAGGTTTTGTGGAAGAACGGAGTGGATGTCTGTCGGCACCCGAGGTAACTGATGGTCATCGCCTGCGATCAACGGCGATCGCGGCCACACAAACCTCACCAGGAAACACGAACGATGGCGACTCAAAAAACGACGACGAAGAAAACCACTGCGACCACGCACAAGAAAGCCGCAACCAGGAAGAAAGTTGTTCCAAAGCAAACTTCCGACCCCCCATCCAGCAACACGAACACGAAGCCGACGAAGGCCAAGCCACCCGCGAAGAAGAAGCTCTCGATGCTCGACGCGGCGGCGGTAGTCCTCGGCAACGCGAGCGAACCGTTGACCTCCAAACAGCTCATCGAACAGTTGGCCCAGCAAAAGCTCTGGACGAGTCCCAATGGAAAAACCCCGCACGCCACGCTCTACGCAGCGCTGGTTCGTGAGATCAACGGCAAGGGCGAGGCCTCCCGGTTCTCGAAGGTCGATAAGGGACTGTTCGCGCTGGCACAGAACGGGGAATAACCGATGACCGACTCCACACACCAACTGATTGAGGCGATTCACGCGGTGACATCCATCGTTCAACTGCGGATTGAGAACGGCGAACGTTCCACACACATCGACGCCCACGACCTCGTCGAAGTCCTGCTGTCGATCGCCGATCGACTTGAACCCGTTGTTGATCAGGAGCCACCGGAACCTCGCTGACCACCACCCTGTACGCACCCACGCCCCACGTTGATCACGTGCGGGCGTTTTTTTGTTGGTGGTGTCACAACGTAAGATCGGGGAGTAGAACCTACACGGTCCAACGTCGTACGAACGGTTGCAGAGTTCGTTCATCCACCCACCTCCCCCGTCACCCGTTCCGCCTTGTTCCCGGTGAACGCTTCCCACCGCTGCACGATCACATCGCAGTACAACGGATCAAGCTCCATCAGAAACGCAGTACGTCCCGACTGTTCACAGCCCATCAGTGTCGAACCACTCCCTCCGAACAGGTCGAGAACATGTTCTCCCTTCTTCGACGAGTACTCAATCGCCCGCACTGCCAGTTCGACCGGTTTCTCAGTGAGATGCACCATGCTCTGCGGATTGACCTTCTTGACGTGCCACAGATCGGTGGCGTTGTTTGGTCCGTAGAACTGGTGTCCGGCTCCGGTTCTCCACCCGTAAAAACAATTGTGAGTCACCATCCCGTCCGCAACATAATGCTGATGGTTCGACACACCGAGTGAATAGACAGGCCCCTGATACAACTGCACATCAATGGCTCGAATTGGAGTCCAGCGGGTCTCCACCCCGCGCGTCGGAATCGGAATCTCCATGATCTCCGGAAGCAAGTTGCAGGACCGGATCTGAGTCGACTGGCGGGATCCCAGCTTTGCTCTTGTCCGCTGATTCCTGACGAACGGGTAGATCCGGGAGCGGTGATGAGCCTGCAGCGCAGCACACGCCGAACGCTCCAGTTGAACCAGATCGAGCCGTTGATAGAGTTCCTCAACGTGAGACCGTTGTCGCCGCTGTGCCTGAGGACTTTCTTTCCAGCAGGTCTGAGGAATTCCGTACTGAACCGACACGAACTGCTCTGAGATCCGGGCATCCGCATGCGAATCATGGAGACTCAGAATCCAGCCTTCGTCACCATTTTCAGAGCAAAGTCGTCCCTTCAACCCAAATCCCCATGTGGTCCGCATCTTGGTCACACCCACACGCCACCAGTCACCGCGACGCATCAGGTAGACACACCACTTCCGCGCGTAATCGTCGCTCAATCGGATGGTCCAGAGATGCCCATCAGTGCACCAAGTCTGCTTGTGATCGACGGTGACACCATACAGCGGTCCATGATACTGCCGATGCCCCACGTCAATGGAATGTCCTTCCCGCAAACCGACCAGAGTCGAATCCTGGGTTGTGAAGCTGACAACCGCATCTCCATCGCTGAGTGCACCGAGCCGCGATGTTCCGGCTGGGGTGAGCACCGTTGTCTCCGGAGGTTGGCACCACTCGTGCGCCCCCATGAAGTCTTTACGGGTCAATACCGGGTGCTGCTTGTCCCAGATGATCGCCTGTGAGAAGTACAAGTCGTGCTGCTTCAGGTACGGAGGATAGTTGGCGCAGTTGGCATACCCGCCCCAGATGTAAAACGCCCGGCCTGGCTCCAGCACTCGCGCTGCGTTTCCGAACCAGGCATCGAGCAGTCGATCGAACTCTTCATCGGTCACGAAGTCGTTCGCCAGCGGACGATCTTTGGCCCGCAACTTCTTTCCCGTCGGCTTCGATTTGGAGGGATGCCGCTCCACGTCGAGTTGCTGATGATGCTTGGCCCCTTCGAACGAGCTCAGCCCGGCAGCGATTGCATTGTTGCTGCGGGGTTCCACTTTCACGTTGTACGGCGGGTCCATGTTCACCAGATGAATCGGGTTCCCGTCCAGCAGTCGATCGAGGTCTTGCGGGCTGGAAGAGTCCCCACACAACAGTCGATGACGACCGAGCTGCCACAGGTCCCCCGGTTGTGTAGTGGCTTCATCGGGAGGTTCGGGAACATCGTCCGGATCGGTCTCGCCTGTCGTTGCGGGAGGAGCAAGCAGTTCCTGCAGTTCCCCCGCCGTCAACCCCAGCAGGTCGAGATCGAACTCCAGTTCCGAAAGCGCTGTCAGTTCCAGCGGGAGCAGATCGAAGTCCCATTCCGCGATCGTGGCAGTCTGGTTGTCGGCGATCCGATACGCTTTGATCTGCGCTTCACTCAGTCCATCCGCCACATGGACCGGGACAGTATCGAGTTTGAGATGTTGGGCAGCTTTGTATCGAGTGTGACCGACGATGATCACTCCCTGTTCATCAACCACAATCGGTTGTCGGAACCCGAACTCCTTGATCGAACGAGCCACCGCTTCCACCGCACTCGCGTTGATCCGCGGGTTCTGCTCATAAGGTGTGATCGCGGTGAGCGGTCGCTGTTCAATCGTCAGTGAAGCTTCAACGGCAGTGGACATACAAAACCTCTTGCTTGGCAGGATGCAGGGAACTCAGCAGAAGAACAGCAGTTTGACCAGCAGGGCGAACCAGGCGACCCGCCACGCAAAGCCCTCGAGTGCAGCGGCCGTCGGGACCACAATGCGTTCCCAGTACCCACGGCGTTCTGTCATCAATTTGGATGGAATCGGTTGAGTCATCGTCTCTCCTTGTGGAACGTGAACAGTTGTCATGCAGACCATCAGCGGCAGGGAACATGGGCTGTCTCCTGCACGGATGAGATCACAGGACGTTGAGAACAATCGTGAGCGGCGATCGACCAGCCACCGCGCTGGCCGTGACGTTGAACGAGAGAGAAGGATTCCAGGGTCCGCAGCAGTTCCCGAACACGAACGGTCGAGAGATCAAGTCGCTGAGCGATCTCGGAACTGCTAACGATGGTTTTTCCTAATGATTCTTTATTAGGGTTTTCCATCGTTAGCTGCTGAACTTCTCGATAGACCTGCATCGCAGCATCATTCAGGTACGGGACCGGTGCATCGATCACCGTCAGTCCGCACTCCCCGCTTGAGACGACGACGACGTCGCACCCGTCTTCGAGGACCGTTCGGCCACGACCGATCGCCTGCACCAGTTGCGCACGCACCAGATCCCGATGCGCCTCACGCCAGCGGGGATCGTGATAACCTCGACCCGAGAACGTCTTCACTTCCGTAGTCTCAGTGTGTTCGTCACCAGCGACATCTCTGCCGATGTCGTCGTCGTCGTGGTTGGTCTCTCGATTCGTGGTCAGGGCCTGCCAAAGGACATCACCCCACACCGATTCCGCACAGGCCACTTCCTGTTCATCGACCTGCACCAGATAGTCCTTGATCGCCTGCGGTGGAACACGCGGAGTGCCGAGCACCAGAATCAGATCACACTCCTGATACCAGGCATTCGAGGAGCGTTCTTCACCCGACCCAAAGTACGTCGACTTCACAACCCGGTCCTGGAACGGAGGCCCCAGTTCGTTCAACACCGACAGCAACGGACGATGCGTGATCAACCCGACACGTGGATGATCCTGGTACTCTGCCAGCAACCCGCGCAGAATTGCACGAGCCCGATCACGGCTCGTCTGTCGGGTCACATCCCGCACGTACTGCCGCGACTGTTTCCGCTGCCGCATCCGACCCTCGGGAGTCCCGTCGATCACCGGTCGTTTCACGATCGATGTCAGTCGCTCCGCGGTCAACGTCGCGTCGTTGAACCAGACCGTGATTCCTGAGGGAGGAACATTCTCCCGGACTCCGATCACCGACTTGACCAGCGTCTTCGTCCCTTGTGCCATCCCCGGAACATTCCGGGGTGTCACCAGAATCGTGCTGTTCACCAGTGCGCCTTCCAGCGCTGACAGCAGGAACCGCCAGGGGGAGTCTTTGAGGTCTGGTCTAATCGCTGAACCTTTGAACTCCACCACAGGAACAACGGGAACCCCTGTGGTAAATCAATCACGACGGGTGACCGCCACGGTTGCGAACTCTCCGCCTGTTCCACCGACTTTGTCAGGTCATCGAGGAGCACACACAACGCCTCGGTCGCTTCCCACAACCGTTCACGCCGCAGCTGTTTGGCGGGGTCTTCCACCTCATTACCATCCGCATCTTTCTTCGTGCTTTCACCGAACCAGTCGAGCCACTTGGGATCACTCAGCAGGTTCAGCATGTGGCCATGTACCAGAAGCAGATCCTGTGGACTTAGAGAGCAGGTTGGCCGAAGCAGTTCGATCGGATCTTCGTGGATTGAGAGGTAACTTCGGTCCTGGACGAGTTCCTTGAACCCGTTGAACTTCAGCCGGGCATGCGTCGCCAGTGCCACCGTCGATTCGCGGGCCACGATCAGTTGGCCCAGATAGCCCTGCTCCAGACATTGCTGGCGTGCCGGACAGCCGAAACAGACGGTCGTCGCGACCGGGAACCCCACCGCTTCCGCGCGATCCGCTTCGAGATTCCAGCAGTTCTGCGAGAACTGTTCGGTCGCCTCCGTCTTTCGAGGCGGATAGATCTCCGCATCGATCCCGGCGGACTGGTAGCGCTCCAGCTCTTCCTGCAAGTTGGCGTGCGTCGGATAGACCAGCAGCGACTGCATCAGAACGATTCCTCCGGTGAGATCATGCTCACGATCACCTCGAAGTCGACCGTCGACTTGCCGTGTCCGGTTCCGCTGCGATCGAGATAGATTCCCGGTCGATCAAGCGAGCGAGTTCTGACCTGCACCATCAACTTGCGGTACTGGTCGTCGTTGATCACCGGTCGGGAACCCACATCCAACCGCTGCATCGGCGGAGGTGTGATCTGCTCAATGTGCAGCCCCTGCAGAAACAGATGTTGCATCCGCAGCGGTTGATCACCTCCATGCTGCTGGAGCCATTCCCGCAGGTCTTTACATCCATCGGGAGGCAGACTCCAGCCGACCGGACGTTGCAGCAGTTTGGCCAGTTTTGTGGCCGTGGAGATCGCGCCGTCCTTCCCCGGCCACAGACCGGAAGGTTTTTGATCCCGTTCACCGACCACCAGAATCTCGCGATGTTGGGCGAACGTACTGAGCATCTCTCCGAGAAACTTGACACCACCCCGGTTACTCGGTCGACCGATCACCGACAGTCCCAGCAGCATCGCTGAAGCCACATCCGATGCTCCTTCGACCAGCAGCAACGGACCGGAACCGGTATCCCAGTCATCGGCGAACGTCAATCCGGCACGGGTCCCGGTCAGTCGACGTTTTTCGCCACTGGGATAACGCTTCTGCAGTCCGATGACGGTCCCACTCCCATCTCGCTCGGGGAACGACCAGCAGCGTTCGTACTTGCAATAGCCGACGTTCAGTCGACGCAGGACTTCGATGCTCAGCCCCAGCTGTTCTGCCAGTTCCGGAAGTCCCAACTCGGCGAACTTCGCAAACTGAGCCAGCGTCTCGGGGAGACGGTTGGGGGTCTGAGTTTTTTCTGGTTGATGGTGAGCCTGTGGTGGTGCAGCAGTACGTGCTTCCCAACTCCATCGATCTGGTTGTTCGCTCAGCAGATGCAGGTATCCCGCTTCTCCGAGGTCCTTGACCGCTCCCTCCGAGACACGCGGACAGATCGCCGCCCCACCATCCCGCGATACCAGACACCAGTCCGGTTTTCGACAGACAGGACAACACCGCTCGGCAGTTACCCGCTCATAACCTGAGTACACATGCGCAACCATACAAACTTCTCCTTGGCTTAAAACGCGGGTTGAGGTTCCAGTTCAGGGATCGATTTCCAGGCAAGGCCTGACACATCGTCCCCAGCAACTGGTCGAACTTCGAACATCATTGGGCTGAACTCCCGATGCAGAAAGCCGACGAAGATCCGGTTCAGATCCCGACCCACGTCACTCCGGGCGTCAATCGTTACAGTCCGCTGATCGTCATCGACTTGGTAACGGCTCTCTAAACGGACTCGACTTTCTCCATGCAAAGACTCCACAGCCCAAACGCTGAGCAGAAGTGAGGCTTCCACCTCGGCCATCTCGATCTTCGGTGAGAACATGTAGCAATGCGCAGCCACTCTCCACCTCTCTCGTTAGAGTGAATTTCCCATGACTATTAAGTACTGAGAGAATTCAAACTTTCACGGTGAATTCCGGTCATTTGTTCGGCCCCAGTGTCTGCAGCGGGCGACGAAGTTTGTGAATCCGATCGACGAGCGTCGAACGGGGCATTCGGAGTTGCCGCGCCACTTCGGAAACACTCAGCCGCTGCAACAGTTCTGCAATAACTTGGCTATCGAGGTCCAACTGATTCAGCAGAGATTGGAGATCTTGACTCAGCTGACTCCGTCCCTGTGAATCAGCCCTTCTCCCGACACGACGATCGAGATCCTCTTCACCGACGAGAGCTTCCAGAGCCTGCTCACCATTGATCTCCAGAGACAACGAAAGCTGAGTGGGAGCGTCTCGTCTTTTGCGGTACTCTGTTGCCGCCAGTCTCTCGACCGCCCTCCTAACGAAGGCTTGCCAGTTACCACGTTCCGGATCAAAAGACGCCGAACGTCGCCAGAGCTCCAACCGGATCGATTGCTCCAGATCGTCGCGATCATGAGCATTGAGCCGCAGACTACGACTGATCTGTTGAGCCTTGCGTTGGATGAATCTGCCAGCGAACCCCTCAGTTAGTTCTTCTCCAAGATCGGTCAATCTCCATTCCATCTGCAGCTCTCCAAACTCCTGTAAATATTTGGTCCGACCTCTTCGAACCATCTACAAAAGAAAGGGTTGCTCGCAGGTTGCTGAGGGTTGCTCAGAATCACTTTTGAAAACACTTACACGAGGCTGACCACCAAAACTCCTTAATTACAATACAGTTATGATTTTGAAGACTTTGAAGAAATTCGTCACCAACCAGCAACCGAGCAACTCAAACACCCGCAAACTCAGCCACCCTGCAGATCGGTAGTTGTCTTGAACTCTAACTTCTGATCATCATTCTCGACGGCATATCCGATCTGAATGAGTGCGACCCATCCAGGTGCAACATGTTGAATAGGACAAAGGACGTCGTCGAGAGCGTACTTTCCAGAACGTGCAATCGATTCGCGAATGGGCGTCTTGATTTTCGACAGAGCATCGGTGATTCGACGGGGTCTCTTAACGAGTGTTCGGACCGGATCATGTCGCGATAACGCTTGGTCAGCATCCTCTCTAGAAATCGCCCCACCATTTTTGGCCAGAAGCGTCAGCAAAACCTCTGCATGACCGGATGGGATTGCAACAATTTGATATTGCATCCAGCGATTGTTCTGAAACCTGAACAGCCACCACCTCCCCGTTGTCTCTTGTCCCACGGCCCATTTTGCCAAATCAGGCTTTTGCCTCTGACTAGAATTACACTGCCGATCGTCCATCTGCGTGGAGCCATCAAGATTAGTGCACGTCTCTTCGATTCGCGCCTCATTCGACATCGCAATGTCTACTTGAAGTTCGCTATGCTTCTGTGTGCTCATAGCCGCGTCGGCGACAACAATGTGAGGCGAACCGACTGGCGCTTGCTGTCGACGCAGTCCCACACGGACGATGGTTTGTTCCTCGTAAAGTCGCTCTATGAGGTCCTGCGGCTTCGGGAGTTTTTCTCCCATCGACTCCCAGAATAGTCTCGTTGCTGTCGTTGCATAGAGGTAGCGTTCATCTGTTTGGCTCCTCTGGCAATCTCTCTGTACTCAAACCACAACTTGGATGTGTAATACATCACCTTGTGAATAACTGAAGAAACCGTGTTAGCCTTGAAGTCTCCAACTTCAATCCAAGTCTGCCGGATATCATGTCGCAACTCTGAGATCTGAAGTTGAAAAACTTCGAGCTCTTGACGAAAAAAAGAACACTCTCGTCTTAATTCACGAGCATGGTAGCTGGCCAGAGTCTCCAGCTCCGGATTGGTCTCATCTTCTCCGCGATGATAAGCAGGTCCAATCAGGCAAAGGAATTTTGAATAGTGTGCAATGACATCTTCCCTGTCTTCGACCAGACACTGATATTTCTCAATTGTGAGCGGTAGCTCCGAGAACTCTCGCGTCTTCAGCTCGAATGACTGACGATCGATCTGGTTGAAATAGAAATCTTTCAAGAGCTTCTCAGAATGATGTCGAGGTTCCCGAATTCCAAAGAACAATTCAAAATCTCGAGGGCCGCGCTGGGCATGCTGTTTTGACAGACACTCCACGTCTGAGTCGACCTTTTTGAACTTCGGATTCGGTTCAATTCGATCGAAAAATGACTGTGCTCCGTCTCGATCTTGCGGATACACCACTTTGCAGAGTTCACCAAACTCCCGTCTGTCTTCCTCAATGGCGACCTGATGACTTTGATGCCTACCCGTGACCATAAACACTCCTGTCCAGACTCTGAAATGTGTGAATTGAGCCATTCAAAGTGGTTATTAATCGTAAATGGTTGAATGGCTTCCGATTTATACCGTGAAATCCATTTTCGTGCGAGTAGTTAACTGGTAGGGAACTCAACTGTTGGCCACTCCGAAAGGGGACTCGAATGCAATTCGACTCACAAAGCGAAGTTGGGATAGTATCCAGAATCATCACTGCCGCGTTGCTCCGAGCCATACGAAATCGTCGCCGTCCAGCGGGACCATGCCTTGCTTCCGCTCCCGAAACCGGGCTCACTGTGCCCAACGGTTTACGGTCGCGAGAGACGCGACCTGGCGATTCCAAGACTCAACAGGAGCAGCAGCAGTGCCGGTAAACATCGAGGCTGAGTTGGCCGAACTTCAGGACATGACGGTCACTGAATTGAGACGACGCTACGCAGAGGTTTTCCAGGAGACCACTCAAAGTGGAAACCGAACCTGGCTCATCAAGCGGATCGCATGGCGACTGCAAGCGAACGCCGAAGGTGATCTTTCCGAACGTGCTTTGAATCGAGCGCGGGAACTGGCTCGTGACTCTGACATCCGCATGAAACCACCAGCGGCAATGGCTTCGCCGAGTTCCACTGGTCCAAGTCGTCGTCAACAGATTGCCAACCTTCCCGATCCCCGTTTACCTCTGCCTGGAACGATCCTTCGCCGGGACTATAAAGGTGCCACGCATCGGGTCACGGTGCTGGAGAGCGGGTTCGAATATCGTGGTGAGAGCTATGCCTCTCTGACAGCGGTCGCCCGCGAGATCACTGGTTCCCGCTGGAACGGATTTCTGTTCTTCGGGCTGAGCAAGAAACGAGGGGGCTAATGATTTCGACCACAAATCCCAAACGGTCCACAGCCTCCAGCGACCAGGCTGCCCCTAACGTTCGGTGCGCGATCTATACGCGGAAGTCCACTGAGGAAGGCCTCGAGCAGGAGTTCAATACACTTGATGCCCAGCGAGAAGCTGCGGAAGCTTACATTCAGTCGATGAAGCATGAAGGCTGGATCTGTCTCCCCAGCGATTCGACGACGGCGGGTTCACCGGCGGAAACATGGAGCGCCCCGCACTACAGCGGCTGATCGAAGAGATCGATGCTGGTCGGGTCGACTGCGTGATCGTGTACAAGGTTGACCGCCTGAGTCGTTCCCTGCTCGACTTCTCCCGGATCATGGCGACGTTCGATGAACGTAATGTTTCATTTGTGAGTGTCACTCAGCAGTTCAACACCACTTCCTCCATGGGTCGGCTGACACTCAACATCCTCCTCTCCTTCGCACAATTCGAACGGGAACTGATCAGCGAACGGACACGGGACAAAATGGGCGCTGCCCGTCGACGTGGAAAGTGGTGTGGCGGGACGCCCCCCTATGGATACGACGTCGTCGACGGCAAGCTCATCGTCAACGAATCCGAAGCTCGTCGCGTACGAGAGATCTTTGAGCTCTATCTGGACCTGAAGTCGGTCAGGGAAGTCCTCAAGGTGATTCAACAGAAGGCATGGAAAACCAAGGTCTGGACCACGAAGTCCGGAAAGCAACGGGGCGGGACAGCGTTTACGAAGAACACGCTGAATTACCTGCTCCGCAACGTGACCTACATCGGACAGGTCTCTTACGAGAACCAGATCTACAGCGGCGAACATCGGGCGATCGTCGATTCTCAGGTCTTTGCCGAGACACAGAAACGACTGGACCGGAACCGGATGTTTGGGGATGCGAAACGGTCCCGAAGCGGAGCCCTCCTCTCCCGCCTGATCCGCTGTCAGTCCTGCGGTTGCGGAATGAGTCACAGTCAGACGCGCCGGGGATCTCGGAGCTACCGGTATTATGTCTGCCTGAATGCCATGCAGAACGGTTACCAGCAATGCCCGTCCCCGACGGTCTCCGCTCCGGAAATCGAACGATTCGTCGTGGAACAGATCCGCGAGGTCGGCCAGGATGTCCAGTTGCGTGCAGGGGTGATTGCCGAGATCGACCGTCAACGGGAGACTGAGAATCACAAAGCCACACGAGAGCGGAACCGTCTGGAACACGAACTGGCAGAGCTGTCCCGTCAGTTGGAGCAGGCGGCGCTCACACAAGCTGCTGCACAAGACCTCGCTGAACTGCAGACAGCGATCGAACTCCGCAACCAACGGCTTCTACACCTGGCCGACCGAACTCAAAGTCCTGCCGAGATCGATGTCGCTGAAATAGACCGCCTGTTGAACGAGTTTGATGAACTGTGGGAGGAGTTGTCTCCCGCCGAACGTCAGCAACTGATCCACCTGCTGGTCGAACAGGTGCAGTACCACGGCGAAGCGGGCGAGGTGTCGCTGGTGTTCTCTTCGACCGGAGCACAACTGATTTCCGAGGAGGAAGAAGCATGAGTCGCCGAGTCACGAAGAAATTTCAGATCACCACGGGTCGAACAGGGCATCGGAAGATCCAGACAGGTGCACGGGGAAAGGAGGTTCCGACAGGTCGAGTTCCGCGCGTCGCGAGAATGCTGGCGCTGGCGATTCGACTCGAATCCTTACTCAAGAATGGCTTCGTCGGCGATCAAGCAGAAATCGCCCGGTTGGGGCACGTCTCACGAGCTCGGGTCACGCAGATCATGAACCTCTTGTCTCTCGCTCCCGACATTCAGGAGGAGATTCTGTTTCTGCCTCGGATTCACAGAGGCCGCGACACGTTGCTCGAACGGGACCTGCGTCAGATTGCCGCCGAACCCAACTGGATCGAACAGCGGAAGAGATGGGCCGCATACCGAACACAACAGAACGATTGAGCGTTCGACCTCGGAGATCACTCCCACATCGACCGGACTCCGAGCACTGCCCCCAGCAGAAATAGAGTGACCAGCATGGTCCGGACGATGGTTTCGGGTCGAATCAGAGACAACCTGTCGCGTACTTGATGTAAAAGAAGTTGGACTACCTTTGGTGGACTTTGCCGACTGATGGCCGTGTGCTCGGTGTCATTCGTTCGAACCGAGCCTCTTGGAAAGGGTTTAGCAAGAGCTCTCCGGGGGAGCCGTTGGCAAATCTCGATCCCGAGGAGATGAAACGTCTTCTGTCGCCCGTTCAGATGCTCGACAATTTGAGTCTCGCGCCGGACGATTCTGCCCAGGACCAATGACCCTGCAAACTCCGGAAGCAACAGTTCCAGGAGCAGATGCGAGGTCAGGAATTCTTCGGTCGTCTTGATCAGAAGTCCGGTCTTCGCGACATCGACCGACCAGATTCGAACGCCAGCAGAGGATGCCTCGACTCCGACTGCGTTGGCCGGAACGGCCCATCCAGCAGTGATAAAACTGGTTCTCTGGAACTGACGGCGATTTGCTGTGCAGGGAACGGCGTTCGAGCCATTCGTGTTCCCGCAACGATCAACGATCTGCTTCATCTCTTTGTCCCGGTCGAAGGTTCTTGGAATTTGCCTGAGCATGCTCCTGTTGAGTCTGTCGCGAGTGCAATTCAGGGTTTTCCCTGAGTTCAAGCAGACCACAGAACAACGGCTCAGATCGTGGAAACCTGATCGAAAACTCTGTCTGGACAGCCCCGCCTGGTGGATCTGCGGAAATGTTGCAAAATGGCATCGCATCTACTGGTCGGCAACCCGCCTGAGCAGTTGCATTCGTCTGGACCGGAACTCAGAATCATGGAACGCTCACGGAACAGATCGCGTTGACCAGGAGTTCTCGCAGTGCGATCAACGGGGTGCCGTTCGGGACAGCAGTGTTAAACAGAAATTGGTCGCTGGAGAGAGTTATCGAGAGCAAGCGAGTCAGAGCGCGAATATCCACCGAGACGTTCGCGCGCGAAGAATTCGGAGAGAGTGCTTGCCGGTGGATGGAGAGTGCCCCACTTGCCCGAAGTCACTGGCAGAACTGGCGATAGAAACGAGAACGCCGAACCCTGTTAGGCTCGGCGTCGTGTCAACCAGTCGGTAAGGGGTGTTCGAGCACCACCTTTCAAGCTCCCCGAGGCGGTCTCAATCCGAACCGGGGATTCGTCGAGCTAGGTGCCTTTCGTACCAAGAGGTTACGTCGATTGCCATTTATCGAAATGTTCAAGTGGAACTCAATTTCGGACCAAATACAGCGGGAATCCAAGGAGAAACATCCGAAGCCGGATCGCTTGGATTTGGCGTATCACTACCAGTCACTGCTCGATTCCGGGGTTGTGAATTCAAGGGCTGAATTGTCTCGGCATCTGGGGGTCAGTCGGGCTCGGGTGACTCAAGTATTGAATCGGTTGAGGGATAATAGTGGGGCTGACGGCACCAAGGAAGCGGGGTAGCTGTCTTACGTCCCGTCCAGTCGCCGAAACTTGGCGTGCTCGATCGCTATTTGGTTCGCCAGCACTCGACGACTCCATCTCTGCTTGCCACGGCAAAAAAGCGACCTTTGGGGTCGATCGCAATGTAACGCGGACTCTGACCTGGCCAGGCACCAGCGGGCACGCGTGCCATCTCTTTTCGGGCTTGGATGTGTCGGATCACTACCTCCACGAATTGCTGTTCAGGAAATAGCAGCCTCGTCCCGTCCGATGAAAACACAGCGGATGGTGTGGAAGCTGAAAGCCTAGACGATGGTTCCCCGGTCGCAATGTCCCAGAAGACGACTTCGTCACCAGTGCAATACGCTGCAAAGGCAGCAGTCGGATGAGCGACTATCTCGAACAGTCGTGGGCATTCGACAGTGTACAACTTTTGAAGACTCTTAGTTTCTAAGACATCGATCCACGCTTCGTCATACGCGAGCCTTGCGACCATCAATACCGTTCCGTCAAGTCCAAACTGAACGTCGAGAACATAGGCATTGGAATCATTCAGATGAAGCAAATCGCCTGACTGCCGTTCCCAAAGCCGAACCGTCCCGTCGCGACCGCCCGCAGAAGCGATTAACGTCGCATCAGGACTGATTGTAACAGCAGTCACAATCTCATCATGCCCATGAAAAGTTCGCACAGGCGAGAAGTCACTTGACGAGAGGACTTTGACGGTTCGGTCTACTGAACCAGTGACGATCCAACGTCCATCCCGACTGACATCCAGCGACGTTATCTCTCGTTCATGTACGGAATAGGCATGATCGATCGAGCAATCCTTTGGGTTAAGGACGATCAATTGCCCTTCAACAGAGCCACCAGCGACCAAGAGCTGCGGCTGCCCCGGCAGGAAAGCCATGGCACTTAGCTTTCCTGCTGCAAACTTGGATTCGTAAACGATGTTTCGTTGAGGCAGTTCCTTGTTTGCATTCCATATAGTTATCTCGCCAGCATCGAATATCCGAAATGAAACGAAACGGTCGTTTCCGATCGAATCGATTCTTAACGGCCCGCTGCTCTGGTGCGGCCACGACCTCACTAATTCGCCAGATTCCGGATGAAAAAGCGAGATGTCCTTGCTGCTGCCACAGACGAGTTGGTTGCTGGAAAGAAATGCGACATCTTTTATCTTGGTTTGCCCTTCGGACTGACCAGCAAGGCTTCGAATTGCGGTGCCGTCTGAAGCATTCCAGAGCCGCACCCCCGCGGCGGAACCGGTTGCAACAAAACGCCCGTCAGGACTGAAGTCGACCGATGCTGTGTCGATGTCATCGCTGTGAGGCATATGGATCTTGAACGCAACCGTTTGGTCATCCACTCTCCAGACCTTCAACTCGGTCGAATTACTCGTCACTGCGATGAACTGGTCATCGGCACTGAATGCGATGTCGCTTGCGGCACCTGTATGTGTTGGGATGCGACCATACAGTCCTCCGTCATTCTTCCAAAGTGTTGTATGGTTATGCCCGGCAGTTGCGATGAATTTTCCGGAATGGCTGTACGCGACCCGATCGACGTCCAATCCGCCTGAAAACATGTGTGATATGGCAAATTCGTCATCGAGCAAGAAAACAGATTGGCCTGACTCGTTTTCGCAAAGTATGACCGCAGAATCTCCACTGGGATGAATAGCCAGCTCACGAACGTATCCTCCGGTGTTCAATTGAACGATGTTCGGTGAGTTACGTCCGGCCCACTCGACTCGAAGCTTGCTTTCCGGAGAACCGTCTTCGATTGCAGAGACGATCATGCCGTCGCGTGATGCGCCGATGCAAGACACGCCTGTGTCTCCTCCATCAAAAACTCGCTTTGCTGCTGGGCTCAATGTCGGGGACAAGTCCCAAACCCGAACGGCTCCTCTGCGAGCCCAGCTAAACAGTTCATTTGTCGATGGATCGAATTCGACTTGAAAAACCGGAAACCTTCTAATCGGGACTTCGTGGCCGAACAAACGGATTGGGTTGTCCGCAACAACTTCTCGGATGCGCACGACGTAGATCAGGTTACCGGGAGAGTAGATGACGCGATTGTTTTTTTCATCAAAACAGAAGTCGATGATAGGGGAGCCGTGCAAGACGAGTTGTTCACTTTGTCGCGTTTCCATATTCCAGCGGTTGACGATGCCATCGAAACCCGCTGAAAGAATCGTTTGTCCATCAGAAGTGAAGGAAACCGCAGAAACTGGTTGGGAATGGCCGCTCAGGCGAGCCTTGATGTCATGGGAAGCGACATCAACGATTGCTACTTCGCCCTCAGACGTTCCAATGGCGATCGATTCACCTTCTGGATGGGCGGCAAGGCACAGCCCCGAAAATGCGATTGTGTCGATAAGCCTCCCGAAATAATCGTACTTCCTGATTGATTCGGTTAGCACGTAGAAGCAAGCCTCGGTCGGTGAAAATACTACCGATCTTGTTTCCTGTTTCGGAAGCGTCACGAAGGCAACCTGTTTCCGCGATTGGACGTCCCAAATGACAAATTCGCTGTCTGCGAATTCGTCCAGATCTGGGGATTTGCTCGGCGGAAGCTGCGCTGTTGCCGTTGAAACGAGAATGTCACCGCTTGGCGAGAAAACGATGTTGTTGAGGATCTTGGTGTGTCCCTTCAGTTCACCAACCTTTCGGTATGTCTTTCTGTCCCAAAGCTGAACCGACTTGTGGTCGCTTCCGCAGGCCAGAAGTGTCCCGTTGGGTTGGAGACTCAGACCGCCATCAGATAGATCGTGCGTACCGAAGACCGCCTTTTCCTTGTGAGTCTCGAAGGAAAGGTAGTCCCATTCGATGCCTCGAAGATCCTTTCCACCGCTTGTCGGCGAAAGCTGTGCTAAGACTGTCCTTGCCTGTTTGACATCACCCTCTTCCCAACTACTGAATGCGGTACTAATGCCAGTGGCGAAGTCCATATCGGCTTCTTGTTCAGCTGCGGCAATATCCTGCCTGATGGATCTTTCAGCGAAAAACGCTCCTGCCATCACCAGTAAAGTAATTACCGCACCGGTAATATAGACGGCTTTTCTTAGTTTTCGCCAACGCAGCAAGCTACTTAGGTCTGTCGCCAACTCGGCTGCCGATTGATATCTCCCACTCGGTTTTGGTTGCAGGCACCGCTGACAAATTGCAGCCAGCTTCCATTCAACTCGACCAGTCCTCGACCGAACTGCAGGTGTCTCTGAATTCAGGACGGTTTCCCCAAAAGCTCTGATATTGCTGGTGGATTCGGCTACGAACGGCGGCTTGCCGGTAAGGAGCGTGAATAGAATCGCTCCTAGCGAAAACACATCGGCAGTCTGATCAACAGGCTCTCCGATTGCCTGCTCCGGAGCGACATAGCCGATGGAACCTGCTACGGAAAGATGCGGCGTTTCGCCATCATCACCGATCAATCGTGCAATACCGAAATCGGTGATTTTGGGCTGTCCCCGTGTATCCAGAAGGATATTGGCTGGCTTCAGGTCGCGATGCACGATTCCGCGTTTGTGAGCTTCGGCAAGTGCATCCGCGAGCCTAGAAACAATCTCTAACGATGTGTTGATATCGAAAGCCACGTTCTCATCGCGAATCGTTGCGTCAAGGCCAACGCCTTCAACTAATTCCATCGCAAAGCAAGGTTGCTCATCTATCGTGCCGACGTCGTAGATGGGAACAATTCCGGGATGGTTTATGCTTGCTGCAAGCTTTGCTTCTCGAAGAAATGATGACACCGCCTTATGGCGATTCATGCCTATCTCTTGCTTAACCTTCTTAACTGCAACATCACGCCCCAATCGAGTTTGCGTCGCACGATAGACCTCGCCCATTCCTCCCTGACCAATGAGATCTAAAAGCTTGTAGCTTTTGGCGAAGTCAGCACCAAGGTCACGAAAGCTCTCTCCAGTTTCGATGGCATCAATCCTCGTCCGTGCAATAGCAGCAAGTTCAGTATCTTCACCACATAGGTCCGCGATCGCGACAGACCGTTGTTCAGCAGGAAGTCGTTGAACGGCACTAATGATACGATTGATTTCCCGACGACGTGCAAGGTCTTCGTCAATGGACATCACTACTCATCCATAATCGCCTCAATCTCTGCACGAGCAATGGAAAGTCGCTGTGAGACATCGTTCGCAGTAACAGTTTCAAGCTCGGCAATCTCGTCTGTGGTGCGACCGGCGAACTCGTGAAGTAGGTACGCATTGCACTGTTCCTGATTTACCTGCTGGAATAGTTCGATTGCTCCGTGACGCTTTCGAGCTCGACCAGTATTGGCCAAGCTAGACGCAAACGTAGTGTCTAGTCCTGCAGAGACTGTGTCAGTGAGATCTACCGTGTGCTCGTCTCTTTCCAAAAAATCATGCTGTGCGGTCTCAAGTGCTAATGCAACTTCCAGCAATATTGCTTTGTCGCTTTCAGCGATCAGGTTGTCGCACACCTCATTGACGATGGCGCGGTTGTCGAGATCGGACAACTTTCTCGAACCTTGAAGATACGGTTCAATCGCGGCGTCCACGAGTTGACGGGTAGCTTCTTCCCGACTGGTCGTTGGGGTTCTGGGCCCATGCGTTCGATGCAACAAGTAACTGACGGGATTATTGGGGTCTTCGAGTGCATCGGAGACTCTTTGGAACACGTCGCCATCAGCCTTTCCGGAGGCGAACTTTACGAGCTCCTTCCATGTGACTTTGTCGTCTTTAGAGCCATTCATAAGGTAGTGCCTCCTCCATCGTTATCCAGATTTCGCCGTAGGACTCAACAAGAGCCTTGATTTGATCCGCGCTCCAGCGTGTACCTGTCGGAAAAAGGTCGTTGGCCTTTCCCGAAATGGAATCTGCTGCAATAACCTCGTCCTCAATTCGCCCACTTTTGATGGCCAACCACCACTCTGGCGTCCTCATGACTAAGTATAGAACAAGAGCCTTCTCGCAGTGTGAACGATCGATCGCAAACAGCGGGTAAGCATTTCGACTTAAATGTTGGCCAGAAGTATCTTCCACAAGTCTTCCGTGTTCGCGGGGATCGCCTTCTGCAAGTGAGTCTTTTGCATCCGTCGCCCAGTCCTCAAACTTCTTGGACAGATTGTTCAGCACTTGCGACGAATCTAGATCAGACTTCTGGTTCAGTTGCTCTGCCAGAACAAGGAACGCAAAAGCATAGGAGTTGACGGTGACGTGACGCCCACGAGGAAATATGGCGTCTTCCGCAGCGAAGGGCATTGACATGTTTTTGAGACTGGCTTCGCTTCCCGAAAACCAACGTTTGACCGTGGTCTGATTGACTATGTATCGCCGCCCGAGCGCAGCCCATGTCTTGTAGTTTTCTTTGGCTAGCTCAACGGGGCACGAATAGACCTGTTTGATGAAGTCTCGATATGCACTGGACACGCTCGAAGTAACGTCATTGTGGTTTTCAGCGAGAGACCCAAACAATTCCGCGGCTTCTTTACGGATCCACTCTAAGTACTGGTCTTGTAATGGATCTGAATCATCGTCTGGTGGAGGTGGCATGCTTCTCGATGAAGCCGGAGGTGGCTCAGGAATACCATCAGCTAGTTTTCTATTCGTCGGATACTTCTCTGGTTCTTCGCTCTGCGTCATTCGGTAGGCCTCGCTTGGTCAAGTAGTGAAGCGGATGGTGCGGGTCGCTCAAAGCTTGCGAGACTCGCTCGGAAACCTCTGCTGTCGCTTTGCCGACAGCGAACTGCATCAGTTCTGGCCACGTGACATCAACCGGTTCGTAGTCCTTCGGTAATTCTGATTGGTTTTCCAATGAAGTAGGGGGAAATGTACCGCGAGCGTACCAGTGTGTTCGCTCGCAGTCAATTTCAGGGCCTCGGGCCTGCGTGTGCGCGAGTCGATTTCAGACCGGGCTTCTAATGCTTCCGTTCGATTCATTTCGCAAATCGAAAGGAGGACGCCATGGCTCGCCTAACGAGTCATCAAACGGCTGCGATTCTTGCTCCCGATATGGAGGTAAGTCGCGGCGTTCGTTTGATTTATTACGACACCGCAGATTAAGCGACGACCGGCATGTTGCTTCCGTCGCTTTGCTTCCCCTCTATCTGATTCGTGATCACAAAGAATCACGAGTCCATTTCATAAAGGAAATCAATCATGTCTCAAGGACCTTCTTGGCGGCGGTCGCTGGGGCTGGTGAGTGTGGCTGTGTTTGCTCATCGGAAAGAAGCCGATGGGCCGGTCAACTACACCATCAGTTGCAATCGTCGCTACTACGACGGAAACGAAAAGTCATGGAAGACGAGTGAGTATCTCGGGCCAACCGAGATCGGTGCAGCGGTGACGCTGTTGAAAGCTGCCGAATCTTTCCTGATCGGAATTCAATCCGATCAGGCGGGAGGACAGCAGTCGTGAAACAGACCATCGCTGAAATCCACGGGTTCAACAGCAAAGCGCTGTGTCAGTGGTGCGGAGGCAACTCAAAGAAAGAGTGCGTCACCGTTTCGTTCAAGGCTGGCTTGCTCGATGAAGCCATCGTCTGCGTCAAGTGTTTGCGGAACGCCTTGCGCGTTCAGTCAATGCAAAAGCAGCCGACCTCGTCGAAGCCGCTCGAAAGTGCAAGCTGACTTCACCATCACCGGCGTGGGCGGCTCACATGAGTCGCCCACGCCTTTACTGAATAGGAATTCAAATGAGACAATTCACATTCTGGATGCTGTTTTGCTCCACCATTCCGCTGTGCAACTCACCAGCGTATTCACAAGAAGCCCAACGGTTCGTTTCGGCTAAGAATCAGGCAACACAAAATCGCTACCTGCGACGAGCGGTGATCAAGATCGAAGATCACACTGAAAACACAAGCGGCAGCGGTTTCTTCATTCGTGAAGACGATCAGGGGCGGAAATACGCTCTCACCAACGCCCATGTCGTCGACCCCGCAAATGACCTGAGAGTCGATGTCTACCCGCATGGAAGCATCAACGTGAAACACGGGATCGAAGTCTTGGCGGAAGATGAAGCTCGTGATCTGGCGCTCATCCGGTTCCGAGTGGAAGCAACAGTCGCTTTCCTACCAGTTGCGACGCGGAGTTCACGAACCTTGCGAGATGATCGCGTAACTATCGTAGGATTTCCTGACGGCCAATTCACTCAACGAAACAAGCGGGTTACGGACCAAGAAATCTGTTCGGGTGACTATGGCCAAAACTTCTTCTACTTGGATTCACGGTTCGGCCCCGGTGGAAGCGGCTCACCAGTCATCGGGTATGACACCAACAATGAATTCCAGATCGTTGGCGTCTACCAAGGATACACGCCAACTAAAGGTGTAGCGTGCTTCGAGATCGAAGAGTTCCTGACAAAGGCGAAGTACCGAATGCTGATGAACGGGAAATCACCGAGTCGGCAAGCGCAGACCGAGATTCACCTTTTGCTCGGGCTGTTGCTTCAAGAAGTAGCGGAGGACTAACCATGAGCGAATTGAATCTCTTCTGGAGATCGATTTCGCTTTGGTTTTGGTTGCTGACGAGGTTGGCGGTGATGGCCGCCATCCTCTTCGGCTCCTTATTCCTGATGCGAACGATCTTTGATCCCGGCGTCCGCCCGTTCGACGCGAACAAGCCGATTGATTTTCCACACGCCAAATACGTCGTTTTGCACGCACCGTTGATTTGCACATTCTGGCTGTCCGCAAACGCGATTTTTCGCACGACGGGACGGAAGACAGCGACGCAGTTCTTCGGAGACGACGTCATGGGATTCTTCGTCAACGCTTTCATTTTTGGACCGATTTTGGGTGCGTTAGTCGTCTGTGTGTTCGGCACTCCGGGATATCGGGCTATCGCAGTCGGCTGGGTCACGGGCATCGCCGCACTTCCGATTCTGCTTTGGATATTGTTCGAGCCGGGAGTCTTTCAATCGTTTGCGAAAGCTGATGAACAGGCTCGCGAAGCGGAACGGAAACGTCGTCGCCACTCGCCTCCGAATTACGAACTGAGGATGAGAATCATCCGCCGCGACTACGAAACGAAGATTCACGACATCAACAGAATGCGAATCGACGAGGAAGAACGCCTCTATCTGCAAGAGTTGGCGGACGGCGAATATCGCGACCGTGTTCGGCAGATCATGTCGGGCGATTACCAGTCTGGAGCTGGACGCGGTTCATCCTCAATTGAATCACTGCTGCAAGATAGCGAGGACAACTAGATGAACACGCAATTCCAACCGCCCGAGAAGATGGGACGAGCAGTCCTTGCAGCGACTCGCGATCCGAATATGGGCGCTGGGGTCATGGCAACCGGTGTTTCCGGTTCTGGAAAGACCAATATCGCCGAATGGGCATTCATTGAGCATCTCAAGGACGGATTGCCCGCTTTGTGGTTCTGTCCGCATGGTGACTCGGCCAAGAAGCTGCGACGCCAGATTTTGATGCTGCCGTCAAGAATTCAGAAGAAGGTGATCTACGTTCAGGCGTCGGACCTGAAACGCATCGCCAGCTTGCGACCGTTGCATGTTGCTCGCGAAGGTTTGGACGAGTTTGAGTATCGGGCTCGTGTGGCGAACCGCGTCGGTCACATGCGGCATCTACTGTTGGCGAGCGTGGGAGAAGGGGAGTCGGGCGTCATCGGCAAACCTCTGTTGCGGAAATGGGCCACGACGTTGCTCACGATCGGATCGATGAGCGGATTGAACGTCGCTGACCTCGTTCATTTGCTGGATGTTCAGAGTCCTGTATTCAAGCTGCTGGTCGAACTGTGCCCAGATGTGGTTGCTCAGGCTCAATTGGCTGAGTTGCCGCACATGAGGCCCAGCGAACGCGAGTTCGAGATTTCCAGCACGCGCTCACGGCTGATGGCACTACTTGAAAACGTCATCATCCAACTGATCCTCGGGCGCTCTGACGACAATGTTTTGAGCATGAACAGCGTCATCAACTCGGGAACTTCGATGATTTTCGATCTCGCGACCGATGGAAATTTGTCGCCGGAAGACCAGCGAATGATCGCGAATCTGTATCTTTCTGAGTTCCTGAACGCGGTGATGGAAAGGCGGTTAGAGGATCGTCGTGATTACTTGTGTGTGCTCGACGAACTGCCGGTGTTCGATCTGAGTGCCCCACTCATCAACAGAGCACTCACCGAGATCAGAAAGTTTCGCACGAAGTTCTGGTTCTCGTTTCAAGGGTCGTCCCGGTTTCCGGGGCGACAGGATAACGAGTTCCTGAACAACATCATAAGTCAGTGCCGAGTTCACCTCTATCTCCAACACGGAGCTAGCGATGCGAAATTCTTCGGACAGGAACTCTCGCTTGCGGATTTCGATCCGATGCGAATCAAGCACGAATTGAAAACTCCGCAACAGTTCTTCGATCACCACGAAATCGTAACGCTCACTGACTACAGCGAGAATGAGCGTGAGCAAACCACGACTGGTGGATCGACCAGCGTTGGGGATTCGTGGCAGAACACCGTTGGAGACACGAGAGGGACTTCATCGAGTGTTCAAGAACAGATTGGACGACTTGGTGAAGTCGTGACAGATAGCATCAGCAGTTCGCGGTCCATCAGCGATTCGACTGGCGGATCGGCGACACACACCGACACTTCATCAATGAGCGTCGGACGCGGCAAATCGCAGTCATGGAAGCAATCACTCGTTCCGGTCTATCGGATTGAGCATGTTATCAGCAGCGTTCAATTCTATTCCTCTGAGGAATGGAATCTAATGACGGCGAAGAAGCTGATCCGATTCAAGCCCGGCGAATGTGCGTTCTACGTCCGTGGAATTGGAAGCTGTTTCGGCAAACTGCCTCTGAGTGTCGATCCACTCGCTCGCACTCCGAAGTCGGCGGTTCGCCGGATCGCTGCACACAACGAATTCATGAAGGCGATTCCGTGGTACGCCGCACCAGATGAAATCGTGGCCGCTCGAAAGCGTTTCCTGAATGAGTTGCTAAACCAGCTTCGCATCGCAGTGAACGATCCGCAGCGATCTGGTTTCTCATCATTACCGGATGGAATCGAGGAACAAAGAGGAGGGGAGTTGATCCTGCCGAATGAATCGCAAGTCGATTCGACGGCGATTCCAAACAACATTGAAATCGAGGAGCCGACCGATGGCACGCCGTGGGAATTCTAAAGGCATCCCCGGCATTCGGCTGCAGGATCGAGATCTGGACATCTTGCGAGAACTGGGGCAAGTGCTGTGGATGGATACTCGACTGATTCAATGCCGACACTTCCACTCCGATCGCACGGGTGAAGCCACTCGTCGCAGACTGCGTGTTCTGGCTGCCAATCGAATCATCGAGTCGTTTGATCTGCAAGTCACGATTCGCCCCGGCGACGGACGAATGCCGAGGTTTCATCGATTGCTTCCATACGCCGCTGAACTGCTCGTTGAATTGACAGGCGTTCCACCAACGAGATTGCTGACCAGTTCGCCACCCAAACCACATACGGTCCAGCATCGTGCCGGAATGGGAGAAACGCTGTTGAGATTTGAGGACGCTCGTGAGATGAAATCGCTTCCTGAATCGAAATGGTTTCTCGAATACGATCGCAGTGAATCCGCCAGCGGAAAATCACCGTTTCACGAACGATTTACGATTTGCTACTCAGTCCTTGATAACGGAGGTAAGTCGCATCGTGTTTGGCCGGATGCACTGTCATCGTTGAACGTTCCAATGAAAGGACAGGTTTCACAACTTGTGCTTGCTTGGGAATTTGACCGTGGAACAGAGACGTTGAAGCAGATCGTTGAAAAACTCGATCCCTATGCGTTGTGGATCGCATCGCGTGGGTATCGCGAACAGTTTCCGTCGTCGGTGGATGTTCGCGTCTGTTTTGTCCTTCCATCGATGCGACGTCTTAAGTCCGTGATTGAAGCGACAAATATGCACCCGGTTGCGAAGTTCTTACGTTTCGTTTCGTTCGATGAATTCACAGCGGATCGGATTCTCAGTGAACCCATTTGGTACGACGCAAATGGGCTGGCAAAACGCATCCTCCCTTCTTGAGCTTGCATCCATCGATCCGGCCGCTTCACGCTTGAGGCGGCCTTTTTCATGCGATCCGAAACCTGTTGCACAACCCGTTGTACATGGCGCTGTAGTAGCCGTTGTACCATGCAACGGCTCTGTATGTTGTGGGTTGTTTCTGTAAGTTGTTTGCCCCCAGTGACTTGGTGCCGAGGCTTTTCCACTCGCGATGCTCGCTTCAAAACCCGGCTGCATTGCAATTGCTGCATAGAGTACGGTCACTCGGGCTCACTACGCTCACCCTCGTATCCCTTCCACGGTCGGTCGATCCACGCCGCGTTTCCGGCAATTCCAATGCAGCCGGCTTCACAGCCGGCACTGCTGCTGTCTGATTCCTGTTGCTCTGCACCTGCGGTTGGATCAACAGCGACAGCAGCACTCGGCCACGGGCCGAGCAAGTCACGCCCACCCGATGTTGGTGTTTGCTGTGGAATGTTTGTTGTTTGCTCCGCAGACTTCGACGAGCAAGAGCCCTCTTGGACGCCCCAATTGTTCATGCCTCCCAACGCCCGTCGTCAAGGTCGCACGCTCTCTTGACGCCGGTGGTCGGCATGACCGGCTGTGACGCCCGCAAGGGCTTTTTGATTCATTCCCATTGATCCAATGGCAAATCTCTCATCACTCGTCAAAGCAGTCTGTGGACTGTCTAAACCGCTGAAGTTGGCGGACGGAACCGCATTACCAGCCAGCACCGCAGGCTGGAAACCGATCGCTGTCACGCAGGATCGTCGGCTGTGTGCCGGTGTGTTCGCTAAAGCAAAACGTCGTCGTAAGCCGGTGTTCCGCATCATCGTGTGGCGAACCTACCGCGACGCCAGCGGTATCGAAAAAGCATCGACAGTCCTGTACCCAGATCAAGTTGATCCAACACTGCGATTGGTCAGCCAACTCAGTGAGCGAATGCCGTCCCAGTAGGGACGGCTTTGCCATGATATCGCTTTGGATGCGGCCCGATCTATCCGACTCGTGTCCGTGCTTCGGCCCGGCCACTCCGCCTCCTGATCGGCCCGCGATCCGTCAGCGTGACATCTTGAAAGGACGGCAATCTCGATGGAGACTGCCGTCAGTTTGCGAACGGTCAACTGCTGACCTCAGCCTCGCGTTCTTCGACGTACCCCTGTGCAAGTTGCAGCACGCGGAGTGCGACGGGAATGTCGGCGAGGCCGAATGATGTGGACGACTTCCACGAATCTCCGTCGCGATAACGTCGCTGAAGATTCACGTTGAGGATGGTCCGTTTACCGCCCTCGGCTTCGTTGGCAAAGATGGATGCGGAAACCAGTCCGATTCGGAAGGTCTTTTCTGGGGAGTTGGATGCCATAGGGCATGCTCCTGTTCAAGAGTTGAAGGACCTGAAAGTTCGCGATCCCCGACAACAGCGTCGAGGTAGATGAGAGTGCCACAAAAGCCCGATTCGCGCAAGCTGTTTTCTGCACCTCGTTAGTTGCCGTCAGATCAATTTCCGCAAACACGGCGACAAGAGGGGACGGGGCGGCTCGGAGCAGGCCGCATTCTCGCGTGTCGGTCCCTTAGCGGATCAAGGGATGCTCGCGGTGCGGCGGTCACCAACGGTTGCTTCGCGAGGACGCTTCGCAACCGGGGACGCCGCAGGCCGATGGCCATCGCTTGGCACCCTTGACCTCGGGCATGCGACACGCAGGATGGGCCTTGCAACCTCGCACGCCATGCAGTTGCACTTTGTTTCTTTCCTCTTTTTCATCATGGCAGACACATCAGACAAGGCTTCGCGTCCAGCCAATAGCGACGCAACACCATCGGCAGAACCTGTGTTCAAAGTCCGCTTCGGCGAAGTATCCGCCGCCGTATTTGCGGACCAAGTTGAGACGAAGGACGGCAACACCTTCACTCGCCACAACGTCTCACTCAGACGTTCGTATCGTGATGCCGATTCGGGTGATTGGAAACACACCAACGTGCTTTCCGAAACCGATTTGCTTCCGGCTGCTGAAGCACTCCGACATTGCTTTTACGAGATTGCGAAACGCAAGTAATTGGTCAACCCTGCCCGGGGAGCATTGCTCCTCGGGCTTTCTTTCAACTGCGATGTTGCCGTGAGCAGCTGCGTCTCCGCTTCGGTCAATCCGCATCCCGGATGACCTGCCGCTGCGACTCAGCGGCTCGACGGTGAAACTTCCTGCGTGGGCGCAAGGCATCTCGAATCGTCTGAAATACTGGTCCTTATCGCATTCGGCAGCTCGTTCCGAACTGAAACAACCGAATGCTGAGCCACTGATTTGAACGCGGCAAATAGTAGGCACTTTCAACCCCCGCGAAACAGGAGAATCGAGATGCCGGAACTACTCCGCAAGTGTATTCCGAAAACAGAACAGGAGTGGCGACTAATGCGTGCCAGACTAGCGTACTGGGCATGGCAGGTCATCACCAAGGCCGTCATGGGCGTGATCTATTTGTCGATTATCTGCGAAGGTATTCGCATGGTGCTGCCGGTCAATCGCCGGCTCAGTGAACTGCCATTTCTGGGGTGGATGGACGACTACGAAGGCACCTACGAACTCGACTTGGCCACGTTAATGTCGATGGCGATGTTGGTGACAGTCTGGATGACGTGGCAGCACCTACTGAAACTTTGGGTGACTGAAAAAGTCGGCTTTGACCGACGCCTTCGCCAACTCAACAACACCGATAGTTTCATGCTCATGCTCGGTGGTTTTCTCCTGTTCGCAGAGAGTTTCATGTTTTACATCGCGGTGACGGAAATGAGTTGGTCCAGCAGCTCGTTCTCATTCACCTCACTGTTTGCCACGATCGCGTACGTGTCGGTCTTGGTTTTTACGATTTTCACCTCTGTCAATCTTTGCGAAAAGATTGAACTCATCGAAAGGGAACCAATCAATGAACAATCCTTCTAAACTCCGAATGACAACTCTGCTGATGTTGCTGCTGGCGATGATGATCTCTGGTTGTGGCGCCCCACGCGACAAATCTCCCGCAGCGGAACCTCAGGTGTTCCAAGGAGCACGACCACAGTCCCGCAACGAGCCAGCCACACGTGTCGTCATGATCCTGATGGACCTATCGGGATCATTCACCGAAAAAATGGCAAATGACGGTGAGGCCTACCAGTTCGCACTTAACGTGATCGATCAGTACTTTCGCTCACAGAGTGGGACGAACGACAATATCGTTCTGGCGCAAATTTCAGGGACTCGGAGGTCGTTATTGTGGGAAGGATCGCCACGACAACTACGAGAAACGTTCCCATCCGCCGATAGTTTCCGCGAGTTCCTGCTGTCGAATGCCGATCCTCGCGGCTCACTGGTTCACGAAGGGATGCGCAATGCGATTGACTACCTGACGCATCACTCCGTTTACGGAACAAGCAACGCAAAAACTGTGACCTTGGTTTTGTCTGACATGGACGACACTAGCTTTGGCGATTCGGAGGAACGCTTGAACAAATCACTGGTTGCGAACGCCCACAACCAAGGTGCCATCGGCATCTACTTCTGTAACCAACTGACGGTCGAAGACTGGAAGCAACGGCTTGCATCGGCAGGCTACATCAACTACGTCGTCGAGTCGGAAATCGTTGGCAAGCCGCAGTTACCCAAATTTGAAGTCTTTCCGCGAACTGTGGAGTGAACGGAAGTAGTCTTTGCGGGAACAGCTACCGTACCTGACCGCCGCCTTTCGCTGTCAAAAGCTTCCCTTCGGGCATCTGCTTTTGACAGCGTCGGCAATCAGATGGCAGCATTGTGTCCCGCTGGGACTCTTACTTCCTTCTCCCTTCACTCATGGAACAAGCGACTCACGGATTCGATGTCTTCAACACGAATCACAACTGTTGTTGCGAGTATTGCAAATCCTACCGCGACAGCGTCCAGCGTCTCGTTGATTCCTTCAGCAGCATTCCCACACGCTGGCTTCAACGGATCGATGAGGACCTTCTCTGGACTCCGATGTGGGGAACGGTGTTCATGCCCACGAATTCAGTCGATATTCGCAACATCGAAGAGTTGCTCGCGCCGATCAGCGACGATCCGAGCGTAGCACCGTCAGGCTGGGATAAAGTCGGCGACACAGGCATCATTGTAATCCAATGCGATGATGAACTCATCCTCGGCATTGACGGAGCCGGCTACGACTTCTACACCGATCATTGGATAAAGCTCTACGATGCCCTTGGCTACGAATGGCACACCCCGGTTCCAGATGCTTGAATCGCGGCAGTTAAAACAACTCCAACTGCGTTTCCGCTGACACGACAACGCTCGCATTGTGTTGTCGAACAGTCGGGGCTGTTGCATCTGGAGTAATATCGACGACTAATGGCTCTGACTTCTTTTTTGCAGGGGAGTCATCTGATTCAGCCAAGGCATTCCCAAGTCGACGGCGAATTCTCGCTGTGATCGGTTCTTCACTGCTCGGTGAAAATTGGGCATTCGGGCGGCGTTCAGTTTCTGCGTGCTTTGGCTCGACAGATGCTTGGGATAGAAGCTGCTGAATACGGTTTGCAAGCTCCTCCGTTGCCAGCGATTCAGTTGCGTCTTCCGGTAGATAGCCAGCGAGTGCCTGCTTGAGCTTGTCGCGAGTTTCGCGAAGCTGTTGCATGTAATTGCCATGCTCAAACGGCTTGTCCGAACTCCCCGCGTAATCCTGTAGTTGCTGTTCGGCCAGTGATCGGTCGCGTATCAGCTTTTCGATCTGTTCACCGTAGCCGTCTGCCAATCGCGTGAGAGCATTCAATACAGCACGTGGACCGGCATTGTCGTTGGAAAGAGTCCGAGTTCGGGAGCATTTACCCTGCAAATAGACTTCGGGACGCGAATAAGGATACAACACAATTCCGAACGCCAGCCCACGAAATTCGCCGATGAGTCTCTGCGTCCGCGACGACACGTGAGCCGGGGTTCGCTGAATCCTGCTGTCCAATGCCTTCACCAAATCATCGGGGTGTGATGAACGTCCGTCGAACGAAATACCATCACTTTGATGAGCATTGATCGTTGTTTCGTCAAGCTGTATGTCTCTAATCCGTTTGCCCAATTGGGCGACCGTCTCGGGTAACTCACGCAATTTCCGGCGAATCAGAAACTGTTCGTCAGTGTGGTTCTTCTTCAACACGCCAAGTCGTTGCAGTTCGGCGTCGGCCTCCGCCAGAGTCAGAACGGCTGGATTGCCCGACGCAATCGCTTTGACTTCCGCAAACGAAAGCTCCTGTCCGCCGATGTCCTCAGCACGGCGTACGCCGCAGTTTCCCGTCATTACCTGAGTGATGAAGCGAGCTTTTGTTTCCAACGCCTGCCACATGAAGGCATCGAACGATCCTTCCGTTACATAACGGTAGATCGCTACTTCTTTGTTATCGTTCCCTTGTCGCAGGATGCGGCCTTCGCGCTGCTCGACCTCAGCGGGCTTCCACGGTGCATCAAGATGATGCAGAGCGACCAGTCTCTTTTGGACGTTGGTCCCAACGCCCATCTTCTGCGTACTGCCAATCAGAACACGAATCGATCCATTGCGAACCCGCTCAAACAGCGATTGCTTTTTGGCATCCGAAGTCGCATCGCCAACGGCTGCAATCTGATCAGTCGGGACTCCGTAAGCGGCCAGCTTTGCAATCACTTCGTCATAGACGCAGTAGCCCCACTTTGTGGGTCGAACGCCCATGTCAGAAAATACGATTTGTGTTCCACTTCGATCAATCGTGGCTTCCCATATGCGAAAGATGTTCGCGACGATTGCGTTTACCTTAGACTCCGGATGGTCAGCCGCCTCGGGAGACAGCAGTCTTGCATCCAGAGCAAGCTTTCTGCCATCGGTCGTGATCGCCAACGCGTTGTCTTCACGAGGGTCAATTCTGGTGGATCGTATACGGTCATATCGCTCAACGAGTTTTTGCTGTAATTCTCGCTGCACTTCCGACATTGGGCACGCCACAATGTGCGGCTTGCCGCCTTTCAGCCGTGGACTAGGCAGGTCAAGTTTTGCCGCAGTTTGCACGTCTGTAAACGACCGGAACATCTGTTGAAGCTCTGGCAGGTTATTGAACCGAGCAAATCGGCTACGTTGCCGCAAAGAGGCTCCATCAGGCGATATCTCCATCGCCTCCACAACTTCGCCGAATGTCGCTGCCCAAGCATCGAAGTGCTCAACGCCACGAGCCGCCAGACCATGTGGATCAAGAAATCGCTGAACTGTGTACATCTCGACCATCGTGTTGCTGATCGGCGTTGCGGTTGAAAACGTAACGCCTCGATTGGCTTGTTGCTCATCAAGGAATCGAGTTTTCATGAACAGGTCGAAAGCTCGTTGGCTGCCGCCCGTTTGAATACCTGCGACACGCTGCATCTTGGTCTGCGTTTCGAGATTCTTGAAGTAGTGTGCCTCGTCGATGAAGATGTGATCCACGCCGAGTTCGTCAAAAACCAACCCATCGTCTTTCTTCGTTTCGGCTGCAAGTTCTTCCAGTCGTGCTTCACGGTTCGCTTTTTGCTTCTCGATCGTCTTAATCAGATTTCGGTGTGGCCGCGATTCATCGGACGCGGCAACTTCCACTAACAACCGTTCGTAGTCTTCAATTTGCTCTCGCAGGAATCGTTGTTGATACGCTGCTGACATTCCAATTCGCTCAAACGAACTATGTGTGACGATTACGCCGTCCCAACTGCCGCTGGCGATACGTGCCGTCAGAAACTTGCGACGATCACGAGCCATATCTTCTTTCGTCGCCATCAGCAAATGGGCATTCGGGTATAGCTGCATAAACTCGCGAGCAAACTGCTCAAGCATATGATTCGGCACGACGTACATTGGCTTCTGCACGATGCCAGCTTCTTTGAGCTTCATGCCAGTTGCAGCCATCACGAATGTTTTCCCTGCACCAACAGCGTGGGCCAGCAACGTATTGCCGCTGCTCATGCACCGCCAAATTGCGTTCTTCTGATGAGCCCGCAACTGCATTACATGGTTCATACCGGGAAACTCAAGATGCGATCCGTCGAACTCTCGCAGCCGAAGATTGTTGTACGTGTCGTTGTAAATGCGAACTAGTCGTTCGGCACGGACAGAATCATCGAACACCCAACTGCGAAACGCTTCCTTGAGCAATTTCTGTTTTTCCTTCGCCGCCAGCGTCTCGTCTTGATTAACGACTCGCCGTTCGCGTCCGTCGTCATCGATTGTGTCATAGATGACAGGCGTCTTCATGTTGAGTGCCTGTTCTAAAAGTGTCGTTCCTTGAATGCGTTTGGTACCGTAGTGTGAAGTGACAGCGACTGAGCGTTCGGTCGAGTAATCGGCCTCTACACTCCACGTCGCATCTTTCGCGACGTGACCAATCCGAACCGACGATGGTTCAACGCCAAAAGCGTCTGCTGAGAACCCTTGAACGACATCGACCGGAATCCACGGCGAACCAAGATTCGCGTCAATGTCACCCGGAAGCACATCAGGCGGCTGCACAAGCTTCAATGCTTCCGCGTTTGTAGAGAATTCTGGACCGGCTTGCTCTGCTTCGGCAAGTTTGACTCGCACATTTCCAGACAAGTACACGTCCGCCGTCTCCCACGTGTCGGCAACTGGATTGCGGTATATCAGATCACCCAACTCAGAGACGACTTCCGACTCCGACTTTTCATACAATCGAGCGATATACGGAACGTCCACCTTGCCATGTCGATCGAGCGAAACGAGCAACCCTTCCTCAGCACTGGCCACGGTAGTGACTGGAGCCTTTCGCCCAACAACATCCTGCAACAGAATCGGTGCTTTGGCGGCCTTTGTGGTGGTTTCGTCATATTCCTCTAGCGACATTACCAGCATCGCGTCGGGATCGTTGCGAAACTTTACGAGGTTTGGCATTCGTCGGATATTCGTTCCCTTCCGCGTTTGACTGAACGTCGTTTTATTGATTGGGCCATATTGGCTGCTGAAATAGTCATATTTGAAATTCAACTCACGCCGCACGCTCTCGCGTTCCGATTCCGGCCAGTTTTCATTTTGTGATTGCAACACGCGACGGGCTGCGTCTCGCAATCCAATCAAAGCCGCCAGCCGTCGGCCTGTTTTACCGCGTCGAGCGTTGATCGGAATGTCGCCGTGCTTCACCGGTTGCGACTCACCGTTGACTTGCTGACAGACCAAACCATTGTCACCGACGAAGAAACTTCCTTCGGTGATGTGATTCAATGGCGGCGGGCGAGCAAAGCGAGGAGCTGTCGCTTCCTGTTGAAACACTGATGTTCGTGACGTATCCGCTTTCGGCAATTGGTCAATAGAATTCGCCAATTGGTCAGCAAGATTGCCGTTAGATCGAATCGAGTAGCCGTCATCGCCGTAGAGTTGTTTTTGAAGCGTCCAGTCTCCCAGCACCACTTCAGGATGCTCAGCGAAATAACGATTGACGCACACAGTCGTACCCTCAACGCTCAACTCCGTCGTTTCCATCCACGACGCATCAACGTGGTTTGGCTTCTGGTCTGCATCTCGTTTGCGAAGCATCACGATGTCAGTCACGACTGACGTACCTTCACGCTGAAACGCTTCAGCAGGCAGCCGAATCGCTCCTACGAAATCTGCTCGCTCAGATACATATTCGCGTGTGGCTCCATTTCGCTTGTCGAGCGTAAACCGAGACGTGACCACTGCCATCACACCTCCGGGCTTGAGAGCATCTATCGACTTTACAATGAAGTAGTCATGCAGCGAATATTTCTGTCCTTTGTGCGTCAGTTTCAAATTGGCAAACGGAACATTTCCGATGACTGCATCGAAACTCTCGTTTGGCAGCCGCGTCTTTTGAAAACCCTCGATCCGAATGTCTTGCTGCGGATACAAAGCACGAGCGAGTCGCCCTGACGTTGAGTCTTGTTCGACGCCGACGAATCGCATCTCCGATGATGCAGCCGCCATGAAGTTGCCCGCACCGCACCCCGGCTCCAAAATAAGTGCATTCTGTGGAACGCCAAGTCGTTCCAATGCCTCAAACATGGCTTTCGTAACGACTGGAGAGGTATAGAACGCATTGAATGTTGTCCGCTTCGCACTCTCATACTCGGAAGGGGATAGCAACTTGGTAAGTTCTTCGCCCATCGAACGCCAGTCGTCATCTTTGTACTGCCCCGTCGTGGGATCGGGAAAGATTCGCAAAGCGACCGGTCCAAATCCTCCGAATCGCTTTAACCGAAGCCGTTCTTCTTCTGACACTTCGCGGTCTTTTTGCCTGATCTCATTCAGAATGCGAATGGCCGCTAAAATATCACGTGCCTTTGCCTTTTCGCCACGTGATGCCAACGGCAACGAAGATTGTTCGCCGTTGACGCGATCGTGCCCGTTCGCTGATTCGTTTTCCGACTTCGCGTGGCCGTTAACTGGAAACAACTGCTCCACGACTTGAGGTCGCACCGCAGCGATTGTTTCACGTACAGCACCGCCTTGAGCAGTCGGGGGCCGATCGTATTGACGAGAGACAGGGGACGCTTCTGAATCGTCCTGAAAACTCAGCCGAAGCTGGCGAGACATAGGAGAGTAAGCGTAGCGCCGATCCGCAAAACTCGCAAATCGAACTGATCTCGCGGAATGTCCAGTCGCCACAATTCGGGTGGGGGATCGTCCACCACGTTTGCCATTCTCGGCTTTCCAAAGCCAATCTTCGACTTAACATAAAGCAACTTATGTTAAGTTGGACGCTCAATTGAGCGAAACAAACGCATGAATCAACTCGATCGTGTTGGTGAGTGCGGTCTGGCTATGCTGCGTGCGATAGTGTCGCGTTCCTTTGATTAACTCATCATCAACCCGCCATCCAAATTCCGAGTCATAGCCTGTTTCAGGGACTGGTTCTCTCGCGAGCGTCTTGCCTACTCGCTCCGCACAAGCGTCTGGGTCACCACAAGTCACGTACCCCGTGACGATGCCGAACGCATGCCGTGGCCCATACTTTCCGCTTGTGAATCGGTTGACGCCATTTCGCACGTATTTCAAAGCCAGAGAATTCTCAGTGCTGGTGATGCGTTTGCACTCCATCGTCAAATAGGTCTCATCATTCATTGTGTACAAGATTTTGATGTCGATGAGACCTATCGGAGTATCCAACTCTGGATCGTCAGACTGAGCTTCCCTTTCAAAGCGAATCTGCGGAACGGGATCAATTTGTTTCTTCGCATCGTTCATCTTCCAGCGAAGCACATTTGTAATTGTATCCTCATTGGTTGTTCGGTCTACACCAGCGTCTGCAATCGTGGCTGGCCAGGCATCGTGCAGAATGCGAAGCACCATTACGACAATGCTCTGCTGGGCTTTGCGACGCACATCGAGATTCAGACGTCCACTTCGGCTGGGGGCTACCAATGCTACGTTCCCCCTCGAAGCAGTTCCTCGAAAATCGAGTCAGCGTCGTCGTACGCTCGTGCACGAGACCAGAATCGCTTCTGAGAGAGCTTCACGATAATGCAATAATCGTCATCGAAGTGAATCAGTGATCGCCGAATTTGGATATTTGACGTAAGCGGTGCGTGAAGAAGTTCAGCTAAACGGGCACTGAAGTCTTCTTTGCAGTTATCAGCTACGCAAACCCCTCGATTTTTGTCACCATCGAAACGAATCACGACGCAGCCAAGATCGGGAAGATTTGCGATGACATCTGCGTTTACTGACAACTCGCCAACGGCCAGATTGCTTCGAACGAACTTAACAATGGTGCTTGCATAGGTCTTCAGATCCTCTTGTTCAGCAAGTGCTATGCTTTCGGATTTACTGCCATGACGAACAAAGTCGAGATCATATTTTATCGTGTCGGTGACGTATTCACGCTGCCATGTTGGTAATCCGTAGAATTCAAAGACGGCATTATCAAGAATGGTTAAATCACTTTCACCACCGGCCTTCTCAAGTGTGCGGAGCACGCGACTCAATGGTCGCACTCCTTCTTTCGCCGTCACATTACGAAAAGGAAGACGATCAAAATCGTTTTGTTCTGCGATTTGCTTGTCGATGCCAAATCGTGTTGCCGTCATGAAGAAGCAATACATGGCGAGCGATGAGTTGATGTAGGCATTCAAGAGATCAAGCCGCCATGCTTCCGATGGAGCGACCGGAACACCGAAATAGGTCCGCGAATAAACTAGGTCGCGATTGCTGACGGCTCCAGTTAGACGATCATCTTGAAAACTCTGCTGTGCCATAAATACAGGTCCCTTGTAAATTTCAGGATCCCTTGCATGTTCCATCGTTTCATATTCAAACGGCGGAAGACTAGCTACTCCTTGTAGGAAACGGTTGATCTGGACGGCTTCAAGCTTGGGCTGACCAATCAACTCAGGCGGAACGGGATTTGGCGACTCAGTTTTCTGAAAACCCCGGTTGAACTTTGTCCCCCAATGTTCGAGCACTTGTTGAGTTGAATCAAAGTTTTCAAACAGCCCCTGAATGATCGCTCGATCCCGAGCCGTGCCATAAGAGGCAATCTTGAAGAGATGCGGTTCGTGTGGAATCCTCTCTACTGGCAAATGATTCAATCGTTCAAGAAACAATTCAACGATGCCATGACTGCGGAACGACTCACTTCGCTCTGCAGATGCAAAGACAACTTGATCGCCCTTCTTGGGCTTTGAATGCTCGGCCACGAAGACCATTGCGGGTTGTTTGGCCGACGGAAACAACTTCTTATCGTGTAACACAGAGAGGTTCAGCATCGCTCGGGCACGGAACTCGGTAAAAAGCTGTTGCTTCGATATGAGCGACTGTCCCTCCTGACTGAAGAAGTTCTTCGCGTCGAGTATCAGACCAAGCCGTCCCGACTTTTGAAGGAAATCCCGGCTTCGCCAAATGAAAGCCTGATCGATCGGTGATCGGAACGGCAGCTCAATCGGAGGATCTTGCTCTTCGCAATACTCAATGTGTGATCGTGATGAAGCCTGTGAGGTTGAACGCCCACCCTTCGGTTTGTTCCAAGGCGGATTACCGACAACCACTGAAAATTGCTTATCTCGAAATGGTTCGGCCTGACTGAACCCGTTCGATGAAAATGCATCGCCAACGAAAAGATTGCGATCTCGCAGACTGTGGCGAAATTTCAAGTGTTCCGCAGAACGGAGCGACGGATCGAGTTCAAACGCCGTCAAGCAAAGACTAAACGCCGCAATTTCGATGGCGGTTTCGTTAACATCAACTCCAAACACCTGTTTGGACAGAACGTTTCTGACGAGCCGTCGTGAGATTTCCTCTCCGCCTGCGATTCGCCGAGCGACTAAACGCCGAAATGCGTCGACTAAAAAGACGCCGGAGCCACATGCCAAATCTAACACCTTCGCATCGGTTGGCAGCTTCTTTGAAAACAAGTGGTCGTCAAAAACCTGCGAGAACACCAAATCGACAAGGTTGACCGGCGTGTAGTGCGTTCCCCTTGCTTTCGCGACATCTTGATCGTCCGCATAGATAAACCGTTCGTAGATCGAACTGATTAGTTCAATTGGAATGACCTCAAAGTCATACTGCCAAAAATCAAACGTCTGCTGACCCGACCGAAGATTCCGCCGCGTGACGATCGCCCGTGCCACATCGAGATGGTTCTTGGCAAACGAATACGATTCATCCTCTTCTCCCGCAGTGGGGGGCGGTGGGAAAAGGTCGCCATTAAACGTATCTCTCATACGTTCAAAGAATGTTCGCGTTTCTCCGACGCGATTCAGTACCTCGCCAAACGTCTTTCCATTGAGTCCATCAAACAGATCAGACGACAGGACTCCGCGAGCCTCAAGATATGCTGTAAAAAGTGTCCGCAGCATCAATCGATGTGCTTGCAGCGGCTTGCAACCGCGATCGGTGAGAATCACTGCAGCCGTCTGTAAATCGTTCGCTAGTTCGACATCGATCCTCGTGTTCTTCGTAATCCGCTTACCCGCACGAGTAGACCAGAACTGACCGCTCTCAAGACTGATCCGATCTAATTCGTAGCGTCGAAGTTGCTCTAAATCGTCGATTGAACAACGGAGCAATTCTGCGGGATGCTGCTCGTTGGTATCAGACTTCGGGGGAGGAGCAAATGCATTAAACACGCGAATTTGAGTCGGTGTAACGACCCAAAGCATTCTTCCCAAGCCGTGATTCCATGCCGTTCGATGCCAGTCGCGAATCTGCTTGGCAGTCGGATCAGCAGCCAAACTCTTCATGTAGATGCAAGGGGCACCATTGATCTCAAAGACATCGGTCACGCCGAGCTTGTCAGGATTGAGAACCGAAGCGTAGCGGAACCGACGATCATCTAGCCCATCACCCGAAGGCCCTGAGCGCAATGCTTCACCGCGAACGAAACCAGCGTCGACACCTGATGTGTCGTAGCCGAGTTCGCCGATGAGCGATTCATATTCCTGAGTTATACCCGTTGCCACCAGAGACCTCGATTTTCAAGCAACGGCTTTGCGACGCGACTTCGGTTTACGCTGAGTACGCGACCCTGACGAAGTGGGACTCGATCCCGACAGGGCACTCCGCAGCCGCTCCCACCCTTTTGACTTTAGACGCGATGCGAGCAATGCACGTACAAACGATCTTGATTCGCCATCGGCGAGTAAGTCGTTAAGCGGTGGTGGCACGACTCCACTCAAGTACAGATATTCCAATTCGTCGCGCTGAAGTGCTTTCGCGAGTGCCGTCACGATCTCCGGTGAGACGCCACTTCCAGAACGGCCCGTTTCAATTTTAGTAATGTACGAAAAGCTGATGCCTGACAATTCCGCAACCTCGCGAACCGTCAGTCCAGCTTCCCTCCGATCGCTTCGGAGGCGTTCTGCGAACTCGTTCATCCATGTCTCCCACGATAATGTCTGTCGAAGTAAGAGATTTACCATTTTGTGCACTGCTGGTCAACAAGACCCGGTTTCATTGTCGTTTGAAAATGCCCCGGATTCCGTGAATCCGGGGTGTTGCCTGCTAATTCAGGCACAATGACCGCAACGGCCATGTTCTTCGGCGGTCTCGATTGTGGCGGAAACCTTTCGAGCCCATTCGTTGTCGTCGTCATTTCCATTGAGCGTTTCACGGATGAATTGAAGCGACTTTTTGTAATCACACCAACCGAACGTGATCGTCTCGATCTGAAGAATGTCGCCTTTGGTCAGTCCAATGCGACAGACGGCATACTCTTGGGCACCATCTTCCGAGGTGGAGTCATTCAGCCAGACATATCGCGGATGATCCGTGATCTGGAATGCCTGGCAGCAACACCACGTCGCTTCGCTCAGATTCTTAGCGAGTTCCTCTGCGGAACTCACTTCGGAAACCGACCAGACTCGATCAGCGTGAAGCATTGGCACCCTCCTTTGCGCAGCGTTCGATGACTTGACGACACGTCGCCACGCAAATGGCGCGTGACACGTCAGCGTCAAGTTGACAGGTGAAGTGCATTGTCGTTGTGCCAATCGTTGGCTGGGGTGAGAAGCCTCCTTTGTCCAGCCATTCAAGCAACGCAACCGCATGTTCCGATGCGTCGAGCCATTGCTTCGTCGCGTAGGCAAAGAGCATGTCGTCCCAACATTGAGCAGAATCCATTACAGTTCCTCCCCAAACTCAACCATCGCTTCCGGCCAATACTTGATGCCTCCATCATTGAATGCATCCGGCTCGACCGTGTAGCCGTCGCCGCATTCCGTGCACTCAACATCGAGCGTCGCGTCATCGGCTCCGCAGAGTTCCAGTTGGCCGTCGCAGCTTCGGCAACGCCCGTCTTCAAGTTCTACAAGCATGTCTGTACTCCAAATCCAGTGAATGAACACAACCGCAAATGCGGGCTTTGACACATTTGTCAAAGCATGGTCAGACTGCCTGTGTTCTTGCGTATGCGCAAGAATTTGGTGGAGTTTCTAAGTCACCAATTAGTTGCCGAAATCGAAGCGAAGCTGCCGCTCCTTCAGCGGCAAATCTGCATAAAGCACCTTGCCGCGTGACGCTCGCCAGAATTCTTTGGCTGTCAGGCCAAGTCGGTCAGCAATCTCGTTCTCGATTTCTGGTGTGAGATTGTTGTCGCGGAAGATTTCCCAGCAGTGGCGTCTGTAATTTGCTGCACCAACGAGCTTGCGTAGCTTTCGCCCCAGCAGCTCTTTCATGAGTTTGCGTTGCTCGAAGCGTCGGTTGTAGATGCTGTTTTCGCGATACCGATAAGTGACGCGTTCAGCGAAGAACCAATCATCCTGTTCAAGTGGAAGTATCTGTGGGCCTTCGCCCCAATGTTTCGATTTGGTTGCGGCAAGGCACTCCCCTATTCCGCCGAACGCAATTGCCTGTTCAAACTCGACGCGAACGACCGGTTCACTCCGCAGTTTAACTTCGTCCCAAAGAGGAAGCTCTTCGTCTGCCAGATAGTCCTGCACGCACTCGTTGGCGAAGCATCGCTCAACGAGCAACCTTGCAATACTGGCTGCTTTTTCGGCTCGACGTCGAAAGTCTGTATCCGATTCGCCGGTGTAACGGACTGAACGTTCCAACTGATCTATAAGAAGTCGATGAATAGCTTGCGCCAATTTTTCGTTCGTGGCAACATTCTTCGCCTATGGCATCCTCACCTTCACTCAAACCACAGGAAATCCCGTTCGACGATCCAGATTCCACGAACATGTTCCAGCCTAGACCAGAAAAGCCGTTAGTGGCAACTCCTGCTGCGATTGAACTGTACTCGCATGAAACAATAGTGAACTGCTTTCGCGTTCTGAGGCAACTCGCCGGCAAACAGAACGGTCTCGACTACCTGCAAGTGTTTGAGAGTGATACTGCACCAGAGAATTTGTGGTTCATTGAAGACGGTGAGGGCGGAGCAATCACGGCACTGCTTCCTTCCGACTATTAAAATTGGCGAAACAGAAGCCAGATAAGACGGCAGAACTCTCAGAGAAAATCGACCAGAGCCTCGAAACGCTGGGGAACGAACTTGATGCCGGTAAGAGTGAGCAACTGGTTAAGTACCTCCAAGTCCTTTCACGATTCCATCGCTATAGCTTCGGCAACGTCATGCTAATCGCTATGCAGCGTCCAGACGCAACGCAAGTTGCAGGCTTTCATGCGTGGAAGAAACTCGGGCGGAGCGTGAAAAAAGGAGAACGTGGGATCAAGATTCTTGCACCCGTCATGCGAAAGAAGGCTGACGACGATGATGACGTAGAAGACGAGAATGAGCGACGATTGGTCGCCTTTCGTACGGCTCATGTTTTTGACGTTTCGCAAACGGATGGAGATGATCTTCCAGAATTCGCACGCATAGCAGGTGATCCGGGGATCTACATTCAAAGCGTACGCGATCAAATATCAGAAGCTGGAATTAGCTTGGAAACCGACTTCATCGAAGGCGGAGCGTCAGGCGTTTCACGTGGCGGGGCGATCACCGTTCAACCGGGGCTTGGGTCAGCGGAAGAGTTCTCGGTTCTTGTCCATGAGTTTGCACACGAATTGCTTCATCGTGGCGAACGACGAAAGGAAACGACAAAGAGGATTCGAGAAACTGAGGCGGAAGCTGTTGCCTTTACCGTTTGCAACGGAATCGGTCTGGAGACAGGATCGGCATCCAGCGACTACATTCAACTTTACAACGGATCGAATGAAACGCTGCTGGAATCGCTACACCATATTCGTGACTGTGCAGCTCGCATTCTGGGCAAACTATTGAATGACAATATTGAAGAGATGTCCGAAAGAGCGGAAAGGCCCAAGCCGCCTCAGCAACGAACTCTGTTCTAGTGAGTCAGTTCCGTATTGGCGATCTGCACTTGCACTGTTCCGGTGAAATAGTTCCTTGGTGAAATCTTCTCGCCTCAATCAGATTGTGCCCTCTGGCTGTTTAGCGTCATTAGAATAGTTCGCCGGGCTCCGGCAACTCGCAAGTCGTTTCAATTGACTGCTCCGGTCCGTTCCGCTGAGCTCGTGCTAATCGATCGGTCTCGACCTTCTGTAAGTCATCTTGTTGAACGGTTATTGTTTCGCCACTGGGAGTCAACTGCACAATCGCTCTATTCAGACCGTCATTGAGTTCGACGATTTCAGCGAACGCGAATTCACCGCCGAGATCGAATTCAACGGCGTCACCCTCGTTGAACAATGTCACTTCAGGATGTTGAGGAGTAACCGGTTCAGTTGACTGAGAATGAATGACTACACGGCCATTCCGAACAGCCCATTGAAAGTCGGTCCTGATTTCATCGAGAACGTTGCGAACAATTTGAAGCTCGTCCGCGATACGTTCTAGCGCAGGAACAACTTCGGATTCAGCCTCTGTAGACGATTCATTCACCAACATCTGCGAGCGTGCCACAGCATGGGAATGCTGTCAACAATTTGGGCACTTCTAATTGGACGAGGGCTTTATGCCGCTCGCTTCTAGGCCGGTTGTTTCTGATCGGGCACGCCAAATCGCTGACGTGACACTTTGCGAATCAAGTCCGCTCGTTGTCGATTCTGGCGTGGTGGCGACAGTGTTGTCATCGAAAACGTGTGCGGCGCCCCATTCACCAATTGCCGAATGTATCCATGATACTTTGGGATATTCATTAGATCGTCAGTGGCCAGTCTGTTGCCCAGAAGCTCCGCAAGAACTTCCGCGTCACGAGGTCCGACGGTCATGCAAAGGGTCGATCCACAATTACCGAGAACTCCGGCAAGCGTTGCTGAATCAAGTTGCTCAAGCATCTGTGTCGAGAGCACGTAACTGGTACGGTACTTCCGTGATTCCGCCAATGCATCTGCCATCGTCGTGTTGCCATCCGACAAGTACGAATGAAACTCATCTACAAGGACTGTGCAGTCTGGGCGTTCGTCCTCTGCGACATCCGCACGGCTCATCGCTGCGATTTGAAGACTGGACAACAGTAACGATCCGAGAAGAGTCGAGGCGTCATGCCCGACCTGCCCCTTGGACAGGTTGCACAAGAGTATCTTGGACTGGTCCATGACCTCGCGAAGCTGAATCCCCTTTCGATCGCCATCGAAGATCCGTTGGAGGCGTTCGTTGGTAGTGAACGCTCCCAGTTTGTTCTGCAGGCTAGCGATGTATTGTGTTCGATCTCGCTCGTTCCACTGGCCGAATTCAGATAGCCAGAACTCACGAACCGCTTTATTCGTTACGTTGGCGATAGCTGACTTGCGAAAGTTCGCATCGACCAACAACCGTTGCACATTGGCTAAGGATGCGTGACGCGTCCCAATCAAAGTCAGCAGGGTGTTGCGAAATATATGCAACAACCTCGGTGCAGATCCTTCATCAAAGCCAAAGACATTTTTGAAAGACGTAAGAACGCCATCGGCAACCAGAGTGTGGTCGGCTCCGATCGGGCCAACCATCGGGTTGAAACCGACAACAACTGAGTCATCGGATGCGTCGAAGTAGATCACATCGTTCGTGCGATTCTTGGGAACCGTACTCAGAACGTCATCAACCAGTTCTCCGTGAGGGTCGATAAGAATTATTCCTCTGTTCGATTCGACCTGTTGGCTAACAACGTTCAGCAGGAAAGTCGATTTCCCGCAGCCCGTTTTTCCGATTGCGAGCATGTGTCTTCGCAGATCATCTTCATCAATAGCGAATTGATTCTTCTGCTGTCGAAACTTGACCCGCCCCAGCACGGTTCCTTTATTTGAGGTGAGGAATACTGGTGGTTCTAATTCTCGAAACATTGGCCTTTCGACACGCGACACCGCGTCTCCTGACTCGGTGACCGGATGCCAAAGTGTTGCAACTTCTCGGGGAGAAAGCAGGAATGCACGTTTGTCACGCTCTCTTTGAGCAGGCTTGAAACGGTGAATTTTGACGGTTGCATTTGTAAACCGCCCAAAAGCGCCAGCCATTTCAATGAGCCTGCGTTCTGCCAGTTGCTTCTGTCCGATCGGTACGTTGACAAAAACAGTCAGACGACATTGAAACAACTTCAAATCAGTCTTGGCTGAGCTTTCTAAGGGCAGAGCATCTCTGGCTACGAAGCGAAAGAGTATAGCGGCAAGAACACGGTAAAGAGCAAGATGATGTGTCGCCCATCGCAGATATGTACTTTGAAGGGAATCGACTACGAAACGGTGATGGAACCGTCGCAAGACTCGCTCTGCGGCGGCGACTCTCCGCCGGGTTGCGGGTTGTATAGTCAGTCGAATCGCTGGAACGACCCGCCCCGCACGTCCCGACTTGAGAATGGACAAAAGACCGGACACTGGATCAGCCAACGAGCGATTGTCTGTTTCGTCAACGAACTGGTCAAACGTCAGAAGTGAGAGGACATCGGGACTTACTCTCAACTCCGTGTTCCAGCATTCCTGTTCAGTGGTGTGGTCATCCCTTTCGCTCTCTGGTTCTACGGTGCAACCGGGATACACATCCTGCAACTCCTGCAGAAAAGACCGCTCGCATTCATCTGGCAGGTCTACCAAGAACGTAACTTCACCTTTGTCGGATTTCAGCCAAAGGGAAATTGAAAGAGAGGATGGTATTGCACCGTGAATTGATGCCAGCACCGAGAGCATTCCAATCGGCCCTCTTGAACTGCCAGTGGGTGGAAGGATTTTGAATTGCATTGCAATTGAGTTTACCCGCCCCCGCGATGACTTCATGGACGGAAGCGGGCCCGTCGTGTCCTCTTACGCAGATGGCGTTCCGTTGTCCCAAGACGTCCGAAGTTGTTCGATTCGGTTCCCTCAGCCGTACTGGTACGACGCCACCGCAGCCGATATCGCTGAAGGATGTCAGGCGAGAGACAGCGGATGATCGCTCGATCACGATCCATGCCATTCCAACGATAGGACTGCCAAACGGGAAGGCAGAGTATCATGGCAGGTGTACGAAAGTCACATAAGTCGGTGATGATTTCATGGGCACTGTTGATGCGGCAGCCTTTTGAATCGGCTGGAAATGCTCAAGAAACATTGACAAATAGCGGGAATATGCCGATACTTTATTTTGAAGATTTCTGCTGAATGAGGAAAATTGTGTTTCGACTGTCCCTACATTTTGCCCTCTGTCTACTCGTGCTGGCTTGCCCAGCTATGGGTGGATCGTGCTGTGGCGACTTGGGATGCGAATCATCGGTTTGTGTTACCGTGGATCATTGCGATTGCGGTCACGATGACTGCGACAGCCAATCTCCCTCTCCACATTCGCCCGCTCCCTGCCACGATTGCTTCTGCACTGGAGCGTTGCCGCCTTCGATGTCAGATGTGTCATTCCAGTTTGACACTATCGAGGCGTTCCAGCTTGTTCCCGATTGTTTGCTGCACCAACCGGAATGTAGCAACGAATGGACGGAACATGATGAACCGTCAGGCGTTAAGCTGGCTGGACAGACGATGCTGCGCGCGTATTGCGCTTTCTTGCTGTAGCGATTGCTTGCTTCGCTCGCTTCCGTTTGAACTCACTTGAGTGCTTTGCTGCGCCTTGTGTCTTCATCGGTATTCCGCGAGTGAACCGTGTTAAAGCAATTCGTTTCACCAAGGACGTCGCTATGTCTCAGACACTTCAACAGCCGTCAACGCTGCCGCCCCCATCCAATTCACCTTCATCAACGGTCTCACCAGAATCGCCATTGCCGCGAGAGGTGGATGAGCCGGAAACCGTAACGCTACCGTCGCGTGTTCGTGCGGTATTCGCCACCATCATTGGTTGGATTCCGTCGGTCGTTGTCATCGTTGGACTCGGCGGGTTGGCATGGTATGGCCACCACAACGATTGGAAGCTTCCAAGTGCCCAGTCGCTGACGGGCGAATCGGTCGCTGCCACTGGACCAGCGTGGTGCGAGAGTCACGGCGTCCCAGAGAAAGACTGCATCGTATGTACGCCCGGACTGATTGAAAATTCTGCGAAACTGACGTTTTGTAATCAGCACGGAGTTCATGGTTGCCCGCTCTGCAACCCGGAACTTGCAGAGACCAAATCAACATACACTGCTACTGAAAATGAGCTTAAACGCGTCGAAAATGCTTTGGCTCTGCAACGTCGCAAAGAAAACTCGCCGGTCAGTTCGTCGCCCGGAACGCGGATTCAGTTCGCTTCATTGGATGCAATAGAAAAAGCTGGCGTAGATGTTGAGCCTGTCGTCCGTGACCGTGTCGTTGAATCGATCGATGCTGCTGGTGAGATACGATACGACGAAACGAAATCGGCATTGGTGTCGCCGCAAGCAGACGGTGTTGTTCGCAAAATTTTCGTCAACATTGGTGATTGGGTTGATGCTGGCGACGTACTTATGTTGCTCGATTCCAGCGAAGCGGGTCGACTCAAGACGCAACTGGTCGCAGCAATCTCCGACGAACAACTGAGTCACAAGACCGTTGAACGAATTCGTCCATTGGCTGGCGGGGCCGTGGCAGGAAAGCGGTTACTGGAAAGTGAAGCCGAACTTTTACAGGCTGCTGCTGACGTTGACCGCATCGCGGGGCTTTTGGCGAATCTAGGCATCCGCATCGACGTTGATCGCATCCGAAAGCTGGACGGTAAACAACTCGATGACGCCATAAAGCAATCCAGCTTGAAAGGCATAAAGCGTGAGGCCCTGCCAAGCGATGTGAATTTAAGCAACCTGATTGTCGTGTCGGCTCCATTGGCTGGTCAGATTGTCAGTCGCAGCACGACGATTGGTGAAGTCGTCGACCGTGGAAGCGAGATCTTTCGTATTGTCGACACGCGTACCGTCTGGCTTGACCTACGTGTTCCGGCAGAAGATGCATCGCTTGTCAGCATTGGACAAAAGACTCTATTTCGTCCAGATGGGGCAAGCGAGTTGCATGAAGGGACAGTCAGTTGGATCAGCACCGAAACCGATACACAGACGCGGACGGTACGTGTCCGTGCTGAGCTTGCCAACGATGACCAGCGACTGAGACACGAAACTTTTGGTCGCGGAGAAGTCGTGTTGCGAGATGATTCCGAAGCGATTCTGGTTCCAGAATCTGCTGTTCAATGGGACGGCACGGGGTATCTGGTTTTCGTTCGTGATGCCCGGTTCTTTGAAGAAGATCGCCCAAAGTTCTTCGTCGCTCGATCAGTCAGACCGGGAGTCGAGTCAGAGGGCATGGTTGAAATACTGGCCGGTGTTGTTCCAGGCGAAGTCGTGGCGTCCAGTGGTGGTGATGTGTTGCGGGCACAATTGCTCCGCAGCAACTTGGGTGCAGGATGCACCTGTGGTCACTAACCCACTTGAAAAGGAATTCACGCCATGCTTACCCGTCTAATAGAACTATCTCTGCGCCATCGATTCGCCGTACTGATCGGTGTCGTCGTACTGTTTGCCACAGGTGGCTACGCGTTAAGTCAACTGGACATTGACGCGTTTCCTGACACGACGCCCGTGATGGTGCAGGTCAATACCGTGGCTCCGGCATTGGGACCGGAAGAAATAGAACGGCAGATCACCTATCCCGTTGAACAATCACTCAGCGGCCTTCCGGCGATAGACAACGTTCGTTCGGTCTCGAAGTTCGGCTTCTCTCAGGTTGTTGTCACATTCGAGGACGGTACAGACATTTACTTCGCTCGACAGGTCGTCGGCGAGCGACTTTCCGCTGTTGAACTACCCGAAGGCGTTGCTCGTCCACGCATGGGGCCAGTCGCAACGGGGCTAGGCGAAGTGTATCACTACGTCTTAACGCATCCGGGGGTTGATTATTCCAGGCTACCTGAAGCAGAGCGTGTGCGACTGCTGACTGAATTGCGAACAACTCATGATTGGGTTGTCGCTCCCCAACTGAGAACTGTTCCCGGTACCGCTGAAGTGAATAGCTGGGGAGGTTACGAAAAACAATATCAAGTTCGAGTCGACCCAACTCAACTTGTGTCTCGCGGATTGACCTTCGACGAAGTCATACAGGCCCTACGAGAAAACAACCGCAACGTTGGAGGCGGCAACATCAACCGCAGTGGAGAAATGTTGCTCGTGCAAGGGCTTGGCCGCACAACAACGATGAAGGAAATTGGCGACATTGTGGTCAAAGCTGTCGATGGCGTACCGGTACGCATCAACGACGTTGCGAAGGTTGAAGTTGGACACGAGATTCGTCGTGGTGCTGTCACTGCCGATGGTCGCGGCGAGGCAGTGATGGGGCTGGGCTTCATGTTGATGGGCGAAAATACTCATCACTACACCAGTTCTCTGAAAGACAAGCTGGTCGACATCCGGACTAATTTGCCACCGGGCGTCGAACTGGTCACCATGTATGATCGCACCGAGCTTGTCGATTCGGTGATTGATACCGTCCGCAAGAATCTGTTTGAAGGCGGGCTGCTGGTTATTGCCGTATTGTTTCTTTTTCTCGGCAATTTGCGAGCCGGTTTAATCGTCGCAATGGCGATCCCGCTGTCGATGCTGTTTGCGTTCACGGGCATGTGGCGATTCGGTATCTCTGCCAGCTTGCTAAGCCTTGGAGCATTAGACTTCGGTTTGGTGGTCGACAGTTCTGTCGTGATGATTGAGAACTGCGTGCGGCATTTGTCGGCAGCCAATCCGCTAAATCGAACACGATTGCAACGCATTCGAGACGCGGCTGTCGAAGTTCGCGGACCGACGATGTTTGGCGAACTAATCATCATGATCGTCTATCTGCCGATCCTGACTCTCGAAGGTATTGAGGGGAAGATGTTTCGGCCAATGGCGCTGACCGTCGTGTTCGCTCTGGCTGGCTCGATGGTATTGTCCATGACACTCATGCCAGTTGTGGCCAGCCTTTTGTTGCCAAAAAAAATGAGCCACAAAGAGCCACTGCTGATCCGAATCCTCAAACGTATTTATCGTCCCGTATTGCACTTCACTATGCACCAGAAGCTGGCCGTGATTGGATTTGCTGGAGGCGTCTTGTTTGTCGCGTTCGGGATGGTCGCACCGAATCTTGGCACTGAGTTCATGCCACAACTCTCGGAAGGAGCGGTTGCGATCAATGTTGTGCGGCTAGCTGGAACCGAACTCGATGAGTCGATGCGGTTCAATACACAGATGGAAAAAGCGTTAATCGAAGAGTTCCCGGATGAGGTGTCACATGTCTGGAGCCGAATCGGTTCGGCGGAGATTGCTACCGACCCAATGGGCCTCGAACTGACAGATGTGTTCATCACACTAAAGCCCCGAAATGAATGGAAGAAGGCGTCGACACAGGCACAGTTGACGACACTGTTTGAAGAAGCGTTGCGTGACCTGCCCGGTCAGCGACTGGCATACACGCAGCCGATTAAGCTGAGATTGGATGAGCTCGGAACAGGTGAACGATCCGACATCGCTGTGAAGTTGTATGGTGACGATCTCGACACGATGGTTGCCAAAGCAGCTGAAATCGAACGCGTGCTGCTGGAGGTACCCGGATCGGCGGATGTCGGTGCGACACAAGTCACCGGGCAGCCAATGTTGCAGATAAAAATCAAGCAAGATGAAATCGCTCGCTATGGAATTCCCGCGTCTACGGTGCTTGATGTTATTGAAGCGATTGGCAGCCGCCCGGTAGGTGATATTTTCGAGGGGCAACTTCGCTTTCCACTAACGGTCCGCTTACCGGACAAACACCGGGCCGATCCTGAGAGCATCAAAGCCATCCCAATTACGACTCCAAGAGGCGAGCAAATTCCGCTGGGACGCCTGGCTGATGTTCGCGTGACAGATGGCCCTTCTCAGATTGCTCGTGAGTGGGGGCAAAGGCGTGTGACCGTATCTGTGAATGTTCGTGGTCGCGACGTTGGAAGTTTTGTCGCCGAAGCGGAACAGAGAATCAATGACGAAGTGACGATGCCATCGTCAAGATACTATGTTGAGATCGGCGGTCAGTTTGAGCATATGGTCCGAGCGAGACAACGCTTGATGATCGTCGTTCCAGTGGCCTTGGTCCTGATTTTTTCGTTGCTGTACGCGACCTACGGTAACGTGATTGACACGGTTCGCGTCTTCACCGGAATACCGTTTGCGTGGACCGGTGGGATCTTTGCACTGTGGTTGCGAGACATGCCGTTCTCGATTTCCGCAGCCGTTGGATTCGTTGCTTTGTCTGGAGTCGCGGTACTGGACGACATGCTTCTTGTGTCCACTATTCACCAACTCAGGCAACGTGGACGCAATCTGGAAAAGGCTGTTGAAGAAGCGGCACTTACACGACTTCGTCCAGTGCTGATGACAACGTTGGTTGCAGCACTTGGATTTGTACCAATGGCGTTTAGCACAGGGATGGGAGCTGAAGTTCAACGGCCACTGGCCACGGTGGTTATTGGCGGCGTCCTTAGTGCAATGATTATGTCACTGCTGGTGCTGCGTGTGCTTTACATGGTGTTCCAGCGGCCAGTCAATCGGCACGACGACCCGGAGAGTGAAATTTACGAATCAGAAGAGATTGATCGCGAGTCTGCGAACGATCAATCCGTTTCTCGGCTTCCGCATGGTGCTGACGCCGTCGCAGAGTAGAAGTTTTAAGTTCCTCACAAGGAGAATTGAGAATGCGTTTCAAACAATCGAATTGGTTTTTAGTACTGCTGACAGTCCCCGTTCTGTCTTTAGTCCTGTTCACAGCAAGCGGGTGCAATTCTGGTACGGATACAGCAACGTCACCAGATTCGCACGCGGGTGAAAACGACGAAACGGTGGCGTCCACTGACCACGACCATAGCGGGTGGTGGTGCAACGAACATGGCGTGCCTGAAGATGAGTGTGCGTTGTGCAAAACATCACTGATTGCGGAATTCAAAGAAAAGGGAGACTGGTGCGAAGAACATAATCGACCGGACTCGCAGTGCTTCGAGTGTCACCCGGAGAACTTCGAGAAGTTCGCTGCTCGCTATGAAGCCAAATATGGCGAGCAACCGCCAAAGCCGACCGAGTAGTCGATATGACCGATTGCGGATGCGAACTTGAAGCCGAGAACGACGAGCAGCGGAAAACGCTGCGCGTTGTTTTGGCGATCAACGCAGCCATGTTCTTAATCGAAGTTGTCACGGGGATCTTAGCTGGTTCGACTGGTCTGATCGCCGATTCACTCGACATGCTGGCTGACGCCAGTGTGTATGCGATCAGTCTATTCGCTGTTGGAAGAACAGTCGGAATTCGTCGAAAAGCTGCAACAATCAGCGGCGCTTTACAACTCGCACTTGGCATTGGCGTACTCGTTGAATCGTATCGGCGATTTGTTGGTGGTGGCGAGCCGATCGGTGTTGCCATGATAGGCATGGGCAGCGTTGCACTCATCGCCAATACGATTTGCCTGAAGCTGATTTCAAAGCACAAAGGTGGCGATGTGAATTTCAGAGCGTCGTACATTTTTTCGGCCAACGACGTTATCGCGAACATCGGTGTGATCATATCGGGCCTGCTTGTCCTTTGGCTTGGTTCGCAAATTCCTGACCTATCGATTGGCGTCATCATCGCAATGATCGTCGTTTGGGGCGGAGTGAGGATTCTGAAAGACGCACGCAATGAACGCGAATAATCGTCACAACCCGCATCGCCCCAACTAATGCAAGCGAAAGAATTGCTAAACGCAGAATAACATCGGCGATCCTACCGATAAGGAGAAAAGGCATGATGCCTACAGTTATACAAGGCCCGTTGAAGGAGTATTCAGTGGCAAGGTCGCGAACTACCGAATCACGTCGGTTATCCAGTGTCGTTCTCGCACTGTCGGTATCGATGCTGCTCGCGACTGGCTGTGCTTCACGTGGCAATACCAGTCGACAGGCATTGAAGATGACACCGCCTTCGTCCGTAGCCGTCGATGCTGAGGAACCGAAGTCTCCAGTTCGTACGGTCGCGTATCAGGAAAGCTCTCACCGAACAGATGACGAGTCCTCATCACCTATATTCAAGCCCGTGATCGTTGCTCCGGTTGAAAATATAGACGGGCGGGATGCACAACAATCATCGAGCGGCATCAGTCTCGGTGAACTCGAAGCGATGGCACTTGCTTCGCATCCAGCCATTCGTCGCCAACGTTCACTGATTCAGGCCCAACGTGGTGATTGGCAGCAGGCAGGGCTTCCATTTAACCCGGTCGCTCAATATCAATCAGAAGAAATAGGCAACGAGTCAGCTAGCGGATTGCACAGCCTTCAGCTTAGTCAGAAATGGGTAACCGCAAACAAGCTGACCTTGGCACAAAATGTTCAGGCTGCCGAAGTATCTCGCCAGCAGGCCGAGGCGTTGGTCGCAGAGTTGCAGATACTGACGGAAGTGCGTTCCGCTTTCGCAACAGCATTGGTTGCACAGGAGCGTGTCCGGCAAACAAGTGAATTGCTGATCGTTGCGAAACAGTCAGTTGAGTCTGTTGAGAAAATGCTGGAAGCCCAAGAGGTTTCGCGAATTGCATTGTTGCAAGCTCAAACCGCCTTGGATCAGGTACAGCTTGCCGCTGAAAATGCTGATACCAGACTTTCAATGGCGCGGCGGAGGCTCACCGCCGCAGTTGGCACGGATTCGTTGAGAATCGAGCATTTGGCCGGGCAGTTACCGACTGATTTACCAGAGGAACCTTGGAGTCTTCTGCTCTCCGAAATCACAGCTACAAGCCCTGAACTGGCACGTGCCGGTTCGGATCTTGACCGTGCACGCCGATCACTACAACTTGCGTGCGCTCAGGTGGTGCCCAACGTCACTACTCAACTCGGCGTTGGATATGACGGTGGAACAGACAATACGTTTGCAATGGTCGGTGTGAGCGTGCCGATTCCAATTTGGAATCGCAACGAAGGAAATATCAATCGAGCGAGGGCAGAGATATCGGCTGCCAGTAATAATATCCAACGTTTGCAACTCGACTTGGAACAGCGTCTCGCAGACGCCACAGGTCGCTACCGAATCGCTCGCCAGCGTGTCCATAAGCTGCAAGAGTCGATCATTCCTCGTGCCGAAAAGACATTGGAGTTTTCAAGACAAGCGTTTACAGCCGGTGAAACCAGCTTCTTGGAACTGCTGACGGTGCAACGCACGCTGTCACAGACGCGACTCAGCCGACTAGACGCGATTGAACAGGCCCAGACTGCGGCATCCGAAATTGACGGTATGCTTGTTAGCCTCTCAAACTGATCGCTTCACATTTAATCTCTTCTCCTCGGCTGTCGACTGGCTGTGGCGGGCGACGTGAAGTGATTGGAAGCAGTGTTCGCTTCAGGCCGCGATGGTCGACGAAAACAGGTTTCTCGAACGGGTCATGTTGATCCAGCGTTGGCAAATCACAGGCAAGAAAAACCGTACGTTGCGGGTTTTGCATCACCAGTGCGGCAAGATCAAGAATACGTTTAGTGCGTTCGGAACTCCGTGTTGTCACAAATAGCACCAAATATCGTTGTCGATCACTCGACGCGAACTGTGACTGGTGAGCGTCATAGCCACGAAGCTTTCGTTCGATTGATTCAACGTCTTTCGCTGTTCTGATTCGTTCAGTACCGTTGTCTAGTTCAACCACGAAGTTGAATTCCTGCCCGTCTCTCGTGACAAGCTGAAATGCACAATCAGGAAAGAGCGTGAAGCCGTTTGCCACCAGCTTGACACTGTTTTCGCGAGCAAAATGCCGGACGCGAGTTCCTTCTCGCTGCCCTGTCGTAATCAATCGAACAACCAATTCGGCAAGACAAAAAGTGTGGTGATGATGGCCGGGGCGGATTTCCTCGAAGTACCGTCGTCGCGGCAAAACCGCATCGAAACCATACAGCATTCGATAACCGTCTCGACTGAGTTTGAAATACTTCGGAGACTGACCTTCGGATGCGATCGAATATCGCCATGATTTGAGTAGTCCTGCGTTTGCCAATGCACGAAGCCTTCGCCGAAGGTTGCTTTCATCGTTGAAAGGAGCGGCAAACGATAAACTGAGTCGGCAGAGTTGACCGACTGTCAGCGGGCAACGATCGAGGGCCATCAGCAGTTCGATATCTCTCGGCCCGATATTCGCTCGGTTTCTTTTTGGCATGGAATCTAATCAAGTGTAGCATGATTCCCTCTTACTTCCCCTTGCATGAAACACCGAAACTCAGGCTACATGAAAGACGTTGACGAACTGATCGAAGAGACCTCAGTCGATCAGATCCTGAATCACTATGGTAAGCCGCTTTCCAAAGCGGGTTCTGCAGAGCATCGCATGGAGTGCGTGTTCAACGAAGAATGTGCCGACAACCAATACGGAAACTTGACTGTAAAACTGAACGATGCTGTCAATCGAATCTACTGCCACTCGTGCGGGGTTCGCGGCAACCTGTTGACACTTCTTCACGGTTTAGAACGTCACGAACCGCCAACGGGCGGACGACTTCGCGGCGATGAATTTAAGTCGGCTGTCGCCAAGTTGCGAGAGATTTCCGGTGCAACCGATACGGTGCCGCAAGTGGGGACAACAACCGTTCGACCAACTCAATCCCCTGCTCCCAAGCCGGTGAACACTCCACTTGTTCGTCACGAAAAAGAAGCCGCTCAAAAGATTGCGGACTTATACAACGATCTCGTGACGGATGTTGCTGACATGAGTCCAAAGGCTGCTGAATATGTGCGGCATCGACGTTGGATGACTCCTGAGTTACTTGAGAAATGGGGCGTGGGATGGATTCCCGGCAATGGACGGTCACTGTTCCGTAAAGGGTATCTCGTCTACACCCATCGCAATGAGCGAAGCGAAGTCGTCAGCTACTCTGGCCGCGATCTTTCCTTTGAGGAGAAATGGGCAAAGTGGATTCGCGAAGGTCGCCCCGACGGCAAGCGACCAGGCAAACACCGGTTCGTACAGGGCTTTCACAAAGGATTGGAATTATACGGTGGTCACGCCGGTCGCCTCGAAGAGCCATACGTTCGTGAATCGCTTGCGAAGCGTGGACTCGTTGTCGCCGAAGGCATGAACGAAGTGCTAAGAATGGAAACGCTTGGCGTTGCTGCTGTCGGCCTTGGTAGCAACAAGGCGACAGATGCTCAAGTTGAGAAGTTGATACGATTCGCTCGCCAAGCTGGTCACGACCGCATCGTGCTGATGCCTGATTGTGACGAAGAAGGCGAAGCCGCATTCAAAGAGTTGCTTTGGCAACTCAGCGAAGCGTCGATTGATGTGAAGCTAGGTTGCAGTAGCAATATGCACGAGGGGAAGTTCGCAGGGCGACAGCCCGAAGATTTCACGGATGATGAGTGGAACGAAATCGACTTAACAATTCAGCGATAGCTGCGACGAAAGTTCAGCGGTGTCTGCGGCGGATTTAATGGCACCTACCAGACGTTTTTAGACGGCTGAGGTGACCTAATGCCATCAGCAATCGAATGCGGCTCACAGAAGCTTCAGCGACCGCCGAGGTGGACAGTGAGGCGGTGCCGATCGGCGGTAGCCGATTAGTGGAGCGTCTCCGACGTTGGCGAAGAGGAGTGCGGCGACGCGTCGAGGGTGCAGGCGAGGCACGAGCCAATGGCCGCGACCGGCGGAGATGAAGCAGTTGCTCCGCCAACGTCGTCGAAAGCTCCGCCGGTCGCGGGCAAAGCCCGTCGACGCGGAGCCCTCATCGAGGCGAACATTCTCGGCTTGTCCGAGCGAAGAATGGGTTCGATTGCATCGACCCGTTGACCGACCTGATGACCGACCCGCTCACGAGTCAACTTTTAGATCACACAAAAGGGCAGAGATTTCTTTCTTTGAGGTGAACTGATTCGCTTGTCGATCAGTGTTGTTCCACTGCTGTGTGTCGCATGTTCAATGCTGCGACCTCCGGTCGCTTTCGAGTTAGGTTTCCGACACGAGAATTTTCGGTAGTTGCCTATCTTTGGCGATTACTTCTAGCACTTGAATGTGCGGTGTCGAAGTGGCCGGAGTTTGACGCCGGATAAGGTCTGCAATGCGATGACTGGTTTCAGCATCGACGGCCTGCTTGATCCAACGTTCGCGGTCCTGCGAAGACGCACCGTCCCAGACCTGTTGGAGGCGTCTTTTTCGGTGCCGCCGTTTTGCTTTCGACTCGGAAACGCGAGCATCTTCCAGTTGGAGGATTCGATCGCGTTCGGTATCCCGCTTACGTTGGGTAACAACTTTCTCTCGTTGCTTGATTGCTATTGGCTTTTCCCAATCTTCTTCGATTGCTTTCCGTAACATACCGACTCGACTGTCGCGGGGGTTGCGGTGGTCAAGCCAGTTAATCTGGCGTTCGATTACTCCGAGTCCCCTCTTTGAGGCCAGTTCAGTAGCAGTGCGACGATCGAATCCCGCATCGATCAGTTTTTCTTTCGCCAATTTGACAGCAGTATCCTGCTGTTTGTCGTTGTCTTTAAGTAGTGTCTTTCTATTGCTGGTCTTTTTGAACCGCTTTATTGCTGGCTTTTCTGAACCGTTGCTGCTGGTCTTTTTGAACCGATTTCCTGTTGGTCTTTTTGAACCGCTCTCATTGGAAGCGTTGTTCGGAAGCCATTTCACAGAATACTGTGCGGGTTCACGATCTTTTGAATCAGCAGCAAATCGACCTTGCTGAATGCAGGTGATATATCCCGTTCCCTCTGCCTGCTGGATTGCCTGTGCGAGAATACGACCTTCACTGAGATTGGCATACCGTCCGATGTAAGCATGCGAAAGTGGAGCTGAGGTCCGACGCCCTCCAAATTGATTCTGATATCCAATCGTGTGGCGGATTACTGTACCAACGACTTTGGCTACGGCACGTGATTCGTGGCGGACAATCAGGTCAAAAAACTGGTTGGGAACCGGAGTTCGATGACCCTCACCGCAATAAAAACCTGCGAAGTTGACCACGTTCTTGTGGTATTCGCCTGAGTCATCCCACCGCAAAGAATAAGATGCGGATTGCCCCCGAGTTCCTTTCGAGCAAGCAACTCCCCTACTTTGGCGTTGTAGAAAGTTGAGTCTGCAAGCGTCGTCCAGTGCTGGTCCGATCGCTCCCTTACTAACACCAGCCTGCTTTACTAAATCTCGATGGCTGACAAAGATTTCCTGTTGAATTGGATTTCCTTGCGAATCAAGCCACCCAAGTGTTTGCCGAATGACGTAGGCAACAATTCTTGTCACTCCGCGAGAGCAATTCGGAAGACAAACGTCGAGGAACTGATTCGGGCAATAAATATAGTTTGCCGACAGAGGTTCAAAGCCTGTGAATTCCTCCTGGCGATTTCTCATTAAGCAGAACGGAACTTGCTGAGAAACTTATGAAACGTCGGCAAGTATTGGCGAGTGATACTCCCCTTCTTTGAATTTGCTGTCAAGTTCTGTGGTGAATCAACGACATTGTGATCGCCTTGAGCACCGCTTCTCAATTTTGCAGTGCTGTCGGCGGCATCACCAACACTCTCAAAGAACCCTCGTAGCTTGTCGATCTCTCCCCTTCGGTTCTCCAACTCATTCTGCAAGAACGTTTTGTCGTCCTCCAATCGGTGAATCGTCTTATCCTGAGTCGCGATTTGCTGCTCCGCTAGATCGAGCTGATGTCGAAGCTCAAAGCTTGCCTCGCTTGAAGTTTGCACGCTGTCGTTGGACTTTGATGGCTCAGCCTCTTCTAGAGTGTCCGGGCTTTGCCAGTAGCCCGATTCGAGAAACTTCAATTCGATATACCAACGAGGCTGCCTTGATTGCAGTTCATGTAGCCGAGCCTTCGTTGCTTCTTCTCCAGCTAACTCGGAGCCGTCATTCAATCCAACGCGAAAATGGCTGAGGAACTCGGAGTCCTTTCGCTCAAATGCTAGATCGACATCGCGGATGAATGATGCTTTGGAGCGGTTGAACTTGCGCTGGGCACTGGCTCGTGTAATGAAGCCGGATATCTTCGGGTGAGGCATACAAGTTGGGGGAGTGACCGTTGCAGACTGCCTGTGTCATGCGACGGTGTCAAGAACATCTCGCAACGGTTGCAGCCCATTCGATAGGTTCCAGACAGGCTCAATTGATACGGAAATGCGACGGTTGCAGGAGCGAAGCAACCGTCAACATGAAACGGTCATTGACGGCAATTCATTAGGTACTCACGGTAGATTGATGGCACCTAGACGGTGCAGCAAAGGTCGCTTAAACGTCTGTGCAACGTTTAAGCAGCGGGTCTGTTACGGTTCCGAAACAGTGAATGAAACGGTTGTATGAAACGGTATTGCATCATCCATTTCGGCGGTTGCTATACGGTCCCACGATTTGACTGCACTAGGTGCTGCTGCATTGCTGTCGATTATTCCTGCGGCTGCGCAAGGGGGATTCAATCCACGTTTAGGCTCTGATTGTCATCACGGGTTTTCTGTGAATCGATTGCTGAACTGCTGTCGGAGCCATGTCATGCCGAAAAAGAAATCGTCAAAAAATGAGAACCCACGATCATCCCGGCGTCGTCGGAAGCCTGCACCCGTTCCAGTCATCCTGAAGCTGCATCAGCAACTTGATGAGAATGAGAATCACCCACTCAGAAACATGGATGCGGAGCGAAGAGGCGTTGACCGTCAACATTTGATCGCAACGATTCTGGCAAGGATTGCGGACAGTGAATCACGCAATCAGAGCGATGCTGATACAATATAAGCAGACTGGATACGCAAGAAAAAGCGAGCATTGAAATGAGAAAGCAAGAACGAGAAAAATCAAAACGCCTGCGAATTGCCGGCTACGTGCGAGTTTCGTCCCAACGACAGGTAACAGAAGGGGATAGCCTCGCCGCTCAACAAAGCGAGATTGAAACGGAAGTCGAATTCCGCACACGTCGCGAAGGCTGGGATGTTGAGTCGCTGGAGTTTTACATCGACGCTGGACGTTCAGCGAAAAACCAAAACCGTCCGCAGCTTCAACGGCTCAAACGCGACATCGCTGCTGGTAAGGTCGATTTAGTGATCTGTTTCAAATTAGATCGAATTACTCGGAGTATGAAAGACTTCGTCGATCTGTGGTCTCTGTTTGATGATCATGATGTTGATGTCGTTTCGCTGCGCGAGAAATTCGATACATCAATGCCAACAGGCGAAGCGATGGTGCAACTCATCATGGTTTTTGCTCAGCTTGAACGAAAGATGACCGCTGAAAGAACCTACTCAATCATGCGTGACCGAGCGGAGAGGGGATTGTGGAATGGCGGACACGTTCTGGGCTACAGCGTGAGCGACGAAGAATCGGGAAAACTGAGTGTTGATGCGGAAGGTGCTGCGATCGTTCGCCAGATCTACGACAGCTATGAAGAATTAGGCTCGACGGGTGCTGTCTGCCGAATGCTGAGCGATCAGGGCGTTCGCTATCCGACATACAAGACTCGCACAGACAAGGTTCGTGGCGGAAATCTCTTCACGAAACAGAAGATTACCGGCCTTCTTCGAAACACTGTTTACATCGGGCAGGTAAGTTGGGGAGGCGTCGTGAAAGACGACTGCCATCCAGCGATCATCACCAAGTTGCAATTCGATCGCGTCCAACAACAATTGGAAAAGAACACCAAACGTCGCAACAACGTGCGAAAGCCGAAGGGGCGACAGTACCTACTGTCGGGATTGTTACGTTGTGCCTGTGGTTCTCACATGGTCGGAAATTGCGCTCATGGTCGAAAGCGGGTTCACTATTACTACCAATGTACTCGCCAGTCGCATGAAGCCGGAAAATACTCCTGCGACTCACCAAGAATTCCCGCTGAGGCTTTGGAAGAGGCTTTGATCGGGCGAATTCGTGAAATTGGAAGTGCAATTGAAGACCGTCAAAAGATCGCGGACCGGGCCATTGCCTGCCTCAATGGTGAAGCTGTCAAACTGAAACAGCAGGAAGATGTTCTCCGACGCCAAATTCAGAGAACGAAGGCCGACATCAGCCGACTCGTCGAAGTGTTAAAGAGCATGGGGGCAAAGGCTCTGAAAAGCGTCCAAGGCGAGCTGACCAAGCTCGAACAGGAAGAAATCGCTCTCGAAAGGCAACTCCTGAAGCTCGAAAAACAGCAGGCACCGGTCGAGCGTGTCAGCGAAGACGCAAAAGCGTTTCTGCAGACATGGGCCGATGTTGGCCCAATTTTGGATGCAGCGACCCGCGAGGAGCAACTCCAACTACTCCGTCACTACATCGAAGTCGTGGAATTGAAGGCTGACGACCCAAAAGGCAAATCGGGCACCTACGCCATGCGATTGTTCCCGGAAGTCTGCTCAGATCGTGGATTCGACTTTCAGGAGGAGGGGATTGAGGCAGTTCCGAACGATCCACCAACGCAAAACGGCGTCGATCCCGAAAATGGAACCGACGCCGTTGATTCTGCTGAGACCGAGTTAACCGAAACCGGTTTGGTTCGGATAGTCGACCAGAAAGCTCCCCGAGTAGGACTCGAACCTACAACCTACGGATTAACAGTCCGGCGCTCTACCAATTGAGCTATCGGGGAAGACGCGGGAACTTTAGATAAAGAGTGAGTGTCCTGCAAGCCAACTTTGGAGATCTGGGGGCGAAGAATTTTTGGAGACCTCTTCAGACTGAGTTGGAAGGAGTCTTCGAACCTGCAGGCTAACCGACCCAACAATTGGAATTCTCCACAACACCATTGAAAACAAACACTTACGGAATATCGATGCATCGAATCTGGGACTATTTCGGGCTGGGAAGTTGCCAGCTTCTTTGGTGTTCTTGTGTCGTGCAGGAAGGGAATTTGGAGAGGAGTGATTGGAAAAGTTTTGATCATTTGCGGATTTGCTGATCCAATGGGCGAAAGAGAAGCCGCTCGAGTCTGACAGCACGGGACGACTCGAATCGCGATTGGTCGGTGTTGAGGCTTGTTGGGTCGCTTGTGGGCTGTGAGGAGCGAGATCTGGGTGGGTCCGACGATCCTTGCTCGTGGTGAGGTTTGCACCCGGTTGCGGTCAAGTTTCTCAGCGATGCTGAATCGCCGTAGTGATTCTCAATTCGGGCTCCCTGAGGGAAAACTGTCGATTGTTTCGGGGAATCTTTCTCTGATGTTTGCGACATTGGGAATCTGGTCGGGAATCTGTGTTTCGAATTTCGGCAAGGACGCCAGGACAATTGCACAGCCTGCACAACTGGCTTCAGCTGATTGACAATTGCGAGGATTTTCAGCTCGAAACTGTCCGGTTTTGGTTGAGTGAAGTAAGCTCCCACAAGTTGCGAAGCGATTTTTTCGTCGCACGTCTGAACCACTGATTGCCGCGAATGCTTGATTGCCCCGAATGCGACTTCCTCATGATGATTATCATCGACAGGCATGAGTCGCTTCCCCCATTTCGGTGCATTCATGGTGATCGAATAACATCTACTAGTGTGAGCGGAAAGAGACAACGTCACGGCATTTTGAGATCACTTTTCGAGTCCGGTTCATTCTGTAGACAATGGATAGCGGATCGCGAAGTTGCGAGGCAGCAATTCAGACGCGACGAGATCGACTCCAAGTTCGCAAGTCACGACAGCACAAATCGATTTGGAATGTGAATCGGAATGAATGAGACTCGAGTTTTCACAATGGATCACCAATTGGAGTTCGCTTCGCTTTCCGGTGATCACAATCCACTTCACGTAGATCCCGTAGCAAGTCGCCGGTTGCTGTTTGGCGGTCCTGTCGTTCATGGAATTCACTCGGTCCTTTGGGTGCTGGACCGAGCGATGCAGGAAGAGTCATCTGAGTGTGAAATCACTCGCGTAAGAGCGATGTTCCACAAACCTCTTTTGGTCGGCGATGAAGTCGTTGCAACTATTGAGAGAAGTTCTGATTCGATTCAGGCGGAGCTGGTGAGCAATGGCGCTGTTGCACTCACATTGAAGGCCGAGACAGGAAATCGTCGCGATCAGAATTCTTGTTCCCCGAAGAATGAGATCCCGGAGAGAGCAGTCCCGACAGAACTCGACGATGAGAAAATCGCGACAACATCGGGGGTTATGAATCTGTACCTGCAAGATGAATTGGCTCGCAAACTCTTTCCAAAGCTGGCGACGCTAATTCCAGCTCAACAACTTTCAACAGTGTCGACATGTTCGAGGCTTGTGGGAGGCGAATGCCCGGGGATGCATTCCGTCTTCGCAGAACTGCAACTGACGTTTGATCGAGAGCCTGAAGCCCCGCTTCTGAAGTATTCTGTGAAACGGTACAACGGTGCTATCGGAATGGTGTCGATGGAGCTGGAAGGCCCCGGATGCCATGGAGACATTCGAGCGTTTCGGCGGCCATCACCGAAGCAGCAACCTTCGATTTCCGAAATTGCCAAACTGGTTTCGAAAGATGAGTTCGCCAACCAGCGTGCGCTCGTAATCGGGGGATCGCGCGGGATGGGGGAAATTGCGGTTAAGATGCTGGCTGCCGGAGGGGCTGATGTCTCCTTTACCTACAACATGGGCAAAGAGGATGCTGTCCGAATTTGCAACGACGTGGAGAGCGCAGGCGCCCGGGTGCGAAGATTCCAATACAACGTTCTTTCAGAATCGTATCAGCCCGATGATCCCCAAGACGCAAACTACCGAGCCTCACACATTTATTACTTCGCGACTCCCTTCGTATTCGGAGGGAATAAAGGGGTTTTCGTCAACGAGTTGTTCGACAAGTTCTGTCGCTTTTACGTCAATGGTTTTGTCAATGCTCTTGAACAGTTTCGAGAGCCTGAGCAATGTGCAGTCTTATACCCATCGACTGTGGCCATCGATGAACTGCCGGTCAATATGGGTGAGTATGTCGCTGCGAAAACGGCTGGCGAGGCTCTTGTCAGTTTTCTAAAGAAGTCTGACCGAACTCTCAGCGTGCACTGCCCTCGCCTGCCGCGAGTCGCCACTGACCAGACAGTGAGTCTGGTTCCTGTTAAGAATGGAGATCCGGTTGAAATCCTCTTAAAGGAAATTCGTGCTCTTCAAGCCCTCGATTCCAGCAACTGACGCTCGTTCGCGTACTGGATTGTGAGAAGCAGTGAATCATCACCAGCCACCAGGTTGACTGGTGGCATTTTCTTGAGTTTCATCGTACCAGGATCTCAGCTGGATGAGCATTTGCTCAACCCGCTCTGGATATTCGCGACTCAGGTCATTGGATTCTCCCGGGTCATTCTTCAGGTGATAGAGTTCCGGTTTCGGGTTCTCGAATGAGCCCGGACTGGCCTTGGGGTGTTTGACAACGAGTTTCCAGTCTCCCGATCTCATCGCTTCACTTCGACTCCCGGAATTGGAGAGAGACGCCCAGAACAACGGACGAGGCGGAAGGCTTCCCTGCTCGGTGATCACTTTCCGAAAGCTGACACCGTCGAAGGAGGTGTCGACGTCAACATCGGCGATATCGAGCAAGGTGGGAGCGACGTCAATGCTGATGATAGGAACGTCCGATGATGTTCCAGCCGGAACTTTTCCTGGCCACCATGCAATCGCCGGGACTTTATGTCCACCCTCATAGACGGAACCTTTGCGTTCTCGAAAGTCGTCGGTGTCTGGAAAATCCCCTGCGGGACCGTTGTCGGAGAAGAACAGGACGAACGTCTTCTCAGCGATTCCCAGCTCCAACAGTGTTTGTCTCAGTTGTCCGATTCCATCGTCGAGCGCAAGAGTCATCCCCTTAAATTTCTCGACTCGTTCTTCCGGTGTATGGTCTTGCCACTTCCAGCTGTTCCAACCATCTGTTGTTCGTCGAACTGGATCACCAGGGACTTGTACAGGGTTATGGATTGCTTCGTGAGCCACATAAAGGCAAAACGTCTTCTCGGAATTGGCATATTTGCGGATAAAGCGATCGGCGTAGTCGTTAATTAAATGCGTTGTATAGCCCTCTTCTTGAGTTTCAACTTGATTGTGCCACCAGTCATGCTGATAGTGATCCCCGACGTGACTCACGAAGTCGATATTTTCGCTATGATATCCAACGAACTCATCAAATCCGTGATTCTGCGGGTGATAGTCCTTCGAATTCTGGGGATATCCCTGATGCCACTTTCCAATGATTCCCGTGATATAACCTGATTCCTTAAGAAGCTCGGCGAATGTGGTTTCGCTCTGTTGCAGCCCTTTGCGATGTTCAGGGTGATTGTCATCGGGATGAATGACAGCTTCGATCCCCGTTCGTTGCTGATAGAGTCCTGTCAAAAGCCCAGCCCGGGTTGGAGAGCAAACCGTTCCAGACGAATGAAAGTCAACCAACCGCATTCCTTCGGCTGCCAGACGATCAATTTCTGGAGTCTCGAACAGTGGGTTGCCGAAGCAGCTCACTCCTTCATAGCCCATGTCGTCAGCCATAACGATGACGAAGTTCGGACGTGATGGTTGAGCGAATCCGACCTGAATCAAGATCGTGAAATTCGCAAAGAGAATCAGGAACAACCTGAGTGAATTCCCCATCATTTGTGCTGATTCACGGAAGCCGAGTCTTTTCGCAATTGGCATCAGATTCCCGCCTTGAACATTGAACGCTTATGTTGGTGTTCGCCTGTGAAGACAACTCAACTGGGGGGGCTCCGAATCATGCAGGCTGCAGCCACTCATGCGCGTTGCGTCCATCGAAGCAGAGGTTCGTTGAATTGGATTCACTAATGCACGGTATCGTCGAGTTCCGAGCATTGCCACTAAACGAGGCAATGTCGACCCTCAGCACTCGTTGGCTGGCTTTGTGTCAGTCCCCCCACAAGAACCACGATTAGCAAGAATCGGCACGCATCGTGTACTCGAGAGTTCTTCACCCAGAATGGCTTTGTGAACAGCGAGACAATGAAATCATGAACGAGAGTTAATCGAAAATAACATTTAACGCTTACACTCAATCATTCAGAACAGAAGATGAGCGAATTAATTCCCGACGTACTATCACCTTACCGCTGACGTGTACTTCCGGTTCAATTAAAGCCCTAGAGGTCCGTCACCGTCGATGAGTGTCAGGTGCGTCTCAGGGCCCCATTCCTTGATGGGGCTTCCTACTGACTTTACAAGCTTCGGAGAAACATACAGCAGACGCCGGTCAGCGATTGAGAGAAACCCACATGCTTCGCAAGCGGCAATCCAGTCACGGTGAGTCAGGTTTCCCACAATGACATCAGCCCCCTGCTTCCGAAGATGCTCCCGTGCCTGTTCAACGACTGTTGCCTCCCATCCAGGAAGCGAAAGAAAGTCGACCAGCGATCCAACTTTCAGGTTCCCGAACCGCTTGTCATCTTCTAACTGTTGTAACCTTACAGCGATCCAGCCAACAGTTTTCCCGTTTTCATTTTCTGCAAGGCGAAGGATTGTAACGTTCGGCCAGTCTCCGGTCGGCATTAACTGATTGAGTGAGACAGCACTTCGGTCAGCAATCACTTGATAATTATTGCGTACTTCCGCCCAGAGTTCATCTGCCCATTCTGCGAATTTTGGTTCGGTCGTCACCTGAAAACCGCGCTTGCGTTGGTATTGCCCTCGAATTCTCCACGCAAGCTGCGCGAGTTTCGCTCCGACAAATCCCGCTCCGGTGAAAGCAAGGAGATCGCAGACCGCTCGCTTCACACGACTTGTCCGCAGGAAGGCATTCTGTCGAAGGAAACGGAAGGGATGAACAATATCGAGAACGACCGGTGTTCCGAACGCTTCCCACCGAAGACGGTCGAGAAGTTCCTTCAAACTTGCACTGACTCCCCAGGCGACGAGACGCGGCTCCCGACGTTCCAACTCCCGCATCATCAGGAAGCCGAGCATGTTGTACTTGTTGTCGACAATGCCTTCGCTAACCGGCCCCTGCCAGGAAGCGAGCATCGTTTCTTCACCGTTAACAATAAACTTCTGAGGCTTCAGACAGAACGCCCCACGAACTTCTTCCCCATTTTCCACAGCGACATAAAGTTCTCTCCAGACATGGTCAGCACCGTCTCCGGTTTTCGCCAGCCATGATGGGGTTGGGTCTTCGTAGAACTCCCAAGTGCTTCCTCCGTCTTTCAACCGCTTGTTGAACCGCTGCACGTAAGGAACATGTTCCTGGGAGTATTCGCAGTACTTGAAGCTCATGATTTCGGTACCAAATCATTCATCGAATGGAAGGACACATCTTCCATTTGCTGGAGTTGATCGAGGAATCGATTTAAGAAATCGAAGTCTTTTTCAGTGACCCAAGCTGGGTGGTGCAACATCACTCCGACGTCATTGACGCGGCTTCGGGCATTCGAAACCTGTTCGAGGAGTGCCTCCAGCTTCTCGACTCGATGACTTCCATCGTCCGCAAAAACAGAAACGGAGAGTTCGTAGAGACCGCAATCGCTTCTTGTTTCTCCGTGACGCGAGATCCCCCGCGACTGAAGCGAAGAGAAACCGAGAAGCTTTCCGACACGATAAATCGTTTCGTTTTTTGTGTTCGGATAATACGACGCAGAGAGAGTTTCAAAACCGGTGGCTTTGAGTGCTTTTAGAGTGTTGCGATCGTACTTATGTTGTGGCGGAGTGAAGATTGAGCCGTCGAAGGAACTTCCGAACCGTTCTTCCAGGATTTGCCGACCGGTTTGAATATCGCGCAGCTGATCTTCATAGGGTCTTCCGCCCGCGAACTCACTCCAGGAATGCTTACCCTTCAGGAGTTGCGAGTGCTTCAATCCATGCTGGTTAAGACGGATCAAGTTAGAATTTGAGCGTTGTTTTTCGACTATAAAGTTAACACCGGCATCCGTAAGAAACTCCGGGACGACCTGATAATTAACAGGCAGTTCTCTTTCGAGAAAGAGACTCACGAACCGTTCGAGCGGCTCAGTAAGATCACCAACGTCATCATCTCTGAAGAAAATGCGAGTCATAGGAGTTAGGAATTCTTTTTCATCATCTTCAGATTGAGAAGCTGAACTGACGGTCACATTGCGGACCGTCAAAACGGCTTTAAGTCTGTCCGATTTACTTCCCCGGGATCGTTTCCGTCGCCTCTAGAATCTTCAGTTCGATCGCCTCGTGTTGCGGATAGGGATTGGAACAGTCCCAGGCAAAGGTCTCGTTCTCAAGTTCTTCGAATCCTGACTGACGCCAGAATTTGAGGCACGGAGCGTTCTTCGCTGTCGGCTGATAGCGAGCCTTGATTTTCTTCACTCCATTCTGGCTGGCGAATCCCACGACGTGATGAACCATCGTCTCTTCAACGCGTCGCCCCATGACCCGGCAACTCAAAATGAAATCGACGATTTCCGCAGTCTCTCCGTCGATTTCGCAACTTGCGATTCCGGTCAGCCCGGCATCCCCGAATTTATCAGCGACCCGAAATCCCCAAAGGCCACGATTGGGTGCAGACGCCCATTCGACCAGTTCGCTTTCCGACATCCGGCGTGTCGAGAGATTCATCTGATTCGTTTTGTTTAACAGCTGTCCAATCCGCTGCTGATTTGCTTCCTGCAGCGGTTCGATTTGAACACTCATTTCGAGGCTGTGAAGCCATTCATCCATCGAGCCAACATCGTCCGCCTGCTGCTGAGCGGCGCGGCGTTCTCTTTCAAGCTGATACATTTCAGCACGTTTCCGATCCTCTTCACTGAGGGTCGGCGTATCGAAACAATCGAGCTGAGCCAATGTTTGAGGATAGAGCATTTTATCTTTCGGCATATCGACGACTAAAACCTCAGGGAGAGCTTCCGCGACACGGGCTCTCTCCACGGGGTTGTCATCGAGGAAGACTGCCGAGTTGATTCCGAGATTCAGCTCTTTCATCAGGTCGGCAATGTTTTGAGCTTTGTCCGTCCAGTTGATTCGCCAGCCCGCAAAATCTGCTTTGCGGAGGACCATTTCCGGATGACTCTCGATCGCTTCGAGAGCAATTTCTTCCGTGTTTTTACTGACGATGGCGAGAATGACTCCTCTTCTCGTCAATGCTTTCAATTGTTTTTGAAAGTCGACAAGAGCTTCGCCAATGGGATCGTGCCCTCCGAGGCGTAGATTCTCCCAGCCGACTTCGCCAACGATTCCCCCCCAGAGAGTATCGTCCAAATCACAGATCACGACTTTCCTCGCGAGTCCCTTCATCCCGCGGAGTGCAGCTTTGACGTCTTTAACAGCAGCTTTGAACACATCTTTCGAAAATGGCACTTTCGCGAGGTACCACATTTTTGGATCGTAAGCGCCACTTGCGGACAGCCAGGGGCTTGAATCGAGCAGAAAGATTCCGGGATGACTTCCGAGGCGTTCCGCCAGCCGCTGATTCATACTCGCCAGCAGCGACCGGATTCCCAGGTTCTGTCGGAAATCGAGCATTCCATAGCCGCGGCTTCGATCCGGCAGACTCCACGTTGTCACGAGCATCGTCTGAACCCGTGAACTTGCTGCTTCGATCTCATCACAGAACTTGTCAACTTCCCGAAGTGCTTCCGCGTGATCAACGGACTCCATCAACTTCGCGCGGACGAAAACCTGGCTGACACTTTCCGGATGCGTCCAGACAATGGCAGCTGTCTTGTCTTCCCAGGCAGGATGACCTGAATTAACCAGGACTGACGAGACCTGACCGAAACCGCCAGTCTTCGCGCTCACAGCTGGGGATTCGACGTCATTGGACATCAGACCTGCCATCATCTCGGCATTGAAGTCGGAAAGAATCAGGACGTGTTCGGAATTACTCATAGGACCAAGTCATTGAAGGTGATTGATTCTGATTCGCGAAGATTGTTCGTGCGAGTTGGCAAAGTTCAAATCGAAAAGTGTTCGCGAACCATTCCAGCTCATTTGCCGTCCGCGTGGCAGGCCGTCACGTCACCGATTGGGAAGTGTCTCAAGTACGTTCGGAAATAAAACCTGCAATGTCTCCGATGGTGGTCAGTTCGACATCAGCTTCGGTCAATTCTTCAGCGAGATTCGGACATCCGCCGGTTTTTGCTTCCACTTCACGTTCAATCGCAACCAGCAACGTCACGAAACCTAATGAGTCGATCTTTGCCTCTTCCCCGGTCACTTTCTCCGATTCCTGGGGTTCCAGACGAGACTCCGCAGGGAGCATTTCGTTGGTTTCGTTGATGGCAGTGTAGATGCATTCAAGGATCGTTGTCCGATCAGCCATGGGGATTCCTCAGTTTCTTTTGCACTCGGCATTGTTGACCGAGCGTTCGCAATTCCTTCAGGAGAGAACGATCTCTAAACCTTCAGCGACTAAGGCTCGAAAGTTGGATTATCACGATCTCAACAGAAATGCGTTTTGTTTCGATGAATCGGTCTCTTATTCGACGTTGATTCCGTAGATCCCGGCAGTTCAGCCGCAATAAATTGGTGACAAATTATTGCATCGAAGTCCGTTTTCGATCTGCGCAACGGTGGCGATCGTTTGAGACCAAAACGCATTTGGAACGTAGTTCTGCAAAGTCGCGATTGCAAGCAATTTCTGAATCGATCCAGCGGGGTTTCTGGCTCCCGAAGCCAACAACTCCAGCATACCGAGTGACCGGCATCACCGGCATCCATTCAATCGGCGAACTCGACGTTTTTCGTCTGTTTGAGGGAGGTCTCGCTGGCAGTCAACGTCGAGACAAACGCCCCAGATGCGCTCACCCCCCTTCTCTGACAAATTGCCCACAGCGCATGGGTTGGGAAAAGAATCGTTTCTCAACTCTCGGATCACTGCTTATTGATCTCATTCAACCAAAAGTTCAGCGAACTTTCACTGTCCTTCAGATACGCATCACGTACCGATCACTTCAGGATGACTGATGTTCTGTTCGCTCGGCGTCGGAGAAGAGGAATCCTCTGATTCCCCGTCAAGAGTTGTGAAGATGGTGTGAAGCAGAGATGTACTCGTAAATGGCTTTGTGAGGATGGGAACGTTTGCCGATGCGGCTTCCGAACTCTCCAGAATGTCACCGAAACCGGTCATGAGAATCACCTGAACACCCGGAACGATTTCTCGAACCTGTTCTGCAACTTCGAATCCGGACATCCCGGGCATCATGATGTCTGACAATACGAGATCGAACTCTTCCGGCGCCTCTTTGAAAGCGGTCAGTGCGTCTCTTCCTTCTGCAAAGGCGGTCACGCGAAAACCGTGGACTTCAAGAATTCGAGTCAACAGTCGTCTGAGGACGCTGTCATCTTCAACGACCAGAATACGTTCGGTACTCTTCCGCTTGGGAGCAACATTTTTCTGGAGAGAGGACGGAGCAATTCCATCGGATTGTCTTGGAAGGTAAATCGAAAACCGTGTGCCTGCTCCGACCTGACTCTCGAGACGAATCAGCCCTCGAGCGCGATTCACGATCCCGTGAACGGTCATTAACCCGATCCCGGTCCCCTGCTCTTCCTTCTTCGTTGTAAAGAACGGTTCGAAGACTTGTGACTTCGTGCGGGCATCCATCCCGCAACCGTTGTCTTCAAACTGAATGAGCAGATACTCACCCGGATAGGCTCCTTTGTGGTCGCGGACATCTCGTGGAGAGAGCCGGACGTTGGAGGTGGCAATGGAGATTGTTCCCTTTCCCTCCATCGCGTCACGGGCATTTGCCGTCAGATTGATCAGGATTTGCTCAAATTCGACAGGGTCCAGAAGGATCGGATAGACGTAGTCGCCAAGTTTCGTGTCGAACTCCACTTGTCTGCCGGCGATCATCTGAAGCATTCCAGACAGTCTGCGGATCTGTTCACTCGCATGAATAACTTTCGGGTCGCTTCCACACTTTCGACTGAACGACAGAATCCGCTTGGTCAAAACTCCTGCGCGATCGACAGCCTCTGAGACTTCACCGATCATTGAACTTTCCGCCGAGTCTTCCGGAAGCAATGACCGAACGAGATCGCAATTGCCCATCATGACCGTCAACAGGTTATTGAAGTCGTGGGCGATCTCTCCCGCAATCAACCCGAGTGCCTGCATCTTGGCGGATTGTCGTTGGGAATCTTTATTCGCTTTCGCAGAAGCTGCATTCAGATCACGAGCAAGAACGCACCGGACAACATCGGAAATCACCTTGCAAATTCCGAGCACCAACTCGCGTTTTCGGGGACTCAGAGCCCCACGAAGAATGAGGATCGAATGAACGCGCTCGTCATGCTGGATCGGAACAACGACTTCACTGACACGCGACAGGCGCACCTCGGAAGTTCCGCTTGTCTCCTGTTTCGAAACCCCAAACGACTGATCCGTTGACGCGATGGCTCTTCGCTGGATTGCTTGGCGAACAGCGTCTGAAAAGTCATCAATCGGCCGGACCGTTGCTTGCCCGCCCATCCCTTCAAAGGACTGATTCCATCGAGCCACAAACTCAAGTGCCCCGTTGACCAGACACTTCCCTCATCAAACTGCAACGATGTGCATAAACATCGCAGAACTTCTGGCCAACACTCGGCCAAAGTTCCGGACTCTGCGAGGATCGAACAGATTTCTTCCTGACACTTTTGCCCTCGAAGCGAAAGGTCGAGGGAAGATCGATCATTGGCAATGAGGGTCAAAGAGACGACTTCGTCGGAGGCAGAAAGGACCGGACACATCGTGACGTCCATGCTCCAACTCTCTCCGCTGGGCGAATTCCACTTCACGCATCGTTGAACGGGAAGTCGATTCTCCGAACACTGTCGCGACATCTCACGAAAGTCACCGGCCCCGATTTCTGCGACCGGTCTTCCCTGAACGTCTGCGTTCCTGATCCCGAACACATTCTCTGAAGCCCGATTACACTCGAGAACAATGCCTTCCGGCGAACATGTCACCACAGGCACCGGCGACGTGACGACCAGCGCTGAGTGAACTCGAGCGCTAAAATGGCTCGACACCCGCTGATTGACCATTTGGCGTGCGAGAGAAAAGGAGTCAGCAAATCGCTGAAGCACTTCTCGATTCGGCCGATCTTTCTTTCCTTGAGGATCGATGATCACAAGCTGAGTCTTCGGAAGGTCTCGTTCCGTCAACGAGTCCTGTTTGCGGGACGATAGAAGACCTGCCGTTCGCTCACTCCGGGCATTGATCGCAAACAGATACGGTTCCAACTGTCCGGGGATGCGGGTTTCAATCGAATATCGGAAGTCGCTTGAGCCAGCCGCAACTGCTGTCAGGTTTGGCGTCAAAGCATCCCATGATGGAGATTTGTGGATGATCTTCCATCTCTTCGTTTCCTGATCGAAATCCCAAACCGCTGCAGCGACTCCACCAAATTCGACATCCAGTCTTCGCAACACATCCGCTTCGAATGCGTCGAAGTCTTGCGTCGTCAGAGCCAGCGACACGATTCGTTGCAAGAGTGTGTCGTAGCGAGATCGAAGAATGGCGACGTCTTCCGATGCCCCGCCCAGTGATGACCAGTTTTCCATAATGATTGCAATCGATAGCGTCACTTCCGGAACTGAAAAACTCCTTCCGATGTGACGTCAGACTCCAGTACTTTCAGCCTGAAGGATCCGGTGTTCAGTCACCGCTCTGACGAGTTCAGCGACCCAATGAAATCGCATCTTCTGCATCATGTTTCGGCGGTGCACTTCGATGGTTTTCGTAGACACGTCCAATTTGTAAGCCATCTGTTTGTTGGCCATTCCTGAAACGACACCTTCGAGAACTTCTTTCTCACGGGACGTCAATGATTCAATCGCGCGTCCAATTTCCAAAGATCTTTCACTCGATTCCCGGCTTCGTTCATCGAGTTCGATCGCTTTGAGAACACTTTCAATCAGGAACTGTGGAAGAAAAGGCTTCTCAATCATGTCGACGGCGTGAGACTTCATCGCTCGTACCGCGAGCGGAACATCGGCATGTCCGGTAATCAGAATGCACGGAAGACAGATCCCGAGGGAGTTCGGCGACTCCAAAAGTTCGAGACCATTCATTCCCGGCATCTTAAAGTCGGAAATGAGGCAGCCCGGCTGTCCATCGTATTCAGAAACAAACTCATCAGCGGAGGCGAACACTCGAGAGTTCAACTTTACGGATTTAACGATATTAACGATTAAACCGCGCATTTGATGATCATCATCAACGATATATACAGTCGGGGTTGGTTGTACCGGCACAGAAACACTCCTCAAATTGACTTACGAAGGTCATCTCTTGGAAAAATACGCCACAACTGGTTCTCTGCAACTTCCTTCAATCCATTTGATCCTGAACGCCTCGACTGACATTTCGATTCAGGTCAAACGAATTCTTCCGCATAACCGGAATGTGAAGCTTTTCGAATCAAAAAGGAAAGGCAGTTAACCTTCCTGTGTAACAAGAAGGAAAACTGCCTTTTTTCAAGTGGAGAGTCACTCATCAAAGCCTGAGTTGAAACAGCCTTCTCAACGTCAGAGGAGGGGAACATTGACTTGATGAACTGTTCCGTTCAGGCGATTGCACCGATGAGAACAACTCAAATTAAGAACGCTTGGCTCGTCGGCGAATGTTGTAGCCTGCACAGCTGCACAATCCACAAGCGAGAAGTGCCATGGAACCTGGTTCTGGAACAGGTTGAGCACTGGCCTGCATCGAAGCTTCTGAGTGGGAGATGATCACTTCCCCGTTCAAGAGTCCCGCTCCAAGAGCACCGATGCTCACGCCGACGTCGTTAAACCGCAGAGCCAGAGCGTTAACACTGATTCCAGCTTCTGTGGACATGTCGCCAGTGACAATCTGTTCATTCAGAATGACATCGATCGATCCCTGCATTCCAACCAATCCAGCAACCGATGCATCGATTGTGAGGATCGGTGTGTTCGCCATTGGTGAAGACTCCAGGAGGAAGTCCACGCCGAGAACTGTGAGGAGTGCCTGATTTCCCGAAACACCATGGGTTCCTGTAATGGTGGTCGTTCCTGTCGCGACAAGAGCACCACTATCGCCAGCAACGGTCGCAGTCGATGAATCTGCGTTGCATCAAGAGAAACAACTGACTGAAGGACGATTCCGAGAAGGCTGGAGTTCAGAAGTGAGACGTCATTGACGGTCGCACTCGCTGAGGTGGTCTTGCTTCCAGGAGTTCCGTCGACGTTCGACTGAGCATTCACATCCAGAACACCCGTATTAAAGTCGATCAGATCCACGGGTCCCAAACCGAGGAGACTGATCGAACCATTCGCATTCACAGAGGCGAGACTCTGAGCATCATTGTAACTTGCAGGAGCGTTTCCAGACACAACTGGAATCGGTCCAACACCAGCAGAAACGATCGAATCCAATGGCGTCAGTGAGAGGCCAATTCCGAGGTCAACATTTGCTCCATAGGCTGAGCTATCCGCGCTGATGATTTCAGCCTGGGCAACGCCCGCTGAACCAATCGCCACAGACGAAACCACAGCTGCAACCAGAAGACGAACTCGATACCGCAAACCAGTTTTCATCGTAGACACCTTAGTAAAGAGAGTGAGAGAACGAGACTGCCGAGTCACCGTTTTGATCAGCGGTTGTACAACTCTTGGTAACTCGACTTTCGATTCACAGACTATCCGGCGCACTCACCCCTGTCTTTTAGGGTTTGTCCTAATCTGAGCGGCCTTCCGACAAGTTCTTCCGATTCACGACCCGTCCCGTCAGCACGAGAAATTTGAATGTGAATCGTCCTCAACATGAACAATCTGCAAGAGACGAATGAGGCAATATCGGAAGTCTGAATGTGCTGTCGTTTTAGACCGCAAAGACGAACTGGCCGGCCATTCTCTTACAGAAGAGACAGCTTATTTCAGTTGATTCAGCCCGACCTCAGACTGAATTCATTTGCAAATACGAGTTGATGGAAACCAACACGAGAGACGATCCGAAATCTGCGAAGAGGACGAATCTCATCTCTTGCCAACGAGAAATACCGCGAAATTTCCTTGTCTCGAAGAGAATTTCAAAAAATTGCCGGCTGCGGTGTCACAGCTGCTTTGCCCGCCTGTACTGGTGGTGTCTCCACAACACTCACCACCTACAAACGGGATTCAAATCATGTGCTTTTCACTCCACAACAACCTGTTCAGTTTCTTTTCAAACCGCATTCTCGTCGCTGTCCTGATCGTCAGCGTCTCGCTCACCAGCTTCCAGCCAATCTTCGCAGCAACCAATGGTTCGACTGCTGCGGAATACGAAGCCTGGGGACTCGAAGCTCCAAGCAATTCAGGCGGTCGTTCAACACAGCCTGCTCAGACCACGCCTTCCAATCCACCTTCGAACTCCGACCGGTTTTCCGCTCATTCACCTAACAATCCAGATGTCCCCACTGAGCTTGCTGACCGAATCTCCCAGTCAATGGTCCAGGTCATCGCGGTTGATGCTGAAGACAACAAATTCGCGACGGCCGGATGGGTTGTCGACTTCGAACGCGGCATCGTCATGACGAATCGGTTTATCCTCGAAGGGGCAAAAACCGTTGTCATCATCTTCCCGGGGACGACAGGTGAAGACGTTCAAGGAAGCGTCGCGAGAGTTTTGAATTACTCGACGGATATGGATGTCGCCTACGTGCAGTCCATCAATCCTCTCCCAAACAGCCTCAGAGGTCTCGGAGGATCATCGCCTGCTCCCGTGGCTCAGCCTCAACAGCAGTACCCACAACAGCAAACTCAGCAGCAGCAGCAATCACAACAAGTTTCGTACGTTCCAGAACCCGGAAGTGCATTTACACCAATCGTCGGAACCTGGTCACTGCAGGACAACTTGAACGGATATCAAATCCACATGGTCGTCCACTTCACTGCTCAGGGAGAGTACGGAATGCAGACAACAATCATTGACCAGTACGGTCAGCAGTCCAAGGAAATCGAACGAGGAGCGTATGTCGCGAACAGCAGCGGACTGCTCGTCATGGAAACGAACGAAGGAATTCAGGAGCTTCCATTCTGGTTTGAAAACGGTTGCCTCTGTGTGAATCTTCAAGACCAGGGTTTGACACTCTACTTCAACAAGAACTAATCGACTTCGAAAACCGAACTCCGTCGAAATCGAAACTCCAACCATCGACGCTGGGACTCATGTGAGTCCCAGCGTTTCTTCGTTTTGTAGAGGACAATCGAACTCCTCGTGTGCAATCTGTTCGTCGGCTTGTCTGCGACAACAAACAGTTGAAGACGACACGCTTCGCGACCGTCAACTTCTTTCCCTCAGGGTTGCAATCCTGTTTCGCGTTCGATCGAATTTCGCTGGCGACTGTGCCATTCACAGGCGCAGCGACAAGTGGTCATCAAGCCGTCAATTGACCAGTCTTCCCCAGGCGTTTTCCTTTAAGCTCACAAGGATCTTCATGTCCCGGACACGTTGCACAGTCTCTTCTGGTCTTGTCTCCGCTTGCCTTCTGTTTCAGGCAACTCTTCTGATCGCCGATGACAATCCATCGAAGGAAAGGACATCGCCGATGGTTCAGCGGCAACGGATCGGACTCACGCTTTCCGGAGCGGAACATATTGTTTCCCGTGCCAGAACGAAGGCAGAGGAAATGAACTTAAAAGTGAATATCAGTGTCGTCGACGAAGGAGGACACTTGATCGCGTTCGCTCGAATGGATGGAACCCGACCAGCCAGCGTCTATACCTCAATGACCAAAGCAACGGCAGCAGCCACAATGCGAACAGCAACAGGCCCGCTCCCTCCGGGCAAAGAAGTCAACACACATCTCAGCCTGGCCGTGGAAAGAGCAGGATCCGCAAGCGGAGGAAAACTGACGACTCTCTACGGCGGAGTCCCCATTGTGGTCGAAGGTCAGGTGATTGGAGCTGTTGGAGTTGGAGGAGCCACCGGCGAAAAGGACGCGGAAATCGCTTCCGCAGGCATTCAATCCTTCATGAAGAAGCTTGCCGAGTAGAGAAGTCTGCTGTTTCCAGGATTAAACTGACTCTCTTTCTGAATTAAGTTTCTATATTGTCAGAAACGAGCCATTAACCGTTTGAGCGTTTTCGAACTGAAATCCAATCCTGTGCTGTGAGTTTGATTCCGAGTGGCTCCGCTCCGAGCATTGACTCACAACATTTTGAGCAAGAACCGTTGAAATGAATCATCAGTCAGAACGCTCATTCCCTCGTGTCGTCGTGATTGGAGGCGGGTTCGGTGGTGTTCAAGTCGCCAAACGCCTGAAAAGATCGCCGGTCCAAGTTACTCTTCTCGACCGGCGAAACTTCCATCTGTTTCAACCACTCCTCTATCAAGTTGCCACCGGCGGACTCGCCACTTCGAACATCGCGACACCGCTCCGCTATATGTTTCGAAAACAGAAAAACTGCGAAGTCCTGCTGGCCGATGTCACCGGTTTCGATCTCCAACGGAAGGTCGTCATTCTTCGAGATGGTGAACTTCCGTACGATCAACTCGTTGTGGCCGCGGGCGCCACGCATAGCTACTTCGGACACGAAGAATGGTCGGAACTGGCGCCCGGACTCAAAACCATCGAAGATGCCGCAGAAATTCGGCGGCGAATCTTTATGTCTTTTGAGCGCGCCGAACGAGAATCGGATCTCGAACGACGATCCGAACTCATGACGTTCGTGATCGTTGGCGGAGGCCCAACCGGAGTCGAGTTAGCAGGAGCACTTGCGGAAATTGCCCATCACACTCTGAGGAATGACTTTCACCATATTGACCCTAAAGAGGCTCGAATCGTTCTGGTTGAAGCTGCCCCTCATATTCTGGCACACATGCCTGAACAATTGAGTCATCGCGCAGCTGAAAAAGTTCGCTCTCTCGGAATTGAAATCCGAACTCAAACGAAAGTCACCGAAATTCTTCCGGATCGCGTAACGCTCCATTCAGCTGAGAAAACCGAAGTTCTCAAAACTCGCACGGTTCTCTGGGGTGCTGGTGTCAAAGCCAATCCACTCGGAAAACTTCTGGCCGAAGCAGCAGGACTGGAATGTGATCGTGCTGGCCGAATTCCTGTCGAACCGAACCTTTCCATCTCGGGTCATCCGGAATTATTCGTGATTGGCGACATCGCCAGTTGCGCTGGCGAAGACGGGCATCCTCTTCCAGGATTGGCTCCAGTCGCCATGCAACAGGGACAATTTGTCGCGAAACGGATCGATTCCATCGCTCGCAACAAGAAGCATGACCACGTGTTTCACTACCGAGATCGCGGAAGTATGGCGACACTCGGGCGCTCAGTCGCTGTCGCGAAAATCGGGAAACGCGAATACTGCGGATTCTTTGCCTGGTTGATGTGGCTGCTCGTCCATCTCATGCAGATTGTTCAGTTTGAAAACAGAATGCTTGTACTGATGCAATGGATCTGGAACTACTTCACATTCAATCGGTCAGCCAGACTAATCACCGAATCGCCTTCCTCCAATGATTCCCATCCCGGAGAACCGAATACCACTCCAGAGAGTACCGCTTCGCCCAGCGACTCTTGATGCGACAAAAACCCGTCCTTCGACCGCAGATCCGAGATCAATCTTTTTCAAAAGCATGGTCATGTTGCGGCCCCCATTGACACGCGTCAGAATAGCGTTTCAAACTGTCTTCACTGCCGAAGACGGAAGCTGAAAACAACACGATTTCTTGGGACTTCAGGTCGATTTTAAAGAGTTTTTCAACGAGTTGTTGCAAACTTTCACGAACGACCATTCAATCAACTTGCTCCGTAGTTTTTCTGATCAAGACAGAGCGATGAAAGCAAGCGTTCGGAAATCAACTCACTACGCGACGAAACAGGATTTTGGCCTTGAGACATCGACTCCAACAACTGGCGCCTCTCATTGCCACACTGGTCTTTATTGGCGCAGCCGCTCTGCTCTGGCATCAACTTCGAGGGTACAACTGGGCTGATATCCGCGGGAGTCTGCAATCCATTCCGACCTGGAAGATTGCACTGTGCATTGGCCTGACGACAGCGAATTACATCGTTCTGATTGGATACGACTGGCTCGCCCTTAGTTCCATCCATCATCCGCTTCCGTTTCGACAAGTTGCGTTTGCCTCATTCACTGGATTTGTTGCGACATACAACTTCGGAGCCACACTCGGAGGTTTGCCGGTCCGGTATCGCGTTTATTCGTCGCTGGGATTGTCTTCGATCGAGGTGATGCAAGTCGCATTCATGTTGGGGCTGACGTTCGGAATCGGGGAAATCGCGACGGCAGGATTGAGCTTTGTCATCGACCCAATTGTCATTCCAGAACAATTGAATCTCCCGTTTCACGCTGTGAAGGGTTTAGGTTGGACGCTGATCGCAATCACTGCGGGATATCTGTTGTTGACCGCCTTCATTCACAAACCTCTTCGAATTCGAGGCCATGACGTCCGTCTTCCAAAGTTCGGAGTCACTCTGGCACAAATCGGCGTTTCCGTGGCCGATCTCGTTCTTGCTGCAGGCTGCCTGTATTCCTTGATGCCTGCAGATTTCTCGATGAACTTCCCCCAATTGCTGGGGGCCTATTTGCTGGCCATTATCGCAGTCATGCTCACTCATGTTCCCGGTGGAGTGGGAGTCTTCGAACTGGTGATTCTCACGCTGACCGGATCAACAAACAAAGAAGACGTTGTCGCCGCTTTGCTGATTTTTCGAGTCATCTACTACCTACTTCCCCTGCTCGTGGCGACTCTTCTGATCGCGGTCATGAGCCTGGTCAGGCAGCTGAGCAAAGTCCAACCGATCGTTCGCGGCAGTGGAAGAATTGTGACTTCCATCGCACCGACAATACTCGCAATGGCAACATTCCTTGCGGGAATTGTGTTACTGATTTCCGGAGCGATCCCTTCTGTTTCATCAAATATGAAACTGCTGGAGAATTTTGTCGGCCTCCACGTCGTGGAAGTTTCGCATTTCGTTGGAAGTCTGGCTGGTGGCGCTCTGATTCTGGTCGCTCGTGGCCTTCAACGACGACTCGACACCGCCTGGTGGGGTGCCGTCTGCCTGTTGACGATCGGCATCTTCACTTCTCTGTTAAAAGGGATCGACTATCAGGAGGCAATTGTTCTGCTCCTCGTTCTCCTTTCCCTTGTCTCCTGCCGAAACCGCTTCAATCGTCCGGGAAGATTGCTGCATGAACGATTTTCGTTCGGCTGGTTCAGCACAATTACAATCTCCGTTTTGAGTTGTTTGTGGCTGGGAGTCTTCATCTATAAAAACGGAAACATCCAAAGTGACCGCTGGTGGGAATTCGCGATTCATGGCGACGCCCCACGATTTCTGCGCTCGTGCGTCGGCGTCGCAGCACTTCTGGTGCTGTGGACGATCGGTCGAATTTGCTCACCTTCGAAAGTGGGAAAGTCCGGCCTTCCAACCGAATCCGATCTCCAAACGGCTTCGGAAATCATCGCGAAATCGACTCGAACGAGTGCCAATCTGGCACTTCTCGGCGACAAGCGATTCCTGTTCAGCGATGCTCAGGACGCCTTCTTGATGTACGCAGTTGAGAACCGTTCCTGGATTTCCATGGGCAACCCCGTTGGCCCTCCGGAAAGATGGCCGGAACTCATCTGGAGATTTCGCGAGTTGTGCGACTCTCACAATGGACGCCCGGTCTTTTATCAAGTCGGTGCCGATTCGTTGCCGCTGTATGTCGACCACGGGCTGACGTTTCTGAAGCTCGGAGAGGAAGGACGAGTCAGCGCCCGAGAATTCTCGTTAAGTGGTCACCACTTCCAGAATATGCGTTCGACACGAAATCGAATTCTCAAAGCCGAATGTCAATTCGAAGTGATTCCCAAAGAACGCGTGGCTGACTATTTGCCTCGTCTGAAAGAAGTTTCCGACGCCTGGTTGGCGGAGAAACATGCTGCCGAAAAAGGGTTCTCGCTCGGATTCTTTGATGCGGAATATTTACAGCGATTCCCCTGTGCTGTGGTCAAACAGAACGAAAAGGTTCTCGCCTTCGCCAATCTTTGGCTTGGTGCGAACAACGAAGAATTCTCAGTCGATCTCATGCGTCACGACCCATCTGGCCCCTCCGGATTGATGGACTTCCTGTTCCTCGAACTCATCTTCTGGGGACAGCAGCAGGGCTATGAGTGGTTCAGCATGGGAATGGCCCCATTGTCAGGAATCGAAGATCGCCCGTATGCCCCGATGTGGAACAAAGCTGTCGGAGTGCTGTATCGAAACGGGGATCATTATTACAACTTTCAAGGACTGCGTTCCTACAAAGATAAGTTTCGCCCGGTGTGGGAACCGCGATATCTGGCCACTCCCGGCGGGATCGCCCTCCCGCAAGTTCTCTCTGACCTCGTCCGCTTGATTGGACGCGAGAAGAAACCGGGAGAATCGCCCCAAACCACGAAAATGCTGGATGAGTGATTCCTCTGCGATGGTTCGACCATCGTCTTCAAGAGAGCGACTGCAGGAATTTGCATCGGGAACTGTGTCAAATCGGATATCGACTCCATAAGTCATGCGAAAAGACGCTCGATTCGCGGGTTTCATCCTAAGAATCGAATTCACGCGGGTCCCGTAACGCTGCAGAAATGATCTAGACCGAGTGCAATTTGACCGATATGATCAAAGAGCTTGAGCGCACGTGCGCTCTCCTTCTCGACACTCTTGAGTCGTCCTTGATGCTCCAATATTTCCTGACCGTCATGACAATCTTTTCGATTGCGTTTCACGCGACGGTCGGATGTTTTGCGCACCATTCCCACACTTGCAGCTCTGACTCCAAGTACGCTAATTCAAAGCACGCTGACTTAGAGCACGCAGCTCAGCCCGAGGAAACAGCTGTCGGACGCTGCTGTTCACACGATCATGGCGACTCAGTCAGCGCTCTGGCGAAAACAGCTCACCTGAGCGGTGGTGACTCAAACAGAGAGTATTTCGAAGGGCGTGCAGAGCCTCAAGATCATCATGATCACAGTCCTTGCGTTGACGATCATTGCAATTTCGTTTTGGTTCATCGTGATCAAGACGTCCATCGATTGCTGACATTCTCGAAGTGGTGTCAGGTCCTCGGCAGCGATTCTATTGAGATCGCATGTGACTCGCGCTTGCCGATTTTCGGACTGCTCCAAAATCGACCTCTCGACTTAACCGGCTCATCTGCCGATCGCGCTGCGCATCAGGTCTGGCTGCTTTAATCGCTAGCTTTCCGCAATTCTTTTGCAGCCGATGAACTCCGTCACAACGCTTCAAAAGCGGTGACATGGCTTTTCCGGATGTGGGTTGAGGCTTCTTTTCGGCCCATCTCATCAGCCTCCTCGTCTGCGAAAATCTTCGTCGAAACTGCGGCAGCCCGAAGCATCTTCCTGCGCGACCTCGCGAGAGCATCTTGCTCTTGGCTGCGCCATCGCATGAGCGAAACGACTCAGCGTCTTCCTGTGTCTAATCGTGCGAGTTTGTAATTTCCTGTTCGAAGAATCTGTAGCAGCACAATGAACACACAAAGCCGGACATATTTATTGAAGGGGGCGTGGTGGATCGGGCTTGCGATCATCATTCTCATCGGCGGCGTCACATCCTCTCGATGGATTCCCGGTCTCAATTCCTGGGTCGAGCAGACGATATCTTCGTTTCGCCCCGGAGAAGCGGGGACCGATGACGAATCCCATGAACCACATGATTCCCATGAGGGACATGATCACGAATCTCATGCTGGTCATCAGGATGAGACATCGCTCGAACTCTCAGCCCAAGCGATGCGAAACATCGGACTGACAGAAGAAACTCTGCTTCCGGTCCAACTCGAAACGTTCTGGCGATCGATGACTGTCCCCGCAGTGATTGTTGAACGTCCTGGCAGAACGCGAGTTCAAGTCGCAACTCCCATGACTGGCGTCATCACTGACGTCCATGCAGTCGAAGGGGAAGCTGTCGAACCCGGGACGTTACTCTTCCAAATCCGCCTCACGCATGAAGATCTTGTGCAGGCTCAAACAGAGTTTCTTAAGACACTCGGAGAACTCGACGTCGAGGAACGCGAAATCAAGAGACTGGAAGCTGTTACCAGCAGCGGAGCGGTTGCCGGCAAGCTTCTGCTCGACCGGGAATACGCTCGCGACAAACTCTCTGCCCTTCTCCGTGCTCAACGCGAAGCATTGCGACTTCACGGTCTTTCAGAGGGACAGGTCAATCAGATTGCGGAAGACCGGCGGTTGCTGCGTGAACTGCAAGTCTTCGCGCCCACGATCGACAATCATGAGCCAGAGGAACTGCAACTGACTCGTTCCGCAGATCAAAACTCTGCTCTCGAATTCGATTCTTTCCCCCCAGAAACGAAATTCGTCACACACGTTGGCCCTTTGATTCTTCAGGACCTCAACGTACACAAAGGGCAGTCGGTGAACGCTGGCGAAACTCTTTGCGTTCTTACGGATTATGACGAACTCCTCATTGAAGGAATGGCCTTCGAACAAGACTTCGAAACAATCCGAGAGACTTCAAAAAACCAATGGCCGGTCGACGCAATCTTTGAAAAGGCTGGTGACGGCAATCGAATTGTCGAAGGATTGGAGATTGCCTACCTCGCCAATCAGGTCGATACCGGATCACGAACTCTTAAGTTTTACGTTCGGCTCCGCAATGAACTTGTCAAAGACCGACGGGACAGTGGCAACCGCTACGTCGAATGGAAATACCTGCCCGGTCAACGCTTGCAGCTGCGAATCCCGATTGAGGAATGGCCAGAACAGATCGTCGTTCCCGTCGACGCCATTGCGAGAGAAGGCGTCGAGTCGTTCGTCTTTCAACAAAATGGAGACCACTTCGACCGCGTCCCGGTTCACGTCAAATACCGAGACCAATTCTCTGTCGTGATTGCGAATGATGGATCGTTGTACCCCGGCGATGTCATCGCCACGAAGGGGGCTCACCAAATGCAGATGGCTCTAAAGAACAAGTCCGGAGGCGGAGTTGATCCACATGCCGGACACAATCACTAAGAGGCTATCCGGAAACTGAGGTTTTGTGAAAGTCTGGTTTTGTTCACACTTTGCGGTTCATCAACGCAAAGGAGTGCACGGTGTCCGAGGCGATTCGAAAAGCGTACCCAAGTGACCTGACTGACCTTCAGTGGGAGATGATCGAAATGATTCTTCCGAAGCCCCGCCGCAGCAAGAAAGGCGGGCGACCACAAACTGTGGACGTGCGGGAAGTGATCAACACGATCCTCTATCAATGCCGATCGGGATGCCAGTGGGATATGCTTCCGCATGACCTGTTGCCCAAGAGCACGGTGTACGATTATTTCAAACGCTGGCGTGACGATGGAACACTGCAAAGAATCAATGACATCCTCGTCGGCACAGTTCGATCGATGGAAGCTCCCAGCGAAGAGTGCGACCCCAGTGCTGCGAGCATCGACAGTCAAAGCGTGAAAAGCAGTGAGCGCTCAAACAGCCGTGGGTATGACGGTGGTAAGAAAATCACCGGGCGAAAACGAAATATTGCGGTCGACACTTTGGGCTTGTTGTTGGCCGTGACGGTGACCGTGGCGTCGATAGATGATGCCCAAGCCGCACGGCCAGTGATGCAGCAACTCACGCAAGCTCGTCAGCCCCGGCTGGAAGTCGTGTGGGCGGATTCGAAGTACCACAATCATGCCTTGAACGATTGGCTCAGCAGGCACCATGACATCCCCTGGACATTGGAAATTGTACGCCGACCGGCCGGCGTCCGAGGTTTCGTTTTACTGCCGAAACGCTGGGTTGCTGAGAGAACGTTCAGTTGGCTAGGTCGCTGGCGACGCTTGAGTCGTGACTATGAACATCACACCAAATCGAGCGAAGCCATGATCTATGTGGCTTCCATTGGTCGCATGCTCCGCCGCTTAGCTCCTTCACCCAACCAAGCTCCGTTCAAATACCGACTTACAGCATGAAGAGGATTCCGGATAGGCTCTAAGTATACCGAACACAGCTCCTGTCTGCGGAACTTATTGATTAAATAACAACAGTCGGTTTAAATTCCGTGTAAATTACGTCTGCAAGTCATCGCGGTCTTTGCTTGAGCGAGACGGTAACAACCGGCTCGACTGATGCTTTAAGAAGGTCTACTGATAATGCTGAATGCAGTTATCCGGTTCTCACTCCAGAATCGATTGGTTGTCATCGCTGTTGCGATGTTTCTGATTGGATTCGGCACCTGGCAGGCGATGCAATCTCAGATCGATGTCTTTCCGGATCTGAATCGTCCACGCGTTGTCATCATGACAGAAGCTCCTGGATTAGCGCCGGAAGAAGTCGAAACGCTGATCACCTTCCCGATCGAAACAGCGATGAACGGAGCCAATGGAGTTCAGGAGGTCCGAAGTTCATCGGGAGTTGGAATCTCTGTCGTCTACGTCGAGTTCGACTGGGGCACCAACATTTACAACGATCGCCAAATCGTCAACGAACGGCTTCAACTCGTCCAAGAGAGAATGCCCGAGGGAGTCAGCCCGACTCTTGCTCCGATCTCGTCAATCATGGGTCAGATTCTCATGATCGGTATCTGGAGCGAAGAGAACGGACTGGAGCCACTGGCAGATTCTCCAAACGCGTCATCGCAAACTCATGCGAGCAATTACGAAGAAAACCTCACACAACAGCCCACACAAGAGGAACGTGCTCTCGAACTTCGAACACTCACGGACTGGGTCGTTCGGCAACGTCTGCTGACAATTCCCGGTGTTTCACAAGTGTTCACGATCGGTGGGGGACGAAAACAATTCCAGGTTTTAGTTGATCCGAATGCAATGTTGCGGTTTGGAGTCACACTGCATGAAGTGAAGCAAGCTGTCCAAGATAGCAATGAAAATGCAACCGGCGGTTATCTGGATGAACAAGGTCCCAACGAACTGCTTGTTCGAGCATTGGGACGAGTCCAATCGATTGAGGACTTACAGAAAGTTGTCGTCGCGACACGTGCTGGCCGTCCGATCGCGCTCGCTCAGATTGCGACTGTAATCGAAGGCCCACAGGTCAAACGTGGTGACAGTGCTGCCTACACGCGAGATGAGGATGGAGAGTTCTCCGGCGGCCCGGCTGTTGTGCTCACGATCAATAAACAACCGGGGGCTGACACCAGAAGGGTCACTGATTCAATCATGGCAGCGATTGAAGAACTGCGCCCCACCCTGCCGGACAATCTGCGAATTGAACCGCTTTATACACAAAAGTCATTCATTGACCGCGCCATTGCGAATGTAGTCGAAGCACTGCGAGATGGAGGAATTCTCGTCGTTATTATTCTGTTCCTGTTTTTAATGAATCTCCGAACGACCTTTATCACACTCACTGCTATCCCCCTGTCTCTTGTGATGACAGCAATTGTCTTCTCGATTTTCGGGATTTCCATTAACACGATGACTCTGGGAGGACTGGCGGTCGCGATCGGAGAACTTGTCGATGATGCCATCGTCGATGTCGAAAACATTTTTCGGCGACTGAAAGACAATCGAGCGAGTGCCAATCCCAAACATCCATTGCTTGTCGTCTTTCAGGCAAGTGTTGAAGTTCGAAACTCGATTGTGTTCGGAACGATGATCGTCATTCTCGTCTTCCTCCCACTCTTCGCCCTGTCCGGGATGGAAGGCCGATTGTTTACCCCGCTTGGAGTCGCTTATATCGTTTCGATTCTTTCTTCGCTTCTGGTTTCTTTAACGGTCACTCCGGTTCTTTCGTACTGGCTCCTCGGACGTCAGAAACTTTCAGAATCCGAGAAAGACGGATTCATCCTCCGAGGGGTGAAATGGATCGGCGAGAGAGTCATTCGTTTCAGCCTGAGTTTTCCAAAGTTGAATCTCTTCGCAACGACGTTCCTCGTTTTCATCGCGGGCCTCTTCGTCGTCAGTCTCGATCGTGACTTCCTTCCTCCGTTCAACGAAGGCGCCGTTCAACTTAATGTCATTCTTCCCCCGGGAACGTCGCTGGAAACGTCGAATGCCATTGGCCAGAAAGTGGAACGTCGGCTCCAGGAAATTCAGGATGTGACCAAGTTCGTGCGTCGAACCGGTCGAGCGGAACTCGACGAACACGCGGAAGGGGTCAACATGAGCGAGATCATCATCGAACTTGACCCTGAGTCCGAACAATCTCGCGAGGATCAACTTACGGAAATCCGAGAAGCGATGGCCGACATCCCCGGTATTGTCACTGCGGTCGAACAACCGATCGCCCATCTTATTTCACATATGCTTTCCGGCGTGAAAGCACAAATCGGAATTAAAGTTTACGGTGACGATCTCGATAAGTTACGTCGCACCGCAGAACAGATGAAGGTGTCGATGCAATCTGTTCCCGGAGTTAAAGACCTCCTTGTCGAACCACAAGTCGTCATTCCGCAGCTGCGTATCGAACTCGACCGCGACAAGCTTCTGCTCTACGGCCTGAACTCTGCCGAAGTCAATGAATTCATTGAAACAGCGATGAACGGTCAAGTTGTCTCTGAAGTGCTCGTCGGTCAGCGAACGTTCGATCTTCTCATTCGACTCGATGAAAACTATCGCGAAGATCTCCAGAAGCTGCGACGACTGACGATCGAACTGGAAGACGGAGGTAAGTTGCCGCTGGAAGCAGTGGCACGGATTTATGAATCTGGAGGCCCAAACACGGTCAATAGAGAGAATGTCCGACGGAGAATCGTGCTGCAATGTAACGTCTCTGATCGCGGTGTCGTCGACGTCGTCGAAGACATTCGAAAACAGGTCCAACCGATTGTCGAAGACCTTCCACCCGGATACTTCGTTGAATACAGCGGACAGTTTGAAAGCCAGCAATCAGCGTCACGTGTCATCGGCCTGTTGTTCATGGTGTCGATGATCGGAGTTTTTCTCGTCCTGTTCACGATGTTCCGTTCGATCAACCTCTCTCTGCAAGTCATGATGGCCCTTCCAATGGCCCTCATCGGGTCCGTGGCAGCACTCGTGATCACAGGTCAGTCACTCACCGTAGCTGCCATGGTCGGTTTCATTTCACTGGCAGGAATCGCGTCACGTAACGGAATTTTACTTCTCAATCACTATCTACATCTTGTGAAATACGAAGGAGAGAGTTGGTCGAAAAGCATGATCATCCGTGCTGGGCTGGAAAGACTGGCCCCTGTTCTCATGACCGCTCTCACTTCCGGAATTGGACTGGTTCCGCTCGTTCTCGCTGCCGGAGAACCAGGAAAGGAAATCCTCTATCCCGTCGCAACGGTCATTCTGGGAGGCCTCATCAGCTCGACACTCCTCGACTTCTTCGTTCACCCAGCTTTGTTTTATCTGATCGGAATGAAAGAAGCCGAACGGGTCGTTAACGAGTCAACAACTGAAGTCGTGTTGGTTGAGGAAAACGATCTCCCGCCTCATCTCGAAACCGCCTGACGGATCTTGAACCAATCGATTGATTTTTCTCCTCTCACCGCTCATCGATGAAGAGTTCCTTGTGTAGCAAGCCCTCTTCCCCAACCAAAAATCCCGGCAACTCAAATTGTCGTAACCCAAAACTGGAAACTGAAATGAAATTCGAACTTTGCAAGAAAAATGGCGTTATTTTCGCGGTCATGCTCGCAATTTCCGGATGTGCCAAGAATTCTCCCACTGAAACCGATAAGTCTGACACAACACCACCCCATTCGGAGCACGATCACGGAACCGAAGGCCCGCATCACGGAAGCCTTATCGAGTTAGGAAGCGGTCACTACCACGCGGAACTGGTGCACGATGATCAATCGGTCACCATTTACATTCTGGATGGGAAAGCTGTGAATTCATATCCGATCGAAGCAACCGACCTCACCATTAACATGAAAATCGACGGAAAACCTGAGCAGTTCTCACTGCCAGCAGTTCCCGATACGGACGACCCGACAGGAAAGTCTTCGAGATTCGAAATTCAAGATCCCAAACTCGCAGCTTCGCTCGACGAAGATGCCGCAGAACCACGACTCGTTGTCACCATCGACGGCAAGCCGTATCGCGGAGTCATTACACACTCCCATGACGATGACCATGACCATGACCATGACCATCACTAAACATTCTCCCAAATCATCACTCGCGACCTAAGTGGAAAACCTCACCGGGGACACGTTCGATGTCTCCACATCACGCAGGTCAACAGACACACCATTGACTGACACCAAGTGCTGAGATGCGTTTACCAGAGAACGCAGCTCGTTCGACAGAACACCCCAGTGCCTAAGCCTAAAGGAATCTGCACAATGACAAGGATTGTTAAAGGCCTGAACGTATTTATTGCGATCGTTACCATTTGCAGCAGCACCGTTTCTGCTGAGAGTCGGGCCAGCCAGGCTGTCAAAGAAGCTGCCCAAAACGATCAATTCGCTTTCGTGATGTTCTATCGAGCCGAAGATGCCTTAACTCAGCAAATGAGACAGGTTCTCGAGTCATCTCTCTCAACTCGCGACGACGCAGTCATCGTTCCTGTTCAGATTGGGGACGCAACAGAACACGAGTTAATCAAGCGGTTCGATGCCACTCGAATCCCCCTCCCCGCAACGGCAGTCCTGGCTCCCAATGGAGCCGTCTGTACCGTCTATCCTCAACGAGTCAGCAGCGCACAATTAATCGCAGCTATCGTTTCCCCCGCACAGGCCAAATGCCTCAAAGCACTTCAGGAACAAAAGATTGTTGTCCTTTGCGCACAACCGACTTCAGATGCCGAAGTTCCATCTGGAGTGACCGAGTTCAAAGAGGACCTGTTCTTTAGCGAGCGCACAGAAGTTGTCTCCGTTCTGGCAACCGATCCCGCGGAAACAAAGTTCCTGAATCAACTCCGTGTTCCGACCGATCGGACAAACTCCATCGTCGCATTTATGGCTCCTCCCGGCGTCATGATCGGTGTTTACGACGGAAGTATCACTCACGCCCAGCTTGCCCAACAGCTTGCTGCGGCCGGAAAATGCTGCGATGACGAGAACTGCAAACATCACCAGTCAGCGGGTGCACAACAACCTCCGCGACGATAGCCATCCAAGCTGACGAGTTCGAATTCGTCAGCGATTGGACCGCAAACTCTCGCCTCTCTCTCATTCAAAAACCCGAAGGAATGGGCTCTATGAAGCTTCGAACAATGATCTGGAAAGAACTCTGGCAACGTCCCACCCCGATGTTGACCAGCCTGATGGCCGTCACTTTCGGAGTGGCTGCACTCGTTGCGATTCAGAACATCACCGATTCTTCGGAGAAGAAAATCGCCAGCGACATGGAAGCCCTCGGGGCGAATGTTCTCGTCTTGCCACCAAGTGTAACGCTCCAGGATTATTATGGGGCCGATATGCACGGAAAGACGATGCCCGAAGAGTACGTCAGCCGACTCGCCCTCGCCCGGATGCCTGGTGTAGAAAATCTCGCTCCGAAGCTATGTGTCGAGACTTCAGTCGATACGATTCCTGTCACATTAACTGGAATTCTCCCTCAGAGTGAGTTTCAGGCGAAGGCAGCATGGCAAGGTCTCGGAATGATCACCAACCCAATCGGGACAGATCGAGGATGCTGTGCCACGACAGCCAATATCAATCCCGATAACGATCCGAATTCGCTGGCAACGAATAGAACAGTTCAGGACCTCGGAGATCGAGAAGTCATTGTCGGGCGGGAACTTGCAGAACAGCTGCAACTCCAGTCCGGAGATAAACTGGACCTGTATGGAGAGGAGTTCTCTGTCCTCACGGTCTTACCATCGACGGGCACAATCGACGACGGGAGACTCTTCGCACATTTACATAGTGTTCAAGACCTCTCCGAGTCCGGACCTGTTATTAATGTCATCGAGATCATTGCATGCTGTGAAGATGCTGCCGGCAGCCTGATTACAAACCTCTCAGCAGAACTTCCGGAAACGAAGATTATAACAATCGCACAGGTTGTCGATACACAGGTTTCCGTGAATCGATTAATGGGAAGCTTGTCGTGGGTCTTCTTCTCGATTCTGCTGTTGGTGGGAGCGGCAAGCATCGCCAGCGTGATGTATGCCAATGTCATTGAGCGACGGAAGGAAATCGGAACGATGATGGCACTGGGAGCAAGTCGATCGTTCGTCACTCAGATGTTTCTCGGCAAAGCTCTGATTCTCGGATGCGCTGGCGGAGTCTTCGGGTTTGTCGTCGGGACAGTTCTCGCCTTCGTGCTTGGACCGCAACTGCTTGGGATTTCGGTTCAGCCCATCCCTCAGTTGTTGCTCGTCGGGCTGGCCGCGGCCACAACCGTTTCCGTCGCAGCCAGCATCTTTCCAGCTCGAAAGGCAGCTGGTCTCGACCCCTGTCTCGTCTTCAGTGAATAGCAACTCAGCCGACAAATTCATGCGACTCCTTTCAACCATGTCGCACGAACACTTAAAGCATTCACTCTGAAAAATTTCTGGCGAGTGCACGCCTTCTTCTGCCTTCATTACGACACTCTACGGAGTTAAAACAATGTATCAGCTAAATTCGGTCAATCAGATTTACGAACGTCGCGGCAACCGTGTGATCGCTCTCGACAATTCCAACCTCACGATTCAGGACAACGACTTCATTGCCGTCGTTGGACCAAGCGGAAGCGGAAAGACGACACTTCTCTCGATCCTTGGAGGAATGTTGACACCAACTTCCGGTCAAGTGATCCTCGACGGAGAATCGATTTACGACCTTTCCGTTCAAAAGAGAACAGAACTTCGAGCCAATAAAATCGGCTTTGTATTCCAGTCGTTCAATCTCGTCTCCTGGCTCACAGCTCAGGAGAATGTTCAGGTCCCATTAATGCTTTCCGGGAAATCTGACGCAGAACAAAAAGAACGTGCGGCCGAACTGCTCGAACGTGTTGGGCTCGCGGATCGAATGGACCACCTGCCCGCCGAATTGAGTCAGGGACAGCAACAGCGTGTCGCCCTCGCTCGAACGCTCGCCAACGATCCCCGCGTGATTCTCGCAGATGAGCCAACCGGAAATCTCGACTCCGGCACCCGCGAGCAGGTCATGATCTACCTGTCCGAATTCCATCTCGACGGACGCACAATTGTGATGGTCACTCACGACCAACAGACAGCTGCCTTCGCCAATCGAACCGTGAAACTCGTCAACGGAGTCACCAGCGAAGGAAAAGAATCGATCGCCGCTTAAACGCCGCTGACCGGTTCATCTTAATAGCTAACGACGGGTCTCTCTTTCCGCCGACGAAATAAGTTTGACAGGCAGTTTCAAATTTGTAGACTCATAGCTGGCCAGGCTCTTACTTTTCCAGGAGCTTTATCTTGAAAGGGAGCTTTTGCTATACTGTTCCGTTTTCTTGATTCGCCGTTGACAGTGATTCAAGGCGGGTTTCGCGCGGGGTGATTGCTGTTCTTGGCGTGTTGGTTTTCGTCGGCGCTGGACCGCACTTCGTCCGAAGAGGATCTGGATCTCGTGTGGTGCGGAGAGCTGATAGTCAGCTTGGCTGTGGCCTCGAAGAACCAACAGCCAAACCCGAATGCAACCGAGACACGCCTGTGCGGTAATAAGGCATCTCGCTTTTCTCAGAAACCTCAACATTAAGGTTTGGTCGATTCGAGAGACCATAGCTTGAATTGGGCAAATCTTCTCTGTAGAGAAGAGAGAGGCTCCAGTGGAAGTTCGCTCCCATGTGAGGTTAATCAGTTTCCTCTTTTGTCTCGCTTGGTGCGGAATGGGAAGAGCGGAACCAGTGTTGAATGGGGATCAGGGCTTGAGGGAGAGGATTCTGGATGTGCTCGCCACTTCCCGTGGGATGCTCGAATCCGGACATTGGAAAGGAACAGTTCTCTTCCTCAGCGGGGAAGAAGGTGAACTTCCCACCAACGATATTCGTGGCACGGCGGAGGTCATTTGGGACAAGGATCAAACCTACCGCAAGTTCGAATTCGACATGATCAACCGTTCGCCCCCGGAAAGCAGTGCACACATCATCGTGGAACGCATCGAAGCTAAAGGGAAACTCTGGAGAATTGAGAACGAGAAAGTGGTTTCAGAATTCGTTGCGCCTCAGCCGATGCATCGCCCCACTCAATACGAACAAGTGCGGCCTGACGAACTTTGGTTCAAGTTGAACGGAGCATATGACTTTGAAAAATATCTGCATCTGGAGAATCAATTCGAAGTATCCAAGTTGCTCAGTTCTCAAGTCTCACAACTTCGGGATGGGCGAATCGCCGTTCTTCATATTTACATCGCTGGTCAAGGCAAAACACTCACCGTTCGAATTATCGCGGACCCGAAACAGGGACTGCATCCAGTCGAGTGGTCCTCCGAATGGTACGACCAGCGTCGAACTGGGAAAGCAACTTGGAAACATACGGAAGCGGGCGCCTGGTATCCGAAGACGTTCGAATACAAGAGTTCTTCGAGATTTCCAATTGATGCCAAAAACCGATCGTACGTTCACTTTCTCGTGGAAACCACGGAATTTGAACCACGCTGGGACAAAGCCCGTGATCCATTCAACATCAAGTCCAGATTAGAACTAGGCATGGTGTACTACGTCATCGCTGCAAACGGCAAGCAAGTCTCCAAACGGGTCATCGGCAAACTGGAGAAGGAGACGCCAGAAGAGACTCGTGATCGACTAACAGATCAAGCCAAAGAGGATTTTGCAGCCTCAAACGATCAGGAGTAGTAACTGGTCCGCCGGTTCCTGATGATCATCCTCCGCGATGAATTTCCGAAACGACCTTCTCGACGCAGTCTTTTCGATCAAGAGTCGTATCGACCCGAACAGCGAATGGCGATTCCGTTTCTGAGAGCGGTTGAAATTCCCGTTGTTGTTTTTCGAGTACAGAAAGATCAGCTTCGGAGGCGTCGTTCCCATCCTGCTGACGTTGTGCGACCCGTTTTTTCAGAATGGAACCTGGTGCGTCAAATTGCAGAATGACGAGTTCGCATCCCATCTCGCTCGCAAGTTCGAAGAATGGCTTCCGTTGTTCAGGATCAAGAAAAGTCGCGTCGACGATGACAGACATCCCTCCACGAAGAACCGATTCGGCACACCGACGAAGGTGACGGTAAACCTCTTCCTTCGACTCTGACGAATAGACGTTCTCCCCCAACTGCTTCGCTTCGTTCAACCGATTTCGCTCAACGTCGGATCTTAAACGAATCACTCTGAGTGGCCCCACCAAGTGTTGTGAGAAATACGACTTTCCACTTCCGGACAAGCCGAACGTGAGAATCAACTTTCGCGGTCGGTCATGAAAGTAGCTGGAAGCGAGTTCCATGAGTGGGAGAATCTCCTTCCGGTCAGGTTCTTGATCATCTTCGCTTTGCTGTGTTCGCCGAATCGCAGCGACCTTCGCACGGACCATCGCCAGATAGCTCGCATAAAATGAAAGCAGCCTCAGGCCATGGTAATCGCCAGTCTCTTCACAATACTTATTCAAGAACAGCACTGCTTCATGTGACATTCCGCGATGCTCGAGATCCATCACGACGAATGCCACTTCGCAAATGACATCAATCCAACGCAACTCTTCATTGAAATCGATTCCGTCGAAAATTCGGATTCTGTCATTCAGAAGCACCATATTCCCGAGGTGCATATCTCCATGACACTCTCGGATGAACCCTTCTTGCTTTCGCAATGAAACCAACTTCTCCAGCGTTTGCCACTCCCGTTCTGCTTCTTGCTCCACCCTCGCGAGCACCTTCAGCGAGTGTTCTTCCGAGATTCGCAACTTGAGTTGCTCAAAGTTCTCAGCGACAGGGGTCCACACCTTTTCGGGCGAACCAAATCTTGAATCTGCCGGGGCTGTCGAAACGCTCTGATGAAATTCTGCGACGTCTTCGGCCAAAGTTTCGAAGTGACGATTTTCAACCTGTGTCGTTCCAATCATCTCTGACAGGATTCGACCAACCGGGAAACGTTGCATTTCAACTGCGTAGTCGATGATCTCCCCTGATCCATCGAATTGAGGTTGGTCAACCGTCCCAGTGATTGGAACCACTCGACGATAAATCTCCGGAGCCAGGCGACTGTTGAGTCGCAACTCTTCTTCGCAAAAGTGCTTCCTCAACTCGAGAGTTGAAAAGTCCGCGAAACCGAGATCGACAGGCTTCTTGATCTTCCAACCTCGATTGCCAGCGAGGACGACCCAGGAAATATGCGTTTCAATGAGATCACAGTCACCGCCGCCAAAAGAGCCTGACTCTTTCAGCTGCCGTAATAATGACGGCCCCAGTTCTTCTTGGCTCTCAATCTCCATCGCGATCCTTCATCATCTTCCAGTATGAAATTGCCGTCGCTTCAATCCTTGAGAGTGCAACAACTGCGGCACGAGTTCAACCCATGCAGCATTTCTATGTTGAAGACTGATGAGCGAGTTCCCGTTTGGGTTCAGCAAACGACACAAACTGAGTCGCCGGAAAAGAGAGAGTGCGCAAACGAAAACAGCCCGGTGATCGTGGGATCACCGGACTGTTGTTCTGGTGAACTCGTTGCCGAGTTCGTATATGCATGGTTGGTGGCGTCAGGAATTCAAC
>NZ_SIHI01000010.1 GCF_007859735.1 Thalassoglobus neptunius | reverse complement strand
TCTTCGCATGCGAATACGGCTCGACATACTTGCGTCCAATCCGAAGCGACAGCTTTGCCACTTCCAACAACACATTCGTTCGTGGGGAATCACTCATCACCAGATTTTAGCGCATTCTCATCTCAGATTCCAGAGATGTTTTCAACAATGCAACTTTTCAACAGCTCTGGTTCCGGTTGACTTTTCTTCATCGATGGTCGAATTGATGGCAAACACGGAATACGCGATCCTGCTGACCAGCACAACAGGAACGTCTCCGGACTGGTATCTCTGGACATCAGGGGCAGGGACTGCATATTCAGATGGAACCGGGTTTAGGGGTAATACATCATTCGTGGCGGACTCGGGTTCCGATTCCGGTTTCCGCGTCAACGGGGCCGCAGTCGTCCCGGAGCCAGCTTCGGCTTTTCTGATGCTGTCAGGCGTGTGTGGTGTAGGACTGCTTCGTCGACGCTCACGATCTCGTTGAAGTGGACCGAGGACTTGAAAGCAAAGTCCCGCATTCCGGTGAGCAGTTTCGTGAATCATTGACTCCAGTTGGCGATTGTCTTCCGCCTGCTGGAGTTTTTCGTTTCCTGATGCCTGGACTGCTGCCGTCTTTGGCAGCTGCTATGAGAGAATCTCTTCAATCGCTTCATAAATCTCGATCGCTCCGGCGGCGCGTTTTACGTCGTTGAATTCTCCGTAGTCGCGCTGGCCGTGGCGAATCGCGAACACTTTTTCCTCTTCCTCCATCAACGTGATCATCACGAAGTAGTTCAACGCTCCCATCGCGGATTGACCCGGTGTTCCGGTTTGAACTTCTTCAAGTTCCAGAGACTTAATCGCCCCTGCAGGAATGGTCCATCGCTGCTTCTTCCCTTCGAAAAGAAGTTCTTTGGACTCGCTGTCCACCTGGAAATATCCCATTTCGTGAATCACTTGAATTGTCTTCGCGATCTGGTCAGGTTCCAGAATCTCAACGGGAATTAAGTCATCAGAATCGAGGTCAAGGCGAACGCCTGTTCGTTTCCGTATCTGCTCAAGTGCCATGTGCATGAGATCGAAGGAAGCTGCCGCAGTTGCGATGCGATCGGTGTAGGTGCCAGCGACGTAAAGCCCTCCGATCGACGTCATGATCAGCAAAGCGAATCGCACGACACCGAGGTTGTTCCAGTTCTGGTAACCGTAGTACCCAAGATACCCGGTGAAAATCAGCCATAAGCCCAATGCCCAGCATTGATGAAAAATCGCTTTGAGCATTCCGCCGGCATTCATCAGTCCCGGTGTTCCGTCCGGGAGCTGTTCGAATGTCGCCCGGCTTGAAGAGTCGGAGGATTCACTGTTCCACTGAAAGGCTTTCTTGAACTCTTGATCCTGATCCGGTTCCCAGCCGTCGAGACGAATCGGTTTGCCGCTGTCGTGAATCGCTTGCGCGACGCGGGTGAGTCCAGCTTTGGAGTCGATCCCGATGGCCTGCTCTTCTCCGTCGTAGTGAAAGAAGAGAGCTGGTTCTGGCCATTTGGACTCTTCTGGAAGAACGATCGCAAAACCGGAAACCTCAGACAATTTGTATGTCGTGGGGTGGGAGTATTTTCCCATGTCGCCACCCACGACGAGTGAATCTTCGAACAATACAGCCTGTCGACGAGTTTCCACACCATCGAGCAACCACCAGATGGCAGCTGCAAAACCAATACTCATCCCAATAATTTCAAACCAGTTCTTAGGCTGACCAGCCGGGGCTGCGAAAAAGAACACGAGTCCTACGACTGCGGCAGCTGCACCCAGAATGAGCGCGAGATTAATCCAGGAACTGGTCGCGCGAATCCGTTGCTGAAAAAACCAGGGTTCATTCCAGACGAAACGCTTTCGCTCAAAAAGTGCCATGTCGCTAGCCTGCCGGAGTGTTGACGAATTCAGGTTGAATCTCTGTCCAACGGAGCAGTCAAACTACCGGGGCAAAAGCACACTCGCAACCCATGAGCCGCAGTTGATGTATTGTGATGCGTCAGCTGGAGAGGATGATTAAGAATCCCTGAACGGAATCTTCATCTTTCAATAGACTTCGGCTGGGCTACCTGAGCAGCGTTCTCACTGACGTTCTGACTTTCGCTCGATGGCGTATGGGAAGTCGCTTTCAGACCAATGATCGCAGCGACGAGCAGAAGCAGAAAGAAGAGTCTCGCTGGTGAAGTCGATTCATTGAGAACGACCATGCCGAAGAGGGCTGAGCCAACCGCCCCAATCCCGACCCATACTGGATAGGCAGTTCCGATTGGAAGATCACGAACTGCGACCGACAACAGAACCATGCTCGCAACGAGGGCGATAATGGTCCAGATTGAAGCCCAGAAATGAGTAAAACCGTCGGTGTATTTCAGTCCGACAGCCCAACCGGTTTCAAGAAGACCAGCGACGAAGAGAATGATCCAGGATTTCATGACAACGCTCCTACGGTTTTGAGTCCATAAGTGCGTCGTCTTGTCATAACCGGGTACGGCGCGTCTCGTCCGGGGCCGGAATACTATTCAAGGACTCCCGGAGTTCCAATGCCGAATCTTCTCGAGGCCGATTCCGAAGTGATGGAACAACGAAAGTGGCTGCTCGCTTGGAACGGCCGATGGCATCTTCTAACCTATGGCTCCACTCCAATTGCAGCTGAGCGTCCCGCAGTTGGAAACGTCGTCTATTCAAACAACTGGAGCACTGACAGTGTCAGAACTTGGACTCGCCAATTTTCGCAAGGAGACCGACTTTCTGATCGGAATCGATTCAGATGGCTGCGCTTTTGACTCGATGGAAATTAAGCATAAAGAGTGCTTTATTCCGAATTTTATCAACTACTTCGGGTTGCAGCCCATTTCGAAGTACGCTCGCGAAGCTGCCGAGTTTACGAATCTCTATTCGAAAACACGTGGAGCGAACCGCTTTCCCGCTTATCTTCTCGCACTGGATTTGCTGGAAGAGCGAGATGAGGTCAAACGCCGGAACGTCACACTTCCCAAACTCCAGGGAGTGCGCGACTGGGTGGAGCGCGAGACCAAACTCGGCACAAAAACGATCGGTCCTGAATCGGAAAAGACTGGCGATCCGGATCTGAAACAAGCATACGCCTGGTCGAAAGCGGTCGACGAAACCGTCAAAGAGATCGTTCACGGTGTTCCTCCGTTTCCGGGGGTTCGTGAAGCGCTTCAGAAAATGAAGGAACAGGCCGACCTGATTGTCTGTTCGGCGACTCCGAATGAAGCTTTGCAAAACGAATGGACTGAACACGAGATCGATCAGTTCGTCAAATCGATTTGCGGGCAGGAAGCCGGGAGTAAGAAAGAGTCACTCTCCGCGTGCCAGCAGATGGGATACGAACCTGAGAAAATGCTCATGATTGGGGATGCTCCCGGTGATAAGAACGCCGCATTGGCTGTCGGTGCGTTGTTCTATCCGATCAATCCGGGACACGAAGAAGAGAGCTGGGCACGCTTCCTCGACGAAGCTTGCGACCGATTCTTCGCAGGAACATACGCCGGTGACTATCAGAAGAAGGTCATTGCAGAATTCGACAAGTATCTTCCAGAACAGCCTCCCTGGAAGTAAGCCGAAGAATTGAGCGGACGTTGAGCCACTGGGAGATTTCCTCAGTGGCTCTTTCGTTTTTCGAAGGGAATGAGACGAATGAAAGAGTATCGCGTCGCGATTCCTCAGGAAGACTTGTATCTGATCGACTTTTCTCAAGAAGGTCAGCCGGGAGTCGGTGTCGTCAATGCGGCACTCCACCAGTTCGAACCGAAGGTCGTTTTTAGCTGGCATTTGTCGGTGATGATCGAATTCGCCGATTTGATCGACAACGGAATGCCCTCCAAGTCAGAGCGCGAACTCGTCGATCCATTCTGCGATCGTGTTGATTCCTTGATCAAAGGGACTGATGGAAAGCGCCCAAACGCACTGTTCCTTGCTCGACTGACATGGAATGAAACCCGAGAACTCATCTGGCGGGTTCATGATCCGGAAGCGGCGGACGGGATTCTTCAAGGAATCATTGAAGAACATCAATTCCCGCGACCGTTCAATTACGAGATGGAACACGATCCCGAATGGGAAAAAACAAAGTGGCATCTTAAGGATGCCGAATCAAATCGCTGAACCCATGTGAAGCAGCCGACACCAGTGCCACAACACGCTTGAATCCGGTCGTCGTGCTTCACGTTACACTTGCCATTACTGGACGCATCGACGCGTGGTTGTTATCAAATGCGATTGCAGAACGATCGTCGTTGAATTTGAAATTTTTTAGGAGAAATCTCTCAATGTCATTTCATGTTGGTGAAGCCCTCGTCGGCGAAGGTAACGAAGTCGCTCATATCGACCTGATCGTTGGAGACAAAAGCGGTCCTGCTGGAATCGCTTTTGCAAATGCACTGTCAACTCAATCCGCCGGACACAGCAACCTGCTGGCCGTGCTCGAGCCAAATCTTGCAGTCAAACCAGCAACTGTCATGATCACGAAAGTGACCATCAAGGGTGCTAAGCAAGCCGTTCAGATGTTCGGCCCAGCACAGCGAGCAGTTGCCGATGCCGTCGCAAATTGTGTCGCTGAAGGCACGATTCCCAAAGACCAGGCAGAAAACTTGTGCATCGTCTGTGGCGTCTTCATCCACTGGGAAGCGGAAGACGATCAGAAGATCTACCAATACAATTACGAAGCAACCAAGCTTTCGATTGAACGCGCCATGAAGAACGAGCCATCGGCTGAAGAGATGGTTGCGAAGAAAGATTCTTCATCGCACCCATTCTTCACCAAGAGCTAGTTTCTCTTCGTTTTTGGTTTGCACCGATTCTCTTGAGTCACTCACTCTGAAGTCGCGTCGAGCCAGGCTGGGGATTACAATTTTGAGCACCCCCGACCGTTTGATCAGGGGTGCTCTTTCGATAATTCTGGTCATGAAGCCTCGCTCAACGATTGTGGTGACTTCATTGAATCACCCTGTGCATTCCAGGTTCTTGAGAAAGAGACTGCTTGAGAGTGCATCAATCTCTGGCTTACGGTCATTCGCACAAGTCGTCAGGACGAATGTCATCGCCCGCCGTTCCAGCGAATCGACGGTCGAGAGACACCTGCACTCGTCGAAATGATTTCGTGGCGAACAGTTAGAATCACAACTTGTCGCGAGTGCCTCACTCGCTGCCGACACCGGACTTGGTATGAAAAAAATCCTCATCCAGCTCGACACCGATGCCCTGCCCTCCTCCTTCGACCGCGTTGTCGCCATCGATGCAGGTGTTGACGAAATTCTCAGCTACGGCAACGTGACACCAGAGAATGTGGTCAGCCTTGTCCACGGGGCAATCTTTACTCGAAAACCCGACGACCTCAGCCAGACGGCCCTGTTCATCGGCGGGAGTCATGTCGAGTCCTGCCAGCGGCTCCATCAGAAAATCCTCGAAACGTTTCTCGGCCCGATGCGGGTCTCATTGATGATGGATCCAAACGGATCGAACACAACAGCGGCGGCAGCGGTTCGATGTGCAGCCCGTCATCTCGATCTGAAGCAGTCGGAAGTCCTGATCCTTGGCGGAACCGGACCGGTCGGTCGTGGCTGTGCAGAAATCCTGGCCACCCTTGGAGCAAACGTGCGGGTTGCTTCCCGAAGCCTGGAACGGGCTCAATCTGTTTGTGCAGAAGTCCGACATTCCGCCCCGGAGAGCAAACTCAGCCCGGCAGAGTTTTCAGACGAAGGAATCGCTGCAGCCGTCGATGGCGTCAACCTGATCATTGCCGCTGGAGCAGCTGGCGTTCGTTTTCTGACAGCTGAAGAGCTGGAGGGAATCGACACTCTGAAAGTTGCAATCGACGTGAATGCTGTTCCACCAACCGGACTGGAAGGCATCGATCCCTCAGCAGAAGCCACCGATCTCAACGGGGTGACATGCTACGGGGCATTGACGGTGGGAGCTCTGAAAATGAAAACTCACCGATCCGCCATTCAAACCCTCTTTACATCGAACGATCAGGATCTTGACTCGAAAGGAATCTACGCACTTTCCGGAGACGTCTCCTGATCCGTCAGGACGTCGCTGGGGAACGGATCGCTCGTTAATCCGGAATCGTCTGAATCTCGCTAAGAGAACACGCGAAAGTTCGAATTCGCTGTGTTTGTGGTCGCGCCTGTACTTGTCCCTTCGAGAGAGGTTTGTTTGCAAGTGCGATTCGCGACAGCCTCAAGCGTTGATCCCTCAGCTGACACCCGTGTTCGTCTGAAGACCAATCAGCAACGGGGCGGATTTCAAATTCCTCACGCCGAATCTCCGTCCACTGTTGACGATGTCCTCCGTCAGAACTTAGTCTTTCGATTGTAAGACTCACTAGTCAAGCAATGAATGTGGACGAGTTATGTGGACTGAAGTTTGCTTGGCAGATCGAAATGACGAAATCAACCAATGGCTGGAAGAGAATCCCCTGGTCCTCGGAGGGGGCGCGATTGTCCTCGGTCTCGTGCTGATCGGTTCGGGCGTCTATGAACTGAAGTCCGGCGTGACACGGGACAAAAAAGGCCGAGTCGTCGAAGGCCAAATGGGCAAGCCTCTCTCGATCTTTCGAATCGTAATCGGAGCCGCCGTCAGCGCGTTCGGCGTCTACAAGTTGATCACTTAGGCCAACTGAATTTCGGGAGGGCGGTCATCCCGATGCGTTTAGTCGAATGAGCGCTCGTTCACAGTGTCCATTCCCGCTCGGTTTTGATGTCACAAAAAAGTCCGAGATAAGTTTGCCTCATCTCGGACTCGACAGCTTGTGATCGATTCAGTCATTAACTAAGCGATGATCGGGTGAATCGGTTGGACTTGTTCGACTCCGACGAGTTTCTGGTCGAGGCCGCTGAAGAAGTAGCTGAGGCGGTTGGGGTCGAGTCCCATTTGGTGCAGGATTGTGGCGTGCATGTGCTTCACGTGCAGTCGATCTTCGACAGCTGCGCTTCCGAGTTCGTCTGTTGCTCCGTAGCTGACGCCGCCCTTGATTCCGCCTCCGGCCATCCAGGTTGTGAAGCCGTAAGAGTTGTGGTCTCTTCCGGTGCCTTTGGCGTATTCGGCGGTTGGTTGACGTCCGAATTCGCCTCCCCAGACGATGAGAGTTTTGCCGAGAAGTCCACGTTGTTTCAGGTCTGCGAGCAGACCGGCGATGGGCTTGTCTGTTTCAGCAGCGTGCAGATTGTGGTTCTTTTCCATATCAGTATGGGCGTCCCAGTTCGCGTCGTTGTGGTGGCCTCCAGAATAGATCTGAATGAAACGAACGCCACGTTCAACGAGCCGACGGGCAAGCAAGCATTGTCGGCCGAAGTGAGACGAGACGGGATTGTCGAGCCCGTACATCTTCTGAGTTGATTCGGTCTCGTCCGAGATGTCGACTGCTTCCGGAGCATGAGCTTGCATCTTGTATGCGAGTTCATAGCTTGCGATGCGGGCGGAAAGGTTGGTGTTGTCGAACCGTGATTCGAGGTGCTCCTCGTTGTACTGCCGGAGCGTATCGAGCATCTTACGTTGGGCAGAAACCGAAAGGTCTTGAGGCGGTTTCAAGTCGAGAATTGGTTCTCCGTTTGATCGCATGACAGTGGCCTGGTACGAAGCGGGCATGTATCCCGAATTCCAGTTTTTGGGTCCGGAGATGGGGCCGCCTCGTGGATCAAGCATGACCACGAATCCGGGAAGGTTGCTGTTCTCGGTGCCGAGCCCGTAGTTAAGCCATGATCCGAGGCACGGACTTCCACTCAAGATCTTCCCGGAGTTCATCATCAGCATCGCTGAACCATGAATCGGGCTGTCAGCGGTCATGGAATGAAGAAATGCGATGTCGTCGACGTGTTGGCCAACATTCGGAAACAGGTCGCTGACGGGTTTTCCGCATTCGCCGTATTGTTGGAACTTCCAGCGAGGCTCGATCAGACGTCCCTGGTTGCGGTGCCCTCCCCGCCCGAACGTTTTGACTTCGATGGTCTGATTGTCTCGCCCGTACATTTCGGGCTTGTAGTCGAACGTGTCCATATGGCTTGGTCCGCCATACATGAACAGGAAGATACAGGCCGTTGCATCGGGGTCGTGATGCGGTTCTTTCGGAGCGAGTGGATTCTTGAACTCAGAAACGCCATCGGCGGCGACCGTTTGCGAAGCAAAAAATTCCGGGTCAAGCATTCCGGCCATTGCAGCACCGGTAAATCCTGCACCAGTCTGCCAGAGGAACTCTCGACGGGTACGTCCGCAGAAGTTTTGAGGTTGTGACATAGGATTGCTCTTCAGAATGTCATTCTTCGACACGCGGGATCATCTCATTCAATGAGGAGTTCAAAATCCAGCGAATCGCGGAATGTTTTCAATGAGGCGGGGGAAGGTGAAGGAACTGGTCTCTGACAAGTACAATGCCGTCAGAGGGGTTGTTCACCATTCCAATCAATCGAGGATCTTCGATAGATTATCTGCGACAGACGATTTGCTGTCCAGTTGCGATCGTCAAATCAGCGAATTACAACCTTTGTTTGCAGGGTTTTCTCAGCAGATTTTCACCTGCTTGTCAGTCATTCCTCCTTCGATCAGAAGTCTTTTGCTCATGCCTTTGACGTTTCGGCTGCACACGGAATCACAGATCCCTCTGGAAGTCGATTCTCTGAAACTGGAAACGATGAAGGAACAGAGCCGCTCGGAGATTGAAAAGACAGAAATTTTTCGGGGAAATCAGCAAGTCCCAGCTGCGGAGTTTTTTCAGGTTTCGGGATCGGCAAAAGAGGACCGAACCGTTGTTTGGGAAGGCGACCTCTCCAACGTCAAACTGATTGGGGCGAAGCTGTCGGAGGGAATTGTTCGTGTTGAAGGAAAGGCCGGCATGCACCTTGGTGCTCAAATGACCGGCGGGGAAATTCGTGTCTCCGGCGATGCGGCTGATTGGGTCGGGGCGGAAATGTCGGGGGGGCGAATTCACATTCAGGGAAATGCTGGAAACCTGGTCGGCGCCGTTTATCGTGGCGGGCGGAAAGGGATGAGCGGCGGGGAGATTCTGGTCGAAGGAAATGTCGGAAACGAAGTTGGCCACACCATGCGGCGCGGTTTGATTGCCATCGGTGGGAAATGCGGAGACGCTGCCGGAGTCGGAATGATTGCGGGAACGATTTTTATCTTCGGCGAGCCAGGCATTCGCAACGGAGCGGGAATGAAACGGGGAACGATCGGGCTGTTTGGAGGCGGTCACTCCCCGGAGATTCTTCCGACCTTTCGCAAAGCCAATGTCTACTCACCATCGTTCCTTCAGCTTTATTTTCGGTTCCTGACGGAATGTCAGTTCCCGGTTCCCGAGAGTGTCGTGAGTGGTCTCTTTCAACGGTACTGCGGAGATCTGTTGGAAATGGGGAAAGGAGAAATCCTGACGCTTGCCGAGTGAGGGTTGTTCTTCGGTTCTCAAGTTCGCTCGGTCGATTGTTTTCATCTCCGAGCTGTGCTGAGGAAGCCAAAGCATCACGCGATGCCGCGATGATTCGGACAACCGAGAGAAATTTTGCTAACCTGAATCATCGTCACATTTGGAATGCAGCGATTCGCACGAGCCTCCGCTGTCTCCATCGAAAGAAGCGAGTTCATGAGAGTGCAGAGAAACCAAGAAACTGGTTGAGCACTGGAACTTTTGATCGCAGTTTTTCGAACACGAACAGAGAATGGAATCACGCATGTATTCACTTCGGCCCGCCCGCAATTCCGAACGTGATGTCGTTGCTCAGCTGATTTATGACTCGACGAATCATTGGTATGAGTCTCATGGTTTCGGGAAGATTTTCCAGGGGGACGCGGAAGACTGTCGAGTCTTCTTTGACGTTTACGAACATCTTGATCCGGGGTGTTGCTTGATCGCTGAGGACGATGACACCGGTGAGATTATTGGTTCGTGCTTCTATCGAGAACGTCCGACACACTTCTCGCTGGGGATTATGAATTCGTCACCAAAAGCAGCGGGACGGAAAGTCGCGAAGACACTTCTGCAGAAGATTGTGTCCCTCTCCCGATCTGCGGGAAAGCCGTTGCGGTTGTTCTCCAGCGCGATGAATCTCGATTCGTACTCTCTCTACAACCGTCAGGGATTCGTCCCTTACGCGGTTTATCAGGACGTCCTGTTTACGGTTCCAAAAAGCGGTTTGGCGTCGGAGAGTTTGCATTCCGAGAGTGCGGATAATTCGGAAATTCGAACAGCCACTGAAGATGACTTGGGACGTATCGTCGAGTTCGAACAGCAAGTGTGGGGGATTTCACGAGAGAAAGACTGGCGGTACTTTCTCACAGACGACTCGGGAATCTGGCAAGTGCTGGTCTGTGTGCGAGGAGAAGAACTCGTCGGGGTGATGGCTTCTGTTCGTTCGGCCGGATGTCAAATGGTCGGTCCCGGTGTTTCAACCGATTCCATGGCAGCAGCGCGACTGATTTCCCGTTCGCTGGATCGATATCGTGGAAGCTCGGTCGTTGTTTTGATTCCGTCAAACGATCCGTCGCTCATTCAATCGATGTATCAACTCGGCGGAAAGAATTGCGAATTGCACTTCGGTCAATCTCTGGGTGATGCTCCGACAATTAACGGAGTCGTCGTGCCGTCGTTTCTTCCGGAATCGGGTTGATCGCAATGTCGAAATGCGGACTCAATTGTGCTTCCTTCACAACTCGATCGAACTGCTCTTGAAAGATGAGATCAATGCGAATTTCTTCGTGCTTCCTGGTGGCTTGTCTTTTGTTCTCAGCACTGAATTGTGCGACCGGCCAGTCAGCGGACCGCCCGAATATTCTGTGGATTGTCGGAGAGAACCTCGATCATGATCTGGGCTGCTATGGACAGGAGAACGTCCAAACGCCCAATTTAGACGGGCTTGCTGAACGCGGGGTGATGTTCACCAACGTCATTGCGACTTCGCCCGTTTGTGCCCCGAGTCGTTCTGCATTGATGACCGGGATGTATCAAACAACGACTGACATGCACAACATGCGGTCACATCGCGAAGATGATTTCCGACTGCCTGCTGGTGTGCGGCCGCTCACACATCGGCTGAACGATGCAGGATATGTGACGGCCAATATCACCACGATGGGTGGGAAGACTGTCGGGACAGGAAAGCTCGATCTCAATTTCGTCAACGAAGGTCCTGTTTATGGCACGGATGATTGGGACTCACTGGCGAGTCAACAGCCGTTCTTCGCACAGATCAACATGCCAGAAATCGAATACGATATCTACGACCGAAAGTCGGCAGAGAAAGAACGTGTCGTCTGGGTCGGTGAGGAATGGCATCCGCAAATTGCAACGGCCGACAATGTTCATCCACCCTCATACTATCCCGATCATCCGGTCGTACGCGAAGAGTGGGCTCGCTATCTGAACTCTGTTTCCGGAATGGATGTGCGCATCGGATGGATTCTCGAACAACTCGAGCGAGATGGGTTGAGTGACAATACCGTCATTCTGTTCTTCGGAGACAACGGACGACTCGAAGCCCGCGGGATTCACTGGTGTTTCGATTCCGGGCTGCGTGTTCCACTGATTGTCTACTGGCCTGAGAAAATGAACCCACCTGAGGATGTCGTCCCCGGCACCGTTCAATCACAGCCGATCAGCTTGCTTGATGTCACTGCAACGACATTGGCCATCGCTGGTGTTGAGCGTCCGTGGGGAATGCAGAGCCGCGTGTTTCTCGGACCGCAGGCGGATTCTCCAAGGCAGTATGTCTTCGCAGCCCGGGATCGCATCGACGAAACAGTGATCACTCAGCGTTCCGTTCATGATGGGCGCTTCCATTACATCCGCAATTTTACACCGGGTGCGGGTTTCGCCACTCTCAATCGTTACAAGGAAAAGTGCTTTCTGGTCAAACCGCTGATGCGGGAGCTCCAGCGTGACGGCCAACTGACAGGTCCGCCAGCTGACTTGATGGAGCCCTTCCCTGCCGAAATGCTCTTCGACCTGGAAAACGATCCGGAGGAACTTCAGAACCTCGCCGCAGATCCAGAGTACCGAGAGCCGCTCATCAGAATGCGAGCCGCTTTGGAGACCTGGATTGTGGAAACGAATGATCGAGGAATGCAGCTCGAACCACACACGGTTGTTGAACCGTTTGTCAAAGAAATGCACGACTGGTTTGGAACACCGAATCACTTGGAATCGATTCATCAGTCGCCTGCTTTCGATGTCCCGGAAAACGAATAACCCCGCCATATTCGACAGTGCAATTTGCTCTCTTTATTGACTGACTTGCGTTGACGACACCCAGGAAAGGCAACCCATGAAGACGATCAATATTCTTCTCTACCTGATTCTGATCCTCATCGGGAAAGGAGTCGTCGCTGAAGAAGCTGACGACAAGCTGCGGATTATCTGCTTCGGGGCCCATCCTGATGATGCCGAATACAAAAGCGGCGGCTCGGCGGCTTTGTGGGCTCAACTCGGACATCACGTGAAGTTGGTGTCGGTGACAAACGGAGATATCGGACACTGGCAGATGGCAGGCGGACCGCTTGCAAAGCGACGAGCCAAGGAATCGGCGCTCGTGGCGGAACGTTTGGGAGTGGAGTCAGAAGTTTTAGATATCCACGATGGAGAGCTTCTTCCAACACTCGAAAACCGAAAGAAAATCGTCCGTCTGATTCGGGAATGGAATGCAGATATCGTGATCGCGCATCGTCCATGGGACTATCATCCCGATCATCGGTACACAGGTGTTCTTGTTCAAGATGCAGCGTTCATGGTCACTGTTCCGTTCTTCTGTCCTGACGTTCCGCATCTGAAAAAGAATCCCGTCTTCTTGTATTCGAGCGATCGATTTCAACGTCCCTACCCATTTCGAGCGGACATCGCTGTGTCGATTGATGATGTGTTCGAACAGAAGGTCGACGCATTAATGGCCCTCGAATCACAGACGTTTGAAGGGGGAGCATTGGGGAACGCCGAATTCGTTGAGAGTGTTCCACCGTCATCTCAACCCGAACTTCGACGGGCCTGGCTGAGAGAAAAATGGGACCGTCGGGCAAGCGGTGAAGCCAACCGATTCCGCGATGCCTTGATCAGCTGGTATGGGCAGGAAGCGGGAGAAAACGTGCGATATGCGGAAGCTTTCGAGATTTGTGAATATGGGCGGCAACCGAACCATCGCGAAATCCTCCAGTTGTTTCCATTCCTTCCGCAACCTGAGTAAAACGCCCATTGAACGGATGATTGGGAAACCTGGGAAACGAGTCGTTGGCCGAGACATACCGTGAACGAAGAGTCAGTCTCCTGCAAATTCAATTCACATTTGAATGCTCGATTGCATTTCAAATTGGTGAAGAGGACCGCAGGTGTTGATTGTGGTTCGGTTGTGCCTTCCGTAGCATGTACGCACGATCGATTATTCAATCTGTTCCTCAAGATCGGACATCGCGAAAGACTTTAGATTTCAGAGTCAATCAGTTCATTACAGGTGCACGAAGTCAAACAACGGGCTCCCGCACACCCTTCACGTCAAGCATTCTCGCATAAAGCTTAAGAACGATGAGATTTCGAAAGAGCGAGGGAAAGGCGACCGATATTTCGGGGAACCTTTCTCAACAATATTGGTTCCCACACTGTCTGTGGATGCTTTTCCTGCTCGTGGTTGGCTGCGGAGGGAGCGGGCCATCAAACGAGTACAAAGCACCTCCACCTCCGGAAGTTCACTATGTGACGCCCGTACGAAAAACAGTCACGCTGTACATCGAAGAAAACGGTGAGACTGAGGCTGTGGAGAGAGCAAATGTCCGTGCGAGGGTGAAAGGCTTTCTTGAAGAAATGCATTTCACTCCCGGGAAAGAAGTGAAAAAAGGCGACATCCTGTATGTGATTGAGAAACAGGAATACGCTGCCGCTGTCGCGTCTGCTCAAGCGGCTGTTGACGCAGCCAAAGCGTCTGTTGAAGTCGCGATCGCACAAGTGGGCGTCGCTCAAGTTGAGGTCTCACGAACCGATCAGGACTTCAAGCGAACCCAGGCACTGTTTGATCGTCAGGCGTCCAATCAGCAGGAACTGGACAACGCGATTGCGAATCGTGACGCAGCTATCGCTTCTGAAAAAATGGCCGCGGCAACGGTCGAAAGTCTGAAAGCGGAGCTTCAAAAAGCTGAGGCGAATCTGACTCAGGCTCAACTTGACCTCGACTACACAGAAGTGAAAGCACCGATCGACGGCCATATCACCAAGACCGATGTGAAGATTGGAAACTTGGTGGAAAGCGGTACTGTGCTGGCCACCGTCGTTTCTCGGTCACCACTTTACGCGAATTTCAACATCAGCGATCGTCAGGCACTACGTCTTCAGAAAGCCCGGCTTGAAGAGCAGCCACTCAAAGAAGGCCAGACAGGCTTCGATTATCGAGCGGTTCCCGTTTTTCTCCAACGAGAGATTGACACAGGCTTTCCGTTCGAAGGTCACATCGACTACATCAGCGAAGAGGGAGTCGATCAAGCGACGGGAACTCTCGCGCTCCGTTCGATCTTTGAAAACAAATCCGGAGAGATTTTCCCCGGGCTGTTTGTTCGAGTCAAAGTGCCGGTGACCAAAAAAGAAAACACTTTGCTCGTGCCTCAGTTGACAGTGATGCGAGATAGACGCGGTGCTTATCTCTTGGTCATCGACGGAGAAGATGTCGTTCAACGCCAACCGGCCAATGTCGGAGAGACATTCGATGGTCTGGTTGAGATCCTCAGTGAGTTGAACGATGACGCCAGAATCATCATCGATGGCAGCCAGCGGGGCCGCCCGGGAGTGAAAGTGAGGCCAGAAAAATGGCAAGGGACGGTCGTGGCAACATCCGATGATATGTCCGTCGAGGTGGCGGAGGAATCGGACAACGCGGAAGAGAATGACGACGCTGAGGGATCTCCCGAAACGGAAAGTTCCGACGAGTGAGAGTCCGCGCTGAAGTGGGACCAGTTGCGATGCGAGTTTCGATTGTGGAACCCCTTTCGAAACAGACGCTCTTCACGACTGAAAGCACACTTCATGAGAAGTCGATAAGTTCCGTCTCCGGTCGATTCCATCCTCTTTCAAAATCTTGAGAGCAGTTCGCATGTCGCGATTCTTCATTTTCCGTCCCATCTTCGCGTCGGTCATTTCGATCGTCATCATCATCGCCGGGATTGTTTCATTTGGAGCATTGCCGGTCGCGAAATTTCCGGAAGTCTCTCCGCCCACGGTTCAGGTGAAAGCGACCTATCCCGGAGCGAACGCCGCCACGATCGCAGAAACGGTTGCGACTCCAATTGAACAAGAGGTGAACGGCGTTGAGGGGATGATTTATATGTCCTCGACGAGCGCCAGCGACGGGTCTTACACGCTGACGGTCACCTTCGAATTGGGGACCGACATGGATATTGCTGCGGTTCTGGTACAGAACAGAGTCGCCATTGCCGAACCCAAACTTCCAGAAGATGTTCGAAGACAAGGGATCACCACGAAAAAGCAATCGACCCAGATTCTACAGTTTATTGCCCTCTCCTCACCCGATCAGACATACGACGCCCTGTTCCTCAGTAACTATGGGCTCACGATCAAAGATGAGTTGAGTCGAGTCGCAGGTGTCGGAGATGTGATGGTCTTCGGTGTCGGGGACTACGGGATGCGAGTCTGGCTGAATCCGCATCTTCTCAAACAACGAGGGTTAACGACAGAAGACATCGTCCAGGCGATTCGAGAACAGAATGTTCAGGTTGCTGCCGGTCAGATTGGGGCAGCACCAACCCCGCCGGGTGCGGAAATTGAGTACACGGTCAATACACAGGGACGATTAGTCACCGTTGATCAGTTCAAAGAGATCATCGTTCGGACCGGAGAAGACGGACAGGTCCTCCGCGTGGGAGATGTCGCCCGCGTCGAGTTGGGGGCGAAGTCATACACGTTCGATTCCACATTCAACGGGCAGCCATCTGCATCGATGGCGATCTATCAGTTGCCCGGGGCGAATGCTCTCGACACAGCGAAGGCTGTCGAGACCCGAATGGCAGATCTCGCAGCGGACAGAAACTGGCCGGAAGGGATGGAGTATTCGATCCCGTTTGATACGACGCTCTTCGTGACCGCCTCGATCAACGAGGTCTATGAAACGCTCTTCGTTGCCGCTTTGCTTGTGGTGATTGTGATTTATCTCTTTCTCCAGGACTGGAGAGCCACCATTGTTCCGGTCGTCGCGATTCCCGTTTCGTTGATCGGAACGTTCGCCATCATCGCCGGGCTTGGGTTTTCCATCAACATGCTTTCGCTGTTCGGAGTGGTTCTGGCGATCGGAATTGTGGTGGACGATGCCATTGTGGTGGTCGAGAACTCAACTCGCCACGTCGACAACGGAATGGCTCCCAAACAGGCTGCGGTGAAGGCAATGGAAGAAATCACCGGGCCGGTGATCGCGACGACGCTGGTTCTCCTGGCGGTGTTTGTCCCGACCGCATTCATGGGGGGAATCACTGGACAACTCAACCGACAGTTTGCACTCACAATTTCGGCAGCTGTGTTGATCAGTACGCTCAACGCTCTGACTCTCAGCCCTGCCCTGTGCGGACTGATTCTTCGCCCCGCCAAAGAAAAGAAGAACTTCTTTTTCCGCGGATTCAACAACGTTTTCGATTGGGGAACTCGTGGCTACAAGTCCGTGATCGGCCGTCTGGTGAAAGTCGTCACGCTGGTCATGGTCATCTATTTCGGACTCGTGGGACTGACGGGATATAGCTTCGAACAGTTGCCAACAGGTTTCGTTCCAGTTGAAGATCAAGGCTACATGTTCACCAACATTCAATTGCCTGATGGAGCGACACTGGAACGAACTCGCGACGTGCTCACCGATCTGGAGTCCATTTATGAAGAGACACCAGGAATCGCCAATTACATCAACATCTCAGGGTATTCGCTTCTGAGCGGAAATGCCGGTTCCAATATGGGGTTCTCGGTCTTGATGTTTGAGCCCTGGGATGATCGGAAAACACCGGAGTTGAGCCAGGGTTCGATTCTGGCGAGTCTGCAGCAGAAGTTTTACGGAGTGACCGAAGCAATTGTCTTCGGTTTCATTCCTCCCCCGATTGATGGACTCGGAAACGCTGGCGGTTTTCAGATGGAGATTCAGGATCGAGGGAATGCGGGGTACGCCGAGCTGCAAAACGTTGCCGAATCCGTTGTGCTTGCTGGCACTGACCAATCCGGTCTGGCAGCTTTGAACACGACATTCCGCGCGAACGTTCCTCAATTGTTTGTTGAGATCGACCGGACAAAAGCCAAAACAATGGGTGTCCCGCTCAGCTCCATTTTCGGGACGCTTCAAGCTTATCTTGGTTCGGCATATGTCAATGACTTCACCTACCTCAATCGTTCGTATCAAGTGCGTGTTCAGGCAGAAGCGGAGTATCGTGCCTTTCCTTCTGATATCTCATCGTTGAATGTCCGCGATCTAACAGGGCAAATGGTTCCTCTGGATTCACTGGTGAATGTCGAGGATGATTTCGGACCGACGACCGTCCGGCGATACAATTTGTATCCGAGTGCCTCGGTGAACGGATCAGCCGCTGCGGGATTCAGTTCCGGTCAGGGATTGCAGCTGATGGAACAGCTTGCCGGTAAGGAACTCCCGGATTCCTTCGGTTATGAATGGACTGGGATGTCCTATCAGGAGAAACTTGCTTCGGGCGGGCAACTTGCGATTTTCGGTCTGGCGGTCATCTTCGTCTTTCTCGTTCTCGCTGCTCAGTACGAAAGTTGGACAAGTCCTGCTGCTGTGATCGCGGTGGTTCCGTTAGCGGCGCTCGGTGTGGTTCTGGCTCTGATTGTGAGAGGAGCAGACAACAACACATACACGCAAATCGGAATCGTTCTTCTCGTCGCATTGGCAAGTAAGAATGCGATTCTGATTGTTGAGTTTGCGAGCGAACAGCGACGCTTGGGGCTGTCGATTCAGGAGGCTGCGGTCAAAGCTGCGGAACTACGATTTCGAGCGATCTTGATGACGGCTTTCTCGTCGATTCTCGGATTCCTTCCGCTTCTGGTCGCTTCCGGAGCTGGTGCGGCGAGTCGGCAGGCGGTCGGAAATGCGATCGTCGGGGGGATGTTGGCAGCGACGATCTTTTCGTTCCTCTTCGTTCCAACATTCTTCGTCCTCTTCCGTGGACTCGCTGAGTGGAGAACGCCGAAGAACGATTCAGCCTCTGTCGAAACTGATGGAAACGCAAGCCCCGACTCGGCTTCGCCGCAAAGCTCATAGACAGAGTCAATCGGTTTTTGAAACCGTCGTCGCAAATTCGACCGAGCAGACTGAACGAATCACAGGTCAAACAGCCAGAACGAGTGCACGGCCAAGACCAATTTGCTCAGAAATCAGGGGCTCCGAAATGTTTTTGATTTGTGTTGTCTCCGCGACGCTCGTTTTGACATGCGTCGCGATCCACTACAACACCTTCACTTTTCTCGCCACTCCCAGGGATCAAGTTCATCAGAGGAAACGATGGTGGATCAACGTGACGATTCTCGGTGTCCTGATGGCTCACATCCTTGAGATGTTGCTGTTCTCATTCGTCTACGAAATACTTAGCCACTTTCCCGGAAATGGCTGGATTCAAGATGGAGACGGCGTGCGCTCCGAGGACTACTGGTACTTCTCGTTTCAGGTCTATACGTCATTGGGCTTCGGCGATTTAATCCCCGTCGGAAACCTGCGAATGATGACGGTTCTTGAAACACTGATCGGGCTCGTTCTCATCGCCTGGACGGCATCGTTCCTTTTCGTTGAAATGCAATCGTGGGCTGTGGTTCACCCCCGTCTCGGGGCGATTTCACGAGCAGGTGATCGACGATCGCATGCTCACGAAGCTGATGAAGAGTCCTCAGACACGTGAAACTGGAATCTGCGATCGCAATTCAAACTCGTTGACTTCTCGAACGAAATCAAACAGTTCCGGAATTTGACTCATGACCCTCGGAATTTGAAACAACGACTAGCTGTTCGGGCCAGCGTCCGGCCATCATCTCCGCGATTCCCTGAGTCTGTTCGAATTCATTCAGAGCAATTCGAATTCCCGAGGTGATCGGAACCGCCAGGAACATTCCCACGACTCCCCACAGCATTCCCCAGAACATCAGAGCCACAAGCACGACGATTGGATGCAGGTCGGAAGACTTTCCCATCAAGCGGGGCTCAATGACATTCCCGCTGACGAACTGGATTGTGCTTGTGAGTGCGACGACGAGTACGATCCATAGAATGCCCGCTCCTGGTTGGAGAATAATCAGTGGCAATGGAAGCAGACTGGCAATGATCGGGCCGATGTTGGGAATGAAATTCAGAAAGCACGCCATTACACCAAACGCCAGTGCCATCGGAATTCCGAAAAACCAAAGGGTCAATCCGAAAACGCATCCGGTCAGAACAGAGATCACCGATTTCAGCGACAAATACGAACGAATCTGTCGGTCGATCTCATTCAGAACTTGCGGACGGGCGGACGGATTCGGAACACCCAGCATGAGAAAGAAGACGTAAATCAGCACGATCACGCTGGAGGAGATCATCTGGAGAAAGAGCTGGGACATGTCGAAGAACCCAGCCCGGACTGTGTTCGTCAGCAATCGGCTGAAGGTGTCGTTGTCGCTGGGGACAGTCTTCGGGCGAACTTCCGGCGCAAGGACTTTGGTTTGCGAATCGACCGGAGTAATTCGGTGCAGTGGTCTGGCCACCAGTTCGCCGGTTTCGGCAGATTCTTCACTCGCACCGGAGGACTCCACAGTTGATTCCGAACTGGGATCAGGCGGATTGGTCTCTGAAGAATTGGGATTCTCTTGCTCCGCATTTTCTCCTTCGTCCTGCTCACGTGGCGCGGAATTGTCTTCGCTCTGGCCGACGTTTTCAGAATTGGAATCATCTGTCGGACTGGAACCGTCCGTTGGATCTCCCTCGGGTTGTTCCGGAGGAGAACCGCCATCGCCGCTCTTTTCGTCCGGAGGAGCTTCAACAGGAAGTTCTTCTGCAGTCGAGATGTCGGACGTTCCAGAATCTTCCTTGTCTGATGACTCGGAATCCGCGGTATCGTCGATGTCTGGAGAAGACTGAGAAATGAGCGGAGGATCTCTTTCGCCTAGGCGTTTTTCTCTCGGCTCCTCCGGCACATCAGGTTCCAAAGGCATCGGGAGAACCGTGCGGAGATTCCGCATCATCAGTTGCAATTGAGCCTCATAGGTCGCCCAGTTCTTCGAAAGGTCCACGACTGATGCCCAGAGCGATGCCATCAACATGACCATCACCAGTGAACCGACAAGGAACGCAATCACAGCTGCGGTAAATCGAGACGAAGCGATCGACTTCTCGAGAAACTCCAGAATCGGTGTGACTCCATTCACGATGAAGACAGCCAACACCAGTGGAACAAGAACGGGACGCAGCCAGTAAGCGGCAAACGTCGCCAGGACCGTTGTGATGAATAGAAGACAAACGGTTTGGAGTCGACCCTCGGAAACTTTAATCATCTGCTGATGTACTTCCTATGGGAATGAATTGCTGCCGCTTCAAGATTGGGGACGGGCGCGTCGATTGATGTCAACGGCGGAAGTGCAACGTTTCTCAACGCGATTCGAATCGTTGAGAATCATATTCTTTTCTAATTCGTTGTTCGATTCCAGGACCAGACTCGAACGGGTTGTTGAAGACACGTTTCCACTGAGGGAGCCAAAACTGTTGCACGATTACAGCGTCTTACGCCGTCACAACTGCGTCTTCACAACACGATCGAAGTGATCAGGGGGAACCGCCTCTCAATGTAAAGACCTGATGTCATGAATGCGAGTGGAGGAATTGAGAGCGCCTTCTTCAGGCCGTTCCCCAGCACGATTGCGACGAGTGTACCATCGTCTCAAACTTGCTTCGTTCGAATTTGCTGAACAAGTGCTGGAGAGAGTGCAAAGACGAAGAGTCCGCCCAGATAAACGGCCCGCGTCGTGCGATCGGCATTGAGGAAGTATTCGCTGGGGCGATAACCGCTCACACCGATATCAAGAAGCAGCCCGGAGACGATGAGTAGCCCGGTTGCAAATGCGCCCGCGATGAGCAGTGATCGGGAGGTGAGTTGAGATCCAATGAGCCGCACGAGAACAGCGGCAGTGATGAAGATCAACACAAGCATGATCGGAGCTTCGACCAACCCCGCCGCGCGTCGTCCGACCTGGGGTAGAATCGGGAGCTGACGGATCTGCTGCACAAGAAAGTGCAGCGTGACTGTGATCAAAAAGTAGAGTCCACCAAATTGCATGATTCTCATGCCCTACCCTTGTTCTTGTTGTTGGCCCATCAACAAACGTACATGGGTTATTGTTCTATTACCCTCTTCGAAATGTAAACCTTGAATGAAGCAGACGAAGGCGAAAAGAACAATTTTTTCGAATTTTGGCCGAATGTCTTAGAAACACGAACGGTGAGGAGATTGAGAGAATTTTGGGCGACTTTCGGATTCCGAAAATGGTGTTTCAGGAAACTTGCGAAGTGTGAAGTTTCATTCGGGAAACACCTTGTTGCTGAGAAGCGACGCGAGTTTCCGGGCGATAGGACCTGTCGAGTCACTGAAGAGAATTTTTGGAAATTGTGACAGACGGCCACGACGAAGATGAACAGACCATTTCACGGATTCCAAGCACTTTCCTGAACTCGTTAACTTTCCGTGAAAGGATGGTTTGCTCGCGAATCGCTGCAATTCAAAGATGGAGATGCCATAGAATGTGTCGACAGACCAGAAGTGTTTGTCGCTGATCTCCCACCTCGCAATTGGTTTTGTTGAAAGACAGGCATTGCCCGGAGATCACGTTTCATTCTGGTGAGTTCGAATTCCATTCAGATAAGGAGGACTGTGCTGTGGAACCGGATTTTTCTTCACAAGAACGAGGGCAGCAGTCCCTGTTTCGTCGAGATCCCTTTCAAGCTCTCCAACAAGAGTTTGACAACATGCTGAACCGTTTCACCCGTCAATGGGAAGGAACAGAGCCCTCCTCCAAAGACGTCCGTGTCCCCGAGGTCGATCTCGTTGAGACGCCGATGGAGGTGCGAGTCGTCATGGAACTTCCCGGAGTTGATTCCAACGAAATCAACCTGGAAGTTGTCGGCTTACGTTTGCATGTTCGGGCTGAGCACATTGAAGAAGCGAAAGAAGTCGAAGGGACACAACACCGCCAGGAACGTCGCAAACCCCGCTTCTCTCGAGCAGTGGAGCTGCCATGCCTCGTCCGAGAAGACGCAGCGAGTGCCGTTTTCCAGAACGGAGTGCTAACGGTCACGCTTCCCAAACGGGAAGAAGAAAAGCGTCACACGATTGTTGTTCAAGTGACGGATGAGTGCGCGACAGATGAGTGAGCAGTGAGCAAAGTGTGAACCTCGGAAACGCGTGACATTCTGCCCCTGCGCTTCCGAGGTTGATGACTGTGCATTCTTCAGGAATCAAGCTGAAGAACGTTAACGACGCCCTTTCTTCGACCAACTGTCTTTGAGAGAAACAGTGCGGTTGAAGACGAGGTGACCGGCAGCGGAATCGCGAGCGTCCTGAATGAAATAGCCTTTCCGCTCAAACTGGACCGGCATCGCCCCGTCGTTATCGGCGAGACTCGGTTCCAGACGGCATCCCTTAAGAACACTCAATGAATTCTCATTGAGTGCCTCTTTCCAGTCTTGCCCTTCTGGCATGTCGGCGGGGTTTTCGACTTTCAGAAGGTGATCGTAGAGTCGAACTTCTGCTTCAACAGAGTGTTCGGCACTTACCCAGTGAATGGTCCCTTTCACTTTTCTTCCATCGGGAGCATTGCCCCCTTTTGTCTCCGGGTCGTATGTGCATCTCAATTCGACGATGTTCCCGTCTTCGTCTTTGATCGCTTCCTGACAGGTCAGAAAATACGCCCAGCGAAGGCGAACTTCTCGACCAGGACCGAGGCGGAAGAATTTCTTCGGCGGATCTTCCATGAAGTCATCGCGCTCGATGAAGATTTCGCGACCGAAAGGAATCTTCCGCGTGCCAGCGGACTCATCTTCCGGATTGTTGACAGCGTCGAGTTCTTCAGATTCCCCTTCCGGGTAATTCGTGATGACAACTCGCAGCGGATCAAGCACTGCCATCCGCCGTTCGGCTCGCTTGTTCAAATCGGCGCGAAGCGCATTTTCGAGAACGACCAAATCAGTAAGGCCGTTGTATTTGGTGACTCCAATTTCGGAGCAGAAGTTGCGGATTGCTTCCGGAGTGTATCCCCTTCTCCGCATCCCGCTGAGCGTTGGCATGCGCGGGTCATCCCAGCCGTCGACATAATTTCCATCGACAAGATCAATGAACTTGCGCTTGCTCATCACTGTGTAGGTGAGATTCAAGCGGGCAAATTCGTACTGATGCGACGGAAAGATCCCGAGCTTTTCGATAAACCAGTCGTAAAGCGGTCGATGCGTATCGAATTCGAGTGTGCAGATCGAGTGAGTGATCTCTTCGATCGCATCACTTTGTCCATGGGCATAGTCGTACATCGGGTAGATGCACCACTGATTGCCGGTTCGATGATGTTCGGCATGCCGAATTCGATACATCAACGGATCGCGGAGAATGAGATGCTTGGACGCCATATCGATCCGCGCCCGCAGCACGTGCTCTCCGTCTGCGAATTCTCCGCTTCTCATTCGGGAGAACAGATCGAGGTTCTCGTCGACCGAGCGGTTCCGATACCGGCTCTCCTGACCCGGTTCCGTGGCTGTCCCGCGCTGTTGCCGGATTTCCTCGAGTGTCTGGCTGTCGACATAGGCGAGTTCTTTGCGAATCAGTTCGCAGGACCATTCGTAAAGTTGTTCGAAGTAGTCTGATGCAAAGTGCAGTTCATCCCACTCGAATCCCAGCCATCGAATGTCTTCCTGAATCGATTCGACATACTCCACGTCTTCTTTGGTGGGGTTGGTGTCGTCGAATCGAAGATTGCACTTGCCACCGAACTCTTGAGCGATCCCGAAATTCAGGCAGATCGATTTCGCGTGGCCGATGTGGAGGTATCCATTCGGCTCTGGAGGGAAGCGAGTATGAACTCGTCCCTGATGTGTGTTGGCCTGGACGTCGCGGGCGACAATTTCCCGAATGAAGTCAAGTTTGGCCGATTCCGAGTCGTCGGACTGTGGTGCGGGTGACATGTGGGTCCTTCCAAAGAATTGAACAGTGACTGGGATTCTAAAGAACTCTGAGGTTCTTAAAAACGCTGACTTGTGAGTCACTTGCTGATTCTGGATGATTTCGATTGACGTTGATGCGTTTTACTGACGCAGCGTCTGTCATTCAATTCCCTGAACGGTTTTCGCCTCATGCCCAAAATTCCTGCCCTCCTCCGTCGATTCCTTTCCATTGCTGCGGTCTTGCTTCCTGCCTTGTCTCTTGATGCGGCGGATCGCGCCGACTCGGAGCGACCGAATATCATCTTGATCATGTCTGACGACATGGGCTTTTCTGATATTCAACCCTATGGGGGAGAAATTCAGACGCCGAATCTGCAACAACTCGCTGATGGCGGGCTTCGGTTTACTCAGTTTTACAACACAGCCCGATGTTGTCCGACTCGTGCTTCGCTCCTGACCGGGCTTTATCCTCATCAGGCGGGGATCGGTCACATGATGTCGGATCGGAAAATCGCTGGCTATCGCGGGAACCTCAACCGTCAGTGCGTGACAATCGCCGAAGCCCTGAAACCTGCCGGATATTCAACATATATGTCAGGAAAGTGGCATGTGACTCCACACGTTAAACCGGATGGAGACAAGTCCAACTGGCCGCTGCAGCGGGGATTTGACCGCTTCTACGGCACGATTCATGGAGCGGGAAGTTTCTTCGATCCAAATTCGTTGACCCGCGACAATACTCAGATTTCTCCATACGCTGATTCGGAATATCAGCCCGAGACGTATTACTACACAGATGCAATCAGCGACCATGCGGTCCGCTTCATCGACGAGCATTTCGAAAAACCGGAGTCGAAACCGATTCAACCGTTCTTCATGTACGTTGCGTACACGGCGGCACACTGGCCGATGCACGCTCTTCCCGAAGATATTGCCAAGTATGACGGAGTCTACGATGAAGGATACCGGGCAATCCGTCAGGCCCGCCTCGATCGACTGAAAGAACTTGGGCTCGTTCGTCCCGACACAGAGTTGCCTGCTGACGCGGAAAACTGGAACGAAGTCGAGCATCGGGAATGGGAAATTGCGTGCATGCAAGTTTATGCAGCGATGGTCGACAACATGGATCAAGGAATCGGTCGGATTGTCGAGAAACTCGAAGAACTGGGAGCACTCGACGACACTCTCATCTTCTTTCTGCAGGACAACGGAGGATGTGCGGAAGGACTGGGCCGCAGACCGAGCGGAAATTTGCGCGAGCGCCCCGAAAGTCCCGGTGAAGCAATGGACGTCGCGGAATTGCAGACGGACATGATTCCGAACAAGGCGCGAGATGGATATCCCGTCGTTCAGGGTCCCGGAGTGATGCCCGGCCCTGCCGACACGTACATCGCCTACGGACGAGGCTGGGCGAATGTTTCGAACACTCCGTTTCGCGAATACAAGCACTGGGTGCACGAAGGCGGAATCTCAAGCCCTTTGATCTGCCACTGGCCGAACGGGATTTTCCGAAAAGGCGAACTGGAGTCTCAGCCCGGACACCTCATCGACATCATGGCGACGTGTCTTGATGTTGCCGGAGCGGAGTATCCAAAACGGATCGGCGACAACGAAATCAAACCGTTCGAAGGCAAAAGTCTTCAGCCTGCGTTCTCGGGGCAAGAGATTGAACGAGACGCATTGTTTTGGGAGCACGAAGGAAATCGGGCTGTCCGAGTTGGCGACTGGAAACTCGTGGCCAAGGAAAACAAGCCGTGGGAGCTGTACGATCTTTCCGTCGATCGCATCGAAGCGAACGATCTCTCTGCCGAATATCCGGCTCGAGTTCGTGAACTCGAACAGATCTGGGATGAATGGGCTGCTCGCGCTGATGTCCTTCCACTCGGAGCCTGGAGAGGGTCCCAAAACCACGACCACTCAAAGCAAACAGAGTTTGATCTCAAAGCTGGAGCGGATTTGTCGAAGTCGGAGTCTCCGAATCTCGTTGGAACAGCGTTTACGATTCGCGCTCAATTGGAGTCATTCGCTCCAGACGGAGTGATTGTGGCTCAAGGAGGCGTGACGCATGGAATTTCGTTGTTCGTGCAAGATGGAGTGCTTCGCTTCGCGGTTCGAAGCGGCGGACATCTGGAAGTTGTCAGTTCGGATTCCGTCATTGAGAACGCCCATCAGATTGAAGTCATCGCTCGGAAAAAGGGAAAAGTCGTTCTCAAGGTCGACGGAATGAAAGTGGGAAGCGGGACGATCGAAAAGCTTCTCGAAAAAGTCCCCGCCGAAGGTCTGCAAGTTGGCCTCGATGATGGCGATCCCGTGGCGAAATATCCTCGTCGATTCGCCTATGACGGAGAAATCGAAGCGGTGAACATCGAAATTGGTCCCGCAAAGAAGTGATTGAAATCGTAACAGGAACCGGGTGATGCCTCCCCCGTCTCTCTGGGAGCCGACTCATTTGATGTGGTGAGCGAGTGACATCCTTCTCGCTGAAGCATACGATGAGAGTTGGACGGAGGTCTCACCGGCAGTCGTTGATCTGATTCGAACGGAATGGACAGTGAACGTTTTCTCTGATCGTCAACGACCGCTATTCTTTTGTCATCTGAACCCGATTCATTGGCATCTTTTTCACTGACACATTCAATACCCCGGATGACCTTATGGCAATTTCCTTTAAGTGCTCCTGCGGCCGCGGTTTCAAAGTTCCGGACGAAGCAGCCGGAAAGAAAATGAAATGCAAAGAATGCGGAGAAGTGGTTCAGGTTCCTTCGCCCAAGGTCAAGCAAAAAGTCGCGGCTCCACCTGCCTGTGAAGATGACTACGGGATGAACTTCGGTCTCAAGGAAGATCCGATTCTGCAGGAACTTCCTCCGCGAAAAAGACGAGCGGACGACGAACCCAAACGCAAAAAGGGTTCGAAGTCGAAGAAGCAAAACTCCAACACCGGCATCAAAGTTGCCGTCGGAGTAGGAGCACTCCTCATTGCCGGGATCGGGGGATTCTTCGCCGTTCAGAACATGGGAGGCGGCAGCAGCGGCCCGAAGCAGCCTGAAGTGGTCAATTACTCCACGTTTGAGCACGATCTCGGCCAATTCAACATCAAGTATCCCAGCGACTGGGAAGTCGAAAGTGGGGGTGGTCAGGGAGGTCGGCCTCCATTCGCCACCTTTGAAGACGGAACAGCACGTATTTCCGTCCGTCACAGCCGCTCAGGAGCTCCAATTGCCGACATGGCTTCGCTTCCCGCGGGAGGTCCGATCATCCCCGGCGAAGCTCCTGTTGATGAACTCCCACCTGCTGCGAAGGTGCACGAGTTTCTCACCCAGAAACAGTTCGAACTGGACTACAGTGACTACGAAGAGACCCCGGGTGAAGAATTCGACGTCCCGTATGGCACAGGTTGGCTCGTTGAATTTACCGGCAGTGAAGGCTTCGGGGGAAAGATGCGAGCCTATCGACTGACGCTCGTGGGGTCGCAGTGGCAGTACAACGTCGTTGCGAAATGCCCCAATAACCGTTGGGACAAGTACGAACCGATTTTCAAAGAAGTGATCAGCAGCATTGCCCGATAGTCGCCGATCGCGATTTCCTCTCATTGTCCACGCAATTGAGTCACCGGCGATAGATCGTAACTTGCTTTCATCAAAAGGATTATGTTGATCTGTTTTCCGTCGAGTGCGTTCGTCAAATGCGAGTTCGTGCGTAATTCGATTTTCCCGGTAAGACTTTGAAGCAACATGGCGTCGTAATCCGGGAATCGGATCACTCCAATCCCTCGTCAAAAGCCTTGGTCACGCGCATGTTATGAGAGCATCAGCATTTCTGGCTTACGACGCATTGGCAAAGAGACCGAATTTTCTGCGGAACGAGCAATTCCAGGCGAAGTCGAGATGACCCATTCGCAGAACGCAGCCACGACGAGAACTTCGACTTCTAATAACTGAGTGTCGCATGGACGAAAAACTTTGGTTCCTCAAAGAGTGCCCGTTGTTCGAACGGTTGACCGAAGATCAAATTGAGCGTTTGGAAGCTGCTTCACAGAGTCGCTCTTTCGGCAAAGGGGAGATGATCTATCTTCCGTCAGATGCGAGCGAATCGGTTTTGCTGCTCACCAAGGGGCGCGTCAAGCTGTTCCATGTCACCTCCGATGGAAAACAGGCACTTCTGGCACTGATCGAACCCGGAGAAGTTTTTGGCGAGTTGGCTGTCTTTGATGGGGGGCAACGTGAAGAGTTCGCAGAAGCAATGATGCCCAGCACGTTGATTCGCATTCCGAAGGTGATCATTCAGGACTTAATGGAATCAGAAGCCAACGTGGCGATTGGTATCACAAAGTTGATAGGGTTTCGTCGGCGTCGTGTGGAGCGGCGGTTGAAGTCCCTGCTCTTCCGGTCTAACCGCGAGCGACTGATCCATCTTCTGATTGAACTGGCGGACCAATACGGGGTGAGAACTCCTGACGGCGTTCGGCTGAAAATCAAGCTCTCGCATCAGGAACTGGCCAGCATCATCGGCAGCACTCGTGAGACAGTGACCGTTGTTCTGGGGGATTTGCAGTCCGAGGGCAAACTCAAGATCGAACGACGGCATCTCATCCTGAACGATATCGACCGGTTGGCAGCGACGATCGGAGTCACTTCTCCGGAAGTCCCGGTCGACAGCCCATTCCTTCACAGAACAGCACGTCCCGCACGCTACGGAACGTGACATTTATCAATGAGTAGGACGTGTGAGGCTGAGCGTTCTCCTCGAAATTACGGACGGATTGTTTTCAGTTGTTATCTCGTTGATCGCGAAAGTTGCCGGATTGCATTCTGTTTGTGGGCTGCTTTACAGTCTTGAACGCGTCAGACATCGATAATCTTGAGTGTCGTGGCAGTCTTGTTGTGAAAACGATCAGCGAAAGAATCGTTGCTTTGAAGATCTTTGGTTGAATACATCAACTGTTGAGTGGGGAGGGGCGGCTTGGAAAGCGCATTTCAGGCCGTTCACGCAGGCGGAGAAATCTGATGTCAGAAAATTCGGAGAATCCAGGCAGCAACGAAGGTTGGGGTGACTGCCCCGCTGGCGTGATTCGATCGATGCTGGATCGACAAAGAACGTGTCGTCGGCAAGAGAAACTCAAGCGATTGACCGCAATTGGGGGATCGCTGGCAGTTTTCCTTTTCATCGGATTTCTGGTCCTGCAAACTCAACGACAGGTGGTCGCTGGGCACATGACTTGTGCTGAAGTCATTAATCAGGCAGAGGACTACGTTGCTGGAAAACTGACAGAGGTTGTCGCTGGGAAATTTGAGAACCATCTGGATCGTTGCCCCAAGTGCCGCCACCACATCGAGTCAGTTCGGACCGGGAGCGGAGAGAAATTGAATCCGAAGCAAGACTCCGGAGACAAGTCGCCTCAACAAGGCTGCACAGGTGAGAACGGGCAACAACTCGTCGCAGGTTCCCCCGCGATGAATGATCTCATCGCAGCTCACTGATTTCGAAGCACTCTCCGAACGATCTTTGACGCCTCCGAATTAGCCAACCCACTCTATCTTTGTGGACGTGCGAAATGGATTCCCGAGGCGACTGCTGAAACAGCATCAACTCGATTTAGAGCCACTCGGATTCGTCCACTCGGTCTTCCGTCTCTCGTCGAGGTGCGGTCGAAGCTGACGGCTGCGAAATTGTTTCGGGACTGGCGGTTTCCTGCGGCTTTTTGAATGTATGCGGGGCGGGAATCGGAAGAGTTTCTGCACGGTCGACGCGGAAATTGGATTTCTCTTCGATAATGGATGTTGCATCGAAGCGGCGACCAAAATACTTCTCCTGGGCTTCCTTGTTGTTCAGCACCGTCTCAACATCTCCACTGACAACAACGCGACCATCGCAAATGATATTACTGCGATCGGTGATGGTCAGAGTTTCACGCTCCCGGTGGTCGGTGAGCAGAATGGAGATCCCGGAGTCTCTCAGTTCTCCGATAATGTCTTGAATGTCATTGATCGTGGTCGGATCAATTCCGGTGAAGGGTTCGTCGAGAAGGATGATTTTCGGCTTGCTCGACAAACAGCGTGCGATCTCGAGTCGTCGACGTTCTCCTCCCGAGAGAGTCGATGAGATCTGTTTTCGCTTATCATCGAGACCGAACTGTCCCAGCAGCCGGTCGAGTCGTTCTTTCCGTTCTTTCCTCGAAAGTGGCAGGAACTCCAGAATTGCGATGAGATTCTGTTCAACCGATAGCTTGGTGAAGATGCTCTGGTCTTGTGGCAGGTAGCCCATTCCGTGCCGAGCCCGCTTGTACATCGGCCACCGGCTGACATCGACTCCGTTGAGAAAGACTTTGCCTTTGGTGGGTGATGTGAGGCCACAAGTCATCCGGAATGTGGTCGACTTTCCGGCACCATTCGGGCCCAACAGCCCGACAATCTCACCCGGTTCGACATCAAAAGAAACACCGTCGACAGCCCGTTTTCCGCCGGGATAAACTTTGACCAGATCTTCACATTGCAGGATCGACATCGCTTTCCTTAGACCATTTGCATGGTGTCTCTGCACTCCCCTGAACTCGTCTCTCTCGATGCATGGTGTCTACGCTTTTGAGATTCGCAGCGAGTCACAAGTCGGGATGCATTCAGTGTGATCCCGAAACATTTCATCGAGTCGTTTTCTGAAACATTCATTGAGTCAGAAACAGTGATGCGACGTGTTTTGGCGGAGTTTGGATTCCGTTCTCAGTTTGACGCCAGGGTCAACGGTCGAAGAATACCCGAACTCGCGGAAACATCACAAGATGACACCGCTGCTTCGAGGTTCAGGAAATTTCGCAATTCGAAAGTTTGCGGGCGAAGGGCTTGGAATTCCAACTTCTCAGCAAACTGCCATTTCGGCCGCTTTACAGAGTGGCGGCGACCTGTAAATATTGCAGGTTTTCCCGGTCACACTCTCTCAGGAAGATTTACGTGAGTCAGTCACGGTCAGATGCCTTTGCTATTGCCGTTTCGGTGTTGGTCGTCGATGACGACGAGCCGCACGCGCAGGCGGTTGCTGAAAGTCTCGAACGCATCAACTGTGAGTGTACGATTGCGAATTCGGGTCCGCGTGGAGCGGAATTGATTGAGAGCCAGAACTTCGACGTCATCATCACTGACCTTAAGATGGACGATGTCGATGGACTGGAGATTCTCCGAAAAGCCAAGGAAGAACTCCCCGACTCGGAAGTGATTGTCCTGACGGCACATAGTTCGGTGCCGACGGTAGTCACAGCGATGCAAAGCGGGGCCTACACCTATCTTACGAAACCTCTTGATATTCAGGAGTTACGTCAAGCTGTCGAGAAGGCGTCGAGTCGTATTCGCCTTCTGAGACGGAATGTTGCGCTGTCGCGCGGACTCGACGAGAAGTTCGGGTTCGAAGGAGTCATCGGCAACAGCCCGTCGATGCATCGCGTCATCGAACAGCTCAAAAACCTCGCTCCAACAGACACGACAGTCCTGATTCTCGGGGAAAGTGGAACCGGGAAAGAACTTGTCGCACGTGCTCTTCATCAAAATAGCCCCCGCAAGAGCAAGCCTTTCGTACCTCTGAATATCTCCGCTCTGCCGGAAAGTATTCTCGAGAGCGAATTGTTCGGACATGAACAGGGAGCCTTCACCGGAGCTGCTTCGAAGCGAATTGGAAAATTTGAATACGCCAACGGCGGAACACTGTTCCTCGATGAAGTTGGCGAAATGCCGACAGATACACAGATCAAGCTTCTGAGAGTCTTGGAAGATCGGCGGATCACAAGAATCGGTTCCAACGAAGAGAAATCGATCAATGTGCGGCTCGTCGCTGCAACAAATGCCGACCTGAAACAGGCGATGGAAGAAGGCACATTTCGCAGTGATTTGTACTACCGTTTGAGTGTCGTCACGATTTATCTTCCGCCGCTACGTGATCGCCGGGAGGACATTCCCCTGCTCATCGACCACTTCCTGAAGGAGTTCTGTAAGCGTCAGGGACGCGAAGTGGAGGGAATCAGCCGGGCAGCGAGACAGGCCCTCATGACATTTGACTGGCCGGGAAACATTCGCCAGCTTCGCAATACAATCGAAGGGATGCTCGCGCTCGATGTCGATGGCCTGCTGGATGTTGACGATTTGCCGAGTGAACTTGCTGAACTTTGTGGTCAGTCCAGTGACGGAACGGCCGGAGGAGCCGGAGCCGACGTCCTCATCGGTCGCCCTCTTGAAGAGGTCGAACGATATTACATCGCTCGAACGCTCGAATTGACCGGTGGAAAACGGGAAGAGACAGCCTCCATGCTGGGCATCGGCGAGAGAACACTGTATCGCAAAATCAAAGAATACGACCTCAAGTAGGAACTTTTACCGGTCTCGGAATTTCGCCGATTTTCGTAGTGACTGACCCGTTTCGGGAACGTGTTTGGCCCAGTGATTTTTGTGTCGGGCTGTTGCTGTCGCTGGAAAACAGAAGCTGGGAACTCTCGATACGTTGTCTCAATCGGCACAAAATTATCAACCAGTCGGGCGGCGGAATCGATCGCGACTGGATGAGCACATACACTGAATTTCACTGATTTTTTGAACACTTCAACGTGATGATCGGAGTCACAGATGCAGGGGAGTCAACGCGTCATTGACGCTCTCAACGCGGGACTGACAATCGAATTGACAGCGATTAACCAGTATTTCGTTCAGGCCAAAATGTGCACAAACTGGGGCTTGAACAAGCTGGGAGCTCACCACTATCAGGAATCGATCGAAGAGATGCAGCATGCAGAACTTCTGGTCGACCGGATTCTTTTCTTCGATGGAGTTCCCGAAATCGCTCGCTATGACGTGATTCGCGTCGGTGACAACATCAAAGAACAGCTGGAAAACGATCTCGCCCTCGAACTGAACGCCAGCAAGACATACAACGAAGGCGTTCAGATCTGTCTTGAAGAAAAAGACGCCGCGAGCCGCGAAATCATGGAAAAGATCATCCGTGAAACTGAAGAAAGCGTCGACTGGCTGGAAGCACAGCTGGATCTGATCGACAAGCTCGGCATGGAAAACTACATGCTCTCTCAAATGGGTGAGTCAAAAGACTGATCTCGGATTCCGAACTCAACTTTCAAAGCTGCGATCCGAGCGAATGTTTCGCACTCTAAAAGTTGCAGTTTGAGCAAAGCTGATTGCAGGTTGAAAACAGATTCAGGGCAGGCATTCGAAAGAGTGTCTGCCCTGCTCTGTTTTTGGGCTGATGCTCTTCGGCGGTCCAGCGAGCCTGAAATCGAGATGATCAGGCGTCCGTCACAATTGCTGGCGGGGCGTCTCCAGAAGCTCGATGAAGCCGTTAGCGACGTGCTTCAGAGCGGTTGCTTTGATGCTGGGCAATGAGTTGCTTGATTCTTGAACGACAGCTCATGCAGCCACCGCCAGCGCCACAGAGCCCACGCACTTCCTGATGGCTTTCTGCTCCGTACAGATTCACGCAATCAGAAATGGTGGAGTGCGTGACATTCAGGCATCGACAAACGACGGTGTCTGAAGCAGTTTTGGAATCAGATTCAAAGATTTGACTCATTTCCACTCCTGTGTTATTGAGACTGAGTCTCATGAGCAGGAAATGGTATTTCTGTTTTCAACGCCGGTCAATCCAAAAACGCTCCGTTCACAAAAGTTTCCAAGAAGTGGTGATCCCGGCGAACTCCTCAATATTTCAGAGAAACGATGTGTCCAACAGCAAGTTTGCCAAGCTGATCCGTTGGCTGGAACCACTCGTGGGTGTCAACTATTGTGATAACGCATCAAGATGTTCAAACCGTTTGTCTGCCGCCTGTGAGGAGATTTCTTTGTCGCTGACCGTGAAATGCTGTGCTCTCAATTCTGACGAAGGTCCCCATTTTTCGTTGCTGTCTGAAAAAGGGTTTGAAGTCTTGCCGGGAAACCGAGACAAGAGTTTTTGGGAGGCAACCAATCTCATTGAGGAATTGTCCGGTTGTTGTGCGGTGATCGCCGGTTCCGAACCCTACACGGAGGAGGTCATCAAAAATTGTCCGGATCTCAAAGTCATTGCGCGGACCGGAGTCGGTTTCGATGCTGTCGATCTCGAAGCTTGTGATCGTCAGGGAATCGTGGTGACGACCACTCCAGGAGTGAATCATCATTCGGTGGCTGAGCAGACCATCGCCCTGCTGATGGGAGTCTCTCGCGGGTTTCCGGAGAACGATCAACGTGTTCGCTCCGGGGCCTGGAAACGCGTCGCTCATCCCCGCGTCATGGGGCAGACGCTCGGGCTGGTCGGCCTTGGCCGAATTGGACAGGCTGTTGCAACACGAGCGATCGGTCTGGGCCTGCGTGTCGTCGCTCACGAGCCGTTTCCGAACAAGGAGTTTGTCGAGAAATGGGGGATCGAAACCCTCGAACTCGATGACCTTCTGAGCCAGTCAGATTACGTGTCACTCCACAATCCGATGACTCCGCAGACTTTGAAGATGATGAATCGCGACACATTCGCGAAAATGAAGAAAGGGTCCGTCTTCATCAACACCGCGAGAGGGGCGCTCGTCGACGAATCCGCTTTGATCGAGGCTTTGCAATCCGGGCATCTCCGCGCAGCTGGGTTGGATGTCTTCGATGTGGAACCTCTGCCGACCAGCAGCCCGCTGGTTTCCATGAATAACGTGTTGCTGTCCGGCCATGTTGCCGGGCTGGACATTGAATCACAATTCGACACCCTGACGATGGCAGCCGAAACAATCATCTCTCTGAAAAACGGAGGATGGCCGACGGACTGTATTCAGAATCTGAAGGGAGTGAGCGACTGGAAATGGGATCGCTGATTCGAATGAGTCACAGCGGTCGCAGTTGAGGAGTCACCCGGTTCAACACACGTTCTGGTCCCTCGTGGATTGATTGATCGCTGAGAGAAATTGCTGGAGTCGCAAGATTTCCCAAGCCTCGGCAGCGTATCGATCAGAAGGCAGTTATGCGACAATTTGGACGTTGAACAATCTGCTTGCAGTCGTCCTTCGATTGGAGATGAGTGAATGGTCCGCAGTTTCGTGTTCCGAATTCTTCTGATGTGCAGCTTGCTGAATGCAGTTGTGATCGGCGCTTTCGCTGGTGATCAAGATGTGGCCTTGATGGCTGAAAGAGTCCTGTTTCTCGGCGATTCGATCACGCATTCGGGGTATTACATCTCTTTGATTGAACTGGAATTGCTTCGCCAGTCTCCGGACTCGATTCCAGAAATCATCAATCTTGGCCTGCCGAGCGAAACAGCTTCCGGGTTGTCGGAGCCGGGACATCCTTTTCCTCGCCCGAACGTCCATGAACGGCTGGAACGGGCGCTCGAAAAATTGAAGCCAGATGTTGTCGTCGCCTGCTACGGTATGAATGACGGAGTCTATCATCCCTTCGATGAGGAACGGTTTCAGATTTTTCAAGCTGGGATCAACTCGCTGATTGAGAAAGTGCATCAATCTGGAGCCAAGCTGATCCTGCTCACTCCTCCCCCTTTCGATCCGCTGCCGTTGAAGATGAAAGGCAAGCTGGTTCCCGCAGACGCCGATGAGTTTGCTTATTACTCGATCTACGACAACTACGATGACGTCATCAAACGCTACGCCGACTGGATTCTGGCCCAAAAGGATCGAGTCGAAATGGTCATCGATCTGCACTCACCAGTGACGAATTTTGTGTCGCAGAAAAGAGAAAGCGATCCGGAATTCGTCCTGTCAGGTGATGGCGTGCATTTGAATCATGAAGGGCACCGCATTCTGGCGGAAGCGATCTTAAATGCCTGGGGAGTGACGCCTTCCGGTGAGAACGATCCGTCACTTGAGAAGCTTGTTCATCAACGGCAGATGCTCTGGCACGCAGCTTACCTCTCCGATGTTGGACATGTCCGTCCCGGAATGAATGCCGGTCCGCCGCTGGATGAGGCTGAAGTCAAAGCCAATGCGTTGACTGAGCAAATTGAAGATCAATTGGATTGAATTCAAACCAATGCGAGTCAATGGTCTCTGTAACACTGTTCCCTTGCAGAGTGTCTCAAAGAAAAAGTGAATCGATGAGCGATTGATCCGCTCATCGATTCACAATCAGTTCGGCCACTGCAACATCGCTTGCAAGACTCGTCCCAACGACTTGCCTCGCACGCAGTCGCGTTTGTGCAGCTGAATTCTTTCCCCGCGATCCAACGCACTCGTCTTCGAATGATTCGAATTCAGGCGAGTGCAGTAAACTGATCGGGATGATTTAGAACTGGCGAGGGCGTGCTTTCCCCTGGACTCGCAATGGGACTCCCAGGATTCTGAGGAATCCTTCGGCGTCGTTCTGGTTGTAGTCCGCTTCATCGGCTGCTTCCATGGAAGCGATGGCTTCATCGTAGAGAGAGTTCGGCGATGTGCGTCCAACGACTCGAACGTTGCCCTTGTACAGGCCGAGGGTTACTTCCCCGGTGACAGGCTGTTGAAGTTGTTGGATGAATGCCATCAGGGCATCCATCTTCGCACAGTACCAGAAGCCGTTGTAAACCATCTCGGCGACTTCAGGGCTCAGGCGATCACGGAGATGGATCGCGTCGCGGTCGACGGTCAATTGCTCAAGTGCCTGATGGGCTGCGTACAGACAAGTCATTCCGGGAGCTTCATAGACTCCCCTGCTCTTCATTCCGACAAATCTGTTTTCGACGATGTCGATGCGTCCGACGCCGTTGGCCCCTCCGAGTTTGTTTAGTGCGTCGACAACTTCGAAGGCGTTTTTCTTCTCTCCGTTGATGCTGACAGGGACTCCGGACTCGAAACCGATTTTGACGGTCGTTTCCTGATCGGGAGCATCCTGAGCCGAGACGGTCATTCCGAAGTCGATAATTGGAAATCCGTCGACATTCGGATCTTCGAGATCGCCCGCTTCGTAGCTGATGTGCAAGCAGTTTTCATCCGATGAATACGGCTTCGATGCGGTTGCCTTCACCGGGATGTTCTTTTCCTCGCAGTACTCGAGCATCTCTTTTCGACCGGGGAACAGTGATCGAAACTCGTCCATTCTCCATGGAGCGATGATTTTGACTTTCGGGTCGAGTGCTTCCGCAGCCAGTTGGAACCGGCATTGATCATTGCCTTTTCCGGTTGCCCCGTGCACGTAAGCGACAGCACCGACTTCGCGAGCTCGTTGCAAGGCAATCTTTGAGATCAGAGGGCGTGCGATGGACGTTCCGAGCAGATAGATGTTCTCGTACTTCGCCTGCCACTGCAAAACCGGGAATGCAAAGTCGCAGCACAATTCTTCCTGAACATCAACAGCGATGGATGATTTGGCCCCGATATCAAGAGCTTTCTTGAGGATGGCTTCAATGTCTTCGCATGGCTGGCCCAGATCAACGTACAAACAGTGAACATCGTATCCCCGGTCCATGAGCCAACCGACCAGAACGGAAGTGTCCAATCCGCCGCTGTACGCCAATACCACCGAATCTGCCATGCCGTCCTCAATCTTTCTCAGTCAGTGCCGTTAATGTGATGTTCGTTCAGGTTTTACGCTGATCACCGATGGTTCCGACGCTGCGGCTGCTGATCCCCTCAATATTGAGACGGAAAAACAACCGAGGTTCGTTGAATTCTATTGAATTGCCCGCATCGTCTCATTCCGGAATGAGAACATCAACAGACCGCCCAGACTCCGGACAGATTTTTCGTCACTGAGAACCGTTCCGGCTTTCGATTCCAAGCAAATGTCAGCCCAAATTGGAATCTGTCGATGGTTCAGCGTCCACCGAACCACAAACCGGGCAGTCGGAACGCCTCTCGATGGGGAGCTTTCGATTGTCCATCTCGCGGAGATTCATCCACAACATTTGACCCGTCAACGGAGTCCCGACTCCTGTGACGAGTTTGATGACCTCGACCGCAGCCAGAGAAGCGACCGTCCCCGAAACAGCTCCAAACACAGGGAACTCGCGCTTCCAATTCGCGGGATCATCGGGATAAATACAAGATAAACAGGGAGTGCGGCCGGGAATGATTGTCGTCAGTTGTGCGGAAAAATCGTACATCGCCGATTCGACCAAAGGTTTCCTGGATCGAACACATGCTTCATTCATGGCATATCGTTCGGAAAAGAGCGGAGCAGCATCGACGACCAGATCGACTTGAGAGACCAGACGGTCTGCGTTCTCGCTGGAAATGTTCTCAGCAACCGGGACGATTTCCGTATGGGGATTCAATTCTTTTAATCGGCGGGTAGCGGATTCGATTCGCGGGTTTCCGAGCCAGTTGGTTGTCATCAAGAGCTGACGGTTCAAGTCACTTGGTTTGACGTTTCCCGCATGCGCGAGAACAAGTTTTCCAACCCCGGCGGCAGCGAGATAATACGCCACGGTTCCACCGACTCCTCCTAAACGAGACACCAGAACACTGGCTGCTTTGAGACGACGTTGCCCTTCTTCGCCGATGTCAGGAGTCCACATCTGCCAGGCGTATCGACTTCGTTCCTCATCGCTCAATTCCGGCAGTTCAGACATCAGGGACAACCTTTCCATCACATGAATTCAGGAGACGGGATTTCAGGCAATTGTTCTGCCGATCAACTTACCTGAAAATGCGAACCAGCATTGAACATGGCTGCTTATGCACATTCGAGTGAACCGGTTCAAGAGAGTGTTATCCGCCAGAGATCGGCGGATAGAGAGTCACGACGTCGTCACTGTTCAGTTGGCGGGTTTCGAAATCACTCGCGGTGACGGAAGCATCGTTGACGAAGACGAGCAGGCTGCGCCGTGGCTGTTGTTGGTCGTCGAGGATGCGTCGGCAGAAATCTTGTCCGAATTGTTGTCCCAGAGCGACGAACAGGTCGCGCAGAGAAATAGAATCGGCCTCGACGGTTGTTTCTCGCACTCCCGAACATTCGCGGAGTTGTGCTTCGAATTGAACGCGAATACTCATGATTCGATGGGGAGTCCCTGAAGGTTGAGTTCGGTGAGATTTCCATGTTTGAGGAGAAAGCGACGATCTGCCAGAGCTAGAGCTTCTTCCTCGCTGTGTGTGACGTGGAGCGTGGTGATTCCGAAGTCTCTCGTCAACCTTCTGACGAGAGTGTGCATTTCTGACCGTGTTTCCTGATCGAGTGCACTGAATGGTTCGTCGAGCAATAGCGCTCGAGGTCGAAAAACGAGAGCTCTTCCCAAAGCGACTCGCTGCGACTCTCCTCCGCTCAGTCGTTTGATGGTCCTGTCGATGAGGTGTTCGATCCCCAGAAGTTTGCTGAGTTCATCGACTCGCTGACGAATTTCCCGGCGTGGGACCTTCCTCAATTTGAGTGCGAAAGCAAGATGCTCTGACACATTAAGGTGTGGAAACAGAGCCAGATCCTGCGGGACATATCCGAGTCCGCGATCTCCCGGAAGCCAGGTGGTCACATCAACTCCATCCAGAAGAATCTTTCCTGAGTGGACCTGTCGAAGACCGCAAATTGATTCGAGCAGCGTTGTCTTTCCCCCGCCAGTTGTTCCCATCAGGATCGCGTACTCGCCTGCTTCGATAGTGAAGCTGACATCGCGGACCGAAAACTGGCCTTGCCTGACGTTGAGGTTGCGGACTTCGATCATCCTCTGACTCCCAACCCGACGAGTCGCAGGATCATGAGAATGACCATGGCCATAGCCACCATCAACAATGAAACGGCAACCGCTGCTTCGAGGTTCCCGATACTCAGCTCGAGAAAGACGGTTGTCGAGAGAACTTCCGTTCGAAAACGTGTTGCCCCCGCGAAGACCAGAATGGGCCCAAACTCTCCAAGGGCCCGTGCCCATGCGATCGTAAACGCTGCCGTTTCGCCGCGAATTGCTTGCGGAAGTGCGATCTGCAGAAAGGCCTGAAGCCGGGTGCACCCCAGCGTCCGGGCGACATCTTCGGGACGTCGATCGATTTGATCGAAGGTCACGCGCATGGTCCGTATCGCGAAAGCACAGGCCACTGCAAACTGCGAGAGCACGACAGCTGGCCAACGATAAGTCACCGGAAAACCAAGATCGTCCCGAAACCAGTTTTCCAGTTCCCATCCATTGATCGGAAGATGGAACAGGATCAGCAAACTCAATCCGAGAACTAGCGGCGGAAGCACAATGGGAATGTCGACGATCGTGTCGATCAGCCAGTCCCCGCGAAAACGATGTCTCGCCAACAGATAAGCGAGTGGAGTCCCGATCCAGATTGAGAGAAACGCTGAGACGGTGCAGGTTTTCAACGTGAGCCAGAAGGCATGTTGAATCTCGGGTTTTTGAAGTGCCAGACGAAAGTCCTGCAGAGTTGTGTAGCGGATGTCAGCGATGACCAGAAAAGCGATGAGAAGCACATAGACCGACGAAATCAGCCCGAGGATGAGAAAGAAATCAATGTCAGACCGTTTCCGCATTTGACGAATTGGTCCTGTGGGAGGGGTACGATTGAGTCTGATCACGAACGGTGCCATCGTGCCGAGGGTTCACAATAATCAATCCCGGGCATTCTCAGAGCGTAGCACTTTTTGCAAACTTATCGTAAAGACCGGAACAAGTTGTTCACATCTGTGCAGTCGAACGGAGGGATTCGAGCTTGTTGCGTTTCCGACTCCAGCTTCGTCAGTCTGAATTCGAAGAAGTTTTACTCTGCTTGCCAGACAAATCCATTGGCCCGAAACCGCTCCCGGGAATCCGTGGACTGGATCTCTTTCAGCAGTCGTCCAGCGAGGTGACTGTACGGCGTTGATTGGGAGATTGCAATCGGTTGAGTTGCCTGTGAGCACTCCAGCCCGGTGATTCGAATGGCAGTCAGCACATCTCCTGAACCGGCAGCATTGCTCAAGTATGCGACGGCGGCGTCGAGTGAACCGGTCTTGAGCTGATTGACGAGCATGTCTCCGGTTGGTGTTTGGACGGTGACGTTTTCCATCACTTCGATTTTGATTCCACTTTCGGTGAGTGTCTGCTGAGTCAGCCATCCCATTGCACATTGCTTCTCGTGCCCGATTCCCACACGCAAGCTAGGTCGAGTGAGATCGCGAAGCGATTTGATTCCGTGAGGATTTCCTTTTTCGACAAGGATCACCAATTCATTCCGCGAGACCGGCAGCGGCGCGCCAAACTGGTCGCTGACCTGATTCATGAATTCCGTATCGCATGCAAAGTAAGCGTCGGGATGTTGACCTGCTTTCATCTGGGCCACAAGAATTCCGCATCCGTTGTAAACGCGTGAGATGGAAACCCCTTCCCGCTTTTCAAAGTCGATGAGCGTTTGTTCGATCGCCGGCTGCAACATCGAACCTGCAAACACGCTTAGCTCGGGGACATCTGCCCATTGATCCCCATTCACTGGTTTGAAACCGAGTTCATCGTAATAGCGTTGCCCACGATCTCTTGCACCGAGATAGCGGGCGAAATGCAATGCACGAGATGAGTCGTTTGACGCACTGGTGACCCCGACGGCGATTTTTGCGATGGCGGAATCGAACACAGGAAGCTTCACAGCAGTGAGATCTGGATACGTGGCCAGCACTGCGTCGTAAACGATTCCCGCATCCGCTGCTCCGACGATCAAGTCGTTGGCGACATCAGTCACGGTTGTTCGATAACCGACGGTCGCAGCGTCGAGCTGATTCCACTGCCCTGTCTTTTCGAGCACTTCTTTCGTCTGTTTGCCGACAGCTGCTGCATCAGGATTGGCCTGAACGAGGCGGATGTCTTCACTAAGTAAGTCATCGAATGTGCGAATCCGGGACTCTTCTCCTTTGCGAACAGCGATTACAACCTGCATTTCAGCAAGTGGAATGGCTTCCTCAACGAGTCCGCGTTCGCGGCCAATGTCGAGGTAGCTTTCATCCGCCGGGAGATAGAGATCTCCTGTGCGACTGACTTCGAGTGATGAGAGAAGAGACTGCGACGGCCCGTACTGAATCTCGACGCGGCGACCAGTTTCGTCTTCGTAGTCTGCACGAATCTTCTCGACAACGGCACGGTTGCTGGCGGCGCAATACATTAAAATTGCAGCATCAGAATTTGGCTGCGAAGCGGAATCATTTGCCTCGGTGCCTGTCGCTGGCTGACGAAGTTTGCGCGAAGGGCTTTCGGATGCCAATGAGTAGAGGAGCAGCCCCATGACGATCAGCGAACCGAGCAACGCCAAAGTCATTCGATTCATGAATTGCGTCCTCGGTGAGTCAGTTGAATTCGGCGATTGGGGAGGAACAAAGGAGTGACATCGTGAGACGGGAGCATTTGCGTCTCTTACCGATCTTGCGGAAGTCCGGGCGGAATTTCAATGAACTCGGGTTCTGAGTCCGGAGCTGCCCGCTGAAGTCCGTCGTCAAGAAACTCCGGGGCTTCTTCTCCAAAAAGTTCACTGTGCCAGTCCGTCGAAATGAGAAGATCAAATCCCGGATTGAGATCCTTCACTTGGCACGAACACGCTCCACAAAGAAACACGCAGAGTTGGTCGATCAGACTCGGATTCAAAGCTCTCGCTGGAATCACTTCCAGTGCGCGCCCGCGTCCGAACACCGGCACGATCAAAGGATCTCCCGCAGCGTAATCATCAGGATGAAATTTCGTGAGCCACTCTTTCAAGAAGGCTTCTTTCGGGTCGTTTGGATCGACTTCGAGAACTGTAAATCTCATGTCGAGAGGAATCGCTGCGTAAAGCTCAGACCCAGGAAGCCCGATCCCTTCGGGGAACGGAATTTGTCGAGCGATTTGCGGGAGCGAATCTCTCAGTTGAGTCACAACCTGCGCTGATTTTTTGTCGTCGGCCGATTTCAGAACGAGCCAAACGATCGAGTCTCCGCTCAACAGTCGCTTGCTCAATTCGTTGCGAACAGGAGAGGTGATCATTTCACTGACCGCGAGTTCTTTAACCGGGCCTGTCCAGATAGTGATCGACTTTCCCCGCCCTGCCCTCGATCGAATGACCGCCGTCGGACCGGTGAATGACTTCAGTTCAGCGGATTCGATGTCCAGTTTCTTCAAAGACCCTTCGAGAGTGCCATGACTGACATCGCGGAGAATGACTTTGATATTTGAATGCTCGGAAGCTGAATCGAGTTCGGAAAGCACTCGTTGTTCGGATTCCGAAAACGGAGCATCGTGTAAGACGATGACTTCCATGGCGTCGGGAGTCCATCGTTCCAAAGCAAACCGAAACACTGGAATGTTACAGGCGCATGCGGGGATGGACACAGAAAAGAAGGTGCTCAAAGCGACAAACGTTAACAGGAAACGCATGGAATCACTCTTCCTCACCGACGAAACAGATCACGTCTCCATCGAGTGTCGATAGAAACAGCTTCTCCTGAGCTGCCGCCAGACCATCCCAGGCTGGCAACGTCTTCAGGTCGACGGTTCCGTCGATCTCTCCGGTGTCGGCATTGACGGCCAGTAACTGACAGCCTTCTTTTCCAGCGAGGATTTCATCTTGTCGAGCGAGCAGTGCAACGACTGATTGATCCTGTTCAGTAATCTGTTTGAAGGTCTCTTCTTCGTCGATGATATCGGCGGGGCCGACGATAAAAAGTGTCCGTTCGGCGAGACACATTCCCCGAACATAGATCGGAATATCAGCGGTCCACTTCGGTTGGAGTTGCGATGCCATCGCGTTGCGATTTCCGCCAGATCGGCGAGCTTTCGCCACGAACATCATTGCGTTTCCAAACTTTCCGGGCACGGGCTTGCCGCTCTTGAGGGTCCCTGGATTGCTGTATTCCGATTCGTCTTTTGAGTTCTCGTTGTCGAACGAAACGGAAAGAACAGGATCGTCGGCGAGTTCAACTCCATCCATGTAACGTTCGCGGATTTTTTCTGCGGAAGTCGCTGAGAAGTAGAGCCTCACTTCATCAATGGATCCCGTAAATCCGTTCTGCCCTTTGTAGTCTCCTGCCGCAGTCCCTTCATCGGAACCGATTTCCAACGCTTGTTTCGGGTTGGTGGCGAGAAGCCCTTTCGCTGTCCCTTGAGCGACTTCTTCTCCGTCCACATACAACGTCATTTGTGCATCGTCATTCAGGACACCCACAGCATGGTGCCATCCTCCGATGACGCGTTTACTGTCGGAGATGGAAGCGTGTTCGAAATCGCTTCGAACGTGAAATCCCAAGCGTCCGTTTTTCAATGCGAGCGCGAATCCATCGGTCGGTCCACCCCGCGCGACAATCACGCCATTCGGTTTTGTGGCATTGAACCAGGCTTCGACGGTGATCGGTTTCCCGGTCGGATCGAGATGAGCCGTCGGTTTGAATTGAGCAAACGAACCGTTGTTGTTGTTGGTCGTGGCTTTCGTGATTTTGACTTCCGGAGGCTCCGGAGGAGACGCGAACAGCTGATGTTCAAGAACAGTCGTCCATTTATAGTACTGCGGTTTTCGACCGTACCCGTACACATACCCGCCTCCATTGACGAGAATACGACCTGCCGGAGCGAACTTGCCTGCCTGATAATATCCCGCGTGTCCGCCGGCAAAGCTTCTTCCATTGACCCAGTAAGCGCGATGGAACCAGGTGTCGTCGAGGAATCCCATCGGCGCGAAGAGATGGACGCCCTCCCCCCTCTGAGCGGAGCCTTGTTCCACGAAATCTCCCGAGACAGGGCCAATCTCAAGTCGATTCCCATCCTGGTCGAACTTCTGCGATCGCATGTAAATTCTCTCACCATCACTTGAGAGAATATCCGGAAGCCCGACCGGCATCTGAAGAACTTTGACCAGTTCTTGCAGGTTGTTCCCCGTCGCGGGATTGGTTTCGTCCATGAGCGTTTCAGTGAGTTTCTTGCCGGACTTCAAATCGAGTCGAACCAGTCGAAGTCCTCCGTCGAGGAAGTTCGATCGACCTGCGACAGCGTAGATGCTGTCATTTTCGAACAGAACCGAACCATGAACCGGCCAGAGTGATTCCAATTGCTCAAACGCTATCGTTCGTCGATCGAGCGGAGCGGCACGATATCGCCAGCAGAGCGATCCATCGTCTGAAGCTAAGCAATAGACCCATCCATCATTCCCGCCGAACACGACGCGTCCCCGTTGAACAGTCGGAGGAGAATCGATTCGGGCACCAATCGTGTATTGCCATGCGGTTTCACCTGTCGCGACATCAAGGGCGAATAGCGTATGTGTATCTTTCTGGGCGACGTAAACATGATCTTCCGCAATGACGGGCGGAGTGAGTTCTCCACCGAGAGTGATTTTCCAGCTTTCAGTCAATTCCGACGGAACGCGGGTCGTCAAGAAACCGGATCGTGCGGAATCGCTTCTGTAAGTGGGCCAGTCAACTCCGAAGGAAGCTTCGTCAATCGGGCTGAGCGGCCGATCAAATGACGGTCCGATTTCGAGTCGCCCCTCTTCTGGAACATCGAGTGGGCGAGGACGAGTTGGAGCGGCAGGAGCCAATGCGTTAAATCCGAACAGCTTGGCTTCGGGATAACAGGCGCAATTATGAGCGGGGGCATAAGTCAATCCGTTACATGGCATCACCCCGTAAAGACATCCTCCTCGAACCCAGTGGTGAATGTCCCAGTGCTCATTTTCGTAGTCGACGAATTCGATCCCTGTTCGGGAAGGCATCAAGTAATTGTCAGTGGCTTTGGAGATGTAACAGCGATGGTGAAACCAATATGTGTCGACATCCGGCTCAAATGACTTTTTAACTTCGCCGGTTCGAGGATCGCGGCCGGTGAAGATTCCGGTGTCTTTTCCGGACGTCGTTGGAGCGACCCAAACGAGACCATCGACGACCATCAAATCCTGCGGGGATTGATATCCAGAGTTCGGATGTTCGGAGGTCCAGAGTTCCTTTCCGTCGCTGGCTTCAAGGGCCACCATTTTGTTGTCACCCCCCGCGTAAAGGACAACGCCTTCGTGAATGAGGAGCCTCGGCCCAAAGTTGAACGTGTATTCCTTTCGCCGCGTGACCGAAGATGTTTGCCAGTCGACTTCCCCGGACTTTCCGTCAATCGCAACGATCTGGCTTCCGTCGTGGAGGTAAACTTTCTCCTGATCCGCAGCCATCGTAAGCGGAGAAATGCGAGTCGTCTTTGCCCACAGTTGTTCTCCCGATTCTGCGTCGTAGGCCATCACAACGCGAGGTTCTTCGTTCCAGAAGAAATTCTCCCGCACATGCGCCTGATCTCCGACTCCACCGTTGAGGGGAATGTAAGCGTCGCGAGCGGAGCCCTCTTTGTTGACGACGAGATAGATCGTCCCGTTCGAGACGATGATTTCTTCCGTCCCGTCCGAGTCTTTGAGAGTTCGAAGCGTTTCCCCAGTGGCAGCATCAACGACTGAGACGGGAGCATCGATTCCGAGCGTGACATAGACCTCGTCCTCAGTCGAAACGAGTCGGCGCGACAACTGTGTCGGACCACTCTTGAGCGGCCAGAGATGATCCTGCCACGATTCAATATCCCGCTTCCAGAGAACGGTTCCATTAAATGCATCTCGCCCGATTAACTTCCACTTTGGCGGAAGCTGAATTGAGATCCGGCTTCCTTCATCCTGAATGTAAAACAATCGCCCGCCTGAGGAGACGAGAGCACTCATGCTGGCCATTCGATCATGATGCCGCGACCAGCGCGGGCTACCGACCCATTGCAAGTGCCGAGGCGGACCGACCACATCGTCGTGAGCGACTGCATTTCCCGATGCGTCATGAAAGAAATGAGACCACTCATCGATATCGTCGGGACGAGGTTTGACTGTCGCGGTCCAATTGCCGTCTTCGCCTTTCAGGAAAGCGGTTCCATTCGGAACGAGGACGCGCATCACCTCAGACATCGGAACATCGCCGAGATCCTCAGCGACGAGGAGATTGACCAGGTTGTCGATATACGGCAGCTCAGTCGATGAGCGTTGGTCGACGGAAACAGCACCATAGACGCCCGATTTGTGAAGCTCGTTTCGAATCTTCCGGACAGTTTCGGGATCTCGATCGAGACCGTGAACCTGAAATGCGTCGCTTGCTTTCAGGTCGGATGTCAGGCTTCCGTCGCCCAGTCCAAGCTGAACGATAAAGCCACCACGCACACCGGTTTTTGAGAGGATCTCCTCAGCATCAATCGCATTCGCTTTGGAACCGTTCAGCACCAAGATGCAACATGCCACGAGGCAGGCGGCAAGATGAATGGAGCGAGCGGAATTGAGAAGTGGGGAGAAGAGTGAGGGTATACGCATTCGTGAAGCTCCAGGGGGTGGAGACGCGCAGAGAACGATCAGGAGTCGCAACGACCCCACTCGCTCAGTCTAGCAAATCAGTCAGGGTTGATGTATTCGGTAAGCGGAGTTTTCTCAGCGATTTGAATCAACAGGCTGAACCAAATCCGTCGAAGCCTGCTGGCACGTGCGGAAGCCTTCTCTCGAGACCGAGATGTTGCTTGGCTACTGTCCAGTTTTCTTTCGATAGAGATCGATGTGCTTATCGCGAAGTTCTGTTTCACCCAGTGAATCGTAAACCTGAACCAGCCACTGATGCAGTTGCGCAGCTGAGGGATTCAGTTGGAGTGCCTGTTCCGCAGCTTCTGCTGATTCGGACATCTCACCTTCCTGGGCGAGAATGTGTGAGAGCCGGCCGAAGTATTCGTAGTCGTACGGATTGATCTCGACCAGCTGCCGACCGTATTTCAAGGCGAGATCAAGTTGTCCGGAATCGTGATACAGGACAAAGAGACGACGCAGCAGATACTCGTTGTCGGGATTCGATTCGAGTGCCTTTTCCCACGTTCGGGCGGCCATGCGATTATCTTCGAGAAGCCAATAGGCAACGCCGAGCGACAGTTGAGCTTTGAGATCATCCGGAGCGACTTTCAACCACTCTTCAAGAATCTCAATCCCGTCCCCAGCCAGGACATCATTCCCGGTTTGCTCAGCTGAGCGAATGATGGAAATCGCGGACGCCCGCTCGAGATCAGCTTCGGAGAGAACACCATCCTCCTGTCCGAACACGTAATAGACGTTGTCTTTCTTCTTTGAAGGCACCGTTTTCTGAGGACGGCGAAGGATGCGGTGGTCGGTTTGCGAAGTGTGAGGGACATCATTCGCGGCGAGCGAAGGCATATGACACTCGATGCAGGAATCTTCTTCGGTGACCTTTAATCGTTCGGCGACAGGTTCTGTACACTCGACGTCATCGGGACCGTGACACGCGATGCACTTCGACCGATAGAACTCGATGCGCTCAGCAGGCTTCGGGATTCGGTGAGGGTCGTGGCACGAAGTGCAGCTCATCTGTCCGTCACTTTTCTGATAACAGACACTGCTCAACATCTGCTCTGCCTGATTGACAGCAGCGGTCGATTGATCTGACTCGACTCCGGTTCCCTTGAGGATGATCGCCCAGATTTCGTCGACAGTATTCCCCGGTCGGAAATCGAATTCGCTTCGACCGTACAGCGTCACACGGCTTTCCCCAATGAGATGACACTGAAAGCAAATGTGATCGCGGGCACGGGGAGAGAGTGTGGACAAGTCGAGCATCGGATCAGATTCCGATTCCAGTTTTCCCTCGTGGAAAGCGACATGCTCTTCGCCGGGACCATGGCAACGCTCGCAGCCGATCGATTCTTCCAGAAACGGTTCCGGCTTGTACTGATCGGGAGCTGATTCGATTTCGGCAACGCGTCCAGCGTGACAACTCAGGCAACCATCGACAATGCGACGATCGAAGTGCAGATTCCGGCCTTCGTAGCCCGGCGAGAGGTCCCATCGTTCTCCTCCCGAATACCACGTGACGGGAGACATAAACAGAAATCCGCCGCGATCAATCAGGTACGAACGCCCTCGTTTTCCGGACCCGACAGCGAAGGCGACCGGCACCGGGAGATCATAGATGACCTCGCCGTTCTCATCCGTCAAGATTTCGTGGTGATAGACCCCGTCAGGAGTCTTTTCGATTTCGTAAGAGAGCGTCACCGTCGATCGGGGCGCGCGAGGTGTCTCAAACTTGATATTTTCCTCGTAGTCTTCGAGAGGAGTCGCGAGCATGACATCCGCAAGAGACTGACCCATGGGGTGCTGATGGAAATGGTCCGAGATTTCAGCATGGCACTCACGACAAGCTGCGCTTCCGGCGAACCCTTCTGACGGTTTGGACGGAACCGTCGGCGCGGAAAATCGAGATTCGACTTCCGTATCGGTCACATCGGAATCATCTTCCTCAGGCGATTCCGGGCGATTTTGGCATCCGGCGATCACCATCGAACAAGCCAGCAAAGCGATCGTGAATAAGGGCCAGAAATTTGGCCGGTCAAGCTGTCTCATCTGAATTCGTTATTCTTCCTGTGTGTCTGAATCGGCTTCGATGACAGTCAATAACTGATCCACTGCGACGTCGGACACGACTTGTCGAATGCCGCTCGGCCACTTGATCTCGATCTCACAGCTGTTTTTGTTCTTCCCGAGGCCGAAGAGGATAATCGGCTGATGACTTGCGCAATAGCTTGTCCCTCCGGGAAGTTGGGAAGTCAATTTTAAATCTCCCTGTCGGAGTATGACCTCTGAACCAATCCCTTGTCGATTGCTCGTCGTTCCGATGAGTTCAATCTGCAGCCAGTGCCCACTTTCCGAGTCATTTCGCAGCAGCGCGACAGGGGCTGCCTGTTGGGAAACCGCCAGATCAAGGTCTCCATCTCGATCGTAGTCGGCGGAGGCGACCGCTCGTCCGAGGTACTCGCCTTGAAAATATGGTCCAGCTGTTTCAGTACACTCGATCCACTGAGACCCATTGAAGCGGAACATCTGAGGCGGCATATACCACGCATCCCCGGTTGTTGCTCTCCAGTCGTCGATATGGCCATTCGCGACGAACAGGTCCTGCCAGCCGTCTTGATTGAAATCGGCCATCACCGTTCCAAACGCGAGGAACGGTAACGTCGGGAGATGCAATCCGGTTTCGCGAGTTGCGTCCGTGAATCCGGATTCCCCCAGATTGCGGTACAGCGTGTTCGAATCGGTCGTGAAGTGGGCTGCGTAAAGATCTTGCCACCCATTGCGGTCGAAATCACCAAACGCAAGACCCATGCTTGCCTGAAATTGTCCGAGTCCGCTCATCGAACATCCAAGGGCCAGCCCCTGCTCTTCGAATTTCCCACCGCCCTGATTCACGAAGAGATGATTGGCTGTGGTGTCGTTGGCGACATAGATATCCTGAGTCCCATCACGATTGAAATCGGCGATGACGACGCCCAGGCTTTTGCTTCCGTCCGCTTCAAGGCCGCGCTCCGTTAATTCTTCGGAGAATGTCCCGTCACCCTGATTGATGAAGCAAACGTTACGGATGGGATCAACGTCTTTTGGATGGCAGATCCACGGTTCGCCTTCTTCGCCAACACACGAAGTCGGATGGAATGGATCGTAGTCGACGTAGTTGCAAACGTAGAGGTCGAGGTTTCCGTCCTGATTGAGGTCACCCCACCCGGCACTGGTCGCCCAGAGTGGATTCGACATGCCGCTCGCAGCTGCGACTTCTTCGAAAGTCCCATCGCCGTTGTTGAAGTAAAAGGCGTCCTCTCCAACGTTGGAAACGTACAGGTCGTCGAAACCATCGTTGTTGAAATCGCCAGCGACGACGCCGTGTCCGTATCCGATATCCTCGAGCATCGCCGCTTCTGTGACAGATAGAAACGTGCCGTCCTGCATGTTTCGGAACAGTTCGTCAATCGGCTCCCCTTCTCGTGTCGGAGCAGCTGGGTAGCCACCTTGCACGCAATAGAGATCCGGCCATCCATCGCGGTCATAGTCAATCCAGCCAATCCCTCCGGAAGTTGACTGCGGCATCAGCTTTTCGGGTGAGTCTCCATTGTCGAATTCGAAGTCGATTCCCGCTTCTTCGTGCGTGTCGGTGAAGAAGATGGGGAAATCAAGTTCCTGCGGAGCGGAGTCTTCCTCAAGGATCTCGTCGAGATCGTCAAACAGACTCGATTTCTTTTCCGGCGCAGAATCTTGCGGTGTCTGGCTGAGGTTGGCGTTTGTTTCTTCAGCTGGCTCGACAGCTTGCGTGCCATCTGGACCATCAGCAGGTTCGGGAGACGAAGATTGAGGGCACCCGGCAAGCAACATGCAGATCGCTGAAACGACGATCCGCGATGCCATTGGTGGTTGGATCCGATCGAGAAAGAAGCGCGGTCCGATCCCACGCTGAAATTGCCACATAAGATGTCTCAACCCGGCTGATCGTTTGATGCACACGCTCATTCTGTGAGGCGTGCCAACACGATCGCGCGGAGTGGTCGTTCGTGGTTGCAAGTTCAAAGCTCTCTACCAAAAAACCGGCCCGAGCGAGAAGGTTCTCGTCCCGAGCCGGTGTGGAATTCAATCAACAAAATAGAATTCTATCGTCAAGCTTGTTTGTGTTGACGAGTCTTAGAATTCGCCGACGAGGTCGCCTGCACTTGCTGTTGAAAGAGCGAGCTGAACACCTTCGCGGTAGGTTGTTCCATCGTGACCAGCAACACCGATGTCGATGTTTTCGCTCAGGAAGCGAACAGCTCCGTCAGCCATCAATGCGTGAGCACCACCTGGGTGAGTACTTGACATTGAAGCTCCGCGGTTGTCGTTGTCGCCACGGAAGTTGTAAACGTTGTCGGAGTTGATCTTCTTGTTCAGGGTGTCGAGCACGTTCACTGGAGAAATCCAGCTTGCGTTACGAGCAAATCGTGAAGGACGATCTTTCGAAATTCGCCAGTGATGGTTTTCGAAGACAGCAACTGTGTTCGAAGTTCCGTCGGTGATCTGAGCGATACGAGCTGCTCCACGGTGCCAGAAGCATCCACGGTAGTCGGTGTAGTCGTCCCAGTCTTCGTCGTAAGTTGTCACCCACTCAGGGCTGACCCAGCGAGCTCCGTTTCGAGCATCGTGTGAAGCACCGGTTCCGACGTCACGCCATCCACTGTGAACGAATCCCATGTTTCCGACGTAATCACATCGTCCACCTGGGTAGCGTGTTCCACCACCGCCACCACCATCAGCGTATCCGCCGTTGTTGAGGTAGCAGAACGATGTTTCGTTCGATTCGGTTGTTTTCGACTGTGGGTTACTTGGGCACTGCAATGCAGGAATGATGGTCAGAGCCAGTTCCTGAACGCGAGGATTCCCGTATCCGTTTCCGCTCGCCCAGGTTGCTGGGGCAGAAGTGAATGCTCCGAGTGAATCCATTTCCTGATAGAGCGGAGCCTGATCAAGGTATGGAAGTGAGGCTGTGACCCAAGAGATCGCAGACTGGTTTCGACCGATTTGCTGGTCTTCCTGCCCGGTTACCTTGTTGTAGATCGGCAAGGTTCCGTCGTAGTTGAGGGAGAACTGACCGTAGGTGTCGTGGTAGTTGTGCAGAGCCAACCCGATTTGCTTCAGGTTGTTCTTACACTGTGTTCTCCGGGCAGCTTCACGGGCTTGCTGCACAGCCGGGAGCAGGAGTGCGATCAGGATTGCGATAATCGCAATCACGACCAGGAGTTCGATCAGCGTAAACGCTGAGCGACGTCGTCTTCGCGTGTTCATGAGTCCATCCTCGATAAACAATGAAAAAAAGAAAGAGCGACGATGGTGAAATCACCGACGCGAGATCATAACTGAAACCATCGCAGAATCATTGCAAATGGGTTTCGTTACTTGTTGCCAGCCTTGCCACCACCTGGACCGCGACGACCAGCGCTGTTGTACTGATCATAGTCATCAGTTCCAGCTTCCGGGGTCGGTGGGAGATCCTCTGGGATATCCCCATCGCCACATCCGGAAACCACACAGGAAAGCAAGGCGATCAAAAGAAAATGGCAGGCTTTCAGACGCATTGAAATACTTTTCGGCAAAATTAATGAAATGAAAATAAGGGATCCTCGAATAAGAAACCCTACTACCAATTTGAAAGTTTAGATCAAAGATCTCAACCTGACAACAGAATCGTAACTATTTATTAGTCGGTTGTAACGAAATTTTTGTTGAATCGATGTCGACTTGACTGCAAAAAGTACCCTGTCAACACGAACAGTTCAGGGGGAAAGACACCATCGAAGTTGTGCGATTTCACGAGTTGGCGAGCGTTTTGCTGGATTCAAGTTGTCTTAGGTTCTGTTTAATGAACCGCAGGTTTGATTCGTTGATCCAGAATATTCTCTCAGACACTGATTTGTTCAAATGCTCACTGTGGGCGACTGTTTGAACTCATCCTCGCTCGCTACCAACGAATTGGTGAACCGAGATCAAATTTCGAAGCGTGCTCAATTTGATAGGAGAAAAATCATACCGAACCGTGATCTGACGCACTCATCGTGCTGATTTCAACGAGGCTTCACGACGGTGAGGCAAGTGACTCACGCATCGGGATATGGGGTTAACTCCCGAGTGGAGCGGAAGTTTCGGATTTTTTGAAAACTTCACTTTGACCAGCGGAGGAAACTCGAAAAAGTCTGCTCATCGGGCACGTCGACAGGGTGCAAGAAAGAGTGTTGAGAAGTGTGGAGAGACGGCCGCGAAATCATTCCAATCCGATTTTTCAGTTCATCCAAAAAATTTTTGAGAGAAATTTTGGCGTGACAAAATATCTTATTCGTCTTGAGGTTTGGCGGATGGGTTTCGTAGCTTACGGAACTGTCAGATTCTCTTTTCGATCGCATCCCGAGGAATCGATGGCCCAATTGAATGCAGGTAATCATAAATCTGCTGCATCAATTCGGGAGTGAGATCACGGGCGTTGGGGCGTTCGAAGAGCTGCGTTTGCAGGTCTTTTCCCTGTGCAGCGATCTTGGCGTGCTTGGAAGCAAGTTCGCTCTTTCCCAGCTTTCGATAGATATCAGCAAGAAGCCAACGTGATTGCCACTCGAACGGGTTGATTTCGAGTGCTCGCTCTAACGATTTGGCCGATTCTTCGTCTCGGCCGCGTTCCTGGAATAACCAACCACGATATCGCCAGAATCGACTGTCTGATTCAGCTTCGGCACCTGCTTGAGCCAGCAATTTTGCGACGGTCTTCGGGTCTCCGCCAAACATGGCAAACTCAATTTGCAGCGATAGAGCTTCGAGATTGCCCGGATACTTTTGAATGCAGCGATCAAGCAGCGTTTTGTCTCCCGGTGTGATCGTTTGAATTCCGAAAGTCGCCATTCCACTGTCTTCGGTCCGTTTGGCTGCATAAATGGACTGAGCCACTTCGAGGATTTCGTCGTCTCGGTTCGACTGCCGCCAGCGGCTGACTTTCTTCAGGCCATCCGAAAAGTTGAGAACATTGGCCAGGAGTAAATACGGATAGGCTTCCGGAGGTTCGCATCCAAGCTCCATTGCCTGCTCAATTTGATCACGCATCGCCTGACGCTGGAGAGTCATGGCGTAGAAGTAGATCAACCTTTGATGGGCGACATCGGCGAGAGGGTCGATCTCCAGCATCCGCTTCCAGGTTGCTTCTGCCTGATAGGGTTGGTTGAGATCAGTAAACTGAAGTTCTGCGCAGACAGCCAACGCTTGAAGCGCACCGTGGTAATCATCACTCACTTTCGAAAGTGAGTCCGCAGCTTCTTCGGGATCATCAAGCTGCACAGCTGCTTCGGCCAGAAAGACGAGTGCATCGTTGCTGCCAGGAGTCATCTTGAGCCACGCGCGGGCTGTTGATCGCGCGCCCGACCAGTCTTCTGCGTCAATCAGCGCTTTGCATTCCGATTTGAAGCGGGCGGCCCGGTAGCTCTGGACAGCATTGACGACCGGGTTCTTCAGCCCGAGAACGACGATCACGAGAATCGCGAACAGAATTGCGCGGCGAAGGATTGTTTGACGCGAAACGCTCTTGGATTGCGTCGATCCACTCGAAGGGGATTCCTTCTCTGGATTATTCGTGTCAGGTTGTTGCGATTCTGTGGAACTCAACATGGGGTAACTTTTTGCCCGGGATTGCGGAGTATCCGATTCCGGGAAGTTCGATGGATGTCTCAGGTCGGAACTATGGTATGCGATTCAGCATCTCGGATCGATTCCAGGTGGTCGTCTTCGACTTTGGGAAACCGGAGGCGACAGCCCGGCAAATTATTCGCTCGGACTCTGTATGGCCAAACCAACGAATTCACTCCTCAACGAACATGGTAGCAGTGCGTTTCCGGCTGAACAGTCGCGAACCAATGAGTGTGTGTTCCCTCTTTGTTGCGGGGACGCGTTTTCGAAGTCGTTGAAGTGACGAAACGAAATTCCATCTGGCAAGCGGCAACTCAAATTCGATCCCTATTTTCGATCGGAATTGTTCGTGGACTTTCTGCTGCGGATCGAGTTCTAATTCCGCTTGTGATTCCTTTACGTCTGATGCAGAAGAAACTACACTTCGTCGCTGCAAAATGCTTCATCGCCGAATTCAGTTTGCCCTCTTTGGGGGACGACAGTTTTGAAGATTGTGCAGATGCCCCTGTAGCTCAATTGGCAGAGCAACTGACTCTTAATCAGTAGGTTCAAGGTTCGATTCCTTGTGGGGGCACTGAGTTACGTCAACTGAGGTCTCAATGGTTACTAACATGGTTACTCATGTTTCCAGAGTTCCTCGGCTGTTGCTTCGGCGTTGGAGCCAACATAGAACTGCATCGTGGTTGAGATATCTTCGTGTCTCATGATTTCCTTGAGAACCGCTGGCATCACTCTCCGAGACCACCGGAAACCGAAACTCCTCCTGAGATCGTGAGCCGAGGCAAATTTCCCAGGAGCAACCTGAATTCCTGAGGCCTCTCCAATCTTGCTCAGAATCTTCCCCGCATTCTCCAGGGAGGCCCGGCCCCGTCGCTTGCCGATCGGCTCGAAAATCAATCCTGATCGGCCTTCAATCTGAGAGGCAAACTCAGGAGCCATCGGCAAGAGTCGAGACTTTCCGCCCTTATCGGCCTCAGCAAGAATCCGGATCATCGGCCTCGAAAGGCTATAGTCTGTCCACACCGGAGGATCGTAAGAACTCAGGAGGAGAGCCTCCGAGAGCCGGAGCCCGGAATTAGAGAGCCCGAGAATCAAATCAGACCAACCCTGAGCCAATTGCTCGCCAATAATTTTTGAGGAGGCCTGAGCAAATTGCTCAATCTCCTGATCGGAGAGAGGCCGGCCTTTCATCTTTCGGCCTGATTTTCGAGGTATCGCAATATGGGGAACCTCAGAAAGAAAATCGTGTTTCAAGCCCCAGTTGAGCAGGGCCTTCAGGTGAGAGGAGTTGCTCTCGATGCTCGATTCTGAGAGCTTGTCTCTCCTCATTCGGCTCTGCCACTTGGCAACATCCCGAGAGGAGATCTCCGAGAGCTTTCCGGGCCTGATAACATTCTCGAAACTCCGAGCAACCTCCAGGGCCCGAGCCCGAGTTTTCTCTTTCAGGCTGGAGAGATGCTCGACCTCATACTCTGAGAGAAGATCTTTCCAGGTTGAGAGTTTTTTCGGCTTGTGAAGGCCCTCCAGGAGTTCGGCCTCCCACCGAGCCGCCAACCGCTCGGCCTCGGCTCGGCTCCGGGCCTGAGTCGATTGAGTCTCAATCACTCTCCGGCCTCTCTGATATCTCAGATAGAACCGTTTCCGATCCCCTCGGTAGACAACCGAGACTCTAGGCGATGGCCTCGAAACCTCCCTCCCCATTGCTCAAACCTCTCTTAATCTCTCCGAGTTTCTCCCCGGTCCTGATTGAATTCCAAACCCTGGAGAAGGAAGGCCAGCGTTTAATCGTGCGATAACCGACCCCGAGCTTCTCAGCCAATTCCTTTTTGGTTCCCTTCCAACCCCGAACCACAACCAGAATTGCAACCTCCTCCGGGCTCATATCTTCAAGGAGGTCAATTGGCCTCCTTGGTTGTTCGGGTTTCGATGCAACAATCGTTTCAATTAGTTTTTTGTTCGTTTCCGGAATCTCACTGATCACGTCAACCAGGGTTGACAGGATCTCAGTGATTGTTGTTGATTTACGTACCGATACCATCTACACTGCTCCGTGTACCTACTGCGCCATTGTGGGACACATCGCCTCAAGAGGGCTGCAACCCTCTTGAGGTTTTTTCGTGTCATGAAGACATACAAAAAGCCGTTTCCAGAGTCCCCATTCTCCAGAAACGGCAAAGCCCAAGCGTCACCGCTCGGTTTGATCGAATTGTGCATCGCTGGGGGACGATGAACAGGAAAGGTACTGTTTCGGTAATGTGTCGTCAATAAGTACTGTTTCTGTAATCATTCAAAAAAATGACTCAACTCCTTAACGTTTCAGGAACGTAAGTGAATGGCTGAGACTAAGATGGATGACCAGAAACGAATTGACTGCTGGAAATCAGAAAAAGCAATCTGGGAGAAAGCCGCAAAACTCCAGGACCGCTCAGTAGCAAACTGGATGAGACTTGTTTGCAATGAGGCTGCGGAAAAACAATTAGCGGAGGCGTCGAAACGCAAAGAGGGCCGCTAAGAACTCGCGAAGAAAGGCGAGTGAGAAGCAATATCGAGGATGTGAATCAAGATTTTTGTAAGCAATCATTTGCTCTGCCTTGTGAACAAACGTACTCTATTTGAGTTTGATACCGCTTGCAAGAGTCCAAAATCAAAAAAGGGTTACTATGAGAGTCTTTTTGTTTCTGACGGTTTTTCTACTGCTGTCATCAACCACTCGGGCCGACGTCACTTATCCGATTATCAACTACGCTCCTTGGCTCGATGGTTGGGAGTTCTCAGGATTCATCACCGTTGGACCTGGAGGAGGGGAGCTTGATTTTGACGTTGATCTGATTGATATGGAGTTGATTGTCTCCAAGGGCCTGGACTCCTACACGTTCACTGAGGATCATTTTGTCAGCCAGTTTAGATCTGATGTAAGCTCTGGTTTTGTAGGAATATCCACCTCGACAGCCCCTTTCACCGAGGCTTATTTGCGGTTCGCTGATCCAATCCAGGGAATCACCCTGGAGTATTGGAACGAAGGTTTCGAGGCAAATAACTTTCCGTACCTGTCCGCAGGAATCAACTTTGGTTCACCCTCTGGAGGTGCTGTTTATCGAGAGGAGTTCTACGTTGATTTCAATGGTGATTTCGTCGGAGAGATTCGAGGCTTTCTCGAAAATCCTCTAATTGCTGCCGTTCCGGAGCCCTCCTCGATGGCTCTTGTTCTTCTCGGAATCATTCCACTCTGGAGGGCTCGAAAATGGTAACCCGTCTCTCTTGGCTTATCGCGTTGATTCTCTCCTCGGCCCTGGTTCTCCTGAACCTCTCCCGAGGGAATACCGGAGAGCCCACTCTTAATGTATTGATCCTCCTAGTGTTTATTCTCGGATCGGCCCGAGCCGTTGAGGGCCTTTCTCAAACGTCATCCTCTCGGCCTGAGAAGTAATCCCGGAGAGCCTGGGAGAGTTTCGGTTTTTTGTAAATCGTCCAAGCTCCATTTTCTCTAAGGAGGTCCAGAGTCGGATTGAATTCAAATCGATGGAGGATCTCCATTCGAGAGTCGTATTGCCGCTTCGACTTATCTCCGTGGTATAAGTGCGAAACATGAGCCTCGATGAATCCAGCCGACTGAATCAAAGAGGCTCGGGCCTTCTCAACCCATTCTCGGCAACTCTCAGCCAGGGCCGGAGGATTCTTGTCGATATAGCCTGAGTCACGATGAGTCCAGGCATCGCAAGCAACTTGATCTCCTCCCCCGACGATATCAACCTCATGAAGGCCCCCGAGGTTCATTAGGTAATCAATCCGACCGGCCCAGGCTCCTCCTGGAGAGTGAGGCTCTCCGTCAATTCTGTGTCCTGCCAGGTAGGCAACCGTCCCCGATCTTCGCGAGAGTTCCCGCTTCTGATTGTCGAGATAGCTGAGAGTCGAGAATAGCTGGCAAACCTGCCCACCCTCAGAGAGGTATTGAGTCACCTTGGAGATCCAATCGGGAGAATCAAAAATCAAATCGTGATCAATCCAGGCAACATATTTCACGTTGCTCCATTTTTTATCACGCGAGAAAAAGGCCCGGACAATCCCCAGATTGAGGAGTTTCTCCTTTTGCCAGAGAATCGATTTCTCCGAGCCCTCAATCTGGAGAGCGTCCGGGATGCAATGCTCCCTTCTCGGAGCCAGTTCCACCGTAATGAGCCGATCCTCCAGGGCCGGGCCGAGAGAGTTTCTCCATTCCCAGTAGTTCCGCCTCAGGAGGTTGGAGTTGACCGGGTTGAAATGACAAGTGATGAGAGCCCACTCTGAGAGATCAGGCTCAGGAGCAGGCCTCTCAGCTTGTCTCTCATCGCAAGTTTCGCAAACTGAAACTCCTTGGACGTTCTCCCGATCGGCGTTTGTCAAAACGCATCCACCAACCTGAGAGCAACTGAAAACGGATCGCTCTGAACCGTTCGGGCAATTGCAATCAATGATCCGGAGGGCCGGGCCTCGATGAATACACTGAGGCCAGATCTCCTCCGGCTCCTGAGGTTCTGCCAGCCGGCAACCTTGGCACAATGAAGGGCCAACCAGCTTAGGCCGATTCGGAGCCCGGCAAAATCGAGACTCGGGGGAAATCACTCGGCCTGCATAAGAGCAAGGATTGAACATTGTGAGCCTATCGAGTGTAGGGAACGATATTGATTTGATTCGGCCAACCTTCAGGAACGTTGTCGAAAACCCCAAAGATTGCCGATTCGTGAGTGAGTGTTACCCCGTTGCAATCCGGAGCAATTGGAGTTCCGTTAGAGGCCGTCTCGGAAATCCAGATATACCGTTGCTCATTGCCTCCAATAGAGACAACCCCTGTGAGTTGCCCTCTCACTCGGCTGTCAGGATCGTATCGAGGGGAGTAGTAGAGATGGAAACCGTCAATCCCCTGAGGATCAAAAGGAGGCCAGTAGCATTGAGGATCGAAAATATCGTGAGGCCCGCCGCCCGGCTGAGCCGCTCCGGAAATAAACGGAACAATTCCGACCGTTGTCTCAAAGAATGGCGAGCAATTGAAATCAAGCCCGCAAACCCGAGCATATGGAACCAACTGCAGGCAACCCGGAAAGATATCTCTCCGGATTTGTGGGGAGCCGTTTGACTGAGAGAGAACCCTCCAGAATTGAGCCTTGGCGAGACAATCGAAAGGCTCCCGAGTCCAGTATGTGATTTTGATTGGATCTCCGTAAGAATCGGAGACTGCCTCCTTGAGTTCCAACTTTGCCGACGGCCAGTCATTGGAACCCCCGTAAACCGTGAGAGTCCATGAGAACCGATCTCCGGCCCCCCAAAAATCAGAGAACCACTGACAAGCCCCTCCGTGAGCCAGAGAGATCGATTCCGAAGTGATCTCAGGGAGCCCCAACTCCTCTTTGAGAGCCTCGGAGAAGAACTCGGTTGAGATCCCGAACCCCTCCGGAGTATCGTCTCCACAAGTCACACAACCATCGCTGAGACCGGCTGGAATCGCTGCCCTCACACAAGGCTGGAAATAACCCCCCTGAATAATCGTCTCTTGGAAGTTGACGGGATATTGCTCCCGCTCCGAAATCCTCCAATCACCCGCTGAAGTCTTCTCAACTTGGCAATGAGTTCCGGCTCGGATCGGCTCAATTGACCCGGAGTTTGCCGAAACTCCGATTCTCTCACCTGAATCGATCAAGTTGTTATTGGAGACTGAAACCCGATCCGTGGGAGTATCAAGATAATCTCCCCGCCTGGTTGAGGCTCCTCGGAAAACGACTTTATACCGCTGAGTCAGGCCTCCAAATTCCACCCGGTCAACATCCGCTCGGATTGGTGATCTCAGCAACTCATTGATGAAAGTTCTGGTATCCGCTGGTCGGATTCTTTCCGAGGTCCAGTTTCCTCCAACCGTAAACTGAAAAGAGGTTGCGGGCCGATCAGGGAGAAAAATATCCTGAACCAACCTCTCAGTTTCTTTGAGCCGGGCTGCAAGGGCCGAGCCTCTTGTGCTGAGATCCTCAAGGAGAATCACCTCGGCCCGTTCTCGGCTGGCCCAGGGAGAGGATTTCTCCTCCTTGGGTGAAAATCCGTTGGTCCGTTCCCGAGAGATCAATCGACGATAGGCCGGCCAATCTTTCTCAGTGATCGCATAACCTTTTTTTGCCATTAGAGAGCCATTCTGATTGAGCCTGAGTTGACATCCATTGATTGGAACCGGATTGAATCGGTGTAATCCACAACCGAACCAATTCGAACATTCCCACACCGCACTGAGCCACCCGAGGAGGCCAGAGAGGAGAGTTGAACCTCAGGCTCAGAAGGGCCGAGACCGAGGCCGAGAGTCCCTCCCCGGTTGTCGATCTTCCCGGAGGAGAGGCTCTGAATTCTCAAACTGATTGCCGGCTCCTCTTGCCCGGCCTGGGAATTCAGAACGAGAGCATCGAGGGGAGAATCCTGGAAATCAAAGTTGAGCCGATCCGGCCCCGTTCCTTCTCCGAGCCCGAGCGTTAAGTTGGGGGAAGAATCTCCCAGGAGCCCAACCTTCAGGAACCTTGGAGCCTCAATCCACTCATCGGAAACTCGCTGAGGGAGTCCCACTCCGGAGCCCGTAAACGTTCCGTGAGAGTCGATCGAATCGAGATAGACTCCGATTCGATGGGTTCCGGAGCCGGCTGAAGTGAACTCGATAGCCTCCCCGTTTTCGGTTTCTGCAATCTGGAGAACTTGCCGGCCCTCGGAATCAACATCCACTCCAACAATGAAATAATCAGCCGAGGTTGAGAGTGTAACCGAGCCGTCTGAGTCTTCAGCCGTTGGGAGGGCTCCGGTTGTTCGGAGTCGAACCTTGCAACCGTCCACCAGGTCACCAGGCCCATTGAGAGTCACTGAATGGATTGAGTACGTGCACTCTCCAACCTGATTGAGACCATGGAGAATCGGTTGATTCCCTGAGTAGAGAGAGACTCTCTCCCCTGAGCAAGGAACATGGCCGAGTGTCCAGTTTTCTGAGTTTGTCCAGTGATTCGGGCCGGTTGCCAGAGTCTCGGTTTTCAGGCTCATTGTATTATTGTCGGAAACGTTGAGCCCGTCCTGGTCGATCTTGATAAGATCCTGAGGTTTCAGGCCTTTCGAGCCAGTGAACTCAATCAGGAGATCAGTCTCCGATCCTGAAACCGTTCCGTTTCCGGCACCAACCGTTGAGAGAGCCTCGAAATCGGCCTCAACGTCTGTCGGATCCTCATCATGATCCTGGTCAACGGTCCACAATCCACCGAACCCGAGCCGATACGATCCCGAGGAGGCTGTTGGATCAATGTGAACGGCCTGAATCTCGTTTTGACCGAGAACCCCCGTTTTCGAACCCGTTGGGTAAATCCCGGCTCCTCCCGTCAAACTTGTTGAGCTTGTCGAGATCTTGGCCATATCTGTTTGAGCGTTGGCTCCGATGAACTCAACTCTCCAGGAGTTCCCACTCTTGGAGACGGAACAACCCCCTACTCCAATCGAGGCCAGGCCCTCCAGGGCTGTTTGCATATCTCCGGCTGAAACATTGTAGGCCAGACCCGCCGTCGGACCGTTCCCGGAGTGAGAGAGGGGAAACGTTCCTCCGTCTGCAATGATTGTGATTTCCTGAATCTCATTCAGGAGAGGCCCACCGTTCGCAATCAGGGCCGGAGGCTGGCCTACCGAGCACGCCATCAAATCTGGGTTGGTATTGGCCAGAGATCCCGTCAAGTGAACCACAACCGGCCAATCGGAGCCTTCTCCCTGGAATGGAGAGTAAACCTCGATATCTCCAGGATCGACCGAGGGGAGAGCCTCCAGGACTGTATCGAGTTGCGAGTTGCTTGTGATTGAGGTTGTTGTTTCACCGGAGAGAGTGTAAGTCCTGGAGGCCTCAACTGAGTGAACGAAAAGGAATTCGTCTGGCCCCTCAATCTGAAATCCCTGGAGGTTGACCGAGCCGGCTCTGAGAGCCTGTTGCGAGCCGGAATAGTCTGGAATCACTTCAATGACAGCATTCGAGAACGTTGAGAAAGAGACCAGGCCTTTTCGGGTTCCGGCGTCGATGTATTCCTCGAATTCCAGATTCTCAACTCCCTCGGGAATCCTGGAATTCCAGAATGTCTCCTCCCCCATTGCCGGACCGGAAACCGATTCTGAGGATCCATTGATTGTGAGTTGAACGTTCCGGAAGTCTCCAGAGTAGGCGTAATGAACGGCCCAAACTGAGGGAGCGTTTTGACCAGGGTTTTGAACCGTCTCAACGTGGGCCGTTGCATTCCCTGAGAGATTTGCTCCCGAGGCCTTGAATCGGAGATTCTTTCCGGCGTAATTCCCCTTCACCTTGATCCGATAGGACCGAGGAGAAACCGAGGAGAGGGTTGTCTCAAAGTCACCGCTTGAGGCCGAGGAGAGAGCCTCCATTGCCGTTGTGACCGAGGCCGGAGTTGCTGAGCCGGAAATGTTCCCGGTTGTCTCATAGATATCCTGGTTCTCTGAATCGAATCCAACCGAGAGAGTCCAGTTCCCCCCGGTTGTCGTTCCTGGAAGCGTAACAATCACTTCCTGGAGAACCGGCTCTTTTCCTGGTTGGATTTGCTCAACATAGGAGGCCGCTGGCTCCTCGATAGAAACCCCGCTCGCGATAGGCTGGCCCGGCTCCTGAGACTCAATGAGAATATCCTCTCCATCGGCTCCGGTTTGTGAGACAATCAGACTCTCGAATTCTCCGAGTTCTGAGACCAACCGGGCCGCAATTGTGTCGATCCGGTCCGAGGAGATTCCTCGGGTTTCAACCGAGCCGAGCCCCTGGAGGTTGATTTTGTAAATCCCTCCGACCAGAACTTTGAGGATAGAAGCTCTCACTGTGTGAGTTGTTTCCTGGGCTCTCCCGATCCATTCATTGACTGCAACCATTTTTACACCTTTTCTTAACTGAGAGGGAGAACTCCGAGGTACTTCCTCGGCGTTTTTGTTGTGAATTCGAGAGTCAGAATATCTCTCGGCTGGAGTTGCTGTTTCAACTGAGCATCAATTGAGCCGTGAGACCGGAGAGCGTTGAGCCTCCGAGCCAGGGAGACGTTTCGACCGAGGGAATCCACCCGGATTGCTTGGCCGTCTTCATCGAGAAACATAGGAGTTTCAACAATCCCTCCGAGATGGTCTCGAATTGGCCCCGGCCTTTTCACCCATGTTGTCCGGCCTCGGGAGTTCGTCTCCTTGACCAGGTTAATCTCGACCGTTCCCCGGTTGAGCAATTTCTTCACCCATGTATCGGGATTGTGGGCAATCTCCAGAGTTGCCACTCGATAGGCAATTCGATTGAGGTACTGAATTCCGGAAACATTGAGCCGAGCAAGTTGGAGAGTTTTGGGAGCCAGAGGCTCTCCGGAGAAGTTCACCGGCTCTTGATTGATCGCCCGCCCGTAGGTCAGCATCCAGTTTCGAAACTGAATAGGAATATTCTTTGTGACCGAGAAAATCGTGAGGGGAACTTGATCAGTCACCCCCTGGATAAGTTGCCCGGCTTTTGTCGCAATCGGCTTTCCGAGGTAGTCTCTCTCAAACGTCTTCTCCTCATCAACTGAAGAGAGTTCCACCGAGGCCGGAACCGAGAGAGGGTTTTCAATCGGCTCGATAACCAGAGAGGAATAGGTTACTCCGACTGAGAAGTGCCAGCCGTCTAGATGATCTTGGCCCTTGGAAACCAACCGGGTTGAGAATCGCTCAACTCGGAGAGAGGAGTTCACTGGATGGGCCCGAGCATACTGGAGCCGAGGGTTGTACTGATAAAGAGCATCCTCGGCCCCTGAGAGGTCTGTTACTGTTGCGTAATAGTATTCCGTTCGCCTTGATGTATTGGCAACCTCTCCATCTTGTTCGGTATCCCGATCAAAACTCAAAACCCTTGGAAGTGCTGGCATTATGTATCCTGGAAAAGGAGGTTGATTTTGTTTGCTGCAAAGAGATCCTCAACCCGCTTGGCAATCGTTCCAAGGGCCTCGGTTGCATCGGCTCCCCTGGTCAACTCATCGAGTTGTTTCTTTTCCTCGGTCGCTCTTGGAGAAAGAGCCTGAGCAATAATCCGCTGAGCCTCGGAGGTTCCGGCCTCGGTTGCGTGGGCTCCCTGAATTCGTTTCGTGATCGATTCCACTTGAGCCGGAGCCGCACCCCCCGCCGTGGCAAATCGCTGAATGGCTCGGGCTGCATCCATTCCCATCCCGAGAGCCGGAAAGGCCATTCCGAGCCCCTGGAGGCCTCCCTCAATTGAGAGAGCCCGGATTTGCTTGTCTTGCTCCTCTTTGATCTTCTGAGCCGCCTCGGAAATCACCGGAGACCAGGCTCCGAGAAAGGCCTTGGCGAGTCCGTTCTCTGATTGGGCCTGAGCTTGTGGGCCTGGCCCGGCCTGAATTTGTGGAATCTCGAATTGTGGGCCTTGGGGAGCTTCCGGCCCGTCAATCATTGCTTTGAGTTGTCGTCTCCGGTCTTTGTACGATTCGAGCCGGGTTGCGGCTGAGACCCGCTCCCCTCGGAGTCGGGTTGTCTCAGAGTTCCACCCGACCATATCAACACCTGCCCTCAGGTTGCTTTCGAGTTCCTTGGAGAGTTGCTCGTCAACATCCCTGAGGTTTCTTCCAGTTCCATCAATCGAGGCCTCGGTTTTCGCAAGTTCATCCTGGAGGAACCTGGTTCTCTCATCCCCCTCCAGTTTGTTGGCCTCCTCCAGAATCTTTCCCGTTCGCCGAGACTGGATCTCCTGGAGATCTCTATCCAGGCCGGAACTCTTGGCGAGTTCGGCGTTGAGCCTCTTGACTTGCTCTGAAGAATCATAGGCCGCTTTACCAATCATGGTCAGGCCTCCAATGAGAACCCCGAACCGGAGAGCCGCCGCTACCTTACTGGTATCAATCAAGATGAACCGGAGGGCCTTGAATGAGGCCGCTGCATTGCTGGCCACTAATCCAATTGCAATCAACGATGAGCCGGCAACCCCTGCCACTCCTGCCAGCTTAACCAGAGTCTCAATTGTCTCCCCGTTGTTCTCGGCCCACTCTCCTGAGGCCTTGACGATCTCTCGAATATCACCGACCAGAGGAGTAAGGATCGGGAGCAACTCGGCTCCGATTGTGGCATACAGGTTTTCAATCTCTGCCTGGAGAGCTTTTGTTTGGTTAGCCCATGAGCCCGCACTCCGGGCCGCATCACCATGAGCCGCTGAGGTTCCTCTCAAGATGATCGCGAGACGGGCCTGAACCTTCTGTTGTTCGGTTGCGTTTTTTGGGTCAAGGCCCTGGTTGAATATCTCCTGCTTGACCGCTGCCTCAGAAACAATCACTCCATATTTCTTCATGACTTCCCCGGAGCCCGTCAAGGCCGCGTGAAGGTCTCGGAGAACATCCTCATCCGCTTTGTTGTTGAATGATGCGAGATCGATTGTCAATCGTGTCAGGTCTTTTGAGAGCCTCTCGGCCTCCTTGGAATCGAAACCGAGAGGCACGAACAAGTCTTGAGTTCCTGCCAGAAACTCCACAACTTGCCGCTCGCTTCGACCGATAGCCTCCCCGAATTCCTTGGCCCATTCCCGAACCGCTTCAGAGGACTCCCCGAAAACAACGTTGAATTTGTTGACTTGCTCCTCCAGGTTGGAGGCCGCTGAGACCGCTGGAGCAATTGCCGCCGCCGCCGCAATGAATGAGCCGGAGAGGATTGTTCCGGTTTTCAACATCGTGCGAGAAAAGGCCCGGAGTCGGTTCTCTCCTTTTGTCAACCCAGCGTGAAGTTCCCCATCTTTCGTGAAGATCCTCACATATGCCGAGCCGGCTTCGATGTCTTTAGGATTTGCCAATCTTCACCCCTCTTTCCAGAATCTCTCGGCCAACCTTCAGAGCTTCCCGAGAATGGCTCCGGAGTCTCTTTTTCGCATTCGTTAAACTGGCCCGAAGTTGGGCCGTATCATGGATGATCATTTATTTTCGCTCCCATTGCTGAGGCAAGATCTCTAAGAGAGCCGCCTTTTCGCTGGCCTTTGTCCTGGAGTTCGGGGAACTTCCCCTCAGCCATCCACAAGAGTTTCCGGAGAGTCAGGCCTCCACAATCTCCAACTCCGAGGGCTCCGGCAATTCGATAGACTTGTTGGGAAATTCCTCCTGGGCAATCCGGATAGCCTCCTCGTTGAGTTCCTCGGCTCGCTCGTTCGTCTCCCTGATGATCCGACTGAGCCGAGAGGGGTAAAAAAGGCAAAGAGCCTCGATAAAGGCTTTGACGAGAGTATCTCTTGCGTCTCCCTGGTGAACGTCCCACCAATCGCAAAACGGCTCATTCGGAGCCTGGACGCAATGAGCCAGTTTCATGAAAGAATTCATGTTGTCGGTTGCTCGGCCAACCTGCTCAAACTGATAGAGATCGATTCCGAGGCGATCCTTGACCCGCTCAACAACGTTGAACGTGATTGAGAGATTTCTCTCTCGGCCCGTTGAATCCTGGTAAACTGGCATTGCTTTCCCTGGAGCTTGAAAACGAAAAAAGAGCCGGCCTCAACCGGCCCTCAAGAGTTCACGATTAGGAGCCGGAGGTTACTCCGAAAATCGGAGGCTCATCATCAGGAGAGTCAGCCGGGCTCAATTGAACGGCGATATTCACCAGGCCTTGTGAAGGGCTCGATTTTGTAAATGTGACCGTCCACCAGGCTTTGAGGTACTCAACACCGGAGGTTGTCACATCACCATTGTTCAATTGAAGATGGACCGGCGTTTTTGTCATTACTGCATCACGCAACTTTACATAATAGGCCCGAGACGTGAGGTAATCCTCAGGAAGGGCCGTTACGTTGAACGATGCTCCGATGATCGTTCCTGTTGGAACATCGCGTTGAATCCCTCGGTGTCGCTTCAACATCAACGTTGAGTTCAACGGGGAAATCGACCACTCTCCATCTTCGCAGTCTGGAATCTCTACCAGAGTCGGCGTTGCGTATGAGTCGGCTGTATCGATGTAGACTTTTTCGAAATAGCCCCGTTGGGGCGTTGTGGGAATCGTCATTGAGTAAGTCTCCTAGAGAGCGTTTTGAAATAGTTGAGGGAGCTTGGGCCGAGCCTTTTCTTCAGCCGGCCGCATGAATGGATTCCCCTTGAAATCCATAGTGAAAATCTTGCCCCGGAAACCTGGGAGTTGAGCCGTCCCCCCATGCTCCAGAAGGTGAACGGTTCCCGTTTTCGATTTGAGAGGGCCGACAACAACCCATTCCTCGATTTTGTCATAACCGTAGAGAATGAACTTTTTCAGGAATCCCGTTGCACTCCGAGGAGGCTCTCCAGGATCGGCGTGCTTATAGGGGAGTTTCGGCCTCGGGAACCCTTCTCTCTTGGCTCTCCTAATCCGCCTCTCATGCCTCTCTATCTGATTGTTTGTCAATTCCCCGATACGGACTCTCCGAGGTTTCCTGATCGATCTCCGGGCAATTGTCATGATGAGAGCCCCGGCCCGTTTGAGGGCCGTTTCCTTCATCTTGTCAACCCGGTTTTCAATCTTGAGTCGATCGAAAAAGAAATTCTCTTTGTAGCCTTTGAGATCGACGGTCAAGAGATCCCCTCGAAGTTTGCTTCAATGACTGAGATAAATTGGCCTTGTTCGATTTTGTCAGGATCGTAGGTTGGATTTGTATTCACTTCTCCAACCAGTTGAAACGATCCTTGAGGGCCGGAAATCACTACCCCTCGGCCTGTGTCAGGGAGGAGCCAGGTTTCCAACTCCTCAACAAAGTTGAGCAACTCCTCCAGCCTGGTGAGATCGGATTTCTCTGAATCGGAGAACCCGGCTCCGTGAGGGAGGAGGGAAAGGATTCCAACAAAAACCGTTGCCGCTCGAATGGTGTGATTCTTGCCAATCGGCCTCTTGGCCCGCCCCCCTGGAGCCACCACAACCAGAGGCTCAAAGGAGAGTTCTTTTGGCGAGAACTCAGGCCGATGAGCCCGAATTACCGTGAAATCTTCCGAGAGATCCAGGCCGGCAAGTTGTGTCTCCAGGAGGTTGACTGCTGTGAGATCATGAGCCGCCATCGGTTGGAACCTCCGAAACGAGTGTTGAGTGAATGCGAATATAAGAGCCGGAGGAATCCCGATCTCTCCAGCAACCCTCGGAGCCGATTCGGCAAACTCGATACGTCTTATCGAGCCCACCCTCTGTTAGGTAGATCTCTCCTCCCTCCACTGGAGGAACGAAAGAACCGGCAACCCCGAAATGAGATTTTCTCACCAACCAATCGATAACCTCGGTTTCCATTTCAATGAGGGCCACTGGATCAAGAACCCTCGGCTTTGTGCTCTTGACCGCTCCAGGGAGAGCAACCGGAGAACTTGCCGGAGTCGCCTGATAACTGACTCCGGTTTCTTCTCCGGTCAGTTGATGGTGAACATCGAGAACCGATCCGATCAGGGAGTTAATAAACGACATCAAGAGCCCTCAAAAAAGACTCGGGAGCCGGAGCCCCCGAGCCGTTGCACCGGAGAACAAAAACAATCAACCAGGACTCACCTGGAAACTACGTGAGGAGGGCCTCAGTGTTTCCAATCGAGTCAGTCACGACGATCGGAACGTTGTGAGATTCGGTTGGGAAAGGAGCCGGAGCCCCGGTTGCGTTTGTTGCCGTTCGGCTCTGCTGAAGTTGCAACAATGACCGGCGAGACATTGCCAGGAGATTTGGCTTGCGAGTCGCTGGGAACTTGCTCAACAGTTCTGCAATCAGGTCATCGGTCAACCCCTTGCCGGCATCGGCTGTGAGGTTGGCAATTCGACCGACCGAGTAGGCCGAGCCGATCTGAAGGCCCATCCAGGCTGAAATTGGAGTGAAGTAGGCCGGATAGAATCCCGTTGATCCAGCCGCCCGAATCACTTCCGTTTCACCCCATTCGATGTTGAAACCGGAGTTCCCTCGGCCTCCTCCAATGGCCATCAAATCAGAACCGGAATCGTTCGTGCGAATGGCCCAGACCGAGGAGCCTGTATCCGCTGTGGTTCCGGTTGCGTTCACAACCATCGCATCGGAAAGGCCGTTGAGACCGGCGTTGTCTGCCAGGGCCGCAAATCCGGCTGAGTCGGCACCAACTCCATAGAAGAACTGAGCTTCTGCCCCTGCCATTGCGGCTTTCAAGTGTCGCCGTCCTTCCCGAGCCAGAATATACTCAGGGCCTTTGTTGTGAATGTCGGCAACCGCTTTATCGACCGTAAAAGATGCGTCCAGGATCTTCAGGGCAATCGTCACCAGTGTATCGGCTGAGGCCTTGTTTTCCCGTCCATCATTGGCCGCTCGGAAACCGACAACCGGAGCCCCTGTTTCTTTTGTGTATTTGTGGGATTCCCCGTTCGAGGATTCATCCGCTCCGAGCACCTTGAGGACCGGAGCATCATCGAGAAGGTCTGTCACCTCGATATCCGCCAGATTTTTATCGTTGATTTTGGCGATATCCGCCAGAGTCATGTAAACGTTGGCCATTCAGTTGAATCCTTATATTGAATTGTTTTTGAGAGAAGATTGAGCGTCGCCAAATCAGCATCAGGACCGGCATTTCCCTAGTGGTCGTTTTGACTCAGATGGATTTGAAGGCTTTTTTTCAGTGCCGTGCTCAATGAGAAACGAAAAGAGACTCAGAGAACGTTAGCCGATCTTCACAAGATCTTTGAGAGTTTTCGGCCCGTCGATCTTCGGAGGGCCTTGGGTTGAGACTCCCTCGGCTGCCCCCAACTGGAGAGCCTGAGCCGTTGCCTCCATTTCGTCGATTTTCGCCTGAAGTTCTTTCACCGTTTTCCGGAGTTCTTCTGACTCGGCCTGAGCTTGTTTGACTGACTCGGCTTGAGCTTCAATCCATTTGGATTGACACTCGGCCTCAGTCAAACCGATCCAGGCAACAGCATTCTCGGCCCCGTAAACCTCGGCTCGGGCTTTGAGGATTTCTGAGGTTGGTTCCGGAGTGTTGGTTTCCGCTTGCACTGTCAAAGTGTCATCCTTTTCGTTGGCTCCTGAAACCTGTTTCAGGTTTTCCGGAACGTTTTTGAAGTTGTCGAGACTGGCCACCGGAGCCAAAACCTCGGTTTGAGTCGTGTGAGTCGCGAAACCCCAGTGAAAGGCCTGAACTCCGTTCATCCAGGTTTCTTTGTCCATCATTTGGGAGATCTCCTCTCGACCGAGCCGAGACCGGCTGGAGTAGATGTCGAGTAGATCGGAATCCCACTTATCAAGATCGTCGGCGTGTTTTCGGAGGGCCTGGGCTCCTCCAGAAACCTGAGGGAAACTCGGCTTGTGAATCATCATTTGAGCCGAGGCTGGCATCGTGATCGTGCGGCCTGCCATCGCAATGACCGAGGCCATCGAGGCCGCAACCCCATCAATGAAAACATCAACCGGAATCCGGTTTCCGAATTCCTTGAGAGTGTTGTAAATGGCCAAACCCTCGGGAATCGAGCCGCCAGCCGAATGAATTCTTACCCGAATCTCAGAGACTTCACCGAGGCTTTCGAGTTGCTCTCGAAAGGCCTTGGCCGAGATTTGATCAGGCCCGGAGCCGAGCCGATCATAAATCAGAACCTCAGCCGCCTGGGCCTCGGGAATCGAGTTGAGTTGAATGTCAAACATCAAGCAAGGCCTCCGCAACTTGGGTAGAAATCGAGTCTGAAATCAGCTTGTCAATGTTCCCTGATTTTCCGGAGCCATACTCCAGCCGGAGCCCTCTCGACTTGGCGTATTCAATCGCCTTGGCCGTGTCTCTCACATTCCGTTTGAAATCGGTCCCGATCGATCGGCAAACAAGTTGAGGAGACGTGAATCCGTTTCCAATGGCCTCAGAACTGGAGGAGACTTCCTCGGAGGGTTTCCACCAGGGCATACCGACCGGAATGAACTTAAACCAGGGCCGTTGAAGGCTGTAACCTTTTGAGAGAACAGAACGGGGAATGACGAGTTGTCTCCGCGAAACCGCAACCTGAATTCTGAATTTGAGCCACCAGTTTAGGAACTGAGCAACCGTTGCCCGCTTGTCGCTGCATGCTCTTTCATAGTGCATCCATGCCGTTTTTTGGCCGAAGAAATTCGTATACGATTCGTCAAAGAATGAGAACGGAATATCCAACGATCGGAGGGCAATCATAATCACCAGGAGAATAAACTCTCTGGAGTTTGAGCCTGGGTTGTCTCCCTGGATAAACTTCACATCATCCCCAGGGTCAGCATCGATCAGAACCGGCCCGGAGCCGAAATCCACCTGATATCCGGCTCGATTGACTTCCTCCTCATCCCCTTCAACTTCTGAATCTGGATCTTCAACCGCTGAGGATGCGTCAAGTTGGCCAGGCCCATCGAGAGCATCACGATGAAACACCAGGGCGATGAGTTGCTCGGCCTTCATCTTGGCCATCGAGAGAGTTTTGCCCTCATAGACATCCTGAAAGTCATTTGAGGCCGAGAGGAGAGGGGAGACTCCTCTCAACTGGTCGAACCGATGCAAATACGCATGAAGATGAAAAAACTCGGCTGGATACTCCCGGGCCGGTTGATAACCTTGACCGCCTCGGCCTCGGTCTGAGATTGAATAGGCCTGAGGCTTATTGTACCGATCGGCCTTAACCCCATTCACCCACTCATCAGAGGAGGAATCCGGGTTTCGGATCAAATCGGATTCAACCGCCTGGATCATTCCAGACTGAAGCCGGAGTGAGCCGCAATCCCCGTCAATCACTGCCAGGCATTCGAGGAGACGAGTGTATTTTTGCCGGCTGAACCGGCAAGAGGCCTCGAAGTTTTCGGGCTGAGACCACTCCTCTACAACCGCCTCAAATTCTTCGTCAAAAACATCGTCTCCCGAGTCCGATTTCAATGAGAATTGCGTATTGTAGTTGAGGTGCATCCGAACAGCGTTTGCAACAATACTCAGGTTTCGGTAGAGATCCTGAGTTCCAGAGGAGGCATAGGTTCTTTTGGCTCCGGTCAATACCGAATCCTCAGATCGAACCCGGCCCGAGTTGCGTTTGCGTTTCGGGCTGGCCTTAACTGCATCATACTCAGCAACCGGAGCCGGTTGAGGGCTCCAAGCTGCCGAGACAACCTCGGAGGAGCAAACCGAATTGAGGAGAGAGTTGCTCAAGTTGTCAGGCTCCAGAGAGGTTGATTGTCGAAATAAATGGTCGTCGTCGATTTGCTGTCGGGTCGCCTTTTCGGATCTGCTTGTTGATCTCCGAGAGGCTCTGAAACTCGGTTTCAGTTCCGTCCGTCTTCAACTTCTTGATCCCCGTTTCAGCAATTTTTTTTAGATCATCTGTGGTCATTTCATTATCACTTCCCTTTCTCAATTCGTGGTCACGTTGTCGAGATCATCAGGAATCACATGAGACCAACCTCCAGGTGAGAGACTTCCAAGCCTTGGAGAATAAAAAGAGTCTTTACCCTTAGGGACAATCCCCCCACCTAGACTGAAAGTTGAGAGATTTTCCGCCGTCTCTTGATTCGTTTTTTCTGTCGAGTTCGGGGAGCCGCAACTCCTGAGAGCTTCAATCCTGTCAGGCTTGCCGCAACTGCCGCTCCGGCCAAACAATCGAAAAAGTGATTGTCTGAATCCCCTGGAGGTAGACTCCAGATATCAACCTCAGACTCCTTGATTTTGTGTCGATAATGATTTTCGGCTGAAACCTGATCAGAAAACATTTTGTGAGATGTTGGATGAGCCTGAAAGATGGTCAGGGCTGAAGGATCTTCCACCGGAACTAACAACCGATTCGAGATGAATGTTTTCCAATAGTTCGAATCATAGAGAACCTCTCGGCCTGAGTCTTTTGGGACAACCTTGCACCGTAGGCCCCGAATCTCTCCGGGTTTTGGCTTCCCCCTTGGATTGATCAGCGTATCATCGGGAGAAGTTACTCCCCGGCCTCGGCTCGGGAGAAAGTTCTTCCGAGCCCGGCAAAATGCGTGAGTGATTGCCGTTGATTGATTCCAGTTACAATCAATGAGGGTTTGAGCCACTCTGAATTGATGGCCATTCTCATTCAAGTAGATTGGCTCGATATGCCTCTGAGTCACCTGTTTCAATCCCCAGGAGAGGGATGCCTCCAGACCGAGGCCGGGTTGCTTCAGGGCCTTGGCTCCCTCAGTCTTGAGAGTCTTCTTTGCCGTTCGGAGTGTAAAATAGTGCTTTCCCTGCTCTGGAAAGGCTCCATAATCAATCACTGAGCCTCGGAATCCATCCCCCCAACCAAGAATCGCCCACCAGAGAACATTTTCCGAAATGTCGATGAAGGCTGTAATTGTATGGCAACTCAGAGGGAGAATCTTTCTCTCGACCGAGGAGAGCCTCTCTGAGATCAGGATTGGATTGAGTTGCTCAACTTCAGTTTGTGTTGATTGTAGAGGAGCGTTTTGATACTCGGCCTCAAAGGCTTCAGGGCCAGCATAGAGGAGGTTCATTGCGTGCTGGATCGCTGAGGTTTCCCCCTTCTTGGGAAAGAACCTCTCAGGCCAGGAAACCTCTGAGCCCAGGTCCATAGTTTCCTGATTCTGTGAGTAGAACTCATTCGCCTCTCGGCCTTTGTTGCCGCTCCTGAGGCTCTCCTCTCGAATCCTCCGGTATTCCTCCCATTTCTGATCGACTTGCTTCCTCTGAGCCTCAGGGAGCCCCTCACCTGGGAACTTTTCAACCAGTCTGGAGGTTTCCCCCTGCCATTCTGGATTTCTTCTCCGATCCAGGAGCCTATCGGCCAGATCGTTTTCGTAGATCTTCGTGCAAGGAACAACAACCCCCGTAGGTTGATCAGGGCCAGCTAGGTAGAGAACATCAGCCTTGAGGATTTGCTCTCTCTCATCGCACTGGCTCGGGGAGGCCGCTGATTCTCTATCTTGCGGATCGTCGGCAATGACCAGAGTAGGCCGGAGAATTGTTCCGTCCTGCCTCTCGAATTGCCGGCCTCGGATTTCCCCCTCGATTCCACAAACATCCATCACCGAGGCCGAACAAGCCCCGTACCAATCCCCGATCCTCTTTTGAGCATCTTTGAGCCAGGGCTCCGGATAGGAGGCCAGAACGATCATTTCCGTTGCCCACTCAATCGCTGTAGGCTCTCCCTGGAATTTCTGGCCTGCCGCTCTCCGAGTCTCTCCTTTCAGGTGCCGAATCGGAGCCACCAAATCGGGAAAGTCTTCAAAGAGAGGCTCAGTGAATCTGAGGGAGGTTTTGATTGACTTGAGCAACCGTCCCGCACTCTTGCCAGTCTTTCCGATCAGTACCGAATAGGGGGAATGTCCGTAGGCGATGGCCCAGAGAACGGCCCATCGGCTAAGTGAGGTTTTCCCCGATCCCCGAGGCATCGCAAACGCGAAGCATTCACCACATAGGGCCGCTGCCTGGAGGAGTTCCGCCGCTCTGAGATGAGACCGAGACCAGGGGAGAAAAAACGTTTTTTTCGAGCCGTAGAGATCGCAAAAACGCAAAAGATCGTACCGGCAAGATTCCCGCCTTTCCGGGTTGATTGGCCCTCGGTCAAGAGCCTCCTTGAACTGAATATAAACGTCCTGCCCCTCGGCCCGCTTGCTCTGTTTCCAGGCATTGGCCCGAGAGTCTTCTTTTTCCGTATAGGAGACCATTGAGGGCCTTAGGCTGGAGGTTGGACCGAGGGTTTCAGGACTCCGGCAAGGAGGAGCCCAGGTTTCAAGTTTCCATTGGAATCGACAATAGAGGCTTTGAGATCCTCCGGGCCGGCTGGATCTCCTCCAGAATAGGAGGTTGTCACCAGAGAGGCTCGGAGATCTCCTGAGGACGTGAGGAAACTTCTCCTCAGATTCTCAGGAATGAAGAGAACCCAGGTTCCATCGATAGTTTCGGCTGAAGGAATCGGAGCCGATCCAATGGCCTCGGAGCCATCTGAGGAGAACTCCGTGCCATCAGGCCAGAGGCTCCACTCTGTGAAACCCGCCAGGGTTTTCGAGCCCAGGGTTGAGCCAATCTGAGGCCGTCCCTCAGCATCAAGAGACCACTCGGCAACCGATTCCGATTGAGTCAGGCCCCAACCTGAACCACTCCAATCATTATCAACCTGAGTCGAGTTCCGGAGGTACAACTCCCCGTCAAAATCCTCCTCCCAGTTGTCGAGATACTGAAAGGCCGAGTTATCAATGACGAAATTCGTAGGAATGAACTCATTCGAGCCCGTCCGATCGGTCCTGAGACTCACTCCCTGAGTTCCGGCCCAGGTACAGTGAGAGATTCTCCAGTTCTCAAAGGTTCCGGATAGCTGAGAGACGTTTGAGGAGGCTGCGTTGACGATCGAAATAAAATAGGCCCCGCCGTCTCTCGTTCCGTTTGATGAGGACATGATCAACCCTTGAACATCGGATTGATTCTCCCCGAGGGTTGCCGCCAAATCAGCCGGGTTTTGATCGTGTCGGCAATCAAAAAAAAATCGTGGAACTGGATTCGCCCCTGTGTCAAAAGACTGAATGAAATCGGCGTGATTGTCCGACCAGACTTTGAGAGTCACCGGAACCGAAACCCCTGTGAAGGCTCCGGGGCTGGCCCCGTTGTTCAAATAGGTTCCGTCAAGCTGCCGAGTTGACTCATCGAGAGCCAGGTAATCGGCGTGGACCGTTGCACTCCAACCGGGCTGAGCGTTGATCAGGGCTGCAACCTGAGCCATTGTGTGAGCATCACTATCCCCGATTCCGTCTGGATCAGGTGCCTCGCTGTCACCTGGATCAGTGTCGACTACATTGGCTAGAGAATCTCTGAGCTTGATTTGAAAAACCGGAGTTCCGTTCTCCTCCAGAATGAGCCGCCCGTTATTCGATGCGTTCACCTGGGTTTTCGAAACCGTTGGCGTTGCTCCTCCCGAATAGCTGATTGAGAGAGCGTTGACTTGCTCCCTCAATAAACCGTAGTCGATCCTCCGGCCTCGGAGATTGACGATATAGGGAGAGGTTGAAATGTCTCGATTGAGCAACTCGCAAGAATCGGAAATCGAGTAGTAACCCTGAGTTCCCTGGAACGTATCCCGAAACTCATTCTCTTGAGTTGCTTCTCTTGTAAATTCACGAGTGTGAGAGGAGCCTACTGATTTTGTGTTCTGATGATTCCCTAGGAGGGTCAACCGGCCCTCAGGGTTGTTGATGAGGTTGTTTTTCCAGGTCGTGAAAACTGCGTTAGCCTCATTGCCATCGTTGTTGATCCAACTCACCTGGTTTGTCGGCAAGTAGAGCCCCTGAACAATGAGCCGATGAACCCTGAGCCGGATATGAGTTGAGGCCGTTCCTGTGAAAATATAGTTGACGTTTTCCCGATCTTCCCCGGAGGCCATTTCAAAAGACCAAACCCCTGAATTGACTTTCGTTGCCGGTCCATAGGGAATCTCAACATTCCCCTCATGAAAAATCACCCTGCCTCCATTTGTCAGGCTGAGAGCGTTTCTTGCATCGTCGAGAGAGAGGAACGGGGAGGCCTCGGTTCCGAGCCCGGCCTCCATATCGGGGCGGCCTACGTGAACAACATCGGAGGAGCCATCAAGAAAAGTCACATACAACGGAAACGGAACAACCTTCTCCTGTGCGTATGGATCGGCTGCAAGAATTGTTGCATAGATTTGCTCATTCCCTGAAACGGCTCCAGGGACGATCTTTGCCCAGAACCCGAGGAGGCCGTTTCGGACCGTGAGCGTATTGACGACAACCGTGTTACCGTTCCACCAATACCGAATTCCCCGGATTCCTCCCTCCTGGGCTGCAATGATTCCGAAAAAGAACTCCTCTCCAACCTCGGCAACCTGAGCAAAAGGACTCAGGAGCCAGGAGCCCTCCGGATAGTAGGAAGTTCTTTCTCCCTCGGCTGGAGGAGTCCCTCCGGCCCCTTTCGTAAGAGTCGGCTCGGCAACCGGAGAAACGGCGTCAACCGTCCATTCCAGATTGAGAACTGAGTTGGCGTTGTCGTCGTCATCGCTGGCCACTGTGACCGAGCCAGATTTCTCACCAACCGACGAGGCCCCGAGTCTCACTCGGATTTTCCTCGATTCTCCATTGAGGAGGCTGAACGGGGAGAAGGAATCCGAGTAGTCAAAAACAAGATCCCCCGAGACCGAGAACCCCGAGACGTTGAGAGTCACTGAGCCAGTGTTGACAATCTCGATAGGAACCGAGACGACTGAACCAACTGGAACATTTCCCGAGTCTTCAGTTTCCCCGTGAGAGAACTCGGTTTCATGAACCGCGAAACCGAGATGAGGAACCTCGGTAGCTGTGTAGGCTGCAACCGAGGAAGGAATTGTGGCATCTGTTTTGTAAGTCAAATCGGTTGCCGTGAGTTCGGCTCCTCCGAGAACGTCAACCGGCCCGGTTGAATCATCGAAGAGAATCAAGTGCTCCAGGCCCGGAAATGTTTCGAGATTGACGATATCCCCGGAGTTCCATACGTCGGCGTGATCCGTGAACGTGTTGTTTGTCGCGAAACCAACAGCACAAACATCCCCGGCGAAAAAGTTGTCCACTGAGCCCACAATGTTATCAAGGCCGATCTCAATACCACCGTTTGAGAGCGTTGTTTGATAGTTGGAGCCGTTGTGATAAGTGTTGCCGTTTACTCCGATCCAGATTTTTGTTGAACTCGGGAGCATTGCATGCCATCGGCTCGCAAGATTCCAGGAGCCGGCTGAGACGGTTCCGACTGAGTTTGAGAACTCGGAAACCGACGTGAAACCGTGGTTCCCGTCGATCGTGTTATCGTCCATTCGGAGAACGGCTCTCCGAATCCCTGAGGCCGGAGCCGAGAGTTCCGATACCAACCCCTGAAGGCCGGCAACCCCCGTAGGCTTGAACACAATGAAGATGAAAGGAGCCGTTCCGAGTTCCGCAATCTGATCAAGATAACTCTTGCCAGGGTGAAACGTGAGTTTTGAGCTTGAACCGTTGAACGTTGCTGAACCCCAGGCCATCGGGAAACCTTTCAGAAGAGAGAGAAGAGAAAAGAGAAGTGAGGAGCCGATTAGAGAGCCATTGGCTCCCAAGTTGCATAGCTTCCGTCAATGACGATTCCGCAACCAATCAGAGGTTTCTTGCCAAACTTCCGCCCGTATTTCATCGCGAGAACTCGCCAATCAACCCCGCAACCGACCGAGAGGCCAAAGAGTCTCCGGGCCTTGTTCGCAACCCAAGAGACTCCGGCATTTCCGTGAAGATGGCCAATCGCAACCGAGGCCGTTTCCGCCTTGGCCTGATTGATTGCTGCGTACAATCCCTGAGAGCCGATCTCTCCGTGAGAGTATAGAACCCCGTCAATCTCGATATATCCGAACCGTTCGACCAGGCTCCAATCATGAACCTCCCAGTATTCGACAGGGTTCACGATTGCATCGCTTGGCAATCCTATGGCATCGGCTCTACGGGCCGGCAAGTCATCATGGTTGCCGATGATCCAGGTTGCCTCTGGAAACCTCTGGTAGAGGTTCTGAACCTGCCTCCGAGCCTTCCTTACCTCATCTTTGACGCCTGGAGCATCGGCGTGCTTTCCATGAAAGTTGATCGCGTGCCAGTCAACCAGGTCTCCGATATGAACAATGGTATCAACTCCCCACCGTTCGAAAGTTCGGCTCAAAAAGGCCGGATACCGCCTCAGCATTGCCGGGCAATGCGTATCTCCTATGATTCCAACCCGAGCCAAATCAAACCGCCTTTCTGAAACCGAGCCTCCAGAGGAGCACTCTCAAAGATCTTGAGGATTCGTCAACCGCTTCCTCTTTGAGATCAGGGAAGAGACCATGCAAGGCCTCATGAATGACCGTCTCCAGGAACTCCGGAGAATCCTCCTTGAGGCTCCTCTCAATCCGGATCTCCTTTCCCGGAGTCCTGGGGTCATCACATTCGCCCCAGTGTCTCTGAGATCGGAATTTCCGGAATTCGTACCGCTTCCCTCGGAGGTCAACTCTCATTTTTCGCCTGGGAAATCCGCTGGCCAGAGTGACCAGCCATCAAACTCCGGCTCTTGTTTCTTCCAGGGCCGATCATCGAGAGACTCAGGGAGATTGCCGGCCTCGATAGCATCGAGAGTATACTTGATTCCCTGGGCATTGAATCCGATCGCTCCGAGATGATCCTCCGAGGTATCACCCTCAGAGAGTTGCCATGTATGCCTCAGGAGGGAATCGAGATATCGAGAGATCGGAATCCCTTTCCGATAGTTCCCCCGCTCATACTTCTCGGCTCCGTCCTCGAGTCTCTGAGCCATGAGCCGAAGGAATGGAGGATAGAGTTCCGAGGGGAGTCCCTTGCCTCTCGATGCGTCTCTCTGGGCTCCTGTCTCAAACTGAGACCGTTCTCCGCTGTCAGGTAGTCGGCTCAAGATTATTCCTCCTCATCGGTCTCGGAATCGGTTTCAACTTCCTCACCGGCCTCGGATTCAATCGCTTTGAGGTTGGCCTCGACTTCGTGAAAACCCGCATCTGGGTGATACTCGAATAGACTGGCTGTCACCCCGTACTCAATCACGTTCTCGGCAAAATCCGAGGCCAGAACGATTGAGGGAACCCGTTCGAATTCTTCGAGGACCGTTTCAGGATCGAAACCGAGAGCCTCGAAAACTGCTCCGCATTCAAACCGGATACCCCGCTGAGGTCCTCCGGCTCGCATGTGGTCAAGGGCCAACCGGAGGAGCTTCGTGAGTTGTTGTGTCTGTCGCTGGAGTTCGGGCATCTTTGAGGAGGTTCCATACATCAGGAGAACAGTGAGAGAGAGCGTAGGAGTCCCATTCCGCCTGGGTCCGCTCCGGTTGTTTGCCGTAGTTCTGAGCCAGGAAGGCCAGAACCTTGATTGCTGTTGGGCCTGCAATCTTGGCCGTCGCCATCGGCATGAATCGAGCCAGGGCCAGGGTTACGAGATCGCCAACCACAAAAGAGCCCAGAGCCGCTACAATTGTTGAAATCATGCAAGGCCTCCCGAGTTGAGATATCGACGTTTGACAATTCCGACCAGGCCGGCCCATAGGCCCCAATACCAAGGAACTTGCTCCTCGGTTTCCTGGTCAACCTGAGCCAATCCCTCTCTCAGGGAGGAAACATCTTTGAGGATCGGCTCAACCTTCTCTTTGAGTTCCGAGACTCCGGCCTTCAATTCGAGCAAGTTCTTCACCTTGCCAATGAGCCCGGCCTCCTTGAACTCCTCAATATCTTTCCGAATTGGCCCGAGAGCCTCTCGAACCTCCTTGAGATCCTCAAGGATTGAATCAAACTCAGGTCCATCCCTCACATAAGGCTGAGAAACCGGACCCTCCTTGGGAGGGTTGGCCTCAACGGTCGCGAGCCAGGCCTTCAATTCAGCCGGGCCGGAGTATCCGTATCGGATGTGGCCCCTGTATGTGATCTTCGGAACCTTGGAGCCGAGAGGAGCATCGCTGAAACCGAAGCGATAACCAGGAAAGAGACCGTCTCCGGCATCCCTTTTAAGGGCAATACAAGGAGGGCAAAACAGACCCGTCTCAACCTGGATCATCTTTGAATCTTGCCCGTCCTGATTTGCGACATCGAGTGATTGCCTCCACTGGTTGATAAGGCCTGAGGCTGAAGTTCCGTAGAATTCCGAGAGCTTCTCACTCGGAGGCCTCCGGTCAGCTTGAAAGGCCAGCATTCTCTCAGGTCCGTGAGAGTCGATCAGATAGGAAACAATCGAGTAACCAACCGAGTACATCCTCAGGATTTCCTGAGAGTCAGGATACTCCATTGAGTCAATCCATCGGATCGGATGTTGAGCCGTCTCTCTTGCGTGCTGATCGGCCCGAGCTTTTGATTGCTGGCTCTCTGCCACTTGAGCCGAGCCTTCATCAACCCATCGAGCAATAGGCCGGCGAACCCATGACAATCTAACTGCGTGGTCAACTTCGTGCGGGAGAACATCCCGGAGAACCTCCTCCCGAGGTCCAATCAACTCGATTCGAAAATCGTAAACCTCCCCCTCTCCAACCATGAAAGTTGTTGCCCCGGAGGCTTGGCCGTTCGGATTCCATGAGATTTGAGCCGGCTTGAACCAATTCCCAGGGAGTTCCACTCCGGCCCAGTAAACCGACCGCTCGGCCCGGAGCTTCTCGGCCAATTGGACAATTTCAGAGTCAGGCCCTCGGAAGTTTTTCGTCTCGGCTGAGTTAGCCTGAGCCCAGAGGCCGAGCCAAAAAAAGAGGACCGCCAAAACGATCCAGACTCCTGTTAGGTCAACTCTCCAGAATGGAGTGCCGTAAATCCGGCCCGCAAGTTCTGCTTTATTCAAAAGTCTTCTCCTCTGTCGAGATTTCTTCATAAACCCCAGTTGAGACCAACTCACGCAAGAGCCGGCCAGGGTTGTATCGCGTTGGATTCGCTCGATTCATCCGGCAAAGAGATTGCAAAGCGTAGGCGATGAATTCAGAGCAAAAGAGAGTTTGAGCCGAGGGAGTTGGAAACAACCGAGTTAACTGGAGGAGCCGAGTTCCAGAGAGGCCGGCTCCGGTCCAGTCATACCCAACCCCTCGATAAATTGCCGCCCGGCAAATTCCCCGGAGGTAGTCCACTTCAACTTCATCCAGTTCATTTCCCCAAGTCAAACGAAAGGCCCGCCAAGATCCTCCGGAGGTCTCATAATCTCGGACTCTCTCAGATAGGCCTTGGGCCTGTAGGCCTTTCGTAAGACGATTCGTCAACCGGCAAGGATGTTTAGAGAAGTTTGTTGACTCGATGAGCATTCGAGCCGAGGAGGAGTTTTGGCCGGCTGTCATTGCGAGCCCTACATGAGAGGGAGCCCAGGACAATGACCAGGGAGGGAGAATCGAGGAAGTCATCAGGCTGATTGCTCGGCCTGGGAGATCCCCTCCCCAAAAAGCGATAATGTCACCGGCCTTGAATTCCACCCTCAACCCTCCAACTCAGATAAGCGGTCATCGTGAGCCAAAACCATTTCGGAAAGTGCATCAACTCTTTTGACGAGAGTCTCAACAACGTTCTGAATCGAGGTTTTGATTGAGCCGAGATCGAATGCAACTTTGACTCCCCAACCCGCAAGGGCCAGGGATGAAGTCAACCAGACTGCAACTATCTCAGGGCTCATACCCTTAGGGACAATCCCCCCACCTAGTAGAAAAAACAAGTGGGTCAGATTGACTACGCAACATATAGAGCTAGAAGGAATAAGAGGAGCACAACCAATTGTGCCTATTGCGTGTCAATACCCCCCATAGTGGCACCTCCGCCTGACTCAGGGCTGTTTAGTGTCGTCAGAAGGACCCGGAAAACGTAGTCAATGTGATCTCACTTGGCTCGGATCAACCCTTTTTAGACTTCGTGGAACCTTTTTCTCAGGGCCCTTTTCCACAAACTCGGGAGCCGATCTCTTGGGCCTGCATTGATTTAGGGAGATCAGAGAGCCTTATTGGCTTATTCCCGCTCCAGAAGCGAAGTAGGGAAAACCTAGTAAAAGAGGAGAAGGTCTCTCAGGTAGGGAGAATAAGTATAAAAAGAGTATATTATATTTATAATATATTGACTCTCTTAGACTTACGTCGCTGGCTTTTTGGTAAATCGCACCGTAAATATGGTGGCAAGAATGGCAAGAACCCCCCGAAAAAGCTCAGAATTACAACCGTAAGACGATCAGACAAAAGAGAAGGCCCGGAGTTGTTCCGGGCCTTCAGGGTTCTCTATTCGGCTGGAGGAGTGTAGTACCAATTCCGGAGGGAGGTTGTCAGGAGGTAGGTCTCCGGCCTCCCCTGATCATCGGGGATGATCTCGGCTCGCTTCGGAGGCCCGGTTTCGAGATCTCCGCAGAGGAGAACTTTGACGTATAGCCTCCGTTCGGCTCCCTTCATGTCGAGGATCTCAACAATAGGCTGGAGCATCGAGTTCCATCGATGAGTATCGGCATCGATCAGACAACCGAGGAGCCTTCCTCCGGGTTGCATCCCGTACCGCTGAGCAATTGCAACCGGGCTCGATTGCTTGGCCCAGGTTTCGATAAACTTCCCCGTTGGGGTGAGAACATTACTAGGAACCTCAGGAGCCTCCTCCTCTTGGCCGAGTTCCTCAATCTCCTCCTCCTCTGAGGCCTCACTCACTCGCTTTGCCAACTCAGGCAAATAGTCGAGGTAGGTTGAGACGATCCAAGAGCCTCGGTTCTTCCGATGGCAAACAATCGGAACATCCTCAATCGTTGCATCGTCTGCCGATTGCTTCAAGGCCTTTTCGAGGTTGAGTTTCTCAACTCGCTTGCACTCAACGTGAACCCCAGGCCATCCAACAACATCCTCCCCCTCAATTCCGTTGTATTGCTGGCCCCGTCTCATCGAGAGGCACGGCAAGATCCGATTGAGTTCCTTGGAGAGTTCCCGCTCTCCCCGTTTTCCTTTTTCGCAACTGTTCGTCAAATCAGAGCCTTTCAAGTAAGTGCTTGTTTGAGAGATAAACGGCCTTTGCAAACCCTCTCGGAGTCTTACTCCCGAGGGTTGCTCGATTCGCTGACGGGCTCAACTTGTGCATTTTCGAGCCGAGTATCGGCTCAACTGGTTTCAACTCTGGAGGAACAAACCCGTTCCCGTGCCAGAGGCAAGTTTTTTTTCGTGTAGGCCTCCTCGGAAGGATCTTCCAAGAGGCCGGCAAAACCTGAAGGATGAAAGTAGAACTCAGCCGGAGCATAGAGGCCCGAGATGCGACCAACCGGATTCTCCAGCATGTAAGGAACACCGGCCCATTGAGCCGCGAAAATCGCCTGATAGAAAAGGTCCATACCATCCCGGAGCATCGGCCAAGATTTCTGGTTGAAATCTCGGGCTCCGGAAACCGCCAAATGAGTACAGGGAGTGAACGCAAAAAGGATTTTCGGAGGTCTGATCGGAGACCAGGACCGGAGATCCCCCCAGACGTAATCTATGTTCCCTTCTCTTCTCACCCTTCTGATTGAGTGTTGAATGTCGATACACGCACAAAAATATCCGGCCTCGGCCCAGGGTTTGACCATTTCTCCGGACTCATCAGCCAGGGAGATGACGTCATAAACTCGGGCTGGAAGTTCTTTTTTACAGTTACTCACTTTCAACGTTCTCCACTGAACCAAAACGCCAAACCCTAGTAATCCTGACAGAGGGCCTCGATCATCCTCTCTCGGAAATCCAGTTTCCATTTCTCTCCACTAGTCTTTAGGATGGCAAAAACGGTCATTTGACATAGCGTCAATCATCTTGAGTCGGTACTCGTTGTACCAACCTTCGGTAACTTGGATAATTGCTTCATTCAACTGGTCCCTGAGCCTTCTAACCTCCGAGGTTGGAAGGGCTCCGAAACTCTGCATAATTATTTTCAAGTAGCCGTCTCTTTCGGTGAATCTCAATGATTGAAACTCTTCAAGAGACTCGGCAATCCGCCCAACACTATTCATCTTCATCAATCTCCAATCCAAGAATAAACAACCCGAGGCCGGCCTCCGGAACCTTCGGAGCCGGCCTGAACTAGATCCCTCTCGATGAGTTCCGAGAGGATTGCTTTTCGTTCGCGAGTCTGGAGCCATCGAGTTTTTCGATAGAACTCCGTGGACGTGATCAGGGCCTTACTTTTGAGGATCTCCTCAACCCGTTTACTGTCCCGCTCTGAGACCGTCTCAAAAACCTTCTCGCTTGCCGCTCTGACGATCCAGGACGTGAGATAGGATGAGAGCCGTATTGCCCATTCCGCAGCATCAGAGCCGATCTCAGGAGTTATCGGGCTCTCTGAGCATGCATGAATGAGAGCCAGCTTATGAGCCTTCTCGGAGGCCCGGCTCCAGAGAGCCCGCTCAACCTCATTCGAGCCGGAATTGTGAGCCTGTAGGGTGAAGTCCCACATTAAGGCCCGAGCCTCTGGAGTTGACGGAATCTCTTTTGCATTAGCCCAAACTCCTCCGGCCTGGTCAGGGCTCCACTGGTGCCAGGATTTGACCATTGCCACAACCTGGGGATCGAGAACGGTCGAGGAGTCTACTCTCTGAGGCTGAGCCTCCTCGGAGCCGACGAACACCATGAGCCGGCTCAGAAATCCATCAGTCAGGCCCTCGACTGAGAGAGCCTGAAAGAATGAATCGGGAACCGTTGTTCCGAGAACGTTGCAATTCGGGGAATCAATGACGAGAGGAGCCTTATTGCTCTTTTCGGCATAGGCTGAGCCCATGAACATCGAGCCCGAGGAGGTGAAAAGTTTCATCAGGTTGGAGACGATCTCCGATTGATGCGAACCGGCCCGAGGGTTGTTGAGTTCCCGGAGCATCCGGCCCACTTCATCGAGTTGGAACAACTGAGAGGGATTCTCGGAAACCGTTCTCAGGAGCCCGGCTCCCGAGGCAAACATTTCCTCTCCGATGAGATCCTCGGCAAGAGCCTCAGAGGCCGCGAATTTGTTTACCTTTCTCGCATGCTCCTTGCCTCGGCCTGAGCCGGCAAGATTGATGATATAAACATTCGCCCGGCTCCCCTGCCAGTCTGTCACCTTTCGACCGATCAGGGCTCCCATGAATGCAATTGCTCCGGAGAGAGCTAGAACCGGCTGAGGGACAAAGGCCGTTGAGAGGTTGTAATCAATCAGGCCTCTAATGATTCCAGGGCACGAAAACAACTCCTGAGGAAACTCGGCCTCAGGCTCTTGAATTCGGGTTTTTCGCTCCTCGAATCTCTGGACGATTGAGGAAATATCAATTGAGGGGAGTTCCTCTCGAAATCCCTTCTCGGCAAGATCTCGGGCCGCTGCCTCGAAATCGCCCGAATGGTTCAAGTGAGTGAACATCGAGAACTTGTTATAGCCTCGATTCGGCTCAACTCCGCAATTTGGGGAGAAGGCATAGAACAGGCCTGAATCTCCGAATCCTGTTGAAGCACTCCACTTGTTCGATGAGCCGGCTCTCCTCCAATAGCTGACTCCAGAGCCATCGGTTGAGACCAGGCTCAGGCCGTGAGGCTCAAGGATCTCGGCCCAGGTTGCCCGAGCCGCGAAGATCTCACCCGGAGAGGTTCCCGGAGCCGTTCTGGAAACCCGTTCCTGAACCTCCGGCTCTGGAGGCTTCCGGCAAAATGACCGAGCTGCCTGAAGGAGGTTTTCTCTCTCCTTGGCCGTAATCACCTGGAGTTCCGTCAACGGAGGCCCGAAGGCTTGCCTATAAAGATCTCCCCCGAGTGGATGGCAATGAGCCGGAGAGCCAGGGCAAAGAGCGTAGCCGCCCTCTCCCCTGGTCTCAATCACTGTTTTCCAACCGCCCCCCCGTTTCGAAAACGTTGCTAGTTTTTGATTTCCACCGACGTTTTCGAAACATCGATAGGTCACATGGAAACCGGGCCGAGGAGTCTGAATCGTTGTGAGCCGATCCAGGAGCCCCGGTTGCCGGCCCTCGATGATCTCGCCCCACCGTGTGAGGAGTTCTGAAGAACTCGGGCAATCGAGAGCCTCAGAATCAACGTCAAAGTCAATGACTTCCAGGTTTCCCGAGATTGCTCCACAAACCCGGCCAATTCCCTGAGGAGTCGAGAACCATGAGGAAACCTCCTCCTCGGTTGGGAGCCGGTTGCAGAACTCTTTCCAGGGAATCGCGGGAACCTTATTTTTGCCAATCGGAATCACCGAGATCCCGGCCCTCAGAAGGGCTCGGGCTGTTTCCGCTTGCTGAGTCAATTCTTTCTCCTGTTTGAGAGATGATCGTGAGCCGTAATTGCTACGGCAATTCCAACCGGGCCGGCAACTACGAAAGCAACCAGGGTGAGAGGCTCTCCAGAGGCCGAGGCCTGGACGATTGCCGGAGTGAGGTAGATTCCGCACAACCCGAGGAGAATCGAGGTTCCCATTGCTCCGAGAACCTGGGAATCTCTAACGTTCCGGCTCTGAACTCCCAAGAGGAGGATATAAACCGACTGAAGGAATAAAACTGAGAGAGCTTGTGTCAATTGTTTCCTCCAAACAGAGAACCCTGATAGAGGCCCCCCTGAACTTCAACCCGCTCTCCAATTCTCTTGGAGATCCGTTTCACCGAGGCTTTGAAAAACTCAGGAGAGATCTCGCAACCTACAAAATTGATCCCGAGTGAATGAGCCGCGATTGCTGTTGTCCCGGAGCCGGAATAGGGGTCGAAAACCGTCATCCCCGGCTGGAGTTTGAGCTTCTCGAGACACCACCTCATCAGGCCGATTGGCTTTTGAGTTGGGTGAACTCGATCTTTAACATTCGGGTGATGCATCGAAGTGTCGCGAAAGCAATAAACCCCATGTCCCTCCGACATCCATGCGAGTTCCGCATCTGACAGGAAGCATCCAAATTGAGAATCTGTTTTCTTGATCCAGACAAGAGTCGTTCCGACCGGGAGTCGCTGAGAAAAATGATTCGAACCCCAGAGAATGACCTTTTCACACTCGAGCCAGGGCTCTGGGTTGAATGGCTCAGAGTCTCCCTCAATCTTACTCCAAACTCTACCCTCTTTCTTGTTTCCTCCTCTCGTGTAACGGCTACCGTCTGTATTCCAGTTCATCCCATAAGGAGGATCGGAGACCACTGCATCGGCCAGGCTCAATAGCTCAGGGAGTTCCCGGCAATCGCGGTTCCAGAGTTGGATGGTCCCGCATTCACTCGACCAATCGGCATCTATCAAAACGGCACCTCCTCTCCCTGTGGAGCCGGAGAACTCGGCTTCCCGGCTCGCTTGTTGCAATCGGCACATAAAAGAGTCAGGAGGCCGTTGTCAAACTCCTCCTCATATTGGCGTTGCCGAGACCACCGAGACGTTTTTGACGCCACCCATTCCCGTTGATAGAGATGATGGAATTCAAGTTCCTCGGTTGATTCGCATTGAGAGCATTTGCCTCCCATTGCCTGAGTGAGAATCCGTCTCCGGATTTTGTATCCTTCAACTTTGCGTTCATGACTGCTCAAAACGGAACATCCTCCTCATCGATTCCCCAGGAGAACAAATCCGGCTGAGCATTCACTCCAACCGGCTCCTGAGTCTCTGGTTGTTGTTGAATATCGGGAAACCCTTCAGAGAGCCCGACAACCTTAGGCCCGAGATCGTATCCAATGATTTCCGGATACTTTTTGCCCGATTGCTTGCAAACCGTGATTGAGTAAGGAGCCGCCAACCCGTTCCGGTTTCCTACCTTGGCCGCTGCCTCGGCATCATTCACGAAAGGATGATCAGTTCTTTGTTTCCACCAGTCTTGAGCTTTGCCTCCGGCCCACCCGGAGTGTTCAACACAAATCCAATCAGAGTAGGAATCCCAGTTTCCAGGCCCCCACATGTATTCAACTCTCAGGGTTTTTGGATGATCTCCTCCGGCTCCTTTCTTCAGGTGAGCCGAATAGACAACGTCAATGACTTCCTCCTCCCAAATCTCCGGCTCGGCAATCGAGGCCACTGGAGCCGCCTCGGAGCTTGTCTCCTCATGCTTCGGCCCGCTCGGAGGCCAGATATACCCGCATTCAGGGCATTCCACCCGAGAGGCCGCAACAACCTCCTTGCAATTCGGGCAAGTCTTCCCCGGAGCCTCTCCGGCCTCTTTCTTCTCACTCTTGCGAGATCCTGGAGGCTCAATTGCATCAATCGGGCCGTGTCGCTCGATATTGCCTCCGAAATCGAGAACAAGACAATCTTTTTTGCCTGGAAAGAGCCGGAGGCCTCGGCCCATGATTTGAACGAATAGAGAGAGAGAATTCGTTACTCTCAGGATGGCCAGACAATCGACATTGCAAGCATCAAAGCCCGTTGTCAGAACTCCGTAATTCACCAGGTATTTCAGAGAGCCGGCCTTAAATCTCCGGATTGCATCGGCCCTTTCTTCATCTGTTGAATCACCTGTGATCAATTCACAATCTTGGCCCATTGCGTAAAGGAGATTACAAACGTCCACTCCATTCGGAACCGAGGCTGAGAAGATGAGAACTGAGTTCCGATCCTGTGTGAGCCTGACAATCTCAGAAACCGCTTGCCCGGTCTTCGATTTCCAGAGTTCCTCAACCTCGGCTGTGATAAACTCCCCACCCTGGAGATGAAGGCTTGAAAAATCGAGATCAAGGCCCCTCTTGCTCCGGAGGGGAGAGAGGAACCCCTGAGAGATGAGTTCCGCAACTGAGATCTCATAGGCAACATCCTCAAAGATCATCCCTGGACCGTAGATCAGGCCGCTATCGGATCGGTAGGGTGTCGCTGTGAGGCCCATCAATCGAGTTTGAGGCCGGACAATCCGCGACTCTTTGATGAATTGCCGATACATCCCCTCACCCTCAATCGGAATGAGATGGGCCTCATCGACAATCACCAGGTTGACCGGACCGAGTTCGTGGGCTCGATGGTAGATCGATTGGATTCCGGCGATTGTCACCCTCTTATCGAGTTCCCTCCTCCCGAGGCCGGCTGAATAGACTCCAACCGGCTCGGAGGGGAGAAACCTTGAGATTGTCTCCTCGGCTTGTTCCAAGAGTTCCTTGACGTGCGAGATGATCGCAACCCGGCCTCCCCACCGCTCAACAACATCCTTGGCAATCGTCCCAATGATCGGAGTTTTTCCCCCTCCGGTTGGAATCACGTTGAGGAAATTGCCGGAGTGAGTTTGAGCGTATTCGTACGAGGCCGCTACACAATCGGCCTGATAGTATCGCAACTGCATCAATGAACCTCAGGAACAAAACTCAGGAGAGATCGAAACTAGAACGTGCTCGATTCTGGAGGCCCTTGCTGGTACTGCTGAGCCGGAGGAGCCTGATATTGTTGAGGAGGCTGTTGCTGAGGGGGAGGAGCCTGCTGAGGAGGGGCCTGAGGAGGAGCCGTGAAACCAGAGCCGTTAGCGTAGGGATTCTTTGAGGGAGAATAGTCCCGGATTACGTTTTCGAGTTCCCCCTCCTTGTTTCGCTTCTGTCCAACCTTCACCACTCCCCGGCCTCCGATGAGTTCCTGAGTGTTGGCAATCCGGCTCTTTCCGATCGCGTGAACAATCGCCCGGAGTATTTTTCCTGCAAGATCTCGGGCCGCTGGGTTGTCGTGACCGAGGTTGAGAAACTCAAAGAGCTTTCGACCGGCGTATTTCGACCCCTCAATTGTGAATTCGAATTTGACTCCGTAGGGCCGGCCCTGATTGTTGTTTTTGTCTTCAACTCCCGAGATGAGAAACGGATAATCCCCGACTGGCAACGGGTCAAAACCAATTGAGCCCTCGGGGAGTGAATCATAATCGATTTGCATACTTCGAAACCTTTTTGAAACGTGAGTAAGTGAACGTGAAAAAGAGATCTGGCCTAGTTCCCCGGCTTGGTATGTCGCCTCAGAGCCTCATCGAAAGCCCGGACTACATCGGCCCGAGCCTTCAAGAGTTCCGGGCTCGGAACATCTGGCTCAGGTCGATCATTCAGAATTCCACCGTCCCCAGGATCTCCCTGAGAGGCTTGATGGAGAGCCAGGAAGCTGAGAGCCATACAATCGAACCGATCCCCGTAAAGGAAAACTGGCTCGTGAGACTTGCCTTCAATGTCGAGCCGGCCCGCAACAACCAGGGCTGAGAATCGGCTTTGAAGTTCCCGAAGAAGTAGAAGGCTGGAAACGTTGCTGAGATCAATCATTTCGAATTCCGTAAAAGGACGTGATTGACCGCTCCACAATGGAGAGATCGTTTTCGATGGTTGATTCCTGGAACATCCCCCAGGGAGTTTTGACCGGATCAAAACCGTTGCTCTGAGTCGCGAAACGGTAGGCCCGGTTTTCAGGATCGATAAAAGACCGGAGGACGATTGAAAACATCCCCTCAATCGTCACCTTCTCATCGAGCATCTTTCCAATAGTCTTGGCCTTGAGCTTTCCCTCCTGAGAGGTCTCAACGTGCCAGAGGAAATAAACTCGGATCGGCTCAGGGAGATTGATTGCAGTCTGGATCGTATCCCAGGCTTTCCGGCCAATTTCCGTGAACTTATCGAAACCCTTCTCTGAGGATCTCCGCATAAATTCATTGGCCATCAGGTATTGAAAATCGTCCACAATGACGATATCCCGCCCGAGCCGGGCCGCTGACTCGATACCCTTCTGAATCGTCTCCGGATTATCCGTCTGGAAAATTGAGCCGGATGAGTTCTGAAACTTCTCCCAACCCTGAGACGGAAACGGGAGAGGTTTCGGGAGAACCTGGAGGAGGAGGCATTGAATCGGATCAAGATTCCTCAGAGAGGAACTCTTGCCGGCCCCGGATTCTCCGAGGATGAGAACGGGATAGCTCATTCTGAGGCCTCCCATCGGCCCGAGGAGGGAGGAGTTTTTGCTCCCGATCGAAACCCCCGAGGGAGCCCTCCACTGGAAAGGAGAAAAGAGTTCCACTCATCGGGAAAAGCATGTTTCGGAGTCATGTCGAAAACTTCTGCGTTTTGAAGAACCATTTTTCCGTCAATCCCCTCGATGTAGTGGGGAACCTTAGGTTGACGGACAGCCAGACCGCCTCGGAATGTTGTGCGATGGAAGAAACAACTCATTGAAAAACCTTATGTATGGATTGCCAGATACTCGACAATCAGGAGAATGAGAATTTGAGTCATGAGGACCGGAACACCGATCCAGACCGCAAAGAGAATGAGATATTCAGTCAACTCATTCATGCCAGCCGGCCTCCTCGATTTCCGAGCCGAACCGGAGCCAGAACTCATCCGGCTCAAGTTCGATTTCCTCGGCTTGCCGGATAACATCCAGGACAAAAAGAACCATTGCACCGAACACCGTGAGGACGAGAGTCAGGACGAAAACGACAACCGGAACCGCAATAAATTCGAACATGAGCCACCATGATTTTTTAGAAAGGAAGGAACCTTCTCAGGAGCCGAGAGGCCTCTTGATCGGCTTTCTTGTTTACCTCTGAGAATGCAACCCAAAGGAAGGGAAAGAGAATAGAGACCAAACCGAGAAAGACTCCGATTGTTAGACCAGCAAAGAACATCATTCTTCCCCGAAAAGAGACCAGAAAAGAGCCGCGAAAAAGAGGCCGGAAAGAAAGGCTAAAAGAGCCTGGAGAGTCCTGAGAGAATCAAGGAAATCAATCATCGAGGATTCCCTCCGATTCGAGCCACTCCTCAACCCCTTGGAGTTCCTCCTCCGTTGGTTCCCGGTTGAGGTCCAGAGTCGAGGAAACGCACTCATGAATCGCCTGAGAGTTGCTGGTGATTTGATGATCTCTCACCCCGAGAGCCTTCTCGATTGTTGAGACTGGAACCCCGAGGGAAACGAGAACCCAACAACAAAAGGCTTTCTCTTTGTTGATTTGAGGATTGAGCCCAGGCCAACCGGCCCGCCGCATTGCTGGCCAGATTTCAGAGAACCCGGAGACCGTCTCGCAACTTGATGCCATACTCCGAGCATTCAGGCCCGAAGCTTTCAGGGCCCGTTCCCCCCGGCCCGCAATCGCTTCCCTGGTTGTAATTCTCTCGGCCCCGTTTTTTGAAAAGCAACTCATGTTTTATTCTCTCCTCTTTTGAAAGTTGTTGACGCTACAACAATTCAGACGAGGGCCTTAAAAAGGGCCTGAGGAATTCGAGAGAAACAACCCAATAGCATTGAATCTCAGTGATTGTTTTCGGAAATCTTTTCAACCGGGCCGAGAGAGGGCCGGAGGACTTTTTTCTGGTTGCTCATTTGGTTACCCAAAAAGAAAAGACCAAACCCCTATTCTCTGAGGGCTGGTCTTTTCGATGGCCTCTTTTGCTTGTGAGATTCCTTTTCCGTCGCTAATTACTGACTCTTAATCAGTAGGTTCAAGGTTCGATTCCTTGTGGGGGCACTTTTGTTGGGCACCTCTTTGCGGATGCTGGTCCGCTGTCATGCGAATGTCTGGGAAGTGCAGGCATCGCGGGCGTTTTCGCTTCTGGTGGCGAGAGCATTCTCTGATTAGCTCTCCCCTTTCTTTTCGGGACTGTTTTCGGCTGAAAATATCAAGATTTCCTGTTTTAAAGCGTTCTTTTCCGAACTTCGAAAATCTTCAGCAGCGCGATTGCATTGTCTTGTTCGAGTTTGTTAAACCATATTCATTTGAGACTGAGTCTCAGTAGCATTCTGCTTCCTGCGAGTGATTAGCCAGCGCGATATCGCCAGCCAAAGCGAGTCAGGTGGACTCGAAGCAACGAATGAGCGGTCGTTGAACCGTGCATTCGACGAGTCTGTTCACTGTCCTCCAAAAGGCGATTCGTATGATCTATCGCAACTCTTCCAAGCGCCGTCCGGGCTTTACGCTCATCGAATTACTGGTGGTGATCGCTATCATCGCCATTCTGATTGCATTGTTGCTCCCGGCTGTCCAGCAGGCTCGCGAGGCTGCTCGAAGGACACAGTGCAAAAACAACATGAAGCAAATCGGATTGGCTTTGCACAATTACCACGATACGTACAACAGTCTGGCTCCGGGCTGGGTGGACTGGGACGGTTTGTGGGCCGATCCACTTCGCACTGCCCATGTCAATGTGGCGATTCTTCCCTACCTCGACGCGGGAAATACCGCAAATCTCTACGACTTCAACGTTCGCTGGGATCATGAGAACAACGAAGATCTCGCGCAGCTGATGCCGGTTGCCTACCAGTGTCCGTCGACTCCAGGAGCGGGAATTCCTGAACCCAACAGTGGATTTCAGACGTCGGACTACACCTGCCTTCGGAGTGATACCGGATGGCTGACTGACGACAGTCCCGGCAAGTCGATGTTTGATCAGAACACATTTCGAAGGTTTCGCGATGTGACCGACGGACTGACCAACACGATCATGATTTACGAATCCGCCGGTCGATCTTCGCTTTATGTCGGGATGCAAAACACGACAGCTCCTGACGGCTGGGATGGTGAGTATCGAAGTTGGACGGGCTACTTTAATTCGGGATGGCTGTACAACTTTCGGGTGACACCCGATTCAGGCGGTGGCCCACCGAGTGTCAGGTACTACGTGGGCAATGAAATCATCAACGTCAGTAACCTCTACAGCGCTGCGTTCTCGTTCCACGTCGGTGGAGTTCAAATCTGCCTCGCAGATGGGTCAGGTCGTTTTCTGAGCGAGAACATCGACATGAATTTGCTCAGCGCGTTGACTTCGATCAATGGCAACGAAATTGTCGGGGAATTCTAAGGTATGTTCCCGCAACAATTGAACTTCATAAACAAACGATCGTCCGTCTCTCTCTTGGCGGTGACTCTCACACTTGTTGTTGGATGTGGGAAAGCCGACTGGCAGGCCGATACCTACCCTGCACGGGGAACTCTCACCATTAATGGAGAGAATCCTGTGGGCGCGCTGGTGGAACTGCACCCGACAGGCGAAGCGACAGACGTTCGCAATTCGCTCCCGTGGGGGCTCGTCGAAGAAGATGGAACCTTCACGCTTTCGACTTACGAAATGGGGGACGGGGCTCCTCCCGGTCAGTATTCGGTCACAATCAAGTGGTCACCGGATGTGAACTCTCCGACGCTGGCGGATCGGTTGAACGGTGCTTATCGAGATCCGCGGAAATCGCAGTGGACAGTGACGATCGCGGAGGAGGACAACGAGATTCCTCTCATTGAAATCACCGATGCAAAAGTCAGCACCAGCGAGCAGGCAGGCAAGAGACGAAAAAGAGTTCCCGGACCGGATTTAGCGAGATAGCATCCTGTGAATGAAATAACTCAAACAGAATCTGCGCCTCGGTCCGAAAGCTCCCGATTGCGGTTCCGTAGATTGTGGTTGAAAGTCCATCGATGGCTAGGGCTGACGGTGGGCCTCTTCTTTGTGCTCCTTGGGCTGACCGGGAGCATTTTAGTATTCGATCATGCCATCGATGAGTGGTTGAACCCAGATATTCTTCTCACACAGGGGCAAGGGGAAAAGCAACCGATTCAGAGCATCATTGATGCTGCCGAGTCCGCTTATCCCGGTGATCGGAAGGCGACGTCCGCGACGGTTCCACGGGTTGAGAATGGAGTCTGGACCGTCTGGTTCACTGGTGGAACACGAGAACATCGCACTTTCACTGCTGTGCATGTTGATCCTTATACGGCGGAGGTGACAGGCCAGCGTGTTTGGGGCGAAGATCTGATGACCTGGATCTATCGACTTCACTTCCGGTTGTTGGGTGGATCGGTTGGTGGGATCATCGTTGGTGTGCTCGGCCTGTTGATTCTGATCTCTCTGCTTTCCGGGATTTATTTGTGGTGGCCACTCTTAAAGAGTGGAATCCGAGCCGCAATCGCGATTCGAAGCGGTCCCCGATTTAACTACGACTTGCATAAATCGGTTGGGGCGTTCACGGCAGTCTTTCTCCTCGTGATCACGTTCACAGGTGTTTATATGGAGTTTCCGACCGTTTTCCGGGATGTCATTTCTAAGTTCGCTGCAACGACGGAAGGTCCCCGGAGATTGAAATCCGCCCCATCGGAAAACGGAGAAGGAATCACTCTCGATGAAGCGATCGAGATTGCTTCGCAGCGTTTTCCGAATGCCAGGCTGGATCATCTTCATCCACCTCGACGGGAAGATGGCGTCTACGAAGTTGCCTTTCGACAGTCGGACGAAGTTCAGCGTTCGTACGGGCGGACGCAAGTGTTCCTCGACCGCTACAGTGGGGAAATTGTCGCTGTGCGGAATCCGGAAGAGGAAACCGCCGCCGACATCTTCTTCGCCTGGCAGTTTCCACTGCACAACGGGGAAGCCTTCGGTCTTTTTGGTCGGTGGGTCGTGTTTGTCCTCGGGCTGACCCCCGCAATCCTGTACGTCACCGGCGTTGTCATCTGGTGGCGGAAACGCACGTCACGAACAAGGCATCAACAGCGACGGACGGTTGTTGAAACTGAAGTTCGTGAGCCGGTTGCGGTTGGTTGAAGGTTCTAGCAGCCCGTTGAAAAACTCGCATTGATGGGGGAGATGAATTATCTTTCAGCAGTTGGAGTTGATCAAGGAGGAAACGATGGCGTTGGGGCGACGGAAATCGGAAGTTCAGGGTGAGTTGTGGG
>NZ_SIHI01000009.1 GCF_007859735.1 Thalassoglobus neptunius | reverse complement strand
CCGACCGGCCGGCGTCCGAGGTTTCGTTTTACTGCCGAAACGCTGGGTTGCTGAGAGAACGTTCAGTTGGCTAGGTCGCTGGCGACGCTTGAGTCGTGACTATGAACATCACACCAAATCGAGCGAAGCCATGATCTATGTGGCTTCCATTGGTCGCATGCTCCGCCGCTTAGCTCCTTCACCCAACCAAGCTCCGTTCAAATACCGACTTACAGCATGAAGAGGATTCCGGATAGGCTCTTAGTATGGATAGTAAATATCCACAACACACTCTCCATTCTTGGCAACCTCATAGCCTTCGAGTGATTCGCACTGAGACTGGGCGCCAGCGACGCAATCGTCCGGACCATCAGCTTCACAGCTTGAATCCACTGTTGGGTTGTCGAGTTGATGGATCGGTTTGGAACGATCGCATTTCATCCCCGTTTGAGACGCGGTTGCCTGACAGTCCAGGGCTTGTAGCTGCATCGAGACTCCGCTCGCGACGATCCCCATACCGAACACAACCAAGACGAATCCAAAGATCGAACGAACTTTCATTGCCGACTTTCCAGAGAGTTTGCTCTCGTCTGTAAATGAGTGCCTACCTGCAGCCTTCTGAATTCACAGCAGTCCAACGTAGACACGCTCTCACAATCGCTTTCGACTCACGCACGCAAGTCAAACTTGCCTTCGCCATAAGACAAATCCGATCACCATTAGAACAATCCCGTTCAAGATCAACAACAACGAACGCCAACTGAAATTCACTTCGCGGATCGAGGACTCGAGAGGTGGCTCCGGTTGCATGTTTTTGATGTACTCGGACTGGGCCAGAAAATATTCTTTCACATCGGAAAAGCTTTGCTGAAGCGTATTTCCCCGCGTGTATTCCGGGTTTCGAAAATCGATGGCAATCGCCCCAGCAGACGCCGGCATCTGAAATTCGGATTCATTCAGCTCGACATTGAAGACAGCCGACCGAATCAACTTCACCGACCAACTCTTCAATTTTCCCTCTGAGTCGAAATGAAATTCGTAGTGTTCAAGTGGCATGAGCACGTCTCCGGGGAAAAGTGTGTAATCACGGAAGTACTTGACCTGACTTGGAATCGCATCTTCAGATTTCCGAATGACGATTTCGAGCGGAAGAAGATGTTCGCCGTCAATCGCGACTGTCGATCCCGAAGCATTTCGAACGATGTATTCGCCGACCGTATTTCCCTCTGAAGGCAATGGTTCGACTTCAACCGGGCGGAAATTCGTAAGCTCACTCGTCGGCAGATAGGAGACAAGACGATAAAACCCCCATCTCGGCTGAGACCGATCATAGGCTTTAATTGTTTCATCTGTCGGAGGATCTTTAAGTGGAAACGATTTGACAAGATGTAAATCGTCGACCATGACATGATCGAATTCCGGTCCTGTCGTCCGTTCACTCACGCCATTGTTAAGAAGAGTCTCAACAAATGTCATCGTCCACTCACCCGGTCCGGAATACGACTTGTATTGCTTGAACGCTTCCGGGTTGAAGACTTCAATCAGCTGATAAATTTTTTCTTCAGGATCCGAAGTCTCGATGGAATCGATCTTGAGCGCAATTTCACGAGGGGAAATTTGCAGCGGTTCCCAGAGTGCGCCTGAGGAGACTTGCGATTCGATTCTCGCCGTTGTGACTCGCGATATTTCCCCAGCCCAGACAGCCTCAACCGACTCGACAGAAGGACCGTCAAAGCCAACGACCTCCAACGAATCCTCGGAAGTCTGACCGAAACATTGAATCGAGGACATCGATACAACAGCCAGCAGTAGCGTTGCAAGTCTCTTCATCTTCCCCACTGACTGATCCTTTGTTTCTGCCTCATACAATATACTTGTACAAGCTATTTCGATCGACAAGCGGTTGCAAGTTCTTCGAAACATCTCAACATCGCTCTCGGTTCTTATCGAACCGAACGGGAGTCGCCTTGAAAACCTTGCAACTGCTTTCCGCACTCCGTAGCCTTTTTGATTCAATCAGCATCACTTTATCGACACGATTCAAAAGAGTCATCGACTTGCTGATCGCTCCCCCCGATTCACCAACGCTTTTGGACTTGACCAAGAAAGTTGTTTGATCATGAAAAGTATGTTCGCGATTGGATTGTGTGGGTTCGTTCTCTTGCTGAGTGCTCAAGTGAAGGTCAATCTCGCACAAGAGAGTGATTCTACTTCACAGCGAGAAGCGACCTTCCGATTGCCCTTCCATTACGGCAAAATTGGAGTCTCGCCGTCTCAGCGAGAAAAGTTGAAACAGATCCACAATACCTATGAAGAACGAATCGAAGAACTTCGAAATCAACTGAAAGCAGTCGTGTCTGAACGGAACGCAGCCATGGAAGCAGAACTGACTGCCGGACAGCGATTGCGGCTGAAAGAACTTCGGGAAGAATCGATTCAGTCCAAACCGCGAGGCCAGCAACCAGCAACTCCTGCCGAAAACGACCAGGAGTAGCAGCGACTCTTCGGACCGCTCGATCAGCGGCGAGAACATTTCGAAGTGGCCGGTCATGAATTACAATCGCCTCATGACACGGTCTCACACTTCTATCAACTTGTTTTCGCACCTGCGTTCTCGATGCGTGTGTTGCCTGCTTGTTCTTCTGAGCATGGTGACACACGCTGAAGAGACACGCATTCGTCTTTCCCCGATCGAACTTCAGGCAACGCCGACCACGAATCCCCGCCGCCCCGTGCAAATGGACTGGGTCATCCCCGGCGAACAAATTCTCGTCGCCAACCGCCGCTCAGCTTCGCTAAGTCTCATCGATCTTGCGAATCAAGACACCGCAACTGAGTTTGCCCTCTCTGCAAGTCCTTTCGCATTAACATCTCTGGCCGATTCCCCCTCATCCCGGACAAAGCGATTCGCGGTCACGACTTCTCCTCCGGGAAAATTGTTGATCGTAGAAATTGAAGCAGGAAAAGTCTTTGAAGCGGAATCGCTGAATCTGACATCGCGGCGGATGGAGTCGTACGTGGCAGTCCATGGGCCCACGATAGCTGTCAGTTCAGTCTGGGACCGATGTGTCTGGCTGATTGATGATGCGAAACCGCTACGAATCTCAAATCGCATCGAACTCGCATTCGAAGCCGGAACTCTTCAAATCAGCCCCGATGGAGAACATCTCATCGTGGCTGATGCGTTCGGTGGTTCTCTCGCACTGATCGCCACTTCGACAGGGGAGATTCTCGATGTCATCGAAACTGGAGGCCACAACATTGCTGGTCTCAGTTTTCTCACCCCCACTCGACTGATGATCACACATCAGATTCACCATGCGGACGGGGCAACGACCATTGATCGGATCGCCAACGGGGCTGTGATTGAAAATGTCATTCAGGAACTCGATCTCAAAACGAATGACGTCGACTCCGCCGAATTGATCCCTCGACTCGTCGGCGAACTGGGGGAGCCCTCACACGGAGCAGCAGATCCCGGCGCAATCGCCATCGACAGCACAGGATCGCGGTTCGTTGCCATCTCCGGCAATGATGAAGTCCTTCGCCTCAACAAATACGGCGTCAACCTTTCCCTCACTCCCGTCGGCGACCGACCTGTTGATCTCTTGCTTTCTCCTGCTGAAGACTCGCTGTATTGCCTGAACCAGTTTGACGAGACAATTTCCGTCATTTCAACCGAAGAGAATCACGTCGAGAGAGTCATTCCTCTCGGGCCTCGAAGAACGGAAACACCCGCAGACCGCGGCGAACGCCTCTTTTTTGATGGGTCACTTTCCCGCTTCGAATGGTTCAGCTGTCATAGTTGTCACGTTCGAGGACACACTCACTATGGGCTTGCAGACACCTTTGGAGACGGGGATTCCGGAGCACCAAAGCGGGTGCTGTCTCTACTTGGAGGGCGTGACAACACTCCCTGGGGATGGAATGGAAGCAAGTCAACGTTGCATGATCAAGTGCGGCAATCCGCGATCTTGACGATGCGCGGGGAATCGCCGTCCGCACGGGAGGTCAACGATCTCGTCGCTTATCTGCACACTCTCAATTCTCCGCCTCCCTTTCAGCCATCGCGAAGCTTGGAAGACACACGGACTATTTCGCGGGGGCGAGCGATTTTCGACCGTCAAGGGTGTGTCAGTTGTCATGTCCCTCCACTGACATTTACGTCCGATTCCATCTACAATGTCGGAATCGCCGACGAGCACGGAAATCAGAAGTTCAATCCCCCTTCTCTCAATGGCGTCGGATACCGACGCGGTTTCTTCCATGATCGCCGTGCGAAAACTCTTCACGATGTCATTGTCAATCAAAGTCATCAACTTGACGAGACACTCAACCCCAACGACGTCGAAGCACTGATTCGTTTTCTGGAAAGCCTGTAAGTGTCCGACAATTCAACACAACGCGCCACACTGCAACTCCTGCGTGACCTGTCTCGCGCCGGTGTGACTCATTTGCCACATTGGGACGCAGCCATCGCAATGGCGGCATCGGAAAATGGTCCCGCAATCGAAACGGACGCGAGAGCTGACGAAGCTAGCCCGCCAGAAATTCACTCCGAACAAATTCCGGAAGCAGATTCCCAGACCGATCGCGTGAACCCATCAACGTCTCATGACACTGCGATTCTCCCAGAAAACCAATCGCCGGTAAGCGACGTCACATCTCCCGATCAGCCTGTCCTCCCAGCGAAAACTCTCACCGAACTCGCCGAGCGTGTCGCCACCTGCACTCGCTGCCAGGAGCTCGCTGAACAACGAACGCAAACAGTCTTCGGAGTCGGCAATCCCAACGCGAAGATCATGTTCATCGGAGAAGCTCCGGGAGCGGACGAAGACCGACAGGGCGAACCGTTCGTCGGGAAAGCTGGCCAGCTACTCAATCGAATCATCGAAGCCTGCGGCTGGAAGCGGCCGGACTTATACATCTGCAACATCCTTCGATGCCGACCACCAGGAAACCGGAACCCGACACCGGAAGAAGCCAGTAATTGTCGCGAATATCTCGACGGGCAGATTGAACTGGTCCAACCGGAATACATCGTCTGCTGGGGATCAGTTGCCGCGAAGAATTTACTGAATCAAGATGTGAGCATCGGAAAAATGCGAGGAAAATTCTTCGACTATCGAAACGCGAAAGTTCTTTGCACTTATCACCCGTCCTATCTCTTGCGAAATCCTGAAGCTAAGAAACCCGTCTGGGAAGACATGAAGTTACTCATGGCAAAAATCGAATCGGATGCCAGAGACTGAATGAGCACCCCTGTGAACGTCGCAGTTTTGACCCTCTCAACACGACTGCGAAAAGAAAGTGAAGTGTTATGCGTGTGCTCGTGACTGCCGGCCCGACCCGAGAGTACCTCGATGAAGTCAGATATCTGTCGAACGCCAGCAGCGGAAAAATGGGTTATGCCATCGTCAGTGCCGGGCTGAAACTCGGCTGGGAGATGGTCCTCGTCAGCGGCCCCGTCGATCTGCCTCCTCCTCCCGGATGCGAGTTTCATCCCGTTGTGACCACTCGTGAAATGCGCGACGCTTCAGTCGAAGCGTTCGACCAATGCGATGGAGTGATCGCTGCGGCTGCGGTCTGCGATTACCGTCCAATCGTGCGAGTCGCAGGCAAACTGTCGAAAACGGGAAACCCCGTCACCATCGAAATGATTGAAACCGACGACGTTCTGGCGGAACTCGGAACGAGAAAACAAAATCGCTGGGTCGTTGGGTTTGCACTGGAAGCTCAGAATCCCCGGGAGAATGCGCTCCAGAAACTTCGACGCAAAAACTGCGATTGGATTGTCTTGAATTCCCCGGCAGCCATCGGAGCAGACTCCAATCAGGTCGAACTCATCGCGGCGGACGAAACGACTCAAGCGACGTGGGCGGGGTCAAAGTCGGAAGTCGCGGACTCCCTCGTTCATTGGATCGCGGAGAACCGGGAACGTGGCCATGGTCAAAGTTGAATTCTTCGGAATTCCCCGACAACGTACCGGCGTTTCACACACCACTCTCGAAGCGACGACGATTGGCAATCTTCTCAACCTTCTCGCACAGCAGTATCCCGATTTTCGCGATACGTGCATGGAGGAAGAACAACTCACCAAGGACGTTCTCGTCTCGGTCAATGGAAAAACGACCACAAGAGACCGCGCCTGTCCGCTCCAGGAAAATGACAACGTTCTAATACTCACTGCCGACGTCGGAGGTTAAACGACCTCTTAGAAAACAACTTTTCACTCGAACGAGTGAACACCGTCGCGATGAAAAGAACACTTACAGGTGAGCGTTTAGAAACTCGATAAGATCATTTAACGCTCTTTCGCGGACTCTATATTTCGGAGCAGCTTTCGATAGTCCTTGAGACATTGCTCAACCATCGAAACAAGTTCCGAGAGTTCCCCCTGATTCTTCACTGCCAATTCCGTCAGCGGCTTCATCCACTCCTGCATCAGGCTGAACTGCGATTCGAGGACCCCGTAAACAGACCTCGGAAGCTTATTCACGACTGTGATTCGATCTGACGATCCACGGTCCTGATCTTGACTGACTTCAGAAGATTTCGAGGCTGCCTCCTTTGAAGAAACGGGTAGATTCTCTGGCCATTGGACTTCGAGAGGCGGAAATCGAATCGGGGGAAGAGTCACATTCAGTGGTCGATCAACAAGATGTGCAAGCTGCTGCAGCCCTGCTTCAAAGTGACCACTCAACACTTTCAACTCATTTTGAATATTGTCTTGAAGTCGAGTCGATTCCTGTTCCTGTGGTTCTGAATTCGTCGACTTTGTCAGAGCACTCGCTCCGTCGACCACAGCTGTCCGAATCGAGTCGAGACCTTCGTTGAGCGAGTTAATCGTGAGAATAACCTGACCAACTTTGTCGCCAGCATCAATCCCCTTCATCTTGACATTCTGTCGAAACGCTTTCTTAATCGCTTCCCATCGTTCCTTTTGTTCAGCTGTCAATGTTCCGTTGAGTTCCCGAAACTTTAATAGATTCGCTTCGGTTCCTGAAGTCAGAGTTTGTGCATCATTCTGATAGCTGGAATCGATCAACGTTTCTAATTCGGCGCCATCCATGATCGGCATCACCTTTTCAGCGATACGATTCATGTTTCGATACGAACCCTGAAGCAAGAACGGTGGTTCAGTTCGATAGTCATCATTCTGGGCTGCCGACGCGATATATGCCTGATTCACTTTCAGCACAACATCGCGCACGCACATCAACTTTGTCATCGTCTGGACAAACTCATTGAGTTCCTCAATCGAATAGTTCGATTCAAACTCGACGCCCTCGGAAGTCATTTCTTCACCGCGGCGGACACGTTCGGCAAGTTCAACAACAGCATGAACATCCTTCTGAGATCGACTCGCCAGCTGAGTCAGAACTGGATTCGAGGTCAGAGCGTTCTCGATGTAACTCAACTCGAAAGCGCGTGCACTGTCTCCGATAATCTCGCCAAGGTTATAGATATCGGCACGATTGCTCAGCATGTCCGGGATTCGAAACTTCTCTCCACTCTCGGTGTACGGATTTCCGGCCATGACCACTGCGACCTTCTTTCCACGAAAGTCATAAGTCTTCGCGACTCCTTTATAAACTCCTTCAATCTTTCGCTGAGCATCACATAAACTAATAAACTTCTGCAAGAACTCCGGATGGCAATGCTGAATATCGTCGAGATAGATCATCACATTGTCGCCCATCTCGAAAGCAAGGCTAAGCTTGTCAATCTCCTCGCGTGCTCCTGCGTTCGGAGCGGCATTCGGGTCCAGTGAAGTCACCTCATGCCCCAGCGCCGGACCGTTGATCTTCATGAAGATGATCCCCAGCCGGTTTGCGATGTATTCCATCAGCGTCGTTTTACCGTAGCCAGGAGGAGAGATTAGCAACAGCAGGCCCTGCCGATCTGTTCTCTTCCCTTCTCCACTCGCTCCGATTTGCTTTGCGAGATTATCACCGACCAGCGGAAGATAAACTTCATCAATGAGCTTGTTCCGGACGAACGATGTCAACACACGCGGCTGAGAGTCTTCCAACTGCATTTCTGTCTGAGCAGCTTCAATCAGTTCTTTCTTGAGGGTATGGAACCGTTCGTATTGCGGAACGACTTCATTCGCAAACCGTGCCAGACGATTATTAAACTGATGGTACTGGAGTTGATAAACGCCGTTGGAAACCACGGGATGGCTTCCGGTCATCCCTTCGAGATTCATTTCCAATTGCGCTGAGACAATCGCCGTCGACTCGAGTTGACCATCCATGATCAGTTCCGCAACTTCATCACGATAGCTGATGAGTTGGTCAGCATTCTTATGATTGATCAGGAATGCGGTGATCCAGTCGCGAGCAAGTTCGAAACACGAGCTTGTATCTCGGCTGACAGCTTTCATCGCATCAGCAAATCTTTGATCAACTTCCCGCCGATGCAGTTCCTCATGAAACTCGGAAAACAGATCTGCGGACGTCTGCGATGTGACAAAAACATTTCCTCGCGATTTTCGCTCTGAGTCCGTCAATTCCTCAAAGAGATACTCTGCCGCCTCGCAAAGCAAGAGAGAGTCACGATTCAGTTCCCCATAAAAGTCCTTGTTTGTAAACAGCCCACAAACAGAGAACCATTCCCAAAGTTGATCCTGAAGTTCAGTAATATATGCTTTCTGCTGATCCAGCCCCGGAAACAACTCTGAGACAACACCAAACCCTGATAGCTTTGATTCGATCTTCTTCTTAATCTTGGAATCGCCAAAATTCCACCAGTACAAATTCGCAATCGCGCGAGCTTGAGGAGAGTAGCGAAGCAGGCCACATTCCGAATGGATTGCCAGAAGCGATTGCAGAATAATCGCAGCATCGTGGTCATGAACTCCTTTGGAATACCCTTCCCGGTAGCGTGGCCCCATAAAGCGTTGAACAACCGGCAGAAGTTCGTCAACCTGAAAGTGATCGCCTCGCTCACGATCCGTTCCGACTTCATCGCTTAGTGATAAATCGCCAGACTGGATCGCTAATAGAATCTGATAGGCAAGGTACTCCGCTCGATAAACGTTCTTGTTTTCACTGACCACTTCCATCGACCAGACTTCTTCCGTTTCACGAAGTTCTGCACTCCCAATCGGCTCATAGAAGTCTGTTCCTGTGAGATGGAAAGTCGGTTCTCCGTCTCGAAAGACCAGCGTGAGATCGAGAACTTGCGTGTTCACTGAGAACCGGTGATTTCCGAATCGAATCACATGGTCGCCGTCTTCGTAAAGTTCCTTTCTGTCTTTAAGTTGACGGATCGAGTCATCGCGAATTGACTTCAGTTTGGATTGAATGTCGTCAACTTTGACGCTGTCACCCAACTCCTCAAGATCAGCGACAATATTGCGGACCTTCTCAATCATCAGGTCCGATGCAAAATACCCGTGAATGTCGCGGACCTCATCCATCGAGTCGACACGATTCTTAACTCCTTTCAGAATTCGATCCGCCGCATCAGCCAGGGCATTGGCACGACGATTCCGCTTTTCAAGAAGTTGCATTCGACGCGATTCGAACGCGCTCGCGACTTCCTCCCGTTTTTCTGTAAGTTGAAGAATAAACTCGTCAAACTCGGCGAACTTTCCTTCAAGCTCTTCAAGCTGCACCATTAACTTCGTGAGATATTCTTCACATCGCTGCGGTGTGTCACAGACGTCGAGATAGTTCACGACCGACTGATTGAGCAGCTTCAACTGACTGGAAAACTCAGCCGCCCCTTCGACCGACGCGAGTTCCTGAGTCTTGCGCTTCAGAGTTGCCCGGGCTGTGTTGAGGCGAGAGAAGATTGCGGAGATATTGTCGATAATTGATGTTCGTTGCGTCGCATCATCGATCCGCAGATTGCTGACAATCTCAATCAACATCTCGAGCTCGTTTGCTGACTCAGCAATGCGAGACTCAACCTCTCGGGCCTCAGCAACTCTTTCGAGCTGATCGATCTCCGCCTGCTCTTTTTCAATCGCAGCCACGTAAGGCGAGAGAGCATCGTCCTGCAACAGGAAACCGACACATCGATGCGACAACTGCTCCGAAGCTTCTGAGACCTCTTTTTCGATGTTGGCAATCAAGTCCAGGTCCGCATACCGAAGCTCACGCAGGCCGATAATGTCTCCCCGAATTCTCCGAAAATCTGAGAGCGACTCAACATACTCATCGATGCCTTCGAACCGTTGCCGTCCCAGGCGATTGAGCAGTTCCCGCGTCTGTTGAACAATCGAGTCTGTCTGGCTCCGTGTATTCTTTCGGACACGGACCACCTTCTCGTATTCATCAACTGCAGCAGCAGCAGTCTTTCGAATCTCTTGAAGAGGGATCGCAAGATTAAACGCATCGTCTTCTTTAATCCAGAAGTAGCTATCGAGAATATCGATCGCTCGTTTTTCCAGATCGACATACAACCCGGTGTATCTGTCATCCTTGTCAACCAGACTCAGGATTTCATGACACTCAGCCATGGCCCGGACGATATCACGATTGCCGATTTTATAGAGATAAGAGTCTGTTCGAGTCGGTGCCTGATAGTCTTCTCCCACGTACGGAGTCTGCCAGACTTGAATGGCGTGATGCTTTTGAGCCTCCTGCTGCGATTTTTGCAGGATCATTTCCCCGCCCTGAAACATCGTGAAGCCGTGACAGACGATGGGCGTATCCACCTTCTGTTCGATCACGTTGTACCCGAGCAGAACATAGTCGCCGAGTTTCGGCTGATAGAACACATAAAGAGTGTCTTCTCCATTCGGAGAGACAATGCGCCGTTCGAAGATTAATCCCTGCAGGCTTGTTTCAAATGTTTTCTGTTCTCCACTTTGGAGATAGTAACCGTTTGAAAAGATAAGCCCATGGTCGTCGGGAAGTAGAACACAGGAATCCGCAATCGAATCGACTCGGCTCGCCTTCTGAGTTTTCTCATTGAAGACGATATATCTCCAGACGGTTTCCTGATAAGGCCGAATCTTAAGCAGTATCGTATGACCAACGAAGGCGTAATAAATGTCTGCGTCGTCGAGTGTCTGATCTGAGTTTTCGACGAGTTCCTCGTAGACTCCCTTCCCCGACTCAGTGTTGTCTTCCACTTTGATCGTGAGATCGCCGCCCACAGTTTCGACGAAAATCTTGTCTTCGATGGAAATGTGGGGGTGCAGCCCGTGTCGCTGCATATCCCGGGTCGTCTTGACCCACTCAAACTCGTGCTGCGAGGGATATCGAACTTCGTGATCGCTCCGATTCCCGAGATATTCGAGAGCCCCGCCATGGACCAACCATTTGAAGGACTTGATGTCGCTGAAGTCTTTCCCGACACGGAACACCATATACAAGTGCAATCCGCGCACAAAAAACTTCTCGAACGTCGCGTTCTTGTAGTAGCGATAGACATCCTGAAAGTCTTTCTCGAACTCAGGATATCGAATCACATCGAGAGGGCGTTGATTGAACGACTTTGAATCGTCGTCAAACTCATAAACGCCGAAGACGTCCGATAAACTTCTCTCAGACTTCAACCCGAACTGAACATTATAACCGAACAGAAACTGATCACCGACAGCGACCATATCTCGAGGAACACAGTTATTCTCTGTTGTAATCCTCTCGGTATTTAACAGCTTCAGCTCGATCGACCCGAAGACCTGCTTTCGTTCATCATTTAAATGCGAGAGTCGCGAACGAAGTTCATCAGCATGCTTGCGCAGCCGATTTTGCAGAATCTCATAGGTCCCGGATTCCAGCTTCGATTCAGATTCAGGCTGCGGAGCTGTTTCGGTCATGAGGCAACTTACCGACGTCTAGTAATTCAGTTGAGACGGTTCAAATGATTCTGAAGTCAACAATGACCAGCCACTTCTCCATCATTAAATTCTGGCTCTAATGGCGAGTGGAGCTTCAGAGTCCTGAGATCAGTTCACTCCTCCGTGAGTCGATCGGATCAATCATCGCTGTCACCGGATTGAACCATTCCCAACCCAAGAGCACCGACCTTCTTATCCATCAAGCCTGCATCCTTGAGGTACCGTTGAAGTCGCTTCAGACTCGATGTTGTTCCGTCATTGTCAGATTCGACCAGAAGTTTCGTGAGAAGAGCAGCAACGGACAGGTCTTTCACATCTTCCATTTTCATGCCAAACTGGCTTGCGAATCCAACCAGGTTTTGAGTGAAGTCTTCCGAACCGTTCCCATCAAAGAACGTGCTCTTAACATCCGTGAGCACCTCTGAGTTGCCGATGTAACGATCGACAGATTTTCCGGCTTTGATCGAATCGACAATCCGATCGAAGAACTCAGTCTCACCACCGACGATGTCAATCCGTGCGGACTCGAGAGCGGCGCCCACGATTCCGGACTGTTCACGAGCAATGTCTTTCTGTGCGTCAATTGCTGCGATCTCGATTTCTTTATCTTTGTTAAGTCTGAGTTTGAACTCTTCGTGCTCACGTCCGACACCATCGAAGAGTTTCATGGCTTCGGCCTTCTGCTCGATGCCTTTCGCTTCCGCGTAGTACTTCTGCTCCAGAACGGTCGCTTCGGCCATTCCTTCTTTCTCGATCGCTTCGGCTTTGGCTTTCTGCCCCTTGGCTTCAGCAACAAGTTTTCGCTCGACCACTGTCGCTTCCGCTGTTCCTTCCTTCTCGAGAGCGTCGGCACGCATGGTCATCACCTGAACTTCGGCCAATCCATCTGCAGCCGCTTCCGCCTGTCGGGCTTCTGCCAGGAGTTTCTTGGATGCGGTCTCTTTCTCAGCAGCAGAAAGTTTAGCGTCCGCTTCGATAACAACCTTGTCGGCTTCGAATGTCGCAGCCTGCTTCTGAGCTTCGGCAGCTTTAATTTCTTTAACCAGCGACTCTTCTGCCTGCTTCTCGGCAATTGTAATTGCGACACGTTTTTCTCGATCGGCGGTCGCGAACTCTTCGGTATCCTTAATTCGCTGCTGTTCTTCGACGACAGATCGTTCGACGGCAACACGCTCGCGAATCACATCCTGAATGTTACGTTTCTCAACCTCGATCACTTTCTCTTTTTCAATCTCGGCGAGGCCAACAATTCGCTCTCTCTCTGTCACTTCGAGGAGTCGATCCTTTTCGACACGTTCGCTCTCGACGGCATCTGTCCGCTCTTTATTCTTTTGAGCGACGATGATTTGACGCTGCATATTTTCTTCAGCAACTGCAAGTTCTTCTTCGGTGCTGATTCGAGCCGATTCGGATCGGAGACGCTGTTCTTCCTGAACTTTGGCGGCTTCGGCATGTTCTCGTGAGGAGATCTCGGCAATTTCGCGCTTCTGCTTTTCTGTCGCTTCGACACGTTGTTTTTCCAGCTCAAGGATTGCTTCTTGAGCTTCGACATCCTGCTTCTTAATCGTCTTCTCTTTTTCTCTCCGAATGTCGTTCGCTTGAATATGTTCCTGCGCTGTGAGATTTGTAATCTTCTTAATCCCCTCTGCGTCGAGGATATTCATCTCGTTCAGGTGTGTAATCGGCGTCTGCTCAAGAAAATCGATCGCGCAGTCGTCGAGAACATAACCATTCAGGTCTGTCCCGATATGCTTAAGAATCTCTTCTTTAAACTGGTCTCGTTCTGTATAGAGATCAACGAAATCGAAGTGCTTTCCGACAGTCTTAAGTGCTTCCGAAAATTTGGCATCAAAGAGTTCAACGAGTGCAGCCTTCTCAGAAGCTCGCCGACATCCCAGGGCTTGGGCGACTTGTAGAATGTCCTGCGTCGTATTATTCACCCGAACGAAGAAGGCGACTTCGATATCTGCTCGGACATTGTCTTTACAGATCAGCCCGGAAATTTCTCGACGAGCGATTTCGATCCGCTTGACCGAGAGGTCCATGTGCTCGACGCGGTGTGCGATCGGAATGACCCACATTCCGCCTCCGGAGACGACACTCATGCCTCCCCATCCGGTTTTGACCAAAGCTTCTTCCGGCCCAACTTTGCGATAGAATCGCGACATCGCGATGAGAAAGCCCACGAGCAGAACCGAGAGAAACACGAACGCCGGTATGAATACTTCCCACATGGTTTGTCATTCCCTCAGTGATTGATGCCACTCTGACAGCGAGACCGTCGATCGAAGAATTTCGACTCAGGCGTTCTCGGTGCATTCGACGTAATACAGCCCCGTTTCGGGGGAGTAGTCTACGATTCGCACAAGCGAATCTTTTTTTGCCGTTCCTTCGACAGTTCGTACGTTCAAGCGCAAAGGCGCTCCACTCTCAACAGCACACATTGCCTGCCCAAATTCTTTCGTCGCTTCGGAAGTGACGATCGTGCAAGTCTTTCCGAGCAATTCCGGAATTGTGTTTGGCTGTTGAACTCGTAATCTTCCTCGGAGAGGATTTGTGATGAGTTTTGCCCCCACGATGCCAAGCCCCAGGCTTCTGGCGATCGCAAATGCTGATTCCCCCAACGTCGGATCTTCCAGCCCGCGATCAAGGATCATCGTGCTAATCCAGGAAACGATGGCCACAACTGAAAGCCAAACCATGAACGGGACTTCTCCCAGGTTCAGCCATCTCAATCCGAGCATCCCCAAGTCCGTGACCGAAGGTGAGACGTCGGGATCGAGATCCAGATCGAATCCAAGGTCAAAGTCGAAGACATCGATGTCGATTCCGCCGACAATCACCAGCAACCAGTAAAGTGTGACAACCACCAGCAAGATGCTGAATGGAAGTTCAGGCCACTGAAAATATGTTTCCAACAGAAAAGTCATCGCAATTCTCCGATGTTGCCATTATGCAACAGAGTCTCTGGCAACCCTTGTCAAAACGGGAATTCGCTGCGATGGATCAAGAATTCCGGAGCGAATTCGGATAGTTTTCGGGTGACAACGATCAATCAGAGTGTGCCATCGATGGCGATCGTCACGGTCGGAACAGGTTATGAGGGCAGCGATTCGAAGTTGCTCACCGACTCTTCGGCGTTGCCTCAACACAACTCAACATGCGAAAAGAGCGACAAGCAAGATGGTCTACTTGAACAAAATCTACACGCGTACGGGTGATTCCGGAGAGACGTCACTCGGCGATGGGACGCGCGTTCCGAAAGATCATCCGAGAATTGTCGCGTACGGGACGATCGACGAATTGAACTCTGCACTGGGAACGGTGACAGCACTGGGACAACCAACATCTCAGACACAATCGTCACTTCGAATAATTCAGAACGACCTCTTTGATGTTGGTGCCGATCTTTGTGTTCCGGAGAGTGAAGAGCCCCTTGAGTACACGCCGCTGCGAGTGACCGCTGAGCAGGTCACCCGACTCGAGGACTGGATCGACCGAGCGAATGAAAGCCTCTCGCCCCTGACAAGTTTCATTCTTCCCGGAGGAAAACCGGCTTCTGCATTGCTTCATCAGGCTCGCACAATTTGCCGACGAGCAGAAGTTCATATCTACCAACTTCTCAGCGAAGAACGAATCAATCCACAAATTCTCAGCTACGTGAATCGCCTCAGCGATTTGCTCTTCGTGCTGGCCCGAGTTGAAAACGACAACGGCACAGCAGACATTCTTTGGAAACCGGGAGGAGACGGCTCAAAGATCCCGGAAGAATAAGACAGTCGCAGCGCCCCAACTCAGCTGTCGGGAAGACAGACTAAAAGATCGAGGAGCGCAGTTCTTCAAACTTCTCTTTGAGTTCAGGCATTGCGCCATGGTGCGATGCGACGATTCCGCCGACCTGATTCGCAAAGTCTCCCGTCTCCTGAAGTGTCTTCTTTCGAAGCAGCGACGTGATCAGACCGGCGGTGAACGCATCCCCTGCCCCGACGGTGTCTGCCACCTCAACTGGCTTGCCGTCGACTTCAACAACACCATCGGCACTCACAAGACAGCACCCATTGGCCCCGCGAGTAATACAAACGAGCCCCGGTGAGAATTCCTGAATGACTTGCTGGCCAAATGTGACTTCGTCACTACTGAAGTTGAAAAGCGGAGCGATCACTCGAACTTCTTCATCGTTCAGCTTTACAACACTGGCGAGGTTGAGGGAATCTCGAATCCAATCGGGGGTGAAGTAACTCTGCCTGAGATTGACGTCGTAAACCTTCAAACAGGAATCCTGAACTGATTGAACAGCCTTGAGAATTGTTTCCCGTGACGTCGACTCACGCTGTGCCAGCGTTCCGAAGCAGACGGCACTCGCAGACTTCATGATCTTCTCAAGCTCTTCGGTGAACTCAAGCCGATCCCAAGCGACGCCTTCGTGAATCACATAGGTCGGTTGATTCCGTTCATCGAATTGAACTGTGACCGCCCCGGTCGGAGCTGCTTCGTCACGCTGGATTCCATGAGTCTCCAATCCCTTTGACTTGAGAAAGCTAATCAGCTCGTCGCCCAATTCGTCCGCTCCGACACGACTGACGACGATCCCCTGATTGCCGAGTTGCTCAGCTTGGAATGCCACATTCGCCGGTGCTCCTCCGGGTCGCCGTTCATCCGGAAAGACATCCCACAGGAGTTCTCCAAGACCAACGATGATGGGGCGATGCTCAGACATAAATCACTTCATCCGGAATTCAAATTGCTACGTTTATTTCGACGCAATGGTCGAAATCGATTGGCTCTCCTGAAGCTATCAGAAAGAGAACTTCACTGAAACTCTTCAATTCTTCTCAATCCTCGACCGTCCACCTATAATCAATCCCGGTCGCAGTAGCGACAATTGCCGTTTCCATCCCTCAGCACACCTCTCGTCAAGTATCCGCACTTATGCCCGTATTGAATCAGAGCCAACTTTTTGACGTCGCAAACACTCTTCTCAGTGGCGCAGGTGTTCCCGCCGAAGATGCGAAAATCGTCGCCCAGGAACTCTCCGACGCCAATATCGTTGGACACGACAGCCATGGCATCATGCGGTTGATGCAATATGTCGACTTCATCCGCGATGGTCATGTCAAAATTGGAGGAGAGTTTGAAGTTGTCCGCAACGCACCTGCCTTCGCAGTCGTCGATGGAAACTTTAACTTCGGACAGGTCACTGCGAGAAAAGGACTGGCACTCGGGATTGAGAAAGCACAGTCTGCCGGGACCGCAACGATCATGATGCGAAACTGCAATCACGTCGGGCGACTCGGAGCTTACACTCAAGATGCGGCAAATCGTGGATTCGCAGCCATCATGGCCGTGAATGCTCCCGGTCCGGGAGGAGTGGCGCCGTTCGGAGGAATGGAACGTCGACTGGGTACGAATCCGATCAGCATGTCCGGCCCGTCAATCAATGGTCCACTTGTCCTCGACATGACAACGAGCGCAACGGCCGAAGGCAAGCTGCGCGTCGCGAAACAGTCCGGGAAGACTGTCCCTGATGGAATGATCATCGACGGGCACGGGAAACTTTCCACAGATCCGAATGCGTATTACGACAAGCCTTATGGTTCCATTCTTCCGCTGGGAGGTCCGGAATTGGGACACAAAGGATACGGACTTTCCGTGATGGTCGATGTCTTCTGCGGAATGCTTTCCGGGAGTGGCGTCTGCCGCACGGATCTCCCTCGGGGAGCCAACGGGGTTTGGCTGCATCTGATGGATGTCGAACAATTCCTGCCACGCGATGAGTATGATGAGTGGATGTCGAAATACGTGAGTCACTTAAAAGACTGCCCACGACTGCCCGGAGTCGACGAAATCCTTCTTCCGGGAGAACTTGAAGAACGAGTCAAACAACAGCGCTCAGCGAACGGAGTCGAAATTCCACCAGAGACATGGAGACAAATCTCCGAGTTGGCTGCATCCTTGAATGTGTCTCTCGACTTTGCGACAGACAGTTCATCGTAACCCTCCAAGTCAACTTCAGCGACATGCGTCTTCATTCAATTTAAGGTCGCTTTATGCTTCGAGTCACGACGATCCTGAGAAACACGGTCACACTCACAGCTGTCATGGTTTCGACAGCAGCGTGTCAGGAGATCGATTTCACGAGAGACATTCGTCCAATCCTCTCGGGGAAGTGCTACGCCTGCCACGGCCCCGATCCGGAAACTCGCGAAGCAGGATTACGACTCGACCAGGAAGACGCATCGCGGCAAACACTCGACAGCGGCGAAACAGCCATTGTTCCAAACGACTGGAGCAAGAGTGAGTTAGTCGTTCGTGTCACGACATCGGATGAATTCTCTCGAATGCCGCCCCCGGAACACGGAGCTGCTCTCTCCGAAAAAGAAGTCGATCTCCTTAAGCGCTGGATTGAACAGGGTGCTGCATATGCGCGCCACTGGTCATTCGATCCCCCGCAACGACCGAAACTTCCGGATGTTGGGCAATCCAACTGGCCCCGTAATCCCATCGATACTTTCGTGCTGGCTCGCCTGAATCGAGAAGGGCTGAGTCCGTCCCCGATGGCCGATCGAACGACACTCATTCGCAGAGTCTCTCTCGACTTGACGGGACTTCCCCCGTCACCTGACGAAGTCGAGGGTTTCATCAATGACAATTCTCCCGACGCCTACGAACGCCTCGTTGATCGCTTGCTCAGTTCTCCCCGATTCGGCGAACGCTGGGGCCGCACCTGGCTCGACCTCGCTCGCTATGCTGATTCCGCCGGATACGCTGACGATCCTCCGCGAGAGATCTGGAAGGACCGAGACTGGGTCATTAATGCCATCAACGATGGAATGCCATTCGACCAGTTCACGATCGAACAAATCGCAGGAGATCTTCTTCCCGACCCGACGGACGATCAATTGATCGCGACCGCGTTCCATCGAAACACGATGACCAACAGCGAAGGGGGAACCGATGACGAAGAATTTCGAAGCGCTGCGATCGTTGATCGTGTGAACACGACGCTGCAAACATGGATGGGTTTAACGATGGGGTGTGCACAATGTCACACCCACAAATACGATCCGATCACTCAGACGGAATACTATCAAGTGTATGCCATCTTCAATCAAACTGAAGATGCCGATCGACGCGACGAAGCCCCCGTTCTCGAAACATGGACACCCGAACTTCTCGCCAGGAAACAACGAATCAGCGACCGAATCCGCTCGCTCCAGAAACAACTCGACGAAAGTTCCAGCCCCAACAATTCCGAACAAGCTGCCGCAAAAGTTCCCGCTGGCCCGGTGGTCGCTCGATATGTGCGAATCGAACTTCCCGAAAAAGATCAGTTTCTTTCGCTGGCAGAAGTCGAAGTCTTTTCCGGCGACGAAAATCTGGCTCTCAACAAACCGGCAACTCAAAGTTCCACAGCTTATGACGCCCCTCCCGAACTGGCGGTCGACGGGAATTCTTCTGGAGCGTTCTTCGCGGAGAAATCCACGACGCATACCGAAAAGGAAAACTCCCCGTGGTGGATGGTCGACCTGAAACGCGATTCAGAGATTGATCTCATCAAAGTCTGGAATCGCAACGACAGCCCAACGATCTTCCAACGTCTCAACGGTTTTCGCGTTGTACTCCTCGATCAGGAGAAGCAACCCGTCTGGGCGAAGACGATTTCGAAGGCCGCAGAGTTCGACACCACAATCCAGATTCCGAAAACTGGAACTCCATTTTCCGAAGACGAAGTTCACGATCTCACCGCACTCCAGCAGCAAAGTTCGCCACGCATCAAGGCATTGCAGAAGGAGATTGATCAACTCAGAAAACAACAGGCAAAAATCTCGCCGATCAAAACTCCCGTGATGCGTGAGCTTCCCGCAGAGAAGCAGCGAACGACCCACATTCAAATTCGCGGAAACTTTCTTGACCTCGGTGACGAAGTTCAGGCAGGCGTTTTAAATGAGTTTCACCCGATTGATGTCGAGACTCCCAATCGCCTTGATTTCGCCCGCTGGCTGATGTCTCCCGAAAACCCATTGACGTCGCGCGTTCTGGCCAATCGTCACTGGGAAGTTCTCTTCGGAAGAGGACTTGTTGAAACGAGTGAAGACTTCGGAATGCAGGGGGAACTTCCCAGCCACCCGGAATTGCTTGACTTGCTGGCGACCCGTTTCGTGGAATCGGACTGGAGTCAAAAGGACCTCATTCGTTTAATTGTCACATCGGCCACTTATCGACAGTCTTCTGACACGACTCCCGACCTCATCGAGCGCGATCCGGCGAACCGGCTACTGACCCGCGGACCACGGTTTCGGCTTTCTGCGGAATTGATTCGTGATCAGGCTCTTTCACTTTCTGGATTGCTCAGCGACAAGATGCTCGGCCCGTCGGTCAATCCTCCTCGACCGAAACTCGGCCTCAGAGCAGCCTTTGGAGGCTCAACCGATTGGGAAACCAGCACAGGCGAAGACAAATTCCGCAGAGGAATCTACACCACCTGGAGGAGATCGATTCCGTATCCATCGATGGACGCTTTCGACGCGCCCAGTCGAGAAGTCTGTACTGTTCGGCGAATCCGGACCAACACGCCGCTTCAGGCACTCGTGACACTCAACGATCCGGTATACGTCGAAGCTGCGCAGGCTCTGGCAGGACGGATTCTCACCGAAGGCGGAGACAAATTGGAAGATCGTCTCGCCTACGGTTTTCGACTTTGCACCGCCCGATCGCCCAATCCCTCAGAGCTGGAAGTTTTGACCCGAACATTTCGGTTGGTGCAATCTCAGTTTGAGTCGAAAGAGCAAGAGGCCGCCAAGTTGCGAGTCATCCCAGCGACTGCTGAAAGCGAAGCCTCATTCGCAGAACAGGCCAGCTGGACGACCTTGGCAAATGTTTTATTGAATCTTGACGAAACCTTAACGCGACGGTGACACTCTCCAGCCGCTTCCTGTCAGAGTCAATGACTCTGTAAATTCGCCGATTCTGGATTTCAATAGTAGACTTATCAAGATGGCTTCCTCACGCTTCCTGTTGTTCATTCTGAGTTCACTCACAGCTCTTCCGCTGCTGACATCCGGCTGCGCCCCCAAAATTCAGGCGGTCGACGACCTGAACGGCATTCAATCGACCTTCGATCAATTCAAGATAGCCGTTCGAAATCGCAAGGGAGACGCTGCGGCGGAACTCGTCACAGAGAATTCGGTGGAACGCTTTGACGAACTTCGAAGCTGGGCAGTCTCGGATTCTCCGGAACGACTTTCCGAGCGTCCCGTTCTTGACCAGATTGAGATCTTGCGACTTCGCCACGAACTCACACCAGAACAGCTTCAGAATTCGGACGGGAAACAAGTCATCGCCCTTCTCGTCGAACGGGGTGAGCTCCCAACACCGTTCGTGCAAGACTCCCAGATTGCCGAACCGGTCTTTCATGGAGATCGTTGCATCCTGAGAATCTTCGACGATTCCGGGCTGGCCAAAGAACGCATGACATTCCGCAAAGAAGATGACATCTGGAAACTCGACATCGCCTCGATGGAATATGTCCAGGAGAAAATCTACAACGCGATGAAACGAAAGCGGAACATGTCCGACGAAGAAATTATCGAAGAAATCTCGGCGACATGGGATGACGACATCGATATCGATACACTCAATGACACGACAGATCAAACGGTCCATCCGGATCAGCCGGAAGCCGTTCTTCAATCGGAGACTGAACAGGATTCTCAATGACTATGCGGCAATCGATTGTCTGCGTTTCTCTTCTCTTCACTTCTCTTTCAGCGGCATACGCACAACGCGATTTGAAAGAGATTCCCTCACCTGATCCAGAACTGGAACGGCAGACGTTCATTCTCCCGGAGGGATTTGAAGTCAATCTGTTTGCGGCCGATCCAGCGATCGCCAAACCGATTCAGATGAATTTCGATCCGCAAGGTCGCCTTTGGATCGCAAGTTCCGAAACGTATCCACATATCGAACCCGGCGCAGTCGCGAACGACAAGATTCTTTACCTCAAAGATGACGATGGAGACGGAGTCAGCGATCGCACAGAAATCTTCGCCGACGGACTTCTCATTCCGACTGGGGTCATCCCCGGCGATGACGGCGTCTATGTGGGAGCGAGCACAGAGCTTCTGCATTTCAAAGACACCAACGGCGACGGCAAAGCTGACGAGAAAAGAATCGTCCTCTCGGGATTCGGCACTGAAGACACACACCACATTCTTCACACTCTGCGATATGGTCCCGAATCACTCCTCTACTTCAATCAGTCCATCTACATTCACAGCCATATCGAGACCCCCTGGGGCATCCGGAGATTGAATGCCGGAGGAATCTGGCGGTTTCGACCCGAGACTCTGGAGCTCGAAGTCTTTGCTCGCGGACTCGTCAACCAATGGGGGACAGACTTCGACCAGTACGGCCAGACGTTCGCAACAGACGGAGCCGGAGGCGAAGGAATTAACTACATCGTGCCGGGTGCGTCATATGTCACCGCGTTCGGAGCTCAACGCATTCTACACGGTCTCAATCCCGGCAGCCCGAAACATTGCGGACTCGAAATCGTCGAGACACCAGATCTCCCGGAAGACTGGCAGGGAAGTCTGATCACCAACGACTTCCGGGGACACCGTGTCTGTCGGTTCGTCCTGACCGAAAGCGGATCCGGATACCGATCGCAGGAACAACAGGAAGTCATCAAGTCCGATCACGTCGCGTTCCGGCCCGTTGATGTCAAACAAGGCCCCGATGGATCCATCTACATTGCCGACTGGTACAACCCGATCATTCAACACGGTGAAGTCGACTTTCGAGATCCCCGCCGAGATCACACTCACGGTCGCATCTGGCGAGTGACCTACACAGGAAACAAGACTAATCCACCGCTTAATGTTGAATCACTCGATGTTGACCAACTACTCGACCTCGTGGCAACTCCAAATCGGTTCTACCGGCAGCAGGCCAAAGTCGTGCTTAAGGAGCGAGGCGAAAGCATCCTCCCCACTGTGAAGCAATGGGCAACGTCTGTTCAAGACAATCAACACGATCGACTACTCCTCGAAGGGCTCTGGATTTTCCAATCCCTCGGTCAGCTCGAACATGATCTTTTGAATCGATGTCTCAACTCCGACAACCACAGCGTCCGGGCAGCTGCGACGCGAGTCGTCGGACAAATGGTTTCTAAGATTGACGCCCCGCTCGAAGTTCTCGCGGAGCGCGTTCTCGATTCCCATCCTCAGGTTCGCCTTGAAGCAATTTGTGCGTTGTCGCATGTTTCTGATCCCTCAGCAGTCGAGGTCGCTCTTCAAGCATTGACTCTCGATGTCGACGAAAACATTGACTACGCGTTGTGGATGACATGCCGTGACCTCGAACCGTACTGGGCCCCGGCACTGGTGCGCGGAGAACTTTCGCTCGATTCTCTTCCGCAGGCACTTCCGTTTCTGCTGAGAGCAACGAACAACAACACCGGTGTCGCAACGCTTGTCACTCGTCTGAAGGACGGCACTCTGACTGCCGATTCCCTCGACGACGCTCTCAGTGTGCTCGCTGATCTTGGAACGACGGAGCATCTCGGGGAAATTCACGATCTCATCCTCGCTGAACAAACACCGTTGACTCTTCGAATCCATTTCCTGAACACACTCACAGAGGCCGCACGGAAACGAAATCAAGTTTCCAACCGCCCGCACGCCTCCCTGAGAGTCCTCTTTAACCACGAAGACCCGGCACTTCGTGTCGCCCTCATTCGATATGCGGGAGCTTCCAAAGCGGCGGAACTGAGGTCGGTGATCGAAGAGACCATCGACGAAGAAGACACTTCACTCGGGGAACGAGTCGAAGCGGTTCATTCGTTCGGTCAGTTCTCCGACGCAGCTTCTGCTTCCAAACTGATGCAGGTGGCCAAGTCAGAGATGGCTCCGGAAATCCGCCGCGCCGCACTCATCGAGTTGCTTCGCTTCCGACCGAAACAGGCTCCGGCGCTCATCGCGGAGTTCCTTCAAACCGCTCCGCCGCAAATCATTGAACCGCTCTTTCACGCAATCCTGCAACGCAAAGGAGCAGAAGCTTCCGTCGCAGCTGCCATGAAGGATCTTTCATTTCCGAAAGACGTCGCTGTGATCGGATCGCGAGTTCTCGGTTCGTCGGGGCAACAGGATTCCGAACTTGCCAAAGTCCTTCGTCAATCCGGACAACTGGCGGACGAACCGGTTCAACTCAGCCCGGAAGAAATGCAACACCTTGTGGCCGAAATTCAGGCCAACGGAAATCCGACTCGCGGTGAAGCAATCTTCCGACGCGGCGATCTCAACTGTCTTAAGTGTCACGCGATTGGACCTGCGGGCGGACAGATTGGTTCGAACCTCGTCAGTCTCGGAGCAACAGCACAGTTGGACTACATCGTGGAGTCTCTTCTGGATCCAAACGCCAAAGTCAAAGAAGGTTATCACACCGTGGTTGTGGCGACTGACGAAGGAAAAGTCTATTCAGGAATTCAAACTCGCGAATCGGCTGATTCACTTTACCTCCGAGATGCGGAAGGCCGTGAGCACGTCGTCGTCAAAGACGAAATCGTTCAGCAGAAACAAGGCCTCTCCCTGATGCCCGCGGGTCTGACTTCGTCGATCACGCACAATGAGCTTCTCGATTTGTGTGCCTTTCTTTCGTCGCTGGGACGAACGCCCGACTTCACGATTGGAACGAAACCCGTCGTGCGGAACTGGGAGACCATTGAAGCCACGAAAGAAGCGGCATATCAACTGCGTCGAACCAGTTACGCCGACACAGCCACGGATCACCCGGCCTTTCAATGGAAAACCGTTTACAGCCACGTTGATGGTCGACTGAGTTTGAACGACCTGCCAGAAGTCTTTGTCCGCAATCGCTCAGCTCCTGGAATTCGCGGCATGAGTTTCGTTCGAGTTCGATTTGAATCGACCGAAGGTGTCGTCGGCTTTGACCTGCAAGATTCAGCGGGTCTTCAGATCTGGTTTGATGGACAACCGATTGAAGCAGCGAAACGCATCGAGGCGGAAGCTTCCGCCGGTCCGCATCAACTGACTATTGCCGTTGACCGTTCGGTTCGAACGTCCCCAATTCTCTTAAGCCCGGTGAATGGTGAAAACTTCGCAATCATTGACCTCCCGGCACAGAACTAACACGTCGAGAAAGAAAGCCCATTGATGAGGATCGGAATCGTCAGCGATACTCACGGAAACCTCGAAAACACGTCACTGGCAGTTGAGCATCTTCGATCCCACGAGATCGAGAATGTCATTCATTGTGGCGACATTGGCTCAGCCTCTATCCCGTCAGAATTCACTGAATCTCAAACACACTTCGTGTTTGGGAACGTCGATTCTGATGTGGCAACGCTTCGACAGGCAATTAACGACGCCAACGGAACATGCCACGGTCGATTCGGAGAAGTCACTCTCGGAGGACGAAAGATCGCTTTCTTACACGGAGACGACGCAGCCCGCGCGAACGAGACGATTGAGTCCGACGAGTACGACCTCGTCTGCTACGGGCACACACATAAGGCAGAGTCCCACAAAGAGGGATCTACGCTGGTCCTCAATCCCGGAGCCCTTCACAGGGCGAATCCGCACACTTTGGCAATCGTCGACTTGACCGATCTTTCCGTTCAACATCTTCCATTACGTCTCGAGGAAGGAACAGCAACGTCGCACTCGAAGGAGCATTGATTCGATTTTCGACTGATCGAAAATTCGTGAGCGAACCGCTGGTGAAATCCCGACAGGAATGTGCGACAATCGCATCAGCGAACGCTGATTTCACACACTCTCTCACTGGAGGAATCGATGTCAACCGCCACAACTTCGCCAAGTGTGATCGCTCCCCCGACAGTCCGCCGGACACAGTTGCTCATTGATGGCCAGTGGTGTGATTCCACAAGCGGCAAGACTTTCGCGACCTACCATCCTGCTACGGAAGAAAAGATCGCCGATGTTGCTCTCGCGAACGCGGATGATGTTGACCGTGCTGTGAAAGCTGCCCGTCGGGCGTTCGAATCTGGTGACTGGCCCGCAATGGATGCCCGTGATCGCGGTCGGCTCCTGAATCGTCTGGCTGATCTGATCGAAGAAAACGCAGACGAACTCGCTGCGCTGGAAACACTCGACAACGGGAAACCGATTCGCGACGCCCGAGCAGCAGACATCCCGCTGGTGATCGATTGCCTGCGATATTATGCCGGATGGGCAGACAAAATTACCGGCGAGACCATCCCCATTCGCGGCGATTACTTCTGCTACTCACGTCGTGAACCATTGGGAGTTTGCGGGCAGATCATCCCGTGGAATTTCCCAGCTCTGATGGTCGCCTGGAAATGGGGACCAGCACTCGCCGCCGGATGCACAATCGTCATGAAACCGGCCGAACAAACTCCCCTTTCCTGTTTACGACTCGCTGAGCTGGCAACCGAAGCGGGCTTCCCTCCCGGCGTGATCAACATCGTTCCGGGATTTGGGGAAACGGGGGCCGCAATTGTTCGCCACCCCGATGTCGACAAGATCGCGTTCACCGGGTCGACAGAAACCGCACAGCGAATCATGTCCGACGCTGCGCAAACATTGAAACGACTGACCTTCGAACTCGGCGGAAAGTCTCCGAATATCATCTTCGGTGACTCGGACCTCGATGCAGCAATTGAAGGAGCGGAATTCGGCCTCTTCTTCAATCAAGGTCAATGTTGCTGCGCAGGAAGCCGGGTCTTCGTTGAGCAATCTGTGCATGAAGAGTTCATCGAAAGAGTTGTCGCCCGGGCTCAGGAAAGACGCCTCGGAAATCCGTTCGACGAAAACACGACACAGGGTCCGCAAATCGACATTGATCAGTTCCGAAAGATCATGCACTACATCGACCGTGGCAAACACTCAAAAGCAACGTGCGTGACTGGAGGAGAACGCGAAGGCACGCAAGGGTTTTACGTACAACCCACGATCTTCGACAATGTCACTGACGACATGGATATCGCAACAGACGAGATCTTTGGCCCCGTCATGAGTGTTCTTCCGTTCCGTGATATCGACGAAGTCATTGAACGTTCGAACAAAACCTACTACGGACTCGCAGCTGCGGTCTGGACGAAAGATGTCGCCAAAGCCCACCGCATCGCCAACTCCGTCAAAGCGGGGACCGTGTGGATCAACTGCTACGACGTCTTCGATGCGGCCGCCCCGTTCGGTGGATTCAAAATGTCAGGCATCGGACGAGAACTCGGAGGCGCTGCGTTGGCGAACTACACGGAACACAAGACCGTCACGATGAACCTCAACTCGTAACAACGAGCCGTTCACGAGTGCGAACTCCGAGTACAGCCCCGACACTTGCCGCCACAATGCCGACCGATTCGCCCCGGTCACGACGGCGCTCTCGTGGTGCCGCTGCGCTCGCTTCATCTTTGAGAAATGGTTATCGTCCGGGTTGCTTGAATCGTTTTAAGATCAATTCAAGCAATCGCAACAAAGCCACTTCTGCAACAAGGCCACTCAGAGGGTCAATCAGAGACATTGTGGCCACCGAAAAACTTCAACTCGCATCGATAGTTGCGAAGTATAGAGACTGAGAGACGATGAATTCTGAAGCTGTGAACGAGTCCGAACTGATCCGAACCGATGTCGACGGAGTGTCGACACTTCAACTCAATCGTCCCAATCGTCGACACGCTTTGTCGCTGTCGTTGTTGTCGGAACTCGAAACGACACTCCAGTCCCTGAAAGACGACCGATCGATTCGCGTCGTCGTCATTGCTTCTGCCGGTCCCGTCTTTTCATCAGGTCATGATCTCGGAGAAATGCAACAACGAACTGAAGAGGAGTATTCCACTCTGTTCGCTACCTGCGCTCGAGTGATGATGGAAATTCGCTCGATGCCTCAACCTGTGATCGCCAGAGTACAGGGTTTTGCAACAGCTGCCGGATGCCAACTTGTCGCTGCGTGCGATCTTGCGGTTGCCGTCGACACCGCACAGTTCGCAACTCCCGGAGTCAAGATCGGGCTGTTTTGCACAACTCCCATGGTTCCACTTGTTCGAAACATTGCCCCCAAGATCGCAATGGAGATGCTTCTCACCGGGCAGCCGATCTCTGCAAAGCGAGCACTTGAAGCGGGACTCGTCAACCGCGTCGTCTCAGAAGAGGAACTCGATTCGACCGTCAAGGAATTGACGACAGCGATCGTCGCTTCAAGTCGACGAACACTCGCCCTCGGCAAAGAAGAGTTTTATACGCAACTGGAAATGACGGAAGAAGAAGCCTATGCCCGGGCTGTTTCGGTGATGACGAAGAACGTCCTCGAACACGATGCTCAGGAAGGAATGGCTGCGTTCCTGCAAAAGCGAACGCCCGTTTGGAGCGAGTAACGTGACGCCGACGTTCCGAAACTCGTCGACACCGTTCCAGCAGCTTCATCATTCGTTGACAAAAATTCGAAGAAGCCAATGCTACACTCGCTTAGCTTTGCGAGGAATGAGCATCGATGGGATCTCCTACACCCGAACGCGCAACCATCTGCGGGACCAGAATCGCCACGTTGCAATCACTCCGCGAGCGAACATGTCGGCATTCATTCCGACCCAGGCGCCCATCAACCCCATCTCCATTGTGACGCCGAAAAAGTACCCCAGCGGAATACGAATCAGATAGGTCGTGAACATCGCGACATACAGGGGAAACTTGGTTTCTCCTGCACCACGAATCGCAGCGAAGTAAACGATTGAGAGAATCAGCGGAATCTGAAACAGACCGACAACTCGAAACGCGGGAATCCCGACAGCTCGGACAGCTTCGTCCCGGTTCATTTGGTTGTAAATCCAATCCGCTCCGAAAACGAACCAGGCGGTGATTAAAACTCCGAGGAGTGCACACTGCATAGCTGCCTCGTGTCCGGCTCGAACCGCCCTTTCCTTGTTTCCCGCTCCCAGCGACTGGCCCACCATTGTCGCGGCAGCAGCTCCGTACGCGACAGCAGGCAGATAGGTAATTGCTTCCACGCGCACCCCGATGATGTGTGCTGCGAACTCCGTTTTTCCAATCCCGGAAATGACACGCAGGAAGATACAGTGCCCCACCCACATGACGATCCCTTCCATCCCGGAAGGAACGCCGATCGCGAGAATCCTTCGAACGGTTTCCCCGCGCAGACTTAAATCCGAGGGAACCAGCGACAACCCGCTGAAACCCATCATGAAAATGGTGAGAATTAACAGTCCTCCGCACACTCTCGCCACAACAGTTCCAGCGACGATTCCATCGACTCCCCATGGCTCAATCGGTCCGACTCCATGAACGAGCGCGGTCGACACAATCACATTCAAGATGCTGACTGATCCAAACACCCACATTGGAGTCTTCATGTCGCCGCAACCTCGAAGAGCAGCGGCCAGCACCAGACTGAAACTCGAAAACAGCAAACCGATGGCATCCACTCGCAGGTAACGCACAGCGATTCCGGCAGCCTGTCCATCAAGTCCCATCAGAGCCACAAGCGTCGGCGCAGCGAAGAGAATCACTCCCGTAAACAGCAAGCCAGAAACGAGAGAGAGTGCGAGAGACCGGTTGGCGACAACGTTCGCGCCATCTCGATCATCGGCACCCCACGCCCGCGAAATGAGTGCGGTCGTCCCTGTGGCCACGAGCGAGAAGATCAACGACGCCAACCATCCCACATAGGCTGCAACACCAACAGCAGCAGTCGCGTCGGTCCGAATGTCACTCGTCAGGTTCCCCGCCAGATAAACGTCATAAAACCCAACCAGGAAATTGAGAACCTGTTCTCCCAGCACCGGGAGCGCCAGGAATAAGACAGTTGTTCGAAGAGGACCTGACATCAGATCCACATTGGCAGAAGAGATCGGAGCGCGAGACATCGGTCGATTCTAGAAGATCTGGATCCCAGGTTTGCAGTAACTCACACAAACAAACACCTCATTCATCAAAAGAGAGAAAATCAGGTGAATGCAGAGAAACGATGAAAACGGTTTCGGTTCAATAATGGAAAAGAGAATTCCCAGGCACTCGAGACAAGAGCCCCGAACTCATCCATGAACACTGATGCAAATTTCAGGAGATCCGATGGAATACAGAAACTCCTTCCGTGAACCCTACCTGACTTCCCGATCGCACGATACGATGGGAACACCATCTCCTTGACCTTTCAAATCGATAGGATGCGTGACTCGTGATTATCGGAGTGACAAAGGAAACATACCCAGGTGAGCGGCGTGTCGCCCTGGTTCCAGCATCGGTTTCGGCATTGAAGAAACTCGGAGCTGAAGTCACCATTCAATCTGGTGCCGGAGTCGAAGCAGGGTTCCCCGATTCAGATTATGAGGCCGTTGGCGCCAAACTGGTTGAATCGCGTGAGAACATTGTCGAGACAGCGGATGTGCTGCTTCAGGTTCGCGCAGCTGTCGCGAATCCGGAACATGGCTCGGCCGATCTCGCATCACTGAAGCCTGATCAGGTCTTGATCGCACAGTGTGATCCACTGTCTGATCCGAAACAGATGCAGGATGCCGCCTCGAAAGACGCTGTGATCTTCGCCCTCGAACTGGTTCCGCGAATTACCCGTGCTCAAAGCATGGACGTGCTGTCATCGATGGCCACAATTGCTGGTTACAAAGCCGTTTTGCTGGCAGCGATCACTTCTCCTCAAATGTTCCCGATGATGATGACCGCAGCTGGGACATTGACTCCTGCTCGCGTGTTTATTCTGGGTGCTGGAGTTGCCGGTTTGCAGGCCATTGCAACCGCTCGAAGAATGGGCGCAGTCGTCAGTGCTTACGATGTTCGTCCTGCAGTCAAAGAACAGGTCGAAAGCCTGGGAGCCAAATTCGTTGAGATGGACCTCGGCACCGCTGAAGGAGAAGGTGGTTATGCGAAGGAAATGGACGAAGAATTTTATCGAAAACAACGCGAACTGATGCTGAAAGTGATTGCCGACACAGATGTCGTCATCACCACTGCGGCCATCCCCGGCAAGAAAGCTCCCATTCTCGTCACCGAAGAGATGGTGGAAGCGATGCCGCCTGGAGGAGTGATCGTGGACCTCGCCGCAGAACGTGGTGGAAACTGCGAACTCACCAAATCTGGGGAAACGGTTGTCGCCCACGGCGTGACCATTCTGGGCCCGGAGAATGTCCCGTCAGACATCCCACGCCACGCAAGTCAGATGTTCTCGAATAACGTCACTACGTTTCTGAAGTCGCTCATCAAAGACGGGGCAGTCAACGTCGATCTCGATGACGAAGTCATTGCGGGAACTCTGGTCACATATAAAGGCGAGATGGTCCATCCGCTGTGCCGAAAAATTGCTGGCCTTGAAGAGATTTCACTCGATCAGTTCAAAGCCCCTGAACCCGATCCTTATGCCCCGATTCCACTGGCCCCAGATGATGAGCCGGCAGAATCGAGTCCGGAATCGAATGAGAACTCTTCGGAATCGAAATCGGATTCTGAAAACTGAGTGGGGTGACGGAAACCGAACTCCACAACAGTTCATTTCTGGTGACGTGTTGAGAATCGAAACGTTCACAACTTGATGAAACAGAGTGCCACATGCCATTCCATCCATTGTTGCTAGTTGCTCCAGTTGGTTCCGAGGAAGCGATCCAGCAATCAATCGAGCAAATCAGTGAAATGTCCGAAGCGATTTCGACAGTTGCGGGATACTCAGCTGGCCTGGCGCTGGTCCAGGGGCTGACGGTCTTTGCTCTCGCAGTCTTCGTCGGTTTCGAAATCATCACCAAGATCCCTCCGACCCTGCACACTCCATTGATGTCGGGGTCGAACGCAATTTCCGGAATCACACTCGTCGGGGCCATTTTTGCGACCGGAGCCAAACAGCACGACTTCGCAACCTTTCTTGGTTTTCTGGCAGTCATCATGGCGACTGTCAACGTGATTGGCGGCTTCATGGTCACCCATCGGATGCTGCAGAAGTTCAAACGGTAACCTCAGGCACGTTCGTCTATCTCGTCGTTCACTCGATCAGGAGTTGTTGTCTTGTCTCCCGTCTGGCTAAATCTGAGTTACCTCGTCGCTGCCGTCCTGTTCATTCTCGGTCTCAAGGGAATGACTCGACCACGGACAGCTGTTCAGGGGAACCTTTTCGGTTCGATCGGCATGTTCGTGGCTGTGGTGGCCACATTGCTGGCCACTGGTGTCGTTGGCTACGTATGGATCCTGTTGGGTGTTCTGATCGGTGGAGCCATCGGAGCTTATTTCGCTCTGACCGTGAAAATCGACCAGATGCCCGAAATGGTTGCGCTTCTCAACGGTTTCGGGGGCGCCGCTTCGATGTTCGTGGCGACCGCTGACTTCTTCCGAAATTCGAATGTCGCCTCGACGGACGTCATTATCGCAACAGGTATTTCCGCATTGATTGGATCGGTGACACTCTCGGGAAGCCTCGTTGCCTTCGGAAAACTGGCCGAACTCGACTTCGTCAAGAAACTCAAACCGCTCGACAATCAGCAGATCATCAACGCCGGAATCGCAGGCGTGCTTGTCGTTCTGATTGCATTGCTGATCACGCATCCGATGAACTTCTGGCTGTGGCTGATCGTCATCACAGCCCTTGCATTGGGTTATTTCCTGACAATCTCGATTGGCGGAGCGGACATGCCGGTGGTGATCGCTCTCTTGAATTCCTATTCCGGTCTGGCTGCCGCTGCGACTGGTTTCGTGTTGCAGAACAACGTGTTGATCATCGCAGGTTCGCTTGTCGGAGCATCCGGACTCATTCTGACGAAAGTGATGTGCGATGCGATGAATCGATCGTTGCCCGCTGTTCTCTTTGGAACATTAGGACCAACGGCGGATGGGCCGAGTGCCGACGAAGTCTACAAGACCGTGAAATCGACCTCGGCAGAAGAAGTCGCAATGCTGATGGAAATCGCGAGAAAAGTCGTCATCGTTCCGGGATACGGGATGGCGGTTGCCCAGGCCCAACACTCCGTCCGCGACTTGATGAACCTCCTCAAAAGTCGAGGAATCGAAGTCACCTTCGGGATTCATCCCGTCGCTGGCCGAATGCCGGGTCATATGAACGTCCTTCTTGCCGAAGCAGACATTCCTTACGATCTGCTCAAGGAAATGGACGATGCAAACTCAGAAATGGAGCAAACGGACGTCTGTCTGGTGATCGGTGCCAACGATACCGTCAACCCTGACGCACGCACCAATCCGAACAGCCCAATCGCCGGGATGCCGATCATCAATGCTGACAAAGCAAGGACCTGCGTCGTCATCAAGCGAAGCCTCAGCCCCGGTTTTGCAAAGATCCCCAATCCACTGTTCGCGAACGACAACACCCTGATGCTGTTTTCTGATGGAAAGCAAGCTGTGATGGATATCATCACCGCGATCAAAGAAGGTTAGTCGGTCGACCATCCGGTAAGTTGTCGGCATCGATTCGCAAGAGCGAACGGAGTAAAAGCTCAGCACACAAGATCTTCAGGTGCTGAGCCCCGTTCTTCTCATCCGAAAGTAAGTGATCAGTCTTCTGGATTTTCCGCTGACTGGTGCTAGCATACGGATTCACGCGAACCGGACTGCGTCCGCGTTTGTGAAGACGTCCTCCCAACCTAAACTTCCCTCCTTGTGAGAATCTCATGAACCCGCGAACTGTTGGACTTCTGTTTGCCATTGCGACTGCTGTTTTCTGGGGCCTCTACGGACCAGCCCTTGGCAAATCACGAATCGTCGGGCAGACCCCGTTCAAGCCGTACATCTTTATCGGAGTCGCCTACCTGATCTGGGGATGCCTCGGGGGAGCCATTGCCGTCCAGATGTCTGGAGATGGATTCGCGTTTCCGGCGAAAGCGGGATGGTGGGGCTTTATCGCAGGAACGCTCGGAGCATTCGGAGCGTTAACTCTGACGTTCGCAATGTATAAATCTCACGATGCCTCACTCGTCATGCCCGTCGTTTTCGGCGGAGCGACATCAGTCGCAGCCATCACAGGACTGTTGATGCAGGCCCAGGCCGGCAAGATGCATCTCGACGTTCGACAGGTCCTCGGGTTCGTACTCGTCGTTGTGGGTGTCGTGCTGATTCAAAGATACTCAGCACACGGCCCTGCTCCCAAACCGGCCCCCCAAGCTGTTGAATCAAGTAGCGACGCACCAACAGAAGCTGCGCCAGCCTCGAGCGACTCATCAGCAACTTAAAGTGCTCTACGACGGAAGACCTCGCATCAACTCGACCGAGGCAGTGAATGTTTGCATCTGGCTTTCAGTGATCGACACGTGAAAACCCAGCACTCGTTGAAACAAGCAAGTGCGAGCGAACGCAAAGATTCCACGCAAGCGATTTAGTCATCCGCAAACGGATCGTATTCGAGGTCGTCGCTGTCAAACCCGAGCGAGAGTTTGAGTTCTTCTGCAGTCTTGAGAACTCCTTCGTCGCTTTCGGCTGCAATGATTTCGTCGAGAAACTCGAGCAGGTTCGGTGGACGAAGCTCGCCCAATGCTTCGACCGCCGACGCTCTGACTCGGTTCTTGGGATCTTTTTTCGCCAGTTGTTGAAGTTCCGAAATCGCTTTCGATATTCCGAGACTTCCCAGTCCATTCGCAGCCCACATCCGATCGAGCCATTCCTCGGATTTCAATTGACGAATGAGCGGCTGCAAAGCCCGCTGGTCTTTTGTTTGCCCCAGTAGACGTGCCGCCGGAGAACGTGTGAGTACGGCGGAGTGAGACAAGAGTTCCACTAACGGTTCGACTCCAACAGATGAGACCGCTTCTGAGCGTTTCAAAAGAGACCGCTCTGCGACATTGCGTACTTTGTTGACGCTGTCTGATAGCTGACCGATCAGAGGCAAAATCGTCGCGGAGTCATTGTCTTCCCCCAGCCCCACAGCTCCCAGTTCTCGAACAACCGCGTCCTCGTCTCGTGTAAAGTCGAGCAGCCGATTCCTCGCTTCAGGTTGCTGAATCCTTCCGAGCAAGACTGCCGACTCTTCTCGAACCAAATCTGCGCGGTTTCGATCGGTCGCTATATTTGCAACGAATTCGACAACGTCCAGGTCAAGCGGAGGTGACAGTTCCTTAAGCAGCCCAATCAATTCATTGTTGTCAGCAGACTGAAGTTGTTCAATTGTGACTGCCATTTTGATTCCCTTCTCGAACGGAGACCTGTCTTTCCCAAAGACTGAACGATCCGTGAAACCCAAAATTCAGTTTGAGTCCTGTTGAAGACTTCCGTTCGCACGAAAGTTTTTGGCATGAAAATTGAGAATATCGCGGCCAATCTTCGCATACATTTTCTTCGAGCTATGGGGAACTCCCGGAACGACAACGAACGTGTGATCGATGCCTAAATCGTTGAGATGCTGACTCCATTCGCGATTTCCTTGAGCATTGTCATCTTCTTCACCCACTGCGACGAAAATTTTCACTTCGGGACCTGAACTTCGTTTCGCATATGCTTCGGCCAAATCCCACGTGTTGTTGGTCGCCGGCTGAATCGTCAACGCTTCGCTTTCTTTGCCTGAATTTTCCGAGATGCGTTTTTCATGTTGCTGGCCTCCTCCCAGCGGAGCAGCCGAACAAAATAGCTCCGGATACTTGAAGAGATAACGGGCAGTCCCGCGGCCACCTTGAGAGAAACCTTCGATGGCTCTTCCGGACCGATCGGCAACAGTTCGATATTCGGAATCAACATGATCCACGAGTTCACGAAACGCTGTCTCTCCTAAAAATCCCTCGTGATCGTAATGGCTGAGTTTTCCTCCGTTGGGAAAAACAACAATCAGCTCGGGAAGAGTGCCGTCCTTCATTGCGTCCTCGTAGATGGACGACATCGAGATATTTTTTGTCTCACTTCCGGGACGCCCCCCGTGTAGCCAGTAGATGACAGGATAGCGTCGCTGTTCGCTTCCCGGCTTGTTGTAAGAAGGTGGAAGAAGGATGCAATAGCCGACGTCGACACCATTAGCAGAGCTATGAAATGTCTCATGATGCAACGCTTTGGAAACTTCTGCAGGAAGTGCATTCACCCACTGAAACGGTCTTTGAGCTTTCTTTTTGGCTGGTTGTTGAGCGAATACGGTTGTCGCAAAAAGAAGACTGAAAACGAACGCCATCGAGTAACGAGTAGACATCGAGCCACCTGTTAAAAATTCGTCAGAAGACAATTAAAAAACACGATCTTAAAACTTTAGAGATCAATCGCTTTAAGCACCATTCACAGTATCGAGTGCTCACTAAGAATCGATCAAGCTCTTCAAGACTCGCAAGTTCACAGCGTCCATCTCCTCTCCTTCACGCTTTTCTTTTTTGGTTTCCAGATACATGGGAAGCGATTGAAACCTTGAATCATTGAGCAAGAACCGAAACGGCTCCAGACCGAGAAAGCCTTCGCCGATGTGATCATGACGATCGACGCGACTTCCCTGCTCTTTCTTGCTGTCATTCAAGTGCATCGCCCGAACGTTCGGAATTCCGACGTGTTCGTCGAGTTGCTGCATCGTCTCTTCATATTCTTCCGATGTCTTCAATCCATAGCCAGCCGCAAAAATATGGCACGTATCGAGACAGACACCAAAGCGTTCGCCGTCTTCCGCTTCCCTGAGGATTTTCCCAAGATGCTCGAATCGATATCCAAGATTGGTCCCCTGCCCGGCTGTTGCTTCGACCCAGGTCTGAACCTGAAAACCTTTGGTTCTGCGATGTGCTTCGTTGAGGCCGTCGATCACCTTGGCGAGTCCTTCCTCTTCAGAACTCTTCAAATATGACCCCGGATGCATCACGACTCCCGCCAACCCGAGTTTCTCAGCCCGTTCCAGCTCAATGACATAAGCGTTTAACGACTTCTCCCAGAGTTCGTCATCAGGACTGGCGAGATTAATCAGATAGCTGTCGTGCGAACAAGGGCTTTTGAGTCCGTTCTCTTCAACCGCCGCTCGGAACAAATCGGCGTCCTCATCCGTCAGCGGTTTGGCTTTCCACTGATTGTTGTTCTTTGTAAAGATTTGAACGGTGTCCATCCCCAAAGCGCCTGCAGCGTTGGCAGCTTTGTAATAACCACCGGCGATGGAAAGATGAGAGCCAAAAAGCGGCATTGGAATTCCTTAGAAGCGAATAGGCAACATTAAGTCTGCGATAAACTCGACCACATTCTCATGTGATCCCATGATTGATAGCTGTGCCCGGCGGAGTCAAAGCCAACGATGCGAAGAGATCTTCGGAACGAAAGTTCCTGACTTCGCAGATTCACGCACGAATCCGAATCGCTGTGGACTGAGACCGACAACGTGGGCAACAGAACGTCCGTCAATGTGGATGAGAATGCGGGTCGTTGTTGAGGTGAAGTTGGTTCCAGTGAAAGTGCAATTGCGGAGATGCTTTCACAAGCTCCGACAACCCTTCTTCGCTGCAGCCTCCTCCGTCGAGGTAAAAGGACTCCAGTGAATTCTTCTTCGCAATATCTTTCAAGACCTGATCGTCAATCGAAACATTGATCAAGTGCAGAAATCGAAGATTGGGAATCTCAAGAATGGCTCTCACGCCATCGTTATTCACGTTGGGAGCACCGATCCGCAACAACTCCAGTTTCGAATGTTCGGAAAGAGCCTGAACACCTTCGTTCCCGAATTCTCCCTGAGGCAAGTTCAGGACGGTCAATTCGGGAAGGTTTGAAGCAATCCATTTCAAATCGCTCTCAACGACCGGTCCGTCGAATCGAAGTTGGCGCAATCCCGGAAGTTTCGTAAGCACCTGATGGATGAGTTCCGAAGAAATGGCCGACTGATCAATTTCGAGGACCATGAGCCCGTCACAACCTTCCAATAGCATCCGGAACTCTTCTTTAGAGACCGGACGACTCCGAAACCGGATCGCGTTTTCGTCTTGTTCACGAACCAGTTGCACGAAAACATCCCAGTCTTCCGGCGCGGTTTCATCGGCCGCATTGGCTGATTTCGGCATCTCGCTGTCGGTCGCGGATTGTTGCGGAGCTCGCCCACAGGCAGATGCCAGCACAATCGCGCCCAGCATCGCTACAATTCCTCGTGAACCGAAAGGACGATTTCGTGTCGGGTTCATTATCAGTATCTTCTGGTTTGCATTCACGTCTTCGGCATTCTTCCCGTTTGCGGTCACTGACTCAGCCCGGTAAACGCGGAATCAGATGAGGGAGAGTGCAAGATAACGCATCGGAAAGAATTCAACATGTCTACCGTTACCATCTCGATTGCCGACTTTGACAATCCAACTCATGCACAGGCAATCGTCGACTGCATCAACGCCTACGCTACGGAACACCACGGAGGAGGTGCCAAAGTCGCCCCGGAAATTGCCTCTCAAATCGTTCCGGGAATGAAACGAATTCCGGGAGCGTTCACCTTGCTGGCCTGGGATGGCGACAAACCCGTAGGGGCTGCGGTCTGCTTCATGGGCTTCACGACGTTCGCCGCCAAACCGCTCGTCAATGTTCACGACTTATCAGTCGTTCATGAATACCGAGGACAGGGAATCGGATCGAAGTTGATTCAAGCTGTCGAAGATCACGCGCGTGAACTCGGATGCTGTAAAGTGACGCTCGAAGTTCGCAAAGAAAACCCGCTTGCAGAAAAGCTCTATCTGCGAATGGGATTCGGCGACCCCGACGGATTCGAAACACGATTCCTGGATAAAAAATTGACCTAAATCATCTTCATAGTTTCTGCACATTCGCCCGAGTTTGCTTCGTCCGAAGGCCTGCTGCGTTGGTTCTTCCGATGTGCGGCCATCCGTGATCGATGATCTTTAAGAGTCGATTCACGGTTCGGGCTGAATGCATCAGTGACGGCCTACCACGGATTCGGGCGATTCATCGAATTTGATGAACCCGCCTGTCCGCGGCGCCAACGTTCTTCATGAATCTGACCGCGTCCCGAGGCGCAGCCTTCCCAGTCTTCGGATTTCCATCGACAGCTGTGTCGGTCGACGTTTTCTCCCGCGACGAAGCAGTTCTGATCGGCCGCTCTCCAAACGCCCATTTCAATTTCAGGGGGAAGCCAGCCCATCGCCTTCTTCACCGCGAAGACCATCGCAAGACACGCGGCGAACAAACCTGTCAGGAACAGAATCAGCGGGAACAGCAAGATGCCGAGATCGAAGAATCTCGTCCCGATCGGAGAGATCTGCTTCCAAAAAAGAACGGTGACCAGCGTCGCCAGACTCAAGTACGGACCGTAGGGAATGGAACGATCCCGCACAAAGACTGCTGTCCCAAGAATGGCCAGCAAGGCAAACAGTGGAGCCAGAAAGAAGGCGACCACGGTCGGTTGCCATCCCAGAAAGGCCCCCACCATTGCCATCAGCACGACATCACCGAAGCCCATTGCTTCTTCTCGGAGAAACAGAAATCCCAACAATCGAACCGCCCACACAACGCCTCCGCCCACGATCAGTCCAATCAGACTGACCGCAAGGCCATGAAGGTGAGGATGCAGGGAAATCCACTCGGGAACCCGGGGCCCCGATATGAGCGGATGAACCCAATCCGGGGTCACGATGCTGAAGGTTCGAGCCAGCGATTCATCCTGAAACCAGACAGGAACGATGTGCAAAATCCCGAACGTGGTACTCGCAATCACCGCGAAGATCATCGCGGGAAGCGTCGACCCATCGGGAATGATTCGCAAGTCGAAATCGATCAGTGACGCGACAAGCAGAGCTTCGATCATCACCATGTGAAACGCATACCGAAGCCAGACGAAAGCCTCGGGAGACCATCCGTTCAAGCCGGGATAGATCTGTGGTCCGATCTCTGAATAGATCGAACTCTCGCTGAGAAGTGGATGAAATCCGCCTGGAACTTCAAACAGATAGACCAGCACGAAAAGGCAACCATTCGCGAACTCGACAAGCGGATAGCGGGGGGAAATCCGCATCTGGCAATTGCGACAACGTCCCCGCAGCTTGATCCAACCGAAGATCGGGATGTTGTCGGACCAGAAGATATCGGTATCACATCGAGGGCAGTGCGAAGGTCGATTCCATAACGACCGGAGTTGATCCAGGAATCTCGGCTCTGACGGAATTCTGTGAACGCAGACGTTCAAAAAACTTCCGATCACTGATCCGATAATGAACAGGTACGAAATGATCATCCAATCAGGCAAATCGAAGTGGAGAATCACGATGCTCCTCCGGACTCGGGCCCCAGTTGGGACATGATCTCGTCGACGATCTCATCGACGGTTCGCTCATCGGTCTCGATCACGAAACTCGCAGCTTCTGAATAAAGCGGCAAACGACTTCGCAGAACGGACTCGACTTCTTCCACCAGTCCTTCCCCGGTCAGCGAGGGGCGGGAACCGGTCGATGCGGCATCTTCTTTCAATCGTTCAACAATCGTTTCAACCGAAGCACTCAGCCAGACCACCGGTCCGCTTTCCCGCATCAGTTGCCGCGTCTGTTCGTTAAGAATTGCTCCGCCCCCGGAAGAAATCACAGCATGCTCGCGACTGAGTTCTCGCTGAAGCTGTTGTCGTTCCAGTTCACGAAAGTGCGGTTCACCATCTTCTCGGAAGATCTCCGCAATGGACTTTCCTGAGACGCTCACAATCTGATCATCGGTGTCGACAAAATCCCATCCGAGACGCGACGCCAGAAGCTGACCGACGGTCGACTTTCCTGTCGCTCGATAACCGATGAGAGTCACAACCATGTTCGTGTTGCCGTTATGTCTAAGTGGGCAGTCCAGGACATTCGCTCGAATTGCTTGCCTGAGTTTTTCCTGAGTTTTTCCTGTGAATTGCTGACGAGAACGTTCAACACTCGACAGATTGTCAAACCAGTGGATCGAATGTGCTCGAAATCTCCGTCGAATTCTAGGGTCGCGGGGGACCGAAGTGGAGCAACGATTTGAGCTCAGAACATATTGATTCTCAAATAAAAATCCCAGTCGCACAGACCTCAAACTCTGAGTGGCGAATCCCTCTCATGAGAACGACAGGTTCTCCGGAGGACACGTCATCAATAGTGGTTGAAGCGATTTTCAAGACCACGCTGTTTGGAGTAACGTCTCTATTCGCTTCTCAAAGTCGACAGAATCGGAGTCGAGACCGCAGCTCGAACGGCCCAGATGACGGAAATCATTCCGACAACAAAGACCGCGCAGAGCATTCCCAGCAATTCACTCCACGGAACGCTTGCCACAGAACTCGAGAGGTGAGGCGCCATGGCGAGCAGCGCCGAAATCGTTCCCAGAACAAGTCCGCAGAACAAGAGAATTGCATTCTCAATCGCAACGACTGACGCCAGTTGGCTGTTGCGAAACCCAATCGCTCGCATGAGCGCCAATTCACTTCGACGCTCAATCACATTTCGAAGCATGACCGTCGCCAGCCCGATTGTTCCCAACAGAAGACCGAGTCCTCCGAGTGTCTGGAACGTTGAGAGATAGGTATTTTGCACAGCGAGAAAGTTCGCCAACCTTTCTTCGACCCGCTCCGCATCAAATCCATAGTCGCCGAGCGACGACTCGAACGCGTCGCTCACTGAGCCAGCATCTTCCAGAGGAGTTTCAATCAGAAAGTATTCAAACCCAACCTCTTCCGGAAAGACTTCACGGAAGTTCTCTTCTGACATCACCAGCACACCTTGAAACACGCTGTTGGCAAACATTCCGACAATTTCCAGCGAGTGCTGCGGGTCTTCATCGCTGGGAACATTGACGACCTGACCGATTCCTTTGTGAAGGCTGTATAACAGAGTATTCATATCTCCGAAGACCGGAACCGCACCGGAAGCAGTCTTGCCTTCGAGCAGTTTCCAGGGCTGATCTCCGGGAGTATCCGCGAAGAGAAACCGTTCGTGCTCAATAAAGTCTTTCAGCACAACTTCGGGAACTGCCAGAACTGTCGGAAGCTGTGTCTGATAGAGATTGAGACAACTTGCGTTCTCGCCATGCCGGACACGAAACGGCATGACGCTCGCTTGATTGAGTGTTGCCATCAGTTCTTCATTGAGAACATCAATTCCCAGCTTGGAACGCCCCTCGACCGTGTTCAGATCATAGAGGATGGGGATGTTGGTCTCCGCGACCAATGTAAACCCGCCGTTCCCGGAATTTGTCTTCGGTTCCGCGTTCGCCGGGTCTTGTCGCCCTGCCGCAACGGCAACAATCACAAAAGTCGCTGAGGCAATCAAGCTGGCACTCAAGACGCTTCGAGACCGATTTCTCGCCGCATTGCGAAGCCCCAACTGCAACGTCCCCCATTTCGAAGAATGAGAATCCAGAATCCAATTGCTGTTCTGCAAGAGTGCTGAAAACGCGAACAGTCCACCGATGAGCATTCCGAACCCAACGAGGAAGAACGCCACGATCCTCCAGGAAAATCCAGAGAACGCCTCGCTGTCCGGAATCAGTCCAACCAGTGTGAACAGCAAAACCAGAGACGAGAGAAGCAACAGGGTGACAGCTATTCGTTCTGTTCGTTTGCGATTGCGATGTTGATGCACCGTGCTCGGCTCAATCTGTGCATTCAACAGTTGCCGAGTCGACTGCAATCGTGTTTGCCAGAGCGACCGAAAGATCGCGAGTGCCGCAACGACGATCGCGATCACCAAGCCCACAATCAGACTTCCCGGATGAACGTACACATCGAGAAACGGTGTCCCCACAGCCCCAAACCACCAGGTTTTCAGGCCATGGATCATGATTGCCGCATACCCAACAGCCAGTAGCATCCCGACCAATCCTCCCAACAAAGCGACAACAAGTCCTTCATAGAGATAAATCCGGCGGACACGACTGGTCGTCATTCCAATCGCATTCAAGAGACCTAACTCGGAAATACGATTTTCGATCCCGAGGCGGAACAGAAGCCCGATCAACAGCATCGCTGAGAAAATCAGGAAGAAGGAAAACCCGATAAACAGACCGGTGAAATCGGTCGTTCCCTGCGCTGCCATCAATCCCGCAGCCTTGATGGGTTGCGCGACAATCCCTGTGTCCGATGGCTGCAATTCTGAGAGCAATCGTTTACCGAACTCGTCGCTAAGTTCGGCGAGTGTCTGCCCTTCTCGGGGTGCAATACGGAACGATGTCAATCCCCCGTAACGGCTTCGCCACAGATCTTGCGCCGTTTTGAGAGACGTGAACATCTTGGGTGTTGTTCGATAATCGTTTTCTCGCTCGGTCTCCGTATTGTCCCAGTACAAGTGGTCACGATCGGTGATCAGATTTCGTTTCAGCGGAAAGGGTGCCCGCCAATCTCCATACGAGTCCGCATCGGTGACACCCGGAACGTTGGGAGTAAACCCCATATCATCGGCGACTCCTTGCAAAGCCACGACTCCGGCAACATCGAAGATTTCTTCCTGTTCCGGCAATTCGCCTCGATCGCCGACCTCGTAAAACTTCACGGCCACTTTTTGGCCTGCCTGAAGATCGAGGTCCGTTGCGAGCCATTCGTTGAGATACACGCTGCCCTCGTTGAGAGGAGTGTGATCTCCGACGAAATCGAAAGGTCCAAACGGAGCACTCGGTTCCGGATCGACGCCTGCGATGACCGAGTACATCGAGTATTTGTCAGCATCCTCCGGGTTCCACATGCGATTGAGCAGATAAACCAGAACGGGAGAGGTTCGCAGCTGAAGCGATTTAGCTGCCGACTCCGCAGCTTCAACAATCTGGTCGTCGAGGATCATCTGATCGCTTTCGAGCGACAGATATCCGTGTTCTTCATTCGGAACAAGGCGGAGCGCGAGGTCGTCCAGCGTTAACTCTTCGGACAACGCTGTCGTGATCTCCTTCGCGACCTCCGGACCGATCGTATCCACCGAAAGAGTCTCTCCGGCCGAAACGAACAAGGCATTGACTCTCGCAGGTTTGGCGATGGGATTTCTTCGGGATCGACGCACTTCAGCGAGTCCGATTTGCGATTGTAAATCGGAGAGATTCACGAAAGCATTTGTCGGAATCTGTTGACTCGGATTGAGGCCAAAACGTGCAACGCCATTGCTCTCATCTGCGATCGCAGAGACATCGACGACAAGTTCTGTGATGGTCTCTTCTCGATCTCCCAGTAAGGAATCCCTCGGAATCGATGCCGGGATTTCGATCAGCACGGAAATCTGATCGCCCACCTGAACTTGAAGTTGATCAGCGGCCCGTTGGCTCAGAACAACTTCACCCTTTTCAGGAGCCTCAAGCCCGTTCGTTTCGAGCATCGACCAGAGCCGTTCATCGGTCCCGATCAGTTCGATGTGAGACGCTCTCGTCGTCACGTCATCATCGGATGTTCGTTCGAGCGTTCCCTGCATCAGGATGGCTGGAGCTGACTGCTGAACTTTCGGATCCGCGTTGCCCAGAGTGCTCGCGAGTTCTTCTCGAAAGAATCGGAACCCGGTGATTGAGTGATCAATCTTTCCCAGACGGTCCAGCGACATTTGACGCAAGCTGTCGCGAACAGAGTCACCAACGACGAGTGCCCCGGCGATCACAGCTGTCGCGGCCGCAACTCCCAGAAGGACCGCAAGATGATTCCTCCAGTAATAACGAAGGCTGTCGACCAGAAAATCTCGAAACCACATCAGAGAACACAATCCAGAGTCAAACGGATAGAAAACATGACTCAAGATTAACCGCGGATCGAGGAAAGTTCGAGGCGGAAAGAAGATCAGCTACAGCATCGATTGCGGCCGAGCCGTTTCGCTTCGTAAAGGTTCTTGTCTGCCTGTTCGAGCATCCCGTTCATCGTGATGGGAGCCGACCCCAAAGCATGCGCAACGCCGATACTGATCGTCACGTTGATATCCCCCTTACTCGAGGGAAACGGTTTTCCGCCAACGAGTTCACAGAGTTCCTCACCCAAACGACGCAGATTGTCGAGCGTACACTCAACGATCACCAACGCAAATTCTTCCCCGCCAACCCTCGCGAAGATTTCGTCGTTTCGAACGCGGCTGTTGACCCGTTTACAGACACCTGCAAGCAGCTCATCTCCAATCAGGTGACCGTGCGTGTCGTTGATCTGCTTGAAGTAATCGATGTCGAGCAACAGAAGTCCGAGTTGCCGACCGTGCCGAAAGCTTCGATTGATTTCACGGATAAAAGCATCTTCGAAGTAGCGACGATTGTAGGTCTTCGTCAGCGCGTCGACCGTCATCATTTCGAAAACGGCTTCGTGGTACATCGCCTCAACGTGATCGGAGGCAAGAAACTTGAAGATGTGATGGCCAATGCGGATCTGATCCCCCGACTTGAGGACCTGTTCACCCACACGTTGATCATTCACGTATGTGCCGTTCATACTGTTCTGATCGACGATCATACAGTTGCGGTCGACCCACCGAATCACAGCATGACGTCTCGATGCGAAATCATCCGAGAGTTCATAGTCACAGGAGATATCGCGTCCGAAGAGGATCTCATCCTGATCGAGAGCAATCAAACTCCCGGTGACGACTGGCGGATAGATCTTCACCAGACATGCGTCTTTCGGACGAGAGTGTACGGAGTCCTCCCCGAATTTCTCGGGAGATTCCGATTCCAGATTCAAAATGGGGACTGTATGGCGCATCGTCAACCGAAAAGGCCACGTGAGTTTTGCGATCTTGACACGGTAGGTTAACTCGCAGAAAGAGGTTCCTACGGCGGAATTATGTTGTCTTTCGGACACACACAAATGTCCCGCCAAATTGTAACGATTCTTCCTGTCAGTCTCATTGTAGGGAATTTTCCGATCAGTGCATGATTGCAACTGACTGATCGAGTCAGTTTCCTGATTGCGTTCATCCCTTTATGATACGGGAACGAATACGACCTGACTGTTTGATTGACCTGGAAAACCATGAATCGCCCCCGCACTCCCCAGAATCTCCCTGACCCCACGATCAAGACTTCTGAAGGCTGGCACTGCCTTCACATCTACTACAACATCGACCGAGCAGCCCTCGCCCAACTTTCCCAGGAAGAAATCACGGCAGGCGCCAAGGCCGTCTCAGAACTCATGGACCCGATGCACGACGACGCTCCTGAACGCGTGCAATGCTTTGCCGTCACCGGTCATCGTGCTGACTTCGGAATGATGATGCTCGATTACAATCCGTTGAAGATCGATCGTGTTCATCAGCGCCTGCGATCCAGCGTGCTGGGACCGGCACTTCAACCCAGCTATTCGTTCGTTTCAATTACCGAAGTCTCCGAATACGTTCCGACCGTCGAACAGTATTCGGAAAAGCTTCGCCTCGCTGGAGCAAACGCCGAAGACCCCGCCTATCAGGCGAAAGTGGCTGCCTACGAACAGCGACTTCCAATGATGAACAAGCAGCGACTCTACCCGGACTTCCCGGATTGGCCCGTTCACTGCTTTTACCCCATGAACAAAATTCGTCACCCGCAGGCCAACTGGTACACCGAACCGTTCAGTAAGCGTTCTTCGCTCATGGCAGAGCATGCGACTTCAGGAATTAAGTTCGCTGGCAGAGTCTCTCAGTTGATCACAGCCTCGACCGGTTTCGACGACTGGGAATGGGGAGTGACGCTTTGGAGTCGCGCACCTGAGTACATCAAGGAAATCGTTTACACCATGCGATTTGATCAGGCATCCGCCCGATACGCCGAATTCGGACCGTTTTACATCGGCTATGTCATGACTCCGGAGAAGCTTCTTAATCATCTCCAGATCTTGCGTTAAGCCTTCGAGGAAACGGTTGCAATGATGCCCCGGCTGCCGGGGACTTTCGAAGTCGAGAACAAAAGTCGTTATCCGAACGAAAACGAGTTCACCACCGTCACGAATTGGTTTGGCTATGTATTTCATCGATCCACATGTCCACATGGTTTCGAGGACGACCGACGATTACGAACGAATGGCGCGAATGGGATGCGTCGCGATCAGTGAACCGGCCTTCTGGGCTGGCTTCGATCGTGGGAGTGTCGACGGGTTTCGCGACTACTTCGAGCAACTCACAAGCTTCGAGCCGAAAAGATCGGGATGGAGCGGAATTCAGCATTACACGTGGTTGTGCATCAACGCGAAAGAAGCCGAGAACGTTCCTCTCGCCCGTGAAGTCATTGCGATGATCCCCGAATTTCTGGACCGCCCCGGCGTGCTCGGAATCGGAGAAATTGGCCTCAACAAAAACACTCCAAACGAATCGACGATTTTCCGCGAACACCTCGATCTGGCCGCCAGAACGAACGAACTCGTTCTGATCCATACTCCCCATCTTGTCGACAAGTACAAGGGGACTCGAATGATCGTCGACATGCTTCAGGAGCGAAATGACATTCCTCCGGAACGGGTTTGCATTGATCATGTCGAAGAGCACACCGTGAAAGCGGCGCTCGACGGCGGATTCTGGTGCGGAATGACCCTATACCCAACGACAAAATGCACCCCAGCCCGAGCGGCGGACATTATCGAACAGTATGGGGATGAGAGAATCCTTGTGAATTCGGCTGGCGACTGGGGTCCATCGAATCCGCTTGCAGTCCCGGACTTCATTCAGGAGATGCGAAAGCGCGGGCACAGCGAAGCGAAAATCCGCAAAGTTGTTTACGAGAATCCTCTGGAGTTCTTCGGCCAGTCTAGACGCTTCAAATTCACCCCTCCAGAATAACACCCGTCGTCGCATCGCTGCGAAAACTCGATCAACGCGACGATCACGGATAATCCTCACTGGTGGTGTTTTCCTTACGGTGAACCGCTCCTGCAATGGAATCGGCATTCCTTGCCGGAACTTGCTTCAGGTGGACTGCTCTTGCGCGCCGATGCACTCAGAGAAGTGATCCCAACACATCCTGATTGAGTGGTTTTCCAAAACGCTCTTCGAGTCGCACTCATTTTCAGGACGAGGTCTCTCTCCACCCGAAATGATGGGAGAATCCGATTTCCAGTCTTGTTGTTACCAGCGACCAGCAACCTTACGTGACCCGACTGGTCGAAATCACGTTTCGACAATCTGGTTGCGAGGTCGTCATCTGTTCCAACGGGCGCTCCACCTGGGAAACGATTCAACAAGTCACACCGAGCCTGCTTGTACTTAATACCGATCTCGGTGAAATGAGTGGCCTGGACTTGTGCCGAATGATTCGGTCTCATCAAGACCTCAGAACTGTCCCGATCATCCTTCTTTCCGATCGCGGATTACATGCTCCTTCTGAAGAAGTGCTCTCCGAACTCGGAGTCTCTCAAGTGTTGACGAAACCGTTCAACCCGGCCGAGCTTCGAACTTTTGGGCTGTCGGAGATCATGCGGTATCACAAATCCCGATCATCGTCTCACCTGCGCCACTTCAACAACTAGAACTTGTCTCAATGAGTTCAATGAGGTTGCCGACTCGCTTCTTGAAGCGGGTGCAATCGTTGGTCGTTGCAGGCAGCAATCTTCTCAATCGCTCCGCAAGTTGGAAAAAGGTCCATCTGTCGACCTGCGTGCTTTCCAACAGGTGTCTCATGAGCGAATCACACAAATGAGAGCGGTGGTGAATACACCTGACAACTCCGATGTGATAGGTTGAAGTCCTCACCTTACCAATGCTCTTTGGGATTAGAGGCCGCCATTGAAGACCAACCTGTATGGAATCACCACTCTTGGAATCACCCTCTTGCTGGGGAACTTCGCGACTGCCGAAGATGTCTCCCAACCCAATGTTTTGTTCCTCGCCGTGGACGACATGAAGGACTGGGTCGGATGCTTAAACGGCTACGAAGGAGTTGTCAAAACTCCGAACATTGATTCTCTCGCGAAACAGGGCCTTTTGTTTACGAATGCGCACTGTCCCTCTCCAAAGTGTGCGCCATCGCGGGCAGCAATCATGACAGGGTTGCGGCCGTCGACGACCGGGCTCTACGACAACGGACACTGGTGGTATCCCAATTTTCCGGACGTGGTGACTATTCCACAATGCTTTCGAAACAACGGTTATCAAGTTGTCGGAGCAGGGAAGATCTTTCATCACACAGCGGGGAACAATCCGCCAAACCAGTGGGACGACTTCTTCCGACTGACCTTTCGAAACGATCCGTGGTTTCGCGGCGCAAAGCTCAACTATCCCTGGTCAAAATCCGGACCGTTTCCCGAAGCATATCCATGGAGCGGTGTGACAGGGCTTGGACATGAAAACGATTGGGGATCGCTGGGGATTGAAGAGAGAGACCACGACGACTTTCTCACCGCAAGCTACGCAGTCGACTTCCTTCAGAAGGAACACAACAAGCCATTCTTCCTGGCGTGCGGACTTTTCCGCCCTCACCTTCCGTGGTATGTCCCGCAACGATTCTTCGATATGTATCGGAGTGAAGACGTCATTTTGCCCGAGGTCAAGGACGACGACCTCAACGACATTCCCGACTCAGGTCAAAAACTGGCCGCGGATCGACGCAAAGATCTGAAGCTGATTCGTCAGAGCCAAAAGTGGCGAGAAGCTGTCGAAGCGTATCTCGCGAGCATCTCCTTCGCCGACGATCAGATCGGTCGGGTTCTTCAAGCGCTCGAAGCAAGCGACGCCCGCAACTCGACGATCGTCGTCCTTTGGTCCGATCATGGCTGGCATCTGGGCGAGAAAGACCACTGGCACAAGTCGACACTCTGGGAAGAGGCAACAAGAGTTCCCTTCATCATCAAAGCCCCCGGATTCTCCAGTGGAGAGTGCTCAAAACCGGTCAACTTGATCGACCTGCTTCCCACATTCGTTGAGCTGTGTTACTTCGAACCTGTTCCCAATCTCGATGGGCAGAGTCTAGTTCCGCTCCTCCAGAACCCTCAGGCACAATGGGATCGCCCCTCGGTGATTGAGTACCGCAAGGGAAACGGCGCCGTCCGTAGCGAACGCTATCGGTTGATTCGGTACGCCGATGGAAGCGAAGAACTGTACGACCACAATGTCGACCCGCAAGAGTGGACGAACCTCGCTGGTTCTCCGGAAGTGGCAACGATTCAATCTGAACTCGCCGAGTGGTTGCCAACGAAGTGGGCCGACTCCGCACCGACCAAGTCCGCTTACAACTTCGATCCCGACAACTACACATGGACAGTCAAATCGACTGGGGATGTCATCGACGGAAAAACACCATGAACACCACTCTCCCGACAAAATTACTGCTTGTGTTGATCACAAGCTTTTGCAGCTTCTCACTGTGTGTTGCAGCTGCTGAAGAGAAAACGAACGTCGTCTTCATACTGGTCGATGATCTCGGTTGGAACGACATTGGCTGCATGGGCAGCGATTATTATCAAACGCCGAACATTGATCGACTCGCCGCACGCGGAGTCAGATTTACCAATGCTTATTCGGCGTGCGCGGTCTGCTCTCCAACTCGGGCTGCGATTCTCACCGGGAAGTACCCTGCCCGACTCTTGCTGACTCAATGGCTTCCGTCGGGGCGATGGGACCGAGAACGAAACAAGATGATCGAAGGACGATACATCGGAGAACTTCCTCTTGAAGAGATCACTGTCGCAGAAGCACTTCGCGAAGCAGGCTATACGACGGGATACGTCGGGAAATGGCATCTCGGTACGGAAGCGTTCTACTACCCGCAACATCAGGGCTTCGATGTCAACATCGCCGGGAGAGACTACGGAGCACCGGGAAGCTACTTCTACCCATTTGAAGGGACATGGAAAATTCCCACAACGGGACAAGTTCAAGTGAAGGCATCGCCCGTTTCGGGCAAGGAGGGTGACTATCTGGTTGATCGCCTTGCAGAAGAAGCAGAACATTTTATTCGATCTCACTCGGAAGAGCCGTTCTTCCTGATGCTCGCTCATTATGCGGTGCATACACCCTTACAAGGGAAACCGGAAAAAGTTGACGCTTACAAACGTGTCGATCCCGGCACACGACAAGGAAACCCAAAATACGCTGCCATGGTCGAAAGTATTGACGAGAGTGTAGGAAGAGTCTTGAACACGCTTAACGAACTCGACCTCGACAATCGGACATTAGTGATTTTCACCAGCGACAACGGAGGCTTCGCCAAAGCGACCGACAACTCCCCTCTTCGAGCAAATAAAGGCTCACACTACGAAGGAGGCATTCGAATTCCCGCAATTGTTTCCTCGCCGCGCAGCCAGAATTCCGGCTCGGTGTGCGACGTTCCAGTCATCAGCACTGACTGGTATCCAACAATTCTCGAAGCCACCGACACGCCTCTTCGACCGTTTCAACATCTCGACGGAGAGAGCCTGTTGCCGCTCATTGAATCCAAAAGTGACTCACTCGATCGGGAGGCAATTTTCTGGCACTATCCACACTACAACCAACATCCCCAGAACTTCCCCTGCAGCATCGTTCGTCGAGGTGACTGGAAACTCATTGAGAACCTCGAAACCGGAGAGTTCGAGTTATACCACTTGGGCGACGACATCGGAGAGTCTGAGAACCGGTTGAAATCGGAACCGAAAATCGCCAGTGAATTGCAAGCTCTGCTCACAAGCTGGAAGATCGAAGTCGGCGCAGATCCCATGCGTCCGAACCCGGAATACCAAGAATCAATCAAATCAAAGAAGTGACACAAAACGGGCTCGAATATGAACCCGCACTGCCCAATTCGATTCTGTTTTCGAGGCCAAAGCCTGCTCGAAAACTTCCAACACGGTCGTCACTTTCTACGTAGAGGTCATCTATCTCTTCAACTTCACGCAATCAGGAGCAACTGTGATGCGACTCGCTTTGCTGCTTACGACCGTGTTTGCATTTCCATCTCTTCTCATTGGGCAAGATCAACCGCCCGCATACGGGGAAGGCATTTCGCTGACGGACGCGAAGACCGTCATGGCTGCTGCAGAAGAATATGCCCGAAGCAACAACTGGCCGGTCGCCATTACGATTGTCGACAGTGCCGGTTTTCTGGTGATGTTCCAACGTCTCGAAAACACACAACTCGGAAGCGTTGAAATCTCAATTCAAAAAGCGAAAACATCTGCCCTGTTTCGTCGATCGACGAAAGCCTTCGAAGATCGAGTCGCAGAAGGGGGTGCGAACCTGAAGCTTCTCAAACTTCCTGGAGGGCTTCCGATGGAAGGCGGACTTCCAATCATCGTCGATCACAAACTCATCGGAGCAATCGGTGTTTCGGGAGTTACCTCCGCGCAAGATGGAATGATCGCCCAGGCAGGAATAGACGGGCTCTCTACTCTCAATCCGGCACAATCCAAAATCAACAACGAGGATTCCGATAAGTCATCTTTTGCGGGTACAGTCACCCTCGACGGAAAACCGCTCGAGATGGGGACCGTTCTTTTTGTTCCTCAGTCCGGTGGACGACCGGCGGGAGCCATGACGAATGCGAACGGAATTTACGAGTTTTCGAATCCTCTTGAACCCGGAGTTTACACTGTTCGAATCTCCTCAAAACGTGACGAAATCGTCCAACCCGATGGAAAAGTCCTGCCAGCGCAACCAGAAACCATCCCGGCACGATACAATTCTCGATCCGAACTCAGAGTGGGAATTATGGACGCCAGCGATGAATTCTTCTTTGAGTTGAATTCCGAAAACTGAGCGCTGAACAAACACGGAAAGAACGCTTGAGAAAATGGCAGAGCACGATATCGATTCGTTGATTCGAAACCGACGGACAATCAACGCTTTCAAGACTGAACGCCCCGACAATGAAGCCGTTCTCGCAGCTTTGGAATCGGGGTGTTGGGCTCCCAATCACAAGATGGCAGAGCCCTGGCGATTCTACCTGCTCGGGGAAAAAACAATCGCACAAATTGTCGATCTCAATGCCGAAATGACCCGCGTGAAAAAAGGCGACGGTGCTGCACAAAAGAAGCGGGACAAATGGTCGACCATTCCCGGATGGATCGTTGTCACCTCTCTTCGTTCTGATGATTCTCTCCGAGACCGTGAGAACTACGCAGCGGTCTGCTGTGCGATTCAAAACATTGCTTTGTCATTGTGGTCACGCGGAATTGGGATCAAGTGGACGACTGGCGACGTCACTCGGTCGCCGGAGTTGTATGAAATCCTGCAAATCGATCCCGCGATCGAAGACATCGTCGGGGTGCTGTGGTACGGTTTTCCGAAAGAGTCCCCGACGTCTCACCGTCGTCCGCTTACTGATGTCTTGAAGCAGCTTCCATGACCACACTCAAACTGATGAATCCTCACAGCGTGCTGGCAACTCTTGAGCATCGTCCACACGATGTTCTGGAGGTTCACGCCAGTCGAACTCGAAGCAACGAAAGCTGGAAGCTCGTCGCCAATGTCGCTGCCGATCAAGGCATTTCCGTACAGGAACCCGCCCAGCGAGGGCGACAACGCGGACGGGACGAATCTGGTCGAGTCGGGACGACTTATGCCGTCATTCGTCCTAAAGCGGCATCTACACTGAAAGACCTGTTTTCGGACTCCAGTCCTCAAGGACTCTGGCTGATGATGGATCGATTGCAGGATCCTCACAACGTCGGAGCCGTGTTTCGATCAGCCGGCTTCTTCGGCGTCAAAGGGGTGATTCTCACACAAGACAAATCGGCCCCGCTCACGGGAACAGTCTACGATGTCGCTGCCGGTGGGATGGAATCCGTTCCACATGTCATTCAGACGAATCTTGTCCGAGCGATTCAGGAAGCAAAGAAATGCGACATGTGGGTCCTCGGGAGTTCAGAACATGCGGAAATGCCGCTTTCGGAGGTCGACCGCGATCGTCGTTGGCTTCTCGTCATTGGAAGTGAAGAGAAGGGGCTGCGGCGCCTCACTTTGGAAAACTGCGATCAGGTCTGCCAGATTCCACCTCGCGGATCAGTCACTTCGTTGAACGTTTCCGTCGCTGCGGGACTAATGATCGCTTCGCTATCACCATCGAGCTGATCTCGCAGGCGTTCCCGCTCGGTTTGATCACGCTCAGTTTGATCACGCTTGGATTGTTGATGGAGCGATCGATCAGAATTCGTGAAACCGATCGCAGTAAACAATTGAAACAAAAAACGCCGACCTGAATCCATGGATTCGGGTCGGCGTCGTTTTTGTTCATCGTCGAAAATCTCCACAGTCATAGCTGTGAGGAGATCTTCGAAGGTGTTATCTCAAGAATTCGCTCGCTTCGTCGAGGAACTCAGGATACAGGGTTCGCATTGTTCCGACAGCTTCTGCCAGAGGAACTCCCACGATGTGGAGCCCATTCAACGCAACCATTTTCCCGAAGTCTTTGTTCAACGCCAATCGACCAGCGTGAATTCCGAGTCGAGTTCCGAGGACGCGATCGTAAGCACTTGGTGAACCACCTCGCTGAAGATGGCCGAGAGTGACGTCTCGCGTCTCGATCCCGGTCTTCTTTTCGATCATTTTGGCGACTCGTGATCCGACTCCGCCCAGTTTCACATGGCCAAATTCATCGAGTTCCGCATCTTTGGTCGTAAGGTCTTCGCCCTTCAGGACCGCACCTTCGCTGACCATTACGATGCCGTACTTCTTGCCGTTTTCGCGACGCTTCTTCAGCAGTTCACAAACAGCATTGAGATCGACTTCCTGCTCAGGAACCATAATCGCATCGGCGGAACATGCGATTCCTGAGAAACAGGTAATCCAGCCAGCGTGACGTCCCATGACTTCGACGACAATCACGCGTCGGTGAGACTCTGCGGTTGTTCGCAGTTTGTCCACAGCATCCATGACGGTGTTCAAACAGGTATCGAACCCAAAAGTGAAGTCCGTGCTGCTCAAGTCGTTATCGATTGTTTTCGGGCAACCGATCGTTGGAAGATTGTGGTCGCTGTACAATTTGCTTGCGACACCAAGAGTGTCGTCACCACCGATCGCGACCAGACAATCGAGTTCCAACTCGTTGAATGTCTTGACGACTTGCTCAACGAGCGATTCGTCTTTGTAAGGATTGGTTCGGGAAGAGCCGAGAATTGTTCCACCCATCGGGAGAATTTCATCGGTTTCCATTGGGTTCAGTTGAACGAAGTTGCCTTCGATCGCACCTCTCCAACCTTCCAATAATCCGATTGTCTCACCGCCGGCATTGTGGATTGTGCGGACGAGGCCTCGAATGACAGCATTGAGACCGGGGCAATCTCCACCCCCTGTTAGACAGGCGACTTTCATTTTCAAATTCCTGATGTGTTAACGGAGCGAAGAAAGCGCTTCGCAGACGTAGGTGAGAACGCATTTCTGCGCGGCATCGTAAAAGCGGAACGCCAAACGTTCAAGCGCGAAGGAACTCAGACGATTGAGTTCATCTGAATTGTTCAAAGAATTCCCAAACTACCAGGTTCGTTCGACGAACTTGGTATCCCCTTCTGCATTGCGGAACACCGAGTGCATCAGGATCTTCTTGGCGAGCGGAATTGTCGTCTTAATTCCGGGACCATCGATACGAAACTCGTTGAGAGCACGTAACATACACGCAATTGCCTCCTCGCGTGTCGGCTTGTACACAATGAGTTTTCCGATCATCGAATCGTAATGCGGACTGATCCGATAACCAGTATACACATGTGAATCGAAGCGGACACCGAGACCACCTGGGATAATCAGGTCCGTGATCGTGCCAGGACAGCCTCGAAACCCCTGATCTGGATCTTCGGCGTTGATCCGAACTTCGATCGAGCATCCCGTCGAAGTGATTTCGTCTTGTGTGAAACTCAGTTTTTCGCCTGCCGCGACGAGGATTTGCTGACGAATCAAGTCGATTCCGGTGACCATTTCCGTCACCGGATGTTCCACCTGAATTCGAGCATTCACTTCGATGAAATAGAAGTTATTGTCCTGATCGACGATGAACTCCACTGTTCCAGCGTTGAAGTAGCCTGAAGTGCGTACGAGACGCGTGGCCGCTTCACACATTTCCAGCCGAACGTTTTCGGGGAGTTTTGGTGCGGGACTCTCTTCGATCAGCTTCTGATGCTTTCGCTGCATCGTGCAATCACGTTCCCACAGATGAACCGCGTTCCCGTGTTGATCGGCCAGCACCTGAACTTCGACGTGTCGCGGTTTTTGAACGAACTTCTCGATGTACACGCCAGCATTCTTGAACGCCTTTTCTGCTTCAGCAGAAGCGGCTTTCAATTCGGTTCTCAATGATTTTTCATCGGTCGCGGGCCGAATTCCTTTTCCGCCGCCGCCTGCGGTCGCTTTGATGAGCACGGGGTAGCCAATTTCGTTGGCGACTCGCACCGCTTCTTCTTCACTGGTAATCAGCCCATCGCTTCCGGGAACGACAGGAACTTTGGCTTCCATCGCAATTTTGCGGGCTTCAACTTTGTCGCCCAACTTGCGCATCGCTTCCTGTGGAGGTCCGATGAACTCGATTCCAGAATCCCGACACTGTTCAGCGAAATCGTAGTTTTCAGCCAGAAAACCATAGCCAGGATGAATCGCCTGGGCTTCGCTCAGTTCCGCAGCGGCGATGATGTGTTCGATCTTCAAATAGCTTTCTGAAGACGAAGCCGGACCGATGCAAATTGCCTCATCGGCCAAATCGAGGTAGTGAGCACCGCGATCTGCTTCGCTGAAAACCGCGACAGTCCCGATCCCAAGTTCCTGACAGGCGCGAATCACACGAAGTGCGATTTCGCCTCGGTTAGCAACCAAAATCCTTTGAAACATGATATCGATTCAATCCTAGAGAACTCTTATGGGATGCTGTGTGGCCCCTGAAACGTTCGCTCGTGAAAATTGAGACGGTTGTCATCCGGACTCGACGTCCGGCTCTTTGAAAACACGCCACCAACATTGCAAACTCCAGCGTCGGCGAACATTTCGCAAGTCTGCACGTTGCTCAACTGCTCATGAGATTATGACGTGAAGACTTCACTTCGACACTGCAACCGCTGTGATCAATCGGGCTTAACGAGGAACAACGGCTGTCCGTATTCTACGGAATCACTGTCCTTCAAGAGAACTTTGACGATGGTCCCTGAAACCTCAGCAGGAATTTGGTTAAAGACCTTCATCGCTTCCACGATGCAGACAATTGAGTCTTTGGTCACGTGATCCCCGACCTTGACGAAGACTGGCTCGCCGGGAGACGGAGACTGGTAGAACGTCCCCACAGTGGGACTTTTGATCTCAACAACTCCTTCGTCCGCTGCTGGCGCGGCCGCAGGAGCAGAATCCGACGCTGCAGGCGGTGCGGCTGCCGGGGCAACGGGAACAGCTTGTGCGGGCAAGACTGGGGCAGGAGCAGGAAGCGTGGCACTGAATTCATGCCCTCCGCGACGCAGAACGTATTTCGCCGTTCCCTGTTCCAGCTTCAGCTCGGTCACGTCGTGCTTTTCCATCAGTTCCATGACCTGACGAAGCCCATCGATGTTTAGTTCGTCTGCTTCGGCGTTCGCGTCGCGAGCCATCTCAATTCCTCAGTGTTTAGTCGATTATGTCGGATGTCCGCTTCGCATCCTGATTCGGAAGGCGAATGGATTCTTGGAGATTGGATATGTCTGATTCGAATTTGAGATCATTCCGTTCGTACGAATCGGCTTCTCACGAGGGTGACATGCCAAAACCTGACGATATTGATGGAACAATCGACGGAATCCCACAGGTTGTCTTGTTCAATGAGATGTTGAAGGATGACGTCCACTCACCAGATCAATCAGATGGTGATTCGAACAGAATCCCAACTCTTTGTGACGCTGGACAATACTTCACATCCCTGGTCGGTGACAAGAACATCATCTTCAATCCTGACACCTCCCCAGCCCGGAAGATAGATCCCAGGCTCGACGGTGACAACCATTCCGGGCTCAAGCGGAGTCTCTGCAGTCCGGGAAAATCGCGGCAATTCGTGAATATCGAGGCCAATTCCGTGACCGAGTCCATGATCGAAGTACTCCCCGAAACCCGCGTCAGCGATGTGTTGGCGTGCTGCGTTATCGACATCAAGCGTGGAAACTCCCGGAGCGATGAGTTCGATCGCCAGCATTTGTGCTTCGAGCACGGTCCGATAGATTTTCTCGAATTGAGGCTCTGCGAAGTCTTGAGTGAGCATCGTCCGCGTCAAATCTGACTTGTATCCCAAATAAGTTTGAGCTCCCCAGTCAACAAGAAGGATCGGATGTTCCGAGAGTTTTCGATCTCCGGGACGGTAGTGCGGCATCGCGGAATGGTCACCGACCGCAATAATCGGATGGAAACTCAACTCCTCGCCACCCAGCCCACGAACGATGTGCTCTAACTCATAGGCCATTTCTCGCTCGGTTGCCTCGGGGCGGAATTGATCGAGAAGCTGGGAGAATCCTTCCTCAGCCAATCGAACCGCGAGGCGAATGTCTTCGATCTCGCTGCTGTCTTTGATCGCTCGGATCGTTTCGACCTTCCAGGAAAGCGGAACCCACTCCTGCCCCTTCGAACTGTCAAGGAGTACCTGATAGGTGTCAAACGGCATCGCATGCCCTTCGAACCCGATCGGGCCATTGGAACTCGTCGGAAGTTCCGCGACGACTCCTTGAATGAGGGACAAATTGGATGGGCGAATCACTGCCGCAACATCCGGACATTCTGATGCAAGCTGTGTCGTGTATCGGAAATCACTGACGAGTCGGGCTGAGTCCTGCGTTAACAGCATCCATGTGCTGTCGCCGGTGAACCCAGTGAGATACGCCACATTCTTCTCGGTGGTGATCAGGAAGGCCTCGATTCCGTCTCGACGCATCTGTTCTCGGACCCGATCACGTCGGGCTGCATGTTGCTCAGCCATCTGATTCCATTCTCTGAAAAGTTTGGACGTCGTTTGAAACGAGTCAGGATTCCACCGATTGCTCCTGGACTCCGGCAAATCGTGCCGAAAAGGAGGCATTCACGCAAGGATGGACCTGTTTTCCGTCAGCCGAAAATTTCGACTCATTAAGCTGGGAAAACTTTACCGATAGTAACGGTTGTACGGATTCTCCTAATCCATGGGGATTGCGTGCCGCGCGGAAAGCTGAAATTCCATGAACGAATTGGAAGTCCCAAAATGCGATTGTTCGAAATGGTGACAAGACGTGGTTTCGTCGCTCCGGCAGTATGCTGTGTGATCGCCGCATCTTTGTGCCCGAACCAAGCGTCGGCCCAAGGCTTCTTCCGAAAAAAAGTCAAAACGACCAACGAAACTGTTGAAGCCGGTTGGGATACTGAAGCTTCCAAACGGAAATCAGTTCGTCTCAACTTTCTTACGACTCCGTGGGCAAAAGTCCTGAACGATGTCGCGAAAGAGACCGGATCGACACTCGTCATGCACGATGTCCCTCCCGGAAATTTCTCTCGTCACGACTGGAATCAGTATAACCGTGATGACGCCGTCAAGATCTTGAATCGGGAACTCGAACGGGTCGGATTCCGTATCCTGATTAAGGACCAGTTCCTGACAGTCATGTCGACTCGTCGCGGTCGATTGGAATACGAACGACCGATTTCCCCTTTGCCGGAAGAGCCAGGCACTCAAGCCGCTCAGACGACCGAAGCTGTCGCACCAACGCCTGAAAGCGAGCCACTGCAGGCACAGACAATTCCAACAACGACAGATGTTCCAGCTCCTGCCAAGAAACCGACGATCATTCAAACGGCCGGAGTGAATTCGAACTACCAGTTCACAACTGAAGTCCCTCGGCATCGCATGCTGCCTCCGGAAGTTCAAAATTCTCCCAAGGGCCAATCGATTCAGCCACTGGCTTACGATCAAGCTTCTCAGCCGGAATCTGAACAGGTCGAAGCGAACGAAACACGAACTTATCGTCCGCGTCATCGATCCCCCGTCGATATCGCCCGACAAATTCATAAAGCCTTTTCATCCCGATCAAAACTGGAAAACGCCGGTCCGAACGGGATGCCTGCTTTCGTCGTTTCCGATATCGCGGAAGACCAGGCTCCTGCCGACACACTCTTCGTTGTCGAAATCGACAGCGAGCAGCGACAACTTCTCGTCACCGCCACTGCACCTGTTCAGTCTGGCCTCAAGACGCTGATTCAAAGCCTCGACATTAATCCGATCGGGGCAGAATCGGTCCCAACTCTGATGGCTGGAAACGGATCGACTGCGGAAATTGCGGAACGCCTGAAACGCCCGATTTCGACAATCGCTTCAGCTCAACAAGCTGCGAAAGCGGCAAGCACGAACGAAAGAATGCTCGCACAAGCTGAGCAACCGGTTCCAGATCCGGCACCGCTCGGAGACCAGCCCGCGAACCCTGAAGACAGCGCGAGAATCATCGGTCGCGGCGGGTTGATGACTCTTTCAGGGAATCTGAAAGGTGATGTCACAATTGAAACCATTCCCGGGTTCGACCTCCTGATCATTCGCGGTAACGAAGGTGACATTGAAACCGTGATGGAAGTCATCTCGGAAATCGAACGAATGGCAGTGGGAAGTCTTCCTGAAATTCACCTTCTCAAGCTGGAACACGTTGACTCGCAATCGCTGGCCCAGTTGCTGAGCGATGTTTATGAACAACTCGCAGAACTTCGCAGCGACAGTGCTCAACAAAGTGCCGCAGCTGTGAACGTCATTCCGGTTGTCGTCCCGAACGCGGTTCTGATTCTGGCCCCCACAAATACGATGGAAGCCATTCTCGATCTCGCTGCTGAACTTGATCAACCCATTGATCCAACTCATGAAATTCAGGTGATTCGACTCGAATACGCAGTCGCGAACAGCGTTGTCGAAATCCTGAGCGACTTCTATCCGGACGAAGACCCCACAGGCCTCGGAACACGACTGAAAGTCGCAGCCGATCCGCGAACCAACTCGGTCGTTATTCAAGCTCGTCCTCGCGACTTGTCAGAGATTGAAGTCTTCATCAAAAAGTTGGATGCAGACGAAGCAGCTTCTATCAGTCAGATGAAAGTCATCCGATTGAAAAATGCCCTCGCGGATGAATTGGCTGAGTTCCTGACAGCCGCCTTCCGAAGCGTCACCGATCCTCAAGCATCAACAGTCGCTCAGTCATTCACTTCGCAGATTCAGGGAGCGACTGATCCGAAGTCCGTTGTGTTGGAGTTTCTTTCCGAAGACGGTGAGAAGCTGGCACGATCCGGACTCCTGGACAATATCGTCTTCAATGCAGAAACCCGAACGAACACATTGCAATACTCGGCTTCACCGCAGAGCATTCCAGTGATTGAGGAACTCGTTCGAATTCTGGATCAGCCCAGTAGCGCCGTCGCAGAAGTCAAATACTTTAAGCTTCAAAAAGCCGACGCCGTCAATGCTGTCGAATTGCTTAACGAACTCTTCCAGCAGGAAGAAACGACCAACCAGAATGATCAGGGACAACTCGGAGTCCAACTCGCAGGAGCGACGGACACAGCGAGTTCGCTGCTTCAGCTACGTTTCGTTGCGGACACTCGAACGAACAGCGTGATCGCAACCGGTGGTCCAGACGCATTGATCATCGCCGAAAACCTGTTGTACCGACTCGATGCGACCGATCCTCAGAACCGAACGACGCAGGTCATCAAACTCCTGAATGTTCCGGTTGCTGACGTCGCTTTGGCGATCAACGATTTCCTCCAATCACAACGTGACCTCGCAACCATCGATCCAGACCGCATCAGCACGAGCCAGTTGCTCGAACAGGAAGTGATTGTCACACCTGAACCGATCACCAACAGCGTGCTGATCAGTGCAACACCGGCCTACTTCAACGAAATCGAAGCGATGGTGCGAACTCTCGACGCAGAGTTCTCGCAGGTCTTGATTCAAGCGTTGCTCGTCGAAGTTCAGCTCGACAACACAGATGAATTCGGCGTGGAACTCGGATTCCAGGATCCGGTCCTCTTCGATCGAAGCATCATCGACGAACTCTTGACCGTTACGGAGACAATCTTTGACCCGAACGGAAACCCATCCGCCACGGTCACTCGTGTGATTTCCCAAAACGCATCCCCAGGGTTTGGCTTCAATAACCAGCCCATCGGAAGTAACCCGATCGGGAACCCGTCACGCGTCGGAGCACAGGGGCTCAGCAGCTTCGCACTTCAACGAACGAACAATGACCTCGGCTACGGTGGTCTCGTCCTCTCGGCAAGTTCCGACTCAGTGAGCGTTCTCATTCGTGCACTGGCAGCCCGTCGGCAGGTTCGAGTCCTCAGCCGACCACAAGTGCTCGCCCTGGACAACCAGACAGCGCAGATTCAGGTCGGCCAAGACGTTCCAGTTGTGAACGGTGTGAACCAGACAAACACCTCGACGTCACCGATCATCGTTCGTGAGAACGCGGGGATCATCCTCACAGTGCGTCCTCGAATCAGCCCCGGCGGACAAATTGTGATGGAAGTCGTCGCTGAGAAGAGTCAGTTCATCGACAACGGTGTTCCTGTCTTCACCGACATCAACACCGGAACCGTGATCACCTCGCCAATTAAGAACATTCAGACAGCACAAACAACTGTGAAAGTCCCCGACGGACAAACAGTTGTGCTCGGGGGAATGATCACCGATTCCGACGACATTCTCGAACGAAAGGTCCCGTGGCTCGGCGATCTTCCGATCATCGGAAACGCATTCCGATTCGATTCCCACACGACTGAACGTCGAGAGTTGATCATCTTCCTGACTCCGCGAATCGTCCACAACGACGCTGAATCAGAAATGTTCAAGCAGATCGAAGCACAACGTCTCCACTACTTCCAGGAAGAAGCGGAAGAGCTACACGGTCCGATCTTCGGAGTGCCAAACTCAATGACTGATCCAAACGCTCAGTACTACGAGGGAACTCCTCAACCAGCGGACATGTCTCCGATTCCGGAGAGCTCCCCGATTCCTCCATACGTCGAACCTCCAGCACCGCTGGAACCAGCCGTTCCTGCAACCGGGGAGACCAAGTGATCATGAGAACTCTCAAACCCAATTCCTGGTTTCTCAACAGGCAATCTTCATCTCGAAGTTCTCGGCTCAATCTGATCCTGTGCCTCCTGTTCCTTTTGACGAATTGCGGTTGCCATCAACTTTCTCTACTCGGGAAAGATGACGCGAAGAAGAAGAAAGCCCCGGAATCCGGAAAAGAACGGGTCGCAGAAGTGATCTGTGCCTGGGAGCCGGCCGAAGGTGTCGGTTTGAACGGGCTCCCATGCCGCGGTTTCGCGGGTCAAATCCTCTTCTTCGGAAACGACACATCTTCCCCGATCAAAGTGAACGGCGATGTGCGAATTTACGTGTTCGACGACCATGGATCAGAAGAGGAACGAGCCGAGCCGATTCATTATTTCGACTTCGAAGAAATGGCATTCCAGGGCCTGATGACAGAAACAAACCTTGGAATCGCCTACCAGCTCTTCGTGCCCTACACACGAAAAACAGTCCACGAGGCCAATTGCTCATTGCGAGTGATGGTCACCCCGAAAGACGGGGGAATGCCAGTCTACTCCAAAATGGCCACTCTTTACCTTCAGGGCCCCCCGCGTGACAAACGTCATACAAAGACGAAAACGGAGATTTCCAGCCCCATCCAGCAAGTCTCACACGTGACGACTGAGGCTGTGACTGAAGCCGATCGCCGCAGAAGCCCGGAAGCAGTTCGACACTTCGGCGGAACCATCGCTGGACATCAAGTGAATACGGCAGATCAACATCGAGACCGTTTGAAGTCGATCGCAGCCCAGGCTGTCTCCGGAGCATCGCCATCCACTGAGTCGGCAACTCCAGCGGTCCAGCAGCACGCACTTTCTCCAACAGAAGCTCCGAAATTACAACCGACGCAGCATCAGCACCCACTCGCCAACTGAACATTTGACCAGATTCATCAGCCAATAAAACCGTTGACGCACGACACCTCTCCGGAGAAAATATTCCGACTAAACCAGTCCAACTGCCCAGATCGTCTTTCAAGACAGCTGATCTGACAGAACTTCCGAAACCTCTGGTTGCATTCGGGGTTAATACTCGATGAGATAGTCAAAAGAGGCTTGTCGATACGGACTGCCCTGAGGAAATGTTATGCAGACACGGATACTCACACTCGCAACGGCTTTGATGATTCTGACGACGGCATCAAATGCCCAGGCACAATCACTCTTCGGTGGCGGGACTACGACTGGCGGAGGAACCACAGGCGGGACTGGCGGTTCCGCAGCCGGAGTGGGAAGAACCACTCAAGGTGGAGGTGGAACCACTTTCGCGGCACAAGGGGGATCACTCATTGATCCGGGACGTGCTGCTGGAGACATGGTTTTGAACACCGGAGACGGGAGCCTTTCCTCGATGGTCGGACAAAACGCCTTCACCGGATTCTCTTCGGATTCAGCCTTCATCGGTGGAAACACCGCTGCGAGCCAGTCCTTCACGAATAATCGTGCTCAATTCGGAGGGCTCCAAGGGCGAGGAAACACCGGAGGTGGCCAAAACGGAAGAGGTCAGGGGCAAACGGATCGAAAACCCGTTCGACCACAATATCGAATGGCATTTACGGCTCCAGCACTTCCAGTCCAGCAACTTGAATCTTCGCTGAAAAGCAGCTTGCTGGAACTTCCGCATCTCGCCTATTCAAACCGCACCGTCGAACTCTCAGTTGACGAAAACGGAGTCGCAACAATCTCCGGAACAGTCAACAGCGAACGCGAAATGAAGAGCGTGGAATCTTACGTTCGGATGGAACCCGGAGTTCGCAAAGTCGCCAACCAGCTGATCATTCAGCAGTAACACCTTCGCCATCGCGTTGGCGCAGTGACATTGGCACACGAAGCGGGCGCGTGCAGAGAAATCACAGGGCGAAATCGCACAGCTCGCTGATCGAGTAATAAAGAAATCGGGTCAGGTGTTCAAAACGAAACACCTGACCCGTTCTTATTTACAGATCGACCTCATTCTTCGGCATCACTCAGGGAGCGACCGCCCTTCTCATCAGGTCGTCGAGACTTCTTTCGGGTTGCTTCGCCACAAATTCAGTGGGGTGCACGCGATCATCGCAATGAACACCTGTGACAAGCAGAAGAGGATCAACCAGGCGAGTCGACCTTCTGTGAACCCGTAGCTGTGAAGTCCAACACTCAACTCATTGACGCCGAACCAGGACCAGCTCACAACCACATTCCCCAGAACGGTCAGCATCGCGAGTCCACGATCTTTGACCATTCCGCCCCAACGGGCATGAAGGACCAGTGCGTTCCACAGCACGATGATCAACGCCCCGTTCTCTTTCGGGTCCCAACCCCAGAAGCGTCCCCAGGAATCATCCGCCCAAAGTCCTCCCAGAACCGTTCCGACGAAGCTGAAGAACGTCGCGAAGCACAACACACCATACGTCATCCGTGCAAATTCCTTACTGACGTTCTTGTCGAGCCTCTTCGAAAACAACCCGGTAAAGACATACAACGCACCCAGGAACCCAGCGAGATAAGTCGTTGCGTATCCGAGAGTGATACAGACGACGTGAGTCGCCAACCAGAACTGAGTATCCAGAACAGCTTCAAGCACGACGAAGGTATCTCCATCGTTCGCTAAGCCGTCAGCAATTCGGAGCGAAAGGAATCCGCAGATCGCCGCAACGATGTTTCCGGCACCGAGCTTGGAAATTGATTCCAGAATCAAACTTCCCAGAACGACAGCCCAACCGATAAAGATGGCCGACGAATAAAGATTCGTCACCGGTGGCCGACCGGAAATACAAATCCGACCGATCAGGGCAGCTGTATGAATCAGGAACACGGTCACCAGCGTCCAGAATGCAGCACGCTGAAAGAACCCCGGCAGGAACAACCATCCCAAGGCAGCGAGAATCCCGGCGAACAGGTAAAGATTCGCCGATTGATAGAAAGCATCGAATCGGTTGTAGACCGCTTCAAACTCAGTCTTCTGCAAGAATGTCGGATCGGATTCTTGACGGGCATAGTCGCTCAGGAAGACCTGATAATCCTTCAACTGGTCATTGAAAGCGTCAACATCTTCGTCCTCATAAGCTTGGACCATCGAGACGAACAACTTCACCGCTGGCGGCTTGGTGTATTCGCTCGAATCCATCTCCACCAGTTCGTCATAGATTCGGTCAAAAATCTTCGCAGCTGTTAACGATTCCCATTCCGTCTGAAACGCTTCCTGCTCCGGACGGTCTTTCGCATTAAAATGCGTCGGAACCATGAGCGGAATCGGCGATTTATTAAATGCCTGGCTATGCAACCGATCGAACTCACGAAGTTTAAACCCGAGTTCAATCAACTGAGACTGCGTCGCGTCGCCAAGTTCCTTGTCTCGCATCAAATCAATAATCCGCCCTCCACCGGTTGTGAATTCGAGCAGGACGTATTCATCGACTTTGCGTGAAAGTTCAATAATCTTTCGCTCAAACCGAGTCCGTTCGTTTTGCGGAGTGTCAGAAACAGCAACTTCAAACTCCCGTGGCTGCTGTGGGTCGATCTCGGTCAGACCTTCCAACTCACGCAGAATCGTGAGGATTCCCATTTCTTTAATGCCATCGACCTTTGGGGACTTCAACAGCTCATTAAACGAGTACGTGAACTTCTCACGTTCTGGCAAACCAAGTGCTTCGATGACATCTTTGTTCTCAATCTTGAACACGCGAAGATCGCGGGCTGCCACTTCATTCGACATGACCTGCAGCAACCACTTCGTTGCGGAATGCTTTTCGCCGTCTTCGTCGCGATAGGTTTCGTAGTCGGAGAGACGAAGAAGCATATTTCGTGCGAACGAGTCAATGGGCATCGGCCGCCCCTTGTACCAGATCGGCAATTCACTGAACGACTCAACGTGCATCACGTCTGCCGATTCACGAGGTGCCCTTCCCAGCATCAACATGGAACTGAGAATCGAGAGGCAAATGACTCCCGTCATCGCCCAGCTGATCTTGTTTTGTTTTGGTGTCAGCTGCGCCCCGTATCCTCTGCTTGCCCCGGAACTGACGACTGTCGTTCTTGATCGACGATCAAGATATCTCAACAGAGTGAGCGAGAAGTGATACATCATCCCCACCCAGACAATCATGCAGGAGACATACGGCGTCATCCAGCCTGCATTGTCGACGACCTGCAGAGTCGTCATTTCCCGGCCGCCTTCCATCATCGCATAATTCGATTGATAGAACGTCTTGCCGGCGAACCGCATTGGGTTATTCATCCAGATGCGATGATCGAATTCCAGATCACGCGATGGATCTGTCACTGTGATGTAAGACGAATAATCCTTAACCTGCGATGTTCCCTTATAGTCGTTCTTCTGAACATCAGTCAGCTTGATTGAGAAGTCGTTGTAATATCTGACAAACCGCAGCGCGATTTCATAAGTCTTGCCGTCGACCGAAACCGATTGTGTTTCCCCGAAAGGCTCAGGAGAGAGGTCGAAGATCGACGAGACCATATAGACTCCAAGGTCCTCACCATCTTCTCCCTTTGTGCGAAGGCGGATATAAGCTGACGGCACATCCACCCGTCCGCCGGTGTCAGTTCCTTTGACATTATCAACCGGCGTAACAACCACATTCTTTCCAATCCCGGCTGTCGCAGGATTCTCCGGAATCTCTTCGTTCGGGCCAAACGAACGCAAACCTCGCACGTCTGAGTTGCGATAGAATTGCAACACTTCAACATCGAACGGTAAACGCTCATCTGTGATTGTTGTCTCAGGACGCAGAAGAGACGATGAGACCACCGTCATCTGATCTTCTTCAGGCGAACTGCCATCAATGATCGCCAGTTCGACGTCACGAATATCCCGACTGAAATTAACCGTGTCGCCTTCCACAATCGACATTTGACTTTCGATATGCTGCGTTCCAACGAGCACATCGTAAAACATCATTAAGCCAATCCCGGCGTGCAGCAGAACGACCCCGGCCCGCTTCTTAAACACCATGATGCAACCGGCCAACAGGAAGCACGAAGCAAGTGTTGCTTTCACTAGCTGATACAAGATTCGCATCGAGGCAGCATCCGAAGATTCCCACATCCCGATAAAGCCAGCAGTCAGAACGAGAAGCACGGTCGCAATAACGTTTAACCAGCGCTTCGCAAAGTCGCCGCCAGAAACAATCGCTCCATAAACCGTCACGCCACAACAACCGAACAGTGTTGTCAGCATCAGCAGGCGCAGAGATTCGTAAGAGATCAACGGCTTTGATTGAAGACCTTCAGGGCTGGAACCGCTCAAGATCACGAGGTAAGTGAACAGCGATCCGACGACGAGAACCCCGGAACCTGCAATCAGCCGTGTGCCTCGCGCTTGTACCTTAAATCGCAATGTATGGGCAGCCACAAGATTCATGGCCATCACCACACCGATGGTCCAACCCTTCGGAAACCAGAATCCCTTGCCAACCAGAAACTCAGGAGTTCCATCCGGCCAAACCGGAGCCATCCACCTTAAGTGGTCCGGAAAGACAGGCTGCGGCGGGAAGAACGCTTCCGGAAAGAACAGGCTGTAGTCGATTCTGACGAACAGCGAGCCCAGATTGACGAACGGGAATGTCGACGTGAAGAGACTTCCCATATCGACACGGAAGTACTCATTGATCACGTACCAGATGTCGTCGTGCACCTGGGCGAACGTTCCGGCCAGAACGATAAAGATACTGAGCAGGAATAACGTCACAGTGAGTTTCAGCGACGCCAGCGGAAGAAGCATTCTCCTCCACTGCACTGAGCCCCCCTGCCCGACCTCACTTTGATCTGAGGCCAGAGAGTCGAGATTGTCATCAATAGTCGAGGCCATGTCCGGCTCCGGAATCAAAAGTATTGTATAGCAATTAAACCGCCCATGCGGGGCGTTATTCACAAGCAGGGCTGAACAAAACCGGAAGCAGAAGCTGCGCAAATTTTTACAGATTCTGCTTCATGCGATCAGCCTATTCCTCTTCCTGGTCCAGTCGAACAGAATCCAGAAACTCCCGGAAACGTCCTTGTTCGGCTTTGACGACTTCCGTCGGACCCTGCATTTTGTAGAACCATTTCACACCACCCTTCTCTGCAATCGCAGCGAGGATGGACTCGGTTTCACCTTCAATCATCACAAGACGAGCGGGCATCCCGGCAATTTCCAACTCTTCCATGGCTTCATCAAGCTCAGCCTGTGTGATTGGTTCAAGCTTTACCTGTCCGCGCCAGCGATTGATGTTCGCGAGCCGATCGCCACCACCGGGAAGGCGAATCACGCTGACGTCTGCGGTCTCGTCAGAGCTTCCTGTTCGCAAGGAGACCAGTCGCATCGCGTTCCCCGCACTCTCTTCCCAATTCTCCGGCACATCATAGTCAACCTGAGAAGATGGACGGGACGGAGGAGTCACTGGTTGTGCCTGAGAAGCTTCGCGAGCCGGGGCAGCAAGTCCAAGGTCGGAGATGACTGCGACCAGCATCAAGGTGTCACCAAACTCTTCAGTCGTCCCGTTTAGCTGAACGACACTCATGACCTGATCACCTTTCTCAACGGTAATCAGCTCCTGATTTTGCGTCGCTTTCGCCACCCAGTTTGTTGCATCCAGCGGGGGAAGACTGACCTGTCTCCGCCAGCGATTGACGTTGCTCAACAGATAGCCTGGAAAGTCACTCGGAGGAGCGGGCAGTGCCGAGACCGTCACTTCGATCTCCGGATCAGAGTCCGAAACGGTCAGCGTCTTGAATCGAGGAGGAGGACCATCTTTGACGGTCCAACCCGCCGGAACTTCAAATTCGGGCTCTCCATCCGGAAACGTCGTCCCGCGCAGAAAACCAATGAAGGGTTCAAGATACGGAACAAGATCTTCCCGCGGCCCCATCAGCTTGAAAAACCAAACTTGATCGCCAGCTTTCGAAACCGTGGGCGGTTCTTTATCGAATTTGGCCACAGAATACTGACGAATGGGGTCTTCTCCGCCACATCCGACGAGAAGCACGCCAGCCATCAGGCAGATCAGTTGACTGAAGCGACGAAATTGCGGGCGACAACACTGCTGACACTTGGAATTCATAATAACCGCGAATGAAGGACGAGGAAGGGAAGTTTGGCAGGAAGAAGCGATAAAGTCATTTAACAGAAAGAGTTGCAACAAAACGGCAAGTCCGCCGCCTCGATGCGTTCTCTCTCAATGATTATAGGGAGGCTGATTTCAGAAAGTACACGAGCATCGATCAAGATTCCGTGATTCAACCTCCGATTCTCACCTTCAATAACCGTCTCTGCAATCGACACAATCGTCAAAAGCCGCAGTTCCAGATGAAATCGCCCGAGACGCTGGAATTCCGACACAAACGTCGATGCCTCCCCATCGCACCAGTCGATTCGATCCTTTGGACGCCAATTGCAACGGCTCACCACCCATCAATTTCACGGTGAGATCCCCGCTGCAAAATCACTCCAGGAGGAAATCCGCACTATGACTGGCATCAACTCGAACGACCGACGCGCCTTCCTCATCAAAACCATCGGCGGTGCTTTCGGGCTCGGAGCTGGAATCCTGGTCGGAAACCAGATCTTCGCTGACCCAACACGAATCGCCTCAAAAGTCGCAGACACCCCAGACTCTCACCCGCTCGCCCCAGCCCTGCAATTGGGGACCAAAGCACTTGAGTCACTCGACGGGGTCAAAGACTACACAGCCGACTTTACCAAGCGCGAATTGATTGGCCGAAAACTCCTCGATTCTCAGATCAAACTCAAACTCAGAGAAGATCCGTTCAGCGTCTATCTGAAAATCCTGAAACCCGTCGCAGGCCGGGAAGCCTTGTATGTCGCTGGACAACATGACGGCAAAATGAAAGCCCATGATGTCGGATTCGCCGGGCTGGCTGGGACTCTCTCACTCGACGTCGACGGCAGCTTCGCGATGTCCGAAAACCGCTACCCCATCACAATGGCGGGAATGAAAATCATGGCATCCAAGGTCCTCGAACAGTGGTTGAACGACCTGCAATACACCGACATCGACGTCAACTACTATCCAAATGCCCGGATCGGAAAAGTCTCCTGTAAGGCCATCGAAACGATCCACCGGCAGCATCCCAAAGACGTCAAGTTCCAGATGACTCGACTCTACGTGGAACAAGAACGAGGACTGCCGATCCGCGTCCAACAATACGAGTTCCCTGGAATTCGCCAGAAAAATCCAGTCCTCGCGGAAGACTACCTCTACAGCAATATCAAACTGAACGCCGGACTGACTGACAAAGACTTCAGCCTCACGAATCCGGAATACAACTTCTAACGCCTCGATTCACCTGGCGGGAAGCCGATCACACCTGCCAACCCGAAACAGAAAAGACCTGCCTGAAAATCTTCGGGCAGGTCTTTTTGTATTTCATCGATGAGCTGAGCCCAATATCCTCTCAGCAGGAAGAGGCGTTTGCCCCGTTAAAAACCACACTTCCGCAAAACCCGAAGTGCCGAAAACCCGCTGAAACGTCATGACCTAGTCGTCATCGTCATCGCTGTCGTCGTCGCTGTCATCCTCGAATTCGTCATCATCGTCACTGTCGTCGTCGCTCATTTCGACGTCGTCTTCAGTGGTTTCGACGACTTCGTCTTCAACCTCTTCGACCACTTCATCTTCAACAGCTTCCGAAACCGAGTCAGACAAACTCGCCTTAATTGGCTGAATGAAATAGAGCTTTTTGGTGCTTCGATTTCGCAGAGCTTCCAGCTTCTCTTCAGCTTTATCCCGCCGGTCGTACGCAAAACGCCCTTCCTCCTTGAGCGTTCCGCTGAACACACCCCAGAAGATTTTCTTTCGCTCGACAGCCTTCGCTTTTCGCTTGCGAGTGGTCGTTTTCTTGCGAGTGGCACGTTTCGCTTTGGTTGCCGTCTTTTTAGCTGTTTTTCCCAGCTTCTCGGCTGCTTCCGCTTCGATTCGTTTTTGGAGGCGTCTGGAGGCCATAGTTGTTCCGGAGAGTTGGTTGGACCACGGAAGATGCCAATTCCGCACCTTTACCGCAGTCAAGTCTGAACTTTTGCGAATCGCGAAGTGTCCCAAGTCAACATCAGGATGTCAATTGAGGGAATTATCGAGTTCCAAAAATGGTCTGACAAAATTGAAACTGGTTTGTTGACGATTTGTGAAGTGGCAATTACATTACCGCTCCAACTCAGCGAGGGGCCGTAGCTCAATTGGTTAGAGTGTCGGACTGTCGATCCGAAGGTTGCGGGTTCAAGTCCCGTCGGCCTCGCTACCCTCGCCGGGAGCTCCATCTGGAACTCCCGGCGTTTTTTGTTGTGTGAGATGAGATGATGCCTCACACCATGACCGACATGGATGTCCTTGCTCTCCGCTCTTACCAGGAGACACACCTTAATGGATTCATCAGGTCGCACCGGGCAGTTCAATCTTCGGGATAATCAGTCGAGCCCGGTTTTTGCTGCAACCGTCAACATTGCTATGGCACAAGCTAGTGCTGGCAAAAAAGAGTTCTGTGAAAACGCTCACACGTCCAACAAAGGCTGAGGACAATTGATAGTCCCCTAGCGGGGATAAGGTGGCCGGTACCAGAAATGGCCGGAAAGCGAGTATATCCGCTTAGGCCCACCTCGATTCCCGCTGGGCACTATCAGATCTGAGCTGAAGACAATTGATAGTCCCCCTGGGGGGGATTGAGGTGGCCGGTCGCCGTAAGGCCCGGAAAGCTTGTATTGAAGCTTAGGCCCACCTTCTTTCCCCCAGAGCACTATCAGTCACGGGCAACGGATTGTATATCCGTCGCCCATGGGCAGAAACTGGAACGGGACGAACTACGAATCTTCAACGCCGAATGTCGCATACGCCCCCCTCCAACATTCAAACCCACAGGCGAGGACCATGGCTTCTTTTCTGCTTCATCTTTGCGGGCACAACGGTACTCTGATCGGTGAATGCACCGTCGAGTCCGACTACCTTCCGAGAATCAATCAGACCCTCGACCTACGTGGATTTACAGAGCTCTCGATTCCTGAGGCAGATTGTGCCAATCCGGATGGCTTCATCGTGAGCAATGTTCACTTCGTCTCGAAAGGCGGGAAGTTCATCGCAGTTGTTAAAGCAGACTACCACGGCAAGCGGATCGAGGGTTGTGAAGCAATCAGACTCGCATCAGAAGAGAATTACGGTTCTTGGCCGCCGTTCGGGTGAAGACCGTCAACTTTCTGCAAGAGGGCCATCAGGGTCATTCGAATGTCACCCAGGAACTCTTCCTTGGGGTAGATCTTCGTATCTTCCTGTTCTTCCATCACATAGTCGATCCGGCGATAAAATTCGCACAACTCGCGAGCGAATTTCGCTCGCTGCGCAGCACAACTGAAGTCTCCCAACTTGCGCAAGTGTTTCGAGTCGATCTGGATGCCACGTGACATGAGTTATCCTCCACTGATTTTCGAAGTGACGATTTGTTTCAGCAACTGCCGGAGGACTTCCACAGAAGCGCTTCCCCCGATCGAGGCGATTTTATCTTTTGCTTCCTTCCAGCAATTGGGGTCGCGACAGAGACTTACGAATTCGTGACCCTCCCAGGTCAGCTCGCGGAAACTGGCACCCTCCTCCACGATCAAGACAACTTGCACGAATCCTGATTGTTCGAGGAGCCGGGCATGACCCTTTAGAGTCGCCACGTCATAGTCGGGAAAGGTGTCTCTGCAAACAGTGAGGAATTCGCACGCTGGCTGCAACTCAACGAGTAGCAACACATCCCGGATCAAATCTAGCAGCCCGTTGAAAAACTCGCATTGATGGGGGAGATGAATTATCTTTCAGCAGTTGGAGTTGATCAAGGAGGAAACGATGGCGTTGGGGCGACGGAAATCGGAAGTTCAGGGTGAGTTGTGGGTGGCAACTGTTGATGTGGCTCGTTCGCCGGGTCATGTCTTCTATGAACGGCTCAACACACTTCTCAGCGACGCGGGCTTTGATGAGTTCGTCGAGGAACTTTGCGAGCCGTACTATTCGAAATTGGGTCGACGTGGGATTCCACCGGGAACGTACATTCGGATGCTGTTCATCGGTTATTTCGAAGGGATTGATTCACAGCGAGGGATCGCCTGGCGCTGCCAGGATTCTTTGTCGCTACGAGAATTTCTCGGACTCAAGCTCACCGACTGTGTCCCGGACCACAGTTCGCTCACGCGGATTCGTGATCGACTCCCGGTCGAAGTCGTTCAGGAGGTGTTCGCCTTCGTGCTGCAGATGGCCAATGAGAAGAAACTCGTTTCGGCGGCACACGTCGGTGTGGATGCCACGTACCTGGAAGCCAACGCTGCGATGAAATCCATCGTTCGTCGCGATTCCGAAGACGACTGGAAGACATACGTTGTCAAGCTGATGAAAGAAGACGGAGTCATCGAAGAGGACGAAGAACCGACCGACAAACAGATCCGTCAGTTTGATAAAAAACGCAAAGGGAAGACGGTTTCCAACAAGGACTGGAAGAGCCCTGTCGATGACGATGCCCGCATTGTCAAAATGAAAGACCGCCGGACACGGCTCGGTTACAAAGCCGAACATGCTGTTGACCTGGAGAGCGAGATCATTCTCTCGGCCACGATTCAGGAAGGAACGAACCCGGACTCCCAAACGCTGCTGGACGCGGTGGCTGATGCTCAGGCGAACTTGATTCGCTCCGGCAGCGAGGCTGCGATTCAAGACGTTGCTGCCGACACCGGGTATCACGCCAACGATCAGATCACAGAGTGTGATCGCTTCGGCATTCGGACCTACATTCCTGAACCAGATTCTCCCCACCAGCGCAAATGGACAGACAAGAGCGAAGAGACCAAACAAGCGGTGCTGAACAATCGCCGTCGGGCGAAACGTGCCAAGAGCAAGCGAATGCAAAAGCAGCGAAGCGAGAAAATCGAACGGAGCTTTGCTCACATCTGCGAGACCGGCGGAGCCAGACGAACCTGGCTGCGAGGCATCGAGAAGATCAGCAAACGTTACTCACTGGTGGTCGCTGCGCACAACTTGGGCATCATATTGAGATCCATCTTCGGCAGCGGCAAACCACGAGAAGCTGCGGCACTTGGGCAAGGCCTCTTCACGCAGATGCTCCGAATCACACCCACAACTGTTCAAAGTCTCTCCCGAGCCATCGAAAGCAACTTCCGGCACTTCAAAACAAGCACGACCTCACTCAATGGCAACCAACCAAAACTCAGACTGCTACTCAGAAGTCCGCAATGTTCAACGGGCTGCTAGGCTCTGTCGGAAAAGGGGCTTTTCTGTTTGCAAAGTTCTGCGAACATGGAGGTTCGAAGGAACGTATTCAGCCAGGGAGGTCGGAACAATGGTGCGTCATCAGTTGACGGATACGCAATGGGAATTGATCGCGGATGTGTTTCCCCCACTGACGGCCGAACGCCAGACCGAAGAGTTCGTGAACGGCAAAGGGGTCGTCACCCGCTGGGAACGGACTCGTCGCAACAACCACTGGCTCGATGCCCTGTACAACGCCTGCGCAGCTGGTCACTACGTCGGTGCGAGACTGTTAGGCGACCAGAGCGCTCCGATCAAACGAACCCGCACGCTCAAACAGATCGCCGAACAGAAACAGGAGACCCGCCACTGGTTCGACGACCAACGCTGGCAGGAAATGATGAACAGAACGCTGGGGCGAGAGTGAGGTTCTCGTGAATTGTTTGGTCCAGCAATTTTGCAAGAAACCGAACTGACTCGAAAGACGGATTCACGGAGTGATTTCAGAACCGGGTAAGTGGTGTGCAGATTGAAAAGCTTGTTGCTCTTTTTTGAGGAAGAACCATTTTTCTCAATGAGGATTCCATGCGCAGGTTCCAGGATCGCCAAAAACCGTATCTCGCGTTCTGGACCACGCTGAAATGATTTCATCAGAGATCGAGGAACAACGCTGTACGGTGCACAAGACGGCCAATGTTCTGAACAATATGCTCAAGAACGTTCACCCCCCTTAGTAAAGTTTGGCCTCCATGAAAACCTGCAGGCGGTGACAATGGTCAAGCCAGCTGTGGGAAAGAAAATGCTTCAGAAAGCCATAGAACAGTTTTAAAGACTTGTGACTCGATCGAAACTTGGCATTCACGATCGTAGGTGAGTCCTTTCATCGAGTCACACGGGTTCGAAAATCGAGTCACAATGTTATTCCACCGTCCAGAATTGGGATCGGTGAGTCAGAGTTCGGTCGGCATGCGGTGTGCAGGTGCGGAGTAGGTTCCAAAATTCGCCCAAAATGCTGAGGTCAATTAGACCGAAGCGACTTGACGGAAACTGAAAGTGATGTCGGCTGATGCAACCAAGCGGAATCCATGAGTTGCCAAACTGCGTTCGGTGTGCGACGTATCTCAATCGCGTCGGCTAACTGGCTCGGGTACTTTTTGAGAAACAGGATTTTGCGGTCGCCGTAGTTGACATTGTGTCATAGTGTTGTATAACACCGGGATGATTGACACAAATAGCGACGTGCCGATTTACAAGCAGATCGCGGAGCGAATCCGTGCTGACATCGCAATCGGGATCTATCGGACCGGGGAAGGATTACCCTCGATTCGCAGCCTGGCGATCAAGTTAAAGGTCAACCAAAACACCGTCCATAAAGCATACGGAGAGCTTGAATCCGAAGGCCTGATTGTCCAGAGGCGAGGCTTGGGTATGTTCGTCGCCAAACGTGCCGGCGTCAGCGCCAAAGCGAGCGCTTTAAAGGCTGCTAAGGAGGAGTTGAATCGTGGGCTAGCATCGTGCATCGCGGCCGGGATGTCATCGAAGGAAATCGCTGCATTGCTGAAGGAGAGTCTTTCTGTCTTGGAAAAAGAGAGGCATTCTGGTGACTAATTCCAATGACTCAATGATCTGTCTGTCGAACATCAGCCGACGTTTCGGAAGCGTTTACGCTGTTGAGAACGTCTCCCTCGACGTTCCCCGTGGCGCGACGCTTGGACTGCTCGGGATGAATGGCGCCGGCAAGAGTACGACGTTGAGAATTCTGATGGGGCTCCTGAAGCCTCACGCGGGCTCTGTCACTATCGACGATAAGGATGTGGTCGCTGACGGGGCGGAGTTGCGAACACGCATAGGCTACGTTCCTGAACGGCCAACAGCCTACAGCTGGATGACTGTGGGCGAAGTGATGATGTTCTGCAAAAGACTACAGCCTCACTGGCACGACCAGACCGCTGATGAAATGTTGAAGTCGTTCCGATTGGATGCTGGAAAACGGATCAGCGCTCTCTCGAAAGGCATGGCAACCAAGTTGCATTTGCTTCTGGCATTATCGCATCGACCAACGACCCTGATTCTGGACGAACCACTGTCGGGACTTGACCCCGTCGTTCGAGACGAATTTCTAGAAGGTGCGTTAGCCGCAACCTGCGAGAGAGATTGCACGGTCGTTCTTTCGAGCCACCAGGTCGACGATGTTCAGCGGCTCGCCGATCGCGTCGCAATCATGCACGAGGGTCAAATGCTTTTGGATGGGGGAACAGAATCGATGCTTGAACGAGCGGCTCGTCTGCGGCTGGCGCTAGAAAACAACGATGTCGTAATTCCATCACTTCCCGGATTAATCCGCAACTTTCGCGAGCATCGTTCATGCACGCTAACGGTCAAACGATGTACCGACGAGATTCTTGCTGACATCAGATCGACCGCTGGAATCATTTCGGTCGAAAGGATTCGCTTATCGTTGGCAGATTTGTTCAAAGATATCGTGCTTGGAATCGAGCAACACCAGCCAACCACGGCTTCAATCAGTGGCAAAGTTTGATGCTAACGCTGTTTCGAAAAGATGTCCGGCTGAACCGACTTCCAATCGTCGTCTGCATCGTCCTGCTGCTGCTGCCCTATTTCGCTGCTGCATTCATGATGTATCGGGTGTACGCCCCCGAGTTGCCTTCGGCTGCAACCGTCGGCGATTACCTTGCGACGGCGGCGGTATTCGGGTTAATGCTCAATATTGTTGCGGGAGGAATCGCAGCCGGTAATAGCGTCGCCTGCGAGCGAATGGATGGTTCCGCTGTTTTTCTGGCGTGCCAACCGGTTTCGCGTCTTCAGTGTCTATCCTCGAAAGCAGCTCTCGTTGGGTTGCTCATCGGAGGTGTCTGGCTGGTCCATTGCAGTGTTTTCTACGTGATTGCACCTTCCCTGGACAAAGACTCCAGTCCGTATATGAATCTTGAGAACCCAGTTATATTTGCCGCGTCCGCGCTGGTCGTCGCTGTCGGTGCGGGTTGGCTGGCATCAATCCTGGGAAGAAATCCATCGATGGCAATATGCGCGGCGCTCGCTGCCGCGTTTCTTGTGCCCTGGCTGGTCTATATCGGGTCGTTCTGGCTCGCGATTGCTCCGGACGATGTCGTGCTTTTGATAAGAACGGTACAGTGGTCAGTTGGCGTGACGACAGTCGTTATCGGCTCGTGCGTCTATCTCAGGCGTGTCGAGCCATGATGAAGTTCGCGTGGTTCTCTTCATTTGTATTGCTCGCTATCGGGTGTTCGTCAGGTGAATCTGGGCTTTCTTCAGATCGGATCGACATCGGCAGCCATCGGCTTGAAGTTCGCGTAAGTGGAGACGCACAAGCATACCCGGCCGTTGTAATCGAGTCGGGATTGGGCGCAACGGTTGAGGAATGGTCCCGCGTTCAGGAACTGCTGTCACAGAAGACTCAAGTCATTTGTTACAACCGGGCAGGAATCGGAGGCTCACAGCCCGGAGCAGAACCCCGGGACGCATCGACAATCTCTCGAGAACTTCGTGAGCTCTTGCTGCGACTGCAGGTCGATCCACCGTTTGTAATTGTTGGGCATTCAATCGGCGGAATATACGTTCGCCAGTTCGCAGCCGAGCATCCAGACGAGGTCTGCGGAATCATCCTTCTCGATCCCACGATGGAGTTTCTGAAGCCGCTTTCCAGGAACCGCATTGAATCTCAATTACAGGAACGCTGGCCCCAAGATTACGGTCGCATTGAGTCGCTTCTGAACCGTATCCATCCGAGAATGTCGCTGATGGCTGGACAATCGATACTTGAACTGGAACCGTACTTCGAACGGGTCCCGATTGAACAGCGACAGCAGCAACGCGAAGTATGGCTGGATCTGGTCACGAAACGTGCTCGACAAATAGAGGGAATGCTGAGTGTGCTGGGTCGCGCCGAGTGTCAGGAGCTATTTGCATCGGCAGAATCGATGGATCTCGTCCGCGACAAAGCGATCGACGTTCCACTGCTGCTGCTTGCAGCTGGGAAAACAGGCAGTTCATCCGCTTCCGACAATCCAAGCGATAATGAAGCGATGACATCGGACTATTTCCTGTGGGCAAATGATCTTCGCATTGATCGATACACCAGCTTCGTCAACTCTCAGGCAAACGGACGCTTTAAAGTCGTTCCTGATGCCGGTCACAACATCCATCGCGACCGACCACGATATGTCGCCAAAGCTATAGAAAAAATGCTCGACACGGTAGCGAAGGAGATTGCCCACACAGAACGTGAAGTGCTGACCGACTGAGGCAACAATATGGAGTTCAGTCGGCGATTGACCAGTGACACACCGAAGCGAGCAGCCACCATGCATAACTCACTGAAGTTGGACAAACACGTGCGGCTTTGAGGTTCATTGAGTCTGCTGAGGAATCTCGCTGAAATTGAGACCTCTGCAACAATTGGCAAAGTCATAAGTAGCGTCGATTGATGCAACCGCCTCTTCGAAGAAACTGGCTCAATTCGCGGAGGTGGGACAGATTTAGATTGGAATCCAACCCAGAGAAAGTCCTTGATTTGCCCCACCTTGAATCAACCCGTTTTCCTTCGGTCAAGGAAATTAGCTTTGTCAATGAAAGACCCCCGTGGCCCATCGACATCGTCCTGCAACTTGAGAACCGGAAATCGAGAATCAAGATGCCGTGTGCAATTTCCGCAAATTCGGAGTTTTTTTGAAAACAGCTGTGAATGCGGGGAGTTGGCGCGCGTGTCCAAAAGTGGAATCTCCCCCTACCACTTTGATTTTCAAAAGGAAGTTTTGATGCGTTTTGCAACGTTTTGTTTGGGGTCTGCACTTCTGATGACCCTTTCGTCAACTGCTTCGGCAGCCATGATTACCCAAGTCGACCAACAGGCCACGGCCACTGATGGCGGAAGTCGTGCTGGCAGCGACACTCTTAACATCGGGACCGGTCAGTCTTTTACACCGACGCTCACAACGGTCGACGCAGCGACGTTCAGATTGGCACATCGGCAAGGAACCTCCTCAACCGTCCGTCTGGATCTCTTTGACGGGGCAGGCTTTGGTGGGGCACTACTTTCCTCATCGGACGATGTGACTTTTTCCAATTTTGATTTCGAGGACATTCACTTCGACATCTATTCCCCGCTGACTCCTGGGAACGTTTACACGTTTCGCCTGACTCTCGTTGCGGGAGATGAATATTCGTATCAGACCGGTCTAGATCCATACTCCGGGGGTCAACTTTACTTCTCAAGCGGAAACGCTGCTGCTGGAAGAGATTTGGTCTTTGCCGAAGGTGTGGTCCCCGAACCATCGAGCATGATTCTGCTGGGTTCCGGTGTACTGGGCATTGGATTGCTTGCCCGCCGGCGACGAAGAAAAACGATTGTTTGATCGTTCGACTTCGTGGTTGAATGAATAACTCTACCCGCTTGGTGTGGTGAACGGTGAGCGGTCTTTGAATCGCTCGCCGTTTTCATCGTCACGCATTGTGAGCAAGAGGACCAAAATGCCACGCAAACCGATCCCAATGACGACAATTCACCAGTCGTTCTTCGCTTCTGACGGTCCAAAAAACACTTTCGTCGGACGAAATGCTCCCCCGGTTTTGGGGCGATCAACTGTGGAAGCGGTTCGGATGGCGAAGGCGATGCATTTGACGACAGAGGTTTCAGGGAGGATTGACTCTCCCAGGGTGATCGGATGAATTTACGTCTCGGCAACAGATTCGCCTTACCTCACTCTTGAAGGTAACCATCTTCAACTTCGTACCCACGAGACGCATCCCAGATCACGACGTTCCCCTCGCTCGATGTGACAATCATTCGGGCGTCATGATGCCAACACGGGGACCGAAGTCTCCCGATTCCGGCGAACTCGGAAAACGTTTCCTCTCCCGACACAGGATCCCAAAGCTTGACCGTCCCACGAACACTGGTCGAAAGAATGCGACGATCTTCTGGTCCCCATTGGACGGAGGAGAGTAGATCGTTGTGTCCGATCAGTTCCTGCTCAAGTTCTCCCGTCGAAACGTTCCAGATGTGGACGTTTGGGTCGTCAGCAATCGTCGCGAGACGGTTTCCATCGGCGCTCCAGGCGAGATGACGGACGGCACCCGATGAATCATTGAATGACGACTTGAGCACTCCTTCAGTAGTAAAAATGTCAACTCGCGCCTGACTCCCTCCAACGGCGATTAATGATCCGTCGAGGTTGTACGCGATCGACAAGACACGAGATTCCGGCGTCACGATCTCGTCGATCTGGTTGGACAATGATGAGTCCCAGATCTCCACACGATCCGCGACCCCGAATGCGACTCGATCTCCATGTGGTGACCAGGCAAGTGATCTGACTTGCTGATCCAATGTTGTTGAAGCCATCATTTCCTTTGAATCCATGTCCCACAACTCGACCTCGCCCCTCTGTGAGACCGCAAGTAGGTGATTCCTCGTGGGGTGAAACTGAACGAGACTCAGCCGTCGAAACTCACTCGGTAGCGCTGTGATCCGTTGACCGGTCGCTGAGTCCCAGGTTTCAAGTTGTCCCGAGCCGGTTGCGATGCAGAATTGGCTTGCATCGTGATTGAGGTCCATTGACATGATCGCTTCTGTTGGGCTGACCTCGACGACTCGATGACTCGTTGCCGCCTCGGGATTCCAAATTTTGACGAGATTATCATCTCCCGCGGTCGCCAGCATGTCACCGGATGGTGACCACTCGACAGCGAAGACATGCTTCGTGTGTCCCAAAATCTTGCGAAGTTCCTCGCCTGTTTCGGTATTCCACAAGCGTGTCGTTCCATCCCACCCACACGACGCAAGACGGACACCGTCGACATGCCAATCGATTGAGGCGATGCCGTGCGTGTGTCCCCGCAGTGTCGTCATCAAATTGCCAAATGCCTCGGGAGGAGTCTTCGAACGATCAAATCCCAATTGATAAACGAGAATCGACGCATCGCGACTCGCTGTCGCCAAGTGTCCGCGACGGGTCGGACTGAACTGCGCAGACTTTGAAAACGCACGGTGATCGTTGAAGGTGAGAAGCGGTTTGTCACCTGGAACTTGCTCAATCATGTTCCAGACTTCGACCCGTTGCTCATTCGGAGTTGCCAGAAACCAACCATTGGGGTTCCATCCGATTTCGGTGGTGTAGAGGCCGACTCTTGACAATCCAATCGTTCGTTGCAGGCTCCAATCGTCGACGCGATAGATCTGGACTTCTGCCGGTTCTTCTCTACTTTTGTCTTTGAACAGGCAGGCGAGGTGATAGTCCAGCGGTGACCACTCGACACTGAAGACTCGGCGACCTGCTCCTGCGCGATGGACTTCTTCGTTGGAATCCGTATTCCAGACGACAAAACCATCATCTCCGCCCGCTGAAAAGTAATCTCCGCTGGGAGACCAGGCGATGGAATAAACCTCCGCAAACCCTGTTTCAATCAGTAAGACTTGCGAGTGTGACTCCACATCCCACAACCTGACGGTCCCGTCCAAACTCGCCGACGCAATTGTCCTCCCATCCGGACTCCAGGCGACACAGCGAATTGCATCTTCATGACCAGCCAGACTGAATTCCTCTTCATGACATAGCGACTGAATAAAATACCACTCCCAGTCTCTCAGGTCTCTTTCTCCTGGTTGTGGACGCCATTGTTCCAGCAATCGTTGCGTCCGGACGAGCCCTCGATGTTCATTCAAGGACTGCCGAGCTGTCCCCATGTGTGAATGGTAAAGAATCCGGCGCGTCTTTTGTTCCTGTTCGACAGCAACCGCTCGAGCAACTTCCAGCCGTTGTCCTTTTTCAATCGCATCTTCGAGAGCAGCTTGGTTCTGTTTGAACAGCTTCAGATTACGCTCGGCGAGTCCGTCTTTTTCCTGTACAAGTCCAGCCTGGATTTCGGACTGTTTCTGAAAATAAATTGCTGAGGCCACACCACCGACAGCTAGCAAAAACAGCAAACAGACAGTCACTGCTGTTGATGCAGCCAGCAGCTGGTTTCGACGAGCCCAACGCACCAATCTTTCAATAGCCGTCGAGCGTCGAGCGAGAATCGGCACGTCGTGGAGAAAACGATCGAGATCATCCGCGAGTTGACCTGCTGATTGGTATCGATCCTGTGGGTCACGCTGGATTGCCTTTTCAACGATCGTAGCGAGGTCGCGAGGAATCTTCGCATTCAAACTCTCGATTCGCGGAATTTCGGCTTCTGTGACTTTCTTGATCAGTTTGTGGCGGTCGGATTCCTGAAACGCGGCTTTGAGCGTCAACAACTCATAGAGAGTAATCCCGAGAGAATAGATATCACTGAGCGCGTCCGACTCACCGATGAATGCTTCCGGCGGCATATACCGAATCGTTCCCAGAATATCTCCTGAGTGAGTGATGTTGTGGTGGTCTTCAGCTTTCGCGAGACCAAAATCAGTAATCCACACAACCCCACGGTAGTCGAGAAGCAAATTTCCCGGCTTGATATCGCGATGCGTGACACCTTGCTCATGCGAATACTGTAGGGCGTCTGCGATCTGAAATCCGATTCTGGCGATTCGTTTCCAATAAGATGATTCCGGTGACGAACTCGAACCACTTCCAGTCTTCACATAAGAATTGTTCACCGAACTCTGATCGGAGTGATAAATCGATCCGCTGCCTTGCTCCTTCTCAAGGCACTGCAATTCATCAATAACCAAGTCCAGACTCTGCCCATTAATGTACTGCATGACATAGAAGTCGAGTCCTTCATCCGTGCCAATACCAAACACCGGAACGATGTTTGTGTGATGCAGCCGTGCCGCCGCTCGGGCTTCGCGTTCGAATCGTAACCGCTGTTTCTCATTGAGTTGAGAATGTCGTCTCAGGATTTTGAGTGCAACCTGACGCCCTAATGAGATTTGTTGGGCCTCATAAACGATTCCCATTCCTCCACGACCGACTTCCCGAACAATCTCGAAGTCGCCAAATTTTTGCCCGACGAATGAATTCTCCCACGAATCGTGGCCCACAATCCCCGAAGAATCCGATGCCTTGGATCGCTCCATAACCATCAGCATCGGCAAGACTTCACGAAGCGCCTCAGCATAGTCCGGATGAACCGAGACAAATTCCTCCACCGATGGATCTTGCCCCGCTTGCATTTGTTGCACAAATTCGTCGACAAGCTGACCGATTGGATCGAGTTGTTCGTCGGCGTGGGTCATCCCAACAAACTCTCGATTCCACCGGGCATTCGTTCGAAAACCTGCCTGAGACGCTTCAATGCGCGGACATACCGATTGCAAGCAGCTGTCGGCGAGATGCCGAGCGCAAGTGCCGACTCGGAATTGGAGAGTTCTTCAAAATGTCTCAAGACGAGCATTTCGCGATCATTCTCATCCATCGTATTCAACGCGTCCTGGACTTTGATTTTCACTTCAGCCTTCATTGCTGCCTGACTGACCGTCGAGAGACGACCCATCAAATGCTCAGCCAACGTGATCGACGCAACCGAAGGAACGCCGCCGATGTGAAGTGAAACTTCTTGTCCAACGTCGCGCATCTTGACACCCAGGTGATGTCGATGCACATCAATGAGTTTCTGACCGACTTCCAGGCGAAACCACAAAAACAGAGGCAAGTCCCGCTTCTTTAGATAGCCCGAAAACTTCTGTTGGAGGTTCACATAGGCATCTTGGACGACATCCCCAGAATCAACGCGTCGTTGCAATCGCCTGTCGAGCCGTAATTCGACCATCCGCTGCAAACGTGGTTTGTACAATTCGAAAAGTTCAGCCAATGCTGACTGATCGCCGGATTCAGCCGCTTCAGCAAGTTGTTCGTACTGTATTGATTGATTTGAGAACAATGAGAACTCGGATATTTAGTGAGTATTGCTGGTTCTGAGGGCGTCCGAGCGGAGTCACTGCAGGGCTGCACCAATGGTAGTATCTCGCAAAACCAAAGTCTTCGACTCTAGAATCTGATCCGATTTTTCGAGGTCAAGCAAAACTGCGTCAAATTCAACTTAGGCCAGTTGAGCCGAAAGGCAATCAGATCAATAACGATTACCCTGCGTTATAAGGAATTTGTGAGCAGGCCAAACCTGCGAAATCACCTATCCTGTGACTCATACGAATTAGGAAAATTCGCCCGTTGATTACTTCGCCGGACGTTTCAATCAACACATCCAGCGTGGTGATGCATGGACTTGAGAGAACACTCATTGATTGAACGTACGCGAGCGAATCAATCGGAATTCAACCACAATCAGCCCCGCTGTCGTCAAAATGAATCTCGAACGCGACATGAAGGATGGAGAACGCAAGGCTCAAACATGCATCTGACTCGCAAAAGAAACGTCTGTCGACTTCACCAAACGCAATTTGTGTCAGAATCAAATTGCTGAGGCTGGACAAGTCTCAGCAAGTTGGCTTGCAGGCTTCAAGGCAGAGGTCGTCAGACAGAAACGGCACCTCCGCATGAAAACTGGCGGAGGAGCCGCTTTCGCTCATGTCATGCCTGAACGAATTTCCTCCGACAGCACGGGCATTCGCCGTCGAATCCATGTACGAGAGCTGTAAATGCGGACGGCTGAGGAAGTGACATGATTGCTTTGAAGGCAAGTGGATCGCGATGAGCATAGTGCCGATACGTCACGCCCCCGACGGAGTGTCCCAGGATCTCAATTGATGACTCTGGCATGTGTTCATCGTAGTAGGTTGCGCATGTTTTCCTCAGATCCTTGAGCACCCACGGCTTTTCTTCACCCGTTTCGACATCCTGCTTCGGTTTGACGTCTGCAAGCTCACAGAGTTTCTGAAACTGCTGATTCGGACGCGAACTCCCGGAATGAAAAATCGGCAGGTCCACCTCGATTTCATCTTGCCTAAGACTTTTCAGATGAGCCTGCACGACGCGATTCATGGGGCGATAGAACTGCTTCTTCGTCTTCACACGGCGATAGTAGAGCCAACCGTAGCGAGATTCTCGGCCTTGACCATTGGGTGGTTCAGGGCGCCAATAGATATGTCGCCAGAGAATCGGCTCGTGAAAAGCTGCCGACCTGAAAACGGTTCCGGTGTCAACTCCATAGTTGAAGAACACAACCAACGCTGCTCGCCAATAATGTCCGATCGTGAGTGGGTGATTCCATCCCCTCGGTCTCTCCAGCTGGAATGTCGCGAAATAGAGTGTATTCAGATCAGACTTGGTCAGATAGTGGCGTCCAGCGATATCACGTTGCGGCTTTGGCTTCGGAAATCGCGGCAGCTTCTCCAGAAAATCTTGCTCCCAAGCCCAAGAGAGTATTGCTCGCAGATTCTCCCGTGCCTTATTCGCCGTACGTCCCGCGTTGGAACCGCCATCATCGGATGCTTTCTGATAAACCCAGTCAACAAACTCCCTCAATTGAACTCTGCCGATTTGATCCACAGCAACTCCCTGACCCCAGGCAGTCCACTTTGTGATCGTCGACCGATATTCCTTCCGTGTTCCGCTGGAGAGTTTCCTGGCAGTCAAATACCGTTCCGCAACATTTTCGAGACTGATGGACATGACGATTGCTCCAAAGCCATCGACATCCGCTTTCCATGCTCGATTCCCTCAGCCGATAGTCTTTCAACTGGCCTCGTGCATCGCTTCCAGCCGCTTTGGTGAAGAAAAACACAGCCTCCGACAGACTGCACAGATGCATCCAGAATAACCGAAAAATGACGAAGTGTGCAGATTCGGTGCTGACTGAACTCGCGTAGACTGATGCAACCGAGGCGTCTTTGATTTGATTCAAAAGGACAGCGGTGTCTCCCACCGAATCGTTCAAGCACAATGCATCAGGCACGAGCAGCTGCAAGTTGTTCAGAAAGGCATTCTTGGATTTCCATAAGACCAGAACAACGTGCTGAGGCAGATCGCACGGCGAGCAAAACCTCAATTGGCTTGAAGATCCTGGTGGACAATTCGCCAGACTGGTGGACAATTCGCCAGAAGGGTATTGTGACATGATTCCGGTTCTCCACGCAAAGGCCACCAACAAGTTCGGTTCGTGATGTCAATTGCATTGCATAAGAGGAAGGCAAGTGGTTTGCACTAGATGTCCCCACCTATATGATAAACCCCGCAACTGTATGATAAACCCCGCAACTGCGACATTCGCGCCAGCTTGAGAGACGGGTCTCAGTACAAGACTGCGTCTCCAACGTCACATCCAATCTTTAGAGCTCTCAACATGACTAAATCACATTGGTGGCCATTCTTCGTATTCGCGATCCTTGGAGTCGGACTGATCTTCAATGCTCTCAACTTCGCGTCGGCAGAAGATGAGCTTGATCGAACGACTCTGCCAATCGAGCCACCCAAACGCAAGCCGATTACGGAGTTTGACGCCCGCAAAGCGACCAAGCCGGCTCCCTTCAATGTCGAGGCTCCGGAGGGAGCGCCCAATGTCGTGATCGTGCTGATCGATGATATCGGATTCGGAGCGACGACTCCATTCGGCGGAGCGATCGAAACCCCGACCTTCAGCAAATTGGCCGAGAACGGCGTGCGGTTCAATCGCTTCCACACGACGGCACTTTGCTCGCCGACTAGGGCCTCATTGCTGTCGGGACGCAACCACCACAATGTGAATGTTGGTTCCGTCATGGAGGTCGCAACCGGCTTTCCCGGTAATTTGGGGATGCGACCAAATGATGCCAAATACTTTGCGGAAACTCTTCGCCACAACGGATACAGCACCGCAGCCTTTGGGAAGTGGCATGAGACACCAACCTGGGAAGTCTCCGTTTCCGGCCCGTATTTCCGCTGGCCGACACACTCCGGTTTCGACAAGTTCTACGGATTCATTGGCGGGGAGACGAATCAGTGGGAGCCAGTGATTTTTGACGGTGTGACACGCGTTCCGAAGAAGGATCAAGAAGACTACCACTTCACAACTGATATGACGACAGAGGCCATCGAATGGGTCAAATTCCAACAGGCAATGACTCCGGCCAAACCGTTCTTCATCTACTACGCGACCGGCGCGACCCACGCTCCGCATCACGCGCCCAAAGAGTGGATCGAGAAGTACAAGGGCAAGTTCGACGACGGCTGGCTGGCCCTGCGCGAGGAAACGATCGCTCGCCAGAAGAAAATGGGGGTCATTCCCGAGGATGCGAAACTTGCGCCGATGCCGAAGGACATCAAGGAGTGGGAAACGCTCAGCGACGATGAGAAGCGACTGTTTGCGCTGCAGATGGAGACCTTCGCCGGTTTTGCCGAGCATACGGACGTCGAAGTGGGCCGACTCGTGGATGCCATCGACGAAATCGGCGTGTTGGACAACACTCTGTTCATCTACATCATGGGCGACAACGGCTCCAGCGCAGAAGGCGGACTTGAGGGCACCTTTAACGAACTGGTTCATTTGAACGGCATCTTTGATGCGGAAACGATCGAAAGCATGCTGGAACGGGCCGATGATTGGGGTGGCCCTGACTCGTTTCCACATATGAGCTGCGGCTGGGCCGTCGCGACAGATGCTCCGTTCAAATGGACCAAACAGATGGCCGCGGACTTCGGCGGGACACGCAATGGAATGGTCATGCACTGGCCCGCGGGCTTTGAGGCCAAGGGGGAGATCCGCAGCCAGTGGCATCATGTGAACGACGTCGCCGCCACTGTGTTGGAGGCAGCGAAGATTCCGCCCTCGAAATCCATTAACGGTGTGAAGCAGAAGCCACTGGACGGTGTGAGCATGCTGTATGCCGTTCAAGACAAGGACGCAGCAGAGCGACATACGACCCAGTATTTCGAGATGTTCGGCAATCGTGCGATCTATCACGAAGGCTGGCTGGCCCGCGTCGTTCACCAAGTTCCGTGGCATGGCAAACCGTTGTGCACGCTCCAAGAGGATGTCTGGGAGCTCTACAACATCGAGAAGGATTTCAGTTTGACACGCGATCTCGCGGAAGAACGTCCGGAGAAGCTTAAGGAGCTGCAAGCCGTTTTCAAGAAGGAGGCCATTGCGAACAGTGTCTTCCCGCTGGATGACCGCCTCTACGAGCGCTTCAATGCCGCGCTCGCAGGACGCCCGGATCTCATGGGAGACAGAAAATCTCTGACGCTGGCCCACGGCATGGAAGGCATCCTTGAGAACACCTTTCTGAACGTAAAGAACACTTCGAAAACGATCGAAGCCGACGTGACACTCAATGGGAAGGACCAGGGCATCATCCTCTGCCAGGGTGGAAAATTTGGTGGTTGGGCGCTCTACATGAACGACGGCAAACCCGGGTACACCTACAACTGGTTCGGTCTCGCACGCTATACCATCGAGTCGCCTGTCGCGATTGAGGGGGGCAAAGCGAAGATCAAGCTGACCTTCGATTACGACGGAGGCGGCATTGGCAAGGGAGGCACAGCCACATTATTCGTCGACGGCAAGAAGGTTGCGGAGGGCAGAGTGGAGCAGACGGAACCGGCCGTCTTTTCTGCCGACGAAACGGCCGATGTGGGAGTGGATGACGCGACGCAGGTCGTCGAAACACTCTTCGGCAATCGCCAGGAGTCCGAGTTCACCGGACACGTGAATTCGGTGCGGACCAGCATCGCAGGTAGTGAGTGATCGATCACTGTGGCGCGGAGTCGGTAAACGAACGAGAAGGCCAAGCTGAGCAATTTGAGCGCACACGCGAAGCAGCGGAGGTCCAGGTCTCCACTGCAGGCTTGGTGCGTAATCAAGTCATTGAAGTTGGACAAGCCGAGGCAGATCGCCGGGCCACGATTCTCGCGTCGGTGATTTCGACCTCAGCACGAAACAGCGAATTTCGAAACTGCGTCGGTCACATTGTTCGGTGCAGTTTGAGAAGCGGTTCAAAAAGGGATTGGCTTTCCTATTCCGAAGCCAACCATGACTGTCCAGACCGCCCAGTCTCTCTCCAGTCTCCATGTCTCTACAGAGAGCGAGAAGAGTGTTGACTTCACACCTGTGAGCGGGTTCACGCCGCCCGCCTCGAATACGAATTTAGCGTTCCACCGAGCCGCGTGTTGCAGACCACGTCGCCACGACGAATCGTGGTTCGCTTCTCCGGCTCTACTTCCATCGCTGGCGGCAGATGACGACAAGCCTCGTGTGGTCGCTCGGTATTGTACCACGCTTCAAACTGCCGGCAGACGTAGTTCAAATGCCGCTGAGCCACGATCACGAACTTGTTGAGGCACTCGACCTGTAGCGTCTGAATGAACCGTTCGACATGAGCCCGCAGGTTGGGAGACAGTGGGGTGTTGCGTTTGATGCGGGCGCCACTGCTCTCGAACACGGCATCAAATAGAGCGGTGAACTTCGTGTCGTTGTCCCGCATGACCATCTTCGGCGTGAGATCCATATCCTCGGCGTCCATTAGGAAGTTCTTCGCCTGCTGCGTGACCCACTGTGAGTTCGGGCTGGTCGTGCAGGGACTAATCCAGCACCGCCGCGTGCCGATGTGTAGAAACACCAGCATGTAGAGGTCGACGAGTCCCTTCGCCGTCCACATCGGTTTGGACACGAAATCGCATTGCCAGAGCGTATCAGCGTGTCGGGCAAGGAAGGCGTCCCACGAATCCTTGCTGTCGTTTGGAAGTGGCTCAAGTCCCGCTTCCTTGAGGATGTTCTTGACTGTTTGTCGCGAGAGTTTGATCCCGAGTTTGCGGAGTTCGCCCATCAGCTTCGTGTAGCCGAACCCGGTGTCCTTCCGCATCTGGATGATCAGATCGCGGACCTCTTCCGGTGTCCGTGGCCGTCCCGGTTTGCGATTGGATGTCGTCTTGGATTTGGTGTGGTTCTCTTCTGCTTCCCGAATCCAGCGCCGGAACGTCTGGTAGCTGACGAACGATATCAGCTCCTTCAACTGAACTCCGAGACGGCGGCCGGCGCGGAGCAGTCGTTTCTTCTCCTGCGGCGTAGCAACGATCCGTTGCGGCAACCGCGCCCGAAGAATGCGGTTCTCCTCTTTGAGGTAGGCCACCTGGCGGGCCAGTTCCTGGCGTGTGGCGGACGCCAGCAGGGCGAATAACGGATGAAAAATGCGTCCCATCGTGGTACGGTCGTGATCTTGCGGAATGCTGTAAAATCCGGGGAATCAGAGTTTTTTTACCCCGCTGGAAAGCCGGCCAGGATACCCCGCCGAGCGATTCCAGCCGACCGCCACAGGATGGCTGGTTGAGAGGTTCCGGAGGCCCGACGGAGCGTGGGCGCAGTGCTGTTACAGCTTCCCCGGTTTCATGCCGACTCTGGCGCGCTTGACAGGCTGTTAACTGCCTTGTCTGGAGTTCGATAAGGGTCCCGATCGTCGGTGATCGTCCGAAAGAGGTGCTGAAAACTCGAACATGCTTTGAGTTAAGGGTTTACGTCAATTCCTGCGTCCCAAAACCGGTGAGCATTGTTACGAAGAGGGTCCCTTACGGGGAGGAACGCTCCGTGGCCGCGTGATCTATGGCATCGATTCCGAAGCGGGCGACGTGCTGGCATGGGCTGGTCGCGATCCCGATTACGACGCTAAGCGTCAAAAATGGCTGAAAGCCAACAAATCGGGCACCGAGCCGATGAAGCATCGGTTCCCTACACAGAAGATGTTCCGCAAGGGGCTTGAACTGTACGGTCAGCAGGCGAAGCGACTCGACGAAGCGGAGTATCGCGACCGCATTGCCGAAATTGGCATTTTGGTTGTTGAAGGGATGAACGATGTCATCCGACTCGACGCCTTGAAACAGCCAGCCGTCGGTGTGATGTCCAACCGCATGACCGATGCCCAAGTCGAGAAAGTTGTCCACTGGGCGAGGCGTCTGGCCGGTGGGAAGATCGCGTTGATGTTCGACAATGACGAACAGGGCATTGATGGAGCGAAGGAAACGCTTTGGAAACTGCACCAACAGGACGGCATTCAGCCGCGACTGGTCTGGTCGCGAGAAATGTTCGGCGGAGTCTTCGACGGGCGTCAGCCCGAGTCAGTAACGGAGCCGGAATGGCAAACCATCGGCGACCGCCTGCGTCAAGGTTGATCGCGTGGCTGCTCCTCTTTTTGAGAGGTCAGAAGATGACGACGCATTCTGCGGCGTTTTAAGAGGCGTTTCAATCATGACTCGTGGTGGAGACGCCTCAGCGCATTCGCGCCTTATTGAGACGCCTTGGATGAGCCGAGAGGGGTAGTGGAGAAATGATGGACGACCAGTCGGTCGTCAAAGGTGACGCCTCCGGCGTGAGAGTGGAGTGTGGCACCGACGTCGCGAGCCGAAGCATGAGGCCGAGACCGCAGGGGTGTAGCAGCGAGATCGGTGAGGTACGAGTCCGGCCGCGTCGTCGAAAGCCCTGCGGTCGCGGGCGATAGCTCGTGACGTGGTGCCCTCATCGAGGCGACACTTTCTTGGCTCTGCCAAGCGTAGAACCGAGTCAGTTCCACTGCTCGGCTGCCTGATCGCAAAGGGTGACGTCTCAATCATCAGCCTTCTGTACGTGATTGAGTCCCCTTTTCCTTGTGGCGAATTCAGGCGACTTTGTAGCCAATCGAACTGCGTGGACTGTCACTTGCAACACTGATTGGCGGCAGCTTCCGTGCTGCCGCAATGGCATCGAGCACATGGCAATGCGGCGACTCTGCTTTCGTCCCCTGTCGTCGGATGATGTCGGCGATGACACAGCTTGATTCCGCTTTCACGGCAGTCTGAATCCATGCCTTGCGTTGTTCGGATGTCGCCGTGTCCCATTCAGACAAAAGCCGCTCTCGACGTTTGGCGCGAGCCGCCTTTTCTCGTGCGACTCGTTTCGATTCCTGTGATTGTTTGGCCGCTTCGATTTGTTCCCGCTCGCGTATTGATTTTTGACGATTCTTCACGGCAATGGATGGTGGTGGCGACCAGTCTTCTGTGATGGATTTACAAAGTAGACCGATACGATTTTCGCGGGGGGTGCGAGCGTCAAGCCACTGCAACTGTCGCTGCACTCGCTCCGGCCCGCTCTTTTCGACAAGTCGAAAGGCTATTGCTCGATCAACACCAGCCTCAAGCAATAATTGAATCGCAGCTTCTGTTTCCTGACTGGCAACATGCTGTTGTTTGTGGATGTCTTTGGAATCTGTCTTTGAAGTGGTTCGTTTTTTGAACCGATCCACTGGTCTGGATTTTGAACCGTTACTGGTTCGTTTATTGAACCGATCCTCTGGTTCGTTTTTTGAACTGATTGGAACAACCTGATTGGCCGCAAACCATCGAACAGAGTAACACGCAGCCGATTGTTGGGACCGATCCGCATCGAATTGTCCGGCTTGCGTGCAGGTGATATAGCCACGTTCTTGAGCAACAGCGATGGCTTCACTGACACCCGATCGACTGTTGAGTCCCGCGTATCGCTGCACGTAGTTGTAAGAAAGTGGAGCTGACTTGCGTCGTCCTCCGAATTGGTTTTGATAACCGATCGTATGTCGGAGAACCGTCCCGACGACTTTGACGACGGCGCGCGTTTCGGTTGGGATGATCTCATCAAAGAAGGAATTCGGAATCGGTGTACGATGCCCCTCACCAACAAAGAAACCGTCGAATTCGTCGACCGACTTTGTAAACGTTGAACTGGCACTCCATCGGAGAGCGTACTTTGCTGACTGCCCTGATCGACCAGTCGCTTTCGATTGCCCCGTAGAACAAACTCGAATGAATCTGCTTTGGACCAATTTCTGAATTGCCGGTCCAATCGATCCCCTGCTGACGCCCGCTTTTTCAATCAAGTCGCGGTAACTCACCTGCACTTCTTCGTTGATCGGTTGACCGTTTTCGTCGAGCCAGCCGAGAGTCTGGCGAATCAGATACGCGACAATGCGAACTTCCCCACGGGAACAGTTCGGCACGCAGATGTCGAGAAACTGATTCGGGCAGTAGATGTAGTTTGCTGTCAGCGGCTCAAATCCGCGAAAGTGCCGTTGTGGTTGGGATGGTGCGTCAGTCACTGGAAAGGTTTTCTGAATTGGCAGCGTGGTCAACGGACAATGAGTCCCCTACTTCTTCGATCGGAACCAACCGGCTATCGTCGGTAAGTGTTTTTCCATTGTGGAGGATTGCTTTTCTGAAGTGTTGGACGGGGAATTCGTTGCAGGTTCTGCATCGATCGGAATTGACGGTTCAGCAGGAGCAGTCGGTGCTGCAATCGCTAACTTCTGTTGCAGTTCTTTCATCAGAATGTTGGTTTCACGCATACGCTCATTAAGGTTGTCGATCTGACCGTCTTTTCGATCAAGCTGAGTCTTGAAGGTTTGGATCTGGTCGTCTTGGGACAAGAGTCGCTCGCGCAGGGAATCAACAAGTTGATTCTCTGAAGCCGTCGCCGCGTCGGTCTCGTCAGTGCGATCACTCCCCTCTTCGGCCTGCGGTTCCTGAGGGTAACGTTTGAGTAACAGCATCCGGTCGATCTTCCAGACATACGGCTCTCCCGCGTCGCGAAGTCGTTCCAGTTCGTCATGTGCTGGATGGATCGAATTGCGGTCTTCATGCGCGACATCTGCTGTGATGACGTGGATGAGTCGCTTGATGGTTGACTCGGACTTGCCGGTAAGTTTGGTTGCTTCCTTGACGGTGAGATGTTGGTCCATGGCGGGGGGAGAATCAGAACGAAGCCAGCCTAACGCAGGTGCGGCTGGCATCCAAGGCAATATGACACCCCAGTGACCCCCACTGTTGAATCCCCTCGTTCGTGAACCGTCCGTTGCACCGTGCATGACGCGGGCCATGCACGGTGCAAGTCGCGTTCAACCAAGGTCCAAAGCGAGTTCAAGGGGAGTCGCGTGGCCGTCACCTGAACCGACCATGACCGGGCACAGCGTCGAGGATTCCCGCTTGCAACATTGCCTTACCGATGGAGTGAATACCATTCATGAACGGTGTCAGGTCACCGACTTGATCGAACCCGTTCAACAAGTGTCGAACACAAATTGTGTTCATGCCCGCATACATCTTTTGAACAAGGGATGAAGCTAACTTGGAGCTGTCTGAGAGTAGGGGAGTCAAGACCGGTCATTTGCTCCCCGCCGACTTCTTTTGAACGGTGCATGACCGAGTAAACGAACCATCGTGAACTGGCTCACGCACGTAGCAAACCGTTGAGGTTCAATCCGTTGAGTCTACTTCGGTCTCTTCTGGTTTCGCATGTAATTTCTTTAGTGCATCTTTGGCGTCCAGTTGTTCATCCACCACTGCCTGGCCGAGAATGAGGTAATGTTTAAGCTCTCGTGGCATCATTGGTCCATCATCTGTCACGCCGTGTTTTCCTGGTTTCACGTACCAATGCAGTTGTGAATCATTGGCAGAAATCTCGATCCGCACGGGATAGTCTTGTTCATTCCAACCCCAGAGTGATGGATACGCATTGGAATCGACTTTGAAGATATCATCCACCTCCTTGTGTCCACGAAGGTTTTGAATCGCCGACAGCAGGGCTTCACGCTGTCTGCCCGAGACAAGGCGGGATATCTCGTAGCGAAACTGCGACTCCAACAATCTGCGCTGTTCACCGTAGTCACGAATTTCGGCAATCAGTTGTCCGCGGTGACCACGAGAATACGTCGTGTGTTCAAGTTCCGCTGTCACGAACTGCTTCCAAAGCTTATCCAGCAGTTCATCGATAGCTTTCAGTTTTTCGTCATCCAGTTGCAGATTGCGAGCCAGACGCCTGCTAAGGCAAACCGTTACATTCCCATGCTTGTTCGCTCCCCACTGAATTGGTGTCCTGGAAAGTTTGCACACATCATGCCCATTTCTGACAGCAAACGAGCGTGGGAGGCCTGAACCAGCGCCTTCAACCGTGCTGAGAACAAATTGATCTCCCTGCTGCCTGATAATGCCCTTGAGAGTCCCCGGCGAGGCCTCTTGAAGTAAATCCTCGATCATACTTTTTACCGATGGTGGCGGATCTGAGTCAGCCTGCCAGAATTCATCTTGCATTTTTACCAATTGAGTTTCCGTCCAAACCGGGGTCAATTCAACGGTCCAATATGGCTTCGTTTCCTTTAGTGTGATAGCGAAAGTGACGATGTCGTCATCGCCCTGTAAATGGTCACCTGTGATTGTGATAACGTCTACGTTTCCACTGGACATGGATTGTATATCCCACGTGCCCTGCAGGGCCTTCATCATTATTTTTACGGCTTCAGACGGTTCTTCAGCTGTGTTCTGTGATCGGGAGGCAGAGGGGATGATCGCTTTCGCCGGGATGTCAGAGTTGACTTGAATTGGCTTGCCTTCGTCCCCGTCGCGCTTGGGAAACCCTGCAGGCCAATTATGGAGACGCGATTGTATACCGACTTCGCCACCGCTCCATATGTTGGTCACGAGCCACGCTTTCTGGTCCTGGGGGCTTTCGGTAACGCTCTTGAAATGACGACTGCCAGGATACACCGGAATTCCTACCGGCCTGCTTGACGCTGGAATAACTGCACCTACCTGTTCGAGCAGGTAGGCGCTGCTTCCGTCTTCGCTCATTGCAGTCGCCTTGCCATTGACGGGCTGAAAGACGCGGTAGTTGTGCTGCGGCAGCACTTCACCACTGCTCTCCTCTTCCCACTGCCAAATCTTAGCCAGAAGTCGTCGCGGTGCCTGAACATGTCGGGGAATCCAGTCAGCATAATCCACTCTGTTTTGCTCAGGGTCGAGAAGCTGTGGCAAGTAGCCTTCCAGGACGAGTCTGTCATCATCAGATACTGCGATGTCTTTATCATGAGACCGAACGATCCCTGCCAATCGTTTTTGGCGTTCCGTCCACTTACCGGGCATGCCAAACAGTTCCACGCGAACTCTGTCCAAAGCATCGCCCAGCATTAGCCGAATCAAGTGATCATTAAAAATTGCGGTCAACGCAGAATGATCGTGGGCTCGCGTGGACCGTATTAGGTGCTGAATGAGCGTCTCAGACGTTGGAAATACGAAAGACTGCTGTTCGGCAGACGCATTGTTGGCGTTAAAGGGAGGCGTTCCAGCCTGGTCCGGTTTGTGTGGCCGGAACTGCATGGAAATGACGGCTTGACCAAAGCGATTCGCTTCATCAAGGGCATCAAGTTCTGGATCGATGCGAGTGGAGACGAGTGTTTCCAACGAGTTTGTTTCACCGTCTGGCAGGTAGATGACTTTGGTGATCTCATTGCCTGAAACGACAGTACCAAAATCATCCAGCGTGACATGGATATTCACCTTATGCCCCATGACTCGCTCCCAGAATTCGTCGGGGGCGTCGGCGCACTCCATCCGAATGGTCGCCTTGATTACATGATCATCCTTGTCCGTCAACAGAACAACACCTGTTGCTTCAGAGTTGGTGACGCTAAATCGAGTCGGAAGTGATGTATGAGTTTCCTGGCAGTCAATCCCCGGACTTCCACTCAGAGGCTATCCGGAAACTGAGGTTTTGTGAAAGTCTGGTTTTGTTCACACTTTGCGGTTCATCAACGCAAAGGAGTGCACGGTGTCCGAGGCGATTCGAAAAGCGTACCCAAGTGACCTGACTGACCTTCAGTGGGAGATGATCGAAATGATTC
>NZ_SIHI01000008.1 GCF_007859735.1 Thalassoglobus neptunius | reverse complement strand
GAATCATTTCGATCATCTCCCACTGAAGGTCAGTCAGGTCACTTGGGTACGCTTTTCGAATCGCCTCGGACACCGTGCACTCCTTTGCGTTGATGAACCGCAAAGTGTGAACAAAACCAGACTTTCAAAAAACCTCAGTTTCCGGATAGCCTCTAACTCGTTCTCATGACTTCTGTGCGGTCGATGATCGACGCAGTTCCATGATCTGAAAATCGTTGGATTCTGGCTGTTCAAGTTCATTCAGTTTCGAGTCGAAGACCCGAATTGAGAATCCTTGACTCTGGGCCAATTGATAGAATTTCTCAGACTGATATCGTCCGGGATCGCCGAGCCAGCAGACCCCATTTTCAGAGAGCATCAGGGAGAGCAAGTTCAGGATGACACCATGCAACGGGGCATCATACGTGACTTCACAACCGACGATGGCATCAAACGTCTCGGCAATCGGTTCCCGCCAATCCAATTGAAGCGTCGCAGGGTCTGAAAACCCGTTGCGAACGGCATTCATGCGACACAGATGCAACGAGGTTGGATCATAGTCGCTGAAGGTCACGCGATCTCCTCGCGCCAAGCCCGCCAACCCCACAAGACCAATTCCCGATCCAAGCTCAAGAACCTGTGTTCCAGGTGCCCATGGCGCTTGCGACATCAACTGACTCATTGTAATCGAAGAGGGCCACAGAAACGCCCAATACGGTGTATAGCCGTTTTGCTCATTGGCCTTTAAAACTTCATCGTCATCCAGGAAGAGATCCGGTTGTGAAGGACACAAAACTTCAAGTGTTGTTCCTGAGACGTCAAACTTTCGGTCTTGCCATCCGCCCGGAATCTCCGGAAGCGATTGCAAGTCTGAGGACAACCGAGGGAATGCCGATGGCTGATCGCTTCTCTCCTCGGATTCATTCTGTCGTTCCATTCCCAACACTTCTCTCTTCAAGAAAGCAATTCTTCACTCGACAAACCGCCAACGAGCAAATTTGTCCCGCGTCGATCTCGATGCCGTCGCTTTTATTTTTGGATGCGAATTCGAGTTTCGGACAAGAAAGAAAACAGCACAATCCTCCCGGTGGACGATTCCAGAGAAACGGGAGAGACGATGAGTGACTGGATCTATTATCTGTCGGCGATAGTTCTCCTCATCGCCAATCTCATTGCCTGGGCGGGGATTTTCTACCGTCTGGCAGGGCACTGGATCATTTTCGCAAACTGCCTTCTGTTTATGTCGCTGTTGCCAGCCCGACCGAGTGGGCTTGGATTAGGCTGGTTTGCCATTTGTCTGATCGGCCTGCTGGCTGTGCTCGGAGACTCATTCAATTTCGCCATTCGACGACATTCCCTCTTCCGGGCCACGAAAGACATGACCAGCCGCAGCCGAATCCTCGTCGGCGCTGGTCTTGGAAGTTTGACGTGTGTGATTGCCGGAATGGCTGTTCCCATCATCGGTTCCATGCTTGCCGTTCTGGGAGCTGTCGCGGGTGCGGCAGGAGGTGCGTGGCTGGGCTCTGTCATCACTCCGACAGCGCCGATTCGTGATTCCGCCGATCAAGTCGAGAAGCGACTTCTGACGCGATTCCTCACGGAAGAACAGATCAAGATTCTTCCTAGAGTTGTCTGCGGTGGCTTAATGCTCCTGATCGCCTTTTCTTCCACGTTTGTCTGACCGCTGTAATCGTCGCGAGAAGCAGGACACGTTGAAGTTCCGAGAACTTTCCCGAAGAGGGCATGCGCACTGCAGAAAGACAGAACCGCTTCGGCGTCGAATGCGTCCTGACAGTGTGAACAGGCAGTGCAACACCTCTCGTGTGGCTGACTTTAACAGTTCCGAAAGAGATCGTGGACCACCGCCACACATCGAGTCGAGGTATTCCGCAGGGGCGTTCACAACGTGCCCCAGGAATTTCAGTGAAACTCGTCGTCAAGGAAACTTCTTCCCCAGACATTTGATATGCCTCCTCGTCGCCGTCCCCAACAATCCGCTCCGAGTTCGGTGGAACATCACCTCCATCCTTCCCAGTTTGTCGATGCGTTTCTCTCGTATCTGCAGGCTGAATGCGGAATGTCGCTGAACACGGTGAAGGCGTATAAAAATGACATCGAGCAGTTCGTCACCTGGATGAACAACTCGCACGTTGGATCAGTCCTCGACGTCGATCTCAATGCTCTCTCGCAATTCCTGCAAGCTCTCCATGAACGCAATCTGAAGCCGACGACTATTTCTCGCCGGCTTGTCGCGATCAAAATGTTCTTCCGCTATCTGGTGCTGGAAGGAGTCGTCGCTGAGAGCACCGTCGACTTGATGTCTTCGCCGAAGCTTTGGCAATATCTTCCGACTGTCCTCAGCCCGGAAATGGTTGACCGACTTCTCGATGCTCCATCATGGGAAGACAGCTTCCCCAAACGCGACCGGGCCATTCTCACTGTTCTTTACGCGACTGGTTGCCGTGCATCTGAAGTTGCCGGGATGCAGTTGAGAGACTTGAGACTCGAAGAAAACTATTGCCGGTGCCTCGGAAAAGGAAACAAGGAACGCATCGTCAATCTGAATCCCGTCGCCCGCAAGGCGCTGGACGATTACCTTCATAAGGAACGTCCTCAATTGATCCGTCGACGAGACGCTGACGATCTGTTCGTCACTCGCACCGGACGGGGAGTGACGCGGATTATGATCTGGCACGTCGTGAAGAAGTACGCGAAACGAATCGGGTGCAGCGACAAGATCAGTCCGCATACGCTCCGGCACAGCTTCGCAACTCATATGCTCGCCGGGGGAGCAGAGATTCGTGCACTGCAGGAGATGCTCGGGCACGCCAGCATCCGAACGACTCAAATCTACACGCAAGTGGAACACAGTCGTCTAAAGTCAATTCACACAAAGTGCCATCCACGCGGATAGTGCAAGTTGCTCTGTCCTGTGCACTCGCTTGTGCGGTCTCACTCATCCGAAAGTTGAGTTTGCGGGTGCGAGTCAGTGGAAACCAAATTGAGAATGTTCTGGCCCGATTTCGCGATGCTGACAGGGTAACTTTCTGCTTCGGGCCCTGAAGATTGAGAATCCACAGGCCCGATCACCTTTTCAATTGCGGCCGACTCAATCATAATTGTTGATCTGTTCCACTGATGAACTTTTTGACCGACAGATTGACTCCCGGAGTTTCCATGCGAACACCTTCAATAGCTCTCTCCCTCTTTGCGTTTCCCTTATTGCTCAGCACCGCAGTCATTGCGGAAGACTGGACAAACTGGCGCGGCCCCGGAATCGACGGAACCGTCGACAGCGGAAACTATGCCGTCGAATGGTCCGACGAGGAGAACCTCGCCTGGAGCATCAGCCTGCCAAGCCGAAGTGGTTCCACTCCAATCGTGCTGGGAGACCGAATCTTCGTCTCTTGTACGATCGACGAGAAAAACGGCCTGCTCTGCTTGAACCGTCAAGGAGAGATCCTGTGGCAACAAACGCTCGGGGAAGCCAAAGCCGGAAAACATAAGAAAGCCAGCGCCAGCAACCCTTCTCCAGTTACCGACGGAGAACTTGTTTTCGTCTATTACAAGAACGGCGACTTCGCAGCACTCAACCTTGAGGGGGAAGTTGTCTGGAAGAAAAACCTTCAAGCTGCCTATGGTGAAGACACTCTCTGGTGGGATCTCGGAACATCTCCGGTTCTCACCGAAGACAACGTCGTTATCGCCTGCATGCAAAGTCCGCCCTCCCCTTCTTATCTCGCAGCTTTCGACAAAAAGACGGGTGAAGAAGTCTGGAAAGTCGATCGCGAATTGGGAGCCCCTGAAGAAGCAGCGCAAAGCTACTCAACTCCAGTCGTGACGGAATTCGAGGGACAGGAACAAATCGTGGTTCTCGGGGCCGACTTCGTCACCTGCCACTCTGCACAGAACGGTGAAGAGCTGTGGCGTGTCGGAACATTGAATCCCGAACAGGAACGGTTCTTCCGTTCCATTGCTTCACCAGTGATTACCAACGGGATCGTCATTGCCCCTTACGCCCGAGGAGCCACACTCACTGCAATCCGCATGGGTGGAAGCGGAAACGTGACGGAATCACACGTCCTCTGGACGAAGAAGGATTTTTCATCTGACGTCCCGACGCCTGCCGCGATCGACGGCAAAGTCTTTCTGTGCACAGACAAAGGGCAAGTCGGCTGTATCGACGCCGAGTCAGGCGAAGAACTCTGGAAAGTCGAAACGCCCAAGCATCGCCTCAAATTCAGTTCGTCTCCGATCCTCGCTGGCAACCGGTTGTATCTGGTCCGCGAAGACGCCGTCACATTTGTGGTTGATACCGATCGCAAAAAGATCATCGCGACGAATGAGCTCGGAGATGACGAATTCATCGTCTCGACTCCCGTCTTCACAGATGGGCAAATTCTGATTCGAACATTCGATCACCTCTACTGCATCGGCGGCTCGGCCAAAAAAGTGGTCAAGAACTGAGCGACTCGATGAACGCCCCGGGACTCGCAATCCGAACAATTGGCAAAACCGGAAAAGGTTCTGTTCGATTTGCAGTCGACCGGGAACGACAACTCATTAACGTGATCCTGCGTTGTCAGTGAACCGTAGGTTGGGGCGAATCCATCACCCAACCTCGTTCACCGGCATCCCACAATGAACACAGTGAAACCGCTCCTTGGAATTGCAGGATTTCTGTTGGCACTCGCATTCATTCCACTCCGGAATGCGATGATGTCCCCACCAGACGACTACTGGTTTCAGGCGCGAGTCGTCGATCAGGACGAACCTGTCCTCGTCAAATTCGGTGCCGACTGGTGCCCTCCGTGTGTCGCCATGGACCCGGAAACTTGCCCGGCTGAAATCGCGTTATTCCGGGAAGCTGCACGTCGTCAAAATTAATGTCGACGAGAAACCCCATCTAGCAAAGCACTACGGTGTTTCCGGGATTCCTCGTGTCTTCCTTTTCGATCACGGACGTGTCAAACGATCGCGAACCGGATACGCTTCCCAGGAAGAACTGAGCGAATGGGTCTCTCCTTATCTGTGATCCATTCGCTACGAATCCGAGTCTTCGAGCGTTTCGAATTGAATGTGAAGAATGCCAACAACAGTCCATGGATTCGGAACATCAATCTGCGACGCTCGCGGACACCTTTCGTGGAAATATTCCAGCTCCGGAGACACAACAGACTTCGATGCTGTGGAGTGCTTTTGCATCGCCCATCTCCCGGTCGTTCCGCTCAAAACAGTCCACATTTTCAGAAAATCGGCGACCGGGCAATCGTTCAACTACCTGCAAGTTCCCATTCGCTGGTCCGTGGGCCTCGTGGTTGCAGCGTTTCTTCGACGATGGGCTGTCGTTCCCGTTTTATGCAACACGGGGTTCTTTCTTTTCCTCACATTGGAACTCTATGAGGGCCTTCGCGAATGGAATCGCGAAACACTGCGTCTCCTCGCGATCAGTGCTTCCTTCGGCATTATTTCCTGCCTGATCTGGCCATTGCTCAATTGGCTCGATCGAAGAAATCGCGCCCTGCGGACAGTTTTGGGGCCGAGTCTTTACGGAAGCAGTGACCCCGCGACGTGGACGAGGGAACTTCTGGAAAAAGTGGCCCCGCCCCATCAAATGTTCGCGACGTCCAGCTATGATGAAGCGGTTGACCAACTCCTGCATGAGCGACAATTCGGACGGGCGATGTTGGCAGCCCGTCTCTCGACAGCACTTGAGGAGACCAACCTCGGCGAAAAACTGACCGACAAAATTCTCCGCGATCCGGATGTCGTGAGAAAACTGCAACTCGTCCAGCACGACTCGTCGCTCTGGGCCAGCGAATTCGGACAGGGAATGGTCAACAGCAACGAGACACTCGACCAAATCAACTGATCCCGAGTCCAGTTCTATCTAGATCATTTTCTGTTTTGGTGTGCACTCACTCGCACGAGCAAACTCAGCCATTGACCTGATGAAAAAGCTCAAGCGAGTGCACAGGAAAGAGCAACTTGCTCTAAAGACTCGCAGAACTCAAACTTCCGGAAGTTTTCAAGGCGACACGGATGACTCGCGCTGCGGCAAAATCTGATCAAGCACTGCACTCTCGCAAACAGCTTGCGAAAGTCCTCAAGGACTACTGGGGATACGATTCCTTCCACGAGTTGCAGTTGCCCGCAATGGAGTCTGTCCTCGCAGACCGTGACTCGCTGGTCGTCCTTCCAACCGGTGGCGGGAAATCTCTCTGCTATCAGGCTCCTGCGATGTGCCGCGAAGGGATGGCCATTGTCATTTCACCTTTGATCTCGTTGATGAAAGATCAGGTCGACTCACTCAGAGAGAATGGAATCTCGGCAGCCTTTATCAACAGCACACTCACTGCTCAAGAGAAGTGGGAAATTGCCGACCAGATCAAAGGCAGAGAAATCAAACTTCTCTATTTGGCCCCGGAACGAATTCAGGCGCGTGGCCAACTCACCCGGTTGATTGAATCGGGAAACCCGTCGTTTGTCGCAGTCGATGAAGCCCACTGCGTCAGCCAATGGGGACACGACTTTCGCCCGCATTATCGAGAACTCAAATCGCTGCGAGAATGGTTTCCGGAAATCAGTTTTCATGGTTACACAGCCACAGCAACAAACCGGGTGCGGGCAGACATCATCGAACAACTCGGGCTTCACGAACCGGAAGTTCTGATCGGCCACTTCGATCGGCCGAATCTCTTCTATCGGATCGCCCAGCGAGACAATTTGCTGGAACAGGTTCAAGGGGTGATCGAGAAATTCCCATCACGAGCGGGAGTTATCTACTGCATCAGCCGCAAAGAAGTTGAACGTGTGACGGATCAGCTTCAGTCGCTGGGATATCGGGCTGCGGCGTACCATGCAGGAATGGACGACGCACAACGACAGGCGAATCAGGACGCCTTCATCAAAGACGAAATTCAAATCATCGTCGCGACCGTCGCCTTTGGAATGGGAATCGACAAGCCCGACGTCCGCTTTGTGATCCATATTGGAATTCCCAAAACCCTCGAAAACTATCAACAGGAAACAGGCCGGGCTGGGCGCGACGGATTGAACTCGGAATGCCACCTCTTCTTCGGAGGCAACGACGCCCGAACCTGGAAAAGAATTTTCAGTGACCAGCCGCCGACTCTCCAACAAGCTTCACTTGAGTCGCTGCAAACCGTCGTCGATTTCTGCCATTCCCTCGACTGCCGACACCGGAGTTTGGTGGAACATTTTGGACAGGAACTCCAGGAAGACTGCGGGACCGGATGCGATCACTGCACTGACGGACGAGAGTTCGAACCGGATTCGCTTCGCTACTCTCAGATGATTCTCTCTTCGATCTATCGGCAGGGAGAACAATTCGCCACGAGCTACACCGTTCGAGTGTTACAGGGCCGGGCGGATGACCGAATTCGTCAGAACGCACACGATGAGCTGACGACCTATGGACTTCTCCGCGACAAATCTCAAGAGACCATCAAAGCATGGATTGGCCAACTTGTCAGCCAGGGATTTCTCGGCACTTCAGGAGAGTTCGGAATCCTGAAGATCACGGAAAAAGGCGGAAAACTTCTGCGGGGGGAAGTCGAACCGAGGCTCTCGATGCCAACTCCGAAACGCTCCTCTTCGGCATCTCGAAAAACGTCATCGAAGTCGACCGTCCCTGCCGGGTCCGTAGAACTCTTTGAAGAACTCCGTATCCTCCGCACTCGCATCGCACGGGAGAAATCGGTCGCTCCGTATCTCATCTTCGGAGATGCTGCCTTGCAAGATATGGCATCGAAACTTCCGACAACCGAACAGGAGTTCCTTGAAGTCTCAGGCGTTGGAACCAAGAAGTGCGAGCAATACGGGGAAGAATTCTTGAGCCTGATTCGCAACTCGCTGCAACAGGAATCGTCTCCTTCTGAGGTCGTTGAAGATTCCGAAGAGGGGCAAAATGTTGAACCGTCCCGTCGACCCATCTCACAGGCGAGTCTTCGAGTTTTCCCGCTCTTTGACGAGGGAAAATCGATCGAGCAAGTTTGCGAGGAACTGGGCCGCCAACCGTCCACCGTTGAAAAATACCTCGTCGACTATCTTCGCGCACGGCAGACGACCGATGCGGAACGATGGGTGCGTCCTGAAATCATTAGCACAGTAGAATCTGCACTTGAGGAACTGAAATCTCCCCGCTTGAAGGATCTCTTCGAACACTTTGAAGAGAATATCGACTACACGACACTGCGGATTGTCGTCGAATGTTACCGCAACAAAATGGCAACTTGAGCGTGAAGCGACCTCATCACTTCTCTTCCCGGGCCCGAGTCCGGACCAGTTGACTTGTTGTTCGTCCTGTTGGCGCGTGCAACTTCGTGAAGACAATTTGGCAATGCCCCTTGAAAGCGGGTCATTGCCCGCGAAAGATCCGATACGGTATCGTTTTCAGTCGGCGTTGAGATTTCTGATTCAGGCGCAGCCCGAGAAACAAGGCAGGCAACATGGCGAAAAAAGCATCGAGCTCCGAACAAGATGACATGGATTTTTCCATTGGGCTTCCAGCTTCGGGAAAGTCTGACGTGATCACAGCTCGGAAAGCGGGCGGGATCAGCGATCTTGAACTCTCAATTTCTCCTCGATCGACGTCGCCTGCCATCGCTTTGAGAAATCTCGCGAAAGCGATGAACGTCGCGCTGAAGATGGATTTCATCGAGACCGATTTGGACTGGGTCTACAAAGTGGCGCGTGTTCGCAAAGGGCAGCTGCACATTATTCACAAAGACTACATCGGCCTCGGGGATGGAATCTTTGCCTCATTCGGGAAGGCCATCCGATCCTTCCGCCTGACACTCACTGGGCCTGATGCTGCGTCACCGGAAGGGAAAGAGTGGATTGAAAAGCATGGAAAAGCTCCACTGAGCGGAATGATCAGCCTCGTCGGCCGAAAACTTGACCTCCTTCAGGAGTTCGAAGACATGGCTCCGCTTTATGTGCAGCAAACACTCGATCGCCTCGAGGCCAAGCGAATCATCAAGGACTGGCACAGAAATGAATGGGACATCAAAACCACTGTGATCGGTCTCGATGTCATTCTGACTCCTCTCACCGAAGACGAAGATGAAGAGTGATTCAAAACTCAACTGAGACGCGGTCTTCAACGCGTGTTGTTTTCTGGTTCGAGAATTCATCGACAGCGACAGCAACAACGACATCGCATCGAGAAAACGACCAGAGAACGAATTTCAAATAATAAAAAAACGTGGCGAGCGTTTTATTGCTCGCCACGTCTTGATGAAGTCTGGACCACTTCTCAGTGAACTCTCGGTTATTCCTCAGGAAGCAGAGTTGCTGGTGGAACAAACGAGGCGATTCGATGGAAGCCGGCATTCACTTGTGCTTCCATATCGGAAACACTTGCTCCTCCAGGAACAATGATGTGATGGCCGCCGCCGAGATGGGCGATCGCTTCCATCAGGTCACGATCCGCATCGACCCCCACACTCATGGTGTGAATCATGATCCCAGCTTGCTGTGCCTCATAGGCAAGACGCAGCACATATCGCTTGTGACCACTGTTAGTCGAGTAGTCCGCGTTTCCATCGTTGTCGTAGTCGAGTAGTTCGTTCCAGCTCCAACCGTGTGGAAGGCTTGTGCTCTCCCCGGAATCCATGGTGTTGGTATTTCCGTCGGTCATGAGCAGGATCGTTTTCTTCGACCCAGGTCGGCTGTAGGTATTTACCATCAGCGTTCCATCTTTCAAACCGCCGCCCATATTCGTTGCATTCGAATAGTGGGACGCCTGCTTGTAACGCATCAAGTCCTTAATTGAGAGATAATCGTCCGTAATCGGCTCATCTCGGACATCCACGTAAGGGATGAGTGGATCATCCTCATTAACCACCATTTCCATACGGTGATTCGTGTCGTAACTCACCATCCCGATGTGGTCATCAAATCCCAAATCGGCGAGATAGTCACAGAACAGGAAGTGCCCTTCTTTAATCGCGTGAAACGGATAGTGACGGGTCTTCCAGAGATCTGCAGTCTCATTCGCACTTGAGTAATACTTCAGGATGTAGTTAATCAGAGTGAGTCCGCCGTATTTTTCGCGATAGTTGCGGTCTCTAAACTCTCCATAGGTCCGAACGTGATCGATATATCCGTTCCAGCTTCCAGACCGATACGGATATGACTCAGTAAGGCCGAAGTAGTCCCGTACTGCAGAATTCGTATCATCGAACCGAATCGTGACAGTTCCAGCACCATCGGGAGCGTCGAAGTAGTACCAGAACGACCGTCCATCGAGGAGTTCCAGATACAGATAATCGATGGGTTCATTTGCTTCATAGGTGTAGTTGTATGGTCCGTAGCTTCCGTGACTTTCATAGTCATCTCCGCCGTTCGTGAAACCAACATACACTTCGCGGACTCGATACGGCGCATTAATTGTCGCCGTCATCCGGTCTCCTGAAAACTCGACATCCACTCCCGATTCCGTGACGGTCACCGGTTCGGATTCCCCCGATGCATTGAGAGTCACCCAGGCTGTTTCAATATCTCGGTTTCCGTTGATATCGACATCGTTGCCGCTGAGACCTGTGAATGTATGGGAGCTTCCATTTGTATAACGAACCTGAACTTGCTGAATTTCCGAACCACTGGTGACCCGGAGGTCGTCGAACTGGAATTCAACAGAGGCGGTTAAACCATCGGAACTATTCGTCACCGTCAGATACTCAGGAGTGAACGAGAGATTGCCAGTATTTGGCATCTGAAGATCATTCCAGACCTTCGCGAGGTTCGCGATCACCTCAGCATCGGCAAGATGGTAGTTCGATTCGTCGTTGAAGTAGCTGTCGAAGTTCATCGAACGAGAAAAGTCGTGAACAACAACGATGTCACGAGATTCAACATAGGCAATGGCATCAGTTCGGACGGCTGCCCGTCGATCCCCGGTCACACCAGAGAAGAAGAGTTGCAGCTTGCCATCAGGTTGAGAAACATCATCATTGTCGCGGCGAGCGACAACTTTGACGACATTCGAAGGCGATGTATTCCACTCAACACTGTAGCTGTCGGTATCGTCGTTGTAGGTTCGTTTTCCGAACGTCACATCTGTGTCCGGGTCAACATACACGCCATTGAGCTGAGCAACACGAGCAGCTTCAAGGCGGGCTTGTGCTTGCGCATACACCGTAACGTCAAGCGTATCGAGCGGTGCATTGTTAATGGCGTTTGTAATCTCGAGCGAAGCTGCCAGTGCAGCTGCGTCGACGGCATTTTGCATCCGCTGTTTCGTCAGGTTTAAGAACCCGATATCGACTGCCAGCGACACAATCGTCAGACACCCGACAAGCACAACGGCAGAGAGAATCAAGAATGCCCCTCTGCGCCCCCTCAACTCCTTAGACATTTGTGCCATCCTTGACCACCATCTTTTTTGTTTCACTTTCATGAATTCACATCCTGGAACAAATTGGTAAGTGGATCCGCGACATCATCGTTCAGTAAGCCCATTGAATCAGAGCTGAGCATCGTTTCGGGTGATCTGTTCCACCCGAATTCGAACTCAGCCCTCAAACTTTCGACTACTTCAATCCGAGTCGGAAGATGATTGACGAACGCAATGACTGTCCGTGCATAAATTTGAGGGGAAAACCGCTCACTTCCTGATAAGCGATGGAGATGTTGATATTGAAGTACTGCATGTAATTCGCCGAGGAATCCAAATCGAACGTCTGGCCCTGATTGGGTCCCTCTGCATGCGTAATCGTGATCGTGGCTGCATCGCCATTGACTCCATTGGCTTTGAGCACGTTGCGAATGTCTTGAATGACTTTCTGATTCGTCGTCGTCCCCGGGGGAACAATTCCGTTCCGGTGCATCGCCGCAAAACGCCCTGCTTCGCGAACAGCACTTGTCAGGTTCGTGGACACATCAAGCGCTCGCCCCATCTCCATCACACCAAGAGCGATCGACATGAAAATCGGAGCGACAATCGCGAATTCAACCGTTGCCACAGCACGTCGATTTGACTGGCACGCCGACTTGAATCGCTTCAATGAAACTCTCATTCGAACTACTCCTTATTCGTGACGCATCACGGATTGGCCAACCAGCGTAATTCCTCTGACCCAGAACGGAGGCATTATGGCCACCTGTTCATACGGCACGGTGACACGCACAACGAACAGCTCTCGACGATCAAGATCAGTCAATTCAACTTGCTCAAGCGAATCGGGATCGAACGTGTCAAAGTCGAAGTCCGGATCATCGAAACAGTTTCCGTCGAGCACCTTCGTTGTCGCTTGCGCCGGGGAAATCGTCGAACTGAGAATGGTGTCTACTTTCGAGGCCACCTGAGCACTGGTGATGCCCTCCACAGCCCCGTATCGTGCTGAACGCTTTGCAGAAGCATTCAGAATGTTGATGACCATGTACACATGACCAAACTCCACAATCGCTGCCAGAAAGACAGCAAAGAGTGAACAAACCAAAGCAAATTCGACAAGCACCACCCCGGAGTTTCGATCTCCGGTAGCCCTGACTTGCCTCCCAGCCCGCCTTCGGTTGAGGGATAGCATAGTGTCTCTCTCTTATATGCGCAATTGAATTGCATTTAATCGTCCACACTACTGCAATTTAGATCACGCATTTTTCCGGAGTTGTATATTTCTGCTCACATCGCAAAGAAATCTCGGATTTGGGGAAATTGCTAAGAATTCTCGATTTCAGGCGTCATTTCCAAATTCGTGAGAGCTTCCGACTTGAGTCTCCGAACAGGAGAAATCCGTTGATCAAGATCAACACGAAGCGATTTCGCCACATTGCTCGTCTGATCGTCGGCCTTGTGATGAATGAATCGAAAACTCGGATGGTGCCAGCCTCTTCAAAAACGCCCCGGTGATTTAACTCTGCTGCGAGATGAAGCACGTCAAATGGTCATTCAGATCACCAAAAGAGCACTTGTCATCGCTTGCGCTTCAAGAAATGTCGCGTTCTGCGTACTCTGGAGGCCACTGCTGTTGCCCCATACTGATCCACAGGGACTCATGAACGAACTTCTTCAATACCTGTCGACACTCTCGACACTCATCATCGCCCTGACCTGCGCGGTGCACTTGTTTGTGTTTCTGGTCTTGTGGATCTGGTCACGAAGAGATCTCAAGAAGATCGCGTCCGCACTCTTCGATTTCACGAGAGGCATGAGCCATCAGAGTCTGCTGGATTCGACAGCTCATCTCTCTGACCAGATCGATGCTTTCCTTTCGGATGTCAACGAAGCTCTCGACGAAGATGACCGAAAAGCTGATCGCGGAATTCTGCTTCAAAGAATGCGTGTTCTCGACGAGAAGCGGCGATACCTGAATTCGATGATGTTCGAGACAGTTTACAACATGGCCCGCACCATGATTGAGGCATATCCCCTCGCTGGAGTCCTGGGAACGATTCTGGCGATCGGAGCGGCACTTCAGGCGAATCCTGGAGGAGCAGGTGAATCGACCGCGACCGTTGGGCTCATTCTGGGTCGGTTCGGAGACGCCATCTGGTCGACCGCTGCCGGTCTCATCGCAGCGATGTTGTTGATGTTCATCAACAGTTGCCTCGAAACCCCATTCGGGAGACTCTCTGAGAATCGAAGGCATGTCCGCGAAACGGTTGCGCGCGTCAAACGAGAACTGGCATTCGCTGAGCAAGCTGAGGAGATCGCATGACGACGACTCAGGGAGTGCGAAAAATGACGCTGCAGCTGACGCCGCTGCTTGATCTCCTGCTGATTGTCATCTTCGCTCAATATATGGAAGTTCAGGAAACGCAAGTCGCTGTCGAACAGGAAGCATCTGCGGCACTGGTCGAACGTGATCAGACGATTGCTGAATTGAAGACAGTGGAAGCGGAGCTTTTTGAAACGGCACAAAGACTCTCCGTTCTCCGCGGCGAGTTAAGCGAACAGTCACAGCAACTCGCACTTGCTCAGGACCAACTCGAAACAACTCAGCAACAACAAAATGTGCTGACCGACCTTCTCGTAGAACTGTTCGACATTCCCGAACAGGTGGTCGAACGGACGATTACATCGACGAAACCTCCTGCTGGCAGAACGACGTCCGAAGTCGAACGTCTCAAAGAGCGGTTTCGACAGATCGCTGTCGAGCAATCCGGCCGCGTCATCGAGCACCTTCTTTCGTATGAGGAAATTCGAAAGCGATGCGATGTCTGGGACGTGCATGTCACTCCCGACAACTTCCTGACGATTTCCAGCGGCGACCAGATTCTGAAGATGCAGATTCCCATCGACATCTCGAAAGATTTCGTTCAGCAGGAATTCATAGACGAGTTTATCGAAACCGCCCACACGCTGCCTGACCCGAAAGATCTCGTCATCATGATGCTCACCTACGATCGTCGCTCTCAGCGTTGGGCGACAGAAGGTGTTCGCGATGCGCTCCCTCAAATTATTCTCAGAATGAATTTCGAGAGCAGTAGCCGAACGAGATATGATTACGCCGATCTCGGATTCCGAATTGAATAGCTGACAAGTTTCCGGGTAACCTGAAGACAGACGCAATTTTTATCAGACAGGATGCCAATCCAGTCTGTCGATCCAAGGAAACGAACGATGAAGAAACGTTACGCAGGCGGAATCGGGGTCATTCTTGTGCTCGGTTTTATCATGGGACAATTGTGGAGAATTCCTGGACTGGGCACTCACTCTGACGAAGCAGGCGATGTCGCTACGGAAAACTCCGAGACTAACAACGAAGATGATTCAAGCACAGACTATTCACAAGTTTCCGTAAGCAGCGACTTGCGCAATTCAGTCTCGACTCTCCCTGCCTCGGAAACAGCACCTGTCTCGCCGTTTGTGACTGTGGCGATTCAAGCTGACAAATATCGATTGACCGATCCCGAAGAACCGCAAGGTGGCGAAGTCATCTCGCTGGAAGAAGTTGTTGAGCTTGTGAAGAAAGCCTCCGGAAGCGACAACGGAATTCGCCTTCGCGTCCTGTTTTATAAGAACGCTCAAGAAGGAGCAGTTGCGGATCTGCACGCAGCGATGGCTTCGGCGAACATCCCGAGAGAAGACATTCAGGAGATTTCCGATTTTGTCGATTGAGGAATCTGACCGCGCGCTGAGCGACTGGATGAGTCACAACCTTCTTCGACAACCTTCCCCAAGTTACCCGAACTGGACGACGGACCAACTTTTCGCTGCACTCGCAATCCAGCTACGAACGGTTTGAAGTTCTTGTCGAATGATGCCGATTCTGCCGATGGACTCTGTTTTTCCAGATTCATCACGTAGTCCATCTGGACTGCCCTCAAGAAAACCAAAGTGACAATCTCCATGCCGTCCCAATCACTTCCCGAAGTCATTGAACAGCAACGAAAAGAAATCGAAGGGTTGCGTCAACAACTGCTTCAATCTCAGAAAATGGGTTCGATCGGTGAACTTGCATCATCGATGACTCATGAATTCAACAACATCCTCACGACGATCATCAATTACTCCAAACTCGGTCTGCGCCAAAAGGATGAACAGGCGCGGGACAAGGCGTTCGACAGAATCCTGAACGCAAGTCAGCGGGCTGCCAAAATCACGACGGGGCTGCTGGCCTATTCCCGCTCGAGCGAGAGTCGACGCGATCCGCACAATCTTTCCAAACTTGTGCGCGATGTGATCATCCTCGTTGAGAAAGATCTCAAAGTTCACCGCATTCACCTCGATACCCAGTATCTCGCGGAGCCTTATGCCAATGTGAACGCCGGGCAAGTCCAGCAGGTCTTACTCAACCTGATTGTGAATGCCCGACAAGCCATGGTCGCCGGTCGAACTCTGACCATCAAGGTTTCTGAGTCCGTCGACGATCAATGTGCTGAGATCTCAATCCGGGATCAGGGATCCGGAATTTCTCCTGAAGTGTTACCCCGGATTTTCGAACGTTTTTACACCACCAAAACGGCCGATGATCACGGACAGGGAGGAACGGGATTGGGACTCTCCTTGTGTCGGGAAGTCATGGAAGCCCACGGAGGACGAATTCGCGTCGAGACTGCTGTTGGACACGGAACACAGTTCTCGCTGCGGTTTCCGACCGTCGCTCCCCCGGACTTCAGCCTGAAATCCGCGTCGAAACAAGAATCTTCCGAATCACCGACAGGGAGCCCGTCCGTTGCGGCCGCTTCTCTCTCGTAGTTCCTTCTGGCTGATCGCTTGTCTCATTCTGTGTTTCATTGTGCGAGTGGGCGTGGTCGTTCTTCGATCCTCGGAATTGTCGGACGATCCGGACTCGTACATTCAGCTTGCTGAAGGACTGGCAGCGGGGCGAGGATTTTCCACTCCCGGAACGGAACAGTCGACCGCTTTTCGCCCACCGTTCTATCCGGTGTTGATCACACCGTTTGAGTATTTTGGCGGGGGATGGGGACGAGGGTTACTCAATGTTTTCTGTGCCGTGGGGGGCGTCTATTGCATTTGGAGAGCGAGTCAGAATCTCAACCTGAATCCGTTCTCAGGCATCATTGCGTGTTTGATTTTCGGACTCGATCCCCTGCTCGTCCGGTACACGTCGCTGTCGATGACCGAATCAATCACGGCCTTTCTCGCAGCTGGGTTAATCGCCCGGCTCACGAATCGAAACGCAGCCTCGCCTGCGGCAAATTCACTCACCGGTCTCCTGTTCGGAGTCACGGTGTTGACGCGGCCTACATTTTGGGCCTTTGGAGGTTTGATCGCCCTCTGGATGATCACAACCGAAGCGAAAGCCCGGCTCGCAAATAGTCACTCTCGTGAGATGCGTCCTCTTCTCTTCGGAGGGCTTGGTATCTTGCTGATCGTGTCGCCCTGGGTACTTCGGAACTGGGGCGCATTCGGGCGTCCCGTGCTCATGACGACTCACGGAGGCTATACCGTTCTGCTGGGAAATAATGATGCGTTTTACGACGAAGTCGTGAATCAACCGTTGGGCACTGTCTGGGATGGTCAACATGGCCCCGGCCAAGCTGTGTGGGCGCACAGCGTTAATCAAGAGATGGACCGACTGGGGCTTCGAAGTGAGATCGAGCGCGATCGATGGATGTCTCTCAAAGCTCAGGAAACAATTCGCCGCAGGCCGACAGAATTTATTAAGTCCTGCGGGATTCGCTTCCTGAGATTCTGGAATCTCGGCCCGATGGCCCCTGCTGCAGAAGGAATCCCGTCCGCGCTGATGCGAACAATTCAAATCTATTACGCGATGCTTTGGACTCTCATGGCGATCGGCATCGTTCGCCTTCTCCGGTCCGGGTCACAAGCATGGATCGCGTGGGGACCCGTCTTTTGCCTCGTGATCGCATTCACGTGTGTGCATCTGATTTATTGGAGCAATGCCCGGATGAGAGCCCCCGTTGTGCCCGCGATTGCACTTCTCGCTGCGGCAGGAGTGGCGAATTCAAAACTTCTCCGATCATCGAAAACAGACCGTTCTCAAATTGATTCTGACTCATGCAAGTCGAGTCATTCTCAACTCATTTGAGGTGCGGCAGACAGCTCTCGCTTGAATCCGAGGCCCTTCACCGGCAGTTCCTGCGTTAAACTGGTGGTATTGTTCTAGTTATTCCACCTGAGAGCAATTTGCTGAATAGTCAACGCCCCCCGGATCGATCATGAGATTGACGGGCGTGTCTTCGGCTCAATTGAGACGGTCTGTAAAGTTCCGGTGATAGTTCCTCATGGATGAGGTGAAGTGGTGTACGAAGAATTTTTTGGACTGGATAAACGACCTTTCAACAATATCCCCAATCCCGACCTCTATGTGGATCTGGAGTCCTCGAAGAAATCGCTGAACGAATTGCTGAATTGCGTGATGCAATCTCGCGGGATTGGAGTCGTCACCGCTCCGGCTGGACTCGGAAAAACAATCCTTTGCAAGAAACTGGCTGATCTTGCAGCTTCGCGCTTTCAAACAATTCTTCTGGGAACCGCGACCTTCTCGAACCGCCTCGATCTGCTTCAACACATCCTCTACGAATTCGGGATTGAATACGAAGGGCTCAACGAGCACGAAGCTCGGCTGAAGATCATGGATGCGGCGCGCGCCATCTCCAGCGAGGGGCGGAACCTGCTGATCATCGTCGACGAAGCACACCTCCTTAATTCCAAGTTGTTCGAGGAACTCAGAATTCTGGCGGACTATGCCCCGGACGGCGAATCGTTGATTCAGCTTGTCTTAAGTGGTCAGTTCGAACTTGAGGAAAAACTTGTCCATCCCTCTTTGGATGCCTTCAATCAGCGTGTTGCCGTTCAAACGTGCCTGAAGCTGCTCTCTCTCGACGAGTCGATCACTTTCATTGTCGAACGACTCCGGATGTGCGGAGTTTCAAATCCGGGCGACGTTCTCGACGAGAGTGCTCTTGAGACCATTTGCCGAGCGAGTGATGGCAACCCGCGGTGTCTCTGCCAACTTGCTGACCATAGCCTCATTCTGGCCTTCGCTGAGGAACTCAAACCTTTCCAACAGGCAACTGTTCTGGCGGCACTGGAAGACTTGAAAGAGCTTCCGCTGCATTGGAACGACGTCAGTAGCGACGTTGAGTCCGAACAAGAGTTGACTCAGGATTCCTCACGTGAAACGGACCTCTTCGAACTGCCGGAACAATCGACGGAAGAGTTCTCCTCCTCCGAATCTGATGACCAGGGCGTTGAGTCTGAATTGAGCGAAACTTCCCTCGACGAAGAAAACGAGGATTCGAACAACGCGACTTCCGAGTTGCCTCTGAATCTGAATGAGACCGTTGAGTTCTCTGTTCTCGAAGTCGGGGCGGGGATTGAGTCGCCTTCCGAATCATCACCTGCAGCGGAACACGAGGAACAGCCCGCTGTTGAACTCTCCGCTTCCGCTGATCAGGACGAGCAGTCGAAAATGATCGAAGAACTCATCCGAGACAAATACGCGACGCTCGATGGGCTGCAAGAGCGGGAAGAAATTGACCTCGACCACATTCTCGATTCGGAACACTATCCGCATCCGGTCGGTTATCGAAATTCACTGACGTCGATCAAACGCTCCGTTGCCGACAAGTCCGAGATGGGTCAGGAAGATGAAATCCTGATCACCGTTCAGGATCTCGGACAAGAAATTGCCGAGGTCGTTCAGCGATCTCAACGTTCACGTTCGAGTGATTCGAACTGGCAAGGAGATACCTGGATTGAACTCGATGTCGTTCAACCGTCTCCGCTGCCGAGTGAATTCGAGTCCGAGACGATTCACGATGTCAGTGCTCAGCCCGTCAACTCAAGTCCGCTTGAGCACGAGCGACCAACTCCGCAAGAGCCGGAGAAAACGAATCCTGAAAGCGGAAATCACCAACCGCCACAACGATTCTCACGTCTGTTTGCTCGACTCAGCGAACGCCGTCGCCAACTCAAGAATCGTCAGAAACATGACGTTTGAGAGTGCGGATGCGAAGGAGATCTGTTCAACAGGTTCTTGTAAACCACCAAGCTCCATCGTCTGAAATCCGATCGTGCGAATCCCGAGGAACTTGCTCTGCCTGAAGTTTTTTCGAATGATAGAGGTTGGAAACCCTCGACGGTCTTCTTCGATTCGGGAAGCCGATCAATCAGAGCAACAAAGTACACGTCCGTGAAGTTTGAAACCGAAAAGTCGCCAGCCCCTTATCTCAACCGCAAGGACCAGTATCGGTTGATGGGGCTTTGCGGCATGCTGCTTCTGATCGTTATCTCAATCGACTTCACATCTCGAGCGGAAAACTGGGCATGGTTCTTCTCCATTGGTCAGGAAGCGGACGTTTCGGAACTGAAAAAACTCGATCTGGAAGACCTCGATTTTCGAATCGAAGATCCCAATCAAACTCCGCTGGCTCAGGATGAATTTCGCGTCCCCAAAGAAGCTGACCTGGAACCGCCCGCCGACAACCTCCAACTCGATGTTTCGCAGATTCCGAAAGAGCTCTTGGAAGACGTTCAGGACCGGCGTGTGGGGCTGCTGAGAACCGAAGAGCCAGCAATGGACATCGTTCTCAAACGGGCTCAGGTCCTCAGCGAGGAGGAACTGGAGGCAGCAGCAACTGAGAATCCCGGATTTCGGGTGGTCTTTACGGATTCCGAGAAACATCGCGGGCAACTTCTGCGCGTTGACGGAACGCTCTGGCGTCTTCAGCGATACCCGTATGGTGATCCGGAGTCGGAAGATGATGACCTCTGGCAAGCCTGGATCTTCACCGCTGATTCCGCAAACAATCCCTGGGTTGTGTTTCTCACCGAAAAACCGGAATCACTAACTCCCGCTGAACAAATCGATGAGCCAGTCACCGTCGTTGGTTACTTCTTCAAGAATTATGGATACGCCACCGAACTCGGTTTGCACATCGCTCCGATGCTCATTGCAAAGACGATGAAGCTGGTCGAGGTTGAGCAAGTCCCGCAAGACAAGAATGACAATCTGGGCCGCTACATTTTCGGTTTCCTGATGGGAATCGGCCTGTTGTTTGGGATCATGATCTGGCGTTTTACTGTGAGCGATCGTCGCTATCAGTCTGGTCGACTGGCCAAGATTGCAGAGTCCACTCACGATGCCAGTCCTGAGACCATTTCCGCCCTCGACACGATCGAAACTCACGATCCGAATCAGCTCAGCATTTCCGGAAGCGATCAATCCGATCGTGACGATGAGACCAACATCTGACACGGGTCTCCGAAAAATCTTCGTCCTGTCCGAAGAGCCGACTCTGGGCACTCTTTTCTGGAAATGTTAAGAAATCGTCCGAGACAAGCACGTTCTCCGATTTCTAATGAGGTCTTTGAGCCACCCGCGTTTGCAATCCCAACGTTCGGAACTGCTTCAATCGATTGCCCACATCGACCAGTGAGCTAAGATTGCATTTGAAGCAGACTTCGTCGTTGTGTTCACAAATCGCATGAACGACTTCAACCATTGTTGTCGTTATCCATTCATACGATCCCACCAAATTGAGCGACTTGCTCGAGTGACTCGAATTCAGACAGGATCTCATGGACGCTCAGGTACTGACCTTTGTCCTGCTGCTGGTCGGATTCCTTCTGCTGGGGCTGGAACTGTTCCTCCCTTCTGGAGGGGTCATTGGAGTCATGTGCGCTGCCTCCTTTTTAGGATCGGCGTACTTTGCGTACACAGCCTGGGCGACATCGCATCCTCTCTACTGGAGGATTTATCTGTCGACGATGGTGATTCTCGCCCCAATCACCCTTTACGGAATTTATTATCTCCTCACTCAAACTCCGTTCGGGAATCGGATTCTGCTTACCGCTCCCACTGAAGAAGAAGTAACGCCCTACCAGGATGAGCAGAATCGGCTCCAGGAGCTTATTGGAGAACGAGGCAAAGCTCTGAACCTGATGACACCCGGCGGGCTTGTCGAAGTCAACGGAGAGCGTTTGCACGCGATCAGTGAAGACATGGTCATCGAGTCGGGACAATCGATCGAAGTGGTGGGAATTCGGGGAACCCGCGTGCTCGTGCGTATCGCCGATGCAATCCCTCCACGAGATTCCCAACTCGCGGAGTCTGTTGAGGATTCCCCCGAACCCGATGACAGCCACGACCGAAACGTCGACCTTGAAACCGACCCTTTCGATCCGTTCTTGCCACAGGAAGAAAGCTGAGTGGCTCACTCGATCATTACCGAGCTTTGCCTTTCTTCCTGGACTTTTTCTTCTTCGAAACTCGATGGACCGCTTGAACAAACTTTTCGTCCAGGCGGACGAATTCTGTCGAGCGTGTATCTTCCCGTCTGACTCGACCGTTGAAATCTCGCAAGAGGACAAACGGAAGACAAATGGCTTCCACGGTCCATGGGCGTCCGCGATCACGGGAGCGCCATCGGATGCGCACCGGATCGCTCGGCGAGTTCGTTTGAGAGTCGAGGCACCAGAAGAACGAGGGAAACTCATACACCTGATTCAGCACAGCGACGACGAGACCACACCGAAGATCTTCCGGGGCAACTCTCGCAGCGACAGCAAAGTTCTCATTGTTCAATGGCGTCGTATTCTTTTCGTTGGAGAGCATCTTCTTCTCGGGTTCGCAGTGATTCGCGCAAGCAAACGCAGCATCTATCGAAAGAAGCAAGTTCAAGTGAGTGCATGCCCGGCATGAATTTGGTCGAGCGTCTTCAGTCCGCAGCTTCGCCCATTTCAAACACTCACCGTTTCTTTCTCGAGATTCCGAGATCGAAAAGTGGAAGCGTTTGAGAATGTGTGGACACTCACGTTGTGATGCGGGTTCACATCAAACAAAGAGAATTCGAATTCTCCAGCCCGAAAGATCTCAAGCTGAGAGAGTTGGGAATGAGATTCGAATGGCGAGATCGAAAAAGTGATTCGTCAAACGTTGATTTGCGGTTGAATGGTCTCGCAATGAATCTTTAAGAGCGCGGCTTTGAGTTCGTTAAACATTTTCTGATCGGCGAACGTTCCGACAATCGCTCCTCCCGATCCTGCAAACTTCGCACTGGCGCCAACGCCACGGGCTGTGTCAATCATCAACTTTTGAGAAGGCGAAATCGTACAGATGCTCGCACGCGTATCGAAATTCCGATCAACGAGTTGATGCAGTTTTGATGAGTCACCTTGTTCAATGGCACTCTTTGCCTGCACCGTGAGATTGGCAAACGTCTCCATCGCTTGCAAAACGTCAGGATCTCCAGCCTGATACCGTGCACGGAGCGGATTATGAACGACATATGTCGGCTCGCCCGCTTCCAGGCTGTAGGCCACATAGACGTTTTTGAGATTCTCTGACGAGAGGCTTTCGTAACGACCGCACTCCATTCCGTCTTCAACGGTCATGACGTCGGTCGCAAAATCCATCGACACAAGTCCTTCATAGATCTGAACAACTCGGTCCTGTAATCCTGCTGCGATTCCCAGCTCTCTTGTTTCGACGCTTAACGCCAACGAAGGCTGTATATGCTGCGGGACGTCGATGTTATAGAACTCGATCAACGCTCGAAGAGTGGCAACGATGATGGCACTCGACCCCGCCATTCCCACTGCGCGAGGAATTGTTGTGGAATACCGAATCGAAAAGTTTCGATCGTGCAGGGCGAGGTTCTTCTCTTCGCAGTATTCGTAGAACCGTTTGATCGTCGCTTTAATTAAACGGACTCCGCCATAGTAGCCATGGAGTCGAACGTCGTCGAAGAGATCACGAATCGACCGAAAGCTTGACTGATCGTCGACGGATTGAACGATCTCCACTTTCGGCCAGTCGTAGAGAGTCACCTCCGCGAAAAACTGACGGACGGTGAACGCGATCGTTTTTCCGTGATACCCGTCCGACGGATTCCCGATCAGTCCCGCCCGCGCGTAAGCCCGTTTGCGAATAATCTCCATTACGAAACTCCTTCTTCGGAATCGAGCTTCTCTCGAAGGTAAGTCCGCAATCCGTCTCCGAACTGAGGATCGGAGAGAGAGAAATCGACAAACGCCCGGAAGTAGCTTTCAAAGTTTCCGATATCAAATCGAGGTTCCGTGGAAGGCAGTCGAATGCCAATCCCCTTCCCGCCTTCTCGGAGAACTCGCTGCATGGCATCGGTCAGTTGAATTTCGCCACCTTTTCCGCGATCGGTTTGTTCGAGAGCTTCGAAGATCGCGGGACTGAAAACGTATCGAGCCGCGACGGCCAGATTACTGGGAGCTTCATCGATTGCAGGTTTTTCGACGAGACTTTCCAGTTCGAAGATGTCGTTGCTGATCGGGCCTCTTGGCTTCGCAACTCCGTAATGGACGACTTCACGAGGATCGGTCAATTCTTCGAAGGCAACGACGACGTCGGCTTGAGAACGTTCGTACTCTTCAATCATTCTCTCGACGATCCGCGACTTCGCATGCATGCCGATAATGGAGTCACCGAGAGCGACAACAAACGGCTGCCGTCCCACGAATGGTTCTCCGATCAAGACAGCATGGCCCAATCCCAACTGTTCGCGTTGGCGAGTGTATGCGTATTGAACCTGATTCCGTTCGAACGCCAATTCCGCGAGATGCTCTTCTTTTCCCGATTCGCGAAGATGCTTCACGAGCTGATGGTTCACGTCGAAGAAGTCTTCAATCGAAGACTTTCCGTAACCGGTGATGAACAGAATTCGTTTAATGCCCGATTCTTTGAGTTCTTCGACGACATATTGCACGACGGGACGACGGCCGACCGGCAGCATTTCTTTTGGTTGACTCTTCGTCGCTGGCAACAGTCGTGTTCCCAGTCCGGCAACGGGAACAATCGCAAGATCAAGTGGCATCTGAAACTTCCTCCTGAACGTCCTGAGCTAGGTGCTCATCCCTGTGCACTCACTTGTCCGGTTTGACTCAATCAAGTTCCGTGTCTGCGTGTGCGATTCATGAAATTCAATTCGAGACTCAAATCACAGTGCTTATTTCACACTGTTTGTTTCCGTGTTATTTCGAAGACTCTTCGTTCAACGACGACAACAATCCGACGATGGAACGAACCATGGCACCGGTTCCGCCAGCGTCACGACTTGCACATTCTTTCTCAGAATAGGCTGCGCCGGCAATATCGAGATGCACCCAGGGAACGTCATCGACGAATTTCTCCAGAAACTTTGCTGCTGTAATCGCTCCGCCCCAGCGAGTCCCGATGTTTTTGCAGTCCGCGAAGTCGGACTTCAGTTGATCCGCATAAAAGTCATACATCGGCAATTGCCAGATCAGTTCGTCAGAATCACGGGTTGCCTGAATGACTTGATCGCACCACTCCTGCTGATTGGTGAATGCTCCCGTCAATTCCTCACCCAATGCGACGACACAGGCACCGGTCAGAGTGGCGAAATCAATGAGGCGATCAGCTTTGTGGTCGACGGCATACGAGAGAGCATCCGCGAGAACGAGTCGGCCTTCCGCATCGGTATTGTGAACTTCGATCGTCGTTCCGTTCCTCGCTGTCAACACTTCACCGAGTTTGTACGCTGAGGGCCCGGTCATGTTTTCGACCAATCCGATCACCGCCAGAATATTCACCGGCAGTTCAAGTTTGGCACAAGCGTGAACGATTCCGAGCACTGTAGCTGCCCCGGCCATGTCCGCCTTCATCGAGATCATACTCGCAGACGGTTTCAAAGACAGGCCACCACTGTCGAAGGTGACTCCCTTTCCGACCAGTCCGATTGTCGGTGAATCCTCCCCAGCCCCTCGATACTCAAGCACGACAACGCGCGGCGGCCGGGCACTTCCGCGAGCGACAGCCATCAAAGCCCCCATCTTTTCATTCTCGATGAGGTGTTCGTCCAGAATTTTTCCGGTCACTCCGTGTGAAACAACGGCGTCGACGGCGCGGGCAGCGAACGTTTCCGGATAGATGTCGTTCGGATGTCGGTTGACGAGTTCGCGCGTCAGATTGATCGATTCACCGAGTATTCTTCCACGCTGAATCGCTTCTTCGTTTGACGGAGATTCCGGAAGGCCCAGAATATTGACTTCGGTCAACTCAAAGCGATCTCGTTCCTTTCGATAAATCGCTTGCGACGCACAGGCTGTCGTCGCGCATTCTGCAAACCGCTCGAGAAGAACCGTTTCTCCGAATTTCTCGATGAGGCACGCCGGGATCGTCAGTGCGGCGGACTGCTTTTCTTTTGAGGCAACTTTTCGAAGAACCCCGGAGAGGATCTCATAGGTTTTGGAAAGGTCCGGTGAGGACTCGTCCCCGTAATTGACGATCAGGAGCCGATCAGCTTTGATCGACGGGACATCATGGAGGGTGAGAGATTCCCCTCTCTTGCTGGGCCAGCCGTCGCGGGTCGACAATCGAGACAGTTGGCCACCGAGGAGTTCATCCAACTCCATCAGTTCCGGGCTCAGCGACTCGCCCTCAAAACACCCAACAATCAGCCAACTGGCAGCGATTTCGGCAGGAGACGCTTCAGCGACGTGAAACTTCATGATGACGGCAACACACTAATAGAAGTTGATGGGTAACGGTCAGAAAAGTCTAGTTGTAACATATTCGCCCAATGCCGCCACTTGGCAGCAGACTGAAGGTCACATACGATCCGGGAAATTTGAAACTGCTCAAAAAATCTCCAGAACAGAGTCTGTGAAATGGCGAAGAAATCAATTGCTGACGTCGATGTCTCCGGCAAGAAAGTGCTGATGCGAGTCGACTTCAATGTGCCACTCGACGATGAGTTGAACGTCACGGATGATCGACGAATTCGAATGGCCCTGCCTTCGATCGAGTCCGTCCTCGATCGTGGAGGAAGCCTGATTCTGAAGAGCCATCTCGGACGACCAAAGGGAAAAGTCAAACCCGAAGAGAGCCTCAAGCCAGCCGCTGAGAAACTGGCGGAACTCCTGGGACGCGAAGTCGCGTTCGCGACCGATACCGTGGGCCCTGACGCACAGGCGAAAGTCGCAGCTTTGGAACCCGGCGGAATTGTGGTCCTTGAAAATGTTCGCTTCGCGGGTGAAGAGGAACTCAAGGACGAAGCGGAATCGACGACTGATGAACAGCGTGCCGCCAAGAAAGCTTTCGCCGAGAAACTCGGTTCGTTTGCTGACATCTATTGCAACGACGCATTCGGAACATGCCATCGCGCTCACGCCAGCATGCACACCGTCCCGCTGCTGATGGAAGGAAAGCCGAAAACGGTTGGATTTCTCGTTCAGAAAGAGATCCAGTATCTCAACGATGCCATTTCCTCGCCCGAACGTCCATTCATTGCGATCCTCGGCGGAGCGAAGGTTTCTGACAAAATTAAAGTCATCAAAAATCTGCTCGGCGTGTGTGACAAAGTCTTGATCGGCGGAGCGATGGCTTACACGTTCTCGCTCGCTCAAGGTGGAAAAGTCGGACAGAGTCTGGTTGAGAAGGACAAAGTCGACCTCGCTCGCGAACTGATCAAGGAAGGCGGCGACAAACTCGTTCTTCCGATCGACACTCACTGCGGAGACGAATTCAAGAACCCGAACTGCAACAAAGTGGTTGTGCCCGCCGGGGAAATTCCCGACGACTACGAAGGCTTCGACATCGGCCCGGAAACGGCGAAGATGTACGCTGAAATCGTGAAATCGGCAGCGACAATTGTCTGGAACGGCCCGATGGGTGTCTTCGAAGTTCCTCCGTTCGACGCGGGAACAAGAGCCGTCGCTGAGGCGATCGCCGAGTCGGATTCCATCAGCATCATCGGTGGCGGTGACAGTGCAGCTGCGATTCAGCAGTTTGGCCTCGCTGATAAAGTGTCACACGTCAGCACTGGTGGAGGAGCGAGCCTCGAAATGCTCGAAGGCAAGGACTTCGAAGCCTTGCAAGTCATTGATGAAGCGTAATGCTCATTCCTGCCCGGATGAAAGCGAATTGCACTCAACTGGACTTGTTTCGTTGCCGTCACGCAACCGATGCTCGTCCATCTTGAGTGCACACTCACATGCTTTGAACTCGTGGGAGTTCGTGAAATTTCGGAGAAGAATTGCTTCGAAACCTCCATGTTTGCAGCTTGGCGGCGGGTTTTCGCTCGCCGCTGCTGCACGGCGGAATCGTGAGATTTCCTGAATTCATATGTTGGTTTCAACTTATCGACGCAGTATGATCTATTCTCAGGATGTGACTGCTCTTGTGGGTCTCCTATCGTCCAAAATGATGAGGATGTGAGGCTGCTTACAGTCTTTCCGAGAGTTTTGCCAAACACTCTCATGACGGCAGACGTTCAATACTTCAATCACGCAATCAAAAACAGTAGGCGTTGTACATCTCTGTAATTGATTGCCCCGCCCCACTTCCTAGCCATTCCATGGACTTTGACCTCAGGAGGTTCATATGACCCCAAGAATTCTATCGCTTCGACTCATTCTCGGCTTGTTGATCGCCGCGATTGCTTCTCCCACGCTCATCGCAACTGCTCAGGACGCTGCAGCCGAAGCCGAAACAGTTGATGTTTATGCTGTTCCGGAAGGGACTGACGCGAACGAGTTGCAACTCTACCTGCGAAAACTCGCCCGAACACCACCTCCGGAAAGAACCCCCGAAGGAATTCTCGCTCACCTGCAGAAAATGGATGAATCGTTCACAACGATTCTGGATCGCGACGCGGTCGACGAAGAAACATACCTCATGGCTGCCGAACTTCGCCTGCAGGTTCTCGGTCTGCTTCCTCAGTTCGGTGACAACACCGGAGCATTGAAGCGAGCCAAGCTCATCGAAAAACTGCAGAACGATGATCGAGCTCAAGTCAAAGCCCTGGCAGCACGCATCGAACTTCAGGAGCGAATCGGTCGATTGCCAACGCTTCCTGACGCTGCCAAGAAAGAACTGATCAAAGAACTCGCTGGCAATTTGAAATCCGCCACAATGGAGAATCCGGAAGAACTCCAATTAGCGATTCAAGGTGCCATGCAGGCCGCACAAATGCTTGATCGTTACGGAGACACCGAGAACGCGGTGTTTGCCTACGATACTTACACTTCAATCCTCAAAGCCAAAAACGAAGCTGACCTCGGCGATCTGATTGAAACGCTCGAAGCAACCGCTCGACGTCTCAAACTGCCCGGGAACGAAATCGAAGTTGCTGGCACAACTCTCGATGGATCGAAGTTCAATATCGATCAATACAAAGGAAAAGTCGTTCTCGTCGACTTCTGGGCAACCTGGTGTGGTCCATGTATCGGTGAACTTCCAAACGTCAAGGAAATGTACGAAGCCTATCACGACAAAGGCTTTGAAGTTGTCGGGATCAGCCTCGACAATGACCGCGAAGCATTGGTGGAATTCGTCAAAGACAACGACCTCAACTGGGTCACACTGTTTGAAGAAGCACCGGAACTTCAAGGTTGGGACAACCCAATCGCCCGCTACTACGGGATCAGTGGAATTCCAACTGTCATCCTCGTCGACCAAAGCGGAAAAGTTGTCAACCTGAATGCTCGCGACGAAGTGTTGCGAACGGAACTGGCACGACTTCTCGGACCGATCGACGATTCGAAATAGAGATCAGAATCACAAAACCGGGATCACGTGAGTGATTTCAAAGTCTGATCTACAAACAGTTTCGAGAGATACAGAAGGCCGCCTGAACAAGATTCAGGCGGCCTTTTTCCGTTCTCAAATCACCTCAGAACGAAGCATGCCTTCCAAGCGGCAGAATGATCATCTTCAACTGTTTGGGCTGACGCAAAATGAAATTCTCCTTGTGACGTTTTGCCTCACGCCAGCGGGGTTTGCTAGAATGTCTGCATGAAAATGACTCGCCTCTTCTCTCTCCTTGCGTTCCTTTCTTCCCAACTCTTCCTCACACAACTTGTGTTTGGGACCGAGCGCATCGACTTCAATACGCAAGTGCGGCCGATCCTTTCTGATCGCTGCTTCCTGTGTCATGGCCCCGATGGAGAAAATCGCGAAGCGGATCTGCGACTCGATCAGGAAGCCGACGCGCACAAAGCTGTGGAATTCGCGACAGCCCCTTTTGTCATCAAGCCGGGAAGCCCTGACGAAAGCGAAGTCTTTCTGCGGATCATTTCCGATGATTCGAGCGTCAAAATGCCGCCGCCTGACTCGAATCTCTCTTTGACTGACAGTGAAATTGACATCCTTCGGAAGTGGATCGAGCAAGGGGCAGAATATGACCAGCACTGGTCGTTTCGAAAACCGGTCGCTCCAGAGTTGCCGGAAGTCTCCGATCCCGATTGGCCTCAACAGGACCTCGACAGGTTCATTCTCCGGAAACTCGATCAGGCGGGGTTGGCTCCCAATCCTCCTGCGACGAAGGAAAAATGGATCCGTCGCGTCACGTTCGACCTCACCGGCCTTCCGCCTACGCTGGAAGAAATCTACAACTTCCTCGCCGATGACTCGGATCGATCGTACGAAAAAGTTGTCGATCGCCTGTTTCAGTCAGAGCGCTACGGCGAACGGATGGCCTCAGACTGGCTCGATGTCGCAAGGTACAGCGACACCTACGGATATCAGGTCGATCGTGATCGGTATGTCTGGCCGTGGCGAGACTGGGTGATTCGGAGCTTTAACAAGAACACTCCGTACGATCAGTTCATCACCGAACAAATCGCGGGCGATCTTCTTCCCAATGCGACAGACGATCAGATTCTCGCCACCACTTTCAATCGCCTTCATCCGCAGAAAGTCGAGGGAGGAAGCACGCCTGAAGAGTTCCGCATTGAGTATGTCGCCGATCGAACGCAAACGTTCGGAACCGCATTCCTCGGGCTGACTTTCGAATGCTGCCGATGCCACGACCACAAATTCGACCCGCTCTCCCAGGCGGAATACTTTCAGCTTTCCGCCTTCTTCGACAACATCGATGAAGCGGGGTTATACAGCTACTTCACGCCCGCCGTTCCCACTCCAACGCTGTTGTTATCGACACCTGAGCAGAAACTGGAGATCGCCAGTCTCGAAGAGTCGGTCGTGAAATCCGAGACCAAGCTGCAACGGATCGCGAAGAAGAGCGTCGGCAAGTTTGATCAATGGCTGTCGCAAAACAAGACGGAGAAAGTCCAACTTCCGGAACCGCTGCTGCATCTCGATTTCGAAACGGTTTCGGGTCGAAATCGTTCCGTCGAGGGCGTTACCGGAAAGGCAGCCCAACTGACGGGTGATGATTCCATCGACACAGAAGTCGGGAACTTCCAACGTTCGCAACCCTTCTCCATCTCATTGTGGCTGAAGACTCCGGATGTGAAGGAACGTGCGGTGATTTTGCACCGATCACGAGCCTGGACGGACGCGGGAAGCCGCGGATATGAATTGCTGATCGAAGACGGGAAATTGAAGTGGTCACTGATTCATTTCTGGCCGGGGAACGCTATCAGCATTCGGACTGCCGATCTGATTTCGACCAACGACTGGCACCATGTCACTGTCACGTATGATGGTTCGAGTCGGGCTGACGGGTTGAACATTTTTGTGGATAGCAAGAAGTCCGAAGTCGACACAATTCGTGATGGATTAAAGAAAACGATTCAGGGAGGAGGCGGCGACAACATTGCGATTGGGGAACGTTTTCGAGATCGAGGATTCAAGAATGGGACCGTCGACGAGTTGCGAGTGTTCGATCGCGAGTTGACTCCCGGAGAAGTCCAGGCACTCACCAATCTCGAATCACCCGAAAGTTCTTCAAGTGATCTCTTGGTCTCTTCTCTCTCACAAAAAGAGGCTCACCAATATTTCCTGCAGACTCAACACAAGAAATACCAGTCGGCGCTGTCGGAGCTTCAGAAAGACCGAAAGAGGCTGAACGACTACATCGAGACGATTCCGGAAATCATGGTGATGCGTGAACTTCCCAAACAGAAACCGACGTACCGACTGATCCGAGGCAATTACGACACACGAGGCGAGCAAGTCCATCCGGCGACGCCTGCCGTTCTTCCTCCGCTCACAGACTCTGCCTCTGCCAACCGACTCGCACTTGCAAAGTGGTTAACGAGTCCAGACCACCCGTTGACAGCACGTGTGACGGTCAATCGCATATGGCAAATGGTCTTCGGAAGTGGCCTTGTCGCCACGCCTGAGGATTTCGGAAGTCAGGGTTCCAATCCTTCCCATCCCGAACTTCTCGACTGGCTGGCCGTTCGTTTCATGGACCAGGGATGGGATCTTCAGCAATTACTCAAACAGATCGTGCTTTCAGCGACCTATCGACAATCATCGCAAGTCCGTTCGGACCAGATGAAAATTGATCCGGAGAACCTGCTGCTGTCTCGGTCTCCAAGCTATCGCATGCCTGCTGAAATGTTGCGTGACAATGCGCTTGCTGTGAGCGGCCTGCTTGTGAATCGAGTTGGTGGACCTCCAGCCAAGCCGTATGAAGTGGCGGTCTCTTTCAAACCGGCCGAACCTGACACGGGAGAGGGACTCTATCGCCGCAGCGTTTACACATACTGGAAACGAACCGGCCCCGCGCCCGATATGACAACGCTTGATGCATCCAAACGGGATGTCTGTCAGGTGAAACGCGAGCGAACGTCGTCGCCACTGCAGGCACTCGTGATGTTGAACGGCCCTCAGTTTGTCGAAGCAGCGCGTCTTCTCGCAGAACGATTGATGGTGACTCATCGCCACGACGATCAATTCGAGGTCGACGACATATTGACCGATCTCTTTCGGATGCTGACGAGTCGCTATCCGACGGAGCAGGAGCGCGAAGTGCTCCATCATTTGTACGAATCGCAGTTGGCCAACTTTCAACAACAGCCGGAAGACGCTGAAGAATACTTGAACGTCGGACAGCACGAGCGCAACAAAAACCTTCCTGCCCCTGAGCACGCAGCGGTCACCTCGATCGCGAATGCGTTACTCAATCTGGATGAATGTGTCATCAAACGCTAAACAGCTGAAAACGTTCGAATCTCCACTCAACTTCAAGAAGACCAGACATGAAAACTCATTGCGTCGGACATTCAATGTCGTCTTCCCGTCGGGATTTTCTCTCGCACGCCGGGTTCGGACTCGGCTCGGTTGCCCTCTCGCAACTCCTCTCCCCTTCCAGCGCGAATGCAGAATCGGGCGCGCTGTCCGCGTTGCATGTCCCTCCGAAAGCGAAGAGTGTCATCTTCCTGTTTCAGGCAGGAGGACCTTCTCAAATGGACACGTTCGATTACAAACCTGAGCTGACAAGACTGCACGGGGAGGAACTTCCTGACGAGGTCCGCAAAGGTCAGCGACTTACCGGGATGAGTGGCAATCAATCGAGTCTGCCACTCGTGGGATCCCCATTCAAATTCGCCCAGCATGGCGAGTCCGGGGCGTGGCTGAGCGAATTGTTTCCGCACACAGCCCGCGTTGCTGACGATCTCTGTTTCATCAAGAGCATGCACACCGAAGCCATCAATCATGGTCCGGCAGTCACTCATGTGCAAACAGGATCTCAATTTCCTGGACGCCCCAGTATCGGGTCGTGGCTGAGTTACGGATTAGGTTCTGAGAACGCCAATCTTCCCGCATTTGTCGTGACGGTAACGAAGAACAAATCCGGACAGCCGCTCGTTTCCAGATTGTGGGGAAGTGGCTTTCTTCCCTCTCGCCATCAGGGTGTTCAGTTCCGAGCGGGAGACGAGCCTGTTCTCTACATCAACAATCCTTCGGGCCTTTCGACGCAGAGCAAACGCAACATGCTCGATTCGCTGAGAGAGCTTCACTCGATGCAACTCAAAGAATCAGCGGACCCGCTACTCGAAACACGGATCTCTCAATACGAGCTTGCGTTTCGCATGCAAATGTCCATTCCCGAAGCGACGGACGTCTCTTCAGAAACGGAACAGACCTTCTCTCTTTACGGTGAGGACTCTCGAAACCCCGGAACATTCGCAGCCAACTGTTTGCTGGCGCGCCGACTGGTCGAACGTGGTGTCCGGTTCGTGCAGCTTTATCATCAAGGATGGGATCACCACGGGGGACTTCCGGGAGGACTTCGAAGACAATGTCAGGAAACTGATCAGGCCTCCGCAGCATTGATTGAAGATCTGAAACAGCGTGGTTTACTCGATGAAACGCTTGTCATCTGGGGTGGAGAATTCGGTCGCACGAATTACTGCCAAGGGAAGCTGAGCGAGAATTTCGGACGCGATCATCATCCGCGGTGCTTCTCGACGTGGATGGCTGGGGGCGGCATTCAAGGAGGAATCAGCTACGGACAGACCGACCCTTTGTGCTACAATATTGAAGAGAATCCAGTGCACCTGCATGACTTTCAGGCGACGCTGCTCCACCTGCTCGGGATCGATCACGAGCAACTCACCTACAAATATCAAGGACGGCGATTCCGACTCACGGACGTTCACGGACACGTTGTCGAAGACATCCTTGCATGATTTCAGCGAAATGATCATGTTCATTGTTCCAATTCGCTGATCAGTTGAAGCCCCGCCTCTTTTGCTATGAGCCACAACATGACTCGCCACATCTTACGACTCACCATCGTTTGTTTGATCGGAATTGCATTGCCCGTTAGTGGCGATGATGAGATCCGCTTCAATCGCGACATTCGCCCAATTCTTTCGGACAAGTGTTTCGCCTGCCACGGGCCTGACGATGCACATCGCGAAGGAGGAATTCGCTTCGATCAACAGGAAAGCGTACTCCGAGAAGCCGATTCCGGGCTGCATCCGATTGTTCCTGGAGATCCGGATGCCAGCGAGTTGATTGCCCGTATCACGTCGAAAGAAGAGTTCGTTCAAATGCCGCCGGCAGACGCGAACAAACCGCTCACCGCCGAGGAAATCGCTCTACTGACAAAGTGGATTGAAACCGGAGCCCAATGGGAAGACCACTGGTCGTGGGTTCCTCCCGTTGATCCGGCCGTTCCAGATGTGTCGGATTCTTCGTTCGTGAAAAACCCGATCGACAACTTCATCCTCCGTCGTCTTGAACAGGCATCACTGACGCCGAATGCCGAAGCAGATCGCGCAACCTTAATTCGCCGAGTGACACTCGATTTGACGGGACTTCCTCCGACACCGGAAGAAGTTCAGGCATTCATCGCTGACGAGTCGCCCGACGCCTACGAACGAGTCGTGGACCGTTTGCTCGGTTCAGAACGATTCGGCGAACATCAGGCGCGATACTGGCTGGACGCTGCACGCTATGGCGACACACACGGGCTGCACCTGGATAACTACCGGGAAATGTGGCCGTACCGGGACTGGGTTGTTTCCGCCCTCAATGACAACATGCCCTTTGATCAGTTCATTACCGAACAACTCGCGGGTGACCTCCTTCCGGATCCCACTCCAAGCCAACTCATCGCGACAGGTTTCAACCGAGCCCACGTGACGACAAACGAAGGCGGATCGATTAAAGAAGAAGTTCAGGTCCGTAATGTTGTCGACCGAGTGGTGACGTTCGGAACAGTGTTCATGGGTGCCACGTTTGAGTGTACTCGCTGCCATGATCACAAATTCGACCCGTTCACGATGCAGGATTTCTATTCGATGTATGCCTATTTCAACAGCATCGATGGAAATCCAATGGATGGAAACCGAAAGGACCACGCACCGATTCTTGCCGTCCCTTCGCCCGAACAGTCCGAACATCTCGCAGAACTTAACGACAAGATTTCACAGCTTCAAAAGGACAAACAGAAAGACTGGCCAGAACTCGATGCCGAACAAGCAGCATGGGAACTCGCACTGTCCGAAGCGAGCGATCCCGATTCCGCCGCGTGGTCGGTTTTGACTCCTCAGGAATTCACATCCTCAGGAGGAGCATCGCTGGAGTTGCTCGAAGACCAATCGATTCTCGCGACGGGAAAGAATTCTCCGACCGACAATTACACCGTCGTCGCCAAGACCTCGGGAACAGAATGGCAAAGTGTTCGCCTGGAAGGGTTGACGCACGAGTCACTGACCGATGCCGGAGCGGGAAGAAGTTCGAACAGCAACGTCGTTCTCACAGAGTTTGAAGTCTTCACTGCCCCGATTCCGGAGAACAACGCCGATCCAAAATGGACCCGAGTGAAGTTGACCGGGGCCACGGCTGACCATGAGCAATCGAATGGAGATTTCAAAGTCACGAATGCCATCGACGGAAAGAAAAAGACCGGTTGGGCAATTGAAGGCTTCGCCAAAAAAGAGCCACACACAGCGATCTTCACGGCGGAAACTCCATTCGGTTCCGAAGAAGAATTCCTGGTTCGAATTGTTCTCAAACACGAATCAGTCCACAGCCAGCATCAGTTCGGACGCGTCAGACTGTCACTTTCGGAAGAGTCTCCCGTTCACACAAACGTTCCTGCGGAAATCCGCACGATCGCCGGGATTTCTTCTGATGAGAGGAACGATGAACAGAAGAATAAAATCACAGCATACTTCCGCGACAAAATCACGAAGAGCGAGGACTACATCGCTGTTCGAGACGCGCTGACTCAAACAACAAAGGAACGCGACGAGTTCAAAGCAACGATTCCAACGACGCTCGTGTGGAAAGAGAAATCAACTCCCGAACCTGCATTTATTCTGGAACGTGGAGAATATGACCAACCGGGCGAAGAACTGTCCCGTCGAACACCATCATCCTTGCCCCCAATGGACGAGGAATATCCGAACGACCGACTTGGGTTAGCGATGTGGCTTATTGACAGCGATCATCCGCTGACGACTCGCGTCACCGTGAATCGTTACTGGCAACAGTTCTTCGGAACCGGGCTTGTCAGAACTTCGGAAGACTTCGGTTCGCAGGGAGAACCTCCATCGCATCCGGAACTTCTCGACTGGCTGGCGGTTCGTTTCGTCGACATGAACTGGGATGTCAAACAGTTCATGAAACTGATCGTAATGTCTCATGCTTACCGACAGTCGTCGGTCGTCTCGCCGGAGAAACTCGCGAAAGATCGAGCGAACCGGTTGCTTTCCCGAGGACCGCGATTCCGTCTCGACGCGGAAGTTCTGCGAGATCAGGCGCTCTACACCAGCGGTCTTCTTGTCGAACGCCTTGGCGGCCCCGGAGTGAAACCGCCACAACCGGAAGGACTGTGGTTTGCTGTGGGTTATTCCGGATCGAATACGGTCCGCTTCGAGCCAGATTCCGGACCGGAGAAAGTTCACCGAAGAACGATCTACACATTCATCAAGCGGACCGCACCGCCTCCTCAAATGAACGTGTTTGATGCCCCTTCGCGAGAATCATGTACCGTTCGCAGAGAACGCACCAACACGCCGATGCAGGCGCTGCTGCTCTTCAACGATCCGCAATATGTCGAAACCGCCATCGCGCTGGCGCAACGCGGGATGCTGGAAGGTGGAGAGACTGCGGAATCGATCGCTGAGAGAATGCTCTGGCTGAGCCTTGCTCGCGAGCCGGAACAAATCGAAGTCGACCGCCTTGTCGATGCTTACAAGCAAGACCTGGAAACGTTCCAAAGCGAGCCGGAACATGCCCGCGAACTCATTGGACTGGCGAACTTCCCGATCGACGAATCCATTGCTCTTCCTGAACTGGCAGCATGGACGATGTGTGGCAACCTGCTGTTGAATCTGGATGAGGTCGTCACAAAGAACTAAAACAACGTCCTCTCTGACTCGCAGCGACTGACACGAGCGAACTTGCACGCGTTACCTGAATTGAGTCAGGCAACTGCGTTCAAGAGATTGGACTAATCTCCGGCGCTCGCAGCGATTTCGAGGAATTCGCTGGTCGGATTGGAGATTACCGGAGAGTTCTCGGAAGCTTGGGGTTTGGCAGGATCAGAGTGGTTCTCACCGGGGGTATTCAGGGAGAGTTGCATCCAACCGTCGGCAATTTCGATCTCGGTCACTTCAAGTTGACTTGGAGCGTTCACGTTGTCGGAGTGAATGGAAAATCGCGACGGAAATCGGGGAGTCTGAGCAAGCATTCGGTTGAAGGAATCTCTGCGAAGTTCGAAGACGGTCGTTTCGTTGGATGCGATCGATTTCAGTTCGTCGATCATGACTCCGATTCCGATTTGCCGTCCCTGCAGTTCCGGTTCGATATTGACGGTCACTTGATGTTCCGGAAACTCGGGTCCCCACACAGGTCGAAATCCCAAATTCGCCTGCAAGACAACAAGCCCATTCTTCAGTCCCACTCGAAGAGGTGACTGCTCGGCCATCACCAGACTGCCGAAGCGTGGGTTTTGAATAATCAACTGCGGCGAGCCGTTGTCGATCTGCACGCTTTCGAGAATCGTGTCCGGAATCATCAGACCCGCAAGTGGGGAACGTTCGATCACATCATTCATGAACGACTGCTGCACTCGGACAATCACGCCTTCTTTGGGAAGGCTGTTGGGATCGAAATGGCGAGTGGCCAGTTGATCTGCTCCAGGACCAATATGAACGAGCAAATGCTCATTCGTGGAGCGGGTCGCGATGTCCGTCGGATCGAATTTGAGACGACTCAACACGGAGCCGAACTTCGATTGCAAGTTCTGATTGAGTGCGAAAACCCGAGCATTCACGCGTTCATCAAATTGGCTGATCACGCGTTGATTGATGCGGTTCGCTGCGTTCTGCCGGACGTACTCCTGTCGCTGATTCGCCATTCGAAGAGCGGTCTCGCTTGCCAGATTTCCGAGAAGCGGAATTCCGTCGAAGGGAGTTGAAGCGGAATAGTTCTGTTGAAAGATCTGACAGGTTGTGACCGGTGCAGCCGATGCCAGTTTTGTTCCGTCAAACACAACCGCTTTTCTGGAATGAAAGTGATATTGGCCTCGCGACGAAATTTGAGTCCGTCGGACAAAGCTCGTCGTTTGGTTGTGTGTCTGACCATTCAGCGTCACAAAGAATTTGGCCGGTCGCAGAGACTTGACCATCTCGAGATTCGCCTGAGTGGTCGTACACTGATTCCCAAAAACTTCTGCTTCGAGAATCCGATCGCGGACTCCACCGCATTCGGACGTTGACCGATTGATCCACTTCGAAAGAAACGACTGATGGACAGCAATCGTGATTCCCTGTGAATGTGAATCAACTGTTTCGATCTGAATCGGAAGATCTTCGTTTTCGGATGCACTCTCCAGAAGCTGTTCGAATTCTTCACCAATCGAACCTGACTCAACGGATTGAGTTTCGGGAACAACGTGAGTTTCGGGAACGAGAAGCGATGGAGACTCTGCAGCTTCTGCTGTTCGGGAAAGCAATTGTGTTGACAACACGATCAACTAAACTGCCACGATCTCAGTGGAGATTTTTGCCATGAGACTGGTCTCTGATTAGACAGGAGAAACGCGTTCACGAGACGTGATAAGGGAAATGTCTGAAAGCCTAGGTTGCACAGCGACGCTGCAAAGGGGTTTGGCATGGAATTGGATCGACCATCGCGTCCATCACCGACGGATCGCCAATTGACGCCTGAATTCTCGTCCGAAATTGGAAGCAAATTCGGCCCAAAAATCATGTTGCATTCGAAAAATCACGACACGGGTCCAATTCGGTCACTATCTGGACCGGTCCGATTGATCCGAAAAGTCAGGACAGCGCAAATGCCCGGATAGGTACGTTTTCGGAGACATTTTTTTGCAAATTTGCATGAGCAACGCATGAGCAAACGCGGTGAAAGCCATTTCAAGAGTCCAGCCAGAGTGCCGGCACCAGCAACATGCTCACTGACGCGGGCTCAGGTGGCACGCCATGCAAATTTTGCTACGATCAACGTTTGTTGAATTGTTCTCTCCGGAATGTTCAGACATTCCCAATTTGATAAGTCCTCCACTACTTCTTCCTACCCGGAGTCCTTGAATGTTTCGTGTTTTCATTTCCTGCTTTCTCGTGGGAGCTCTTTCCATCACAGCGTGCGGCGAGGAGGGATACAAATCTCTCTTCAATGGCAAAGACCTCACTGGATGGGACGGCAACCCCGAACTCTGGTCCGTCGAAGACGGTGTGATCACTGGCAAAACAAACGGACCTGATCATCTCGATCACAACCAGTTTCTCATCTGGGACGGTGGTGAAGTTGGTGACTTCGAACTGAAACTCGAGTTTCGTGTACTGGGTGACAACAACTCAGGAGTTCAATACCGATCGAAGAAAATGCCCAATGTCGGCAAATGGTCGGTCGGTGGATATCAGGCCGATATTCACGGAAAACCTGAATACACCGGAATGCTTTACGACGAGCGCGGTCGCGGAATCGTTGCTCAACGTGGTCAAAAAGTGACGGTCGACAACGAAGGGAAGAAACATGCAAGCTCCCTTGATGTCGCTGTTGATCCCATCGACGTCACCGATTGGCATGAACTGACCATCACGTGCAAAGGAAATCACCTGAAACACGCAATTGACGGAGTCACGACAGTCGAGATCATTGACGATCACGAAGCTGAACGAGAGATGAAGGGACTGATCGCGTTTCAAGTGCACCGCGGCCCAGCGATGACAGCGCAGTTTCGCAACATTCGCTTGAAAACACTCGATCAGAAAAAGAAGTCGAAGAAAAAGACCAGCCAGTCAAAAGTGCGGCCTGAGAACGCCAATCCGAAATGGATCTGGCTCAACGAAGGCGATCAACTGGCCGAGAAAGTCTTCTTCCGAAAAGAATTTGAGCTCAAAGGTGCGATCGCTGCGGCACGGCTTTACACCACGTGCGATGACGAAATGACGATCTTTCTGGATGGAAAGAAAGTCCTCGAAAGTTCAAGCTGGTCGGAACCGGTCTTCTTCGACCTGAATCCTCTCATCGACGAAGACGCTCCGGGCGGAAAACATGTTCTTGCCGTTGAAGCCAAGAACAGCGACGGCCCTGCTGGTCTGTTGGTGATGCTGAACTTTGAATCGGGCTGGCGCGACGCGTGGTCGATCGTCTCTGACGGGAGTTGGAAAGCCTCCACGAAACCGGCGAAAGGCTGGCGGAACCTCGATTTCAAAACTCCGAATTCGTGGAAGAACGCCGAAGTGGTTGCCGAGCTGACCGGTGGTCCATGGGAAATGACCGACGAAAAACTTCTCGCCGCTGCGAAACTCAAACAACCTGAAGCGACTCCGATTGACCAGCTGATCACCAAAAAGGGATTCGAAGTCGAGTTGCTTTATTCCGTCCCGAAAGACGAAGAAGGATCATGGGTCAGCATGTGTACCGACCCGGAAGGACGACTGATTGTCTGTGATCAGTACGGCGGACTCTTCCGCGTCACTCCTCCAGGAATTCGAGGGGCAACTGAAGTTGAGATTGAACCAATCAATTTGAATATCGGAGAAGCTCAAGGACTTCTCTGGGCTTTTGACAGCCTCTACATCGTCGTCAACTCCGGTGGAAAATTCACCAGTGGCGTTTACCGAGCCACCGACACTGACGGAGATGATCAACTGGACCAGTTGACGACGCTGCGTCAGTGGGAAGGCGGAAGCGGTGAGCATGGTCCTCACGCTGCACTGCTGACTCCGGATGGCGAAGGGTTGTATATCGTCGTCGGAAACAAGACCGCATTGACGGAGTTCGCGAGTTCGCGCGTCCCGCAGATTTGGGATGAAGACAACATGCTGCCTCGCGCTTACGGCCGTGGCTTCATGAAAGGAACTCCCGCACCCGGTGGATACATCAGCCGCATCGATCCTGAAGGCAAGAACTGGGAACTGGTCACTGTCGGATTTCGGAATGAATACGATGCTGCCCTGAACGCCGATGGAGAACTTTTCACATACGATGCCGACATGGAATGGGATATCAACACTCCCTGGTATCGTCCAACTCGAATTTCGCACGTCTTGAGTGGTGTCGATTTCGGATGGCGAAACGGTGGCGGCAAGTTCCCCGAATACTTCGCGGACACACTCCCCCCCGTGGTTAACATTGGACCGGGTTCTCCCACGGGGATCGTCTTCGGTTACGGAGCAAAGTTCCCTGCCCGGTATCAGAAAGCACTGTTCATCAGTGACTGGAGCTACGGGAAAATGTACGCCGTCCACTTGAAACCGGATGGAGCATCGTACACTGCCGAATTCGAAGAGTTTATCGCCGGAACACCGCTTCCGTTGACCGATCTGGTGATCAACCCTGTTGATGGAGCGATGTACTTCGCAATCGGTGGTCGAAGAGTTCAATCCGGTCTCTACCGAGTCACTTACACCGGAAAACAATCGACCGAACCTGTCGATGCCAGCCAGAAGAACGGTTCCAAACTCCGCGCACTTCGAGCGCGACTCGAAAAATTACACGGAGAAAAACATCCTCGCGCAGTGAAAATCGCCTGGAAGCATCTGAGTCATCCCGACCGCGTCATTCGGACCGCAGCACGAACAGCGATCGAACACCGTCCGATCAGTGAATGGCAAGAGCTGGCACTGAAGGAACCCGATCCCAATGCACGCATCGAAGCACTTCTCGCATTGTGCCGAACACATCGTCGTCCGTCCAAGAACGACGATGAAGCTGTCGACACAACACCCCCTGACTGGAGCCAGCCCACACAAATCTCCAAAGAAGACCTTGAGCTTCAAACGAAGATTCTCATTTCTCTCGGCGAGCTGAAACCGGAGTCACTCGACCGTCAGCAACAGTTGGCGTCATTGCGAGTCTTGCAGCTTGCATTGCTTCGGTTCGGTCAGCCTGCTGCGGAAGTCAGAGATGAACTCATCAAACATCTGAATCCAATGCTTCCCGCCGACAGCCCGGAAGCAAACTCAATGCTGCTGGATGTTCTGATTTACCTTCAATCTCCGCAAGCAGCTGCCAAAGGGGTTGCCTTGCTCAACAATGCTCCATCGCAAGAAGAGCAGATTCTGTACGCGAAATCGCTTCGACACCTGCAAGCGGGATGGACACCCGAACTGCAAGAGCAGTACTTCAACTGGTTTGTGAAAGCGTCTGGTTATCGCGGAGGAGCAAGCTTCGGGATGTTTGTGAACAACATCAAAGAAGAAGCTGTTGCACACCTCAACGAAGAAGAGAAAACCCGCCTCGAACCGATCCTCACGAAGAAACCTGAAGGTCAGGTCAACCCGTTGGCGGCCGAGCCACGCCCATTCGTGAAGAAGTGGACGATGGATGAACTGCTTCCCAAGGTTGAGTCGAGCCTCGTCAATCGCGACTTCGAACATGGCCGAAAAATGTTCGGTGCTGCCAACTGCTTTGCATGCCATCGATTTGCGGGAGAAGGTGGAGCCGTCGGACCGGATCTGACCGGACTCGCTGGTCGATTCGACAGAAAGTACATTCTGGAGTCGATTCTGGATCCGAGCAAAGTCATCAGTGATCAGTATTCTGCCGTCCAGATTTTGACCATTGATGGAAAAGTGATCCAGGGACGTATCGTCAACCTTGCTGGCGATTCATTCCAGATCAATACCAACATGCTCGACCCGAACGCTCAAGTCCGCGTCGACCGGAGGCAGATCGAAGAGATGATTCCTTCCCGAGTTTCTATGATGCCACAAGGACTGGCCGACACTCTGAACGAGGAAGAATTGCTCGACCTGATGGCGTTTCTTCTTTCACGGGGAAACCGTGATGACAAGATGTTTTCCAAACCGGAACAGGCCTCAGCAACTCCCTGACGAATTGGGACGAGTCCTGAACTTCGATTGATTTGACGAAAACCTTCCGTGTCTGATGCTGAGACGCGGAAGGTTTTTTCCAATTATTGAGGGGTTTCTTGCACCCTTATTTCGGATAGGATTTGCTTGATCTCAACAGATCGGATTGATTGACGATTGCAAGCTGACAGGAATCTGCCAGACTTCGATAGAGCGCCTCACGGCGTCCCCTTTCTTAAATGATTTCAACGGAGCCCATCGATGCCCCCATCTGCAACGGATTATCGTCGGTTGCATGACCTGCACAAGGATCTCAAAAAGACACAAGACAAGTTGGCTCGGGGTCCTCGGCAAATTCGGGCTCGCCAAGCTCGCGTAGAAGCAGCACAGGATGAGTTGACCAAACTTGAACAGTCGCTGCAGGAAGTGCGTGGTCTCGCTGACCGCAAGAATCTCGACCTCAAGTCCAAAGAAGCTCACATGGTCGAGTTGCAGTGCAAACTCAACACAGCTGCTTCGAACCGAGAGTTTGACATCATCCGAGGGCAAATCGACGCAGACGTGGCTGCAAAAGCGGTGCTCGAAGATGAAGTGCTCGAAGCACTCGAACGGGTTGATCGAACGCTTTCAGAGATTGCAGAGAAGAAGGAAGTCATCGCCCAGCTGGAAAAAGAAACACGCGATTTCGCCAACGACTTCGAACAAAAATCGGCTGTGCTCCGGGAACAAGAGGTCTCTCTGAGTGAACAAATCAAAGAGACTGAGAAAATCGTTCCGTCGGAAATTCGAGAGCAATACGACAGACTGGTCGACGCTTACGGTCCGGAAGCAATGGCTCAAGCCAACGGCGGCGTCTGTAACAATTGCTTTACCCAGTTGACTCCACAGTCCAAGGTGCTGCTGAATTCCGGAAAGATTCTGTTCTGTGGTTCGTGCGGTCGTCTTCTCTATCAAGGATGATGTGAAACTTCCTTGAATGAAATCGCAACAACGACGCATCCGTTCGAGATCACAAGAGAGAGCGTGATGAGTGAATCTCGAGATCGAATCCGCGTCGCTCTTGTTCGATGTTTGATCATCGCTCTTGGAGTCATTTCTCCGCTGCAAGCGTTTGCGGACGACACAACTCCTTCATCCCTGACGTCGAACTCTGAATGGCTGAGTCTCGAGAACGAATTCGTCCGTGTGGCGATCAAGATGTCGGCCGGTGGTGCGATCGGCTGGTTTTCGGAAGCAGAATCGGAAGAGAATCTGATCAATCATTTTGATCAGGGCCGATTGATTCAGCAGTCGTTTTACGGCATCGTCGACGGGTCTCGCTGGGCTGAGAAACCCTGGCGATGGAATCCTGTTCAGGGCGGAGACTACCGGGGCAAGAAGTCGACAGTCACCGATTTTCACGCGAAGCCGAACGAGTTGTATGTCAAAACTCTCCCGATGCACTGGGCGGCTGGCGATTCAATTCCCGAAGTGACGTTCGAGCAATGGATCACTCTGGACGGGCCACTTGTGCGAATCCGGTATCGCATGGAGTATACAGGCGACGTCGAACATCCGGTTCACGATCAGGAAATCCCGGCTGTCTTCCTCGACCGGCGGTTTTCGGAACTCGTCTACTATTCAGGTGAGAAACCTTTCACCGATGATGCGCTGACTCGCCGCAAACCCGGTTATCCCAACGAGCGTTACAACTGCCCGGAACACTGGATCGCATACGTTGATGAGAACGATTACGGAGTCGGCGTTTCTGTTCCCGTCGCGGAGGTCTTTACCTGCTATCGCTTCGGTGATCGAAATCAACGAGGAGCGTGTTCGTACTTCGCTCCGCTCACTCAGTTTGCCATCGTGCCTGGCACTGTCTTCGAGTACGAGTGTGCTCTCACCTGCGGGATGCTCAGTTCAATCCGTAAAACGCTGATTGAATTTCAGAGCTCGTCCACGGATGAATGACGCTCAAACGAATAATGCTCAAACCGTTCCCATGGCTCTCTGAGCGCGCTGGGATTACTCGCGCGGATTCAAATGCTTCAACAAATCGCGTGTTCTCGCACGTTGTAAATTGAATTACTCGTCTGTTTGTTACTCGACCACTGGCGGGGCGAACAAAGACGGATCAACGGAAGCGGGTTGAATCGAACGGCTGGTTTCGACAGCCTGCGGACTTGGCATCGGCGGGAGCTGTGTTCCCGATTGAGGCGGATAATAGTACTCGTTCGAAGTGTGTTGAGGAATCATGCTTGTCTGTGGATTCCCGCTCTGAGTGGGTTCAACCGGCGGAGACGACGGAACAGGAGTCGGGGCCGCTTCGGAAGGAGCCCCGTAAACTTCACCCGGGTACATTTCGCCGGAATGATACACCTCTCCAGAAGGATAGGTCGATCCGCTGAACTGGTTTTCGCAATCGGGACAGTAGCTGTCCGAAACTCCTCCGTGGTAAATCCCGCCGTCGACAGGGTATTCGCCACCGTAACTTGAGAAGCCGTCGACGTATGAGCCGTCATAAGAGCTGAATTCGTCCCAGCCTCCTCCGCATCCACAATCAGTTCCATAATCGATGGGCTGACTGCAGTGTGAACAATGAGAGGCCGAATGCGGAGCTGAGTTCAGGTCGCGATACCATCGCTTCAAATCTCGTTGCTGTCGCCGTTCCGCAATTGTCATTCTGCGGGGATGTTTTCCGTAGTGTTGACGCCCCGTCGCTGGTGGAGGACAGGATTCACTCACACAGGAATTGTAGGAGGGTGTCCATCCGTAGCATCCACCCATTCCCGGACCGTAGTACTCGGGACAGCAATAGCATCCAGAAACAGAGACACAGACGACAAGAAGGGACAGCAGTTGAGAATGCATGTTTGATCCTCGTGATCAACTCATAGGGCGCACTGAGGAATGTGCGCAGGGGGGGTTACCTCTGCTATCGTCCGGGGGAATAGAGAAGCTTTAACGATTTTGCGTCCTGTGAGAAAAAAAACTGAATCTCGCAGACCGGCAGTTTCTGCCGGGAAGAACCGGGAAATGAAGTCGACTGTCCAATGCGGACAAACCGCATCATCCGGAACAATTCTGAGGACAACACCTGCGAATTCTTTTGCTGTGTCGGTCACACAGCGTAGAATTTGAGCTGAGAGAGCGAACTTTTGCAGAACATCTTGCACACCGTAAACTTGTGTCGCAAAATGAACTTCCGTCGACAGCAGCATCGACGACTCAGGAGACGAGTCGTTCGGTCAGCGTGAGCACACGAACCGGTTCACGCCGACCTCACAAGATGATTGCCGGGCGGCGGACCGGAGAATGACGCACTCCGTCATAATCCGTATAATGGATAAGGATGCACATTCTCAACGATCATTGATTTTGACTGTCGAGTCTTACCGATTTAGCGACTGTTGTGGAATGTTTCTCTCCACTACTCATCGGTCATGGAGGATCTGAGCGGTTCCTTTGAAAAACGATTTCCTCATCCTGTCGCCGACTGACACTATTCTGGAGTCGACCCCAAATGTCGAAAAAGTATCTGAGCCTCGAAGAAGCCGCCAAAATGTTGAACGTTTCCCCCGCAGAGTTGTTGCGGATGCGGGAGCAGAATGAGATCCGTGGGTTTGCGGATCGCGGGAACTTCAAGTTTAAGACCGATGATGTCGAAGCATTGGCTCGTGAATTCGGAGCTGACTCCAACCCTGAGCTTCCACTTCTGGACGATGACGATGATCAGGATGATGTCGGCGAACAGCCAACCGTCATCTCGAAGAGTGGTTTGGAGGATCTCGACGACTCGCTGAAGAGCAGCGATAGCGATGTGCGAATCGTCGGTGGCCCTGATATCGATCTCATCGACGACAGCGACAGCGACGTCAAACTCGTTGGGCTGGACAGTTCTGACGACATCCCGGTTGAGGAAGACAAAACTGCTCCCGAGATGAATCTGGGCGACAGCGATAGCGACGTCCGTCTCATGGGGTCTCCTGACGAAGCAGAGAAAGTCGCGGAAGATACCGGAAGCGACAGCGACGTGAAGCTTGTGAGCGACGACGACGACGCAAGTGATGTCACTCTGATGAGCAGCGAACACGAAGCTGTCCGTGTCAGCGGAGATGAACAGTCCGTATTCGCCGATGACGACGATTCCGGAATTTCACTCGATACCGATGACAGTTCTCTGATCGGCGAAGACAGCTCTCTCATGCTTGGAGCTGGCAGCGGAATTGCTCTCGAGGGACCAACCGACAGCGGAATCGAATTGACCGCTGACGAAGATGACGAAGGAATCACTCTCGACCTGGATGACGATTCCGGAATTTCTCTGGTCAGCGATGAGAGTGGAATTTCTCTCGATGCCGCAGACGATAGCGGAATCTCCCTCGAGGAAGATGATCACTCGGGGACGATTCCTATGATGGACGCTCTGTCTGACGATTCCGTCGCTGAGACACAATTCGAGATTCCTCCGCTTGAGGACGAAAGTCCAAGCAGCGTGTTCGATCTCGACACTGTTGATGCGGACGACAACGCACTCAGCTCAGCCGAATTGGGAACAAGCGACAGTGTCTTCGATCTCGACGATGAAGGTTCCGCATCGGAATTTGCATCATCGGATGTCTTCGATGCTGAAGAAGACGATCTGGAAATTGAAGAAGATGTCTTCGGCGATGAGGACGATCTGGACGTCTTTGACGCGGACGACGATGTCTTCGACGACGAAGAAGGTGAGGAGTACCCATCACGAATCCGCGGACGAGCGGGATCGGATGCTGACTGGGGAACGGGCGTTTTCGCTGGGCTGACGATTGCGAGCCTTCTGCTCCTCGTCTGCGGAGTGGTCATGATTGACCTCGTCAATACGATGTCGAACGCATCAACTCCGAACCCGATTTCGGGAGCGATCCTCAATGCACTCGGCGGACTCTATAGCTAAGAACGGTCAATCGGCAGATTGAGACGAACTCGTGACAGGAACAGGTCGAACCGACATCGCGTCGGTTCGACCTGTCTTCGTTTGATGATGTCAGCAACGTGTTTCTCGGCGGACCGATTTTCATCACAGCGAATGGTTCAATCGTTCGGAATCTTGTATCCTCGATGAGAAATTTGAACCCAACGAGCAAGCCAATGCCTGCGTAGACGTCTTCGAGACGACTTCGCAGTCCGGGAACGTTCTGGTTCAAGCTCAACCGTGAACTTTCGCAACTCATTTGACGCAGGTGGTTGCCCATTGAAGTTGGTGAATGTCGTTCAACACAACTGAGAAAGCCTCACTGCCCGATCGTTCGAGTGGTCCCCGAGCACGCCATTCATTCAATTTCCGATTTGAGACACCCTACAGCCAGGAATTCAGAATGCTGATGAACCGATTATCCGTCTGTCTCTTCACTCTCGGATTCATCGTTCCCCTTTCAGTTGTTTCTGCGGACGAACCAACGCTTGAAAAAGGTGATCTGGTCGTATGGATCGGGAACACTCTCATCGAAAGAGAGCAGGAATACGGAGACTGGGAGTTAGAGCTCACGCGTCGTCTTCCGGGACAAGACATCCGATTCCGAAATCTGGGCTGGAGCGGCGACACAGTCTGGGCAGAGTCTCGCGGAATCTTTGATCCTCCCAAGGTTGGATATCAGCGACTGGTCGAACTCGTCAAAGAGTTGAAGCCCGATGTGATTGTCTTCGGATATGGGGGAGTGGAATCCGAAGGAGGGATTGACGCGTTGCCTGCATTCATCGAGCAATACGAAAAACTTGTTAGCGATGTTTCCAACCCGGAGATTGAGTGTCTCCACTTGCTCCCGATTCCGCTCGAAGAGTCTTCTTTTCCGGTTCAAACTTCAGAATCGAAGAGCTTCATTCAACAGGCGAATCAAAACATCCAACTTTACGCGGATGCGATTCAGAAATTCGGAGAGAGTCGCGGAGAGGCTGTCATCGATCTCACCGATGCATTGAATCATCGACCGGAGAATCAACAGTGGCGTGACAATGGCCTGCATCTCAATGCAACCGGCTACCGGGAAACCGCTTCGGCATTCGTCGACGCATTCGGTCTCGAAGAGCAAGATCCTGTCGGAGATACTGACGAGTTACGCGCCTTGATTCGCCGCAAGAACGAACTGTTCTTTCACCGGTGGCGTCCTCAGAACATCACCTACCTCACTGGATTCCGAAAGCACGAACAAGGTCAGAATGCCGTCGAAATCGCCCAGTTCGATCCACTGATCGTCGAAGTGGAAACTCAAATTTTTGCGATCATCGATTGAGGTTTCGGTCTGTCCAAGGAGGATTTCAATATGCTCAATCGCAAAATGTCCGGAATTGGATTCCTGGCGATCATCGCATTCATTTGTCTGTCACCTGCCCGGGTGTTTTCTCAACAACAACCGATCAGTGATGAACAGCTTCGCGACCAGGTCTTAAACGCGATCGAGCGTGGACAGCAGTATTTGATCGACAAGCAAGCCCGCAATGGAACCTGGACACCCGGAAATTTCGCAGCTTACAGCGACGGAGTGAACAGCCTGGCGACACTGGCCCTTTTAAACTCAGGGCTGTCGCCAGATCATCCAACTGTGGATGCAGCCTTGCGCCATCTTGAGAATCCGCGTGTCGATCCGAACAAAACGTATGAAATCGCGATGGTGATCATGGCTCTCGCAGCGGGAGACAGGGCACCGGGAAAAATCGGGCGGCTGGCCGCTCGGCTCGAACGCATTCAGGAACGCGATGGCTACTGGGGATATGGAGATCTCGGCGGAGGAGATAACAGCAACACTCAGTTTGCCGTCTTAGGACTTCGTGAAGCGGTCTATGCCGGAGCAAGTGTTGACCGCGAGGTTTGGGAACGTGTTCAACAACACTTTCTGAAAGCTCAAAGCGGAAGTGTCGACAACCCCAACGGTGCTGGCTGGGCTTATACCGAAGGTGGCTCAGCGTACGGAAGCATGACCGTGGCTGGCCTGGCATCGTTGATTATCACTCAGGAGATGTTGCAAGACGATTCAGACGTTGATGAACAAGGTCGCATCGACTGTTGTGCGGGAGACGACAGCGAAGCCCAAAAGGCAATCGATGCTGGTGTGCGATGGCTTTCCAGTCACTTTCAAGTGCGCAGCAATCCTGGGGAAAGCGGATGGCTGTTGTATTATCTCTATGGGCTTGAACGTGCTGGCCGATTCTCTGGACGGCGTTTCTTTGGCGATCACGACTGGTATCGCGAAGGAGCCAGATTTCTGGTCGACCGACAAAGCCCTCGCGAAGGATTCTGGATTAGTGAAACACAACGCAACGAAGTTGTGGGGACCAGTTTCGCACTGTTGTTTCTTTCGAAAGGTCTCTCCCCCGTTCTGATCAACAAAATCAAGTATGGTCCGCGCGATCAACAGACTCGTGATGTCGCTGGGAATGCCTGGAATCAGCACCAGCGTGACGCCAATAATCTGACAGCATACATCTCTCAACGCGATCAATGGCCAAAGCTGATGAGCTGGCAAGTAGTCGATCTGCGGGCGGCAGCCAACGGAGACGGAGTCGCTTCGCTGCTGCAAAGCCCGGTTCAGTTGTTGACCGGATCAGAGGATCTCGATTCCATTCAGGGACGGGAACTTGAACTTCTGCGTCAATACATTCTTCAGGGAGGATTCATCTTCGCTGTCAACAGTTGCCAGAGTGCCGACTTTCACGATGGATTTCGAGATCTGATCAAACGCCTGTTCGACGATCAGTACCAACTCTATCGACTTCCAGAGACTCACGATGTCTATCGCAGCGAAGAACTCTTCGACAACAATCCGCCAGAGTTGTGGGGAGTCGATGTTGGCTGTCGAACGGCGATCATGTACTCGGAGTTTGATCACGCCTGCCGCTGGAACAAGTGGACTCTCAGCAACTCTCGCGATCGACTTCCGCAGATTAAGTCACAGATTGACAAGTCGATGAAGCTGGGCGTGAATGTGATTGCTTACGCAACTAGTCGCGAACTTCAGGACAAACTCCGAACACCTCAGCTTCTCACTGCGAGTGATCTCAATGAAATGAATCGCGGCCGGATGACAATCGCTCGCCTTCAACACACCGGAGGTTGGGACACCGCCCCCAACGCTCTTCGCCGACTTCAGTCCGCACTGGAAACCGTCGGAATTGATTCCGCTCCGCAGATGCCAAATCTCCGAGCCAACGATCTGGCGATCTTTGAATACCCGATGATTTACATGCACGGCCGCAAGAACTTCTTCCTCAGTGAAGAGGAAACTGACGGCCTTCGCGCTTATCTCGAGAACGGCGGATTTCTGTTTGCCGATGCCTGCTGCGGAGCCGAAGAATTCGACGAGAGTTTTCGTCGCATGATCGAACAGATTTTTGGGGAACCGCTCTCCCGAATTCCGTCCGGACATGAGATCTATAATCTGCAAACTGGTTACGATCTGCGTCGGGTCAATCGAAGAATCCCCCCGAATGGAAAGGGAGGATCGATTCTCAACGTGAGAGACACAGTCGGAGAGGCAGTTCTCGAAGGAGTGCAGATCAACGGGAAATACGTTGTGGTCTACAGCAAATACGACCTCAGTTGTGCACTCGAACGTCAGTCGACTCCCGCATGTGCGGGCTATTCGACCGAAGATGCCGCGAAGATCGGAGTGAATCTCGTTCTCTATGGATTGTTCCAATAGAACGTTGAAACTCCATCCCCCACACCCAAATCAATTTCGTCTCAGCAAGACTGTACGTTCACTCCAGTCGAAACGTACCAACTTCGAACTCAAGTAGCGCGATGGCACTTCTCAAGATACGCGGTGGACGACTCTTCGATCCGGCAAATGAGATTGATGGAGAAGTTCGAGACCTTTGGATCGAAGACGGAGTCGTCATCGCCAAATCTCAAGTGGCTGCACGACGGCCAGACCGGGAGATTGATGCCACTGGAATGATTGTCATGCCGGGTGGGGTCGATATGCACTGTCATATCGCTGGTCCCAAGGTCAATGCCGCCCGAAAAATGCAACCGGAGGACAAACGCAACTCGCCTCCTTACAAACGCACCAAGCACATGCGTTCAGGAACGGTCGGAAGTGTTCCAAGCACATTCGCCACGGGATATCTGTACGCCGGACTGGGCTACACGACAGCGTTCGACGCAGCTGTCCCTCCGATTGCTGCTCGTCATGTTCATGAAGAATTTCAAGACACCCCCATCATCGACAAGGGCTTCTACCTGTTGATGGGAAACAATCACTATGTCCTCGATCAGATTGCCGCCGGCGAGAAGGACCGACTCAAATCGTATATCGCCTGGCTTCTCGGCGCAGCCAAAGGGTACTCAGCGAAAATCGTCAATCCCGGGGGAGTTGAAGTCTGGAAGCAGGGCGGCGGCAATGTCGGTTCACTCGACGACGAGATCGATCAGTTTCGCATCACTCCTCGACAGATTGTTCAGGGAGTGGCTCAAGCTACCAACGAACTGGCGCTCCCTCATCCGCTTCACGTTCACTGCAACAACCTCGGAATTCCCGGAAATTACACGACGACACTCGAAACCATGAAAGCTCTTGATGGGCTTCGCGGTCACCTGACGCACATCCAGTTTCACAGCTACGGAGGAGATCCGGACACCCAGGAAACCTTTTGCTCGAAGGTTCCGGAACTCGTTGAGTATGTGAACACTCACGACAATTTGACCGTCGATGTCGGACAGGTCATGTTCGGAAAGACGACGTCCATGACCGGGGATGGACCGTTGGGATACTTTCTGCACAACGTCTTCGGGAGAAAGTGGTTCAGTTCCGACACAGAGATGGAAGCGGGCTGTGGGATTGTTCCGATCGAGTACAAAAACAAATCGCTGGTCCACGCTCTGCAATGGGCGATCGGACTTGAGTGGTACTTGCTGATCGACGATCTCTGGAGAGTCGCCATGAGCACCGATCATCCGAACGGAGGTTCATTCCTCGCGTATCCGCAAATCATTGCCCTTCTCATGGAACGAGCACGACGCGACGAGATGCTCGAAAGCGTGCCAGCTGGTGTTCGAGATCATTGCACTCTCGCCGAAATTGATCGCGAATACACACTCTATGAAATCGCGATCATCACCCGAGCAGCACCTGCGAGAATGTTAGGACTCAAACGAAAGGGTCAACTCGGACAGGGCGCTGACGGCGACGTGACTATCTATCAACCGCAGGATGATCTTCAATTGATGTTCGAGTTGCCTCGATACGTCATTCGACGCGGCGAAGTAATCGTCGATGATGGAGACCTCCGATCGGACAGCGAAGGCAAACTCCTGCACGTTTCTCCCGGATACGACGAAGACGCCGTCCCGCATATTCGTAAATGGTTTGAAGAATCGTACTCCATTCAATTCCGCAACTATCCGGTGGACCTTTCTCACCTCCATGACCACGAAGAAATTGAATGCCTGACTGATTGATGCCCCGGCCCCGCATTCCTGGACCAATTCGATCGGGGCAGTGAGAGCATCTTCATTTCAGGTTGGCACTCAGCCGCTTGGGCAATCTCAGCATTCATCGAAAGCAACGAATTCAGGTGAGTGTTGAGAGACCCTGAAGATAAATTGCTTACTCTTCTTCCGGAACTGGCGGCCGGATCACGATCTCGGCGAAGTCTTCATTCTGCTCAGCCCGATAGCCGTGATGTCGGACGAGTTCCAGGACGGCAAGGAAGATTCCGATGATCTTCGATCGAATCGTTTCTTTCTCAAACAGCGTACTGAACTTCACTTCCTGCTCAGCTTGCACACGCAGTGAAATCTGCTCGACATACGTTTGAATCGGAGTCTCGTCGTAACGAATGGTCGATTCAGATTCCACGTCCTGCTTCTTCAGAATCCGACCAAGCGCGCTCACAAGGTCCCATAGCTCAACTTCTTTGATCCGATCGATCGACGGGTCTTTTCCGGTCGAAGGTCGTTCATTGGCGAGTCGCGGATACCGTTCCTGCCATTCCGCCGCACGCTCCTGAAGCGCCAGCGCAGCATCTTTAAACTTTTTGTACTCAAGGAGTTGCAGCACGAGATCGGACCGGGGATCTTGCGATTCTGCACTCAACTCTGGTTCGTCTTCCGACGTTTCATTCGGCAAGACCATTCGACTCTTGATCTCAACGAGAGTGCTCGCCATCACAACGAAATCTCCGACCAAATCGAGATCGAGATGCTGCAAGACCATCAGAAAGTCTTGAAACTGCTGCGCGATCTCACCAATTGGTAGGTCTTTAATGTCCACTTCGTTTCGTCGCACCAGATAGAGCAACAGATCGAGAGGACCGGTAAAGATTTCGAGTTCAACGCGGTATTGGTCAGACATGCCACACACGGAACGAGAATGCACAGAACACTTTCAATCCTCAGAGCGTAGCAGATCCCACGAAACAAAGAGAGCGCGGAATTTCTCCGGGAGCGCGTTCTCAATCGCATGCGAAGACGTTGAAATGTCCGAGCTTCACACCGAAGAAATCACTCCAGGTCAAGAAGTTTGGAATCCCCGGTCTTGACGTCTGTCACGGTGATCCCGCTCGCTTCATCGCTGGCCATCACGAGTTGATTTGTCTTGCTGCAATATTCGAACGAAGTCCGCGACTCGATCGACCGTCCGAGTTCTTGCAGCTCGCCTTTTCGCAAATCCGCCAGCCGATAGAGCTTTCGGTTGACTACAATCAGCTCGTTGTCTTCGTCAAAAACCAGTTGCGGCTTTCCACCGACAATTGAATGCCGAGACAGTTCGCGCTGTCGTTCGAGATCGTAGACAACAATTGTTCCGTCGCCATAAGCAGCAGCGACGAATTCGAGACTCGGGGAAATCGCCGCCGATGTCATTGCTCCAGATTTCGTCGAGATCCGCCCGATCTGATTGGCGTCGAAGAGAATCTCTCCCGTTTCGACCGACCAGACGAGCAAGGCAACATTTCCCCCGGCGAGCAAACGTCCTTCGTCGGCAAGAGCGATGGCATTCGAAGTCTTCGGAATCGTCAGTCCGCCCGTCGTGTTTCGAGCTTCCAGACTCCAGACTCGAACAATCCCTTCGACGTCAATCGTGGCAGCGAAGCGACGATCAGACGTCGATACGGTATCACGAATGGCGGAAGTGTGACCCGGAACTTCTGCTGGGTTGGTCAGACTGCCATCAGTTCCGAAATCATAGAAGAGCGCACTTTTCGCAGATGAGATCATCACCTGGTTCAGCCCTTTCGAAACGACCATTCCTTTCGCTTTGGGAATGTCCGTTCCTGACCAGAGTCGCTCACCACTGGAAACTCGCCAAGTCTCTGTCATCCCGCGATTTCGGGACGCGACGATCACCCCGCCATCTTCCGCGATCCCAACGGAACTCACGTTGCCTCGAAGGACAACAACCTGTTCTTCGCCTCCGCCTCCGGATCGGAAAAACAGAAAGTAGGCAGCCAGGAGAAGCACACACGCTGCTCCCCCAATGACCGTCGCCATTCCACCGGGGACAGAAGAAAGAGCCCCCACATCGAAGCCGGACAACGCAGGACCCTTGGAGACCTTTGTCCGAGCCTTCTTCAACTTTCGCCCAGCTTTGACGATCTCCGCTTCACTCCGCTCGTCGCCTAAAGTTTCCAGCGACTTCAGAGCTGCACGCTTCACCATCAATTCGTCGTCGGCAGCTAACTCTTCAAGTTCGGCGATCGACGATTTGTCTCCAACTTCCCCGAGCAAACTCGCGACTTGATAGCGAACCTGCGGAAGCGGGTCGATGACCATATCCCGAATGACGGGCAAAGCATTGGAGGACTTAAAACGAGCGAGAGAAATGAGGGCTTTCACCCGGACTTCTGATGTTTCGTGAAGAGCAGAAGTCAATACCTCAATCGCTTTCGGATCACCAAGATCACCGAGAGCCTTCGCAGCCGAAGCACGGACTTCGTCAGCATGATCACGCTGCAACACACGTTCGAGTGCCGGACGAGCGGCTGAATCCCCGACGGCACCGAGAGACTCGACGACCCGGCGACGCAATTTCGCATCCGCAGTATCGAGCAGTTCGCAAAGCGGAAGAACAGAACGCGGATCACGAAACTTATGAAGCACTTTGACAAGGCGATGAAGAACGTCCGGATCGTGACGTCCATGCGTTTCGTTCTCCAGAAGCCCGAGCAACTTCGGAACAATTCGCTTGTCGCCGAGTCGGGCAATCGCTTCTGCAGATGTCAGTTGAACTTCTTGATTGTCGCTATCAAGGAACGGAGCGAGATTGGAAACGAAGGATTTGTCCCCGAGTTCCCCCAATCCCACGATCGCATTTCGCTGAACTTCTCCCGAAGAATCGTTCAGTGCTTCAACGAGAACGGGAGCAACCTTTTTGGATCTCGTACGAGCCAGCCCTTTGATCGCGTTCTGGCGAATCTCTGGATCCGGATCAGATGCCAGTTTCATCAGCGGGCGGAGTGTCCTTGGATCATCAATCTCGACCAACGCTTCAGTCGCGATTTGCCTGATCGGAAGAGAATCGTGATCGAGAATCGCAGCCAAGGCTTCGACGCTGTTTTCAGACTTCAGCTCTCGCAACGCGGAGAGTGCAGCATGCCGCAAGGAATCCGAACTCGACGGAGACGTCACGACTCCCAGCAATGGCTTCAAAGCCGGTTCGCCCAGCCGGGCGATCGAAGATGCAATTCGAATTCGATGTTCCGGGTTAATTGTTTGAACATAAAGAAGCGGCAACACAACATTCGCGACACCAAAATTCCCAGCTGCGCGAATCGCTGCTTCGACTTCCTCGGATGAAGAACTCAGAAGAGTTCGCATCACCGGTTCGAATCCCTGTGCAATTCTGAGTTTTCCGATTGCTCGAATCGCATCGGGACGAACCTGATCGGAGAGTTTGGGAAGTAGTCCGAGAATGGCTTCCCCGCCAGATTGACTTTGCAGCTCAACGAGTTTTCGAATGGCTTCGCGAGCGTCCTTCGACTTCCGATAATCGAGTGGAGTTTCCGCGTGGCGTTCGACAAGTTGAACGTACTTTTTCACTTTCCCTTTTCGTGCCTGATCGCTGCTGGTCGGACTCTCGATCAATGTGAGATCAGTCTCGCGAATAGCGTTCTGAACGACTTCGGCGAGTTGCCGGCGCACGACGTGTTCAGGAGCCTCCTCTTCATTCCCGGAAGACTTCGATGCCCCTGATTCTGAAACCTTCAGCTTTGGAAGACGCACTGCCTTGCCGCAGGATGGGCATCGGACTTCGGCACCGGCGAGATCGCGTGGGGCATTCACGACACGTTGACAATGTCCACACTTCGTCGAAACTCTGTCGGACTTCGGAGTCGCTTCCCCGGAGTCAGCAAGTTTCACCCGATTCTGCGAAACATCGTTGGTCTCAACAGCAGGAGCCTTCGAATCGCTGACGGCAGCGGACAAATGATCGGCACCTGACGGCGTCTTTGTTTTCCCTGCGACTTCGGGCTTTCGCGAACCGATGCGTTCGCTTGATTCCCGAAGACTTGTCTGGGGTGTTCGACTCTTGTCTGCCGACTGAGCCCCGTTCGAGACACCAACGCGGGTTCCGCAATCACGACAACGCAGCATTGCCCGGGGAATCGCTGCTCCGCACTTCGGACAGTCACGGTCAGCTTCTGGAACCAATGGAGAATTCACTTTTGATGAATGGCTCATATCGAGAAAGTCGGTCGACGGCGCACACACAACTGACGGGTCGTTTGTGGCTCGATGAAAACACAAGAAACCGGAAGTCGGCATACACCGACTCCCGGTAGTTGAATTTGTCAAACGATCAACAAATCCGTCTTATTCGAAGCTTCCTTTGATCGTCGAAGAACGGATGATGTCGATTCCACCGTAGTTGGCGGTTTTTGTCAGTTCGACTGTTCCATCGAGGTATCCATCGCCAGCATCGAATGCTGTTGCTGGTTGGAAACCTGGGTTGAGGTATCCGTCGCCATTCAGGTCACGGAAGGTGCGAACGCTTCCGTCAGCCATCAGGATGTTGCAAGATGGCTGTGATCCTGCACCGTGAAGAGCGAACCAGTCGCGAGTATCCTGCAACCAGATGATGCCGTCGCCAGCGAGTGTTCCATCTTCGTTACCGCGATCAACTCCGGCAGGAGTGTTCTCGGTTGGGAGGATGTCGAATTTCCAGGCGTGAACGCCACCAGCTGTCAGAACAACATCTGCAGTTGTGATCAGAACGATGTTGTCGCCTGAAGACTGTGCAGGACCGTCGTTGAAGGATTCAACGAGTCGAGCGTTTGCAGAAACCAGACCAGGAAGATCTTCAACCAGGACAGCTTCATCAGCGTCCCCAGGAGCCGCATCGCCGAGCATGGCGATCGCACTGGAAACGATTGGTGAAGTTTCAACAACACTCAGAGTGATTGGACCGTTCGATCCGCCCAGACCTTTAGTTCCTGAAGTTGGAACGAGGTTTCCTGATCCATCGTCGATTGTACGAACACCGGATCGAACCATGTGCCAGCTACTTGCGTAGTTGGTGGAGTAACCTTGTGTCAGAATTCGGTCAACGAGGAAAGTTCCACGAGTACCAGCAGCGAGTGAAGTCAAACCGTCAGTGCTGTTGCACAATCCGGTGTCGAGACGAGAAACAGGAGCTCCGTCTTTTCCGTCTGTGGTGTCAGCACCGAGAAGGTCGTTGACCTTTTCTGAGTACTGGAGTGGGTTTGATGGGCAGATCATCTCTGAAGGATAAGCTGCTCCGATGTTGACGAGGTCGGCAACCCAACCCCAAGTGTCAACACATCCGTCACGACGGAAGTCGTAAGCACCTGTGCAAAGTCGCTTCTGAGGATCTTGTTCTGCGAATGTGTAGAAACCGATTCCGAACTGGCGAAGGTTGTTTTTGCAAGATGCACTTCGTGCTGCTTCACGAGCACGCTGAACAGCTGGCACCAACAGGGCCACAAGAATCACGATGACTGCAATCACGACCAGCAGTTCGATCAGTGTGAATCCGCGACGATCTGCGGACCGCTTCAACATAGTACGCTTCATTAGAGTTTCTCCTGGGATACTCATCTTTGGAGCTCAACTGCTTCTAACTTCCAAACAGTTAAGTCACAAAAAAATAAAACATTTCCAACTCACAACAGAACACTCTGTTGCGATCGACATTCAATGGACTCTGAGCGCTTATTCTGGGAGGGCGACACTCCTTCTGTTTTGGATTTTGTTCTGGCTCAAAGAGTGCAGCCCACATGAAGTTCACTCGCTTCGCACTTCGAACCCGTGTTTTATGTCAATCTCTACAGTCGCTATCCCGACAGATGTACTCGTGCCTGATATACCACTACGCCGCACGAAGTCCTGCAACCACACTGCCTGCCATGGCACCGTTGAATGAAACATCTTCCAATGAAGATGAGTGGGTCAGGACGTACTCTCATAGCTTCCGATTATTGATCTGGCATAGCTTCCGATTATTGATCTGGCGCGAATGCTACCCCCCGAAAAAGAAGATTTCGTGAATGAGATGCGAAAAGACGTTTAGAATCGATTTCTGTCCTAAAGTCGGTGGATCAGCTTAAAAATTGTGCCTCTTGCCTTGGTTCGATATGCTCTGTTCAATGAAACCCAATTGACATCAGCAGCTTGCTGCGAACCGATTCACAGTTTCTTCACATATTCTTCAATCAATCTCGACAAAGTTCCCATGACACAATTTCGATACTCGCTCAACTCAAGCACCATCAAACCCACTCCAATTCTGGACAAGATTCGAGTCGCTGCAGAAGCGGGCTACGACGGAATTGAGCTATGGCATGCCGACATTGATGAACACCTCGAATCAGGCGGGACGCTGACCGAGATCCGGAAGGCAGTCGATGATCACGGGCTGGCTGTTCCGACAACGGTCATGCTCAAGGGATGGTGCGAACCCGATGGCCCCGCGGACCAGGAAGGCATCGCAGAATGCCGCAGGCGCATGGAGCAGGCAGTCGCTGTCGGTGCCCCGCACTCAGTGGCAGGCCCTCCGCACTTCGATGTCGATTTCACACTCGCTGCCGAGCGCTATCATCGACTTCTCGAGATCGGCATCGAGATGGGCGTTCGACCGTCGATGGAGTACCTCGGATTTGCACAGGAAGTCAACTCGATTGCAGCAGCGCTTCAGATCATGAATGACTCGAAGCATCCCGAAGCGACAATTGTTCTCGATCCGTTTCATGATTTTCGTGGCGGAGCTGGACACGACGACATCGCACAACTTCGACCAGAACAGATTGCGGTTTGCCATTTTGATGATGCCCCAGCAACGCCACCTGCTGGAGAGCAAAGAGACCCCGATCGCGTGATGCCCGGGCAGGGAGTGATTGACCTCAAGAAGTTTGTCGCCCTGCTTCGACAGATTGGCTACTCCGGTTTCGTCTCGCTGGAACTGTTTCGAGAAGACCTGTGGGCAGCAGACCCGCTTTCCGTGGCAAAATCTGGACTGCAAGCAATGAAGGCAATCTGCGATCCCAATTGATCGATTCCGGAATGTTGCTGAAAGGAAACAAACTGGTAATCGTGGATCGATTCGGATGGTTGTACACGTTCTGACGGTTTCGCCAATGTTGCGACAGAATTATCGGTCGTCAATTTCCCCATGCTGTAAGTTGGAGTATCGCATCATCATTGACGCCTTTTGCCAACTGTTGCCATCGGGAAACTGTCTATGCCCAACGATCGACGAGTCATCTGTCTTGAGTTGAATGAACTCTCCACCGAACTGCTGAACCTGTTCATTCAAGCAGGAGAACTTCCCGCGTTCGACAGGTTGCGAAACCAATCGATCGTTGCAACAACAGATGCAGAAGCTTCCGGAAAGTGGCTTCACTCGACGACTCAATGGCAAACCGTGTATTCCGGACTGCCACATCATGTCCATCAGGAAGATCGTCTCGCCTTACCTTCAAGCGTTCGATCGTCGCCGGTTGTCGAATCGATTGCCGACTCCGGAAGACCCATTGCCCAGTGCGGGACATGTTTTGATGACGATGAAGTTCGCTCACTCAATGAAGATCTGAGCGAGTCGAATTCCCCAATCGCTCAACTGCTCTCGAACGATGAACTCGAACTGTTATCCCGGTTCTTTCTTCAACGCGCAACTGACGACCGAGACCACTCAACACCGATCGGTGCTCGAGAAACGCTCGGACTTTTCCGCTCGCTGAGGAAGCGAGGACTCACCGGTCAGACCGCACAAAGAATTCTGCAACAACTCTTCGCCGAACGAACTCGATCAGTCCGCTGGAAACGGCCGCTTCTTCTGGATGCCATTCAGTGTGATCTCTTCGAAGAGTATTACAGTTCTCATCGTCCGGCATTATCGATGTTTCGGTCTCACACAGCTTCTCACTTTCAACGTCGCTACTGGCGATATTTCCAACCCGAACTCTTTCCCATTCGTGCTTCTGCTTCCGATCTGCTGACATTTCGCACAGCTCTTCTGGAGTGCTACCGAAGCATCGATCAAACCATCGAACGGTTCTTGAGGCTGGATCCCCAAGCGACCATCATGGTCGTCCCAGGCTTAGGACAACGAGCCTTCCCGGAACATGATCAAGCAGGTTCTTCTCGCGAATCGTCGTTCGTCGGGCGGGAGTTTCTGGAACAACAACTGGCCCCCAACCGTAGCGTCTTCTCCGAACCGACATTCGGCCCCGAGTTCCGATTGCGATTCGAAAACTGCGACGATGCTGCCACTGCCGTAAACGCTCTGGAGTCGCTGATCGACTCCGAAGGTCGTCCGGCCTTTGAACTTCGTCAGCATTCCAATCGACTGACAGGAATCGCGACGCGACGAAGCATCGCCGCGAAAGAAGAGTTGCTGACGGACCAAAAGACCCGGCAGAAGGTCTTGCTCTCAGACCTTGTCCGAATTGAGCAGAACCCGCTCAGCAGCCATGCAGATCCCGAAGGAATTTTCTGGATCAGGCAACCCGGAATTCGTCATCGCGTCGTGCAACAACCGATCTCGCTGACGCAAATTGCCCCGACCATTCTGGACATTCTCGATCTCCCCTGCCCTTCGGAATTGCAGGGAGCTTCACTCTTCGAGTCTCCGGCCGAAGACATTTCCCCCGTAAGAAGCCATCATCTCCAGACGGGACGTCGCACGGTTTCTGCAAAGTGCTGAAACAATCAGCGGCGGTAGCGGCGACTTGATTCGGCGAGAAACTCACGCTCCTCATGGGTCAAGCTCGCCTCGCCTGACTCACTGATCTTCTGCAAGATCTTGTCAACTTTCTCAGCGATGTGTGGAGGAATTGTCGTTCCGAGACTCGAAGTGGTCTCTTCCTGAACGGGTGGTTGATGCACTTTCAGCTTTGGACCCCGCATCCGTCGGAACACATTGTTCTTCGAAATTCCCTTGGGGATCAGCGACGAGATCTGCCATGCCCGCCGGTAATAAAGAAACCCGAACAACATCCCGCCGATATGGGCTGAGTGAGCGATATGATCGCCTCGATTCCCCCCGGTGAGTTGTTTCAACATCGGAAGAAAGTCCATCCCCGCAGAAATGACGACCAGCAGGATCACCGGAACAGGGATGATTCCATAGATATACCAGCGATGATGTGGCCAGTTCATGGCGTAGAGAACAAGCACCGCCGAAACAGCCCCCGATGCCCCCACCGCAGCGACGTTCTCACCGTTAATGAGCCCCCAGATGATGTAGAACACCGCTGAGAAAACTCCGGCCGTCAGATAGAACCAGAGAAACTCGTACTGACCATACTTGGCAGCGACCTGTCGACCAGCGAGAAACAGCAGCCACATATTGAAGACGATGTGCCAGATCGTTTCTGTGGAATGCAAGAAGTCGTAAGTGGTCAAACGCCAGATTTGGCCTTGGAGAACTTTCGTCGTTTCCAGCGTCATCCAGCGATTCAGAACTGGAGTATCGGGCAGACGATTTTGTTGTCGGAGTTGCTGATAGACTTCCTCGAGATTCGCATTCTGAGGAACGATCGGAGCGTTCATCTCGAACCGAGTCTTGAACTCGTCAAAACTCATTGGGCTTTTGATGACGAGCTGACCGACGAAAACGATCACATTGACAATGATCAGCGTCTTAACAATATTCTGCATCCATGGGTGTGAACTCCCCCCGTACCTGTAGGAGGACTCTTCACGCATGTAATCCCGATTCTCAACACCCATAACTTCCTTATGTCCCTACGAAGTCGATCGCCGCCACCAAGGTGCTTGCCAGCGATCTTCGGTCATATGCGATGTTCGTTCAACTTCGCATATGGGAGGATGATAACTCACTGGACTGCGGTGACCAGTGGACAATCTCATCGAGAAGCGTTTGGAACTCAGAGTGTTGTCGAATGCCCGCGACCAGCGCATAGAACGGAATTTGGCGCCGTTGAAGCTCACTTTGCAGTTGCGGAAGAATCATCTTCTGGAAATACGCCTGCTGACGTTGTCGAACCCAGACGAAACAACCATAGAGCAACGGAAGCGTTAATCCTGGAACGATGTACCAGTAAGACCAGCCCAAGCCGACGAGTCCATGAATGAAGATGATGGACCAAACCAGCAGCATGGCTGTCACGAACAACGGAAGAGCGCCCGCTGTGTGAAGTCGTTCGTTGGCCTGAACCAGAAACCCATACAACTGGGCATCATGAATGCCGTCTCTCAGTTCGTCCTTTTGATACGGCTTGCATACGAGCTCACCCGATTCACGAGAGACCAAGACCATCTCTCCCTCCTCGGGCAGATAATCCGCGAGGTACTCAAGTTCCTCATACGGGCTGAACACGAAGGCTTCCTCCAACCGGAACGACTCGTCAACAATCGTCAAATTCTACGAAATTTGGCGAATTACTTCCATGATTTTTTCATAGTCATTTTCAACTTGAATCGGGGAATTCGCACAGCTGCTCCCAGACTGTCCATTTTTCCCCATGTGATACTCAACCGTTGCTGTTGAATCTTTCAGTTGATGGCCTGTGAGGATGCACACAACTCTGTCGCTGGGCGCGATCACGCCTTGTTCTCTTAACAATCGAGCCCCCGCAACACTTGCCCCGCTCGCAGGCTCACAGCCTAATCCACCGGCTCCGACCTGAGCTTTGCCGTCGAGAATCTCCGGGTCGTCGACTTCGCGAACGACACCGTCGCAGAAATCCAATGCTCGCAGGCACTTCATCAAATTGACCGGGCGATTGATCTCAATGGCACTTGCCAGCGTACTCGCTCGTCGATTGTCCGCATCCATCGCCTGGTAAAACTCATTCACCAAAGCTTCGTCAGGTTGACCACCGTTCCAGGAGAGTCCTTTCTCTTCAACGAGCTGATAGAGGGTATTTGCTCCGCGAGCATTGATCACCGCCAGACGAGGCACGCGATCGATCAACCCCAGTTCCTTCAGTTCGATGAATGCTTTCCCGAAAGCACTCGAGTTCCCGAGATTTCCGCCCGGGACAACAATCCAGTCGGGAACTTCCCAATTGAGCCCTTCGAGAACCCGATACATGATCGACTTCTGACCTTCCAACCGGAAGGGATTCACGCTGTTGCAAAGGTAGATATTCGCAGCCCGGCAGACTTCACGAACCTGTTTGAGTGCGTCGTCGAAGTCCCCCTGAATCTGAAGCGTTACCGCCCCATAATCCAGTGCCTGAGACAGCTTTCCGTAGGCAATTTTTCCGCTGCCGACGAAGACGATCGTTTTGAACAGCTTCGTCACTCCGGAATAGATGGCAAGCGAGGCACTCGTATTCCCCGTCGATGCACACGCTGCCATTTTCGCGCCGACAATTCTTGCGTGAGTCGACGCGGCAGTCATTCCGTTGTCTTTGAAACTCCCGGAAGGGTTTAATCCCTCGTATTGCAGAAACAGATTCTTGTCGTCGACTCCAACGAACTTCGCGACATGTTCGCTTTGCTGAAGCTGTGTCTGCCCTTCCCCGATCGTCACGATTTTGTCTTCGGGAGCGAATGGGAGAAGTTCTCGAAATCGCCACACGCCGCTGAAATCAAGCGGATTCCGACGCGTTGACCAGCGACTCTCGAATTCCTTGAGACTGCCCGGAACAGGCACACGATCCCAGTCATACTGAATGTCGAGCAAGTCACCCGTCTGGGGACAAGCTGTCAGGACTTCATTGACTCCATAGGTCGTGGTATGAGCCGGGTTGATGCTGGATTGAAAAGCGAGTTCAGTAGACATGTCTCTCTTCTTAACGACCGCGTCCGCAGCCACTCGATCGATCTGTTGATTCGAGGAATCTTCAAATCGCTGTGATCAAAATTATCTCAGTCGCCCGTTTTACGACGACGTTTCTGGTGTTTTAATGGAAACCATCTTTGAAAATTAACGCAGAAAGTTTCCGCCCGACGAAATGCTGCTCGCTCGGCCATGCTGCGTGTTCTTCGTGAATGATGCCCCGGTTCACTCCCTGCGAACACGCGAATTCTCAAACACAAGAGACGATCGCTTGTCAGGGAACGATTGTCAATGCGTCCTCACGACCGAACGTCGTCCACAGCTGTCCAATGCGTTTTCGGTCCGGCGTGCCATCAAATGTGAGGTAAGCGTATCGGGATCGAAAAGGCTGTCCGGGCTCAAGGGAAAACTCACCGAGCACGCACGGTGAAAAGACAAAATACGGCTTCGTTGGATGCAATCGAACCGGTTGAGGGCTTCGAAAATTTTCAGGATGCGAGAACATCACAGCACCGCACTGCTTTCCGGAGACCTGTCCAAAGAGACTGACCCAGTCGGGGCGTGAATGGTTCCCCTCAACCCTGTCGCTCGTCTCGTTGGTCACCATGGAGTGTCCCTGCTCTGAGAAGAATTCCGCAGCTCCTCGGAAAGCAAACCCGCCATAGTGATATTCGTCAATCGTGAGCGGAGTTTCGGCAACACATGTTTGGACCGATTCGATTTCGAAGAAATGAGGATCAGCAATCGCAAACAGGCGAATCGTCCAGACTTCGTCCAGGACATCCTGATTTTCAGTCTTGGTGACAACATGAGCCAGCCGAACCTTCAGCTCTCCAAAAACTGGTCCCGAAACCAAATCCAGCACTTCACGATGCTCGACTGTTCCGGTTTCCGCTTTCTGATTCCAGAAGTCGACCCGCTCTCCTTCGAAAGTGGTTTTCGTCCACGCGGAGAAAATGGCGTGTTGATGAACGTGATCCGCGGGGAACTCGTCCGTCACAATCAGCCCGTCGGGAGTCCAAGCAGGATGAATGTGACCGCTCCGACGAAAAATGGGATCTGCACCTTCTGGAGGAGAAACGACTTCGACGTTGTAAGCGAGAACGTTTTTGTCATTCAGACTCATGATCACTCGGCCCTCGTCACGAGAGACTGTGACCTTGTCCGCAGGCGGATTCTTTGACTTTTGAATCGAGAACTTCGGAGTTTCCCCGGCTGAAATCGGGTCCTGAAGAATGAATACGCACCGTTCGGAATCTCCGATTCTTTGCGCGTCTGTCACTGATTTTGTTCTGAGATCGACGACCTCCAGGTGTTCCACTTCCCCCAGACTTTCGGGAACCGCAATCTGAATGGGGCAATCTTCAAGCAAAATCTCGGACGCCGGAAGCTCAAACGTGTGATCGTCAGCGGAAGCTGCGTCACCGAAAGGCCCCCCGAGGAAAACGATCGAGATCGTTATGATTGTGCTGTTCCGCCAACTCATGAGACAATCCTCTCGACTCAGCCAATAATCTTGAAGGGTTTCGCAACTTCCGGGGTCCGCCGAACATTCATCGCCGAACATTCAACGCTGCTCATCTTGGCGACAACTGCTGACTTCACAGATTGAGGACGTCCTGCATGGAATACAACCCCGCAGGCTGCTTGCATACAAACTTCGCAGCTGTCAGAGCACCGTAAGCATAGCTGTCGCGAGTATGCCCCCTCACGTAAACTTCCAGCGTTTCGCCCATCATCCCGAAGACAATCTGATGCTCGCCGACGTTGTCGCCGGTCCTGAGGGCGTGATAACCGATTTCAGATTGCGGCCTCTGCCCGCTTCGTCCTTCGCGGCCATGAACATGGTCTGTCTGGCCCATTTCCTGGGCAACAACTTCTCCGAACTTGAGAGCAGTCCCGCTCGGCGCATCTTCCTTAAACCGGTGATGTCTCTCAATAATTTCAACGTCGACCCCACCCGGAAGATTCTTCAAAGCACGCCCCGCTTCTGCGACGAGCTTCATCGCAAGATTCACTGCGAGACTCATACTCGGAGCGATAACGAGTGCCGTTTCCTGAGACGTCGCGATCACGCTTTCCCGCTGACTCTCCGTCAATCCTGTTGTGGCTTCAACGAGTGGAATTCGCCGCTCTGCACACACCTGGGAAATCGCAATCGCCCCGTCCGGAGTCGAAAAGTCGATGACGACATCGACACGATCCGGAAGCGCCGAAGTGACGACGACTCCGATATCTCCAATCCCCGCAATCTGACCGACATCTTTGCCGATTGAGGGACTTCCCGGAGCGTCGATCGCTGCGACGAGATTCAGTTCCGGATCTTCGTGACTGAGGACAATCAAACGTTGTCCCATCCGACCGGCGGCCCCGTTGATTGCAATATTGAATTGGTCCAACATGTGACTTCGATTTTCCACTGGCAAGTAAATTTCTATCTCGAAACATGCTCAAAAACATAAGGCCAGAATAGCAAATCCAGCGCAATTCCGCAGTCGACGGACTGATTTCAGACGCAATCAGAAAGCTGAGAGAGTTTGCCCATTTCGCCGTTCAGTCAATTCCGAACGGAGCAGCATACACAACTCTTCCCGAAACATTTTCAAGAGACCCGGGAGTCAATTCAGCGGCCATCCAGACATCGCCCGAGAACGGCGAAGCGAGCGGCTTTGCCAACTCGCTCGAAAAACCGAATCTCGGATAAAACTCCGGATGACCGAGAACGATCACGATGTGATGCCCCGCCTCTCGGCAACTCTTTAAGCCTTCGCTGACAAGTCGCGATCCGATGCCTTGATTCTGGAACTCCGGAACGACCGCGACCGGTGCCAACGCCAGTGCATCGACAGTTTTGTCGGCACAGACGATTTCGAGATGACTGAAGATGATCGTTCCAACGACCGATCCAGAAACTTCCGCAACAAGCAACTCCGCGACACAACCTTGAGCGGTCAACTCTTTGACCAAAGCCGCTTCATCTTTGGTCTCAAAAGCGGCTTTGCAAACCGAGATGATTGCATCTTGATCGCTCGATCTTGCTCGCCGGACGGACGTGACGGAATTGTTATTCACGAACGTACTCTTGGAATCGTTGTCGGAGCTTTTGAGTCACAGGCCCCGGTTTTCCATCGCCGATCTCACGACCATCGAGTGAGACAACGGGAATCACTTCCGCGGCCGTGCCTGTCAAAAAGCACTCGTCAGCAATGTAGATATCGTGCCGCAAGAGCGTCATTTCCACGACTTCAATTCCGGCCTCACGTGCCAGTTCCATGGCAACGTTGCGCGTCACTCCTTCGAGAATTCCTGCATCAGTCGGGGGAGTTTTCAGAACGCCGTTCTTCACGATGAAGATATTGTCGCCGGTACACTCAGCCACTTCTCCCTTGTGATTCAACATCAGAGCTTCGAGAGAATCGGCATCGGTCCCTTCGATTTTCGCCATGATATTGTTCAAGTAATTCAGCGACTTAATTCGCGGACTGAGCGCAGACGGATGATTTCGAATTGTGCTCGCCGTAATGATTCGCAACCCGTTTTCGTACAGTTCTTCCGGGTAGAGCGAAATCGTATCCGCAATAATGATGACTTGCGGATCACTCGTCCGTCGAATGTCGAGCCCTAATGTCCCTGACCCGCGTGTGATCACAAGTCGCACATAGCCATCAACAATTCCATTCGCAGCCACAGTTTCATTCACTGCAGCCAGCATCTTCGACTTGTCGATGGGAATTTCGAGACGAATTGCTTTCGCGCTTTCGTAGAGGCGATCGATGTGATCTTCGTGGCGAAAGACTTTCCCGGAATAAACCCGAATGCCTTCAAAAACGCCGTCGCCGTACAGCAACCCGTGGTCATAGACACTGACAACGGCCTGTTGCTTATCGACAAGTTGACCGTTGAGATAGACCTTTTGCGTTGCCTGATCCGCCATCTTTGTCTCGACTTCCGTTAGAGCATTCTTCGAATTGGTTTCACGAACTCGCACTCGCGGTCGTCCTGCTACGAAATGTGACTCCCGACATATCCGGGAAAAACACTCGATTCACACGTTTCAGGATCGCATCGGGACGACGCAGCCAAAGCTGAGTCCAAATGTTCCCACGAGTGCACAGGACAGAGCGGATTGCTCGTGCCACAGGATCAACCTTGCACTCTGTCAAGATAGCAAAAAGTGATTCGACAGAAAGCCAGTCGCGTCAATGACACTCGCAATGTCGAGCAAGTTCAGGAAGACTCTCCGAATTCTCATGAACGGAACGAATCACGCAACGCCTTGGGCAGCTTCATTCAGCGACTGAATTCGCCCCTCGCTGAGCCGCACAATTCGCTCAGCCTGGCGTGCGATGTTGTCGTCGTGAGTCACCATCAAAATGGTGAGTTGCTGCTCCTCATTCAGTTTGTGAAGCAATTCCATGATGTCTCCGCCGGTCCGGGAATCGAGATTTCCTGTCGGTTCATCGGCGAGCAGCACATTCGGGCGGGCAATCAATGCTCGAGCAATCGCTGCCCGCTGCATTTCTCCTCCCGAGAGTTCCGAAGGACGATGCCGGAGTCGGTGATCGAGACCAACCTGCTTGGCAATCTCGACCGCCTGCTCTTTCAGTTCTGACTTTCGACGCAGATATTCCCAAATCGAATATCGGATCATGAGCGGAGAAAGAATGTTCTCCAGCAGACTCAATTCCGGAAGCAAGTGGTAGAACTGAAACACGAATCCGAAGACGTTGTTTCTCAGTTCATCCCGAGTTCGTTCAGGCAGATTGTCAATCCGAGTTCCTTCCAGCCAGACTTCTCCGACGTCCGGAACATCCAACAACCCGAGCAAGTGCATCAGAGTACTCTTTCCGGATCCGGACTGTCCCACAATGGACAGAAACTCGCCCCGGTTCACTTTGACATCGACTCCCCGAAGAACGGGAACCTTGTGTTCCCCTTTTCGATACGATTTGTCGAGAGCTTTCGCTCGCAAGTGAACAGGTTCATTCATCGAAATCACAGAAGGTTGAGACATGGGTCACTCGTCTTGAGGTCTCGCTGCTGCCATCCGTATCAACAGCCTGATGGGCCACCATTATTCGTAGCGAAGTGCCTGCACAGGATGGAGTCGTGCTGCCCGGCGGGCGGGTAAAACACTCGCCAGCACAGCGATCACAATGGCCCCCAACGCAACCCAGAACACCATCATCGGTGAGACAAGTGTTGGAATTTCACGGAAGTAATAGATGGTCTCATCGAAAACTTTCCGCCCCGTAAACCATGAGAGGAACGCTTCGACCTGATTGATGTATCGCACAAAGAGCAGCCCCAGGACCACGCCCACACCACTCCCGACAATTCCAAGGGAAAGTCCATACGACAGGAAGATAAACATCACCCCGCGAGAACTTGCCCCGAGAGCCTTCAGGATTCCGATGTCGCGAGTCTTCTCGACAACGATCATGAAGAAGATCGCCAGAATTCCGAACCCAGCGACAGTAATAATGAGAAACAGAAGAACGTTGAGAATGGCAGACTCCATCGCGACTGCCTCAAGCAACGGTCCCTGTTTTTGCTCCCACGTCAAGACTTGAAACGTCCCCGTATGAGGACTCAGCCCCGAACGCAGTTTCCGAACAACATCCCCTGCCGAGTTGTAGTTCTTCAGTTTGAGTTGAAGACTTGTCACAGCACCATCTCGCCAGTCGAGCCCTTCGTTCGGTCGAGAAGGATCGGGCGAAAAGAGCATCCCGCGTGCGAGTTGAAGTTGCTCCAGATTGCAGAATACGAGATTGGAATCGTACTCGCTCATGCCGCTCTTGAAAAAATCAACAACCGTCGCCTTAAAACTGGCCGGTTCCGGCTTTCCAGTTTTGATGGTTGTCAGCGTCACGTCCTGACCGGGCTTGACCATGTAAATCATCTTGGTCTTGCCGGTCGCTTTGTCTTTGTAAGGAAAACTGACGAGTCCTGCCCCCACGTAAATTCGGGCTGGCAGCGGATCCATCGGGTTAATCTGCTCGGCGATGCGAGTCGATTCGAATGGATCACGAAAAGACTGAATTCCCCCAGTCCCATCGAGACGCTCGTGGCGCTCATGGCTGATTGATGAACCATTCGCTGATGAACCGTTCGCTGTTGAATCGTTCTCTTGTGAACCGTCCACCGACGAACCACTCACTTGCTGAATTTCCGGAGAAGAACCATCGTCAAAGGGATCCGCCAACGAGAACGACGAAACAGGCTCAATCGCAGGTGCAGCTTCAACTCCTGACAATAACTCGGGAGGAGCAGAAACGGGCGATTCGAAATTTCCGTACTGGTTATCGAACTGATCGCGAAAGTTCTCGAACTCGATCCAGTCTTTTCGAGTCGCTCTCGCATCATCGGTAAGCTCCCAATCGAGCGGTTCGTTGGGATCTCGTAAGCGCCCGCGAATCAATTCGTCGTCAAGAATAATTTTCTGTCGACTCATCATATGGCCGGCAAACGGACTCACATGATTCTTGCCATTGGGGTCAATCCCGATGAGAGTCACCGGACGGTAAACAGTCTGTCCGCCCCAGTCGAAACTGATCATCCCGTAGATTTCGACCGTCGGAGTCATGAACTCGACTTCGGCACCAACGAGTCTTTCGACATCCGCCATCAACTGACGCGGATCGGGAGTCCCGTCCGTATTGGTCGTCTCGATCATCACATCCGCAAGGATGGCGTGAATTCGATCCTTCATCTGGCTGCTGAACCCAGACATGACACTATTGACGACAATCATCGTCGCCACGCCCAATGTCACGCTGATGATGCTCGCGAGAGCAATCAACCGCGTCCGAAGATATCGATTTGCAATCAAAAACTTGTACATGCGCACTCCTTTGCGTTCGGCAACTCGCCGATTCTGCCGGAGTCTAAAGCACTTTCCAGTGTGAGTCGAGGCGAGATTGACTGCGATATTCTTGCAGTCGCCGATCTTTCGATGAGACTTTTTCCAAATTCATCCCGGAATGAGCCAGCATCGATTCACGCGATCAAACACCGCTACGAAGAAACGACGCGAGTCGAAAAATTCCGGAAAAGGTCGAACCAGTCACGACTGAATCAGAACCCACGCTGCAATCCCGATGCTGCTGACAATCGCGACCAGAATCCAGATCCACCGAAAGCAATTCACAAGCGAGTTGCCGCGACCGTGATGCGAGACGTCCTCAGCAGGCAACAGCTTCAACAACCCCACCATGCTCACGAGAACGGCACCAGTGAAGATCCACTTCGACGCCGCTCCGTATTCTTCAGACCCACTCAAGAGTTGATGAACTTGCCAGAACAGCAGCATTCCTGTCATTCCGGGCAAAACACCGACTGTCACGACCGCGATCCATCGTCCAATCGCCACCGAACCTGCCTCACGATCCTCTCCTCCGTCGGTGTCGAGACTCAAGAGAACCAGCGAGGAAAACTGAGTCACGACGGCATAGAGGACGCACACGATTCGCAGCGGAGGCAACAGCACAAATCCCAGAAAGACAAACTGGTGCGCCCAGGTCACGACTCGGCCTCGAAGTTGAGAAGAATCGGCACGAGCATTCAGAAAAACGGAAAGCACGGCGAAACCAAGAATCGCAGGAATGGACAACTCCGGAAGCGAAAGCGGGACGGTCGGAATCTCTCCAGTCGCTGCAGGAACGTCGGTGAGAATTCGAGCGAAGTGAATCAATGCTGCGTTCGACAGAAACAACAGCCCAAGTCGTTCCTCAAACGTCGCGTTCGCAAAACGTCGAGAATACAACTCCTGAAACGGGAAGAGCCCGGTCAGCAAACCGACACCAACTGCAAGCGCTCCGATCGGCAGAAGTCGATACTGCTCCCAGAGAAAATGAGCTGCCGGGTGTTGTCGAATTGAGACCTGAAGGAGATGCGCAAGGTCTGTTAAAACGAATGTGCTCTCTCCTGGAACTCCATGTGGCGCAGATCGCACGATCGAAGCGACCGCCGCCAGCCACGCGATTCCACACAGAAATACCATCCAGCCGACGAACAAAAACACTGGCACGTCGAACCCCGAATCTTCCGTCGAGGAACTTTTTGAGCTTCTCGAAATCCCGGCCAGACACAGCACGGAAAGCGAAGACGCACTCGCCAGGGAGATAAGGTCATCTCCCAGCAACAACCACGATCCGGACGCCAGAAACGCGAGCAGATGTCGCTCAATGGACGGGCAGCGCGGTTCTCTCGCACCAGCGATCGTCAGAAGCGCCAATTGAAGGCCGACAAGCCCCAGGCAGTTGAGCAAATCCAGACGGAGCGCAAGTTTGAAAACAGTTGGCTCAGGCGACAGCGAAATTGAAGCAGCGAGATGAGAGAAAACTGAGGTCTCAGCGGGTGTTTGAGAAATCATCGCCGAAGCAGCAATCGCCACCAACATCACGACCTGAACGATCGTGGCACCAAGCAACCAGTAGCAGCCCCTGCCTGAACGCGTCTCTCTCAGAGAGTCAATGCCCAGCACGATGACCGGAATCAGCAGAATGGCCAGAAGGAGAAACTCTTGAATGGACGCCACAAGTCACCTTGGATGATTTCACGAACGCGGCACTGAGAAGTCTCCTGTCCCCAAGGAAACTCCGATCTCGGCGATCCCCGATCAGGAATCATCATCGAAACAAACCGCGTCCATGAAGAGCGCTCCTCAGCCACGGGATCATATTGAGTGGGGATGCGAATTTCGAATCAGAGAGAGCACCAACAAAACAATCCGACGAGACACCCAGCGTCACCGGCCATTTGAAGTCCACTGCCACACGTTGATGATCCCGGTTTGATGCACGATCGGTCGTCAGTCTGAACAATTCACGATGGTCATTTTTGCCAGTTGGCGAGGATGTCGACATAAAAAAAGCCCGGGAACAATTTCCCGGGCCGAGTCTGAAGACTCATGTTGGAAGACGACTTACTTCTTGGCGAGTCGTTCTTCTTTCTCTTTGCGGCGACGTTCGACAATTTCTGTCTGGATGTTACGTGGAACCTGGCTGTAGCGGCCGAATTCCATACTGAAACCACCCTTACCCTGCGTCATCGATCGCAGTTCGTTGGCATAGTCGAACATGTTCGCAAGTGGAACTTCCGCGACGATGTAACAGGTTCCTTCACGGGTCTCTGCTGAGTTCACGACACCACGCTTACTCGACAGGTGACCGGTCACGGCTCCCTGAAACTCTTCTGGAATTTCCACATCCAATGTCATGATCGGCTCAAGCAATGCGACAGATGCCTTTGTCAGGGCATCGCGAACCGCCTGCCATCCACAAGTTTCGAACGCTTTTTCCGAGGAGTCGACATCGTGATAGCTTCCGTCATCGAGATCGACGGAGGCGTACACAACTTCGGCTTCAATCAACGGTCCTTTTTCAAGGGCTCGTTTGAAACCAGCTTCCGCAGCAGGAATGTACTGGGCTGGAATACGTCCCTGTGAAATGTTGTTGTTGAAGACGTATTCCTCTTCGGAACCTTCCGGGAGGCAGTGCAGTTTTCCCACAACGTGAGCGTACTGACCGGACCCACCCGTCTGCTTCTTGTGCTTGTAGTTGAAGTCGACGTCTTTGGTCGGCATTTCCTTGTAAGCCACTTTCGGTTCCCCGATGGTGACTTCACAGCGATATTCTCGCTTGATTCGCTCGATATAAACTTCGAGGTGCAGTTGTCCCATCCCGGCAATGATCGTTTGATTGGTTTCGGGATCAGTGCTGACCTGGAAGGTTGGATCTTCGCGACGGAAACGCTCGAGGGCTTTTCCGAGACGATCGGCACCTGCACGGTCGGTTGGCTCGATCGAAAGTCGAATCACAGGTTCCGGAACGTAAATGTTTTCCAGCGAGTAGTTCGCTCCTGGTCCACAGAACGTATCCCCGGAAGCACAATCGATTCCCACAACCGCAACAATATCGCCCGCTTCCGCGACATCGATATCTTCTCGATCGTTCGAGTGCATACGAACCAGTCGACCGAACCGGACCTTCTGGCCGGTACGAGTGTTGATGTAACTTTCACCCTTAACGATCTTTCCTTGGTAGATCCGGGTGTAGGTCAACTGTCCGAACTGCTCCAGAACGGTTTTGAAAGCCATACAGACAAGTGGATCGTCGACGGAATCCGACAGGGTCACTCGCTTCGCTTCGTTTTCCTGAATTTCGCCAGCTTTGATTGCCTTCTCAGTCGCATCGACATCGATGGCTTCAACATCGACGTCATTCGGTCGAGGCAGGAAGTAAGTCACAGCATCAAGCAGCGACTGAACACCTTTGTTCTTGAACGCCGAACCACACATCACTGGTGTGATGTCCTGAGTCAACGTCGCTGCGCGGATGATTCCCCGAATTTTCTCGGTTGGAAGCTCTGCTTCTTCGAGCAGAGCTTCCATGAGTTCATCGTCGAACATCGAGAGAGCTTCGAGCATCTCTTGACGATAGGTTTCTGCCTGTTCCTTCATGTCCGCAGAAATTTCGCCGCGAATCACGTCTTCCCCGCGGTCACCGCCGAAGGTGATTGACTGCATTTCGATGAGGTCAATCATTCCTTCGAAGTCGTTTCCGGCTCCGATTGGAATTTGAATCGGGACAGCGTTGGCTTTCAGCTTGTCTTTGATTTGACGCACAACGGAGTAGAAATCCGCTCCGGTTCGGTCCATCTTGTTGACGAACGCAATTCGCGGAACTTTGTACCGCTTCATCTGGCGGTCCACAGTCAGCGACTGACTTTGAACACCACCGACGGAACAGAGAACGAGCACAGCTCCATCGAGAACACGCAGAGAACGTTCGACTTCCACAGTGAAGTCCACGTGACCTGGTGTATCGATGACGTTCACGATGTGGTCTTTCCACTGAACCTGAGTCGCAGCGGAAGTAATTGTGATCCCACGTTCTTTTTCGAGCTCCATGTGGTCCATGGTCGCTCCGTCACCGCCTCCACGCACTTCTTCGATTTTGTGGATACGACCGGAGTAGTAAAGAATTCGCTCAGTGAGCGTCGTCTTTCCGGAGTCAATGTGGGCGGAAATTCCGATGTTTCGGACTTTATTCAGATTCATGGCCATACCAAGGCTGTCAGGATAAATGGAAGAGGAGCCACAACTCTGCGACTCACCCATCAGTAACGAGTTACGCAATTCTCAAGAGGAAATTGGCGTTCACCGCCAACACAAAGCAGTTTTCATACTTGGAAAGAAAGGATTCTCAGTGGGAATCCAGGGAGTCATGCGAGACCCAAGCAGAACACTTTGCCAATTTTCCGGTTCGTGAATCGCTCGACGTGAGTTCACTTAACTCACAACGTCGAACAGTTCTCTTAAACCTGAAACCGATGGGAACGACCCGTCGATGTGGCCAGGATGCTGCTCGAGTCAAACTCGAACTGCTCGAATGGGATTTCGCATGATGAATGACTCCGTCGTCAAATTTCGACTCTCTCGTCAGTTGAGAGAGTGATAACCCTTTTATGTGAGCCAGGTGTTCGCCTCGTTGAGGAGTCTCACCCGTTCAAATCTTCGGCTCTTGCCGCTTTCTTACTCTTCAAAAAACTCGATCGACTTTCGACAACTTCTGCGGAACTTCGACGTATTTGCAACCGAATGCAACCGAAGCTTCTGCGAGAAGATTGAGAAAAGAAGAAGCAAGAGTCGTCAAAAAAATGGAGGGTATTGCTGAATTGACCTCCCGTGTCTCTCAGATTCACTCTCGTCAACGCAATGAGAATCCAAAGGAAGAAACGTGGGAAGGTGAGATTGTATAGACCTTCAGCGATCACTTTCCATAACAGCTGGAAGGATCATAGCTATCAGGCAATTTCAGGAAAAGGGGAAATTCTGAAAATTAGAATGTGTTTTTGGTTAACCCTTGATTTTCATGACGACTCACAACTTTCCGGGCTCCTTCCGAGCCCTCTCAGCCCCCGATTTTGTGCCAGAATTGAAGAAAGTCGACACTCTGGCCGCATCGACAATGGCGGGGGACTCAGCTGCCGCGCTCATTCAGCGACTCCCATTCAACTGATGCGGGATTGCTCGACCAACCACCGGACGAGCTGCTGCTGGCAGCCGAATCTTTCCAGATGATCCATTTGTCGCTCGGCCCAGGTCGGTTGTTGAACAAACTCACCAAACTCCATCAATTCAGCCTCGCAACCGAGGTCCTGAGAGATGCCCCGGAACTTTTCAATCGTCGACTTGATGATCTCTCGCGTCGGAACGAGTTGATGATTCTGGCTGTCGACCAACTCGGCATCCAATCCATATCGGGCAGCGCGCCATTTATTCTGCCTGACCAGCATCGGATGACAATCATGCTGATAGAGACCTTCATCGATCTCATCGGAAAGCGACTTGATCAAACAGTGAATGTAAGCGACCAGTCCGAGCGCATCGTCCAGGCGACCGGGCATATCACAGATGCGAACCTCCACTGTTCCAAAGTTGTGATGCGGCCGCACGTCCCACCAGATTTCTCGGATCGATTCAATAAATCCTGTATGAATCAGATGATTGACGAGCCACGCGTATTCGCTCCAGTTGCGCATAAAGGGAGGCAAACCTGCCGTCGGAAGCCCCTCCATTACTTTCGTCCGCCACGAACACAAACCCGTTTGGCGGCCTTCCCAAAACGGGCTGTTACAACTCGCAGCGAGAAGAATCGGCAAGTGACTCAGAATGCGATCACAGATCATCACCGCCTTGTCACCCGAATCCACACCGACATGCACGTGAAGCCCGAAGGTTACCAGTTGACGGGCTGTGTCTTGCAGAAGATTGACGATTCGGTTGTAACGTTCATTGTCGCTGACCTGCTGGTCATGCCATGACGAAAACGGATGTGTCGCAGAAAAGAGCAAATCGACACCGTTTTCCTCTGCAGCGGACTGAACCGCCTTCAACTGCTCGCGAAGCTGTGCTCCCGCCTCGCTGACTGTTGAACAGACATCCGTGTTGACTTCGATATAGCACTCCATCAACTCCGGCTTGACCGTTTCGCAATCAGCACTTGAAAGCACCTGGAGGATCGCCGGACACCCTGACCGCAGACTTCCCGTCTCGCGATCCACCAGAGCCATTTCGATTTCGACTCCGAGCGACGGCCCGAGACTTTCTGAGAAGGGAATTTTTGACATCGTCGGCTTCGCTCCAGTTGCGACTGTGTGGAAATAACCTCGCGGGAACAGTCTAACCGCAATTGGTATGCCGCAGATACCATTCCACGACACTCCCGGCGAGAACTTTCGTTCCGACGGCAAGAGAATCTTCGTCGATGTCGAACAGCGGAGAATGAAGCGGAGGGGCGTTTTGAGTGTTTTTCACACACCCCAACCGGAACATCACCCCCGAAACCTTCTGCAAGTAATTGGCGAAATCCTCGCCTCCCATACTCGGCCGAGAAATCTCCTGCACACCTTCTCGACCAAGCAATTCACCCGAAACTTCGCGAACGATCTTCGTCAATTCCGGATCATTCTCGACCCCCGGGGGACCATGACGATGCGAGACCGTGATCGCTGTCCCGCTGGCTTCTGCGACACCTCGTGCGAGTCGTTCGAGATGCCGAATCGTGTTCTCGCTGATCCGCAAATCGAGAGTCCGAAGCGTTCCGCGGACGATCACCTCATCGGGAATCACGTTCGGATTTTGCCCTGCCTGAATTTGGCCGAAGCTGACCACAACGGGATCTTGAGAATCTGTTCCACGCGGAATGAACAGGAAAATTGAACTGATCAATTGCGCAGCTGCTGCGATGGGATCACACGCCTCATGGGGACGAGCTGCATGCGCCCCGCGACCGAGAACCTGAACTTCCAGCTCGTTGCAATCCGCCGTGAATGCTCCCGAGCGAACTCCAATCGTCCCGGTTTCTCTTGATGGATCCATGTGCAGACTCATCAACGCCTGAATCCCATCAACCGCTCCCGCCTTCACCAGTTCGATCGCTCCACGATTCGTTTCTTCTGCCGGTTGAAGCAAGACCCGCCACGGAACCGACCACTCGGGAAACTTCTTCGACAAATCAATCAGCGCCAGCATCGTCCCGTATGCGATCGCCGCATGCGCATCGTGCCCGCAAGCATGCATCAACCCTTCACTCTGGCTGCAATAGCTTGTGTTCTTCTGATCCTGAATTCGCAGCCCGTCAATATCTCCACGGATTGCGATCAACGGATCTTTTCCGGGCGCATCAATAATGAGTCCACGATTTCCTGGCCCGACAACAGTCCGGACATCCAGTTCCTTGAGCTTCTCAAGAAAAAACGCCGTCGTGTGAAACTCTTCGCCGCTCGGTTCAGGATGCTGGTGGAGAAATCGCCGAATGTCCCGAATATGCCCCGCGCGTTGATCCACCAACCGACTGATTTCTTGAAGCCACGGGCGTTTTCCCTGTTGATTCACAAAAACCTCCCAGCCTTTCGTCATTGCTCTCTCGATCAATCGTAACACGTTGACTGACACGAAAAAAACGCGCCTGCTTGGAGCAACTTCATCCTCGGCGCCGATTGGCTACAATGCCATCTCATCTGAACCCAGGACAATCCCATGCCTCGTGAATACTCCAATTACCAGAAAAAAGTCATTTCCCGGTACTACGAGAACCGGGAACAGATCGACAGCCAGCGGCTGAGCGAACTGGTCACCAGCCTCTATCTGGCGACTGGCGCCAAGCAAAAAGCCAAGCTGTGGAACTCAGCTCAGGAAGCGATGGAACGACTTGATGTTCCCGGTGGTCGCATCCAGCATGTTATTGCATCCGGAGACCCGGCAGTCCTGGCAGAGGTCGTCAAAGACCTCGAATCGGGTGCCATCAAACCCAAATAAATCTACTGGGCTTCGATCGAATTCTCTGTGAGTGAGATCGAGAACTCTCAAACTCACGGCCATTTTTTGCTCGAAATACGAGAAAGCCGCATCCATGGCGAAGCAACACTTCTATTGCTCAACACCCACTCAGAACTTTCCGCTTCCAGAAACGCAGCGTCTCACCCTGTTGCTCGGATGCCTTACTCTTTCGTTCACCATTTCCGGGTGTAGCGAGAATCCGCCGAGCGAAAGCTCCGATGGCTCCGCTTCAACCTTCACGGCGGTCAAGCCTGAAGAACAGCCCTCGAATGCGGAGGACGACACTCCGAAAATGTTGAGTGCGGACGAACTTCGCACACAACTCGGAGCCAACGAAAACGCCCACTTCGAAAAGACCGGACGCAATTTCACGGTCGCCGATCTCGGAAACAGCGGGGTCACAACCCTCGAACCGTTGCGCGGACTTCCTCTGAAAGTCTTGAACCTTTCCCAAACGCGGGTCACTGACCTGTCTCCACTGGAAGGGATGAAAATCGAACGGATGGGAATCTCCGAAACCGACATTTCCGACATGTCGCCCTTAACCGGTGCTCCACTGGAACACCTCGACGCGACGCGCTCTGAACTGGAAGACCTCTCGTTCCTCGAAGGAAACACGAAACTGACCCACCTCTATCTGGAAGGTGCGAAGGTTGGCGACATTTCTCCATTGAAGTCATGCCCGCTCAAAGTCTTGTGGCTGAACGGCTGCCCCGTGGAAGATCTTTCGATCCTCACAGGCAAACAACTGGACGAACTGAATCTTTGCGATACTCCCATCGAAGACCTGAAGACTGTTCAGTCCATGAGGCTTGGCACTCTCTGGATGCGAAACACGAATGTGAAGGACCTCACCGGAATCTCGGACCACGGACTTGTGAGCTTGGACGTCGAGGGAAGTTCGGTGAACAACCTCAACGCACTCTCCGGAATGAACACCCTCAAGCGGCTCAACATTTCCCGAACTCAGGTCACCGACTTGAGCCCACTTGCCGACCTCCAACTCGAACGGCTGATTTTCACGCCAAATCTCATTAAAACCGGAATCGAAGCAATTCGGAACATGAGATCTCTCCAGCAAATTGACACATCATTCGACGGCGTCGCCCAACCAATGACACCTTCTGAATTCTGGGAACGCTACGACGCTGGGGAGTTCAAAGCTGAGAGTTAACGAAACTGCAGCGAATCGAACGTTGCAGATGTTGACCGAAGCCCTATAATCCGCCGAAGTTGCGATGGCAAAAGGGGTACCGTTTGCTCATCGGATGCTCGGTATTGAGTGACGTTGACCTCGAATTTTTGACGGCATCGAAATTGAAGGAGCCGAAATTGAGCTGGCTCACTGGCTTTCTGAAGTCTACCGTGGGACGCAAATTCGTCATGGCGCTCACGGGCCTGTTCCTCTGTTTCTTTTTGGTCGTGCACCTTTCAGGAAACCTGTTGCTGTATGTTGGAGGCGAAGCGTACGACAAATACGCCCACGCTCTGCACAGCAACGAAGAATTCCTGATGCTGGCGGAAACGCTCCTCTTCGCGGCCTTCGCTCTGCATATCGTGCTCGCCTTCACGACGACGTGGGAAAACAAATCCGCGAGAAAAACAGGGTACCGGAAAACGGAGTCGAAACGAGACGACCGTGCCTTTCCGCTTCTCCTGGCTCCAGATTACACGATGATGGTCACCGGTCTGGTCGGAATGCTCTTCCTGATCGTCCACATCTCCGACTTCAAACTGGAGTTTGGATGGGGACTCGAGGACATGACACCCGCCCAGAAGGCCGGATTGATCGTTTCGGACGGAACTCGGCTGATTATTTACATGGCCGGGGCCATCGCGTTGGGAATTCACGTTTCCCACGGTTTGGCAAGTGCCTGCCAGACAATTGGATTCAATCATCCCAAGTACACTGCGGGAATCCAACTGGTTTCGCGCATCTTCGGAGTTGTTGTCGCCCTTGGCTTCAGCAGCTTCCCTGTGATGGCTCAAATGTACCCTGAGTGGTTTCAGTTCGTCGGAACGGTAACAACCGGCCATTGATTTCAGTTGTCTGTGAAGTCGCAGCAGTCAGAAGATTGATTCTTCAATTCCGGAAAAACACATCGGGAACACCGCTGCTCGCTGTTGAAAAATGCCTGGTAGGAAATTGACGATGAGTCAAATGGAACTTCACTCAGATGTCCCCGGCGGCCCGCTTTCGGAAAAGTGGGAGAAGCACAGGAACGAGATGAAACTCGTTTCTCCGAACAATAAGCGTCGGTTCGACATCATCGTCGTCGGAACAGGACTCGCCGGCGCAGCTGCGGCTGCTTCTCTCGGAGAGTTGGGCTACAACGTCAAAGCTTTCTGCTATCAAGACTCCCCGCGACGGGCGCACAGCATCGCGGCTCAAGGGGGAATCAACGCTGCCAAGAACTACCCGAACGACGGAGATTCCGTTCACCGGCTCTTCTATGACACAATTAAAGGGGGAGACTTCCGAGCGCGAGAAGCGAACGTCTATCGCCTTGCAGAAGTCAGCGGTTCAATCATCGACCAGTGTGTCGCTCAGGGAGTTCCCTTCGCCCGAGAATATGGCGGACTGCTCGCCAACCGGACGTTCGGCGGAGCCCAAGTATCGCGAACGTTCTACTGCCGTGGACAGACCGGACAACAGCTCCTGCTTGGAGCTTACAGCTCCCTGATGAGGCAAGTTTCTGCGGGGAAGGTCAAAATGTACCCCCGCCGGGAAATGCTCGATCTGGTCACAGTCGACGGAATGGCACGCGGGATCGTTTGCCGAAACCTCAAGACCGGTGAGTTCGAAACTCACGCCGCCCACGCAGTGTTGGTCTGTACCGGGGGCTACGGGAACGCATTTTATCTGTCGACCAATGCAAAGGGGTGCAACGTCACCGCAGCCTGGCGATGCCACAAGCGTGGAGCATTTTTCGCCAACCCATGCTTCACTCAGATCCACCCAACCTGTATCCCGGTCAAAGGGGATTATCAGTCGAAACTCACTCTGATGAGTGAGAGTCTTCGAAATGACGGGCGGGTCTGGGTTCCCAAAGACCCTAACGACAGCAGAGCGCCACAGGACATTCCGGAAGAAGATCGAGATTACTATCTCGAACGTCGGTATCCTGCCTTCGGGAATATGGTGCCTCGCGATGTCGCAAGTCGCGCCGCCAAAGAACGGTGTGACGAAGGTTACGGAATCGGCGAAACCGGAATGGCTGTGTACCTCGATTTCCGACGAGCCATCCAGGAACAGGGAGAAGATGCCATCCGCAGCAAGTATGGCAACCTCTTCCATATGTACCAGAAGATCACGGACGAAAACCCGTACAAGACCCCAATGCGAATCTATCCCGCGGTGCACTACACCATGGGTGGGCTTTGGGTCGACTACAACCTGGAAAGCACTATTCCGGGACTGTTCGTACTCGGCGAAGCCAACTTCTCAGACCACGGAGCGAACCGCCTCGGTGCCAGTGCCCTGATGCAGGGTCTCGCCGACGGATACTTCATTGCTCCGTACACCGTTGGTCATCACCTTGCCGGACGAACGATCAAGCCGGTCACGACCGCGCATCCTCGCTTCGAAGAAACGAAAAACGAAGCGAAGGACCGAGTTGATAAACTTCTGCGAATCAACGGAACCCGCACCGTTCAAAGCTTCCATCGTGAGCTTGGACAAATCATGTGGGACTACTGCGGAATGGCCCGCAATGCTCAAGGACTGAATCAGGCGATTGACAAAATCCGGCTGATTCGCGAACAGTTCTGGAAGCAAATCCGAATCCCCGGCAGTGGAGAGTCGTTTAACCAACAACTCGAAATGGCTGGACGCGTGGCGGACTTCCTCGAGTTTGCTGAGGTCTTTGCTCAGGACGCTCTCACTCGTGAAGAATCCTGCGGTGGCCACTTCCGGGAAGAGCATCAAACTTCGGAAGGTGAAGCCGAACGCGACGACGAAAACTTCACACATGTCGCTGCCTGGGAACACGTTCCGAACGGCGAAGCCAAGCGGCACGTTGAACCACTTGAGTTTGAAAACGTCGAACTCACAACACGAAGTTACAAGTAGCGAACCACGCCCGAGGTTGCGGCAGTCACACATCCTTTATTCTCGATTGATCTGACCATGAGCCACTCTGACCAGAATCTGAACCTGACACTTCGAGTGTGGCGCCAGGACGGCCCAAGCGACCGTGGGCGATTCGTGGATTACAAAGTCAATGGGATTTCGACGCACATGTCGTTCCTTGAGATGCTCGACGTTCTCAACGAACAACTGGTCGCCGCGGGAGAAGAACCGGTCGCCTTCGACCACGATTGCCGCGAAGGAATTTGCGGAACGTGTGGAGTGATGATCAACGGTCAGGCACACGGTCCAGACAACGAAACGACGACATGCCAGCTGCACATGCGTCGCTTCAAAAGTGGCCAGACAATCGTCATTGAACCATGGCGAGCCAATCCATTCCCAGTGATTAAAGACCTTGCCGTTGACCGGACTGCATTCGATCGAATCATTGAGTCGGGCGGATTCGTCTCGGTGAATACGGGACAGGCTCAGGACGGGAACTGCCTCCCGATTCCTCGTCAGGATCAGGAAAGCTCACTCGATGCAGCTGCCTGCATTGGCTGCGGTGCATGCGTGGCTGCGTGCAAGAACGCGTCAGCCATGCTCTTCACTTCGGCGAAAGTGTCTCACCTGGCTCAACTTCCACAAGGTGATCCAGAACGGTCACAACGCGTCGTGAACATGGTCGCCCAGATGGATGAGGAAGGCTTCGGAGGCTGTAGCAACACTTACGAATGTGAAGCAGCCTGTCCTGCGGGCGTCTCCGTTGAACACATTGCCCGACTGAACCGCGAGTACATTAAAGCATCATTCTGCTCGACCGCCGTTCCGGCAACCAAATCAAAGTAAGAGACCAGTTGCATGGTGCTCGAACTCGCAACCGATTGAGCGCCACATGAAAGCCGCTTCAATTGTTGAACAACTTTTGAACAACATTAACCTCCGCAACTTCGCGGAGGTTTTTTCATCGAGCCACCCGATTTCCGCAATCGGTTTGATCCGTCGATAAAATTGGTATCAGCTTGCGAGCAAAAGCCACTTTCATGGGAAAAACCCGTTCAGGCGAGTGCAGAAAACCCCTGAAAATGGCCCAGAGCATTTTCTGTTTTGGTTTGCACTTACTCGCACGAGCAAACTCAGCCTTTTCCCTGATGAAAAAAGTTCAAGCGAGTGAACAGGAAAGAGCAACTTGCTCTAGAATGTTCTCTCTTCACGTTCTCACTCTAAGATTGGCAATCTCATGAAGTATGCGTTGGTAATTCCCGATGGCTGTGCCGACGAAGCTCAAGACTCGCTGGGAGGAAAAACTCCTTTGGAAGCAGCCAAAGTGCCACATATGGACGAAATCGCCAAGCTGGGACGATTGGGACTCACTGACAACGTTCCCGAATCAATGCCATCCGGGAGCGACGTCGGAACGATGAGCCTGTTCGGCTACGACCCGCTTGTCTACCACACAGGCCGAGCCCCACTGGAAGCTGCCGCTCAGGGGATTGAACTGGAAGCCGGGGACTGGGCCATTCGATGCAATCTCGTGACCGTCGTTGATGGCATCATGAAAAGCTTCACTGCGGGTCAGATTTCAAACGATGTCGCTCGCGAACTCATTGAGCTGTTGCAAAGTCACTGTTGCGGAGACCAACACTGGAAATTTCACGCAGGGGTCAGCTACCGAAATTTGCTGATCTACCGGGCTCGGGGAGATAAAGCCCCATTCGCGTCCGACACTTACACCGTTCCCCCTCACGACATTACCGATCAACCGATCTCGGATCATTTGCCGATGGGATCGGGAGGGTGTGATCTTCGCGCACTGATGGACAAAAGTGTCGAGCTGTTCGAATCTTCTCAAGCCAACCAAAAGCGTCTTGCCGACGGCCTTCTCCCAGCGACACAGGCCTGGCTGTGGGGACAAGGATCGCGACCGAATCTTCAACTGTTCTCAGAGCGTTTCGGAGTCAGCGGAGCGGTCATCACTGCGGTCGACCTGCTGCGAGGAATCGGAAAGCTGATCGGCTGGGATGTTGTCGAAGTCGAGGGCGCAACCGGTTATCTCGACACGGATTATGCTGCGAAGGGACGGGCTGCGATCGAAACATTAAACAAAGGTCATGACTTTGTCGTCGTTCATGTCGAAGCGACCGACGAAGCTTCTCACGAAGGTCTCGCTGAGGAGAAAGTGACCGCGCTGGAAGAAATCGATGAAAAAATCGTCGGTCCCTTGCATCGCCACCTTCGCGACCAGGGGGACTACCGAATTCTCGTCTGTCCGGATCATCCAACGTTTCTCCGCACCAAGACACACAGCCACGGGTACGTTCCCTATGCGTTCTGCGGATCGGATGTGCCATGTGTTGGAGCAAGCGCCTATAATGAACCGTCAGCCCGACAGACAAACGAAGTGATCGAACAAGGCCACAACTTGATGGGCACATTCTTCGATCTGTCAGGCTCGGATTCAGAATAGCTCTTCGAACTGGTGAGTGAACTCGAAATTACTGACTCACCAGTTTTCAATGCCGAGCCCCGTATGGATGGCAATTATGCCTGGCTCTCAGAGTTCGATTTCAACGTCGAGTCGTTACGCAGGAGGTCAAAGTCTGCAAGCCCTGCGAATGGTGGCGGTCTGCGTTAGTTCCGTGATCCTTGCCATGGGACTGACCTGGATTTTGCAGCGTCTTTTCGGCAAACCGAACGTCGATCACGAGGGGCTCTATTTCCCTCCTGCATTCGCCTTCAGCACTCTCATTCTCTTCTCGGGAAGCGCCTCACTGAGCAAGGCCCTTTCGCACGTCAAACGGGAGCAGCAGAAACCTTTCCGCAAGTGGTTACTCGCCAGTCTTGTCCTGGGAAGCTTGTTTATCGGCGTGCAGTGTTATGCCCTCTGGTCGCTCTTTCCGACTGAAAGGACATACGAGTCGGCATCAGTGGGAGTGACTGCTTTCGTGCTTTGCCTCGCGACCCTCCATGCCATTCACTTTTTCGTCGCGACGATGTTTCTCTCGCTGATCGTGATTCGGTCATGGAGCGATCGCTATGACCATGAGTACTTTTGGGGAGTCCGCGCATGCTTCTGGTTCTGGCACTTTCTGGGAGTCGTCTGGATTGCGATTCTGGCGGTCATCGCAATTGCCATTTGAAGCATAGTTCGCTCCCCCGTTTCGAGCACTCCACGAAACCGATGGCTTCTCCGAGATTCGCGACCGTGGAGTGGCTTTGTTCGATCACGTTCAATGCCGCTCAGTATCGATTCAGAAATCGGCAGCGTTTTTACTCGTCGGACGGGTTCGCCAGTTCAGTCAGATACCGTGCCAGAACACCGGGCACAGACTGCAACCGGTGCCATGCATCTGGAGGGAGCACGACATCTTCGCTGATTTGTTCATCGTTTTGACCTGCGTCGCTTTTCCGTCGACTTGAGATCGAATTCAGAGCGGCCAAGACCTCGGTTCGGGCGAATTCAACCAAGCTGGCAACCTGCGCTGCCTGAAGGGCATTTAAGTCAGCGGGACACTCCGGCGGCCCTCCGGGAAAGGCTGGCTGAACAAGTTCGTTGTCTTCCAGAAACACGCTGGAATCATCATCTGCGTCGACAGGAACTCCTGCACCGGCGATGTTGATCTCCGACGGGTTTCCGACGATCAACAGACATCTTCCCACAGCGATTTGATCCCCAAGCTGGATCATTCGCATTTTCGTGTAATGCCCATTCACTCGAGTCCCGTTGGTGCTGTCGAGGTCCGTGAGGATCAAAGCGTCGTCATTTCCTTGCACTTTTGCATGAAATCGACTGATTCGCTCATCGTTGAGCTGCACTTCGTTCTCTTCTTCGCGTCCAATCGTGAACGGCGTCTCGAGATCCCGCAAGACAATTCCCGCTTCATGCCCCTGAATCACCTGAATCGTGACCAATGCCATCGTCCGTCCGACCTTGCTATTTCGACGTGATCAATGCGGCGGGATGGATCTTTCGCTGGTTGGTCTGAAACCACGAATTGCGAAAGAGAGAGTTTCGCGACTGACTCTCAATACGACTTACCGCTTCCGCGACAGTTGCAATCGTCGAAACGGCAGAGACTGAGAGTCTCTACCGGGTCAGAAACGACCGCACTCCATTGAAACTATAGCTCCAAAGCACAATGGATGGTATCGATCAGGTGTTGCGCTCGTGGAGGCTTCCTCAGAACAGAAAACGTTTCCAGCCCGTAGGCTTCGGCTTCCAGTTCTTGTGACAAGTCCGAAGTCATCAAGATACAGGGCAATCGTGATTGATGTTCCCGCAACCAGCGGATCGCGTCCAGCCCGGTCATGACGTGCATGTGCATGTCGAAAAGAACGACATCGATCGATGTCGTGGAGACGACCTCGATCGCGTGCTCTGCACAGTCGACTGCGATTGTCTGGAAATGAGGCTCGAGAAACTCAAGAACGGTTTCACGAAAAGCGCAATCATCGTCCGCAACAAGGAGTTGCGGACTGGCATCAGACATCGATTCTTTTGCAAGGTTCACGGTCTTCGTCCACTTCTGATGATGATTTCCCTGTTATTCGGTAGCACACTTTCCGCGAAGCTGTCAATTGTTTTTCTGAACAGATCTCATTGCGGAGCCAATCCGGAAACATTTTTTCACCCAGGGCGTCTCCGACAAGTCCTGTCTTCAAGCAAAATTGATCCGTCGAAATCTGACTTTGCGGCGAGGTCTCGCATTCTCAACGTGGCCTCACCGGGTATGATTTCGGTATGAACAATCAGTCCCATTTGACACACAACCCGTTCGATATGTTCCCCGGAATCCCGATGAGTCATCATCGTCGAACTCAATTCATCATTGTCTGGTGTGCGACCTGCTTTCTGGTCGTCGCTGCACAGAACGCCCAGGCCCAGTTCTTTAACCCATTCGGGAATCAAAACCAGCTTCAGCCGTCCGGCGACATTGACGACCTTGTTCTGCGGCTGCCAACTGATCACCTCGCACAGTCTGCCTACCTGCAGGGGAACGACCTGATCGAAGAGGGAAAGGTGGCCGATGGGCTCAAAGTTCTGCAATCGATCCTCGACGAATCTGTCGACTTCTTCACCACAGACGAAAACGTTGTCGGGGAGCCCATTTCCAGTCTCGTCCGCTCGACAATCCAGACGCACCGGGATGAGTACGAAAGACTGTACGGCGGTGAAGCCCAACGACTCCTGAAACTTGCCGTCGCGGAACAGGACCAACTTGCAATCGGAGAAGTGGCGAGGCGGTTTGCCGCAACCAAAGCGGGGGGCGAAGCACTCAGGATTCTCAAGAGAACGCGACTGGATGTGGGGGATCTCTCGGGAGCCAAACGAACACTTTCCGACGACCGGTTAAACGTCCATATCGAAACTCTCAAAGAGAAGATCCAACTCGGCTCGGAATCCGAGTCCCCTCTGCAAACATGGACAAACCCGCATGGCAGCCCCTCTCATGCAGGCCGTTTTGAGTTCTCTCCTGTCCGGTCCAGTCAATTGTGGGGTCGGCAGTTGATCGACGAGTATGACTTCTTTCTGGGGGATAGAAACCGGGAAGCGGCGCTCGTTCAGGAATCGCTCTCGATTGCAAACGCAACAGGTTCTCAGGTTCATTCCTCTGACAAACTGGTCAGTTTCCCAGCCGGTCGAGCACTCAGTGTCGGCAATCTGGTCCTGGTGCCGGGTTACGCAGCCCCGAAGGCCTACGACATTGAGACCGGCGAACTTGTGGGTGTCGGAATCAAGTCTGACGAAACGTTCGACTATCTCTTCAAAGCGACATCAAGCCCTGCCGGTCAGCGTGATCCCTTTCGAGAGGAAATGCTCTCCCTGTTCTTTTCTCTGCGAGGCTGGCGAGACTTGACGTCATCGTCGTTGAGTACAGACGGGGAATTCGTATACGCCATCACCGACTGTCAGCTTGTCGGAAGCACTCAGCCCGATCTTCTGATGCGGTCGAACCATCGTCATGAACTTCTTCCTCAGTCGTTCAATCAGCTTCATTGTTACGAAATCGCCTCCGGTCTCCGAAACCGGTGGTCGATCGGATCGATGGACGACCAATCCATGATTCCATTTGACCAGGTGACGGAACTTCCCCGACAGGTCTTCTTCTATGGGGCTCCACTTCCGATCAACGATCAGCTCTTCGTGATTGGTGAAGAACGCGGTGAAGTCCAGTTGTTCGAAATCGACAAACACAATGGAGACATTCTCTGGTCGATCGGTTTGCTCAATCCCAATCAGGATCTGGTGTTCGCGGATTCGAGGCGGCTGGCTGGTCTGATGCCTGCGTATCTCGACGGCCTCTTGATTTGCCCGACTGGGGAAGGAGTGCTCACAGCGATCGATCCTCTCAATCGATCTGTTGTGTGGACACATCAATATCAGAAAACAGCCCGAGCATCTTCACCGGATCTGTTTCTTCGAAGACGGCGTCCCCGCTCACAGAACATTTCCGATTCCATCGAACGCCTGCTGGACGATCGGCGATGGTTTGAAAGCAAGATCGTCGCTGCAGATGGACTTGTCTTTTTCACTCCACCGGACAGCGATGAACTGGTCGCAGTTAAACTTGAAGACGGTTCTTCGGGCTGGGAAAACACTGTCCCACGTGGACAGATGATTTCGATTCTGGGAGTGCGTCAGGATCAACTCATCGTTCTGTCGAGGCGAGAGATTCTGGCACTCTCCACAGTTGATGGCAGCCGTGAGTGGAGCGTTTCGATTCCGATTCCATCCGGACGAGGAGTTCGCATGGGAGACACTTATGCGCAACCGCTTTCCACCGGAGAAGTGGCTTTCGTCGATCTCGCCACCGGAACAATGCTCGCTCGTTCAATGGTTTCTCCGGATGCTCCGATCGGCAACTTAACCGTCGCTGGTGACCGACTCGTGATGCAGACAGCGACTGAAATTTCCGCATTCTCAAGCGAATCAGAGATTCGCGAGTCACTCGCAAGTTTCGATGGCAACTCCCCGGAGCGAGTCGCCGCTCTCGCCGAAATCACTTTGCAACAAGGGGACTGGGAACAGGGATATCAAGCCTTCACAAGTATCTCGCTCGATGAATTGCCGGAAGCGAGTCGTTCGGTGCTTGCATGGGCAATGATCGAACGTCTGGCCCGGTATGACGAGGAGTTCAACGTCGACGAAATCAGCAACATCGAGCCGCTCTTCACGAACGCGGAGCAGATGTTTGAATTTCGCAAACACCTCGCCAACCGCTTCACCAGAAGTGGCCAGTACGGAGAAGCGATCGACCAGTATCTGGAGATTCTCAACAAGAATGAGACTCAAGGGACAACACAAGACTCTGACGGAATCGTTGAAATTGATTCCCAACGGTGGGTCCTTTCTGAAGTCTTCGACATCTATCAGTCCGCATCAGAAGACGATGCCAAGCTTCTGCGTCAACGAATCAATGACTGGCTCCTCGAACAATCCGATGACTCCGCTGCTATCCTCGTGATGCGGTCGTTTCCGAAAGAGATCCTCGACTTTGAAAACGTCCTCGAGAGGCTGCAATCGATCGAACTCACTTCGAAACGGGCAAATGAACTCTCTCTGATGTGGACTCGACTTCTGAAAGATCTCCCGTCGGAAGAACATCCGCAGGCGCTCGTTGAACTGGCGAAGATCTCCCTGTTCATGAATGAAGGGCGAAACGCAAACGCATACCTGACAAAGGCCGAGCTGACCCTTCGCGGTCAGGAGCCTGCCGCAGAGGGTGCTCTCGAAGAGATCAAAAACCTCCGCACCGCGCGGGAATGGGCCGAGCTTTTTCAAACGGTGCCTGTATGGCCGGAAACAGCCTCGTCGACAGACGACGTGAATGCCGTCGAGCTTCATCACCGCTATCAAATCCCTCAGCTGGGGCCTTCTTCGATTCCCCTTGAAGGCTGGTCATTCTTTCTCGACCAAATGGGAAGCTACATTGATGTCTACGATAACGATGGGGTACGAAAAGCCCGTCTTCAAACCGGCATCCGATCGACTCGATTTCCTCTCGGTTCCCGGCTGGGACGGCACGTTTCGACGTTCGGCAGCTTTGCCGTCATCGTTCTCGCAGAACGATTTCTACTTGTCGACTTTCAATCCAACACCGAGCTTCCCCGCGTTCTCCTGAATGAATCTCTCGTTGAAATTGAGGATGACTTTGTCGAACAGCGTGTGTTTTCCGATCCGCTCAATGAACCGGTTCCCGGATTTCGAACGTTTCTCTCGTACCGACAGGAGCAAGGTGAGTTCACGGGCGATGTGGGAACATTGACGACATCGTTTCTCTGCTTCGGACGAGGAATCGATCTGAAGGTCATCGATCCGCTGACGGGTCGACTTCTCTGGGAACGGAATGACCTGGAACCCGGGAGCGAGATCTTTAACGACGACGAATACATCCTCACCAAAGCTCCGAAATCAGAAATCGTCCGGATTTTCCGAGCGCTCGACGGAGAGGAAATCGGAACTCAGGAGATCCCTGAAGAGACCATTCGAGGCCCACTCGACCGACACTTCGGCGAATGGCGACGTTACTGGCCAGTGCTTCACACGAACGGTGAGACACTCGAATTTCAGATGTATGACCCCGTTTCGGACGAGGCCATCTGGACAGCGACAGTCCCGTCCGGATCGATCTGGACAACCGTTGATGGCTCTTCAATTGGTCTTCTCGACCCAGAAGGCAAGTTCGTTGTTCTCGACGGTCAGACAGGCGTGCAGCGAATTCAAACGCAGACGGAGATCACAAACTCTCCTCGAAGCATCGAAGTTCTCACTCGTGGTTCGACATGGATTGTGGTCCCGGGAGATGGTGCCCCGGAATTCCATCACTTCTCGTATTCTTCGGTGACGACTCAAACCCTGGAAACGACGGTCAACGGGAAGGTCACCTGCATCGATCAACAGGATGGAAGCTTGATGTGGGCGAGAGAAATCACCGACCAGAAGTTTAACACCCTGACCCCGTCGGCATGGCCCATTCTGTTCTTCGCGTCTCCAGAAGGGAGAAGAATGGAGTTGATCGTCCTCAATCGATTTACCGGTCGAGAGATCTTCAACGATACATTTATCAGCGACGCATACCTGATTCGATGGAAAGCGTCGACGCAGCCGCTTCTCATTCAGATTGGGGTCGGCAGAAACACCGTTGGGATCGCCTGCGAGGAAATTGTCGCTCCCGCAGTCCCTCAGCAATCAGAAGATCCACCTGCACAGAATGAGTGATGCGGTTTGAGGAATGAGATCTCTGTGATGCGATCTCTGCGTTCGCAATCTCGTTGTACGCGCTCAGTCCTGTTGGGCACACGCTGGCAAGAGATGACGGAGAGCCTTCTCTCATAGGTGCGATTGCCCGAAACCGATCGCGTGACAAGATCGCCCAACGATCACTTTTCCGTGGGTGTGGACTGTGGCTTACAGCCTGACTTCTGTTCGCTTTGAATGGCCTGATAGACCTCTTCCCGATGGATACTGACTTCTTTAGGTGCTTCGATCCCAAGGCGAACCTTGTCGCCTTGAATAGAGACGACCATCAAAGTGATCGAGTCTCCAATAATGATCTTTTCATCCTGTTTTCGACTGAGTACTAGCATAACTCCGATTCCTGTCGTGGCTCCTTTGACATCGTCCCCTTGAAAAGTCGGACGGATCACCAAACGTAGCCCACTATGGGTTCACAGGATCGGAAGGAAAGTCTTGAATTTCAGGATGTTGAAGCGAAAGGGCCAATTCTGATGGATCGACTGGGCAAAGCGAATCGTTCCACTGGCTACGGTTACTTCGAATGTGACGCTGCGTCTCGGACAACTGTCACATCCCCATCACCCGCCCTCTCTTCATGCAGGAACCAACAGCGAACCTGATGAGATTCGACAGGAATTCGCTGATGCTATTCTGAAAATCGGGGAATCCGAGAAACCCGCTCAATCGATAATCTTTGAGATGGGAAACTCAACAATTCCATTCGCTCCATTGGCAATCAGTTCAGGCACGATGGTCCGAACTACTGACTCTTCGATGATGGTATTCACTGCCACCCAGTCAGGGTCCGCCAATGACGCAACCGTTGGATCTTTCAATGCTGGAAGATTCCGCAGAATCGTTGGAAGGTCCGATCTCCGAACATTCATCATCAACCCAACTTTTCCCTCAGCAGCCAGACAGGACTTAAGCATCAGAGCGATGTCCTGCAACTTCTGAGACTTCCAGTTGTCGGTCATTGAGGTCTTGTTCGCGATCATCCGCGTCGTGCTTTGCAGCACTTCGTCGACGATCCGCAAATCATTCGCCCGAAGCGACGAGCCCGTTTCTGTGACCTCAACAATGGCATCTGCGAGTCTGGGTGGCTTGACCTCCGTCGCTCCCCATGAGAATTCCACAGCTGCCGTCACCCCGTGCTTTTTCAGATAAGCTTCTGTCAGGCCCACTGCCTCAGTCGCGATGCGTTTGCCTTCGAGATCATTCACACTCTGAATTGGAGAATCGTTCGGGACACAAAGAACCCAGCGAACCGGGCGACGACTCACCTTTGAGAACACGAGTTCGCAGATCTCAGTCACTTCGGCCTGCGTTTCCTGAATCCAGTCGAAGCCGGTGATTCCCGCGTCGAGAATGCCATTCTCGACATACCGGGCCATCTCCTGAGCGCGAATCAGCAGACATTCAATTTCGTCGTCATCGATGGTCGGGTAATACGACCGAGAGGAGAATTTGATGTTGTAACCAGCTTTGCGAAACAATTCTGCGGTAGCATCCTGCAGACTTCCAGCTGGAATTCCGAGCTTGAGAGTTCTCTCTGACATGAGGCGATCACTCGTGGTTCGATATCGATGAGTTGATGGAATAAGTCGACGACGTTAACGGACTCGCAGAGAATCCAAAGTTTCAAATCGTCTTGTTTACTTCTTGCCGTAGACCTGGCTGGGATCGAAGACTCGCTCACCTTCGACAGACACGGATTTCGATTCGGGATCAATTTTTCGAAAGAAGCAGGACTGATAGCCCTCGTGGCAGGCGGCGCCTCCAACTTGAACGACCTTCACCAGAATGGTGTCCGCGTCGCAGTCGAAGTAGATCGATTTCAGTTCCTGAACGTTCCCGCTCTCTTCCCCTTTTCGCCACAGCTTCTGCCGACTCCGACTATAGTAACAAACTCGCTTAGTGCTCAAAGTTTCCTGATAAGCGACTTCGTTCATATACGCCAGCATCAATACGACGCCCGTCTCATCGTCTTGAGCGATGACCGGGATCAGTTCGTATTTTTCAAAATTTGGACCATTCACGTCAGCTAACTCTCTATTGAATTCTCATCTGAAGATCACGTCCCCTCTTGGCAAGTTCAGCGATCATGACAGTCTCGCTTCTGACAACTTCGCCGGAGGTCGTGTTGATCTGTTTCGTGTCACATGATTTCAGTTACTTCGAACTCTGAATGTGCTCCCGCCTGAGCAATGTCACTTTCTGCAGTGATTCTCGACCAGTCGCGACTGCCATCTTCAACGCAGGACACATCTGCCGGGAACAAGTTCGAACTGAATCGATCGGCAACGAGGGAGCCATTTCCAGTGATGGCTGCATGTCCCTCAAGATGCTGAATGTCCCTTGAGCTTCTCAGTGTTTCTCACCTGGCGTTTCTCACCTCATCGGTGTTTCTCAAGGTGTGGTGAGAATCAGTGACTGAATTGACCAGCGTCCGTTCATCCGCCCCACAATCACCGACGGTGCTAATCTAGCACTTCCGCCCAGACCGCTCCAGTAAGTGCCCTGCGACACACTCCCCTGTAACGAGCCCCTGTAACGAGGGCACATGCTGCGGGAGCATAATCGAAAACGAGAGGGCGAAAAGATTCCGGTCGATTCCTTTTCACGCTTTCAGAGATTCTCTAGCATGCGAGAAGAAAATGGCATCTTTTCCATAGCAAAACTGATTTGAGAAACGCAATGGCCGAACAAAAGGCAACAAACGTTCATTGGCACGATCACCGGGTTTCCTCCGAAGACCGTAAAAAACTGAAGGGTCACAAGTCCTGTGTGCTTTGGTTTACCGGACTGAGCGGATCGGGAAAAAGCACAATTGCCAATACCGTTGATCACAAACTGGCTGAGATGGGCAAGCACACCTACTTGCTCGACGGCGACAATATTCGCATGGGGCTGAACAAAAACCTCGGTTTTTCTGCGGAAGACCGAGCGGAAAACATCCGTCGAATCGGAGAAGTTGGCAAACTCTTCTCAGATGCGGGGATGATCACCCTGACTGCATTCATTTCCCCATACCGAGCAGACCGTGACGCTGTCCGTGCATTGCTCGAAGATGGCGAATTCGTCGAAGTTTACGTCGACGCACCGCTCGAAACATGCGAAGCACGTGATCCGAAAGGGCTTTACAAGAAGGCCCGAGCTGGCGAAATCAAAGGTTTCACCGGGATTGATGACCCATACGAAATCCCAGAAAACGCTGAGCTTGTTCTCGATTCCGACTCCAAAGGGATCGATGAACTCGCTGACGAAGTCATCGCATTTCTCAAAGAGCGTGGGATGATTTAGTCACTCAACTGCCCGCTTTCGATGAGTCATATCGCGTGGAATTTTCATCGATTGGAGTTCACTCAGCGTCACTGGTGATCTCGATGGTTGCACCCGGGAAACTGTATTTCCTGTCCCAAATGAGCGTTGACCGCAACATTTTTGCGGAAAAAGCGACCATTTTGTCGACTTTGCCTGCGTGCGGCAATTGACATCCATTGACTGCAGAATTCTACTTAGGGCCTCAATAACTTCAATTTCAGGTCGATTTCAGACCGCCATTTGAAAGGAGCCACGATGGCGAAGAAGGCTGTAGCTGCTAAACCTCTGACCAAGACACAGATCCTCAACGAACTGTCGGAACGAACCGGCATGACCAAGAAGGAAGTCGCTGACTTCTTCGACGTTCTGGAACAAGTCATCGCTGAAAACATCGGAGCAAAAGGGCCCGGCGCTTTCACGATTCCTGGACTGCTGAAGATCGTGAAGAGAATTCGCAAGAAGCAACCTGCCAAGAAGGGAATCAATCCCCGAACTGGCGAAGAAATCATGATTGCTGCAAAGCCTGAACGAAAAGTCGTGAAGGTCACAGCGCTCAAAAAACTGAAAGAGATGGTTTAAGCCACAACGAAGCCAGCAGTCGAGTCTGAACCGACTTCACTGAGTCCATCGACGACGTTTGGTTTTCTTGCTCCATCGATCCCTTCGACCACGTAACATGGTCGAAGGTTTTTTTATGGAGTCACCCCGACAAACAGAAAACTCACTCCACCATTCCGAAGCGAGTGAGCAAATTTTGACTCGCAGAGATTCGCTCTCCTCGAAATTTCTCCCGACAGAACTCATTCACATTCTTTGATGAAACCGTCGCACTCTTTACTATGACGGGGCTGCTCTCGAATGACTTCGTGTTGAATTAGAGGATTCTTTTTGATTGGGTTTGTACTCACTCGCACGAGCAAACTCAGCCATTTGTCTGATGAAACAGCGAAAGCGAGTGCACAGGCAAGAGCCACTTGCTCCAGAAGTCACCATCCCGCATCACTCGAAGAGCTTCTGATCGATTTTCAACTCAGGAGAGACAGGCATGGTTGTTCCCGGTCCGATTCGCTGGCTGCTGATCCTCGCAATTGCGATCTCTGCCTCGCCGAGGCAACACGCAATCGCGGAAGAATTGCACGACATCAAATATGCGACGGTCGACAGCCACGAGCTTCTGCTCGACCTTTACCTGCCGGACGATGCCGTCAATCCGAAACTCATCGTCTGGGTTCACGGAGGCGCCTGGAGGTCTGGTTCGCGAAGATCAATACCGCTGAAAGATCTCGTCGACGAAGGGTACGCCGTTGCGAGTATTGACTATCGATTGTCACCCGTTGCTCGTTTCCCCGCACAGATTCATGACATCAAAGCAGCGATTCGGTTTCTCAGAGCGCATGCCTCGGAATACGGATACGATGCACGCTCTATCGGGATCGCGGGAGCATCGGCCGGAGGACACCTCGTCGCACTCGTCGGTGTGACTAATGGGAACTCCAAACTTGAAGGCCGGGTCGGTGGTCATCTCGACCAAAGTTCTGATGTCCAGGCAATCATCGACTTGTATGGACCGACAAATTTGACAACGATTCTTCCGCAATCGACTCCACACGGACTCGGAGTACGCATCCCTGCCCTTCAACTTCTTTTGGGGGGCCAACCGGAAGACAAAACGGAACTGGCTGAACTGGCGAGCCCCGTCTTTCACGTCGATGCTTCGGACCCTCCGCTTTTAATGCTCCATGGAGATCAGGATCCTCAGGTTCCGGTGAACCAATCTCTTGAGCTGCTGGGACGGTACGAGGAGTTCGAGATTCCTGTCGAACTTGAAATCATCCACGGAGGAGCCCACGGTGGGGCCCTATTCTATGATTCTTCTCGAATCGAGCTGATGGTGAGTTTCCTGCAAAAGTCACTGAAATAGAACACGTTAGACCGATTTCACGGTTTCACGAAGTCGTCGGAATTCGAGTCACTGGAGCTTCGGTTCCTCCACGCATGATTGTGAACAACGACCATTCAGGAACCTGCTTCACCTGACTCATCGATTTGTTGACACCAAAAGGCCATTCCTCAGGTAGTTCCTGTCAGAAAATTGGTGAGTCATTGGGAGGATTTGCGAATCGCGGGAGTGCTCAGATCGCCTGCCGCCAACTTCGCGAAAATCGTGATCCAATCCGCAAACAATTCACGACGACTGTTGAAGCGAATTTTGCAAGAAAACCGTGAGAAATCCACTGATGCACCGAAACTCTGAGGCGAAGATCGAGTTGGAACTTTAACTGAACTCCTGAATAGAGCATTTTCTGTTTTGGTTTGCGCTCACTCGCACGAGCAAACTCAGCATTTTTCCTGATGAAAGAGTTCAAGCGAGTGCACCGGAAAAAGCAACTTGCTCTCGGAATTCGCCCCACCTTTGACTCAACGCCCTGCCCCTTCAGTAGAATTGAGAGACCGGTTTTCATCCAATCTCGAGAATTGTCCCACGCAGCGAAGCAGATTGAAGACGCAAGACAATCGATCGCACCGAAGTGAACTCATCACATCGACGAGCGTGACCAGCACTCGTGACTCTGAACCTGAACGAAAGTCATCTATGAAACGTCTTCCAGTCCTGCCCACTCAGACCAGTCGCGAATTCGTTCCGAGACTGAGACGAATCATCACAATTTGCCTGATCATGAGCTCTCTCGCTCTGATCTCCGCTCGGATCAGCAATGCACAGTCCTCCGAAGAACTGGACGAGGAAGACTACGGCCCTCGGCTTCCTTTTGCGATGGTGACCATCCGCAGCCTCGATCAGTCTCTCGTGAACATCGGCGAGATGTTCGAAGCCTCTGGTCGACCTGACATGACGGAGATGATTGAAGAGTTTCTCACAGATCGTGCTGGGAATCTGGATGGAATCGACCGGACGCGCCCGGTGGGCGTGATGTTCTTTCTTGATGATTCACTCCCGCCACGACCGACTCCAGTTGCGTACATCCCGATCGATGACCTCGACGCTTTCGTGAAAACCGCTTCGCTTGGCCCCTTGAAACCTGAACAAGTGGAAGGCGAAGAAGGACGCTTCAAACTGGGCGGCGGACGACGATCCCTGAATATGGTCATTCAGGATGACTATGCGTTCGCGACGCCCAACGAATACCTCCTTGAAGAAGAGATGCCGCACCCGCTCGATCACGTCTCTGGCCTCGCATCCCGGTACGACGCAAGTATCTCGCTTCAGCTTCGAAACATTTCGCCCATCATCCGCAACGTCTTCCTCGCAACGTTTCAAACCAGTGCTCAGGCGGAACTTCAGCAGAGAGATGACGAGACAGCAGCAGCTCACAAAATTCGAAAAGCCAATGGGCAAAGCGGGCTGGAATTCCTGACTCAGCTTTTGCGGGACGGAGAACAGGTCACGCTCGGCTTACAGGCGAATCCGGAAGAACAGACCGCCGCTCTCGAACTCCTCTTCGACGCGACACCGGATAGCGAATTCGCAAAGTTCATGACCAACATCGGTGGCCGGAAAAGTTCCTTCGAGGGGCTTTACTCCGAACTGCACCCGCTCACGCTCTCCATTTCATGGATGCTCGATCGCCGTGAACGCGAAGCGATGAATGGACTCGTCGACGCAATGGATATCGGATTCAAAGAGAATCTTCCTGAAACCGTTCACTCGTCGATTGAGAGACTCAGCCAGTCGCTCCGGGCGACGATTGAGCAAGAACACCTGAATGCCATCTTCCAGTTTGTTCCTCTGGAAGACCGAAAGTTCGTTCTGCTCGGGGCACTGAAACTCGTCGGGAGCAATTCCTTTGGAGAAGCACTTCGTGAAGTCTTGAGCGAAGTGACGTCCAATGACGCCATCGACTCCATTGAACTCGATGCGCACGAACATCAAAGCGTCGTTCTCCACCGGCTTCAGGGATCGGACTCAAGCGATCAAGATCGTCGAATCTACGGAGGCGATCCGAGCGTCTATCTCGGAACCGGAAACGGTGTTCTCTGGTTTGGGCTCGGGGGAGATGAAGTCACCTACGAATTGGATTTCGCAATCGATCAGTTCCTCGCTTCGTCAACGGCGACCATTGACGGAAGCACTGCCCCATTCCAACTGGTGTTTCGAATGTTGCCGTGGCTTGACCTTCCAACTCCGGAGAATGCAGATCCGCTTCAACGAGAATTGACTGACGAAGCGATGTCTGACGGCGGAGACGCTGTCCGCATCGAAATTCGACCGACCGAAAATGGAGCACGCGCTCGCATGCAATTCGAGAACGGATTTGTCCGACTCCTCGGCCTCTTCCTCGCAACAAAGTACGACGAAAGTCAGCTGTAACGTCGAAACATAATCTCTCCCAGTTCATCCGATCAACGCACTTGATTGAACCCAGCTCATTGCTGAACGGAGTCGATTCGCGAGAGAATTGTCACCGAGATCATTTTCTGTTTCGGTGTGCACTCACTCGCACGATCAAACTCAGAGCCTATCCGGAATCCTCTTCATGCTGTAAGTCGGTATTTGAACGGAGCTTGGTTGGGTGAAGGAGCTAAGCGGCGGAGCATGCGACCAATGGAAGCCACATAGATCATGGCTTCGCTCGATTTGGTG
>NZ_SIHI01000007.1 GCF_007859735.1 Thalassoglobus neptunius | reverse complement strand
GGTCAGTCAGGTCACTTGGGTACGCTTTTCGAATCGCCTCGGACACCGTGCACTCCTTTGCGTTGATGAACCGCAAAGTGTGAACAAAACCAGACTTTCACAAAACCTCAGTTTCCGGATAGCCTCTTAGTTGTCGGCAGACGAATTCGGTGTTGCTGCGCCCGGAGTCAACAGCAGGACTGCAAACCACTCATTGGAGTCTGTCCAGGATTCTGCCACATGAAAGTCGGCTTCGGCAGCAAGGGCTGAGAAGCGTTCGATTGTGTACTTGTGCGAATGCTCGGTGCAGATGTACTCGCCCGGCTGGAATCGAAATTCCCGGTCGGCAATGGTGACTCTCTGATCGTGTCGGCTGACCAGATGCATTTCAATTCGATGTGCAAATTCATTGTAGACGGCTCGATGCTCGAATTGATTGACGTCAAAGTTCGCGCCCAATTCGCGATTGATTCGTTGCAGCAAGTTGAGATTGAACGCGGCTGTCACGCCCTCACTGTCGTTGTAGGCGTTCAACAGCACGGAGCGATCTTTTTCCAAATCGACTCCAAGCAACAGGTCGGATTGTTCGTCGACGCGTCGGATTCGCTGCAGTAATTCCACTGCTTTGTCGTGCGTCAGGTTTCCGATTGTCGATCCCGGAAAATACGTGACCGAACCGGAGTAGTCGACATCAAGATCTGGTAGGGAAATCTCTTGCATAAAGTCTCCGCAAACGGGATGGATATGCAAGTGCGGAAACTCTTCGCCCAGCTTCGTGACCGCTTCATCGAGAGCGGATTCCGAAATGTCGAATGGAACATATGCGGCAAGGTGCGAGAGAGACTGCAAGAGAAGCCGGGTCTTGACACTGGCTCCACTTCCCAGTTCGAGAAGCACATGATCCGGACCGATCGTGCGGCTCATCTCGTCGATATGAGTCTCCATGATCGCGAGTTCGGTCCGCGTTGGGTAATACTCGCCGAGTTGGCAGATCTCTTCAAAGAGTTCTGAACCCGTCTTGTCGTACAAGTACTTCGAAGGAAGTGTTTTTTGATCTTGCCCTAAGCCGTTGATGACATCGTCGAGAAATTCGACATCCTGAACGACTTGCACTTCTGAACCTGGCATCCATTTCCTCCGACGAGCGCGATAATTGTTCCGACTTCCCCATCCTGCACTCTATCTCTGTGACGACAACCCTTGATCGCCGGGAATCTCGCAAATTCATCAGTTCTTTTTATCACTTGTGAGCCGTCTCACACCCAACACAATTTCTCTGTGTTGGTTCAGAAAGTTGCACAGGCGATCAGACGAAGAGTTGAGTGCAAAATTCACCGCCACATCGTCGAACTCGTCGCTGGCGATTTTGGGAAACTCTGTTTCTGTTGTGATGATTTGTCGTGATGACCGTTTGAGATTTGCTCCTCGAAAGGCGGCGGGACTTTTAAGGATGTTTGATCGTGTCGAGGTGCATGAGCAACTCTCTGACCAATTCCGGATTTTCTTCCCAAAGGTTGTTCGATTCTCCAATATCGTTGGAAAGATTGTATAACTGTCCGCCAGGGAGGCCGGGCTTGTGAGCAATTTTCTTGGGAGGACTGAAGCCTCCTGAACCAAGGTGATTGATCAGCTTCCAGGGACCTTTCCGCACGACAGTTCCACTATGATGGAGGACGATCGTCTCACGCGGGCTCGTGGTCGCTTCTCCGGTCATGGAGTCAAAGAAGCTCACACTGTTCGGGCCTGCTGCGGATGGAAGATCCGCGTCGACGATGTCACCGACAGTGGCGAGCAAGTCGACGAACCCGATCAAGTGATCGCACTCCGATCCCGGAGAAACTTTTCCGGGCCAGCGAACGATGAATGGCACCCGGTGTCCTCCCTCCCAGGCATCGCCTTTCATTCCGCGAAGTGGACCCGCTGAAAGATGTTGGAAGCGTTCCTCATCGTGGTCATACCAGACCGGGCCGTTGTCGCTTGAGAAAATCACCAGAGTTTCCTCCGACTCTCCAGTGTTGTCGAGTTCTTTCAGAATTCGTCCCACAACATCGTCAACATGAGCGACGAATTCGCTATAGAGTCCCGCTCCTCCGCTGCCCCGAAACTTTTCTGCAGGAGCCCATGGAGTGTGCGGCGACGGAAGTGTGACAAACAACAAGAATGGAGCGTCGTCAGAACTGATTTTTTGCAGCGTGCTCACAGCTTCGGTCGCGAACCGGTCCAAAACCTGATCGTGGCGAAAATCAGGAGCGATCGGTCCCTCTCTCCAGAAAGCTCCCTGAATGGGACTCCAGCCTTCAGTGTTGTTGTCACCCACGGTTTCGGTTGGGGCGGCAGTCGCTCGGTCTTGCTCCATGTAAAAGTACGGCGGGATATCGAGGGAGGCGTGCATGCCGAAGAAGGTGTCGAATCCTCTGTGGACAGGTCCCCCCAGCAATGGCTTGGAATAGTCATAGTCCGGGCCATCTTGAAAACCAAGATGCCACTTGCCGACCATGGCCGTTTGATACCCGTTTTGTTGCAAGAGTTGAGGGACCGTCAATTGGTCTTCCGGAATGACTGGTTGTCGACGCCAGTCAAGCTTGGCAAGGAATGGATATTTGCCAGTGAGGAGCCCAAAACGTGACGGGACACAGACCGAGCCCGCCGCGTGGGCGTCTGTGAATTTCATTCCCTGAGAAGCAAGTTGGTCGAGATGCGGCGTTTCACATTTCGACTGGCTGTTGTAACAACCGGGATCGCCATAGCCCATGTCGTCAGCGAGGATGAACAGAATGTTGGGAGTGTCGAGCTGCGGATCGTCAACTCCCTGTGCTGACGCGAAAGAGGCAGCGCTGCCCACGAGAACTAACAGAACGGCGTATTGAATGATCTTCGAAGGCATCGATGCTCCGGTTGGGTTCGCAAGAAGTTGCCAGTGGAAAGAAGTCGTCAGTGAAAATGGCTGTCCATTAGACCATTTTGCCCACAGATTTGCACAATCGCGGAAGTTCGAATTTCTTATTCGAGCGAGAAGAGTCTCCCTCCCGGGTGCGCGGAAAAACTCAGTTTGCTTTATAAAGATCGCTGACCTTTATACTGTCCGTCAATGGTCTATTGTCTGTGACACTTCGAGCACGATTTCTTTCTCCCATGAATATTGACGATCCGAACACTCCTGTTGAGCAGAAGGTTTTTCTTTCGAATACGGCGCAGTTTCAGCGCTGGTTTCCGTGGCTCAGGATCTTCCGCAGCGCGCGTTTCGCAGTCGACTATCAGATTCTGTTCACTGCGCTGATTGCCGTATTGTTCTGGTCGATTGGCTTGTCTGCGACTCATCGCATCTTTTCATCGCCCGCTCGCGAAGAGATCTCAGAGACAGCTTCCCAAATTGATGAAGAGATAGAACAAGTTTCTGAGGAGATGTCTCTCGATCAACAGATCGATTCGGAAGAGACGCAAACGGCGTCGGAGTCTTCTCTCGTGTCCACTCGGCAATTTCTGAACGGACTCTTTACCTCCGGGGATGAACTGCACGCAATCGGCGAGATGCGGACCGACTCAAAATTCGTCAGCCCTCTGTTCCCGGTGACGACGGTCACGGGGAGTTCATTGCGTTTCTTACGACACGCTTCGCTAAGAGGATTCGTGGAACTGGTATTGGGACTTGCGATCTGCGCGTTCTTCGGGGGAGCGATCAGTCGCATGGCTGCCAGAGAATTCACAGCGAACCGTCGGTGGGTCGTTCGTGACGCGAAATTCGCGACCGGTCAGTTTCCCATGGCGATTTGCGCTCCGATGATTCCCGCACTCGGACTGCTGTTCTTCTGGGGAATCGGTTGGTTTTCAGGTTTGCTGGGGAGAATTCCGTACATCGGGGAATGGGGGATCGCACTGGCCTGGCTTCCGCTCATTGTGGCCGGCCTATTGACGGCAGTCATCCTGCTGGGATTGCTGGTGGGGTGGCCGCTGATGTTTGTTTCATCGTCCATCGAACGGAATGATTCGTTCGATGCCTTCAGCCGCACATTCAGCTATTTGTGGAATCGACCGTGGTACGCGGTCTTTCTGATTTTTTCGGGAATGGCAATCGGCTGGGTCTCGCTGGCGGTGGTTTATTGGGTGACGGAATTCACACTCCTGATGACTCTTCGTTCCGTAGGCACAGGACTGGGATTCGACTCAGCATTGACGGGATGGGAATCACTGACCGAACTCTCTCAGCTGTCACTGTCTGAAAACGCGGATGCCCCTTCGCAGCATCTCCTTCGATTTTGTTCTGGAATCGTGGCGATGATTCCCGTTGCTTACGCTTTCAGCTTTTTCTGGTGTTGTGCGACCATCATCTATTTCCTGCTTCGTCGGTACGAAGATGGAACACCACTCGACGTGATCGATCTGAGTGACTCTCCACACCCTCGCCATACCGATCTTCCACTGGTCGGAGTTCCCGCCGCCGAAAAACGAGAGTCTGAGATTCAGGCTGCGAAAACCTCGACATCAGATTCCGAGACACCATCAAACGAATCCGTTCCTGCTGACTCCAACGAGGAAACCGAAGAATGATCAAGGCTGGGAAACGACCATCATTTGCAACAATTGTCCTTCTTACCGCTGTTGTCTGGACGGCGATGTCAGCGCGAATCTCTTTCGCTGATGATGCAGTAAAAGCCAACGAAGTTCCGCCGATTGAAGCTGCGCAGATTTTGGGGAATGCGGATGGAGTTGAGATTCAAGGCACAGTTCTTCAGTACGTGGTCGACGATCCCAAGTTAAAGAAAGAACTGAGAATCCCGAGATTGCATAGCCGCCTAAAGAAGGTGAGCTGGAAGCAAGACGCGAACACGGAACTCAAATTCGTTCCCGAGCCCGAGGAATGGGTTATCAGACTGGCGAATCCTCCAGAGCAGGGGCCGCAAATCGTTTTGGTGGAATTGCTTGATCCGCCGGTTCTGGGCACCAGAAAAATTGTGACAGACGTCAAACCAGATTCCGGTGAAACAATTCTTCCCGCTCACGATGCGGATGTCACTGGGACCAAACTTCGGTTTGAACCTCAACCACACAAGAACACGATTGGTTACTGGACGAATCCACAAGATTGGGTCTCTTGGACGGTTCAGGTTGATCAAGCCTGCACTGTTGAACTCGAAGTCTTTCAGGGATGCGGAAAAGGGCAGGGGGGAAGCGACGTCAACTTCGTACTTACACATGAAGACGACGTGCTTCAGACCATTTCATACGTCGTCAAAGAGACGGGACACTTCCAGAACTTTCAGCTTCAACCGGTTGGAGACTTAAAGTTTCCCAAGGCCGGGACCTACCGAATCGAGATTCGCCCTCAACGACTGGCAGCCAAAGCAGTCATGGACGTCCGGCAACTGGTGCTCAAGCCGTAGAGCGTGTCTGAAAAACGTTTTCGGGGGCTCATTAGTACACTTTCAGACTGAGTTTGCACGCACTCGCACGAGCGAACTCAGCAATTGATCTGGTGAAACAGCCAAAGCGAGTGCATACGAGAAGAGCAACTTGCTTTAGAATTTCCACCAGAAGGGGATGACGAGAACTGCCACGAGCCAGAGCAATAAGCTGAGTGGGCCTCCGAATCTCAAATAGTCGGCATAGCGATATCCACCGGGGCCCTGAACCATGAGGTTGGTTTGGTATCCGACGGGTGTCGCGAAACTCGCCGCTGCGGCAATCATCACAGCGACGACAAATGGCATCGCGCTCACATCGAGCGATCCAGCTGTTGAGATGGCGACCGGGAACAGCAGCGTCGCTGCCGCTTTTGCGGTAATGAGATTTGTGAACACCATCGTGATTCCATAGATGATGGTCAGAGCAATGATCGGTTCACCGTTTGCGAAACCGGTGAGATACTCAGCGACGAACGGACCCGCTCCGCTGTGCTCTTCCTTCATCGCTTCGCCAATTCCGATTCCGGCGGCAATGGTGATGAGAACACTCCAGTCAATACTGGCCCGTGCTTCAGCCGGTTTCACGCAGCCGGTGAGGATCAGAATCACCGCAGCCAGAAGCGCCGAGGGAAGGATTTCCCACTGAAAAACTGTGTTGAGCAGCACGAGGCCGATCAGCACAAGCTGGGCAATCCAGGCTTTTTCTCTTCGAAGTGGCGTCGAATTATCAACTCGACTGACGAGATAAAAATCGCGTGAGTTGCGTTGAACATCGACGAACGTGGTGTGCGCTTCCAGAAGAAGCGTGTCGCCCGCGTGAAGCGTGATGTCTCCGATTTTCGCGCGTAAACGTTGTCCGTTGCGTGACACTGCAATCACGACGGCGTTGTACCGCGTTCGGAACCGAGCTTCCCGAATGGTCATGTTGACAACGGGGCAACTGTCCGAAGCGACCGCCTCAATGAGACACCGCTCCGAGCGTGGGCTGTCCAGTTTGAAGACCTGATTTGTGGCTGGGGTCAGCCCCGGGAGTTTCTGCAAGTCGACGACCGATTCGACGACGCCGACAAAGACAAGCCGGTCGCCCGCAACAACTCGCTCGTTGGGGCCAACGGCAGGCAACGTGTGACCGTCGCGGTCGATCTCCATCAAAAACATTCCAGGAAGATGACGAAGTCCGGCATCTTCAATCGTTTTGCCAACGAGTGGACTTGTCTCCTCGACGAGCATCTCGATCGTGTATTCACGTGGATCGTCGAACTGCATCGACGCCGGTTTTCGATCGGGAAGCAGAATTTTGCTCGTGAGCAAAATGTAGGTCAGTCCGACAAGGCAGCACGGAAATCCGATCAATCCCGGCTCAAAAAGGCTCAGCGGTCGGAGTCCTTCGTCGCGAACCAATTCGTTCACCACGACAGTCGTACTTGTTCCGAGAACCGTACAGAGTCCTCCCAGAATGGTTGCAAAACTGAGGGGCATCATCAGTTGGGAAACGGCCAGCCGGCACTTCTTTGCCCAGTCATCGAGGACTGGCAACATGACCGCCACGACAGGAGTGTTGTTCAGGAACGCACTCATTGCCGCCGTGGGAAACATAAGCCGCATCAGCGCGTTGATGCGAGATTTCGGGAGCCCCAACATTCTTTGGATCAAATGTCCAATCGCTCCTGTCTGTTCAAGCCCTTCCGCCACAATAAAGAGCACCGCGACGGTGATCAGTCCTTCGTTCGCGAATCCGGAGACCGCCGCTTTCGACGGAACAACGCCTGCGATAATCAGGACTGTCAATCCGGCGAGCAGAATCAAATCGGGACCCGCCCGCGAAACCATCATGGCGATGATGGCGACGATGACGACCCCGAGGGTCAGGACAATTGCAAAGGGTTCCATGGAGGCAACTGGGTCCACAGCAGGGGAATGTGAACGGGGAACAGTCAGGGCTGACTCGCGAATACCTTCGACGTTTACGAAGGCATGCGAGCCGCGAGCAGAATCGTCATTCAGCCGGTCTGCACCGAATGTCTGAAAGGTTTATGCTTCTGCTGTCGGAGCTTCCGAACTCGATTGAACGGCGGCGAGAATGCCATCATGAAGAAGTCCGTTCGTCGCAACAACTCCTCGATTCGATTTGAGAGTCGTTCCCAGCGAAAAGTCGAGTGGGTTGCCATCAATGTCGGTGACCTTCCCCCCAGCTTCCTCAACAACGAGCACTCCGCCAGCGTGGTCCCAGATCTTTTCCGAGTAATCCTTCCGGACCGGAAGTCTCAGATAGACATCCGCTTCTCCGCGAGCGAGAACCCCATATTTAGCTTGGCTGTCGAGCCGGACCGCTTCGGATGTTGAGCCGATCGCACTGAGAATCCGTGATGACCAGTCGTGAGAACTATGTCCCGACTCCACAGACTCACACATCCTTGCTGCGGAAGCTGTTCGCGTACCGGAAACTCGAACAGAATGCGGAGTGACATCCGGGAGATCGAGCGGACACAATCGGGCGCCCATTCCGCGAACGGCTGTGAAGATGACTCCACGAGCGTTGTCCCAGGCGTCAGTGGCTCGCAGGTTCGGGCATGCCAGGGCAGCGACTTGAATCTCTCCGTCGACGATCAGGGCCAGAGAGATTGCGTACTGTTCTTTTCGCAGGAAGCCTTTCGTCCCGTCAATTGGGTCGAGCGTCCAGAAACGAGAGGTTCCGCCGGAGTGATTTCCGAAGTCGATCCAATCCAGAGTCTGTTCTGCGGTGGGAGATTCCTCGACCGCTTTCAGTTCTTCAACAATCTGATCAAGGAACGGAGAGCACTCGCCGGTGCGCAAATCTCGTGCATCTTCTTCGGCAACGATCAGCTCTTCGGGAAAACTGGCTCGAATTGTGGAACAGATGATCGCCTGGCTTGCGTAGTCCGCAATCGTCACAGGTGAACGATCAGCTTTGTCCATCTTCTCCCCATCGATTCTTCCTTGAACGGATCGACAGATCTGTGAGGCCTTGCGAACGGCTTCAATTGCAGTTTGTAATTCGGCTTCATAAATCTGCGACATCTGCACCTCCTTCGTGCGCGGGGCTCACTCTCATCGACTTTCCGAAGTCGTGTTCTATTCAGTGGTTGGCGCCCCGGAAAGCTCGTAAGCAATTCCGAAACGTCATCCCAAGGGTAAGCCGGATTCTAAAGATCCTGCGCCTGACCGACAATGAGGGGCTTGATTGCTTCGTCGAAACGGTGTGTTCGAGGCAGACGAACAGATTGGAAGAAGGATCTCAGAACCGATCTCTGAGTGATTTTCGAAACGGAATGGGCCGCTCAGGGAATCATCGGGAATGAATTCCAGGAGTTGGAATGGAGTTGCAATTGGCTCAGACCGGGCGTTCTTCCATGACCGGCGCCGTATTTGCATGCACTCAGAGAGGATTCCGTTCGATGCTGTTCTCCGTAAATGAATGCGGCTTTTGAGGTGTCCCGATTGTGCGAATTGGACCGATCAGGCAATTGAGGACTCTTTCGGCGCATTCACATCTCGGTGAAGAGTGTTGACACGGACAGATAGCGCAAGTCTAATCTTTAGCTCTGGACGGTGCCGTGTTGAAGGACTGCACCTACTTTTGACAATCGATTTGGCGGCATTCCATGCCAATTGCCGAAGATTACACCGTCGATTTGCAACTCATGAAGTTTGGAGGAATTTGAATGAAGAAGGCGTTGACATTTGTGGCTCTTTTCGGAGTGATTGGATTGTTTGCGGCTGCTCCGAAGCAAGCTGAAGCTCGACCTCAGTACTTGAAAGGTTTCCTTGTCAAGTACGATATCGCTGAAGCAAAAGAGCTGAAATGCGGTGTTTGTCATGGCGAACGTGGCAAGAACAAGAAAGTCGTCAGCGACTACGGGAAAGCACTCGGAAAAGCTCTTGGCGAAAAGAACGTCAAAGATGCTGACAAAATTGCAGAAGCTCTTGGAGAAGCTGCAAAAGCCAGAAACGGCGACGACGGCACTTTCGGCGATTTGCTCGACAAAGGCAAACTGCCACCAGCTGCTGAATAATGGCTCATGACGTCATCTTGACGTCATTTGCACTCATGTCGATCTCGGGACGCTCTCAGCTATTGAGTGCGTCCCGTTTTCTTTGCCAGTTTGCTTTCTGGTCGGGAGAAATGAAATGCGTCTCGCCTGCCGCGAGGGGGGGGATCGTTTCCATGTTTGCTCCCGTTCCACGGTTTCTGTGGTGCTCGTTGGACGATAAGCTGCGTTGAGCGCAGCAGAGAATGATCTTCAAAGGATGCACGTCATGGCCGAGCCAAAAACCATGCAGGAACTTCGTAAGGACCCGATCGTTGGAAGGTGGGTCATTATCGCCCCGGACCGACTCGCTCGCCCCCAGGGAGTTTCTGAAGAAAGCGAACTGTCGACGGATGGGTTTGATCCCTTTCTGGAGGGAAACGAAGATGCGACAACACCCGAAATCCTCGCCTATCGCAATTCCGGAGGCCCCAACGAGCCCGGCTGGCGAGTTCGTGTCGTTCCCAACAAATTCCCTGCAGTAACGATTGACGGCGATCTCGATAAACGCGGCGTTGGCATCTACGACATGATGAACGCGATCGGCGCTCACGAAGTAATCGTCGAGTGTCCCCATCGTGAAATGAATATGTCCCGGCTCAGCGTCGAGAATATTCGAGAAGTACTCTGGGTCTATCACGACCGACTCGTCGATCTGAAACGCGACATGCGACTGGTGCACGGTCTGATTTTCAAGAACAAGGGAGCGCGAGCTGGAGCGTCGCTGGACCACTCGCACTCACAACTCATCGTCAGCCCGATCGTCCCTGTGACCATTCAGGAAGAGCTGAATGGATCAAAGTCATTCTACGACTACCGCGGCCGATGCATCTTTGCAGATATGATTCAGCAGGAGCTGGCGACTGAGAGCCGCATCGTGCTGGAAAGCGAGCACTTCGTTGTCTTCTGCCCGTTTGCGAGTCGATTTCCCTTCGAAACCTGGATTCTTCCGAGGCAGCAGTCTAGCCACTACGAAAGCATCACCAAGCCCATGGTCGAAGATCTTGGCAACGTGATGAAAACCGTCCTGACGAAGATGGAATTGGGCCTCGACGATCCGCCGTACAACTACGTCATCCACTCCGCTCCGTTTTCCAGCCAGGATCTCCCACACTATCGCTGGCATATCGAACTCTTTCCGAGGTTGAGTCGAGTTGCCGGGTTCGAGTGGGGCAGCGGGTTCTACATCAACACCGTTGCGCCTGAAAACGCAGCCAAGTTTCTCCGCGAAACCGAGATTGACGAGATTTAGTCCATTCTCATCGTTGCTCAGTCCCTGCAGGAGATTGAGTCTTTCGAATGAGAGAGATTCTTCTTTCAAACGCGGACTGCTGGCTCGCGGAAATTGCCGGGAGTCAGCAACAGGGATGACTTACAGAAGATCGCTGGCGAGTTCGGCGAGTTCTGATCGTTCACTCTTTTGCAAGCTGATGTGTGCGTAGATCGGCTGATCAATCATGCGATTGATCAGATAGGTCAGGCCATTGGAGCGAGAATCGAGGTAGGGGTGATCGATCTGTCGAATGTCACCGGTCAGAATAATCTTCGTCCCTTCTCCTGAGCGGGTAATGATCGTTTTGATCTCGTGCGGCGTGAGGTTCTGGGCTTCATCGACGATGAAGAAAACGCGCTGGAGGCTTCGTCCACGGATGTAGGCAAGGGGCGTGATTTCGAGTTTTTGTCGTTCAAGCAGTTCCTGGATTTTGTCCCCGCTATCGCCTCCTCCATTCTCTTGCCGAATGACAGAGAGATTGTCGAACAGCGGTTGCATGTATGGATCGAGCTTCGCGGAAATGTCTCCGGGAAGAAATCCGAGGTCGCGGTTGCTGAGCGGAACCGTCGGACGGCTGAGGAGAATCTGCCGATACTCTTTTCGACATTCCAGTCCCGCAGCCAGTGCAAGAATCGTTTTTCCCGAGCCAGCCTTTCCGGTGATCGTGACGAGCTTGATCGAATCATCGAGCAGGGCAGACAGTGCGAAGGCCTGTTCCGCGTTGCGTGCGGTGATCCCGTAGGCAGACGGTTTGGGAATGCGGGTCAAGAACGGACTCAATCCCGGTCGACGCACAAGTGCCGACTTTGAGCCATTCTTCAAAACGAAGTTCTCGTTGGAGATCGGATTCGAAAGTTCAGGAATGTCGGCGAGATCGACTTCTCCCGGGGTTTCATAGAACCGGTCGATCAGCGCCCCGGGAAGATTGCACACGGTGCGAGTTCCGGAGTACAGCGAATCGACGCTGGCGACTTTGTCTGTGTGGTAGTCCTGAGCGGGCATCTCGAAGGCTTTGGCTTTCAGCCGAAGGTTGGAATCCTTGGAGATGAGGACGACCTGTCGGTGTGGTTCTGAAGCCTGAAGCGACAAGGCAGCATTGAGAATTCGATGGTCTGGCGAGTCGCTAATGAGAAGTTCTTTGAGCCGTGGATTCATCGGCTCGCCGAGCAGGACTCGGATGTTTCCGAGCGATGGGCCAATCGACGCCCCTTCGGCACACATCACATCGCCGGTGAGTTCGTCCAGCGATCGAAGAAACTCTCGAGCATGGAAGTGGATATCTCCGCTGCCTTTTTTGAATTGATCCAGTTCTTCGAGAACTGTGATCGGCAGGGCGATATCGTTTTCTTCAAATTGAGTCAGGCACGAGGAGTCGTGAAGGATGACATTCGTATCAAGGACAAAGAGCTTAGGAACCGCATCCCTGCGTTCTGCCATCATCGAGCCTCCACCTTCGTCAAGGAGATGAAATTCTCGTTGTGAGATTTCATCAAATGTGAACGCCTCCAATTTGTCTATGTTTTCGGCGTTCTCGTCAAGGTACTTTTCAGGCGATCACTTCGCTTCACCGGAATTTCTTGAGGAAATGGGGCCCCGAGAAATGCGTGTTAGTTCTCTGTAAATAACAGTCTCAAGCCGACAAGAATGGCGGTCGTAAGAGCCAGAATTCCGAAATTTCTGCGGAGTTGCTGGGAGCCGAGCCGTTGTCCCAGGCTGGAACCAACCCGTGCTCCGATGGTTCCTCCCGTGAGCAGGGCAGCTACGAGTTGGAGATCAATATTTCCTGACAAAGCATGAGCGAATGTGGACTGAGCCGACACAATCCAGACCACAACCATCGAGCTTGCGACGGTCGCTTGAGCGGGTAAACCGAACAGATACAGAAACCCGGGAACGACCAGAAGTCCCCCGCTGATGCCCAACAGCCCCGACAGAAAACCGACAATGACTCCAAACCAGGCCAGTACCGGAATCGACATCTTCTGACGATTCCACTCGGGAAGTGTGACAATGGGAGGAATCGAGATGCCTTTCAACCATCCACGAGGGACAGGGCGAAATTGCAAAGCACGTTCTGTTTCCCAAAGCGAGAAGAACCCCAGAATCGTCAACAAAACGAGGTAGGTCCCGAGAACAACCGACTCGGCTCCTCCCTGTCCCGACGATGAATTGGCAACCCGGTTCAGCGTGTTGCTTCCGAGAAGAACTCCCGTGAACAACCCGCCAGCCACGATGAGTGGTAGCCGCCAGTCAAGAAGTTCTGTCTGCCGATAGAGCATCGACGTCGTCGCTGGTCCGAGGACGTAACAGACAGTCGATCCCACGATGATCGGGGTTGGGTAGTCGAGGATTGTTGTCAGAACCGGAACAAGAATGAAGCCTCCCCCAACACCAAAGATGGCGGACAGGGTTCCGACTCCAAAGGAAACAACGATCGCGACAATCCACTCCACAGTCGGCCTGTTCGTATCTCTCAGCAAATTTGGTTCTGGCGAGCTGGCTCAATGATGACCGATCACGAAATTTGTTCAACGTCGACCGTTCACAATTACCTGCACAACGATGATTGTTCTCAAGAAACGGTGCGACAACAGGTCCGGCAGAGATTCGCAAGCTCTTTCAAGTCGGAAGGTTGTGCGATGCTCGGGCGCGATGTTTCGCTGAGCAAAATTTGAGCGATGAGAAGACGCGCTCAACGATGAGAATGCAATCCGGGCAACGAAGTCTTGATAGGGGGCCCGTTCCATGAATCGCTTGATTCAGCACTTGATGCAGCAGAGACGCCTGAATTGCTCTATGTCCGGACGTTGAGCGTAGCTGTCAAATCTACCCGTAGACATACCCGTGAGACTTGGCTGCAGAATCTGCCCGCCTAAATCTGATAGTCGGGGAACTTGCTTTCGCTTCGTTCCGTCCCCCGGGAGAGCTTCTTTTCGATAAGGTCGAAGACACGATGCACGATGACTCCCCAGATCACGGGAAGCGCGAGGCACGTGAGAGCGAACAGAATCGGGTGCACTGTTTGCCTACTTCATTTCTCTAAAGGCGTCCCATCCCATATAGCCGACGATGGCTGCACAGATGAGGAACATGATGTCCATCATGAATGTGTGTTCGCCGGAAAACGGGATTCCGAGAACCATATCCGAGATTGCTGCCACCGCGACCAATCCAGCCACGATCATTGAAGCGACGACAACTCGTTTGGGCAATTCCTGCATTGTGGGGGCTCGATTCGGCATACAGACTTGACGACTGGGAACGGCATTTCTGCGTCCGCTCTACCGTTTCCGCGCATGAGCGACCGGAAACTCAGCATAACTATAGTCTCGCACAAATGATAAGAGCCAGTTCAACAGAAATTTTCGTCCCGTCAAAACTCAAAAATCTGTTGATTGAATTGGACCTACAAGACTCGCGGCCGTTGCCACCGTCAGAATCAAGAATAGCTGAACAACTCAACCAAATTTGAGTCGGGATCGAAAATGTATAGCTGAGTCGGCCCATCCGGTCGAGATTTGGGCCCCGCTTGAATTTCGATCCCCTGAGACTTCAGAACTTCTGCGGACTCATGAGCATTATCGACTTCGAATGCGAAGTGGTGCGTTCGGCTGATCGTACAGTTTTCCGGGACCGATGTTTGGGATGGTCCGGATTCCGCGTGTTCCTCGATCAGGTGGATTTGTGTGGTCCCCGCTTGAAACCACATTCCGGGAAATCGAAAGCCCGGGCGGCTGACTTCTTCCATTCCGAGTAAGTCGACGTAGAAGCTCCGTGAGACGTTGAGGTTTTTGACCACCAGTGTGACGTGGTCGATTCGCTTGACTGTGATCGGGCTATTGGGCATCTCAGGGCCCCTCTCATTCGCGGAGTGGAGTGAGTGTTCAGTGGTCGCAGGACGAGGTTTGCCGCTATTCGATGTTCTGAACGATTTCGCGCATCTTCTCGATACAGGCTTTCATGTCCACGATCAGATGCGAAATTCGGACGTCGTTGGCTTTGGAGCCGATGGTATTGAGTTCGCGAAACATCTCCTGGCCGAGAAAATCGAGCTTACGGCCGGAAGAACCTTCGGATTCGATCAGCGTGTCGTACTGATTCAAATGGGACCGCAACCGAGTAACTTCTTCGGTGATGTCGCAGCGATCGGCGAAGATGCTGACTTCACGAATGAGGTCGTTGGAGTCGACCTCAGCCTGACTCCCTTCGAGCAAATCGCTGATTCGCTGGGTGAGTCGTTCACGATAGTTGACGACAACATCCGGAGCGTGGCGTTCGATGACGGTGAGATTCTCGCGAATCGAATTCGCTAGATCCTGCATTTCGGAACGCATCGATTCGCCCTCTTCCCGTCGAAAGGTTTCGAGGGTGTCGAGTGCTTCGCCCAGCACAGATTCAAAGAGGGGCCAGTCCGATTCTTCGACGGTGCGGTCGGTTCGTTCTTCAACAATTCCCGGCAGACTCAGCAGAGGTGTCAGTTCCGTCGGGGGCTCAACATTGAGGGCAGTCGCGATTTCACTGAGTTGTCGCCAGTACTCCTGAATCGCAAGGCGATTCATTTCGACAGCGGGTCTCTCTTCAATGAGCCGAACATTAATCGAAACGGACACCGTTCCCCGGGCGACTCGTTCGCGAACGAGTTTCTCGACTCGAGATTCAAGCGATAAAAACGCAACAGGGCAGCGGACCGCCACCTTCAGGTGTCGATTGTTGACGCTTCTGACCTCGACGGTCAGACTGACTCTTTCGTTGTGTCCACGGGCTTCCCCATGGCCAGTCATACTCAGCAACACGGTGAATGTTTTCAGTTCGGGGAGTCCGCTTCAGCCGAAACGGGTGAAGACTCAGGCCAGACTGCCCCAGAGGTTTTTGCGGAAGGGGAAGTGCTCTCGCAGGAAAAGCGATCGATCACTGCGAAAGTGTTACTCGGACGGTGCCCCTGTCGTCGAATCGTCAGCGTTCGAAGAATCTTCTGAGGAGTTATCCGAAGGTTTTGTCGATTCGGTTTCGACTTCGATGGTCTCGACAGCTGGAGTTGCCTCTTCGTCAGCATTGTCGTCGCTCGCGGCATCTCCTGCGGCATCGCCGGTTGTCAGCGAAGCGTCATCATCAGCTGCTCCACTGGCAAACTGCTTTTCTGCGTATCCGGTTCCCGATTGACGCATTGCGCAACCACCGATTCCGGCGAGAAGAACCCAGACAGCCGCTGTGACGACGGTAATCCAGGTGAAAACGTCGCCAGCTTTGGTTCCGAATGCGCTTTGCCCGCCCATTCCTCCAAATGCTCCCGCCAGTCCACCACCTCGGCCCCGTTGGAGCAGGATGATGATCATCAGGAAAATTCCTGTCAGCAAGAGCAGAACTTGAAGGATGATTGCCAGTGTTCCCACGATGTCTTCCTTTCGCAGCTTCTGAAACAGTCCGTGTCTCGGAACTGATCGCGCTCGTTGGCCAAATGTTAAGTGGTTTCGGAGGGTTGTTTGAATCAAAAATGAGTGTCTCTGCTCTCACTCGCTCTCTACGAACACAATGGAAATTGTGCTGTGAAACAGGTGGAATCAATCCATCCCGGAACTACGAGTGAAATTGCAGAGACAGGTCAAATCAGGCTCTACTTGGAGAGACTTGCTCCCGCTTCGATGATCGGAACGAAATTCTCCGCTGTGAGACTTGCGCCACCGACCAGAGCACCATCGACATTCTCTTGAGAGAGGAGTTCAACGGCGTTGGCTGGCTTCACACTTCCCCCGTAGAGGATTCGCATTCCATTCGCAATTTCTGAAGTGTAGTGACTTTCCAGCCACTTGCGAAGATGGGCATGGGCAGAATCTGCCTGTTCCGGGCTGGCGGTCTTGCCGGTCCCGATCGCCCACACAGGTTCGTATGCGATGACCACGTTTGCCATCTGCTCAGCAGAGACGCTGGCAAGTCCACCGGCCATCTGTTCGTCGAGGACATCGTTGGTCTTTTCCGCTTCTCGTTCTTCCAGGAGTTCTCCCACACAAAGAACGACTTGAAGTCCTTTCTCGAGTGACTTCAAGACTTTACGGTTGATGATTGCGTCCGTTTCTCCGAGGACGTGTCGACGTTCGCTGTGTCCGAGGATGACGGATTGAATCCCGAGGTCAGCAAGCATTTCTGCGGCAACTTCGCCGGTGAATGCTCCCGGTTCTTCGAAATAGCAGTTCTGTGCCCCGACTGTGACCTGACTTTCCGAAGCGGCATCCTGAACCGGAATCAGGTAAGGAAATGGTGGACAAACGAGCACGTCCACTGAGCCTGTTGCCGCCTGACTTCCGTCAGCAATTGATTTCGCCAGCGAGACTGCAGTGTCTCGGTTGGTGTTCATTTTCCAGTTTCCGGCGATCAAATAACGTCGCATCGTCTTCAATCCTCTTGTGTCGACTACCTGAGTTTTACGTGGTTTCCGTAGGAAACTCGGATTCGCTGATTCAAAGTTGCAGTCGAGGCTCGTGAGAACTCATTGACGCACCCGGTTCATGGGCTTCGTCGTCAAAATTGAGTCTGCTCGAATCGAGGTCACACAATCTGTGCATGACCCGGTCGAGACGTTCGGCGCTGATTCACGGTTGCCCCGCTTGCGGGATATTAGCAAGCGTTCTGCAGCCGGGCGAGTGGTTGCAGGGCGAATCACCTAATTCGACAAGCTTTTCGCTCAGGCAGTGGTCGCTGCCACGTGTTCATCACTTCCGAGGTCTTCGATTTCTGTCGTCGAATCTTAGGCGATTTTGTCGGTTTCACGGCATTCCTCGGAGTCCATTTCGTTCGAGGAATGGATGCGTCATTCGTGTCGTCATTGCAGCGAATCCATCGGCCCGCGTGGATTCGCGAGGAGACTTCGTCAGTTGTTTTTCGAGTTTCGCAGACTCGAAGAAGTGAGATTGCTGCATAAGAAGTTGTATAGATCGAGGATTCATGATGGATTGACCGGCGTCGAAGACGTTTTCTAAAGCGAGTCTTCGAGTATGATCTGGGGGATTTGTCGAAATTGTTCACACGAACTCGCACGAGCAAAACGGACAAGAGGCAGGCCAAACGCTGGCAAATCTGTCCGGGTGAGTGCAGGGGAACGATGAAACTGGCTTGAAGGAGATGTCTTGTCAAAACGGGCGAAACGTGGACTGGCCACATGGTTGACGCGGAGCACTCTCCCGATCTTCGTGCTCGACGACCGGAACGTGCTGCTGGTCTTTAACCGGGGGTGCGAGGAACTCACTGAATGGCCCGCGTCTGAGATGATCGGACGCAAGTGTGAATACATCGCTGTCGCCAATTCTGCGCTTCCAGAGTCTGTCACCGGGGCATTGTGTCCACCGAATGTGCTCGAATCGGAAATATCCAAGTCGGTCCTTACAGTTATCCCAAGTCAGTCCGGAAAGTCCTCGCGAAAGCGAATCGAGTTTTTTCCGCTGCGTGAGGAACCCGATGAAACATCCTATCGGATGATGGGCATCATCCTCGACGACAACGGAACCGAAGCATCGGCACCCGCGACTTCGCACTTTCGTCTCGCGGAGCTGCAGGCAGAGTTGCAACGTCGATTTCAAGTGAGTCGGGTCGTCGCTGCATCGCCTTTGATGGAACGGGTCGTTTCACAAATTCGGCTTGCTGCCGAGTCGAGGCTTCCCGTCTTTCTGCGCGGCGAACGGGGAGTCGGAAGAGAGTACATCGCCCGCGTGATTCACAATTCCACGACCTTCGCCGATCGCCGGTTTGTGCAGATCGATTGCGAGGCACTCTCGCGGTTTGAGATTCAGCGAAGCTTCCGCCGGCTGCTGGATCAAGAGACAGAAGAACCATTTTCCGGGACGGTGTTGCTGAAGAATATTGATTTGCTTTCCGTCGACTTGCAGTTGGAGTTGTCGAGGGCGCTTCAACAACCACTTCCCAGCCGTTGGATGTCGACGTCGAGATTGAACATCGAAGAACTCGATCCCGAAACGTTCGATCCGGCACTCGCAGCCCAGTTGACTCCCATCTCGATATTTATTCCTCCCTTACGAGACCGAAGAGAAGATCTTCCGATGCTCGTGCAGAGTCTCGTCGAAGATTCGAATTACGGGAGTGAAGTCCAAAGATTTGGAGTGAGTTCGGAAGTTGAACAGGAGTTTGCGAGCTATCCGTGGCCGGGCAATGTCTCGGAATTAGTTCGAACACTCGAGAAAGCGTTTCGTGCCACTTCGGAACCGGTCATTGAACTCGAAGATCTCCCGGCGGATTTCCGGATCGGACGGGATGCTGCGACCGTTCGCCCTCGAAAATCGTCTCTTCCGCTGGAGGAATATTTGCGGAAAATTGAAGAAAAGCGGGTCCGGGACGTCTTGGAGCAGTGCGGAGGGAACAAGACCGCAGCCGCGGAGATTCTGGGGCTGCCGCGCCCGAAGCTTTATCGGCGATTGGCACTTCTTGGGATCGACGCCGGGAATGACTCGCAAGCGAAGGGAGAAGAGACGTAAAGATCATCGCTCACAGGGTTTAGAGCGGGTCAGGCAGGAATCGTCATTCAGACAGGAATTGTCATGTTGTCTTCGGAGTCGGCATGAAGTGGCGACTGGCAGTCAATCATCTCGTCAATTTCAGCATTGGAAATTGGTGTGAGCGTAAATCCGACGCTCGAGAGCGAGTGCGTGTGGCGTTCCAGTCGTCTTTCGATCGAGGCGACGTTGTCTTCTTTTTCTTTCTGTGATCGTCTCGCTGCGGTCAGGTCGAGCGCCAGGAATGCGAGGAATCCAGACAGACCTCCCGCAAGGAGGAACGGCGACAGTTCGTCGCCTGAGTATTTTCCGACAGTCAGTCCAATCATGAATCCACTCATGATCAGAATTGATGTGGAACTGATGAGCGTCGAATTGTTGGCGTTGCGGGCCATGACGGTCTCACTGCGGAAAGAAGATACGAAAAATAAGACTTCTGGAGCCTACGTTACGAATCTCGACATGTCAAAAAATGTGATTCATTTGCAACGGTTGATCTAATCCCGCTAAGCTCATTATTGGAATTCATGACAATCGAATTACTCCTGTCGAGTTGATCTTCCGCAAAACCTATCCCAGAAGGAAATCTCTATGTCTTTGACAAGGCGTTATTTCTTGAAATCGGCAGCTGCCGCGAGCGCAGCTGTGGCCACGACCCAGTCGCTGGAGGCCTACCAGCAGCCACGCAGTTCCAGTCCGAACGAAAAAATCGGCGTCGCAGTGATCGGGGCCGGGGGACGAGGCAGTTCGCATTTGGGAGCGTTTTCCGGAGGAGCAGATTCGGAAGTTCTCTACATTTGTGATGTCGACACCAACGCCGGAAGAAAAATCAAAGGGGTTGAAGAGAAACAGGGCCGCGCACCGCAATTCCTTCAGGACTTCCGCAAGGTTCTGGATGATCCGAACGTCGATGCCATCAGCACCGCGACTCCGAACCACTGGCATGCGCTGGTTTCGATTCTTGCGATGCAGGCTGGTAAGCATGTTTATGTCGAAAAACCTGTTTCTCACAACGTGTGGGAAGGCCGCCAAGCGGTCAAGTGGTCGCGTGAACTCAATAAAATCTGTCAATGTGGAACACAGTCTCGTTCGAGTCCCAGCTTGAAGAGTGCTGTCGAATACGTTCGCAGCGGGAAACTTGGACCGATTCAGTATGCGATCGGGACCTGCTACAAGCCGCGAAAGAGCATCGGCAAACTCGATCAGCCGCTGCAAATTCCTGACTCCATCGACTACGACATGTGGTGCGGTCCTGCGGAAATGGTCGATCTATACCGACCTCGCCTTCATTATGACTGGCACTGGGATTTCAACACCGGCAACGGCGATATGGGGAATCAGGGGATTCACCAGATGGACATCGCTCGCTGGTTCCTCGGAGAGGACAAACTCTCTCCTCGCGTGATGAGCATCGGAGGCCGCGTTGGCTATGACGACGCCGGAGATACTCCGAACACGCAAATCGTCTATCACGATTTCGAAGCAGCTCCGTTGATCTTCGAAACACGTGGCCTTCCTAAGAAGGACCTCGATTGGAAGAACGGAATGGACGAGTACCGAGGATCACGAATTGGTGTGATCGTTCAGTGCGAAAACGGATACGTGGTCATTCCTTCGTACACCAAAGCGGAAGCTTTCGACAACGATGGAAACTCGCTCCAGGCATGGTCGGGCGGCGGGGATCACTTCCAGAACTTCCTCGATGCTGTCCGCTCCGGCGATCGAAATGATCTGAACGCCGACATCCTCGAAGGTCACCTCTCCAGTGCGTTGTGTCACACCGGGGCGATCAGCCATCAACTCGGATCAACCAAAACGTCCGAAGAGATCGGCAAAGAGGTTGCAGGCGATCCACTGTGGAGCGACTCCTGGGAGCGAATGGAAAAACATCTGGCTGCCAACGGCGTTGAGCTCAGTGATCCGAAACTGTCGGTCGGTCCGTGGCTCACGATGGATCCTGATTCAGAAACCTTCCCGGGGAACGAGAGTGCCAACGCTCTGCTGACTCGGCCTTACCGAGAAGGTTACGTTGTTCCCGACGCGGACGCGTAAGCAACGATTGATAAGACGCAGTGAGAAACGGTCGGATTCCGAATGGTTTTCGACCGTTTTTTCATTGTTACACTGAAGCTCCGCGAGTCACTTGAAGTGTTATTCAAAACTGGATAACACCCAACTCGCGTGAGACCGCATCCGGGCGATTGCGAACGCTGAAACAAAACCAACTGTCAAAACTTAGCGAATTACGTCGGACGAATTGAAATGTCACAACAGTACATCATGTCCATCGAAGGACTCACGCGGATTTATGATGAGACCGCAGTTCTCGAAAACATCTGGCTCTCATTCTATCCCGGAGCAAAGATCGGAGTCCTGGGCGACAACGGGTCGGGAAAAAGTACGTTGTTGCGGATCATGGCTGGAGTCGACAAAGACTACATGGGCGAAGTTCGTCCGCAGAAGGGCATCAAAATCGGCTACTTCCAGCAAGAGCCACAATTGAATCCCGATCAAACCGTTGACGAAGCCGTCGCGGAAGCAGTTGCAGAATCCCAAGCGGTGATCGATCGTTACAACGCCGTGAATGAAAAGTTTGCGGAAGTCACAACCGATGAAGAAATGAATGCGCTCCTCGAAGAGCAGGGGACGCTTCAGGATCAGATCGACGCCGGGAACTTGTGGGAACTCGATCGGATCGTCGAGATGGCAGCCGACGCGCTGCGACTGCCTCCGGGAGATTCCCGAATCGAGAACCTGTCGGGGGGAGAAAAACGACGAGTGGCCTTGTGTCGACTCCTGCTTCAAAACCCGGACATGCTCCTGTTGGACGAACCGACCAACCATCTCGATGCCGAGTCAGTTGCGTGGCTGGAACGATATCTTCACGACTTCAAAGGCACCGTCGTTGCGGTGACTCACGATCGATACTTCCTCGATAACGTCGCTGGCTGGATTCTGGAACTCGATCGGGGACGCGGCTATCCGTACGAAGGCAACTACACCGCCTGGCTCGAACAGAAGGAAGCCCGGCTCGGAGTCGAACAGAAGAAAGAAGCCCGCCGCCAGAGAATGCTTCGTCAGGAACTCGAGTGGGTTCGACTGTCACCAAAGGCCCGAGCCACCAAAAACAAAGCGCGTTTGCAGCGGTACAGCGAACTCGCTTCACAAGGGTTCGACGAAAGAGACGAAGCTGCTCAAATTCAGATTCCCGTCTCCAAGCCGTTGGGGGATCTGGTCGTGCGGGCAAAAGGATTGTCCAAAGCATTCGGCGATCGATTGCTGTTCGAGAATCTTGATTTCAATTTGCCTCCCGGTGGAATTGTGGGGGTGATCGGTCCGAACGGAGCCGGAAAGACGACGCTCTTCAAAATGATTGTGGGACAGGAAGAGCCGACCGATGGAGAACTTGTCGTCGGCGATACTGTTGACCTGTCGTATGTCGATCAGTCCCGAGACGCGCTGGATCCCAAGAAAACCGTCTACGAAGAAATCTCTGGTGGGCTCGATCAACTCGAAGTTGGACGAACAAAAATTCACGCCAGAGCCTACTGCGGTCGCTTCAACTTCAAGGGAAGTGAGCAGCAGAAGTTTGTCGGAGATCTCTCAGGTGGGGAACGAAATCGAGTCCATCTGGCCAAGCTTCTCCGATCTGGCGGCAACCTGATTCTGCTCGATGAACCGACAAACGATCTCGACGTGGAAACCCTTCGCGCCCTTGAAGAAGGACTCTCAGATTTCGGAGGCTGTGCCGTTGTCACATCTCACGATCGTTGGTTTCTTGATCGAATCGCAACGCACATCCTTGCGTTTGAAGGCGACAGTCAGGTCGTCTGGTTCGAAGGAAACTATAAGATGTACGAAGTTCAGAGGCGTGAACGACTCGGCGATGCAGCTCAAAATCCGCATCGCATCAAGTATCGTCCCCTCAAGTAGTTTTTGCTGAATCAGTGCAGTCGCGATTTCATCCCTATCGAGATGGCTACAGCTTGCTTCCGAAGTTGAGAAAGATTTCACTCGATGAAGTCTTCCTCGCTTCTGAGGGAAGTGGAGATCGCTACCGACGTGAAAAGCAACTGGCGATGGAGCATCAGACCTATTGTGTCGAAGAGCAACTCTCGCCAAAACTCCGGGATGCAGTGACGAGCTTTCTCATCGAGCATCATCCTCGCCTGAAGGGCCGAATTGGTCCGCTGGAACAACTCGTAACCGAGATCGAAGAAGACATCGTCATTCACTCGCTTGATGCGGAGCGTGACTGGATGTCGTTTGGTCACGTCTGTTTCCCGAGCGGCTGGCGGCCGGAAGAGAAGATCGGTCGGCCGCTTGCAGAGATCCACGAGCCGATCCCCGGAATGGACCTTTCCGGGAGTCGGCGACTCGTTGAGACCATGGTCCATCACGGTCCGTTTGAACGGTTCGTGTGGAGTGTTGTCTTCGAGGATGAATTGAACTTTCATCCCGACAGGAAGCGTTGCGATTTCGACTCGTCATCGCCAGTGATCTTTGTCAAAGTCGAACGACAAGTAACGGTGGGCTTTCCGGATTTTGGCGGAGCACTGTTCGGGCTCCATCAATCATTGATTCCGTTCGATCAAATTGAGCGAGGTCCGCTCGTAGCTGCTCTTCGATCAATGTCTCCGGAACATCTTGAGTACAAAGGGCTCTCTCAATCGGCTCCCCGGGTAATTGAGTGGCTGGCAAGTCTTCCGTCTTAGGCGGATGGAGCGTCCGTGAATTTCGAGTGATCCAGGCGACCAGTGCAATTTCGCAGAACTCGAAGATTTCTACACGCTACCGAAATCTAGTGTGACACCTTGCTGTCACACCTGTTCCGAAACTTCTGCATGTCGGAATTCCATCGCGTTTGGAATTTCAATCGATTGCTCGAGCACACCGTTCCTTTTTGTGCGCTCGCGTGAGGGGTTCTCATCGCACGAGGCGATGTTCTCTCATGAGAGATTGCGAAAAGCAGCGCAGGACATGCTGCAGGTTTCGGACTATGAAAACATATGAACAACACCCTTCAGGCAACCACCAGTCTCAAGGGCATCGTGGATTTGAACACGGGGAAACTCAATCACCTTCCGCAGTATCACATTCCACAACTGGGACGTCATCAGCTGAGACGTCATCAGCTCTGGGTTCGCGAACTGGCGATGCATCTCACTCGGTGCAAGAAGTGAGCACGCGTGCGAAACCGATTTCGCCCGTTGATCGTCAGTTGCCCGTCTTTTGTCCCCAGTGTGGAGTCCAAGTCCAGATTCAGAAGGGACTCTGCGGAAATCGACTCATCGACGCGATTTTACTACAGGCCCGACATTGCGGAACAGAATTGGAGTGTCATCACTGTCGGACTCGTTTCGTCTTTCAGAAACTCGCGGAGTTAACGGCTCGATGAAGAGGTCACGATCCGATAGCGACTCATGCTTGCTTGGATAAACACTCCAGACGAGTGCACAGCCAGAGAAACCTTTGGACGATCGAATCGACTTTGTTGGGAAGTCGTGTTTGACTGCTGGGTTCACGCACGTTTTCCGAACGAGTATGGAGTGCGTTCACTGAAAGAGCGTTCGCAAGACGCTGACAGCGATAGATGGCAAAACTCTAGACGAGAGTTGTGATGTCATCCATGCGGATCTCTTCGCGAGAAGCAAATGGTTCACCGAAAGCTCGTTCGATCGTCCATCCCCAATATCGCGCACGGTCGCGGATGTCGTCCAAAAGCGTGGGGAACTCAGTGCTTCGACCTTCGATTACCTGACTCTCGTAGCATCGCACTGATTCGATTTTCTGATCGATGTGGTCCGAGATATCGACCACAAACGCGGGTTTGGGGTGAATCCGGAGGTGGATGCTCCAGTAATAGAAGATTTTCGGAGGATGAAACGGATCGCCGGGAAGGTCGCTGCGACTTAATTTGGCCCAGAATCTTGCTGCATCCGCAAGCGCGCTCGCAGCCACGTGATCCGGGTGCGCATCTTCCCAATACGGCGCCAAAATGACCTTCGGGCGTGTTTTTCGGAAGATGCCAGCGAGTTTTCGGCGGCCGTCCAGGTCGTTGGTGAGCGATCTGTTCGGCAGATTTAGCTGAAAACGCTGAGTCAATCCGAGCACTTCGGTCGAGCGGTCAGTCTCTTGCTGTCGACGTTCGACGGAGCCGCGTGGAGTCGGCTCTCCGTTGGTTAATTCGACGACTCCTACGCGTTTTCCTTGCGAGAGCGTTTTGAGGATGGTTCCACCGACACTGATTTCTGCGTCATCAGGGTGAGGAGCAACGACGAGAACATCGAGTGATTCAGCAAGTTGGTCCATCGTTCTGGTCTTTACGTCTTCAAAAGGAAAAGGCTATACGTTCTTGCACTTTCTAACCTCTCAACCACTCCCTTCCAACTCGCCATCCTCAATTGCTGGTCAAATTGCCCCAATGTTGACCACGGAGGCCCCTGATATGTTTCGTTCGAATGCCGTTTGGCTCAGTCTGGCGGTGATCATGTCCGTTGGATGCCAATCGTCGATGTTTGCCCAGAAAGTCAATCGGATGGTCGGCTTTCGAGGCGAGGATGGTGGACGTGAAAATCCCGCAGAGCAATCCGTCGATCCGTGGGTTCAGGATGCGGGAACGATTGCCCGGGCTGAGCATCAGCCTGAGCCGATCCAAGACCCACTCAACATCCGAGACTTCTTCGTCTCATCAAAAGCCCGCGACATTGAACGCAATCTTGGTGTCGGAGACTGACGGCTCGCGTCGTCAACTCTCCTAGTAATCGAAATCATTCGAAGGGCGATTTCATTTCTCCCGATGGGGAGATTGTGTCTCCGACGACGAGTCTTTCTCGGCAGAAGTTCCTTCGTGCGAATGCGCATTCCGAAGCAGTCAATCAGCGGACTGATGGTTGATGTTTGGAACGGCAAGTGACTGCTCGTCAAGCGTGAATGAGACAAAATATGCAGTTGCCAGATTCCTTTAGAAATGAGGCAATCTGTCGTAGCAATTATTTGGTACCAGAGGCATACTCCACGGAATCAGTGAACCATTCACTACTCAATTCGGGGTCTGCTGCATGTCTGAAGTTGCGTACGAAAATCAGATGGAGTCTGTTCCGTCTGAACAAACGCGATGCACTTTGAAATTGCGTTCGCCGAGGAGGAATGATTGCGCAGCTTCTGGCTGTCGATCTTCTCTCGCTCAGATGCTCTTGAGTGGGAAGACGAAACTCGGCGCCCGGGGCCAATCTCTCTTCGAAGCAGGGAAAGCATCCCTCAGAGTTGTGCCATCGGTCATGCGATTCTGCTGCTGTGCAGTGTTGCGATCAACACGTAAGTGGAGTAGAAGATGGTGTAGTGCTTGGAGCCAGATGAATGAAATTCAAAACGAAGGAGGGGAGTCAGACGGGATGTTGGTTCCTCAAGCGTTGGTCTTGCACTAGCGAAACACATCCTCGTGTTCTCTCATCGACAGTCATTGTCGACGGGCCAAACGTCACCGTGAATGCAGGAGTTTGATTTTTCTGCGCGCATCGAAATTCGATTCTGAGATGCGTCGAAGTCGGGCACGACTTGCAACCGATCACTTGATTTTCCCTCTGAGGCTACCGAACGTGTTTCAACAATTTCTGTCCTTTCGTGACCAGTTCGCTCCGAGCATTTCTAATGCAAAATTCAAGACATCGAACTCGCTCGAAGCGCCTGTCTGGCCGGACGCGTCGGCTGATGTTCTTCGTTCCGATTCGTTTCTCCACCGATTGGCATTGAATCAGCTCGTCACGGTTCGCTGGACGTTGGATGAAGATCTTGAAGCGTATCGCGAGAAGTCAATTCCGGCGATTGGGGTCAGTTGGCGAAAGCTTTGTGAATCCGGGGTGCAGCAGGGGATTCGAAAGATTCAGCGTTCAGGGCTGGCAGTTTCGAATCTGAGTTGGGTCGGCGGGTTCACCGGTCAGCATGGATACGGTCTTCGTGAAACAATTCTGGAAGCTCGGCGAGCGATTCGTGTCGCTGCCCAGCTGCGGGCAGAGTCAGTGACTGTGATTACTGGAGCACAGAATCGACACATCGATTCCCACGCGTGCCGTCTGGTGACTCAGTCTATGCGGGAACTGGCAGAGCTGGCAGCGATCTACAACGTTAAGCTTGCATTGCAGCCAATGCATGCAATTTACGCCCAGAACTGGACATTTCTGCAGTCACTTGATGATGCTTTGGAAATGCTGGATCGGATTGATCATCCTTCGGTGGGGCTTGCTCTTGGAACCTATCACCTCGGGGAAGAAGACAAAGTCATCGAACGAGTCCGTGACATCATCGATCGGATTGTCATCGTTCAGCTTGCAGATCGACGGTGTTCTCCAAAGAACGAGAACGATCAATGCCTCCCCGGTGAAGGAGTTCTTCCGATTCGAGCACTTGTCGCATCACTGGAAGCTCATGGGTACGATGGTTGGTATCAGACAGAAGTTTGGTCACAAGACTTGTGGAAACTCGATCATCACGATTTAATTGACCGTTGTCGAACTGCACATTTGCGATGCATGCCTTAGGCGCACGAGAGGCTGCATTGGAAGTCGAGTGTGGTTTGAATGACTCCTGCCCGCTCTCCTGTCTGATGACTCTCCGAACCTATGGCTCACGAATGGTATTCAATCGATGAACTTGCCCGACAGCTCGGGCGCGATCGTCGCGAAATTGAACGACTTGCATCACGCGGACGAATCCCCGCTCACAAGCGTGGTCAGGACTGGCAGTTCCACGCTGCCGAGATCACGCAATGGCTTGAGCAGGAAATGAGGGAGTATTCCGACAGCCAGCTCGCAGCTCTCGAAGTGGCTCAAGCGTCTCCGGAAATTGTGGCTGATGTCCCGGTGACCTCGCTTCTCAAGCCGGAACTTGTTCAGGTTCCATTGGAAGCACGTACGAAGCGATCGGTCCTGGAGTGCATGATTGAAGTGGCTGGACGAACGTGGCAAGTTTGGGAGCCCGCCACGATTCTCAAAGCTGTTCAGGAACGTGAAAAACTCCATTCAACCGCGTTCGACAATGGAGTTGCGATTCCCCACCCGCGTAATCCACTTGCCGATGCTGTAGGGGCTCCGCTCGTTGCATTTGGTCGGACGTCGTCCGGGATTCCGTTTGGTGCCAGCAACAACTCGCTTTCGGACTGCTTCTTTCTGGTTCTTTGTCAGGATACGCGCAGCCATCTGCAGGTGATTGCACGACTCGCACGAATGGTCCAACTGCCTGATTTTCTTCCGGAACTCCGAGCTGCAGAAGATTCTGAAGCTGCTTACTCTGTCATCCTTTCGGCAGAAAGCCAATTCGGATAATTTGATGCGTTCTTGAACAATTGTCTTTCTTGATCAGGAACTCAAATGAAGAAGTTGGTTTCAGCGCTCTGCGTCGTGCTCTCTGTTGTCTATTCCGGACTGACGGCCACTCCTCTCAATGCTCAGGACACTCTGAACTTTCCGACACTGGGTGAGCTTGTCGTTTCCGATCCCAAGTTTCATTCGCTCATTGCCGAAGATGCAAAGATCGAAGTTCTGACGGGCGGATACGAATGGACAGAAGGTCCGGTCTGGGTTCCGAAAGAGAACGGAAAAGGAGTTCTTCTCTTTTCTGACATCCCCAACAACTCAATCTTTCAATGGGAAGAAGGGCGGGGGGCGTCACTGTTTATGAAACCGTCCGGATACACCGGCGTCGTTGATTATGGTGCAGAGCCCGGTTCGAATGGCCTGATGCTCGATGCTTCTGGTCGACTGACGATGTGTGAGCATGGCGATCGCAGAATTTCTGTAGTGACCGAAAATGGTGGAAAGAGAACCCTTGTTGACAACTATCAGGGGAAACGTCTCAATAGCCCAAATGACCTTGTTTACCATTCAAACGGTGATCTGTACTTCACTGATCCTCCCTATGGACTTCCGAAACGGTATGAGGATTCACGGCGCGAACTCGATTTCTGTGGCGTGTACCGACTGTCGAAAGATGGTGAGCTAACACTTCTCACAAAGGAAATGACTCGTCCCAACGGGATCGCTTTCTCGCCGGATGAGAAAACGCTGTACGTCGCTCAATCCGATCCAGAAGCTGCGTTGTGGAAGTCGTTCCCTGTCAATTCAGACGGTACGATCGGCAAGGGCAAAGTTCTTTACGATGCAACCGCCCATGCGAAAGATGGATGGCCCGGACTGCCTGATGGTATGGCTGTGGACAAAGACGGAAACATTTTCGCAACCGGTCCCGGTGGAGTGTACGTCTTCTCGAAGAGTGGCGACCTGCTTGGCCGCATCAGCACAGGCGAGCGGACTGCAAACTGCACATTCGGTGGCCTCAACGGTTCCGTGCTGTTTCTGACCGCCGATATGTATGTCTGCCGGATTCAGACGAAGACGGCTGGCATGAACTACTAATACCTTCGCGGTGCTGACTCTGCGTTTGATGCAGAATTTCTATTTGATGCACTGTTCAAAGCACAGATTCTAGCTCCCCCTTTGGATCGCTCTTGTTCTATTTGCTTGAGCGAAACCGTGAAAAGCAGCCGCGACGACTCTCATTGAGATTGCTTGAGGACTGCATCTTCCCGAAGACCTGTCGGGAGGTGCAGTCGCTTGGGCGATTTCGTCAGCCAAGTCAAAGAGAGTCTCTGGCTGTCAATCAACACGCGCGTTGATGGGAGCGTCCTGTTGATCAAGGTCTGAGTTTTCCAGCTTCTGGGCTTCGATCGATTCACGAACGAGGCGTGCTTCGTCTTGCAGTTCCTGAATCTCTTTTTGTTTCTCAGCGATTTGTTCTTCGAGCATTCGCAGGCGTTTTTCCTGATCTCGGTGGAGAATTCGATCAACGATCTGCAGAATCAAAATCGCACGCCATGCTCGCATAGCGAGTCCGCGGAGTCGGAAGACACGCGCCGATTTACTTAAGCGGCTGAGTCTGGCTGCACCAGTCAATCGAAACGCACGCATGAACGCGATCATTGGAAGGCAGATAATCGCCAGATCGAGCAAGTGTTCCTTGACGAACTTCAACTTCTTGGAGACGAGGCTGATCGTCAATATGAACTCGGCGGCAAACGCAAACCAGATAAACGCCTGGGCAATCTGAACGGCCATTCCAAGCGAACGGACTTCTTTGATCTTTGCCTCGAAGTAAAACTCGAAGCCGAGCAATGGAAGAATGAGCAGTGCGATGGCGATCATCGTGTAGCTGAGACGCAATTCAATATCGGCGGCGAGTTCGTCGCTTGCCGTTTTCCATCCCATCCATGGCAGCCAGACCGTTGTGCCATCAATATGGTCTCTGGCGCCCAGTCGCAAAGGCGGAAACAGGCAAATGAAGAGATCGGAACGACGAAATTGCCCTCGATCCCGCATGTGAAGGATGGCTTCGGAGATGTAAACGATCCAAAGACCAAACAAGGTCCAGCCACACACATGGGCGGCATGTGTGAATCGGCTCTCTGAGTCCTGTAAGACATGCATTCCCACTCCGGCGATCGCGAGGAATGCCAGAGTCACGAAGAACATCACCGGAGCGAATCTGCGATCGAGTTCTGTTTGTTGAGCGCTGTTCATTTGTACCTGTGCATGTCTTTGAAGTTGGAATTCGGATTGTCGAATCGCGGAATCCATCGGACTGCCTTCCAAGTCAAAAGAAGCCTACAGTTGTTCTTTGTGCGAATCCATCTTAACTTGACAATGACAACGGCGGCGAACCTCATTCGGACGACAATTTATGGCGATTTCTTACAAGGATTCTGGAGTCGATCTCGATTCATATGCTGAGGCAATGGGGCGGATTCCCTCTTTGCTGCAAAGGACACAATCGGCCCGTGTCATGCCATTGAGTGGGGGATTTGCCGGATTGTTCCGCTTATTCGGGGATGGACACAGCTATCGTGACCCCGTTCTGGTTTCCGGATCAGATGGCGTCGGGACCAAACTGAAGGTTGCCATTCTCGCGGGGAAATACGACACAGTCGGAACCGATTTGGTGGCGATGTGCGTCAATGACTGCTTGTGTCTGGGCGCTGAACCACTCTTCTTTCTTGATTATCTCGCACTTCCCAAAGACGATCCTGATCTGGTTGCGAGCCTCGTTCAAGGAGTCTCTGACGGTTGCGTCGAGGCAGGGGCAGCCCTCTTGGGGGGAGAAACGGCCATTATGCCGGATCTTTATTCTCCCGGTGAATTCGACATGGCGGGGTTCTGCGTCGCTGTCGTTGAGCGCGACGAAATTATTGATGGGACCAAAATTCAAGACGGTGATGTGCTCATTGGAGTCCCGAGCAACGGATTTCACTCAAACGGGTATAGTCTGGTCCGCAAAGTCGTCTTCGATCACGCAGGATTGTCGATCGACTCACAAGTCGCAGGACTCGGAGGGACGGTTGGAGATGCCCTTCTCAAACCGACTCGAATTTATTCGAAGCTCGTTTCGGGACTGCTGGCCGATCAGGAACTCAAATCGGAGGTGACTGGGATTGCACACATTACCGGAGGGGGACTCGACGAGAACGTCTCCCGCATTCTTCCGGATGGTTTGGAATTGAAGCTGGATCGGTCGGCCTGGACTGTTCCTCCAGTTTTTGACTGGCTGCAGAAGCTGGGAGACGTCGACACGGAAGAGATGTTTCGCGTCTTCAATATGGGGATTGGCCTCACTGTTCTCGTGCGGCCCGATTCCGTCGATGCGGTTCTCAAGACGCTCAAAGACGGCGGCGATGAGGCAAAAGTCATCGGTCAGGTCAGTGCCTGTCAGGGAACCTGATCTCATTTCATGGCTTCAGTGCGCTTGCAACCGTCACTCTCGTTTCGGTTTGTCGAGTGCTCCGGAGGGATGGTCAGTTCATCGTTTTCTGTCCGCAGAGAACTCCGCAGTGGATCAGTGTCGGCGTTGGACCTGTGACCGTCAGATCGGCAGCTGACATCCATTGAGTGTACTCCTGCACGCTGTAAGCGCGCCCTTCAGTCATTGAGAACAGAGCTGTCGAATACAACGCGATGGGCAATGGTCCGGAGAGATCGTCATTCAGGAAGACATCGTGAATCAGGAGCCTGCCATCGGCCGGAAGAGCTTGCGCACAACGGTTCACCAGTCGCGTGCATTCCGGGACATCCCAGTCGTGAAGGACATTCGAGAGAAGAATGACATCAGCGGTCGGCAACGGGTCTTTGAACATATCGGCGGAACGAACTTCGAGCCTGTCTTCAACGCCGTAGTGTCGGGCACACTCGACAGCCACCGGGAGCACTTCAGGACGGTCGAGTACAATCGCTCGTAAGTTGTGATTTCGCGCGAGATAGCAAATCGAATAAATCCCGGATCCTCCGCCAACGTCCAAAAGCAGCTTGGCATCGTCCAGCCGAAATTGATCTGCCAGAACCGGAGCGACATTTCTGGCCCGACCAGCCAGCGACATCGTGAAATACCTCGCCAGTTCAGATTCTTCCATGGCCGAATGGATTCCGTCGCGATAAATAAAGGCGACTCCGTTTTCATCCGTCGCCAGTCCCGCAGGGCGATTGGTTTTCATCCGTTCGAGTAATCCCAAAACTTCAGATGTTTCCGCTGCCAAGCCAATATAGTCAGCGATCCCGGTTGAGTCTTGATGTTGAAAATGCTCTCGGGCAGTGGCAGTCATGTCGAGCTGCCCCAATGAATCTTCCGTCAGCAATCCCAGTGCTTTGAGCCCGGTGAGAAGGACATGAAAGGGACGGTCCTGAAGTTGTAGTTGAGATTGCAGGAACCCGCGCGTTGGTCGAATTCCATTGAAGTGATCGAAGACGTTCAAGTGGGCGACAGCGACGGTGAGCAGCTGGGTTGAATACGTTCCCCGGAAATGTTCGAAAAGAATTGTTGGGTCATGTTCGGGTTGTTTCAAGGCTGCCAGTTGGGCCTGCGAACGCAAGAGGTCGTCTTTAAGTTCGTCGATCGAACCGATGATCTCGTTCGGTGATTCGAATTCCTGAAAGTCGGGCGGAGGCACGGTTCGGAAACCTTCGCGAATGACATCAACAGAATGTCCTTCCAGCGTGGACCATCCCGGAATCGCAAACAGGGCGTTCTCTTCTTGCGAACACTTCAGCCAGGTTGTGGATTCATCGGAGATATCGAGGAGCAGATAAAACTCTTTGTGCCCCTCATCGACCCGGCGCAGCCATCGGTCGAACAGACTCGAGAGCTTTTGGGGAATCGAAAGTTCTTCCGATTGTCCGGAGTCGACCCTTGAGAGCGTAAGGTAATAGGAATCCCCGACGTTGATGGAATTTCCGACTTGAACAGTCAAATCGTTGTGGCTTGTTCCGTTGTCGTCAAATGTGATTCGCAGCATCACGGTCTCTTTTCGTCTCTTTCGAAATTTGCCCACCAATTCCCGTCGATGAAGTCTAGACCATTTTCATGGTTTGTTTGCACTCGTCTGAACTCGTTTCTCCGAGTGAAGTTCAGATCAGCGCGAAGTTCAGATCCGAGCGAAGTCGAGTTCTCGGCAAATTGGAGATCCCGCGGATGTCCCGAGCAGGTGGAACTCGGCCACTGCCGCAAAACGGGGACTTTGGAAAGTTCCGCTTGCGGAAACCCTTGCTCAGGATCCGAATCAACCGTGAGAACTGGCACTCGCAGGTGAATCTCGATGACCTCTCTTCTCAATTTTCGTCTCGTCCGATATCGTTCTTAAGTGAACAATCTGTAAAACGTTTTCATGATCGGTGATCAGACTCCTCCGGGATAGTGACTGAAGGAAGTCTTCGAGGAGAATTTGCGGTCTTTCCCACCGCGTGCTCTGCAGATCCGACACAGAAAGATGATGGTGACGTGTATGGAACCCGATGAAGTTCTTATTGACGCAGAAGATCGTATGCAAAAAGCGGTCGACGTTTTCAAAGACGCGCTGCAAGGATTGCGAACAGGGCGAGCAACTCCCGGCCTGGTCGATTCAGTTCGTGTCAATTACCACGGTTCTCCGACACCGCTGAAGCAACTGGCGAATATCAGCGTCCCGGAACCGCAACAGTTAGTGATTCGTCCCTTCGATCAGTCCATCCTGACCGAGATTGTCAAAGCGATTCAGTCCAGCGACGCGGGGATGGCCCCGAATTCTGACGGACGGCTGATTCGAATCAATGTCCCAGCGCTGTCGACAGAACGCCGCAGAGAACTCGTCCAACGTGTCGGGAAATTTGCGGAAGATGCTCGCGTTTCGATCAGAAACATTCGACGTGATGCGAACAAGCATGTCGAGCAAGCTGAGAAAGACAAGACCATCTCAGAAGATCAAATGAAGTCAGCCAAGGACGAGATTCAGGAGTTGACGAAGAAATTCGAAGGCGTGGTCAACGATCAGGCGAAACACAAAGAAGAAGAAGTCATGAACGAATAGTTCGTCGATCTTCTCCTCGACTGAAGTTCAAAGTGCTTTCGCAGTCCCGGTCCGCAAGTTGCGGATTGGGACTGTTTTATTTCTGGAATTCCGTTTTGTCTAAGAATTGAGACCAGCATTCAGGAAGGGGTTCTGTTTGGTTGGGAATCGTGCATCCGCTTGAGATTACATTCTTTGAGTTGGGTATTTTCGCACCGCACGTTGACTGATCGGCATTCTTTGAAATGATGGAAGATGAAAATCAATTTCCGGGAGCAGATCGATGGTGTCAACGAACGATGTGCAAAGAGTGGTGATCGTCGGAGGCGGGGTTGCGGGGATGGCTGTTGCCTGTCGTCTCGCCCAGGCCGGATTGTCGGTAACGGTGTTGGAGTCCACTACACTCGGGGCAGAGGCGACGACTCGCAATCAGGGGTGGTTTCACAGCGGGGCATGGTTTGCCAGGCAACAGCCGAATCTCGCACGACTCTGCTATGAGTCATTGCAACGAACTCTTGAATTCGCTCCGAACTGCTTCGAACCGAATCAACAGGGGATGTATTACCTGTTTTCGAATCCGGAGTCCGATGTCACGCAATGGACTCGCCGCTGGGAAGAAGTTGGAATTCCGTTCGAAGACGTCTCGATCACGGAGGTTTCGAACGCCATCCCGAATTTGCACTCAGAGCGGATCGCCTCTGCTTTTCTTCTTCCGGACCGCAGTTTTCGGTCCGATCTCCTTCTTGAAGCACTGGCCACAACTGCTCGAAATTGCGGGGCTGAGATTCGAACGCAGGCGCTCGTCACTTCGCTCATTCGAGAAGGGACGACGGTGAATGGAGTTGTGGTTGCTGGGAAAGAGCAGATTCTGGCGAGCCGTGTTGTTTTGGCGATCGGAGCATTCTTAAGCGATTTTGCCTCAGAACTGTTTTCTCAGACGTTGGGCGAAGGAGAATCTTACACACCCGTCATTCAGAAACATCAACTGATGGCACTTCAGCCCAGTTTGTGTGAAGTGCCGTTTTGCGTTGTTGATGATGAAGGGTTCAATCACATTCCTCACCAGGCGACCTCGATCTTCGGATCGCTTCCAGCACGGATCACTTACGAACCGTTAGATCGTGATGTTGACCCGGAGTTCAGCGAAAAACTTTGGAATAAGATTTCCAAATACTTCCGCGGGTTCGATCGCCATAGCTGGAAGGAACCTTGCGAATGGGCAGGGACGACGCTGGAAATGTTGAGTGTTGATCAGATTGAACCGGGAATCGCCCCGATGCCGACGGTGATCAATCACAGTCGGGAAGGAAAAGGGTTTGAGAATCTGTGGAGCGTGTTTCCCGGTCGTTCGTCGCTTTGGGCAGGTCTCGCGGAGCGGGCACGCGAACAGATCATCGAGGACCTCGACATCGAAGCGATTGAAACAAGCGCGCCTCCGTGGACGAAGTAGCTCAATCCGGGGAGAACGAACTCGCCACGCTTCAGTCATCCTGAACTGTGAAATCGTTTAGCCGATCACGTCTGTAATGTTGCCGTCGGCGTCGGTGATTTCAGTCGGCTCGATGATGAGCGTGAGACCGCTCATGTCGGGAAAAGTAAACGTCCCAGCTTTGGCAGTCAGGGCAGAAACCAAGGACTCTGCTTGAGACGGTTTAAGCCGGACGGACGTTAATCCTTCTTCAACTTCGATCGAGAAATGATCGGCGGGAACAAATCGCAATTCGCCCGCCTCGCCGAAGACCGAAAAGTTCCGTTGAAACGGAATTCGTCCCCGCAGCCTTTGTCCCAATCCGGGAGCCAGCAACGCACCAATCGTCAGGGCAAAGGTGCCGGCGGAGGGATGCCCGATGACGCGAAATTGATCCGCTGTCATGATTCCAGCAGAGGCACCTTCGGTCCGTGTCCGTTCCTCAACTTGATCCGCGAACTCAGGATCTTCCAGGTAAGAGGATCGCTTGAGGTCAGTGAGCAGCAGCGGATTCTTTTGCCGGGTCATTAACTCCGTAAAGTGTTCCGCATTCCAGGACTGCGTTGCGTCGAGTTCATCGTCCGTCAAACCGACAACCTGCAGAAACTCAACCTGACCGTTGGGCGTGTCGATCAATCCCAGCTCGGGATCGCGAACGAAAGTGATGGATCGAATTGCCGTCTCTGACTCGCGACAAATGGGGCTGTTCAATGGCATCGTGTGTCCCACGCCGAACCCTCGACCAGTATCGAAGACATAGCGAGCGAGGTTTTGAAGCAAACTCACGACCCAAATGGGGGCCTCCGCATGTGTGTGCGAAGCGAGACGGAACGACAATTCAAAGCCGTAACCGCTCCACTCGGGATCGTCTCCTTCTTTCTCGTAAAGATCAGAGAACCCATACGTCACATAGTGAAAATGAGGCTGTTGAGAACGACTCGGATATGCACTCACACCGGTCAAGGGATCGGGCCCCCCGAGCGAGTAGGGGATTACCGTTCCCCAGTGCATCGGTTCGAGATCCCCGTAGATCGCTTTGACTGAATCATCGATTGCGGACCATCCGATGGGATCACCATCTTCAAATTCCTCAGAGGAGTCATCGGACATTGGTCACTCCTGATTGTTAGTGCAGAATGCCTGAGTTCGTCATTCCATGGAATGGGTGACGTCGAACAGGCGCGTCCTTCTTCAAGAATTCGCTGTTGTCGCGATGGCGTCAAGTTTCAACATGGAAATTGTCGCTCCTTGTTCAAGCGGAAGTTCGTTGAATTGAATGTCAATCTGGTCATGGCGTTGTCAGCCACGACTCCAGCGGACGCCTTCTTTGCCATCTTCGACTTCGACGTTCAACTCTTTCAGGGCGTCACGAATCTTGTCCGCGACTGTCCAGTTTTTATCCGTTCTCGCTTGTTGGCGGATGTCGAGCACAAGATCCATGAGCCCGTTGACGAATTCGTCATCGGCGCCGGACGACTTTTCGACAGGACGTTGAAAGACCCCGACAAGCTGGGCCAGTTCCCGAAGAAGTGTGACCATCGCGGTGAGTTGCTCGGACTGTTCCGGAGAGCAACTCTCTTCGAGCTTCTGTTGTTGAATGAATCCGTTGATGGCGCGACGCATATCAAACAGAATGCCGACGGCTCCCCCCGTGTTGAAGTCGTCGTCCATCGACTCCAGGAAGCGGTTGCGGAGGTCTGCGAAGTTCGCCGCCAACTCATCGTCGAGAGAACTGAGTGAAACGGTCTCTTCTCGAACATTTGGGATGTTCAGAGTGTATGGATCAACCCCGGTGATTCGCTCGAACGAGTCAAACAGGCGGTAAAACCCGTCCAGGCTTTTCTCTGTCTTGGCGATGTTTTCAAGTGAGAAGTCGATGGGGCTTCGATAATGAGTCGAGAGCAGGAAGAACCGAACGACTTCCGGGTGATGGTGGGCGAAGACGGCAGTTTTGACAGATTCCGCACCCGCCGAACCGGCCAACTTGTTCGCGATTTGTGCGTCCGTGGAGTCTGGGGCGGTGGAGTCCGGGGCAGGGGAGTCACCATGCCGATCATGACCTCCCCCGACTTTCCCGGTGTTCTTGCCCGATTGCATCAGTCCGTTGTGCATCCAGTATCGGACGAATGTTTCTCCCGACGCCGATTCTGATTGGGCGAGTTCGTTCTCGTGGTGAGGGAACATCAAGTCGAGTCCGCCACCGTGGATATCAATGGAAGGTCCGAGCAGTTTGCAGCTCATCACCGAACACTCGATGTGCCATCCGGGGCGTCCTGGTCCCCAAGGGCTGTCCCAGGCTGGCTCGCCTTCTTTGGAGCCCTTCCAGAGAGCAAAGTCCGCCGGATTCTTCTTGGCGTCGTTCGCTTCGACGCGCGTGCCCGCCATCATCGCGTCAACGCTGCGCCCGCTGAGTTTTCCATAGTCCGCATCTGCGGTCACATCGAAATAGACATCTCCGTTGAGCGGATACGCATGACCGCGGTCGATGAGTTTCTGAATCATCTCCTGCATGTCGTTAATGTAGTCGGTCGCATACGGAAAATGGTCAATCGTATTGACGCCCATGAGATTCAGATTGTCGAAGTAGTCTTCGGTCATCTGCTCGGCCAGGGCTTTGACTTCGACCCCGAGTTCTTTGGCTTTGTTGATCAACTTGTCATCAACGTCGGTGATATTGATGACGAAGGTGACATCGTATCCGCTGTAGGTGAGATAGCGTTTGACGGTGTCGAAGATGACCGGGCCAACCATATGTCCGATGTGGGCTGGCTTGTAGACCGTTGGTCCACACAGGTACATCGTGACTTTACCAGGTTCGATCGTTTTGAACGGCTCTTTTTCGCGAGTCAGCGTGTTGTAAACTCGTAGTGACATCAATTGACCTTCCGTGCCTGTCGTCTACAGACGGTTCCCTGCTGTTCCGGTTTCTTGAGCATCTTCATCTCTGGTCCGACCAATGCTCTCGGGAGAGAAGAATCGTCTCTCCCTCACCTGAAAACATACATTAGCGAACAAGGGCGCGCTGTCCAAGATGGAGTTGGAAGAGTCAGCCCGGGAAGCTGGGGTTGCTGAGAAAAACGCAAGAAAAGTTCCCTTGAGGCCCTGACGAGTTTGCACGTTCAGGCAATTCGAAGTTTGATGTCATCCTCGAGATGAGATCACAGAACCGTGTCGCTGCGAGAGGACATCGGCTGGACGTGTTGTCGCGTTCGGTTCGGACTCATGGCCGAACTCACATTAACGCGTTCACATCAACTGTCTCCCATCCGAAGTCTTCACAACGGATGGGAGCAGTATCAGATTTCAGGTTGTCACGACTGCAAATCGAGTGGGCCATCTGCTGCGAGAGATGGGTTTCCGAAGGTCTCGATTTGATGTCCGAAGGAGTGAGCGAAGGACAAGAGCAACCGGTTGTGCGGGACGTCGTCCAGTCGGACGGCGCGCCCCATACGGAATCCCGGTGCATTTCCGATCAGTACCCAGGGGATATTCTTCAGAGTGTGAGAATTTCCTTTTCCGAGTTCGTTTGTCCAGACAACCATCGTGTTGTCAAGCAGTGATCCTTCTCCTCCTGGCTCGGGTGTTTCTTCGAGTCGTTTGAGGAGGTAGTGAATCTGTTCTGCAAACCAGACGTTGATTTTGGTGAGTTTCTCCTGAGATTCCGCGTTCAGATCCGGGTCGTGGGAGAGAGAGTGGTGCCCCTCTTCAATTCCCAGCCACTTCATTTTGGCGTTGCCCACGGACTTTGTGAACTGGAAGTGCGCGAGACGGGCTGAGTCATTGGCAAAGGCACTGACGAGCAGTTCCGTCTGCATTTTGGTGATCTCAGGCATGTGATCGTTGTCATTCGGAACTCCTTCCTCGAGGGCAGGAGGGTCAACGGCGAGTTTCTGCTCTGCGGCCGATTTGAGATCACGCTCCATGTCGCGGACGAGGTCTGTGTGCTCTTCGAGCCGTTGTCGGTCTTCCGCACTCACCATCTCGCGAACGACTTTCAGATCGCTGGTCAGATCATCAAGAATGCTCTGAAGCGTTTCTCGGTCACGCATGCTTCCATAGAGCTTGTTGAACATCTGCTGAGGATCATCGATGGGAGCAACCGGTTGATTTGGGCCGGCGTAGCACATTCTTGTCCATGGGTCCGCGCGGTCCGAGACACAGACTCCGAATTCAAGCGACCCGAAACGAGTTGCCGTTTCCGGGTTCGATTGCAAGTAGTTTTTGATTTCCTGATCGATGGAAATTCCACTCGCCCACCCGGCAGGAGTATCGGATCCCCCCTGAATATTTCCGGGGAACAGCTCTTTCCCGGGCAACACGCAACTCATTCCGCGCATGTGGCTGTCGCCATCTCCGCGGACTTTGTTGCAGACGCCTTTCAGAACGAGCATTTGATCCCGATACTCTTCCAAAGGCTTCAGAATGGGAGTGGTTTCGAAGTTCTCGTCATAGGTCTTCGGCCAGAAGTTGTCGACAACTGTCCCGTTCGGTGTGAAAACAACGATGAGGCGCTGCTTCCGCTTCGATCCGGTTTCTCCCGCCAGGCTGGGGAGATTCCAGACGAATGGCAGCATCGCTGCGGAGACTCCTGTGCGACGAAGAAATTCGCGACGTGTCTGGAAGTTCATCATGGTTTTTCCCTTTCAACATCATCAACACCGTGTGCGGCAGCAAGAGTGTTGATCTCAATGAGGAGTTGTTGAATATTGTACTGATTGTTCTGGAAGTCAGTGACAAGTTGATCGAGCGAGTCAGCACCGTAAGCACGAACAGGTTGCTTGATCGAGTGATTGAACAATTGTTCGACAAAGCCTTCCTGGGCAAGCGGATCTTCGACGGCGTATTCCGCGACGTCACGCGCACCGGTGAGGTGAACCTTCGTCCCGTCGGCGTCAACAAAGTCGCTTGTGGCATCGACTGGACGGTCTTTGTCGGTGGTTCGGAAGCGACCGACCGCGTCAAAATGCTCGAGGCTGAAGCCAAGAGGATTGATCGTGCTGTGGCATGTCATACATGTTTTTGATTTCGTCAACTCGGTCACTTTTTCCCGCATTGTCAGCGATGGATCGAAGCTTCCGTCCATGAATTCAATCGCCATGGGGGGCGGCTTCAGCGATCGGCTGAGAATTCTCCGGGTCACAAACACGCCTCGGTGAATCGGAGAACTGGACTGGTGGTAAGCGAGCGCAGCGAGGAGAAACGGGTGTGTCACCACTCCGGCGCGCTGTTCCGGTTCGAATGCGATTCGTTGGTATTCTCCACCTTCCGGATCGAGTTCTACTTCGTAGAACTGAGCCATTCTGGGAGTGAAGTACATCTCGTTCGAAAGCAGTAACTCACGAAAATCGGACTTCTCGCTCCAGACGACATCGGCGATAAACATCTCGAGAGAGGTCTTCAGATCAGCGATGAGATCGTCAGTGAATCCTGGGTAAGTGTCGAGGTCTTTCGAAAGATGATCTGCCTCGTCAAACGGAAGAAGGAAATGGAAGAATCCTCGCATTTTCTCACGCGCCCGTTCGTCGGCGATCATTCGCTCAGCTTGTTTGCGAATCTGTTCACGCGAACGCAATTTGCCTTGAGAAGCTGCTTTCAACAGCGTTTCATCAGGCATAGAGTCCCAAAGACCGTAAGAAAGCCGAGACGCGACGTCATAGTCGTCGGTCTGCTCATCTGGAATCTCAAGGTACAAAAATCGCGGGGATTTGAGTGTCAGTAAGACGGTTCGTTTGACAGCAGTTTCGATGTCATCGGACTGGTCAATTTGACTGGTGATGTACCGTTGAACCAATTCCGGAGTCAGAGGACGACGAAAAGCCAACTCAACAAAGCGATTCAGAAACTTCGTGATCTTTTCGTTTCTGTTTTCGTCAGACGATCGGGTTCCAGCCAATCGGTTGAGGTCCCGCACGACGTAGTCGGCGACTTCAATGGCTGCTTCAGTGGTTGCGGAATCCCATGACTTGGAGAACGATGTTCCCCGTTCGTAGCCGAAGCTTCCGTCATCCGGCGGAAATTGAGTCGTGACGACAAACGATTCGCGTGCTCGCACGGGAGTCAGATTTCGTTCGGGGATGACCTCTTCAACTCCTCCGGGTGGAGTCCAGCGAAGTTCGACGGACGCTGTCTTGTCTTTGTATTTGAAGCATTCCAAATCGAGCGAATAGGCTCGCCCTCCGAGAAGGTGGATGGTTTGACGGTGCTCGGCCACTTCTCCGCCCGAGGCGACATAAGCGTCGATCAAAGCATTGTCCCGGCCATTGATCCACAGCCGCATTCCGTTCTCAGTCTTGACGCAGAATTCGTAAACACCGGTCTCTTCTGCGATCACAGATCCTTCCCAGCGCATCGCAAACTCTTCGTTTTCAATCCCTTCGGCCGGACTTCCTTCGCCGAATTGAAAGGAGACTTGAGGATCTGTTCTCGTTAGGACTTTATCTTTGTCACGCGGACTCCGTGACTTGTAGTACCTGCCCACAAGTCCACGGGAGTCGTCAATGGGAGTGTGCCCGAGGAACGTACGAAACAGGTCGGTGACAGTGTTTGCATACTGCGAATTGGTGAGTCGAACGAGTTCGATTCGTGGCGGAGCATTTTTCGCTCGGGCTTCTGCGGTGTAAAACGCATTGTACAGATACTCAGCGACTGCCCGGGCATCTTCATCGACCACAGAGTCGGGATCTTCCTCCGGCATTGTTTCATGGATGATCTTGATTAACTCATCCAGAGATCGGTTCCCGTAGAGCGTTTCATCATATTTGTCGGCGACACCTTCTCCATTGGTCCCATGGCATGACGCACACTGATGGACGTACAGAAATTTGCCACGTTCATTGGCGGCTTCAACAGCCGGCTGGGCCAAATCCTCAGTTGGAAGCGGAGTGGAGAGATCATCGGACGCCAAAAGGCACGGAGCCGACACAGATCCCCCGATCAGAATGATGGGAGCGATGGCACTCTGAAGAATTTTCCAGAAAGTTTTTCTCTTAAGTGTCTGCATGACGTTCTCCGACCGAATTTCTCGGACGCTCGTCGAAGTTGTCCGCTGTCGATCGAATTTCAAAAGGCCAGGAAGGAATAAGGCAAGGTGGGGATGACCGCAATTCACCGGGTTGGTGAAGCTGTGTTGCTGAGGGTGTCTCAGAAAAGCTGTTTTCTGCGAACAAAGCTTTTCCGTATTTCACCAAAACCGCTGGCGATCAACTTCGTCAATTATAGGTCGTTGCTGATCAATCTTCAACGATTTTATCGGATGTCAGATTGACGTGCTCAAGTCATGTTGGCGGCATGACGAGTCAGGCGTGAATCGATGACGTTTGAATTGATGCAGGTGTTCTAAAACGAACGACACGACCACCTTGGCGATTTCTTCACGCTCGCCGGATTTCTTGAATTCCGACAGATAGTGCGTTGGCCCTTACGGATTGACGGCAACATTTTGAACGACGCGCCGGGGCGGGTTCAGTCGTCCCAGCAAATCGACTGGCATTCATCGAGAATGGAATTCTCTGACAGATCGAAGTGCAGGGGGGTGACAGTGGCCCAACCGTCCAGGAGTTCTTTAACGTCCGTTCCTGGATCGAGTTCGTGGTTGAGAATCGGATCCAGCCCACTCCAGTAATAGGGGCGGCCGCGAGGATCGATCCGTTTATCGACGGTTTCAGTGTGGCGACGGACAGCCATGCGAGCCATGCGAATTCCGCGAGGTCCTTCGGGAGTCGTGTCGGGGAAATTCACATTCCACAACGTTCCGGGACGCGATACGGTCTTCAACAATTTTTGGATGAGGGGGACCGCTCGTTGTGCAACGTTGTCGTAATTCGGCGGTTTGCCCTGTGAGAGTGAGAGAGCGACCGACGTAATTCCAAAAAACGCACCCTCAATCGCAGCTGCGACAGTCCCCGAATAGAGAACATTGATGCCCACATTGGCACCCGAGTTGATGCCACTGACAATCAGGTCCGGCTCGCCATCGCAGAATTCGAGAACTCCCAGCTTCACGCAGTCGGCCGGACTTCCATCGACCCCCCAACCAAAATCCGTTCCTCCCTCGAGAACTTTCTTGGCTGTGATGGGACGCAAATATGTCACCAGATGTCCGACGCCGCTTTGTTCGACAAGGGGAGCAACAACGGTGACCGAACCGATTTTCTGTAGCGGTTCGACGAGTGCTCTGAGACCGGGGGCGTAGATGCCGTCATCATTGACGAGAAGAATTTTCATATCGAGCCATCAGGATTCTGAGTTCGGCGGACTCGCTGCAAACTCAGAGGGAACTCGGATTGCCGACTGTCAAACCGGCAACCCGACATAATTCAGGAACCTGTCACAACTTTCGCGGAGGATGCTACCAAACGGTTGTTTCAGCTTCAGGGCTTTGAGCGAAACGAATTCCCTGATTCGGAATTGAGAGTTGATAGGAGTTCGAACCCGCAAAGACAGAGACCTCTTGCTCGTTACCTGTCTGAATGATGTTCCCGGTCGAGTCGACAGCTGCGTCCTCAGCCTCTTCTTCGGAAGCTGCTTCATCATTCGAATCGGGAGCTGGAGTCGGCTCAAGATTCTCGGATCGGGAAGGTCGAGGCGATGGCTTGAGTTCCGGATGCCGTCTTTCGAGGTTTTGAACTTTCATCTTCAGCTGAAACAATTCGGTTCGCAGAGAATTGACCAGTGATTGCAGTTCGGTGAGGTTGTCTGGAGATTCTCGGTCTCTGTTGATTTCTCTCTCCGCGTCTCGGGAACTCGATCGCGGTTCGTTTCGAGATCGTTCGACGTTTTCCGATTCGACGGGGCTGCCTGAGGATTGTCGCCGGATTTGTTCTGAGCGTTCGCGCTCGATCCGTGTCCGCTCTTCGTAGAGTCGGCGAAGTCGTTCACTGTCTGGTCGCTGTTGCGATTCCTGCGGGGCAAGTTCTCGAAGTGCATTGTTCCAGGCTTCGCCGAAATCTCTGGAGGATCGCTCCGAGCGCGATGGTGTTTCGCCTCTTCGTTCGTCTTGCGGGCGCCGTCTCGAGTCGTTCAGTTGTCGAGTCAGTTCTTCGAGCTGTCGTTGGGCGTTTCGAAGCTCTTGTTCCGCACGATGTCGATGCTGTTCCGCCAGGTTTTTTTGATGTTCGGCCTCTTCTCGCATTGCTCGTTCACGCTCATGGACGTGATGGAGTTCACGATGATTGTTGGCGAGGATTTTCGCTTCCTCTTGAAGCATTCGCGAGAAGTGGCTCATTCCAGCCTGTTCAAGGTGTTCGGCCGCTTCGTGAATGTGCCGGATTCGTTCCTCGAGTGACCGTTCCTTTGGCGGGGCTTGAGGTCGATTGAGTGACAATAGCTCTTCGCGATGTCTTTCAATCTGTTCTTCAACTTCTTCTGCACGAATGTTTTCACCTGTTTCGCGAAGTTTTGTCAGCTCGCGTTGTAAATTGGCGATTCTTTCGTTGATCTCTCGACGCTCTGTCAATTGACGTCTTTGTGTCTCATTTCGTTCGCGCGCAAGGTCGATCATACGCTGACGGAATTCTTCCGCTTCAGGACTTTGTCCTTCGCGTCTCAGTTCCATATAGCGACGTGACAAGTCTTGCATCTGTTCACGAAACTCTCGGTCTTCCTGAGCTGTGGCAAGAGACGCGCACACGCTCCATTGAGAGACGATCAAGATGGCTGCGACGAGCCATTTCATGTGAGTGAAAAATTGCATCTGAGCACTCTCCGTAACAAGACGGTTTTGAACGACCCGCATGAAAAACGAGTCTCCTTGAGTGTACCTGCCGGATCGACTCGGCGCGAACCCAAGATCTGTTTCGGATGCTCAAAGAGAGATTTGATGCGCGCTTCGGGCTGACATCCTCGAAGATGACTCGTGAGAATCAGTTCCTAAGTGAAAACCAAGTTCGAAAGCTGCGACAGATTGCCCGACCGGCTATTCGGTCCCGGCGCCGCTGACAATTTCTTCCAGACGTTTCCGAATTTCACTGGAAAGTGCTTTGTCGACGTGTCCGCGGGTCTGATTCAAATCGTCAAGTTCCAGTGCCTGGCGAGCGACACTTTCTCCAGAACGATCAGTGTCTTCCAAAATGATCGCGAATTCTGCGAGTCGATGAGCATCGTGAGGATAACGCTCGACACTGTTTTCGAACGCCTTCACAGCTTCATCTGCGTCCTGTTGAGACTGCGTGATCCGAAAGCGGTCCGTCCAGAACTTTCCAAGCCACCAATACCGTGTGGAATTCTGAGGATCGCGAGAGATTGCTTCGTTCTGAAAATCGACGGCCTCTTGAAACAGGTCTTCGTCGGTCCGGCCGGAGTTCTTCCATGAGGTGTAGGAGAGTTGAGCAAGGAGTTGATAGGGCTCGGGATCGAGAGTGTCAGCGGCTGCTGCCCCGAGGAACTCGTGCCGCGCGAAGAGCTTCGCGGAGTAATTTGAGTTTCCCTGAAACATCGATTCGCTGCCTAAAGTCAATCGTGCTCCAGCGAGTTGAGCAGGCAAAACGCCCGTTAAAAGACTTCCGACTAAAAGAATCCCCATCGACGCGGCCAGAATTTGTTGACCAGTTCGGCCAATTGTGATGGGTGCTTTTTGATCGGACGTTGATTGGCTGAGGGCAACTGCTCCGAAGAAGAGAAGAAGTTGAGCGATGGCTGGCATTTCGATTCCACCACTCGCGAACAAGTGAAGCAACAGCGCCACGAGTCCACAAATTGCCGTCACCGCTGTCAGGCAATCGTTCATTTTCAACCAGTTGACGACTGAGACAACGATGAGTGCGGAGATGAACAGGGCGACGAGTTGATTGTCGACGATTCCGCCAAACGAGAGAGATGTGATGATGAGCAGCCCGAAGCACACCCATTGGACCGACATCCCGGGAACAGCCTCGTCAGGTGATTTCGATTGGGTGTCTGATTTTGGAGGGGATGTCATGATCCCCGAGAAAACGATACTCATCGTCCAGACAATCAATCCGACAAGCGCCAGCAATCCTCCGTTGGCCCAGATGTCGAGAAGGAAATTGTGCGGGTCGATGATCTCTTCACTCGCTCCGGGGAGTTTGTAGTGAAGATAATTCGCGCGGAAATTCCCCGGCCCGATTCCTAAGACAAAGTGGTCGCTCAACATTTGTGTCGTCGCGATCCAGTACTCCAATCGATATTGAAGGCTCTTGGGAGCTTCGGAAATGACTTCCGGATCGAGTCCGCCTGTCCAGACGGCAAGCAGAGTCAGGAGAGCCACGATCAAGACGCCAGTTGTGAGCGAATACGTCAGCGTTTTTCTAAGCGACTCGGATCTGCCTGCGGCCGATTTTCGGAAGAACATCAGCGACTCAAGACCGAGTCCGAAACCTGTCGCGATCCACGCGGTTCGACTTTTGGTCAGTATGAGACAGAGGACAATCAGCGCGAGGAAGCCAACCCCAGCCAGACGTTGACCCAGCGTCCAGCCCGAAAACTTCTGAACAAATAGCGGAGCGAGAATCAGCACACCTGCACACAGAAGCCCAGCGAGTGAGTTTGCGAGCGCGAATCGGCCGATCGGCTCGACGCTATCGCGAAGTCGAGCGACGAAGGAAAGTTTTCCTTGAGTGTCGAGACTGGAATAGCTGGCGCCGAAGCTTTGTAAGAGTTCTTCGAATCGCGAGATCTCATGCGAGGAAAGCGGTTCGCTTCTTTCCATTCGTTCCTGAAGTGTGACCAATTCGTTGAGCTCTCGTGCCTGCTGCGGATACCAGAAATAGTGCTGCCAGATCCCGAATCCAGAGAGCACGATGACACTTGTCAGAATCCCAGCTGTGAGTGTCCGCCCAGTCAATTTGTCCCGCAAACTGGTTCGGAACAAGCCCCAGAGGCAGAGCAGGGACGTCCACTCCCAAACCATATTCAATGCTGCTCGGAGATTTCCTCCCGTTCGCAGCAATACGACGGCAGACAGAAGATGGCCAGCAACGACCAGCACGATCGCGAGGTCACTCCAGTGTGGAGTCCAAAGCAGAGGTTCTTTCTCTCTCGACTTCAACCAGAGTGTGAGAGCGGCGAATCCAAACCAGGCCATCGCCAGCCAGAGGGTTCCTCCCAGTTCGGCGCCTTCTGTCGGAACAAAGAAACGGCACTGGAACAGTCCCACGAGAACAACAGTTTCCCAGAGGGGCGGGGGAATTTCGTTGGGGGCTGGATTGGAGCGAGCGCTGGATCGTGTCACGCGGCGTCAACTTCCTCTTCATTAAGAAAACAACAAAGGTTGATCATCGCTCACTCTTGATGACGCAAACGTCACAACGGAAATGAGGGCTGATCCGTGTTGGTCTCTCGGATGCACATGAGCATCTTCATTTCTGGAATGCAGCGATTCGCACGCGCGAAAGCAGCAGACATTAATAGCAATGAGATCAGGCGAGTGCAGAGATAGCATGAAAGTGTACTCTGCACAATTCAGCCAGTTTGACTTGCTTCGAGACCAGAATCAAATCACTCCGAGGTCGACGGAAGGGAAATGACAAACTCGGTCACGTCTGACTTTTGGTTCGAGAGAATCAGCTGCCCACTATGCATCTGAATAATCCGCCACGCTTTGGAAAGTCCGAAACCGAGACCGCGACCAGCTTGCCGCCCCGAATAGAAAGGGTCAAAGCAAAATCTTCGTTCGCTTTCACTGAAACCGACTCCGTCGTCGATCATTCGGAGAATTGCGAAGGGGCGCTCATCGATCACTTCCGGAAGACAGTCAACGATCAGCTTTCCGGATTCTTCCATTGCATTAAGAGAGTTTCGAGTCAGTTCGGCAACTACTTGCGTTAATTGGAGTGGATCACCGTCGACGGGGACCATCTTGTGGCGGTTCCCCCACAGGGAGATCTGTCGACGAGCGAATTCGTCAGAGAAGTGAGAGATCGCGCTTTCAACGAGTTCTGTGAGATTGAGACGTTCGAATTTCGGGGCAGGGGGGCGAGCGAACAGCATGCTGTCGCCGATCATGTCGCGAATTCGAAGAGTTTGCGCACCAATTGTTTGCAGCCACTGTTGTCGCTCCGGGTGCTGTTCACCCTTGATGAGTTGTTCGGTGCGGCCCTTGATCGCAGCAAGTGGATTGTTGATTTCATGACCAGCCGCAGCTGCGTATTCGGCAAGCGAGCTCAGCCGCGCTTCTGTAAGCGTGTTCTCCCAGCTTTGGCTGACGGCCAGCAATCTCGCCGTAGCTGAGACGATCTCTGACGATGCGAGTGAAGAAGATGGCTCGTCGAGTCCCAGGAAGCCAATCGACTTCCTTTCGACTTCGAGTTCAATCCAGTTCAATTCATTCAGAACTGGATTCGACTCCGGCAGACTCGCTGTGAGAGAAGCAGTTCTGTCGCTCACAGGAAATGCCATCTCGTCGGGCGTTTCCCGTTCATCAACGATCAGTAACTCGGCAGTTGTCGTGAATGGGTTTTTCCAGAGAAGCGCACAGGGTGAATTGGGGCGGAACGTTTTCCATGCGTTGAGGATCTTGATTCTCAACTCTCTTGCGTTCTCGAACGGAAGCGTCGACTCAAGAAACTCCAGGACTGTGGGATGTTCTGATGTCGGCTGACTCTGTTGCACAACCGACCTCCATTTCACGACCTGATCGGAAACACACGGGATAATGCTCACGGTGTTGATTGAGAGCTTGTTGCTCTCACCTGTGCATCGCGTTTTCGGTCCATCGCAAAGTCGATTGGCGAACCAACGTTTCGCTGATGCAATTCGGAAAGTCGGTGCATAGAACCATCGCGCGAGCTGTGGGCTCGACTGACAATTGAAACAGGCATTTGAAATCGGAACTTGCGCAGGAAGCGGCCCGCTTCTAACTCGATGATCTCAACAGTCACTGTGCTGGCTTATCGATTAGCCAGCATTGAGGGACAGATCCAGAAGCTTGCAAACGCGCTGCAATACTGTTTCCATTTCAAATGGCTTTTGAAGAAAATCGTTCGCGCCGGATGCTTTCAGTTCGTCGATCTTGTCAGCTTCGACCATTCCCGAGATGCAGATGATTTTGACATCGTCGAGGGTCGAGTCGCTTCGAACTCTCTGGCAGACTTCTTTCCCGTTAATATCAGGAAGCATGACGTCGAGAACGATCACGTCAGGACGGTATTCCTTGACCATCATCCCGGCGTCGAACCCGTTATTGACCGCCCGAACTTCGAATCGACCGTCTGACTCCAGGACATCTGTCATCAAATCGACCAGATCCTGATCATCGTCGACGACCAACGCCTTGCGTTTTCCGCTTTCCAAGGCATCGGTTGGAATTCCGTTGTCCTTCATGAACTTGTAAAGCACGTCACGCGGGATGCGGCGGAATCGAGAACCGGGAACGCGAAAGCCCTTCAGCTGGCCCGAGTCAAAGCAGCGGATGATGGTTTGCTGGCTGACTTTGCAGATTTTGGCAGCCTCACCAGTTGTGAAAACAGTTTTCATACAGGTCCCTCCGTTGGTTTCAACAGCGGCGACGATCATTGAGGACAGTTTCAACCATGAGGTTGTCCTCAATGCGTGTCGACCACTCGTCTCTGGCCGTTCTTCATTCCATGAAGGTTCGCCAAGCTTGTTCGGTCTACCAGTAGTGTCGATCTTACCGACTTTCACACTTAAACCGATTGTATCTATCCTGCTGATTCGGTCAATGGGGATTATTGCGTCCCGAGTTACCGTTGTTTGTTAAGCTTCTTAAAGTGTCTTAGAGAGGGTAAATGCTGTATTTCGCCTAAGTTTCCTTCGGCGAAACCACTTACCGATGGGGGGCAATTCAGGCCGTGAGCAGTCCGGTCGACTACTGAAATTCTCGAAAAACTGCTCCCCACACATGGACCGATTCCCAGTCCACGCACCGGAAGTCGTTGCAGCTCGGAGTTTCAGTAATCGCACAGAATCGAGCCACTTGCTTACAGCGAGTTCGACAGTGTCGACGTGATCGGCGTTGCGAACATCCGAATGTTGATACGCGGTTTTCCAGCGTTTTTGCGAGAGAGAAAGCTTCTCGCAAGTTCAGGAGGCCATCAAAACGGCTCAGCTGTGTTTTGGGACACTATGGCTTAGCTGTATTTGGGAACATTGGGCTCGCTGACTTCTTCCAGAAGGCGATGGATGATGGTATCGGAATCGTATCCTTCAGCCTGAGCCTGGAAGTTCGGCGAGATTCGGTGCCGAAGAACGGGAATCGCGACTCGACGAACGTCTTCGAACGAAATCGTGGGACGTCCATCCATCGCTGCGACCGCACGGGCCCCATGAATCAGGTATTGTCCAGCTCTCGGACCGGCTCCCCAATCAATCAACTCGCGGACGAAACTCGGGGAACTGGAATCGTGCGGACGGGTCGCTCGAACGAGTCTTGCGACATAAGTAACAATAATGGGAGCGATTTCGATCTGATTAATCTGTCGCTGCAGATACTGGATTGACTTTGCGGAGAGCACCTTGCGAACTTCGGCCTTTTCCCCGCGCGTTGTCATTGTGAGGATTTGCTCTTCCTCTTCAACGTTTGGGTAATCGACCTTGATGTTGAACATGAAGCGGTCGAGTTGGGCTTCGGGAAGGGGATAGGTTCCCTCTTGCTCGATCGGGTTCTGAGTCGCGATGACGAAGAATGGGTCCGGCAGATCGTAGGTCTGCTGACCCGCTGTAACTTCTCGTTCCTGCATCGCCTGCAAAAGAGCCGCTTGCGTTTTCGGCGGCGTTCGGTTGATTTCGTCCGCCAGGAGAATGTTGGTAAAAACCGGACCCTGAACGAATCGAAAGTTTCTCTGCCCGGTTTCCGACTCTTCCAGAACGTTTGTCCCGGTGATGTCGGAAGGCATTAAGTCGGGGGTGAACTGGATTCGGCGGAATTCGACATCCAGAATTCGGGCAATCGTGCTGACGACCAACGTTTTCGCCAGTCCGGGAACCCCCACGAGCAAACAGTGTCCACCGGTGAAAATTGCCGACAGGATTTGCTCGATGACGGCATCCTGCCCCACGATGACCTTGTGGAGTTCGTCCACCATCAGGTCATGGTGTTTTTTGAACTTCTCAAGAAACTCGTCGAAATCACGCTTCTCGGTCGCCAAGGGATTCCTCACTGAGCCGGGATTGTTCGGTGGATGAATTGGAACGCGAAAGCGACTCATTCCGCGAGCCGCATCGGGTCCCCATGCTAGCGGGATCGAACCGATTTGGCGACAACTGCCGGATGCTCATACCCGTCTTTTCTGAGGGGAAATAAACTCGTAAGGCGAGTTTCATGTGGTCAGAGCCGTATTCGACGTTGTTCAGCCATATTCAATGAGGTTCAATTGAGCCGCAGAAGACCGCTTGTCGCAGAGAAGTCTTCACTTCCGTCACACAAATTTCGCCTGAGGATCGGTGACGGCGGACGAAACTCAGGGAATTCACAGGGCAGGGCAGTGGGGTTCTCCGGTCGTTGAGGACCAGAAAAACGCAGTCTGCGGATAATCGATACGTCTCGCACGAGTTGCAGATGGGGAAAAATCCACACAAGCAACATAATCGGTACAGTTTCCCAAATCTCTGATCCGATAAGAGCATCAGGTCTATTCCTCACTGCGCCGTCGAATTCATCAGAGATTCGATGTCGTGTAGTGATGAATGACGTTGAGGGAATAAAGGTCTATTCCTGGCTCGTCGGCCGGCTCACTCGAGCACGCCGATGGTCGGCCAACCTGTCAAGGACGTACTGATGCGGATTCAGCCCTGGATAAAGGCGGTTGCCAGCGCACTCATGCTGGCTACTGTTCAAACTGAGACATCAGGCCAATCGCCCGTTCCACCGGGACCGGCACCCCCGCCGGGAGCCTATGTCGCCCCGGGGCCTGGGGGAGGGCCCATGATGCCCCAATACCCACCACACCTGGCAACGGACCCTACAGCGATCTATCCACAGAACGCTCCCCAAGGGTACCAACCGTGGCCAGCGATTAGCCCATTCTACCCGCCGAATGTTGGCATGGATCAACATGTCAGCCAGGACGGGTTGTGGTTCCGGAATATCTTCTACCGTCAACGGAAGTATTTCGGCTCCGTCGAACTGATGTCTGTTCAGTTCCGCGATGCAGGCGATGCCCTCATCGGCTCGCCGTTTGCCCCACTGGCAAACTTCGATACCCAACGCCCAATCGGGGTTCCGATCGACACGATCTACGAATACCCGAGCGTTCCGAACCTCAGCCCGGATGTCGAAGGTTTCTTCGCAGTGAGTCGAAGAATCTTCCTCGCACCGGCTCTGGATACGAATGCCAACGTGTTCAATGGACAGATTAACGGATATTTCTATCCTCCCCGCAACAGCGGAGACATTGATAGTCCGACAAGCACGCTCGGAACTCAGATTCGCTGGGGATACGAGAACGAAGACGGCACCGGCCTGATGGCAAATGGCTGGTGGGCGTTTGAAGACACAGGCTCATTCAAGAAAGGGGCAACCCACATCAATGGGGTGCCTGTGAGCCAGGACCTGACACTCATTCTGGATGGTCAGAACCTCCTCATTCACGGTGTCGTTCCCCTTTATAACGGAGAGCCTGTCTTCCCGGACTTTGGTCTCGGAACATCAGCCAAGTTTGACGTTCTCTTCGAAGTGGAACAGAAAACCGAAGCAGGGGGTACCAATCTGAGCCTTTACACTCAGCCGGTTTACAATCGCGGCGGAGTGAAGATTCGCCCGATGATTGGGGCTCGGTACACCTACCTGAAAGAGCAGTTCCGCTTCCACGGAATCGACAGTGGGTTTACCTACACGCTCGATGAGGAAACCTATCGACCAGAAACGAACAGCATCGTCCGCCTCTACGATCAGTATGATGCCCGACTCGATAATGGAGTCACCAGTCATATTGCCGGTCCGGAAGCTGGTTTCCGAATCGACCTCGGAGATGACGACGCAAGCTTCAAAGCCTGGGCGGAGACAATTCTCGGTGTGAACGCGAATCATGAATCGATCGATATGTCAGGGAACAATATCGGTGATCCACTCTACGATGCACGTTTCGTGAACATTCTCGATCCGCGAATGCTCAACCCGGCGAACCAGTCTGAGTTCAGCGACGAAAAGTCATCCACACATGTCTCACCATTCTTCCAGCAATCGGTGATGGCAGAGTTCGCAGCCTTCCGAAGCCTGCCGCTCATCAGGAACATTTCTGCCCTGGAGCACAGTTCTTTCCGGTTCGGTTACACATTCACCTGGATCGGAGCCGTGGCCCGACCAGCCGATTCGATCGAGTGGAGAGGATTCCCGCTCTATCCAAAAATCGATACCGATCGCGAAGAGTGGTACATGCATCAGCTGAATTTTGGTCTTGATTGCAGCTTCTAAAGACCTTATGAACTGACAATCACAAATCGGGAAGGCGGGAAGCATACAGCTTTCCGCCTTTTCGCTTTTCCCTGAAAGCTTGGTACATAAGGAAACTCTGAAACCATGGGATGCAGAGTTCTATTACTGATGGCGTTGGTTGTTTCGTTGGGATGCGGACAGGCAGAGCAGGGGGGAGAAGCACCCGCGCCTGCATCACTTCCACGCGTTGAGCTGGGAACTCAGGAATGGTCAACTCCACTGACCTCCGGAGAACTTTCTGCTTTTACGACCATCGTCGAGAATCTTCCTGACCGATCGGTTCCGGATTTTTCGTCGAGCTCCGTCGATTTTCGAGGGGCAGAGGATTTCAACTCCGACGAACTCATCAAATTCATCCGAGACGAATACCGAAGTGCTCTGGATATGAAGGCCCTGGGAGAAACCTGGTGCGAAAATCCGGAACTTGCCCGACGATTCGAGCAAATGGGCGTGGATCCTGAACTCTTCGCTGCTCTGGCGACCCGCATCAGTCTTGCGTGGGCGGCTTCTTCCATTCGTCATGAGATTCCCGTTCTCGCGACCGAACGAAAGCTCGGAGAACGGCTCGCTCATCTAAAACGGCGCCATGATCACCCGGAAGCCGAAATGACGGAAAATGAGAAGCGATTGTTGATGGAAGAGATCGAACAAACAGTGGCGATGTCGGAATTCTTGCTGCTTCTCAAAACAGTGCCCGCAGAGAGCATTGACCAGGTTCGAGCTTTGTCACCGAAACTCAAAGACTTTTTGCCCGATTCCAATGCGTCCGCACAGTTCGAGAACGTCATTGAGAGTTCTCCTGAAGTGATGCGTGTCGGTCATACGACCGAGTGAGAGCGACCACCGGGAAGGGATCGGGGACTGCTGTGCATTTGTCACTGGCGGTCGGCTTCGATATCGTCTGTGCGAGGTTTCATACAGACTCCTTGCGTTCCTCGAGTCATAATTCTTCGAGAAAATGTCGCGAAGTCCGACTTCTGAACGCAGTCACATCTTGTTGACGATCGCGATCAAAATACAACTGAAGAAGGCTCGTCAATTGCGTGCCAGTCTTCTTCAATTCAACCCGAATTGATAATAAGCAAAATACGACGACTGGGAGACGGAAAATGGCAGAAAAGGTTGTGATTATCGGTTCAGGTCCCGCTGGATGGACAGCCGCAATTTACGCAGCGAGAGCGAGTCTGGAGCCATTGTGCATCGAAGGGGAGATGACCCAGGAGAATTGGGACCTCGGACGTCCTCCGCTCGGTCAACTTGCGATCACCACGGAAGTCGAGAACTTCCCCGGCTTCCCTTCTGGAAATCTCGAAAGCTACCTCGACGACGCCATCGCTGACGATCGACGACGCATCATGGGCCCACACCAGAAAGAAGGGGTGAGCGGCCCGGAACTGATGGAATTGATGCGACAGCAGGCGATCAATTTCGGAACGCGAACAATGATGGAAGATGTCGTCGACGTCGACTTCTCCCAACGTCCGTTCATTCTGAAGACGTCGAACGGAGAGACCATCGAAGCGCAGTCGGTGATCGTCGCGACAGGCGCTCGAGCGAATTACTTAGGTCTCGATTCTGAAAAGAAATTTAAGAATGCAGGGGTCTCAGCCTGTGCTGTCTGCGATGGAGCCCTTCCTAGATTTCGTGATCAACCTCTCGTTGTTGTTGGGGGAGGAGATAGCGCGATGGAAGAGTCTGACTATCTCTCTAAATTTGGTTCGAAAGTTTATATTGTCCATCGTCGTGAAGAGTTTCGCGCGAGCAAAGTGATGGCCGAACGGGCACTAAAAAACCCGAAGATTGAAGTTAAGTGGAACTCGGTGATTGACGAAGTTCTCGGCGATGACGAAAAGGGAGTCACCGGTGTTCGCATCCGAAGCACCGAAGACGATGCGAAAACAGAAGATATTCCAGCTTCTGGCTATTTTGCTGCGATCGGACATACACCGAACACGGAGTTCCTGAAAGGCCATCTCGAGATGAACGAGAAGGGCTACTTGAAGTGGAGTGTTCCTTTCCGAACGAATACAAGCGTGGAAGGGGTCTTCGCTGCTGGCGATGTGGCTGACGATTATTATCGACAGGCGATCACCGCCGCCGGCACAGGCTGTATGGCTGCACTCGATGCAGAACGCTATCTAAGCCTTCTGGAAAGTTAATCCGTCGGTTGATAGTCATCACTGTCTGTTGACGGCTTTTTAAATCGTCCTTCCTTCCGGTTTTGTTAGTTTAATACATCCCATGAAAATTCCTGCCGAGTTAAGCTCCATTCAGGAACTCGTCTTTGCGACTGAATTGGCACAAGCGGGTGGGGATGTGCTACTGCGGCATCGGAAAGAAGGGACGGTGATTCGAGAGAAGGCGCGAAACGATCTCGTATCCGAGGCAGATCTCGAGTCCGAACGCGTCATCAAGCAGGCAATCGCGAATCGGTACCCCGATCACGTAATTCTGGCGGAAGAGTCAGAGAACGGTCTCGACAGCTATTCTGAAGCTGACCATCTTTGGATCATCGATCCGCTCGACGGAACGACCAACTTCGCGCATGGAATCCCTCATTTCGCAGTCTCAATCGCTTATTATCAGCGAGGTGTTGCGAAATGCGGAGTCGTTTGGAATCCAGCCCGGGAAGAGCTTTTCTGCGCGGTTGCGGGCGAGGGGGCCTGGTTTCAGGGCGAGCAAATGCACGTCGGAACGCAAACGCGGATGACTGACGTGTTGATTGCCGTCGGATTCTATTACGACCGCGGTGCGATGATGCGTCGCACTTTGCGCACGATTGAAGGTCTTTTCGCAGAGCAAATTCGCGGGATTCGACGATTCGGGACAGCTTCTCTTGATCTGTGCGGGGTCGCCAGTGGCGTCTACGGAGGGTTTGTCGAGTATCAGCTCGCTCCCTGGGATTTCGCGGCCGGGCGTTTGATCGTCGAAGAGGCAGGCGGAAAGGTCACAACCTCAGCAGGTGACGATTTGCCCATCTCCGTAACGAGTGTGCTCGCCACAAATTCGGTGCTGCACCCTGCCATGCTCGACGTAATCGCAGCTTCAGAGCTGCCGAACGCCGAAGACTAACTTCGAATCGATACGCTCATTTTGAGGACGGCGACTTCGCCGAAGTGTCAACCGGGGTTTACCAGAACACCACGGGAGAGATACACTCTGTGACCTGAATACTTGGAAACGGAGTCCCGAGGTCATGTGGTACGATTTGGTCGTTTTGGCCATCCTTATCTTCTTTACGATTCGCGGTGCCGCGAGGGGTATGGTCTGGCAACTGGCCGGGATCGCTGGCATCCTGTTGTGCTTCATCTTTGCTGATGGAATTTCAGCAGTTGCGGGGCCGTATGTGCATCTCGATCCACCTCTCAACAATTGGGTCGTCTTGTTCGGGGCGTACATCGTTTTCACGTTCGTCGCGTATCTGCTGGCCGGGCGAATTTCAGACTTTCTTGAGAAGGTCAAACTCCGGGAATTTGATCGTCATCTGGGAGCACTTTTCGGCTTCATCAAAGGAGTCGTGCTGTGTCTCATTCTGACATTCATGGTCGTGACTGTTTCTGAAGATGCACGCGCAGCGCTTTTGCAGTCGAGAAGTGGATACGCCGCTGCGAAGATTGTCGACACGCTTCATCCGTTTCTTCCCATTCTTCCAGACAACTTGCGACTCGCACTCGAAGACTACATTCATTTGCTTGACCATCCGGATTTCGATCTGGATCACAGTCATGAACCTGGCGATCACGGAACGCATTCTCATGACGATTCCGGTTCGTCGAATGTGGTCGATTCCGGAACAGTGAATCTCGGCGATGATCAGGTGCTTCCCGGAACTCCGTCTCCTGACGCGAGCAGCCAGTTGTGGAAAACTCTCAGCGGGCTGATCAGCGATCAAACGAGACAAGCGTTGAGTGAGGCCATCGATCGCGAACAGAGTCCGGACTCGCAGTCATCGTTAATCGCTGGAGTGTCCAAAGTTCTCGAGTCCGCATCGCCTGAAAATCGAAAGTTGATCGAACAACACTTTCAACAATTGGGCAATCAGGGATCGGAATATTTGCTGTCGTATCTCGGGCAACAGCTGAACGTGGATGTCACTCCGAGTGCGCCTCCGAGCAATCCTGAACAGACTCAAGCCACAATCAAGGAGCTTTCGCGCAGAATCTCTCAGGCGTACACATCGGTGCCAGCTCAGCAGGTTGCTTACGAGCAGCAGATCGTCGGGTTTCTGGGATCGTTGCCTGAAGCTGTGCAGCTGGGAGTGTTGGCGGATTGGAATGCGGATATCTGGTCACTCGAAGATCCGGACTCGACAACGAATGCACAGAGCACGCTTGACCAACGAATCATTCGACAGCTGCAAGTCGCTGGAGTTTCGATCAATCAATTGGAGCCAGCGATGCAGCAGCGACTGAGAGCGGCCGGGGCTGGTCAGCCTGGATCGTTTCGGTAGTGGGAGTCGTTAACAGCTTCGGAGATCGCGAATTCGGAGATCACGAGAGTCATCAGCTGTGAAGATTGGACCAGCACATTGTTCAGCTTAATGCCTCCGAGTGATCTTTGAATCACGAGCATCTCTCGATGAGATGATGATCTCAACCGAGAGTGAAGGGCCCGGGAGTCTTCTGACTCCCCCGAAAAAAGAACATACCCCAACGTCCGATAATGTCCGTTATGTTCGATTCGGGTATGGAAAAGACCGTCTGAGACGGTTTTTCGTGTTCCTCTGCGAATCACAGCGGAACATCATCGATGCCCAGGAATGCGGAGTCTCTGTGCTTCAGTGGTCGTGTGCTCAAAGGTCAAAGCGAGTCGGTGCGAATCGTTCTACAGGCTTCTCGAAGCCGAGCACTTTGCTGGTTCACTTCGTGAGATGAGATGATTGGGTCTCCTCACGGAAAGAGTTCGCGTTAAGTCGTCAGTGAGCAGATCTCGACTTCGTTAATGCTCGAATCCGAGTTCTTATCTCGCTCAAATGTCGAGCGTATAACAGCCTCGAATCAGTGACGTGAAGCGAGTGGTCGTCATTGAATTCTGACTCCCCTGCCCGAGACCATTCTTCTTTCTTGCGCGCTGCATCGCATGGCGCAAGAACACGCGTGACCTGATCACACTCTGAGGGACTTAGAAGTCCTCTCGAGCTTTGCTGTCGAACTGTTCAATCTTCGTCGCGAATGAAATCTTGAAGCCAAATGACAAGATCTTCGACAGTGTGAGCGTTTGCGAAGTTCACCTCGATCACCTCGTCATGGAACCTATGGTCGTCGGCGACCGTCCTGATGACGAAGTGTTGAAAATTGACCTCAGTGGGATCGATGTGCAGATCGGTTTCGAAATTGTCAGTCGGGCGAATCTTGGAGACGGGGACATCAAAGAATTGCGCGATCGCCTCACGCACGACCTTCATGAGTTCAGGGTCGACGTCTGCTTCGGACCGAAATTCGGCTTCGAAGAAGTCTGGTCTCTCGAGAAGGTGCTGTTGTGTTCGACGGGAATCTCTGCGAAAGCGAATGAGGTCGCGGAGTCCGAGAATCAGGGTTGCGACAAAAGCCGTCGCAGATGTCATCAGGGCCATTAAGATTCGTTCGCCGGGACCAGCGTCTTGAGCAAAGAGGCTTCCGAGGCCCCCGCAAAGGAGGGCCACGAATGCGACGACCAGCGCCATGATCATCAGCGAATACATAGCCCGGTCTGCTTTCGCTTTAAGTGCTGTTGAAGGGTATGTCTCAGTTAAGCTTGCCCAACAGCGATTGTCTCTTCGAAGACGCCGATCTTGCGGAACTTTTCGTACCGTCGATCGAGCAGTTGGTCTTTCGGGATTTCACTGAGATCCTTCAATGCTGACGTCAGCGAGGCATGCAGGTTGGTCGCCATCTGTCGATGGTTTCGATGTGCTCCTCCGATTGGCTCGCTGATGATTTCGTCAACGACACCGAGTTCGAGGAGGTCTTTCGATGTGAACCGAAGAGCATGAGCGGCTTTGTCTGCGTGTTTCGCGTGTTTCCAGAGAATGCCCGCACAGCCTTCCGGGCTGATGACAGAGTAGTAAGCGAACTGCAAGACAGCCACGTGATCGCCGATGCCGATTCCGAGTGCTCCGCCACTTCCTCCTTCTCCGATGACGACGCAGACAATCGGCGTATCGATGCGGGCCATTTCTCGCAGATTGAGAGCGATTTGATAGGCCTGTCCTCGCTCTTCTGCGCCAACTCCGGGATAAGCTCCGGCGGTGTCGATCAGGCAAACGACCGGCAGATTGAACTTGGCAGCCATCTGTATTTTGGAGAGGGCTTTTCGATAGCCTTCCGGGTGAGCCATTCCGTAATTGTGTTCCAGACGCTCGCGAAGATTTCGCCCCTTTTGCTGAGCGACCAGCATGACCTTTCGGTCACCGAGTTTGGCAAACCCGGTGAGGATTGCTCGATCGTCTCCGTAGGCTTTGTCTCCGTGCAATTCCACGAATTCATCGAAGACGAGTTCGATGTAGTCCATCGCTTTGGGACGTGCATCGTGCCGGGCGACCTGAACAATCTCCCACGGATTGAGCTTCTCGTAGACTTCCCGCTTCAGTTTGTTGAGTTCGGTCCGAATGCGGCGAATCGATTCGCGAGTCACAGCTGTTGGGTCTGGCTGTTTCTCCAGATCCGAGAGTTGCTTTTCGAGTTCGAGGATCGGACGTTCAAACGGAAGTGGAAGCGGTGCGGACATCGTGACAGTTCAGAATATGGGGAGCGTTGTTATTCCAGTGATTCTCTGCACGCGATCTTCAGGGTCGAGAGGCTACGAAAATGCCGACTTCGACACCTGACGGATGGTGCAGCAACGCTCGCATCATAATTCTGCAAGGCTTCGAGGGAAACAACAGAACCACTTTTCGTGCTGACTACTCGATTTGTAAGTCATCGAAGTTTGCGAGTGGGATGTCTTCCGGTGCTTTTTTGGGCGGTTCGTTCTTGGTTTCTGTGGCCTTTGGGGCGGACGGTTTTGGAGCGGAAGTGGGCTGCGGTGCACTCGGTTGAGGGACACTGGGCTGCGGCATTTGCTGTCCCGGCATTTGCTGTCCCGGCATTTGCTGTCCCGGCATTTGCTGTCCCGGCATTTGCTGTCCCGGCATTTGCTGTCCCGGCATTGGCTGTCCCGGCATTGGCTGACCCGGCATTGGCTGACCCGGCATTGGCTGACCCGGCATTGGCTGACCCGGCATTGGCTGACCCGGCATTGGCTGACCCGGCATTTGCTGACCCGGCATTTGCTGTCCCGGCATTGGCTGACCCGGCATTGGCTGTCCCGGCATTGGCTGCCCTGGCATCATTCCGGGATATTGCGGCATCATTCCAGGATACTGAGGCATTTGGCCCGGCATCGCTCCCGGGAACATTCCTGGCATCATCGGCTGTCCCGGCATTTGTCCCCACGGTGCTCCGGGCTGTTGTTGTGGCGCCGCAGGTTGTTGTTCGGGTTTGGGTTGTGGCTTCGTCTCTTTCGCGAGGATCGGTTTCGGTTTGGGCTTTGGTGCCGGTTTTCGTTCGCCATCCTTGCTGCGATCACGTTCCGCGTCGCGACGGCTGTTGAGTCGATCTTCCTGAGCTTGTGCGTCCCCTGCGGCTAACGCATCGGCCCGTTCTTTGGCGACTTTGACGGGATCTTCCTTGAAAAACTTGAGGTTGCGCACTTCGGCGTAAACCTCCTGCATATTGGCGTGCCGATCTTTCGGCTTCTTACCCAGCATCCTCATGACGAGATTGTCGGCCTCCTGAGTGATATTGTCGTCGAGCTCAGACGGACGAGCGGGTTTGTCTCTCACGTGCATCATAAGAAGGTCGTTCGGGTTCGCCGTTCGAAATGGGGGATTTCCGATCAGAGTTTCGTAAAGCAGAATCCCGAGACTGTAGATATCGACCGAAGGCGTGATCGCTTCCCGACGCACCAGTTCCGGGGCGATATACGTTCGAGTTCCTTGGATCGACACCCTGCTTTTCTTGGTCATTGCCCGCAGAATGACGTTGGATGGTCGACTCGCGAGGGAGAAGTCGATGAGCCGAACCTCCCCTCCTTTGCTCATGAGAACGTTGTCCGGTTTGATATCGCGATGAATCCAACCCTTCTCGTGAAAGTACCCCAAGGCTTGAGCGAGGGCTTCCATCAAGCTTTTTACACGTGCTTTCGCTTGTGGCAGGTCATTTCGAATCAGTCCTTTGAGGTTTCCTGATCGAAAATATTCCATCGTGTAGTAGCTGAGTTTCTTCGTAAGTTTGACATCGAAAATCGAGATGATATTCGGATGCTGCATGGACTTTCCGACGGAGGCTTCGTGTTTCAAAGCCTGTCGATGGGCGGGATCTTTCAATGCTTCATCGAGCATCAGCTTCATCGCCAGAGGTTGGGAACTGCCAGCACGTTTGACTTCCCAAATCTGCGTCACACCACCAGTCGCAACACAATTGACTAATTCGAAGTCGTCGATTTTGTCTTGATCGGCCACTAACTACCTCGTTCCAATCGAAATTTCATGGGTCGCCACTGTTGCACTGAAGGACAGATTTTCAGAAGAGAAGCGACGTGATGGGCGAACTGTCTCGTCAAGCGTTGTGTCTTGAATCGACATTTGACTTTCGGACAGTCGATGGGTTTTGTGTTTTGATTCCGCTTTGATGTCTCTCAATTAAGTTTACGCCATTCTGACACAAGCCTGAAGAACGATTTTGAGAGTTTGAGGTCAAAAGAGTTCGTGGATTTCACGTTTTCCGAAATCAACCAGCGGGAACGGTCGTCCAGCAGGTCCGGGAAGATGCGTTTCCAGATCGAATCCAAGGCTGTGAAAGACAGTTGCGACAAGATGCCCCGGATCGACCGGTCGGTCCGCCGGAACTCCGCCAATGGGATCACTCGCCCCGACAACCTGTCCTCCCTGAACGCCGCCCCCAGCGAAATATGAGGTGAAGCACTGTGGCCAGTGGTCGCGGCCTCCCGCCGGGTTGACGCGGGGAGTACGACCGAATTCGGCGATATTGCAGACCATTGTGTCATCCAGCAGCCCGCGATCATGAAGATCTTCGATAAGGGCTGAGTACGCCTGATCGTACATCGGGCAGACGATGTCTTTCATGCCTTCGATTGACGTGAACGGTTTCGATCCGTGAATGTCCCACGTCACTTCATTAAAGACGGTGAGAAAGGTGTTGATCGTGATGAACCGGACCCCTGCTTCGACGAGACGTCGCGACAGAAGACAGCACTGACCGAAGCGATTCATTCCGTAGCGATCGCGGACCGATTGTGGTTCTTTGGAGAGGTCGAACGCATCTCGGGCTTGGGAACTTGTCATCATCCGGAACGCACTGTGAAAATTGCTGTTGAGCAGTTGGGCACTCTCGGTCGCTTCGAAGTTTTGGACAGCTGAGTCGACGATTTCTCGCATCGATCGTCGTCTTTCGAGTCGAACTGGTCCAATTTCGGAAGGCGGAAGCAAGTCGGGAACCTTGAAATTTTTCTCTGAGGGGTCCGCATTCAAGGCGAACGGGTCATGAGCTTTTCCGAGGAAGCCCCCTGCCTGGCCATTGGGGAGATTTCCTCCGCCTCGTCCCATGAGTTCGGGAAGCACAACAAAAGGAGGAAGGTCGGTTTTGCGTCCACGAAGATAACTCACCACTGCCCCGGCGTGCGGGGTGTTGACGCCTCCGCTGAAAAGTCGGCCCGTCTGCATCATCTGCCATCCCGCATCATGAACAGCTGCCCCGGTGTGGTGACAGGAGCGGACCAGCGAGAATTTGTCGGCAATTTTTGCGTGTTGAGGCAAAATCTCGGAAATCTGAATTCCGTCGGCGGAAGTTGAAATTGGCTTGAATGGCCCGCGGATTTCGGAGGCCGCTTCGGGTTTCATGTCAAAGAGGTCAATATGGCTCGGTGCGCCGAGATTGAAGATCATGATGCATGACTTGTTGTCGTGCTCCGGTTTGACCATCCCCTGCTCTTTGGCCTGAAGATATTGCGGAAGTGACAAACCAATCGCTCCCAGCGCGCCCACCTGCATGAAGTCACGTCTGGTCACACCATCGCAAGTCTGTGTCTTTCCACGGCCTTCGAGTTTGAACATCTGCGGGAGTTCCTCTGCGAAAATGGGGCGATGAGGTTGAGCGAATCAAGTTTTATGCAATACGTCACAAGTGGACGCTTTGTTCAATTGTACATCAACCGAGTGAAACAGGAAAACGATCGATCTAACAATACTAATGTGTATGTCGAGAGGAATGCGAATGGAAGTGAGGAATCCTCTCGCGAAACTGGCATTCGGGCACGGTGTCAAGTTGATCGCGCTGGCGCAAAGGAGTGGAACGAGGCATTCTGGGAAGTCAGGAAACAGCTTGCAGAGGGAATGTCTTCTCAAATTCTCAGAAGATTTCCTGAAGATCGAGGCTGGCAGTCGCATCTCTTCAGCGTCGGAGCGGTCTTGACCTGACAGTCATTGCTCCCATATCTTCGCGGTCCCTTCGAATTTCCTCGAATTCCACACATTTCGATCAAGTTGCGATCCCCTTCCCGGCTCTCTCAAAGCAAACTCACGGGAATTTGATCGTCGCACTATCCTCCTCATTCTCATCTCACCCCCAATCAAGCGCCTGTTTGTCTTGAGGACAATTCCTTGAGCCTGCGAGCGGAACGGTGTTGTCATGCAAGTTCGACGTCCCTCAACGTCCAGCCCCGAACGCCAACACGTTGACGCAACGACTGAAGCGTCTGACAGTCGACGGTCGTTTCTCAAGCTGTGCGCTTCGTCTCTGATTTTCGGGTCGACGCTTTCCGGCTGCCACGAACTGAACATCAAGCGGTGGTTTGATGATGAAGAAGCGATGCGGCTGAATGTTCAGGAAGCGATTCGCGGTGAAGATGGGCATTCCAAGCTGATTGGCGATTACATCAAGATCGCTGATTCCACACTGGGATATATCAAGGTGCAAGGAGTCGGATTGGTAACCCGTTTGGACGGGACCGGTGAAGATCCGCCGATTTCTCCACTTCGTACCCGGTTGCTTGATGACATTCGTAGAGAAGAGATCGATGATCCGAACTCCCTGCTCCGCTCATCTGAGACGAGTCTCGTCGTTGTGACGGCGTACATTCCCCCAATCGCTCGAAAGGGAGACCGGCTCGATGTCGAAATCACCATTCCGGATGGAAGTGAGACGGTTAGCCTCAAAGGTGGCTGGCTGATGCCCTGCCGTTTGAGCGAGCATGCATTGCTGGAAGGACAAGTACATAAGGGCAACGAAGTCGTCTACGCGACCGGACCGATCCTCATCGACGGGTTGTTCGAGGATTCCACCGGTTCGAGTGTCGCCTCGCGAAAAGGTGTCATTCCAAGCGGAGCGGTTTATTCCGGACCGGACCGAATTCTGACAGTGGCGATTCGCAGCGATTACCGTCGCGTTCGTATGTCAACGCACCTGGCGAGCCGCATCGGGCAGAGATTCCATGATTACGACAAACACGGAATTCGCCGCCCATTGGCAACTGCGAAAAGCAACGCTCATCTTGAACTGATCGTTCAGGAGCGCTATCGAAACAACTATCCAAGATTTCTACAGTGTGTGCGACACATTACTTTGACGGAGTCCCCTGTCGAGAAGCACTTGCGAATGCAGGATCTGGGAGAACGGATCATGTTTGGTCCGACGTCCGAACAGGCTGCTTTGCAATTGGAAGCAGAAGGAAGTGAAGGCGTCCCTGCTCTGAAGCGAGCATTGAACTCTCCGTCTCCCGAAGCACGTTTCCGAGCGGCAGAAGCTCTCGCCTATCTTGGGAAACCTGAGTGTGCGACTGAACTCAAAGAAGCGGCTCGGAACGAACCCGCATTCCGAATCTTCGCTCTCGCAGCACTCGCTTGTTTGCAGACGGGTGAAACGATTTCGGCACTTGAAGAGTTGATGCACGAAGAAAGCCTCGAAACTCGCTACGGTGCGTTTCGTTCACTCTCGACACTGGCTCCAGATGATCCGATCGTTCAGGGAATTCCAATGGACGGAGAGTTCCGAATGCATCTCATCGATTCCACTGCAACGCCATTTGTGCATTTGACTCGCCGCAAGAAGCCGGAAGTTGTTCTCTTCGGTGCGGAGCAGGAATTCCAGCTTCCAATGACGATTCGAGCCGGTTCACGAATTCTGATTCGTGGCAATACGCTGGACAACTCAGTCGATGTCAAACGTGTCGCTGCCGGTGAGGAAGACAAAACGTTGACCGTTTCGGCACGCATCGCCGAAGTCGTCAAAGCTGCGACCGATCTCGGGGCGAGTTATCCGGACATCGTGCAGATGCTCGTCGAAGCAAAGAATCAGAGTAACCTTCCTGGCAAGATTGCGATTGATGAGATGCCGAAACCGGGTCGAGTGTATCATCGCGTTCCGGAAGACTTCGCAAACGCGGAGAACGCCAACGGATCGACCTCGTCATCACCAGCGACAATCGGAAGTGATGGGCTGATGCCGAATCTCTTCACCGAACAAAGCAACAAGACGATCGTCACCGAAGCTCCGGAAGTCTCCGATCCCAAGGAGGCAGGTATGGAACCGAACGGAATTATCGTCGAATAGTCTTCTCGAAGAGAGTGTTTATTAAATCGCTCTTAAGACACGAACCTTCGGGGATTTAAGACTCCCCTCCCCTAACTGCTTTTAAGTTTCTGTGGAATGCTCAAGTCGTTAGAACTCTTTGGATTCAAGAGTTTCGCGGATCGAACCCTGTTCGAATTCTCGAAAGGGATCACTTGCGTCGTTGGGCCCAACGGAAGCGGGAAGAGCAATGTTGTCGATGCACTGAAGTGGATTCTTGGTGATCAGAGCGCCAAGAGTCTGCGCGGGAAGGAAATGTCCGATGTGATCTTTAATGGATCATCCGGACGCCGTTCCAGCGGATTCGCAGAAGCCACACTGACTTTCGACAATTCCACCGGCCTTCTTCCCGTCGATACCCGGGAAGTTCAGATCGGTCGACGGCTTTATCAAAGCGGCGATTCCGAGTATCTACTCAATCAAGCTGCTGTTCGATTGAAAGACATTCGTGATGTCTTCATGGGCACCGGAGCCGGGACTGCTGCGTACAGCATCATCGAACAGGGACGCGTCGATCAGATTCTGCAGGCAAATCCGACGACTCGACGTGTCGTGTTCGAAGAAGCGGCCGGGATCAGCAAATTCAAGTCGAGGAGAATTGACGCGGAACGCCGACTGGAGCGTGTCGCTCAGAACTTGCTTCGACTGACGGACATTGTCGACGAAGTGGAGTCGCAACTGAATTCGACTCGCTCGCAGGCCAGCAAGGCTGTTCGATATCGCGAACTTAACGAAGAACTCAAGGCGCTTTGGACCGGACTTGCTGCCGATGACTTTCGATTGATCTCTTCCAAAATCGGTTCGGAACAAAACCGGCTCGACGAATTGGAATCCGAGCTTCAGGAGTGTCGTGACTCTTTTCACGAACTTGAACAACAGAAGTCATCTATCGAGACCGCAATTTCTGATTGCGACAGCCAACTGATTCAGCATGAACGACGGATTGCCACGTACCGTGAAGAAATCACTCGTTCACGATCTGTGATTGATCATCAGACATCCCGTCTTACCGAAATTGCCGCCGAGCTGAAAAAGCTCCGGAAGCGGTTCACACTGTCTTTGTTGCGAGCTCAATCAATCGAGAACGAACATCGCGCGACAGTTCTTCGCGTTGATCAGTTCGAAAATCAGTTCGTGCAAGAAAAAGAAGCGCTCGTTCAGCGGGAAGCACTTCTCGAACAACTCTCGGGAACGCAAAAAACAGCCCGCCAGAGAATCAGCGAAATTCAGAATGCCCTGACGCAATTTGATTCCCGACGAACAAACAATCTGGAGAAACTTGCCGGCTTCGATGCTCAGAAGAAGGAGGTTTCCAAGTCTCAGGATCAGCTTCGCAAGCGTCAAGAACAGGCCGACGCGGGAGTTGAATCGTCGACACGTCGTAAGGAAGTCCTTGAACAGGAACTTCACGAAGCTGAGGAGGCGTTGCAATCTCAACGAGACAATGTAGCCAGTGTTCAACAGGAACGCGAAAACTTTGTTCAGCAGCGACAGCTCACGGAAGAGACACTTCTCGAACTACGTCAATGCGTCAGTGCTGACCGCGCACGGTTTAGTGTGTTGGAAGAACTGGAACAACGGCAGGCGGGCATTGCAATCGGTGTTCAGGAGATCCTCGATCGAGCGGTCGCAGCCCATTACCCTCCCTGGAATCAGGTGCTGGGAGTCGTGCGTGATCTTCTGGAAGTTCCGCTGGAACTCGGCCCAATCATCGATGCCGCGCTGGGAGAACGTTCGCAGTGGATCGCAGTTTCTAACCTCGCTCCGATGCTCGATTATCTGAAGCGTGGGGCTGTGCCGATTGACGGACGAATCGGTTTCGTTGCTGTTCAAAGCCCCGATCGAGTCATTGGTTCTCCACTCGACGATGAGTCAGTAGTCGAACTCACCGGAGAAGAAGGAGTTTATGGACGGGCGGATCGACTGGTTGCTGCTCACGCTCGAACACCTGGGCTGGCAGAAGCATTGCTTTCAAAAACATGGATTGTGGAGTCTCTGGCTGATGCGCAGCGACTGGCTGAGACGACGCCATCGGATCTCCGATTCGTCACACTGCAGGGTGAGATTCTCACTCCACAGAATGAACTTCTGGTCGGACAAATTCCTCACGAATCGTCGATCGTGTCCAGAAAGAGCGAACTGCGGGAACTGAGAAGCGGAATCCTGCAAAGTGAACGACGCATTGAGGATCTGACCGAACGAAAGCGATTGCTCGAAGTTGCCATTCAGGAAAAGCACGCTGGACTAGTCAGCGCTCGCTCGCAACTCGAACGGTTCTCTTCGCATGTGGCTGAAGCAGCGACGAAGCTGGAAAGCGAGAAGCAAGAACTCGATCGTCGACAGAAAGCAGCAGATGAAATTCGCTCGACGATCGAATCGCTCGGGGAACGTCTGATTCAGATTGAAGGCGAAAGTCACGAGTTGCAACGAGACTCGGATGAGTGCACTCAGGAGATCGAAGCGTCGCAGTCGGAAATTCAGTCAATTAAGAATCAGCTCGCCGAACAGGAGGAAGAGTTTCAGAAAGCCAAAAAGGAACTCGAAACCTATCAACTTCGGTTGGCGAAAGCAGAAGAACGCCGTTCCAGCTTGATCAGTGAACGAGATCGTGCCGAACGAGATTTGAATCAAGTCCGTGTTGCCGTCGTCGAGTTCGCGGAACAAGTCCGGGAACTGGAAACCGCGCAGTCGCGTGGGGAGTTCACGATCCTTCAGGCAGAAACGACGATCGCTTCTCAAACGTTGATCCTAGAGACCATCGTCGCCGAGACTCGCGAGGACTTTTCCCGAAGAAACCAACTTCGAGTTCAACGCAAAGAACTTCAGGAGACAGAAGAGTCGGCGCATCGCCGTCGACGAAACCTCGAAGATCAACAACATCAAGTCGAATTTTCTTTGCAACAACTTCAGCACCAGTTGACAGCGACTGCGGACCGGATGGTCGAAGAATTCCATGTTCCACTGTCTGAACTGGTCTCAGGTGGTGCTTCGGCTTACAAGATCTATCTGACAGAGCAATACGGTGAAGCTGTCGCTGACGCGATTATTCGAGAGAAGACTTCTGAGAACGAAGAGGATTTCGACGCTGTGGACGATTCGTTGACGGAAGGCGAGGACGCTGATTCGACCACCGAACTGACAGATGAACTGACAGATGAACTGACAGGCGATGTCGAACTCACCGAAGAGGCTGTCGACGGTGAAACCGGCGAAGCTGAGGCTGATCAATCGGAAGTCGAAGACGAGTTGATCATGCCGGATTCGATTCCGTCTTATGAAGAAGTCCGCGATGAACTGGAGTCACGCGTTGATCGATTGCGTCGCAAAGCCAAGATGATGGGCCATGTGAATCCTGATGCTCTTGAAAGTCTGGAATCACTGGAAACGCGTTATCAAACTCTCAGCCACCAATTGAAAGATCTGCAGCAGGCAAAATCGGTGCTGGAGGAGATCATTCGGAAAATCAACAAGGAGAGCCAACGCATCTTCCTTGAGACATTCGAGAACATCCGCGTGCACTTTCAGGAACTCTTCCGCAAACTCTTCGGTGGAGGGGATGCGGACATCATTCTCGAAGATCCGGATGATGTGCTGGAATGCGGAATCGACATCGTCGCCCGACCTCCCGGAAAAGAACTTCGCTCGATTACTCTTCTGAGTGGGGGAGAAAAAACGATGACTGCAGTCGGGTTGCTGTTTGCAATGTTCAAGAGTAAACCGAGTCCGTATTGCATTCTCGACGAAGTTGATGCGGCATTGGATGATGCGAATGTGGACCGCTATGTTGCTGTGGTCAAAGAGTTTGTCTCAACGACCCAATTTGTGATCATCACACACCGCAAACGAACAATGACCGCAGCCGATATTCTCTATGGGGTCACAATGGAACAAGCGGGAATTTCGAAGCGAATCTCTGTGAACTTCGAAGACGTCAACGACAACGGGGAAATCAACGTCGCTGCTTAGGGCATTTTTCGTGGTGTCACTGGTCGCGCCGACAATCATTGTTCGGAGTGACGCTGGGAATCGGTTGACGTCCCCTGCCCTCCTTCTTCCATGAGCGGCATTAATATCGTTTGATGAGACATCCGACCTCGCTGCCTGCGGGTTGCAAGTTCTCGTGAATCTCTCAACAATCTCAAGCTCGTAGAAAGCGAATCCGCAGATCTGTGTGCGGTTTCTGATCCGGGAAGAATCCTGTCTCAACGGGACACATTGCGAGACCTCAAAGCGTGCTTTGACTGCCAGAAATTTCCAGTTGGGAGACGAAAAGAGTCAAACCGGCATCGATGTGTCTTCCGAATGGCTGAATCGATTCTTTCTTCCTGTTCGATCAGTGTCACACAGTTTTCAAATGAAATCTTAGAACCAGATTGAGAATGTGATCCTATGGCCGCCAATCCTGAAGTTCTCCTGAGCGCCTTTGCAGATGAAGCCGCAAATCGGAAAACGGCAATCGAACAGATGTCGTCACTCGCTGCATTGGGGCTGAAGTTTTACAGCCCGCGATTCGTCGACGTGGCGGGGACCGGGACCGTTAAGCATGTTGTTGAGTTGGACGACGAAGAACTGAAACAGCTTGCGGCCATTCACGAAGAGTATGGAATGTCAGTCGCCAGCATTGGTTCTCGAATCGGGAAGGTCAAACTGGTCGATCAGGAAGATGGCTCGCACAATAAGTTCGTCCCGTTTGATGAATACATGGCTGGCGAAGTCGCTCAGACAGTCCGTGCTGCTGTGGCTCTCGACGCAAAACTCATCCGCGGATTTTCTTTCTATCAACCGAAAGGCGAAGATCCCGGACGTTACTTCGATCAGGCTGTAGAACGTGTCGGTCAGATTGCTGACGAGTTTGCCAAGCACGGCATCGTTTATGGATTGGAAGTGGAAGCCAATCTGATCGGTCAGAATGGACGCCTTCTTGCGGAACTGGCGACGAAGATCAATCGCGACAATCTTGTTGTGATCTTCGACGGCGGAAATCTTTCCTCTCAGAATATGTCGCCCGTCCAGTGCTTCGAAGAGTATGAAGCCATGCGACCACATATCGGCTGGATCCATATTAAAGACTACGCCATTGACTCGTCGCTTGAGTGGAAGGGCTATGTCGATGAAGAGCGGCTGAAGAACTTTGTCCCCTCGAACATTGGTGACTCAGGCCATGAAATGATTCTTCGCGACTTCCGTGAACACATCCCTGCCCTCGATGAGCGAATGAGACGACTCGGTGGCCCGGGAGTTTTTCTGGAACTCGAACCGCATTTGAAAGGAGGAGGACAGTTCGGAGGATTCAGTGGTCCTGACGGAATGGGAGTGGCTGTCCGCGCCCTTTGCTCTTTGCTCGATTACGTCAACATCGACTATCGATTGCGAACCATGCAGGACATTCGCGAGCTTCGCGGATTCTAATAGCGGGAGAATTCTTCTCGGAAAATTAGGTCCGGTGGCTTTAGATCGCGATGACCTTTGTGTCTGTTGGGGAATCTATAAAAGCCGCCACCACTGATGAGCGCGCAAAATAAAGCGAGCCAGATTCGATATGATCTGGCTCGCTTTTTCATTACTCGCGTTTCAGGTTTGCGGGGAAACCGTCAAAACGGATTAGTTTTCAATGGGTGGTCGCTGACGGTTTCGTCCTTGACCTTGTCCCTGTCCATCTCCGCCACGTTGAGGTCGACCTTGTCCACGTCCTTCGCCTCGATTTCCGCCACGACCTCGGAACATTGCTCGTCGATCCAGCTCAAAAGCGTCCCCTTTCATGGCTGCAAAGGTTTCTTTTTGAGCGTCGGTCAAAACAGCTTCGAGCTTTTCGTCGGTCTCTTTCGTCAACGCTTCAATTTTCGTTCGGACTTCCGCGAATCCATCTCGTCCGCCTGAACGGGCAGCTTCCATGAGTTCTTGTGTCGAGTCTTCCATCGAACTGACGATTGAGTCAATCTTCCCGGTCTGATCTTCGGAGAGTCCGAGTTTGGCAGCGACTTCTTTTTCTTGCAGTGCTCGTGGACCTTTCACCTGCAGTGCGATCTGCTGGAGTCGTGAGTTCTGTTCGTCGCTGAGCAGTTTCGCCAATTCCGCGTCCGCATCCTTGGTCACAGATTCCCGAGCTTCGCGGGCTTTCTCCATCGCAGCTTCACGTTCTTCACGGGACATTTCCCGGAAGTTACCGAAGTCCGCCATCATTTCGCGGGATTCATCACGCACCTTATCCTGAAGATCGCGGACGGCGGCCAAAGTGTCTCCCTCGAGTCCAATCTCTTCCTGGACTTGTTCAATCCCGGCCAGAGTCAACAGGTTGATATCTTCGTTTCCACCGCGTCCGGCGCCACCTCGACCCCCACCGCCGCGTCCGGGACCACCGCCGGGTGGCTGAGCTTCAAGGGTTGGTGTGAATACGACAAGCATCGCCAAAACAGCGACTGAAAGAACTGAACGCATCATCGGAACGGTCTCCACTGAAAGTGAGTAGGAATTGAGAGGTGAAATGGTTGAAGAGTTTCTGAGTATGTTCACGGTGCTAAGCAAGTTCACAATGCCAAGCATGTTCACGGTGACTGGTCACCGGAACGACTTTGAAAACGGACGAGCGCGAACAGTAACGTCACGGTTCGGTATTCTTGATGGTGTCGCGATCGTCGCTGCACTCATCCCGTACAAAATTCAACCCCGGTCGTTCGAGCGAAGTTCCGGTGGAGTTTGCTGTAATCCGAAAATTTGCGAACGCAGCAGGGACTGATGTTGCTGCTCATGCTGCTGTTGGTGACAAGCGCAGACCTTCTAATGTACGACCACCCTCTCCGAAGATCGCCGACTTACGCAATTTGGGTTTTACCGTATTATTCAGATCGATTCTCTGGCCTCGCCGGAACTCACTTCATTGGATGAATCAGGACTTGCCTGTGGAAACCGTTGAAAACCAGAGACGAAAATTGAAAACCAGAAATGAAGATTTTTAAACGCGAACCAGTTTCGTCACTCGGCCAGTTACGACCCACTCTGCACAGTAGATGTTTCCGTCCGCATCGAAACAGGCGTCATGGGGATGAATGAACTTTCCATCTTCCCATTGGTCGGGAGTACGACGCATTGCGAAGCCGTCACCGAGAACACGTTCCCGCCACGCTTCGTCATCACCAAGTTGCGCCAGAACCTGATTGTTCTTGTCGAGTAGAGTGATTCGAGCATGGAGATCCGGGATCAGCATGATCTCGCCCTGAATGTCGATATCCGCTGGGAACAGAAAACCGTCGAGAGTCTGGACATGATTTCCGTCGAGGTCGAACCATTGCAGCCGCTTGTTGGCACGGTCCGCGACGACAAGCTTGGGAGTTCCGTCTCGTTCATCGAGCCACTGCCCGTGAGGAGTTTGAAACTGGCCAGCGTTCGTTCCGGGACCACCGATCACACGCACAAACTTGTCGTTCTGATCGTATTCGAACAGATAGTTGCTGCCGTAACCGTCGCCAAGATAGTACCCGCCATCAGGACGGAAACTCGTATTGGTCGGTCGATATTTCACACCGTCGCCGAGGACGCCGCTGTCTTTATGGAGTTCCTTACGACCACGTTTCCAGACGACTTCGCCGTCGAGAGTCATCTTTGTGTACCACAGCGAACTCTCGCTGGGAGAAAGGTAGATGAACTCTTCATTGCCTTCCTGGCGAATGTCGATGCCGTGCCCTTTCCCGGTATTCTTGACCACATGTTCTTCACCCATCGCCTTGATGAAATTCCCATCGTCGTCGAACACGAAGAGTGATCCGGGAGTTCCCTGGTGAGTGATGTAAATCCGCCCTTGTGAATCGACTGCGGTCCCGTGTGAGGCGCCTCCGTACTGATGATTCGCAGGCAGGCTCTCGTTGCCCCAGTAGTGATGGCATTCGTAAGTGTGTTCTCCCGATCCAACAACTGGGAGTTTGCGACCAGCTTTGTCTGAGGCATTCAGGAACCTCGGAGCCCCGGCGAAGGCGGTGGCTGTCGCGACAGTGGCTTTCATAAAGTCGCGGCGTGAGTGCGTCTCTTTCATCGAATGCAATTCCGCTAGATAGGTCGGTTGATCAACAGGGACTGATCTGAAGAATAGCGGTTTCGCTGCCGTTCTCGCAAACCATGAGAGGACTTCGACAGATCAGCCGAAAGAGTCATGATGCCTCGGGACATCGATCGGGAGTGGCGTTTCAAGTGTCGAGCAGATCAGTTGAAAGGTTTGCACTGACACGAACTCACTTCTTGGCACTTCTGCACACCAACGACAAAAGGAAGTCCCGAAAAAAATCAGCTTCAACATCGACGAAGCGCTTCGTCAGTGCGTTCGGAAAAACACCAGCGTGAGCGGATTTCGATCCCCCGGATCTTCAGCGAGATTGGTGACACGATGATACGATCAGGCGATCGTTCGTTGCGTTCAGCGATCAGCTTGCGAGAAAGAGTAGTCACCCGAGATTGGCCCGGCGGGAAGGATGAATCGAAGTGTTGCTCGGCGAAGAAGATCGATTCATGGTTTCCAGGATCTCTTCAATCACGGTTCGATTGAGAACGAATCCGGAGCAAGTGTCTCCTGAGGCTCAGTTCGTTTCCGAACGAGTTGGTGGCTGTTCGCAACAAGAGGATCAGCCACGGCGGGTGACTCAGAAGAAGGCGACCTATTTGGTGAGGTCAGTTGGTCGGGTCAAAATGCCCGCGGCCTCCACCTCCTGCTGAGCGATAAGCGATCCAAAGTTTATCTAGTTTGAATGACGATGGAAGGCTTTTCGACGACGATCGCGGGACTTGTGGAGACCGTTTCTGATCAACGTGCGAGTTACGAGTATTGCCGTTTCGGGGCTGTGTCTCGCAGCGCTTGGGAGAGGAATGCAAAAGCAGCTTGCAGTTCTTCGATTGACGAGACCTGATCTCTTTCGAGTTCCGTGACGACGCGTGGATGTCGATTGTTTGTGTCGCGAAGATGGTTTTGACTACGGCGATTCGTGCGTCCTGGGCGTAGAACAACCATTTTATTTTCTCCTTGAAATGTTGGCTGTAAGTGTCGTCTCAATTTCGATCAGGTCAGTGTTCTTCCTGACTGGATCGGAACATAGCGAAGGGCGTGCCAATTCTATTCGACTCACGCTGAAAGAAGGGCTTTGTGTTTCGAAAACACAACTTCTTCAACGTGTCTATTGTCGATTTCAATGCAAAGAAGTTGCGTATTTTCCGGTGATTTTCGTGGATTTGCTGCCGTCGAAATCTGATCTCGCATCGTTAGTCGTGACTGCGTTGGGAGTTAACGATGATGAGAGAATCTGGCAGAGAGAAGCTCAAGTGTCCCGGTTTTAGCGGTCAGAATGAGCCGGGGAATGGGAATGTCATTGTCACAATTCGAACCAAGATGGTTGCTGGCAGATCGGAATCATTCCTGCCGCATCGATTTCGAGGCACAATTGATCAATTTGATGACTTCTGTTTTGTCAAAAGTCGTGCGTGTTCACACACCACTCTCCGCGACGCCGAGCGCGTTGTCTGAATGAAATGCCTCGATCGCTCGCGGTTCTGGGTTGCCCGGGAGGCTTGTTCGAATTGCGAATGGCCCGGCATCGACTGGTGTACGTGAGGTGCGTTTCGATCATCTGCTGTGAGTGCACAACTTATTGCGAGTGCACAAGAAGCTCACGAAATTGGAATGACCAATCTTCACATGCTCAAATTTGGAGATGTTTGTTTCCCGGTGATCTTGCACAGAATGACTTGCTGGTGGTTTCCAAGATCACCAGCGAGCGATTAGGCTTTCGAGTGTCGAGTCGCATAAGAATCGGAGAAGTTTCTGTGAAGTCTACCGAAGACCCGGTCTACCGGCATTCGAAGCGGGAAGCGATCGCGATCCTCTTACTGTGGGGGGCGAGTTTCCTGTGGACAGTTCCGTACTGCTACGAATACGGATACAGGACAGCGGGCGAGGAACTTGAACTCGATCTCTTTTGGGGGTTGCCCTCATGGGTTGTCTGGGGAGTTGCAGTTCCCTGGGTGGTCTGTGGCCTTGTCGCGATTGGGATGTGTGCGTTCTACATCCAGGACGACGATCTTGAACCTGCGGAGTCGTTGTCTTCCGAGGTCAATTCGTCCGAGTCTTCAAACTCCAGTTAATCGTGTTTCGGTTGTTTGGACTTCGAATCATCGCTTGCAGGATGAGCGATGCTCGGAAGTCGGATGTTGTTGAACTCACGCAGTTACTTTCTCAGAAGCTTCCAGTCTCTACATGAAAGATGTCGGTATGGGAGGGGTTTCGGTTTCAGGTATCCTCGCAGTCACAGCTTCGAACGCGGCGATTTGGACATTCGGAATTTACACGATCGCAGTTTTTGTGATCGCAGCGTTCGCGAATCGATTGCTTCAGGGAAAGAGTTTTCTCAGCGAATACTTTCTGGGAAGTCGCGGGCTGGGAATGTGGGCTTTTGCGTTGACGTTCGCAGCGACGAGTGCATCGGGCGGAAGCTTTACGGGATTCCCGGCCAAGATTTATACGCACGGGTGGATTCTGGCGCTCTGGATTTCGAGCTATATGGTCTACCCGATTTGCACGATGGGATTGCTCGGGAAACGCGTGAATCAGGTCGCCCGAAAGTCCGGATCGATCACAATCCCCGATGTCCTGCGCGACCGGTTTGAGAGTCCCGCGTTTGGGATCGTCGCCATGCTTTTAATCGTCTTCTTTCTGTCCTTCAATCTCATTGCCCAATTCAAGGCGGGCAGTGTTTTGCTTCAAACCTTGATCGAAGACGCCGAGATTTTTCAGTCGCTCAGCCACACTTGTGGTTTGATGATTCAAGGCAATTCCTTCTTCGAAGGTGTGGAGCCGGGCTATTTCTGTTGCCTGCTCTCCTTCGGAATTCTAGTGATTCTCTATACGACGTATGGTGGATTTCATGCAGTCGTCTGGACGGATGTTTTGCAAGGGATCGTGATGGTGTTCGGAGTTGCGATTATGCTTCCGCTCACCCTTTCGCAAGTCGGTGGAATGCGATCAGGAACGGAACTGATGGCGAAGATGATTCCTCCGAGAATCGCATCCGGTCGACTCGATTTCGATCAAGCGACCGATCAACCGGTGACACTCAAAGATCTCTGGTTCGGTCGAACTGATGAGGACGGAGAACAACATCTTTATCGACTCAGTCGATCGATCTCCCTTCCTGCCGGAGCGACGTCCGCAGAGAACGTGACTTTCGTGGAACTGATCACTCCGGAAGAAATCGATCTCCAATGGAAGCGGCTCGAGGAGAATCGGTCCTCGTCTTCGGCAACGAAAGTTCAGGAAGACATTACCGGAGCTGTTGGCTCTGGCGAACGTGATGCCCTCAACCTCGCAGAGACGGAAGAGATTGCCAAAGCTTACTGGCCGTTTGATGCGGATTCCAATCCTTCTGTTAAACCTTTAATGACCGTCCATTTTGACGAGGTTCAAGAGTATTCCTACGGCGCCGGCGAGCCGGGCAATTACGTTTCAGGTCCTGCTCCCATGGGGCCGAGCGAAGCGGGGCGAACCGATGAAGATGTCGCGGCGGCAGCTGGTTTTCTGCCTTTAGGAATGGCGATTTCTTTCTTTTTCATGTGGGCAATTTCGGGAACGGGACAGCCTCAATATATGGTCCGATTAATGGCGTTTAAAGATTCCAAAACTCTTCGCCGGGCCATTATTACAGTCACGATTTATTACGGGTTGATCTATTTTCCACTCGTGATCATTTTCTGCTATTCCCGAATTTTACTGCCGGGAATGGAAAACGAAGCAGACCAGATTATGCCTGCCATGGCGGTGACGCTGACCGAAGGAGTGGGACATGGCTGGCTGGCGGGGCTGCTGATTGCTGCTCCATTTGCTGCGGTCATGTCGACGGTCGACAGCTTCCTGCTCGTGATTTCTTCCGCTCTTGTCAGAGACTTATATCAGCGGAATATTCATCCGTCTGCCAGCGATCAAACAGTCAAACGTTTGAGCTACCTGACGACATTGATCATCGGCTCGATTGCTTTGATCTTCGCGATCAACCCGCCGAAGTTTCTTCAAGACATTATTGTGTACGTCGGGAGCGGTCTTGCGGCGTGCTTCCTGTTTCCCGTTGTTGCGCTTCTCTATTGGAAACGATCCAATGTCTGGGGATGCCTGGGAAGTATGCTTGTGGGATTTAGTTCTCACTTGATGATGCACATCGCCAGTTGGTTGCAAGGCGGTGAGTTCACGAATCCCGTCGATCTGTTTGGTCTTGGGCCAGTCGTGATTGGCCTCGCAGCGTCGTTGCTCGCTGTCCTTATTATCACGCCGCTGACGCCAAAGCCTTCAGAGAAACTTGTTGAGAAATACTTCTCTGTTCCGTCGACAACGTGACCTGTTCGACGATTTCTCATGAGTCTTGCATGAGGCTACGAATCAGAAGATCCAAAACGAAAGAAGCGAAGAGCCAATTGACTCTTCGCTTCTCAGTTTTACCGTGTTTTCGCTCGATCATTGTGTATCGAGCTGCGTTTTATCAGGCGTTGGCCTGATTTCGTCGTTTGCGACGAATCACACCGGCGGATGCCAGACCGAGAGTCACGAGCGCCAGTGATGATGGTTCTGGAACGGACTGGAGTGAAGCTGAGTCAACTCCAATAATGTCGAACGCAAATTCTCCGTTACGGGCGAATCCGTCGACGTCCCAGAATTTTCCCGAAGAGTTTCCGGTGAACTTCTGAGTGAACTCCGGATCTCCAGTGAAGGCGAACCCATCTGAAAGGTTTCCACCAAGTCCTCCATTCAGGAAGTTGTCATACTGCGACAGTGCAACGATGTAGTCTCCTGCAGCGAGGCCCAGGATTTCCATGTACACGTCGTAGCTGCTGCCTGTGGTTGGATCGAAGTTCACCGCAGGGAAGCCACCGTCGTCATTGAAGTCGATCACGTTTCCACTGGAATCAAACAGATACAGGATTGGATCGAATCCACCAGCGGAAACAACGTTTCCGTCAGCTTGAACTCCGCCACCGTATCCGAATGACTGCAATGTCACATTCGAAGTGGAATTCAAAGTGAAGTTGAACAGTTGCACTGTATCATCTGCTTCGAATTCACCGCGAAACGAGAAGAATCCCGCTTCCGCGTGTGAAAGCATGCCCATCATCATGAAGATGGACCATGCGGCCATAAACTTTTTCATTCTTCACCCACAATTCTTAGTTGTTGATTGCTCTTTTTTTCTCTCACAAATGTTTTCACTGCAGTGGAAGTACGTGGGTTTGCAAACTTGCCCAACTATGCGGGAAGAATTTGAACTCGGCAAAGACTCAATTCTCGAAAAACATCCGACAGCTTGTTTGAGTCCAAACGGGTGGTCGATTTGATGCCGTTTCGCCACAAATCGGAAACTTCCGAGGCATTGACTCAGACGACGCCTGGAGGAATTCAAGAACTCACAAAGTTCGACAAACGGCATCAGAATTCATTCAAGAGACGAAATCGACTAGAACATCTACTGGCACAGTATTTCAGATTGGATGGGTCGTGATGGTCATTCGCATTCGGCAGCTACTCGTGACGATACTTCTTCTGGGCGGTCTCTCTTTCCGGAACGGATATGGAGATGTCCCTGTTCTGAACGTTGACGGCCAACCACTTGCAGCGAATGTGGCTCGTTTGATTGAGTGCCGGCAGGCAATGGGAGCCCCGTTTCCCGAAGATCTTCTGATTGAATTGAAGGCAGCTGTTCAGGATCAGGAGTCGATGCACATTCAGGAACTACTCGATTCCGAAGTTCTGCTGGCGGTCCATTTGAATCCTGAGTACCGAACTAAAGTGACGCGTGGACCAGCAAAGGCTCTCCTCACACAGAATGGATATCAGCTGTTTTTGGTGAAAGTCGTCAACGAGTCTACCCTCACGGAGCGTTTAAGAGTCTCGTCGCCGCAAGCGGGGAATGTTTACTCGGGAGTGTCGGCGTTGATTCTGCAGCGGCAGCAGCAGGAACATCTCGGTGATTCCGATCCGCAGCAACTCTCTCCAAATCGTTCCAGTGATTCTTCCTCGAAGCGGATTTTCCAGTTTGAATTATTTAGTGATCCCCCGCTTACGGATCGACTGAGTGGGCTTGGTGTCGAGTATTTTTTGCTGTTGGCGTACTGCTCCGAGGATGGAAAGCGGGAAGCGACACTCGCTTTTGATGTCGGTCAGGGAACTCAGGATTTGGGGTTTCGTGGCGAGATCCCGATTCTGTTCGAAATTCGCCCTGCTCTGCCGGTTCGACTTTCAATATTTGATGAGGACGGAACTCGCACGACTGCAAGATTGACGATCCGTGACTCGAAAGGGCGAGTGCTGCCGCCACAACCAAAGCGACTGGCTCCCGACTTTTTCTTCCAGGAGCAGATCTATCGTCATGATGGAGAGATGGTCAGCCTCGCTCCGGGAGAATACACGATTCAGAGTTCGCGTGGTCCGGAATATGTCGTTCAAGAGCAGAAGATCACTGTCGACCCGCACACGGAAAACTCGGTGGAGATTCATCTTCAGCGATGGGTGAATCCGATGGAGTTCGGTTTTTACAGCGGCGATCATCACATTCACGGGGCCGGGTGTGCACACTATCAGGACCCAACGCAAGGCGTTTCACCAGTCGATATGTTTCGGCAGGTGAAAGGAGAAGGATTAAATGTGGGCTGCGTTTTAACGTGGGGACCGTGCTTCGATTTTCAGCGGCGATACTTCTCGCCTCAAGCAGACCTCATCAGCGAACCACACACGAAACTGAAATACGATCTGGAAATCAGTGGTTTCGGTTCCGCTGCCCTCGGTCACGTTTGTCTGTTGAATCTCTCCGATCAGGTTTACCCCGGAACCAACGGGACGACAGACGGTTGGCCCACGTGGACCGTTCCTGTGATGCGCTGGGCCAAAGAACAGGGAGGCGTCACTGGCTACCCGCACTCCGATATGAGGATCGACGAAGCCAGATATGCCGATTGGCTTGTTGAACGTCATGATGAAAACGGAGACGAAGAAGTCAGCATCGACGAATCTGAAGAGATTCTTCTCCCTGAAAAATTCGGTTTGATGGACGAAGACGCGACAGGCACTCTTTCCCGAAGTGAAATCGCTCGTGCGGCGGATCAAGCGGCGAATGGGCTTCCGAATCTTGTCCTTCCCTCGATGAACGGTTCCGGAGCGATGGAAATCTTCGTCAGCGCCTCCGAAGGAGTTTGTGATTTCACAAGTGCCATGGACACCGGCCGGATCGGCGAATTGAACACCTGGTATCATCTGCTGAACTGTGGCTTCCCGATCAAGCTCAGCGGAGAGACGGATTTCCCCTGCATGAGCAGTCGACGAGTCGGTCAGGGGCGAGTTTATGTCAAGATCGCCGATGAGAAGCGTCAGGAGTTCGAGTTTGCTGACTGGTGTGCGGGACTGGCTGCGGGGCGTTCGTACGTCTCAGACGGTTACGCTCACGCTTTGAAGTTTGAGGTCGGTGGAAAAGAACCCGGAACCGGCAAGTTAAATTTGAAGAGACCCTCCGTTCTACTCGTGGAAGGTTTGGTGAGCTTTGCCCCCGACACTCCTGTCGCTGTTGCTCACGGAACTCAACCCAACTCAGACGGGCGCCGGGAAATCGGTGACACGCGGGTTCTGCACGGGGAAAGAAGTGACCAGTACATTCACGGCGGCGAACGGCGGGTTGAAGTCATCAGAAACGGCCGAGTAGTCGCTTCTCAAGTTGTGCCAGCGGACGGGAAGCCCCATCGAATTACCCTGTCGATCAATGTATTCCAAAGTAGCTGGGTCGCGCTGCGTCAGTTTCCCCAACTTCACACGAACCCAGTCGAGGTCATTGTCTCGGAAGAACCGATTCGAAGTTCGGAGGAGAGTGCGGAATGGTGCCTTCAGTCCGTCGAACTCCTGTGGGCGTCTCGAAACCACCTGATCGACGAGAGTGAGCGAGATGACGCCAGAGAAGCATACGATCGAGCTATCGAAACCTATCGGACTCGGGGAAGAGATGCGAAACGGATCCGAGAAGCACTCGTTGTTCCGTGAGTCATCGGTCAGGAAAGCTCTGTGAACTCGAATGTGTTCCGGTTCTGACAAGTCAATGGGACAGGCGGCGCAGAGTACGCAGGAGAGAAAAAATGTCCCGGTTTAATCGGAGTTGGTCGATGCGTTCTCCGGTTTCGGTTTCCGTTTCAGGCTTCGTGGGCTGAAACATTCGTGTTTTTGAGAGCGTTGCGCCATTGTAATGCGTTGCATTTTCATCCGTGGCTTTCATACTTTGCCACCAACGAATCGTCACCAATCATATCAAAGCGATCGTGTCTTCGACGGATCATCTCCCTCGAGGACCCATTTCGATCGTTACCAAAGATCCAGTGTGGAGAAAAATCAATGGCTGCAACTACGGATTTTCCGATTCCATTGCATGAGTACAAAGTGGTCCCTCTGGACCCAAAGCAGCCCACACTGACTGATGAACAACGCGAACAGCTGGAAAAGAACATTCAGCTTTGCCGCGACGCCATTATCTTCTTCACCGCGATCGGTGGAGCAAAAGGCCTCGGCGGTCACTCCGGCGGACCATACGATACTGTTCCCGAAACGCTGATTATGCATGGGTTTATGGAGAACGGTCGCCAAGGGGGAACGCCCGGAATTGTTCCCGTTTTCTTTGACGAAGCTGGTCACCGCGTCGCAACGCAATATTTGATGTCCGTCCTCGAAGGGGAAATGGACATCGAGAAACTCTTCCATTATCGCGAATACTTGTCGCATCTGCCTGGGCATCCGGAACGCGGATTCACTCCTGGCGTCAAATTCAGCTCGGGCCGATTGGGACACATGTGGCCGTTCGTGAATGGTGTCGCTCTCGCGAACCCTGACAAAGTCGTGTTCATGCTGGGGTCCGATGGATCTCAGATGGAAGGCAACGACGCTGAAGCCGCTCGGTTGGCAGTGGCCCAGCAGCTGAATGTCAAAGTCGTCGTCGATGACAACGATGTGACAATCGCCGGGCATCCGTCGAACTATCTCCCCGGATACGATGTCGGGAAGACACTGGCAGGACACGGACTCAAGGTCGATACCGGAGACGGAGAAGATCTCGACAGCCTCTACCGTCGCATGTGTGCGGCGGTCACGGAATCCGGTCCGGTCGCTTTGATGAACAAGCGAAAAATGTGCGTGGGAATCGAGGGGCTCGAAGGGAGCGCCCACGGTCACGACGTCATTGGGACCAAAGTCGCGATCGACTATCTCAAGTCGCGTGGACGAGCAGAAGCGGTTGAGTACCTGGAGTCTGTTGAGAAAGGCCCGGGCGGACCTGCTCATGAAGGTTGCGATGCCAGCAGCGTTGGCAAAAACCGCGATCTGTTTGGACGCATTCTGAACGAAATTCTCGACGCGATTCCTGAAGAGCAACGAATTGCCTCAGTCAAAGTCTTCGACTGTGATCTCGAAGGAAGTTGTGGTCTCAACCACGTTCGAAAAGAACACCCGGAAGTTTTCGTTCGGGGTGGAATTATGGAACGAGGAAACTTCTCGGCAGCTGCCGGTTTCGGGTATGAAGTCGGGAAGCAGGGAGTCTTCGCAACATTTTCCGCTTTTCTGGAAATGGTTGTTTCCGAAGTCACCATGGCCCGCTTGAATCAGAGTAATGTCCTCGCTCATTTCAGCCACGCTGGTTGCGATGACATGGCCGACAACACCTGTCACTTTGGTCTGAACAATATGTTCGGAGACAACGGCCTTCCGGACGAAGATCGTGACAACACGCGGCTTTACTTCCCCGCTGACCAGCATCAGTTCCGCAAGTGTCTGAAGTCGATTTACAACGATCTTGGATTGCGATTCCTCTTCTCAACACGTTCTGGTGTCCCAGATCTCCTGAACGAGAACGGCGGGAAGCTGTTCGGCGACGATTACGAATTCGTGTCCGGAAAAGATGACATCGTTCGCGAAGGAACTGCGGGATATATCGTCACCTTCGGAGAAACGACCTATCGCGCTTTGGATGCTGTGATCAAACTCAAGGCTTCCGGAATCGATGTTGGATTGATTTGCAAGGCGACTCTCAACGTTTACGACGAAGAGATGATGCAGAAACTCGCCGCGTCCCCAGCTGTTCTGGTTGCTGAATCATTCAACGTGAAAACCGGTCTCGGTTCACGCTTCGGAACAGAGTTGCTCAAGCGAGGATTTACCGGTCGATACAACAACATCGGAACACATCGCGAAGGTTCCGGCGGGTTGTGGCAGCAGATGGGATATCAGGGACTGGATTCGGAAGGAATTCAGAAAGCCATCCGGGAACTCGTGAAATAAGCTCTCGAGAACTCTGATTCTTCATGACTCCTCGTGACCGGAATTGGCTCTGGTGACGAGGAGTTTTTCTTTGAATCGTTTCTCTTGTCGCAACACGTTTGTTTGAGTTCTCAAGTTTTGGTTTGAGTTCTCGAGCGCTGACTGACCGCCGCGCTCACGTCCCAAAGGGGAGAGTAATAGAAGATTGAAGGTCCCCTGCCCTGTCGTTTAGGGTATGGAACCGAGTCGCTCGGGGGATTCTCAGCGTATCGTGAAATAGTTTGTGATTGACGGTCAGCTTTGCTCGATGTAGCGATTTACAATCGGGCTGTAAGCATCGATTCGTCGGTCTCTCAGGAATGGCCAGTGAGTTCTCTGTTGGTCGATCGTCGAGAAGTCACATTCCGCCATCAGGATTTCTGCCTTGTCCTGGCTTGCTTTGGCGATGATTGTGCCGGACGGGTTGCACAGAAAACTTTGTCCCCAGAACTGGATTCCCCCGTCGGGGTCTCCTTCATGTCCAATACGATTCGCCGCCGCGACGAACACCCCGTTCGCGATTGCGTGACTCCGTTGAATTGTTTCCCACGATGAATGCTGAGCTTCTCCGTACTCAGCTTTCTCTGCCGGATGCCAGCCAATCGCTGTTGGATAAAACAGAATTTCAGCTCCGGCGAGAGCGGTTAGTCGAGCAGCTTCGGGATACCACTGATCCCAGCAAATCAAGACGCCAACTTTTCCGAAGCGTGTCGAAAAGACCTTGAATCCCAAGTCTCCGGGAGTGAAGTAAAACTTCTCATAAAACAGCGGATCATCCGGAATGTGCATTTTCCGATACAGCCCAAGCTCTGATCCGTCGGCGTCGAAGACGACTGCGGTATTGTGATAGAGACCGGGTGCTCGTTTTTCGAACAGTGAAGCAACGATGACAACTCCGCACTCGCTGGCAATCTGCGAGAACGCTTTCGTGCTCGGCCCTGGGATCGTTTCGGCGAGTTCGAAGTTTGCGTGGTCTTCACTTTGGCAGAAGTACTGGGACCGGAACAGTTCCTGAGTGCAAATGATCTTTCCGCCCTGCTCTGCCGCACGGCGAATATCAGAAATGGTCGCTTCCAGATTCTCCTGAGGATCGGTCGACGCGGATCGTTGAATGAGTGCGACATTCATTGGTTGATTTTGCATGGGCATTGGGGACATTCCTCACGAAGTTCCGGAAATCGTCAAAGCACTCTGCTCGCTTTGCATGACCGACTTGCAGACGAGATTTTCTGCGCAAACGTGACGTTCTCAAGTTTTCGCAGTTGGGGGGAAGAGTACGGTGTGGCTGCCGGAAGGTCTACTGCTGCGTGGGCGAGATTTCTGACGGCTCACTCCGAGATTGTGGGGTTCTCGTACCAGATGACTCCCAGGTTGTCGCGTTCTTCGCACGTCAACTGGTCGAGATCGCCATCGTGATCCAGATCAATCGACTGCAGGAGGTCGAATTTCACGCCGTCTTCAAGCCCGGCGATGTCTTTGAACACCCACTCGTCAGACATGACGTTGTCTCGCTTGAGCCATTCGAGTCCGCGTTTTTCTCCGGAGTGTTCGCACGAGAAAACGAGATCGTTCAGACCATCGAGATCGACGTCGAGAATCGCAATTCCTTTGCCAGTTCCTGCATCAGAAGGCATGGCAATTTCATGTTCGATCCAGTTTTGGCCGGAGTCGTCAGCACGTTCGTACCATGTGATCGGACCATTCTTGACAGCGACAGCAATGTCGGTTTTTCCATCATGATTGAGATCCCCCTGACTGAGAAACATGACTTCTCGGTCCGTTCCTCCGACGGTGTGCCGAGTCCATTGCGGACTGCCGGAATCGCTCTGTTGATATTCGAGCCAATGCAGACCTCGTCGGGAGAGTTTGCGGTCAGTGTAGAGGATGTCTTCATCCCCGTCTCCGTCCATGTCTGTTACTTCGATGCTCATGATCCAACCGACTTGTGTGAGGGGATTCCATTTCCATTCGGCGGTTTGCCGCGGGTCTGACGGGGACTGAAGCCATCCGAGCTGAGCGTTCGCTCCTTTGGCTCCGATGACGAGATCCACACCGTGCTGGTGATCGATATCCATGGGAGCGCAGAACATCCACAGTCCTTGAGATTCGAGAGCCGGAACCGCAACTGTTTCCCAAGACTGCTCCTTCTGCCAGTGAAAATAAACTGAACGATTTTTGCCTTCGCAGCAGCTGACGACTTCCATTTGTCCGTCTCCGTCGAGGTCGGCGAAGACGGCATCTTCTGGCGAGGCGACATGCCCGGCGATTGAAAACGGCCACGAACTGCGGGAGGCCTTCGGTCCCGGATTTGTGTAAACGCGAATTTGGCCGCCTTCTTCCCAACCAGTGACAAGGTCAAGATGCCCGTCGGAATTGAAATCGGCGACTCGGATTCCATCCGCACCGCGAGAAGTGTTGTCGATGGTGTGACGGACCCAGACAGATTCTTCGGCGAACCCGAACTGAATGGAAACGAAGAACCCCGCAAGTACCGCCGCTGTTTTGAACATGCTGATCGACCTCAAATGCCCCGATGAATGCTGTTTCAGCGCGTGCGAATCGAGTTGAACCGTTGGCTGCCTTCTCAGTGCGAATGCAATCGCTTGGGAGGCAGCTCAAATTGAGTGTTCTTCAAGACTCGGAATTAAACTGTTCCTGAACACTTCAACAACTTCCGATGGGGAATTCAAACGAAAACGACGCCGCTCTGGAGAGAGTGACGTCGTTTCGGCGATTTGAATTGGCTTTGCGAGAGGCAATACAGCGTTACTGCAGGTTTTCATCCGCAAAGTTGGCGATCATCGTGCCCATGGCCTTTAAGATCGCTCGATGAGTCTGTGCTTCCCCTGTCAGTGTGTTCTCTGAAGTGTTCTTAAGCTGGATTGTGATTGTGTCGTCTTCGCCCTTCATGGCTTCGACGACTTTCGAAATCCATTCGAATGTCAAGAACGCACTGGCTGCCTGCCGTCCGGTTCCAACTTCATCTTCTTCTCGCTGTGAAATCCGATTCTCGAGCCGTTCCTGTTGTCGATTGAATGCCGGCGAGAAAATGCTGGCTTCGTCGTTGAGAAGTCCGTTGAGCGTCTCAACAAGTGGAGTTGCTTTGGCTTTCGCGGAAAGAACCGTTCCGTCACGCGCCAGGTTTTCAGCGGATTGGGCGGCTTCAATACGTTGTGAAAGTTCCTCGACCGCGTTTTCTCCGAATGCGAGCCAGAAGGCTTCGTCGCTCGCTGCGACGTAAGTGGAAGCGACCGATTCCCCATACAGGTCGATCAATGCCTGAGGAACATTTTTGCCGAGTCCGACTTTCGTGATTTTCGTTCCACCAACGTCGGCAACACCGTTTTCAACGGTCCAGCCTTCGATTGCTTCCGGGAGTTTGTCGACAATCGCTTGAATGGAATCTTGTCCAATGCAGCGGACTCCGAGAATCAGCACGTGATGATCCCCTGAGGGGACAACATCAATCATTGCGTCGAGCAGCGTCATCTCAGTGCTGCGAATCAGAACATCGTTCAACAGCTTGGATGATTCTTTTCTCGCAACCTTTTCTGCATCGCTCGCATTTTGGTCTTCGTCGATCTGTTCCTCTGCGACGACTTGTGACTTCTTATAGAGCTCAACAAGTCCGTCTGCGGTTCTCTGATCATGTGCCAGATGAACTCTCGCTGTGAGGACGGCATCAATCGGTTGCTGAATCGCTGCGAAGTAGCTGGCCTGATCGCTGATGCGAGCAATATTGTCGGCAAGTGGAGTTCCGGGGATTGCAGAAAACTCGAGCGTCGCACCGAGGACGTCCGTATTCCGATCGAGATCCGTTCCCACGGTGAATTTCGAGCATTCAACGAACCACTGCTGGAAAATGGCCAGTTGCTCGTTCAGCCATGCCTGCCGAAGTTCGTGTGCATTCTGGGTTTCGTCAGTTCGTTTCTGAATGGATTCGATAGTGGACGTTCGCATGGCATCGAAAGCAGTGGAGCGTGCATCCATTTTCTCAGGGTCGTGAACGACGTGAGCGAAGAGGCCGTATCCCTTTTCAACGAGATCCTTATGCAACGTCGCTGGATGTTCCATATCCTTCGGAATCCATTCCTTGCGGGTGAAAATCACCGCGTAGTCAGGATCTCGAAGCGAGCGGAGCCACCCTTCGTACACGTTTCCGGTCAGCTCGTACAGATTTCGGTCTTTGCGATCCCGTTCAGGAACGATGTCGATCGGATCGAGATTGTCGTTAAGAAATTCGCCCAGATCACTGACGGGAATGATGGCTTGAATCTCTCGCCCGTTTTCAGCCGAGAAGAGCATGTCGAAGCGGATCGGATGTTCCTGATCGACTCCGATGAGGAAAATGTCGATGTTGGGGAAAATGTTGTTCTCGAAGGACTCCTGGCGACCAGCGAGATCGGCCACGAGATATTCCATGTCTTCCAGCAAGCTTTGAGCACTGCCAATACCTGCGATGAGCCGACTCGATTCCGGTTCAGCGCCTGTCGCCAGCGTCGCCATGCCGAGAATGGCAGAAAACGTCAACAACAATAAACCATTGTGATGGGCGTCAGACTTCACGTGTGTTTCCTCTCTGCGTGTTCTTCTGTCTCACTCCGTTGTGGAACGACAGAGAATTGACGATTGCAAAGAATATGCGTTTTAGGACGATTCCGAGAATAGGCAATGACGCTTCGCTGAGCAAGATGCAACGTATGGGCGTTCTGTCGGCAAGTCGTCGCAAAGGACTCTTCTGTAAATGCGAAGTTCCTCGTCTCTCGAGAAGACTTCAATAGTGGTTGATGCATACTCGTCAAATCGATTCGAAATTGCCTACACTGGTAGAGATCATTTCTAGTGATCAATTTCAGGCTGGATGACCGAAACCAGTCTCAAGATCATTTCATTTCCTTGGCCAAAAACTTAGGGATCATTTATGTCTCAACTCAATCGGCGTATTTTTCTCGGTGCGGCAGCTTCTGGAATCGCTGCAACAGCCGGACTAACACGTACCGCGACAGCTCAGTCCACCAATCGGAACAACGAAATTGGAATCGGTGTCATTGGAATGGGAGGGCGAGGCAACGAGCTTTCCAATGGATTTCGAAGTGCTCCGGGGGCGCGCATCGTCGCAGTGGCCGACCCGGACGAAAAACGTTCCGGTCAGGCTGGCGAAAAGTTTGCGGCCAAGTCCTACCAGGATCTTCGCAGATTGCTCGACGACAAGAACGTCGACGCGGTCGTTGTCGCGACATGCAATCACTGGCACTGTCTGGCCGCAATTTGGGCGATTCAGGCCGGGAAAGATGTTTACGTCGAAAAACCACTGTCGCATTCTCAGTGGGAAGGTGAACAGGTCGTCAAAGCTGCCCGCAAGGAAAGCCGAATCGTTCAGATCGGAACTCAGCAGCGATCGGACCCGATGCAGGCTGAAATTAAGCAGTTCCTTCACGAAGATCAGGCACTCGGAAAGGTTCTGTACGCTCAAGCCAACCGGCTGGGACCACGTGCGTCGGTCGGAAAACGGGAAACTCCCCTGCCGATTCCGGAAGGAATCGATTACGACTTGTGGTGCGGCCCAGCACAAATGGAGGATCTCTATCGCAACAGTTTCCATTACGACTGGCACTGGGATTGGAACACAGGTTCCGGAGAAATGGGGAACTGGGGTGTTCACGTTCTGGATGACGTCCGCAACATCGCCTATCAGGATTCCGTCACAACGCCTCAGCGAATCCTCGCATGCGGCGGCCGCGTTGCATGGAACGATGCAGCGGATTCACCGAATGTTCATTATGTGTACTTCGACACCGGCACGTTCCCGACTCTGATTGCCTTGAGCAATCTGAATAAGGCTCCGAACGAGCGTGGCGGATGGCCGACCAATACCGGCCTCCCAACCAATGGTCCTTCGTCGGGATACGTTGTTGCCTGCGAAGGTGGCTACTACCTCGGACAACGTGGCCGCGGGAAAGCAGTCGACAAAGATGGTCGAGAAATCCGTTCGTTCAAGGGAGGAGACATCAATGCTCTCCACAAAGCCAACTTCCTCGATGCCGTTCGGTCGCGAGATCGAAGCAGCTTGAATGCAGAAGTTGAAGTCGGTCATCATTCGACAGGATGGTGCAACCTGGCCAACGTCGGATTTCGGGCTGGCGAAGCCTTCGATGCGAAACAAGCTCGATCGATTGACAATTCGCTGGAGCAATGGGATCTGTTGTTGAAATCGATGGAGTCTCAACTCGGAAAGTTCGACGTAAAACTCTCGGACATGGAAATTCGAATGAGCCCAATCCTGACGCACAATCCCGAAACCGAACGGTTCGAAGGGGAGCATGCGGATTCTGCGAACAAATTCCTGAAACGGGAGTACCGTGAGAAGTACACGGTTCCGGAAATCAGCTAATCTGGCGTCGAACAATGATCGTCCGGTGTTCTGATAAGCGATCGCGAGACGCGCGTCAGAGCACCTGCGGTGATCGTTGCGAGACGACTCAGTAACGACTTGACGAACTGCTTCATGAATATTTCATGGAGCGGTTCGTTTTTCAATATGGTCCGATTTTCTCTCAACCCATGCAGATCACATTTGTCGACACGCTCGAAGATCCACGTATTGCCGTTTATCGCCATGTCAAAAAGTCAAATCTGACGCGGTGGTCTGGCCAGTTCATCGCAGAAGGACAGAAGGTTGTCGAACGGCTTCTGCAGAGTGGATTGGCCGTGGAGTCGATTCTGGTCCGAAATGGAAAGCTCAACCTGACAGAAGAGTGGGCAGACTACGACGTCCCGGCGTTTGTGATTCCGGACACAATGTCGCGTGAGTTGCTGGGATTTGATTTTCATGCAGGTGTGATGGCGTGTGGTCTCAGACCAACAAATCCGCCACTGGAAACGCTTCTTCCGCAGGATTCAAAGAGAAGCCTGATCCTCGCGTGTCCGTTTCTGACAAATCCTGAGAACGTCGGTTCGATCATTCGACTGGCGCGAGGATTTGGTGCGAGTGGCGTCATGGTTGGACCGAAAACGAGCGATCCTTATTCGAGAAGAGCAATTCGAGTTTCGATGGGAAACGGTTTTCGAATCCCGATCCGTGAGAGTCAAAATCTCCTCGCGGATCTCAATCAGCTACGACAGCGATGGAACTACGAAGTCCTGGCAGCTGCGCTCTCTGAAGATGCGATTTCTCTGGCAGATTTTCGGCGGCCCGATCGATGTGTTCTTCTGCTCGGAAATGAAGACACAGGACTTGAGCAAGAGTACCTTGCCGCAGCCAATCAGATTGTAACAATCCCCATGCAGGCTGATGCGGACTCGCTCAATGTTGCCATGGCAGCCGGAATTTTTGTACACCATCTCACTCATTCTTGATCAATTGTAAGACGCCATACTGCCTCGCACCTTCGAGACGAGAATAATGTCGACGGCTTTTCTGCCAGACACATCAAGATAGACGCATCAACGATCAGAAAAGTGCGTCGCAAGCCAATTGATCGAAACATCAATTCGCTCTCATTTCACATTCAATGACTGCAGTCGATCTGCTGCCAGTCGAGACTCAACTCTGGAGGAGAAATATGAATTTACGGCTGATTGGACTAACAATCTTGATTCCATTGGTCGGGATGACTTCCAGTATTGTCTATTCCGAAGACTGGCCACAGTGGCGCGGGGAAAATCGTGATGCCGTCTGGGACGAGACGGGAATCGTCACCGAAATTCCAGAATCCGGGCTGACGGTCAACTGGCGAACTCCCATCGCTGGCGGATACGCGGGGCCTGCCGTTGTCGGGGACCGGGTTTATGTCACCGATTTCATTCGAGAATCCGGTGATCCCACCAACGGACCCGGGACTGTCAATGAACTCGCGGGACAGGAGCGGGTCTTGTGTCTGGATGCGTCGAATGGCGAAATCATCTGGACCAATACTCGTGAATGTAAGTATCAAATTTCCTATCCGTGTGGTCCGAGGGCTACTCCGACCGTGGTGGGGGATCGCGTGATCACGCTTGGGGCAGAAGGAACCCTGCTCTGTTTGAACCGCCACGCCGGCGAAGTCCTCTGGGAGAAGAATTTTCCCAAGGATTATCAGGCAAAGACTCCTATCTGGGGCTTCTCATCTCACCCTCTGGTCGAAGGAAACACTGTCTATTGCGTCGTCGGAGGTCCGGGAAGTATTGCCGTTGCTTTTGACCTGGAAACGGGTGAAGAGAAGTGGCGGGCTTTGACTGCATCGGAACAGGGATACTGTCCCCCAACACTCATCGAAGCAGGCGGCCGGAAACAACTGCTGATTTGGGATGCCGACAACTTAAACGGTCTCGATCCCGAGACGGGAGAGGTCTTCTGGTCGGTCGCATTGAAGCCGAATTACGGGATGTCCATCATGACACCACAAGTTTCCGGTGACCTCTTGTTCGCGAGTGGAATCGGAGATGTGGGAGTTTTGTTGAAGCTCAACGAAGAGGCTCCAACAGTGACAGAACTGTGGCGAGGGCATCCTCGCAACTCGGTTTATTGTGCCAACAGCACCCCCTTCATCGACGGGCAGACGCTCTACGGCGTTGACTGCAAGACCGGCGGACTTCGCGGAATCGATCTGGAAAGCGGTGAGCGACTCTGGGAAACGTTTGAGCCAACGACCGGTTCGCGTCGCATGGGACACGGAACGGCGTTTCTGATCAAAAACGGAAGTCGGTACTTCCTGTTTGGTGAGACGGGCGATCTGATTCTCGCCAACTTGTCTCGCGAGGGATATGAAGAGATCGGTCGTTTTCATGCTCTGGAACCAACCGGAGAAGCGTTCGGGCGGAATGTCGTTTGGACTCATCCTGCCTTTGCGGACGGTCAGTGTTACGTGCGAAACGATGAAGAAATCATCTCAATCTCGCTTCGTGCGGATGAGCAGTAAGAACGTTTGACCGAAGTTCACTGCGGCCATGCCAATAGAAATCGGCCGTGGAGGGGAAACTGATCCCTTCCACGGCCGATTGTTCATTGAAGATTGTTCATTGAAGATTGTTCATTGAAGATTGTTCATTGAAGATTGTTCATTGAAGATTGTTCATTGAAGATTGTTCATTGAAGATTGTTCATTGAAGATTGTTCATTGAAGATTGTTCATTGAAGACTGGGTGATCGTTTACTTGTTCTCTCGACGAACAACAACGAGCCAGTCCTGATCCGAATCTGCCGGTGGTGTTCCGAGTTTGACCGACGCACCTCCTGAAACGGACGCGACCGAACCGCTCTGCAAAGCTCCCCCTGCTCTGGGGTTGAACCATTCGACGCGGTAGTTTCCGTCAGCTTTTGAAAGATCAAGGTCGCTCGTTCCTCCGTTCGCCAGGTAGACCAGATACGTATCTGAGTTCTTGGCGAAGCAGTATTTGGAGTTGTCTTCGTCAGGGACTCCGACCAGCGAGTTTTGCGTTGTCATTTCCCAGAACGGGATTTCATTCTCGTGGAAGAAGTTGATGGCGATGCGACAATAATCCCAGCTTCGATCTCGACTTCGCCAGTCTTCGCAGACGAGGTCGTTTTCGGCGTATTTGTAGCCGAAGTAATACTCGACACCGGCTCCGCCTCCCATGAGTGTTCCCCAGAGAGTCTGTTGTCGGACGCGATGTTCGGTGTAGGTCATTTTCCCGTCGGCATCGTGACCGTCGTAGCCTTTGTATCCAAGGTCAGGACATTGGGCATGGGCAGCGCTTCCGGATTCGTCGAACGCGACGATCCATGGTTTCCCAGCTTCGTTGGATTTGCGGACCCACTTCACTGTCTGCCAGTGTGTGTCATGAATTCCACTGTTCTGAAGTGACACGCCCGTCAGCTTCGACTTGTTTCCAAGCAGCGGGTCGTATTGCTTGTCCTGTTCATTGGGGAATGTGTGCATAACTCGGTTGTGCTGGTAGGCGTCCAACTCTGTAATGTAGTTGAGCATCGCTTTGTGTTCGGCGGTGCTTTGCGTGTTTTCCTCGCCCAGGTTCCAGTTCAACGCAAGATTGTGTCCAAAGCGTGCGATCATTTCCCGGAAGTAAAGCTTGCGTTGAGCTCCCATCGCTCCACCGTCGAGTGATTCGGGAATCTGTTTGAAATCTCCCCGGACACGATTGTCGTCGATTTCGGTTTCCTGCAATTTGAAGTGCAGGTACATCCCCATATTCGTCCCGTGATCGAAGACGATTCCCCATTGGTCGAGTTTGCTGCAGTCGTAGTGCATTTTGTCTTCACGCTGGATGAACGGCCACACGTTGTCGCCATCGCCGCCTGCGTTGTAGGTCAAGAACGAAAACGCATTACAGCCTTTTCCGGACAGATAGTTAATGGCACCGATCAGACCTTTCCCTTTTCCGTCTTTCCAGCTTGGATCGCCAGCTTTCCAGTCCTGAAGATGTGGAGCATAGGATTTGAGGGGAACGCGATCGGGCTTGCCAGCGACGGTGCCGTCGAAGTCTTTGTAACCCAAGAGCGTTTCCGGAGCATCAGCTCCTGCTTTCAGGAAGTACTGCTTGCTGCCGGCGAACTGAAGATAGTGTTTGCCGACATACTGAAGACGTCCGACGCTTCGAAGGTCTCTTCCGGACTTGTCGCTCTCAGCGATTGTGAACTGACCATCTTGTCCATTGAATGGAGTCAGTGGTTCGCTGCTTGCAGTCTTGTCGAGAGCAACACCCTTGCCGCTGAGGAATTCAACTTTGTAGGTCCACTCTCCGGTTCTGTCCGGTGCGAAGTTCGCCCGCCACATGATTCCAGAGACTGCTGAGGAATTCGCAGCATTTCCGTCAGCATCAAAGAATCCGGGAATGACGTACTTAGTTCCGTCTGCGTGAGTGAACGTGACGGTCATTCGGTAGTCAGTGAACGGATTGGGAGAATTGTCTTGCTCGTGAGCATATGGTCCGTTCAGGTTGACTGTGACTTTGTGCCACTGCTTCAGTTCTCCGGTGACGGTCGTTTTTCCGTCGCCGTTCGGCTTTCGAGGTTGAACCAAGGCGGCAGTGCTGACTGGCGTCGTCGGGCTTCCAGATGCTGCGTCGGCAGCAGTTGATGTCGTTGACGTCGCTTGAGCAATCAGAAATGGCTGAGCTGCTTTCCTGGTTTTCGCGTCTCTGGGAACGAACTGAATCGCAGCCCAGCGAGCCCGGCTGAATTCCTGACCATCGGCGGAAGCAATCTGCGATGAAACGTGAATCTGTGCCCCTTCAGTGATCGAAACGTCGGACCAGGTCTTGGTGTATCGGTCACCTTCTTCGTACGTTTTCTTGCTCAGCGGGCAAACGAAATCTCCGATTGTGTGATCATCGACTGCGACTTCGTAATGTGATTTTCCATCGTTTTCCCCGATGGCGACAAGCGTGACATCGTAGACACCGGTCGGAAATGGAAACGTCTGTTCTGCGTGTGCGGTCTTATGTTGTTCCGGGTTGATTGCGAGCCACTTTCCCTTGTCGAGATAGTAGTTCGTTCCATTCAACGTGAAGTTTGCTGCAGGCAGTTGAAGTGGTTGATTTCCACCTGTTGGCGTGGGTTGCGGGCTGTCATTGGACTGTTCTGGAGCAACGTAAGCAAAAGTCTTTGGAGCTGATCCGGAATGGACGATGCTTTCCGGTCCAATATCGTCAGGACGTGTGAAGTTCGCATCCGTCGTCAGCAGGAATTTGTCGAACTCGAATCCATCTTCCCGCATCGAAAAGTGAATGGTGTGCGTTCCGGGATTTTTGATGTCGAGATAGATTTTGTGCGGTTCTCCGCAATGGACTTTCTCCGTCCGCTGTTTGCTGTCCCATCTCCAGGAGTGTTTTCCCTGGCACCATTGCAGTCGTTGACCGCTTTCCGGCCATTCGCCGTTTAATCCGACATGCAGCCCGTTGTCTTCCGACCCTGTCGAGAATGCACGAACCCACACGTAGTAGCGTCCGGGAGTCGAGAAGTTGATCCGGTAGTCGAGGACAGCCAATTCTCCGGGGTTCGGAGAGAAGTTTGTGCCTCGGATCAATTTGTCACCGTGAGTCCGGCGCGTGTCGGGAAGGATTTCGAGGTAAGCTCCTCCACTGGCTCCGGCAACATGCGATGGATCGCCATCCGGTGTGACTTCCGGAGTGGACTCCGCCGTCGTCAGGTGAAACTTCCGAGTCTCAGTCTTGCTTTGATTCTGGAAGTGTTCCGCCTCAACGGCAACAAGTCCGTTGGTCTCCTTGAATACAGTGTCGGCGGCGGATAGCACCGTGGAGGAGAAGAGCGAGGCCACGACCAGGCCCAGCAGCGTGCGAGTGCGAAAGCTCATAGATCTCTCTCTATCTAGGAAGTTGATGAGTCGTTTCACTGCCTTGTAGGATGGTCCGATTGATTGAAGCGTTGACGTGCCTCAGTCGATGGGACAACAAAGTGCGAAGCGGGTTGTGTCGGTGGTTATTCTGAATCGCGGAGACTAATGACTTGTATCTGTCACCGGGGTCTTCGTAATCGCTGCAGCGACAGCCTCTGCAACTTCGGTTGTTGATGATGCTCCCCCGAGATCCGGAGTTCTGACCATCTGTGCTGCGAGAACTTCGGCGACGGCTGTTTCGATCGCCGCGGCTGCAGCCAGACAGGAGTCGTCATTGTGACGTTCTCCGAGCCAATCGAGCATCATCGATGCGGAGAGAATCGTCGCAAGAGGGTTGGCGACATTCTTCCCCGCGATCTGTGGAGCAGTGCCATGTGAAGGCTGAAACAACGCATGGTCGTCTCCCATTTCGGCAGAGGGTCCCAGACCGAGTCCCCCGACCAGCCCGGCGCCCAGGTCGGAAAGGATGTCTCCAAACTGATTCTCCATGACGAGCACGTCGAAATCCCACGGGTTCTGAACCATGTAGAGACTCATCGCGTCGACGTAGACGGCGTTGTGTTCGATATCCGGAAATGATTGAGAAGCGTCGTTCACAATCTTGCGAAAGAACGCCATGCTGCGAAAGACATTGGCTTTGTCGACGCACGTGACAATTTGCTTTCCGTCGGCGGGTCGTCCGGATCGTCGTCGAGCCAATTGAAAAGCGTATTCCGCAACTTTGGATGTTCCTTTTCGAGTGACGATCAACGTATCTGTCGCGACGTCATCTCCGACCATTCCTCCTCCTCCGAACGAGGCGAACAGCCCTTCGAGGTTTTCTCGAATGATGACGAAGTCGATTCCGGGACCGGTGTTCTGCAGAACACACGGGGCTCCCGGATAGAGCTTGACCGGGCGAACGGCGGAGTGCAGTCCCATCGCGCGTCGAAGCCCGACCATCATTGTCGGTTGAACTTCGGTCCCGTCTGGCTGGCGGACATCAGGCAGGCCGATCGCTGACAACAGGACTGCGTCGGCGGCGAGGCAACCTTCCAGAACCGCATCGGGCAACGTGACACCTGTGTCGCGGTAATTTTCGGCGCCAGCTCGATAAGAGATTGTCTCAAAATTCAGGTCACTGAACTCCATCGCAATCTGTTCCAGGACCAGTTCCGTGGCTGCCATAGTTTCCGGGCCAATGCCATCTCCTGGGAGTAGTGCGATCTTGTATGAACTCATCTCGTTGTGCTCTTTCCGCTTGGAGCAAGTTACCCTTCCGTGGGAACTCGCTTGACTTACTTGCTTCGATATTTCGCTCTGTTAGCGTGAGCGAGCCAATGCAAACCGGCGAGGAAATGCTTTCAGGTTTTTTCAAAGAACGCTTATGACTCAGTGCGGTTCTTGAAACACGCGTCAACGAGCAGTTGCTCGATCTGTTTCGAAAAGTGATTCCTGGCCACCGTGGATCATATTCATTGCTGGACACCCTCGTCATTGAATTCTTCGCTGGATTGATCAGTTCCCAAAGGGAATAACCGAGCGGAGGATGATCTGTTCGATGTCAGGGATTGTTGTGTGTTCAGGTAATTGTTGTCTTCAACGTCGTCTTCAGTGGGGTGTGGATGAGGAACTGGGGTGAAACGAATCTCGTTCAATGGCAATCGCTCGAACCGGGCATCCGTCGCCATGTTCGATCTTCAGTGGAAGTGCGATGAATTCCACTGTCTGCTGTGTCAATTGGTCTAAGTTGGTCAAGCCTTCGACGATCACAACGTCTCCACGAAACAATGTCTGATGGACGTCGGTCAGTTCTTCAATGTTGTTGACGTCAGCGACGGACGGCGGTTCGACACCGATTAAGCCGACTTTCTGTTCGACAAGCCATTCAGCCAACTCAAGTGATATTCTCGGGAGTTCGTTCCGGTATTCAGCCGTTCCGTAGCGACGAGACCAGTCAGTACGAAAGAGGATCCGGCAACCGGGGCGAATCTCATCCTTGATCGGTTGCAGATCTTCGACGGTCGTGAGTTGTCGAGGACTGGCAGGGGACAAGTCGAGAACAATTGCTGGGCCGACGAGCACTTCGAGCCGATGCTGATCGATTGTCGATCCGCCTTCGAGGAAGTGACACGGCGCATCCATGTGTGTGCCAGCGTGCGAGTACAGAGACAGCGTGGTCGCATTCCATCCGTCTGACGCAATTGTCTTTGCCGTGGTGATCGAGACTCCCGGCATGTCGGAATTGACAGTCAGGCTTAAGTCAACAACTCGCATTGTGCCCTCCCGATGTCAATTGACGGACTGGTTGACGAGAACGTGCGGACTCATAGATCGCTTCCTGCACGCGGAGTGTCTTCAGGTACTCGTGACCGTCCGTTTCGAAGGGACGCTCTTCAAGCAGCCCGTGAACGAAGTGCAGTTGTGTGTTGTAAACGCAATCGCCAGCGAAATTGCGATCAGAGTGTTGATAGTCGTGGACGAATTCCGGCTTGCCGTGAGGTTGAATTCGAATCGTGCCGTCTCCGCTGAGTCGAATCGAACCGGCACTTCCGTCGAAGAGAAACTCTCCGAATGTGTAGCGAGGGTTTGAGCAATTCGATTCGTGGAAGCGACTCGCGTCCCAGATTCCTTCTGCCTGATTGGCGAATTCGAACAGGACGACTCCAGCATCCTCTCCGCGAATGTTCGGATTCAATTTGCGAAGAGAAGCGAACACTCCTTCAATTTCCCCCGCGTGATAACGAAACGTATCGACAAAATGGACGCCGGTTTCGTAAATCAGCAATCGTGGCATCTCGACGAAATACGGCTGTCGCGCTAAATAAGCGTCACTTTGCCATCCATCCCCTGTTCGAGTCCGGCAAGACAAAGTGAGGAGTTGGTCTCCAATCGTTCCATCGCTGATCAGTCGGTGAATCTCTCGATGCCAGGGTTGAAACCGGAAGTTTTCGTGCACCATCAGTCGAATGCCCGAAGCGTCCGCGCACTCGACAATCTGAACCGCTTCTTCAATCGTCGGTGCCAGAGGTTTCTGGCAGATGACATTAATCCCGCGACTCGCTGCCAACTCGACAATCGCTGCGTGCGAATCGGGTCGAGTGATCACATCGAGAAAATCGGGTTCCGTTTCGTCGAGCAATTGCTCCAGTTGTGAACAGGTGTTCGGGACTCCGTATTGATTCGCGAGCGATTCTGCGTTCGCAAGCTCATGATCACAGATTCCAACGATCTCGACCTGAGGAATTCGCGACCAGGCTTCGTAATGGAATTGGCTGAAATACCCTGCCCCAACTCCGACGCCACGCAACTGTTTTTCAGTGTTCATGCTCATCACCCCATGATCAGTTTGGTGTAAACGAGTGAAAACACCACCATGAGAATGAGAGCCAGAAAGCCGATCATGCGAAACTGCATCTCGCGATCAGTCAGTCTGCGGAGAATCCGTTGCGGATTCATCATCGTCCATGCGATCACTGCAAGCACGTTCATCAATGCAGCGAACACAAAGAACGAGTTTGCGGTTCCTGTTTCCGTTGCGATATATGGAAGCGTAACGTGATGAACGAAGTAGGGAAAGACCACTGCACTCAGCGCTGCCCCGAGATTTCCGACCATGTTCATCGCTCCGGAAACCGCTCCGGAACGGTCTCCGCCAATGTCCATGCAAAATGCCCAACTGGGGCTCAACGTCATTTCGACACCGAACAAGGCGAGCGAAAAGCAGAGAATCAGCGGCCAGACGCTCTCCATTGATGTGGTTTGAGTACAGAGGATCAATCCAATCGCACCCAATGCATAGCCCAGCATCGCCGGAATTCTGCGAGACAGAACTGGCATGCCCATCTGATACAGCTTCGTCACCAGAAATCCGGAGAACCAGAGTGCCACTGCCCCGACCAAAAGCGGAATCGCGGAGAGATTCGCAGCTTCTGCGCCCCATCGCTCTTCGATGTAAGGTCTCAGCCATGTGATGCTGATAAAGAACGTGATATTGCTGGCGGAATATTGGAACATGGCCAGCAAGACGTTTGCGGAGGTGACGATCTGGATGTAGGGAAGCTCGACGTTGGGAACTTCTTGTTCGTGAATTCCGCGGGCGATCAGGTCAGCTTCCTGTTCATTGGTCCACGGATGTTCTTCAGGTGTATCTCGGTACCAGAACCACCAGATTGCTCCCCAGACAATCCCGACCAGACCATTCGCGACGAAGGTCCATCGCCAGCCAATCAACGAAATCACTGCTGGCATGATCACCAGTGACAGTGCCGCTCCAATTCGGGCACCGGAATGAAAAATCCCCTGCCCGATTCCCCGTTCTCTTGCTGGAAGCCAACGATAAAGGGCACGAGTCGCTCCGGGATACGCCCCTGCCTCGCCCACTCCGAAGAGAAACCGGACAACCAGTAGGCTGATGGCTGTGAAAACAGCACCTGTCAGGGCTGTGAAGATACTCCAGATGATGACAACAATCGTCAACGCTCGGCGTGGACCTGCCCGGTCGCTGTACCAACCAGCAGGAATTTGGAACAATGCGTACCCGACTGCAAAAATTCCGAAGACATATCCCATCATCTGGTCAGTCAGTCCGGCGATGTCATTCTGCATCGACGATTTCGCAGCCGAAATGCAAACACGATCCATGTAAGTGTTCACAGTGTGGAGAAACAGCAGCAGCACCAACAGATATCTCTGTCGAGTCGCTACTGGGACAGTCGGAGAAATTGCGTGCGATGGATTCATATCACCGAGACTTTATCTAATAATGTCGTTCGGTGAAATGAAACAGAGTTGAAAAGTCGTTTAGAATAGAGAAATAGTCAAATGGGCGTCCCTCCGAATTCTCAGAACGTTCAGCCTCGCGCCAGCGAACTCAGCGTTCAGCAGATGCAAACATTCCAATGTGTGTTTGAGGAAAACGGTTACGCGCCGGCCGCGAGACGACTTCAGCTGTCTGTTCCCACGGTTTGGCAACAGATTCAGGCGGTCGAACGACTGTACGAGGCGACATTCTTCGAGAAGGAAGGACGTCGGATTGTTTCGACGCTCAAAGCTCAGCAGTTGTACGATCAGTTCTCTGAGATTCTCGCCGGAATCGACTCGACCTTCGAGACCGTCAGTGATGAACGCTCCGAGTATGAATCGATCACTTTAGTGACCGGCGTGCGAATGTTGATGGAAGATCTCGTTGTACCTCTCAAGCATTTTCGCGACGAGTTCGAAAATACGCTCGTGATTCGCCACGGAAACAATCGACTCGCGGAAGAAATGGTGCTCAGCGGCGAAGCGGATCTGGCCCTCACTCTCGAAGCAGAATCTCCCCGTTCCACTTCCCGGATTCATTTTGAACCGGCCTATTTCATTGACTTCCTTGCCATCGCGGAAAAAAGTCATCCGTACTGTCAGGCCAAACAGAACAGTCTTCGCGAACTTGTGAAGCACGACCTCGTCGTGACAGTTCCCGGGACTCACGGACGGGACGCATTTGAGCACGCGATTCATCGGGAGCATTTGAATGCTCGAGTGACTGTCGAAACAGATAACAGTGGATTCACGATCGCCTGTGTCCGAGCTGGTCTGGGAGTGGGAGTCGTGGCGGGTCGCCTTGATGGCCACTTGTGTGACGGGTTGTTCGTTCGGTCGTTACGAAAACAGCTTGGACGACGGCAAATTGTGTTCATGTGGAAACGAGGACGAAAACTGACCGGGCCGATGAAAAGGCTTGTTGAGATCGTTCAAAAGTCGCATCAGTAGTGCTTCGTAGATGCCTCGCTAAACTCGTGTCGTCGTCGTTGTGGCCCATGGGGTTGAGTTTCCGTTGAAAGTGGAGAGATTGTGTGTCGGAATTGATTTCATTTCAGCGAGAAACAGACCTCGGTGTCGACGAGTTCCACGACTTACTCGTTCGGTCGACGCTTGGGGATCGACGCCCGCTTTCCGATCCAAATCGACTCCAAGGCATGCTGGAGAACGCGGACATTCTCGTCTCCGCCCGGACCCAGAATCAGCGTCTTGTCGGAATCGCCCGGTCGATCACGGACTATTCTTTCTGCACCTACCTGTCGGATCTCGCTGTTGATGCGGAGTATCAGAAGCAAGGGATTGGAAAGGAGTTAATTCGACAGACGCGACTCGCCAGCGGTCTCGATGTGCGATTGATTCTCCTGTCCGCTCCGCAGGCAGTCGACTACTACCCGCACATCGGATTCGAAAAGCATGACTCATGCTGGACGATCAGTCCCGAAGCGAAGTAAATCGCATTCGATCTTTTTCGGATGCCAAATTCTCCTCGAAGATCGACTGTTTGGTCGTGATCCCGGGAAAGCTGCGGACGGAAGTTTCCAGCAGTTGAGTTTCGATGAGATTCCGGATCGGGTAAAACGGATTCAGTACAGGATATTTTGCTGATACCAACAGGTGCCGTATGAAGACTCTCGCCTCGGTGATTTTATTAGTGAGTCTGGCTTCCAGCACAGCTTTGGGCCAGGTGACCACTTACTCCACGTATACGTTGCATCCCGTGCAGGGAACGGTCAAGAGCGTCTCCCGGAATGGGATCATCATGGAGAAAGATGGCAAAACAGGGCCAATTCCAATGACGCCCAAGACCACCGTCCGTGTCGAAGGAGTTGGAGATCCCGGATTTGTCCGTCCGGGTGCGGTCATCACAGTCAATGGCGTTATCGCAGGCAAAGCGGCCCTTCGAAATGCGAGCGTGACCGTTCATCTCAGCCCTCAGCAGACTGCTCGACAGCAGACCCGCACAGTTCGTCAGAACGCATCTGAGATGACAATCACCGGAGTCATCGTGAACATGAATCCGCTGACAATCAACGCGACGGATTTGTTGCGAATGGAAGTTGGAGGCGGAAACGTTGGCGTTTCGGTTCCTCCCGTTTCGCCGGGGAAGATCCTTGTTGATCCGAATCAAGCAGCGAAACAGCGAGTGTCAGTCGTGCTGGGAAGCACGGGGAAATTTATTCAGCCAGGCGATACCGTCACCTACTACTACACCGACAAAAATCCAAAGCTGGCTCATTCCGTTGTCGTTCGAAAAGCAGAACCGCTCGAGTCCGCGAAGATTTACAACACCGGTGGACAAGCGACAGATGAAAAGAAAGAGACTGAAGATTCGGAGTAAGAGCCTATCCGGAATCCTCTTCATGCTGTAAGTCGGTATTTGAACGGAGCTTGGTTGGGTGAAGGAGCTAAGCGGCGGAGCATGCGACCAATGGAAGCCACATAGATCATGGCTTCGCTCGATTTGGTG
>NZ_SIHI01000006.1 GCF_007859735.1 Thalassoglobus neptunius | reverse complement strand
CAGCTTCTGCAACACCTCAGCCAGCGACTTTCCTGCCGCCAACATCGCTTGCCCCTCCTGCAACAGCTTCACAATCTGCTCAGGCTTACGTCGTCGTCGCTTCGTCATCAAAGTCTCCTCGAACCAAAATCGGTCGGTTGACTCTCATAACATCTGGATCAGAAAATGGGGAGCACGCCACGTCAACGACGTTATGAATCTTGGTGAGCGATACCAGTCGCTCGCCTGGATTCGCTGCACAACGTCGAGAAACTGTGCAATGGTGTTTGCTTTTTCGAGCGACCATTCTGTCGTATTGACTGCTGAGACGGGACCGAGTTTCATCACGCTTTCAGGGTCGCCAACGATGATCGGGAACTCTTGCCCCGACACGTGTTGAATCATTTCGTAGTTGGAAACTGGAGTGCCTTTTTCGTCCTCATAATACTCCGTCGTCACGCTCACGGTTTGGAATCCGCGATCATGACGCACTGGGTCGTTGAAGAACGCCTCGACGTTATTGTCTGGAACCTCTGTGAAAAGGTTGCGGTACTTGAGCATACGATTGTCGTAGTTGGGTGCTCCGACCGACTTTGTTATGACGGTTTCTTCGAACCCGACCGGTTCGTGTTGAGATTTCATACTCAGCTTGGCGTCGATGATTGCAAGAATGTCGGATGTCTGTTCTGGCGTTAGCTTTGTCCAGTCGAGCCAGTACCAGCGGTTGTAGACCGGAAGCGGATTCTCGCGTCGCCGATCGAAACAGGAAATCGGCCAGAGAAGTACCGGCAACTCACTATCTAAAGTCATCGTCGATCCTTATGTGATCCAGCGTAGATAGGCAAATAACTTGCTTATCACCCAATAATCTGTCTTGAGATTATTCCGGGTGGTGACGGCAGTCAATCTTAAGTGAGGAATGGAGATGCGTCGAATCGGATGCGCGAGTTGAACGAGAAACTCGTGCGCGGGGACATTGTGGGGATGAAACGCCTCGAACCGCACAGAGCGGCCTTTGAAGTTTGCCGCCTCATCGTTCATTTAAACAATGCTTTTCCCGAATGAACCGTGCACATGAGCTATCCTGACGACACCGATATCCGGATCGGATATAAGAGTTTCGTGTGGGCAGTTGGTCGCCAGTGGCTTAACTGCTGACGCGGCGGATGAGCCATCCTAGGACTGCCAGCATAGCTGTGAAGACGACGAACATTAATTGACCGTAGCGGATGAAAATCTCTCGGAGTTCATCCATGGGGGCGACTGCTTCGGCCCGGCGCTCTTGAACGACTGCAATCCAGTTGACGTTCTTAAGATTCGCCACGGCAGCCAGCCATTCTCCCTGAAAACTCTCGTCGATGTCGGCAAGTGGGTCGTGATACTCTGAGATCACTCCATTCCCGTTGACTGCCCTTTCGAGTTGACTCTCTTCGTTTGAGGAGAGAGCGAGGATTTTCTCTAACTCGACGTCCGATTGAATCTCTTTAAGATTGGCTGCGGACATCCAGGAGTGATCCAACAGGACCGGTGCCCCTTCGCGCATGTCGACGAGAGACAGGAACCGTTCGTGTTCCGTGTCCGATTCGTTGCCGCTGCGAATTCGTCGTTCCCACTGGCTGAGCAGATCGGTCAGATGAATGGTCCGAGCGAGAACGCCAATGACTTCCGAATGATCCTGATTCCAGATCGGAACCGCGACAGCCACCATATATTGATGCGTGTTGCTGCTGCGGAAAGCTCCTGAAATCCCGGGTGTTTTTCTCGGAGTGTAATCCGTTCCGGCGATGTGGCCTCGTTCGACACCTCTCCCCAAACCATGAAAGTAATCTCTCCAGTCAAAGCGTTGACCGACGGAACCATCTTTCTCGTCAACCGGATGCGGATTTCTGTAAATCTGAATCCCGTTGCGGTCATTGACGAAGAAGCTGATGTCCAAAGTTCGTCGCTGCCGCTTGAGTCGCTCGTCGTTCTCTTGTCTCCACTTCGTCAGAAACTCTCCCATATCGGGACGGAAACCGTCCGCTGAGCGTTCGCCGTTAGTTGCAATTAGTTGTTGCGCGAGTCGTTCGAGTTCGTCGGTGCGTTCGGCAAGTTCCTGATCGACACTGGCAGCGAGCAATCTGACGGTCGCTGCGTCGCTGGTCAGTGCCCGTTCGTAAAGGTTTTGTTCCGCCTGTTGAACCGCTTCCGGAACGGCTGTTACCGCAATCCAGAGCATCATCAGCAGAAACAGGACCGGACCGAGGAAGCCGAGCCACACCAATGGACGCCGCGAGCGATTTAACTCTCGTTGTCGCAATCGGTCCAGCACCACCTGTGCGTTGGGAATTCTCTGTGAAGGGTCGGGGCTGAGACAATCTTCGATCAAACGAGCGAGTTCTCCGTCCACTCCGGAGGTGCTGCGGTGTTCGTTCGGAAGAGGATAGTTCTGAATGGTTCGGCGATACTCTCGAAGTCGCTCTTCGAGACTTTGAGAGGCGGAAAGTCGCTTCTTCGTTTGCTCGCTGTGATACGGTGGATTGCCCGTCACCATGTGATAAAGGACGGCACCGAGTGCGTAAACGTCCCAGCGGACATCCGGCACAGCATCGACTGCCGCTTGTTCGGGGGCCATGTAGTAAAAGGTTCCCAATGCGGGGCTTTGATCAGAGGACAGGCGTGATTGTCCAAAATCACTGAGCCGTGCATCGTCGGCATGATCGAGAAGGATATTGGCCGGTTTGATGTCACAGTGCAAAATTCCTGCACCATGCGAATGTACGAGTGCCCGCGCGACGGCAGCGCAAATCTCGATCGCACGCTTGATCGGGAGTGGACCATCTTCCAGCAATGTCGCGACCGAATCATGAGGAAGATACTCCATCACGAAATACGGAGGATCGTGATCCCATCCCACGTCGAGAAGCCGAACGACATCGCGGGAGGCGTCGAGGACCGCCAGTTTCTCGACTTCGCGAGTTAAGAGCGACCAGTCGAGACCGCGACGGTTTGTGAAGAATTTGATCGCAACCTGTCGACCAGTTTTTCGCTCTCGGGCCAACCAGACCATTCCGAATGATCCTTCGCCGAGACATCGCAGGATTTCGTACCCAGCGACGGACGTTGGAACTCGCCCGGTTCGGAGGCTGAGTTCTTGCGAAACCTGCTGTTCACGCTCATCCTGAACGGGAGTTGATTCAAGAGGTGATGAGTTTTGAGGACGATTCATGGCAGCAGCGATGGAATTGAGATTCGAATGGCCGCATCATGACAGCTTTTCGCGTTTTCGTCGATAAGTCTTATTCATCGACGTTGTGGACCGTCATCCCATCGAAACAGACAATTGCGTTTCCGTTCGATTCTCTCTCCCAGAGAGCCGAATGCCGCTTGATTTCCGAGCATTTCAAGTCTTCTCTACGCGATGATGTCGTCGACGACGTGTCCGTGAACGTCGGTCAGCCGGAAATCGCGACCGGAATAGCGGTACGTTAAGCGTTCGTGGTCGAAACCGAGCAGGTGCAGCATCGTGGCGTGTAAGTCGTGGACGTGCACGCGATCCTCAACAGCACGGAACCCGAATTCGTCGGTCGCTCCATAAACCGTTCCGCCCTTGACTCCTCCTCCCGCCATCCAGACTGTGAACCCGTGATGGTTGTGGTCTCTTCCGTTCTGTTTTCCCTGATTCGCCCCCGGTGTGGGAAGTTCGACAACGGGAGTCCGTCCGAATTCCCCGCCCCACAAAACAAGTGTTTCATCCAGCAGACCTCGCTGCTTCAAGTCTTTCAGAAGTGCTCCGAGCGGCTGATCGAGCTGCCCCGCCAGACGGCGATGATTCTGTTCGAGGTCATCATGATTGTCCCAGGGTTGCCCTGCCCCGTGCCAAAGCTGAACGAAACGGACTCCTCGTTCGACGAGTCTTCGGGCCATTAAACATTGACGCGCGTGAACGCCCTCCCCGTACATCTCGTGAATGTGATCCGGTTCCCGAGACAAGTCAAACGCGTCGGACGCTTCGATCTGCATCCGATAGGCAAGCTCCAGCGAATGAATCCGGGATTCGAGTTTCGGATCGTGCCCCCGCTCCGAAAGATGCTGACGATTCAGTTCCTGGACGAAGTTGAGTTGATGCCGCTGTTGTTCGAGCGACAGTTGCTCATTCCGGATGTTGGAAATCAGTTCGTCAACCCCTTTGCGTTTCGTGTCGAGGTACGTTCCCTGATAAACACCCGGCAGAAAGGCGGAACGCCAGTTGGCTGTTTCGGTAATCGGGTAACCGCCGGGACACATTGCGATGAACCCCGGAAGGTTCTGGTTCTCGGTTCCGAGTCCGTAGGTCAACCAACTACCGAAGCTTGGTCGAATCAAACGTCCATCCCCACAATTCATGAGCATGAGAGACGGCTCATGGTTGGGAACGTCTGCGTGCATGGAACGGACCACGCAAATGTCGTCGATTGACTCCGCCACGTTCTTGAAGAGTTCGCTGACTGGAATCCCGCTTTCGCCGTACTTCTGAAACTGATACGGCGACGCAAGTGCCGCTCCAGTCTTGCGCTCTGTCTTCAGGTTTTCCATCGGCAACTCTTTGCCGGCCCATTCCGTCAGCTTGGGTTTGGGATCGAATGTATCGACATGAGACGGTCCGCCGTTGCAGAAGATGTGAATAACGTGCTTCGCCTTCCCCGGGAAGTGTGACGCTTTGGGCGCCATGGGCGAACGACTTTCGGATGCTCCTCGGGCTGTGCCCGGTTCTTCGAGAAGTGAGGCGAGCCCAAGCATTCCGAGTCCTTGACCGGAGCGCTGCAACATGTCACGTCGGGAAAGATAGGGAAGACCGTTCATTGTGGGCCATCGATTCTGAGGTAAGAGGCGGGACTCAGGTGGGATACCAAGTTTCGACCATCAATGGTCATTCGTAAAGTGTAAAAGTCTGCTTGTGGCTTCAATTCCCGGTTTCATTGGGCCTGTATCACTATTCTATCGACGAACTTCCCGACAGCGAACTGGCCCGTCGCAAACAAAGACTGAATGCTCCTGAAAGTCCGGCGGAGAGCATGTCGGTCGGTTTTTTCAGACATTTCTTGTTGATCGGTCCAACAGCACGTATCCTTGAAACGTAGTTTTTCACGATACCGGAATGCGCCCCGAAACTGGTTTCCACTTATTTCGACTTACGTGAGTATTTCAAGTCCCTACTCACGGTGCAGGTTTTGGGATTCCGACTCGAAATTTCACTCGAACATTCATTTCCCGGGTGTGTGCCACTATGTCACAATTTCCAAATGCAACCCGCCTGCTGGAACGAGTTCGGATGCGGTTGACCATTCAGCAATGGTTTCGCCGAATGCTCACCCTCACACTCGTACTCGCCGCAATTTGTGGAATTGTGCTTTTGGCTGGACGCTTGACTGGTCTGTTCGCGGACTGGTTCACTCCACGCTCGGTGATTCTCCTCCCCATTCTCGGTGGAGTCATTGCAGCACTGATCCCCTGGAAGCCCGATGAAAAGACAGCAGCGTCGGCGATCGATCAGTCGCAATCGTCGAACGATTTGTTCCTGACTCTTTTGTCGATCGAAAAGTCTTCCTCTGATTACCGACCGCTGGTGATCCGTAACGCAGAGAAAATGGCTCCCAACGTGAATCCGGAAATCGTCGCTCCATTTCAATGGGAACGGTTCTCCATGTGGCCGATTGCGGCGTTGGTCCTGTTGATGGTTGGTTCGATGCTCGTTCCGACACTCGACCCGTTCGGAAAAGTCGCGGAAGCCAAACAAGAGGAAGATCAGAAGAAGCTTCTCGAAGAATCTGCCAAGCAGGCTCAAAAGCGCAAAGATGTTCTCGCTCAAAAGAACATCGATGCTGAGAACTCTGAGGAAGTCGAGAAAGCCGTTGAAGGGCTCAAGATTGGTTTTCAGCGAATGGAGAAAGCCAATCCCAAAGCGAATCTCGATCGGCTGAATAAACATCAGAAAGAGATTGGCGAGATTTTTCGCAAGCTGAACTCGGGTGAGTTGAAATCATTGTTCGACAAATGGAACAGCGAGCAGAAATTCGGATCGCTCGGAAATCAGGAGATGTTTCGCGAGTGGCAGAAGAACCTCCAGAAAGGCGATTCCGAACCGCTGCAGCAGGAACTCGACGAGATTTCGGACGCCCTGAAGGAACTTGCGAAGACCGACGATCCCATTGAACGGACTGAAATGGAACGTCAGATTCAAAAGAAGCTCGATGCTCTGGAAGACTTTTCAGAAAAACAGGTCGGATCCAAAGCACTCACTTCGGCACTCCAGCGCGTGAAGCAGCAACTGGACGCTTCCAAAGGCGAACCACTCTCCCAAGAAGCAATGGAGTCGATTCAGCAATCGATGGAAGTCGCTCAAATGGAAATGGAGCTTGTCGCCCAATCCGCTCGAGATCTAGAGAAGCTGGAGAAAGCACTCGAAGCGATCGCTCAAGCCAAGCAAATGAATGCAGAAGGTGGCCTTGATGGAGAAGAATTCGAAAGCGATATGACGCTCGAGGACTATGCCGAACTCTATGCTCAAATGACTGGCCGTCAGGGAATGGGAGAAGGTGACGGCGAGGGAGAAGGAGACGGGGACGGCGATGGCCTCGGAGGAGAAGGTTTCGGTGAAGGTGGAGAAGCTCCTGAAGACGATTCTGTCGCAACGGGATTCATTAACGAAACTTCGAAGTCCGCAATCCAGAAGGGCAAGATCCTGCTGTCGATGAAAACAAAAGGGCTCTCCGAATCCGGAGAAATCAAGGATGAAGAATACAAACAGATCGTCGGAGACATTCAGCAATCACTCGATGATGTGATTGATCAGGAGCAGATTCCGCCCGGGTACGTTGACTCGATTAAAAAATACTTCGATACCCTCGACAGGTAATATCGCTGCTTTCGATCCTGAATTTTCAGCTTGCACTCAGACGCTCGCAACTTGATCAATCGTGGAAAGTCTTCTCGTGGCCAAACCGCTGCAGTATGTTCTCATTGGGTTTCTCGTTCTCGCACTTGCTGTCGGCTGGATGTCAGTCGCACGAAGAACTGACGAAGCACTCGTCGTTTATTGTGCTCACGATCTCATCTTCGCGAGTCAAATTCTGGATGACTTCGAAAGCGAAACCGGCATCCCGGTTGTCGTGGTCGGTGACACGGAAGCCACCAAGTCTCTCGGACTCGTGCAGCGATTGCTTCGTGAAAAAGAGAACCCGGTTTGTGACGTTTTCTGGAACAATCAAGTTCTGGGAACTGTCGAACTGGCTGAAGCGGGCGTGCTTCAACCGTATCGCGGGAGCGGTTTCGAAAGAATTCCGGAACAGTTCAAAGACCCGGACGGGTTGTGGGCCGGATTTGGAGGTCGCCTGAGAGTCTGGATTGTGAATACGGACTCCTTCACGACAGAGGAATCGAAAGTTCTGGAAGCCTTTCAATCAGACGACCTGTCGCAGATGACGATTGCGATGCCACTCTACGGAACGACGCTGACCCACTTTGCGATTCTCTGGAATCAGTGGGGCGGCTCGGAAACAAAAGCGTGGTATGACGACCTGTTGGAGCGCGGCTGTCAGATTTCCCCGGGGAATGCGACGGTGAAAAATCTGGTCGCTGAGGGCGTCTGTCAGTTCGGCTGGACCGACACTGATGACTACTTCGTCGGGCTGGATGAAGGAGCTCCGGTCGCGATGTTGCCGATTCGCGTTGATGAGGGGAAGACCATCTGCATTCCAAACAGTGTCGCAATGATCAATGGGACTTCGAAGAAAGAAGAGACGCAGCAGCTGATCGACTACTTACTCAGCGAGCGTATTGAACTCGCCCTTGCGAAATCAGGTTCCCGACAGATCCCGCTCGGTCCGACAGATGAAGATGCGCTCCCCGAAGATGTCCGTGAACTGATTCCTCTTGCGGCTCAGTCTGTGGATGTCACTGATTCCGCCAGTGCGAGGATTGAATGCCTGAAGTGGTTGTCCGAACTGTATACGTCTCCTTCTCAATGATTCTCATCGACTCACATTCGGAATTGGGTGCTCGCCTGTGACCTGGCTGGGGGCGCTCATCTGGTCGCTGGTTCGAAGCCTGATCATTTCCGCATTGGGAACCTGTCTGGCGGAACTGGGTTGTCGAGTTCTTGAATCCCTTCCCCCTGCTCGGCGGAAGTGGATGATGTCTGCAATGGCTGTCCCGTTTCTGATCCCTTCCGTGATGACGGGATACTGCTTTCGTGACACGTCAATGTCCCTCGTGCATCATCCCTGGATGCGCGAAGGACTTTATGCCGCGATCGTGTTAATGCAGTTGTTTCCGGTGGCTGTGATCATCCTCTGGCTTTCTCCTCCATCGACCGTGACGGACAGTGCAATTCACTTGGGACGACTGGCTCGGACCTCGTGGAGTTTCCGTTTTCGACTGGCACTGCAGTCGCGGCTTCGAATTCATCTGACCGCGTTCTGCCTGCTGTTTCTGCTCTCGTTTCAGGAAGCGGACCTTGCCTCACTGATGCAGGCGAACGGTTGGACAGAGTGGATTTTCACGAAACATTCGCGAGGACTTGAACTTGGAGAAACGTTGCGACTGGCAGCTTTCCCGATGGTGGTTCATCTTCCGTTTCTCATTCCGATTGTTCTGTGGATCAACTCGCCACGACCTGATGATCGGCACAACATTCGACGACTTTCGAAAGCTCACACTGGGCGTACGCTGCTGATTTGCTCGTGGATCGCGGCAAGCTTGCTCGTCGTGGTCCTGATGCCAACGTGGCATCTTGTGCGAGGATTTCGATTCGGACTCAACATGGTGGGATCACAGCCGACACTCATTCGCGAGGTGAGCGATGGAATCCTGATCGCTGCGACATCCGGATGCGTTTGTCTGGGGCTCGTTCTGACCTTGAGGTCAACGTTTCAGACGGGAGTTCCGCGACTGTTGTTGTTTCTTCTTTTTCTGCCTGCGTCGATGGGAAGTCTTCCGTGGGGATTGACCGTCGCGGAAATCTTTCAAACAGCGGGCTTCCGTTTCGCGTACGATACACCAGTCCCGTTGATCCTGTCGGAAGTGCTGTATCTGTTGCCGCGAGCAGTCATCCTTTTTCACTGTTTCGATTTGAGTGAAAATTCCCCCGCGAGGAAGATGATTCAGCTGCTGAGCGAGTCAGGAAATGCTGCACAGAAGCGGATCGGACGAGAACTGCACTGGAAATTTCATGGCCGAAAGGTCTTTGCCGTCGCTTTGTTGTTATCGTACTGGAGCTACTTTGAAGTCATGCTTCCATCGATCCTGGCGATGCCTGGCTTGGCTCCCATCAATTATGTTCTTTACAATAGTCTGCACTACGGAAGAATCGCGGCGCTGGGAGTCAAACTCGCTGTGGCCATTGTGATTCCGTTTGTACTTGTCACCGTTCTGATTTCACTTCGACGATTGTTCACAAGGTTTTTCTAACGCATCTTCATCAATGATCTTCACGAGTGAATTCTGCGTTCATCGGTGCAGAAACGTTCGAGCAGCGGCAGACTGGCAATTCGAAAACGATTTCCCAACAAACAATGAAATGTTGCCAATGCCTGTGATCCGAATTGGCGCTGAAGAGTTTCATCAATCATAAGACAAACATTGGACGGCCCCTCTGAAACGGGTCCCTTGCCATCATGGGAATCGAACTCTGGAATCTGGAGAACATTCAACTGGGACACCCCAGTTGCCCTCGACTGGCAATTGGTCAACTCTCCATCCCGAGCGGAGTGACTGCAGTCATCGGTCCTTCTGGTGCGGGGAAAACGTCTCTCCTGAACTTACTGGTCGAATTTGAATCTCCCGAGCGCGGAGTGGTCCGTGCTTCAGACTCATTACAACAGGAGTCGAAACGTCGACTGGGTGTCGGATGGGTCCCTGCCGACTTCGGTCTCTGGCCGCTGCTGAGTGTCCGTGACCATCTGCAAGTTGTGTCTCAAGGCTCCAGCCAACCGTCAACCGATCGTGAGCCGTCAGCCGAAACGGTCGATGAACTTCTGACGACGTTCGACCTGTCTCATCTGAGCGACCGCACTCCCGATTCACTCTCGATGGGAGAGCGGGCTCGACTGGCTGTTGCGAGAAGTCTGGCGATGCAACCGTTTGTACATGTGATGGACGAACCGTTTACGCACGTTGATCCAGAACGAGTTGACCTGTACTGGAGAGTCCTTCGCGAAACCTTGCGGCGTTCCGGGTGTTCGTTGATTTTCTCCACGCATTTTCCTTCTGTGGTTCTCCGAGAAGCGGACTTCGTCATTTGCATCCAAGACGGTCAGGTCGCCTGGTCGGGCTCCCCCCACGAACTTTATTATCGCCCTGAAAACAAATCCCTCGCGAATCTCCTGGGCCCCGCCAACTGGTTTGGCAACGATGAACAACCTTTGTGGCTGCCGGTTGAAAACGAAACACCCTGCCTGCGCCCCGAACAAATTGTTCTGCAAGAAGACGAGACATCCCCCCTCTCAATTGAGAAGACCTGGAATGTCGGTCAGCATCATCAGTCAGAGATCCAACATGGCGAGACCCGAGAAACTCGAACGATTTACCATCAACCGTCATCAGGCACATTCAAGTCGGGGACGCGTGTTCGCCTGAGTGTCGTGCTCGCCCTCTTCTTATCGCTTCTTGTTCCACTTTTGTCCGGATGTGGTCAGTCGGACGCTCAAGAACCACAACTTGCCATCGAGTCTGCAAAGATTTATTCGCTCCCGAACGAAGGGCCCATGCTGCCAGCTCCGAGAGGAATGACCTTCAGCCCTCGGGGAGACCTGTTCGTTCTGGATGATGCAGGACGAGTTCTCATGTTTGATCAAGTCGGGGACCTCGTCCGCAAATGGTGGATGCCGGAATACGATGTCGGCAAGCCGGAAGGGGCTTGGGTTCTCCTCGATGGACGCATCGCAGTTGCCGACACTCATTACAATCGGATCACGTTCTTTAACGTCGAAGGTGAACTTCTCGGAACGCTTGGAGAGTTCGGGCGCGGACCGGGCCAGTTCATCTACACCGTTGCTGTCACGCAGACTCCGGATGGATTCCTTTATGTTGCGGAATATGGGGGCAACGACCGGATTCAAAAATTCACACATACCGGAGAGTTTGTTACTGAATTCGGCGAAGTCGGAACAGAGAATGGACAGTTTCAACGACCAAGTGGACTCGTCTGGCACGAAGGGACGCTTTACGTCGCCGACGCCATCAACAACCGCATTCAGGCGTTTGACCTGGACGGAAAATTTCTTCGTGTCGTTGCAGATGCGCAAACAGCTGGACTCTACTATCCGTATGATCTGGCAAAAGGCCCGGACGGGTCGTTGTTCGTGGCCGAATACGGAGCCGGTCGAATCTCCCGGATTTCGACAGAGGGAAAAGTTTTGGGTCGTTATGGACATGAAGGACGAGGGGAAGGACAATTCTGGACCCCGTGGGGAATTGCAGTGAATCATGACGGCAAGATCGCCGTTGCCGATACCGGAAACCGTCGAGTTGTGGAACTACTCTATTGAAAGTCCCAGACCTGCTCCGCCGAATCTTTCCGAAACCACGAAGCCGGGTGGGCTGGCGTGACGCGCTTCCGCTCGTCGTTTTTCTCATTCTCTACGCGGTCGCGATTCTCACGGTCATCTCCTTCGACGTTTTCACGTTCACCAAACCGCTAATGTTTGGGCTGATTGCGGTCTCCGTCTGGGTGTGGTGGATGGCAACATGCGGCTGGAGCGGACTCAATCGCTGGAGATCGACACAGGCACTCATCGTACGTTTGATCCTCGTCGGCGTTTTCGTCGCGATGCTTGCCGAGCCTCGAAGTGTTCGTACGACCGATGAACTTTCTGTCGTTTATGCCGTCGACATTTCTGAGTCGATTCATCCCGATCGCGTGACCGACGCATTGACCTTCGTCGCAAGAACGACCTCAGAGAAACCGCTTCAGGATGTCGCTGGCTGGATCGCATTCGGAAGCTCCGCCGCGGTGGAAGTTCCTCCCATTCAGACGAACTATGGGAGCACGATGTCGAATCCGGAGGAGATCCGATTCAACAGTCGCGTCGATCGCGATGCCACCAACATCGAAAACGCTCTGTCTCTCGCCGCCGCCATTCTCCCGGAAGATCGACGCGGAAGAATCGTCCTCATCAGCGACGGTTCTGAAACGACCGGTGACCTCAAAACGGTTCTCGACCAATTGAATGCCCGCGAGATCTCCGTTGACGTTCTGCCTGTGAAGTACCAGTACGACAACGAAACCTGGGTTGAGCGGCTCGACCTTCCGCAGTCCGTCAAGATCGGTGAACCCTACGAAGCATCAGTCGTGATTTCTTCTCTTCAGGCTGGGAAAGGGAAGTTGATCATCGAGGAGAACGGCGAGCCGATCACAGAAGATCCGATTGAGATCACTTACGAAGAAGGTAAGAACCGAATCGACATCCCGATTTATCTGAGAAGCCCGGGGTACTACGAATACGAAGCGACTCTGATCCCAGAAGATGGAACAGATGGACGCGACGAAAACAATCGTGCGGTTGGCTACATTTACGTCGAGGGAGAAGGCAAAGTTCTCATCGTCCGTGATCCCATTCGTGATGACGATCGTGATTACGAACATCTCGCGAGAGCGATTCGCGAGGGAGAACGTGCGATTGAAGTCGTCGACTCTTACAGATTTCCCCGCGATTCGCTTTCCCTGCTGCCCTACGATTGCGTCATCTTCGCGAATGTCGCTCACGACGCTTTTGACGAAGTACAGCTTCAGGCGCTGCGTGACGCTGTCTTCAATCAGGGCACCGGTTTTCTGATGACAGGGGGCGACAACAGCTTCGGCCCGGGTGGATATCATCGAACCATTGTTGAAGAAGTGCTGCCGGTCTCGATGGACATCACGAAGAAGAAGGTTCTCCCGAAAGGGGCGCTGGCGATTATTCTTCACACATGTGAATTCGCCGAGGGAAATACGTGGGCCAAGCGGATTACCAAACAGGCAATCAAGGTTCTCGGGAATCAGGATGATGTCGGCGTCATCGCTTATGGCCCGGGCGGAGAACAGTGGGTCGTCGACATGGCTCCAGCTTCTCAATACGAGGACATGGTCCCCGCCATTAACAGCGCAGTCATCGGAGATATGCCCGCCTTCGGACCGACGATGCAGATTGGTTTTGATGGTCTCAGTGAAAGCGATGCTGCCACGAAACACATGATCATCATTTCCGATGGTGATCCTCAGATTCCAGCACCGAGCCTGTTGAACAAATTCATCTCGGAGAAAATCAGCGTTTCAACGATCGCCATTTTCCCCCATGGAGGGATTGAGATCGAGACGCTGCGAAACATCGCCAACGCCACCGATGGTCGCTATTACTTCCCGGCCGATCCCAATGAGCTTCCATCGATCTTCATCAAGGAAGCGAAGACTTTGAAGCGGAGCATGATTCAGGAGAAAGACTTCACTCCGGACGTCGGTTTTCCTTCACCCGTTCTCGAAGGAATTGACGGACTTCCTCCGCTGCATGGATTTGTTCTGACGTCGCTGAAAGAAAATGCACTGACTGAAAACATTCTGTTCACCATCCCGGAAGATGCCTCTGAAGAAGAGACGGACCCCGTGCTCGCCATTTGGAGATACGGGCTGGGAACAACGGCGGCATTTACTTCATCTCTCTCGAATCAATGGGCACGCGACTGGGTCGACTGGAACGACTACACCGCGTTCGTCAAACAATTGCTGATTCGCATTTCCCGAGTCGAGAAGACGGGAAGTCTGCGGATGTGGACCTATAACTCCGGTGGCGAAGGAGTCATCGTCGTTGAGGATTTTTACCCCGAAGAAGACTTTCTCGACGTCGCTGCAAAAGTCTCCGGACCTGGAGGAACGGAACTCTCAATTCCACTCAAACAGGTGGGGCCGCGCCGCTATCAGGGAACATTCCCGGTCAACGACAAGGGGCAATTCCAGGTCACTGCGATTGGAAAATCGGGAGAGCGCGAAGACCGTGTTCATGGCGGCTTCATCGTTTCGTACTCGCCGGAGTTTCTCAAATTCACCTCGAATATGAGCACTCTCCAGCAAATCAAAGACGAAACCTCGGGAACGGAACTGTCTGCCGATTCAACAGCGGAAGACATCTACAACCGACGAACTCCGAAGCAAAGCTCCAAGCCGATCTTTGACTGGTTCCTGATCGCACTCGCCTGCCTGTTGCCGCTCGACGTTGCTGTTCGCCGAGTCCAACTCGACTGGTCTGTTGTGAAGTCGATGCTTGGATTCGGAACGAAGAAGGAAACGACACAGACGATGGGCGCACTCTTGCAACGCAAGAAACAAGTCGGTGAACACCTCAAGTCGGAGCGTCCGTCGAAACCATTCCAGCCGACCGGACAGAAGAGTCCGTATTTGACAACCGAAGCCAAACGGACTGCCGAGCCTTCGAAACCGAAATCGGAGAAACCCAAAGACGTTCCGCCGAAACACGATGAATCGACCACCAGTCGCCTTCTCCAGATGAAACGAAAACGATCCGAAGACGACGACACTCCTGACCAGAAAAGCTGACAGGCAGTCCACTTCGTCCACGATGAGCCATTGCCCACAAAATTATCTCAAGACAATTTGTCACGATTGAGGAAGACCGATGAACGATCAGGAACTTGACGCACTGCAGGCGGAAGCCAATGACTTCAAACAGACTTACGAGTCCGTCTGCAACGAAATCGGCAAAGTCATCGTCGGTCAGGAACGCGTCATCGAAGCGGCGCTGACGGCAATCATCTGCGGCGGAAATGTTCTGCTCGAAGGTGTTCCCGGTTTGGGAAAAACAGAACTGATCAAAGCCATGTCCGAAGTCCTGGATCTCGAATTTCGACGAATCCAGTTTACTCCGGACCTGATGCCGGCGGACATCATCGGTACGAACATGATGCAGTCTGACGAACACGGTCGGTATCAGTTCGAATTCCGCCCCGGGCCGATCTTCACGCAACTTCTGCTGGCCGATGAAATCAACCGGGCAACCCCCAAAACACAGTCGGCACTTCTGGAGACGATGCAGGAAGGAACAGTCACCACGGGAGGCACGATTCACCGCTTGGAACAACCGTTCTTTGTCATGGCGACTCAAAACCCTCTCGAGCAGGAAGGAACCTATCCTCTCCCCGAGGCCCAACTCGACCGGTTCCTTTTCAAGATCGACGTCCCGTTTGTGTCACTGACAGAATTGAACGAGATCGTGAACCGGACGATTCTTCGTCAACGCGTCGAACTGCAAAAGCTTCTGGATGGCCCACGCATCCTGCACCTACGAACCATTCTCAACAAAGTGGTCGTCGCGGAACCGATTCGCGACTTCGCATGTCGACTGGTCCTCGCCACACATCCTGAGACAGAGTTCTCCCCGGAAGGCGTTAAAAAATTCATCCGCTGGGGTGCGTCTCCGCGTGCAGCACAGGCGTTAATTAAAGCAGGTCGCTTGCGCGCTCTCAGCCAAGGCAGAAGCCATCTTTCATTCGACGATGTCCGCTACTTTGCCGACGAAGTTCTTAAACATCGAACATTGCTCAATTACGACGGACAGGCAGAAAACGTCGAAGTGGGCGATTTGATTGACGAGTGCCTAACAACACTCCCTGAACAAGCTGCCTGAGAAATTCTAGTTAACGCTAACTAAACCAACATCGATCCTTACTCAGTTAATAAGGTCCATTCGTGAAAACCCTGAAACCTGTCACTCCTTTGGCGATCGTGTTTGCGTTCGGATTAACTGGCTCCGTATCTGCGCAGGATGAGTTCGAGGCTCTGTTCGAATCCCGAAAGCATCAGGCCGAGAACGGACATGAATTGAATTACCGCCTCATGTCTCCCGAGAAAATGGAAGACGGCCAGACATACCCGCTGGTTCTCTTTCTTCACGGGGCGGGCGAACGCGGAAACGACAACGCCGCCCAGTTGGTTCATGTCGTCGAAGAACTCGCAACTCCGGAAATGCGAAAGCGGTATCCCTGTTTCGTCCTCGCTCCTCAGTGTCCTCAAGGCCAGAAGTGGGTCGAAATTGACTGGAGTAAGCCGAGCAGCACAATGCCGGAAGAACCTTCCAAACCACTCGGAGCAACGAGCGAAGTCATCGACACACTGATTGAAAACTTGCCAGTGGATCCCGATCGAATCTACGTTTGCGGACTCTCCATGGGCGGTTACGGAACTTGGGACTGCGTTCAACGTTGGCCGGATCGGTTTGCAGCGGGCATTCCGATTTGTGGCGGAGGCGACCCTGCTTACGCGAAACGTTTTGTCAATGTTCCCATCTGGGTCTTTCACGGTGACGCTGACGGAGCCGTTCCTGTGAGACGTTCTCGCGAAATGGTCTCGAAATTAAAAGAGCTGAACGGAAACGTGATTTACACCGAGTACCCGGGTGTCGGGCATAACAGCTGGACACAAACCGCACAGAATCGTCTTACATGGGACTGGTTGTTCGCACAATCGCGTCAAAAGGATTGAGATACTTTACCTCAACTCTTTATTAAGCAACGACCGGAGACTTTGTTATGTCCACTGCCGCGACTCAGTTTACATCATTGTTGCCCAACGATGTTCTCGCACGAGCTGAGAAGATGCGACTGAACCCGCTGCGCCGACGGACCAACCGGATGCGCGGGGAACATCTCTCCGGTAAGGGCGGAACGAGTATCGAGTTTTCGGACTATCGAGAGTATGTACCCGGCGACGACATGCGTTACGTCGACTGGAACATCTTCTCTCGATTAAATCATCCGTACTTGAAACTCTACGCCCACGAAGAAGAAATGCACGTGGCGATTCTTCTGGACAGTTCGAGTTCGATGGAGTTCGAAGGAAAGTTCGAGCTTGCACGTCGTGTAGCTGCTGCGCTGGGCGTGATGGGACTGATGAACGTGGAGCGCGTCAGTGTGTTCAAATGCGGGTCAACATCCGGCGAACTTCCGTACCTGCGCCCCTGTACCGGCCGAGCCAGCTTAAAGAAGTTCTTTCGGTTTCTGGAGCAAACAACTCCGGGTGGTTCGGTCTCCATCGACGAATCCGTCGATCAGGTTCTGAAGGTCCATTCAGGAAAAGGAATCGCCATCGTCCTTTCCGACTTTCTCACACTTGGCGATGTGGCGCGAAGTTTCAATCTCCTGTTCGGAGCCGGGCTCGAAGTCTATGCCCTGCAGATCCTCGGACCGACTGAAATCTCCCCGGAACTGGCGGGCTACTTACGCTTCGTCGACTCGGAAACCAACGCCACGCTGGACGTTTCATCGGTGGGAGAACTGCTGGGGATGTATCACCAGCATCGACTTGGACTCGAAAACTATCTCGCATCGCAGTGCCGCAAGCGAAACGGACGGTTTCTCTCCGTCTCCAGCGAAGACCCATTGAAGTCGTTGTTATTCGATCAGATGTTGCGGCAAGGTTGGATCAGATAATTATTCGCAATGAAAACAGTATGAACTCCCTGAATCGATCACGGTATTGAGCATGAGCTGGCTGACACAATGGATTCCGACCTTCTTTGCGCCGAAATACGCCTGGCTGTTTCTGCTCGCCATTCCCGTGATTATCTTTTACTTTCTGAAACTTCGCCGAACACGCATCGCCATCTCTTCACTGGCTCTCTGGCAACAGGTGATCAACGATCAGCGAGTGAATGCTCCGTTTCAAAAGTTCAAACGCAACATGTTGCTATTCCTGCAACTGTTGCTCCTGTCGCTTCTGGCACTGGCAGCGATGCAACCATTCTGGAGAGGCGATTCTGAGCGGCTCACTTATCTTCCGATCTTGATTGACTGTTCGGCCAGCATGGGAGCAGTGGATGCCGAAGGGACAAGTCGCCTTGATGTCGCCAAAGGGGAAATTCAGTCCATCATCGACGGGCTTTTGCCCGATCAAAAGCTGACTCTGATCGCGATGGGTTCGACGGCCCGCCGATTGACCGAATTCACGGACAACAAGACGTTGCTCACCGACGCTCTCAAGCGGTTGGAAGTGGAACAAGTCCCGAGTAAATTGACCGATGGACTTCGACTGGCGCAGGCGTTGTCACGAACTCAATCGATTGAGACTGTCCGTTTGTACTCTGATGGAAACCTTCCGACGCGTCCCAATCCAGCGACGGGAGAATTGATGGCAGAGGTCGACTTCGATCTCCCATTCACGTTGGACTTCTTTCAGATCGATCTCCCCGGCAATAACATTGGAATCACTGCACTCAACGCTCGTCGTTCTTCTCCCGAACGCTGGGACATTTTTATCCGGATTGAAGGGACCGCTTCCGCCAGTACGGAAGCCGAGCTTGTTTTGACTTCGAACGGGGAACCGGTCGGAGAAGAACGAGTCATTCTGAATGCTGGCGAATCTCAGCGGCTGGTCTTTTCTGTCGATGCCCGAACCGATCAGGCATTGCAGGCGAGTCTGAAACCGGTTGGACTCGATGCCCTCGCCGCAGACGACAGCGCCTGGCTGAACCTTCCGAAAGGACGGGAAATTGATGTTTACTGCCCGACAAATATGAAGGCATTTCGACATGCTCTGGAATCGCTTCCCGGCGTCCTCGTTTATCCGCGTGCTGATGCAGTCGAACCGGCCAATGAATATGACCTTGTCATTTCTGACAACAAGGACGACATCGCGCGTGAAACTCCACTGAGCATCTTCATTGGAGTTCTTCCCGACGATCTCGCAAGCCTCATCTCGATTCAAGACGAACCGGCAGAAGTCGTCGACTGGGAACGTGACGCCCAGATTCTGCAGCATGTGCAGCTCAAGGAAGTGATCATCTCTGAGATGCCCGTCAAGAACGAAGGGATCAGCGATGTGTCCATTGAAGATTTGGGCTATAGCATTCTCGCTCACGGAACTCAGGGTCCGTTGATCGTGAGCCAACGAGTCGGAATCGGCAAGCGATATTTCCTCCTGTTCCATACAGACCGATCGACTCTTCCCTACCGCGTCGGATTTCCAGTCTTCATCGCGAATGCCATCAATGAAGCGATGCAGTTTGCTTCCCTCTCTGACATCCGGGCCCCCTCCACTGGAGTCCTTCCCGCGCAAGTGATGAATGAACCTGGAACCTATCGCGTAACGACTCCCGAAGGTCGACACGAAGAACGATCGACCGATGCTGACGGAGTGCTCAAAGGGATCTCCGCACCAGAAGTCGGAGAATACCAGATCCGAAAATCTGGAGATCTCGTCGCGAAAATCGGAGTCAGTCTGCTCAACCCGACGGAATCACGACTCGAAACCGTCGATACAATCACCTTCAATGAGTTGTCGGTCGAAGCGGAACAGCAAACGGTTCAACAGGATGCTCCTTTGTGGACATGGTTCGCAGCTGCTGGCTTCATCGTTCTGTTATTCGAATGGTGGTATTTTCAACGACGACCGGTCGGAGTTCCTGAATAGACAATGAACATGAATTCATGGCCCGTGCCGACATTTTGTTTCTGATGAGCGAATCGATGAAATCCGGACACCTATCACACTCCAATTGGACGAAATTGCTGCTAAGCCTCAGTGTCTTCGTGTTGTTTGTGTGCGTCGGTTCTCTTCAAGCTCAACCTGCCCGATCATACCCACTGCTCGTGGAGTTCGATTCCGAGACCTATTCCAATCGATCAGGCGGCCCGATCTTGCTTCGAATGCGCGTCCAATGCGGTTTGCCCGCCCCGGGTGTTTCTGGAGATCTGACCCTCGAACTCGTCAACGACGCGAGCGGTCGAGTCGGAATCTATGAGCTCGACAATCTGTTTTTCACATCGGGGACTCAGGATTATGAGTTTCTCATTCAGCCACCGACAGCGAGGCTGTGGCAATCGCAATACGATGTCTTCGTCACTTTCACATCGAGCGATGGAATTCGACACGCGCTGAATCCGCAGGTGATTCGAACTCCCGGCGCAAGTCGCCGCGCTTGCGTGGTCACGTTAGCGTCGCCCGATTCCGACCGGATGACGACCGAAGAGAAGGAACTCTGCCACGAGTTTTTTCTCGAAACGTGTCTGCCGGACTATGATGATCAGACTCAGGCTGATCGTCCGGTTGTGTCCCTTTCGCGTCTTCTGGAACCGATCGATTTCCCCAACAGCCCTCTCGAACATTGCGTCAGCGATCTGGTCATCATTTCGAGCGACTTGTTCGCCAAGCTCAGCGAACAGCAAATCATTGCATTGAAGGCATGGATTCGAGCCGGGGGAAGCTGTCTGATCCTACTGAACTCATCTCAACACGTGAACTCAGATGAGTTGACGGCTCTGAATTCACTGGGAGGTTTTCCAGAATCCGATCCTCATGTCTTTCAAACTCCTGGCGGAGGTTTCTCTTTTGAAGATGAAGAGAAAATTCTGACCTGTCGTTCCGGATTCGGCCGTGTGGCGTACGTGAGAACCGATCCTCAGGAGAAGGTGATTGAATCGTTGACCGAGCAGCAACGACTCAAGCTGTTCGTCCATTTGTGGAAGGTTCGCAAAGAACAAGTTGCTCCAATTCTTGAATCGGGAAAATGGTCATGGGACCCCGGTCGACGTTACACCGTTCTGAATAACTGGAACTTTCACACCGTCGACGACCCGGGAATCGATGCGTTTGTGACGCGGTTTCGCCAAACACCTTCTTCGGGCGGAGCCAGTTTTCTGCAGCGAACCCAACCCACAGGAATGAAAGTTCTTCCACTCTGGTTCATTTCACTGTCGTTGTTTCTGTACGTTCTTGCGATCGGACCGCTGGACTATCTTTGTCTGGGATCGCTCGGGCTTCGAAAGTGGACATGGGTCACCTTTCCAGTGATGACAGTCCTCTTCGCGTTCGGTGCAATTACGACCTCCAACTATGCCATGCAAGGCAGCAATGAAGGCGGAAGCCTGACGATCGTTGACGTGACCGATGACGGACAAATCGCACGCGTGAACGAACTCCACACAATGCTTCTTTCAACTTCGAGACAACTCGACCTCGAAGCCGACCGAGAACTTCTCACCTCGATCGATCTGCAATCGATGTCGGGATCGAATAACGTCCAGTACCGTCGCCCCGACGAGACCCCGAACGAAATTCCGTTCTATCGCGGAAGCTTTCCCAGCGGCGCCCATCTGATTCAGGCTGTTCATAAATGGTCTCCTCAAGTCTTTCGCCGAATGAAAATTCCGACAGAAGACCAAACACCTCCGGGAGACTTTGACTGGACACTTCCGATTGACCCCGCTGCCAGCAACCAGCATCTCGCCCTCCAGGAGCGATTGCGAGAAGCATTCGGAGACGACGTCTATGCTCAACTGATCCGTCAAATTCCAATCCAGCAGCGTAACAATACGAACTGGTATCCGGTCGATCGGATCGTATTCTGCGGAGACTCCGAATTCTTTGATTACTCGGAAGTTGAGAAGGCTGATCAGATGAGGCCGATGGCCGTTCCAGTGATTGACCAATATGGACACCGCAGCGAAGCCAACTTTTTATACTCGACTGCTTTCCGCACCGAAGCTGGCATCTATTCCGTCGTGAGTCAGCTCTCACCGAAATGTGATGACTTTCTTGAAGACCTTCCATTGATCGACTCTTCCGATCCTCATCAGTGGCTGTTGCTCGTGGCAACAAAAGACGACAACCACTGGACCGTTTACCGAAAGGTCTATGACACTCGAACCAAACGTTGACCGGTCAGCTGAAAATTATTTCATCTGCCTGAATCGTTTCGAGAGAAGCCTTCACTCGTCGCGAGGGCCGGAATTTTCCGGCGAGGTTCGCGACTCAGCTGCTCGGGTTCCCAGTCGAGTCAACCGTTCGAAGTAAGCTTTGACCTGATCTTCATAGCCCGGCAGAAACGTCTCGCTGTAGGTCCGAGAGAGTTGCCTTCGTTCTTGAGGGGGAAGGTGTCCCCACACAGCGTCTTCAAGTGTCGCACGTTGCCACGGCGACCAGTTCTCAGCAGCTGGCTCTTTCGCAGGACCCTGCCCTGCTCCGTGACCAGTTGCTCCATCTGTTGGCTCTTCAGAACTGCCTCCTTGAGAGGAATTCGAGGGGTCATTCGATGTCATCTCCGAACTTTCCGGACGCTGTTCCGCCGTTCCCTCTGATGGCTCACCCTCCGATTGTCCTGCCTCAAGTCGATCCGTTGATTCCGCCTGTTCGGACTTAGGGTTCGCGAGAGAATCCGTTTGACTGTCTGTCGAGAGAAGCTGTCGGATCAGTTCGAGGACACGTTTTTGTTCGTCAAGAACGTCTGGACCAAATTGTCCATTCTGGATTTTCGTTCCCAAACGATTCGCGGAATCTGCAACGTGCTGAATCACTTCTCGACGTTGTTCCGAAGTCGCCCCCCGCAAGGACGGATCGTCCGTTGAAGATGCGGGTTCTTCTGCGTAAGCCCCCGACAACATCGCGCAGCTCAACAGCATTGACCACGAGAGTTTACCGAGTTCACCACAAAAGTGACCTAGCGGCAAACGAACTTTGAGATGCGACACTTGTGAAAACATCTGTTATCTTCATGCTGAATGAATCGTCTCCGTATTGTATCACCTCGACCTTCCTCAGGACGAGGGTTGACTCCGAATGAGAAGAAAGCGTGGCATGTCCGAGCCTGCTCTAAAAATCGTAATTGTGGCTCGCGACCAGTCATCCCATGTGCAATCTGCGCAACGAAAACTGAGCAAGATCCTCTCTGAGAAGGAAGGAATTGAGCTTGTCGCCACGCTGACAACTTCGGACGAGACGATTGGAGATCAGGATGTCGACGTCGCACTGGTCGTCGGAGGAGACGGAGCGATTCTGCGCGCCTGCCGCTGGTTCGAGAACGAACAGATCCCCATTCTCGGAGTCAATCTTGGCCGACTGGGATTCCTCGCGGAGATTGCGGAAGACGAAGTGGAAGTTATTCTCGACGATCTCGTTGAGCGTCGTTTTACCATCGTCTCGCACTTGATGTTTGAATGCGTTCATCGTCACGCGAACGGAGAGGAATCCCGATACCATGGCCTCAACGAAGCGGCGATCCTGGCGGGGGCTTCGCTCTCACTGATCGATATCGAACTGTCAATCAACGGAACAGAGGTCACCACCTTCAGCGGCGACGGATTGATTGTCAGCACCCCTGTCGGTTCGACAGCCCACAACCTGTCCGCCGGGGGTCCGATTCTTCGACAGGATTTGAGAGCCTTCGTGGTCACTCCGATCTGTCCCCACACATTGACCGTGCGTCCCATTGTCGACCGGGCTGATGCGGAGTACCGGCTGACCTCCGATCATGTCCCCGATGGAGTCATGCTGGTCGTAGATGGACAGATTCGTGTTCCGTTTTCGTCAGGTGATGAAGTCATCGTTCGCGAAGCGGATATCTCTTTTCAGCTTCTTCGTGTCGAAGGATACGACTTTTACGGCACGCTTCATCGTAAGCTCGGATGGGATGGCCAACCTCGCTACCGACGCTCGCGGATCCCACGCAAGGAACACTAGATTCGTTCCCCGTCAAGATTCGATTCAGCCAATAATTGCAATTCGCGAAAAACGCATCAACTCATGCCGATTTCCCGATGTAAGGTCTTTGCAAGCATGCAGTGAATTGCAAGAATGAACTCAGAGGTCATAGGAGAGAGGGAAGTGTTTCTTCCGTCTCTGAATTCGGTCAGGAACTGGATCTCGTATGTTATCCGTCCTTCAGAATCGTCGTGTTGGAATTTCAACACCAGAGAGTTGTTGATGCTCTCTCACACGAATTCCCTTTGACAGGGCGAGTCGGAACTGGATGCATTCTCAGATCTTTCTGACATAGCAGACTCATCAGAGTCACCGAGGAGTTACGGAGCGATGTCATCCGAGAGTCGAGAGTCGAGTGAGCAAGAGACTGCGGAGAGCGAAACGCCAGTTGAAAGCCAAGCAGCATCCAAAGAACTTCAAACCGTTGAATCCGTCGTCATCCGGTTTTGTGGTGACAGCGGCGACGGAATGCAACTCGCCGGGACGCAGTTTACGAATGTCTCAGCAGTTTTCGGGAATGACGTCAGCACGCTTCCAGACTTTCCCGCCGAGATCCGTGCCCCTGCCGGATCGCTCTTCGGAGTCTCGGGTTTTCAACTCTGCTTCTCCAGTGGAGACATCTACACCCCCGGAGACGAAGTCGACACACTCGTCGCGATGAATCCGGCGGCATTGAAGACAAATCTTGCGGATCTGAAACGTGGCGGAACGCTGATCGTCAACGAAGACGCCTTCGACAAAAGCAATCTCGGCAAAGCCCACTACGACTCCAACCCGCTGGACGATGAATCCGAACTTGCCGCGTACAGGGTTCATAAAGTTCCGATGACCCGCCTCACACGGGATGCAGTCGAAGGACTCGGATTGAGTGTCCGGGAAGCGGATCGCTGTAAGAACTTCTTCGCACTCGGATTGGTCTATTGGCTGTACGAACGAGATTCTAAGCCGACGGAAGAATGGGTCAAATCGAAATTCGGGAAATACCCGAGTGTGCTCGAAGCAAACCTCCGGGCGTTAAAAGCGGGGTATAATTTCGGTTTCTCGACGGAACAATTTACCGTCCATTATGAAGTTCCCGCAGCCCAACTTCAGCCCGGCAAATATCGAAAAGTGACCGGCAACGAAGCTGTTGCGATGGGACTGGTCACCGCAGCGAAACTTGCCGACACAGAACTCTTCTACGGCGGTTATCCGATCACTCCCGCCAGTGATATTCTCCACGAACTCTCAAAACTCAAGCGATTCGGAGTCCGAACGTTTCAAGCTGAGGATGAAATCGCGGCGATTACATCCGTCGTTGGAGCCGCTTTCGGCGGGGCATTGGCCGTCACAGCGAGTAGCGGTCCGGGGATTGCACTCAAAGGAGAAGGAATTGGATTGGGGGTCATCATGGAACTCCCGATGGTGATCGTCGATGTTCAACGCGGCGGCCCCAGCACGGGCCTTCCGACGAAGACCGAACAATCCGATCTCTTCTTAACTTACTTCGGCCGCAACGGGGACTGTCCCATGCCGTTGATTGCAGCCCGTTCTCCTGCGGACTGCTTTGCAATGGCGCAAGAAGCGGTTCGAATCGCTGTCGAGTTTATGACTCCCGTCTTCCTGTTGACCGACGGTTATATCGCAAATGGTGCGGAACCGTGGAAGATTCCGGAAGTCGATGGGCTGTATCGAGTCAAAGTCCGTCACCCGAAGGAATCCAATGGGAACGGCGATGGATTCCAACCGTATCTGCGTGATGAAAACCTCGTCCGCCCTTGGGCCATTCCGGGAACCCCTGGACTTGAACACCGACTGGGCGGTCTCGAAAAATCAGACGGTTCGGGAAATGTCTCGTACGACCCCGATAATCACCAACTTATGACCCAAATCCGAAGCCAGAAACTGGAAAAAATCGCGGAATCGATTCCCGATCAGGAAGTTGACGGTCCAGAATCCGGAGACCTTCTGGTCATCAGTTGGGGCGGAACATATGGAGCGGTCAAGTCAGCATGTGCTGCTTCCCGACGGCAGGGAAAATCCGTCGCCCACTGCCATCTTCAATACATTCACCCATTCCCTAAAAACCTCGGCGAGATTTTAAGTCGTTACAAGAAGGTCCTTATCCCCGAATTAAACTCAGGACAGCTGTGGATCATCATTCGTGCTCACTTTCTGGTCGATGCCGTTAGCATGAGCAAGGTCAAAGGAAAACCGTTCCTCATCGGGGAATTGTGTTCCAAGATCGATGAACTTCTCGAAGATTAAACCGGACACATCGATGACGTAGCGGCTGCTGCTCTTGAGTTAAACATTTTGAGTTGAATCATTCATTTCATTAAGTGGAACACCCAATGTCGGCTGATACAAGTCTTCCTGTACTCACTCAAAAAGACTTCGCAAGCGATCAGGAGATTCGCTGGTGCCCGAGATGCGGGGACTATTCGATCCTCGCTCAGATGAAGAAAGTTCTGCCAACGCTCGGTATCCCCCGAGAGAATATCGTCTTCGTTTCCGGAATCGGTTGCTCCAGTCGCTTCCCGTATTACATGTCAACGTATGGAATGCACAGCATCCACGGTCGTGCCCCAGCCATCGCCACAGGTCTGAAAGTCGCTCGACCGGAGCTTACGGTTTTCGTAATCACCGGAGACGGAGATGCCCTGTCGATCGGCGGAAACCATTTGATGCATGCGTTGCGAAGAAATGTCGATTTGAAGATTGTGATGTTTAACAATCAAATCTACGGACTGACGAAAGGACAGTATTCTCCGACCAGTCCGCTCGGCAAAAAAACGAAAAGCACTCCGTTCGGATCCGTTGATCGTCCCCTCAATCCTCTTTCCATCGCGATCAGTGCTGGGGCAACATTTGTCGCACGAAGTGCCGACGTCGACATCAAGCATCTCACCTCAGTCCTGGAACGGGCAGCAAATCACAAGGGATCGGCATTCGTCGAAGTCTATCAGGACTGCAATGTCTTTAACTCGGGTGCCTTTGAATTCGCGACCAAGAAGGACCAAAAAGAAGAGAACTGCATTTACCTCGAACACGGGAAGCCACTCATTTATGGCAAAGCCCGGGACAAGGGAGTTCGGATCGATGGTGCTGGCAATCCAGATATTGTCACTCTGAGCGACGTCAAAGAAGACGACCTTCTCTTCCATGATGAAACGATCGACGATCCAACGCACGCATTTCGACTCGCCCAGATGCGATGGCCCGACTCACCTGAACCGATGGGCGTCTTCCGAGCCATCGAACGGCCGACTTACGACGGAGAAGTGGACCGTCAGTACAAGGATTGCATTGCCTCGCAAGGATCAGGCGATCTCGACAAGTTGTTCAACTCCGGGGACACTTGGGAAGTGAAAGCCAAATCGTAGAATCTCTCATCTCCGAGAGATGAACTCTGCGTCAAAAACTTCTATCTTGTCGAAGCATGAAGTGTTCTGGAGAGCACTTCTCTGGGAAGAGCCGCGGCCGAGAGATCGCGCCGTCTTCGTCGACACGCAATGAATTGTTCAGATGCAGGAGTTGCATTGCCCAACGGGACACGGAAGTTCAGCACCGAAACGGTGACCCGATTGGTCATGTTGAGTCAGGCTTTATTCACCGCCGGAAACTCATTGACGACCGGCGGATTTCTGAACTATTTCATCTACGAGTTTGAACAGTCGGCTCTGTATCTGGCTGCGATACAGGTCGCTCCGGAATGTGCAGAGTCGCTGGGAGTATTCACTCGTCGAATTCTTTATTGGTTCCGAGGACGAAAACGCCTTTGGATCTGCGGACTGATCATCGCACGACTGACGGCACTGGTGATTCCTGCGGTCTTTCTGTTCCTTCCCGAACGCTTCAACAACCTTTCTTTGTCGATCATCCTGGCCGCCATCATCGTTTGGTATCTGGCACAGGGGATCTCGTATTGTGCTTACATTTCCTGGCTGAGCGATCTGGTCCCCGAGCAGAACTGGGGAACGTTCTTTTCTCGACGACGAATTGCTGGCCTGATTGTTTCGATTATTGTCCCGACCAGCTTCGGCTTGCTGAGGAGTCGACTGATCTCGGAATGGCCCAGTGATTGTAAACTTTGGAGCTATCTCGTGATCTTCGGAACTGGGGCTGCCCTTGCACTCAGTTCCATTCTTCCGATGCTTTCACTGCCGGAGACCAAGACTCCGATCACGACGAAAATCATTCCCAAGTATTCACGAACGCGGTGGAAAGAACTCAGCCCATCGTTTCGCTGGCTGCTCTGTTCGAGATGGTGGCTCGCTTTCTTCCAAGGTCTCACTCAGGTCGCTCTGTTCAAATTCAGCGTGAGTGTCTTACACGTTTCGCTCGAAACGTATTACGTCCTGACAGCCATGATGCTGCTACTGCAAATCGTGGCTGCTCGCTGGGCAGGAGCCATGTGCGATCGAGACCAGGATCGTAAGATCACCATTCTCGGACTGCTCATCGTCAGCTGCGCGATGCCTTTCTGGATGACAGCCACTCCACAGTTCTGGTGGTTGATCGTGGGTGCGAATCTTGCCTGGGGAGCTTTCGGAATCGTCAATGTGGGACTACAAAATCTCACACTCAAACTCGCACCGGTGAGCGACAACTCTCTTCATATCAGCCTCTCGCGTCAGTGGAGCGGACTGATCGCCGGCATCGCTGGCCTCTTAGGCGGGTACTACCTCGATTGGGCGTTTAAGCAAAGCGAGATCGCTCCGAATCTCGTTTATACGATGATCTTTGGCGTTTCCTGGTTTGGGCGAATGACTGCCCCGCTGTTTCTACTTCCCGTCGTCCAACCAACATCCAGACAATCTGCCAGTGACGAATCACTCGGCGCAGACGAGAGTGATCGGATCACCGAGACGAATCGTCCCACCAGTTAAAACTTTCGCGGTGATCCCTCCGTGCCCGCGCATCGCCTGAAAGCCTCCCTCTCCGAGATTCTCTTCCATCCGCCGACACGGATCGCAAGGACCGGTCCCTTCCAGAAGGACATCGCCAATGGTGAATGTCGACTTCTTAAGCGATAGAAGATTGATTCCAGAGACGACAAGATTTCGACGAAGCTGCTCCGGAGAGACAGCATCGCGACCACAGAGTTGCGCAACGACCGGCAAATGCTCTGCTTGAATCAATGTCACCTGCCGATGCCCACCCGGTCGATTGACGCAGTGATGGTCACCCTCAATTCCGGTCCCGACTTTCAGGGTTGCGGTCTCCAGCTGCTCGATCGGTTCTTTTTTCCCCGGTGACACACCGATCGATTCCAATCGTCCCACTTGAGGAACTTTCTGGAGCAAATCACCAAAGTCGATCGATGTCATCCGGCCACCCTCTCTCTCTCACTGAACTATCTCAAAGCTTCGATGAACTGATCATCGAGAGAGGAGTTCACTCACGATCCGACGAAACTCATCCCCTCGATGCTCAAAGTTATAAAATTCCGAGTGACTCGCACACCCTGGCGACAACAGAACGATGTCACCGGACCTCGCTCGGCTGATCGACCACTCAACAGCGTGATCAAGACTCGCGGCGACTTCAACAGGCAATCCGGGGGTCAATTCACGGAAGTGATCGGCCAGTGTCTCCCCGACATCACCAATGCAGGCGACTCCTTGAACACGTTGGGAAAAAGCTTCACACATCGGACGGAGATCGACCTGTTTGTCTTTCCCGCCGAGAATCAAATAGATCGGCTTCGCCATGCTTTGGACAGCAGCGATTGTCGCTTCCGGTGTTGTCGCTTTCGAGTCATTCACAAATGTGACCGGTCCGTCCACGGAAAGCACTTCCAGCCGGTGAGACAGCGGCTCGAATCTGCGAACTCCGTCGACGAGTTGATTCGGAGGAAGCTCGAGGCAGATTCCCGTGACCGCCAGAGCAGCTGCGAGATTCTCTTGCAGATGACGATACTGAAACCGATCAGGAAGCTGGCTGAACGGAATCATGGTCTGCCCCGTTTCGGCCTGAAGCAGAATGCCTTCGGGAGCCACTCGTGCTCCCTGCTCACTCTCTTGAAGTGAGCGACCAAACCAGATTCGCTTCCCAGCTCCGGGCCAGTTTCGGAGAGCCTCGTCATCGCGATTCAGAATCGTCACTTGCCGATCAGTCTGCCAGCGAGAAGCCTGTTCCTTGCACTGCCGATAGTCATCGATCGAGGGATGCCAGTCGAGGTGATTGGGCCTGAAATTCGTGACAACAGTGATCTCAGGAATCGGTTGAGTCGACGCCAGTTGGCTGAGTTGGAAACTGCTGAGTTCCAGGACCACCCAATCTTCTTCCCGAATGCTTCCGACTGTTGGAAGCAAACTGACACCGATGTTGCCTCCAAGAAAGGCGGCTCTTCCGGCCGCTTGGAGCATCGTGTGAATGAGTGTCGAAGTGGTCGATTTTCCGACCGTCCCAGTCACGACAATTTTCGATCCGCGACAATTTCGCCAGAAGATCTCGATCTCGCTGGTGAGTGGGGTTCCCTGCTCGATCGCTGCAAGCGTGTATCGATTTCGATTCGGATTGAGCGCCGGACTGACGACGATCAGATCGGCAGTCACAAAGTCTTCCAGCCGATGCTCGCCGAGAACCAGTGATTCAAGACGGGAAACATCAATCTGGGCGAGCGATTGCTGCAACGCTGTGGCCGACTGCAAATCAGTGAGAGTGACTCGCGCTCCGGAGTCGAGAAGAAAATTGACGACCGCGATACCGCCGCCGAAGCGACCCAGCCCCATGACCGTGACACGCTGTCCCGCGAATGAAGGATCTCCACGGTCCATAGTCATTCCGTAAGTTTCTGAAGCACGAAGTCGCAGTCGTTGACCATCGCCGACTCAATGACGAGGCGTGGACGCTCTCCTATTCGAGTGGAAGTTCGACGGGCTGATTCGACTCAGCACTCATCGAAACAGCTTCGACGAATTCCATGTACTTCACGCCTGTCTCAAAATCGGTGAGGTCGACCTTCCGTTCTCCTCGAATCGCTGCCACGAAATCTTCTTCGACCTGCCATCGCCCAAGTTCTTCTTCCGGGATTTCGAGCCGTTGCAGCTCTTCGTCACCTGCGCGTCCGTGCCAGACGATTTCTTCTCCGTTCACGAATTCAATTTTCATCGTGCCACGGCTTCCGTAGAGATGAATCTGAAGCCCCGGACCAAAGAGAATCACCCCGCTCAAATGATACATGCAGCGGGCGCCCCCTTTGAGTTCAGAAAGAATCTGTACGCTGTCGGGAACCGATGCTGTCACGAACTCTCCGGAGTCGGCAGAAGGTCGTGTTGGCTCAAAGAGTTCCGCTTGAGCGAAAATCTGAACTGGCTCGGGAGCCCATCGCATCAGAGTTTCGTGGAGAATGCCGAGCGACAGAATGTTCTTCCCGCTCAGTTGAGAATCCTGACGAGGACTCAGCGGTTTGCTGTAGTCCCAGAATTGATCGTTCGCGCCGAGAACAACAACTTCGCGAAGATCTCCGAGAAAGTGGCTTTTAACCATCGAACTGACAGACGGTCCACAAACGAGCCCGAACGGGCTGGGAACAACTTGAGCCACAAGTTCGGGATGCGCCTTGGCTGCCTCCAGCATTTGGCGAGCTTCAGCAAGATCTCGCGCCATCCGGGCTTCGGTCAGAACGTGCTTCCCCGCTTTGAGAGCCGCACAGGTGAGCGAACAATGTTGATCGGGCCAGGTCCCGATGACGACAGCATCGATGTCGGGTGATTCGATTAACTCTTGAGGTGATGAGAAACACTTTTCGATTCCGAACTTTTCGGCGACAGCCTGGGACGACTCCATCGAACGATTGACGACGCCAGCAATCACGACATCGTCGATGTTTTTCAGCTCCGGAATATGACGTTCCTGTGTATTTTTTCCGGCACCAATCAGTCCGATACGAATCGTCTCCGCCATTGTTTCTCAAACCTCAATCTGTAAGTGTGTTCCAAGCGACGCATCGTATCGACTTCTGCATTCCACAGGGAGTCCCCTGAGTGGAGAAAATCGTCGGGAGTGGCAAGGCGGTTCCATTTCCATCTTCACTCTCTGACCATTCCCCAGATATGATCATTTGCTCTGCCGGAGACAGGATGCACAGCATGATTTACAAGGACGGACAATGCCCCGCAAACGATCGCAAGTAACGATCCCAGAAGAACTTGCGACAACTTTTGCGACTTCTGAACGCTGCCCGAGCCGTGAATCGGTCCGGACAATCGATCTGACGGGAACACTCAAAACGATCCGTTCGAGAGTGCGGGAAAACTGCCCGCAGAGTCCGGGCGTCTACAGCTTGATCAATTCTGAGAATCAAATCGTCTACGTCGGGATGTCGGTCTCCCTGGCGAACCGGTTACAAACCTACTTCACGCAAAAACGTGCTCGCCGAAGGGAATCGCGAATTCGTCGGGCGGCCGTCCGACTGATCTGGCAGCCGCTGGATCACGGACTCATCGCCAGAATTCGCGAGAGAGAACTGATCCGAAAATTTCGCCCCTTGATGAATGTCATCGGTCACCCGACTCAGCTTAAAACGGGATATGTCGTCGCGATCGATCACCCGGTCGGCGGGTTCGAGTTTGTCGAAGAACTGCGTGGTCGCTATCAGGGCATCTGGGGACCGATCCCATTCAATCAATGGTCCAGAGATGCGACAGAAGAGTTAAACCTCCACTTCCAACTTCGTGATTGCCCAAAGTCGACGGTCTTGTATTTCTCTGGTCAACCGACTCCCGAAGCTCCATCCACTCCGTGCTTACGGGCGGATCTCGGAACGTGCCTCAGCCCCTGTATTGGCAAGTGTTCGAAGACTGCATATCTCCGCGCGTTCAAACGCGCACGATCATTTTTGAATGGGTCCGCTGAAGACGTGACAGCTGAGATCGAAACTCAAATGCGCGAAGCTGCCGGTGAGAAAAACTTCGAGACCGCCGCTCGCCTTCGTGACCGCATGAAAGCATTTCGATACCTGAATGATCGACTGCGGCGATTTCATGACTGGACCAATCGAGCGAATTTTGTCTACCGATTCACTTCCGAAATTGATTCTCAACCTCGATGGCTTGTCGTTTCGCGCGGTGTCATTCACCAGTTGATTGACGAGCCGAGCAGCGTCGAACAGGCTATGGGAATATTAAATCCGCTTAATTCTTCGAGAACCCGCCATTCAAAACCGACAAGACCGAACGAACAATTGCGCCCGGGAGACTTTGAAACCGCTCGGATTCTGTTTCGATGGTTTCGCCAGTTCCCGAAAGAGAAAACATCACGATTGAGTTATTCCGCTGCCCTCCGACTGATCAAACGTCGCCGTGCTGATTAACGAAAGAGAAGTTCAACCGAGTGCGATTTTGACAGGTTCAGGCAGCTCAGGAAAAGGACAACGAACGCGATGGCCTCAAAGAAAGTTCTGATCACCGATCACCCGTGGACTGAACTCGATATCGAGTCCAAGATCTTGTCGGAAGAGTCGCTCGAAATTGTCGACGCTCCGGATGACTCCGAAGAGACTCTCGCAAACCTTGCTCAGGATGTGATTGCGATCGCAACCTGCTGGGGACAGGTGACGAAGACCGTGATCGAATCGGCTTCGGACTGCCGCCTCATCTGCCGGATGGGAATTGGCCTCGACAACATCGATGTCGACTTCGCCACGTCCCAAGGGATCACGGTGACGAATATTCCCGATTATTGCATCCCCGAAGTTGCTGATCATACGTTGGCGCTTCTGCTCGCTCTCGAACGAAATATCGCATTCTTTCATCTGCGATCAAAACGCGGCGAATACGATCTGTCCTCCGGGCCTCCGATGAAACGACTCGCAGGCTCCCGACTGGGACTGATTGGATTCGGTCGGATTGGACAAGCTGTCCGGGCTCGTGCCGAAAGCTTCGGTCTCGATGTCGTCGCTTATACTCCTTCCGGAAACGACTACGGCACCGGTTGCACGATGGTGAGCCTTGAAGAGTTACTGAAGACTTCGGAATACATCAGCCTGCATGTTCCCTTAAAGGAGGACACCCACAACATCATCGACAGCAAGGCGATCTCGGCAATGAAACCAGGGGCTGTGCTGATCAATACATCGCGCGGAGGGCTCGTTGATCCCGACGCACTCTTACAGGGGCTGAAGACAGGAAAATTGTCCGGGGCCGGACTGGATGTCTTTTCTCCTGAACCTCCCAACATCACCGACGAGCTTTATCGCCGGGAAGATGTCGTGACAACACCGCACGCAGCCTTTGTTTCCGAAGAAGCACTTATCGAATTGCGCGAACGAGTCGCCCATCAGATCGTCGCCATGGTTCGAGGCGAGCAGCCGGAAAACATCGTCAACGGAGTCGAAATCGACAGCTAGAGCAAATTGCTCTTTCCTGTGCGCTCGCTTGAACTCACTCTTCCGAACAGTGTTGCGTCTCCCCGTGATGTGCGAGAAGACAGTTTCAAAGAAGACAGTGGCAAAACAGTCGATCAGTCGTTGGCATGACGAGCGGACATTCCGCATGCCTCACGCGCGCGAGAAAGAACTTCCTGTGCTTTGACTCGAGCCTTCGCTGCGCCTGCGCGGAGAATGTCTTCGACTTCGTCCGGATTGGCTTCCAGTTCTTCACGACGAGAACGAGCTTCGGCAAAGTGTTCCATTGCTTTGTCGTAAAGCGTCTGTTTCGCTTCTCCGTATCCCATTCCCCCTGCCCGGTAACGTTCGGCAAGAGCCTTCTGTTCCGTCTCGTCCGCAAAGAGTTTGTAGAGCCCGAAGACGGCGCAGGTCTCCGGATTTTTGGGATCCTCGACCGGTGTTGAGTCTGTTTTGACAGACATGAACTTCTTACGCATCTTCTTAGGTGACTCGAAGAGACCAATCGTATTGTTGTAACTCTTGGACATCTTCTCGCCATCAGTTCCCGGAACTTTTGCGGTGCTTTCGAGAACATGAGATTTGGGAAGAACGAAGACTTCAGTGTCGTAGATGTGATTGAAACGCTGAGCGAGATCTCGAGTCACTTCGACATGCTGAATCTGATCCTGACCGACTGGCACAAGGTCGCTGTCGTAAGCAAGGATATCGGCCGCCATCAACACCGGGTACGTGAACAATCCCGCGTCCGCTGGCAAGCCCTTCGCGATTTTGTCTTTGTAGGCATGGCACTTTTCGAGAAGACTCATCTGAGTGACCGTCATCAACAGCCAGGTGAGTTCGGTCACCTCCGGAACATCCGATTGTCGAAAGAGAGTCGCCTGATCCGGTTGCAGCCCGAGAGCCAACAGGTCGAGTGCTGCATCGCGAACGTTCGCCCGAAAGTCTTCCGGATTACGAACGGTCGTCAGCGCGTGAAGGTCCGCGATGAAATAGAAAGCCTGCTCGTTGTTTTGCAATGCGATGTATTGCCGAATCGCGCCGAAGTAGTTTCCTAAGTGAAATCGCCCAGTTGGCTGGATACCGGAGAGAACTCGCATAGCTACAACATTATCTGGTTGAAGAAACTCGAACGCGTCACCTGGACGCAATTCAGCATGATTGCTGAGTTGTCTGATGAATGGAACCGACGATTTCTGCGACTGAGCGGATTCCGTCCGCGTCGAGTTGCTGATTGAGCAGCGTCGCCATCGATCCAGAGACCGCAGGATTGTAAAAGTTCGCTGTTCCAATTTGAACGGCGGTTGCCCCGGCAACGAGGAATTCCAACACATCATCAATCGTTGAAATCCCTCCGATGCCAATAATGGGGATGTCGACCGATTTGGCGATCTGATAAACACACCGGAGTGCGAGAGGCTTGATCGCCGGTCCGCTCAATCCTCCGAGAACGTTTCCGAGAACCGCTTTCCGTCGTCGCCAGTCAATCGCCATTCCCTGAAACGTGTTCACACACGAGACCGCGTCAGCCCCTCCCTCTGCAGCTCCGGCAGCAATTGCAGTGATGTCGGTCACATTCGGGGTCAACTTGGCAATTACCGGAAACGGACACGCATTTCGAACAGCTGCGACCACTTCCTTGGCGGAATCCGGATTCGTTCCGAAATCGACTCCCCCGGACACATTGGGGCACGAAATGTTCAGCTCAACAGCCGCGATCCCCGAAACGCCGGAGAGTCGTTCGGCCAGCATCGCGAAATCGTCAACGGTCCGCCCAGCCACATTCGCGATCAGCGCGGTATCAAGCCCCGTCAGATAGGGAACGTGCTTGTTAATAAAGACGTCAATCCCGTCGTTATCGAGCCCAATCGAGTTCAGCATTCCGGAAGACGTTTCAACCGTCCGCGGAGGAGGATTGCCAATGCGAGATTCTCCCGTCACGGTTTTGGGAACGATTCCTCCCAGATCCGAAAAATTGACGAACGCCGCCATCTCGCGTGCATATCCAAAGGTTCCCGATGCCACGAGGATGGGATTTCGGAGTTTTAATCGATTCAACGTAACTTGCAGATCCGCCATCAGCGATTGGTCTTCCGTAGCGATGTCATTTTGTTCATCAATTCTGTCGTTTCGAGACGACTTCCGGTAAGAGTCACTTTCACTGGGTTTGCGTCGATTTCTCAACCAAACAGAGTGATCATTCCTCGTGATCATTCCGCGATGCAAGTTCGTGGGGATGCGAAAAGTGCAGTCCGCTCTGTTGCACGGACAATCGCACCCGAACTTGAAGTGGAACGAGAAGGACTCTCACCTCGTCAAAGTATCGAATCGTCGAGGATTTCGCACTCCTGCTGTTTCGTTCTTCTCGGAACCGATTCCCCCGCCCGAAAATGCGACCCGAAATGCGACTGGATTCGCCCAACTCCAGTCTCGTCAATCGACACGTCAATGGTCGACCGCTACAGTAGGAACAAAGTGTTGTACTCTCAAAAATTCACATCGCGAAAGAAACATGGCTGGTTACAACAAATTCGATCCTCGACTGGAATCCCTTGTCATCGAAACCTTGACTCTTTGGGATGATGCAATCAGCGGGCTGACTCCGGAAGAAAAGAATGTGATCGCTGAAGCCATTCAACTGCAGCCGCAACTCGCATCAAAAATTACCTATGAGCGAGCCCACACCGGTTTCACGCGAATTATCACAGTGACGGAAGAAGACATCGCACGATTGTACGAACAGAATCTCGCGGCGGAGTGATTCACTCATGGGCAAACTGCGGGAAATTCGAGAACTGCAACTGTTGAGAACAGTTGCAGTCGCTATTGCGTTCGTTTGCCTTAGCTTTTCCCAGTGCTTCGCATCACCGCCAGCGGAGTCGGTCGAACTTCCTCCCGGATTTTCGATCAAGGTGTTCCACGACGAATCGGGCGACCATCGCTACGGAGTCTATCTCCCGAACGACTATTCTCCCGACAAAGCCTGGCCCGTGGTGCTCTTTCTGCATGGAGCGGGTGAAAAGGGAACCGATGGGTATCAACCGCTCTCAGTCGGGTTGGGAGTCGCGTTGGAAGAGCATCCCAATCTCCCGTTCATCGCGGTCTTCCCACAATGTGAAAGCGAACGCTCTCGGCATCTCACCGCCTGGCTTGCCAATTCTCCCGATGCTGATCGTGCGTTAAAGATCCTGAAGGAAGTCGAGTCCGAGTATTCGATTGACCCGTCTCGACGAACTCTCTGTGGATGGTCAATGGGAGGATACGGGGCGTGGAGTCTCGCAGCAGACTCTCCGGAGCTTTGGCAGGGAGTGATGGCCCTGTCCGGAGGGGAAACTGAAAATGGGCTGGACCTGAAGTCGCTCGCGAACTCGAAAATTCCCGTCTGGGCCATTCACGGATCGAATGACGAACTCATCTCTTCGGATTTCTCAGCAGAACTTGTTCGCAAACTCTCCGAAGCGGGCGGGAGCGCAGAACTCAGCGTCGTCGAAAATGCTGGGCACGATGTCTGGAGAATCGCATTCGCGAACCCGGACGTTTTGAACTGGTTGACAGATCCATCAATTGAGAATGTCGTCAAGCTGGAGAGTACCGCAGAAACGGCCAAGCTGCCGATCATGGCGAACTTCTACGAACAGTCACTCATGACTCAGGTGACCCTCGCGGACAAACTTGCACTTCGTCTCGGGAACGAAGCACTCGCCAGTATCTCTGACGGCATCTCTGAATTCCTTCCGCGTTCGGCGCTTCGCGGAGAACTCCCAGACATCGAGCGAGAGTTCAAGTCGTCCTCCGGAACCGTGCACGTCCTGTTTTCCGACATCGCCTTTGACGGGAACCTCGAAAAATGTGAACTCCACGCAATTTCAGGAGGTCGATTTCGTGCTGATTTTGATCTGTCCCCGTTGCTTCTGACCATCAAAGAAGCACAGCTCCGGTTCAGCGACGAATCCGCAACGACCGGTGAATTTCACGTGAACCTCGGACACCAGCATCCGGTTCGCCTGTCTGTAGAATTTCAACCGACTGTGACTCCCTCCGGACTCAAGCTCCTTCCGCTTCGTCAGGAGTTTCAAATTGCGGACCACAACTGGCATATTTCAAAACCTGTCGTGACTCATCTCGACAGCGAAACATTCTCCGAAGCGAACATCATCACTGGACTGGTCGGAGGGCTGTATCTTCGCAAGAACGAATTGGAAGAAGCGGTCCTCGGAGTCGTTCCGACCATGCTGGAAGTCGTCCAGGGAGAGCTTCAAACACGCAATGCCCCGCGACTAGCAAGGTTACTGTGGCCGCTCCCGGCCTTGGTTCCCATCCTGAGTGTCTCACCGAGTCAGGTGCGAACGGACAGTCGAGGGGTTTCCATCGTCTTCGACATGGAAGTTCTGACTCATCGATCGAGCAAGATTCCGACGGATTTCTCAACTCAGGGCAACCAGTTGACCGTCAACGATGTCGGCAAGAAATCTCACCTCGATTTTCTGATCACACTGGACGCTCTCAAGGCACTCGCACAACTCGCGATTGCTGATGGACTGGCATATATCAACGTTCTTGATATTCAGGATGCCAGATTTGCAGAACTCGCAGACCGTCAGACACTTCAGAAAATCTTCTCCGGATTCGAAGCCGTCAGTCGACCATCTCCAACTGCACTGGAAAACGAATCGTCCCCCGCATGGGATGTCGGATTGAGATTGATCGAACCATTTTCCGTGCACTCACCTGAGCAGGATCGCGAGCAAGATTCGACGATCATCACACTCACCATTCCTCGGGCATCGTTTGAAGTCGCTCTCCGCGACAGCAAGACCGCCGGTACGATTGAATTTTCAATGCAGCAGCAACTTAGGTTGTCGACGATCCGCAGCGAGAACCGATTGGAGTCACTTCAAGTGGAATGGATCGCGAACCCGGCCATCGAAGTTCTCGACTCCACGTGGAACGGTTCTGTCGACGAGCAGCAGTTTCGCACGATTCTCGCGGACGTCTGGACAGACTGGACATCCCGAAAACTTGACAACACCCGACCGTTGCCCACGCTGCAGTTCGGAAGCTCACAGCTTCAGCTGGAACTGTTTTCGATACAAGAGAACGAAGTTCGACTTCAGTTTCTCAACGCGACTTCGTCCCCTCCAGTTCAGGCGTCATCATCTTCACCCAGTGACGCCCAACCGTAGACGATCTCCGTTTTCTCACGTCGTCGAGAGAAGAAAATCGACGAACACATCTTTGAGTGACTGCGAGATCTTTAACTCAAGACGTCGCGATAAACGTCGCGAATTTTCTCTGTCATCGTCTGGTGACGAAACTGATCTGCAAACCGTCGCCGTCCTTCCTCTCCCAGTCGTTGACGAAGCTGTTGATCGTCAGCCAGTTCCAGAATTGCTGTCGTGAGTTCGTCGATTGAATCTCTCTTCAGGAGGTAGCCCGTTTCTCCCGGAATGACGACTTCCCCAGCTCCTCCCACGTCATAAGAGACAACGGGTTTTCCGGAGATCAGCCCTTGAGGAAGAACCCGAGCGAGCCCTTCCCATTGACTCGTGTGAGCGACGATGTCCATCGCACTCATCAATTCAGGAATCCGTGTCGTCGGGACAAGCCCCGTAAAGTGAAACGAATCGCTCATTCCGTATTGGGAAATTTGTTCTTCGAACTGCTGGCGAAGAATGCCATCACCGACAAAGAGAAACTTGACGCGAGGGTTCTTTCGAACAATCTGACGGGCTGACTCAATCAGAAATTCGTGCCCCTTCAAATGGAACAGCCGACCGATTTTTCCGACGACAACATCATCCGGCCGAAAGCCCATTTCCTGCCGAATCGCATCCCGGTCATGCTGCGTGCTGAGGAAAGGATCAACGTCGAATCCGCTGTAAACCGTCACATAACGATCAGCAGTTGAGATCCCCTCCGCGAGATAAGCATCCCTCATTGCATCAGCGACACAGATGAATTTTTCTGTCCACCGCGACACATACTTCTCTGCAGCGACATAGGAACCGTATGCAACCCGAGACTGTCCGTAATGAAAAGCAGCTCCATGGATCGAATGAACAACCGGAACGCGAGCTTTTCGAGCAGCAAGCCGACCCAAAATTCCCGCCTTCGAACTATGTGTATGAACGAGGTCGGGTTGGCGTTCCTTGAAGAGCCGAACCAGATGGCGGTAGGCCCGCATGTCTTCCAGCGGCAGGATGCTGCGTTTGAGAGAGGGGACAATTTCGACTGGAAATCCACCTTCCATCGCACGCGGAACGAGCGTTCCTTCCGGTCCTTCCGATGGGCCGATCACGAGAGTTACGTCGTCCCCGTGAAGCGAGTGCTGATCTTCTACGGTATGGAGCGTATTCTCTTGAGCACCGCCGAGAATCAACCGCGTGATAACGTGAATAACTTTCACTTGGGACACTTTCCAGTGTGAGCCAGCCAGCTGTGATCAGGGCATCGACACAACTTGCAGAGCATCGCTTCGAGACTGGTAATGATCCCAGATTTGGAGCATTCGCGTCGTCTTCAACATCTCATACGTCGAAACATTACATCCACACAAAGCGGATTTTCCACTGGCGGCCCCAATGCGGCAAAACTGCACAAGCGATTCGACCATGATATGCCCGATGGCATCGACTTGTGAAAAGTCAATGATGACATTCTTCGTCCCCTGGCGATTGATCGCATCCTTGACGCGGCTCGCCTCGGTGTGAATGTCCTGATAGAAGTAAGTCTGCGAATCTCCGATGGGAACGACAATCATCGTGTCGCCAACCCGCTCGGTCTTGAAGATCTTATTCTGACGCGTCAGAAAGTCCGCGTCAGATTCATTCGTCCCTTGAATCGATCCCTGATGCTCTTGTGGAGGAGTCGAATATCGAGGAGTGAGAAGATACGGACCAATCTGCAACTCACTTCCGTCAGCGAGAAGCGAACAGCGGCACTGCTGACCGTTGACGAGAAAACCTCGCTTGAAGCTGAGATCGATTACCCACAACCCGGAGGGAAGCAAAACCAACGAGCAGTGAACACGTGAGACGTTTTTATCAACGATTGTGATACGACACCGATCGTCCTGGCCAACGAGTGTCATTACTCGATTGATGGGCCACTTCTGTCCTTTCGCTGAGGTGTTCAACAGCTCCAGGTCAACTTTTGGAAGCACTCCGTATTCCTCACGAAATTCATCGCGAGGACGAAACGACAAAGGGGGTTTCAGATCGTTGCCAGTTTCCCAAATGTCGTCTTTGAGGCGAATTTTGTTCTCAAGAATCCCGACAACATGATCTTTGGACAGCCACCCGTGAAATTTCTCTGATCCCCAATCCACTCCGCTTCGACTGTATAAGTCAACGGCGGCGATGCGATTTCCGATCGCTTGCAGATAGACATGTCGGGCTGAGACAGATTCGTGAGGGATAACGATGTCACATTCAGCATGTCGCCCGATGATGACAAACGGTTTCGCGACATCCACTTCTTCGAGAGGACTGTTCGGCCGTTTCACTAATAGACGCAGAGGCATCGGCGATGCCGTTGCAAACTGCAACATCTCTATAATGAAGTGGTCATCCATTAGGGAAAATTCAACGTTGAATGTGAGCTTGTGTGGAGATAGCGCGATGGATGGCGACGTTGGGATTGTCGCAGAAAACCCATCACACGACCCGTTTCTTCACGGCAAATTCTCGCAGGAATGAGAGACAACGTCAACTCGACTCCCTTTTCCGGGGCGCCAGAAGATCAAGTCAGTACCCGCGTTATGGACTCAAAGCTTCCTTTCTTCAGATAAACGGGACAATGCAAACGCACAGGCAGCCTGAGAATGAGATGCACCAAGCATCTCATTTAAAGACACCAACTCTCTAGAATTCTGTGCCAGCTGTCGATTGTCAATCACCTTTCTCAGAATTGCCTCTCCTTCGCCCGCCAAAACCCACACAGTTGGATCGCAGCGCCAGCGATTGAGAACGGTCTCGATCGCAGTCCCAATTCGCTCCTCTTGAGCCCGTTGAAACTGTTCTGCAACGCGAATCCATTCAGTTCGCTCAAACGCGTCTTTGTCCGTACACAACATCCGAGCGAGACGAGCGAAGGCATGTTCCCGATCTGCGGGACGTCCATCCGCGGTATCGAGAGAGTCTGGAGACTCGGCGACAGTCTCCAGAACTAAGGCGACATCATGAGTCGTTGCGAAGTGCTCGGCAGCGACGCCGTATCGTCGACCGTCAATTTCGACCTCGTGACACAACGAGCAGAGTGACGTTCTTCGACACCCGGTGTAAATCAGTTCACGAGACGTCAGCCGTTCGAGATCGGTTCTTCCAGCCGGTTGAGGTATCTCCGATTCGATTGGAATCACGTCCGTTGTCGTCGATCCGAAATCGACCAGAAGCACATTGCCACCAGGATCAGCACGACCAACCCAGGTTGCCAGTGCATGCCAGTTCGCAGACGCCACCAATTCAAAAAACTCATCCGCTTCCGCAACGGTGAAAAATTCTCCTCCCGTTTGCCAGGCGCGAATCGCTCGGCTGCCAGCCGCCTCTTCCAGCGATGATAGAATCTCGCGAACTCCTTCAGCTCGGGATTCAAAACAGTCGGCGAGTTCTCCCGTCATCGTCGCGGCAATCTGACGCGCTTGTGGAAACTGCCCGATGAGTCTTCTCAATTCATCCGTCAGTTTCTCTGGCGACTTCCACAACGGAAACGGCACCGATCGGCACGTGAATCCATCCGAAGCTTTCAAATGGGCTCCGCCAATATCTAACCCGAGATGTTCGCTCATTCTTGCGAATCCTTTACTGCCTGAATGATTTCACATTCACCTGATGAGGAAAACTCGACAGCGTCAACACAGGGCTCCGGACATTCGGATTGATCCCGCAACAGAACATCCATCAAATTGTTTGCAAGCAGCGCTCGATAGCCGACATAACTTGTTGTCAAACGCGGATTGATCTCAACGACAACCGGAACCGGATCATCATCCAGCAGAAGACAGTCAACTCCGACGAAACCACGAAGGCCGCTGATTTGTTCAGCGATCTGATGAAGAAGCCTCTCGAACTGAACCGACGCCGCATGGACCAACGACGTACTCTCTGCTGGAACTCGACCGCCAAGATATGAGAGTGTTCCATCTTGCGAAAGATGCTGTTCCGCGACCGGCAACGACATGAGAATCTGCCCTTCGGAACCGAACAGAGCAGCGACGGAAACGGCCCGTCCTCTCATGAACGATTGAATCACGGTCTGCGATCGATCGATCTCTCGAATTCGCAATTCGTCCGCAGAACAAATTTCGATTCCATCACTTCCCGCCCCGAAACGCGGCTTGATAACGCACTGACCTGAGAGTGTTCGCAGTTGATCTTCAGAAACCGTGGGAACACACCGGATTCCCCATCGCTGTAACTCGTCGTTGAGTGCCTGCTTGTCCGAGCAGAGTGCAATTGCAGACGAGCTGCAATTCAGAACATAGCCCGAAAGAGCCTCTGCAATGTTGCAAAGCTCCCCCAGTCGCTGATTGATTTCAGGAGCGATTACGAGCGTGATTTCTGCTTCCTGACAGAACGACTGAAAATGCGCGGACACTTCGCTCGGCGACGAAACTCGTTTCAAGTGAACTCGCTCGTTGGTCAGCACCTCAGGAGGAGACACGTTGTCACTCCAGAGACAGCAGACCTCGATCGTCGAAAATCGGGCACTCGAAGAGATCTCAAGAAGATCGCTCACCACTCCAGCAAGCATCGCCTTCCCTTCAACAGCCAGCGACGCCGAGAGCTCCTGACTGTTTTCGTCGCTCGAAAACTCTCCCGCACACAGGGATTCGTAAACAAAGATCTTCATGGTCATCCGTTACGTCGATGAAGCAGTCTCCCCATCAGTTGGGAAGTTCACTCACTCCAATTTTCAGGGAGAACAATCCGGGGCGAGCAACTTTCTTAGAGCATTTGCCTGCACTCGTTTCGTCGCGCAAAGCTGTCGTCGGTTAGTGCAGGTGAGCCCCCCCACGGAGAATACCCTCTTCGACTCCTTCGCTCCATTCTGAGCAAGCAAGTGAGCTGACAAGCCAAGACGAAAAGTTGAGATGAGCCAGAAGACTGCGCAAGCGGCCAACGCAAACGAGTCCCCGGAATCGACGAATATCGTCTAAAGCTGAACGGGTGCAGGCCGACCGTAGAAGTAGCCTTGGGCCAGATCGAAACCGATCTCAAAAACAGCCTGCGCTTCCTGTTCGTTTTCGATCCCTTCGGCAAGGGTCACGATTCCAAAATCGCGTGCTGTCTCGATCAGAATTCGGAGCATCTTCTTTTGGTAGTCATTCGCTTCGTGCAGATCGCGAATCAGCGATGCATCGAACTTCAGATAGTCGGGCGGAGACTGGACGAGTTCGATGAGTCGAGACTGACCTGCCCCGAAGTCGTCGTACGCCACCTTAACTCCAATGTCCGCGAGCATGGCGCGATTCTCTCGCATGATGCTGGGACTCTGAATAGTTTTCTCGTGAAACTCGACAACGATCGGAACGTCGGACCGAACTTTCTGAAGCCGTGCAATCGTTGGAAGCACATCGACTTCGATGTTCTCGTTCGGATGTGTGTTCACGAAGATCGGAGGACACGGCTCTGCATGCGGAGCGTGACGAATGGCCTGATCGCGACAGACAATGCTCAACGCCACTTCTCGGTTGACGATTTCGGCAGTCTGAAACATTCGCGCGGGGCTTTCCAACCCAACCACTTCGCTGCGCGCCAATGCTTCGTACCCGACAACTCGGGAATCGCCCAGAGCGACAATCGGTTGATAGTGCGGAATGATGGCTTTCTGAACAATCAGATCTTCAAGCTGACTCATCACCCAATCAGATTGCAGAGCATGCACGGCAGGCAGAGTCTTTTTCTGCTCCAGAAGATTCTTCTCTGCTGAGTCCGGTTCAGGCTTTTTGAAGTCGACACGAAATTCGACGTCGGCAATTTGAATGTGATCGCCCGGCCTAATAGGAATCGGCCCACTGACCATTCGTCTATTGAGAAACGTTCCGTTCGTGCTATCGAGGTCCCGAATAAACAGAGACTCTCCGATCTGCAGAATTTCCGCGTGACGCCCGGACACACATTGCGACTTCAGCCGGAGTTGACTCTCGGCACGCCGACCGATCACGAACGATGCAACATCGATCGGAGTTTCCGTTAAGGACGTGGACGGTGGCACGCAGCCAATCAACGACCAGCCCGCAAACCCGCTATTCGGGGCAGACTGCTGTTTCTTCGGTGTGATGGCTTGCACACTCATCACTAACCATTCCTTACTGCGTGACTTTGTTTCGATACTCTCAAACGACTGGAAGCTTACGTTCACGATTAACGCTACTTCGGTTTGGATACTCTCCCGGCCAATTTGTTGTCGTGATTCAGGGATGAATACGCGGATTTCGCCTGCATTGCCGGATTGCGCCGATTTGCCCGATCGTTCGAGTCACGAGCACTATGCCGATTCTCCGACGAAGAATCCGAGCAACTCAAACGATTCTCAAAGAAAGCAGTTGACCCGATCAGATTGCAAACGCCCTGAGCACCCTAAAAATGCAGGTCGAGACCGCATTCATCGTTTCTCGGCACTGCAGACGATCCCGATTCGTTCACTGGAGTGCGCGTCGATGATGCGCGTATCTCTGCAGAGCATTAACGCAGACCAATGAATATGAAGATTCGAGATTCTCGCCACGAACGAACTTCGCTTGGCTGAGATTAACCCGCTCGTCCATCAAAGCGGCAGATTGCACAGAGAATGATTCCCGCTGAGAGACACCGTTCACATTCAACAGACGTCAGAAAGCAAACGCCTGAACTCTTCGGAACTGGTGGATCTTTGACCGGACTGGTCGCTCAAGAACTAGTCGGCCACTTCGAAGAGCAGTTCAACTTCAACGGCCGCATTGAGTGGAAGTGCATTCATCCCGACAGCGACGCGTGCATGCTTTCCAATGTCCCCGAAAACTTTCTGCAACAACTCACTCGCCCCATTGGCCACGAGTGACTGGTCGTAAAATCCGTCATCCGACTGGACGAAGACCCCGATTCGGACAACCCGCTGCACACGATTCAAATCGCCGCCCAACTCGTGACGAAGGATCGCGAGCCCGTTAAGAACGCATTGCTCAGCAGCCGCTTGTGCCTGATCAACCGGGACTTTCGAGGGAACACGTCCCGTCGCTAGCAAGTTTTTGCCTGCAAAAGGGAGTTGTCCACTCAGAACCACGAGGTTCCCTGTACGCACACACGGAACATAAGCCGCGACAGGTGCTGGCGGAGTGGGAAGAGTGATCTCAAGTTCCTGAAGTCGCTGTTCTGCACTCATCTCTTCACCCTCAACAACAGACCGATCAAAGCGGCGATTTTTGAAGAACCTGAAACGAAAACCGTGCGTCCATTCTCGTACAATCGAGACCAAAACGCACGAACCGGAGTGACAACTTCACCGAGAGTCTCGAAACGCCAATCTGAGACCCACCAACCCTGACAAGTAACTGTTCATCAAGTCACTGCTCAACCTGTCAGGCAGCAGCTGAAACTGTTCGGACTGGCTTTCACTCTGTCTCGCTGCAGAATTTATGAGGCGGACACGAATCGCTTTCAATCGCGAATATGCCCGTCTTGCCTCACTTCATCCAGCGAGACAACAATCCCGGCGAATCAACTGCACTCAAAGCAATCGCTGGACGGAATTGACTGGCTGCACAATTTCAGCCCAGTGAAACCCCTGCCCGTAATCAAACAGCGATACAAGAAAACAGCACTCTACTTCTCAGTGCCGTGTGCCATTTGAGCAAGTTGTCGACGGTATTTTCGAGCTTTGAAAGCGTATTGCTTCCGCTTTGGAGTGCTCGAAGTCTGTGCCGCTTTTCGTTCGTATTTGTGGGCCAACGCTGTCTTTACGTCGACAATTGTCTTTGTGGTGTCCATGATAAGACGGACCTTCATCGTCTGAAAATTGAGTTCGGAATACGCCAATTCTGAAGTGTAGCTGGTTCTTCGATTTGATTCCAGTGATGTGCACAATCAGATTGCTGTTCCACACAGCTTGCTCGAACAGAGTAGCGCTCGGCCGAAACGACACCCGTAAACCATTCCTCTAATGCAACTTAAAGCAACGACCAGGAACGCCTTCGGTACTCAAACGCGACCAACAACACGGCCAGATAGCTGAATCCCCAGACGAGAAGAAAAAGAGAAGGAGATTGATTCGTGGTGATTTCGTACTTCACCATCACGACCGCCAGCAGATTGTTCAGAAAGTGAACCACGATCGGAACCCAGAGCGTCCCGGTTTTTAAATACAAAAACTGAAGCAAGCACGCCATCGGCAACGTGGCAATCGCGTGAGCGGGAGACGCATGGGCAATCGAAAACAGCAACACTGTCATAATCGATCCCGGCAAGGTTCCAAACTGACTGACGAGTTGCCGCCCGATCACTCCGCGAAAGATCAACTCTTCCCCAATAGCTGGCCCCAGAGCCAGGGCCACCACCAGCATTGGAAGCGGAACGGAATGAATCTCCGAGAACAGAACCGTCAGCGAATCCCCGCCCTCTCCTGTTGAGAACACGGCGAGCATCAGGGATCTGGCCAGCGAATAAAGCCAGTCGCCAAGCATCGCGATTGGCAAAACCATGGCGATGGCGAAGATCACCTCTTCATGTCGCGGTGAACGAAACCCGACCTGCTCGCGGTAACTCGCTCCTAGTCTCCAGGCGACAAGCGGCACGAGCAGAATCAACGCCCCCAGACTCGTCACTCCGATCAAAACAAAGGACTGATCGAGGCCCAATTCGAGTGCAAATTGCATGAGCCGGTCGTGATCGGGCCACTGAAATCCAAATGCCGCAGTAAACAGAAGCGACACAAAGACAACGAAGGAAATCAGTTGCGCAAATGAATACGACCCCGCCCACAAGAGAGCCTCAGCGAGAGCGCGAAGCGATTTGAGACGAATTCGGGTTGTTGGAACACTCTGCGCAATCACACACGATCCTCCGGAGACTGTCCTGCAATTCGTTTCAAACGATTTCTGTTCTTCTGAAGATCGGACAGTGAAACGAACTGACCCGATCGACACTCCTGAACCTCCGACCGCAAATTCTTCGCCAGTCCTCCCAACTCCTCTCGCTGGTGGAGAAAGGACTCCTTCAACACTCAGTATGTCAAACAGGAAAGCTAAGGAAACCTTGAGGATTCAAGCGAACAGTTTTTTTATAAGCCTCCATCAAGAAATCCTCAACTTCATGGAGTTTGTGGCATGAGTGTCACTTGGGATGAAGGTTCGAATCTGTCACCATAAGAAACGGAGTCACATCCATCTTTCAATGACTTTTTTCCGACTTTCGCCCAATTTGGATCGTTCCCGCATGGAGCGCTTCTTTCATATCCGAGACTGGTGGGGCAATGGACTCGCGCTGTGGGTCGTTGTTCTTCTTATGCTGTCGATCCCGGTTTTAGCGGTCGTGATCAAAGATGTCGATCTCGAAAACGACGTCACGAACTGGCTTCCGAGCGACGACCCGGAAGCCGTTGCGCTCACCTGGTTCACCAGTCAGTTCGAACGCGATGATCGAGTTCTCGTCTCGTGGGACAGCAGTACGCTCATTGATCGACGAATGCAGCAGTTCGCCGAATCACTCCGCGAAAACGGGGTGAATCAAATCCCGGCGATCCGCGATGTTGTCACACCGCGTGAAGTTCTTGATCGAATGATCGAAGACAACAACGTGGCTCCGGAAGATGCGATTGAGCGAATCACCGGAATTTTCATCGGCCACGGATTTCTGAAAGTCCAACTGACAGAAGCTGGCCGATCCCAGCTTGAGGAAACTCAAAAGGCAATTCGCGCGACAACTCGCGGAGTCGTCGGAGAGCGTATTGAAATCCTTTCCACTGTGACCGTTCCTGATGACGATCTGGAACTTGAGTCGGAAGAAGAAGAGCCTCTTCCGTTTGAAATCCCAGCCCACGACTTCCAGATTCGCTGGTCCGGAATTTCCGCTACCAATCCCATTGCCGACACTGTGATCGAACAGCTGTCAGAACTCAGCCTCGACGGTCAAAATCTCGTCGAGCGTGCTTTTTTCGCACCCGGTTCTCCAGCTGCCATCGCAATTTCTCTCAATCCCATCGACGATTCAGATCTGAACGACGCAATCACGTCGATCATTGATCGCGCCGTCAAAGCCGGCGTTCCTTCGGACGAAATTCGACTCGCTGGAAGCCCGATCAGTCGTGCCCGCCTCAATCAGGAAGCGCGTCGAGCGATCTGGAATACGGACTATGCAGTCTGGAATCTCTACAAGCGGACGCCCATTCTTCTCTCAGCTGTTGTGGGTGTGGTTGTCTCGTTCCTGCTTCTCAAGAGTCTCCGCCTGTCTCTGTTGGTGACGGCGTCATCGATGTTCACCTGCATGGTCGTCGTTGCTCTGATTCCGCTAACGGGCAAGTCTCTGAATATGGTTCTGATTGTTCTCCCCGACTTGCTTCTGGTTCTGACCACTTCAGGAGCGATTCATGTGGCGAACTATTGGAAGAATGCGGTGATGCACGATGAACCGCATCCAATCGCCACCGCCGTGAAGATGGCATGGAAACCGTGTGTTCTCGCAAGTGTGACAACCGCAATCGGGATGGCGTCCCTCTTGACGGCTGTGCTCGAACCGGTCAGAGAGTTTGGTCTTTACGCAGCTGTGGGATGTTTCGCCTCGCTGTTCATGATTCTGATCGGCTTTCCCTCTCTCATGAGTGTCTGGCCCGGCAGAAAGCAGAAGTTCTCGGAACATGCAGATAAAGAAGCCACGGTTTGGGGGCATTTTGCGCGGTTCATCGTGCATCACCGTATTACCGTCTACACAGCCTGCCTTCTGCTCTTCGTGTTCTCTGTCTACGGCCTTCGCTGGTTCCAGACGGAGACGAAAGTCATTCGCTACTTTCCTCCCGAGACCCGAGTCTCTCAGGACTACCACTACCTGGAAGAGGGACTTACTGGAATTGTTCCGCTCGATATCGTCATCAGTTTTCGTCCTGAACTGGTTGACCGGTTAGACATCGATGAGAGAATCGAAGTCGTCCGCAGAGTCGAAAATGAGGTCGCGAAGCATCCGGGAGTGAGTGGGACTCTGTCGCTCGCGGACTTTCGTGATCCGTTCAAGAAACCAAGCGAAAACGCCAGTTCCGCCGTTCGCATTCGGTACAAACGCGGATTGCAGCGGAAGGAAGAGGTCATCTTCGAAGGGGATGAACCATCCATTCAAGAGTTTGCCAGAAAAGCGACGGTCAAGCTGGAACTTCCATCACTTGGCGGTCGTCCCGTCGACATTCATGCAAATGAAGAGATCTGGAGAATTCGCGTCCAAACGGTTGTCACGGGTGATGTCGATTACTCTGTGCTCACATCGGAACTGAACACGCTTGTCGCGGAACAGCTTCAAGGCGAAGACGGTGCGGACTATCTCGTCACGGGAATGGTTCCGCTTTTCCTTCGCACGCAACAAGCTGTTCTTGAAAGCTTGATCAACAGCTTCGCGTTAGCCTTTGGGGTCATTGCGATTGTCATGATCGGTGTTTTGCGCAACCCGATCTCCGGTGTCCTGGCGATGCTGCCCAACCTGTTCCCCGTGGGAGTGGTGTTCGGACTGGTCGCGTGGATGGGAATCCCCGTCGACATCGGAACGATGATTACAGCTTCGGTGGCTCTCGGAATTGCCATCGACGGAACTCTCCACTTGCTGACATGGTTCCAGGATGGAATTCGTCAAGGGTGTTCGCGCGAGGATTCGATTGTGTTGGCACTGCAACATTCCGGGCCAGCGATGTGGCAAACCAGCGCGTCAATCGCATTGGGAATCGTGATGCTCTCCGGTGCGGAATTGCTGCTGATTTCACGTTTCGGACTGCTCATGGCAGGACTTGTCGGGATGGCTTTGATTGCCGATGTCATCCTTCTCCCTGCTCTGCTCGGAGGAATGATGGGCAAGATCATCGAGAAACACACCAAACCGGTCGACAAGAAATCGACCGACAGTCCTGCCACTATCGAATTTCCGACCGGAGCGAATTCAAAGACAACAAGCCCCACCGAGCATCGTCACGCCTCACTCTAAGAACAAGTTGCTTTCCTGTGCACTCGCTTGAACTTCTTCATCAGTTCAAAGGCTCAGTTCCCTCGTGTGAGTGAGTGCAAACCAAAGCGGAAAATGCTTTCAGAGTGACCACCTTCAAAAAGTCGCTGGGCCTTGAAACGCTATTCCTGTTCGCCTTGAAGCGTGATGACAAGTCGCCGCGATGATGCACGGTCGCGATGCTCACACAGATAAATCCCTTGCCAGGTTCCGAGTGCCAGACGACCGGAAGAAATCGGAATCGTCAAGCTGCTCCCCATCAACGACGCTTTGACATGTGCCGGCATGTCGTCCGGTCCTTCACAAGTGTGCCGATACGGAAAGTCTTCCGGAGCGATCGCGTTGAGTGACGATTCCATATCGAGCGGAACGTCCGGGTCAGCATTCTCGTTGATCGTCAACGAAGCAGATGTGTGTTTCAGAAACAGATTCAGCAGACCAATTTTCGTCTCGCGAATTGCGGGGACAGCCTCAAGAACATGTCGCGTAATCAAGTGAAACCCGCGCGACGCACGAGGCAATTGAATCTCTGTTTGAAACCAGGCCATCAGAACTCTCTCATTAAAAACGGGCTGAAAATCCGTTCTATCGTAACACCTCGAAGCGGTCAATTGGCTGAGTCCCGTACCTCAACTTGACCTAAGCTTACAAATGTACGAAACTGAAATTGGAAACTCAGTGGAACTATTGATCGAGGCAACCGTCCAATAGTTTCAGTCGTCAAAAACGTCGGCCACTCTCTTCTGTTCACTGGCCTGTCAGGGAGTTCATCCTATGAGAACGCTCGCTTTCTTCGTGGCTGTTGCGGTCATCGCTCCGGTTTCAGCATTCGCCCAGGGGATTCTTGTCATCAACAACGATGGAATCCGGCTCCCGCGTGTCACTGTCCCACCGACGGCAATGCGTTACGAGATTCAACAGATTCTGATCGAAGGACAAATCGACAATCAGCTGGCAGACATTCAGGTGTCGCAGAAGTTTCACAACTCAGGGTCCGGCACCATTGAAGCTCAGTTCATTTTCCCGCTTCCTTACGACGGGGCCATCGACTCCTTGACCCTCATGGTCAACGGAGAGGAACTGACTGCCAAGCTTCTGCCCGCCGATGAAGCAAGAACCCGCTATCAAGACATTGTTCGATCGAAGAAAGACCCCGCACTGTTGGAATGGATCGGGACGGGAATGTTTCAAACAAGCGTCTTCCCCATTCCGGCCGGGGAAACTCGAACCGTGACGATTACTTATCAGCAGTTGCTGCGAAATCAGGATCAGCTCACCGAATTCATGTTCCCGTTGAGCACAGCCCAATTTACATCGCAGCCAGTCCAGCAAGTGCGTTTTCGATTAAACATCAACAGCGATTCCCCACTCCAGAACATTTACAGCCCCACGCATTCACTGAAGATTGACCGACCGACTGAGAAACGGGCGACCGTCAGCTTCGAGAAGAACAATGTCGTTCCAAGCGAAGACTTCCGACTCTTCTTCAACTCGAGCGACGACTCCATCAGTGCGACTCTCTTAACGCACCGCCCGACAGGTGACGAGGACGGCTACTTCCTGCTTCTCGCCTCTCCAAAAATCCCCACAGACGGCGAGAAACACCAGGCAAAAACAGTGGTCTTTGTCGTCGACAAGTCAGGCAGCATGTCGGGACAAAAGATCGAGCAAGCCAAAGAAGCAGCGAAGTTCATCCTCAACAACCTTCGCAAAGGAGACCAGTTCAACATCATCAGCTACGACAGCAAAGTGGAATCGTTTTCTCGTCAACTTCAGGAATTCAATTCGAAGACACGAGCCGAAGCGCTCGCGTATGTTGACGGGCTGTTTGCTGGCGGAGGAACGAACATTCACGACTCACTGACTTCCGCACTCAGCGGACTCAGTGATTCAAAGCTCCCGAACTACATCCTGTTCATGACGGACGGTCGTCCCACATCCGGGGAACAGAACGAAGGCAAAATCGCCGCAGCTGTCAAAGCGGCCAACTCAGTGAATGCTCGCCTGCTGACGTTTGGGGTTGGGTACGATGTCAACAGCCGTCTTCTCGATCGACTCTCGCGAGACAATCACGGGTTGGGAGAATACGTCCGCCCCGATGAAGATATCGAAGAGTATGTTTCGAAAGTCTTTCAACGGATCAGTTCCCCTGTTCTCACCAACGCGGAACTCACCTTCGATTTCGATGACAGTTCTCCCGGACAAGGAGTGAATCGAGTCACTCCATCAGGGTCTCTCGACCTCTTTTCCGGAGAACAACTGGTCGTTGTCGGACGGTTCAAAAAGTTTGGGGCTGCGAAAATCAGACTCACGGGATCGATTCGCGGTGAAAAACAGGAATTCACGTTCTCAGGAAAGTTTCGAAAGAAAATCCGGAGCGACTCCAATCCCTTTATCGCGAAGCTGTGGGCAACGCGGCGGATTGGCGAATTAATCGACGAACTGGACCTCAACGGAAAGAACGAAGAGCTCATCAATGAACTCGTCATGTTGTCGACGAAGTTCGGAATCTTGACTCCCTACACTTCGTTTCTCGCCGACGAAACAGTGCGTCCAGAACTTGCATCGGACAGTAATCGCCGACTGTCGACTCTCAGTCTTTCGACTCTGGAAGAAGCAGAAGGCCGTCGTGGATTCGCTCAGCGAGGTTTGAAACAGAGATTCAAAGTTGCTGACGGAGCACGGGTCGCCGAAGACAGCTACGTTGAACTTCTCGCCGAATCCGGTTCTGACAGTTTTGGACTCGGTGCCCCAAGCGACTCCCTGTCCATTCAACCGGCCGCGGAACGCCCGAAACCCTCCCCCAGTTCATTCCGATCACGACTCAGCCGCAGTTCTGGCTACGGGGGATTACCTGGTCCTTCGGACAACGCTCGTCCTGCATACGGAGGAGGTCTTGACCTCAATCAGAGTCAGGTTGTCGAGTCCAAAGAAGCAGCCGTTCAGAAGCTGAGAACACTGATTCGCAGAACCGGATCACAGACGCTTTACCAGCGGGGAAATCTTCTCGTGACACCGGAAACGGCGAACATCGACCCAGACAATTCAGAAGCGAAGATCGTCAAGATCAAGAGGTTCTCCGACGAGTACTTCAAATTGTCGCAACAAAACACCGATGACGAGAATGAACTCCTCGCCCTTCAGAAGGATGACGAACGGTTACTGATTCGGCTGCGAGGCAAGGTTTATTTGATCGAGTAGAAAGAACGCACAGGATCGATCAGCAAACATGAACAGGCAGCCGGGAGCGCTCACGAACGGATGTGAATGAACTCGACAGACGCCCTGTTCTCAGTTTCAGATCAATCAAGACAAAAAGGACGACGAATCGCCTGATGTGATTCGTCGTCCTTTTGAGTTATTACAGACTTCGACGAAACACTTACGACTGCTGCTCTGGTTCCGGTTCCGGCCCGTCGCCTTCGGCATCACTGTCATCCGGTTCGGCGGCAGCAACTTTTTCCTCGTCGTTGTTCAATCCGTTTCCGGTCGAGTATGCGGTCAAACCAGCCAGCCCGAACCAGAGCAGATCGTACGGAGTGAAGCTCTGCTTGAAGATTTCCTGTTTCAGCTCATCCTGAAACTCAGCGAGGAACAGTTTCTCTTCTTCCTGTTTCTTTTCGATGAACTCCGCTTGCGCTGCTTCGTCGAGTGCTTCCCATCGCTCTTGAGCGGCTGTCCAGATTTCTTCCGAGTAATCGTTCGAAACGATGTCGTCTTCGTAGACTGAGTCGTCTTCCGGCCACACGACTTCTTCTTCGCGAGCGACCGCTTCTGCAACGACATCGTCCGCCATATATGCGATCCCCTGATCCGCCCCGCCTGGCACGGAGAAATCGAATTCGTCACCGCCGAATGCTTGAGCGATCACGATCGAGACGAGCACATATTTGGCGATCAGCATTGCAAAGGCTGCAGCCCCGACAGCTGCGATCCCCGGTCCGATGCCGACTTCGTCCCCGGCAACCGTGCGGACTCCAATACCCGCAAGGAATCCAACAAGAAGTGCGATATAGCCGACTTCATAGTTCGCGAAGTGAACGACAGCGATCCAGACTGCTGCTCCAATTGCTGCGCCGATCAGCCCACCGATGAGCCATTTGAAGAAATCCATCGTTTGTTCCCATCTTGGGCAAAACCGCTGCCGATAAAATGAACGGGTTCTTTACGCTCGATCCTTGCCGACTCTCAGCAAGCTCGGGCCAAAACATGCGAGCACCAACCGATCTCTACGATTTCGGTGCTCATCGTGCTCTCTCACTTCAACTTTAAGATTGTCTTGGGGCAGCCACTTGAAACAAGACGGATCAATCAAAGCGTCTTGGCCTGCAGCTCAAGAAACTGAATCATTGCGCGACAAAATTCTGGAAGATCATCGGGCTTGCGGCTGCTAATGAAGTGTTCGTCAACAACGACGGCAGCATCTTCCCAAACCGCCCCGGCGTTCACGAGATCATCTTTGATTCCGGGAGACCCTGTCACTCGTACGCCATCGTAGATGCCTGCGGAAATCGGCATCCATCCACCATGACAAATCGCAGCGACGAGTTTTTCCTGTGCGTCAAACTGCTGAAGCAGTTCGAGAACTTTCGGGTCCCGCCGCAGCTTGTCCGGCATGAATCCTCCCGGGCAAATCACGCCATGAAAGTCCTCAGCTTCCATATCTGCTATCGCAGCATCGGACTTTCCGGGGTATCCATGTTTCCCGCTATAGACCACTCCCGCCTCAGGCCCGGCGACAGTGACATGCGCTCCTTCTTCCTGGAGCCGAAGTTTCGGATACCAGAGTTCCAGATCTTCGTAAATCTCTCCAGTAAAACAGAGAACGCGGATGCCATCCAAACGATCACCGTTCATTTGTCGCATTCCCTCTAAGAGTGGAGGTGTTTGATCCGTTGCAGGGTGACTATAATCAATCTTTTCTCAGAGAAACAAACCACTCGACAACTTTCTCGCCATCCAGTTCACTCATTCAATTCATCGTGGGGAGTGTGACTCGGTGCCAGAAAGCACTGGCTGTCGATATGGAACGATAAGGACCTGCTGTGCGGATTTCAGTCAACGGGGAAACTCACGACGTCAAAGAACAGACGACGATCGCGCAACTTCTTTCGGAGCTTGGAAAGAATCCGAAGTTTCTCGCGGTGGAACGAAATCGTGAACTCATTCCGCGAGCGAAGCACTCGGACTGCGCACTGGAAGAAGGAGACGAACTCGAAATCGTCACCCTCGTCGGAGGCGGTTAAAACAGACTTCTCGCGTCAGTCAATCGCACGCTTCAACTGGCGCCCACGCGTATCGGAACGGGACGTCGTCCCGCTCTCGCTGAGTGATTGAACACGGGACAGCGAGATTTCCCGGAATGCGAAGTCTACTCGACCGAAGATCTACTCAAGGTGCTTGAAGTCGGTCGACTTGGCCGGAGAATCGCCGGAAATCGTGCGAGGTCCTTTTCCGGCGGTCTTCTCGTAGACTCCATCACCGGCTTTGACGTACTTCGTAAAACCGAGCTTTTCGAGCTTTTTATTGTCGTTCGTGCTCTTGTGCATCGCCGATTCCGACCACTGACCGCCGATAAACGGGGGCTGGATGACCCGGCGCACCGGAAGACCTGATTCGGGGTGTGTTTCCAACGGTGCCGCACTGATCGGTTGAATCAGCTCGAAAGTTTCACCTCCCGAACCATCCGGATTCACTACTTCGTAGACATAAGTCGGCATACTCCGCAATCTCCCGGAAACCTTCTGCCACAAACAATATTGCATGATGCACGCAGCCAACCCCAATTGATCCCTCGACACAGTGGCCGCGATGGGAATTGGTGGAAGTACAACTCCTCTATTCTTCCAAAGACTATGTGATCGTCAAGAGATTGACGCCCGCCACTGTCAGGAAACCGCACGATCTCAATACCTGACTGATACAAGCAACAAAACTCCGGGACCTATCGCGGCTGTGCTGATCGCCTGCCCGGATGTGCTGTTCGCCTGATTATGACGATCGCCCGATCTCTGATGAACGATTCGACGATTTTCGCTTCTTTGGCAAGTCTTCTGATCCACTCCCCTGCTCTTCGCGTTGTGGCTAGAGTTTGACCCTCGTTTTCAGAACGGAGTATAATTGTCGCACATAGAAAGAGTGGCTTCACCGAACTTTTCTCGAAGCTCAAGAATCTCACAGAACAAAATCAACGAAACGCGATCGGGACCCCAAGCTGGAATGATGTATTGTCCCGATGGACCGAACACGCGACGGCATCGCTTTGTCTGAAGTCACAGTTTCCGGAGATCTCACTGCCGGACATTGCAGAGTTTAACATTGCCGACTCCACGCACTGCAGATTCAAAACATTGTCCACTCCTTTGACCGAGAAAAATCAAAGAGGCTGACCAGAAAGACCAAGTGACAGACCATGTCTCAAACGAAGCCACTTTCTTCGACCTGCTGCCGAGGCTGGACCGCTGCGATCGTTTTGATGGGCATCGTTTCGGCGAGTTGTTCCCTTGCTCAGGCACAGGATCGACCAGCGAAACCGATCGGTCGACTTGTGACCATCGAGAGTCCTCTCACCGATGAAACTTTGGGGCTGGTTCGACGAACCGGCCTCGAACTTCAGGATCTGGCCATTGAAGAACAGCGTCCAGCTTCTCTGATTCTGGAAATCAAGCCGGGAATTTCGCAGTTCCACCACGCTTACGCACTTGCCGAATTCCTGACCAGTCCGGCCATTTCGGGAGTGTCGACAATTGCATGGGTTCCAGAAACCATTTCCGGAAATAACGTGCTCGTCGCACTTTCGTGTAACGATATCGTTCTTCACCCCGAAGCTTCCATCGGGGACATGGGCCGCGGAAAGTCGTTGCCCGACGATCAACAGACGATTGTCAAAACCATTGTGGCCAAACGCAGGAATATCAACGTCAACGAGCCGTTGGCCATTGCCCTGATGGACCCCTCAGCCTCGCTCGTCCAATTGACGATCGACACCGGCAACGGAGAGCGGGAAACTCGACTGGTCAGTGAAGCGACCGCATCGCAACTGCTTGACGACGGCGTCATTATCACAGAACGAAAAACGCTCAAAGAACCGGGAGTTCCATACTCCATTTCGGGCCGCGACGCTCAGCGACAAAAGATTCTCGCGTCGCGGACTGCAGACGATCGACGGGAACTCATCGACAACTACGGTCTTCCCATCGAATCACTTCGTGAACTGGCTCCGGCTGAGGAAGTGGAAAACGTCGCGTATATCGAATTGCACGATATGATCGATGACGTGTTTTTCGCATTCGCCATGCGGCAGATCAATCAGGCTGTCAGCAGTGGCGCGAAGCTCATCATTTTCGAGATCGATTCCCCCGGCGGCTATTTATGGGCCTCGCAAGACCTCTCGAAAGCGATTGCGGATTTGTCCAAACGAGACATACGAACCATCGCTTACATCCCGGAAGAAGCTTTCAGCGGGGGAGCGATGCTTGCGGTCGGTTGCGATGAAATCTACATGAAACCTGACGCAACGATCGGGAACGCGATTCCCGTTTTGATGATGCCGGGTGTTCTGGTCGAAGCAGAAGCGAAGCTCCTCAGCGGAGAAGTGAAGCATTTGCGAGAACTCGCAGAGATGAAAAATCGTCCCGCAGCGGTCATCGAAGCATTCGCAGACCAGAATCTCGAAGTCTTCGAAGTCACGCACAAGGAAACGGGACGGAAATGGTACATGTCCGATGACGAAATCCACAAAGCCAACGGCGAATGGATTAAAGGCCCCCGAATCACGGAATCTCGCCCGGGAATCGCTGTCATCGTCAATGGAAATCGAGCCCACGAACTGAAGATCGCGGAGACTCCGATTTCTGGTCCCGACGAACTCAAAGAACGACTCGGAATTCCGTTGGACACCAAATTTCGCGTGGTCGAACGCTCCTGGGTCGACACTCTGGTGTTTTACCTGAACAGTTCCTGGGTCACCGGGATGCTCTTCTTCCTCGCGATCGTTTGCATTTACATCGAAATGGCAACGATGACCGGGTTCTTTGGAATCATCGCCGCTGCCGCGTTTGGTGTTTTCTTCTGGAGCCGCATGCTGGGAGGCACCGCCACCGGGCTTGAGATCGGAACGTTTGTTCTGGGCTTGTGTTGCCTGGGACTTGAGGTCTTTGTCATCCCGGGATTCGGCGTGTTTGGCGTTTCCGGAATTTTGATGGTCGTCGGTTCACTGGTGATGGCGAGCAACACATTGACCGGAATGGGCATCGAATACGACGTCGAACGAGCAGTGATTTCATTCGCTCCGTTCGCTGCGTCTCTTGTCGGTGTGATCATATTTGCGATGCTGATAAGCCGCTATTTACCGTCAATTCCATTCCTCAAAGAGATGGTTCTCGCTCCCCCGGCCGCAGAAGTCTTTGACCCTCACGAACCCCGCCTCCGCCCGGAGCATTCCCGCCCTCACGCAGAGTTAGTCGGAGAAGTCGGCAAAGCGGTTTCGGTACTTCGCCCTGCCGGGAAAGCACAAATCGCCGGCCGACTCTACGATGTCGTCAGCGATGGCCCGTTCATCGAAGATGGCTCGCAAGTCTCAGTCGTCGAAGTCCACGGAAACCGAATCGTCGTCCGCCTGACAAATGACGCATAGACTTTTTTGCGAAATGATTCGAGAAACAACGCCTGACGCGATGGGTGTTTCACCTCACAGAATGAGCATCGCGTCGCCATAGCTGAAGAAGCGATAGCGTTCCCGGATCGCTTCTTCGTAGGCTCGCTGAATCAGTTCTCGACCGGCGAACGTTGAGACGAGTACAAGCAGCGTCGACTTCGGAAGATGGAAGTTCGTGAGGAGAGCGTCGACGACCTGAAACTCGTATGGAGGACGGATGAAGAGGTTTGTCTCTCCCACAAATGGCTGCAGCTCTTGTTCTTTTGCAGCTGATTCCAGTGTTCTGACGCTTGTCGTTCCGATCGCGACGACACGCTTCTGGGCTGCTTTGGTTTGCTCGATGCGACCGATCGTTTCCGCTCCGATTTCACACCACTCCGCGTGCATCTCGTGTTCGGACAGCTGATCGACTTTAACAGGGCGGAACGTGCCAAGGCCGACGTGCAGCGTCACGTGTGCTTTCGAAACTCCCAGCTTCGTGAGTGACTCCATCACCTCTTGAGTGAAATGCAGACCGGCAGTCGGGGCAGCGACTGCTCCGGGAATCTCTGCGTAGAGAGTCTGATAGCGTTCGTAGTCGGTTTCTTCTGCCTCACGTTGCATGTAGTGGGGAAGCGGAATCGTTCCAAACCGGGAGAGAAGATCAATCGTCGACTCATCGCTTTGTGGTGCGGCGATCCATTCTCCCCCGTCGCATTTGCTCACAAGCTGAAGAACCAGTTCTCCCGATTCGGATGGGTTCAGCGGCGAGAGCGTCAGCGTTTCTCCCGGTTTAAGATGCCCGCGCGTCTGCCCAATCAATCGCCAATGCCCCTCTGCCGTTTCGCGGAGAAACAAACCTTCCCACTTCCCGCCGGTCGACGTTCTGACCCCGGCAATTCGAGCGGGGACAACACGCGTGTTGTTGAGAACCAACAAGTCGCCGGGATCAAGAAGCTTAGGGAGATCAACAAACTCTCGATGAGAAATCGACTGCGTCGCCCGGTCAACGACGAGCAGACGCGACGCATCGCGGCGATCGGCAGGGACGCTTGCAATCAGCTCTTCGGGAAGTTGATAGTCGTAAGCATGGATGGAATTGAGGTCGGTCATTGTGCGAACAGAATGTCGAGTTCCCATCCGAGGAGCAAGTGAGTTCCTCAACCAAAAATCAGGATTCAAGAACGGGTCTCATTTCGGAGAGTTCCATGTCTTGAGAAGACAACGCCCGACAGAATATCCTCTGTGTGATTGTTGTGCGATCGCGTGGCATCTCCCCCCTGTGCCCCATCGCAGTCTCGAGTCCGATTTCCACCCGAAAAGATTCAACAACAATGAAGACTTATTTTCTGACTGCACTCCTCCTTGGTTTCCTCACCAGCTTTCCCCAGTCTGCCCTCGCCGAAGATGTTTCAATCAGCGATCCGAACCTCGAGCGAGTGATTCGCGAATTGCTCAAGAAAAAACAGATTGAAAAGGAAAAGATCGACAGTGCCGACTTGAAGACGATCTACATCATGGATGCTCGCGGAGAAGGAATCGAGTCGCTTCAAGGGCTCGAGTTCTGCACGAATCTTTCGGAACTGATGCTTTCAGAAAATCGAATCTCTGATTTGTCGCCAATCGCAAACTTGATCAACATCCAGTCTCTTTCGTTGTCGAAGAATCAGATCAAGAGCGTGAAGCCACTTTCTCAACTCGTCAAACTGCAGTACATCGAAATCGAAGACAATCAGCTCGAATCCCTCGAATCCCTCGAAGGTCTTGAACCGCTGACGAACTTGCGAGCCTTCTACGCAAAAGGAAATCACATCTCTGATCTGTCACCACTCGCAGCCGCTGAGAAGCTGGTTTCGTTGAACCTCAATGACAACAATGTTCAGGACCTCAGCCCGATCGCAGGTCTCAAGCGAATTTCCACACTCGGGTTGAACAACAATCAGGTCTCGGACTTCTCGCCTATTGCCGACTGGAAGAACCTTCATCTCACGATGATCGAAGGTAACCCGATCGAGGACTTGTCGGTGTTTGTGAAGATGGCACGAAAGGACGTCAAAGGCGAGCGGCGATTCGCTCCGTACTGGAATCTGTATCTCGACGTCGACTCACTCTCCGAACCGGCGAAAAAACAGCTCGAGAGACTGAAGAAGCTGGGCGTCCGAATCAAAACTCCTTCTTGATCACGGCAATCGGTAGGCAGCCGACGTTGGTCTGAGCACTTCTGCCAGACGTTGAAAGTAGCTCGCTGCTTCCTGCGACGGCAAGTTTGTGAAGCACATTGGGAAGACAGCTTTCGTGACGTACACTCAGCGACTTCCGACACTTCCAAACTTGCACCGGACCGTTCTGCAACTCGTTCGACAAATTCCCTCCGGCCGAACCACAACATATGGAGACATCTCGCGTGCACTCGGCGACCAGCAAACCCGAAGTGCTCGATGGATTGGAGAACTCCTCAAAAACCATCCTCACAGCAGCGATTGTCCATGCCATCGCGTGGTTCGGGCCAATGGGGAATTGGGTCACTATGTCACTGGAAGCCCCGAAGAGAAACGGAACCGCCTGCAAAGTGAAGGCGTCGAAGTTTCGGAAAGCGGAGTTGTGGACCTCGACTTCCGATTCCAGGAGTTCGAATCGAAATCGCCCCTGCGTGAACTTCAGAAGCTTCAGCTTGAGTTCGCAGATTCGGCACGGCTGTCGATGTCGCCAGAGATGGCAAAGACAATCCCTGCGGATGCCATTGTCGCTGGCGTCGACGTTGCCTACCCCGAACCCGGTTGGGGAGTTGGTGCCTATGTCGAAGTCGATCCGATCGATCAGTCCGTTCTGTATCGGAAGACGATCCGTGTTCCTGTGTCGTTTCCATATCTGCCGGGCTATCTCACCTTCCGCGAGCTTCCCGTTCTCTTGCCGCTTCTGGATGAAGTGAGCGCGAGTCGGCCATTGGCGAAAATCATCTTCGTCGACGGCAACGGAATATTGCATCCTCTCTCAGCAGGGATCGCGACGGCACTTGGCTCGCTCACGGATCTTCCAACGATTGGTGTGGCGAAGAGCCTCCTTTGCGGAGGTTTTCAACGTGAAGAGATGCGAAAGGGTGAAACGCGACCGGTGCTCGTGGGAGATGAGACGCGTGGTTTCGCCTTCCAGTCGACAGACCGCAGCCCGCCGATTTTCATCTCTCCGGGTTACGGGATCAGTTCTCAAGACGCAATTGCCTGGACGCGCAAACTGATGGGAAAAACACGGCTTCCGGTGCCGATCCATCTCGCAGATCGCTTGACCAAAAATCCCGCTGTTGCTGACCCTATTCTTCAGCAAACAAGAGAAACACGATGAAAAGAGGTTGGCTCAACCGTCTGTTCGGAAATCACGGGGAGCGCATCGCTGCGCGCTTTCTGAAGCAAAAGGGCTACCGCATCCTGCGCCGTCAGGCACGCGGTCCATTCGGGGAAATCGACCTGATCGCCAAAGATGCAGATACGATCATCTTTGTTGAAGTGAAGACACGAAAGTCGTCCGTGCGTGGGCATCCCAGCGAAGCGGTCACCTATCAAAAACAGCGTCAGATTTCCCGGGCAGCTCTTGCATGGTTGAAGAAAAACAATCTGCTCGAGCACCGTTGTCGATTTGACGTCATCGCAATCCTGCACGCGCCGGGAGAGCAACCACAGATCAAACACATCATTCATGCGTTCGAAGGAACCGAACGAGGGTAGACCACTTCCCAAAGGAATTTTGCCCAATTCTCATGAGGCACTCGGTCGAATCCAGTCCCAATCTGCTCGATCAAAGTCCCCGAAAAGTGCAACTTCCTCTTATCTGTCAACAAATTCCCCCCCGGAGGACGGTTTTGGCGCAGGAACTTGGCGTTCAACTCTTCAAATTTCCCTGATCTGTGTAACAATAGATGGGTGAAAAGTGAGCGGATCACGGAAAACATCCAAAGTCATCCACAAAATTTTCTGGATGAAGCGTGTGAGCGGCAACTGTAGTTTACGGTTCTTGTTTCGCGTTCACAGAGAGCAATGAAAGAGCTGTTGAGCTGTGACATTCAGTTCAAACGATTTCAACCCGCCAGACCTCACGCCTCAGTCCAACCTCACGTACGTCGTCAGAGATTTCATCTGAATTCGATCCTGCTCCTCGCAGCAAGATTGAGATTCTGATTTGACAACACAAAATTCCACATCAACCTGAACAAGTGGCTGATGTTTCGTTCAGCCCCCATGAGGACAAATCGATGCCAGTGCTGACCCCCGAACAGGAACAGATCGGTAAGGATAACTTTTCCGGAGCTGTCCATGCGATGAACTCGGCGAATGTCAATCGTCGAGAAATGATCAAAGCGGCCGCAGCTGGCGGTCTTGGACTGGGAGCTGCATTCGCCGGATATCGGGAACTGAAAGGCGAACCGGTCCGCGTCGGTTTTATCGGAACTGGTGACGAAGGAAACATTCTCCTTTCGGAACACCCGCCAGAATACATGGATGTCGTCGCGATTGCGGACTTGCGTCCTTCGAATCGCGAACGTGCCATGATCGGTGATGGCAATGAGCATCGCGTCGGGCTGATCAACAAGCTTGGAGCGGACAAAGCCGGTAAAATTGAGGTATTCGACAGCCACAAGGCCATGTTGGACAAAGCTCAGGATCTGAAGCTCGAAGCCGTTGTCATTGCGACACCGTTGATGACACACGCTCCGATTGCACTCGACTGCATGAGTGCCGGCCTTCACGTTCTGACCGAAAAACTGATGGCCCGCACCATTCCTCAGTGTAAGGAAATGATCCGCACCGCCCGCGACAATAATCTGCTTCTCGCAGTCGGGCACCAACGTCACTACAGCGTGCTCTATGACAACGCCAACAACCTTGTCCAGAACGGACTCCTTGGCGATCTGAAGCACATCCGCGCTCAATGGCACCGAAACAACAGCTTCCCAGCTGGGGACTCCTGGCGAAAAGGAACTCCCGGAGCAGACCGCGGACTCAAGGCGGACAACCTCAAAAACTTCGGATTCGAAGACGTCAACCAGCTCGTCAACTGGAGACTCTACAACAAGACCGGTGGCGGTTTGATGGCCGAACTCGGTTCCCATCAAATGGACGCCTGCAGCATCTTCCTCGGAAAAGTTCATCCGGTGGCAGTGTCTGGATTCGGCGGCAAGAACTTCTACGGAATCCCGGGAGTTGGCCCGAAAGACAAATGGGACGATGATCGTGAAATCGACGATCAGATCTTCGTCACGTTCGAGTTTCCCGGAGCCCACTACGAGGAAAACAATCGCGACAAGTGCATTGTGACGTACTCCTCGATCAACACGAACAAGTTCGAACCTTACGGCGAAGTTGTTTACGGGACTCGTGGAACGCTGTTCATGAAGACCGAGAAAGAAGCGATGCTCTGGAAGGAAGACGGACGCGGAAGCGTCGGCGGTGGTCCTGATCAGAGACTCTGGGTCATCAGTGGTTCAGCAGCTGGTGGCGGCCCCGTGATGGAAGCTTACGAAACGACTTCCGGACCAAAGGTCGAAACCGGTGGAACCGACTGGGCATCCAATGTCAGTCGCGGATACAAAGAAGAGATGGAGCACTTCTGCTTCGCGATCCGATATCAGGGACCAGATTACTGGCCCGGCGGTCAGCCGATCAGCTCGAAAGAAGGCGGACTCCGCTGCAACGGAATCGTGGCGATGGCAGATGCGATTATGGCACTGACAGCCAATATCGCGATGGACAAGCAACAACGAATCGAATTCGACGCGGCCTGGTTTGATCCAGACAGCGACGCCAGCCCGGAAGAAGCCTTCGGAGTGGAGGTCTAACTTCTCCGGAGAACGCTTCCTGAGATAAACGATGAAACGAGAGCGAGGCTGCCTGTTCGCAGCCTCGCTCTTTTTTATGCTGACACTCTCTCGCACACACGATCATCGCTGACATTTCGATCACTGTGGACTGATGAGATCACGTGCGATTTGATTGTTGATCGAACCCTCAGCTTTCTTCTCCAAGAGTTAGAATGACCGGAAAGAAACGTCAGACGGACCCGAAAAATGCTGCGACAAAGTGATGCCTGCCGGTGGTCTGGTACACAATGCGTCGACGGTACAGTACATTTCGAAAATGAATTCATGCTGACGAATCGACGACGAATCTCATTCAGAGCTTGAACTGGACTGACTTCGACAATTCACTGGAAAGATTTCGCAATGGAACTGTTGCAAAAACTGACTCAAACACCTTCTGTTCCTGGCCGGGAAGATCGAATCCGTGAGGTGATTCGCGAGGTAATTACGGAGAAAAACCTGTTTGACGAGATTCGCACAGACGCGATGGGTTCCCTCATCGCAGTCCGTCGTCCCCGCCCAAAAAGCGGATCTCCTGCCGAAAAGCCAGTGAAAGTCATGCTTGCAGCCCACATGGATCAGATTGGCTTTCTGGTTTCACACGTCAGTTCCGAAGGTTACCTGCGAGTCAATCCTGTCGGGGGATTCGACACCCGTAACCTCTTCGCACGTCGGGTGCGTGTTTGCACTTCGAACGGCGACTTGCCGGGCGTGATGAATCCCGCTGGGAAGCCTGTTCACATCGCCAGTGCGGAAGAGAAGAAGAACGTTCCCGAGATCACGGAGTTCTTCATCGACTTGTCTCTTGATGGCGAGCAAGTGAAAAAGCAGGTCAAAATCGGAGACATGGTTGTCCTCGACGGGCCTTTCTCGGATGTCGGCGAAAGTGTTGTTTCTCAATGCCTGGACAATCGCGTTGGATGCTGGGCCGTGATCCGGGCGATCGAAGCCCTTGAGCATCACGATTGTGAAATCCATGCTGCCTGGACCGTTCAGGAAGAAGTGGGACTTCGAGGCGCGATGCCAGCTGCCTATGGCATTCAGCCCGATATCGGCCTCTCGTGCGACACCACTCTAAGTTGCAAACTTCCCGGTGTTCCCGAAGAACAACACATCACGATTCCGGGCGATGGTGTCTGCCTGAAGATTATGGACTCCTCGACAATTGCCGACTTGAAACTTCTTGAAGAACTCGAAGCGATCGCCGAAGCGAACAACATCCCGTGCCAACGAGGAATCCTCCCGCGCGGGGGACAAGATGGAGCCATGATTCAGAAGTCGCGTTCCGGTGTGCGAACAGCTGTTTTCGCGTGCCCCGTGAAGTACATCCATACGGTCACAGAAATGTCTCACAAGACAGACCTTGAATCTTACCCTCAACTGTTGACAGCCTATTTGACTCAACTTTGATTAGTTCAATCAGAAGTTGTCAGAGGCAAGGTTGAAGGGAGGTCTTTCCCGCTGGTCGGAGGAGATGATGCTCGCGGGAATCGCCACCAACTCGAAATGAAGATGCTTCAGCCTGACAACACCGTTCATCCTCCAGTCGCTCGTCCAGCGGTAACTCATTCATCACCGAAAGGTTCCTGCCAAATGCCGTCCCGAATCGTTCGCTTCATTCTGTTTCTGCTGCTGGCTGCATTGCCAGGTGCATTGATGGCCGAGCAGAATTCCCCACCTGTTCGAGTGCTGTTCGTAACTCAGAGCAAAGGGTTCGTTCATGGATCCGTGCGCAGAGTTGAAGAACTTGCGCCGGCGGAAATCGCGATGACTCAACTTGCTCAGCAGTCGAAGGAATTCCGGATTGACTGTACTCAGGACTGTGAAGCGGACTTCACTCCCGAGAACCTCAAGAACTACGACATCGTCGCGTTCTACACATCCGGAGACCTGCCGATCAGCGAAGAGGCCATGAATTATTTCTTCACGGAATGGCTTCCCGAAGAAGGTCACGGCGTGCTCGGTTTCCATTCGGCCACAGATACGTTTCGCGAAGAAGAGCGATACTGGGACATGATTGGCGGGACGTTTATTCATCACCCCTGGACAGCGGGAACGCAGGTTACACTGACCAATCATGAGCCCGAGAATCCACTCGTGGCTCCCTTTGGCCCGGAACACACTCAGCAGGAAGAAATCTATATGTACCGGCACTGGCAGCCGGAAAAGGTGCGTGTCCTGATGAGTCTCGACTACTCCAAGAGTCCGACGAAATCTGCGGTGAACACGCAGTACGGCTACCATGTTCCGGTCTGCTGGATCAAGAACTACGGAGACGGAAAAGTTTACGTCAACAATCTCGGGCACCGCGAAGACACCTGGACACGGCAGGAGTATCTCGATTCCATCCTCTCAGCAATTCGTTGGATCAAAGGTGATATCGAAGTTGACGCCACTCCCAACCCGGAACTGTCTCAGGCACAAGAAGCCAAAGCCAAACGCGACTTCGAAGCGGGTCAATTCCGGAAGCAGAAGCAGAAATAGACCAACTTCAAGGTGTCTCTGCACTCGCCTGCACGTGTGCCGATCCGGAATTCCTGCAGTGTCTGTTCAATGATCTTCGTCTCCTGAGGTAAGTCATGTCCGCGAAGCGACAACGGACAGCGATCTATGCTGGAACATTCGATCCCGTCACGCTGGGGCATGAAGACATTGTCCTCCGGAGCGCGAAGCTCTTTGACGAGGTCATTGTGGGAATCGGTATCAATCCCGATAAACACCCGCTCTTCTCAGCGGAGGAACGTAAGCAGTTCATGGAAGAGATTTTTGCCCACGTTCCGAACGTCCGGGTGGAATGTTTCACGGGGCTGACTGTCGATTTTGCTCACGAATGCGGAGCATCAGTCATGGTCCGGGGTGTGCGGACCGTCTCCGATACAGAGTTGGAGTTCACAATGGCCCTAGCCAACCACACTATTGCCCCTGAGCTCGAAACGGTGTTTCTGATGGCGGCGGAAGCTTATTCACATATCTCCAGCACGCTCATCAAGCAAATCGCGACGATGGGACAGAACACCAGTTCAGAGCAGTTGCGGAAATTCGTGCCGGTTCCGGTCATTCAACCGCTCCTCGAACGTGTCCGCCAGCAATGATCGGGAGTCGAATAGAGTGATGGTTCGACCCTCCGACGGAATTTGCCAACCTGTCGACGATTGAGAATCCGTCGAGCGAGCCGCATTACACATCAAACGACGCTGATCAATTCAGGCAGCCAGTTCGCTCTCGGATTCGTTGCTCAGTTTTTCAACGGCGAGCAGAGCACGGCGTCCTTCGCGGGTAATCCGGTACATCAGCCCATCGTCTTTGTCTTCAAGCTGGAAAGTCAGCAGGTCCATGGCGATCAATTGACCGTGAATTTCCGTGAGAACCTCGGGGGCGATATTCTCGATTTGAGGAATCCGCCGAGCCCATCGCGGTCCGGACTCTTCCGAATCGCGTTCGATTTTGACTTCATCGAGAAGGTCGAAATAGAGCTTTAGGACTGCTTGCCAGTCGGGACGCTCTGCCAGGAGATGCTGGGTGTTGAGTTGCATGTTTCCGATATCGGAATTGAACCGGATCAACTCGACTTTCAGATATCGAGCAGGCGCAATCGTTACAGTTTCAACAAGTTGATGACCTGAATTCCCACATTCCACAAAACAGGTTCATGTTCCAAGCGTTTTCATGAATCGACTCTATACTGCGTGCATCATGAAAAACGGTTTCCTTGGACACGATGCTTCGTTCATGCTGGACTTCGTTGTGACGGCACTAGTCGCAATCGTACCTGTCCTGCTGTACAGTCTTTACGTCGTTAAGTATCAGAAAAAATTTCGGCTTCATCGAAATTTGCAGATCGCCCTGGGGCTGACGCTTCTGGTCGCGGTCACCGCATTCGAAGTTGACACTCAAATCATCCATGGTGGATGGGAAAACATCGTCAACAAAGATCCTGACTCTCCTCGCTTGTCAGGAGAGGCCTACCAGTACGCTCGCAGCGTTCTGCATTTTCATTTGATCTTCGCCATCAGCACTCCATTTCTCTGGGCAACAACATTGTTTCTGGCCTTGAAGAAATTTCCCGGAGATCCCAAGCCTGGCTCTCACAGCCGCCTGCACAAGGTTCTGGGATGGGCATCGGTGATTGATATTGTGATGACTTCGGTCACCGGGCTCTGGTTTTACTATGTGGCCTTCGTCGCGTAACCGAAACTCTTGAGACGAGTTTCACTCCGACGAATTTCGCACAGATGAGCTTCTCAGAGGGGACTTCTTAAGACGGTTCTTCCGAATCCGACGGGTTCTTCAATTCGTCGAGATCGAAACCATCCCGGCTGTACTGAAGGCCGGCATCTTTCAATTTTGAGAGGATGAAATACTTGTGGTTGGCGACGGCCTGCTCTGTGATATTGAGTTGAGCAGCGACATCCTTGTTGGACAGCCCCCGCACAAACAGGAGTTCAATGCACTTGAGTCGTTCGAACTCGCCGGATGACTGCCACTTGTCGATCCACTCTCCGAGGCATTCTGCGATGGCGTTTTCTTCTCCCGATTTGCGCTCGACACTCCGCGCAATACTCGAAGCGACTCGCGCGTTCCCCTGAACTTCGTAGTCGCCGCCGGAACTACTTCCTGAATGAAGCGGAAGCGTTGGTCGCCGCCCTTTCTTGCGAAGCACGTCAGTCAACTTGTGAGCAGCGATCGCAAATAGAAACGATTCCATTCGCTTGGTTTCATCGAAGTTTGGAAGTGCTGTCAGAAATCCGACAAACGTTTCCTGCACGACATCTTCTGCAAGGGCTCGATCGCCGATCCGACTGTTCACGAAAGCCAGAAGCCGCCCCTCATAGAGCGAAATACACTCTTGCCACGCGGACTCATCGCCCGCGCGAATTCGCTGAACGAGTGCTCGTTCTTTTGAAGTGACTGACATCGACAATCCAATCAATTGGATTTGATCTTTTTATGAACACGTCGCAATCGAATCGCACGAACGTGCACACTCACGAAGGAACTCCGCCAAAACAGCATCTCATGTTCCGACGCATCGACAGAAAGAATCGATTGGCTTCGAACATGTCACTTTTTGAGCTGACTTGCGCGCTCCTGAATGGCAACGGGAACGGATTCCAACAGCTTCTGGATCACATCATCTGGTGAAATTCCCTCGCTGTCCGCCTGAAACGTCGTCAGAATTCGGTGTCGCAACACGGGAATCGCCACGGTTTTCACATCTTCAGTTGTCACGTGAAAACGTCCTTCGAGGATGGCTCTCGCCTTCGCTCCGAGGATCAGGTACTGCCCTGCTCTCGGACCGGCTCCCCACGAAAGGAACTTTTTCACAAAATCCGGAGCGGAGTCTTCATTCGGTCGCGAAGCCCGGACAAGATCTCGGGCATAGATGAAGACATGCTCGGCAACCGGCACTTTTCGAACAACTTCCTGTAGTGCCAGAATCTGGGCACCGGTCAACGCGGGTTTCAATTCCGGTTCGTGGCCTCCTGTCGTCTGCTTGAGAATTCGCAATTCCTCGGCAGCTGTCGGGTATTCCACTCTCACGTTGAACATAAATCGATCGAGTTGTGCTTCCGGAAGTGGATAGGTTCCTTCCTGCTCGATCGGGTTTTGTGTCGCCAGGACGAAGAAGGGAGACGGAAGCCGATACGTGTTCGAGCCAACTGTGACATGCCGTTCCTGCATTGCTTCCAGAAGGGCCGCCTGTGTTTTCGGAGGTGTCCGATTGATTTCGTCCGCCAGAAGCACGTGCGTGAAAATCGGCCCCTGCATAAATTGAAAAGCACGGTGACCGGTTTCAGGATCATCCTGAAGCACATCGGTGCCTGTAATGTCGGACGGCATAAGGTCCGGCGTGAACTGAATTCTTCGAAACGAAAGCTGGAGAATTTGTGCGACCGTACTGACGAGCAATGTTTTCGCCAGTCCCGGAACACCGACGAGAAGACAGTGCCCCCGACTGAATAAGGCAATGAGAAGTTGGTCAATCACATCATCCTGACCGATGATGACTTTTCCAATCTCCTCACGGAGTCGCGAATATGCAGACGCCAATCCGCGGATGGCCCGTTCTTCCATCGCTGTCGTCTCGGTTGACTGCGGTTGTTCAGTCGAGGAGGAATTGGGAGGAGTCGAATTCATTCGCGAACTCAATTGGGGTGGGATCGTAAGAGAAATTTCGTGGTCGAGTGTATCGAATCGATTCCGTCGCTCAAAGGAGGGAGTCTTATCACCGCATCAAGAGATGATTGTTCGCCATCGTGATTCCCGACAACATGGATCCGATGATCCCCAGGAATCCTTGATCAGTTCCGCAAAGATACAGATTTTCGACGGGTGTCACTCCATCGAGAACTTTCACCGGTGCTCCGTAAACCGCCCCGCGAGCATGACCCGTAAATCGCTTGATTGTGCGAGGTGTGAATATGTCGACATCGACAACGTGGTCGCGAAAATCCGGAATGTGTGTCAGCGCTGACTCCACCATTCGATCAGCCCACTCTTTCTTCGCAGTCACATATTCTTCTTCCTCCACAGAGCACCAGTAGTCTGGATTCGCGAGAGCGGTCATCCGAATGAATCCGTCTTTAAGTTGCTCGCCGTCCTCGTACACAAAGTTGTTAGGAGAACAGATAATTCCGCTTCGGAGATCGCACGGTTCGACTGGGGGTTCGTAATGAAATTCGTCTTCGTTGTTGTAGAAGACAATGGTTTCATCGTGTCCCAAATCGCGAGGCTGACAGTCGAGCACGTAGATCGCTTCGTTGAATGAAACTTCGCCCGCGTCCGCGGTCAGTTCGGGATGTGTCTTCCCGCACAGTTCGTAAGTCTCCGCCACACCGGCCGAAGAAAGAATCGTGTCCGCTTCGTATTCTGTTCCGTCATCGGTGATGACTCCGACCGCGCGGTCTCCATCGATGACGACTTCCTTCACACCCTGGCGAAGCTTGAGTTCACCGCCCAGCGATTTGAAGTGACGTGTGAGCGTCTTCAAGATCCTCCGAACCCCATCATACGGGCGTCCGAACCCTTCTCGAAAGATGCTCTTGAACATGATCACGAACTGATTGAAATCCATATCATGCGGCAGTGCGGAGCCGTAAAACATGAGCGGACAGAACAGCATGTCAATCAACAGCGGATCAGTGAGATGCTCATTCAGGACCTTCCGGGCGGAAATTGGTTTCTGACTGAGGTTCAACTCATCGAATTCCTCGATCCGCTGCACAAGTTCTCGAAACTGTGCTGCCTGTTTCGGAAACTCATCACAGACCGCATTCAGAAACTGATCGTAATCGTTGTCGAACCACAACTTGTGTCCGGGAAAGACGACCGAGGATCCGTTCTGCGGGGACAGGTCGAAATCGTCCCATCGAAGACGCAGCTGCTTGAGCAACTTCGCCAGTGGACCGGTTCGGGTTCCGGGCGCAGCATAGTTGGTGACAGCATGCAGCCCGACATCGTAATTCCGTCCTCTCAGCCGGTAGAAGGAATTCAGACCGCCAATCGTCGTGTGCCTCTCGAGGATGCAGACGGACTTGTCGTAATATGCAAGCCGAATTCCGGCAGCCAGACCGGACATTCCGGCACCAATAATGAGAGTGTCGTACTTCACAAGTTTGTCTTCAAAAGTTGTGTGATTCAGTCAATCAGCCCGGCGTTCGCACGAATCGCTTCAAATTCGCCACGAGAATTCTCTAAATGCGTTTTAGCAACCCTGCGCCCAAATGTCCGCCAAATCCGAGAGAAGTTTTGAGGAGTAGTCCGGGAGGCAGCGCCATTGCTGTCGACATCGTCAATGGAATACCACATTCTGGATCAATAGATTCGAGATTCGCTGTCGGGGGCAAGCGACCGTCTCGCAGCGACAAAAGACTGAGTGCAGTCTCAACCGCTCCCGCTGCTCCCATCAGATGGCCGATACTCCCTTTAACTCCAAAGCCAACCGGCAATTGAGCTTGGCCGCCGAAAACTTTGCGAACCGCACGTGACTCACAGAGATCGTTGAACCGTGTGGCTGTCCCGTGATAACAGATCGAACCGACTTCCTCGGCGCGGACGGAGTGTTCTTTGAGAAGTCTGCGGATGACGCTGCCCAGTTCTTCCCCGGATGTGTCGACGTTGGTGATGCCCCAGGGATCCGAGCCAGTCTGTCCCCCAATCCACTCGGCGAGAGGCTTCGCTCCCCGCTTTTCCGCTGATTCCCACTCCTCAAGAACGACCACAGCCGCCCCTTCTCCAACCATAAATCCGCAACGTTGACTGTCGAAAGGGCGACACGCTCCGGCCGGATCATCCTCGGCACGAGCCATGACTCCCAGCCGTCGATACGACCCCAGCAGACCGGGGTGAAGCGACGCGTCTGTGCTCCCGGCGAGGACACACGAAAACTCACCGCGTTGAATCCATTGTGCCGCTTGAATGATCGACAAGAGCCCCGTTGCACAGGCAGCAACAGGACAGACGACTCCTCCGTTGATTCCGAACTCCTGCGCAACGGCCATGGCGGGTGAACTGGGAAACAGATCTGTGATCGAAATGGAAGGACGAGTCCGCTCCTCGTTCTGGAATTGCGAAGCGCCTTCGACATCAGTGCCGTCGCCGACATTATTTGGAAATGAGTTCCCGTCACCTTCGCAACAAGATAGGGAATTCAATCGCTGGTGGAGCAGAAACTGGTCGAAAGCCCGGAGATCCGGTTTGCTTGTCCCGATCACACAGCCGCTCTTCTCCACAATTTCTCTCGACAATCCCGCGTGTCGCAATGCTTCTTCCGCCGCCTGAATCGCGAATCGAGTCGCTCGCACCGGGGAAGAAGCAGCCCCGCAATCGGCTGTCACAGGAGCCCCGAATCCTGCGAACCTCTTCGTTGTCGACGTTGCGCGATCCTGTTCGCACGCATGGACAACTTGCGTTTCTGTTCGGCCCGTTCGTGCATGCGAATTCGCGGAATCAATCTCCGAAAACACAGGCGACGCAGCGGTCCCTCCGGAAACGCTGTCTTTCAGAAAATCTTGCTCCAACCACCGGCCAGCACGTCCCCCCTCCAAGATCGCCTGCCAGGTCGACTCCCGATTGGCCCCGAGCGGAGTCACCAGGCCAATGCCAGTGACAGCAACATGGACGTTTTTCACAACAGACACCCCGATCGAGACTGGAGCGCCAACATGAGAGAAGCATTACGAATCACTGTCTGTTGCTCTTTCGACAGACGGCGAAAAGCACGAAACCGACCATGATGACCGTGATCAGAATCTCTGTCCACAACGGGCGAATGAGCGTCCCGTCGGCGCCAGCGGGTGCCGCAGGGAGAGGCACCGGAGCTGGCCCCTGCCCCAGGCAGAGCGGCGCCCACATCAGAAGAGTGCCGCAGACACTCAATATTCGTTTGCCAATTCTCACAATACACCTGTTCAATCTGTGACTTCGCAACGTTCTCGCCCATTCCCTTCGCTGCTGCATTCATCGGGTTTCCCCTCGCTCTTCACCCAGTCTCGTCCGTCAATGCGTGGGGAGAAAACGAGCAGGCGTCGCAACAGTTTTTTGAACGAAAGAGGCTCTCGCAAAAACTCCATTCTGTGAGACTTGGGAATGCTGCTAAAGCATCTCAAGGATGGGTTGGCGTAACTCATGGAAGTGATTTGCTCCGAGGAAAACCGTTTTCCACGAAGGAGACCGAAGTTTCATCTTCCGGGCGTACTCCTGCGTCCAGACACCGTAAAAGGCGTACCGACGCCGCTGGAACTCCCATGTGACAGGATGGTAGTCCATTTCCTTCGGTTCGAGAACTTCGTAGGCGAAAACCAGCACGCTTCGAAACCCGTCTCCGAAGACGTCTTCCCACTTGAGAAGGCTGTCGATGTCGTCTTGCATGGCCCAGTTCTGCCAGCTTGGCCGTCCGCCAAACGAGCGTCGGCCTTTGACGTCGATCAACAGATTACTTGTCGTCTGGGAATAGACCACAAAATCCATGGATTTTAACGACTCGTTTCCATGCAGAGCACGGCGAGTTTCGTTGACGGAAACATACGGACGCCTCACCAGTCGCAGCAGTTTTTCGAAGGCGACGTCATAGTGGTTACATCGTTTTGCCATCGTTCGTTTCCGCTTCGACAAACTCGGCGATCGACTTGTAGTCAGACTTCAACGACTGATAGAGCTTTTGGTAAATCGGGTACGCTCGATTGTAACTCGCCTTCGCCGGTGCGTCTGTCTCAGTTTCGGTTTCCACGCGAATGGTCGCTTCACACGCTTCGACGACGTCGGAATAAGCTCCGGTTCCGGCTGCAGCCAACAGGGCCACTCCGAACGCAGGCCCTTCTTCCGCATTGATGGTCACGACGTTCTGACCGTACACGTCCGCCTGCAATTGGCGCCAGAACTTGCTGCGAGCACCACCTCCCGAAACTCGAATCTGTTCGATCGGGATGTTCATCTCCCGGATCAGTTCGAGACAGTCTCGCATCGCAAAGGTGGCCCCTTCCATCACCGAACGGACGAAGTGCGCTTTTTGATGCCGGAGGCTCATTCCCACCCAGGTTCCGCGAGCATGAGGATCAGCATGAGGTGTTCGTTCTCCCGTCAAATATGGCAGAAAGAAGAGCCCTTCCGATCCGGCTGGGGCCTGACCGGCTTCGGCTGTGAGCAATTCATAAGGGTCGACACCCATTCCTTTGGCGGCAGCGACTTCCGCCAGAGCGAACTGATTTCGGTACCATTGAAGACTTCCCCCCGCGGAAAGGACACATCCCATGACATGCCATTTGTCATGCACTGCATGGCAGAACGTATGAATTCTCCCCGCAGCATCAATTTGAACTTCGTCGCTGTGAGCGAAGACAACACCGCTTGTTCCCATCGTTGCCGAAATCACCCCTCGACTGACGATTCCGTTTCCGATCGCACTGGCCGCCTGATCGCCACCGCCACCGACGACAGGAACCCCTTCCGGCAACCCGAGAGCCGCCGAAGCTGCCGCATGCAGCTTGCCGCTCACTTCTTCCGATTCATAAACTTCCGGCAGGAATGCAGGGTCAATTTCGAGTCGGGTCAGCAATTCCTGACTCCACTGGCGACGCCTGACATCGAGCAACAACGTTCCCGATGCATCGCTCACTTCCGAAGCAAACTCTCCGGTGAGGCGATACCGAACATAATCTTTCGGCAAGAGCACCTTGCGAAGCTTCTCATAGTGATGAGGTTCGTGATTGCGAAGCCAGAGGATCTTGGGAGCTGTGAATCCCGTCAGGGCCGGGTTCGCGACCATCTCAATGAGTGCCGTTCGCCCGCCTGCACGCGATTCGATTTCTTCGCACTCTGCCACTGTCCGCTGGTCGTTCCAGAGTAATGCCGGCCGAATCACCTTTCCGTCGGCATCCAGAAACACGGAGCCGTGCATCTGACCGCTCAGGCCGATTCCTTTGACATCCGCAGGAGAGATGTTGCCAGCTGCCAGCACGTTTCGAACGGTTTCCGCCGAAGCAGTCCACCAGTCTTCAGGATCCTGTTCCGACCAGCCCGGATGCGGACTTGAAAGGGGATATTCCGCGGTTGCTGACGCGAGAATCGTTCCATCTTCTTTAATGGCAAGTGTTTTGGTACCACTTGTGCCGATGTCGATTCCTAAAAACACACCCATGCCAGCGATTCCTTTTTCTATGTGAATCAGCGAAGTCGATTGAACCCGCGAAAACGTCGAGAGTAGAATTCTATCAACGATCCAGAATAGGAAATCGACTCGTGGCTGTGTAGCAACAGACATGACCAACTCTTCGTTCCACCCTCCAGTGAGGCACCCGTGACCCAACGATTCCTTGCCACACTTATTTTGATCAGCAGTCTGCCGTTGTCCGCTCCTGCTGAGGAACGACTTCCGGAGAGATTGAGAGAGCGGTTCTGGACGCAGGGCGAGCAGGTTCGCAATGCCTTCGTTCCGGTCATTCGGAACGCACGTCGCGGGACCGTCGAATTTCTGAAAGAGACCGAACCGGTCGCGTTGGGGGCCGTGATTGATGGTGACGGATGGATTTTGACGAAAGCCAGCCAGATTGGCGAAGCTGATTTGGTCACGCTTCAAGATGGCCGACGGGTTCCGTTCGAGTACATCGGGCACGATGTTAAACTCGACCTCGCCCTCGTTCGAGTCAATGCCTCCCGCCTGACTGCAGTGGAATGGGAAACAGAGGAACCGAAGCTGGGAGCGTGGGTCGTCACGACCGGGCAGAAACCGGAACCACTTGGGATCGGAGTGGTCAGCGTCCCCCGCCGGTCGATTGAAAAATCGAGTTCTTACGGTGTCCTGGGAATCGCACTCGTCGATGTCTCTCCCGACGTGGCTGCGATTATCGAATCCGTCTTTCCGAACAGCGGAGCTTCTCGCGCAGGACTCGAAGCCAACGACGAAGTTCTCTCGATCAACTCAAGCCAGATCGCCGGGCGACGGGACTTGATTCGCACAATCCATCAGTATCGCCCGGGAGATACTGTCATCGTCGAAGTCGATCGAGACGGCGAAAAGAAATCATTCAGTGTCACGCTGACTCATCCCTTCGGAGATTTTCTGTCACGAATCGCCTTTCAGCAACAACTGGGCGGTCCACTCAGTTTTCGAAGAGACGACTTCGAGGCGGTCCTCCAACATGACACTGTCCTTCGTCCAGAACAATGTGGCGGACCAGCTGTCAACATCGATGGAAAAGCGATTGGAATCAACATCGCCCGTGCCGGACGGACAGCGAGCTATCTGCTGCCGGCCGATCTCATTCTTCCCAAAATTGAAGCCCTCAAGTCCGGGGAATTCCCTCCCCCGATCGCGCCGCAGTCTGACGCAGACACAGGCGAATGAGCGGCACTCTGGTTGAACATTCGCTCTGTTGATCGACTCTATGCGGCTCGTTTCTGGGCATCCGACGACTTCGCAGCTCGCAGGCGATTGTGCAGCACTTCGGCTGCCCGAGCCAGACCGCCAACTTCCACTATTTCATCAGCCAGATCCGTAATCGCGGACTTCATCGCATTCAGTTCGTCAGGATTGGAAATCAACTGATCGAGATCTTTCGTCATGTCCCGGATATGTCGACTGCGACTCCGGACGACCGGATATTCCGGCATCAATTCCCGACCGGCAATCAGATTCGGAAGCGACATAAACTCGACGGTCAACAGAGCGGTCGCGAGGATGTAAGTCATTAACGACCCACGATACATCACCACAGCTGGTGTCTTGCGTGCCAGCAGTTCCAGACTCACCGACCCCGAAACCATCAGACAGCAATCACTCGATTCAATGACGGCGGAAGTTCGGTCCACATAGAGGTCGATCGGCAATGACGTTCTGTGATTGTCCATCAGTTCTTGACACTTCTCGTAATGCCACTCCTTGTAACACGCCACCATGCACCGCAGATTGGGGTGCTTACCTGCGAGTTCCTCGATGACATTCAGCATCACGGGAAAGTTGCGAAGGACTTCCTGCTTTCGTGAGCCCGGGAGAATTCCGAGATGAATCTTTCCATCCCGGCGTAGGCTTTGAACTTCGTCCGGAGAAATGGGGGGATCCGCAACCTCATCGAAGAAGGGATGACCGACGTATTCGACGTCGACTCCGCGTGACTCGTACCACTCTGCTTCGAATGGAAGAACCGACAAGACGCAATCAATGAGGCGACGCGCTTTGCGAATCCGCCATGGAGCCCATGCCCACAGTTGGGGCGGACAATAATAATAGACCGGGACATTCGCTCGCTTCGCTGCTCGCGCAACCCACCAGTTGAACCCGGGAAAATCAACGAGAACAACGGCATCGGGACGTTCGCGATGAAAGAATTCTTCAGCCTTCTGAACAAGTGACCGAAACTTCTGAATGAGCGGCAGAATCTGATCGATTCCCATCACCGCCAGATCGGTGAGTTGAAACAGGCAGTCCAGACCCTGTGACTGCATTTCCGGTCCACCGAAGCCACTGAAGCGAACTCCCGGTTCGCGCGCCCGAAAGTATCGCATGAGGGCAGCGGCGTGTTCGTCACCGCTTGGTTCACCAACAGAGAGAAAGACGTGCATGAGTGCATCCTTGCGTTCATCAGTCCGAATGGCCGGAATCGTATCAAAATGCCAGCCCGCCGGAAGCGCGAATTTCGTCTCTCCTCCTGAGAGAAAAACCGCGAAAAATGGAACAGGCCCCACCCGAAATCGGAGCGAGGCCTGTTTTGAACGAAGTCATGGACTCTACGAATCGCGTTGAGTCCAAAATGACTGATCGGAAACGACGCAATTCGGAGATGCTGCGGTACTCTCAGAGCGTTTTCTGATTTGGAGTGCACTCACTCGCACGAGCAAACTCAGCCTTTTGCCGAATGAAAGAGTTCAAGCGAGTGCACAGGAAAGAGCAACTTGCTCTATGAGTCCCAGCCGTGAGCATCTCGAACTTCGATCATTTTGCCGAGAATCGTGTTCCAGGTCGATTCGGTTTCGAGCATCGAGTTCGGGAACATACATCCATCCCAGCAGATGTGTTCGATTCCTCGATCGGCTGCTCCCTCGAGCCAGTAGCCAGCACATTTCACAATGTCGAGTTTCCCGTTGGGATCATCGGCCGGACAGTGCTTTCCGGTCTTGTCGTGGCTTCCTGTTCCATGCACGGTTCCGTCGTTCTGGGCGACATGGAAGTCGATCGTCCAGGGACGCAGTGCATCGGTCATCTTTTTGTACGCATCCCAGAAGGCTTCCTCGGAATCACCTTCTTTCAACAAGGCATGCTCCGGAGCGTTGTAGCCCATGAGATACAGGTAGGTGTGCGCCAAATCCGCCTGAAAACCAAGCGATTGAGGCATTCCGACTTCTTCCAGCAGGTTGAGCATATCTCTCCATGAGTGCATCCCAGCCCAGCAGATTTCTCCCTCAGCTGCGAGACGTTCGCCGTTGTCTTCTGCGATCTTCGCAGCTTCACGAAACGTTGCCGCGATTTTCTTGGTGTTCGCCTGAGCGTCTTCGCGCCACTTTTCGACACCGAATTCCGCGGAATCGATGCGGATCACTCCGTATTTGCGAACTCCGTGCTCATTGAAGATTCGGGCAATGCGACAGGCTTTTTCGACAGCTGTCAGAAACTTCTTGCGAGATTCCTCATCCCCCATCGCGGAATCACCCACGGTTCCGGGCCAGACTGGGGCAACGAGAGACCCGACAGCGAATCCATGACTCGCGATTTTGTCGGCGATTTGCCGCAACTCATCGTCACTCGCGTCCGGATCGGTGTGTGGCAGGAACAGAAAGTAATCGATGCCATCAAAACGGGTTCCGTTGACATTCGCCTGTGCTGTCAATTCCAGCATTCGGTCGAGTGAAATCGGAGGATTCTCCGTGCCTTCCTCTTTTCCAACCAGTCCCGGCCACATGGCGTTGTGAAGTTTTGGAAGCGAATGGGCCATGAAACTCTCCTCGAGAAGTCTACGAATTGTGATATGAAAACTCGCATCAGCAAATACGGACTCTCACCGCATCAAACTGCTCAGGCGAGTGCGCAAAATCGAGCAAGCAGTCTCACTCAATCCGACACATGAAGATCTATTGATTGAATCGCTCACAGCATGGCGGATTTCCAGAGATTTGTCGACCGATGGGCGGACGATCCTCAGCACACTTCGGCAACCAGCGAAAATCGTCACAGACGAGCAGTTTCAGACCAGCCCCTGCTTCTTCCGCAGTACCCATTCGGTGGACATTAGCACCACGAAGAGGATCAACGGCGGCCAGCCATCCCAGAGATTGATCGTTCGATACCGCTTGAGTTCCGGCGGAATTCCTTCGTCCAGCAAGCGTGTCAGGAACTCTCCGAAATTCTCCGGGGGAACCACGCTCCCGCCACTCACGCTGGCGATTTCTGACATTAAACCGGGATCCGCGGCCGGGTTGTCCATCTCGATATCACGAGAATCGACGACAAAACGAGTCGACGCCAGCAACCCCAACGAGGCTCCATTGTGTTTCGCGGAGACGCGGACCCAGTAGTCACCCGGTGCTCCTGTTTCCAAAAACTCGCCGATCCCGTGATCGCCGAACCGTTGAGGAGTCACTTTGAGAGTCTCCCCCGAAGGCATCAGAACTTCGACTTCATACTCTGCGTCGGGTATGGCTTCGCCCGATTCGTTCTGAGCCCCGAATTCAATAACCACAGGCATGTGAGGTGCGTAGCTTCGCGGTTCAACGCGAACCCAGACAGGCTGATCGGAGTCGAATTCCTTGTGGGCCAACCAGAGGATGAGCTGCTGCCAGAATCGTTGATGCTCCGCCTGAAATCCTCGGAGATGCCATTTCCAAGTCTCGTCCACTCCCAAAGCGAGCACTCGAGCCCGACCGGTATCTGTGGCGAGAAGAAGGGGGTCTCCGGTTTCGGTCTCTGCCAGCACTTCAACAGCTCCCGACTTCCGTTCGAGTCGGTTGGCCCCTCCCAACAAAGGCAGTCGACGCCAGGCTGAATCGTTTTGAGAACCGGAAAGGCGCATCAGATAGTGATCTTCCCCCGCTTCGGTCGGAAGAAATTTGACTTCTCTCTGCAAATGTCCGTCGGGATTCTCCTGATCGATACGGATTTTTTCGTCCGGCGACATCTTCACTGGCAACAGTGTGGCGAGCGGCGTGTCGGCGTACCCCCCGGCTCCAAAGTTGTGGAGTCCGCCGATCATGATGAGCCCTGCCCCTTCATTGACGCGGAGTGCCAGTTCCCTCAAGAGTTTGTTCCCATCCTTCTGAAAGACCGAAGCTGGGACATCGCCGATGATGAATACGTCGTATTTTCCAGGGGAGAAAAGATCGGGGTCGATATTGGTCTCCTGAGCAAATCGCCCGGAGAGAACGACTTGAGTATCGACTTGAATCTTTGCCGTGTCATTGAGTCTGCGCAGAAACTTCTGTTCGGGACGAGGAACGTCAAAATAGGCAACTTTGAGACCGCCCTTCCTGACGGTGATCAATGTCTCGCGCCGGTTATTGTTGACTTTGACCTCACCCGGGTCGGGAACCACTTCGGCTGCGATTTTGTATTCGCCTGCGCGTTCCGCCACGAAGGACAATTCGACAGGGATCGTCAGCGAATTCTTGTCAGTCTTGAGATCGCGAAACGGTGTGGCATCGACGGACAGCGGAATCTCACGAAACTCACCCGATTCGCCATCGGCCACTCCCGTTCGATCTTCAATCAACAACCGGACCCGAACTTCTTTCCCCGAGGCGCCGTTGAGTTTGACTTGCAGGTGCACAGGCACGGTTTTGCGTTCAAAGGTGACACTTTGATCAAGCTGCATATCTTCGATGGCCAGATCGATGCCGCTTCCCGAAACATCCGAAGTCCCGACAGTCACCGTATGAATGGGAACTCCCAGCTGTTCAGCAAATCGCCGGGCGGCAGCAAGTGGATCGACATCCGCTTCCCCGCCAGCACGCTGAGCCCCGTCGCTCATCAAAATTGCACCGATCAATCGGTCCTGGGAGGAATTTTCCCGAAGCCCGTCGATCGTCTGACCGATGGCGGTGTATTCCCCATCAGCTGTTGGGCTGAGGCTGCTCGACGGGAGTAATTCTGTCGCGAAATCGAGGAACTGAACATCGACCTCATCGCGAAACGCTTCGAGAGTCTCGCCATTTTCTTCGACCAGCTGAACGAGAACTTCGCGTCGCGTGAGATCGCCGGCTCCGTCGGGGGTCGACATGCTTCGAGATTGATCGAGAAGCACAGTCAGCCTCGACGATTGATGGTCCATCTCGCTGATTTGAATCGATGGCCTGAGCATTGCGACGATCAGAATCAGTGCAGAAACCAGTCGAAGGCCGATGAGAATTCTCCGCCATCCGGGAGAAAGGTGCCGGACCCGACGCGGATAGGTCCACAGCAGGACCCCGAGCATCACGATGATCGTCACGACGACCAAGGGCCAGTTCCAAACTGGTTGGATTACAAATCGCATTCGTCTCAATCGAGTGACAGGGAAAACAAACCGTTGGAGAGTTGAATCAGTCTAAATCATCTTCGTCTGAGGTTGGCAGCCATTTGTACGCGTAAACGCTGCATTCATCAAAAGATACGAACCGGGTGAGTACAAAGAAACTGCCGCAAACGTTTATGCAGTGAATGGAAGTTCCCACGAATTGAACGGGAACGCGCTTGTCATGAATTCGGACCACAAACCGTACGTTGCCTTTCGTGAATACGTTTCCTTTCGTGAAAATGATGAATGCCAATGGCACGGAAGGAGACGAACTCACTGCCCCCAACTCTCTGGAAACTGCTTCCTCGCTGGGGAAAATGCACGTTGCCTGAGGCTCTCCGCTTCAATGACTCAGCATCTTTAGCAACACAACATTGTCAGCGAAGACCTCGTGACGAACAACCGAACGACTGAGCGAAATTGAACAATTCGACAGTGTTCACACAGCGGCTGATGCAATTCGATGAACGAGAAGAACTTCGAGAGAGATGCTCCGTGGAATCAGTGGTCACAAATTCGGTGCAGTGACGCTCTAAAGTCAGCCCATCGATCACGCAGCACGGAATGAGAACGTCGATTTCAAAAGCAATCGACGATGCGCGAAAGCGTTCAGCGCAAAAAGAAGGGCTGCTCGACCAAGGGATCGAGCAGCCACTGCCTGAGACGTCTATCCTCTCACCTAGGGGGGGGGCGGTTTGAGGACAAATCAAGAGGTCTAGCACTTCTTGAAGTAAGAGTCCGCGGTCTCTGTTCCGCACGCCAGATCAGATCTGACGTGCGTCTGCGGACAGAAATCAAACACCGTTGAGAAAACCTAGTTAGGAATTCCGAGGAGTTCTTCCTCTTCTTCCTGAATGATGATCCGAGGAGTGACCATCAGCATCAGGCTTTCCGTTTCTCGTCCCACACCAGTGTTCTTGAACAACCGGCTGATGTAAGGGACTTTGTTGAGGATTGGAACACCGGCCATGTTTCGACCTTCGCGGAGAGTTTTCACACCCCCGAGAAGAATCGTTCCACCGTCGGGAACACTCACTGTCGTGGTTAGAAGGACGAGGTCCTGAACCGGCTGTTGGATGGTCACGGTTCCGGCAGCACCTTGCTGGTTGTTGTTACCACCAGCTCCGCCGAGTCCACCGCCACCGCCAACTCCGCCGCCACCGCCGCCGCCGACTCCACCGCCGCCACCGACACCACCGCCGACGCCGCCACCAGCTCCACCGCCAACACCACCAGCACCACCGCCGATGTTAATGTTTCCACCCTGACCAGTTCCGGTCGTGAAGGTGAACACGTCGGTGATTGTTGAGAAGAACGGAGAAACTGTGAGTCGAACATATCGACGATCTGCGGAAACCACAGCGTTCACACTCAGGCTGATTCCATCCAGGAAGGTTTGAACCGTCGGTTGGAATCCAATCTGGAAGTTACTCACCACTGGCTGGACAGATGTCACGAATGGGACCTGCAAACCACTGACGATGTTACCACCACGACCGTTGAAGAGTGTAATCTTCGGAGCGAACATGATGTTCGAACGTCGGTCACCTTGAGCAGCACGGACAAACATGAAGGCTTCGATGTCGCTCAGAATCGCCATTCCGAACTCGATCCCTGCTGTTGGTTCAAATCCACCAAACTGAGGAGCTGAGAGTTCGAACGATCCCTGTCGGAACGGAATGTCCAGTTCTGGGGAGAACTGCTCTGTTCCGTTGACCAGACCAACGACTGTGTTGGAAGGCCAGTTGTCGCGACCGATCAGGTTGAGAGTTGGGCCAGCACCGAATGGAGCGAGTCCACCTCCGCCGTTCGCACCGGCACCGCCAGCATTTCCGCCACCACCTGCGTTTCCACCACCTCCACCAGTCGCGTTTCCTCCGAAGGTTGGATCTGTCCCACCGAAGCGGCGAATTGGAGTGAAGTCGTCGTTCACAACAGGGCCACCAACTGTGTCCTGAATGTTGAAGTCGAAGTCGATTCCGATCTGTTCGAAGAACTGATCGCTCACGGTGATGAAGCGAACTTCAATGGTCACCTGCAAGTCTTGCAGTCTTCGCAGTTGCTCCAGAAGATCTTCGATTTCCTGGTGAGCTTTCTGAGTCTGACGAATCACGAGGCTCAAAGTACTTTCGTGATTGGTGATGGCACCCTCTCCACCAACTTCATCCCAGGTATCAGGGGAAATGGTGGTCGTGATCAGATCAGAGAGAACATCAAAGTCAAACTCGGAAGATTCTGGTCCGTTCAGTCCCTGGCTTCCACCGGGAGTTCCACCGATTCCGTTCATTCCGTTTGGAGCACCAAATGGGTTGGCAGGAACCTGTGAGAATCCGTTCCCCATGGAAGGAACTGTTGGATGGCTTTGGAATCCACCGTTGTTGAACTGATTGAAGTTCGATCCGGGTTGTGCCTTCACAGTCGTTGGACCGGAAGAGATTGGAACGACAAGGTCTGCCACCTGGTAAACCAGTGTCTTCATCTCACCCTGCTGACGCAGCTGGCTGGTCACCATCAGGATTTCGTTGTCGATCACATAGTCGAGACCAAGCGGACGCAACAGGAGGTTCAATGCACTTCGCAGTTGAATTCCGTCCACGTTGATGCTGACAGGGGTGCTGCCAGTCAGGCCTTCTTCACTCAGTCCCGCTTCATCAGCAGAGATGTTGATTCCCTGTGTGTCTCCGATGAATCGAAGAACTTCGACCAACGGTGCACCGTCAAAGTGCAATGAGACAGGCTTTCGCAGGCTGTTGTAGACCTGCATTTCGCTTTCGGTGTGTTCGCGAGCGTCTGCACGTCCTGGTTGACGTCGAGCTTTGATGTCTGCGAAGTTCTTGGCGTAAGCCAGAGGACGATCGTCTCCGACCGGGCTGACAGAAGCCTGTTCAACATCCATCAGAGTTTCGAAGAAGCTTTCTTCCTTGTTGCTTCGCAGTTCCTGATTTCGCTGATCTCGCCATGCAAAGGTCGTTTGCAGTTTGGCTGCGATGACAGCTGGGTTTTCAGGATCAAGTTCTTCAGCCTGTTTCGCTTTCGCGAGTGCTTCCGCGTAGCGTCGTTGATCGTAGAGTTTGTTGTACTCGTCGATCAGTTCTGCGATTTCCTGTTCGACGCGAACTCGTTCTTCGATTTCACGACGAATGAGGTCTTTGGTCTCTGCGTTCTTACGTTCAAGTTCCAGGATTGGAGCTTTCTGGTCCATGTAAGAGACAATGCTTTCACGAGCACTGCTGACTGAAGAAACCAGTGCGGAAGACTGCTGTTCGCTCAAGCTGGATGTCTTGATGGCTGCCAAAGTCTGATCGAGCACTTCCAACGCTTTGGCTGGCTGTGAGTCTCGAAGCTTCTCAGCACGGTAGATCGCGTTGAGGCTGTCAGTTCGAAGCTGATCGAAGACGATCTGCTGCTCTCCCACAACTCGGTCAAGCTGACCAGCGGCAGGATTGTACTGCTCGTTGCTGGCTTGAACGATTGGTGAGTTTCGGCGAGGTGCCAGTTCACGAAGTTTGTCCTGAAGCTGCTGTTGACGATAAGCGTCGAGCTGTTCGCCAGAGTTGTAAGCTTGCAGGAACATTTCGTAAGCGGTGTTGCGGTCACCTTGCTTCAACGCCTGGACACCATGATCGTAGAGTTCGGTTGCTGATCCGCCAGCAGTCACAACTCGCTGAGTTGATGTCGTTGATCGAGCTTCTGGTGCGGGTGAAGTCATGTTCAATCCGCTGGCTGCCAGAGCTGGAGCTGCACTGAATGGGCTGGCTCCGCTGGCTGCTGCCTGATCAATTTCCGTCAACAATCGTTCTGGGCTGTCTTCGAAGAGATCGTAAGTCACTTCGAGGTCACTCGCTTGAGCAACTTTCGCTCGTGCATCGTCGAAACGACCTGCTTCGAGATCTGCTCGGGCTGCCTGCAAGAGCTCAGTTGCCTGGCTCTTCATTGTTTCCCGTCCCATTGGAGCAGGAACTTGAGCGTTGCTGGCCAGACCAGCTGCTGAGCCCTGTTCGCGAGCGGCGACCAGACGATCGAGATCTTCACGAGCAACGTCTGGGGTGTCATCGAACAATCCAAACGCCACATCGATCTGCTCTGCTTTTGCGATGTGATCCTGTGCGGCTTCCAGCTGTCCCTGACGCATTGCTTCGCGAGCTTCTGCGAGGTGAGCTGCTGCCTGTTCTTTCTTGTCAGTCTGATCAGCACTTGCCACAGGGAATGCTGCAGCAGCACCTTGTGGAGTCTGGGAACCAGCTGATTGAGCTTCGTGGGATCGAACATCCTGCAACACGAGTGCGGGACGATCGTCGAAGAGTTGATAAGACACCTGCAATTGGTCAGCTTCGCTGGCTTTGCTTTTTGCAGTTTCAAGATCGCCTGCGCTGAGCGCGGTTCGAGCTTCCTGTAGCAAACTCAGCGCACGGGTCCGATCCTCATCAGAACCAGTCGACTGTTCAGCACGGTCAGGAGTCGCGGCAAAGATCTCCCTTCCCGACTGCTGAGCAATCTTCGTCAACAGATACTCTGGGGACTCTTCAGTCACGTCCCAGGAAACGTCGAGCTTCTTGGCATCAAGCACGAGGAGTTGAGCTTCTCCGTAGTACCCTTGTGCGATTTTCTCTTTCGCTGCCTGAAGCAGTGCCACTGCTTCGGCTTTTGGATCCTGTGAAGTCGTGGCGGGTGCGACGACTTCAGCATTGACCTGCTGAATTCCACCTTCGGAAGGGGTCTGTTCTGAATTCAGAGACGCCATCTCAGCGGATGGGCCTTCTGGGTTGGCAGGTTGAAAACGAGCAATCTCGTAAAGAACCTGTTCCGGTTTCAGATCGAAGACTCCGTATTGGACTTCGAGCTGTTTGACTTGCTCGACTTTTTGACGGGCAAGGTCAAAACGTCGATTTGCAATGTCTTCCCGAGCTGAACTCAGCATCGTTTGAGACAATTGCAACCGCTCTTCTGGCGATTTAGGAATCGTCAGCGGCGGAAGTTTTGGGGCTGGCGTTCCCTGAATCTGGGCAATCACCGACTGTGGTGAGAGTGTTCCGGGAGCGTATGTCAGATGAGATTCCTGCGACAAACGAGTCGCAACGGCAGCAAGACGCAATGCTTCCTGCTTTTCTCCGGCCTGCAGCTTGGCCTGAGCCTGCCGCAGATAGTCATTCACCCGTCGACGGTTGGCTTCCAGACCGGTCGTTGAACCGGCTGGAGTCGCCGCAGGTGTTGAAGCGGTCTGACGTTGATACCGTTCAAACGGATTCTCAACCGCAGCCGCGGGATCCTGAGCGTGGCTGCTAGAGCCAAGCCATGCACCGGCGGTTAATACACCGCCACAAATTAGTAGTCCCATAAACTTGTACAATGTCGGTCCCTCCTTGGAGCCCTGACGGGGTTCGTACTGTCTCTTGCGATGTCGCACCATGACTCGTTTTGCCGCTGCTATGAGGATTGGAAGCTGACCTCAAGCCAGGCGAGTCATCGCACCACAGATTTCTCCATGACGTTGACGAGTCGATCCCTGACTCTCGGACGTTGAGACGAAATGTCGTTGAGAAGTGAAGTAAGTAGTTCAGTGAGTTGAAAACGCTAATAACTCAGTCCGTTTTGATGGGTCAATACGGGAGTTGGTGGAATTCCAAATTCCGCCGTTTCGATGACTTGTTTCGGCAGCACTCGCCGAATCTGGAGTTCTTCAGAAATTGTAACCAGACATCTTGTCAGGCTGTGACTACTGAAGAGTGACTCCGCCACCGAAAAATCCCTCATCGAACATCGTTTCGATCACCGCCTGGTCTTTGAGTTCGGCGATGATTGTTTCCACTTGTTCTTCCTGGCGTCTATTAATGAGCGACTTCCGGATCTCTTCCTGCACTTCCTCAAACGGGGTGTAAGACGCAGGACGATGCCCGGTGAGCTTGACCACCAGGAATGCTTTGTCTGTTTCAATTGTCTGGCTCAAGTTCCCCACGGGGAGTTCCGCCAGAGATTTTCGGACCTCAACATTTGCGATACTCTGAGGCTGGGTCCAGTCCCAGTGTCCCCCGGAATCTTTCAGAGGACCATCGGAATACTTCTTGACAAGATCAGTGAATTCAGATCCGGCTTTCAGCTCAGCAATCGCTTTGTTGTAAACCTCGCCTGCCCGACTGCGAGAGCCATGCGAGGCAAACGTCACCTGAAGCTGTTGCCATTTGACTTGCTCCGGCTGAGCATATTCTTCACGTCGCCGATTGTATTCTTCGAGCAGTTCCGCTCGTGTGACAGGTGCATCCTGTGTCACCCGTCCTTTGATGTATTCACCGGCCAGCTGTCGGTCACCGAACATTTCTCGCAGAGTCACCAGCGACATCCCCTGTTGCTGGAGAGCACCTTCGAGTTCTGCAAGGTTGCTGACCTGAGCCTTCGCCTTCATTTTTTCGATTTCAATATCGAAGAACTTATCGAGCTGTTCGTCGATCGCAGAAAGTTGCTCTTCGGTGAGCTTGGACTTCACCTCATTGACCATGATGGTCTGTTCAATCTGAGGAGGCAGTTCCCGCTTGATGATTCCTTCCTGAGCTTTGCGAATTTCGCTGGCAGGAAGTTGCTTGCTCGCCTGAGCGAGTTTTGCTGCGTATGGTTCGAGGACCTGACCAGCGAGAATGGGAGTTCCATTGACGCGAGCAATGACAGTGGTCATCGACAATGGGGCCTCGGTATCGAAGCTTGCCTGCTGGATCACTCCCTGAGCATCCGCAGCTCGAGCAATTTGCTCGGCATTGTCATATCGGGGAGGTGGCGGGCCAACGACGGGATTCGCCACATCGTAGCTACGATTGCCGGAGCAACCAAATACTGAAACAACCGCCAGGATGATGAGGATTCGGGACATGGGCCAAACTTGTCGTACATCTGATTCACAGAATCGCATGTGACCGAGCGTGAGGACACAACGAACGGTGAAACCAGACTCTGCTTGGCTTCGGAATTTTGCGGGCTGTGTAGGGGGAGCCAGAAAAATCCGAAACCGTGAATTCACTGGGGAAAAACCCGGTTGGCGGAGGAGAGGGACTGGCTTATATCCCGGCTTCGAGAATTAACGCAACACGGATTTTAGAAACTCGACTAAATCTGCCCCCAGAAGGGCCTTTTTCGGCAAGACAAGGTACGCATTCTGCCGGTCGACGATCCTCAGCTTCTTTTTCAGCCGTCCCGCAAGAGTGTGGATTCGTTGTGGATCGGAATAACTCAAGACTGCAAACCGATCCTCTTCAAGACGAATCTGATCGACGCCCCATTGATACGCGTATAACTCAAGTTCTTTCATACTAATGAATTGCGCACCTTCGTCGGGAATTGGCCCGAATCGGTCGCGAATTTCATCTGTCACTTCCTGCAGCTCTTTGAGCGTCGCCACTGACGAAAGTTTCCGATACACGTCAATCTTGTGGCGCCCCGGGGGAATATAGGGACTGGGTAAGTATGCAGTGACCGGAAGGTCGAGATTGACATGCGGACTTTCTCGCTCCGGAAGATCTTTAAGCCGACGCACGGAGTTTTCAAGAAGTTGACAATACAACTCGTAGCCGACTGTTGAGATGTGCCCGCTTTGCTCGGTTCCCAGAATATTCCCTGCCCCGCGGATTTCGAGATCCCGCATCGAAATCTTGAACCCAGCTCCCAGCTCACTGAATTCTTCGATCGCCTTGAGTCGACGAGCCGCAACCGTCGAAAGCGTTTTCCCTTCGCCGACTAGGAGATAGCAATACGCCCGATGTTTGTCTCGTCCGACGCGTCCCCGCAACTGATGCAAATCTGCAAGCCCATAATTCTCTGCCTGATGGATGAACATCGTATTGGCAGTCGGAATGTCGAGCCCGCTCTCGATGATCGTCGTCGCGACCAGAATATCTGCTTTGCCGTTCACGAACTTGACCATGTTCTCTTCAAGTTCTTCCGGCCCCATCTGACCGTGAGCGATCACAATTTCGGCTTCGGGAACGATCTGCTGCAATCTGTCCGCGATTTTGCGGATGTCGTACACGCGATTGTGCACAAAATAGACTTGTCCCCCCCGGTTGAACTCACGCATCACCGCTGAACGGATCAGATCGCCATCCCAACGGCAGATTCGTGTTTCAATCGGCAGACGTTCTTGCGGAGGAGTGGTCAGGTTTGAGATGTCCCGAATTCCCAATAGCGAAAGATGCAACGTCCGCGGAATTGGTGTCGCACTTAACGTCAACACATCCACATTCAACCGGAGTTGCTTCAACATCTCCTTCGCCGCCACTCCGAAACGCTGTTCTTCATCGACGATCAGAAGTCCCAAGTTGCGAAACTGGACATCCTGTTGAACGATTCGGTGCGTCCCGATCACGATATCGACACTACCTTCCTGGAGTTTTTTCAGGAGTTTCCGTTGTTGACCTCTGGTTTTGAAACGGGACAAAACATCGATCTGAATCGGAAAATCGGCCATTCGAGAAACGAACGATCGATAGTGTTGCTGCGCCAGAACGGTCGTCGGAACAAGCACTGCCACTTGCCGTCCGGCATCAACCATTTTAAAGGCCGCCCGCATTGCGACTTCCGTTTTTCCGAAACCGACATCCCCACAAATCAGCCGATCCATCGGCTTCAAATCCATCAAGTCGCGCTTGATGTCATCAATTGCCAGCGATTGATCGTTGGTTTCAACGAACGGAAACGACGTATCAAACTCCTGCTGCCAGCGAGAATCGGGAGGGCACGCCATTCCCGTTTGCATGGCCCGTTGAGCTTGCAGCTTCAACATGTCCGAAGCCATGTCGGAGACGGCATCAGCGACCTTCTTTTTGTTCTTCGCCCAAGTCGAACCTCCAACTTTCGAAAGTCGCGGCGCGCCTTTGGACGCACCGATGTACTTCTGCACGAGGTGAATCAACGTGACCGGCACAAAAATTCGAACGCCATCCCGGAATTCGATAATCAGATGCTCTTCCTGTTCTCCTTCCTGATCGAGAAGTTTCATCCCGAGATAGCGACCGATTCCATGCGTTAGGTGGACAACCAGATCACCTTCGTTGAGATCGAGAAAGCTGTCGATGGCGCGACTGGCGATCCGCTTGTTCTTCGACTTCGCCGGTGCCCGCACATGCACACGGTTAAACAGTTCGTTGTCGCTGAGAACGACCGTATTCGCGAAGACAAGTCGGTAACCCTGAGTGACCGCTCCGATGCAGAGTCGCACACGCTTGAAGAGTTCCGCATGCTCTTCCTGAATCAGCTCCGAAAGACGTTCCCGCTCACCTTCGTTGTGGCATGCAATGAGGACTTGTTCTTCCGCCCCGACAACCGTCGCGAGTTCTTGAATCACCTCATTCTTCGGACCGGAAAATCGCTCGGTCGATTCAATCTGTAAATGGCTTGTGATCTCAAAGCTGGCTTCAGCCAGTGCCGCGACAGACACCGTCGGCTTTTCCGTACACTTCGCCAACGTCGCATCGACACTGTACAGCCCCCGCGGATTCTCAAGCCGCTGAAGATACTTCTTTCCCTCGTCGACAAGATCCGTGAGTTCTGAAATCATGATCCAGCTGTTTTCTGGCAATGAATCCAGAAAACTCGCCGTTCCCAATGGTTCAGATGTTGTCTCATCAGCGGGAGCGACCGCAATGAGCCTCGACTCTTTCAGATCCTCAACCTTGCGCTGTGTTTCAACGTCAAACGATCGCAGTGAATCAATCTCGTCGCCGAACAGTTCCATTCGGATCGGGTCGATGGCATCGGGCGGAAAGAGATCAATAATTCCCCCATGGACCGCGAATTCACCCGGTTTTTCGATTGCAGGAACTCGCTCGAAACCGCGATCGACAAGCCATTTGAGGAGTTCTTCCGAGTCAATGACTTCGCCGATTTTCAGCAATCGGGTCGATGACTCCCGTTCCGACCGAGCTGGGACAGGCTGCAACAAAGCCGGAAGTGTCGTGACGATGATCTTCGGACAGGCTCCGGATTCCATCGACTGCAGAACTCGCAGCCTCGCTCCAAAAACCGAATCCGAAACAGAGTGCTCCTTCGGAAGTGCCTCCCAAGCTGGAAAGATCACTGGCGAATCATCGAGAAACGAAGCCAGATCGAGGGCAAAATCTTCGACTTCGCTGATTCGCGGGAGCACGATCAGAAGCGGTCCCGGTGCAGATTCGGCAATTGTCGTTGCCACCAGCGCGCATGATGATCCCCACGCGCCATCAATCGTTCCACTTGAACCGCGTCGCAGTGCAGCGACGACAGACTGAAACGATTCAACGTCACTCAGCGTTTGAACAAGATCCGGCAACTCCCGGATTTCATGCTGTTGGCCGGGCATTTTTCGTAAAGAACTGTAGCAATGGCGTCAAATTTATTCCAATCTTGCTGTTTGAGAAACATGCGGAAAACCGAACAGCCCAGTGCGTGTCTCTATTTTCCTTTGACCGAATGCACTTCGAACAGAAGAGGGCAGAAACCCTCAAAATCGGGAGCCGCTTCGAATCCGACTCCATTCGCGCCCCAAAGTTTTGACCACGAACGGCGTTCTCAATCCACACTCGAGAACATCTTTCACGATGGTGTGAACAAGAGTTGCCCTGCTGTAACCTGCGCGAACGAGGTGTTGAATTTGAGTTGACAGTTCGTCATCACAGACCATGCTGGAAGAAGACTGACCGACCGGTTTCAGAGCGGCAATTTGATCGGATCGGCAATTTGAATCGCGGAGGAACGAATGCGAGTCGGCGTCACTGGAGCGACAGGATTTATCGGGCGGTATCTCGTTTACGAACTGGTTCAGGCTGGGCACACCTGTCTTTGCCTGTCTCGTCCTTCGAGCGATCGCGGAGGATTCGAAGAAATCGCCGATTCAATCACCTGGATCGAGGGATCACTCGGTGACGGACAAGAGCGCGAGTTTGTTTCCGAATGCGACGCCATCGCGCACACAGCCCTCTTTCACCCGAGCGGAAAATTCATGGGCGGCGAAGGGGATTTGATTCCGTACCTCGACGTCAATCTGATGGGAACCCTCAAGCTGATCGACGCAGCGTTTCAGGCATCCGTCGAACGATTCGTCTTCGTGTCAACATGCGCAGTCCACGACGTGATTCTCGACGACCGACCTCTCGACGAAACACATCCGCTTTGGATGAAGAGTCATTACGGCGCTCACAAAGCAGCGATCGAAATGTTCGTTCACAGCTACGGTCTTGGTCAGGGAATGCCCATCAGTGCCGTCCGCCCGACCGGTGTGTACGGCGTCAACCGGCCTGTCGAAAACAGCAAGTGGGCTCCTATGGTCCAAGCGATTATCAACGGCGAGCCGGTCAACTGCTCTCGCGGAGGAAAAGAAGTGCACGCGGCGGATGTCGCGAAAGCGATTCACCTCTGCCTGAAAGCAGACGCAGAAGAGATCAAAGGACGCGCGTTCAACTGTTATGACCGATACATCTCACAGTTCGATGTCGCCACTCTCGCCAAGTCACTGACCGGGAGTTCCAGCGAGATCACGGGAGGACAAACCTCTCCTAAAAATCAAATCGAGACGAACCGGCTTCGCGAACTCGGAATGAAATTCGGCGGGACAGCACTCTTCGAACGAACAATTGAAGAACTGATCGCCGGGTTAAAGTCTTAGCTGGCAGCAGAAATTTCAGGTGTCAAACAGGCTCTCAACTCCAGTCAGAGCGGATTTGCAGACCGACTTCAGGGTTCACCATTGCGGCAGTTGCGAGTTGAACGGAGTTCGCCCCCGCGTCGAGATACTGGCGGACATCGGCAGCTGTTTCGATCCCTCCGACACCGACAAGTTCGACCGGCAGTCCATGCGTCTCGACAACCGTTCGGCATCGCCGAATTTGATCGACAGAAGCATCGCGAATCGCTCGACCGCAAATTCCCCGCGATGCCCCCGAGAATAAAAGGTCACCTTCTTCTCGGCTCACTTGAGTCGGAAGGCTGTTCGTCGAAACGAACGCATTTACGAACTCCCCGACTTTCAAGAGAAGTTCCGCGAGCAACTCATTGTCAGGGAGAAATCCGATCTTCACAAGCAGCGGAACGTCAGCACCGATCCGTTTTCGAACAGCCTCCGCGACCGTCGCTGCCTCGGTCGGATTTTGAAACAGTTGCCCATCTTCACTGCAAACATTCGGACAGGAAAAGTTCATCTCAACGCAGTCGGCTCCGCTCTCAACCGCCCAGAAAGCACACTGCGCGTAGTCCGCTCCCAACTCGTCAATTCCCCATCCATCCTGCATTGTTCCAACGACAGACACCGATAACAGTTGTCCAGAGCCGAGAGACTGCTTCGTCTCCCGAATATCATTCTTCCAAAACTCCGGTTCTTTGGAAGGCATCCCAAATGAAACCGCCCATGTTCCGTCCATCTCCGAAGCTGTGGGAGTGACCTGTTCTGTTCCATTCATCATTTCAGATGAGACGGGAACAAGATTCGGCAACGGATAGCACTCTCTCACCCCACTTCGAACGGTTTTGTAGGTCAGCACATCGAACCCCAACGATGCGTAGTACCGCACCCAGTTCCCGTTGAGCAACGGACCGGCCGCAATCCCCAACGGTGAATTCACGGCCTTTCCGCAGAATGTCCAATCGCCTGGAAGTTTCGCAACAGGGGAAGACTCCGCAGTCTGTGGAGCATGAGCAAAGTTCCAATCGTAAGACTGGTCAATCTGAAATTTTCTTTGCGGTGATTCAGACGGATTCACGATCACGCTCCGCAGCTTTGAGAAACTCATCAATCTCACTGAGACCCACAATACGCCCAGCGACCACATACGTCAGAATGCCAGCCAGCAGAGGCACGATCAAGCGGACAGCATAAGTCGCCATCCCCTCTCCTGCAGGAAGAAGACTCGTTGAGAGCAGGCAAACCCCGACCATCATCGTGGTCGCCAACAGAGTCCGGATGGTCGTCTTTCCGATTTCTCCCCAGGGCAAACCGCTCGTTCGACGATTGAGAAGCCAGACCGTCATGAAGACCTGAATTGCTGTTGCGACAACGCTTCCCAATGCCAGCCCTGCACCTCGAAACAAAACAACGAACACGACATTCAAAAGAAAATTCAACACCAGAGTCGCGATCCCAAACCACATCGGCGAAATCCGATCCCCGAGCGCATAAAACGCCCGGTTCAGAATCGTCAAACTGATGTAAGCCCACACCCCTGCTCCGTAAATCGAAATCATTCGGGCTGTCATTCGAACATCTTCTTCGGTGAATTCTCCGTGTCGGAACATCAAGTTCGTCAAAGGTGTCGCCAGAAGAAAGAGCCCGGCACTGGCAGGAACCGCGATCGTGGCAGTCAGTCGCAATCCTCTTCCCAGAGTTTTCCGGAGTGCTGTCAGATCCCCGGATTGTGCATGCTGCGCCATCAACGGATATAAGACCGTTCCGAGAGCCACTCCGAACACCCCCAGCGGAAACTGATACATTCGCTGACCGATATACAATTCGCTCGCTGTCCCCGCTGGCAGGAGTGCCGGAAGACCGAACGATTCAAGCGGAGCGGGTCCGCCGTTGTCGGGTCGAGACAAGCCCCATGCCATCAAGCTGTCCAGCACAGCATTGCACTGAATGACAGTCGTTCCGGCAACGACGGGCAACATCGTCCACATGACCTCCCGTACACGATGCCACTGTCGACGCCAGCTTCGAGTCGGTCCCATTCCAATCCAGAAGAACGCGGTCAGCGGGAGCGTCAACTGAACGGCGCCTGCAATCAGAATGGCGAGCGAGACAATTTTCACTCGAGTTTCCGGGACGCTCGTCGTCTGAACCGAAATAAAAGCTCCTGTGAGCCAGAAGACATTCAAAACGACAGGCACAAGAGCCGGCCAGAGAAAGACTTGAAGGGCATGCAGTCCGGCGGAAAAGAGCGCAGCCGTGCAAATCAGCACCAGATAGGGCAGCAGAATCGCCAACAGCTGAAGCAGCAGAGTCGTTGATTCCGAAAGTTCCGCCGTCGCCAGAAACCAGATCAACACACCTTCCGCGAGAAGGACAAAGAGCGAAAGAAACGAAAAGAGCGCGATTGCCACCGCTGTCATGGTGTCCCGGGCAACTCTGTCTCCATGCTCTCTACGGTCTCGCAAGAAGACCGGAAGAAAGGCTGCGGTCAATGCCCCTTCGCCGAACAACTGGCGAGTGAGATTCGGTAATCGAAACGCAACGACAAACAAATCGAGAATGGTCCCCGCACCGAACAGAGAAGCCATCACAATATCACGAGCCAATCCGAGCACACGGCTGAGCAGTGTACACAGGCTGATCATTCGCAGATTGCGGACGACACCTGAATCCGAATGTGACGTCGGGAGGCGAGGCTCGGTTGCAGGCTCCTCTGGGGACATCAATACTCCACACGTCGTATTGGGATAACAGAAGTCACAGTCTCTTCAGAAAGTGTGTTCAAAATGGTCACGCAAGTTACTGGATCGTCCCTGCCCACGAAACTGTCGCGGCATCACTCTTCGATCCGGATGGAATCGGTGAACGCACTGTTTTTCACAGCACGATCCATTCGTTTCCGTCGACAAGATTCCTTCAAAGGGTGACCGATATGAACATTCTTGCCATCTTCATGAAGCATCCAGAACCCGGAAAAGTCAAAACGCGACTCGGCCGGGAGATTGGATTCGACGAAGCTGCTGAACTTTATCAGGCCTTTCAACTGGATCTTCTGGAGTCCACTCAGCGGACGAGCGATCAACGAGTGATCGCGTTTTCACCGGTCGCTGAGGCATCCCGCAAGTACTTCGTGGAGCACGCAAACGAAGACGATCTTCTGTGGGAACAACCTGAAGCCACGCTCGGAGAGCGATTAATTCAAGTCTTCGATGACTTCCTCAATCAGGACAACCGGGTCGTCGTGATTGGATCGGACAGCCCGTCGCTCCCAAATCGCCTGATCGAAGAAGCGTTTCGACAACTGGAAACGTCAGACATTGTCTTAGGCCCAGCTTGTGACGGCGGATATTACCTTGTTGGCCAGCGGACCCGATGTCCGGAAATGTTCAATGACATTTCCTGGAGCGAGCCGTCCGTTCTCTCTCAAACGGTGGAGAGAATTCGAAACGCCCAGCAATCTCTTTGTCTGCTCGAGCCATGGTACGATGTTGATTCGCTCGACGACCTTCAGATGCTGCGCGAACACCTCGACGCAATGCGAACGTCAAACTCCACCGAGAACTTTCCCATGCGCACCTTCGAACTGACGCACAAGTTGCTGGCCGAACTTTGATCGGTTGACTGAGCGAAGAACTCAGCAGTTGGAAGGTTCAACGGCTTCAAGATTCATCAGCGTCAAGATTCAACGGAGGTCGCTTCCCGAAGGACAGCTTCCCGTTGAGATTGTCCCATAAACGGATGCGTGGAGAGATCCTCCGCTTCGACCGGTTGAAGAATGCGGGGCATTTCTGCAGCGACTTCATCGCAGCTTTTCTCCCACCACTTACCAGCCAATAGCGATTGAATGGTCTCTTCGGAAAACCGATAGCGGATCACCTTCGCGGGATTTCCCCCGACAACGGCGAAATCCGGAACATCTTTCGTCACGACAGCTCCTGCCGCCAGAATGGAACCAATTCCGACTCGATTACAGTTCCCGACAATTGTGACTCCTGAGCCAATCCACGAGTCATGTCCGATCCATAGATTTCCGGATGGAATCGTGTCTTCTTCGAGGAATCCCAACTTCGAGTTGTAATAGAACGGGTGCATCGGAACCCGATCGACAGGGTGATTTCTCTTGAAGATCTTCACACCCGCCGCGATGGAAACATATCGCCCGATGACAGTTCCCGGAGGGAATTGATTTGTGACGAAACAGTCCCCGTAGGAATAGTCCCCAATCTCAACACCATAGACGTCACGCATTATTTCTCGCGCGGTGATCGAAAAATACGGACCACCTTCGAGCTTCGTGGCCTTCTCGACGCTCCAGCGACGGAGGCCAGGAACCCGACACAGCTTCTTCAAGAGACCAGAGAAAACTGATCGTTGCATCGAATGTTTTTGTGAGGGTTCAACCATCGTCATTTACGCAGACGTTTAGAGACTGGAGTGTTTTCGAAACGGGAAACCCGTTCCTTGTCACACGATCAGAAGCGATCTCTGTGACCCTTTCGACTCAACCAAGGAACTTCTAGGATATTGTCGCGATACAGATCGACAACACTTACGTAACTCCGAAAAACCTACCACTTTCATCACGATTTGCATCAACTTTAGAGATTGTGCCGATCGAATCGATGAGTTCTTAGAGAGATCATGGAATGACTGACCGGATTGTATCCAGTTCCCTGATGTTGACCGCCTCTTTTTTTCTGGCGAATCTTCTGACTGCCTCTCATGTCTATTCAGACGACTACGACGTCGTAGTGTATGGCGGAACGTCTGCTGCGATCACTTCGGCCGTACAGGTCAAGAAAATGGGCGGGTCCGTTGTCGTCGTTTCCCCTGATATCCACCTGGGAGGATTGAGTTCGGGAGGGCTCGGCTGGACAGATACCGGCAACAAAGCTGTCATCGGAGGACTCGCTCGAGAATTTTACCATCGCGTCTGGAAGAAGTATCAGGAACCGGACAACTGGAAGTGGCAGCCTCGCGAATCCTACGGGAATCAAGGACAGGGAACTGCTGCGATTGACGGTGCGCAGCGGACGATGTGGATTTTCGAACCGCACATCGCGGAAGAAGTCTTCGACGATTTCGTGAATGACTATGACATCCCGGTCATCCGAGATGAATGGCTTGACCGGGAAGATGGCGTGACGGTCGTTGACGGAAAGATTCAGTCGATCCGCACGCTCAGCGGAAAAACATACTCCGGCCGCATGTTTATTGACGCAACATACGAAGGCGATTTGCTCGCAGCTGCGGGTGTCGATTACCACGTTGGTCGTGAATCGAACGACACCTACGGAGAACAGTGGAACGGAATTCAAGTCGGCGTCTTCCATCACGGTCACTGGTTCCGCGATCCGGTCGACCCGTACGTCGTTCCTGGCGATCCAGGCAGCGGCCTGCTCCCTCGCATCAGCTCCGAACCGCCCGAAAAAAAAGGCGAAGGTGACCATCGCGTGCAAGCGTACTGTTACCGAATGTGCCTCACGAACCACGATGAAAACCGAGTCCCGTTTCCGAAACCTGATGGATACGACCCAGCCCAGTACGAGCTTCTCTTGCGAGTCTTCGAAACCGGCTGGAGAGAAGGATTCAACAAGTTCGACCCCATCCCGAACTACAAAACTGACACGAACAATCACGGTCCCTTCAGCACCGACAACATCGGATACAACTACGATTACCCCGAAGCGACCTACGAACGCCGGAAAGAAATTCTTCGCGAACACGAACAGTATCAGAAGGGGCTGATGTACTTCGTCGCCAACGATCCGCGCGTCCCCGAAGACGTTCGAACGAAGATGTCGAAATGGGGTCTCGCCAAGGATGAGTTCACTGACAACGGAAACTGGCCGCATCAGATTTATGTTCGCGAAGCACGTCGACTGATCGGCGAATACGTGATGACCGAACACAACTGTTTCGGAACGAAAGAAACGATCGACCCGGTCGGAATGGGCTCATACACCCTCGACTCCCACAACGTGCAACGATACGTCACCGACGAAGGCTTCGTTCAAAACGAAGGTGACCTTGGAGTCAGAACGCCGCCGTATCAGATTTCCTACAGATCGCTGGTTCCGAAAAAGGCACAGTGCACGAATCTTCTCGTTCCGGTTTGTGTGAGTAGTTCGCACATCGCATTCGGTTCGATTCGAATGGAACCGGTCTTCATGATCCTTGGCCAATCCGCAGCCACAGCGGGGATGCTGGCCATTCAAGACGACCTTGCCGTTCAGGATGTTCCGTACTCGACACTCTCTCGGAGACTCCTCGATGACGGGCAGGTTCTTGAATACGACAGCCCCAGGACCGGCAACTTCAAACGATTCAACAAGAAAGACTTCGCGGGAATTGTTGTCGACATTGAAGAAGCTGGCATTCCCAATGGATGGGTGATCAGCGCGTCAACAACCGGCTTCCTCGGGAACAATTACCTGCACGATGGAAACCAAAAGGATCGCGACAGAGAGATCACCTTTGATGTCCCGATTAAGGATTCAGGAAAATACGCCGTCGCTGTCAGCTACACACCCCATTCCAACCGGGCGACCAATGTCCCGGTCACAATCAAGACGACGGATGGACAAGAAACCGTGCTTGTCAATCAACGAAAACAACCAGCAAAAGATTCGATCTTTCACACGCTGGGGACATATCAGTTCGACGCACCCACGGCCACAATCCAAATTGGGACGAAAAACACCGATGGTCACGTGATCGTTGACGCTGTCCAACTCATTCCTGTTGAGTGAGAAACAACGTTCCCGCGTTCGAACTCCAGCATCCCGATCTTCATCTCGAAGGTTGAAATCGACGCGAGTGATACGTGATCAATGTTCGCTCATTTCCGGAGCCGCGTGTCGCTGCCGCTAATTGAAATCGGCTTCGCGAGTTTGCGGACGCAAACGCCGCATTGAACGAAAGAACAGTGTTCAGACGGGTTCAGAGAGACGAGAAAATTGGTCTCGTTCAATTGGTTGTCGAATCGGACGGCTGCAGAGCTGTCTGAACGGCAGGGTGAGTTGAGCGAACGGAGTTGGTCGACTTTGTGATCTCTTCGAACACCGGTTCAAGCACTTTCGAAACCAACTTCTCTGCCCCCAACGGTGTGATGTGATGGCTATCGCGATAGAACAAACCATCTTCATCACAGATCAAACTTCGCCCGTCCTCGTCGAATGCATAAGGCGTCGGGTCGAGAATCGTGACGAAATCGTCATCAATTTCATCAAAGATCTGATTGATTTCGAACTGCCGCTGATGGTGTTTCTTCATGGAAACACCCGTTGGAAATGGCTCATCAAAGAGTACTGACGAAAAGACTTTCTTTTCCGGATCGAGCCCTTCCTGATCAGGAACCTGAGCCACGATCCAGACTTTGGCTCCCGTTTCTTCCAGCCTTGCGATGGTTCTTTTGAGTCCCCGCTCGACAACATCTTCGTATTTGTCGGGGGTCTCGAAATCGCAGAGATCGTCGAACATCAACGACTCAAGTTCCTCAGTCGCATCGCGAGATCCATCTGCCCAGCGTGCAGCGAGGATCACATGCTCAACATCATGATCGTCGATGAATTCAAGAACGCGATCGTTCCACTCTCGTGATTCGATTCCCTTGTACGGTCGCCATGTCCCCAGAAGTGGCTTCCAGCCGCCATGAGTGGCAACCACACAATTGAGACCATGCTTCGTCGCAAGCCGGTCACAGAGTTCGACAATTGCTCCCGCGTGGCTGTCACCCCAGAGGACACAATCAATTTTGTCATTCGGCCCATCCGTAACTCCCACGGTGGGCAGCGATTCATTCAGGACGGCATCGAGGCTTCGGGAGTACTTCAACCCGGCTCTCTTTCTCGTCTGGCAGAACTTCAGAGCTTCTTCTGTAAATCGAAACCTCATGCCTTCTGTCGAAATGATCCACACGGAGAAGACTGAAAGACACACACAGACCGCCACGCCCGCCTGAAGTGGACGCCAGGAAAACGAAGTTCGCTTCCCGGAACGAAATGGCGTCTCGATAAATTTCCACGAGAGGTAAGCAAGCAGGAAACTCCCCGCCAGAATGGCCAGTCGAATCGCGACAGAGAGATCTTCTCCGAGCCAGTATTTCGGAAAAACAATCAGTGGCCAGTGCCATAAATACAGCGAATAGGACATCAGCCCGATCGTCGTCAGGAAGCGGTGCGACAGAATTCGTCCCACTCCTGTATTTTCCAGGCTGTTGGAATAAATCACGAGGCATGCCCCGATGCAGGGAATCAGAGCAGCGATTCCGGGAAACGGAGTCGCGCTGTCATAGAAAACCCCAGCGGCAAAAATTGCCAGCAATCCAAGCCAGCTGATTCCGGACAGGTGCCAGCGTTTGAGAGCGGTCGGCGAAGGTGCATAGGTCAGCAATCCCCCGAGCAACATCTCCCAGGCACGGGCCGGCAAGAGAAAGAAAGCGGACGAGGGGTACACTTTGACTGACCAGCTACTGATCGCCAGTGAGACAAACGTGATTCCTCCAAGAAGTTTCACCACCCGTTTCGCTGGCCAGCGCCGAGTCATGAACAAGATCAGTGGGAAGAACAAGTAGAACTGCTCTTCAACCGCTAGTGACCAGGTGTGCAGCAGCGGCATCAAATCGGAGGGACCGTCGAAGTATCCGGTTTTCGTCCAGAAGTAGAAATTCGAAACCATCAGTTGCTGGCAGATGGCGGAGTCCGCGAGATATTTCAGGTCATTCGGCAACAAGAGAATTGTGCCCAGCACCAAAGTGACAACAACCATCACAGTTGAGGCCGGAGCGATTCTTCGAATCCGCCGCATCCAGAAGTCCGCGAGACTGAACCTCTCAGCAGCTTGCTGTTTGCGGATGATGCCCGTGATCAGAAAACCGGAGATGACAAAAAAGACGTCAACGCCGACAAACCCACCTGTGAACCCGAATCCGCAGTGGAAAAGAACAACAAGCCCCACCGCAAGAGCACGAAGCCCGTCAATATCCGGCCGATATTTCAGTTCACCCATCGCAATACAATCGAGTCAGATTGTCAAATTCGTGGAATTCCATCAAAACTCAGATTCTGAAATACTATCCATCGACCATTTTCATGGTTTCTCTGCACATGCTCTCAACAGAATTCTGCTTTCGCTCGTGCGTTTGACTGCAAACCAAAAATGAAGATGCTCGAGATGTGCTTTCGAAGTCCCTCATCAATCTGCGTCTCGAGTGGCTTCTCGTCACACCCATCGACATTTAAGTGCACTTGCACTCTTTGTCTTATGGAACCGCTGAGTTTCGACTGCACGGTTGTGAAATCGTGAGAGGAGACCCGAAATTCTGTTCATGAGGGAAATTCGACCAAACTCGGCGCGAAAAGCTATATCAAGAAACAGAGAATCGAGACAAGACCAATCTCTGGCCCCAAAGCCCTATCCAGAAGCCTGCTCAGAAGTCTCCTTAATTCCCCGGTGCGAAGAGTTCTCAACTCTCAAGCGAACGTCGATTGGACATATACCGATCAACCATTTCGATCAGCGACCGAGAGTGAATCGGTTTGCTCAAATAGGCATTGCATCCGGATTCAATGCACCGATTCATATCTCCCTACATGGCATCTGCAGTGAGCGCGATAATCGGCCCTTCGTATCCAATTTTTCTTAACTGTCGGGCTGTCTCGTATCCATCAAGATTCGGCATCTGCATATCGAGAAGGATCAAGTTGGGAACTTCACCGACGTTCACTCGTTCCGTCATGTAATCAACGGCCTGTTGCCCGTCTTCCAACTCATCAACGGCCGCTTTGGCTTTCGTCAGAATGTGTTTTGTCAGAAAGCGAACGTCTCGGCGATCATCAACAACAAGCACACGACCATCGAGTTGAATCTCTTCGACAGGAATCGCGGCCGGAGAATCTTTCTCGAATCCCTGTGGACTTCCCGGTTCGACGAACTCGACGTCACCGATGTCGCCAACCGGAATTCGAAGCGTGAACACACTCCCTTCTCCGAGTTCACTCTCAACACTCACCGTTCCCGCGAGCATTTCGGTCAGTCGCAGACTGATCGCCAATCCGAGACCAGTCCCTCCAAAGTGTCGCGTGACCGAAGCATCTCCTTGAGAGAACGGTTTGAAGAGACGCTGTTGTTGCTCAGCCCCGATTCCAATTCCCGTGTCAGCGATTGCGAATTCGAGAGAGGTCGCCTCCACAGACCGGACGGTCAGTGTGACTTGCCCCTCATGCGTAAACTTAATCGCATTCCCAACAAGGTTCACAAGAATCTGTTTGAGCCGTTTGGGATCACTGAAGATTCTCGCCGGGATGGGCGTTTCGTAGACAACTTCCAGTGTCAGATCTTTCTCCGAAGCACGCACTTCCATGATGCTCCGCACGTCTTCCACGATCCGGGAGGGATCGAATTTCTCTGAATCGACTTGAGTTTTCCTGCCTCAATTTTCGAAAGATCGAGGATGTCGTTGATGATTTCGAGGAGATAGTCACCGTTCCGGCGAATTGTTTGCAGATACTCACGAGCTTCGGGATCGGTGATTCGACTTTGAATCAGTTCGGCGTATCCGAGAATGGACGTCATCGGAGTGCGAATTTCGTGGCTCATGTTGGCAACAAAAGCACTCTTGGATTCATTGGCCACTTCCGCCTGTTGCCGCGCAAGTTCGAGCTTACGTTCATTGTCTCGCTGACGAGTAATGTCCAGCATGGTGCCAATGACTTGCTCAACCTTTGGCCCGTCAACGGATTCGTTCCACATGCTGAGCCAGTTCGTTCGGACATATCGAACGTCACCGTCCGGACGAATCACACGATGTTCAAGATCCCCGCGCGGATGCCGGGAATCAGTCAGCGCCTGATGAATGGCGGCAGCGTAAGCCTCTCGATCTTCCGGATGAATAAACTGCGGAACATCATCGAACGAATCGCTCAGAATTTCCGTATCTCCGTAACCGAGGATGCGGCGAACTTCCGACGACCAATGAGTTTCCCGTTTGAGAACATCAAGGTGAAACGATCCAAATCCCGAAGCTTCTCCCGCGAGACGCAATCGTTCTTCGTTCAGTTTCAAAATCAACTCGGAGTTTTTTCTCTCCGTGATATCAACTTCCACTCCGACCATCTGAAGCGGTGACATTTCGTCTTCAAGACTGAGATGGGCGAGCGAGAGCACCCAGCGAAATTCCCCGTCGCTGTAAACTCGGTACTCAGATCGAAACGGTTCTGAATTCTCCAGAGCGCTGCGAATCGATGCTTCCACTTCTGCTCGATCATCCGCGTGAATGCGCTCCAGAAAGTCTGCGAGACTTCCAAGTGGAACTGATGTCGCTAACTCATCATCTTCAAAGCGATCGTCGAACCAGAACCACAAGTCGGTATCGACATCCCATTGCCAGAGACTGAGTTCTGCCGCGCTCAAGGCAAGACGCAATCGCTCTTCACTGGCTTCGAGCCGAATTTCGTACTCTTTCTGGTCGGTAATATCCCAGTTGAGTCCATGAATTGCCGTCACTTTTCCATCATCATCCCGAGTGATGATTCCGACAGCAGAAATCCACCGCACGAGCCCATTCGGCCGGACGATTCGAAACTGAATTTCGTAGTCGCGCGTCCCTTCGATGGCTTCCAACCAATGTTGTTGAAGCAACGGAAGGTCTTCAGGATGGACGACTGAAAAGAATAATTCCGGCGACGGAGTAGAATCGGGGGAAAGACCGAGCAGTTCGAATAACTTTGGCTCCCAGAAGCTCTTTTCCGGAGTCCATTCCCAGGCAGCCATCTCCCCAGCTTGCAGTGCCATCGAGACTCTGCGTTCGTTTTCGACAAGCCGCTGTTCTGCTCGGTATCTGTCGCGAATATCGACACCGGAGGGAATGAGATATTCCACTTCCCCCGCGGAATTCATGATGGGAGCAATCATGAAATCGATCATCACCCCTTCATCGCCATGAGCGAATAACGAGACATCAAACCGGACGACCTCTCCGTCGAACGCTCTCTGCATCGCTTCTCGCATCTGGCGAGCGACGTTCGGATCGTAACTCCACCATGGAGCATCTGCGAAATGTTTCCCGATCACTTCTTTACGCGTCGTTCGCGCAATTTCGAGCGAACGATCATCAACTTCGACGAGATTCCCGTTGCAGTCGATCACTCCCACCAAGCCAAGTTGATTGTTGATAACCCGTCGGAGATGTGCTTCTCGATCGACGAGGTCCTGCTCTCGTTCCCGACGTTCGGTGATGTCCGAGACCACTCCGAAGAATCCCTCAACTTCTCCTTCGGAGTTCTTCTGAGTCTGCCCACGAGCACGCATCCATCGCCGCTGACCGTCGACTCGGTTGACGGCGTACTCTTCTTCGAAAACGTCGCCCCCTTCGACCGAGCGTTCCACCGAAGCAAGGACACGTTCTCGGTCCGCTTCATCAATACGTTCGAAAAACTCTTTTGTCGTGATGGACTGCGTGGGCGCGAAGCCGAACAACCTGTTGAGGTTTTCATTCGAAACAACTTCGCCGGTGGGGATGTCCCAACTCCACGGAGCCATCTCGCTTGCCTCGAATGACAAATCGAGTCGAATCTTCGCCTTCTCTAATTCCTTCTCGGCTCGTTTGCGATCATCGATATCGATGTTCATTCCAACCCAACGGTGAACCGAACCATCGACACATCGTTGAGCGACTGCCCGCACCTGCGTCCAACGATATCCCCCCTGATGATGTCTGAGACGATATTCGTGATGCATCTGTTCGCCGGTCGAGACAGCGGCCTGCCAATGTTCGAGCAAACCGGGGAGATCGTGGGGATGAATCGCAGCTTGCCATCCATCGCCAATCCATTCTTCATACGTCTGCCCGGTGAAGGCTCGCCAACTCGGAGAATCTTCCGTCACGATTCCACTTGCATCGGTGACCCACACAATCTGTGCGGAAGCATCCACCAGCAGTTGGAAGAGTTCCTGACTCTCACGAAGCTGCGTCACATCGATAAAGGTGACAACAATCCCCTCGCACTCTCCGGAATAAGCCCGATAAGGAAGCACGCGTCTCAAATACGCTTTCCCGGACTGAGAGGCTATCCGGAAACTGAGGTTTTGTGAAAGTCTGGTTTTGTTCACACTTTGCGGTTCATCAACGCAAAGGAGTGCACGGTGTCCGAGGCGATTCGAAAAGCGTACCCAAGTGACCTGACTGACCTTCAGTGGGAGATGATCGAAATGATTC
>NZ_SIHI01000005.1 GCF_007859735.1 Thalassoglobus neptunius | reverse complement strand
ACGGTAAGCTGAATGGCGAGTACCGCTCACAGATGACCAGGACAGAACTCGAAACAAAAGGATACGGCAGACGCTGGCTTGTGGAATCATTCATGAGCGGATTGAAGCGAACCACAGGTGCCGCACTCTCAGCCAGAAGCGAGAAAGCCCTGTTCGTCGAAGCCGCCCTCAAAGTCCTCGCCTACGCCCTGAGGCGTTAGCCCACGATCAAAACCTGTGATTTGTTTTCAACACAGCAAACTCTTTGGTAAACTGCCGCCGCCCCGCGTTGACTTGCGGCTGCTGTTTTGAAGACTCTTTTTTAGACATCGGTTCTCTCCTGGCTGGATGTCCAAAATAAAAGACTCACCCTGTCCGAAAAACCCGAAGCAGGTCACATTGGCATGCAAGATGTCGCGCGGCGCAGCGGCAGCAATGACGAAATCACCGACGCGCTCGCCGACATCCGGCTTCCTTGCGATAGTGGTAGTTACAAACGTCTCGGCGAAGTCCGCGATCGTGCTGAATTGAAATGGAGCGCGCAGTGCCTCAGCCGACTTGACCCGGAAGCGCTCACTCCTGTCATCGAAGGCCGCTGGCTCGACGGCTACGACATGCAAGATGTGTTCTCAAACATTCACTGTCCCACGCTCTTGCTGCAGGCAGACCCGAAGGCAGGCGGCGCACTGACCAACATTGATGCAGAGGCTGCCTGCGCCACGATCGCTTCGTGTCAGCACGCCCGTTTTGCGAGTTGCGGTCATCAACTGCACCGCGACCGCCCGGAGGAGGTGCTACAAACGTTCGCAAAGTTTGCCCTTTCAATCACTTCATCGGAAAAATCACCAGAGGGAAACCTCTCATGAAGTCACCGTGCCTTTGACCATCATCACCCGATAAGAGTAAGAAACCCGTGAATAAAATCCTATTAGCGCTGCTCATCGTCTCCGGCCTGACAGGCCCGCTTGCTGCCTCCGATCTTTTTGACCGATCCAACCTCGCCGCCTGGTGCATCGTGCCGTTTGACGCCAGGAATCGCTCGTCCGAGGAGCGAGCCGAGATGGTGGCGAAGCTTGGCATTCACAGAATCGCCTATGACTGGCGCGCGAAGCATGTGCCGGAGTTTGAACGCGAAATCGTTGCTTACCAGAAGCACGGGATCGAGTTCTTTGCCTTCTGGGGCGTCCAAGACGATGCGCTTCGACTGTTTGAGAAGTACAAGCTGCATCCGCAGCTCTGGATCATGATGAAGGGCACGGGAGAAACGCAGGAAGCCCGGATCAAATCCGCTGCGAAAGGTCTCCAGCCCATTCTCGCCAAAGCAAAGGCCATCGGCAGCCGCGTGGGGATCTACAACCACGGCGGCTGGGGCGGCGAGCCAGTGAACATGGTGGCAGTGTGCGAATACCTCAAAAAGAACCGCGGCGCGGACAACATCGGCATCGTTTGCAACCTCCACCACGGCCACACGCACCTCGACCGACTGCCGAAAGCACTTGAGGCGATGAAGCCGTGGCTGCTCTGCTTCAACCTCAACGGCATGGACATCGATGGCGAGGCAAAGGGTCGGAAGATCCTTCCGCTCGGCGTGGGTACGCAGGATGTGAAGGTGCTACGGCAAATTCGCGCCAGCAGCTACAGCGGCCCGATCGGCATCCTGAACCATACGCAGGAAGATGCAGAGGGACCCCTTCTCGACAACCTTGACGGTCTCCAGTGGCTGATGCCGCAATTGGATGAACAAGCTCCAGGAGCGAAGCCGAAGTATCGCACTTGGCGTGAACGAAAGAAATGACCGCCGAAAGAACCTGCTCAATCGACCACCCTTGAAACTGCCTCTCGCAAGCTAGAGTCAATCAATCAATGTCATCAACTCCATCTCGCCGCTTGCTATCACGGCAGGATCGTCTCCGCATCTCTAAGCTTCTTCACGATCTGTTCAGCTGAATGGTGTTTGCGTTTCTTAGACATCGAATCTCCTTGCCTTAATCGGCGGTGAGACTCTCATTTCTGATGGACCATTTCAACCAAGGCACTCCAATCACATCCACGATTCGGTTATCGCCGGATTGCGATGTTGCAGCGTGACGGGTATTGTGAAGTGGCTTACGGTCATCTATGAATACACACGAGAGTGTCTGACATTGAAGGTCGCCCGTCGCATTCGGCACGAGAATGTCGTGGATGGCACGACATTCAAAACTGCTCCGACCAACAATGTTGTGTCTAAACGAATAAGGCCACGAAACGACAGATTCTGTCGTTGAGAGTTGGTCTGCATTGTCAGTTGCAATTTTCGGGCGTGGGGTCGGCCAAGAATACTTCGTTTGGAGTTCGGTACTCAAGACACGCTCGCGGGCGGTTGTTGAGCTGGTTTTGAACCGCACGCACGTGATGATGGTAAGCGCACGGTGACCCTTCTTCGTGCGCTTACTCTTGTTGAGATAGGCTTTCAGAATCAGGCAGGTGATGAGCTGTTCCTGCGTGAACTTTTTGGGGCTGTTGCGATGCGAATAGGGAGCCAAGTACTTCCGTGCGATTCGCATCGACAACGAAACGACCTCAGCCACCAACGCGTTCTTCCCTGATGCCTTACAAGCCTTTTAGCGCATCCTCAAACAATTCGCCAGACAACTTTTCAACAAAGCAGAACGAACTCACTTTTGTTCAGCAGAGGGTGTAGCAAAGTGTAGTTAAGCGGCCTCAATTCCACTGAATTGGGACTAACTTGGGGGCGTTTGAAAACATTGAATGTCGGCTGAGAAACGCTGCCTTTCCCGCAACTTGTTGCCATTTGCCTTGCAGTCCTCACACTTGTCATCGGCAAGAATCAAAATCACATTCGGAGATGTCTCCGCGATGGCTGACGTGCCGAAACACAGATGCCAACAGGCACAAAGCCCGGAGAAGAGTGATAGAAACGGCTTCATATCTGCGCTCATTGTTGGGTCGCAAGATGCACGACCGAGTTTCAAAATTCGCTGACAACGATACCCTATCAGTGAACAGATTGAATCTGCCACCATCGACGAAGTTTTTCTCTTCAAGTCCATCAAGTTGGCAAACATCTTCAGCTTGAAATCAGATTGCCAATCGACTCTTTCAGCGAGCGCCGCGATGTTTCAAGTGTTGGATGTGATTCAACATGCGGCATGTTCGTGTCTCTTCAGCAATGCGGAATCGACCTCGGTCAACGAGATCCATTCGACTCCGACCATTGCCAAACAGGGCCGATCCGGTAAAACGGAAGTTCAATCGCAAGCAAGTTATTCCTCGCACTTTGAAGTTGCGCACATATGTCTCTCGGTTTGTTGAACGATCTGTCTCGTGACGAATTAATTGCCTGGGTTGAACAGGCTGGTCACGCGAGCTATCGGGCCGATCAGATTCGTCGATGGATTTTCGGGAAACGGGTCAACGATTTCGACGAAATGCACGACATTCCCGCAAGTTTGCGGTCTGCGTTGAAAGAGCACTTTCAGCTTCTCGGAGCAAAGGTCGTTCGGCATCAGGTCTCCGTCGACGGAACAGAAAAACTCCTGCTCGAATTCGACGATAAAGAGCAGACTGAGTGCGTTTTGATGCGGGAAAACGACCGCAACACAATCTGTGTGAGTACGCAGGTCGGGTGCGCGATGGGATGCGTATTCTGTGCCAGTGGACTTCTGGGCGTGAAGCGGGATTTGACCACTGGGGAAATTCTCAGCCAGATTCTTCTTCTGGACCGCCTGCTCAGCGCTGACCAACGAATCACCAATGTCGTCATCATGGGAATGGGTGAGCCCCTCGCCAATCTTCGAAATCTCACGCCCGCACTGCTCACACTCAACGAAAAAGGGGGAATGGGGCTCGGAGCCCGCAGAATTACCGTCTCGACTGTTGGACTGCCTGAGAAAATCGCGGAACTGGCGGCTCTGAATATCCCGTTCAATCTGGCCGTCTCTCTGCATGCTCCGACGAACGAACTGCGTGATCAGATTGTTCCCGTCAATAAAAAGATCCGACTCGAACGGATCCTGAAAGCTGCGGACGACTATTTCGACAAAACCGGTCGACGAATCACGTATGAATACGTTCTCCTCGCTGGGATCAATGATGCAGACGAGCACGCGGCAGAGTTGGGAAGGCTCTTGAAGTCCCGAAATGCCCATGTGAATCTCATTCCGATGAACGATGTTTCGTCGCTGGACATGACAGCACCTTCCGCTCCACGAACGGACCAGTTCGTCAATACTCTGCGTTCCTGGAATATCAATGCGACCGTCCGCAAACGCAAAGGTGCAGATATTGATGCGGCCTGCGGTCAGCTACGGCTTGAGGAATTGACTCAACTCGATCCGGCCGCCGAATCCCCGAAATCACCGTCGAGTCCTTCCACCACCTAATTCAGTTCAACGCAGAACTCGACCGAGAGTGTTGCATATGTGGCAACTGATCGCACAAGGGAACGACCCCAGACAGCGCTGGAGACAGCGTCTCGAAGATCACCGGGCCTATACGGTCGGGCGATCCGTCGACTGCGATTTGCCTGTCGCCTGGGAGAATCAGCTCTCGCGGCAACACTTTCAACTCCTCGTCGAAAACGGAACACCGCAGCTTCTGATTTCAGAGGAAGCCAAGAATCCCGTTTTCTCACAAGGCGTGGCCCTCAAGCCGGGGCGACAATCCGCTCCCGAACAATTTGTGGTCGGCACAACAAGCTTCTTCCTCAACAAGATTGCCCCGTCGTCGACTTCACCAAGCGGACCGTTTCAGGAACTCGTCTTCACTCAACAGGAACTGAGAGAGGTTCAGTTCGAAGATGCGGACCGACGACTGGAAGCACTCGCGAGGCTGCCTGAACTCATTCGGGAATCGATGTCTCGTTCGGAATGCGCCACACAACTCGTGGCCATGATTCTTGCCGGAATCCGCTACTCGGAAGGAGCAGCTGTCGTTTCTTTGAACGATTCCGGAAGCATCGACATCCATGCCTGGGATCGTCGCAACGAAACAGAGGGACCATTCAAACCAAGCGTTCGACTCGTCCGTGATTCGCTGCAGGACGACCGCTCCGTCATGCACATCTGGGAGAAGAACGAAACGACGACCGAACAGTACACAATGGCGCCGGAGTTGGACTGGGCGTTCTGTGTTCCATTCACAGTCTCCGACCGCGAGAGCTGGTGCATTTACGTGACGGGCAAGCTGGACTCACCCATTCTCGAAGCGAATCCCACGAGACGGACAATTCAATCCGATGTTCGGTTTACGCAGCTTGTCGGTGAGGTGATCAGCAGTTCTCAGAAAATGAATCGGCTCGAAGGACAGCTTTCCGTTCTGAGACGGTTCCTTTCGCCTCCCATCCTGACAGCTCTTGAAGAGACCGGACACGGACGCGAACTCAACATCGATCTCTTAAAGCCTCGCGAATGCGATGTCACTGTTCTGTTTTGTGACTTGCGTGGATTCAGTCAACGCGCGGAAGTTTCGAGCGATGATCTCACCGGTTTACTGAATCGTGTGAACGATGCCCTGGAAGTGATGTCTCAGGAGATTCTCGGTTTCGGGGGCGTGACTGGAGACTTTCTCGGGGACGCCGTTCTCGGGTTCTGGGGATGGCCGTTCGCTTCCGAAGATTCTCCACTGAAAGCCTGTCGAGCGGCGGTTTCCATTCGCCGGGCTTTCGCGAAAATCCACCGTGACCCCAATCATCCATTGACCGATTTTCAAATGGGAATTGGGATCGCTCACGGACGCGCTGTCGCCGGACAAATCGGAACCAGCGGACGTATGGCTGTCACCGTTTTCGGTCCCGTGGTGAATCTCGCGAGTCGCCTGGAAGGATTGACGAAGAAGCTTCGCGTCCCGATCGTCATGGACGAAGCGACAGCTCAACTGGCCCGAAAAGGACTCACTCCCGAAGAAGGCCGAGTGCGAACTCTTGCCCGCGTCCTTCCCTACGGACTGGAAACGGTTCTCTCCGTCAGCGAACTTCTTCCTCCTTATGGTGAAGACTCAGAACTGACCGACACACTGATCGCCAACTACGAAGAAGGGGTGCAGCAATTCGTCGATGGAGACTGGGAAGCTGCGTATCGATCGTTGCATTCCATGCCGTCCAGTGACCAGGCACAAGACTTTCTCCTGGCAACGATCACCCAGAGTAATCGCCGGGCCCCGTCGAACTGGAAAGGCGTGATCGAACTTCCGAGCAAATAGGCTGCAAAGATATGCAATGCCATCGAGGAAGATTCTCAACTGTTAAAATTCGCTGAAGAGAGACTACAACCAACCGACGTTTTTTGGTTAAATTCGGAAACACGTCAGCTCCATCACTTCTGATGGTCACACATTCTGACTGCAATTTACTGTCAATCATCCTCGATCGAGGTCTGAAATAATATGATCCACTACTCGTGCGATCTCTGCGGAAAGTCGCTGGGAAAAGAGCGGTACGAAGCGAACATTGAAATCACTCCAGTTCATGATCCTGATGAACTGACCGAAGATGATCTAGATACCGATCATCTCCAACAAATCGGTGAAGAGATCTCTCAGATGGGCTCAACCAAAGACTTTGAGCTCGAAGAAACCGGTCCGAAGAGAATGAAATTCGACTTCTGCACTGCATGCGCTCATCGTTTTGCGAAAACGCCACTGCATCCGAAAATGTCTCGGGCTGTCCGTTACAGTGAAAACTAAGACTGCGAAGATTAGAGCTGCGAAAACGAGAGCCACTTCGACAACTCAAGCTGCTTCAGACTGACCTTCATTCGGCAGAGCACGGACGACTGAGCGTTTCGCGAGGGAATGATCATTCATGGGTCGAAAGCGTTTTCGTCGCCAATCCAGAGTCGGGCCACTTCTCGCGATTCTTTTCATCACATGGATCGCGTTCCGGCTTTACTCTGTGACTTCGCAGAACGAACAAGCCCCGTTCGCATCCTATGAGAATGTCAGGGTCGCTCGCGTTGTTGACGGTGACACGTTGTTGCTGGAATCTGGTGCCCGGTTACGCCTCCTTGGTGTGGACACTCCCGAAACCAAACATCCGGATCTCCCTCCGCAACCGTTCGGACCAGAAGCGACTCAATTCACAGAACGTTTCCTCCAAGGAGGAAGCGCGCGGCTTGAGTTTGATCGGGAGCAATTCGACAACTACGGGAGAATTCTTGCCTTCGTTTTCGTCGACGATCGAATGCTCAACGAAGAGCTTGTCGCTGCCGGATTGGCGACAGCTGAGCCCCAATATCCCTATCGCGGTGACTACAAACGCCGATTCCTGCAAGCAGAAGAGTCCGCGAAAGCTGCACGTCTTGGAATTTGGTCACTTCATGAGTTGACCGGGCAAGCTTCGACACCCTGAAAACAGCCCCCGTTTTCACGATTGGCGAGCTTGAGGCCATCGGCTTTGGAACATCAACCTCGGCGGGGGAAGACTTCGTGCCAAGTGGACACCTGCGTCTTGACCGGTGCGGCCGTATTTCAGAGGCAGAGAAAGCATTTGCGAATGCTCTATTCTCGCCACCGGCAATTTTTGCTAGTAATATCGCGTCCAAGACGGATTTCCGATCATCAATTGTCAAATGACATGGTGATCGAATGATCATCGGAGGATCACGATGCAGAAACAGGAACCTATCCCACGTCCGCGACATCTCTTTCCGGAGGTGGCTGCGCTGGCGATTGCTGTAAAGCGGGGACTTCTGCGATGCCTCTGGTGGCTGAAGGGGAACGACACCTGGGAACCTGTCTGGTCGATCGGTGCCATTGCGGGCGTTGCGGGAATTATGATGGCTGTGTTCCTGTTCTTTTTACAGGGCCCGAGACTCTCTGCTGACTCGCATCTGCAGGAGAATTCCCCGCGAACTCTTTTGAATCTCCCGGATCCGATTGAAGAAGAACTCACTCCGACACTGGCCGTTGATGAACCTGCTGTTCCACAAGAAGACCTCGTCTTTCCCGACCTCGGTCTTCCTGCAGAACCACCTCCCCAGCGGCCCGATTTCTCTGCGTCCACTTTCGACAGGACGCAAACTCGTTTCCCATGGAATCAACGGGAACTTGCAACAACTGTCGCTCGGCCGATTCGCCTTCCACAGCAACGAGTCCCCGATAACTGGTCTTCGCTGGCATTGAACGCGAGGACTGCTCCACTCTCCGAATCTTATCTCGAATCCGGAATGGCCCCGCCGGCTCAACCGCTGCTGCGAGTCGCTTCGCGTGATGTCCTCACTCCATTCGAAAGGTTCACTTCAACCCTTCAATCTGGAGTTGTCATCGAAAAAGTCCTCCCGGAAACGATGCTTCTGGGCGAAGTCGCAAAGTATCGAATTCTGGTGACAAACGATTCTTTGAACGACATCGATGCCGTCGTTGTGAACGAGCAACTGACGTCGATTCAAGACGTTCAAAGCGTTCGTCCACTGGCAGCCGTCAACGGATCTTCCCTCGAGTGGACAATCGAAAATCTCGCTGCCGGAGAGACCCGGGAACTCAGCGTGAGCGTGCTTCCACAAAATGCAGCCCCGATTGAAACACACACAACCGTCCGGGCGATCTCGTCGATCGGTGCACTCGCCACGGTCGAATTGCCTCCCGAAGAAGACCTTCAACCACCCGTCCTTCTGACGGAAGAGGAAGAAGAAATTCTGCCTGTGTTCCCTGAAGTCGAACCTCGCAGCGAACCTCGCCCCAGTCCGGAACCGGAAGTTTCGGGAGAACCGATCGTCACGTCGCCACCTCCCGTCGCACGTCCGGTGGAGACGACACCCATCGAACCAATGATTGAAGAACCCGTTATCGAAGAACCGATCGTGGAAGAACCCGTCGCGGAACCGGTGCGAGCCCCAATTCTGAAACTTGCGATCGAAGACCCTTCGACGCTTGAGATTGGCGAGAATCTCAGCCTCGACTTCACCGTCACAAACATCGGAAACGCTCCCGCCGAGAATGTTTTACTCGTCGCGCACTTGTCGGATGAGTTTCGACATAAACACGGCGAAACGGTGCAGCACACGATCGAGCGACTTGAACCGGGAGAAGTCCGCCACGCGGTTCTGCGAGCACGGACAACGACGACCGGACAGGGTCATTTGCACACCTCTCTCACACTCCAGAAGACGGAAACCGATTCCCGCGATGTCGTGATCCCAGTGGTTCAGAATCGTGAGCAACGAGAGGCCAGCCGCCCGGTTTCGTCGGCGAATTTGTTACGACCTCCGCATCGACTCAAGAGCAGCGAGATTGCCGCCGAATGGAAAGCGACCTCACTGAAATAGACCACTCTTGTGCCATGGTCTTCCAGTTTGACGGTTTCTTTCCAAACACAACTTCTTTCTGAATCGCAGCACTTCGATGGCGTCGTCGGACATCGCCACCATCGCAGTCTTGAGCGTTCCGCAGCTGCGGCTCTTTCATGCTCTTCTCTTCTGAGACGAAATATCGCGGACTCCGCTGCGGTTTGAAGAACAGTTTCAGACACGCGCGATTGACGCCGAAAGCTTCGCCCCCGGAACCTGCAGCGAGTCCTGTTTCCGCTCGTGCTGTTCGCGTTCATTGAAAGCGACGGTAAGTCTCGTGTATTGTCGAGGGCTGCAATGATCGAGATCCAACAGGTTGTTCATATGTTTCTTGCTTTTCCGGGTGGACGTCGAAGCGAATCGGACTTTTCGAGACCAACGTCTCGTCCAATAGATTCTCAATCGACACATCCTCGAAGTTCACTCATCAAGTGGACATTTCTCGCTGCGGTGATCTTCCTGTTCTCTCTGCCACAAATGAGCGGAGCACAGGACGAACAGCAATCCAATGATGACGGCGAAGCACGGCCGAAGCCGAATGTTCTGCTGATCATGGTCGACGATTTGAACGACTGGATTGGCTGCATGCGTGGGCATCCCGGAACACAGACTCCGAATATCGACGCACTTTCGCGCGAAGGTGTGCTGTTCATGAATGCACATTGTCAGGGCCCGATCTGTGGTCCGTCTCGTGCATCCCTGCTTTCAGGGCTTTACCCTCACACGACGGGGGTTTATCAGCAACCCACGAAAAACAATCTCGAGAAAGACGAAGAGCACTTTCGAGGCAAACTATTGCCCGAGTACTTCGCTCAGCATGGCTATGAAACTCTCGGCGTTGGAAAGATCACGCACGGATATTCCGAAGATGTGGCGTTCCAGAAGTACGGAGGCTGGAAAGATGGCTTCGGCCCCAAACCGGAAGGGGGAAAGCGTTTCAATTACGAACTCCCTTCCAGTCCGTATTCAGGAACGCAAACCGACTGGGGAGCTTTTCCCGAACGAGATGAACAAATGCCCGACTTCCGCTCGGCAAGCTGGGCGATCGAGCAACTGGAAAGCGATCACGAGAAGCCATTCTTTCTCGCGGTTGGCATGGTCCGTCCACATGTCCCGTTCTACGTTCCTGAAAAGTGGTTCGAACAGTTTCCTCTCGAGAACATCGTTCTCCCCAAATTCTACCGGGAGGATCAGAACGATCTTCCCGAACTTGGAATTCGCATTCACGAGTTGCCGAAGTACCCGAATCTTGAGTTCCTGCAAGCCAACGATGACGAACAGTACCGCAAGTGTGTTCAGGCTTATCTGGCGTGCATCAACTTCGTCGACTTTCAGATCGGACGAGTGCTCCGGGCGCTGATGACAAGCGAATTTGCAGACAACACCATCATCGTTTTATGCAGTGACCATGGCTATCACATTGGCGAGAAAGACCGCGTTTCCAAGCACAGCCTTTGGGAAGAATCAACACACGTCCCGTTGATTATTTCACTCCCTGTTCATCGAAGCGATCCTCGCGAAATTATTCGGCGAAATGATCTTCCCGTTGGACTCATCGACCTGTACCCGACGCTGGTCCAACTGTGTGGACTGCCTGAGAATCCTTCCAACGAAGGTGAAAGCCTTGTCCCGTTGCTTTTCCATCCTCAAGTCGAAGGCTGGCGCGAAGCCATTCTCACAACTTACGCAAAAGGGAATCACGCCCTGCGTACTCAAACTCATCGCCTCATCCGCTACGAAGATGGTCGATTTGAGTTGTACGATCACACTTCCGACCCCGAAGAGTGGAACAATCTCGCCGGTCCTGCTCAAACCAGCCGGGCTGCGATGGAAGTCAATTTCGAACTCGCGCAGCATCTGAGTCAATACTTCCCGACAACAGAAGCGGACTATCATCCGTCCACAAGCCGGAGTCCCGTCAATGCCTGGTTTGAGGAGCACCTCAAAGCGAACGGTGTGATCCCCGCCAAGAATCCGGACAAATAGTGCGAGAGAGTTTCAGCGCTCAACTTCTTTTCAACGATAGGACTGCAATGACAATCATACGTCTTCTGCTCATCGGTTCGTTCTTCGCGTGTTGGTGTCAGGAAGTCATGTCAGCTGAGCGGCCGAATGTCATCCTCGTTATGTGCGATGACCTGGGGTGGAGTGACGTCCGTTTCAACAACCCGGACTCACCGATCAACACACCTCATCTCGATGAGATGGCCAAATCGGGAATGCGTTTCAAGCGGTTTTATTCAGCTGGATCAGTCTGCAGCCCGACTCGCGGATCATGCCTGACCGGGCGTCATCCGCATCGCTACGGGGTTTACTCTGCCAACACCGGAAATCTGAAAGATGGCGAAATCACGCTTCCTGAGATCCTTCGAGAGCAAGGCTACACGACGGGACACTTCGGAAAGTGGCACCTCGGAACATTGACCACCGAAATCAAGGACGCAAATCGAGGAGGTCCGAAAGGAGCCGACCATTTCTCGACGCCACAGATGAACGGATACGACCTCTGTTTCGTCACCGAATCGAAAGTACCCACCTACGATCCGATGATTAAACCTCCCGGAGGCGGTCAGAAAGGCTGGGACTATCTCAAAGATCGAAGCGAGGCCGTTTCGTATGGAACTCGTTACTGGGACGAGAACGGTGAAATCGTCACGGAGAACCTTGAAGGTGACGACTCTCGAATCATTATGGACCGGGCAATTCCTTTCATCGAACAAGCAGCCTCCGACAAAGTTCCCTTCTTTGCAGCGATCTGGTTCCATGCTCCGCATCTTCCGGTCGTCGCTGGCCCGGAGCACGTCGCTCCTTACGAGAGATACGACTCCTATGAACGCAATTATTACGGCTGCATTTCCGCTCTTGATGAACAGGTCGGTCGACTGCGTGAAAAATTGAAAACTCTTGGAGTCGATCAGAACACGATGATCTGGTTCTGTTCGGACAACGGACCGGAAGGGCAGTCCGGAAAGGCTCCGGGGTCGGCATCGCCGTTTCGTGGACGAAAGCGTTCGCTCTATGAAGGTGGCGTCCGCGTTCCCGCGATCGTGGAGTGGCCGGGACACGTTCCTCCAGGCACAGTCTGCTCCTCTCCAGCTGTCACGAGCGATTACCTTCCGACGATTCTCGATGCACTGGAATTGACCTTGCCCGATGACCGTCCAATCGATGGCGTGTCATTGACGCGGTACTTTGATAGGTCTTCCCCTGAGCGAGGATCACCGATCGGATTTCAGTTCCAGAAACAACGATCGTGGATGTCTGACCAGTTCAAGCTGTACTCGTCCGATGCCGGAAAAACCTGGGAACTCTACGACCTCTCCACGGACCTGGACGAAAAACACGACATCGCCGCCGACCATCTCGATCAAGTGAAGGCCATGGTTGGTGAAATCAAAAGATGGATCGAGTCGTGTGAAAACAGCGATGCAGGTAACGACTATGCAACCAGAGAGTGACGTGAATCCGGTCACATCTCTCTTCAATGTCCCTGTTTAACGTCACTGCTCTTAACGTCACTGCCTCACCTTCCATCAACTCAACATCGCATCAACTCGACGGATGGTTTTCAACTGCCTGAGTTGAACTTGAGAGTCTGTTGCACTTGCCTGTGCACTCACCTGGAATCTTTGATCCCGTTTTGGTTCTGTTAACGTGTTCGAGTTCGAAAAGATGATTTCCTTGCGTGCTTTCAAATCGATTGAAAAGGAAAATGATGACACCCTCGAATCTTGATCGTAGAACATTCATTCAAGCAGTCGCGACCGGTGCCGGTGCTGTTGGAATTGGAAAGATCGCTTCCGGACAGGAAACCGCTTCAGGTGAGGGAAGCTGGATTCAACCAAAGAGCACGATCTTGTTTCAGGGAGACTCCATTACTGACGCTGGTCGCCAACGTGACTCCGCATCAGTCCCCAACAAGCAACCTGGCTTGGGAAATGGATACGCCTGGATGGCTGCTTCACAACTGCTCGTCGCCCACTCGGACGACCAGTTAAAGATCTTTAATCGAGGCATCAGCGGCAATAAAGTATTTCAACTCGCGAACCGCTGGGATGCTGATTGCCTGCAAATCAAACCGGATGTTCTCAGCATTCTGATTGGTGTGAACGATATCTGGCATCGCCGAAACGGAAAATACGACGGAACGATTGCCACTTACCGCAAGGACTACGACGCACTTCTCGCTCGCACAGTCGACAAGCTTCCCAACGTGAAACTTGTCGTGTGTGAACCGTTCTTGCTGGAGTGCGGAGTAATCGATGAGTCATGGTGGCCCGAGTTCAATCCTTTCCGGGAAGCATCTCGCGAAATCGCCGAGAAGTTTGGCGCACGCTTCGTTGCCTTTCAGGACATGTTCAACGAAGCAGTTCAATATGCTCCACCAGAATATTGGGCGCGAGATGGAGTTCATCCGTCTCCATATGGCGCACAACTGATGGCCGGTGAGTGGATTCGCGTCGTCAATGGGTCCGACGCTGATTTCAGCGCTCGGAGTCGCTGAATCGAGAGCCCCTGAAGTGAGAAAAGTCGAAAAGAGAGACGCTGGTGGCGATCAAAACGATCCTGTTCGACCTCGGAAATGTGTTGCTCAATTTCTCACACGAGAAAATGTGTCGACAGATAGCTGCCCTCTTCGACGTCTCAACAGACGACGTTCAGGAAGTCTTTCTAAGCTCCGGGATCTATGCGGAGTTTGATCGCGGACAAATGACTGAACAGGACGTTCAGCATGAGTTGGAGCAACGTTTCGGTCGCAAGGTTGCGCTGGACGATCTGAGACAGGCAGCGGGTGACATCTTCGAACCAAACGTCGAAATGCACTCGCTGCTCTCAGACTTACGCGGGCAGGGATTACGGTTGGTGCTGTTGTCGAACACCTGCGTCACGCACATCGAATGGATTCGCACGCACTACGAGACCCTCTCCATGATGGACGATCTCGTGCTTTCATACGAAGTTGGCGCGTCCAAACCCGAAGCGGAAATTTTTCGCGTCGCGCTGGAAAAGATTCAGTGTGATCCGTCCGAGTGTCTATACACGGATGATATCGCTGGACACATCGATGCCGGTCGACAACACGGCCTTCAAGTCGAGTTGTTCACCACTGCTGAGAAGTTCAAGACCGATCTCCGCAAACACGGAATTACGTGATCACTCGAAGTTGAACCGCGTTTCCGAAAAGAAGATCAGGAATTTTCCTCAGTGTTTTCAGGAGCTGGGGTTTGCGGAGCAGAACTCGATGATGCCTGTCGCTTGGCGGTCCAGAATTCTTTGATCGTCTTCAATCGACGGGTAACGAAATTGCCTTCGACGAGACTGACTTTTTCCCCGGTCTCTTCTGCGACTGCATGTTCGACCATGGAAACGGATGGATTTTTCTCGGGAAGGCTAACCTGCTTCAACTGAGGTTTTTCGTTCGCGGCATACTGCTGCTGACTGGGATAGAACATCGTTCCGTTCTGAAAGTCGATGGCGAATGCAATCGCTCCTGGCACGAAGAAGAAAACCAGGCCGATGGCATCCATCCCAACAATCGTCCAGTCCACATCATCGATAGTGCCGCGTCGCTGTCCCATTCGCTCGGGATAGAGGATCGTTCCACAACCGGAAGTTGCAGCTGCGACTCCATAGACGGCACTCGTCTTGAGGAATTTTCGTCGATTGGCTTTCTGAGTCATCTGTCTCGTCTCACCTGTGCACGCATTTTTCCCGCTGGCGGAACGTGTAATGGAAACCGGGAACTCAGTGCCAGTTGAGCTTCAGAAGTCCGGAAATTTGATGCAGAATTTGCCGGTCCGTTGTTGATCGTTCCTTCCGAGAGCTATGATATTCCGCACTCTCCCGCGGGTTTCGTCACATCGACGATTCCCTCGTTGAAAATGTTTCATTACGGCCGGATCGCAATTTTTTCGATGTGTTCCTCGCCCGACGAATTTGCTCTGCAAGACTCAGGATCATCCATGACATTCGCTCGCTCCTTATTTGTGCTCGCACTTCTCGGTTTCTGCACGTCCGTTCATGCCGAAGAAGGAGAATGGGTTTCACTCTTCAATGGAAAAAACCTCGAAGGCTGGACCCCCAAAATCAAAGGGCATGAGTTGGGCGAAAACTTTGCCAACACCTTTCGAGTTGAAGATGGATTGCTGACCGTCTCCTATGACGGTTACGACAAGTTTGACCGTCAGTTCGGACACCTCTTTTACAAAGACAATTTCTCCAACTACCGGTTTCGCGTTGAATACCGGTTCATTGGCGAACAGTGTCCCGGAGGTGAAGGCTGGGCACTGCGGAACAGTGGTGTGATGGTGCATGGGGAAGCCCCAAGCGAAATGGCGAAAGACCAAGACTTCCCGACATCGATTGAAGTGCAGCTTCTCGGTGGCGATGGAAAGAACAAACGAACAACTTCAAACCTCTGCACTCCGGGAACAAATGTCGTCATGGATGACAAACTGGTCACTCGGCACTGCACCAGTTCCAGTTCGGAAACCTATCATGGAGACCAGTGGGTCACTGCGGAAATTGAAGTTCGCGGCAATGAAGTCATTCGCCACATTCTCGATGGAGAAGTCGTCTTGGAATACCAGAAACCTCAGCTCGACAATCGCGACAAACACGCCCAAGAACTCGCCGAGAAGAACGGTGGACTGATGCTGAGCGGAGGATCAATTTCACTTCAATCCGAAAGCCATCCCATCCAGTTTCGCAAAGTCGAAATCATGGTCCTGGACGAAGAAAACTGAAACCGTGATTCTGTGATGAATCTTGCTGCTCTGGCCTGTGCGCTCGCTTGGGCTGTTCGAATTGGTTTTAACCTGTTTGCGTGTGCGAATTCGTAAAGACCAATTCTGAATATGCTCTCATGGCACTTTGTTATCGATCGATGGCACAAAACGAACTAAAGAGACACGAATGCAACGAAAATCCATGAGCTGCAGCCCAATGATCCTGAGCTTGTCGTTGACCTGCTTTTCAATCACAGCCTGGGGCGCAGACGTCACGCAGTTCCGCGGCTCAAACGGCGATGGAATTGTCCATGAAGAGAATGTCCCCTCCACATTCTCTGAGACTGAGAAACTCATGTGGAAAATCGACCTCCCCGGAAAAGGTTGGTCGTCTCCAGTGGTTGCGGATGGAAAAATCTGGCTGACGACAGCGGTGGAAGTCGTCCCTGACGAAGACGAGCGAGAGAAGCTCTTGCTCGCTTCGGGTGATCAGCCCAAGCAGTTTTCGCAAAAGCAAATCGCCAAGAATCTGGAACTGAAAGTCATTCAGATCGATAGCGAAAGTGGGCAAGTGGAGAAGGTCAAGGATCTCTTCACGATCGACCGTCCAGATTCCATTCACAAAACCAACAGCTACGCGTCTCCAACCCCGTTCATCGACGGCGATTTTCTTTACTGTCATTTCGGAACATATGGAACGGTCTGTCTGAACAGGCATGATCTGTCGACCGTCTGGCAGCGAACCATTCCCGTCGTTCACAGCGTCGGGCCCGGCAGTTCTCCTTTTATCTGCAAAGACCTGATCGTACTGATCTGTGATGGAATCAATCGACAGTTTGTAATTGCCCTCGATAAGAAATCCGGCGAGACAGCATGGGAAGTCGACCGACCGAAAATGGACGCGTCGGACGGCGAACAGAAGAAGTCTTACAACACTCCGGTTTTCGTCACCGATTCGCAGGGACGCGAGCAGTTGATTTGCATGAGTTCCCAATGGATCGTCTCTTACGTTCCGGAAACAGGGGAAGAAATCTGGCGAGTTCGCCACGGGAAAGGTTTCTCCGTCGTTCCTCGACCCGTCGTTCAGAATGACATCATCTTCATCTCGACAGGGTTCATGAAAGCAGAACTGTGGGCCATCAAAATCGACGGTTCCGGCGATGTCACCGACTCCCATGTTGTCTGGAAAGAGAGTCGAAATATCCCGACCAAGCCGTCCCCAATCGTCGTGAACGAAAACATTTTCGTAGTCAACGACACCGGCATCGCCACCTGCTTCGACTCAGAAACCGGTGAAACAATCTGGCGAGAACGAATCGGAGGGAACTTCTCTGCTTCTCCGGTTCTGGTCGACCAAAAGCTGTTCCTTGCCAGCCAGGAAGGCGTCGTGACAATTCTCGATTCGAAGAACGATTTCAACGTCATTGCAGAGAATCAATTGTCTGGCCAGATCATGGCATCTCCCATCGTGTTTGAAGACTCACTCGTGATTCGGACAGATTCCTCACTCTACCGTTTTCGCGAAAACGAAAAGTCTCCCGCTTCGGGGAGAGTTTCGCGGGTTGATCGCCCCTGATTCCCATTTGAGTTGTAAACTCACCGAGAGGGAGAACGGAATTCGATGCCCAGCGAGTGGAGAACGGCGTGTTGAAGCTTCACAGATTGAGCGAATCTGTGTCGACGAGAAAGCGAAATGAGCAATGTTGCCTGACGAGAACGATTCCCCTTCCGACAAAAGTCTGAAACCAGAATCGGGTGTCCATGAAGAAACATTCATTTCCGGTGGTCTGACATCGTCGTCCCCGAACGAAGTTTTCTCGCCCAAAAATCCCGAAGAATGGATTGGAAAAAAACTCGGTCACTACGAGATTCGGCAACTGATCGGTCGAGGGGGAATGGGGATCGTTTACCTCGCTCACGATATGTCGATCGATCGTGATGTTGCCATCAAAATGCTGCCGAATGAATTGGCAAACAATCCGGTTCTCCTCCAGAGATTTCAAGCAGAAGCGAGAAGCGCCGGCAAGCTCCAGCATCACCACGTCGTTTCGATCTATGAAGTCGGCGAAGACCAGTCCGCGAATTTTCTCGTCATGGAACTGGTCTCAGGGGGAAGCGTCTCGGAAAGGCTTTCCGAACAGGGGCCAATGGCAATCAGCGATGCGACCCTCGCAATCGTTCAAGCCTGTCAGGGAATCTCCGCTGCGCATCGACTTGGATTGGTTCATCGCGACATCAAACCGGCCAACTTACTGTTCAACGAACAGGGCGAAATCAAGATCTCGGACTTCGGCCTCGCCAAGAGCCTGAAGCACGAAACGCTTCAAATGACCCGAGACGGGCAGGTGGTCGGGACTCCTTATTACATGAGTCCCGAACAGTGTGAGTCTCGACCGGTCGACGCTCGAAGCGACGTCTATTCATTGGGAGCAACTTATTACGGCCTGCTGACAGCGAAGTCTCCGTACGAAGAGAGCACCAGTATCGTTCAGGTGATGTACTCCCATTGTCACGCTCCGCCGCCCGATCCGCGTGTCGTGCGGGCCACCGTTCCCGCCGCGTGTGCAGAGATCATCAATAAGGCGATGGCGATTGACCCTGAGGATCGGTATCAGTCGGTCGACGAAATGCGTGTCGATCTCGAAGCAGTCCTGGCAGCAATTTCAGGACATGGAATTCAGCTCCCCAGTCAATCCGGGAGCTATTCGAAACTTCCGACTCTCAACTCACAGAGCCATTCCCGATCGTTCGCACGTCCGGCGGCAGTCGCTGCAGGGATCCTGTTACTTCTCGCAGGTCTGGCGTTCATCGCAACTCGAAACCCGGATCGTCCGCCCGGAAACGAATCCATTGGTGACAACAATCCGGCGGATTCCAATATCCCGGTAATTCCTCCTCCACAGGGTGAACCGATTCGTATCGGACTCCTGCACTCGCTTTCCGGCACAATGTCTCAAAGTGAAAGCCCGGTCGCGGATGCAGCACTGCTTGCGATCGAAGAATTGAATCAAAACGGAGGAGTTCTCGGCCGGCCGGTGGAGCCACTTGTCGCAGATGGACGCTCCGACTGGGACGTCTTTGCGAAAGAAGCCAAACGTCTCATCCATGACGAAGAAGTGGTCACCGTTTTTGGTTGTTGGACGTCCGCAAGCCGAAAAACGATTGTTCCGATTTTCGAAGAAGCAAATCACTTGCTCGTCTATCCGCTCCAGTATGAAGGAGTGGAAGAGTCGCCCAATGTGATTTACATGGGAGCGGCCCCCAATCAACAGATTTTGCCAGCGATCAAATGGGCATACGCTTTCGATAACCGCCGTCGTTTCTTCTTTGTCGGCTCGGACTATGTTTTCCCTCGCGTGGCATTTGAGATCGCGAAGGATCAGCTCGAAGAACTCGGAGCGGAACTCGTTGGCTCTCGCTTTCTGCCTCTCGGAAGTCATCAGGTTCACGAAGTCGTCGAGGAAATCGTCGCCGCAAAAGCCGATGTCATTCTGAACTGCATTAACGGCTCAACAAACACGGATTTCTTCCGAGCACTCCGCAAGGCGGGGATCACTCCTGCAAATTGTCCGACAATCTCCTTCAGTATCGGCGAGCAGGAACTTCGCCAGTTGAACGTCGATGAAATGGTGGGCGAATACGCCGCCTGGAACTATTTCCAATCAATCGATTCCCCGGTGAACGAAGAGTTTGTCGCCCGTTTCCATCAGAAATATGGCCCTCAACGAGTCGTCACCGATCCCATGGAAGCGGAGTACACGGGAATCAAGCTGTGGGCCAAGGCAGTCGAACAGGCAGAAAGCACTGATCCGTCGGCGATTCGCAGAGCGTTTCTGAATCAACAACTTGATGCTCCCGAAGGGCCGATTCGAATCGATCCCGCGACACAACACTGCTTCAAGACTCCGAGAATCGGAAAGATTCTGCCGAACGGACAATTCGATATTGTCTGGACCGACGCGAAGCCAGTCGCTCCCGCACCTTATCCGCCGACACGATCGACTCAGGATTGGAGAGCCCTCCTCCACGATCTCTACACAGGATGGGGAAACCAGTGGTCTGCAGCCTCGGACGAATAAACAGGTCTCAAGCTGTGGACGTTATGCTGACGACGTCAACTCGTCTTTCGCTTCTTGTTGTGCAAGACGTTCTCCTTCGCGGACAATCCCGTTGAGCATTCCGGTGAACACGAATTGGTGCAGCGGCCAGATGGTGTACCAGTAGGCGATTCCAAACAGGCCGACCGGATCGAATTCGGCAGTCTGTCGAATTCGCGAGCCTCCGTTGTCGAGTTCTTCAACATCGAAGGTCAGCCAAGCCCGACCGGGAAGTTTCATCTCAGCGGCCAGTCGCAGCCTCTTGGGGGGATCAAATGCTTCCACGCGCCAGAAATCAAGAGCATCTCCGACAGCCAGATCGACGGGATGATTTCGTCGACGTCGAAGCCCGACTCCGCCCACGAGCAAGTCGAGAAATCCTCGCAATCTCCAAAGCACGTTTCCGTAATACCAACCGGTCTTTCCACCAATTCTTTGAATGGGAGCAAACGCCTCCACTGGCGAGAGTTCGACATCGCGAGTTCGAGAATCCATCAACCGGTTCCGGAACTTCGCCCCTCCCCAGGATGTCACCGGCCCCGCAGATGACAGCGAGTCCGTCCAGCGTGTTTCGGCGATTTCGTGGTCTTCATTGGAAAGGGCTCTCGTGATGGCTTCACTGAAACCGCGAGGCTGAATATCGAAATCATCGAGCGCGGAGAAATCGGTCACGACTGTCGGATTCTTCAGACTCTCAATGAGTTTTCGTCCGATGCGCGCATAAACCGGCGTCACAAGACCAAGCCACAAACTGCTCAACCAGGGAGAGAGAAAAGGCACAGGGATCACAAGTCGACGAAGCCCACGCTGGCGAGCGTATTCCTTCATGATCCCTCCGTACGACACACGATCAGGACCGCCGATTTCGTAGACTTTACTTTCACCATTTGGATGAATCAGAACCTGAGTGAGGTATTCCAAAATGTCTTCGACTGCAATTGGCGAAGCTTCGGTCGAAACCCATTTCGGCCAGAGCATGACTGGCAGCTTTCGAACGAGAGAACGTACAAGCTCGAAAGAAAGACTTCCCGAGCCAATGGTGATCGAAGCACGAAACTCGATCACCTGAGCCCCGGACTCGCGGAGCAAATCCCCCACTTCGTGTCGACTGCGAAGATGCTTGGAGAGACGGTCACTCTCGCTTCCCAGTCCCCCAAGGTAGATGATCCGACGCACACCTGCAGCTTGACACGCGAGAGCAAAATTCTTCGCGCCGCGTCGATCATCGTCTTCGAAGTCACTGCGAGTTCCCATCGAATGGACGAGATAGTACGCAGTATGCACGTCTCTGACGGCCTCATCCAGAGAATCGCGATCGAGGACATCTCCCGGAACGACTTCCGTCGTCGGTGCGACGCGAGAGACAAGATTCTCGGGACGCCTCGCCATACAACGGACCTTGCACCCGGAGTCTTCAAGCCTGGACAGCAATCTTCCGCCGACGTAACCGGTCCCCCCAGTGACAAGAATTCGCTGCTGGAACGTTGCATCAGCCATTCGCCGCCCACCCAAGAGTCAAGTTCCAAACATTATCAATAATCTTCTACGACTTAAATTATATCCATGTCCTGAGAATTGCGAATCGAAGACGTAAGAGCTTACGTATCGCCACAAATGATCTGAGCAATTCACACTCTCATTCGCTTCCAGTCTACAACCTATCCTCCCGGCGGTTGCGTGATCGACTGCCAAACCTCGTCGAGTTTCTTCTCGGAAACCGAGACAGCCGTTCCCAAATGCTGGGCGAACGTTGAAACGCGGAACTCTTCGATGAGAAAACGGAACTGAACGAGACGGGAGTTTCGCGAGACAGCCGAACCAAGTTGCTCTTTCGCGTGCTTCCAACGCCTCCAGTAAATGTCGATTCGACGTTGATGAGTGCGATCCTTTTGAAAGCCGCCGGTTGTCGCTTTGTTCCAACGGATTTCCATCGCCTGAAAGTAGCGGGGATACTGTCCCAACCATCCAAGTGGATAGTCAGACAAAAATCCGGGAGCCACAAGGTCTTCAAGTTGGTCTTTCAATTCGAAAACAAGGTCTTGTGTCGCTGGAGCCCTCTTCTTTTCGAGCAGTCGTCGTGTCGAATGATAACCCCGCAAGAGCGGTTCAAGTACGGCGATTAAGTCTTGCACGGCGACTGCGTATTGGTTCCGGGTCTGAACAAGCCGCTTATCCCATTCTGCACGGTTTCTCGGGAGATCGTTTGTTCGAAACAAGGCTGCCTGGGCGATCGCAAAGCCAATCTCTTCTTCGAATCTGCTGCCATCGGGGAGTGTTGAGGCGTGTAACAGAATTTGCTGACGCCGAGGAAGGTGTCTGACCTGTTCACGAACCCGCTTGTGATCCTCAAGCATGACGAGACGAACGAGTGCCCGACGAGTTTGCATCTGAGCATCGAGTTGTGATTCGGCCAGTCGGAGACTCACACATTCGCCCCGGTCGACAAGCATCGGGAACGCCACGACCGTCACACCACCTCGTTTGAACGAGACCTGTTGCGGCAGATCCTCAAAATCCCAGCTTTTGATTCCATCTCTCTTCCAGCGTTGATCTTCGACGGTCTGAACAATTCCCGTCATCTTCTGCCGCGTTTCCTGTCGAAGCTTTTCAAGATTCCGACCGGAGGCAATTTCTTGATCCTGATCGTCAACAACCCGAATATTGAAGTGCAAATGGTCCGGAATCCGGTCCGCTTCGAAAGCCGAAACGGGCACATGCTCTCCGGAAATCCTTCGCAGTTGAGCAGCCAGTTCGGACAGGAGATCGCCCTGACCATATGTCAGATGCTTCACGACTTCTTTGGCCGTCTCCGGAGCGGGAACAAAGAGAATGCGAAGTGATTTAGGAAGGGTCTTGATCAGTGCAGCGACTTTGTCTTCGAGCAATCCCGGGACAAGCCAGAAGAGACCTTCGCTCGAGAGTTGATTCAGCCCTTCAACAGGTACTCGAAGCGTCACACCATCCATGTCTGAACCGGGATCGAGATGATACTCCACCGGGAGTTGCATTGTCCCGATTCGAATGGCGTCCGGAAACGCCGACTGCCGGGGGACGTGCTCGTCGGTCAGTTCGAGATGATGCTTTTGCAGGAACAGCAAGTCGGGTTGTTTTTCTTCAGCGACCTTCCTCCACTTTTCGAATCGTGGACCATCGAAGATGTCTTTAGGGAGTCGCTGGTCGTAAAAGTCGAACTCGAGATCCTCACTGGAAAAGTATTGCCCCTGTCGAAGTTTGGCTTGCCATGCGACAAGTTCTTCCTTGAGGTGAACGTTGTGCCGAAAAAATTCTCCCGGAGACTGATATTTCCCCTCCATCAACCCCTGATTGATGAATTGCTCTCGGCAATATTCCGGATCGACATGGCTGTAGCGGCAGCGTCTTCGAGGAACAATTGGAAGCCCGAACAACAGCACCTTTTCGAACGCCATGACGCACGCTGATTTTTCATGCCAGTGCGGGTCGCTGTATGTTTTCTTGACGAGATGCTTCGCGGCGCGTTCGATCCAGATTGTCTGAACCGGAGCAACGCAGCGAGCATAGCGTTTGGTGGTCTCGACCAACTCGGCAGCCATGATCCACTTCGGCTTTTTCGAAAAGGCGACTGACCCCGGCCAGATAAACAGCTTCTGTCCTCCGGATCCAGTGTATTCGTGCGATTCGCCTTTCACTGCCACATTCGACAGAAGACCGGAAAGAATGGCGCGATGGATTGCATCTTCGTTGTTTCGCCGATCCGCGAATTTCAGCCCGTTGTTCTTGGCCACATCCCGCAACTGACGGTACAGGTCTTTCCATTCCCGCATTCGATTGTACGAAAGGAAGTTTTGAGCGCATGCTTTCCGAAGTTTGCTTTGCGACAGTTTCTTTTCGAGACCGGTGAAGAAGTCCCACAGCTTGAGCAGCGACAAGAAGTCCGAGTTTTCATGTGCGAACTGTTCGTGAGCCTGATCCGCTTGCTTCTGTTTGTCGATCGGGCGATCGCGTGGATCTCTTAACTCCAGCGCGGAAGTGATAATCAAAACTTCCGGAAGAGACTGTTCCTCTTCAGCTGAGAGAATCATTCTCGCGATTCGTGGATCGACCGGCAGGCGACTCATCGTCTTTCCGATCGACGTCAATTCTTCGTCTTCGTCGATGGCCCCAAGTGCAAAAAGCGACTTCAACCCCGAACGGACAGCCGATGGTGTCGGGGGATTGATAAAGGGAAAGTCTTCAATCTTTCCGAGTCTCAGCGACTTCATTTGCAGAATCACGGACGCGAGATTCGTTCGCTGAATTTCGGGTTGGGTGTATTCATCGCGCGTGTTGAAATCGCTTTCCGAATACAATCGAACACAAACTCCCGGCGCGACACGTCCGCAGCGGCCCTTTCTCTGATTCGCCGAAGCTTGAGAAATTGGTTCGATCGGCAGACGCTGAACCTGCGATGTCGCTGAGAACCGGCTCATCCTCGCGGTCCCCGGATCGACGACATACACAATTCCGGGAACAGTCAATGACGACTCAGCAACGTTCGTCGCAACGACAATTCGACGATGCTCTTGCGGCTTGAAGACTCGATTCTGATCCTTCTCGGACAGTCGCCCGAACAGAGGAAGGATTTCCGTTTTCCTGTTCTCGAAGTCTCCTGAAAAATGTCGTCCGTTCAACACTCGGGCTGTCTCTCGAATGTCTCTCTCAGTCGGCATGAACACGAGAATGTCGCCCGGACCTTCTAAAGCGAGTTCCTCACAGGCATCTGCCGCAGCACGATGCCAGTCGACGTCATCGTCATCGGAATCAACAGGCGGGCGATAGCGAACTTCAACGGGATAAGTCCGTCCGGAGACCTCGATCACGGGGGCTGGTTGATCGTCGTGAGCAAAGAATTCAGCGAACCGCTCCGCATCGATTGTCGCAGACGTGATGATCAAATTGAGATCGGGGCGACGGGCGAGAATCCGCTTGAGATACCCGAAGAGAAAATCAATGTTCAGCGAACGCTCATGGGCCTCGTCGATGATGATCGTATCGTACTGCTCGAAATAGCGATCCGATGGAGATTCCGCCAGCAAGATGCCATCGGTCATCAATTTGATCAACGTTTTTTCAGACGTTGAATCAGTAAAGCGAATCTTGTAACCGACTTCTCTTCCAACAGATGAACCGAGTTCCTCTGCCACACGGGCAGCGACGCTTCGCGCGGCAATTCGTCGCGGCTGCGTATGACCGATCATCCCGCGCACCCCGCGTCCCGCATCGAGGCAGATTTTGGGGAGTTGAGTCGATTTCCCAGAACCGGTTTCTCCTGAAACAACGATCACCTGATGTGACTGAATCGCTTTCAGAATCTCGTCACGCCGATGACTGACAGGCAGTGCATCATCAAACTTCAATTCCGGAACGGATTTCGTTCGCGTCGCGACAACTGCTTCTGACTGTTCAATCTTCTGTTTGAGTTTGCTCAAACTTCGATCAAACCGCTGGCCCTGTTTCGCCCGACGCTCAACTGCCTTGACCATGCGGTGAAGCTCCTGACGATCGGAGATCATCGCTTGATCGATGCGCGCGATCCACGATTCTGAGCTAAATTCTTCCGGAGAGGTCATGAAATCAAATCTAGAAAGTTGTCTCAAATCGGAGTTTGAGTGCCAGTGGGACGATCTTGCGAATATGTCCGGGATCGTCCACTTGAGCAAGTTGCTCTTTCCTGTGCACTCGCTTGAACTTCTTCATCGGGGAAAAGGCTGTGTTTGCTCGTGCGAGTGATTGCATACCAAATCAGAAAAGGCTCTAAGCATCGTGATCGTGCTTTGTCTGCTCGAATCCGCAACGGCAGCAACGAGGATCAAAGAACTGCATGGCGGAGTTGAAAGTTAGAGAGTGTGAAGGACACCGCGTGTCAGAATCAAGTTCGAGGATGTCATTCAGAAAAGCATCGACTACAGGAGGTCTCGATCCGAAATGACCGTGCCATCTTGAACCAGTGACTGAACAACGCTCCAGGGAATCTGCATCGCTGCTCCATCGGAACCGGCAAGCGCGACGAGTGCGGCCATCGCCTGATCATCGGTCAGATGAACCTCTTCCGAATCGATCAGGACATCGAACAAATACAGCCGATGCCCCATGCGATACTTCTTGGGAACAACACGACGCCGATGGGGTTGAAAAACATCATCGTGCAACAATTCTGAAAGTTCTTCGTGTTTCGGGTCGTCGATTTCCCCCATATAAACTTGCCCCATAAACGCCCCCAGGCGGGCAAGATCATGAAGCGGGACTTCCTGGAACGAGCCAAGAACAAGCGACGGACGGAGACACTTCGACCCCACTTCCGGTCCGGAAATGATCACAGTTCCGATCACTCCCTGAATCCGCTCAGAATCGTCGAGAAATTTCTTTCCGAAGTTCCCTCGAAATCCTCCATTTCGGAGTCCAAACCAGATGAACTGGAGTCCCTTCCAGGCGCCAATGACCGTAGCGGTCAACGCTGTGCCAACGGCAATGGCCCCGAAATTGATGAAGTGCCCCAGCCAGAACGGAGTCGTTTCTTCTTCGAATCGACGTGTCGCTTCCGGAGAGCGCACGTATTTCTGGATTCTCTTCTGAAGACGTTCTTTCGAAACCGTCGTCATCCGCTCTTCTCCGGCTGGCCGATCAAGTGGTGACAACCGAATCAACGCAGTGGCTCACCGGCCGGAATCTTCCGACAAGTCCGCTGCGTTCATCGACTTGTGAGGGAACGTTTTCGCCAAACTGAAGTCGTTTCAACACTTACCTGACGAACAGAGATTCACCGAACAACTCCGTCGAGAAATCCTCACGTCATTCTTAGTACACGCCGACGGTCGTCTTCTTGGCGAAGACATGGAACGGCCGGGTTCCGCTGATTCCATCCCATGGATACTTCGGATGCGGCTTCTCGCGTTCTCCTTCATCTCGTTCCATGAATCCGGGAATGAAGAGTTCTTCGGTCAAGGTTGTCAGCTTCACGCGACCAGTGGCTCCGTAGTCGACCACTTTTGAATAGTCGTCGAAGTCGACCACTTGAATCGCCGCCCGAGGTTGTGGGGCGTAATAGGTGATCTTGTAGTCGTCTGCTGGATCAAACGGCTTTCCGCAGGCCAGCCCCATCAACGTATTTCCGTAAGTCGGTGTGATGAAGACATCGGGGCCGAGGAGTTCTTCCTTGCAGAATCGATACCACTGAGGAGTGAACTCTGTTCCCCCAGCGAAAATCCCCTTGATGCCAATCTCGGCGATGCTCGTCCCTTCGTCCAAGAGTCGCATGGCCAATGCTTCGAGGAGCTTCGGAGTGGAGAACATACACTTAATGTCGTGACCAGCTGTCAGCACGGTGTAAGCCTGATCGATGACGTGATCGGCATAAGCTTTCGCGCCTTCAACGTCACCCTTCTTCAAGAGCTTCACAACCCAGCGAGGATCAAGATCCACACAGAAGCAGATCCCTCCACGGACCTGACAAAGATGCTCGACAGCCAGTCGCAAGCGTCGAGGTCCTGACGGCCCTAGCATGAGCCAGTTGGATCCCGGCGGAAAATCTTCGTCGCTGAGGGTCTTCGAGAATTCCTCGTAGTCGATGAAATGATCTCGAACGACACAACGGGACTTCGGAACTCCGGTCGTCCCGCCAGTCTCGAAAGTATATTTGTGGTCTCCGTGCCACTTCTTGGGGAGGAATCGCTGGACAGGTCCGCCCCTCAACGCATCATCTTCGAACAGCGGGAACTTGTTGAGATCGTCGAAACACTTCACATCCGTCAACGGATTGAAGTCGAGCTCCTTCGCTTTTTCGAGCCAGTAGGGAGCTCCAAGCTCAGGATCGAAATGCAGTTGCACGATTCGAACAGCCTGTTCATCAAGTGCCTTCCGGGCATCGCTGCAAAGTTGTTCAAGTTGATCGCTCAAAACTCTCTCCTGACAAGTGCATATCAAAAACGAATTCGAATCTCAGAGCGAACCGAGCCTCATGCCTGCTCGAAAGTGTTCGCCGGAAGGTTCGTCAGTCTGTTCTTCTTATTTGGTTGTTCACTTCGTCCCGGTCGATTTCTCACTCGCACATTGAGAGGATTGGAATCTCTTCCGTGAAGTGCTCACAACGGTCGACCACGGACGTTGACCAACAATATCGCTGAAACCGAAGGATTGAGCCAGCGAAACCAGACAATGGGGAAATAAAGGATGGATTCAAACGGAAGTCGCAACGAAGGATCGATCGACGGGAACAAATCCAGTCAGTCTGTACCAAACGCGGGAACGAATTCCCTGCTGGAACGTTGATCCCCGGAAAAGTTTCCCGAAAAACAAACAAACTCTTTCCAGCGACGTAATTGATTGTTAATCGACTTTCGCAATCATAGAAAAGCGGAAGACCTTTGCAAATTCGAGGCAACCTCCTCGACCAGACAAATTCTGAGGTTTGCCGAACTCGTCATCGATCACTCAATCATTCCCAAACGAGGAGCCCCATCGTGAGCCTGTTTTCCGCAGCCGCGTCACAGAAACAACTGGCGCTCTTCTGCCGGTCACTTGGAACCTCTCTTGAATCGGGGATCGATGTTGTTCGAGCAATCCAGTCAGCGAGTCGACGAACTTCCGGAAGCTTCCGGGTCATCCTTGACGACATCCTGAATCAAGTCAAATCGGGAACAGATATCGCCACAGCGGTCGAATCTCATGGAGACTATTTCCCCGATCTGTTCAGCGACATGATTCAAGTCGGCGAGCAGACAGGCTCGTTGCCCGAAGTATTGAGAGCTTTGGCCGTTCACTACGAAAACAGTGTTCGCTTGCGAAAAAACTTCGTCTCGCAAATCACTCCATCCATGATTCAACTGGTGATTGCGATCGTCGTCGTCGCCGGACTGATCACAATTCTGGGCTGGATTGCCGAATCGAGTGGAATGCAGCTCGACATTCTGGGCTGGGGACTTGTCGGTGTCTCGGGAGCCCTCAAATGGCTCAGCTTTTGGGCGATGGGCGCGGTGGCGGTTTTCTTGACTTATCAGATTCTAAACCGCAGCCTTGGCGGGAAAAAGTCGATGCATCGCACTCTGATGCGGATTCCCGTCGTCGGTCGGTGCATGCAAGACTTTGCGATCGCACGATTCTCCTGGGCGTTTCATCTCACCCAGAACGCGGGAATGCCCATCGATCCGAGTCTCGACTCCAGCATGCGAGCGACTTCCAACGGGGCATTCATTTCGAGCACCGATCAAGTCATTCGTGACATCAACAATGGGGAGTCACTGACCACTGCCCTCGATGCGGCACAGTTGTTTCCGGAGGACTTCATTCAGACGGTCGACGTGGCGGAAACAGCAGGCACCGTGCCCGAAGCACTCAACCGCCTCAGCCCACATTTCGAAGAGAACGCCAAACGCAGCTTGCAATCACTCACCGAAGCTGTCGGGTGGGCCATCTGGACGATGGTCGCTGCGTTCATCATTTTTGTCATTTTCCGGGTTGTTCTGTGGTACGTCGGCCTGATCAACGATGCACTCCAAATGTCCTGAGAGACGCACACCACACTCCTGAATGCCCCCGCAAGTCACTGCGTTTCGCTCTTTAATCTCCCTGTTCCTGACAACACGGAGATTTTAGGAAACCAAGGAAAACCTGTTCGCCCGGTTAGAATAGAGAGATTCTGCGTGTTCACGATTCCAAACACATCGACGCCCGACGGGAAATCTGAACGAGAAATGAAACTTAACCCATTTCACTGTTATCACTTACGTCGAAGACATCAATGTCATTCAATGAACTCCGATGCTTGACATTCATGATAGCGCCCATTAAAAACTGAGATCCTTTGGCATTGATTTCAAAGACTTAAGACCAATCTGGGGCGCACGGATGCACCGCTTGTTGTTCAAGCGTACACACAACCTTTTGTTTGACTGCATCCGATGGCTAAGAAATCGACCACTCGCAAGTCCCGCTCGGCGGCGACCAAATCCTCTTCTTCAGGAGCAAGTGCGTCAAAGTCGCGGACTCCAAGTCCGGCCGCACAACTCAAAACAATTGACCGAGAGTTGGTCAAGCTCATCAACGAGCGGCTCAAACTGACGATTTCAGAACTTCAGGGGCTGACTGACCGACGAGATATCTGGTTCGATCCCGATCTGGAACGCGAACTCTGGGAGCGGCTGGAAGGATTTAACAAAGGTCCAGTCAATCGGGACGTCCTCAAAAGTATCTTCCGAGAGATTCTCAGCTCAGCACGCGAACAGGTTAAAGAAGTCCGAATCGCTTATCTCGGCCCTCAGTTTAGCTTTACGCATCTCGCCGCTCTCGAAAAATTTGGACGAACAGCGGTCCTCATCCCGGTCAACTCCATCGCTTCGGTCTTCGAAGAAGTCAACAAGGGGCACGCGGAGTACGGAATCGTCCCCATTGAAAACAGCACGGATGGCCGCATCGTCGATACTCTCGACATGTTCACGCGGCTACCATTGCGGATTTGCGGCGAAGTGCAAATCGAAGTGCACCACAATCTTCTGTCTCGTTCGCCCCGCAGCGAAATCTCCGAGATTTACAGCAAGCCGCAGGCCCTGTCCCAATGCCGTGACTGGCTCGCACGAAGCATGCCGCAAGCGAAGCTTTACGATGTGACCAGCACGTCCACCGCCGCAGCACTCGCCCAAACGAAGCCCGGTGCCGCAGCCATTGCCAGTCGGCAGGCAGCTGTCCAATACGGTTTGGAAATTGTGGCGGAGTCGATTGAAGACAATGCCCACAACGTCACACGCTTCGCCATCATCGGCGATCAGGAAACAAAGCCAACCGGACGTGACCGCACAGCTTTGCTCCTTCAGATTCCTCACTCACCCGGCTCGTTGACCGACGCGCTCAACGCCTTCAAGTTGAACAAGATCAATCTGACATGGATTGAATCGTTCCCGCTGCGAGGACCGGAAACTGGCTACCTCTTCTTCCTCGACTTCGAAGGACATTCAAAGGACGCGAAAATCAAGAAGGCTCTGACACTTCTTGAGAAGAAAGCTGTCCGACTGGAAGTTCTCGGATCGTATCCGCGAAGCGAAGTCTCCCAGTAAGACACAAACTCTCCGTCGTTCGACTCCCATTCCCCGTCGTTTGACATCCACCGCCCGTCTTTATTCCGGGTTCGACGACTGCGGCTCCTTTTCTCCGTCTCGAGGGAAGAACTCCCCAACGCTGGTTAACTTCCAGGTCGCCCGACTGAACGGGGCTCTCGTGGCAGGATCGCTGACTCGATCTTCCCACTGGAAGACACCAAACGGGATTTCTTGAGAGAACCAGACATCACGCTGAAAACGTCTGCGTGCTCCGTCTGGCTGTTCGACATCGACATAGGTGTAGCCAATGTGGGATTGAATGGCATCGGTTCTCAGGTCGTTGTCGATGTATCGAATCCGCGAACTGGCATAAGCTCGACGTTTGGGAACTCCGTAAAAGAACTTGAGCTGATCTTCAGTGAGCGGTTCTCCGTCTCGGGTTTTGATGTACTCAGCGGGAGGAAGCCCTTTCAACATCGTGGGTCGATGGACCAAGTATTCGGTTTCCTCTCCGTCCAAAGTGACGCGAACAACTCGCCAATCATCCTCCGCCGGCCCTCCATCTTCCACCCGCAGCGTTCGCGTGACTCCGTCTGTTGTGACGGTGGAGAACTCCGCCCAGTAACTCTCGTCGCGATCTCCCGTGGGGACATCGCCAATCCAGGAATAATGCTTGTGGGCGAACTTCGGTCGCGGTGTTGAATAGTCGATCCACCCTTTCGATTCCATCACTTGAAAAATCCAGGGTTGTGTCCACGGAGCATCGGCTGGATACCACGCTGAAAAGAGTGAGGGGAGTAGAAGAATCAAACAGACACCGCGGAACAGCCGATTCATTCCGAACCGGTTCATGAGCGGAAGCACAGCCAGAATCCAAAACGGAATGAGCCACAACATCCATCTCAAAGCGACGCTCACTCCTCCGTAGTTGTAGTTGTCTGTCTTTGTCATGTAGAAGCCGAGCACTATCGCTGTCAGCATGATCCCAGCGATGTGAATGCTGCGAAGAGAGTTCTTCCACCACAAGCCGACCGAGAGCCAGCTCAGAACAGTCAGAACGAAAACAGGGGTCAATGACAAAATTCCATGATGCCCGACGGTGCAATGCAGGAAGTAAGTCAGCGGAGATTCTTTCGCCTGATCAATGCCTTGTGGATTCATCCAGTAACTTGGTTTGCCTTCATGAATGAAGCGGTACTTCTCTGTCCCGTAGTACATGTAAAACGGTTTCCATCCGCCGGTCGCGTGATAGTTCGTCAGCATGAACAGCCCGATCGGAACGAGTGCTGCCGGAACAAAGATTGACCATGTCTGACGTGGATACTTCCGGACGAGCAGAAAGAACAGCACCAGCCCGTAAGCAGCAGCAGGGAGTTCGTTGCAAACAGCGAATGCTGCGGTCAGTCCGCAGACCGCGAATCGCCAACTCGCCACCTTCTCCTCAGCCAGAATGGAGATCCCCATAACCAGCGAGTAAATGAGAAACGATGCCCCCACAGTGTGATTGTTGAAGACGGTCAAAAAGGGGACAAGTAACGTGGCCCAGGTCATCGCAGCGGCGAGGAAGTACTGTCCGAATGCGTTTTCGCAATGTCGCTGGATCAGCCCGAACATCATCCATAAGGCAATCGTCATCGGGAGGATGTTGATGAAGAAGAGAATGATCCTCGTCACTGCTTCCGAATTCTTGAGCAGCGTCAGTCCGGTGATCGCCTTCACCGATCGATAGACCTCAGCCACAATCCGTGGGAGAAGCGGAGGTTTCGTCGAGTAAAAATGACCATCGTGTTTGACGAGATCGATGGTATCCCATCCCGACTGCTTCCGGATTTCGTCGATCTGATAGGTATTCTTCTCGACGATCGAATAAACCGTGCACCATCTCGACCGATCATTCGCGCTCTTGAGAGGTGCAGTGGCGACGAGTCGCGCAGTGATCACTCCCAGAAATGTGGTCAAAGTGATCAGCGCGAAGAGTTGGAAGTTCGATTGGGAGGAAGTAGGCAAGGTGGGCTCTGAATGTCTGGGCGATCCTGTGGTTACAGGAGTTCGCGGAGATGAAAGTGGTGTTTGCCAAGTTTCCCGCCGTAGTTTCCTGCTGTGATTCGCAGGATTCCGGGCACTTGTGTCGCAGCATTGATTCCGACCCGCATCGCAGCCTGAACGGAATCAAAACTCAATCCATCGATCACAAGCTCGTAGACACACTGGCAATTTTCGGGGAGGTTGGATTCAACAAGTGGGCGAAGAGTGGGGCAATAGGCGTCGTTGGTACTGGCTCGCAGCTTGGGATACTTCGATCCGACCTTGCTTCCTGATCGAACAATCCCCCCGGGAAAGGGAAGAATCACATCGGGAACGGTCGAGACTGCCTCCACGGCTGCCTCAGCGGAAGCGAGAGCGGAAGCTTGTGTTTCGCCCAGAATAATGAGGTTTCCGCCGCCGACACCGGTCACTGTTCCGAAGGTGTCTTCGCAGAGAAATTCCCCATCCATCGTCGGAATTCTCCAGAAGCGACGATTCCCGAGCTTCTTCGAGAACTGTAACCCATCGCCAAAATAGCGAAGCGCCCCGCCGACTGAGATCTTTTTATCCTTTGGACAGTCCGAAACTCCATTGAAACACGCGGATGTCGGAGTTGTCAGCACGCATTGCCCCACTCGACCTTGCACTGCTTTGGCGAGCGAATCTCGATCGAATGCAAAGACGAGAAGTGAAACTCCCGGACGACCGTCGGGAGACTCATCAGGGAGAAGCGTCGCTTCGAGAGCTGTTTCACAATCACACGCGATCACACTCGTCGCATTGCCTGCCATTTCCGCGGCTGCGATGTGCGCCCACTTTTCGTTGTGGGCGGTCACGATCACCCGAGTTCCCTTCATCAGGAACGCTTCGGCGAACGTGTCAGCGATTTCGACCCCATTGAGGCGCAGCGACTCAGGCAATGAACTCTTCCGCAACCAGACTCCGGAGAAACACTTTCGGAGGAGTTTAGAGTCTCGTTCCCCATGAATAAAGCCGGAGACCTCGCCAACGCTGTTCGAGAATGGCGACTTTCGAACAGCGTGCCGAGTGAAGCTCTCGGAATCGATCCTCAAACTGTTGAGATTGAGTGATTCCGGAGATCGTGGATGAGTCGCTCTGGTCTGATCGCGATTTCTAAAGAGCGCTGTCGTCGCTCTTCATCGAAACTTTCTCTGAATTCACGTTCTCGTCAGAGCTGGTGACCGCTTTTTCAAGTCGGCTGATGATTCCATCCATCGTGTACGGTCCGGGAATGGCGACAGCCTTTTCATTGACGTCAGCCGGGAAGATTACCGTCAACGGGACACTGACAACACCGAAGCGTTCGAGCCACTTTCTGATCTCCGGATCCTCTCGCGTGAAGTCGGCGACCATTGGAACGACACCGTGTTTCCGAACGAATTCGACGGTCTCAGTTCGATTCAGCGCCCACAGCTCATTCTGTTTGCAGACGTTGCACCAGTCGGCGGTGAAGTCGATCAACATCGGCACTCCCTGTTGCCGCAGTTCAACCATGCGTTCTTCGGAGAACGTTTCCCACGGCATCTCATCGATTCCGACAGGCACATCCGATCGGTTGTTCTCTCCCTGCTCCTGATTCTGCTCAGCAAGCATCTCCGAAGACGGCATTCCATAGAACCCGGCCGCGATCACAGGACCGGCAACGAGAACAGCAGTCAACAACGGCTTTCCCCAGATTGCCTTTCCGGAAGCGGGAGCAAGTCCCACCATCCACAAGAGCAGAGCGACTCCCAGCAGGAGGATCAAAACAGGAATGTGATAGGAAGGACCTAGCGATGTCGCCATCAGCCAGATGACTGTTCCCATCAGGACGAAGCCAGAGAACTGCTTGAACCGCACCATCCACATTCCAGGCTTGGGAAGCCAGTTGACGATGCGGGGAAAGAACCCGGCGAGGACATACGGGGAGGCCATTCCGAGTCCCATTGTGGCGAAGATCAGAAAGTTGACAGCTGTGGGTTGCTTCGATGCGAACGCAATGACAACACCCATAAACGGCCCGGTGCAGGGAGTCGCCAGCAACGTTGCGATGATCCCGGTATTGAAGGCACCGACGAGTCCTTCGCTGTGTTCATTGGCAGAAGGAACCAGCCCCGGAACCGGAAGTTCGAAGACACCCAGCAAGCTGAGCCCCATCGCAAAGACGACCAAAGTCATCACAATGACATAGTTCTCATTCTGAAACTGCCCGCCCCAACCAATGGCAGTGGAGACGACCGCAAGAATCAGAAAGACGAGAAGAACTCCAGCTGTGTAAGAGAGATTCAGCGAGAGAACACGCAACCGGCTTTCCCCAGCTTGTTGAACAAGACTCAGAATCTTGATCGCCAGGACGGGCAAAACACACGGCATCACGTTCAACAAAAGCCCTCCGAGAAAGGCGAGAGGAATCGCCAGCCCGAGGGATTCAATTTCCCCTTCTGTCTCCGAGGCAAAAAGGTCGTCGACAGGCAATGGACTCTCGGACTCCGACGAAGCGACCTGTTCACTGGAATCGCCTTCAGACTGAGATTCCGCTTCAGACGTTGACGTCATCGCCGACTCAAGAATCGGACGTGCATTCGCAATATCGGCGGGAAGCTGCAACGTTCCCAGCGAGAACAAAATGGGATTCGGGGGCAGACAGGATGTCTTGCAAATCTGATAGGAAATCGTCCCCTGAATCCCGACTTCACTCGGATTCGTGACTCGGAATGTCTTGCTGAACGTCACATGATCCGCATGGACGTTTGAGGTCCCGAATTCGGTCGTTTTCGGTTCTGGAGCCGGTGTCGACTTGAATTCCGTCAGCTCTTTCAGACCAGAAACTTCTTTGAGTTTAATGACGGTCGGCAGCTCGATTTGAGTCTCAGCTTTTTTTAAGCCATAAGTGTGCCAGTCATCGAGAAGTTTCATCTGCAGCGACAAGGTCACTTCGTCGCCCACCTTGAAATCGGCCGGTGTCAACTGGACACCAAGGCGAACGGGGTCACCTTCCATCGCCCCAAGTTTCTTACGCTGCGGAGTGATTTCGTATCCGTACTTGAATGGCCCATCGACGGCGACTTCGTTCGACGTGACCGATGGAATCTGAACGGTTGGAGCGTCGATCACTTCTCCGGGAGGAGCGAACAATTCAGAGACGTTCGATTCGGACTCAGATTTCTTCTCCGCAGTAAATTCAGCGACGAACTTTTCTGATTGCGGCGTGCAGCTGCCGGCATCGCAGAGTAGAAAATCGATCGTCCCTGAGAATCGGGCGCTGCGGATGTCGGTTCCCTGCGGAGCGAGATACCGTCGTGAGAAGACAGTTGTCCCGACGAGTTTTTCGACCTCCTTATTGAAAAGTTCGTCGAACTGCTTCTTGGGCTTTGGCTTCGGAGCGAACTTGTCGTCGAGAGCGGTCCATCCCTTGATATTCGACAATTTAATGACTGTCGGTTTCGCAAAGTCTTTGCTTTGGGAATAGCTGTTGGCACCCTCGGGAATTGTTAACGTCAATTCGAATTGAACGACACCCGGCTTGTCGGTTGGGCGGAGCGCAGCCTCAACCGTGGCTTCCTTTGGAGCTAATCCCTGGAGGGCAGGTTTCTGCTCGACTTCGAACAAACCCGGAAATGCATCTTGCCCCAAAACAGGCGTTGCGGAGTTCTGGAACAATAGGCAAATCACAGCAAATGCCGCGAACCATGCACGTTGCATCAATGTATCCTCGATCTCTGATCGACTCTTAGAAACTTCGGAACCTGTCATTTTCAGGTTCTCGATATCTCAACAACAGCGGACGATTTTACCCGATCAACTCGAGTGAAGCGAGATGTCTCTTGAGATTGGTTGCACCGGGAACTTGACGTCGAAACTCTCGATTCCCGGGAACTGTGCCCCGAACATCTCCACGTATTCAAGTATCGCCATATTTCGACTGAGAGTCTGTGGCACAGATCACATTTCTGACGAGATGGACGATTTGGACGCGAGCTCGGCGGCAAATTTTCTGGCGACTCCCCTGGGATGGGGAGCACTGCAAATCACGTTGCTGACAGCGACTCGACTGGCACCTTCCTGAAGCACGAGCGAAAGCCGGTCTTCGCTGATTCCGCCAATTGCGAACCATGGAATTGAGGTCTCTCTCGCCATCGCGGATACGAAATCGAGTCCGGGAAAATCCGTGAATTCCTTTGTTTGCGAAGAGAAAGTCGGCCCCACTCCGAGATAGTCGGCTCCGTCAAAAATTGCAGTTCGAGCCTGATCGAGGCTGTGAGTCGAAACACCAATCAACATTCGACTTCCAACAACCTGCCGCGCGGCCGCCACGCTCATGTCATCCTGACCAAGATGCACACCATCCGCTCCGACGGCGACGGCGATGTCCGGACGATCATTGACAATAAACAAAGTATTGTGTTCGGCCGTCCAGCTTCTCACCTGAGTTGCGAGATCGATCAACTTTCGATCCGGCCACGACTTCTCGCGGAGCTGAACAATATCAACACCGGCAGTGATGGTGTTTCGGACAGTCTGCTCGAGCCCGTACCGACAATTGTCGGAGGTGACGAGTAAATATAACCGGGCGTCTGCCAATCGGGTTCGGCTGTGAACAGAGGTTTCGACAGCTTTCTCAATCGTATAAAACCGATATCGGATCTGCTCGAGTTGCTGGCTCCAGTCGGGGTTGAGTTGTTTGGAGAACTCTTCAATCGTCCGAAGCGACTCTTCGGTCCTCTTCAGGTTGGCGCGAAGCACGTCGAGTGACGTTTCCCGACGCGTTTCCGAACCGAGTGTCTCCTGTGTGCCGACATCGTGGATTGTGTCACGACAACTCACCCACTGAGACTGTCCAAGATACGACAGCACCGTCGTCAGATCGTGTCGCAAACTCTTCAATGACTTGGAGAGAAGTCGATCATTGAGAGCGAATCGAACGTAATCTTCGACGACTCGAATCCCTTCTCGACAGCGATTTGAGGATGCATCCAGTACACGGTAAAGCGTGGCTTCATCAACAGATCCGATTTGAACCGGCCGAATCTGAAATTCTTCTTTGATTTCGATCTCTAATGTGTTTTCCGGGGTTTCGAGTTGGCCGACGAGGCTCTCCGGCTCGACTCCCTGACGGACAAGAAATTCGTTGATCGCCGGGCTGAGGCGAATTGCGGCAAGCAGAAGGTGCTCAGTTCCAGTGACACCTTCCTCCGAATGTTCAATCGCAATTCGATCTGCATGTCGAAGCAGCGTCATTTGCCATTCTCGCTCCGTGGCAAATTCCTGTTCCGTCGGCCATGGGGTGTCGTCGAGAATTGAAGCGACAGTCTCTTTCGACAAAGAAATCAGAGTGCTCGCCTGATTTTCTTCAACCAGAAGTTCATGAAGCAAAAGCTGAAAGAGAGAACATGAAACCTCCTTGCAGCGGGCTTCAGTGACTCGTTCGAGAATTCGAACAACTCCTGTCGTCAAATTACGATCTGCCCAAGGGGATTCGTGAATTTCGTTCATGACGCTGTCATTCTGAAAGGAATGTCGCTGGACGCGAGTAAAGCAACCGGACAATTCGTTCTCGAGTGCGGTGGGTGAGAGTTTCCTTTATTGTCGATCCCAAAACCAATTGCTGCAATGGTCTGACCACGCAGTTCATCGCTCCCGAATGTTCAATCAGAGGATCTTGCCCGGATGCCACGTCAACGCACAGAGGAACTGTTCGCCGGAACACACCTCAAACTGGTGAAACAAGGGAAATGGGAGTTCGCCGAACGCGTCAACGCCAGTGGAGTCGTCGCCATCATCGCTGTGACTTCCGACAATTGTCTCGTTCTGACCGAACAATTTCGTCCCCCGGTCCGGAAAAAAGTCGTTGACCTTCCCGCCGGACTCGCAGGAGATATTCCGGGGCAAGAACAGGAACACTTCGAACAGGCAGCCCGCCGCGAACTCTTGGAGGAAACCGGATATCAGGGAGAAACGTTCGAATTTCTGTTGAGAAGTCCCTCGTCCGCCGGGATGACGTCCGAAGTTGTCGATTTTTATCTCACTCGGGACGTCGTTCAAGTCGAGGCTGGGGGAGGAGACGAAACCGAAGACATCAAGGTTCATGTCATCCCGATGACGCGCATCGCGCGCTGGCTTCAACGCAAACAGACCTCACGCACAATGGTCGACCAAAAGGTCTATGGCGCTCTTGGACTGATTGCAATGAATGAAGCTGAGGACGAATAAAGAGAGGCCGTCACGGCACAGGATCTTTCCCTCTGCACGAGATCCCGTCTTAAGAATCACGGATCGGTCAGATTCGGTGCCCAGACCGAATTCGACACGGATGGAATCTTTCCGGACTCGGGAAATGTTCCCGAAACCGCTTCCTCGATCTGTGACGACAATTTCGCGATGAGTGCCTGATACTCCTCCTGATCGGCGAGATTCGTTTGCTCCAGCGGATCAGCGTCGTGATCGTAGAGTTCCCGGCCCGCTTTTCCGGAATCCCATTCGGTGTATCTCCAACGAGGCGTTCGCAGAGAATACCCGTATCGTCGATTCTGTTTCCCTCCGCGCATCACTTCTGTCAGCGCCCAGCCTCTGCCTGCTTCTGACGGATCTTTCAAAATGCTCACGAGGCTTTGCCCCTGAAGATTTGCAGGAGCCTCGACATCACAAAGCTCACAAAGCGTCGGATAGAGATCGATGAGACCAACCGGAGTTTTGGCGATGCTGCCACTCGTGTTCATCTCGGGAACGCGAAGAATGAGAGGCACGCGTGAACTCTCTTCGAAGAGGCTCATCTTCTGCCACAAGCCATGCTCGCCGAGGTGATATCCGTGATCACTGGTGAAGACAACAATCGTGTTCTCCGCGAGTCCGAGTTCTTCCAGCTTATTGAGAATCCGCCCCACTTGAGCATCCATGAACTCGACACTCGCGAAGTAGGCTTGTTTGGCTTGTTGACGAAGTGAATCGTTGAGCAAATCGTGCTCTTTCTTGTGTGACCCGAGTGCATCTTCCGGAAGGTCTTTGACGTCTTCTTCAACTCCCGCAACAAGTGGCATTTCGTCGACGGGATAGTGGTCGAAGTAGGGAGCAGGCGCAACGTAAGGAGTGTGCGGTCGATAGAATCCGACAGCGAGAAAGAAAGGCCGTTCGCCGTCACGTGCACATCGCTCCAAGACCCACTCCGCATCACTGGCGAGCATTCCGTCGGTATGCAATTTGTCTTCCCGAGGCGAGGCATACCAACTCAACGTTCCGCCGAAACTGTTTGGCTTTAGCGAAAAGATATCCGGCTCTTCAAGAAGCCGGTCGCATCCCGCCGGATTCAGTTCCAACTCCCATGAACCGGGATCGTCATGGCCATTGGTCCCGACAGATTTCGGAACGTTGTAGTGATAGAGTTTTCCAATTCTGGCAGCGAAATAGCCAGCCATACGAAACGAGTGAGACAGACTCCGATGCTTGGGAATCGTCTGTCGAAAAATCTGGCTGTTGACCAGAATCCCGGTACTATTGGGATAAAGCCCGCACAACATTGAATTGCGACTCGGCCCACACAACGGGTACTGGCAATAGGCTTTCTCGAATGTGATTCCCTCTTCAACAAGGCGATCGATGTTGGGGGACTTCACGAAGTCGTGCCCGTAGCACCCCAGCGAGTTGTTGAGGTCATCGGAGATGATGAACAACACATTCGGACGGTCCGCACAAAAGCCGTTCGCCGAAAGTAAAACCATCGTCAAAGTGAAGAGACAAATATCTCGCAATCGCAGCGGAAGTTTCGCAATCGACATTCGAACGTTTCCTCAGAAGAACCCATCAAGAGAAGTTGTTGCGATTGTAGTGAGACACCTCTTTCGACAGTAGCATCCGACTGAAAATCCTTTGCGACGACCTTCAACTTCAACGCAACAGCTGCCTCAGATTTGATGTCGAAAGTGATTCGGCACCCGAAAAACGTGATTTGACAACGCTAGTCCGCGATGTATGATCCAGCTTCGACACAGGTGCTTGCTTGCGTGTTGTGAGCGAGAGAATAGGGAAGACGGTGCAAATCCGTCGCGGTCCCGCCGCTGTAACCGGGGACAAAAGCCGTTTAGACCACTGCAATCAGCCAGCAGTTAATGAACCTGCTGAAGATTGCGGGAAGGTGCGGTGAGTCGGTTGATCCGGAAGTCAGAAGACCTGCCTGGATGTCGCTGAAAACAGTTAAGTTCTGCTTGAGTCGTGTTCTCGATCCTTTCTGATTTCGTCCGTATTCCCTGAGTAGCTGAAGCACTCGCGAACGGTCACTCCGTTCCATACTGAAAACAGGCGATACGAATTAAAGGGCGATCACAGACTGGGTTCCTCGAACGGGTCGCATGACAAGAAGAACTTAACGTACTGACGAACTGTTTGGATCCTGGTTCGTCGGAACACAATCGATTGACAACGGAGAATTGTCATGTGGACTCATCTTGTGCCTCGCCTGCGGCGAGGTCTTCCGCGCTCATCTTACGCCCATAAAGTGGCGACACAGCGTGGATTTACACTCATCGAACTGTTGGTCGTTATCGCGATCATCGCCATTCTCATCGCTCTCCTTCTCCCAGCTGTTCAACAGGCTCGCGAAGCAGCTCGCAGAACTCAGTGCCGCAACCGGCTGAAGCAAATCGTTCTTGCACTCCATAATTACGCGGATGTGCACTACGAGATGATGATGCCCTACGTCATCGAAGACACCGAGCGATTGAACTACCTCACGAACTTCTCCGGCGGGCAGGGGACTGCTCAGTTCTGGTTCGGCGTCGTTGACTATGACGAAACCGACGTCGCCAAACAGCTCGATTACACTAAAGGCCCACTCGCTTCCTATATGGAAACGAGCTACTCATCGTTTCAGTGCCCCAATTTTGGACCGCCTCAAATGGACACAGTTCGATTTGGTCGGCCAGCTTCGGGATTCGCCTTTAACGGTTACGAGTTGTCTCGCTCTTCCGGGATCAGTTGGGACCCTCCCACTTATGCAGCTCAACCAAGTCGGCAGCCAGCGACTCGGAGATTTCGAGATGTTGTGTCAATGAGTCAAACGATCGCGTTTGCGGACAGCGCTCAAGTGAAAATGACCTCCTTCTCTCCGCCACAATTCAGCTTTGAAGAAAACTGGATTCTGGACGCTCCGAGCCGCAATTTCCCCAATACTCACTTCCGCCATTCCGATTCCGCAAACGTTGCCTTCCTCGATGGGCACGTCGAAACATTCGGTCGTAACTTCTCCATTCAAGTTCCGGGACCGAATTTCGTCTTGCAGGAACAAGCGGATCTAATGGAGGAGAAACGACTTGGACATGTGACGGACGGTGACCCGGACAATCCCGACAAGTTTTATGACCGCAAGTAGTTCCGTTCCGCCGGTGTAATCCGGTCACGGTGATGTATCTGAAGCACATCCTGAAACCGACTGAGGCTGAACACGTGCTCGCAAAAGCCGCTCAACTCACAAGTTTCCGGACCTCTTTTGAATCACTCTTGTAGAGGTTTGCACTGATTTTTCATGAGCAAGCAACTCCGCCAACTTCTGCAGAGTGTTCGAATTTGTGCACATCACAGATCCACTTTCGTTCCATTCAACGGTAACTGCCGGGATTCTTGACGATGTCCATCAATCAACTCATTTGCGTTTGTATAATTCTTGTTGCGGGCTGCGGTTCTTCGGACGTGGCCAGTGTCTCCAAGCCTCAGGTTCAGGTCGCATTCGATCTGAAATCGCGGTCGGCGTTCACCATTCCGGCTTCGATCAACCTTCCCTCTGAGAACCCACAAAACCCGGGATCAAACCTTCAGCTGGCGATGTACTGCCCCGAATGCGATCGGTGGTATCCTGCTCCTCCACTCGAGCAAATTCATCGAACACCGGGAGTGGGAGAGTGTCGCAAACACGGAACTCCCCTCAGCTTTGAAGGTCCTCTCCCGGAGCAAAGCATTCCCTTTCTTGACGAAAACACTGCAGGCACTCCTGAGCAGGAGGAGAAGGAATGAGTCGACCTTGCATCCTCTCCTGGAGCGGAGGAAAGGATTGTGCCCTCGCCTTGGATGCGCTCCAACAGCGAAGCGACTACGAAGTGGTTTCTCTGCTCACGACGTTCACGCGCGACGTTGACCGGGTGTCGATGCACGGAGTTCAACGGGAACTGATTCAAGAGCAGGCCCGAAAGCTGCGGTTACCGCTGGACGAAGTCTGGATCGATCCGCAATGCGACAACGCTCGCTACGAAGCAGCCATGCAAACGGCACTCTCGCAATGGCGTGAGAAAGACGTTTCCGTCGTTGCCTTCGGAGACCTTTTTCTCCAAGAAGTTCGTGACTATCGAGACCGACTCGTCGAACAAGCCGGGATGTCAGCCATCTATCCCGTCTGGAAAAGAGACACTACGGAACTCGCCCACGAATTCGTCGAGAGAGGATTTCGCGCAGTGACATGCTGCGTCGACACAAAGCGTCTGCCGGAAGAGTTCTGCGGACGTCAGTTCGACATCAGCTTCCTCAACGACTTACCCGATTCCATCGATCCATGCGGTGAAAACGGGGAATTTCACACACTTCTCGTGGATGCTCCGCAAATGGACGCATCCCTTCCCATCGAGTTTGGCAAACTCCATTACGATAGACAGTTTGTTTTTCGAGAGATAACGTTGTCTCACCATCAATCAGCGACAGCAGGAGCTTCAACCATATGAACAATCCAACTTCAACACACACCGACTCTTCACAACAGTCACCGAGCAGTCAGCCACCAAAGAACATTCTCCACTGGAAGTGGGTGGCATTCATCCTCGTTTACACTGTTCTCGTGAAGTTGCTTCCGTACGTTCTATTTCAGTATGGAATGGACGTCGAGAAAAACTTCGCGATCTACCCGTGGAACTTCACGCCGATGTTTGCCGTCTGCCTGTTCGGCGGAGCCTTCTATCAATCTCGAATCTCAGCTGTGTTGATCCCCTTGGGGTTGATGCTAATCGCTGACCTGGGAATCTGGGCAGTGACCGGAAAAGCCGACTGGGCGTTCTACGGTGTCGATCAGTTTGTCGTGTATGGAGCACTCGCTCTCTGCGCTGCCATCGGGTTTCTGCTTCGAAACCGACGGCGGGTCCAAAACATCGCATTCGCCGGAGTTGCAAGCTGTCTTTCGTTCTACCTGATTACTAACTTCGCCGTGTGGCTCGGATCAACGACTTATCCGCAGGATGCTCAAGGGCTCCTCGCGTGCTACATCGCCGCGCTTCCAACGCTCAGAAACTCACTGATCGCCACAGGATTGTTCAGTGCCGTTCTGTTCAGCCCAATGTGCGTATCTCTGACAGCACCAGCGACACGTTCAACAGCCACGCTGACCCCAGCGCAAAGCGCTTAAGTCTTCGGAGTCTCATTCAACAGGAGAAGACGCAACCGCCCGGACGGTTGTTGCGTTCTTTTCCGAATGAGAGCATGTGCTTCGTGCGGTTCGGCCATTTCAAGCGAATGGCTGCCAAGACTGCTGTGTATGTCCATCAACGTTTTTTCAATGCCAGTGCGTAAACTGCTTCAAGAAGCGAGTCTAAGATGTCTCACCGGATCGTCAGCCTGATTGCCAGTGCAACGGAAATCGTCGCAGCACTCGGGTATCAGGATCAGCTCGTTGGTCGATCTCACGAGTGCGATTATCCCTCGAACGTGGTCGAACTGCCGGTCTGCTCAGAACCCCGGATCGACGTCTCCGGAACGAGTCTGGAAATTGATGTCGCCGTCAAGAATGCCGTTCGCGAAGCACTTTCGGTTTACGCCGTGTTCAAGGATCAGCTGGAAAAACTCGAACCGACAGTGATCATCACACAGACTCAATGCGAAGTCTGTGCGGTCAATCTCAAGGATGTGCAAGCTGCGGTATGTGAGTTCGTCGATTCAAATCCAGAAATTGTGGCGTGCGAACCAATGCAACTCGACGACGTCTGGAAAGATATCGAAAAAGTTGCGGTCGCTCTCGACGATCCACAAGCAGCTGCCCAACTGAATTCACGGTTGAAAGAACGGCTCCGCGAAATTCGGGCTCGGAATGTCGATCGCCCTGCAACTCCGACGATCGCCTGCGTCGAGTGGCTGGAACCATTGATGATCGCCGGGAACTGGGTTCCGGAACTCGTCGAAATTGCGGGCGGAAAAGCAATCATGGCGGAGGTCGGGAAGCATTCCCCCTATCAGCGATGGGAAGAACTGGCTGAGCTGGACCCCGATGTTATCGCTGTCATGCCATGTGGATTTGATATCGAGCGAACCGCTGAGGAACTCGATCTGTTGCTGAATCGTCCTGAGTGGAATGATCTCAAAGCTGTCCGAAATGGCCGCGTCTATCTGACCGATGGAAACCAGTACTTCAATCGGCCGGGACCTCGTGTTGTTGAGTCGGCGGAAATCCTCGAGGAAATTCTGCACGAAGAAGGCGAGACTCATCACGGAACCGGATGGCTGCGACTCAATGAAGTCACGCCCTGTCAGTCGCGATAAGAACCGGGGAGGAAACCACCCTCGAGAAGATCGCACCGCAAAGCAAAGTGCCCGCCGACGCAGCGACCACGATTTGTGATTCGCTCCGCGACGGGCAACATCTTCGAAGGGGCAATCGCGACAGTTATGACTGCGTTGACTTGCTCGCCAATGCCTTCTTCACACCTTCCGCATAGTCCGGATGGACTTTCTCGAAGTGGCCGAGTTGACGCTCCACGATGAAGTCGGGAACACCCTGCATGGCGTCAGCGATATTCGAGAACAGACGATTCTTCTGATCGTCATTAAACAGGTTGAACAACGCACGCGGCTGTGAGTAGTCGTCGTTCCCTTCTCGGTGATCATACCGATCAGCGTCGCCGGAGATCTTGAGCGGAGGCTCTTTGAACTCCGGACGCTCAACTGGTCCTCCGAACGAATTCGGTTCGTAATACGCATCGGCGTTGGCGTTGTGACACGCAAAGTTCATCTGACCATCTTTGTGATAGTGATGAACCGGACACTTGGGAGTGTTGACCGGCAACGACTCGTAGTGAGTTCCCAGACGATGACGATGTGCATCGGCATAGGAAAAGATTCTTGCTTGAAGCATTTTGTCGGGAGAAAAGCCGATTCCGGGAACCTTGTTGGATGGAGAGAACGCTGCCTGTTCAATCTCCGCGAAGTAGTTCTGAGGATTGCGATTCAACTCCATCATCCCGACTTCAATCAACGGGTGGTCGCCCTGTGGCCAGACCTTGGTCAAATCGAACGGGTTGTATGGCGTCTTGTCTGCCTCTTCTTCCGGCATCACCTGAACGCAGACTCTCCATTTCGGATAGTTCCCGGTTTCAATCGACGAAAAGAGATCTTCCTGCGTCGATTCACGCGTCTTTCCGACGACGTCCTCAGCTTCGGAATTCGTCCAGTGACGATGCCCCTGTAAAGTCTTGAAATGAAACTTCACCCAGAAGCGTTCGTTGTCGTGATTAATGAAGCTGTAAGTGTGACTTCCGTAGCCGTTCATATGACGCACGTCAGTCGGAAGCCCCCGGTCGGACATCAGGATGGTGACCTGATGCAACGATTCCGGAGAGAGTGACCAGAAATCCCACATGGCTGTCGGCGAACGCAAATTTGTCTTGGGATGTCTTTTCTGCGTGTGAATGAAATCCGGGAACTTATACGGATCGCGGACGAAGAAGACTGGCGTGTTATTCCCGACGAGATCCCAGTTGCCTTCTTCGGTATAGAATTTCAGAGCGAACCCACGCACGTCTCGCTCGGCATCCGCAGCCCCTCGCTCGCCAGCGACTGTTGAGAAACGAGCGAGCATCTCGGTTTGCTTGCCGACTTCCGAAAAGATCTTCGCCCGGGTAAATCGGCTGATGTCGTGAGTGACGGTGAACGTCCCAAATGCTCCCCATCCTTTCGCATGAACGGCCCGCTCAGCGATTCGTTCACGATTCTGATGGGCAAGCTTCTCGATCAACTGATAATCCTGCATCAACAGTGGACCACGCGGACCAGCGGTCTCCGAGTTCTGATTGTCCGCAATCGGCGCTCCGCCTGATGTCGTTAAAGTCGGCTTGTTTTCCATCGTGTTCTTCTCCTCGCTTGCCTGGTGAAAGAGCGTCTCAACAGGAATAGCATAGGCACCTCGAAGCGATGCAGCCAATGAAACATTCACATACAATCAATGCACAGAACGCATACTTCATCAAAATGGAAGCGTGAATGGAACTTGATCAATTGCGCCACTTCGTCAGCGTGGCCCGAACGCAGAACTTCACACAAGCTGCCAATCAATGTGGAATGTCACAATCGACGATCAGTCGATCGGTCGGACGTCTGGAAGAAGAACTGGGCCAACCGGTGTTCGATCGACAGACGAGAAAGGTCGTTCTGACCGATGCGGGGCGAATTCTTTTGCCGCGTGCAGAAACGATCCTTTCACTTGTGGATGACCTGAAGCGAGAAATTCAGGACGACGGAGAAACCGGGCGAATTCGAATCGGAGCTATTCCGACAATTGCTCCGTACTACCTCCCCAAAGTTCTGAGTCGCTTCAATGAACAGTTTCCCGAAGCGACGCTCGTTGTCCAGGAAGACACCACCAGCGTCTTGCTCAAACAACTCGCTGATGGAGCAATCGACGTCGCCGTTCTTGCTCGCCCCATTGACTCCCGACACCTTGAGATCGAATCACTCTTCGAAGAAGAACTCGACCTCGTCATGGCCGCCGACCATCCACTTCAGAAAAAGAAGAACATTACGATCTCCGACCTCGAAGGAATTCCATTCGTCCTTCTGAGCGAAGCCCATTGCCTGACAGGAAACGTCCGCAGCTTCTGTGAACAACGCGCGGTCTGCCCACTCACCATCGAAAAGACAAGCCAACTCGCCTCGGTGCAGGAACTTGTCTCCTTAAACCATGGAATCAGCCTCATCCCCAGAATGGCTCGCCAGCGAGACCACGACAAAAGCCGAGCCTACCGCACCCTGACCGACCCGAAACCAACCCGTGTCATCGCCATGGCCTGGAACCCCTACCGCTTTCAAAGCCGCCTCATCGAAACCTTCAAACAACACCTGCGCGATTTCAAAGCGGACGACGCAATTTCTTGACCGTTTGACAGGATCGAAAACGACACGAATGCCTCGCATGGTTTCATCGTTGAGATGCTTGCCGAAACCATCTTTCGATGGCTACGATTGATCACATCGCGGGTGTAGCTCAGCTGGCAGAGCGTTAGCTTCCCAAGCTAAAGGTCGCGGGTTCAAATCCCGTCACCCGCTCTTGATTGAATGGCCTTATCACTCCGCTTGGAGCGGTCTCGGTCATTCCGCTCCCTCTTCGACAGGTTCTTCTTCGACCGGCTCTTCTTCCACCTGTTCGGTTTCCAGCCCGGTGATGTTCATCTGATTGGGATCGAAGGTGAGGTGAATCGACCCGAAGTCTTTGATCAGACCGCGGAACTGAAAAGTCATCCGGTTTCCAGCGGTCGACTCTGCGGGAGATCCGACAATCAGGCTTTTGGCCTCTTCGACAGTCAACGGCTCTCGGTCGCCAGCTTCATCTTTTTGAAGTTCACTTCGCAGCTTTTCAAGCGAAGTTGTGTAGCTGTAACGAGCGTATCCCTCAGTCGCCACAAGTGCGAGCAACAGCAGAATCCCGCCCCAGACGACGATTCGTTCGACCGGGCTGCGAGACTTGGAATTGGCTTTTTGCTTGCCCTTTTGGGACTTGTCCGACTTCTTGGCCGCCATTGTGAAAACTCCGAACTGTGGGATCATTCCAAAGAGAATTGAATCAACGTTGGAGAATATGTCTTCTGGAGTCGCTTGAATACCCTCATTCTCCAGGTTGCCGCCTCTTCTGTGAGAGTGGCGAATCCGCGAATTCGACGTGCGATTCGCGCTGACGACAGGCGCTGGACCTGCTATCACTGGCGATCAAAACTCTCGATTCTCTTATCCCCTTCGAAAAGTGACCCGGATCAATGGCAGTCCCCGTATCCCAGATGTGGACCGTGGCGTCTTATGTGCTGAAGCAAAAGCTGCGTCGGCGCAAGCAGTATCCTCTGGTCTTAATGCTCGAACCATTGTTTCGTTGCAATCTGGCGTGCGCCGGATGCGGAAAAATTCAATACCCGGCCGAAACACTCAAACGGCATCTTTCGGTAGAAGATTGCATTCGGGCTGTTGAGGAATGCGGAGCACCGATCGTCTCGATTCCGGGGGGCGAACCACTTCTGCATCCCGACATCGACAAGATCGTTGATGAACTCGTCGCTCGCGGAAAATACATCTACCTGTGTACGAACGCGATTCTCCTCGAAAAGCATTTGCATCGATTCAAGCCATCGAAGCATTTGTCGTTCTCGGTTCACCTCGATGGAACGCGCGAAGACCACGACCACGCCGTCTGTCGTGACGGAGTTTACGATGTCGCGATTGCCGCGATCGAAACCGCAGTCAAGAAGGGATTTCGGGTCACAACAAACACGACTGTCTTCAGCAATGCCGATCCGGAACGTCTCCAGGAGATGTTCGACACGCTTATGGACCTCGGTGTGGAAGGGATGATGTTGTCACCGGGCTACCAGTACGAGAAAGCTCCCGATCAGGAACACTTCTTGTCGCGAACCGGAACGATCAACCTGTTTCGCAAAATCCTCGGGAACGCAAAACGTCGCTGGGTCTTCAATCAGTCGCCGTTGTTTATTGAATTCCTCAAAGGCAAGTGGGACCTCGAATGCACCCCGTGGGGCAACCCGACTTATAACCTGTTCGGCTGGCAGAAGCCGTGCTATCTGCTGCAGGATGGATACGCTGAGACCTTCGAAGAGTTGATGAATACGGTCGAATGGGACCAGTACGGACGCGCCAGCGGAAACGAACGCTGTCAGGACTGCATGGTCCACTGCGGGTACGAACCGTCAGCTGTGGATGCAACGTTCGGAACACTTTCCGGATTCGCGGCATCCGCCTGGACGACGATCTTCGGACCTCCCCAGCTGACGCCCGAGGAAATGGCCGAAGAATTGCCGGCCCCGACCACTTCTCCGCAGCTGGTTGAACTCGAAACCTAGAGTTTCCTCATCGTTGGACAGAGGCCGTCAATAAGATCGGGAGCAGCTTGTATTCCATAAAGCGAGTTGGGATGTATGCCGATCAAGCACAACAGTCGATCAATTGCGGACATTGACCGCAGAGACCACATCGGCGCTGAGCTGACTTTGATCCTCGCTCTGCATTGAGTCTTTGGCCCGTTCATCGTCTGACGCATCCGGGAAGTCTTTGAGATGCTTGGTCGCCAGTTCTCCGACCGGTTCTGTAACCTCATGCACGAGATAGTGGTCCGATCGGAAGACGACGGGCTGCGTGAACGGGAAAGTCTTCAGGGCACTCTCAGGGAACGCTTCGGGAAGTCGCGTTTTCGGATCTTCAGGTGTTGCGATTGCTTCTTTCGTCATCCCTGCATCTCGAAGCGAAGAGACGACGTAGCGATGCTGGCATGCCTCAAGAGTGTCATGAATTTCGCCATGCTTGCTATGAAACAGACGAATCAGCACATCGAGGAACACATAGCGAGTCGATGGCCGCAACCCGAGTTGTGAGTACAACAGGACCAGATTGTTGCTGTATGCAGTGACATCTCCATCTTGCAAATTCTTCTGCGAGAGGAATTCAATCACCGGCTCGAGATGTTCCCAATCGGGATCGGGTTCAATCTGAATCCGAGAACGAACTTCTGGCGTCGGCCCTTTCGTGACGCAATCCTTCCAGTTCGCAAGTCGCGTGGGTGACAGAATCGGGGAAGAGATTCCCATAAGAATGAGCAGGAACGACGCGAACGCTGTCACCATCGGACGGTACTCCAGGCTCACATTCATCGTTCCCGACACTCCAATCGCCAGAATGATGCAGGGGACATGCACGTACATAAACGGGAACTGCAGAGTCATCGTTTGAATCACCCAGCCCACGTAAAGAGCCATTAAGAGCAACTGCCCCATTTGCGATCGAGCCTCTTCTCCCGCCAACAGGTCACGACGTCCGGAGTCACGAAAGAAGCGCGTCATCGTCTGGATCGTGAGACAAACCGCGATGAGATGAAACCAGTTCCAGGGAGAGAATGCCCACCAGATTTCTTCCAGCTTGCTCCAGGTCGTTTTGCTCCGACCGATCCGCAGGTACTCCGGATTCCACTCCAGCTGCATCACCCAGAACGGTTCCCAAGCTCCGGTCTGTACCATCCAGAGAATTCCAAGCATTCCAACAATCACGCCACCGGCCAAAACACCGGCCGCATCGCGAAGCTTCGTTTTCACTGTCCCAGCAAAGCAGTACGACATCGCAATCACCAGAAGCGCAGGCACGGCGATATGCGGTTTGATCCAGAAGGCAATCGCCCAGAGGCATCCTTCCGAGAAGCTGCTCGTCGATAATCGCGAGACCTCCTCCTCTTGCCGAAGTGCGTTCCATCGATTCAGTCGAACCTGCGTCGCGAGAAGACACGGAAGAAGCATCCAGAGATCACGTTGACAGTGACACCATTCCAGAAGCCCGAGATGTAAAGCAAAAATCGAGACAGCCACGAAGCCCATTCGCAAGCTGAACACAGATTCATCCGACTTGCGCATCAGACTTCCGAGGACAGCCACGATTCCAGCGACGACGCAGAGATCAACTGCCCGCAACGCCACGCTCGACCATCCTGCGAACGAGCGAATGAGCATATGAATCCAGACAATCCCCGGGAAGTTGGGCTCAATCATATCCCGATAAAGGACTCCACCATCGAATGCGCATTGCGCCTGCAGATCGTACAACGCAGAGTCACACGTGAGGTGCAAGCAAAGCACAACGGGAATGTTGATCAGAAGCAGGATCGCCAACACGCCCCAAAGGCCGATGGTCATTCTCCGCCGGGATGACGGTTCCATTGAGGTTGGCCCCTGAGAAGCCGGTTCAGATGTCATAAGAATTTCCGAGAGTCAGTCCAATCGCGGTACAACCTCTATTGGGATCACAGTTGAGAACATAGTCCGCCACACTCGAAGCGTCTCAAAAGAGCGAAAGCACACTTCGAAACAGCGAAGGTTGTGAAAACGAAACACTCACAATCACTACGACCGCCATCTTCCTTTCATTCAGGCGAGAATCACGTTGCAGAAAGCCAACGTCTCGCGCGAATCGCTCCTCGCAGCATGTTCGTGAGATAGATGTTTGAGACGAATTCAAATTCCACTCACGACACCGACAAAGTGTCTCCCGGAATTTTACAGTCGAATCGACTCCTGACGGAATTTCTGGAATCGCTTTCGGTCAACCGATGGCCAATTCCCCATCGCTGAAACCGAAAGCCCCGAGATCGGACACACAATGCAAGTTGCACACTTGGATGAATTGAAGGACCTCGAAGAGTCCTATTGGTGGCACGTCGCGAAGCGTGACCTGGCCGTCAGACTTCTCAACAAACACTTTCCGGCACCGGGACGACTCGTCGAAGGGGGAGTCGGTTCTGCCAGAAATCTGATCACGTTTCGAGAAATGGGTTACGACGTCGAAGGCTTCGACGTGATGCCGGAATCAGTCGAGTTCGCCGAATCACGAGGACTGAAGGCCGGACTTCACGATCTGGCGCAACCCTGGCCCGTCGAAGACAACTCGCTTCGGGCAGTCGTTCTTCTCGATGTTATCGAACACATTGAAGACCCGGTCGCGGTTCTGAAAAACGTCGCCACCGCACTCGAACCGAGTGGCGGCGCAATCATTACTGTCCCGGCGTACCAGTGGATGTTCAGTGATTGGGACGAGGCTCTCGGACACTACCGCCGCTACACAATGAAGATGCTTCGAGATCAAGCAACCGAAGCCGGACTTCAAGTCAAACGGTTAACACACTGGAATGCCTTTACGCTTCCGGCCGCAGTCGCTGTCAGAAGCTATGAGAAAATTGTCCCTCGCCAGCGAAGCGCAGAGTTTCCGCGCGTGTCGAACACGACCAACGGGATGCTTCTGCGTCTGGCAGCTGCGGAACGCTGGATGATGGATCGCGTGCCTGTACCTGTCGGCCTGTCCGTAGTGGGAGTCTTGACCAAATGACTCGAACCGAACTTGCCCTGCGAACAAATTCGAACCAACGGAAAATCTCGGTTGTTCTCCCTGCCTACAATGAAGCGGACGTCCTCGACGAACTTCACGAGCGCGTTGACTCCGCATTGAAGCAATGCGGCGGACGTTACGAAATCGTGTTCGTCAACGACGGATCGTCAGACGACAGTGAGCAGATTCTCGATCGGCTGGCCAACCAGCATGGTACCGTCAAGGGGCTTCACTTTTCGCGAAACTTCGGACATCAGGCGGCCGTTGAAGCCGGTGTCGCGCATGCGAGCGGCGATGCTGTCATCGTGATGGATTCCGATCTGCAGGATGATCCCGCCGCGATTGTCGATTTCGTTCAAAAGTGGGAAAGCGGCTACGACGTCGTCTACGCAATTCGACACAGCCGCAAAGAGAACGTCGTGAAACGTTTTCTATTCACGGCGTTTTACCGCGTTCTGAATACGGTTTCATCGACGAAAATGCCCATGGATGCCGGCAACTTCGGACTCCTCGACAGAGCAGTCGCTTCGGAGATGACTCAGCTTCGAGACCGTGACCGATACTTTCCCGGCCTGCGGAGTTGGGTCGGATTTCGACAGATCGGAATTCCCGTCGAACGTGGACGTCGGCACGACGACACACCTCGCGTTTCGATGATGGGACTATTTCGGCTTGCCAAAACAGCGATCTTTTCGTTTTCGAGTGTCCCGCTGTCCATGTTTTATGTCATTGCGACGGTCTCCCTGATGACGTGCCTGGGAGTGACAGCGTTCACGCTGTATCACAAGTTGTTCACCGGTCTCGCTATTCCCGGTTGGGCTTCGCTGACCATCGTTGCATCGCTTTTCGGTGCACTGAACGCATTGGGAATCGGAATTCTGGGAGAGTACGCCATTCGAATTTACGATCAGGTTCGTGCCCGTCCGCCTTACATTGTTGGTCGGCGGGTCAACTTCGACTCCTCGATCGTTCCAAACTCTCGCGAAGAAGAGCTTCTCGAATGGATCGAAAAGAATCTCGAAAGCCCGCTGAAGCCAGTCACCGATGCTCGGAACTCGTCCGAGTTGTCACACTCTGATCGAAAGTCAGAAGCGGTCCCAAGCTGACCTCGCCACGATCAAGAAATCCGCAATCAATATCAAAGCAGCCTGCCGATTCAATTCGACAGGCTGCTTTCGTTTGTCGTCTTATTTCTTTGCTGCGAACGAGAGCATTGCTCTCAATGAACTCGCACTGCTGACTATTTTCCGGACGCTTCGCTGTCAAACAGCGGAAAGGTCGCGGAAGGGACGTGTGCGTCCTTCAGGATGGCGGACATCTCCTTGACAACATCGGGCTCTTGTGAGGAAAGGTCGATCTCCTCGCCGAGGTCTTCGCTCAAATTGTAGAGTTCAATGTGAGCATCAGGATTGGCTTTCAGGTTGTTGCGAACAGCTTTCCAGTCACCCTTTCGTGCTGCCTGACTTCGACCGCGTTCACTGAACTCCCAATAAAGGTACTCGTGCGGTTGTTGCTTGTCCGGGTTCCCCATCAATTCTTCTTTGAGAGAGATTCCGTCAACGTCTGAGGGAACATCGACTCCGGCAAGGTCGCAGAACGTTGGAAGCATGTCCCAGTGAGCTGAGATCTGACTGGAAACTTTCCCAGCTGGAATCTTGCCTTTCCAAGATGCCAGAAGCGGCGCGCGAATTCCCCCTTCGTAGAGGTCACGTTTATGGCCTCGGAGCGGCCCGTTGGAATCGAAGAAGTCCGGCTTATGTCCACCTTCTTTGTGCGGCCCGTTGTCCGAACTCAGCATGATCAAAGTCTCTTCTTCCAGTCCGAGTTCACGAACCAGTTCCAACAGATCTCCCACTTGATCATCGAGCCGAGTCATCATTCCCGCAAATGCTGCAACGGGATTGGTCACTGTGGTCCCAGCATACTCTCCTTCGACTTCTTCAAACTCAGGGAAGACTTTTCGGAATGGATCGTGAGACTCAGCAGGGACATGCATCGCAGCATGTGGAATGGTCACGGGCACATACAGAAAGAAAGGTTCATCACGATGATCGCGGATGAACTTCAAGGTTTGCTCGACGATTAGATCGTGAGCGTAAGTCTTTCCGTCGAGCTCAACCATTTCGTTGTTCGACCAGAGATGTTCCGGATAGTAAGTGTGTGCTTCACGCTGGCAGTTGTAGCCATAGAACACATCAAAATGTTCTGTCGGATCAGACGTTGACCCCGGAGCCCCAAGCCCCCATTTCCCGAACATCCCGGTGACATAGCCTGCCTTTTTGAGGAGACGAGGGATTGTCACCGTATCGGCCGGCATGGGTGCCTGTCCTTCGGGCTTCACTTCGCGATTTCCACGAACAACACAATGGCCGGTGTGCTTTCCGGTCATCAGGCTGCAGCGGGTCGGCGCACAGACGGTGCTTCCGGAATAATGCTGGAGAAACTTCATCCCCGTCTCGGCGAGCGAATCCATATTCGGTGTTTGAAAATGCTCCTGCCCATAGCAGCTCAGGTCTCCGTAACCGGCATCATCGAGAAGAATGTAGATGATATTGGGCGGGTTCGATTCTTCTGCACCGGACGCAGAGGTTCGAAGTCCTCCGCAAAGAATAGCCAGGAACAAAATGAGAAAACGACAAGAGTCCATACTTCTCCCTTAAATGGTTTGGGTGAGGATTGAAAAGGAAACACCACAGGATACCACGATCGCTTCGTGTTTCTCTACTGTGCATTTGCTGCTTCTGAACGATCCCGCTTGGGAAACACGCGTGAGTTTCGCGTGAAATTGAACGAAAGAAGGTCACCACAACGCATCAAACATGACATATGTCGTGTTTTCTCGGTGAGAAGTCGATTGAAACCTCTCGACCGATCAAAACAATATGGCGTCTTGAAAGTTGACTTTGCGTTCCTGCGTCGCGAGTCTCAGCAAAACAAGCGTTTTCCCCTTCTGGCGTGTCCATCGGACTGAGCAAATCGCTCAACTGCATCAATCTGTGTGTTCGCCAACTCTCGAGAGTTTCTGAGAAAGCCCATGAGTCATCAACGTTTTGATATCGTCGTCATCGGGAGTGGCCCCGGAGGTGAGGGCGCAGCGATGCAAGCTTCCAAGTTGGGGAAGTCTGTCGCGGTCGTGGAACGCGATCCTCCCATCGGCGGAGGTTGTACTCATAAAGGGACGATCCCCAGCAAAGCACTTCGAAACGCAATTTTCCAAGCGACAACGGTTTTCAACAACAAACTGTTTCGAGATGCCGGGATCTCAACGATTCCGGACTTCCCGGATCTTCGGAGGACAGCCTCTTCCGTGATTGAGAAACAGGTTGATATGAGAACGTCGTTCTACGAACGCAACGACGTCGAAGTCATCCGCGGACATGCCAGTTTCTCAGACGCGAACACCGTCATCGTCACGGATGAACTCGGAGGAAAGAGGACTGTTTCCGCAGCGAACTTCGTGATCGCTTCTGGCTCGCGGCCGTATCGACCGCACGATATCGATTTCAATCACGGTCGCGTTTTTGACAGCGACACCATTCTGGGACTGACTCATACCCCAAAATCGATCACGATTTACGGAGCCGGGGTGATCGGATGCGAGTATGCCACGATGTTCCGAAACATCGGCTGCAAAGTGAATCTCGTGAACACTCGTGAGCAACTACTGGAGTTTCTCGATGACGAAATCTGCGACGCGCTCAGCTATCACCTGAGAGATCGGGGAGTCTTGATTCGCAATCGCGAAGACTATGAAAGCGTCGAAGCAGTCGACGATGGAGTCATCCTCCACTTGAAGTCGGGGAAGCAAATCAAGACAGATATACTTTTCTGGGCGGCCGGGCGGACGGGCAACTCGGATCATATGGGACTGGAAGAACTTGGCATTGAGGTCAATCGTCGCGGACAGGTTGGAATCAATGAACACTTTCAGACAAACGTCCCGAGCATCTATGCGGTCGGTGATGTGATCGGCCCTCCCTCTCTGGCAAGTGCCGCATACGTTCAAGGTCGATACGCCGCCCATCACATGATTCTTGGAACATGTGAAACCGCTTTGATTCAGGAAATCCCGACCGGAATTTATACCAGTCCGGAGATCAGTTCCTTAGGGAAGACGGAACGCGAACTCACCGAAACGGGTGTCCCCTACGAAGTGGGACATTCGATGTTCAAAAGCCTGGCCCGCGCTCAAATCACCGGGCAAACCGTCGGAATGCTCAAGATTCTGTTCCATCGTGAAACACTGGAGTTGCTCGGCATTCATTGTTTCGGTGCGAACGCTTCCGAGATCATTCACATTGGCCAAGCGATTATGTCGCAACCCGGAGAGCACAACACGCTGATGTATTTCGTGAATTCGACGTTCAATTATCCGACCATGGCCGAAGCTTACCGCGTGGCTGCCTTGAACGGTCTCAACAGACTCTTCTGATTGAGAGCAAGTTACTCTCCCCTGTGCACTCGCTTGAACTTCTTCATCAGGAAGAAGGCTGAGTTTGCTCGTGCGAGTGAGCGAAAACCAAAACAGAAAATGCTCCAAAAGTGATTAAGTCAGGATTTCAGAGATCACGTGGCCGTGGACATCGGTGATGCGTCGATCGAGGCCGTTGTAATACCACGTCAGTTGTTCGTGATCAAAACCGAGCAGATGCAGAACCGTGGCGTAAAAGTCCCAAACGGTTGTCGGATTGACTTCTGCTCGTCGACCGAATGGGTCCGTCGCTCCATAGCTCACGCCTCCTTGGACGCCTGCCCCCATCATCCAGCACGTGAATCCGTCGGGATTATGATCTCGACCGGCTGTCCCCTGTTGATGGGTTGGCATGCGGCCAAACTCGGTTGTCCATAGAATCAGCGTGTCGTCCAGCATCCCTCTCGTTTTGAGATCCGACAAAAGCGCCGCGGTCGGTTGATCGAAAACGGGACAGTGCCGCTCGTAGTCGGACTTGAGAGTTTTGTGAGCATCCCAGTTGAGCAGTCCGTCAACTCCAGAAGCCCGCGAAGCACAGTAGAGACTGACGTATCGCACTCCACGTTCGAGAAGCCGTCGCGTGAACAAACAGTTTTTAGCGTAGGCAGCTTTCAAGGAATTGCTGTCGCGAGTTCCGTAGAAGTCGTGTGTCGATTCTGACTCTTGTGAAAGCTCAGAAACTTCCGGGGCAGACATCTGCATCCGACCAGCCAGTTCGTACGCTGCGATTCGAGCTTGCAGTGCGGACTCGCCCGGACGGGACTCGGCGTAACTCTGATTGAGACGATCGAGCAAACTTCTGGATGCCGTTTCAGTCTGTTCGGAGACAAAATCGGGCCGCTCAAGATTTCGAATCGGCTGTTGATTGCTCATCACGATGGCTTGATGACGGGCCGGTAAAAACCCGTTCGACCAGTTCGCTTTCCCATTGGGAGGCTCGCCGCGGATATCCGGAATCGCGACATATGCTGGCAAATTTTCGTTCTCGCTACCGAGGGCATAACTCGTCCAGGCACCCGCTGCCGGAAACCCCTCAGTGGGATGTCCCGTATTCATAAAGATGCAACCGGGGCCGTGCGTGTTGCTCTTGCTGGTCATCGAATGGATAAACGCAATGTCATCGACATGTTGACTCATGTTTGGGAGAAGTGACGAAATTTCCTTTCCGGATTCACCTCCCGGAACAAACGGCCAGGGGCTCTGCATCAGGTTGCCATTCTTCCCCTGAAACGAGACATAGTTCTCTTCACCGGGGAGCGGCTTGCCGTGATACCGCGCCAACTCAGGTTTGTGTTCCCACAAATCCATATGCGACGCAGCACCGGGGCAAAAGATCTGTACGACTCGCTTCGCTTTGGGTTCGAAGTGAGTTTGCCCCTGACCAGCTTTCCAGTCTTGAGCACCGCAGATCGATGCATCTCTCAGAAGTTGCATCACTCCGATGCCCGCCAGTCCCGCAGAGACATTTCCGAGAAATGACCGGCGAGCGATCTCAATTTCGTTTTTGTTCTGTGATTCCATCGCCGACTTCTTCCTGTCCCACTTCACTTGATTACTTTGACAACTCGCCGATGACCAATTCCGTCGCTGCCTCTATTCGACATAAATCAGCGCTGACGTATTGAGCAAAACACGGCACAGCGCTTCCACCCCATGCTGTTGAGCGAAAAGTTCGCACTCTTCGAATTCGTCGGAAGAGGGGTCTCTTGCATAACAAAGCTGCCAGGCATGTCTGATCTGATCGTGAGGAACTTCGCCTGCCTCGCGTCTCAAGCGGTCAGCGAGTTCGTTCGCAATATCGAATGTAAAGCTGTGATTCAGCATCGTCAGTGCTTGCAGCGGAGTTGTGGTTTCCGATCGGCGAGGTGTTGAAAACGCACAATCGGGCTGATCGAATTCGGTCATTAGATCGACGACCGACGCACGTGCGTTTTGATGGTAAACCGCCCGCCGATAAGTCTCCGGACCGTGGACATCAAGCGGTTCGTAAGTGCAGACGTTGTCTTGCATGAAGTGATACAAGCGGAAACCGGGTCCGCCCATTTGCAGATTGAGAACGCCCGCAACGGAGAGCATGGTGTCGCGAATTTCTTCAGCGGAAAGCCGCCTTGGAGGAAATCGCCACAGCAGGCGAGCGTCTGCATCAACTCGCGCAGCTTCCGGATGATTGTCGCTGCTCTGTTGATAGGTCTTGGACAACATGATCATGCGATGCAGAGACTTGATCCGCCACTCTGATTCCAACAAGTGCGCCGCCAAAAAATCGAGAAGCTGCGGATGCGACGGCTCCGCTCCCATGTATCCGAAATCGCTCGGAGTCTCGACGATCCCCGTTCCGAAGTGATAATGCCAGATACGATTCACGAGAACTCGCTGCGGCAGTGCATTTTCGGGATGAACGATCCAGTCAGCCAATGCGGCTCGACGTTGATGTTCGGGACTTTCCGTTTCGAGTTCGTAATTCGGGACGAACTGATCGAGGACGTTCAAGCTCGCAGGCGTGACCAAATCTCCGGGGCGTTGCGGACTTCCTCCGAGGAACAGATGGAACGGCCCTTCCGCTAAATTTGCGTCTCTCACTCCGATAAAAATTGATGGCAACGGGGGAATCTCTCTGAGCTTCCGATTCACTTCCGCGAGTTCGCGATTCAACTTGGCAAGTTGCTGTTGATCCTCGGGCGTTGTTGACAGGCGACTCAATCGAGCGTTCCGAGCCGCTTCGTTCACAGGCTTTCTTTGGGATGAGTCAATCAGTTCTTCCCAATGTTCTCCATCAGTTGAGATCTCGATGACATAATCTGACAGGAAGACAAATTTGGGCTGTCCCGGTTCTGATTCATTGCGGGCACTTGAGAAGGTGATTTTCTGAATTCGCTCGGGTTTCGGAAACTCGATCGTGAGAGTTCCGGATGTTGCAAGAAAGCGTTCTCCAAGTTCCCCGTCAATTGCGAGATGCGGACCGTAAGCGCCGGGAAAATCTTCGATGTGTCGACTCGCTCCGGTCGCGACAGATCCGTTCGAAGCGAGAGCCACGTTTCGGGGAACGTCCGCCGTGTCCCAAACTTCGAATTCATCGATCGCAAACGAGTTTCTGTTTCCGGGATTGTTGTCCTGACCAAGAGATCTCAGTCGCAGAAACTTCGCTTCGACTGGAGGAAATTCATCGGTCGTCAGTCGGCGATCAATCGGCTCGCGATCCCACTCCTGTTCGTACTCTTCAAGCCGGGCGAGTCCGCGTTCTAAGACTTCGCGATTGATTGCATCTCGCTTACTGGTGAGTTCCTGCCGCTTCGCCTCGAGCGGTTGAACTTTGGCGTCATGTTCTGCCTTTGTCTGTTTGTGAACAACGACTTGACTGCCGTGTTTGATGCCCGACAACGTCGCATACAGCGAGTAATAATCCCGCTGGAGAATCGGGTCGAATTTGTGATCGTGGCAGCGAGCACAACCAATCGTCAGACCGAGAAACGCTTCGCTTGTCGCTCGGATCATTTCGTCGATTGTGTTCGCCCGAATCTGTGCAGCCTGGACAGCATCCTGATTCCCCACGTCATCATAAGGCCCAGCCACGAGGAACGCCGTTCCCACTGCCTGATCGGGACGGTCTTCTTCCAGCACATCACCGGCAAGATGTTCTCGAATCAGTTGATCAAACGGCTTGTCAGCATTGATCGACTCAATCACGTAATCGCGAAACGGCCAGAGGTTGTTGATCAGAACATTCCGCTCGAATCCGTTGCTTTCCCCAAACCGAACGACGTCTAACCAGTGGCGTCCCCAATGTTCTCCGTATCGCGGCGATGCCAGAAGTCGATCGACAACTTTTTCAAACGCATTCTCAGACGGATCATTCACGAACGCTTCGACTTCTTCCGGAGTCGGAGGCAAGCCAGTGAGATCGTAAGTCGCGCGACCAATGAGAACCCGACGATCTGCGATTGGATTGCGATGAAGCCCAGCCTCTTCGAGACGCTGTTCAATGAATGCGTCGATGACGTCACTCGCGGAAGAATTCGGTGACTGAACCGCCGGGAGTTCGAAGTCGGTTCGAAGCGGTTGAAATGCCCACCATGTGCCATCCGCTTTCGAACGTTCACGAACGATGATCTCTTCGGGCCACTCAGCTCCGTGCTCAATCCAAGTTTTCAGAACTGCGACTTGATCGGAATTGAGAACTGTCCCTTCCTTCGGCATCGATGGACGTTCCCCATCTTCTGAGGTGACGAGATCGAGAAGGTAGCTCGCTTGTGCATCTCCCGGAGTGACGTATCCATTCTCGAGAAGATCATCGATTGTCTCCAGTGAAACCTCGCCTTTTCGGTTTCCGGGAGAATGACAACGGACACAATGTTCCTCCAGGATTGGTTGAACTGTCGCTGCAAAATCGAATTGGGGCTCTTCGTCAGCTTCTTCGGCGAAACATGGCACACCGAGGACGAAAGCAATCACGGTAAGGAGAGACCACGCATACTGGCGCGGAAGAATGGGCAGGGGCTCTTCGAACATCTCGATCCTGGGGAGATCTGGGAGGGCAGGTCATCTTCGCAGGCCACCCGGTCGGGCGACTCACTCATCAACAGCTGTCGATTAGACCAAATTTCCGCTCGCTGTGCATCCGGAAGTTCGAAAAGAGAGATGGAACCGCTTTCTCACACCTCCTCATTCACCAGCAGGCGAGTCTCCGGCGGGAGTGTCTCCGACCTGTTCACAAAATTCCTGGAGAGCCTTCTTCTGGTCATCGTCGAGAAAATGCTGCATCGTTTCCTGCAGCCCGACAATCACATCGGGTCCGTAAAGATCGTTCCCGACAGCAATGATTTTCCCATTCTGACAGATCATCTGGAGCCCGTGCTCCATATCCCAGTCGACATCCCATCCCATGCAGATTGTGGCCATTCCCCCCACAGATTCATGGCTGAGATCCATTCCGTCAAACCGGACACAATCTGAGAGATCATCAATGGTTTCGGCGGACTCGGGGCAATCCGTTTCCCCTTCAAACCAGTTGGGAGCCCATTGCCTCAGAAAGTTGTAATACCGTACCAGCGTTTCGAAGACTTCTTTGCAGATGGCCTCTTCGTTTTCGACGAAGTGTTCGTACGCCGCGACCTGTTCGGCACTCGGCACAGAGTCGTCAGACTTTTCAGGCTCATCAGATTCTTCGCTCTGACCGATCCCAAGTTCGTAAACGCCCAATGACTGAAGGGCAGCATGAACGTCAAAGTTTCGACAGACCTGCGGAAGCGCCCCCGGTTGCGATTCCCACTTTTTGACCAGATCACGATCCTTGAGTTCGAGATCTTCCAGCTGCTTCTTACTGTCCGGGTGCCAGAGTGGCTGCATGAATTCGAACTTCCGAAACTTCATCAGTCGATCCCCGTATTGATCGGGAATCAGTTGCCCCAGAACCGGATGTTCAAGTTTCGATGCCATCATTCTTTCCCATTGAATTGACAGGAGGCTCACTCGCGGTCTCGTCAGAGTCCTGACGCTCGGACTTGCGTAGCTGAAGCTTTTGTTCTTCTCCTCGCAAGAGACGCAGAATATTCGAGCGGTGCTGAAAGATAATCAACGCCGGCACCACAACGCTAAAAACTCCCAGACTCCATGTGTTCGCTTTCCAAAGCGAATTCTGTCCGATCAAAAGTTGAGCAACTGCAAACACAGCGGCAGCGACAATCGAACTCAGCGACACAATTCGCGTCGCGAGAAACGCCAAGATAAAACCAACGAGGGCAATCAACATTCCCTGCGGTGCCAGCACTGTCACCGCTCCCAGTGCGGTCGCCACTCCCTTTCCGCCTCGGAATCGTATCCAGCAGGAATACATATGCCCGACGACAGCCATGACCGCGGCAAGAACTTTTTGATGAATCACATCCTCGGGAGCCATGACCATCAACACGGGAATCAACCCGACCGCCGTCATTCCTTTCCCGGCATCCAACAGAAGTGCGAAGGCTCCCCATTTCGCGCTCATTGTTCGAGCAACATTTGTCGCCCCGACGTTTCCGCTTCCGTGAGATCGCAAATCGATCTTTCCGAAGATCCGGGCAATCAACAAGCTGAACGGAATGGAACCGATGAGGTAAGCCAATCCTGCAGTGATGACAAATGCCTGTGACGGAGCCATATCGATCCCTTCCTACTTCGACAAAGCCGTCAAGCACTGAGTCACAGCCGCCACGTCCGAGAAGTCCGTAAACAGAAAATCCGGACCGGCTTCTTCGAGAACCTCATAGGAATAGATTCCCGTCGAGACCGCCACGACTCTTGCACCAATCGCACGACCGCACTTGATATCCGACGGAGTATCACCAATCACCCAAATCGATTCCCCCGGAACCGTTTGATTCAGATGTGCACACGCTGCCTCCATCGCCAGGCGAGCAACATCATCTCGATCGAAGTGATGGTCTCCGAATCCTCCGAATGCAAAGTGATGGTCAAGCTGATAGTGACGAAGCTTTAATTGCGCCCCAATCTGAAAATTTCCGGTCAGCAGACCGAGCGTCACATTTGGATTTGCCGCCAGTCCATCGAGCAGGCCCACAATTCCCGGAAGGACAACTCCATCCAGTTTGCCCAACGATTGCAGTAAGTGTCGAAAATAAGCTTCCTGAAAAGTCGACCAGTTCGTCTCCGACGATTCAATCTTATGGTGCGCGAATAAGTCCGTCGTAATCGCGCGATCGGTCCTTCCCGCAGCGAGGATGTTTTCATAAGGACCAGTGACACCAAACACCTCCAGCAGTGCCTGCTCCATCGCATGCTGACCCGCATCCCCGGAATTCAACAACGTTCCATCAATATCAAACAGGAGCACGTTCGACATGTTTTCAAATATCCTTCGCCCGAACCGGGGAATCTGGGAAACACTGAGAAAGTCTCAGAAAGAAAAGCTTTGGGAATCCACCACTTTTCGTAACCATCGTGTGTTGATATCGATCGTGGAAGCTTCGGCGTGCCGCTTAGTCCTGATCACTCAAAACTCCGCATTGCTGGAAACTGGAGCGTGAGAATAGTAGCCTGCAAGCTTCCAAGCGCGAATCAACATCCACCGATGTCGCAAAAATTGAACGATGATGAAATCACTGGTCCCCCGCGAAAGTCTCCGGGTTCATGCTTTACTCCTGTCGATGAATTAAGGACTGCCATGAAAAATGTGTTCGTCCTGCTCGCAATTTTCGTCGTGAACGCGTTCTCACTTTCGGCCGGTATGGCGAATGACAAGCCGAATATCCTCTTCGTTTTCGCGGACGATCAGTGCTACCAGACGATCCGTTCATTGGGAAATGAAGAAGTCCTGACGCCCAATCTCGATCGACTTGTCCGGGAAGGAACCACATTTTCTCATTGCTACAACATGGGCGGCTGGAACGGCGCGATTTGCGTGGCTTCACGCACAATGATCAACACAGGCCGGTATCTCTGGCACGCAAACGAACTCGACGACTCTCTCGCTGAAGAAGTCGAAGCGGGCCGCTTCTGGTCAGAATACATGAAGTCTGCCGGGTACCGCACATATATGACCGGGAAATGGCACGTCCGCTTTCCTGCCGATCAAACATTTGACGTCACCGGTCACATTCGGGGAGGAATGCCCTCCCAGACGGACGAAGGCTACAACCGCCCGATCGAAGGACAGACCGATGTCTGGAGTCCGTACGACACGAAATTCGGCGGGTTCTGGGAAGGCGGCACACACTGGAGCGAAGTTGTCGGAAACGAAGCTGTCGGATTTCTTTCAGAAGCAGCCGGGATCGACGACCCGTTCTTCATGTACATCGCATTCAACGCACCTCACGATCCTCGACAGTCTCCCAAGGAGTATGTCGATTTATACCCTGAAGCAAACATCAAAGTTCCCGTCAACTTCCTTCCTGAGTATCCGTACAAAGACGACATGGGGTGCAGCGCCAAACTTCGTGATGAAAAACTGGCCCCGTTTCCACGAACAGAATTCTCTGTCCGCGTGAACCGACAGGAATACTACGCCATTATCACACACATGGATGCTCAGATCGGTCGCATTCTCGACGCGCTCGACGCCACCGGAAAACGTGACAACACCTGGATTTTCTTCACTGCTGATCACGGACTTTCGGTCGGACATCACGGTCTGATCGGAAAGCAAAGCCAGTACGATCACAGTGTCCGCGTGCCGTTCATGGTCGTCGGCCCGGGTGTCGAAGCAGGACGGTCCATTTCTGCACCGATCTACTTGCAGGACGTCATGCCGACAACACTTGAACTGGCTGGCATCGAAAAACCGGAACACGTCGATTTTCACAGCCTGCTTCCATTGCTTGAAAGCGACGTCCCCCAAACGAACTACCCCGCCATTTACGGGGGATACATTGACCTGCAAAGAATGGTCACGCAGAACGGTTACAAGCTGATCCTGTACCCCAAGATTGGAAGAGCGAGACTCTACAATCTGGTCTCGGACCCTTGGGAAATGAACGACCTTTTCGAAGAAGAGGGAACTCAGGCAATCTCTCGCAAACTCTTCGACTCGCTGCTGAAACTCCAGAAAGAAAATGGTGACAAACTCGATCTCGTCTCTGCATTCCCCAATCTCGCGGGAACGTGACGTGTTCGAGCAGTCGCGTGAATTTTTTTTCTAGAGGGATCCAATGGCTCGAAAGTATGTTGTCCGATACGGGACAATGAGGTTTCTGGGAGAGTTCTCAGCGAAAGGTCCACAATCCTTTTCCCGCGGAGACGAGGTCGTCGTCCGAAGTCATCGCGGAACGGAATGGGGCTCGGTGCTGTGTGAAGCAACCGACCGCACACGGGAGTATCTCGGCAAAGATGATGCGAGCGGACGAATTCTCCGTCTCGCCAATCAGGAGGACGAAAAGACCCGCACAGAGTGCTGGCAGCGTGAGCAGGAAGCTTTCGAAACAGGCAAAGACCTGATCTCCGAACGAAAAATGTCGATGCAACTTGTTGACATCGAACGCCTTTTCGGGGGAGAACGGGTCATCTTCTATTTTCTCTCAGAGACGCGTGTCGACTTCCGCGAACTCGTCAAGTCGCTCGCCCATAAGTTCAACACCCGTATAGAAATGCGTCAAATCGGAATCCGCGACGAAGCCAAGCTTCTCGCGGATTACGGAGACTGCGGAAAACCTGTCTGCTGCAACACCCATCTTTCTGAAATGCCCCCGGTGTCGATGAAGATGGCGAAAGTCCAAAAAGCGTCTCTCGACCCGACCAAAATCTCTGGTCGTTGCGGGCGGCTGAAATGCTGCCTCAGATACGAATATGACACCTACGAAGCGTACCGAAAGGAGCTTCCCAAAATTGGCAAATTCGTATTGACCAAACAAGGGCAGGGGAAGGTCATCGCTCAGGAAATTCTTGCGCAGAAGGTTCTCGTTGCCTTCGAAGATCGTCGCCGCCTGATGATTGACGCGAAAGATATTCTCACGGTGATCAGCGGCAAACCCGGCTCCTCTGAAACGTCCACCGAGAACTCCAAAAAGTCTCGCCAGAATTCGAACGAAGAAAAATGAATCGTTGAGCAGACCTTTCCATAGGTCTCGACTTCGTTATATATTTGATCTGAGTGCAGGCGTTTCCCTTCATCAATTTATCAATTCGTCCCTTGGATTTGACTGCCGAATCCATGCCAGACGGTATAGCTCTGCGGAGTGGATTAATGTCTTCAGTGAGTCCTACCTCTGAACGTATCAGGAAGTTTGATCCTGAAGCGTATCGGTTCGTGTATGAGGCTCTCCATTTCACTCAACAGAAACTTGATCGTGCACACGCTGGCGAAGAATCTGAAGAAGCACACATCACCGGACAGGAACTCGCCCACGGAGCCCGCGAACTGGGGATCGAACGTTACGGACTGTTGGCGAAAACAGTCTTCCGCCAGTGGGGAATCCGCAGCACCGCCGACTTCGGACGAGTCGTCTTTGAACTGATCGAACGTGGCGAGATGCGCAAAACCGATCGAGATCAACTCAGCGACTTCTTCGATGTCTTTGATTTCGACGAAGCTCTTGATCACGACTATCAGATTCAGGTTCCCACCAGTGGTTAAGCGTCTCTTCTCAAGAGAATGCGAACTGACGGAGCAACCACGTGAGCGCGTCTGAAAGTGTTCAAAAGGCAAAGAAGCCGGTGTCTCTGCTTATCGCAGTTGTCATCGGGGCCGTGTGGCTCAGCCTTCTGCTTTGGCTGACAGTCCAATACGCAAACCCGGTGATTTTGAATCGATCACAGATTCTGCGCTCACAGGCAGTTCTCGACGGTCGCTTTCCGACCCTTGAAAACGAATTCATTGCCGTCGAAGACGAAGAATCGCAAGAGAAGAGCCAACCAGTTCGTTTCACGAACTTCTCTGAACTGACTGTACAACCCGATCAGGAGTATCTCGTTCCTGTCATCATTGACGGGGACAAAATCACAGTCACGCCTTCTCCGATTAAAGACATCCCGCTGATTTACCCAGCAACGGATGAGGCCCGCAAACAACTCGCAGAGATTGCCCCATCTGCCGCCAAAAAATAGCCATCTCAGGCCATCAATCGCGAGTTGACGAAACCTGCGTGCTCGCCCACTGAGCGAGTGCTTCTCGCTGAATTTTGACGTTGTGTCGAGTATCGACCGGAAGACTTCTGTGAAAGAGAATGTCTTTAATCTCCTGAGTCAGAGAACTGGCTGCCCCCAATTCCAACAGCTCCCGTCGCATTCTTTCCTGTTCTTCTCCACTCTCCGGAAATTGCCCTGCTTCCGGTTCGACGACCAATACCGGCTTCTGATTCGGAGCATTTCCCAATCCGACCAAAGCCGACCGGTAGACACCTGAATGCTGATTGAAAATCGCCTCGCAGCAGACAGAGAACATTCGCTGTCCCTGATGCACGACAATGTGAGCTTTGCGTCCGCAAAACCATAGTCGCTGTTCCGAATCGAGGTATCCCACATCTCCAATCCGATGCCAGAATCGATCGCCATCCGCGATTTTCGCCAGGCGAGTAGCATCGGGGCGTTGAAAGTACTCGCGTGTCACGCTGGGACTTCGAACGATAATCTCCCCGATTTCATTCTCCGGGAGAATCGTGGCTGCGTCGATCGACTCAAGTGGACCGTCATGGATCTTGATGATTCGAACATCAACACTTGGGAAGGTCGTTCCGACACAAGTTCCGGCTCCCTTTCGTGTCGCTTCTGCAGTTGTTTCGAGAACGGTTCGAGCACCAATCGAAGCAACCGGCAAACTTTCCGTCGCACCGTAAGGAGTATGCAGGTCCGCATCCGCTTTTGTGAGCACTTTTCGCATGCGCTCAAGAACATGCAGGGGGACCGGTCCTCCCGCCGAAAGGGCTCGATTCAGCGACGGAAATGTCTCTTCGTGTTCGACACAGAAACGAGCTACTCGATTCCAGAAAGCCGGCGAACCGAAGGCTTGAGTCACTCCATATTGGCGGATCGCAGCCACAATCTTCGTCGGATCGACGGTCGCTGGCTTCGTTGGATCCATGTCGGGAATGATGGTCGTCACACCCATCGCTGCATTGAATAACCCGAAGAGAGGAAACCCGGGCAGATCAACCTCTTGGGGTTGGATCTGATAGAACTCCTGGATCAGTTTGACCTGCGCATCGAACATTCCGTGTTCATACGCAACCCCTTTGGGCGGTCCGGTACTTCCGCTTGTGAAAATGACCGCAGCGAGATCTGTCGGCGCAGATTGGTGCGGAGTGAAGCCTTCTCGACTCGTCCTGGAGAGTGACTTCAGTGTCCCTTTCATCCCGGGCAGCCAGAGACGACTGAGGATGTTGAACTTGGCGTTCTGAAATCGACGTAGATTCAGCATGCGGACCAGATGGACGATTGGCACTGCCACAAATCCATCGGGCTGAACCTCTTCCAGACAACGAAAAATATTCGTTCGTCCCATTCCCGGATCGATCAGAACGATCACCGCGCCCGCTTTGAATAAAGCAAAGGTCAGTGTGATGAAGTCGATTCCAAACGGGACAAACAGAACAAGCTTCATCCCCGGTTGAAAACCACGTTCAATCAACCCGGCCGCAATGCGATCAGAGCGTTCATCGAGTTCCGCAAGAGTCACCCTACGATCGATGATCTCGCCGTTTTCGTGAACCCTGACTGGTTCAGCGACAGCGAGTTGATCCGGAAACAGCTTCGCTCTCTCGGTCAGACGCGCTGCGATATTGGCAGACCCATCCGTTCCAGACGGAGCACCTGTGCTGTCATGCGTTGATGGCATGGCTTCGACTCTGTCACTCATCAATCGTGACGTCGCTCATTAACAGACAGGCCATGGAATAGAGCATATTTTGACTGTCACACATCTCACGATATTCGTTCGACATGGATTCCAGAGCTTCATCGCTCCAGTTCAATATTACCTTAGCAGTGGCTCCACGTCCTTGTGTCTCCATAACGACTCCTGTCCATCCTGAAATATCCAGTTCTGGATACTCCGGCATCGACACGCCATCATTCACACGGACGCGTTGTCCTGCAGTCGGCTTTGAAGATCGACGCTTGGCCATCAATCATCTTTCTCGACAGAATTCCCACACAGCGGAAGGTTAGTCTTTTTAGATCGAAAGCGTCAAACCGGTTGTCTTCTCGTTCATTGAATTTCATGGATTCGAAGACAATTGTTTCCGGTCACCATCTTTCGACCGGACCAGAAGGAACTTGAATGTTCATTTCTGGCAACACTCCGGTTCTGGAACCGAACACCGGTCCATCGCGGCGAATCTCTTCAACAGCTTGATGAATCTCTGATTGACTTCGTGCAGTTTGAAACTGATGACGCAGAGCTTTGCGAACTCTCATTCCTTTGAGATACCAGTGTCCCATCTTACGGAACATTAAGATCGCTCTTTCTGGTCCAACCATTTCCTCCAGATAACCGAATTGCCGCAGCATCAATTCAAGACGGTCATCGAAATTTCCGGGAGGCTGAAATTGCCCCGTTGTCTCCCATTCACAAAGTTGCCGGAAGATCCACGGGTTCGCCAAAGCCCCACGACCAATGGAAATCCCCTGACATCCCGTTTCTTGAAACATGCGCTCAGCGTCCGCGACATTCCGAATATCACCGTTTCCGATGACTGGAATGGATTCCACCGCTTCAACCACTTGTCGTATTCCATCGAGGTCGACATCTCCGGAAAACCCCTGCTCACGAGTACGCCCGTGAATCGCAACAGCGACGACTCCAACCTGTTCGAACTCACGGGCAAAGCGAGGCGCCGTGAGCTGAGTCGAATCCCATCCCAGTCGCATCTTCACAGACACGGGAAGTTTGACAGCTTCGACAACTCGTTGAACAAGACCAATCGTCTGATCGGCCGAACACATCATCGCTGACCCAGCTCCACCTTTTGTGATTCGATCGACCGGACAGCCCATATTGATGTCGATGGAATCGACTCCGAACTCTTCCAGAAACTGTGCCGCATCGTGCATCTCATCCGGATTCGGACCGAAAATCTGAACGGAGTAGGGGGAATCGACTTCGCAAGTCTGAATCAACTGAAGCGACTTCGCACTCTTTTCAAGCAATCCACGAGCACTCACGAGATCGGTGGTGCACAAACCGACCCCACCAATCTCGCGACAGATTCGACGAAACGGAAGATTCGTAAAACCAGCGAGTGGAGACAGCAGGTACCGCGACGGCAAGACAAGATCGCCATATTTCAACGTGCTTGCCTTTGGCAGTTCCGATATCGACATTGAGTGCGTACTCATAAGCGTGTTCAGTGATCTCCTCTGCGAATGGGTTCGCGAATTCCGTTTTCGGCCCACTTGTATTTGACTGACGAGAGAACCTGCCCATTCAAAAACCGAGGTTCTGTCGGGCAGGCCAGATTGTTTCTCTTCAGTTGAATCGATTTGCCTCGCGACTGCAATTCATCGCTGTCTCGCTTCGATTCAACCTTGTTCATCAGGTTTCGTCATCAGGAATGTTGAGTTCCTCTTTCACAGCTGCAAACTGTTCGAGTGCGAATTCCAGATCTTCCCGCGTGTGCGATGCGGAGATCTGAGTTCTGATCCGAGCGAGCCCTTGAGGAACCACAGGATACGAGAATCCGATGACGTACAACCCGCTCTCCAGCAACGCATCCGCCATCTTCGCAGCGAGCGTCGCATCGCCAATCATAATCGGAATGATTGGATGCTCTCCCGGCAACACTTTCAACCCGATCTTCGTAATCCCCTCGCGGAAGAAACGAGTGTTTTCCTGAATCGACTGCAAGAGGCCCGGTTCCTCTTTCAAGATCTGCAACGCCCGGAGAGCAGTCGCCGCAATCGGAGGGGCAAGCGAATTCGAGAAGAGGTAAGGACGCGATCGCTGACGCAGCCAGTCCACAATCTCCTTGCGTCCCGATGTATATCCGCCACTCGCTCCACCGAGTGCTTTTCCTAATGTTCCGGTCAGAATGTCGATGCGTTCGGTCACGCCAAAGTGTTCGGGAGTTCCGCGACCAGTCTTCCCGACGAGCCCCACAGCATGCGAATCGTCAACCATGACCAATGCATTGTATTTCTCCGCGAGGTCACAGATCTCTGGCAGGTTCGCGAGTGAACCATCCATCGAGAAAACCCCATCCGTCGCGATCATTCGGAACCGGCATCCTTCTGCCTGTTGAAGCTGGCTCTCCAAATCCTGCATGTCGTTGTTCTGATAGCGAAATCTCTTCGCTTTACAGAGACGAACACCATCAATGATGCTGGCGTGATTCAATGCGTCCGAAAGAATTGCATCTTCAGGCCCCAGCAGTGTTTCGAAGAGACCGCCGTTGGCATCGAAACACGAGGAATACAGGATCGTCTCTTCCGTCCCGAGAAAGGTCGACAGAGCCCGCTCGAGATCGGCATGCACTCCCTGTGTCCCGCAGATGAATCGAACCGATGCTGTTCCGAGCCCCCACTTTTCGAGCCCTTCGTGAGCCGCTTCAACCATCAAAGGATGATCCGCCAGCCCGAGGTAATTGTTCGCGCAAAGATTGAGAACTTCCCGACCGTTAACGGTAATCCGGTTACATTGCGGGGATTCAATCACTCGCTCGTGCTTATGGAGTCCCTCCGCTTTGACCTTCGCCAACTGCTCAGACAGGAATTCCTGAAACATTCCATACATCAATCACTCCTCAGCAGTGGGACACTGCTCGCATCAGACTTCGTTTACCGAAAGCGCAACTAGTAAACTGTTTTCAATCGATTCTTTTAGAACATCCCGCCGAACGCAGTTTGGCTGCAAATTCCTTTTTTTCCAAGGCAAAGGCCGGGATTCGTTCACAAGGGAACGATGGGATCGATCCTTGGGTGCGATGATAGGCGAATCAACCTAAGCTGAAGGAAGTCATTTCCATTTTTAAACACGGATCTTGTCAGCGCACGTGGTTACTCAATCCCCAGAATCCGAGTCCTCTCCGGTGGTCACACCTGACTTAGAAAAGATGGAATATCAGACTTCTGACGGAAAACCGAATGTAGCCGTGTTGACGGATCGGACGCCAGACGCGCTGAAGCTTTCCGGACGAGCTGTCCTTTTGACGTCCGCGATTTCGGCCCTCTTTCTGATTCTCAACTACACGCCGCTCTGGCACACAGACCTCTGGGGACACCTCGGCTACGGCCGATGGATCGCCGAACACGGACAACTGCCCGAAACAGAACCCTTGATGCCACTGGCGGAAGGGGTCCGGATCATCGACACCGCCTGGTTCGGCCAGTATTTGGGATTTCGAGTGTTCGATCGGTGGGGACCGTCGGGGATACAGTTTCTTTACGGGCTCTGCATCGCTGGCTGCGCAGCCCTTGTATCGGGATCACTCTATCGACGCACCGGGCAAGTCTGGATTGCGTTGTTCTCGGTGTTTCTGTTGCTCTGGATTGAGTATCAACAAATCATCATCGTTCGGCCTCAATTGGGCGGAATGTTTTGCTTCGCTCTCGTTTTTGTGCTGGCGACAACGTCCCGCTGGAGAAAGTGGACACCCGCACTCATCGCGGGTGTGTTCGTCATTTGGGCCAACGTTCACGGTTCGTTTCTCGTCGGTCTCGCAATGCTTGGAGCACTGACGGTCGGAAGGTTCGTCGACGTCTTGAAGACATCACGATCCTTCAAGCTCGCGTTTTCTGAGTCGCGTGTCCGTCAGCTTCTTTACGCATTCGAGTTCTCTGCGGTCGCGTGCCTCGTGAATCCATATGGCATTGGAATCTATGGAGAAGTGCTCGCCATCTCGAGCAATGCGAACCTCGAAAGCCTCATCGAATGGGAGCCACTAACCTTTCGCATGAAGCAAGGTCAAGCGGCCGCATGTCTTGCAACGTTGCTGATCTTTGCGTATCGCATGACGCCTCGTCGCATCACAGTGGGCGAGATACTTTTGTTATTCGGTCTGGGCGGAGCCACGCTTTGGATCTCGCGATTCATCGTCTGGTGGGGAATCATTGCTGCCTACTATTTCGGACTCCATGCTTCGGCAATCTGGCGAGTCTGGATAAACGGAAGACCGCAGCCCGCCAAGCGAAGCGGAGGATACGCCGTCGCATGCCTCGGACTGATTTGGATTGGATTCGCTTACACTCCTTTTGGAGGCATCGTGATTCACGGTCCGCCCAAGGATCCGGAACGCGTCGAAGCCGATTTTCGAAAACAGGTTTCGAAGACAACGCCCATCGATGCTGCCGAATATTTGCGCGAGCATCCACCTGTCGGTCAGATCTTTAACATCTATGAGTGGGGAGACTATCTCCTCTGGGCTGGACCGAAGGACCTTCAAGTCTTCGTGGCTTCACACGCCCATCTCATCCCCGAAGAGATCTGGCAGGATTACCTCGAAATCTCCCGTGCGGGTGCGAACTGGAGCACGAAACTCGATCGCTATGGCGTCAACACCATTGTGCTTTACCGAAGCAAACAGGCTGCGTTAATCCAACGGCTTGAAGCAGCCAGCGAGAAATGGAAACAGGTTTACATCGACGATCGAGCCGTCATCTTCGAGCGACTCAAACCGATCACCGATCAAACTGCCCCGAACGATCAAGCTGTGACGAAGCACTCTGAATTTGCATCCGACCTGCCGGAGCTGAAATCATGAATAGAAAACGCTCTGACACTCGTTTGATCGCAATTCAAGCTTTCGTACTCATCGCCTTCGGCACCGCCTATGTCATCAGCGGAAGCCCGAATCGAAAGATCGTCCACGAACAGATTCTGAAACAAACTTCGTCCGTCGACGTCCCGATCGAACGGGAATTCCCGAATCGAATTTCTCCGCTTTATGATCGGCCAGATTGGGTCAGCGACGAAGAACTCGCGAGTGTGCTCGAACGAATTGTTCCGAGATTCGGTCGAGAACAGATGAAGCCCAACTTCATTGAACACGCCCTGCGGACATGGTCCGTGCGAGCGGAGTTTCAAGATCCTGAGGCCCTCTCCGGACAAGACATGCTGTTGTTCCTGACCGATCACAACGCCTTTCTCGAATCCTGGGGCAAATCGATTCGGCCGCTTCTTGAAGAGAAACCTTCCGGTGTTCGAATCCGCTGGGGCGCCGACAAATGTGCTTCGTATCACCATGACCACCTTCTCGCGAGCCTCACTGAAGCGGGTGTTTCGATCGATACGCCGGTGTACGGTCCTTCCCGTCGAGGAGATACGATTCGAGATGTCATCCAGGAAGCGCTCTACGACTTTCGACTGGATGAACGAGAAGTGGAATGGACATCCATGGCGTTTGGGCTTTGGATTCCCCCCGTTCGATCGTGGGAGGGAGGAGACGGTCGCGAGTATTCATTCGATCTAATCGCGAAGCGGTTGATGCGAGGCCACAAGCGATACGGCGTCTGTAGCGGAACTCATCGCGTCTATTCGCTGGTGCTCTTGTTGCGGATCGATGAAGAAACCGAGATTCTTTCAGAGCCAACCCGGAACGATGTCTGGCAGTTTCTCTCACGGACTCGGGACATGCTCATCGCATCGCAGTTCGAAGATGGAAGCTGGCCGTCGAACTGGCCCGATGGAGAAACTGCCGTTGTTGATCCGCTCGACGAACCGATCTATCAGAAAATCATCTCAACCGGGCATCACCTCGAGTGGCAATCGATCGCTCCCAAAGAGCTTCTTCTTTCTGATGATCAGCTTCAACGTGCCGTCGACTGGATCATCCGAACAACACTCGACATGTCGGACGAACAGATCGCAACTCGGTACACGTTCTTTACACATGTCGGTTCGGCACTGGCCAATTGGAGGAACGTGCCACCCGACGAATTCTGGAAAGAATGGGAAATCGAACACCCCTACGTCCCTGAGGCATCCGCAACTGAGCCGCTTCAAGAAAGCGATTCCTCAGGAATCCTGAATTGATGCAGTGGCCAAAAGATGCCGTAATTCGTTGACAAGCTTCTCAACCTGTTTGAATTCAGGAGCATCTCCAATCTTCGCCGCTCGAGCGAGTTCTTCGGGAAGATTTCCGAAGAGGTGGCGTTCGAGTTCACTGGCAAGCCATTCCGCACGCTGCTGTGCGAACTGTGTATGCAGCCGTCGAAACTTGGATTCCAGATAACCGGCGCTTGTGGATGCTCCTTCCGTGATGACTTTATCGCCGACCGCAGTCACCACCGTTCCGCCCACAGCGTCGGTCGCCAGATGAAACATCCCTTGCATCGCTGTGTCGGCCACTGCGGGATATAAGACGTCTCCGACAGGTCCGACCCCCGTCATGAACAGCCCGACACTGACAGCAGGCCGAGCGGCCGCGGCCAATGTATCGATGCGTCGAAAGAGCTTGTACGACTCCGGACTCTCTTCGCGAAACCCACTCAGTTGCCGATTGATCATCTCATCAAGAATACGTTCGAAGTCGAGTTCCTGATGATCGAGGCGGAACTTCTCAATCAACTCGGCGCGAGATTTCCCTCCCAGAATTTCTTTCAGCTTGGGACTGAGCCTCGGATTGTCGAGCTCTTCCAGCCACGAAAGTCGCTCAAGCGTATTCTCAAGTGCCTGAAGAATAACCTCCCATTCTCGGGCACGGTATTCTTCGATCGGTGTAACAGTGTTGCCCTTGCTCTCCATCAAGAGTTTGACGGGATACGACACAGCCGTCCCGACCGCATGATAGAAACCGTGGACGCTGCGAGACCATCCTTCCCGTTGGCGACCCCACCACTCTCGAATCTTTCGAATCATCACCGCGTTCGGGAGCCCCGGCCATCGGTCGACTTCGACGAGACGTTGTGCTGACATCAAATTGAGAGCTTCGCCGAACTCTGCTCCGCGCCGTCGTATCTCACTCAGCCACGAGGGAATTCCGACTTCCGGGCTGCAGAGATGATCAATGGCTCCTTCGAGCGTCTGAAGTTTGATCTCCGAGAATCGAAGCTCGGAGAGATCTCGCAGTAAGTTTCTCTCGGTCAAATCCGTTTGGAAATTGCCTTCCTCCTGCGGCCAGTTCTGTTCATAAAACGGAAGCGCGTTCGATTCCGCTGCCCGTCGGTCATTGGGCGCGATATAAACAGAATGCGGATTCAATCCGGTTTCCGCTTCAAACGTCTTCAACCAGAGCGGCCAGTATTCACCGTCTTCAGGCAACAGCACCTGATTGAAAATCACGATGACGAGTTTCCCCTCGTCGGATGCTTTGCGGAAGAATTCCTTCACTGCGGAGTCGTTGTATTTCTGTTGAGTCAGCACAGCGAGCAAAACATCCGAGCTGAGGCGAATATTATCAGCCCGCTCCCAGTTGACCTCAGCGACACTATCCACATCCGGTGTGTCGAGCACGACCAGATTGTCCGGAAGACTTTCACTCTCACGCCAGTAGAGAAGATGTTGAGGATTCTCAGCCAACGGAGCATCGGCATCGACCCACTCAGAGACTTGGAACCCGGGAAACAGCTTCGATATATTGTGAGTTGACGAAAACCCGCTGGGCAGAATGGCTGTCGGATGTTTGGTCCCCGACGCCAAGGGACTCGTTGCGCTCAATCGATTCCCGGCCACATGATTGAACACAACACTCTTGCCGATATTCGTCCCCCCGACGACCGCGACGATCAGAAAAGCTTCCTGACCGAGTTGCGGAAGAAGCTTCTGATGCAGCAACTCGTACCAGTCACGACGATCCAAAGGCGTGAGTTCAAACGAACCAATCTGCCTATCAAGCAGTGAAACTGCATTGCTCACCTGAGCAATCAGGTCCGCACAAATGTCCAGTTGGGATGCCATGTTCTGGGATTCAGCCGATTCGATAACGGACGGAAGTAGAGAGTTGCACTTTACTTGAAAACACTTTGTACATCGTAGAGCAACTTGAGCTTCGCAGGAAATCTCAAATTGTTCGATGGAATCTTTGTCCGAAGACCGAAAATCGGAAAAGTGGCGAGCTGCAACGCATCACTTCTTGCCGGTGCGTCCCTTCCGGAATTCCTTCGGCGTTGTCCCCACCTCGCGTTTGAAGGCGACGGAAAGATATTCGACATGATCAAACCCGACCGCATGGGCGATTTCGCTCAGAGTTCGATCGGTCTCCAACAGCAATCGTTTCACGCGGTCGATTCGGAGCCTCATGATTTCCTGATGGGGAGTCCTGCAGAGAATTTTCACGAAACGCCCTTCAAGTGCCCGTCGCGAAAGCGGAACTTCCTTGAGAACGTCAGCCACCTGAATCCCCGAAGTTGCGTTCTCTCGAATGAATCGAACTGCCGCAGCGATCTCATGATCTTCAATCGCAAGCACGTCACTCGACTGTCGAATTTCGATTCCCAACGGTTCGATAAATCGAGGGTCGGAATCGACGCAGTCTCCGGACATCATGCGATTCAACAATTCCGCAGCTTCATAGCCAGTCTGACGAGCATCCGGTGCGACGCTGGACAACGGGGGATCTGAAAGTTCGCACAAGAGGTGATCATTATCGACTCCGACAACGGCGACTTCTTCGGGAACAGCAACGTCCAACTCGCGGCAGACATCGAGCAGTTGCTGCGCTTTCACATCGTAGCAACACATAATCCCGACCGGACGCGGAAGCTTTTTCAACCATTTGATCAGGCGTTGCTTCTCACGATTCCAGGAGTATCTCGGATCGTATTGGGCGATGGATCGATGAACTGAACAGCTCAGTTTCGATCGCTGAATTGCCTCGACAAAATGCGTCTCACGAAGTGTCGACCACTGAAAACCGGGATCTCCACAGAACCCGAAGTGCTGAAACCCTCGATCAAGAAGATGCTCCGCAGCGAGTTCGGCGATCGATTGGTCATTCGTCTCCACCCAGGGAATCTCCGGAACGAGTCGAGCTGCGCTGACGTCCACAACCGGAAGCCGCCGCTTTCTGACCGCCGCCGCAATGGCCTGTGTTTCGATGCGGGCAATGATTCCATCTCCCTTCCATCGGGAAAGCCAGTTCGGAGGCTCCGCCCCGCGCATCTGTTCCGGAAGATAGATCGACCATGCGTCATGCTGCCGAATCCATTCGACAATTCCCTCTAGGAGCCCGCGTGCATATGCGTTCGAGGTTTCAATCAAAAGAGCAACTGCTCGACGATCGTTCATTTTCTCTCGGAGAAATAGTTCAACAAAACGAGTGAAGTGACGGAAAACAGTGACTTCGAAAATGTTGTCGCGACCAATATTCTTTCGATTTCCGCAAACACTCTTCTTACGGTCAGGAGAATGAGACAGGCGCTTTCACGCCAAACACAAACTCTCATTTTCTAGGAAATCAACGCATCGAAACCTCTTCGCCCCGTCAGAATTCTGCATCAAAATCATTCTGTACGATCTTGACGAAAGAGCAGTAAATGCGACATCGCTTCAAGTCGGGTGGCCCTATCTTAGGCGACGTAAAATATCTCAACAATCCTGCGCGGAATCTCATGGACGAACTTGGATGGATTGCCACAATAGGATGAAGTGAACGTTCGCGCCGAACTGAGTGAACGATTTCCCTTCGCCGACTTTCGGGACGGAGCTTTGATGCGTCCGTGAATGAACGAGAACGAATAGAAAGAAGACTCCATGAGTAAAACCGTCAATGTTGCCATGATTGGTTTGGGATTTGGTGCCGAATTCATCCCGATCTATCAGGCTCACCCGAATACAAATGTCATGGCGATCTGCCGTCGAAACGAGGCTGAGCTTCAAAAATCGGGGGAGCAGTTCGGAATCCCCAAGCGATACTCCAACTATGACGATGTTCTGGCCGATCCGGAAATCGACTTTGTTCACATCAACAGCCCGATTCCCGACCACGCATGGATGTCGCTGAAAGCTCTCGATGCCGGGAAGCACGTGATGTGCACGGTGCCAATGGCGACCACCATCGACGAGTGTCGACAGATCGTGGAAAAGGTCAAAGAGACCGGCTTGAAGTACATGATGGCCGAAACCGTCGTCTACAGCCGCGAATTCCTCTTCATCAAGAAGATGTTTGAAGATGGAGACCTCGGGAAGATTCAGCATCTCGCTGCATCGCATCCGCAGGACATGGACGGCTGGCCGAGTTATTGGGAAGAGATGATTCCCATGCACTACGCGACCCACGTCGTCAGCCCTTGTCTCGGGTTGGTGAACGGATTAGCGGAGTATGTCAGTTGCTTCGGTTCCGGAACCATCCGCGATGACATCGCCCAGAAATCCGGAAACTCTTTCGCCGTCGAAACTTGTCACATCAAAATCAAAGACACAGACCTGACCGCTCACATCTGGCGGTTCCTGTACGATGTCGCCCGACAGTATCGCGAGAGTTTTGACGTCTACGGAACCAAGAAGAGTTTCGAGTGGACGCTCATCGAGAACGAACCGCACGTTCTGCACACAGCCAAAAAACCGGAACCCGAGATTCCGGAGAAGATCGAGGTTCCGGACTTTGCCGAACTCCTTCCGGAAGAGATTCGCCGATTTACTCTCCCTGAGGAAATTCACGACGCTGGACACCTCTCCTTCGTGCAAGGCGGCGGGCACGGCGGATCACATCCGCATCTCGTTCACGAATTCACGAGCGCACTGCTGGAAGACCGAGATCCTTGGCCGAACGCAGTGACAAGTGCCAACTGGACATGTGTCGGAATTTGCGCACACGAGTCCGCAACGCAGGGCGGAAAAATTGTTCCGCTTCCGGAGTTCACTCTCGGCCAGTAAGCCTTCTTTCGAAACGCCAGTGCTGTCGAGTCGATCTTCAGCATTGGCGTCTTGCTACGCTCACTTTCACATTGGAAACTCTCATGCGCGATCGCTTCATTCTCATTTCAAGTCTGATGATGCTTTGTCTTCTGACTGGACCATCAGCGCTGGGCAAGGATCTTGAACTTCTCTTCCTTGGCGACAATGGAGCACATCGTCCTGCCGATCGATTCGCGCAACTTGCTCCCGTGCTGAGTGAACGCGGAATCGAACTCAAGTACACAGACGATGTCCAGAATCTGAACGAAGCGACGCTCAATCAGTTCGACGGTCTCATCGTTTACGCTAACATCGACAGAATCGAAAAGGCTCAGGCGGATGCCTTGCTGAAATATGTCGCTGATGGAAACGCTTTCATTCCCCTCCATTGTGCGACGTACTGTTTTCGAAATGATCCCCGGATCGTGGCTTTAATGGGCGGGCAATTCCTGAAGCATGGGGGCGAAGAATTCTCAACAGTCATTGTCGAACCCGACATTCCTCTCATGAAGGGATTCTCCGGATTCGAAAGTTGGGATGAGACCTATGTTCATCATCTGCACAACACCGAAAACCGAAATGTTGTTGAAGTCCGACGCCAGGGAATGCAGGCAGACGGAAAGACAGAAGAACCCTGGACATGGACCCGAACACACGGTGACGGACGAGTCTTCTACACAGCCTGGGGACATGACAATCGGACCTGGAGTCACCCGGGATTTCACAATCTCGTCGAACGTGGCATTCGATGGGCCTGCGGCGACGATCCACAACTCGCTGGTCCTTTCACCGACACGGAGCGTTTTGATGTCCCGGAAATGACACGTCTCCCCGAAGACCTTGCTCCCTTCGATTACATCGAAGTCGGAGCCAAAATCCCCAACTATGTTCCATCCGACAAATGGGGAACTCTCGGCGAAGCTCTGACGACTATGCAGGCTCCTTTGCCAGCAGAAGAGTCCATCAAACATTACGTCGCACCGGAAGGGTTTCATCTGGAACTCTTTGCCTCAGAACAATTCGGAAGCGATGACGCGAGCAAGAAAAACTATGCCGGTTTGGTCGGAAAACCGATTGCGATGAATTGGGACGAGCGCGGCCGTTTGTGGGTCTGCGAAACGATCGACTATCCCAATGAGCTGATGCCTGAAAACAAGGGCCGTGACCGAATCCGAATTTGCGAAGACACCGATCAGGATGGCCGGGCTGACAAGTTCACCATCTTCGCTGAGAACCTGAGCATTCCGACCTCAATCACCTTTCACAACGGTGGAGCGATTGTTCAGAACGGAACAGAAACACTTTGGCTGAAAGACACCGATGGAGATGACATCGCGGATCAGCGCGATGTCATTATCTCGAACTGGGCGCTCGTGGATACGCACGGAGGCGTCAGCCAGCTTCGATACGGAATCGACAACTGGTTCTGGGGCATGCAGGGATACAACAATTCCGAACCTGTCATCGAAGCGACCGGAGAGAAACAACCGGGGTTTCGCATGGGATTCTGGAGATTTCGCCTCGACGATTCCGAACCGCCGAAGGTGACGGACCTCGAGTTCATTCGCTCCACAGACAACAACACATGGGGACTCGGCATCAGTGAAGAGGGACTTGTTTTCGGTTCGACAGCGAATCGCAATCCGAGTGTCTTCATGCCGATTCCCAACAGGTATTACGAACGTGTTCGAGGCTGGGGACCGCAACAGCTTCGAACCATCGCAGACACGTATCTCTTCAATCCAATTACTGATCGCATTCGTCAGGTGGATCAGCATGGAGGATACACAGCCGCTGCCGGTCACGCTTTGTACACCGGCCGAAATTACCCTCAACAATGGTGGAACCGAACGGCTTTCGTGTGCGGACCGACCGGCAAACTGATCGGAACGTTCGTCCTCAAACCGGATGGAGCCGGGTACACATCCACGAGTCCATTGAACCTTGTCGCCAGCGATGATGAATGGTCCGCTCCGATTGCAGCAGAAGTTGGCCCTGACGGAAATGTGTGGTTCCTCGACTGGTACAACTACATCGTGCAACACAACCCAACTCCTCAGGGTTTTGAAACAGGAAAAGGACGTGCTTACGAAAGTGATCTGCGAGACAAAAAACATGGACGAATTTACCGCGTCGTTCACGAGGACACGCCAACGACTGCATTCTCGGTTCTGGATCGCACCGATGGCCCCGGTCTCATCGATGCACTTCGCAACACTTCCTATCTCGTCCGACTTCATGCCCAAAGATTGCTCATCGAGGAAAACCGAACTGATCTCATTCCCGAACTCGTGAAGATCGTCGACTCTCCTCAACTCGACGAAATCGGCCTCGATCCTGCGGCAATGCATGCCATTGGTGTCTTGCAGGGACTCGGCTACTTCACGCCGGACAATTCCGAATCACTCTCATTGCTGGAGCGAGGACTAAATCATCCCGCAGCGGGTGTTCGCCGACTCTCATTGCAATCGCTGCCCGTTACGGAACAATCGGTCAACTTGATCGAATCCAGCGGGGTGCTTGCCGATGCCAACGCACAAGTTCGACTCGCAGCACTGCTCGCTCTCTCCGATCAGGGAACTCAGGACCGGGCCGGAAAACTCGTCGCCGAACGTCTCTTGCTGGGCGAGGACGTGAACGATCAATGGCTTGCGGACGCCATGACGAGCGCCGCCGCCGTTCATGCTGTTCCGTTTTTCGAGCGAACTGCCGAAGTCGGTGCTCAGATTTCGAACGACTCCCCTGAGTCGCTGGCGAAACGGCAAGAAGTTTTGAGCATCGTCTCCGAGCACTTTTCTCGTGGACGCCCAAGCCCGGAAGACCTCGAAGCAGTTCTGCTGGCAGCTGCCAATCTCAACCCCGAGCTTTCCTCAGCTGTGCTCACCGGACTGACTGAAGGATGGCCCTCCGATTACACGATTGAACCGACCGAACAGCTTGAGCAGTCACTCGTCACGCTGGTCCAGTCGCTTCCGAATGACGTCAAAGGGCGTGTCATTCGACTTGCTAATCTACTTGGCAGCGATGCCCTCTCAAACTACGCAGACGAGATCGTCCAGTCGCTGTTGTCCACAATTCGTGACGATCAGCAGTCGGTGACGAATCGCCTTTCCGCGATCAACGAGTTGGTCGTCTTTCAGAACAAGAGCGATCAAGTTGTGACCCAGCTTCTCGATTTGATCACTCCGCAATCGCCTCCCGAATTCTCGACGGGAATCATGAATGCCTTGATGAACAGCACTGCTGAGACCATCGGGCATCAGCTTGCGGAGAAACTGAGAGCATTCACTCCTTCAATTCGCGAAGCAGCCATTCGTGTTCTTCTCGCACGTCCGGAAACGACAACCGCCTTTCTCGACGGAGTGGAAGCGGGACAGATTCCGTTCTCCGACCTTTCACTCGATCAGAAGCGTGCGTTAACGGAACACCCTTCGCGCCCCATTCGCCGCCGGGCAAGAGAAATCATGCAGGCAGGCGGAGGTCTCCCGAACGCAGATCGTCAGAAAGTCATTGAAGAACTCCTTTCCGTCACACACATGCAAGGCGATGTGGAACTCGGGAAAGCCGTCTTCACAAAGCATTGTGCGAAGTGCCACAAGCACGGTGATCTTGGTGAAGAGATCGGCCCGAACCTGACAGGCATGGTGGTCCATCCGAAAGAAGAGCTACTCGTTCACATCCTCGACCCAAGTCGCAGCGTGGAAGGCAACTTCCGACTGTACACGGTCGTCACCATCGAAGGACGCATCTTCTCCGGAATGATGGCTGCCGAATCCCGAACGTCGATTGAGCTGATCGATACAGAAGCCAAACGCAGAACGCTTCCTCGCGAAGACATCGAAGAACTTCTTGCGTCTCCGAAATCTCTGATGCCCGAGGGATTTGAGAAACAGATGACGCCAGAAGAGTTGGGCAATCTGCTGGAGTTTCTGACGAACAAGGGAAAATACATTCCGATCGATTTGCGAAAAATCGCGACCATCGCGAGTACGACTCCCATGTTTTACGGAGTCTCTCCGGTCGAACGTCTTGTCTTCTCTGACTGGAAACCAAAAGTCTTCAACTCCGTTCCGTTTCTACTCGTCGACCCCAAAGGAACCGAAGTTCCCAACGTCGTGATGCTCAACGGCCCACTGGGGGAAATCCCTCCAAAGATGCCGAAACAGGTCGAGTTCCCGGTTCACAGCCCGGTGAAATCAATCCATGTTCTCGGAGGAATCGGCGGATGGAGTTTCCCCGCTCATCAAGAGCAAACGACTTCTGTGCTGATGAAGCTGACCTATTCCGACGGATCGACTGAGGACATTGAGTTGAAAAATGGGGTTCACTTCGCCGACTATGTTCGGAGAATCGATGTTGAACAATCTGAATTTGCTTACAATCTGGATGGACGACAGGTCCGCTACTTCCAGATTGAACCAGCACGTACGGATCTTGCCGTCGAGAGAATCGAATTGATCAAGGGAGAGGATGGAACTGCCCCCATCTTCATGGCCATTACGGTCGAAACGCCCTGATCTTTCCGTTCACTCGACTGAACCGATGTGACACCACGGAGGAAAGAACTTGAGCTTCTGTCGAGTGATAACAACCTGCCTTGCGATCGGACTGGCGACAATCCCTTCCACCTCCTCGATAGCGGGGAAATCCAACAGCCTGATGGATCTTTCTGCCAACGGACAGCTGTTGGTCTGCAGCAATCGTGATTCGGGAACATTGACCGTTGTCGACTTGAACGACCAGACGGTCCTTCACGAAGTCCCCGTTGGACGTCATCCCGAAGGGGCGACGTTCGTGGGAGACAGCGACATCGTTGCCGTTGCGGTTTACGCCGAAGATCAGATCGTCTTTGTCGACACGAAGTCAGGAGAGATCACCGGAACTGTCGACGTTTTCGATGAGCCGTATTCGGTGGTCTCCAACTCCGAGGGGACGCGTTTGTGGGTCACGCTGGAATACCCCGGCGAAGTGATCGAAATCGATCCCGATTCAAAAACGGTCACGCGTTCACTTCGCGCAGGATCATTTCTGCGCGGGCTGGCTGTTGTCGAAGATCAACGACTGCTGGTCACCGAATACTACACAGGAGTCGTGAAGTCGATCGACCTGGAATCCTGGAGTGTCGCAGAGGAATGGGAAGGATCTCCGCAAGACAATCTGGCGAGACAAATCACCGTTCATCCCGACTGGCCCAAAGCCTATTTGCCACTTCAACGGTCCGTGACGAATGTTGCTCACGGTTCAGGGTCCATCTTCCCTTACCTTGGAATCGTCAACCTTCCCGGAGCAAGCGATCAGGATCGCAAACGAATTCAGATGGATTCCTTCCGGGGAACCTATGTCGTCGCCAATCCCTGGGAAGTCGCGATCTCTCCCGATAGGAAAAGGCTTTACATCGTGTTCAGCGGGACGGACGACATGTTCGCCTGCGACGTTCTTGACGACAATTACTTCGAAATCGAATTCGCCGGACTGATTAAAACAGGAGCCAATCCGCGAGCTGTCAAAGTGTCCGAAGACTCGCAGTCATTCTACGTTTACAACGCTCTCGACTTCACCGTCGACGTTTACGACGCTCGGAAACTCACTCGCAAAGCGACAATCAAAGTCAGCGATTGGTCCGGCGACCCGGAGGTTCTTCTCGGGAAGAAGCTGTTCTACTCCGCCCATCCGCCAATGACGAGAAGACGCTGGATCTCCTGTTCGAGTTGTCATCCCGATGGCGATTCCGACGGCCGAACTTGGCAGCAACCGGAAGGACTCCGCAACACCCAATCCATTCGCGGGCTGATCGACACCCACCCGATTCACTGGTCGGCAGATCGTGACGAGGTCCATGATTTCGAACACACGATTCGCTCGCCACTCATGGGAGGACGCGGCCTCATCGCGGGTCGAGTGAACGACATGCTCGGAGAACCGAACGCGGGGCTTTCTCGTGAACTCGATGCTCTCGCTGCCTACACAAATTCTCATCCGTTCGAGCTCAGCCCGCATGCAAAAGGGGGACTCACTGAACAAGTCGAACGCGGTCGGAAGTTGTTCTTCTCGAAACAGGTCGGATGCGCCGAATGTCATTCCGGGGAGTTTTACACTGACCGTCAGATGCACGATATCGGGACCGGTCGCAACGATCCGACTGAGAAGATGGAGACTCGATACGACACTCCCACTTTGCTCGGAGTCTATCGGACCGCGCCCTATCTTCACGACGGAACCGCAGCCACTCTCAAAGACGTGCTGACGACAACGAATCCAGACGATCAACATGGACGAACGTCTGATCTCAACGACGAAGATATCAACGCAATCGTTGAGTTCCTCAAGGTTCTGCCTTACGAAACTCCCTGAACAGGGGAATCTCGAGAGGTCTTTTCATTGAACTAATGCCCCCACACGAGCAAACAAAAAGAAACAGAACGAGTAAAGCTGTTTCAACGTGTGCAACTGCCAGCGTCACTTGCTCTGACACATGTCTGAATCTGGCTCTTCGCAATCTGATCGTTTTCCAGAGGATGCTTTGAGTTTGTCTTCGCAGCTTCGCATGCGCAGACGGGGCGAAGATGATGTCAAACTGCCCAAACGACTTCCCCGCGAAGAGTATTCTGTTCTGATCCGCATCCTGAATGACTTCCTCACTCTCGGGGAGAGTATTGAGGAGATTCAACCGGTCGCGAAAGGATTCAGCGGAGCCACGATCGCGAGAGTGACCACCAACCTCGCAGACTATGCACTCCGCGGATGGCCGAAGGAGTCACTTTCTGCAGAGAGAATCCGAGAACTTCATGCTTATCTCGATCATCTCCACAAGCACGAACTTCCCGTCGCTGTCCCTGTCCGATCAACGTCGGGAGAAACACTGGTTCACGAGGAAGGGCGGTTCTGGCAGTGCGAACCCTGGTTGCCTGGCGCCCCTGTAACTCGCGACGACTTCTCTCTCTCGAGCTTCCAATCGATCATGAAGACGCTCGCCAGCATTCATCTGACGAGCGAATGCTTTCGCAGCCGCACTTCCGGGAAGCGATGGTTTTCAACAGCACGCGACGTCGTACCTGCGGTCATTGAACGGGCTCAACTCATACAATCTTGGCAGAGAACTTCAACAAAAGATCAGATCTCCAAGTGCAGGATGCTCCCCAACGAGCCGCGAGAAGTCTGCCTTGAAGTTCTGTCACGTTTTGGTGAATCATCGTCGGAAGTTCTGCACGAATTGCATTCACTTTCGGCCCTGCCGCTTGCCATCTTCCCATGTTGGCGAGACCTGCACGGTGAGCATGTCCTTCTTGAAAATCATCAAGTGACTGGTCTCATCGACGCCAGTGCCACCCGCACTGATCATCCCGCAACCGATCTATCGCGACTCTTCGGAAGCCTGTGGGGCGATGACTTTCACCGCTGGGAAACCGCTCTGGCACATTATCGGGAACAACGTCAACTGTCTGAAAATGATCTGAGCGTTCTCATTAGCCTCGATCGCAGCTCCGTCCTGTTGAGCGGTCTCACCTGGGTCGATCGGTGGTGTCGCGGTGAAGTGGCAGAATCCCGAGAAACTGAGGTCCTTGAGAGAATGCACACAATTGCGGCCCGTATGAAGGGACTGAATGCCCCGGAAAACCGGGAACGCTACTCAAGCTGGTCTTGAATCCGAATCAGAACCCCAGTGAATTCCAACTGCGAGGAATCGGGGCTTCGATGATCACATCGTCGTACCGAACGGGATGCTTCAGCTTCATGCGAAATGCGTGAAGAGCGATCGCATTGGGATCATTCATCGACGAGTTGGCGCCGTATTTCGTATCGGCGTAAACCGGGCAACCGATGTTCGCAAATTGGACGCGAATCTGATGCATACGGCCGGTTTCGAGATCAACTTCGACGAGGGCTCGTTTCTTTGAGGTCTCCAACACTCGATACCGCAATCTCGCGATCTTTGCTCCGGGGGAATCGGCATCGCGAATGACAACTCTCGACTCATTCGGAATGCGATAGATCCAGTTCTCGAGGCGACCGGAACTCTTCTCCGGAATGGATTCGAGAATCGCGAGATAGGTCTTCTCGACCGTGCGTTTCGCAAACTGCTCCGACAAACGGGCGGCACATTTAGAATTGCGTGAGAAGACCGTGACACCTGAGACAGGACGATCAAGGCGATGAGGAATTCCCAGATAGACGTTGCCCGGCTTGTTGTACTTCTTCTTCAAGTAGTCGCGGACCATATCGGGAAGGCTGACCACTCCCTCAGGCGCACCTTGAGCGATCAGACCGCTCGGCTTATTCACGCCGAGCAGCGGTCCATCTTCACAGATCACTTCCAGTTCAGGCATTCCACTTTCAAAAGGACGTTCCCACTTCAGACTGCTCGTCCGAATTCGCGAGGATCGCTTCGAGGCTGTTCTAATCTTCGCCGTCGTAAGTCAGCAGCGAGAAACACTCGTGCGGTGCGAGGATTTCGCGGCCATTCAGAAATGACAACTCGATAGCGAAGGCACATCCCACGACTTCGGCCCCAGCTTGTTCAATGAGCTTTACGCACGCGTTCATTGTTCCGCCAGTGGCGAGCAAATCGTCGACGAGCAAAACCTGCTCACCTTCCTGAAATGCGTCGGTATGAATTTCGAGCGTATCGACACCGTACTCGAGTTCGTAATGAAACGCCTGTGTGTCGAAAGGAAGTTTGCCCGGTTTACGAACGGGAACAAACGACGCGTTCAACTCGAGAGCAAGCGGAGCAGCGAAGATAAAACCTCGAGCTTCAGCAGCTGCGATCGCATCGATTTTCCTTCCTCGGTATTGATCCGCAATCTGCTTGATTGCTTCGCGGAAACTGTCTGGGCATGCCAGGAGCGGAGTAATATCTCGAAACATAATCCCTGGCTTTGGGAAGTCAGGGATGTTGCGGATCTTCTTTCTGAGGTCCATCTGCGTCTCTTTTTGAGTCGATTTCGGAAGATTTCGCATCCGCCGGACGTCTCACTGCATCATTCAGGTCCACACCAGTGGCCAGCAGATAAGACGCTTCCGCACGCTGGACAAGCGGCTGCACGTCAGGATGCTGATCGTACAGACTCTTGACGCTCAGCCAAATCTCCAGAGCCTGATCGACCTCACCTTTCTCAAAAAGAGTGTTCGCCCGTGTGAGCGCTTTCTCAACAAATTCAAACTGTTGTTGATGGGCTTCCGATTCCATCTCGATAATCATCTGATCCAAAACGCCAGCCAGCTCCGTATGTTCCGGATCTCCGGCGATCAAGGAGCGCAGAGAGACCAACATCTCCCGGGAATGTCCGAGTTGGCCTCGATTCCTCATTTCAAGCGCCTGACGAACGATCGCTTCCGGTTCAGATTCGGGGAGCTCGTCTCTTCCGAGGTCACGTCCGAGGAGTTTCTTCTTGAATTGGTAGACTTCGATCTGTTTCAGATAGCTGTCGACTTCTGGCTGCCATCGCTCGGGATCTGCCTCAAGCAATGGTTGGAAGAAATCTCTTCCAGCAACTTCCCAGGCTGGCCCGGCAGGTCGGGACATCAGTTCGACTCCGCGACCGAATCGGTCTTCGTCACTCAGCCTCTGGCTTTGAGTCCACGCATACCCGCCGATCAGCATCATCGCGAGTAAGGAGAGCAAGACCCACGGGTTGTCCAGAAACCGCTTGACGATCGAACCTTGCTGCTCCGATTCGAAGTGCGCTCGAAAAAGATCTCGGACGAGCGTCCCACCGATCGCTTCCTGTTGGGGATGACTGACCTGCGATGGATCAGCGACGGTCTCTTCTGTCACCGAATTCTGAAACTGCGAGAGTTGTTCATCGCGAAAGTCGACCTTCTTCGGCACTTCCTGAAGCCTCAGACTCAGAACGTAGGCATCGGGATAGCGATCTTCCGGCTTCTTCGCGAGACACTTGCAAACGATCTCATCCAGCCAGACCGGGACTTCGGGGACGACTCTTCGAACACTGTCAAACTGGGAATATCGATGCTTCTGGAGAATGTCGAGAACGGTCTTCCCCTGAAACGGAGGCCGACCGGTCAACATGACATATAGCACTGCCCCCAACGAATAAATGTCGCTCGCTTTCGTGGCTCGCTTTCCTTGAGCCTGTTCCGGAGACATGTACTCCGCGGTCCCCAAGACCCCGCCTGTGACCGTCAATCGACCGCTCGCAAAGACTTGTGCGACACCAAAATCCGTCAGCTTCACCTGCCCGTCATCATCGATCAACAGGTTCGACGGTTTGAGATCCCGGTGAATGATCCCGGCGTTGTGAGCGGCCTTCAATGCCGTGCAGATTTGAACGCCGATTTCCACAACTTGCCGCCAGGGAATTCGGCCATGACGCTCCAGAAGTTCTGTAACAGTCTCACCGTCCACGAACTCCATCGCGTAATAGTACGTTCCGTCAGTTTCTCCGCTTTCGTACAATTCGACGATTGATGAGCTGTTGAGCTTCCGCATCGCGGTGATTTCGCGATCGAACCGTGCAACGAATCCTGCTTCATGCGCCATCGAAGCGGGCAGAACTTTGACCGCTGCGAGTTCCTGTGTCGTCTTGTGACGTCCCAGGTAAACCGTCCCCATTCCGCCCGATCCGAGCTTCTTCTCGATGAAGTACGGCCCGATGACTGTTGGCAGATCCGATTGGTCAAGAGCATCGCTCGAGTTCGAACCTGATCCGGAAATTCCTGATGCGGTAGTGTCCACTGTTCTCGGGAACTCCTTGATCTATCAACGACTTGCAACAAAGTTCTGATCAACGCTCAACGCAACTCCGTCCGCCACTCGTCGAATTGTCTTACGAAACAGACATCAAATCAAAGACAATTTTTGGGCAAGACTTCGGTCAGTTCGAATGTTCCAGGTACTCGCTTTGAACGAAAGTGCTACAAACGAGGGTGAACTGTTCGCACCAATTCGAAGGCAATGTTTTCGAGCAAGTTGCCCTTTCCTGTGTACTCGTTTGAACTTCTTCATCAGGTTCAAGGCTGAGTTTGCTCGTGCGAGTGAGTGAACACCCAATCAGAAGATGTTTTAATCGTTGCTCTGTTTTCTGCTGACTATTGAGTTTATGGAGAAAAGATGACTTCAGCAATTCTTCTCGTCGCTCACGGGAGTCGACGTCCCGAGGCAAATGCCGACCTCTACAAGTTGGCGGAACTCTTCAAAACCGAAAAACCGGAGTCTCATGTTGAGATTGGATTTCTCGAACTCACCGAGCCAACGATTCCTCAAGGACTGTCAAAGTGCGCTGAGCACGGCGCGACTTCTATCGCAATTTTGCCATATTTTTTGTCTCAAGGCACCCACGTTGCTGAAGATCTCATCAGATTTCGAGATCAATTTCAGGAACAGTTTCCGCAAGTTGAATGCTACGTCTGCCCGCCAATCGGCCTGCATTCCAAACTGGTTGAACTCATGTTGCACCGACTCGATGAAGGAACTCGGTCACATCAACAACAGCAGAAAACGTCATGAACCGTTCGGTCACAACGAAGCGACAAAACACAGCGATGCCGGACAGCAAGACATCGCGAAACAGTCCATCACACAACGAACGCTTTCCGTTCTCTGCGTCGAAGGAAACGGGCACGATACGCCCCATTCACCTTGCTTGCACAGAACGGATTTCGATTGCGGATTCCCGATCGCGGATCACCGAATACTTCACTCGCTGTACTTTGTGAAGTACCAGACCGCCACGACGACCGAAATCGCCAACGCTGCAAAGTCGGTGGGCGTTGCGTACTCCCATCGATTCAAAAGTGCTTGGAGAATGTTCATAGGAAACCAGAAATGAGTAGGGAAATGAGCCCAGTCTCAAAATCTACGACGAAATCTGATCTCTGTGCGTAAAAACACCAACACATCCGACCGATTCCGGAAGGGCAACCGGGACATCTGTCTCAACCGGAACCTGCAACGCCATCTCTTACAAAAGTTGCAATTATTGACTGGAAATCGCACGAACACGCAAAGACTTAACGCGTATCGGTTTCGTCCCGTATTGGGTCTCGTAGACCCCGAAAATGACTTCTCCGGGCTTGTAATTCTCTAACGGAAAGTCCACGACCTCAAACCGTCCGATTTCCAGAACGACGTGCTTGTCCTTCACCGTCAGGCGAAAAGGCTCCTCACGTTTCCAGTCGAAATCATCCAGTTCGGTCGTTTTCCCCTCGATTGCCTTCGCGCCTCGAAACTCACTGACGAACCACGGGCTGCCACTCACTTTCATGTTGACATTGCTCACGCCATATCCGTGTCCCTGATCCCACCCCATGAGGAAGAACCATCCCCCGTAGCCAGCGTGTTCCATAATCCCTTCGAGCTCAAACTCGTCCGCCCAGCAGACTCTCAAAGCTGCATCATGCCCATCCAGGCGTTGAACATATCCGTCGACAAGTCCGAACTTTCCATCCGTCGAAAAGTTTCCCAGAACAAATGGATGACCGGGCTGCGGGCCGGTGAGATCGAACTCTTCAAGCGTTGAAAGCTTGGAGAGTTTCGGCAGTGGCCGAGTCCCCTTCATTCGGGCTGACTTCAGATGCAGGACCGTCCATTCTTCCTCCGCGACAACTCCAGAATAGTCGTCCGGTTGAGCGAAACCGATTCGACCAATGAAGAGACAAACGGCAAACCCAAACACCAGCAAAACAACTTGTCTGCAACCCATGGCAGTTCTGCCCTCAGTCGAGCACGTGAGACAACCGTTCCCTGAAACCTCACTCGTGCATTGGATGAGTGATCGAGTCGAATTATGCCTGTTGAACTCCGATTCAATCAGAGGCAATCACTGAGCGCTACGAAATCAGCGTTCTCAATTCGTCCAGATACTTCGGAATCTCTTCACGGGGATTCCGTTCTTCGTACTCAAGAACAACATAGCCCCGGTATCCGTGATCTTTCAGAATACCGACGACGCGCCCCAGATCCGTGGGCTCTTTTCCCGATCCGTTCGGTGAAATCGCGACTTTAATTTGAGCATTCACAGCATAAGGAGCAATCTTCGCGAGATCGCCGTAAGGGTCCTCCGTGCGGAAATTCCCGCTGTCAAAGTTCACCCCAAAGAAGGGCGACGGTTGAACCTGTTTGACAATTTTCAGAAGTTGCTCGGGAGTTGCAGTGATCCCCCCATGATTCTCGAGTGCCAGCACCACACCTTTTTCCGCAGCGTAATGGACACATTCGTTGATGCCATCGACACATCTTTCGAGCGCTGACGACTCGTCGCCTCCAGAAGGAACTTTCCCAGCGAAGATTCGAATCACGGGCGCTCCCATGAACGCTGCGTAATCGATCCACTGTTTGGTCATCGCAATCTGAGCGTCCCGTTCCGGACCGGGCTTGAGACAGAAGTCATTTCCGATCGCAGTCCCGGAGATGTCCAACCCGAGACGAAACGTCTTTTCCTTGATCTCTGCCAGATATGCGTCTGTCACTTCGGCAGGGAAGTAATAGCTCGTCAATTCCGTTCCGTCGAGATTTTGACTCGCACAGAAATCGATGAAATCGATCAGCGTCATCGATGCGTTGGATTCACGAACCGACGGCCAGTTGCGAGGCAGTTCTCGATTGAACGAATACGCCGCCAGCGACAGCTTCATATAGGGTTGTCCGGTTCGGACGACTGGATTCGCCGCTTCCAACGGAAGCCCCAGATTGAGTGCGAGCCCTCCCATCGCAGCGGTTGTGAGAAACTCTCGACGCGACCATTCAAGTTGTGCCATCTCAGTCATTCCCGGTCAGATGTCTCGTATCGCAAGCATGATTCTTTTGTCTTTCAATCTCCAAGTTAGTCAAATAGGCGTCAACTTGACCAGTGACCACATCGTGATGAACACGTCGAGATCGCAAAAGGATTTCCATCCTGCTGACCCCGATACTGTCACCTGTGATGATGAGTTGCTAAATTCCTGTTTTCAGTGATTCACCTCGGATGGCTCGTCCGTACCCATAACTACTCGTTTGGAATTGTTAATATGTCTGACGTTCACGATCTCACCCGTGCACTCCAAAAGAAGAACGAATCAAAAATCGTTCTCCTCGTCGCTGACGGACTTGGTGGACTTCCCCAAAAGCCAGGGGACCTGACGGAACTCGAAACGGCAAAGACACCCAATCTGGACGCTCTCGCACAGCGGGGAACGAGCGGGCTCAGCACACCTGTTCTTCCCGGAATCACTTCAGGAAGTGGCCCCGGTCACCTCGGCCTGTTCGGGTACGATCCTCTTCAGTACCAGATTGGTCGTGGAGTTCTCGAAGCTCTCGGAATTGACTTCGAACTCGGTCCTGACGATGTCGCCATTCGAGGAAACTTCTGCACACTCGACGAACATGGCAACATCACCGATCGCCGGGCTGGCCGCATCGGAAACGACATCGCAGCTCCTCTTTGCGAGAAACTCAATAAAATCAAAATTCCGGGAATCGAAGTCTTCGTCCAGCATGTCAAGGAATACCGACTGGTCGTCGTCTTTCGTGGTCCCGGATTAGGTGGCGATGTTCACGACACCGATCCTCAAAAAACCGGAGTCCCTCCGCTCGTCCCCGAAGCCAAAGCACCGGGATCAGAAAAAACGATCGAAGTCGCTCACCAGTTCCTGCAACAAGCGCGTGACATCCTCAAAAACGACAGCCCAGCCAACTTCCTGACACTTCGAGGAATAGCCAAACGGCCACCGATTCCAACTTTCGAAGAAGTCTACGGAACCCGTGCTGGAGCGATTGCGGTCTATCCGATGTATCGCGGACTGGCCCGACTCGTCGGGATGGACGTCCTCGATGCGGGTCAAACACTGAGCGATCAATGCGACCGCCTCAAGGCAGCCTGGGACGACTACGACTTCTTCTTCATGCACTTCAAATACACCGATTCCACCGGCGAAGACGGCAACTTTGAAGCGAAAGTGCAACGGACAGAAGAACTGGATGCAGCCATTCCCCGGATCATGGAACAAGACCCGACTGTTCTCATCGTCACCGGAGATCACTGCACGCCCAGCAAGATGAAGTCGCACAGCTGGCACCCGGTTCCAACCTTGATCACCGCAGAAAACTGCCGATTTGATGGACGACCGGGATTCAGCGAGAAAGACTGCCTGCTCGGTGGGCTCGGACAGTTCGAAGCCAAACACTTGATGCTCATGGCACTCGCTCACGCTGGTCGACTTGAAAAATTCGGCGCGTAACCCGGCTAATAAATCGTCGTGTCACGTCGAATTGAGAGAGTTCGAAGAAGTCGAAAAGATTTGCTGATCCAAACCAGTTGAATTCCGTTCACCTTCGAGGCGGCCTGTCGTTGAAGTGGTTCACAGGCCGCACATGCATGTCAATGGGAAGAGCTATGACCGAAACTCCTGCACCTGAAGCCAAAGCACCTAAAGCTCCTGTCGAGCTCCCGGATAAGGGAGTCATTCTGATCTCCTATCCCAAGATCGTTTTCATGTGGCCCTCGTGGATCCTGTCAATCATCTGCGGCATCTACATGGTGTTCACAAAGGATTTGACGGGCGCCGGTGCCATCAACATTGGGTGGGCGTTCCTGATTGTGCTGTCGTTGAACCTGGTTGTGCTCTCTTTTGACTTTCCACGAGCGACTTCATTCCTCGTTTTCGCGGTCCTCACCGCCTTCGTGCTGGGAGCAATGCTGCTTGTCTCGAAGATGCCGAATCTGATCCCGGCGGTCACGAATGTCATTCATTCGATCAAACCAGTCGCCAACGCACCGTTTTACTTCATCTTTGCGTCTGTGCTGACAGTGATTTATATCGCGGTGGCCATTTTGTCCCGGTTCGACTACTGGGAAGTTCGACCGAACGAACTTCTCCATCATCATGGCGTTCTGAGTGACCTCGAACGGTTCTCAGCACCGCACCTGCGAATCGAAAAAGAGATCAACGACATCTTTGAGTACATCCTTCTCGGGTCCGGTCGCCTGATTCTGCACCCCAGCCAGGAACGCCGACCTGTCGTGTTGGACAACGTCTTCTTCATCAGTTCCAAAGAAAAACGAATTACCAAACTCCTGAGCGCACTTCAGGTCCGCGTCCGCGACGACAGGTAGTTTTTCGGAGTCGATTATTCTCGACGCTGCAACGATTCAGAAACGTCGAACTCAACACTGGGCTGACATCTTCAGTCCAGTGTTTTTTTGTGCGCAGCGACATCAAAAGAAAGCTGAAACGCTCAGCCATCAAAGCATCCTTCGAGACATTCCGCTTGCATGGGCTCCGCTTCGAATGACCTGAGTACTGTCGTTACAGTCCTCGGAATGATTAAGAATTCGACAAATCAATGTGAATTGATGTTTGACTCACCTCTCAGAGAATGCTAGTTTTTGCAATTCTTGGGTATTCTCAAGCAAATCCCTTCAGCCTATCTCATTTCGTTTAGAACCATCGACATCACATTTCGAGTGTTCTAACGAATTAATTCGATCCAAAATGGCATTCGTGTTCTTGGCACTTCAGGGTGTGATTGAATATGATTTCAATGGGCCGATCACGAATAAAACACTTCCACGTGAGGTTCACTGAATTATGGCGCATGCGGAATTACGAGTAATTTCCGGTAAGCACTCTGGAAGTTCGATCCCTCTTCCATCTGGAAAATTTCTTGTCGGGCGTGAAGAAGACTGCCATCTCCGCCCCAACAGTGATCTAGTGAGCCGGCATCACTGCGTGTTCACTCTCGACGATTACGGGCTTCGTCTTCGCGATTTGGGAAGCACCAACGGATCGTTCGTCAACGGGGAAAAGATCCGAGGATCAGTCGTCCTTAACGCGGGCGATCAAGTTTCAATCGGTAAACTGGAATTTCAAGTCGTCATTGGTGACGCATTGCCAGACGACACGCAAACAAATCTCGCCAGCAAGATGAACACCGAGATCATCAATCCAGAACCCGCTGATCAGCCAGCCGAAAGCGCCTCGGACGATGACAGCGAACTGCTGAATGAACTTCTCGGGGAAGCTAGTCCGGAAGACGCAGCTTCAAACACAATCGTCTCCGACGCCGCTGCTCCATCATCTGACACGATGATCAACATTCCGACCCAGCCTCCCGCAGGGTTTGAAGGACAGATGCCTCCGCAAACCGGAGACACTCAGTACTTCGTTCCAGGCACAATGCCGCAAATACCACCGATGGGATACCCGCAGCAGATGGGATATCCTCAGCAGATGATGCCTTACGGGTATCCGGGTTATCCTCAAATGGGTTACCCGCAGCAACCGGTTGCCTACCCACCGGGATATCCACAGCAGTTTCCGCCGCAGGCCCCTCCTCAGGAGGCAGCCCCGGAAGCGGCTCCAGAAGAGCCAGCATCTGTCGAAGAACCGGCTGTCCGCTTGCCTGATCCCTCACAAACAGGTGTGAAAGCCCCCGAACCGCCAAAGCCTGATGCTGAGAAAAAAGAGAAGACTGCCGACGCGAAAGCCAAAGAAGAAGCTCCTTCTGCAGCGGCCGATGCCATTCAGCAGTACCTTCAGAGACGGCCTAAAGGGAATAGCTAAAGCACTTGCCGCTCAACTTGCTCCGACTCTTGCTCGAAGCACTTCCGCGGAGTTACTCCAGCGACCGACAACATCATCGTTGCGCGTATCACAGTGGCGCGTTCGTGCCACAGTGTGAAGTTCGCTGGGAAGGCCACATAAAGAACGCTGCAGGACCACTTCGGCATTCCAAGAACAGCTTTGGCACAAGACAGATTCAATCATTCCTGCTTAGAGACGACTGCTCTGCATTTGCTACTCTCGTTGAAGAAAGTGAGAGAACATCACGTCAACGAGCGACACACGATCACAGCTGCGAAATCTCGCTCGCTAGTTTGCTTCGACCGTAATCGTATTGGTCTCGTGATCGATGTTTGACACTTCACCGAAATTGATCCGCCCCGCGAATGCGTCGATGTCATCCACTTTGCTGACCTGAAAAATCACGCGGTCATCTTCGAATCTCGGACGGACTCGGAACGTGCCAGCTGCTTCACGAACCTCATGCAGCAACCGTCCAACCTCACGGCGCTGAAGCCCTTTCATCACGAGAGTCACCTCTTCATTTTTGATCTCAAGTCGATTCCGAAAATCCTCACCAACCGGGGGTTCGAACGGACTCACATTGGAAGATTGAGTCGTGTCGGAAGGACTCGCAGCTGTCGATGTCTCATTCGAGGTCGTGTTCTGGCCTCCCGAATTCGAGTTGCTGGAAGAGTCAACGAAAGGAGAGTCGTTGTTGCTGTCCGTGGATGTCGGCGCTGATTCAGGGACATCCGACGGAGCCCCGCCACGATTTCTCCCAGGGAAGGGGCGACCGGGATGATTCCCCGGACCGGGGAAGTTCGGGTTTGCGTGATCAGGAATGTGATGAGCGATTTGCTTCGGCCCGGGGTCAGGCTCTCCTCGAAACACTATCCTCCCTAACGCCAGGATAATTCCGAATCCGATTGGCAGGACCACCAGTGCAGCCAGACCGATGGCAGCCCATTTCACCGCTTTAAAACCCCATTCGCCTGTCACACCAAAGTGATCCTTGAATGAGATCAGAAGAACAATTCCCCCGAGGACGAAGAACAGCACCCCACCAAGTGACTGTGCTTCCGGGCCCATGGCATGCAAACCTTTGATTTGCAAACCGACGAGAGGCAAGACAAACGCCCCGACTCCCAACATCATCATCGTGAAGGCAAACTTCCGAAGCTGTTCCGGAGGAATAGACGACTTGGAATTCCGTCGCGATCGTTTCGGCTTACTGCGTTTTGTCTTTGATGAAGACTTCCTCGTTGGAGACGATCCGAACAAATCGGCGTCACCGTCACCTTCATCGTCATCAAGGTCCCACATCGAAGCCGTTGGAGTCGACGACGTTAACGGGGCGGAGGAGAGCTGATTCTGCGATGCTGGAAACAGCTCGCCGCACTTCGGGCAGCGAACCGTCTCGACCTGCATCGTCAGCTTCATTTTTGACTTGCATTCAGGACATTGAACACGCAATTCCGCCACTCGTCCCACTCCTCTTTGCACGGACGATGTTCAATTTCTTCCAACCCCGAGAGCAAGTTGCTCTTTCCTGTGCACTCGCTTGAACTTTTTCAGTCGGTAGAAGACTGAGTGCGCACGGGCGAATGAGTGCAAACCAAAAAAGAAAATGCTCTAGGGGCTGAAACAACTCTTCAAATCGTTCTTTACGAATGCGTACCTCGCACAAGACACCGTTGAGCCGATCAACTCCGCGGAATGAACGAGACGATGCAATGATTTCAGGTCTTTTCCGATTATGATCGCCTGAAACGCCTCCGACAAGAGGAACTCCAGCCTCGATCGCTTTTCAGATCCGAACGCGACGCTTGCTTGCGAATGCTTCGGTCCGCCTGAATATTCTTTTTCTTTCGACACGTTTCCCCGAGCGAATGACGAACCATTCGCCCGGTTGACCTTGGAAAACTACTCTCCCGGTTTGCGAACTCCCATCGTCAGGAGCAGGTTCGCCCACAACTCCTGATCAGCGGTTTGGATGGTCAAAACGTGATCTCGGCTCGCAACGGCATCGTAGAAGTCCCATTTCTGAATGGGCTCCAATTCAACCTCTGAGCCTGCATCTTTGAGAATCGTTCGATACTCATTCCAGATCGGCGGGTCCCCAGCGAGTTTGTATGGATCGTCGTCAGGAATTCCCATCGTGTTGGCTGCTTCGATCGGAACAGCTGACAGCAGTGCCTTGAGGACGTCAGTGCAGCTGACAATTCCCGGAGAGAGGTTCAGGCAAACGAGGTCTGCATTCGGTCCGAGTGTGTTATAAGCCGGGTAATTTCCATCAGCGATGAGGATCTTCGAGTGATGCCCCGCCCGACCAAGAACCTCATTGATCTGTGGGTGAATGAGAGTGTGCTTGAGCATACACTTGCTTTCCATTTTCGGACGTGATGGGGTGAGGTGATCAGCTGACTGCTGAGATTTTGCTCAGGCTAGAAGCGGTTGGTTCGCTTGTCCAGTCTTCTCGACGGAACCCGGAACAGAGCAAGCAAACCGGTCACGTCGACGAACAGTTCGTAAGGCTGACAGGCGACCGAATTCCATCGATGTCCTGTTCAGCAACGTTTCATCAGTCCGCCACGCTCATCAACTCAACAGCTTGTCGATCACATGTCCGTGGACGTCTGTCAGACGGAAAGGACGCCCCTGATAAGTGAACGTCAACTTTTCGTGATCGATTCCCAACAAGTGCAGCAGCGTCGCCTGCACGTCGTGAACATGGACAGGATCTTCGACGATGGAAAACCCGAGTTCATCGGTCTGTCCGATGGTCATTCCCGGCCGGATTCCTCCTCCCGCAAACCACATCGTGAACGCTTGCGGATGATGATCGCGCCCGTTCTCTCGACCGAGTGCTGCACTCGATTCGACCATGGGCGTTCGTCCAAACTCTCCTCCCCAAATCACAAGTGTGTCGTCGAGGAGTCCTCGCTGTTTGAGATCAATAAGCAACGCAGCAGCAGCTTTGTCCGTCGTTTGTGCCTGGTTCTTCACTCCACCTTCAACATTCGAATGATGATCCCAGCCAGCGTGATAAACCTGAATGAAGCGGACACCTCGCTCAGCAAGTCGCCGGGCCAGAAGACAGTTTCGTGCAAACTCGTTGGGACGTTTCGCATCCATCCCATAAAGTTCAAGAGTGGATTCCGTCTCTTGAGAGAAGTCCATCAGTTCCGGGGCAGCGGACTGCATTTTCCACGCGAGTTCATACGCTTCGATCCGTGTTCGGATTTCCGGGTCTCCCACCACATCGAGCTGTTTCGTATTGAGATCACGAATGAGATCGAGAGTGTCTCTCTGAGCGAGATTGTCGAATCCATTCGGATTGGAAACGTGCAGAATCGGATCTCCCTGTCCGCGAAACGGGACTCCCTGATGATTGCTCGGAAGAAATCCCGAACTCCACATTGACGCACCACCGCTGAGGCTGCCTCCACTTTTCAAAACGACAAAACCGGGCAAGTCATGGGCCTCACTCCCGATTCCGTAGCTGAGCCATGAACCAATCGAAGGACGTCCGGGAATCGGGCTCCCGGTATTCAGAAAAATCTGAGCGGGAGAATGGTTGAACTGATCAGTGTGGACCGAACGAACCACTGCGATATCGTCAACAACCTTCGCGAGATGCGGCAACATCTCGGAAAGTTCCGTCCCACTTTCGCCGTGTTTCTGGAACGAGAACCGTGGTCCTAAAACGGCAGCATCCGGCTGAATAAAGGCGTATCGCTGCCCTTTGATCACCGAAGGAGGAATCGGTTTCCCCTCCAGTTCCTTGAGCTTCGGTTTATAGTCGAACAGCTCCAACTGACTCGGAGCCCCCGCCATGAAGAGATAGATCACACGCTTCACACGCGGAGTCACGCCGACCGTCGCACTTCCGTTGGCGCAGGCATGGCTTGCAAGCAGGGAGCCGAGTGAGATCTTCCCCAGTCCGACTCCACAATCTGTGAAGAACTGCCGACGCGTCTGATTTTGAAGGTGTGGAAATGTCATGGTTTCGTCACTGCCTCATCCAAATTCATTAACACTCGTGCCACCATCACCCACGTTGCCTCATCGACGGAACTCTCACTCTCTCCGGTGATTTCCTCGACATTCAGTTCTTCTGAATCGAACCTCAACTTTTGACGTTCACGAAACTCAAGAATCGCACGGACTTCTTCTTCAGTTGGTGGACGCGTGAGAAACTTCCGAAACAGGATCGCAACAAGCTCGGCCGGTTCCTGTTCACTGACATTCAATGAACGAGCCGCTTTCTGAGCCACCTCGAGATACATCGCATCGTTCAGCATCGTCAGTGCTTGCAATGGGGTGTTACTGCGATCACGACGAACGATGCAGTTCTCCCCACTCGGAGCATCGAAGACTGTGAACGCTGCGAATGGCGCCGTTCGTTTCGAAAACGTATACAGCGATCGACGATACCGGTCCTCACCCGTTTCGACGGGCCAGTTTGGATTGCCGTAGGCAACTTTGACGACCGACTCCGGTTGCGGAGGATAAACACTCGGTCCGCCGACTTTCTCCACCAGAATTCCTGCCGCCTGAAGCATCGAATCCCGGATCACCTCCGCTCGCATTCGCTGTCGCGGACCCCTCGACAGCCAACTGTTCTTGGGATCACGTTGACGGATCTCTTCATCGACAATGGAACTCTGGCGATACGTCGCGCTGGTCACAATCAGTCGATGCAGTTCTTTACGAGACCAACCGAGAGCGTATTCGCCAGCACCTGATGAAGTGACAAAACGATTCGCCAGCCAATCAAGAAGGTCAGGATGCGTAGGCTGACTGGATTGTGTTCCGAAGTCTTCACTTGTGGTCACTAATCCCTGACCGAAGAAAGCCTGCCAGTGCCGGTTGACTGTCACACGCCCGACGAGTGGGTTCTCGCGGCTGACGAGCCACTGGGCAAACTCCAGACGGTTTTCGGGTGCGTCGCTTCCTTCTTTCATGAACAGCGACGGAAGATGCGGAGCCACTTCTTCCCGAGACTGGAGATATTCCCCTCGATGGTGCCGGAACGTGGGACGCGGATTGTCATCGGGCCGTTCAGTAAAGATCATCGTTGTCGTCGGATCTTTCAGTTGCGACCGAAGCTTGTCGATCGCTTTTCGTTCCTCCGCCAGCAATGGAGTTGTGTTCAGAAAGTGCTGCATGAACTCAGAACGAACTTCTTCTGGCAAACTCTCTTCGCCAGCGACGAGTTGGTCCGCAAGATGTGCAGGAAGATCCGTTGCGACGGACGGCCTTGGATCAGTTGTCGCACTGAAGCGAAAGCGCCCGAGACTGGCTGCGAAATGCCGTTCGAACAACATTTTGATCTTCAACTGCCCCTGTGATTCGAGCGGGGCTTTGAAGTTGATCACCAGTTCATGTCGTTGACCTTCTCCTGTCGATGTCGACCAGCCTGTCGATCCGTTTCCATCGAGCAAATTGCTCGCGTCGGCGGATCCACTACCGACACTGATCTTCCCGAAGCTGTGCGATGCCTGATGCAAGGGGAGGGCGGAACCGTCTCGTGAGGCAGTCAGTTCGCTCAGAAAGAAATCCCCCTTCCGACCTTCGTAAAATGCACGTCCGGGTCCGCGAGCTGGGAGGCGATCATCCGGCAACACTTCCAACTTGAGAGCGGTGATCGGTCCAGATTCATTCAATGTCGACAAGTCAAAGGTCAGCTCAAATTCATCCCGCTTCGTGATGTCGCCAGTCGAGAGAATTGAACCATCGGGAAGTTGTTCAAGGCGAGGGAGATTGGTCTTCATCGTCTCAGGGCGAAGGATTTTCCAATCACGAACGACTTCTGATTGCTCTTTGAGCCATTGTCCGAACTGCTGATTGAGATGCTCCTGCCGTCGCTGAGCTTCGGGCTCTTCTCCCTCACGAGGTGGGAATTTCGCTGCGAGTTGTGATTCCAGCTCAGCAATCTGATCGCGAATTCTCTCGTTCCTAGCTGCGACGTCTTCATCAGGAACAATCAGGTCGATTTCATCGGCATTGTTCAAGAGCCCCATCATGCCATAGTAATCGGTGTGGGTGATCGGATCGTATTTGTGCGTGTGGCATTGAGCGCAACCGATTGTCATCCCCAGCCACACCGTTCCCGTTGTCGCCACACGATCGACCATCGCGTAGTAACGATACTCCAACGGATCGATTCCCCCTTCTTCATTCAACATCGTATTTCGATGAAACCCGGTGGCGATCAGTTGATCCTGAGTCGGTTCGTCCAACATGTCACCGGCAAGTTGCTCGATGGTAAACTGATCGAAGGGAAGATCGGCGTTAATGGCATTGATCACCCAGTCTCGATACGGCCAAATCGACCGAGGACGATCTTTTTCGTACCCGTTTGTATCCGAGTATCTTGCCAGATCGAGCCAATGGCTTGCCCAGTGTTCCCCATATCGAGGGGAGTTCAACAACTTGTCGACGAGTCGTTCATAGGCATCCGCTTCCGTCGAATTGAAAAACTCGTCGACCTCTTCAATCGTGGGGGGAAGCCCAGTCAGGTCGATGTACACTCGACGAAGCAGTGAATAGCGATCCGCTTGCGGAGCCGGCTCAAGGCCATGCTCCTTCATCTGGCGGAGAACAAAATGATCGATCGGATTGACCGGCCACTCCGAAGGCTCAGTACGGGGTATCGCTGGCAGATCGGGCGTCTTGAAAGCCCAGTGTTCCTCGTAGACAGCACCTTCTTCAATCCACCGCTTCAAGACGTCAATTTCTTCGTCCGTCAGCTGAAGGTTGGAATCTGAAGGCGGCATCACAAGAAACTCATCGTCGCTTGTGATTCTTGTAATCACTTCGCTCTTTTCGAGATCTTCCGGAACGATCGCCCGATAACCTCCGCGATCTTGCGTCGCAGCGGATCGAAGATCGAGACGAAGATCCGCCTCTCGAGTGTTCTCATCCGGTCCATGACACTTGTAGCACTTCCCCGCCAGAATCGGACGAACGTCGCGTCCAAAGGAAACGCCATCCGCTCTCACAGCAGAAAGATTCCAGCCACTCACAACGAGGGCGACAAACAAGAGTTTGAGAAGAGGCAACTTCATGACATCCAGGTGGACGAGGGGGGCGGGACAACACTTGAACCTGTTCTTCTGACATGAGCACTCGTTTCGACTGTTGGAGGTCGTTTCCGTTCAGTCAATTCATGCGAGTTTGGGAAGAACTTCTCGGATCAGTGTTCACTTAAGAATAGTGAGCCCAAGCCCCCGGGTCAAATTTCGAGCCATCGCCAGTCGATTCCTCAACTCATTGCCGCTTCCGAATTTCCCGAATTTGACAAGCGCAGAGAAACATCGTCTGCGGTCTAAAATCCCATCATTCGAGAAGCAAGTTGAGTGGTCACCAATGTCACCAGAACCACTCCCACGAGATTCAAAAGAATTCCGTAGCGAACCATCGAAGTGATCGGAACTCTGCCGGAGCCAAACACAATCGCGTTCGGTGGCGTCGCGATCGGAAGCATGAAGGCGCAACTTGCCGAGATCGCGGCGGGAATCAACAGCAGTCGCGGATCAATCGTCAATTGTTCCGCCATCGCTGCGAGGGTTGGTTGAAGCGTATTAACGGTCGCGACGTTTGTTGTGAACTCCGTCAGGAACGTGACCATCAAACAGATGCCAGCGACGATGACTGTTGGAGATTTTCCTTGCAGCTGTTCAGCAAAGCGTTGGCCCAACCAGTCTCCCAACTGCGTCACTTCAAACCCCTCAGCCATCGCAAAGCCACTGCCAATCAGCAAAATCATTCCCCAGGGAAGCCCCGCTTCCGCAGCCGTCCATGTGAGCAGAGGTTGGCTGCCCCCTTTGGAATCGGGATCACCGGGAATCAGGAACAACAACATCGCCATCGCAATGGCAATCGAAGAATCCTGCACGTATGCGGGTAAGTAGCTGATGTCAGCGCCCCACATGGCAGCCAACTGAACGCAAAGCCCGGGCCAGTCCGGGAAGAGTTGATACGAGTCGAACATAATCGGTTTTCGCAGCACCCAGAGCAGGGCGGTCATCACGAAGACTCCGAAAACCCGCCGTTCGGTCCGACTCGCCCGTCCCAAACCAGCAAGCTGCTGGCGAAAGAATTCACGACCGTATTTCTCGGTATCCTTCAACGCTGGAAGTCCAAACGTCAGAACTCCTCCGGCAGCGAGAAGCATAAGAACGCTGAGCGGAACAAAGGATGCCATCCACTCCGCCATCGACAGACTCTCGTACCCCTTGGGAACGAATGACTGATCCCAGAATCCGAGGAAAGTCACATTGGTCGGTGTTCCAACAAATGTGGAGAGACCACCAATACTCGACGCATAAGCGATTCCCAGAAGCACCGGAACTGTCAGCTTGTCGGCGATCATCTTCGCGTGTTCGGGATCACTCGTTCGAAGAGCATCCTTGAGAGTCGTCAACATCGCCAGTGCGATTGGCAACATCATCATCGTTGTGGCTGTGTTCGAAATCCACATGGAGAGAATTGCGGAGGTCAACATAAATCCGAAGACCAACTGCCTCGGACTGCTTCCGACTCGACTGATAATGTGCAACGCGATTCGCCGATGCAGACCACACTGCTCGATCGCCACTGCAATCGCGAACCCTCCGAGATAGAGAAAGACATTGTGATCCGCATACTGAAGACTCACTTGTTTCGCGGTGAGAATCCCCAGAAAAGGATACGCGGCAATCGGGATCAGACTCGTCACTGCAATATGAATGGGCTGCGTCAACCACATTGTCGCCATGAGGACGGTGATCGCCGCCAGACGATGAGCTTCGGCAGTCATCCCGCTCGGAGTGGGCAAGCAGAGGATTCCGACAAACAGAAGAATCGCAATCGCAACCGAGATCCAATTTCGCCCCGTCCGATCCGGGGAAGGGGACTCTAATGATTCATTCATTGATGTCGGTTGCTTCTTGTCCAGAAGGATTGTTGAGGCTCTGCAGCTCTTGGTTCAGCCTTCGTGTATCACTTCATCAATGAACGAAATCGAAGACCGAAGCGACTGCGGTCACAGGATGAAGACTGAAAACTATCATCAAGAACTTCAGATTGGTACGACAAGATAAGCACTTCGAAGCGGATTTGGCCAACTCAAATTTGAATCGGCCGAGTTTCAATCTTCGGGATTCGGCGATTGTGTCGGTCCAGATGCGTGCCCATCAGTCGGAATGCGATAGACGCGAAAACTCTTGTTGCGGTAGTTCGCGTCGACATCAACCTTCCAGTACTTCCCGAAGATGATCTCATCAATCCCGGTTCGGTCATGAAGATCCTGAAGTTCATCCGCCGTGATGAGCATGTCTTTCGTCGCAGCCTTCTTCCAGTTTGCAATCATCCACAGCCGCCGGTTCCATTCAAGAAGAGATTCTGCATCCTGCGGACAGTCTTTGTAGTTCACATATTCCGGACGGTTCGCAAACCATTTGACCGCCCACTGATTCTCCAGACTGTACACAAGCGAGTCTTCAGGAGTGTGCTCATCAATCCACCGGGCCACGTCAATCCAGTTCGCTCGCACCTCGGCTGACATCCCACTCGGATTCCGATCTGAACCCGGCATCCAGACCGCCACAGAAACCAGAACACTCGCGATGCAGACGCAAAGTGCGTTCGCCCAAACGTTCGAACGAAATCGGTCCGAAGTCTCTCTTCTCACTAACTCAGCAATTGAGAAACTGATGGAAACGGGAATCAGAATGTCAGCGAGCCGAAACGGATAGAACTTCAAAAGCGCGATCCGCCACTCGTACCCCGGCATCGACTTGACTGGCCTCGGCCCCCAGGCAATCGCAACTCCGATGAGTGCAAACGCGAGCGCCCAGAACCCAATGAACCGCCACCAGCGAATCGCTTCATCGCGAGTCGGTTGCAGAACAATGAACACCGCCCAGGCGAGGACAAGCATCGTGAAATAGCGATGCGAAGATTTCGGGAACGTCATCGGATCGAGATGATGAGCTAGCCGATGAGCAACTTGCAGATGAGTCGCCATCAGAGAATCGTTCGGATCCGTTTGAAGAACGATCGACGCCGCTGACCACAAACCCGGCAAAGCAGCGACCACAAAAACAATCGCTGCCAGAAACCATCGCGACACCGGGATTGGGGAATTGCGAATCTGACTCCGTCCGAACAAGACAACCCAACACAACGTCGCCGCCGCTGCCGAGAGTGTTCCCCAGACTCCGACGACGGGATGAAACGAAATCGCGAGCCCCGCTAACAATGCACTCGCGACAATTCGCAAAGACATCGCACTCGCCATCGCTCCAAACAGAAATCCATAAGCGATGACCTTGGACTCCATTCCTCCCACCAGCCACTCCCCGGACCAGTTTCCGAGGCTATGAAACGTCAGAAAGACCCCGAGCGACAGCACGCTCGCAATCCCGGACCCAGTGACTCGCTTTCCAAGAAGCGTCCATCCGACCGCCAGAGGGAGATAGCCCACAACCCGAACGACAATAGCTGCCTGCTCCAATGTGAGCAGCTGCGAAAGCCACCCAAACACCCAATAGAAAACCAGATGAGGATTGGAGGAATCCAGAAAAAAGTCGCCGGCACACCACTCAGGCTGCCAAAAGTGCTTCGCCTTACTCAGATAGTGCGGCTCATTCACTCCCGGAATTGGAACTCGGAGAAACGAGACGCACAGCAAAACACCGTAGATAACCGCCCCGGTCAGCCAATCCGCCCAGGCAAGCGCACGTTGCTCCGAATTACTTCGAGCAGTGGTTTCGACACTCGGCATTGCAAACCTCATCGAAACTTCAGGCCATGCAGACTTCGCTGGGAAACGGAATCAAACCACTCCTGCCGTCTGATCTCTGTGAGAAGCCCACTTCCGCACGACGATGGACGGGCGCATCGCGCGTTCACATTCCCCTCAGCCTCGCTACTTTGACTTCTTCTTCGCACTCTTCTTAGGAGCTTTTTTCGCAGACTTCTTCGCTGCACTCTTTGTGGCAACCTTTTTGGTGGCTGTTTTCTTTTTTGGAGCAGACTTAGCGGCAGTGCTTGCAGCCTTCTTGGCTGTCTTTTTAGCTGCCTTCTTCTTGGGGGCGGACTTCTTCTTGGTTTTCCCTTTTCCGAAGACCTGATCCCAGTTTTCCCAGTATTCCGGTGTTGCTCCAGTACGTACGATTGGGCCACTCATTTCGTTTTCCCCTGTTTCAATCCTGAATCAAACTCAGGTGCCAAAGCACCCGAATGATGCTGACATCATTGTCTTGAGACGTGTTGTATGGGCGATGTCACTGTTGTCAAGACGTTGCGGACTTGTGAGTCGAAACTCAATTCACTCAACTACAGCCATGAATGACTACGATTTTCATCGAGAAGAGAACTTCAACAACCTTTGGAGCAAGGTCGAGATTGTCCGGCCTGTGCCCTATTCGCTTTTCACATTCGGTGCCAGCGACCTTGAATACTATCTTGTCACAGATGGCGAGGAAGCCGACGGACTCGTGGAGGTTCGCCGAGGATGTGTGAGAGTCACGCGTCCTCTCATTATCTCTCCGCACAATGCGCCTCCCGAGTTTCGCAATTTTTTCGAGAGCGAACAATTCGGCGGGATGATTGACTTTCTCATGTCCCGCTCGGCTGCATTCTCAAATTTGAAACTCGAGAACACGCAACAGCAACCCGAACTGCTCAGCGACAATATCGAAGAAGTTGTCGCGAAATTGAACCGTCGTCTCGACACCGAAGAAGAAGACCGCGTGGCTATTCTGACAGCTCCTCACGGTCTCGGCGGAGCAGCTGTGTTCAAGTACACCGTCACCCGGATCATGGACAGCGCACCCGGAAACATTCAGGAGCTTCGCGAACGCGGCTTTCTTCCCGAGTAAATCGGCTTGATGGTTCTCGTGCAACGCCAGCGCTTCTGACGAGTCTTCAACAACTCGAAGAAGCAATCACGCGAAGAATCCGTTCAAGCTCGAGGAAGAACGGAGGACGTTAGTACTTCTTCCGCATCGCTTCCTGCATCGTTCTCCGAGCCTGATTGCTTTTCAGCTTGTCGCGTTGATCGTACTTCTTGCGACCGCGCGCAGCTCCGATCGTCACCTTTACAAGCCCGCGTGTGAAGTACATCGAAAGCGGAATCAACGTCATTCCGTCATGCCCGGCCGATTCCGCGAATTTTCGGAACTCCCGCCTCTTCAAGAGCAGCTTCCGTTCTCGTCTTCGTTCGTGATTCAGATATGTCGCTTGGGGATACTCAGCGATGTCACAATTGATGAGCCACAGTTCCCCATTTTGAATCCGAGCGAAACCTTCATCAATCGTCACTTTATTATCACGAATACTCTTCACTTCACTGCCTGTCAGGACAATGCCGCACTCGAGTTCTTCGACAATTTCATAGTCATGACGCGCACGACGATTTCGGCAGATCGTGCGAGAATTTGGATCGACCGCTGGAGTCTTTTTCTTCTTTGATTTCTTGCTGGCCATGACGTTCCTTCTGAGTCAATCCCCAATAGTAGAACGACACGCCGAACTCGTGAAGCCTCCTCAAACCGGTTTTCAACCATCATCCAGAGACTTGGGCTTCAATACCTTCCATTCGACACCGTTTGAATCAGATTTCCGACTCACGCGGAGCATCGTAGAAAACACCCAATTCCTCGCGGTTGCGGTATTTCCCAAGGAACAGCGACCGGAAGACCACTTTTGTTAAGTGCCACGATGAGTAGAGTCGGAATTTTCTCGACGACGTCAACACGGGCTGTCGAGTCAGAACAAAAGGCCCCTTTTTCTTCATCGAGCGTGTGAAGGGACGTTCTTCTGACGACAGATAGGTTGGATCAAACCCACCGATCTCTTGAAAGACGTCTCGTCTCGCGAAGAGGCAACATCCGCATCCGTACCCAAAGATACGCTGCCAGACGAAGAGAAAGCTCTTCGACATGACACGCTGAAGCCAGGTGATACGCCGATCAAACTCAACTGCGGTTCCGCCAGCGATCGCTCCGCCCTCAACCGCTGCGAGAATGCCTTTCAGACAATCCGCGTTCATCAACGTGTCGGCATCGACAAAAATCAGAATCTCTCCGGAAGCCACTTCGGCCCCCGCGTTTCGGACAGCTGCAATATTGTGAAGCTGAACATCGATCACCTGAGCGCCGCAGTCTTTTGCGATGCCCGCCGTTTCGTCGGTCGACCCGTCATTGACGACAATCACTTCCAACGAAATCGAGCAGGGGACGACGGACTGGGCGATTGCAAAGATGGCTGACGCGATCAGCAGTTCCTCATTCCGTGCAGGAATCACAAAAGAAACTCGCGGCCGCGTCGAGTCCATCGCCATCATTTTCAAACTGTCATGAAAGTCCGCCCCAGAGAAACTCAGAGGCTATCCGGAAACTGAGGTTTTGTGAAAGTCTGGTTTTGTTCACACTTTGCGGTTCATCAACGCAAAGGAGTGCACGGTGTCCGAGGCGATTCGAAAAGCGTACCCAAGTGACCTGACTGACC
>NZ_SIHI01000004.1 GCF_007859735.1 Thalassoglobus neptunius | reverse complement strand
CTGATCAGGATCGAGTCTGGCTGTGGCCTGAGAATGCTGCGAAGAAAACGTTGCCTCCGCTGAAGTTGCGTTTGGTGGAAGTGCCAACCTGCAAGGAAAGCGTCTGGTTGGTGACCAGCGTTCTGAGCCATCAACGCTTAAGTGACACTCAAGTTGGAGAGATCTATCGCAAGCGTTGGGGTCTGGAGATCTTTTATCGAGACTTCAAACAGACACTTGGTAAACGCAAATTGCTCAGCCGCACTCCCGAGCATGCGCGGATCGAACTCCACTGGTCGTTGCTCAGTCTCGCGTTGCTGCTGCTCAAGACTCGACTGCACCAACAGCATCTGGCGACGCCGATCAAGACGTCAGTGTCAAATGTCCTACGTGTGATGCGTCGTGCTCTTCGTGGTTGCTACCAGACGAGTCGCGCACTGATCCGTGCTGTTCGAAGCGCCGTGGTCGATCGTTATGAACGCAAACGGAAAAGCTTCCGAACTTATCCGCAGCGTCGAACTCGCAAACCACCCGGTCCACCGACAATCAAGCCACCTTCAGCTGACCTGAACCTCCTCGCCCAAAAAATCACACCCCTAACACTGACTTCATACGGTTAACGGCGTTGGGTGTCCTGCACCCTCCCTATTAAGTTTCTTGAGATGAGCGCCGCGTTCTCGGGTGTGAATTCTCGATGAAAATTCCCATGCAAGCGAGCATTCGTTTTGAGAATCCGTCGGGCTGATCGACGAAGTTACGTACGCAGAACGATGCGATCGCTTCATCTGCCGACATCAGTGAAGAATGAGAGTGGTCTATTCTCGATTGCTCGGCCTGAGAGAAATTCGGACCGTCGAAAGCATTCGATCGTTGCGGCGAAACAAGATGTCAGACCCAATCACTGTTACTCGGAACCTGGCCCGTTTCCGCTACAACTGTCTCGCGCCAGAAGCCAGCGTCCGTCGTCCGTCTTTCGAAGGATCCAAAGAAACTTTCCGTTCATCTCGACAGGCGTGTCCGGATCTTCGGTCATGATGAGTTCAGCGCGAGAACGTCCGATGGCACAGGCGAGATTGCTGCTCGTTTCCACTTCTTCAACTTCGAAGTTCAGCGAGACGATCGTCATCGTTTTCAGATCGTTTCGAATCTGTTCGAGGACACAGTCTCGACCCCGAAATGCCGGTTGGTCAGGCGGCATGGCAATGAAGTCTTCAGTAAGAATTGTCGCCATGCGATCGAGGTCACCCTGCTGAAAGGCTTGGGCATAATCTTTCGCCGTTTGGCGAATGCCATCGATGTCTGACATGAAACCCTTCCCGCAGTTGGGGCCAATTTCAGGTTTTCATCCACTGGCCTGAACGCGTTTCTTGCAGGGAAGTTCGAATTCGCTTAGGTGAACCTGCTCGTGCGAGTCGCTGCGAACCAGTCATGAAAACTGTTGAGTCACTCTTTTCAGACACTTTGGAACTCATGACAGTTCGCGAGAATCGACGATGCTGTGACGAATTATTCGGTCACAGTTTGCTCAGTCACGATCAGCTTACTCGGTCACAATCAGCAGGTCTCCGGACTCGATCTGACTCCCGGCTTTCACAAGGATGCGTTGGATCTTCCCGGCTTTCTCGGCAACGAGCGTTGTTTGCATTTTCATCGCTTCGATGACGAGCAGCTTTTGTCCTTCGCGAACCGTGTCGCCTTCCTGAACTGCAAGATTGACGACCATTCCCGGCATCGCTGCTGCAATGTGATTGGCATTGTCCGGGTCGGCACGTTCCGCTTTGATGACGTCCCCTTGCAGTGCAAGGTCTTCGACAGTGACTGAACGCGGAATTCCGTTGAGTTCGAAAAAGACGTGACGACGTCCGTCGGGATGGGCATCAGCGACACCGACGAATTTGATCATCAGCGTTTTGCCCTGTTCGATCTCAACTGCAACTTCTTCTGCCGTTTCGAGTCCATAGAAGAAGACTGGAGTCGGGAGGCAACTCGTGTCCGCGTACAGCCGAGAGTGTTCTGCGAACTGCTTGAAGACTTCTGGATAAAGCAGTGAGGTGACGACTTCCTGCTCCGATGGATCACGTCCGAGCAATTCCTTGAGTTGCTCCGCTTCCGCCTGAAAATCGGCCGGTGGCATCGTTGCACCGGGGCGTTCTCTGAGAGGTTTTTCTCCTCGCAGAATGCGACGTTCGACTGTCTCCGGAAATCCGCCAAGTGGTTGCCCCATGCGACCACCGATCAAATCGAGCACAGAAGCTGGGAAGGCGAGATCACGTTCCCCTTCGAGGACATCGGTTGGAGAAAGGTCATTCGCCACCATGTACAGAGCCATGTCTCCGACAGCTTTGGATGTTGGAGTCACTTTGACGATGTCCCCGAACATGCGGTTGACTTCGGCATACACGTGACAGACTTCCCGCCAGCGGTCGGCAAGTCCGAGGGCTCGGGCTTGTTCGTACAGATTCGTGTACTGCCCGCCGGGCATCTGGTGATCGTACAGATCCGCGGTTGCAGGCAGGACGCTGGCTTCAAACGGCGTGTAAAACTGTCGAGCTACGCGCCAGTACTCAGCCAGCTGATCAAGCGGTTCGGATTCGAGACCACTGTCTCGGTCCGTGAAGCGAAGTGCTTCGACCAGCGTGTTGAAGTTTGGTTGCGATGTCCCTCCAGACATTGGAGCCATTGCTGCGTCGGCGATGTCGAGGCCTTCTTTCGCAGCTTCGAGGATCGCGGCAATTTGAGTTCCGCCGGTATCGTGCGTATGGAAGTGGAGCGGGATTCCGACTTCTTCCTTGAGAGCTTTGATCAGCTTCGAGGCAGCATACGGTTTGCACAAACCGGCCATGTCTTTGATGGCGATCAGGTGTGCTCCCGTCTTCTCGAGTTCTTTGGCCATCTCGACATAGTACTTGAGGTCGTACTTTGTCTTGCTGGTGTCGAGGATGTCCCCGGTGTAGCAGATCGTCGCTTCGCAAAGTGCATCGGTCTCGAGAACGGCGTCCATCGCGACATGCATGTTTTCGAGAGAGTTCAGTGCGTCGAAAACGCGGAAAACATCAATGCCCGATTGCGCAGCTTCTTTGACGAAGGCACGGACGACATTGTCGGGATAGTTCGTGTAACCGACTGCGTTCGAGGCTCGAAGCAGCATCTGGAACAGGATGTTCGGGATGTGTTCCCGCATCTCTTCGAGTCGTTGCCATGGGAATTCCTTCAAGAATCTCATCGCGACATCAAACGTGGCTCCTCCCCACATCTCGATGGAGAAGAGATTCGGAGAAAGATGAGCATACGCGTCGGCGATTCTCAGCAGATCGTACGTTCGGAATCGCGTCGCAAAGAGCGACTGGTGGGCATCTCGGAAACTGGTGTCCGTCAGTAGTAGCGGTTTTTGTTCGCTGATCCACTTGCTGAAGTTGGAAGCTCCCATGCTTTGGAGACGTTGACGCATTCCATCGGGGATCGGCTGTCCGATCGGAAAGCTGGGAACCGGAGCTTCGATTCTTCGAGTTGCAACCGGACGTCCTGCGACGAGTGTGTTTCCGTTGACGATCACGTCTGCGATATACGACAGGATTTTTGTGGCACGATCCTGACGTGTCCCGAGTTCAAACAGCTCGGGAGTTTCGTCGATGAACCGAGTCGTACAATCGCCGGAAAGAAACTTCGGATGCGAAATCAGTTTGATCAGAAACGGGATGTTACTCGTGACGCCCCGGATTCGAAATTCCTGCAGGCATCGCTTCATTCGCGAGACGGCATCGACAAAACGACGACCCCGTGCGGAGACTTTCACGAGGAGTGAATCATAGAACGGATTGACGACCGCACCTGAAAACGCGCTACCCGCGTCGAGACGAATTCCCATCCCGTTTCCGGAACGATAGTGCGTCACATGTCCGTAATCCGGAAGGAAATTGTTCGACGGATCTTCTGTCGTAATTCGACACTGAATTGCAAATCCACTGGTCTTGATCGACTCCTGAGACTCAAGCCCGATCTCGGGGTCATCAAGACTCGCGCCCGATGCAACGAGAATCTGTGATTTGACGATATCGATTCCGGTCACTTCTTCCGTGACGGTGTGTTCGACCTGAATTCGAGGATTGACCTCGATGAAGAAGAACTCGTTGGTCTCCCGGTCCAGCAGGAACTCGACAGTCCCTGCGTTCTCGTAATCGACCTGCTTTCCAATTTTGATTGCTGCTTCGCAGATTGCGTCGCGGACATCAGGGTTGAGATTGGGAGCGGGAGCGATTTCGACAACTTTCTGATGTCGTCGTTGAACGGAGCAATCGCGTTCGAAGAGATGGACAAGATTCCCGTGGGAGTCACCGAGAAGCTGGACTTCGATGTGGCTGGCTTTCGAGACGAAACGTTCGATGAAAACGTCCGGACATCCGAAAGCAGTCTGTGCTTCCTGCTGGGCTTGCTCGAAGGAAGGACGAAACTGTGCCGGGTCGCGGACGACGCGCATTCCGCGACCTCCTCCACCCATCGCAGCTTTGAGGATGATGGGATAGCCGATCTGATCTGCTAAGGCGGCTCCTTCGTCAACATCGGCGATCGCATCTTCAGTCCCTTGAAGAATGGGCACCTTCGCCTGTTCGGCGATGTGTCGGGCGGAGACCTTGTCGCCGAGGCTCCTGAGAGCGGAAACTGTCGGGCCGACGAAGATAATGCCCGCGTCTTCGCACGCTTTTGCAAACTCTGCATTCTCCGAGAGAAAACCGTATCCCGGATGAATCGCGTCGACGCCGTGCTCTTTCGCGAGGGCGATGATGGAAGGGATGTCGAGATAAGCCCGAATCGGCTCCCCTTTATCCCCAATCAAGTACGCTTCATCGGCTTTGAAACGGTGCAGTGAAAAGCGATCTTCGTGTGTATAAATCGCGACCGTTCGAATCCCGATTTCGTGGGCAGTCCGGAAAACACGAATTGCAATTTCACTGCGATTGGCGACCAGCAGCTTCTTGATCGATTTCATTCTGTTTCTGTCCTGAGTGACGTTTAGGCTGAAACCATTATTCGGGAGGATGAATCGAGTTGTTTCGAAGAATTGAGTTGATTCTTGGTTCAAACAAGTGAGATTGATTCGTGCCGATCATAAAGAGATTTGTGTCTCGAAACGATCGACGACCCACAGCGTAGTTCTCAAAAAAAACGGAAAACCAGTTCTCGAGACGGGTCTCGGGCCAGGAATCTGGTTGTTTGCGTCGGAATATTCCCCACAGGACTGATTTCCGCAAAAACTGGACTCGCTGGCACTCGGTCTTCCGAGCCCGATTTGCAGCAGGGCTTGTGCAATTCTCGAGTCCGGAACGAAGCGAAAAGAAGACACATCCGACCGCGTTCGGAAGGCGGATTTGTCAAATTGCGTTGGACGGAGGAATTCGACACAAGTTTTCTCGGGGTGCTGCCGAAACGTTCGGTCACATTGTGCGGAAATGACATTTGCGATCAGAGCAATGTGTTCTCATTTGTCGCCTCGTTTTGTGAGCTTTCTCACAAATTCGCATCAGGCGATTTCTATTGATGTTCAATTCTCGAGGTGTCGTTTCGATCTGCAGAGTTGAGAACGAAATTCCCATGTCGGCGAAACTTATTTCAAACTGACAACTTGGGGCGAGGATCGACCGATTAGGACGTAATTTCGCGATCTTCACGCTGACGAATGAACCTTCGGTGACTATCATAGGTCGTTACCGCAAAGTTCCTCCCCTAACTCAAAAAGTGGCGCCTGGAATGGCAGAAGAATCTGGCCAGGAACGAATCCTCACCAAGCGGTCTGACTCTGGACCAATTGAGAAATCACGATCGAAATCGGCGTGGTCATGGGCTGGGCAGATCGTTGACGGGACCGGTGCGAACTTTTCGAAAGAGGTTAACACCGTCCTCGAGGGGCGACTCAAGGCAGCTTCGCTGATTTTCTTTGTCGGTTACTCCGCTTTCTTCTTAAAGACTGAGTTGCTCGGCTCAGCGCACATCACGGAAGCTGATGCACTTCTGCGGTGGACTCAACTCGTCGCCATTGTTTCCAGCGGTCTGATCGCCTGGCGAACCTGCGCAGGCTGTGGCCATGTGAACCGAAATCTGCGAATTGCAGAACTGATTCTGTTCGGCACATCGGAACTCTACTTCATTGTGCTGACTTACAGCATGGTGCTGGACTGCGCGACTCGGGGATATCTGTTCCCGATCGTGGCACCCTGGATGATCCTGTTGTTCACTTACTCGCTGTTTATCCCGAATTCGTGGCAGCGGGCACTGGCGATGATGCTGCCGATGGCGATTGCACCTGTTGCCGTCATGGGAATCGCGGGATTCGCGGTTCCGGTTGTCGCAGCGGAATTCGCTCAACCCGAGAACTCAACGGTTCTGATTGAAGCTGTGATGGTGATGACCTTCAGTCTGGTTATTGCCACCTGGGGCGTGCGGACCATCCGATCGTTAAGAACGGCGGAATTCGAAGCTCGACAGCTTGGGCTTTATCGCTTGAAACGTCTTCTCGGTCGTGGGGGAATGGGCGAAGTTCATCTGGCTGAACATCTCCTTCTCAAACGCCCCTGTGCGATTAAATTGATCCGTCCGGAAATGGCGGGAGATCCGCAGACGCTCGCACGATTCGAACGTGAGGTTCGTTCGACCGCGCAACTCACGCACTGGAATACCGTCGAGATCTACGATTACGGAGTGTCGGAAGATGGGACCTTCTACTACGTGATGGAATATCTTCCGGGGATGAATCTCGATCAGATCGTGACGATGCACGGCCCCATGCCGGATGAGCGTCTCATTCACTTCTTCGAACAAACATGCGATGCACTCGCCGAAGCACATGAGCAGGGACTTGTTCATCGCGATATCAAACCTGCGAATATCTTCGCTGCGAAACGAGGCGGAACTTACGACGTTGCCAAACTGCTCGATTTTGGACTGGTGAGGTCCGAGCATGTCGACGTCGATACCAAGATCACTCAGGAAGGGCGGATTGCCGGGTCTCCGATGTATATGGCTCCGGAACAGGCCAGCGGAGATGTTTCGGACGCACGCGCCGATATCTACGCACTTGGCTGCGTCGCTTATTACGTTTTGACTGGGAAGACACCTTTCCAGGAGGCAAACGCAGTCAAATTGCTGTTGGCTCATGCACAACAGACTCCAGTTTCGCTGCGGTCACACAATCCAAACGTTTCCGAGGAACTCGATGCGATCGTGTTGAAGTGTCTCGAAAAGAATCCTGACGATCGATTTCAGTCGGTCGAAGAACTTCGCGAGGCATTGAAGTCCGTTCCAGTGACGGAAACATGGACGCGCGAACGAGCTCAAGAGTGGTGGACGTGCCACGGATGTCCGAAAAAACGCGAGCTTGATGAGTGCATTCAGGAAGGCCGCGAGCCGCCTTCTTATGTGGCGGATTCCACCGACAACTATGCGGAAACGAAGTTGCTGGCCGGAGTGTAGAGCGTTCACTCTTCCATTGGACAACGCTGAGGGAGGAGTGGCATGAGACACGGATCGAACCTCGACCCTCCGAATCGATATGAACGGTTCCATGCAGAGGCGGACTTTGAGCATCTGGAATGGGATACCGAGTACCTGGAAGCTCGAACCGACCGGAAGATCGAGTATCTTCCCGATGATTCCAAGACAATCGTTTCCGAAAACAACTCGCCGGACATCCCGTTTCGCTACAGCATCAATCCGTATCGAGGATGCGTTCACGCGTGTGCTTATTGCTACCCATGCTCAAAACCTTTTCAGGTCGAAAGTCCGCTCTCAGGTGAACCTTCTCGACCTCGAAGTTGCGACGTGATCGGACAATCTCCTCGGCTTCATCTCGTAAAATGCCGCCACGCTTGTTTACACGGGCTCGTGGTTGCCAGTAGACGAACACCTTGACACCAAGCTTCTTGAGAAACGCCCGGATCTCATCTTTGCTGACGATAGGGACGTAGAAGAGCGGCTTCCGGTCGCTGGGGCCTTCCTTGAATTTGACTGTCATCGAACGCTTGCCGTTGGCGTTAGGGCGTGACAAGACTATCTCGTCCTCTTCCGTCAGACCGACGCACATCATTGACCTGAGTGTCTTGAGACCCTCTTTGATCGTTGTGTCGGATGCCCCGATGACTTTCACGGAACGAATCTGCTTCTCGATTTGAACCTTTTCACTTTCAAGTTCGGAAATGATTTCCCCCAAGTCTGCCTCCATCTGAGAAGACAGATTCGACGCTTTCAAGAATCGACGATTGGCCCGAGTGATACTCGCCTCCACGTCCCTCAATCGTTCCGCCAAACGATCAGCCTTACCATCTTCCAGTGAGTCGATCCTTTTCGTGACTTCCACGTCTTGGATGCTGGCATCGATTCCATCAAACAGCTTGTCAAGCACCATGGGCAGCATGTCTTTTTCGAGTACACGCCATTGCCGACATTCGCACTTGCCGGGATATTTTGCACCCGACTGGCACGAGTAATAGATGTATGGATGCCTGTCTTTGTTGCGACGTTCCGCTTTGTCCAACGAATAGCCGCAATGCCCACAGTACAAGACGCCCGACAATCTTCCATGTTGATCCGGTTTCGGAACTCGATGCTTCGCCTTGCTTTCTTCCCGTTTTTCAAAGGTGCTCTGCCAATCGTCTTCGCTGACTATTGCAGGAACCTTGTCACTCTTCACTTCGTTGTCCCCAACACGCCCAAAGACCTCTTTGTCTCTGTAACGCCGATGGCCACCGCCGATGTGCGAATACCCACAGTAGGCTTTGTTATCGAGGATGTTGGCGACAGACCCGTTGTTCCAGCCAATTGCGGGATCGCCTGACGGCGGAACAACCCCAAGGTCATTTAACCACCGAGCGATGGCCCGCAATGATGTGTCCTCGTCCAAGTATTTGCGGTACATCTCCCGAACATTTGCCGCCTCCTCCCCGACAATCGAAAGGGCGAGGTGGTAGCCACGAGGCTTCTTGTACCCGCTGTCATTTCGTGGCCGTAGAACGGTATCGCCTCCGGGACCGACATACATTCGTTGATACCCATACGGAATAGCCCCAGCCACCCACCATCCGAGCTTTAGCAACTGACGTCGGCCACTCGTCGTGTTTTCTGAAAGATCCGTCGAGAACCGGTGGTTCATTTCCTGCATCATGTTGACGATCATGCGACCAGTTTGAGTCGAAAGGTCAAACTCCCCACTCTTGCAGTCATGGATCACAATTCCCTTATCCATCAGCAAGCCATAGAACTCCGCCGCCTTAAACGGATTCTCTCTCGTGAATCTCGCCAAGTCCCACAGATAGAGCTTCCGTGCCTCGCAACCGTTTCGAATGAATTCCATCATTCGCAAAAAGTCCTTCCGCTTTGCTCTGTTCTTCGACCCGCTCTTTCCTCGGTCGATGAATACGGCCTCGATTTCATCCCCTTCTTTTTCTACGACGGGCTCAACTTCAGCCTTCTGTCGATCAATACTGTCGGTTTGCTGGTCACTCGACATGCGGTAGTAAATCAGTGCCTTCATTTCACTCTCCCTCCTCGTCAGAAATGTCGAGTGTTGAATCGATGCGATTCTGCTCAACGGCGACCGCTTTAACTGTGCCTCCCACTCGTTCCACAGCGGACTCAGTTTCAGCCAATTGCTGATTAAGGCCGCTCTGCACTTTCTGACTCCTGCGACAGTAGACAACTATCTTCATGACTCTCTCCCATTATCGTGATGTCTGCCGATCCACTGCGGATATTGGCTTTCATCAGACACGATATGACTCGTTTCAGAGAGTGTCCGGGTAGACTCCAAGAAAAAAGTCATTCCCATTTTCCAAGAGTTCAAATGTGGAATGGTCTTCGGTAGCAGTGGCTCACTCATCTCCGACTGGTCCTCCATAAGTTGACAAGTCGATGCCTTTCCATGCTTCTGTTTCAGCAGAAGTGCGAATCATGTCTTTGAGAGAGGCAACCCGCTCGGCTGATGTTGTTTCTTCCTTGGGCGGGGGACGATGGTTCGCCAACCAGTCCAAGATTTCGGCTTCGGAGAATGCTGCTAAAGCAGCACCAATGGCAAAGTCAAAGATCTCCTTGTTCTGAAACCACGTCAGCCATTGGTCAAACACATCTGGACATTGATCTCGAAAGGATATCCGAATCCGCTGGCTTTCCTTTTGGTGGTATCCAGCGTCGATGAGAGACCTCATCAAATTCGACATCTCGAAAAATCCCTCGGGCGGCGACCGCAAAACGGCACGCAACTTCGTTGGATACTCGATTTCCTCAATTGCACTTTTTCGATTCTGCAACAAAGCAATCTCGGGCAGACTGTCATCCATCATGGCTTGGGATTTCATTTGGCGCTGGTGCCATCGAAGGATGTAATCCCGATTCCGCTCCATGGACGTATAGAGGCGGTCGATCAACGCCAAGAGATCGCCCACAGGCTCCGTACCAAGCTCCATGCCAACGGGCACGAACTCAGAGAATTCGGAGAGGGAATGAGCGAAGCTCAGGATCTCTTTCACCTTCGCCTCACAGAGAGCCGCACCATCCTGCGAATTGTGGAGGTGCTCGCTCCACAATCGTTCGACAGGCGAGACTTCGAAGAACTCGCAGAGGGCTTCTAGCTGCTCCCGGTTTCGATCCTCAACTCGGGTCAATCCTTGAGAGCAAATTCTGCGGACCCAGCGGTAGCTCAGCCCGGATTTCTCGGCGAAATCCTTCTGCTTCAGCCCACGGGCTTCGAGGAGTTCACGCAAGTTCCGTTTGAAGATCTCGGCGTCCATTTTCGTTGTGACCTAGAAAATGCCCTAGAAAACTCACGTTTCCCGCATTTTGCCACACAAAGTGTCATGGATCAATGAGCGAGAACATAACACCCGACTGGAAGTTGTTCGAGACGCAACGAGCGACTCACAAACGACACGCCAAGCGGAGGACGCCTTTGACAATCCTGATTCGCAAAGTCCGAGAGCAGCACGGTTGGCTCGGCAACATGTCCGCCCACCCGGTTGAGTGGGAAGGAAAGAAGTACCGAACGACGGAGGCCCTTTTTCAAGCACTGCGATTTGACGACCCCGAGGTGGTGGTAGCCATCCGAGAACAGAAGTCCCCGATGGCAGCCAAGATGGTCGCCAAAAAGCACAAAGCTCAGATGACCGTTGAGCCCATGAGCGAAGACGACCTCTTCCACATGCGGCTGTGTTTGCTGCTCAAGGTTGAACAACACCCGGAGTTGAAAAATCGACTCTTGGAAACCGGGAACGAGGAAATCATCGAGGACTGCTCGAAGCGGAAACGTGGATCAGCCCTGTTCTGGGGAGCCGCCTTCGATGGAGAAAAATGGGTTGGTGACAACCAACTCGGAAAACTCTGGATGGAGCTTCGAGAAGAATTGCAGCCGACTCGTTGTCTAGCTGCATGAATGCTGACTTGTCAGCACAACTTTTTCCGAGGCCCAGCGTTGGGACTCACTTTCAAACCCGTTCTAAGGAGAACGCCACATGACAAAGAAACGATTCCGACTCACCAAAGCTGAAAAGTCCTGTTTGGAACGCCTTCAGGCTGAACACGGTTCTGATGCTACGAGCGAGATGATGGCTCTGCTCGTGAATGAGGAGAATTTCAGTGCCCATCGAGGGGCAGAGGAAATTGATGATGGGCCAGATGACTCGTATGAGTGCATCGTCTTTGGAAACGATGGATTCCAAGAAGATGTTCGGTCCCGCAAGGAAGTCGCACGACTGATGATGCGATTGGATCAACTCGGTATTCCGATTCTTGGATTCGGTGTCGAGCCCGAAGGATACTCGTGGGCGATGCGTGTCGAATGCGATGACGAGGAACTTCTCGATCTCATCGTGTGGGACATCTGGTTCGACATTACCTGCCCCGAGGCCAACCCCGTGAAGGAAGAACTGAATGATTACCTCGGAGACATTGGCGTTATGGCCGCATAGTTTCACGCTTGAATTGATTCCATCCGTCACAGGGAGTCTTCGCCACGATGCGAAGGCTCCCTTTTTTTGCGTTCACGAAAAGTGGCTCCGAAACTTTTTGTGAGCTACCCGGACTGATCAAGAAATTGGTCAAAGCATGAATTCATCGAGGACGCCGTAGAGCAGCTTCGATCACACAACATCCCGAACCACGACTACCGCCCACGGAGGCGGTCTTGGTTTGGGCTGTGGTGTTTTTTGGTGGGGAGTTGGCAAAACGCCTACTCAGTTCGAACACACACATGGGAGGCGGTTCAATGAAGCACATATTTAATCAGAATCAACCAGAGTTTCACCCAGCCTGCGAACTCTTTCCAGCGATGTCTGATGAAGAGATTCGAGCACTCGCAGAAGACATCAAGGAAAACGGGTTGCTGGAGCCAATCGTCATCCACGAGGGAGAGATCCTCGATGGGCGCTGCCGATTCGAAGCCTGCGAGTTTACCGGCGTTGAGCCCCGATTTGTTGAATGGGACGGTGATGGTTCGCCGACAGCGTGGGTCATCAGCAAGAACATACAACGACGCCACCTCACGGCGAGTCAACGTGCGGCAATCGCAGTTGAATTGCTTCCCCTTCTGGAAGCTGAGGCGAAGGAAAGGCAGCGACTCTCACGAGGAAAAGGCGTAAAGGGAGCAAAAGATTGTTCTATCTCAACAGGCAAGGCGAGCGAGCACGCCGCCACAATCACCAGTTGCTCATCAACCACGGTGGAACAAGTGAAGCGTGCAAAAACGAACGCACCAGAACTTGTAACCGAGATTCGTAACGGACTGCTTTCCGCCAAGAACGCTGCCGACCTTTCTGAGCTACCAGAAGAGAAAAGACAAAATGTGCTGGAGAAGGCTCGAAAGCCGAAGGCCAAAGTCGCACGTCTCATCCGGCAGGCTGAACTCGATTATAAGGAAGAGCAACGCAAGGCGAGCAAGACGAACATCCTGTTGCCCGAGACGAGCGACGTTCAGATTTGGCAGGGCGATTGCCTTTCGCTGATGAGGGAAAAGACTGAGCCAAAGTCTGTCGATGTTGTCGTCACGTCCGTTCCGTACAACGTCGGAATCAAGTACGACACATACAAAGGACAATCTCGATGACGAAGACTATCTCGATTGGCTCGACGATGTTTTTGTCTCAGTCAAAGAAGTGCTAAAGGATAATGGCAGTTTCTTTCTGAGCGTAGGTTCAACCGCCAAGAAACCATGGTTGGCAATGCGGGTGATGGAAGTGGCGATTGCACACTTCGAGCTACAGAACGAGATCATATGGGCCAAATCGCTAACTATCTCCGGTCGATCCATCGGTCAGTTTAACCCAGTTCGAAGCAAAAGCCATCTAGCAACATGCCACGAGCATAGCAAGAAAATCCCGCCGCCTGATTTTTCGTGACGTGGTGAGGGTTCGACCTAACACCCGCTTGGAATCACATCCACAAATCCTGTGATCCAATAAGGAGAAGAAATGATATTGAGCGCACAACCAATTGGTGTCCCGCCAAGCCGACGATTCGTCATCCAGAACCTTGATGATGCCAAAGTTTGGAACGGCAAAGCATTCGTTGAAGATTGGGACGAGGCCCGGAAGTACGCAACGGCAAGTGACGCATGTTTCGACATGGCCGACATCCAGCGAGACTTCTACGGAGCACTGCCACGGCGTCGTTTTGTTTGCCCGGTCGAAATTGAGGTCTATGGCAAGATTACTCGAACGAAACTTGCACGTTACCTGCACCGTGCCACGACATTGAATGTCAAGACGCATGAGTACGGCAACGGTCCCGGTGAAACTCTTGTTCTTCCTGTGATCCACTTCGGACTCGTCAGGGAAATCGAAGACGTTCCTATGTTGAGCAAGGTCGATAACTGGGATGAAGAAGATGAATTTGGATTGGAGGACGACGATGAGAACTAAAGCCGCATTGTTTGCACGAGCTTGCGTGGTCGTCTTCTTGATCTACCTGCCGCTCTCGTGGTTTTGGAACTGGGCGACTGAGACTCGATTTTGGACGCCCTTTGAGATGTTCGTTTCAGCCATCCTCACCGTATTGTTTTTCGGTGGCATCGCTTGGCTGATTACAAATGTTGGAATGAGCTTGCTCTTCGGTCGAAACGCTGAGTACGAGCGGTACAAAACAGTCGGTGGAGATTCATTCATTGATTCAATGCCACGGCTACCCAAAGAGTCTTCTTGGCAATTCGAATGTCCGGTTTGTGGGGCTCCAGTTGAGCACCGGATCGATATCTGCGGACAATGTGGCTACGGGTCCGAGACACCGTAACGAGTGTCAGCGTGGCTTCAGCAGGAATGGATCAGAAAAGCCATGGCGGTAGAATGACTGGGAAGATTGTTTCTCTTTCCAAAATCCGAGGAAATCTTGATGCGTCATGGTTCCAACATTGATCCACCGAATCGATTCGAGACGGTTCATCACGAACCGGATCTCGAACATTTGGAATGGGACCAAGAGCATCTGAGGACGCTGACGAATCGCAAGATCGAATACATTTCTGACACTTCAAAGAGCATTGTTTCTGAGAACAGATCTCCTGACATTCCTTTTCGCTACAGCGTCAACCCGTACCGTGGTTGCGTCCATTCTTGCTCTTATTGCTATGCGAGACCGGGCCACGACTACTTAGGATTCAATGCTGGGCTGGACTTCGAAACGAAGATCGTGGTCAAGCACGATGCTCCCCAGTTGTTCCGTGAATTCCTGTCCAAGAAGACGTGGAAACCAGAGCCGATCACATTCTCTGGCGTGACTGACTGCTATCAGCCCGCTGAGCGAGAATTCCGGCTGACTCGGCAGTGTCTTGAAGTCGCTTTGGAATGCCGTCAGCCGATCAGCATTGTGACCAAGAATGCTGTGGTCTTGAGAGATCTGGAGATTCTGAAAGGGTTGGCTGCCGACAATCTGGTTCATGTCTATCTTTCGATTACAAGTCTCGATCCTGAGTTGGCTCGGGACATGGAACCTCGGACGAGCATTCCAGCCGCCAGACTGAGAGCAGTCCGAATGTTGGCAGACGCCAATGTTCCAGTCGGTGTGATGACGGCCCCGATCATTCCCGGACTCAATGATTCCGAAATCCCGACGATTTTGGAGGCAGCAAAGGAGGCTGGGGCGATCACGGCGAATTACATCCTGCTGCGACTACCCCTGACGGTGGAGCCGGTTTTTATCGAGTGGCTCCAACGGTGTCGGCCAAATCACGCCGAGAAGGTGCTGGGCAGGCTTCAGGAAGCTCGGGGCGGCAAACTGAACAGTTCTGAGTGGGGCGAGCGAATGACGGGTACTGGATTGATGGCCGACCAGATCCGAAAGATGTTTCGATTATTTCGTCAGAAGCATGGTCTGGACGCCGAAATGCCATCGTACAAGTGCGATCTTTTCCGGCCACCGGACCCGAAATCAGGGCAAATGCGGCTCTTCTAGGCGTTCTCATTCTTCCTTGGACGACCACCACATCCCTTACGCAAGTTACTCGTGCAATAGAACTTACGGTACTCTTCACCGGTCACGACCACGTTGACTCGGACTGGGGGCATGTTTTGGCGCACGGTAATGCTATGCGAGAAATTCGCACGAATATCTCGGACTCAATGCGGGGCTGGATTTCGAAACGAAGATCTTCGTGAAGTTCAACGCCGCGAAACTCTTGCGAGATTTTCTGGCTCGTGACAAATGGGTGCCCGAACCAATTATCTTCAGCGGTGTGACGGACTGCTATCAGCCAGCGGAGCATGAGTTTCGCTTGACGCAAAAGTGTCTCGAACTGGCGAACCAATGTCATCAGCCGGTCAGCATCATCACGAAGAATGCGCTGGTGCTGCGAGAGATCGATCTTCTGCGGGAGATGGCATCTCGAAATCTCGTTCACGTCAACATTTCGGTGACAACACTCGATGTGGAACTGGCTCGCGTTATGGAACCGCGAACGAGCATTCCGACTTCTCGACTACGTGCAGTGCAAACGCTGGCAGATGCGGGTGTTCCGGTTCGAGTGATGGTCGCTCCGATCATTCCCGGGCTGAACGATCACGAGATCCCGCCGATTCTAAAAGCTGCGCGAGAAGCGGGAGCCGATGACGCGCGATATGTGCTTCTTCGACTACCAGCGACAGTCGAGCCGGTCTTTCAGGAGTGGCTTGAACGGACACAACCGACTCGACACGAACGGGTCAATCAACGCGTGCGTCAGACTCGAGACGGTCAATTGTCTGATGCAACATGGAGGCAGAGAATGGTCGGAACCGGTGAAATCGCAAACCAGATCCGAAGCATCTTCAAAGTGTTTCGAAAGAAATTCGGGTTCAGCAATCTCCCTGAACTCGACGTCAGTCAATTCGTCCGTCCGACTCCAGCGAATGGTCAGATGAGGTTGTTCGACATCTAATCGTTGCGCTTGTCGGTCGCGAACTCTTCAACCCCGGCGATCAGTTCTGATTCAACGTTCGGCCAGCGATTGCCCCTGTCTCCGAAACAACGTTCATGTCAGTGCAGCGATTCCACTCCGGCAAGAGCAGAGAATCGGAGAGTCAGGAGCAAATGGTCTTTCGAGGTTTACACTCCCAGCACTGATCCTTTTCCCACACAGCGCCGCCATGCAGAGAGTTGACCGAGATGCATCGATGCGTGCGTCGTCATGAGATGCACAATCAAGTCGCCGGTCGTTGGAAACTGCTCCGGGAAGAAGGGCGTCGCATTCGGAGCAGAGAGTTGTGCCGGAGTCGCTGCTGCGATCATTTTTTCAACTGCTTCGTAGACATCGTCCAGTTTGGTAAGCAGTGACGATTTCGTCGGGTAGACCGAACGGTCTTCGCTGCATGTCGATCCGGGGCCGTAGACTCGCAACCATTCTTCGTCGGTCAACGTCGGCTCTCCCAACAACTTCGCCACAAGATCAGCTCCGAGGGCGACATGACCAAGAATCCAGGCAGGATGATTCATTCCGGGATGCGGGATCTGTGCCATCTCGCGGTCATCAATATCCGCAGCAAGCAAGTGTGCAAAAGACTTCGTAAATCGAAACGCATTTAATACTGGTTCCATGCGAGTTCTTCCTTCAGGGCGAATGGAGTGGCTTCGATGAGGGGTTGAGCTGTCACCGTTGGCTCAACTTTAGACAGTCGCTGTTTCCTGGTAAACACCCCGGTCTCGTCGAATGATCCGCCGCTGTTCGAAATCACGTTTTGGAACTTTCGTATTAAGAAACGCTAATGGATTTCCAGGCGACACTTTCCCCGAACTTCACGGACACCGAGTGAAATCCGACTCGCGACTGGCTACCATGGGGCCGATTCCCCTCACCATTCTTCGAGACTTAATGATGAACAGATTCGTATGGATTGTCTTTCTCTGCATTCTTGGAATGGGCTGTGGACGTCGAGGAAAGATGATGGAGATTGAAACGGTCTCCGTCGGCAACGAATCGTCCGAGAGTCAGGCACCTGACATTGAAATTTCCGAGGGCGACTGGCCGATGTGGCGAGGTCCGGATCAGAACGGAGAACTGGCCGATTCGAACACGCCGGTTCAATGGTCTGAAAGCGAGAACGTCACCTGGAAGCATGAGATTCCGGGACGAGGACATGCATCTCCTGTCATCGTCGGGGATCGTGTCTTCATCGCGACGGCCGATCCGCAAAAGGAGACGCAATCGCTCCTGTGTCTTTCCAGAGAGACGGGCGAGGTGCTTTGGAATCAAGTTGTCAATCAAGGTGGGCTGCCGAGAATCCATTCGAAGAACTCTCAAGCCTCGGCGACGCCCGCCAGTGATGGGCATCTCGTATTCGTGACGTTTGCCAATCATGAACGTGTCCAGCTGGCTGCTTATGACATGGAAGGGGCGCTTGTCTGGGACTGCGATGCTGGTCCGTATCAGTCTGATCACGGCTTTGGAGCGTCTCCGACTCTCTTTGGTCGAAGTGTTATTGTTGCTGGCGACAGCTCTCTCAACGGATTCTTAGCCGCAGTCGATCGAGCAAGTGGAGACATCCTTTGGAGAGTTCAGAGAGACGGTCCTGGACAGCGGGGGAATTATTCCACTCCGATCGTTGCCACACTCGCGGGGCGTCCTCAACTCATTCAGACAGGATACTTACAGACCAAAAGCTACGATCCGTCGAACGGAGAATTGTTGTGGACGATCGATGGGCCATCCAAAGTGACTGCGAACAGTGTCGCTTCCTCTGATCCGTATCTTCTGATCAGCGGTGGGTACGACGAAAAGCAGATTCTGTGTGTGAAAGTTGAAGGCGACGGCACCGATGCTTCGGTCATCTGGGAAGGGAGTCGAAATGTCTCTTATGTTCCGTCACCGGTCATCGTCGAAAACACAGCTCTCTTGCTCGCGGATGATGGAACACTGGCGGCGTTCGATCTGGAGACCGGAAAACAGAAGTGGCGTGAACGACTTGGAGGGAATTTCAGCGCTACTCCAATTCAAGTCGGCGAGAAATTCTATGTTCCCGATGAAGATGGAACGGTTTTCGTCTTTGAAGTCGACCCCGAATTCCAACTGCTGTCGAAGAACACTCTCGCGGACGGCGGGGGAATGTCGTCCGTTTCTGTGTCGGATGGAAGTCTCTTCATTCGAACGAATCAGTACTTGTATCGTGTCGATCAACCGAAAGACGAAGCAGTGGCTCATGTGTCTGAGTCCAATACTGAAGAGTGAACCGCACCTTGGGATTCTTGTTCTCACCGGCGCGTTGCATCGACGGTTGGAAATTGTTTTCGTTCTATTTGCTCGTGCGAATTCGTGGAGACGAATTCGAGAAATGCTTTCAAAGTGAGTGAGTTATGATTCCTTATATCCAGCGGCTTCATTCAGCGATTCAAAAGAAGCAGACCGCAGCTCTTGTTGGACTCGATCCACGCTGGGAACAGTTGCCTGAGACAATTCGATCATCGGCATTGGACAAGCACGGTGATTCGATGATCGGCCGGGCATCTGCTTACGAAGAATTCTGTTTGAGAATCATCGATGTCGTCGCGCCACTTGTTCCGGCAGTGAAACCTCAATCTGCGTTTTTCGAAGAATGCGGGCCCGAAGGTGTTCAGGCACTACGAAACGTCATTCGCGCTGCTCGCGATGCCGGGTTGATCGTGATTTGTGATGCGAAGCGAGGAGATATCGGTTCCACCGCACAAGCTTACGCCAATGCCTATCTCGCGGGAGAAGATCCGTCGTCTGCTCCGTTCGCGGCGGACGCTCTGACCGTCAATCCCTATATGGGCGTGGACACTCTCCAGCCATTCGTCCAACGCGCCTCTGAAGTCGGGGGAGGGCTGTATGTTCTGGTCAGGACGAGCAATCCAGGGGCAGGGGACTTTCAGGATCGAACGACCGAAGGTTCCACGCTGTTCGAAGCGGTGGCCGACGGAGTTGAGCGACTCTCCAGTGAATTCGCAAACGGAGCGGAATACGGGTCCATCGGAGCTGTTGTTGGAGCGACCTTTCCCAAAGAACTTGAAGAGCTCCGCGCGCGAATGAAGCACGTTCCGCTACTGGTTCCGGGATACGGAAGTCAGGGAGGAACGTCGAAAGATGTCGCTTCGGCGTTTGATTCAAATGGCCTCGGAGCTGTGATCAACAGCTCACGAGGCATCATTTTCAGTTACCGCAAGAGCCCATTGGCCGAAGAATTCGGAGAGGCCCGCTGGGAAGAAGCTGTCGAATCGGCTGCGAAGCTCATGATCGCCGATCTGGCAGAACATACTCCAGTGGGGAATCTCAAGTCGTCCTAGCAGTCAACCGGTCGGTTCTTTTCATGAGAGGAGTTCTTTGATTTGCACTCTCTCTCACGAGCCAACTGAGCCTTTTGACTGATGAAACGGCGCAAGCGAGTGCATAGGAAAGAGCAACTTGCTCTAGTTTTGAGGAGCAGCGGACTCGGCCATTTCTCGAATCACATCGGCGATGATTTCGCAACCTTGTGCAACTTCGCTCTCCGTCACATTGAGTGCTGGCAGAAGGCGGATCACGGTGTCGTGAGTCGAATTGAGCAAGAGTCCGCGTTCCATAGCGAGGCCAACCGCCGGGGCTGACTCGATTGTCAGATCAATTCCGATCATCATTCCGCAGACCCTCAGGTCGCGGATGATCGGAATTTCCTCTTTGAGTTTGGTGAAGAACTCCTCGAACTGCGACGACATTGTCTGGCAGTGCTCGAGCAAATTTTCGCTTTCGATCGTTTCGATGGTCGCGTTTCCTGCCACCATCGCGATGGGATTTCCTCCGAAGGTGCTGGCGTGCATTCCGGGGCGAAGCGACGGAGCGATTTCGTCCTTGGCAATGATCGCCCCGCAGGCGATTCCCGCTGCGATTCCTTTGGCCATCGTCATAATGTCCGGCTGAACTCCGAACGTCTGGTAGCCGAACCAGTTTCCGGTCCTTCCCATGCCTGTCTGAACTTCATCAAAGATGAGGACCATTTCGTTCTCGTCACAGAGTTCGCGGAGCCCCTGCAGAAACCCTTCCGCAGGCGTGTTGACTCCGCCCTCACCCTGAACAGGCTCGATGAGAATGGCGGCCGTTTCAGAATCGATCAATTCACGGACTGCATCGAGATCGTTGTGCGGGGCGTATGTGAACCCGGCGACCATGGGGCCGATTCCCTGATGGTACTTCGGTTGCGCTGTTGCGGTCACCGCTCCATAAGTGCGGCCATGAAACCCGTTCTGAAAGGAGATAATTTTGTAGCGATTTTCTGACGTATGAAGCCGTGCGAGTTTGATTGCTCCTTCGACCGCTTCGGCCCCGCTGTTGCAGAAGAAGCTCTTTCCGAATCCTCGCGTGCAGAGTGCTTCCGCAAACTCTCCCTGAGGTTCCATGTACCACGTATTCGGAACATGGATCAGACGCGCCACCTGTTCCTGAACAGCCTGAATCACTCGTTCCGGAGAGTATCCGAGAATGTTACATCCCCATCCGGGAAATAGATCGAGATACTTTTTCCCTTCGGCATCGTAGACAGTACTTCCCTCGCCACGAACCAGACTGATTGGAAATCGTCGGTAGTTGGGGATGACGTACTGATCGAACAACGCGATCGTTTCTTGACTGCTGCGGGGTTGTGTGGCCATGAAAACTCTGTACTGAAACTGACTTGGATGTCCGATACGAATCGGCAGGATGAAAACACGAAATCCGGTGTCGAGAAACAACATCTGACAACGGAACACCACGATTGTTCACGTCACTGGACCGCGGAAACGATTCGACGAGTTTCCGTGTCGAGGGCTGAGATTCAGCCGACGATTTCCGTTCCGATCCCTTGATCGGAATAGACTTCCAACAATAGCGAATGAGGGATGTTGGCGTCGATGATGTGTACTTTTCCGACTCCGACTTCCAGTGCATCGAGCGCAGCTTCGACTTTGGGAACCATTCCGGTGGCGATGGTCCCGTCGCCGATCAGTTCTCGACAGCGACGAATTGTCAGGTGCGGGACGAGTGTTGACGGGTCTTCTTTGTTCAGAAAGATCCCGGGAACGTCACTCAGAAAGACAAGTTTCTCGGCACCGATCAGTGCAGCAATCGCAGCTGCGGCGGTGTCCGCATTCACATTGAGCGATCCACCTTCGGTGTCGATTGCGATCGAAGGAAGTACGGGAATGACGCCTCCCCGACAAACACTGTGGATCACGTCTTCTCGAATTCCTGTGACATACCCAACTCGTCCAAGATCGATCGACTCACCGTTCGCATCCTGCAGAGTGAGTTTCTTGCCCTCCAGCACGGGCTGTTCGTTAACGTGCAATCCAACCGCACGTCCGCCCTGTGTTTTGATGAGATCAACCAGAGATGCACAGATCTCTTCGGTGAGGACACGTGTCGCGATTTCGAGTGTTTTCTCGTCAGTGTATCGCCGGCCCTGTACGAATCGGGGCTCGATGCCCGCTTCTGCGACGCTTCGGCTGATCGCTTTTCCGCCGCCATGGACGAGGATCGGACGCATTCCGACTGCTTCCATGAAGACGACATCAGCAAGACATCGTTTCACGGACTCAGGTTCTTCCAGCGCGCTGCCACCCAACTTGACGACAACGTAGCGATCGCGGAAACGTCTGATCCATTCGAGGGCTTCGACGAGAACTTTAACTTTCGAGAGTGCCTGATCCACGAAGGGACATCCAGAGGCTGCGCGGACTGACAATCATGAAGAGACACTCAGAGAATTCGCGTTCTTGTCGCTTATCCTCCTTGGGGAAAGCGACACTTCGTGAGTGAACTTTCCGATCTTTTCACTTCGAGATCTCACAACGTCGGTCGAAGTGTTTTTCTGCGAGTTGCGAGATGGCCATTCAATGAACGGACCCAATCGAAGTGCAATGACGTCAGCCAGCCGGGTGAACAAATTGGTGAATTCGAACGAGGGTAATGGCTTGTTCAGTGCAGACGAACAGACGACGCAGCGTGATGCTTGCAGAGATCAGTCCGTGAACACAGATTCGAAAAGGCTGTAGTCTAAGTGAGGCAATCTGATCGGTCCAGCGCGCCGAAAACATCGACGTATTGCGATGGGGAACTCGAGAACGTGTTCATAGGACAGGCTCAATCGAGTAGGCGCAAAAAAAATGCGCCGTCAACTGTGACGAGCGCACCAGGGGGGATTCAATGATTTCGATTGCTTATTTGCCTGTTTACCGGCAGTCAGTCCTCAGTCTCTGGATGTCCGAACGATCGGTTGGATGCGGCATTGGACATCGTTTGATTCTGCAAGGTGGCGAAAATCAGCGTCTCGAATCGATTCGAACGAATTGAAAGTGACTCTGAAATCGCATTCCGGTACGTGTTTGAATCAGGCAGCTTCAGGCGGCAAATTCAAGCAGCCCCGAACTGTGAGATTCGATTGCGAATCGCGAACTGGGAGTCGATCCCATGCTCGGCAGCCAGTTGAAAACGCATTGTGTAGGCGTCTTCTTCGGTGTCGTCGAAGTGTCTGCGAAGAACGCAAACAGCGCGAAACCCTTGCTTCTTGAAGAAGAGTTGGGTGTCGAGGTCGCTCTCGCGAACTTCGATCAAGATTTCGCTGCGACGTTGTTGTGAAAGCTTGTCGATCAGACGCAAGACCATTTGCGTTCCGATGCCTTGGCGTCGAGCTTCCGGAGCGACTGCAAAGTTCAGAATGTGTAATCGTGACTTGTGCAACTCGTAGATCATGAAACCAACGATCTTCTGGTCGTGTTCTGCGACCATTCCAATGCAGTTTCGCTGACGCAGACAAGTGAGGAAGTCTTCGTCTGTCCAGGCTTCCCCATAGCTTGATTGTTCAATTTGAATAACGTCGGTCATGTCCCGACGAATCAACCATCGGATTTGAACGTCCAGGCGATTTTCGGAAGAAGAAGATGGCTCCACATTGGCCTCCATGCCGATTGAACGTGCCGTTCGAATGAAATGACTTCAAGTGATGAGTGTGTTCAGTGGTTAAAAGATTAACACAGGTTTGAAGAAACTGGAAAGCCGGAAAAGTCGAAATCTGAGCAACACATGAAACTGTTGCGTATTCTGCCGAAATGAGATTTTCCGGTCTTGACAGAGGTGGTGATTCAGACCTTCCGATTTGCGACCGGCGGTCTCATCAAGCAGAGTGCCGCATTCAAACGAAGAATCACCCGATCAGCAGTGCCTTGAACCAAAATTCCGAGCGTTGAAGCGGGACGTCTCTACAGCGCGCAGTGAATTACAGACTGACGTGAACATCACGAGCCATCTTTGACTGCAGGTCAAGAATCGTTTGGCTCGGAAAGAGAACCGCAGGAAATTCCCGGCTGCCCAGAATCTGGTGTGCTCGAAGTTGTGCTTCCGCCTGTTCCAGTTCCCGACGCAACTGTTCTTCCTGAGGCATCGCCAGTGCATGCAGTGCTTGTTGAACTTCCTTTAACTGGCGGTGACGTTCTCGGTTCGCCAATTGCCGCTCACGTCGCTGCGCACGCGTGAATCCTTCCGTCTGAGCCTGCCAGTGTTGGCGAATCAGTTGATCTTTGCGCTCTCGGAGGGCATCAGCTTCGGGACCTGTGAGGTAACGGTCCGCATTGAATCGCAGGTCGCGAAGTCGTCTTTGGATGTCGCTGACCCGTTCGGAAGCTTCCGAGTGGGAAGCAATGGGAAGATGGCATGTCGCTGTCAGAATATGAAATCGAGGTGGAGCGGTTCCGAAAAAGGACTCGATCAGCCGGTCTGTCATCTCGTCATATTTCGCGCCGCCGATTCCGTGAGTGAATTGATCAGCAAAGCAAAGTCGGGAAAACAGAGTTGTTGTTAATGCGCGAGTGCGGAGTTTTGCGTTTTCAGTGAGTTGTTTGAGGCCTTCGAACAGGCCGTCTTTCGTCGACGACATGATGGTCGTTCCCAAACAGGACAACTCAACACGATCCTCGTCTTGCTTGACGAAGACTTGGCCGCGTGAATGGTCGCCTTCGACCCAGTACCACAGCGGAAGCTCGAGTCCGTCCGGACTCGATTCGAGATTGGGGACGGGATGCCGGTCGTTGCGGATTTTGTGGACTTGGCGGTATTCGGTGACGATTTCGTTGTATGCAGCGTGAAATTCCTGGGCGTGTTCGATCAAATGGGCAGCAAACTTCAGGAATGAATCTGTCTGACAAAGTTCACTCAGGGGAAGTTCAAGATTTCCCAATCCCCATTCCCGCTCCTGGCTCATTCGTGCAGCGGAAAGGGCACGGGCCATTGAGTTGCTTTGATTCGCGCTCTGAATCGCCGCAGGCCATGCATTCGCAATGAGTGGCTCGATTCCCCAATTTGACATCGCCTCGACGACGCGGTCTCCGAAGGTGTCAAACAACTCACGGTCCAGAATCTTCAGTTCTTCCCACGGTTGTTGAGGTTGCGGGCGGTCAAAACTGAGACTGAGGAGGTTTGGTCGCTCCTCTGATCCGGACGGCATTCGCAGCGACTGAGTCTGAACGGTGTCATTGTCGACAATGATATTCAGTCCAACGCCGGAGGCTTCTCGGGCCATTGAGGCGACTGCGAAGTTCTTTGCCCAGACGCCTGGGTGAGCAAGTTGTGGCTGATGTCCTGTGACGAAAAGTAACGAAGCGTGATGAGAACACTCCGCGCAGACCATCATCGAGCCGGTGACCTGATTCGTCCAATCGGCAGCCCGTTGAATCAGCTCTCGTCGAGTTGCAGCACGAAACTCGGAAAGTGGCACACCCGCAATCTGCACATTCGCGCAGGCGAAATCGTCGGCATTCCGTTGCGCATCGTGAATTGCCGTCTCCAACTCGGGAATCGATAAAACCGATCCACTCGTTTTTGGAGCACGAAGCTTGATGGAATCAGAGGAAACAGGGCGGGACATCATTCAGTGAGACTCGAAGCTAAAACTGGCGAGAAAACGGGAATGGCCGAGCGTCAGGACTTTGCATCGGAGCCGCATGGGACCCCTTGAGCTTCCATTTCCCGTTTCAGTACGGACTGATAGTACGCCATTCGCTGACGAGAATCATCTAGCGAGCCCCCAAAAGACCGTTCTTCTTCGAGGTAAACCAGTGGAACCGGAAATTCCCGGACCTTCAAATTGTGCCCCACAGCTTGAATCCAGAACTGAAGCGGCATCGCATATCCAAACTCTGTGATCTCAAAGTTCTTCAGAGCTTCGACTCGATAAGATTTGAAACCGCAGAACGAGTCGGTCAAGTTCAAGTCAAAACAGTTGTTGAGCTGCTCAGTGATCGACACGTTGATTTGTCGCCGCTCAGCGGGCGGAATTGAGTTTTCATCGAAGATCTGAAGGTATCGACTTCCGGAAACGATGTCCCAGGGGGCTCCTTCGCTGTGAAAGACCGCATCAGCCAGTTCCGGAATGAGTTGAGGTTGATGCTGGCCGTCGCAATCAATCGTTACGAGAACGTCGTAATCGTTATTGATCGCAAACTGAAACGCACTGTCGAGCGCAGCTCCATAACCGCGATTCTTCTCATGCGTGACCACGTGAATTCCGTCAATTTCATCCAGCACGGCAGCTGTTCCGTCGCTTGATCCATCGTTCACGACAAGGATTTCCGGACTGTACCGGGCAACCTCAGCGAGAACAGGTCGAATGTGACGTTCTTCATTGAAGACGGGGAGCGCGGTCAGAATCTTTTCAGACATGGAGTTCCTTTAATTGATAGCAACATGCTCACGGATTTGGTCGGTCATCTTCTGACAGAATCAGTCGACTCGATGTCGCATGTGAAATCACATGCAAAAAGCGGTCCGAGTCGAGAAAACAGCCGGATTTCAGTCCGCACTGACGGTGATGACGATTGAAATATCGACCGCTTCTGAGATTTGAACACGAGTTCTGGAAGGACGCGCAAGCGGAGCCCCGGAAAACACTTTGGTTTCAAGAACAGTCCGATCGCACGCCGGCCAAAACGTCAGGCAATTCTAGATGCCGGAATTGTCTGGTGACAGCAACTCACACAGGAAAGAGCAGAGAAACAGCGCGCAACAATTTATCTCGAAAAGAGTTATGAATAATCGCTGCATCCGATGGAAGAAACTGGACTCGTTCGCGAGTCGCAGCGACGCGATGTTGATTTCGGATGAGGCAACGCAACCCGTTGTTGCCGGGTTGCCGTCAGAGTTCTGCTATCTGCAGAGTTGATGATCGGGCGAGTTTCCGATTCGGCAATCATGTCATGACAACCGATTGATCGAATGGGGACACTGATTACAGCAGCATCAAACGGCATCGGCTTCACCGATTCGCGCGCATTGCCGAATCGAAAACCTGAGCGACGGCGAATAGATCGCGCGGGCCAGAGCAGGGGATTCAATTTCTCGGGATGTGGTGGACCTTCCCTCACCCTGGCGTGATGCGATTCAATGGCAACCAGAAACAGAGAGCATTCGCCACGGCGAAACGGCGAAGCGACTCATTTACTGGCGAAGCAGTTCCGGCACTTTCGTTTTCAGGTCGTCGACCGACGCACTGTTGTTGACCACTCGTCCGGACTTATCGATCAGAAACATTGTTGGAAGCGAGATGATTCCATAGTCGATGGCAAGTCGACCTTCGAGTCCACCCTCTTCGATGATCTGAGGCCAGACGACACGATAATTTCGCAAGTAGCCTTCGACATCAGCACCGGGAGTATCAAGATTGACGCCCACGATCTCGAACCCTTGACGTTGGTATTCGCTATAGAGTTGCTGAATTTGAGGGAGATCTTCCGTACACGGTTTGCACCATGTCGCCCAGAAGATCACTGCTGTCACTTTGCCACGATAGCTCGCCAGATCGATCGGTCTTTGACTTCCGAAAGTTGTTCCGGAAATCGAAACGGGTTGACCCTCGAGAGAAAGTCGACGCAGCGCTCCCTGTCCTCGTTGAGCTGCGGAGGAGTTTGGATAATCGTTCACCAAGCGTGTGTACCAGACGCGAGCGTCCTTCAAATCTCCGTTGAATTCCTCAGTGATGGCCAGTTGTAGAAGAGCATCACCAGCTTCTGGAGCTTTGGGGAATTCCTCAACGAATGACTCAAGCGATTTGAGCCACTGTGCCTGCACTTCTTCGCGTTGTTCTGGTTCGGCCGTTTGAAGTTGGACGTTATAGCTGACGAGCATGTTCTGGAAGACGGCGAAAGCCAGTAATTCCGGATCAGATTTATCGGCACGAAGTTTGTCGATTGATGCTTTGAGCTCAGCCAGTCCGTTGGGGAATGTCTGCATCTGTGTCGCTGCGGCGATGAGTTCGAGTCGCTGCCGCTGCCAGAGTGTGCGATCTTCGGCTGTGGCTGAGAGATCTGCCAGCTTTTGAAGCAAAGCTGCCCGTTCGACATTAAAACGAATCATCTCTTCGCGAGGAGTGTCAGCGGTTGGCGATTTGGCATCGAGTTCACGCAACTGATCGACGAGTTCCCGCATTTCGGGGCTGATGCCTTCCGATGTGCCGGGGGTAATTCCGGGAATTGTGGGCTGCAGCAGGAGTCCGCCTTCGCCGAGGTCGAATCGTCCTCCCTCAATCGGTCGCGGGCACTGGGTCAACCTCCAGTTCGATCCGACCTGAACCATTTCCCCGATCTGAACGAATCCGTTTTCGTCACCATTGGAGACAATGGCCATGACGTTCTCGTAAACCAGAAGGTCTTTTTGAGCTTTGCCAGCATCGGCAGGCACGAGATTTGGCATCAACATGGAACTGTCGAATCGAACCCATTCCGTCGATTTATTGATGATCTTCGAGTCGGCGAGAACACTTTGAAGCTGCTTGGCGAGCGTGTTGCGATTCGCCAGAAACTTGTTTGAAATCGATTGATCCAGGCCGATCGCTTGAGCGTCTTGAGGAGTCAGAAAGACAGCTTCGAGTCGAGCGACGTCTCCGTTTGCCATCGCAAGGACGGCTTCGCGAGTCGCTTCTTCCGCCGAGATGATTTTCCAGTAGTCGATCGTTCCGTTCTGATCGGTGTCCACACCCCAGCGAGTTCCATGAGTGTTGACCCAGCGGGACTCATTGATTTTGTTGTCGCCATCCGTGTCTAGATCGCGGTACACCTCGAGGCCAAATTTGAAGTATTTGAACTCGTCGACCTTCTGGTCCCCGTTGGTGTCCATGAATCGGCGAAGGACTTGTCCGGTCGGTCCGTAAAGAACCCATCCAGATTTCTTCCCCTCGGACTCAACTTTCAGTTCACACTGGGCGATCTCTGCACCAGTCGGGGTATCGATATCGACACCCGATTGAGCCGGTTTGTATGTCAGAACGACATCCGGTTTGACGTTTTGGCCGAAGACTGTAGAAGTTGAAATCCCGGCGAGAAACACACCAGTAGCGATGACTCTCGCAAGGGAGGAACACGTCAACATCTGATCATAACTCCGTTCGTGACCATTACTGCAGAGGGATCGTGTACGGGAAGAGTCTTCCATCTTCGCCTCGACTGCGCACTTACTCTATTGAGATTGAGACCCGATGGAAAGACCATCTGAGGAGATTGGCGATCGTCGGAAAGCGAGATCGACTTATTCGAGTTGATCGTCGAAAAAGTCGACCTCAAAAGCGGGATTTCGGACGTGTCGGTTCTCAAGGGAGACAATTCGCAGGAAGTTCTTGTAACGAAGACGAGAGATTTGCCCACGTTCGACGGCGGATTTGACCCCGCACTGCGTTTCGTGCGTGTGAGAACAGTCGGGAAACCGGCAATGGCTCACGTGAGGGCGGAATTCAATGAAGAGCCCCTCAACTTCTTCCGCAGCGACATCCCAGAGTTCGAGTTGGCGAATTCCAGGTGTGTCGACCACCCAACCACCGGCTTCGAGCGGGATGAGTTCGGTCACACGAGTGGTGTGTCGACCCTTATTGGTGTCTCCGCTGACTTCTCCGGTGTCGCGCCAGAGTCCCGGCTGAATCGCATTGAGAAGTGATGACTTCCCGACGCCGCTTTGCCCGGTGAAAACGGTTTCTTTGTCGATCAACAGTCGTCTGAGTTCATCGATCCCTTCACCCTGAACGGCATCGGTCATGACAACGGGATACCCAAGGCGGGCGTACTGTCCGACCAGTCGCTGGAGTTGAACGCGATCGCCGAGGTCGATTTTGTTGAGGCAGATAATGGCCCGGATTTGACCTTTTTCGGTGCTGCACAGAAATCGGTCAATCAGTCCAGGTTTGAGGACAGGCTCATCGACCGAAGCCACAATCACAGCCTGATCGACATTCGACACGATGACATGCGCTTCCCGGCGACTTCCTCGACTGAGAGTTCTGTCACGCGGCTCGACCCGTTCAATGACTCCTTCTGTTTCATTGACGGGAAGAAATTTGACGTGGTCCCCGGCAACGACGGGGTTTCTTGAGTCGCGCGAGAGAGTTCGCACGACTCGCCGCACCGTACACGTGAAAACTTCGGGCTTCGAATGATTCCGGTCCGACTGAACGACGACATGATTCGCGCCGATACATTTCAGGACGCGGCCGGAGAGAACAGCGGACTCGTCAATTTCTCGTTGAGAACCATCCTCATCCGTGAGGATTGTCCGGTAACGATTGACAGACCCTTTGCCTGAGAGCCGTTCTCCGTGTTCCATGTCGGCAACCTGATCGAGATCTTCTAGAGATTGCTTCGTCAGGTTCTGGTTTCGAACGCGCTTCTGCCTGTTCTTTTCAAACTGAACGCGGATCTTATGAGAGGACTTCCGTTTTTTTCCCACTGTTTAATCGTCGCCCATCAGCCATTCCATGGCTGCATCTTCATCCTCACCGAAAGAACGATCTTTGACGGGACGAGATGGAGCAGGCGGCGGATTGGAGGGACGTCTCTCTGCTTCGCGAGTCTGCAGGCCAGCTTTCTCAAGCAACCCGACTTCGAATGGATCGTCGTCTTCCGGAGGTGCATCGCCGACAGGTTCGTATGCGATTTCATAGTGGTTCTTGGCGATCGAAATCTGATCACCCGGATGGAGCCACTTTTGGTCGCACCGTTCGCCGTTGACTTTGACACCGTTACGGCTGCCGAGGTCGCGAATCTGCCAATAGCCGTTCAGGAGTTCGAGTTCACAGTGTTGTGAGGAGACATTTGGGAACGCCAGAACGATGTCGCATCGGCTGCGTCGACCGATGACGATTTTCGATTCAAGTAAGGGGATGCTGTCTCCGCCACCTAATGGGATCAATTCGCCCAACATTCGATTCATCCTTGCTAAGTCGTCAGTTGTCTTGCGTTCCACCTCAATGAGGCCCGTACTCATTTCAGAGATATTTACGCTACTGGCGATGACAAGATGTGGTTTGATTTGATGAAGTACTGATGAGAAGCACCAGTCAGATTCAATTAATCTACGGTTGATGCGTTTTGATGTCAAACAGGGAATTTCGGTTCAATGAAACAAACTGCAGATCAATCGAGTCGGCAAGCCTCTCGTGAACTCTCTGAGTGAAAATATGACGATGACGCAGGGTTTCCTGTGGAGAAACGGCATCATTCGAAGGAAGGAACCGTGTCTCACGAATGTGATTTACGGATGATCGCCTGAAGGTGCGTGACCACTTCATCGATCGTCATTTCTGACGAGTCAACAATCACAGCGTCGGCTGCTGGTTGAAGCGGGGCGATTGAGCGCGTTTCGTCCCGGGCGTCGCGTTCTCGCTGTTCAGACAGAACGAGATTGAAGCTGGCTTCCGTTCCCTGACGTTGGAGATCTTCCATTCGACGACGGGCACGAATCTCTTCGGCTGCCGTCAGAAAGAATTTGAAATCAGCATGAGGAAAGACAATTGTCCCTTGATCACGCCCTTCACAGACAATGTCGCACCCTTTAGCGATCGCCTGTTGCTGAGAGACAAGAATTTCTCGAACTGCGGGGTTTTGAGCAACCACAGATGCCGCTGCTGACACTTCCGGTTCTCGGAGACGATGCGTGACATCCCCGCCATCCAGAATCGCTGCTCCCTGATCAAATTCGAGTTGCGTCGCCCCAGCGACATTGGCGACCTGATCGGAATCCTCAAGCGACACCGCGGAGCTGAGGACTTTCAGAGCGATCATGCGGTACATGGCACCGGTGTCGAGGTATTCGAATTGAAGCACTTGCGCGAGGCGTTGAGCGACTGTGCTTTTTCCAGTTCCGGCCGGGCCGTCAATTGTAATGATCATCGGAGACGTGAAACTCAGGTCGGTGGAGATTCATCGAACGAAGGATCTCCCGGTCTTGGTGAAGTTCATCAAGCCATGATTGCGTTCCACTTTGTCGTTGTCGAGACTCGCGTCCTATCAATTCAAGAGACGACAATGATCAAAAGACGTTACTGAACACGAGCCAATACTGAGTGCCAATAAAAAAAGATTCGTCACGGACGATAAAACGATCCGTGACGAATCCCCCCCTCATTCTTGCTTCCAGTGTTCAGCGAGCTTTCGAACAGGTTCTCGGGAACGGATGCGATTGATTGAGTGAAAACTCTGGTTCGCTCTGTTCAAGTGCTCGCACCGATTCGTGCGATGTTCGAGAGCCGCTGAAAAAATCCTCCAAGTGCTATAATATCTGGCCGGCTTCGCGCTATTTTCTTGCTGAATTCGTTGCGTTGGTTATGCGTTGTGCGACGCCGATTTCTTTCGACGCATTTGCAATCCACAACCACTCGCCAGAGCCACTCCCCACATCGCAATTGATGCCGGTTCCGGAACGGTCGCGTTGAGGTTTGGAGCAGCGGAGTAGCTGAAGTTGTCCGCTCCCCATGCTCCGTCGTCCCCTTGAATGGTGATCTGGCTGAAGGCATTGAAAGATGTTTCAACGACTCCGAAGAACCCGCTGCTCGACGGGAAGAAGGTTTCGTAAGTGCCGAACTTGAACGACTCAAACGGAATTCCGCCGTTGAAGCTTGTGTAGTCGAATCCGAAGGCGGTGACCGATCCGTCGAAGTCAATGGTGACGACTGTTCCGTCGTCAGTGTCTCCCGAAAAGTAGGTCGTCCCATCGATGTTTCGGTCCTGGTTGAGTGCCTGAATGTTGGCCGGCGATGGATCGTATGCTTCGATCCCGTTGTCGGAAGCCCATGGACCAGATGCAGAGAGAGTAAACGGTCCCGCGTCAAAACTTCCGGACGTGCCGAGATTGTGATCGCTGGAGATTTTGTTGAAATCGACCACCGCGTAAGTGGCCACCGCGTTCTGCCATGCTGTTCGATCCGTGAAGGTCACGAACCCTGCCTGGGCAGTCTCGGCCGTCAATCCAACGATCGACAGTCCGATGAGAGTCAGAGTAATTTTGTGGTTTTTCATGATAGAAGTCAGTTTGCTGGCGATTGAGTTCGCGTGAGCTATTCGGATGATTCGAACTGAAACTGCCGAATTCACAAAAAAACTAGCTCGCGTTTTCGACCACTCGGTTGGGTTTTATAGAAAAATCTGAAAAATTGATTTCCCTTGTTCAAAACGCTTACGGGGGGGGCCGCGATTGAAGCGGGCGTTGTCAAGGATTTCCGATTTTTTAGAACGAAATGTTGTTTTTTTGCCTCATGTTGCAAATTCGCAACATTGGCGAATTCCCCTGTTTTCGAGCAGCGGGATCTGCGTTTTATCAAGCAAGCGGATCGCAAAATTGCTACGATGAGAGTGCCCGTGGGAATGACTAGGGCCGTAAGAAAGTCGCGATGTGGAGAGTTTGAATGCAGCCGGAACTTCCTGAGGTATTGGTCAATCAGTTTCGTCAGTTGCAGAACCGGCTCCGTGGGACATCGGCGCTGGGAGGTCTCGGTTTCACAGCGATCATCGCTGCCGTTTGTGTGATCGTGTCGATTGGGGTCGACCTCTCATTCGATCTGCCGCTCTGGCTTCGAGCGACGATGTTGGTCGTATCATTGCTCCTCGTTGCTCTGACGATGATTCTGTGGGTCGTGCGTCCAATGCTTCGACGCTACGAGCCGACCGAACTTGCTGCATACGTCGAACTGCAAAATCCCGACTTCGATGAACGCCTTCTTTCAACGGTTGAACTCCTCTCCGCTCCCGATCCCAATGCGTCGCCTTTGATGAAGCATTGGCTGTTTCGCGAAACGGCCGATCTCACGAAACGGACCGACTTCTCAGATGCCGTCGATGCAAGGCGGGCCGTGCGGTATTGCTGGGGAGGCGGAATCGCTGTTCTGGCGTTGCTGTTGCCGCTTCTGTTTGTTGGGCCGGCTTATGGTGTGTTGTTCGCAAGGTTCGTCAATCCTTGGGGAAACTACGAACGCGTTCACAATCTCATGCTGACGGTCGTCGACGGTGACCGCACAGTCGCTCGACATTCGGATGTCACTTTTCAGGTCGAAGCCGACTGGAGACTGACACCGGGAGAACTTCCCGAATCCGCGTGGCTCCACTGGACGGACAATCACGGAAGCACGGACCAGCGACGACTCGACTGGAATTCGGAGAGTGAGTGTTACGAAGGGACACTGGCACGTGTCGAGAACGGGTTTCGATACTTCGTTCGAGCGGATGGCTCAAAGACTCGGGAGCACGACATTCAGGTTGTCGATCGACCAGAGATGACAGCCTTCCAGATCGTATTGACGCCACCGGCCTACACGGGACTTCCCGCTCAACAGCATGATCTCGTTTTGGGAGAAATCATTGCGCTCGAACAAAGCCTCTGGATGATCGATGCAGAATTCAATAAGCCGATCGTCGAAGCCGAAATCCTCTGGCTTGATGGGCCCGCCCGACCCGACCTCGAACCTCTTGATGATGGCACCGCGATCGCTTCGATCACTCCGCTGAACATCGATCCATCGGGGCTTGTCGCACATCTTGAAGAACGACTTGATCAATCCCACCCATCGGGACGTTTCCAACTTCGACTGCAAGATGCCGACGGGTTGACGACCGTGTTGTCAGGGTCTCGAAGACTGACGATTGCCGAAGATCTGCCTCCCACAATTGCGTTCGGTGACAACGAAAGTTTGACGAGCGCCCGCCCGGACGACCTGTTTCCCGTGCCGATCATCGCGAGTGATGATTACGGAGTCGACCAACTCGAACTCCACTGCGAAATCGTTCGCAGCCCTCAATTGACAGAAGAGCGCGTGTTTCGAGTGGATCAACGACAGCTTGGTGAACGGCACGTTGAGAACCTCTTTGAACTCGACCTCGCGCAGTTCAAGCTTTCCGAAGGCATGCGCATCGCCTATCGAGCTCGGGCAGTCGATGAGCGGCCGATCCCCGCACCGAATGAAACATGGACAGTGAAACGGTTCCTGCCGATTCGTCTCGACGCGAAGCCTTATGGCGATCAGACATTCGCTCAACGGCAGCAACAGACTGAGGAAGCGTTGAAGAACCTGAAATCGCAACTCGAAAGCCAACGCGAAAAGACAGAAGAGTTGAAGAAGCAGGCCGAATTGGACGTTGCGAAAGACAACAATTGGGACAATCAGGAGGACGTCGCTCAAGTTCGTGAGAAACTGGAGAAGCTTCAGCAGCAAATGGAGCAACTGGCTGCACACATGAACCAGCAGCCTCTCATGAATCAGGTTTCCAGCCAGCTTCAGAATGCGGCTCAGGAACCTTTGGCGCAGGCACAAGAAAACTTGAACGATGCCGATCAGGCTGAACTCCCTGACAAGGCAGAGGAGTTCGAACAAGCCATTCGCAATATGCTGAAAACGGAAAAGCAACTGGATCAGGTCCAACAAGATTACAGCGAAGCTGCTGATTTACAGCGAGATCTATTGGAACTGAATCGTCTTGCTCACCAGTCAGAGCGACTTGCCGATCGCGTGGAAGATCTTGAACAACGGAAGAGTCAAATTGGAGAAGAGGGCGATGCGCTCACTCCCGAACAATCACGTGCGCGGCAGGAATGGAATCTCGATCATCGAGACGCTTCGAATGCCCAGCGGAATCTCTCTCGTGAACTTTCTGAACTGATGAAGCGACAGCCCGAGTTGGAATCGTCGGCTCGAACTTCTGTCGAACGCAAGTTGGCCGAAATTGCTCACAAGGCTGGACAACTCGCTGAGGAACAAAACGACATCGCCAAGACACATCGCCAGCAGGCTCAAGAGTTGGCGAAAGAAACGAAGTCGCTCAGACAACAGGAGCAAAAGCTGGCGAACGAACTCCGCAAGGCAATTCAATCACTCGAAGAGGAACGCGATACACCGGAGGAGGGGCGGCGAACGAACCCAGCGACCCATCTCGAAGACGCTGCTAAACATCTTCAGCGAGGAGATCTCGGAGAAGCACTGGAAAGCCATCAAAAAGCACAACAAGTCGCGGCCGATCGCCTCGCAGAAGCTCAAGAATCGGAAGGCTCTGAATCTGCCAGTCAGCTTGAAAAGCTCATTGAGGACATGAAAACCAGCGGTCAACAGTTGCAACAAGGGCAGCAGAACGAAGAGCGTTCGGAGAATAACGATAAGCGTCCGGAGCAGGGAGAGCGTCCTACCAATGAAGAGAGTCCTGCCAACTCTGACCGCTCGGATCAAAGTGAGGAGAGGCCCAACGGATCAGAAGAATCAGCATCGCGACCAACTTCTGACAGAGAGAACGATTCCGTCCAAGGCGAGAGTTCAGAGCGTTCTCCGGTCGAAGCCTCACAGGATCGGGTTCTCGAAGAGACAGATTCCCTGGCGGATGAGTTCGTTCGGACCGAAGATGAATTCGCTGCCTTGCCGACACCGAACTCTTCGCAATCGGAACGAAGATTGAGAGAGGCCAAGAAGTCTGTTTCACAAGCTCGTGAGCAAATGGAACAGGCAGAAACAGCGACGCAACAGCAGAACCGGACCCAGTCAGCACATTCTGCACGTGAAGCTGCCAGATCTCTGGAACAGGCTGCGCGAAATGCGCGCGAACTGGCTGGGGATCAGTTTCAACCGAGTGAAATGAATACGAAAACGAACCCGTCTGACCAGAACACGGCGTCAGGTGAGAATGCTTCGTCGCCGGATTCCGCGCCGATGGGTTCTGAGTCGATGGGTTCTGAGTCGATGTCGGCCTCGGATGCAAACTCGGAAAGCGAAAAACCAACTCAGGATTCTGGATCCGAGATGAACCAATCTTCTCAGAGCGAACAGGGCCAGGGCGAACAGGGCCAGGGCGAACAGGGCCAGGGCGAACAGGGCCAGGGCGAACAGGGCCAGGGCGAACAGGGCCAGGGCGAACAGGGCCAGGGCGAACAGGGACAAGGCGAACAGGGACAAGGCGAACAGGGACAGGGTCAACAGGGACAGGGTCAACAGGGACAAGGTCAACAGCAAGAAGAGTCTTTGATTTCTGACGGAGTGGGTGAACAGGTCGCATCTGCTGGGGGGCATTTGCAGGCGGCGGGGCGGATGTTGAAGCAACTCGGACAACTCAGCTCAGGCGAGAACGGAGACCAGCAACAGGCATCGCAAGAAGATCAGCAGACCGATTCCGGAGACATGGAAGCTTCGGACGAGGGGGGATCAGAAGGTCAACAACCCTCCGAACAGGGAAGCCAATCGGAGCAGCAACCGTCGTCGTCATCTCAGGCCCTGCGTCAGGCTGCGAAATCAATGCGACAAGCTGCGGGAAAAATGGGAATGGCTCAGCCCGGCCAGCAAAAGCCCGGATCAAAGCCGGAAGGACAGCAACCGGGCAGCAGCCCGAGTTCAGAATCCTCCGAGTTTGGAGTGGATCAACTCGTTGACCTGAGCGATTTGAATCTGCAGATCCAGTCGAGCGATGCGAGAGATTGGGGGCAGTTGCCGGGAGAGTTGCAAACCGAACTCCTGAACTCCGCCCGGAAGCGGCCATCCGGAGAATATTCGAAGCTGATCCGAAACTACTTCGAAGAGATTTTCCGGTCTCGTCCGCCTGAGGTTCAGGCCGACTGACACGTCTTTTCATGCTCGCTCTTGAGGTGTGAAAAATTACCGATGGAAATGGGTTCGGTTGCCGGGACTCTGATGCCAGAATCTGCTATGACTTCGTGAAAATCGCGATGAAGGTGATCTGAAAATCTGAGACGCCAAGCATTCCCCAGCGATGAGGAATCGGTTTTCGGAAAGCAGCATGAAACAGAAGACTCTGAGGCAGAGAAAACTGAGAACATGACCGAGACACTCCAATTGGCCAGCGGGGCGAAGCTCCCTAAAGTTGGTCTGGGATTCTGGAAAATCGATTCCGAAGCGGTCCCGTCGATCGTCGAAGAGGCAATTGATGTTGGGTACCGCCACTTCGATTGTGCCTGTGATTACGGCAACGAGGAAGCTGTCGGCCGAGGGCTATCGGCATCTCTCAACAGCGGACGTTGTCAGCGGGAGGATTTGTGGGTCACTTCCAAGCTTTGGAATACGTATCACGCTCCAGAACATGTTCGGCCAGCATTGCAGAAGACGCTGACGGATTTGCAATTGGACGAGTTGGATCTCTATCTGATCCACTTTCCGATATCGCTCAAGTACGTTCCGTTTGAAGAAAGATACCCTCCCGGTTGGGTCTTCGATCCTGAACAGGAGACTCCCCAAATGGAGTTTGCACCGGTTCCGATTCTCGAAACCTGGCAGGCCATGGAAGAACTGGTCGATGAAGGACTCATCAAGAATATCGGTGTCTGCAACTTCAACACGGGGCTCCTCGCTGATCTTTTGAACGGTGCGAGAATTCGCCCTTCGGTGCTGCAAATTGAGCGGCATCCCTATCTCGTTCAGGAGAAACTGCTCAAATATTGTCAGCAACAAAAGATCGCGGTCACGGGATTTTCTCCGCTCGGAGCACTTTCGTATGTGCCGATCGGAATGGCTGGAACGGATGATTCCGTGTTGTCTCAAGCGGTTGTTCAGGACATTGCCAAGCGGCATGGTCGGACGCCTGCACAAGTTGTGCTCCGCTGGGGAGTTCAGTGTGAAACAGCAGTGATTCCGAAGACAACGCGTCGGGAGCGATTGGTCGAGAACATTTCGATCTTCGATTTTGAATTGTCCGATGACGAAATGGCGGCGATTTCCGGGCTCGATCAACATCGCCGATTCAACGATCCTGGAGATTTTGGGCTCGAGGCATTCAACACGTTTTGTCCGATCTATGATTGAGTTTCTCGGGACAAGTTTTGTTCATGTCTTTCGCGCATTGATGGATGTGTTTGCAGTCCTCAGTGGGGAGTCGAGTGTGTCACAATTGACGATTTCAGAAGTCCTGAAGAACGAAGAATCCGTCCGTGAAGTCCACGTGGACGGACAACTGTCAATTGACGGGGGAGTTTTCCCCATCGTGATTCAGTGGGATTCCCCTTCGCGTGATCTTGCGGATGTCGAAGAGTTTCTCAAACCGCATTCTCAACTGATCAGCGACACAGCTGCGAAACACGGAGCGATACTTTTCCGTGGATTTCCCGTTGCGGATGCCTTCGAATTTGATCGGTTCATTGAAGCCTGCGGATTTCCGAACTTTCGGTATGAGGACTCTCTTTCGAATGCCGTGCGCGTCGTCAAAACGGATCGAGTCTTCACAGCAAACGAAGCTCCTCCGGAAGTGACGATTTTTCTGCATCACGAAATGGCGCAGACACCTGTTTACCCAAGCAAGTTGTTTTTCTTTTGTGAGCATGCCGCAGACACCGGTGGAGCCACTCCGCTTTGCCGCTCGGATGCACTGTTTGAGTTGATGCAAAAAGAGCTTCCGGAATTCGCCGCAGACTGTGAAAACAAAGGGCTTCAATACACGAATGTTATGCCTGGTTTTGACGATGCACAGTCAGGTATGGGCCGCAGCTGGCAGAGTACGTTTCGTGCTCAAACCCGCGAAGAAGCAGAAGAGCGGATGCGAGAGTTGGGCTACACCTGGACCTGGCTGGATGATGGAAGTCTGAAAGCTGTGACACCTGTGCTGGATGCTGTCCGTGATCTCGGAGATGGGCGAAAGGCATTCTTCAATCAGTTGATCGCTGCGTATAAAGGCTGGAAAGATACCCGCAACGATCCCTCAAATTCGATCCGTTTTGGTGATGGTTCGATTCTGGATCCGGAAGATGTCATGGCGTGCTCGGACCTCGCAGAACGCGTGACGTTCGACCTGATGTGGCAATCGGGGGACATCGCACTTGTTGACAACTATGTGGCAATGCACGGTCGTCGTAACTTTACAGGAACTCGCAAAGTGCTCGCGTCTCTCGTGGCTGGCGAGTCCGTCGGTTAACCAGCGAATCAGAAAATGAGACTCTCAACTCAACTTTGAGTTGAGAGTGAATCCTAGAGCAGTTTCTGATTTTGTGTGAACGATCTCGCACGAGCAAGCACAGCCTTTTGACTTATGAAACAGTGCAAGCGAGTGCACAGGAAAGAGCAACTTGCTCTAGTCTCGGTTGGTCACGAGTTTGCTGATTTGCTTGAACTCGTCGGTGCCTGCCACTTCGCACCATTCGAAGAGCACCATCTCGGTCGAAACGACCTGAATGCCTTCGTCGGAAATGCGTTTCAGTGCGATGGACTTGTCCTCTGCGGTGCGACTGCCGACGGCGTCTGCAACGACGAACACATTAAAGCCTTTCGAAGACAGATCGAGTGCTGTCTGAAGGACGCAGACATGTGTTTCGATTCCTGCGAGAACGATCTGATGTCGCGCCTCGGAGAGAATTGTCTCTGAAGTCCCATCGAGACATTCCGCAGCGCTGAATTGTAACTTTTCCGGGCGATTTGGAATCGCTTCTGCCAGTTCAGCCACGGTTCCGCCTAAACCTCGCGGATACTGCTCCGTGGCAGTCGTCGGCACATCAAGAATTTGCGCAGCCCGTACGAGTTGCAACGTTCTCCGCAGGATTTCGCTGTGTCGCTCGACGACAGGCAAGAGTTTTTCCTGCATGTCGACAACGACCAGACGACTCGTCGAACGGTCCATCAGTTGAGGGCTGCGCATGTCCTGCCTGTCATAAAAGGTTCAGGAGTGTGAGGTTCGCGAAAAACGGAAGATGCGGCTTCTTACTTTTCGTCGAACGCGTCGAGAGGCGGAGCAGCCACACAGTGGTAACCGGCGTCGACGTGCAACACTTCCCCGGTGATTCCTGAAGCGTAATCGCTCAGCAGGAACATTGACGATTTCCCGACTTCCTCGGCGGTGATATTGCGACGCATTGGCGAGAATGTTTCGTAGAGCTGAAACATCTTCTTGATGTCTCCGACACCACTGGCACTGACAGTTTTGACCGGGCCGGCGCTCACTGCGTTGACTCGTTTGCCTTCGGGACCGAATTCGCTCGCGAGATAGCCTACGGCACTTTCGAGTGCGGACTTACACAGCCCCATCAAGTTGTAACCGGGAATCACACGTTCTCCACCGAGATAGCTGAGGGTGAGCATGCTTCCCCCCTCGTTCAAGAGACCTTGCGCTCGACCTGCCATTGCGATCAGGCTGTAGACGCTGATTTCCATGGCCAGTTTGAAACCATCACGACTGCAGCGGTAGACCGGGCCGGTCAAGTCGGCAGGGGGAGCGAATGCGATGCTGTGGAGCACGAAGTCGATCTTGCCGAACTCCTGCTCGGTTTTCTCGAAGACGGTATCAAGTTGCTCGTCGCTCGTGACATCGCAGGGGATGACGAATTTCGCGCCGTGCGGATCGACGAGCTTACGGACTTTGTTTTCGTTTTTCGGACGAGCTGGGTCTTTGTCGGGAAGGTGTGTGAAACCAATCTCCGCACCTTCGGCGAAGAGTTGTTGTGTAATCGCCCATGCGATCGAGTGATCGTTCGCAATTCCCAGAACGATTCCCTTCTTTCCTTCAAACAATCCCATGACTTCTCTTTCTTCAGTGATTCTCGCTGGGAGATAAACTGTAACTGTGTTGGGGAGCATCTGGCAGACATCGATCCGTCGACGACGCTCCGATTTTGGCTTCAATCGACACGTTTCCATCGAAAACTGAGATGTCGATTTCTGGAAGTCAACGATCTACGACTCGATGAATTGAAGCATTCGTGACAGAGGAAACACTCGGCAAGCAGACGCTTGCGGTCAAAACAGGTTCCTCTACTTTCAGAACGATATCCAACACCGATCGAGGCTTCAATCAGATCGGGCGATTGGAGACCAGAAATGCAAGAAACCAGACGACGAGCTGTCGGCTGGTTTCTGCAATTGCAATTGTCAATCTCTTCTGTAGAAAGACCTTACGGCGGAAATGCTATTCCACGATGGGCAGAGTGAACTGCTCGGTGTAGGGGCCTTCATCGGTTGGGATGCAGTAGCTGAACGAAGGCACGAAGTACTTCGAAACCTCTTCGTAAGGTGGCAACAGAGAGAAGTCGATTTCTCCTTCTGTGGCACTGTCGAAATCTCCGTTGCGGAGTTTTTCGTAGTTGGCCTTCATGCCCGTGGCGGCATCCTGGTACGAGAAGAACGAATAGCTTTCCGGAAGATGCGACTCTGCGCGGAGGTAATTCTGCGACTGCTTGAGCGACATGTTGTCAGGCAGGCCGTCAAAGATTTGCTTGGCTCGCTCTTGCGATCGGGTGATGTAAACAGTTCCGTCGTGAATGGCGACGACGAAGTCTTTTCCGCCGGATGACACGAGAGTAACGGTGTTCCCGGAAACGGTCCCTTCTTCGACTGAGTCTGCCTGTTCAAGGGCGAGATCGATGAGTTTCTGGGCTTTTTCCGGGTCCGTGATGCCAATCGCTGCGGTTCCGTCGACGTCATTGGGATCGTCACCTTCAGGGGTCGCGAAGAAGAACTCGAACTGACCGGAGAATGTCGCGAGAACATCGTCACGGATGTGCAGGTCGAATCCATCGGCACGACGAGTCGCCTGAGTGACCATTTTCTCGAAGCTGCCTGGCTGGCGGCCGATCCATGTGTCATAGAGGTTTTCGATGGTGTCGTAAGCGCCGAGCAGATTCCAGTCGAATGCGAAGTAACCTGATGCGTCAGCAGGAACCCAGTCAGAGACTTCGGTGAAGGTCGGACGGAATTCAAACGCTTTGAAAATCCCGGCTGTCGGCTGATCAACAATGAGAAGTGATCGCGAAATTGTGGCGAAATCCTCGGCGTTCAGTTCGACGGTCGCGCCCGCTCCACGCAATGTGTTCACTCCAAATTGCGGGAGGAAGCCAGCTGCCATCGCTCCGAAGAACTGTGTGTCCGGAATCGATTGCAGAATTCCCAAGGTGAGTTGAACGGGAGTCACAAAGTAAATGGAGTCCGGTTCACTTCCGTCTGACGTCTGGCAGCGAGCCAGAAATTGTTGATAGAAGCTGTTCTTTTCGAATGTCTGAGCGTGTTCTCCATCCCATCGTTCGAGAACGGAATCGAGAATGTCGACGGACGATCCAATGATGACGGTTCCATCTTTGACGAAGTAGCAGACATCCACTGTTGGCATCTGCGGTGAATCTGTCTGGATGGAATAGACTTTGATCTCAGTCCCGGCAATGGTTTCGGACGTTGCTGTGACTTTTTCTTGGTTCGCGAGTTCGCTGTCGATTTTATCCAGAAGTGGCTGAAGAATGTCTTCGTGATCGCCAGTCTCGACGAAGGCGACAACTCCGAGTGCTCCCCCCAAAGGACGAACCACAGCAATGGACGCTTCGCCATCGATCAAGGCTGCGAGGTCGCTCGGCGGGTATCCAAGGTCGGCTTCAACACGTTCGACCGATTCCGCCATCTTGTTTTGGACCCACTCGATCATGTGTTCGCGGAAAGGGGTCATTTCCGGACCGTAGATCAGTTGTCCCCAAGGGGTCTGCTGGAACTGATCAAATGTCGCAGGGACGTCAGGTGTTGTTGCATAAAAGAAAACATCAGGCGGCAGTCGCTGATCGGATCGCGGAGCGGGCTGTGCATGGACGGCGACCGATGTGAAAGCGACAACTGTCAGAACGCACAGCGACTGGGCAAAAAGCCTTAAGCTGGCCAGAGATAGCATGAATAAGTGTCCTTGAAATCGATTGACAGACAGAAACTGTGCAGACCAAACGGTCAGACTCGGAAACAGGAAATGTTGGAATTCGTCTTCAGTAGGAAACGCAATGCAATGTCAACTTCACTCGCGAACATCACACTGCCGTTGCTGATTCACTCATTGAATTGATTCGACGCGCGACTGCGAGAACACAGACTCGCTTCATGTTCAAGAAAGCCCTTCGTTGAGCGGCTGTAATTCTTGGGGCAAAAATTTCCCATCTTTACGGATGAGTGTGCCGTCGAACCAGATTTCACCTCCACCGTATTCGGGAGTCTGAATGAGAACCAGATCCCAGTGGACCCGACTGCGATTGCCGTTGTCGGCTTCATCATACGCGTTTCCGGGCGTCAAATGCATTGAGCCGCCGATCTTCTCGTCGAAGAGGGTGTCGAGCATTGGATGTCGAACGCGATTGTTGCAGCCCATTGACCATTCTCCGATGAATCGGGCGCCTTCGTCGGTGTCGAGAATTTCGTTGAGCCGTGTCGAGTCGCCCTGGCAGGAAGCGTCGACAATCTTGCCGTCTCGGAACTCAAATCGAATCTGCTCAAAAACGGTCCCTTGATACCGAGACCCGGCATTATACTGGATGACTCCGTTGAGGCTGTCGCGGACTGGGGCGGTAAAGACTTCACCGTCCGGGATGTTGCGGTCACCGTTACAGGCAATGACGGGCATGTCTTTGATCGAGAATTCCAGTTCCGTTTCGGGACTGACGATCTTCACATGTTCGGTTTTGAGCATCAGTTCGCGAAGCGGTTCCTGAGCTTTCCCCATCGCGGCGTAATCGGCGGTGCAGACATCGAAGAAGAAGTCTTCGAACGCGGGCGTGCTCATTTGAGCGGCCTGCGCCATCGAATGAGTGGGATAGCGCAAGACAACCCATTTTGTTTTCGGAACGCGAATGTCAATGTGAACCGGTTGCCACACACACTCGGTCATGAGATCCATCTGCGATCCGGAAACGTCGGACATTTGATCGCTGTTGAGCGCTCCGCGAATTCCGACGTACGCATCAACGCGAGACATCGCTTCCGCTTCGAGTTCACCCATCAGCTTCAGGCCCTCTCGGTCGGAATGCTGATACAGTGAACGAAGAATCTCGTTGTTCTTCCAAAGCACAAGCGGATGTGCTCCGCGGGCTCTGGCGGTTTCCACCAGTGAACAGACTAAATTCGTTTCCGGAAGATCGAAGGCTTCGATGAGGACTTTCTCACCGGCCTTCAACTGGCAACTGTGATCGATCAGGACCGAGGCCAGTTCATCAATTCGTGGATCTTTCACCGACGATTCCCCCTATGATTGTGACGGTGATTGAATGGAACTTGACGAACGCGTCTTACAGAAGCGAGTCGATCAACATTCTCAGCTTTCGCAATTCGAGCGTTCGTTGTTCCTGATCCATGAGGTTTGGCAGAAGTTCAACAGAGAGCGCGCGGGAATAGCGATGCTTTTCCAGCTGAGAAATAATCCGACCGTAATCGACTTCTCCGAGTCCGACCTGCACCTGAAGTTGTTCGCGCGTGGAATCTCTCAGGAAGACGTGCATCGTGTACTTGGCGACGAGGTCGACAATCTGATCGATCTTTTCTGGATCAACGAAGTAGCTTGGATCGAATGCGATGCCCAATCCGCTCACAGCCTGACATAATTCGACAGCGGTGTGTGCGTCGGCAGACAATGTTCCGGCTTCGGTTCGGATGCCGACTCGAATTCCTTCGGTGGCCGCGGCACGTGCCATCGCCTTCAATCGGTCGATTTCCGAGTTGAAAGGAGTCCCGACAGGCGACGTGGCAACATTCACCTGCGTGACCTGCATCAGTTTGGACAGACTGCACAGCTTTTCAAACTGTTCGATCGGAATTTCATGTGCGAGCGTGAATGCGATCGGGGCCAGTCGCGTTTTCTCTCGCATCTGATGGTAAAAGTGATTGGGATCAGAAGTAATTTGACTGGGGGCAAGAGCGCCTGTTTCATCAAGATAGATTTCGACCTTGTCGAATTCATGGTCTGAAATCAGTGTTAGACTCTGCCAGTAGTCGAGGTCACCGAAGCACCTCGTCGATGCGGCCACGTACACGCGAACACTCCCTTGTCGTTGATCGTCAGTTTGGAATTCTCATTCGGAAGAGACAAGAGCGGGTTGCTCTCTCCCCGGCGATCGTCTCAATGTGCGGCACAGCATGGGGCTGCGCGCGTTGAGATATGAATCGCTTGAGAACCAAATCCAACGATGCTCAAAACTGTTGTTGTCTCCGTCCGATCGATGCATTCCCAAGTCTTAGGTTCGCGAAGTGTGAGAAACAGCGAACATGGGTAATTCGATTCGGTCTGGTACTTTATTCCGGTCAGGAGAGTACTGCAAGATCGTCCATGTGATCTCAATGATTGAGTTCTACGAATCTGGCAGATTCTCCGTATTCCACCGGTCCAACTGCCGATAACGGTATTGTGTCGAATGTTGCCAATCCGCTGGCTGGCGGAATTTGCCGGTCCGGTGGGACAGAGTCACCCCTTGCACAGTTGTGTACGGGTGTGGAAGTCGAGCTGGGCAGAAAGACGTTCGCATCTATTGTGGTTCGCTCGCAAGGGAAATTCCCAACGAGTTGCACCACCTTCTAAGTCGATTTGATCTTTCAGTGGTACTGAATTCTGGTTCGGAGGCCCAAGCCTCGATCAGCAGAGGACAACATCATGAAGCGAATTCAACTCCTCATCGTGGCTGGATGCCTGTTGCCGGCAGCATCTGTCATGGGACAAGCTCCTATGCCACAAGTCTCCCCTCAGCAGATTCAGCAGACCGGGATCAATTTGCCTGAGCATAAACAGCAAGTGCATCAGTTCGTTTACGATGCCAAAATGGGGCAAGGACCAAGCCAAACCGTCTTCTACGGACAGACGGTTTCCGGTGCAACCGGCGGATGTCCAACCGGTCACTGTCCTCCCGGACAGTATGGACAACAGATGTATCCTCAATACGGAAGCTACGGCGGATACGCAAGTTGTCCGGTTGCCGGATCAGCATGCGGTGGATGCCAATCCTGCTATCCAAAACATCGTTATTCTTCAGCGTACAACGTTCCGCGTGGATACGGTCCAGGTGGACAGTTGCAGTACCCCCAGAAGAACGCAACTGGTGGTGCGATCGTTTATCCCTATTACACTCACAAGGGGCCAAGCGACTTCTTCCGGAAGTAAGCTAGTCAGATTGGGCAGACTCTGACGCGCATCCGAGATCCCTTCAGCAAACTTGCTGACGGGATCTCTTTTTTTCGCGCTTCATTCTTGCGCCTTGTGATTCGCTCACTCTGGGAGATTGGTTCGGCAACGCTGTTTGACGGAAGGGCTGCTGCGATTTCTGAGGGCGACATTTATTGGCCAGAAAGACGTCTCGGGACTGGACCGGGATTTTGACTCGGCGATCTCGTATGGATGCCTAGTCAACAGCAATTTTGTAGAGATGCTGGTCGCTTCGCACGTAGACACCGTCGTCAGTGACTGCGGGGGTCCCGAGCATGATCTCGCCAAATTGATGCTCGGAAACGATCTTGCCTTTCTTGTCCGGATCGATGACTTGGGTCGTTCCCTCTTCGTTGACTGTGAAGAGTTTATTCCCGACCACAACCGGACTAGCACTCATTGGACCTTTGAGTCGTGCCTGCCACAGCCTCTTTCCATTCTCAAGCGATGCTGCCGAAATGACTGCTCCGTTGTTGATCACGAAGAGTCTCTCGTCGTAAGCGATCGGGCTTGGGACACCCGGAGAGAGATTTCCGACTTGCCAGAGAATCTCCGGAACACTCGTGTCGCTGCGACCGGGACGAATGGCGGTGACTCCATGAGACGGCACGTACGCCACTTCTCCCACCATCACGAGCGTGGGTTGTGTCGCTGCTCCGTCTGAGTATTTCCAAATTTCGGCTCCGGTTTCCGAGTCGATCGCTGAGACCCCGGCTGAGGATTGCATCAGGATGGTTTTCCCATCGGGAGCGATGGACGGAGAGGTCCAGTTCGCACGCTGAGGACGATCGATCACCCATGACGTTTCGCCGGTGTCCGCATTCAAACCGGCAGCGAAAGACGCATCGTCACTCTCCAACATGACAACGACCTTGTCTCCCACGGAAACTGCGGAGGAGGCCATTCCCAGGCTGTTGCTGGCATTCGGGAATTCGTACGTTAGACCGCGAAACCACTGCAAATTCCCGTCAAGATCGAGGCAAATCAGGTCGTTGCTCGAATAAATGGCGAAGATGCGTTTTCCATCGCTGGCCGGGCTTGGAGCAGCCACGCAGGTTTTGGGATGACAAACGGTTCGCCCGGTTGCCCAGCAGGTGCGCTCCCAGAGTTTCGAGCCGTCTGTTGCTGAGAAACAGAGGACGTGAAGGCGTTCCTGCAGGCCGCCGGAACTTGCGGTGACGAAGACGCGATCGCCGACAATGATTGGACTTGAAAGCCCACGCCCTGGCAAATCCGCTTCCCAGACGACTTCCTGAATGCCATCCCAATCTCGACCGGGGTCTTCGGGGAGTCCGTTGCTTTGGTTTCCGCGGAACTGTCTCCAGTCTGCGTGGGAAATTTCTGTGAGAAGTCCGAACAGGCAGGCCGAGAGAACCCAGCAAAACACAAGTTGCATCGAATGAAACCTTTTCCGTCAGTTGTCAAACTGGTCCTCAAAGCCGTTGGAGCGTCGTTGTCATAAACCGATTGCATGATTCGAATTCAGCAGCTTGATGAATTCAGAGATCGGAGTCGTGACACTATTCATTGGTTGAAGATTCGTCGGATGAAGAGAGGGCGCGTCCTGTTTCGTCCACAATCCGAAACTGAAATGCCCAGCGTTGAGCCCAATCCTGATTTTGCTCGTTCTGACAAACCTTCAGCAGGATTTTGTTGACACCCTGCTTAAGATGGACGGGAACAATGTATTGATCGAATTGCATTCCGCGATGGTATTCTTCCCTCGCAAAGATCAATTCTCCGTTGCACCATAATTTCCACGCATTGGGCGTCGCCAGACGAAACTCTACTTGTTGTTCAACCGGGCTGTTGAACTCTGTGTAGGCGTAGTCAATCGCACCTTTGTGCGAAGTTGTCAGTTCGGCGAGATCGAAAGCTCCGTCTTTGCGTTCCGAGACGAAGTGCTGCCAACTGACGGACTCGTTCATCCCGTCGTATTTCGCCGACAGGTTGATTTCTTCTTCCGGAGGGTAAACGACATCGAAGCCAGCTTCGTCCTTGTTGTCGAAGGGACCGATGAGATGCCAATCGATAATCAGCCCAAAGTGATCGACGAGATTGACCTTTTCTCCCAACTTCTTCAAAGCGGAGGCGATTTCGTCGAACTGATCCCGGTCGACTGCTCCGGAGAGAGCTTTGGTCCAGAGAGCCGTTTGTGCCTCCTCCGATTCCGCTGCCTTTGCTCGTTTGATGGCTAATGCGACTGCTTCCCGCCGGAGCGGACTGCTTGGGTCATCGAGCATGTTGGGAATGAGTCGAGACGGGGCGGACGGGTCCGCTTTGGCGAGCCAGTCGAAAGCGACACGCCGGGCACGGCCGTTGTGAGTTCTGTCGGTGACGAATTCCTCCAGTTGTTCCGCCGGGAGTTGACCCGAATTCAGAGACTGATCTGCGATTGACTCAAAGGCGACCTGTAACCAGTTCATGGCGACCGGATTCGCGTCGTCCATCGCAACGAGGAGAGGACCAAGCGTTTCCGGTCCCATCTGTTGCAATTGATTCACAGCTTTGGCTGCCGAAGAGTTTTCGGATCCGGCGCGACCGACACTTTGAACTTGAGTGATCAGGTCCTCAGTTGATGTGGCTGCAACTGTTGCCGCTGCACTCCAGAGTGCGGTGAATAACAGCGTGAAGACGGGACTGGAGCGTCGACACAGTTTTCGCATGAATTCATTCTCCGAGGAATTTCGCTTCGGGCAGGGAACGTGTTCCAACCAATGGCGGATTGATGAGTTTGGGTTTTGCTGGGTTGTCTTCCCAACAGCGATGAGCTCCCCGCGTGGGGGAATCAAGACGATGACGTCGTCTTGGAACTGCGTTTAATCATCGTGACACAATTCCCGATTTCGTTGAACGTCACGTCATCCATAAAGGTTTTCATCAACATCAATCCTCGCCCGCAAGGGCGTTCAAGATTTTCCGGCGCGGTCGGGTCCGGAACGTTCGAGTAATCGAATCCCGGCCCTTCATCCTGAATCGTGTATTCGATGCCGGAGGGGTTCAGGTCCACTTCGACTCTGATTTTTCGGTCGCGATAGGGTTCGAGATCGTTTCGTTGTCGAGCGAGATCGTAGAACTCTTCCGGGTTCTCTTCGCGAAGGTCAGAGCTGACTTCAAGATTTCCGTGATAGGCGGCATTCAAGAGTGCTTCCTCGAAAGCAACGCCGCACCGAAAGCTGTCTGATTCTGGAAGGAGGCCGGTTCTGCTGACTTCACTCTGAAGAAATCCGACAAGTGACGCGAGCAGAGAAGGGGCGTTGTTGAGCGTAAATTCCCAGCTGATGGTATCGAGTCCACGCATCAATTCGCTGAGAGTCCGTTGTTCCTCAGCTGTGGCAAGAACACGTGAAACCGTTTTGATGAGCAAGCGGTGGAGCTGTTTTTTGGGGACGTAACTTGCTGCTCCACTCTGAAGCGCCTCAACCGCGATGGTCTCGCTGCCGCGTGAGGTCATGACGATGACGGGAACATTGGGATGAGAAGATTTCATCTCCTGAACAAGCTGCAATCCGTTCATTTCCGGCATTTGCAGATCGGTGACCACCGCAGTCGGATTGAAGGATTCTGTCTTCTTGATCGCGTCGAGGCCGTCGTCGGCCGTTTCGACTTCCCATCCGTCAATTTTGCGAAGCAAGCGTTCCGCGAGTTTTCGATCCATCGAGGAATCGTCCACGACTAAAATCTTAGGCATCGCAAACTCTCCTGTTCCCTGAGTGTCGATCCGGCGGAAGAGAACGTTTCGATTGAATTCTTCGGTACATCTCCATCTTCGCATGAGACTCCGAATGTGCAATCGAGTCAAGCAACTTAAAGCTTCTTAAAGATCCACGAATCACGGAAGCGGCTCTTGTGACGGCAATTGTTGGCGCGATGTTTCTCAAGCGAATTCGGTGTTGCGAAATCTTCGTGAAGCCGTCGATCAGACTCTCGAGTTGCATGCGTGATCTCAACTCTCAACACTCAAAGGAACGCTCTTCAATGAGTATTCGTCCTATTTGCTCGTGCCTGTTCCAAGAGTGCTCGATAGCAATTCGGAATTGATTTCGAGGAATTGCTCACCCCAGTAGTAGCTGTCGAGCATGCCATCTGTCGAGCGCCCGAGCTGCGCGTAAGCAGCGAAGACAGCTTCGATTGTGGCGAGACCCTCGGCAGGGTCTTCGAACAGCTTCGACTTCCGCGGATATGCCGTCTTCCACGGTTTCAGGCTCCGAATCGGGACGTCATCGAAGGCTTCTTCCATCGGCCCGGCCAGCTTCCAGGTTGCGTCGAGAACGAGGAGCCCGGAGTTGCGATCTTCCGGAGTCAACAGAGGACCGCCGAGCCCGAGACGGTAGTAGCCGGTCATCGGTTCGGTTCGGCTGACCGGAAACTTCCAGAATTCAAACCCCGGAGTTCCTCGGAGCGGCTCCACAGAACACTTGCTGCGTTTTTCCTTGGGGTGAACGACAATGATTGTCGGGGGAAACTCCTCATGGGATGTCATGATTTTTCAATTTCTGCAATCAGTTGTTTCTGTTTCTCGATTTCTTCTTTGAGACGCGGAACGTCTTCAGGATCGTCAGGCTGTGCCTTCGCTGCAGCGAGAAGTTGCTGCAAGTTCTGGATCTTCTTCTTCGCAACATCGATCTGCTTTTTCTGTTTCTTGTTCAATCCCATTGCGATTCTCAATTCAAGTTAAGAGAGTGTGTGTTGTTTGAGAAGGATAGCGAGTTGCATCCGCGAGAGGCGAGCGACTCTAGGTGAACTGGATTTGGCAGGAATGACGCCCCCCCTCGAAGAGTTTCTGGAAGCAGTCCGATTCGCGTTTGAGCGAAAATTACCGTGGACGATTGTGCTCAGCCATCCGATTTCACCCGGGGAACAGAAGTCCGATGTCACGATTCCGAGAAAGATTCGAATTCGGCCTTTCGAAGTCAAGGGGCAACTGGTTTGTCAATGGGAGAGCTTCATTGGCGAAAAGGTCTCTCATGCGAATCGAAGCCTTGAGGAAACACTCAGCGAACTCGAACGAACTTTTCCGGATGTGCTGAGAGATGGCTACCTCTTCACGAACGAGCAGGAATGGAACGTTCGTGTTGTTGGAAAGGGCTTGAAACTGACCCGACGAAAACGGAAGGGGCCGGCGCTCGATCGATCGTTCACGCATGACCGGTCGAAGAATTACCTCATTCCCGAAGGGACGCCTTGTGCATTTTTGCATGCCCTCGGGATCATGAACGAGAAAGGGACGGTCAAATCTTCGAAGATGAAGAAGTTCCGCCAGATCAACCGGTACCTCGAAATCGTCAATGATGTCGTTGCAGACTTGCCGAAAGAGGGGACGCTGCGAGTCGTCGACTTTGGTTGCGGGTTAAGTTATCTCACGTTTGCGTTGCATCATCTGCTCGCAAACATTCACAACAGAGACGTGCAGCTGTTGGGGATCGATCAGAAAACGGATGTCATTGATCGCTGTCGAACGTTGGCCGACAAATTACAACTCAGCGGATTGACGTTCTCTTCCGGACGGATCGATCCTGAACAGGCGACCGAGAAAGAGCCCGTTCATCTTGCGTTGTCTCTGCATGCCTGCGATACAGCGACGGATGCTGCGCTCAGCTATGCCGTTCGCGCCAATGCAAATGTGATTCTAGCGGTTCCGTGTTGTCAGCATCAGTTGTTCAATCAGGTCGAAAACGAACAGCTGGATCTCATTTTGAAGCACGGAATTCTCAAAGAGCGTTTCGCGTCGATGGCGACCGATGCACTTCGAGCGGCGGCTTTGGAGTCGTGTGGATACCGCACTCAGATTCTGGAATTCATCGACCTTGAACACACTCCCAAGAATCTGTTGATCCGGGCCGTCAAAACAAGCGACAGCCCCACTGAAGAGAAACGCAAAGAATACGATTCGCTCAAGAAACAACTTGCGGTTCAAACAACAGCGACTGATCAACTTTTCGCGTAGAAACAGCGCTGTTTGAACATCAAAGAATTGACACTCTCATCGTTCAACCATCGATGATCGTGCGGAAAGTAACGCAGATCGTCTAACTCTCTGCCGGGTTCAGTTCGACCTCGGCGGCGATGTGCTCGTCGGCTTCCGCTTTTTCTTCTTCAACCTGAGCGATGCTCATTCCGGATCGAAGGAAGTAGATCAGACCGATCAGAGTCACTGGAATGTATTGCGACATGTGATAGTAGACCGATGCTGCAAAGATGGCTGGCTTGTTCGGGACGAAGAGTTCGAGAACAAGCATGAAGCAAAGCTGAATGACCCCGAAGTATCCCGGAGACGATGGAACGGTCACGCCGAAGGCAACGACCCCCAGCAAGACCATCGCAACAACCGGAGAGACGGAGATGTCGAAACTCCATAACGCCAGCAGAATGAGTGATCCGTTTAATGCCCACTTGATGATGGAAATGACCACGATGGCGAAAAGCAGGGGGCCGTGCTTTAACGATGCCAAACCCTTAGCGCCCGCTTCCAGCATCTCACAAAGTTTGTCCGTCAGCGAGTGCGGAATGAACGTGATCATCTTGAGGATTTTCTCCACAAGATTGACGAAAGGCTTCGTCCAGATCACGTAAATAATCCCGCCCAGAACCAGCGCGGCAGCGGCTCCCGCGAAGACATACGCACTCTTCTTGACCGAAGGGTCAACGCCTTCAATGAAGATCAGGCCGATTCCCAGATACAGCAGAATCGCGATGACGTCGAAAACTCGCTCCAGAACGACGCTTGAAATCGAGACCGGAACGGGCACTTTCTGTTGCTTCGAGAAGACAAAGCAACGCACGAATTCCCCAAGATGGGCTGGCAACAGATTGTTGAAGGAGAACCCGATCATAATCGGCGGAAGCAAGTCTTTAACGGGGCGGAACTGCCCGATCGGAGCCAGCATCAACCGCCATCGCCAGGCTTTCAGCCAGTAGAAAATGAAGAGGACGATAAAGATCACCGGCAGTGTTCGGTAGTCTGCGGTTCGAAACGCGAAGACCAGCTGATCCCATGCGTCGTCGTCATTCAGGATCGGCCGAAGTGCTAACCACATACACAGCACGGAAACCGCGATGCCCACGGTGAGTTGAAACGCCTTGTGATGGTAGAAAGGCTTTTTGCTGGTCATGTGCGTCAGTACTGCAGATGTGATGAGATGAAAGTGGCTTTGATATCAGCTTGTCAAATTTGTTGCGTCGATCACTATTTGGGTTTCGCACCGGCGAGTTCATGAACCCGCTTCCACTCAGCTTCTGTGACGGGTTGAATCGAGAGGCGAGACCCTTTCTTCAACACCATCATCTCGGCGAGATCGGAAGCCGCTTTGAGATCATCGCGAGTGACAGGTGACTTGAACTTCTGAGTCAATTTAATGTCGACCATGAACCAGGTCGGATCGTCAGGACTGCTCTTCGCGTCGAAATGTTTTTCGTTCTCATCGAACGCCGTATGATCCGGGTAGGCAGCCTTTGTGATGCGGGCTGTTCCGACAATTGCCATCGGCTTGGCGTTGCTGTGATAGATGAAGACTCGATCACCGACGCGCATGTCGTCGCGAATCATGTTTCTCGCTTGATAATTCCGAACACCGTCCCAGAAAGTCGATTGATTTTCTGAAGCGGCCAGATCGTCAATGGAAAACGAACCGGGTTCAGTCTTGAACAGCCAATACTGTTTGGGACGGGCCGCTTTCTTCGCCATGAATCAAGTCTCCGGAGTTCTCGTTCGCTTTTGATGTTACAAAACGCAGATTTTCTCGATGTTTGTGCGAACTCTATTGCACAACCCCCTCTTCGCCAACACGAATCTTTTCGCCCGAGGCTCCTCCATCCCGCTCGATTCCTTGCGAATGTTGTCCAAAACTGACAATCTGCTCAGTGCGTTCCACCTCCGATCTCACATCGGTGGATTCTTAAACATCCGTAACGAGATGAGTGCCATGAGGCGAATATCACAGCGTTCTTGTTCAATCTGGGTCGGCATAATCGCCGTCTTGATGCTTATTCAGGTGACAGATGCAGCTGAGAAACCAAACGTGCTGTTCATTGCCGTCGATGATCTCAATGACTGGATCAGTCCACTCGGGGGATACGAAGGCTGCCAGACTCCCAATCTGGAGCGACTGGCAGAGCGAGGAATGACATTCACGCGGGCATATTGTGCTGCTCCGGCGTGTAACCCGTCGCGTGCATCACTAATGACTGGCGTGCGGCCTTGGACGAGCGGCGTCTATCACAATCCTCAACCGTGGCGTCCTGCGATGCCGGACGTTTTGACGATTCCTCAGCACTTCTCAGCGAATGGATATCGTTCGACCGGCGCCGGAAAGATCTTCCACGGAGCCTTCGATGAAAACGAATCCTGGGATGACTACAAGAAAAAAGGAGGAGACCCGAAGCCGACGAAAAAAGTCCTGAATGATCCACACAGTAGAGCAGGCGGGATTGTCTGGGGCGTTCTGGACGTCGAAGACTCCGAAATGAACGACTACGTGACGGCATCACACACGATCGAACTTCTTGAAGCGGATCACGACAAGCCATTCTTCGCTGCTTGTGGAATCTTCCGACCGCACATGCCGTGGCAGGTTCCTCGCAAGTATTACGACATGTACCCGCTCGATGAGATCAAGGTCCCGTATGTTCCGGAAGGAGACCTCGACGATGTTCCGGAAGCTGGCGTGAAAATGGCGAAGCCGCAAGGCGACCATGCAACGATTCTTGAGACAGACAATTGGGCTCACGCAGTGCAGGCGTATCTTGCCAGCATTACGTTTGCAGATGCCCAGGTTGGGCGCGTGCTCGATGCTCTGGAAAAGAGCCAGTACAACGACAACACCATCGTCGTTCTCTGGGGAGATCATGGATGGCATCTCGGTGAGAAAGAACACTGGCGAAAGTTTGCGTTGTGGGAAGAAGCAACGCGCGTCCCACTCTTTATTTCCGTACCCGGAATGACAGAACCGGGGAGTCGCTGTGATCGAACAGTCGACTTGATGAGCCTTTATCCGACACTCTGTCGATTGTGCGATCTTCCAATGCTCGAACAGCTGGAAGGAGTTTCGATTGTTCCGCTTCTGAAAGATGCCGACGCGAAATGGCTCGTCCCGGCAATTACGACTCATGGTCGGAACAATCACGCCATTCGCTCGGAGAGATTCCGATACATCCGATATGCAGACGGTTCGGAAGAGCTTTACGACCACGAGAGCGACGGCGGAGAGTTCAACAACATCGCGAGTGATCCGGGCATGAAAGACGAGATCGAAAAACTCAAGCGATGGCTTCCGCCGAATAATGCTCCCGATTCACCGGCGAAAAAGAAAAACTCAAACAAGAACGCGAACAAGAACAAGAACGCAAACAAAAAAGGCAAATAGCCATCTGACGAATCTTCGACCTCGAGGACTCCGAATGCGCTCGCATCCGGATTGAAAGACATCTCCCGATTGTTTCGGAGGTGTTGAATATTCCGGAGCGATGACGCTGCGACGAGAGCACCGGGGGGATCGAAAATCGTCAAGGTCGATCTTTTCAAAACGGAAACGGCAGAAATAAGCACGCTTCGTTTCTCTTCGTTGCGAAGCTGTCTTTGAGTTCCCGATAAGCGATTGTGGTGCACTCTTTGAGTAAGTCGCGATCTTTGTGCACTTGCTTCGACGTTCGAGCAATCTCGCGCGCGCCGTTGAGGCGTGCGAGGCTGACCAGCGATCAGTTCGAACACTGCGCGAATCGGACTTCGGGAACCAGACAGAAGTGCAATGCGTGCAACCAAAATTGACAGCATGGGGCGATCGCTTCGAACGCAAAGAGGAATCGTTGCGTTCGAAGCGATTGTCTGGTTGCCGATCCTTCTCATCGTTCTCTTTTCCATTGTTGAGATGGGGTTGATGCTCGTCGGAGTGATGCACGTGTCGATGGCAAGTCGCATTGCTGCCAGGGAAGTATCGATCACTTCGGGACTGGCCAGCGCGTCGTCATCCGTGATCACAGACGACTTGCGAGAAACCGTCGACCTCTACTTTGAGAATGCCGGATACGGACCCAGTGCATCGCTCGGGTTAAGGCTGCAACATACCGTCGGGGCAGGGGGCTCATTCGCCAGTGGCGAGTGCGAAGCGGAAAGTGATCCTCCGCTGCCGGAGATAATGACTGGGGCGCCGCGCGCGGTAAGAGTGGTCGTCTGTCTCCCGGCAGAAGTTGTCTCGCCAAACTGTCTCGCGCAGTTTGGGTTCGACCTTTCGAATTGTCGAATTCACGGAGTCACGACCTTCCCGTATCTCGGTGAGAGTCCATGAATTCACGAGCATTCTTCCAAGCTTTGAAGAGAGAACGAACGGACGGTTCGAATCGGTCCGGAGTCATCACGTTCTGGATGATTGTCTCGATTCCCATTTTTCTGATCGCGCTCGCGATCGTTCTGGAAGTCGGGACACTGTGGGCAGCTCGAATTCAATTGACGAATGCGCTCGAGGCAGCTGCCATGGCTGCGGTAAAGACATGGGGGGATGCGGGAGCAGGAGATACCACCTTTCCACGACAAGTCGGAAACAGCTTCTCCTCTGCGAATACGATCAACGGGCGACCGGTCGACCTCACTGGAGTTGATCCAACACTCAATTATTCAGCGGGATCGGGCTTGTTCCAGAACGATGAATGCGACGGAGTGTTCGTCTTTGGAAGCCTTCGCGACGATGGGCAATATTTTCAGTTTGAGACGTGGCAGCCAGCCGGTTGCGGTTCTGATTACGGTATTGTGCTCGACATCACAGCCGAGGGTGTCATCGACGGAGACAACGATTGGGGGATTTCCTTTCAACCCGGAAATGGAAACAACTCGTCGCTTTCAATTCACCGCGTGACTTACGAATTGCCGAACGTCTATCGCGCACCCAATGGACAAGTCACCAACCCGGTTTTTGATTTCACGGGAGAAGCTCCGACTGTTTCTCCCAGCAGGCAAGACAATCAGCCCGCAAATCGAGTTCGATGTACGTTGGGTGAGATTGATTGCGATCTCCAGCAGAATGGTGCTCAAGGCCTGCTTGGAACTTCGCAGGCAGACATCTTCGGAATTGACCCCAATCAGGTCTCATTTCTGATCGGTGTTCAAACCGGAGCGACACCCTCAGGTGGAAGACGTGAATGCTCTCGCAACGGCCGTGATGTCACCGGGCAAACACATCCGTCGTATCGATCCAAGACTCTGACTCTGGAATTCTGCGATCCGAGATCAGGCTCGGGGTGCAACCCATTCACTCCCGGCGATCGCATTCGTTTTCGGGCTCCGGTGCGAGATCGCGGACAGGGACAAGGGCAGGCCTCGGTGACGATTGGAGCGGATGACATTGGAAAGATGGGCGTTCAAGTCACCGTTTGTTTTCACGACGGGACTTTTGTTCGAGGAACATTCGTTGATACCCTCTCGCCGGAGTTCGGACCTCTTGCGTGTGCGTGCTCAGATGTGCAATTCGCAAGCTGGGGCAACTGTCAGATTCCTCGGCAGGGAATGATTATTCATCCGACCGGAATTCCCGACCTTCCCTGTTCTCACAGTCTCTATGAGAACAACGATGAACAGTCGATCCTACAGCTTCAAGGCGGTTCTGTTGGAGGGGGATTCCCAGCTGTGCGTGTGCAGGCCCGTGTTGAAGTTCCCAGCCTCTGTTCTCAATTGTGTGGTTGGACGATTGGGCCGTTTTTTGTAACTGCCTGTGCAGACGCATATTACGATTGCGACACTGGAAGCGTTCGGCTCTACCATCTGGAGCAATCGAGATTCGGCTGTCACGAAAACTGTCCGTGAGACTGCTGATTCAAGCTGCGACATCGCCAGGGACGAATACGCTTCGAGTCACATTCGATCCACAAGAGATCAGCGAATAAAGCCGAGTCCGTACTGGAACGCAATTCCCACAAGCGAGCGCCGAGCCACGCTGGAAGTGGCTTAATAGATCTTTCGGATTCGGTAAGCGTTGACGCCTTTTCCGGGGAACTGGTGATGATGGAATTCTTCAATCACCTTCCAGCCTGAAGGAACAGGTTGACAGGCCCACATCGTCATTTCCGCATTGGGACGATTCGGGATCTTCCGGATCAGCAGCAGGTGGCACGTCGAACTGAGCTGCAACAGGCTCTGACGATGACCGACGACCACCCAGCCCGTTGGGACCGGTTCATCAGCTGGCCAGGGGGTGACATCCCGATCGTTGTACGGGGCAAAGAACGAGAGCCCTGATTTGCAGTTACAGCACTTCCATGGATAGCGAAATCGAAGCGCGTCGAGGGCATCGGTCGCTGGGGCTTCGCTCGGTATCGATCCAAAACACATCGATCCAAACAGGACGGCGAATATCCACTTTCGCATGAGGCTCCCCTTGAATTCGCATCTCGGAAAGATGCATCACTTCAGATAAACATTCCGCGCGTGCTGAACGATCGATTTGTCTGACGGGACTGATTTTGGAAGATCGGAACCGGTTCAGAGAATCGTGCAGTTTCGATTTCGACGAATGAGAGGGCTATTCTGAAATCGATCGCACTGCACGAGCCGATTGTGTCGATGATGATGCGATCCAACCCTCAGAATCGATACGACTAGAGCAAGTTGCTCTTTCCTGCGTGCTCGCTTGAACTCTTTCACCAGGCAAATGGCTGAGTTTGCTTGTGCGAGTAAGTGCACACCAAATCAGAAAATGCTCTATGCAATACGCGCGCGAATCGCTTCAGCCCATATTCATGGATTTCTTGCAGGTGGATGCACTCGCACTTGTTGCAATCCGTTGCGTTTCATTGTGTGTGCGGTGTTGGAAAGAAGCTATTCTGCCAATGTTGGCGGGTCGATTTGATAGATTTCGACCTCGCCGATTTGATCGATGAGAGTGAAGTTCGGCTGTTCTTCGTGACTCCAGTCGATCGGTGTATTTGTTCCAAGCGAACGCAACACAGCTTCCGGCGATTGCCCATGTTCTCGACTGACGAGAACGATCGCGTAGTGAATGGTTTCTTGTGTCGGAATTGCAAAGTGTTGTTCGTCGAGACCGCTTCGTTGGGCGTGAAACACCAATGGGCTGCTGATGGGTGTTGTCGTCACGATTGGGAAATTTGCTGCGTCTTGGGATTCTGAAATCGGCATCTCCAACAGTCGCTGGACAACTCGTTCGGCATCCGGGCACCGACCGGTTTCGTCTGACTGGCGAATCGATTCTGATGTCGTTGAGAAGGGTATTTGTGTTGCGACAAGTGCTGCGAAGGCGACTCCCGAGACTTTCGACTTCAATGACTGTGATCGAATCTTGTCGAGGGTGCTGCTCCATCCCCAACCGCAAATGAGTGCACAGATTGGAATTAAGAACAGCCACGTTCGCGCCGGAGGAATGACGTGCTGAACCAGAAGAAGCAGGGCGACCGACAACACGCTGCAGGCGAATGGAACCGGGAAGAGGGGCTTCTTGTGTAAAGTGAGCAGGATGGTTTCGACGACTGCCATCACCCATCCGATGACGATGACCGCCCACGCAACGAAATTCCAGTCCCGTAAGAGGAGTGAAGCAGTTGTCTCAATTCCCGGAATGATCCCTTTCAGAAACTGATCCCTGGTCAGCGGTTTGACGAAGTCGTTTCCGGTGAGGCTCTTCAGTCCCGAAGTGGCAATGATTGGGGAATAGAGAGCAATAGTCAGAAGAGCCACCGACGCGACACCGGTCATCCAGCAAATGATGAATCGCCTCCGACCTACCTGAGGTTCGGAAATGACTCCTGTGATCAACAGCCAAGTCCAGACCATGGCATTCGCGTAAGCCATGCTCGGAATTGTCCACAATCCTAAGCTGCTGAAAACCACCATCAGTGGCCATTCGAGCCCATTGGGACTGTCGGATCCTTGTGAACTTTCTTTCGCGTTCAATGGAACGATTTGAGGCGTTTTGAGTTCATCTTGCCCAGTCGAGTTTGCGGAGGAACTGTTGAATGAGCTTTTGAGAATCTGACCTGCCACGATGATTTCGAGCAGTGTGAACAGAACGACCATCGTGTAGCCCCGTCCGAGGGCCGAATATTCGATAAGCGCTGAAGAGAGGCAGACAATCAAAGCTGCGAGGATTCCGCAGCTCTTATTTCCGAAAGTCACTCCGACCAGGTAGGTGAAAAACATACAGAGGCAGCCCGCCAGAAACGCGGGGAGCCGAATCGCCCAGGGATCGTATCCGAAGAGGCTTGTCGAGAGATGAATCAACAGCGTGTTGAAGACGTGGTTGTTCGGATCGTGATAGGTCGACAGGCCAATGAACACAGGAGGGCGGGCGTAGTTGAGGTAAGTATAGGCTTCATCAAAACGAATCGGATCATTCAGAAACGGAATCCGAAATAACACTGCACACAGGAAGAAGAGTGACAGCAGCAGAGCATTCTCCGATGTGATCGCGAACCAGTCTTCGATCGTTCGACGTGTTCGTCCTCGAATTTCAACGCGGTCCCAAAGTGATTTCGGAAGCCACCAGACTGTCGCAGCAAGAAGCCCGCCGATCACACCAGTGAAGAGGAGAAACGTCGTGATGCGATCATGAACTCCGGGAGTGTAAGCATCCGCCGACCCATCTCCGGAATATCGGTCGAGAAATCCTCGAAGGAGATCGTAGGAGGTGAAGGAACCCGCGATCGAAATCAGTGCACCGCAAGCGATCACCAGCGAGACGATACGTGTCCAGTGTGGAAGACGTAAGTGAACGGAGTCGTCAGAAGGATTCGTCACGAACGGGCCTTATCCACCGATCCTCAGTTGTAAATTTACTCCACTCCACCGACTTGCCGCATTGCTTCATAAATCACAGCTGTGGCAGCACTCGCAAGATTGAGGCTTCTGACTTCGCTCCGCATCGGAAGTCTGAGACAGTGGTCGGCATTGGCTGTGCGAATTTCTTCCGGGAGACCTTGGCTTTCGCTTCCAAAGACCAGCACATCTTGCGAGTTGAAGTCGGCGTCCCAGAAGACTTTCTTTCCGAATTTCGTCAAGTACCAGTAATTTCGATTGGGACCGAGTTTTTCCAAAAGATGATCCCAGTCTTCGACGATTTCAAAGTCGAGGTACTGCCAGTAATCCAGTCCAGCCCGGCGCAGATACTTGTCTTCGAGAGAATAGCCAATCGGTTTGACTAACCACAATTTTGCTCCGACTGCGACGCAGGTTCGACCAATGTTCCCCGTATTCGGTGGAATCTCTGGGGAATGCAAAACAACGTTGAGCGAAGGTTCTTCAAGCTTAGGCATACGAAGATTTCAGTGTGAAGGTCTGGACTTGTTGAGTGAGCAGTCGTCGAACACGTTCAAGCTTCTGATCAAACGACGGATCAGCTATGTTTGATGCTTGAGTGTGCACCATTTTCAAGCATGATGAATGTCGGCGTGAGAAAAATCCACGTCTCGCATGTTTGATTCTTTCAACTTCTTACGAGGAAGACGATGACCGATTCTGTCAACCGCCGCAGTTTTTTGAAAAGCTCGGGAGCCATCGCCGCCGGAACGAGTGCATTCGTCGGCCTGTCCGCGAAAGACGCACCCGCGCAGTCTCCCAACCAGAACATCCGAATTGGATTCATCGGTCCTGGAGGTCGTGGATTTGGTGCGCATGTCAGGACACTGGCGAAACTGAAAAATGAAGGGGCCAATATCGAACTCGTTTCCGTCGCAGAAGTCTTTTCTGTCCAGCGAGAGAAGGTGGCTGACTACATTAAGGAGAAAAACGGAAATACTCCCACGCAATACGTGGACTATCGAGAAATGCTCGAAAAAGAGAATCTCGATGCCGTTTCCATCGCGACGCCGGATCACTGGCATCACAAACAGGTTCTCGATTCACTCGCTGCTGGGCTGCACGTCTACTGCGAAAAGCCGATGACGAAGAATGTCGAGGAAGCTCTCGATGTCGTCGAGAAGTGGGAAGACTCCGGAAAAGTGATGCAGGTCGGAGTTCAGGGAACCTCCCAACCGGTTTGGAATCACGCCCGGGAACTCCTCAACGACGGGAAACTCGGAAAGGTGATGATGTTCCAGACTGAGTACTTCCGGAACTCGGCTCAGGGACAATGGCGGTATTATGAACTCAAGAAGGACATGACTCCGCAGAACATCGACTGGCAGCGATGGCTGGGAGTCGAAGAAGGTCTGGCCGAAGACCGACCGTTTGATCGAGAAGTGTACAAGCAGTGGCGACGCTTCTGGCCGTTTGGGTCCGGGATGTACACAGACCTCTTCGTCCATCGTGTCACGATGATGCTCAAAGCGACTGGATTGCGTTATCCCGGCCGTGTTGTCGGGGCGGGTGGATTGTACCTTGAGTACGATGGTCGAGGCGTACCCGATGTCGCCACCGTCGCGGCGGACTATCCCGAAGGTGTTCACGGCCTTGTCTCGTCGACGATGTGTAGCCAGGAATCGCGAATCGATCAGTGTATTCGCGGGCACTTTGGTTCGTTCATCTTCAATGGGGATAAGATTCAATACATCCCTGAACGTCCTCAAGTGACTCGTGACAGTTCCCTCGCTGAGGAAACGATTCAGACGGAACCGATTGACGATCAGACTTACGAACACTTCAAGAACTGGATTGCTGCCATGAACTCAGGCAATCCACTCGACTGCAACAACCCGCCTGATCTCGGAGCCGCCGCAGTGACAACAGTCATTCTCGGGGCTCAGAGTTACCGAAACGGCGTCTGCTACTACTTCGATCCGAAGACGGGTCCCGTCAATGCGTTCGAAGCCCATCAGGGCGGCAAGTCGTGGGCAGATCAATGGGAGAAAATCTCGAAAGAACGCGGGAAGCCGAAGCACATTCCTGGGTGGACTGCCGGAGATTACGGAAGTACTCTCGAAGAACCTGCCTATATGAAGCTGGCTGGTCCATGGAAAGATGGTCAGCCGCCCGCCTGATTCTGATGATTTGCTGTTAGGTTATGTCCCGGACGATTCGTTCGTTTCTTGCGATCCCCATCGAGCCGACCGAACAACTTGGTCGGTTCCTTGGATCGCTTCGCAAAATTCAAGGCACCGTGCGAGCGAACCGTCCGGAAATGCTTCACTTCACGATCGCGTTTTTGGGCGAAACCAAAGATCATCAAATCTCCGCTGTGTGTGAGGTGATGAATGAGGTTATCCAGGAAACTCAAGAACAACAGCTCACGCTTCAGGGAGTGGGAGCTTTTCCCAATCGCAGACGCCCACGCGTAGTGTGGATTGGTTGCCATCCGCAGCAGCCGATGATTTCACTGGCGGAGCGACTGACGGATGCTCTCGAAACGATCGGGTTTCCGCGAGAAGGAAGGCGATTCACGCCGCATCTCACAGTTGCGCGAGTCAATGGAAAGCCTCCGGAATCTCTGATGGAGCTGATCGACACACATCGCGATCAGGAGTTCGGAAAGTTTCTGTTTGATCGCATGGTGTATTATCAATCGGAGCTTTCGCGTTCGGGATCGAAGTACACAATTCTTCAAGAATCGGTATTCTCAGGCGATCCCGACGATGAGGAGATCCGATGAGAGGGTTGCTGACAAGCGAGAAAACAATTCTATTGGTGACGATGTTGTACATCGCCCCCGCGCTGTGGAGTTCCTTTGCGTCAGGCAAAATGGAATTCGTGATTTACGTCGGCGTCATGGGCGTGCTTTTGGGGCCAGTGTTGTGGCTGCATCATCGAGTCCGATTGCATCCACTTGCGTTGTGGGGCCTCTCGCTTTGGGGTTTGGCACATATGTGCGGTGGGCTCGTTCATGTTCCGGAGTCCTGGCCGACCGAAGGAACATCCTCGGTCTTGTACAACCTGTGGTTGATTCCGAATCGGCTGAAGTATGACCAGTTGGTGCATGCGTACGGATTTGGCCTGACGACATGGATCTGCTGGCAAGCATTGAAGGCGGCGTTTCAAAAATCGGGTGCGGACATCGCGCCGACCTTCGGATTGCTGACGCTGTGCGCCGCTGCCGGGATGGGATTTGGAGCACTTAACGAAGTGGTCGAATTCGCTGCGACGCTGCTTGTTCCCGAAACCAATGTCGGCGGTTATCTCAACACCGGGTGGGATCTTGTCTCGAATCTTGTCGGCTGCCTGCTCGCAGCAGTGTTGATCTCTCTGTTCGACAGAAGTTCCCATTCTGAATCGTCATGAATTGCTGGCGGCGCTATTCAATCCGGGGATGATTGACTACCGTGACACATCAACTGAATTCGATTCTTGATTGGAAAGTATGATTCATGCTGATGGGTCTTTCAGGAGTCTTCCAAACGTCACTATCCCTCCCGAAGTCTCTCCTCCTCGCAGACTTGCCGAACGTATTTGATCCAGACGCCGGGCAGACTGGCCTGGCAGCGATTGACTGGATCATTGTGCTTGCTTATGCAGTTGGCACGATCTGGCTGGGATGGTATTTCAGTCGTAGACAAACCTCGACCAAAGAATACTTTGTCGGCAGCGGAGCAATGAATCCCGTGCTGATCGGGGTGTCATTGTTCGCGACGCTTCTGAGCACAATTTCTTATCTGTCGTTTCCCGGCGAAGCGCTTGGGAAAGGGCCTGTTCAATTTTGCAGCCTTCTCTCGTTGCCGTTTGTCTTTCTGATCGTCGGATTCGGAATGCTGCCGGTATACATGCGACATCGAGTCACAAGTGCCTACGAGTTGCTGGAGAAGCGACTCGGGCTCGAAATTCGGCTTCTTGGCGCCGGGATGTTTGTCATTCTGAGACTTATCTGGATGGCGTTACTGGTCTATCTCACAGCTAAAGCACTCACAACGATGATTGGGGCTGATGAGCGATGGATTCCACTCGTCTCGTTGATCACGGGAACTGTCGCTGTGATTTATACGTCGCTGGGAGGTCTCCGCGCGGTGGTCATTACCGACGCAATTCAGACGCTGCTGCTCTACGGCGGGGCGCTGACCGTCATCGCGATCGTCACTTCCAAAATGGGAGGCTTTCATTGGTTTCCCAGTCAGTGGCATCCGATTTGGGATCGACAACCAATTTTCCCTGAAAACGCTGCGACGCGATTGACTGTCATCGGCGCCATCCTCAGCCAGGGAACCTGGTACGTCTGTACTCTGGGAGGAGATCAAACTTCTGTGCAGCGGTTTATGGCGACGAAAGATGCTGCTGCGGCACGCAGAGCTTTGGCCATTCAGTTGATCGTCGCGGTGATTGTCGCGATCACTTTAGGGCTCGTTGGATTCGCTCTCCTTGGTTACTTCGAAGCCAATCTCGATCAGCTTCCACCGGGCACGAATCTCAAAGCGGACGCAGATGATCTCTTCCCGTTTTTCATCTCGCACTTACTTCCTCCGGGAGTCTCTGGACTCGTGATCGCAGCGATGTTTGCGGCAGCCATGTCGAGTCTCGATTCCGGAGTGAATTCGATTACTGCTGTCGTGATGACTGACGGACTCGATCGCTTCGGAAAGAAGCCCGAATCCGAAGAAGCTCACGTTCGTCTCGCTCGGCGGTTGGCGTTCGGAATCGGATTGTTTGTCGTGATTCTCAGCTCCGTGATGGATCGAGTTCCCGGCAATATTACTGCGGTGACGCAGAAGACGTCGAACCTGCTGGCCACTCCGATTTTCGGGCTGTTCTTCTACGCGTTGTTCGTTCCCTTCGCGAGTCGAACTGGTGTGTGGATCGGAACAGCTTGCGGGATCGTGACTGCCGTTTTGATCGCGTTTTCGGGTCCGTTCTACCGGTTCTTCGTTGACGCCGATCAAATGACAGACCCGGTCAGTTTTCAGTGGATCGCTCCGGTCGCTCTGGCTGTGAATCTGGGAGTCGGCTGTCTGGTGAGTCTGATGACCTCCGACGGTCCTTCAGCTTCCGAAAAAGCTGACACGAGCGGCGATTGACGAAGTTACTGACGGCTGACAAACTCCTCCCTTGCGCCCACCCATACCGCCTCCCTTATCCTCAAAGAACTGCAGGATCACAATGCGAAGAAGTCGGACACTTGCGAAAATTCGTGCTGGAGAAACGGCACGTATGTGCGCGCTGGGACATTACATCCCGGCCTACATCAAGCATGCCGCGAACGCTGGTTACGATTGTATCTGGCTGGATACCGAACATCGGCAGTTGGAAGACCATCAGATTCAGTCACTCCTCGCCTTCGGCCATCTATTCGACATCGACATCATGGTCCGTGCGCGAACCCTCGAGAAAACCCGCCTATATCGACTTCTCGAAGACGGAGCGACTGGGTTAATGATTCCACACGTCAGCACGCCTGAAAAAGCCGCCACGCTGGTCGATGCCGTCAAGTTTCCGCCGATTGGAGATCGAGGGCTCGACGGAGCTGGACTGGACGCCGATTTTCTGTGCAATGATCCGATGACGTTTCCCGAAGAAGCCAATCGAGAAACATTTCTCGTCGTTCAAATTGAAACTCCTCAAGCTGTTGAGAATGTCGAACAAATTGCTGCGACCGACGGAGTCGACGTTCTGTTTATTGGGCCGGGGGATCTCGGCCTGCGGCTGCGGCATCAGGAGACGGGCTGGTCACTTGAGGATGCTTATCAACGGACAGCAGAAGCGTGCAAAAAGCATGGCAAAGCGTGGGCCTGCCCGGTCAGCGGCAAGGAAGAGATTCAGAAACGTCGCGAGCAGGGGGCGCAACTTCTCGCTCACGGGGGAGATTTCCTCGGCTTAAAACGGATGCTCGAAACGAACATTCAGGATTTCGAAGAGTGATTCGTCAACGAAATTCAGCGTTCAATGGTTTGTTCGTTCCATCGGAAGACAAATGCATCAAAGAACTGTAATGTGATGCTCAGTTCAGATTTCTCCCGATTGAAGAGTGGTCGACTGATGAAAACCCTCCTGCTGATGTGCTGCTTCGCTCTGTTTGTCTCTCCATTCGCGCTTGCCAGCGAAGGTGATCGGCAACAGGCTTCCTCAGAGACAATCCAATTGACCGATGCTCAGAAAGAGCAGTGCCTTAAGATTCTTCGAGGAGCCATGGCTTCCGACGAATTTTGGCCCGCGATGCATGCAGCGGAGGCACTCACTCTGGCAGGGTATGGCGCGGAGGTTCGCGAAGCGCTGGAACCAAAATTGCCACTTGAAACGGACGATCAAAAGCGCTGCGGTCTCGCTCGCGAACTGGTTCGGGCAGGTGCGACCGAGCACGCAGCGGCGATGCTGAAAATCCTTGATAAAACGGACACATACGGTCACACACACGCGGCCGAAAGTCTGTTCAAGGTTGACGAAATCGGGAATGGGAAGCGGCTGAAGCGAGTGCTGAGAACGACCACTGACATGAAGACAAAGCTCATGGCAGCAGCGGCACTGGCGAGGTCTGGAGATGAGCAGGCCATGCAGCTTCTTCGTCAAGAATTAAAGAGCGATGACGAACAGACTTTCCGGATAGCAGCCTGGATTCTGGCTCGGATCGGTGATCAATCGGACATTCCGCAAATGCGTCGAAACGTCAAACGCGCGAAAGATCCTCTCGTCAAAGCTTACAACGAGCACGCATTAGCATCGCTTGGTGATGCTGAGGGATTGAAGGCGCTGATGGACAATCTCACCGACGCTGACCCTGCCATCCGGACCAATGCAGCGACATTTGCGGGAGATGCACGAGCCACTGAGGCGAAAGAGTTGCTCTTGCAGCTGTTGGAAGACGAACACTTTGATGCTCGCATCCGTGCGGCGCAGACGTTGCTCGTTCTGTCTCAGTCGAAGTCCTGATGAATCGGGAAGAGTTCGGGCTGCGGGCATTCATGAATATTGCAACTTGAGGAGTTTCTATTGTTGAAGTTCATACTTACGCTATTCGGACTACAGTTCTTCATCCCGGTCGGTCTGCTTCAGGCGGCTGATCGCCCGAATATCATCTACATCATGACGGATGATCTGGGGTACGGGGATCTTGGATGCTATGGGCAAGAGGTGATTGAAACACCCAACATCGATCGGCTTGCGAGCCAGGGAATGCGTTTCACTGATCACTATTCCGGACATACCGTATGCCGACCATCACGACTGGTGCTCTGGACCGGTCAACACTGCGGGACGACCGGGCTCATCGGAAATCGAGCGCGCAGCTTGACCGGGATGGAATCAACCGTCAGTCGACAACTCAAAGAGGTTGGTTACCGGACCGGAGGAGTCGGAAAGTGGGCTCTGGGGAATGTGGACACTCCGGAAGAAATCAACAATCCGGGGCATCCTAACAACAACGGGTTCGACTACTGGTTCGGATACTTGAATCAAAGCAATGCCCACAATTTCTACCCGACCTTCCTGTGGGAAAATCAGACACAGGTCACCCTCCCCGGAAATGTGATCGGAGACTACGAAAACGGTCGCGGTCGAGTTTCGTCGGTGCGGGTCAGCTACTCTCATGACTTCATGACAGATGCTGCCATGAATTTTGTGAAAGAGAACGCTGAAGAACCGTTTCTGCTTCACATTCATTGGACCATTCCGCACGCGAACAACGAGGGAGGGCGCGTTCTCGGTGATGGCATGGAAGTCCCCGACTACGGAATCTATAAGGATCGTGACTGGCCCAATCCCGAAAAAGGATTCGCGGCGATGATCACGCACATGGACCGAGATGTCGGACGCCTGATGGCGCTGCTTGATGATCTTGAGCTAACAGAAAAGACGCTCGTCATTTTCACTTCAGACAATGGTCCCCACGAAGAAGGCGGACACAAGCACGACTTCTTCGATTCCAACGGGCCGCTGCAGGGATACAAACGTTCGATGCACGAAGGCGGGATTCGAGTTCCTCTCATCGCACGCTGGCCGGGAACCATTCCAGCTGGAACGACAAGTGATCTTCCTTCCGCCTTCTACGATTTTCTTCCGACTGCTTGTGAACTCGCCGGTGCGGAAGTTCCCGACGGGATCGATGGAATTTCCTACTTGCCGACATTGCTCGGAAATGATTCTGAACAACCACGTCACGAATACCTTTATTTTGCGAGCCAGGAGGGACGCACGAGTGTTGGCGTCCGGTCAGGCAAATGGAGACTCGTTCGCTATCCAGAGAAGCCAAACCGAAATGCAGACTTGGAGTCTCCCGGAACCTGGAAACTTTATGATGTGACAACCGATCCGGGCGAAGAGACCGACCTTGCAGCGGAGCATCCTGATGTCGTCGAAAAGATCACCGGATATCTGATTCGCGATGGGCTTTGGGAAGAAAGCGTCGATCGCTCTTCCAACTAGAGCATTTTCTGATTTTGTATGCACTCCCTCGCACGAGCAAGCACAGCCTTTTAACTTGTGAAACAGTGCAAGCGAGTGCACAGGAAAGAGCAACTTGCTCTAAAGCACGTTGCTTCCTCACTCGAACTGGTTGCGTGTTTCGGAGGATGCGTTGAATCACCCGAATTGCTGCAATTCTTCACAGCAGTTCTCCGAGCTGTTTCGACGAGTCATTACAGCTGCAGCGAGTGAACTTCAGGAGTAACGTGAGTTCAAATTAAAAGGACGCCGGATCCAATCCGGCGTCCTTTCTTTTCCTATCGCTTCGAGTTGTTTACTTCGAGTTAATTACTCAGCGTTCACTCCTCGGCGTCTTCGATAATCAACTTGAACTCGTCGGAATTCCCTCTCAGTTCGGGAGCGTACATGGCGTAGGCCCGGGCGGGGAGTGCGCTGAATCGTCCGGGGATTTCTGCCCGGAGTTGGTAGCTCACGGAATGTTTTCCGCGTACGAGGCTTCTCATGAAGAAGGCGACTCGTTCGTCTCGAAATTCGACATAAGCCCGGAGACCGCCGCTCGTGTAACCACTTCTCAGTTCGACGGGTTCCGTTCCGGCAGCTTTGAGGTCTTCGAAAATAACGTACTCGTAGTCGTTCTTCGAATCGATTTCGAGTTCCACTTCGATGAGGTCTCCGCTTTTCACATCGCTGAGATTTTCAAGAAGAACTCGGTCGTACTTCAGCGTTTTCTGGTCGATGACCTGTCCGCGACTTCCGGACACGACTGAGTTGGCGTCCTCGTCCTGAACGAGTCGATAGAACTTTCGCTGAACTTTGATTTCCAGTCCCGCTTTCGTGATGAAGTCTTCAAGCGAGAAATTCGTTAGGTACGCGTTGTGATACAACGGGCCACTTCCGGTCTTGCGGAGTTCGATGGTGTGCTCTCCGGACGCAAGATCCTCTCCTTCGATCACGAAGGCGTTCTCGAAAGTGAACAGGTTGTCGGAGGTAATTTTGACCGACTTCTTGCGTTCTCCGTCGATGAAGACTTCCACCGTCATGTCCGGCTTCAGTTCGTTCGTCGCTTCGAGGTACTCAGCGAGTGCTTCAATGCAATAGGCAGTATCTCGTGTATTGGTCCAGTAAGATCCATGCTTTCGGTTGTTCAGAATGAACTTCACGAGACCGGAAGTTTTCGGGTCCTGCGGTGCGGTACGACAGAGCAACTTGAGGTATTGAGCGTTCGCTTCAATCGTGCTTCCATACCAGTTCCACCAGTATCCGTTGTTTGGCAGATCGATATAAGCGGTCTGATTTTCATCATCGACAGTGATGAACTGGTCGATGTTGCGAACGATCATGTCGCGTTGTTCATTGGCACCAATCTTGTCGAAAGCGAGACCGGTGAGAGCCTGACCATACAGTGAAAGTTTCAGTCGATCTCGGTAGAGATACTTCTGCATCGACGGATTGACCTCACCTGCGTCGACGAGGACCGAGAAGACGAGAGCGTCGAGGTTGTTGGCTTCGGAGCGATAGCGCCTTCGGCTCGGCTTCTCAGCCTGGCGATCACCTTCTTCCAGCAACTTGACTTGCTCAACTTGATACTCAGTGAGCCAGCTAATTCCCTTCTCAATAATTCCATCGACGATCGCGATATCGTTTTTCGCAGCTTGTTGCAGACCGTGGACCACGACTGCTGTCGTGTGCGGATAAGAACGTTCCCCATAACCTGAGAACCATCCCCATCCTCCATCGGAGTTCTGCATCGATGTGAGATCCTGGACCCCTTTCTTAACCATGCGAGCGAGCTCAGCTTCGTCGAAGACCGGGTTCCGGTCGAAGCGCTTCCAGCGAGCTGCCCGTTCATTCGGATCACCGATTTCCTGAGCATTGAGGTTTGTTCGTTTTTCCTTGATCTCAGCCAGATTCAACCCCATGCGACGCAGAATTCCCTGCGTGATGACTGACGGCACGAACCGGTTGAGGGTCTGTTCGGTACAGCCATAAGGATATTCAGCGAGGTAGGGAAGGGCGTCGACCATTGCTCCCGCGAGTGTCGGTGAATATCGAATCTCGAGCCGGGTTTGCTCAGGTCGTCTCTCTTCGGGGACAACGATTTCAATTTGATCGCTTGTGTCTTCCGGACGAATGACTCCGGAGAACGACTCGAATTTTTCGAACCCATGGACAAACACTGGGAAAGACATTTCCATCGCATCCGACTCTTCGTCGGTCAGTCCCTGCACAGTGATTGTGGCGGTTCCCTCAGCGACCGCTTTGACTCGCCAGTCAACGCGGGCTTCCCCTCCGGCGGTGATTCGAACGGTCTGCTTCTGGGCGTCAGGAGAGAGGAATTCGAGCGTGTTCCCACTGAGATCGAGCGAGACTTCTGCTTGTTTGGCCGTTTCGAGATAGTTGTGAACGACCGCAGAGATGACAATCTCGTCTTTCTCGACGAAGAATCGCGGAGCTTGAAGTCGAACGACGAAATCTTTGGACGTGACGACTTCGGTCGTTGCTTCTCCGACTGCTGTTCCGGCTCCGAGACCCCAGGCACGCATCTTCCATGAGGAAAGGTTTTCCGGCATCGTGAACGAGATCTCAGCGATCCCGTCGTGATTTGTTGTGAGATCGGCATCCCAGAAAGCTGTATCGGCGAAATTGGTCCGGACGGTTGGTGCGACCATCTCAGCTTCGACAGCGGCTTCTGCTCCAAAATCTGCAGCGAGCGATTCCGTGACTCCTCCCCCCACGGCTGACATCGGAGTGGGCATCGCTCGAGTGTTCATCATTCGACCACCCTTGCGTTGAGGAGCCCCATCAGCGAGCTCAAGTTTGCTCTTGGCGAGTTTGTCGGTGTCTGCGACCTCACCGCCAAAGATCCCGATGTTCCCCATCAGAATTTCCCCGGACTTCGTGAGCAACCCAAAATACTTGCTGAGGTTATGCTCGGTATTCGGGTAGTGGTTCCGTTTCCATTTCCAGAAGAACTCGCGAATCTCGGTCACATTCGAACCACCGGAGATGTACTCGACCGCCCGGTCATACACGCTCATGACGAGTGAGCCTTCGAAAGGTTTGCCTTCGTCGTCGGTGAATTTGACTTGTATGTCCGCTTGCTGTCCGGGGCGGAACTTTTCGGTTTCCGTCAGAATTTCGACATTGATGATGCGATCTTGAGGCGGAACGACGACTTCCTGAACGGTGGTATGAAGTTCCCCGTTGGAAATGGTGATCGCTTCGATGAAGAAGTTCGGCATGTCGCGATCGACGACATCAATCGGGACGACGGTGCTTTTGCCGTCGAGTCGCAAAACCTGAGGTTTGGCCGGGGCCAGTCCGTTCTCAGCTCGCACGAACAGCAGGACAGTCGAACCGATCCGGTTCGTATTGACGAGAAGTTCGATCTCTTCGCCGGGTGCGTAGGTTTGCTTGTTGAGGATCAGTTCGAGATCGTTGAACTGATAGTCAGATCCGTCGAATCCAGTTCCGCGAATCACGAACAGGCAAGCTCCCTCAATTGTCTTGTCTTCCGCGGTGACAGAATACGAGAGGCGATACTGTCCGGCGGACTGTGCGTTGATTTTTTGTGAGACTCTTCCGTCTTCGTTTGTGTTGAGTTCCCATTCCTCAACGGTCTTTTCTTGCGGCACTCCGTTTTCGTCGTAGGAGATCTGTTGAAGTTTGAGCGATCCCGTTCCCTGAACACCTTTCCCGTCGACCGTGCGAACCTGAAACTCTGCGTCGATGACATCTCCGACCGAGTAGTGTCCGCGAGTTGTCCATGCGAACACATTGAAAGGTCGACGAGCGACAAGGACAGAGCCGGAACCGACGATTGTGCGGCGAGAGGCATCGGTCACTTCAGCAGTGATTTCGTATTCGTGATCACTGTCGCCGTGCAGGACTTTTGCAAGTGATGTGTCGATGTCAATTTGAACGGTTCCATCGGGACCGATCTCAACTTCCTGATCGAGAACCAGTTCGGGGGGATCCGGGTTCCAGTTCCACCAACCGGGAATCGGCGGCAATGAGCCCCATCGACTGAAACCAGGGTACCACTGATACTGGGAACCAAACCACCAGTATCCGCTGCCGTAAAGCCAGTCCCAGCGAGTGACGGGGAACCAGCGCGAATCGTGCTTTGATCGCTCGACCTTAAACTGAACTTTGGCGTTGGTGACGGGGGCTCCGAAGAAGTATCGGGCTGAAATCGTTGCCTGGATTGAGTCTCCCAGTTCCACAGGTGTCTGTGGAGCATCAATCGTCACCTCAAATTCCGGCTTCTTGTATTCCTCAACACGGAAGGAATTTCTTCCGCTGATTCCAAATTGATGATCAATGGAAAGATCATAGTTTCCGAGAGCGGCTCCTTCCGGGATTTCATAGCTGCCTGCCAGTCCCCCGAATTTGTCGGTGGCCATTTTCTGCTTGAAAACTTCCGTCCCTTTCGGATCACGAATTCGAACGGTGAATTCCTTATTTGCGAATCGTTCGGCATCGGTCTTTTCGTAGGTGACTTCACGCAGCCAGAACTTGAATTCGACCGTTTGTTCTGGTCGATACACCGGACGATCCGTGACGACATAGACTTTGTGCTGGTCGTATCTCGATCGTCGATAATCACCGTACCAGACGCCGCTGAATCCGAGGTAAGCAAAGCGGTCGTCCTCAGACTGAACGATCGCCATCCACTGCATTTCGTCAGAGAGAAGTTTTTCGTCGGCGAGGATGATCCCGTTCTCGTCGGTGAACTCAGCGTGCTGTTTGACCGAAATCGCGTAGTCTCGAATGGTGTTCGGAACGAGTTCTTGTTTCCATCCGAAGAACTCGACCGGGACACGATTGAGTGGTTCTCCCGTCACTGTATCCGCGACGAAATACATCGACCGACCGTTGAGTTGTTTCTTGACGATCGCGGTATTGTCGAGCCAAATGATGATTCGGCTTGTGTTACCGTCCTCCATTTTCGCCGTCAGCAGATAGGCCCCCGCATTTTGCAGCGGTGTGGAAATCGTCGTCCGGCGGTCAAAGTGATTCTCGCGAGGTTCCAGATCGACGGACCAGGCAGCGACTGTTTTGCCCAGATATTTGGTTTCATTTTCAGCAACGAGCCGATATCCGATGTTCTCGACCTGAAGCTTTCGCCAGTCGAGTTCTTTGGGCGATGACTTGAGATAGGTCTGAATGTCTCTGACTAACTCGGGAACTTTGATTTCCTGAGCAGCGAAATGAACAAGGTCTCCGTTGCGGAATCGGTAGTCGATCTTCGCTCCGACTCCGGGCGCCTGGCTTTGAACGGACTCAAATTGGCCCCAGTTGTTGACGATCTGATCGAGCCGCTTTTGTCGGTAATTCCGGTTTCCGGGCCCGTGACGCTCGATCGCTGATTTCCAGACTTCAGCTGCGGTGTCGTATTGAAGTCGATCTTCGAAGATTTGTGCCAGCAAGAGCAAAGCACGCTCTGAATCGGCTTTGGTGTCGCTGTTGCCGATTCTCCGAAGGTTTCCGATGAAGTCGTAATCTTCCGGAAGCTTAAAGCGAAGAGTTCCCGTGGCGAGACGCGCGATCATTTCGTCTTCTGCGAGTGTGGGAAGTTGCCACGTTTTGGATTCTGCGGAATCGTCATCGTTGGAGTTGAGACCGCTGAGATTGATGCCCCAGCGTCTGAGAGTTGGAACGCCAAACTGGGAGCGGGCAAACTCTGCGAAATTGAAATCGAGCCTTGGTTTTTGCGACGGGTCCTTCTCGGCAGCTTGTTGCAGGCACCAGCGCCATCGTTCGCCGTCGGAAGTGGCCTCTTCCAGTGACGACGGAATCGAAATAAAGATGGGATGTCCTTCTTCATCGACGGGAGCCGCTCGATCTTTCTGTGAACGGTAATTGTATCGGTATCCGACGACCGGGTCGGGAAGTTCGTCGAGTGAGGTCAAGTCTTGGAGCAACCAGGAGTGTGTTCCCAATCGTCCCTTCGCAAAGACCTGAGCGAAGAATTCGTAGAATTTGGCTTGTTCCTCGGGAGGCACATCGCTCGGCATCAGCCGCTTTGCTTCCATCATCCATTGAAGCGATTGAACACGATCTCGATCTTCGACCGACGCATACTCACCGCCGCCCCGCTGATTTCCCCGTCGAAACTCTCCCGCGACGACGAAACCGTTGGATGGACTTGCCTGCAATTCTTGTGCAGCCATCCAGTAGCCTCTCCAATCCTCAGAGTGAATGCTGATGATCACTTGGAGCAGATCGTCGAGTTCGTGCATTTGTTGAAGCTTTCGGTAACAATTTGCTGCACTCTTGAGATCGTAGGCCAACGTCTTCCCAGAGTTTTCCTCTGATTTCACGAGCCCCAGGAAGATCGTGAGTGCCTCTTTGAACTGGCCCTCTTCGTACAGCTTTGCTCCCTCGGAACGCTGTTGCTCAAGATTCGGCGTCTGAGCCTGAATTTTGAAGACCCCCAACAGGGTCACTCCGCACAGAAAAAGAAGAAGCACCGCGAAAGTTGGTCGAGACATGTTTGCATCCTGTCGAGGCTGTTATTCCAGATTTGCGGATTACCCGTCTGAAATCAGCCCGTTTCTTTGATTCACCATCCGTGAGACGAAACGGTTCGGAAGAAGGTTCCCGGAAATTTCGTCACAATCACCTGCATCTTGAACTGCTGAGACCCGATTGCCAACCATTTCGATTGAGAAATTCGATACGGATAAGGAAACAGATGATTGACATTTGGGAATTGGCGAGCGACCATAGTGTTAGGGTCTTTTCAGCTCGAATTCTGTCTGCCCTGAAACTGGAGTTTCACCTCACGCGTCGACGGATTGACAGATCATCTGAATCCACTCAATCAGAACTGACTCAAAACGAAATAAAACAGAGATCAAGACCGCTGATTTCAATTCAGCAGCATCTCGTGTGCCGTCGTTTCTGAGACGTCCCATGTTGTGCCTTGGTCCATTCAATCATTCAGGTTCAGCCTGTAGTGAATTTTGCGACTGTTCCTCCCTTCCTTCACTGATTTCCCTGAACTCAAATCTTGAAAACTCAGCAGTCCCATTTCCGTGCAAAGGATCAGCCTTTGTCCATTCCTGTGATCGGTGTGATCGGTGGAATCGGCTCAGGCAAGACGACCTTTACGCGCGCAGTGGGAGAACGCCTCAATGCTCGGGTTCTGGACGCAGATCAGGCTGGGCATCGCGTGCTTCGCTTTGATTCCGTCAAATCGCAGCTGCGAGAGGTTTTCGGAGAAGACATTTTTGACAGCGATGGCGAAATTCTTCGATCTGCACTCGCTCGTCGGGTGTTTGGAGTTGAAGACGATCAACAGGCCGCACGTTCGCAATTGAATCAAATTGTTCATCCAGAAATTCGAAAGCTCCTCGAAGAACAACTTCACGAGATGAAGTCAGAAGTTGAGGTGGATGTCATCTTCCTCGATGCGGCACTGATGATCGAAGCGGGCTGGGTCAGCATTTGTGATGCTGTCGTGTTCCTGGATGTTCCGAAACATGTGCGGCTCGACCGAGTCGCAGGGCGTGGATGGTCCGCAGAAGAACTGGCTCAGCGAGAAGCCAGTCAGTTGAGTTTGCCTGAGAAGAGAAAACGGGCAGACTTTATCGTCGATCATACACTTCCGCCTCATCTCGCGGCCGAGTTGTTCATTGACTGGTTCATCAACCAGTTTGAGACCCGATACACAAATCGAGAAGCTGTTTCGCAGCCTTCTCAACCGTAACATCATCCGACTATCACCAACCCACGGGAAATCCTGATTGAATTGAGTCACTAAGGTTCAGGGCTGTCACTCACTGCCATTCGCCATTTCCAACTCTGAAGCCCATCTTTGATTTCAGGAAAAATCGTCGATCCCATCCAGGGCCCCAGAATTTCCTCTCTACATTGTCCCGAGAATATCATGTCGAAATCAACAACTTCAGGTCGCTCAAAGGATGTCGCCGACGTCGTTGGCCAGAAGTCGTCCGACGGCGATCAAGCCATCTATGATCCTGCCAACTCTCACTACGAAGATGCCAAGCAGTCCGACATTCACATCGCAGCATTGCAGCGAATGACGGTCAAAGAATTGTTCGAATTGGCAAAGCAGGAAAAAGTCACCGACTATCAGGGGCTCAAAAAACAGGATCTCATCTTCCGGATCCTCAAAGAGCGGACCAAGATGAATGGTCTGATGTTCGGTGAAGGAACGCTCGAGATTCTTCCGGACGGATTCGGTTTTCTGCGCAGCCCGGACTATCACTATCTTCCCTGTCCGGACGACATTTACGTTTCGCCGAGTCAGATTCGTCGGTTTGGATTGCGGACCGGTGCGACTGTCGCTGGGCAAATTCGCCCGCCCAAAGAGAACGAACGCTACTTCGCTCTCTTGCGAGTCGAAGCGATCAACGGGCAGGATCCCAATCTCGTTTCCGAAAAAGTTCCGTTTGACGATCTCACACCGCTGCACCCCAAAGATCGTCTCCATCTGTCAGATGATCAGGCAGAAATCAGTACACGCGTCGTCGACATCGTGTCACCGATCGGATTCGGTCAGAGAGGATTGATCGTCTCTCCTCCGCGTGCCGGGAAAACCGTGTTATTGCAAAAGCTCGCGCAAGCAGTGATCCAAAACCATCCGGATGTTTACGTCATCATGTTGCTGATTGATGAACGTCCGGAAGAAGTGACTGAGATGGAACGGCAGGTCAAAAGCGACAACTGTGAAGTCGTTTCAAGTACGTTTGATGAACCGCCCAGCCGCCACATTCAAGTTGCGGAAATGGTCATCGAAAAAGCGAAGCGGATGGTGGAATACGGCGAAAACGTCGTGATTTTCCTCGACTCAATCACGCGTTTGGCCCGTGCGTATAATACGGAATGTCCCAATTCCGGAAAGATTCTGACTGGTGGTGTCGATGCCAACGCGCTTCAGCATCCGAAACGTTTCTTCGGAGCTGCCCGGGCAGTAGATGAAGGCGGAAGCTTGACGATTATCGCGACCGCACTTGTCGATACCGGTTCCAAAATGGATGAGGTGATCTTCGAAGAGTTCAAAGGAACAGGAAACACGGAGCTGCATCTCGACCGTCGAATGGTCGAAAAACGCGTCTGGCCAGCGATTGACGTCAATAAGTCAGGCACACGCCGGGAAGAACTTCTAATGGGTGAAGACGAGCTTCGACTTGTCTGGATTCTCAGACGTGTCCTCAATGACATGAACCCGGTCGAAGCGATGGAACTCCTCACCAATCGTATGAAACGTACGAAGACGAATGAGGAATTCCTGCAGTCGATGAATCTGACTTAGCCATTCAGGACTCGATCATCAATTGTCATGAACAGCTGCTCCTGCTTTGCGGGATCGCTGTCGCACGGTCGCAGTAATACGGATGGAGAATCACGGTCGCTGTCGAGTGGCGAAGAATCTGCGCTCTCAAGGATCGGCGCCCTCTTTCTGTCTTCTGCTTTCTGTCCTGTGCCGGTGACTCTCTGAATGTGAGCTTTTCTCAAGGGGTATGAGTGATGAGTCTTAAGCGCATCACGACCGCGCATTGAGTTGCACTCTTTCACTGAGAAAGCGGTATGCTATGTTCTGAGAGTTCCTGAGTTGATGACTGGAAGGAGTCTGGCGTGGCGATTTTGATGCTCGTGGTCGGATTGATCGTTTTGACCGGAGGAGCAGAACTTCTGGTTCGAGGAGCTTCGAAACTCGCTGTCTCGTTCGGAGTTTCCCCGTTGGTCGTCGGGCTGACAGTCGTCTCGTTTGGAACGAGCGCGCCCGAACTGGTCGTCTGTCTGCAATCCGCTTTAAGTGGTCAACCCGATGTCGCGCTGGGGAACATCGTCGGCAGCAACATCTTCAACATTCTTCTGATTCTGGGCCTGTCCGCAATCATCGTTCCTCTGCACGTTTCACAGCAGCTTGTTCGAGTCGAAGTCCCCTTAATGATTGGCCTGTCGGCTCTTGTCTGGCTGATGGCCTTCAACGGAAGCATCAGTCGACTGGATGGGTTGATTCTCTCGACGGGGCTGGTGGCTTATACGCTCTGGGCGATCATCAAGAGTCGACGAGAGCAGGGGGCGATTCAGGCGGAATACGAAGCGGAATTCGGTCAGGTGGAAAGATCGTCAACACTGAAAAGCGGTCTGATCAATGGAGTGATGCTTCTCGCGGGGCTGATTCTGTTGGTGGTGGGAGCGCGGTGGTTTGTCGAGGCGGCCGTCACGATTTCGCGAAGCCTTGGAGTCTCAGAATTGATCATCGGTCTGACCATCGTCGCTGCCGGAACGTCACTTCCAGAAGCTGCGACGTCAGTGATGGCTGCCATTCGAGGTGAGCGCGACATCGCGGTTGGGAATGCGATTGGAAGCAACCTTTTCAATATCATGGCGGTGCTCGGGATCTCCAGCTTGGTCTCACCCATTGGAGTTCCCGTGCCTGAAGCAGCGCTTCACCTTGATCTCCCCGTCATGGTTGCCGTCGCAGTGGCATGCCTTCCGATCTTCTTTACCGGGCATTTGATTTCAAGATGGGAAGGAATTCTGTTCTTCAGCTATTACCTAATCTATACCGCGTCGATGGTGATCTCGGCCGCTGTTCCTGAGCTTGAACGCACTTTTGAATATGTGATCTTTGGAATCGTTGTCCCGCTCACACTGATCACGATCGCAGTCGGAGTAATTCGCTCCATCAAGGCCAAACAGCCAGAGGGCGAAGCGTCGAATTGAGTCACAAGTTGAGCCTGTGAAGATTCACCGATTGACCGATTCCGCGAAGCGGTGATCCAAGCAAGAGCATGAATTCACGTGCGTTCAGTGATTCGATGAGATCCGGTTAGGTTCCGGTGAACATGTTCTTGACTCCACCACCGCCACCACCATTGCTGATGGCCAGGACCACGTGGACGTCATTCCCGTTGGGAGTAATTTTTCGCACGCGGAAGACTGTTCCTCGGTCGTAAAGAATTTCCGCCTGTCCAGCATGGGCTGTTCGGAACCGCCATGTTTTCGGATGATCATTCTTCATCATGGCTCGCTCGTTGGCGTTGGAGTAGAGGGAGCCACCGGAAATGTTGATCCCTCCACGCCCGTAGATCGCAATTTTCACGTATCGATCATTCGGGCCGGGGTTTTCAACTCCGTTGACGAGGAGCTGTCGGTTCTCACTCGCTGAGAGAAAAGCATCGTCGCGAACACGGTCACCGACCACGATGTGGGGAGCAGCTGCCGCGCCCCACGGCATGTTGTCGGCCGGTTTGTAAGTCATCAGTCGATAGGTCACTCGGTAATCGTTGTCCCAGTTTTGTTGATGATAAACCTGGAAGACCTGATCGAGTCTCGTGGCATTGGCGTTGGGGGCTCCGGCGCGACAGGAATTGTTAATCGTCGTGGAGTCCATCGTGTAGTCGCGGACGGCATTCACGACCTGTTGACGTTGCACTGCAGTGAGCAGTCCCAGTTGCGCGGTATACCGAAGTTCGACCTGCTGAGTGATTGTTCTTGCACGCTTCTTCGATTGACCTTTTGCTATCTTCAGAGAGAGGGAGTCGATCTCAGAGGCAGTTAATGGTTGGCCAGCTGCGAGTTTCGCGAGGAGTTGTCTTTCAGTCTTCTTGGGCATCGACTCTGAGTTCCTAAAAGCAGAGGAAGTGTGGACTGTTGCAATCTCTTGAACGGAGCGCGTCGCGAAATTTCACCAGCGGAAGAGAATCTTCCTTTTCGGTGGGGGGAGATCAAGCGAGCATCGGAAGCTTAGTTTACGATTCGGCAGCAAAGAGCAGGGTTTTCGGCGTCAGGATGAGTTTGGCGCGACCAACAGTCGAAATGCAAGTTGCATCACAATCGCAGTCAGGTTTGCCGACGAATTTTCCGAGTGGAATTAATGAGAATTTGAGAGATCGGTGAGAGGAACAGTCCTTGAGCGCGGAACTGTTTCAGATGAGGTGAAGTTTCGATTGTAGTGAAGTCTTTAATGTGTCAGAAACGGATGCCAGAGAATCATCACGTTGTACGTTTCAACATCACTGATCCGACCCAGGTTGGTGTCGTGATTGTGGAGCTGGCTTTTTGAGTCTTAGAGCCATATCGCTTTCGTTTTCCCCAGAAATCGACGTCGATCGTATCACGAGCGGCGTAATCGAACCGTCTGTCCTTATCGATCTTGATGACGTGAACACTGCCATCCCACGGATCACAAACGGTCGCGTAAGTCGAGCCCCAAAACTTTCGAACAGTATCAATGAGAACCCAGTGGCGGGAAGTTCCCCCTTTCCACTGCACCAGAATGATCACGGGAGACACACTGACCGTCGGTCCCCAGCCTTCTGAAACTCCGACGTTCTTGACAATTTCATTGTTCATCTGATCGATGTTGGGAGAGGTAAACGTCCAGCCTTTCATGTTGAGCGAGTCATCGTTCAGCAAGCTGATCATTTTGTTTCCGGTCAGTCCCGCGTCCCCGAGCGGATTGGCGCCAAACAGAGTTTTGGCTTTGGCCATCATGTCGTCTTCGCCATACATCGCGGTCACTTTTGGCTTAAGCTTATTGATCTTGAAAGCTGCCATGATGATGCATGCAAGACCGCAGGAAATGTTCTGCTCCTGTGCAAAGCAAAGATGCACGTCACCAAACCGCGTGAACCGACTGAACCATGCCATGTCATGCCCTCATTGTTGAAACAACCATCGCGGTCTAGCACAAATTCTCTGACCTTGCCTGTCAGTTGTAGCACGCGAAGAGAGAAGCGTCTATCTGTCATGCCTTCCGTCGGGGGAACGAGAGGATTCGTAACACCTCTTGGAATCTCAACGCATTGGGCTTTTTCTTCATCAACAAATGGGGCGGAGGACTGGACGTTTCTCGCCCACGTTGATTGTTCAGGTCTCAGAAATTGCCGCTGATCCACGAAGAATGACCCGGTTTTCGTCTCTTCGTGTGATCGGCACGCAGCATGCATTACCGAGATTTGGACTGCTGGAATCGCAAAATTAATCAAGGAAAAATCATGGTTCGGTGTGAGGAGAAGACAATGAACGATCGAGAAAAGCTGATCAACCTGACGGGCGTCTGTTTGCTCGCCCTTTGCCTTTTAGCACTCTCCGTCCAGGCTCAAGGACAGGACGACGCGCAAGCTTCGCCATCTCAGAAGAGTCCAGTTCGCGAATTGAAAGCGAACGAACTTGAAGGGACCTATCGCATTATCAAAGGAGAGATGGACGGGAAGGAAATGAAGCCGGAAGAATTGAAAGCGCAGCGGGTGGTGTTTACGGATCAACAGATCAAAACTCTGGATGCCGAAGACGGCGAGTTGTACGTGGCGAAGTTCCAACTTCAACCGCATGAACTCGGCGCTCATATTGTCATGGAGAGTATTAAGCCTCCGATGCCTGGCATCGCGGCGGTTGGTCTGATTCAGAAAGACGAAGATGTCGTCAAGCTCATCTATGGTTTCCCAAACGCTGAGGCACCGGACGACTTCAAGACACAGAAGGGGCAACATATGTTTGTCATGCTCAAGCAATCTGATCCGAAAGCGTAAAAGCCTGCAGCAGTGATTCCTGCGAATTAGATCGTGCAAATGAGAACGTGCACGTAACGAGCGGGACTCGAAGCAGAAGGCGATGATCAGACAGACAGGCTGGCTCCGAGGAACACTTTAAGTTCGCTCTCTGTTCTGGTGAGCTGGTGCCGAAGTCGGTTCGAAGCGGACTTTGTGAAGACACCGTCGTCGAACGCAGATTGAGGAGAGGCTGGACGAAAGTTTCAGAGGGAAATCACAACCCCCGCTTCCGGATTCGTACAGTCTTCTCCACGAATTCGGAGTGGGGTTTGTGTCGTCTTGAATCTGCTTCACGGAGAATGTGAGCGAATCAATAGAAAAAGCTCCGACAGCGAGAATTGCTGTCGGAGCTTTTTCTGAAGCTTGTCGCGTCCGAGTATGGGAACGCTTTGAAATCTGCTCTATGTCAAGTTTCGCTCACGAATCCAGTCAGTGTGGAATGTTTCACCGCGAGGAGTGTCGATTCGCTCGTAAGTGTGAGCACCGAAGTAGTCTCGCTGAGCCTGGAGCAAGTTGGCAGGCAATCGGTCCCGACGGTATCCATCGTAGTAGGTGAGGGCGGCACTGAATCCGGGAACGGGAAGTCCCATGTTGACAGCTGTGGCGACAACTCGACGCCAGGCTGGCTGAGCCTGATTGATGGCTTTCTTGAAGAAGTCATCGAGCAGCAGGTTTTCGAGTTGCGGATTCTTGTCGAAGGCAGCTTTGATGTCTTCGAGGAAGACCGATCGAATGATACATCCTCCACGCCAGAGCAGGGCGATGTTGCCGTTGTTCAGCTTCCATCCAAACTCGGCTGCCGCAGCATCGAGTTGAACGTAGCCTTGGGCGTAGCTGACGAGTTTCGAAGCGTAGAGTGCCTGACGGACGTCTTCGATGAACTGGTCTCGGTCTCCGTCGAAAGTGACGTCCGGGCCGGTGAGCACTTCCGAAGCACGAACTCGTGCGTCTTTCTGACCGGAGAGGCACCGGGCGTAAACAGCTTCGGTGATGAGAGTCGTCGGCACACCCAGATCGAGGGCATGCTGACTCATCCATTTCCCGGTTCCCTTCTGCTTTGCAGTGTCGAGGATCATGTCGACGAGATCGTTCCCGGTCTTTTCGTCTTTGACGGTGAAGATGTCTCGTGTGATCTCAATCAGATAACTCGCGAGTTCCCCTTGGTTCCAGCTCTTGAAGACCTGATAGAGTTCTTCGTTCGAGAGGTTCAGGGTGTGCTTGAGAATGAAGTACGCCTCGCAGATCAGCTGCATGTCGCCGTACTCGATCCCATTGTGGACCATTTTGACGTAGTGACCCGCACCATCTTCCCCGACCCAGTCGCAGCAGGGAATGTCGTCGTTCGGGCCGACTTTCGCGGAGATCGATTGCAGGATGTCTTTGACGTGTGGCCACGCGTCGACGTGTCCACCGGGCATGATCGATGGACCTTTGAGGGCTCCTTCTTCTCCGCCGGAGACACCCGTTCCGATGAACTGGAATCCTTCTTCACGCAGTTCTTTCGATCGACGATTTGTGTCGACGAAGTCGCTGTTTCCGCCGTCGATGATAATATCGCCGGGTTCGAGGAGGCCCTTCAGCTGTTGGATGACAGCGTCGACGGGTCCACCTGCCTTGACCATGATCATGACACGGCGTGGACGCTTGAGCGAAGCGACAAAGTCTTCGATTTCCTTGTAACCATGAACCCGGTCTGCAGTTCCCTCCCAGACTTTATCGACGGGCTCGTCTTTGAGTCCGCCAACGAACTCATCCATCGTTTCCGTCGTTCGGTTGTAAACTGCGACTGAGAAACCGTGATTGGCCATGTTGAGTACGAGATTCTGGCCCATCACAGCCAGACCGATGAGTCCGATGTCGTTTTGCATTGTTTGGAAGGCAACCAGTTTAGAGTTTGCGATCAGTATCTGTTCATCCGAAAAATGAACTTTAATAACTCGATGCGCAGCGGTCGAGGATTGGGTCCGGATCTGAGGCGAATTCATTCGAAAATGAAACAAGATTCTCCGCATGTTTGTTCGATGCGCAATTCATTTCTGATATGATTTGCGATTGGTTTCGTTCCGTAATTCAGATTGTCGTGAAGAGCAGATGTTCATGTCCTGCAAAGCGTTCCGTCTCGTCTGCTTGTTGTTGGGGCTGATGAGTGGATGGAATTCCACAGGTCTCGCGGAAGCGCCCTCGGTAGGGGAAAAGCTGTTCGCCCTGAAGGTTCAGCCGATTTTTCAAGAAAAATGTGCTGGCTGTCACAGCGAGAGCGCAGATTCCATCGAGAGTGGTTTTCTGCTGGACACCCGAGAACAACTCCTCGCAGGTGGGGACTCCTGGGGCGATTCGGTCGTCGTTCCCGGAGAAATTGAGGACAGCTATTTGCTCGGAATGCTTTCTCGAGAGGAAGAAGGATTCGAAATGCCTCCGAAAGAGGCGGAAAAGCTGACAGAAGAAGAGGTTTGGGCGATTCGCGATTGGATTCAAGAGGGCGCGCCGTGGCCCGATGATGAACGCATCGCGGGGATTTATCGCGATTTTGCGGAAGGGGTTGTCGTTCAGACATCTGGCGGATTGAGTGAATCGTGGACGAATCGAAAGTACGATCCGGAGGATCTTTGGGCATTTCAGCCGATCCAGACCGAATTTCCAGAGCTGTCGGATGCCTGCAAATGCTCGCCTGTCGATTCTTTCATTGATCAGCAACTGGACGAACGGGGCATCCTTTCCGCTCCGCGTGCTTCGCGGCAGGTGCTCATTCGTCGGGCAACATTTGACTTGCTGGGACTTCCTCCAACTCCGGCGGAAGTGCAGGAGTTCGTGGATGATCCTCGGGACGACAACGAAGCCTTCGCGGCGCTCGTCGACCGCCTTCTCGAAAGTCCTCACTATGGCGAGCAATGGGGCCGTCACTGGTTGGATGTCGTGCGGTATGCAGACAGTTCCGGGTTTGCCAACGACTACGAACGCCCGAACGCATGGCGTTTCCGAGACTATGTCGTTCGAGCTTTCAACGCTGACAAGCCGTTTGACAAATTCATTCAGGAACAGATCGCCGGGGACGAGCTGGCGGAAGCCAATGGAGATGAGTTGACCCAGGAGCAGCGCACCGAGCTTCTGGTTGCATCCGGGTTCCTTCGCATGGGACCGTGGGAGCACACCGGAATGAGTGTGGCGAAAGTGACTCGCCAACTCTTCCTCGATGACATCACCGATACCGTTGGTCAGGTTTTTCTCGGACAGGCTTTGCAATGCTGCCGATGCCATGATCACAAGTTTGATCCAATTCCAACTCGCGATTTCTATTCGGTTCAAGCTGTCTTCGCGACAACTCAATTTGCTGAGATCGAAACCGAGTGGCTCCCCGATGAGAACCTCGCCGGCATGGAAGAAGACAAGAAGTATCACCGACTGAGACACGCTGCGAATGAAAAGGTGTTGCAGGAATTGCATCAAAAGCAAGCGGAATACGAAGCAGAATGGTTTCGTGAAAGAGGAATGCCCTATAAGACCAAAGCAGAAGCGAAGAAGGCGGGGGTTGCTGTCGATGAACTCCCGAATCGGACTTTGAAGACCGCAGAAGAGTTTGGAAAAGAACGAATCGGAAGGAAGTGGCAGCACCGCTTCAATTGGGAATTCGATCGGTACAAGCCCTTCGCCTACTCCACTTACAGCGGGGTGACGCGTACTCCGAAATCGAGCTACAGCCGAATCCCGAAGCCGGACAATCCTTCCAAAGGAGGTGAGTTGGAGAAAACAGCGATTCTCGGTGGAGGCGATCCATTCTCTCCAACGATTCCCGTTCAACCCGGTGTGCTCTCCGCAGTTCCAGGTGCACTCGAAGTATCTTTTCCGGCCAGCCATTCCGGGCGGAGAACAGCCTTTGCACAGTGGGTCGCAGACCCCGAAAACACGCTGACCTCCCGGGTGCTCGTCAATCGCATCTGGGCATTCCATTTCGGTCGAGGCATTGCGGGAAATCCGAACAACTTCGGGACAACCGGCAAGAAGCCGACGCATCCGAAACTGCTCGACTGGCTCGCCACAGAATTCGTGTCAAATGGTTGGTCGATCAAGCATTTGCATCGTGTGATCATGAACACAGACGCCTATTGTCGGTCGACCACACATTTCCATCCGGAGCAACTCAGTTCTGCCGATCCTTCGGGGACGTCTTATGCGGTCTTTCTCCCGCGCCGGTTGGAGGCAGAAGAAATTCGCGACGCAACGCTAAGCGTGTCCGGTGAGTTGAACCCGGCTCTTGGCGGAATTCCAATCCGACCCGATATGAATCTCGAAGCAGCGCTTCAGCCTCGGATGATCATGGGAACATTCGCTCCCAGCTACGTCCCGAATCCCGATCCCAATGACCGGAATCGCCGTTCCATCTATATCCATAAGATTCGCGGCCACCGAATTCCGTTTCTCGAAACGTTCAACCAACCGGGGTCCGAAACAAGTTGTGAGATGCGTGATCAGTCGAACATCACTCCTCAAGTGTTCGCGATGTTGAATGGTCAGGAAGCGAATGATCGAGCCCTCGCGCTGGCAAAACGAGTTCTTGACGAGTGCGACGACGAGCAACAGGTTGTCCGTCAGTTGTTCGAACTTTGCTTCGGACGCCTCCCCACTGATGCCGAGTTGCAAGCGACGCAGCAACATTGGGATCAGATGAACGAACTCCAGAAAGAGCTGCATTTCGAACCAGTCGAGTATCCCGTCGAAGTGGTGCGAGAAGCCGTTGATGAAAACACGGGTGAACGGTTTGAGTTCACGGAGAAACTTTTCGCCTACCAAGACTACATCCCGGACTTGCAGCCTCATCAGGTCGACGCGCGAACACGCGCGCTGGCGGATGTCTGTCTGGTGCTACTGAACTCAAACGAATTTGTTTACGTCTATTAGAGTATTTTCTGATTTGGTGTGCATTCACTCGCACGGGCAAACTCAGCCGATTACCGGATGAAAAAGTTCAAGCGAGTGCACGGGAAAGAGCAACTCGCTCTTAGATTCAGTGGCGAGCCGATTTGGCGACGTTCTCTGAATCGATCATTGATTCAATCCTTCTGTGATTCGTCAGGTATTCACAATGCTACGCAGAGAATTTCTCTACAGCTTGAGCGCAACACTTGGACCAGCTGCGTTTTCGTCGCTGCTTGCCGAAGAGGCGACCAAATCTTCTGGCTCGAGCGGTCCCCACTTTCCTGAAGCGAAAGCCAAGCACTGTATCTTTCTCTACATGGAGGGAGGCCCGTCCCACATCGACACCTTCGATCCCAAGCCGAAGTTGAGCGAACTCCACTTGAAAGAGTTTCAGAGGAGTGGGGAAAAACAGTCGGCAATGAGCAGCGGGAAACGCTACTACGTCGAAAGCCCCTTTAAGTTTCACAAGGTTGGTGAGTCAGGAGCCGACATGTGTGACCGCTGGGAACACCTGCCAAACGTCGCGGATGAGCTGTGCTTTTATCGCGGTTGTCAGGTTGAGTCGGTGAACCATCCGACAGCGAATTATCACGTCAACACCGGAAATCGTTTTGGTGGTGACCCCGCCATCGGGGCGTGGGTGAACTACGGATTAGGAACCGAAAACAAAGACCTTCCGGGATATATTGTTTTGCCAGAGTTGTTTCATCCCCAGGGCGGGTCAGCGAACTGGTCGAACGGATTTCTTCCGACAGCTTTTCAGGGAACGCCGCTTCGCCCGAAAGGGTCTCCGATTCTCGACATCGCCCCTCCTCCCGGAATCACACAGGAGCATCAACGGAAGAATCTCGACTATCTTCAATTCCTCAATCGAAACCATGCCTCACAGCATCCGCAGCACGATGACCTTCGCGCCAGGATGCAAAACTATGAGCTTGCCTTTCGGATGCAGGTGGAAGTTCCGGGGATTCTCAGCCTCGACGACGAAACGGAGAAAACGCTCGAGATGTACGGAGTCGGTCAGGAACCGACGGACAACTTCGGTCGCCGATGTTTGCTCGCGAGGAAACTCGTCGAGAAGGGCGTTCGCTTTGTCCAGTTGTATGCCAGCACCTGGGATTCGCATGATTATCTGGCGAAAGCACACGGAGCATTGATTCCGGCCGTCGATCAACCCATTGCAGCATTGATTCAGGATCTCCGCCAACGCGGTTTGCTCGATGAAACCCTGATCGTGTGGATGGGAGAATTTGGACGCACTCCGGATAATGGGGTCCGGGGTGGAGGGTTGGCTTACGGTCGTGATCACAATCCGGATGCCATGTCGATCTGGATGGCGGGCGGAGGCTGTCGAGCCGGTCACACGATTGGAGCGACCGACGAAATTGGCGCAACTGCGGTCGAAAACGTGCATCACATTCGAGACTTTCATGTGACACTTCTCAGGCTTCTGGGGCTCGATGACAACAAGCTGACGTACTACCACGCTGGGCGATTCAAGCAGTTGAGCCAGTTCGGCGGAGCAACGATTCCAGAGTTAATTGCGTGAACCCTTTGGGTGCGCGGTACTGGATTTTATGCAGATTGTTGGTTAAAATGCCCCATGCGCTTTTCGGAACTGGTCCACAAGTTCTGGCAATCACTACAACAGTGATCCTGTCAACGGGCAGGTCGAAAGATGTTCAACTCAGTCAGTCGCAAGTTGTTCTGGGATGAGTTCGCGAGTACCCGCTGATTGTGACGTTTTCTGAACGTCAACTTTCAAGTATTCGGTCCGGAAGTTGCTTCACCTGATGTTGAAATCGATCGCTCTGACTGAACAACTGAACGTGATGCTTCTGTTGAGGTGCACATGGGCTGTTGTAGGAAGAGGAGAACTGCCAGAGTCAATTGGAAGGGAATACGATGAATCACAATGCAAAATCGGCATCGACCTGGGAAGTCGGTGACTGGGTCATCTACCGCAAACAGAAGCGAAGTACGAGCCCGGGACCGCGTGCAGAAGCTATCCATCCGGACGAACATGGCGAAAAATACACGTACCTGGTTGAGAAGTACTGGGTGGTGGAAGACATCGTCGACGGAGAGCAGCTGAAGCTCGTGACCAAACGCGGAAAACGCCACGAAGTCCCAGTCACTGACCCGCGTCTTCGAGAGCCAAAGTGGTGGGAGAAGTGGATTCTGGCCAAACGTTTCAAGGAAGTTGAAGAAGTCATCGTCTAGAAGAAAGACGACTCAGATCGCTAAAAACGATTGCGAGCAGTCAGAACGAAGCCATCAGAGTGGGGCCCAAGTCAGCGTAATGCACCCATAGAACTGGTGGATGCGCAACCAGTCTGGTCATTCAACGACCATCGGCGGAGTGATTTTCAGTTCGGTGAAGCGGCGGCGCTTCTTTCAAGTATTTACAGGTCGATCGCTCAGAGTTTCTGAGTGGTCGACCTGTTCTCATTCCCGGTCGACGAGATCTCAAAAAAGCTTCAGCCCAGTCACAGGGACTGCCCCAATGATTGGCGGCTTTCAGGCGATTTATTGAGCATGATGCCTCGTTGAGGATGACTCATTGAGGACGACATTTACTTGCGGGCTCGTCTCATGATCATCAGTCCGCCGACAATCATGACTCCTCCCATAATCTGGCTGGGCGAGACCGTTTCTCCTCGGATCATCCACGCGCTGAGCATGGCAATCACGGGAATCAGATTCTGATAAACCGACGCATGAGCCGCTCCCGTCTGGCGAACTCCGAAATTCCACATCGCAAGGGCGAAACCGGTTGAGAAAATTCCGGAGTAGAGGATCGGAAGAAATGCATCAGCCCGAGTGAGTGCGCTGAAGTCATGCAGAACATTCGGGCCAGCGATAAGAAAGTGAAGCGGGAGCATCGAAACGGATGCGACTGCCGAGAGCGTCAGCGGGGACACACTCGTCAAAATCTGTCGACTCTTCACGGTCCCATAGGACCATGTCAGGGCAGCGACGAGCATGATGAGATTTCCGAGAAAGTAACTCGAATCTCCACTGACTCCATTTGTCGCAGTCACCACACACGTCCCGACGAATGCTCCGATCAGTCCCGTCCAGGCCAACCGGCTCAGCCGCTCACCAATGAGAAATCTCGCCAGCAGAGCCGTCCACATCGGAACGCTCGTCATGATCAAAGCGGCGTTTCCCGATGTCGTTCTCGCGATGCCAAGTAAGAACAGCACCTGATACAAACCCGAAGCGATGAACGCATAAACGGCGACGTGCTTCCACATCGAGCGAGATATTGAGGACGGACGAAACGATCCAGCACGAATCGCGATCACGACCAGCACCGCCGCAGAAAGAGTCAGACGACCGGCATTGAATGCGTACACATTCATGTGTTCGAGCCCGATCTTCATCACAGGCATATTGATGCCCCAGATCAGCACCACTCCGAAGAGAGATGCATCTGCGAGCAGCCAGTCGAAATTCGGTCGATCGACAACTTCGGTTTGCGATGGAGGGGCAGACAATGAAAATCCCATGAGTGCGAAAGAGCGTGTGCGGTTGGTGAGATGTCGGGAGGACACCACGTTGGGGGTGTCAGGTTCGCTGAAGATGCCCGATTGTGCAAACCTCTCCCGTTGATCGATGCACGAATTGTCGCAACCTTGGTAGCTGGGGCAACAAGAAAAGCCGAGGATCGCTGATGTGGCTCGATTCGATCAAAAAACGTTGATGTTGAAGTGATGGAATTGCAGCAATGAATTACGATGGTCCAATCTGACGAGGCTTCTGAAGAATTCCTCTGTTCAAGAGACGTTGATTGATCAAACCATTCTTGAGCAGGCTGCGATGATTATGGAGAGGTTCATGCTGACACCAAGAGATGTGCTTCGATCTGTGAATGAGTCCGAATGTGGTTTCATGATGAGGGAAGCATCATCCTGGATGGGCTTCGTGCTCACTCTCTGCTTTCTAATCTCAATGCTTCCGAATTCATCCCGTGCTGAACAGCCTCGAGTGAAGAACGTCCTGTTTTTGATCTCTGACGATCTTAAAGCGAGCGTGCTCGGTTGCTACGGAGATGCGGTCTGTCAGACGCCGAATATCGACCGACTCGCTGAGCGGAGTGTTGTCTTTGATCGAGCGTACTGTCAGGGAACGCTCTGTTTTCCGTCCCGTCAATCGTTCATGTTCAGCAAGTATCAGGGAGTTGGCCCGGTCAATCTCGGGGAACACTTCAAGGCCAACGGATACTACTCTGCGAGAGTTGGCAAGATTTATCACATGGCTGTTCCGGGTGACATTATCGCGGGGACCGATGGCCGAGACCATCCGGAATCGTGGACAGAGAGTTTCAATTCACCGGGGCGTGAAGCTCACACTCCGGGCGATTTTTCGTGCCTGAATCTCAACATTTTCACAACGGAATTGGCAGGGCGGCAATCGACTCAAAACCCTCATCGGATGTTCGTGGCTGTCGAGTACGACGGAGAAGGGGTCGATCAGCCAGATTCCAAGTCAGCCACCAAAGCAATCGAACTTCTCAATGAACATTCAAAGGACCCGTTCTTCTTGGCTGTCGGGTTCGTTCGCCCTCATTATCCGATGGTTGCGCCGCGCCGATACTTTGAACCGTATCCATGGGATGAAATGACCGTTCCGGAGTTCTCTGCGGATGATCTCGACGACATTCCTCGTTTGGGAAGGACCGGAACTGTGTCGACCACCAATCCCATCGGCGAGTATCCGGATAACCAAAAGAGAATGTGGAGTTCTTACTACGCAACAGTCACGTTCATGGACGAACAGGTCGGAAGAGTTCTTGATGAACTGGATCGACTCGGACTTCGCGATTCAACGGCGATCGTCTTCTTGAGTGATCATGGATACCACCTGGGCGAACATGGACTCTGGCAGAAATCGAATCTGCACGAAGAAGTCGTGCGTGTGCCGTTGATGGTCTCTGTTCCCGGTATCAATCCCGGGCGGAGCGAGTCGCTCGTCGAACTGGTCGATCTGTTCCCGACACTCTCTGAACTCGCTGGGTTGGCGATTCCGAATTCGGTTCAGGGAAAGTCGCTGGTCCCTGTTCTTGAAAACCCTCAACTGGAAGTGCGAGATTCCTCTCTGTCATATACCGGAAACGGATTTGGGCTCCGAACGAATGACTGGGCATACATGAAATATAAAGACGGCACCGAAGAACTTTACGACATGAGAGTCGACCCGGACCAACTGACCAATCTCGCGGACTCTCCTGGTCATCAGGAGCAGCGTGATCAACTCGAAGCACTCTTGCACTCACGACTGAAACAGGGCGAGATTGCTACCAACTGAGAAGCGACTGTTTTCGTAGCTCCGCAACTCGCAGTTGAACTCGCTTGTTCGAATCAACAATGAACATTGTGTCAGCGCGAACGGAACGGTTCGCTTAGAGCGACAAGCACGATGAGATCTCGGAATCCGTGGCCAGATTCGTCGAGTTCCTGAACGATGCGATCGATCGTCGGTCGATCGGTGGGATGAATCTCGCGGCCCATTGAGTAAGCCAGGAGTTTTCCTGTGAGCCCACGCAAAAACGTGTCGGGATGTTTTCTCAACAGTGTTTTGAAGTCGCGGACATCTTTGAACGACTCCCCGGTCGCCAGCTCTGAGGACGCATCGATCGGTTTTCCCTTGCCGTAGGAGTTTCGCCATCCCCCGATGGCATCGAAGTTCTCCAGTGCAAATCCGGGGGGATCGATTGAGCGGTGACAGTCGTTGCAGGCGGGATTGTCGCGATGCTTTTGAAGTTGTTCGCGGATGGTCGTTGTTCCACGCACATCGGGATCGAGCGGTTCGATATCCGGCGGTGGGGGAGTTGGAGGTGTTCCGAGAAGATTCTCCAGAATCCAAACTCCGCGAACGACAGGAGACGTGTCGATTCCATTCGCTGTGACGGTCAGCACACTGGCTTGACCGAGAAGCCCGCCGCGTCGATTGTCCTTGAGAGCGACCTGTTGAAAGTCGTACCAGTTTTCGAACTCAACGTCGATGTCGTAATGATCTGCCAGACGCTTGTTCACAAACGTGAAGTCCGAGTCCAGAAAGTTCAGGACGCTGAGATTCTCATCCAGAAGATGCTGGGCGAAGAAAATGGTCTCCTGACGCATCGCGCGGTCGAGGTCGTAATGATAGAACTTTGAAAAGTCTTTGCGGTCTGGAGGCGATGATCCAAGGTCCCGCAGTGTCAGCCAGGAACCGAGAAATCCATCCAGAAATTCGGAAGACTTCGGCGATTCCAGCATTCGCTCAACCTGTTCGCGAATGACCTCCTCTTTCAAAATCTCTCCACTATCGGCCAGTTGAAAGAGTTCTTCATCAGGCATCGAGGACCAGAGAAAATACGAAAGACGCGAAGCGAGCGCGTAAGCTGACAATTCTCCTTCTTCTCCTTCGTCGAGGTAAAGGAAATTCGGAGAGCAGAGGACTGTTTTGAGGCCATCGCTGAGGGCTTCAATGTTCGATCGTCCCGGTTGGCTTCTTGCATCGATCACGTCCACGATGCGGGCGATCTCTTCGTCCGTGGCGGGACGTCGGTAAGCTCGTGAAAGGAACTGATGCAAGTGCCGGTGCAGTTGGGCAGGCGGAAGATTTTCGGTTGCAGCGACTTCTGTCCAATCATCGCCCAGGACGACTTGTTGGCTCGGCTTGGGCCATTGCTTGTAAATCGGGCCCTGGATCTCGACTTCGTGAATCCGGATCTGCGGAAGTTTTCCATACTTGATGGCATTGAAGCGGGCTTCTACGATTCCCGGTCGCTTCTGCTTCGGAAAATCATCGGGATACTTGCGGATCAGTTTCGACCAAAGGTTCCGCGCATCCATCAAACCATTTTCAAACGTAAAGCGGGGGGTGTATCCGGCGTCGAGCCAGACGTCGACGCTGTACCACTCCTTCTTGTCCGCCAGATCAATGGCTGCGAGAAGCGGTTCGATTGGCTGGGGCTTGTGGAGATGACCGACAAGATGGTCGCCGGGCACAATTCCAAGACGCAGCGGTTCATCCGGATCGGTTCCGAGAAAATCGGGATCGTACGGATGCTTTCGATTCACAGCCTCAGCTAGGAATCGGATCTCATACACTCCGTCTTCGGGAACACCCTCCGCGAATGCGTGAATCGGCGCGTATCCGCCTTCGTGCTTGTCTGCTCCGCGAACGTCATATAAACGAAGGTGATCGAACCCGGTGACTTTGACGTGGACCTGATCAATCTCCTTCTGTTGACGAAATCCATCAGTGAAACGCCAAGTCTGAATCTCGGGTTGTTCCACTGGAAACATTGCTTTGTTCACAATGATTTCCGCAGCGTCGAGATACCGTTCCAGCTGATAACCTGAAATGACGAGCGATTCCCCGATGTTGTCGAGGTGGTCAACTGCGCGGTCTTTCGGAAATCCGTGAGACGGGTCGAAGATGAGTGTCTTGAGATTGAAGAGATCGCGAATCGTGTTTTTGTACTCGCGGGCATTCAGCCTGCGGAGTACCGTTTCAGATGGCGTGGGGCGATGCGTTTCATGGAATGTTGCAATCGCTTGAGTCAGCCATTTGATGGTCTTGCGAAGTTCGTCTGTCGATGGCTGAGTCTCATCGCTCGGCGGCATCGTGCCGAGATTGAGTTGATCGAGAATGTCCTGATAATCGGCCAGCGAATTCAGGTCCGAGATGTCTCCCGTGAGAACATCAAAGCGTCGCTCTCCACTTTGATCATCCGGTCCGTGACACGCGACACAGTACGAATTCAAAAACGGGCTGATCTCGTTTTTGAACTCAACCTGCTGACGTTTCAGCGAGTCGTTCAGGAGTTCCGATTGTTGAGCGGACTCTTCTGCCGGAGTCGTGTTAAGTGAAAGAGCGAGCGGACCAACAGCGAAAGCAAGAACGATTGCACATCGTTTCCAGATCGACATCTTTATGCGGTCTCCAGTCCAGAAAGTGTTCCCGTGCTCATGCTGAAGTTGTTCGTTTCGATTCCGAACTGCTGCAGCATCGAAAGGAAAAGATTGCTGAGCGGAACCTTCTTCGACGATTCGTCTGGATAGCTTTTGTACTCCCCGTGTTGGAATCCTCCGCCAGCCAGAATGATGGGGAGGTTGTGGTTCGTGTGTGAGTTCGCATTCCCCATTCCGCTTCCGAACAGGGCCATTGTGCTGTCGAGGAGTGTTCCGTCCTCGCCTGGTTCGCGAATTCCTTTGAGCGTGTCCAGGAAGCGGGCAAACTGCTCGACCTGATAACGTTCGATTTGAACAAGCTCGTCAATTTTATCATCGACATGACCATGATGCGAAAGCGAATGGTATCCGCTTCGAATTCCGAGGTCAGAAGCTGCAAAGCTTCCGCCGACTTCAATTGTTGCGACTCTGGTGGAATCGGTTTGTAAGGCAATGGCGAGCAGGTCGTAGATTTTGGGCAGGTCTTTCGTCAGCCCTTCGTTTTCCGGTTCGTCGAATGGAGCTTCCGGCTTTGGAATGTCTTGCCAGTATTGATCGAGCGCAAGTTTGCTTTCGACGTCACGAATTGATGCGAAATATTCGTCGAGTTTTTGCTTGTCCGTTCGGCTGATGCGTCGACTGAGCGAATTGGCGTCGTCGAGGACGGAGTCCAGAATCGAGTTTTGAAGTCGAATGCGGTCTTTCGCTTGAGCTTTGGTCTGTCCATCGTCGTTGATAAACAGCGAACGGAAGAGTTCTCGCGGACCGGGCATGGGAGGAATCCGGGTGCCGGTGCGGGTCCAACTCATTTGACATCCGCCGTGAAGCCCATCTTCGCTGCCGACGTTGAGTGAAGGGAATCGCGTTGCGGAACCGACAGCTTCTGCGGCTTTCTGGTCGAGGCTGATTCCGCCTTCTTCCATGCCTTTCGCGTCCGCAGCATTGACTCCCGTGAGGAACCCGTGAATCGCAAAGTGGCCACCTTTGAGTCCATGGTCGAGATTCGAAAAGAGAGTGAGGTCCGACCGATGCGCTGCCAGTGGTTCGAGCAGCGGGGTGACTTCGTAGTCTCGACCTGTCGATTTGGGCCAGAACGATCCTGGATACATCCCGAACTCGTTTCCGACACAGACAAGTCGGCGTGGTGCTTGAGAGGCGGTGTTGGACCTTGTCACGGCAGGCGCCATCGACTCCAGAGCAGGGAGTGCAATGGAGACTCCTGCGGCTTTGAGGAATGTGCGTCTTGGAAGTTGGTATGCCATGGTGCCAGCCTTGGTGGGAAAGTGCAGGTGGGAGGTTCGATCATATCAGGAGGCATGATTCCGTACACATTAGACTCGCAGATTCCCTTGGGAAGTCAAGACAAAGTTGCGTCGAGTTTGATGCGTCCGCCTCGAAATTCATCGGCAAGATGTCAGCGAAAAGTTCGCTTCCTGCTCCAATCCGGAAGATTCGTCAGAAATCCGTGAACCTCAACGGCGTCTTTCGCGTTTGCAAATTAGATAACAAAGTGATATCATATTGGTATCATCCATGGTTCGCCAATTTGAGAAAGGGTGTCAGTGATGATTGTCGAGAAAGAAGTTCAACCAACTTCCGGATGGGTGGTGCTGCCCATCATTTCAGCGTTGGTCTTTGGTGGGATTGGCTTGCTGGTTTACAACGCCAATGCCTATTCATTCAGCCTGACGATGTTGTTCATTGCGTTGTTAATGGTGTTGAGTGGGATTATTTCGATCTTCGGTTTTTTGGCGATTGCACCGAACGATTCACGGGTGCTTTTGTTGTTCGGTGACTATCGGGGTTCTGTCAAAACCTCGGGCTTTTATTGGGTGAATCCCTTCATGGCCAAGAAAAAGCTTTCGCTCAGGGTTCGTAACTTTGAGACCGGTTCGACGACAATTCCCGCTAAGAAAAATGAGGCAGGCATCGTGGTCGAGAAGGAATCTCACTCCAGTGGTCGTCCTTCGAAAGTCAACGATCGCGACGGAAACCCGATCGATATTTCGGCCGTCGTCGTGTGGAAAGTCGTCGACACCGCCGAAGCACTGTTCGAAGTTGACGATTATGAGCATTTTGTGCAGACGCAAAGTGAGTCTGCTCTCCGCGTTCTTGCAAGCCGTCATCCTTACGACAGCGAAGATCACGAAATCTCGCTGCGTGGGAATACGCTGGAAGTCTGCGATCAGCTGCAGCAGGACATTCAGGAACGTCTCGAAAAGGCAGGGGTTTCGGTGATCGAAGCTCGAATCAGCCACCTGGCGTATTCACCTGAAATTGCCGCCGCGATGTTGCAGCGTCAGCAGGCACAAGCGGTTGTTGCTGCCCGTACGAAAATCGTGGAAGGGGCTGTCGGAATGGTCCAGATGGCTTTGGAACATCTTCAACGGGACCAGATCGTGGAACTCGATTCAGAGCGTCGGGCAGCGATGGTGTCGAATTTGCTCGTCGTCTTGTGCAGTGACCGACACACTCAACCGGTGGTGAATGCAGGATCCATTTACCACTAAACTGTTCACTCAAATGTTGAAGGGTTGAACTGGCAGGAGCATTCAGCTCCTGCCGGAACGAGATGTGGGTTAAACGACCCTCCATCCAGAAATGATCCGGTTTTGATCGCCTTGAAACACAACGAAATGTGTTTGAGGCGCTACCGGATCGAAAGAGTCAAGAGTATGGCACGTGAGTCTTTTTTATTGAGAACTGACCCGAAACTCCTCGATGCATTGCGTCGCTGGGCGGATGACGATCTGCGAAGCGCCAACGGTCAACTCGAGTACATCTTGCGAGAAGCGCTCAAGAAATCGGGACGACTTCCGGAGCGGGAACCTCCCCCTTCGAAAGATAAAAAATAAGGAGGCTGCGAATCGTTGGTGAGTCAGCAGTCTCTCTCTCAGGACCGGTTCGGTTCTCTCAATCTCCTGAATTCGCTCTCAATCCGTCGGTGGCGGTCTGATCAGGCTGCGTTTCGTTCTTTCGAAAATGAAACGATTTCCATCTCAGCCGCATTCTGCATGTTAGGTTTGAGCGGATTGCATCTTTTTGAAGTGATCCTGAAACCTGTAAATTGAGTGTTCTTGGAGCATTATTTGATATCGGTTTGCACTCACTCGCACGAGCAAACTCAGCTTTTTATCAGACGAAACAGCGCGAGCGAGTGCACAGGAAAGAGCAACTTGCTCTCGAACACTTGGTGAGCCAAATGAGCGTTCAGGAGTCCGTTCCGAGTTCGTCTCGCGGACATCCGTCTGTCTTCTGAGTTCGCTCTTCACGTGCAAGATCAGCATTTAGAATGCTCTCAATGAGTCGGGGTACAAAATGCTCAAGCGAGCCATGAAGCGACAGTCTGCTCTTTTTGTGTGCTTAATCGCGAGCCTTCTGCACATCAGCTTCAGTCATCACGCCGATGCCGATGATCGCTCGATGCAGATCAAACAGGCGCAGATGAAACGAGACTTCGAAAAGCGAAGCCGCGAAATGAAAGCGGAATTCGAGAGAAAATCGAAGGAGATGAAAAAGAACTTCGAGCAGCGGAAAGCAGAGCGCGAATCTGCTTCGACCTCTTCTACCCGGACATCAGGGACTTCCAGTTCCTCGAACTCGAGTTCGCAGTCGACGCCAAAAGTTGCGTTCGATCCGTCAAAGGCTCCGTCTCCCGAACGTTGCCTTGCGTATTTTCTGGTTTCCGCTCGAAAAGCGACTTCGGTTCATGAGTTTCTGAAATACCTTCCGGACGAAAAACAGCAATCGCTGAAACGTCGTCAGGAACGTTACGATCCCGCCGACGTTCCACGCTCAAGAGAGTTCTTCCTGAAAAACAATCCGGATATGGACGAGGAGTCTCTGAAGTTCCTCACAAATCCACCGTTTGTGAATTCGCTGAACTATCACAAGCATCTTGCTGGTCGAGTGACGAAAATCACCGGTGTTGAAGTCGACGGAAACAATGCCAAGATTCGCGTTGAGGTCACTTCGGATGTGGTCGTGAATGGAATTGCTTATACGCGTGGAGCAGCAACGATCGGAATGGTCGGCGAAGGGTCGCTCTGGCGATTCAATTCTTACAGCGAAGATATCATGGTCTCGCGGTAAACGGGTTCTCGTTTGTTGAGACACCGACGAAGGATCATAGATCGTATTCGCCAATTCGCTTTCGAACTGCTCGCATGGAGTTCGTCCCGATGGCTCGTTTCGATCTGAGGAATTCCTGATCGAAAAACGGACTGAATGAAACTCTTCTTGCTTTCTACTCGTCAATTTTGGCAGAATCATAAGTGACTTGCTGGAAATTCTTCTGCAAGCATGAGTGTCGAATCCCGAATGGCGAGGTAGGCGATGCAGCGATGGAACTGTCTGGTGATCTTGTTGGGTTGGGGCGTCGTTGTTTGCTCTCCCATCGAATCGGAACGGTCGGCACTCGGTGATGAGAATTTCCGTACTCAGAAATCGGTGTCCGAAGCATCACGAATTTCCGAGAGTGCAGAGCCGCAGACCAGTCCCGCAGAGGATCGTCTCGTCATTTCTCCGGAGAAGAATGCAAACCAGCGCGGCAAGAAACTTCCCATTGGAAAGTTTTCAGCCCGGTATCCGCTGAAGCCGAATCAGATTTATACCGTCGCTGCAAAAGACTCTGCGAATGGCAGCGACAATGTGGCCACAGCATCCGATTCTTCTCAATCAATCCTGCTTTGCTATCCCGTCTCGTCTTCAAATGGATTCTCTCATAAGACGGTTTTGCTGTCTCCGGGGGATCGGTTTCGTTTTGTGACTCCGTCAAAATCGTCGAAGGGAATGACGCTGATGGCGTCACTGATTGATGTCACTTCAGAAGAACAGAACCTCAGCGAGATGGTTCTCACAATTCATTCCCAATCAATCATTGGCGAGGACGAATCCGCACAGCAGACGGGTTTTCTGACGCGAGCCGATCAAATCTGGAATCTCAACTTCGCGCTGCCAGCAGAGGGAGACGATCGCGAAGGTGTGGTCGGGGACGTCAATGATCACTGGAACTTTGTCGAGCATGGACAGACTTTCCTTGGAGGTCTCGCAACCGCAGATGGCGGGGCGACTGATGTTGAAGTCAACATCTCGGAGAACGATGGTGAATGGGGCATCGCGGGGGAGACCGGTCCGTATCATGCATACATCTACCACAATTGCAGATGCGTCGACCTTTCTCTTGAAGTGCGTTATCTGCCTGAAGGAACGTATGCGGTTTACGTGTTCGCACATGGCGACGCCCCTGATCAGAATGCAGCCATCGAAGTCGAATGTGCTGGAGTGAAGCTTTCCGGGAAATCGACTCTCAATGACGGAACCTGGAACTTTCGGGAACATCCATTTTCCGACGGAAATCAGTACGTTCGATACGTTGTCGATGTCCCTGCGGGCGAGCATCTCAAAATGACCAGTCGCCGGGATGGAAGTTCGTACTCAATGTTGAACGCTGTGCAATTCGAGCGGATCGGCGAGATTCCCAACGTGCGAAAGTAATGCTTCTCCTCTACGGAGAATTTGAGCTGTGCTCTCTCGTTTTCTGATGATCGCATGCGCGCCCGGAAAAAAGACGACTCACAGCGGCTGGCCTCGGGCGTGAACTGAGGCCGGTCCGTGAGCGTTTCTGCGTGGTGGTTGCTTCTTCAATGCGGGCCATTCCGAGAATTCCAGTCTCTTTTATGGAATTCCGCGACACTCTTCGGCGTCGAGTTCGTAATTCTCTCTAGGAACGGAAGCGATCACTTCAAACTTCCGTCGACCCGCCCGCAACGATTGCTTGGACGGCCATTTGAAGAACCCGACGCCCAGCCTCGCTCAGTCTCATGAAAACGATCTCGTTGCGCGAATTCGTTCTGGAGACCGAAGTGCCTGGGAGTATCTCTACGATCAACATTCAGTCGGAGTTTGGAAGTATGTCGCCCGATTGCTTGGAGAACCCGGCGAAACAGTCGCGGAGGTTGTTCAGGAAGTGTTTCTCGCTGCGATCAAGGGGATCGATCACTACGACGATCAAATTGGATCTGTCGGGCAATGGTTGACGGGAATTGCCCATCGGCAAGTTGCGGATCATTTTCGAAGAAAGGCGCGTCACTGCCGGGAGAAAGAACCAGCGGTTGTGCGCCATGTCGCGATGAACGCCCAACCGAATGAGGTGGCCGAGAATCCTGTCGCGGCTCTTCAACAGATTGAAGTTGCAGAGAGAGTCCGAATGGTCCTTGGTCAAATGTCGAGCGAATACGCTGCACTGTTGATGGCACGATATATGGATCGACGCAGCGTTCAGCAGCTTCAGGAATTGTTCGGAGGATCTTCGAATTCCATTCGGTCAAAGTTGAGACGCGCTCGAGCAGAGTTTCAGCGGTCCTATCTCCGTGTCGAGGAAAGTGGAGGGCAATCAAATGACTGACTCGTCACTCCCCAATCGTCGAGATGAAAACGATTTGTCCTCAACAGAGGAAGACCGCCAGATTCAGGAATTGCTGGGAAGCCTTGAACTGTCGGCTGCTGACGTTGATCTCAAACAGCTGAGCGAAATACGGAAAGCTGTCAGCAATTCTTTGAGCCGCCACTATTCGCAAGATGTCTCAAGCGAAAGATCAGTTCAAACGGCTTCTGTTTCGATTCACGATTCGGAGCCTCAACAGAAGTGGACGAAAACAGTGAGAACACTTCTCCTCGCAGCGACGACAGCATTAGCCATTGTCATCGGGTGGTTTGCAACAACTTCAAGCAGCCAGGCATCGCCTCTCACGCTGGGACAGGTCATTGACGAACTTGATCAAGCAGAGTCGCTGGAACTGACTGTCCGGAGAGGGAACGACATCGCAGAAGTTCTCATTTCGGAGTCGAGCCGCGTTCGGTGGCAAGACTCTCCGCTTCAGTATCAGATTGCACGTGGGTCAAGACTCTGGCAAGTTGAAGCTTCCGAAGATGAACCAATCGTCACGAATGTGTCGCGGAATCCGTGGCAGCGACACGATGGAAAAGTCGATGTTTTGTCGCTCATGGGAGTTCCACTTTCCGGCCGTGTCCGGGAGTTGAACGCACAACCTGATGGGTTTGACTCTTATGCGGGGACGGAGTGTCGCGTCTTCCGCACCATTATTCGAGACGCGGACAAATCGATGCGGTTGCAGGTTTATGTCGACGCCGAATCGAATGCGTTGAAGGGGCTGGTTCTCCGGGAATGGGGAAGCTCTTCAAAGAGTATGCCGCTTGGTGAACTGACTCTCGTTCAGTGGAATGTTCCCGTCGATGAAAAACAGTTTCGCGTTCCGGTTCATCTAAAGGAAGAAGACCGAATTGGAACGCTGACCGATTTTCAGGGGTTAGTCTCTCTCCGGCCATTGGGAAATCAACGTTGGACGCCGATCATCAGAAATGTCGTTTTGCGGGCAGGGGACTGGTGTCGAACTGATGTACGCGGGGCGAATGCGGTCACGTTGGAGATGCGTTCCGGAAACACGCTCATTCTTGGACCCGGATCGCTCGTCGAACTGATCTCAGAGACCGAAGTTCGTTTGGCTTCCGGATGGCTTCAGGTCTCGCATCTCGACGCCAACAGTTCCGAAATGACGGTTGTTGGTCCCGATCGCAAAAAGAGAATCGTCGATCAAGCGGGCAAACAACTGTTCCGAGTGGATGAAAGTAACTCAGTCGTCGAACTCACTTCGCAACCGAACTGGTTGGCCGGGTACGAAGGGACGGAAGCAGCTGACTCGGTCGGAGAACTGATCGTGGAGGTCGATGGGAGATCGACTCCGTTGACCGTCGGCGAACATCACGTCACGGTTGAAATTCGAGACCAGATTGCCCGAACGACCATTGAAGAGACCTTCGTTAATCACACGAATGCCCGACTCGAAGGGAAATTCCGTTTCCCATTGCCACAGGATGCTTCCATCAGCGGGTTCGGAATGTGGATCCATGGTGAATTGATTGAAGCGGACATCGTCGAAAAGCAGCGGGCGAGGGAGATTTACGAAACCATTCTTCGAGAGAAACGCGATCCGGGACTTCTGGAGTGGACCGGTGGCAACATCTTTCAGGCTCGCGTTTTTCCTATCGAACCGCATTCGGAAAAGCGAATCAAAATCACCTATACACAAGTCTTGCCGCTTCAAGGAGATCGTTTCCGTTACAGCTACGGATTGCGAAGCGAACTTCTGCAAAAGAATCCTGTTCGCAATTTGAGTCTCCGCTGTCTGATTCACTCGCGAGTTCCTCTCAGTGCTGTTGACTGTCCCACTCATCCGTGTCGCACGACGCTGACTGAGCACTCTGCGGAACTGGAATTCAGCAGCCAGGAATACCGTCCCGAGTCTGATTTTGAAGTCGTTTGCGATGTCAGCCAGCGAGAGAACGATGTCATCATGATTCCGCATCGTCGCGGAGATGATGGTTACTTCCTGCTGCAGCTAATGCCTCCGGACATCGGGGGAGAATGGTCTCGTTCAGTCATCGGGAACTCCGAACCGCTGGAAATCATTCTTCTCTGCGACACTTCCGGGTCGATCGACGAAGTGATGCGGTCGCGGCAATCAGAATTCGTTCGGACTTTGCTCGGAGCGCTTGGAGACGAGGATCGCGTTCTTGTTGCCACCACGGATGTGACGACTGATTGGCTCACGTCAGAGTTTGAAGTTCCTGATGCTGAACTGATCGCCCGTGTGGAAAAACAACTTCAGGAAAGAGTCTCGTTAGGATGGAGCGATCTTGAGCAGGCATTCGAGTTGGCCCTGCGAAGAGCCTCCGCAAATTCGCAGATCATTTATCTCGGAGACGGAATCGTCACGACCCACGAAAGTGACCCGGCCGAGTTTATTCAGCGTGCAAATCGGCTCGTTGAGAAGCACTTCTCGCAAGAACGTTCGCGAAACGAATTCAATAACACTCCCACTGTTCACGCGGTCAGTCTGGGCTCAACGTATGAGTCAACCGTTCTCTCGGGACTCAGTCGAATCGGTTCGGGATCGATGCGACAGATTTCAGGAGAGGTGACAGGCCGACATGCGGCAATCGATCTTCTGCAGGAACTGACTTCACCGGGGCTGAAGGACGTTCAAGTGGACTTTCACGGCGTACGAGTCGCAGCTGTCTATCCTGAGTCGCTTCCGAACGTCCCTTTGGGAACGCAACAAACGATCGTTGGCCGATTTCTTCCGACAAAAGAAATGCAGCACGGTCAGGTGATCGTCACGGGAATGCAAGACGGCAAGCCTGTGCGGTACGTGGCTCGCATTCAGATCGATCCGAGTGAAGACGGAAACTCATTCATCCCCAGATTGTGGGCTCGGGCTCATCTCGATCATCTCCTGCAACAGGGGACGACACAACAGATCCAGAACGAAGTGATCGCTCTGTCGGAAGAGTTTCACATCATCACACCGTACACGTCTCTGCTTGTCCTCGAAACGGATGAAGATCGCGAACGCTTTGGAGTGAAGAAGCGATTCGGGATGCGTGACGGAGAACGCTTCTTCGCCGACGGAAAAAGTGCTGCGACTGAGGAGTTGAAGCAAAAGCAAATGCAGACCGCCGGAAGCTGGCGGCTCGGGTTAGTGCGGCAATTTCAACAGTCCTTAAGCCAATACGGTCGAGGAAATGAAGACTTTAATTGGTTGTCTTCACTCCAATTGGAGGGGGAACTCGCCAACGAATACCTCGGCACAAGAGGCAGCTCGGTTCGATCTCCGGGACTTTCCGACAATCGCTTTTACTGGGGAGAGACAAGAGAGTATAAGCGCCCCAGCCGCTTAAATTTGATGTTTCGACAAGAGAATCGGGGTTTTCGGGACAGGGAGATGTACGAATCCCTACCGGACCCGGAACGTTTTGGACGGACGAGTGTTCGCTTCGAAAATGGTCGCGGACAGCCTGAAGGCTACTGGAGCGGAGGTCGACAGGAATCCATTTTGGGAGACCATGTTCAGTGGTTCGACGATCGCAGCGGGCTGTCGCTCGACAAGGGACTCTCGCTTGGCTCGGGAAGAGGCATTCAACTTCCTGCGCTGCGGCGACAGGAGTACTACGCCGGAACCAGAATTCAGTTTGTCGATGGCTTTGAGTACGACGGATACCGTGGCAGAGGTGGATTGGGTGTGGAAGCTCGGAGTCCCGGCCAAATCAACTTGTTCGTTCGTCCTGAGTTGTCGAGGAGGATGAGTCCAGAACAGATTCTCGGAAAATTTGCGTACATCCAGCAGGGTATTCATCGACAGCATCAATCTCAACTGTCATGGGTTCGTCTCTTCCCGCAATTCGATTTTGCACAACGTGTCGTTCCATCCGCGGAAAAAACGGAAACATGGTCTGATCAAGCCATCGATCTTGCTGACAGCCTGCTGCGAATCGACTCGCTCAATGCGTTGAGCGGAGGAATTCAGATCAAGCAGTCGGCTCGAAATTGGGATGATCGCTTTGATCGCCTTGTCCCGAAGAGCGAATACTCCGTCGTCTGGTCCTCTGAAGATTGGGCATCTCTGAAGAGCGGAGTCAATCACCAAGCGGTCGTTAACTGGAAAAGGGGAACGACCCGGGGAGTCTTTTCTCACGCTTTGCATCTCGGGCAGAAATTCGAAACCCCGGACGAATTTGAAGAGGGAACTCCGATTCCGCTTCAGGATTATTCACTGGCAAGTCTGTTGCAACAATACTGGAACTGGTCGGCAGATGTTGAATCGCAATCAGACGAGTCAACTATTCTGCGGCTGACTCATCCATCTGAACCAGTGATTCTGAAGTTCGAAATCGACCCGCAAAAGAAGGTGCTTCTGAACTGGGAGCGGATTCGCGACGGCGTCGTGGAAATGAGAGTCGAATTCCGAAACTTTGAACGGATCGCCGGACGATGGTGGGCCACAGAAGTGGAATCTTCTGATCCATCTCGACCGGAACATTCCCTGACAGTCACGAATTACGAGATCGCAGAATTCGAACGGTTTCAATTCGAATCGCAACTCGAAGAGATGATGCAAGGCCGCGAAGACGTTCTCGAGTTAACTCTGCCACTTCCCAAACTCTCCGTCGCGCGATCTGCTATCCAAGAGGGGAAAGGGACCGTCGAAGATCACTTCGTCATGATGTGTCATTACGGGGTGACGCAACGCTGGCCTCATGTCTTCGACCATCTTCGAGCACTCGAAGAACTCGCAGTCGATCAGAGAGGAAGCCGATGGATGCGGATTTCGATCGAGAAAGTGGCTGGCCGACACGAAGACGCTCGGCAAACGCTTGTTGAGATCCTGAAGCAGTTGGGAGAGTCAGCAAGCACGGAACAAGGACTTCGTCCGGTCGGCGAACTCGAACGAGTCAAACATGCTTTAGCCGAGGTCTATCCAATCATTGCGTGGCCTCCGTATCGCCCGGTCGTCGAAAACGTTCGGCCAAATTTCGCCCATCAACCGGACTCTCATTATGCCATGCTCGACTGGTATGAGCGGTGGCAGGCAGTGCTCAATCGGACGGATCAGGGCGGAGAAGAAATGGCTCTGTCGCGGAAGTTGACAGAAGAGTATCCGGGCAATGTTGATTTACAGATCTCACACGCCCAGCGACTGGCAGGAAACGGTCGGCAAGATGAGGCGGAGCAATTTCTAGCGGAACGCATTGATCTTGGAGACCATTGGCAAGAGGGGGAACGCATCCGCCTTCGTGAAAACTATGCAGACCTCTTGTCGAAGGCTGGGAAGTATGAAGAGTTGCTGACCTTCCTCGATCAATGGATGAACGTCGAAACGACTCCGTCAAGCGTTTACGCACGGTATCTTGCAGCCAAAATTTTTCTCGAACAGATTCAGGAGACGGAAGATCTCGCCCGAGAGTGGCTCGCTCTTGCCCGTCAGAAGGGAGAGTTGTCGCCACGGGATCGGAGGAAAGTCGACGCTGCAATCCAATTCGCATTCGGCGGAGGACACGGTCTCAACCGAGCAAATGGAATGGACAACAAGTGGTTGCCCGAACTCTTGCGGACAGCGACGTACTGCCTTGATCATGCGGACCGCCAAAAAATCGTCCCTGCGATTGCAGCAGTCGGTTCGTTTTCGGAAACCGATGAGGGAGACCGATTCCGATGGGAAGTTCTTCAGCGAATGCTGGCGAACGACGGGCTGACGCTCGATCAGTGGCAACAGTTTCAGACTTATCTCCAGCGAGGACGACTCCTTGTCATTGACGGTGATAACAATATCGCGATCCGACAAATCACGACCGAAGAATGGCAGACCATCAGAAGTCACAGCTACGAGCGTTGGAAGTCGGAATCCCGACAATGGGATCGTTATCTCCTGGGAGAGTCATTGCAAAAGCTTCTGGACGAACATTTCCCGAAGGAAGCACTCGAGTTTTACCGGGAACGGATTTCTTCCGGACCTACTGACTTCCGAAATTCAATTCGCAGTCAATTCTTCGATTGGCTTCTCACGAAACCGTGGACCCCGGAAATTGAGGACGAAGTCTTCGCTGTCTGGAAAGATCTGGCTGCAAGCGATGCGCCGCTGCCAACAAAGATTCAAACTCAAGTTCCGGCTCTGAAACGTTGCATCGATGCCCTGATTCAGAACCGAATTCAAAGCGAACAATCCCGGAATCAGGATCGCGGAGACCTTCAGGAACTCACGCGCAGTGAGCTTTTCGAACAACAGCAACAGGCCGTCGAGAATGCTTACAGAGAGCTCGCCGAGCGATTGAAAAATCTCGGCGAGAAACTTCGAGCGGACAACTCAGTGCTTGATGAATGGGTTGAACTGGAACGGATTCGCTTGAATGGAATGCTCGGTGAAGAGATTGATACTTCACTCACAAAGTGCTGGGGATTGATCAACGACCGCGATTTCCTCGACACTTCAGAAACTGACATCGATGAGTCGACAGAATCCAGTGAAGAGAGATGGACCCGATGGAATGACTTGCTGCTGCGAGAACGCGCGCTGCATACGGTGACTTCTCTGTCGCTTCACAAGTCGACGCCCGAGACGCAGATTCAAAAACTGTTGTCGTTCGTCGATGATCAGATTCAGCGAGCGGTGGAACAATCGAATCAGTTGGCGGAAGACATTGGCGAACAGGAACATGTCACTGACTTTGCCGAACCGTGGAAGCAGTTGAAGTTCCAGCTGCTAGTAGTCTTCGATCGACCTCAAGAGTTGATCACGCAACTCAAGCAATGGGCAGCGAGCACCACTGGGAACGTTTGGGATCGACACCTGACTCTGCTGCATGCGGAACAGGGAGAGATCGAAGCTGCGATTCAGCGTTATGAATCCATTCAGGAAAGTGGTGAACTGGATGCGAGCGAGCTGCGATTGCTCAGCGATTGGTATTTAATTGCAGGTGAAAGAGAACTTTCTCGCGAGACGCGATTCGATTCTTATCGGGCGATGTCCGAGAATGAACTGCTGCGGGATTTGAACACGACAACTCGCCAGATTCAGGGCGGACAATCGTCTACTGCGATCGATGATGACATGTTGTTGTGTCTTCAGGCATTGTCTGAAAAATCAGGATCAGCAAGCTCCTACTACGGTCGGCTGTCGCAGCTTTACGTTCTCACTCGCGACTTTCGTCTTCTGAAATTCGTCCCGGAAGCCATTCTTGGAACGACTCAACACCGGGTGTACGAAGGGTTGCGGAGTTTTCGAAATGTCATGCTGAACCAACTTCAGGAAGAGGCAACTGCTGACGAACTGATCGAGCACTTGAAAAAGTTGCAGCAACAAATTCGTAGCGGAGTTGTCCCGAGAGGTGCTGACAGCAACGAGAGATCGTTGAGTCTGGATTTGCGGGCACTGGATCTCATGGAAGCAATGGTCGAATGGAAAGCGGCAACCGTACCGAATCAGCCCGGATCGCATGCAAGAGCGGCTGCGGCAGCGCTACAGAGAGCATTTCAACATGATTGGGAAAGCGGCGAGCGCCTGCGGTACGCGAGTTACCTCTCGGAGTTTGAAACGCTCTCGCATCAATCCGCCGATCGTGACATCAGTCGACTTCGCGAAACGCGGGAATCGCAACTTCTTCGTCTTTATGAAGACTCTGAAGTTGGATCACACGAACGAGCAGAGATTGCGAAGATCTATTCGACTCTGCGCTTCCCTCAATCGGATCGTAAGCAAGATGCCCTCCAATTCTTCGAGAACGCACTCAATGAATTGGCAGACCGCAATGGCGGATTCATTCCATTGAAGTCGAACGGGCTCGTCCGAGCTTATGCCCAACTTCTGGAAGAAGACGGGAAGTTTTATGCGGCTGAGCAGTTCGTTCTCAAACAGCGAAACGTCCTCGACAATCAAGAACAACAATGGGTCTACGAAGAATATCTGACAGAACTCTACGACCGCGCACTTCGCCAAAACGCACGAGTGGGCCTCGCAAAACAATCAGAGTTGCCGCGTGCGGTACTCGATCGGCTTGAGAAACTTGCTGCTCAAGCGAACGAACGCGAACAGCGAGAGATCCTCTTGAAAATCTCGAACACCTTCGCCTATCTGTGCAGTCATTCTCAATCGACGAATGAAGACGTGATGGAGAGGTTTGAAAACTGGGCCAATCAGGAACTCCCGGAATTGCTTCGCCCCCTTCAATCGAATGATTCGAACATCATCAATCAGGTCGCCGATGATCTGTCGAGCTCTCTTCATCCCGCTGTGGCATTGGAGTTTCTGCTTGACCGATTCGAAGAGTTTCCGAAGTCGCTGATGTTCATGAGACAAGATCCGTGGGATCTGTTCGGGACGAAAATCGGAAGCCTTCGTGGACAGACACAGAGGAAATCCAAGGAGAGTGAACGGGAGCGAATTGCAATTATTGAACAGCGACTGCTGGAGATCGTTCTGGATCAGCTGCGAAATGAATTGATACAGCATCGATCTCAAAACCGTTCGATCACGCATCGATATTATGGTCACTTCTGGTCAGAGAAGACTGATGATTTCGTGAGAATGGCAAAGCAGGTCTTGAGAAAACGAAGCGAGTCTCCCCGGACGATCCTGTATACGGCCGAGTATTTGTTTGAAGGCCTGAATCAACGCGAAGCAGCAGCTTCAATACTTTCCGAAGCAGCTGACCGAGGATTGCTGGATCAGTCCGGGTTGAGAAAGCTGGTCGACTATCTTCACGTAATCGACCAATATCGAGAGTCCATTCCGACACTGAAAGAACTTCGAAAGCAATTTCCGGACGATGTGAATCTGTGGGTTCAACAGATTCGCGCACATGCTCGAATTGGTGAATGGCTGGAGACAGAAACTCTGCTCGCAGAAGCTGAGGAACACTTTCATCGTTCCGGGAGATGGGTCGAGCAAAACATGATTCCGCTTGCCAACGTCTTCCACGAAGTCGGCAGTCACAAACTTTCGGCTCAATTCTACGAAGAGGCGATCTCCCTGCATCAGCGGTCGCAACCCGATCGAGGAATCGGGAACGGAGTGCTCTCGGGGTATTATCGAGAACTTGCGAACGTTTATGTTCGACTTGAGGAGCCGTTGAAAGCGTTGCATGCAGCCAGTGGAGCGGTGGTCAGTTGGGGACATGATCAAAACAACCGTGACGCAGCAATCGAGAACCTCCGAAAGATCATCGCAAAATTGTCCGATCTCGAACTTGTTGTTGAAGAACTTGATTGGCGGGCCGACGAGTTCGGAGCAGATAGTCCATTGGTCCGCAAGGAAATCGGAAGTGTCTGGCTGCAGAACGAGAAGGTCTCAAAGGCCATCGAACAACTGCAACTCGCGGAAGAACTGTCACCAGACGATAACGAAATTCAAACAATGCTCATCAAAGCGTTTGATGCCACCGGCAATCAAACAGACGCAATCAAGCAACGCCTTATTCGAATTGATCGCAATCGTCATGACCTGGAAGCTTACATAGACCTCGCGCAGCGTTCCGGAATCGATCCGCTGCTTGCAGAACGAGCGGCAACATCAATCGTCGAATCAGGGCCCAATGACCCCAAGACTCATCAGCAGCTGGCAGAGTATCGAATGAGTCAACATCGATGGTCGGAGTCGCTCCCGCACTGGGAACGCGTCATTGAATTGAATCGAAACGATCCGGCGGGACTAATCGGACGAGCGAATGCGGAGATTGCCTTGGGAAATCTGGAAGCTGCCCATGAAACACTTCGGCTCATTGAGTCCACGGACTGGCCTGATCATTTCGAAAACGTTGATGACGAAATCAAAATCATCCGTGGACTCTTAGACGGCCAGCGAATCGAAACGTTCTGGTAGGACTCCCGGTTCACTCGGCTTTCTGCTGTTGGGGTTGCCCTTCCGAATCTGACCAGAGCCAGACGAGAATTTCCGGAAGGAGCGACATTCCATGTTTCTTGGAATGCATTCCCTGACCAGCCACGAACCAGTAGTCATAGCCCGCATAGTTGAGAGCGGAGGCCATCCGCTGATTGTTTTCGAACCAGTTTCCAAGCTGGTTATCGAGATCGTTTTCTCCGTCCTGGAGAAAGATTTTGATCTGCTTGCGAGGGTCCGTTTTTCGAATCAGGGCAGGGTAGTCGTGGGCTGTCTTCCACGGACCGAATTTGTTTCCGTCCAGCAGATGCTGATCGCCATATTGCGGGTAGTCTTGCAGGCCCCGGAAATCGCAATAGCTTCCAACAAAACTGATGACGCGTTGAAAGAGATCGTTGCGGTGCCAGGCTGCTGTGAAGGCGCAGCTTGCGCCTGATGAACTTCCACAAATGGCGTGATCCCACGGATCGTCAGAGATGGTGTACTTCTCTCGGACGATGGGAAGAAGTTCTTCATCGAGGAAAGTTGCGAAGCGGGGAGTGCAGGTGTCGTACTCATTCCCACGATTGCTTCCGCCTCCGGGCATCTTTCCAGGGTTCACGAAGACAGCGATCATCACGGGAATCTTGCGGAGGTGAATGAGGTTGTCGAGAACGGTGCAGGCATTTCCTTCTCCTCGAATAAAGCCTCCGCCGTCATTAAATACGATGAGCTTGGCAGGCTGATTGGGGTTCGGTTGATATTGAGCAGGGACGTAAACCCACCAGTCACGCTGCACTCCAGGAAAGTACGTTTTGCCCGTGTGAGACGGCATTTTCGTGAGAATCCCTTTGGGTGTACCGGGTTGTTCAAGACTTTCAGGCTGCCACTCATAGCTTTCAAATCCGAAGCGGCCTTCACGTCCCCCACCAATCCGTTTTCCATTGACGTCGAAGCGGAAATGGACAGAAGAGAAATTCGGAAATTCCTCAGTCCAAACCCACAAACCGGTTTCAGGAAGACGACGCATTTGCCATCGGCGATCTTTCTCAGCCACGACGGAGACATTGTCTGTCGCAGGAGCCTCGAGGACCCAAAGGGCAATTCCTCCTCCGCTTTCTGTTCTCTGAATCAGTGTCCGATGCCTTCCCCGGGAAAGATCCTGTCCCTTGTATCGATTGCGAATATAGTCCGCAATTTCCGTGGCGGTCGCTGCATCGAGTTCATCGTGATGCAGGACTTGATGGATCTCGGCAATCGAGTTCACAGCTGCGTGAGTCGTTTCGGGAACAGCTGCAAAGCAGGCGATCGCAACAAGACAAAGCGAGTTCGACAGTTTCATAGAGAGTCTCTGGAAGTTGTTGTGATGAAGTGACCGCTAACCTGCTGGAGGTCCGAAGACTCTTTCAATCTGCGGATGTTGGAGATCCAGTCGGTACATGATTTGGTTGTAATTATATCGAGGAGTTGCCGGAGACGAAGTAAACATGTTTGTATATGTTCCTTCGAAGTAAATCACGCGATGAGAGTCTTGACTTAAAAATGGATGCTGGCAGCTGTTGTAAAAAGATTGACGGTGATGCGTCAGTATTTTGATTGCCGTCTTGTAAGGACCTTCCGGTTGATTCGCTTCGGAGTACCAGATTTCTCCAAGGTGGGAGGGGGCATTCTGTCGAGTGTCGAACTCACTGGCAACCATCACCCATCGTCCACGAAAGGCATTCCAATAGACTGACCCGGTATGCAGTCGAATTCGTCGGCCGGGATTGCTGGAATCTTCAGGCAGATACCATGCTTCATCGGCGGAAATTTGTGCCTGTTTCAGCCAGTCGGACTCCAGTTGGGAACTCACAGGCAGGCTGATTTGCCAGCGCCAGTCGAGTTCTCCGTTTTCGTTTCGGCGAGGTTGCGGCGTGTCGGTTTTAGATGATGTGTCGATACACGACCAGGATTCATAAGCCTCGAGGTTCATCACCGAATCATACGCGGCGGGGACACGAGTGACAGGAATCGGAATCCCGGAGTAGAGCCATTCCTTGCCGTCCGCGTTCACCTGAACCGGATGATTCTTAAGAAACTGCCATCTCTGTGATTTACTTAAAGAGGTTGTCTTTCTAAAAACCTGATCATCGGGATGAAAAGTTAACATTCCATGCGAGATTTCATTCGCAAGATCTCGCCGCTGTGAAAACGACGCGACGAGTTTTTCGGCTCCGTCGTCGTCTTTAACGACGCAGACTCCTTCGATCCAGACCACCCCTTCGGGATCTTCAAGCTCGACCATCGGTCGGACGAACCCTGATTCGTCTTCGAAATACGTCAGATCGATTCCTTCTGAAGGGGAACGTTCACTATTTTCGGGAAGTGGCGATGTTGCCCCAGCTGTTCGGAACATCCCGAGCGGATAGGACAACCGCGAAGTGTCTCCCCAGGACCAGTAGAGTTGATTCTGAAACTCAGCGACTTGAACCGAATCCTGTCCGACAACGCCCGACTTTGCAGGGGAAGACGATTCGTTCAGTGTTCTTTCGAGCAGAATCGAGTCTCTGAGAAGATCTGCCCCGGTGATTCGATAGAGACGTTCTGCGAGGTTGTCACGGTGCAACCGAATCGTTCGACGCGCTCCTGCTTCGATCTGTACACGAACTCCTTCGGAACCGAGGCCGTCCACCGGTACACGATATCCATGGGTTTCGAGTCTGAAGAAAACAGCTTGCCCATTGTGGCCCGGTTCGAAATAGGCGATGCGCCCCTGATTGTCGGAAATGTAGCGGACGCCGTGAGTCGTTGTCGCTGTGATTAACGGAATCGGGCGATCGGTTTCCGCGTCCAGAAACTGAATTTCGCAGTACTGCGACACAGGTGCGTTCGCAATCTCCTGCGCGGTTGCGACTGACGAAACTCCAACAACAATTAACAACTGGACGACGATCAATCCCTGCAGGATGATGGCAGACCGGCGGAAGACTCGACGCTGGCTGGAGAGTGCAATCGTCATGAACGCGGACACCTCAGTAACGCAGGTTGAGCAAGTTGCCGCTGGTGACGCCGCTTACCACACCAACAGCCAGGGTGGAAAATCGATTCATCGAAGTGAACGTCTTTCGCGAACTGGAAGAATTTCAGGCGGTCGGGTATGTCCAGTTTCCGCGGTACTCGCGGCGGAGCATCGAGTTGGCTTCCTCGTCGTTCAAGATTTTCTCTTGGTCTCCGTCCCAGTCGAGGCTTCGCCCGGTCTTGTATGAGATCATTCCCAGCAACGACAGGTTTGTCGCAAGATGGCCGACTTCCGCATTTGCGACAGGAGTGTTTCCGGTTTCAATGCAGTAGAGGAAATCTCGCCAGAGCGGTGGGACGTTGTGTCCATCTTTTTCGTTGTCGAATTGTGGAGGAGTGTGGACGGGTTGGTCGCCATTCTTAGCGGGGTAGAAGGTCCAACCGTCTCGCCAGCCCATGTGAAAGACACCTTTTGTGCCGTAGAAGAAGCATCCGAAGGGATGACGATCCGCACCTCGGCCACCGAATCGATGGTGTTCCCATGTCGCGGTGAAACTTTCGAACTCATAGACAGCAGTCTGGTGATCCGGAGCGTCGGTAGTTTGTTCGACTTCGTTCAAGACAGGAGGTCCAGCAATGGGACGCCCACCGGTCGAATAGATCCGTTTCGGGGCTTTCTCATCCGACCACCACAGCACCTGATCGAGCCAGTGAACTCCCCAGTCTCCAAGTGTTCCGTTGGCGTAGTCGAGGAAGTTGCGGAATCCGCCCGGATGGATTTTTCGGTTGAACGGGCGAAGCGGTGCGGGACCGCAATACAAATCCCAGTCGAGATCACGCGGAGGCTCGCTGTTAGGGGTCGGTGATTCGTGTCCGCCTCCTCCATGGACGAACATGCGCACCATGCCAATATCTCCCACTTCTCCCGACTTGAGAAACTCCATACCGGAAACGTGGTGTGGCCCGATCCTGCGGTGGAGCCCGACCTGGACGACTCGGTCAGTTTGTTCTGCGACGTTAACGATCACTCGGCTTTCCTTGACGGTGTGGCCGGTCGGTTTCTCGACGAAAACGTGCGCTCCATGTTCGAGGGCTGCGATGGTATTCAAAGCGTGCCAGTGATCGGGTGTTGCGATAATGACGATGTCGATCATTTCTCGATCGAACATCTCTCGGTAATCCTGATAGAGATTCGGTTCATCAGCGGTCATCGTCGATATTTCATCCGCACAAACTTCTGCCTGTGTCAGATCGACATCGCAAAGTGCAACCACTTTTGATTGCCCCGCCTGAATTGCTTCTTTCAGAATGTTCGTTCCCCACCAGCCCGAACCGATTAATGCCGTCCGGTATGTTTTCGTCTTCGACATTCCATGGAGATAGGGAGCGCCAAATCCCACGGCAGCTGATGAGGCAATCGACGATTTTAAGAAACTTCGGCGGTTCATAGACATTATTCAGAGATCCAGAATGGATTCAGAGATTTAAAAATGAAACAACGTTGTGAGTTAATATATTGTACTTTGCTGCGCACTCAACATCGCTTTAATGGTTAAAGACGAATTCACGACTCGTCAAAAGTGCCCAGAAAAGATCTTCGATAACGGCACGCTGTTCCTTAGGTGGTGCCTCCTGGAAAATGGCGACGAATGCCGAACGTTCTTGGGGCTTCGGATAACGTGACAGACACCGGAGATAGACATTGTCGATCAGGGAATCGATCGACATTCCGTTTTGAAGTTGTGCGTGCAGTTTCTGCACCTGGCTCTCGGCCATCTGAAGCTTCTCGTTGATCGTCGACCCGTTCGACATATGTAAAACCTGAACCATGCTTGGCTCGTTCGAACGTTCACACTCGCAGACAATGTTGCGCGTGTTTCGTCCGAACGTCTTTAAGAAATAGGACTCGACGGCCGAATCGTAGAGTTGAATTGCCCGAGTTCCGAGCGGGTAAAAATCCGTGGCTTGTCTGTCTGCACCAGGAAACCCAATGAAGTCGAATTTTGTCGGAACATCAACCGCCTGAACGATCGAATCGTGGATGACTTCGGCAATCAACCGTCGCGGGAAGTAACGCGAGTAAAAACGGGTGTCAGCTTCGTTGCCTTCCACGGGAAGACTTGATCTCTGATAGGTATTCGATTGGAGAATCTGCCGCATGAGCGACTTGAGATTGAACTGTTCATCAACGAGATACTGGGCTGCGGCGGCCAGAAGCTCTTCATTGCTGGCTGGGTTTGAGGATCGCATGTCGTCCACGGATTCGACGAGTCCGACTCCGAAGAAGTTTGCCCAGACACGATTTGTAATCGACTTTGCGAAGTACGGATTCTCGGGTGAGGTCATCCATTCCGCGAGTGGAACTCGTCGGTCTTCTGTTTTATCGAACGGAATCGGTTCGCCATCGAGCGGAGTAGGCAGTTGAGGTTGACCGGTCCGAGGTTGAACCAGTTCCCCCCGATCGCTGACGAACACGGTGCGGAGTCCATCACCGTTTCGCGAATCACCGCCCCATCCTTTGGCTTTCACACGTGAGAAAAGATTTGCCATTGCGTAGTACTGGTCGTTGGTCCACTTTTCGAGCGGGTGATTGTGACACTTCGCACAGCCGATACTCAGACCCAGAAACGCCTGACAGGCATTCTCGGTCATGTCTTCAGGAGTCTGATAAAGGGAATAAAAGTTCGTGGCTCCGTTCTGGAATGTGCTTCCTGTCGCAGTGAGGATTTCGGTGACAAGCTGATCCCAGGGAGTGTTGTTGGCGACGTGTTTGTGAATCCATTCGTAATACGATTTCACAGCTTGAGGACGGAGCAGTGTTCCATTCAGCATTAAGACGTCCGACCATTTATAGCTCCAGTAGTCGACAAACTCAGGTCGTTCGAGCAGGTGCTCAATGACGTCGTCCCGTTTGGTTTCGCTCGTGTTGGCGAGGAACTTCTGGACTTCTTCCGGTGTCGGCGGAAGGCCAATGCAGTCGAGATAGACGCGTCGGATGAATGTCATGTCATCGCAGCGTGGCGATGGAGGAAGGTTAAGCCTCGCGAGCTGTTCATTCACGTGTTCGTCAATGAAGTTGCGCGCGTTCAATTTGGCAAACGTATCTGCCGGGAGTTTGTTGTCGTAGGGGACCGTAATGCGTGCGACGGAGATCTTTGACGAAAACCAACCGACGATGGCCCCTTCTCCCGGACCGACAATCTCCACTCGTCCCGTTTGATCAACTGTGCAGACAGCTTCGTTCGTGGATGTCCACTTCACCCATTGCGTGACATCCCGCGCCGTTCCGTTGTGATAGTGGGCTTCCCCGAGAAGCTGTTGTTGTTCCCCCGGCCGAAGCTGAACGCGAGACGGGATCACGGAGATCGTTTCGATCCTCGGATCATCCTGATTCGGAGCCTTCGCGCCGGAAGCAATCCACTCAGACAAAATACGGTAGTCGCGTGAATCGGTATCGATTCGCAGCCCGCCTTTGTGCGGCATCGCACCAGTCGGTTTGGCGAGGAGCAGACTTCGCCCCGGATCCTGAAACTCGACGCGGCGGCCACGATCCTGTTTTGTAATGTTGAAGTGGTCGGTCTCGGCATCGTACCCATGCAGTGAAAGCCGAAAGCCTCCTTTGCCTGCCAGGGCACCGTGACACGATCCCATGTTGCAGCCTGACTTTGTCAGGATCGGAAGGACATCGTTTCGGAAGCTCCATCGAAAGTCCGACATCATTCCGGAGACTTCAACCGGGATGGAAGCAGTCCGTTCAGTGGATTTGACTGTGACGACTGTTTTGCCATCAGCGTGAGGAGTGAGCTTTCCCAGTCGAGAAACCGTTGCGATTGATTCGTCGGCGACGGACCACTCCATGTCTTCGGAAATTTGTCGGCCGAGAATTTCTCCGTGCTTTTCCTGTACTAAAAGCTGGGCGGAGGATTCGGGACCGTCGAGAAAAACTTGAGAGGGAAGGATCGCCAGGTTGTCTTCGGCCATCAGTATGGTCGAACCGAACAGAATGATCATCCCGGCGATGAACATCAAATTCGCTTTCGAGATTCGGTAACTCATAGAAATTGCTCTTCAGTCAGGCGGGACATCAACGATTCGCTCATCGGGATGACGAATCGGAATCAGTAGATGGATATCATAGAGACTTTTCTGACGTTGTTGGAGTCAGTCCATCGATCGGCGGAAGACTTGCACGGAAGTGCGTGAACCCTCGGAAGGATTGGGAGATTCCGGTCTCCCCAGCTGGATTCACGTGGCGAAATCAACTGCGTTTCCGGTTCGCTGGGACTCGCACGAGCGAAACGCAGTATTCATCGAAAGAAACTCGTTCGGGCGAGTGCAGAGGCGCTGCGAAAATGGTCTAATCTCATCCGTGTGAGGGACACGGCGTGGAACGCTGTGAGTGAGTTCGTGGAAGGGGACAGACTGATGAGCGAGACAAGATTTTTCGATCGTGAATTGAGTTGGCTGGAATTCAATCAGCGAGTGCTTAATGAAGCGTTGAACGAGGAAGTCCCGCTGTTCGAGCGATTGAAGTTTCTCTCAATTACGAGTTCGAATCTTGATGAATTCTTCCGTGTGCGCGTCGGAGCACTCACGACGCTGATCGAATCAAAGTCGACTTCTGTAGCTCCGTCGGGGCTTTCGCCGCATCAGCAACTGGAAGCGGTGCATGAACGTGTCGATCAGATCATTCGCGATCAATACGATTGTTTTCTTAACGAACTTGTTCCGGCTCTTCATGAAGCGGGAGTGCATGGCGTCAAGGACGAATTGCTGAATACTGAGCAGGAAGATCATCTCCGTCAGATTTTCGATCGCGAGGTCCTCTCGGTTCTCACTCCGATGGCCGTCGGCGGGGGGAATCCGTTTCCACTGCTGGCCAATCAGATGATGGCGATGTGTGTCCGCCTCGCACCGGTTGAATCGCCGGATGACAAATTGGATGAAGAACTGGGAATCGACGGCGCAGCGAAGAAAGATCCGTCTGACGATTCTCAGGAACGCTATGCCGTCATTCCTTTCGGGAGAACGCTTTCCCGATTTTATTCATTGCCCGGCGAAGGCAATACGAATCATGTTTACATGCTTCTGGAAGATGTCGTTTCTCGATTTGTCGAAGAATTCTTTCCGGGGGAAACAATCGTTGAGTGTCAGCCGTTTCGATTGACGCGAAATGCGGACGTTGAAGTTCAGGAACTGACTCCTCACGGACTCGCTGTCAACATGGCGGATGTGCTTCGAGCGCGAACTCGAGCTGACTGCATTCGTGTTGAGATTGATGCATCAGTGTCGTCCGAGATGGTCGAGTTTCTGGTTTCAGAAGTCGATATCGAGCCGAATCAACTGGTGAAGCTTCCCGGTCCTCTCGACTTGGGTGCGTTCATGGAACTCGCGACTCGCAGCGGTTTCGAACAGCATCAATACGAGCCGTGGCCTCCGCTTAATTCTCCTGACATTCCCGCTGAAGAGACGATGTTTGATGTGATCTCTCAGCGCGATGTGATGCTCTTTCATCCTTATGAAAGTTTCGAACCGGTCGTTCGCCTCATTGATGAAGCGGCCGATGATCCGGATGTCATCGCGATCAAACAGACGCTCTACCGAATCAGTCGCAACAGCCCGATTATCCGGGCGCTCAAGAGAGCTGTCGACAATGGAAAACATGTCACCGTCCTTCTCGAACTGAAGGCTCGTTTCGACGAAGAACGAAATCTCAATCAGGCCCGCGAACTGGAGTCGATCGGTGCACAGGTCATTCACGGAGTGAAGGGACTGAAGACCCATGCCAAGGTGTGCATCATCGTGCGTCGAGAGCCGGAAGGAATTCAACGATACGTTCACTTCGGGACCGGAAACTACAACGAGTCGACCGCGAAGATTTATAGCGATGTTTCCCTGTTCACCACCGATGAAGACCTTGGTGTCGACTCAATCGCGTTCTTCAATGCCATCTCTGGATACTCTCAACCCCCGCACGTCTATCGCAAAATCGAAACCGCTCCATTGCTTCTGCGGAGCGCGATCAAAGAAATGATCGATGCCGAAGCGGAACGTGCTGCGAGCGGACAAAATGCCAAAATCAAAGTGAAACTCAATGCACTCACGGACACTGTTCTGATTGAAGCTCTTTACAAGGCTTCGCAGGCGGGGGTGAAAATCTTCCTCAACATCCGTGGGATCTGTTGTTTGAAACCGGGCGTCCCCGGGATGAGTGAGAACATTCGCGTGACCAGTGTCGTGGACCGATTTCTGGAACACGCCCGCATTCTCTACGTGCACCACGGAGGGGATCCCAAAGTTTATATTTCCAGCGCGGATTGGATGCCGCGAAATCTCGACCATCGAAAAGAACTGCTCGTCCCGGTCGAAGACGCAAGATGTCGCCAGCGACTGATTCACATTATGCGTGTGTTTGAACGAGACAATGTGAAATCAGCGACACTCCAGCCGGACGGTTCGTACACTTACGAACAGTCGGATGATGATCCGGAATGTCGCGCACAGGAGTTCTTGTATCGAGAAGCACGGCACGCAACTCGTGGAATCGCAAAGAAACAGCGAACCATGTTCGAACCTCACAATCTTTAGTTTGAGAACACGCTCAGCAGATTCATCGCGACACGCGGGATCAGAACGACCCGCGACGCTCGCTCGATCCGCACGGAATATCATTTCGTGAGAGGCCGTTTCGAACACGAATCGCTCCGATTTTCGCGATGATTCTCGTCAGTGCAGAGTTGACTCAACACAGTTTGAACTCGCATTCAAGATCAGTAAGAATAGAACGATGAACGATAACCTCGAAGAATATGTCTCCCAAGTCGCACGTCAGGCGAAAGAGGCCTCACGTGCTCTCGTGACAACGACTGGCGGACGCAAGAACGGATGGCTTCAGCTTTCTGCGGAAAGAATTCGAAGCCAGGCATCGACCCTCCTGGCAGAGAATGAACGAGACATTGCCAAAGCCCCGGAGTTCGGGCTAACGAATGCTCAAGTCGACCGATTGCGACTTACCCCTGAGCGTTTGGAAGGAATCGCAAAAGCCCTGGAAGAAGTCGCGCAGCTACCCGATCCGATTGGCGAAATTATCGACAGCAATCCGCGCCCCAACGGGTTGCTGGTGACGAAAGTCCGCGTTCCACTCGGAGTTGTGTTCTTCATTTATGAATCGCGGCCAAACGTCACCGTTGATGCAGCTGCCCTTTGCGTGAAGAGCGGCAATGCTGTGATTCTGCGGGGAGGGAAAGAAGCGTTTCACAGCAACATGGCGTTTTACCGTCTGCTTTCAGAAACGCTGGTCGAGTGCGGACTTCCCGAGCACGCGGTGCAACTTGTCGAAACGACCGATCGGGCTGCCGTCGGAGCATTTCTCAAGTGTCACAACAGCATCGATGTCGCCATTCCGCGAGGTGGCAAATCGTTGATTGAGCGTGTGACTCAAGAAGCGACAATGCCTGTGATCAAGCATTTCGACGGAGTCTGTCACGTTTACATCGACCGGTCTGCCGATCTTCAAATGGCCCGGGATATCCTCGTCAACAGCAAGTGCCATCGAACAGGAGTTTGCAACGCGGCCGAGTCGTTTCTCGTTCACGAAGAAATTGCAGACGAGTTTCTCAAGTTGGCTGGGCCGGCGTTGTTGGAGCAGGGGGTTGAAATTCGAAGCGATGATCGCGTTCGATCTGTCATCCCCGAAGCACTCGTTGCGACAGAGGATGACTACCGGACCGAGTATCTTGATCTCAAAATCTCTGCAAAGGTCGTCGATAGCATCGAGGACGCCATTGCTCACATCAACGAATACGGATCACATCACACCGATGTCATTGTGACCAGTAACTTTAATTCGGCACGTCAGTTCACCGGTGAAGTCGATTCCGCAGCTGTTCTCGTGAATGCCAGCACGCGTTTTAATGACGGTGGAGAATTTGGGCTGGGGGCAGAAATTGGGATCAGCACAGACAAATTCCATGCTCGCGGTCCATGCGGTTTGAAAGAACTGACAAGCTACAAATACGTCGCTTACGGAGACGGTCAAACTCGCTGAATTTGATTTGAGCTGAGTGATCGAACAGTTCACTTCGATCAGGTCGGAGGAGAAGTCTTCGTCGGCTCAGGACGCGTTTCGGTTTGTTCTTGTCGAACGTTTCGTTGTTTCACGAACATGTTCCGATAGAGGCCAGCCGGGTATCGAATCATCCGAAGTGGTGTCACTCCGATCAGCGAGGTCACGACCTGGATCGTGTCGTGTGATGTCGGTTCGTGAATCCGGGAAACAATCGGAATCGCAGCCACTCGCAGAAGAAGGCTGACCGCAAAGCAGACGTGGTATCCCGTGAAGAGATGCCCCCCAAGCGAAACGGACCATCCCTGATTGAGTGAAAGGATGGCTCCGACGACAATTGCAGTAATCCCTCCCACAATCCCGGCCATCGCAGTGCCAGAGGCGATAAACATCGTCCGATTCTCCGCCGGAGAATTCTTCAGCAGGAATCCGTTGGTCGCAATGGCGAATCCAGCATTCAAGGCTGCATCGACCATGAAAACGGGAACCAGAATATAGAAAGCGGTCGTTGGGTTTTGAGGAATGGCGAGCAATGCGATCATGTTGATCGTCTTGCAGATCACACACAGCACGAGAAGCGGTTTGTTGCCAAAGCGATTGCTGAGGCGGCCGAGCCCGCTCGCTGTCACGGCTCCTCCGATCCATGACCAGGTCCAGAGTGCCAAAACTGCATGCAGGCTCATTCCGACATGATCAAGGAGATAGAGACTGATGAAGGCAGCTCCGATCATTGTGGCGAAGTGCCAGAAGCACATGAAGCCAATGAACGATCGGAAACCGCGATGTCGAAAAGGGGCGAGAAGAACGGTGTGGAGTCGTGGTTGGGGAAGTTTCGTCACCGGAGGTTCGTCGACCTTCAGGAAGATCAAGACATCGATAATTCCCAGTATTCCCGCACCTGCAGCAAGGATGGGATATCCAATTCGAACCCCCAGGTCTGTCTGAGAGAGGAGCAGGGCAGCCACGCACAAGGAACCCGCTGCCGACCACTGCAACCATCTTTGACGATGTCCCCAATACGTATTGAGGTCGTAGTGCGGCAAGTAGTCTCCCATCCACGAAAGCCACAGTGGAGAACAAAAGTGCTGAAGTGCCTGGTTGCAGGCGATCGCACCCAGAAAGATCCAAATCCACGTCGTGTTTCCAAGTTCCGGCCAGATCACAGGTCCGAAGACAATCGGAATCAGAAACGCACGTTGAACGAGCGAGCATGTGACCCACAACGATCGACGGTAATTAGGATGATTCGCGATGATGGCAGCCAGAAACTGGAATCCCAGTAGAGCAACCGGGAGCGCATTCAAGATGCCAACGTGCAGACCGGTTCCACCAAGATCTCGGACGTAATCGATGGCAGCAGCTGACAAGGTCAACTGGGTATAAGCCATCCCCATGCATCCAGCGATGATGATGTTTCTCTTGGCAGTTTCGAGGGGCCACACGGTGAGAATGTCCCATTCGGGTTGGCGGGGCAAGCGGGCAGTTCAATTCGGGAACGGAGAAGGCGTCTGTTCTATCTCGTCCGGTCACTCTTCGGGAAGAGCCACTCTAAGAACTCTGAGAAATTTCCACATTCACGAAAGTGGATCGTCCGACGGCGGAGCGAGCTGCTGACTCGATGCTTTTTCGAGGGCGTCCAGCAAGGCGAGACTGGCGAGCATTTCTTCACTGACGACCCGTTCGGCACCAACCTTCTTCAGCTTGGGGACCGTTCCCTGATAGCGGCACCGCACGAGAACAAAGCAGTTGCTATTGAGCTTTCTCACCATCTGGACGATTTGAATAGACATTTCGTCAGAGGGAACGCAGACCACAATCAGCCCTGTCGTTCGAACAAGGGCGAGTTCCAGAATCTCAGCCTGAGCTGCATCTCCGGCAACCGTTCGAAATCCAAGCTGTGCAAACGGATAAAGATTAATGGAGCTGAGATAGACGAGGCAGACATCGTGCCCCATTGTTTCCAGGCGGGAGGTCACCTGCTTTCCAATCGGACCAGCACCGACCACGATGGCTCGACGCTGAGTGTCCAGAATGACTTCTTCCTCATGTTCAGCGTCGACTGAACTCGACGAGTCATTCGACCACCGAAGTCCCAGCGACAAAAGCATGGGGGTGACAATCAACGAACAAATCGCCAGCGTCACAAGTCGTCGATAGTCAGACACTGTGACAACTCCTGCTTCCCGGCCGAGAAGCGTGAGAACGAATGCAAACTCTCCGATGTGGGCAAGGCCAATCCCCTTTCCTGCCGATTTCTGCCAGTTCAGACCGGTGAGTTTCAGTGCGATCGTGGCTGCCGATGCCTTCAAGATAATCAAACCGGCAAGCATGGCAGCAGTTGTGATCGGCTCATCAATCAGGAAGCGAGGATCGAAGAAGAGCCCGAGACTCGTAAAAAAGATCGCGGAGAACGTTTCTCGAAACGGAAGAACGAGTGCATCGATTTGCTTCGACCATCGGTTTCCGTTGAAGACCAGCCCAGCTGCAAACGCACCAATCGCCGGGGGAAGCCCCAGAAGGTAAGCGATCAGAGCCAGTCCACCGAGAGAAACTAGAGTGAAGAGAACGACCAGATCCGGGCTGCGAAATCTGGCGAGCCCCGGAATGACGAATTCCCCCAGCAACTTCCGCACTCCCACAATTCCGAGCACGAAGCAGAGAGACGTCAGCGCCAGTTGAAGGTAGTCAGACAGTCCCGGTTGTTTTCCTTCTCCAGTGAGCAAAGGGACCATCAAAAGGAGCGGAATCAGAGCCATGTCTTGAAAGAGGAGAATTCCGATCGCTCTTCGTCCGTGCGGCTTACTCACTTCTCCCCGTTCTGAGAGTGCTTTGAAGACCAGGACCGTAGAGCTGAAGGCAACTGCGGGGCCCATAATGAGCGCGCTGGACCAACCCATGCCCATAGAGAAGAGAAAGCCAGTGACGGGAACCGCCACCAGCAACATCTGCACTCCCCCTCCAATCAAGAGGTTGGTTCCAAGTTTCAGAAGTTCATCCAGCGAGAACTCCAGCCCGATCGCAAAGAGCAACAGGAAAACGCCCGCTTCCGCCAGATATTCCAGTTGATGGTGCTCGTCTTGAATCCAGCGAAGTCCCCCTTCGCCGAGGCAGGCACCCACGAGGAGATAGCCCACCAGAACCGATAGCTGGATTCGCCGACAAATGAGTCCGGCAATTAATCCGGCTGTCAGGATCAGGAGAAGATCATCAATGATTACGCCGGACATTCCATCCCTGTTTCATGTTGTCGAACATTCGTCCCAGCACCTCGCTGCGAGGGCTGACTTTCAAGGCGAGTGGGAGTGTCCGGAAATCGTTGATGCTTCCTCAACAGTGGGAAAATCTCCGATCACGACTCAGAACGCAAGCCATCGCACCAACGAGGATTTTCGAGTGCACGTCTCGTTCCAGGCCGCATCCTGATCAATTCCTGGTATTCACAACGAATGCGGATCGAGGGTCTGCATCGGTTCAATTGAGTTTTCTGATGTGAGCAGGGACCGTGTCGAAGATCGGCGTTCGCAGTTGTTTTTCATGGAACGATGTGAAAATTGCCACGAAAGATTTTGACTCGGCGAGCAATGTGTATTTTCGGCAACATCGAAAACATTGCAAATCTAAGAATTTTCGGAATCTCGTGAAATTGGCGACCTAAGCTTCGAGCGGGCAACGCCCCTCAGATCCCCCCGATATGTGAATTCGTTTTATTCGTTTCTGTTTGATCTGGAAATTTGATCGGACCGGCGAGATTTCTTCGCCCGTCTCCGATTGGCCTAGGGGAGCCTCGTCGTGAAGGTCGAGTTGAATTCTTTGAGCGTCTTACTGAAAGCAACCTGTTTCGAAGACGAATTCAAAAAGGGGACAAGAAGAAAACACAATCGGCGTCATTCTGAGTTGGAGTCACTTGAGTCTCGCGAGATGTTGTCCGGAACAACCGGAGGCGAAGCAGCCGCACTCGCCAACAACGCCCCGACGGATGTTCGGCTCACTTCGACCGACATCGAAGACTCCGCCCCAGACAATGCCATTGTCGGAATTCTGATCGCGGTCGATGCGGACATCCCAGATTCGCACACTTTCACTCTGGTCGACGATGCAGGTGGACGATTTCACATTAACGGTCGCACGCTGCGGGTCACCGACAGTTCGTTGATCGATGCACAAACGAATTCATCGCATACGATTCAGATTCAGGTCACCGATGCTGCCGGGGCGCAGCTTGGCACTCCCAAAGAGTTCACGATTCAGGTGCTCGGGGGAGCCAATGCTGGTCCGGTTGTCGCGAATCCGCCAGGCACACTGGAGTTCATCCAAGGAGATTTTGAGGCGACATACGACTTGTCGAATCTCTTCTCCGATCCCAATGGAGATCCTCTGACGCTGACAGTGGAAGGGAGTTCGAATCCGTTTTTCTTCCAGGCATCGATCGAAGGTTCCATTCTGACCGTTCGCGTTGCTGATCCGAATCTTTTGGCTTCAGTCGATTTGACGATTCGTGCAGCTGATCCTTCGGGGGAATTCGTCGAACATCAATTAACGGTCGCGGTCACCGAACCCAGTTCTACTCCGCCGATCGTCGTGAACCCGATCGACGATTTGAACGTTGATCAAGGAATTCAGACTGTTGTCGTCGACCTGTCCGACGTCTTCAGTGATGCGGAAGATGCTGATCTCAATTTGAGTGTCTTTCGAAATACAAATTCGTCACTCATTCAGACGTCCATTCAAGGAACTCAATTGACGATTTCGTTTGTCGATCCATCTCTTCTTGTCACCGGCGATTTGACCATTCGCGCGACAGACTCGTCGGGTTTGTTTGTCGACGAGACATTTGCGGTCACGACGATTGAGGTCGTCAATCAACCCCCGGTTGTTGTCGGGACGCTCCCGATGGTGAACGTCGATGAAGACGCTGACGATGTCGTCGTTGACTTGTCCGGACTGTTTTCAGATCCGGAAGGCGAGACGCTTTCGATCGCCGTTGAGGGAAACACGAACTCCGATCTTGTTTCGACGATCATCGTCGGCCAGGAACTGCATTTGCAGTTTGCAGAGAATGGATTCGGGGAGGCTCAGATCACGATCCGGGCCACGGATTCGCAAGGAGATTTCGTGGAGCAGACGCTCAGTGTCGTCGTCAATGCGGTGAACGATCCACCGGTTGTTCAGTCGCCGCTCGATAACGTGAATGTCGATGAAGATGCTCCCCAGACCGTCATCGATCTGGGAAGTCTGTTCCAGGATGTCGAAGACGAAAGTCTGACGCTGAGCGTCCAGTCGCTTTCGGAAACAGGCGTGGTCGAGACAAGTCTGGATGGCAATCAACTGACGCTGAGTTATCTTCCGAATCAGTTTGGAGTGGTCGAAGTGACCATCCGGGCGACTGATTCCGGTGGAGAGTTTGTCGACCACACATTCCTGGTCACAGTTCACTCGGTGAATGATATTTCGACTGTCGTTTCCTCCATCGACGATGTTTCAGTCGACGAAGGAACAGCGACATCCACGATCGACCTTTCCGGAGTCTTCTCTGATATTGAAACGTCTGACCTCGTGTTGACAGTTGTCGGGAACACTAACGGGGAGCTGGTTAACACGGCTCTCAACGGTTCACTCCTGACGTTGAATTACATCGACGGCCAGAACGGAACAACCGAGATTACTGTTCGTGCAACCGATGCGGATGGTGGATTCGTCGAAGAAACGTTCCAGGTGACGGTCAATGCGGATCCCGATGAAGGGGATGGTGAAGAGGATTGTCACCAGCGAAACTTCTGGAAACGCGTTCGGCGCGTCATCGTACATGTCTCCAATGTCGTTGAAGAACACACCGGTCATTCACTGAATGTTCGGGGCGTCTATTCCCACATCCAGAAGAGCTTTTGCAAGATCCAGAAACTCTCGAGAGGGTTTTCTGGATTCCGCTGGTAGAGTCGAAGTTTCCTCCGTCGCCGGCAGGTTAGATCAATGGCCCGCAGTCACATTGACTAGCCTGCTGGCGCCCCTACGGGAGTGACGTCCAGAATTTCAGCGGTTGTTCGATCAATCGTCTCGCAAAGAGCTTCCAGATTGAGATCATCAAGATCGGTTCCGAATGGCTCTTCGACATCGTCGGCGATCGTCTCCAGACCAATCATGACGTACCCCACGATCATGGTGACTGGAATCGTTAACAGTCCGAAGTCTTCGACAAGCCCCCAGGGCAGTGACAGCAGGTAGAGAAGCAGGCACTTGATTGCGTAGGACCGATAGGATCCCGCGATCAACGTGTTTCGAATTCGTTCACAGCCTCCGCAGACGTTCAAAAAGTCATGCGCGTCCGTATCACAGATTCGAAGCTCGTCCGGTGAAAGCCGGTTCTGATGAAGCAAGTCTGTCAGCTGCGCGTAGATTCGCTGCGTGATCCAGGCAGGGACATGCTGGGGATTTTCCGATGCATCGGTCCATCCGGGGACCTCCCGCAAGGTTGCCTTCGAACGAAGATGGTCTTTCAGGGCATACGCGAATCCTGCGATCGACTTCTGAAGACCGGTTCGTTCCTCAGGTTCGAGGGAGGCAAACTGATTGACTTTGATGGCCAGATTGCGGCTGATGTTGACCTGTTTGCCCCAGAGTGTGCGGGCTTCCCACCACCGGTCGTAAGCGCGGTTCGTCCGGAACACAAGAATGATCGACAAGACGGCCCCGAAGAGAGCGAAGATGTCAGACGGCAGATCGAGCAGAGTCTCGAACGGCGAAAACTCTTTCGCAACCGCCAACGAGCTATACAGCCCCAGAATCAGAATGAAGACCCAGATTCGCCTGAGCGTATGCACCGTTTCGATGAGACGTTGAACGTCTCGACTGAAGGTGAATTGCCACTTCTGATGACTTTGTTCGCTCATAGCGGTTCAGCTACCGGGCTCATTCCGTGACCTCAGACGCTCGACGGAACTGTCTGTCTGATCGTTAATTGTCATAAGGAAGAGGGCCGCACAACTCGCATTCGTATCCACCACGCGGGACATGAATGACAAGTCAACTTGTCCATGTCATCAAGAACAGGATTGCGACTGTTCTTGTCCGGTTTCGGGACAGGAATACGAGCCAGCCAGTACGTTGTGGACACTACTCGTCCGTCACGCATCCTTCGCTCGCGCTCTTCACGTTCTTAATGTACTTGTAAAGCGTTCCACGCTGAGCTTTGAAGGGAGGAGCCGACCATTTCGACCGACGTTGTTCTAATTCCTCTGCGGAAATGTCGACATTGATTTCATTGGATTCGGCGTCGATGGTGATTGAGTCTCCATTCTGAAGGAGGGCAATCGGACCACCGTCCTGAGCTTCGGGAGTCACATGACCAATGATGAAACCATGAGAGCCGCCAGAGAAACGACCGTCCGTCATCAATGCGACCTTGTCGCCCAAGCCAGCCCCCATGATCGCAGAGGTTGGTGTCAACATCTCAGGCATTCCCGGACCACCTTTCGGTCCTTCATACCGAATCACGATCACTTCGCCCCCTTTGATCTCGCCATCTTCCAGCCCCTTCAGCATGTCTTCTTCGCTGTCATAGCAGAGAGCGGTGCCAGTGAAGACCAGGCCTTCTTTCCCTGTGATTTTGGCCACAGCTCCATCCGGGCTGACATTGCCTCGCAAGATTCTCAGGTGTCCCGATTTCTTGATCGGGTTCTCAACGTCGTGAACGATGTCCTGATCTTCTTCAAGAGCGGGCACCGATTCGAGATTCTCTGCGAGTGTTTTCCCGGTGACAGTGAGACAGTCGCCGTTGATCAATCCTTTCCCAAGAAGATACTTCAGCACAGCGGGAGTTCCTCCGACTCGATGAAGATCTTCCATGACGTATTTCCCGGACGGTTTCAGATCGGCCAGATAAGGAATCCGGTCTGAGACAGCCTGGAAGTCGTCGATTGTCAGTTCGACGTCGGCACTGCGTGCAATCGCGATTAAGTGAAGGACCGCATTTGTCGATCCGCCGGTCGTCATGATGACAACGATCGCGTTTTCCAGTGATTGTCTGGTGATGATGTCGCGAGGTTTAATGTCTTTCTCGAGGAGGTTGCGGATTGCTTGGCCAGCGTCGAGACACTCTTGCAACTTGGCTGGGTCCTCAGCGGGAATGGATGAGGAGTACGGAAGGGTCATTCCCATCGTCTCGATCGCTGAGGCCATCGTGTTGGCGGTATACATTCCGCCGCATGCTCCGGCTCCGGGACAAGAGCGTTTCACGATTTCCTTCCGCTCTTCGTCGGTGATGCGACCCGCGAGGTACTCCCCGTATGATTGAAACGCGGAAACGATGTCAAGCTTCTCGTCTTTCAAACCGCATCCCGGTTTGATTGTTCCTCCGTAGACCATGATCGACGGACGATTCTGTCGCGCCATGGCCATCACCACACCGGGCATGTTCTTATCGCAGCCGGGAAGAGCGATCAGAGCATCGTACCACTGAGCTCCCATGACCGTTTCGATGGAGTCCGCGATCAAATCTCGGGACTGCAGGGAAAAACTCATCCCCTCGGTTCCCATCGAGATTCCGTCGCTGACGCCAATTGTGTTGAATCTCATGCCGAGCAGATCGGCAGCATCGACGCCTTCTTTGACTTTCGCTGCCAGATCGAGCAGGTGCATGTTGCACGAATTGCCTTCGTACCAGCAGGAAGCAATTCCGATTTGAGCTTTGTTCATGTCCTCTTCAGTCATGCCAGTTGCATAAAGCATGGCCTGAGAGGCGCCTTGGGAACGAGGTTGCGTGATTCGGGCTGAGTATTTGTTCAGTTCTGGCATTGGTCGCTACTGCAAACGTCAACGGGTTTTGTTGGGAAATCGAAAGTGTGACGACTTGCAGACCATGAGTCGAGCGAACAAAGAAAAGTTCACGTTTCAAATTTCGAATTTGGACCGAACTTGACGGGGCGAGCGCCCGGTGAACCGTTGCAGACGACTATTTCGCCAGCCGGAACCCTGTAAACTGCCAGCGTTTATCCGGATGGAAGAAGTTGCGGTACGAGGGGCGAATGTGCATTCGCGAGGTTGCACATGATCCGCCTTTCAGAACCCACTGACTGCTCATGAATTTTCCGTTGTATTCTCCGATCGCACCGGGGGCCGGTTGATACCCCGGATACGCCACATACGGACTTGCTGTCCATTCCCACGCATCTCCGTAGAGTTGATGGATGCCGTTGACCGTTTGTTCTCGATTCAGCGATTCGGAATTGACGGCGACGGGATGGAGGTAGTCATCCTCGGCAAAGTTTCCGGGAATCGTCGTTGAATGTGCATGGGACTCGCTCTGACCAACCGTTTCCCACTCAGCTTCAGTGGCGAGTCGACAGTTGGACCATCTTGCGAAAGCGTCTGCTTCGAAGTAGCTGACATGTGTGACCGGCGCGTTGGGATCGAGCGGTCGCATTCCCCCCAGCGTAAACTCCTGCCATTCCCCATCGATGAGCTCCCAGTAGAGAGGAGCCTTCCACTGGCAGGCCTGAACCTGATCCCAGCCTTCGGAGAGCCACAGCGACGGATTCTGATATCCGTCGGATTGGACAAATTCGAGGTACTCGCCGTTGGTTGTTAATCGACTGGCGAGTTCGAAGTCCCGATTCAGAACTTCGTGACGAGGGGATTCATTGTCGAAATGGAAGCTTCCGGGCTCCGCGCCGATCTCGGCGATGCCACCAGCAAACGAAATCCAGTTCAGCGGGACAGCGTCGTTCGCTTTGTACTCGTTCAAATTCACTCGGTAGGCAGGCCGGAGGGGATTGCAGCTGAGGACGTGTTTGATGTCCGTCAGCATCAATTCCTGATGTTGTTGTTCATGATGAATTCCGATCTCGATCAGTTCGCCGACGTCTTTTGATGGCGGTTGCTGCAGGAAACTCTTAAGTGCCTGATCGACATAGCTTCGATACTCAAGAACTTCTCGGACGGTCGGTCGAGACAGCACTCCGCGATGCATGCGGGGATGACGTTCCCCCACAGCGTTGTAATACGAGTTGAAAAGAAAGGAGAACTGAGGATGAAAGACTCGATAGCCCGGCATCGACGGCATCAGAATGAACTGCTCGAAAAACCAGGTCGTATGTGCGAGATGCCATTTTGTGGGACTCACGTCCGGCATCGTTTGAATCACAAAGTCTTCTGTCTCGAGTGGGTCGATGATCTTCATCGAAAACTGCCGAACCGCCATGAGTCGATCGACTACGCTTCCAATCGTTTTGGTTGAGTTGTTCATCGATGTTCCTGATTAAATCGCGTTGACGTCGTTCAATCGGATGGCAAGTGAAATTGGAAGCGAGTGTGGGATTCTGTTGCTTCGCGTGAATCTCCAATCCGTTTATCACCGCGAACAGCAGACTCCAACAATTGTCGATCGCTTAGAACGTTGTCTTAGAGCCTATCCGGAATCCTCTTCATGCTGTAAGTCGGTATTTGAACGGAGCTTGGTTGGGTGAAGGAGCTAAGCGGCGGAGCATGCGACCAATGGAAGCCACATAGATCATGGCTTCCCTCGATTTGGTGTGATGTTCATAGTCACGACTCAAGCGTCGCCAGCGACCTAGCCAACTGAACGTTCTCTCAGCAACCCAGCGTTTCGGCAGTAAAACGAAACCTCGGACGCCGGCCGGTCGGCGTANGACCGCAATATTTCGTTTTCGCCCGGTGATTTTCTTACCACCGTCATACCCACGGCTGTTTGAGCGCTCACTGCTTTTCACGCTTTGACTGTCGATGCTCGCAGCACTGGGGTCGCACTCTTCGCTGGGAGCTTCCATCGATCGAACTGCGCCGACGAGGATGTCATTGATTCTTTGCAGTGTTCCATCGTCACGCCAGCGTTTGAAATAATCGTACACCGTGCTCTTGGGCAACAGGTCATGCGGAAGCATATCCCACTGGCATCCCGATCGGCATTGATAGAGGATCGTGTTGATCACTTCCCGCACGTCCACAGTTTGTGGTCGCCCGCCTTTCTTGCTGCGGCGGGGCTTCGGAAGAATCATTTCGA
>NZ_SIHI01000003.1 GCF_007859735.1 Thalassoglobus neptunius | reverse complement strand
ACGGTAAGCTGAATGGCGAGTACCGCTCACAGATGACCAGGACAGAACTCGAAACAAAAGGATACGGCAGACGCTGGCTTGTGGAATCATTCATGAGCGGATTGAAGCGAACCACAGGTGCCGCACTCTCAGCCAGAAGCGAGAAAGCCCTGTTCGTCGAAGCCGCCCTCAAAGTCCTCGCCTACGCCCTGAGGCGTTAGCCCACGATCAAAACCTGTGATTTGTTTTCAACACAGCAAAAACCAATCAGAACCTCCGAAGAAGGCTGATTTGTCGGGAAGTTCGTCATCTCTCGGAGTTTGTCCCGAGTGATGTCGACGTCTCCTTCAAGGTTAAAATTGCCGAAACGATACCGAGCCTTGCCAATCGACTGGTCAAGATCGAGAGCGACTCCTCTGGGAAAGGCCGCATTTCCCAGAATGGGACCGACAGATCGCCGGTCCTGAAGAATTCGCAGTTGATACTTGAGCGTAAAATCGTGACCTGGAGTCGGGTGATCAACGTGAACTTTAGTTTGGATCGCCACGCCGATCGGGCTGCAATCGTTCGTAATCTCACAACTGATCGTGAGATTGTTCATCGACGCTGGTTCATCCTGTGCGAACGCACTGATCGAGAACATAAAGCAAAGTGGAGCCGCAACAGCCATGCGGAAAAATCCGCGCGAACGATTCGATGTCATGTGTCTTCCACGCGAATTGAAACGAGTTGAGTGAATTAGCTCAGCTAACATATTCAAAACACCGCGCTTTGCACAGTTCGTCGACAGGCAGCTGCTGACTGACAGTAAAGATCAGCGCAAAAAAGTCGCCCCCAACCTCCGTGAAGGGGGCGATTATGAACGCGAGCGAGACGCGGTTTTCAGGCGGTTGGCCTTCATCTCATGGCAGACTTAAAGACATCGCATAAACGCAACGAGACTTTGCTGTTCTTCGCTGGTAAGCTTTAATTGCATGACGAGATTGAAGAAAGCGACCGTGTCTTCGAGCGTCATTAATCGACCATCGTGAAGATACGGCGGAGAGTCTTTAATTCCACGGAGTGTGAATGTTTTAATCGGTCCGGCAGCGACGTCATGATGATCACGGATCGTTTTGGGTTCGTAGAACCGCGAGACCTGAAGATCGTGCATCTGATTATCGAGATAGAATGGGGCCGGATGGCACTCAGCACATTTGGCTTTTCCGAAAAAGAGTTCCTGGCCTTTTAGCTCTTGCTCGGTCGCTTTCTCGGGAATCAGTTTTCCGTATCGATCCAATTTCGGGGCTGGTGGAAAGTCGAACATGTTCTGCATCTGCGCCATCATGGAAACCTGATCAGAACGATCCGGCAGGAAGAGGCCTTTCTTCGCTGCCGTCACATGGTCTCCGTCGAAATAGGCTGTGCGTTGCTCGAACTGGGTGAAGTCTTCAATTGATCGAAGCGATCGCTTGGACCCGTGAATTTGTTGGTTAAACATTCCACGGAGGCTAACGGTATCGATTCGGAAACGATTCTTCTGTGGTCGAGTATCGGGGTTAAGATGGAAGGCTGCGTTTGTATGTCCATTCACATGGCAATCAAGGCAAGTTACTCCCAGTGAAGCTTCCGCAACTTTGCGGTCTGCCGTTGGGTTAAATTGTTGCTGTGGTTGCGGAGTTAAGAGTAACCGCATTCCTTCGAGTTGAACGGGCGTGACTTTTCCGTTGAGAAGTTCGAAGTAGTTCTTAATGGTGAGCACTTGTCCCTGGCTGACATCTCCCAACTCCGGACGATTCGAAAGGAAGACTGGCGGGGGAAATTCGGGAGTGAGATGATCGGGCAAGTCAAAATCGACATCAAACCGCTGAAGGTCGCGGCTTTCGGCTTTCTTAATTGCGTCGATTTGCGTGGAAGGAAACACTTGGCCGCCGGTTGAATGTTTGGCGTGTGGGAGTGGTCGAAATCCTTCCGGAAAGAGATTTTTGCTCACGAATTTCGGAGGGACTCATTTCCGATAGTTGTTTCCATGTGAGTTCCTCGGGAAGTTTCACCCGGATCCCACTCTGCACGGATTTTCTCTCGCCGGACATCATGACTTCCGAAGGTTTGTCGCTGAGGTCGTAACGCGATTCCAGCAAGTCTTTTTGACCTTGCATAACTTCAGGTTTTGCTGCGGAGTCTTTTTCGAAAACTTCATCGAAGCTTTCGCTCGGAACGACCGGCATGAAAGACGTTTTCGGTTCGTCGCTGTGACTGATGGAGTTCATCGATAAGAGGAATCCCGTAGCGATCATTGAGACGGTGGCAGAGTGAACGAGTCGAATCATTCTTCGCTCCCGATTTCTTGAGATTGTCGATGGTGTGATGGGGGAATCACTTGGCTCTCGTCACTCTCGAACTTCACGGTTTTCAGTTGGGCTGATTTCGTTTCGCTCGAATTGTGCGGCCAGAATCCGGGTGTTGAGAGATTCTCAATTCGTTGAGCCGAGAAGTCCGCGATCTTCCGGAAGCGATTCCCATTCAAGACCATCTAGGCAAGTGCCATGCCAGCACTAGGAAGCGAGACCTGAACCAGCGTGTTGAAATGCCGTTTCTGTTCCAAGTCAGCCGGTCGCCTTATGGGGGCGACAAACTTTCGTGTGAGTTTAAAAACCGTTTCGCGGGTGCGTTGCGATGACCCGAGCCTCTGAAAGAGATAAGATCTCGATCACATCCACAGCGGAGGAATTGTTTCTTTCGCTTTCGTGAATGGCGGTTTGTTGAATGCTGGCTCGGGGATTTCCGGACTGTCATCAACCGAACTGTTCAAGGATCAGTCAATAGGGTTGGCTTCGACATGATCAATCGAGTTTGCGTTTGTCTTCTCCTTCACCTGTCGCTTTCGGTGTTCGCTTTGGCGGAGGAGACTGAAGATCCTCTCCGTCCGACGAATGTCTCGTGGCCTCCGGTTCCGGAAGATCAGGTCAAGCGATACACAGCATTGCGGACGATCGATCCGATCCACGTGGATGGAGTGTTGTCAGAGAAGACCTGGAAGAACGTTCCGCGTTCTCCTCGATTTGTTGATCTGATCCGAGGACATCAAACCGTTCATAACACGCAAGCAGCTGTGACGTGGGATGATCAGAATTTGTATGTCGCGTTCTGGGTTGAAGATCCCTTTGTGACATCCAAGATTCGAAAACGTGATGATCCTGTCTATACCGACAACGATGTCGAAGTCTTTATCGCTTTCGACAATGCCTATTATGAATTTGAGATCAATCCGTTCGCCACAATTTACGAAGGGCTCTTCATCTGGCAGAGTGAATATGAGAGCGCGGGGTTTTCCAAAGTGTCAGAACTTGACCGTTCACGGCCCGAGGTTCGATCTCAAGCTTTCAATGGAGTTGGATATCGAAATCATCCGCGTGGACCGCGTTATGCATTTCTCGGCTGGGATTTTCCCGGGGCTGTCTCCGCAGTCGCGATCGACGGAACGCTAAACGACAACTCCGATCGAGATCGCGGATGGACCGTTGAACTTGCGTTTCCCTGGTCAGGAATGAAGGCTCTTTCTTCCGGTGATCAGCGGTCTGTCCCACCCGAAAACGGAGATACCTGGCGGATGGATTTCTCTCGATTCAATCAGTTTCGAGAAGCGGGGCCGGTTCGTGATTCACAGGGTTGGGCGTGGAGCTACCATGGATGCTGGGATTCACACATCCCGGAAGTTTTTCCGTTTATCACATTCTCGAGCGAATCAGTTGAGGAATAGAAAACGGAGTGTGTCAACGGTCGTCGACAGTTTCGCGTGTCGCGGGACAGAATCTCGCCGCAACTCCAACACGGTCACGCAAAACAGGCAACGAGCCGGTTCGGTGAATTTCTCGATAAACGGAAGTTGTGTTGTCACAACTTGGAACTCGCAGGCAGAGCGTTAACGTTTTGGGATTCGGGCTGAGAATTGTGTCAGAAATCTGAAATTTCTGTTCGATGCTGATGGATGACATCTGTTGTGATGACGGCTGTTTCTGTTTTGGCCATCGTGAGAGTAAATGAGCTGCGGGCATTCTCGAGGAGTTTGCGGGAAACGATTTCTGTTCCGTTGCGACGGCATTTTTCTCGCCGGTGCACAACTCGTTGCTGAGAAACTGGATGGGGCGACGACGGGCATGTGCTTTCAGTCGAACTCTGATCGGCTGTTGTGAGAACGGGTTTAAGAATCCATAAGACGGCGATGCTTTCAGTGAGCGTGCGCAACTGGATTGTCATTTCTTATAGAGCTTCGTGCGCCGTTTTGCTGCGTTGTGGACCTGTACATTCGTAACGACCCGCTGATGCTGATGGACAAGCGTTGATTAGGGATTTCCCTAGAAAGACGAACTTATGCAGAGATCAAACGACTTCTTCACACCTTGCTGGGAGGCGTATCGTAGAGTGGAGCAAAGTCATCTTTCACTGATGGAAAAGAGTCTATTGATGAGTCGGTATTTGATTTCTTCAATTCGAAATCTGGCAACTTCTTCGCTGGCGATGATAAGCATGTTTGCTGTCGTCTCAGGCTGTTTTGCAGCGAGCGAGATTCCTGTCGGAACCGGCGAATCTGTCAAAGAACGAATCGCCGAGGCAAGTGAAGGGGACACGATTGTCATCTCTCCGGGAGTCACGATTGAACCGCTTCTGATTCGGAAGTCGATTCACTTGCGCGGTTCGGGAAGCGGCCGGGTCGATTGTGGTCCGCTGATCATTCAGGCGGACGACGTCACCGTTGAAAACCTCGCACCGGGTGGAGATGACATCGCAGTGATGCGGATTGAGAGAGTCTCGGGAGTGACTATTCGCAACTGTCTGATTCGAAACACCAATCGCGATCATCTGGGCTACGGGTTGAAGGCTCAAACCGTATCGAATCTCGTCATTGAAAATTGCCGTGTCCACGACAATTCCGTCGGACTCCTGCTGGCGGAAGCATCAGGCGTGCACGTTTCTGGATGTGATATTCGGAACGACAACGATGGAATTATTATCGCTGATGAATCTCGGGACATCGAGATTTCCGACTGTTACATCCATCGGCATCAGGGCCAAGGCCGACCCGGGGCGCACGCGGATGGAATTCAGACATTTCGAACCGTCGACAACTTGACCATCCGAAACTGTCAGCTTCTTGGAAACATGCAGCACATGCACTTCGAGTCAACGACCGGTATTCTGATTGAAGATTGCATCTGTTTTGGTTCATCGGCCAACGGAGTTTCGTTCGCTTGGAGGAATACCACCGACGCGACGATAACTCGCAGCACACTCGGCTATTCGGGACTGTCGTTGCTCAACATGACAGCCCACGGATACAGCCTGACAGAGAACATCCTCGTCAGTGGACATTCGAAGCCATGTCTGGTGACAATTGGAGTTGATGAATTGGTGTCTGATGAAAATTTGTTCTGGAATACTGTTCGTGCTGACTCGCCAATGATGGCTGCCAGTGAAGTCCGCTATCACCGGGACTTCAGCGAGTATCAGGAAGCGAGCGGATACGATCAAAACTCAGTTTACACGGACCCGGGTTTCGCTAATGCTCCTCTGGCCATCGCATCGATCAACCCGAAGCGGTTCAACCTCCTGACTCACAGCTGGATTCCGATTTGGGGGCATATCGCGATGTTTCAGGTCGGGGATACGATTGAAATCGGATTCGACGGAGTCGTTCGCAAGTGCCTGGAGATTCGAGACGAAGGAATCGTGATCGACCCTCCATTGGCCGAACTTCCTTCGAATGCGGTCATGGTCACGACCTGGGGAGAGAATGAAAATCTCCAACTGAATCTTTCACGACCGGGGCAGCCCAACGGACACCGTCCGGGATATGTGTCAGCCGAGGCTCCTGTGCAAAGCTCTTCGAAATAGCCAGCGCGATCCGATCGGTTTTCTGCGCTCACCTGAACTCAAGTCTTAATCGGGTTGCTGCTTGTTTGCGGGCAGAGGAAGTTTTTGATCGAGAAGGTCACTGAGATTCGCGGGCTGCTTGTCGAATCTCACTCAGCCGATTGAGCAACATCTGACGCTCGCTTCCTTCAGCGAGTTGGACTGCCTGTTGTTGGTATTCTTCCGCTGCTGGAAAGTTCTCCAGCAAGAACTCAACCATCGAGAGATTGGCCAGAATCTGAGCGGACTGTGGTTGAAGCTTCAAGGCGATCCGGAACTCCTCTCTCGCTTCTTCCAGACGATCCTGGCGTGCGAGCGCGACGCCCAGGTTCAGGTGGGCGGCAAGAAAATCGGGCTGAAGTCGGGTTGCTTCGCGATAACGTTCTTCGGCAGTGGAGAGGTCGTTACGGTCTTCAGCGACAATTCCGGCTTGAAGCTGTGTCTCAGGGTCTTGCGGAGCGAGTTCGAGCGCCATATCAGACAGTCGACCCGCTTCGTCGAGCTTGCCCGCCCAACCCAGCACTTTGGAAAGGTTCCGCAGGGCGATTCCTCGATCTTCGTCGCTGAGGCGACTTTCCATTCGAGTTGCAATCGTCTCCATGACTTCGGCATTCCAGTCTGAAGTCGGTTGTACCAACTGTATGGCGATCATCTGGTCGAGAAGTTTCTCCGCGAGAAGTCTGTGGCCGTCAATCGTCGGGTGAACGTGGTCGAGAAACCAGTCATTGCCGGGCGTTTGGTGCTCCGATTTCAGGCCGATTTCCTCAACGAAATCAACACACGGGACGTCAAGTTCATCCGCGATATCTTTGACAGCTTCGATGATCTCGGGAAGAGCACGCAGCGGGCAGACGTCTTCAATGAGCGCACGTTGGAAGTTCTCTCGGGCAGCGTCCGTGTTGCCGAGCTGCCACTGGATTTGACCGTTGAGGAAATAAGCGTCAGCGAACTGCGGTTCGACTTGCAGGAATTTTTTGAGTGCCTCAGCTGCGTCGCTGAACTGTTTCTGTTCGATCATCTCTTTCGCAACAACCAACAGACGATTCAATTCCGCGACCGTTGCGGAGGATTGTTCAGAATTGAATTCGCTCTTGAAAGGCGAGCAGTCGCGAAGGTTGGAAGCTGGGGTGACGAAAATCACCGGGACTCCGTGACGAGCTGCCATGCGAACGATGCGGCGGAGATTGAAGCGAAAGTGTTCGACGACGTGGCTTCGAAACTGATTGTCGCGGGAGTAAGCATCGAGACCGACCGACTGGTCAAGAATCGTTTCTGCTTCTCCGGGAAGAAGGGCTCGTTGTTCCGCGTTGCGATTCGGCAAGTTGAACATCTGACGCATCGCGGAAAACGTTCGGGTTCGCGACGTGAATTCCAGCACGGACGTCAATGAAGCTGGGACCTGATACAGTGACGGGTAGGTTCGCTGCTCAAGGAATTCATTGTGCCCGGTGTAAATGATCAAGAGATCGGGTGAGTAGTTGAGCACCTCTTCAACGACATTCGACACGCGATAGCTGGCGTAGCTGATCCCGCCTCCATTGATCACTTCCCAATTCTGTTGGGGATCGGCTGCGGGGAGTATTTCCCGAAGCCAGCCCGCGAAGGAAGTTCTGTCATCATAGGGGCGGACATAGGTGGTCGATCCACCCAGGCAGAAGATGCGTTGCGTGTCCTCAGTTTTTTGAGCAGGGAAGGTCTGGGCGTTGAAGTGACTCAGTTTGGCTGGGCGCGTGCTGTAGTTTTTCCCCTTCCGTTCCAAGAGAGGGGAATTCGAGGAAAACCCGACGAAGGGGTCTTCATCGGATGTGACTGGATCGACGCCGATCGCCCACAGTGTCAGTTCGACACCTGCGAAGCCGATGGCGACTGTGACGAACGCAAAGCAGCACTTCTTCCACCACGGAAGCGTGCGGCGTGTTTCGGATTGAGGGCTTTGTGGCGACCTCATCTTGACCGTGCTTATTCGTACAGAAAAGTGTCCCCGACCGTGCTCGACGAGTCGGGGACAGTGATTGCTAAATCGATCGAACCGGTCTTAATACCCGCCTTCCTGGACAACTTCGCCTTCTGAGGTAATGTCGAAGTTTGCTTCGTTGCTACCTGGTTCGACATCAAATGTGAGTTCAGTCAGAGCGTTGTATTTCGCGGGAACAATCTCCTTTCCGCGTCCGGAGTTTTCGTACCCGCCTTCTTCACCACTGGACTCAGGCAGCTCGGTGCAGCTGATTTTGACTTGATGTGTCCCGACAGTGGCACCTTTGTTGTCACCTGTGTAGACCAATTCGTAATAGCCTTCTGCGTCTGTTCGGCCATAAGACGGTCGGGCATGTTCCGGTTGAAATGTGATGACTGCATTTTCCAGGGGTTTGCCGTCCATTTTGACGGTGCCAGACACATACCCCATGTTGGGAAGGTCTCCTCCCCCGCAACCGACAGCTGTCAGAAATACTGAACAGGCAACAGGAATGATCAATCCGCGCATGACTTAACTTTCCAACTTCTATTTTTGTGAATCGAGTGTGGAGAATTGAATCCAAACTTCGGACGTATTGTCGTTCAGGCCGATCATTTGGTCATCGGGCTGGATCAAAAATCGTCGCAGCTCAAGAATTCATGCAGTAGGCATGCTCTCGTTCAGACATTCACAGCGCTCAGCGACTTCTCTCGTGACTCGGTCAAAAATTGACTGATCACTGGATTGTGAAAGTGTCAAAACTTCTTTTCAGAACGCTGTTGAGAACAGCCTCTGCTCTACGTTTAAGAGTTCGTGAAAGAATTTTCAGTGTGAAGCGAAGGCCAAAGTGCCCACGATGATGCAGGCACTTTGGCACCTTCGATTCCGACGAAAGCCGATTAGAATTCTACGATCACGAAACCATCGTTTCGGCGGGAGAGTTTGTTGTAGAGGTACATCCAGGAGTAGCGAGTATCGCCAGGGCCAAATCGATCCCAGACGTTGACACCATTCTGTCCACCATCGACGAATTCGATGTTGTCGCTGATGGTATGAACAGATCCATCGGCCAGCAGCCAGAGGCAAATTCCTTCATGCGCACTGGAGAAGCTTTCACCACACCAGTTGCTGTTGTCAGGATTCTTAGGAAAGATCGAGACAGGTGCGTTCTGGACGGTTCGGGTGTGACCCATGTTGTACCAGACTCCTCGTGATCCACCTCCGCGTGGATTTCGTACTCCGATCCACGAACCAGATTCGCAATCAACCGTTTTGCGTTCGCCGACCATGAATGTGTTCGACGTTCCGTCGGTGAAGTCGCGAATTCGGTAGGGGCGAGTGGCATCGAATGCACCGTGGCAGTCATTGCGGCGTTGAACCTGATCACGTGTCCCGCGATTGGCCATGTAAGTGGTCAGACCGGGTTGCCAGTTTCCAAGACTGCTCGCGTTCGTTCCCTTGCCGCCTCCGAAATGTCGACCGTTGACAGCGACTCCGGTGTTCGAATCCGACGGACAGATGTAACCGGGAATGACCGTTTGTAACGCACTCTTAACAGTCTGCTCATCTTGAAGCTGCGGGTTGGCGTATTGCAGCACGTCGATCAACCGGTAACTTGAAGGATCAAGCGTGTTGAAGAGCGGGCCTTGATCGATGTAGGGGAGGATGCTGACGTGCCATCCCCACGATTCGACGTTGTTACACGCTCCGCTCCAGACGTCGTCGTGTCCACAATACCGACCGGTGTTGTCTTCCGTCCGATAGTGTGCCATCGGGAACATTGTGTACACGTCGTGGTAGTTGTGCAGCGCCAGTCCGAGTTGCTTCAGATTGTTGCGGCACTGGGTACGTCTGGCTGCTTCCCGGGCTTGCTGAACCGCCGGGAGCAACAGGGCGATGAGGATTGCGATGATCGCAATCACCACCAAAAGTTCAATGAGTGTGAAGCCTCGACGTCGTCTTTGAGGTCTCATGGCGAATGCCTCCCAAAAGTGAGAAAAGAGGGGGAAATGTGAAAAAGTCAAGAATTTGACGATTCCACCGCACCCCCTCCGGTGTTGCGAAACAACCTCACATAGCGGATTTTTTATGGGAAGGCATTTTTTTCTGTTGAGGCCAATTTCTCCCTTGCGTTTAGGAAATCATTTCTCCGAACGAAGCTTTTCGAGGACGGTTTTGTCTTCGAGTGTGGTCGTATCCTGAGTGCTTTCGCGTCCAGCTGCGATGTCACGCAGGAGCCGCCGCATGATTTTTCCAGAACGTGTTTTGGGGAGAGCGGGTGTAAATCGAATTTGATCGGGTGTCGCAATGGCGCCAATTTGTTGACGGACATGTTGCTTCAGAAGTTCCTTGGCTTCTGATTCGGGGATGTCTCCTTTGGGGATCACGAAGCAGCAAATTCCTTCGCCTTTGAGGTCGTGAGGAAATCCAACGACGGCAGCTTCTGCAACGAGTTCGTGGGAGACGAGTGCGGACTCAACTTCCATTGTGCTCAGTCGATGTCCAGAGACATTGAGAACGTCATCGACGCGCCCCATCACCCAGTAGTAACCATCTTCATCTCGACGTGCTCCATCGCCGGCGAAGTAGTATTTTCCGTCGAACTTGGAGAAATACGTTTCGATGAATCGATCATGGTCTCCGTAGAGCGTCCGCAACATGTGTGGCCAGGGTTGGGTCATGACGAGGAGGCCGCCCTGATTTTCTTCGAGTGGCGTTCCGTCTTCCGAGACAATCGCGGGAACAACGCCTGGAAGAGGATTGGTGCATGACCCTGGTTTTGTGGGAGTGATTCCGGGGAGAGGGCTGATCATGATTCCGCCCGTCTCGGTCTGCCACCAGGTGTCAACGATCGGACAGCGTTCGCCTCCGATCACTCGGTGATACCACATCCACGCTTCCGGGTTGATCGGTTCGCCAACAGTTCCCAGTAGACGAAGCGATGAGAGGTCGTACTTGTTCGGCCACTCGTCGCCCCATTTGACGAATGCGCGAATGGCAGTCGGGGCTGTGTAGAAGATGTTGACCTGATACTTCTCGACGAGTTCCCAGAAGCGGCCTTCGTCGGGCCAGTTGGGAGCACCCTCGTACATGACAGAGGTCATACCGTTGGCGAGTGGTCCATAGATGATGTAGCTGTGACCGGTGATCCAGCCGATGTCGGCGGTGCACCAGTAGGTGTCTTCTTCATGAACATCGAAGACCCATCGAGTCGTCATCTGCGCTCCGAGGATGTACCCGGCAGTAGTGTGTAGAACCCCTTTCGGTTTTCCGGTCGATCCCGATGTGTAGAGAATGAAGAGTGGATGTTCGGAATCGAGTTGAGCCGCTTCGCAGTCTGCGGAAACTCCCTCCATCAAGTCGTGCCACCAGTAGTCTCGGTCCGGGACCATGGTGACATCTCCGCCCGTTCTGCGGACGACGACAACTTTTTCGATGGACGGTGACTTTTCAAGCGACGTGTCGACGTTCGCTTTGAGAGGAATCTCTTTTCCGCGACGCCATCCGCCGTCAGCAGTGATGACGAGTTTGGCCTGCGCGTCGTTGTTTCGGTCAGCAATTGCATCGGCGCTGAACCCGCCGAAGATGATCGAGTGCGTTGCTCCGATACGGGCACAGGCGAGCATGGCGATGGCCAGTTCTGGAATCATCGGCATGTAGAGAGTGATTCGGTCACCCGGTTCGACGCCAAGATTTTTCAGGACGTTCGCAAACTTGCAGACTTCCCGGTGCAGCTGTTGGTAGGTCAGTGTGCGGGTGTCGCCCGGTTCTCCTTCCCAGACCAGAGCCGCTTTGTTCTTGCGTGCGCTGGTGAGATGACGATCGAGACACTGATAGCTGGCGTTGATTTTTCCGCCGGTGAACCATTTCGTTTCGGGCATCTCTCCTTCCATTGTTTTCTGGAAGGGCTGAAACCAGTCCAGTTCGGAGTTTGCCAGATCGCCCCAGAACTTTTCGGGATCGTTTTTCGCTTCCTCCCACATTTGCTGATATGCGTCTTGTGTCGAGATCAGAGCATTCGCTGAGAATTCAGCAGGAGGATCGAATTTGCGATTTTCATGCAGAACGTTCTCGATAGCATCTGACATGGCTGAATGACCTTCTGTTTTCTGAGTGATCAGGAGTCTCTAAATGGCGGCAGAAGTTCGGAACTCAGGGGAGTCTGTCCCTTTTCAAACTGTGCGAACCCTGCCTTGTGATCGAATGTGTGAGTTGTCGATTTGGTGTGTGATGGTGTTCTGAGGGCGAAATTCACTGGTTTGGAACGTCGATGTCATCTTCATGAACGTCCATCTGGCGACATCTCAACGTATCAAAATTTGAATACCTGTCGGAAGACGAGTGAATTTCAAGACCGGTGGGACGATCAACATCAATTGATCCAAGACGCAGATGCTAGAATGGCCGCCCGATCAATTCAACATCGCTGGATGTACTCAAGAGCGGGCTGTTGTTGAAAAACAACATGGTAATCTGAGGACACCCTATCAATAATGAGTCTGAGGTTCGTTCATTGTTAGGCGAACCCTCAATCATGCTGACGGAGAATTTGTTCATGGTGGATGCTGACAATGCGGGTTTTGACGAAGATCGTGGCGGGTCGGAGTCGGAATCGCTTCCAGTGAAGAAGTCCGGATGGAGATGGATTCGCAGAGGGATTGTCAGTTTCGTGCTGATTTTCCTTGGGATTGTCACAGTTGGCCCGTGGATTGTTTCGCGGATCTTGTGTGATCAGAACGCTCAGGAATGGATTTCGAGCAGGATGCCCGGTCGCATCTCGATTTCCAATGCATCGTTCGGATGGCAGTCACCGATCTCTCTGAACGACGTGACACTCAAGGACGACAACGGAAACCCGTTGGCCGATGTCCGTTCCGTGAGTGCAAATCGATCGTTCTGGCAAATGCTTCGCGGCGGGAGTGCACCTCTTGAAGTGAACCTTGTCGGTCTGAGTGCGGTTGTCAAAGTCCCAAGCCTCAACGTTGATCAGTTCGAACCAGAGAAGGTGAACTTGAATCGCGCGGTGAAAGACGCGATCGAAGCGAGTTTGCCCTCGATCCCGGAAGACCTCATTATTCACTTCTCCGAGAGTCGACTGGTGCTGCAAGATGCTTCCGGAGCACACCTCACGGGCTGGGATCCCATCCATGGTGAACTGCGGCTGAATCGCGACCAGACGCACTCGTTCAATCTCACTGCCGTTGTCGCTCGCAATGACAGAATGACCGAAACACTTCCCGAGACAGCGGGGGCGGAGATTGAAGCCAGCTACACTCAAAGTGCCAGCGGGCGCGACGCTTTGTCTGTCAGCTTGAGTTGTCAGGATCAGCCACTCACCGGATTGCAGCCGGTGCTTGAGCCGCTCGCGCCTGACCTCTTTCCAATGAAGCCAGCGACCGGAACGATGACGCTTCATGCGGAACGCTCAGGACGCAATCGGCTCGGCGTTTCCATCGAAACGCAGTTTGTGCACGAGAACTTTTCGACCGAGACACGACTGCCAGTCGACGTGGACCTCAAGCTCGACTATTCAGGAGATGATGATCGGATTCGAGTCGATCGTCTGTTCGCGCAGCTTGACGACACGAAAGTCGATCTCACAGGCGAAGTGACTGACGTTTCAGATTCACAGAATCTCAATGTTCAGGGAACGTTCGAGTCTCCGATGGAAGCGGTCGCCAAACTTGTACCTGAGCAAATTCGCGAGAATATTCAGGTCGAAGGATTGAAGCTGGGAGAACTGTCAGTTCGCGGGCCACTGCGTCCCGATCCGGAACAACCATTTCGATTCATGTTTGAGGTGACTTCCAACGTCACATGGGATCAGGCAACCGCTTACGGTCTTCGTTCGGACGAAGGGAACGTCAAGCTCACGCTTCTCGGACGTGATGTGACCCTCGAACCGGTCAATCTTCCGGTGAGTGGGGGACATATCCGTCGCTTGCCGAGTCTCGATCTGTCGACGAATCCTGTGACGGTCACCATTCCCGACGGATTGATGCTCGATCAAGTCGCACTGACAGAAGAAATCTGCCGCGACTGGTTGCAATACATCTCGCCGCTTTTGTCGGATGCCACCTCGACCGAGGGAACGTTATCGCTGACTCCCAAGGGAGGCACGTTTCAACTGGGGAAAGCGGACGAAGCGGATCTTTCCGGAACATTGCAAATTCATCGCGGACGCGTTCGTCCGGGACCATTGGCGAATGAAATCGTCGGGAAGGTTGGACAAGTTGCGTTGCTGAATCAGGCGAGACTCGGGCGAGTGAACGAAGCTGTGCTGATGAGTGTCGATGACCAGGAAATCCCCTATCAACTGGTCGATGGTCGGGTCTATCACGCGGACTTCAATTTTCAGGTTGGCCCGGTCGCAATGACGTCTTACGGTTCCGTCGGACTCGATAAAACCCTCGACCTCGTCGTCACAATGGCCATGCCTGAAGAGTGGGCCAATCGAGGTCCATTCCTGCAATTCCTGGCCGGAGAAGCGATGGAATTTCACGTCGTCGGGACTCTCGATGAACCGAAGCTCGATTCAAAACCACTTAAGGACTTCGGAAAACGAATTGGTGACAAAGCAGTCGATGGGCTGCTGGATCGCATCATGCAGAATCGAGAACGACGAGAACCGCGACGTCGGAGAAATCGTCGATAGACGAGTCTCCCGAAATCTCGGAACCCGTGCAGGATGCGCGGGGAAGCTATCGAAGCGTCCCGGATTCGAGTTCCACGATTTGTTCGAACTCCGCGATTTGGTCACGGTCTCCGAGTCGTCTTAAGTTTTCGGCGAGGATGATGTTGTCTGCGACTCGCAGGAAGCGTTCGTATTTGACGCTTTTCTTTTCCGAATCGGGAGTGTTTTCCACAGTCTTCTTGAGAGTTTGATAGAGACCGAAGTCGGGATGGTTTTCAATCGCCTCGACGAACTCTTGTTGGCGGCTTGTCAGAAATTCAATTGCGACTGGGTTGAGCACGTTGGAAAGTTCTGGCCACTTCTCTGTGAGGTCTCGTGCAATCTTGTTCTCGAGTAGTCGGAGTTGTTGCTCCGGTCCTCGCGAGCGAGGTCGACGGCCGCGACGACCGCTCTGTCGTGAGTCAGTCGCCCGCCAGGCTTGATCAATCCGGTCCTGTCCCGTCAGGTTCAATTGTTCGGAGAGCCCTTCGAGCACAGCCCGTTCGCTGGGCGTCGCGTATTTGAGAAGCGTGTCGTAAGGCTCTTCATCAGTCAGCAGATCGGGGTGACCATTATTGCGGAATCGGCTGTAAACGCTGAGGTATTCACCGGACGTTTTGACAGAGAGGTCAATTGTGTCGGCGGTTAAGATGGTGTATGCGTGAGCCTCTTCGAACGTCGTTTTCCCGTCGTTGTTGTAGTCCGGCGGCGGGATGGGATTGCCACTGCGATCATGGCCGGCAAGTGCATTGAGGAAGTAGGTGCTGTATTCCACGTAAGAGGCTTCGTCGATTTCGGCAGTACATCCGGCAGCTTGACGATCGTGGACTGTCGCAAAGAACCCGCATCGACGTTGACTCGAAAGCCCGCTGTGTGGATGACCTTTGTCGAAGATGATATGTGAGAATCCACCGGAATAGCATTGCACCATGATGGTGACGACTTCCGTCTCTGTGGGGAGTTTATCGAGCTGTCGACAGAATTGTTCGACGGTGATTTCCTCATCGTCCCAGAGAGCGATCGTTGTGTTGTACGGAGTGCGGTCATCCTCGCTTTCGGTGCCGTGGGCGGTGACGTAAATGATCAGTCGATCATCTGCGCCGATGACAGATGCCATGGAATCGAACCACTTCTCAAGTGACGCGACGGAGAGTGGCCCTTTCACTCCCTCAATGGTGTGAGGATGATACGACAGCCCGAGGTTCTCATCACTTCCAAAGAACTCCGCCATCAATTGGTTCGGTCGAGGAAGCAGTTCGGGCGCGATGGTTTGAACGGTCGCTTCATCAGTGTTTCCGTTCGCGAAGTAGATGCTCTGATCCGAGGCCGGAAATTCGGATTCGGCAAGAAGCTTCTGAAAGTACAGAACGTTCTTTTCCAGCGACGCCTGATTTCCGTCGCGCGAATAACCTCCTCCAAGGGTGAGAAAATAGTCTTTCGCCGAAGCTTTCGCAGGCCCAAGATAAAGACAAACAGTGAACAGGAAGAGAAGACGAATTGAAGCTGAGTACATCACGCAATCCATTATTGGACTCAGCGACTCCGTTGAATTCGTTTCATCTGAAGTGCAGATTCGAGAACGGTTCAAGCGAGAAACGGCTGAGTCAGGGAATCCATGTGCCGCGCTCCTGAATGATGGTCTGTAGGGCTCGACAGCGTCAACGCCACTTCATCAAGATGACATAAAAGAATCGATTGACGTTATTGTGTTCGGAGTCGCGATCAGATTTCGGGTCACAGACTTTCGTCCGCAGCCTTCGTGCTATCAATTCGAGGAGCCATTGAATGACTTGTCGCTGCTCGCTTGTTCTCTTTGTTGCCGCCTTGTTTGTCGTTTCCGATCAGTGTTCCGGAGTCGACTTCGACGCGTCTGTGCCTCCTCCGGGATCTGTTTACCGAGAATACATTCTTGACAACGGAGGTGATGCCGACTGGCGCGTGACTGATCCTCAGGCGACTGCTGAAGGGGCGAAGAAGAAACTTCCCAATTCGATATTGAAGTTCGAGGTCGATGAGCTTTCCCATGCTGTGGCAGCAACAGCTGTCTTCGACCGATGGGGCGGTCATTTGAAAACGACTTCGAAAAGAGTTCGTTTTAATGGGGGCGACTGGATCACGATTCCCGAAATCTCGACCACTCCTCCTGAAATCGCTCCGGAGAAATTCTATTCGCAAGACAACCCGGTGATCGAAGTTCCGATCGATCAACTGAAAGAGGGCACGAATACACTCGAGGGGACGTGTGGGGTCATTGAGAATGCCAACTGGGGGCAGTGGGGATTGTACTCGATGCGTTTGCGGATTTATCTGGACCCTGCTGAGGTCTCTCATCCGGAAGTGAAGATTGACTCACCTGTTTCGGGGGACGTCTTTGGTGAGAATCCGGTCGTGCGTCTCTCAGCTGACAGCGAGAATGGAATTTCTCGCGTGGATGTCGTTGCCTGTTACCACGGCTTCGATGAAAACGGAGACGGGGAGTTTCTCGACTGGCACGAAGCGTACTTTCAGCCAACGCGTGGGGAACGGGCTCACTTGAGCGAGCATGTTGGAACTCTCACACGAGAACCCTACGAACTGAGATGGGAAACGGAGTGGATACCGGATCAAAACCCGGGGGCGATTCGCCTTCTGACGCGAGCGCAGGATTCGCGAGGAGTCTGGACCGTTTCGGAAGTTGTGGACGAACTCACCCTCGAGCGAACTGAGCAAACCGTGCGTCTCTTTCCCGCGGTAGACGTTCCGCCTCGCTTTGGTGTGCGGGTGGGGCGTGAGGAATCGTGTCGCATTCCTGTGGACTTGAAGTTGACCGCCGATGCTGAAGCTCGACTCGCACTGCGAACCTGGCACGGTTGGGACGGACATCACGAACCATTGTCTTTGAACGGGCATTCCTTTCCAATTCACGGAAAGAACCACCACTATGACTACGATCAGCTTCCGATTTCAGCGGACTGGATTCGAACCGGCGACAACGTCTTCTCAATTCGATCGATGACGGAACACCATATGTTGGAAGTTCTGTGGCCCGGCCCGGCAATTTTGATTCGGCAACCTGTCGACGAAGACTGAACGCGCGAAAGGGAAATTATGCCACTGCATCCTCAAGCCGAAGCGTTTCTGGCGGCCGTCGCTGCACAGAATCGTCCCGGATGGGAAGAGATGACTCCGGATGAAGCCCGGATTGTTTTTGACAGTCTGCAAGACGTCTTCGGCGAAGGAGCCGACTTACCCGTTGTCCGTGACGAGACTATCGGCTCGGGAATTCGGGTGCGTTGTTATTCTCCGTCGACCGAACTGCCAGAGACGGTCGTCCTCTACTTTCACGGTGGAGGATGGGTCCTGGGAGATCTGGAATCGCACGACAGTTTGTGTCGCAATCTCTGTGCTGCATCGGGTGTGCAGGTTGTGTCGGTCGATTATCGACGCCCGCCCGAACACCGTTACCCGGCTGCGATTGACGATTGCCATGAGGTTTTCAAAATCCTCAGCTCTGAACCGGACCGGTTCGGAATTGATCCCTCAAAAATTTTCATTGCAGGTGACAGCGCTGGCGGAAATCTGGCTGCGGCGGTTGCGCTCAGAGCAAAGGCCGAGGGAGATATTCAACCGGCCGCCCAGGTTCTGATTTATCCCGCGATTGAACCGAACTTCGAGACCGATTCCTATCGACAATTCGGAACCGGCTTCGGTCTCACCGCCGCGAATATGGAATGGTTCTGGACCCACTATCTGGGGCCTGAGTTTGTCCTTGAGAAGTTCCCGTATGCTGCTTTGAAAGGGCGGCATTCTTTGGCTGAGCTTCCGGAAACGTTTGTCGTTCTGGCCGAGTATGATGTTCTGCACAGCGAGGGATACGAATTCGCGGCGAACATGATTTCAGAGGGTGGCAACGTCCAGGTGAAAACTTACCCGGGCATGCTTCACGGGTTCGTTCATTTTGCAGCAGTCTTCGATTCCAGTCGGGAAGCCATGGCTGACGTCGCGAAATTCATTCAGAAGGTGGCGCAGCGATAGTTCAGTTTCATTCGTTCTTTTTATGTCAAATGGGGGTTGGTGAGATGAGTGTTTGTGCGATTCAACGACGTCTTCGACAACTGTCGCTTCTCGTCCCGGTCCTCTTCGGGGTTTCGGTCGCTGATGTTTCCGGTCAGGAGGCGACTGCGGAGAAGGTTCTTTTCGATGGAAAGACGCTCGACGGATGGGATGGAGATCCTCGATTCTGGCGGGTTGAAGATGGAGCTATTGTTGGAGAGACAACAGCAGACAATAAAGCTGAGCAGAACACGTTTCTGATTTATCGCGGCGGAGAGTTTGGCAACTTCGACATGAGTTTTGAGTACCAGGTGAAGGGGTTCAACTCGGGCGTTCAGTACCGAAGCGAGGAAATCGGCGAGTGGAGCATTGGCGGCTATCAGTGCGATTTTGAAGATCGGTGGCATTCCACTGACTCCGGAAAGGTCGATAAGTTCTCGGGAATGTTCTTCGACGAAAAGGGGCGAATGTTCATGGGCCAACGCGGCGACGCGGTCGTCGTTCGAACCAATTCGGAAAATGGTAAGAAGCCACTGATCGAGAAAATCGGAACCGTTGGAGATCCGGTGCAACTCGAGAAAGCGATTCATCGTGACGGATGGAATCGTTGTCGAGTGATCGCGAATGACTTCCAGTTTGTTCACATCATCAACGATCGAGTCATGTCGATCGGGATCGATGAGGATACGGAGCATCGGAAGTCGTCCGGTCTGATCGCCTTTCAACTTCATTCCGGTCCGCCCATGCAAATCAGGATTCGCAACTTGAAAGTTCGTGAACTCGCGAACGACTGAGCGAGACGGTTCAAGCTCTGCGTCAGCCAACGAGTCTCTCAAACAGAGGCCAAACGATAATTCGAGTCCGATGAGGAGATCCAATGTTTCGATGTGCGGGTTCTGTGAGGTTCTGCTGTTTCGTTCTCTCAATGTTTTCAGCGAGTTTTGCACTGGCTGAGGAAACCACTGCGATGCCAGAACAACTCGCAAAGTTCGCACTGACGCAAGCGGGAGATTCGGAAAAGGGAAGACAGCTCTTTCGGAGCGAAGAAGTCACAAAGTGTTTGATCTGCCATCGAGTTGGTTCAGAAGGTGGAGCCATTGGACCGGATCTGACGATGATCGGCGGCAAGTTCGATCGTCCTCATCTCATTGAGTCGCTTCTCGAACCGTCCCGACAAATTGTGGAGGGATACCGAACCAGTTCGCTGGTGATGAACGATGGACGAATTCTCAACGGAATCGTCAAACCAAAATCGGAGACAGAAGTCACGCTGTTGACGGTCGAAGGCAAGAGTCGAGATCTCCTTCGGGAAGATATTGAAGAGCAGAAGGTGAGCGATGTTTCATTGATGCCGGAAGGTCTTGCACAACATCTGTCCGGCGATCAATTCGCGGATCTCATCGCTTATCTGGAGACTCTTCGACCGGAAGGGCGAGGAAAGCCGGGAGCCTCGATTCATGGACCGGTTCGCGTTGCAGATGGCTATGAAGTGGAAACGATTCTCACCGGGCTGGATGGAGCAACCGCACTGGAAGTTTTGCCGGATGGCCGCATCTTGGTTTGCGAGCAGACCGGAAAAGTGCGGGTCGTGGAGAACGGAAAGTTGCTTCCCGAACCCTTCGTCACGCTGCCGGTGGACTCGTCCTGGGAACGGGGAGTGATCGGAGTGACCGTCGATCCGGAGTTTCCGGAAGTCCCGTATGTATACGTCTGCTGGGTGGCTGCCGATCCCTATCCGCATCACAGAGTCAGTCGATTCGAAGCGGACGGCAATGTTGCGATTGCTTCAAGTGAGAAGGTGCTTTTGGTCGGCGACAATCAACAGAAAATGGGAGGCAAAGTCCCGAACGGTCATCAGGGAGGGGCCCTTCACTTCGGTCCGGAGGGGCATTTGTTTATTGGAATTGGAGAACAGACTGCCGGGGAACCGGCGCAGCATCTCGATACGTTTCTCGGAAAGACTCTGCGAATCGACAAGGACGGAGGCATTCCTGACGACAATCCATTTTTGAATCAGACTTCTGGAAAGTATCAGGCAATCTGGGCATATGGGGCTCGAAATCCGTTCACGTTCGCTTTTCGAGAATCGGACGGTCTGATGCTGATCAATGACGTCGGAGGCAAATTTGAAGAGGTTAATCGCGGAACAAAAGGAGTCAATTACGGATGGCCAACAGTCGATCATGGTCCGCAACCGAATGACTCTCAGTATTCCGGTCCAATTTATTGGTATCCGCAAGCATCGATCTCCGGCGGCGACTTTGCCCCGAAGGAATTTTCATCCAAATGGGAGGGAGACTACTTCTTTGCGGACTTTGTGCATGGCTGGATCAAGCGGCTCGATCCGGACCATCCGGATCAGGTTTCCGATTTCGCCGCTGGGCTTCGTCGTCCCGTTGATTTGCGTTTCGGCGACGATGGCTCTTTGTACGTCCTGCTTCGAAATGCCTGGGTGATCGACAACAAATTCGCGGGCGGAACGGGATCGCTGGTGAGATTTCGACCAACGGCGAGCGACGCTTCACAGACTTCCAGGAGTTCAGGCGTTGAACTCGACGAGGATTCAACGGACTCCTCTGCGGGGGATCTCCCTGCATTTAAGATAGATACTCCGAATGCGACTTACTTTCTTGAGAAGTCCGGAGCGGGGTTGAGCAGTCTGATCGATCAAGACGGAAACGACTGGCTTGGCTTTCATCCCGCTGCAAAAAGCGGGGCTGCCGGCGAGTATCGAGGATTTCCCAATGCTGTCTACAAGGAGGGAGGGAACTTCTTTCATGCGATGAATCAAGCCACCGATCCGTCGTCGACACGTGTTATGGAACACAGCGAGCGGCGGGTTGCTGTCGAAGCAGTCTCCGGAAATGGAGAATGGGCTGCGCTCTATGAATTCTTCCCGAATCACCTCACTTGGACGATGACAAAAATGCCACCGGATCGGCACTTCTGGGTGCTGTATGAGGGAACGCCGGGAGGTGAGTTTAATGCAGATGACTGGTGGGTCTCGAGCGATCAATCGTTACCGCAAGTCATGTCAGTCAATCATGAGGGAGACCTTCCCAGTCCGGAGTGGATGGCCTTCGGAGATCATCAGCAAGACCGGGTATTGCTTATCGTCCATCACGAAGACGACGAACACGCTGACCGCTTCTATCAGATGCAGAATCAGATGACGGTCTTTGGGTTTGGAAGGCAGGGGATCAATCGCCTGATGGAATCGGTGCCGCAAACGTTTTCACTCACGTTTGTCGATCAGCCGAATACACAGAAACTCTCCGCCCGTGCTTTGGAACTCATTGAGTTTCACAAATCCGGACGCGAGAAGACCGCTCAGTCTGATTCGAAATAGTGACGTTTCTGAGCGTTCGTTAAGCGTCAATTGTTCTCTTCACACACGGTGAATTCTTTCAGTCTTTTCCCAGCACATGAATTGTGTTGTGAATGACTCGTTGAACTTCCGATCCATCTTCAAGAAGAAGACGACATCGAATCTCCATGCCCCATGTCGGTGCAAGCTCGGGGATTTTGAGTTCAAGTCGACGCTGATCCTCCGAGAGTTGAACGGATTCGACAGGAAGACTTTTCACGTTGTAGTGATCCGATCCGTAGCGGGCAGTTCGTTTGAGGTCCCAGGTTGTCACCTCAAACCGTTCAACATCCTTGCAAGTGTCTGGGTGAATTGGGTCTGTCCACGTGATGATCATTCGCCCTTCTTTGGCATTGAGTCCGATGGGAAGCATCGATTGCCCAGCGACTTTGCGAACTCGATAAAACCCGCCCTCTTCGCTTTGCTGCTGGCTCGCCCATGCGAACAACCCAGTCAGATACAGTGATCCATCGGAATGAAATCGGCCCCGGCAAACCCCCGTCGGAAACTGCGGAATCGGGAGTTCGCACATTCCGCCTTGTCGCTGATCTCCGATCTGCTCATGGGGAACAACATAGATTTTTCCATAACCGTATGAGAGATTCAAAAGCGTCCCGTTCAGGTTCTTCCATTCGGGAGAGTCCACCCAAAGGAGTTCGGCCGGTGATCGGTCAAACGAGTTTGTGATCCAGCACAAGGGAGGAATCATGGCATCGTCGGAATCGTCCGTGACGTCGTGGTAGCCGAACATGTTTCCGTAGAATCCTCCGGGCGTGACCCAGTTGATTCGGTTCTTGGGGTTCCAGTGGCCTTCCTGGTCGGTGACGATGAACGATCCATCGGGGTTCAAACAGACACCATTCGCAGCCCGGAATCCATTCGCGATGATTTCGGTCTTCTCTCCGTCGGGGGAAACTTTCAACAGCGTGCCGTGATGGGGGACGACCGCTTTGAGTGCATGGCGGGCAGACTTTGCATAGTAAAAGTTACCCTGTTCGTCGCGCTGGAGCCCCATTGCGAATTCATGAAAATGCTCAGTGACCTGATGGTCTTGATTGAAGCATTCGTAGAAGTCGGTCTCTCCGTCGCCGTTTTCGTCTCGCAGAATGACAATTTGATCTCGGCAGGTCACATAGACGACGTCATCGACGATCTTCACTCCGAGCGGTTGAAAGAGTCCGGAAGCGATCCGCTGCCAACTCAATTTACCTTGCGTGTTGGGATCTCCATTGCCAATCGAAGACAACCCGCTGACGCGCCAGACATCTCCATCCCAACTGCTGACAGCGGCGGTATCCCCATCTGAAAAGAAGTCGTGTCCCGAGAGGCGAATCCGGCAGAACCACGGATTCGATTTCGGGACAGCGATGGTGTCGATCTGAAAACCTTCGCTCGGCGGTGAAGTGGTCGCGACGGTTTCAACGATTTCTGACCATCGCTGCGGTCGCGGTTGTGAAAGCAGGTCCGGAATTGATTCGACGGCGATCAAATCGGCGAGTTGCTCGGAAACCGCTCGCATTTCTTCCGGGGTTTCGTCGGAATCGAGAGTCATTGTCCAGATCAGCAGATTGCGTGATTGCTCCCGAGCAGACAGAGTAAGCAGTATTCGGTTGCCGACTGAATGCAGACGACAACCTTCCACGTCTCCCAGAATTCCAGCCAGAATGGCTTTCGGCTGATTGTCAGAGTTTCCGGAATGTTTCGTGATGCGTGTCGCTTCATTGATTCCGAGGAGTTGGCCTTCGTCATCGAGTTTGGAATCAGCAAATGGAAATGATGCGACGAGGTTGTTCTTCGATTGTGCGTCCCCGGAAGTCAGCGCGACGAGATTCGGTGTCGCGAGTGCTTTGGAATGGAAATCAAGCTGTTGGATTTCACCCTGGAAAGAGCTGGTTGACGGGAAATTCTTTGAGGTGAATCCGATTTTGGCCGCGAGTTGCTCGGCGGACTCTTTCGGCTTGAGCACACCGGACCCGCTGGGATGGCCGTCGACGAAGAAGTGGACCTCGCCCGTTTCATGTTGCCATGTCATTGCGACGGTGTGCCATTTTCCGTCGACGATCCGCGTTCTGGAGTTTACAGCTCCGACCCAGCCAATGTCATAGGTCAGACGTCCGTTTCGGATGAAGAACGATGTCCCGTTCGGAACCCATGGACCAGACTCCGGAGCCCGCGAGAAAATCGTCCCGTCGCTTGTGGTTCGGATCTTCGCGGCGATCGAGAAGTCTTTGTTGTAGGTGTCGAAGCGTTCCGGTTGATCCAGAAGATATGCCGATTGTCCATCAAACTGACTGGCGGACAATGACGATTGTGCGACGGCGTCAGGAATGAGTGCCACCGTCGTTGGGTTCAAGGAAACACTTTGAACGGAATCCGACTCGTGAGTCGCAATGAGATTCGTCAACGCTCGAGAGTGTGGGGCGATGTGAAGCTGACGACTGAAGAGATCGGAGGAATGATTCTCAGGTGACGCCATGCCCGTCGATTGCAGGACTTCGAGGATGCGAGTCTGATCGATCGAATAATCGATCACTGTCTGATCGCCGATGACGTGCAGCCCATTGAAATCGGCCCAGTCTCGGGGGAGTGGACCGTATTGCCGACCGTCGCGACCTGTGACGCGTTGATCGTCGTCGAACTCTCCTGTTGTCGGGTTTGCCCAACCGGGGCCGGTTGGATTTTCAATCTGAAGTCTTCCAACAATTCGCGGATGTGTTCCGTGTCGACCGTCGAAGTGGATTCCGTGCCAGTTGATGAATCCGGGGTCTTTCGACTCCGGGTCTCGGTCCCAAACCGCAGCGATGCGCATTGTATCGTGATCAAAGATTGCCCAGCGGTTGCCTTTGGCGACACCTCCCGGTCCGGAATCAAGGCGGATCGCCACGCCTTTCTGTGCGAAGTTTTCACCATCGTTTCCAATCTCGAAGGTGTTCACCATCGCCGGGCCGTAATCCATGTTCGACCAGGGAGAGTATTCGACCGGTTCCGGGCCAAGGGTGTCGCCCGACGGAAGTGTGGCCAAGTAGGAGTTGTCGATCTTTGTGTACTGAGAAGGATTTCTTTCCTTGAGATAAACTTCCCGAAGATAATGAATGACATCGTACTTCTGTCGCGGAACCATCCAGGTCTGCGGGACCATGAGTCCAGCTCCGTAGGTCAGAGTGCGGTACATCGAGTACGGATCGGACCCGTTCTTGAACTTGCCTTCTGCGAATCGAAGTGCTGTCGGAAGAGACCCCGGATGGTCAAGGTTGCCGTGGCAGTTGATGCAGAGCCGCAGATAGATTTGCTCTCCACGGTTGAAGGCGTCGTCGTCGAGACTCTGGATAAGCTGCGCATGGTCGATGTGATTCTCGTACTCTGGCACGGTGAGAGTAATCAGTCCCGGAGCAGGTTGAAGTTCGCGTGCCCGCGCGAGACCGCCATCGCGGATTTCCAGCAGATAGCGGATTAAGTCGCGAAACTGCTGCCGACTGCCGAGTTGATCGACGATCCCGGTCGGCATAATCGAGACCGTTTGGAAGCGACCTTCTTCAATCTCGCTGACTGGAATGGTCAGTTTCAAACCCGCCTGACCGGGATCCCGCAACGTGATTGCTTCGTCAGACTTTTCGAGCAACAGGCCCGTGATCACTTTTCCCGAAGTGGTCTGAACGGTGTAGGTTTCGAATCCCTTGCGAATCTTTTCTGATGGCTTCAGGACCGACGAAACGATTTCTGAATCTGAAGTCCCCTCGCTTTTTAAGAGTTCGGTCAAGTTCGGTCCAAGTCCATTCGCGGAACCATCGACCGCATGACATTTGATGCAGCCGATATGAACCTGATGAAAGAGAATGGCCCCTCGCTGGGGATTGCCGAATTCTTTCGCCTCAGTCGCAAGTTCTTCAGCACTTGTGTTTAGAAGCGACTCGGACAAAGGGGATGCCTGAGTGGACCGTGCGACAACAAGGATGATGAAGGCGAAAAGGAGGAATCGAACAGTATTCGCAGGCACGTACATTCTCCAAGGGCCAAAGATGTCTCGTGATTGTTCTTGTTCTCGTGTCGCGAACAAGTGGCTCAGAACTCAATTGCCTGAATTCTAGAGCAAGTTACTCTTTCCTGTGCACTCGCTTGCACTGTTTCATCAGCTAGAAGGCTGAGCTTGCTCGTGCGAAACGGCGGAGCCGTTTTCGAAATTCCTTCAGTGACGACGCATCAGCGTAGCAGAATTTGATTGGAATGTTGATGCGAAGGGAAGGAAGAAAGTTGGCGGCCCGCATGAGAAGAATGCTGACTCTTTGAAGAGAAGCAGAGCGATGAGTGCAGGCGATTGCGGAGATGAAGTTCGTTGAGGAGATGAAGTTGATTGGGGCGAAACGGAAAAGTCTTCGAGCAGGCACGATGACCAACTCGAAGACTCGCACGGTACTCCCTGAAACTCCTTGCGAGGAAGACGGTCACTTCCCGACATAAAAACTTGAACATTTCGAAAGATTGCGGAAAGTCCCATCCGAAAGGAGTTCCATCACTGAGTAGAATCGACGTCCCAGACAGCGATGTGGGAAAGCGTTCCGATTGCTGTCAGGCGGTTTCCATCTGGAGCAAACCGAATCGACCGGACTCCTGCGACGTTGGCGACAAGCGAGACCTGCGGCTGCCAGGTCGCTGTGTCCCATAAGATGACGTGATCATCCATTCCTCCCGTGGCGAGAGTGAGACCGTCGGGTGAGTAATCGAGAGACCGGACAGCGGAAGCATGGACCGTGAGAGTGGCCAGTTCCTCAAGTGTTCGAGTATGAAAGATCCTCACGAGACCATCCGAAGAACTCACGGCGAAGCTGGAACCGTCCGGTGCGTAACGGATTTCATGGAGTTTCGAATCACCGCTTTCGACGGAGCCGATTCGTTTCAACGTGTCAGGATTCCAGCAGTGGATTGTCCCACTTTCATCTCCGGTGACGAATCGTTTGGCTTCTGGCGAAATGGCCATTGTTGATCCAAGCGATGTGTGAGCAGGGAGTTTCTTGAGAATCTTTCCATCGGTCATGTCGATGATGATGAGGTTTCCCTTTTTCGTCAGTCCATAGACGATCGATCTCTTTCGACAGACGACGCTGTCAACGATGCGTTCTTCTGAAACGATCCATTTCAGTTCTGCGTTTCCGTCAGTCAAACTCCAGCGCTCGCACTGTCCTTCTGCGAGTGTTCGAATGATGATTGAGTGTTCGGGGATGTGCTCGAGATCGGTGACGATGCTCCCCCCATCCGGCAGGAACGGTGTCGACGTTTCGGAGTTGAAGTCGAACGTCGAGACGGACCCGTTGGAACCACCAGCGATAAACGCTTGATCAAAGGCGGAGAACCGAATCGTCCCGAGCCGTTTCTGAGGGTTGGAAACGATACGCGGCACCTCTGGCGGGGTTGTCCGATAGATTCGGACGTTTCCGTCATCATCAGCGATTGCGATTCGGTCTGCCTGATAGGGTGTTGTCATGGCGCGGATGTTGGAGTCTTTCAGGTGCAGAAGCACGCTGTCTACGTCGACATCAATGAGTTCCGCGCGAACGCGAGACGTCACTCCGAACTGGACCTTCGGACTGGAGATCACCGATGGGGCGAGATGAGGTCCGGGGTTTGTGGTGTGGTAGAGTTGTTCTTTCTTCGCGAGGTCCCACGCCACAAGATAGCGAAACTTCCGCCCCGCGATTAAATAGCGTCCTGAGTTGTCAAAGCTGGCACGTTGCAGACCGGAGAAGCCGAGTTGCATGTATTCCTCAGCGGTCCCGTCGTTCGGATTCAGCCGGTCGACGAATCCGCTGGCGCTGACTGTCCCGATGACCGTGCTGTCACGATCGAAAGTGATTCCGATGATCGGGGAACTTCTCACGAACATCCGCTCGGAGACACTGGAAAAGTCTTCGCTCCAGATCTCGATCGTTCCGTCGTCATATCCGATCGCAACCTGATTCTCCCGGTTGCAGACCATCGCTGTGGCATTGAGGGGCTTCAGCCCGACGAGTGGGGTTTTCGTCTTTGTGGAGGAGTCATAGCCCACGACGCCATTTTCTTCTTTCTCATAGACAACCCGGCGACCGGTGAAATCAGTGACAATCAATGTGCTGGAAGAGACGCGATCGTTGATGCTCCACAACAGTTCGAGGTCGTCCGCCCGACGCATCTCGATGGCCCCGAACGTTGCCAATGCAATGCATTTCCCGTCGCCTGAGAAGCACGCATCAAAGATCGGACCTCGTCTGCAACGTCGCTCGGTGATCAGCCAATCCGCTTTCTTCTTCAGGATCTTCCAGGCAAATCCTCTCATTTCGGGAGCGACCGATTCAGGATCATTCAGAAGAGTTTGAGAGAGTTGCGGATTGTTGTCCGTGTTGCGAGACGCTCTCATCATTGTGGCGTTCGCGATCGCCCGTTCCAGCCGATCATTGGAGTCGTTGAGGCTGCGGTTTGCGTCTTCGAATGCACGAGCATGTTGCGAAGCAATACGTGATTGCCGTTCGGCTCGCTCGAACTCGTAGTTCAGACTTGTGAACGCAACTTCTAACGATTCGGATCGTTGTCGAGCGATGACGTTCGAGATGGTCGCCAGGATCAGGCTGACGATGACAAGAGTCGCCGTCACTCCGGTGAATGTCGCTTCGCGCGGATGATGTCGGGCCCATCGCAATAATGACCCGAGTGCGGTCTGTCGACGCGCGAGAATCGGACGTCCTTCGCGATAGTTCCTGAGATCGCAGATGACATCGGAAATGGAGCGATAGCGATCGGCGGGGTCCTTCTCGATCATCTTCATGACGATCGTTTCCAGCGTCACTGAAACCGAAGGAGCGACTGTCCTGAGAGGGACTGGAGGCGACGAGAGAACGGTATTCGCAATCTCGATCAAGGGTTTGTCGCTGACGTCATATGGAAGTTGTCCGGACAACATCTGATAGAGCACTACACCGAGGCTATAGATGTCGGTGCGAACATCGATCAGATTGTACTTCTCGGAGAACTGCTCCGGGCTCATGTAAAGTGGGGTCCCGACAAAGCGAGACGACGTTGCCGTCGCTGCGAGCGAATGGGCTTCGGAATCGATGAGCCGTGCCAGCCCGAAGTCGATGACCTTGACCTTGCCATTCGCTCCGACGAGTATGTTGGACGGTTTCAGATCACGATGGATAACACCATTTGCGTGGGCGAATTGAATTGCTTCAGCGATTTGATCGAAAAGTTCCAGGCGGTCGCTCAACGAGATCTGATCGATTCTGGGTTGGGTCAGCAGTTTCTCAAGTCGTTCGCCCTTGATGTATTCCATCGTGTAATAGGGCTGAGGACCGTGACCGATGTCAGCGAGGCCAGCTTCATAAATTCTCGCAATCCCGCGATGGATCAACGTTGCGAGAAGGTCGATCTCCAATCGAAATCGTCGCTGAATGCTCTCGTTGCAGTGCGAAAACATCAAAATCTTCAGTGCAACTTTTCGTTTAGGAAGAAGTTGATCACAGAGATACACATCCGAGGTTCCACCTCTCCCCAGATGTCCGAGCACCCGATAGGGACCGATCGACGAAATCATCTGTTTCTTTTCAACCGGAGCTGACGGAGAAATGAAGTAGTCGACGTTGGTGAGTGCTTCGATGTACTTTTCTAAATCGGCGACTGTTTCCGGAGGAACCGGTTCTGCCCAGTCGGCGCACAGGTCTTCAGCGGTGGCAAAGGTTCCCGCGTCGCGGAGTTCTTCCCACTTTTCCAGAAGATGGTGAATCAGCTCGTAAGATTCAGGAGGGTAGAGAGGGGTCTCCGAATTGCTCATCGTTCGGGACCTTATGGCTGAATCGAATTTGATTGACGATTCAGGGGGATCGGTTGTCGACCAAGTTCCGTCAACTGGTTGTAAAGTCGAACGCGGGCATCGCGCCAGCGTCTCTGAATGGTCCGAACGGTGATCCCAAGAAGTTCGGAGGCTTTTTCCTGAGTGAGATCGGAATACCAGAGGAGGTCAAACATTTCCTTCTCCGGGCCCGGCAATTCCTGAACCGTTTCGTGAAACGCGGTCCAGTCGTCCAGCGTCAACGAAGAGGCAGTCGCGGGTGGAGTATCGGGGACCTCGGAGATTTCGTCCCCATGCAGGGTTTCGTGATGAGCAAGTGAATTTCCATTCGCGCGATAACGCTTGGAAAGGTCGAGCAGGACCCGGCGAATTTGCAGCGCGGCCAATCGATGGTAATGAAGCTCAGTGATCACTTCTGTCGATGCCAGAGCTTTGTGAAGTCGGAAAGAGGCCTCTTGAAGAACGTCGTCGGTTTCTTCCCATCGTTTCACCGTTGGAAACTGCTCGAGCATTCTGCTGGCAATCTTTCGCATCCATTCTTCATGAAGCGCTATTCGACGATCTTCTACCACAGTGTTCAAAACTCCTCATGTGGGCGTCTATGGAGTTTGACCCAAGCCTCATGATTGTAGAAACAGCGACTCAGGAAAGTCAAATTGAGAGCCTCTTTGATACATAAAACACACAATTGACATTGTTCTTGTGAAAAAAATTAAAGACGATTTATTTCACTGGACGTCTGTTCCATTCCGATTCGCCGATCGACGAACCGAAACTTCTCAACGAACATCACATGCAAATTTAAGGAGAGTCTTGTGATTGTCCGCGTGACCCATAGCGCCGTTCAAAACGTCTTCTCTCGACAGACAGGGCAATTCGCTGTTTTCTGTCTTCTCGCATTGACCGCTGTGCTGTTCTGTCATGGCAGCGGGTTGCGAGGTGATGAGATACCATCCGAATCGGGCAGTTCCCTGTCTCCGAGGCCGGGGGGAATGGTCTCCTTGAGTCAGTTCTTCGTGGAGCGGGGGGCAACTTACTTCGAAACGGACCCGCATCGCGGGCTCCCCTGGTTCTGGGCAGCTTATGTGTCAGAAGGCGACGATCCCGAGAAAAAAGCTGCTCATCAGTTGAGGATGGGGTTACTGATTCGGGAGCTACCGCGTCTGGCCGGTTTTTGGTCGAAAGGTGAGTCTGCGAAGTTTTCGCCCGATGGAAAATTTCTCGCAGTCGCCAACGAGAAAACGGTCACCGTTTACGAACTTCCGACAGTTCGTGAGGTCTGTGTTCTCGAACATCGGTTCGATGTGGAGAGCTTTGTGTTCTCACGGAAATCCGATCGACTGATGACGGTCTCCAAACATCAACACGGGGTTCCACTTGGAAGAATCTGGAGCCTTCCGACTGGAGAACCCGCAACCGGAATCGTGAATCTTCAGGATCAACGCTACGGGGTGAATGGGCTTTTGGAGGTCAATTTCTCCGCAGATGATTCGAAAATCATCGTTATCGAATCACAAGTGACCGTCGACTCGCATTCAAAGTTTCGGACTCAAGTTTTCGACAGCGAGACGTTGAAGCCACTTTCACCCGTACTTGGTCATCACGATCCGACAGACGTCGGAGATTATTCTGTACGAAGCCCGGATGGGTTGCGAATTCTGGTTCCACATGGAGTTCGACTCGACGATTCAAACGCCGCTCAAAACGGAAGCGGAGACTGGCCGGCAACCATGCGGCCGCAACAATTCGACCTCCTCACAGCGACAGAGATTCACTCTAAGTTGGATCATACACTTGAGTTCTACGCGACGGGACAAATTCTCTATCAGCCCGACGGAGCATTGATCGCCACCACAGACAATTCCACTGTGCGAATCTGGAATGCGCTGACAGGGGAACTGACGAAAGAGTTGTCTGTTCCTCCGCCGTATCAACCGAACGTTTGGCTTCAATTTCATGAGAATGGCCAGCACTTGTTTGTTGTCGGTGAAGACCGAATGCTGGCGTACGATGTTGAACAAGGAGAAGTTGTCAGGGAATGGGACGGGGCAAATTTGTCACTCAGTCACGGAGGACGGTATTACACCGAAGATTTTCCATCGCGACCTGCGACCCATGTCAAACGAGTCCGCTTGATGCCGGAGGACTATGATGGATCGCGACCGTTCGCGATTCCAAAGAGTTGGAGTGTGAGGTTCTCCCCGAGAGAAGATCGATTTATCAGTCGCGGCGCCAGGGTACGACTCTTCGATTCCTGGATGGATACGCCTCATCAAATCTTTTCTGCAGTGGATGGTTCCCCTGAGTCGCCCCCTTGGCGATTTCAAGGGATTTCCTTCGCGCAGCCGTTTTCAAGCGACTCTCGTTTCGTTCTGACCATGGATCAACACGGATTCTGGCTTTGGGATCTCGAGAACAGGAACTCAATTGTCGAAAACTTTCCGGACGATCAACCCAGAGAAATCGTCGCAGCGACTGTGAATCGTCAACGTGACGTCGTCGTATTACTGGAAGAAGACCGAAGAGTGTCCACATGGGACATCCCAACCGCTTCGAAAGTCGGAACTGAATTCAAACCCGCCCAGCACAACCAGAACGGAATAGAAATCTCCTGGAAGAGTGTCATCCTTGATGCCAAGGGAGAGAACATTTGTGCGATCGGACGGTACTTTGATCCAGTACCCGAAAATCGATTTCGTGATGTGAGCGTCTTACAAGTCCATGACGTTGCCACCAGACTCCCAACGACGGAACTGATTGCTTTCGACCAGCCCAGTGACTCGGTTCTGACTGGTGTGAATTTTCTGGACAATGGAGCTGAGTTGGTCGTGACGACGAGAAATGTTGTGGACGATCAATACGTTCGCACCCAACTCTATCGATTTGATCCGTCGAATGGCCGGAAAATCGCTTCCGTGAGAGAGTTCCCCGGAGACGTGACACTCGTTGACGGGGCCGTTCATTCGGGGGCAGTTCTTCTCAAGACGGAGACGGACAAGAGCGAGGGGGACGACGCTGGAACTCTGAGGCTTCAATCATTTGATCTTGAAAATGGAAGCCTCGTTTCTGAACCCATCAAGTCCAGCTTGTTCAAGTCCGGACAAGTGAGACTTTCTCCCGATGGAGAACTTGCTGTTATTGGGGGGCAAGAAATCTGGGACATGCAAACCGGTGAGTGCATTCTCGATGTCGATGTCTTGGAACCCGATGAGAGTGCTTTCCCTGTCGGTTTTGTCCCTGATGATATGGGGGAAGGAGATTGGACTGCTGATGGTCAAACATTTCTTGCGTTGAGCTATACGAATGGAGGTTTCACACCGGGGCAGACGCAAACGCGAATGTTTCTTCCAAGAGAAGGTGTGGAAGTCTGCCCTCCGATCACACATGTTCAGACAGATGCCCGCGCGACGACTTCTGATTCAAAAGGTCAAGTTCTCGTCGCTGCCGGGGAGGGGATTCGGCTTTGGGACCTGAATACGGGGCAACCGATTTCACGGCGATTGACGAAAGATTCCGTCTCGTGGGAAGCGAGGTTCCTGCAGCCGTTCTTTTCGAAAGATGACAAACGACTGGTCTTCCTGACGAACTCCGGTGTTCGCAGTATCTCCTGGGAAGAGGTTCAGAACGAAATTCCGTCTGATGAGGTTCTTCGAGCGTGGTCGATCGTTCTTTCCGAAAAAATTGTTGACTCCGCAGGTGGTTTGCGAGGCGTGACGACGGAAGAAATCGAACAGGCGTGCGAACTCATTCTCTCGTCACAGGCTCCTGAATAATCAGCCCCGAACGTTGACGTTGTTCGCGTGAAATTCGTCCGATTCGAAAATGTCACCGCTGGTCATCTCTACTTCAGGTGTACAATGACAGCTGCGGAATTCATTACGAAACCGGTACGGACTGATCTGTGACCTGATCTCTGCATTGAATCGGATGGTCCGGCGACGTGGCGGAAGATGTCCGCTTCCACTGTTTGGAAGATTCGACAGTTTGCCTGAGTCAACGAACGATCAGGCTGACAGGCGATCAAGCCTGACATCAAGGATTGAGTTTCAACTTTGAAGCGTCGTTCGAAAAGGATTCTTCGGAGTCTTCCTGTGTATTGCGGAGGTCGTGCCAGACGAAAGGTGAGAACATTTGAAAAGCGAGAACATTGAAATTCCTGATGACTTTGAGGGATCGGTCAGACTCTTCCCACTCCCGGACCATGTTTTGTTTCCCGGGAACATCGAGCCGCTGCATCTCTTCGAGCCTCAATACTGTGAACTCATTGAAGCAGCACAGCAATCGGATTCCCTGATCACGATGGCGACTCTGACAAACTCAGCCGCCGACGAAAGAGGGATTGGATCTCCGCCGATCGCACGTGACGTTTGCATCGGGAAAGTGATCGCACACAAGAGGAACGAAAACGGAACCCATGGAATCGTTCTCGCTGGATTGGCACGTGCACGGATTCAACGGGAGTACCCGCTCTCGCATCTGTATCGAGAGGCGGAAGTCGAAATTCTTCCCGAGTGGGAACCGAATAAATCGCAAAGCACGAATCGGTTGTTCCATTTTCTCGTTCAGGAATTCACCGGACTTTTGAAGAGTCGGACGGGTGAAGAGCCAGACCTGCCGAAACTCGGCAAGAACCTCACTCTGCGGCTGCTGACAGATCTTCTCAGCTTTCATCTTCAATTGGATCTGCAGACGAAACTGGAACTGCTTGCTGAACGATGCGTACTGACGCGGGCGACAAAGCTCGCGGAAATTCTGCACGAGCAGCGCAAAGAAACTGGCGAACTCTACGAGCCAGACTTCAGCTGGAACTAATCGACTCTCACGCGACCTTCAATTGTTGCTTCGCTGACTTGTCCGAGTCGATTGACTTCAGGATGCGCGGTGAGATCGCGTGGCCGGATTGAGTGTTTTGTCAACAGCCACATTCCGTCATCCGTTGGTTCCGGTGAGGGTGAGCGCTTTCCCGGAATTGCTCAAACCATCTTGTTGAGCTGTCAGGATCTTCGTGTTTGTGCGTACTTCTTTCTGTGAAAGATTGAGTCTTTTCGACGGCTGTTCAGTGAATGTGGAGAACTTGTGATTCATCGTTCTGTCTGTGCGAGGTCTTCGGGTACTTCTACTTTGAGAGGAGTACCATCGATGAACTGGAACGAATTTGAAGAAGCCCTTGAGCATGAACGCAATCACTTGCACGATGGTCGTTTGCGTTTGCAACGACGATCACGGAAGTGGTTGAATTCGACGAGACAGCAGCTGCGGAAGATGCGTTTCGCACACTTTTTCAACACGACCCGCATCGGGTTTGATGATGAGTTTGAACTATTTCGCGGATTCAATCAGGCCATCCACTTTCGAAAATAATTCGTGGAACTTCACCTTCCTTTTACAATTGACGTCGGGATTTCGATCAGTAGTATCGCGTGTGTTGAGTAAGTGAATCCATCCACGAGCGCCGCCATTACGGCGGGCTCTTCATCCATTTTGTGACGCGAATCTTCTGCTTTCGTGATTCTCCGCGCTTGCACCGCGAAATCGCAACGGAGTGCAGTTTTGATCCCTCGAAACGCACGTTATTACCTCCGGTTGACGTAGAAGGTACGCGCATGGAAGGGTTGCACGATGCCGCCCGAACGCATGTCGGTTCATCAAGAAGTTGAATCAATCCAGAAACATCTCCAGGACCAGATTGGGGCTAAGCGCTATGAGAATTGGTTTGGAACATCGACGAGACTGCAGGTTCAGGGAGCAGAGTTGGTCGTCTATGTTGCCAGTCCGTATCTTGTGAAGTGGATCCAGAAGAAATTCGGAGCACATCTGGGTACCGCTGCTGCTGAGGTCATGGGGCCGTCCGCTTCCGTTCGATACGAAGTCGGTTTCGACATTCCACCTGTCGTTCCTGTGAAAACGCCACAGGCCGAGGAATCAACAAAGCAGGAACAAGCATCGTCGGATGCGCCTGTGCAGGTCACGCACCACGCCCAGCCATCGGCAGCGAGTGGATCGAAGAATCAGTACAGCACCTATCGAGCCACTTCTGAGTCGAACTCAACGAAGAAGCGTCGAATCGGAAAACGCTCTCGTTCGTTGACTGACTTTGTTGTGGGACCTTGCAATGAACTCGCTGTGGCTGCCGTCCATCAAGTGGTCGCAGAACCCGGGTCCGTGTCTCCATTGTATCTGTACGCGAGTGTCGGAAATGGAAAGACGCACCTGCTCGAGTCGATCTACTTGCGACTGCGCAGAGAAGCTCCGCATCTTCAGGTTCTCAATCTGACAGCAGAGCAGTTCATCAACTATTTCACGCAAGCTTACAGTGCGAAAACGCTTCCCAGCTTTCGTCAGAAGTTTCGGTCAGTCGATGTGTTGTTGATCGATGATGTCGATTTTCTGGATGGGAAGAAGGCGACTCAGGAAGAGTTTCTGCACACCATTAAAGAGTTTGAACTTGCAGGCAAGCAGGTCGTTGTCACCGCGAATCGGCATCCACAGCTTCTGACGAAAACACCCGACGAATTGTCGAGTCGCCTTGTCTCCGGGTTGGTCTGTCGGCTCGATCGTCCACAACTCGAAACACGCCAGGAAGTCGTGCGTCGACATGCGAAACGACAAGGCTGCGAAATCTCCGAGTCCGTTGTTGGTGCCGTTGCGAATCGTCTGACGGGAAGTTGTCGGGAGTTGGAAGGGGCTGTGAATATCCTTTCCACCTGGAGTCAGATGACGAAGAAGAAGGTCACGGTGACTATCGCGAAGAAGTTGCTCAGTCAACTGGAGCGTGACTGTCTGCGGATCGTTCGTCTGGCGGATGTTGAAGACGCGGTGTGTGGTCTGTTCGGTGTGGGTGAAGGAATGCTGAAATCGAAAACTCGAAAGCAGTCCGTTGCGCAGCCTCGGATGCTCGCGATGTACCTCGCACGCAAATTGACGCAGACTCCGTACAGTGAGATTGGCCAGTATTTCGGAGGACGAAATCACAGCACCGTGATGTCTGCCGAGAAGAAAATCGATCATCAGTTACAAGAGAGTGGTGTCATTCGCGTTGCCTCGGAGACTTGGCAATTGCAGGATCTCGTTGATACGTTGAAAGATCGAATCCAGGCGGGATAGAGTATCCGTCGGTTCTGATCTCGAGTGATTTGCACAGGCAACCGCAGCATTCCTCCTCAGGGATGAGCCCCGACGAGTCGACAATAACATTGAGAATATCTCCAGCTGTTTTGAATGAGCCTTTGCGTTTCGGTGAGTCGATTTGACAGTGTGCGATAAAGCGTGCGATGAGTGGTGTGCGAGCGTCGAGTGATGGGGGCTGCGAACAGTTGAAAACGATTCATTTGAATACGTGTCATTGCGAGTGAGTAACATGTCAACGTTCGCCGTCATTCTTCCAGCTGCTGGGAAAAGCACTCGATTCGGTGGAGCAGGGCGAAAGAAGCCGTTTATCTATCTCAATGGGCGACCGGTGTGGGTGAGGGCTGTTGAACCGTTTCGCGCAAGGAATGACGTTCAACAAATTGTGGTCGTCGTTTCTGAATCCGACTTCGACTGGTTCCGCGAAACATTCGAAGCTCAACTGAAAACGCTTCAGGTTTCGGTTGTTGTTGGCGGGGCCGAGCGAATGAACTCGGTCGAGAACGCACTCAAGACAGTTTCCGACGAGACCGATTTCGTCGCAGTGCATGACGCAGCCCGTCCTCTGATCAATTCTGAAGTGATCGACCGGGTATTTCAGAAAGCGATGGAAGAGGACGCTGCAATTCCCGGCGTTCGAATTTCCAGCACTGTGAAACGTGTTGCGGAAAGTAGCATTGTGGAAACCGTCGATCGTTCAAATCTGTGGGCGGCTCAGACTCCACAAACGTTTCGGAGTTCGGTCCTTCTCGATGCCTACCAGAAGCGAGGGGACAATCTCGCGACGGATGAAGCGCAACTGGTCGAACGAAATGGGCGTACGGTTCACGTCGTTGAAGGAGATCCATTGAATCTCAAAATCACAACACGTGAAGACCTCTTCCTCGCAGAAGCGATCTTGAAGCACGATTCCGCCCTCTCCGCGTCTTCGCAGCCTCCCCCATTTATCGATCGGGCTCCCGGATCGTAAGTGGGTGAACCTCCAGGAATTTTCTCTCATCGAGATTCTGTCACTTGACGAATTGTGATCGAATCTCAATTAATATCCGCTTCTCAGTGCGGAGGTTCGCAAACACTTCCAGCTGTGGGCAATTTCGAAAAATTGTCAATTCCTCTGGGGGCATACCGCTGTTTGCGGCAACACGTTATGGTGTCCCAATCGCTGAGGCTGGAGACAGGAGAAAGATATGGTCGAATGTAACGACCCGATGATTGATGCTAAGGGGCTGAGCAAATACTACGGTCCTTTTATTGCGACAGAGAATGTGACGTTCTCTGTTCCGAAGGGGGAAATCGCGGCGTTCCTCGGGCCCAACGGAGCAGGAAAATCCACCACGATGAAGCTCCTGACCGGGTTTCTGACCCCGAGTGAGGGAGAAGCCCGCATTGGAGGGTTCGCGGTCGCCGAAGATCGAATCGCGGCCAGCGAATTGATCGGCTACCTTCCCGAAAATGGGCCGCTGTACAATGAGATGACACCGAAAGGGCTGCTGAAATACCTCGGTCAGGCTCGCGGATTAAAAGCGTCCACACTCAAGAGCCGGATGGATTACGTCGCCACGAAGTGTTCGCTCGGCGATGTTTGGGGAAAGCAGATCGGGAAGTTGTCTCGTGGGTATCGTCAGCGAGTGGGAATGGCTCACGCATTGCTGCATGATCCGGAAGTTCTCATTCTTGATGAGCCGACCAGTGGTCTTGATCCGAACCAGACTTTTCAGGTTCGTGATCTGATTCGTGAACTGGGACAATCGAAAACGATCCTCCTCTCGACGCATATTCTTTCTGAGGTTGAGGCCGTTTGTGATCGTGTGATTCTGATCAATCGTGGAAGAATTGTGCTCGATGGGACCGTCGATGAGATGAAGGGCGAGTCCGGAAATATGGAACAGCACTTCCGAGAATTGACCGGCGGAGTTTGAGTCGCTGGTCCTGTGACACAACAGCAAGTGGGTTGAGTGGCGCTATTGTCTGGTGCAGCCCGTCGAACCTTGTTTGAAACCTTAGATTGTAGAGTCGAGATGCGCAGCAACGTGATCCTCGCAGTGTTCAAGCGAAATGTAACGAGTTACTTCTCCGGAATGCTCGGATATTTGTTTATCGTGGTGTTCGTCGTCGCGGGAGCGTTTCTCGCGTTCAACGAAGACTTTTTTGCTGACAATCTTGCCAACCTCGATCAGCTCAGCGCGAGATTTCCGCTGTTGTTGCTGTTCATCATCCCCGCGATCACAATGACCGCATGGGCCGACGAAAAGAAGCTGGGAACCGACGAGTTACTGTTCACTCTCCCTGCCTCAGACTTTGAAATTCTGCTTGGGAAGTATCTCGCCGTCCTGACTGTCTACACGGTGGCGTTGCTCTTCTCGCTGACGCATGCGTTCGTGTTGTCGATTCTGGGTAACCCCGATTGGGGACTGATCTTTACAACGTATCTGGGTTACTGGCTGGCCGGGGGCGCGTTGCTGGCTGCGGGGATGTTTGCCTCTGTTTTGACGAGTAGTGCCACAATCGCCTTCGTTCTTGGCACCGCGATCTGTGCGATCCCGATCTTCATCGATCGGATTCCCGGAATCTCGACATTTCTGCACGACACGCTCGGAATCACCGAGCCGCTCGGAGTAAGTGGTCACCTGCAAGGATTCACTTCGGGGAAAGTGACGTACAGCGGCATCTTTTACTTCGTGGGGCTGACGGCATTCTTTCTGTATCTCAACTCAGTTGTCATCGCCCGACGCCATTGGGCAGGCGGAAAAAATGCAAAGGAGATGGGCGCTCAATACGTGATTCGAACGGTCTGTCTCGCTGTCGCGTTGATGAGTTTGACTTATTCACTTGCCGTGGCTGGAATGGATGTTGATACGACATCCGAACATCTTCACACGCTTTCACCGACATCACTCGACATTTTGAAAGATCTGGACGACGAGCGTCCGGTGACGATTCAAGCGTTTATCTCTCCGGAAGTTCCTCAGGAATACGTTCCGGTTCGCAAAGAGCTTATTGACAAGTTGCGTGAATACGACAAACGAGGCGGAAAGAACATTCAAGTTCGCTTTGTTGACGTCGAGCCTTATAGCGAAGCGGCTGAAGAAGCGGCGAGCCTTGGCATCGAGCCGAGACAGATTCAAAGTCAGGACAACGGACGTTTTTCTGTCGAAGACGTTTATCTTGGCGTTGTGATGTCGAGTGGATTCGACACGGTCCTCATCCCGTTCTTCGATCGCGGAACGCCAATTGAATACGAACTGACACGTTCTCTTGGAACCGTCACCACAGAAAAACGCCGACGTGTGGGAATTCTCGCAACGGATGCGAACGTTCTTGGAGGCTTCGATCAGCAGTCGTTTCAAAGTCAACCGGAATGGCAGATCGTCAGTGAACTCAAGAAGCAATACGACGTGATCGAAGTTTCTCCGGACAGCCCAATTGAAGCCGAAGTTGATGTCCTGATTGCGGTCCTGCCGTCGTCGCTGACTCAACCTCAAATGGACAATCTGGTCACTTACGTGAAGGCCGGAAACCCGATTCTGGTATTCGACGATCCCATTCCACGATTTTTCCCTCCCGGTCTTCAAGGGGCTCCGCTGGAAGCCAAACCAAGTCCCGGAGGAGGAATGTTCGGGATGCAGCAACAACAAAGTGAGCCGAAAGCGGACAACGGATTGGCGACCAGTCTTCTCGATGCGATGGGGCTGCGTTGGGACGTGACTGAGAGCTTGTTCGATTTGACGAACCCGCATCCGCGATATGCGAACGTCTTCCCGAAGGAACTCATTTTTCTCGCAGACACCGAAGAGAATTCGGAATCGCAACAGATTCCTGATAACCCGATTTCTTCAGGTCTTCAGGAGATGATCGTGTTCTATCCCGGATTCGTCGAACGAGATCCGAACACCCAACTGGAATTCATCGAACTGCTGCGTTCCCGGAAGTCGAGTACCGGCGTCAGTCTGTGGGATCAGATCACGGCTCCTGGAATCTTCGGGGGACGACAGCTTCGCCAGCCTGATTTTTATCGTGCCGATGACGAGTCGTACGTCCTGGCAGCCATGGTTCGTCCGGAAGGGGCCAAGTCTCCTGCGGAGATGGAAGAGAAAAGCGGCGTGTATGGAATTTTCGTGGCGGATATCGACATGATCAATGATGTCGTGTTCGACGTCTGGCAGCGTCAGATGTACGACCTCAAGATCGACAACGTTTTGTTCGTCTTGAACTGCGTCGACTATCTGGCCGGGGATGAACGATTTATTGAATTGCGAAAACGTCGCGCGGTGCATCGCACGCTGACCACGCTTGAAAAAGAGAAGCGAACCTTCGAACAGCGACGCAGCGAGGAAGTCGAAAAAGCCAACGACGAAGCAGAAACCGCTGTTGAGGAAGCCAAAGAGCGATTGGATGGAGTTCTCGAAAACTTGCGGGAAGAAATGCAGAAGGGCAATGTCGATGCAGGGGCAATTCAAGTGCGACTGCGGAATGCTCAGGAAGCAGAGAATAGAAAACTCGCTCAAAAAGAGAGAGAAATTGAACGCGAAAAGAATGAGCGGGTGCGTCGTGTTCGGATTGAGACCGAACAGGAGATTCGCAAGATCGAACGCCGCTTCTGGATGCTCGGAGTCTTGATTCCGCCGATTCCAGCGATTCTTCTGGGAGTCATCGTTGTTGTGGCCCGCCTCTTCTCAGAGCGTAAGGGAATCTCAGAAGATCGCCTGCGGTAACTCGAACACCAGAATCATTCCTTTTCTTATTTGCCCCCATGAGGGTTATTCATATGAGTCAGTCAGTTAAAACACTTGTCTTTGCTGGAGTGGCGCTCCTGTCGCTGGGCGTCGGTTTCGCAACCCATCGCATCTACAAACCCGCAGACCTGGAAGGGTTTTCAGATGTTGGAATGGAATTCTTCCCGGAATTCACAGATCCGAATGCTGTGACCGGATTGAGAGTTGCCTCGTTCAACGAGGAGACCGGTCAAACCGATCTGTTCAGCGTTCAGTTCAAAGACGGAACGTGGCGGATTCCGTCCCATCACGACTATCCGGCTGATGGAGAAGATCAGCTTTCGACGACTGCTGCGTCCATGATTGGCGTGGAGCGTCAAGCTCTCGTGGAACGTACCAAGGCAGCTCACAAACGCTATCGCTTGCTTGATCCACTTGAACAGGAAGACTCATCGAGTGAAGGCTTCGGTGACCGGATCACGTTGACCAAAGGGGAAGAAGTCGTCGCTGACTTCATTGTCGGGATGCCGGTTGAAGGACAGGAAAACACCTACTACGTTCGAGCTGCGGGCGAAGATCGGTTTTACACCGCCAACCTTGGTGAGTTCGAGATCTCGACGAAGTTCTCGGACTGGATCTTGAAAGACATCCTCGACATCGACCGCAACAACGTGAACGAGTTGATTGTCGACCGTTATCAGGTGGATGAAGCTCGTGGCGTAGTTGTTCAAGGTGATCGATTGATTCTTAATCGAGATGGAGCCGAGGCGGACTGGCAGCTTGAAGGTCTGGACGGAGCAACCGAAGAGCTGAACGCAACCAATATCAATGAGATGCTTCTGGCCCTCGATGACCTTTCGATCGTCGGTGTCCGTAAGAAACCGGACGGAATCAGCGCTGACCTGAAAGCCGAAGAAGGGGTGTCGATCACAGCCTTCGATATGCTTGACCTTCAGGACAAAGGCTTCTTTATCGATCAACGTCAGGGACGCATTCTTTCGAATGAGGGAGAAGTGCTCGTCGGGACCAACGATGGGGTTCTCTACGTGCTGCGATTCGGAGAAGAGTTCACCGGCACCGATGTTGATATTGAAGTCGGTAAGAAAGCAGGCGAAGGGGAAGACAGCAAAGAGTCGTCCGATGAAGAGGAGTCTTCAGAAGAGTCATCGGATGAGAAGGAAGAAGACGAAGAAGCTGGCAGCGAGACAGAAGAGACGTCAGATGATCTGACGAAGAGCCGCTATCTCTTCGTGACTGCACAATTCGATCCCGCGTTGCTCGGTGAAAAACCAACTCCTCCCGTCAAACCGGAACCTCCCGCTCAAGAGGCTGATGCGGAGAAGTCTGAGGACGCCGCCGCCGATTCCGAGTCAGATGCAGAAGGCGATGCAAACGCCGAACAGAGTGAGGATGACAACGAGTCCAATGATGAGGCATCCAAAGCTCAGAAGGAATATAAAGCAGCACTCGCCAGATACGAAGAAGATCAGGAAGTCTATGAGATCGCACTTCGAGACTACGAAGAGAAACTGAAAGCGGGAGAAGAACGAGTCGTCGACTTGAATCACCGCTGCGCGGACTGGTACTACGTGATCGGGGCAGATGTCTTCGACCGTATGAAATTGAATCGAACCGATCTCGTCGAAGCGAAAGAAGTCGAAGAAAGTAACGCTGCGGAAACTGCTCCCGAAACGACGACGCCCGCTGAACCGGAAATGACGAAACCGGAAACGCCTCAAGAGTCAACCCCTGAAGAGACGAAGTCCGAACCGGAGGCTTCAAAACCTGAAGCGGAAACTGCTAAGCCTGAAGCGGCCTCGGAGTCAGAAGCTGAGGCGAAAGACAGCCCTCCTGCTGAGGATGCTCAGGACGAAAGTGCCGATTCGGAGAGACCGCCTCAGCCGGATCTTCCGGAAGAGTCTCCAAAGAATTCCAATGAGGGGAATTCTTCTGAGGAGCCAGCATCAACGGAACCCACTGCGGATGAGTCCGGTGCCAGTGAGAGTTCCGAGTCGACTGGAGAGTCATCATCCGAAGAAGGAACAAACGAATCTGAAGCTGAAAACTCGGAATCCGATTCAGACTCATAAGCAAAGCATCACCTCGCGATCACGAAACAATACGCTCTGAGCCATTTCAAAAATTGGTTCAGGGCGTTTCTTTTTATTTTCATCGATCAGCACATACGATCGACACATACGAGCGAGGCCAATGCAACGGCCAAACAGCTTCCGCGAGTGCATCGAAACCGTGAAGGTGGTCTAGAAACGGGCTTGCCGTTGAGAAAGGTATTCGACGAGAGCTTTGTCGAATCGCATGCTTGTGTCGAGTTCCACAAAGTCGGCACCGACTGAAAGGCAGGCTTTCTTGTATTGGGAGCGAAGATCGCTGACTGCCTGCAAATAGTCTTCGCGAATTCCGGCGGCGTCGACCATGATCTTCTCGCCTGACTCCGGCTCACGCAGGTCAACGATTCCGGAGAATGGAAAGTGGACTTCTGCTTCATCCAGAACGTGAAAGATGATGACATCATGACCGGCGTATCGCAGCATTCGAATTGCGTCGATCACCGGTTCCGGTTCCGTCAGCAGGTCGGAGAAGAGCATCACGAGACTCTTGTTGCGGACCATCGCAGCGTATCGGTGAAGATTCTTGGCGATCTCCGTCGGTCCAGTCGGCTGAGCCTGTGAGAGCATTGCGAGAATGTTCCCCAGTTGGGAACGTTTGCTCTTCGCCGGAATACTGGCTCGGATGGTCTCATCAAAGGTCATCAGACCGACTGGGTCCTGTTGATGGACCATCATGTACGCAAGCGCAGCAGCCAGGCAGATGGAATACTCGAACTTGGTCAACTCCTGCCGATAGGTGTAGGCCATGCTCTCCGACAGATCCATAAGCAGATAGCCGGTGATGTTGGTTTCCGCCTGATACTTCTTAACGTAATAGCGATCGGTCTTGGCATAGACGAGCCAGTCGATGTCCTTCGGATCGTCTCCGTCAGAAAATCTGCGGTGCTCGCTGAATTCGACACTGAAACCGTGAAATGGGGATGCGTGAAGTCCCGAGAGGAATCCCTCGACGATGAATTTGGCACGAAGATCCAGGCGAGCGACGTTGCGGATCACTTCCGGTTTCAGGTAACGCTCAGCCGACGATGTCATAGGGATTCAATCAGTCTTCTTCGGTGATCGGTTGTCTCAATCGAAATGAATGTTGTTGGTCTCTCGTCTTCTGTCAGGCATCGGGTTTGATGAATCGAGCATCTGTCAGATCGTTGCCGCGGGCAAATGCGTCTGACGGCATCGGGCGTTTTCCTGCCGGTTGAAGTTCCAGCACTTCAAGGCCGGAGTCCCCTGTTTTTACCAGCAGGCGATCATCGATGATACGCAGTTCCCCGGGATTGAGTGAAGTGAGATGCCCGTGATCATCCTCGCGAATCGGTTGAACTCGCAGGATCGAGACTCGCAGATCAGCCTTCTCGGGTCTTTGAAACATCGTGACCGGCATCGGCCAGGGCTGCATTCCTCGAACATGCCAGCCGATTTCTTCAGACTTGCGGGTCCAGTCAATCCAGCCTTGAGCTTTTTCAATCTTCGGCGCAAACGTGACGAGGTCGGGGTCCTGATTCGTTTCCTGTGCGGTACCCGTATCGAGTTGGTTCACGACATCAAGAGTCAACGGGGCTGCCAGAATTGCGAGTCGATCGTGGAGTTCCCCGCTGGTTTCCTCGCTTCCAATTTCGGTAGCAACGGTTCCCAGAAGCGGACCGGAATCGAGCTTTGGTTCGATTCGAAAGATGGAAACACCCGTTTCGGCTTCACCGGTCAAAACGGCGAACTGGACCGGGGCTGCGCCTCGAAACTTCGGGAGAAGAGATCCGTGGATGTTGATCGCGCCGAGTCTTGGGATCGAGAGCAGCTTCTTCGAGAGGATTTGCCCATAGGCAGCGATCACGAACAGGTCTGCTTTCCAATCCTCGAGAGTTGCCAGCGACTCAGGTTGATTGACCTTCTCCGGCTGAAAGACCGGAATGTCTGTTGAGAGCGCGAATTCCTTGAGCTTGTTGACGTGCCGATGATGTCCTCGCCCTGTGCGGTCGGGTTGAGTGACGAGACCGACAATATTGTGCGGGGACTGGATGAGTGTCTGGAAACTGGGAAGCGCAAACTCCCCTGTTCCCATCAATACAATCCGTAATGCCATTGATTTGTCCTGAGCAGGTCCCGGAGTCTTGTTGTCTCCGAATCGGTTGAGCGAATGAACGTAGTGAAAGTTGCGATGGGTGACAGTTCAGATTGGCCCGGTGATCGATGATTACTCACTGGATGAGAGCCGTTTCGGATGAATTGCCGTTACGCTCGGTGGCTGTCGATTCCTTCGACGGGTCCATTGGGCGAGTCGGTGGGAATGTCTCTTTTGAGAATTCTGAATGGGGCTCGACCGATTGGGGCCCCGCCGTTGTGAAAGTGAATTCCCTTGTACAAATAGTGGTCCATCGGACGGTGAGTGTGGCCAAAGTAGACATGTTCGACACCGGACGATTTCCCGTTTCCGATGCTTTCCAGGTAGCTCAAGATTCGGGCGGCTACACGTTTGCAGGGATAGACTGCCGGAGGAGCGAGGCGATGCAGCTGAGCCTTGATGGCGACATCGTACAGCTTGTTGTGCAGTTCAGTACGATTCCCGTGGGCGAAGCTCTGACGTTGCGATTCCAGGCAAGCGGCGGTCATTGTTTTGTCCGCCACGTCTCCATGAAGAAAGAAAGTATCTCCCAGCCGGTAGTAATAGCGGCTCCATTCGAAGGTTTTCAGTTCTTCGGCAAGGTAGGGGAGTCGTTGGAGAAGTTCCGGATGATCGTCGTGATTGCCGAGCAGAAAGTGGACCCGGCAGTGATTCGTCTCTTCGTCAAATTTCCGGAGCCATTCCACTGCAGCGTGGGCTGTTTCGTCTTCGGTGCGATAAACAGACCACCGGAAGTCGAAGATGTCGCCGCCCAGAATGCACACGTCTGACTCCCGGGCTGCTTCGACGATTTGATCGTGATACTGATCTGCTGTGGAGCGACGTGCAAAAAGATGAAGATCGGACAGAAAGCTGATTCTTGGCATGGCGGCGGTATTCGAAGGCAGCAGTTCAGGGTGACGACGTCAACGTCATTCGTAGAAGCAAGAAGTCCGGAGCGGCGGACACGATCAACGATTATGAATCTGAAAGACCATTATTGAGTTCGACGAATTCCGGTTCCGGGGTGGTTGTCGCCGAAATGGTTTTCAACATCGCGGGAGCAGAGGCTTTGCTGTGATCCCGACCTTGGTAGGCATCGAAGTCGTTAAAGAAATGTCGCTTCGCGATCCGGTATGCCCAACTCTTTTCTGGAATCGCCAGATCAGCATTGTACTGGGAAGGGCGGATTTTCATCTGTTCGAGTTCTGAGAGCGCCGTTTTTCGGACGGTTCCGTCTTCCGCATGATGTGACTCGATGAGATTCTTGAGAAGGTCGGGACGCTCGAGAACGATACATCCGCGTGTCGTGTCTCGGGCAAGCTCACGGAAGTCTTTCAAGAATGGAGAATCCAGCTTCTCGGCCAGAGTTTTCGACTCATCGTGAATGGAGTCTTGAGTAAATTGGACGATTGGGCAAGGCTCAATCCCTCCCCAGGGATTGATGTGATGGGTGATTCCCGTGGCGGCTGGGCAGAGTGCCTGGCCTTGATGGTCATAGTAAGCGTCAACAAAAATGATGGGCTTCTTGACGCGCATTTCGACCACGAATTTCCGAATCCGCTGCTGCTCTTCGGGGCTCAGGCACAACTCCGGAGACGAGTCCGGTCCCATCGGGCGATAGATGTGAAACCAGGTGTAGAACACACCCATTTCAATCAACCGGTCGACCCATTTCTCAGTCACGAGGTCATCGAGATTGGTTTTGCAGACACTTGTGCAGACGCCGGTGAAGATTTTGTTGTCCAGACAGTTTTGAATGCCCTGCATTGTTTTGGACAACACGCCAGATCGGCCACGGCGCTCGTCGCTGACGATCTCGGATCCCTCAACACTGATGAGTGGAGTCACGTTCCCGAGGCGACGCAATTCCTTGGCCACCTTGTCCGTAATAAAGTGTCCATTTGTAAAGACCTGAAAATAACAGTCGGGATGGTTTCCCAGGATTTCCAGAATCTGGGGGTGCATGAAGGGTTCGCCGCCGACGATTCCGAAGAAGACGTTTCCATTGGCTTTGGCTTCGTTGATGAGCCGGTCCATCGCTTCGACGTCGATCGTCTGTTGCTTCGCGGAGACGTCAACCCAACACCCCTGACAACGTAAGTTGCAGGAATTGATGATGGAGATGTACAGAAATGGCGGGAAAACCTGGCCCTTCTTCAGCTTCTTCTTGAAGCGTTGGACAGATCGGGCACCTTTGATGCCCATATTCCAGAACAGTTTCCAGACGAGTCTTTTGTCTGTTTCCAGGAGAAGGCGTTTGGCCATCCGGAAGTACATGTCGTGACCTTTCTGGCGGTCTTTAATGGTCTTGTTCGAAAAATCCGGTAAAATTGCGTCCGGGTCGAAAGTTTTCGCGATGGAGGACCGTTCCGAACCTGATTGTATCCCTGAGGATCGTTGCTGAGCAACTGCCACGCGGTCATTGATCGGCGACTGCGATCGAAACCCTGGTCGAGATGTTCAGAATCGGCGAGAATCGACAGGATTGGGTTGGGGCGCCTCATTCCGGAATTCAATCAATAACTGTTGTTGATTCTGCCTGAATCTCCACAGACAACACATCATTGCTTAACGACTGTTAAGGATGATGTCCATTTTGGGATTTGCCTCATCGTTCCACCGAGTTTACGAACGACATGACCACCGACCGGAAACCAACTTCTCCTGAATCCAGATGGATCTGGCCCTTCGAACTGCTTGAGCAAATCGGCGAAGGCGGGATGGGAGTCGTCTATCGAGCGCGATACGTCGTCAATGGGCGCGAAGTCGCCCTCAAAATGCTCCCATCCGATGTGACTGATGAGACCGCACTCGCCCGATTCGAGCGTGAACTCGAAGTGCTCAAGAATCTGAAGCATCCGAACATCGTCCGTTGCTTCGGCGGGGCCTGCGAGAATCGCCGTCGGTTCTACGCGATGGAACTCGTCGAGGGTGGGTCTCTTGAAGACAAGCTGCAGGAGAAGAAACAGTTTCCGTGGGAACAGGTGATTTATTTCGCCTTGCAGATGTGTGATGCCCTCACTTGTTCACATGCCGCTGGAGTAGTGCATCGGGATATCAAACCGGGAAACTTTCTCCTCGCTCACTCCGGACAGTTGAAACTCAGCGACTTCGGTCTGGCATCCGTCGCTGATTCGCGAAGAATTACTGCTGCCGGAAAAACTGCCGGAACATTTCTGTACATGGCCCCGGAGCAAATCCGCGGGCAGGAGATTACAGACAAGACCGATCTGTACGCTCTTGGATGTGTGCTTTACGAATTGATCACTGGAACTCCGCCATTCATCGGAGAAACGCCCGCTGCCACGCTGCACATGCACTGTCAGAACTTACCGGTGCGGCCCAGTGAGAAAGCACTCGATTGCCCCATTGCGCTGGAGAGAATCATCCTTCAGCTACTGGAGAAAGACCCGGCCGATCGACCGGAATCGGCTCAGGCGGTCATGCGTCAATTGCGATCGGTCAAACAGTCGGTCGTCGTAACACGTCCAACGCCCGAGGAAATGAATGATCGGGCTCGATCAGGAAGTGGAGCCACTCGAAGTCAGGCGAAATCCCCTTCCTCAGGAGTTCCGCTTCCGGGACCTGTTGAGCCGACGAATTCCGTTCCGAGGTGGGTGGCGATCGCGCTGGCGATTACGCTCGCTTGCTCGCTAAGTTGGAACATCATTCAAGTGATTCAGCGACAATCCGGGGATCACGGCGAAATGCTGTGGGTCCAGGCGGCACACCACTCCGATCCGGATGTTCGGACTGTCGCGATTGAATCGTTGGGGGAGATCCATCAGAAGACTGGACGCCATCTCCCGGTTCTGGAAACCGCGCTGGAAGACATCGACCCCGAAGTGCGCCAACAAAGTGCCCATGAAATCGGACAAGGTGGACGACGGGCTCGACATCTCATTCCGGTGTTGATTCGCGTGCAGAAGAACGACGCAGACTCACGGGTTCGCGACTCCGCGAATCGGGCTGTCCAAAATCTTCAAGGGACTCTTCCGGAACAGAAGCCGGAAGAGAAGTCCTGGATCGGCTGGGCTGTTGCAGTCCTGTTGACAGGAGTGACCACTCTCGGCATCTATCACTGGTTCAAGACGTCGAGTGTTCCTCGCACCAGCCCATTGCCATTCCGGCACGCCTAGTTCTTCTCAGGCTCTTTCTTTTCGGCTTCGGGCTTTGGCGGTTCTACTGGAGTCAGCTTGATTGCTCCCACGACCTGAGCTTCCGGAAGGGCGTTCTGGAGCTTTTCGATCCCCGAGTCGGTCACCTTTGACTGCCACAAATAGACTCGTCTCAGGCTCTTCAATTTCGCCAGCTCGTCGATTCCGGCATCCGTGACGTTTGTGCCATACAGATTCAGATACACAAGGTGCTTCAGCCCTGAGAGGTGTTTGAGTCCCTTGTCGCCAACGGCTGTCTTCTCGAGATGGAGCTTTTCGAGTGATTTCAGGTCTGACAAGTGGGCCAGGCCGTCGTCAGAGATCTTGGTTCCAGCAAGATTGAGCCATGCGACGTTCTCGAGGGCAGCCACGTGTTCCAGAATCGGATCAGTGACATCCTGATCCGCCAGATGCAGCGTGACGTCGAGTCGAGGGTCATTTTGTGCGATGGCCATGACGTTGCCACCAACCTTTTTGATGGCTTGAACTGATGGAGCTTTCGCATCGGCCGGTTCGTCAGCGAAAACGGAACTCTGCAAAGACGCAAGTAATGCCAGAAGCAACAGTTGTTTGGACATGTTTGCATTCTCCCTCTTTAGAAACATGAGCGTGTGTCTCAATGAAAACACGTTGAGGAATACCATCGTTCAACGCCAGCGCGTCAGGATAAAAATCTGATCAACCTTCGTAAACGGACCCTCAGAAGATTGTCCCGCCCCGCGAAGTGATAGTCAAAGTATCCTTCTCGCTGTGATCGGAACAATCGTTACGGAATGGTCAATTCAGCCAGTGTCTTCAATCTTCCCAACTCACTTCTTAATTAAATCTTGGGTAAACCTGTCGCGTGTCATGGGAATCTGCAAAAGTCGTGGACTTCTCTAAGGTTTGATTGAAGTTCCGCGCCTCCTGCGACACCATGGTGCAGAATAAAGTTGGATCGACCAACGACCAAGACGCAACCCAATGCAATGACTCCAACGGGACGACGTAATGTTCACTCCTGACCTGGCCAGCTTCGAACTTCGAGAATGTGCCGACTTGCCGAAGAATACACTCATGGCTCCGCTTCCCTTCATCCGGGAGATCCGATGTCTGCTTGGCAACATCGGAATCGACATGGTGATTGGAACTGAGGAAACCGTGCTCCTCTCGTCGGATGTCTTCGAAGCCTTCCGCAGCTGGGATGCTGTTCAGGACGAGCCACAAGTTGACTCCGACGAAGACAATCACTGGATGAACTGATATTGTTTCCTCAGCAAAACGACATCGCAGGACCTCGCGGCCAAATTGGCCTGTCAGTTCTTGCGGTCTGAATTTGAATGAGTTGAGGAAACACGATGCCAATCACCAGACGCGAGTTCTGTGAGATTTCCGTAGCCGCTGCATCGTCTTTGACGGCAGCGGTTTCTTTATGCGCCCCGAAGCCTCAGGCGTTTCAACTGAATTACATCGTGGCCTCTGCGATGTATGGCAAAGCACCGCTGGAAACCATTCTCGCGGAACTTCCCAATTCGGGGGCTCGCTCTATTGAAATCTGGGCTGAGCGGCATGGGAACCAACGTGAGCAGATCGATGAAATGGGCGAAGAACGATTTCGCGAGCTGCTCGACCAGAACGGTGTCAAACTCGGAAGCCTTACGTGCTTCAAGTACGGCATCTTTAATATGCAGTCTGAGATGCAACTCACCAAGCGTCTTGGCGGAGGCATGGTCATTTGTAATTCCGGAGGAAAGAAGGGGCTTTCCAGGGACGACCTCAAACGCGAAGTGAAAGCATTCGCGGAGAAACTGAAGCCGACGGTTGAACTCACGGAGAGTTTGGAAATTTCGATCGGAGTCGAGAATCATAGCGGCGGTTTGATTAGTTCGCCGGAGTCGATTTTCCTCCTCTTCGACGAACTGCCTTCCAGCTCCATTGGTCTCGCGATGGCGCCCTATCACTTGCCGCAAGATCCCTCTCAAATCGCGGAGATCATTCATAAGCTCGGTGATCGCCTCGTGCATTTTCAGGCATGGGAACACGGAATGGGCTGTATGGAGAAGCTTCCCAAAGAGCAGGAAATGCTTCAGCTACCGCATCGCGGGCCGCTCGATTTTGTTCCGATCGTGGCCGCTTTGAAGGAAACCAATTTTCAGGGACGAACTGAGGTCTTCATGCATCCGGTTCCACGCGGAATTCCGATCCTCCCGGACCTTTCCGATGTGACTCGCGAAATTAAAGCCGGACACGAATATCTCGAAGACTGTCTCGCAAAGAGTTAAGCTGTATTCAAGTCGTACACGGTGAGAGACCGCGGGACATTCAGTGAGGTTACTCAACTCCCCTCAGCAGGAAGTTGGAGTCTCCTCCGCCCGGTCTCATTCGGAATCAAAGATGAATGCAGACGAAATTGATTGCCGCCTGATTGAGAAGGAATCTTGGCTCGCACAGGTGGAATGGTTGGCCGAAGTCGATTCGACAAATCGGTTCCTGGCCAACGATCCGCTATCGGGACGGACTCTCCCGGCTCTTGTCGGGGCGAACGCACAAACAGCTGGTCGCGGACGGGGTTCCAATTCGTGGTGGTCTGCTTCGGGGTCGCTGACGTTTTCAATCGTGTTCGATCCCGGACAGTTTTCAATACCGACGAGCTTTCTGCCGAGGATGTCGTTGTCGACAGGAATGGCAGTCCGGAATGCAGTGGCACGCTGGCTCCCCGAGTCGCTTGTTCAAGTCAAGTGGCCCAATGACGTGTATGTTCAGGGAAGAAAAATCGCGGGGCTATTGATTGAAAGTCATCCCGCGAATCCGAACCTGCTCATTGTCGGCATCGGCCTCAACGTCAACAACTCGTTGCAGTCAGCACCTCAGCAGCTGCAAGAAAAGGCGACATCGATCATCGACGTGAGTGGCTCCGAGGCAAGTCGGATGGATGTTCTGATCCAACTTCTCCAGGATCTGGAGTTTGAATGGAAGCGAATCGCCACCGCTTCTGACTTTCTGGACGAATACCGAAACCATTGCTATCTCTCCGGCAGGAATATTCTTGTGAACGATGGAGTCGACGAGATCGGCGGTCTGTGCGAAGGTGTCGATGCCGAAGGGGCTCTGCTGGTCCGACTTCCTGTCGGAGTCCAGAGGGTCTTTGCCGGGACAATCGAAGTGATCGGTGAGTGATCACACCATTCAACTGCAAGACAATAAGCAGATACAAAAACTTTCAGTGGATTGATGAGTCATGAGACTTTTTGAAGGGACCGAGTTCGATCGCCCACCCCGGTGCGAACAGTGTGATGAACTCGAAAGCGAATGCCAGTGTCCGGAACCGGAGTTCGAATACACTCCGCCTGCGAAACAAATTGCTCGGATCGGAGTCGAAAAACGGAAACGCGGAAAGAGCGTCACTGTCATTCGGGATCTGATCGACGAGGCGGATCACCTTCCCAACCTGTTGACGAAACTGAAGGACGCGATCGGCGTTGGCGGCACGGTCAAGGATGGGACAATTGAGCTTCAGGGAAGCCATATTGATCGGATCAAGAAAGAGCTGCAATCGATCGGCTACCGGACAAAAGGCTAAATCGCGTTCGCGATGGCGTGAACAGATTTCCTCTGCGCGAAAGAAGATGGACCGGAGATGTCAGACGGAAGCACTGATCGCAGCTTGGATGTGAATGAAGCGAAGAAGCAGCTCCGGCAGACACTTCGCGCTGAACGAGCGAAAGTACTTGAACCGGAGCGACTCGCGACAGCGATCTTCGAAAGGCTCAAGATGCAGCCGGAGTACGCCGAGGCAGGGACTGTTCTGTTTTTTGTGGGCGTTCGCAGCGAGGTTCCAACACGAACCGAGTTGATTGCGAAGGCGGCTTCCGGGGCGGGGCGAGTCGCTGTTCCTTACTGTTTTAAGAACACTCTCAAGCTTGTTCGCTTCACCGATGAGTCAGATCTGATTGTCGGCAAATACGGCATTCCGGAACCGCGACACGAACTGAGAAAAGACGCGCGATATCATGTGCCTCCGGAAGAAGTCGATCTTGCGCTCCTTCCGGGCCTCGGCTTCGATCGTTGCGGAAACCGACTCGGATATGGGGCGGGATATTATGACCGGCTCATTCCCGATCTTCGATCAGATTGCCTGAAGATCGGACTCGCCTACGATTGCCAGATCGTCGACCGAATTCCCGCGATGAATCACGATGGACGTGTCGACTGGATTGTGACCCCGACCCAGCTGCTGAAATGTGAATAAGGATTCCGAAGAACCCGTCGTTCCTCTGAAGAACCTGCCGTGATGAGCGAGTCTGCTTCGAAGAGACGAAGAGAGGTTGCCGTTCACAGCTGAGTTGATCGGTTCTGCCGAGCAGGGAAACCTCCTCGGTTGAGGGGTTGCCAACAGTCGTGTCGATTGCGTAAACACGGAGCTTTTCGAAGCGTCTTCGGCCTGAGGTAACCTTGAGTCGGCGGGGCGAATCGATCAAGAAATCTCACTCCCGATCGCAAAGAGAATTCAAGCATGACAGTGGTGAAGTTGTAGAGTTGGGCACCTCTTCAATCGAATGGCTTCGCAGGACTTCTTCTGCCGGCGATTCGAATCAACTGTCGGGTGTGTCATGTTTGGAATCAAAACGTTCTTCACCGGTCTGCTGACAGGCAGCGTCGGCTCTCTTCTGGCGATGCAGTTTCACGTCATGAATACCAACGAAGGTGTGATCGTCGTTCCGCGCGCTCATCAGCCAGCTTTGTTTACAACTTATGTTGATGTGCGCAAATGGGACCAGAATAAATGGAACCAGCATCCTGAAGTCGTCGAAGCAGCAGTTAGATCGGGACGAACTGAACTTCTCGCGACGGAAGCTGAAGATGCGCCTCTGTATGATCCCAATGCAACGAATGCCACCAATGCAGGGGGAGAAGTCACCGCTGCTGAGAAAGCTCGACTGGCGATGGATGCGCTCGTTCCGATTCGGTTCAAGAATGACCCGTCGAGTCACCAGTCATCACAGGGGAATTACGCAGTTGGCTCACAGAATGCTGTGCCGTGGAATCCTCAGCAAACCTATTCTCCTGCCCCAGTTAGCGGCGGCCAAAACTCAAACACTCAAGGGGTTGAGCAGAATTATGCGAGCGGGCAAAACTGGAATCACATCGATGTGAACAAGATGCCGACGCTTGGAAGACCTATTCCGTATGAAGAGCCGTCCGCGAATGTTGCATCCCAACCGGCGGTCGTGCCTCAGAAACAGGAACAGACGTCAACGGAGTGGGTGAAGTCGCTTCTCAAGAGTGTGATGCCGCAATCGGATGAACAGGCATCAGTCACGACTCAACCGCAACACGGAAACGCCTTCCCAACACAGCAGTACAACCCTGCACAAATGACGCCTGCTCAAGTGGCGCCAGCTCAGACGGCGCCGAATCAATCGCGGCAAAGGCAATCGCCACAGGTTCCCAACCAACCGTCCGGCTTTGATGGCGGAAGGCAATACCATCCTGCCGTTCGCCCGTTCTAAAGCAAGTTGCTCATTCCTGTGCACTCGCATGCGCGGTCTTACTTATTCGAAAGCTGAGTTTGCTCGTGCGAGTCAGTGCGAACCAAGTTTGAACGTGTTCTAGATGGCTACATCAGACTCTAAGAAAAAACGAGTGCGTCGATGATTTCTCCTTCCTCTTGAAACCATCGACGTCACTCGCCTGTCTTCGTTATTGATCCGGGCTCCAAGGATCTTCTCCACCATCTTTGGCTCTCAGAAACTTTGCGTCAACCTCTTTATACCATTGATGCAAACGGTTTCGCAGATCGTTGACCAGCTCAGGATGATCAGCGGCGATGTCGGTCGTTTCGGAAACATCATCGCGCGTGTTATAGAGGTGAGTCCGTCCGTCTTCGTAGCGTTCGATGAGTTTGTAATCGCCGCGTCGAATTGCTCCGCCGGGGAAGCCACCTTGATTGCTGTAATGAGGATAGTGCCAGAACAGGTCACGTTCGGGTAGCTTCTCTCCCTTGAGCAGTGGGACAAGACTGACACCGTCAAGCACCATCTCGCTGGGAGCGTCGATTCCCGCGAGATCCAGAATCGTTGGATAGAAGTCAACGCTGATCACTGGGACATCGCAAACCGGATTGGATCGCTCCGCATCCGGCCATTTGATGATCATCGGTTCTCGAATCCCGCCTTCATAGACCCATCCTTTCCCGCCTCGAAGCGGAAGGTTCGAAGTCGGTGAGCCTTCTGATGTCGAGAGTCCTCCGTTGTCCGAGAACAACACGACAACCGTATCATCTGCGAGTTCGAGTTCCTCAAGCGTGTCGAGAATCCGCCCGACATTCTGATCGAGACTTTCAACCATCGCCGCATACGTTGGATGGCTTTGTCGAATCCGCACTTTTCGTTCTGCGTCAGTTTCCCAAACTTGTTCCTCCGGGCCGAACTCTGGCTGTTCGGTCAACCATGCTGCCTTCTCGCGATACTTTTGCACGAGTGGCTTGGGTGCCTGAAGAGGTGTGTGCACGGTGTAAAAGGAAAGATACAGCAGAAACTTCTCGTCCTCGGATTCTTCAATCAGTTTGATCGCTTCGTCAGCGAGACGGTGCGTCAAATGCTCTACTTTGGGGCCATCGGAAAGTCGTGGATTGGAGTACGGAGAGAAATATGACTTTGGCAATCCGCGAACGTGACCACCAATGTTGACATCGAATCCCTGATGCTCCGGCCAGAATTCCGGAGTTGGTCCCAGGTGCCATTTTCCGAGGAAGAACGTTCGATAACCGTTGTCGCGCAACTGCTCGGCGATTGTCACATCTGAGAGTGGCATCCTGTTGTTGAGTGTCGCAGGCAGAAACTTTCCTGACCGCGCTCCCGAGAAGAAATTCGTCGCATCAACCCGTGACGGATACTTGCCCGTCATGATGCTGTAGCGCGTTGGGCTGCACACAGGATTGGCAGCATAGCCTTGTGTGAAGAGCACCCCTTCGCCGGCAAGCCGATCAATGTTTGGCGTCTCGTAAAATGTTCCGGGGTTGTTGGCCCCGATATCCATGTAACCAAAATCGTCGACCAGAATGAAAACGAAATTGGGTCCATCGTCAGCTGCGCTGAGCGGACAACTGGAGAAGAGTAACATCAGAGAGGCGATGATCGCACGGCAGCACATGCTCTTGGTTCCTCGGTCAGGCAGTATTGATTTCGATTACAATAGAGCAATCAACCTTCGAGAAACAACGCAGAGCGCAGTGAATGAGTCATCACCTTACTATCAAAAAGAAGCAAGGCCTCCTGATGGCAGAAGGCCTTGCAAAGCTAATCAACTTTGACGTTCGTCAGGCAAGCAAATCTTTGACGGTGTCGCGCTCTTCACGAAGCTCATTCAGAGTCGCTTCGATCTTCTGCTGAGCGAATTCGTCGTGCTCGATTCCCTGTTCGATCTTCCATGTCGTTCCGTCGCTTATGAGCGGATAACCGAAGATCAGACCTTCATCCACTCCGTAGCTTCCGTCGCTGCAGACAGCTGCGCTGAAGAAGTCGCCATCAGCAGTTTTGGAGTTGGCTGCCTTCACAGTATCGAGAGCCGCATTCGCAGCGGAAGCTGCACTACTCGCTCCGCGTGCTTGAATCACTGCAGCACCGCGTTTCTGGACGACAGGAATGAATTCATCTTTAAACCAGGCATCGTCTCCAATCACTTCCGGAGCAGGTTTGCCATTGATGGTCGCTGTTGAGAAGTCCGGGAACTGAGTGGCTGAGTGGTTGCCCCAAATCGCCATTCTCTTCACTGCCGAAACACCTTGTCCCGATTTTTGGGCAAGCTGGGTTTTGGCTCGGTTCTGATCGAGCATTGTCATGGCGTACCAACGATCCCGAGGGATATCGGGCGCGTTGTTCATCGCAATCAGACAGTTGGTATTGCAGGGGTTCCCGACGACAACAATTCGAACGTCGTCTGCAGAAGCTGCCTGAATTGCTTTTCCAGTGTTCGTGAAGATCGGTCCATTGACGCGGATCAAGTCTCCGCGTTCCATTCCCTTTCCGCGAGGAATACTTCCGACACACAAGACCCAATTGCAATCTGCGAATCCGTCTTCGAGGTGATCGCTGTCGACTTTCGTGACTCCGGCCAGAGTCGAGAAGGCACAGTCATCCAATTCCATTTCGACGCCGTCCAAAGCGGGCAGGGCGGGTGGAATTTCGATGAGATTGAGATGAACGGGTTGATCGGGACCGAAAACCTCTCCACTTGCGAGACGAAAAACGAGCGCATAGCCGATATTCCCGGCAGCTCCCGTGACAGCCACTCGAATTGGTTTCTTCATCTGATCACCGTTTTCTTTCTTAAGAGGTTAGCTACGTTCAGTGTCTGTTCGATCACACCCTGTCGGAGTGCAATGGGTCGACAGTCATAAGCTGCGAGAAAGTTCATTCAAAAAACCACGGGATGGGAAACACGTGGCCTCAATTCATCCAATAAAGCAATTCGAAAATCAAAAAACGCATCGTTTCACTCTTCATCACGATCAGCTTGTCGCACCAACGTCCTCGTCGAAGTCGTAGTCTGTCGTGGCTGTTTTTCGTTGTACCTTCTTGGCAACTTCGGGGCAATTCTCGTGCAGACGCTTGCGGGATTATTGCTCGTTCCGGGAATCCTCTTCATTTGCAGCGTTCGAAAAGTGGTGAAGATCCTCGCGACTGGGAATTCACCTATTCGTAAACAGCTTTCCTGTATAGGATTTCGCAAACACCTTTGCTCTTTTGAATTCTGAGGCAGACCCCGACGGGAGAAGTGCTGTCAGGTCAATTCGCTCCACAGTCCCGACTTCGGAGCCCGGAATTGAGGTGTTGAGCGTTTCGTCTGTCCGGTCGCCTCTAAAACGACCATGTCGACTCCGCATGATGAATGAGGATGGATCGACGTACAGGAGATGACGCATGGCTGTGACGACGCACAGAGCTCTCCCGCCTGAGATTCAAGACATTCAATGTCGCATGGAAGAAATTGCGCGGTCGTACGGTCTGGATTGCTTTGAGACAATCTTCGAAATGCTCGATTATGAAGAATTGAGCATGTTCGCGGCATACGGCGGATTTCCGGTTCGCTATCCGCACTGGAGATTCGGAGCGGAGTATGACGAGTTGCTGAAGAGCTATTCGTACGGGCTCTCCAAGATTTACGAGATGGTGATCAATACCGACCCGTGCTATGCGTACCTTCTGACGGCGAATGAATTGACCGATCAGAAACTGGTCATCGCGCACGTTTACGGTCACTGTGACTTCTTCAAAAACAATGCCTGGTTCGCCCCCACGAATCGAAAAATGCTCGATCAAATGGCCAACCATGCTGCGCGGGTGAATCGGTATATTGACCGGTTTGGCTATGAAAACGTCGAACGCTTCATCGACTGTTGTCTCTCGCTCGACAATCTGATCGACCCGTATCTGCCGCACATCCAGCGAACCGCTTCTCCCGATCATTCTTCAAAATCGAAACCAAAGGGAGACGGCGATTCAGACTCGACGCGCGGTCGCTTCCGGGCGAAGGATTACATGGACGATTACATCAATCCTCCAGAAGTGCTGGAACGTGAAGAGCAGAGACGTTCCGCTGTTGCAGAAGAGAAGGCGGCGCAGCGATCATTCCCGGAAGAGCCGCAACGCGATGTGCTGAAGTTTCTCCTCGATCATGCTCCGCTCAATCAATGGCAGCATGATGTTCTGGCGATCATTCGTGACGAGGCGTATTACTTCGCTCCTCAGGGGCAGACGAAGATTATGAACGAAGGCTGGGCGAGCTACTGGCACTCAACAATCATGACTCGCCACGGGCTGACGGATGCTGAAGTGATTGACTATGCGGACCATCATTCGGGCACGATGGCGATGTCTCCGCAGCGGATCAACCCCTACAAAATCGGAATCGAACTCTTCCGAGATATCGAACAACGCTGGAATCGCGGACAGTTCGGCGAAGAGTGGGAAACTTGCGACGACATGCACCACAAGCGAAGTTGGGATCGCGAACTCGGTTTGGGACGCGACAAGATTTTCGAAGTCCGGCGGATTCATAACGACCTCACATTCATCGACACGTTCTTGACTGCGGAGTTCTGTCAGCGGCACAAGATGTTCTCATTCGCGTACAACGATCGCAGTGGCGACTATGAAATTGCCTCTCGCGAATTTGATGAGATCAAAAAACAGTTTCTGAAGAGTCTGACGAATCACGGTCGGCCGTTTATTTTCGTCGTCGATGGGAACCATTCCAATCGTGGAGAACTCTATCTGCGACACGACTATCAGGGAGTCGAACTCAAGCAGGACTACGCGAACGATACGCTCAAGAATCTGCAGGCGATCTGGGGACGACCGGTGCATCTTGAAACGGTCATCGATGAAGAACTGTCGACAATTTCGTACGATGGACACACTCACGAGATCAAGTCGATCGAGAAATAGTCACAGAGTTTGAGGCGCTGGGATAAGACTCCTCGCGAATCGTCGGGAGCCGTCAGTGATCAGCGATTCCAAACTCGAAGCCGACAAGCAATTTACGAATTGAGGTTCTTCAAATGGCCAAAAGTCATTCCCCGCGTTTTCTCGAAATTGTGAACGATGCTCGGGCGAAGGTCACCGAATGCACAATTGAGGATGTACGTCAAATGCAGGAGAACGGAGACGAATTCCTGCTCGTCGATGTGCGGGAAGAGAGCGAATTTGCCAAAGGTCACCTGCCCAAAGCCATTCATCTCGGGAAGGGTGTTCTGGAACGAGACATCGAAAAGGTCGTTCCTGATCCATCGACGAAGATGGTCATGTACTGCGGCGGCGGGTATCGATCCGCTCTCGCAGCAGACGCAGCTCAGCGAATGGGATACACGTCAGTGATCTCAATGGATGGCGGATGGAGAGCCTGGAATGAGGCAGGATTTGCTGTTGAAAGTTCGTAATCAATTGAGACCAAATCTCAATACAGTGATCAAGCGATCGGAGGATAGGCAAAATGTCTTGACACCATATTTTTGCCGTCCTACAACGAGATAACTGGCCGAACATATGATTTGTGGCAGCATTGTTTTGCTTTGAGTTGCCGTGAATTTTTACTTTCGCAATCTGTTGCATCCGGAAAAGGAAAAGTCTGATGACACATGTCGTCGCGGAACCATGTTTTAACTGCAAATACACCGACTGCGTTGTCGTTTGCCCCGTCGAATGTTTCTACGAAGGTGAAGCAATTCTCTACATTCATCCTGATGAATGTATTGACTGCGAAGCCTGTGTTCCGGAGTGCCCAGTCGAAGCGATCTTCCACGAAGATAACCTTCCAGAAGAATGGGCGGGATACACTGAGCTCAACGCTGAAATGGCTCCTCAATGCCCAGTGATCACTGAGAAAAAAGAAGCTCTCGGTGGCGACGTCGGCTAGTCGAGAAGACCGCTCAGTTGAGCGATAACGGTGTGGCGGAAGCGTTCACTCCGGTTCCGGACTGCTGGAATTCAAACCGGTCGCATCTCCGCGACCGGTTTTTCTATGCAAAGGTGTTTGTCTCGCGGGTGAAGATGGCGAGATAATTCGGGCCAACAGCGGATTTTCTTAGATGTGGTTCTCTTGCAACTCGACGATCGACTGAAACAGTCCCGGCCAGGTGTATTCCTGCGCGACAGCAGAGATCGTTAAACCGGCTTGTTCGGCCGCTTCCTGAGTCACTGGGCTGATGGCCGCGAATTTCGGCAGCTGATTCAGCGACAGTTCCTGTATTCGTTCCGCGACATTGCGTGCAATGGTCGGACTGCTAAGCGCGATCCAGTCGAGTTTCCCATGACGGAGAGAGTCGATTGCAGAATTCGGGAATGAAGGGACGTCAAGGTGTTGATAAACAACGAGGCTCCGAAACTCAGCTCCGGCGGAAATGAGCGTTTCCGGAATGACTTCTCGACCACGGTTTGCCCGCGCCCAGAGAACTGACTTTCCTTGGACATGTGGTCTCATTGCCTCGGCGAGTTCTTCTCCTCGATAGACCGAAGGGACCAGATCCGGGCGGATCGAATACTCTTCGAGGCGTTTGGCTGTTGCTGGGCCAATGCAGGCGATCTTTGTTCCTCCAAAGCGTCTCGCGTCGCATCCGAGTTCCCAGAGTCGCCCGAGAAAAGCATCGACACCGTTCACGCTTGTGAACACGATCCAGTCAAACTCTTCGAGTGTTTCGATGACTTGATCCACTTCCGTCCAGTCAGAGAGTGGTGAAGTCTTGATCGCAGGCATCAGAATCGGGGCAGCACCAAGTTGGATGGCCTGATCGATCACTTCATCCGCTTGATGTTCAGGGCGGGCAATGCCAATCGTTTGGCCGATCAGTGGAAGCGTTTCGAACCAGTTGATCTGCTCTCGATGTCGAGTGCATTCGCCCACCACAATCAGCGAAGGAGCTGGCAGATTCGCCTCGGCAACCCGCTCGCCAATGTCTTTGAGAGAGGCATGCACACTTCGTTGAAGAGGAGTGCTGGCTTTTGAGATGACCAGAGTCGACGTTTCCGGATCCATCCCGCTTGAGATCAGAGACTTCGCGATCTCGGGGAGCCGATGCAATCCCATGTAGAAAACGAGCGTGCCGGGGAATTTGACCAGTTGCTCATAATCCAGAGCCGACTGCGGTTTCGTCGGGGCTTCGTGACCGGTTATGAAGGCCACAGCCGAAGCCAACTTCCGATGGGTCAAAGATATCCCTGAATACGCCGCAGCTGCCGTTGCCGCAGTGATCCCGGGGACCACTTCAAAGGGAATCCCAGCTTCAGCGAGAGCCAATGCCTCTTCACTCCCCCGACCGAAGATATACGGATCTCCCCCCTTGAGGCGGACGACGGTCTTTCCAGCTTGGGCAGCTTCGACAAGCCGCTTGTTGATCTCGTCCTGATCGATTCGTCGCTTTGATCCCGTGCCGACTCGGTTTGTTCTCTCAGCTGTCGCTTTGGTGTATCTCAGCAGAAGTGGATTCACGAGGCCGTCGTACAACACGACGTCCGCGATTTCGAGGCAGCGTTTCGCCTTGAGCGTCAACAATCCGGGATCACCGGGACCGCCTCCGACCAGATAAACTTTTCCGACTTCCGCCATCAATCAAATTTCCTCAGTCGCATGATGTTCGCCCACGCTCGGGCAGTGACGTGTTGTGCACTTTTGAGAAGAACACTTCAACACGTCGTTGAAAAGAAACAATTGGCCCGAGAATGAACTTCCTGGGCCAATTGCGTGAGTGAGATCATCCATCGTCCGTGGAAATCTCTTTCGGAGAAGGGGGAAATTTATCCCTCCATTCGAGACTTCATGAATTTCAGTCCTTCTTTGGCGAGATGCTCTTCGCTGGGGAACATGCTTCGCCAGATCATGGTTGCGGCGGCCAGTTCCGGCAGGGCGAGACCGAACGCTTCAATCATCAGCCAACCGTCATAGCCAGACTCTTTGATTGCTTTGAAGTTCTCATCCCAGTTGACGCCCCCTTCGCCCGGAGTCGACCGGTCATTCTCTGAAATATGAATGTGAACCAATTGATCCTGGCAGGCCTTGATCGCTCCGCTCGGAGATTTTTCTTCGATGTTCGCGTGAAATGTGTCGTACATCATTTTCAGATGCGGATGATTCACTTCCCGACAGAAACGTGCGGTGTCTTCGGCACAGTTCAGGAAATAGCACTCGAAACGATTGAGATACTCGACGACGAGAGTGACGTCATTGGATTGAGCATAGTCCGCAGCTTTGGCGAGACTTTCCTGGCCCCACTTCCATTCCTCTTCGGTTCGCCCCCGACCAACGAAATGCCCCAGCGCGGAGTGGATTGGTCCCAAGAGGTGTGTGCAACCTGATGCAGCGCACATGTCGATTGCTTTTTTCAGCCGATTGACGCCTGCTTCGCGGATTGCGGCATCTTCCGAAATCGGATTTTCTTCAGCAGTACAGACGGTGACAGCTGTCCGTCCGAAACCGAGTTCGTCCAGCTTCGATCCGATTTTGGTATAAGCGGCCTCGTCCATTTCAAAGACGGGCAATTCGACGCCATCGTAGCCCCACTCCTTGATTTTGTCCAAAGTTGGGAAAATCGATTCATCGACACCGGACGTCCAGAGCAGCAGATTCAGACCGTACTTCATATTTGTCTTCCTCGATTCAAGTGTCTGCTCCGCGACATTCTTCGGTCATGGAGCACAAATGAGCAATTTTTGATGGGCGCATTGGACTTCAATTTTCCATCACGGTCAATCAACGTCGACAAGAACGCCGTTTCTCGCTTGAGTTGCGGACATCTCGAAGGATTCCATGCGGAATGTTGGCTTTCTTTCGAAATGAAAATTGAAATCGATCCGAATTCGTTGACGTTCTCGCAAGCCTCGAAATAATCTCGGAAGTGCGACGCGAAACTCGTGGATCGTGCTGCGAAGCAATCTGAACTGAACCTGTCCTTGCCGACTCGCGTCAGATCAACAATGCTAAGTGTCGAACAGCTGCAACACAACGAGACTGAGAGAGTAGATAATGTCGAATGCCACCAAGAGTGTTCCTGACGCAGAAGGACGATTCGGAGAGTTCGGTCGCCGATTTGTTCCCGAAACACTCATGGAGGCCCTGGACCAGCTTCACGAAGAGTATTTGCGTTCCAAGGCCGATCCAGACTTTCAGTCCCAACTGGATCACCTTCTCAAGACCTACGTCGGTCGTCCCAGTCCGTTGTATTTTGCTGAACGACTTACTGAACACGCCGGTGGAGCGAAGATCTATTTCAAGCGGGAAGACTTGAATCACACCGGTGCTCACAAGATCAACAACACGATCGGACAGGCACTGCTCACGCTTCGAATGGGCAAAAAACGGGTGATCGCAGAAACCGGAGCCGGTCAACACGGTGTCGCTTCGGCAACGGCGTGTGCGCGATTCGGTCTCGATTGCGTCGTTTATATGGGCGAAGAAGACATTCGGCGGCAAAAGCTGAACGTGTTCCTCATGCGAAACATGGGAGCAGAAGTTCGCTCAGTCACATCGGGCTCTCGAACTCTCCGGGACGCTATCAACGAAGCGATGCGAGACTGGATGGCCAGTGTTGACACCACGCACTACATCCTCGGGTCTGCTGTCGGTCCGCACCCGTTCCCGATGATTGTTCGCGATTTCCAGTCGGTGATTGGAAGCGAAGCTCGCCAGCAATGCCTCGACGAAACCGGACAGCTTCCGAACGAAGTTATCGCCTGTGTGGGAGGCGGTTCCAATGCCGCCGGGATGTTCTATCCATTCGTGGAAGACTACGACGTCAGCCTCACGGGCGTCGAAGCAGGTGGACGCGGGACACAGCCCGGAGATCATGCGAGTCCTCTCACTTACGGGAGCAAAGGGGTTCTGCACGGCAGTTTCAGCTACGTCATGCAGGATGAAGACGGGCAAACCCAGGATGTCCATTCGATTTCAGCCGGACTGGATTACCCGGGAGTGGGACCGGAACACAGCTACTGGAAAGAATCCGGTCGCGTTCAATACACCGTCGCCACCGATGACGAAGCTTTGGAGATGTTCCAGCTCGTTGCCAAACTTGAAGGGATTTTGCCTGCGGTCGAAAGTTCCCATGCTGTCGCCCACGCAGTCAAAGCAGCGCAAAAGCGATCACCCGATGAGATTGTCGTCGTCTGCCTTTCGGGACGCGGGGACAAAGACATTAGTGAAGTGGCACGCCTTACCGGAATTGAAATGTAAGGCGGCAACAGCTAAAGCGTCCTATCGAGTCGCTCGATCGCGGCCATTACTGATTCCACCTACTGATACAACACTGAAGTCATTACCGAAGTCATTTCAACGGAGATCCCGAGTGGACTCACGCATTTCAGCCGTCTTCGCCAGCTTAAAAGAACAAAACCAAATGGCATTCATGCCATTTATTACCGCTGGCGATCCCGATCTCGCAGCCACCCAACAGGTGATTCGCACGCTGGGAGCTTCGAATGTCGATATGATCGAAATCGGGTTTCCGTACAGCGATCCCATTGCCGATGGCCCGGTGATTCAGGCGTCGTATACGCGAGCGCTCGAATCGAAAGTCTCTGTCTCGCAGATTTTCAAAGCGTTGGGAGAACTCGATCACGAGGAACTTCCCCCGCTTGTGGCGATGGTCAGCTTCGCGATTGTCTTTCGCACCGGTGTCGATCAGTTCTTGTCTTCCTGCGTTGAGTCCGGAATCAGCGGATTGATTATTCCGGATCTGCCCGGAGATGAGGCAGCGGAGGTGTTCGAGAAAGTCAAAGGTGCGGGGTTGGACCTGATTCAACTCGTTGCTCCCACAAGCCCGAGAGAACGGGTCCGCAAGATTCTGAAATCTTGTTCGGGGTTCGTTTACTGCATCGCTGTGGCTGGGACGACCGGTGAACGAGAGCGAGTTGCGGATTCCTTGCTTGATCAGTTGAAGTGGCTTCGCGAAGAGACCGACCTTCCACTCGCAGTCGGATTCGGAATCAGTAAGCCCGATCATGTCGAACCGCTGCGAGGTTTGGCGGACGGAGTCATCATCGGCTCAGCGATTGTCAGGCGTTTTCAAGAGCTTGCTGACAAAACACTCTCATCAGAAGATCTGCAGAAAGAACTCACGAAACTCGCTGGCGACATGGTCACTGCGACGCACACAAAGTAGAGCCTCTTCGTTTGTGCTACGAAGCGATTTCGTGAAAGACTTTAAGGTCTTTTCGGAAGATTGGTTTACCTGGAGGCGAGTGCTGCGGCCATTGTTTTCAGGTAAGTGCTGAGAGTGATGAGGTTCACGCTGAAAACTTCGCTGCTGATGTACTGATCGCCAGCCCGGATTTTCGGTTGTCCGACGAGCCGTTCACCGGAAGCGGTCGTCACCCATCGTCCCTGTCGATCAAGGTCTTTGATGATCTGTTCTGCACGTGATTCCAACGACTCGATATCGAATGGCTCGGCGACGAGTTGATGGGCTCGCTGTTGCTCATAGGACTGGCGAAGGCTGTCGATTTTCGCAGAAGTTTTCCAGCCGTAATGACTCGGCAGGTTTGAGGAATCGTAAGTCAGCGAATAAGTGCCTCCTGACCGCTTCATGTAGAGTGGCCGGTTCGTTTTGAGTTCGTAATAGCGAGCCAGTTGACCGTCAGGGAGCACGGACCGATCGAGATAGTCGAGCGCAGCCGGGATCGGTTCAAGATACCGATCGTCTCCTGTGTACTTGGCAATTTGCAGAAGTGTTTCAATCGCTTCCTGAGTCTCATCGCCGGAAACTCCCGGAGGTTCGAACTTCCTTGCCCAGATCGGTTCCATGTCAGGGTTGTATTGCTGAGCCCAACCCGGTTGCGGTTCGGGCATTTGTGCAAGAATCAGAAAGTCCCCCAACTTTCGAAGAGCCTGAAGACTTCGCTCATCCCGGTAGGTTTCATGGGCGGCGATCAGCGTTTGGGCGAGATATCCGCACACGTTGTCGTTGAGCGTGTACATGTCCCAGTAGTTTTTGATTCGGCCCTCGGTTCGCCAGTCGTGGTCAGGATATTTGGCTTTGAGGACAGGACGATCTTCAACCGGCTCGGTCCAACTCTGAGGAAATCCACCGTTCGGGAATTGAGCGTTGAGGACAGCATCGAGCCCGACCATCGCAGCATCGTGAATGGTCTCGTCCCGAAACTGAAGAACCCCATCCATCCGAATCAGGAACAACAACGCCGATTGGGTTTGTCCGTCGTCGAGAGAAGAATTGTTGCGTCCCCGGCCTTTTCCGTTGCGGTACAGGTAGACCCGTTCTCCCGCGGGATTGAAGTCGACGCAGTTCGCCCATCCTCCGGATTGAAGCTGTCCATATGCCAGGGCTTCGGCCGCGTCTTTGGCTGCAACGAGAAACTCTCGATCGAGCGTGGCTGAGTACGCTTCCAGGTATGCCATTCCGACTGTCGGTGTGCCGGGAGGTTGAACCCAGATTTGATCTTCCGTCGCCAGTCCTTCGCCCCATCTCACTTTCAGGTCGGGGGAATAGTGATAGACGTAGCCCCCGTGACGAGCGACCTCGTCGTGAAAGTACCGAGTCGCCCGAATCATCGTTTCCTTTGCATTCTGAACAACTTTGTCGTCAGCATCGGCGTCGATTCCCCATCCCATGAAGAGCATCCAGAGAGCTGTCAGCAAGCGAAGGTGTTTCATGGCTGTCTCAAGTTGCAGTGTTGTTGGAGCAGTCAGCTCGTTTTCTCGGTCTGCCGATTCTCAGAGGTTCAAGGGAAGACGGGCAGAAAATTCGAGAGGAATTCGGTCTTTTGATGAACATCCGGAGGGGAGTTTTTGTCACAAAAGTTGTGCGAACAATGGTTTTGGTCAATTGGTCGAAGAACAAAAACAATTAGGTGGGAACAATTCGTCCTCAAGCGATTTCCGTCATCTACGAATCCCATTTGTCGATTCTAGGAGCCCAGCATGTGCATGGTGGTTTCTGGACCGGGCCAACACTATAAATTGGGGGGCGATGAGTGCAGTGCGTCGAACCAGAATGACCATCGGTTCGCAGGCTCAAAGTTACATCAATTGTTGCTTATTGAAAAGGAAAGATCATGTCAGCCCTTCAGGAGTGCGATTCTGCAGTTTGGGAATCGATTCTGCGTGAACGAACCCGACAGGTAGAAGGCCTCGAATTAATCGCTTCGGAGAACTACACCAGCGCAGCCATTCAGGAAGCTGCCGGGACAGTTCTGACGAACAAATACGCTGAAGGGTATCCCGGTCGCCGCTACTACGGCGGATGCGAGTTCGTCGACGAAGTCGAAGTGCTGGCACGCGACCGTGTCTGTCAGCTCTTTGGGGCAGACCACGCCAATGTGCAGCCACATGCTGGTTCGCAGGCGAACATGGCGGTCTACATGTCTCAGCTGAAGCCCGGTGATACGATCCTCGCCATGGACCTTGCCCACGGGGGACACCTCACACACGGCATGCACCTGAATTTCTCGGGGCAGTTGTACAACGTCGTTCATTACGGTGTTCGTGAGTCCGATCACAGAATCGATTTCGATCAGGTTGCCTCGCTCGCGAAAGAGCACAAACCGAAAATGATCGTCGCTGGGGCAAGTGCCTATCCACGCGAAATCGATCATCCCAAGTTTGCTGAGATCGCGAAGGAAAACGGCGCGCTGCTGATGGTCGATATGGCTCACTACGCCGGACTCGTTGCTGGGGGATGTCACAACAATCCAGTTGAAGTTGCGGACTTCGTGACTTCAACCTCTCACAAGACGCTGCGTGGTCCACGTTCCGGATTTATTCTCTGCAAGTCCGAACACGCAAAGGCTGTCGACAAGACCGTCTTTCCGGGACTGCAGGGAGGGCCATTGATGCACATCGTCGCGGCCAAAGCAGTCTGTTTTCATGAAGCCCAGCAACCCACCTTCAAGGCATACGCCGAGCAGGTCATTGCGAACGCACAGGCACTGGCGGAAACTCTCGTCGCGGGCGGAATTCGTCTCGCGAGTGGAGGAACTGACAATCACCTGATGCTTTGCGACATGACCGCGATCGATCTCACTGGAAAGATCGCAGAAGAAGCTCTCGATCGCGCAGGCATTACCGTCAACAAGAACATGATTCCCTTCGATCAACGCAAACCACTCGATCCAAGTGGCGTCCGAATCGGAACCGCTGCGTTGACGACACGCGGGATGAAAGAAGCTGAGATGAAACAGGTCGGAGATTGGATTCTCAGAGTTCTCCGGTCGACTGATGACGAGTCCAAAGTTCAGGCGATTCGAAGTGAAATCGCTCAGTTTGCGAAGAACTTCCCTGTTCCCGGAATCAGCTCCTGATTTCTGAATAGATCCTACGGATAGAAAAAATCCCCCCGATCGGCTGATGCGTCGATCGGGGGATTTTTGATATCGGGTGCTTAAGAGCTTTGAGCAACTGAATCGCTCAGCTGAGTTTGGGCTCACTGAGTTTGCGATCACCGTGGGGAATCGTTGAATCGTTGAATCGTTGAATCGTTGAATCGTTGAATCGTTGAATCGTTGAATCGTTGAATCGTTGAATCGTTGAATCGTTGAATCGTTGAATCGTTGAATCGTTGAATCGTTGAATCGTTGAATCGTTGAATCGTTGAATCGTTGAATCGTTGAATCGCTGAATCGCTGAATCGCTGAATCGCTGAATCGCTGAATCGCTGAATCGTCAAAACGCTGGGCGGCTGAAACTTACGTAGCTTCAGAACACGGATGTCCCTTCAAAGCCGTTAACTCTTCAAAGCTGTCATAGCCAAAGCATGGCACGCTTCTTCAGGTTCTCAGGCAATCGCTTCTCGACGGCTCGCCGAATCTGTTCTTCGTGATAGCGCGTGCTGAAGTGGCCAAGAATGACGAGTTCGTTTTGAAACCGATCGGCGCGCTCGATCAGGTCGTCGAGATGGGTATGGCCGAACTTGTGAATCTTCTCTTTGCGGTGTTCGGGACGAAAGAACGTCAGTTCTGTGATCAGAATCTTCGATTGAAAGACCGCATCGCAGTGGTCCAGTCCTTGTGGGGCAGTGTCTCCACAATAACAAACAATCGGCATTCGAATCTCTGCGCTGACTTCGACACCTTTCATTCGCAGATCACGAATCTCGGTTCCGGAAAGGTCCTGGAATTCTGGCTTGAGTTTCTTCCGTCGTTCCCAGACGACATAACCGAGGGACGGCACCGTGTGTTTTGTCGCAAAGGTGGTGACGACATGTTCGCGTGAGAGTTCGTATTCCATTCCGGGCTCTGCACCCACGAGCTGACAGATCATTCGGCCGCGATCAAGTTTCTGCCACGATCGAAGCATCTTCTGAACGGATTCAGCAACTGCCGCAGGAACGTAAATGGTTGGTGGCTCCATTTTCATCATGCGCCGCCGGGCGACATAAGCAGGCAAAGCGGCCATATGGTCGAGATGGGCATGCGAGATGAAAAAAGTTTGCGTACCCATAAATGACCATGGACTGCCACCCAGATCGAATCCAACTTTGAGTTCCGGGATTCGCCAGTACGTTTGGACCGCAGCTCGTGAGTAGCCTTCAATCGTGAGTCCACCATGCTCGATGGATTTCAGCGGCAGGTTTTCGATCATTCAGGGAAAGCTTTCAGGGGAAGGACGCATTCATTCAACCGGCGTCAGAATATGTCAGACAGCGAGATGGTTGCAGCGACCCGCTCCAATTTTCGCAAAGAAACCCACAATTCCCCCAGATGACAGATGGCGACTTTCAACGGTTTATCGATGTGTCGACGCTTTCGCGGCAGAAGCTGAGGGCAATAAAAAACGCACGAGCAAGTCTCCGTCGAGAGTTGCTCGTGCGATTCAATGATCACCTGAGATTGAAGAATCTCTAGACTGAGTTTCCGGGAACTGGATTCACGTCCGGTCCGGATTCTTCAGGAGCTTCAAAAGTTGGGTCCGCTTCAGGAGTGATTGGTTTTCCAACTTCCTGCTGAATGACTCCGCAGTCTCCGTTGGCACATCCGCCAGCCCCGCCACAACTTCCGCAGGGTTGAATTGTCGAACATTGCTGTACGGGAACGAAGCGGCAGACTTCGTAAGCGACTTGGCGTGGCACGAGTTTCGAAACCATTCGAGTGACGGTGTATGGCTCTTGTCGTGTCACTGGTCGAGCCACTTTGCGTGTCACCTGATAAGCAACTCGCTTGGTGGTGCAAACCGGGACTTTTCGAGTCAGAGTTTCTGTCACCATGCGGCATGTCTGAATCGGAATCCGGCAGGTCTTCACTTCGTTGACCATGCGGCATGTCTGGACGGGAATCTTTCGTGTCTGAGTTTCGCAAACCCATTTGCAGACGCGGACTGGGCAATTCTCGACAACTTGTTCCGGAACCATTTCGCAAACCTGAACCGGGCAGTTCTCGACCACCTGCTCAGGAACCATGCGGCAGACCTGAACGGGACGGTTCTGACGGACGACCTGGGGGACGAGAGTCGTGCAGGCGACTTGTTCGGTGACAACTTGCGGACAGACACGCTGGACTGTAGCAGTGGTGCCGGGGCAGCGAGTCAGGCAGGGAACCGGACATCCGCAGAGTCCCGGTTTTCGTCCCCAGACTAATGGGCCGGGACGATAAACCTGCTGATTCACAGTGACGGGGACGACACGTTGCACCGGACGATAGGTCGTGACCGGTCGCATGACGGTGTAGCATCGTTCCTGGTTCACGGTTTCCGTCACCTGTCGCATCACTGTTCGCGTCACCTGACGGTTGACAGTTCTTGTGACCGGACGCATCACAGTGCGTGTGACCTGTCGATTGACAGTTTCCCAGACAGGCTTACGAACTTGATACGATTCCTCACGATATGAGGTTTCGTACACAGGTCGCTGGAGGGTGTATTCTCTTTCCTGGAAAGAGGTTTCGTACACGGGGCGAGAAACCTGATACTCTTCTTCGCGGCAGCCGGTTTCAACGACATTGCGATAGCAGGTTTCCTGAACGTCTTCGAAAACGGTTTCGCAGACGGTTCGATAGCAGGTTTCCTGAACAGGTTCGCAGACCTGATCATAGACAGTTCGGTAGCACGTTTCGCGCTCGACCTTGCACGCGGTGTAGCATGATGTTGGCTGACAGCATGTAACCGGGCAGGAATTGTAACCGACGGTTCCAGTGAACCAGCCAGCGTTCGCTGTGGTGCTCCCGGAGATCGCGAAAGCGAGGGTCGCGACTCCCCACAACACAGTCTTCATGAGAACTCTCCTCGTTTGTGTCAAATCAAATCGGATCCAAAGAATCATCTTGATTCACACACGTCCCCATCGTGCCAAATCATCTGAGTGATTTCAATCACTGAATGGGGAAATGCTGTTGGATGGTTGGTTTCAAGTGTTCGATCTAGCTTATCGCGAAAATTTGTGGATCTTGAGTCAGAAGTGATCAATCTCCGGATCGACAGTCAGGAAATGTGAGGGACTGCCATAAAACCCGCAAAGTCTTCCCCGTCGATGATTCAGAGTCGACTCTCTCCGCAGGTAGAGTCGTTGTGATTCGCACAGCATCCCCCCAATTCCACTGTGAATTCCAAAAACCGCACGATAAGATATTCAAAGCGCGGAAACGTCATTTAGTCGGCAGGCACCCGAGAGAGTGAGACGCGATGTCAGAGTCCCGATTGTTCCATCGAGTCGATGAAGTTGCTCGACGGATTAGACGTCTCAGGGCCATTCGAGCATCTTTGCTGATTTGGGCACTTCTTGCAGTTCTGCTGCTTGCGATGGCAAGCGCTGGCGATCAGGCAGCAGAAATGATGAAGCTGTTCATTCTCGGCGCGCCGTTGGCGATGTTGATCGGATGGATCGCAGGTCGTCCCCGGATCGACGATCGTCATCAGGCAGCCCTTCAAGTTGAGCGAACTTTTCCTGAGCTAGATACGCGCCTGCTGGCGGCCGTTCAACAACATCCGCAAGCGGAAACGTCGGGGTTTAGTTTTCTTCAGTCCGAGCTGTTTACTGAAGTCCTTCGTCACAACTTTCAGGCGGACTGGACGAAGTCGGTGAAAGGAATCTGGGGGCTGCAGTTGCTGCGAATCCTCGCCATGATTCTTTGTCTCGTTCCACTGTTCACCGGTCCATGGAATCAAGGGACCTCCGAAGCGCGCGTCGCCGACCTCGATGAAGAAACGCCGAAAACATCACAGCAGCTCTTTGAGCTTGTCGTCGAGCCGGGAGACGCAGAAGTTGAAAAGGGAGCGAGTCTTCTCGTCCTCGCGCGATTCCCGCAAGCACTGCCCGACGAGGTTTCTCTCATTGCGACCAAACAGAATGGGGAAACGCTCTCGATTCCGATGCGCAAGAGTCTCGATGATCCCGTCTTCGGGGGCCGGCTCGCAGAAGTCGATCAGGACATGACCTATCAGATTGTTTACTCGGACCAAACATCTTCTGAGTTTTCCATCACGACATTTACCTATCCGGAACTGCTCCGGGCGGATGCCGATATCCAATTCCCGGAGTTCACCGGTCTTGAAGAGAAACACCTCGACGATGTTCGACGTGTCAGTCTGGTTGAAGGCTCAACGCTCGATCTCAGCTTTGCACTCAATAAAGATTTGCAGAGCGCCGCGCTGATCGATGATGAAGGAAACCGATTGGAGCTGATCGAAGATGGAAGCGATCCAGTTAAGAGAGCGCTCACCTGGAACGCAGAAATGCCGAAGAAGTACCGGTATCAGCTCGAGTTGATCGACCAGCAGGGACGTGCAAACCGAACCGTTCCGGAATTCGTGTTTCAGGTCCTTCCGAATCATCCGGCGGATCTGCAAGTTGTCTTTCCGAAGCGGGACGTGCGCGTGTCGCCGATCGAAGAACTGGTCCTGCAAGCGAAAGCTTCAGACGATTACGGTCTGTTGGAGTACGGTCTGATTTACGAGCGTCCCGATGGAGAATCGGAAAAGCTGGAACTTGGCGGCAAAGCAGAGCGGGACGAACAACGTGCGATGGATCATACCGTTTTCGTCGAAGAGCTGGATGTCGTTCCGAATCAACTCATCTCCTATTACTTCTATGCAGATGACATTGGTCCTGATGGGAACGTGCGGAGGGCATTCAGCGATATCTTCTTTTCCGAAGTGCGACCTTTCGAGGAAATATTTCGCCAGGCAGCAGCCCAAAGTGGACAGCAACAACAACAGCAGCAACAGCAACAACAAGGCGGAGAGTCAGGAAAGCTCGTCGAAATTCAACGTCAAATCGTCACCGCCTCATGGAACTTGATTCGTTCAGAGAATCGCCCCGCGCCGTCGAATCAATTTCTTCCCGGAATGGAAGTCCTCTTCGAATCGCAGGAACAGGCGATTGGATTGGCTGAGGAGATGATGGAAACGTTGGAAGACGACCTCATGAAACAGCACTTACAGGAAGCCATCGATGCAATGGTCAGTGCATCTCGCCATTTCGCCGATGGCATCGCCAACGAGAAACTGGAATCACTCCCGCAAGGGCGATCAGCAGCCCAGGCAGCTTATCGTGCGCTGTTGCGTTTGACCTCCCGAGAAAAACAGGTGCAGCAGAGCCAGTCTCAAAGCAGTCAGAGTCAGTCACAACAACAGCGAATGAATCGTCAAATGAACTCGCTCGAGTTGAAGAACGATCGAAATCGCTACGAAACCGAACGTCAGGCCCAGCGACAGGTGCAGCAGGAAGAGCAACGTGAGACGCTTCAAGTCCTCAATCGTTTGCGTGAACTCGCCCGCAGACAGGAAGATCTAAACCAGAAGCTCCGCGAACTCGAGAATCAGTTGAAGCAAACCGAAGATGAGCAGCAGCGTGCAGAACTCGAACGGCAGCTAAAACGCTTGCAGGAAGAGCAGCAGGAAATGCTCCGGAATCTTGACGAACTCCGTGAGCGGATGAGTCAGGATGACAATCGCCAGCGCATGGCCGAAGCTCGTGAGCAGGTCGACGAAACTCGCGAACGCCTCCTTCAGGCGTCGGAAGCACTTCAACAAAACCAAACATCCAAAGCCATCGCCGAAGGAACCCGCGCGCAGCGAGAACTTGAAGAACTCAAAGAGGAGTTTCGCCGAGAGAACGCCGGCCAGTTCGACGAAGCCATTCGAAACTTGAGAGATGATGTTCGGAACCTCGCTCAGGAGCAGGAGGTCATCGAACAGATGATGCAGCCATCAGCCGAGTCACAACAACTTGACGAACGTCCCAGCCTGCGTGATCCGGAACCTCAGGAAGTCTCGCGAGAAGTCACTGAGGCATTGGAAGAGCAGGGGGAACGTCTCAGCCAAACGCTCGACCGGACGCGCGAGCTCATTCAGGACGCGGAAAACACGGAACCTCTCTTGTCAGACAGCCTCTACGAAACACTTCGTGACTTGCGACGCTACGAACCGGAAGAAGCACTCCGGGGCGCAGCCCAGCTGCAAAGATATGGTCTCGACGAAGAAGCTCGAGAACAGGAGCAACAGGCACGTCAGGGGATCGAGCGTCTTCAGCGAGGAGTTGAAAGCGCAGCTGAGAGAATTCTCGGAGACGAAACAGAAGCGCTTGCACTCGCGAACGAGGAGTTGGAAGACCTCACTCGTGCAATCGAATCGGAACTCGAACAGGACCCGAACGCGACTCAACAACAACCGGGACAACAACAACCGGGACAACAACAACCGGGACAACAACAACCGGGTCAACAACAACCGGGACAACAACAACCGGGTCAGCAACAACCGGGTCAGCAACAACCGGGTCAGCAACAACCGGGTCAGCAACAACCGGGTCAGCAACCGGGTCAGCAACCGGGTCAGCAACAGGGAGGTCAGCAACAGGGAGGTCAGCAGCAGGGAGGCGGGCGTCGCAGCGGCGCGGATCTCGCGACTCAGCTTGGATCACTCTTTCAGGAAACTGGAGGAGATGAGAATGGCGGAGCCCCAAGGAATGTTTCTCTTCCGTTGACGGGTGACGAGTACGTCGAATGGTCTGATCGCATGCGGGACGTCGAGGAAATGGTCACAACTCCCGAACTCAGATCTCGCGTCGCTCAGATTCGAGACGAAGCCCGCAAGGTTCGTATCGATGTCAAACGACATTCCAAACAACCAGACTGGGAGATGGTTCGCGCAAAGATCTATGGCCCGCTTCTCGAGTTGCAAACTCTCGTCGCAGAAGAACTGGCCCGTCGTGATCCCAACGAACGACTGGTTCCCATCGACCGAGATCCGGTTCCGGACAAGTACCGTTCACTTCTTGATTCGTATTACGAACAGCTTTCGAAAGCGGATCGAACCGCAACGCCGTGAGCATTGTCCCCTCTGAGATGACAGAGGCACGACGCAGTGACTCGCGATTGAAGTTGATCCATCTGACATGCAGTTCACATCACGAGATCGGCAGCAAGAATGAATTCGGAATCTATTTTTTCGCAGTTCCGTTCGTCTTTTGGAGAGTCTTTCAGCGATTTCCCATCCCCGGCGATGCTTCAGTGCATCAACGCTTCCAGACGCTCTCCGGGGTGATCATGATTCCGGTTGTTCTTGCGACGGGAGTGATTCTCCTGGTCGCTGGGAATGACTGGAATCACGGGAGACCGAAACGTGCGCTCTTACTGGATGTAATTGCATACGCACTGCTTCTGGTCCCAGAACTCATGCATCAATACGCGGTCCACGTCCTCTGAAAGTCAGCGGAATGCGTTTGTGCTTTCTCAGTCAGCAGGGGCGGCATTCCCCTCGCCGGGATTGAATTTGCCTGAGTTTTTGGATTCACGACCTGCCGGTTTTTCGGGCGACTTGTTTCGGTCCGACGTCGAGGAGACACCGACTGAAGGTTTGGCCGAGATCCCGAACGACTGATTAAGCTGATCGCGCAACACGCTGGCGTTCATGGCAGGATTGACGGGGACGACTCGCACACTCAAATCGGGCCGGGCTGCCTGATCGAGAACGTCGACAAGCTTCGCAAGATCACTCATGAGTCCGCTTGCTGCGGAAATGACAAGTGTGTTTGACAGGTCGTCAATTCCGACCGAAAGCAACCCCTTAAACTTAATGGGTTCTTCGGGGGCGGCGCTGTCGTCTTTGTCTTGGTTGCCGCCACGAATGTAAGTGAACCCCTGTTGCTGCGGCGGAGATTTGCCTTCCTGATTTTTGTTTTGAAGCGCGGGGTCATTTGAGCTGAGGAGATCGCGGTAGACAGACTTGATCGTCTCAGCGACGACAGACGCTTGCGAGTACTCTAGATGAAAAACCTGTGTCAGCCGGACAGCTTGCGGATCGTTTGTCTCGGGGCGGTCATAGATTTCGAGCAGATCTTCGATGAGCGCCAGTTGTTCGTTCGTCGCATTTTGCACGAGAAGCGTTCGTGAGTCGTCGTCGGAAATGATCCGCAGCTTGCGTTTTGAAGAGAGCCGCTCCGGTCCCTGCTTGTTCATCGTGACCGAATTTCCCCACCAGTCGAGAATGGTTTCTTCGTCCTCGTCACCGGAGAAGAAATCATCGAGAAGCAATTCAATCCCGAATGGCCAGGCGTACTTGATCTGAAAAATCTTGTATTCCGGAGCAGGGGGAACGAGTTCGGAGATCAGCATCTCAATTTCATCCAGCGCCTGAGTGTCGTCGGACTCCAGTGTGAGGCGACCGTCCGGAAGTTGCCGAATTCGAATATCAGGCGGACCCGCTTCAAGCTCTCGCATTTTCTGGAGAAGAGCTTTTTCCTCAGCGGAGAGTTCCGGTTCACTTTCTGGTTTCGTGCGAACTGTTTCGGAGACCGCGAAGCTGATGGGAGACGAGCTTTTGCGACGTGCTTCCTTCTTCAGTTCGGGTTGCTCAGTTTCCGGTTCGACGGGCGCGTCCGGGGGGAGATCGATTCGAAGAGGATTCTGGCGACGCTGTTCCCAGACATTTTGAAGTCGTTCGAGAATCTTGCGAGCTGTTTCATCTGAGTGGAGATCGATCGACCGCGCGGTTGCCGGGTTGGGTTGTCCGAGCGAAATCTCCCCCATCTTTGAGAGCAGGTTTTCGATTTCCTTGAATTCCATCTCGTTCGCCCAGACGAGCAGGCGATTGTTCTCGACGTCAGCATCGACCTTGAAAGGGCGTTGTTCCTTGGACTTTTCTTCTTTCTGTCCGTAGCTGGAATAAAATCCGTAGTATCGAGATTTGCTGCTCTGGTCTTCTTCTTCCTCTTCCTCTCCAAACATGTACTGGATCGTGCCAGCGACTTCCGCCGCTCGAAGCCGCCTGAGCGGAATCACTTCGAAGCTGCGGCTGCTGCCGTCGAGTCGATCGACCAGCGACTGAACGGTCACATGATCGGCAAGTGTTCCGAAGACGATGATCGCGTTGTTCTCAGAGTCGACTTGAACGCGAGTCGACGGAGAAAGGTCCCCGACTTCCGTGAGAATTTGCACAAGCGGGTCCGGCTTCAGAGTGGAAAGATGATAAACCCGCATGCGATCGAGGTTCTGCAGGATATGACTCGAATCGGGGCTGGGAACGTCCAGAGCCTTCACTGTCTGCGAAATGATTTCCATCTTGTCCGGTGAAGCATGCGCGAGAATGCTGTTTTCGCGCTCATTCAATACCAGTCGAGGCTCCTCCGGGGGGCCTCCTTTTCCGCCGCTGTTATTCGGCGAATTATTTCTCTGCATTTGCTGCTGCATTTGTTGCAACTGCCGCATGATCTGCTGGCTGGCGCCGAACGATAGACTGCCCCCGCCGCCCGCTGTGTCTGGCTTTCGAATTCCGAGGATTGCAAAGAGAGAGTCGAAGACCTTGCCTGCCCGGACGTGTTCGATTCGAAATTCGCGGACGAGTCCTTTTTCGGTCTGACTCGAACGTTGCTCTTCGGTGAGCAATTTATAGATCTCTCGCAGATTGCCTGCGGCGTCCATCGCTTCGAGTCGATTGACTGTGGGAATCGCCGAGAGTTTCCCGTTTTGACTGAGCATTGGTTGGAGTTGCTCGACAGCTTCTTCCGCCAGAATCCAATCGAGCGGGAGTGACACCTTGACGAATTCATGAGGAAGGATTGTCAACAAATCTTCGGGAGCAACACGCGGGACGAGTCCGGGATCGAGGTTCTGTATTTTGACAACCGTTAAGAGTTCCCCGTGTTGCAGGAGAGTGTATCCACGAGCCAGAAGATGACGGTTGATGACGTCTCGGGCTTCCTCTGCTGTGTAAGAGTGCTGAGTCCGCAAATTGAGAAAGTCGCCAGGGAGCTCCTGCCAGTCGAGATTTAACTGGGAGAACTTCGCAAGCCAGTTCAAAACGACCGGCCACTTCGCTCCGTGAAAGCTGAATTGAACTTTTCCTTCCGGGTCGAGGATGAGTTCTGCCGGTTCATAATCCGGTTCGGGTTCGTACTCGGTCCGCTTGATCACTTTCGAACTTGCGTCGGCACCTTTGTCCTCACTCTTCTTGTCGGGCTGGTCCGGTTTCTCGCCGTTCGGAGTTCCTGGAGGTGTTTTCGACGATGGGGCGTTTGCCGGTTGCGCGGAGGAGGGGGGCACTCCGGGCGATTCGATGACCTTCCCGTCTTTGACGATGACGGGCTTGGCCTGACCGAAGCTTGATGCTGGGGCCAGCAGCAACAGAACTCCGAAGGTGAGCCCGATGGAACAGAAACGCATATCTTCCCCAATGGTTCTTCAGACGTGGCTTCCGAATTCCGGATCAGCCTCTGAGGACGAACAGATCAAAGCAGCATCACATCATCATACGATGGGGCGTTGCTGATTTGTTAGATAGAATTCGTAGCTTTGACCCATTTTTCATGCTTTCACCTTCACGCGTTCTGTGTGCGTGAACGTGTCTTTTCCGATGGATGCGGTGTTCGCTCGTGCGAAACGATGAAATCGACAGATGAAGGAGACAAGCAGGACCCGGATCGAAATCGCCCGCGGTACAATTTTCTGTTGGTCGTATCTTACATCGTGACAAGTCTTTAAGAGAATCGCTCCTCCGAGAGAATCCCCACCCTTCCGAGAGAATCCCCACCCTCTCGTGCCGTTCCATCGAATCGGCAATAGCCCTGTCGTGGCTGTTCGAGCAGGGCGAGCGGTGCTCAAATGCCCGCATTCGGATGCTACATGAGGACCCGCATCATCTCTTCAGGAGTGGTAATCCCTGCGAGCACTTTGTCGCGAGCGCTTTGTTCGAGCGTTTCCATTCCCTGTTCCTGGGCTGCTTCGAAGACGGTTCGTCCAGGTTTTCCGGAAACGACGTAATTGCGAAGAGAAGGGTTCATGGCCAGCACTTCGAAGATTCCTGTTCGCCCGAAGTAGCCGGTGTGGAAGTTCGAGTCGGCCGGAATTCCGCGGACCAGCTTGTGTTGTTCCGCCTCGGCAGGATCAATTGAGAGCAACTCGCAAGTCACTTCGTCAGGGGTGTAGGTTTCCCGGTTCTTTTCACACACTCTTCGAATCAGGCGTTGAGCGATGATGCAGCTGATCGCGTCAGCCAGAAACATGCGCGTGATCTGGAATTCTCGGAACATGTCGAGAGTCGCTCCGGTGTCGGATGCGTGGAGCGTGCTGAGGACCTTCGAGCCCATGAGCCCTGCCCGAACAGCAATGTGAGCTGTTTCCTGATCGCGAATCTCCCCGACCATGATGACATCCGGGTCCTGCCGCAGAACGCCTCTCAATGCTTCGACGAAGCCGAAATGTGCTCGGTTGTCGACTTGAATCTGATTGACGCCCGGAATTCGACGTTCGACGGGATCTTCAATAGTGACGAGGCTGCGCGTTGCTTCATTAAGCGAGGCGAGGCAGCTGTAGGTGGTTGTGCTCTTTCCGCACCCGACTGGACCAACGCTGAGGATCATGCCGTGTGGACGGGCAGTTGCCTGTTCGATGGCACTGATTTGTTTGTCAGAGAGGCCGAGTTGTTCGAGAGAGGTGAATCGAGAGCCGTCCGACATCAGACGCATGACGATTCGTTCGCCGTAGATCGTGGGGCCTGATCCGACGCGGACATCGCGGTTCTGCTCCATCATCATGTTGGAGAAGTGACCATCTTGCGCGATCCGCTTTTCGGCAATGTTCATCCCCGCAATGAGCTTAATTCGCGAGACGAGTTGCGGCGCGTACTCTGGATCGAGATGGAGGATGTCATGCATCACGCCGTCGAGTCGAAGGCGAAGATTCATGCCGTTTGGACGAGGATCGAGATGTATGTCCGTCGCTCCGAGCTGAAACGCACGCTCAAGGAGAAGGTCGACAAGGGGCTCGACGCCAACGAGGCTGATCAGACCTTTCAGTTCCTCCTGAAGCGCCTTTTGTCGGGCTTCCGGGGCAATCTCCTGCATCATTGCATTTGGTTCTTCAGCACCAGGAGAAGCGTTTGAGGACTCATTATTCATGACAACTCCGCGAGTTGAGAGATGTGGAAAGAGTCGCTGATTGTCTTCATCAACGTGAACAGTTCATGAAGGATTCTGCATCATCACAAAGATTGAGATTCCGAGAATCAGAACGAGAGTCAGGACAATGGAAACCCAAACGAGACGCTCGTAGCGGCCGATGCCGGATCGTTCGAAAACGACTTCTCTTCCCTCGACTTCAGCGACAACGGTTTCTGAAAGATCGAGCGCACGAGAACCGAGTTCAATCGTGGGTTGGATGTCCCAGATTTTGTCCAAGCCAGCCAGTGAAATGGTTTCTTTGACGATAGGATGCGAGGTGACAACGACGAGGCGACCGTTTCGAGATTTCACTTCCCGCCAAACTCGGACGATCAGAGCGACCAGTGAGCTTCCCATGAAATCGAGTTGGGTGAGGTCAACCAGGCAGCTTGGGTGTTTGACATCCTTTAAGCATTTGACGACCTGATCTCCCAAACTCGAAATCGACGCCCAGGATGACTCGACCACTTCGGGAGTGATGACGACTCGAATGTGTGAGCTGAAAACCTTCACATTCTCGGAAAACGTTATGAGCGATGACAATCCGCTAACTCCAGGTCAGATTGATCAGCAAAGAAGCATATGTTCGAACATCGCTCACCGGAACGCAACCCACACACGGGATGAGTCAATCTCATTCGAACAGGTTGCTCTTGGCAGAGCACTTACATGGATGATTCGAATCGTGCTCGTCCGGTTTGCTCATGCAAATTGGCGAAAACCATGTCGAAGAATGCTTCGGGAAAAGTTTCGGTCGACTCCGAGCACGTTTACTGGATTTTGTTAAGGAAAGGAATTGCGTGTCTGTGAAATTTTGATGTGCATGACAGGTTTTTGGATTGCAAACACTACAGAGAGTTCAACTCAGCGAGATCGACAGAGTCGGTACGACCAGCAGCGGGTAATCATCAAGAGAGTCCGTTCCACAGAGGAAGGCTGTCGGGAACCGGTCCGGGAATCCGGGTTGTCACAATGAATTGAAAGAAATATAACCGGCAGCCTGATTGGGGAATGACTCCCAAGGAGCGAGCTGTTCATGGATGAACGCAACGAAAACGTATCAAATCAAACGCGACCCAATTCCATTTTGGAAGGCGGGTTGTTCGCGTTTGCATTATTGCCGTTTGTGATTTCTGCTTTTGCTGCGCATAGTTCCGATGCTGCACGGCCCATCTCTGGACAAGTCCCTCGCGAGACGTTGATCTTCTCACAATACGCTGTCGATCTGGGACTCGTTCCCCCGCTTGAGACGATTCCCGCTCATTTCGATTTTCGAAATCTCGGCGACAGCGACGTTCGAATCCTCAAGCTCGAGCCAAGTTGCGGATGTTTGAATCCCCGGCTCTTCGATGACAAGAAAGTTTACGGAACAGGAGAGTCCGGCCGCTTTTACGTCTCCGTTAAAACAGCGAACGAAGCTCCCGGACCGAAAGACTACAACGTTCGGGTCAGCTACGACGACGGAGAACTGAAAGAGCGAATCGTCCGGTTTCGGATGGTGATTCCCGAGCGAAAAGTGACGGTCACTCCGGCGGAAGTTTATTTCTATCAGACCCACGGAAACCCTGATTCTCGTGAAATCCTTGTGCAGGATCATCGCGGTCAGCAGTTGAACGTGCTTCGTGTCGAATCGAAGTCGGACAACATTTCTGCAGAAATCGGAGAGCGCCGCATTCGTGGTCAGGGAGTCGAAGTCCCGATTCGTATCGACGTTCCCGGCGAAGTCGCACCGGGGAAAGAAACCTGCTGGCTGAAAATCGAGACCGACGATCCGGAATATCGCGTGATTCAAGTCCCCATTTTGATTTGGGGGCCTCAGGATTCGACGAAATCAGAGATCCAGCCCGTGACGAATGAAAGCCCCAGTGAAGTATCAGACCGCTTAAGCGTTCAGCCTGCGAACTATGACCAACCCGACTCAAAGTCGTCGGCGCCTTGACCATCAATTTCAGCCTGCAATTCGTCTCGCTCAGAGCGAGTCACTTCGAGGTCGAACATCAGGTACTTCACGTCCAGACGCAGTTGTGAAAGTGCCTCTTGGACCAGTTTCAGGATTCTTCTTCGTCTTCGAACAGAATCGACTACCTGAGAGTATGCCCCTTCAATTTCCCGAAAATGCTCCTCCGGGAGTGCGGCGATTTTTTTCCCGAGGTCCAGCAATTCACGAGGGAGCGCGTCTGCGGATGATTCAGGAAAGCGGTTTGGATTGTGCATCATGACACCAACTCGAAAGTCGTTGAGTATTTGCGGATTCGCCGCGCCCCTCCGAAGCTGTTGCCGTGATTCGGTTCGAAAACACTTCCGGGCGTTGTTCGGACTCGGCAACCAGCATCAGAGATGTTTATGTTGCCAAACTGAAACGATCAAACACAAGAGTCCCTCTCGCTGGTTCTGGAATTTTGAATCAACAAGCATGTTCCGGACGCTAATTTCCTCGGTTTTTGGTCGGTTCCCTAAGGGAAATCCCGTAATTGGCGTCTTGCTCTTCGTCTTCGCAGCGAATGTTGCATTCTGTCAACAACCGAATCCGGTCGTGATCGACTCGATGGATGAAAAAACTCCGTCGAGACTCTCATTGGTCGATTTTGAAGACGGGGAACTGAAATGGTCGGCGGAGTCGGAAGTTCTCCGGTCCGTTGTGATAGATTCGCGACACACAGACCTCGGGCCGCACTCGGGAACCGGGTGTGAGCAGAGGATTTTCGAAAGCAACCGAATTCTACTTGACCAGCGACTCGAAATGCGGCTCGTCCCGTCTTACGTGTTTGACGAACTCAAAACATCCGTCTGGGTTCGGACCGACTGCCAGAACGTGCGGTTCATGCTCCAAATTCGGTTTCCGAATCAGATCGATCCGCGGACGAAGGAAATTCTGTCGATCGATCTTCCGGGAACGGTCTATTCGAAATCGGGGCAATGGCAGCAGCTTGTCTGTTCTACGTCTGATGAAGAAGTCAGAAATCGGATCATTCGGGCACGTGGACAACTTGCAGGTTTGCTATCCGGCGGAACGATCGACACGCGAGAAGCCTATGTCGATCAGATTGCGCTCGTCTTTGATGTTCCCGTTGGGGGCTCGGTGCTTCAAATCGATACGCTGCGGCACGGCCCGATCGTCACTCCCGAGAATCTGATCGAAACACCTGAAGCAGCCGATATTTATCAGCCACGCCTGACGGTGACTGATGACAGAGTCATGAAAGACGACCGTCCGTTTTTCCCGGTGTTTACGCTTTATCATGGGGAAAGCCTGAAAGAAGTCGAGTCGACCGGCGTGAACATGCTGTGGATTGAAGACTACGCCGATCGCGCGATTCTCGAAGCTTTAGACCAGATGGGGATCGGAGCGATCGCTCAACCTCCCCAGCCAACGACTGAAGATGCCATTCTTCATCGTCAGGGAATTCCAACGTTCGAGTCGTGGACGGAACCGATCTGGGCGTGGATGTTCGGGTTCGCCATTCCGGAAGATGATGTCCGCTATCTGCAGGGGTGGTCCAATCAAGTCCGCGGAGCCGATCGCAAGTTCCGTCGCCCGATCCTCGCCGATGTCGTCGGACAGGAAAGGTCCTTCCATCGTCAGGTCGATTTTCTCGGAAGCAGCCGATTCGCCATTCACAGCGATCTCCCCGTGGCGGACCATGTTGAGATCCTCAAGCGGAGCCGAAATGCGGCGTTGCCCGGCAAGCCGATGTTCACTTTCGTTCAGACAGAAGCATTGTCGACGTATGCCGGGAAGAATCGTGAACCGGATGCATCGCCGATTGTCGAACCGGAGCAGATTCTTCATCAGGGATATGCGGCGCTCGCAGCTGGATATAAAGGGATTGGATTCTGGAAGCAGATTCCTCTCGATCAGCAAACCGTCGGACTCGACGAACGGATCCACGCCATTCGATTGTTCGCGTTGCACTGTCGAATCCTCGAACCGTGGCTGGCGACTGGCAGAGTTGTTGATGACTTGATCGTTCGTACGAATGATTCGTTTCCTCAACAGACGGCGAGCTTACTCAGTCCGCTGAAAACACGCTGGGATCAACCGATCGATGCAGCTGGCGGGAAGCCGTTGGGATCGGATTCGGAGATTCGGGCTTCTGTGTTTCGATGCGACGACGGCTTCTTGATTCTCCCTGTCTGGTACGAAAAGGACGAGCAATTCGTTCCCGGTGCTCAGGCGGTGAAAGGGATTCGAATGCTACTGCGGGCGGATGTCATGCAAGCCTGGGAAGTCACACCGACCGGAATCACACAGTCGAACCTCGAACTCTCCCGCGTCCCGGGCGGAACCGAAATTCACCTGAAGGAATTCGATCAGCAAACAGCGATTGTGGTGACGAGCAAACCGGCAGCGATCGAGGAAATTCGTCGAGCTTGCCGAACGTATCGAACAGATGCCGCTCAATCAACTGTCGCCATGGCCGCCCAGAAGTTCGAAAGAGTCTCGAACGTCCACGCGGAACTTGTTGAAATTGCTCCTCCGATTGCCGACGCTGAGCTTGTTCTGAAGTACGCATATCAGAATCTCGAAAACGCTCGAAAAGCACTCGCTGCCGGACATGACGCTGATGCTTATGCCGCCGCTCGGCGAACTCTTCGCAACTTGCGGGTCCTTCAAAGACGCTACTGGGAGTCCGCCGTTCAGGAACTTCCTGTCGCGACAGCAAGCCTCGACGCCACCGGGTTTCAGACGCTGCCTCAACACTGGCAGACGATGCGTGAACTGGAAGATCGAACATCTACAACTCAGAATCTTCTCTCGTCCGGCGACTTCGACAATCAAGCCGATGTGCAGCAGGACTGGCTCGAAGACTCTTCCGGAAACGGTTTGCAACTGGTTGAACTCAACTACGACGCTGCTTCTCAGAGGACATTTCTGCGGATGCAGTCTGCCAATCAGGGCGGGAACTTCTTCGCGTTGACCGGTCCGGGAATTCCGGTCGCTGCGGGGGATTTGGTCGTCGTTTCCGCTCGAATTCGCTATGCACCAACGCAACAGGACATCGGAAATGAACTGGTGATCTACGACACGACAGTCGGATTGCATGGTGCCACGCATCTCCGCAAAGCGAGTGAAGACTGGCAACAGGTCGAGTTCATGAGGAAGATTGACGAAGACAGGGAATTCCGAATTCGCCTCGAGCTACGCGGATCAGGAGTTGCCGACATCGACGATTTGAAAGTCCGTCGGTTGGAGTAGGTCGTCTTTCAGAATGGCCGACATGAATCGCAGCAGCCCAGAGATGACGTTGCTACAGAAAAGTCAGAGCAATGGTTGAAGAAGTCTTCGATGTCTGCGATTCGGATGACAACGTCGTCGGACAGGCACCCCGCTCGGTCGTCCACGCGAAGAACCTCCTTCACAGGGCGGTTCATATCTGGATCTGGAACTCGAGCCGTGAGCTGCTCATTCAACAGCGCACGGCCAGCAAAGATCAGTATCCGCACTGTTTGACATCATCTGCTTCGGGGCATGTCGATTCGGGTGAGGACTACCTGACAGCGGCTCAGCGAGAGTTGAAAGAAGAATTGCAACTCTCCGGCCAGCTTGAGTTTCTCATCAAACTCCCGGCAGGACCGGAGACCGCTTACGAACATACAGTGCTCTACGAACTGGTGACTGATGAGCCTCCAGTTCCCGATCCTGATGAGATCGCCGATCTCTGGTTCGAGTCTCCCAGCGAGTTGATGAATCGCCTTCAGCAGACACCTGAGCGATTGACTCCACCGTTTCGGCAACTGTTCCGATGGTGGGCAGAACACAACGGGATGTCGAGCCTCTCCGAATGACTTTTCAGAGTCGCTGCTCGGATTAGTTCGTCGCTTGCTCTTTTAAACTCGATCAAGCACTCGGGCTTAGATCCAGTGTTCCTTGAGTGCCGGTTGAGCTTTGACTCGCCGGAGTTTCACCCAGGTTCCGTTGATTGCTTCCTCCGGTTTTGGTCGTCCGTGGAAAGCGATGATTTTTGCTTCGCTCGGAATTTTCGGGGCTTGAAACCAGTTCCACGGCCACGGTGCGATGCAGTCGTGTTTGTAGCTGACGCACCATTCTTGCGGCCAGAATGTGACGGAGCCGATTTCTCGCAGCTTTCCGGTGACATACGCTTGTTCGCGGCGAAATTCACTTTGAATCTGCTGGCGATTCGCCATGAAGTATTCGTAGACCTCAGCATGTCCCCCCGCTTCGAAGCGGTAAACGGAAGTGTTGCCGATCAGTTGATTGGGGTCGGTCCATTCCTTGATCACACAGAACCCTTCTCCGTAGTCGAAGAAGCAGTCGATGTTGTCGATGATCAAAATGTCGAGGTCGAGGAACAACACCTGACCGGTGATTCCGTCGAGCTTTGGTCGGAAGTTGTAGACTTTGTTCCAGGCTCCGGTCGTCGTTCCTTCTGTGAGGTCATCGGCCGGGAGGGGAAGCTTTTTGATTCCGGGATCGAGGTCCAGTTCGTTGTTCGTGAAGCAATAGAAATTGTGCGGGAGCGTGAGATGCCGCTGCACCATGCGATACAAGCGGTTCACATAGCTGGCACCATAGAGGGTGCCCCAGTTCATACAGATTACATTTCGGGTCGTCTCGCTCACTGGCCAGTTCCTTCTTAAGAGCAGTTCGCTCTAGAGCTGTTTTGGATTTGGTTTGTACTCACTCGCACGAGCAAACTCAGCCTTTTACCTGATGAAACAGTTCAGGCGAGTGCACAGGAAAGAGCAACTTGCTCTCGCTGTTGTCTTCACTTTGTCTGTGGATTGTCTGGTCTTCGCTTTGAGTGCTTGTGCAGGGTTGCGAAAACCGGTTCGAGTTGTGTTCGTCGTGTCTACTGTTGCTGACCGATTTGAGGAAGGTCTCAAGCTGCGGAAGAGACATCCCCTCGTTCTTGATTCTCGGATGATCGTTCGGCCTGTTGGGAATCACTCGCACCTGCGGGCTTCTCTCGTGGTTCGATTTCCGATTGTGGTATCGCATCGTTTGTGAAGAGATCAGGGCAACGGCTTCGTAAATGAAGCAGTACCGTCTCCTCCCATCGCTGATCGAGCGGTTGGAATTCGCTCAGGTCTTCAATTCGTGAACTCGGTGTTGAGAATTCCTCTGTCGTCAGTCGAATCAAACGGCCCTCTTCGGACTGGTGACGGGCGAAAATGTGAGCCTTTGTTCGTTTTGGTGCACGATCCGGAGTGAGGGCATACACTGGTCGCCGTGAGACGATCGCTTCGGACAACATGGAGATGCTCTCTTCGGTCGCGAAGATTCTTTCGGAAGCTCCGAGGTACGCACTCATGATTCGTTGTGGATTCTCAGCATACCAAACCGCGTATGCGATCGAATCGGGAGAAATGCGAGACTTGAGAGTCGCTTCCGCCCGCGTGCCTGTTCTTCGGGAAGTCGTGAGAACCCATTGAATATTGTATTTCGAAGCGAGTGCGTTGATTCCGTCGGCGAGACGTTCCCAGTCACGCTCTGACCAGCGGTAGCCTCCGCCGTCTCCTCCGATGAGCATCGCCCAGACTCTGCTCGGAATCTCGACGTCTTCCCGGAATCGTTCACCCGCCTCATCAAGCGTGTTCAAACTGACTTGTGTCGGAGCCACTGGAAGCTGGACTTCACCGGTTTCCGGTTCCACTCCCTGAGGCGTAATCACCAGCGAGAACTCAGTTGAATCGACACGGCAAGGACGACCGATGTGGATGCTGTGGCAATTCCAGAATCGGCTCAAAATGGCGTTCGGAATTTCTCCTCGCCCGAGTGTTCCACAGACCAGAAGTGGAGGGCGTCCGTGTGGAAATTCTCCTCGAAACGCGATCCGCCAGATCCAGTTCCAGACTCGCGGGTATTGCATCAACCGCTCGACGATTTGAGACCGCAGAGCTCGTCTGAGACCCCATGCAAGAACAGGAGCCCGAAACTTCACGTCGACGACTTCCACTTCACCGCGAATTTGTTCAGCGACGAGCGAAGCGATCGCGAGGACATGGGTGTCGTTTCCGATCTTTCCGTTGTGCAGCGCAATAATTCGAGCTTGAGAATCGCACGGGAGCGTCGTGAATTCAGTCGTTTCAGAAGATGCGGCTTCTGATTCCACAGCGAAAATCCTGGTGCGACGTTTCAATGAATGGATGTAACAAGGAGGGGCAAAACCTATCGCCAGTGCTCGGCGAGTGCGGGTGTCGCCTGAATCCGACGAAGTTTCGAACGGCTTCCACGGATTGCGTCTTCGGGTTTCGGGTCCCCGTGGAAAATCAGGATTTTGGCATCGTCCGGAATCGTGGGGGGCTGAATCCAACTCAACGGCCAGCGAGGCAGGCAATGTCTTTTGAAACTTCGGCACCAGTTTTCGGGCCAGTAGGTGATGTCGCCGTGCTCTGCGATGCTTTCGGTGACGTAAGCCTGCTCGCGGCGGTACTTTCCGCAAATTTCTGCTTTGTGTTCGATCAGATTTTCGTAGACGTGAACGTGAGCCCCGATGTCAAACCGGTAGACCGAGGTGTTTCCGGTTCCTTGAGAGGATTTGTCCCACTCGCGAATCACGCAGAACGATCCGGGGATCTCAAAGAACGAGTCAATATTCTGAAGAATGATGACATCTAGGTCGAGAAAAAGAGCCTGTCCACGCAGGTCACCGAGTTCTTTGCGGAAGTTGTAGACCTTGTTCCAAGCCCCGGTTTTTGTGCCCTTTGTCAAGTCTTGTTCGGGCATCGGAAGGACTTCGATGTCCGGATGAAAGCCTTCATCGTTGTCGGTGAAGCAGATGAAGCGATGCGGCAGCGTCAAGTGACGACTGACCATGCTGTGAAGCTTGTTCACATAGGTCGCATCGTACTTGCGTCCCCATTTCATACAAATGACGTTACGGTCAATGACATCCATGTCGTGCTCCCGGGCGATCGCCAACTCAAGCCGTTCCTGGCTCAGCCTGGCAGATTTTTGAGTCTAGTTCTGTGCGCGCAATCAATGCAAGATCGAATTGAATCGGCAGCGATCGCACCGATTTCTCGAGGAATCTTTCTTCGTGGCCGTCGGAAATCCCTTGCGCTTTACAGAGTTGGGATTGACTTCGGGAGAGGAGACAATTTGAGGAGGTCGTGCATTTCCTCAAGGGAGCCGGTTTTGCGATGGGAACGGAGCACGATCACATCTGAGGGGAACGTCTCCTTGGTTTCCGGAGATTCGGTGATGATTCGACACCGGGCAGAAATGTCTCTACTGTTTCGCAAACCAATTCGCAAACCAAAATCCGTCCGTCCCTGAAAAAGCAATCTTGCCATCGTGTCTGCACCTCGAAAAGCTGGTCTGTTTCTCGTTTTTGTCACGGTCTTCATCGATCTTCTCGGTTTCGGGATCGTGATGCCGTTGTTGCCACGTTACGGCCGCCACTTTGACGCTGAAGGGTTTCCGCTCGGGATGCTGATGGCGTCGTTCTCGGCAATGCAGTTCTTGTTTGCGCCGATCTGGGGACGGATTTCCGATCGAATCGGCCGACGACCTGTGTTGATCGTCGGTCTGGTTGGGTCGACGATTTCTTATGCGTTGTTTGGTTTGGCGACCTCACTCGGTCGCGAGGGAACAATGCTGGGACTGAGCGCTTTGACGTGGCTGTTTCTGACCCGCATCGGAGCTGGAATCGCAGGCGCCACGATTTCCACTGCTCAGGCTTATATCGCGGACTGCACAGGTCCGAAGGATCGAGCCAAAGGAATGGCGCTGATTGGAGCGGCGTTCGGGATCGGATTTACCTTTGGGCCTCTGATTGGAGCAGCTTTTGTTTCGAACGAGCCCGTTGTCAATCTGACCTCAGAACAGCTGAAGTTTGTCGAAAGCCATGACTTCACAGATGATCCGAACGTTGACGAAGTCGTCCAACAAGTTCGCGAGATTGCTCCGCTGGAGGATGACGACGAAGCTCTGCTGCGGTCGGCCATTCAACATGATCCAACTCGCATCAATCCTGTTCCGAGCGCAGCTCCGGGATACGTGGCAGCGGTGTTGTCTGGGATCGCTTTGTTGTTCGCAGTATTTCGATTGCCTGAATCGCTTAATCCGGAGTCGAAACCAGCTTCAAATCACTGGCTGGATGTGAAGCAGTTCCAAACGCTGTTAAAAACTCGATCGGTGGCCATTGTTTTGCTGGGGATTTTTCTGTCGACCCTTGCTTTGGCCCAGTTCGAGAGTTCGCTCTCTCTGCTGACGCGACGACTTGGAGTCTCGCCGAGATACAACTTTTACGTTTTCGCTTATATCGGGCTGATTTTGACTCTCAGTCAGGGAGTTTTGGTCAGACGACTGGTCCCCAAGGTGGGGGAATACAAGATGGCTTTGACCGGTGCTGGTCTGATGACTGTTGGCCTGGCGTTGATTGGAGTGGCCGGCGATCTTGGCTCGACCGCTTTTCTGTATTCCGTACTTCCGATTTGCGTGATCGGGTTCAGTTTTATTGCTCCGTCGCTTCAGTCGTTGCTTTCGCGAATGGTTTCCAACGATCAGCAGGGAGGAGTCTTGGGCGTCGGTCAAAGTCTGTCTTCGCTCGCGAGAATTCTGGGACCGATTGCCGGTTTGACGATCGAGAAAGACTTCGCCACCGGCCCGTACTGGCTGGGAGCAATTGTCATGCTCGCTGGAGGGGCGTCCTTCCTATCTCTGAAGAAGGAAGTCGTGAAGCTGAACGAATCAAGTGGAGCGGCTGCAGAAGATTCCGCTCCACCGGAATCGAATTGAATTTCGATTCGAAGATCGGTTTCACGATTGGCGATCGAGTTCGATCGCCTTCCCAGACTCCTAGAGGTTGAGCTCACGAAGAGCCTGTTCGAGATCGGGATGCGCGAAGTTGAAGTCGTGCTTCTCAGCTTGCTCGGGAAGAACTCTTGAGCTTGCGAGAATGAGCGCTTCGGCCATCTCCCCAAGTGCTAACTTTGCAGCGAAGCCGGGAAGTGGCAGGACCGTTGGACGTGAGATCACTTTTCCTAATGTTTTCGTGAACTCCCGATTTGTGACCGGGTGAGGAGCCGTCCCGTTGACGGGGCCCGAGACAGAGTCGTTTTCGACAGCGAACTGAAAGAGCCGGGCGATGTCTTTAATCGAGATCCAACTCCAATACTGATCTCCGCTGCCGATCACTCCTCCGACTCCGAATTTGAATGGAGTCAACATGGAAGGCAGTGCTCCGCCTTCTTTAGCGAGAACAAGACCCGTGCGAATGTGGGCTGTGCGAATTCCCGCGTACTTGGCAGGTTCGGCGGCAGCTTCCCATTCTTGACAGACATCGGCGAGAAATCCTGAGCCCGCGTTACTCGCTTCGGTGAGAACTTCGTCGCCGCGGTCACCGTAATATCCGATGGCAGAGGCAACGATGAAGGCCGTCGCTGGCTTTTCCTGTTCCGTGAGTGCTTGAGCGAGGAGATTCGTGGAATGAACGCGACTCTCTCGAATGCGATTTTTCTTCGCTTCGTTCCAACGTCCTTCAGCAATGCTTTCTCCCGCGAGATGGACGAGGACGTCGCATCCATCGAGAACCTCGCGAGGGAGAGTGTCTGCCTTGGGATCCCATTGTCGCTCGTGGGGATCGGTCGGTTGTTTGCGAGTTAACCATGTCACCTCGTGACCGGACTGTTCCAGCATGGGACAAAGGTAGCTCCCGAGAAGTCCACTCGCACCAGTCACGAAGACATGCATTATTCAACTCCAAAGTTCCGATTCACGAAGATCGTTGACCTCATCTCCCGAAACAGTGTCGTGAACTCGACTTCGATTCGGCGGACACAGGTCAAACCTCTGAGGTTGAATTGTACGCACTGTCTCCGTAGTGGCTACATGAAGTCATTCGTTTCTTGAGTTGAATGTGCACGTTCGGGACGTCATGTGAAGTTCGTTCACACGCGTTGCCGTCGTCTCTCGTTCGATCATGGTGAAGATGGTCGAATCAACGGGCGGAAGTCTTCCGGTGCAGATTGCGTTGGAAGCGAGTGTTGAGGTGTCCGAATCAAAGGAGTGGCTTCTTCGGTTCCTTCGGCAGGCAAGAGCCGCATTCGGTTTGATTCTGTCGCCGATTCGTTGCTGCTTGCCGCATCGTGCTGAGGCTGACCGGAGTGGAGTGTGTGGGCTGCGGGAGCCTGTCCAGCTTCCGGATCTGGAGTGACCACCATTCCGTACGGCGGAGGAGTTTGAATCGATGGATCACTTGATCGATTCGCGAATGCAGCTGCACTCGAAGTTGATTTAACCGAATCGTAGTTGACCTGCTGAACGCCCGATCGTGCGGTGCCTGAAGTGGAGGCGTTGAAAGATCGATCGGAAGACGAAAGCTGATTCGATGACCGTTCAGCAACTGGTGCAGACTTCAAGTTGAGTGGATGACTTTGGCTGAGAGTTGCAGGGGCATTCTGTCGCTGGGAATACGACTCTGGAACAACATGGTCCGGATCGGCCGTCGTCATTCCTCCGTAGGTTGCCGGCGACTGGATTTGAGCCTGTGAACTCTGTGATTCGAAGAGGTGAACAGGACGGTCTTGTGAACCTTCTTCGACCACTTGATTGAGTTGTTGGCTGAAGGCTTCTTTCTCGGCATTCCATTGCTCAGCGACGGAAGCTGACGATGTGGGGCGGATGTTCGAGTTCGATTGTTGTTGATCCCAAGGAGAAGGAATCACAGTGTTCGACGACGGGTTTTCGAATCGCGAAGCTGTTCCAAACTGCGTTGCTGCCTGAAGTGGATGCGATTGTCCGGCCGAAGTTTGCGGAAGTTGTTGGCCGAGTGAACTGTTCATCGACTTGTTGGTGTCACTCAACTGATGAGCTTGTTTGAGATCAAGAGGGGCGACATCTGTCGGTAGGAAGCGTTCAGGTTGTGAAAACTCTGAACCATTCCAGTGCGAGTTCGAACCGGGCACCTGCTTCGGAGCATTGTTGTCGGCACTGATCAGCTTCGTGGACGATGATTTCGTACGAGGTAATCCCATTCCAAGTCGGGCTGCCACGAGGCTTGCGCTACGAAACGGGTCAGACCCCTGCGGTTCGGGAGTCGGAGGAATCGGATGCTGCTGGTTCAACTCTTCGTGACTGTCAGCCAGGGGTTGTTGGTGATGCGAAGCAACCTGTGGAGAATCGCTCGATGGAGTCGCTCGATTGGAAGCGGGAGCCGTTCCATTCCACGGGCGGCGAAGTTGGTCCTGATAGTCCGTCACGAGATCGCTCTCTGTATGCATCGCGACACTGGATTGGTGATACGCAGCTTGCTGAATGACCGGTTGCGACGGAGGTGCTTCGTATTGATCGATGGTTGGTTTCGGGATGTGACGTGCGTCAGGCAAGTTGGCCGAAACGACCTGATTGCCATAACCCGTCGGACCTTCTTCGTGGGCAGCCTGAAGAATCCCGGAATTCTGACGAGCAGATGGAGTCGGAGATCCGTATCGAGGGGCACCTGTCACACCGTCGATAACGACTGGTCCGCTTTCCAGTCGTGAGTACGGCTCTCGATCAATCGCAGCAAGTTGCGACTGAAGGTTCGGTTCGTTTGCGGTCATTATCGGGTGAAGCTGATTCGATCGCTGCGGATGCTGAGACGGAGAAGCATTCGCGGCGGCCATCATTTGCCGTTGTTGTGACTGAAGCTGTTGTGATTGGTTCAGCTCGCGTGTCTGCCGATCCTGCTCCGCACGCATGTCCAGGATTTGCTGAGTGACGTCTATCTTCTCTTTCTTCTCTTTCTTCTCTTTCTGATCGGACTTCGCCATCAGTTGGTTGAAGACGGACCCATCACTCTGCTTCTCCGGAGTTTGGTTGATGAGAACCGCAGCTTCCTCTGGACTCATGATCTTCGAGAAGGTCGCGAGTGCCAAATCCTTTCGGCCGGTTTGAGAATAGACTTCGCCGAGATTGCGAATGGCGTCGCCGTTCTTGGGGTCAATTTGAATGGCCCGTTCAAGATACCGCTGACTGTCGATGAATCGATTCTGGAGCAGATAGGAATAGCCAAGGTTCCCAAGCAGACGCGAGTCGTTTGGAGAGAGCGCGAGAGCAACCTGGTAGTGTTTTTCTGCCTTTTCGAAGTTTCTATCGAGATCGGCAGTTACTGCCAGTCCATGGTGTGCATCAACGTTGTTGCGAGGCTGCAGGTCGAGAGCTTTCTCGAAGTGCTTTCTCGAAGCTTTGATGTGTTCGTCGCGTTGGTCTTCGTACCATGCGCCGATTTCCCGTTGCCCGAGACGGATCTCTGTTATCGCTGTATCTCCAGAACCGGGAGATATTTGCGTCGATGTTTTGGATGAGATCAGTGGTTTGGACTCGTCCTGTTCCACCGGTTCTTTCACGTCACCCTTCTTGGAAAAGGGGAGATAGTCTCCGGGGTGAAACGAGGTTAGTTTTGCCGATTGGCAGCCAAGGCCCGTACAAAACAGGAAGCCAGTAAGTGATAGTTGCGCAATACGATTCATGACGACCCTCGGTAGGACGGGGATGGCCTACTCAAATGGTCGCAACACATTGTTGCGATGAGATTTATGAATTGAGTGGGGGGAGAGGTATGAATGTGGGAAGGACTTCCCAGGATGATGTGCTCTTCGGAGGGGAACTCGAAAAATCGTTGTAAACCATGACCCGGAGCGTGTCGAGACGAAATTTCGTTTCGGTCGTGGCAACTTCTTCGAGAATCTCTGTCAGAAACGTGGTTGAACCCGGAGTGAAACGGGATCGAAAAAGAAGGTGTTTCCAGCCAGAATTTCGATCCGCATTGAAGTCGCTTCGCGCGACAGATTGAACAATTCTTTGGCGTGGAATTCACAAAACGTTGCACACTGAAACTGGAAAAGCCCTCGATTCTCCGGATTCCTGTTGTATGTGTTGAATTGCCTGTCCACTTCGCTCGGCCAGTTTTTTGCAAACAGAGATCAAACTCCGTTGATACCGGCACTTACAACATGTTTAATAGAACTCTACCAAGGGCTTGATCGCATTCCTTGAAGTGGTTTTCAAACACTCACACGAGTGAACAAAACGAAGACCAATTCAACCCACTCAAGCGCATTGATAAGGGAGAAGATCATTTTCTCGCCATCCCCACCTTGCTCCTCTCCCTCCCAGGAGTCCAGACGTGAAATACTTGAACTGGTTTGGTCGAGTCCTCATCTGTTGTTGTGGAATCGCAGCAGCCTGGGGGGCTTGGTACGTTGTCTACCGCGAGTCATTGCAAGCGATCGCGACTCCGCAGAAACCGAAGGCGACACGAAAGCTCGCCGTTGAAGTGGTGGCGGCGCGTCGTGATTCGATCGATGAGGAGATCGTTCTCGTCGGAACTTTGATCCCCGCTGCTCAAACGGAAATACGCTCGAAGCTTGAAGGTTACATCGAGACGATGAGTTTCGATCTCGGTGATCGTATTCGGCGTAGCGAAATTTTATGTGAGCTTGAAAATCAGGATCAGCTCGAAGCGATCGAGCAGGCCAAGGCCGCACTCAAAGTGGCGGAAGCTCAGCTGCAGGTGCGGATTGAAGAATCGAAGCTGGCGAAACAAAACTTTGACGTTGAAAGTCACCTTGTTGATCGACTGGCCGGTTCTCAACAACAACTGGAAACGGCTCGGGCCAACTACCAGATTGCAGTGGCGAACGAAGAACTCGACCGGGCTCGCGTCTCCGAAGCGCAAGAATTTCTGAATACGGTTCAGCAGGGGCTGACAGATTTGGTTCTGTCCTCACCGCTTGATGGTTATATTGCCAGCAAACTGGCAGATGTCGGTGATCTCGCGAAGCCGGATTTGCCATTGTTCCGAATTGTCGATCTCGAGACCGTCGAAACAACCGTTCAAGTCATTGAGAAGGATTATCGTCGAGTGGCTGTCGGACAACGTGCCGTGGTCAATGTCGATGCTTATCCGGGGAGAGACTTTCAGGGTACAGTGACCCGGATCGCTCCCACTCTTGATCCGGAAACACGGACGGCGCCCGTGCATATTGAAGTGCCGAACTCAGAACTCATTCTCAAGCCGGGGATGTTCGCCAGAGTCTCTTTGAATCCGGAAGAAAGTCGTGAAGGAATTTTGATTCCTCTTGCGGCTGTTGTGAATACGGCGGAGGACTCACAGGTTTTTGTTGTCGATGAAGCGACTTCAAAGGCGGAGAAACGAGTTGTTGAGCTTGGTGTTTCCAATGGTCTCGTCGTTGAAGTGAAAAGCGGAATCGAGGAGGGAGAACGAGTGATGACGCTCGGCAATCGCCTCGTTGAGCACAATCAGGAAGTGGTCGCATCCATTCAGGATTGGCCCACTGCAACGACGGCATCGCTGGAGACGGAAAACCTCGACAGTTCGACATCTGACGGCGAATAAGGAACGAGTGACGATGAATCTTCCTCAACTTGCTGTTCATCGCCCAATCAGCACTCTGATGGCGAGTATTATTATCGCTTTGCTTGGTTGGGTCGCGCTCACCGAACTCTCCGTCGACTTAATGCCCGATCTTGAGTTCCCGACGGTGACGGTGACCACGCTCTACCCCGGGGCTGGTCCGCAAGAAGTCGAAACTCTGATCACACGCCCGCTTGAGCAAGTGCTCAGTTCGGTCAGCGGTTTCGAGCAGATGTCCAGCCGGAGCATCGAGGGAAGCAGTGTCATTCGAGTTCAGTTTCAGTGGGGGGCGGATCTCGATGTCGCTGTCGACGAAATGAGGCAGTCGATTGACAAGGTGCGGCAGCAGTTTCCCGACGATGTCGATCTTCCGTATCTCAGACGCTACGACGCGAACGATTCTCCGGTCCTTTATCTGGGGTTGAACAGCCAGCTTCCGGCGACACAAGTGACTCGCCTTGCAGAAACGACCATCATTCCACAACTGGAGCGCCTCGAAGGAGTGGCACGCGTTTCGATGCGGGGAAATGTTCGACGGGAGATTCACGTCGACATCGATCGAGATAAACTCGAAGCCCTCGGTTTGGGAGTCAATCAGGTCGTCACAGCGCTGCAGGAAGGAAATGTCAGCAAGCCCGCGGGCGATTTTGAAGAAGGGCACCTGCATCGACTGATCCGAAGTCGTAGCGAGTTTCAGCGTCTGGATGAAATTCGAAGTCTCGTCATTCAACGTCGCGGGGCAACGGTTGTACGAATCAGCGATGTCGCAGAAGTGGTCGACAGTCACGAACGCATCACACAGCGCACGCGAACCAATGGTCAAGCCGGGATCATGGTCTACGTCTTCAAGCAAGCGGGGGCCAATACGATCGACGTGAGCGATTCCGTTCACGAAGCGGTCGCCGAATTGAATGAAGAACTCCGCAACTCGGAACTTGTGATTCGGCTCGACAAGTCAGACTACATTCGCCATTCCATCGACAACCTGAAGACGTCTGCGTTGTTCGGAATGGCGCTGGCGATGGCCATTCTGGTGATCTTTCTGAAGAGTTTCCGAAGCACCATCGTGATTGGAATCTCCATGCCACTGTCGGTGCTGGGGGCATTCGTTCTGATCTATTTCAAAGGCTATACGCTGAATATGGTCTCGTTCGGCGGGCTTGCTCTCGGGATCGGAATGCTGGTCGACAATTCGATTGTTGTGCTCGAAAGCATTTTCAGAAAACGTGAGGAAGGGCTCGATTCCAAAACGGCCGCGGTTGAGGGAACCAATGAAGTTGCGGGAGCGATTACCGCGAGCACCATCACAACGCTGATTGTCTTTTTGCCGCTTGTTTTTACTCACGGAATGACCGGCATTCTTCTTCACCAACTTGCGTTTGTGGTGTGTGGCTCGATGGTGTGTTCATTGTTCGTCAGTCTAACATTGACCCCTGCTTTGGCAGCATACTGGTTGAAGAATGATTCAGACGCTGAACAGCAGAGACAAGCTTCGGCAAGTGGAACCATTTCGCGGATTCGACGCCTGATCGAACTTCCCGCAACCGTCCTTCATCGAGGCTCAGAGTTTGTTTTCCGCAGCATCGAGCGAACTTACTCATGGTTTCTCGTGCGTTGTTTGCGAGCTTATCCTGTGACCGCTTGTGTGCTGTTGGTGATCGTAACAGCGTCGCTCGGACTAATTCCTCGGATCGGAACGGACTTTCTTCCCAAGACCGACGACGGGAGACTTGGAATCACCGGCGAAATGGCCCCAGGAATTCAACTGGACACATTAGATCGACAAGCTGCAAAACTTGAATCTGCGATCGTCGAGCACATCCCTGAAGTGGAAACGAATTCCCTGTTCATCGGTGATAAAGCGGATGAGGGTGAAGACTGGAATCAGGCGCGAGCGATTTTGCAACTGGTTCCCCGGGATCAGCGAACCGAAACGGCTGAGGAAATTCGGTCTCGATTCATGAAACAACTTCCGCCGATCTCGGGGATGACTGTGTCAGCCCGTGTCTATGGAGGTTTGCCGATTTCGCGAATGTTCGCGAGCAATGGGAACGACAATATCGCCATCTTCGTTAGGGGGCACGATCGGGCCACAGCTGATCAGCTCGCCGATGCTGTCATTGCCGAAATGAATGAAATCCCCGGGCTTGTGAATGTCGAAAAACAGATGGACAAGGATCGTCCCGAATTGATGACGGTCATCGATCGCCAGAAGGCGAGTCACATGGGCGTGACGGTCCAAACGATTACAGAAACTCTCGAGACGACGTTTCGAGGACGGGAAGCGACCGTCTTCCGTGTCGATGGAGATGAATACAACGTCTTGGTCCGACTCGATGAAAAGAACCGCTCCCGCCAGGCGGACCTCGATCGGATTTCTGTCGCCACCGAAGACGGAGGACTTGTCTCGCTCGGCAACCTTGTTTCGTTTCAGCTTGATTCGACTCCATTGGCGATCGATCGCGTGGACCGCCAGCGTGTGGTGATTATCAGTGCTTCTTCGGAAGGACGCGATCTCGGAGCAGTGATTGGAGACTTGAAAGTCGCCTTGGCCGGTCTCGCAATCCCGGATGGGTTTCGTGTCGACATCAGTGGTGACTGGGAAGAACAGCAAGAGAGTTTCATTCTTCTCGTTCAAGGATTTCTGCTCGCTGTCGTCTTGATGTATATGGTCATGGCAGCCCAGTTTGAGTCGCTGACTGATCCCCTGTTGATTTTGTTTACGATTCCGGTTGCTGCAGTGGGTGTGATTCTCGTTCTCGTTTTCTGGGACACCACATTGAATGTGCAGTCATTTATCGGTTTGATCGTTCTGGCTGGGGTGGTGGTCAATAACGCGATTGTGCTTGTCGATTACGCGAAGAAGTTGCGGGTTCGATATCCGGAACACAGCCCGTTGGAAATCACTCGACTGGCCAGCGTTAGGCGATTTCGTCCAATTGTGATGACCACTCTCACCACCGTTCTCGGCATGCTTCCCGTCGCTTTGGGAATCGGAGAAGGGGGAGAACTTCAGGCACCTGTCGCCCGAGTGGTGATTGGTGGTCTCCTGTCGGGGTCGGTAATCACCCTGGTTCTGATCCCTCTCGTCCTGCGGCTGACTCTTCCGGAAGGGGAAAGACTGGTGGCAACGAACCCAACTGAGCAGGCAACTCCCGTTCCCGCGAGGACACCGCAAGTGGTGAATGTCTAGGAGGTTATGCGAATTCGGAGCTTGTGCGGGGAATGTCGGGGTAGAGAACTGACAAATCGGTCTCAAGACCGAGAATCAGTCAGTCCGACAACGCAAATCGGTAGCCTCAATAGCCTTCCGCAGCTATTCTGTGACTGAATCCACTCAGAGATTTTGTGAGGAACGTCGAGCGATGACCATCTCGGTCCACGAGTATTTTGCGACACGGAAAGATGATCGCAAGAAAGAGACGCGTTATCTGAACGTGATCAACAAAGATTCGTGCACGAGTTGCCAGTCTTGCGCAACTGTCTGTCCAGTGGATTGTATCTACGAAGTTCCCAGTGCGATGCCGGGACAGAGCTACCATCAGATCGACACATCCCGTTGTATCGGGTGTCAGATGTGCTACCGGTCTCCCAATGACAGTTCTGATTACTATCAGCTGACGATCTGCCCGTGGAACGCAATCGACATGCTTCACAATCCGAACGTGAAGCCGACCGACCATTCGATCTTTGCGCCCTATTGGAAAGGCGAGTCAGAGGATTTGCCTTGGCCGAAAATCGAAGAGTACGGCTATCAGCTGTTCCTCGACGGACAGGTTTTCCTCCCGCAACAGCGTGAAGATCTCCATGAGATTCTGAATCACTTCACCGTTCCCTCCTGGCTCTTTTCAGAAGACGGGGAAACGGTCGCCATTGCAGAATTGGTCGAGTCAGACAGCGAACTCGTTTGCTACAACGCCACCGAGCAGGGGCGAGATCTTCTCGATTGCATCTATGACGACTGGGAACGAATTTTCATGGACTAAGCTCGTTTGAGCGTCGATCGAATCGTTCTCACTTCAAGTTTTCGAGCATCGTCAGAAAAGCATTCGGATCGCGTTGCGCAAGCGAAATGCAACGTGCCCGCAGACAGCGGCTGAGCGACTGTCGACTTGAGGCCAAGCAATACTCGAACGATCACTCTCGAAAAATCACAGCACCCATCGGACAAACGAGTTCCGACGAATGCTGTAATGCGATGAGCGGGGTTTAGAGCATTTTCTGTTTTGGTGTGCACTCACTCGCACGAGCAAACTCAGTCTTTTACCTGATGAAAAAGCTCAAGCGAGTGCACAGGAGAGAGCAACTTGCTCTAGTTTTCGTCTTTCACGTCGCCACGAGCAAAAATGCTGGCCACGTACTGCAGGACATCGGTGGCGGATTCGTCGTTGTAGCCGTAGTTGCGAATCAGCCGGCTCTTGACGATATCGATCTTTTCCTGCGTGTCTTTGTCGACGACTTGGGAAACGAGGCTTGTGAGCTTGATCGTATCTTTCTGGTCCTCGAAAAGTTTCATTTCGAGGGCTTTCTGAAGTCTTTCGTTCGTTTTGTAATTGAACTGCTTTCCATCGATCGCAAGGGCTCCGATGTAGTTCATGATCTCGCGGCGGAAATCATCCTTTCGTGAATCCGGAATGTCGATCTTTTCCTCGATGGATCGCATCAGTCGTTCATCCGGTTCCTCATCTTCTCCGGTGAATCGGTTCTTGACCTTTTCGTGCTGCGTGTAGGCTTTCACGTTGTCGATGTAGTTGCCGCACAAGCGGGTTAATGCGTCCTCATCAGCGGCAATCGCACGCTGAACTTCGTTCTTCACGATATCTGTGTACTCTTCTTTCACGGTCGAGATGAGCTGGCGATAGTGTTCGCGAATTTCATCGTTTCCAATGAGCGAGTGATGCCGTAATCCCGATTCGAGTTCGTTCATCACCATGAACGGGTTCAAGCTTGTCGATGTCGTATTGACCACGAGGGCATTCGAGATTTTGTCCTGAACATATCGAGGACTGATCCCTTCGAGACCTTCGTGCTTGGCTTCTTTGCGGAGTTGTTTGACGTTTTCCGCTGTGAAACCGGGAAGCGTTTTTCCGTTGTAAAGCTTCATTTTCTGAAGCAGTGTCAGTCCGTGATGCTTCGGTTGTTCGAGTCGTGTCAGAAGAGCCCACATGGCTGCCACTTCGAGTGTATGTGGGGCGATGTGCTTCCCTCGAACGCGTGCCTGGTTGTAACTCTTGTTGTAGATTTTGACTTCTTCGTTCAGCCGTGTGACATACGGAACGTCGATTTTGATCGTTCGGTCGCGAAGTGCTTCCATGAATTCATTCGACTGGAGCTTTCTGTATTCCGGCTCGTTTGTATGTCCGATGATGACGGTGTCGATATCGGTCTGTGCGAATTTCTTCGGTTTGATTTTGTGCTCCTGGGACGCTCCAAGAAGGTCGTACAGAAACGCAACGTCCAGCTTAAGGACTTCGACAAATTCAATCATCCCTCGATTGGCGACGTTGAACTCACCGTCGAAGTTGAATGCGCGCGGATCGGATTCGGTTCCGAATTCGGCGATCTTTCGATAGTTAATATCTCCTGTCAGTTCGGTGGAGTCCTGATTCTTTTCATCTTTCGGCTGGAACGTTCCGATTCCGATTCGGTCCTGTTCTGAGAGGAAGATTCGGCGCACAACGACGCTTTCGAGAACTTTCGTCCAGTCCCCATCGTGTTCCTGGAGGCGTTGTTGAAAGTAGTAGCGTGACAGCGGACAGACATCGCCGGTGATCTCGACAGAGTATGTGTCCGATGGACGATCTGCATTCAATTCGCGACAGACGTCTTCTCTCGCACTCATTGGGATGAGTTGCAGCGGTTCGCAGTTCATCGGGTCCCAGGTGATCGACCCGTCTTCCTCTTTCCAACCGAATGAGTAGAGGGCTCCCTCGTCGGTTCGGCTATAGCGGACCAGTCCCTGTTTCAGAAGACGTGCGATTGTTGATTTCGAACTGCCGACCGGTCCGTGAAGAAGCAGCACTCGTCGCTCGGTCCCGTACTTCAAGGCTGCGGACCGGAAGACATTGACGAGAGCCATCAGAGTTTCGGAGAGTCCGAAAATGGCATCTTCGCCGTTGTTGTGCGGGTCATCAAAGAAGGTATAGCGGACGAGGTTTTTGCTGCCTTCGACCGGATAGGTTCCCTCAGCGATGATCATGTCGTACATCCGCTGGTACGACGTTCGGGCCACTGCTGGATTCGCTTTGACGATGTCCAGGTATTCCGAGAACGAACCTTGCCAGTTCTCGTGACGATACTGCTCAGTGTTCTGTTGAGCAGACATCTTCGACAGAATTGCTTGACCGGTAGACACGTATATTCTCCTGTGCAAGCAGCCGGCAAGCCCTTCCATATCACACGCGGTCAATCTCAATAAGCATCAATCATTCGTCGATGCCTGTACGCAAGTCAGTAGACTGAGAGCGAGGACGGAAGAGGCGTCCAAAGCCGACTGCTGGATTGCCAAAGGAACGGCGCAAGTGAGATTCAAAAAATGCTGTGCCGGAAGAGTTCAACTCTTCGCTGACCTATTATCACGAAGCCGTCTATTCTGACAAGACCGTTTTTTAAGAAGCCTTAACGTATCTGCAGTCGCATCAATTCTCTGCGAGGCGATCTTGCCACAGCTTCAGTTGATGCCGAACGCTGTCGTGTCCCCCAGATCCGAAGCTGCGAAGTGCGGAAACAGCATTCTCGGCACCGAGGACGTCGTAGACATCATTGTCGATTTGCGGGGCTGTTTTCTGAAACTCTTCGAGACTCAAATCTTTCAACCGGCAGTTCTTTGACTCGCAAAGCGCGACGAGATTTCCAACGATTTCGTGACCGGTCCGCATCGGGACCTGCCGCAGGATGAGATATTCCATCAGAGCGGTCGCGTCGAGGAATCCATCGTCGATGCGACTGGCGATTTTATCGCGATTCAGCTTGGCGTTGATGACGATCGAAGGAGCCAGTTCCAGGCAGCTTTTGATGGTATCAATCGCAGCGAAGGCGGCGAGTTTGTCTTCCTGAAGGTCCCGGTTATACGCCAGCGGTAACCCTTTCATCAGGACAAATAGTTGCTGCGAGGCAGCAATCACGCGGGCGGACTTTCCTCGAATCAGTTCGAGTACGTCGGGGTTCTTCTTCTGCGGCATGATCGAAGAGCCGGTCGTGTATGCGTCCGAAAGAGTCATGAACCCGAATTCGGTGGTACACCACAAGATCCATTCTTCCGCCCATGAGCTTAAGTGAATCGCAATCAGCGAGAGTGAAGAGACCAGTTCGGCGAGATAATCACGATCACTTGAAATATCGAGGCTGTTGGCTGCGGGAGCGGTGAACCCGAGGTCTTTCGCGGTTTGGTCACGATCGATAGGGAGTGTTGTGCCTGCGAGCGCAGCTGCCCCCAGCGGAGAGAAATTCAGGCGTCGGCGACAGTCCGCGAGACGCTCACGGTCGCGCTGAAACTTTTCGGTGTACGCCAGCCAGTAGTGAACCGCGTTGACGGGTTGAGCACGTTGCAGGTGGGTGTAGCCGGGGAGGATTAAATCGAGATCATCGTCGCGACTGACGAAGGCACGCTGCAGCTGTTGAAGAAGTTTGTCGAGGTGATCGATTTCGTCACGGACATAAAGTTTGATATCCGTCGAGACCTGATCGTTTCGCGAACGGCCGGTATGCAGTTTTCGTCCCACGTCGCCAAGGCGGGCGATGAGCGCGGACTCAATGTGCATGTGAATGTCTTCAAGAGACGGGCTGAACTCGATCTTCCCCTGTTGAATCTCAATGAGGATTTCATCGAGAGCTGTCTGAATTTGATCAGCCTCTTCTTTCGAAATCAGTCCGACTTCGGCAAGCATCCGCGCGTGAGCTTGAGAACCCTTCACGTCGACCGCAGCCAGACGTGCGTCGAAGGAAATCGATTCGGTGAACAACTCCACCTGTTCGTTCGTTGGTTCCGAAAACCGTCCGCCCCAAGCTTTTCCGGCCACAATCAATTCCCATCTAAAAGTGAATATGCTGTCTGTCTGCGTTGTGTGTTGTACGTCTTTTTGAGCGGAACATCACTGTTATCAAAAGCAGTGATAGCGAGTCGCTCCGAAGTCTCCGCATCGATTTTGCATTCGAATGCAGAGCCCCCATGATAGCGGACTACTTCCAGGATCGAATGGAACCGACCAGCATTCCGGCCATCAGTCCGCCAAAGTGTGCTCCGTTGGCGATTCGCATTCCGAGTGCTTCCAGGCTTCCGGACATTCCGAGGAAGAGCCAGACGAGCATGAACAGCACAAGCGATTGCGGGACGCCGAGCTGTTCTTCCGGGGAGACCATCGACTTCATCCAGAGATAACCGAGCAGCCCGTAGACCACGCCAGAGATCCCGGAGAAGGCCGGTCCGAACAGGAAGTACTGGGTCATGCTGGACCCGGCGGCGGTGAGAATCGTCAGAATGATCAGGCGGGTGGGACCTTGTCTGCGTTCGATAATTCCGCCCAGAATCCACATCCAGTACATATTCATCAGTAGATGCAGAACGGAGAGATGGATGAAAATCGGAGTGACCAGTCTCCAGATTTCTCCCCGCATGATTTCCGGAGAGAGAGGCCAGTTCGGACCGGTTTTCTGAAACTTCGAATAGAGCAGCCAGTTGACGACTTCCGGATGGCGTGTCCCCATCCCGGTGTAAATCGTCAGGACGACACAGGCGACAATCAGAAAACGCGTCACGCGAATGCTTGAGTAGTCGGTCGTAGTCCGGCGCGGAGTTGGTTTTGGCTTTTTGACGATCTTCGGCGGACTGACTTTGAATCGCGGATCATCTGGCGATTCCAGGAAGGCTGTCAGTTCCTCCTGAGCCTTGGGGAGAAGGTCATCATCGAGAACCCAGATCTCCCAGTGAGGCGGAACTTCATCGAGTTGATTCTCAATCTCTTTCGAAATCAGAAACCAGTGAAATCTTTCTGCCAGCGATTGAGAATCAAACGTTCCAATTTTTCGCATAAGACATCGTTGAGAAGTGGTGCTACAGGAGTCGACGCCGAGATTGCAGTCCGGGGCTCGGGCTTCAGATCGTCTGAATGTGACTCAAGTCTGAATTGTTTTGTCTTTGTCTCGAAGTGATCGCTGAATCGACAAGCTGTTGAGTTTGCTTTTCGATTTTCGTGCTTGGCGACCACTTTGAGAGCTTATTGCTGTTGCCGTGTTTCCCGCGTTTGGGCTGAAACTCATCGCTTCCGATTTCGTGGGTGCGTCATTGGCGAATTGCGGCAAATTTGTGTCTCACTCTGTCTCTATTGACCAGAGTGTCACTCTAAAGTCAATAGGCAGCTGCGTCGACATCAATGGAGTTCGACAACGTCTCCGTCGGAGAGAACGTGATCGCGGCCAACGGTTTGGCCATCGAAAGCACTGCTGCCCCATACCTTAGCGAACTTCAATCGAGACGCGATCTCATGGTGAACTTTTTCGGCCAGATCCTCAACAGTTCCTCCAACCGGAATGGTCATCGGGGAATCCATGGCAACCTCTTCTCCCGGCCGCTTCGTGAAAATTCTGATCAGCCCCAGCGACTCGAACATTCGACTTTTTAGCTGTTCCACATCGCTCGAAGAATCGAGGTCGACGATCTCGATGGGCAATCGAAGCCCGGAACGCTCTTTCCACTCGGCAACGACGGCTTGAGTATTCGAATGATCTCCTCGCGTGATCGCGATCAATGACCGAATCCGAACAGTCGTCAAGTCATCGACAGCGAATCCTGACTCATGGTCCAGCAGGGTCTTGCGGTCCGCGAGTTGTCGGTAGACCTCGAGTGTTTCACGCACTGCGTCGGGTGAGGAACCATCGATGCAGCACACGACGAGATCAGCTGTCCGGACCAGATCCACCAGTGACGGAGGGACAACGTTTTCCGCAATTGCGGGAGTGTCGATGAGTTGAATCTGGACCCCACTCACGGTTGCGAGACCCGGCATTGCTTCGCGCGTGGAATAGGGGTATTCGGCGACAACGGGAGTTGCGTTCGTCGTCTCTTTGAGAACTCTGCTCTTTCCGGAATTCGGAGCCCCGACGAGGACGACTGTTCCGCATCCCTGGCGAGGAAAACGAGAGCTCTTGTGAGCACTATTACGTGTTCCGAGGCTCTGAAGTTCGGCGCGAAGTTCTTTGAGTCGCGCGCGAATTGCCCCCTGAATTCGGTCCGTTCCCTTGTGTTTCGGGATGACTCGCAGCATTTCTTCGAGAGCTTGCAGACGCTCACGAGGAGTCGAAGCACGGCGAAATGCTGCTTCGGCTTTGTAGTACTGGGGAGTGAGGTTAGCAGCCATCAAAACTTCCGAACAGGCAGAGAAGTCCTGCTCACTCGACTCTCAGTGACTGATTCAGCTGTCCCGGAAAATTTGAAAATCGCGTCACATCGAGTCGAGGGCAAGATTTGATTCTAACCCAAGACTCGGATGGATGCGGGACTTGAGAGCTTGGCGTTCTTCGCTCGTGCGAGCGAGGAAAGCTCACAGGAAATATCTAGTTGACTTTGATCAACTCAACTTCGAAGTGCAGTGTTGCTCCACCTGGAATTGTGGGAGGAGAACCTTGCGGGCCGTATCCCAAATCGCTTGGGATCTTGAGTTCGATCGCTCCACCTTCCTGAATCAGTTGCAGTCCTTCGGTCCAGCCTTTGATGACTCCACTTAATGGGAAAGTTGCCGCTCGTCCACTGCGGTAGGAGCTGTCGAATTCGGTGCCATCATCGAGCCAGCCCCGATAGTGGCAAGTGACTGTTGAGTTCCGGTTGGGCTTTCGTCCTTTGCCTTCTTTGATGATGCGGTACTTGAGGCCGGATGGAGTCGATCGGAAGTCTCCGCGCTCTTCAGCTGAGACAAGCGAGACCGTCTGCTGATTCGCAGCTGGGTCACCGCTCGGGCTGACGACATCAAAGTTGCGGTCGTCTTCCGAAGACTTTGCGGTAAAATCATCCGGGCCAGCGACGCAACCAGCCAGCATCAGGACGGTCATCAGAGAGAACAAGCTTGCAAGTGTGATATCGAATCGCATGTGACGTTGATTCCTTCATTGTCATTCATGTAGGTGGAGAAACTCGAAATCGATGATGGCGATCCGCCGCACCACTTCGGTGTTTTCGTGCGACTGGATCACCAACGTTGACGACGTTCGTCAACGATCATTCATTCTCAGCGAACATCCAGAAGTTCGACTTCGAAATGAAGAGTCGCAGATGGTGGAATGACGGGAGGAGCACCACGATCTCCGTATCCGAGTTCCGAAGGAATCTCAAGTTCAATTTTGCCGCCTTCTTTGAGGAGCTGAAGTCCCTCGGTCCAACCCTTGATCACACCACTCAGCGGAAATGTCGCAGGTTCTCCGCGGTCGTAAGAGCTGTCGAAAACGCTTCCGTTGTCGAGCCAGCCTTTGTAGTGACAAACAACAGTGCTTGCGGCAGTCGGTTGAGTGCCTTCGCCGGGATCGATGATCCGATACTTGAGTCCGCTGTCTGTTGTTTTGAGTTCGTCTTTTTCCGCCGGCATGGGGGCTTCACTTTCCTTTTTAGGGGTGTCGGTTTCTCGTTGCAGGTCACCGGCAGCGAAGACGGCGTAGTGCTTCAAGCTGAGAAATTCGTTCAGTGCTTTGTTGACGTCTTCTGTTGTCAACTCCGCGATTTCCTGTTCCTGTTTCGCATAAAATCCCATCGTACGACCGAGGTATGCGGTGTTAGTGAGAGTTGTCGCGAGCTGGCGATCGTCGGAGCGATCAACTGTTTGCCGCTCGAGATAGCCTCTCTGTGCAGCTTCCAGTTCCTCGGCGGTGACTCCCTTTTCGAGCAGGAGCTCAATCTCTTCCTCGATCGCATTTTCAACCTTCGACATGTTGTCGGGATTGGTGATCGCGTAGACGAGGAGAGTTGTGCGAGGATCGATCGCAGAACCTCGGAGGATGGAGCCGACTCCGTAGGACAGCCCGTCTTTCTGACGGACTCGATCTCCCAGCCGTGATGAGAGGCCACTGCTTCCGAGCACGTAGTTCCCCATAACCAGAGCAGGGTAGTTGGGGTTATCGTCGGTGATCGGGAAGAGTGTTCCAGCGAGATAGGTGGCGTTTTCCTTGCCGGGGATCAGAATTTCTTCACGACCTCCGTGAACGTCAACAGTTTCAGGACGACCGACCCGTTCGAATGGATGTTGTGAGGTCCAGTCAGCCAGAATCTCTTCGACGAGAGGTTGAACCTCTGAGATTTCGAAGTCGCCGACGATCGAGACTTCGCCATGCGTTCCGTTGAGGAAGTCTTTGTAGAGTTGTTTGATCTCGTCGAGTTCTGTCGCTTTCAGGCGTTCAATTTCTTCTTCAATCGTCGGCGTGTAACGAACGTCATCGGCCGGGTAGTCCTTGCTGAGTGCACGAGAGACGGCGACGCGAGCGAGGGCTGTGGGGTCGGTGAGTTGTTGTTCGTAGCTGGCGACTTTCGAGTTTCGGATCAGTTCCAGTTCGGATTCTGGAAGTGATGGATCGCGAACAATGTCTTTGAACAGTTTCAGTACTTCCGGGAGAAACTCACGTCGTGTCTCGATCGAGAAGTTGATGAGTCCTGGAATTCCGGATCCGGACAGCTTCGCTTTGTTTTCGTCGAGTGCGTCCTGAATCTGTTGTCGACTGAGAGAGCCGGTCCCTCTTGTCATTAACGTTGGAAGCAGTTCAGCAGCTGTGGCCAGTCCTTTGAGAGAGTCGGTGTCTCCGTAGCGGAAGTTGAATTCAAGGACGACCGCCTCTCCTCGCGTCTTCTTGGGGAGGAATGCCGCTTTGACGCCGGAGGGAAGATTGACTCTTGTGGTGCGAGCCTCAATGTTGTCCGGGGTCACTTCGAAGGCTTCACCGGCAGCGACCGCTTCTCGACCTTTATAGTCGCCGATCATTTCCGCCAGATCAGGAGTTGGTGGAACGCTGATTCGCTCGGGCTCTTCGGTGGGGATGAAGAGTCCCGCAGTTCGATTGTTCTGTTGAAGGTATTTGGCAGCAACGCGTTGAACATCTTCTGGAGTGACTTTTTCCAGTCGATCCCGGTAGAGGAACATCAATCGCCAATCGCCCTGGGCTGCCCATTCGCTGAGTTGAACCGCCAGTCGACTACTGTCCGTGAGGGACATTTCCCACGTCTTCAACCAATAGCGCTTGGCGCGTTCGACTTCTTCTTCGGTCACTCCATCTGTTCCGATGGATTCTGTGATCTCAAGAAGTTTGGAAAGGACATCTCGTGGGTCGACTCCGGGAGACGCTTCTGCCATTAACCGGAGAACGCCCGGATCGTGCAGTGCGTAAGCGGCTCCTGAAATACTTGCTGCAAGTTTGGACTCGACCAGTCCCGAATAAAGTCGTCCGGAGGGGGATGATGTCAGAATGTGTTCGAGAGTATCAATTGCGACGTAGTCGGGGTGGGCTCCCGAGCAAATGTGATAGACCGCAGCGGCACGTCCGACGTCTCCGACGCGACGAAGAGTGACCAGTCGTTCGCCGTCTTGAGCAGGTTCTTCCGTATAAGTGTCTTCAAGAACACGATCCGGACGCGGAATCGATCCAAATCGAAGTTCGATTTCTTTCATGGCGGCTTCCGGATCGAATGCTCCCGCGACGATCACCATCACGTTGTCGGGTTGGTAATACTTTCGGTAAAAACGCTGCAGAGACTCGACAGGAACACGTTCAATGTCTGCTCGGTTTCCGATCGTCGATTGGCCATAGTTGTGCCATTCGAAGGCGGTCGACATCACCTTTTGTCCGAGGATTCGACTCGGAGAGTTTTCGCCGGATTCGAACTCGTTGCGAACGACGGTCATTTCAGATTCAAGGTCTTCGCCTTTGACGAAGCTGTTGACGAGTCGGTCTGCTTCCAACTGGATGGCGAACTTGAGATTCTCTTCGCTGGCAGGAAGTGTCTCATAATAGTTCGTTCGATCGAGCCAGGTTGTCCCGTTGAATTGGGCACCGTGCTCTTTGAGCACTTTGGGAATGTTTGGATGATCGGGAGTGCCCTTAAACAACATGTGCTCGAGCAAGTGAGCCATGCCCGCTTCGCCATAGCCTTCGTGGCGTGACCCGACGAATACGGTCATGTTGACGGTGACTTGAGGTTTCGAAGGATCAGGGAATAGAAGTACCCGAACTCCGTTCTCAAGCTGGTACTCTGTGATTCCCTCAACAGAGGTGATTTCTTCAGCGCCAGTGACGGTTTGTTGTCCTGATATCATCATAATCATCCCTGAAATGAAGAAGCACAATCCGTTTCGGAACATGTTGGGAGTCCTCGTAGCCGATTGAGAAAAAAAGCCGTCTCAAACGCGATTGGGGGAATTGAGTTTCTCACTGTTCAATTCCTGATGATACTAGCAGCGAGGCCTTGATTTGCAAACTCTTCAACAGCCGACTGTTGCATACAATTGGTCGACTGCGGGCCCATTTCTTTCGAATGCGTTCCGCCGCCGCACAGGCTCAAATGATCTTTGGACGATCGATGTCGTGTGGCAATAGGAAGATTAGGGGAACCAACGCGTTCGTGGTGACTTTTCGTACCGCATTGGGTGTGATGGGAATCCTTTTTGGTCACCGGGCGAGGCGTGGCTGTCCTTGAGGAGATGAATGGTCGATGAATGCGCATCGGCCGCTTTTTCTATTACGCAACCACGGTACTTCCCATGGAACTTGAACGTCATGAGGACACCAACACTCTTCGATCTCAAATGGTCGACGTGTTGACTGCCGAAGCATCTCAAGCTTCAAGTGGTCCAGTGCGGAGGTTGCTTCTTCGTTCTGCTTGCGAACTCATCGAGTCTCAGATTTTCGAATCAAGCGTCCCCGCGCTGGCTCGAGGAAAGCGCGAGACAGGGGATGCTCACGAGAACCTTGCGGTTCTGCGCGTGGGATGAATCGATCTTTGGTTGTCCCCGTGTTGGAGAGTTCGCTTCTCGCGTGCTGAAGAGTTGTCTTCGATTTGCTTCAGCAGGAGTTTAGAGATCGGTGCTTGTTTATTACGTCGATGTTGATGCAATGGTTTGAAGGAGTTGGTGGTTTCCAGAGGCTGATTTTCGAAGTCGGATCGGAGAGTTTTGATTGATTGGGCGTGCCATTCGCGAGCAATTGCCGGGCGATGTTGATTGCGGGCGCGAATTCTAGATTGTGAGAAACTTGTTAAGTTTTCGACGGCTGGGCCAAAAAACGAAAACTGCTGCGCAAGTTGGAATTGGACTCAATTCACTGGGGCAGAATCTCGAAATAGTATCGGTCTGGTCACACCTAATCGGTGGGTGTTCGCCAGCGAGAACAATGAGTCAGGAATCCGGGGAATCTTCTTCCACTGCTCATTTTTTTATTGACAATTTGCGACGATCCGAGAGAATCTGGAGGACTGAGAGTGAGCGTTTTCGATCCCCTGACCTCTGTCCCTGTGTCGTCATTCTGAAGGCCGAATGAGTCGGACCTGCTGACGTAAATTGCTTATCCAAGGGACTGGAAAAATGGAATTGGTGAGTGGAGAGAGTGCGGATTGACCGCCAGAAACGTGATCAATTCAGTATGAAAAATGGCTGTAGAAACATTCGACGAGATTGCAACGACTATTTTGTGATGGAGCGAATATGTTGCGATGCCGTGAAATTGGCATGAGGAATTGTTGAATGTGGCCAGTAGGTCAGAGGGGATCGTGGTGTCGAGGTTCGCAGTGATGCGGGTGGCATCTCCCCGATGAAATGTTGTTAAGCTGCTGTCTCGAACTTAGTCGATTCAAGGTTTTTTGAACAAAAACGAATCGAAACTCTGTTCTGCGGCAACAGTCCATGATCTGAATCGGAGAGTCCGGTTCGGGTCGCATTTTATCATGCAATGTTTTTTTACCAGAGAGTGTCTTTTCCCTGTGTGGAATGACTTTGTCTGTGCAAAGATTTGTTGATCGCGGGGAGTCCATTTTCCTCGCGGATTTTTGATTCGGCTTTACGGAGAGATCTCCGCCGAATCACGTTGTAATTTGGAAATTGGTTGAGACGACACGGACTTTTCCGCGCGTCGTTGTTGAAAAGTCACTCATTGACAGAGATGAGGGGAGATTGGTTTATGGAGTTTTCCTTCGAGGTTGACCCAGAGGTTGACATCGCACTTGGCATTGAATCCGTTTACAGCGATGATGGAGCTGAGTTCGAAGAGGGTGTCGAAGAATTCGACATTTGCGGGTACGATCCGCTCACTCCAACTGAGGCAAAGCCTGGTTCTGAAGATAAGGTCAAAATGTTGGCTGCCCGGTACTCCGCTGGAGTTCCGTTGTGGCACAACAGTGACTGCTACGATCACGGTCCAGACCTTCAGAATGACCTTGTTGATTCCGATGTCAGCGGAGTGGACGAGTTGGATGAACTTGAGATCGAAGAAGCGTAGCATTCTTGAAAGTGCTCAAGTTCGATGAAGTCATGAACCGAATTCTCGCAAGTTGTGAGAATTCGGTTTTTTTGTTTGCCCGCTGATGACTTCGTTGTGTCTCTCGATTGAGGCAACCTCGCGAACTGTTTCCGGGGCATTCACAAATTCACGACAGGCAGATTCATGATTGGTATTATCGATTACGGAATGGGGAACCTGCGAAGTGTTCAGAAGGCCTTCGAGTTTCTCGGAGTCCCAGCTCAAATCGTGAGTCGTCCGAACGAGATGGAGCAATTCCCCGGTTTGATTTTGCCGGGGGTCGGCGCGTTCCGGGATGCCATTCAAGAAATTCGTCAAAAGGACTTTCCGACCGCTCTCCGCGATTCTGTCGATTCTGGAAAGCCGCTTCTTGGAATCTGCCTCGGGCTGCAGCTTCTCTTCGAAACGAGCTATGAAGATGGAGAGTATGAAGGCTTGGGATTGATCGATGGTGATGTCGTTCGATTCCAGAACGAGCCGGAGCTGAAGATTCCTCACATGGGCTGGAATGCTGTGGACACTGTTCAAGCTCATCCATTGCTGGAAGGAATCTCGAACGAATCGCATTTCTATTTCGTGCATAGCTTTTTCGTTCGCCCTACTGATCGGGAAACGGTCATTGGGCAGACAACCCATGGAACTCAGCCATTTGCCTCAATCGTGGCAAAAGGAAACCTGATGGCGACTCAGTTTCATCCGGAGAAAAGTCAGCGGGTCGGATTGCAACTCCTGAGAAACTATGCCAATCTCGTTGAAGAATCTGCGACTATTCGGAGTTGAATGTCGGTGATCAATTTTCTGTCTTGCGGAGTGAACTCTTGAACCATTTGCTGCGAATTGGATGTCTCGGACTCTTGGTCGACACAATTTTCACTTCCGCTGTCATCGCCCATCCAGGACATGGTGCGGTTTCATCCGAAAGTACTGCCCACTATCTCGTCGAGCCGGTCCATGGCGGATGGATCGTCGGACTGTTGATGTTGGTGGTCGGCCTGGCTCTTTTCTTCCGAAAGATGTCCGCGAGGAAACACGCCCGACAGTACGTGCGCGGCGCCCAGCATCGCCGAGATCGATTCCCTCAGTAGTTGACGGAACGAATTGTTAGTTGACGGAACTCATCGTTGAAACGGAGCGATTCCACGCTCGATCGACTCCGTGCAATCAATTGACGCATTGCACTCTGTCAGCGCAACGATTCGTCGAGACATCTTCCTTTTGCATTGAAGCGAAGTCCACGTTCAAACGCTGTACTCATCGGAGGAGGAGCGTGATGCTTGGAGAATGCTTCAGTTGGAATTCCTTGCTCGGGTGAGAGTCAATGAGCGAAGATCAATTCCTCGCTCCCCGGCCAAAGAATTGATTCGGACCCGAACCGGATAAACTCCGGCTTCAAGTTCGTATTCATCAATCTCAAGCGTTGCCCAAGCTGATTTGTCTTGATAGTTGGTCGAGAACAGATGGTCCGGTTTGGGGACGAGTGGGGGATCGAAGGCTTTCGGGATATTGACTGAAGTTGCCTGGTCACCGATTTCGAGTCGAAGCTGACTGCCGACGATTTCACGGGGACATGTGTATTCGAGAGAGAGCGAATATCGTCCCGCTTCGGTCACTTCGATGGTCCATTCTGGAAACGCGTCGGTGTTCGTCCAATCGGTGATCCAACTGTTGGCGTATCCAGCAGCGGTATCGCCGGTGTACCGAATGCCTTCACCGACTTCCGGCCTCAGGAAGGCTTCGTTGGCTGGCAGCCGATAAGCATTTCGCGACGGATGGCCGACGGGAATTCGAACATCATCAAGCGAATCCAAGTCGATAGTCGATCGCCATTTCAGGTAGGTGTCCCGGAGTTCTGTGACGACTTCGGGATGGAATGCAGCGACGTTTTTCTGTTGTCCCGGATCGGAAACCATGTCGTAGAGTTCCCAACGTTGGGGGTCTGCCGAATCACCTTGAATCGTTGCTCTCCACTGATCGGTTCTCACGGCCGCGCGGAAATGGTCGGGACGGGTCGTTCGATACATATCGGTAAAGATCGTCCGGTTGGGCCATTCGGACGGAGCGTTCGCATTGGTCAACAACGGAACAAGCGATGTTCCATCAAGTCGTTCTCGAACATCTTCGGGGATCTTAACGCTGCAGAATTCGGCGAGTGTTGGAAGCAAGTCGAGATGAGAAGCGATGGGTTTGACAATGGTTCCGGACGAAATCGCCTGGGGATAGCGGATGAAGAGCGGAACACGCGATCCGCCTTCATCGATCGAAGCTTTTCGTCCTTTCATCCCGGCATTGAATCGGTCTGAATTGGCACCGTTGTCGGTCAGGAAAAGGACGATGGTCTCCTTGGCGGTATTTTGATCGAGCGCTTCAATCAGTCTTCCGAAATTCTCGTCGATGTTGGCGACCATCGCGTAAGCACATTGAGCTTTGGTGTCGAGTCCCATTCCATTGAATCGATTCCAATACTCATCCGCAACACGCCAAGGTGAGTGAGGGGTATTGTACGCGACGTAACAAAGCCAGGGTTTGTCCTTGTCGGTTCGAATAAATTCGATCGCCTCGTCAGTCAGGTAGTCGATGATGTAGCCCTTGCCTTGAATCTCTTCCCCATTGTGTTCGAGAGGCGGATCAAAGTAAGAGTTCCAGTGACCGGCACAGAAACCGATGAATGTCTCGAACCCTTGTCCGTTCGGATGCATTGGCATGTGTCGCCCGTTGTGCCATTTTCCGAAGCAACCGGTTCGATAACCTGCATCTCGAAAGAGTTCGGCGATCGTGACTTCTTCCCCACGCACGTTTTCGAACCCGCGCGTGACGCCACTCACTCCGGTTCTTAAGTGATCGCGTCCGGTGAGAAGACTGGCTCGCGTCGGAGCACAGACCGGGCTGACGAAGAATCGCTCAAATTGTGCTCCTGAATGAGCGAAGTCGTCGAGATTCGGCGTCTGGAGGTGCGGGTTTCCGTGCAGACTGAGGTCGCCGTAGCCCTGATCATCCGTCATGACAATCAGCACATTCGGGTGTTCAGACTCCGCTCGGCACGTTGAGTTCAGAAGAAAAATTGCGCTGAAGACAAAGACGAAGGCACCAGGAATCGCGCGAAAGGGAGACTGAAGGCTTGGGGCCTGTCCCTTTTGCCTCTGTCTTTGGAGAGAATAATCGGCACAGTGATCGACAAGGGGATCGACAGGGGGATCGTTCTGAGTGCTCAGGCGAGAACGTGAAGACTGGTTCGAAAAGTGCTCTGGCATAGCGACGTCTTCCAAAAGGTAAAACGACCGAGTTGACACCATTGAGGTGGGCGACCGATCGAAAGCGACTTTAATGTCTTGCTGATTCTGATTGGTCTCGGCGATGCCGTCAAATCGTCGGGACCAATGTTCCAACACGATCAATCGTTCGAACCGTTAATTTCATTCCATCATCGTCGAGGCACGGAACCGTCAGGAATCGACTCTTCGGGCGGGGCAATCCTCGCTTTTGACGGCATTGAGTTCTCCTGAATGTGATTGTCGAAGAATGATTATTGCGGAACGTTGTTGGTCATGGCTGTGGGTTCCGTTCAGTTCAATGCCAACACTTTTAAGGCTGATCGTCTTTTAAAGAGCAGTTCGCACCTTGAAATTTTTCTCTCCCAACTTTCGCAATTCGCTTCTCAACCGTTCAATTGCAGCTGCGCGGCAATCGTGGGTCGCGGGAGGGCTGTCGCAACAGGTGACGAGAACCCGGCTCTTTCTGAAGAAGCAGCTTTGGGTTTGGCCGATCATTGCTGTGATTCTGCTGTTCGTCATCGGCGTCTTTGTTCAGTCGGCGATTGAGCGGACGATGAAAGCGAATCTCAGCGCCGGATTGACGGCGTTTCGCGATCTTCAGACGCAAATGCTCATTAGCTGGCTGCGTGTTCAGGAATCAAATGCCCAGGCGGAAGCGAATGATCTTGATGTTCGACAACATATCTATGAGTTGATCAAAACCGATCCGAGTGAGAAAGCGGATGCTGAGACGCTTTCACGAATCCGAAACGAACTGACGAAAGAAGTTTCTGCGCTGCTCTCTTCGCATTCGTACGATGGATATTTCGTCGCGAATCGAAATCACGAGATCATTGCCAGCTCCGATCAGGAACTTATCGGTCAGAAGAACGTTGTCGAGTATGACAAGTTTCTGGATCGCATTTATGACGGTGAAGCGACGGTCACTCCTCCGTTTCCAAGCGTCGTTCGAATGGATACAGAGCAAGGTGAAATGCGGACAGGACAACCGGTCATGTACGCCGCCGCTCCGGTCCGCGATGACAGCTTTCAGGTTGTCGGGGCGCTCGCACTGCGGATTCGACCCGATGAAGAATTCACTCGAATCCTCCAGTTGGGGCAGGTCGGAGAGACCGGGGAAACATACGCCTTCAACCGCGATGGGATGCTTGTCTCCAACAGTCGGTTCGATGAAGAATTGATTCTTTTGGGGCTGATTCCCGACGAAGCGGAGTCGAGATCAATCCTCCGGCTTCTGGTTCGAGATCCTGGCGGGAACATGACGACGGGATATCGTCCGAATCAGAGACGTTCCAAACTGCCCATGACGTTCATGGTGCGAGATGCCGTCGACGGCAACACGAATGTGAATGTCGACGGTTACAACGACTACCGGGGCGTTCCGGTGGTCGGCGCCTGGACCTGGATTCCCAAGTACGACATCGGTCTGGCGGTCGAAGTTGATGTTGCTCAGTCGTATCGTCCACTCTTCATTCTTAAGCAGACGTTTTGGGGGCTGTACACGCTTCTGGGACTGGCCGCCATCGCCATTTTTATCTTCACGGTGATTGTTGCCAAGCTGCAGCGGAAGGCTCAGGCTGCTGCGATCGAGGCTCAACAACTCGGGCAGTACACCCTCGAAGAAAAGATCGGCTCAGGAGCAATGGGGGAAGTCTACAAAGGATTCCACTCAATGCTCCGAAGGCCCACGGCCGTGAAGTTGCTCAATCCGGAAATCGTCAACGACAATTCCGTTGCTCGTTTTGAGCGTGAAGTTCAGATCACTTGTAAGCTGAACAATCCACACACGATTGCGATCTATGACTACGGTCGAACGCCGGAGGGTGTGTTTTATTATGCGATGGAGTATCTCAGCGGAATTGATCTTCAGAAGATGGTCGAGACTTACGGTCCGCTTTCTGAATCTCGAGTCCTCCAGATTCTGGACCAGATTTGCAGTTCACTCTACGAAGCTCACTCGCTTGGCCTCGTTCATCGAGACATTAAACCCGCAAACTTGATGCTGAATCGCCGTGGGGGAGTTCCTGACGTCGTCAAAGTTCTGGACTTCGGCCTCGTGAAAGCGGTCGACGACGACAAACAGTTCAAGATGACCACTGCCGACTCGCTGACGGGGACTCCTTTGTATATGTCACCGGAAGCCATTCAAACTCCCGCTGCGGTCGATGCACGAAGCGATTTGTACGCTGTGGGAGCTGTCGGCTATTACCTGCTCACGGGAAGGCCGGTTTTCGAAGCTCGGAATCTCGTGGAGCTATGCAATCTCCATGTCACGGAAACGCCAGCAGCTCCTTCTGAATTCAGTGGGGATTCAATCTCCGATCAGCTTGAGAGCGCACTGTTGAGTTGTCTGGAAAAGTCTCCATCGAAGCGACCGCAAACGGCTCGTGACTTGTCGATGTTGCTCCATCGTTCACCACACTTTCAGGAGTGGACGTTCGAAGACGCAGACGCCTGGTGGGGGAAATTTGAACGGGGAATTCGCCCGGATCGCCCCTCGAGTTCGCAGTCATCGAAGAAGAAAGAAGGCGAAGCAACTTCGAGTTCGAAAGATGCGTCGGGGAAGGGGGCTTCGGATGATGATCCGCCGCCATCAATGGATCGAACGATTATCCAATGACGTCGAAGATATTTCGTGATGGCGATGACGAAGGCTGCGTCAACAATCGCCATCGCTCACTTCTTCTTCAGGTTGATCGAGCTCGACACGAACCGTTGCAGCCTTGTTGAGCTTGTGCAATTTCTCGGTGTCATCGGAGACCCAGCCGATCGGGTTTCCCCGGTTTGCCATTTTCGGTTTGCCGCCATTAGAAATGGGAGTCGGCCCGTAAAAGATGCAGAACGCATTCGCCGGTGGCCAGTAACCGAGTTCGCCAACTTCGAACTCCGCTCGGGCATCGGCGGCGGGATCACATGCGACTGACGTTGAAAAATAGATTTCGTCTCCCCACCAGTTCGCCTTGGATTCTATGGGCAAAGCACTGGCGATTGCCTGAGCTGTTTCGCTGTCGTTGAGTTCTGCTCGCAACGTCAGGTTCTTGATAACGATTCGAATCGGTGTTGGCATTGGTCCCTTCTCCATGCTGCGTTTGTGATTGGTGATTCTTGCTCGAAGGACTTCTCAGGCTCAATGTTGGTTGCGGACGCGTGAAATAAATCGATAGCCTAACAGATCGTTGACGTGATCGACGATTCAGGGAAATCGCGCAGATCATTTTCATCTCTGGTTTGCACTGATTCTCGCGAGTCAGCGCAACATTCACCGAGAGAATCAAGTTCGAGTGAGTGTCGAGAAAACTTGGAAATGGACTGGTTGACTTTGAGCAATGTTTACTGTCGTCGCAAGTGTCGATTCGTGCGCAACGAATTCATCGCTGTGTGAGTCATTCGATCACTGCAAATCGGGAAACAAACTTTCTCCAGGAAAAAACGCATGAGAAACCTGACCCGGGGCCTTTTCACAATGTTTGCGATCGTGCTCTGTTTTGCAGGGCTGACAATTGCTGAAGAGTCTCTTCCTCTGCTCTATCAGGACGACTTCGAAAGTGGCGTCGACCGATGGTCTCCCACGGATGAGTCGAAGTGGAAAGTCACCGATGAAGATGGAGATCACGTATACCATCTTCTTGGAAGGAGTGACTACGCTCCTCCGCACCGGAGCCCGCACAGCATTTCGATGCTCAAAGATCTGACCGTGGGTGACTTCGTCATTACGGTAAAAGTCAAAACTCTGCAGTCGTCTCGAGCCCATCGCGACATGTGTCTCTTTTTTGGATACCAGGATCCGGCCCACTTTTATTATGTCCATCTCGGCGAGAAAACTGATCCACACGCCAATCAGATTTTCATCGTCAATGATGCCCCTCGTATCAAGATCAGCGAACAGGTGAACAGCGGGACTCCCTGGAAAGACGACACCTGGCACACCGTCAAACTCGTTCGCAATGTGGAGGATGGTTTGATCGAGGTCTATTTCGACGATATGAGCACACCGCAAATGGTGGCTCATGATCGGACGTTTCAGTGGGGGCAGATTGGACTGGGATCTTTTGACGACTTCGGGATGTGGAACGACCTGGAAATTCGAGGTCGCAAAGCAGATCGCGAGTCTAATCAGTAGACTGAGTCACTCTCCAACTGCTGAGTTGCCCTCTCATTTTTTTATCATCCGGATTCAATCGCAATAAGGAATTTCTAATGGTCAAGACTGCTTCAACCATGCTGCCGCTCGGGAATGCCGCTCCCGACTTCTCACTATCGAACGTGGACGGGAAAGAAGTTTCCCTCAAGGATTTTACGGGGAAGCCGCTGCTGGTGATGTTTATCTGTAATCACTGCCCGTTTGTGATTCACCTCCGCTCGGCGCTGGCTGAGTTTGCTTCGGAGTATCAGTTGAAGGGGCTCGCAGTTGTTGGAATCAGTTCCAATGACGTCACGACACATCCTCAAGATGGTCCGGAGGAAATGAAAGCAGAAGCGAAGTCGGCGGGGTACACATTTCCTTATCTCTACGATGAGACTCAGGACGTGGCCAAAGCGTATCACGCTGCGTGTACTCCGGACTTCTTTCTCTTCGACGCCGATCATAAATTGGTCTATCGAGGACAGTTCGACGACAGCCGTCCACAATCGGACATTCCAGTCACCGGTGAAGACTTAAGAGCTGCCTGCGACGCACTTCTGGACGGGGAACCGATTCGGGAAGACCAGAAGCCAAGCATTGGATGCAATATCAAATGGCGTGAAGGGAACGCACCCTCTTACTTCGGAGGATAACTTCACTCCGCCGTAGCACACCTGAGCACTTCTCTGCGCATTTCATTGCTCGGGAAGAAGCCGCTTCGCGAACCGTTCGTCCGAGCCAGCATGGAAGAGTTGTCATTCTCTTCGAGTGTTGGCGCGGACGTGTTCGTTTAGGGAAAGTGTTTATTTCTGGACGTGTTCATTATGGGGCGTCGGTTTGGTCAGGAACTTCCTCGTCGATTGCAGCGTCTTTTTCCCATTGGGCAGAGACGAGTGGTTCAATCGATTCCTTCCAGAAATCGGCGAGTCGTCGTTCGCCAACAAGAGTGGGATGAATGGCATCGGCGAGGTGGTCGGGATCGATCGGAATGGACGAATTCGCGTCAATCAACATCAGTTGCCGTTCTTCAGCAATCTGGGTGAGTTCATCCCGTAGCCAGATTCCGAGTTCTTTGACTTCGCGCACATCTTCAGGTGTCGTTCCTAGAGAGGAGTCCAGCCTTGAGTCTGCATCAGGATGGGCTGCCATCAGTTGCATGCAGACAACAGGAACCGCTCCGCAGCTTTCGATGTCGGTCAAGAGTCGATCGAGGTTCTTTCGGAACTGAGCAATCCCCGCTTCTGTCGGCTGCTTGTTGATTCCGGATTGAGGTGCGAATTGCGGAGAGCGTTGAAAGATACGGTAAGCAATCACGTCGTAGAGGACAAAACTTCCAAGCAGTCGCTCCCATTGTGGAGCGAGCGTGCGTTGTTGATGCTGTTGAGTATTGGGGCTCTCGCTGACGACATAAGTCAAATCGTTCCAACCGAGGTAGAGCAGCACGATGTCCGGTTTCAGCGGACAGACTCGACTTTGAAATCGATGGATGGTGTGAAAGAGGTTGTAGCCCGGGACCCCGGCGTTGAGGACTTCAATCGAGCGGTCCGACCCTTCAGTAATTGCTTCCCGAATCAACTCTTCAAGGAGTCGGGCAGCTTCCTGTCCATCACTCGCAAAATACCCGAACGCAGACGATCCGCCGAGGACTGCAATTCGAAGAGTTTCGTCAGTTGGCTTCGGTTCGATTTCAGGGCCACGGAGTCCGAATTGATTGGTCCGAATGTCGAATGATCCGGACTTCAGTCGGAAGTTGCTTCGAAGAGTGGCTCCGTTCACGGAGTCGGGCACAAAGAGATCGAGCTGCGGTGCGAAGCAATTCGTCGTCCAGCCTCGTGAGGCAATGTAAGCACGAAGCGAGAGTTCTGAGATCACAATCGAGACAGTGAAGATCAGAAGAGCCAAGAGCAGAAATAACCTGAGCCGGGGCCGCTTTCGGGACCCGGCTCGGGTTTTTGAACGGGTGGAAACGTTCAAGGCTAGAGCATCTTTCCTGATACGATTTGGCTTCTGAGAAGCTCGACGAGTTCAGAGAAACCTCGAAAATCGATTAGTCGCGGCAGCTGTCGAACAGGGCAGTGGAGAGATAGCGTTCTCCAGAATCGGGAAGGACGACGACGATGGTCTTTCCTTCGCTTTCTGGACGGGCAGCAACTCGGAGAGCTGCAGTCATCGCTGCTCCACAGCTAATTCCACAAGTGATCCCTTCTTCGCGGGCAACTCGAGGAGCCATTTCGAACGACTCTTCGTCTGTGACCTGAACGACTTCGTCGACGACGCTCATGTCCAGATTGTTGGGAATGAAACCGGCTCCCAGCCCCTGAATTTTGTGCTTGCCAGGCTCTCCTCCGGAGAGGACCGGACTCGCTGCTGGTTCAACGGCAATGGAATGAATTTGCTTGCCTTTGACATTCTTGAAGAATCGGGAGACGCCGGTGATCGTTCCGCCAGTTCCCACTCCAGCGACAAAGATGTCGACGTTGCCTTCTGTGTCGTCCCAGATTTCCGGGCCGGTGGTCTTTTCGTGGATGGCAGGATTCGCCGGATTGTTGAACTGTTGAGGCATGAAGTAGTTTTCCTGCTCCGACAATTCCGTTGCCTTATTGATGGCACCTTTCATTCCGTCTGCTCCGGGAGTCAGAAGCAGGGTCGCTCCGAATGATCTGAGCATCATGCGGCGTTCGATCGACATGGTGTCTGGCATCGTCAGCGTCAGTGGGTAGCCTCTCGCCGCACACACAAACGCGAGTGCGATTCCTGTGTTTCCGCTGGTTGGTTCAACGACCTGCATGCCCGGCTTAAGGAGACCTTTCTCTTCGGCATCCCAGATCATGGCAGCCCCGATGCGGCACTTCACAGAGTAGGCAGGATTCCGTCCCTCGATCTTGGCAAGAACTCTGGCTTTCAGCCCTTTGGTCAGATGATTGATTTGGACGAGTGGAGTCCGGCCAATGGAGAGTGAGTTATCTTGATAAACAGGCATGTTGTGTTTCTCCTGATTTTTGCTCGTCTAGTTGTTTTCGAAAGCCTCCTTTGCGGATTATGGAGAGCAGGCGGTTTGCGAGCAATAGGGATCATGTCAACGGTGGGGCAAAATTCTGATCGATGGGAAAACACAGTGAATCGACCTCTCTGAGGTTCGATGCTTGAGATCGAGAATTCGACTGTTCTCATCAGAGTGAGTTTGCCGATGATCACGAATACAACGTCACGATCGCGCTGGGGGGCAGTGCTGGGCGGCATTTCTTGCCGTGTGTGACGTCGTAGGGGGGGAATTCATGCGACCGTTGCGCTCACTGGTCAATGCCAGCGTTTTGGCCTGCTTGTGTTGTTCGGTATGGACACCATACGGAAACAACCTGGCAGCTGATGATGGTGTTGAAAGTTCATCCGTCATTCCGATTCGTCGATCGACGATCAATGAACAGAAACTGTCTCTGAACGTTGAGACAATTGAAGAAGGAACGTCGAGTCGTCGAGTGCGAAACGCTGCCATTGCGCAGTTTCCAATCCAAAAGCTGACGCCACATGGTCAACAGTCAGCGCTTGGGATTCTCGATGATCTCACATTGTTCCGTCGGCTGCCTGTCATTGAGTTCGAAGTCGATCCACAAGTCTATGACTTCTTTGCGGACCGACCTGATGTGGCGGTCAGCATCTGGCGAGCCATGGATATTTCCAAAGTCGAACTCGATCGAAAATCGCCGACTGTCTTTGAGACGAATACCAACGACGGGACCCAGGGAACAGTCGAGGTTCTTCTCCGCGATGCAGAAAACTACATCGTCGTCTGTCGAGGAGAATTCAAGAGCCCGGCACTTAGCTCGCCGATTCAGGCTGTGGCGATGATGCATCTGCGCCCGACATTCACTCCGAAAGGTGTGCGGCATCAGGTGGATCTCTATGTTTCGCTCCCATCAGATGCGATCGCTCTGATCGCCAAGTTGATCTCTCCGATCAGCAATCGGATTGCCGATCGAAACTTTGAAGAGATCAGCCTTTTCGTGAAGATGATGTCCGTGGCGATGACGCGACAACCCGGATGGGTCGAAGCTGTCGCTTCGCGTCTCGAAGGGGTCTCGGAAGAAGATCGAGGGGCACTCTTGCAGACGACGGCAGAAGTTTACGTCAATGCCTGTCGGGAAGAGCAGCGAGCGACAGGAGCAGCGCCGACACTGGAGGGAATCTTGCCTCCGCAAATGACTGAAGCGAAGCCGTAGGTTCTTCTACTGCGTTTGAAATCGCGGTGCGTCGGTGAGTTCGTCGGGCGTTCTTGAGGCGGACTGAAGTGGTAGCGCTTCAGAGGACTGCTGGAAATCCGGTGGATTTTCGGAGTCCTCTGTTTCGTCACCCGACGGAGAAGTTGCCTGTCTCGGTTCGGGGGGGCCGATGATACCTGCATCTTCGAGAGTGACGAAGGTCATGAACGCCAGCAACGCGTAGGCAAATGCTGCCGGTCCAAACTTCGTTCCGTAAAGCTTCAGTGCGGTTCCGAATGATTTTTTCAGCTTGGGAATCGGACCCGACCATCCGACGGAATAGATTTCGTCGAGAAAGAGATGTGAGAAGAAACCAATCGTCACAGCTCCCGACATGAGGAGTTTCACCGAGAGTTCATCGCTCGGGTAAAAGAGATAGGTTGCTTCGGCAGCAATCAACATTGCTGGGATGCTGTGAAACATGCCGCGATGGATACAGAGTTGGGCCACCAGCCACGATCCTCCATACCGGATCGCGAAGTACATCAGCAGCAACGTCAGCATGACGGTTTCGGTATCTGTTGGAAGTCCTGCCCATTTCAGGACATATCCAATCAGAACAAGTGGGACGACCGCCGCTGTCAGCGAGAAGATTTCCTGGCCCGGCTTGCCCGTTGGTGAATCGAGATCGGGGAGCATTCCACCCACGCCGGCGAGATACCCAGCCACGGCAGCTTGTGTTGGTTGAAACCCGAACATGAACGTCGCTGCGAGTCCGTACCCGACTCCCAGCAATCCACTAAAACCAACATGCTCCTTGAATGACGCCATTGCGTCCTCCATGACGCTGGTTCACTGCGAAAGATCGTCGACGAAAACAATTGCTCCTTCGCTTGCGCTCGACGGAACGAGCCTCTTCAAAACTGGTCGTCGAATGCGTGTGCGAATTCCGAACCCGCATGGAGGACGTGCTCGAATGCGGGATTTCGGTTAGCTTTCGCTGGGAAATAGCATAGATCGCGATTTTCATCAACGGGAAGTCGTTCCCGAGGCGGGCGGAAGGAGCAGTTCGGGACGTTCGAGAACCAGGAAATGTCCATGGTCAGCGGTGACAATCATGACTGTTTCGTCCCATGAGCTGTTATCTTCGACCCATTGGGTGATGACCTGAACGGCCTCGTCGCCCGAAATGACGGCTCCGATTGAGTTGTCGATGTTGTTGTCGTGGTTCGCCCAGTCGACGTCACCTGCCTCGACTAACATCCAGAAGGGCTTTCCGTCCGCTTCCAGAACGGTCAGTGCTGATTGAGTCATCTCGGCGAGAGTTGCGTTTTCTTCGAGGTCTGCTGTTGAATAGGACTCGGCGGTTTTCTTGCGGCCTTGAGTCGGGTTGTATTGTCCGTCAGCTGTGCGATACGGCAAATGGGCCGCTTCTGCACCGTAGAATCCGAAGAGGCGATGGCCCTCGGCGGCCGCATGTTTGGCGGCGTTCTGCAACTGGGCTGCTCCGTCTTTCCCTTCCTGACGAGTTGAGACGACGTATCGGCCTCCCTTGGTGACATCAATCTTTTCGATCGAACCTTCGGCAAGATAGGCGTTTCCGGGGACGAAGTTCTGACCTTGTCCGGAATCAAGATCCCGCGACACCCCGTAGCCAGCGCCGATCAAAACGTCGACTCCTTCCAGAGGATTTTTCGGATGGGAAACGGATGGCAGACCGAGAAGGTCGTTTGTCAGGTCCTGATAATCATTTCGTGAAACGTTGTGAGCATATGTCGCAGCTGGTGTGGCGTGACTGATGGGAACGCTGGTAACGACTCCAATTCGATATCCGAGTTCCTGTGCAGTATGAGCGATCGTGCGGACCCGTTCGCCGCTGTGGTCAACATTGATTGCCGCGTTGAAGGTCTTGATTCCCGCGGTCATGCTCGTGGCGGAACTGGCCGAATCTGTGTAAGCCTGTCGCGGGCCAGCCTCTGTTTTCTTCCCAATCAGGTAGGTTGGGTCTGAGGGAGCAATCCACGGGGCGTCGCCTCCACGCTCGAACCAGTAACCTCCAAGTGCGGAATTGAGATCGGAGACAGCGGTCTGTTGATCAACGTTGACCTGAGCTTCGTCAACGTAAGGGCTAGTGACCATGAATCCAAACTGTGTCGTTCCGTTCGCGGTGTAGTCCTGGAAATGGAGTCCTGTTCCGCGACCCGCGTCGTAGGAAACGGCCCCTTCTTTGTAGATGCTCGCTGCGCGCGTCGTGATCCAGTCCATTCCGTCGAATACGACGAGAAAGATGTGTTTCTTCCCCGCAGTGAGGGCAGCTGACTGGATTCGTGCGATGTCTGTCTGATCACAGTACTCCGCGTTGGGATTCAAGGTCGATTGCGGGAGTCGGCCGTAGAGTTCAGTGATGCTCTCGGCGGATCGATAGGTGCTGTTCGGACCGGTGAATTCCGTCAGATCGATTCCCTTGCCTGCTCCCTGTGTTCCGAACGTGTAAACCGGGATGAGTCGATTGCTGTGGGTTCCCCATTGGAGATACTGGTCGGGTGTCCATCCCCAATGTCCGAAGTCAGCTTTCTTCGCCTCGACTGCTTCAGACTGGATTGCTCGAAGATAGTCAGATTCTTCTGCCTGAATACGTTGGACAGCTGCAAGCAGCACAACAAGAGCGAGGAAATAACGCATAATAACTGCCATTGATTTGTGCAAAGTGGAGGGGCATTTAATGCCAAAGGGAAGGATTTCACCGTTTGAGTGACAAGTGACTCAAGTCTTGCGGACTGAAAACGGCTGGAAGAAGTCTAGAGACATGTCGCCGGACATTAAAGGTACAGAGGCCGGGTCGAAGGGCTGAGAAAAGGCAATCCGAGACATCATTTGGCGAAATCTTTAAAGTGATTTCAATCTTCTTCAAAGTCGAAGCAAGTTGGGGGCCGATTGTAACGATTAGGGAACTCCATCCCTCTCCCGAAACTGGTCAAACAAATGCGCATCCCGGAATGGATCACTTTTTCGATCTCCTGGATGATCTTGTCGACACTCCTTTGCGCTCAGGACGATGACCCGATCGTCCCTCCGTTACCGATCCCGAACCTGTCTGAAACTGCTCCGATTGACGAGGTGCCCCCCGAAGCAATCCCGGCAGAGACCACTCCTGCACCTGCTGCTCCAGCGACTGATGAGGATGCCCCCCCTCCCGTCACACCGGAACAGGCGGAACCTCAGGAGCGACTCAACCTGACTGATTACGAGTTCAAAACGCCGACAATCTCAGAGGCTTTAGAACAGGAGACGAAGTACCCCACGCTGCACTGGAGCGGGTTTCTGCAACTCGATTCAGGGTGGGTGGTCGCCGATGAGGAGACCATCGATATCGTCGGAGATATCTCTTCGCAGTTCGGCTTGCGACGTGTTCGCCTAAGGGCGGGAGGAAGAGTCCGTGAGAACGCGTCTTATGTCGTCGATCTCGATTTCGCAGCGAGTGGACATCCGAGCTTTCGGGATGTCGCCCTCATTTTTTCTGATGTCCCGGTGATTCAGAACATTGAGGCGGGTTACTTCAAACAGCCTTACGGAATGGATGCTGAGTCAAGCGGTCGTGAACTGCTTCTTCTTGAACGGATGTCTCCGTTTGCATTGACGCCATTTCGTCAAACGGGAGTTCGTGCTTTCGGTACGTTTCCACATAAGTCCGGAACTTACGCCTTCTCCGCGTATCGTTTCCCGACAAATGCTTTCGGTGTTTCGAGCGGAAACAACGGTGGCTGGGGACTGGCAACGCGAGAAACGTTGCTTGTTGTCGATCTCGAGGATTTTCTGATCCATCTTGGGGGCGGATATACGCTCATTAACCCGTCGACGGATGAGCTGCAATTTTCCTACGAACCGGGATTTTTCATTGGCGATCCTGCGAGTCCCGATTCCGACTCTGTGCCTCAGTTCGTCAACACAGGTGAAATTCCGACTCATACCGCGAACTACTTCAACACGGAACTCGCTTTCCAGTGGAAGTGTTTTCGTACTCAAGCAGAATATCGCTGGACCATCGTGGATCGGATCGGCGATTCGTCGGTCCAGTTTCATGCCGGGTATGTGCAGGCGGGGCTGATGCTGACTGGAGAACATGCGATCTACAATCGGAGCCGAGGGATTTTCTCCGGCGTTCTTCCGAAGAGAGACTTTGGAGATGACGAGGAGGATGGTTTCGGAGCGATTGAATTGACCGGCGGACTCTCCCATATTGACTTGAACAGCAAAGATATCATGGGAGGCTCAATGACCAATTTCGTGGCTGGCCTCAACTGGTATCTGAACGATCATGCTCGAGTGGTCGTCAATGTGATACCCGTCAATCTGAATAATGACGGGATCGAGGACGCACGCAGTCTGTTCTTTGCGACGCGACTTCAGTTCGAGTTTTAGGCCACTCCAACTGCTTTGATGACTTGCAACCGAGGAGCGCAGCAAGGCAATTGCTGGTGTTTACGAAAGCAGAGAATCATCCATCACGCAGCGTGTTGGGATTCAAGCTTATCCGGCTGATTTTTTGGTTCCGGATTTCGAGCCCGCGACCATCCTTAAACTCGCTTCTCGTTCAGCGATTCCTTCAGCAGAGATGTTGTGGACCACACGTTGAGCAAGGTCGTCCATCTGCATCACAATCGAATCGACTCGACCGGACAAATACATGTAGGAAATCAGAGACGGGATCGCGACAATCAATCCCGCGGCAGTTGTGACCAGTGCCAGCGCGATGCCTGATGCGAGCTGATTTGTGTTTCCCATCGCTCCGGAAACAGCGATTTGATTGAACGATTCCAGCATTCCCCAGACCGTTCCGAGCAGGCCGATCAGCGGGGTCACGGTTGCGACTCCATTGATTACGCGAAGGTGTTTTCGAAGCGCACTGACCTGTCGTTCGCCTCCGTCGATGATCGCCTGTTCGACTTCAACGCTGGGCTTGCCCCACTTTCGAACGCCGTGTGCGAAGACGGTCGCGACTGGAGATCCATTCTCTTCACAAATCTGCATAGCTTCTTCGCGATCGAGTTCACCTTCATCGAGAAGCTTCAGAAACCGAAGCACGAACGGTTTGGGAATGACACGTCCCCGGCGAAGCACGACGACGCGTTCGGTGGTGAACCAAACCGCAATCAGCGTGGCTAGTGCGAACGGAATGATCCAATACCGGAGAGAAAGAAAGATCTCAAGGATGTTCGTTGGCAGACCGCGCTTGGGCGAATCGGCCGCCCCCGGCTCGGTTTGGGCTTCGCTGCCTTGTGAGGATGGCTGGGGAATCGTCGAGCTATCGACCTCAGATGCGGGAACCGGCGTCAGTTCGACTTCCTGTGCAAGAACGGATTTCCCGAGGAACTCACCTGCAAATGCGAGAGCAACGAGGAGAAAGAGCGCGGAGAATTTGAACATGCCCAATCCGAGCCCATCTGATCGAGTCCATGTGTTCAGAAACGACACTTGCTCCATTACTCTGTTTCCGATTTGAGTTCGGGGATGGTTTGAAGGATCTGATCAATTTGAGTTTGTGCTTCGGGAGCGTACTGGCTGTCCGGAAATTCGTCGAGCAAAGTTTGGTAGGACTTTAACGCACCCTGCCATTGCTTCATGGCTGCATCGCTCCGGGCTGCTTGGAAGAGCGCGGCTGCTTCATATGTGGGAGCGTCGTAACCCGCGTAAACTTTGTAATACTCTTTGAGCGCCAGTTCGAAGTTCTCTTGTTTCAAAAACGATTCCGCGATTCGGAATTGGGCTTCCGCAGCTGTTTCGGTTCCTCGTCCGGTTGGGGACGAGACGATGCGGAGATACGCTCTGCGGGCATCATCAAACCGTGCCTGCTGTTCGAAGCTCTGGCCGACGAGAAGTTCTCCGCGTTGGATGGCACTGGTCATCGGATCGAGGCTTTGCAGTTCTTCAATGGCCGCTCGCAGCTCTTCGTATTTCTTCAGGCGAAGGGCACTTTCCGCGAACAGAATCCAGACTTCTGCCCACCAGACCGGGGCGTCATCCAGGTCCTCCTGAATTGAACTTCGAAGTGTTTTGAGCTGCTCGTAGGCTTCTGAGTTTGCTCCGGTTTGCAGAAGTGCTTCGCCGATTCTGTATTCAGCGTATTGGGAATGTGAATTCATTGGGAATTCGTTTCTGAGCATGCGTGCAGAACTCAGCACTGTTTCCCAGTCTTCACTTTCTGCCGAGAGGTCTGTCAGATGCACGAGCGAGCGGCGACGAACGAATTCGTCAGCATTCGGGTGTGCGAGAATCGCCTGAAAGGCTTCGATCGCTTCAGCGGACTGCTCATCGAATCGCAAACTCTCCGCGAGAATCAAGCTCGCGTCATCAGCCAGCGGACTGTCGGGACGCTCTTGAACGAGAAGTTGATAGAGTTCATCAGCTCGTTTGTAGTCGTCGGCGTTATAGTTCACATCTGCCCACTCGAAAATCAATCGATCGAGCTCTGTCTGCTCTTCGTCCGGTCGCGATTTCATTTGATCGAAGGCGACTTGATACAGCTTGTTCGCGACGTCGATCTGATCGAGTTCACGCGCGACTCGTGCTCCGCTTTTCGCAAGGCGGTAAATGTTCTCTTGTGTCTCTTTGGTGAGTTTCGGGAAATCAGCGTCTTGATAGGTGGTGACCCCTTCCTCGAAGGCAAGGAGCGCTTTCTCAAGCTGGTCCGCATTTCGCAAGGCAGTCGCTTGCATGTAGAAGGCGTGAGTTTTGAGTTCGTCGTCCATCTCCGCGATGTCTGCGAGTGAAGCAAATGCATGTGCGGAGTCTTCGAATTTCTCCTGCTTGTAGAAAGCATGACCGAGTCCGGAGTACGCGGATCGGGCAGCGTCATTGTCCTGATTGCGGGCAGTGACCATTTTGAAGAATGACTCGGCTTCTTCCCATTCCTGAGCTTCGAACGCAGAGTCACCTGCAGCGATTGCGAGCCGGCTCAGTTGCCGATCGTCTTTGTCGATGTCTTTCAACTGTTGGAGAGATTGGCGGACGATTTCCCATTGCTGATTTTCGGTTGCTGCGACAATCAGTCCGGTCAGCCCGTTCATTCGTTCGGCATCTGACTCCGCACTTTCAATGACATCCCGAAACCCTTGCATCGAATTTGGGAAGTCATCAAGTCGCAAGCGGGCATTCGCCAGGAGAAGATGGGCATCGTGGACGAGTTCATCTTCCAGCGGCGGTTCACTCTTTAAAAGAGCGGAGATTGTGTCGATGACTTCCTGATTCTTTTCGAGTCGCTCGTATGCGCGGGCCAGCTGAAATTGTGCGAGTTGTGACGTTTGCGGAATCGTCGAAGTCTCGGCCACGTCGCTTAAGAGTTCGACCGCGGTCTTCAGCAACTCCTGACGTTGTGCGGACTCGACCATGGGAGCGTCGCTCCGAGCGATCGAGACTCGTCCTGCCAGCAGTTGTTGCACCATGCGCAGCCCGCCATCGGCGTAACTTTCGTTGAACACCAGATTCAGTGCTTCCGCCCGGTCAAGATCTCCGAGTCGAAAGGCCGCTTCACACGCTGAGTGAACCGAATCGTCAGCGTATTCGCTGTCTGGCCAGTTTTGATAAACCGTTTCGAACTGTTCGATCGCGACGTCCAGATTCCCAAGACGCAACGCTGAGTCTCCCCATTGAAAGTGAAGATTCGGCGCGAGCGATTGTTTGGGGTTGTCGTTGAGTGAGCGAGAAAAGACTTCGACAGCCTGTTCGAATTCGTTCAGCGACTTGTAACTCAATCCGGTCCAGTAGTCTGCGTTTTCCTTTTGTTCCGGGAGTGTTTTGGCAATCTGAAATTGCTCGATGGCCTCTTTGAATTGCTGTTGCTGATAATGTGCGTATCCGGCATTCAAAGAAGCAAGGGGCACCAGACGATGACTGGGAAAACGAGTGCCGACCGCCGAAAAAGCTTCGGCAGCGGTGCCGAAGTTGCCCGCGGCGAACTGTGAAGCAGCAAGGTTGAAGAGTGCATCTGCGGCGCGGGGGTGTGTCGCAGAGCTTGAAATCTTCTGATAGAGCTTGTTCGCTTCGTCGGCTTGTCCGTTCGCTTCGAGAGCCCGGGCAAGGCTGTATTCGGCGTCGTCCTGAAGTTTTCCGCCAGGATAGTTGTCCAGATAATACTGAAACGCTTTGACTGCTTCGGTGTGCTCCCCGCGACGAAATTCCACCTCGCCGAGGTAGATAATGGCCCACTCTGCCAGCTCGTGGCTGTTGTAGGACTTCAGGAATGCTGTGAGTTCGGCCTTCGCGCGGTCAAGGTCATTGACGAAGTAGCTGCACTCGCCGATCCGATACATCGCCAATGGCCGATCGGATGAGTTGGGCGACTCTTTCAGGAAGCGTTCAAATTTCGCCCGCGCATTCTGAAAGTCTCTCAGGTGAACGAGCGACTGTCCCCAGTAGAGATGGACGACCGGAACCCGTTCGTGCGTGGGATGCTCTGTGACGAATGTTTCGCAGGCATCAGCGGCCAGCTTCCACCGCTGCTGCTTGTAGAACTCGATGGCAAGATTGTAGTCGGTGACTGCGTCCGCATACGAAAGCAACGGTGTCATTGCGATGAGAATCAGGCAGGACAACCATTGTTTCAGCTGGAGTGGAACACCGCCGTATTGTGAGCAGGGAATTTGACTCATCATCTACCGGTTGTGTTTTCGAATGAGGAGAAGTGCGGAGTGGGAGAGCGCTGAGTTGTGAATGGGACGGACTCCTTTCCGAAACGTGTTTCCTCACCCATGATGGAAGTTTGCGATTTGGATGATTTATCTTACCTGTCCCCATCGGAAACCGACAAGTGGGCGCCCGGATTGGTTGACGGGAAAATGCAATCTTCCACCCACTCTGAGAGTTGTCGTTCACCGAAACTACCTAAAATCCCAGCCACACCGAGATGCATTCCCGCAGCTGAGATTGATGCAAAACGACTTGTTTGAGGAGGAGATTTCTGAATGGAATCTCAAATCGTCAGGTGGTCTTTCCAATGTCGCTAAGAGTCGTCATGATCTCGGAAGTTGTCATTCGAGTCGCGTCGACGCTTCATCTCGCTCACGGACGTGCTGGGAACGGACAGGAAGTGTCCCGGTCGTCGCGAGGAGCAGTCCGGTGAGATTCCGTCGTCGAAAACTCTCTCGTTGAGCGCTCCAACATCGCAGGCAGGCACAAAGCAAGACCATGGACGAACGACTCATTCGCGGAAGTTGGATACTTCTGGCGATCGCCCTTGTGGTGACAGCGGTCCTCTACGTCCCGTCCACACAGTTGCAATACGATCGAACCATCGAGTCGCTCTACGATCCCAGCGATCCACTTCTTGTTTCGTATTTGGAGAACAAGGAAGCGTTCGGCGGGGACGAGTTTCTGATTGTCGGATTTCCGGTCGACGACCCGACCAGTTCCGAAACTCTCGAAAACGTTCGCCAACTGGCAGACGACCTCTCGGCCGTTCCCGGAATCCGTTCCGAGAGCACACAAGATCTGGAAGCGACGCTTCGAAATGACCGTGCAAGCGGACTGCTTCGCGTGGCAATGCGCCTCAGATCGGTTGAAGAGTCCATTCTCAATTTGTCCCGCCGTGTCCTTTTGAGTGATGACGATCAAACCGTTTCCATCATTCTGAGACTCGAAGATACGACGACTGCGAGTGTTCCCCGGGGGGAGACCTTTCGCCAGGTCCGCGAAATCGCATCGAATCACTCTCCCGAGACGGTCGTTGCTGGTGAACCGTTGCAGATTTTTGAGACGTTCGAATACGTCGAACAGGATTCGTGGGTCCTCGGCTACTCCTCGTTTATTCTGTTGTCTCTCGTCATTTTGTTTCTCTTTCGAAGTCTTCGCTGGGTCGTTCTGCCGCTGATCATCATGGAAGTCGTGTTGATCTGGACGAAAGGGCTCACATCATTGACCGGACTCGATTTGAGTATCGTCAGCTCGATTGTTCCCTCACTGGTGACGATTATCGTTATCGCGACAACAATGCACGTGACGCTTGTGTACCGGAGGTATCTCCTTGAGTTCGACCGAGAGAAAGCGTTTCGCCTGACCGAACAACATCTGGCCCGGCCAATCTTCTGGACATGTGTCACAACTGCCGTCGGTTTTTTCTCGCTCTTCAGTTCGAGCATTGTTCCGGTGCGGAGTTTCGCGGTGCTCATGGCGACTGCATCGCTTCTGATTCCAGTGGTCTGTGTGTTGATTCTGCCGGGAGGGATGCTCCTCGGACGCGGCCAATACAAACCCGAATCTCCTCCTGAAGAAACCCGCATGGTGGCCGTGTTGACGCAAATTGCTCACTGGGCCAATCAGCACGCCAAAGGGCTGTTCGCTGCCGTCATTCTCGTGGCGATTTTTGCGGGGATCGGATTGGCTCGATTGAACGTCGAAACCGACTTCAGCAAAAACTTTCGTAACAACAGTTCCATCGTGAAGGCGATTGAGTTCTTTGAAACGCGAATGGGAGGAGTCGGCACCTGGGAAATTACGTTCGGCGTTCCCCATGAACTCGATGACGAATTGCTCGACAAAGTCCGCGACCTGACCGTCGAACTGAAAGAAATGGTGAGCGATGACGAGTCCGGGCTGACGAAAGTGATTTCCCTGACCGATGGCCTCGATCTCGTGCCGAAGGTTCGAGTTTCTTCCGGCCGCGACGGAGGAGTTTTCTCAGTCATCCCAAGATTCCGAACGCCCACCTTAGAAGAGCGACAAGACTTGCTCGACTCGCTTCAACCTGAAATGACTCCTTCTCTGTATCGAGCTGATCTCGGGCAGATGCGAATTCTACTTCGCGCTCGGGAACAGCAGTCGGCCGAGGTCAAACTCAAACTGATTGAAGAGGTCGGGGAAGTCGCGCGACAGTATTTCCCCGATGCCAGAGCTTCCGGGCTTTACGTTCTGTTGGCCAATCTCATTAAGAGTCTCCTCAATGATCAGCTGCTCAGCTTCGTGATCGCTGCGCTTGGGATCACCGGGACAATTGCGTTCGCTCTGCGAAGCCTCAAGCTGGGACTCATTTCGACGATCCCGAATTTGTTTCCGATTCTCGTCGTCATCGGTTCGATGGGGTGGCTCGACCTGCCTGTGAACATCGGGACAGCCATGATCGCCAGTGTTTCAATCGGCCTGACGGTCGATGCGACGATCCACTACATCTTCACGTACCAGCGACAACGTCGTGACGGACACGATCATGAAACCTCGGTCGTGAAAGCGCATTCCGAAGTCGGTCTCGCCATGGTTCTGGCGACCCTGGCACTCGTTGTCGGATTTAGTGTTCTCACTCTCTCGAACTTTGTGCCTCTCGCGGATTTCGGAATTCTGGTAAGCGTCGCGATGGCCGGAGGGCTGTTGTGTAACCTCTTCCTGCTGCCGTCGCTGCTGAAGATCTTTGTCGCCGATCATGTCACAACTGAAGACGAAGAAACCGTTTCTGAACAGGTTGATTCCGTCGCTTAGAACATCTTTCTTAAGTTGTCGTCGCAAGCTGATGCGACCGGAAAGCAACCCATGTTGCACTTTTGCAACACGTCGCCTCAACGTGTGGGTTCTTGGCAACGCGTGAGATCGTTGACTTTCGACGCGGTCAAAACGGCGGAGTGGTGAAAACGGGATAGAACGCACGTTTGCAGAAAAACTCGGCAAAACTGGTTTGCTTGGCACTGCATGTGTTCTTTATGGGTTCCGAAGAGATTCGTCGCGTCTTGCAGCGACACTGAATCTTCCCACTCAACTCTTGACCTCCAAGGGTTCTCAAGGAATCCAATTATGCCTTTGTCCTCCTCGCTTATTTGCTGCCCATCAGAGACTCGACTCCATCGCATCTGTGCATCCATATCCACCGGTCAAACTGTGCTCACGACGACAGAACTGTCGAGCGTTTTGACTTTGCTCACTGAGAATGATGTCAATCACTTGATCATCGATCAGTCCGCCGGGACAAGTGAGAAAGAAATCGCCGCTGCTCACGACTTGCGATCGCGGCTGATTACATTTCTGAAGAAACACGATCTGAAGACTCAGGTCTGGGAACTCGTTTCCGTCGACGAAGCACGTCCCGCAGTGGAAGTGACCGCGTTCGATCGGTACGTCGCCTATGAACGTCTCGAAGATCTCGTCTCCGCCTACTTGGCGAGAATGGCGGAATCGGTCAATGTCCCGCCCAGCATGACAACCGAAGCCATTGAAATTCCTCCGGACTCTTCGCGGCTGACACCGGTTTCGGATGCCGAGATGGATGTCTTCGACGGAAACGTTCCACTCGTGGAAACGCGATCCCCGCAGTTTCGAAAGATGCTGACCGATCTCGAAATCGCCGGCGGTCACGACGTCGCCATTCTTCTGATCGGGGAAACCGGTTCCGGGAAGACTCATCTCTCCCGAATGGTCCATGCCCGCTCACCCAGAAGCGACCAACCCTTTCTGCATGTGGCATGTGGAGCACTGCCGCGAGACTTGATCGAAGGCGAACTCTTCGGCCATGCCAAAGGAGCGTTCACAAGTGCTCATGCAGACAAAGAAGGAAAATTCCTGGCAGCCCGGCGGGGAACAATTCTCCTCGACGAAATCGATGTCCTCGGCCCGGATCAGCAAGTCAAGCTTTTGCGAGTCATCGAAACGGGTGAGTTCGAGCCGGTCGGTTCAAACCGAACTCACGTCTCGGAAGCCCGACTCATTTTCGCCAGTAATCTGGATCTGGAACCACTGGTCGAGCAAGGGAAGTTCCGCCCCGATCTCTACTACCGCCTCAACATGATGAAGTTTGAAATCCCTCCGCTTCGAAAACGGAAGATGGATATCATTCCCCTCAGTCGATTGTTCATCCAGAAGTTCCGAAGCAAACACGGAATTCCCGTCAGCAAAATCGACGATGCCGTTCTCGATGCTCTGCTGGGCTATCCGTGGCCGGGCAATGTCCGTGAACTCGAACACGTCATGCAGCGAGCGGTGATCTACTGTCGCGATGGTGTTCTCAAGCCGGAACATCTCCCGCCTCACCTGCTGAATGGTCAAGTCGGCCCCACGAACGATCCATCGATCCGGCTCGGAACGACGAAGCCAGCCGCCGATGAAAACTCTTTGGGGCAGCAAGTCGCTGTCAGTGAGAAAGAGATCATCGAGCAAACACTCTACAAGAACAATTACTCGCGAACGAACACAGCCAAGGAACTCGGTATCAGTCGCGTGACTCTCTACAATAAGATGAAAAAGTACGAGATTCTCAAATCGTCTCAGTCAAACAACTGACATTCGCAATGGGTTTTCTGACGAACTGGAGTCGAGCCCATCAGTTCGCGTGATGTATAAAAAACGGAGTTAGTGAAGCAAATGGATTCGATCTACCGGAAGCATGGAATTGTGTTCCAATATCCCCAGGGTTTGGAAACGATGGAACAGCAAACTCCGGACAACGATCTGACAATCACAGTCAGCGACGGAGCGGCGTTCTGGTCGATCACTCTCCTTTGGGAACGTCCCGATATCGAACACGTTCTCAACGAAGCCCGCTCTGCTCTTGAAGAGGAATACGGGGAAGTCGAATCGATCCCCGTAACGACCAATCTCGGAGACCGGGAAGCAGATGGTCTAGATCTCAACTTCGTGTGCCTGGAGTTGATCAATTCCGTCATCCTGCGGGCTGTCCGAACGGGCCGATTCACCGCTTTCATCATGGCTCAACTCACCGATCACGAACGCGAGTTCTATCGTCCGATGTTCGATGAAATCACCGCCAGCCTCGACCTCGACGACGATGGAGATGTCATCATCTCTTAATGCTCCCCGTCGAGAAAATAGAACGCACTCTCGCAGCGAACGTCTCGATCGAGTGCGAATCTCTCCGCTGCTTCAATCGAAAAAGCACGCCACCCAGCGACGATTTCTGACCAATCGATTGCGAAGACCGCGTCGGAACAGGACAATCGTGTCGATGCTCGCGATCTTTTCGAGGGCATTTTTTGCTTGAGTTCGCAGCGTTTCGCACAAGCAAACGCGGCAATCATCGAAAGAAGCGAGAACAACAAGTTCTCAAGTTTGAGTTGAATATCGAAGCGGAGAGATTGTGATGAAGCGGAGTGTTCGTTCTACCAAAGTACGCAGCCACAGCCTGGCAACTCTTGCAGTGGTTTCCGGATTGATACTGTCAGCGAGTGGGTGTGCCGACAAACAAGCCGAGAGTCCCAATTCAGCCAGCGGGCAGAGCGCCAATGGAGAATCAGTCACTGAAGAACTGACAGCAGCCGATCGCGCCCTCATCGAAGCACAAGTCGTCTGTCCGGTCGGCGGAGGAGAACTCGGAAGCATGGGCACCCCGGTCAAAGTCATGGTCGAAGGCGACCCCATCTTCATCTGCTGCGAAAGCTGCCGCGAACCCCTCCTCGAATCTCCAGACAAATACCTTCCTCGCATCGAAGAAGAAAAACAAAAACGCGGCCTCTCCACAATTCCCTCAGAAGAACAGTCACCCGAAGCAAACAACGAACAACAACCACCCAGTTAGTTTGATTCCTAACAAATGACGACAATTCTCCATTCGAAAAGTCATCGTTCCCGAGCGCTTGATCTTGTTTGGGGGACTCTCTAAAACCGTCCAATGATGGTAGACATGCAAGTCAGCGTGGCCTGGTGAACGAGAATCGAAGGGAGTGGAATGCCCACGCCAGCGAAGGTGTTGCACCCATGCACAACTCTTCAATGGAATTCTAAGGCTGGCCTGCGTCTGGATCTTCTTGAATCGGTTCTGAACCTGCTTGTGGAGGTCGTCAGTTGGAAAGGGAGCGCGGCATTTTGTAGACGCTCCGGATTAACGAATCGAACGTTCCATCGATCTGAGAGATATCTTCATCGGAGAACGAAACATGGAACTGTTCATGCAGGTTTGCAAAGAAAACATCGTTGCTACAGTGTCCGTCGATCGCAAAATGGTTGTCGGAGGGACGAACCAATTGGATGTCAGCGTTCCAGAAATGTGAATAGAACTTCAAAAAGGCGATAACGAAATCGCGATCTAAATTGGAAGTAGCATAGAACCGGTCAAAGAATTGTTCTGGCTGGATTGGTAATCGAGTTTTCAAAATCTGACGATGGCGGAATTCGGATTGAATTCCGTCGAAATCTTCCCGCCACATTAGCCAGTGAATTATGGGGCCGATGATGAAAAAAAATGCTGTGCAGCCAATGTTGCGGCTGAAAAGCCACGCAAACGCAGCTGTTCCGATCATCATGGCCGATGCCCCAATCACCGGATAGCGATTGATGATGTTGTCATGTCCAGTCATAAGGACGGCGTCATTCCGAAAAATAGATCCGCTCAGAGTTTGTGTGCCACATCTCCATTCTCGAACGGAGGAACCTCTGTGTCAATACGCCCTTGTGGAGTAGCGGAGTGCTCGCTTGGTTGTCAACCACTACGTTGCTTCGTTGACAATGCTGGGACACGTCTCAGCTTACGGGACTGATCTCGGCAGGATTAAGGGGGCGGGGGATTTCGGAAGAATCGTCAACGGCCTGAACGCAACTCGGCGAGTAGTCCAGAATGGAAATGAATCTGATATTGACGCCGTAATTGACGAATTGTCAGAACAACCTGGAATTCCATCTGCCTTGCTGGAAGAGCGATATGACGACTTGATGAAAACTTGGGTGGAGATTATCAGCAAGTGTTTAGGGAATTCAATGCAGGTATTGGGCAACACGTTTCTGGTAGTATAGTAATACGCGTTCAGAGTGGTGCGGTAAGTATCATCGGAGGTTGTGATTACTCATGCACACCTTCCCCCACTCAGAGGCTATCCGGAAACTGAGGTTTTGTGAAAGTCTGGTTTTGTTCACACTTTGCGGTTCATCAACGCAAAGGAGTGCACGGTGTCCGAGGCGATTCGAAAAGCGTACCCAAGTGACCTGACTGACCTTCAGTGGGAGATGATCGAAATGATTC
>NZ_SIHI01000002.1 GCF_007859735.1 Thalassoglobus neptunius | reverse complement strand
ACGGTAAGCTGAATGGCGAGTACCGCTCACAGATGACCAGGACAGAATTCGAAACAAAAGGATACGGCAGACGCTGGCTTGTGGAATCATTCATGAGCGGATTGAAGCGAACCACAGGTGCCGCACTCTCAGCCAGAAGCGAGAAAGCCCTGTTCGTCGAAGCCGCCCTCAAAGTCCTCGCCTACGCCCTGAGGCGTTAGCCCACGATCAAAACCTGTGATTTGTTTTCAACACAGCAAACAATATTCACGATTGCCCTTATACGGGAATATCTCTGGGGTGGATGTGGAATGACTCCGAAACTCCTGCCGCAGCGAATGTGATTCGAAATAACCGGATTGCGTTCGTCATGCAGACGCTCAGTGACGGAGGAGGAATTTATACTCTCGGTCGACAACCGGACAGCTTTCTGGAGGGGAACAATATTCACGATGTCCCACTGAATGCCGGTCGGGCGGAGTCGAATGGAATGTTCCTCGACGAAGGGACAACCGGGTTCACGATTCGAGGGAATACAATTCGAAGAATTGACCGCTCACCGATTCGCTTCCATAAATCCGGGAAAAACAAGGTTGTTAACAATCGGTGGGAACTCGCTACTCCCGAAACGCCGCCAGTCCGCTTTAATAATACACCAGAATCTAACATTACCATTGAAGCGAATGAGGTTCTTGAACCACAGCTTCAGATTTATCTGATCGGCAATTCCCTCACCTGGGATGCTCTCCCGCCAAGGCTTGCTGAATCGGTCGACTGGCACGTCGATTGTGGAAAGAGCCTTCCGTACATTTATGATCATCCGGAGTCACCGTGCGTTGGTTCCTCACGCATCTGGCCTGATGCACTGGCTTCGAAAGAGTACGACGTGATTTCTGTTCAGCCTCACTACGGATCAACTCTTCAGGAAGACGTTGATACGATTTCGAAATGGATCGAAGTGCAGCAACAAGCTGTCTGGATCTTGCACACTGGATGGGCACGAAGTGCGACTTTGAATGATGAATATTTAAGCGAAAGTGATCCTGTCAAAATGTCACATTCGCCTGCTTATTTCGAAGACCTCCGAAGTCGTCTGGAGGAGAAGTTTCCTGAGGTGGAATTTCGGACGACGCATTGTATGCGGTTGCTGTACGAACTCGATCAGAACATTCAACAGGGGGCATCGAATCTAGAATCGATCGAAGACGTCTATCGGGATGCCATTCATATGAACGCCGGTCCGGGGAGTTATCTCATGCACAATGCAATGCGGGAAACGATTGGTCAGGAGCGAATTGATCGCGGCTTTGAACAGTTTGACGCGGAGCTTAAGAACGAACTCGATATGCTTCTTGATGAAAGAGCGAACTGGCCTGCGGCGGGACCAGTTGTAACTGGTCAGCAATAAGCTCAGCGAGTTTCCGCGAATAGTTAACGATATTACGCTTGGTTTGGAATTTCGTCCAACGGTTAAGAACGATTCGAGCAGTCGGGGCGTGGAATGTCTGAGGAGTTAAATCGCGTCCGGGACTGTTGGGATTCCAAAGCTGCGGACTGGAAGATTCAGGTCGGGGATTCGGGGGATCAGAACCGGCAATTAAATTCGGATCCGGTTCTCCATGAATTGCTTGGAGAGACGTCAGGATTGACGATTCTGGATGTCGGATGCGGAACCGGGTATCTGGTCGGGATGCTCGCGAAGAAGCAAGCGAAGATGATCGGCGTCGATGTGTCTCCTGCGATGATTGCCATTGCATCGCGTGATGTGCCCGCAGGAGACTTTCGCGTCGACGATTCCTCACAGCTCGCGACGGTTGAAGATCAAAGCGTCGACAAGATTGTTTCGAACTATGTTTTGATGGACACGCCTCATCTCGATCAAACGATGAATGCGATGTTTCGAGTCCTCAAACCGGGAGGAATTGCGGTTCTGGTTTTCTCTCATCCCTGTTTCCCACAGGGGCCGGACCGGGTGACGGTAGAGGACCGCATTTCCTATCACTGGGGCGAATCCTATTTCGATCAACAGCGAAGACACGATCGCCCGTGGAATCATTTTCAAACAGAGTTCGTTTGGTATCACCGTCCGGTCAGTGACTATTTTCAGAGTTTTCGTCGAGCCGGTTTTACCGTTGACGAGATGCGAGAGCCTCGAATCCCGGAAGACTGGATCGATAAGTGTTCCAGTCCGGAGCAGATTCGAAGCTATCGCGAGCGTCCAATGTCGATTGCCTTTCGGCTGATCCGCCCTCGTGGCTGAGGCTTCGTTCGACCGCCACTTAAGGGGACTTATGGAGAGTGGCGACTGTGTTATTCCGTTCGCCACAACCATTGGAGTGAATCGGGAAGAATCGCTCCTCCGTGGATTCCGTTGTGCCCCCCGGCTCCGTATTCGAACTTATAGTCGTACTTTGCGAAGCGGAGCGAAGCAGCCATTTGTTGATTCGCAAGAGGCCAGTTTCCGTGAGCGTTATCGAGATCTCCGGAGCCATCCTGAAGAAAGACTCGAATCGACTTCGGTTCTGTTTTTCGAATGATCGCAGGATAGACATGACCGCCACGGATGTTCGTGAAGCTTCCGACGTGGCTGAGGACTTTTCGAAACTCGTCGGGGCGTTCCCAGGCGACTGTCCAGGCACAAATTCCCCCTGAACTGATTCCGCAAATCGCACGTTGTTCGGGGTCGTCGGTCAGGTTGTACTTCTTTCCGACCTCGGGCAAGATTTCTTCGAGAAGAAACCGTGCATACTGATCGGAGAGCGTATCGTATTCGAAGCTTCGATTCTCAGGTCGAGGCCGCCAACCGGCCTTTTCGGGAAGTTCCTCTTTATGGTGACCTGGATCGATAAAGATCCCGATCATGACAGGGATTTCTCCCTTGTGGATCAGGTTGTCCAAAACAACGGGAGCACGGAACTGACCTTCTTCATCAACGTAAGCGTGTCCATCCTGAAAGACCATGACTGCAGTGGGAACGTCGGGATTGTATTGTGACGGCACATACGTCCAATAACGCCGGATGGTTCCCGGGAATATTTCGCTTTTCCAGACGTGCTCGGTCACTTCACCTGGCGGGACATCATCGTGTCGCTGTGAATCTTCACCGAGGACATATTGCGAATCATCAGCGTGTGCGGCACCACAGACTGAGAGCAACATAGCTGTGAGCAAGAGTGATGTTTTCATGAGTCGATTTCTTTCAGAATGGAGAATGACGAGAAACACTTTACTCGCTCGATGAACTCTCAGCGAGTGAGTTGGATCGTCGATTGCAGTCAGCGTGAGGAGATGAGATGATTCGGGTCCCGCCTTTCATTCGAATTGAAAGTGAAAAGATGAAATTCTCCCGCCGTCGATTCGCCCAGACTCTTTTTCTTCCAACAACCAGCTGGTTGTTCAGTTCCGGAATTCTTCCCGGCGCCGTCGGGCGTGTCGCATTCGGAGAGGATGAGAAGCGGCCCGCGTTGAATCGTTATCCGCGGATGGTTCACAACTTTTTCGTTGATCAAGTGCGACAGGTGACGCATCGCAACCGTCGTCTCAAGGAAGCGATCAAGTCGCCGGAGGATGCCCAGCGTTATGTTGAATCGGTGCGAGCGAAGATCAGAGAGTCGTTTGGTCCCGAACCAGAACGAACGCCACTCAATGCTCAGGTCACTGGGGTGTTGGAGCGAGATGGATATCGAGTTGAAAAGATCATCTTTGAGAGCCGACCGAATTTTCCGGTGACGGCGAATCTTTATCTTCCCACGAATGTGACCGGCAAGATTCCGGGAGTTGTCGGGACGTGTGGTCATTCGTCGAATGGCAAAGCAGCTGAGGCGTACCAGAGTTTTTCGCAAGGTCTGGCCAGGTTGGGAATCGCCTGCCTGATCTATGATCCGATCGGGCAAGGTGAACGTTCGCAGTATGTCGACGAGAGTTTGAAGTCGTCTGTTCGGCTGGGGGTCGGACAACATCTTCACGCGGGAAATCAACAGTTTCTGGTAGGGGAATTCCTGGGATCGTGGAGAGCATGGGATGGAATTCGCGCGCTGGACTATCTTCTTTCACGAGAGGAAATCGATTCAGAACGAGTCGGCGTGACCGGGAATTCTGGAGGCGGAACGATGACCACGTGGTTATGCGGTGTTGAGAGCCGTTGGACGATGGCTGCGCCGAGTTGTTTCGTCACAAGCTTCCTCAACAATCTCGAGAATGAACTTCCGGCTGATACCGAACAGTGTCCGCCCAAAGCGTTGGCATTGGGTTTGGATCACGAAGACTTTCTGGTTGCGATGGCTCCGAAACCGGTCACGATTCTGGCCAAGGAACGTGACTACTTTGATGTGCGTGGAGCGGAAGCAGCTGCGGAGCGGCTCAAGAAAATCTATTCACAGCTGGGAGCTGGTGAGAATATCCGTTTGTTTGTTGGACCGACGGAGCATGGTTTCTCAGAAGAAAATCGATTGACCATGTACCAGTCGTTTTCGAAAGCTTGCGGTCTCGGCGATGTTGAACAGGAACCTGAATTAATCATCGAGAAGGATGAAGACTTGTGGTGTACACCGCGTGGTCAGGCTTCGCTTCTTGATGGAGCGAAGACGATCGCGGACTTCACACGCGAACGGTCAGAGCAATTGAAAGCGTCGCGTCCGAAGCTCAAGCAGAAGGAACTGGCTGAACGTGTTCGCGCTGTCTTGCGGCTTCCGCTTCCTGAAAAGGAAGTCCCTGATTATCAGATCTATCGAAATCTGGGATCGCGAGGATACCCCTTGCCGCACGCGACTGCTTATTCGGTGAACACGGAACCGGGAGTGAGTGCGATTGTCTATCGACTGTCCGACAGTCGCTGGTATTCGCGTCCGCCGAAGTCGAATGACACCGCGGTTCTTTACGTCTCACACCTTTCCAGCGATGCCGAATTGCGGACCGAGCCGCTCATTCGAGAATTGATCGAGAAGTCTCCCGAGGACTCGTTTTATACGTGTGATGTGCGGGGCATTGGTGAGTCGATGCCCGATACGTGTGGCCCGAATTCGTTCCACTCAAATTATGGGAGTGACTACTTCTATGCGATTCACAGCTTGATGCTGGATCGACCCTATCTCGGGCAGAAAACACTGGATGTATTGCGAGTCGTGGACTGGCTGAATTCCTTCGGTCACGAAGACGTCCACCTCGTCGGGAATGGATGGGGTGCATTGCCCGTTCTGTTCGCGGCGGTTCTTAATCCGTCGATCAAGAAAGTGACGCTGAAGAATTTAATTGAGAGTTACAGCTCCATTGCAGAAGAGGAGCACTATGACCTGCCACTCGCTCAGATCCTTCCGAACGTCTTGCAGCACTTCGATCTTCCAGATTGTCTGTCTGCACTCGACGACCGCGAGTTGGTGATCATCAAGGACGATTCGGTCAGTTGAGGGCTTCTTGGGCGGCCGAAATGAAGGAATCCACTTTTTGTTGCCACTGGAGATCTTCAGTGTTGGCCGGTGGAAGTGACGGAATCGGTTTCAGGGTGTCGTCAGAAGTTGGAGGCGGTACGGAAGGCTGTTGCAGTTGGATCGATGGATCGATCTGCATCAACACTGGAGGACGTGTTCCATCCTGCCCGAGTGACAGTTTTTCGCTGCTCAAGTAGAGAGCGGAAACGGAGAGAGAGAATCCGCACCAGAATACCGGGAGATAGAGAGTTTTCATTCCGCTCCTCCTTGTCGTTGCGGTTCACTCATGCTCTCGCTGTGAACGAGATTGCTTCGTCCTTGTCTGACGCCGATTTTCGCGGCACTCATCGATCAGGATCGATTTCAAACGCAAACGAGGCAAACCCTCAAAGGGTCTGTCAGTACATCGTTTAATTGGATTATCGACTGCTGACGTCTGTCATCTTTCAACATTATGGCTGGGGATGACAAGTTGAAGTTTGGCAGTTTCCCTAACCCGTACCGATGAAGCTGCGGGTTGCGAAAGATGGGGTGTTTGGGGTCTCTTTGTGTTCTCGGAGTCGCTCAATTTTGGCGAATTCGATTCACTTCTCGCGAGATTCATCAACGAGTGTCTGGAGGACCTCAGTCAGTTGTTTGAGGCCGATGGCAGGATCGACCTCGTCGAAACCGGTGAGATAGTGGGCCACTTTGCCCGTGGGGTCGAGGACTACCCAGAGCGGAAGTGATTCTCCAAAACGTGTCGGGTTCCCCAGGCTGTTGAGTGCTGCCCCCGCGTCGGTGGTGACTTCGTATTCGAATTTTAGAAACGATTGAAATTTGCGAATTTTGCGAAGAGCACCTTTACGTGTGGTGGGGTCTTCGAGTTCGGGGTTGATGGCTACTCCATAGACGTTCACGTTCTGTTCTGCGAATCGTCGTGCAGCGAAATCGAGATAGGAAACCTGTCCATACGGTTGTTCGATTTCTGTCGATGCATAGTTCCAGAAGTGCAAGACCGTGATCTCTCCCTCAAACGAATCGGATGGAATTTTTGTTCCGTCAAGTCGAAGGAGAGTAAACGGCCCGGGTGTCTTTCCCAGCATCGTTTCGGCCAGACGTTCAGAGTGTTCCCTGCGGACCTGAACAGAATGAATCTCATTGGAGATTTCGTCGGCGATTTCTTCAAACGGAGTTTTGGCTGCCGCGAGCTTCATTGAGTCTGAGAACGGGACGATCTGTTGAAGCTGAGGCATCGTCATTCTTGAAACATCATCGATCTGCTGAAGAGAGCCGGTCGCTGATCGCATCTGTGAGACGATCTCGGACAATTGCGTGAGTGGTTCTTGAAGTGCGGTTTTCTCGTCGGGTGAAGCGTCTCTTTTGATGTCGATTCGAAAGCGGTCCCCCTGGCCAAGAAAGGCGGTCTGATTTGCTTCTTCGACCAGCCCGTCGGATTTTCTCACGATGAACTGGTGACGCCGCGCAATTCCGGTGGTTGCTTCAATGACCCAACAGGGATGATCGTGAACGGTGACTTCGTCGAGAACTCGGAACTCGCCGTGATCGTTTTCCCACTGATGATTGATTTCGATCGGAGCCGTTTTGTCGAGCGGGAAATACGGGATGCCGATGAAGAGACGGGAAATTCGGTCGAGATGGCGATGTCCAATGGTGGGGCCGTTCGATTTCAACCACGAGCCGTCACCTCGAATGACTCCAATGCGTTGGAATGCCGGGATTCGCGAAGGAGACTCCTGGACAGCGAAGAGTAAGTCGCCGGGTTCATTCGACGATGGAGCGAAGTCCACCGAAAATGTCTTCACTTGCTCAGAGGTGCCGTTTCTCTTCTGTGCGGAAACGGTTCCGAAATATCGCTCCCCGGCAGACAGATTCGATGCGACGCAGAGGACGAGAATGGGAAGCAAGTGGTAGCGGCTCATGTATTCAATCGATCCCTGTTGTCGGCGCGAGCAAATTGAGAGAATTTTGGCGTCTTTTTGGCGCTCTTCACATACTCTTTACAGACACCGTTGACCGGGGCCCGGAACACGACAGATAATCCAGTTTTGACTGCCGACCAGTTTCTGTTGGAAAATTGAGAGTAACATGTCGCGTTCCGTCCGCCTAGTTTGGGCATCTGCGTTCTTATTTGTCAGCCTTTCCTCTCCAATTCTGGCGCAGCGAGGCGATGAAGAACTGGAAGGAATCGAGATCGAACGAGTCGCTGTGTCGCTGAAACCGCCGACGGACTTTCGCGTTCCACTTCGACTCGAACCGTCGCGAACTTTGCGAATTGTGGCTCCCATGGACGGAGTCGTCGAGAAGGTCTATTTCAAGGCAGCCGATTCTGTGCGTGCACAGGCGGAGGTCATTCGTTTTGATTCTCAGCAACGACAGTATGAATTGAAGATTGCTCAATCGGAACATGAGCTTGCGAAGATTGAAGAAAGTCTGGCGACCGATAACCAGAAGAAAATTGCGGCAGCCCGTCTCGATGTCGCCAGAAAGAAGCTCGATCTCGCCGAGTTTCGGAGCAATTCGACCGTCGTTCACGCTGCCATGGATGGGGTTGTCTCGCAACGGCTTGTTGCCGAAGGACAGATGGTGAAAGCTGGTGATCTGTTGCTGGTTCTTGTTGACCCGAACGAATTGTTCGTCGAAATTCCGATTGAGCGCGGCAAGGTTGAAGCTGGGACCACGATTCCTGTTCAAGTCGAAGACAAACAGGTTGACGCCAAGGTCGATGCAATCCTCGAGCCGCTTCCTGAGTTCGATCCCCTGCGTGAACTCTTCGTTTCCGTAGCGACGGCAAGATTGCTCCTGGATGCTTCGGATGGAGACTTGCAAAGCGGTCAGGCGGTCATCTCGGAGATGATTCCTCGGCACCCGGTTGCGGAAATTCCGATTACAGCTATTCGAACCGATGTCGGATCAAGCGATTCGGAGCGGATGATTCAGGTGATTCGCGATGGATTTGTGCGGTCACTTCCCGTGCAGTTGCTGGGACAGGTGGGGCAGACGCATGTTTTCGTAAGTGCTCGTTTTAACGAAGGCGACGAGGTGATTCTGTCTGCTTCGGAGGAACTCGATGATGGTTCGTGGGTCCGTCCAATGCTGGCCATTGATGAAATCGAACAGACTCCCAGTCGTGGTCGGCCGGGCAGGGGTGGAGCTGCGACGACAGGACGCGGCTCGGTGATGGGCCCCGACGGGATTCGTCGTCCGGTTTACAATCCCGATTCCGACTAAATCGTTTATTGGAGTTGCTGAAAACGCTCGAAGTCTATTCTTCTCGTGAATACGGCGTTCACGCGCACATTGCTGAAGACTGTCAGCAAGGAAGTTTCTTTCGCACCCGTGTTGGTGGTCCGGGGACGTGTTCGAGAGTGATCAATTGCTGACAGTTCGAGTGCGGCAATTCCTTCGTCGGTTGAGTTCTTCGGTTCGGAAACTTCTTGCCAGTGTCTTGGGGGGATTGCGTTGTGAGAAGGAGGCCGGAGCGGATCATCTTTCGAACGGTCGGTTTCGATCGGTCAATCGGATCGTGAAGTTGAGGCGAGAAGTCTTCCGCTACAGACAACCGGCTGCCGCTTGACCGGTCCGATGATGGCGTCCTATTGTGGTGACTGACGAGGGGAAATTGTTTCCCTGGCTCAATCAAAGTGCTTTCACACGTGTGCCCAAATTGACGGCGAAAGTTCGTGGTCGTTTGTGCGAAGACGTGAAATCCGGTTCGAAAACTGCCCGAAGGACTCATAACTGTGTCGGACGAAGTTGAAAATGCTGGTGGCTCACCGAAGCAGGAATCTACCAATTCCGGAGCGGAGCACGAGGTCAATCAGGAGGTTTCTTCGTCCGAAGCGGCCCAAACTCCTGGTGTCGAGGCAGTCAATCCCGACCCGGAACCGCTTCCGGATTGGGAAGAGTTGACTCCGGAATACTTTGAAGATGAATGCCGGCGCGGAGATTTCATGCTTCGCTGGGCGGTCATCCTGTTGGCTGTTCTCTTCGGATGGAACTATCTGACGGAAACGGCTGTGCTGGTTCAGGTCAAAGCTGGCCTGTACATGCTCGAGAATGGTTTTCTTCCGCCACGGCTTGATCCGTTCGCAATTCCAACTGCTGAAACAACGTGGGTCAATCTCGGATGGCTTTCGGATTTGGCAATCGGAGTCGTTTATGGAATGGGCGGATTCACAGCCTTGACTGTGGTCACTGCGATTAAGTTAGGGATTGCGTTCTGGGTTCTCTCCCGGATTACGCTCCCGGGTGTGACGACATGGTGGAGTTCGGTGTGCGCAGCGATTGCGTTGATTGCTGTCTTCCCGGTGATGCAACCGGGTGCGATGGCGACGACCGTGCTGGGGCTATCCATCGTTCTGAGCTTGCTGAATGCAAGCACCGCCCGGCCCGATTCTTCACGGATCTGGTTGTTGCCTGTCGTGATGGTTCTCTGGGCGAATGCTGATCCGCGCGCGTGGGTCGGGATGGTTTTCGTCGCACTCTTCATTCTGGCCAGTTTGCCTTCCGGAGGAGTTGGCCGAAAAACATTACTTGCCGGGATTGCAAGCATTGCACTGGGCGTTCTGGTGAGCCCATGGCCCATTCAGCCAGCGTTCGGATTCCAGAATGCCGTGGCCTACATGTTGGAAACTCAGACCCAGGGAGTGTCAGAGTCTTTGTTCCCGCGATATGCATTCGGGATGAAAGATCCGAATTTCTGGCAATCGGTCGATCCGTTTTTGATTGCTCAGAGTGCATTGCTTGTCCTTTCGTTTATTCCAGTCTTCCTGAATGCAGGGCGAATGCACTGGGGCTGGATTGCTGGATGGCTGGGAGTGAACGGGCTGTCCGCGTTTCTGGGGCCAATCGTTCCGTACGCGGCAATTGTCAATTGCGTTGTTGCTTCGCTTCAAGGACAGGACTGGTACCGAAACGTTTCCAAGATGGAATATCGAGTCGCAGCCTGGCCAGTCTTTGCTTCGCGGGCTGGCCGAGCAGTCACTGTGCTGTGCTTTTTCGCACTCGCTTATGGAGCCATCAACGGGGGGCTTCTCGGAGTGAACGCGCGTCGAATCGGAATCGGAATCGATCCGCGAGTCGCCAATCGAATCGAAAGCACTCGCGAGAGATTGCTTCCTGGTGTGTTCGAAGATCGAGTCTTCAACGTGCGAGCGGATCAGGGCGACTTGATGATCTGGCTGGGTGGCAAGCCGTTCATCGACAGTCGTCACGCACTCTTCGTCAATGCAGAACAAAACTACGCCCGGCTTCATCGGGAGATTCGAGACAGCCTGTTCCCCTCCACAGCAGGAGCGGAAGCGGGGCAGGAGTCCGATGTTGAATGGTCCGAGGAATTCACCAAGTGGAAGATTGATTCCGTCAATCTTCGGCTCTGGGGAAATGCTCCGGCCTATCAGGTCTTCGCACAGATGTTTGTCAACCAACGCTGGATCATGACCGGACTCGGTGCGGCCGGTGCGGTCTTCAGTCGTGCGGATCGCGACGATGCGATGTTGATTGAACATGTGGAAGAACACAATCGGACCAATTTCTTCTCAGCTGCGTTTCAGGAGAATCAAACAACAGTTGCAAAGTTGCAGGAGCGATACCCGACCTGGCCATCGCCTCCTTCGGATTACGATCGCTGGTTGATTCAGAAGATGAATGTTCAACCCAATGCGATTCAACTTGCTCGGCACTACTTCGTGCTGGCGAGTACGCTTCGTCAGGCTGTCGACGTGCGTGTGATCGGAGCATTGGGAGAATTGAGCCTGCAATCTGCCGCTCAAGGAATTCAGGAGTCTCCCAACAGTGCGCTTGGATATCGGTTGATTCGCGATTCCGAACTGTTGATGAGTGATGTCGAACAACAACTGATGCAGGCGACTGGAAACGTTCAGGCACTGCCGATGCGAAGACAGCTTGCGCTGTTTGCTGCCTTCAATGCTGCCACTGCAAGTGGTGATGCACCGGAGGATCTGTTGAGTTTATTTTCCCAACTGACGGCCGTGGGAGATCTCGACACAGCTTCTCAAGTGGCCCAGCGGTTTACTCGAAAAACGGGGCGATCGATCGCGGCTGCTCAGACCGATGATCCTGAACAGATCAAACAGGGGAATCTCGCTCTGGATGAGTTGGATGGGCGAGTCGCAGAAGTGACGGAAGAAGTGGAGACAGCACGCGGGAACGATGCCACGATTCTTGAGATGGCGCAAATCGCACTCAATGGAAATTGCCCATCATTGGCGATTCAGATTCTCGAGGAAGATCGGACCTTAATGGCTCGCGATCCAACACTGCAGATCAATTACGCCAGCTTACTTCTTCGTGTCGGAAGAACATTTGAAGCATGGGAACAACTCGAACAGCTTGAGCCAACGATTCAACAGATTCCGCAAAAGGAAAACCCGATCATTGCCCGATGGCGAGAGATGAACGGTTTCGCCAATCTCGCTGCTCTCAATCCGATTCGTGCAATCGAAATGTGGAGCGCTCAGGCAGACAGCCTCAATCAATCGTCGGTTCGCGGGTTGCTGACCATTCCTCCACTGGCATCCAATCCGAGCGGTTTCCTCGATATCTGGCCAGCATTGTCAACACGACTTGCGATGGCTGCACTGGTTGAGTTTCCCGAACGCTGGTCCGCACTCATGCTCCAAAAAGCTCAGGCGGAACTCGATTCCGGACTCGTGGATGAGGCGACGGAAGATCTCAAGCAGATTCTGGAAGTCCATCCTGAATATTCTCTCCGCAGCCTTGTTGTGATCATGCTGGCTGTGCTGACAGGTGAGGACTATGGTCTTCGCCCGCCGAGTGATGAAATTCCGGTATGGGAGGGGATGTTCTCCGACGAAGATCCAGCGGATGAGAACTCAGCCGCAGAAGAATCAGACAGCCAGGAGACTGCGCCGGAAACCCCCGCTCCTCAAACTCCTGATGAGCCAGATTCTGAAAGTGAGCCAGTTGAACAACCTTCCGAGAGTTCAACTCCGTCCGATTCCGAAGCAGAGACATCTGAATCGACTGAAGAAGCCACTGGCGAAGAGAGCACATCGACCGACACAACTCCACCGTCACCGGAACTGCCCGAGCCGATTGACGATTGACGTCGTCTCGATGCAGGGGCCGATATCTTTTCAGTGACCTTGCGGACGATTCGGATCAGTTTTTTGTTATGCTTCTGTTTGCCAGTTCGTGGCAACTCATGAATACAATCCGCCAAAACCGAATCCGACAATAATGCCCCATCTCGACTCCAACCAACTCGAAACGTTGTTAGAGACTCTTCGAAGCGGCAATCACATTGAAGCGATCAAGCTTTATCGCGAATGGACCGGCAGCAATCTTGCTCAGGCCAAGCTGGCCGTTGAAGAGATGCAGCGAAAGTTTGAATCCGGGATGAGTGCGGAAGAGATTCTTCAATCTGCAGAGGCGGACTCGTCTAACACTGACTCGGACGACGCCCAACGACAAGCGGTGCTCGAAGAGATCCGCAAGGGGCGCAAGCTACAGGCGATCAAAATCTATCGCGACTATTCCGGAGCAGGGCTGAAGGATGCGAAAGAGTTCATCGAGCAATTGACGGAACAGTTGAAAAAAGAAGACCCAAGCTTCGTTCCGAAAGGCAATGCCGGATGTGGAGCGGCGGTTCTGCTGCTTGCCGCAAGTGTTTGCGGATGCATTTGGGGCATATCATTGATTGTCTGATCCAACGGTCAGAGGAGGTTCTTAAGTGACATTGACGTTCTCTCGATTGTTCCAACTGGTTGTGGCACTGAGCGTCGTTCCGTGCATCGCTCGGGCGGAGAACTGGCCAATGTGGAGAGGCCCCTCCGGCGATGGAATCAGTCGTGAGGCGGAACTTCCTGTCACATGGAATGACTCTCCGGAGTCTTCCGAAAACATCCTCTGGAAAACGCCGATTCCGGGAAGAGGTTACTCATCGCCCATTGTCTGGGAATACCATCTATTTCTGACGACATGTTTGGAAGAGTCGCAAGAACGGGCGCTGTTGTCGGTCGACAAGAAGAGCGGCGAGATTCTCTGGCAGAAAACCGTTCTGACATCTCCGCTTGAGTCTCGACACAAATTCAATTCTTATGCTTCGGCCACCCCTGCGACTGATGGGGAGAACGTCTTCGTCGCGTTTCTGAAGATCACGGGTGAGACCGTCGAAGCTCGCAATGTCGGAAAACCACGAGAGGTGACAGCGGGTTCAGTGATCGTTGTTGCATATGACTTCCAAGGGGAGAAAGTTTGGGAGACGTCCGTCGGCGAGTTCGCCAGCGTCCATGGATTTTGCAGTTGCCCGGTGATTTACAAAGAGACCGTGATCATCAACGGAGATCACGATGGGGAGTCTTATCTGGCAGCACTCGATCGGGCGAGTGGTGAGATCCGCTGGAAAATCCCTCGTCCGAATCAGACGCGAAGCTATGTCACTCCGATCGTTCGCGAATTCGGAGGTCGTGAACAACTCATCATGTCGGGAAGCCATTGCGTGACCAGTTACGATCCGGCGACCGGAGAGGAATTGTGGCGCGTTGACGGACCCACCGAACAGTTCGTTGCATCGATGGTGGCGGACGATCGCTACGTTTTTCTCTCGGCCGGTTTCCCGACCTATCATGTGATGGCGGTTGATCCGCTGGGCACTGGCGACGTGACCGATTCACATGTCCTGTGGCACGAAACAAGTGCGAAGTGTTACGTTCCTTCTCCAATTCGAGTCGAAGACTATTTGTTTGTGGCAGATGACCATGGCATCGCCAATTGTTTTGATGCTGCGAGTGGGGAGAGACTCTGGCGTGGTCGTTTCGGGCGGCATTTCAGTACGTCACTGACTGCAACGGACGAGTATGTTTATTTTCTGGACGACGACGGGAAGACAACCGTCGTTCGCCCGGCGGATGAATTAGTCGTCGTTGCGGAGAACGAACTGAACGAAGAGTGTCGCGCATCTCCAGCACTTTCAGATGGAAGGATTTACATCCGAGGTCTGAATCACCTTTTCTGTATCGGGAACAACTGAGTGCAACTTCTAAGAGAACTCCTTGATCGGCAGCACCAACATGGGTATCTCAGCGATGGTGTACTGCGAGAAATCTCTGAGGAAAAACGGGTCCCCCTCTTCCGACTCGAAGAACTTGTCTCGTTCTATACGGCGTTTCGTCGGACTCCCCCTGCGAAGAAGGTGATCGATGTTTGCCGCGACGTTTGCTGTCAGGCTGCCGGGTGTCAGACTGACGCTCGTTCACTTGAAAACGTTCTTCAGAAGTCGGGACAGGACTTCGAGCTTCGCGAGGTCTCCTGTCAGGGGCGCTGTGATTCCGCGCCGTCTTTCTCAGTCAATGATTTCCCAGCTGCGCCGCTGACGCTTCATTCGTCCGAGCAAGCTTTGCAGCAGTTCATCACTGATCAAGAGCATTCGACGACTGACGAAAGTCTTCCTCCTCAGCAAAGCAAGACCAGTTGGAAGTGTGATCCTTATTCGTCGGCGGACGAGTTCTATTCCGTCGCGAAAGGGCTTCGAGCTTCGGATTCTGATTCGACGGAGACGTGTGTCAATGCGTTGAAGGGAACCAACCTGACCGGTCGCGGAGGCGCTGGATTTCCAACCGGTTTGAAGTGGGAAATCGTTTCGAAGGAAGCGGAGCCCGAGAAGTATGTCATCTGCAACGCGGACGAAAGCGAGCCCGGCACCTTCAAGGATCGTGAGATTCTGCACAGGGTTCCGCATCTGGTCATTGAAGGAATGCTGCTGGCTGCAATGACGATCGGAGCCGAATCCGGGATTGTGTATGTTCGCCACGAGTATGGTCCGGAAACCAGAATTTTGCGGTCCGCCATTCAGAAAGCCTATGAGTCTGGAATCCTGGGAGAATCAGCACGAGGTCCCGGTCAACGCTTTGATCTCGAAATCTTCGTTTCACCTGGGGGATATATTCTTGGAGAAGAAACGGCATTGCTGGAAGCTCTGGAAGACAAACGCGGTGAACCGAGAAACAAACCGCCTTATCCCGGACAGCATGGTCTTTGGGGTAAGCCGACCCTCATTAACAATGTAGAAACCTTCGCACTTGTTCCGTCGATCGTTCACAATGGTCCAGAGTGGTGGGAGGAGCAGGGAATTCATGGGTTCTCCGGACTGAAGTTTATGTGTGTTTCGGGGGATGTTCGTTCACCCGGAGTTTTCGAAGTCCCGATGGGAACGACCTTCTCCGAAGTCATTGAAATGGCGGGCGGAGTCTCGGACGACAAGCGAGTGAAGGCGTTTCTCCCCGGCGGAGCGAGTTCCCTGTTTCTCGGTCCCGACAAACTTGACACACCGATTGATTTCGACGCCGTCCGCAAAGCTGGAAGCATGCTGGGAACGGGTGCTCTGATGGTCTTTCACGAAGGTCGAGATCTTTATTCTCTCGCGACCAATTTGACTCAGTTCTTTCGAAACGAGTCGTGTGGGAAGTGTGTGCCTTGCCGGATTGGATCTCATCAGGCTGTCACGCTGCTTGAGTCCGGAGGGCTGCGCGAGGAGGATGTCGAGTTTCTTGGGGAACTCCATGAGACGCTTCAGGAGACATCGATCTGCGGTCTCGGACAGGTGGCACTGGCCCCGGTGCTGTCGATGCTGAAAAACTTCCCGGAGGAGATTCCGAACGATGTCATCTGAATCAAACGTGACAGAGGCAGTCCATCTTTCGATTGATGGGATCGACGTCGCGGTGCCGCCCGGGACAACGATTTGGGAGGCAGCCCGCGAGAACGGGATTGAGATTCCGGTTCTGTGTCATTCGGACCGAATGGACCCGGTCGGTGTCTGTCGAATGTGTGTGGTCGATACGAATGCTCGGACGCTCGCTCCGTCGTGTATGCGCGAATGCAGCGAAGGACTCGAAGTTGAGACCGCCAGTCCACGCGTTTTAAAGCATCGAAAGATGCTGACGTCGCTTTTGTTGAGTGAGTATCCCACATCGGAAACTCCGGATGATCAGACGTTTCCGAAGCAGAACCTCCTGACAGATCTCGGGAAAGAGTACAACCTGATCGACGATCGCGGGGATGTTTGTGATTCCAATTTGCAGCGATTGCGCGCATTGAAATCAGAAGAGGAGAAAAGTCACGCGTCCGATCAAGGCATCGAGCGGCGTGCAGTCGACAAGAGTTCGCCAGTCATCTTTGTGGACCATCAGGCATGTATTTTATGCGATCGCTGCATCCGAGCTTGTGATGATATTCAGTCGAATGATGTGATCGGAAGAACAGGAAAAGGATTCACAGCCCAGATTTCGTTCGATCTGAACAATCCCATGGGCGAGAGCACCTGCGTTTCCTGTGGAGAATGCGCTTCCGTTTGTCCGACGGATGCACTCTTGCACAAGGTCAACAAGAAGTCATCGTTGGATGTCGAGCTTCCAATCACCAGTGTTGACAGTGTTTGTCCGTATTGCGGCGTCGGGTGTGCGATTACCTATCAGAAACAGGAAAATCAAATCGTCAAAGCTGACGGCCGAGAAAGTCCGGTTAATCACGGTCGGTTATGTGTGAAGGGGCGTTATGGATGGGATTACACGCATCATGCCGATCGATTAACAACTCCGTTGATTCGGCGAGAGGATTATTATCCGAAGCAGGGGCTCTCCACGGATGTTCAATCTTCGGTGTCTGGTAAGCGACGCAAGCCCGGCGGAATTATTCTCGATGAACACGTTTACGATGCCTTTCGAGAAGCGACCTGGGAGGAAGCTCTTGATCTCGTCGCTTCCCGGTTGCTTTCGATCAAAGATGAATTCGGACGAAACGCGCTGGCGGGATTCGGTTCTGCGAAGTGTTCTAATGAAGAGGCGTATCTGTTTCAAAAGTTGATTCGGGCAGGCTTTCAGACGAATAACGTCGACCACTGTACGCGGCTTTGTCATTCTTCATCGGTGGCAGCACTGATGGAAACGATTGGCTCCGGGGCTGTGACAAACGTTTTTGCGGACGTCCAGAATGCAGATGTCTGCCTCGTGACCGGTTCGAATACTACTGCCAATCATCCTGTCGCAGCTACGTTCATTAAGGAGGCTGTTAAGAACGGGACGAAGTTAATTATCGTCGATGTTCGAAAGTTTGAACTCGCCCAGTATGCCGATCATTTCGCTCAGATTCGACCGGGAAGTGATGTTGCGTTTTATAACGGCGTGATGCATGTTCTGATTCGAGAAGGATGGATCGACGAAGATTACATCGCGGAGCACACTGAAGATTTTGAATCACTTAAAGAGCTTGTGCTGGAGAGATATTCACCGGAGGAAGCTTCAAAAGTCTGTGGCATCGCTCCGGACGAGATCCGAGCCATCGCTCAAACGATCGGAAAAGCGACTCCACCCGGTGGCGGTGGAAGCATGCTTGTGTTCTGGGGAATGGGAATCTCTCAGCACACACACGGGACTGACAACGCAAGATGTCTGATTTCGTTGTGCTTGATGACAGGGAACATCGGGAAACCGGGATCGGGGCTGCATCCACTTCGTGGTCAAAACAACGTTCAAGGAGCGAGCGATGCTGGTCTGATTCCCATTGTCTATCCGGACTATCAGTCACTTTCTGATCCTGCAATTAAGGGCAAGTTTGAGAAAGCATGGGGTGTTCCACTCGATCCGGAACCGGGACTGACGGTCGTTGAAATTATGAAAGGGGCGCTCGACGGGACGATTCGAGGGATGTACATCCTTGGGGAGAATCCCTTCTTATCGGATCCGAACGCCAATAAGGTTCGACGGGCGCTTGCGAATCTCGACTTTCTCGCTGTGCAGGACATTTTCCTCACGGAAACAGCCGAGTTTGCAGACGTTATCTTCCCCGCGAGCAGCTTCTTCGAGAAAACAGGGACTTATACAAACACCGATCGACGTGTTCAGCTCGGGATTCAAGTGCTCGATCCTCCCGGCCAATCACTACAGGATTGGAAGATCATTTGCGAACTCTCCCGTCGCATGGGGTTGCCGATGGATTATCAGGATGTCTCAGAGGTGTTTGCGGAGTTTGCCAGCTTAACGGAAAGTTACAAAACTCTGCGTCACGATAATCTGTCGGAAAGTGGCAAGTTGTGGCCGTGTCCTGATCCGGAGCACGAAGACGGAACACAGATTCTTTTTGGAGATGGATTTCCAACAAACAGCAGTCGTGGGCGATTTGTTGCCTGCGGCTACGAGCCAGCGAAAGAGCTTCCCGACGAAGAATACCCACTCGTGTTGACGACCGGTCGAGTATTGCAGCACTGGCACACGGGGAGTATGACCCGACGCAGCCTTCCGCTGGACACGATCGAACCGGAGGCATTCGCTGTGATTCATCCTGAAGACATGAAGCGTCATGGGCTTCAAGACGGAGAACAGGTGCGTGTGTCGTCCCGGCGGGGTGAGATTGTTCTGCAAGCTCGTGCACAGGCCAGCGTTGAAGAAGGAACGATCTTTATTCCGTTTCACTTCCGCGAAGCTTCCGCAAACATTCTGACGAATGACGTCCTCGACCCGTATGGGCGAATTCCGGAGTTCAAGTATTGTGCTGTGCGACTGGATCCGCTTTCGGCCGCTGCGGAAACGGAAGGTTCAGGAGTCTGAATCGACTTTGTTGGTGAACCACTTTTCCAGGTAGACGTGAAACAGAAATTTGTTGAAGACCCATAACAAGGGGAGAGCAACAAACGGAAATGCAGCGGGATGAAAGAAAATGCTCGCCGCTGTTCCCAGACTGAGAATGGTGATCAATTGCGAAACAACAATCAGGCTTGTTCCGATTCCTTTTTTCGTCAGCGGAACGAGATGTGAGACCATCATAAACGGTCCGCTGATCATCGCTGCAGTGCAAAGCGTGAATGCTCCCAGAGCCAGGTAGGGGTGAACGAAATACAGCGAAAAAATTACTGCCGCAGCGTACACAAAATCTGGAATGGCTATTTTCATCGCTCCTCGACGCCACGCTTGGTAAATTTCAGTTCCCGTGTGGGGCGTCAAGGTGAGCGCCTGAAGCGTTTGTGTTTTCAATTCCTTGTCGAGGCACTGTGAGGGAATGTTTAACACATTGATAAACGAAGCGACGCTGATGAGCAGGATGAGAACCGCCAAACCTTGCAGCCATGAGATCGACATGGAAACCAGAACACACACAAACGCCAGTGTGTAAAGAATTGACCGGCCAATCAGGCTGGAATCGCCGTCGGAATAGAAGGCGTAACTCTGCCAGGCAAGCGCGTCGTCCCAACAGCGAGGAAGTTTCGTTCGATCCGTCTTCTCGGCTTTCTTCTCTTCCCGAGTCGCGGGTCTCGACTCCGGAGTTTCTCCGATATGTGTAAAGAGACGTCGACGGTATGAGAACGACGACCAGACAGCCACGCCAAGATAGATGCAGACGTTCAGCCAGATACTCGGACCAACTCCTCCTCCGAACGCGAAGGACTTGATTCTCATGAACAACGAGTGTTCTGAGAGATAGTCAGCGACATTCGAAACGGCAGTCGGGGTACTGAATCCGATGAGAGAAAGCAACAAGAGGCCCAGCCTTGGACCGGCGAGAAGGATGTCAATCACAGTGACGATATTCAGACCGGTCCAGTCGACCGTTCTTGTGCCATCAGCAAAGAGTGCCTGAGACATGGACCATGCTGAGACCATCGCAAACAGAGCGATAAATAGAAGCTCGATCGTCACCAGGTCAGGCCATCGAACTCCCCCGAATGTGAAGAGCAAAGCCAGAATCGGGAGGCGGACAATCCATACCGATAGGAACCCGCTCCATTGATGGACCAGCTTGACGAACGTCCATTCCCAAGCCCCCGTTCCGGTGAGAGCGAGCAGACTCAGCATGCCTGTCGCGGACTCTCCAGGAATGTTTCGATTGACTCGTCCTCCAAGAAGAGTCAGAAAGAGAAGACTCAAAATGAGGAACACCGTCAGAAGGATTCGTCCCGCCGTGAATGGCTGTGATGCGAGAGGTAAGAACATCGGGAGGATCAGGAACGAAGCCAGCACGATTGCGAATCGAATGACCATCAAGTCAAGTCGATTCGCTTCTCTCGAGATTGTGGACTTCAAAATCTTCGGAAAACGGTGCACCGGGCAGCTCCGTTCACTGATCAACGGCAACATTCACTGAGGGAGAACGTGAACTAACGGTAATTCGGATTGGGAACCGGAATCTTGGCTCCTTGAGCCGTAAGTTCGGCATCAAGCTTCGCGTTGAGTTCTACGCGAATTTCCGGGAAATCGTCGGAGAGATTTTTCGTTTCTCCGAGATCTTCGTCGAGATTGTAGAGTTCGACTGGTCCTTCGTCCCAGCGGATCAATTTCCAGTCACCTGATCGAATGATGGAATATGGTCCCGGAGCGTGACGATAGTGCGGGAAATGCCAGGTTAACACTCTCTCTGCGAGTGCTTCCTCTCCCCCTGACTGAACGAGTGGCAGCAGGGACTCGCCATCGATGGTGCGGTCGCTCGGAATGGTGGCACCAGTTGCAGCTGCGATTGTGGGCAACAGATCGATACTCATGACAGGTTCGTCTGAGGTCGTCTTTGCAGGGATCACACCGGGCCACTTCATGATCATAGGAACGCGAATTCCACCTTCGTAGGCATAACCTTTTCCTGAACGGAGCGGGGCGTTGTTCGTCGGGCCCATGAGTCCACCGTTGTCGGATGTGAAAATGACAAGAGTTCGATCGGTGAGGCCGAGTTCTTCGAGTTCGCCAATGATTGTTCCGACGGCATTATCAACACTTTCAACGAGAGCGGCATACTTGGCGTTGATGGGTGTTTTGCCTTCTCGTTCGTATTTCTTTGCGACCTCTTCAATCGCCTGGATGGGCGTATGAACGGCGTAGGGGCAATAGTTCAGAAAGAACGGCTGATCCTTGTGATCGCGAATAAATTTGGCCGCTTCGTCAGCCTCTCGATGTGTCAGGAATTCCCCCTCCTTGCGGGGTTCAAGTTGACCATCGAAGTGGTAACGCTGATGAGTGTACGGGGCGAAGTAAGAAGGGGGTTGACCGAGATCGCAACCGGCAACGTTGACGTCAAATCCCTGATGTGTTGGGTACCATTCCGGGTCTCCCAAATGCCATTTCCCGACGTGGCAAGATGCGTATCCCAGTGGCGCGAGAAGTTCTGCAATCGTGACCTCTTCGTGTTCCATCCAGTATGGATTGGGAGGGCAGAGCAGTTTCCTATTCGGTCCGCCCAGAAACTCCGTGGGATTTTGCTCGGGAGTTCCGATTCCGCCTCGTTGAAACCGTGCACGAATCCAGTCAGTCACACCGACCCGGGCAGGGTATCGTCCTGTCATGACTGCTGATCTCGTCGGGCTGCAGACTGCACAGGCAGCGTAAGCATTGGTGAAACGGATTCCGTCGTCGGCGAGTGCGTCGATATTCGGAGTGCGGAAGTAGTCGCTTCCCTGACACGAGAGATCCATCCATCCCAGATCATCGACGAGGATCAGAACGATGTTCGGCGGAGACTCGGGATCGGCAGAACGAGCAGTGGCGTTCCAGCACAAAGAGAGCAGTATGACTCCAAGAATGAGTGCGAGGCGATTCATTCATCACTCCAATCTTCTTAAATACTGTTGGATGGGGAAAGGATAATTATAATTCAGCAATTGACTCAGCGGTCCAGTCTTAACGAATTGATTCGTCGATGAGATCAATGAATGGAATTGGTTGTCAAGGTGCTGGGCCCTCTGACCGCAGAATGATTGAGTGAAACGAATCTCACTCGGATTGGGAAGTTCGCCACACTTGGGAGGCCCGTTTGACTTGGCTTTGGAAGACTTCTTTGAGTTCCGATTCCTGCGGGACGTGTCCCTGAGCGACGCTTGTAAAGTACCAGTTCCATGCCATTCCGGTTGCGAACGTAAACGCGAATGCAGCTGCGGAATTCGCGGCCATCCCGACCCATGGAATGAATTTGAGTCCGGCTCGAATGCCCATTGTGACCGCAACGCGTCCTCCCATGACTCCAGACACTTGAGCGATCGTGGCGGCATCGATGGGGATGTTGTGCATGCTCGCCAGCTTGTAGACGAGGTGTGTTTGGATACCAAGAACAACGGGAATATCCACCCACGGAAACGGGACCGCTGCGGCGGTTGCGGCGAGGCTGCTGCTGCCCAGAATTGTGGGCATGGTTCTTTCTTTGGCGAGTGTCGTGACTGGCTCAAGGAGCTCGTTCATTTGAAGGATGTTTTGACGATACGCCGCCGGAAGCGAATCGAGAATGGCCTTCTTGAGTCGCTCTCCGCCAAAGTTCGGTTCGTGGAACCCTTCATGCGGAGGAGTCAGATCGATCGGAACAGCTCTGTCGAAGAGGCCATCGAATCGTTTGTAGTGCAGTTCGAGGGAACGTTGTAATTCGGGATTCAAATTGCTCGGGAGAGGTGTCCGATCATCGCTGAACGGGTCGACTTCAGGATGTTGCTCACCGGGATAAGCGTCATGAAGAGCTGTTAAAACGAGGAGCACGGGGCGATCGGGAACAGCATCGCGGATGATCGACAGCGAACGAAAGACATCATCGACAGCATGGTCCATCGCGCGGATTGTCACGATCATGAGATGAGCGACTTTGTCGAACGCGACGATGTCTTCGGACGGATCGTACTCAGCTTCCCCAATGCCTCGAGTATCGAGAAACTTGAGGATGGGATCATCTTCGTCCGGGAAGGAGTACATCGACGAGAACTTGGTCTGCGGCCGAAAACCGGGACCGATTTCGATGTCGTCGGACTCGGTGAGATACCGCACGACGGAGGATTTTCCGCTTCCCGTTTTTCCGAACAACCAGAGGACGGGAATGGGCGCACGTTCCAGGAGCTGTTCGCGAGCTTTTTCGTATTCTGCTTTAGCGTCTTGGTTTCGCGACTTCCAAGGTCTCCACATGTGAGTACTTTCTAGAAGTGGTCATGCATGCTCAATGCAGTGATCGGAAGTCCAGTCAAAAGTGTGAGTGGGGAAGACGCTGATTATTTGATCCAGCTTTTGGGATACCCATCGAGAGGAGAGTCTTCTCCCGGAAGCCAGGTGACAACTTCGTGAATTTTCTTCGCGAGTGCCACATCGCTCTCGGTGATTGCTTTCACGCGGTGAGTCTGAATCTTGAAGACCACCTGTGCGTATCCGAGTTCCAGATCTGGATGATGATGCGCAGCTTCGGAAATGTAGCTGATCGTATTGGCCAGCATGAGAGTATGAGGCCAGCCCGGTGTTTTGTATTTTCGTCGGAGCCAGTTGTCGCGAACTTCCCAGCCTGGGAGCTCAGAAAGTGCGTTTTCAATCTCTTGATCCGACAGAATGACATCGTTTGACATCAAACACTCCATTATTGAATGGAACTGAACGTTCGCTCACAATACATTATGTGCGGCTTGCCACGATCACGAATTTTTAGTGAAAACACAACTGCTCCAAGGAATCTTTATGCCCATCGATTGGCAAGCGCTTGCCGACATCATCTCAACTCATCAACGCTTTGTCCTCACCAGCCATGTTCGTCCTGATGCCGATGCGATCGGTTCTGAGATTGGATTCGCTGAGTTGCTGCTGCAACTCGGAAAAGACGTCCGGATTGTGAATCCTTCGGCGACGCCAAATCATCTTTCGTTTTTGGATCCTGACCAGCGGGTTGTCAAAATCGGTCAGAATGTGACTCCGGAATCGGTGTGCGATACCGATGTTCACGTCGTTCTTGACACCAGTGCGTGGGTGCAACTGGGCGATGTCGGGAAGGTGCTCGAAAAGACACCCGCCAAGAAAGTGGTCATCGACCATCACGTCAGCTCTGATGATCTGGGAGCGGTCGAGTTCAAAGACTCCTCAGCGGCAGCCACTGGAGTTCTCGTTTCCGAATTCGCGGAATTCATGGGACAGCCTTCGCAAGGCCATCAAGCGGATGCTCTCTTCGCGGCCATTGCCACGGATACCGGTTGGTATCGGTTCTCAAATGCCGACGGTCGGACGTATCGCGCAGCTGGACGATTGATCGATTCCGGCGTTCAGCCCAATGATTTGTACAGAGAGCTTTACGAACGGTCTTCTCTTGCCCAACTCAAGTTGAAGGCCATTATGCTCAATCGGGTGGAAGTCGAATTCGACGGCCGACTCGCGCATACGTTTGCACTTCGTAAAGACTTTTCAGAGACTAAAGCGCATCCTGCAGATACTGATGGAATGGTCAACACTTGCCTGACGGTCGAAGGAGTGCAAGCGGGCTTTATGCTCGTTCAGCAACTCGACGGTCGGATCAAGGCAAGTTTGCGAAGTCGTTCCGACATGGATGTTGCCGTCATTGCCGAACAGTTCGGTGGCGGTGGCCATCAGAAAGCTGCAGGCACGATGCTCCCCGGCCCACTGGAAACGGCTCGTGAAACGTTGTTGAAGGCGTTCGCAGACTCTTTCCAGCAGGCCCCAAGCCCTACCTGATTTTATTCCCAAACGTGTTACCCTCCTCGCAGCAATCCTGGCTGAGCCAGTACGTTCAGCCGACCAGTTCCGCCAAGATTCCGTGAAGTCGATGTTGAGTCGGATTCAAAGCGACTGATTTCGCTGACAATTCACGCTGAACTCCCTATGATTTTGCCTCGGTTCGAGATCATGAAGGTCAAACGAGATGACAGAGACACACAGTCCCGATGCGACTGAGCAGGCGAATCCTCCTCGACGAAACTTCCTTGTGAAGTTTGTTGCTGTTCTTGTCGGCGGAGTCATTACAGCCGTCCCACTGGTTTTTGGGGGAGGCTTCATTCTCAATCCGCTGCTCAAAAAGAAGAGTTCGGATGAGGACTCGGACGGGTTCACGTTCATCGGCTCGACAAACAGCCTGTTGCCGGGCGGTCCTCCGCGAAGCTACAAGGTGACCGGCGCGAAGCAGGATGCCTGGACAACCTACTCCGAGACAGCCATCGGCGCGGTTTACTTGAAAATGGATGAAGACCGGAGCGTCACAGCGTTCAACGCCAGTTGTCCGCATCTCGGATGTACTGTGAACTACAAGTCAGATGCGAATGCGTTCATCTGTCCGTGTCATGACAGTTCGTTCAGCCTCGACGGGGAACGGAGCAATGAAATTCCCCCTCGTGGATTGGACACGCTGAACGTCGAGGTGCGAAACGACAACGAGATTTGGGTCAAGTTCGAGAATTTCCGAGCGGGAACCGCTGAAAAAATTCCCGTCTGATTCTCCTCACTGTTTGACAATGACGAACAATCTCGAAGCTTGGGTAAGACAATGAAGCGTCTGTTGGATTGGCTGGATCATCGAACCGGATATCGTGACCTGATGCACGAGGCGCTCAACGAGCCGATTCCGGGAGGCGCCAAGTGGCGCTATGTCTGGGGCAGCACGTTGACCTTCACCTTCTTCGTTCAGGTGATCACAGGTTTTTGTCTCTGGATGGCCTACAGCCCGAGTGCAACGACGGCGTGGGAGAGCGTCTATTTCATTCAGCATCAGATGGTCTTCGGTTGGGTGGTGCGAGGGATTCACCACTTCGCTGCCCAGGCGATGATGATTCTTCTGATCCTCCACCTGATGCAGGTTGTGATCGACGGAGCATATCGAGCCCCGCGTGAAGTAAACTTCTGGCTCGGGCTCGTGCTGATGCAGATCGTGATGTTTCTGGGGCTCACGGGATACCTCCTTCCCTGGGATCAAAAAGGGTACTACGCGACCCGTGTTGCGACTGAAATCATGGGATCGGCTCCGTTTGTCGGTCCCTGGATTCAACAGCTCGTCCAAGGCGGACCGAGTTACGGAAACCATACTCTCACACGCTTCTTCGCGCTGCATGCTGGAGTTCTTCCGGCCCTTCTGGTGATGTTCCTCGGATTACACATCTACGTTTTCAGAAGACATGCTCTGCACGCCATCAAGAACGAGGGAGAAGAAGATGGTGTCTTCTGGCCGGATCAGATCTTGAAAGACGGAGTCGCTTGCCTCGCGGTCCTGGCTGCCATTATGGGGGCGACCTTGTACTGGCACGGAGCCGAACTGACAGCACCAGCGAATCCTGCGGAAGCGTATTCGGCCGCTCGTCCAGAGTGGTACTACCTGTTCCTGTTCAAGTTCCTTCAGTTCGAGTTTGTGAGCCAGTGGGGAGAAGCGACCCATCTCGGCGAAGCACTTGGGGCCATCGTCATTCCCGGAGTCCTGTTTACGATTCTGGCACTGATGCCGATCACGGCGTACTTCAAGTGGGGACACAGATTCAATGTGGCCTACTTGTGGTCCGTGTTGGGAATCGCGGGGGTCCTGACCGGAATGGCATATTACGAAGACTGGTACGCAGACACTCCGGAAGGACGTGACTTTCGACAAGCGGTGGAAGAAGCTCATCGGGATGGAGCCAGAACAGTTGCGCTGGCGGAATCCAAAACGGGAATTCCGCCATCTGGAGCGGCGTTGCTTCTCGCGAACGATCCTCTCACGCAGGGCCCCAAAATCTTCGAACAGTATTGCTTGAGTTGTCACCAGACAGAGTCGCGATTCGACGACTTCTCTGAAGCTCCGCAAGCGCCCGGTCTTGCCGATCCACATATTCGCGATCAGATTGACTTCGGATCACGCGACTGGATTCGCTCAGTTCTGACCGACTTCGGTGGTCACTTCGCAGCTTTGGCGAATATTGAAGGTAATCGCGGAGAAGCAGCTGAGGCAATCCTCGAAGGTTCGATGAAGGACTGGTCCGATTCCAACGCTGAAACACTGACCGCTCCGGAAAACGCCGACGATTACGAAGCTCTCGTCGAGTTCCTTTACACTCAAAGTCAACGACCGGATGCTCTTTCTCCCGAAAGTGAAGTCGTTCTTCGCGGAATGGAAATCTTCACCACTGGGGAACTCACCAATGGATCAGTCGATGCCTGTGTCGACTGTCACAGCATGCATCCCGTTGTTGTTGATCCGACCGGGCTTTCTGACCGATGGATTCTCGCAGACGAAGCACTCTCCGAGGACTTGCAACCTGTCTTGACCGGGTACGGTGGAACAGAGTGGGTTCTGCAAATGGTGGCCGATCCTCAAGCACATTACGCTGGAGAGTACGGAAACAACGCGATGCCCGGATTCGCCGATCAGATGACTCATCAGGAGTTGGAAATGGTCTCGAAGTGGTTAGCGGAAGACTTTTATGTCGTTCCTGCCGGTGAAGAGACTGAGAGTCATTGACGTTCGAGGAGCATCGACACTTCGGAGTTGTCACGAACAATTCGCAGAATTCGGAAACGAGTTGTTTTCAGATACATTTCAATCGACTGAATTCGATGGGGAGAACCTGTCGCATTCTGTCACTCACATATCAGTAAATAGAGTCTCATCATGAAACGCGTCGCGCCGCTGGTCATGCTGTTGTTCGTCCTGTGTGGACGGGCTGAATCCGCCGATCGACCAAACATTCTGTTCATCTTTACAGACGATCACGCACCCCATGCAATTGGGGCCTACGACGGATGGCTCAAGGAAGTCAATCCGACACCCAACATCGACCGGCTTGCTTCGGAAGGAATGGTCTTTGAAAACAGCTTCTGCACGAACTCCATTTGTGGGCCGAGTCGAGCGGTGATTCAGACCGGCAAGCACAGCCACATCAACGGATTTCGCCAAAACTCCGACCGCTTCAACGGGGATCAACAGACCTTCCCGAAACTGCTCCAAAAAGCCGGGTACTCCACAGCCATGATTGGGAAGTGGCATCTCGGAACAGATCCTCAAGGATTCGATTTCTGGAAGGTCTTGCCGGGGCAGGGGGATTACTACAACCCGGTCTTCATTTCGAAAGACGGACGAGAAACCGTTGAAGGGTACTGCACCGATCTCGTGACGGACATGGCGCTGAACTGGCTCGAAAACGATCGCGACAAAGACAAGCCATTCATGTTGATGTGCCAGCACAAAGCACCGCACCGGACATGGATGCCGCCTCTTCGATATCTCGAACTGTACGACGATGTCGACATCCCCGAGCCTGCAACATTGTTCGACAACTGGGAAGACAACGCGAGCCCGGCACGTTTTCAGGAAATGGAGATCGACGGGCATCTCAACATCGTCTTCGACTGTTTCGGTCCGCCACTTCACGGATGGAATCCTGATGAAGGCAAATCCACGGACCGTTCCGGTTTCCGCAATCTGAAGAAGATGACGCCCGAGCAACTCGAAGCTTGGAATGCCGTTTTCGACCGAAAAAACAACGAGTTGAAGAAGCTCAATCTCGACGGGAAAGAGCTCGTGCGATGGAAGTACCATCGTTACATTCGCAACTATCTGCGATGTATTCGCGGTGTGGATGACAGCGTTGGGCAGCTGATGGCTTATCTTGAAAAAGCAGGTTTGGCGGACAACACCGTTGTCATCTACTCATCTGATCAAGGTTTCTATCTGGGCGATCACGGATGGTATGACAAACGATGGATGTACGAAGAGTCACTCAAAATGCCATTGATCGTGAAATGGCCGCACGTCACTCCTCCCGGAACGATCAATACCGACCTCGTTCAGAATCTCGACTATGCTGAAACATTTCTCGACATCGCTGGGGCGAAAGTTCCCGAAGACATGCAGGGGCAGTCGCTCGTTCCACTGCTGAAAGGCGAAACTCCGGACGACTGGCGTGAAGCGATTTACTATCACTATCACGAGTACCCCAGTGTCCATATGGTTGCCAGACACAATGGAATTCGTACCGATCGCTACAAGCTGATTCACTTCTATCAGTTCGGGGAATGGGAGTTTTACGACCTCGAAAAAGATCCCGACGAATTGCTCAATGAATACGACAATCCGCAATACGCCGAAGTGATCGAAAACCTGAAAGGTCAACTGACCGGCCTGATCACCGAATACGGTGACGAGAGCGACATGTCAGAAAAGGACGACAGCTGGAAGCAGCAATTCCGAACAGTCGATGGAGAGTGAGATCGTTCTCAGTCTGATGCGTCCGACTGATTTCGTTATTGCTGACTGACGGCAGAGCTTTTGAAAGAGTCGGGGACGAAGAGTTCCCCGGCTCTTTTTTCAATTGTGATTGTGGCTGGCGTCATGCCGGCGGGATCTCCGTCGATCTGAATTGGGCTGGGCTCGTCGCTCTCGATTCGAATTTGTGATCCTTGTCGTGAAATGACATCTTTCACACGTTCGTGACGTCGGTAATAAATCAGGGCCAGGTATCGAAACATGCCCAGTAGCGATCCCTGCTGGAGGACGCGAACATCAAGAACTCCGTCGGTCCCCTCGGCATTTGAAGCCACTCGCAGCCCAAGAGCGTAAGACGGGAGATTTGCAACGATCACATTCCGTCCAACAATCGGAAGAGGATCGTCATCAACATACACTCGAAGCTCTGGATAGCTGTAACTCTTAAGAACCTGAGCGATGGGAGTGAGGTAGCTGAGGCGATGAATGTTGCCACGGCGATGGGCGTGCATGTTGTGAATGACCGCAGCATCGAATCCAATACTTGCCATCACAATGAATCGCTGTGACACTTCCGCTTCGGACGAAGACTCGGGTTCCACACTCTGCTGATCGAGGACCGGAGTCGAGGTGAGACTTCCAATATCGAATTGCGAGGTGTGTCCCTCGGCAATCATCTTCGCGACGGAAGAGCCGCTTCTTGGAATTCCCAGATACTTGGCACAAAGGTTTTCCGTACCGAGCGGCAAGACGGCGATCGGAATCTTCGGGTGTCGATTGATCAGATCCAGCAGCGTGCCATCTCCTCCCGCAGCGACGATTCCGCACAGAGGCTGCGTTGCCGAACATTTCGCTACTGCTTCGTCGAGTTCATTTCGACGCGAGAACAGCCTCGGTCGAATTCCACGATTTCGCAGTTCCGCGATGAGCTCTTTGATCTCGCGGACCTGACGTCCAGAACCGGACTTCGGGTTCCGCTGAATCGCAACCCACGTTTGAGAGGCATTTGAAGATGGAGAGTGTGTCGGTGTCATCTTCAGCACAATATCGAATTCGCAGTTTGAACTATAGTGGCCGATTGACCCTTTATCTCGACTCGAACAGAATGGAAGCCATGAACGTCTTGCGACTTTCTCAAGCGGTTCATGAATGGCTTTGCTTCAAGTCCGTTTTGCTGTTTAGAGAACACCCTCGCTCCTTTGTTTACGGAAAGAGTTCGCGTTATGTCTGAATCCCGCTGGCGACAGTTGTGCATCGCATGTGTCTGTGTCTTGAAAATTTTGATGTGTGATGGGTTTCAGGCTGCAGCTGCACAGGCTGATTCGTCGGCGAATTCTCGGCCGAATGTCGTTGTCATTCTGACGGACGATCAGGGATGGGGAGATCTCAGCCTCAATGGAAATACAAATCTGAAGACTCCAAACATCGATTCACTGGCAGCTGACGGAGCGAGGTTTGATCGTTTTTATGTCTGTCCGGTTTGCTCCCCGACTCGGGCTGAGTTTCTGACTGGGAGGTATCACCCTCGAAGCGGAGTTTACAGCACCTCCGCCGGTGGGGAGCGGATGAATCTCAATGAGAAAACGATCGCGGATGTTTTTCGAGAGGCGGGGTATCAGACAGCCGCGTTCGGGAAATGGCACAATGGAATGCAGTATCCTTATCATCCCAACGGCCGGGGATTTGACGAGTTCTACGGATTCTGTTCCGGACACTGGGGACATTATTTCGACTGGATGCTGGAACGCAACGGAGAGCTTGTTCAGGGAAACGGGTTCACCGTTGATGACTTCACGACTCGGGCGATGGAATTCATCGACAAGCATCAGGACGAATCCTTCTTTGTCTATCTGCCATACAATACCCCTCATTCTCCCATGCAAGTGCCACAGAAGTATTGGGATCGTCATCGTAGTCAGAAACTGGAGATGCGCAGCGACAATCCAGGGAAAGAAAACATCGGTCATACACGAGCGGCTTTGGCGATGTGTGAGAATATTGACGACAATGTCGGCCGACTTCTCGCGAAGCTTGAAGAGCGTGATCTCACGGACAATACGATTGTTGTCTACTTCTGTGACAACGGACCGAATGGAAACCGCTGGAACGGCGGAATGAAAGGTCGCAAAGGTTCCACGGATGAGGGAGGAGTCCGGTCGCCGTGCCTGATTCGCTGGCCCGGAGAAATCCCGGCGGGTGAGGTCATCACGGAAATCGTCGGCGCGATCGATTTGCTTCCCACTCTTGCTGACATGTGCGGCATCGATCTCAAAGGCCACCCGGCAGAGCTGGATGGGATCAGCCTGAACCCATTGCTGACGGGAGAAAATACGTCGTGGTCGGACCGGACGATTTTCTCGCATTGGCGAAATCGAGTCAGTGCTCGAACACAGCGTTTCCGACTGGACCACGAGGGACAGCTTTTCGATATGCAATCCGACCCCGGTCAAAAAGAGAATGTCGCGGCGGAGTTTCCCGAGGTCGCGAAGCAATTGAAAGCTCAAGTCGAGGAGTGGAAACAGACCGTTCTGGAAGGCTACGATCAGGACGACCGACCGTTTCTCGTCGGCCATCCGGATTTCGAAGCGACGCAAATCCCGGCCCGCGACGGGACTGCTCACGGAACGATCAAACGGTCGAACCGCTTTCCGAATTGCTCTTACTTCACAAACTGGGTCAGTGTGGACGATGCCATTCAATGGGATGTCGAAGTCGTCGAAGATGGTGAATTTCAGGTCGATCTGTATTACACATGTGAAGCCGACGACGTCGGCTGTGTGATGGAACTTTCCTGCGGCGACTCGAGCGTCATGACTCGTATTGAAACGCCGAACGATCCCCCTGTTGTCGGAGCCGAGGAAGATCGCGTGGAGCGACAGGAGTCGTACGTGAAAGAATTTCTTCCAGTTTCAATGGGGACGATCACCCTCAAAAAGGGACCCGGTCAACTCGTTTTGAAAGCCCTCGAAATTCCGGGAGATGAAGCGATCGAGTTCCGTCTCCTGATGCTCAGACGCGTTGATTGATTGAGACGTGACCGGCGCGAATTGAGTCCCTGTCGCGCGGGACGCATGTGCTCATTGAAGAATGTTCAGAAGAGTGTTCAAGAGAGCGACGCATGCAGCACTCGCTTAAAAGCGTGCTGGCGGAAGCGTGACCGGTTCGGGGCCTTTGCGTTCAGATTTCGTTTCAGCAGCTGGCTGAGGTGGACCAATCTGACTTGTTGTTGCGCCGATTGCGGTTCCATCTTCACCCCAGCGGGCAGCGAGGCTGTCTGGCATGAGTTGAAAGCTGGCCGGGCTCAATCTGGTTTCCGAAGGACTCACTTCCCGGAAAAGCACAGCTTGGGGACCTTCAATCACGTCGATCACGTTGTGCGGGCTCCAGAATTGTTTCCAGTCTGTTTCGAGATCACCGGTCAGCGGAGGAGTGGCGGCGACGAGAGTGCGTGGGACCGTGGCATGGGCGGTTCGCAATTCAAACCAGTTCAACTGGTTCTTGAGTCCTGTTTGAGAGGTCCCCGCGACGAGGGCATAACTTGTGGATTGCGATGTTGGAGGACCGATCACGCAATCGGTCATCAGCACTGTCCATTGTCGAGTTGATTCGTCGGTCGGAATTCGAACCAATGCACGGGCAGCACTCAAGGTGCAGTGGTCAATCAACAAGTCAGCAGGTGTTGGACTCGGTCCGAGTTGAAACAGATCGCCCCCGCTGGAGAGGATTGAGTTGCGAACTGCAATTCGAGCACTCGCGTCTTGGGTCTGGATGATGGGGCCGGAACCCGTGAACATTGAATCGCGGATCGTCAGGTCCGGCGAAGATCGGCTGGCGTTCGTCGAAGCGTTCGTGATGTTGATCGTGGGAACAACAGAAGTGGATTGCATTCGGGTTCGAAGATTCGTCCGGACGATTTCCATTCTTGCTCCGTTTGAGAGCATTGCAAACTGGGCTGTCTCTTCTGTTCCCCGTGTTCGAGGGATCGAAAAATCTCCCTCCACGAATTTGATGAGTCCGCCCTGAATGTGAAACATGGGCTGCGAGTTGTCACCGGAAGCGGGTTCGACCTGCAGAGGAGTTTCGGAAGTTGATTGAAATTGGAGAGTCAGTTGTCTGTTCGTCAGTGTGATTGGTGGAGCCTGAACTAAGCCGGAGCCGCTTAGCAGAACGGTCGAGCCATTCGGACAATCGTTGCTGTCGAGGAAGCTCTGCAGTTTTCGATTCCCATTCAGATCGAACTTCACCGTCTTGGTGTTGGAGGCAAGTTCTTCCGAGGCCAGATCCGCAATGCGAAGGATGGCAAGTTCTCTCTCGATGACTTTCGAAGGGACCACTGGGATGTTCGCAGCGGACGGGCCGATTGGCTGATTCCGGGAATCGCTCGGCTCACGGGAACACAAGCCACATTGCACAAGTCCAGAAATCGTGACCGTCTCCAGCTGCACGTCCTGAAGACAGCTTGCACTCGATGCGGTGACGTTCTCGTCGATGGTTTGTGGAGCTTCGATCGCTTCCCAGTGAACGGGTTCGGGATGCTGATTCTCTGAGGACTCAGAAGATGTTGCGAAGTTGAATTGGCCGAGAATGGAGTCCGTCACAAAGAAATCAATTCCGTTCTCGTGGAGCTGATTAAGGTTCCAGGTTGGTGTTCCGGACCAGTTTCGAACGTTCAGAAGTGTTGCTGGATTCTCGGTGAGGTTTTCTAACCGGGAGCGTTCGATGCCGATGCGAATTGAAGGAGAGCGTTGATCGGCAGTTGTATCGATTCCGGTCAAGTCGAATAGCGTGTCTCTCGTAGCTGCCAGACAGTTGGAAAGAACAACGGTGAGCGTCGACGTTGGACGAGTTGAATCAGTTTTTCCTGCGGAGCAAATCGATCCAGACTCACTGAGGAACACCGAATTACGGGCACTGATGCCGAGGGAAGACTGAGCGGAACCGGTCAAGCTGATGTTCTCCCCGCTGACCATGCAGTCTTCGAAGACGACATTATTGGGACGTTTTGCATTGGGAGACGTCGTGATGAGTTCAACTGCGCCCTCACCGATGATCGTGAAACGACACTGCGTCAGAGTGAGTTCGCAGCTATTGAGTTCAAACAGGGATAAAGGAGTTGATGGTTCCGAATTGCAGACAAAAAAATGGACGCCGTGAATCTGCACGGCGCCTTCTGAAAAGCTGATCCAACGATTGGTCGCGGGTTCTGAACTCGATTCCGAGTTTTTATGAACGACGAAGACCGGCGGTTCGCGACTGGAAGTGATTTGAAGGGTTTGTGGCACCGTGACTTGTTGAGGTTGTAACGATTCGCGTTTGACGGCGGAGACATCGATCGTTGTCTTCGATCGGAAAGCTTGTTGAAGGGCTGTGTTCAGGCTGGGGGCTGACTCGGCGGTCACGTGTGCTCCCGGACGAACCACGACCGTTGCCTGACGGTTCAGCGGCGGGACTTTCCAATTCGGATTCATCCATTCCGGAAGACGTCTTCGGTCCCTCAATTCGTCATTTGCGGCAGCGACAGTCGGAACGCCCTCGGCCTCCGATGGGGAAGCGGGATCGATTTCCGAAGGAGCTTTGGTGTCGACAGAACTTAGTTGGGGCGAATCGGAAGTCGACGGAGAAGACGGCGGGTCATTCTCCGAATTCAGCGGCGAGTCATAGTTGTCCCCATACGGATTCGTTTGCGGAATCTCTCCGCTGTTGTCGAACGATCGGACGACGATGAAGATCAGGATGAGAAGTGCAAGCAGACCTCCGGCAATGACTCCGAGACGTGTCCAGTTCAAAGTGACTTTCGGCTTCCGCGAACCTTTGGGTTGCTTTGGTTCAGAAGCGTCGGCGTGCTTCTTCTTTCTGGGCGGAAGAACTTTCGACTTGGGTTTGGACGACGACTTGGAACTCTTTCGCGGCTGCTTCGGTGGTGAGTTCTTCGCTTTGGGCGGAGTGTTTTTTGAAGGAAGTTTGCTTCTCGCGACCTTGTTTTCAGGTTTGGTCTTGGGAGACGCCTTCTCGCTCGATGACGAAGGACGGGATCGAGTGGGAGTCTTCGGCTTCGAGTCGGGACGTTTGGATTTCGACTGCTCGTGCGCACGTCGAGCGGGAGGCCGAAACTCCTCCGAATCCGGGACTGGAATCGCGACGGAGTCCGAGCCGTCCGGTTCTGTCGATTCGGGGCGTTCCTTACGAACTCTTTGAACCGTTGTTGGCGACGGCGTGTGTGTTGGTTTCTTCTTCAGCAGTTCCGCCTGATCTTCTGCCTGAACGACAAAAGACCCGGATTCGTCGTCGTCTTCGAAGTCATCTTCCATCAAGACTGCGAGAAGATTCTCAGAGTCCTGTGACATTAGAAGAGTCGCGCTGTTCAGATCGTCGAGAAGTTGCGTGGGAGTCTGATATCGTTCACCGGGCTGTTTGGCCATTAATCGATGAATGACGGCAACAACCGCTTCCGGAACATCAGGATTCTCGTCGCGAGGATCAGGAGGAGGCGCTTTCGCATGAGCGGCCAGTTTGTTTGTCAGGTCTCCGTTCGGAAACGGAGCATGCCCGGTCAACATGTGATACCACGTGCAGCCCAGCGAATAGAGATCGCTGCGAATGTCGGTCTTCTTACTGTCAGCAGCCTGTTCGGGAGACATGTAGTCGATCGTCCCGACCGTCGTTCCGTCGCGAGTGATGGAGGTGTCGAGAGTGTTGTCGAGTGAGCGAGCGAGTCCGAGGTCTGTGAGTTTCACAGTCCCGTCCCGGGCAATCATGATGTTCGCTGGCTTGATGTCGCGATGGACAAGCCGCTTCTCATGGGCGACCTGAAGAGCGGCAGCAACTTGCTTTACGATCGCAAGGCTGCGTTTCACAGGAATGACAAGTCGCTTGCGAAGCAGATTGTGCACGTCGATTCCGTCGACGTACTCAAGGGCGAGATAGAAAAATCCGTCTGCTTCGCCAGCTTCGTAAACACCCACCATGTTGGGGTGAGATAACAGAGCCGCAGCTTGACCTTCCGATTTGAATCGGCGGACGAGAATCGCATTCTCAGCCCGTTCCTTTGATAAGACCTTGAGAGCGACTGTGCGGTTCAGTTCGCGGTCCGTGGCGAGGAAAACCGTTCCCATGCCCCCAACGCCGAGGCATCGAGTGATGTCGTACTTCCCCAGAGCTTTCAGATCAGTATTGATCCAACCGCTGATGCGGGGTTTTGGGTTCTGGGAGTCAGAAGACATGTGATTGCGAATCTGAGAAGTCTGTTGAGGCAGGGAGTCGCTGCTGCGAAATGAGAACAGGCCGTCGAACGGGAATCCCGTTTGGTCCCACCTTGACTATACGACTCTTATGAACAGACCGTCAAAGGTCTTTTCGGATTGCAATCAACTCGGGGTTAGAACTCGAAGCTCGTAACCCCTCTAATCCTCCTATTTGTTCGACGGTCCGCGAGACTTTGGGAAGACTGTCAACATCGGTGGACGGACAGGTCACAAAGTCAATGTTACTGCTCGTAGACTTCTCGTTCGATCGGTTCGAAACTCGTCTGTTGAATGGTTTGGACAGGCGTTGCTTTCGGAACATTGGCATGCATGATTGATCGTGGTTTTGCCCCGTTTGGAAGAAGGATTCCTTCCGAAATCATCGATCGTAGCGTTCCGAGGAAGGCCATTTGTCTAGTAGAGTCTTGTTCGCTGGAGACCACGATATCGTGAATCCGGTAGAATTGTCCCTCGCCGACGAGTCGAATCTCGGCATTTGTCACACCATCGCTTGTGTGGACGGTTGTCCAGTCTTCTTCGACTCGGATTTTGACGACTTCACTCATCAGTGGTCGAACGAGTTGCTGTGAGACGTCGGGGACAAAGTTCAGTTGTTTCCAGACGATTTGATCGAGGCTGTTTCCGGAGTGTTCGATCAGGCGATCGACATCGCGTTGCTGAACCGCTGAGGCAAACTCGTAGATGGGAAGAATCATTTCAAGATTGGCTTTCAGCGACGGGCGATATCGATGATCGGGGATGATCACATCGTCGACGACCATCATGTCGTCGCTCAGGCGAAGGACGAAGGTCATTGGGATCGATCCCTGCTCGACAGAGATTTCGGTGACGTCGCCGCGATATGCTGTTGCAAAGACTTCCGGTTCCCCGGGATCGATTGCGGGGTAAGGGAGAATCACAAAGTGGCGGGCCGCTTCTCGTTTCCAGACGCGATTGTTGAAGTCGTTGCTCGAAAGCTGTCGGAGCTGTTTTAAGTCCCGATCAAGCAATGCTTCGACAAAGAGATTAACAACGGTGTTGGACAGCAGAATCGCCGAAACCTTCTTCACGCTCTTTCCATCCTCTTCGAAGATGGTTAACTCGTCGACGCGAGTTTCTGTTCTCGTTTTGGTCGTTCCCTTCTCTGTCACATCGATATGACGGAGGGTCACCATGTAAGTGGCGTTGTCGGATTCCAGCAGAAGCTCGCTGTGATCCTGGAACTGTTTGGATTCATACTCCGCCTTGATGACTTGTTCGAGCGGGAGAGGAATGTCCTGGAAGTCGCCGGACATCAGACATCTTGAGTAGAAGTCCGGTGATGAATAGTCTTCGATTTCGACAGAGTCTCCTGCGGCAAACGCAGTGAGGAACCCGGCAGTTTGATTGAGTGAGGCTGCCAGCTTGGCCAGAGATCGGACGCCAGTGGAGTCTTCGTCCTTGGGTTCCACCGCAAGGTTCTGTGCTTTCCATTTTCCGTCGACAGAATGGAATTCGATGAAGAGGCTTCCGTCAGTATGCGGAACCCGCACGACAGCACGATCGCCGTTGAGGCGGGCATCCGGTCGGAAGGAGCTTCTGCGGTCTGTTCCGACAATATCTGCTGTGAGTTTGTTGAACCAGGTGGGCGGAAGCTTGTCGAGTTCGGTTCGGAGTTCTTCCGTACAGTGACTGAGTTTGACTTCCCGTGAACCTTCATGCCAGTCCGCCATGAATTCGCGACACGACAACAGGAGGTCCATTTGTTCTGTGACCGAACGGCGAATCTCTTTGCCGCGATCGTCAAGTTGACCGATCACAACGTCATCGACGACCCATTTACTGGTCTGAGGATCGAGCTTGAGTTGGAAGTCAACAATCTTGTGTTGCTCCTTCGTTCCGACCTGGACGGTCGCTTTCTTCGTTGTTTCGTTCACTTCTTCCATGCTGATGATTTCGACGTCCCCTTTCGGAACACGCATCATCTTCAGGTCGTTGACAGCTTCGGGTTTTCGAAGAGCTTTCGAAGCGAATTGATCCGAGGTCGTTGCTCGAATCTTCTCGAGATCGTCGGATTGCAGGCTTTCAGAGAAGCTGACAATGGCGCGACGAGCAAGGAGATTCGTGCATCCTGGAGCACAAACAGAGAGTGCGAGCAGAATGAGAACGGTCGAATACGGGCGGAACGTCATGTTCGATCCCAATCGTTTTGCAGATTCGAGTCGGTGGTGACTGAGCACTGCGACGGAGCGGATTGTGGAGTGAAAAGGGAGTTTTCATTCGGGCGAACGCCCAGCGTAAGGAGGGGAGGCGGCGTTCTCTCAAAATTTCTCACTCACCGTCAAGGGGCGTCAGGTGCGGCTCTGGTGCAAAAAAGGCCCTTGAAATCCTCAAAAAATACAAATGATGGCATGTTTTCCATGGAAAACGATCTGGACACCAAACAAGCAGTCCGGTTACAACCCCGCTGGAAGTTCGGCAGGATTGGCCGAATCGAATTTGGATGGCCTTGTTGGAATGAGGTCTCCGGAACCATTGGTTCGCTCGTTGCCCCCGACTTCTCCCTTCATTGACTCCCCTCACTGACAGAGATTTCCACTGACGACGAATTCAGTTCTCTCTTTCCCTCCACGACCGAGGTTAAGGATGATGCGATCGGTCTTGATCATACGTTCCGCGTTCCCTTGTGCATGTCTTTGCTTGACGATGCTGACGGGATGCGTTTACGGACCAAACCCCTATTACGGCGGATATTCTCCCAGCCCATATGGCGGAGGTGCATACCCTGGGGGGCAGTATCAGGGTGGATATCCTGGATATCAGCCCGGAATGACTGTTCCGAATGGAACCGTTTCGCCCGGACTGGTCGTCCCGCAAGGGGGCTCCACGTACGAAGGATCTGGAGGAGGGCTACAGCCCATTCCAAACAATGGAACGGACGCCCCGCCTTACAATTCCGGGTCAAACGATCAGGTTCCCGTGCCTGGCCAGTACAATTCGAGCGGAACAAATTTCTACCCGAACAGTTCCGGTTCGTCGACGTATGAGTCCCCGATTTCGCCTGCCAACCATTCGCAGATTGACACAGCTCAGCCGGTCCAACCGGTTCAAATGCCTCTGCGCGAGAGCAATGCAGCATTCGGCAACACCGAGTTCCCACCGTACAGCCCGGCTCCGGAAGCCAGCCGTTCCTCTGTGAATAGTGCTCCCGTCCAAATGGACCCGATGTCGAATGCGGTTGAGATCAATAGCTTCCCCGCTGATGCTCCACAATTTATTCCTCCCGTCCAAGTATCGCCTCAAGGGGGATCGGTTCAGGAAGATCCGTTTGCCCAGCCGGCACCCAGTCAGTCAGGCGGGGGAACCGCACCGCAAGCACTTCCACTGGAGTTCAATGCTCAAAAGGTGCCTGACGCAGAGTTGGGAGTCTTTGATCACGAACAGAAGTTTCGCTGGATTCGGGGAGTGGCCAGTCTCGACGAGCCAACCGGAATCTGGGGTGTGACGTACTCGGAAAGGCCTGAGCAGAACGATCCGTTTTCAGGGCATTTGTCTCTCGCCAAAAGCCCAGCCCTGGAAAATCTTCAGGAGGGCGAGATCGTTCAGGTCTCCGGTGAAGTCGATCCGGTTATGAAAGATTCTCTCGGCAAGCCAATGTACTTTGTCACCTCGATCGACCGAGTCGGCTTGACCCGATAGTTGATTCGACGCACTCCTACTTCAGGCCTCCGAGAGCAAGCCCACAGAGATAAGCGAGCCCGGCGGCGAGTCCTCCCACGAGGAGTGTTTCAAGTCCCGCTCTCAACCAGTGTTGCTCGACAAATCGAGACTTGAAAGCGCCCACGGCGAAGAATGCGACTCCTGTCAGTGCGGTACTTGCCAGAAATGGCGTTTGGATGAGGCTGCTGCCCCCGAACGAGAACACGAATGGGATCAACGGGATCGCACCGACAAAAAGAAAAGCGACGAAAGTTGTCGTCGCTGCCCGCCAGGGAGATGTTCGAGTCAGAGAAACCCCGTGCTCTTCTTGAAGCATGGTTTCTATCCATCGGTGATCATCCGCAGTGATGACTTCCACAACGCGGTCGAGCAGTTCGCCTTCAAATCCCTTCTCGCGGAAAATCTGGCGAATCTCTTCTCGCTCCCCGTCCGGGACTTCGTTGATGTGTTGCTGTTCCATCTGACGAAGTTTGGACATCTGTTCGAGTTCTGCCTGTGTTCCCAGAAAATTTCCGGCCGCCATGCTGAAGCCGTCTCCAATGAGATTGGCGACACCGAGAATTAAGACAATGCTCGAGGACAGTCCGGCCCCCGCGACTCCTGAAACGACTGCGAATGTGGTCACCGCTCCGTCGATCGCTCCGTAAATGAAATCCTTGAGATAGGAAGGGTTCTTCTGAAGGCTGAGTCGAGTACGGATGTGTTTGGGGTGGTGTGCCGCAGCGAGAATCTCCGGGACGTTGGAGTCGTGTGCCGGTGGTCGGGCCATTCGGGGCGTTCCTGTCGAACAATTTTTCGCGAGTTCACTTCCTGACTGTTGCAGATTTCGACAGACCGAACAATCATTTCAGCGATACCGAGAACAAGAGATTCCGAATTGGCGATGGCTTCCTCATCCTGAAGGAAAAGAAGAGAGCGGCTTGCTCTCTCTGTCAGGATCGCCGCAACTCAGGACTGGAACAAGCGATGGCGAGCAAAGTCGACTGGTACTACCGTCGTTCGGGGTGTACGACGTGCAAGAAGATGGATGCGTTTCTCGAAGAGCACTCCATCGTTCCCAAAGAAACGTCGAGCGCCAACAAGGAACGACTCGGTCCCGAAGCAGCTTTTGAGATCGTCGAGACAGTCTCGAAAGTGATTGCGGCGCGCGGCAAATCGGTCGTCGAATTCAAAACGAAAGATGCGGACGAGGAACTGTTGAAAAAACATCTCCTCGGTCCCACTGGAAGTCTGAGATCGCCGATCGTCCGCAAGGGAAAAACGTTGTATGTCGGGTTTAATGACGAAGCGTTTGCAGACTCAATGGTAAAGTGATGTTTGGTGCTATTTGCGATTGTTTTGCGTCCGCAAGACGATTGTGTCGACGCTTTCAGGACTCTGAGCGTCCCTTCGATTCTTCTATGAACAGCGACTGGATCAAGTGATTCAGCGCTCCTCGATGTTATGGACACAGAGACCGCGAACAGTGACGGTGCCGCCGCGCCTGCAGGGTCTCTGCGGGAATTGCTATACGTTGCGTTTCCCCTCATTATCAGCGCCGGTTCGCTGTCGTTGATGAATGCTGTCGATCGCGCGTTCCTGGCAGTCCTCGATATCGATGCACTCGCTGCTTCGATGCCCGCTTCGATGATGCTTTGGACGTCTCTCAGTCTCCCGCTGGGGATTGCTGGATACACCAACGCTTTCGTCGCTCAGTACGAAGGGGCTCAAAGAAAAGATCGCGTTGCTTCCTCGATCTGGCAGGGACTTCTCGTCGCGACATTGGGAGCGGCTTTCATTTTGCCGTTTGTGATCTTTGCGAAAGATGTCTTCGCGTTCATGGAGCACGAGCCGAGGGTTCAGGTGCTCGAAGTGGAATACTTCTGCTACGTCGCCCCAGCTGCACTTCCGATGCTTGCCGCGACAGTCCTTTCGTCGTTCTTCGCAGCTCGAAAAGAGACGCTCGCAGTCATGTATGTGAACGTGGGGACATCAATCCTTAACGGAATTCTGGACTATCTCCTGATCTTTGGAGTCGCAGGTTTTCCGGCGCTTGGCATTCGCGGAGCCGCTGTTGGAACGGTCATCGCTCAGGTTGTGGCGGCGATCGTTTTCGCAGTCTTGTTGATTCGGACAGCCCGACGAGAATCGTATCCGTTCGGCGAGACGTTCGGATTCGATCCCCCTCTCTTGCGGCGTATGTTGTTCTATGGGTTTCCGAACGGCATTCAAATGGCGCTGGACGTCGGAGCATTCACCGCCTTTTTGGCACTAGTTGGTCGACTTGGCACACTCGAACAGGCAGCGACAAACCTTGCGTTCACACTAAATTCTCTCGCATTTGTTCCGATGCTCGGAATGGGAACCGCAGTGCTGACACTGGTCGGACGCCGCGTCGGTGAGCAACGGCCGGAACTTGCGACGAGAACAGTCTGGAGTGCGATGGCGATTTCCGGGCTGTATATGATCGGATTCGCAGCCATTTACCTGACAATCCCGGAAACGATTTTGTCTCCGTTTATGCACAGTCAGGAACGGGACATGTTCGCTGAAATTGAACCGATTGTGATTCATTTGCTGCGTTTCGTTGCGGTCTACACACTCTTCGATGCAATGGCGATTGTGTTTGGCTCTGCAATTCGCGGCGCCGGCGAGACGCGTTTCTCCATGATCTATACGGTGACCATGAGCTGGCTGTTGATGGTTCTCCCGACGTTGTGGATCGTGCAGACCAGTCAGAGTCTGTATTCCTGCTGGGTCGCAGCGACCATCTTCATCATCGTTCTGGGAATAGGATTTCTCGTCCGCTTTCTTCAGGGAAAATGGAAAACGATGAAGGTCATCGAGCATCAGGAAGAGTACACGCTCCCGTAAGACGAAGTGTCAGGACTTCAGTTCGATTCCCCATGTTGGGAGTGCCGAATCTCTCGTTTCAAACTGAAAGCCGGTCTTCAGGAGATCGTGTGATTCATTCTTTCCCCACCAGGAATCGATCCATACAATCCGCTACACTCACACACGAGAACCGATGTGCGCGATTCAAAGAATCATTATCAATCGTCACATGAAACCTGGCTCACGCAATAAGGAAGACTGGATCTCATGTCGCTGGAAATCGTGAATTTGAAGAAGAGCTATCGTGAACCGGGAGGCGGCTCGCTTCCGGTGATCAACGTTCCTCATTTCCAACTGACAGAGGGTGAACAGGTTGCGCTCGTCGGTCGCAGTGGAGGAGGCAAAACGACACTGCTGAATATTATTTCGGGAATTACGCGACCGGATTCCGGAGCGGTCATTGTCGGCGGCGTCAATATTACAGAGCTCTCCGAACCGGCTCGGGATCGGTTTCGAGCCGAGCGGATCGGAATTGTTTTCCAAACATTTCACTTACTGCCAGCGTTCTCTGCACTGGAAAATGTGTTGCTCGGGATGGCTTTCGCAGGCAAGCAGAGTCGGGCTCATGCTGTTGAGTTGATGGAACGCGTTGGCCTGAAAGATCGGATGCATCACCGACCCATGCAGCTATCAGTGGGAGAACAGCAACGCGTTTCGGTCGCCCGTGCATTGGCGAGTCGGCCGCGACTGGTGTTGGCAGACGAGCCGACCGCGAGCGTGGACGTCGCCAATCAGAAATTGATCCTGCAGCTCATTCGTGAAACTTGCGAGGAAAAGAAAGTCACGTTGATGTTAGTCACTCACTCCGAAGAGGTGTCGAGCCAGTTCGATCGAATCGAACAACTCAGCAATTTCAATCAGATTGAGGTGACCGCATGAATCTCATCACTATCGCACTGAAAAGTCTGAAACAGCGTTGGGTTCCGTCTTTCCTCACAGCCCTCAGTGTTGCACTCGGTGTCGCACTGATGGTGGCGGTGTTGATCCTCAACAATGTTATCACGGAAATGTTTCAGGAATCCGGAAGCGGATACGATCTGGTCGTTGGCCCCAAAGGCAGCGATCTGCAACTCGTGTTGAGCACGATTTATCGCATGGATCGTCCGATTGAGAATCTCCCGTGGAGATTTTACGAAGAACTCAAGGATTACAAAACGGTTGAACATGCAATTCCAATGAATCTGGGTGACACGACAGAAGTTGGGGATTTCCCAATTGTCGGGACGACTCCTCAGTTTCTGTTGCTGGAATATGCTCCGGGGAAGAAGTTCCGAATTGGAAATGAAGAACACGGTCTGCGGGGAACATGGGATGCTGTGATCGGCTCACAAGTCGCCCAACGCAATGGTTGGTCTGCTGGATCGAAGTTCAAGATGATTCATGCTGGCCAGGACGATCATGTTCATGATGAAGAGTTCACCGTCCGAGGTGTTCTGGCTCCAACGGGAACTCCCAATGATCGGACCGTCTTCGTTCATATTGATGGATTCTTCCAGATGTCGGATCACAGCAAACCGGTCCGCGAAGCCATCGAACGCGAAGCGAAGTTCTTCGGAGAGACGGAAGAAGAAGTCATCCAACGGCACAAAGATGACATCGATGAAATTTTGAAACACGAAAACGAATCAGCCGAAGAACATGCCCATCATGATCACGGTCCGCTCCCTGATATTCAGAAAGAGGTGACGAGCATTCTGCTGGTCATGAAGGGGAATGAGTTGCAGCGAGCGAATGCCACGATGTCGATGCAAACGATGTTGAAGGATGGTTTTCAGGCTCAGGGTGCAAACACGGTCCAGGTCATGGCGCGGTTAATGCGCAACCTCGTCGGAAACATCCGCCTCGCGCTTCTCTATCTGACCGCACTGATCATCATCGTTTCGGGAATCGGGATCTTTGTGAGTATCTACAACTCGATGTCGGATCGACGCCGGGAAATCGCTGTCATGCGAGCACTGGGTGCTCGTCGGCAAACGGTCTTCTCGTTGATTCTCGTCGAGTCCCTTCTGCTATGCCTCATTGGAGGGATTGGTGGACTGCTTCTCGGTCACGCGATCGTATTTGTCGCAGCTCCCATCATCGAAGCCCGAAGCGGATTATTGATCGATCCGCGTGCGTTCACGACAACAGAATTCATTGTGATCCCGGTATTGATTGTCATGGCGACACTGATCGGAATTCTGCCGGGACTGACCGCATATCGAACTGATGTTGCTGAAGGTCTTCAAAACTCCTGACAAGGATCGGAGCGACCTGAATTGGAATGAATGCGACATCTGTGGCGGCAGATCGTCGATTGCCTTCCAAGGGTTGCTCCGGGGACATATGATCCCATTTTGTTCTTTGAGAAAACTGCAAATTCGAGCGGCATCAATCATGAAGCATCGACTCTCACTTCTCGCGATCGTCATGACTCTCAATAGTGTCATTTGGGCTCAGGAATCGGAGACGGTTCAGAAGCCGGAGCCTGACCGCCAACAGGTTTACAAGACGATCGATGATGTTGAGTTGTCACTTCATATTTTTGAACCTGCTCCATCAGATGAACCGCGGCCTGCCATCGTCTTCTTCTTTGGCGGGGGATGGAATGGCGGTTCTCCATCACAGTTTTATTCACAATGCCGTCATCTGGCTGATCAGGGAGTGGTCGCCATGGCAGCGGATTACCGAGTGAAGAGTCGAAATCAAACGACACCCTTTCATTGTGTCCAAGACGGGAAATCGGCGATGCGATGGGTGCGGTCACACGCTGAAGAATTGAACATTGATCCCGACCGAATCGCCGCTGGTGGCGGGTCTGCCGGGGGGCATGTCGCTGCGGCTGTGGCCACTGTTCCGGAACTGAATGAGCCCGGCGAAGAGACATCGGTCAGCTGCGTTCCCAACGCACTGGTTCTGTTCAATCCCGTTTACGACAACGGCCCGGACGGTTACGGATACGAACGCGTCAAAGACCGCTATCTCGAGATTTCGCCTCTGCACAACATCCGAACAGGCATGCCGCCAGCGATTGTTTTTCTCGGGACCAAAGACAAGCTGATTCCTGTTTCGACTGCGAAAGCGTTTCAGAAAGCCATGCAGGATGTTGGAAGTCGGAGTGAGCTGATGCTCTTCGAAGGGGAACCGCACGGATTCTTCAATCTCGGACGCGGAAACGATGAAAACTATGAGAAGACGGTCGCAGGGATGGACGAGTTCCTCACGTCTCTCGGCTTCATTGAAGCGGAGTGAATCCCGCTCACCGTAAAGAATTGCTATTCAGTTTGACATCGACACAACTTGAAACAGCCTATCGGCACTGTGAACGTCTGGCCCGCAACAGCGGAAGCAATTTCTACTGCGCGTTTCTCTCATTGCCGCGACCAATGTTTCGAGAGATGTGCGTGCTTTACTCATTCATGCGCGTCACCGACAACATCGGTGACGACGAAGATCTTGAGTTAAGTCTCCGCCGACAGAAGTTGCTGGAATGGAGGACACAGGTTCACGAGGCCTTCGACACTGGCACTTCGAGTGAACCCATTCTTCTCGCTCTCAGAGATGTCGCAGCCCGAAAAGAGATTCCTCTTGAGCGGTTTCTCGATGTCATTGACGGAGTCGAGTCTGATCTTGTTCCGCGACGTTTTCAGACGTTCGACCAACTGGAACACTATTGCTATCAGGTCGCTGGGGCGGTCGGGCTGTGTTGTATCGGAATCTGGGGATACTCCGGTCAAGATGCCGAACAGTTCGCCATCGACTGCGGGACGGCGTTTCAGCTCACCAATATTCTTCGAGATCTTTCCGAAGACTCGGAACGCGGACGCCTCTATCTTCCGCTGGAAGACCTGGAGCAGTTCAACTATTCCCCCGACGATTTGGCCGACCAGCGGCAGAGTCCATCTTTTAAGCAACTGATGGAATTCGAAGTCGAGCGAGCGTGGAGCTATTACCGCAAGGCGCTCCCGCTTCTGGAATGTGTTTCCCCGGACGGTCGACGGATTCTGCGGGGATTCTTCGGGACCTACAGCGAGTTGCTGCACGAGATCGAACACCGCAACTACGACGTTTTCTCCGGACGAGTTCGGTTGAGCCGTTGGAAAAAATGGTCGGTTGCGATGCGATCTCTTCTCAGCCTGCCGGTGAAGTTTACGATCCCTGAGTTGCCGCAGCCCGCGAATTCACTTTCCACCAGCGATTGATGCGGCGGCGAAGACGCTTGACCAGTTCGGGATTGTCTTTGGCCAGATTGTGCTCTTCGTGTGGGTCATCAGCGAGGTTGAAAAGTTCGGTCTTCCCGTCTTCTTCGACCGGCTTGTGTGGGACGATCAGCTTCCAGTCCCCTTCGATAATCCATCGATAACGAAGGCTGGCGACCGGGTCTGTCATGTCGCGAATGTCATGTTCGAAGATCTCTCCGAAGATCACGTCACGTGCTTCAACGGCCTTTTCGTCAAGCAGGTTGATCCCGTCGAATGACTCAGGAACATCGATTCCCACAGCTGCGAGAACAGTCGGAACGAGATCGATCGAGCTGGCGAGGTGAGTGGTGTCCATCTTCGGAGTGACTTTGCCATTCCAGCGAACCATGATCGGTGTTCGGACTCCGCCTTCGTACTGTGACCGTTTTGAGCGAGGAGCGTAAGCGCTTCGTTCGGTTTGGTTGATCCAGCCGTTGTCGGTGACGTAAAGCACAATCGTGTTGTCAGCGACGTTTTTCTCTTCGAGGTGATTCAGGAGTTCGCCGCATGTTTCGTCGAACCATTCACACATCGCCCAATACTTGGCGACTGGAAGATGAGGCGTTTTGTCCTTGTACTTGTCAAGAAGTCGCTTCGGCGGATTGTGTGGAGTGTGCGGCAGGAACGGAGCGTAATAGACAAAGAATGGAGAGTCGTTTTCGACGGATTCGTCGATGTAATTCAGAACAGGCTCCATGCCGTCGCGGCCAATCTTCAGGCCGAGGTCGCCATGACGTCCCCCTTTGGTCCGGTCTCCGTGGGTCATCCCCTGTGTGAATCCGCCTCGCGAGAAGTGACCTTCCCACCATTTTCCGGACTGGTGAGATGTGTAGCCAAGGTTTTCGTGAAGGTAATCCGCGAGTGTGGTTTCGTCGTCAATATGTTCGATGTACTGATTGCGAATCGGCAAATAGCGAGGATCCGAAGTGATTGTTCGCTTTGGCTTGCCAACCAGATCCGACGGGGGAGGAGGATCGTTCCCGACGATTCCGTGCTGGTGCGGGTAACGTCCAGTCACGATTGTTACCAGCGACGGTCGGCACAAGCTGTCAGGCACATAGCCGCGAGTAAACGTCAATGACTCTTCGGCCAGTTTGTCCAAATTCGGTGTTTGAATGGCTTCATGGCCCATGAAGCCATAGTCTCCCCACGCCTGATCGTCAGAAATCAGCAGAACGACATTCGGCGGGGCGGACCATGTTTGAACAGGGAACGCGAAGAGGAGAAGGGACAATAAAGCAAGGAAGCGAGGTACTGGCATGTGCAGTTCCTAGGAATAGGGAGAGTTGGAGGGTAATTGATGCATCAACGATCCCTTCAGCATAGTTGAGGCGTCAGTTCAATCCAACAGTTCGGCGAGGCAGAGCATCCGCAACTAGACGGAATTCCTCGTCACGAAAGGTCTTCGTCTTCGACCTCGGGAAGAATCCTCGCAGGTTGTTCTTCGACTGCCACAATCCAGAAGATGAGAACAGTCAGAACAGCGCCGACATCCGCCGCTCGAACAAGTGTCGAGGGATACCCGTCGATCCCGAATGCAATAGTATAGCTGAATGCTGTCGCCAAGCCCCAGAGGGCAGCCCACAGAGCCACAAGTCGATTCCTCGAACTCAACAGCGCAACAGCAATCGCGACATCGACTGCTCCAACGATCGCCAACAAGTTCTGGGCCTGATCACTCGAAAGGTCTCTGCCTAAGAAGTTCTGAGACGTCAGGGTGATCAGTTCGACAAGGTTTCCGCCCCGCTGGAATTCGTACAGAGCGAGAAGTCCCTGTCCGATGAAAGTCGCTGCAATCGCGAAGCGGAGTAAACCGATCGACGACAGGCAGACCGCCAGTCCCGGTTTGACTTTCGGAGGCCAGAAGTCCACAAGTAACAGCGCAGTCGGCAATGTATACCGAACAGCCTGGCTGGCGGGTTCGAGAGCCGAAACAGCGCTGCTTCCCATGACAACGGCAGCGACGGCCATTCCGATTTGCCACCCAGCGAGGGGAAGGAGGATCAGCCAGATCGGTCGAATGAGAATCAGCAACCCGCTGACGATGAGAACGTAAGCTGTGATGTCGTTGACCTGTTGAACACGATCGACATCCCAGTCTTTAGCCTGAGCGAGGAGGTCAGTCAGAACATAATCCGCGTGATGATGAATTCTTTGGGCAGCGTACCCCCAGCATTGCAGGGCCAACGTCACTCGCAACGTTGCTTGCACGAGTCGAACGCCCCGTGGCGACGGAGTTTCGAAGGGGTTATCACTGACAGACATGCTGTGACCGCGAGTCCTTTCCGATCATCTGGCCCGAACGACGAACCATTCAATCACGCTGCGACCGACGTCTCGTCTCCACAATCTTGATCGCGATTGCAGTCGCTGAGGCCGAAAAAAGGCTGTCGTGATTCTGTTACAAGTCGTTCACACAGACCCCGGTCAGCCAATCCTTATGTCCAGCCGATTTGGCTGTACATTCGCATTAATTTCGCTCCCCGCCGCGGGTTTAACTGGGAAATGTGTGCAATCCGGCCTCGCAAATGTTCTGCGAAGTTCGCGATCTCTGCTCGGTTCTGCGATTGTGGTCCGTGCTTGATGCAATTGTACAAAATCGCTTTGAGTTGATCGAACTCTTTCCGGGAGACATTCGTCTTCTCGTTGACGACGACTCCTGTCACGATTTGGCGTTGAGAATTACGGATCACTTTCAGCTTGCGGCGATTCATCGTGAATCGCTCTTCACGGATGATCTTCTTTGCCAGCGGAATGAATTCGTTCAACGCGGGGATTGAAAGGCCAGGGCCGGAAAATGTCAGGTCGTCTGCGTACCGCGTGTATCGAATCCGGTAAGCGTTCGCCATTCCAGCGAGTCGAATGTCGAGGCCATATGCCGAAAGATTCGCGAGTGCGGGTGAAGTCGGAGCCCCTTGCGGCAAATGATGAGCGGTGTAAACCACGTATTCATGAGCGGAAACGGGCGATTTGAGACTCCACGGAAGCGCCGAGACGCTCAGGCGTGCCAGCCAGAGACTCACTTCCCGACTGAACCCGAGGCTTCGGTAAATTGCGACGACTCGTGAGTATCTGACGGTTGGGTAGAAGTCCTCAAGATCCATTTTGAGGATGAATTTGCTTCCGGAATGCGGAGTGGCATTTGAAACAATTGACCGTCCCGGCACAAAACCATGTGCGGCGGAGTGGGCGGGCACGGAGTCGAGAATGCCGCGAAGAATCTTTGTCTGGACGTCTTTGAGTTTCGACTTGGGAGCTTCAATGAGTCTCCACCCTTCGGAACGCTTGGCGATCCAACGGTAATGGTAGTGGCTGTCACGTTCATCAGAGGGACGATGCCCTTCGCGAAAACGGTGTGTCAGCCATGCGAGGGTGCCAGTCGTCACGCCGAGCCAGTCGGCGAGATCGTCCGGTGTTTTGAGACGCGGGAGTCCATAGTACTCAAGCCAGCGCTCGTCACTGTCACGGCTTAAGTCAAGAAATTCACCCGTTCTGGGGGCAGGAACCGCGAAACGATAGGGCTTCTCGGAAACAATCTCGCGATCGGGAGGTATCGGAACGGTACTTGGAACATAGTCCAATGGCCGCAGGTGGACGTCCGGTCGAGGAACCGTACTGTTGGGGCGCGGTTCCGCCTTCCGTTTCTCGGCCGGCTCCGAAACTTCTGAATCCGAAACATCTGAAGACGGAGACTCAGCGGCGGAAGACTCGGTAACCGGGGCTTCGGCAAGTGGCGCGTCAGCAACGGTTTGTGAGCCTTGACTGGATTCCGCGCGACCGAACCCGAAGATTTTCCGGAGGAAATCGAACCATCCCATGCTTCAATTCAATCCTGCGTGCGGCCGATTCGGATTCTGTGAGTGATCCTTCGAAGACGTATCGAAACGATCAGGTTCTCTGGAGAAGAAAGATGGTCTGTTGGCCGCACAACGCATCCTGTGGCGAAGGTTCTGAACGCAAACTTGCTTGGCGTTGAGAACCTTCATCCATCGAATCGGGAACAACACTTCTCCCGCGGGGTAACCCCGCAGTGTCCAACGGACAAGGCTTGTGCGACCATCAGACCATCTAAGTTGTTTGGGATTATGGTGAGACGAGTTAGAGTGCGTCAACACCGGAGTCAACGTGGACGAATATAGATACGGGAAGTTTTCCGACTCACCTTGATGATCGTAGTGGACAAAATGTCGCTGTTGTCGTTTTTCAGGTCGACGCGTAGAATGGTCGATAAGGGATTCTGCGGGGCAGACGGAGCCAACTATTTTCCCCAACTGGGATCAAACAGGTGCCTTTCATTGAAACAGATCGTCAGATCCTGACTCGGTGTCTCGAACGGGAAGCGGGTGCGTGGGAGGAATTTGTTGATCGTTTTCTGGGAACGTTCGTGCATGTCATCTCGAATACCGCACACGCCAGAAGTGTTCGGTTGTCTCAAGATGACATCGACGATTTGTGCTCTGAAATCTTTCTGACGCTCCTCAAAAACGAATTCGCTGTTCTGCGACACTTTCGCGGAAAATCCTCGCTGGCATCGTATCTCGTCGTCGTCGCTCGACGAATCGTCGTCAATTCGCTGGTGAAACGGAAACAGCTGGAAGCAATGGGCCATGTGAATGCTCATCAGTCTTCTCTCGATCAGGGTGGAGCGGATCATGTCCAGCGACTTTCGGATTCCGAAGAAGTCCGCGTTTTGATCTCTCAGCTCCCATCTTCGGAAGCGAGGATTGTCAGGCTCTACCACATCGACGGGAAAACGTACCGCGAAATCAGCAACGAGCTGGGAATCCCCGAGAACTCCGTTGGGCCGACACTTCATCGGGCGCGCGAACGGATGAAACAGCTCAAAGTGGCCAGCGACTCCTGAGAAAGAGTCCGCTCGCGGAATTTAGACAAAGCCACGGTCTGTGACTTTCTGCTTTCCCGATTGTTGCTGTCATTCATCGGTCGAAGTGCACTGTGAAACGAAATCGAGCCCAATTTGTTGGCTCCATTCCTCTTGAAGTCTTCGAGTCACTGGTCCCGGAGTCGATGAAAAACAGTGCTGCGAATTGACAGCCCGGACCGGGACGAGGCAATACGTTGACGAGGTTAGAAAGGCCTCTTCGACGTTCATTAAGTCAGACGGGCTGAGTTCTTCGAATGAGAACTTCAATCCCAGGCGGTCGCAAAGCTCAACGACTACATGCTGACTGATGCCATTCAGCGTCTTTTCTCTGGGAGGACTTTTCAGCTGATTGTCCCGCACGATAAACAGATTCCCGCTGCTGGTCTCGGTCAAATGTCCGTCGAGATTGAGGAGCAATGCCATCGCGTGCGGATCGACTTTTCGTGCTGCCTGATCGGCGAGCATCCAGTGCAGGCGGCTTCGCATCTTAATGCGAGGATCAAGACATTCGACCGGAATCTGCCGACGCTCAGGAATCACTAAGTGAACACCATCGCGATGCCAACGCGACCACTTTTGGAGTGGGAGAGGCGCCGAGTAAACGCAAACGGTCGGATGGGTTTCCGCAATGATCCCGTTTGCATCTCCCATGGCCTGACCGGCAGTCACAAAGACGACAATCGTTAAATCGGACTCTTTCGGAATGAAGCCTGTATTCGTTTCGGCGATGTGGTGAATGACATCGCTAAGGGAAGAAAGGGTTTCGGAAATGGGAAATTCTGCGAGCCGCAGCGACTCCTGCATTCGGAGAAGGTGTTCCGAGACGAGATAGGGGACGTGCCGGACAGTCCGCAGGCGTTCGGTGATCGTCGCTCCCTGCATGACTCCCAAGTCATAGATGGGAAGCTTGGCATCTTCGAACGGAATGACTTCTCCGTCGAGATAGCAGATCGGGGTTTGTCCTTGCATTGGCGAACGAGGGTGAGATACTTAATCGAGTGAGAAATATGGTCCGGTCAGTGTACTCAATTCACCCGTTGATCGGCGATGAGTTCCCAAGAGTAACGAGTTCCAAAGAGTAAACAGGGAACTGCAACACGCTCTCGGCCTGCAGTGTGGCTTCGGGACAGGTCGTGAATTGATTTTTATAAGAATGGTGAGATTGAATGACAGTCGCGCTTGTCCGCTTTGGAGCGGTTCCTGAAGTCGCCCGGGCGGGAATTCCGGATTCTCTGGCTGTGTCGAGAGGGGATGTCGTCGTTCTGCGAACTCATCGAGGCGAGGAAATCGGAACGGCCCTCGAATTCGTTCGACCACCTGTTGAGCCGAATCAGGAGTCTCCCGATCCAGAATTCGAAGTCGTCCGATTGGCGACCGATATTGATCGGAGCACGCAAGTTGAGTCGCAACGACAACTGGAGCAAGAGTTTGCGGCGTGGCATCAGCGGATCAGCGACTGGGGACTGGATCTTCAACTGATCGAAATGGAACGAACTCTCGATAACGAAATACTGATTTTGTACGTCTTAAATGAGCGGGGGCCCGAGTGCACGAAGCTCGCTCTTCAAGCTGCCGCCGCAGGGCTGGGGATCATTGAAGTTCAGCCAGTTGGAGCCGATGGCCCGGTGGCATTACCTGCACCATCCGGGGGCGGAGGCGGGTGCGGTTCCTGCGGAGCTCATTAGAACGTCTTACGCAACAATTTCGTGAAAGCTGCCAGATTCGTTGGCCATGGAGTCACGAATCTCATTCAAGGTAACACTGCTCGATGAATTCTCAATCGTCAACAGGTGATCCCGTTTCGGGAAGTCCGGTCGCCGAATTTGATGATCGCGATGTCGAGAAACCGATCGCAGCTGGCAAGAGTCTGTGGACCCGTTGTCGCGAGGCACTTTCCTGGAGTGCGTCTCTCGTCCTCATTCTGATGGTCAAACTCTATCAGGTGACGCTTGGCCCTTTTCTTGGGGGGCGGTGTCGGTTTTATCCCTCTTGCAGCAATTTCTTTATTGAAGCAGTTCGAAAACACGGGCCGATCAAAGGGGCATTGAAGGGATTGTATCGATTGTGTCGGTGCCATCCATTTTGTGAAGGCGGATACGACCCCCCTTAACTGATGGCATGAATTGCTCGTATAATCGGTACAGTCGCTGTCAGAAGCGTCGAAGAAGATTCACTCTGTGAAACTCAGTGACTTCTGTCTCCACATTTGTCAGCGAATGCCGAAACTGAAACAACTGGCAGAAGATATGTTGAACTGAAAGTTCGTGTTTTGAATTCGATATGAACTCGTGAGAATTTTCCCTTGCGAGTGGACTGTCGAATCAAGAGACTTGTATTTGAGTTTCAGACAGCACTTCCTTTGTCGATCATGTCCATACAAATTGCCGACACGCGGTTTGAAGAGACCACGGACGATTGAGATTTCTTCTTCTCCTCTTCTTTCCATGCTCGAATTTTCGGTTCCTGATGTTCCGAGAATGATCGAGGATGATTCGCGTCAGTCTCTCAACGTTGGATTCACTCCAGAATGACCTCGTTCAGCAAAATCCTTGCAGCTTTTGTGACAGTCGCCAGTCTGGGATTTGTCGGATTTGCCATTGCAGCAACATTCGGCGGACCGGACTGGTCGGGTGTGATGTCCGAAAAATACTTCAACGCCTACGAGATCACGCGTTCGCCAAGTGCAGACCGTGCCTGGCAGGCTGTTCGCGGAAGTGATCAGGGGCAAGTGGCCAGCTCGAAGGTGTTGCCAGAAGTCCTGACCAAAATCATGGACGAGGTTTATCAGAAGCAGCAGCAGGAGTTGCAGAACCTTCAACAGCGAGAACCGGCTCTCCGCGACAAAATCGCTGCACTGAAAAAACTGAACGAAATGGATGACGCAGCTTTGACCGCTTATGTGGATCAACTGCGAGCTCGACTGACAGCGATCAACAACGAATTCGACGAGCTGTCGAATAAAGTGACCGGAATGTCTGTCGAATCGAGCAAACTGGAAACTCAAGTTCAGGCCCGACGCGATGACGTGGTTCGGCTTGGGCAGCAGGTCAGGGAAGTTGAAGCGGACATGTTCCGCCTGCGGGAAGTCCTCGGACAGCTCCGAGATACCGATTATCAGTTGCAGGAGCAGCTTGATCGGGCGAAAGAACGTCAAAAACTATTGGAAGAATACAATCCCGCTCCGGTCAACTAATTCGGCCAGAGTTTGGTGTCAGTGAAGCTTTCCACGATCACGTTGGAGTTCGTTCATGTCATACGTCGGTAAAATCCTTGTCGTTGTGCAAGTGGTTCTCAGCATCCTTTTTATGGCCTTTGCCGGTGCTGTCTATTCAATGCATCAGAACTGGAAGGGACAGTATGAAGCGGTTCAGTCTGAACTCGCTCTGCAGCGTCAGTCGACTCAGGATGCTCAGGGACAGCTGACCATCGCCAAAACCGAGTTAGAAACGCAGCTGACAGCTGCGGAAGAACGGGCTGGCCGCCTGGCTGCACAACAGCAGGCGATGGAAATGCAGATCAAGAATCTGACGGAAGAAAGTAACCGTCGTGAAGCGTTGAGAGCGGAACAGACTGGCCTCGCGGAAGCGAAAGCTGCGGAAGCACGATTTCGCCAGCAGGAAGCAGAGAAGCAACGCATCGAAAACGAAAAACTCCGCGTCGCACTCGATAAGTCCGTCGCTGACAATCGTGATCTGCGAGACGAAAAATTCACTCTCGAAACCAATCTCGCTGAGTTGAAGACCAACTACAATCGACAGCTGGAAAAAGTTGGCTATCTGGAACGAGTGGTCGCAGCGAACGGACTGGAAACGGATCCCGACGTTGTTGAAAAGCTGAAGCTTCCCCCACCACCGGTTGAAGGACTCGTCCGAGAAGTTCGGAAGAATCGTGCCAATCGAGTGCAGTACGTCTCAATGTCAATCGGATCAGACGATGGCCTCATCGTCGGGCATGAACTGGATGTCGTTCGGTTGAAATCAGACGAAGCAAATTCCGAATGGCTCGGCCGCGTTCGAGTCGTCGATGTTGCTCCGGACAGTGCAGTGGGTGAAGTCGTTCTCCCTGCGAAGTACGGGATTATTCAGAAAGGCGACAACGTCACATCTCGCCTCGGAACTTAGAGCGTTTTCTGATTTTGTATGCACGATCTCGCACGAGCAAGCACAGCCTTTTTAACTTATGAAACAGTGCAAGCGAGTGCACAGGAAAGAGCAACTTGCTCTAGTCTGCCAAGACTGAGTGATCATTGAAGTATTCGGGGACGGTTTTCAGTTCCCTTTTGACAAACCCGCAACGTGACAGACATTCTCAGCATCTCAGCGAGAGCGACTCACTGAGAGTCAGACAGGGAGAGAAACTATGGCGAAAGAAGATCCCGCACCAGATATCTATGTCGGCCTGCTGTTTGTGGCAGTCGCCTCGCTCATTACGGGATGTATTTTCCTCGTGCTTGAGCTCAACAGCTACGGCTGGCAGTTCAATTAATCGAGCAGGGGCCTCCTGCGATTGAACTCACGGCGATTTCAAAAACGTCCGGAGCGAATATGAACTTCGCTGCGGACGTTTTCTGTTCATCACGGTTTCTCTTCAATCCCGCAAGCACAAACCATCTCTCCGCAGCCCGGGCAGCCGTTTCCATACTTTTCACGAACAGCTTTCTGCAGGTCGATGTTGCCGACATTGGCAATCGTTGCGAGCCAGGCCAGCACGTCGGCAAACTCACGGGCGATCTCTTCTTGCGTTCCTTCACGGAGCGCTCCGGCCAGTTCTCCGACTTCCTCCATCAACCACATGAATGTTCCGTCAATTCCTCGTTGTTCATCTTTCGATGAATACATCACCTCAATGAGGTCTTGAAGTTCACGGAGAGTCATTGGCGAGTCGCTGTTGGACATAAGATGTTGGAATCGGGAGTTGGAGCGGACGGTACGAGCAGTGCGAAGTCAAACGCGACGAGAACACTTTCTGATTGAGTTTACACTCACTCGCACGAGCAAGCTCAGCGTTTTGTCGAATGAAACATTGCAAGCGAGTGCACTGGAAAGAGCAACTTGCTCTAGAATTCCGCGTTCTTTGGGGTTCGCGGAAACGGGATTACGTCACGAATGTTTTGCATCCCCGTGAGCAGCAGGATGGCTCGTTCGAGACCGAGTCCGAAACCGCTGTGAGGCACGGAACCAAACCGCCGCAAATCGAGATACCACCAGTATTCTTCCGCGTCGAGGCCGCATTCGACGAGCCGTTTTTCGAGAACATCGAGACGGTGTTCTCGCTGACTGCCACCGATAATTTCTCCGACGCGCGGAACGAGAACGTCCATCGCCCGCACGGTCTTTTCGTCTTCGTTGCAGTACATGTAAAACGGTTTGATCGTCCGGGGATAATCGTAAACGATTAACGGTTGGCCGAAATGTTCTTCGGTGAGCCAGCGTTCGTGCTCTGCCTGAAGATTGGTTCCCCACGAAACGGGATACTCCCACTTTTTCCCGGAGGCGAGCAGAAGATCGACAGCTTCGGTGTACGAAATCCTTCGGAATTCATTGTCGAGAATATTCCGAAGCGTGGTCATGATCTCCTTGTCGATCCGCTGATTGAAGAACGCCATGTCTTCCGCGCATTCGTCGAGGCACTTCTGGACCAGAGTTTTGATGAACTCCTCAGCCAGTTGCATATTGTCGTCCAGTTCGAAGAACGGGACTTCCGGTTCGATCATCCAGAATTCGGACAGGTGGCGCGTTGTGTTGGAATTCTCCGCGCGAAACGTCGGGCTGAATGTGTAAACCGGACCGACAGAGCAAGCGTAGATCTCTGCTTCCAGCTGACCGGAAACGGTGAGCGATGCCTTCTTCCCGAAGAAATCTTCGCTGTAGTCTCCCGCCGAACTGGGCGTCTGGTCCAGCGTGGTGACGGTGAACATTTCCCCGGCGCCTTCGCAGTCGCTGGTCGTGATGATGGGAGTGTGAACGTAAAGGAATCCTCGCTCCTGAAAGAAGTCGTGGATCGTTCTGCACACGCAATTGCGGACTCGGGCAATGGCTCCGAACGTATTGGTTCGAGGTCGGAGATGTGCGATTTCCCGAAGATACTCGAAGCTGTGACGTTTCTTCTGCAGCGGATAGGTGTCGCCATCAGCTTTGCCGAGAAGCGTGAATTCGCTGGCGTGAAGTTCGACACGTTGCTTCGATCCGGGGGACTCCTTGAGTTCTCCGCGAACCTCAAGGCTTGCGCCTGTGCCTGCTTCTTTGATGTGCTCCTCGTAGCCGGGCACGCTGGCGTCGATCACGATTTGCAGATTGGACATGCAGGACCCGTCGTTCAGTTCGATGAACGAGAAGCCATTCTTCGAATCACGTCGGGTTCTTACCCAACCTGAAGCAACGACTTGTGATCCAGGGTCGATTTCATACAGTAAACTGGCAATGCGGTGGGATGGACGCGCCATTGTTTCAGGACCTTCCTCCATGGGGATGAATGCCGGTATCCTATTCAATGCAAGCGATTCAGTCACCGGACACATGAGTGGATACTTGACTGCTTTGTCTGTTTTTTCCGTCCGTTCGCCTCTTCGTCGTCGTGAACACCTCCCTCCCCGCAATCTGGTTTGGAAAAATCCATGTCTCACGCTGTTTCTCATCGAGAGCATTTTCCGAGATGGGCTCCGCGAATTCCCACGAGCAAGCGAAAAGAAAACCAAGATCAAAAGCACCGGCGAGTGAACTGGAACGTGCCACGCGCGCTGATGACAGGCAGTCTCTTGATTCTCCTGTTCAGCGGATCGATGCTGAAGGGGCAGGAATCCGACAACTCAAGAGATCGATACAAGGACGATCTGGCAGGAAACGAAGACGTCGCACGTGTCATTCGTTCCTTCGAGGGACGCGGCGAAGTCGGTGACGACAGCCAGCCGACTCCAGCAGCGATTGCCGTCGAGCAGTTTCAATTGGACGACGGTCTCGCGATGGAACTTGTTGCTTCGGAGCCTGAGATTGAGCAGCCGCTCTCTCTTCACTTCGATGACCGAGGGAGATTGTGGGTCGTCGAATACCGACAGTATCCATTTCCGGAAGGGCTGAAGGTCATTCGCTACGATCAGCATCTCCGGGCAGTCTTCGACAAAGTCCCAGCTGCGCCTCCGAATCACGTTCGAGGCCGTGATCGAATTTCCCTTCTTGAAGATACGGATGCGGACGGCGTCTATGACTCGCATCGCGTGGTGATCGACGGCCTCAACATCGCCTCTTCTGTGTTGACAGGTCATGGCGGAATTTGGGTGTTGAATCCTCCCTATCTGTTGTTCTATCCGGACGCTGATGGAGATGCTGTTCCCGATGGAGATCCAGTTGTGCATCTCTCCGGGTTCGGATTGGAAGATACACACTCCGTCGCCAACAGCATGAATTGGGGACCGGACGGCTGGATCTATGCTGCAAACGGATCGACAACCACTGGAAAAGTGACATCCGGGGCTGGTTCAAGCGTGCAATGGGAAGGCCAAAACATCTGGAGATACAATCCCAAAACAGAAGTCTTCGAAATCTATGCCGAAGGGGGAGGCAATACGTTTTCGACAGAGATTGACTCTGTCGGACGAGTCTTTTCTGGCACCAATCATGGCAATACTCGCGGGATGTATTATCCGCAGGGCTCTTACGGAACCAAGAACTGGGGGAAGCATGGACCACTGACGAATCCGTTTGCATTCGGATTCTTCCAGCACATGGGACATGAGGGTGACCGCGATCGTTTCGCGCAGACGTTTGTGATTTATGAAGGGGGAGCACTTCCAGAGCGGTTTAACGGACAGGTCATCGCGGCGAATGCGTTGCACAATCGAGTATGGGCCAGCGAACTGATTTCCGAAGGATCGACTTTTCGAACCGTCGATCTCCCCGAAGTTGCCACAACCGAAGATCGATGGTTCCGCCCGGTCGATTTGAAAGTTGGACCGGACGGAGCGGTGTATGTCGCTGACTGGTACGACACGCGACTCACACACGTTGATCCTCGCGACAACTGGCACAAATCGAGCGGAAGAATTTACCGCATTCGAGCTGCCGATTCGCCCGCGAGCAAACCGGAATGGGATCTCGCACAGCTATCAAATCTTGAGTTGATCGAGCACTTCGATCATCCCAACAAGTTCATCAAGCAAACGGCAGTTCGGGTGTTGGGAGAACGTTTATTCTTCACCGGCGGAGAACTTGATCAAAGCGATACGGTCGATCAGTTGAAAGACCTCGCATCCGGTTCGGCTCCGGGGGCACTGGAAGCACTTTGGGCATTGCACTGGGCTGGGGAATTTGATGAAGCAGCGGCGCGACAACTCCTCAGCCACGAAAACCCGCACATCCGTCGGTGGGTGATTCGACTGCTTGGGGATCAGCGAAAGGTTTCACCCGCAACTGCGAAAACGTTGGAGCAGCTGTCGTCGACGGAACCGTATGTTGGCGTTCGGTCACAACTCGCCTCGTCGGCACGGAGGTTCGAAACTGCGGTTGCGATTCCGTTGATCGAAAACCTCCTCAAGAACGAGGACGACCGACTCGACCTGCACATGCCACTGTTGTTGTGGTGGTCGCTTGAAGCACACACGGGACAGGTTCCATTGAACAATGCCCCGCAGGTGGGTGTTTCACTGACGCCATCAAATCCGGAGCCGCCTCGTGATCAGCTATTCGACTGGCTGGAAGATTCGTCCCTTTGGGAAATTCAGATCGTCCGCGAGACAATCTTGCCGCGACTCATGAAGCGATTTGCCCTGAGTCAATACGCAACTCTCGTCGAAGAAACCGAAGCATCTGGGCTTGCTGACTGTGAGCGGTTACTGGCACTGGCTCCCGATTCTGAAATGAGAGGCATCCTGCTCACGAGTTTTCTGGAGTCTTATCAGGGGCGAGATTTGACGGGAATTCCGGAGCAGCTGCGCCGTCAGATTTTGGAACATCAACAACTCGTTGGAAAATCCGATTTGCTTCTTAATTTGAGATTGGGAGAGAAGAAGTCACTCGATCAAGCGTTGAAGGCCGTTGAATCGAGTCAAACGGACAACAGCCTTCGCCTTGCATTGATTGAGGAATTTGGAGAAGGTCGACATCCTGAATCGGTCGCTGTCTTGCTCAAACTCTTGCGAGGTTCACACGGAAGCACGATCAAAAACGCTGCGATGAATTCGCTGATGTCGTTTCCCGATCCGAAAATCGGAACCACGATCTGTCAGCTCTATCACTCATCTCTTCCCGACGAACATGGAATTCGCGAGACAGCCCACCGAGTCCTCGCCAGTCGACCGACCTGGAGCGAGCAACTCTTGAAGGAAGTGGACACCTTTCGCATTCCGGCGGAAGCTATTGGGTTCGATGTGGTCAATCAGATGCGACTGCACGCGAATCCCGAAGTCGATCGGCTGATACAAAAGCATTGGGGGCGAGTGCGTTCCACTCCTGAAGAAAAGCTGGGAGAGATCGAACGGTTGAAAGCATTGCTCACGCAGTCAGATCAAAAAGGAGATTTGACCCGTGGACAGGCACTCTTCACGAAGCACTGCGGCGTTTGCCATACGATCTTTGATCAAGGAGGGATCATTGGCCCCAACCTCACAGGCTATGAGCGAGACAATCTTGATTTCATGCTGTTGGCGATTGTCGACCCCTCCGCAGGAATTCGGGAGGAATTCACTCAGTATCAGATCGCGACAGTCGACGGGCGGATTTTGACTGGCCTGATTGACGATCAGACTCCCGCAACGGTCGTGATGCGTCATGCCGACAATTCGTTAACCGAAGTCTCTCGGGATTCGATCGATGTGTTGCAGGCGATTCCAACGTCCATCATGCCTGATGGCGTGACGAAACAGCTATCGGATCAGGATCTGATCGATCTGTTCACGTTTCTCTCGCAGCCAACACCCGTTCGCCCGACACGCTGAATGCAGCGAAATGGCCGGAATCTCAGTGAATGTGTGCGGTCAATTCATTCGAATCCATGAAACTTGAATCGGAGCAGAGTCTCATTTGTAACTGTTGATAAGATCATAACCGGAGAGAGAAGTGCGTCGATCAAGGGCGCATCTTGCTTTGATCCTTTGAAACAGATGGAAAAAAATGTATCATGAACGATGCAAATTGTTAAGAAGTCTGGTTGGGGAATCGGTTTCTCAGCAGTTCGCGTAATACAAATTGGTTCGTGATCCAGGACGGAAGTGGGAATTTTCGTAACGACTGGACTCGATTTTAGATTCGTGCACTGATGATCCGTAGTGATGATTTGGGTTGCAGTCATTAGGTCTGCAATTCGATTTCGCACAAAGTTGGTCGATGCGTTGATCGCATCGACGTTGTGCCATGGCCACGTGATGATCATGTTTTTGCAGGTGTCGAATGGACCTGTTGCTGCCGAATTTTGACGTCAATCAACCGACTTGGTTTTATCTTTCTCTGCTGTTGATCGTAGCTGTCTACTTCAGGTTTATGCGCGTGTTTTCGTTGCGGAACCTGGATTTGGCACTGCTGCTGTCGGCGTCGCCCGGATTGTTGTTCGTGGCGGCAGAGAGTGATGTGACCCAGACGTTGGGGCACGTCTGGTTGTTTGTTGTGGCATGCACCTTTCTGGTGCGGATGCTCGTCGATCCGCTATTGGGGCGCAGGCCGTACCTCGGTCAGAATCTGAACACACACGGTCTGGCTTTTCTGTGTTTCTCAGTCTTCGCGTTTTTGATGACGCAGGCGATTACGTCGTCGCTGCCAAGGACGACGGAAGTAACGATTGAGCGAGCCGAGAAACTCGTCAGCCGGACAGCGACAGATCCAAGTGAAGATGCGGCTCAACAAGTGGCGAGTGGGCCAGCGACAGCCGTTCTCGCGACGATTGCACTCATCTTCGAAGACTTTGGCCCGCCATTTCTGGCAATTCTCGCCCACGCGGCAGTGATTAGCGGATTGTGGTTCGTCGGACGGAACTTATTTGGAGATAAGAGTATTGGCGTAGCGATGGCGACGCTCTATCTCTTGTTGCCGTGTACCGCTTACAACGTTGGCGAATTCAATCACGTCTTGCCAGCTGCCTTGATCACCTGGGCATTTGTCGCGTTTCGCAAGCCGATCGTCTCCGGCGTTTTGCTGGGGTTGGCCTGTGGGACGTTGGTGTTTCCGCTGTTCTTGCTTCCGATTTGGGCAGCGTTCTATGGACGCAAAGGGGCACCGAAATTTGTCATGGCTTTGACGGGAGTGGCAGTTGTTTTGCTCTTCAGTCTGGCACTGACATCGATTGACTCAGAATCATTCTTTCAGAAAACGATTGGGACGATCAACGTGCCGCTGGCGGTGCTTTCCCAAAGCGAGTTTTCATCAGGGTTCTGGAAAGAAGCGAATTACGTGTCGCCGTATCGGTGGCCCGTCATGGCTCTCTACTTCATTATGGTCACTCTCATGACGCTCTTTCCCGGGCGTCGAAATGTCGAGGTGCTGCTTGCTCAATCGGCAGCTGCTGTGATTGGGACGCAGCTTTGGTACACGCAACAGGGAGGGGTTTATCTGTTGTGGTATGTTCCGTTGCTTCTGATGGTGATCTTCCGACCGAGATTGCCGCATCTTCAATTCACTCAAGACCTGGACGATGAGGAGTTGTCCGTGTCGAAGAGCACCGTTCGGTCCGCTCACAATGCGAGCAGTACGCAACCAAGCCGTCGGCTTCAATTGTTTCGGTAGCTCTTTTTACGGCTTCTCTGAACTCGCGTTGCGTTCGTGGATGTCGACTCAATCGACGGAATCGGGTCGTCGCATGATCGTAAAAAGCCGCGGTGCCTTGTCGTTTGCGTTGGTCGTGGCTTCGTGGAGCGATTCGAACTCGGTCGACTGAATGAGCTTCTGAATGAGTCCTTCGACCTGTATCGATTCTTCGAGCCCTCCCGGGTGTCCAACGTATGCAGTCACGGTGAGGACTCCATTCGGTTTCAACAGTCGAGTCGCTGCCTGAATCGCGATGAGTGTCGAATCAGCTGTTGTTGTGCGGGTTTTGTCTCCGCCCGGCAAATACCCGAGATTAAACATGATGGCCGATGCAATCTGAGCAGCTTCTTCTGCGAGACGAGGAAGCAAAGTCGCGTGGCTTTCGAGAACGAGATCGACGTTCTCGCTCTTGTGTTTTTGAAGTAAATCGTGAGTGGAATCCAGTGCGTCCTGCTGGACGTCGCACGCAACGACTCGGCCGATCGAACCGACCAGCTGGCTGAGAAAAAGTGTGTCGTGGCCGTTTCCTGAAGTGGCATCGATGACCAGATCGCCAGTTCGGACGACGTCGCGAATCAGCGAGTGAGCAAGTTCGGTCAGTTGTACCATCGGGAGAGGGAATCCTTTTCGGGAATCGGTGTTTGATTCAGCATTTGCCCGACGAGAGCTTGAGCAAGTCGGGGAGCGGTAAGTGATCCTTTCGATCCCAACCCGTTCAAGACGCCAACATTCGGCAAGTGCGGATGGATCCCAACGACCGGATGAAAATCATGCATCGTTGGGCGAATGGCAGCCTGTTGCCCAATGACTTTCGTCTCAGGAGCGAAGAACTCGGCGAGTCGGTTGAGTAGCCATTGGCGTCCTTCCGGAGTAGGGACATCGCTCAGATCGTTCCACTCGTAGGTTGCGCCGACACGGATTGCATCGAGTGGCTGGGGAGCGATCCAGATTCCGCGATGGATTACCTGAGACAGAGAGATCTCGGCCGGTTCAAGGTCCAGGATTTCACCTCTTGCGGGATTGAATTGAATCGGCGAGAGGAATTCCGCCGGAGAGGGCACGAAGCCAGTGCAGTAGACGATCCAGCGAGCAGACAAGTCGAGTTCGCACAATTGAACCCGCCCTTCTCGGATCGTCAAAGGTGTGTTCAGTTCGACATTGACGGGAAGAAAACGGTTGGATTGCTGAAACCAGTCCCGCGACCGGCTGAGATACTCGGGGACGTTTAGCTGTCCTCCCGGCATTTGGAATCCGCCGTGAAAATCGCGAATCAGTCTCGGATCGTCGGTGGCAGGTTCGCAGGAAACAGCCCCGCGAAGTCGTGATTCTGCTTTCGAATGGAATTCTAAAGCTTCGGAATCGGAGCGGAAGAGGCGTGTCATGGGGACGTGATGGAAAAATCGCGGAGTGTTGATGCGTTTTTCAATGGAGCGATAAAACCTCGAGGCAATTCGCCAGTTATCATCCCATTCCGGATGGAAAGCGAAGCAGCGTCCCGTGATGGGAGTCATCAGTCCGGCAGCGACTTCAGAGGCTGAAGTTCGGGATTTTCCGTCGAGAACAACGAAATCGAGCCCAGCTTCGAGCAGCGTCCACGCCAGCGTCGTCCCGGCGAGTCCCTGACCAACGATGATGGCGTCCACATTCTTCATGAGGTTGTGAGGGTTAAACGCCGGATATCGGCTCAGCGGAGGAAGTCTTCAGAAATTCCTGACGATCGATTTGCCGTGAAGGCGGCTGTTGGATATGTTCGGGTTTCGGCAACTTATGTCAACACGATCGACCATGTCTCAGCCACTCTTCTCCGGTGATCTCTCGTCCACCGACAGTTCTCCCTGTCTGCAGGGGGAGCGTGTGGCGTTTACCGGGACTCTTGCTTCGATGACTCACTCCGAGGCAGCTCGTCTCGTTGAGCAAAATGGAGGAGCGGCGGTCGAACACGTCAGTCGTCAGTTGACGATGATCGTCATTGGTGAAGAAGGGTGGCCACTCGATGATAACGGGCAACCGTCCGTGAAGCTTCAGCAAGTGGATCGCTTGCTGGAAGCGGGAGCAGAGATTCAGGTCATCAATGAATCCCAGTGGCTCACATTGCTCGGGTTGAATGATTATCGAGAAGAAGTTCACCGCCTCTACACTCCGGCGATGCTGTCATCCATTCTCGGGGTTTCCGTGCATGTGATTCGGCGTTGGGAGCGAATCGGTATGATTCATCCTGTTCGTCGGGTGCATCGGCTTCCCTATTTCGATTTCCGTGAAGTGAGCAGTGCCCGGCGACTGAGTGAATTGCTCGATGCCGGGATTCAACGTCAGGAGTTGGAAGACGGACTGAAGAAGCTTCCGTCGGTTCAACGGGGAGACGAACGTCCACTAGAACAGCTTGAAATTCTCGCTCACAGCCTCGGCGTTCTGGTTCGCGATGCGCACGGTCTTGTGATCCCTGAATCAGGGCAGCGCGTTTTCGATTTCGATGATCCCACTCCGGAACAGCCTGATCTGGCGACACTCGACGAACCTGAGTCGATTCTGTTTTCGGAAGTGGTGAAGGATGCGACTGAGTCCTCTGTCGATTTGACCACCAAACGGGATTGGCTGGTTGAAGGCTGTCGACTGTATGACGCTGGGCGAGTGAAAGATGCCCTTGAGGCATTTCGGCTCGCAGCGATGGCATCTCCCGCAAGCTCGGATGTTCATTTTCAGATCGGCGAGTGTCTCTATCGTCTCGGAAGTGTCGAAGGGGCACTGGAGCGCTACTACACCGCCGTCGAGCATGATGATGAATTTCTGGAAGCCTGGACACAGATCGGCTGTCTGCATCGCGAATTGAATGATCTTCAGGCAGCGAAAACCGCGTTTCTGGTTGCGCTGACAATTCTCCCTGAATATCCCGATGCGCATTATCATCTCGCCGAAACGCTTTTCGAGTTGGACGATATCAGCTCCGCTCGGGAACATTGGACCGAGTATCTTAAGCACGATCAACGAGGCCCGTGGGCGGATGTTGCCCGTCAGCGGCTCGAAGTGTTTGACATCGATTCCATGTCGACGACATCACCGATTCTCTGAGATGCCCATTCCCTAAGATCGTCGGGGCGAGATTCCACACGTAAGCACTGCCGTCGCAAGCAGTCATTGCGATCCCAAGAACTGATCGAATAGAAGAAAACCGCCCGTCGACGCTTGTGGCCAACGGACGGTTTTGCATTCCGCCTGATCGAGAATCGCCGTTCCCTTACAGATATTGGTTGACCAGATTCTCGAGGTATTCCTGACGTCCGGAAGTGTTGGCGTCCGCTTCACCTTTCTCGAGCATGTAGGCTTCGAGATCAGCGAACGTCGCTGAACCGTCTTCAATTTTGGCTCCGACTCCGGAATCGAAGCTTGAGTATCGCTGCTTGACGAACTCGTCAAGGAGTCCATCTTTGCGGATGGCTGCGGCAACTTTGGCTCCGCGAGCGAATGCGTCCATTCCTCCAATGTGAGCATGGAACAAATCGATTGGTTCGAAGCTTTCGCGGCGAACTTTCGCGTCGAAGTTTGTGCCCCCGGTGCCGAGGCCATTTTGCTTCAGGATGACCAGCATCATCTGCGTCGTCAGGTAGATGTCCGTTGGGAACTGATCCGTGTCCCAACCGAGCAGCATGTCACCGGTGTTTGCGTCGATTGAGCCGAGAGCATCGTGAATACGAGCGTATTCCAGTTCGTGCATCATCGAATGCCCGGCGAGTGTCGCATGGTTTGTTTCGATGTTGAGCTTGACGATTCCATCCAACCCGTTGCGTCCGATGAAGTTCAGACAGGCAGCTGCATCGAAATCGTATTGATGTTTCGTGGGTTCTTTCGGCTTGGGCTCGAAGAGGAACTGTCCGTCGAAACCGATCGACTTGGCGTGGTCGTGCGCCATGTGCATGAATTTCGCGAGGTGGTCGAGTTCCCGATTCATATCGGTGTTGTACAAGTTCATGTACCCTTCTCGACCGCCCCAAAAGACGTAGTTCTCCCCGCCCAGTTGATAAGTGACCTCAATGGCCTTCTTGACTTGTGAAGCGGCGTAAGCATAGACGTCTGCATTGCAGCTGGTTGCTGCTCCGTGCATGTATCTTGGATGGCTGAAGAGGTTGGCTGTACCCCAAAGCAGTTTGGCTCCGGTTTCGTCCTGTTTTTCCTTCAGTCTGGCTGCGATCTTGTCAAAGTTCGCATGGCTTTCTTTGAGAGTGCTGCCTTCGGGAGCAACATCGCGATCGTGCCAGCAATAGAATGGGACACCGAGTTTGGTGATGAATTCGAATGCCACGTCGACGCGTTTCAGTGCGTTTTCGATCGAGTCGCTTCCGTCATCCCAAGGGCGCTGCAGAGTTCCCGCTCCGAACGGATCGCTGCCGGTTCCGCGGAATGTGTGCCAGTAGCACACACTGAAGCGGAACAGATCTTTCATCGATTGACCTTCGATGATCTCGTCTGGATTGTAGTGCTTGTAGGCAAGTGGGTTTTTGCTCTCTGGGCCTTCGTACTGAATTGTGGGGATTTCTGGAAAAAACTCGGCCATGACGATGATCTCTCTGACTCGGATAAGAATTCTCTGAATTGGCTGAGGAGTGTAATGGACTCGAAATAGAGAAGAAAGGATGTCGATTCAATCAGGGAGACCGGGGACGAACAGCCTCAATTTGTCTGAGTGATTGAATGCGCGTCAGTGGTTCCTTACCGTGTCTGTGCATGCTCATTGATGGATTCCGATCCGGGGAACGCCTTGTTGGCACGGACCAGGCATTGAAGTTTTTATGAAGAGGGTGGATTGATGGCGGATCATAAAGTTGCACTGGTTACCGGCTCAGCGACCGGAGTTGGAAAAGCTTGCGTGCTGGAATTCGCCAGACGCGGATTTCATGTGGTCGTCAATTACTCAAGAAGCGAAGAAGAGGCTCAGCAGACGGTCGACGAAGTCCAGGCCTGCGGGGTCGATGCACTTCTTGTTCAATGCGATATCAGCGACGACGCTGCCGTGAAGTCGATGATCGAACAGGTTTCCACACGCTTTGGAAGGCTCGATGTTCTCGTCAACAATGCCGGGTGCACTCACTTCGTCGAACACAAAGATCTCGACGGAATGACTGAAGAGAAGTGGGATCGGATTCTGGACGTGAACCTGAAAGGGACGTTCTTTGTGTCGCGGGCTGCGGCGGAAACGCTGAAGGCGTCAGGAGATGGGGCGATTGTGAATATCAGCTCCGTAGCGGGGATTAGCGGTTTCGGTTCATCAATCGCCTATTGTGCCAGCAAGGGAGCGATCAACACGATGACGAAATCCCTGGCGAAGGTGCTGGCCCCCGAAGTGCGTGTGAATGCTGTTTGTCCGGGGCCAATCGATACGCGATGGCTTCGAGATTGGATGTCGGCAGAGCAAATCGAGAAGTTCACCTCGGAATACCCAATTCCTCTATGTTCGACTCCCGAGGATGTCGCCGATGCCGTGATGTACCTGGCGTTGGGGACCAAAATGACGACCGGTCAATGTGTCGTCATGGACGGCGGACGGACCATGTGACATCACGGGTTACGCCGATCTGCGCGCAGAGAAACCATGAGATTGGTCGAGAGATTGAATCACTGAAGCGTTGACCGGACAGCGGGCGACTTGTATTCTGTTGCGTTCCGCGTCTCAATCCTGTTTTGAGTGCTGTGAACATTTGTTACTTCTGAAAGTTGAATTGCCACAATGGGGCGAATTGAAAGATCACGTGAACTGGCTCGCCGTCGAGCACGTCGCACGAAATTGAAGGCACTGAGAAAACGCTACGCAGAAGCAAAAAGCGATGCGGAGAAAGCAACGATTGTTGAAAAGGCTCAGCGAGTGAGCCCGTTTGCAACCTTCGAGTAGAGTCTCGGCGAAGTCAGTCTATTCTGTTGACGCTATCCGGAAAGAGGTCCGATGATGCGAGTGGTTTTGGCTGCGCTGTTTGTCTGTTTTGGTTTTCTCTCGGCAGCACAAGCCGATGATGGGCTCTATGAATTGCGTGTTTACACATGCGAGCCGGGAAAACTGGAAGCGCTCAACTCGCGATTCAAAAACCACACCATGCGAATTTTCGAGCGTCACGGCATCGAAAACGTCGCGTATTGGACACCGGTCGACGAAAACGACGAACGCCTGATCTATCTGATCAAGCACAAGAGTGCCGAAGCAGCAAAGGCTTCCTGGGATGGTTTTCGAAACGATCCAGAGTGGAAAGAAGTCGCTGCGAAGAGTCGTGCTGACCACGGAAAAATTCTGTCAAAGGCTCCCGAAGTCACAGACATGACGGAAGTTGACTATTCGCCGGAAGTCGTATCTCCCGGTTCCGATCGGTTGTACGAACTTCGAATTTACACCACGCTTGAAGATCGCCTTGATGCATTGAATGCTCGGTTTCGAGATCATACGAAACAGATCTTTGCTCGCCATGGGCTTGAGTCGTACGGGTATTGGACGCCGACGGATGAACGGTCTCAAAACACGCTTGTTTATGTGTTGAGCTTCGACGATGCCGAGACAGCCAAAGCCGGCTGGAAGGCATTCGGTCAGGATCCCGAATGGCAGGCAGCCCGTGCAGCTTCGGAAGCCGACGGAAAGATTCTCGCTGAACGACCTCTCAGCGTTTATATGAAGTTGACCGACTACTCACCTCAGAGCAAGTAGTCTTCCCGGCTCATTCAGTTGTCTGAGTGGGATGAATTGCAGTCGAAGACGGTTCTACCTTGCGCAATTGTTGACCGAATGTTCAACTGATGCGTTTCTGTCGAGTGGTCGAATAAGGTCAAATCTGCTTGCGCTCCTGCTGTGAGGGAAGCGCATTGAACGCCACAAACGCGTGCCGGGTTGGTCGTGGCCATCGTCCATGCCTGCTCAAGTGTGCAACCGGTCATTTCGATCATTTTCGCGACGCAGACATCGGTCTGCACGCCTGAACCTGCGAGAAGTTGTCGCTGACCAGCGATGACAATTGGACCTTCGGCGAGGACTTCAAATCGGCCGCCGTGGTAGTCGTATTCTCCGGGAGGGCATCCCGCCAGGCCAGATGCGTCGCAGGTGAGAATTGTTCGGGCTGGTCCTTTTGCATAATAGATCGACCGGACAACCGAAGCGGGCAGGTGATGTCCATCGGAAATGATGCTGGCAGCTAGGCGTTCTTCCCCGAGTTGGTCCCAAATGTAATTCGGGTGGCGGCGGAGAGTGCCGTGTGCTCCGTTTCCAAGATGCGTGCTGAGCGTTGCTCCAGCCTCGACTGCTCGAGCAATCTCTTCGCTTGTCGCTGCGGTGTGTCCAATGGAAATGGCGATGTTCGAATTCACCGCTTGTCTGATGAGTTCGACAGCCCCTTCTGACTCCGGGGCAAGGGTGACGAGTCGGATGCGGTTACCGGACGCCTTTCGAAGGGCTTCGACTTCTTCCCAGCTGCATTTTCGAACATGGTCGATCGGATGGGCGCCTCTTGGGCCGTCTTCGCTTGAGATGTAAGGCCCTTCGAGGTGGCACCCCAGGATCATTCTGTCTGCCCACTGTTCCTGTTCGCAGGCTTTCCGAATGATCGAAAAACCATGCTCAAGAGCGCCTTGAGAGTTCGTAATCAGCGTTGGAAACAGATGGGTGATTCCATGTTGAAAGTGTTGCTTCAGAGTCTTCAGGACTTGCTCGACAGTCAGGTTTTCGTCGCTGAACCAGATTCCGCCGTAACCGTTCACCTGAAGGTCGAACAGGCCGGGAGCGACGAATGGAAGGTCTTGAGCTGAGTCGATTGCCGTGATCTTTTGGATGGTTTCGCCAACGATCGTGATTTCGATCGGTGTCCCGGTCCGGTAATCTCTAGCGAGGATTTGCATGGGGAATCGGTTTCTGTGTTTCGTGAACGGCTTTCTCCAACACGAGCGACGTTCGCATCGTAGATACTCCAGCCCGACGGGAACACCCACGGCCAGGTCTCGCCGATTGAGTTTCGGCTTCCTGGAAGTCTCGTTCCAAGGCGGTTTTGAGACTTCATGGGAATCGCGGCGAATTATTCGATTCAGAGGCTTTGTAATCATTCATCAAGGCACAAGGTGAAAACTTGAACGTGACAGATTCGAAGCGAGCGTCGATTGCCCTACGGAATAAGGGGGCGTGGGCCGGATTTACGCTTGTGGAGTTTCTTGTCGCGATTGGAATCATCATGGTTCTGATCAGCATGTTGGTCCCTGCGATTAATCGGGCTCGGGAGGTCGCCCGGGCGACCCAATGCAAGAATCAGCTCCGACAGATCTCGCTTGCGATTCATGGGTATCATGATGCTCACGAAACGTTGCCGCCGGGATATATTGACAGCCCGGGGGCAATCACGTCTTCAGTCGAGAGCGGATGGGGCTGGTATGCGATGTTGCTGCCTCATCTGGATCAGCAGCCGCTTTATGAGAAAATTGACTTCCATGACGGACTGCGAAGAACGAAGTGGGACTCCGGAGATGTCGATGGGCTTACGAATAATCTTGGCAATCAGAGTGCTGTTGCGATCGACCTGCCAAGCGCACGTTGTCCGTCGGACTTCTCGCCGACATTGATCGCACGCATTGAGCCAGGACTTGGGGCCATCAGTTATGCAACCACAAGCTACGCAGCGATGACCGGTCCGGAGTGGATGTCGTTGCCGTGTCGAATCCCTGGGGTCTTGAGTGAAGAGGAGCTGGATGTCTCGGAGTTCGGGCAGTGTGAGTTGCCGGGTGGAGCGTTTTTTCTGAATAGTCGAACGCGATTCGTTGATCTCACGGACGGGATTTCGACGACGTTGCTCATCGGGGAAGTGAGTGGCAAGCTTGATCATATTGAAGATGCTCCAAGTCTTCCGTCGGGGTTGTCGCACGGCGGTTCGCACTGGGCGCGTGTTTCGGATCCTGTTCTTCAGGAGCACGTTTTGACATCGACTCACGAGCGGGTGAATCGTCCCTCGATAGGAACCTATTCTCCCGGGTTGAGCAGTGGGCATCCGGGAGGTGTTCAATGTGGGTTCGCTGACGGATCGGTCAGGTTTTTATCTGATGAAATCGATTCCAGTGAAACTGCTCCGTATGGAGTGTTGCAGCACCTCTCGACGATTGACGGCGAAGAGGCGATTCCGAGTTTCTGACCAAATTGGTGATGCTGGCAGAGAGGCTGAACTCACCGAAGAGTGGTTCAGCCGCGTGTTGAGGCGCCATGAAAAAGGTCTGGAGTTGCTTTATGATGGGGGCTGTGGGACAGTCAACTTCGGGCCATCTCCCCAAAAACTTACACGGCGCTCAATCAGCAACATATAAGGAATCAGTCGTGGCGAATCCAAGTCAAGGATATCCTCAGATCATTCTCTCCGGAACTGATCGGGATCTTCCTGAAATGTTTCAGGAAGGGTACTTGAGGTACACCGATGAACGGCTGTTGTTCAACGGGCGTAAGGCCTATCTCGAAGCTGTCTTTGATAATATTGTGGGGCGAATGGTTGCGAGAAAAACGCTCCGGTACGAATTGAGAAACGACGAAGAAGAACGGCGTCGATTCTTGCGGGAAGCTCGCGTGACGGCACAGTTGGCGCATCCCAACACGATCCCTGTCTATGAGATTGGAACGACCAAAGGGGATTCAATTTTCTTCACGATGAAGTTGCTTCGCGGCGAAGATCTTTACGAAGCCATCAAGCGGCTGGCCAATCGTGATCAGAGTGCTGTTCAAGCCTATCCAATGTCTGAGTTGGTCGAGATTTTCCTGCAGGTGAGCCAAGCTCTGGCTTTCGCTCATGCGCACGGTGTGATTCATCGTGACATCAAGCCGGAAAACGTCTGGCTGGGGCAGTTCGGGGAAGTTGTTCTTCTCGACTGGGGTGTGGCCAAAGTCTGGGGCGTCGAAGATCCACCCTGGGAGCCGGAAGACTTTAAGCCTCATCCTGACTCCAAGACGAACGACAAAGAGCAACTGAGGACATTGACCCGGTCGGGACAACTGCCCGGGACACCACTCTACATGTCACCGGAACAGATCCTCGGACACAAAGGGATTGATGAGCGGTCGGATGTTTTCAGCATGGGTGTGATGCTGTATGAGTTGATGACTCTCAAGGAGCCGTTTCGGGGAGAGACAGTGCGCAAGACATTCGATTTGATTATCCATGACGACCCCATTTCTCCACGGGAACGTGCTCCGGAACGGCATATTTCGGAAGCGTTCGAAGCGATCATTCTCAGAGCGATCGAGAAAGAGAAGAAGGATCGGTATCAGTCCGTTCAGGAAATGATGGCCGACGTCCGTGACGCCAGAGACGCGCTGCTTTAGTTCGTCTGAGGTTGTTGTCTGTCGATTTCTGGAAAGCTCCGAAGCTGGGATTTGCAGACGCAGTGTTCCTCGGCGGAATCGAGTGAGTGCCTGTATTTGTGGCAAAACGGTTTCTGAGGCAGCACGTGTTTTGGGAAACCGCTCGCATCGCAGTAGAGATGGATCTTCCTGGCTTTGGTCGCTGGACGTAGGAGAGCGCAAAAGAAAAACGCCCGGCGGATTGCCGGGCGTTTCTCGTATTGGTGAGAGGTGAAAACTCACCTCACTGAATTACAGGTTTTTGCATGCTTCTTTGACAGTCTTGATGATGACTGCGGCGACCTTGTAAGGATCGGCGTTTGAAGCTGGGCGACGATCTTCGAGCCAACCTTTCCAGCCGGATTCGACTGTTGCGATTGGGATTCGGATCGATGCACCACGGTCTGAGATTCCGTAGCTGAACTCGTCGATTCGTTGAGTTTCATGGAATCCGGTCAGGCGCTGATCGTTGTCAGCACCGTAGACTGCGATGTGATCAGGGACGGTTGGGGCGAACGCTTCGCAAATCTTTTCGTAGACAGCTTTGTCGCCTGCGGTTCGGAGGATGGAGTTCGAGAAGTTGGCGTGCATCCCGGAACCGTTCCAGTCCCCTTTCATTGGCTTACAGTGCCAGTTGATCTTGTAACCGTAGCGTTCTCCGCAGCGTTCCAGGAGATAGCGAGCGATCCAGATTTCGTCGCCGGCTGTTTTGGCTCCCTTGGAGAAGCACTGGAACTCCCACTGGCCCATCATCACTTCGGCGTTGATTCCCTCGACGTTCAAGCCTGCTTCGAGGCATTCTTCGAGGTGTTCTTCGACGAGGTCACGACCGATCGCGTTGGTTGCTCCGACGGAGCAGTAATAAGGACCTTGAGGGCCAGGGTAACCTTCGGCGGGGAATCCGATCGGTCGGTTAATACTGATATCCCAAATGGTGTATTCCTGCTCGAAGCCGAACCAGAAATCTTCGTCGTCGTCTTCGATTGTCGCGCGACCGTTCGAGGGGTGAGGAGTTCCATCGGGGTTCATCACTTCCGTCATGACCAACCAGCCGTCTTTACGGGCTGGGTCTTTGTAAAGTGCGACGGGTTTGAGCAAACAGTCGGACGAACCACCTTCGGCCTGCATGGTTGAGGAGCCATCGAAACTCCACATCGGGCAGTCTTCGAGTTTGCCGCTAAAGTCTTTGACGATCTTGGTTTTTCCGCGAAGGCTCTGGGTTGGTTTGTATCCGTCCAGCCAGATGTACTCGAGTTTTGCCTTTGAGCTGCTCATTCTTGTTTGTTCCTTGAAAAAATCGTTCACCTGACGTCAACCAGGAATCTGCAGGAGGGCCTGCAACCGAAGTGACTTCCGATTTTCGAGCGCGGACGTCAGAAGTGAAACGCCCGAAGTAGTCGGAGGTGTTCCCGACTCTCAATTTCTATGGGATTTTGAAAGAGGGACTACCTGAATTGCTTCCTGCAAGAGATTGGGGAACAGGTTGCTGTTCCGTTTAGCAGTATTGCTTAAAAAAGGTGCAAGCTGCTGGCTGTGCTGACTAAGTCCTTGCGTGAAACGCCTAAATGTACAGCACCCAAGTCTCTGGCTCTCAGTGTAGCAAGTCGCGTACCACACGGATCTGCTGACGTCGAGGAGCTGGCAGCGATCATACCTTGAAGCATTTTGCGAATCCAGTATTCGCCGCGATTGGACCCGTTTCAGAGAGACAGTTTCGAATGTGTTGGCACGGGAACGCAAGAAAGTTTTCTGATGAGTTGATTCTTTCCGCTGAAGTCGGCGAAGATTCGGTTCGGAGATTCTGCAAGAAGGCACCACTGAGGAACTGTTGAATGAGACGCTTTGCAATCTGCCTGGTTATGTTCTTGATGTCCGTCGCTCCCGCGCTCGGTGATCATCCCGTCAAATTTGAAGTGCGGCAGCTTGCCGTCGACGCCAACGAAGGATGTGCAGTCGCAGACTTCGATGGCGATGGGTTGTTGGACGTGGTGGCAGGTCGCTTCTGGTTTCGAAATGGAGACTGGATTGCCCGTCCGGTTCGCGGGTTTGAGGATGTCAACGGGTACGTTCATTCCAATGGCGATTTCATTCACGACGTTAATGGTGATGGTCGGCCCGATATTGTGGCGGGGGGATTCTTTCAAACTGAGGTTTACTGGTACGAGAATCCCGGGAGCAAGAAGTTGCAACAGGGGTTTCAGTGGCCAAAACATTTGCTTGTCGATACTGGCTTCGGACAGAACGAAGCGAGCTTCTTGCACGACTTTGATAAAGATGGTGTTCCGGAGTGGGTTTCCAACTCGTGGATTCGCGACAATCCGCTGATCGTCTGGAAGTTCGGAACAGAAACTCAAACTGCTCCCGGAAAAGGTGGAGCAACGCTGGAGTTCGAGGTGCCGGTTTTGACGCGACACCTCATCAGTGAAGGAGGACAGGGGCACGGATTCGGAATCGGAGACATCAACAACGACGGACGAGATGACATTCTCACCGGGACCGGCTGGCATGAGTGCCCGGAAGGTGATCCGCTGGTGGGGCAATGGCGGTATCACGCGGACTGGCAAAAGCAGTGGAGTGATCCGGTCATCGTTCGGGATATGAATCAGGACGGGCGGAATGATGTCGTGTGGGGGAATCCGCACGATTACGGCTTGATGATTTCCTATGCGGAAGAAACCGATGAAAGCGGCAAGATCAAGTTTCGAACGGAAGTGATCGACGACGAGTTTTCACAATTGCACTGCATTCACTTTGCTGATCTCGACGGTGATGGACGAGAAGAGTTGATCACAGGTAAGCGTGTTCGTGCTCACAACGGCAAAGACCCCGGCGGATCTGATCCACCACTCATCTGCTACTACACAATTGATGATCAAGGCCACTTCGAAAAGCACATTATTGAGAGTGGAAGCGTTGGCATCGGTCTGCAGATTCGAGCAGCTGATCTCGAAGGGGATGGCGACATCGATATCGTCGTCGCTGGCAAGGACGGAACGCAGGTCCTGTTTAATCAGTCGAAGTAGTTTCTGCGTCGGCGAGTTGCGGTCTGCATGAAAATTGCCAAATGTTCAAGTCTAGGGTACACTTGAACCGTGGACAGGAGTATATTTCCTGAATTAACGAACACTATTCCGGATGTGGCTTTCCTCAAAGGGAGAACGCGATGGGCGATCAGTCAAAGCTCACGCCTCGTCAGCAGGCGATTTATGAGTTCATCAAAGATCGAATTGTAAATCGCGGCTACGGGCCGACCGTCCGTGAGATTGGTGGGAATTTCGGGATTAAGTCGCCCAACGGCGTGATGTGTCACCTGAAAGCCCTCGAGAAGAAAGGGCTCATTACTCGTGAACAAAACATGTCGCGGGCGATTCGCCTGACGGAATCGATTGGCCGGGACAAAGTCTCGCTGCCGCTTGCTGGTCAGATTGCGGCAGGGTCGCCGACTCTCGCAGTGGAAGACCTTGAAGAAATTGACTTCGCGCATCTTTTCAATGACGACGATCATTTTTGTCTGAAAGTGCGCGGCGAGTCGATGATCGATGATCATATCGCGGATGGGGATTTCGCGGTGATTCGAAAGCAGTCGACAGCTCATCAGGGAGAAATTGTGGCTGCGCTGGTCGATGGAGAAGAAGCGACCCTCAAGCATTTCTTTCGAGAAGGAGGTCGTTTTCGTCTCGAGCCTGCGAATTCCATGATGAGTCCGATCTTTTCTGACAATGTCGAGATTCTCGGAGTTCTCGTGGGGGTCATCCGGAACTATTGATCCGGGGCTCGACTCGCTTTCCTGAGCGGCACCAATTCCGTTGTTTGCTGGCGTCGATTCAGGTGTTGATTCGGCGGAGTGAGAACTTCGAACGGGGTCCCTTCGGACAGCGACAAGACGGGAGCGGATTGACCGGAACCGGCATGCCCGGTTCGAGGAAGCATTCGCTGACGGGAGCCTCATGCAACTGGTGACGTTGATTCGAGAGCAACTTTGAGAGTGTCTCGAAACGTTTCAATTGCTTCCGGGTAACGAAGGTTCCGGCGGGCGTTGTTCCATTCGAGCCCGTTTTTCGCGGTTTCTTTGTGATATTCAATGCAACTTCCGTGTGCAGCCGTGGGCAAATCTTGTCCCGTTCATTTCTCGGGACTAGAATCCAAGACGGATCAGCATTCTTTCCCGGAGACACAATTCAAGCTGGAGGCCTCTTCAGCATGATGCATCGAGGTCGATTTCAAGCTTTCATTCGTGCCGAAACCGTTTTTTGGCGGAATTGAAAGGGCTGGGTCAGAAGAACAGGAGCGAATACATGTACGAACGATTTACCGATCGAGCCCGCAAGGTGATGCAACTCGCCAACCAAGAGGCTCAACGGTTCAATCATGAATATATTGGTACCGAGCACATCCTGCTCGGTCTTGTCAAAGAAGGATCAGGTGTTGCAGCGAATGTGCTGAAGAATCTTGATGTCGACCTGCGAAAGATTCGGCTCGAAGTCGAGAAGATCGTTCAGTCCGGTCCTGATCTCGTCACGATGGGAAAGCTGCCACAGACTCCACGTGCGAAGAAAGTGATCGAGTACGCGATGGAAGAAGCGCGGAACTTGAATCACAACTACGTGGGAACAGAGCACCTTCTGCTGGGGTTGCTGCGTGAGCAGGAAGGAGTCGCTGCGCAGGTTTTGATGAATCTCGGATTGAAACTCGAAGATGTCCGGGAAGAAGTCTTGAACTTGCTCGGTCATGGACTCGAAGGCGCCGAACAGTCGGAACGAGGTGGCGGAACCGCTGCCAAAGGAGCCAAGAGCAAAACTCCGGCTCTCGACAGCTTCGGACGCGATCTCACCGAACTCGCTCGTCAAAGCAAGCTTGATCCAGTCATCGGTCGGTCTGACGAAATCGAACGTGTGACACAGGTTCTTTGTCGCCGCCAGAAAAACAATCCTGTTCTTCTCGGTGAAGCAGGGGTCGGAAAAACAGCCATCGTCGAAGGCTTCGCTCAGATGGTTGTGGATGGCAACGTTCCTGAGTTGCTTCGCGATCGTCGAATCGTCGTGCTCGATCTGGCGATGATGGTTGCCGGAACGAAGTATCGCGGACAATTCGAAGAGCGAATCAAGGCTGTGATGAACGAAGTTCGTCGCGCCAAGAACGTGATCCTCTTCATTGACGAATTGCACACTCTTGTTGGAGCCGGTGGCGCAGAAGGAGCGATCGATGCTTCCAATGTGTTGAAGCCAGCCCTCAGCCGCGGTGAGTTGCAGTGTATCGGTGCGACGACACTGGATGAATATCGGAAGTACATCGAAAAAGATGCAGCTCTTGAGCGACGATTCCAGATGGTGCTCGTCGATCCTCCCGGAAAGAGCCAGGCTGTCGAGATTCTCAAAGGTCTCCGCGACCGATACGAGCAGCATCACAAAGTGCAATACACTGACGATGCTCTCGAAAAATCTGTGGAGCTTTCGAGTCGGTATATCACCGGACGTTGCCTGCCGGACAAAGCGATCGATGTGATCGACGAAGCAGGTGCCCGCGTTCGACTGAAGTCCATGGTTCGACCACCAGACTTGAAAGAACTCGAAGAAGACATCGAGCGGCTGAATACTCAGAAAGAGGAAGCAGTTGCCAATCAGGATTTTGAGAAGGCCGCGAATCTTCGAGATCAGGCGGACAAACTCAAAAAGAAGAAAGAGTCCATCACCAGCGAGTGGCGACAGAAGTCACAAGAGACAGACGGTGTCGTTGACGCCGAAGTCATCTCCGAAGTTGTCGCGAAGATGACCGGAGTGCCACTCACACGACTTTCCAGCGAAGACACAGTCCGTCTGCTGGAAATGGAAAAGGTGATGCATGAGCGAGTCGTCAGCCAGGACGAAGCGATCAAGCTCGTCTGTAAAGCTGTGCGTCGTAGCCGTAGTGGATTGAAAGATCCTAAACGTCCGACAGCGACGTTCCTGTTCTCCGGACCAACCGGGGTCGGAAAGACGTTGCTTGCGAAAACGCTCGCCGAGTTCATGTTCGGCGATGAGGAAGCACTCGTTCAAATTGACATGAGTGAGTACCAGGAGCGGCACAACATCAGTCGTCTGATCGGTGCCCCTCCGGGATATGTCGGTTACGAAGAAGGCGGTCAGCTGACCGAAAAAATTCGTCGACGTCCTTACGCGGTTGTGTTGCTCGACGAAATCGAGAAAGCACACCCGGACATCTACAACATGCTGTTGCAGATCATGGAAGAAGGACATCTGACGGACAGCTTCGGTCGTAAAGTCGACTTCAAGAACGTGATCCTGATCATGACCACAAACGTCGGTGCGAAATCGATTGCAAACTCTGCATTCGGATTCGGTGGACAGAACGAAGACGCTGCTCATGACGACATGAAGAAAAACGTCATGGCTGAGGTGAGCAAACGGTTCAAGCCGGAGTTCATCGGTCGACTTGATGAAGTTGTCGTCTTCCACAAACTGACCGACAACGACATGAAATCGATCATCGACTTCGAACTCAAGAAAGTCCGGGAACGTCTTGGCGAACGCGGATTGCTGCTTGAGTTGACCGATGAAGCGAAACAGTTGATCGTCGACAAGAGTAAATCGGATCAAGGCGAGCGAGATCACACCGATTACGGTGCTCGTCCGCTTCGCCGTGCCGTCGAGATTTACGTCGAAGATCCACTGGCCGAAGAGTTACTCCGAGGTCAGTTCGACGGAAAGAATCAGATCAAAGTCTCTGTTCGAGAAGTCGGTGGCGAAAAGCAACTCGACTTCCAGGGAGACTATCGGGAATCAACATCGTCGGAAGATCTTGCTCCCGTCGGGGCGAGTGATTCAGCGAATGAATCTGATGCCTGATCTTGTCTGATTGAAATGGAACGAGAACCGAACCCCGCGCCCAGCGCGGGGTTTTTCTTTATGTCGGCACCCGGCATGTTTGATTGGGTGATCTTCGTTCGTCGTTCAAATTCGCGGAGTCCATCTCGATAGAAGCTTGAGAGCAAGTTGCTCTTTCCTGTGCACTCGCTTGCGCTGTTTCGTTAGATCAAAGGCTGAGTTTGCTCGTGCGAGTGGGTGCAAACTCAATCCGAAAATGCTTTAGAAACGGAAAGTTGGCCAGTGACGTCCGATTCCGCAGAAGTGCCGTCCGTTGATCGCGGAGATCTGGTTTCACTCTGTCTCGATCAGATTCCCTTCGATCCGTATCCCGTTCAGGAGGAAGCACTCCTCTCATGGTTCTCGGACTCGGAAGGAATTCTCCTGTGTGCCCCGACGGGAACGGGAAAAACGCTGATTGCCGAAGCAGCGATGTTCGAGGCACTGCATACGGGAAAGGTGGCCTATTACACAACGCCACTGATCGCACTGTCGGAACAGAAGTTTGATGAGCTTCAGGAAGCCGCTGTTCGCTGGGGATTTTCACCGGACTCGGTTGGACTCATCACCGGAAACCGGAGAGTGAATCCGGATGCTCCGATTCGGGTTGTCGTGGCGGAAATCCTTTTGAACCGACTGCTGACTCAGTCAGAGTTTGACTTCGATCAGGTCAGCTCTGTCGTGATGGATGAGTTTCACAGCTTCAACGATCCGGAACGCGGGGTCGTCTGGGAGCTTTCACTTGCCCTACTTCCGCAGCATGTTCGATTGATGCTGCTCTCTGCGACAGTCGGAAATGCCGTCGAGTTTCTGATGTGGTTGCGCAAAGAACACAACCGCAAAGTCCAGTTGATTCAGAGTTCAGATCGTAAGGTTCCGCTGAGTTTTCACTGGGTCGGTGATGCGCTTCTGTCTGAACAGCTTGAGCAGATGCAAGACGGAACGGACGTCACCAAGCGAACGCCCGCACTTGTCTTTTGTTTCAACCGGCAGGAATGTTGGACGATCGCTGAAACACTCAAAGGGAAGTCGCTGCTTGCCAGTGGGCAGCAGAAGCAACTTGCTGCGAGGCTTGATGAATGGGACTGGAAGGTTGGAGCCGGTCCGAAACTCAAACAACTGCTGATGCGGGGCGTTGGAGTTCATCATGCTGGGATGCTTCCGAAGTACCGGCGACGTGTTGAAAAGCTCTTTCAGGAGAAGCTTTTGTCGGTGTGTCTGTGTACGGAAACGCTTGCGGCGGGGATTAATCTTCCGGCGCGTTCGGTCGTTCTCACATCTTTGTTGAAGGGACCACCCGGCAAGAAAAAAGTAGTCGACGCAAGTTCAGCGCATCAGATTTTCGGGAGAGCAGGACGGCCTCAGTTTGATGACGCAGGTTATGTTTTCGCGATGGCTCATGAAGATGATGTCAAAATCGCTCGCTGGAAAGCTCAGTACGATCAGATTCCGGAAGACACCAAAGACCCGAATCTGATTCGGATGAAGAAGAAGCTCAAGAAGAAGATGCCGACTCGTCGGAAGAATGAGCAGTATTGGAACGAAGATCAGTTTCAGAGTGTGATCGCTGCGCCGCCAGCGAATCTTTCGAGCCGAGGTGATTTGCCGTGGCGACTGCTTGGATACCTGTTGAAGATCTCTCCGGAGGTCTCGCGGATTCGGAAATTCGCACATAAGCGACTGTTGCCACCTAAGGAGAAAGAGAAAGTCGACGCGCGACTGACTCAGTTGCTGTTCACCCTCTATTCCGGCGACTTTATCGATCTTGAGCCGGAACCTCCTGAGCATGTCAAACGTGTGTTTCGCGATTGGCCGATTCCTGATGAGTCGATTGAAGTCAGCGACGGATCGGAATCAGCTGCTGAAGATGACGGCTTCGGTGCCGGGCTTCTGGACGACGAAGAGCCAGCTGTCGCAGATGATGTGAATGACGATCAGAGTCCTGAAGCGGAAGTCGAAGAGTCGGAAGATGAATCAGAGTCAGAGGCTTCAGTCGGAACGTTTGGAGCATTGCTCCAGGAAGCACTCTCTTCAAATTCGGAATCTGATGGAGGCTCGAAAGAAGCTGTTCCGAAAGTTGTTCATCCTTCGCAAGCCGATGAGCGAAAAGATTATCTCCCGGTGACTGCGACTCCAACGGATCGAATTGACCTTCTGATTTCGTTTCGGGGGTGTCATCCGCTTTACGGAACCTTCCTGCTTGATCATCTCGGGATTGCTGACACGGCAGAGCGTATTCAGATTCTGGAGAGTCTGCTGGAAGTTCCCGGATCGGTGGTTCCACTTGTTCGCGTCCCGCCACCGAGTGAACTTCCTCCCGGGCCCCTCGCGCGATTTCGTCTCGATCGAGAACTGATCTCACGCGGTCTGGTGACACAGTCTGATCTCGATCCTGATTCTGCGGAACCGGAGCTTGATAACTTTGGTCGAGAGATTCGGAAGTACGCACTCCCACTTGGGGATAAGTTGCGTCGACTCTTCGACTCAGACTATCCGGGGATTCAAGATCTGAGAACGCGGGCTGTCTGGGTCGTCGGAGATCTCCTGCACGATGGGGGAGACTTTCACAAGTACGTGACGAGTCGTGATCTGACGAAACAGGAAGGAGTCATTTCCCGGCACTTGTTGAGAATGATCCTTCTCTGTCAGGAGTTCAAGCAAACGTGTCCTGTGGGAGCCGATCAGGAGGAGTGGGAGGCGGAACTGGATTCCATCTCCGAAAGACTCACAGAGACCTGTCGTGAAGTTGATCCGGAAAGCACGGACAAGGCTCTGGAGTCGATGAATGATCTTCCAGATGTTGTGCAGGAAAACCCCGCTTGAATCACTTTGAGGAAGCACGATTCAGGAACGGGTCCGATCCGTCGGTCACGTTCAATTTGACGAAGTAAAGTCCTGTACGGGCTGTGATGAACAACGTCTTTCCATCGGCGCCTCCGAAAGTCATGTTGGCTGCATTTTCGGGAACGGGGATGGATGCGATTTCCTGAGCGTCTGTGTTGAAGACGCGAATGGAGGGGCCGGTCACATACAGGTTGCCGAGTGAATCGACCGAGAGTCCATCGGAACCGCTGTCGGCAGCGAGTGTTCTCTTTCCAAGAACGCCCGGGGCGGTGATTTCGTAGGCATAGGTTTTTTGGGCCCCTGGGTCTGCGACGAACAGCTTCTTTCCATCGGCAGTTCCGATCACTCCGTTCGGTTTGACGAGATCGTCGATGACTCGTTTGATCGGTGACCCATCGGCCGGAATGTAATAGACATGGAATCCACCTTGTTGCAGGTCGTCCATACTTCCATAGCGAGGATCAGTGAAATAGATACCTCCGCTGGGATCGATCCATAAATCATTCGGGGAGTTCAGACGTTTTCCCTCATAAGAGCTGGCAAGCGTCTCGACTTCACCGTCTCGTGAAATGCGAATGACAGCACGGCCTGTTGGTTGGCAAACGAGAATCCTTCCTTCGCTGTCGATCCGCAGTCCATTACAGCTTCCGTCGAGCACTCGAAACGATTGCACACCGTCAGTGGCTGTCCAGGAGTGGATTGTCTGGTTGGGGATGTCAGAGAAGTAAAGAGTCGATTCTCTGTCCCAGACAGGACCTTCGGTGAACTTGAAGTCTCCCGAGATCTTTTGGACTCTCGAGTCATTGTCGATGATCGTTTCGGTTTGGGCTTGGCAAGTACTTGATGACACCAAGCAAATGAGTCCCGCCATGAAGACGGAGAAGATGGAAGCACGCATTTCATTGACCTCAGCAAGGGACAAGTTGGAATGATTGATGTCATTGTGACAGGCTTGAGCGTGATTGAAAATGCGGACAGGCTGTTGCTGTGAATGACGGACTTCTTGAACCGCGAACAATCCTGCGATCAGCTGGAGGCCATTGACATTCTGTTTTCATCAGATTTAGACTTCGAGCATCGACGAGCGACTAAGTGTATGATGTTCATTTGGTCGAATTCGAATCACGTCCTTTTGGTTCATCGAGACTCATGGTCATTGTCGGTTCCCGATGATTTCCAAAGTGATCCTGAAACGTGTGAAGCAATTTGTGGTCAATCCACTTGTTGATTCACAAACCGTTTGAGGACGAGATCGAATCAACGCGGTCAGAGACCCAGCCAAGCTGGGATGCACTGAATCTGTCACAGAACAGTGGAGCACGATGCGTATGTCAATGTTCGGTGTTGAGTCGTACTGGTTAAAACGCCCGCAGAATCTTTTAAGGGGGGGCACCGCAGTCTCAGCTGCGTTATTCTCGGGGCCGGTCTTTGGAGCAGAAACAACCGAAGCAGCTGCCCCTGTTTTCAGCGTCGTGTTCAGTTGGCTTCTCGCGGTCGCCGGATCAATTGCTGCTTTGTACTACGCGTACTTCTTCTTTAAGTGGATGCTGGAACAGGACGAAGGCGACGACCTGATGGTCAAGATCGCTGGTTATGTTCGCGATGGAGCGGATGCTTATCTCTGGCGACAGTATCGTGTGGTCGGGATTTTCTTTGCAGTGACAAGTGTCCTGCTGATGATTGTTGCCTTTGGATTCAATGCGTTGTCGGGAGTCGTTCCGATTGCGTTTTTGAGTGGAGGATTTTTCTCGGCACTTGCGGGCTGGTGCGGGATGAAGACGGCGACACTGGCAAGTTCACGGACAGCTCAAGCGTGTAAGACCAGTCTGAATTCCGGGCTTCAGGTTGCGTTTCGGAGTGGAGCGGTAATGGGCCTGACGGTGGTCGGGTTGGGTCTTTTGGATATCTGCCTCTGGTTCGGCGTGTTGTACTGGATCTTTCCTCTCTTCGGTGCGGACATGACTCTCGAAGAGATCACCGTGACGATGCTGTGTTTCGGAATGGGAGCGAGCAGTCAGGCGTTGTTCGCCCGTGTGGGTGGAGGAATCTTCACGAAGGCTGCCGATGTCGGTGCAGACCTTGTGGGGAAAGTGGAAGCTGGAATTCCTGAGGATGACCCGCGAAATCCTGCGACGATTGCTGACAACGTGGGAGACAATGTCGGCGATGTGGCGGGCATGGGGGCTGACCTTTATGAATCGTATTGCGGTTCAATTCTGGCGTCTGCTGCGATTGGCGTGGCTGCGTATCACGGTCACATCAAAATGCAATTGATGTTGTTACTCCTTCCGATGGTGCTGGCCGGACTCGGAATCGGGCTGTCCATCGTGGGGGTGTTTCTCGTTCAAACGGATGAAAATGCTGATCAGAAAAAGCTCTTGCGCGCATTGGGAAATGGGATTAATGGAAGCAGCATCGGCGTTGCCCTCGTGGCAGCTGTGCTCGTTTATCTGATGCTTGTGATTCCCTCTTCGTCGATGTCGGAAGAACTGGCTGCAGACGGACTCCGCTACGGTTCGCAGATGTTCGGAGTTTTTGCCGCTGTCCTGGTCGGGCTCTTTTCGGGAATTGTGATTGGCTGGTGGACTGAGTATTCGACCAGTGACGTCTATTCCCCGACGAAACGGATCGCCGATCAGGCTGTCACGGGGCCTGCGACTGTGATTATCGCTGGTGTCGCCGAAGGACTTTACAGCGTCTGGGTTCCGATCGTTGTGATCGGGGTGGCCATTATTCTTGCGTTTGGTGCGTGCACGGGGTTTCAGTTTAGCGATTTGTCCGTCTTCGCGATGGGCTTGTACGGCGTCGCCATCGCAGCGGTTGGGATGTTGAGCACTCTCGGAATCACTTTGGCCACGGATGCCTACGGACCAATCGCAGACAATGCGGGCGGAAACGCGGAGATGAGTAAGCAGGACCCACAAGTCCGTCAACGTACTGATGCCTTGGACAGTTTGGGAAATACAACCGCAGCCACTGGAAAGGGATTTGCAATCGGTTCCGCGGCATTGACTGCGCTGGCTCTGCTCGCAGCTTATCTGGAGGAAGTTCGAGTCGGGTTCGATCGATGGGCTGACAGTGTTGAAGTTGCGATGACGGAGGACTTGACCGAAGGACAGGCCCATGTGGTCCGTTCTGGAGTTCTTGCGGTACGGACCACTGATGATGCCAAAGACAACGAGGCTTACCTCGTGTTCCCTCCGATCTCTCGGGTTCAGACTGAGCAAACACAAGACATGATTGGTTCTGAGGCAAAAGTCGGGGAAGTCGTCACGCTCGATCTTGTTGATCTGGTCGATCGTGGAATCATCGTGCCAGCACGAACCGCCCGGATGCCTGATTTCGTCAGGTACTATGACGTCACGATCATGAATCCGCGTGTTCTCGTCGGAATGTTCATGGGGGTTATGCTTGCTTTCGTTTTCTGTGCCATGACGATGAAAGCTGTCGGGCGTTCGGCCAAGACCATGGTTGAAGAAGTCCGGCGCCAATTTCGCGAGATTCCCGGGATTCTTGAAGGGACAGGTGAACCGGATTATGCAGCATGTGTCGACATCAGTACCGGAGCTGCCCAACGGGAGATGATCGTGCCTGCGTTGCTTGGACTTCTCGTGCCAGTCGCAGTCGGTCTGGTTTTGGGAGTCGGTGGTGTGATGGGAATGCTCGCTGGCGGACTTACCAGTGGGTTTGCCGTGGCGATCATGATGTCAAATGCCGGAGGAGCCTGGGACAACGCGAAGAAGTATATCGAGTCGGGAGCCCATGGCGGAAAAGGGACGGATGCTCACAAAGCTGCGGTTGTCGGAGACACCGTTGGGGATCCGTTCAAAGATACTTCCGGACCCAGTTTGAACATCCTCATCAAATTGATGAGCATGGTGAGTGTTGTTTTCGCAGGTTTGATTGTTCAATACGCCCTGAACTTCTGATGGAAGAGAGTTCCTTGCGGGTGGTTTGGTAAGCGTATCGAAGAATCGCTCAACTCACGCGTTTTCGGAAGACTTGCCGAGCAAACCCGAAATCGTCCGAACATCAGCTCCGCGAACTTCAGAGTCTTGATTGTTAGAATGGTCCTTCACTGACCGGAATAACAGTAAAAACGGCTCTGAGAGTTCCGGATGGACAATCGGTGGACGCATTCACTGGACATTTCGGTGTCAAAACCGAAAGATAATGTCAGAGGATTATTTCGAACAGTATTTCAAACCACTTGTGCGAACGAAGGGAAATCGATTCCGAGTCGATCTGTTCAGTCGATTGCACAAGAGGCCAACTTGTTCCATGCAAGGCAGCATTTCGTGTGGTCGACAACCGTGTTCGGTCATTCTGAACGGAGCATTCAAAGGCGAAAGAGAATAAAGGGGTCGAATTTGGTCGACACAACCGGAACACGTGTCAGTAAATCTGGCGGGAATGTCACAGGGATTCGGAGCGAATCCGTCATACAGACCGCCCTGGAAAACGCCTGCCGGATTGCTCAGGTTTGTGAAGAATTTCGAGGGCAGGATACTGTTGTTCTGGATGTCACTCACATTACTCCGCTGTTTGACTACTTTGTGATTACGACTGGCCGGAGTCGCCGGCAACTTCACGCCATCGCCGATCAGTCCGATGACGTGATGGATCAGCAAGGTTCAAAGCGTCGAAGCACAGCAGGATATGAGACAGAGTGGATCTGCCAGGATTACGGAGATGTGGTGCTTCACGTCTTCTCCCCAGCTGCCCGAGAACAATATTCTCTGGAAGATTTGTGGGCTGACGCGATTCGAGTCGAATGGTCAAACGGGAAGACTCCTGAGAGTGACACCAGCGGCGAATAGCAGAATCCCACGGACCTCAAGTCAGAGATCGAGTGAGAAGTCAGTCATTGCGTGAAGCAAGTTCATTGCGTGAAGTCATTCAATGAGCATTCCGATTGAACTTCACATGTTGAACTGAAGAGTCATCGCCATAAAATGGCTGACGGCTCACGGGCGTGTGAGTTTCGATGACAAAATTCTGTGCGTCGTGATGAGTCGAAAAATGCCATCGCTTCGGCAACCTGACGTTCGCCTGCAGACAGCTCTTTCGTTGTTTGTTGTGTGGGTTGCAGTGTCAGGCTTTGCGGAGCGTGGGGCTGTCTATGCACAGGAAGCAGAAAGTTTCTGGGACAATTCACTTTCGGAGATTTCGACGCTGATTCCAGGCAAACTTGCGATCCCCCAGTTCGATTCGAAAACCCTTGGAGGACGCCTCTTCTGGGGCGACGTCCGCTTCTTTCGTGGGTATCGAATCCAGCACAACGTGCTCACCGGGCATTACCGATTGCTTGATCCCTTCGATGTTCGCCGCAAGGCGGGGTCACGGGAAGAGTGCGATCGTGCGCTCGAAGAAATCATTCTCGAGAAGCAACTCGAACCGATGACCGGGACCGCCGTCGTGGTCATTCACGGGATTGCGAGATCGTCAAAGTCGATGACGAAGATGTGCCGTGAACTCGAGAAGGCGGGCTATGTTGTTGTCAATTTTGACTATCCGAGCACGCGACTTCCGCTGGCCCAGTCGACTTCGTACCTGTCGCAGACTCTGGCCTCACTCGAAGGTGTCGAGAAGGTGCATTTCGCCTGCTGGAGCATGGGGGGATTGCTCGTCCGGTCCTATCTTCGGGATTACGCGGAACAACGAGATCCCCGAGTCGGGCGGATGGTGATGATGGGGACGCCCAATCAGGGGGCCGAACTCGCCACTCTCCTCCAAAAGAATTTTGCATTTCGGTTCGTCTTCGGACCGGCAGGCCAGGAATTGATCGCTCACCCGGACGGACCGGTGAAGTCACTCCCGGTTCCGGATTTCGAATTCGGGATTATTGCGGGAGCACGCGGCAATGAACGCGGCTGGAATCCATTCATTCCGGGAGACGATGACGGAACTGTTTCCGTCGAGAGTACACGCCTTGAAGGAGCGAGCGACTTTCTGGTCGTCAAGGCATTGCATTCGTTTATCTGTTTGCAGCCGGAAACCATTGAAGCGGTCAAGAATTTCTTCGAGACCGGAGCGTTTCGGGAAGACGGGGAACGTGATCCCGTTTTGAAATTGACCTCTGACGTCGACCAATCGGAAACGGTGGATCCGTTGGGCGAAAACAGTCAGGACCGATCAGCTTGACCATCGCTTCGTGAAGAGCAGATTTCGGCAGCGGGGAACTTTGCGGTTTTCTGAAGGATCAAATCTGCATCACATGCGGACAAATCTCTCGCGGACTATCCCCTCTGTGAATTTGACGTGCTAACCTAGTCCGCTTGTGATCTAAATTTCGACCCAATCCGTTCAACGCTGACTTCTTCGATGAACATTCTTCACGAGCTCCAGTCTCGCTTTGCAGCAGCGCTTGCTGATCTGACAGACAATCCCGAACCGTTTGCTGCGATGGTGAGGCCGTCGCAAGATGGGAAATTCGGCGATTTTCAAGCGAATTGCGCCATGCCGATGGCGAAACAGAACGGGGTGAACCCTCGCGAACTCGCTTTGAAGATCTGTGAGCGGCTGAACGTTTCCGATCTGGTCGAGCCCCCTGAAGTGGCAGGACCGGGATTCATCAATCTGCAACTGAAAGACGATTTCCTTCTGGCGGAGGTTCAGCGCAGCTTCTCTGATGAGCGATTGGGCGTTGCACGAGTTAATACGCCCAAGGACATCGTCCTCGACTTCTCTTCTCCGAATGTCGCCAAGCCGATGCATGTCGGACATTTGAGAAGCTCGGTGATTGGTGATGCGCTCCAGCGAACACTCAAGTTTCTCGGCCATCGCGTGATCAGCGACAATCATACCGGAGACTGGGGAACCCAGTTTGGAATGATCATCTACGGGTATAAAAACTTCGTCGATTCAGCGGCGTATGAGAAAGATCCCGTTGCAGAACTTGCTCGACTCTATCGACTTGTCAATTCGCTGAGCGAATACCATTCAGCTGTCAGCGGTCTTCCGGGCTTGGAAGAGAGGCTCAAGGCTGCGAAGTCCGAGTTGCTTTTCAATGAAGGAAACGCGGACCCGGCCGACAAGAAAGCGAAGAAGGCTCTGAAGAAACAGCGATCCGAGGTGCAGTCGCTGGAAAGCAAGATTGAAGGGCAACGTGCGAAAATTGCTTCCGTGGAGAGTGATCCGGAGCTGAAAGCTCTGGCGGATGCTCATCCCGGAATTGCTCGTTCCGCACGCGATGAAACGGCAAGGTTGCACGCAGGGGATCCGGAGAATCTTCGTCTCTGGAAAGAATTCGTCCCGGAATGTGTTGAGTCTCTGAACCGCGTTTACGAGCGACTCGATGTTCACTTCGACAAGACATTGGGCGAAAGTGCCTATCAGCCTCTTCTTTCGGATGTTGTTGCGGATTTGAAAGCGAAAGGGCTCGCGAAAGAGAGTGATGGAGCCATCTGTGTTTTCATTCCGGGGAACGCGGCTCCGTTTATTGTTCAAAAAGCGGACGGAGCATTCACCTACGCAACGACCGATTTAGCAACGGTACAATTCCGTGTTCGCGAGTTCGATGCAAATTCGATGTTGTACGTTGTCGATGCTCGGCAGAGTGAGCATTTCAAACTCTTGTTTGAGACAGTCCGGCTCTGGTTGGGAGTTGAGGTTGAGCTTGTGCATGTCAGTTTCGGGACAGTCATGGGAGACGACCGGAAACCGTTCAAAACCCGCTCCGGCGACACGGTTGGTCTCGAAAGCCTGCTCGACGAAGCAGTCTCCAAAGCTCGCGAAATTGTCGCCAGCAACGACGATTCCAAAACAGACGAAGACGGCCGGCCAACACCGGAGCTTGATGAGTCGACGCGGGATGAAATCTCGCAAATCGTGGGCATTGGCGGCATCAAGTATGCCGATCTGCATCACAATCGAGAGAGCGACTACGTTTTCGACTGGGACAAAATGCTCGCCAAGACCGGCGACACAGCGACGTATATGCAATACGCGTATGCGAGAATTCAGGGGATCTTCCGAAGGGGAGAAGTCGATGTCGAAGCGTTGAGACAACACGATACGCCGATTCTCATCGAAGAGCCCGCGGAGCGTTCGCTGGTCCTGAAGCTTCTTCGATTTGAGGAAGCACTCGATGCGATGGCGTCTGAGTATCGTCCCAATATCCTCACGCAATACCTGTTTGAACTCGCTGGCGAATTGACGACATTTTACGACCGCTGTCCAGTGTTGAAAGCAGAGGAAGAGCGCGTTCGAACCAGTCGACTGAAGCTGATTGATTTCGCGGGACGAGTCATCCGACAAGGGCTCGACTTGCTGGGAATTCAAGTATGCGATCGCATGTAACTTTAAGTGAGTGGTGACCGGTAAGGTGCTGGCGTTGTTCGTGTCGCAGATCGAGAGGACTGATGATGTCTGAGGAAAAAGTGCTGGTGGGAATCATTATGGGAAGCACTTCCGACTGGGAGACGATGAAGCCCGCGTCGGAGATTCTCACACAGTTCGATGTGCCGCATGAATGCCGAGTGGTCTCTGCTCACCGGACACCGGATCTCATGAACGAGTACGCGAAGACCGCAGAAAGCCGAGGGTTGGAAGTCGTGATCGCCGGGGCAGGGGGGGCTGCTCATCTGCCGGGAATGGTCGCGTCGCAAACAGTTCTTCCTGTGCTTGGCGTTCCAGTGAAAAGTCGGGCGCTCAATGGGCTCGATTCATTGCTTTCAATCGTTCAGATGCCGGGAGGAGTTCCAGTTGGGACTCTTGCGATCGGTGATGCTGGCAGCAAGAACGCTGCGCTTCTGGCAATTCGAATTCTCGCAACGACTCGTCCCGAACTACGCGAGAAGCTTCACGCTTTTCAAACCGAACAAACTCAGAAAGTCCTGGAGAACTCAGAGCTATGTTGACGGAGATTTCCCCCGGATCTGTGCTGGGTGTCCTCGGCAGCGGACAGCTGGGACGCATGTTTGCCATCGAGGCTCGCAGGCTGGGATACCGAGTTCACGTTTTCTCCCCGGACAAAAACACACCGGCCGGGGCAGTCGCTGATGCCGAGTGGTGTGCTGAGTACGAAGATTTCGATGCGCTCGATGATTTCGCGAAGAGCGTCGATGTCGTCACACTTGAGTTCGAGAACGTATCCACTCAGGCATTGAACCGGCTTGAACGTTTCGTGCCTGTCCGTCCGGGACCGCAAGTTCTTGAAGTCGCGCAGAATCGACTTGCCGAAAAAACGCAGATGCAAAAGTTCGGCCTCGCAACGGCTCCGTTCAAACGCATCGATTCACTGCCGGAACTGGAAAGCTCGCTGCAGGCGTTTGGCGGCCAGGGGATTCTCAAAACAGCCAGCTGGGGGTACGACGGAAAGGGGCAGAAGTTCGCTGATTCCAATGACGATCTGGAAGCGATCTGGTCGACCTTCGAAGGGCAACCGGCGATTCTCGAAGGAGTGGTCGACTTTCAACGCGAACTCTCAGTGATTGGTGTGAGAGATTCTCGCGGGAACTTCATCAGCTACGCTCCGATCGTCAATGAGCATTCGAATCACATCCTCGACTTTTCGTCGTCTGCGACCGGTCTCGTCGATCAGAAACTCGTCGATGACGCAGGGGAAATTGCTCGTACGGTCATGGAATCTCTTGATGCGACCGGCGTCTTATGTGTGGAGTTGTTCGAGACAAGCGACGGGCAATTGCTCGTGAATGAGATCGCGCCGCGACCTCACAATTCCGGCCATTTGACGATCGATGCACATCTGTGTTGTCAGTTTCAGCAGCAAGTCCGGTCGATTTGCAATCTTCCACTCGGATCAACGGCGCAGCGACAACCTGCCGCGATGGTGAATCTACTCGGTGATCTTTGGCCAGACGGTGGGCAGCCTGAGTGGTCACGAGTCTTGGGAACGCCAAATCTGCGAGTGCATCTGTACGGGAAGGACGATGCAAAACTGGGTCGGAAAATGGGACATATGACCGCGGTGGATGACACCATTGAGAGCGCTCGAAACACCGTCAAGGAAGCGCGCGAAGCACTCGCTTGATCGACCAAAAGCGAGCAATAAGCTGATTCTTTGAACCGATGAAAATGGCCTAAAAGTCCATTCCCTCAGGCAGCCCCATCGGGCTCTTGTCACCGAATTTGAGCATCTCACGAAGCCAGGTCAGCTCGACGGTTCCAATGGGACCGTGACGGTTTTTCGCGATGATCAAGTCAGCTTCACCGGGGCGGTCTTCCGGATCATAGGCTTCCGGTCGGTGAAGAAACATGACGATGTCGGCATCCTGCTCGATCGCTCCACTTTCACGCAGGTCGGAAAGACGCGGCCGTTTGTCTTCGCGCTGTTCCACCCCACGGTTGAGCTGTGCCAGTGCGATGACAGGGATGTCGAGGTCTTTGGCGAGAAACTTCAGTCGCCGAGTGATCGAAGAAATTTGCTGCTCACGCGGCATGTTCTTGTCTTCAGTCTCAATGAGCTGAAGGTAGTCGATGATGACGATATCGAGTTGAGATCGACGCTTCAGTCTTCGCGCGATGGCAGCGATTTGTGACATGGTGCGGCCGGCGGTGTCGTCGATGAAGATATGAAACTTCCTCATCTCGTCCGCAGCTTCCATGAGCATGCTCTGCTCGAACTCATCGAGTTCACCTTGTCTCAGTTTGTGCCCACTCAGCTTGGCTTTGATGCAGAGCAGACGTTCAGCAAGTTCGATTTTCGATTGTTCCAGACTGAAGAGAAGCACGCCCTTATTCGCATGTGACACCGCCATCGCGAAGTTACACACGAGTGCGGTTTTTCCCATACTCGGACGGGCTGCAAGCACAATCAATTCGGAAGGTTGGAATCCACTGGTGTAGTCATCGAGGCCATTGAACCCGGTGTGGAGTCCACTGACGTTTCCTTCCTGGTCCATTCGTTCGAAAATACGCTGGAAGGTGGCATCGAGAATGTCATCGATGGCAATTTTGTCGATGTTCTCCTGTTGCTCGGCAATCTCGAAGACTCGTTTCTCAGCCCGAGTCAGAATGTCTTCGATGTCTCCGGAGTCGTGATAGGCTTCGCGCAGGGAGTCTGTGCAGGCATCGATCAAGCTGCGCTGCAGCCACGTATTGTGAACGATCTTCGCGTAGTACTCTGCATGGGCAGCATGCGGGACGGACCCCATGACATCATTCAGGTACGCCGCTCCCCCGATTTCTTCGAAGTCTCCTCGCTTTTGCAGTTCGTGAGCCAGAGTGACGACATCAATGGCCCGCACACCTTTTTCGTACATGTCGTGAATGCACTTGAAGATTCTGCGGTGAGCGTCTGCGTAAAAGCAATGCGATTGAATGTGCTGGATGACTTCATCGAATGCTTCGCTCGAAAAGAGCAGGCTTCCCAATACGCTTCGTTCGGCTTCGAGATCCTGTGGAGGGACTTTGCCAAGCAGATCGAGAGAGGATCCGTTCTCAGATTTAGATTTTGCCATCACACCCTCCGTGATCGTATTGCATGCGTTCGGGCAGCTTCATCTCGAGTCTGCAGCGATCCGCACAGCAAACGGGATGAAAACCGTGTCGGTCAGCCAAGGCAGTTCTACAGGCAAAGCACTTGGCTCCGGAGAGATTCTGCAAATGCGCCCGAGCTGTTGATCGAAAAATCTGTAGGCCAAAATGCCAACATCCCGCCAATGAAAGACGGGATGTTATGCGTCGCTGATCAACCTGTGAAGAGTTGTCTCGCTCGAAGTGAGAAGCAACTCTTGCCGTTGGTTGGTTTATTTGATCGAAGCGGTTGGGACCACCCAGACTTTCACTTCTGTGTTGATCTGTTTGTCGAGTTCGATCGGAATGGTGTACATTCCCAGGCCTTTGATCGGGCCGTCCATGCGGATGTGGCTGGCTTCGACAGGGAATCCTGCGGTCTGCAGCGATTTGGCGATATCGGCCGCCACGATCGATCCGTAAAGCTGACCTTCTTCGGTGGCGTTCGCTTCCAAAGTGACGCTGTAGTCCTTGATTTTGTCAGCGATGGCTTTGGTCTGCTTGCGTCGAGCGACCATGAGCTCGTCCTGACGCTTGCGATGGCTTTCGACCATCTGCTTGTTGGCTTCCGTTGCGATGGTCGCCAATCCCATCGGGACGAGATAGTTGCGTGCGTATCCGGGTTTCACACGGACGATTTGTCCTTGATCGCCGAGTTTATCGACATCTTCCGCGAGGAGCAGTTCAACTCCACCGTTGCGATCTTTGGAACGAATTCGCTGTCCACGTTTGCGCTTAACGACCATTACCTGTGTACTCCTCAAACCTCTCGTGTGACCGCTAATCGTAGTTGATTGTCACAACGTCTATGATTCTAAAGCGTCGCTGATCACGACAAACTAAAATGGAACATCATCATCTGAGAATCCGGACCCTGACGAAGAGGAGTCGGAATCGTAGAACGAATCGACAGAACTGGATGGGGCCTTGGACTCGTAATTGGATGAACCGCGGCCGCCTCCGCCTCCGCCACCAGAACCGGAGCCTCCGCCGAGCATCGTCATGTTTTCGCCGACGACTCGGAGCTTGGACCGTTTCTTTCCCGATTCCTTGTCTTCCCAGGAGTCGAGTTGAAGCCGTCCCTCAATCAAGACGGAACGCCCTTTCCCGAGGTACTCTCCGGCGACTTCCGCCTGGCGTCCCCACAGGGTGACGTCAACGAAAGTAGTTTCTTCACGCTTCTGATTCTGCTGCTTGTCATACCAGGTACGGTTCACAGCCAGGCCGATTTCAGCCACGGCTGTCCCGCCGGTTGTGTATTTCACCTGTGGATCACGTGTCAGGTTTCCAACAAGAATCACTTTGTTGAAGCTGGCCATCGAACCCTCCTCTTGTCTTCAAAATTCAGGGTGCCGGTCTACGATGCACTCGCTTCTGCAGGTTCACCCTCGGCTTCTTCACCTTCACCCTCATCGTCGTGAGTCGCGAACTGTTGAGTCAACAGCTCGAACAGTTTTTCTTCGTGTTCCAGAATCAGGTGGCGAATGACAAGGTCGCTCAATTTGCAGATGCGGTTGAGCGGTTCAACCTGGCTGCCATCCATGGTGAAGTATGTCAGCAGGTGCAACCCTTTACGGTGCCCGTCGATTTCGTACGCGAGCTTGCCTTCTTGCCATGGAGAGATTGTCACAATCTCTGCTTCACAGCGTTCGAGGATCTCGCGAACTCCTTTCTCAGTTCCTTCTGGATCCTGAGCAAAACGTCCGCTGTCCAGTAGAAACATGCACTCGTAGCGTTGCTGTGCCAATGTTTTCCCCTTGAAATGTTGTGTTGTGTTCTTCGTTGAAAATTGAGTTTTTATTGCCGTGATGAGATCAAATTCTCAATGATCGCTCGCACGCCATAAAGTAATCGTGAGAGGGGATCGGCGATGTCATTCTTGCCTGATTGTGACCGCCTGAAGGCAGCACGTCTGGCAGTTTAACAACTTTTGCTCAGCCAGTCATTCATCCTTCGAACCGGACTGATTGAATGCATTCATGGCTGCATCCACACCTTGTAATGCCCAGGTTTCCATGGCGGAAACGGATCTCGCGAGGCATTCTTCCATCACTGGAATTTCTGATTTCGCGAATCTTTGAAGGACAAAGTTCGCCCCGCTGATCCCTTGCGGCGGACGACCGATTCCGATTCGAAGTCGTGCAAACTCATTCGATCCGAGTTGGTCAATTGTGTTCTGGAGACCTTTTTGTCCTCCCGCAGATCCCGACGCTCGAATCCGCAAGCGGCCGGTTTCCAAATTCATGTCGTCATGAACGAGCAAAAGGTCCGAAAGATCGACTTGAAAAAAATCAACGATCCTTCGAACGCTTCGCCCGGACAGATTCATGTAAGTTTGAGGAGCTGCGAGAAATACTCGATCTGTACCGATGAGAACTTCTGCTGTTTCCGCGTCAAACTTTGTCTTCCAACTGGTCTCGCCGAATCGACCTGCGAACGCAATCAGTGCTTCGAAGCCAATATTGTGGCGAGTTCCAACGTATTTCTTCCCTGGATTTCCTAGGCCGACGATAACTTTCACGGCTTCGACCTTCCAGGTCACTGTTTCGAATCTGTGATTCGAATAAGACTTCTCGTATTAGTATTTTACTTCCAGGCTTCACCCACGCACGATCAACGAAAGCGAAGCGAAGTTGATTATCCTTCTGCTGTGGCTGGGACGTCTGCCGGATCTTCTGGGGCGTCTTCTTCGACGGGTTCCACAGCTGGTGCTTCGTGAGCAATGTGGACGATGACCGAATCTTCCGGGCTGAGGACTGTCAGGCCAGCTGGCAATTCTGTCAATTCGTTAACGTGAAGGGATTCGCCCAGTTGCAAGCTTCCGATGCGAACGGTGATTGACTCAGGGATTTCGACCGCGAGGCATTCCACTTCGATGGTGTGCATCGGTTGTTCAAGAATCCCGCCCTGCAAAGCACCCGGTGCTGTTCCGCGGAGTGTGACAGGGACTTCCACTTTAACGCGTTCGGTCGGGTCGACGCGGAGGAAGTCAATGTGCATTACGTGCTTGCTGAAGGTGTCCCACTGAATGTCTTTGATCAGGACTTTTTCGAGTGAGTTGTCGATCTCGAGATCGAAGACTTTGCTGCCACTGTGAATCATCGCGTGAACGATGTCAGCTTGCATCTGGACAGCTTGTGGAGTCTGTTTGTGTCCGTAGATGTTCGCAGGCACGATGCCTTCGCTTCTGAGGCGGCGTGATGCTGTGGAGCCGATGGAAGATCGGACGGCAGCTGTAAGTTTTTCGATCGTCGACATGACTCGCTGAAACCCAATTGCAATAAGGATAGTTGTTTATGTCAAAAAGGATAACGCCGACCGTGAGGCGGGGACATCCTTGCCGAGCGACTTTCGTCACTGCGGCAGTCTCTCTTTGTCTCTTACGATTGAGAGCCTTGGTGGCTCAAAACTGCTGGCTTCCGAACTCTCACGAGAAGAGCAGTGGAAATTGCATTGTTGCGAATCCGACAAAGAGATGTCAGTCAATCTTCTTTACTCGGTCAACTTCCGGTCTCTTCCGGGTGATACTGGTCTCTTCCAGGTAACGATCGTGGATTGTGAGTGAAGGAAATCTTCATCTCGCCCCACTTTCTCGATCGTTCTCTTCGCGAGTGTCGTCTTGGTGATCACTCAAATCGCGAATGTTGTCATCGCGAGTATCGTCGATTCACTGGAAACCGCTGTTTCCCTGATCCATTCATGCGAGAGAGTGTCAGTTTGGCCTCACCGGCATCTTCAGCATGGATTTCAGGTGAAACGTGATGCTACCATAATGCTTTTACAGCAAATTGTGGCCAGACGTTCACACGGATTTTCCGCGAAGTTTGGAAAGTCCCGCACGTTAATGGCTTTTGCCTCTTATTTCAAGACTCCTGAAAGATCCTTTTTGAAAGGCAGAGAACCTCGTGCCTGCTGCTCTGGTTTATATCACGACGTCGTCTCAAGAGGAAGCCTTGTCCATTGCGCAAGTCGCTGTGAAAGAAGGTCTTGCGGCGTGTGGGAACGTCATCCCCGGGGTTGTTTCTGTTTACAATTGGGAGGGAAGTGTTCAGGTTGATGGCGAAGTCCTGTTGCTTTTGAAAACGTCCGATTCGAAGGTTTCGGAATTGTCTTCCAGGGTTCGAGAACTGCATTCTTATGATCTCCCCTGCATTGTTGCGTACACGTCGGTCGGAGGAGATCCGGAATATCTCAAGTGGGTTGAAGATCAGGTCAGTGGTGAATAACCGCCGCGAATCGCGTGTTCGCGTGTCTTCAAAATTCCATTGCTCACCCTCTCCGGATTTTGACCGTACCTCGCGAACCTGCTAGCTTTGTGAGGTGTGTGATGTGCAGTTGAGCGTTCACCATTCCCGCAATTTTGTTCGGTCGGGATGGAGGTTCGGACGCAGGAACATTTTGCGAAGTCGACAGGATGGGGTCTCTCAGAATGGATGCAGAATACGAAAACACTCTCGACGAGAACGCTGAACCCGTTCGAGTGTTGACGAAGGGACAACGGCGAGTTTTAGGTGTACTGGTCGAGAAGGCTCTGACGACCCCGGATCAATATCCGTTGACTCTGAAAGCTGCGACCAGTGGAGCGAACCAGAAAAGCAATCGCGATCCAGTCACAAGCTATTCCGAAAATGCCGTTTGGGATCTCCTGGATCAATTGCGTGAACTCGGATTGATCGCGGTCGTCCATACCGAGTCAGGGCGGACGGAACGTTTTCGACACTATGTTCGGAAGCGGTATCCGTTTACAGAACCCCAACTGGCCATTATCACGGAGCTGATGCTGCGAGGAAAACAACAGCTGGGCGAACTACGTTCGAGAGCCAGTCGAATGGTCAGCATCGATTCTCTCGATCAGTTACGAAGAGAACTCGCGAGTCTCGTCGAGCAGGGTTATGTCCGCTCCAATGGTCCGCTCGAACGTCGAGGAATCGAGGTCGACCACAACCTCTATCCTGCTGGGGAGCAAAAGCCATCGTTTGAAACCTCCGTTCAAGAGTCGGTCGGGGCATCGCCATCACCTGCATCGGCGTCACCGGCAACGCCTGAGCTTCCTCGTCCATCGGAAAGTGGTGCTTCTGGACAGGAAACTGCGGAGCTGAAAGCAACCGTTGAGTCGTTGAAAAGCGAACTCGAAGAACTGAAAGCATCGATGGAAATCGTACAGGATGACCTTGCGCAGCTGCGTACCGCCTTGGGAGTTTGATTTGGTTCAAAATCACAGAGTTGTTCGACCGACGAAACGCCCGAGTTCCGCATTCAGGCGAGGTCCATGGAGCAATTCTGTTTCGAGATCGCATTCTTGGCGACTCTCTTTTTCCCTGTTGCTGTTTCTGAGTTTCGTTGCATGTCCGGGATTTGTGGCGGAATCTTTCGGTCAACCGCCCGGAGATCAGAAAGAACAGGGAGATCAGAACGACGAGGTTGAGAAACTCGCTGACGAAGAAGATGTGAATCTTTCGTTCTCAGCTTTGATCCCGCGTGATCGGGATGTGGAGCGTTTGTTCGGACAAGTCCGGAGTTCGATTCAAAGCGGGGAATATGCGTCCGCCGCGGCGGTTTTGGCCTCGATTCTTCAGCGAGATCAATCGTCCATCGTCTTGAGCAACGGCGTCTTGAAAGATTCGAGTTCGCACGCACTTGAGCTTCTCTTGTCGTCTTCGTCGGAAGTGATTGATTCCTATCGAAGGATTTCCGAGCCGACCGCGGAAGTCGCCTTAAACTTCGCTCGTGAGCATTCAGATATTTTCGAATTGCGATCGGTGCTGATTCGATTTCCTCAGACAGCAGCTTGTGAAGCGGCCGTTCGGGAAATCGCTTCCGTGATGATTGATCAGGGAGATGAGTTCGCCGCGAGTACGGTTCTGACGGAAGCCGTGAATTCCGGCCGGGTTTCGAGGGATCTCACTCGAATCAACGCTGCAATGATTCAACGATTTGGGGTAGCTTCGAATGACGTTCTTTCCGGGGAACGAGGGCAAGACCAGAACTCTGACATCCCGGTGCCTGTCATTTCGGGGCCGGTCTGGGAAGTTCCTCTTGGGTACTCTCAAACGGTTCAAGATGTCGAACGGTTCGGGCTTCGAGATCTTCGGGAAAACGGACTGACACCGATGGCATCCTGGAGGGCAGTGTTCGCTGAGAATCTGATGGTGGCGTCGATTCCCTCCGGGCTGATTGCCATCAATACTGATGATGGGAGCGTTGTCTGGGCGAGAGAAGCCGCGACGTTCTCAGCGCGTCCGTTTCGGGACGAGCCGGCCGGGACGAGAACTCAGCGGTCGGATACGCTCGTTCGAAGTGTTATGAGTCGTCTGTTCGGCGAATCGGTCTTTTCTCACTTGCTGGTGGATGGTGAGAGCTTGTACTGCGTAGAAGCAACCACTCTTGAATCATCTACTTCTGCTCGCGGTCAAGACGATGAAGGGCGATTTCAAATCACAAGCCTCGACATTCAGACCGGTGAAGAAAACTGGGTGAACCGCGATTTGTTCACAGGTCTTGATTACGCATGCAGCCCGCCTGTGGTCTTCGGAGAATCCGTTCTTGTTATTGTCGAGCGAAGCGAGGAATCGTCGTTCGTTCTTGTGTCTCTCGACAAGAATTCAGGCGCGTTGCAGCGAAGCCTCACCTTGTGCAAGCCGATGCGTCCGATTGATTTATCGGCCCGAGAAGGTGGGGCTGTGCATCGCAAGAATGATGAAGACTGGCGTCGTCAGAATCTGGCCTGTCCGATTGTGATTCGAGGGACGACTGCCTTTTGCTCAACGGGGGCGGGGGCCCTTGTGGCCGTCAATCTTGCGAACTGGAATGTCGACTGGATGTATCGCTATCCTCGGTCGGATATTCCATCGATCGGGCCGGATTTTTATGGTCCTGAGTTTGGACTGACTGGGTTTCAGTGGTGGGCGGGTTGGCAACAGGTTCAAATTCTTCCAAGCTCCGAAGCTCTGATTTTGTGCAGTCCCGAATCGGAAATGTTGCATTGCCTGAACCTCAATTCCGGAGAGTTGCGCTGGTCACGCAGGCGTGACGATAGCTTGTATGTGGCTGAAGTCAGCGATGGCTCGGGTGTCGTTGTGATCGGGAAAGACTCGGCGAGAAGCTATGACCTCGAAGCGGGTCACGTTTTGTGGGAATCCTCAATGGAGTTTCCGGCAGGGACGGGAGCAGTGGGCGGAGACTTCATTCTCGCTCCTGACAGTTCCTTGGGATGGATCAGACTTGCGACGCGGACCGGAGAAAAAGAGGCGTCGACATTGAACTGGTCTGCTCCCTTGATCTCAAAGACGCACGCAACCGCTCCGAGGCTTCGGAATTTCTTCCGGGATGGGGAATCCCTCTACGAGATCTCCTTCGATCGAATTGCAAAGTTTCATTCCATTGAAAGCTTTAAGCGAGGGGACGCAATCCCGAACGAGCGCACTCCCAATGAAGAGGTTCTTCTCGCTCTTGAGCTGGACGGCTTCGATGGGCTGAACGCGGTCTTGAGTGACGGTCTCGATGCTCTCGATCCTGATTCTGAAGCGTTGGAACTGCTGGTTCAGTCGCTTCAGAAAGAGTCGATTGAGAGCACAGACGCGGATCGTCGAATCGCTGCTCGCGATGTGTTGAACTCACATAGTCTTCCGATGAGTTTGCGGGCTGCCTGCTTTGCGACCGAATTGACAGACACGCTTCAACATCGCGATTGGTCTCAACTCGAGTCTTTGTTGGTCGAAACATTATCCGGGGAACTTCCGACGAAAGGGTATTGGCAGTCGAAGAACCGGCGCGTTCGTGTCGATCGGTGGTTCGTCGGTCAAATGCTCGCTGCGGCCCATAGCTTGTCTGCCGACGATCGAGCTGAGCTTGATCAACTGATGCAAGCTGTGGTGACGAAACTGCAATTCGATGACCCGGAACAAAGTCGGAAGCTCAAGCGAATTCTTGCCAGAACACCGTGGCTGGATCTGGTCGATCTGGAAAGCATTCTCGAACGACCAGTGCTTGAGGTTTCGTTGGAAGAGGAATTGCTTCAACTGGAGCTGGAGAAGTGCTCTGTCGATGAGGTGTCTTCGGATCAAGAGAACGACTCTTCGAAGACGTGGCCGGTTCGTTCTCCTCAGAAAAAGATTCAAGCCCTCGGGAGGAGTCTGGTCAATTTTCTCCCGATGTCCGTTCTCGATGAATGTGAACGTGTGGTCACGGATTGGAATGTCTGGATCGATGTGCCTGGGCATCGCGGGTTGCAGTTTTCGGGGAGTCAGTGGTCGCGTCCGTGGAATGCGTACCTGCCGCCGACGGTTCGAGGGTTGCGGTACGAACCGGGACTCGTGCGGGCGTGGGCATTGGGAAAACTGCTGGTTTTGCAGGTCGGAAGCGAAGTGGTCGGCTTCTCGCCGTTCGATTCGCAGGGAAATCCGGGTTCTCGCCAGTTGTGGCCACCTGCCGGTCAAACCATCGACACGTTAGGGGATCGGTCGAATCATCTGCTCTCATTTGAAACGCATCCCGTGGAGTCGACATCGGGGTTTCCGTCACCGACTGAGGAGCGGCTGAATGAGTTCGGGCATCAGGCGACGAGCGTCGGTCCAGTGAGGCCGGGATACTTTTGTATTCAACAGAAGGGAATGCTGGTCGCGTTTGACCCATTGACGGGTGAAGAGCTTTGGCGACGTTACGATCTTCCCATGCGGGCACGCTGTGTCGGCGATGATCAATGGGTCATTGTCCGGAGTCCTTCTTCAAAACGAAGTCAAATTCTCTCCGCCATCGACGGAAGTCAAGTCGGAAGCAAGCCGCTCAATCCCGATCGTGTCACCTCTCTGTATGGTCTTGGAAGATTCGAACTTCAGCAACGGGAGGTCGCGTCTGCTGAGGGGGATCAATTGGAACTCCGCTGGATGGACTTGGCGACGGAGGAGCCGGTCTGGGCCAAGCGGTTCGCTACGACTGTGATTCCATTTGAATTCGATCGAGATCGATTCGGAGTGCTCGGGGAAGAGGGGCAAGTCGAACTCATCGACGTCGCGACGGGAGAAGTTTTCAGTTCAGAGAGCGTCGAAGAACTCGCGGGTCGAGATGTCGAACGTATTGTCTGTAGCGTCGGTCGAAAGGACTGTCTGGTGGTTTTTTCTGAGGCTGTCAGTGATCCTGCTCTCGTGAATGCACCGCAAACGAGAAAAGGCTATCGTAAGGAGTTGGTGAATGGGATCGCGATCTTGTTCGACCGACAAAGTGGCAAACCGATCTGGAAACGTCCATTGGAGAATACGGTTTTTCCGATCGATCAACCTGTCGATTTGCCAGTCTTTGTGACAGCAGAATCGCGATTTCCCGAAGAAGCGATGGACCAGCAGAGCCCGATGAGTCGCGTATGCGTTTATGATCGTCGCTCAGGGGAGTTAATTCACACCGAAGAAAGTTTGAATCCCGTTCCTTCGTGTCATCTGTCTGGGGATCTTGAAGCAGAGGTCGTCGTCTTACGAACACGCACGTCTGCTGTGGCTTTCGATTACTCGGAGCCAGCGGAATCCAATGAAGCGACGTCTTCGAATTCCAACACGGAAACATCAAATGAATAATCTCAAACGAGCAAGTTTTGCGTTCGCAGCTTCTCTTTGCCTGATCTCAAGCTTGAGTGTCGCGGACGATGACGTTCCGGATTTGCTGGAGCGAATCAACGATGAACACGCACGGAACGTTGTGGATCTTTGGACTTACAACGACATTGCGAGCGCTCGCGAAGAGGCTCGGGAACAGAATAAGCCCATCTTTGTCACGTTTCGCTGTGTCCCGTGTCGTGACTGCGCGGGGTTCGATGCCGAGGTCGCACAGGGCAGCGAAGTGATTGCCGAATTCGCGCGAGAACACTTTGTTCCGGTTCGACAGGTCGAGATGAAAACGGTCGATTTGGACCAGTTTCAGTTCGACTATGATCTCAACTGGGCAGCCATGTTCATCAATGCTGACGGAACGGTCTATGCTCGATACGGGACGCAGAGCGAAGAAGGGGCTGAAGCTTACAACTCGATCGCAGGTCTGAAGAAAACGATGGAACGGGTGCTCGAGCTTCACGAAAACTATCCGGAAAACCGAGACATGCTGATCGGAAAACGTGGTCCTCAGAAGAAAACGCGATCGGCATTGCAACTCCCCGGAATGGACCGCGCTGCGACGCTCGAAGGGCTGACGACGCGGAAGAATTGCATTCACTGCCACATGATTCATGATGCGGAAAATCGTGCAGCACAGCGGAGCGGAACGTTCACGCATGATACACTCTGGAGGTATCCGCTTCCGCAGAATATCGGGCTTTCGATTGTGCGGGATGACGGTCGTCAGATTGAGGCAATCGCGGAAGGCACACCAGCTGCCGATAGCGGACTTTTCGTCGGGGAAGAGATCGCTGCGGTCAACGGGCAGGCAATCGTTTCGATCGCTGATATTCAGTTTGTCTTGCATCATCTTCCGAATGACGATGTCACATTGACGGTGACCGGAACGCGATCGGGCGATCACCAGTTGTCCCTCAAGAAGGGGTGGAAAAAGACAGATCCCTCCTGGCGTGGATCGTTGTATTCCGTCTCGCCGATTCTCAGAAGCTGGGCACCTCCCGCTGAAGAATCAGTCCGCGCTCAGTTGAATATTCCGGAGGACGAAGGTCTTCTTGAAGTCAAATACATCAACGGAACAACACCCGGCGGGAAGGCAGTAAAGCGTTCCGGTATTCGGGTCGGCGATTTCATCGTTGCGATGGATGGACAACCGGTTCCGTTGACGACTCAAGCCTGGCAGCTGGCGTTGAAACTCAACTATCGAGTCGGCGAGACTGTTCCTCTGACAGTTCTCCGCAACGGAAAACGAATTGACGTTGAAGTTGAACTCGTTGAATAAGAATGCGCGGATCGGTTGTGGATGACACGGAAAGATCATTGCCACAGGTCGCCATTGCCATAGACTGAAGCCCAATCAGAATCAATTTGTCGAACTTGCTTGTTGAGTTCGAGGATTGTCCCTGTTTCGGGTTTCAGGATCGTTTGCATTATTAAGAACGGATTTCACGGACGCGCATGAGCACGACAACAAGGTGCTGATTCCTCCTCTTCGGATGAATGCACACGACCAGATTCTCGCGGTCTCTGAGAGACGCGATTGTAGGCCATGTGTGGCGTGTTATTCCCTTTGATCACGGATGAATTGTTCCATGCAGTTGCTACGGATTGCCAGATGGTGTTGTGCCTTCACCTTTTGGTGGACCATTTCTTCTTCCAGTCTCCTTGCTCAGCCGGACGAAACTCCGGCCCCCCTGAGTGGAGTTCAGGACCCGTCCGGAACGTCCGTCTCTCGCGAAGTGATCGACGCGCTGCGGAGTCGCATCGAAAGTTCCACCGATCTGTCGGAAGAAAACAAGAAGACGGCTCTCGAAAATCTGGACAAGGCGCTGCTCAGCCTGGCTGCGGCGAAGGATTTTGCGGCACGGGAAAAAGTCGCGAAAGAAGCGCTGGAGAGTATTCCTGAGCGGAGGGCCAATCTTCAGGCTGAGCTTGATCGAGCGCAGAAGATGTCTCCCGAGACGCCGAGCGAAACGCTCGAACTTCCGGAGTTGGAACAGGCACTTGCCGTCAAGAACAGTGAACTGGTTCAGGTTCAGTCACGAATCGACAAGCTGAAAGCGGCGATCGATGAACGGACTCAACGTCAGCGGACGGTGAAGGATCGACTCGTTGCCATCCCGACGGAGCGAAGCGAGCTGCAGACCGAACTCGGTCGATACGCAGAGGTTGATCAGGGAAATCTCCTCGAGATGTCCAAATACCTCTCACTTCTCGCCGCTCGACAGAAACTCGATGCCGAACCGACTGCGCTGCAAGAAGAGTTAGCGTTAAGCAATGCCGAAGAAGCGAACAACATGCTTCGGCTTGAGCAGCAGAAAGAACTTCTGCGGGTTGAAATTCTCAAAGCTGAAGTGGCTAAGTATTCCCAACAAGTCAATCGGGCACGGCGTTCCAACGCGCGAAACCGCCTTAACCTCGCCAGAGATCAGGCGAATGCCGCCAAAGAATCAGAGGAACCCTGGAGCGATGCTCTTGCAGCAGTTTACGCCAGAACCGCCGAGATCGTTCAGACGGAACTGGAAGTTCAGACAAGCCAGCAAGAAGTCGAGAGAGAACTCGCCGACGTCGATCAACAGATTGCTTCCTTGAAAGAGGAATTCAAGCAGCTTCAAAGTCGTGAAGACCGAACCGGAACAAGTCAAAGCTTCGGAATTCGTCTCCGTCAGCAACGTTCGTTGCTTCCTTCCCCGAGCGTCCTTCGTAGCGAAGCGCTCATGCGAAACGAGGACTACGAAGAGGCGTATCTCGACTTCTTCGACTATCGTGAGGAGAGGAACAAGCTCGACGAAATCGAAGACGAAATCAATCCGATTCTCGGCAAAGTGCTGGCCAACGACAATCTCGATACCGAAGAGCGAGAAGCAATCTCCAAGGAGATTCGTACCGCGTTCCTGGATCAACGTGATGCGCTCAATGCGGTGATTGTTGCCTTCGACAAGAAGATTGAAGGTCTGGAAAGTTACGACGCCGCTCAGAACTCATTCGCAAACCTCAGTGAACAGTTTGCAGAGTACATCGACGAGCGAGTTCTGTGGATTCGCAGCCACGATCCAATTTCTCTCAAAGGATTGACCTCTGATGTGGCGAGTCTGCATGTTCTGACTGATCGAGGCAACTGGAACGCGTTCTTCGATCAGATCCGGGGTGACTTTCAGAAGAATCCCGTTCTCTACTTTATTGCCCTGCTGCTTTGGACGATCCTTCTATTCACACGGCGTCGGCAAACTCGACGTATTCTTGAGACTGGCAAGAAGGCTGCAAGTCGGTTGAACCTGTCGATGAAGCCGACCGTTCAATCGTTCCTGATGACGACCAGTAAGGCTGCCGTTGCCGGGGCTCCGTTCCTGTTTCTTGGGTGGCGGCTTTCGAACGCATTCGTCATCGATTCCAACCCGCAGGCGTTCAACCAGTTTGCAACACTTGGAAAGAACCTGATCACCGTTGGCTGCATCGTCACGTTCTTGGAATTTGTACGAAACGTCAGCCGACCCTCCGGGCTGGGAGTTGCTCACTTTGGCTGGTCCAAGGACGCCTGCAAGGTCTTAAACTGGCAAACGAACGAGCTGATTTTCTTCCTGGTTCCATTGACTCTGGTGATCGCCATTCTTGATGCCTGGAAAGTCGTGGGAGACTCGGAAACGATCGTTCGATTGATCACGATCTGTGCCTATTTGATCCTTGCAGCAAAGTTGTACCGGCTGACGAATCCTCACAATGGAGTCGCCACGATGTGGTCTCAGCCTTCTTCAGACGGATGGCTGGATCGGTTCCTGCGAATTTTCCACGTGCTGGCAATTGCGTTTCCGATCGCAATGTCGTTGTTGACAGCGATGGGCTTTTACTACGCGACGCATCGCATCACGATGGATGTTTTGATGACGATTGCGGTCTTCTTTCTGATTGTGTTTTCAAGGGCAATCATGTTCCGGTGGCTGACGCTTCGGCAACGTCGATTGGCTCTTGAAGAATCGCGATTACGTCGCGCAGCCAAAACCAAAGCGGAAGAAGCGGGGGCTGCTTTTGCTTCGATCGCTCCGGAGACAGAGGAGCAGAAGTCGAATCTTGCGGAAGTCAGTTCACAAACCCGCCGGCTGTTGAATACGACGTTGACGATCATGTCGATCTTCATCATCTGGAACATCTGGAGCGACGTTCTGCCAGCGCTTCAGTATTTCGATGAATGGACGCTTCCCGGAACGGATCTCGGACTCCCTCGACTCGTGTCTGCAGTGTTTGTTGCTGCTCTGGCCGCCACAGCAGCGAAGAACGTTCCCGGATTGCTGGAGATTACCCTTCTTGAATGGCTGCCGTTGGAGAAGTCGAGCCGATATGCGATTGGGGCGATTACTCAATATCTGATTGCCATTTTCGGAGTCCTTCTCGTCAGTGTTCAACTTGAGATCGGATGGGAGAAAGTGCAATGGCTGGCGGCAGCGTTGACTTTCGGTCTCGGCTTTGGTTTGCAGGAAATCTTCGCCAACTTCGTCTCCGGTTTGATCATCCTTTTCGAGCAGCCAGTCCGACTGGGTGATATTGTGACGATCGATCAAATCTCCGGATCGGTGACCAAAATTCGAATTCGAGCGACAACGATCACCGACTGGGACCGGAAAGAGTACATCGTCCCGAACCGCGAGTTCATTACCGGAAAACTCTTGAACTGGACTCTGACCGACTCGACCAATCGAATCGTGATTGAAGTCGGAGTGGCCTATGGGTCAGATCCCGAACTGGTCCAACGTATCATTCTGAAATGTGCTGAGAACCATCCGCGTCTCCTTCGAGAACCGCCACCTGTGGTCGTGATGGATCGCTTCGCCGACAGTTCCTTGAACTTTACACTCAGAGGATATCTGCCGAATCTGGAGTTTCGCCTGTTGACGATTCATGAGCTGCACGTTGCGATCAACAATGAGTTCGCCAAGGAAGGAATTGAAATTCCGTTTCCTCAACGCGATCTGCACATTCGGTCAACAGTTAATCTTCCGGTTCAAAACGAATCGCAAAAACCTCTCGAAGCTCCGACAGCGATTCCACGATCAGGTGTCGAAGTGGTGGACGATGCGGAATCGAACGGAGAAGCATGATGTGGAAAGCCAAGGCTGCGACATTTCACAGGGAAGATGAGATGACACGATCCATTAGACCATTGATCCTCACGGGTGTGCTGATCGCAATCTTTCTGACAAGTCGCAGTCAAGCTTTGGGGGACGATCGTGATTCGAAGCAACGAGCGTTGTTCGAAACGTTTCTCTCGGAGTTTGTCTCGATTCGTCCCGGCGAGGAAGGGTTTCCGGACTCACTGAAAGTGGAGAGTCTTCCTCCCGATGATGTTCAAGAGACGCGAACGGTGATCATCCCGTTCACAAAGCCGTTTCAGATTTCCAAATATGAGGTCTATCAGGATCTCTATGAAGCTGTCATGGGAGAAAATCCAAGTCGCTGGAAAGGGCCGAGAAACTCCGCAGAACGAATGTCTCACGGAGACGCTATGGAATTCTGCTCACGGTTAACGACCATTCTCCGAGAGGAAGAACTGATCGGGGAGACACAAGTCGTCCGACTTCCGACCGAAATGGAGTGGTTGTATTGTGCGAGAGGAGGGACCGAGACGGCTTACAGCTTCGGTGACAATCCACGATTGGAAAGTGACTCAGGAGTTCAGGCCAGCAGGCTCGATGACTATGCGTGGCACACCGGAAATGCCGCCGGGAATGACCCTGCCGTGGGTGTGCTCAAACCGAACCCATTCGGGCTTTATGACATTCATGGATATCTCTGGGAGTATTGTTTCGATGACTGGTCGAAGGAATTCCCGGGAGGTCGAACAGCTCAGGATGATCTCTTTCGCTCCAGCAATTCGACGGAAGCGACAATCCGCGGCGGATCATGGAAAGATCCCTATCCGCTACTGAAGGTGACTTCAAGGAAACCGTTTCCCAAGACCAGTGGCGATGATGCTGTTGGTTTCCGTTGTGTTCTGGTCGGGGCAAGTGCGAAATGAATTGGCGTCCCGACGAGGATGACTTCAAAGAAACTTATCCGGATGAATTTTCGGAGGGAGAATGGGCTGAGGATTCTGGTTCCGAGGAATTGACGGTTCCCTGTGCCGGGTGCGGCAGTCCGATGTACATCGATGCCGACGTCTGTCCCGTGTGCGGAGAGTTTCAGATCGATTCCGCTTCTGCTTCTCCGCTTTCTCGAAAACCTGCGTGGTATGTCGTTCTGGGAATTGCAGGCGTCATCGCCACGATCGGTACGATGCTCTTTCTGTTTTAAGAACGTTTGGCGGTCTCAGAAGTTGCTGGAATCGATTCCATAGCAAAGCTGTGGTCGGGTGACGGCTTGCTTCCTGAACAGCGCCGGAACAATCACTTCTGGCTTTTTCAGATCTCGATGCGTGCCCAATAGAGACGCTTCGTGTCACCGTGTTCACGAAATCCTTCCAGCATGGTCCGGATCGATGGCTTGACGAAATCGCGATACGCAGGCCGAGAGCGGGAATTCATTCGGATTTCGCAGCGTTGACTGAAATCGAGAACGTCAGGGGAGAGCCAGACTGTCGCTCCATGTGCTGGAACGTTCACGTAGATTGTTCCACCTGGTGAGACGCGACCGGAGAAGACTTTCGGACGTGGGCTGGACCAGATGTCTTCCGGGAAGAGTTCATCTTTCATCCCGCGTGCCTGCACCCAATAGAACTGGTTTTCGGAACTTCTCAGACTGGCTGCTTCCCACTCGGACAATTCGCTGAGCGCTGGTCTTTGAGTGTATTGCATCCACTCAAAGATGCGTTCCTGCTCTTCACCGAAAGACTCGTAGCCACGAGCTTTGTAGTCGCAATAGATGACATCATGCCCTCGCGACATCATGCTGTTCAATGGAATTGCATTCGCATCGAGTGTGTTTCTGTCGCGTTCTCCGCTCACGATGTACCAACTGGTGTGCGGTGCGTTTTCATCATAGTAGTTGCAAATTCTGCTGCACTGGCCGGTGATGGGAACGATTCCCGCGAACCAGTCCGGTTGAGACATTCCGAGATCAAAGCAAAGATCGGCTCCCATGCCATGGCCAGCGAGGAAAATCTTGTCAGAGTCGATACGGCAGCGTTTTCGAATGTCGTTGATCGCGTTCAGCACAAGCTGATGAGACTGTGTGTTTCCATCGTAAATGGTCTCGGACTCATCGGCATATTCGGGGGAAATGACGATATAGCCGCGCCGTTGAGCCCAGCCCATATTCTGTCCATCTCCCGCCCACCAGTTGATTTCGTCTTCACAGGTTCTCCCCGCACTTCTCAGAACGACGAGGAGTGGGTAGCGACTGTTTCTCGAATACTCAGGCGGAAGAATGACTGAGTAGGTCCCGGCTTCGTTTGGATCGGAACTGTTGATGGTCTGCTGGGTCACTACTCCGGGTTGAACAATCGGCGGTTCGAGTGGAGAGGGAAGCAGAGAAAGCATCGTGGTCAGTCGATCGATGCCGACATACTCGAGCGACTGGAGTTGTTCAATGAGTTCATCATCCCGGACCGGGTCATTGGTGTTTCGCAGAATCTCGAGAACGATGAAGCGAGCCTTCCATAATGCGATCGCTTCTTCGAGTTCCAGAACGGCATTGGACTCTCCGATCACCCAACCCGAATAAGCGAGTGCCAGCTTTTGATCGGGAGTGAGAGTCTCGTCTTGAGTCGCTCGGAGAAACGGCGTTAACCGTTCGATGGTGTCGTAATGCAGCTCATCGATGAGTTGAGACTTCAACGGACGAAGGGCCGCGGCCTGCTCGTCTTCGATCTCAGCTTGCAGCATGTCCAGCATAATCACAACTTGATCGCGATCACGAATCGCCAATTCGTAGTCCCGGACAACATCCTGTGACTTTCGATACACGCTGGCACTCACGCGGTCTTGAGAGACCGTTTGTGCAATCGAATAGGCGAGGCGATGCTGGCCTGCTTCCCGGCGACGGTCCAATTCGTTGATCGCAGCTTGTGCGAGAGATTCTTCCAGGTAAGTGAGAGTTGTCTCGGCCCATGCTTGCTCGTCCGGAAAATCGGTCGCAATTTCGGAGAGGGCCTGTTTCGCCTGCCCGAACATTCGACCTTGGGCAAAGAATGTGACGATCGCTTTTCGATCTCGGACATCGGTTGGATCGGAGACCTGTTCAATCAGAGATCGGATCACGTCCTGCGGAATCGTTTTCGTGTCGAGGCAGTATTCCCATTGGTGAGTCAGTCCCTCAACTTTGACGTAATCGGGTCGCAGCTGTGTGATTCCCTGAACGATTGGAACGCTTCGATCGGACGATTGAAGAATCACCGTGCGCCAACCTGAGCGGTCGAAGGGTTCAATACTTGTGAAGCCTCCGACGAGTGACGGACCCGTTCTGCGCGAGGAGCGTTTCTGCGGGATGTCGAAGGTGACCAACCGGGCAAGGTCATCGTCTTCGAGGACGTCGCCTTCGACGTTCTTGCGATGAACGAAGAACCGGCGGACTCCATCGTCGACCATCCAGTAGGCGTCGATACGTCCGACGATGGTTGTATTGCGTGCGATGGTGGCCGAGTTCAATCCGGGAACCTGAACCGCAGTTCCGCTGAGCCGGATGCCATTTTTGATTGTGAGTTCATCCGCGCTGATGGAACCGCCGACAAGTCCGATCAAGCACGCGATGACAGGCAGGCATGTTCGGGCTTGAATGGTGAGCATTGTGGCTGGACCTCACAACAGGAAAGGAACACGATTGTTGAGCAGTGCAGTGTCGATGGACTCGGCGCTGTGCGAGCGAGCACACACCGAAATCGAGTCGGGGAGTCGACGAACGCGGACAGGAGAATGCAACTTGCTCTCTCGCGCTTATCGACTCCATCTTTCCGCCACATCGTCATAAATTCCAGTACTTTTGTTCCATTTGAATGGAACGGCTGCAATGTTCGGAATGTTCGAACGAGGCAAAATGAATCGATTTCACCGATTGCGGAATTCGGAGGAAATGATCCCATTGCGGAGAGGATCTTTGACTCGGGGACGCCAGTCGATTGAGTTTTTGGGAAGTTGTAAATCTTCTTGAGGTAGAGGTTTGTGTTGCGAGTGCGTGCGAAGTCGACGGGAAAATGCGAGATTGTTTCAATAAACATCAGTGCGAATTCATCTTACAGAATGATGAAGGTCATTGTCCGTGCATTCCAATGAGTCAAAACAACTTAATTCGGCTTCGTTGACGTCATGGTACACGGAGTTTTCGCCCCGGATCCGGGTTTTCCTCGTGGGGCTGCTCCGTGATTCTGCCCTGGCAGAAGAAGCGCTTCAGGTGACTTTCGAGAAAGCGCTGACTGAAGGAGGGAATGTTCGATCGGGAGCGGAGAAGGCATGGTTGTTTCAGGTTGCCTTCAATGAAGCGATGCAGTTCCGCCGGCGACTGAAGACGCAGAAGCGTGCGTACACCGCGATCAGTCAAACGGTGTCGTCGCAGGAAGTCGGACAGCCTTTCGATCAAATTCTCACGGATGAACGAGTACAGAGTGTGAAAGCGGCGATTGAGTCGCTTCCGGAAAAATATCAGAACATCGTGAAACGTCGGATTTATCAAGAACAGACATTTCAAACGATCGCAGACGAGTGTGAGCTGCCACTGGGAACGGTTCTCTCTCAAATGCAAACAGCCTTAACTCTCCTGCATGAACGATTGAAAGATTACGAGAGCATTGACGCTTCGAAAATCGAAACGAAACAAGATTGAAGTCGGAAGATTGATTCCGGAAGACGGATTCCGCGAGGAACAGTTCAGCGAAATGCGGGCTGAGATCGACGTCATATGCCAAGGTGTGAGAGACCGTGAACGAAGAGTTTGTCACGGTCAGATTGACAGGGAAACGAACGAATTCACATGAACCTTTTTTCTGAACAAGATGGTTTTCTGCTCGATGCGCATCGCTATCTTTGCGATGAGATGTCGGAGGCCGAGCGGCAATCTTTCGAAGCGTTATTGGCAGCGAATCCTTCCGCACAAGACGCTTTCGTCGATCAAGTTCTTCTGGAGGCAGCTTGCCATCGAATTGCTTCTGAAGGTTCGCGGGCTGCGAGTATTCAGCAGCCCAATGATCTCTCCCCGGCATCGCAGGCAATTCAAGAAACAAGTGTTCGACCGGCACTGGTTTCCCGGTCGCCGGTGCTGGTGAGTTCTGGAGGACAGACAACGGCGAAAGATCGTTCCTCGCGTTGGGACCTGAGCCGAACACTTGCGGTCGTTGTGACAAGTTGCGTGATGGGAGTCATGATCTGGGGAGGAGGTTCCGCCCTTCACGAGTTGGACTCCCGACGGTCGTTTCGTGATCAACTTGTGACCAACGATGACGTGAATGCAGTCGGTGTCTGGGCAGAATTGAGTGCCGACGATTCCGCGGCTTTCAATGACGATGTTGATCCCGACGCGGAAGCGGATCTGATGTTGTCTCCATTGTTCGTGTCGGCAGAACTTGATGTCCCGGATTGGATGTTCGCAGCGGTTGAAGCATTGTCGCTAATGGACGATGTAAATCTCGAGGAATCTCCGTCGGATGGAGGGCCTCTGTGATGTCATGCTGCGTTCGTCGAGATTTGCAAAATTCCTTTGTGGCTGTGCTTTCACTCATCCTGTTTCTGAACACATCGCTTCAGGCACAGGACCAGAAAGAAGCGTTCACCAGGCAGCAGGAAATGGTCGCTCTTGAATTCGCCAAAGAGCATCACCGCGAACTTCATAAGTTAATTTCGCAGCTGAAGGAGATGGATCCTCAGCGGTATGAGTCTGCGATTGCCGAGTTGTTCGAAAGCAGCGAACGCCTCAATCGATTCAAGGAGCGAGTGCCCGATCGCTACGAGACAGAAATTGAATTGTGGAAGATCGATTCCCGAGTGCGACTGCTCGTGGCGCGTTCGATGTCGGGAATGGAAGAAGAAGCTCGCGAACAGATTCGACGACTCTTGATCAGAAGAAACCGGGTCCGGGCGACGCAACTTGCTCGTGAGAAAAAGAAGCTCGAGGAACGCATCGATCGCATGGAACAACAGATCGACGATTTGCAGACCAACACCGAACAACTCGCCGAGAACGAACTCAACCGGCTTCTGCGATCGGCACGGAATCGTTCGGCTGCCAAACAACGGAGCGAGGGAGCCTCAGCGAAGAAAAACGTGAAGGGGCAACGGAGTAACCTCGAACGCGGTTCAGATTCTGCAAAAACTGAAGACGCCCAAAAACAGTCCCCGAATAATCGTTCGGGAAAGAAACAGTAGAACAAAGAAGCTGTAGAACACTGCGAGATCCGCAGGCCGACGACATTGAGTGATTGGTCAGTCCATTCGAGTTTCTGATCACTTGAGATAACAGAGGAACCTCTATGAAGCGCCCTACCTTAACCTCAAATTTCAGGTTCTTTTCGATCCTGGCATTCGTCGGAGTCATGTGCACCGGATTGACTCAAGAGTCCGGTGCCGATGACGTGATCGCGAGTCTGCGGGATCGTTTTCAATCGGCGGATGTCTCAGAAATTCCTGACTTCCAAAAACATGTCGTTCCCTTAATGGGGCGGCTGGGCTGCAACGGTCGAGCGTGTCATGGCTCGTTTCAGGGGCAGGGGGGATTCCGCCTTTCTCTGTTCGGGTACGACTTCGAAATGGATCACGAGGGGCTCTCTGATCGAATTGATACCGACGATCCCATGGAGAGTTATGCCCTTCAGAAGCCGACTCTCATCGAGCCACACGAAGGTGGAAAGAGGATGAGTGTCGGAGAATGGGAGCACACCGTTTTCCTGAAATGGATCGAAGGGGGCGCGAAAGGGGTTGAGACGCCACTCAAATTGAACGCACTGCGTGTCACACCGTCAGAGATTGAATTCTCGGCCAGTCATCAGAGTCAACCGCTTTCAGTGACTGCGGTTTGGGCAGATGGAACAGAAGAAGACGTGACGTGTCTGTGTCGATACACCACAAACGATGAGACGATCTGTCAGGTCGATGAAGACGGCATCGTCAGTTCCGGAGAGGTGGGGGACTCGCACATTGTTGTTGCTTACGACGGCGCCGTTGTTCCGATTCCGGTTCTCCGTCCCGTTTCCGAGAAGACGGGAGACAACTTCCCTGAACTCGCTGCGACGACGATGATCGACAAGCATGTCGTAAACAAGTTGAGCAAGATGGGAATCATTCCATCGGAGACATCCACCGATGCTGAGTTCCTCCGCCGTGTCAGCCTCGACATGACCGGAACTCTTCCGACCGCGAAAGAAGTACGAGAGTTCCTCGCCGATTCTTCAGCAGATAAACGCGAGCGAAAAATTGACGAGTTGCTCGAGTCTCCGGCCTACGCTGCCTGGTGGACAACCCAACTCTGCGACTGGACGGGCTGTAGTGATCAGACTCTGAACAATGTTAATCCAGCGAATCGACAGCGAGGCAGCGAAGACTGGTACGAATGGATTTACAAACGTGTTGCAGACAACGTTCCGTACGACGAAATCGTTGAGAATATCGTCGTCGCCAACAGTCGAAAACCGGGCGAATCCTATCGCGACTACAGCGAGAGGATGAGCACTTACGCCCGTGATGAGGACGCGTCGTACGCCGATCAGGACGGTCTGATTTACTTCTGGGGACGCAATAACTTCCGAGCGACCGAAGACCGGGCGATTGGATTCGCTTACACGTTCATGGGAACGCGGATTCAGTGTGCTCAATGTCATAAGCATCCGTTCGATGTTTGGACTCAGAAAGATTTTCAGGAGTTCGAACAGTTCTTCACCCGTGTGAACTTCGCTCGAAACGGTGGCGACCGCAAAGAGTACAACGAACTGATCGAAGAACTCGGTCTTGCCGAGCTCAAAGGAAACGAACAGCGACGGGAGATGTCAAAAGCTCTGAAAGAAGGCAAGACCATCCCGTTTCCTGAATTGACGATTTCGCAACCTCGCCTGACGGGAGCTCAGCGAAGGAAAATCGCCGAAGCAAAGAAGAAAGGCAAGAAACCACAGGTCCCGGGAAAAATGGCGCGTCTTCTCGGCGAACAGACCGTCGATGTGGACAATATTGACGATCCCCGAACAGCGTTGATGGATTGGCTGCGGCAGAGTCCGACTCAGCTCTTTGCGAAGGCATTCGTGAATCGAGTTTGGGCCAGCTACTTCAACCGTGGAATTGTCGAACCGACCGATGATTTGTCACTCGGGAATCCTCCAAGCAATGGCCCGCTGCTGGATTACCTTGCACAGGGATTCATCGACAGCGGATACGACATGAAGTGGGTCCATCGTGAGATTTGCCTTTCGGACACCTATCAACGTTCGTGGCGACCGACTGAAACGAACATCCATGACGAACGCAATTTCAGTCGGGCGGTTCCTCGGCGACTCCCTGCCGAAGTCGCTTACGACGCAATCACCATGGCCACACTGAATGACGATCGAGCTGAACTCTTTACCAGTGAACTCGACGGAAGAGCATTGACGCAAACGTCTCCTCCGCGAAATGCGAGAGGGGGAATTGACTATGCGTTGTCTGTGTTTGGTCGTTCGACACGGGAGAGCAATTGCGATTGCGATCGGTCTTCAGAAGCGAGTCTGTTGCAGACACTGTTCGTTCGAAACGATGACGACACACTCGATATGCTCGAGAGTCGAAACGGGTGGCTGTCCAGTGTGAGCCGTCAATCACAAGATGAATCGACAAACGCGGCAGTCAAACGCAGAGTCGAAAATCTGGAACGTCGAATGGCTCAGCTGCAGCGGCAGTTGAAGAAGGCTGAAAAGGACAAAAACAAAAGACTTGTTTCAAATCTCGAGAAGCAACTTGCAACCGTCGAGCTTCAACTTCTCCCACTGACTGAAAAGCAGACTGCGAACGAAGAGCAGCCATCGGAACAGGATCTCGAATCTCTGATTGAGGAAGCGTACCTGCGGACGGTCAGCCGATTTCCAAGCGAGGCTGAGCAGACAATTGCAATGACATACTTGAATGACTCGGAAGATCTCAATGCGGGGATCAAAGACCTGATGTGGGCACTTCTCAACACGAAAGAGTTTCTCGTCAATCACTAATCATCTTCGCCAGGCATGGCCTCGAATGAAGGGGCCTGCCTGGGGAGTCGATATTCACTGAATTCAAACGGATTTACTGACCGCGAACATCATTGACCAGTTGATTTCAACTTTTGAACAGGAACAGAAATTATGGCGATTCACAAGACATGTGATGGGATGCAGCGACGCGATTTCCTGCGAGTAGGGGCAGTGGGGGCCTCATCGCTGTCGCTGGGATCGTTTCTGAAAATGAGCGAAGCCGGACAGGTCAACCAGGCTGCGAAAGCGAAGTCCGCAATCTTCATCAATCTTCCGGGTGGTCCGTCTCATATGGACACCTTCGATCTGAAGCCAGATGCTCCGGACGAATATCGCGGAGAGTTCCAGCCGATTCAGACGAAGATCCCCGGAATTGAAATTTCGGAGCACCTGCCGAAGCTTGCTTCGTCGATGGACAAGTTCGTGATTCTCCGAGGTGTCAGTCACACATTGGCAGCACACCGGCTGGGATCAGAGTATGTCAACTCGGGAAATCGTCCGTTGCCTTCGTTGGAGTTTCCGGGTTACGGAGCCGTTGTGACTCGCGAACTCGGTGGGCCTGCGGACTTGCCTCCGTTCGTTTCCATCCCGCGTTCCAATCAGAGGCCGGGGTATCTGGGAGTCAAATACGCTCCGCTGCATACCAACACCACTCCGCAACCGGGGCGTGCCTATTCTGTGCGAGGAATTTCGCTCGGAAACGGTTTGACGATTTCGGATGTTGAGAAACGACAGAGTCTGCTCAGCAGTCTCGACACCACGTTCGCGGGCTTTGAGAAAGACAATCAACTGCTTGACGGGCTCGATCGATTCTCGCAGCAAGCGTACTCGATGATCACTTCGAAACGTGCCAGAGACGCCTTCGATGTCAGTCTCGAAAGTCCTCAGTTTGCAGATCAGTTCGGAGAAGGTGCGTTCGGACAGAGTTGCCTGCTGGCGAGTCGGCTTGTCGAAGCTGGCGTCCGCTTTGTGACGGTCTCAACTGGCGGTTGGGATACTCACCGGGATAACTGGGATAAACTCAAGACCAACCTCCTTCCAAGTTTCGACGAAGGACTCTCGGCCCTCTTGAACGGTCTGGAACAGAAGGGGCTTCTGGAATCGACTGCGGTTTATGTGACCGGGGAATTCGGGCGGACTCCGAAAATTAATCAGGAACGCGGAGGACGTGATCACTATCCTCGCTGCATGTTCATGTTGATGGCTGGCGGCGGAATTTCTGGCGGGCGAGTGCTCGGAGAGTCCGACGACAAAGCGACGGAGCCACTTAACGACGGCTTCACTCCCGACGATGTCGCTGCCTCGTTCTACCACAACATCGGAATCGATCACACGAAGGAATATCACACCAACACCGGTCGACCTGTGATGATTGTCCGGGAAGGAAACGTCATCGAAGAACTGTTCTCCTAAGACTTTCGGGCGAGTTTTTCGTCTCCGTCGAGAATTGTTTGTCTCGTTTCAATTCTTTCTCGTTTCAAACTGAAAATTCCATCGCGACCCTGCCGGAAGAATTTCTGGTGGGGTCGCGTTGTTTGTCGGTCCGATCAAAACCCCGCAGGAAATGGGCGATCGGGTTCGGATTCGGTCGACAGCTTGATTGACCGAATATCTTCACAAAAACTCACTGATGCAATCGGCCGGGAAGGTTGACCGTCTGGGGACTTGGCAACCGGTCGAAAACTCCTACGATGTTCTGAGAGATCATTTTGTATTGTTTCGTTCCCGGCTGGCCGCCAGCCATCTTCTGAAAGTCGTCGAACATGCTTGAGATTCCCGTGATTCGTTGGGGAAAACCGTACACCTCAATGGACAAAGCTCCTGTCGTCCACTTTGAAACGGGCGAAGAACTGGCGCAGATGGATCAGGCCAACGGCGGTTTGATCAAGATGGATATGCGAAAAGCTGCGAATGCGAGAAATCGCCTTCGAGAATTTTCCATCGAACAGCTTTGCGAGATGTGTGCGAAAGCTGGCGAACTATTCATGTCGGCGGATCTTCCGCTCGGAAATGGCATGCAGTCGCCTGCCGATTTTTGTCGCATTCAATCAGCGACAACCGGCCTTCCCGAGCATATGTGTGCATTCAACATGAAGAAGAATGCATTCGTGATGCAGCACATGAAGGAAGTTCTGGAAGCTCTGACGCGCGGGCTGCCGTTCGAAATTCTCTCTCGCGGATACGGGATGGAAGATCGCGGAGTGATGGTGAGCTATCAGGCGACAGCTCCCGTGCTCGGTGCAGTTCTTCCGAACAACTCACCGGGAGTGCATACGCTTTGGCTGCCGCTGATTCCGTTGCAGCTGGGATTGGTGCTTAAGCCCGGTTCGCAGGAACCGTGGACGCCTTATCGAATGTTTGCAGCAATGGTCGAAGCTGGGATTCCAGCGGAAGTCTTCTGCCTGTATCCCGGGCCTCGCGAGTGTGGGGCAGCATTGATGGAAACCTGTGAACGGTCGATGATTTTTGGAGGCCAGCAGACCATCGATCAATATGCGGCGAACCCACGCGTTCAGGCACACGGACCGGGGTTCTCGAAGGTTCTGATTGGCGACGATCTCGTCGATCGCTGGGAAGACCATCTCGATCTTCTCGTCGATAGTATTTTCGCGAACTCGGGTCGAAGTTGTATCAATGCTTCCGGGATCTGGGCATCACGTCATACGGAAGAAATCGTGGAAGCAATTGCTGAGAAGCTTGGGCCGGTCGCGCCGCTTCCGATGACCGATCCGAACGCTTCGCTCGCGGCTTTCACAACGAAAGGCGTCGCTGAGGCGATGAATGATCAGATCGAGGAAAAGCTCGGCGAACACGGTGTGACGGAAGTCACTGCCAAATATCGTGATGGAGATCGCTGGGTCTCCGAAGATCGTTATGATTTTCTTCGACCAACCATTGTTCACTGCAGCAGTCCTGAACCTTTCCTGGCGAACAGTGAGTACATGTTCCCGTTTGCATCGGTCGTCGAATGCCCGCAAGACAAGATGATTCGCACGATCGGATCGACGCTTGTTTGTAGCGTTCTTACCGAGGACGAAAACTGGTCCCGGCAATTGCTCGATGCGACCAACATCGATCGCCTGAACATTGGCCCGGTGAAAACGATGCAGCTCAACTGGCTGCAGCCGCACGAAGGGAACATCATCGATTTCATGTTCCGAAACCGAGCCTTCCAGAATTCTCCGCCTCCTGCCCACTAAAGCAAGTTGTTCTTTCCTGTGTACTCGCTTCGGTTGTTTCATCAGACTAAAGGCTGAGGTTGTTCGTGCGAGTGAGTGAGAAACTATCAACAAATGCTCTCAGAGCGTGAATATGGAGTGTGAGAGTCATACATCGGGAACTTTGCGAGGCATGGATGCCGCTCTCGCGATGACAACAACGGAGAGAAATTGTGTGCGGTCGTTTTAATCTTCGAATCACCGCAGCCGATCTGAAATCACTTTTCGGGACAACGGAGCAGGGGATCCGCTCCAATCCTCAAGAGTTCGATTCCTGTTTGACCCGGTTCAACATCGCTCCGACACAGAAGTCCATCGTCTGTCACCTCGGTGAATCGGACACTCCGGTCCTCACTCCGATGCGCTGGGGACTGATCCCTTCGTGGGCCAAGGATCTGCGGATCGGAGCGAAGATGATCAACGCCCGTTCGGAGACCGTTGCGGAAAAACCGTCGTTTCGCTCGGCGTTCAAGCGGCGGAGATGCCTCGTTCCCGCGAGCGGTTTTTACGAATGGAAACGCAGCGGGAAGGAAAAACAACCGTTCCATATCCATCAGACGGATGATTCTCCGTTCGCGATGGCGGGGTTGTGGGAACTGCTGAAGCAGTCCGGTGGACCGGATCGAGACGAGCCGGCAGAAATTCTCTCGTTCACGATTCTGACGGCAGCAGCCAACTCGTTCATGTCACCTATTCATGACCGAATGCCGGTGATTTTGAGTGGGGAATCAGCAGCTGTGTGGCTTGATCATGAAGTCGAAGCAAGCGCTCTGAGCGAATTGATTCAGCCATTCGAGTGGGAGAATTTCGAGGCTGTTCCGATCTCTTCGACAGTCAACAATGCCCGCAATGAAACGCCTGAGTGTCTGGCTCCTCTCTCATAGAGCTGACGGATCGAATCTTCTGCGGGTGTCTTATCGTGATCACCCTTGCGAATATGTCGCACAGGATCGAACCGTTTCCCAAAGACTGACTTCACGGACGGGAAGCCCATGTTCTCGCGCTTGCTCATAGATGAGCTTTGCGATGTTTTCGGCAGTTGGATTGTCGGGAATGACGAATAGAGGTTCGCCCTGTTCCTGTAGAAAGGGGAGAATGGGATCGCGTTCGCAAAGAATCATGCGATGATCGAGGTTCTCTTCGATCCAGCATCGAACCCGTTTTTTGATATCGGTGAAATCGATCAACATCCCCCGATCGTCCAGTGTTTCTCCCTGGAGAACGATTACTGCTTTTCCGTTGTGGCCGTGCAAGTGTTTGCACTTCCCGTCGTAATTGAGCAGGCGGTGACCGTAACAGAAGTCGATTTCCTGCGTGACGCGAAACATGTCGACAGTCCATTCAATACGTATTTTAAGGCAGTCAGTTCAGGTTCCGCGGTAACGAACGAGAACTTCCAAAATTGTAGGCCTGAGAAACTCTCGGCTCAAACAGGCGTGCAATGTGGCGGGTGAGATCACAGAGAGCAAGTTTCGAAACCGATTGCTTTCACAAACTCGAAGATTCCAAGGGAATTGAGTTCCTTCCGGCGAATCTTCGGACCGGGTCGAGCGTCTTCTGCGTGTTCTGAACGCTCAAAATTCAGGCGGTCAGAGAAACTGAGAAATCGGACCAATGACGCTGTGGATGAAGTTTGTCGATGATCCTTCGAACTCGCGAATGGAATTCAAAGAAGAAACGAATTTTCGTCGAGTTTCTGACGGAATCAGAGAACATAGCTGACTTTTCTTCGAAATCGCAGCGAACTTGTTGCCGAGAATGGGGTCCTCAAAAGTGCTGATTTTCGGCAGTCGGATGAAGTGTCGGTCATTTTCGAACCGAATACATCAATATCCGACTGTCTGTTTTGTCGAGTGGCTCTCTTCGAATGAAATGGAGTCAAACTTGACGTCGCTCATTGATCGATCTAATCTCATACCTATGAATCACGCATCCGCCATTTCGATCAACCTTCTACTAGGTCTACTTCCTCTCCGGAGGTCTTAGGCTGATGCTCTGATATTATAGACAGACCATTTCACCCTGAGGCTTTCCTGGAAAGCCTCAGGGTTTTTTTGTTTCCTGATTTCCGTTTTCTGCGAGTCTTCGCACCAGTGATTTTTCAGAACCCGATTGTCCACCGAAAGGGACACAATGTCTGACACGATTACGATTTTCGACACCACTCTCCGCGATGGGGAGCAATCTCCGGGCTGCAGCATGGACACTGCTGAAAAACTTGAGGTGGCGAAAGCGCTGGTGGAACTTGGAGTCGATGTGGTCGAGGCAGGGTTCCCGATTGCATCTCCCGGAGACTTTGAAGCTGTCCAGAAAATTGCCGAGATGTATGGCGATCAGTCGACGATCTGTGCGTTGGCACGCTGTCGAAAGGAAGATGTTGATCGCGCCTGGGAAGCGTTGCAGCATGCCAAGAACGCCCGGATTCACGTCTTTCTCGCCACGAGTGCGATTCACCGTGAATTCAAATTGAAGATGGCCAAGGAGGAAATTATCCGCCGAGCTGTCGAAATGGTGAAATATGCCAGCGACCAGATGGCGACTCGCAGCGATATCACCGTCCCGAATGTTGAGTTCTCACCGGAGGATGCGTCGCGAACGGAACTCGATTTCCTCTGCGAGGTTGTCGAAAAGACAATCGACGCGGGAGCGACCACTGTCAACATTCCGGATACCGTTGGCTATGCCACACCGGACCATTTTCGGACTGTGATTTCCTACTTGAAAGCGAACGTTCCGAACATCGATCGGGCGGTCATCAGTACTCACTGTCACAATGACCTTGGGTTAGCGGTTGCCAACAGTTTGGCAGGCGTCGAATCCGGAGCCCGACAGATTGAGTGTACGATGAATGGGTTGGGAGAACGTGCGGGGAATGCGGCTCTTGAAGAAGTCGTCATGGCGTTGAAGACCCGTCAGGACTACTTCAAAGTCGAGACCAACATCAACACCAAGAAGCTGTATCCGACGAGTCGACTCATTTCGAATGTGACCGGAATGGCCGTTCAGCGGAACAAAGCGATTGTCGGTCAGAACGCATTCGCTCATGAGTCCGGAATTCATCAGCATGGAATGCTTCAGGAGCGGACGACCTACGAGATCATGCGACCGGAAGATGTCGGCTACGTTGGCCAGAATCTGGTGCTCGGAAAACACAGCGGTCGCCATGCGTTTCGTGATCGAATCGAAACGTTGGGTTTCTCGCTGAACGATGAAGATTTCCAGAAAGTCTTTGACGCTTTCATCGCTTTGGCGGATAAGAAGAAGGAAATCTACGACTCGGATGTGATTGCTCTCGTCGACAATCAGTCGAGCGCGTTGATTGAACAGGAGTGGTCGATCAAGAACTTCCACACTCTCGGTGGAACGGGAACCATTCCGACGGCAACGATCGAACTGGAACATGAATCCGGGAAGATTGTGCAGGACGCCGCCACAGGTGATGGCCCGGTTGATGCCGCGTTCAAATGTCTCGAACGAATTACCGGAGTGTCGGCGAAGTTGACCAACTATTCGGTCAGAAGTGTTTCCAGTGGAAAAGATGCGCTCGGCGAGGTCAGTCTTTCGATTGACGTTGATGGACTGAATTTCCACGGAAAAGGAGTCAGCACAGATGTGATTGAAGCGAGTGCCTACAGCTATTTGCAGGCATTGAATAAATCACTGTCTCGAACTCGTGGAAGAAGAAAGAGCGAGCAGAAGGGGCTTTAAAGTCTGGTCGCAGAACCGTTTTCAGTTCGATGAGTGTTTCGAGAAACCACTCGAGTCGCGGGTTTCGAAATTGCTTCGGAGCCAGCTCGATGGTTTCTCTGCACTCGTTGGAGCTGGGGGCAGCGAAGGAACAGTACCGCTCAGAAGGTGGTACCGCTCAGAAAACAGCAACGAAACTTGTTGCGCAGGAGTTTCTAGTTCATTGTCTGATTTGGTTTGCACTCACTCGAGCAAACTCAGATTCTTACCTGATGAAAGAGTTCAAGCGAGTGCACCGGAAAGAGCAACTTGCTCTAAAAGTCGAGTTCAACGACTCGTCCCATGATCAGGCGGACGTAGCGGGCATCGGTCCAATTCGATCCGTCGTCGTTCTTGAATGTCGCCTGCACGCGATAAATGTGATCGAGACCGGGATAGAGTGGATTGGACTCGAAATGCCAAACGTTCTCATCTTCGGCGTCACGGAATCCCTCAATGTTCTGCTCGATGCGCGGGGAGTTCATGTCGTGCACGATCACTTCGTAAGCACCGTTGATGTAAACGTCCAGCATTCCTGTTCGAGGATTTTTCTCGACAGGGACAGGCCGCGAAATCATCTGGTAGGTCCGACCGATTGTTCCGGCCGGAGGAACAGGTCTTGGCAGCGATGCCAACGGAAGTTCTCGAGGTGCGACTTGAGGAGGAACGGGATTGGCTTCCCAGCCGTTTTCGCATGGAGCACAGCGGAAGTACCAACCTGGTCCGACCTGCTTCGAGTGAGTCTGCTTGTGAGAACGAATCTGATGATTCGATTGCTCGATGCGGTGCGTGGTCTCTTCTGATGAAGCGGAATCCACTGGTCCGGTGATCCAAAGAAGAGCTGCCAGGGCGATTGGAGTCAGGTTTCGGAGCATAGATTCAGACCTTCAATGACCGGTGAATAGAACTGTCGCGGCAGATAAGATCTACCGCGACAGGACATTCATGGTTGCCGCATCGGAGTGAGCGAGGCGGCAAAGTGGTGAGTTACTAGAACGTACCACATCTGATCGTGAAGTCTCTGATCTTCTGAGCGAGGCGAAAATTTCGCGTCTCATTTTGAGTGGGGCTCTCGAAGAGTTTCGCGGACTGCTTCAATAGTCACAAATTGATTGTGAAGAATTGGTCTCGCGAATCACACAATCGCTAGGATTATCTCTCTCGCGACTGGTACTCGATTGGCTTCCCATCGTGACCGATCTGAACGGTATAACTGGAACCGTCGGGGCGAACGCTGGCTTTCACTCCAATCCCGTCACAATTTACGGTCGGCTCTGAGTTGGCGATAAACTCCGCTGGTGTTTGAGCATCGGCATCGACCTTCACATTTCGATGCAACTGATAGAGATGTTTCAGGGACTGACATGACTGGATCGTCGCGATGGAATCCGGATGGCCTCCCTTCGTCGGGCCATTACACATGACAGCCACTGTGGGATCGATAGCTTTGACGAGGACGGGATTGTTGCTGGTTGGCAATCCGTGATGTGTCACCATGAACAGGTCAACCGTTCCAACGGGGTTGTTGGGAGTCATCAGCTTCGCTTCGATTTCCCATGTCAAATCGCCGCAGCAAAGGAAACGGAAGTCCCCGAATTCGAACAGCAGGCTTAAGCTGCATGCGTTGTCGGTTTCATCTCTCGGCTGCTCTTCGCTTTCCGAAGCGAATGGATTCGGTTCGCCTGTGTTCGGGATGACGTTGCGGCTGGAGGTCAGAACGGTGACTGACAACGGAGTCCCATTGGAATCGAGTTCGAAGTGATCGCCCGCACTGAGTGTGCGCGACTGGTTTTGTGTCGCTGCTCTGTAATCGGCGATGCGCGTGTCGAAGTTCTTGTCTTCCTGAAGTGCATCGGGAATTCCGCGATCCCAGAAGTTGTGGATCGGAATCAGGGACGACAGGGTTGCATGGTTGCCATAGTGGTCGACGTGCCAGTGAGAAACGACAGCGTGATCGATATGGTCAAGGTGGGCGAGTTTGATTGTTTCGAGAATCCGATCTCGATCGCGACCGTTGTTGTCGGGATATCCTGAATCGATGAGAATGGATTCTCCAACAGGAGTGACGATCAGAGTCGCTGCTCCGCCTTCAACATCGATGAAGTAGATGTCGAGATGTCCGTCCTCTTTTCCTGCCTCTGCGCTGGGGCTGGAGATGAGAAGGCCTAGAAAGCAAGCGGAAATAAACATCCAGAAACGCATGGGAAATTCTCCTCGAGCACATCGCTCTGAATCAGTGCACCTACAGGAACGGTAAGACCGGATGGTCTGCTGTCTTGCTTGTGCGAACCTGAGAATGCGAATTTGAAAAGCATTCTCACTGAAGTGAGCTGGAAATCTGAGATTGGCGAATCCTGTGTTAAAATGCAACAAATGTGAGCGGAACGGTTCGGCTCCTGCACCTTCAGACGAGAAGGTGATCGCGAGTGAATGTCGAGATATCGGCAGCAAAAAGGGATAGACATCTCGCAGACGATCCGTTAAGAATGAGAGAACAACACGGGATGCGACCCCAATCGTCGTGCCCCGTGTTGTTTTACATATTTATCAAGGATTCTCGTTGCAAGTGTCAACGACGGGTGACATGAATCGACGAGTAGCGATCGACGAGTGACATGGGGCCTGTCGCTCGTTGCAACGACGGATTCCAGGAGTTGCAAGAATCATGAAGGGGCGATTCCTCTTCGCATCACTTGCCTCATCTCAATTCAATAATTTCTCCAATCCATAGAGTTCGAAGAGATAGCGTCATGGTCCAACCGATTACTCGCGAAGGGTACGACAAGCTTAAGAAGGAAATTCAACATCTCGAAAACGTCGTCATGCCCGAGATCGCTGAAAAGATCGCCGAAGCCCGTGCGGAAGGTGATCTGAAAGAAAACGCCGAGTATCATGGGCAACGCGAGGAGCAGGGGCGAATCGCTGCAAAGATTGCGCAGCTCAAAACCCGACTCGCGGACTGCCGCGTCGTCGATAAGTCTGACATGCCCAAAGGGGAAGTGACTTTCGGATCGACAGTGACGATCATCGATGTCGATCTCGATGAAGAAGAGACTTATGAATTCGTCGGGCCTGGCGAAGAAAATTACGATGGGCCTGTGATGAAGATTCTGACAACGAGCCCGATCGCCACTGCGCTCATGGGCAAAAAGGTCGGAGATCAAGTCAGCATTGAACTCCCTCGAACGACGATGGACGTCAAGATCGTCAAGATCGTCGATCACGGAGAGTAGCAGCTACGGGCACCGAAAAAGTAGCCCTGAGATGCTTTAGTCTGAACTGCTGCGACCCTCGGATTTTTCTCCCCACCGCTTAAAGAGGGAGTGTTCGATTTCGAAATAGTCCAGGGCTTTCCCGATCGTTTGATCGAGAATGTCTTCGATCGATTCAGGGTGGTGATAGAACGCCGGCGTGGGGGGAAGAATGAGTGCCCCCAGGTCGGCGGCTTTCAACATCAATTCAAGATGCCCTTTGTGCAGCGGCGTCTCGCGGACAGCAAGTATCAGCTTCCGTTTCTCTTTCAGGCAAACGTCAGCTGCGCGAACGAGCAGGTTGTCGGCATAGGAATTTGCGATTCCGGACAAACTTTTCATGCTGCACGGAATGACCATCATGCCGTCCGTTCGGAATGATCCCGAAGAAACCGCAGCTGCCATGTTGTCCTCTCGGTAGGCAACGTCTGCCAGCTGCTCGACCTCCTGGCAGGTGTAGCGTGTTTCGATGGGAATGGTCACTCGCGCTCCCTGAGAGAGAATCAGATGGGTCTCAATCTCGGGAAGGGCTCGAAGATGTTCAAGGGTTCGAATTCCGTAGATGACTGCGGAAGCGCCGCTCAAACCGATGATGATTCGCTTTTTCATGGCTCGGAGTTTGTCAGAAGACACGCGGTTGTCACTTCGTCGACTTGAGTGTTTTGACTCGAGAACAGCGTTTGGAAAAATGTTCGTGAGTCGGGTTGTTGAGAGATCTTAGCACGGTCCGGTGAATGTTCGACTGCCTGTTCCGAAGAGCAGACGCCAGAAACACTGGCATCTCGCATCAAATTGAGTGGATTTCGGCGAAGACCTCGACTTTTACGACGCACCTATTGTAGCATGTGATACAAGTTGTTCTTCATTCATCAGGAAATCGAGACACCTAATGGAGCGTCGTCAGATCATTCGTTCTGGATTCCAGCGGCATCGTCGAAAGAGTCAGCTGTGGTTGATTCTCGCGGTCTGTTTTTTGTCCGGGTGCGGAGCGAGTACCACTTCCAGTAGTGGTTCGGGAGATCGCACTTCTACCGATGAGGGCGGACGGATCGACGTTGTTGCCACAACGGGCATGGTTGCGGACCTTGTTCGCCATGTTGGTGGTGATCGAGTGAACGTCAAACAGATCATGGGGTCCGGAGTTGATCCGCACCTTTACAAAGCGACTCGTGATGACGTTCAAAAAATCATGCAGGCCGATCTTGTCTTCTATTCCGGTCTCATGCTGGAAGGGAAGATGGCAGATGTCTTCGTCAAAATTGCGAGGTCGAAGCCCGTCTACGCGGTGACGGAATTGATTCCCGAAGAGCAGCTGGTGGAGCCGGATGGCGCTCAAGGACATCTCGATCCGCATGTCTGGATGGATGTGGCGGCGTGGTCGAAATGCATTGACGTTGTGGAAAACGCATTGTCCGATCACGCTCCGCAGCTTGCTTCAGAGTTTCAGATTCGAGCCGCTGAATACCGAACTCAGTTGGAGAAGCTCCACGAATACGGGCAGAAGTCGATCGCGACAATTCCGGAGTCGAGTCGAATTCTGATTACGTCACACGATGCTTTCAATTATTTTGGTCGTGCCTATTCGCTGGAGGTTGTGGGAGTTCAAGGATTGTCGACCGAATCGGAAGCGGGGTTACAGCGTATCAATGAGTTGGTCGATCTCATTGTTGACCGTAAAGTGAAGGCTGTCTTCGTCGAAAGCAGTGTTTCTCGAAAGAACATCATGGCTCTTGTTGAAGGGGCACAGTCCAAAGGCCACTCAGTTGAGATCGGAGGGGAGCTTTACTCCGATGCAATGGGGCCGGATGGAAGCTATGAAGGAACGTATATCGGCATGCTTGACCACAACATCACCACCGTTACTGAAGCTCTGGGAGGAACAGTCCCGGAAGGTGGGTTTCAGAATCAGCAAGGTTCAGGCGAGTAGTTGGCTGGTCGATCAGTTGGCGGAAATCCGGTGGTCAATAAAATTTCAGTGGTTATTCATCCATAGAGTGAAGCAGAGGATCAGGTCCGAAAATGAAAGAGGAGATTCCACTCGCAGTTTCAGATTTGACAGTGGCCTATCATCGCAAGCCGGTCATCTGGGATGTGGGGTTCGAACTTCCAGCAGGATCGTTGATCGGTGTTGTCGGGCCGAATGGAGCAGGGAAAAGCACACTCCTCAAGGCGGTGATGGATTTGACTCCTCGGGCTTCGGGAAAAGTGCTTGTCTACGGAAAGACCTATCGGGAGAATCGCCGCCGCGTCGGATATGTGCCTCAACGTGAAAGCGTCGACTGGGACTTTCCCGTCGATGCGTTGGATGTTGTGACGATGGGGCTGTATGGAGAAATCGGCTGGTGTCTTCCTGTGAGAAGGAAACATCGTCAGGCAGCGATGGACGCACTCGATCGTGTCGGGATCGCCGATTTCGCAAAGCGACAAATCAGCCAACTCTCCGGGGGACAACAACAGCGTGTTTTCCTCGCTCGGGCACTTGTGCAGGATGCTGATCTCTATCTGATGGACGAACCGTTTGCGGCAGTCGACGCAGCCACAGAGCGTGCCATTATCGACATTCTGGGGGAGATGAAAGAGAGTGGGAAAACGGCTGTCGTGATTCATCACGATCTTCAAACAGTTCCTGAATATTTTGATTACGTTGTTCTCTTAAACATGCGAGTTGTGGCCCACGGCCCGGTTGAGGATGTGTTTACAAATGACAATCTTCAAAAGACGTATGGTGGAAGACTGACGTTGTTGGAGGAAGTTTCCGAAGCAATGCGTCGACGGGAGCGTTCTCTATGATTCGCTTTCGGCAAATCGCACTCATCTTCATGGCAACAACCTGGATGGCCGGATGCGTGTCGCTCGACGCCAGTGACGAAGTCCCTTCAACCGGGAATTCGTTAGCCAATCAGTCGATCAGTTGGCCGACGTGGGAGCAGGTGCGGCGCGTCGTTTTGTTGCAGGACTACAACACGCGCGTCGTCGTTTTCGGAACGACCCTTCTGGGATGCGCAGCTGGCATCGTCGGGAGTTTCACGCTGCTTCGAAGACGGGCACTGATGGGGGATGCCCTCAGTCATGCCACTTTGCCGGGCATTTGTATCGCTTTCCTTCTGGCAACGAAAATGGGATATGACGGGAAGTCTCTCTCGGTTCTTCTCTTGGGAGCAACTGTGTCCGGGATCCTGGGGATGTTGACCATCCTCTGGATTCGAAAGACAACTCAACTGAAAGATGATGCTGCATTGGGAGCTGTGCTTTCCGTCTTCTTCGGGGCGGGCGTCGCATTGCTCGGGATTGTGCAGCAAGTTTCGGGAGGCCACTCAGCTGGATTGGAAGCCTTCATTTACGGCAAGACTGCGTCAATGAATGTGGCGGATGCTAAAACGATCACGATGGCGGCTTTCGGAAGCATTGGTCTCTGCCTTGTTTTTTTCAAAGAGCTGAAGCTGCTTTGCTTCGATGAGAAATTTGCAGGCTCTCGCGGCTTTCCGGTCATGTTTCTGGACATCCTTCTGATGATGACCGTTGTCGTGGTGACAATCGTCGGCCTTCAAGCCGTCGGGCTGGTTTTGATGATCGCACTTCTCGTCATCCCCGCAGCGGCTGCTCGATTCTGGTCGGATGAGATGTCGAATATGGCCTGGATTTCTGCCGGGCTTGGCATGGTCAGTGGAATGCTGGGAGCGGAGTTCAGCGCAGTCTTTTCCCGTTTGCCATCCGGGGCGATGATCGTCTTGATCTGTACCGCGTTCTTCGCAATCAGCTTGATCTTCGGTTCAAAACATGGACTCTTGATTCGAGGACTGAGAAGAGTCCGCCTGAATCGTCGTATCGACCGCGAGCATTTGTTGCGGGCTGTCTACGAAAAACTTGAATCCGGGCAAGGGGAAGTGGGCAAAGGTGTTTCGTTCAATGAGTTGATGAAAAAGAGATCGTGGTCAGAGAGACGGCTTCGCGGATCAATTCGCAGAGAACAGAATGCCGGCCTTGTTTCATTCGAAGATCAATACGTCACTTTGAAAGCTCCGGGCATCGCGGAAGCAAGTCGTCTGACCCGACAACACCGCCTCTGGGAACTTTATCTGATCACACATGCAGAGATCGCTCCCAGTCGAGTCGATCGCGAAGCAGACATGATCGAACATGTTCTGGATCCCGACATGATTGCCGAGTTGGAACTTCTTCTCGACCGAGCTGGGCAGGACGTTCCAGCCAGTCCGCATGAGTTGACGGATTCATCAGTCAAAGCAGGAGTGGAGGACTGATGAGCATCTTCGAAAACTGGAGTTGGGCTCTCGATGGCTGGATTGTCGCAGCTGGAGTTTTGTGTGCGGTGGCATCGGCTCTGCTCGGGAACTTTCTCGTCTTGCGACGAATGAGCATGCTCGGGGATGCGATCAGTCATGCGGTGCTCCCGGGATTGGCAGCGTCATTTTTTCTGACGGAAAGCCGCAACAGCTGGCCGATGTTTGTCGGAGCTGTCCTCGCGGGTGTGCTCACGGCGTTCTTCACCGAGTGGATTCGGGGTGCAGGCAAGGTCGATGAAGGGGCGTCGATGGGGGTGGTCTTTACATCCCTGTTTGCCTTGGGATTGATCATGATTGTCCGCGCCGCCGACCATGTGGATCTTGATCCGGGATGTGTGTTGTATGGCGCGATCGAGATGACTCCGCTTGATCTGGTCGACATCCGCGGTTTCCTGATTCCCCGAGCTGTGGTCACACTCTCGGTGGTGACAGTGATCAATCTGTTGTTTGTGGGATTGTTCTGGAAGGAGCTGAAGATCAGTTCTTTCGATTCAGGGTTGGCAACGACCGTTGGGTTCAGTTCGCGATTGATTCACTATCTTCTGATGATTCTCGTGGCGGTCACAGCTGTGGCCAGCTTCGAAAGTGTCGGAAATATTCTGGTCGTTGCGATGCTCGTTGTGCCCGCTTCCGCAGCTTATATGCTGACAGACCGGCTGCTGCCGATGATTTTCGTCAGCGTGGTTCTTGCGGCAATCTCCGCTGTGACCGGCCATCTTTCGGCGATCATTGTGCCATCATGGTTTGGTTTCGAGAGCACAACGACAGCGGGAATGATGGCGGTGAGCGCCGGGGGAATTCTCTTTCTGTCGATTGTTTTCAGTCCGAAGAGCGGAGTGCTCATTCGCTTTGTCAGACAGCGATTGCTCGCTTGGCAGATTCTGGAAGAAGATGTCGTCGCGTTCCTGTATCGGATCGAAGAGCGGAAACTCCCGATTGGTCACGATTTCGAAACGCTTCGAAGAGAACTGCTCGCAGACTTTGTCTCAATGAAGGTCGTCCTCAATCGTCTCGTGTCACGCTCGCAGCTTGTTGTGGATCAAGGCGAATATAAATTGACTGATGAGGGACGGCTGAGAGCTGAGAGCCTTGTTCGCTCGCATCGGCTTTGGGAAGAGTATCTGGTCTCACATGTGGGGATCGATGCCGATCGTCTCCATCAGAAAGCGGAGCGACTGGAGCACTTCACCGACAAGGACCTGCGAGAGCGGCTGAACCACGAGACCAACGCCCCGGAAAATGATCCGCACGGACGTCCAATTCCGGCGGAGAGGGACTCACCGAAGTCCGATCAAGCGTCGACTTCCTAGTCGCATGAAGAACTTCTTGACGTCGTGTCATGGATTCGTTCGAAGAACAGGATCGCTTGCCGATGGAAACTTTCCCGTCGACGATTTTCAGAGCATCAAACGTCGCAGCGAAGAGTTCTTCGGGAGAGTACAAACGAAAATCACCCGCTCGATGACTTGGCATCAAGCGGGTGATTGAATGTTTTTTGTCACGAGTGACGAAGATTTACTCTTCGAATGAACTCAGTGGGACTTCCACTGTTTCGACTTTTGTGACTTCGCCAGCTTTGACGTTCACGACCCATTTTCGGTTGATGTATCCGGCGTTTTCGTGCCAGACGCGGAATTCGTTTTCGCCTTCCGGAAGGTTCTCAATGGTGAACTTTCCATTTTCATCTGTGACAGCTGCGTATGGATGATCAAGGACAATCCACCACGCTTTCATCCAGGGATGAATGTCGCAGACGACCTGCACAGGCAGAGATTCAGCCAGTGGAACTTTGACCTCAACACCCTTCTGATCGTTGGGTTGAACGATGAAGTTGGCTGGTGAGTTTGCGAACGGTGACGAGTGGACGTTGTGTGCAACGCCGTCGCTTGATTTGCAGGTGATGGTCTGATCTGTTCGGACGACCATCGCGTGCGGCAGGAATCGACACCCTTTCTGATCGAACTCAACGTTCTTTTCTGTGCTTTCTTTCAGGTCAGGATGGATCGAGGAAGCGCGTCTCATGAAGACGACGATGTTGGCAATTCCCTTGTTCTCGGAATTGAAAGCCATTGCATCGTTCGGGACCGCGTTGGCAGCACAGACGGCCGCATCTTTCGCGCTTGCGTCGCCTTTCGCTACGAGCGGAGCAACTTCAGGCACGTCTCCTTCCAGAATAAACTGACCTTCGATGGTTCCCCAGCCTTGAGCCTGGACTGTCGTCACTGAAGACGCCAGTACGGCGCAGACACAAAGTGCAGTTCTCAGCATCTCGTTTATCTCCGAATTTTTAGAATGGTTGCAGGTCGACCCTCATGCGCCGCCCAGCAATATAATGGCAGGACTTCCGATCCGTCTCGACTGATTGTAAACAAAGCATGCTCGATCGACGACCAAGAAAAAATGATCCTTGGCAATTGAGAAGGCTTTCTCCCGCAATCAGGGCTCAAAGTGAAGAATGTTTCACGAGTTTAACAAATGACGCCCAATCCATGCGGTTTGGCAAGGAATTCGCTGTGTTTTGTTCAGCAATGGGCAGTCTTCGGCTTTCGTCGGTCCGATGAGACTTACAATCGACGGACGAGTTCATCCACGTCAAAGATGCCGACTTTCTGGAGTAGAACGACCACGACCAGTGCCGGAGCAACGATTCGGATTACGAAAAGCCAGCCTTGGAACATCCAACTCGGAATGTCTTTCACTTCGGCTTCTTGAAGTTTGCGGGGCATGACCCACCCTGCGTAGACGGCAATCAGCAATCCGCCCAGCGGCAACATCCAGTTCGAAGCAAGATGGTCGACGGTGTCGAAGAATCCTTTGCCGTAGTCGGCGTGCCACGTCCCCAGGAGCGTGTCGGGGTCTCCATCAAATGCACTCGGCACAGCGACCAAAAGCGTAATCACCCCTGTCGCCAGTGCGGCCTGCGGACGCGACCAGTCTTTCTGATCGATTAAGTACGACGCACAGACTTCGAGCAGAGACAACGCAGAGGTCAGAGCAGCGAAGAAGAGCAGTCCGAAGAACAGAATCGAAAGCAGCATTCCGCCGGTTCCGATTTCGGCGAACGCAAGCGGCATACTCATGAACACTAACCCGGGGCCAGCTGTCGGTTCCTGCCCGTACGAGAAGGTGATGGGGAAAATCATCAAACAGGCCAGAAGGGCGATGAGTGTGTCCAGGAAGGTGATCATCAAAGCTTCCTGAAAGAGCCCGGTCTTGGCACTTTGATAAGATCCGTAGGTCATCATCGCTCCCATCCCCAATGAGAGCGTGAAAAACGCGTGCCCCAATGCTTCAAGAACTCCACTCGGTTTGAGTCGGCTTGGGTCCGGGCTGAAGACAAAGCTCACTGCTGCCGGAAAGCCAGACTGAAACGCGCCATAAAGAACCATCGTGCAGATCAGTGCAAACAAGGTGGGCATCAGAATCTGACAGGCCCGTTCGATCCCCGCAGAAACTCCGCCGGCGACGACTCCCACCGTCAATGCCATAAACAGAAAAGCCCACATCAAGGATTGCCAGCCATTCGTATACAGATTCCCGAAGGTCACACCGACTTTCGCGAGAACGAGTTCTCGACGCTTCTCCATTCTGACTTGCCGGAAAAGCGTTTCGTCAGAGATGCCTGTTACGTCCGCCCGGACTTGTTCTTCAATTCCTTTTCTGAGCTCCTGCATCTGTTGCTGAATTGCTTCAACGTGGGTGACGGTTTGTTGAAGTTCTTCATCGGTCAGCAGACGACGGCGTGCTTCCTCCGGATCTTCAGCGGCTGAGACAGCAGCTTGAAAGCGGGCAAAGGCGTCCATTTGCCGTTTCGAGATTTCGCGTTCCAGCAATGACTCTCCCATGCGGGCCTGATCCGCGAGTCGCTTGTCGATGAGATAATTCTGCATCGACTCCATATCCGCTGTCGCGATGAAGAGATCCGTTTCAGCCGCAGCTTCTTTTTCAATCGGCTGGGTAAAGTTGACGATCGACTTCAACGTGTAATCCATCGACCAGCCAGCGACGACGACATAGAACGACAAGATGATGAACCCGGCCAGGACTCCCATCCACCCCGCCGCTGACCAGATAGTCTTACCTCCGTTGAGTTCCTCGAAAGCTCCGACAGGTTGTTTCTGGGCTGCGCGACCGATCATGATTTCTGCAATCATGATTGGAAGTCCAACGAGCAGGATGCACACCAGATAAATCAGAACGAACAGTCCTCCTCCGTTCTCGCCGGTGATGTACGGGAACTTCCAGATGTTTCCCAGTCCAACAGCAGACCCCGCAGCTGCCAGCACAAACCCAAAGCGAGATTTCCAATGAGACCGTCCGGTTTCTTTTTGTTGACCTGCCATCCTGGAGTTCCTTCGTCCGTTCTTCGGTACGTATGTCTCGCTGCAAGACACATCAGAAACAGAAATTACACAGGACAATTCGCTGTTGCAATTCGACCCGGGAAGATCACCCGTTCGCGCTTGTGTCGTATTGGGCCTGTATCGTGGTTGGCCAGGCCGATCGATTGACCGAAGCAGACGTTGAAAGCCGATGATCAAAGCGGGCGGAGGAATGTGATTTCAGCGAATGCAATCGGACGCTTTTTATCTTTGGCTTAGAATGACATCGGCCACGCGCTGTGTCGCGTCCGGTCGTCCTGACTCGCGTTGCTGTCGGGCCATTTCTTCCAACTTGTCTGAGTCACTAAGTAGTGATCCCAGCACCTGATGAAACCTTGACGAGAACTCTTCACCGCCTTGATCTTCTTCCACCAGTGCAACCCCGCCACGCTGTGCATAGTACACGGCGTTCAAGTGTTGATGGTTTCGAATTGACTTCGGGTCGGGAATGACCACCGCCGGACGTCCGATCGCCGCCAGTTCCGCTAACGTGGTTGCGCCAGCGCGGGTGATCACGAGCGACGAATGGCTGAGTTCCTGGTCCATCTCGTCAATGAAGTCCGAACAAGTGACGTTTAAGGGCATTGTATTGTAGAACTCATCGAACTCCTGCTGATCACTCTTGCCTGTTTGATGTGTCACGCTCCAGTTGGACAAGAGGTCTTCATGCCGAGAACAGAAGTCCCGAAACGCTCGGTTGATTTTGTGGGCTCCCTGACTTCCCCCGAGGACGAGCAAGTGACGACGCGGGTTCGAGTCGTTCGCGTCACTGACAGCTTGAAGTATTTCTTTTCGAATAGGATTCCCCGTCCATTCACACCGAGCTTTTGGCAGCTTCATCTCGCGGGAATGTGGAAAGCTCGTGCAGATCACACGAGACAATTGCCCCAACAGCGAATTCGCTCTGCCAGCAATCACGTTTTGTTCGAGAATGACAACTGGAATTCGAAGGCTCTTAGCTGCCAGAATTCCGGGGACGCTCCCAAATCCTCCGAGACCGATCACCACATCCGGAGCCAATTCACGCATTCGAGTCCGGATGGTTTGAACTGCTCCGATCAATGAGGGAATGCCAGTCAGTGGTTTCCTGAAGAGTGCAGAACTTGTGACCGAGTCAACCAGAAACTGTTCGAGGTGAGAGTCGTCAAGAATTCGTCGTTCAATGTCTCGTCCGGTCGTCAAAAAGAGGAACTGACTCCCCGGTTCTCTCGTTTTGATCTCTTGTGCCACAGAAATCCCGGGATACAGATGTCCCCCGCTTCCTCCTCCGCAGAACACATAACGATGTGAATTTCCCATGACCACTCATTCGAATTCGCGAGACTGGACATTCCGTTCGAGGAGATGAGTTGATCAAAACTCGGCAGCTGCGTCGATGAAATCGGAAGGACTCTCGTCGATGCTTTCTTCGAAATCGTGTCGTTCCTGAACAGTTGGATGCTGATCTTCAGCGGTTCGATCGACTTTCGTCAGACTCCAGAAGACTCCCAGGCTGAACAGGCTCATGACCAGATTACTCCCACCGTAACTTAGAAAGGGGTGAGAAATCCCTTTGGGGGGAACCATCGCTGTGACAACCGCCACGTTAATCGCTGCCTGAAAAATTAAAAGTGTGAGGATCGTTGTTCCGGTCACAACTCGAAAACTGCACGCTGGTGATCGGGCAAGCATGCGCTGACCGGTCAAATAGAGACCACACCACAGCAGGACGACGCCGAGAGTTCCGAGCAGTCCCAGTTCTTCGCCGACAGCTGCGAAAACAAAGTCCGTATCTGCTTCGGGAAGAAAACTCAGTTTCTGCCAACCTCTTCCCAATCCCGTTCCCGAAAGTCCACCGACTCCCAGTGATGTCAGAGACTGTCGAACCTGATAGGGGGCTTCGGCGGGATTTGTCCACGTCTGAATGAAACCGTTGATGCGGGCAAGTTGATAAGGGTGAAGAACGATCAGTCCGACGATCATCGGAACACACAGCAAGCCAGCCACGAGGAAGTGCCACTTCGGCCAACCCGTCAAAAACAGAACCAACACGATTCCGCTGCAGATGAATAATGATGTCCCGAGGTCCGGTTCGAGGAGGATGAAAGAGACCGGGAGCCCTCCAATGAGTGCAATCGAGACGAAGTCGACAAACTTCGGCGAACTCAATCGATCCCGATATCGCAAGCGGTACGCGCAGACCATCATCGGAACCGACAACTTGGCGATCTCCGAGGGTTGAAGACTCCACGAACCGAGTCGAATCCAACGCTGTGCTCCGTTTACGCGATGGCCGAACGAAGGGACAAGGACGAGGATCAACAAGGCAAGCGTTGCCAAGTAGATCACGGGGGCCAGCATGATCCACAAGCGTTCAGGAATGATGGAAGCAACGAACCCAGCGACCAATCCGATTCCAAGAAAGATCAGATGTTTCGACAGCTGAATCGATTCCTCCGGACGGCTCACCGAGGTCATGCTCGAACTGTCGACAAACAGCACACCGACCGCGATCAACATGGCGATCATCGCGAGAAAGAGCTGATCGATCGGTTGCACGGTCGACGCTCTTTGCAACGAATCTTGATCTTCATGATGAACAGTGATGGCGTTCATGACGTCTGCTGATTGAGAATTTGGAGACCGGTCTCGATGGGTTGCATCCCGCTTAACGTATAGGGCTCGCCTGTTTCGCAGTTGACTTAAGCGTATTCATCGACACTTCGACGGTGTTCTCGCCGGAACTCTTCTCTCGGACTCGCTGGCCAACAGGACCGTTCAAGTCTTCGAAGGTTTCCTAACCGGACGACCCATTCAACGGTGTTTCGAAGATCGATGACCATCCGATTTCGATTGCATCACACGATCAGCAATGACCGATAGGAAAGCTGGAGCGCTTGCCTCTGAACGCATCTGTTTCTTCGGTGACGTCGTCTCCAACTATGCGAGGTTGCTATGCACTTACCGTCCGCTCGTCTTTTTGCACTGACCGTAGTCACTCTGCACTTCGCACAGGCGGCGTCTGCACAAACGCTGTGGTACAGCGATCTCAACGCAGCCCGCAAAGTCGCCATGGAGACCAACCGTCCGATCCTTTGTCACTTCGGGGCAGAGTGGTGTGGTCCATGCCAACTCATGGAGCGCGAAGTTTTTCCCACGCAACAGGTTCGCGAGAAGCTCGGATCGTCGGTTGTGGGAGTGAAAATCGACGTCAATCAGAGGCCAGAATTGGCGCGTCGTTTTGGAGTTCATCAGTTTCCGATGGATCTCTTTCTTGAGCCCAACGGAACACAACTTCTGAGAACAACAGGGTTTAAGAGTACCAGTGAGTACGTCGCCCTGATGATGCGAGCCAATACGCGCTACTCGGATCTTCTCGCTCAACGGCAACCCAAGCCGAGTACTTCTCCGGAAATCGCCGCCGATCAATCCGAGTCAACCATCCGACCGGCCGGCCAGCAATCCGTAATGCTTGACGGCTATTGCCCAGTGACGTTGTGGAAGACGCGACGATGGGAGAAGGGAAACTCGCGGTGGCAAGTCGAATTCAAAGGGCAGGTTTTCCACATGGCCAGCGAACAGGAACGGGACGATTTTCGCCTCACTCCGGATCGCTACACACCTCAGTTTCTCGGTTGTGATCCGGTGATTGCCTGGGAAACCGACCGTGCTGTTCCCGGTGATACTCGCTTCGGGGCTTTCTATGACGAGCAGCTCTATCTCTTCAGCTCGGATGACAATCGAAAACGATTCAAGTCAGAACCTGATCGTTATGTCCAGGCTGAAGTCGTGTTGAGCGTTGACCAGATCGAAAGAGTGATCAAGTAGATTGTTCCTCGATTGCTACTCGTTGATCGCATCCGAGTGAGAAGACCAACGGAACTTCTGCTCGCTTTGACTCTCAAGAATCGGTTCCTCGCTCCGAATTAATTCGTGACGCGGTTTGTTCTTTCAGAGCGTGACCAGTCAGGCGGAACGAAACTCAGCGAGACGAGAATCAACAACCCGCAAGCTGTGTAACACATGGTGAACACCCACCATGGAGCATCGAAGAAAAGCAGTTGGTGAACGAATCCCGCCAGGAATCCGTCTCCATCAAACGGCTGGCTCGCTTTGGCTCTCAGGGATTCTTCAAGTGTGGTCAATGGACAGGTGACACCCGCCCAAGCTTCGGCCACGACGATGAGAATCATCAGCAAGTGGATGATCCGAAACCATCGATTTCTCACCCACCGCCAACCCGCGATGCCACCGTACAGGATTAGTACGAGACCGACGACAATCGTGGCGGCATAGGCCAGATGGAACACAGCCACCACATCGGCAAGCAGTGCGTAATTCGATTCGTTCATACCTGTTAGGATTCATGGAGACGGACGAATATTCCACGAAATGTCCCCAGTTCCATCAGAAGTTCCGATTTTGCGGCTTATTGCTCGTTGTTGAGACCGGTCACCTTTGACACAGAGATTGCCATCTCTCACGACCGTCACAAACTCCACGGTCCTGCCCGGAATAAAGATTCAAGCAAGTTGACCAGCCCAATGCGTGGCATAGGTTTTCGTACACGGTTTCGATCGGCGAAACGTCCTATTCGATCCTGGCTTGAAGTCGGTTCACCAATGTCCACGCTGACCACCCCCTCAACAGCACAGCTCTCCGCAATCGGGAATCACCCGATGAATTCCTCCTTGCTCCTAGAATCTGTGCTGCAGCTTTCCAAAGCAAGCGAACTTCCGACTCCCCCGAATGAGCTTGACGATATTATCTCGATTCATGTTCTTCGACGGCTGCTGGCCGCGATTCATTTTCGGGATGTGCGCGTCTTGAAGCATTCACGCCGCGTTGGGTTGTTGGCCGTCGGGATCGGATCGCGTCTCGGTTGGGAAGACATGCAGCTTCGACTGATTGAGATTGCCGCGCTGCTGCATGACATCGGCAAGCTGGGAGTGCCGGATCATATTCTCGGCAAGCCAGGAAAGCTCAGTCCGGATGAGTACGAATACATTGCCGGTTTCAATCGCGTCGCCGTCGAAATACTTCAGTGTTGCCAGGTCAACACGGACGTTGTTGATATTGTGGCTCAATCACACGGAGTGAATGTCGACGGAACGTCCACGCAGGACAAGCCCGCGAGTCTCGGAGCGCGAATTCTCGCTGTCGCTGACGCCTACGAATCATTGACGTCCATTCAACCTTATCGACCGGCGTTCGATACCAACAAGGCTCTTCGAACACTTGAAGAACAGGCCGGAAAAGGATTCGATCGGAACGTCGTCGCGGCACTGGAACGTTGGCTGCATAGTGAACGAGCATCGGTTCTTTCCGACACAGATGCGGAGAACGCGTCCATCGCTGCAAATGCTCCGGCGGATCACAACGCGAAAATGGCCGCCACCCGATTCTGCCACGTCTTTCAGTATCTGCACACTCTCGAAAGTCTGTACGACGCCTTCTATATGATTGATCGTGAACAGCGGATCGTCATGTGGAACATGGGAGCGGTCAAAATGTTCGGCTACTCTCCCGGAGAGCTGATTGGCCAAACCTGGCACCGTTCGATCGTCTCGTCGACCAAAGCAAAACCGGACCCCGTTGACCGATGCCTCGAAGAGTCCATTCCAGTTTGCCATCGACTCAATCTCAAGGATGTCGACGGGAACTCGCAGAGCTTCGATGTTCAAACGTTGCCCGTCACGAATGATTCCGGATCTGTGCGTGCAGTGATGGAACTCATCTGCGATGGAAATGAATCGAAGCGACATCGAGGACAGTTCCGAAAACTTCAAATGGCCGCCACACGAGACGCACTTACAGGCGCGTTCAATCGTGGGGAATTGGAACAACGTCTGACACAAGCCTTTCAGAAGTGGGAAAAAGATCCGCAGATCCCTTACTCAGTCGTCTTCGTGGACCTCGATCACTTCAAAGCGATTAACGACCGGCTGTCGCATGCTGTCGGCGATCGTGTGTTGATCGACGTGGCTCGACTCATTCAGGATGAGCTCTATTCCGGCGAGCAAGTTGGTCGCTACGGAGGAGAAGAGTTCGTGATTCTGTGTCCGGAAACTCCGCTCGAAGTGGCCATTGAACGTTCGGAGCGACTGCGACGGTCGATCTCAAGTGCAGAGATCGCAGGACGGGATGACCTCCGGGTCACAGCCTCGTTCGGAGTGGCTCAAGTGGAACCGGGTGACACCTCCGAATCTGTCACCAAGCGTGCCGATCAAGCGCTCTACGATGCGAAGAACTCGGGACGAAACCGAACTTGCTACCGAGTCACCGAACAGTGGGCTGAGTCTCAGAAGAAGAATGAAGCCGGTGAAGATGCCTTCATCCATCAGGCTGAGATCGTCGCATGCGTGGCGAGAGGAATGTTGCCGATGAAGCTCAAGGGGTACGTCGAAGACATCCATGCCAAGATTCTCTCGGTCAAAGAAGAAGAAATCTCACTGCAGGTCGGCGCTCCAACACTCTTTCGCAAATGGGGCAAGGAAGACGACAAACAACCGGTGCGAGTCCGTGTGGAGATTCACGACATCCCCGCTCATGAACAAAAGCAGGGAACACGTCGACTTCGCCTCAAGACGTTCACCGAACCGGTCGGAAAGCCTTCATCCCCGGAAGTCTTTCACAAACGAGCCAATCGCGTGAATGAGTCACTTCGCGCCTATCTGATTGCCGATTAGAGCCAGTTGTTCTAAGCAATACTGTTCTGAGCAAAGCCCTCGCTTATGCGATTCGACAAGTTCAATGACAGAGCTTGCCCTTGCGAGACGATGTAATTCACGCTGCGCGAATCCATCACAAGAAAACGCAGGGTCGATCGAGTCGCTTCACCGCTGCAACCTTTCCATCTGTCCAGCGTTGTGAAAGCTGGAAGATGGATTTACAGTCAACGAATACCCCTCGTGACTCGTAGCGGGCGATCTGATGACAAACACTCAACTGGTCTTCGAACTCATCGATGCTGGCGATCTGGATGTCCTCCGATCACTCATCGCAGCCGATCCGGCCGTTGTTTTTGTCCGTCACGCCGACGCCAATCTCTTCCACTGGACGACCCTCCAATACGCAGCCAGTGAAGGCAAGCTGGATGTCTGTCGGCTTCTCGTTGAGCAGGGTGCAGAAGTCTATACGAATCCAATGAATTCGTATCCGCCTGTGATTCAAGCCGTCTGGAAGAAGCACCAGGATGTCGTGGACTATTTTCTCAAAGAGATTCCCCATCTTGCGGAGGGAACCAATGGAACCGGAGTTGCGCTGAATCTTGCTGCCCGCGAAGGTTGGACGGAAATCGTCGATCTGCATCTCAAGAAAGATCCGCTCAGTGTCTTTCAGAGAGGTTGGATCGGAGACACGCCCCTCCACTGGCCAGCCCACAACAACCACGGCGAAATCGTTCAGAAGCTGATCGCAGCCGGAGCGGATATCGAAGCGGATGAAATTAATTGCTACGGAGGGAAACCTCTCCACTGGGCCAGCGAGCATGCACCGGAGTCGGTCCGTCGACTCCTCGCAGCCGGGGCCAATGTGAACAGTCGAAATATCAAAGAGGACTCGGATTTCTTTGGTGTGACCCCACTCATCATGAACGCCACTCAGCGAGACGACTGCGACGAAGTCACCCAACTTCTCCTTCAAGCGGGGGCCGACCCGAGCCTGATCGACGCCCAAGGTAAGACAGCATTGGACCACGCTCGCGAACGCGGTCTTGCGAAGATCACAAAAGTATTGGAGTCATGGCGGAGCTAGAGCAGTTTGAACTTTCCAACGCACCCGCTTCAACTGTTCGACAAGTTCAACAAATCGATTGGCTTTTGCGAGAAAGTCTAATTCAAATCTCGCGAACCAAGCCGCACAAGTCCATCTACAATCAAAGTTCGAATGCGACTTACGGGCCACGGTTGATATACAACTTCAAATTGTGCGTCGCGCGACCTCCCGCCACGATGTCGGGAAATCCATCGCCTGTCAGGTCCTCGACGATCAAGTCTTCACAGGCCATGCCTCCTGCATCGACAACGTGCTTGGACCAGTTCGTTCCCCAGGCATTGCGAGCTTTATAGACGATGACTCCGAAAGTCTCTGGAGTGTCGCTGTGACCGAAAACGATCTCATCGTTTCCATCTCCATCGAGGTCAGCCATCCATAGAGCATGTCCGCGCTGGAACCCCGCGTCGATCACGGTTCGAGTCCACAGCTTCTGATCGCCTTTCGGTTCTGTGTAGACGACCAGCGAATGGCCATGCATCGGTTCGACGGTGGCAATCACATCAACACCTGAAGCAAGCCGCCCCAGTTTCACTTCACCGGCTCCGCGATCAAACGGTTTCACTCCATCGATCCCGTCGCCGATTTGAGTCTTCGCCCAACCTTCCGGAGTTCGTTCGATGAGATAGACACCCTCTTGCGAAGCTGTGAGTGTGTCGATGGAATCATCATCGTTGACATCGACATGCCAGTGGTTGTGCATCCGATTGAGTTCCTGATCGAGAACCGTCGCTGACCATCCGCCTTCTACTGGATTGTCCGGGACTTCAAACGCGGTCAATCGAACCCCATTGCCGACAGTTGCGTTGAGCGGAGAAACGACCAGTTGCGGTGATCCGGTTCCAAGAACATCCGCCCAGCGCATGCGATGAGTCCAACGTTCTTCCCCGATCAAATGCACCTTCCACGGTTCATCAAGAGAGTCTCCCCGCGTCAGCCAGTGGATCGTTCCAATCTTCGTCCAGCCAGCTCCCAGAGCAAAGTCGACCAGCCCATCGCCGTCGATGTCATGCGGAGCGATGCAGACATTATCGAGCGGCGTCTGATCCGCAATGATCACTCGCGGTGTCCAGTCGGGAGCCTGAAACCACAACACCCGACGTTCTGTCACAGCCACGATGTCCTGTAGTCCATCGTTGTCGACGTCCGCCAACGTCACCGCATAGCAGACTTTGCCAATCTCCGGATCAAGCACAACTTCCTGGAACTCCACAATGTCATCGTCGGCTTTCAAGAGTGCCGACGGAGCACAAGTCAGCAGGCTGACGGAAGCGAACAGGAGCGCGTTCAAAGAGTTCGACATAGGAATTCCACTGAATTTAAGGAACCGACCTCTCGATTAAACGCATTTTCGATTCCCGATGCAATCATCACGAGTTCGGAGAGTCCCGTTCGCGTGCGTCTCGAAGTAAATTTCCGTCTGGAGTTGTGAAAACGAGGAGAGTCGCGTTTATTAGAGTGGTCTCAAACTGTGACGATGGTTTTCGGAATGAGCGGGGAAGGAAATGGGGCGCAAAATCAAGATGGTGTTCGCGTTCGTTGTGGCGAATGCGATCGGGCTGCAGTTCACGGGAGCGATAGCCGCTCAGGACGATCTCGCTCAAGCCTTTGTCGAAGCGGAAAACAAATTCGCGTATGACATTTTTGAGGAGATCGCAAAATCTACTGAGGAGAACATTTGCTTTTCTCCTCTCGGTTTGACGGTCACGCTCGCGATTCTCGCTGAAGGTTCGAAAGGGGAGACACAGCAAGAAATTGTCCGTGCCCTCAAGTATGACGAGAAAGCTCCTCTTCTCTCGGCGGCGGAAGCAGCTTTGTCGTTTTCGGAAGACAATCGGTCTCGCTCAGCCACCTGGGTGAACCTCAATGCCATCTGGCTCCAGTCGAGATATCGCTGGGATCCGCGCTTCGTGAAGAGTGTTCGAGAGTCGATCAGCTGTGAGTTCTCGACAGTCGACTTTCGACGTGCTTCCGGGGTCGCTGTCCAACTAATCAATTCCTGGGCGAACCGGCGGACCGCTGGTCGAGTTGGTCAGATCATTTCACCGGGCTCACTTGATCACCAAACACGATTCGTTGTCGTCAATGCTGTTTTCATGGACGCGAAGTGGGAGCACGGCTTCGATCGAAACATTACAGGAGATCGAGACTTTCATGTCACTTCGGAGCAGACAGTTTCGACACCGATGATGACGCAGACGTCAACGTTCCCATGGATGAAACAAAAGACCTTTTCCGCAGTTCAATTGCCGTACAAGAATTTTTCCGCCTCCATGTTTGTGTTCCTGCCGCACGAAATTGACGGTCTGCAAAATCTGATTACGACGCTGTCGGCCGACGAACTTGCAACGTCAATGCGACTGCTGGATGAAGCTCCTGAACCCGAACCTCGTCCTGCAGGTCAGCAGGGATTCTTTCAGGTTCCGGCGAATGAGGCGGAACCGCAGTTGGGGCAGACACTCGTTGAACTCCAATTGCCTCGCTTTCAGATTCTGCATCAGCAAGACATGAAAGCACCCCTCCAGTTATTGGGAGTGAAGTCTGCTTTCGAAATGGAACGTGCAGACTTTAAAATCCGTCGCCGCGATGACGATGAATTGATTTATTTGAGCGAGATTCAACAGACAGCTTCGATCGAAGTCGATGAAGAAGGCACTGTCGCGGCCGCTGTCACCATCGGGAAAGGGGCTGGTGGCTTTGGTTTCGCTCCGGAAAAGGTGACCTTCAACGCTGACCGCCCCTTTGTCTACGTGATCCGCGCAGACAACGGGTTGATCCTCTTCATGGGCTGTGTCCACAACCCTCTTCAACAGACTCAGTGATCGCACCTGCTAGAAACGGCAGTGACTTAAGTCGAACGGTGTGGACTCGGCCGCCGAAACGAAGACAAGCCTGATTCCACTCACATGGGAATCAGGCTTGGTGTTGTTCTGTCTTCTCAGAGGGTCTGAGGTCGAAAGCTATTCCTCGACGTCAGGCGATTCGTCCATCAGCATTTTTTCGAGGTCGGGGGCGTCGTCGGGAACGATGACGACATTGTCCGAGATGTCGAGGTAGATTTTATCCGTCATGATCTCTTCGATCACTGTCCCCATGGTTGGCTTACCCGGGCAGTCAACCAGAGGCGGGGCGCCTCGATTCAACTGAACGAGACGCTTCTGGATCAGCGTGGACAGCTTGAAGCGCCCGCCGACCTTCTTTGCGATCGCATCTTCCTTCAGTTCATCATGCATGAAAGTTCTTCTCCGTATCCTTCAAGAGCGTGCAGATTTCTCCCACTGCTCGATCCAGATCATCATTGATTACTCGATACCGGTACCTGTCGGACGATTTTAGCTCCTCTTTCGCAGTCCGCAACCGCCGTTGGATGACTTCGTCTAATTCTGTCCCCCGGTTGCGGAGCCTTCTTTCGTACTCGTCCACGGACGGAGTCTGCAAAAAGATCGAGACGGCATCGGGGTACAGATCCATCAACTTCAGCGCCCCTTCGACATCAATTTCCAGCAAGACCCAACTGCCCGACTCTTGGATGCGGGCCAACTCGCTTTTGAGCGTCCCGTACCAGAAACCGCTTCGATGAACTTCTGCACACTCCACGAAGTCGTCAGCCACGCGATGAGATTCGAATTCATCGGAAGTCATGAAATGGTAATGTTTTCCGTCGATTTCGCCCACCCGTTTGGGGCGCGTCGTCGCAGAGACTGCCATCTGAATCGGAACAGGAGAATCCTTGAGAATCCGTTCGACGATCGTTGTTTTGCCGCTGCCACTCGGTCCCGAAAGGACCACCATCCGACAGGGGGGAGCGGCAGTTTCTTTGGAGGTTTCTTCAGTCATTCCCAGTCCGCAACATTCCAATTTCCGTAAAATGCGATTGAAGTCCCGGGACCAAATCGGCATCCTCCAATGGATCGTTCAGTTTTCCAGAATTTCAGGCTTCGGCATCGTGCGCGCAATTTATCGTCTTCTCCGCCCCTTTCCAAGTTGCGAATGCAGGAAACAGGTCGGCTATGGCTTGATTCTGCTTCTCATCGCATCCATTTCCATCGGTCAAGCTGCGGATCGCACAAACCGCCGGCTGCGAACCGATGCGGCATTTCAGGAGGTTCTGGACCATCCCCTTCTTTCCAGCAGTGCCCGCAAGCGAGAGATTCAACCTTTTTTGAATCAACTTGCCAGCGAACGCGACATTTCTATTTTGATCGACCGACGAATCGATCCTCATCGTCCGGTTTCAGCGACGCTGAGGGAAGACTACTTCGACGACGGAATTCGAAAGATCGCAGCGGAAATCGGAGCTGAGGTGACCGTTGTTGCGGACACGATTCTCGTCGGCCCTCCGGGAGCGATTCGAAAGCTGCGAACGCGAATCGCCATCCTCGATGCCGAATTCAGAGAGTCCGATGGTTCGCCGCTTCAGAAGCTTCAAACGCTGAGAGAATCAACACTGACATGGGACGACTTCACCAGGCCTCGCGAGTTGATTCAGCAAGTCGCCTCGAAATACCGCTTTACGGTTACCAATCCGGAAGCCATACCACACGATCTGTGGAGATCCGGATCCATCAGCGACGGAGACCTGATCGACCAGCTTGTCATTCTCCTCTCGCAGTTCGACCTCACCTTTCGCTGGGGAACGGATTCGGAGATTGAGATCGTTCCGGAACTGGAAGAACTCGGAGTCTGGGAAGATCATCATCATCGCACCGGATCACTGGCCGAAGCGATGGCGCTGTTGAAAGAGAGTCAGCCAGACATAAACGTCGAAGTCGCGGGCGATTCTCTCCGGGTTTTGGGAACTGTCGAATCACATGAACAGGTCGCGGTGATGCTCGGTGAGCGACCGCCCAGAGTCCGCCCACCTTCTCAGCTTCAAAGCGATTCGATTGAGAATCAGCGTTTCACGTTGCAGATGGTGCGGAAACCGTTTCGTTCTTTGGTGCAACTCCTTGAACAGCAGGGATTGGAGTTTCAGTTTGACGAAGATCACCTCCGGGAATGTGGTGTCGATCTGAACCAGAAAGTCTCAGTGAATGTCGAACAGGTTTCCGCCGAGGAATTACTGCGGCAGGCGTCTCAACCACTCGGGCTGCAAATTCGAATTGACGGCCGTGTCATTGAATTGTTTGTCGAGGAGTGATCATCATGCCTGTTCCACTTTGCATGTTCCACTTTGAATGACTCTCACTCCCACAGTCCGAGCGTCCCCATTTTCTGAGAGAGACCAATAATGCGCAGCCTGACCTTCTGGCTCAGTTCGTTCGTTTTCATTTTGGCGGTGTCTGCGTTGCAGGTGCATGCTCAGGACGAGCCCTATTCGGCGCCCCTCAAAGAGTTGCGCTATACCTATAATCAGAATCATGATCCAAACGGGATTGGGAAGTTCTATCTCGGGCGAGAGATCGCGCGCGTGATGGGGCACCAGGGAATTCGCTGGCTGGAACGACCGGAACGCGAAGAGGAAGAACGACTCTCGAAACTGATCGAAGGTTTGGACATCGAATCCGGGATGACAGTTGCCGATATCGGGGCTGGCTCAGGGGTGATCAGTGTTCTTCTTTCAGAAGCGGTCGGACCGACCGGGACCGTTCTTGCTGTCGACATTCAACAAGAGATGCTCGATGCGCTGCAGGCGAAGTGCAAGTTCCTGGACATTGACAATGTGGTCCCGGTTCTTGGAACGACGAAGTCTCCCCGCCTGGAAAGCGGAACCGTCGATTTAATTGTGATGGTCGACGTGTACCACGAATTCGATTTCCCGTTCGAAATGCTTCAAAACATCTCCAGTGCCCTCAAGCCGGGAGGACGAGTTGCGTTTGTGGAATACCGCAAGGAAGATCCTTATGTGCCGATCAAAGAGGTCCACAAAATGTCGGAAGCTCAAGTGAAAACGGAGGCTCTCGTCCCCGCTCACGGTTTGCAGTGGGTTGGAACATTCCGCCGACTGCCGCGACAGCACGTCGTTCTCTTTTCCAAAGTGGAATAGTTCTCACGTTTCCCAAATGGAACGACCGATCCGGTCATCATTCAAACCCGCAAAATTTTTCGATTGCCAGTGCCTGAGGTGTCACAATCGGTCCAATAACGCGCTGAAGAGAGTGAGTCGAAAGGCTTATCACTCATCGGAAATCTTCATTTGTGGGGAGCATTGAAATGGATGCAGATCGTGAACAGTTGTTGAATTCAAGAACCGTTTGGTCCCTCTCAAAACTTTTTTGTCTCGTTGCTGTGTTGAGTCGGTTTCAATCAACGACAGTCGAAGCAGCAATCTTCACACGCCGACCAACGAACACTCTTCAATCGCGTCCCGCGACGGGCATGGGATCGAATATTCATCGTCGCTTTGTTCTGAAGCGAGAACTTCAACGTCAAAAGCAAGGTTATCCAGTTCGAATGCGCGGGAATATCCTTTGGAAACGCACATCAAGATCGAAATAATCAAGGCCCTTGAACTCCGGGTTGATTCATCGGTGACATGACTCGGCGGAGTGCAATTCATTTGTTAATCTTTAACGTCTCGGCTCAATCATTTGTGAAGACGTCACGCTACGGTTCTCGCAGTGATTGAAAAGATCGCAACACGAGAACGTGGAAGCTTTGCAGATGACAGACGCTCATGCCAATTCAGAACGTAGTCCCGTTTTGGGTTGTATCGCTGATGATGTGACCGGAGCGACCGATCTTGCGACAAATCTTGTCCAGGGCGGATTGCAAGTCACTCAGTTCTTGGGCGTGCCGTCGCAAGAGGCACTTCGCGAAGTCTCTGCCGATGCTGTTGTCGTCGCTCTGAAGACAAGATCGATTCCGATCGCGGATGCGATTGAAGAATCGGTGGCGAGTCTGAACGCCATGCGAGAAGCTGGGATCGGTCGGTTCTACTTCAAGTACTGTTCGACGTTCGATTCAACGCCTCAGGGGAATATCGGTCCGGTCGCGGAAGCGTTGATGGACGAACTGAACGTCTCGCAGGCCATCTTCTGTCCCGCATTTCCAGCGAATGGAAGGACCGTTTACCAAGGGCACCTCTTTGTCTATCAGAAGCTCTTGAATGAGTCGGGAATGGAGAATCATCCGCTCAATCCCATGACTGATTCGAATTTGATTCGAGTTTTGCAGCAGCAGTCGACTCGGTCTGTTGGTCTGATCGACTACCAAACGATCGAAGCCGGAACGGATCAGATTCGCGAAGAGTTAAAGAGGCTCGAGCAAGAAGGAATTCCACTTGTCATTACGGACAGTTGTGATGAACAGCATCTGCAAAGACTGGCACAGGTCGTCGCAGATGCTCCGCTCATCACCGGTGGGTCCGGGCTTGGGCGCTACCTTGGCGAGACGTATCGAGAAACAGGAGCTGTCACCAGTCATGAACGGACTGCAGTTCCTCCCGAGATCACTGGGCGAAGCCTTGTCCTGGCAGGCAGTTGCTCAACCATGACAAACCGCCAGGTGGCAAACATGAAGGAGTTCGCGCCCGCGTTTCAAATTGATGTGCGGAAGCTGATGAACAACAGCGAGCGTCTGCTCGAAGAAGTCCTGGAATGGTCGCAAGCACACGACCCGTCGATTCCACTCCTCGTTTATTCTTCATCGCCTCCGGAAACCGTTCAGCGACTCCAGCAAGAATTAGGAGCAGAAGGCGTTGCTGAGAGCATCGAGCGATTTCACGCCAGTTTCGCGGAACGAATGGTCAACGAGCATGGAGTTCGTCGCCTGATTCTGGCAGGCGGAGAAACGTCCGGAGCGGTCGTCCGACAACTCGGAATTTCTCAACTCCAAATTGGTCCCGCAATTTGTCCCGGCGTTCCGTGGACGACATCAGACAGCGATCCGCCTCTGGCACTGGCTCTGAAATCCGGAAACTTCGGGAGCGAGCACTTCTTTCGTGAAGCACTGGAGATGCTGCCATGAACGAACGCGAACTGCGTGAACAGATTGCCCTTCAAGGAAAGTCGATCTTCGACCGGGGATTGACCTTCGGCACTTCGGGCAATATCAGTGCGAAGCTCGGGGACGAAATCTTGATCACGCCCACGAATACCTGCATGGGACGAATCGATCCCGATCGAATTTCCAGGCTCGGGCCCGATGGAAATCTCCGCTCAGGCGATAAGCCCTCGAAAGAAGCATTTCTTCATTTGTCGATGTACCGTTCGCGTCCGAATGAACTGGCGATTGTGCATCTCCATTCCACGTATTCCGTCGCAGTGTCGTGTCTCGCTGACGTCGACCCGAGCAATGTTCTCCCGCCGATCACTGCCTATTACGTGATGAGAGTCGGAACGCTTCCGCTCATTCGGTACTTTCCGCCCGGTGACGAAACGCTCGCGGAAGCTGTTGAGGTTCAATCAAAGCACGCACGATCCGTACTGCTCGCCAATCACGGACCAGTCGTCTCAGGGAAATCGCTTGACGCCGCGGTCGCAGCAACTGAAGAACTTGAAGAGACCGCGAAGCTCTTCCTCCTGCTGAAAGGACAAGCGACCCGATTTCTTGATTGCGACCAATGCAGAGAGTTAGAGCAACGCTTTCCCAATTAGAGCAAGTTGCTCTTTCCTGTGCACTCGATTGAACTCTCTCATCCGGTCAATGGCTGAGAGGCTATCCGGAAACTGAGGTTTTTTGAAAGTCTGGTTTTGTTCACACTTTGCGGTTCATCAACGCAAAGGAGTGCACGGTTTCCGAGGCGATTCGAAAAGCGTACCCAAGTGACCTGACTGACCTTCAGTGGGAGATGATCGAAATGATTCTTCCGAAGCCCCGCCGCAGCAAGAAAGGCGGGCGACCACAAACTGTGGACGTGCGGG
>NZ_SIHI01000001.1:2592883-3024170 GCF_007859735.1 Thalassoglobus neptunius | reverse complement strand
CACCAAATCGAGCGAAGCCATGATCTATGTGGCTTCCATTGGTCGCATGCTCCGCCGCTTAGCTCCTTCACCCAACCAAGCTCCGTTCAAATACCGACTTACAGCATGAAGAGGATTCCGGATAGGCTCTCAGACGAAAACGGTCTTTCGTACAACTTCCGTTGAAAAGCCCAGCTGTTCAAACAGCTGGGCTTTTTTTGTGTCCCCAGGCTCAATGATTCTCTGCTCCCACGTGAACGTGCTCTTTCAATGGAAGCTGATATCGCGTCTGCCTTACGGCTGCAGGTCAAAGAGAAGTCTCCTTGCCGGCTCGAACTTGCTTCGAAATCCGCGTGGCTGTCAACTCGGTGGAAGTGAGTCAGGGATCGAAGCTTGGGAAGTCAAAAGGAGTTCTGAGAGGTCGCTGGCCTTCTCGAAGATCGGACTGTGAGTAGAACTGGATGCGGGGACGACTTGACGCTGCTGAGCAAATCGACTGAAGAGTGGGGATCATCGCAGCTTCTGGAAGAGAAGATGGCCTCTGTGTCGCGCATTGCATAAAAAAATGCTCGCCGGTTTGAAACCGACGAGCATTTCTCTATCGAAACAGGAAGCTTCGCTCTGTGTAGAGAGGTTCCGCTTTCTGGTTATTCTTTAATTCGTTGTTCGTGCGCAGCTCCATTTATTGCATTCTGCGAATCAATTCCGCCATGGAGTTTGGCTGAGGGATCGCAATAGCGATAATCTCTAAATCGTCCTGTCCAGAGCTGGAGATCGCGAGATCTCCGATGCCAAGAAACCGTTCGAGGACTGTTTGGTCGACTTGCAGGTTTCGGACATCGTCATGCTGCACTTCAGAAGTCTTCTTCGAAATAATTCCGTGTCGCAGGCGAGTTCGTTTGTTGGTAATCGTCAAACTCGTCGCAAGAATCTGCACCCACCTGTAACCGGAGTATCCGGCGATGAGGAGCAGGACGACGCCTGCACCCAGTACGAAACTCCAGTTTCCATCGGCGAGACTGGTCACGATGGCAACGAGTGCAGCGCCTCCGATTGCGATCATCGTGAGCAGCTGGACTGGATGTTTTCGAAACAACGCCGGGCGCGCTGTCTCAAGAACCGTCTCATCATCCGATGGAGTTTGAATCGTATAGTCCGATTCAGTCTCGCTGTTATTCGTCTTTAAGATCGGCTGGGCGACCGGTGCCTGAGCTTCAAACGGAACGGAGCATCGAGGGCAATCGACGGTCTGACCAACAAACTCATCTGCGATGCTGATGAGAGCTTCACAGTTTGGACAGCGATAAGAAACTTCAGTCACTTCATCAGTTGGTACAGGCATCGATGACTCTCCTCAGCTTATTCGAGTGATTCAACTTGTTAAGCAGCCACTCGGAAATGTGTTTCGCTCCGAGTTTCGCCGGGTATCCTTTGCAGGTGTTGATCAGCTCTGGCGTGTTTCGTTTGTCAGTTTCGTCAGGATTGATCTCCGGTCAGTCTTTTGAATTTGCCATCAAGCAACGGGACGACGACCGAGAATCAGGCTCACAACCAACAGAATGAGAAAGACGAAGAACAGAATTTTCGCAGCTGAGATTGAGAAGCCAGCGACCGATGTAAAACCGAGCAGGCCAGCGATCAGTGCGAGAATCAGAAATGAGATTGCCCAAGATAACATGTGTCTTCTCCTGAATTGAATTTCTTGAAGTTGAAGGACGCCCGCTCGACATTGAGCGACGTCCGACTTCATGTTGATAAAGCAGTGATCGTGCCAACTCGGAGAAATTTTTTGACGGCGAGAATTCCTTGGAAAACACGTGCCTTTTCAGCGAAGAATGCAGTCTTCAAGCCTTCTTGCTGGATCAGAAGCGATCAGTTCGATAGCTGAGCATTCACATTCCGGGGCTGCGATTCACTTTTAAGCGTGCAGGAATGACGTCTCGATGATTTGATGGAGACGGATCGACGTTTTTGTCGCAATGGCTTCGGGTGGCCCGTGTTTCGCATCGCAAATCTTTCTGGACACCTGTTGATTGACTTCTACACAACCAGAGCGATGTGCTCACAATCTCATACACGGATCTATTCAATGACCGCTTCCGCCGAACAATCAAATAGCAAGAAATCAGACGCCCTGATCGATGTTGTGGACGACGCTTATGAACAAGTGGACGGCGACTCGACGAAAGTGGGTGATTTAATGGACGCAATCAGCAACCGTGGATTCGGTCCGTTGATTCTCGCTCCGTCCCTCATTTCGCTTTCACCACTTGGGGGAATCCCGGGAGTTTCCATCGTCACCGGATCGATCATTGTCCTCGTGGCGGTTCAGATGCTGTTTCGCTCGGACCATCCGTGGATTCCGAAACGGCTGGAAGAGTTCTCGGTTCCCACGGATCGAGTCAAAAAATCGATCGAGAAATACCGCCCCTGGATGACCTCGGGTAACCGGTAGGTTCACCAACGTCTCAAGATTCTGTCAGTCGGGGCGATGCATTACGTGCTCGCAACATTGATGATCCTTCTGGGGCTCTCCTACTTTCCTCTTGCTCTCGTTCCCTTCGGCGTGTTCTTTCCAGCCCTCGCGAACACGCTTCTCTCTTTGGGAATCACTGCCAGAGACGGGGCATTGATCATTGCGGGAATGTCTGTCTCGATCGCCAGCTTCGTATTTCTGCTTTGGAATGTTTGACGGCCGCTGCGATTGCGAAGACGCTCTCATTGACTGATTGACGAGTTTTTTTCCTAACGAACTCTCACGATCCGTTCGTGAAGACTCCACGAACCGGCCGCAGAACTCGTTGAAGCCTTGAGGGGAATCAACAGCCCGAGAAAGTCGATTCGTTGAGAAGTCGCTACAAAGGAAAAACGCCGCGCTCACAGAATCGTTTCGATTCCAGAAGCGCGGCGTTTGCGAATTTCGATAGTCGCTGCGACGGCCTTAGCGAGTGGCAATCACCCAGGCTGCGTGCAGGACACCCGGAAAGTATCCGAGAATCGTGAGGAGGATGTTCAACCAGAACTGGAGTCCAATTCCGACTTGCAGGAACACTCCGACAGGAGGCAGCAAGATTGAAAAGAACAACCTCACGAAATCGAAGGGGGTGAGTGTTGGTGAAGTTGAAGTTGTCATGTCAGATATCTCCTTAACTTTATTTGCTCTGAGAGACGACGAACTCGCTCTTAAAGAGCTTCGCTTTCTTCCTCCGAAATCGTCGCAATTTGAGGATAAGCCTGTTGCATCTGACGGGCTGCTTCATCGGCAGACAATCCGTACTTCTGCTGGAGTCCACCGCGCAACTGGACAATGCTTTCACAGACTTGTTCGAGTTCGAGTGGAGTGAAGTCGGGCCAGCGGCGGGCAACTTCTGCCTGGTCGATCGTTGGAATTTCTTTTTGCTCTAACATTATTTTTTCGCTCCGGTGACGGTGACGAACTCGCACTTCCTCTCTGCAGGTGGAGACCATTGATGGCTCTTTGAGAGCCGGCTTCTCACCCCAGGAGTCCTGATTTTGAATGAGTCCGGGGAAGATCACAGCTCTTGCTTCATTCGTGTGACGCAAGGTGTGATGAGTGCCACCGCAGTAATGCACTCCGCGTGCCGAATCGCAAAAAGATCGAATCGGTACCGAGGGTTTTCCGGTTTCTGTGACGGAACCCAAGAGTTGAAGGAGAGTTCCGTAATTTTGTGAGGGATCAAAGAGCACACTGGTTGTTGGCACACCAAAGTTCGCGATGCGTGGAACGCCGGATTTAGCGATTTTTCCGAGGAATCGTGCCAGCCAGCCCTCAGAGAGGGCGATCTCAGGCATCTTCAGCGTTTGGCATAGTGCTTGCTTTGAGTTCTGAATGGTTAATTTCCGACCAGACATTGGAGAAGAATCCCCAGTATTTTTTCATTCGTTTCCTATCTAAAGGATGCGCTTCACTGAAGATGGCAGACCCATGATTCAAGATTCACAGATCGACTTCAATCGAGAGCAAATCGACAGACTGAGGGACTTAATGATCCTCAACGCCCAAGTTGCCCTCATCGTAAGAGAATTGATTTCGATGGATCTTCGCGAAGAGTTGAAACCACAACTCGACGAGATCGCCAACGTTCACGAACAACATTGTCGGTTTCTTTCCAAGTTCGTTTTCTTTCAGGACTTGGAGACAGCTGCGTTGAGCGCACTACAACGCGTGTCGCAGCTTCTACGAAGAAGTCATCGGAATTTCCCTGAGCGAAACCGCCTTCAACAGACTCTGGCAGATTGGAACGCTGTTGAGTCAGAACTTGAAGCAGCCGTGCGAAAGGCTTCCGTTTCGATCGGGGGGAGATTTCAATCACTTCTCAGAACTCATCAGGAATTCGCCCGACGGAGGACTCAACTGATCGAAGAGATCCAGGGTGAGACCTCGGAAACATCGGTTTGAAGTAGAGATTTATCAAGCAGCACAAGTTCGTCCGGTTGGCTCGCGTCATCCGCTGCAAGTGAGAGACGAAGATGGTGCGCAACCGTGACCGACTGGGTCGGCTCACTTTCATGCGTCTCGACCCTGCTCCTCTTTGAGTGCGGCGATCAGTTCTTCGAGTTGTTCCGCGAGCGTTTTAATCTGGAGATCGAGACCGGAGTCATCGTTGTCTTTCGCTAATTGTTCGACCGCTTAAGCTGACTCCACAACGGGCAATGCTTCGAAGTTGGCTGCTAATCCTTTGAGGCTGTGGGCTCCCCGTCGCAGATCCGACCAGTCGTTTTCGGAGCGGGCGGTGTGAACCTCTTGCAGAAGCACAGGCGCATCTTCAAGGAAGGCTTTGATCATCTCGTCCAGAATTTCCTGATCACCTCCCATTCGTTCGAGAGCGATCGCAAGATTGAATTTCGGAACTTCACTCATCGTGCTTCTTTCAACTGGCTCCTCTGCCGGTGTTGGTACATCGAGCGGAGCCGACCTCGGATAGGATTTTTCCTGGTCACTGACAAGTCGTTCGACGAGTCGAATGAGCTTAAATGCTTGTATTGGTTTCGAAACGTACCCGGACATTCCGGCTGCAAGACATCTTCGTCGATCTTCCCGCCGGGCATGGGCTGTCATCGCGATGATCGGAATCTTCCCGAGCGGAGGATCCATTTTGCGAATCAGTCCAGTGGCTTGAAGACCATCCATCTCTGGCATCTGAACATCCATGAGAACAGCGTCTAATTTCTCCTGTTGGACAGCTTCAAGAGCCTCTCGCCCGTTTTGGACAACGGAAATGTTGTGGCCACGCCGCTCAAAAATTGCTCGAACAACTTTCTGGTTGGCGGGTGTGTCTTCTGCAACGAGAAGGTTGAGCGCGCGGGCTGCCTTGAGTGGTGCTTTCGGATCGGCAACTTTTCTTTCAGCGATTTCCCTGTTCAGAACTCCCATAATTGCATCAAACAAGTCAGAGCCTGTCACAGGTTTTTCAATGAGACTGCAAATATCGAACCGTCGTGTCAGCCGTTCGAGAAAGAGGCGATTCCTGGGCGAGACCATCAAAATGAACGGGCACATCACCCCGTATTCCCGGGCTTTGGCAATGAGATCGAGGCTCGAGGTCCCGTTCTCGGAGGAATCAATGATGGCAACCGATGGTAGATTCGCTTCGGAGATCGAGCGCCAGATCTCCTCAGTCTCATCCTGGCCCCCAGTCGCAAGCACTTCCATTCCCCAATCAGCGAGTCTTTTAGAAACGACTCGGAGGTTGGTCAGATTGTCGTCAATGATAACGGCTCGATGCCCGCTCAAGTGGGTGGTGTCAAACGACTCTTCGACAACTGAAATCACGCGGAACTGCGAGGTGAAGCGGAACGTTGTGCCTTTCCCCACCTGACTTGCCACACTGATTTCGCCTCCCATTTTTTGAATCAGTTCCCGGCAGATCGAGAGCCCCAGCCCGGACCCCGTGCGGCTGCGCGTCATCGACGAATCGACCTGAGTAAACGGTTCGAAGATTCGTTCGAGGTCTCCTTCCGGAATTCCGACACCAGTGTCTTCAACAGTGAACTCGATCACGACGGTATCGTCGTCGATCATTTTTGACGTGACCGTAACAACGATTTCCCCGTGATCTGTGAATTTGATCGCGTTTCCGGTCAGATTGACCAGCACCTGGCGAAGCCGAAACCCGTCTCCTTCGAGTCGGTCCGGGACAGATCCGTCGACATCGAAAGTCAGTTCAAGACCTTTCTGATGGGCCCGGTTGGCCAATGCTTTGACAGAGTTCTCGACCGTTTCTCGAAGGCGAAACGGCTCCGGATCGAGTTCAAATTTCCCTGCTTCCATTCGAGAAAAATCGAGCAAGTCATCGAGAATCAGAAGCAGCGTTTCCGCGGAATCTTTGGCTGTACCGAGATAGTCTCGAAGCGCCTGCGGCAAGGGTTCTTCGAGAACAATCCGAAGCATTCCGAGCACCGCATTCATTGGCGTTCTCAGTTCATGACTGATATTGGCAACGAATTCTGACTTTGTTTTGTTGGCGACCTCAGCTGCGTGGCGTGCTTCTTCAAGTTCTGTTTCTCGGCGCTTACGCGAAGAAATATCTCGTTCGATCGAAGCTGTCCCGATCAGTCGACCTTCCGAATCGAGAATTCCGGATTCCGTAATCCCGACTTCAATCTGATTTCCGTTCCGATCGATTCGCGTCACTTCGAACGTACTGACATTCCAGTCCTGTTCGCTGACGTCAACGGGTTTCGGCATTTGATCATCTTCCGCACAAAGAAGTGCGGTATAGTTTTGGCCGATCACTTCGTCGGACTCGTACCCGTAGAGTTGTGAGGCTCCCTGATTCCAACTCTTGATCGTTCCATCGAGAGCTTTTCCGATAATCGCATCCGCAGATGACTCGACAATCGCTGCCAGTTCCGCACGCGTCCGCTCTGCGATAATTCGGTCGGTGGCGTCTTCGAACACCACGACGGCTCCCACGACATTCGATCCACGCCTGACTGGGGACGCCCAATACTCGACAGGAAAAGAGGTGCCATCCTTGCGCCAGAAAACTTCGTTATTGACGTGAACGCTCTTCCCGTACATCAACGTCTGATTGATCGGACACAGGTCCTGCGGATAGTTGCCGCCATCCTCGTAGGAATGATGGACGAGCTTGTGCATCTTTTCGCCCAGCAACTCTTCAGCAGATTCAAATCCCAACACACGCGCGCAGGCTCGATTCGCAAACGTGCAACGTCCGTCGGGATCGATTCCGTAAATGGCTTCTCCGGAAGCTTCCATGAGAAGTCGCAACTTCTCTTCACGATCGTATAACTCGCGAATCGTCCGCTTGAGAGGGGTAATGTCTCGTTCAATCGTGGCAGAACCGATCAATCGACCCTGAGAATCTCGAACAGGTGAAATCGACAGAGAGATGTCGAGAAGACTGCCGTTCTTATGTTTTCGAACAGTCTCAAACGAAGCCAATCGCCGCCCCGACTGCACCACATCCCGAATCTCTTCTTCTTCCTCAAGCGTGCCTTCAGGCAAGATCAACTGGACGGTTTTTCCGATGGCTTCTCGCTCAGTGTATCCGTAAACCCGTTCTGCCCCATGGTTCCAACTCACGATCGTTCCGAAACGATCCTTCCCGATAATCGCATCGTTGGAGGATTCCACGATCGCTGCCAGATAGGACTTTAATTCCTGCCAACGTCTTCGTTCCAACAGTTCCTGAAGCGGTTTGAGTTCGTTGCGAACAGACGAAATCAAACGGGAATCTTCGGCGATCTCTTCCCAGTGATAGAACTGAACGTATGCAGCTAGATGGCCATCCGCAATGACTGGCAGAGTCAGAACCGTCCTCATCGGAGGAGACTCGATCTCGGAGAATGGAAACTGCTTCTCCGCAGCTTCTTGACTGCTCCAGACTGGCTTCCGACCGCTGTGGCTCCCTAAAGGAACATGTTCCGCAGACTTGATTCCGTGTGAATCGAATCGCTCCTGCAAATCGGGATCGGGGCTATACCAGACACATGCTTCGGGAAGCAGTCGTCCCAGCGTATCGAGAATCAATCCCACACCGACTGGCCAGTCAATCAATTTGATGATCGACTTCAGGCAATCTTGAAACACACCCTCGATGGCCCGCGAATCTTCTTCCGACATCGCGGTGAAAATCACATCTCCTGACGTGAGGAAATCCGGAGTCTTCTTCGAATCCGCAGAACTTTCCCCAGTCGGTCTGTCGCTTGGATACAATCGATCGCGAACGGTGCCGACAAAGAGTTCCGTCTCTCCGACGTTGACTGGAACGACGGTCAACTCGACATCGATGATCCGCTGATCTTTTGTGAGTGCTTTCAGATGGGAACGACGGTTGATCACCGGCCCGATCCCAAATTCGTTATAGGTTTTGAGCCCGACCCAATGGGCCTGTCGATCGGTCTTGGGAATAATCAACTCGGCCATTTTGCGGCCGACCGCTTCCTCTTTGCTCCATCCGAACATTGCCTGAGCCTGACCGGACCATTCACAAACGGATCCGTTGCGGTCCACAACAATAATGGCATCAAGCGATTGCTCTAAGAATGGCTGGAGCCAATCCTGCCGCATTACTCATTTCCAACTGGTGCGTTCATCCACGAGATGACCTGAACATGTTGTCGATCACTGGACTCACTCAATGGTTCCGTCTGATGTTGTCCTTCAAGCACTCGAAAGTGCCCGAGAAGACTCAATCGACAGTGCTGCTGAAGTGATCCGAGAACCTGCCGACGAGCGGTTCCCTGATGCTTCCATTCAGTCAAAACGGTTTCCGAGTGACGTCAACTTCCGAACTTCAGGGAGATCAAGACGAGCTGTCGTCGTCTGTTTCCATGGTGACGTTCTTTGAGACGTTAATTCCGAAATTTGCGATCCGATCTCGAATTTTACCGCGTGTAATCCCAAGAATTTCGGCTGCGCGAGACTGATTTCCACCGGTTTCCTGCAAAACGCGTGTCATCAGATACCGCTCCATCATCTCCAGCGACTCAGCATAGAGATTCGTCGAACCACTCTTGAGTCGTCGGCTGACAAACTCTTCCAGATCAACACTTGGATCTCCTTTTTCGTTCGTCTTCGCCACGGGTTCGCCCCCGCGTACAAACGAAGGAAGAAACGCCGGTGCAATCACGGTGCCGGTTGAGTTCAGAACTGCCTGACGAATCACCGAACGCAGTTCTCGGATGTTCCCCGGCCAGGAATAATCCAACAGGTGTTGCAGGGCATCCGCAGAGATTCCCTCGATTGTCGAAAAACCGAGTTCCTGAATCGCTTCGGTCAGAAAATGTCGTAAGAGCAGTTTGACGTCATCTCCGCGATCCCGCAGAGGCGGCAAATGAATCGTGACTCCATTGAGTCGATAGAGCAAATCGGACCGGAACTCGCCTTCTTCGACCATTTTTTCGAGGTCGCGGTTCGTGGCTGCCACGATCCTGACATTTGTCTGAAGAATTTCATTTCCCCCGACTCGTTCGAACCGTTGTTCTTGAAGCAGCCGCAAGACCTTGGCTTGAACGACTGGAGCCATGTCGCCGATTTCATCGAGAAAGATTGTTCCGCCGTCGCACTGCTCGAATTTTCCAATTCGTCGCTTATCAGCGCCGGTAAACGCTCCTTTCTCATGACCAAACAGTTCGCTCTCCAGAAGCGAATCCGGAAGTGCAGCGCAATTGACCTCCACAAAAGGGCGGTTCGATCGATCGCTGTGCTGGAAGATGGCACGGGCGACCAGTTCTTTCCCGGTTCCACTTTCACCTGTCACCAGAATCGGCACATTCTGGCTGGAAACGCGGCCGATTGCTTTGAACACGTCGAGCATTTGAGGGCTGCGTCCGATCATCAGATCGCGGCTCTGCGACGTTTCTTCGGAAACTCCTAAAGCAACGGGAACGCTCATCAACTGACGAGTGCGGGATGCCTGATCGACGAGTTCTTCAAGCTCCGGGAGATTCAGTGGCTTCGCAATGTAATCGTAAGCCCCCATTTGCATCGCTTCGATGGCTGTCTCGCTGTCCGCTTCGCCCGTCATAAAAATGACCGGAACATGCGGGTCGATTGCTTGAAGGTCACGGAAGACGCTCAGCCCTGATCCTTCTCTGAGGACCAGGTCCAGCAAGACGACATCGGGCTCGTACTCTTTGACAAGAGAGATCCCTTCCTCACCTGTATTGGCAAAAATCAGACTGTGACCAGCTTTTCCAATCCTCGCTGAATCAGAATCAAAACCGATCGGTCGTCGTCAATCGCTGCAATCCGGGCCATGAAACTCAGCCTTCAGTACGTGATTTTTTCCGATGGGATCTTACCAAGACTGTTGTCAGGTCGCAGTCCACTCGACTGAAATCCTCATCATGTTTCGTGCGGCTGATCGATTTCAATGAAGAATCAAATTCCACAAATTTGCATCGATCGAGTTGTCAGCCCCGTTTCAAATGATCGCGAATCGCTCATCGCGGCGGGCGGTCCACCATTCGCCGTCGTCCATGCGATCATCTCACCGACAACACAAAAAACCGCAGACGAATTTCGCTCGTCGGTGCTTCCGTCTAACCGTTGAAACAGTAACAGTTTTCAACTTGCGGGCCAATTCGTTGACGGGGTTCCTTTGCGAATCGGCATCTCTCAGTGGCACGCCGAATGCATTACCGGGAAACCAAGCGTATCGAAAACAAATATCTTGGGGACGCAAACAACAGCCCGAAAAATTCGGACTCAAAATCGTCTTCGCTCAGTCATCCACGACGAATGAGCGAACGATCAAAACGCCCCCATCACCACCTCAGTTGAAAGGAATATCGATGTTAAGTTGGGCAATTACATTTCTGATTATCGCACTGATCTCTGGTTTGCTTGGATTTGGAGTCGTCGGTGGAGTCGCCTACACCGCTGCGAAGATTTGCTTCTTCGTCTTCCTCATCCTGTTCGTCGTCGCCCTGGTGAGTGGTCGCCGCACGACCGTCTAACTCGACGAACAGATGTCACCGTGTCCGGTGTTCTCGTCTCGTTGATGCTGGGAACGAGGACTCCCGCCCCGACATGAGGACGACGAGGACAAAGCGAAGCCAGTCCACACAGACCAGCTTCCACTCGAACAGGACCGCTCGGATGATTCCGGGCGGTCCTTGTTTCGTTTCATGAGCACCCACTTCTCAGAAGCCCTCACTTCGGCGGACATGATCGTTTCAACTGATTCAGTTCACCCACCGATCTCTCTCATTCTGCTAGCTTTTGGGTGCATTGGCTCAAACAAATTGGTAAACTTCGATTGAAGCTTCCTGCCCACCTTTACTTCCCCACCAAACACGCCAGCTTCAATGCCCACCCATACACACCACCATTTCCGAATGGTTCTTGGAGCCTGTTGCTTCCTGCTGATGTCTCAGCATGTCTGCAACGCTCAAACACCATCGGTCGATTTTCAGAATGATGTCCAACCCATTCTGACACGCTTTGGATGTACATCGGGTCCCTGTCACGGGAAAGCTCGCGGTCAGGGAGGATTCCAACTCTCGCTCCTCGGGTTCGATTCCGATTTCGACTACGACGCCATCACCAAAGATGGACGCGGTCGACGAGTCTTCCCCGCTGCTCCTGACGAGAGTCTTCTTCTCCTCAAACCGACAGGACAGGTTCCCCACGGAGGAGGAAAACGACTCGCGGTTGATCAACCCGAGTACGACACCTTGAAGACATGGATTCAAGAGGGAATGCCGCGTCGTCTTCCCGATGCTCCAACACTCATCAACATCACGGCAAACCCCAACGCCCTGGTCATGAAGAATGACGAGACTCACTCGTTAACTGTGACCGCACATTTTGACGATGGATCCTCACGCGACGTCACGCGATTGGCAGCGTTTCAGTCGAATGAAGCTCCGATTGCATCTGTCGACGAGACTGGAATGATCGAAGCAGGATCGATTACCGGCACCGCAGCGATTATGGCACGGTATCAAGGTCAGATCACCGTTTGCGACATCACCATTCCTCGCCCTGAACCAGTCGCGAGCGAAGTCTTTGACGCACTCCCACGGTTTAACTTCATTGATGACCATATTTGGACCAAGCTGCAAAAACTCAATATCACTCCTTCTGAAATCTGTTCCGATCACGTTTATCTGAGACGAGTCACAACCGATCTTTGCGGCCGGGTTCCGAGCCCGGATGAAGTCCAGCAGTTTCTGGATGACCCTTCACCAGACAAGCGTCAGGAAGTCGTCGAGCGACTCATTCAGGAACCCGACTTCGCGGACCACTGGGCGAACAAGTGGATGGACCTTCTGCGACCGAATCCCTACCGCGTGGGAATCAAAGCCGTCTTCAACTACGACCGATGGATCCGTGAGCGATTTCATCAACGTATGCCATGGGATCAACTGACTCGAGAGTTAATCGCAGCTCGCGGAAGCACATTCCGGAATGGAGCAGTCACGCTCTATCGAGATCGAAGAAGCCCCGACGAAGTCGCAACACTTGTGAGCCAACTCTTTCTCGGTGTGCGTCTTGAATGTGCAAAGTGCCATCATCATCCCTTTGAAAAATGGGGACAGGATGACTTTTACAGCTTCGCAGCTTTCTTCGCCAAAGTGGGCAGAAAAGGTCGCGGAGTCTCTCCTCCAATCTCGGGAAGCGAAGAGTTTATCTTCGCAAACAAATCCGGTTCCGTGAAACACCCGATCACCGGTGAAGTGCTTCCCCCGCGATCGCTTTGGGGGAACGTAACAGTTCCCGAGGACAGCGATGATCCAAGAGAAGTCCTCGCAGAATGGATGACCTCACCCGAAAACGAACTCTTTGCACAAGTCTTCGCCAATCGCGTCTGGGCTGATTTAATGGGACGCGGACTTGTCGAACCGGTCGATGACTTCCGAGCGACGAACCCTGCTTCGAATCAAGCTCTGTTAACAGCACTGGGCGAACACTTTCGTGACAGCGGTTATTCACTTGAAGAACTTGTCCGTGCAATCACTTCATCTGCAGCGTATCAATTAAGCTCAATTCCGAACGAACAAAACGTCGAGGATACTCGAAACTATTCAAGGCATTATCGTCACCTCTTGAGGGCCGAAGTGCTGCACGACGCTTATACAACGATTACCGGAATTCCCGCAGACTTCGAATGTATGCCTCCCGATTCCTCAGCAAAACAACTGTGGACACACCGCATTGGCTCTCTCTTTCTCGACACATTCGGTCGCCCGGACCCCAACCAGGATCCTCCCTGCGAACGAACCTCCGATTCCACAGTTGTCCAGGCACTACATTTGATGAACTCGGAACAGTTGCATGCACAGCTCGTCCACAAAAACGGGACCGCTGCTCAACTCGCAGAATCGGAATCATCGCCGCAAGAAATCGCCATTCAGATGTATCGCACCGTCTATGGACGAAATCCCACCGAGGCCGAATCCGAACTGGTCGTCCAACTCATCGAGCAAGCCCCGGAAGAACGACGGACGGTCATCGAGGACATTATGTGGACGATGTTGAACACTCCTGAGTTTGTCATTCAGAACTAGTTCTGTTTCGACAACGTCTTAAAGACGATGAGTCGTTTACAGATAGAGTTCTAACTGGAAGTATTAAGACACCCTGCGATACAAGTTTACATTTAACGATCCCACGAGTACGAATTCACCTGTTTGATTGACCGGCAATTTGGACATGAACTCATGAGCGCAAAACGAAACTGCGAGGGAACCTCCCGTCGAGACTGCCTCAAATTCGGTCTCGGAGGAATGCTTGGAACGGGACTCGTCGAGAGCCTTCGACGTCGAGGAAACGCGTCTGAGTCACTATCCGCACCGCGTCCTCAGGCAGACCGCTGTATCCTGATCTGGATGGATGGCGGCCCCACACACTTCGAAACCTTCGACCCCAAGCCCACTGCTCCCTCAGAGTATCGAGGGGACTTCACTCACACGAAGACAGCTGTTCCCGGAACGGTTTTCTCGGAACATATGACGAAACTCGCCGCGACACTCGGCGACTACGCCATGATCCGTTCCATTCGGCATGATCAGGGAAACCACGGAGCAGGCAATCACTACATGATGACAGGGGCTCCGCCGCGAATTCCCGTGGGATGCGGAGCTTATGTCAGTTTTCATCCCAGCATGGGATCGGTCGTTGCCAAGAAACTCGGAAAGGATAACGGCCTGCCTGCGTACTTCAGCATGCCGAGAATGTCCCGCTCCGGAGGCCCGAATTTCCTCGGAGCCCGGTTCGCTCCGTTCGTCGTTGCTGACGATCCCAACCGCGACAATTTTCGTGTTCGTGATGTCGCCATTCCAAAATCACTTGCCGAAGAACGATTCCAGGGACGCACTGATCTCCGCTCAAAAATCGATCAGATGCTTCGTCTCAATGATGAAGCTTCCGGAGATCCAGTCGCTGCCTTTGACGAATACTATCGTCAGGGATTCGATCTCGTGACATCACCCGATGCCCAGCAGGCCTTTGACATCGAACGGGAAGATCCCGAAACGCGTGACCGTTACGGGCGCGACAGCTTCGGACAGAGATGCCTCCTCGCACGTCGACTCGTCGAAGCCGGAGTTCCTTTCATCACCGTCTATGACGGCGGATGGGATCATCACAGCAACATCTTTGGCGCACTCCGCAAACGTCTCCCCAATTGGGATAATAGCGTCGCGACATTGATCCAGGATCTGAAAGAACGGGGACTTCTCGACACCACGCTCGTTGTTGCTCTCGGAGAGTTTGGTCGCACACCGAAGATCTCCACTCTTTCCGGACAGACAACACCAGGACGAGACCACTGGGCGAATGCCATGTCCGTCCTTATGGCAGGCGGCGGAACACCCGGAGGAGCAGTCATCGGGGCCACCGATCGCAAAGGATTCTCCGCCGTGGATCGTGTCCTCTTTCCCGAGAACTTTGTATCGACAATTTATACGAAACTCGGCATTAACCCCGACGAAATGTTATATACACCGCAAGGGCGGCCGACTCATCTCGTCAGTGACCCCACTCCGATCTCGGAACTGATTGCATGACCTCACGTGGACTGCCCTTCGCACTCGTTGTCTCGCTGCTTGCTCTTCCTTCCATCGCGGCAGGTGAACCCCCGAAAATCGACCGCCTGATTCCCTCGGGGATTCAACGCGGGACCAATGCCAGTATTCAAATCGTCGGAAAACCGGGACCAGATCCTCTGAAGGTCTGGTCACAAGGGAATAATCCTTCACGGGATACCTTTGAATGGTCCTTCGATGAAAAAAATGAGACCGCACAAGTCACCTGTGGGGAAGAAACATCACCCGGAGTGCACTGGATTCGTTTTTACAACTCATCCGGAGCGACGGAGCTGATGCCGTTCTTCGTCGGGACCATTCTGGAAGCAACCGAACAGGAACCGAACAACTCCATTTCCGATGCTCAAGTCATCGCGTCCGAATCCGTTCTCGTGAACGGACTTCTCGAGAAGTCCGGCGAAGTCGATACCTTCTCAGTCAATCTTCCGTCCGGTTGTACCTTTGTCGCTTCGATGCAAGCCAACAGCGTCCTCGGATCTCCGATGGATGGCATCCTCCAGCTTCTGGATGCGAAGGGAACCATTCTCGCTCAGAACGATGACGATCAGGGGTTCGATCCGCTCATCGCGTTCCCCGTCACAACTCCCGGACTATACTTCGTCCGAACATTTGCATTCCCAGCCCAACCGAGCAGCTCCATCCGCTTTGCCGGGGGAACAGATTATCTCTACCGATTGACGCTCACCACCGAACCGCATGTCGACTGCTGCCTGCCAATGACTGTCTCAACAGACGAAGTCACACCGGTGGAATTGTTCGGATGGAACCTTGATGAAAGCCATCGCCACATCTCTCTCAATCCTTCCGACGGAGACTCCACAACGATCTTCGACGGGCTCACCAATTCGATTTCGCTTCCGAAAGTCTCCGGGGAGAGCCTGACCGAGAAATCGAGCAGCGAAGTGGAACTTCGAGTCCCGTTTCATGTGACCGGAGTTCTCAACAGCCCCGAGGAAACCGACTCCTATTCTGTGCACTTCGATGAAAAGCGAAAAGTGACCATCCGCGTGCTGGCCCGCGAGCTTCATTCTCCACTCGATCCGGTGTTGTCCATCATATCGAGTGATGGAAAAGTTGTTCACGAAAGCGATGACCAGTCGCGAGAAAAACTCGATGTCGACACGACGTTCGACTTCCAGCCCGGACAGTATCAACTCTCCATTTCCGACCGATTCGGCGCCGGGGGCAACCGCTATTTCTACCTCCTCTCAGCCGAAGAAAAGATTCCCGACTTTTCTGCAAGCATTGCCGCCGAACACTACGTGCTGACGAACGATGAGGAACTCACGATTCCTGTCGAAATCGCACGCGAAGAGAAATTCGCCGAATCAATTCAGGTCACAGTTCAGGGGCTTCCCTCGGAAATTCAACCTGTTCAGGAGACACCTGACGACTCCGAGGAGAAGAAAGAGCCCGCGAAGTCCATCACCCTTCGATTCAAGAAACCCGAAGATCTCGATCCTTGGAGTGGACCGATTCAGATCATCTGCACGTCTGAATCCGGGATCGTTCACCCCGCAACTACAACCATCGGGAACGAACGGTTTCAGTCGAAATACTTGTGGTTGACAGTTCAATAAACTTGCTCGCAAAGACCTCGATCCAGCTCGGGAGTGAGTGAATGAGTTTCATCGATTGGTCGGACTTCGAACGTGTGGAGCTGCGAGTCGGAAAGATCATCGCTGTCCACGACTTTCCCGAAGCCCGAAAGCCAGCTTATCGACTCGAGGTCGATTTCGGAGAGGAGATCGGCGTCAAGAAATCGAGCGCTCCAATCACCGGGCTGTACACAAAGGAAGAATTACAGGGCCGACTCGTCATCGGTGTCACTAACTTCCCTCCCAAACAAATCGGTCCCGTCCGCTCCGAATGTTTAGTCACAGGGTTCGTTCGAGAAGATGGTCAAGTCGTGCTGGCTGTCCCGGATCAGGATATCCCTCTCGGATCGAAACTCGCCTGAACGCGTTGCGTGTTCGTTTCGGTTTGCGTAGTCGAGAACTTACAATCACTCGCTACTCATTCATTCAAACGAGTCCTCCGGCGAGGGCAACTCACTTCGACACGCGGCGCACGTGAACTGTTCTCGGAAGGTGAATCAATGGTCGGAATCAGCAGACGAAGTTTTCTGAGAACGGGAGCGGGAGTCGCACTCGGGGGAATGCTCGATGTGAATCTCTTCGCACAAACTCCGATCGGGGATCGTCCGGAGCAAGATCCCGCAGTGACTCTTCTGTATCCGCGAGACCGTGTTCCCCTCACCTTCATTATCGACGACTCTACATGTCTCGTGAACATGGGACACTTCTGCATCCCACAGTTTCAAAGCTGTTACCCCGATCGTCCCGCCTATCAAAAACCGTGGTGGACCTTTCCTCGTGAGATTCCCGACAGCTTCGTCAGAGAGTTCGGCGAGTGGTGTGCCGAGAACGGAGTCAAAGGCAAGTACAGCATCGTCCCCTACCCCTCCTGCGTTGGATGGCTCGATCGTGAACTTCCCGGGTGGTCGCGAAAGGATCTGCTTGCGAGTCTGAAACTTGTACAGGACCTGATGGTCCCCAACTGGGACATCCATCCCGAAATGATCACGCATACGCGTGTGATCAATCTCAAAACGGGTCGACCTTTCGATGAAATCAGCCCCGCGACCATGGAGAACTCATACCCTCGCGAGAAGAAAAGCGTCGACGAACTCGCTGCTTATCTCGCTTATGCACTGAAGATCCTCCAAAACTGCGACCTCCCCTGCGAAGGTGTCACCACACCCGGCGGGTTTGGAAATCTCGTCAAACCGGAACTGTCACTTGCTGCCCAGCAAGCCGTCAAAGACGTCTATAATGTGGAGATTCCGCACTACTTCAAGTACGTCATCACCGGAGACGAAAGCACCGAGCCGATCGTCGAGAACGTTTCCGGGCTGGGAACATCAGACGTTCAACTAACAGTGAACATCCCTGCGGGAACCGGAGACTGGTACGGTAGCTGGGAAGGAGACGTCACCCCCCAACCGGATCGCTACGCCACTGAAGATGCTTCCTCCGGTCGAATGGTCGAACTCATTGAGAAGGGGCAACCTGCGTTCATGCTTTGCCATTGGCCCGGCATGTTCTGTAACGGAAGCAAGATCGGATTCCGTGGCTTCCAGCGAAACGTCCGCTCACTCAACAGCAAATATGGAGATCGGACTCACTGGATGAAGCTCAGCGAGATTGCACGCTACTGGGCTTCCAAAGAACTGACAACCGTACAAGTGGCGGACTCAGTCATTCAGCTCGATGCTCCGTTCGCTTGCCCCGATTTCACTCTGCGAACAACTGCCTCACAAAGCCAACCGCCTCGACTGATTCACAATCAAGATCGACAAACACTGACTGAAGTTAAAAAACGATCGGAGTTAACTCCCGGAACCTGGCATCGTCAGGACAATGAAACCACCGTCTGTTTCGCTCTTCCGAAAGGGAAGTCGCAATTGAAACTCGACGGCTGAAACTCGACGGCTAAGTTCTCATTCGTCCGACGCCGCTTGTGTAAGAATCGATCGTCTAAAGCACTTAGCACTATCTGTTTTGGTTAGCACTCACTCGCACCAGCGAACTCAGCTTTTTTCTTGAAGAAGAAGTTCAAGCGAGTGCACAGGAAGGAGCGACTACTCAAATCGCTTATTCATCGACGATCTGAACACCTTTCCAAAACGCGACTCGACCTTTAATGTTCTCGGCCGCAGCTTTCGGATCAGGATAGTACCAGGCAGCGTTTTCGTTCGTCTCATCCCCGACTTGAATGGAGTAGTGGCTAGCGGTCCCTTTCCATCCGCACACTGTTTGAGTCGAACTCTCTTTCATCAACTCCATGTTCACCGACTCAGCAGGAAAATAGTGATTGCCGTCGACAACGACAGTCTCATCAGAATCTGCAATCACCGTCTCTTTCCAAATCGCTTTCATGAGTCTCTCCCGGATTCAACGCCTATTCCCAGGTTCTCAGTCTATACCAAGTCACCCTGACGCGTGTACTCGCCGAGACTGTTTGAACGGGAATCCTCGAAGCGACTCGTCCCAGCATGAGCAGAATCAATCCTCCACAATCTGAAACGCAGCCGCGTAAATTTTGACGGGAGGACCGATCGTTGTGGTCTCCCCGGGAGCTGCGCGGAAACAGGGATAGACATGCAATTCGAACTGATAGTTCCCTGGAGTTTCATGCGTCGGACCGAAGAATGTCCAGAAGGAAAGAACTTCCGGATCCAGGTTGAGTTTCACTTTCGGAATGCGTGAAGGGTCTTCCCTTTTGGCGTAATAAACTGCGGCTGGTTTTCCGGAAGGATGTCCCCGGTCGACTTGCACAGCTCCAGCGTATTGTGGAGTTTGCATCAGTTCCGTCAGCACACCCATTACAGGAACAATACACCCCGAAGCTGACGGCTCATTCATCCAATTCATCGGGATCTGGACAGCTTCAGCACTTTGGGCAGTTGAGCCTTCCGGATAAACGATTCCGACAAAGGGCCAACAACCGGGATCAGTTAACGGCAACTCTCCGAGCTGATCGGGAAGATTTGCTTGAGGCCGAATCTCAAGGAGGGCATAGAACCCCTCAGTCGGGCTTACAGTGATGGAATCATCAATCGCCTCACCTGATTCGATCTGGGCGAACTTTTCGATTTCAACGAGATCGCTTCGCTCCTTTCCGAGTGGACCGCTCGGTGCTTGCAAACAGCCAGACAAAAGTTGAAGACACGAGACAACAACAATGAGCGCCACAATGTGTGCTCGATCAGAATGAGAAAGTTTCGCTTCCATTGCGAGTCCCCAAGGCATTCCAAGTTTGCAGACAAATTAGATCAGTGACAAATCGTACGCTGCCGTCGCCGAATCTCACAAGAGCATTTCGAGTTCCGATCAGCCAGCTCGTCTTAACTCGATCAATTAGAAGTACAAGTTAACGTCCGCAAGCGTTAACACACAGACTCATTGGTGTAAAACTCTCTCTCACCGGGACGACATCGATTCGCCCAGTTAATCGCAAGCCCACATAAGATCTTGAGGAACAACCAAGTCGGCGTTGGTGCGCTTACGGTCTATTGTCGTCCGCCTTCACAACAGCCTTCGACAATTCCGCACCGGGGACAGACGAACTTCTGCTTGATCTCGTGCAGTGTTCCTCCGCAGCGAGGACAGACACATTGTTGTGATGAGGAAGCATCGGGGGTGGATGTTGATTCGTGATCCATGACTCAATGTTCTCCGATGAGGGCGGAAGATAGATTGTCGAGTTCACTCATGCAGACTGCAGCGACTGCTTCATCCAGTGCAGAGCCAAAAGCAGATTTCCCTGCGTCCAAAGCAGCGGGCAAATGTCATTGGGAATCCATTCTCCTGCTTCGAGGAAATACGACTCCGGACATCGATACGCACCGAACCGCGACACTGCAGGGGTGAGTTGACCGAGCGATCGCTGGAGATGATACAGCTGATGCTCGCGGTCTTTTACATCTCCGGATTCGAGATACAAGCGGCCATAAATCACCGACAGAATCGGATCGAAGATGCACCACTGCGCTTCCTGACCTTCTTTCAACAAAGCATCGCGCGAGGAGGTGTCTTCGCTGTAGTCGGTTGTTCGTTTATCGGCAGCGAGCAGCGTGCGATAATCGGCACACCAGTAGGAATCTCCGATATAGCGTCGAATGCCAATCGGACCAGAGAGATGACTTCGCACGTCCTCGGCGATTTGTCGCGTCATCTCTTCATCGAGAACGTCGAGCGGATACGCGAGAAACAATAGAGCCGCATCGTAGCGCCGATTCTGCGAGGGATCGGGTTGAATACACTCAGCGGGAAGAATTTCCGCGAGAGCGACGATCCCCTGTTCCTGGATGTTTTTAATCTCAGACTTTGTCAGTCCGGGAAGTTCGGACTCTGTTTCATCGAGCCAATATAGTAATTGTTCGAAACCAGCGATGACCGGTCCGAGGCTGCTGGCTTCGATCTTTTTCGTCTCCTCCCAATGCCCGCTGTCTTCATCCTTCCAGTACTCGATCGCATTAAGATACTTCACGATCAATGCGAGAAGCTGGGGCAGTTCGGGAGACGGTTTCAGGTCGCCACTTCGGAGGAACTTACAGATCAGCCAAAGCAGATAGCCAATGGCATCATTCTGAGCGTGAGCCCATTCTTCCTCGTTTTCTTCGAGGGCTGTTCCGTCGAAACGAATGTGCGGTCGAGCTTGAGCATCGGACGGGTCGGCGCGGCCTTCGATGATATCGACAAACTTATGCTGATACTTCGTATAGAACGAAACGAACGCTTCGACAGCCTGAACGGCAACATCTTTCTGTCCTGCGACCCACAGAGCGTGGGCGACATGAATGTTGTCGCGCACCCAGACGTTTTGATATCCCGTCAGCCCGAATTCCGCGTGGTCACCGGCAGCTGCTGAGAACAAGCCCGAGGAAAGCGTGGGAAATCGAAAGGTTCCCTGATCGTTCAGAAATTGCTCGACGCGGTCGATGTCAGCCGCTGACGACTTCTCGCTGAGCCATTGTGCGGGTGGTGTTTCCGTTCCGATTGCGTCCATCTCCCTCTCCTCCATGGCTGAGATTGGTGACTCTGCCAGAATTGGCCGATCACCAAAACACTCTGGTCGATGACGAGCACACACCGCCTGATTGAACATCTCGCTGGCCCCTTCAAAGGAGCCAGCGAGTGTTGCCTGAATGTTACTTCCGTGCATCTCCGACAGCTGGAGCACTCGGCTGTGCACCAGGACCGAAGTAGCGAAGACCAACAAGTGGTTCCTTGCCGGTATTCTTGATGGTTACTCCGCTTGTCGCTTTCTTCGCGGTCACGAACACTTCGTCTTCGGTCATTTCGCCGAATCGAATCATGACAGGCGACTGGAGGATCAAATCATCGATCAAGCCGCTTCCCTGCACGGTGATGAGGCTGAACGCTGCGCCATCTTTGATCGTGCAACTGGCACCGGGTTGAACCGTCAGTTCTTTCGCTGTGAAGAGTTGTTCTCCGTCAACGGTTCCGTAGACGATCCACTTGTCGACCCAGCCATCTCCTTCTTCGGAGACGATCGGCTCAAGATAGTTGGAATCCTTGAAGTTTGGATCGACGTTCTTTTCCCAGTCGAGGGCGTCGACCATATAGGCGTTGTCGTTGTGGAATTCTTCCGGGAAGTCCTTCGTCAGCAAAGCACGCGGAACTTCGCGACCTTCCACGAGGTTTTGATACATCCCGAAGACATCGCTTCCCCACTGCGGTTCATATGTGACAAGTGAACCGGGAGCGTGCAGCACACAAGGAGGAATCAGCCAACCTGTGCCAGGCTTCAGTCGATACGCTTTCGACAGATCGAGAATTCCGTTATCCCCCTCATTCCAGCGATCCAGGCAATCGATGACGTCTTGCTTGGTGGTTCCCGGTTCGAAGCCCATGAACGTGTACGGAAAGTTGTTTCCGATGGCGTTCATCTGAGGCGGGAAGTAATAGGATTCTGGCTTTCCTTCCTGACCGACCTTTGCTGCCTGCTCGGCGTTCTGATGCATGTGGTGAGGAATGGGGCCCATATTGTCGAAGAACTTCGAGTAGACAGGCCACTTGCCGTACTTGTCCCAGATGGCATCGCCGATGATCTCGCCTTTGAGTTCTTCAACGGCATCCCGGAGGAGGAATCGTTCGCCGCCGTGGACACAGTACGAGAGACCTTCGTCCCAGTTTCTGTTGTCGTTGGCTGCTTCCGTCGTCGAACCGAACCATCGCTCGTCGATTCCACCGCGATTCATTCCGTAGGCGTAATAGTCGTTCGGATGCAGCTTGAGTCGTCGACCAGGCTGCAGAAACGATCTCGGAACCCAGTTCGGTGCAAGGCGGAGAATCCCATCTGTGGCTGTCAGAGCAGCAGATGCAAGTTGTGCGACGTTCGCCATGAATCATCCTCAATTATGCAGATCAAATTCGGTTTATGAAAAGTGTCCCTGTCACTTGCCATCGTTCACAGGAGTGTGAGCATTCAGAATGCTCTTGAGAATCCGTCAATCCTTGTTCGATCGACGACCTCTTCCCCGTCGCTGATTGCTGCGACCTCCAGAAGAAGTTTTTCCCGACGAAGAATGTTGCTTCTTCGTATCGAGATAGGAAATCGCTTCTTCCCAGCTGGGAATCCCGGCGTATCGGTCTTTCTTTTTCGTCTTCTCCCGCTTTTCCTCGGGTGCGGGTTTCTCGGAAGCCGATTTGGCCTTCGGTCGAGTTAATTTCTCCTGAACGGGCTCAGCGGGACGTCTCTTCCGAGCAGGACGTGCAGAATCTCGTTGAACGTTCTTCTGCTTTGGTGCCCGCCGTTGAGGTGACCGTTGCGGCGAACGCTTCTTAGGTTGATCATCGAAATCGAGACCTGACCCGAAGTCATCATCGAAGTCGCTTGTCTCGTCTTCGTAGACCTCACTCGTTTCAGGCTGATCGAAGTCGTCGTCTTCCTCGTAAGAGTCCTCGTCGCTCACGGAGCTTTGAACAACATCGTCTTCAACTTGTTCCGGTCCGAGGATTCCTGAACCGAAGCCGTCGTCGTCGATGTCTTCGAATGCGACTTCCTTCTTACGTCCCGAAGGCTTGCGTTTTCTCTTTGGCTTTTCCGGTCGCTCTTCGGCTTTTTCTTCCTGAACAGGTTTTTGACGTCGTTTCTTCTTGGGACGAGCCTTTGAGGATTCTTCAGACGAAGGCTTTTTCTTTCGCGACGAACTTCGACGTGGAGCTTCAGTCGATTCGTCGAGTGCATCCCAGTAGGCGTCTCGTTCGCTCAACTCGACAGGTTGGATCTCTTCCTCCGGAGATTCTTCTTCCACAACTGAGTCGAAATCATCCTCGTCATCCGAAACACTGCTTTCGACCACACCAACTCCAAAGTCGTCATCTTCAGAGTCATCGAAGGGGCTGACGACATCGGAGCGAGGAGGTTGCTTCGCAGCCGAAACGATCCACGCCAACGGATCTTCTTCGGAATCAGTCGTTGCGGCTGGTTCAGGGGAAGCGGTCGGTTCAGGCTCAGTAACTTCCGGTTCGGGCATGTCAAATCCCAGATCATCGAGTCCCAACCCATCGACTTCGAGTGGCTCGTCGTCCTGGTCGGACGCATTCAGGTCGACACCCAGCAGATCGTGGGCCAGGGCTTCGACATCATCATCAGAATTTCGCGAGGGTTTCTTGTTCATAAAGAAAAATTACCGTGGTCCCAGTGCCGCTGCAAGACTCAAACACAAACGGGTTCTGAAGTGTTCAGAATCCCCAAAATGAGACAGAGAATTCGGAGAATCTCGTGTTGCCAGTTTGATCCGATTCAACATGCTTGACAGTCGATCCGATCAATTCAGTGCTCGACGGGAAAAAGCGGTTGACAACACCATTTCAATCGATTACTGACACGCGAGAAAAGAGACGTCCCCATGCGACCGAACGGCTGGCAGATGGTGGCCGGACAGGACGAAACATTTGAGATCGAGAAGGCTATAGAATATGACCATCACATTCGGAATGCGGTCGCCTCAAGCCGGCTCCCCCGAAGCTGAACAGTTGGACCAGGATTACCACTGGAACGCCATTGTCGCATCTGATGATGATGACATCGATGAATTTGACGATTTCGATGACGACGATGATGATGATGAAGACGACGACTTCGACGATGACGATTTCGAAGACGACGACTTCGATGACGACGACTTTGACGACGATGATTTCGAAGATGACGACTTCGATGATGATGATTTCGAAGACGATGACGACTTCGACGATGATGAAGACGATGACGATGATGACGACGACGACTTCGACAGCTTCGTGGACGATGATGACGACTTTTAAGAAGTCATGAATGCGTCCGTCGTCCTTCCTCGACAGCCATCTCCGTGAAACGGACTGATTCTCTCGGGCTTTTTGTTAAAACTGGATCAATTCGGCTGTCCAATCAAATCGACGACAACCCAACCTAGAAGCCTCTGAGAGTGCGTTTTCATCTCCAGAGCACAGCGATTCACACGAGCAATTGCAGTATTCAGCGGACCAAGAGTGCTCAGTTGAATCCAAAGCGACCATGAAATTGGTCGAAGAGTCGGCGAGGTGATTTTCGCCTCGGTGAAATCAAAAATTCGGGAACGCCGATGTCAGTCTTGAGCTCACATCGGCGTTCCCGCGTTTACATACCACGCGACGCGAGTATCATTCCGTTTTCGACGGAGAGGCCGCAGCGACGCGGACGCTTTTGCAGATTGACGCACATCTGCATCCGTGGCAATTCGCTCTCACTGGAAATCGCACCTCCTGCGTGCTCCCAAGTGGTTATTGAGAAACATGTTACAAAAAGTCGATCAAGCTCAGTTTCTTGCCGGTGAGCACGAAATGCTCCGCTTCTGGCGCGATCAGAATGTTTTTCGACTCTTGCAAGAGAAGAATCGGGGAAAGAAACCCTGGTCTTTCCTCGACGGGCCGATTACCGCCAACAATCCAATGGGCGTTCATCACGCTTGGGGCCGAACCTACAAAGACGCCTATCAGCGATATTTCGCGATGACCGGGCACGAACTCCGCTATCAGAACGGGTTCGACTGCCAGGGTCTCTGGGTGGAAGTCGAAGTCGAGAAGCAATTGAATCTCGGAACAAAGTCAGCCATCGCCGAATACGGCATCGACAAGTTCGTTCACGAGTGCAAGCGTCGAGTTCTGAACTTCGCAGCCCGCCAGACTGAACAGTCAATCCGCCTCGGCTATTGGATGGAGTGGGACAACCCCGACGAACTGCGGAAACTCGCGGACAAGATCGACACGGATGAAACCGTCGAACTGTCGACTCCGAAGGGCGTCGTCGAAAAAGGCCCTGCGGAACAACTTGTGGCTCGACTCGGCAATCCGGAATGGGGAGGAAGCTATTTCACATTCGCGACCGAAAACAACGAAACCATCTGGAAGTTCCTCAAGAAGTGTTTCGAGCGCAAAAAAGTTTACCTCGGGCACGATGTCATGCCCTGGGGCGGAAAATCGGGCAGCGCTTACTCACAGATGGAAGTCGCGGACGGCCGTAAGCTGACCACTCACAAATCCGTGTTCGTGCGTTTCCCGCTGGTTGACAAGAACAATTCAGCCCCGGGTGAGTCACCCGGGGCCAACGATGAGCAACTCGATGAGTTTCTTCTCATCTGGACGACGACTCCATGGACGCTCACGTCGAACGTCGCCACGATGATTAATCCCGACCTCGATTATATCCGGTTAAAAGCACAAATTCGCGGCGATCAAGAGCCAGCGATTTATTACTTCGCGAAAGACAACTTAAATTACAAACGTCTGGAAAGAGAGTTTAAGGAAGGTTTTGGTCGTCCCGAATGGCAATGGCCGGAAGGACTCCAAAAGCTAAAAACGATCGCGCAGATCTTTAAGGAACAAGGAGGTTTCGAAGAAATCGGCACAATTAAAGGTGCCGAGATGGTCGGATGGAGATATCAAGGTCCATTCGATGAACTCGATGCTCAAAAACTGCCCGGCGGTTTCCCGTCACAGCCGTCCACTGGAGAAGCCTCAGACAAACCAAGCTCCGTCGATTCCCATCGAGTTATCGACGGCGGACGCGATTTCAAAGGGAATGCGATCGTTGTCGCTGGTGAAGGAACGGGAATTGTTCACTCCGCTCCGGGTTGCGGGGATGTCGATCATAAAATCGGGATGGAAGTTGGTCTGCCCGCGATTGCTCCGCTCCGCGAAGATGGAACATTCAGCGATGGTTTCGGCCTCTTTACCGGCAAGAAAGCGGTCGATCCCGCCACTGCGGAGATGGTCTTTGATTCGTTAAAAGAAAAAGGGCTTCTTGTTTACGTTGAGACTTATCCTCACGTCTATCCGCACTGTTGGCGCACCGGTGAAGAACTCGTCTTTCGTCTTGTTGACGAATGGTTTATTAACATGGACTGGCGAGATGAAATTAAAGCTGTCACCGAACAAATTAACTGGATTCCGGAAAGCATTCAGGGGAAAGATCGAGAGTTGGAATGGCTGTCGACAATGCGTGACTGGATGATCTCCAAGAAGCGTTTCTGGGGTCTCGCGCTGCCAATCTGGGTCAACCCCAAAGATCCGACCGACTTCGAAGTGATCGGCTCTCTCGAAGAGCTGGAACGACGCGCCCGCGATGGCGGAGAAGGTTGGGACGAGTTCGAGGGTCACACTCCGCATCGACCCTGGATCGACAAGATCAAGCTGCGCAGCCAGAAAACCGGTGCCCTCCTCGAGCGCGTCGAAGATGTCGGGAACCCGTGGCTGGATGCCGGAATCGTTCCCTTCTCAACGATGATGTACAACCATGATCAAACCGAATGGCAAAAGTGGTTCCCGGCCGACCTCGTGACAGAATGCTTCCCCGGTCAGTTCCGCAACTGGTTCTATTCGTTGCTGTCGTTGGCAACGATGATGCGATACGACGAAACCGAGGACCCGAAGGAGAAAATGCCGTTTCGCAATCTCCTCGGACATCGACTTGTCATGGATGAACATGGCAACCCGATGCACAAGTCAGACGGGACAGCGATCTGGTTTGAAGAGGCTGCCGAGCAACTCGGTGTCGATACGCTTCGCTGGATGTACCTCGCTCAGAATCCCGCCAGCGATCTGCGTTTCGGTCTTCGAATCCCGCAGGAACCGGTCACTCTCGAAACAGTTGACGGTCCAATTTCCGAGACAAAAGAAGGGTTGCCGACCTGCAAAGTCACCAGCACCCCGGCGGACAACGTTCGTCGGCAGGTTCTCATTCCACTCTGGAACAGCTACGCATTCTTCGTGAATTACGCTGTCCTCGACGGATTCGATCCAAAGCAGGACCCGGTTCCTTTGCAAGAGCGTCCAGAGATCGATCGCTGGGTCCTATCGAGACTTCAGGAACTCACTCAAATCGCACACGATTCGTTTCAAGCATTTGATGTCGCTCGATTCATGTCGTCAGCGACTGAGTTCATCGATGAACTTTCCAACTGGTACATCCGCCGCAACCGACGCCGATTCTGGAAAGCTGTCGAACAAGGCCAGGATGGCGAAAGCAGTGGAGCCCCAGAATGGGACACCGATAAACTTGCCGCTTATCAAACGCTTTACGAAGTGCTTGTGACTCTTTCCAAGCTGTTGGCACCTGCGATTCCTTTCTTAAGTGAAAGGATCTATCAAAACCTCGTGTCGACTGACGACGGGACGAACCCCGTTTCCGTCCACTTGTGCGACTACCCGGAAGTGGACTCCGCAAAACTCGATCCCGAACTAAGCGCCCGCGTTCAGGCGATTCAGACACTTGTTCGAATGGGACATCGCTTGCGAGAAACCGCTGAACTCCGCGTTCGACAGCCACTCGCTGAACTTCGTTTTGCCTGTCAAGATCAGGCGGTTGCCGAAGCCTTAGAGCACTCACTCGACATCATTGGCGATGAGTTAAATGTTAAGTCGGTCCAGCGAGTGGGGAACCTCGACGATCTTGTGAATTACATTTTTAAACCGAATCTAAAGACCCTCGGTCCAAAGTACGGAAAACTGCTCGGCGCCATTCGTAAGCAGCTTCCGGAGATGGAAGGCTCTGAATTAGCTCCGTTGCGGAGCGGTCAATCTGTCACTCTCTCCATCAACGGCGAAGAAGTCGTTCTGGGTCCGGATGATGTTCTGGTCAGCGTCGAGCAGGCAACGGACTGGGCAAGCGCCGACTCCGAAGGAATTCAGATTGCCCTATCAACCAAACTGACCGAAGAACTGATCCACGAAGGAATGGCTCGTGACTTAATTCGTCACATCCAGCAACTTCGTAAAGACGCAGATCTTGAAGAGGACGATCGCATCCGTGTCTCGTGGTCATCGCCTGATAATTCCACTTTAATCAATCAAGTTCTGACAACCTGGATGGCCACAATTCTGACCGAAACGCGCGCCTCGGAAATTAACGAGTCTGCGGAAGAGGGAAAACCTGTCTCCGCCGGAGACGCTTCTGTCGTGTTGTCGATTACATCGATCGCTGATTAAGAAGATCGCTCGACCGGTATTATCAATCGAAAGTAAACTTCGACAATCGTTGTGTTATTTAAGAGCGGTCGCTGATGAAGTTCGAAGTCGCAGTCCGCCGTTTAGAGCAATTTCTGTTTTGGTTTGCACTCACTCGCATGAGCAGACTCAGTCTTCTGCCTGATGAAAGAGTTCAAGCGAGCGCACAGGAAAGAGCAACTTGCTCTATTCACGCAGGTGAAGCGGCGATTCTGCGATACGGACAATTTTAAATGTCGTCAGTTCCTTGCTTCCCGTAGCGATGATCAATGAATCTCGAATCGCCACGGACTCGATTTCATGCCCCGTCAACAGCTGCGTGAAATCTCGTTGAAGGATCTGTCCCAAGTGTGCATCAATCGTCCAGACTTCGTCTCCGGTGGGCGCGAAGATCGCGCCGCCGAAAAGAAGAGCATTCGCAGGCTGCTGAAAGCCTTCTATCTCGTACTCCCATTGAACGTCGCCTCTTTCCACTTCAAAACTTGCGAGTCCCGAACCGACCGCGATCAATTGTCCTTCGTGAACTCCGAGGAAGCGTTCCGATCCTCGTCTTCTCCAGGTATGCCAAATGAGATCTCCTGTGTAAGGGTCCAGTCGCGCGACTCCTTCCTTCGAACGCGCGAACAGAGCCTGATCGCTTCCCCAGACAGCTCCATCAATGGGAGAAGACTCAAAAAGTTCCGCGTCAACTCGAGACCAGCTTTGTGATGGGAGAGCTGTCACCCACAACAAACGACCAGTCGTCAAATCGAGGCCAGCAACAGCCTCCTGATCGATGTTCCAAAAGATCATCTGGTCTTGAATATGTATCTCGTCGAGAAACACGCGGTCCGGCGTCGAGGTCTCCCCGAGTGTCGATCCAATCCGCTCATCCCAGATCAGTTCCCCGGAGGCCTGATCAAAGGCCACCAGTCGCAGACCGTAATCAGGCTCGGCACTTCGCAATGGAATGACAACGAGGTCCTCTTCGATTTTCGGCGGACCTGAGAAAATCCATTGTGCTGCATCGTTCGCATCGGTTCGCAAATCATTGGCAGCAACGGTCCATCGAATTTGTCCTTGTCGCTGGAGATCAATTGCAAAGACGCGCGAACGTTGAAATTCATCTCGCACTCGATTGACGACAAACCGCGCCACGCCTGTTCGACCAATCCAAAGGTCGTTGACGAGGCTTCCTGATTCTTGTGCAAACGGGACGATCTCTCGATTCTCCATCAACGGCGGAGTTTCGATGAGAGACCCCGCGTCGTCACGATCGACCGGCCACGCAGCCTCACCAGTGAAGAGATTTAATGCCCGCAATCCGAGCTGATCAGAAACCAGGAGAACATCGTTCCAGATGACCGGTTCAGAGATCGCCAGTGAGTCGGTGATGAACTCCACCGGCCTCGACCACTTCTCTTCAACGAAATCAAATCGTGTTCGTTGAAAAGGGAAGGAATCTTGTTCGGTGATAAATCCTTCCGGGGCAAGCGACGACTGACGGTCCAACCATCGCTCGAGCAGTTCCCCAACATTTCCGGTGCGACCTGCAACGCTTCCATCAACATCCAAGATTGATCCCCGCCAGCGATTCAACCTTTTACGGGCAGTGAGCAGTCGTCCAGTCACTCCGTCGGCGACGATCAATCGCTTGAGAATTTCTGCTTTCGAGACCTCACTAACCGAGCTTCCCGGCGCAGCTTGTCCGAATTCATTCTGGAAATTTAACAGGGTCAACCAAACCTGTCGGGCATCTTCAAAATTACCACGTTTCCAGGACTGGTCCGCGTCCACGGGAACGTCATCAGCCGTTCTAGAATGAGTGAGCAAATCTCTCCAAAGTGATGACGTCTTTCCGTCGGACGAATTAACCCGGGAATCTTTCGTCAGCCTGTGATCCATGCCCGGAAAATGCAAATCGACCACTAGCTGAAAGTCCATTCGTCGCCGATTGTCGAGAGCGACCAGACGACCTGCGGAGACGTCTTCAAGTTGCTGTAATTGCTGCTGCGCAGCCTCAAGCTGATCGTTCTGCAAAAGAGTCTTGATCGATTCAAATGCTCGCTGCCGCTGAGAATCGGTCTCCGTCACGATTGGGAAACGGACCGGAGCACCCAACACCTCTGATCCTGGCAGCAGCGTTTCTGCGGGTCTTTGGGGTGTCTGCAATGGCACAACCGGAACCGGCTGGCAAAGTGTCTCCGAACTCAGAAACAGGCCCCAGAGAATCGAACCGGTCAGCAGCGACAAAGACAACGCAGACGGTCGTTCCGGTGTCCGGGTCATTCGTCGTTCTCACGCAACCGGTGACCGACGTAAAAGACAATGACCCCCGCAGTGGTGAGGGCAGGCATCCAAATCAGCCGAAATCCGAAGTTCAACTGCCACAGGATCAGGAGCGGGAGAAACGTGAGTGCGGCAAATTGCATCAGAAATCCCAGTGTATTCAGAAACGGTTTTTGCGGCACGGTGAGTTCTTTCGACAAGCTTTGAAGTGGGTCATCTACCATTTTGACCCCTTTTGGCTAAGATAGAAGCGTAGACGGGTGGTCGACTGCTTGATTTTTCGTCATCCGGAATGCTGATTTCTTGTTCCTCAATCGTTTTCCCGTATGTCACGCGTCGTTTTGGCAATGAGTGGTGGAGTTGACAGCTCAGCCTCAGCCTGGCTCCTTCAAGAGCAGGGTTACGAGGTTGTCGGTCTCTTTATGCGCTCAGGTGTCACTGAAGATGCCTGCGAAACGGGAATTGGCGGGCTCCCGATTGTCGATGCGAAGTCATACAAACAGGGTTGCTGCAGTGCTTCCGATGCTGCGGACGCGCGACGAGTTGCTGATGCGCTCGATATTCCGTTTCACGCATTAAACTTCAGTGATGCTTTCGGACAAATCAAGGATTACTTTGCTGACGAGTATCTCGCAGGCAGGACGCCGAATCCTTGTGTCATGTGCAACGTCTGGCTGAAGTTCGGAAAGCTTTGGGACTTCGCAAAACAGGTCGGAGCGGAACATATCGCAACAGGCCATTATGCCCAACTTGCGACGGTCGATGGAGAAGACCGCCCCGGTTTATATCGGGGACTCGATGCGAGCAAGGACCAGTCGTACGTCCTCTTTGGAATCGAAAGAGATCTTCTTGATCGAATCCTGTTTCCAGTCGGAGGTTACCAGAAAACGGAGCTTCGGCGGCTTGCGGAAAATGCAGGAATTCGAACTGCGAACAAACCCGACAGCCAGGAAATCTGCTTCATCCCGGACAACGACTACGCAAGATTTCTCTACGACTATCGCGGTCCGCAGGAGACTGCCGGGGAACTCGTCGATACGTCCGGAGCTGTGCTCGGAGAGCATGGCGGATACGAAAAATTCACGATCGGCCAGCGACGAGGTCTTGGAATCGCATTCGGCGAACCGAGATTTGTTGTTCGGATCGAACCGGAAACGCGCCGAGTTGTCATCGGGACGAAAGACGAGCTTGGCAGGACCTCGGTCGAAGCGGATCGATTGAACTGGCTGAAAGAGGACCTCGAATTTCCACTTCGTGCCACCGCACAGATTCGATACCAGCACACTCCAGGTGAGTGTCTCGTTGAACTCGAAGAAGATGATCGGATACGGGTCGAGTTTGATCAGCCGCAATTCGGTGTCGCGCCCGGCCAGGCACTTGTCATCTACGACAACGATCGCGTCCTCGGCGGTGGCTGGATTCGGTAGAGCATTTCTGAGGCTCTACAGTCCGCGAAGATCGTTCTCCCGAGTGGATCACGTCATTCTGGTCGATCGACAGGGGCGAATTTGATCTTTTCGATATAGGTGACTTGCTGATCACCCTGAATGCGGCCGCGGCATGCGGAGATCGCCTTCACGATGTAGCGATAGTGAAGACCGTAATCCGGGTCGAGTTCGACTTCGAGGTCATCGCTGTAACCTTGCTGACCTCCGGCGATCGCTGCGATGTCTTGATTCAATCGTTCAAAGCAGAATGGGAAGTCGTTGCCCAACGCGCGGCTTCCGAAGTAAAGCTGTTTCAATGTGCCGTCCGGATTCGCCTCAAGTTTCACCTTGAGATCCATCGGGGGAATGTCGTCGTTGGCGTTGGCAACAGCACCGATCGGCATGTTGATATTGAAGTCCCCTTCCGGCGGGATAATTTTCAATGTGAGCAGGAAGAAAATCAGCAGCTGAAAGACAATATCGATCATGGCCGACATTTGAATGTCGACTTTGGTATCGGTTTCTCGTTTGCGAAATTTCATCGTTTGATCTTCGCTCTTGGTCGCCTCACCTGAGTTGGCGATGTGAACCTTCTGGGGAGGCTGATTTCCTGAGATCGTGCTTGGATCGATTAATCACGAGTCGAGAGATGATTCTCGAACAATTCGAAGTCAGTCGTCATCAAACTCCATCCTCAGAAACAGCTTGATCAACGCGCGACTTCGACGACCTTCGGTGACTATCCTGCCTCATCATCGGACTTGGCTTTTAAGGCGAACTTTTCGAATCCTGCCTCCTGTCCCAGCTTGATCAGTTCCTGAATCAAACCTGTCGGAACATCTCCATCTGCCCGGATCACAATGGTTCTTTTCCGGGCTTCCGCCTCGCCGAATTGTTTGGCAGCGAGAGTGTATTCATCTTTCAGTCGCGGGAAGTAATCCCGAATCGGAATCGGCTGATCTCCGTAAAAGATCCCCGGTTCCTGGCTGATCTTCTGTCCGAGTTCGTTCCGATCGAAACCGACATTCAAAACGATGTCGTTTTCGCGGGCAACTTTCGGAGGACGCGCGAGTTTATCTGCGGGCAGTTTGACGCGTTCGTCCGCTTGAGTCTGCTCGAAGTTCGTCACGATCATGAAGAACGCGATCAGTTGGAACGTCATATCGATCATCGGAGTCATGTCCGCTTCGACGATCGTTGGCTTGGCGTGTTTGATCTTCATTGTTTCACTCAGGAGTGGCGACTGAAATCAACATTGCTGCTTGATCGATTCGCTGAATCCGTGATCAGGCTTTCTCGTTGCCTGCTTTTCCAACGGCAGAAAAGCGAGCCATGAGTCCTTCGCTCACTCGACCGACCTCCAGCAGAAGACGGCTGACACGGTTACGAAGCAGACCGTACGCGATGATTGCGGGAATCGCGACGACGAGTCCTTCGAGAGTCGTAAACAACGCTGTCGAAATTCCGTCGGCGAGGTCTTTTGGCTTCGGTGCTGTAGCGGCTGTTGAGATTTCTCGGAACGACTGGATCATCCCCCAAACCGTTCCCATCAGGCCGATCATCGGTGCGATCGATCCGATCAGTGCCAGATAGCTGAGTCGATGTTCCATCATCATGCTCTCTTCTTCACCGACTTCCTGCATTCCTTCAATCGCTTCTTCGTATCCTCGATTCAGGCGTCCGAGGCCAGCGGCGAGAACTCGAGCGATCAGTGATTCATCGCTGCGGGCGATTTCGTATGCACCCTGATAGTCTTTTGCTGTCAGCTTTTCTTCGAAGGCGATCACGAACTCTTCCGGCAGAAGATTATCTCTTCGCACCTGAAGAAGGTTCATCATGATCACTGCCACCATGATGAATGAGATGAGAAGCAGGACGGCTCCGAAATACCCGGATGAGCGAATCATCCAGCTGAGCATGGTTTCCCGAGGTGCTGTTGCGGGAGTTTCAGAGTCCGTTGATGCCTCTTCGGTAGTGTTTTCGGTTGAGTCAGGAGCCGTTTCGGTTGCTGCGTCTTCCTGATATGCCCAACCGGAATTTGGAACCGATGCGACAAACATGGCCATGATGGCCATCATCAGAGAGGTTGCCTGCCAGATACGGCGTTGTCCACTGAGACGAGAAAGCATCATATTCTCCGCTAACAACAGCGATCGCACAGTGGGGGGAAGCTGTCGACCGTGAGTGTGATCTTGAGATGTTTAAGACTGGAATTTCAAAGAATCATAAGACGCTGTGAAGAGGGTCGCCATTGACTCCCATCGATTTTGTCTGTTTGATGGAGACATCTTTCTTGCAAAACCGGAACAGGAGTGTTCACCTGAATGACCGGGCGACTCTTCGCCATTCAACCGCCGCTTCCCAGCTTCTCAACCCATGGGCTGTTGGGGTAATCGGCTTCCAACTTCGCAGAAGCATCCGCTCCCCGCGCAGGTTGACTGACGACCGGCCAGAGTTGAGCGAGACGATAAAGCGCCTCAGCATGTAAGTCCGCGTGTGATGCGAGTGATGGAACGACGTCAACATGAAGATAAGCAAGAATCGCTTCCTTCACTTTCTGACCTTGTGCGGCGTATCCGTCGCCGAGTCTCAGATAGGCTTCGGCAAGAACGCGGCTTTCGTCTGCTGCGGTCTGGTCAATGACTGTCTGAAGAATGTCGGCAGCTTGATCGTACGCCGATTGACGTTGGAGGCACTCCGCCTGACCTAACATTGCTTCTAGCTGTTTCGCCTTTTCGGACGGTAAGGATGGATTGCTCGAAGCGACTTCGTCATACACCTGCTTTGCAGCGGCAATGTCGTTTCGGGCAAGCAATGTCTTCGCCCGTCCAATCTTTGCTGCCATCTGATAATCGAGCCAGGGCGACTGTTCGAGAACCGTGTAAGCCGCCTCAGCTGTGGAAACATCATTCGCAAGCAAAGCCGTTTCGGCGAGAAGGATTTGAGTGTCGTAATAGCGATAAAAGTTTCGATTCTGCTCGGCAAACTGTTGAAGCTGTTGAATCGCTGCTGTCAGTTGTTCCGGATCTGCCTGCGCTAATTTCGAAGTCGTTCGAGCCAGGAAGAACTCCACGTCTCTCTTAATATCTGGAGCATCAGAACCAATTGCCGACAATGCTTCCTGATAACCTGCCACAGCTTCGGAGAGGTTTCCGGCGCGTTCATTACTGCGAGCCAGATTGAGAGTCGCCGGCTCTCCACTCCAGGCAATAAAAGAGATGGTATTCGCGGGAACAGGGACGTCCTTCCGGGCGATTTTCTGGTTGACAGTTACAGAAGTCTTGTCGACAGCCGTAATCTCTCCTGCAACAGGCTTCGCTTCGCCCTTCAGGTAGACAGTATCGATTTCCTGCCCGAGCACGGGGCTGAAGAGCAACAGCACAAGAGACGATGCTGCTACGAAAGGACGACAAGTCGGGATGATCGGCATTGCTTTGAGCTTTTGGAAAACGTGTTGGGTGAATTCGAATGATTCGCTGAATGGCTACTCGGAACTCGGCGGTTTAGGGCGACGCTTCCTCGTCGGCGGCGTTTCACCCGTTGCGGATTCTTTGTCTGAGGAACTCTTTTGCTTCGCTGCTTTAGCCGCTCGAGCTGCTTTGATCTTCTTCACTTCTTCTTCGGTGAGCTTGCGTTTCTTTTTCACCGGAGCATCAGTTTTGGACTTCGTCGCAGACGCTGATTTTTTGATCACCACTGGAGGTGCTTTGACCGCAGTCACCTGATCGGGAACGTTAATCACAGGAGCGACATCAGCCGGTGCCTCGAAAACATTGTCGAACTGAATGGATTCGGCCGGAGCAGGACTGGTCGTCGATGGCGTCGTCGAAGAATTTTGATACTTCGAATACTTCCGCTTGTTCTGACCGACTGCGAGGAAGTACAGCCCGGCAACCGCAGCTCCGCCGACCACCAAAAGAAGGATCATCAACAGTGGACTGCTTGAACTTTCCGGAGTCGCGACAGCTGAGTCTTCGGCGACAGTGGTCGGACCACCTTGATCAGCAACCTGTTCAGCGGGAGTGTCCGGGGAAGTTTGCGGACGATCGACATCACGCGGGAGGTCAACGACAGGACTTCCGAGTGCTTCGAGGACCTGACGATAGAGCTTGTTGAAACGCTGATACTCCGCATCCGGCCAGCGATTCGAAACTCGTTGAAACCCTGAGATCGCTGCTTGAGCACGACGCAGATGTTCGACGGAAGTCTCGTTATCGAGCGCGGTCATCCCGTACTGATATTCGGTTTCCGCAAGGTTGTATCTCGCGTCAAAGTGAAGTTGTTCCATGCGAGGATCTTCTTTTCCGAAGATCGCTCGTTGCAGAGCTTGAGCTGTGTAAGCCCATCCCCAAACGCGAATCGGTTCCTTTTGACCGGCAACCGCCATCTGAAAGTGTTCGAGCGCGTCGGGTCCGCCCTGCTGTCCCCAGTCCTGATAAAGCGAAGCTGCCTCAAACTGGGCATCGGGAGCATTCGGGCTCTCCTGGAGAATCTCGAGAATCACCGTTTCTGCTGCGGGGAATTCTGGTTTCCGTCGAAGCGTGTTGACCAGTCGAAGCTTGGTCGAAGTGATCTGACGCGGATCGGAAACGAAATCGGGCTCGCTCGCTGCTCGCTCCACGATCTGGCGATAAATGTCCGAGGACTTGGTGAAGTATTCTTCCGACTTCTGCTGATCGTCGCGGCTCGCGTCGCCCAGACTGGCGAAAGTTTCCGCGATCCAAAGCATGGAGTAAAACGTCTGTCCTTCTTTTCGATTGGAGAGGTCGTTCAAGAACCCTTCGAAACCTTCTCGAACTTCCTGAACTCGTTCGTTCTCACCGGAAGCTTTCAAGCGTTCCAGTTCTTGTTCGAGTTCTCGTCCGAACGAAACAAAGATCTGTGTCAACGCAGCTGCATCGTCGCTTCCGGCGACTTGTTCCAGTTGCATCCGGGCGTTTCTGGCTTCCTCGAGATTCTTGATCCCGATGTACGCTCGCAGAAGCTGTTGATACGCGAAGCTCGCCATTTCCTGGCTCTTCGCGCTGGAAGGTTCGGTCGGTCGAGACTCTCCTTCAGCGACGGAAACACTGGCGATGACCGAGTGAGGACCGGCGGTCAACAACTCGATGGCACCGATTGGTCCATCTTCGGGAGTTTCGTAGATTCCATCCATGTTGCGGATACTGACGAGAGAAAGTTTCGCGCTGACGACTTCATCCGGCAGCGGAGTTTCGGCGGAAATATTCTTCTCGGCTTCCGCGATGCCTGTTTCAAGATGTTGAATGGCAGCCGCTTTCCATTCGTTCAACTGATCCGGTGTTGGTCGTTCAAGAGCGGGTTTGGATGCTTCGAGATCGTACTGACGCCAGTATGCTTTTCCGGCTCGGATTTGAGCGTTCGCGTAATCGGAGGATCCTTGTGGAACCTGATCCCACCACTCGGCAGCTTGTAGTAGGTCTCCATCCTGGAACGCGATTTTCGCCACAGCATTTCGAGCGTCATTGGCTCGACCGGAATCCGGCCACCGGCTGGCGAGCTTCTCCGCCATCGCTTTGACCATGGCTGCTTCGAACTCTCGGTTCCCCGGAGAAGCATCGGAGTAGGCATAGTCAAACGCCGTCATCGCGATGAAGCCCGCTTCCCGTCCCACTTCGGGAAACTCATCGCCGTATTTGTCCATCTGATATTGGGCCACAACACCGGCATCGAGATACTTCTGTTGAAGCAAATAGCCGTAGGCGAGTCTCAATCGCGCGATGTTGACCATGATCGGATCGGTGTCTTCCTGAACAAACCGAATCGCCAGATCGTAAAGTCGAGCCATCTCCCCAGCGGTCGCAATGAGCGTCTCTTGAATCTCTTTCGCTTGCGCAAGATTCCCGTCGAGCTTGGCCTGATTGATCGCTTGATTGAGAGAATTGACTTCCTCATAAATCTGACCGGCGTTGCCGTAAGCGGTGTCAAAATCTTTTGGGTCACCGGGATCTCGATTGAGAGCCACCATCAGGCGTTGAATCATCGCTGAGGCAGGAGTTTTCAATTCTCCCGGAAAGCGGGCGATGGTGCGGGCTCGGTTCAGAGCTTCGGTGAGATTGTTCCGACGTTCCGTTTCCGAAAGCGTTCGGTCGGCCCCAAGCACTTCGAGAGCACGACAGAGTTCCCACTGAATTCCCAAACCGACATCGGTTCTCGATCGCGTGCGGGCATTCCGAAGCCATTCCTCCGCTTCGAGAACAACCAGCTTATAGTCTTCACGCTCTTCGTGATTCAGACAGATCAATCGAAACCGAAGGGCTGAATCCTTCAAGCTTCGCATCGCGTCGGAACGACCCTCGTGTCCCAGAATTTCCTCATAGATTCCGAGAGCGATCCCGATTTCATCCTGTTCTTCGAAACACTTCCCTTGCCACATTCGGGCATAGAGACCGCCCAACTGGCTGCGAAATCGCTCGTGAATTTTCTCAAACTCAAACGCTGCTTCGGTCAGAATCTTTTTGTGCTGTTCACTGCCCCGATCATAAGTCTGTGCTTCCCAGTACTTGCACTGAGTGAGATCGAGCTCCGCTTCCATGAACTGTGATTCCGCCTCGGCACGCTCTGCCCGCAACTCTTTGTTTTCGGGAGGAATGAACGTCGGAAACGCCTTGACAGCATTTTGATGCTGTCCGACTGCCTGTTGGAAAATGCCTCGTGCCTGTTGAATGAGGTCGCGAGCATTCTGACGGAAGAGATCGCGGCTCCCCGCGTTGGATGGCTTGTCTCCATCCCAAATCTCGACGCGGGCTTTCTCGAGAAGAATTCGTCCGCGCGCAGTATTCGCTCGACCGGCGAGAGGATGGTTCGGGGAAGCCTTCACAAATTGTTCGAACGATGCCTGCGCAGCGTCCAGTTGCTTCCGCTGATCGTCCAGATTCTTCAGCCGCCGAGCATTCTGAAGAAGCGTTTCCGCTCGTTCATAAGCCAAAACATCCACTATGTTCTGAGGAAGATTCTGGCGATTCTCGACCTCGCTCAGATACTCCAGAGCGGTGTCATAGTAGCCACGCTGGCGAAGCCCTTCGACAAACTCCAGGACCGGCTCTGTAGCTGGAAGCCTGATGTTCGTGCAAAGACACAGGGTCAGAGACACAATGATGAGAAGAAAATAACACCGACGAGGGAGCATCATAAAGCGCAACCGTCCTTTTGGGCAGATTCAGTCGGATCGTTAACATCCATGAAAACGTTGAAACGGACTCCACGTCTTCAAGAGATTCTCTCAAAAGAGACGGATGCTGACAGGAACCGGAGGCGTCATCGGGCCTCAATAATCTCAAGTGAACTCGCATTCGAATCCACCAATGACATACTCTATATCGTGAATCATGAAAAATCCAAGTCCGTCCATTTAACACAAAGCCCAAAATGAGGGTGTGTCAGGGTTACCTCATTACATAGCTGCGTCTTCTGGTGAATTGATGATCATTTGCGAATTTTCTCCGAAATCGTTCCGCGCTCTCGACAAAATGTGCCTCATTTTCGTGTTGAGTCTGACCGGAGCAGTCGCAACAGCTGCGGAACCCTCCACGTCAAAAGAGATTGCGGTTCAGACGGAACTGAATTCCAAGACCATGGAATTCTTTGAATCTCGAGTTCGTCCATTGCTCGTCGAGCACTGCCATGAGTGTCACAGTGGGAAAGTGAGTAAAGGTGGGCTCAAACTGGACTCGATCTCCGAGATTCTCTCCGGCGGAGAAAGCGGTCCGGCAGTCATTCCACACAAGGCCGACGAAAGCCTTTTGATCGAAGCGATCCGCTACGAGTCCTACGAAATGCCGCCGGCAGGTCAGCTTTCGGAAAAGGAAATTGACGTTCTCGTGAAATGGGTGGAACTCGGTGCCCCGTGGCCGGGAGGAGATCGCACCGTTCGCCCAGCCAGTTCTGCCGACAAAATCACCGACGAAGACCGCCAGTTCTGGTCTTTTCAACCGCTTCGCGATCCGACTGTTCCTCAAGTCGAACCTGAGCATTGGCCTCGAAACGCCGTCGATCGATTCCTTCTCCGCAAAATGAATGAGAACGGTCTTTCTCCCAGCGACGAGGCGGAACCGCTCACACTTGTTCGGAGACTCTATTTTGATTTGACCGGCTTGCCGCCAACGCCGGAACAAGTCGATGAGTTTCTCGCTGACACATCCCCCGAAGCTTACGAACGACTCGTTGACGATCTGCTTGACAGCCCGCGATATGGCGAGCACTGGGCGCAGTTCTGGCTGGATCTTGTCCGATACGCGGAATCGGACGGATATCGAAAAGACGACTACCGCCCCAATGCCTGGCAGTACCGAGACTATGTCATTCAGGCGTTCAATTCTGATAAACCGTTCGATCAGTTTGTTCGAGAGCAAATCGCCGGAGACGAAATTGCTCCCAATGATCCCGAAGCGATCGCTGCGACCGGTTTCCTGCGATGCGGAATCTACGAGTACAACCAGCGTGACGTCCGCACACAATGGCAAGACATGCTCAACGACATCACCGACACTGTTGGAGATACCTTCCTCGGAGTCGGAATGGGATGCGCCCGGTGTCACGACCACAAATTCGATCCCATTCTTCAAAAGGATTATTTCCGCCTGCAAGCATTCTTCGCGAACATCTCACTCGACGACGAGAAAGTCCTCGCTTCTCCGGATGAGATTGTCCGCTACGAAGAGCAACTCGAGCAATGGGAAACTGCAACGGAAAGCATCCGCCAGCAGATTGATCAGCTGAAAGCTCCCAAACTGAAAGAGCTTGAACGCAAAATGGTGATGATGTTTCCTGAAGACATTCAGGAGATCTATTACCGTCCCGCGGAAAAACGCTCGTCTCTGGACGACCAGCTTCGTCACCTCGTCTTCCTTCAGGTTCTTGATCGATACAAGACACTTCCCACAACTTTCAAAGGGGAAGAAAAGAAGAAGTGGGACGCTCTCCAGAAAGAGCTTGCAGAGTTTGATGATCTCAAGCCGCAACCGCTTCCCAAAGGACGTTCAATCTCCGAATTCGGGGACGAAGCGCCCGAGATCTTTATTCCCAGCAAGGAGCGACTTGGAGAGGTTGAACCCGGGTTTCTCACCATCTTCGACCCGGAATCAGCAAACATCGCAGAACTGAATCTCCCGGAGCCGACAACCGGACGAAGAACGACTCTCGCGAACTGGCTGACGAAGGAGAATCATCCACTCACAACTCGCGTCATCGTCAACCGGATCTGGAAGCAGCACTTCGGAGCTGGCATCGTCAACAGCCCCAGCGATTTCGGTCACCTCGGAGAAACTCCGACTCATCCGGAATTGCTCGACTGGCTGGCAACTCGATTCGTCGAAAAAGGCTGGAGCCTGAAATGGCTGCACCGTGAAATCGTTCACTCAGCTGCCTATCGTCAATCATCACTCACCTCGAATAAAGAAGCCGAACTGATCGATCCGGAAAATCGCTTCCTGTGGAAGTTCAACGTTCGACGGTTGTCCGCAGAGCAAATTCGGGACGCGCAACTTTCTGTCGCGGGAACTCTCAATCTGAAATCCGGAGGCCCGCCTGCTTCGATTGATTCTGATCGTCGCACGATCTTCAACAAGGTCATTCGCAACAAAATGGATCCTCTGCTCGCTCTGTTTGATTTTCCCGACCGAATCACCAGCAGCCCATCCCGGAATATCACGACTTCTCCATCTCAGTCTTTGTTGCTGATCAATGGAGAGCAGACTTTGGGACATGCACAGGACTTCGCCAATCGCCTCGTCAAATCGAACGATCGCAGCCTGGAGTCACAAATTCGGGATGCGTATCTCACCGCTTTGCAACGTCCGCCAACTGAACAGGAATTAAATCGAACGCTTCGTTTTCTTGAAGAGTCACAGGAAAGCAGTCCCGTCGCTGAAGAAGTTGCTCGCGCGAAAACGAACACTCAAGTGCTCGAAGTGAATGAGTCCCCTTTGGCCTCGCCCGTTCAAACCCTCGATTCTAAAGATCTCCCCCGCAACCAATTCACGGTCTCGGCAACTCTCTTGCTTCGGTCGATTTACCCCGATGCTTCGGTCCGGACGATCGCTTCCCACTGGAATTCTGATTCCAAGTCACCCGGTTGGTCGTTGGGAGTGACATCGACGAAGTCGTCCCATCAACCGCGACATCTGATTCTGCAACTGATCGGAAAGAACTCTTCAGGGAAGCGAACGTATGAAATCGTCCGCTCCGGAATTCATCTTGAATTGAACCGTCCGTATTTCGTTTCCGTTTCGGTTGACCTCGAGAATCCAACCGCCGACGGAATAACGTTTGTCGTTCGCAATCTGATCACCAACGAACAGACTGTGACACATGCAGACCATCGAGTCGTCCAGGCAGAAACCAATCGTCTCCCCTTCGTCGTGGGAGGACGTGTACGACAGAATCGCCATCGCTGGGATGGTTGGATTGACGACCTGCATCTCTATCGGACAGCCCTCTCCGAAGAGGAGATTCTGACCCCCGAAGCAATCTTAGATGCAAACATCGACGCGGATCAGATTGTCGGTCAGTGGGACTTCAATGGCGGCAACACAGCCCTCATCGACAGAGTTCACAATCGGGAGCTGAACGTTGAGAGTTTCTCCAATGCTCCGCCTTCTCAACTCGTTGACTTCTGTCACGTGCTTCTGAATTCCAACGAGTTCATTTACATCGACTAAAGCCACGCGCAACCGGAAGCGGTTTAACCGAGTTCCTGGTAGTTCCAACTTGGCTTGTGCGTTCTGACGAAACAGCTTTGCCACGCGAGAATTTCAGACGGTCTCGTCTGCGTCGGAAAGATTTGAATCGTCGTGCTTTCCGGAAGAACATCGACGGGATGAGAAGCATTGAAATGCAAAGCGAGTCGCTGCTGAAGATTTAAGGTCTCGCCAGCGTACAGATTGTTCTTCTGCTTCGAGCGAAGCAAATAGACACCCGGTCCGGATGGAATCTGAGAGACATCCAGTTCCGAAAAGACGATGGCTTTTCCAATCCGCTTGGGAGCTGTCAGAATCGCCCCGCGCTGTCGCGCCGTTTTTGATTGCTTTCGGATCTTCAAGGCAGCCCATCGGATTTCGAACGAGCTTCTTCCTGGAGCAAACTGATGAGCGAGTTCATCAAACTTTCTGGCCAGCAGTGGATCGACAAGAATTTCATCGAGGCTTGTGGCGAACTCTTCGTTGAGCAGAGATTGCAACGCGATTTCGCTGGCGTGCAAAAATGGATCGACGTCGAGCCAGTTCATCGTGGTAGCTCGGACCGTCTCAATATGCGCAAGCTTTCCAGACTTCCTCAATCGAAACAATAGCGAATTCCAGGTGCGCGGTTCACCTGCAAGCCCCAGTCGACGGCAAGTCTCAACAAACTCATCGTTGATCGCAGGATCAGCGACAACCCGGTCGACAGAAAACCCGTCGTGGGTCATCTGAAAGGCTTCGACGATTCCGGTCAGCACAGTCTGCAATTGAGCTTCCGCCAAACGCTCTTCGGAGGGAGCACGTTCCGGAGTCGCGACAACCTTTTTCGATTTCGAAGCTTTGTCAGATTTCGCCTTTGTCGCGGGAGCACTTTTCGTCGGTTCTGCCGAGCCATCGAGGGGATCACCCACTCGAATCTGTTCGAGTCGACCACGTCCATAGTTGACGTAATCTTCCGAGAGTTCAAAGCCCACGAACTTCCGGTTCAGCTTCTTTGCCACCGCAAGTGTTGTCGCACTTCCAGAGAACGGATCGACGACGATGTCACCCGAATTCGAACAACTGCGAATGATTCGACCGAGCAACTGCTCCGGCATCTGACACCCGTGAAAGCCCTGCCGCTCCTTAAACGTTCCAGCAACGCGCGGGAAATACCATGTGTCCTCGTCCCCTTGAAAACATCCCTGGATGTCCTGCGGACGAAGTGCCCATGTTCGGTCGATATCCCGTGTCGGAGTCAAATCGTCCGGGCTCCACATTCCATCTTCTGCCATCATCTCTCCAACGACATTCTCCGGGCGGATAATCCAGGTATCGTCGGGAAGGCGGCCCTTCGGATTGGCACGTTTGTCGTTGTAGACGAGTTCCCGGGCAGACGGAATCCGGTTCTCCAGATCATCCGCTCGGAACGTGAACCGCTGAGGGTCTTTCACGAAATAGAAGAGATGGGCATGCGATCGGGTGAACTTCTGTTTGCAATTCACTCCGAACGTGTAATACCAAATGACCCAGCTGCGAGAGTGAAAACCGATCTCCTGGCTCAGCAGTTTCAGCTCTGCCGCGTATTCATCTCCAATCGCGAGCCAGAATGTTCCGTTCGGCTTGAGAGCCCGATGCGTGGCAGTGATCCAATCCCGCGACCATTGGAGGTACTTCTCCCTGCCGAGCTTATCGTGATAGACATCGTACTCGTACCCGATATTGAAGGGCGGGTCCGCAAAGCCCAGGTCGATCGACTCAGCCGGAAGCCCATTCAGACCTTCAACACAGTCACCATGCACAATTGAGTTCAGAAATTCATCCATGATGTCATATCTCGTGAAAGATCTGTAATGACGTATCCTACCCGATTCATTGTCGGGGCCAAGCAATCAGTGGCAACAACGTCTGTGAATTCGTTACTCTGTGATCCAAGACGTGAATCTTGTAACGAAAACCGATTCAGTTGTCCTGTATTCATCGTTCCACATTGATCTCATGCAATTTCCGCATGTGGATGAATCAAACCGAACGACACCCCTGCCTTTGTTCTAGCTCCGGAACCGAAAGCCATGCACAAACTTTTGTGTCTCACCCTCCTGACGATCTTTGGTTTTGCACACACCTCAATCGCAGCTGAGAAGAATATCATCTTCTTCATCACAGACGATGAGAGCCCCACTCTTGGCTGCTACGGCGATCCCGTCGCGAAGACGCCCGCCATCGACGCCATCGCTGAAGATGGAACTCTCTTCTTGAATGCTTTCGCCACAACAGCAAGTTGTAGTGCCAGCCGATCGGTCGTGATGTCCGGGCTGCACAATCACAAGAATGGCCAATACGGACATCAGCATCATTACCACAAGTTTTCGTCTTTCGACAACGTGGTCAGTCTGGCCCTTCCTCGAGTTCTCGCGAATGCGGGATATCGAACGGGTCATATCGGGAAGTATCACGTCGCTCCCGAAACGGTTTACCACTATGAAACATACATGAAAGGGAACGGACGCAACGCTGTTGCCATGGCTGAGAATTGCCGAGAGTTCATCACCAATCGGTCCGATGATCGACCTTTCTTCCTGTACTTCGGAACGTCTGATCCTCATCGCGGAGGCGGAAAAGATCAGACCTCCAGCAGCAAACTGAAACCGGACCTGTTCGGGAATCGTCCGAAGAAAGGTTCACACGACGGCGTCGAAGAAGTCTTTTACGATCCAGCTGACGTTCCCATTCCTCACTTCATGACCGACACCCAGGAAACTCGCGAAGAACTCGCTCAGTACTACCAGTCCTGCGCACGAATTGATCAGGGTGTGGCTCGACTCGTCAAGATCCTCAAAGAAGCGGACCTGTACGACAAAACCCTGATCGTCTTCACCTCCGATCATGGGATGGCCTTTTCGGGCGGAAAAACAACCGTCTTCGAAGCAGGGTTGAAAGTTCCGTTCGTTGTTCGAAATCCATACAACGAGAATCGTGGAGTCCGCTCAACCGCGATGATCAGCCACATTGATATCACACCCTCACTTCTCGACTTCGCCGGAGGCCTCGATCCGAAAACCAACGGACCAAAAGACTGGGTGGATCCCGACAAGTTCTGGAAAGAGCGCGGAGAGAATCTCAAAGAGAACAGAAACGGCGGACACAAGTTTCGCAGCTATCACGGAAAGTCCTGGATTCCGATCCTCGGAGATCCTGATGCTGAGCATTGGGACACAATTTTCGCGTCGCACACATTCCACGAAATTCAAATGTACTACCCCATGCGTGTCGTGCGGGACAAGGAGTACAAGCTGATCTGGAATATCGCTCACGGTCTGCCCTATCCGTTCGCTTCAGACTTGTGGGCTGCTTCGTCCTGGCAGGCTCAATATCAGAAAGGGATGACCGCCCCGTATGGGCAGAAAACCGTCGGGGACTATATTCATCGACCCAAGTTCGAACTCTATCACATTGCTGAAGATCCCTACGAATCTGAAAATCTCGCTGTGAAAAGTGAGTACGCTGAGATCCTGAAAACGTATCAGGAGAAACTCAAGCAGTTCCAGGAAGAGATGGAAGATCCGTGGATCATGAAGTGGGACTATGAGTGAACCCGTCTCGTGGGATCGTGTCCGCTCAGTTTGTTTCTTGCAAATTGCGTTTCGTCATTGACGAGGACACGATCCGCTCTTTTCATTCCCTGAATTCCCAACTGATTTAAGATATCCGCAACATCATGTCACTGAAGATTCCGACGATTGATTGTTCGCTGGGAAACGCCGAAGAATTATTCGCGGAACTCAGAAACAAACTCAGCCCGCGAGGAGATGTCGTTTCCGAGGCAGGTCGACAGCGAACTGTCGAGCTGTTTGGGGAACCACTCTCTCCGCAGCAAGTCGTCGAACGAATCTGTCGCGACGTGCAGTCGCAAGGTCTCGAGCCACTCCTCAACTATTCGCGGCTGCTCGATCGTCCGGATTTCGATGTCTCGGATCTAAGAGTCTCGCCCGAAGAACTCGCTGCCGCACATGCGAAGGCTGACACGGAGTTTCTCGAAACCGTTCGACAAGTCCGCGACAATGTGATGGAATTTCAGAAGGCGATCCTGACCGAAGATGTCTCGATCGTCCGCGAGTCAGGTGATGCTCGCGTCGAACTGAAACAGCGATATCGACCACTCAAGCGGGTCGGAATTTGCGTTCCCGGAGGAGCTGCAGCTTACCCGTCGACAGTGCTCATGACAGCGGTCCCGGCTCAAGCAGCAGGTGTCCCGGAAATCGCGATCGTCGTTCCTCCGACGGAATTCGGGGGGTACAACACCGATCTGCTGGCGACCTGTCATGAACTGGGAATCACCGAAGTTTATCGAGTCGGAGGGGCTCAAGCCGTCGCTGCTCTGGCGTATGGAGTTGAGGGGATTCCGAGAGTCGACAAAATCGTCGGTCCCGGAAATCTGTTCGTTGCACTCGCCAAGCGATATGTCTTCGGTGAAGTGGATATCGACAGCATCGCCGGTCCGAGCGAAGTCATTGTCCTCGCGGACGAAACGGCTCGACCCGATTACATCGCCAGCGATTTGATTTCACAAGCGGAGCACAGCCCCGGTTCCGGGGTTCTGATTACCTGGCACGCTCCACTAATTGAACAAGTGCAGAACGCACTCGAAACCCAGTTGAGCCAGTTGAGTCGCGGAGACCTCGCGAGAAAGTGTCTGGAAGATTACGGCGCGCTGATTCTCGCTCGCGATGAAGACGAAGCAGCAGAACTGACGGACCTGCTGGCGACCGAGCACCTGCATCTTTCGATGGATCATCCTGAGCGCATGTTGGATCGCGTTCAGAACGCGGGAGCAATTTTCGTCGGACATTTCACTCCCGTTGCCTTTGGAGATTATGTCGCTGGACCTTCACACGTCCTGCCCACTGGTGGAACAGCTCGTTTTGCAAACGGGTTGTGTGCGAATGATTTCCTGAAACGCTCTTCGATCATTTCCTACAACGAAGAAGCCTGTCGTCGAGACGCTCCCAATGTTCGCATTCTTGCGGACAAGGAAGGACTGACAGCACATCGAGCGAGCGTTGATATCCGTGTGAATGAGTAGCCCAGTCGGAGCAGGAATCAACACCGTGCCATCACAGCCAGTCTCACAGGACGATGGTCACACACTGGACACTCCGAACTGGATTGCCGGGATCTTTCGATCTCTTGATATCGAAGAGTGTTCCGCAGCCATTACTAATGAAACACGATTGTGGTCCGGCTGGGATCGAGTCAGCCTGCTTCTGAGAACCGGAGACAAGCTTCGCCTCAAATCGGTCAGTGGAGTTCAGTCTATTGACCCGCGCTCGTCCACAACTCAAATGCTGGAAGAGATCGCGAAGAGCTGCTGGAATTCGGGCGAAGTTCTCGATTCAAACGCAGATGACCCGTCAAACGATTGTCGCAGCTACCACGAGCGTTGCCGCACACAACGAGTGGTCGTTCTCCCCATTCGCAGCCATGCTCAGGATCATTCATCGGAAATGATCGGTGTTCTGGTTTTCGATCAGTTTGAAAAGAACGCCCCACTGGCTCGTTCAGTCTCGGACTTAAAGGAAGGTACTCCGCTCATTCGAACAGCGCTAACGCATGCTTTGAACCACTCCCGACTCCAGCAAGGCTTTGTCGCCCGCTTACGTTCATCGTGGACTCGAGGAAGACTGACGCGAAGCCTGCTGGTCCTCGGAACAATCGCCTTCGCTCTTCTCCTGCTGACAACTGTCCCGACTGAGCTTGTCATCTACGGAAACGGAGTCCTTCGCCCCGATCGTCAACGCGATGTCTTTGCCGGTGCCAACGGATACATCGACAACGTCTTAGTAACGACCGGAGTTGATGTCGACGTTGATACTAAACTCATTGAGCTGAAGAGTCCCGAATTACAGATGAGTCTCTCGGAGCTGCGCGGAGAACTCGCGACCACTTCTCAGCAAATCGATGATCTCGAAACACTTCGAACCGATCCGCAATCGTCGTCGCGAGAGCGGAATCGAATGCACGATCTTGCAGCCCGTCGTGAAGAACTGAAAGCACTCGAACAGAACATTCGAACACAGATCAAAAGCCTCGAAGAGCAACAATTCGCCCTGACTCTGCGGAGCCCCATCCGAGGAACGGTTCTCACTCCCGATCTGAATTCAAAACTACCGGTCGGTCGACCTGTTCAACGCACAGACCGATTATTAAGAGTTGCCGACCTCAAGGGGCCATGGATCGTCGAACTCTATGTTGATCAACGCGATTCCGGACCTGTCATCGAAGCTGTGAACAGCGATCAAATCTCCATCGCGATCGTCACTGCGGACGCTCCCAACGAGTCCTTCACAGCCACTCTCCAATCAATTGCTCCTGCAATGACTGTTAGAACGGGACGCGGTGTCTCTCTCGAAATGCAGGCCACGATCGATGAAGATCTCGATCCGGGAATTCGTCCTGGATCGAGTGTTCAGTGCCGGATTTTCTGCGGTCACCGCTCGATCGGTCGTGTCTGGTTTCGACGAATGATCGACAAACTCTCCGCGTGGTGGAACCTCCGAAAGTCGTGAACCAACGCTCGGTGTTCGCAAAACGTGTCTCTATCGAAGGCCGCCGGTCTGCTCGAACGAATCCGCGAAGCTTACTTCGAAGCGTGTTCGAGCAGCCACACGATCAGGCCCTTCGCCAGGTGCATTCTGTTCTCCGCTTGTTCGAAGACGATGCTGCGGCGGTCATTCATGACTTCTTCAGTCACTTCCAATCCGCGTCTGGCTGGCAAGCAGTGCATGAAGAGTGCTTGTCCCGGAGCTGCGTCGAGGAGTTCAAGATTGACCTGGAAGTCTGCGAACGCAGCAGAGCGTTTATCTTTCTCTTCTTCCTGCCCCATGCTGGCCCAGACATCTGTGTAGATAACATCTGCTCGATTCACGACAGCGAACGGATCCGTCGTCTGATCGAGTTTCAGGTCCGGAAACTGAGACTGAAGTCGCTGAATGAACTCATCCCCGAGCAAATAGCCCTCTGGTGCCGCGAGCGAAAACTTGGCGCCCACGTGACCGCATGCCAAAGCCAGCGACTTGGCAACGTTGTTTCCATCCCCGACGAACAGAATTTCCTTGCCCTCAATCGAGCCGGCATGTTCAAGAATGGTCATCACGTCGGTCAATGCCTGACACGGGTGATAGTCATCAGACAGTGCATTCACGACGGGACAGCCAGCGTTTTTCGCGACGGTTTCAATCAACTCCTGAGAGAATGTTCTCAATACAATCAGGTCGGAATAGCCTCCCAAAACTCGCGCAATGTCGACGAGTTCTTCTCGTCCCTGTAACCCTGCTTCTTTTCCATGAAGAAAAATACTGGTTCCGCCGAGTTGAGAAATCCCAGCCTCAAAGCTGACGCGCGTTCTCAACGAAGGTTTCTCAAAAACCTGAGTTAAAACCTTCCCTGCACACAACGGTTGGCGCGTCCCAGCCAGCGTTTCTGCTTTGAGATCCGCAGCGGTTTTCAGTATTTCGAGGACTTCGCTCGAAGTCACATCAAAGAGAGAAGTGAGGTGTTTCATGGGAGTCTCCCGTCATCAATTCCGTCATCGTCAATGCAATTGAAAAGTGCCCAGACACCGATAGCAATCGCCTGGTTCGCTCAACAAAAAAAGAATTACTCAGCACTGCCTTTGTAGAGTTTCCTCTGCATGTTGGGCTGATACGGAGTCCAGTGCGAAGCGGCATTTGGATCTGACTCAATGAGCGACTGAAACTCGTTCGTTTTGGCGTCGAGATTGTCGAGGTGATGGAGCGCGATCGCCTCGGGAGTCATCGGCAGCTTCGGGCTTCCAAATTCGTAAGCCCCGTGATGGCTGACAATCATGTGCTTCAACCGAAGTGCCTTTTCTTTCGGAAAATCCTGCTTTGTGCGATCTTCCGTTTCACGAATTTTGTCATCGAGCATTTCGATCCCGATGATCAGATGCCCAATCAACTGACCTTCGTCGGTGTACTGAAACGAGGTGTCGTAGCTGAGTTCTCGAATTTTTCCGAGATCGTGAAGAAAAATCCCTGCCAGCAGAAGATTGAAATCGACATTCGGATACAGGTCCGTGAGCCGACTGGCTGTCTCGCAAAGATTGACAATATGGTCCAACAGCCCGCCGTGATAAGCATGGTGCAGCCGAATTCCCGCCGGAGCGGTTTTGAGTCCCTCAACAATCTCATCGTCAGACAGAAAAGACTGCATCAGCTCGGATAGATCCGAGTCATTGAGGCCCAACAGAATCTCGCGGAGCCGCTCAAGCTGAACAAGCACATCGGAGTTCGATTGAGGAATGAAATCCTCGGAATTCACCGATTCATCCGTCGCAAGATCAATACGCGTGAGAATCACCTGAAGGTTCCCCTGAAAGAGTTGAACCTTGCCTTTAACTCGAACGTAATCCCCTGTGTTGATGTGACTTACGATCGATTCGTTAACGTTCCACAACAGCCCGGAAATCTGCCCGGTTCGATCACGCAGCTGGCCCAGGAAGTATGTGTCTCCATTGCGATTCGCCCGCAGCTGACGATCTGCAAGAAGATAGACCTCGTCAACTGTTTCACCATCTTGCAGACTATTCACGAACATTCGCGACATGACGTCACCTGAGTTGACCCGACAACTGTCAGATGCTGCTCACATCGGGATGTGATTTGAGAACCCACTTCACCAGACAGCAGTTCGAACGGTTGCCAGAGTTGGCAATTAAAAACAAAAAGTGCCGATCGAATTGATCGGCACGATGTGAAACGTCAAATGCTAGCCAGATTTCCTCGAACTCTCAATCCCAACCGGGCATTCACGGGCTTGAATCGACAGGTCCTCATTCAGACCAAGGTGCTCATGTCGAAGCGATTGCCTGAACCAAATCGCACGGTTCAGGTTGTGCTCGCCCGTTGGAATGCCGGATGACTTCTCTGAGAGTTGGTTTAGTCGTTGAGGACTTCCGAGAGCGGAACGCGAACGAAATCGATCCGCTGATAAGCAGAATTCCCACTGTCTCCGCATTCGAAGATGACGCCGACATCCTCTTTTTCTGGAGCGATCATGACCATATCGCTATAGGCAGCCGGTCCTTCATGAAGCATCAGACCGTCATTCCATGTTTTCGTTTCATCGGTCGTGTAGCGAATTCTCAGGTCACTTCTCCCCTTACCTGATGGGCCATCTTCATCAGGGCCAGCGAAGAGAATCACGTTCTGCGGATCGTCATCACGAATGGACGCAGCCCGGAGCAGTGAACACTGAACGACAGGAGGATCCAGGATGGGAGGAGAAGGCCGAAGATAGAGATATTGCACTGATTGGGTCGGCAGAAAACTCTCTCCGCCGTCGTCGCTGTAACCGTCGCCGCGAGTGCCGCGTGCTTCTCCGTTCTGGTCGCGAGTATTGAAGTAAACACGCCCGTTTGAGAGTTCAACAGCTGCGGTTTCGTTCGAATTGAGACCATCGTGATAAGTGTCGTCAATCGCTCCCAACTTCCAGGTCTTCCCATGATCATCACTGTAGACAACATGAATTCCATTCGGACCTCGATCTTCTCCGTCATCCCCAAGGCGATGGTCACACGGGATCAGCAGACGGCCTTTCTTCGCTCCCCATTTTAGTTGGATCGAATGAACCGGCCCCGTCGCGTACCAGCCCCATGTCGGAAGCTTCGCGCTCTCTGTGATATCACGTGGATCAGACCAGGTCTCGCCGTGGTCGTCGCTATGAGTGACAAACACACGATCGTTTTCGACAGTGAACGGCAACCAGATTCGCCCGGGATGTTCGGGATCGAGCAGGTCAACAACCGGTGCTGGATTCCCCACTGTGACCGGGACATCAGGATACAGCGACTCAAACTGTTCACGTGCCTGAACGACCTTGAGATCTCCCCATGTCTGACCTCCGTCGGAAGATCGTTTCATCACGAGATCAATCTCACTGGCATCCCCGCCAGCCCGTGCTTCACAGAAGGCGAGCAAGTCTCCGTTTGCTGCCCGGATGATGGCAGGGATCCGGTAGATCTTGTAACCCTCGGTCCCTGCTTCAAACACGGTCGATCTCTGCTCTGCAGCATCGACGCTTTGAAGTTGAAGAGGGATGACTGTGAGCGCGAATAGAATCACTGTTGTCAATCGAAGCATTCGTTTCTCCTGCTGTCTCTCAGAGGAGTGACGGCTCTCTCTGATCTGCGGCAATGGTGAAGTCTTCATGGTGTCTCATTTTATGAATTGTCACGATGAAGAATAGAGACTCGCTTCGTGGCTGTCTAAAGACCTGTGCCGGAAGCGATCTCGTCATCGAGTTGTACGTGACTCAAAATACACTCCACAAAAACAGGACACCGAATCAGCATTGGGTCAGCGCTGAAAAAACCTCATCGGTCGTCATCAGATGGGACTCTTTGTTAACGTAGTCACCTGTTGTCATGATGTTGATTCGAAGCGACAACGAACAAACACTTCAGTCAGAAGAGGCCATCGTGTTCTGGAGATACTTCATGTCCTGCCGATCGTTTCCTGTTCAGCTACTTATCGCTTTCGCGGCGTTGAACGCACCCGCCTTTGGAGTCGACCGGGATGAAGTCACTTCTTCGCTTCAGCATCGAGAGATTGATGTCGACCTTCCATTGAAGGAAGTTCGAATCTTCACTGAGTCACTCGTGAGAAGGTTTTCCCCAGGCGATTCTCTGGAGGAATGGGAACAACAAAACGAAACCAACAGGCAGCAAGTCCTCGAGAACGTTGTCTTCCGCGGTGAAGCGAAGTTGTGGCGAGACGCAGAAACACGAGTCGAATGGTTGGAGCGAATCCCGGGTGGGCCGGGTTACTCAATTCGAAAACTCCGCTACGAAGCAATTCCCAACGTTTGGATTCCAGCCCTGCTCTATGAGCCAGACGAACTGAGCGACAAAGCTCCCGTCATCCTCAATGTGAATGGACATGATTCCAAAGGGAAGGCTGCGGACTACAAACAAATCCGGTGCATCAACCAGGCGAAACGGGGAATGCTTGCTTTGAATGTCGAATGGATCGGGATGGGTCAGTTGAAGTCCAATGGATTCAGTCACTATCGAAGCAATCAGATCGATCTCTGTGGCACAAGCGGTCTTGCCATTCACTACCTCACACTTTCTCGCGCGGTCGACTTACTTCTGGAGCATCCACGCGCCGACCCGGAACGCGTCGCTGTCACCGGTCTATCGGGCGGAGGATGGCAGACGATTTTCTTCAGTGCGCTGGACCCTCGCATTACACTCAGTAATCCCGTCGCTGGCTATTCGAGTTATCGAACACGAGCTGTTCACGTTTCCGATCTTGGAGACTCCGAACAAACACCTGTCGATCTGGCCATGATTGCGGACTACACCCATCTCACAGCCATGCGGGCTCCTCGTCCAACACTGCTCACGTTCAACGCTCTCGATCAATGCTGCTTCAAAGCTGACCATGCTCTTGAACCTCTGCAAGAGGCAGCTCTTCCGGTTTATGAGTTGTACGGACAAAAACAGAATCTCCGCACACATGTGAATCACGACCCCGGCACACACAACTTCGAACGTGAGAATCGAGAACAGCTCTACTCGATGCTGAACACTCACTTCCTCAACGACGATCGTCCTGAGAGCGCTCAAGAAATTGACTTTGAGAACGAGTTAAAAACAAGCGACGAACTCTTCGTCCCACTGCCTGAGCAGACTGACGATTTCCATTCAATCGCGATGAAACTTCAGTCCCAGCTGCCGCGTGAATCTGCTCGTGAAGATTTCTCCTTGAACGAACTCAGATCGAAACTGCGAGAGCTTCTCAGGCTGGAAGTGATTGATGCAGAGCGAGTGCAATCGTCTCCGCTTCCAACGGAATCCATTTCATCGACCGGCCATCGAATTCGAGTCGATCATTACTGGACCCTTCCCGCGACAGAGTTGACTCCCCACGAAGAGACTGAAGCATTCACCATTGTCATTGCGGATGATGGACGTGCCGAGGCATCGGAGGAAGTCGCAAAACAGCTCGAAGCGGGCCGCCGGGTGCTGGCTGTCGACTTGTTCAGCCACGGCGAATCGACAATTTCTCAGAGAGATTTTCTGTACGGCCTGCTCGTTTCATCAGTCGGACAAAGACCTTTGGGAATTCAAGTCGCCCAGCTGCTTTCCATCGTCGAAATGCACCGAGAAGAATCTGAGTCGCCAATCGAACTGCTGGCTCTCGGTCCCAAGTCAGGGCTGATCGTCCTTCTGGCAGCTGCACTTCATCCGGAGTATTTCGACCGCGTCGAAATCGTGGACGGATTCTCATCTCTCAAAGAGATCTTCACTCGCGATTTACAGATCCCCGACGGACCCGAGTTGTTCTGCTTTGGTCTTCTGGAATCCTTTGATATCCCAGTGTTTCGAGAGATGGCAGAGCCGGTGAACATCGTCAACAAACGGAGTTCAGCGGATTGAAGTCCTCAAAAATTCGTCTCGAAGGGCGTCCAATCCATCAACAATCAAGCACATTTTGGAATTTTCCTATCGCCAAACAGCCGAAGAAAGAATATAGTCTTGGTGTCGTGGTGCAGAAAACTTCTGTTCCATACCGGGCGATCTTCTCTTAAAAGCTTGTTTGCGAGCTCTTTTTCAAACGATATTTCCGAGTTCGCACAAGCAAACAGGACGAATATTCAGTCCACCAGTCCAAGTCAGTGCACAGTAGTCGTAGTAGTGCCAAAGTGCATTAATGCTCAGTCGAGATCGATATTCTCGAACATCACTGACTCAGAAACTTGTTCAATTTTGAGCAATCACGATTCGAGAGCTTCTTCTCTCAACCGCTCTCCGGAAGGAATCAGCCCTTCGGAGCCGCTGAGTTTGGAATGTTGTGTGAGTCAGTCTTTTTGAAGAAATTCGAGACTTTCCTGCACATCAAAGTGGCAGGTTTCTCTTCGCCGCAGAGTCATCACACAGTTTTTCAGATGTGAGTTCTTCAGTCTGGTTTTGCTTGCACATTCGTTTAAGAGCAGCTCGTTTCACCCAGTTCGAAACGATGAACGTCGTTGGAAAACAACTTCATTTCATCGGATTTCGAATCACTCTGAGAGTTCCTTTCGAGTCGGTTTGCACTGAGTTCTGACGAGCGAATGCAGCATCCCTCGAATGAAGTAAGTACACAGAGACTATAAAAAATGGTCGAAAACTTCCGGTTTGGGCACCACGTTTTCTAAAGAAATCTTGTCGAGGTGGACTCTCCACCGAACAAGTCCCGTCCTGATGACGGGAAGTCATTTTGCAATAGAGGAAACAATGCAAAGTATTTACGTTGGGAATCTTCCCTACGATGCGACTGATGTCGACCTGAAGTCGCGATTTGAACAGTACGGTCGAGTTTCGAGAGTTGATCTCATGACGGACCCTTTGACGGGTCGATCTCGCGGATTTGGATTCGTCCGAATGCCCAGTTGGGAAGATGCTGAAGAAGCAATCGCTCGTCTCAACGGATCCGACCTTCGTGGTCGCAAAATGCGCGTCGATTGCGCCAGCGGCCAAAAAACCTCCCCGTCGCAGCCATCAGTTGCGAAAGGGCCAACTCTGCTGGATCGAGTCCTGGGAGAAGAAAAAGTTCCTGCAGACAGACGTTGGAATTGACGTTTCAGGGACTTTAGGAAATGATTGATGGTTCACGAGTTTGGAATTGCCTCGCAAGATTTGAGTCTGCGCACAGGAAAGAAGACCGCGTCCATCACACTCATTTTCAGTCACTGATCCGATTCAGTGAATCCAAAATGAAGCTGAAAATGGTTCAAGAACGCTTCAACTGCCCGAATGAAAGAGTTTCTGCAGCAGTTTTCACAAGATTTTGCAATTTACGAGCCGATTTTGAATCGTATATTGGTTAATCTCAAGTTTCAGGTGAATCCGGTGTGTCAGTAACACATCCGCCTAGACCGAACCAATCACCCATCAGTAGTTTAGAAGAAGGAGACTTCCGATCAGAAAACCTCAACCTGCTTCTCGGGCACCTGAAACTGGTCCGAGAATGAATGAGAACATCCGGATTACACCCATCCGGCTTGTTGATGCAGAAGGCGAAATGCTCGGTGAAATGGAAACCGTCAAGGCTTTGGAGTTGGCGGAAGAGGCAGGTATGGATCTTGTCGAGGTGAGCCCAAACGCGAAACCTCCTGTCTGCCGAATCATGGATTACAGCAAGGCTCAGTATGAGAAGCGGAAAAAATCCGCCGGACCAAAACAGCACCGAACGCAATTGAAACAAATCCGGTTGCGGGCAAAGATCGGTGATCACGACATCCAGGTCAAAGTCCAGAAAGCCCGGACGTTTCTTGAACGTCGTGACAAAGTTAAAGTCAATGTGATGTTTCGTGGACGCGAAAACGCTCACCACGATCTTGGGCGCGAACTTCTCGAAGGGTTCATTCAAAAACTTTCCGATGTGGCCACTGTTGAACAGTACCCACGAATGGAAAGTGGAAAAGTGATGTCCGCGACATTGTCACCGCTCGCCCGACAGGTTGCTCCCAGCTGATCGGAAGTGACGCAGATCACATCCACAACTTGAGAACAGGTTTCCCCTTGTTGACAAGGGGGAACCTTTATTCGCGATGAAGTGGCCGGGGACTTCTCCCGAAGATCGTCGATCGATTCGGAGAAGTTACCCCTCTTGCCTGCTGACTGCATTTCTGCTGGCTGTCCTCTACACGTCCAGGTCACGGACGTCGAGGGCGTGCTTTTCGATGAATTCACGTCTTGGCTCAACGTGATCTCCCATCAGCACGCGGAAGATTTCTTCCGCCGCAGCTGCATCTTCGAGCGTCACCTGCATCAGAAGTCGCGTTTCAGGATCCATCGCTGTTTCGAAGAGTTCATCCGGGTTCATTTCCCCCAGCCCTTTGAAGCGGGTGTAGTTCAAACCTTTTGAACCCATCTCTCGAAGCGTGGGAACCAAATCTCTCAGCGACTGCAGCTTTCTCGGATTGTCGGAGTTCTCGATCTGGTACGGGTAGACCTGCTCCGCGTTGACCGGGGGAGGAGTCAGGAAGTCGTTCAGCGTCAGATTGAATTCTTCTTTGAGGACTTTCAGCACGCTGTTGATTGTTCGAACTTCAAAAAGATCGACAACGGTCAAAGTCAATTGCTCTTCGGCCGATCCTTCTTCCGTCTCTTCTCCAGAAGATTCCTCTTTCGAATCAGCGGCGTTCTCAGCGGGCTTCAGCTTGTCATCGGCAACTTTATGGTGCCGGCCCTGCTCTTCTTCTTTCTGCAGGAAATCTTCCACGTCTTCCTTGGATGCGAACCAGTGATCGATGTTGGCCTGGGTGATTCTAAAACGTGGGAGCAAACCATCGGCAGTCGAATGATCGATCGCCAGTCGCCGCAGCGAAACTCCGCGTCGTTCAAGTGCTTCGAGTGGTTCAATGAGACCACTCAAGACTTCCGCAAGTCGTTTTAGCTCACCTTCTGTCAGCGTGCGAGACTCTCCGGAAGTTTCGGTGACGACCTGATGATCAGTCTCGGGGTTGATCAAATCGGCACGAGGAAGCAGAACGAGCTCGGAATCCCGTAGCCCAATCTCCAGAAGTTCGAGCATCATCTCTTCATGAGTTTGAACGTAGCGCGGCTTCTGATTGCGTTTCCCTTTTTGAAGCACCCGATAGAGCGGCGGTTGCGCAATATAAACACAGCCCTGTTTCACAAGTTCCCGCATGTGTCGGAAAATGAAGGTCAGCAACAATGTGCGAATGTGTGAACCATCGACATCCGCATCGGTCATCAGAATGATTTTTCCGTACCGACGTTTTGCGATGTCCTGCTCTTCTGCCATTGGAGTGATTCCAACAGCTTTGAAGATTGCTGTCACTTCGGTGTTCGCAAGAACTTTGAGCAGCTGCGCTTTTTCGACGTTCAGAATCTTTCCGCGAAGTGGAAGAATCGCCTGATGGGCAGAATCTCGACCGGTATCCGCGGACCCACCGGCTGAGTCTCCTTCCACCAGGTACAACTCCGAAACCGCGAGATCATGATTTCGGCAATCCCGCAACTTTTCAGGGAGCCCGCCCGAACCGGTCTTCGTCTGGCTGCGAGCCATATCGCGGGCCTTCTTCGCAGCCTCGCGGGCCTCTGCCGCTCTCAACGACTTCTGACAGATCGCTTTGGCGACGGATGGATTCTCCTCGAGATATTTTGACAGGACTTCGCCGACTACTGAATTCACAGCCCCGTCGACTTCCGGATTCGTCAGCTTGATCTTCGTTTGCGATTCAAACTGCGGGTTCGGAATTCGAACCGTAATCACTCCAGCCAGCCCCTCGCGGAAATCATCTCCGCTGGGAGTCATGTCCTTGAACAGATTGTTCTTTTTCCCATAGTTGTTGAGTGTTCTCGTCAGAGCTGTCTTAAACCCGGAGAAGTGAGTTCCCCCTTCCGAGTTTGAGATTCCGTTGGCGAAACATCGAATGCTCTCGGAATAGCCTTCGTTCCACTGAAGAGCGATATCAACGTCAACGGTCTCTAATGTTCCCGTGATTCGAATCACATCGGGATGAGTGACGTTCTCGGTTCGGTTGATCCATTTAACGAATTCGGCCAACCCGTCTTCGTAATGGAACTTGTCTGACTGACCGGTTCGTTCATCGGTAATCAGAATACGAACCCCGGCATTCAAAAACGCACAATCCTGCAGTCGCTTATGAATCACGTCGTAGCTGAAGGTCGTGTTCGGGAAGATCTCTCCGTCCGGTTTGAAGGTGATTTTCGTCCCGGTTTGATCTGTGGGCCCACCTTTCGTCAGATCTTTCACCATTCGTCCGCGTGCGAATTCCATGCGGTATTTGAATCCGCCGCGGCTGACTTCGACCTCCAGCCATTCGGAACACGCATTGACCGCTGTAATTCCCACGCCGTGCAGACCACCGGTTCCGACCGCGTATGCTTTCCGGTCGAACTTCCCGCCCGCGTGAATCTCCGTGAAGACGACCTCTAACGCGGACTTTCCTTTGTCCTTCATCACATCAATCGGAATTCCTCGGCCGTCATCGCTGACAGTGATGGACCCGTCTCCATGAATCGTGACATTCGCAGTGGTTGCGAAGCCATTGGAATATTCATCCAGAACATTGTCCGAGACTTCATACACCAGGTGATGCAATCCTGAGGAATCCGTTCCGCCGATGTACATCGCCGGTCGATGGCGAATTCCCTCGATTCCTTCCAGATGCTGAATCGTGTCTGAAGTGTAGTCTTCTGACTGATTAGGCTTGGCTTGATCGCTCATGAATCAATTTCTTGGGTACAAAGTGTGTGTCTAGGCTGTCGCTGCGCGAACCAGTCCGAAATACATTCTTAAAGAACTACGATGTCGGTTTGCCGCGCAGTTTGAATTTGATGTCTCGAACTTTCAGATCCGCATGTTCGGTGCGAAATCGTTCGAGGAGTTCGTGCTTGCGGAACGAAGCAAGTTCGGACAGCAACGCAGAATTTGAAACGACCACTTGCAAAACTCCATTTTTCAGACCAGTCGCTTTTGCCAACTCTGCAAAGTCATCACCAATCAGCTTTCTCCAGACTTCTTCGAATTGCCGCCGAGACTGAGTTTGGGCAAGTCCGCGAAGAGCGATCAACTCGCCCATGAGATCACCAACCGATTTCGGTTCCGTCCGATCATAAGGCCGGCTCCGCTCCTTCGGAATTCGACTCATTTCCAGCTCCTGATCTAGAGCATGTTGCTCGTGCGAGTTCGTGAAGACGACTTCGAGATACGCATTAGTCATCTCGAGAAAGCGGCATCACCACGTAGGTGTAACTTTCGTCTGTCTTAAAGACCGCAGCACTGTTTCCGTCGACAAGGTTCAACGACAACGGGCTGGCAGCATCAAGGACTCGCAAAAATTCCTGGACGAATCGCGGATCAAAGGTGATGACAATCTGATCCCCTTCGTAGCTGATCGGCAATTGAATCTTCGACGAACCGACATCCTGGCCAACGCTCGTGAGTGTCAGTGTGCCGCTTTCAAAATTGAAATCAACACCTCGACTTTCGTCGTTCGTCACGATCATTGCTTGTCGGACGGCAGACAGAAACGGGCTCGTCACCATCTCGATTTTTTGATGGAACTCGTTGGGAATGACGTCCTGATAGCGTGGGAACCGACCTTCGACCAGTCGTGCGTAGATCGTCGACAATCCCGTCTGAACGAGAATATCGTTCTGGTGGATCGCGATTTTGATTTCCTGCTCGTCGTCGTGAATCGACTTATCGATCAACGACATCGCTTTGGCAGGCACAACCGGTTGGCTGACTTCCTCGGAAACCGCTCCCTGAGTCGAGCAGTGCGTCTGATAGACCGCCAGCCGCCGACTGTCCGTGGCAGCGAGTGTGAGCTTGTCTCCGTCGATTTCGAGAAGCACCCCTCCGAGGGCGTAGCGTGTGCTTTCCACATCGGTCGCGAAGATTGTGCGTTGAATTCCGGTCTTCAGTGCCCTTCCAGGAACGACGAAGTAACTCTCGTCTTCGAAGGTCGCGACATCCGGAAACTCGACCGGATCTTCGACACTCAATCGGAACTCACTTTGGCCAGCCCGAACCCACAGCGCCTGCTCGTTCACTTCCAGAGTGACTTCGTCATCCTGAACTTCACGAAGAATCGCTGTGATCCGTTGATACGGAAGCAGAACATCGCCCACCGAATCGGTTTCGATATCAAGCAATTCGTATCGAATCCCGACCTCCTGGTCAGTTCCGAGCAGAGTTGCTTTTCCATCTCCAAGACTCAACTTGATATTCTTGAGGATCTCTTTCGGAGATCGCGTCGGAACAGCTCCACTCACGATTTGGAGTGCAGAGGCCAACAGACTTCGAGAACAGGTCAACTTCATTGTGCTGATTCAGTTTGGAAATGGTTCAGTTACTGACAGGCTGAAAGAGCAAACCTGTCTCTTTCATGTCTCTTATATATAAAAAGCAGCAGTAGTATCTGTGGGCCACTTTTTGTGTTCACAGCGCTTCTTCAGAATTTGCAAGTGTATGCAATTTCTCGATTTAATGCAATTCTGGAGGGCCTGAGCGGCGTCGAAAACCCGTTGGCTGAGAGTGTGTACTTTGTGTCCGAAGTGACGATCAGTGCGGGGGTTAGAAACACTGTTCTTTTCGACGGGAGTTACGCACCAGGTTTTGCCGGAGTTTTGCAGTGGCGATCGACAAGTTTTCGACGCCACTCTGCCTCCGATTGAACGGAAAACGCCGATTTGAATCGGGATTTCGCGGTCTCCAGCATTCCTTTGCGAGACTCAACGAGTGTGGGATTCGTGACCGTTCGACCTCCGATTTTACGCTTCCAATCCGAAAACTTCGACTCGTTTCGCCAGCTTCGCTGATGTTTCTGTCAGATCTCACAGGACGCGACTTCCCAAGCGTTCTATTCGAAACAATCCATGTGTTATACACTCTCGTCAAATCGGGACTGCGGTTGATGAATCTGGCGATGTTTTTGCGAGAAAGACGCGATGAAGACACTCACAAAAGAACTCTGGATGGACATCCCCAAACGACGGCAAATCGTCTCAATTCACCAGCAAGTTGAAGAACTTGTCGCTGAGAGTGGAATCCAGGATGGCCTCGTGCTCGTCAACGCGATGCATATCACCGCGAGTGTTTTCATCAACGACAACGAATCCGGCTTGCACGCTGACTACGAGCGATGGCTCGAAGAAATAGTCCCCTTCAACGCCGGCAGCGACCCTTCACAAGGAGGCTATCTCCACAACCGAACCGGAGAAGACAACGCCGACGCTCACCACAAGCGTCAAATCATGGGCCGCGAGGTCGTCGTCGCCATCACCGACGGCAAACTCCACCTCGGCCCGTGGGAACACATCTTCTACTACGAATTCGACGGCCGCAGACGGAAGCGCGTGCTGTTGAAAATGATCGGGGAGTAGGGATCATAGCCGTGAGTGAGAAATTCCCCGAGAAGTGGTTTCGTCCTCTTTATGGTCACCCATGTTGGGGAATTGAGTATGGTCGCCAGACAAACTTGTCCATTAACTTTGGGAAGCCATCTCTTGAGATTCGAGAGCCTTTCGTCACAGAGTCACAGTCTCAGGTTGTTAGAGAGTTGGCATCCCGCAGATTGGTAACTGTGCGTGGAGAATGGTGGCTGTGGCTCTGGTGTTGTTATTGGAAATTGACGCTGAATGAAGAGACTCTTGCGACCGGCTCATCTTCGGCTCGACGCACTAAGAAAGCCATGTCTCGGTTGTCGGGGCAGAAGATCGTCTCGTTATCGGTGAATGAGAAGACTGGTTTCTCAGGTTTTGAGTTTGATCTTGGTTGTCAGCTCAGCTGTCGGAGATTTGAACGAGACAGCGAAGAGAGACTCTGGTCACTTTACAGACCGAATGGGTACGTCTTGTCGGTCCACGGCAATGGGACTTATTGCCATCAACGCAGCACGGATTCTGAACTGCAGCGAAACCCAATCGGAGACGTCGGACGGTAACTCATTTAAGTCCAAGAGAGTGACCGAAGCAGTCTGCTTCCGAGTTCTGCATCCTTCACCGTGACTTCCGTGTCAATATTCTGAAGTTCTTCCGGTATGATGAACCTCGGGCTTTTGGCGCATATCTTCTACGGTGAGTTCGATGGTCGCAGGCCCAAGTGGTTCTTGGTGAAAGTAATCGGGGAGTAGTCATGAGATTTCCGTGTCCAGCTTGTGGTTATTTGGTCTTCGACGAACCTCCGGGGAGCTATGACATTTGTGGGGTGTGTGGGTGGGAGGACGATCCCGTGCAACTTCGACATCCGTGCATGGGAGGCGGGGCAAACAAGCCGAGTCTTTGGGAATGTCAGCAGGCAGTCCTGCCCACGTTATCCACGGAGACTGCTTCCGAACCCGACGTTCAACGCTGTTCTGATTGGCGCCCGTTGGAGGAAAAGGACTGCCATGACATAGACGACACTCCTCGAAGCGGCAGAGAATACTTTGAGTCTGCTGGTGGTGACAGTCCGGCCTACTACTGGAGGAGGACGTGACCATGACTGATCCACGAGGCATCAAGTGGCTTGACCCTTGGATACCTGAACCCGATGAAGACGGTCTGCTGGCGAAAGAACTCCGAAGGGAAGTGTGTGATTGTCATATTTTGCTCGGCGTCAATACCCGAGCCGATGGAACAAGAATTGACTGCGACGACGTTTTGTTTGTCACCGATGATCCCCGCAAACCCATTGCTGTTGTTCATCTGACATGGAAGTTCGAGACTGATCCAACGTGGCCGGTCACGAGCATCTTCAATGGATGGCAAGACTGGATCGAGAATTGCATGATGAAAGACCACAGCGACTACACGAACTGTGAATGACAACCGCTCAACTCTCGAAAGATCGGAGCAGCTTCACGATCTGCTGAGGATGCCGCCAGAGCTCGCCAGTGCGAGTTTTGAACCCAAGGTCATTCAGGGATTAGCACACATCCATGTGAGTCTTCCCCCTAATCTCGAAGTTCAGCAGCTTTCGTGGCGACTTCGGCATGAACATCTAGAATTTCTGCGGGTATAATGAACTTCGGCCCTTGGGAGCAAATTTTCTATGGTGAGTTCGATGGTCGAAGGGACAAGCGTGTTCTGGTCAAGGTGATTGGGGAGTAGAGAAGAATGGAACTTCACGAGTTGCTCGAAACAGTCGATGGTCCAGAATCATTTCTTGAGTTTGTTCGGAAGTTGCAAGCCGACAGAATATCAGAAGCCAACCACTCGACTGACGAGTTTGGACGTGGAGTTAGCGGTTGGGAGAACCACACCATCGAAGATTTTCTTGAAGCGGCCATTGCATGGGCAGAAGATTCTAAGTTTGGTTCCGATCAAGGTCTAAAAGACGCTTCACCGTGGAAGATGAGTGCAACATTCCTGTACTGCGGCAAGATTTACGAATAAACCTGATGAACAAACGAAAGACTGTCACTGTAAATGGCTTCCCGTTGCCGCCATGCATCATCTCATTGATGGATGACGGAAAATGGGTTCACCCCGGCGACAACGTAATCAAGACGGTAGTTCCCTTCCTCAACGAACCTGTGGACTTCTTGTCCGTGGCCTCGATGAAGGGTGAGTCGTCTGGGCATTTGGCGGACAAACCGGATGATTCTTCGTTGTTTCATGAGATGCGAGGTAGCGACTCCATAATCGTTCCTGACCTACCGTGGCGAGATGTGAACAGGTCGCTTTTCATTGCAGTCAACCGAGTTCCCGGTGACGATATCGGCATAGCCCTCGACTTTCGGAAGGGTGCTGAAACTGACCCAAGCGTGATTGCCAGTGATTGGGGCGACGGAACGTGCAAATGGAGGAGAGTGTCAGACTCACTAACTGAGTTCCTCCAACGTGTTGGCCTGTAGAATCAGCCGATGTTCTCCGTGCTGGATGCAGCGAACGACCGCAGCAGCTTCACAATCTGCTGCGTATGCCGCCAGAGCTTTGCCGGTGCGAGTCCTGAACCCAAGGTCGTTCAGGGCTTAGCATACTTCCATATGAGTCTTATCTCGATTCTGAAGTTGAGCAAGTATTCCTAACTTTGGTCGTCGAAGCGATCACAGATGGCAGTTGAACTGCCTAAGGCATCCAAGACAAAAATACTCTCAGCCAGGCGGGTCGGCTTGTCAGTTGGCTCAGCTGGAGAGAGTGGCCTTTGATGCGGCCGTCTTGTGAGTAAACGACAGCTGTGGCTGTCCCGCGTTTCCAGACGGAGATTTCGTACTCTTCTGCATCGCCGTGTCGCTGGGCGAGTTCGTTCTGCTCATCAAGGAATGTGACGCCGTTGAGAAGCACGCCCCGGGCCAGGGAATGATGATCCGGCGGGCTTCCGATGTGCTGCGTCACATCGTCGAGGGGCGTTTCCATCGGAATTAGCGAGGCTGCGAGCGCAAGCTCGTTCCCTGCCCGTTCTCGCGCGCTGAGAAATTGCGTGATCGCAATCAACGCGATTACGATCACGCAGGTAATGACTGCCAATGGAAGACGGAGTCTTTTGAGCAACATGATGCGGAGAACTCGTTCCCGGGTCTCGCATTGACGCTGGACGCAGCAAGCTGCTGTGTCTGCTTGTGCGAGGTGACGAAGAAGGATTCAACGAAGGGTTCCGCTCTCTCTACGAGCTTTCCGCAGCATGCGTTGGAATTCAATCGTGCATCGAAGCAGCGATCGCGACTTCAAATGCGTGATATGCTCTATCCCATCAGAGTTTTGATGCGATTGACGGCTTCTTTGACATTCGCTCGGCTGTTGAAGGCACTCAGTCGGAAATACCCTTCTCCACTGGCTCCGAACCCGCTGCCGGGAGTTCCGACAAGGTGAGCCTGATCAAGCAGGTGATCGAAGAATTCCCAGCTCTTCATGTTGTCTGGAGTCTTCAACCAGATGTATGGAGCATTCTCGCCGCCGAAGACGGAGATCCCAATTGAAGAGAGTCCTTCGCTCAGAATCTTCGCATTGGTCAGGTAGAACTGGACCAGTTCTTTAATCTGCTGTTGGCCAGCGTCGCTGTAAGCAGCTTCCGCTCCACGCTGAATGATGTACGGAACTCCATTGAACTTGGTGCAGTGACGTCGATTCCACAAAGCGTGCAACGAGTGTGAACTGCCGTCCGATTTCTTTCCGGTCAGTGTCTTCGGAACAATGGTGAATGCACAACGTGTTCCGGTGAATCCGGCGTTCTTGCTGAAGCTGCGGAACTCAATCGCACATTCGCGTGCTCCGTCGATCTCATAAATCGAACGCGGCAGCGATTCGTCCTGAATGAACGCTTCGTATGCAGCGTCGAAGAGAATGATCGATCCGTTCGAGCGGGCGAAATCGACCCACTTCTTCAGCGTCTCTTTCGTCGCGACTGCGCCTGTGGGGTTGTTGGGATAGCAGAGATAGATCAAGTCAACAGGATGATCAGGGACTTCCGGGGTGAAGTTGTTCTCCGCCGTGCATGGCAGGTACGTGAGACCAGCGTAGCGACCCTGATCGTCGGCCTGTCCGGTTCGTCCGCACATGACATTGGTGTCAACATAGACCGGATAAACGGGGTCCTGGACAGCGACGGTGTTGTCGGTCCCGAAGATGTCGAGGATGTTTCCGGTGTCGCATTTCGAACCGTCGGAGACAAAGATCTCGTCAGCGGAAACGTCGCATCCGCGGGAGGTGTAATCGTTCTCGGCAATCGCTTCACGCAGGAAGGAATACCCCTGCTCCGGTCCATATCCACGGAAGGAATCGCGGTCGCCCATTTCATCGACAGCACGATGTAATGCTTCGCGAATCGCTTCGGGGAGTGGTTCGGTGACGTCGCCGATTCCCAGCTTGATCACTTTTGCGTCAGGGTGCGAATCGGTGAACGCATTGACTCGCCGACCGATTTCGGGGAAGAGGTAGCCAGCTTTGAGCTTGAGGAAGTGATCGTTAATGGTCGTCATGTGAAGTACTCAGTAAACGGATATCAAAAGCGTTTGAGAAGTTGGAAAGACAAGACGGTGCGAGGAAACGGGATTAGTGAACCCGCATTCCCGGGACGGCTCCGTCATCGGGATTAAGAAGGAAGATGTCCTTTCCGCCTGGTCCACAAGCGAGAACCATTCCCTCGCTGACCCCGAATCGCATCTTGCGAGGTTTGAGATTCGCACAGCACACAACCAGCCGTCCGACGAGATCTTCCGGGTTGTAGCAACTCTTGATTCCGGCAAAAACGTTGCGGGTTTCGTCTCCGCCGAGTGAAAGTTTGAGTTGCAGAAGCTTATCGGCTCCCTCGACATGACCCGCTTCAATCACGCGAGCGACTCGCATATCAACTTTGAGAAAGTCATCGATTGTGCAGTGCTCTTCGGTCATCGGCTCTTTTTCAAGAGCTTCCGGTCCATCATTAAAGTTGGAAGCGGGCGCCGATTCGACGGACGCGGCATCTTTGGATTCTTCAATCATCTGTTCAACTTTCTTGGGATCAACGCGTGTCATCATGTGCTGGAACTTGCCGACAGGAGTCCCGACAAGCGGAGACGCGGACTCGTCCCAGTTTTTGATTTCGAAATTCAACAGCTTCTCAGTTTCGCTCGCCAGCTTGGGAAGCACAGGCGCGAGGTAAATGACGATCTGCCGAAACAGATTCAGGCCGACAGTGCAGATCTGCTGGAGTTCTGCCTGACGATCCTTGTCTTTTCGAACGACCCATGGCTCTTTGTTTTCGATGTACTGATTCGCTCGATCCGCGAGAACCATGATCTCGCGAATGGCCGAACTGTACTCGCACTTCTCGTAGTGCTCGGCAATTCGTGACCCTGCGTCACTCGCCAGCTGAAAGAGTCCCTCGTCATCGGGATACTCTTCGCTGAGAGTCGAACCGGAGACGAATTTCGCACAACGACTGGCGATGTTGACGACCTTGCCGACGAGATCGCTGTCGACCTTCGTTTTGAACTCATCGAAGTTCAGGTCAATGTCATCAACACGCGAGCTGAGTTTGGAAGCGACGAAGTATCGGAAGTAATTTGGATCGAGATGTTCGGCATACGTTGATGCCTGAATGAACGTCCCTTTCGTCTTCGACATCTTCTCGCCATCCACAGTCAGGAAACCATGGATGTGAATTCTGTCCGGAAGTGCCAGCCCGGCGGTCTTCAACATTGCCGGCCAGAAGAGCGTATGAAAATAGGTGATATCCTTACCGATGAAGTGATGAATCTCTGTCTCATCGTTTCGCCACCAGTCATCTAGCTCCACCTGGTTTTTCTTGCACCATTCCCAGGTGCTGGCGATATATCCAATCGGGGCATCATACCAGACGTACCAGTAGTTTCCGGGAGCATCGGGAATCTCGAATCCGAAGTACGGAGCGGGCCGGGAGATGTCCCAGTCGCGGAGTTCTTCACCCAGAAAATGCCCCTTCAGGTAATTCGCAATCTCCGGCTGGAGATGTTTCCCTGACTGAGTCCACTCGTTCAGGAATTCGTGATGTTGTTCGAGTTCGATGAACAAGTGCCGGGCAGTTCGGAGTTCTGGAGTCGCTCCGCTCAGGGCGCTTTTTGGGTCAATCAAATCCGCTGGGGAGTACGTGGAACCACACTTGTCGCAGTTATCTCCATATTGATTCTCCGCTCCACACTTCGGGCAGGTCCCTTTCACGAACCGGTCCGCGAGAAACGTTCCAGCTTCGGGGTCAAAGAGCTGCTCGATTTCTTTTTCTTTGACAAGATTCGCGTCGCGGATGGACTTCCAGATTTGTTCGCAAAGTTGACGATTTTCGTCGCTGTTGGTCGAGCCGTAATTGTCGAATTCGATGTCGAACCGTGCGAAATCCCGAACATGTGCTTCCCGCATATCCGCGATCAACTCTTCTTCGGATCGGCCTTCCTGTCGCGCACGAATCATGATCGCTGTGCCGTGTGTGTCATCGGCGCAGAAATACCGACATTCATGGCCTCTCAGCTTCTGGAAGCGGACCCAGATATCTGTCTGGAGATATTCGACCAGATGCCCAATGTGGATATTTCCATTGGCATACGGAAGGGCTGCGGTGACTAGAATTCGCCGTGAAGACATCAGATTTTCGCTTTGCGGATTGGAGCGGAACGTTCGAACCTGCGTGCAGTTTAGAGCGATGACAGGATCCTCGCGAGTGGCCACGGCGAGAAACTGGAGCAAGTTGCCTATCTCTGCTGTCGCTTCAATCCAGAAATGAAGTTGCTCTCGATTTCAGGACTCTCGCTGCAGTGAAAATGCAGTCAGGCCAGTTTTGAGACAACTTCGAAGCGACAGAGGTTCGCATCAGCGAATCTGAATTCGATGGTGTGAGACGCTTTAACTGACCGAACTGTTGAGGAACGCAACAGGATCGAATGAGCCGCCGAGAACGCGTTTCGACTCCAGATTGAGCCAATTCTCGAGAATTCCCGCGTAAACTTCGCGGAAGTCGGTGTGGAAAACGAGGTCACCCTGTTCGAGGTTCGTGAGGTCGGGGTGTTCACCAATAAGGCCCGGTTGAACCGCATTCCCAGCCAGGAACATCGGCGCAGCTGTCCCGTGATCGGTTCCTTTGCTTGCATTCTCCGCGACACGTCTCCCAAACTCGCTGAAGCAGGTCACAAGCACACGATCTCCATGCCCATGTTGTTGGATGTCATTCAGAAAAGCTGTCACCGATTCCGACACATGTTTCAAGAGTGATGCGTGAGCCAGGGCCTGTTCGGAATGGGTGTCGAAGCCGTCAATTTCCACATAGTAAATGCGAGTGGCGAATTCCGAATCGATCAGCTGGGCGATCGTCTTGAGATCGTTTGCGATTGGAGACTCCGGATAGGTCACACTCGGTTGATAGCCGGAGGTTGTTTCAAGCATTCGTTGCGCGACATCGAGAGCGTTTTCCGTACTCGATTGCACAAATCCGAGCAGATTCGCCGACTCAGATCGTTCCAATCGAACACCTTGCTGCAGCTCCGGCACTGTCATCTGTGAGAGTGGCTCCAAACGAAACTGATCCAGTGATTTGACTGTTGGAACTCGATGGACCAGCGATGTCAGTGCAAAGGGCTGTTTTTGATGTCCCAGGTGAAGCGCTGGAATGTCCAGACTCGATTGTTGCTGCACTTGATCGATTGCACGACCCAGCCAGCCATCTTGCCGACTCTCGTTCTTCCGGAAACACGTGTGCCAGATATCCATCGATTCGAAGTGCGATCGATTGGGGTTGGGATATCCGACTCCCTGCACAATTCCGAGTCGTCCATCTTCGAGAAGATCGGCGAATCCATTCAACTCAGGATGCAGCCCGAAGTCATCGTCAATCGCGAAGACATCGTCCTTCGAGATCGCCAGCGTTGGGCGGGATTTCTTGTATTCGTCGTGGCTGTGCGGAATGACTGTATTCAGTCCGTCATTCCCGCCGGACATTTGAACGACAACGAGGATGTTGTCGGAATCTTTTTCCGAAGACTGGTTGGCTGCCTGAGCGAAGAGTCGAGGAGCGGACCGCCCGAATGCCATCATCGCTGGAGCGGACAATGCAAGAAATCGTCGACGTGAGAGAGACATTTTTCGTTCCAATTCGTCAGCGAAGACAGGAAGTTCAGGAAAGTTGATACTCAGGAAGTCCGCAGATCAGATGGACCACTTCTTTGAGACGCTCTTCACGGTTGCCGGAACCGGAATCAATTTTGGATTGCAATTGCAATCTGACTGTCTCGGGAAGGCTCACTGCAAGGAGCATGGTTTCCAGCCAATCGATGATCTCTTGAGACGAGTTGAGTCGATGTTTGTCGAAGAGATCGCTGAGGGTTCCGTTTGAAAACCGCGTGTTCTTGTTTTTCAAGATGCTTTGAATGAGGTTGGAGCGAGCCAGCAACGTCGACGAGTTAATCCACGTTCGCCCGCCATCCCAGCCTTTGACGTTCGGAGGGAAAAATGGAACCTGTCCGAGTTCCGACAATCCTGACGTCAGTGCGTACTGATCCGTTGACCCTTCGAGAGCTCTCAGAAATCCGACGGAGAACTCGACAGGAGAACGAACTTTTCGAGCGACAGAATGCGGAGAGTAAAAGAGTTGGCTGGAAAGGATGCGCTTGAGGACGGGGGCGATGTTGAGTCCATTCTCTCGAAACTCAATCGTCAGCGGAGCCAGCAACTCGGCCGGGGGAGCTGGTTCGTCGGCAATGAAAAACTGATAGAGCTTGCCAATGATGAAATCAGGAAGAGCGGGTTGGTCAAGCACAATAGCAACTCCTTCGTCACCATCGAATGGCCCTTCCTGGCCGAGAATCGACTTTCGACCGGAGTCATGCTGATACCGGTTAAAGCGATATCGCCCATTCCGAATTTCCCAGCCCGTGAAGCATCGCGACAATTCGCGAATGTCGTCTTCGGTATATCGACCTTCGCCGAGGGCAAACAGTTCCATAACTTCCCGGGCAAAGTTCTCATTCGGATGAGCTTTGCGATTTGTGACTGAGTCGAGGTAAATCAGCATCGCCGGATTGCGAGAAATCTCAGCGACCAGTGTTCCGAAATTGCCGAGGGAATTCCTCCGCAAGAGTTCATTCTGGTCAACCATCAATTGCGGATCGGTCACTTTGTCTCCGCTTGTTGCGAAGTGACCGTGCCAGAACAGTGTCATCTTCTCACGGAGCATGTCGGTCGTCGTCAGGAACCGATACATCCACCAGGCAGGGAGATTCTCGACATTCCCCGTCGCAACGACCGTTCGGCCTAATTGCTTCATTTGGGCGAGGTATTCTTCCGATTCGGTGCGACCATCAACGAGTTCAGCGACCACTTCCGCCGCTGACTTGTTCGCAGCTTCGTCGAGTGTTTCTGAAGTGGCAGAGAATCCGGCACGGCGATACAGATGGGCTGCCAGCTGACGTGTCCACGGCTGCTGACTTTCTTCAACGGGCGACCAGGCCCAACCGGGGTCGATGTCGTGCATAAGATCGAATCCATCTCTTAGAGCAAGTGGCTCTTTTCTGTGCACTCGCTTGCGCTGTCTCATTCGATAAACGGCGGAGGTTGCCCGTGCGAGTGAGTGCAAACTAAATCAAAAAATGCTCTCGACAACAGTTTGATCGCTCATCGATTGACGACGAGTGAATCTATTCAGACGGTTGCAATACGACGTCGAGCTTCAGATCAACGTGATGCTCGTCGGTGAGTAGCTGCAACGATGCTTCTTCGAAGAGATTGAGGATCTCGAAGAGCGTTCTGATCTGTCGCTTTGCTTCTTCTTGGGAATGTCCTTCCTTCAACATATTCTGAGCAATCAGATGGGATTCGTTGTCGGCAAGGACACGTTGCAATTCCGGGAGAGAGACTTCAGCGAGCGTATTGATCACCTGATCGGAATCGCCAGTTTTCTCGGTTCCTCCCGAGTCATCAGAGGTGATCAGAGTTCGTGCGAAATCGGTCGTCGATGCCAGAATCAATTGATTCCCGGAGAATGCGAGAGTGGGAGAAAAGTTAAAGTGAATCTTGGCGTCGCGAGCGGTTTCCTCACCCACTTCCGGGATGAAGGTTGCCGAAACGATTTCTCCCTCATCAAGTTGAAGCTGTCCGAGTTCGTATTGTGGCTGCCCTTCCATCGCTCCCACAATGTTTAAGAAGCCGATAAAGCTTTGAAAGATTCGCCGAAACTCTCGAGTCGTTGTTTCCGGGTCTTTCATCTCGGCAAGGAGTGCAAAGGCCGGAATTTTGATTGCGGGAGTTGGTCGGTCTTCGGAGAAACTCTGTCGCATTCCGACGATCTGAAACGTCGGTTCGAGTGCACCGAGGATGTCTTCTGCAAAGTCTTTTCCGGAGAAGAGTGTCGTGAGAGTGCTGTCCGCTTGTGCGAGATTGTCATTCGCTTTTGCGTCGAACAAGTCCCCAGCACGAAGCCACATTTCGGAAACATATCGATAAGCGGAGATGCTGAACAACAGACCGGAGATCTCCTGAGTCTCTGCAGCATGACCTGTTCCACGCGGCCCAAAGAAGTGTTCGCGATTCTCAGAGAGAGAGGTTCGTTCAAACGGGATCTTTAAATCCAATGTGAGTGTGTCGTTCTTCGCACTCAGAGAAGCTGTGAGATAGGGCGCGTCTTTGAGTGCTTCAAGGATTCCGCCCAGGATGAACTCTCCGCCCGGATTGTCTGCGATTCCCGAGAACAGCTTCCTCAGATCGTCGTTGTCCCCGCGACGAAGCGGCTCCGTTTCGACGAACGCCCAGGAGATATCTTCCGATGTTTTGTGCTGGAGTGCCTCTTGAAACGTTTCTGAGTCGGCGAGACTTGTCTCCCGTCCATCAAGAAGAGCGTCGGCAATGTCTCGCGCCGTATCGGCCTTGTTCACCAGAATCAGCCAGTCCTCATAAACGAAGAACCCTCCTCCGTCTTTTCCGTAAGCTTTCAGTCCACGATATTCTCGTTCCTCGAACGGATCGTCTTCGCCTTTGTTCTCCGCATCTGATCGCGCCAGTTGAATCACTTTGTCCAGAGTGCTGGCGAGTTTCTCCGGATCGTTTGACTTCATCAACGCGACAACGCCTTCGGTCCGACTGTCGACAGCGATTGTCACTCCTCCGGCAGCGAGTGTTTCAATCGCCTTTTGCCAAGGCATCCCAATTTGAGCTTCAATGAACCGGACGACGAACAGAAATCCCATCGCATTGGGATCTTTCAACGCTTCCCGGTAAGCATTCGAATCCTGAACTTTGCGAGAGACAGGATGAGCAAGGACCGATTCAACGAGCTGATGGGGATGCTGGACCTCCGCGAAGATCACCGTTGTCTCCGGGAGAAGTTCAATCGCCGTTTGGGCCTGCACTGGACTGGTCAACAAAGCCAGGCTGGTCAATGCGAACAGAAGGAATCGAGAGTCAAAGAAGGCGTTCATACGGGCAAAGTCTTTCGACAGAGGTTCCTGAATGTAAGGAACTACTCGCCGGAACGAATCGAGGTGTCAAAAACTTTGCTTGAGACTTCGGGAAACCTCCGATTGAACGAAAAATGTCCGCCCAATTGCGTCGAAAGCAATCGAGCGGACAGTGAAACTTGCTGCCTGGAGACAGTCAGATCTTCTCGCAGAGACTCTTCCGTCTGATGCCTCAGTCGTAATTGATGACCTCACGACCGTTTCGAGTGAAGTATGCTCGCAGTGCCTCGTTATCCAGTTTCGCGGGCAATACTCTTGCCGACCCGTCTCCAAACAGAGCACGGGCGGAATCGCGATTGCCAAAGATCGCCGCGTGCAGATCTTCTACGTCAACCTTGAGATCGGTCGGTTGAGTCCAGACGACTGCTTCCGAGTTGGGAACGTTGACAACCATAACCGTGTTGGAAGTTCCGTCAGTGATCTCCGGAAATGTGACCCCGGTTTTTCCGTTAAAGATCGTGGACTCACCGACAGGCACGCAAAATGTCGTCCGACCGGAGAGAGAGAGCGCAAGGCTTTCGGGCTGAAAGACATCGGGAATCTGGTTGATCAGCTGCGAATTGTGTTCGCTGTCCCAGGGTTCGTCTAAGTGGAATTGTTCGTACAACTCCTGTTGATCGAGAAATGGCAACAGGTGAACACGCCAACTGAGCAGCGGCTGTCCAGCGTCGTTGTAGCTCGCCGATGGAGGAAAACTCCCGTATTTGTCATAAAAAGTATGCATTGCCAAACCGATTTGTTTGAGTCGGTTCATCACATTCAGCTTCTTTGCGACTTTGGTGAGGTTGCCGAAAATCTGAGCCAGAATCGGCGGCTGACCAGCCATCTGATTCAAGCGAAACTGAATCGCCTGACTGCTGACTTCCGGGTCTCCCGAGACCTCTGAAGACACATTGAGAACGGAACCGAGGGTTGATTGAATGTCTTTAATGATCAGGCCAGCTTGTTCTTGATTCAGATTGGTTTTCGCATCGAAACGACAACTGACGGAAACTTCTGTCGTTGACTCGTCGACTGTCACGCGAACCGATTCCAGTTGGGCGAAGAGGTCGATTGTCTCTTTGGGAAGAATTCCCAGTTCTCTGACGACGCGCAATTGTTCTTTCGAAGGAACGATGACCAAACTGATCGGCGATGAGTTCCCAGCGAGCGCGCGGCTGAGTTTGGAACTTCGATCTCCCGCCGCCGAGGAGCTTGGGGAAGTCGCTCGGGAGGGATTGTCCAGAATCACGAGGTTATCAACCACGCGTGGCTTCGAACGGGAATCAATGAGAAATGGAAGAGGATTTCCCGATTCGAATTTCTGAAGCAAGCTCTGAGCACTTGTGGAGTCTGACATCGGAATAGCAAGCGTCACCATTTGGTTCATTCCAGAAATCCGTGGCACGACAGGCAAGAGCGCAAACTGGAACTGAGTGATGTTCAGTTCTTTCAGACGGTCCAGGTGCTTCTGAATGTGTTCGGTCAGAAGTTTGCGGTCTTCGTCGGTGATTCCCGATTCGCTCGCAAGAACCATCTGTGCCAGCCATTCCGCTGTGAGTGGTTCCAAATGAATGTCAACGACAGCGATCGCATCTCCGTTGAGATCAAGAAGTTGTTCGTTCGCTTCCCGATCCTGTGAATAAGCGGACGAAGTCACGGACAGGACGATTAAGAGTGAAAGCCCAATCGGAGAAAGGAACTTCAAGTTCAACATCAGAGGGGAAAGCATATCTGTTTCCTTTGAATATTAGAGACAGGTCGGTGTTTGCTGAGTTCGTGAGAGGCAATATGTGCGTGGACGTGCGTCGGAGAGGTCATCGAGTTTCCGCACCATCATTAACGCGAATCTCATAGCGGTTGTGCCAACCCGGAAACCGAACATCAATGACAGCGACGCCCTCTTTGAGCGTGTACTGAAACGGTTCTTCAGTGAACGGATCATTCGGCGCGGGAACCACGGTAATTTCGTCGAGCGAACTGGGAAGCTGTCCATCATTGAGGCTGAGATGCATTCGGATCGCTTCGACGACCATGTACAGATTTCGGTAGGTCTCAAGCCGCTGTTGTGCGATGTAAACCTGCTGGACCGCAGGCAAAAGCATGCCGACTACGGACTCCCTGCCGACCCCACTCAATGCCTGATACAAGTCATCAGCTCGACTTTGGCTCTCGGGAAAAGGCAAGAATGCATTCGCGGCCAGTGTTTGGGTGTAATTCTGATAGACCGTGAACTCCCGAAGTGCGAGGACTTGTCCCACGGGCATCTGTTCGACGTCGTCTTCTGTCCATCCAAACTCGGTCAGTTCGCCCTTCGCTTTCGCATAGTTCCGAACCGCGAACTGCTGATAAGCGAGTTCCACTTCTTCACGAGTCGGTTGATTCCCCAAACCAGGAAACTGAATGCCGATTCCGACGCCATCCTCAATGGTTGTCATCATTAATTCGTTCCACTGTTCTGGAGTCCGCTCTTCGGCGAGTGGATCGGCCAGCCATGGAAAGAACCGTTGCGGAAGTGTCATTTCCATTTCGAGAGCTGAACGAATCTCGATCATCGGCCGCGGCAGTTGTGCAAGTGCCCAGTAGAGATTCGGAGAGTCTGGATGTGCAATCCATCTTTCGACTTGCGTCAACGTCATTCGCTGCAGAGCGATTCCGATGAGATCGTTGATAAACGTTTCCGGCTTCGCGACATCCGTACCGAGTCGCATTGCGGTTTGCATCGTTTCAATCGCCCGATCAAATTCTCCGCCCTGAACTTCAACAGCAGCCTTCATGCAGAGAATTCGTCCAAGCTCACGAAGTTCTTGAAACTCTCCCAGTCGCAGCCAGACTGTTTCCGGTCCTCGTAGTTCTCCGATTTGTAATTCCCAATTGCAGTCGCTTCGAAAAGCTGCTCTGCGTGCACTGTCCAGCGAGAGCGACTGTTCTTCGACAGCCTTCGCGACCTCCTCCCAATCGATTGCTTCCTTTTCGGAAGGAGAAAGTTCGTTGATGCGATTGAACCAGGCACCTGTTTCGGAATTGGTGTTGAGTTGAAGAAGAGACCGATACCAGAGTGGAACAGAGTTGCCCGGCGTCCTTTGATCGACTGTCGGGTAAAGCCGCCACTTGAGTACGGGAACAGGTTCCGCCGTGGCAGTCACTGTGAGTTGGTGCAGCTTGATGTCGCTCTTCGCCTTTTCCGGTTCTGTTGCGACAGGACCTTTGGGGCCGATTTGAACTTGCCCCAAAGCCTGTTGATTGCTTGTCTGGGACCAGGCGAGAATCAGGCTGACAAACAAGATGGCTTGTCGATTTCGATTCACAATGTCTCTCCATTTTGAGGCAGATGAGAGTTGAAGTGTCTGAGATGTTTGGAAAGCTCGGCATAGGTCGCGGTCGACGAGTTCGTTCTTTCTGGAAGGGAATTCTCAGGAAGCCGAATTTCTCCGTGCCTTCGATTCGAATCGAGGAACGGGACGTATGAGATTGCGTTGAGATAATGCCCACCGTTCGACTGGGTCATCGCTTGCATCTTCTGCTCAGCCGGTTGACGAGGAGTTTCTTCTGTCGAGATCGATCTCTCAGGAAGCTCGGGCTGTTGATCAGTTGGTGTTTCGCGAGCGGGAACATCCACGATCTGTTCGACGTCGGGGGAGACGCGAACCGAGTAGAGAAACAACCCAGCTGTCACAACCCACGAAGCAGCTGTGGCAAGCTTCCAAAGTCCTGTCGATCTCCGGTCTCCCTTTGGCTTTGTCGAATCACGGATACGAATCTCCGCAGCACGCTCACCGGCTGCGTATAGAATTTGATCACGCAGTCGCTGATTCGTTCGCGGTTGCAAAGAGCGGAGTTGCTCCTCGAACTCATTTGATGAATTCGAATTCATTCGGTCGTCGGACATGAGAGCCCCAATTTCTTTCGCAGTTGTTGAATGCCGTTCTGATAGCGCCGGTGAACCGTGCTGGAAGATGAATGCGTCAGTTCAGCGATTTCTTCGAAGGTCAATGTCCCCCAGAGATGGGCGACAATCACTTCGCGGGTTCTGGAATCGAGTTCCAAAAGCACTGTTGTGGCCTTTTCTCCGTCCAGTTCCGAATCAACTCCATGCTCGAACCAGTTCTCGGACTGTTCAAAGTGCCGCATTTCCCGGTTGCGTCGACGAACAGTGGATCGCAGCGACGAGAAAGCCAGATTCCTCACAACTCGATAAAGCCACGGTTTCACATTGCTCGGAAAGGTTGGTTCTTCAAGCAGCTTCAAAAACGCTGTTTGAACGAGATCGGCGGCATCGTCGCTCCACTGCCGGGCATAAAGCTCGAGCGGTTGAGCGTATTCGTCGATCAGTTCTCCGAGGGTCTGTGAGTCCACAGGTCGTTCGAATTGGGAGGGAATAATGGTCTGGGTTCAGATCACGTTGTCGGATCGGGACAACTCGTCACCGACACACGGCATCATTAAGACGTCACCCGGGTATTTCGATCCCAAAAGAACTTGAGAGAATTTCGCGGTTTGCGAGAAGAGAGTCGTCGCGCGGAGTCACTCCATCGACGAGAGTGTTACGAGAGTCAATCGGCGATGCGAATTCGCAAACATTTGTCCAGTAATGGTTTACGGGGCTTTCTTCTGCGGGAAAGTCAGACAGCTTTGGAGGTGACATGGCTGCTCGACGGTTTCCAGTCGATCAGCTGAAGTTCCACGTTTTCGTATCCGCGAAACCGATTGATGTTTGCTGAGAAGCAGATCGAGAACGGACCATTGATCTCTTCGGCCATTTCTTCTGCCCAGTCACCCTTTCCGAAAGCGACTGCGCGAATCACTTTGCTTCCTTCTCGCACTTTCACAGCGAGGTGCCGCCCGCCTCCGCCCATTGTTCCGGGTGCTTCGACGAGTTCAACGCGGCTGCTGGAAAAGATAGGCCGACGGTGCATTTGTCCGAATGGACCCAACCAGTCTAATTCCTTAACTGCTTTGTTGGTCAGATCATGCAGCGAAATCTCAGCGTCAACGGCGAGTTCAGGTTCTTCCGATTCTGATGATTGATTTTCCGATACGTATCTGCCGAAGACCTCGCGGAACTCCTCAATTTGATCGTCAGCGATGCGCAAACCGGCAGCCGCCCGGTGACCTCCGAATGCCTGCAGATACTCGGAACAATGAGACAGCCCCGAATGAAGGTCGAACCCGTTGAACGAACGTCCCGAACCTTGCCCGACCTGTGTTTCGGAATTCATCGCGATCATGACCGCAGGACGTTCGAACTTTTCAGCGATTCGCGAAGCGACGATTCCAATGACTCCGGGATGCCAGTCTTCGCTTGCCAGAACGAGACCTCCGGTTTCGAGCCAGTCAGGGTTGTCTTCGACCATCTCTTTGGCTTCACGAAACATCTTGCGTTCGACCGTTTGCCGATTCTTGTTCAGTTGGTCGACGTAATCTGCGAGTTGAGCCGCTCGTTGCCGGTTTTCAGTGGTCAACAGTTCGACAGCGAGTCGCGCCTGTCCCAGTCGACCCGCTGCGTTAATTCGAGGGGCCAGTCCGAAGCCGATATCCTCCGCGCTCAATTCCTTTTGACTGTCGAGTCCTGCGACCTTCAGAAGCATGGCCAGCCCGGTCATCGACTTCTCAACGATTGTCGACAAGCCGTAGCGGACGAGGATTCGGTTTTCTCCGACGAGCGGGACCACGTCGGCCACTGTTCCCATCGCAGCGAGTCCCACCGCAGCTTTCAAATACTCACGCATTCTTGGGGAGGCTTTTGTTCCATCGCCCAGCTTCTGACAGATCGCCCAAGCCAGTTTGAATGCAACACCTGCTCCGCAGAGATCGGGGAAAGGATATTCGCTTCCAGGAAGACGCGGGTGAACATTCGTCGCTGCCTCCGGGAGTTGATCCGCGAATGTGTGGTGATCCGTAATGATCAATTCGAGCCCGAGACGTTTCGCGAGAGCCGCTTCTTCGAGGCTGCTGATTCCGCAATCGACAGTAATGACCAACCGCGAGGGATCTTCGTCGTACAGAGTTTGAATGGCATCCAGGTTGAGTCCGTAACCCTCTTCGAGTCGACAAGGAATGTAGTAGTCGACTTGAGCCCCAGCGAGTTTGAGGCAGTGCCAAAGGATGCTGGTCGCGGTCACTCCGTCCACATCGTAATCGCCGTAAATGGTGATCCGACGTTTCGCCTGAATCGCACTGACGACACGGTCTGCTGCTTCAGAAATTCCGGGAAGCAGACCCGGATCATGCAGATCGGTCATCTTCGTCGAGTAGAGAGCATCCGCCTGATTCTTCGTCGTCACTCCCCGCGCAGCCAGAACCTGTGCCAGGAGAGGGGAACAGGACATTTCCTCAGCGAGACGGCCAATGACTGCCTGATCGTGCGACGCAAACCTCCACTGTTTCGGCATCGAACTTTGAACTCTCTAGAGCAAGTTGCTCTTTCCTGTGCACTCGCTTGCGCGTTCTCACTCATCAAGAAGTTGAGTTTGCTCGTGCGAGTCAGTGCAAACCAAATTTGAAAATGCTCCAATTGTTGTCCCGGATCGGCTCAAGTGCTTGAACCTTTATTGAATGCACTCGATTGAACGGCTCGACTTTGCACTCAGCTCTGTTGATTTCGTGCGAATTCGCACAGAACGATCTGAAGGAAATGCTTCCTGGAGCGAGCAAAGCCAAGTTTACCCAATTCAGCGGTCGAGTCGAGAGCCGAAGCAAACACTGTGTTGAATCTCTATCGATTTGCTCAAGATGCCTCTGTGGTCTGACAGGACGTCGATTGTCGCTGGGCTGCATCCTGGACCGCATCGATGATCTTGTCATATCCGGTGCAGCGACAGAGATTGCCTGCCAGATAGAAGCGAATTTCTTCTTCGGTCGGGTTCGGATTGTCTCGCAGCAATGCTTTCGAAGACATGATGAACCCCGGAGTGCAAATCCCGCATTGCAATGCGGCGTTCTCGAGAAATGCCGATTGAATTGGGGACAATCCGTCCTGATCAGCGATTCCTTCGATCGTTTCGATTTCAGAGCCTTCGCATTCAACGGCCAGCACGAGGCAACTGGTCACCGGGTTTCCATCCAGCAGAACCGTGCACGCCCCACAGTTTCCGTTGCTGCAACCTTCCTTGGTTCCAGTCATGTCCAGAGAATCGCGAAGGACTTCAAGAAGGGTCTGTCTCGGTTCGCACAGGAACGATTTGGATTCCCCATTGATTGTGGTGGAGACGACACGTTGTTTGGCCATTGTCGAGAGCTTTCCGGAATCTAAGTTCAAAATCGAATGGGAGCCAAATTCGCTACGATTGCTGAATTCGCTGTGCTGTTTCGGCCAGAACCCGCTGGACCAGGACACCGGTCACATGCGTCCGAAACTCGACTGTTCCGCGATGGTCATCGATGGGAGCGACGAGCGTTCGCGCGATGTTCCCAGCTTCGGTGAATGTTTCTTCGTTGACCGGTTGATCAATCAGGAACTCAGAGACTTTGCTTGCAAGAAACGGTTTCGGAGCGACGGCTCCCAGTCCGACTCGAGCAGCCTTGATCACCGAGTGCGATTCATCCAACGTCAGAGCCGTTCCGACACCCACGACAGCGATGTCCATTTCATAACGGGGAATGAAGCGTCGGTAATGGCTGGACGAATTTGGGTCAGCCGGTGGGAATCGCAACTCGACCAGCAACTCTCCTTGTTTCAGAACATTCGCTCCCGGGCCTGTGCAGAACTCTTCGACAGGAACTTCACGCTCTCCGTCAGGCCCATTGATGATGCAAACGGCTCCGAGTGCAATGAGTGCCGGTGTTGAGTCGGCAGCGGCTCCTGATGTACACAAGTTTCCGCCGACACTCGCACGAGACTGAATCTGAATTCCTCCGATGATCGAGCAGACATCGTGGATCGCCGGGTAAAGTTCTTTCACTTCAGATGTCTGAATGATCCGACGACAGGGAACCGCAGCACCGAGCCGCATTCCGTTTGGGTTCACTTCGAGAACATTCAGTTCCGGAATCTTCTTGATATCGACGACGAGATCGGTGTCCACACGCCCGATTCGGATATGGTCGATCAAATCCGTTCCGCCAGCTAACGGTTTGACTCGCTCCTGATTGAGGAGTTGGATGGCTCCGTTCAGTGATTGCGGAGCTTCATACTCAAAATCGCGCATGTCCAAGTACCCGTGATCAATCGTCCGATGAGATTCCAGATCAGAGACGATAACTCTTCCACTTCGAAATGCCAATTCAGCTGCGCGGAACCGGTTGTTCGGATTGTGTGGGCTGGATCGATTGCTCGGTTTCGAATGTACCGGTTCTTCCAGAATGCCCCGTACTGAGTTCCCAATCGAAGACGATGAATCGAAAGAATTCGCCTCATTTGTCCCATCGGAATGTTGGCGGTTGAGCTAGGTTTGGAGAACCGGTTTCTATTGAGAGTATCAAATGTTTCGATTGCTCTGGACTTGGAGAAAAGAGAGACGCCGAAGGACTCGTTCTCAATTGCGGGTCGAGTCTCTCGAAGATCGACTTCTGCTCTCTTCAACTCGTGGGATTCCCAAGCCCATGATGGCGGTCGTGAGAGTGCCGTCGCATTCTGATTTGGATACTGACGACTGTGATGATCACGATGATCATGGCGATCATCACGACGGCCACGATCACGATCACGACGAGTCTCACACCGGAATCTTTGATGAGCACGGTGGGGAACGAATTAACGAACCCCCGGAACCTGCAGAGTGGTCAGAAGCATCCTCAGTGGAAACGCCAATTGAGCAACTCAGCTATGCTCCACTCGATCAAACCTTTCTTCTTCACAGTCTTCCCGGAGCGGACCACACCATCTATCTCGACTTTGATGGTCACGTCACCCAAGGGACCACCTGGAACTCTTCAAGTGGAATCGCGTCGATTGTCTCCTCTGCTTATGACCCGGATGGAAACGGTCAGTCGTTTACATCGAATGAACTTCGAAGAATTCAACGAATCTGGGAACGGGTCGCGGAAGACTTTGCGCCGTTCAATGTCAATGTCACCACTGAAGATCCCGGAGAAGAAGCACTCCGACGAAGCGGTTCGGGGTACGCTCAGTGGGGAGTGCGCGTCGTGATCACTCCGGACAACTGGGACGATTGTGGTTGTGGCGGATTCGCTTACATCAATAGCTTCAACGACTCGACCGATGAGCCGGTGTTCGTCTTCAACACCAGTGAGATTGGGGTCGCAGCAGCTTCGTCTCATGAAGTCGGACATGCGCTGGGGTTGTCGCATGATGGAACATCTTCAGAAGGGTATTATCACGGGCACGGATCGGGGTCGACCGGATGGGGACCGATCATGGGAAGCGGCTATTACAGCAACGTCACGACCTGGGATACCGGTCAATATCACGACACAAACAATGGTTCCGCCACTGCCAATTACGGATCGGGGCCGGATGACTTCGCTGTGATTACCTCGCAAAACGGATTCGGATTTCGTCCCGATGATCACGGGAATGGAATGCATGGAGCGACACCTCTGACGGTGGTCGACACATTCGGTGAGCAGTCACAGCTTCAGGGTTTCGGCCGAATTGAGATGTCCGGCGACAACGACTGGTTCTCCTTCACGACCTCGGGAGGAGCGATTGATCTGGCAATCGACACATACTTCATCGAAGCATTCCTCCGTTCTCAAGGCGGCTCGTACACTCAAGCGTATCTCTCCTCGACCTTCACGCAGGGCAGCAATCTCGATGTCTCCGCTCAGCTGTATGACTCGACCGGGACGCTGATTCTGTCCTCGAATCCTGCTCACGATCTGAATGCGCAGCTTCAGACAACACTGGCTGCGGGAACGCACTTCATCTCAATCGAAGGAATTGGATACGGTGACTGGGCCAATAATCCTCCCGAAGGTTATGCCGCTGGCGTCAGTCTTGGCCAGTATCTGATTCGTGGAACCGTGGCAACGTCGTCTGAGGATTTCAACAACGCCCCAACCCTGGACACCATTCCACAGATTGAACTCTTCGTAGGATCGCAACCGGTGACCCGAACGCTGACCGGAATTTCATCAGGCTTCGGCGAATCACAACCGATTCGCATCACAGCCTGGAGTCAGCGACCAGACCTCATCGCCCACCCGCAGGTCAGCTATCAGCCCGGGTCTTCGGAAGCGCTGATGACATTGACTCCAGTGCCGGGACAAACCGGTTCCACAATTGTCACAGTGATTGTGGAAGATGGAGGACTCGACGGGAATCTTGAGACGGAGGACGACAATCTCACGATGACGCGGGAATTCGAAGTTCACGTCCGCGAAGCGAATCAGCCACCGACAATTTTGGACCAGTCGATCGGCATGGTTCGTAATCAGGTGAACGGAACAGTCGTTGGAACTGTTGAAGCTTCCGATTCGGATCCGAATCAATCGTTGACCTATTCCATTGTCTCTGCGACAGACTCACGGGCATTCGCGATTGATAGCCAGACGGGAGAACTGACTGTCGCGCGCCGAAAGTCCGTTCGACAGATTCGTACTCACGAAGTGATCGTCCGCGTAACAGACGATGGAGACCCTTCGCTCTCGTCGGAAGCGACGATCTCAATTCAAATTGTGAATTCAAATACCACTGGTTTCGTTGAGTTGAATCCGCTCGTGATCTCGATTGATGAAAATTCCCTGCGTCCACAAAGAGTCGCAATCGCAGAAATTTCTGTCGTTGACGATGGGGTCGGGACGAATGAACTCGCAATTGAAGGAACGGACGCATCTCTGTTCGAGATCGATGGGAACAGGCTCTATCTCAAACCGGGTTCTCCGTTTGATTTCGAAACGACCCCGATCCTGAGTGGATCAATCGTCGTGACGGACCCTTCCCTTTCAAGTGAAGCGGGGAGTTCGACACCATTCTCGCTCAACGTCGGAAATGTGAATGAGCTACTGACGGGGCTCGTTTTGGACAACACTGTCGAGACGATCGGAGAAACTCTCGACACGAGCGAACCGTATCGAGTTGCTGATTTACGGATCGTTGGTGATGCGATGGGTTCGTATCAATACACACTCGACGGAGTGGATGCCGATCTATTCGAGATTTCAAATGGGCAGTTGTTTCTCAAGGCGGGAGTAACTTTAAATCGCCTGACGAATCCGCGACTCGACGTGACTGTCGTTGTTGACGAAATTGGGATCGGGGGGACCGACGATGCTTGGGCCAGCCTCTCGATCACCGTGACGGAAGTTCTGATTAACACTCCGCCAGTTCTTCTGGATCAGTCATTCTCTGTCGAGAGAAAGAGCCCGACAGGAACTCTCATCGGAGTCATCGAAGCAGACGATCCGCAGCCCGATCAGCAATTGACTTTCGAATTAATTTCCGGCAAAGCAAATAAGTTTGTTATCGACGCCGAGACGGGCGAGATCACGGTTCGAAGCAAGCGTGCGATCCGCAGCAGAGGTGTCTACGAGTTGGTCGTGCGAGTGACCGACAACGGAGAGCCTGCCTACAGTCGAGAAGCAGTGATGACGATCGCTGTCGAATAAATCTCTTACGTTGCCTTTCTGTGATCGGTGCTGCGCTTGCTTGAGTTGATTTCCATCGACCGATGCAGTGTTCGCTCATGCGCGCTTGAGCCGATCAGGTGATCTTCTCCGCGAAAATAATTGCTCTCAGGAAGGAAAAGCGTTACAAATGCTGTAAGACTGGAAAGAGCTTCTGCGGTTCGTGATCTTATTCAGCAGGGATCTTTAAACGATGGCCAGTCAATTGCGCTCCGGTTCGAATTCTTCTCAGTCAACGAACTCGTCGTCTCGTTGTCGTTCTCGATGGTATCACTCCGTAACTCGTCAGTATGTCAGAGTGTTCATCGCGGGGCTGAGTTTCGCATTCGTTCCTCCTTCTGTCAGTAGTGCAGCGGACGAGATATCAACACAACGTGTGGAACACTCTCTCCACCGAGCAGTGAAATTCTTTCGCGAAAAAGTTGGCGTGAGCGGTGGCTACGTTTATCAGGTCAGCGAAGATTTGAGTCAGCGAGAAGGCGAAAACGCCGTCGGCCCGCGTGAAGCTTGGGTGGAAGCTCCCGGGACTCCAGCTGTCGGAATGGTCTATTTACGAGGATACCAGAAGACTCGCGATCCGATTCTGCGCGATGCGATGCTGGAGGTCGCGGATGCCATCGTACGCACTCAACTCGAGACCGGTGGTTGGGCGAACAACATGGAGTTCGATCCGCTTCTGCGACCAAACTACGCCTACCGGGTCGATCATCGAAGCAATCCCGAGAGACGTTTCAATCGAACGACACTCGACGACGGCAAGTCCCAGGTTTGCCTGACGTTTCTGATGCTGGTCGATAACGAATTGGGGTTTTCGAACGGGAGAATCCACGAGGCGGCTCAATATGCTTTGAATTCCTTCAGGAAAGCGCAGTACCCCAACGGAGCCTGGCCGCAGCAGTACGACGAGTTTCCCGATCCGTCGGAGTTTCCAGTTGTAAAAGCGAGGTTTCCGAAGTCATGGGAGCGTGAATTCAAGCCTGCCACATATCGATATTTCTACACGCTCAACGACAACACCATTTGCGACGTAATCCAGATGATGCTTCTCGCACATGCGATTTATGAAGATGATCAATGGCGACAGTCGGCAATCGATGGGGGTGACTTTCTGTTACTCGCTCAACTCCCCGAACCGCAACCGGGATGGGCCCAGCAGTACAATCACGAAATGGAACCGGTCTGGGCCAGGAAGTTCGAACCACCCGCTTTGACCGGAGGTGAGTCTCAGGGCGTTCTTGATACCTTGCTCACTTTGTACGAACAGACAGGCGAAGAGAAGTTTCTTAAACCCGTTCAGCGAGCGGTTGAATATTATCGTTCACTGGAAATTTCTGACGGTAAGCTGGCGCGCTTTTATGAAATCGGGACAGATAAACCACTCTATTTCACTCGAGCTTATGAGCTTGTCTATACAGATGATGATTTACCGACTCACTATAGTTTCAAAGTGAGTTCCAAGCTCGACCGAATCGAATCGCGAGCAGAGAGACTTTCTATGCAACAGCCTCAACCTCGAAATCTGGTCACACGCCCGAAACCCGTCCGGATGACTGAAGAGCTCGTGAACGAAGCTGCGCGGATTGTGAATTCTCTCGATAAGCGAGGTGCCTGGGTGCAGGATGGAGCAATGAAGAATAAAGATTCGGTAAAGTTTAGGTCTCGAGGAGTGCCCGTAGATAACAAGAATGGAGCTTCGTCTAAGTCGTTTGTTTTCGAACCGGCGACGAGAGTGATTGCTACGACCACTTTCTTAAAGAACTTTAATACGTTGGTCGACTATCTCGCAGCTGTTCAGCAGGATTAGTGAATGAAACGGGAACTCCATTCACTGAAATAGAGAGTCTGAGTTAATAAATGAAAACGGGAGGCTCAATCGATGAGATCGAGCCTCCCGCGTTTTATTGCAGAACTTGTAAACCGGGTGCATCAACTTGAAAAGGTGAACTCCCCGTTTTGCGTATCAACATGAATCGTTGATCCCTCCGGAAACTCACCCGTCAGGATGGCGTTCGCGAGCGAGTTCTGCAGCCGGTTTTGAATCACACGTTTCAATGGACGTGCTCCGTAGGTCGGATCATATCCTTCATTCGCCAGAAGGGTTTTCGCATCATCCGACACTTCGAGTGCGAATCCATGCTCAGCCATCTGTTTGGCCAGACGGTCGATTTGCAGTTCGACAATCTTTCGAATCTCCGTCCGTTGCAGAGGATGAAAGACAATCACATCGTCCACGCGGTTCAGGAATTCCGGTCGGAAGTGTTGTTTCAAAGCGTCGAGACAGGTCTGACGAATCTTCGCTTCATCACCTTCGTCTGCAAGTTCCAGAATTGCCTGTGACCCAATGTTTGAGGTCATCACGACGATGGTATTCGTGAAGTCCACAGTTCGACCTTGACCATCCGTCAGGCGGCCATCGTCGAGCAGCTGCAACAGAACGTTGAAAACATCTCGATGAGCCTTCTCGATTTCATCCAGGAGAATGACCGAGTACGGTTGCCGACGAACAGCTTCCGTCAGCCGACCACCTTCCTCGTAGCCGACGTAACCGGGAGGAGCTCCGATGAGTCGAGCGACGGAGTGTTGTTCCATGAACTCACTCATGTCGATTCGAACCATGTTTCGCTCGTCGTCGAACAGGAACTGAGCCAACGCCTTACAGAGTTCCGTCTTCCCGACACCAGTCGGTCCCAGAAAGATGAACGATCCAATTGGGCGGTTCTTGTCCTGCATTCCTGAACGAGACCGACGCACGGCGTTCGAAACAGCGGAGACTGCTTCCGACTGGTTGATCATCCGTTGATGGATGAGATCTTCCATGTGCAGCAGTTTTTCGCGTTCCGTCTTGAGCATCCGACTCACAGGAACTCCGGTCCAGGCAGAGACGACTTGAGCGATTTCCTCCGGTCCCACTTCGGTTCGGAGAAGTCGACTCTTCGTTTCGCTGACTGGTTCTTCAGGCTCAACCGATTGCTCGTCAACCTGCTTACGCAATTGGGAACGTCGTTGATCGAGTTCGAACAACCGTTGGTAGTCCTTTTCATCGACCATTTGTCCCGAAGATTGCTGTTCTCGAATCAGTGCTTCAAGCTGTCCGTATTCGAGATCAGCTTTCTCGAGTTCTTCTCGAACTTCGGTGATATCACCGAGGCCGAGTTTTTCTGATTCCCACTGCTCTTTCAGGCTCGCGAGTTTCTGATTGAGCTGTTCCATTTCCGCCTGAATCTCACGGCGTTCTTTCTCCGCATGCTCTTCGTTCTCTTCTGAGAGTTGGCGGTTGGCGATTTCCAGACGAGTCAATCGTCGCTGAACTTCGTCAATTTCTGTCGGAACAGAATGCAACTCCATCGAGACGCGAGAGGCAGCTTCGTCGATCAGATCGATTGCTTTATCAGGCAAGAATCGATCGTTGATGTAACGGTCAGAAAGCGTCGCCGCTGCGTCGAGTGCTGCATCGCGGATCTTGATTCCGTGGTGCTTTTCGTACCGCTCTTTCAAACCTCGCAGGATCGCAATCGTGTCTTCCACGGATGGTTCGTTGACCATCACCGGTTGAAACCGACGTTCGAGTGCAGCATCCTTCTCGATGTACTTTCGGTACTCATCGATTGTGGTGGCACCGATACAGTGAACGTCTCCACGCGCGAGGGCAGGTTTCAAGAGATTGGAAGCATCCATTGCTCCGTCAGTTTTGCCTGCTCCGACAAGCGTGTGAAGTTCATCGATGAAGAGAATGATCTGTCCGTTCGCTTCTTCGACTTCTTTGAGGACGGCTTTCAAGCGGTCTTCAAACTCGCCTCGATACTTGGCTCCAGCGATAAGAGCTCCCATGTCGAGCGCGACGACCTTCTTGTCTTTCAGGACTTGAGGGACGTCGCCCAAGACGATTCGGTGAGCAAGACCTTCCACGATCGCCGTTTTCCCGACACCCGGATCTCCGATGAGAACCGGATTGTTTTTTCGGCGACGTGACAGAACCTGCACGACACGACGAATTTCTCCATCGCGGCCGATTACTGGATCGACTTTGCCTTCACGGGCCAGTTCGACCAGATCCTTCCCGTACTTTTCGAGAGCCTGATATTTGTCTTCAGGGTGTTGATCGGTGACCTGATGCCCTCCCCGAACAGCTTTCATGGCCTGCATTAAGTCGTCAGTTTCGATTCCATTGAGATGCAGAAGCCTTTTGGCCGCATCCTCGACTTTCGTCAGTGCGAGGAAGAGGTGTTCGGTCGAAACGAACTGATCCTGCATCGAAGAGGCTGTCTTCTGAGCTTCTTCGAAAACCTGAATCGATTCGCGCGACGGACTGATCTCAAGGTTCGATCCCGAGGAAGCAGGTAATCGGTCCAATTCCCCGTCGATCATCGTGATGAGTCGAGTCGCTTCGATTCCGATTTTCTTCAGAATCGCCCTTGGAATTCCTTCCGGGTCTTGAACGAGCGCCGTAAGCAGATGGAGCGGCAGCAGTTGTCGATTGTTTCGCTCTTCAGCGATTGAATGAGCGTCCTGAACCGCCTTCTGTGCTTTGGTTGTGAATTTGTCAAATTGAATTGCCATGTGTTGATCCTCCTTTCGAATCAGTCATTTGCTATGCAACGACTGTGCCAAGCGGGGTTCTCAGTGCATAACGCTCTATTTTGCAGAGTTTTACGAGTTTTATAAGGAGAGTGGTGCCAAAATGGCACTTTTAGTCCTGTCGTGACCGGGAAAGAAAGAAGCCAAAGTGGCAGGTTGTGTTTGTTCGCGTGAACGGTTCGTTCCTCACCAGAAAGAAAAATCCTTGAGGAAACTCATTGGAAAGGCGAACGGAGCGACTGCTTGCGATCGACTGTTCTTGACGGTGCTTGTTTCGATTCGGGACAAGCGTTACTCTCACCAGACTGTTGATTGGGATCGAAATCTCGGACCATTCTCCCAATAATCTCCCTTTCGGGGGAGTCTCAAAAATCATGACGCGGCGAGTGTCCATCATCCGATGAAAGCCGCATCCCCAATGAGTATGCTGGTAGTATGCTGGACGAACTGCAGGACGAAAATCGAATTGTGTTGACCGGGGTCGGCCTAGCTGCGCCGAACGGCGACTCGCTGGAAGAATACCGGTCCGCACTTCTCGCTGGGAAGTCAGGTGTTCAGCCGTTTGAGACTCGGTATATCAAACAACCAGTGCTCGCGGGAATTTGCCACTTCGACGAGTTTCGGTATCAGAAGAAGAAAGAACGTCGACGCGGCACGCGTGCCGGATCGGTTTCGATTTACTGTGCCAACGAAGCCATTCGCGATTCCGGAATCGACTGGGAAAATACTCGTCGCGATCGGGTCGGTGTCTATCTGGGCATCACAGAACACGGAAATGTTGAGACTGAGAACGAGATCTTCGAAATCTCGCAGTTCGACTACGACACAAAAGTCTGGTCGCATCATCACAATCCGCGGACCGTGGCCAATAATCCCGCAGGTGAGGTCACACTCAATCTCAAAATTACGGGGCCTCATCTGACTGTTGGGGCTGCGTGTGCTGCCGGGAATGCCGGATTCATCCATGCTGTTCAGATGTTACGGCTGAAAGAAGTCGACCTAGCGATTGCCGGGGGTGTGTCTGAGAGTATTCATACCTTTGGGATCTTCGCGAGTTTCGCGAGTCAGGGAGCCCTCGCCTGGCATGAAGATCCGGCCAAAGCGTGTCGGCCATTTGACGTCAATCGGAACGGAATCATCGTCGCTGAAGGAGGCGGAATCTGTACGCTCGAACGTCTTCCCGATGCCATCAAGCGTGGGGCCAAGATCTACGGAGAGATTGTCGGGTATGCCATGAATTCCGATGCGACGGACTTCGTCCTTCCATCAGCAAGTCGCCAGTCGGAGTGTATTGCTCTCGCCCTCGATAAAGCTCAACTTTCCGCTGACGACATCGATATTGTTTCCAGCCACGCGACAGCAACTGAGCAGGGAGACATCGAAGAGTCGCGGGCATTGAAAGCTGCTTTCGGAGACCGAACCACTCTGGCGATCAATAACACGAAGAGCTTCATCGGCCATGCGATGGGGGCTGCGGGAGCATTGGAATTACTCGGGAATTTGCCTGCCTTTCAGGACCGAATTGCCCACGCTACAATCAACCTCGACGAGCAGGACCCAAGGTGCGATCTGCATCAGATTGTGGCGAACCGTCCCCGACACATGGAGAAAGTCGAGCATATCCTGAATAATTCATTTGGGATGCTCGGGATTAACTCAGTGTTGATCGTAAAAAAATTCCCGGCTGAGCATGGGGGCGTCTTCGAATAGTGTCGACCGTTGAGACGACTTCGAATGTTCGTTTCCGGCTCGGCACATTCGCCAACATAGAAGTGATTGAGGAGACAGAACGGAATGACCCCACCGGAAATCCGACAGGTGATCATTGAAATTTTGGAACGGATTGCCCCAGACGAAGACTTGTCCAACCTGGATGATTCCGTCGCGTTCCGCGAGCAGATGGAACTCGACAGCATGGATTTTCTGGACATCGTGATGGAGCTTCGAAAGCTGTATCGAGTTCAGATTCCTGAATCGGATTACGAACATCTGGCGACGATGGACAGCACCGTCACCTATTTGACACCGTTGCTGAAAGACGCTTAAGGTTGCCGATCAAGGTCTTCTGATCACTTTGACCGACGTCTTGATTGCTGATGGAATTGATCCAAACGGGCGACCTCTTTTCGGGACGCCCGTTTTTTCATCGTCGTCACGGGCTCGCTCTTTCGATGCGCAGGCGACCTTACATCAAGCGTTGCTGATTGACTCGTCCTGCCGGGTCGGAATTCCCGATCTGATTGAGCTTCGAAGCGGAAACAGAGATGAACGTCTATCTTCGACTGTGTCGCTTTCCCACGGTATTTACAGCCATCTCAAATACGCTGGCTGGATTCCTGATCGCGCATGGTGGACTGGCTCCTCTTTCCGATTTCATTCTCGTTCTAGTGAGCACGGTGGGAATCTATCTCGCCGGGATGGTGTTCAATGACGTCTTCGATGTTGAACAGGATCGTGAAGAACGGCCCTCTCGACCGATTCCGTCCGGTGCGGTTTCTGCCAAAGCAGCGACGACCTTCGGTTCCATCCTGATGGGCTCAGGGCTCGTCTGTGCTGCGATTGTCGGTCTTCCAACATTCTTGCTAGCGATTGCGCTCTGCCTGTCCGTCCTTCTATATGATCGATACATGAAGCGGACACAGTTGGGTCCGATCTTCATGGGGCTGTGCCGAACAATCAATCTGCTGATGGCGGGGAGCGCGGCGGCTGACTCGGTTCAAGGGGTGTTTCAACAACCTCTGCTCTGGTATGCCGGAGCGATTGGTGTTTATATCGTCGGAGTGACGCTGTTCGCCAAGCGGGAAGCTGTCGAGAATTCTCGCGGACCGCTCGCTCTGTCGCTGGCGGTGATTGACTTGGGGCTGTTTGCGATTGCGTTCTGGATCGGTCGTTTCTCGAGTTTTTTTGGAATCGATCTTCCCGTCCCTGGAGATACCGATCAGGTTTCGATTCTGTTTGTCTGGGGAGTGATCTTTCTTACGATCAATCGACGGGTGCTGAGGGCGATTTCGTTCCCCTCACCTGCGACAATTCAGCCCGCGGTGGGAGTTCTGCTGCTTTCACTGATTGTGATCGATGCCATGGTCATCTTCGGATTCTTGGGCTCCGCTGCCCTTCCCTACTCGCTGACGATTCTGGCTCTACTCGTCCCGGCAGTTGTCGTCAGGCGATGGATTCCAATGACCTGAAACACTTGGCTTGGGCGAATCCCTGCACTGGGCGCTACTGCTTAAGACGAACACTGTCTAAGGACAAGACAGCGCGGCAGTTGCGAAGTCGAGATGAACCGGGATGTCATCCGGTGGCGGGTCCTGTCTTCGATGCTTCCGCCTGAATGGCCACTTCCCGTGCTTGTTTTAAAGATTCGTCGAGGATCATCACCGAGCCCCGGAGTGAAATCACTGACTGAGCAAAGTTGGTGTGCGACGAAATCTCAGGAACCTGTTTGGCGAACTCTTCGACAGCTGCGCGAAACTTTCCGATCTTCTTCGTGAGCATTTTGAAGTAGCCCATCGGATCAGTGACTCTTGTCTCAAGGGCTCGTGAAACATCAAAAATGGAGCGACTGATGAGTGTCAATTCCGGGAAATCTTCCGCTTCGTCGCAGTGCCTCAGAAACGCGCGGACAACCCAGGCGTGAGCCATCGCCTGCTGACATCGGTCCACGAGTTGTGCCAACTGTTTGGAACTATCAGAAGACTCTGTCATTCGTCATCCTCGTCGTCATTTCCATCTGGTCGCGAGATCTCATATTTCTTCAAACGCCGGTCGAGAGTCGTTCGCTCGATCTGCAAAATTCGCGAAGCTTTCGACTTATTCCAGTCAGTCGCATTCAAGACGGCCTGAATGTAATAGCGATCGATTTCGTCGAGGCTGGCTTCCTGTTGAACGAAACTTCCGAAGAGATCGACGAGCGGATCGACGCTGGTTTCCAGTGCTTCGTTGACTGGCTCATTCGTTGCGGCGTTTGACTCTGCGGACGTTTGGCTTTCGCTCAGACGGAGATTTGTCAGAACAACATCATCCGGTTCGAGGACTTCATTTTCGGACAGAATCACCGCGCGCTCGACGACATTGCGCAGCTCTCGAACGTTGCCGGGCCACGAGTGGCTTTGCAACTTGCGAATCGCAGCCGACCCGAATCGGCGTCCCTTGTAGTTGGATTCCGCGGAAAACTTGTCGACAAAGTGTTGGGCAATGGCTGGCAAATCCTCGATGTGCTCACGCAATGCCGGGACATGAATCTCGATCACTTGAAGGCGGAAGAAGAGGTCTGTTCGAAACGTCCCTTCTCGGACCGCTTCTTCGAGATCCCTGTTCGTTGCAGTCACAACGCGGACATCGACATGGATCGACTCGCCACCTCCGACGCGCTCGAAGGCTTGCCCTTCGAGAATGCGGAGAAACTTCGCCTGAATTTCCGGGCTCATCTCTCCGATCTCGTCGAGAAAGAGCGTCCCCTTGTCAGCTTGTTCGAACTTCCCTGCACGACGAGTCGAGGCCCCTGTGAAGGCGCCTTTTTCGTGCCCGAACAGTTCGCTCTCGAGGAGGCTTTCCGTCAGAGCGGCACAGTTCACACAGACGAAGGGTTCTTCTCTTCGTCGACTGTTGAAGTGTACGGCGCGGGCCACCAGTTCTTTTCCGACTCCGCTTTCTCCGCGAATGAGCACCAGGGCATCTGTCGGCGCAACACGACTGATTGAGCGCCTGAGTTCTTCGAGCTTCGGACCATGTCCGACCAGTTCCGTCTCTGCACGAAGCTGGTGATGCAGTTCGTGGACTTGCTGACGGGCTTTTTCGATTCCGGTCGCTAACTCCTGCTTTTCGAGCAGCGAATAGAGTTGGTCTCCCATCTGATCAGCGACGGCGAGGACAAACTCAAGATCGATCTGAGTCAGCGCGTGTTCCGTGGTCACGCAATAGAGGTGGAGAAGTCCGAGCAAGTGGCCATCGTGGCGAATCGGAGCACAGATCGCGCTTTCCGCATGGAGTTGCTGGAGGCTCTCTTGCACACCGAGCACGGAGTGTGTGGAGATGTTGTGGGCGAGGACGGCGTCTCCGTCGCTCAGAACAATTTGGCTCAAGTAGCTTGAGAAGGTTGGTTTGGGCGAGTTGCCTGTAACAAACTTCGGAACGAAGCTTGAAGCTTCTGATGTTTCCGTTCCCTCTTCAGGGAGGAGAACTCCGCCGATTCCTGACTTCGTGAATCGCATGAGCCCATCCACGACGACCTGGCAGAGTTGAGCAACACTCGATGCGGATGCAATTTCTCTTGCAATCCGGAACATCGCTGTCGTTCCGTCGCCACGAGTATTGATGCGCTCGACGAACGGTCGATCCAATTGAGACCCGGAAGTGCGCTCGATAATTTCGTACGAAGAATCGGTATCTGAGGGAGACTTCGTGGGTTTCGCTTCTTCTTCGTCCGGGTGCTTCCGGCTGAATCGTAGGTCGCATCCACCGATCTGGATGGATTGCCCATAAGTGATGGGGGAATCGGACACGACCCGTTCCCCATCAACTGTCACACCGTTGCGGCTTTCAAGATCACGGAGGAACCAAGTTCCGCCGCGCAGGTAGAGTTCACAGTGTTCGCGACTGCATTTGGAATCGGGAATGACGATGCGATTTGATTGCGCCCGGCCAATCGTCAGCCTTCCGCTTAACGGAAGCTCGACGGCTTCGAGAAGTGCGTCTCCTCGATAGACAGCGAGATAGCCGGGTTGTGCAGGGAGGTGATCAACGCGCGTGACTTCAACGTCATCCATTCAGATCTCACTTACAGCGAATCAGTAGTTCTCATCATTCTGAAGATCCCATTGAATGAATTGTACACGATGAGGAACTGGATCGTAACGTGGTGCGGAATAGTTGTTGCGTTTTGCTGCAACCAGTATTCTTCTGCAGCGTCTCCCACTTGAGCATTTTCTGTTTTGGTTCGCACTCACTCGCACGAGCAAACTCAGTCTTTAACCTGATGAAAGAGTTCAAGCGAGTGCACAGGAAAGAGCAACTTGCTCTAAAAAACGAAAGCGTCCTTGAAAACGATCCAAGGACGCCTGTCGCCGCACGTCTATGCAGTAGCGGGCCAAGTTCTGCTGACGCGCTGATGCTACTCAAGAGACATCACAGAGCAGACGGCATGCCATGTCTCGGAAACAGCTGCGAAGCCCATCCTTTCTCCCGAAACACGAGAGAATCCCGCACTTTTCGGGTTAGCGAATCCAATGGTGTCGCAGAGCGAATCAGCCACCGTTTCATTTCGCAAGATCAGATCGATCCAACTGACTTTGTGGATTCGCATCGACCATGTTGGATTGATGCTGAAACGCAAGGCTTTTGATGATTCGCGGAAATAATTGACGTATGGCGCCGTCTTTGCTACCTTCCGTTTCCATTATTCCCGTTTATGCCGTGTCACCGGATCGGGACCATTTTGATATTCGCTAGCATGCTTCATAGACCCCGCGACACGGACGGCCCACTGACAATCATGTCAGTGGGCTTTTTTGATTTCTTGAGCCCGGCGAGAGACTATCTTGTCTCGCCCGGTCTTCTTCTTTGGATCGCGTGATTCACTCGAAGCTATGCGGCAGCAAGCGTTTCAGAAACGCGTTCAGCCGACAGTGCGAAGCATTCTCGAAGGGTGACTACTGCTTCAGGCGAACAAGGCCGGGAACGACATCGGCGTCGAGAGCGGCGACTCTTCCTTCTTCCAATAGCTTCCACGCGATCGCAGCCATGGCGGCGTTATCCGTGCACAACGACTGAGGGGCGATGATGATGCGGAATCCGGTTTGAGAAGCCATTTCCGCGAGACGCTCACGAAATCGAAGATTCGCTGCCACTCCTCCGCCGATGCACAACGTGGTGCGACCATAGCGTTCGGCAGCTTGTCGACACTTGGCAACGAGGACATCCACCACCGCTTCCTGAAAGCTGGCGGCCAGATCGGCGATTCGCTGTTCATCAAGATCAGGAACAGGTTCTCTTGAACCGGGTTGACCGAGCGCGGTATAGCGAATTGCGGTTTTGATTCCGCTGAAGCTGAAAGCCAGGCGTTCGTCTTTGATGAACGTTCTGGGAAATCGAAAGGCCTTGGGATCTCCCTTTTCCGCGATGCGTGAAATGAACGGACCACCTGGGTACGGGAGACCAAGAATTGCGGCAGCTTTGTCGAATGCTTCTCCAGCTGCATCGTCGATCGTGGACCCGATCAGTTCGTACTCTGTTGCGGAGCGGCAATCGTAGAGATTGGTGTGTCCGCCGCTGACGACCAGTCCCAGGGCGGGAAAGATGTCATTATCTGCATCCATCTGGCAGGCGAACAAATGAGCGTGAATGTGATTCACGGTCACAAGTGGTCGATCGGTGACGAGTGCGAGAGTCTTTGCTGCAGTGAGCCCGACCAGCAATGAGCCGACGAGCCCAGGCTCGGTCATGACGGCAATTGCAGAAAGGTCTTCGAGGCTCTTTCCGGATCGTGACAGAGCTTCATCGATGACCGGAAGCAGGTTCTCAAGATGGGCACGCGAAGCGATTTCAGGAACAACACCGCCGAAGCGTTGATGCAATTCATCCTGAGTCGCGACCACGCTGCTGAGAACATGGAGTTGATCATCGATGACGGCCGCTGCGGTTTCGTCGCATGACGATTCGAGTGCGAGCAAAACCTTGGCGTCTGAGGCAGGATTGGCCATGTCAAATTCTTGAAGCGATCTCAAAGCGTGAGCGTAAAAGTGGTCGCAGCGTCTGTTTAGATGAACTGGCGAGAAGCTGTCTGAAGGTCAGCTTCTCTCAGCGAATTCATCTTCGATCGCATCAATCACGTCCGTTCGATGGAACAAACGCACGAAGACGATTTAACCAACGAGCTGTTTTGGAAACTGGTAGAACAGTTCTCGAAGAGAGACTTCCGCTTCGTCTGCGTCAGCTTCTTCGGACTCTTCTTCAGAGCCGCTCGCTGCCTTTTCTTCGACGCTGTCTTCCGTTTCCTCTGAATCCACTCCGAGTTCTGCTTTCAGGTACTCGATGGCTTTTTCCAGTTGAGTGTCTTCGAAGGTGCTTTCGACGGGATCCTGGGGATCGACGATATCGCGGTCACGGCGATCTTCCTGATACTTGGTCATCTCTTCCATGGTGAATTTGACGAGATATCCGTCGTTCGGCATCACACCCCATTCGTCGCTTTCTTTTGCGTTGGGGAACCGGTGGATGTTCTTTCCACTGGGACGATGATAGCTCGCAGTGGTCAATTTGAGTTGGCTGTTGCCTTCCTCAAGCTCAATGACGTTTTGCACGCTCCCTTTTCCCCAGCTGCGTTCGCCGATCACGACAGCTCGATCATGATCTTGAAGGCAGGCACTGACGATTTCGCTGGCGGAGGCACTGTAACGATTGATCAAGATCGCCATCGGGAATCCTGTAAAGGTGCCGAATCGCTTTGCGGACCAGGAGCGGGGACGGCTGTTGCGTCCTTCGGTGCTGACGATTCGACCTTCTTCGATAAACAGATCGGAAATATCGATCGCCGATTGCAGCTGTCCGCCGGGGTTGAACCGAAGGTCCAGAATGAACGCTTTCATGTCGTCTTTGCGGAGAGTCTTGAGTGCTTCCCGCAGTTCGCCGGCACTCCGCGACGTGAAATGAGTCAGCCGGGCGTATCCGATTTTCAACTCGTCATCGAACATGAAGTTCCATGTTCCATCCTCGTTGTAAGTGTTTCCCATCACGGTATCGAGTTGAATGAGTTCGCGGGTGAGCGTCATCTTTTCAACTTCTCCGGATGCGGCACGACGAACGGCGACTTCAACGCTTTCGCCCGGCAATCCGCGAAGCAATTCAACGGCCCGGTCCATTTCGCGATTCTTGGGAAAGTCGCGGACAGCTTCGCCATCGATTTCGACAATCCGATCGCCAGATTTGATTCCGGCACGATAAGCAGGGCTTCCCGGAATGGGCGTTGTTATTTCAATGGCTCGCATTTCGTCATCGAATCCGACTCGGATTCCGACGCCACCAAATTCTTGAGTGATGGCTTCTGTGAAGCGTTCCACATCGTCGGGGGAAATGTAGTTGGAATACGGATCAAGCTCGGACAGCATTCCCCGAACGGCGGCGTCGACCAGTTCACGTCGATCGACTTCCTTCACATAGTTGCGGTCGATCTGTTGGAACGTGTCAACGAAGACCCGCATTAGTTCGTAGTAGTCTTCATCCGGTTCGGCAGTAGCGGAGTCGTTGTCGTCTGCCTGGGCGTGGGCGATTCCTTGACTGGAAACCGTCGTCAGAAAGATGGCTGCCGTGAGAAGGGCAGACGTGGCTGCCCAAGTGAAGGATTCCAATCGATGATTCATACTCGTCTCACCTCAACGCCGGATATCAACACGGAATTCGAATCCCTGATGGACTACTGATCCATATCCTCTCGGAAGAGGACTGTGTCAGCAAATCGCTGGGTTCACTCCCGCGAGTTTGTGAAAGCTTGTTAAAAATGATCTCGTCGATTGTAGAACCGACAAGGGACTCCAACAAGACGATTCCACTGATCATCGGGCCTGAATCTTTTTCATCGAGTCAGATTGATCGGGATCTCAGAGTCGATGGAGATCGGAATACCAGGGAGATTCGCCTCTGCGGAGGCTCGAAAGTCGTGGCAGTTGAGACATGTCCCGAGGACCAATTTCGTCGAAATTACTCAGAGTCCTCTTTCGAAATGGGGTCATCGGAGGAAAGGGGAGGAGAGTTCGCATCGAAGCGGTTCTGAAGAGTTTCCAACGTCTCCGCCAACGTGTATTCCAGATAAGTGTCCTGTTCGTAAATCAACGACTCCACTGCGATTTCAAGTGCTCGTTCCTCATGAAAGAAGCTGAGGGCACGCAGGACTTCCAGTCGGACACGCGGGTGTTCATCGTGCATCGCCAGTTGAAGTTTTGATAAGGGGTCATTGATCCGATCACGCCAATAGCACAGGACACGCACTGCTGCAGCTCGAACGCGACCATCGGGCGCGGCGAGAACTCGATCGAGCAGAGCTTCGTCGATGGCATCGTGATGTTGTTTGACCCACAGGCACTCCAACAGCAATTTTTGTCCTGAGAGAGTTTCTTCAGAAGTTTGAGCGACGAGTGAGTCGATCGCGGACAGGACGTCCTGTTTGTCACGTTGACCCAATTCCCGGCGCGTTCGGTATCGAGTGCGGTCTTCGTGTTGCTGAAGTTGGTCGAGAAGCTCCGGAATGGTGATCGATGCGAGGTTCTGCGATTCCACCATGGGACGGTCTTGATAGGTGACCTTCCAGATCCGACCATGTTGTTTGTCCCGGTTGGGATCTCTCAAGCTGTGCTGCATATGGCCGACGAGGGGATTGAACCAGTCGAGAACGTACAATGCTCCGTCTGGTCCGAATTGAAGATCGACAGGGCGAAAGCTGGGATCGGCAGAACGAAATATTGGTTCTGCTGGCCGAGCGAAAAATCCCGAGCCTTCCTCTTGAATGCGATAGCGGAGAACTCCCTGAAAACCGATGCAGTTGTTCAAGAGGTAGTCTCCCTGCATTTCGCCCGGGAATTGCCAACTGGAAACGATTTCACACCCGCAGGTCGGACGCCATTGCTTCACGAGAAACTCTTTCATGACGGGATGCTTTCGTGGATGAATGACCTCCCCGGAGAAGGCAGCTCCGACATAGTTGGCTCCCCCGGAAGCATCAGCCACGAAGTTCTGTCCCCACTGATCAAAGCAGTGTCCCCAGGGATTGGCGAAGTCGTACGAAACAAACACATCCAGCTTTTCGCGGCGAGGCTCGTATCGAAAGACAGCTGAGTTGGCGACCTGCTGCGGTCCGTACGGAGTTTCAATCTGGCTGTGTTGAAACGTCCCCTCCTGAAAATAGAGGGCTCCTCCCGGCCCGAGTTCAAATGCACTGATCGCGTGATGAGAGTCTGCGGAATCGAAACCGTGCAGCCTCAATTGATATTCATCAGCCACATCGTCGTTGTCTGTGTCCTTCAGAAACATGAGGTTGGGCTGTTGTGCGACATATGCTCCCCCATGTGCGAGTTCGATTCCGGTCGGGAGATAGAGTCCCTTCGCAAACACGATTTCCGTGTCAGCTTTTCCATCGTGATCTTCATCAGACAGGATGAGAATTTTGTCGTTGGCTTGTTCTCCGGGAAGGACCATCGGGTATGACGGCATTGTGGTGACGTACATTCTTCCCTGGCTGTCGAACGTGAACTGCACGGGGTTTTGGAGGTTCGGGAATTCAACTTCGGAAGCCCACAGCTCGATCTTGAATCCTGCCGAGAGATAGAAAGATAGTGCAGCCTCTTCGGGTGAAGAGATTGAAATCTCGTTCGTGTAATTCGTTCGAACTTCTGAGAGTTCTCCAGTCTCGGAGTCATCGATCGCAGCGGGGACAGACGTTCCCTGAGCGACTGCCCAGATTCGTTCATCGCGATGTCGAATCATCTCTCGCAGCTTGGCGAACTCCGCCGGGAAATTGATCACTCCGAACGGATTCTTCCGGCCTCCGTAGATGTAATAACCATTCACAGCCCGATAGTCGTAGAAAAACTGCTGGTTCTTTTCGGCGACTTCTTTCCTCAAGGTTTCAAATTCTGAGTCCCACGGAGATGCCGTTCCGAACAACTGTTCTTCGAGAATTTCTGACAGGCGTTGATAACCCGTTTCATTCAAATGAATTCCGTTCATCGTCCAGGGAGTGGTCGATTCGTTCATGGCGAGGTGTGTCGGTGTGAAGATGTCGACACAGAGCACTCCTTCGTCAGCGGCAACTTTCTGCATTGCTGCGGAGTAGAGGCGAAGTCGTGGGTTGTTCTGTTTCCCTGCGAAAATTCCCCGCTCAGGAAGATCTTCATTCGCAATCGGTGTGAGCAGCACGATTTTCACTCCGTGATGGGGATCACCGGATTTGTCCTGCAGCTTCGGTGTGTAGGAACCGCGAGAATAAGTGGTCGAGGGATATTTCAGCTGTTTGAGATCCTGAAGAAACTCAGCCAGTTGCTTCTCGAATTGGGCGAGTCCGGCCTCGCCTGCGAAGGACTCATTGAACCCCACCATCGCGAGGATGACGTTGGGTTGATGGTCGATGAGGGTGTGTCCGTGTTCATGAAAATCCTGCGACCGGAGCCGCTCACCGATAGAGTCCGCAGACCATCCAAGATTTCGGACGACCAGTTGATGCTCCGGGAACTGGTGATGCAATCGGGTTTCGAAGTAGCCGAAATGCTGCATCCGTTCCGCAAGCGTATTTCCCAGGATGACCACTTTGTCACCCTTTTCGAACTCAACAGGTTCACTGGCGAGTGCCGGAAGCTGAGTGATAAGAATGGCCAGCAGCGGGAGAATTCGGGAGAAAGCAGTCATTTGTGGGGAGAACTTTCGTTTTTGATTGATCAGAGATCGTAATCAGCGAATCCGCACGCAACACCGCAACAAAAGACCTGATGGAATCCATTTCAGCAATGATGGACTACGGAGCAACTTCCGCACGTTCTTGAAAATTCGGATAGCCGATTCTGGCGGGTCGAGTTAGGATTGTAAATTGTCAAGCAATGCAACTGACGAGTGAGGCAGTCACTTCTCGAGGGCAACTTTTACGATGACAAACGATTCTCTTTCAGATTCAAACGAACAGAACGCAACAGCTTCGGATGAGCCGGTGGAAAAGAGTCTGTCTCGACCGGCCTTTCCGAGATGGTTGTCCTCTCTTGTCGTGACGCTTGCCGTCGCTGGGATGATCTATGTGGTGCAGGAGGGGAAACAGAATCCGTCTGCAACGGATCCGGATGCCGCTGTCATGATTCCCGTCGGTGATAACCATTCTTCAGGACTGGAGGAGGCTTCCGGGACAGAGATCGTGAGCGCGGACGCGAAGCCCATTCGAACCGCTGACCTCGTCGGAACCTGGATTCTTGACGACGGAATTCGCCGAGTGATTACGATGCAGTCCGACGGAACGGCGCGGATGAAGGTCAATTTCGATTTCCTGACAGCTCTCCGATACGGAAGCGAGTTGATTCTGGATTTGAACTGGTCGCTGGAAGATAACGTTCTGAAACAGACCATTATTGACGGCAAGCCCGAATCCGGACGCAAGACGCTCGTTTCTGACTTCGGCAGTTCCGCTGCTTATCGCGTGCTGAAGATGGAACGGGGAAAGCTGTATCTTGAAGAACTCGGGACACAGCCTGATTCTTATACTTGGTCACGCTCGGAAGATGAGTCGCTTTGAAGCGGGCGTTTCAGATAGCGCATGATGACCGGCCAACCGATCCAGTAGCTGGCGACAATCGTCAGCACTCCGACGAGAATCATGTGGTCGGCGAGTGTTGCAAGACCGTGCTGCATGTGAAAGAGGGTAAGTGCGATCACCACACAGACGATCGAATAGAGCACATTGCCGCGACCGCTGTGTCCGAACAATCCAAGCACACCGGCATCGAGTCGTCCGAAGACGAAATGAGGAATTGCATTTGCAGCAAACAGGCCGATTAGAAAGTCCATCCACATTCTTAATCTGCTCTTTCATTGTTCAGTGACCCGGCCCGTGAGCGACGTTCCTCTTCCCAGCTTGGAATCGGCTCTTCTGTGTTGAGGGGGATAATCTCTGCGGTGAGCGCCGATGTGTCGAGGAGAGCGACCGTGGGGTTATTGAATGTCCAGCCGGACGTTTCCCCGGGATTAATAACAAGTCGCCCATGGAGATCTTTTTCGATCGATGGTCGATGTGTATGTCCGTGAACCGCGATGTCATAGTCTTCCTCGCAGCCACGCAGCTGACTTGGCATGTGTGCCAGAAGCACACGCGTTCCGTCTTCCAGTGTGTAAAGCGCAGGAGCTTCGCGAAGTTCTCCGATGACTTTGAAACCGCCCATTAATCCGGTGCGGTTACCTTCGTTGTCGCCGAAGCAGGCGTAAACCTTCGCGTTCAGTTGTCTCAGTGGAGGAACTGCGAAGGTCGAAACGAGATCCCCAGCGAAGAGGATGCAGTCAACTTCCATTTCGTTAAACAACGCGACGACCCGTCGAATGTTATCGAGATGGTCATGCGTGTCTGCGAAAATTCCAACTCTCATTGAGAACGTCCCTTTTCTAACATTTCGAAGCTTCGAGTGTGCGCGTCAAACAGGATGGGTACTCGTCCGGGAAAGAGCGCCGCGAGCGACTCGACCTCGTCGGGATCGCTGATTCTCGCAACGAGAACGGGTCCGTCGAGTGAGGGAGGATTGGTGACATAGTCCATGCTGCGGTCGCTCAGATCCGGGATGACGAAGACGATCGCTGGTGATTGGTCGCGTAAGTCTTCGATCTGTTCTCGAAACTCCGAATAAAGCGTTCGAGGATATCGAACTTCCGCCACTCCACGATCCAAAGTGGCTGGCCAGACAGGTTTGATAGTCACCAGATTCACAAGGACAGAAGTCCCCAGAAACAGCATCCAGCAGACGCACACGAGACGTTGGGAGGACATCGCTCGATCGCTCCAAAGTCGTCGTGTTGTTTCTGCGACAATCAATATCCACAGTGGACCGGTTTCGAAGACATAATGCCAACCAAAGATTCCCGAGAACCAGTAGGGAATGTGAGCAACATGCAGACTGACAATTGCCAGGAAGATGAGCCACCATCGTCGATCATCTGATCTCATCGTCAATAAAAAGATGATCACAGAGGCGAGAATCGGAATGATTCCAAGGGTCCATCGCCAGCTGTTTTCAATTCGAATGAAACCGTTTTTTAATGCTAGCTGTGGAGTGAGATTCTCCGCCCACTGATCATAATTCTCAAGGACTTTCGGACCGAGTGCCTGTTCCCCGCGGACGACATTATTAAATCCATAAACGTGTCGAGGCGTGTAGATGTCGGTATAAAGTTGGTACGGGCTGGTGCAGAGATCTCCGGTGATCTGCTTGTTTTGAACCATCACCACAGCGAACCCGATGATCAACGGAATGGCGAGGCCGATTGTTCGAAAGCTGCGTTGACGGAAGGAGAGAGGCTTCTCTGGGTTCTCGATTCCCCAGCTTCCTCGAATCCACCACCAGACAAAGAGCACGCCAAACGGCAAACCAAACCCGGCGGCGGTCATCGGTCGGCAGATCATCGAGTAGGCAAGGCCGATTCCAGCAACCCAGGACATCGTGAGGCAATCTGTTCGGATCATCCTCACAAACGCCCACAGGAATATTGTGAGTCCGACAAGAGTGGGATGATGAGCCAACAGAAGGTTGCTGAACAGAATCATTCCGGGTGACAGTGCGAAGAGAAGTCCAGCCAGGAGACCGGTTCCTGAATTGGCCAACTCACGTCCGGTCCAGAAGATCATTATTGCTGCGAATGTCTGGGCCAAAAGATGGGCGAACCATTCGTTGCTGACCAGCATTCCCAGACTGATCCATGCTCCAGTACCGGGAAAATACCGGCTGGCGAACTCTCCCTCGTTCAACACATGCATCTGATTGAAGAGTTCCGGATACTCCTTGAAACTCGGATAGCTCCACTTTCCGTTCAGGAATGTTTCTGCTTGAAGTAGGTAGCTGTACTCGTCGTGATAAGCGGGCGGCAAGCCATCGAATTCGTGACTCGTCCAATGAGCCATCAGGAAAGCCACTGATCCGACGACCAGAGAAAGTCCCCAGGCCATGACGAGACGAGGCTTTTCATCGCGCGGGGATTCACTCCACTCCTCCGATTTCGAACCGGACGAAGCCCGATTGAGAAAGCCTCCGCCCCCGAGAAAACAGAGAGGGAAAAGGATGAGAAACGGAAGGAATGGAAGCCAGTCCGGTTCACGTCCGCTCAGCCAGCCGGCGAATCGTTCCTGTTGGCTCTCTTCGTTCAGCCAAACGGGAATTTCGTTCCAGAGCAGCACTGCGGCACATACAAGATATGCAACGATGAGGGCATTTTTGAAAGAAACCCAGTTTCGTGGTGGCGGTGCCTGGTCGAGATTCGGAATCGGATTCACGGCGAAACAGGGAGTTCGAGAGTGGTTTGTTTTTTGTTGTCGTCAGAATCGTCTATCCTCAGAGACCAGACAACATTGGTCCACAACGTTTTTCCTGTAAATCTTCAGAGTCCATTGAAAGTCGCCATTATGCTTCCCGGAATCAAACTCTTTCAAATGTCAGGTCGAACCGCGATCGTCACCGGTGGCTCCAAAGGGCTCGGAAAGGCGATGGCTGCGGGACTCGCTTCCGCAGGTGCGAATGTTGTTCTTGTCAGCCGACATATCGATGAGGCGAATGCAGCAGCTGAGGAAATTTCCAAGGACTTCGGTGTTCAGGCCAAGGGAGTTTCGGCTGATGTGACGAAGATGTCGGAAATTGACTCTGTCGTTCAACAGACGATTGCCGAGTCGGGAAGCGTCGATGTCCTGGTCAACAGTGCGGGAATCAATATTCGTGGATCGATCGAAGATCTGACGCTCGAGCAATTTCAGGAAGTTCAGAATATCAACGTGAATGGAATCTGGATTTGCTGCAAGTCCGTCATTCCCCATATGAAGAAGGCGGGTTACGGACGGATCATTAATATGGCGAGTACGCTGGGGTTGGTCGGGCTTGCGAATCGAACTCCTTATACGTCGAGCAAAGGGGCAGTCGTGCAAATGACACGAGCGCTCGGTCTGGAACTGGCAGCTACTGGAATCACATGCAACGCCATTTGCCCGGGGCCATTTCTGACACCTATGAACGAACCGATTGCCGACAGCGAAGAGGCGAAGAAGTTTATCGTTGGGGCTGTGGCGATGAATCGTTGGGGAAATCTGGAGGAGATTCAGGGTGCGGCGATTTTTCTTGCAAGTGATGCTTCCAGCTATGTGACCGGCAGCATCGTGACAGTCGATGGTGGATGGACTGCCCGTTGATTCGCAGTGGTCTGTCATCCGTCTCGTGATATCAATTTCAAAGAAAAGATTTGCAAAGAACCAGAACGATGAGCATCAACCTTGCGGGACGAACCGCAGTCGTGACAGGAGCAAGTAGTGGAATCGGACGCGCAACAGCCATCGCGCTGTCCCGCGCAGGAGCCAAAGTTTTCACCGGCGATGTGAAGCTTCGCCCGGAGACGACGAAGGAATTTGAGGAACTGGGGATTGAAGAACGTCTCTGTGATGTCCAGCAACTCGATCAGCTTTCGCAGCTGATTGATCACGCAGCGGAGTCTACGGGTCGTCTTGATATCCTTGTCAACAACGCAGGGATTATCATGGTCAAGCAGGTTCCCGAAGTCTCGGAGGAAGATTGGGATCGATGCCTCGATACGAACTTGAAGGCGGCGTTCTTCGGGACCAAATTCGCGATTCCTCATTTCCGCAAAACAGGGGGCGGATCGGTGATCAATACCGCAAGCAATGCGGGGATTCTGCCGCGAGCACACGACCCGGTCTATTCCATCAGTAAACTGTCTCTTGTGGGCCTGACGAAGAGCCTCGCTTTGTGCCACTCAATCGACCGGATTCGCGTGAATTGTGTTTGTCCGGGACCGGTTGGTGAGACGGAGATCATGGAAGAAGGTCTTCGCGATCATCAGGATCGTTCCAAGGCAGAGAAAATGTTCATCGATGCCAGCCCGTTGGCACGTGCTCATGAACGTATGATTTCTCCCGAGGAGATTGCCGAATCGATTCTGTATCTCGCGAGCGATGCCGCTGCGATGGTGACGGGAACTTCGATCGCCATTGACGGAGGAAAATCGCTGGGTGTTCCTCCTCAGTCATAATGTCAGGCAAGGGATCACTTGAGTGGTGTCAGCTCCAGTTCATCGAGATAAAGAACTCCGGTGGCACCATTCAAGCCAACTTGCAGAATCGCTTCTCGGGCCTGTCTCGGGACCTCGATCGCACGGGTGAACTGCTTCCATTCGGCTTGATCTGCGAGCCATGGACCCATCGTCACCCGGTCGATGGGGATTCGTTTTGAGTCGAAGTAGTAGATTGTGATGCCCGGCAACTCTCGTGTTGACTGGCCGGGGCGAATGTTCGCAGACTTCATGGCCCATGAGAGATTGACTCGCGGGACTTGCGAACCATCGATGGCCAGCCCCTGAAGAATATGTGCCATCCGTCCCGGTTCATTGTTCTCAAACCGCAGAGCTTTCTCACCGCGAAAGGCGTCTTCACTGAGTGAGGATCGACGTTGATAGTGCCAGCTGTCCGCAAGGCCGTCGCTGTTGCTATCGAGTTCGAATCCCGTATTCGCCAGCGAGGGATGAAGTGGATCGGGTTTGACCTTTCTTAACTCTTCCATCTGTCCGGTCATTGGGACAAACAGCGTGGGGATCAGTTCTGTTTGTTTGAGTTCCCCATCGACTTTTTCGAACAGATGAAAAACTTGTTGGTAGCGTTCGCCGAGCGGAACGATCATTCGTCCGCCCTCTTTCAGTTGTTCGATGAGCGGTTGCGGAACATCTTCCGGCGAGCATGTCACGATAATTTTGTCGAAGGGAGCGTGTTCCGGCCAACCCTGGTATCCATCACCAATCCGGCAGTGGACGTTGTCGTATTCGAGCCGTTTGAGCAGCCTTTGAGTTCGTTCACCCAACGGTTCGACAATTTCGATCGTGTAGACTTGGTCGACAAGCCCTGAAAGGACGGCCGCCTGATATCCGCTTCCGGTTCCGATCTCCAACACTTTGTCTTCGGGCTGTGGGTCGAGTGTTTCCGTCATATAGGCGACGATAAACGGAGGCGAAATCGTCTGCTTGAAACCGATGTCGAGTGCCTGATCGAAGTAGGCCAGTCGGCGATGTTCGGGCTTGACGAACAGATGCCGCGGAACGGTTCGCATCACGTCGATCACTCGCGGGTTTTCCACACCCTCAGCGACGATGAACTCTTCGACCATTCGTTCACGATCTGCGGAATATCGATCGCGTCCCTGAGCCAGCAGACTCTGGTCGGTCGCAAGGAGAGTTGTCAAAGTGATCAGGCAGATTAGAGCATCCGTGCGGTACATAGCATCCCTCAGCTGAGCGTGGCTGCGAACTCGCGAAACGAAAAATGGAATGGGTCACGACAAGCGATGAATGTAACACGATTGTCGCACTGGGTGCAGACGAATGTGCAACGAATGAGGGTGATTTATGCTGAGTCGCGAGTTTGAATCAGCTGCAGAGCGACGCGCAGTGCTTCTTTCATCCCGCCTGAATCGACTTGATTGGTCCAGGCAATGTCGTAAGCCGTTCCGTGGCTGGGACTCGTGCGAACGATCGGCAAGCCGAGTGTGACGTTGACCGCTTTCTGAAAGCCGATCAGCTTCAATGCGATATGTCCCTGATCGTGATACATCGCCACAACCCCGTCGAAACGGCCAGCGACTGCACGTTGCAAAAGTGTATCAGCCGGGAACGGGCCATTGGCGTCGATTCCCTTCTTTCGGCTCTCTTCAACGGCAGGGGCGATGATCTCGTTCTCTTCGTTTCCGAAGAGCCCCCCTTCTCCTCCATGTGGATTGAGAGCGCAAACACCGATACGAGGCGTCTCTGCTCCGATCCGCTTCAAGAACCGATGAATCAGCTCAATCTTCTCAGAGACTGCGGATTGAGAGAGCAGTCCCGGAACGCTGGCAATCGAAGTGTGAAGTGTGACGTGCGCGACACCTAATCCAAATTCGGACCGGACGATCTCTCCCTGCGGCAGATACAACATCATCGCGAAATCTGTGACGCCACAACGCTCGGCGAGAATTTCTGTGTGTCCCGGATAGTGATGGCCAGCGAGGTGGAGTGCGGCTTTGCTCAGCGGAGCGGTGACGATTCCATCGATGATCCCCGACTTCGCAGCCTCCGTAGCTGCCACGAGCCAGTCATACGCAGCTGCCCCGCATTGGGCATCGATCGTGCCATCTTGAACTTGTGAGAGGTCCGACGTTGAAGGATTCCAGCAGGCAACGACACGCGATCCGTCTTCGGAAACGCTGCTTTGTTTCGCTTCCTCGATCGACTCACATCTGACAATCGGGAGTGTTTCTCCAATGAGCTTGAAAGCACGTTCGAGACGCTGTGAGTCACCGACAACAATCAGACGTGCCTGAAGCGAAGCTGTCTCCGGGGCGGCCAGCACTCCCGCGATCACCTCTGGTCCCACTCCCGCAGGGTCTCCCATCGTGAGGGCGACGTAAGGCACATTCGAGGCATCCATGATCGGTCAGTTACTTTCAGAGGTTCAGTCGAAGCACTCGACCTCCGCCAGCGGAAGACCTTTTTGATCTTTGGCGGAGAGGATCGGCTCCAGATCGGTCGGCCACTCGACTCCAACAGTGGAGTCATTCCAGATCAGCGACCGCTCGTGTTCCGGATGATACAGGTCCGTGCACTTGTAGAGAACCTCGGCGGATTCAGAGAGGACGAGGAATCCGTGAGCGAATCCGGGAGGAACATACAACGCGTGTCGATTCTCCGATGAAAGCGTCGCTCCGACCCATTTCCCGAAGTGGGGAGAGCTTTTTCGAACATCGACAGCCACGTCGAAGATCTCTCCCTGAAGGGCCATGACGAGTTTGCCTTGCGGATGCTGAATCTGGTAGTGCAGACCTCTCAGCACGCCTTTTTGCGATCGGGACATATTGTCCTGAACGAATGGGTCCGGGATTCCCCCTTCGCGAAACTTTCCCTGATGATACAATTCCAGAAAGAAACCGCGTTCATCGCCGAAGACTTTCGGTTTCACAAGCTTCACGCCTGGCAGATCCGTTTCGACAAATTCCATGGTCTGTCACTTCTCTCAAAAGGATGAAATCGAAGGGCCGCATTCTGACTGACCCTTCTGAACCGATACAACGGCAGATTCGGCATTGTTTGAAGTGAAATCGCAGAATCGGGAGAACAATCGTGGCAACCGTTTTTATCCCGACGTCCCTTCGTTCGCTGTCCGGAGGAGTTCGGTCAATCCAAGCAAACGCCAGCAATGTTCGTGAAGTGATCGATCATCTGGAAGAACATTTTCCCGGGATGAGAGATCGATTGTGTGAGAATGGCGAGTTGAGAAAGGGAATCGCGGTCGCTGTCGATTCTCGAGTTTGCAGCCACGGTTTGCTCGAAAAGATTTCTCCCGACAGCGAAGTGCACTTCGTTCCGGGTGTTTCGGGAGGGTAATCCGAATTGCCGGGAGTTTTGGAGGTGTGGACGCGGAAGTTCTTCTTCAGTCAATATTTAGGAATTCAGGTCATACGGGGGAAGGAGCTTTCGTCGGGGGATTTTGAGGGTGCGTTAGCGAAAAGCATTAGACACTCGAGTGCTCTTTGTCGTATAGTTCTGTAATCCCTCCTTTATTATGACTTGGATCGCTCACTGAGCCCCGCCCAGTTCAAGTCAGCAATTGATTCTCAGGTGAATTCTTGAAGATCAAAGATCTCTCCATTGATAGAGGTTCTTGCAACGCTTTGTTTGTAAGCCAGTCCCGTTTTCGTTCAGAAGCGAGTACGCGGATATTCTCTTCTCTGTCAGCCTCTGCTCTGTCGGTTCGCATTCCCCTGCTCTGGGTGTTTGTCTTCGGAATTGCCATCAGCAGCTTCCAGATATCAACATGCTTTGCTGCCGATTCGCCGCTCGAGCCGATCGCTCAACGAGACTACGAAGCTGAGATTCTCCCATTCTTTCAGAAGTATTGCTCGGACTGTCACAGTTCTGGCTATCAAGAGGGAGACTTTGGACTTCACCGGTATTCCGACGAAGAAGCGCTCAACCAGGACCGCGAGATCTGGACGAAAGTTCTGCATCTGGTCAAGCTCGGGGCGATGCCTCCGTCCGATTCGGATCAACCGACCGCAGAAGATCGAAAACAGGTTGCCGACTGGTTGGAACATCAGCTGTTTTATGTCGATTGCAGTCAGCAACATGAACCGGGCCGCGTGACCGTTCGACGATTGAACCGGCTTGAATACGACAATACGGTTCGCGATCTGTTAGGTGTCGATTTTCAACCTTCAGATGATTTTCCATCTGATGACGTTGGATACGGGTTCGACAATATTGGCGATGTGCTCTCCGTTCCGCCGTTGTTGATCGAAAAGTATCTCAACGCTGCGGAACAGATCGTTGCTCAGGCGATTCCCACGCATCATCCCGATTACATCAGCGTTGAAGTTTCCGGTGATCGCCTCAAGAAAGAGGGTTCGGTCCGCGGAGCCGATGGCGGATGGAGAGTGATGCCGTCTCGCGGGACAGTGTTTGCTGAGTTCGATTTGAAAGCCCCCGGTCGCTACCAGATTCTGATTGAAGCCAAAGCCGATCAGGCAGGTTCTGACCTGGCGAAAATGGAAATCGAAGTCGATGAGAAATCGCTTCGAACAGTCGAAATCGAAGGCCACAAGAAGTCGAACGATTTCTCATTCGAGATTCGATCTCGGGCTGGGAAGAAACTCGTGAAGGCTTCCTTCATCAACGACTTCTACGACGCAGATGCTGAAGGACGAAAAGACCGAAATCTCTACGTCCGAAATATCACAATCGAGGGGCCACTCGATATGAATGCTGATATTCGGAAGGACTATCCGCTCATTCAGACCATGCCTTCTCGGTCGCGGTCAGTTCGAAAGGCAGCGACTGAGAACCTGCGAGATTTTCTGCCTCGCGCGTTTCGTCGACCGGTGACCACCGCCGAGATCCAGATGTACGCCGAGTTCGCTCAGCTTGCTTCAGACAGAAACGAACGCTTTGAGCGAGCGATGCAAATCGCAGTGCTAGCTGTGTTGGTGTCTCCAGAGTTTCTGTTTCGAGTCGAATCTGCGGAGCCGATCGGAAACGGAGTTGAGCAACTCGATGATTTCGCACTCGCTTCGCGGCTTTCATATTTTCTATGGAGCAGTCTGCCAGATGACGAACTCTTTGAACTCGCGAAACGGAAGAAGCTGAACGATCCAAATGTTCTCAAAGAGCAAACAGAGCGGATGCTCAAGGATCCGAAAGCGAAAGCGTTCATCGAGAGTTTCTCCGGGCAATGGCTCGGACTGCGACGATTGGCCACAGACGAAGTCGCGCCGGATCCGAAGCTGTTTCCGGAATTCGACGATCAGCTCCGATCTGATATGTGGAAAGAGACAGAATTGTTCTTCGGTGCGGTCGTGAATGAAAATCGAAGCATCTACGACTTGCTGAATGGACGTTATACGTTCCTCAACGAACGGCTGGCGAAGCTCTACGGAATCGAAGGGATTGAGGGAGAGAATTTTCGAAAGTTCCAGTTCAAAGATGAGCCTCGGCTCGGAGTGTTAACCAATCCCAGTGTTTTGACTCTGACGAGCTATCCGAATCGAACGTCTCCAGTGAAACGCGGTCAGTGGGTGCTCGAGAACCTGCTGAACGATCCTCCACCTGATCCTCCGCCCAGCGTTCCAACTCTTGAAGAAGCAGCTCCCGAGAATTTGAAACTCTCCTTTCGCGAACAGTTAGAACTTCATCGGCAAGATCCCGGTTGCGCATCGTGTCATGTCTTGATGGATGGAATCGGCTTCGGCTTGGAGAACTTCGATCCCATCGGACGCTGGCGAACGAAAGAAGGAGAGTTTCCGATCGATGCTTCAGGCGAACTTCCCAGTGGAGAATCCTTCCGGGGACCTGAGGAACTGGTCGAAATTCTGAATCGTAGAAAAGAACAGTTCGGTCGCTGTTTGACCGAAAAGTTGTTGACGTATGCCATTGGTCGAGGAGTTGAGTATTATGACCGGTGTGCCGTTGACGAAATCTTGAATCAACTGGAGCAGGACGATCGTTTCTCAGCATTGGTGCTGGGGATTGTGAAGTCGACACCGTTTCAGATGAGAAGAAGTACCACCACCCAGACGATCACTCGTAAATGAACACCGAGGTACTGAGATGAACACTCTTTCACGACGAACGATGATTCAAGGTCTTGGCGTCACGCTTGGTTTGCCCATTCTTGACGCGATGGTTCCTTCTCAAGCCTGGGCAGCTCCCGAGATGCTGGCGGGCAATCGCATGGGGTTTGTCTTCTTCCCGAACGGGGCCATCATGAAAGACTGGACTCCCAGTCAGGTGGGGTCTCAGTTCGAGTTGTCACGCACACTCAAACCGCTGGCTGCACATCAAAAGGATTTGCTGGTCTTGTCCGGACTGGCTCAGGACAAGGCCCGTGCAAACGGAGATGGAGGCGGAGATCACGCCAGAAATTCGGCTGCGTTTCTAACAGGTTCTCAGCCTCGAAAGACGGATGGGGCAGACATTCACTTGGGTGTTTCAGTCGACCAGATCGCAGCGAGTCAGATCGGTCATCAGACGAAGCTTCCTTCACTTGAAGTCGGAATCGACGCAGGTCGTCAGGCTGGCCGATGTGATTCCGGATACAGTTGCGCCTACCAGTCGAACATTTCCTGGAAGACTCCGACCACACCTGTGGCCAAGGAAGTGAAACCCAAGCTCGCATTCGAGCGACTCTTCGGGCGAGGAGAGGATCACAAAGCTGTCCAGGAGCGAAACTTCTATCGCAAGAGTATTCTCGACTTCGTCACCGCAGACTCAAAGAAGTTGAAAGGTCGCCTCGGTGCCAACGATCAGCGGAAACTCGACGAGTATTTCACAAGTGTCCGCGAAATTGAACAACGCATCGAACGCTCGGAAAATCGGGCGAACCGAGCACGTCCGGATCTCGATATTCCCGAAGGTGTTCCAGCCGACTGGGCAGAACATGTTCGCTTGATGTATGACTTGATTGTTCTCGCATTCCAAACAGATACAACTCGTGTTTTCACGTTCATGTTGGCGAACTCGGGAAGCAATCGAACATTCAAGGAACTGGGAGTGAACGGCGGCCATCACCAGTTGTCGCACCACCGCAATGATGAAGAGAAAGTTGCTCAGCTACAGAAAATCGATGAGTACTCCGTGAAGCAGTTCTCGTACTTCCTCGACAAGATGAAGAGTGTTCAGGAAGGGGACGGAACATTGCTGGACCATTCGATGGTGCTGTATGGCTCTGCCCTCAGTGATGCCAATCGACATCGCCACGAGGATCTGCCGATTCTGGTCGCTGGTCAAGCCAATGGAACGATCAAGACTGGACGACACGTTCGGTATGAAGCAGAAACCCCAATGAACAATCTGTTCCTCTCCATGCTGGACCGAATGAACGTCAATGTCGACCAACTCGGCGACAGCACGGGACGTGTGACCCAACTGGACAGTTAAGCACCAAGAGTTCTTTCGGGCGATCCTTGCTGGCAGGGATCGCCCGTTTTTTTTGCAGCAGCCTCATTCGCAATGCTGCCAGCGAAGTTGGATGACCTCAAAGAATGGACAAAGTCGACCCGAAAGATGCTTCGACCTGTCGCCGCTGAAACATCAAGCGCCCGTGCTTAATCAGTGACTCGCGCAGATCTGCGCCTTGTGTTGATGAGTATAACGTTCAGCAGGTCACCTCGATCAGATTCTGTCGCTTCCGGACATCATCTCTCGGGACATCGGCGAAGAATGAGACCGCGCGTCATCACTTGAACGACTGCAAAGAAGGTTGGCCCGATGACTTGAGTCAGCGATCGTAGCGTCTTACGAACGGCTTCCTGCCAGATGCGGAAGGTTCTCTTCGAGCCAATCAAGATAGCGTTCGGTAATCGCGGGCCAATCCAGGTTGTGAGACTGATCTTCTCTAATCATTTCCATCGTGATTGCCCAGTCACGCATCGCGAGTGGACGCCGACGAGTCTCAAGCACGAACGAATAGAGAAAGTGATGGTCGACGAGAGACATGTTGGTGACTCGCGACATCACAAGCGATTCAATCCTGATGCCCAATTCGGTTGACTTTCCCGAACCGGTGGATTGGTGATCGGTTGCGCAGTTCGACTTTGTGTTCACGACCCGGCCCTCGGTAGTGAGTGTTTCGATGGAGATCAGGTTTTCGGTCAACGAAACGTCCATCGTCGTTGCATTCGTGACTTCAATGGGAGCGCACAAAACCCGTTCTCCGTTTCAGAGTTGTCGATCGTATTCTGGGTCAGGGTGAACGGACGAGTGATTGCTGAATCACAAAGGATTTACACCTGTCGAAGAGAGCAGCCTCGGCGAATCGTGATCGTTTTCCATGACGGAACCGATTCATCGGATATGCAAAACGTGAAGGAAAACGAACCCTCAACGGCAAGTTATCGATTACTCATCTTAAAACCAGAACGTGCCCGTTCTTTCGAGTATAGCTCGCAAATTTCCGGGGAGGCAAACAGAATTTTCAGGGTTGTGAAAATTGTGCGGGACTCGGAGCAGGAGAAATATCGAGAACCGTGATCGGGCCAAACTGCTGCCGATTCACCTCACGACCGCGTTTCTCGAAATATTCTTTTACTTCCTCGTGACCGATAAAGGCGATGCACATGATTCTGCCGGAGGGAGAATCGAACGTCTCCGCGACTTCCCGTTCGTACGGGTACTTCAGCGGCAGCAATTTCGGAGGATCACCGGAAAGTCTGTAGTAGTCCAGACCAACCAGTTCAGGATGTTGGAACCCTTCGCAATAGGACCAGTTAGTGACATAGAGTTCTGTTGCATCATCACGATGAGACTCGACCCATTGAATGACTTCGGGAAAGCCTTCGCTTCGCTCAAATTCCTTCACGATTCCCGGGATCAATGCACCTGCGATCAGCATCAAAGCGAGCAATTGCCAACCGCGACGAAGAACAGTTACGCAGCGCATCATTAAAAGGATGATCGGGACCGTTGCTGGGAATCCGTAGCGGAACTCGTAAACAGGTCGCCATAAGCTTGAGATTCCCCAGGCGGGAATGATTGTCGCAAAAAGAATCCAGACCAGGCACAACACCGTCGCCAGTTGTTCGGATCGATCGGGGACTCTCTTGTTGGGGGCGAACGCATTCCAACTGGCAATTCCGATGGCCAGTGCGATGACCCTTCCTGCAGACGGGAGATAAAAGAACTCACCCAAGCAGCGAACGGTAACGATGTCCCACATGTTTGGCGGTCGAAGCCATCCTCCCAATGTGGCAGGTGCATCTGTTTCCAGAAAACGGAAAAACAGCCATTGAAGTGGAACAAGTGAAATCAGTATCAGGCATTGATCGATTAGCAGGCGATGAAGGGACGACTTGTCGCGGCGATCAAAAACAATAAGAGAGAGAACGGACACCCCCTGCCCTGCGAAAGTCAGAAACCCATAGTAGTGGCTGCAAACCATCAACCAGGTCGAGACCACATAACTCCAGCGCCCTTTTCCCGAATCGCGAAGGAGTTGGAACAACATGCCTGTCGACACGATCGAGAAAAGCATGAAGAGAGTGTAAGGCCGCGCTTCTCGCGCATATCGGAGGAATGAAGGACTCAACCCGAGAAACAGGGCACTCAACAATCCGACGCGAATTCCGAACAGTTTCCGTCCGAGCCAGAATGTGGCAGGCAAACACATCATCCCAGCTAGGAACGCCGGGAATCTCAGAACCCATTCGCGGGGGCCATCTTGAGTCACAAATACGCGGACGAGAAGTGAGTAAAGTGGGGCGGAATAGTCTTCGCGTTGAAGTAACCCGTCGATCAAGTCTCGACGAGCTGTAATGAGCAGAATGACTTCATCGGTCCAGAGAGGAGACTGTTCGATCGTGAGCAGCATCGCAACTGCAATGATCCCCGTCCAAATGAAGATGATCTTCATTGCATGTCGTTGCAGCAGAGAATCCGTCAACAAGTTCATACCGTGACTTCATCCACTCTTTGGAAAGAATAGAATTCGATGACCACGTTTAATTGCCCAACCATTGGACGAGCGGATGTTGATTCCATGCCCTCCAATATGGAATCGCTCCCAGACCGTTGATCGCGATGGACAGCACGGCCAGTCCCCATCCTAAACGACTAGAAATTGTTCGAAAACTCCAGTCGAAGTCGACCAGCGGTATCAGGAAGAGAGGGACCACCGGGAGAATCAGACGTGGCCCGTAGCAATATCCTCCGTCCCAAACTTCCCAGGAAGCCATGACGGCAAAGTAGCTGACAAACCCTATTAAGAGGACTCGCTCGCGTTCGTCATTTCGTTCAAGAAACTCAGGCCATTTCGTAGCTGCAAGCAATGAGATCGGTGCGAACATCAGCAACCCGTGTGTCGGAGAGCAAACGAGTTCACTGGCTCCCACCCAAAACTTCCCCCATCTCCATGCTTGCGGGCTGCGGAGAATTGATCCAAACATGTACTGATTCAACCAAAGCACCAGCGCGACTCCCACCATGAGCGGAATGCAGATCCGAAGACACGATGACCATTTCTTCTATCGTATCGATGCTGCCATCAGGACGATTCCGAGCAAGGCAAACGGAGGATTCATCAAAGTGCCGAGTCCGATGAACGTTCCGCTCCAGAATCCGCTCGAGTTGTTCACCATTGCCGAAAAGGCAGCGACAGTAAACGCGAGAAGCCAGATCTCGGAAAACATCGCACGGCTGTAATGCCAGATCGGAGTCCCCAGAAAGATGAGTGATACGATCACTGCACACGTCCACGTTGAAGTTTGGAACGTCTGAAGCAATGACATCATGCTGCTCATCGCCCAGAGTGTTGCGATCCACGACAGATAGACCGCTGCCGATTCAAGCAGGACGGGATCAGAGATTCCGAAAGTTAAAGCTGCCAGAAATAATGGATAGCCCGCCGGGTGAGTTGAGTATTCGGGATGGTGCCCGTTCTGGTCACGTGGATTCGCTTTCGGAGTTGGAACGTGGTGCCCATTTTCATCGAGGTCCCAAGGCTCGTCCCAGCCAAGATAGATGTCATTCCATCGAGTCATCACCCCGTCATCGAACCAGATTGTGTGATGATCCAGGGAACTCCCACTCATCCGGGACCCCGCGTTCATCCCACCTTGATGCACGTTCTGATAGTTGTTTTGAAGGTTGAGATCGCCGTCGAAAAGTAGGCTGTAAAGAACGATGTAATAGTGCGGTTCATCACCTGAATAAACCTTCGGCAGACCGATGACGGTTTGATCGTCGGGGACTTCCGGATAGCTGCATAGCTGCGGAATGAACAACAGGACTGCCGTCGTCGCAAGTAACAATCGACTCATGACTCTCTGATTCATTCGTGCGACTCGGACAAACATTCTTGAGGATACTCACCGGAGTGATTGTCGGAATGAGATCGAGATCTGCGTCCGACGATCAGCAATCCAATAGTCATGCACACGCTTAGGCCAGTGATTACAATTCCGAAGTAGAAACTCGGGGGATCGTAACGGAATCTGAGGCGATGCCGACCTGCTGGAAAAGTGCACATTCGAAATACTTCATGCAGGGCTTCAATCTCGATAGGTTGACCGTCAACGCTGCATTTCCAACCCGGAAACCGCGTATCCGCAAGGCCAACGACACCCGGTTCCGGAAGATCAACATCGATGAGCAACTCGCGCGAGTTCTCTGAGAGAATCTCGTAGCGGAAATCGGGATCCTGTTTCCAATCGAGAGGACTCACTTCACACAATGGAATGTCTGCCAGATGGCGGAGTTGTTGCGGAAGAAATCGAACGCGCGGTATCGATGTCTCTCTTTTAATCCAAACCCCTTCCTGAGTGTAAACAGCACGACTACTGATCAAATCGAGCACGTTTTCCGGGCATTCTTTGATTGCTTCATGAACCTTCTGGACATGGCTTGGGAAGATCCCTCCTTCATTGGTCCCGACCATGGGAAACCGGTTCAGGACAGCCACCGGTAGCATGCGTGAGTATCTCAGCTGAAGCAAAATGTCGTTCGTGTTTAATGATCGGTCAATGAATCGATAAGAACGATACGAGCCAGTTTGTAGCTCTTTTGTATTAAGTGGAAGCTCAAGCTGTACGAGTCGAAACTGGCTGGCATTCATTAGCCACAGGTCGATTGTGATCACAGCCAGGAATAAGAACTGCCAATGAAAGCGGAGTGTTGTTGATGGAGTATTCCTCATCGATCGCAAGTGCATCAGTACCCAGATTGAAGAGACACTAACCGCTGTCGCTTTGAGAACTGCGTTCTGGAAGACCTCTGATCGATTCCACCAAGACTGAATTTCGTCGCCGAAGCCGGACTCAAAGTCATTGAGGATGTGCCAGGCGAGGATGTTTCCGGTGAGGAGCAGCACAGCCCACCCTGCGAGAACACAGGGGTTAATAGATCGCTTGTGTGACCTCTTCCTCGACTGTTCTCCGTCAATTCTAGCTTGAGCACTTAAGCGATCATCCGAGCACATCCACCCATCGAGACCTCGTGCAGCCAGTATTGGGGCAAGAATGCTTGCCAGCGAAAGAACTCGTCCCGGGCAACGAAAGAGAATGAGCGGAGAGATAGCCTTGTTGAAAGCCGCGAAAACGTATGAGTCGTTGCCAAGGGAGTAGAGCATTAGCAACAGGATGGAGAATCCCGCAACGACTTCCCACGCTCGAACGGACTTTCGAATCAGAGCAATTCCGCACAGGACCAGAGTGATGATTCCAAGATACTGGTACTCTTCGTGATAGAGTTCGAAGAAATTGGAAGTCGGTTCATCATCGAACGGGTTCCCTTTAAAATTGGGAATCACAAGGCGGATGAAATCACTGGGTTGGAGTGCAAAATTGTTTGCATAGGCGCTCTTTCCTCGATCCGAATGAGACATCCCTTCGAGAATTAATTCCATTGCCGGAATGTATTGGACAGCTGCGAGCGATATCGACAGAAGCAATGCCACCGAAGCCCAGATAAGAAAACTCTTCTTATGCAGCGAAGCTGATCCCCAGAAGAAAGAGATCATCGCCCAGAGACTTCCTAAGAGTCCCGCATAACACGCGATTTGTGGGTGCCCGGAAATTAAAACGAGACCTCCGGCAACTGCGGTCAGACCGGCCGTCCACGGTCCCGGACGACGGGTCAGGTTCACGACACTCCATAGGAGCCATGGAAGTCTTGTCCAAGCGGTGAACATGGTGATGTGACCAACCATCAAATGTGCGATCGGGAAACCGCTCAGGGTCATTGCCAGCGCTGAGAAACTACTCGCAAACCGACTTACGCCAAGTGTTCTTGTCAGGAAGTATTGACCACAGAAACCAAGAACCGCATGAAACACAATTGAGAGCCGTAACCCGTAGCTGGCATCGACAGCCAGCACCCAGGGAGTGACGAGTGGATCTGTTAAACCCGCTTGCATATTTGCATGAAGTGGCATTCCACATCCGAGTTCCGGAATCCAAAGAGGAAACCTGCCGGAGAGAATTTCGTCGCGGGCAAACTCGCGAAGAGGCAGTTGGGCTGTGGTGTAGTCGCTATAGTAGGTTTGCGGGATGACGCGATCGCTGGGAACAAGGAAGAAACTGTACGGAATCAGCGCAGCGATGAAGCTGACCCAAAAAAGATTTCGGTCACTTCGAGAGAACGGTTCGCATTCTGAAACCTGGCTCAAGATGACTTTCTGTCGACTGTTGTTACGTGTTTCATTCGCAGCACGTTCTACTCTTCGAGTTGTGGATTCAAAAGCGAATTGATGAATGTCAACTAACTAAGAGGCTATCCGGAAACTGAGGTTTTGTGAAAGTCTGGTTTTGTTCACACTTTGCGGTTCATCAACGCAAAGGAGTGCACGGTGTCCGAGGCGATTCGAAAAGCGTACCCAAGTGACCTGACTGACCTTCAGTGGGAGATGATCGAAATGATTCCAATCCACTCGACCCACTGCACTCGAGAATAACCCACACGCGACAAGACACCATCCCCCAGGAATTCCAAAACCAGAAACCCCAAAGAATACAACCCAAGTCAACATGCACTCCAAACGGCGCTTACCGTAGATCAGGCAGATTCCGCCAGGAGTCAACGCATTGTTGACTTGCTCCAGGACATGCTCGAGGTTAATCAGATGGTGCAGTATCGAGTGGCAGAGAATAAAATCGTAGTGATTCTCGGGCAGGTTGACGAAGTTCAAGTCACCGACGATTGCACCAACGCGATCGTCTCGATGAATCGTGGCTCTGACATGTTCAGGATTGAGCTCGATTGAGTCGAACGATTCGGTGAATCCGTTATTGATCATGTATCGTTCAACTTGACCGACTCCCGATCCGAGGCTGAGACACTTTTCCCGTGGTCCGAACTCTTTGATAATGGGCAGGGTCCAGTCAGCGAAATCGGAGGCGGGAGTTTCCGCACCAAGGACGCGAGCTTTGTATGAAGTGACGACAGGATGACTGAGCGGGTACGTGCCCAGCTCAGATTCTTCATAGTGGGAGAGAAGCTCGGCTTTTAGAGCGTCTCTGTAGATCCCGGTCGCAGCTTGTTCTGGGTAGATTCTGTAATTCGGCATTGCCCGCTTCCTTCGCGTTGCTAAGAGCTAAGGTGAATCGTGTTGACTATGGAAACTTCTGGCTGTCATTTTCGTGAGGTGACAGTCCAATACCCGTGAGTTTCAGTGACGCGATCAAATGTCTTGTCAGATTGATGAGACAGACATCGGTCGCGTTGTGCCAACGAATTAGAGGACCCATTTCGTTACGACTGAGAATCACAACAAGCCTTCAGCTTGACGCAAACCTCCATCGAAACAGTCGTGTGCAGGGCACGATTGCAACAGTTTGAAATTCCGCGAGACAGAGAATAATCGCGTTCAATTCAACGCAAGACTCAATTAAGAAACTCGAGAGCGCGATCTCCCGTAACCCGTGATGAACCCGTAACCCGTTTTGAACCTGTAACCCGTTTTGAACCTGTGGCCCGTGATACTGTGAAAAACAATAAACACGACAGGCGCATAAGTCAGGATTAATCGATCGGTTGAGCGAATACAAGATGAATTGATGAGAACACATGAAAATTGATCGCTGGCCACGCTCTTGGATCGTGGTTCTATGTGGGTTTGGGTGAAATGTAAGGGCAGGCAGGGCATGGAAATTCAGCGATTAATGGCTGGTCCAAAAGTGACGGTGGTTGTGGATGTCGGATCAAGTCTTTCCGTGTCATAAATGCGTCGTCGAGGAGCCAGGATGCATCGACGGTGTTCGGCCAATTCTGTGCTGTGAGTGGATTTCGTCGAGGGTCTTCTGGCATACTCGATGTTTGATTCTTTCCATCCGTCAGATCTCAGTAAGCGGAATCGCAATGGTCTCATTGTTTGTGTTTCTTGTTTCTTTGTCGATTCTTGTTTCTACGGGGGTTGGTGATGACTGGCCGCAGTGGGGAGGTCCGCAGCGTGATGCTGTGTGGCGAGAGTCGGGGATTGTCGAGTCGCTGCCGGCGGGATTGCTTCCACGTGTCTGGTCGACGCCCATTGAGGAAGGGTATTCGGGTCCGGCGGTTGCAGATGGACGCGTTTTCGTTACCGATCGAATCCATGGGGCTGGGACGAACGGAACGGAGCGGATTCTGGCTCTGGACGCAGAGACAGGAGAGATGCTCTGGAAGCACGAGTATCCGTGTCTGTACGACATCAGCTATCCGGCTGGACCGCGAGCGACTCCAGTTGTCGATGGGGATCGAGTTTACACAATCGGGGCTGTCGGGAATTTTTTGTGTTTGAATGTCAGCACTGGCGACGTGATTTGGAGTCGGGATTTTCAGAAGGACTTCGGAGTCAGGTTGCCAACGTGGGGGATGGCAGCGAGTCCTCTTGTCGATGGAGATCAACTGATCACTCTGGTCGGGGCGAAGGATGGTCTGGTGATCAGTTTCAATAAGTACTCCGGTGAGGTGATCTGGAGAGCACTGGATGATCCGGCTATTGGTTACAGCCCGCCAGTGATTCACGACTTCAATGGGCATCGACTTTTAATTCAATGGCACCCGAAGGCGATTAGTGCTCTTCGTCCCGAAACAGGAGAAGTCGTCTGGGAGGTTCCGTTCGCTGTGCGTTCCGGGTTAACTGCTCCGATGGCGCGCCAGCACGGGCAAAGAGTCTTTGTTACAGCGTTTTATAATGGGCCGTTGATGATCGAAGTCGCTGAAGATGGCTCGAATGCCAAGGTGCTTTGGCGAGGTGAAAGCGACAGCGAGATTAAGACTGACAAGCTGCATTCGATTATCTCGACACCATGGTTTGAGGATGATTTGATTTTTGGAGTCGACAGCTATGGTCAGCTTCGCGGGTTAGATGCTGGGACTGGTGAGAGGCTGTGGGAGACACGTGAGGCGACAGGCGACGGGCGGTGGTGGAACGCGTTTCTGATCCCGCATGAAGATCGTTTCTTTATTCACAACGAGCAGGGCGAATTGATTGTCGCTTCTCTCGGAGCCGACGGGTACACCGAGCACTCGAGAGCGCTGCTGGTCGAACCGACGCGAAAAGTGCAGCGGCGAATGACGATCTGGTCTCATCCTGCGTTCGCGATGAAAAGTGTCTTCGCTCGAAACGACAAAGAGATCGTGCGCGTGGATTTGAGTCGCTGATTCAGTCCGAGTTGCTTGATGCGAGTCTGTGGAGCGTCCGCTCATAGAGCAAGGTGCTCTTTCCTGTGCACTCGCTTGCAATGTTTCATAAGTTAAAAGGCTGTGCTTGCTCGTGCGAGATCGTGCACACAAAATCAGAAAATGTTCTAAGCGATGATGTCGTTGACGACTGAGCCATGGACGTCGGTCAGTCGGAAGTCGCGGCCCGAGTAGCGGTAGGTGAGCTTTTCGTGGTCGAGGCCCAGGAGATGGAGGATTGTGGCGTGGAGGTCGTGGACGTGAACGCGGTTCTCGACGGCATCCATCCCGACTTCGTCTGTCTTTCCGTAAGTGAATCCGCCTTTCACTCCGCCGCCAGCGAGCAACGTTGTGAATGCTGTGTGATGATGGTCGCGACCTGCTTTTTCGAGGTCTTCTTTTTTATCCATTTGCGAGTAGGGCGTGCGGCCGAATTCGCCCGTCCAGACGACGAGTGTGTCTTCGAGTAACCCACGCACTTTTAGATCGGCGAGCAGGGCGGCGGTGGCTTTGTCGCTGTCCGCACAAAGTTCGCGGTGCTTCTGATTATTTCTTGTATGTGTATCCCAGGGTTGTTTGCCGTTTTTAGTGACGTAGTAAACCTGGGTAAATCGGACGCCTCGTTCACAGAGTCGTCTTGCAAGTAAACAGCTTTGTCCGAACGGAGTTTCTCCATACATGCGGCGAGTTTCTTCGGACTCAAGACTGATGTCGAAAGCTTGAGAAGCTTCGCTTTGCATTTGATAGGCGAGTTCCATCGCCTGGATATGTTCATTTAAGACCGCTTCGTTTTGTCTCTGCTGTGCGTGGCGACGATTTAATTCGAGAAGCAGATCGAGTTGCGTTCGCTGTTCTTTTCGAGTTAAGGAAGGGTGTTGAATGTTGGCGATGAGTTTTTCGACATCGAGGTTGTTCGTGTCGACGGCGACTCCTTGATGTTCCCCGGGGAGAAACGAACTCGACCAGAGTTGCGGACCGACAACAGGTCTGCCGGGACAGAGAGCAACGAACGACGGCAGGTTCTGGTTTTCGCTGCCTAATCCGTACGACATCCACGAGCCGAGGCAGGGGCGGATTGGCTGGAGATTTCCGCAATGCATCATAAGGAGTCCCGGTTCGTGATTGGGGACATCCGTGTGCATGGAGCGGATGACGCAGAGGTCATCAGCACATTGCGCCATGTGCGGGAAGAGTTCGCTCATAACGACGCCGTTTTTGCCGTGCGCCGCAAATTTGAATGGGGACGGCATGAATCCGCTTCCCTTCGATGGCTTGTAGAGCTTACCGGAGGGTTGTTGGCCAGCGTGTTTTTCCAGCGCGGGTTTGGGGTCGAATGTGTCGACGTGAGACGGGGCCCCGTTCATAAACAGAAAGATGACACGTTTCGCTTTCGGCAGAACGTCAAGCTGTGAAACGGTTCCGGCTGAGGCTGTTCCGAGGCTTCCGGATTGCTGCAAAGCTCCAATCAGACCGACCGAGCCAAACCCTGTCGCGGACTTCTTAAGCATCTCACGTCGCGATACAGGCTGAGTGAATGAATCGAACATGGGTGTCTTCTCGATGAGTGATGTCAGTCGATGATCAGAAATTCGTTTGATGCCAGCAACACCTGCGCGAATTGTGTCCAGTCTGCGGTGGCCAGGAACTTCTGCGCGAGGTCTTTTTCGTCGGGCTCTGGTTTCCGATGGAAGAGGATCTGGTAAGCCAGGTCAATTTGCTCTTCTTCAGTCTCTGCGCTGTTGAGAATTCGCTGTTGAAACTTGTCCGCTTGAGCAACCATAAACGGGCTGTTGAGGACGAACAGTTTCTGGAGCGGGGTTGTTGTTTCGACTCGTCGGGCGGAGTGCGCGTTTGGATCGGGGAAGTCGAACATCGCCAACAGCGGATTGAGTTCGAAGCGGCTTCGAACGCTGTAAACGGTGCGTCGCAATTCCTCGAGCGAATCGGGTTCCATCGACGGACCACCAATGGCGCTTTCGAGTTGACCGGTTGCTGAAAGAACCGCATCGCGCCATTGCTCGACGGTCATTCGCTGCCGGTTCATCCTCCAAAGATTGATGTTCGCTTCATCCGCAGCCATCGCTTTCTCGTTGAGATCGCTGGAGCGCTGGTAAGCGTTCGAGGTGACAATTTCATTGTGCAGCCACTTCAGCGACCAGCCGTTTTCCATGAATCGGAACGCGAGGTCATCCAACAGTTGGGGATGAGAAGGGGATGTCCCCAGATGACCAAAGTTGCTCGGCGTCGAAACAAGCGGGGCTCCGAAATAGGCAGCCCAAATACGATTGACGATCACACGGGCTGTCAGCGGGTTGTCGAGAGAGGCGATCTGATCGGCCAGTTCCAGTCGTCCACTTCCCTGTGTGTAGGGTTGTGGTGTTCCTTCGGAGAGAACTTGCAGATATCGTCGGGGAACAATCTCTCCTTTCGTGTTGATGTCGCCGCGAATCAAGACATTCAGGTCGTGAACGTTTTTGTCCCGGATGATGTGGAGGGCTTGTTCGGGGTCTTCTGCATGGCCATCTTTTTTGACTTCGGCCGCCTCGTCGATTGGTCGGTTCCACATTTCTGTACTGGCGAACACACCGGCCAGCGCGTAGTAATCTTCGGTTGGAATCGGATCGAATTTGTGGTCGTGACACCGGGCACACGCGACGGTCAGTCCCAACAGGCCACGGCTGACGACATCGACGCGGTCTTCCCATTCGTCCGCCATGACTTCCGGAGAAGATCGACGGTAATACTTCGGTCCGAGTCCAATAAATCCGAGGGCGGCATCATCGCTGACATCTTCCGGAGTGAGAAGATCTGCAGCGAGTTGTAGTTTGATGAATTGATCATACGGCAGATCGAGGTTGAACGCCTGAATGACCCAGTCTCGATAGCGGTACGCATTCGGAAAGAAGAGTGCTTTATTGTTGCCGACGATGTGTGCCTGGTCTTCGGCGTATCTTGAGATATCGAGCCAGAGAGTCGCCCAGTGCTCTCCGAATCGGGGAGAGTTGAGCAATTTATTGACAGTTGTTCTGAGTGCCTGATTACGATCAACTTTGGCGAGTTCGAAGAATTCCTGCGATTCCTCAATCGTCGGCGGTAAGCCAATCAAGTCAAAGTAAAGCCGCCTGAGGAGTGTTTTGTCGTCGGCGGGTCTGTTGGGTTGGATGTCTTCTTCGGCCAGTCTTTTGTCGACGAAGTAGTCAATCCGGTTTTCGGTTTCGTCAGGAACGGTCGTCTGTTGTGGTGATTGAAATGACCAGTGTTGGCGGGCTTCCTCCCAATCAATTTCTGCGGCTTTGCGTGCGACGATGGGATCGACTGTCTCGTCGCGCGGGTCGGGAGCACCCATCGCGATCCATTTCTCGAAATGGGCGATGGTTTCCGGAGGAAGCTTTGACTTGGGAGGCATCTCGAAGGATTCGTAGTTGATCGCTTCGACAAGGAGGCTCTCGTCAGTTTTCCCCGGGACAACTGCCGGGCCCGAATCTCCTCCGCGTCGAATTCCATTGCGCGTGTCAACAGTCAGGCCGCCCTTCGCTTCGCTGTATTCTTGCGAATGGCATCGGTAGCAGTGCTCAATCAGGGCGGGCCGGATTTTGCTTTCGAAAAATTCGACCTTTTCGTCTGCGAGCAAATTGCCTGAAGAGACAAGCGAGAGAGTGGCAACTGCTGTCAGGAGAAGCGAGCAGAAACGATTGAGAGGCGTTTTACAGGTGAGAAGCATCGGAAGGCTCACCGCAGGAGGATTGGGGTAAACGGGGGATACAAGGCGGGCGATGCATCAACGATACGTGATTTATGGTCGATTGTCGATTGGAAGCATTGCGAGCCGAGAGGAAATTCCCTGATCAAGGCTGTTAGATTCGTTGCGATCCGGTCATCAGTTGAGCCAACAAAGAAAGGAGAGCAGGTTGAATACGGAACTCATTCCGGAATCGCTAAGATGAACTGAAAGCAATGACATCGCGTTCATCAGAGCGAATTCCTCACCTCAGAGTAGACTTCAGTCGTTCGATACTGACTTTCGGAAACACTATGGCTTTCGACGCAAAACAACTCCTCGACGGTTCTCATCCCGATCTTTTCAGCCTGACAACACATGGCCCAGGTCCAAAAGGGGAACTTCCACTCAATGATCAAATGCTGCTTGATTTGCCGAGTGGGGACCTGTTCGGGATGACGCAAAATGCCGGGATGGGTTGGGACCCGAACCAGCTGCTTCGTGATCAGGTTCTCATCTTGAGTACAATGGGGGGAATCCGGGCTGAGGACGGTCGTCCGATCGCGTTGGGGTATCACACCGGTCACTGGGAAGTTGGTCTGTTGATGCGGGAAGCTGCGGAAGAACTGAGCCGCAACGAGTGTCTTCCGTTCGCAGCGTATGTCTCCGACCCGTGTGATGGTCGTTCACAAGGAACGACTGCGATGATGGACAGCCTCGCTTATCGCAACGATGCAGCTGTCGTGATGAAACGGCTCATTCGATCGCTTCCCACTCGCAAGGGCGTGATTGGTGTCGCCACGTGTGATAAGGGACTTCCAGCTGCGATGATGGCGATTGCTGCCCAGCATCATCTGCCATGTGTCATCGTTCCCGGCGGAGTGACATTGCCTCCCACGGAAGGAGAAGATGCTGGCAAGGTTCAAACGATTGGAGCCCGGTTCGCGCATGGAGAGATTGATCTTCGCACCGCAGCGGAGATGGGTTGCAAAGCATGTGGATCAGCTGGGGGAGGATGCCAGTTCCTCGGAACCGCTGCGACGTCTCAGGTTGTCTCCGAAGCGTTGGGGTTGTCTCTTCCGCACACTGCACTCGCGCCGAGTGGACAACCCGTTTGGGTCGACGCAGCGACGCGATCGGCCCAAGCACTGGTCAACATGATCGCGGAGGGAAAGACCGTCAAAGATATTCTGACTCCCGATGCTCTGCACAACGCGATGGTCGTTCACGCAGCATTTGGAGGCTCGACCAATTTGTTGCTGCACATTCCGGCAATCGCATTCGAAGGGGGGCTCGAACGCCCGGTTGTTTCCGATTGGAATCGCATTAATCGGCAGACGCCGCGACTTGTCGATGTTCTTCCAAACGGACCCGTCGGTCATCCGACCGTTCGAGTCTTTCTGGCGGGCGGTGTTCCCGAAGTCATGTTGCATCTGCGGGAACTTAACCTTCTCAAGCTGGATGTCATGACGCCCGCGGGCATCACATTGAGAGAAGTCCTCGAGTGGTGGGAATCTTCCGATCGACGAACACAGTTTCGCAACATGCTGATGGAGAAAGACGGAGTCAATCCGGACGATGTCATCCTTTCTCCCGAAGCAGCCAGGCAGCGGGGAATGACGAGTACGGTCACGTTTCCGGTCGGAAACATTGCTCCTGAAGGATCAGTAATCAAGAGCACAGCCATCGATTCGAGTGTTGTCGATTCGGACGGAGTTTATCGAAAACTCGGCCCGGCGAAGGTCTTTACCTCAGAACGGGAAGCAATCCGGGCTGTGAAAGGGCAAGGCGACCGCAAAGTCGAAGCGGGCGATGTCCTGGTCCTGATGTGCCGTGGACCTTTGGGGTCTGGGATGGAAGAGACCTATCAAATTACTTCCGCCCTCAAGTTCCTTCCATGGGGGAAACATGTGGCAGTGGTCACGGATGCTCGCTTTTCCGGAGTCTCAACCGGCGCCTGCATTGGCCACGTCGGCCCCGAAGCACTGGCAGGTGGACCGATCGCCAAGCTTCAGGATGGTGACCTCATCGAAATCGTGATCGATTGCGGAGAGCTAACCGGCACAATCAACTTCGTCGGAACGGAAGACGAACGCGTCGATCCTCAGGCCGGTGCAAAGATCCTGGCTGAGCGCCCTGTGACAAATCCACTGCACGCCGATCCAGACCTGCCGGACGAAACGCGCATGTGGGCTCTTCTGCAACAAGCCAGCGGAGGAACCTGGGGCGGCTGCGTCTACGACGTGAACGCCATCGAAAACGCTTTGCTGGGATCAACGCGTTAACCGACTCGATAATCTGTTTGAGAAGAATATCTCACCAGGAGACGATTCGTAGCGAAGTCTATCGTTCTACTTGCTTTCAAGGTCGAACAGGATTTGGCGCATGTAGTCGATGCTCTCTTGGGTGATCTTTTCTGCGCCGGGGGAGTAGTCGAAGACTTCGACGGAGACCCAGCCGTCGTATCCTGATTCGAGCAGTGCTTCGAAAATCGGGTGGTAGTCCGTTTCTCCCATTCCTGGGCCGAGCAGGTTGCTGTCGTTGACGTGAAAGTGTCGTGTGATTGCCCGGTGTTTGTGAATCAGTTCGGGGAGGGGCGTTCCTTCTCCCAGCATCGCTTTCACATCTTGGTGCAGGGCAAAGTTGGGATGATCGACAGCTGCGATCAGTTCGGCAGCTTGATCACAGGTGTTGATGAAATCGGTCTCTTTCGTTGTCAGAGGTTCCATCAGAAGGTGAACGCCCCGATCTGCAATTCGTGGCATTGCCGATTTGAAGACGTCGACAGCGCGGTCGAATGCCTGCGGTGAGTCTGTTCCTTCTTCGAGATTCCGTTGAAACGGTGAGCCGAAGACCATCACCTTTCCGTCGAGATCGCCGCACAAGTCGCCGAGTTCGATGAGATAGTCGCTCGTCGCTTTGCGGACATCGGAATCGGCTGTCGTCAGGTGGAGGCCCTCTGTTTTCGCGAGAAGCCAGTGCAGCCCGATGATCTCGAGTCCGTTGTCTGCTGCGACGCGAACCAGTTCCTGGCGTTGATCTGAAGTGATTTCCTGAACATTCGAGCCCAACGTGAAAGGAGCGACTTCCATTCCGGTATAACCGACAGAAGCTGCAAACTCACACTGTTTCTTCCAACTCCAGCCTTCGAACAACTCTTGGCAAATGGCAAACTTCATGAACCAATTCTCTCTTTAGCGATTGGTGGTCTTTGGGAAGGTAGTAAAGGGGTAACAACCTTGAGGGGGTTGCCGGATTCCTGAGGCGATAGTTCCACATCATGTGTCGACCGAGTGATCGAGTGTCAAGCGTGCGGGTTCTACCGGTCGATCCATTCTGACACATCCTGACGTTGATTCCCAACGTAGTGAGAACAACGCATTCACGTGTCGTTGCGGTTGCACAAGGTTAGTGGTCGCGAAGACCTGCGAGAGTGGGGAAGACGTTCCGATTGCGTGAAGTGCGGGAGATGGATGCGCCGAAACCCTGACTAGTGGTCGCTGTTGGAGCGTCCAGAGAGTTGGGGTTAGTTGAAGAGGACCGGAGTCATGAGACACAACTTATGGGTGCCGCTACTTGCTGCCTGCATGGCAATGGCAAGTGCTGCTGAAACAGAAGCTGGGCTGTTCTGCGGAAGTGGTCGCTTCCGTTGTTGCCCGTTGGACACATGCGGAACGATGGGCGACTACTGCAATGCACGCGTGAATTGCGGGCCATCGTACAAGACTGTCCGCGAAACAATCATGTGTACGGAAACGTACAACGAATGCGTGACTGTTTACGACACCTGCGTTGAAAAGACACCTGTGACGTGTCAGCGAGTTGTCTACGACACTCACTACCGTGACGAGTGCTACACAGTCCGCAAGCCTGTTTACAAGACTTGCTACCGGACTCAGTGCTACACCGTGCGGGTTCCTCAGTACAAGACTTGCTACCGCTGCGTGACGCAGACGATTCGCAAGCCTGTCTACAAAACCTGCTATCGAACCGTCAGCTACTGCCGACCTGTCTACAAGACATGCTACCGCAATCAGTGCTACACGGTTCGGATTCCTCAATACAAAACTTGCTACCGCAATGTTTGTGTTCGAAGCTGCAAAGTTGACTACAAGACTTGCTACCGCGATATCTGCCAGACAGTGTTCCGACCTGTGACCACGACGAAATGTGTTCCTGTTCAGTGCGGTGAGTGGAAAACAGTCACCGAAACTGTTCCCGGGGAATGCTACGAGAAGTGCGTTCAGGACCCAGGCACTTTCTGCTACGACGAAAATTCATGCTGCTGCGTTTACAAGCCAGGTCAAACTCGACGCGTGATGGTCCAAGATCCACCACGAACGATTTGCCGAAAAGTCTGGTGCCCAAAAACTGTGAACAAAACAGTGACATGCACCCGCATGGTTCCAGAAGTCAAGACCTGCAAAGTTCCTTACACTGTCTGTGTTCGAACTCCAGTTTGCGAAACCAAGCAAGTTCCTTACACAACTTGCACCTACCGCTGCGAAACTCGCACTCGACAGGTTCCTTACACAACATGCTGCATGGTTCGCGAATGCAAGCAGGTTCCTTACACCACCTGCACCTACACCTGTGAAAAAGTTTGCCGTAAGGTTCCTTACACCACCTGCACCTACCGATGTGAAACACGAACCAAAAAGGTTCCTTACACGACTTGCTCATACGTTTGTGAAACACGCACACGAAAAGTTCCTTACTGTGTTCCACGAACAGTTTGCGAAACTCGCTATGTCACAAACGTGAAGCGAATTCCACGACAGGTCAGCGTGACCAAGACTCGCTGTGTTCCAAAGACTGTCTGCCGACAGGTTCCTGTCTGCAACGATCCTTGTGACGCTTGCGATGTTGCCGGACCAGCTTGTGCCGCTCCTTGCGACACTTGCGACAGCGTCCACTAAGTGAGTTTGACGTTCTCTCAGCGTCAGGAGGGAGAAGTTCTCGCACTGACCCCAAGAGAAGCTGAAAAACGCTGAGAGAAGCCAGATAGATCGGTTGCCTTCGGGTGACCGATCTTTTTTTATTGAAAATTTTCCGTGATCGCGGAGGAAGTGGATCTGTTTGGGAGAGATCGAAAATCTGTGGCGGTTCAACCAGTCCCTGTCGACGAGTGTGGTCAGACTGCTACAATTTCCAGAAGCCCCTGCCAGCGGGAGAAATCTCGTCCGGTGATCCGCAGGGCATGGAATGGATGACACCTTTACTAGTAAGTCCTGTCAATTGAATTTTTCGCCGTCATTATTGTTGGGCCAGTCCGGAACGTCGTCGACAACGTCCAATCTGGAGTTTGACTGGCCATATTTATGGTGGGAGTGGTTGCCATTCATCTTGATTGGAATGGCTGTCATCGCCACGTTCTTCTTTGTTCGCAAAGATACGTCACGACTTCCGTGGTTCTGGAAAACGCTGCTCGGTGGATTTCGCCTCGCGTTTCTGGCGATCGCAATTGTCATTGCTTTGAATCCACATGTCAGAACGCAAACGAGTGCGTTTCGAAGTTCTCGTGTCATTCTGCTCGTCGACACGTCGACATCGATGCAGCAACCCGCCGGCAACGACCCCGGAACATCTTCCGCTCCGAGCACAACGCGGGCAGAAGTGGTCAAAACTCTCCTCGAAGATTCTCCGCTCATCGATCAGCTGCGGACGGATCATATTGTGGACGTCTACACGTTTCAGGACAACGTGAGCGAATTGCTCGTGCGTCTTCCGCAGCAATCGGAAGGTGATGACTCTTCATCGCAGCAGACGAATGCGTCGGCGTCGGATTCAAATTCCTCAAGTGAGTCGGATGTTGAATTCGACTGGTCGAAGGTCTTAGCTCCGGAGGGGCATCTGACCCGCTTGGGAGATGCCGTTGACCAAATGCTCGTCGAAGCAGGAGGAGCGACTCTTTCGGGAATTGTTGTCGTTTCCGACGGGGCCGTGAACGCAGGCAAGGACGTTTCGATCCCCCGCGAGCGAGCCATCGCTGAGCAAGTGCGGCTCGTCGCAGTCGGCGTGGGAGGAACTGAGGAACCGCGAAACCTGGAAGTTGTCCGAGTGATCGCGCCAACGGACGTTCAGAAGGGCGACTCTTTCGAGTTCTCCGCAATCCTCAACGGGCAGGGCGTTTCCGGAGATTCCGTTCAGGTGGAACTTCTCCAGCAGGGACCCAACGATCCCGAACCGATCGTCGTTCTCACTGAAACCACGACAATGTCAACGGACGCAGCGCCGACTGAGATTCGCTTCGATCTCAAGCCGAACGACGCCGGTGAATACGAATACACACTCCGGGCCAAGTTGCAAGAAGGGCAGGAAATTCGCGATGAAGACAATCAACTCAGCCGCACGGTCAGCCTCTACGATCGTCCGTTGAGAGTGCTCGTTGTGGCGGGCGGACCGATGCGTGACTATCGGTTCTCCAAAAATGTTCTTCATCGGCATCCTTCGATTCTTGTCGATGTCTGGCTCCAGACGGGAACGGTTGGGATCAGCCAGGAATCCAATCGACTGCTCTTTCGTTTTCCTGAAGACAAGGAAACGATGTATGAGTACGACGTCTTGCTGGCGTTCGACCCTGACTGGTCGCAGCTTTCGGCGGAGCAGCAGGAGTTGCTCAACGAGTGGGTTTCGAACGAAGGCGGAGGGGTTTTCGTCGTCGCTGGGGATGTGCACACATCGGAACTGGCGGCCAGTGATGACCTCTCGCAGATCAAAAAGTTGTATCCCGTTTTGCTCGAGGAAGTGAGCCTTCGACTCGGAAACACCGAAGTCGCCACCACTCCGTTTCCTGTCGGATTGACTCAAGAGGGACAGGTTGCTGAATTCCTGAAAGTCGACGAAGACGGTGAATCGTCGCCATGGGAAGAGTTCCCCGGTGTCTTTCGAACCTACCCCACTGTGGGAGCAAAGGCAGGAACGACGGTCTTCGCAGAGTTCACCGACCCGCTGGCGCGCGGGCCAGGAGGACAACCGATCCTGATCGCCAGTCAGCGGTTTGGACAGGGGAATGTCCTGTATCTGGGAAGCCCCGAGATGTGGCGTTTGCGTGCCATCGATGAAAGCTACTTCGAACGTTTCTGGATCAAGGCGGTTCGGAAAGCTGCCGAAGGGCGGTCGAAGAGGGGACTACAACGAAGCTTCTTCATCCTCGATGGTCGAGAGTTTGATCTGGGCCAGTCGGTCCCTTTGCGGTTACGATCTCTCACTCCCGAATTTGAGCCGCTCGTCGCGGATTCGATTTCTCTTGATCTATATGGTCCCAAAGATCGACCGATTCTTCCGGGGCCGACACTCACGAAAGATCGTGTCCGACCGTCGGAATTCGTCGGAGATTATCGACCACTTCAGCCCGGACGGTATCGCTTTGAGTATGATGTGCCAGATTCCAATGAACGCATCTCTCAGGAGATTGATGTGCTCTTCCCCCGGCAAGAAGCCGCCTCGTTCGTTCAAGAGATTGGAATTCTCAGACAACTCGTTGAAGGAACCGGTGGAGATTATTTCCCAATCGAACAGGCAGCAGAGGCTGTTGCCTTGCGTTTGCCAAACAGAAGCGAGTCCGTGACGATTGATCAGAAGATCCAGGAAGTCTGGGATCGGAAGTGGTTGATGGTCCTGTTGGCCGCTCTCTTGTCCGCAGAATGGCTGACAAGAAAATTACTTCGTCTTGCCTGATCACAACAGAAGAGGTGCATTTGTGCTCCCCCAGGAAATTCAGAGTGTTCTGAGCAAGTTTCGGCGAGCAATTCGTCGGTACGTTTTCCTCGAAGGGATCGCTCTTCTGATTGCGATTGCCTGTGCGATTTTTTGGATCACCTTCGCCGTTGACGTGATCTACTTCCGGTTTTCCCGGTTGGAGTTGCCGACCTCGTTTCGACTGCTCGTCTTGATGAGCATGGTCATTCTCCTGGCGAGTGTCGCTGCCTCGTGGTTCTTTTTTCGACTGTTGCGAAGCTTTCGCAATCGCGACCTCGCTCTCGCTTTGGAAAAACGTTTCCCTCAGCTGCAGGATCGGTTGATTACCACAGTTGAGTTCGAAGGTGAGGAAGCGTCGCATCTCAAGTCGGCGATGATGGAACGGACGAGCCGAGAAGCCGTCGACGCACTCACGAAAATTGACATCGATGAAAGCTTTGATCCAACTCCTCTCAAACGCCTGGGCATGGTGGCTGCGGTCCTGTTCTGCACGCTGGCAGTTTTCAGTGTTGCCAACGCAGCTGGGGTGAAGCGATGGATGCAGGCGTATCTCTATGGAGAAGAAAATTACTGGGACCCGTTTCGAAAACACTCGCTGAATCTGAGTGTCCTCGCGCAGCCCGGTGATCGCGTCAAAGAGTTTGATTCCAATCGAATCTATAAACACCCTCGCGGATCAGATCTGGAACTGATCGTCGAGAGTGATGAAGCGATGACAGTTCCCGAACGAGTGGATCTCAACTATCTGATCTTCGCATCCGGAGGAACAAAACGCGGACGGGCGACGATGTCGCCGGTCGGGTCCGGGCGTTTCGTTCAGACAATCTCACAAGTTGTAGAAGATCACGAACTCTGGATGATCGGCGGAGACTTCGTGAATCGGCGGCCGTATCGAGTTCAGGTTGTCGATCCGCCTGAAATTGATTCCATCACACTTGAATGCGACTACCCCAGCTACACAGGAATGGATGGCCAAGAGGATCAAATCGTTCGTGTCGTCGCAACGCAAGTGGCGCTCCCGATGGAAACGGAGTTTCTTCTGAATGCGCAAACGAACAAACCTCTTCGCGAAGTCGATCTTCGCAGCGACAGGTTCCGACTCCGTTTCGGTCGGCGCGGTGATTCATCGGACAGCAAGGACGAAGTCAGCCTCGAACTGCTTGATGAAAACGGCATCACTCAGAAACGTCTGACAGTGACGACGCCAATTGAAAGTCTCTATTCAAGCGATCGGACCGCTTTTCAGTTTCCCCTCGTCGTGACGACTGGTGCCGAAGAGGAATGGAATGCAATGGACGATGATGTGACGTTCCCGTTCCCGATTTCTGCAGACACCAGCCTCAAGATTTTCCTGCATGACGAGGATGACATTTTCAGTCAGGAACCGACGCAATTGCTGATCGAGGGAATCGCCGATCGTGCTCCGGTCATCGACACGAAGCGGACCGGAGTTGGGACCATCGTGACTCGGAATGCCAGTTTGCCAATTGAAGGCCGTATCTCCGACGACTACGGGCTGGCAGACGCCTGGTTTGGCTACCGGATCGGAAGCGACTCGACAGTGAACCAGACACCGCTTCTCAATCGTCCCGATGGTCAAAAGGACTTCGTCTTGAATGATTCCTCATCGGGAGAGTTTGAACGTTTCGCGCTTCGTCCACTCAAACTTCAGGAAGGTCAAACTCTGACACTCGGTGTTTATGCTGAGGACAAGGATCACCTGAACGGACCCAACATCGCTCACGGAGAGTTGTTCAGCTTTAAGATTGTCTCCGATGACGAATTGCTCGCGCGACTTTTCGATCGCGAGGTCAACTTGCGTCTCCGATTCGAACAGATTCGTTCTGAAGTCGACGAACTACGGAACTCACTCGGAAATGAAACAGAACGGGCACAGAGATTCGACACCGATCCAGCGGTCCGATCGGCGGAAAGTCCGGTGCTGTCGTCGTTTATTGAGCGGTCGCTCCATCAATTGCGAAAAAATCATACCGAATCACGGGCCATCGAAGTCGCCTTCCGCGAACTGCGCGAAGAAATGGTCAACAACGGAATCGACACAAAAGAGAAGCTCGAGCGGATCGACACCGGTGTCATTGCCCCGCTTCAAATTCTCAATGAACAGCTCTTCGATACTGCGGATGAACGTTACGCATTGCAGCGTATGCGGTTACGGCAAGTGATAGGAGTCGAGGAATCGATCAACGAGACAATCCCGGCAGTCGATGACTTGCTGGCGCAGATGGATCGAATTCTGGATGAAATGCGGGATCGTGGGACGATCAACGATCTCATTCAAAATCTCCAGAGAACAATTGAACAGCAACGTAAGTTGTTGGAAGAGACTGAGAACAAGCGGATTGAAGAAAATTTCTTCTTTGATTTCGACGAGTGAGTGAGATCATTCATCTCAGAGCACAGTAAATGACGAGATGTTAATTATGCGGAATCTGCCAATTCTCCTCATCTGGATGGTCATGGCGGCCGCGCCGGTGAGTCAGGCTCAAAGCCAATCACCGACAGGCAGCAGCGAAGATTCTCCAGCTGCCCCCGCTGCCGATCTCTCAAACGCACAGAAACAGCTCTTTCGCGACTACGAGCGCTTCGAAAAGTCTCTCTACGACGTCGCTGAGCAGATTCGTCAAAAAGATCCGGAACAGGCGGAAATCCTCTATCGGGCGCGCAGCAAAAGCCAGGAGGAAAACGTCCTTCAGGAAATGGAACTCATTTCCGAGCTTCTGTCCCCCTCGACTCAGGGAGACCAACCTGCGCAGTACGGACCAGCTGTGGACCGTCAGAAAGAAGTACTTGCCCGAATGGAAACCATTCTCAAGTTGCTTCAAAGTCTCGACGAACGGCAACGTCTGGCCGACGAAATGCGACGGATTCAGGAGTTGCTGAAAGATACGAATCGCGTGATTGCGGGACAAAAAGATGTCCGTGCCGAAACGCTCCGAGGTCGCGATTCAGAACAGCTCAGCGAAGCACAGAAGAAAGTGGCCGACAAGGCCGACGAACTCGCTGAGAAAATCGACGAACAGGACAAAGCACGCGAAGATTCGCAAGACAGCAGCGACTCCGAGGAAGGAAGTGACGAGGAATCCAACACTTCCGAAGACTCATCTTCCGATGAGCCGAAAGAGACGTCCCCGGCAGAACAGTCCGAGGGCGAGAAATCAGAAAGCGACGGCGAATCAAGTTCGAGCGAAAGCTCCTCTTCTGAAACCGGTGAGCAGTCTTCTTCTTCCGGCGAACGTTCAGAAGGTGAAAAGTCTGAGTCTTCAGAATCAGAAAGCAGCGGGCAAAAGAGCGAGGGCGAACAGCAGCAAGGCGAACAACAGCAAGGCGAACAACAACAAGGCGAACAACAACAGGGCGAACAACAACAGGGGCAGCAGCAACAGGGTCAACAGCAGCAGCAACAAGAACAACAGCAGACTGCGGGGCGAGAGCAGTTGGAACAGGCCCGCAAGGAGATGGAGAAAGCCATCGAAGATCTGCTCAATGAGCAGAACGATGAAGCTGTCGAAGATCAGGATTCCGCCATCGCACGCCTGGAAGAACTGAAGGCGGAACTCGAGGAAATCCTCAGACAGCTTCGCGAAGAAGAGAAGGAATCTTATCTCACTCTTCTGGAAGCCCGTTTTCAGAACATGCTGACGCGTCAGTTGCGTGTGAATTCAGAAACGGTGCGAATCAATCAGATTCCTGAAGACGCGCGACTGCAGCAAAATTATGCATCGCAAACTGCTGATGTGCGCAAACAACAGGAAGACAATCTCATCGATGCTCAAAAAGCACTCAATCTGCTGATTGAAGAAGGTTCCTCGGTCGCGTTTCCGGAAGCGGTCCAGCAAATGAACAAGAATATGCAGATCGTGATTAATCGTTTGGCAAATCAGGACACCGGAAATACCACGCAGTTGGTGGAAACTCTGATTGCTGAAACACTTGAGGAGATGATCGAGACCTTTCAACAGGAACTTGAAGACCAGGAACGGGAGCAGCAGGAAGGCCAACCTGGACAACCTTCCGAACCTGATGACCCTTCTCTTGTCAATCAAATTGCAGAACTGAAGATGATTCGGTCCCTACAATTACAAATCAATCGAATTACGCAGCAGATTGGCACGGAAAATGATCCCTCTGTTCCACTCGATGCAGAGCAGCTTGATTTGATTGATGATCTCGCCCGCCGACAACAGCGGATTCAAAAAGCCACTTATGACCTTTCAGTGGGGAGAAATAAGTGAGACGGCGTATTGCTAAGAGTGTGATTCTGTGCGGGTTCGGCCTCGTTGCCGTTCTGGCAATTTCGAAATCCTGTCCTGCAGCCAGCGATCAGGTTTATTCCTCTCCCAGTGCTGAACAGCTTCAGCTTGGTGTGAACGAATGGCTGACTCAACGGGGATTGGAACGATCGCCAGCCGTTGACGCTGTTCAACCCTTCTGGGAATTTTCCGGGACTCCCTCACCGGAGCAAAAGTTCGACGCGCTTATGCGTACGTTCTATCTCGCAGATGACCAGACACGCAAAATCGTGGACCAGTGTCAGTCGTTCAGTTATGGTCCGGAGTTGCTTCGACTCCAGGCTGTTCCCTCAGAAATGGCTGCTGCGGAGCCTCTTTACAGCCACAATGTGAACTATTTTCTGGCGAGGCATCTCGCATTGTTAACAGCGTATTCAGAAGCTGTTGAGTTGTTCAAAACGATCGATCTGAATTACGTCGTCGATCCAGCGGGATGTCTGTTCTATCGCTCTGTGTGTGAACATCATCTCTTGCTCAGAAACGAAGGTCTTGATTCTCTCGATAAGCTTCTTGAGAGCACAGAAAGTGTTCCAGTGCGATATCAAGAACTCGGCGAACTGATGAGAAATGATCTCCAGTCCGTCAAAGAGAAATCTCTGGGCGAAGTGGCAAGACAAATGCGTGATGTCGAGCGCCGATTGAATCTCGGACGAACCGGGTATGGTGTTCAGGAAGTTGAAGAGCGAATCATTGCGACGTTGGATGAGCTGATCAAAAAAATGGAACAGCAACAACAGCAGCAATCGCAGTCTTCAGCCGGTTCGTCGAATTCCTCCGCACCTGAGAACGGAGCCGACGACACCTATCTGGGCGGAATCCAAGGTGAAGGTTTGACCGACAAGAAGGATATCGGCAACAAAGACAACTGGGGAGATCTTCCTCCCAAGGCACGTGAAGCAGCCCGCAATATGCTCGACCGCCAGTTTCCTTCGCATTATCGACAGGCCGTTGAACAGTATCTCAAAAAGCTTGCCGATCGCCCCGCACCGAGTCCATAGCCCGGAATTCGTCAGACTGCGGTTCGTAATCCTGTGAGCTGGGATGAACCAGTTTGATCAGCACTCTGACCGGTTCGCGCCAAGACAATTGAGTGACGTTTGCCTATACTTTCCCGGAGGAAGAGATGTTGCTTCTCATCGTTTCCAACGTGAAAGGACAATGGATTGAATACGGCGCTGCAACTGCTTGTAATGGCTGTTCTCTCGGGCGAACCTGCGACAGCGACAACGTTGGATGGGGAATCCATTCGTGGAGAGGTCTTGGCTCTCGACAATGAGCAAGTCGTCCTTCAGTCGGATGATGGACGCTCAGAAATCGCGATTGACCAACTGATGCTCTTACAGTTTGATCGCGTTGCTGAAGCGGTCGAAACAACAGATCGTGCGGTGGTTCTTGTCGATGGTTCGTCGATTCAATTCGACTCCGTCACGAGTGAACCGCAGACAATGCACTTCCAATCGAAGGTCCTCGGAGAGCACGAATTGCCAACCGAGCAAGTGACTCGAATCCGGTGGAGTCCGGTGGAAGAACAGATCGCTGAGAGTTGGGCGGACTTACAGACGCGAGGTTCGCGAGACGATTTGCTTGTCTTTCGGAAAGGTGACGTCCTCGACTACGTGGGCGGAACGGTCACACGGATTACCGATAAAGGAGTGACGGTTTCTGTCAAAGGCCGCGAATTGACTGCCCCGCTCGAACGAGTGTTCGCGGTGATCTACTCCGGTCGCGAGTCGAAGAGCGGATCGAGTGCCGGAGCTTTGAAAACAACGTCCGGAGATGTTCTGCAGTTGAAGAGCCTGACGCTGAATGAAGACGTCATGGAGGTGAAGACTGACTGGCTGGACTCGTTGACAATTCCTTCCGGATCGGTCGAAGAGATCGACTACGCTGGCGGGAGAATTCGATTTCTGGCAGATCTCCCGTTCGATGAGTCTGCTTCTCAAAGTCCCGACTCGGAATTTCCTGTTGTCTGGTTCACAGCGAAGAATTTCCCGGCTGGCTCAGGAGGAAGACGCCCGCTGTTGATTGGAGAGGAACGGTTCTCTCGTGGCCTGTGGATGCACTCCGGGGCGGTCGTGCGATTTCGTCTCAATCGTCAATTCAGTGAACTGCGAACAACTGCCGGATTCGATTTGAACCATGCTGGCAATATGCCTCGGTTCGATCCCAAAGTGAAGCTTGTCATTGAAGGGGACGGAAGCCAACTCTATGAGCATGCCTTCACCTGGGATGATCCGCCTGAGAAAATTCGGGTCGATCTTGAAGGCGTTCGTGAACTTGTCATTCGCGTTGAGTCCAACGGGTCCGCTCAGGGAATCCTCGAACACTTTGCCCTCGGTGACGCACAGGTGATCAAGTGAGAGTTTGCTGTACTCCTCAAATCAGATCAAAGATTCTCGGATGTCTCATCGTCTTCGGCGTGAGCACTTTGTTGGCTGCAAAGGTCAGTTCCGGGGCGGGATTGACCGTTTCTGAATCCGTGCTTCAAGCGGAGCAGCAGCGGATTGACACCATCTCCCGAATTGTTCCGGCTGTTGTGGCCATTTTCGATCCGAGTGGGCAGGGCGGAGGCTCTGGCGTTCTGATTGACGAAGCAGGCTTTGCGATCACGAACTTCCACGTCGTCCAGGGGCTCGGCGGATTCATGAAGTGCGGTCTGAACGATGGAAACGTCTACGATGCGGTGCTTGTCGGAATCGATCCGACCGGCGATGTCGCGATGATTCAGCTTTTGGGCCGAGACGACTTTCCTCATGCGGAGATCGGGGACAGCGACAAGGTGAAGATGGGAGACTGGACGCTCGCGCTCGGGAACCCGTTTCTGCTCGCCGACGACTTTCAGCCAACGGTCACATACGGAATGGTCAGCGGGGTTCATCGCTATCAATATCCGGCCGGCACTTTCCTGGAGTACACCGACTGCATTCAGGTCGATGCTTCGATCAACCCGGGAAACTCCGGAGGTCCACTTTTCAACGCAGATGGAGAACTCATCGGAATCAATGGGCGAATTTCCGTTGAGAAAAGAGGCCGCGTCAATGTCGGGGCGGGCTATGCGATCTCGATCAACCAGGTCATGAATTTTCTGGATCATCTCAAGAGCGGTCGGATCGTCGACCATGCCACATTGGGAGCCACGGTCACCAGTTTGTCCGACGGTTCGGTGGTCGTTTCCAATATTCTCGAAACTTCCGATGCCTATCTCAGCGGGCTTCGACGGGACGATGAGTTGATTTCCTTCGCAGGCAGACCGGTCCGAAGCGTCAATCAATTCAAGAACATTCTCGGAATCTATCCGAAAGGATGGCAGGTTCCGTTGTCCTATCAGCGAGACGGGAAGAGGACGGATATCGTCGTACGGCTGGCGGGGCTTCATCGACGGGCTGAACTCGTCCCGGGTGGGCCGGTTGAACCGGGGCCCGACGAACCGGACGATCAACCTCCGATCCCGATCCCATTGCCACATTCGATGGAGCCGAAAGCTCCCGAGATCCCGGACGAATACAAGGATCTTTACGAAGACAAACCGGGCTACGCGAACTACTACTTCAATCGAGTTCGGACCGATCAGCTACTCGGTGCGCTCGAAGAACAGTTCGGAGACTCTTCACGACAACAACTGAATTGGATGTGGGCGGGAACTGTCAACGAAGAGACTCCCGTTCAATTCCGCTTGCTGACGGATGTTATCGCAGCCAAGTTGGGAGCGGAGTTCGCTGTGCAGAATCTCGATGAAGATCCTCAACCAGTTCCCGAGTCGACGGGAGGACTTCTGACAGCGCTGCATCAGTTTAAAAAGCTTCTGCAAGCCCCCGACGACTACTTCACTGAGTTTTACTATGTGGGAAGCGAGCCGCTCGACGGAACAGGCGATCGGGTTGACGTTTTGATTTCAACGAAAGGTCTGGTGACGTCTCGCTGGTATTTCGACCGGGATGATCTGCGTCTGGTGGGGTTCGATACGTCCATCGACGAAGAGCATCAGCCGTGCGAAATCCGGTTTGGAGAGATGACTGAAATCGACGGGCGACCTTTCCCCGAGAAGTTCCATGTTCGCCATGCTCGAAGCGAGTGGGGAACAATCGAATTACAGACCTTTGAAGCGATCGCACCAGAAGCGGGAGTGGGGCAATGACTGTTTCTCGGCGTTTCTTGATCTGTTCTATCGTTTCACTGGCGATGACTCTGACAACCGGGGCAGCCAGTCAAGCGGAGTCTTTTTCGAACGCTGTCGATCAGGTTCAGCCGAAAGTCGTCAAGCTTTTCGGTGCGGGGGGACTCAAGAATCTCGCGAACTACGGGACCGGAGTTCTCGTCAGCCCGGATGGGCACATTGCGACCGTCTGGAACCATTTGCTCGACTCGGATGTCGTGACGGTGGTTCTTCATGATGGTCGACGGTTCTTCGGGAAAGTGGTCGGAACGGATTCGAAGGTCGATCTCGCCATTATCAAAATCGAAGCTGAGGATCTTCCGTTTTTCAATATCTCAGACACCGCAGAAGTTGGCCCGGGCGCGCTGATTCTGGCGTTCAGCAATGTGTTTAAAGTTGCCACTGGAGATGAACCGGTCTCGGTGATGCAGGGGGTGGTTTCCGCCAAGACAAAACTGGCTGCGCGACGTGGACGCTATCGAGCGTCTTACGATGGAGACGTCTATCTCGTGGACGCAGTCACCAATAACCCCGGGGCTGCGGGAGGAGTATTGACGACCGCAGATGGGAAGCTGCTGGGAATGCTCGGTCGGGAGTTGAAGGGGACAAACAACACCTGGCTCAATTACGCGATTCCGTTTTCCGTGCTGGAGAAATCAATCAACGATATCGTCGCCGGTCGATTCAGTCGCACAGATGATCTTCTGGCAGTTGCGGATGAAACAGAATCGTCAGGCTTCCAGTCGATTGACTTCGGATTTCTCCTCGTTCCGGATGTTGTCGCTCGAACACCTGCCTATGTCGATTCGGTCATTGAAGAGACGGAAGCCGCAAAATTGGGGCTGCAACCTGATGACCTCATCGTCTTTGCCAACGGCGAATTGGTTCATTCAATTCAGACATTGCAGGGAGTCTTTCAACGATTGTTGCCTGGCGACGATTTGCAGCTGATTGTTCGACGCAATAATGAACTTGTGACTTTCACCTTCGAAGTTCCCCGAAAGCAATGATGTTGAATTCGAAACAATGTTCCGTCAGCCGCAGCCGAAAGCACCTGTCTGCTTTGCATCTTATGATCTTGGCTGTGCTGTTGTTCGTTCCTGGTGCCGTGACTTTTGGTCAGGGTGTGGCAAGAGAAGAACAACTGGCGATTCAACAGGCGATGGCGTATGTGAATCCGTCGATCGTCCGAATCGAAACGGTCGGCGGAGTCGATCTCGTGGGCGATCTGCTCGTGGGAACAGGTCCGACGAGTGGAGTCGTCGTTCGTGAAGATGGATACATCATCACCAGCCGATTCAACTTTGTTGCGGATCCCGCATCCGTTCTCGTCACGACTGCTGACGGAGAACGTTATGCTGCGGAAGTTGTCGCGACCGATTTCTCTAAGATGCTCACGCTGCTGAAAATCGAGCGAGACGATCTTCAACCGCTGCAATCTGTTCCGGTTGATGACATGCACGTGGGGCAACGTGCGATCGCGTTGGGGAGAACTTTTGATCCTGAGTTCCCGAATGTTTCCGTCGGAATCATCAGTGCGCTGAAGAGGATTCGAGGCAAAGCATTGCAGACCGATGCGAAGACGTCTCCGGTCAATTATGGAGGGGCGCTGATCAATCTGAAGGGCGAATGTCTCGGGATCATTGTTCCGTTGTCGAGCCAGCGAGATGAGGAAACCGCTGGAGTGGAACTCTACGACAGTGGAATTGGTTTCGCGATTCCTCTTGCCGACATTGAACGCGTCGTCGATCAGATGATTGATGGCGAAGACTTGCATGCGGGATTGCTGGGAATCGGATTCGAGGCAGAAGGTCCTGTTTCTGGAGAGGCAGAAATCGTGCGTGTGCGTCCGCGTTCGCCCGCCGATTCGGCCGGACTGGTCAAAGGTGATGTCGTTACAGAAATCGACGGCGTTCCAATTCGACGAGTCAACGATTTGAAGCAGGTCCTCGGAAATCGGTATGCCGGAGAGACGGTGAATGTGACTATCCGCAGAGCTGATGAATCCATTCAGACGATGGTCACTCTCACTGACGAGCTTGTCGCGTATCAATTTCCGTCACTCGGAATACTTCCTTCCCGATCGACGAACCGAACGCAAGCTGGCGTGGGTCTTCGATTTGTCTTCCCGGAAAGTTCTGCAGCAAAAGCCGGGCTTCAAGCTGGCGATATCATCACCAGTTTTCAGTCGGAACCGGTCGAGACGACAAGCGACATTTCATCGCTTCTGTCCAAGTTTGAAATTGGGGACACGATCGAATTAGAAGTCGTTCGTGATTCTGATTCACTGAAGTTGCCAATCACGCTGGAGGAATTCCCGGATGGCGACAACCTTCCCAACATTCCCCCTCCGGTTTTGACCGCCGGAAATCGAACGGAAGAGATTGAAGTGGGACGCTTCAATCAGAAACTTCCGGGAGATGATCGCCAGTTCTGGGTCCTTGTCCCTCAGGATTATCATCCCGAACAACAGCATGGATTGCTTTTGTGGACTCATCCCGCTGGCGACACCATGGAAGCAGAAATTGTGCGTTCCTGGCGAGATCTCGCCAGTGAGCGGGGGCTCATTCTGGTTGGTGTGCGTGCCGAAGATGTGAGCGGATTTTCTCAGACCGACGAGGAATACGCGAAAGACGTTGTTGAATGGGTCACTCAAAATTACGCGATCGATCCGGCCCGAGTGGCAGTGATGGGGGCGGAAGACTCGGGACCATTTGCGACCCAGCTTGCCTTCAAGTACCGCGAACTCTTCCGTGGTCTTCTGGCGATCGATGCGCCACTCCGGTTTCCGCCTCCCGACAGCAATCCAGAGTCACGTCTCTTGATCGGATTTGTCGTTGGCCCGGAATCTCGCAGTCGTGAGCAGATCACGAAGTCGGTCGAGATTCTTCGCGAACGTGAGTTCCCCACCGCTCTCATTGAGAATACCGAACCGGAAATGTTCTCGTTCGATGTGGTCGATTTAATGGCTCAGTGGCTCGATGCGCTGGACCGTCTATAAATAACTGCTCCGGACACAATCGAACTTCAGACTGTCGCGGCAGGCGAGAGTTGTTTCGGTTGGTCCACAAAGGGGGAAATGTGAAGCTTGATGACCCGATTTGTCTGTGTTTCCATGTTTCGAAACGCAAGATTCTGAATTACATGAGAATCGCCAAACCCCGCCGCGCCAGTCAGCTCAGCGAATGCGGTGGGGCTGGGACAGGTTGCGGATGGTGCGTGGCCTACCTGAAACGCCATTTCAACAACTTTCAGGAAGGCGTTGCTGACGACGATGTTGATTCGACGGAGTACGCAGCTGGCCGTCAAAAGCATCTCGCGGACCGAAAGAAAACGCCTCCGACCAGCTGATTCCTGTTCGGAAACGGTTTACAGCGTCGCAAGTGATTGACGGTTCGGATCGAGTGGAAACTTCCTCATTGGGATACTTTTCGAAACGGCCTTCCCGGATTCGCGAGTTCTTCGAGAAGAGCAAACCGCTTCTGAGGGGATGGTTCAGGATTTGACGGCAATGCTTCCAACGACTGCTGAAAAGACGGAATCTGAAAATCGAGAGCTCCCTGGAGCCGCTGGTGCGGTGTTGCTGCTTCCCGGAGTTTTGGTTCCAACCTGGGTGATGCGACCATTTCGGCAGAGATTTCTGGAGTCCGGATATCATGCTGAAATCTGCGACTATCAGTCTTTCGGGAAAGATCTCGATTCGATCACGCGTGATGTTGCCGTCATGTGCAATCGATTTCAGGAGTCACTTCCGGACGGAGTGAGCTTCGATCTGGTTGGTCACAGCTTGGGAGGGGTTCTCAGTCGTACGATTTGTTTGACGAACAGATTCGAGAGGCTGCGGCGAGTCGTGATGCTGGCGCCTCCGAACCGAGGTTCGCATGTTGCGTCCCGGATTGGGCCGTGGGTGCGTCGATTGGTGCCGGTGATCGACGATATCGCCGATCGGGAGGACAGTTCCGTCAATCAAAGGTCGCTGAAAATGACCGTTCCCACGGGCATCATTGGTGCTGATCCGGATTTTGTCGTCAGGGACGAGGCACTCCATCTCGAAGACGAAAGTGATTTCATTTCGTTGCCCGGCCCTCATTCAGCACTGATTTTCCGACAGGCGGCCTTCGAGCAAACCGTTCACTTCCTCGAGCGTGGTCGCTTCAACCGTGAATCTTGATTGAAGCATCTGCTTCGGACTGAAGTCAAAGTCGGAAAGAAGTCGCTGATCGGCAAGATCCGCAGGAATCCGGCGTATCCTGCCGATCGTTGCAAGCCTTACAGGGCCCCGTGTTGGTGTGTGATTAGTGTTCCGTAAGTGGTTTCTTGGTAAGGAGTTGTAAGTTTCTTCTTGTTCTTGCTGGCTGGGGCTGTCGGCGATTTGGTTTGAAGACTTGAAGGAAAAGGACTTCTCGCTTTGAGATTTTCCTCGTACAACGCAGACCTCCAACGGCAGCATTCGCCTGTCCGAAATTCCCTCCAATTGACCTCACGAGCATCCTCTCCGCCGATTCGGCAATGACTGCCGAAACGGGGCACCGGTTGCCTCATTGACATCCCAAGACAGGAGTCGTTCGATGTCGCAAGACATTCGAAAACTGTGTCTCATCTTCAGTCTGTTCAGCTTTGTTGGCTGTCACGGATATGCCCCAGCATGGCAGGTGCGACAAGCTCAGTTACGCACCTACGAGATGTATCACGCCCGCCAGCACCTCGCCACCGAGCTTGCCGGAGCGCAGCAATCTCTCGGGCAGATGGCAATGGAAAAGCAGCAGCTGGAGCAAAGTCTTGCAGCTGCGAACCAGCGGATCGACAATCTCGCGATGGAACGATCTCGCCTGCAGGAGCAATACACGACACTGCTCACGAATCTGCCAGAGGAAAGCCCTCTCAGTGGAGCAGCAAGTCGCCGCCTTCAGGAGCTTGCCGAACGGTACTCGGAGTTTGAATTCGACCCCGCGACGGGCATCAGCCGATTTACCGGAGACCTGTTGTTTGCAACTGGCAGCGACCAGGTTCAATCGGGAGGATCGAAAGTGCTCAACGAATTTGCAGCGATCATGAATTCTTCGGATACCCGAGACTTCAATATCGTGGTTGTCGGACACACGGATGATCAACCTGTCAGCAAGCCTTCGACTCGATCCCGCCACGAAACGAACTGGGAACTGTCTGCCCACCGAGCGACAGCAGTCGTCAAGACGCTTGCCAAGAGTGGATTGTCTGAGCCAAGAATGTCGATTGCCGGATACAGCATGTATCAGCCAACCGCTCCGAACTCGGACGAGTCCGGTCGACAACAAAATCGCCGCGTCGAAATCTTTATCGTTGCTCCGGACACATCCATTGCATCAAATGGTTCCTCCCCAATGAAATAAGTTTTGCGAAGAAGTGACGATGCTCAACGACTGGTTTCAGGATGTCGAATTTGAGATTTCCTGGGCGACGTTTCAGAAGCTCCCGCGCCATCCAGCGTTTCGGTACGAATACCTTTCGGAGCGGTGTCGTGTCAGTCCTCGTCCGCGGTACTATCATGCACGGTTCAATCTTGAATCGTGGGAACCCCAAACGTCCGACTCCATTTGCAATGAGGTCGTTGTCGAATCACTCGGTGAAACGAACTGCGACGACTTACATGATTCGTTTCTCCAGGCTTTCGCCCGAACAGTTCCTTTCTGTCAACTGAGCGAATCGGAACGTCGGCGGTCTGTCCATCAACTGCTGGAAAGAACATTCTCGGGATTAGATGGTCCGCTGCATCGCGCTTCCTCGCATGTGCTTCGCGAGCGGGCTTCCGGAATCATTCTCGGTGCGAGCTTGATCACGCTGTTGCCGTCTGAGGATTTAGAACGCTTCGATCATCCCGACTGGCGAGCGTCGGTCCCTTCGGATGCGGCGGAAACGAATTGGGGATTTCCACATTTGACGTGGATTTTCGTGGCTTCGAAACGTCAGCGACTGGGGCTGTCCAGTTGCCTTCTGGATGCCACGGTTTCCAGGCTAAAAGATCGCGGTGACCGAACGCTGCTGAGCACGTTCTTGCTCGGAAACGATCAAAGCCTGCTTTGGCACTGGAAGATGGGATTCCAACTCTTGAGCCATGTTTCCTCGGTTTAGGCCATTCTTTTGCCTTTCTCGCGAGCGTCTGAGCTTCTCGGATTTCGTCGGATGAAGGGTTGGCTCGCGCGAATCGCTGCAACCTTACTCATCACGATGAATCGGTCGATGAGTCCGATGAGAGGTCGTGAATTCGATCTTTCACCGATGATTCTTGCCGAAGCACAAGAGATTTTCTCGGAACGCCTCTATAATTCTCGTTCATTCTCCCTCTTCTCGGAATTCCGGATCATTCAGGATTCGTCAAATGGTTGACTCCAACAGGTCGGTTTTCAGCAGTCTCCCGGTACGAATTGTCGGTAGTCTCGCAGCGATCGGAGTGGTTGCTGCTCTCATGCTGAAACCTAACGATAACGGCGACGGCGGAAACGGAAAACTTCCTGGCGAAGTTGACCCGGTTGACGTCGTCGAAGAAAACGCCGACAGCCGATGCGATAAAGAGCTGTCGCGAATTCTGTCTGCACTGCAACCCGGACGACGCTCGGTCACGATGACGTCTCAGGATCTGGCAGCTGAACTCAATCGATGGTTTCAAACATGCGGAATTTCCGAAGACCTCGTTTTGACTGAGGATGCAGAACTTCAAAAGAAATTGATGTCTGAAGAGGGATTCGAAATCGCCGAATCGGACCGGTATCTCCCCATCGATATCGATCACATCCGGTTGGCGATGCTGCTCAAGAAAATCACAGATCACGTTTGTCGCAATGCGACCACAGATTCTGAGAGAGCTCTTGTGCTGCTTGAGTTCGTGACGCGTTATGTGAGTCTGATTCCCGAGGACTTGCAGTCCTCGATCGATTTTCCGTCAACTCCGTACGAATCGCTTCTGATTGGTTATTCGAATGCAGAAGGCAGGGCCTGGACGTTCTCGGCGCTATTACAGCAACTGCGACTCGATTCCGTTGTCATCGTTCCTGCAGATGAAGCAAAGTCGGATCAGTGGTTGGTGGGCGTCTTAGTTCCTCAAAAGGGTCTTCAATTGTTCGACCCTCGTCTCGGACTCCCGATTCCTGGGCCGAATGATTCGAAATCGAAGCCGTTTCCCACATCGGCGGCAACTCTTGCACAAGTTCAGGAAGACGACTCGCTGCTCCGGCAACTCGATTCCGGCGATCAATCCTATCCACTCGTGTCAGCGGATTTGAAAGATGTTCGAATCAAGGTGATCGGCAGCCCGATCTTGTGGTCGCAGAGAATGGCCGAACTTCAATGGGCGCTTCCCGCTGATTCGATCGTTGATCTGTACGATGGACTTGGGTCAAACCGGCTTCGCGAACCCGGCGCTTTTGAGCGGATCGTTGCTGCGGGAGAAAAAGATGGTCACTGGACTGAAGATCAGATTGAAATCTGGAACGCACCCACAGAGCAACTGATCGCGGTTTCTGAAGCTCAGCGAGATGAGAACTCTCCGTACTCCAAGATTCTCGAAGTCTTCGCGGGTCCGCAGGTGATGATGGCGAGTCACAATTCTCCCACTCCAATTCTGAAACCGCTCGAGTATCCGCTGCACGTTGTTCGCCTGGAACTCCTCGATGGGGAATATGGACCAGCCCTGCAACACATCGGAAGAATTCTGACTTCCTACCGCACGAATTCCACACCCGAGAATGACGACGCCATCGCCTTCGCTGCGATGTGGACGGGAATTGCTCAGACGGAAACGAAAAACTTTACCGCCGCCCGCAATACATTCGACCGGTTCGCAACAACGATTCGCTCACCTCAATCCCCTGCGATTCTTCTGGATGTTCTGGATCAGACAGCTACGGACTGGAAGGCTTATCTGTTCGTTGAAATGAAGGACTTCGCGGAAGCAGCGAATGTTCTCAGTTCGAAGCCCGACACCGCAAGTCCGCTTCGAGATGCTTTTCTGGAGCGTCGCTGGAAACAATTGGCCGAAAAGAGTGACTCCGGTTCGGTCGATCAGGAATGAAATCGTACTTCAAGCAACGATGGTTCCTCGTCGCGCTCACTCTTTCGATTCCATTGGGAATTGGTCTGGGACTCGGTATTCCGGCCGCGACTCTCGATGGATTCTCAAAGAGTGTTGCGGGAGTTCTCAGCCGAGTGCTGGTGGCGGTCGTACTGTTCTTGATGTCCGTCACTCTCGATACTCGAAAGTTGACCGCGGCGCTGCGATCGCCGGGGCCGACGATTTGGGCCTCCCTTGTGAACTACGGTTTTCTTCCGCTGTGCGCCATTCCTCTGGCATGGTTTCAGTGGACAGAAGATTTCGCCGTCGGTTTGCTCATCGCTGCGAGTGTCCCCAGCACGATGGCTTCGGCATCTGTCTGGACACGAAAGGCGAACGGGAACGACGCTGTCTCGTTGCTCGTGACAATTCTGACCAATGGCCTCTGTTTTCTGGCGACGCCGTTCTGGCTGGCACAGACCCTCGGGGACACGATTTCTCTTGATGTTCGAGATATGATCGAACGGTTGTTTGTGACGGCAGTGATTCCGATTGCAGTCGGGCAGCTGATTCGCAGTCGACAATCGATACGAATGACGGTGGATCGATGGAAATCCCCGATCAGCGTGATTGCCCAATCGCTGATTCTGGTTCTGATTTTCTGGTCATCAATTCAGGGCGGGTCTCGTCTTCAAGGAAGTGAATCGTCACAGCTTGGCGTCGGAGCCGTTGCTGTCGCCTGGCTGTCCTGCATTGTGCTGCATTGCGTCAGCCTGGTGGTCGTGTTCATCGGAGGGCGGGCTGCTCGATTCGATCGAGCTGATGTCGTCGCAACTGTGTTCTCGGGAAGCCAGAAAACTCTCGCGATCGGAATTTACATCGCAATGGATTTGCTTTCGCAGCGGAATCTTCCATTCGCAGCGTTTCCGATTCTCATGTTTCATGTCTCGCAGCTGTTTCTTGATACTCTGTTGATCGAACCGCTGGGGAAATGGGTCCTTCGAGGCAAGCAAGAGTCCTCGGCAGAAGAATAAGAACGACGCGGTTCTTGAGGGTCCGTCTGCTCTGTTCACGGCACGGATTCGAATCGTTCGTCACGACTTGGTCATGTTGAATGGCTGCCGTTCGTGATGCGGCAAAGGGCCTTTCTTTCGAGAATCGTCATTTCTTCCGGAAATGTCGTAGAATCCGCGTGAGTGATTCGATTCCTCTTCGCCTACCAACGTAGAACGTGTCTGTCGATCGAGTTGGGGTTCGTTGGGAATGAGCAACGAGTCGCACGAGCGAACGTTGCGTTCATCGATGTGAACCGGTTCCGGCGCGTGTGGAGAATCCATAGCAATGGTCCAGAGACAGGCTGTGATCGAATGAACCTCTTCGAAGCCTCAACGATCGTTCGTTCTACGGATTTGTACGAAACTGAATCTTCTACCTTACTCGGAGTGCTCCGCATGAGTCGTCATTTCATTTTCGTACTGTCATTTGTCCTGCTCACCGGAATACTTCGGTCAGCATCGGCGCAGCCTCTCCCATTCGACGCAAAAGCTGAAACGTTTCAATCAGAAGATGGAGAGATTCAGGCCTTCGTGCTTCGGTTGGAACAACCTTTCCTTGCCGATCAGTTCGAGAAGAGTAATACGCTGCGATTGGAACCGCTGAATGACAACGCGGATCTCGTCTATCCGAAAGAAGCGAAGTTCACGCAGAAGCATGCGGAGTTTTATGGCCGTCTGCAGGGAGAAGGAGTCGCACGGTTGCAGCTTTCGTATGAGGTCATCACTGAAGACCTTGCTGGCCAACCGAAACTAGATGTGCGAACAACCGAGATCGAAATTCCCGTTCCGACAAGTGAGGGCGGAAATCCGTCGATCTATCCGGAGTGGGCCCGAATGCAAAATCGGCACTTCGCGGAGCTGCTTCGATACTACCCCGAGACATCGTTCTTCGAGTATGTCCTGTTGCAGTCCAAAGACCGCTACGGCGTCGATCCTCCACCCATTCCAAATTCACAGCGGAATCGGACATCTCAAGTTGAAACGGGGCTGTACCACACCTTCAGCGGGGGGCTTGGTCTTCAGCAGTCCATGCAGTGGGAAGTTTTGCGCGGGGAAACGACTCCCGGCGATCTCAACATTCATATCCAACAGCTACAGCCGCCGACATTGCAGTCTCTGAATTACAAACAACTGTTGAAGGAGAAAGCGGAGGCCGGTGAAGAGCCTAATATTCATTCGCTGGCCCATGCTGTCCCTGAGGATCAGTATTTCATCCAGTTTCCAACGATGGAAGCAGCGAATCGTTTGATTGATTTGAGCGTCGAATGGGGCGATAGCTTGCTGCAGATGCTGACGGTCACTGCACGGGATCATCATCTGCGAGAGAAATACGAGCGACAACTTTGTTTGAAGCGAGACGCATTCCCTGCACTCTTTGCTGACAAAGTCATCGGAGATGTGGCATTCACCGGCTCCGATTTTTTCTTTGCTGAGGGAACCGACCTGTCTGTATTGGTTCGCGTTCTCAATCCCGAAGTCTTCGAAGCAGCGACGGAAACCTGGTTAACGGAAGCGAAGGAGAGTTATCCAGACCTGCAGGTTCGAGATGTGAACTACCGGGGCCATCGGATTTCCGCTCGATACACACCGGACCGCGCCGTGAGTTCGTTCGTGTTGATGAAAGATGATGTGGCGATCATTTCCAACAGCCCGGTCGTGATGCGAAAGATCATCGACACACTGTTAGGTGAGGTGCCAAGTCTCAAGGATGCGGCTGACTATCGATACTGCACGACGCTTCTGCCTCCAGGCTCTGGAGATCAGGATGCTTACCTGTTCCTGTCCGAATCACTTCTCAAATACCTGGTGGGCCCAAAGTTTAAAGTTGCACAGAAACGCAGACTTCAGGCGTTTAATAATCTGGTGATGCTGAACAACGCGTCTTTGCTCTATCGAATGGAATCGGGACGGTCGCCAGAGTCTCTCAGCGAACTCTCTCAAGGGAACTTCTATGATCCCCAGAAAGTTGTTGACCCGGTTGGTGGAGCTTATGACTGGGATTCCAACCGCGATACCGCAACCAGTTCTGTCTTCAATCGAATCAAATATCTCACACCGATTGTTGAACTCGATGTGCTTCAAGTCTCAAACAAGGAGAGACAGGAGTACGAACGATACAAGTCGCGGTATGAAGCACTCTGGCGTGACGTGTTCGATCCAATCGCCATGCGGTTTTCGATGACAGATCGCAAGGTTCAAGTGGAAACTTTGATTCTGCCGTTTGCAAACAGCTCGTTGTACGGGCAGCTGCAATCGATGATGGAAGCTTCACCGCAAATGATGGAAACGGGACAGTTCTCGGACTACGCGATTGGATCGATGCAGTTGTTGCCGGGGCGTAAACGGCTCGGTCAGATGTTGCAAGTTGTTCCGGGAGTTCAAGAGGTCCTCGAATCTGATCCAACATTGACGGACCTGAGCTGGCTCGGGGATCGTGTTGCCATTCACTATTTTGATGACAATATGATCTTCGAAGTTGACCCGTTCAAGCTGAAGCGGACCGACCAGCTCTTTGGAGTCGGTGTGCCGGAACAGACGGCGATCTCAGCTGTTCTCGCGGCGACCAGTCTTCCAGTCGCAGTCGTCATTGATGTGGAAGACATCGATAAAGCGGAGCGACTTCTCGATCAGCTGGGATCAGAGATTGTGTTGAAGGGCGAACCGATTTCTGGACTTCCCACGGAGTTCGATGCGTATCAACTTCCTGATTACGACGGGCATCACGTTTATGTTTTGTCCTATCAACTCTACGCTTTGAAAGTTCGCCTTTATGTGTCACTGTCAAACAATCAGCTGATCGCAGCGACGACTTTGGATGGATTGCAGCAATCAATTGACGCCATCAGTGCGCCAGCCGAATCCGAAGAGAGCCCCGGGCATGCAGAGCTGCGAATCAATTTCGCGGCCATGGATCAGATGGAAACGGACCTGCAATTGTACTGGAATGAGAAGCTGCGACAGGCCGCTTACCGGAACGTAATGCCCATCTATCTTCTTGTGAAGCTCTACGACGTTCCCATCGACGAAGTCAACTCGCTGGCCGATTCGAAGTACGGCGTTACATACTTCTGTCCGGGTGGAGGAGAATACCGATTCGATGAGACACGCGATCAGATCTTCTCGTCGGTTTATGGAAATCGACAGGGGGCCCGACAGCCGTTGGTGATGCCGGAGGAAACGCCGTTCTCCGAGTTTTACGGATCACTCGAGAGTGTCTCCGCGCGACTCGAATTTCAAGAGAACAGCCTGATTGGAACGATCGTGCTCGAACGCAAAGCAGACGAGTGAAGCTATCATCTTCGACAAGAGCGAATTCGGCGGTCGACGAATTACTCGCCGAGCAGCCCTTTGTTCAATCGTCGAAGTGCTTCCGACTCGATTTGGCGGACACGTTCGCGAGTCAGCCCCAAAGCTTCTCCGATTTCTTTGAGCGTCCGAGGTTCCCCGTCCTCGAGTCCGAAACGAAGCTTCAGGATGGTTGACTCGCGGTCATCCATATCGTCCAGCATTTGAAAGACATGTTTGAGATTGTCGTCCCCGATCAACTCGTCTTCCGGGCCAAGAAAACGCTCATCCGGAATGAGATCGCCCATGGAAACGTTTCCGTCTCCATCGTCGCTCTGCGGAGTTGAGTTATAAAGCTGAATCGCTTTCTTGACGATCTTAAGCTTCTTCGGAGGCAGTTCCAGTTCCCGAGCAACTTCCTCCGGAGTCGGAGTTCGTCCGAGCTGGTCCTGAAGCTTCGCCGACGCTCTGCGCCATTTGGATAGCAACTCAACCATGTACGCAGGGATGCGAATTGTCTTCGCGGAGTTGATGAGCGCCCGCTTGATCGACTGTTTGATCCAGTAACTCGCATAGGTGCTGAAGCGAGTGTTCATATCCGGATCGAAACCTTCCACTGCCCGCAGCAGCCCGAGGTTTCCTTCTTCGATCAAATCCTGCAGAGGAAGGCCCTTGCCCGAATACCCACGTGCGATGTTCACGACAAGTCGAAGGTTCGCACGGACCATTCGATCGCGAGCGAGCATATCTCCATTCGAGATCCGATAGCTCAACTCTTTTTCTTCGTTTGCGGTCAACAGGGCTGTTTCGTTGATCTCGCGAAGGTACGTTTCCAGGGGATTTTGGACATTGGAAGTTCGACGGCGAGAGATTTTTTGCATTGGTCAACTACAGGTCAAAAGACACCGGGGAACTGAGGGACTTTGTGGAATCCTTCCTCAGTCCCAACTCGTCATCGCATCCGTCCTGGACGATCAGAACTGTTTCCTGCCATCGTGTTCGACTCGAATGCAATCCCTGCGAGTCGCCTGCCGACGAATCGGCAACTGGGAAACAACAGCTTGGACAGGAGTTCTAATCGAACATCGGATCGGCGAGTACTGCCGCTCCATACTGCCTTCCGACAAATGACATAAGGAAGGGGGAAGCTCATCGTTTGGCGCAAAAATAACGGCCTCCCAGTTATGACTGGAAGGCCGTCTGTAGCAACTTCGCGCGTTTCACGAATCAATTGGTCCACCTGGGGTGGATGTTCCGATTATTCCTCTGGTGTTGAAGATTCTTCTTCTGAGCTTTGCTCTGCTGCCTCTTCTTCTTGAGCAGATTTGAGTGAGAAGAGAGGACCTGAAGAGTCTCCCATTCCACCCTTAAGCTCTTTCGTTCCTGGCTCACCTGCGGTGGCGGAAGCAGTTCCTTCTTCCGGTTCGATTTCGGCATCGAGTTTCATACTCAGGCCGATTTTTCGATCTCCGGTATCGACTCGCAGAATCTTGACTTCGATTTCGTCGCCGACTTTGACAACATCTTCGACAGTCTTCTCTTCATCTCCGCCGGTCACTTCAGAAACGTGCAGAAGACCTTCGAGTTCTTCTTCGAGTTCCACGAACACTCCGAAGTTCGTGATCTTCGTGACGGATCCTTTGACGATCGATCCCGGCTGGTATTGATCGGGAATTCGAGCTTCCCAAGGATCGTCGCTCATCTGCTTCAGGCCGAGAGCGATTCGTTTTCGTTCTTCGTCAACCGAGACAACAATACACTCGATCTCGTCGCCCTTCTTGAGCATTTCGCTGGCGTGCGAAATCTTGCGAGTCCAGGACATGTCGCTGACGTGCAGAAGTCCGTCGACTCCTTCTTCGAGTTCGATGAACGCTCCGTAGTTGGTGAGGTTGCGAACCACACCGTTGACCGATTTCCCTTCGGGGTATTTCTCGGTGACGTTGTCCCAGGGGTTCGGCTGGGTCTGTTTCATGCCCAGCGAGATTTCCTGTTTGTCGGTGTTGATACCGAGCACAACCACTTCGACTTCCTGGCCAATGCTGACCATTTCGTTTGGATGGTTGAGTCGCTTCGTCCAGGACATTTCACTGATGTGAACAAGTCCTTCGATGCCGTCTTCGAGTTTGACGAAGGCACCGTAAGTCATCACGTTGACAACTTCGCCGTTGACGCGTGAGCCAACTGGGTACTTGGTTTCGACGTTTTCCCATGGGCTTGGGAACTTTTGCTTCAGGCCGAGAGCAATCTTTTCTTTTTCACGATCGACATTGAGGATCATGACTTCGATTTCGTCGTCGATCTGAACCATCTCGGTCGGATGGTTGATTCGGCCCCAGCTCATGTCAGTAATGTGGAGCAGGCCGTCGATGCCTCCGAGGTCCACGAACGCACCAAAGTCGGCGATGTTCTTGACAACCCCTTTGCGGATCTGGCCATCTTCGATTTCGGCGAGCAGTTTGCGCTTCATTTCGGCGCGTTGCTCTTCGATCAGGCGACGACGTGAGACAACGATGTTTTTGCGAGCATCGTCGACCTTGAGGATCATGCACTCAATTTCGTTGCCGACGAATTCGCCAATGTCTTGAGGACGTCGAATGTCGACCTGACTGGCTGGCAGGAACACGTTCACACCGCGAGCACCGGTGGCTGAGAGTGTTTCGCCGATGTTTACCAGCAGACCACCTTTGATCTTTCGGACAACCATTCCGATGATCGTGTCGCCTTCTGAGTAGCGGGAAACGACCCAGTCCCAGTCTTTCTGGCGATCGGCTTTTCGTTTCGAGAGAAGGACGAGCCCGAAATCGTCTTCGATCTCTTCCAGCAGAACTTCAATCGTGTCGCCGACGTTCGGCTTGTCTTCGTCTTCCGCCCATTCATAGAGCGGAACCATACCCTCGCTCTTGTATCCAATATCGACGAGAACCTCGTCACCTTCCACACTCAGAACTTTACCATGGACGATCTCGTTGACGTCGAATGGACTCGAAGTCTTATCATAGATCCGGTCCATCTTCTCGTCTTCTTCGATGAGCCACTCCCCGAGCTCACCACCAAGAGCTGCATCCAGCTCTGCATCATCTACTTGAAATTCACGAATGAGGTTACGATCGACCATACTTTAACCTGGGATCCTGCAAACCGCGAACAAGACACACACAGAACCCACCCGACCAGACAGCCCAGTGGAGAAGCCACGCATCTTGTTGTTCTAAGGGTTTTGAAAGGGCGACAGCTCGCCGCGACTCGAATCCAACACAGATTGAATCGCTATCAAGTGTCCAACTGAGCAGTGACCGCGACAAAACTACTGCGTTTTATCTCGAAACGGAAACACCGCTGAAAATTGCGAATCGAGGAGCTTATCATAAGAATAGCTATCGACGCCAGCACGATTTGCAATAATCTGAATGGAGCCTAAGACTTAGGCTGAAGTCCCGACACCCCCGCCCGAACTCGAATTGACTGCATCGTGCACGGCCTTTCTGATGCATTCGGCCGATTCAATTCCGAACACGAGAAAAACTGCTCCAATCCATGCAAAACTCCCCATTTGACCAGCTTGATCTCCTGAATCCGACTTCCGACAGCGAACACTATCTGGAGCGGCTCGAAGAACTCGTTCGAGAGAGTGGTGATCTCCACAAGGTCTTTGATGTCAAGATGTTGAGGAAGAAGTTTTCGCTGGGGTTGCCTCTCTCCCGACCGACCTCTCTTCAAGATGTTCCGGAGCCGCTGAGGAAAGAGGTCGAAGAGACTTACGTCGAGTCGGCCCGGGAAGTCGGGCAAGCGTTTCTGGAGAAAGGGGAGATTGGATCAGCCTGGATGTACTTTCAGGTCATCCGAGAACAGGACCCCGTCGCCCAGGCGATTGAAGAGTTGCCCGATCAGATTGAGGACTACGACAAACAGGAAGAGATCGTCCGCATCGGCCTGTACGAAGGAGTCAACCCTCCCAAGGCTGTCAAAATTATGCTGAACGGACAGGGAACCTGCAGCACGATTACCGCTCTCGAACAGGGGATGCAGACGCTTTCACAGGAACATCGGCAAGAGTGCGCAAAGGTTTTGGTGAAAAGCCTTTACTCCGATCTGACGGAGTCCGTTCGGAATCATGTTCAACAAAAAGTCCCGATGCTTCCCCCCGGCGAGTCTCTCAAGTCCCTGCTCGTCGGGCGCGACTGGATTCTGGAGGGCGGGAACTACCACATTGATGTGTCGCACTTGAATGCCGTCGTCCGGTTTGCGCGGTCGATTGAAGCTCCTGCTGAAGAACTCAAACTTGCAGATGAACTGGCTCTTTACGGATCAAAGCTGGAACCGTCGCTGCAATATGGAGGAGAGCCACCCTTCGAAGACTTCTATCCCGCCCATCAGCACTTCTTCAACGTTCTTCTGGACCGAAACCGTCAAGAAGGGCTTCAGTATTTTCGTGACAAACTCGAAGCGGAACCCGATGAGCAGGACCGTCCCATTCTGGCGTACGTTCTTGTTGATCTGCTGATCCGCAGCGGGGAACTCGACGAAGCTGTCAGTGTGTCAGCTAAGTATCTTGCACAGCTTAACGAGGAAGTCAGCATTTCGTTCGACGAACTGTGCGTTGATGCGAACCGTTTCGATGTCTTGAAAGAAACACGTCGCGAGCAGGGGGATCTCGTCGGATACGCTTCCGCCTGTCTCAGAGACAAACAACAGACGGAAAGTGCGACAACCAACGGTTGACGAGCGAGTGCGGAGCAACCATGAAGAACGGTCTGAGCGATCAGGGCTGAGAATTTCAGAAGATGAATCATGACCAAGACAGACTTACTCGAACGTCTTGCCAAATCCGCGGTCGATGTCGATCGCCGTGGAACATGGCCCGATGATCAAATCGCATGGCTGAGCGAAGCAGGAGTGATGAAGTCGGTCATTCCCGAACAATACGGGGGAAATCGACTCGATACACAAGAGTTGACGCACGAGTATCACGACTTGGCGAAAGCGTGTTTGACGACCTGCTTCATCCTCACTCAGAGAAACGGAGCGTGCCAGCGGATCGCCAGTTCTCCATTTGAGGAAGTTCGTGAAGCTCTGCTCCCCTCACTCGCGAAAGGTCAGCAGTTCGCGACCGTTGGAATTTCGCATTTAACAACGTCCCGGCAGTATCTGAAGACTCCTCCGGTTCAAGTCGAGCTGTCTGAAGAAGGAGTGACCCTGAACGGACAAATTCCGTGGGTGACTGGAGCTTCTGCGGCGGACTGGGTCGTCACCGGGGGAACTTGCAGCGACGGTCGACAGGTTCTCGTGGCCGTGCCGACGGAACATCCGGGCGTCGAGATTCAGCCGTTCGTGCAGCTCATGGCTCTCACAGCATCCGAAACGACTTCCGTCAAGTTGGAGAACGTCACTGTCCCCAAAGCACTTCTCATTGCCGGTCCGGCGGAAGCTGTTCTTTCGTCAGGAGCGGGAGGAGCGGGGTCGGTCACCACTTCGACACTTGCACTCGGTGTGATCTCACGAATGGTCGACGTGATTGAAGATCAAAGCTCCCGTCGTGAAGAGCTTGTTCCGACCGTCGATTTGCTGACAAACGAATACAACACGCTTAAGAAAGATTTGTTCGCCCTCGCGAGTTCAACTGGCAAGGAACAACCGGCTGACGCAACGGCGGAAATTCGACAACGATGTAACTCACTCATTCTTCGAATGACGCAAGCAGCCCTGACCATGACCAAAGGGGCCGGCTATGTGAAAGGGCATCCGGTGGAACTGGCAATTCGAGAGGCGATGTTCTTCCTCGTGTGGTCCTGCCCGGCGAATGTTGCTCAGGGAGTGCTCAACGAACTCGCCTGCCGTGAGGTCAGCTTTTCATAGTGAACTCGAAGTCCGCACGCAGACTTGGATTGAGAAACCATAAGAATGGTCTATCGGTTCACGGAGAATTCGCTCGAGTTGAGAAAAGCCCAGTAGAGATCTCGAAGACTCTCCCCGACCGCGACTTTGGCGGGGATGTTTTGAGATGTTCGCAAACGAATCTGATTTCGCAGCGTCTTGCGAATCGCTTCGAGTTCCGGTTCAGTCGGGTAACGAGAGAGTGCTGCGAGGCACAGTTCATTGATTCGGTCGGTCTCGGACTTTTTCGGATCGACGACAATGTCTCGCAAAACTCGGCTCTGATTCAAGTCGGTCGCCTGCTGGACGAGGTCTCCGTTGATCATCATGAGCGTGTGAGTGATCGACCCGTCAAAGGTCGTCGACTCGCTGTTCTCTTCGTTGTCCATCGCAATAAAGAACTGCTGCAGCCAGTTCTCCCGCTTTTCGAACGCATCGCCACGGCTTGTTAATTCTTCCGATGGAACACCTGCTGCAATCATCAGAGAATTAAAGAGCTGCTCCGCACTAAACGGCTTCGTGTACATGCGACTGAAGTAGGGAATCCCGCCAGCTTCCGGCTCATCGAGATTGCTGTCTTCGCTTGCAGTGGAAGAAAGTTGATAGGCGTCAGAGAGACAAATCCAGCGCATCAGACGCCGCACGTCGTAACCGGTTTCCTCGAAAGCCTGTCTCAGGCCGGAGAGCAATTCGGGGTGACTGACATCGCTGTGGGGGCCCATGTCATCGACTTCCTGAGTGAATGCGAAACCGAACAATTGCTGCCAGGTTCGATTCACGAAAGCGACCGCCAGCTGCGGATTCTGCTCACTCGCAAACAGATTGGCGAAGCGAGCCCGGAGCGAAACCGATTCTTCAGGAGTCACGTCCTCACCCGCAAATCGGGGATAGGCGACTTGCATCACGCCCTGCAGTGACTCGTAATAAGCCGGTTCAACCTCTGGCGAAATCTCATCAGTCAAAACGCGTTTTCGAATTTTCTCACCACTTTTCTGATCGGTGATGAGAGTGTTTCGAACTTCCGTTTGCTGGAAGAAGGCGTTGATCTCCCAGAATCGGTTCTGCCCCCATTCGGAAACGATGGGATGACGGTGACACTGCGTGCATTGCAGTTGCTCACAGAGAAAAATTCTGGCTGTGATTGCCGTAGCTGGGACTGCTTCGTTGTTGAGATGGGCCAGCAAATAGTTGGCCGGTCCAGATTCTTCCGCGGAGCCGGTCGCAGTCAGCAATTCATGAACAGTTTGAGTCCAGGCCCGATTCTCTCCAAACTGACGTTCGAGATAGGCAAACAACTCTTCGCGGTCAATCTCTCGTTCACGAGAGCGGCCGACGAGGAGATTCGTCCAGACGGAAGCGAAGTTGTACGAAAACTCTCGGCTGGCGAGCAGCGAGTCGACGAGGTCTGTCCGCTTGTCAGGACTCGAATTTGAAAGAAACGATTTTACCTCAGCGGGCGTCGGGATTCGGCCAGCGAGATCGACAAAAATACGCCGAACCCAGTCTTCGTCCGAAGCTTGAGGAGCTGGATCAATCCCCAGATCATTCCAGGTGGATGCCAGTTGATGGTTAATGAATTCCACTACAGCCTGATCGTCGGTGAAGTTCACCTCAGCTTGTGGCTGGTCCTGTGGCTGATGCGAGTTGTTGACCAGCGTTTCATCTTGAGGCTGTGATGGCGACCGCTCAGGCAGATGGACTTCGACGATCGAATCTTCCGATGAGTCGTTTCCGTTGGATGTGGTCTCTTCCAGACGAGGATCGTCCGTCTCAACAAGAACGGGAGGATCCGCGAGTCGATTGTCTGAGATGCGGAGCCAGATTCCTGTCACAGCAAGCAGAGTCAGCACTGACGCTGCGATGGTCGAAATTCGACGCGGAGCCCATGCTCGGCGACGGTCTTTCTGGGGAAAGACAGCTTTCGGGGACGATTCGGTCTCCATTCCGTCTGATTCTGGAATCGAGAGGGAGTGTCCGCGTCCAGCTGCATCCCAGTAGAGATTGCCATGCAGTTCAAGATGCTTCAGGTAGAACTCCAGACACTCCGGGTCGCTGAGAACGATTGCTTCAAGCCGCGCATAATCTTCCTGAGTGGCGTAGTCTTCAATGACCGCCTCAGTCAGCTTGAGCAGTTCGTGTCGGGTGTGAGTTCTCATGTGGTGACTTCAGCAGCAACCTTTCGCTGAACGCATTCGAGAAGGGCTTTGCGTATTCTTCCCAATGATTGGTAAACCGAATTTGCAGGTCTTCCGAGAGCTTCTGCAAGTTCTTTCCCAGAGTTTCCGGGCTGGTATCGCAGTTCAATCAATTCGCGATCCTGATCGGACAGCTTGTTCAGGCAATCTTCCAATGCGCGCTGACGCATCGCAAACTCTTCCGATGTGCTCGAAACCTGTTGGGCGACGGTATTGATGAACTCATCCGAGAACATCAGTTTTTCTCGACTCTTTCGCTGTCGCCACTTCATCACTTCAAAGTGAGCAATCTGACGCGCCCAGGCGAGAAAGTTCGTCCCGGTTTCGAACTGAGACGACTTGGCCCAGATGATCAGGTTGGTTTCCTGAAGGACCTCTTCCGCAGCCTGAATTCTCCCAAGCTGAGAGAGAATCGACAAATACAATGGCCGCTGCGCCTGCGTGAAAAGTTGAATGAACTCTTCACCAGGAAAATCGGGATTCGACAGAGATGCGTCAGGTCTGGTTGTCATATTCAAGATTGAGGGGGCCGAAACCGGCCCCCCCGTTCTGTCACCGCGGCCCCGGTGATGGCTAGGAGACGATTACCCGATCAGACCCTGAATCGGTTGTCCTCCGTTCACAATCTTCATTGGTCGACCTCGCTTTGAGGTGTGAACTGTGTCGAGTGGAATTCGCAGAGCGTGGGCAACAGTCGCCCAAAGATCTCCCGGGAGATAGCTCTCGCTAATGACGCGAAGTCCGTCGGCGTCGGTTTCTCCAATCGCACGTCCGCCTGCGAGTCCACCACCACCGATCAGGGCAGACCAGCTGGTTGCCCAGTGATCGCGACCGACGTTCTGGTTGATTCGTGGAGTTCGTCCAAATTCACCCATGACGACAATACAGGTGTCGTCGAGCATTCCCCGCTGTTTCAGATCGCGGACAAGTCCGGCGAGTCCGGTGTCGAGCATTGGGAGTCGCTGTGTTCGAAGTGTGTTGAAGACATCGTTATGAAGGTCCCAACCACCGGGGAACTGCACTTCGACGAATGGAACACCCGTTTGAACGAGTCGACGGGCCATGATCAGTGTGTTGCCGAATTCATGGCTTCCGTACATCTCTCGGACTTCAGCGGGCTCATCGTCCGCCTTGAAGGCACGCATCTGCTCGGAAGTCATGAGATTGACTGCCTTGGTGTAGACGTCTTTGTGTGCTTGACCGATGTCTCCCCGCTCGGAGCGAATGAATCCGTCTTCGATTGTGCCCAGCATTTGGAGACGCTGGCGGAGCCGCTGTTGATCCATTCCATCCATGCCCGCGTTCTGGATTTGTCCTCGACGATCGACGACGAATGGAGCGTGAGTCATTCCGAGAAATCCCGGGCTCATGCTTCCACCACCGATGGAAACAAACGAGGGGATTTCGAGTTCTTTTCGCTTGCTGCCCAGTTCGTAGCTGACCACCGAACCGAATGTTGGATGGACAACCGTTGGGTTTGGAACGAACGAGGTGTGCATGTAGTAGCGTCCGCGTTCATGATCCGCTTCGCGAGTGCTCAGCGAACGGACAACGCTCATGCTGTCCATCTCTTTCGCAATCTCAGGCAGGTGCTCGCAGATCTCGAAATCACCGCGAGTCGAAATCGGTTGGAATTCTCCACCGTTCTTTGACCCCGGTTTGAGATCCCACATATCGATGGTCGGAGCTCCCCCCTGCAGCCAGACAAGAATACAGGATTTCTGATTCTTCTGGACTTGAGCGGCATTGGCTTCCAGCGTGGAGAGGAAGTGAGCCGCCCCCAGCGTGCTGGCTCCACCCAGTGCGAGGTGGTTCATGAAGTGTCGACGGGTCATCCCGGCGTGAGTCGTTCGATCTTTGCGTGTCTGTTGGCTCATTTTGTCACCCTTGTTATTCGTCCTCGGGTTGAGGAATTCTGGTCACACGTCCTCGTGCTGAGGAGGTTTCAGTGGCTGTCACTTCAGTGATCACGAAACACAAGGAAGCGTGATCGAATGTGCGGTTTCTTAATCTCGTAGGCTGGATCCGCCTGGCCTCAATGCTGGGGAAGCACTGGTTCTCAGTGACAGTGTCACTGAAAATCTTGGAGTGACTCCCGAAGCGGTCGCAAACTTTGAATCCGTGGGATTCGCCTCGACCACTTCGAAAACGACTTAGTGGTTGACGATAAACTCGTTCGAGTTCAGCAATGCCCAGTAGAGATCCTGATAGGCAGTCAAAGGATCGCGGCTGAGCTGCATGAGTTTTTTGATTTGGGTAATCTCGTTTCGACTTGGCAAACGCCCCAGAGACGAGACGAACAGGGCCTGAATTCTGGCGGAATCATTTCGAAAACTGGTGTTGCTGAGAACGGAATGCAGATAGCTGCCTTTCTCGGCATCGATGGCTTTTTGAACCAACGGACCGTTCATCATGAGAAGGGCCTGAGGAATACTTCCGCTGAAGAGCGTTGGTTCGTCGTCCTCGTTACCTCCGAAAATTCGAAGGTAATCCTGCATCCATCTCATCCGTTGTTGTTCGGAACGCTCGTAGTTCCCCGCTCCGCTGGCGTGGGCATTTGTGGCCACGAGAAGCGAATCGTACAACTGTTCGGCCGTCATTGTCTTGACATACATATGGCTGAACAACGGAACTTCACCGGCAGCAGGATTGTCGAATTCGTTCGCCTCTCCAAACTGGCTGGTTAAGTTGTATGCGTTCGTGTTGCAAATCCATCGGATCAACTGTTTGACGTCATATCCGCTTTTGACGAATTCGTCGCTGAGACGATCCAGAAGTTCGGGATGGCTCGGAGTATTGTGAGGCCCCATGTCGTCGACAGGGCGTGTAAACCCGTATCCCATGAAGTGAGCCCAGGTCCGGTTCACCATCGCTCTGGCAACGGTTTGGGATTCATCCTCATAAGCCATCATTTTGCCGAGTTTTTCGCGGCGATTGATTCCGCGTTCCTCGAAGGACTCACCGAGATAGTTAGGAAACGCGACCTGCACGAGGCCATTTCGCATTTCGTAATAAACGGGTCCGTCAAAGTCTCGATACGACAGTTCGGAGTAGTCGTCTACCATTTGTCCAGAAGCAGCGTCGTAGCGTTCGTGGTCAATCCGGCGTGTCTGTCGCAGGAAGCTGTTGAACTCCCAGAACTGATTCTGTTTCCAGTCGTTAAACGGGTGGTCGTGACATTGAGTACACTGCACCTGCATTCCGAGAAGGACACGCGTCAGCTTCGCGGTCGCTTCGACGTGATAGTCTTCGCTATTCGCGTTTCCCTGCAGTTGTGCGAGAATGAAGTTGACCGCACCGTTTTCTTCGAAATGTCCTTCGGCGGTCACGAGATCGTAAACGATTTCATTCCACGGCCGGTTCCGTGCGAAACTCTCTCGCAGGAACTTCTGCATCCCGGGACGACTGGTGCCGTCAGGCGTGTTTCTTCCGATGAGCAGGTTGGTCCAGACTTCGGTGAAGTTGCGGACATAATCGGGATGAGCCAGAAGCTCATCAATTGTCACCGAGCGTTTGGTCTCGGAGGAGTCATTGAGAAACTCGTCAACTTCTTCGGCAGAAGGAATTCGGCCGATGATGTCGAGATAAACTCGTCGCAACCATTCTGCATCGGAGGCGACTTCGCTGGGCTCAACTTCGTTGTCTTCCCAGGTTTGTGTAATCTGTTCGTTGATATACTGGATCAGCGGGTCCGAAGATCCCGTTGAAAATTCGGTGTCTGCAGCACAAATGCGGGGCAGGGACAACGCTCCAGCCAGCGCTGCTAAGACCACCATGTTGTTGATTTTCGGCAACATTTCCCTCTCTCCGCAATGACGACTTTGCCCGGCAGCAAAACAGCGTCTTCTGGTTCAGAATTGGTGAAGAACATTTTCACCTTTTCTTTTTTCTTACCTCATTCCAGAAAGATATGTTCGTTTCGATTTCCGGAATGCAGCGAACTCAGATTGCCGTTTGGCGACCGTTGGTGTGTCTAAGTTGTTATTGATAAGTGAGTTATCTCTTTGCTTCAGTCAGGTTCCCGTTCTTGCCGAATACGACGACGAATTCGGATTCTGAAGCTGACTCTGGAGTTTTTCTGATCTCAACGGGCCCGGAGATCTTTGATCCAGCGATCTTCAAGTTGTAGTCCTGACCGATTTTACGGAAATCGACGAGTTCACCGCGATCCCAATTGGTGACTTCTCCACGTCCTCCGCTGACGGGGCCTTCGTAGTCGAGATAGATGAGCCGGTGAGGAGCCAGCTGTTCCGCCGCAATCTCCGCCCCAATGAATGGTTCCGTGGCCAATCTCCAGGTCAACAGAACGTTCTCGGATTCGATGAGAAAGTCCCAGTGGAGAAACGGCCAGTCGTGTCTCAGAATTGCAAATCTTGCCATGTTGGAAGTCGATCCCATCACTCAGGCTTGAGTGGAAATTGGCATCTGGATGATCCCGGTTCACGCCGCAATGTGAGGCAGATGTGTCGGGGATGGTCTTGAGGAAGGATGGTCCAACTCATTCATACGTATTCTATACATGCGCCTGAGATTGTTTCTGTCGTCGTCTTACGCTCGAACGTTTTCAGATCGCAAGGTGAAGACGTCGATTGTTCTCGATGTCCACTTCAAGCGATGGCATCAACGTGTGAATGACACGTGTGACTTATACGGGCACGTTGATTTCGTAACCTTTTCGCTGCTCACGCTGTTGCATCTGCTGAGCGGTTGAGTTGTTGGTTACGTTTTGCGATTCCGTGTCCCACTCGAGGGTTTGGTCGAGTCGGATGGCGATATTCGCGAGGTGACACGTGGTCATGGCGCTGTGATGTGTCCAAACGTCCGAGATCGGTTTTTCCCGGCTTTGCACACAATCGAAGAAGTTCTGCATGTGGCTTGTCGGTTGTTTTCCGCCGTAGACCTGTGCAATGGCATCTTCGGGAAGTGGGTTCTCTTCCAGATCTTCGTAAGGCTTACCTTTGATTCGGGACCTTGAGACGTGGAACCGACCTTTCGTGCCTTCGAACAGAATTCCGTTGCCGTCGGGTGAGTTGTTGACGATGTGCATCTCGACGCCATTCTTGAAGATGACCTTGACGTCGAATGCTGTGGCGGCGTTGTAGCGGTCATCCATCTGAGGCATTCCGTCCACGAATGGGACAGGATGAACGCTCATGATGGGCTCGACGCTGACTGGACCTTGACCGGGACCGTTCTGGTCGATCGCCCACTGTGCAATGTCGACATGGTGAGCGCCCCAGTCGGTCATCTTTCCGCCTGAGTATTCGTACCACCAACGGAATTCGTAGTGGCAGCGAGAATTGCCCCATCGACCGCCCGGCTTGAAGCGGAAGTCGACGAGAGGAGCCTGTCCGAGCCATTTTTCCCAGTTGAGACCCTGAGGAACATCAGCCACTGGAATTGCTCCGCTGTCGCTGGAACCGCCGATGTTGCAAGTGACTTTCTTGACGTCTCCGATACGTCCATCGCGGATCATGGCGATCGCGGTCAGGAATCGTTGTCCCATTTCGGTCCGCTGTTGTGTTCCGACCTGGAAAACGCGGTTGGTCTCTTCGAGTACCTTGATAATCTGTTTTCCTTCGTGAATTGTGAGCGTCAGCGGTTTCTCACAATAGACGTCTTTACCGGCCTGCATCGCTTCGATGGCGATTTTGGAATGCCAGTGGTCGGGTGTGACGATGGTCACGATATCAATGTCGTCGCGATCCAGAATTTTCTGGTAGTCTTCGTAGACATCAACTTGTGTCGGACGTCCGTCTTTTTTGTGGATGTCCTGAACTTTTTTCTTCCCAGCTTCAGCGTGGTTGGCGTCGACGTCGGCGACAGCGACACAGTTCGCGAATTTGAATGCCGCAGGACCGACTGCGTTCCAGCGGCTTCCGGTTCCGATGCATCCCACGGTCAATCGTTCATTGGGGCTGCTGGATGCTTGAGCCATCGCTGTGTTTGTGGAAAACCAGAATGGAAGCGATGTTCCGGCAGCTGCGAGCGTGGTGGTTTTCAGGAAATCTCGACGTGAAGTCTGCGGCATGAATGGAGTCTCCTAGGCCGTTCTGTTTTGATGGGTTGAGATGTTGAGTAAGATCAATTCTCGTTCGCGATGACTGAATCGTGTCCCAGCTTAACGTATCCAGCGTGTTGGATGCAAAAACAGAGAAGAGAATACTTCTGGATTGTGAACTGACGAGATTGTCGCGACTCGTCTTGGTTTTTTCTCAGCGATCGCAACAATCAGGCAATCGTTTCCTATTGATCCGATCATTCAAGGCCCGCCGTGATCCGTCCCGCTGGAGTTTCAACCTGCTCTCTGATTCTGTATTTGGCCCTGCTGTCATACCTGCCGGTTTGCGCTTCTGGTGACGATGATTCTCAAGCGCAGGTTGATGAGAAGGCAGCTCAAGCGGCGAGCATGTCTGCTTTGGTTGAGTTTGAAGATGCCGTTCAGAAGGTCTTCGCCAGCAAACGCTCCGCTGTCGTTGCTGTCATCGTGCAGTCCGGGACGACTCAGGAAAAGCCGGAAGGCGAGACATTCGATTCTCCCGGGAGAGCGGTTCAGTTCCAACCGATTCCCTCGCGGATCGGCATCGGAGTGGTACTGACTGTCGATGGGCAGCAGCTTTCGGTTTTGACCTGTGCTCATCTTCTGGAGCCGTTTATTGAACGTCGTCACCCGTCGACCAGATTGTCGCTGCTCTCTTCTGAGGGTGAGATTTCCAATGTGAGCGTAGTCGCCTCGGATCCGCGCAGCGACTTGGCGATTGTGACCGGCACGATTGAAGGCGGCGCCCCGGATCAAGTTCCGCTTGCAGCGGGGAAGTCTCTGAAAGTCGGTTCAGTGTGTGTGGCAATCGGCGATCCGCTCCGCGTTCGTGATGGTGAGAGTCCGAAGATGTCGCTGACTGTTTGTCAGAGTCTGGGAGGTCGGCTCAGCCCTGTTGTCTCAACCGATATTTCCGAGCGGTCGATTCATAATCTGGGCACTCTGGTTGACGTCAATCTCGGAAAGAGTTTTCAGTGGAGCGGCACTCCGCTCTTCAGTCTCGACGGGGAACTGGCTGGTTTGGTGACGTCGCAATCGCTTCCTCAACAAAAGGATCACCGGTCGGCGATGGTCATTCCGGTTGGCGACTTTCGGGGTGTTATTGAAAGTCTCCTTGAAGGCTATGAAGTCGATTACGGTTTCCTCGGAATTCATCCAGGAGATGCGACTGAGAATCTGATGCGTGATCTTGGGCCCTCGATTCCCAACAAGACGGCCGCCATTATTAATCGAGTCTCGCCCGGATCTCCGGCTGAACGCGGAGGTTTACATGTTCAGGATGTCGTCCTGCAGGTGAATGGACAGCCAGTCACCAGTGGCGATGATCTCGTTCGGCTTGTCGGACTGGTCGGTGCGGGAAATCAAGCTGAGCTGATTGTTTATCGACCGAACGGAATTGGTATCCTGACGCTCAATATGATTCTCGGAAAGTGGCCTGCATTGAATTCTCTGCCGATTGTGGCGACTCAAGATCGCATCCCCGTCTGGCGAGGAATGAAGATTGATTATCCCACAGCCAGAAGGAGTTTTCTTCCCGATCGTTTCCTGTCGCAATTCCCTCGCGGAGTGGTGGTCACGAGTGTCGAAGAGGAGACTCCAGCTGCCGAAGCGGGATTGCAAGTGGGCCAGTTCGTTGTCAAGTTGGGGGGGCAACAGGTAGAAACTCCCGAAGATTTCAAAGAGATCGTTCGTGACGCTCGAGGTGAGATGAGACTCGTGCTTTCCGATGGGCAGGAAATTGTCCTCGGCGAACCTGTTTCACCTCCAAAACCGGTCGATGGGAAAGAATGATGATTCAGCGCTTGCCAACTTTTTTCACCATAGTGCTCGGAATGGTTCTGAGCGTTTCCGTATGCGCGGACGAACGTCCGAATATCGTCTTCGCTTTTGCCGACGATCTGGGCAGGTATGCCAGCGTCTATGCGGAGCTTGAGCCGGGTGGTTTAAGTGATGTCGTGACGACGCCGAACATTGATCGTGTAGCAGAGGAAGGTGTGCTGTTTCGGAATGCTTTCGTGAACGCTCCTTCCTGCACTCCCTGTCGAAGTTCGCTGTTGTCCGGGCAGTACTTCTGGCGGACTGGAATGGGCGCGATTCTGGCGGGAGCGATTTGGGACGAGACGATTCCGACGTATCCGCTTCTGCTGGAAAAGAACGGCTATCACATCGGTCATTCCAACAAGGTTTGGAGTCCGGGGAAAGTGGCGAACGCGCCGTATGGTGCGAAACGCACGGCATACAATAAACTCGGAAACAAGTTCAATGGCTTCTCTCAGTACGTTTCAAAACGAGATGACGTCGACGTTGCGAAACAGGAGCTTTACGACGAGGTCCGTGGAAACTTCACCGATTTCCTAAGCGATCAGGAAGGGGACGAGCCCTATTGCTACTGGTTCGGGCCGACGAATTGCCATCGCAAGTGGGTTCAGGGTTCGGGGAAGAAGCTCTGGGGAATTGATCCCGATGATTTGAAGGGGAAGATCCCTCCATTTCTGCCCGACGTTCCAGTGATCCGTGAAGACGTCGCGGATTATCTCGGGGAAGCGATGGCCTTCGATGCTGGCTTGGGAGTGCTCCTTGATGAACTCGAAAAACGCGGGGAACTTGAGAACACGATTGTGGTCGTTTCCGGGGATCACGGTTTTCCCGGAATGCCTCGGGGAAAATGCAATCTCTATGATTTTGGAGTGCATGTTCCGCTCATGATTCGCTGGGGTAAAGAAGTGCCTGCGAACCGAGTTGTGGATGATTTTGTCTGTCTGCCGGATCTCGCTCCAACATTTCTGGAAGCTGCCGGGGTCACTCCTCCGGAAGTCATGACAGCCCGAAGCCTGGTTCCCGTTTTGAAGTCCGAAGAATCAGGGCAAGTTGATCCGACGCGGGATTCGGTAATTATCGGCCGAGAACGGCATGTAGCGAACGTTCGTGAGAACGCATTGCCTTATCCTCACCGAGCGATTCGGACGCGCGATTACCTTTATATTCGCAACTTCGAGCCTGATCGCTGGCCAATGGGTGACGGCCCCGGTTACGGAATCGCGGATGTAGAATTGCCGACTTATGATGAACTCGCCAACAAGACAACTATCGCATTTGGAGATCTTGATGCGAGTCCGTCGAAGGCGTGGTTGACTGTTCGCATGAACGAACCGGAAATGAAGCCGTTTCTCGATTTCGCATACGGGCTGCGGCCGGAAGAAGAATTGTACGATCTGCGAGACGATCCGTTTCAGATGCACAACCTCGCGGAAAATGACGATGATCAAGAGATTAAGCAACAACTCTCTAATCGATTGATGAAAGTGTTGCGTGAAACCGGCGACCCGCGTGTGATCGGTGACGGTTCGACCTTTGACAATCCTCCCTATACCGACAGGGTTCGACGTAAGCAATGAGCTGCGGAGATTCACTGTCTGAATCCTGACATAGAAATGATTCGGTAATTCGTCGCGTTGACGAAACCCGAGAAACGATTGCGCTGTGAAATTATGAAGACGAACGAACTCCGCGAAGCCTACCTGAAGTTTTTCGAGTCCAAGAATTGCGTCCGCCGACCGAGCGATGTTCTCGTCCCTCAGGATGATCCAACGGTTCTCTTTACACCTGCCGGGATGAACCAGTTCAAGAATCAGTTTCTGGGGATTGGACAGCTCGACTTCACGCGCGCAACGACTTGCCAAAAGTGTTTGCGAACCGGAGACATCGGGAACGTCGGCGTCACAGCTTATCACCACACATTCTTTGAAATGCTGGGGAACTTCTCGTTCGGAGACTATTTCAAACGGGAAGCGATTCACTGGGCGTGGGAGTTTCTGACCGATTCCAACTGGCTCGGGCTGAAACCTGAGCGGTTGACGGTCACTGTCTATCTCGATGATGAAGAGGCTGCCGGGATCTGGCACAACGAAATCGGGTTGCCACTCGATCGCATCACGCGCGAAGATGAACGCGAAAACTTCTGGCCAGCGGAAGCTCCATCGAAAGGGCCCGATGGAGTCTGTGGCCCTTGCAGCGAGATCTACTATCACCCGCCCGGAGGAGGCAAAGAAGTCGAAATCTGGAATCTTGTCTTCACCCAGTTCAATCGAGTTGGAGATCCTCCGGACAATCTTCGTCCGCTTCCCAAGAAGAACATCGATACCGGAATGGGGCTCGAGCGAACCGCTGCGGTCCTTCAGGGAGTTGAGAGCAACTACGAGATCGATATTCTTCGGCCGCTGTGTGAGAATGTTGGAGAGATCCTCGAGACTTCCTATCAGTTCGACGGAAAAACGGGTCGCGCCATTCGTCGAATCACCGATCATGCCCGCGCCTGCACCTTCGCCATTCATGAAGGAGTGTCACCGGGGAGCAAAGAAGAATCGTACATCATTCGACTTTTGCTCCGGCGTGCGTTCCTGGAAGGGTATCTGCTCGGGCAAAAGCAGCCGTTCGTGTATCAGGTTGTTCCCGCGATTGTCGACATGATGTCGCAGCCCTATCCGGAACTGAAGCAAACACTCGCCAACGTGCAAGATACGATTCGGGCTGAGGAAGAGAACTTCCTCGGGACGATCGAACGCGGTCTCGGCAAGTTCGAGAAACTCGTGGAAGTCGCCAAGTCCTCGAATCGAAAATCGCTGCCAGGCAAAGAGGTTTTCGATCTGCATCAGACGGACGGATTCATTCTCGATCTGACCTTCTCGCTCGCTGCCGATCAGGGACTCTCGATCGATATGGAAGGATTCCGCGCTGCGGAAACCAAACATAAAACCGACAGCGGAAAGGGAATTTCCTGGGGAGTGATGGCTGCCGGTCCGCTCGATGAATTGCAGAAGTCTCAGGGAGAAACAAAGTTTCTGGCCTATGAAGGCGTGACGTCGGAAGCGGTTGTCGTTGGGCTCATTCAAAATGGAGAAACGGTTGAGTCAGTCAATCATGTCGATTTGCCGGTAGATGTCATCCTCAATCAGAGTCCGTTTTACGCGGAGTCCGGAGGACAGGTCGGCGATGTCGGTGTGATTCGCAGCAGCCGCGGTGAAATCGAGATTCTGGACACACAAAAGCATGCTGGTTTGATCGTGCATCGAGGCCGACTGACGTCGGGCGAAGTGCATCTCAATGACTCGGTGACAGCGGAAGTTGATGCTGTGAAACGAGCAGGAATTCGTCGCGCCCACTCGGCGACGCATCTCTTGCATCACGCTTTGCATCAGGTGCTCGGTGAACATGCAACGCAGCGGGGATCAAAGGTCGAGGATGATCATCTTCGTTTCGACTTCTCGCACGGAGCTGCTGTCAGTCCGGACGAACTGTTGAAAATCGAAGATATCGTCAATGAACGTATCTCCGAAGGCGTTCCTGTTTCGACCAACTTCATGGATCTTAAAGACGCCAAGAAGCTCGGAGCGATGGCCTTGTTCGGGGAGAAGTACCCCGATCGAGTTCGTGTTGTTGAAATGGGTGACTTCAGCCGCGAATTGTGCGGAGGGACACACCTCGACAACACCGGTCAGGTTGGACTCTGTCGGATCGAATCGGAAGAAAATGTCGCTGCCGGAGTGCGTCGAATTGTGGCTTCCACTGGCAAAAAGGCGATTGAGCGAATTCGCAATCAGGAAGGACTTCTGAAAGAAGTGGCGACGCAATTGAAGACGCCGCAGTTTCAGGAATTGCCTCGCAAGGTCACGCAGCTTCAAGAAGAACTGAAGACGCTCAAACAGCAACTCGACCAGTTCACGAAAGCTTCTGTGGCTGGCTCAGTCGATGACATGTTGAAGAACGCCGAACAGGTCGGGGATGCACGTGTCATTTGCGAAACGCTGCAAGGTGTCGACCGGGAAACACTTCGCGAATACGCCGATCAACTGCGAAAACAGTCCGGCTCCGTCGCGATTTTGCTTGGTGCTGATATCGACGGAAAAGTTGCTCTGCTGGCAGCTGTGAGTAAGGATCTCGTCAAGAAGGGCGTCAAAGCAGGTGACTGCATTCGCGAGGCTGCCAAGGTTGTTGGCGGAGGCGGCGGAGGTCGACCGGATCTCGCAGAAGCTGGCGGAAAAGACACAACGAAGATTGTCGATGCTCTCGAACGGGGCAAAGCCGTTTATTCCGAGATGATTGCGAAAGGGGCTTCGTAATGGGGCAATGGGTTCCAATTGCCAAAACAGACGAAGTCACAACCGGCAGCAGTAAAGAGTGTGTCGTCGACGGTCGGATTATCGCCTTGTTTTCTACGGAAGATGGCTACTATGCCATCGATGGGATTTGCGCTCATGCTGGTGGTCCCATCGCCGAGGGAGCACTCAACGGATGTGTCGTGACCTGTCCCTGGCACGGGTGGCAATACGAAATCACCACTGGCGAGCATTGTTTAAATCCCCAAATTCGACTCACGACCTTCCCCGTTAAGGTTGAAGGCGATTCTGTACTGGTGGAAATTCCGTGAACGACAACAATTCTGGAGAGAGCGTTTCTCACAGACCTCAATCGACGCGGAAAGACAAATCCTTCCTCGAACAGGTGTTGTTCCTGTTGTCGATCGGTCTTGGAGTGGGGGCCGTTCCAATTGCTCCGGGAACCGTCGGCAGCCTTCTCGGACCCTTCCTCGTTTGGGGGCTTCAGTCAATCAGCGAGAGCCCGCTCTTTATGATTGGGGCTGGGGTAGTGATGATTTTGATTGGCCTGCCCATCTGTGCGGCCGGAATTCGCCACTATGGATTCAAAGACCCGAAGCATGTCGTCTTCGACGAGATTGCTGCGTTTCCGTTCGTGTTTGCTTTTGTTCCTCTGAACTGGAAAACAGCAGTGCTCGGATTTGTAATGTTCCGAGCTTTTGACATCGTCAAGCCGTGGCCAATTGGAGTCTTTGAGCGACTCCCCGGCGAGTGGGGGGTCATGCTGGATGACATCGTCGCCGGGATCATTGCAGGGATTTTGCTGACCCTGTGCTGGAATGCTAGCGGACCGTTGGCGTTTCTTCACTGACAACCTGCACTGGCGTGACGCGGATAAACCGCATGCAAACGTCGCCGACGTTGGTGCTGTGGAGTGACGATTCCACTGTTGTCGAGACTTGACCGCGAATCCGCAGCCAGCCAACTCCACCGTGTGGATCGACAATCATATAGTCCCCGCTGGCCATTCCGATCGGCAACTGCCTGATGTGGTTGCTCACATCGGAAGGAGAAAGCGTGAGGCCATCGGTTTCGACAGAAATCGTGAGCACGATTTCTGCTTCCACTTTCGGAATGTCTTCCAGTGGAGGGAGTGACGTCACCAGTTCGGTCATCGACGTCATCGTGGAATTCTCGCCGATGAGGGTCGATCCCGAATGCATCGGTTCCTTCTGCGCCATGATTTCCTGCGGTCTGTCATTCGCCCACAAACCGGCGAAAAGCAGCGAGAATGTGACCAACAGGACCACTCGCAGGGCTGATTGAGATGCTTCCACCATGATTCCGATCCGTAACCGAGAGCAAGTTGCTCTTTCCTGTGCACTCGCTTGTGCTGTTTCGTCAAGTAAACTGCTGTGTTTGCTCGTGCGAGAGAGTGCAAACCAAATCTGAAAGTGCTCTATCGACGACAAGACTTCGATTGTTCCGCTGATCGAAGCTGACAGTTGTCCTTATCGACTCACGAGATGGTGGGTTTTTGGGGAAACTGGGGGAGAACTTCCGTTCGGGGCAACTCTTCCGTGAAAGTGGATGGCTGAGGACGCTTCCATGGGCATTAACGATTAGACCGCTTACATGGTTTTTCTGAAATCGCCTGAACACGTTCCATTGATTGGAGCCTGCCTTCGTTCGGGCAAGTCATTGCGAATCAGAACTGTCGGATGTGTCCGTTCGAAAGCGTCATTTCAAACGGAACTCATGCGTTTCCCGAAATCGCTGTTCAATCGTGCGAGGGTGGTATTGGGTTCGTAAACTCACTATGAAGTGGTGCAGAGCGGGCTGTGTTCAAATGTGACCAGTCTTTCCGTGATCTCGCTTAAATCTCTACTTTCGTAAACATTGCTGTATGTCATCATTCGTTGAAGTGACCCCGGTTTCCGGTCCTGTCCGGGGTTCCATCCGACCTCCTGGATCGAAGAGCCTGTCGAATCGGGCCATGATCGTCGCTGCTCTGGCTTCCGGGTCGAGTCGTTTGACCGGTGTGCTCGACAGCGTCGACACGCGTGTGATGGCGACCGCACTTCAGAAACTCGGAATCGAAACGAACGTTGATTTCGAACAGAAAGTGATCGAGGTTTCCGGAGCGGGAGGAAATGTCCCCGAGAAGTCAGCGGAATTGTGGTGTGAAAACAGCGGAACGAGCATTCGCTTTTTGACGGCATTTTGCTCGATCGGGAACGGGGAATATCGTCTCGACGGGAACGAGCGGATGCGGGAACGTCCGATCGCACCGCTGATCGACTCCCTCGTGCAGGCGGGGATCGATGCCAAATGTGAACTGGAAAACGGTTGTCCTCCGGTGATGCTTCGCACATCGGGACTTTCTACCGATCGCCTCGAAGTGTCGGCGTCGATGTCGAGCCAGTATCTCAGCGGCCTCTTGATGATTTCACCGGCTGCGAAAAAGAACCTCGTTCTGTCGGTGACTGGAGAACTTGTTTCGCGTCCTTACATTGATATGACGCTCGCGCTCATGCGTTCCTTCGGAGCAATCGTTGACGAGCCGAATCCTGCGGAGTTTCACATTCAGGCCGGCGGGTATGTCGGTCAGGATTATGACATTGAACCGGATGCTTCGGCAGCGAGTTACTTCTTCGCTGTAGCGGCGATTACTGGCGGTTCCGTCACCGTGGAAGGATTGCATCGGAACGCATTGCAGGGAGACGTTCGTTTCGTCGATGCTCTGGTCCAAATGGGCTGTGAAGCAGAATGGGGGGAGAACTCAATCACTCTCACCGGCCGAGAGCTTCGCGGCATCGACATCGACATGAACGAGATCAGCGATACCGCCCAGACGTTAGCCTGTGTTGCTCCCTTCGCATCGGGACCGACGCGGATTAGGAACATCGCCCACAATCGACTCAAGGAAACCGACCGGATCACCGCTGTTGTTCACGAATTGAAACGAGCAGGGATCGCAGCAGAAGAACATGAAGATGGTATGACAATTTCTCCGAGCCTCCCTCAACCCTGTACGATTCAAACATACGACGATCATCGCATGGCAATGAGTTTCGCCCTCTTGGGATTGAAGGCACCCGGAATTCGAATCGCGGACCCGGATTGCACTTCGAAGACGTATCCAGAGTACTTCGAAGCTCTTGAGTCTCTTTGTAAGGGCTCACGATGAACCGTCCACCGCACCGCAGATCGTCTCAGTCTGGAAAACATCCCCAGCACAAGAGGAAATCCATTCCTCCGAATTCTCGCTGGTTCGCCTTTCGCGCACTTCAGGCATTTCACGAACGTCAAGTTTTCGTTTCACGAGTTCTCAACGATCAGTTCAAAGAAGAACGGATCGATTCGCGTGATCGAAAAATGGCGACCGAGCTGACGTGTGAGGCAGTCCGCCGCATGCAGACGCTCGATACCATTCTCACTTCATTTGTCAGTCGCCGACGAGAAGAAGTCGAAGACGACTTATGGATTCTCTTACAGCTAGGTTGTTTGCAGCTTGTCTTTCTGCCTCACTACCCATCCCATGCAGCAGTTCACGAAACTGTGGAATTGTGTCGGCGAATCGATCGACCAAGAGCTGCCGGATTTTTGAATGGTGTCCTGCGGTCCATCGAGCGCAGCATCGTCAGTCGAAAACCGGTTGATGAGATCGATCTTGCGCAGCTGAGCGCATCGGAGCTTCCGATCAGGCGTTCCCGGCCTGATGAGGCAAACTACGAGGTGGTGAAATTCGACAGCAATCTCTTCTGGTCGCCCACTGTTGATTCACTCTCTTACGTCAGCGATGTGGGGAGTCTTCCTCAGTGGTTGATTCAACGATTCCCGACAGAGTCCGACGAGCAACGCTTGCAACTCGCCTTGTGGTTGACGACTCCCGGAAGGATGTGGATGCGGGTCAATCCCCTTCAAACCGATCGCGAAAAAACGCTCGAGGTGTTAGCGGCAGCGGAGGTGAAGGCGCAACCGGGACAACTTCCGGAGTCCATTCAAATCGACGGGCATGTTGCGATTATCGACTTGCCGGGGTACGACGAAGGATGGTTCAGCGTTCAGGACATCTCAGCAATGGCGGTTACGGACCTGCTTGATCCACAACCGGGAGAAACCGTTCTCGATCTCTGTGCAGCTCCCGGAGGAAAATCGACCCACATGGCGGAGAGGATGGAGAACCGAGGACGGATCATCGCGTGTGATACCGGAGCGAATCGGTTACGGATGATCAACGAAAATGCTCGTCGACTCCAACTGACCTGCATTGAAACTCATCTCGTCAATGAGAATGAAACATCCTTCCCTGCGAATGCCGTCGACGCCGCTGTGGTGGACGTTCCCTGTTCGAATACGGGAGTGCTTGGGAAGCGTCCAGAAGCTCGCTGGAGATTGCTGCCGGGTGACTTTCAATCGCTTGTTCCTCTTCAACGAAGACTCCTGACGCAGGCGATCGATCAGACGAAATCGGGCGGGAGAATTGTCTATTCAACCTGCAGCATCGACCCCGAAGAAAACGAAAAACTGGTCCAGTCGGTCGTTGATCAACGCGATGACGTGAAATTGATTCGAGAGCAAAAGCACTTTCCGGGACAGCCGTCAGATGGAGGGTATCAAGCTCTGCTGATGCGAGATTGATTGTCAATCTTTCAGCAAAGTCTGATTATCGCAGGGAACCGTGCCGCAATACTTCTCGGCCCTAACCGGCTTTGGTACGCTTTGCAGAACAGTTGAGATGCATGAGTGCTCGCTGTCGAGAGAACGTTTGCGGACAAAATCTGCTTCTCACGACAGAACTGAAAATTTGTGTCGAGGGTTCAGGAAAGGGTCATTCGCTTTTCTGACGTGCTCGACCGAACGGTTTGTCTCTGGCACGAAGCAGTGTTTGCCAGTGCGAACATCCGTTCGACTGATGCTCAAGAATAGCCTGGGAGAAGAAAAGCGATGAGTTCAGGGAATCCATTCAACGCCGAAGCAACCCTGTCCACGAAGTCTGGCGACTACAAGTTTTACCAGCTTCAGACTCTCGCCGAACAGGGGCTGGTCAACCTCGATCGTCTCCCGTTCTCGATTCGAGTTTTGCTCGAAGCAGCACTTCGGAATTGTGACGGCTTCATCGTGACCGAAGACGATGTCAAGAACATCGCTGCCTGGAGCCCGCAGAACCCGAATCCCCTCGAAATTCCTTTCAATCCCGGCCGTGTTGTCTTGCAGGACTTCACAGGTGTCCCGGCGGTTGTCGACCTGGCGGCATTGCGTGAGGCAATGGTTCGCATGGGTGGAGATCCCAAGAAGATCAATCCGCTTGTGCAGTGCGACCTTGTAATTGATCACAGCGTTCAAGTCGACAAATTCGCAACGCAACTGGCACTCCAGTTCAATGTCGACAAAGAATTCGAACGCAATTACGAACGCTATCAATTCTTGAAGTGGGGACAGCAGGCGTTTCAGAACTTCCGTGTGATTCCTCCCGCGACAGGTATCGTCCATCAGGTGAACCTCGAATACCTCGCAGGCGTTGCACTCGATAGCAATGGCGTTGTCTATCCGGACTCACTGGTCGGAACGGACTCGCACACCACAATGATCAACGGATTGGGAGTTGTCGGTTGGGGCGTCGGTGGAATCGAAGCTGAAGCTGTGATGCTTGGACAGCCAATTTACATGCTCCTCCCGGAAGTGGTCGGATTCGAACTTTCCGGAAAACTCCCCGAAGGAGCGACAGCGACAGACCTCGTGTTGACGGTCACCCAAACGCTCCGCGCTCACGGCGTGGTCGGAAAATTTGTGGAGTTCTTCGGGCCGGGACTGACGAGCATGTCGCTTCCGGATCGAGCGACCATCGCGAACATGGCTCCGGAATACGGAGCGACGATGGGATTCTTCCCAGTCGACGACGAAACTCTTCGCTATCTCCAACGCACCGGTCGATCAGACGATCAGGTGGAGCTCGTCGAGAAGTACTACAAAGCACAGGGAATGTTCCGCACGGACGATTCACCGTCCCCGGAATTCACAACGACGCTCGGTCTCGATATGGGAACGATCGAACCTTCTCTCGCTGGGCCGAAACGTCCTCAAGATCGCATCCTGCTTTCCGGAATGAAAAGCCAGTGGGAACAAGATCTCAGTGCTACGTTCGGCAAGCTGACACCCGCCGCGAATTCCACTCCGGAAACAATGGTTTCAGAAGGTGGAGCCCCTGTAGCTGTCGCGGAAGATCCCGGCTTCAACGGAGTACCCGTTGAGTATGACGGAAACAACTTCGAGCTAAAGCACGGGGCTGTGGTCATCGCTGCGATTACAAGTTGCACCAATACCAGCAACCCTTCCGTCATGATCGGAGCAGGATTGCTCGCTCGGAATGCGGTGAAAAAAGGCCTGAAGAGTCAACCGTGGGTGAAAACCAGCCTCGCTCCGGGAAGCCGTGTCGTGACCGATTATCTCGAGCAGGCAAAACTCGACGAACCACTTAATGCGATGGGATTCAATCTCGTCGGTTACGGATGCACGACCTGCATTGGAAACAGCGGACCGCTGCCTGATCCCATCGCGGAAGCGATCACAACGGGAGATCTGGTGGCCTGCTCCGTCCTCTCCGGAAATCGAAATTTCGAAGGTCGCGTCAATCCTCACGTCAAAGCGAATTATCTCGCCAGTCCGCCTCTCGTCGTCGCCTACGCCATCGCAGGGACGACAGACATCGATCTTCTCACCGATCCGATCGGACAGGACCAGGACGGCAACGACGTCTACCTCAAGGATATCTGGCCAACACAGAAGGAAATTGCGGACACCATCGCCGCTTCCATCTCTCCTGAGACATTCCAACGTGAATACTCGCAGGCGAGTGACGGCCCCAAAGAATGGCAATCGATCGAAGGTGCCCTTGGCGATCTGTATCAATGGGATCCCAGCAGCACTTACGTTCAGGAACCTCCATTCTTTGTCGACATGCCTGAAGAGGCGCCTGCCATCAAGTCGATCGAGTCAGCCCGGTGTCTGGTCTCAGTGGGAGACTCGACGACGACCGACCACATCAGCCCAGCTGGGGCAATCAAAGCTGATTCACCAGCGGGCCGGTTCCTTCAGGAAAACGGAATCGCTCCGACCGACTTCAACAGCTACGGAAGTCGACGAGGCAACGACCGCGTGATGACGCGTGGAACTTTCGCCAATATTCGCTTGCGAAATCAACTCGCCCCAGGCACCGAAGGGGGCGTGACGACCTACCTTCCAACCGGCGAGCAGATGTCGATCTTTGATGCATCGATGAAGTATCAGGAATCTGGAACTCCGCTGATCGCCCTCGCAGGGAAAGAATACGGAACCGGTTCCTCCCGCGACTGGGCAGCCAAGGGAACACAGCAACTCGGAATTCGCGCCGTTATCGCAGAAAGCTTCGAGAGAATTCATCGCTCAAATCTGATCGGAATGGGCGTCTTGCCTCTCCAGTTCCGAGAAGGTGAAAGCCGAGAAGCCTTCGATCTCGATGGAACCGAAACCTTCGACATCGCTCTCGACGATTCCCTGAAACCGCAGCAGGCGATCGAAGTCACAGCCCGAAAAGCCAACGGGGACGAAGTGCACTTCATCACCACCTGCCGCATCGACACCCCTGTGGAAGTCGAGTACTACCGAAACGGCGGAATTCTTCACAAAGTCCTCCGAGACCTCGCAAAGTCATAATCACCAAACCAAACGGTGATTCACGTCGCCGGATGGCTGGAGCAAATCAATTGCTCCCAATCCGGCGAATTCGCGAGCCAAACAGCGAACCTCGTGGCGAACGATCTTCTCTTCATCAAGCGAAGCAGAAGATCTCTCGCCCGAGCATCGCTGCCGCTTCAAATTATGCCCAAAAATCTGACTCGACGCAGTCTCCAATTGTCTCTATCATTCCGAACAACAGCCCGATGGTGTAACGGTAGCACGAAAGATTCTGATTCTTTTAGTCTAGGTTCAAATCCTAGTCGGGCTATTTGACGGAAATGCTCTCCGAGCCAACTTCTACGGCTCCCTCAAATTTGGAGCGTGGCAACCCTTTGCTCTCTAAGAGGCTATCCGGAAACTGAGGTTTTGTGAAAGTCTGGTTTTGTTCACACTTTGCGGTTCATCAACGCAAAGGAGTGCACGGTGTCCGAGGCGATTCGAAAAGCGTACCCAAGTGACCTGACTGACCTTCAGTGGGAGATGATCGAAATGATTCTCTTCGCATGCGAATACGGCTCGACATACTTGCGTCCAATCCGAAGCGACAGCTTTGCCACTTCCAACAACACATTCGTTCGTGGGGAATCACTCATCACCAGATTTTAGCGCATTCTCATCTCAGACTCCAGAGATGTTTTCAACAATGCAGAGTGATTTCATAGGTTCGATTTCCATCTTCATCAATCCGGGACAATGTCGGATTGTGCAACCGAACCAGTTTCCCTGAGGCTAAAACGAATGCCCGAAAAATAACTTCCAATTTGAGATGAATTGATTGAACCAACTGGTCAGAACTGACACTCGAATCAATTTCTGCAGTAACTCTTCCTTCGTGGATAATGAATTGACATGCCTCACTCGGGAAGATCAATCGCTCGCTCAGAAAGTTCTTCGGTGTAAAAGTCCACGTTAGGATTGTTGTTTCCACGCCTTAATTACCATGTTCTCAAAGCATCAACGAACCGTTCAAAGGCAGGTACCCCCATTGCCTTGCGGGAGAAAACACGATCATCTGAAGATACTTCAAAAGACCGCCGAAACTTGCGTTATGAGCAATAGTGAATTGCTCTGGATTCAACCGGTTTAGAGAGTGCCACTTTCGATTCGTCAGCTATTCGATGATTCGTTTGCAGGTGAACTCAAAGTTGACTCCGTCCGAGTTGGTGAAGCGGCCACGCCAGTGTCCGATTTTCACAAGCGAGGAGAATCCAACGCCGCTGAATTGCAATTGCGTCTCGGCGGATGGTGGCTTGCCGGCCTTGTAGACGACAGCATCTTTGAAGTTGAACCGGTTCTTGTGGGTCTTCTTGTTTTCGACGCTTGTGCCGACAGGTCTCGTAAATTGATTGACGTCAAAGTCCTGGGGAGTCATGTGGACGTCGACCGGCGACTGAAACATCTGTCCGTACTGGATCCGAAAGGCACCGATCGCCACTCGTTTCGGTCCTGCCACATTGTTGAACCGCATCGTCCAAATCGCTCCCGGAACGGTATCTTGGGCAACACACGTGCTTATGTCAGTGAAAACACTCATCAGTGAAAACACTCATCAGTGAAAACACTCATCAGTGAAAACACTCATCAGTGAAAACACTCATCAGTGAAAACACTCATCAGTGAAAACACTCATCAGTGAAAACACTCATCAGTGAAAACACTCATCAGTGAAAACACTCATCAGTGAAAACACTCATCAGTGAAAACACTCATCAGTGAAAACACTCATCAGGGAAAACACTCATCAGGGAAAACACTCATCAGGAAAGCGATAATCAGCAATCGATTCATCATCGGTTTGAGCCCTCGGTTGGAAGTCCTTGAAGATCCACTCGCACCGAGATTAGGAACCTCCCATAACAATAGTCAATGTCAGAGGCACGGCAGCCCCCCCTCAGGAGCGGCGGAGCGTCTGCCAAAATTTGTCCGCCTGCGTCTCAACGCGTTCTGAGCCGATACGGATGTATTGAAGATTGACCGACAGCCTTGAGCGCGTCATCGGCGAATCAAACCAAAGTGGCGGCAGCCTTCGAAGACTCCGCTTGTGGCGTCGCTTTCTGCTCGATAGAAGCGGTCGGTCCAGTTGTTGGATGCGTGGTGTCGGGCGACCTCATCAGCAAGCCAGTCTGGGGCGTTGCGAACGACTATTGAGCGAAATCCCGCTTGAAAGGCTGCCAGGTCATTTCCCGAGTCGCCAGCATAAACGATTTCTTCCGCAGCGACTCCTTGAGCATCAGCCCACCAATTGAGGGCGTAAGCTTTCGAAGTTCCTGCGGGCAGCAGGTCGATCAGTCCGTCGCCGGTGAACGGATCGACGCTATCAATCAGAGAGACTGGTGTGTCACCGAGTCGATCGCGAACCTTTTCCACTGTCGCGGAAAGGGAAGTTGCGTCTGTATAGAAGCTGAGCTTGAACTCGCCCTGTTTCTCTTCTTCCTGAAGTCGCAGTTCGCCCAATTCATTGAGGCTTTGCTGTATGTCATGAAACGATGAGTTTCCCATCAGGTCCTGAAGATGCTGTCGGTAAGCTTCTTCGACGGCATAGCGTTCATCAGAACGCGAGAGAATCGTTGTCCCGACATCGCAGATAATCCAGTCAGGTGTGGGAAGACGATACGTTGCGATGGCATCCAGAATGATTTCGAAATGCCGACCGCTCGCGAAACAGATGGGAACACCATTCTCTCGAAGTGCTTCTGCCAGAGTTTGCAAATCTTCGACGTGGGCGGCTCGACCATCGAGAGGAATGAGAGTTCCGTCGAGATCCGTCGCGAGAATTTGTTTTCCACTCTCGTGACTTCGATTGTTCATATCGACCTGCTACGCTGAAAATGAAACGTTCCGTCGACAACCTTACTCGCCTTCGCACCAACAAGGGGAGGGCACTCGGGTTTCGTCGACGTCCACCGTGGCAAAGTATTCTGCTCATATGAACCTTAAAAAGCGAACCCAACAAAAAATCGTCCTCATCAGTCTGCACGGTTTGATTCGAGCGACCGATCTCGAACTCGGTCGCGATGTCGATACCGGAGGGCAGGTCAAGTACGTTCTCGAACTCGCTGCAGAACTCGCAAAACATCCTGATGTCGGTGAAGTCGAACTGCTCACCCGTCAGATTTTCGATCCACGCGTCAGCGACGACTATTCGCAAGTGGAAGAGCCCATTTCTGAAAACGCGAGGATTGTTCGCATTCCGTTTGGGCCGAAAAGATATCTTCGCAAAGAGCTGTTGTGGCCGCACATTGAAGACTTCATCGACCAGACACTGGCTCACTTCAAACGAACCGGTCTGCCGGATGTGATTCACGGACACTATGCCGACGCCGGTTTCGCAGGTGCTCAACTTGCGAGGCTTTTGCATGTCCCGTTTGTCTTCACAGGGCATTCGCTCGGTCGAGTGAAGCGCGAACGACTGATTGCGGCCAACAAGAAGCCGGAAGATATCGAGAAGCGGTACAAGATTTTTCGTCGGATTGAAGCAGAGGAATACGCACTCGAGACAGCTGCGATGGTCGTGACGAGCACGACGCAAGAAGTGGAGTCTCAGTATGCGATGTACGAACATTATGTCCCGGACAGGATGGAAGTGATTCCTCCCGGGGTGAATCTGACCTCCTTCCGCCCCCCGACCGGCGATGACTCACGCCCTGCGATTGCGTCCGAACTCGCACGCTTCCTCAAAGATCCGGACAAGCCACTGATCCTCACAATGGCGAGGCCAGACGAACGCAAGAATCTGCACACGCTCGTCGAAACTTACGGTCAAAGCGAAGAACTGCGACGTCTTGCCAACCTCGTTCTGGTCATGGGAACGCGAGAGGATTTGCGCGATCTTGCTCCGGCTCAACGGAAGGTCGTCCAGCAAATTTTCACCTTGATCGATGTCCATGATCTTTACGGAAACATTGCCTACCCCAAGACACACACTCCTGACGATGTGCCAGAATTGTTTCGCCTCGCTGCAGAGAGTCGCGGAGTCTTCATCAACCCGGCTTTGACCGAACCGTTCGGACTGACGCTTCTGGAAGCTGCCGCCAGTGGCTTGCCCATTGTCGCGACGAACGATGGAGGACCGCGTGATATCGTTTCCAATTGCCGCAACGGACTGCTGGTCGACCCACTTGATATCGAACTGACTGAACAAGCTTTGCTTCGCGTTTTGACCAACGAGAAAGAGTGGACTCAATGGTCGAAGCAGGGAGTCAGTGGAGCACACGAACATTACTCATGGAAGCATCATGGGGAACGCTACTTGCGGGACCTGAACGATATTCTCTCCCAGACCGCGACTCCGGCACTGGCGAAGAAGACTCCCCGTCGTCGAATCCCGGAGTTTGATCGGCTCATTATCACCGATCTGGATAACACCCTAACAGGAGATCAAGAAGGGCTCGATGAATTTGTCCGCCTGATTGAAGAGCACGATCACATCGGTTTCGGAATCGCTACCGGCCGAACACTCAGTAGTGCGTGTGAACTCATTGAAGAACTCAATCTGCCATTCCCGGATCTGATTGAATCGGGAGTTGGGACCGAACTTCACTACGGCAGCAATCTCACTTCCGATTCAAGCTGGGAACGCGAAATCGGGTATCACTGGAACCGACGGAAAATTCAGGAACTTCTCGCTGACCAGCCCGGTTTGTTTTTACAGCCAGAAGACAATCAGTCACGCTTCAAACTGAGCTACAATTACGACGATAAAGAAGCTCCGACGCTCGGATCGTTGCGAAAGCTCATTCGCGAGGCCAAGCTTCGTGCGAATCTGATCCTCTCACATCAAATGTATCTTGATGTGATTCCCGTTCGGGGGGGAAGCGGAAATACGATGCGGCATGTCGCCTACAAATGGAGTTTTCAGCCAGAACATATCCTCGTCGCCGGAGATTCCGGGAACGATGAGGGAATGTTGAAAGGACGAACTCTCGGCGTCGTCGTCGGAAACCACAGCCCTGAACTTGAGTCACTCCGCGGACTCCCGCGAATCTACTTTGCTGAAGCGAATCACGCGCGTGGCATCCTAGAAGGCATTAACTACTACCAGTTTCTGGACCACATAGTAATTCCGAATGATCGAACCGAATGAAAGCCTCCAGTTCACCGATCTCGGCTTCGAAGCGGAACTGTCCCTGAAACGAATTCTTCCCAGAGTTCTCAGCGTCTGGTCAGAGGATGAAGTCCACGACCTCGACGTTCAACGTTTCGTTCGCCGACTCGAACAGCACTGGCCAACTCTTTTCCGTCTATTGTTTGAACTGTACGGACACCGATACGACTTCTTCTATCACCTGGAAGAAATCGCCAAGACCGCTGCGCGATCGTGGAAAAACCGTTCTGCTCCCCTAAAAAATCTTGACGAGCAACGAATTCACGAACCCGACTGGTTTCAATCTGAGCGGGTTGTCGGTGGAGCACTTTATGTCGATCTGTTCAGCGAGAACCTTGGTAAGCTTCGTGAACATATCGGCTACTTCAAAGAACTTGGGCTGACATACCTTCACCTGATGCCGCTTTTCGCCGTCCGCCCCGGTGACAACGACGGGGGTTACGCGATCAGCAACTACCGGTCGATTGACCCGAGACTCGGCACGATTGACGACCTTTGCCGGTTGGCAGACGATTTGCGCGAGGCAGGCATCAGCCTCGTTCTCGACTTCGTTTTCAATCACACCTCGGATGATCACATTTGGGCCAAGCAAGCCCAGTCTGGAAACAAAGAGTACCAGCAGTTCTATTACATTTTTCCGGACCGCACGATTCCGGATCAATACGAACGTACGCTTCGAGAGATTTTCCCAACCGTCCGCCGTGGAAACTTCACCTGGCAGGATGGAATGGAACAGTGGGTCTGGACGACGTTCAACAGCTTTCAATGGGATTTGAACTATCAGAACCCGTCGGTCTTCCGTTCGATGCTCGAAGAGATGCTCTTCATTGCAAACACGGGAGTTGACATTCTCAGGCTGGACGCAGTGGCGTTCATCTGGAAACAGATGGGGACCAGCTGCGAGAACTTGCCGCAAGCTCATACAATTATTCGGGCTTACAATGAACTTGCTCGAATCGCTGCTCCGGGTCTCGTTTTCAAATCGGAAGCGATCGTCCATCCCGATGATGTTGTGAAATACATCGGGGCGGATCAGTGCCAGATTTCCTACAATCCGACGCTGATGGCTTTGTTGTGGGAGTCTCTGGCAACTCGCGAGACGAAGCTTCTCTTCAAATCTCTCACTCATCGTCACCAATTGCCGCAGCGAACATCATGGGTCAATTACCTGAGATGCCACGATGACATCGGCTGGACTTTTGACGATCAGGATGCGGCTGAGATCGGAATCAATGGCTATGACCATCGACAATTTCTGAACGAATTTTATACGGGTCAGTTCGCAAATTCGTTTGCCCGTGGAGTTCCCTTTCAGCACAACCCTCAAACGGGTGACATGAGAATTTCAGGGACTCTTGCTTCTCTGGCAGGGTTGGAGCAGGCACTTCTCGCCGGTGACCGCGACCTCATCGAACTGGCGATTCGCCGCATCACCTTGCTTCAGGGAATCATTCTCAGCGTCGGCGGAATCCCACTTCTGTATCTGGGTGAGGAGTGGGGCTTACTGAATGATTATGATTTCGTGAAAGATCCCGCGAAAGCAGGAGACACTCGCTGGGTGCATCGCCCGCGAATGAAGTGGGAGTACCTTCAGGAACTTGACGACCATCATAACGGCAACGGAGGATCGATTCGCACACGATTGTTCACGACTGTCAAACGTATGATTGCGATGAGAAAGGAGTCGGCAGCTCTGGCAGGCCAGAAGATGGAGTTGATCAATCTCCGCAATCCTCACGTGCTGGCCTACGTCCGAATGAACGACAGCGCCCGCATGGTGGTCCTCGCGAACTTCTCCGAAGAACCGCAGGAGATCTCCGGCAATCAGATCCGCACTGCCGGATTTGGGCACTTCTTTGAGGATGTCCTCGAGGGCAGCGAGTTGAATACGTCGGCAGACATTTCGCTCTCCCCGTACCAAATCCGCTGGCTCAACCGCGTGTGACGATGTAATTCCCCCCGCTTCGATCGGGGGATCGCTCAAAACGGCTCGATTGCCGATCGAAACTTCTGTCCGACGACATCGCCACCTTCTGCTAACCCATTCTTAACACTCGGGCGTTGCAGTCAGTGCAACCGGAATAACCGGCACAGTTTGTCCGACGTTTGATATTTCTGCCTGTTCCGGTTGTTCTCATCGTACCGCCTGATTCGATGACAAGGCTGCGGAGCGAATCTGCCGTTTTCTCCGCTCGCGAGAGCATTCTTCGAAGTGAACTGGCGGATTGGCACGTGCTCACGGGATGAAATCCTTCTCGAGAACCCCAAGCGAGTGCACAGGCAAGAGCAGCTTACTCAATCGGTGATTCCATTCTTGACACAAGAAGAGGACAAGGATGTCCACGCTTAGAAAATATCGATGGACCTTTGCATTTCTCTGTTTCGGGGCCATTCTGGCACCGGCAGCGTTCGCCGAAGACGAGGTGAAACTCGATCCTCAAGTGCGCTTGCTGCTTGAGCGATTGGAAGCAGCCGAAAAGCAAATTCAAACGCTCACCAATGAGTTGAAAACGGTCAAAGAGGCCCAGGCCAAGGCGCGACCGTTCCCCCAGGCTCAGGGGACAACTGAAGATTTGAATGACCTTGGCCTTCCGATTGGGGTCGACGGAGTGTTTACTGAAACGGGTGCGGAAGATTCACTCCGTGATATTCCCAGCGTTGCCCGAGAAATGGTCTCCTTCGAAGAAATCCGAGAAGACGCCCCCGACTCGATTCCCGCAGAACTTGAAGAACGCTTGAGTCTGCTTGAAGAAGGTTGGGACGATCTCGACTCCGCATGGACGAAATTTCACGAAGCGGAACAGAAGAAAAAGTTCGACGCTGCCAAAAAGCCGACGATGAGCATCAACGGTCGAATTCATGCCGACTACTGGGACTTCGTCCACAACTCAGAAGGGATCGGATATTTCGAGCATCCTGATCCCATGTCCGACAACTATGGACGCCCACCGGAAGACCGAGCTCTCTTCCGACGAATTCGTCTCGAAATGAAGGGTGACATCCTTGAAACAATGCTCTGGCGAGTCCAACTCGACTTCAATAACCCAGGCACTCCGGAGATGAAGGACGTCTATCTCGGGTTCAAAGAGCTTCCTTTCAACCAGCAACTCTTGATCGGAAACCAGAAACGGCCGTTGGGTCTCGACCACCTCAACAGTAGCCGATACAACGTCTTCCTGGAGCGACCTTTTGTTGTCGAAGCATTCAACGAAGACGCCCGACGTCCCGGTATCGCGATGTACGGATACTCCGACGACGAACTCTTCACCTGGCGATACGGAGCTTATTTCCTGGAAAACATCGCCACCGACGGTCGCGTGATCGGCCAATCGAACCAGATGAGTTTGAATGGCCGCCTTTCCTCAGCACCATGGTATGACGAAGCATCCGGCGGACGCGGATACCTGCATCTTGCCATCGCCGGGATGGCTGCCAGAACGGATGGTGACCGCAACGATTCCGACACGAATCAAAACGAAGCCCGATTCCGAACACGTGTTGGAGCCCGAACCGACACTCGGTGGTTAAATACCGAGAGAATCGCCGCAGCGGATCACTATGAAATCATCGGACTCGAATCGATCTTCAACTACGGCCCACTGCAACTCGTATCAGAGTACCAGCACAACTGGGTCCAACGAGAAGGAGAGGAGAACCTTCAGTTCGGCGGGGCTTATGCTTATATCTCCTACTTCCTGACCGGCGAACACATTCCGTACGATCGAAAGACTTCAACGATCGGTCGTGTTAAACCGTTCGAGAACTTCTTCCTGGTTGATCAATGTACAGGTGGTTGCGGGACTGGATGGGGAGCGTGGAACGTCGCACTTCGATATGACTATCTCGACCTTTCCGACGACAACGTTCTCGGAGGTGTGGGAGAGGCCTGGACAAGTGCCTTGAACTGGCATTGGACACCGTATTCGAAGCTTCAATTCGATGCGTCCTATGGGGAAATCGACAACCATCGTCCCGTCGATGGATTCACATCCGGCAACTACTTCTTCTTCGGAACTCGATTCGCTGTGGAATTCTAAGAGTTCCAGTTCGAAGCCGTAGAGAAGAACCCAGAGAATAATTAATTCGAATTCTGAAAACGCCAATCCGCCACAATTTCAATTGGCTTCCGGAATTCACATCAACCATCTTACAACGAATGCCCCCGCGTCACACGACTGGAGCAGACACATGAACCAGACACAACTGTTCTTAGCACTCGCATTAATCGTTTCAGCATCTTCGCAAGCGACTGCTGGAAACTTCCTCGGTGCTTGCAAGCCAACGGGTTGCTGTGAGACGGTCAACTGTCCGCCTTGTCAATTGGTCTGTTGCCCTGAAACAAAAGCTGAGAAAGTTAAGAAGCACTGTTGGGAGATCGAGTGCGAACCAATTTGTGTTCCTCGAGTCAGATGCCCTCTGTTCGACTTCTTCCGAAAAGACCAATGCGACCAATGTGATGCAATGTCCGCCAATGGAGGCAGCTACTGCAACAGATGTGCTGACGTCAAAATGGTTCGAAAGCTGAAGAAAGTCGAATACGAATGCGAGAAGTGCGTGGTGGAGTGGAAAGTCCATCGCGTTCCAGTCTCCGCTGGGAAATGTTGCGACGGCGCGCCTCCTGCCCTTGGCTGCACGCAACTTCCATAGCTCCGCTTTACACCTCTTTCTCAAGAGACGAGCTGCGGAAGTGAAGAAATCACCATTCCGAACGTTCCGTTGTCGGCAGACTCCACACTCTAGAGATCATCAGAACGAATTAGTACCTCGAAGAGGCAATCAGCTGCTATTCCGCGCTGACGACCACCAGGTCCACAACTCCGGACGACTGACGAAACGCGATGCGCCAGCACGCAAAGACCTGAGACCCCAAATCTTTCGATGCGTGCGCACTGATTGTCACCTCACCAATGTCTTCGCAAATCACACGTGCTTTCGAGACTGGGTCGATCTCATAAACAGTTAACGAAACTGGGCTGGCAGAATTGTTAATCACCCGACACCCCCGCTTCGGCTCAAACTCTTCGCTGAGCTGGACATTGTCGGAGGCTGTCACTGTACGAAATGTGACAATCTTCTCTGTACCTGTGTGAGTCGACATAATTAACACTTTTCCAGAAGGTCAACAAAGAGAAGCGAGGCCGGGAGTCAATCACTGGTGGATAGATTCTCGACTACCGAGATAAGCTGCAAACAACACGACGTGGTTCACGTGTGTACGCAATTTCTTGCCGAACTGATCTTCAAGATCTGGGACGATTGCTAAGAAACCACGGACAACTTGCTATGGGCGGAATCGAAGATTGAGCGTTGAAACGCTCTCGACGTTCGGAACGGAAGAGACCTTGTGCTGCAATCCTCCGATGTCCCGCTGATACGGACTTCCGGCGAGATCGATCCCGAAGTTCAAAACGCCGGGCAAAATCCGGTCGACGAGAATCGAATCATTTGTCGGGGTATAGTCGCCGCCACCTGCCCCGCCCACACCTGATCGATCGTCAACATATCCGGGTTCCAATGGATTCGACGGCGTTCCGTAAGTGGTATCCCGCCCTCTTCCTTCTTGCGCGAAGAGGTCACCGTCACGATAGTGATTGTGATGACAGTTAATTCCATTTAGAAGCGGCCATCCGCCCGTTCTTTGACCATTCCCCCCGTTAAACATGTCCGCCTTAATGTTCATCTGGTGAAAGGAATTCCCAATCATAAACCAGTTCGAACGCTCCCATCCCGTCGGTCCTCCATCATTGTATGAGAGGTTCACCCGCTCACCGGCAATGGTGTTTGCAATCAACTTAATATCATTCGTCGGTTGCGAAGACGTTTCGGTTCCGTCTCCAGCAATCGCCATTGCAGGGGAGGTTCCCGCAGTCTTCTCAATGACGTTTCCAACGATCGCCGCATTGTGATTCGGCTGCCCTGCAGTCTCTCCCAAAGTTAGAATTTTTCGCCCGGAGGATCGGAAATCAGTAAATTGGTTCCATGCGAAGAAGACACCGTCCTGTTCCGGAACGCTGCTCGCAAAAGAAGCCACACTGTTAGCGCGGAATGAATTTTGGCCAATGCTTTTGCAAGCGACAACATGAAACCAGGCGTTCATCGAATGTGTAGTCGTCGAGTCGACCAACTCGCAACCATCAAACGAGTAGGCAATTCGCGATGACGAAAACGACTGCACCGCCCAATGCTCTGCACCAAGGTCACCTGAGCAGTTCACGAACCGACAGGAGTCCGATCGATATCCCGGTCCAACAGTTGGCGTCGAGACAGGTCCTCCCCATTGGCTGTCCATGTGACAATCACGAAACTCAATGTGGTTGCCCTGATGTTCGCCATCCAGCCAGCTTGACGAACTCTTCAGCGTGACTCGACACCCCTGAATCCGGAGCCGTTGATGCCGGTAGGTCCTCAGCTCGTTGATTTCCACGATCACCGAGTCTTTGTCAGCCCCATCAACAGGGCGAATCACGGCCCATTCGAGACTCGCAATCCGTGCATTGAGGTTTCCAAGAGCATGAACGCCCGCCCCAAGTTCGACGACATTCGCGCCACTCTGCAATGCTCTTCCGATCGTCGCAAATGGGGCCGCTTCTGAACCATCACCACTCCCATCGTCTCCGCCGATACGAACGTGGCGCACCTCATCCAACAGGCGGTTCTTATCGCAAATAAGCGTGACACGATTCCGTCCCAGAATTTCGTCAGTCGAAATTGCGCGACCAACCGTCGAGACGATCGAGTTCGCGTCTCCCACCTTCGGGTAAACAGTGAAATCGCAATCGATCAACTTACCCTGCTGAAACCCATTGATCGGAACGGCAGCTTCATAGGCACTTGCGGAAAGACCAGATGCTGGTCGTTGTCTGCCCGTGGGCGAAGTCACGATCACAGTTTGCTGATGCCCAGAAGTTCCCCCGGTTGCAGTAACAACCACTGAAGAAATTCCGTGGCCAGCAACCGCGTTGACGGCAATCCGAAAATCATCATTGACCCGATCTCCGGAAACGACTCCCGCGAATTCGTCAAGCTTGGCCGTCACGCGAGGGTAGGGGAGAGACGCTTCGTTCGTGACCGCAATTTCACTGGCGCCCAGCGAGTCTTCAGAGTTGCCAGCCAGATTTCGAAAGGCCCCAGCCCGAACGGTGGCCACGACGGTGTCACCTTCGTAAATGTTCGCCGCCAACCAGAGGCGAATCCGCACTCCCGACGCAGTCGCTGCCTGATCCTGCTCCGCCTGATTGGGAAACGGTCGCCGAGCAACATGTGTCGCCACCAAAGTCCGCGACACGTTCTCAGCCGTCCCATCGGTTGAGTAACCACTTGAAGTCACGAGCAACGTGATCGAAGCATTGGAGAGGTCGGCATCGTGAAGCGGATTCCCGAATCCGGATCCGAGATCACACTCCACCCCCTCATCAAACCCCTCAATCTCAAGATCGATGAAGCCTCCGTCAACAGCGAGGCCTGCCGTTGAGCGATGGGGAACGGTCACTGAAGTGATTTCACCGATGGGCATGCTGAGTCTCTGCAACGTGAAAGTGTCAAAAAAGAAGCATTCAAAGTGCTCAGACAAGGTTGCGCAACATCAGCCGCCGCCACCACTCTGCACAGCGATCCACCCTCCGCTCCATCGCCTCCGTCAGACAGAATTCGCTCGGCCCCGGCAAGCGATCTCACACTCCTCGGTCGATGTCCTCCAGAGGGTTCGCCTCCTGGTCACCCACGCAAATCCAACAACTTCCTGACTCCGCCAAATCGCAAGTCGAAGAGAGATTCAACGCAAAATCCGAGACATGCCACCAATCAACCAGAGCCGTTTGACAGCCGAACAAACTCCCCGCTATCATCCGCCACCGAAGCTTCCAAACTCCTCAAAGTTCGAAAGCTTCGAATCGGGATGTAGCGCAGCCTGGTAGCGCGCTTGACTGGGGGTCAAGAGGTCGCAGGTTCAAATCCTGTCATCCCGACTTTCTAAAGTGTTACTCTTGAACACTTTCCAACTCTTCGAGGTTTTCGAAGAGTTCTGCACGGGGAGCCAAATGGGGAGCCAAATGGCTTCTCCCCCGAATTATGGGGGCCAAATCGCTTCGTCCCAGGGGCGGAAAGAATCTCAATTACGCTGTTTGGCTTTGTGGCTCGAAGACTCTTGAAATTCGCACGACGTTGAACCCATAATTGAAACGTCGTGTTTTGGCAGTGCAGACGCCGAGTTCTGCTGGGGATCTTTCATGCATTCGAAACTGATCAGTCATTGCTGTGCGAATGCGAAACCCACCGCCAATTGCACCACTTCTCCGGAATGCGCAATCCAGTCTTCGCAAGCTGGCCGGAGCATCAAGTGGTTGAACCTGCTTGATAGTTCGCAGTTCTCTTCCCGTGGTGGGTTCTGCTCGGTTGAAAGCCAAGAACGAGGCGGCACGGGTGAGTTTGAGTACCAACCGGGGGAAGTTCCCGGATTGGTCTGGGGGGCCTACGGGTCAGGAAACCTCAATCAACAATCGCCGTGGCCCTGCGGAGTCATAAATCCTTGGCTTCGCACCATACTGGAAACCTCATTCGGCTCAAACGGTTAGGAAAATTTCAATTCGTTTTTGGCGAAATTCTCTTTTCTGCGCGCGCATGTGTGTTGATTAAGAAGATCGAAGCTAACAACGGGTCAACTTAGTTTGAAAGTTTGGCGCGCAAGCAACGCTGGACGTGAATCAAGCCTAAGAGAAGTCCTAAACCGGTGAGAGAAAAGGAAAACAGGTGGAAGGCCGGGGGGAGGGGTGCGCGCAGTCTTTCACTTTTTTTGACTTGTACGGTTTAGTTTGGCCTGCGGCCAAGGGGTGCCGCGATGCGGCAGGGAGAACGGGCATGACCGAGAATCGAGAGTATGGAATCATCATCAAGCCCAGCAAAAGCCCAGAGGAACGGGAACAGAGAAGGCAGGAATGGGTGAATGAGATGCGAGAGTTCCTTGGTCAAAAGCAACTGGAGTGGGAGCGGAAAGTCTTGAAGACGCTCATGGAGGGCTCGCAGAGTGAGTCAGAACAGACGAGGAGCAAGCGTCACCCGAAAGCGAGTGAGATCTTCCCGGAACCGACGCATGCCTTCTATTCCGAGGAGACGGCCGGAGAACTGGCAGCGAAGAAAGCGGCGGACGGACTCGAAGGGAACTCGGAGCGACTGAGTGAGGAGCTGCTGAAGAGATACGAAGGAGGCGGGTACTTCAACGCGAGGGAACTGTCCGGATCGATCGAGAGTGCTCAGGAATTCGGGCGGAAGATGGCTGAACACATCGAGAAGGTTGTCGTCGAGCACGTCTTCGGGGACGGGGAACAGGACGGAGAAGAGGAGCAACCAGCAAAGCGAGGAGTCTCCCCGATCGCCAAAGAGATGCTGAACTCGAAGACCAGTCGTGAGGAGATGCATGGCTACGTCATCAACGGGATCACTGCGAGTCTGGGGATTCCTCAGATGATTCTTCTTCCGCCTGGATCGATGGAAAACGTGGCTCAAGCGAAGTCGGATGAGGAGACGCATCGTGCGATGACCTTCCGGGCGATGCGGGACTTCGGGGTTCCGATCATGGAAACGAGACACATGCTGATGACCGACACTGGAAAGATTCCGCCGCGAGTGCGAGTCGTTCGCAGGAAGAAGTTTCGGGCCGGTCGTTCGGGTTGGGTCGCCGTCGCAGTTGTGGTGATGGCACTTTGGATTGCAGTTCTGTCAGCACTCTGATTCGGAGCCACAATGAAAAAACAGGTACACTGCTGTGATTTCTGTGGGCGGGACACTCCAAACAAGTCCCGAATATGTAAATTCTGCACAAGTGGGTCGGAGAGGTTTAATCGTAAGTGTGACGGGTGCAAGAATTTGGAGAGCAAGTGCGTCTGTCCTCGGTCACCACACCAGTATGATGGCGACCGGGATTCCGCTTTTTACGAAGATATGTTTTATGAGTCGGATTAAGATTGTTGACTGTAGCTATAAGTCGATGTAAAATTCGTCCGTTCGGTGGTTCTTCTTTCCTTTGCCCCAAACATCCTCAAAGGTCTCCAGTGGGATTTACCGGACCTGACCGCATGGTACAACATGCGGTCTTTTTTTATGCGCCAACATGTAAAAGCACGTCGCCTGATTGTGAGAGATGTTGAAGTTTTTCTAAAAAACATAAATCTCTCATTCGACATCCGCTCTATAAGAGTTAAGATGTGATCCATCGCGTGAAGCGAGAAGGTTGGATCGGCACCAAGTCCGATTAGGAGCGTTGAGCCATGCTGGCGACTTCTCAGAGTGTGTTTCTGGAATCACTCGCAAAACAACATACTGAGTTCTCCCAAAAAGAGCTCGGATCAGTCTTCGGAAGAACATTGCAGGCGGCAATTGATGCTGTCGCGTTCTTCGTTGCTACACAATTCTATCAAGATCGATGGGAGGGGTTTTGTCTTCAGCAATCGGATGGATTCCGGGGGCTGGTACGGACGCAAAACATTCAAAACTCTTGCCGATAGGGAGGTCTGGTTGTGTGCGATTTCCTGCAAGCATGGATTCGTGACGATCGTGTGGAAGGATTGAGTCTTCAGGCACGTGGCATCTGGATGGAAGTCAGAGCACTGATGGACCAGATGGACCTGAGCCAACTGAAAGGCACGGAAGAGCAACTGGCGTCGGCCTTGCGGAGCGATTGGGCTTCCGCAAGGCAGGCGTTGGATGAACTACACGCTGCAAGACTGCTCTACGTGAAACATTGGAAGACTTTCACAGTTGTAATTGATCGAAGTCGAGAGAAAGAGGCCAAGCGGGAAGATGAGCGTCAATCTCGCTGGGATGCGGTTCGTCCGGAAACACAAAAGAAACCCAAACAAAATCAATCAGTTGAGCAAATTGCCTCTGAACCGAAACAAACACAGATGCGTTTTGAGGATGAACAGAAACCGGTCTGTCAACCGGAGAGGCAACAGGAGTCGCAATCTGCGACCGCAAAAACTGCTGAGCAGAACGCAGGGGAAGAGACGTTACATCGCCCAGGTGTAGCGTCGGTGAATCATCTGATCAGAACGTGGAACGACTTCTCTCGGTGCCGGAAGTGTAATCGTATTACTCCGAAGCGGATGAAGCTCGCAATCGCAAGATTGCAGGAGAGGTACTTCGTAGACAACTGGCAGGAAGCCATCCAGAGAGTGTCTGAATCCGACTTTCTAAGGGGAAAGATCCCGGACAAGGACTGGATTGCCGACGTGGAGTGGTTCTTGAGCAATGAGAACGTCGTCGTTTGGATCATGGAAGGCAAGTACGACAACCGTCAGAAGGAAAAGAAGCTGACGGCTGTCGAGAGATTCATGAAGAAGGCCGAAGAATGTCAGAATTCAGCGTTAGTCAGAGATGGGCCAGTGAGTTCGGTCGCTTGATGGAAGTGTTGCAGAGTTCAGTTGGCAAAGAGATCAGCGAAGGTCTCTTGGCGTCGTATTCGATGGCGTTGAAGGATCTTCCGATTGAGTCGGTGTCAGCGTCAGTGCAGCGAATCATCATGGAAGATCAGTATCCCGTTCTTCCTACTCCGGGGCGACTGCGGAAGTTTGCTGTGGAGTTCACGCATGGTTGTGACATGAGTCACTCGGAAGCGTTCGACCAAGTGAAGCGTGCGATTTCCAAGTGCGGTTACAACCAGCCGAAACTTGCTGAACAGATGCTTGGTGAGTCCATCTGGAGAGCTATTCAGGGAATCGGTGGTTGGGACCGTGTGTGTAGTTCACCTGTTTCAGAGAGGTCGTCGTTGGTCGCACAATTCCGGGACTCTTGGAATCACGTCGCTGAAGATCAGCAGAGGAAACGGATGCTTCCGGAAGGAGTCAGGCCCAAGGTAATTGGGGCAGCGGAAAAGACTCTGGAGCAGAAGTCAGACAATAGGAGCTTGATTCAGAGTGTTGGGGAATCGATGTCTCCCAGATTGGAGCGTGGAGAGTGAGTACGTCCCGCCCTGTGCCTCGGTGCGAATTGTGCTTTGGAGCTGGTCTGATCTTGATCGACTTCATTGACGGAACGGAGCTACCGATTTTGGGGCAGAAAAGAACTGTGATTGCGACTCAAAGCCGTGACGTCATGGTGGCGTGTCGGTGTTCTGCCGGGAATCGATATGCGGATCGGGAAAACCCAACGTTTCTTCGATTCGATCCAAATCGGATGGAGTTGTCCATTCGGAATCAGTCTTCTTTGAATGGTTCAAAGGAGACTCAAAGCGTCCCTGTGAGTGAGGGTAAAGATGAGCGACAAACAAAACCAGGTTCAGGTTCGAATGAACCAAATCGAGCACACGTTGAAGCAACTCAAACAGAGTGAAGGCCAAGTCGACACACTGAAAGAAGAGTTGAAAGAAGCAAAGGCGGACGTCGATCGCTACTTCAAGATGCTGCGGAAACTGAACGAAGAAATTGTGGAGATCTCCAACGGGCAGTCGTTCTTGCCGTTCAACGACGACGACATCGATTACACATCAACTCCAGGTCTGGAAACAGTGGGTCAGATTCTGGCCAAAGCACGTCTGGAGAACCGAAAGTCTCTCGACTCTCCACTGGCAGTTCTTGTCGGGTACGGAGTGACACCGAAGCAGATCACTTCCTTGCAAGACGGTATGAGCGTTTCGACTGTCTCGGAACTCGCTGACGCCATTGACAAAAATGGTGACTGGTGGAGTGACGTGCCAAAGGTTGGACGAACAACGGCCCAGTCCATCGAAGAAGCGGTACGCAAAGCGATGTCCGAGCGAACTCCGGTCTCTTCTGAACCGACCGAGACTGAAGACGATCCCCGCAAGCGAAAGTGTTTGGACTGTGGGTTCTTCCGTGAACAGGACGAAGAGAACTGCGTCTGTGGAAAGTCTGAGTTCGAGCTTGCGGAGTACGAAGATGAATCGCCGCAAGGTGACTCGGAAATTGACCCGAACGATGTGGAGTCTGTCCCGATCTACGGTCCGGAAGGTAAGGAATTGGCCACTCTGCACTTGGCTTCGATCGGTGATGACTGGGTGAGTTGCTTTGATCTCACATTGGCTTCAGGTGAGACAGTCGGGCGCAAAGTTCCGCATCACGCGAGTCAACCGTTCATGAGCAAACAGGATGCATTTGAAGATGCTGCGATGTCGGCCGCCTATGAGCTTGAAGGCTTGGGCTGGGAAGCTGAGGCAGCCATCGTCAAGGACTGGGCGATGAACCGAGAGAGCGTGGAGCAGGCTGATCCTGTGGAAGCAGCGTAATGACTGTGCAGGAATTGGTTGCGGCGCTGTCTGGGTGGCAACTGCCGATCGTTCGCGAAGAGTTCGTGCTTCAACAGAATTTGGAGCAGGTGCTGATTCAGGAGATCGGCAGTGAACACTTTCAAAGAGAATACAGTTTGAGTGATCGCGAGCGGATCGACTTTATGTGTTTTGGTTCGATTGGAATCGAAGTGAAAACACAAGGTTCGATGTCATCCGTGGCGGCTCAACTGCTTCGATACGCTGAGTGCGAAGAGGTCAAAGGATTGATTCTGGTGACAACCCGCAGGCGGCATCTCTTTCCAAAGAGTGAACTTGCGGGAAAGCCATTCGGTTCAATTCTCTTAGGACTGTGATGGCGGCTCTTATGAAACCAGCACCTTTGTTTTGTGATGAATCGGAATTCTGCGAGTTACGCGAGAGTGTCGCTCGTCTGGAGTTGATCTGGCGATATCTGGAAGAAGAGCAAGGTGCGGATGTCGACGGTGCCGTGAAAATGTTCTCGATCACGGATCACGTGGAACTGTGGCGAATCGTTCGTTGGCATCGCGAGATTCAGGAAAAGAAGTTTCAGGGTAAGTGCGAGGCAGTGTTGGATGCAGTCCTGGAATCTTCGAAAGCGAACTATGCAAGTTTGGTCAGAACAGCTTTCGAGCGAGTTGGCGTCACGAAGCTTGGGGAAAAGATTCGGATCGGCAAGTGGGTTGCCGAGCAAATGCGACAGTTAAGGGATCAGAATGGCGGAGAACTGGAAAACGATTGCGAGCGGGGAACGGTATCGGATCATTCAGGGGGATTGTCAGGATGTCATGAGGGACACTGCGATTCGTCCGAATCTGATCTTTGCCGATCCACCGTTCAATGTGGGGAAGAAGTACGACGGGTACGTCGATCGCAGGACGAACAAGGAGTTCCGTCAGTGGGTGATCAGTTGGACAAAGCTTGCGTACACGATTCTTGATGATGACGGCGTCTTGGTTTTACACGGTCCGGATGCGTTGGCTGACATCTGGATTCCACTCTTGATCAACGAACGTTGGCGTCGGATCGCGTGGGTCAATTGGTACTACAGCTTCGGCCAATGGACGGATCGCAATTGGATCGATTCTCGCTGCCATGCGTTTGTGATTCGCAAGGGGGGCGGGAATACCTGGAATCCAATCGATGTGATGATTAAATCTGAGCGTTTGAAAATGGGCGACAAGCGAGTGAAGACCTCAAGGTATAAAGGGATGCGGTTGCCGGGCACTGTGTGGGGTGTGCAAGGCGATGAAGAACTGGGTGTCCCGGATGACACTAAAGGCATGTGTCGGATTCAGGGAAACAATCGTGAACGGGAGCGAGAGTGTTCGAATCAGCTTCCGGAAGCGTATCTGAAGCGTTTCATTCTGGCTTACACGAACACAGGGGATCTGGTGTTCGATCCGTTCTGCGGCTCCGGGACGACGGCGAAGGTTGCTGTTGAAACGGGACGTGACGTTGTGACATGTGACGTTTCCGAGAATTCGTGTCGCGTGGCCTCTGATCGCGTGAAGCGGATGCTGAAAGAGAGTCCTGAGATTCTGGAGGTTTTGTGAACAAGCCGGCAATGTTCTCGCGTGAATCTGAGATGACGCGAATCGTTGACGATTGGCTCAATTCCCAAGGATTCTTTACGAAACTGGAGTTCGTGTTTCCTTGGGGGATCTGTGATGTCGTCGCTTGTGAGGTCAATCGAACGCACGTGTTAAGGAGGATTCGTCGCGGGCAGAAAGCCTCGATCGGTTCACACAGCAATGTCCTCTTGCTCTCCATGATTCCATATGAAGGACAACCGATCGGTATAACGATCTCTGATCTTGAGGACACGTTACAGTGGTCGCGGAATGAACTAGAGCAGAGAATTCAGTTCCTTCGCAGGAGACGGTTCGTTGACGAATCACCGGCAGGGGAGTTCAAGAGTCGGGTTGGGTGGTGTCCGATCCATCGCCGTCTTATGGCAATTGAACTCAAATTGAAAGACATCAGTGGGGCGCTCATTCAGGCGAGAAGCAACCAAGGGGTTACTCGGGATTCGTTCGTCGCGTTTCCTGAATCTGTTGCCAATCGCATCGTGAATGGGAAACGAAAGAGGGAGTTCGCTGATTCAGGTGTTGGTGTTATCTCCGTGAACGATTCTTCTTGCGAATTCCTGTTGAATGCAAATGGTCCACTGGACCGTATCTCCGCAACACAAGAACTTCATGCCGTCGAGAAATTCTGGACACGAGCAAAGCAGGAGCAGCAGTGAGTCGCACTTACGGGAAAGTCTGGTTTCGAGACGGGCGATGGAATCTGGAGTTCACCGCACTTCACGCGCGAGAACACTTTCGCCGTTTGGTTCCAAAGGCGGGCAAGGGGCATGGGATTATCCAGATCCGGAGCACGGAAGAAACGTCTCTCGACATTCATTGGTTCATGCAGCGGTACGCTCTTGAGATTCGCAGCGATGACCTGCAAGTTCTCAAAGATGCCGTCAAAGCCAAGAAAGCGCGTGACGAATGGATCTCAGACGTCCAGGCTCCCGATTATGTTCCACGGCAATTCTCGTTGAGCAAACCTCCTCGAAAGTATCAGGCTGTTGGAGCGGAAATCTGGTTAGCACAAAGAGGTTTGCTTTGTGGCGACGATCTCGGTCTGGGAAAGACTGTCACCGCAATTACTGGATTGACTGATCCAAACACGCTGCCTGCTGTGGTGGTGGTTCCTCCAAATCTTCAATCGCACTGGATGGAGAAGCTGGCGGAGTTCGTTCCCAACCTTTACGCGCATCAGGTCAAGCAAAGTCGTGTCTACGAACTTCCCAAGAATCGCGAGGGGAGAACACCAGACGTTCTCGTGATCAGCTACGCCAAGCTCAATGACTGGGTTTCATTTCTCAAGAAGTATGTGTCTTCCGTCGTCTATGACGAGTGTCAGCATCTGAGGAGAGACGACAGTCTGAAGTACAAGGCGGCACGTTCTCTGTCTTCTGTGGCAGACTATCGACTTGGGCTGAGTGCTACGACAATCGCCAACTACGGTGGCGAGATGTTCAATGTGATCGATTGTCTCGTCCCAGGTGGACTGGGAGACCGTTCAGAGTTTTACGCAACTTGGTGTCCAAGATCATTCGACAACAAGCACATCGTTTCTGATCCTGTGGCTTTGGGTGACTACCTGAGAACTGAAGGTTTCATGATCGATCGGAAGTTGAAGGATGTCGGCCGAGAGCTTCCGAAAGCGAACTGGATCTATCACCACATCGAGAGTCATGTGGGTGAACTGGACAAGGTCTCAGGTTCCGCGAGTGAACTGGCTGAAATCATTCTCGGTCGTGCACACGCAGTTACGCGAGATCAGCAGCGTAGTGCGGCAATGCAGCTTGATACCATTCTTCGACAAGCGACAGGCATCGCCAAAGCAAACGCCGTAGCGAAGTACGTGGAGATGCTTCTGGATTCAGGTGAACCGGTTCTGCTCTTTGGTCACCACCACGCTGTGTATGAGATCTGGAAGAAAGAGTTGGCGGAGTTCAATCCGCAGTTCTTCACTGGTCGTGAATCGCCAAAGATGAAACAAGAGTCAAAGCGAAAATTCATTGAGGGTGAGTCCGATCTTCTGATTATGGCATTACGAAGCGGTGAAGGAGTGGATGGACTGGAGCGACGTTGTCGCGTTGCCGTGTTCGGGGAACTCGATTGGACTTGGGCCATGCACAATCAATGCATTGGCCGTCTGAGGCGGAACGAGCAAACAGATCAAGTGGTTGCGTACTTCATGATCTCCGATGAAGGTATTGATCCGGAAATGTGTGAGATCCTTGGAGTGAAGGAAGCACAGTTGAAGGGCTTAAGAGGTGAAGTTCGGGATCTCGTTCCGGTGCGGCGTATTGACCGCATGGATGCTCTGCGGAAAGTGGCAGAGCGATATCTTTCGAAACGGCAAGCAGGGGTGAAAGCGTGACATCTGGAGAAACTCCCAGTGATGATGAATCGAAGGTGAATGCCGAAATCGAATGGATGATGGATCGAATTGAGGAGATCACACTCCAGGTTCAGGACAAAGCAGCTTTCATTTCGTTGCTCTCTGCGGCATTCCATATGTCTTTGAATCTGGAGAAGGGGAACATCGATCTGGCTGCTGCGTTGACTCTGAATCAATTGGCGAAGTTTGTGGATCGATACAAACAGGACGAGGACTGGAAAAGAAGGAACTGACTCATGCAGATTATCGGAATGGACCCAAGTCTCTCCGGGTTCGGACTCTGTGGAATCGAAGCTGAGACTGGCAAGATTCTTCGGAAAGGGATTGTTTCTGAACCGAATTCGGGAGAAGACTGGCCAGAGAGATTGAAGCGATACGACAAGATCGCAGAGCGGGTGCATCACTGGTCTGAGTCGATGCGTCCAAAGTATGTCTTTCTGGAGACGTACAGCTTCAGTTCTCGAAACACTCGAGCGCATCAGGCAGGTGAGTTTGGGTTCGCGATTCGAAAGATGATCACTCGCAAGCTCTCGGCCTCGGTTGTCGAAGTGACTCCCAGTGAGTTGAAACAGTTTGCGACGGGCAAGGGGAACGCAAAGAAAGACAAGATGATCGCTGCGGCCAGCTTGTACTTGGGGGAAGAGGTCACCGACGATAATCAAGCGGATGCCGTCATGCTCGCAGTCTTGGGACGCTGTGCGATTGGCTACGACAACACCGACGACTCTTTCAAATTGAACATCGCGGCAAAGGTTGGTCGGCGGAATCGAATTCTACCTTGCGGACCGTTCTGGGAAGACCTTGTCAAGCGTGCAGGGTGAGTCGTCGCGGCATTCTGAAGAGTTCCCAAGGTTTCAGCATGCGGATTCATGGTCACGTGAAAAACACTCCTGAAATCGGCTGTATGCTCTGCCCCGCGATGAGAGTCAACGTGTGAGCGAGGGGGGATGTCACCGTGTCGAAGCTTCCGGAAGATCTAAGCAAGGTTGTTGTTTGTGAGCAGGAAGCGATGGAGATTCTTGGGTGTGGACGCACCACACTCTATCGGCTTGTGAAGGAAGGCCGGATTGAGAAACGAAAGTATCTACATCGATCGGTCTATACACGCAAGAGTTTGTCCGAGTTCAAACAATCGTGGTGGGACAGCACTGAGTCCGCACGAAGAGTGATCAAACGTCGGAAACGACATCGACGCAACGGCTCCCGCATGCCGAATGCGGAACGTGGCTGACACGGAGTTCAGCGGGGTTCTCTGAAGTGTCGTCTTGTACCCATCCAGTCGCGGCACTTTGGAGAACCATTCTTTCATAATTCTGACGATAGTTTCTCTTTAATAGTTGCCTTGTCGTAAATCTGCCGATATACTCCCTGTGTCGAGTGCATCGACAACCCTAAGCCAGAGGGGATCTGGTGGGAGAGAGCAGATGAGCGAATCATCTTCTGAGGCGGTCCCTCTTGAACCGCTCACAACGTGGAACTACCGCGATTATCCGGCGATGAATCAGTCGTCGTTGAAAGTCTTCAATGCGTCTCGTCGTCTGTATCGCTGTCATCAAGACGGCTGGATGAACGTTCCGTCAGAGCTACAACCCGCAAACAAGTTCGACGCGTTAAATGAAGGGACAGCAACTCACATGTGGTTGCTGGAGCCAAAGCGGGCTCAGCGAGACATCGCGGTTTGGACAGGCAAGCAGAATCGTTCTTTGTCGGCGTTTCGTAGTTTCAAACAACGAGAGCGGGAAGACGGAAAAACAGTCTTAATGCTGGATCAGTGGTGGCTTGTCATCACGATGCAGTTGGTCGTGGAGCAGCAACTTGAAGGCGTACTGCAACACCCCAGTGCGATGCGAGAGTGGCCGATTCTGTGGAATGAAGTCGTTGAACTCGATTCCTGGCAGGACTCGCTACCTGAAAGCAAAGTGGTCAATGTTCCCTGCAAAGCACTCTTGGACTTTGCAAAGTTCACGTCAACTGATGGTCTGATCATCGATATCAAGACCTCCAGTGAACTCATGCCAAAAGGGTTCTTTTACGCAACCAAGCGATTCGACTACTGGGCGCAGGTGGCTCACTACAGCAGGGCACTGAGTGCCGAGACGGGACTGGACCTGAACGACATTCAATTCAGTTTTGCTGTGGTCTCGTCAACGGTGTGTGAGCAGGTCGCCAAGTGCATGCGGGCGAAGGCTCCACCGTATTTGGATCATCCCGACAACTATGAGGCGTTGAAGTCCTATTTGTCACCGGCTGTGGAAGCCGTTGCGCCGTTGGCTTTCTCGTTTCAAGAGTTGTCCGCGATGGATGTGATCGATGCTCATCGTAAGTGGGCAAGCATGATTCACGACTACGCATGGTGCGTGGAAACGGGCAATTGGTCCGATCTGGGCGAAGGCAATATCCGAGTTCTCAGTGGGGTGGTGGAATGACAACGAAGGCAGAAGAAAAGAACGGTCGTTTGAGCAGTGATCAATCAGAGAGTCGTGAGCTCTCGATCGGGGAACAGGTCCAGCATTCATTGCGAGTCTATTCTGATCCAAAGAGAGATCCGGCATCTCGGATTCACGCTTTGAAGTTCTTGATGAATCAGAAGATCGAAGAACTCGGAGCGTTGACGCCAGCAGGACAAAATGCCAGCAAACTGGCGAATGTTCTGATCAAGGAAGTGCGAGGAAATCCAAAGCTTTTGGAGTGCACGTGGGAGTCGATCTATCGATCGGCTCAAGAATCTGCGGCATTAGGGTTGGCGACCAACGGTGTCTTGGGACATGCGTATCTTGTTCCGTACCGAGATCGAAAGAATGGCGTCACAGAGGCTCAACTCCAGATCGGATATCGCGGTTACCTCGATCTCGCGAGACGTCACAGTAAGATTCTGATTAAGACTCGCTGTGTCTACAAAGGGGATGTCTTTGAATACGCCGAAGGCGACGAAGATTTTATTCGACACATCCCTAATCAGTCTGCCGATGCTGAGTTCGAAGAGAAAGATGTCACGCACGTCTACTTAATCGCTAAGGACATGGTGGAGAGAGACCACGTGATTTGTCGCTTGGTCTGGACTCGTGCGCAAGTCGAGCGGCACAAGACGAAGTATTCCAAGAGTTATCAGAAGAATGATTCACCGTGGCAGACAGCCTGGGAGACGATGGCTCGCAAGACGCTTGTGCATCAAGCGGTGGCGCGTGGAGAGCTTCCAATCTCAACAGCAGTCACGGAACTGGCGGTTCGTGAAGAGATCTCAGAATCGCTGCACGTGGAGCCTGCTCAGCATTCCCGACGCATCGCGGATGTCGTTCAACAGGTGAAACGAGACGTCGAACAAGACGAAGTCATCGACATTACTCCGGAAGATCGCGGTGAGAATCTGGAGCTCCCAGAGAGTGAAGAACCATTCGAACGTGAATTCACAGCAAGCGATTCAGAGGTTCAGGAACATCCAGAAGAGCCGGTGCAGGACTTTAGCCAAGAGGGCTTGTATCCAGACACCAGTGAGTCTCCGGCAAAGTGGGAATTCCGGGCCATCAAAGGGATCAAGTCAGTGTCGTCTCTCGATGAACTCGGTGCATGGAGTGACGCGGCACATTCTTTGAAGAAAGAGGGGTTCTTGAACGCCGGTGGATTGAATCGCATCGTCCAGCGGATTCATGAAATGGCTGACAAGATCGGTGCCACTGAAGACTGATCGGTTGCGTTGTGGGGACGGTCTGTTCGCGTCACTCAAGTGGAGATGGGTCAGTGTCTCAGGTGTCCATTGGTGATTGGGTTCGAGTGGCGCGAACAGGCCAGAGCGGTCGAGTGAAGGCTGTCATTGGGACAGTCATCTATATCGAGTTGACCGTTCCAGAACGTGGCAGGTGGCACAAGATGGTTTCTCCTGAAGATCTGGAGCAAGCGGAATCATGGCAAGACGAATGAGTTTCATGCTCACGCAAAAGCAGGTCGAGGATCGGACCAAGACAGTCACACGTCGGGTCGGGTGGTGGTTCCTCAAGCCAGGTGACTTGGTGACAGCGGTTGATAAGGGGATGGGCCTGAAGAAAGGCCAGAAGTCGAAACGGTTGGCATCCATCCGGATCGTGGATGTGCGAGAAGAGCGGCTGAATCAAATCACTCGCGAAGACGTCGTGAAGGAAGGTTTTCCCGGAATGTCTCCGGCTGAGTTTGTGTCAATGTTTTGCTCACACATGAAAGGTGAGCGGGATCAGAAGGTGAATCGAATCGAGTTCGAGTATCTGGACGGAGAAGCGTGATGCCCAAGGAACTGACAGAAAATCGACAGCAGTGGTGGAAGCAATATCGCAAACGGAAGACTGCGACCATCCTCAGAATCTTGCGAGGAATGCAGGGGCTGACGGTGGAAGAGTTGGCCGCGAGAACGCTTCCGGTCCTGGTTTCTCCAGATCGTAAAACGATCGAATTGATTTCTGCATGCCTTCAGTGGGCGGAGTCCAAGGGGTGGATGTGGTCGAAGGAGACAAAACATCTGAAATGGGACCGGAAGCGTGGTCAGTTGGCGGTCCGCACAGATCAGGTTTGGTACTTGACTCCGGAAGGTGTGTCGAAAGCCGATCGATCAAAGAGAGCGTCCTAGGGCAGTACATCTAGAAGAGTTCACGGGAATTATTTGATATGCCAGATAGGTTTGCGACGCAAGTCTTTAACTACGGTGGCGGCTACAACACCATTGCACTCATGGTCTTGATCGCTGAAGGGGTAATCGAACGACCGGATCGAATCATCACCGCAGATACTTCACGCGAGGTGAGATCGACATGGGAATACCTTGTCGATCACGCTAGTCCGTACTTAGAGAAACATGGACTTCCTCCCGTCGAGATTGCATCGCACGATCTGTCTACTGTGGATTTGTATTCCCACAAAGGCACTCTCTTGATTCCTGTGTTCACAGAGACAGGAAAGTTTTCAGCGTACTGCTCCGGAGAATGGAAGAAACTTGTTGTTAGACGATACATGAGAAGTTGCGGAATTTGTTCTGCAACAAACTGGATCGGCTACTCCCATGACGAAAGATCTAGATGGGTGGGTAAAGGCGAACCAGATGGACCGTGGGCTGTACGATTTCCATTAGTTGAGAACATGATTAACCAAGAATCATGCCGGGCGATCATCAAGAAGTCGGGGCTTCCATTCCCTAAGAAATCTCGATGCTACATATGTCCGCATCAAACAAACGAAGAATGGCGAGAGGTACGAGACGATTACCCTGAGCAATTCGTTGAAGCTGTCAAAGTTGATTTTGACGTCCGTGATTTCGACTCCGAAGAAGGCGTTTTTCTCCATCAAGATCGCGTCCCTTTGGTGGATGCAGATCTTGAGCGATCGGATCGGAAAGAGCCAGTCCGTCAGTGTTCTCTGGGCGTGTGCTTTATTTAAGCGAGACCGATGTGTTGTTTCAAAGGATTGGGAGTTGTTTGAATGGACACGCTTACCCTGGATGAACATGAGAAAGCGATCATCTTAAGTCGTTTACAAGACTTAAATGGCAACAAAGCCGAGGCAGCAAAGAGCCTCGGTATTAGCTTGAAGACGCTTTACAACAAATTAAACCGGTACAGGGAACAGGACGAACGTCAGGAGTCAAAGTGATCAGGTTTGGACGTATAGCGTTGTTCGTGGTTTCTCTCCCGTTTGGGCTTCTAATCGCATTGGTTCTCAGCCTGCTGATGGGGGCGATTTGGATTCTCTTGGCAAATGGGAACGACCCGAAGCCAGATGAGCGATTTACAACAATTGGGGTGATGTCCATTCCGTGGATTGCCCTGTGGGGTTGGGCCTATCACATGTGTCGCGGTGTAGGGAATTAAAAGATGAATGAAGTCACGTTATTTAATCTCAGTCTTGTTTTCACTGTTTCAAATGCTCTGTTCTACGTGAGCACGTGGCGACTGGTGAATTCAATGGATGCGATCAACAAGAAGTTCATCACCGACCTCGAACGGATTCGGGGAGGAAGCAGCGTGGAATGCCCTGCGTGTGGGGACAGTTTTATGGTGAATTGCGAATGTGCAATCACCGATCATGCTCTTCAGTGTGGGGAGTGCCTCGGTAGTGGAGAGAGTCAGGGAAGCCTGCAAAGGTGCCAGACATGCGACGGAAGCGGGGCGTGCCCCTGGTGTGACGGTGTGGGCACTGTTCCTTGTTATGACTGCTGCGTGAAGGGGGCCTGATGTCTACTCAATCTTCGATGCTTGTGCGATTCGACACCGGGAGTCTTGAGAGCTATGAGCAGTTCTTGCGACTTAAAAGGCTGCCAGCTTATTCGTGGCGTGGCCTTGCGGCGGAAGTCCCGGAGATGTACTCGCAACTAATTCTTGGGGATGTTGAGCAATCAACTGACGTGGACTACGAACCGTCTCCGCACTGTTTCGATTACCAAAGAGACATATCACGGTTGGCGATTCGGAAACGCCGGTTTGCAGTGTTCGCGGATTGCGGGCTCGGCAAGACGATGATTCAGTTTGAAGTTCTTCGCCACGCACTCAAAGCTGAGACGCATGGAAAGTTTCTTCTGGTGGCGCCACTGATGGTTGTCGACCAGACCATTGAAGAGTGTCGGAAGTGGTACGGGGACGAAATCGAAATTCAGCAGTTGTCTGCGAGCGATCTTTCAAAGTGGCTCGAATCCGCAGCGGGGCCAAGAGTTGGAATCACCAACTACGAATCCATTCGCGACGATCTGATGTTGTCGAACCGCAACCTGAAGGGGTTGTTCCTCGACGAATCCTCAATGCTGAAGAATCACTACGGCAAATGGGGAATGCGTTTGATTCGCCTGGGGCGTGGGGTTCCGTGGAAGATGTGTTTCACTGGGACACCAGCTCCAAACGATCGGATTGAATATGCGAATCACGCTGTGTTCTTGGATCACTACCGGACGACACAAGAGTTCTTGGCGACCTACTTCATCAATCGGGGACAGACGCAGGAACGCTGGGTGTTGAAGCCGCATGCTCTGGGGCCGTTCTACCGAGCGTTGTCTCATTGGTGCATCTTTCTCAGTGACCCGTCGACCTACGGGTGGAAAGACAATTGTTCCACGATTCCGCCGATCTACACGCACATTCACAACGTCGAACTGACACAAGAACAGCGGAATGCTGTGATGGATCTGACCGGTTCAATGTTCGTGACAGAAGCCGGTGGAATTGGCCAACGATCCAAACTGATGCGGATCGCGAAAGGTAGCTATCGCGACAAGCCAATTGCGACGAACAAGCCGGGGTTCATTCGTGATCTTGTCGATTCGTGGCCAAGTGAGTCGACGATCATCTGGTGTCACCACAACGACGAACAAAAGCTGATGGAGAAGACATTTCCTGAAGCCGGATCGATTAGCGGTTCAACGCCAGTTCAGAAACGGCGTGAGATCATCAAGGCATTCCAGTCTGGTGAGATCAAGGAACTGATGAGCAAACCGAAAGTGCTGGGATTCGGTTTGAACCTTCAAATCGCAACTCGACAGGTTTTTAACGGTACGAGCGACAGTCTGGAAGAGTACTACCAAGCTGTGAAGCGATCGAACCGCATCGGGTCGGAGCGACCGCTAAACGTGCATATTCCGGTCACGGAAGTTGAAGAACCGATGCTGTCCAACGTGCTGTCGAAAGCAGACCGGGTGGAAGCGGATACCAAAGAGCAAGAAAGGATTTTCCGAAGCAATGCCGTCATCTAACGAGTGGTCGATTCACAAAGGGGATTGTATTCCCCACATGCTGGGCGAGATGAAGCCGAAGTCGGTGGACTTCTCAATCTATAGTCCTCCGTTTCCCTCGCTGTACGCATACACGTCTGAGGACTGCGACATCGGCAACACAGCAACGGTCAATGAAGAAGCCAAGATTCACCTTTCGTTCTTCTTCAAGGGGCTTAAGCGTGTTCTGAAGCCGGGGCGGGTTGCGATCTGCCACTGCTGTCAGATTCCCCGTATGAAGCGGACGGGGGAAGTCGGAATGCACGACTTTCGCGGGATGCTGATTCGCCTCGGTGAACGTGCTGGTCTGGTTTACGAATACGACTGGAGCATCGGCAAGAATCCTCAATCGCAGGCAATTCGCACGCGTTCTAGGGAATTGCAGTTCGCTGGATTGGAGAGCGATCGTTCCGGTTCACGTGGGACGATTCAAGACTATCTGATCAAGTTTCGGGCGCCGGGAGAGAACCGCGTTCCGATTCGATCCAAGCATGAAATTTCGCGGAATGACTGGATCAACTGGGCAGAAGGAACGTGGGATTGGCGTGACGTCATTGAGACGGACACGCTGAACACCGCAGCGGCAAAAGGGGGTGATGACACTCGACACATCTGCCCGCTGCAACTGGAAGTCTACAGGCGATGCATTCTGCTCTACACGAATCCAGGTGAATTGGTTTTCGAACCATTCGGAGGGATCGGAAGCGGTGGGTATGTGGCTCTCGGTGGTGAGTCACTAAAGACTTGCAAACGAATCGAGAACCCTCGCAGGTATCACTGCTGTGAGATCAAGGATGAATACATTCAGCAGGCGAAGAAGAATCTTGAGACTGCGATCGGTCAACGTGAGAGATCAAAGGCACAGAGTCTGTTTGCGGGGGTGATGGAGTAATGGGGCGATTTGCAGAGAACACAACAGTTTCAGTTGAAAAGTCTCGCGCGGAGATTGAACGGATTCTGGAGCGATATGGCGCCAGTCAGTTCATGTACGGGCGGGATGATTTAAGGGGGCTGGCAACTATCCAGTTTCAAGCGAGTGACCGGCAAGTTCGGTTCATTCTGTCGTTGCCGAACAAGTCCGAGGATCGGTTCTGGAAGCACTCCAGAGGGCGCAGAACTCCTGACGCTGCTGAGAAGCAATGGGAACAATCGTGTCGTCAATCGTGGCGTGCATTGGCTCTGTGCATCAAAGCCAAGCTGGAGGCTGTGGAGTCCGGAATCAGCGAGTTTGAAGACGAGTTCATGGCTCACATTGTGATTCCGAGTGGTGGAACAGTTGGCGAACTGATGCGACCTCAGATTGAAGCGGCGTATGAATTGGGAAGCGTCCCGTCTGGTTTGGCCGGATTCCTTCCGGCACCGAATGAAAGTGAGTGATCGATGGAGAGTGACGGGTGAAATACAAGGAAAGCGAAGTGACACCAGTTCAAGTTGGCGATACAGCCCGTCATATCAATGGCGCCATTCAAGGTGAAGTGACGGCTGGGATGTCCGTCAACGGCAGATTGATGATGCGTGTGAGCTACATGAAGGGCGGTTTGAAATGTTCTACATGGGCACCGCGCAATCAGTGGATTCTGGTTCAGGAGTCAATCAATGAGCGGTGATTCAAAAGTTAATCATCCATCGCATTACAACCAAGGGCGATTGGAAGTCATCGATGCGATCGAGGGGCTTGAACTCGGTTTTCATGAGGGAAATGTCCTTAAGTACATCGCTCGATACAAGTGCAAAAACGGCACTGAAGACTTACAGAAGGCTCGTTGGTATCTCGATCGATTGATTGAGAGCGAGTCGGCTAAAGATTGTGAAACGGAGAAGCTGAATGGTTGATGTTCGATACAAGTCGTCTGTGGAAGTTGAGCAGATTCAGTCAATGGGTGGGGATCACATGGTGGTTGCTGCCGCCAGAGTAAGTACGCAAGGCGCAGATGCTTTGCAGTACGCCGATGAAGCCAGTTCTGCTGAGAACTCTGGGTTGATCAACTACCTGATGAAGCACCGGCATGGAACTCCATTTGAGCATGCTGCAATGACGTTCTTTGTGCATGCTCCGATCTTTGTTTGGCGGGAATGGCATCGCCACCGTATAGGTTTTTCATTCAATGAAGAGAGCGGAAGGTACAAGACACTGGAGCCAGTGTTCTACATTCCGGAAAGAGATCGACCGATGATGAAGGTCGGTGAGTGGAAGCCTGGTCGACCGAAGTTTCTCCATTGTGAAGATGACTCGGTTTTCGACCGGTTTGTCGAGATGAAGAAGACTCAATATGAGTCAGCTTATCACAGTTACTTAAACGCTCTGGACATGGGGATTGATCCCGGACTGGCACGAATCGATTTGCCAGTGGGGATTTACTCCGGTTGCTGGGTCACATGTAACCCACGTTCTTTGATGGCGTTTCTGAGCTTGCGGACACATGAGCCTGATAACGCGAAGTTTGTCAGCTACCCGCTTCATGAGATCGAACTCGGTGCTCGCGCCTGTGAAGAGATGTTCTCGAAAGGTTGGCCGATCACTTATCGAGCGTTCTGCGACAACGGACGGGTTGCGCCTTAAAAATCCAAGTGGCACTCGGGGAGGTGCGGTGATGTGTTTCGCCTCTTGATTGCATTGGCATCTTCTCGGGTGCTCGCAATTGTGGCGGTTCGGAAGCCTCCTCGTCGACTTCCGTCTTGCGGGATGACCCTATCCACAAACTTTATGAGGTGAACAATGAGCGTTTTCTTTCTAATGGTGCTTCTGGCTTCTTTCGCTGGATTGGCATGCGGTGCCGTTTGGTTCGCAATCCAGCCCCCGAGAAATGCAGTGGAGTCATTCTGGGCGATCTTCGTCGTCGTGTCGTGCTTCGTCGGATTGATCTGTGCTCTTGCCGGGTTTGCGTACCTTCAGGTGATCCCTCAATCGCATCACATGGAGGAAGCGGTTGGTGGCTCAGCGGTTGAGGGGGATGAATTCGGGGAGGTGCGGTGATGTTGTTCAGTTTGATGTTGGCAATTTTGTTTTCATGGGTGCTGGCTATCGTCGCGTTTCGCAAGTCTCGTGAACTTGGTTCGATGAAAGCAAATCGGGATCACTGGAAGTGGATGGCGGCAGAGAGAGCGAATGACCTGGAACGTGTGAATTCGATTTGCGGGTTAGCCAACAAGAGTCTCGATGAATTGCGGTCCAAAGAGAAGGAACAAGAGAAGTGTATCGTGAACCTGAAAGGTCGAATCTCAGGGTTGGTTGATCAAGTTTCTGAGAAGGAGCAATTGGTCAGAAGACTGCAAAGACAGCATTCCGAGTCAGAAAAGAAGATCAAACTTTGTAGCGAGCGAGAACAGGCCGGCATTGATGCTGACACGATTTCTCGCAACTTCGCCAAGGTGATTTTCGAGTGTCAACAGAAGGCGATTCGTCTGTTGAATGACATTGGCCGTGGAAAGCGATTGTGTGAATTCTGCCAATCCGCAACGCACGAACCGGGCAAGTCCGCAATGTGTGAGTCCTGCGACACCGCTTTGATTGAAAGCAATACAAAGCTGGAACAAGCCAACAAAGAAGAGCTGGTAGAAATCGACTACGTGGAGATTCGCAAAGATGTGACGGAATCATGAATCGAAAGATTTCGGAACTCTTGATGACTGTTCTCGTGTGGATAACGGTTCGCTTGCAAAGTAATGGGAGGAACTTGATTGAAGATTCGACAAAAACACTTTTGGTTTAATGAGCCGCATGATTCACCGCTTCCCAAAGGGCGTGAAATCGTTGTCGATTGTTTCGCTGGCGGCGGTGGCGCGTCGGTCGGGTTGGAGTGGGCCATCGGTCGATCAGTCGACGTGGCAATCAACCACAACCGGGAAGCGATTGCCATGCATATGGCGAATCACCCAACAACGAAGCACTACTGCGAAAACCTGTGGGACATCGATCCGGTGGTCGTTTGCGAAGGGCGACCGGTCGGCGCTGCCTGGTTTTCTCCAGACTGCACTCACTTCTCAAAAGCCAAAGGAAAGACGCCGAAGAAGAAAGAGATTCGAGCACTCGCTTGGATTGTTCTTCGATGGGCGGCTCGCGTGAAACCTCGCGTGATCTTCCTTGAGAACGTGGAAGAGTTCGTGACATGGGGGCCACTCAAAAGAGGCCAGCCGATCAAGGAGAAGAAAGGCAAGACTTTCGAAGGCTGGGTTCATCAGCTTCGGGAGTTGGGCTATGACGTCGAATGGCAGAGTGTTGTCGCGAGTGACTTTGGAAGTCCAACTACTCGCAAACGCTTGTTCTTGATTGCTCGCTGTGACGGTAAGCCGATCGTCTGGCCAGAACCGACGCATGGCGGGCCGAAACAGATCGCGAAACAGATCAAGTCGCAAGGCTACTCGCGACTCAAGAAGTGGCGAACCGCTGCGGACATAATCGATTGGTCGATTCCGTGTCCGTCGATCTTCCTGACTCCCGAAGAAGCGAAAGAGCAGGGATGCCGGAGACCTTTGGCAGAGAAGACGATGAAGCGGATCGCGGAAGGGATTCGTCGTTATGTGATCGAAACCAATGACCCGTTCATCGTGAAAGTGAATCACGGCAGTGAGCACTTCCGTGGTCAGCCACTTGATCGGCCTCTGTCTACGATAACTTCCGCGAATGGTTATGGAGTCGTGACGCCGTACGTCTCAAGAATGTTCGGGCAATCGGTGGGGAGTTCAATCAACGTTCCGATCGGTGCACTGACGCAAGAGAACAAGTCGTGCCTTGTCTCTCCGTTCATTCAAGCACTTCAACATGGCGGTTCATCACGTCGAATTGATGATCCAGTTCACACGATCACGGCTTCCACGAAGGACTGTAATCTCGTAGTCGCTCCCTCACTGGTGAGTTACTACGGTCCCAAAGGAGAGCATCATCATCGCGGTCGCCATCTCTTGGAACCGCTTCCGACACAAACGACTGAGAACCGGTTTGCTCTGGTTGCTCCATCGCTCGTGCAGACTGGGTACGGGGAACGTCCGGGGCAGTCTCCACGATGTCTCAACTTGCATCATCCTCTGGGGACGGTCGTTGCTGGGGGCGGAAAGCATGCTCTGGTCTCAGCGTTCATTGCTAAGCACTTTGGAGGAATGGTGGGCGTTCGAGCAGATGTTCCATTTCCGACGATTACCACGCGTGGAACTCAGAATCAAGTTGTCGCAGTCAACATGATCAGTGGAAATCAGACGACAAACAGAGTCGAGGAAGTCCGTGCGTTTCTCACGACCTACTACGGAAACGGTGGCAAGACAAGTCTGAACAGACCCGTCCCAACGGTCACAACCAAGGATCGCATCGCACTCGGAATCGTCCTGGTCTCAGGTCAGCCGTTCCAGATCGTCGACATCGGGATGCGAATGCTGACCCCGCGAGAACTTTTCGCGGCTCAGGGGTTCCCTGACGACTACGACATCGACACTGGTTTGGACGGTAAACCGGCAACGAAGAAGACTCAAGTTGCCCGGTGCGGGAATTCGGTTTGTCCACATCCAGCTTCTGTGGTCGTTTGTGCCAACTTCCGAATTAAGCATGTTCGAAGTCAGGTGAAAGTGACTGCATAAGTTCAGTCAATGAATCAATACGCTGTCGACTGAACTGCGAACCATGAAGAGAACCTGTTGAAGTTTCGTTATTGTGACGATACCGTTGAAGAGCCTCATGTGGGGCGACGTGAACCGGGGCGGACACCGGTCAGGAGAGTTTTGCATGTGGAGTATGACAAATCAGAGCGATCGACGTTTGCCCGGTTGGGTTTCGATGACATCGGTCGATTCTGAAATTAGTGAAGCGGCGGGATTACGTTTCTCCCCTGTGACAACAGACACTGATGCGGCAATGCGTGCTGCGTATGCGTTGGGGTTGTTCCAAGGGGGGCGTGATCGGCAGGTTACTTTGATTCCTGAGACTTCGGGGAAGGATTGTCTTGTCCTATCAGTTGGACCGACGGCCGAGAATGAAGTCTTGGGACAGGGTGTGACCATCGCGCAGGCAATTGCCGCTGCACTCTATTGGATGATTCGTGAGAAAACCGATTCAGTCGGCTGTGTCGAAATTCCCGTTGCGCGAGGGGCGTCGGCATGATTGAGGCGAGAACCGAAGAAATGATGATTAACACCGATCAGTATGCTTCACCAGCGTATTGTGCAAGGAAGTTCGATGTTCCACGAAGCACGATCCAAAGCGCTAAAGATCGTGGGGAGATCGACTTCGTGACGTTCCAGTGTGGAACGGAGATGTACCGTGTAGCCTCGGTCGAACAATGGCAAATCGATCGCGAGCAAGAGCGGATCAAGCTTGCTGAAAAGAAAATGCAAGCCGACATCGCTCGATCGCGAAAGGCTTCAAGCTAAATCAGAAAGGGGTTGTTGAGTATGAATGTTGTCGTGTTTGACTTGGAGACGGGTGGGTTCAATTCGAGGATTCATCCAATTACCCAACTGGCTGCTATCGCAGTTGAATTCTCATCCTTGAGGGTATTGGATCAATTCGAGGTCAAGGTTCAGTTCCGAGAGCAGGATGCAACTCGCGATGCTCTGGAGAAGAACTCCTATGATCCTGCTGTATGGAAACGCGAAGCGGTAGACGAATATCAGGCGCGTCAAGACTTTAGTGGCTGGTTGCGAGACTATTGTGATGTGGAATTGATCAGTCGAAGAGGCAAACCATACTTCGTCGCGCAAATGGTTGGTCACAACTCTGACCGCTTTGACTTGCCATTCCTTCAAGATTGGTACAAGAAAGCAGACGAATTCTGCCCATGCTATTCAGCGTCCTGGGACACATGTCAGTTGGCAAGATGGAAATTTGCAATGCATGACGGGAGTGGGCCGAAGGACTACAAGCTTGAAAATCTTTGCGATTACTTCGGGATCGAACGTGGGAATCATGATGCTGCTGGCGATGCCCAAGCGACCGTCGAACTGATCAGGTCACTCCGCGAGATGTGAAAAGAAAGGGCTCTGAGATGATCAGGGATGAATACGACTTAGACGACCTGAATGTTCCACGAGTTCGCCGGATGGAGACGTCAGAAGAGGCGTCAGACAGATTGTGGAGAGCCTACATTCTGTCACCTCCAGAAGAACGGTATGAGGCTTTGCTACGCTTCCGAAGTGGCGAGAGACACATGATTGAGCCCAGAGACCGCAGGGTGTCAGTCAAGGCTGAAATCATGTGCCGTCAACTTTCCGAAGACCAGATCGACTGGGTGCGAGTCCACTTTCACAGGGGCTGGTCAACGCGCCAGATGGCGTTCCGCCTGGACGTTTCGGAGGCTTCGGTGGACAGGGTTGTTCAGCGGATTGTCAGTTCCGAATGTTCTAGCGATTCTGTTTGTTCCGTTGGCATGTGAACTTTCTTATTGGTGACTGTCCTGATTTGGAGGAATCTGTTGATTCTGTTTGAAACAAAAACGCTAATACAATGAGGGCATTTTTCTCGATGAGAAAGGGCGATGATGAGATCAACGAAAGACGGCCTGAGACGGACAGTTCGAGTCAACTCATTGGGTAGATCGTCGTGTGAACGATGCGGAAATTGCGATGAATGTTGTCGATGGATTCGGTTGGAACGTGCTTTTGAAACGCTGAAAGAGCTAGTTTGGCAAGTCATGAGAGATCAGTCGATTGATGAAAGAACTCTTGAGAAGGCCAGAAAGCTGACACTGGAATTTGACGGGGAGGATGGAACAGGTTGATCGGTTTTATGGACAATCTCTTCATATGGCCTAAGATGGCGTCTGTGACTTGTGCAGCAGGGCTATTGTGATCACTGGAGGCCAAGTGTTAGAGACTGATCAGGAGTCAGCGGCGGTTTATCGGTTTGTCATTCAGGAGACGGTTGACAGGGGAACGGAAGACGAAAGAACGGTCCGGGACACGCGGTACGCAATCGGTTGCGGACTCGTGGATGCCATCGATTCAGTCAACAGCAACGGAAATGTGAAGTTCTTTTTTGCTGAGCGGTTAGGGGATCTCGTGGCCTGCTGTGGCCAAATACCGCTCTTTGTTTTTCGGATGCGAGTTCTTCGGGATGACCCGAAACTGAATCGTGAATACTGGGTCGCTGCGCCTGATGAGATAGATGGCGAGAAGTTGATGCGAGAACTGACTGAGTCGCTTCAGGCCGGTGCCAGCTTGCTCGCAAAGTTCCCGGTCAGTTGCGTCGGAAAACTCTTCGCTCAGTCGATTCCGTGAATGTGACGAATGTTCAGAACTAATTGTTGCTTCGTCGGCACAATGCCGATACGATTAACGAGTCGAAGCAAATTCGACAACGCAACCTGAGCGGATCAGGAAGAGGCTGCTGAAATGACGCCAGAGCAAAAGCAGAAGATTGACGCTTATTTGACCGGCAACCACCTTGAGAGCTTTACGCTCAGTTGTTTCGTGGGCATGGTCGAGACGGGAGAGATCCCGATTACTGTGTTCGAAGAGTATTCTCAGTCTCTTGCACAGAAGATTCGCGGTGTGGCAATTGCCCTGGATGTTCCGCTGGAACTGTTTCAAATTGAAAAGAACCTGTAACCATTGCTTACAAGTTGAACTGTCAAGGAATCCTTAACAGTTCAACAGGCTTCGAAAGCCAAGGCTGAACCAGAGCCGATCTGGTAGGGAGAATGCTCAAATGACTGCTCTTGTTGCAAATGGCCAGTCAGCACTGGCGAAGATTCTGGCTGATGTTAAGCGAGTCCGATCTGGACAGATAACGGCCGATGAGGTTCGTGAGACGATGCGGCGGTCAATCGATGAACATGAGCAGATTGCTCTGGAATTGAACAAGAAGACGCTCAAGGAACTGGCGCCTGATGGTGCTGGACGAAGCACCAAAAAGGAGATCGTCGACAGTATCATCGACTCTCTGCAAATGCAGTTGCTTCCCGGCGACTCTTTCTCATGGGAGCCATTTTCAGAAACCAAAGAGCAAGCACTGCTGCTCCACGCAAAGAAATTGACCGACGAAGACATTCAGAACCATGTCAAAGTGATTCAGGACCGAGTCGACCAGAACCTCAAAGTCATTGAGAATCCGGAGACTCTGGAAGAATTTCGAAAGCGTTCACGATTGCTGGATGACTCCAGTCTGAGCGATGAACAACTTGCTTTGTGGGATCGATTGGAGTCAGAGAGTCGGCGCGAACTACGCGAAAGTAAGAAGCGGTCAACCACGGTTGAACAATTCAGCGTGGACGGTCTCGAATTGAGCCTGAAAGAAGGCTATCACGACAAGAATCAGTGCCCATTGTGGATTGTTCAGATGGGATGTCGAATTCCCACGGAGCACTACAGAGAGCTTCTGGTCAAGGCCAAGCAGCTTGGAGGGTGGTATTCATCATTCAAGAAATCTGACGCGGGATTCCAATTCTACGAGAAGTCTCAGGCAGATCAGTTTCTGAGCCTGCTGCATGGTGACACCGATCGATCGGAGATCCTGGCGAACCGACAGAGACGGAAAGAACTAACCGCCGTTGAGCGACTCCGGGAACTTGCGGAAGGAATCGAGTCTCGCGCAAACCATGAGTTGAATCGAGAACGCAAAGAGAACACTCACAAAAGGGCGGGAGAATCTGCCTACGCTCGTGAACGTGCGAGATGTGACTTGGCTCAAGCCAAGACAGTGCGAGCGATTGCAGACGCAGTGGAGTCCGATCCTGAGCATCCGTTACGAGACATCCGCTATCTGACTGACGTTGACGGTCTTAAGTCGGTGCTCTGGGCTGCAACACGCAAGCGACAGGAGAAACAGGTCAAAGAGCTTGCTGAGGGTTTGAGCAACTACGAGCGGAATCTGTCAGCGAATTCGATTCGAGAGAGTCGGACGGAACCGAGTGATGTGAGATTCGCCGAACTGCCACATCCAGAAGTCTATGCTCGGCACTTGTACGACATGGGGAACCACTTATTGAAAGTCAAAGGTGCGATCCGGCTGGGGCAGAAGATTAAGAAGCGAGTAGAAAGGTTTCAGCGGAAAGGTGACTACAACGAAACAGTTCACTTTCGAAGCACTTTCGAAATCGAGGAATTGTCAGCAGCATACTCGAAAGCAGTCAAGACGGGGTTTGAGTGCGTTTGGATTCAAGACGACATTACCGACTGGAAGCGGTTTCAGAGACTTGGAATTCATTCAATCTATGAGATGCGGCATGCACTCAGAGCGTTGCTTCCTTTGCTTGGTGTGATCGAAGAAGAGCCGCCAGTTCAGAAGATGATGCGGGATCTGATCGGAGTGAAAATTGACGGGTTCTTTCCGACTCCGGACGATATCTGTGAACTCGTGATTCAGGAAGCAGGCATTCGTGACGGAATGAAAGTCCTGGAACCGTCTGCGGGGATTGGTTCACTGGCCGATGCTGCGAGAGAAGCGGCGGATTGTGAAGTGGTCTGCGTCGAGATCAGTTCGCGTCTGAGAGAAATTCTGAAAGCGAAAGGTCACACACTGGACGATCGTCGCGATTTCCTTGAACCGAAACTCGACAAAGATCTCTATGACCGAATCGTGGCCAATCCACCTTTTGAGAACGGGGCGGATATCGTTCACGTCCAGCACGCTTATGAAGAACTTGCAGAAGGTGGGCGTTTGGTTTCCATCATGAGTGAGGGGCCATTCTTTCGGAGTGACTCGAAAGCGGAGGGCTTTCGTGACTGGTTGGAAAACGAGGTCAACGGTTGGAGTCGTCAGCTTCCAAGTGATGCCTTCAGTCGAGGAAATGCGTTTCGATCCACTGGTGTGCAAACGCGGCTGGTTGTGATCGACAAGTGAGTGGGATCTTCTCAGCGGGGTGAGATGTCGTCCCGCTCTCTTTCTTTTTCTGAGGTCTACGATGAGTGCCGAAGTCGCATACAGGATTTACAAAGACGAAAACGGTTACATTCCTTTGCTGATGCCGTTGGATGTGATGGCTGATGTCGATCTTTATCTCGACAAAAAGGTGAGCCAAGGGCTTGTTCTGTTTACGTCGCGTGGTCGTATGATCAGACCAGACAGAGCGTGCAAGGAACAGTCCAACCATGACGAGCGGATTCTGGCAGAGTGGTTCTGGCCAGAAACCTTGCACGAACATTTTTCGTAAAACCGCCGAAACGGATTGATCCATCATTGATTCGTCGTCGTTATTACGATAGAGTCAACGTGTCGAACATTCGACAAACGCAAACCTGAGCGGATCAGGAAAACCCAGCCAGTGGGGAACTGGTAAGGAGTCTTCAAGATGTCTCACTCTTTCGCTTCAGAGACCACTTACTCAGTCATCGAAATCGCCAACATTGAGGGCGACTGGATTGACGCTGATGACAACCCACATCGTGAACTCGGTTCCATTGCAGAGTCTCTTGGCTTCACTGAAGACGCGGAATTCCGAGTAGAGTTTGAAGTCCGTCGATCGATGGAGTGGGTCAGTGACGAGTTCGGTTCTTACAAGAGCGGTGAAGTCGTCGCCGTGGACGCGACAGTCAACGGGAAGTCTCTTGATGTAAATCGCATTCCGGATGAGGTTATCGAAAAGCTGACTGAGTGCCTGTAGTGAATCTGGTTGAGCCTCCCCGGAGAAATTCGGGGAGGCTTTTGTGGAGAGCACAAAATGCCCATTGAGATTTCACCACCGAAGATCGAAGGCGAAACCGTGTTGGTCAAGCGAGTCAACTGGAGAGTGACTCGACAGGGATATCACCAGTGCGGGGACATCCAGTTGCGACCAGTTGGAGAGCGTCCGTACGGTCGTCAGCGATGGGGGATCTTCGTGAAGCGGGGTGGTCGTTGGGTTCGCTGCTATGCGAAGTCGAGACCTTATTCCTACGGAGATCCCGGATCGATCAAGGTTGGTTTGGGGAACGTGAAAACACTGGTGATTGGTGATCCAACGGGTTTCAAGAGTGGGGAAAGTCGATGAATATCGAAGAGGGAAAAGTTCGAAAAGGTGGGCAGAACAAATCGCTGAAATCAAGCAAGCGACCGAAGAAACCTGGTGGGTCAGGTCAAGACTCAGAGTCCTCCAACTGGCCTCCATCGTTGGAGAACAGTCAGTTGCTCGCTGGGAAGGGGAGTCAGTTCACTGACAGCGACGTGATCTCGGCACTTCAGTTCGTAGTGAGCCTTCAAAGAGATTCGAACAGGGATCTGTTGAAACGTCTGAAGTGCTGGATTCAATCAAAGTGTGAATGCGGTGGTCTAAGTCCTGGAGAACGGGACGGAGCAGGGATCGTTGTCACAAAGATTGAGATGATGCTTGAGGAGTTGGATCAATGACGTGGACTCCTGAGATCGGAGAAGAGATGGAGTCGCTGATTAGTGAAACAGAACTGACCGGATTGACTCAGGTGTATGAACTGAGGACACCGGAAGCGATGGGCGGCGGTCTGATCTCTCGTCGGAGTTTTATGAACGAAGAAATCGCGATCAATTATTTCATAGAACACTACCCGAACGAGTGCCGAGGAGTGTTCGAAGTTCGCTGTGTGGAGAACTGGTAAGCCGTTTTGTTGAGCTTAACAAAATGGTCTGTAGATGGCTGGTGAGCAGCAAAGGCTAAGTCGGGGCCGATCCGACTGGGAAAAATGTTGATGAGTAATGATTCGAATTTTCGCCTGTTGGGTATTCATCTTCGCGGTGCTGTCAAACAGTACGCGGAGAAGTGCAAAGACTTGCTGGAGTTTGTTTCCAAGTATGGGCCTGACGACTTTGAAGTTCCGCCATGCGACATGATCACAGATGACTTGAAGTCCCTGTTGAGTTCGATCGAGGGGCAATTGGAGACATTTGCCCTCCGTTTGAACGCGGTGAATAAATCTGAGACCAGCGAAGACGGGCCAGCAATTCCGGAATTGCTGGAGAAACTGAAAGCTTCTGGAACACTGGATGCGTTCATTCAGGGTTTCAACTCCTCTGCGCCCGATCAGGTTCGTGAGATCGTCCAGAACTGGACTCCGAAAGCCGATGTGACGTTGCCCTGCGATGAGACACCGTCAGACAGTGAGCAGCCGTCTGATCCAGTTGAGGAAGGTGAAGAAGACACGCATCGTTTCTATCAACCGATGCGTGTAGTTGCATCGAAGGGGGAAAGAAAAGACTGGAAGTTTCCTGAACCGATTGAGAAGCATTCAATCGCTGACGAGATCCAGAAGCGAGCAGTTGACGGAAAGTATCGATACGAATACTCCCGAATGCCGCTTAGTTCGCATGTGTTTGAATCCCTAATGAGGGGTGACACTTGGGTGTTTGAAGGACGGGATGTGGGAGACGTCCTGAACTACTTGGCTGTGCGATTCGGCGAAAAGCAAGAATGGTGGGAGATGCTTGCCGAGAAAGTGAAATGTCACGTTGCGGGGTCGGAATCCGAAGAGTCCACTGAGGAACAGGGTCAGGCAGAGAAAGAGACTGACGACAATTCGCCACGATCGGACTGGATGTATCACAGCGATCCAGCGTGGCTGATCCTTAATATGGCGAAGTGTCGCGGGTGGACTTTGAGGCAGATGTGCGAATTGACCGGACTGAATCATGAATTGGTCTGGGAGATGATCGTTTATCGAAAGTGGCCAGACGAGTGTCGGTTCAAAGAGGTTCTGTGTCCGAAGGCTCTTGAACGGATCTTTCGTGAGTGGAATGAAGCTCCGGAGTATCGATCGAAAGAATGGGGCGTGAAGCTTCCGAATCCAGAAGCATCATTCCCGACGATTTCGGAAGCGATGAGGAATGAGGCTGAGAAGAGGTGGGGCGATCAGGTCGAGCGGGGACTGTCAAAGCGGGCAAGGGATGTAGAACTATTCTCCCAGTCCGATCTAGGTGAGTTCGAAGTCAGGAGACTTCTGTCTCACGACTTGGGGATCGATCATTGGAGACGGGCCGCCAACGGTCTGGCCAATTCTTTAGGCCATGATCCGAGTTGGTGGTTTGAGGTCATCGCGAGGACGGCTCTGAGGCAAGGCTACAAAAACTCCACTTTGCCGACCAATGAGAACGAAGCCTCCAGGTCGGAGGCGAGCAATGGCTAGGACAGCTCGCGCCCAATACGCATCTGGTGAGTACCGTCACTACAAGGGTTCACGCTGGGTGGCGCATGTGGTGAAAACCGCCGACTACTGTCGACTCGATGGAAAACTAAAGCTCTCCAAGAAAGCCGCCAAGAGACAAAAGCGGCATATGGAATCGCTGGGTGACAATCGATTGAACACTTACCGATGCCCACATTGCGGATCGTGGCACGTGGGGCACAACGGACGGATTGAGGACTGATCAAATCAGTTGTCAAGGAATCCTTAACAACTGAACTGGGGGGCAGGCTATGAGCCAGAGATGGGTTGAGATTGAAGTTGTTGAAGTCATTCGCATGACAGATGCCGCCATGTTGGTTGAAGACGAGAACGGAGAGGAAGTCTGGATTCCGTACTCGCAGATTCAAGACTCGGATTCGGTTTCAGAGGGTGATTGCAACGTCACTCTCACAGTCACGCGATGGATCGCTGAAGAAAAAGACCTGAGCTACTTCTGACAGACGAACGAGGTACGGATTCGATGGCTAGAAAGACTTGTGAACTCGTTCAAGCGAATTGTTTTCTCTGCGAACGGTCTTGGTTTTGCCTGCTTTTCGTGAACTGGTTCTTGGAAACGTTCACTGTCAGTTGCATGTCGTGTGGTTGCGTAGTTGACACGGGAACGATTGATGAAATTGAAGATTTAACCAGTCAATGGGAGCAAGATTGATGGCTAAACAAACAGGGATTTCGTGGACGGACGCAACCTGGAACGCATGGATCGGCTGCGAAAAAGTCTCTCCGGGATGCAAAAACTGCTATGCCGAATCGTTTGTGAAGAACCGCATGGGAAAGAAACTGTGGGGGCCGCCACTGACAACAACTCGGCAAGTCACAAAAACCTTGAAAGACGTTGGCAAGTGGAACAAAGAGGCAGAGAGTGAGCAACTACTCCGGAGAGTGTTCACGTCTTCTCTGTCGGACTTCTTTGAAGATCATCCGGTCGCGAATGAGCATCGACCGAAAGCGTGGTACATCATCAAGCAATGTCCGTGGTTGCATTTTCAGATTCTGACAAAGCGGCCGCATCGAATTGGATCGTGTCTGCCGTCTGACTGGGGCGACGGGTATCCCAACGTCTGGCTGGGGACTTCGATCGAAGAATCTGACTACAGCTATCGGGCGACTTGTCTCAATGAGATTCCAGCGGTCTGTCGGTTCATCAGTTATGAGCCAGCATTGGGGCCATTGAACGGGTTGAATCTCAGCGGCATCGACTGGGTGATTTACGGGGCGGAATCTGGATCAAATCGGCGTCCAGAAGACAAGCAATGGGCAAGGGATATGCGAGACAAGTGCCGGGGTGCAGGCGTTGCGTTCTTCCACAAGCAGAGCAGTGCGTTCAAGTCGGGTCAAGGTGTGGAACTGGATGGCGAGTTGATTCAGGAGTTCCCGCTTCCGCGTGGGGTGGAGAGTCTGGATCAGTTCAAGACGAAGGGGACGGTGCAGGCATGCTGACGGATGATAAGTGCGATTTCTGTGGACAACCGAATTGCACCTCTGAGGAGCACATTCAAATCATCAGAGAGGTTGAAGAGAGCATCGAACAGGCAATGCAGTTCGAGAGAAGCCTGTCCCTGCGAGTAGCCGTGTCGCAGCGGTGCAAGGTTGATCAACCGGACTTCGAACCGTGCCGACTGATGAGATGGTTTTATGTTCTGAAGTATCTCATCTGCACTCAATTCGGTCTGGACCGAGACTCCAAGAATCGAGCGCATCCACCGAGCGTGTCAGTTGGCGAGTTTAACGAATTCGGCGGCGGATACAGTTGGAGTGTGTGCATCGCGAGAGTCGGGGAGGGCGTCTTCACTGGGTGGTGGGCAGACATCGAGCACGATGGAGAATGTTTCATCTGATTAGGAAAGTGGATGACTGTGCAGCGTGATGAACCGAATCCTGAGGTGATGGCGTTCCTTGAACGGGCCGTCGACCTGGTTGCCCAGCAACCGGAATGGCAGAAAGGACTTCTCGAAGCAAGTTCAAGATCAACAAATCAAGTTCCAAGGAGTACGAAGGTGAGTGAAATTAAAGAGGTTGATGTCACTATTCAAGTTCCCGCTGAGATCACGATGAACGGGACGGTTTATGACTTCACGAATGAGTTTCGTGAGGCCGTGAGAGGGGAGGGGTATTACTCACTCTATGATTCGAGGGCTTATGTCTGTGGAGCCGTCCGAACTGTTCATGAGCACCCAATCTACAAACCCCGCCTCATCGACGTGAGCAAAGTTCCGTGGCTGAAGAGGGGGACGTGGATTGCAGAGGACTCAGATGGGTCGCAATTCATCTTCAATAGTCAACCACACTTCGACTGTGATTGCTGGCACTCTGGCCACAAGGAAGTCCAGATCAACCCTGTTCCCGGACTCTTCCACGAATCCCTGATGTACTATCAGCGGATCGTCGAGGGGCAGGGGTGATGGACCGATCAGCGATGGTGTCAATGGCTGTCGGTGCGATGGCGGCGTTCCCGGAGGCTTACAGATTCGGAGAAGTCCAAGGGTGTGGCAATCCGGACGATCCGAGTCAGGCGATTCGCGGTCGAGTGGTCGGCTGGGACAGCGGGGGCAAACGCAAAGAACCTCGCGTGGGACGGAACGATCCTTGCCCGTGCGGAAGCGGGAAGAAGTTCAAGAAATGCTGCCGAACGAACGGAGAGAAACGATGAGCAATGAGACTGATTCTGGAAATGTGTGGTGGGACAAGATCTTCAATCCGTGGACTGTCGACGGAGACAGGCGAGTGCTGACGGATCTTGAGGAATGGGACGAGATCGAATCTCTGGACAAGTCTTGCAAGGGAGGGGAACGGCTGAGGGTTCGCGTCGACGTGGACGTCTTCGAAGACTTTCAGGGGAAGCATGGCAACCCGTGGATGAATGACAGTGAAGGCTGGATACTGCACATACTCACAGATGGAAGCTACTCAACTTTCGCGTCTTCCAAGGGCAGGCCGATCGGAACACCGTCGATTTACCCAAGGGCGTTGATGATCACTGACGTTCGCAACAGGTTCTTCAGTCTGGTCGACAGGTGCTCGAACCTCGACTTCGTACTGAGCACGGGACATCCAGAGAACGTGCAGAGAATCTGGCCGGACATCCGACGCGAGGGACAGTCTATTGCGTTCGATGAGGAGACTGCGAAAGCGTATGGCGTGAAAGATGGTGAGTGGGTCGAAAGTGTTCATGTGTTGTCGAATTGGCATCGACGGAACGTCTGGCTGCTCGTGAGAGTCAGCACACAAGAGGAGTTGAAAGAACGAGTCTTGCGGCTCCTGGAGTGCCGAGATGTAGCGGACGTTGTGGGAGTTCGCATTTGCGATCCGAATGAGGCATTGAACTTCTATGCGATTCCGTACAAAGAGAGGTCTGAGGAAGAAGCGAGAAGTTTGCACAATGGGCTGGGTTCGAATGACTGGACAGTCCTGTACGTCAACGTACTCACTGGAATGAGAGCCACTTCGTTCTTCAGTGGTGAGGCGGACCCGAAGTACAAGATCGACTGGGTTGTCTTTGATGGCGGTCCAGATCCGGTGCAAACGGACTGGGTGAGACTGGTTGCGAATGCGTGCGAGGTCTCTGGAGTTCCGTTCTGGTTCGAGTCGTGGGGAGACTGGATTCCGTCAGGAATGGTCGATGAGAACTTGCTAATGGAGAACATCATTCCATCTGCGTTGATAGGTGGTCGACCAATGTCTCATGTCGGACGGGAGCACTCTGGGAACATTCTGGACGGCAAGCAGCATCTCGAACTTCCAGAGGTCGCTCGTCAGACTGCGGGGAGTTCCTGATGGCGAGGGTGTACGGGGGCAAGCGGATTGCCAGTGAGAAGCTGAATCTCCGTGGCGGTCAAAAAGTCTGGTTTTGTGACGGCTGCGGAGAGGCGTTCACTTGGGACGAGTTTAGTTCCGTGTTCGGTTCGTTTCTGATTGAAGAGAAGGGGGACTACCACCGACTCTGGATTGCCTGCTCGGACGAGTGTCGAGGTCAAAGGCCGGAAGGTTTTCCCAAGGGGGTCAGGAAGCCGAAGGGTCCGCTTGTGCGGTGTGGTCTTTACGGCGAATTCAATGATCGGAGTGGATTCTAAGAATCACAGAAAGGAGAGAATTGGAATGAGCGACTTCCAGAAAATGATGGAATTCCGCAATGCGTCGTGGTCGATGGTCTACCAGTGCCAGGCTGACAAGATCGACAAGGACGCAATCTTCGGGGCTTCTGAGAATCTCGAAGCCTGTTTGCATATGACGGAATCAATCTGTGAACAAATGGAGCACGCTTTGACGTGTCAGGAAGCAAAGTTTCTTCTGACGCTTATTGATGTCAACAGTCGCGAGTACAACATCGATCTTGGGCCTGAAAGGCCAGCGATCAGAAAGCTTCGACGAATCGCCGAAAGGATAGAAGACCGATGAAGATTTCAAGACGAGCGTTCTTCGCAAGAGTTCAGGTGACAGCGTTGAAGTGGTCACAGTTGCTAGGGCTGATGGGATTCAGACTCAAGATGTACGGCGCAGGCGTGCCGGGGTATTCAGCGTCCATTTCGTTTCTGGGGCGTTGCGTCGGCTTTCTGACGAAAGACGGCCACATTCAGTGGTTGTCACAACTCAAGTGATGGGACAAATGAACGGGAAATACACCAGCATTCACGTCGTCAAGGTGCATCGCCAGAACACCAAAGCAATCTGGATTGAGACCGTTGACGGAGAAATCCACATCGTTCCGAGATCACAACTGAAGTTCCCTCACGGATACGAACAGGGAGATAGGGACTTCAAAATGGCGATTGCCAGCAGAATCGTGGAACTGGACGGGATCGGAATGGGATTGAAGTCTTTCGACCCATTGGCGGAGCGGGAGCGTAAGCGAGTCAGTCCTTACAGGCACAGGAAGAATGCGAAGAAGAAGTCGTAAGACTCCACGGTCGTGGATCGTAGTTTCCACGATCAACGATGCGAATGGGACGTGGGCAAAACTCTTCCCCACTGAGGATGCAGCGAACCGGTTTGCTGCGGACTACATACGTGAGCATCGAATGCAGCGGGTTCGAGAGATTCTCCCGTTCCGAAACGAGGAACTGCATTTGAAGCCGATTGAGTTCTTCAGTGATGGGGAGCTGATTGAAATCCACGTCGAGACATTGGATAACTCGGAGTGGCTGATTGTGATCCCAGAAGGGTTTCATCCGGAAACGAGAGTCAACAGAAACTCGTCCGAACAAACTAGGGAAGTAAGCGGAGAGTGGAATATGGAGAGTGAAAAGTGGCTGATCTGTGAGAAATCACCGGGGCAGTTTTCCAGTGAGTATGCTGTCGCAATCAAGACATTCGACGGGGCGTCCGTCTCTGGGTTTGCGTCAATTGAAAACGTTATCGTTGGAGACGATGGAGTAGCTTTGGTGAAGGTGGACGTAGTGCATCCGGACCGTGGCGGGCAGATGGTTCTGGTCGAACCATACATGGAAATGGTTGAGGGTGGGAGCTTTGTGACAGTCGCGAACGATCAGCTTCGCGATATCTGAGAAAACGAGACCGATTGGGTGCCAAGTCTGATCGTCAAGTTGAAGGGGACGGGATATACCGATGAGTGAGCATGAAGTTGCTGTGGATGTGCTATTGCCATGTGAAGTGTCACCAACGGATCGATTCTGGAGCGTGGCTGTACGCTACTGGGACGTACATGGAAACCAAATCTCCATCACGGTTGACCGCAAGAATGAGCGACTGGTGCACAAGAACGGTCGCTACTTCTGGGTGGAGAGGGTTCGCGTTGAGCAAGGGGCTCCAGAACGAGCAAGCGTGAAAGGTGCGTGAAATGCGAGAGAGATCAGAGACGCCGGTGTTCATCCGGTACGGACTTGAGGAGATCGACGGCGAGCAGGTCTGGATTCCGTGGTCAGTGATGACCGAGGATGCAACCTACAATGCCAACTTCATTCGAGAGGCAAGAGATATTGCCTATCACGACGTCGGTTCACCTTACTTCGAGATTCACGATGTGAAGCCTGGGGAGGACTTGATCTGGTACGACGGCGAGACGAGCGACTGTAGCGGGAAGCTGGACGTCAGCCAGATTCCATCCGAGTGCCTGCTCGATGAACCGCTGGAGATCATGAACACTGGCGAATGGAATCCGTTCAAGACGGACGACTGGCAGTGCTACGGGGATCGTCCGACGACATACTGCTCGAAGTGCAACGATCAGATCGACGATGAAGAGCTGTGCCATCATCTGGTTAGGATGTCGTGGGGAGAGATCGGAGGGACTGGAAGCAGTGAGGTCTTCGAGAGTAACACTCGCGAGATGCTTCAGCGATTTGCGGGATGTCTCGGGTGGGAAGCAACGAGACGTCTGGCGGCGGCTCTGAGACGTCACACCTACGACTTGCAAGTTGACTCGATGCTGGACTGGATCACGTTCAGGTTCTCTGATGATCAAGCGGGTGCGAAGATCGTCAACGATGCGTTCGAGCGATGGGACTGGGACAGACTGGCCTATCAAGACAGGGACGAGGCAGACGGAGTACGGATTCTGTCAACGCTCTGGGCCGGATACCCAACCTACAATCACCAGACTGAACGGGTGGAGATGGAACCGGGCGGCATCGCCCTCACTCCGGAAGAGGATCGGAAGTACGCGGACTGGATGGAATCAGTGTTCGACGACTACGGAATTCAGCAATAGTTGCAGCAACAATCAGGCTTTTCAGAGGAGAGTCCATTGCACATTCTCAGTCTCGAAAGTTTTCGACGGGAGTCCATCTCTAAGATAGCCAAGAAAAAGGTCGACGAACTCTGTGATCAGATCAAAGCTGTGCCCGGTGTGAATGCGTATTGCGTCGTCTTGGACTTGGATGAAACCGGACCGTATGCATTTGTGGAAGAAGCGGACATGGAATTGATCTATCGTCACCTCGTGATCACGGCATACTCAGTGGCGGAGACGCTGAAGACTGACTATGGAGTCAGGGAGTTGGTTGGCTGCCGAGAGGTGCAACGCGCAGCAATTGACCTGCAACAAAGTTGCAACATTCCTGTAGAATAGCCTCGAAGCCACGCAATCGCATAAATCATCAAGCGGAAAGCAGGGAGGCGCAGCAGGTGCAGCAGCAGTCAAGTCATGCAGCAGGACTCTGTGGATCGAAGGTCAAAATGTCCGGCATCTGTGAAGAATGCGGACACAAAGGAGAGAGAAACGTACGCCACAAAGGTGTCTGCGAGAAGTGTGGCGGCAAGATGGTCTGCCGTGGAACGCCGATCAAGAACGGCAATGGACGCTGCCGAATGCACGGTGGGCACGCAGTTCCACCAGGTCCGGGACATCACACATACAAAGACGGGAAGCACAGCAAGCTGAAAGTGGTGACCGGCCTTCGTGAGAAGATTCAGCAGGAGATGGAGAACGCTGAGTTGATGAGTCTCCGTCAAGACGCCGCAATCTTGAACGTGCGGATTCAGGAATTGCTGGACGAGGTTGACCAGTCAGGCGCAACACTGAATGCTGAGAAGCTGCAATCTCTGTGGTTGAAGTACCAAGAGGCTGAGAAGGCAGGAGACGCAGACAGGTCGAAGCAGATTCTTCGTGAGATTGGCGACGTCATTATGGAGAACGCCAAGACTGTCGAGAACTGGAAAGAAGTGCAGAAGCTCATCAGTACGCGGAGATCGGTGGTCCAGGCCGATCAGAAGATCATGATCGAATCTGGAAGCATGCTGACGGCTGCTCAATCGATCCATGCTATGAATATGCTGTTGAATGTTGTGTTGCCGGAGATCACTGACAAGAAGGTTCTGAGAAAGATTCGCTGGCAGTTTGGATTGATCACAGGTGCGGCGCCATCGATGAACGGTGAAGACGATCCAGATCCCGTGGTTGATGTGGATTCTCAAGTTGTGGTTTCTGGGAAGCCTGAACGGTAGGTTGCTGTCGGATTCAGTGGGAGTTGTGTCTCGATGCGTTCGGCGATGCAGAAGGTGCACGGTGTTGATCGGCTCTACCAGTTCGCTCTGAACAGGATTGATCAGCTTTTGCTTGAGGATGAGGAAGTTGACGAAGACGTCTCTTCTGACACGGACGGAGAGATCCCACACGAAGAGCTCTTGGAAGCGATCAAGTCGCATCCGAAAGTCTTCCGCAAGCATCTGATGATCGATGTGGCCGGAGAGAAGAAGTCTTTCGGCGAAACGCTTGATCCGTGGCAGCGGGAAGATTTCGAGACAATGGACGCGGCATGGATGCAGGCTGCGAAAGTCTCTCGGAAGAAGCCGGAGAAACGACGGGCGTATCTGGAAAGACCGCGCGGGCATTCGAAGACGACAGACCAAGCGGTGATGATTCTCTGGGCGGTTCTGGCTGCACCAGTGATGATCAAGGGCTATGCGGCTGCGGCTGGGGAGGAACAGGCGGGGCTGCTTCTGGTCGCTGCTCAGGCGATCGTCGGAGAGAATCCGTGGCTGGAGCAGTTCATTCAGATTCAGGGGAGCAAGGTCAAGAACAAGGAGACGAAATCCTTCTGTCAAATTGTCCCGGCGAAAGCGAATACCAACTTCGGGCACACGCCAGACTTTGTGATCTGTGACGAATTGACGCACTGGTCAAACGAAAAGGTCTGGGGCACATTGTTCTCAGGTCTGGTCAAAGTGCCGACATCGGTGATGGTTGTGATCACGAACGCCGGGTTCGGCAAAGGGTCATCGTGGCAATGGGGTGTCAGGGAAAGATGCCGTCTGAATGAAAAGTGGCATTTCCACTCTCTGAACGGATTCGAGGCAAGCTGGATTTCCCCGGAAGACGTTGCCGAGCAAGAGACCGGATTGACGCCGGATGACTATCGACGTCTGATTCTGAATAAGTGGTTGCAGGGGAGTGCGACCGGAATTCCGTATCGAGAGATCGTGGCAGCAACCAGGCTCGCTGGGCCGAACGTGCAAGGCCAGCACGGCTACGATGTGATTCTTGGGTCTCTTGATTTGGGGATCGTTCACGATAGGGCATCCCTGATCTGGGTGGGGCTGAAATGTGGGCTCAGGACAATCGATCTCGTGGGTCACAGAACTTGGTATCCGAAAGACTTTCCAGAAGGGGAGGTGCAGATTGCCGTGGTTGAGGAAGCGATTGATCTGGATCGTCTGCGCTTCGGTGGTGTGGACTGTCTCTACGTCGACAACTGGCAAGCAATCGGATCAACGCAGAAACTCAGTGCTGTTGTCCGGTGTGAGCAGGTGGTTCACAGTTCTGCCAAAGTCCAGAAGCAAATGGCTGCTGACTTCCTGAAAGCGTTCAAGACGGGGCAGGTATCGCTGTACTACGATGAAGAGTTAGAACGCGACTTGAACTCGATCGGAGTCAAGACGAGCGATGAGAGCCGTTGGGTGAAGCTGGTCGCAGAGAGAGACGAGCATGGGCACGCGGATAGCGGTTTTGCACTCGCGCAGATCATTCTGATGGCGAATATCTGGATTGAGGAGATGATTGCGGAACTCGCAGAGAGTCAGGACAAGCAATGATCTCGCGAACAGGCGTAGAGAATTTGTCGTAATTCCGCCGATGTCCATCATTCGATAGTTGACGCGTCGTAAAAGTGCCGATAAACTGGATAAGTCGGCAAACGACAACCCATCTCTTCGGGGGACAGAAGAGCCGCCAACCGGGTGCGGAACTCGGAAAGGAATCAAGAGCATGTCTCAAGCTCACCAAAAGTTCGTCCAGCTTCACAAGGCACTGAACGCATCTCTGATTGAACGCGATGAAGAGATCGCTTGTCTGTTAGTGGCACTCGCAGCCGGGGAGCATCTGTTGCTTGTCGGGCCTCCAGGTACGGCAAAGTCAGCACTCTGCAATAGTCTGCTGGATTCTCTCTCAGGTGAGATCGCTTACTTCGAGCGGCTTCTCGGTAAGTACAGCAAGCCGGAAGAACTCTTTGGGCCTCCCAGTTTGAAGGCTCTGAAAGACGATCGGTTCGAACACAAGATTGAAGGATTCCTACCTTCGGCTCACTTGTCGTTCGTCGACGAAATCGGAAAAGCATCGCCAGCGATCATCAACTCTCTGCTGACGATCATGAACGAGCGGAAGTTCGACAATGGGCCAGACCGCATCGATTGTCCGCTTCGGATTCTGGTAGCGGCTTCGAATGAGTGGCCGGTCGGAGAAGGGTTCGAAACATGTGGCGCAATGTTCGATCGCTTCCTGTTGAGAAAAGCGGTCAGCTACGTGACGCCATTGTCTTTGAAAGACGTGATCTTCGCAGAACTTTCCAAGGTTCCGGAGATCCTGTCTCTGGAAGATATCGATGCCGCCGTGGCAGAGTCTGCATCGATTCCGTGGAGTGAATCCGGGAAGGAAGCGTATCTGAAGATTCTGGACCGGTTGAGAAGTGAGGGGATTCGGCCATCAGATCGAAGATGCCGAAAGTCAGCGAGACTGGCACGAGCGGCAGCTTGGCTGAGAGGTGCCAGTGAAGTTCTGCCGGAACATCTGGAAGTACTTCAGCATGCTCTCTGGGAAGATCCTGTGGAGCATCCGCAGAAGGTCTCGGAAGTTGTGATTGAGGTCTCGAATCCCGGTGCGAAGAAGTTGGCGCAGTTGTTGGTTGAGGCTCGCGAATTGGTTGAATCGGTGAACACTCGAAATGTGACGGGTGAGACTTACGGCCAACTCGCCAAGCTGACGGAAGTCTGCAACAAGCTGAGAGATCTTCCAGGGGACCGTGCGAAGGAAGCTCACGCGAAGATTCTGGGGCAGGCGAAAGAACTCAATCAGGCAGTCTTAAGGGCGTGAGGCATTCGTCTGGATGGGGTGGCAGTCGCATCGTTCGTCACCTTGGTGGCTGCTGCCCCGTCTGGTTTGTTCTGTTTTCACTGGGGGCGTTTGATGAGCAATCCATTCGAGTTGCAGATTTACGAGGGCTGGTGTAAACGCACTGCCAAAGAAGTCTTTCAGATCGATTCTCATTTGGGCGGCATCGCCTTGAATCTCGACATCTGCACAAATGATTGTGTGGAGGCTGTGCATCAGTATCTGATCGGCTATCTTTTTTGCCATGGATGGAAACCGGAGGAACCGATTGGCAGGGATTACAAGTGCTCAAAGTGGGTTCTTCGCCTGAAGGGTGCGGACCCACTAGCCTTGGAGGCCAAACCTCAGGATGATGGCTTACGTGTTCAATGCCACTTGCCCGGAGATCCGGGGAGGTACATCAGCATGGACATGGTTTACGTGGGGTGATATTCAATGCGGGTTCTGGTGACAGGCGGACGGAATTACAGCGATCGAGGACACGTCTTCGAAACGCTCAGTAAGATTCACTCGGAAACACCAGTCACTGAACTGATCCACGGAGCCGCAAGCGGTGCGGATTCACTCTGTGGAGAGTGGGCCAGGGCGAACGGGGTGAAAGAGACTTCCGTTCCTGCTGAGTGGTCGAAACACGGTCGATCGGCTGGACCGAAGCGGAACCGTAAGATGCTAGAACTGGAGCCGGACCTTCTGGTATCATTTCCCGGTGGCGCAGGGACAAGGCACATGACGTCCATTGCTGAACGGGCCCATGTCAGGGTGTTCTTCGCATCACAAGAATAGAACTGTTGAGTCTGACAACTAAGAGTTCGAGGAGAGTTAAGTGAGTGAACAGCATGTCGTCGACCGTTACGCAAACGCGGTCAAAGTTCGCGAGAAATGCCGCAATGAAGTTGAAGTGCTGCGAAAGAAGCTGATGCAATTCAAGAAGGTGTTTGATTCTGGGTGGAGAGAATTAAGTTTTCCCAATGACCATACGATGGCCCTTACAGAATTCACAATTCCGCCCGATGGAATTCCGACAGTCGACCAGTTTCGGGAGAAGATCGAGGCGTGGCAAGCAAGCGATCGTGAGTGCAAGGCAGCACTACAGTCAATGACAAATGAACAGAAGAACGTCATTAAAATTGCGGATGAGGATGCCAGGTAGGAGCTGGTGACGTCTGGACGACAATCGTCCATTTTGGCAGGCTGATTTTTTCGTTGCTGAGCAACATGGGAGGTTTATTGTGAAGACAACTGACACTGCCGAATCGATTAACTCAATCGCGAAGTCGATGAAAGACCCTCGTTTCAATGTGCGAGTCTTGAAATACGCACTTCCACCGAAGAGTCAATCGAGACATTTTATCGAACTGGAAAGCTTAAGTTTGATTTCAGTTGATTCCACGGCGATGGTGTGTCATCACCCAGAAGATGGATCAGCGTACATGGTAATTCCTTGGTCTAGCGTGCAATGGGTTGAGTTCTTTGATAAAGAAGCGTGATTCGACCGGACTGGATAGTTCGTAATTCTGGCGAAGTTCTCGGCTTTATTGTTGCTTCATCGGCAGAATGACGATAGAGTGTGGTGAAGCTGAAGTGAATTCAGCGCCCAAGTCTGAGGGGATCAGGCAACGCCAACCGAGGCGGAACTCGGAATGGATACTTCTCGATGGCTCTGGACATCAATCAAGTCTTGCAGACTTCTGATAGCGAGACGCGAACTGACAACCTACGCGTCTCTCCAACCTCACTCAAAGTTGATCAGTGGGGCTTACGCAAAGGCGTTGAACTCTACGAAGAAACCCAAGAACGGTTCTACGGTGGAGACGAGAAGCATCGCCAGCAATTTGACAGCGATGCGAGTGCTGCACTGACTCCTGAAGAGTGGGCAGACTGTCACGCGGCTCTGTTTGAGTCACGCCCAAAGCTGGCAGATCGTCCAGCGAATCAGCATCAAGCAGACTGGTTCCAGTCTCTTCTCGACACCGATGGCTACAAGGCGCTGCACAAACAGACGCGTGGAAACCTGTTGCTGGCAAAAGAGTCGGCAAAGGAGATCGGCGAAGAACTCGCCAAGTTTCTGGAACTGGATGCCGAGGAGACAGACGCCGTTGATGCGGCCGGTTCTGTGGCCAAAGCCATCAGGCGTGGCAAGCGAGCGGCGGACGACGCAGCCGCCACGATCAGAGCATTGGGCGGCGGCTGCGGTGTCGGCCAGGGATACGGTGCAGAACTCGATAGCGAACTGATGGCAGGCGTCTTTGAACGCGTCCGCAATGATGAGACGCTGCGAGCCATTATGGATTCAGCGGGCAAGTTTCGACGTGTCGCGCAGTCGATGCAGCGACGGAAGACGGTTCACGGAGTTGATGACGTTGTCGGTGTGACGATCGGCGGAGACATCCCGGAGCTCTGCCTTCACGAGCTTGCTGCTCTGGTGAATGAGGAAACAGAGCTCTTGCAGCTCTACAAGATCGCCACGGAAACGGCGATGCAGCGGGACTATCAGGGCGTGGAGCCAGTCGGCAAGGGACCGATCGTGGTCGTCGTTGACGAAAGCTCGTCCATGAGCAAGACGAAGAAACCTCAAGCCGGGGATCGTATCGTCCAGGCGAAAGGGCTGGCTCTGGCCATGGCTTGGATTGCCCAGAAACAGAATCGGTGGATTGCCTTCGTGGGATTCGCAGGAGGCAATCAGGGAAACACTCTGGCGATGGCGCCGGGGCAATGGGATCAGGTCGCTCTGCTCAACTGGCTGGAGCACTTCTACGCAGGCGGGACAACTCTGGACGTTCCGATCAGAGAGTTGCCGTACACGCACTGGCCTCAGTGGAAGTTTCAGGGGATGCCGGACGGGAAATGCGACCTAATCGTTGTGACTGATGGTGAGCTTCGTTGTTCAGATGCAGAAGCGGAGCGATTCCGCGAGTGGAAGCAACGCGAGTCAGTGGTCAGTTTCGGCATCGTGATCGGTGCCAGCATTTCGGAGTTCTCGAAGATTTGTGATCAGCTTTTCTGTGTAGCTGATCTTTCCGTGGAAAGTGAAGGGGTAGGGGAGGTGTTCAGTGTCTGATCAGGAAGATTCAAAGGTTCTCCGGGAGATGGCTTCCCGGATGGTTGGAAATGGGACGCACCACGAATTCCGGGAGTTGGTGTTCGGGAAGATCTACCGAGAACTCTGGAACGAGTGGGTCTTGGGACGTCTGACCCTGCTGATCGACTGGGAGGGGCCGTTCTCGAATGAGGAGTGCTTTGAGAAACAACTGGAGATCAAGTTTCCGCCGAACGACGCGCTGAACGCCGCGTTCTTCGTCGAGAGCTTGAGGAGAGAGGCGTCGGAGATCCGCGAGAAGATCGCTCGGGACGTCGTCGATCGTCTGAAGCGGGAGTATCAGAAGGAGTGGGGGATTGCAGTGATCATCCGGGCTGGGGTGTATGACATCTTTCAGTCCGAGAGGGTCAGTGTCGAGTTTTCGGTCGTCTTGGAGGTCGTGGACGAGAACGCTTTAACCATCAGTTGAATTGAACAAGTTCGCCGGGACTGATCCGGCAAGGGGGGGAAAGAGTCATGAGCAAGCGGAACGAATTCAAGCTGACAGCAGATCAGATTCAGGATCTGCGAGTGATTGAGCACATGGCAGAGCGCGGCATGCAGGCGCTGGGCCGGGAGATCGACATCAGGAATCAGACTGGGGAGTCGATGGACTCTCCGCGAACTGACAGTCTGATTCAGGGGCTGGTCGATATCGGCATCGCGCTGACAAAGCTGAGAGAAGACATTCTCGCAGAGATCACTATGGAAGAACCTGTTGCGGTCGAAGTCAGTCGTCTGGTCTTTCCGAGCGAGAACTAAACAGAAGGGGGGGAGAGGAAGCGATGGGTAGGCTTGAACGCTTGAAGTTGCAGCAGACGAATCGGCCGATTGATTGTCTGTCACACTGGGTCAGAGAGGACGCGCTCTATCTTGACCCACCGTATCAACGGGGCGAAGTCTGGGGACTCAAGCGGAAAACAAACTTCGTCTATTCGGTCTTGATCGGAGTGCCGATTCCGTCACTGATCGTCAACGACAGGATGGGAGCAAACTGGCCGGACGATTACAGAATGGCGGTGATCGACGGGAAGCAGAGGATCACGACATTGCTCGGATTCTTGAGCGGGACGTTCTCAGTACCGGGTGAGTGGTTCGGAGACGAACGGGAGGAAGCTCGCTTCCCGGAGTTGTCGATCGTCTCGCAGCGAGTGTTCAAGAACATTCCGATTCCGGTCTCGGAAGGCCGGTTGCCGACGCTGGAGGATGAAGAAGAGGTCTTTCGACTCGTCAACTTCGGCGGTCTAAGACAAGGGGAGACGGACTTGAACGAAGAAGGAGAAGGCTGAGATATGAACCCTCACGAACGATTCAATCGAATGATCAAACGAGCGGAGACGAATCTTAAGTTCGCCCGTCTAATGGCTGAACGTGGTCCGGTGGATCTGGATCGCCCAATTTGGGTGATCCAGATCAAGACTTTATCGGACTGTGCTATCGAACTCCGGATATGAAACGGAATCAGCGGGTGGTGTACTTTCCATGTAATGGCGTCTCGATCCATTACGACGAATCTGGAATGAATCTGGATGCTTACAGGTACATCAAGGAAATTCTCTGTCAGGCCGAAAGATGCGACTGCGAGTCGCTGTTGACGGGAGACTTCCGAGAACTAATGGACCGGTCGGTACAAGTTCAACGCCAGTGGGAATACATCCAGAAAAACAAGGAAAGCGAGGCCAAGAATGGAGACACGTGAGAAGGTGGTGGTTTACAGTCTCGGACAGAGTGCCCAATTAAGACTTCCGGGTTGCTACGGAATCGAGGTTGTAATTACAGGGGTGATGTTGGACCTCGCAGGGGACACGACATATCGTGTTGAATGGTTCGACGAAGAGATCAAACGAGAGTGGGTTTCCTATCAGTTTCTCTCGGAAGTGGAAGAAACAACTCTCATTGAGATGGTGCCAATCAGTCACACAAGGCACGTTGTAGAGTGATTCTGTAAGACATGAACTTCGCATGTGAAAGGCAACGCAACGATCAGCGGATTGATCGAAGGAGAGACGGCAATGCTAATGCCAGTGCTTGAAGAGATGGCGGTGGACTACAGTGAATCCGAACCGGAAAACAGCCCATATTCGATTCGCGGCTTCAGTGAACCGGGAAAGGTCTCGTGTGCTGTCTACGATCGGGCAACACGAGAGCATCGCTTGTGGTTGAGCCGCGTCTGGGATGAACAGCTACCGATCGTGGCGTACATCGGCCTGAATCCCAGTACAGCCGATGAGAGGCACAACGATCCGACAGTTGGCCGTCTTCAGAAGCGAGCTAAGAAGCTGAAGTACGGCGGCTTCATCATGCTCAACGCATTCAGTCTGCGCAGTACCGACCCAAGGGGGTTGAAGAGCGTGGCGGAACCGAATCTCCCAGAGAATGACGAGTTCATTCGCCACGGGTGTGAAGTCGCTGACACCGTGGTCTGTTGCTGGGGGACGCACGCGAAACTGTTCGATCGGCACAGCGAACTGATTGAACTTCTGAGACGTCTGGGCAAACCGGTTCACTACCTGGGAGAAACACTGGAAGGCTTCCCGAAGCATCCGTTGTATTTGCCGTACCGTGCTGGGTTTGTTCAGTGGGATCTGGCTCAAGTCGCTGTTTAATTGGGAGATTCAGAAGTGGATATAAGTTCATTGTCTAAAGTGTTGCAGCGTGAGTTTGAAGAACTGGAGAAATGGTCGTTTCTGAACCCATTGATTCAGGACTCGAACGACGGAATTGATCCGAGTCCAAGACGATTTGGCGGGATGTTGAGGTCGATCAACGACGATGATGAAGCCTACCGGCTTGATGCACTGCGCATACTGAAGGGGTGTTGGAAGGAAATGGAGAAGACAGTGTTCAGCGCACTGCACGTTCATGGATCGCCCGTTGAAGATCACTACCCGCCAGACGAAAAACGGCTCATCTTCGTGCGGCCAGAAAACCGCTGCGAACTTCTGGAAAAGCTGCATCGATACACTCCCACGATCAACAAGAACCTGACAGTGATTGGGACACGATTGATGGCCGATCGTGACAGGAAACCATTCAGCATTCATCCCGACGAATGGAATCTGCATGTGGGGTTTCGTGTTGCCAATATCGTCGACATCATCCGGAAGAACAGCGAGTTGAATCGCGGCCGGGAATGGTTCAGGAACAGGGTTCAACTTGAATTGCTCTTCAACCTCGTTCGCGAATAGCAAGACGAAACTTTCGCAATTTTGACGAATCCGTTTAACCCACAGTTGATTCGTCGGCGTTTTCACGATACCATCGTTGAGTCGAAACAACCTTCGGCAACGCAAACCTGAGCGGATCAGGAACGCTGGTCAGTGGCGCATACTGACAGGAGATGCTTTTCATGACTGAGACTTCAACTCTCTCTCTCGGTGAAATCGTAACCTGGACTCCACCAACTGTGGTTGAGTTCTCTCTTCTCAAAGAGGCCGTAGCACATGCGGGTCTTGACTCCAAACTCTTGACTGAGATGCTTCCACGTCATGCGTTCGCCAGAGCCGCGAACAGGCTGGAAGAGAATCGCATCGTCCGCAAGGTGGACGAAGATTCAACACTGATTCGCTTTCAACTTACTTCCGAGTTCTTGGACTCGGAGAATCATGAACTGCACTATCACCGGGAAGCGACGGTCTCAGTGCAGAAGAAAACGGGAATCGTCGAGTCAGACGTGTCAGAAGTTGCTGCCCGAATCCAGTCTCTTTTGGATGCGGAATTGAAAGTTCGCAAGTCGGCAGACGTTACTCGTTTGATTCAGCGGATCTTTGACAAGCACTCAGGAGACTTGGTGAGCATTCGTGATGCAGGCGGTGCTTACTTCGTGCCATCGAATCAGGAAGAGATCGTTGTTCGGGTGTCTGATTTCCTCGTCAAGATCGACGGCAAGTTGCGTCGGTTCAAGATTGGGGCGGCTGACGAGTCGACCAGTGGCTCAATCGCAGATTCGATGACTGATCACTTTCACAAGCTGATCAGCGACTTCAGGGGCACGCTGGAGATTGTGACGCCAGATAGCTCTGAATCGGTTCTTCGTCGTCGAAGAGACCGGATTCAGGAGCTTCGTTTCAAGCTGTCCACATTTCGGGACATGCTCCAAGAGAACGCTGATGGGATTCATTCAGCGTTGAATGAGGCAGAACAGGAGTTCGGCAACCGTCGAACCGGTGAATCACTGAGGGTGCATCAGCCCGAAGTGGCGGAAGATGAATCACAGGTTGAGTCGGAACCAGTGGAAGAACTGGCGTTGTCGTTCTGAGAATACCTGAATAGGGCTTCTAACCGTGATGTAAGCACGGAGCGGAGGTTTGCCTGTCGTAGACCGTGGAGAGACGACGCGATGGCACAAAGTCCACGGACGCTGAAGCCCGCTATGCGAGGGGTGACACGCTCTAGCCCGACTGGATTCCTGTCAATCCGGTTTGGCCCGGTCTAAGGAGTTCGAGCGTGACAGCCGGGAGAGACCGGCACCTTTTAGAACATAACAACGGAACGATCGATGGAAGCTGGATTTGTCGTCGCTGAAGGTACTGACATAAGCGCCATAGAGAAAGTATTCCCTGATCTATGGGAGGATGAAGGGTACGGAGAGGGAGTGCGTTCGTATGTTTGCGGGTCGTCTTCTGATGAGCATGACAGTGACGGATCAGACGCAGATGGCAACCCTGAGTGGATGTCATTTGATGAATGCGTCGAGTTCTGTGGATTCGTCGAAGGCGCAATTCCTGAGACTACAGCATACATCGAAGGAAACGGGCCGTGGGCGATGTCAATGATTCGTCGAAAGAATTTTTCCCGATACTCCATGACTGATCCAGAGGTGAAGGAGCACATTCAAGTGAGCAATCGCTATTGGGCAGCATTCAAGAGAGGCAAGACGGCTGCGGAAAAGGTCAAGACGCAAGAGTAGCCAGCCATCAACCGTCTGGCCCGGACGATCAATAGCCCGCCTTTGTGCGGGCTTAGGGCATTGAAAGAGTTGGTTTTATTCGACCGGCAGAGTTGACCACGAGAAGGAGCGGTTCGATGTAAATTCACATGACACGTCCATCAAACACGGAGATGGAAGATGTTCAATTCGTGGCACACTCAGAGGGAGCCGGATACCAAAAAACTCCGGCAATTTTTTAATCTCACACTTAACAGGGAGTCTCATTATGTACGATTCGGTTTATCTTGCGGCACGTTATTCAAGGCGTTTGGAGTTGTGTGAATACCGCACAGCACTTGAGGCGAATGGCATCAAGGTCACAAGTCGTTGGCTGAATGGGTTTCATCAAATTGGCGACGATGGAACGCCCATCAACGAAGAAGGCGAAGCGCTTGTCGAAGAGGGAGACAACGGTTCTCGAACCGAGCAGTCTGCGAGATTGAGACTTCACTTTGCAAATGAAGACGTTGCTGATGTTCGTTCGTGCAACGTCTTGATCGCCTTCACGGAACCTCCACGATCATCTGCCTCGCGAGGAGGACGTCATGTCGAACTTGGCATGGCTCTTGGAATGGGTAAGCCTGTTATCGTTGTTGGTCACAGGGAGAACATTTTCTGCTGGCTGGACTGCGTGAAGTTTGTTGAGTCGTTCGAGGATGCTCTTGTAGAACTCAACCGACTCCAGCCACAGAAGTCTTTTGTAGCACCATAGGTAATTGAAACGAGCGTTCGACACCGTGGCGGAATTGGGAACGCCTAGAATGAAGGATGGACAGAAAGTAAGGCGCAGGCTGTAGCAGTCCTTCACAGGTCACTGAGTCGTAGTGTTGCAGGTTCGAATCCTCTCGGTGTCGCTGAGTTCGTTTAACTTGTCAGTAAAGATCGTGATTTTTACGAACAACCATAAATCTTTTGATCGATTCATGTCTCGGTGTCGTTTACACTGAGACAACTTTTCTTTATCGGCGTTCAGCCAAAGGGTAATGCAGGCCCGATCTGCATGGGAGTCTGGGGAAATGTCGACAACCGTCGAAGACAAACCAAAGAACATCGTTGCTGTTCCGGAACTCAAAGTGAGCCGTCGAAACTTCAACGAACTCACGAGTGAGAAGATTAAGGAACTCGAAGACAAGTATCTTCCACTCACCTGCAAGGGTGCAGACGATGACGCCGGGTACAACCTGGTGCATCCCGCATGGCAAGAAATGAAGAAGCTGCGGCTCAGTGTTGAAGAGACTCGCAAGGCTCTCAAGCAGCCTGCTCTGGACTACGGACGCAAGGTGGACGCAGTTGCCAAACAGATCACGGCTGAACTGAAGCCGATCGAAGATCACCTCAAGTCTCAGTACGACGTATACCAAGAAGAAAAGAAGCGAATCAAAGCGGAGAAGGAAGCGGCTGAACGTGCTCGCGTTCAAGAGATCGTGAACAAGTTCGCAGAAGTCGGATCGGTTGTTGATCCTCGTGAAGTCGGCCTGTGGTCTGAAGAGTACGTTCAGCAGAAGTTCTCAGAAGCCGAAGCAGCCTTTCTGGAACGTCAAGAGGCAGCACGGATCGAGAAGGAACGACAGGAAGCTGAAGCAAAGCGTCTCGCTGAAGAACGTGCTGCGATGGAAGCTGAGAAGGCCAAGCTCGAAGAAGAGAAGCGAGCAGCACAGGAAGAGTTCCAGCGACAAGAGGCTGAACTTGCCAAAGCGAAGGAACAAGCTGAAGCCGCTCGGAAAGAACTCGAAGCGATCGAGCAAGAGAAGCGGGATCGTATCGAAGCCGATCAGAACGCCGTTCCAGAATCGTCCGAACACGTTGATGCTGAACTCGCTGAAGTTGATGACGTTGTTCAGGAAGCTGCTCAGAGTCTTCCGGGGTCGATTGTGGAATCGGAGTACGTTGCCGTCGAAGAGCCGATCAAGGCGGAGTACAGAGACTCCAAGCTGAAACTCTTGCAGTGGTTGGACACTTTGGATTCTGAAGAGGCTCCAGAGGTTCAGGCGGGATTGCCTTCTGACGTTGCCATGAAGCTGGAGTCGATGCTTGCTGAGTGTGTCGGAGAAATGCGTGACATGCTTGCTCGCGTTCTGTGATTCGAGGTTGTCATGACAATTCTATATCGATGCGAAGAGCACGGAGAGTTTCGGGAAAACATATGCCCGGAATGTCAGTCTGATATCCCAGTGAGCAGACACAGAACTTTGTGGAATGTCATTCTGAATCCAATTTTGCGATTCGTGTTTGGAGTTCACATTGTGAGTGTCTTTGATGACGACTGGAAACTTATTGGATATCGGATTCAACGAGTCCAGTGAAGCAAGAGGCGCCTCTGTTTTCGATGCCTGTGCGAGTGGCTTCATCAGGTGTTGTTGTCGGCGCAGGGGCGTCTCTTTTTGTACCTGACAAAAAGGAACTGAGCGGTGATGCTCCACAATTTCATTCTTGCGGAAAAAGTTGAGATTGCATGGGTGGTTGAAGTTGCCACTCAGTATGAATCTCAGTGTGTTTTTGCAGTTTACAATGATCGTGAAGAAGCAAGTCAGGTGACTCAATATCTCAATGAAGTCCCGACAGTCTCACGAGGGGATTATGGGTGGGATGAGGCTTATTTCAGACCAGTTCTCAAAGGTTTGAATCTGCACCCACCTAAAGGGATGAGGCACTTCCAGGTTGTAATCGACGAGAGAACGTCGGTTACTTGCAAAAGACTTCCGGGACGTATTTGGTCAGACCTAACAGTGTGGACGAATGACGGACCAAGTATCCAGAGCGAATTCTACGTGGACGCTAAGTGTGAATCCGATGCGATTCGTTTGGCGAGCGATCACTTGAAGAGAGTGAAAGAAGTTCACGCGAATCGCGAACAGATCGAAAAGGACTGTTGAGATGAGTGAACGACTGAAAGCGTTGAAGGATGTTCGGTGGCTGGCTGAATTGGTCGTGGCCTCTGTTCGTGACAATCTTGGACCGGTTGGGGATTGCTTCGCCAGTCCCATGTTGAGTGGGATTGACCGCTTGATTGAAGAAGCAGAACAGGCGGAAGTTCCGGAGAATGAGAACTCGGAAGCCGATCAGGGGAATTGTGATCGGGACCCCATGAGTTTTGAAGTCGGAGACCGGGTTGTCGTCCGCGATTTAGTTACTCCATGGGGGACCAATTACGCGAACTTTGGTCCGTTCGTTCTCAGGATCGGTCACTTTGGTGTTGTCGAGAGCACGGAATTCAAAGCTCCCGGATTCGTTCACTTTCCGGGAGTCAAGTGTCTCGGCGTTCGAATGGAATCGGACGGAAGTTTGCAAGCGTTTCCGTCGTTCGTGTTGCGTCGAGTTGAGAAGGTAGAAGAACCGGAAAGTCCGGCCGAAAAACGGAGGCCAGTCCCCAAGCCACGCGAGCCTGTTCCAAGGCCAGACGGTCTGAAATTGCCGCCTTCGTTTCGTTTGATGGAAGGTGAGTACAAAGTGGTGGAACCGGAGAATCCCGTTGAAGTCATGACGTCTGAGCACAAGGAGAAGAGAGGGTTCTTCTCACGAAAGGCAAAGAAGGATGCCATCGAATACTACGACTTGTCGCCTCGTGTGAAGGCGGCTCTGGACCGTGTTCTGGGATCTGTACGCACGGTGATTGACGACAAACCTGAACCGGAAGTTGTGGAGCTTCTGACAATTCTTGGTGACAAGCTGGACGAACAGAAATGAGCGAACCCGTCGAACTAGAAGCATGGAATCCACCGAAGTTTGTCGGTGACGATCCAGTTGTGCGAAAGGGGCTGGCTGAGAGGATCACTGCACTGTTTCATAGGGAAGACGGTGTGGAGATTTGCGATGAGGACTCGGAACTCTTGAGGCTAATGCTGAGACCTTACATCACGTTGTGCGACGTGAAACTGAAAGATGCCAAAGAGGAGTGCACTTGCGGAGCAGTCAAGGTGGAGGCTGACGACGTGTGGTGTTTCATGAGTGGGCTCTTCATCAGCCAATCACCTGAAGGTCGAGGATAATCAATGAACGATGTGGAGACGGAAAGAGGTTTCATCAATCGCTTAAAGCTGAGCCTGATTCGCGGTCAGATCAAACTGATTGACAGTGAGATCGCAGCTTACGACCGCCAGTGGAACCACAAGCGAAGCAAGAGTGACCTGATTGAAGATCGAAGCCGACTCATCGATGAGGAAAGGGAGCTACTGAGTGAAATGGAGGGCGCACAATGAAAGTCATCATGTGGCTTCTGTATTGGTTCTTTGCGATCTTCGTGGTGTTGCTGCTGTGCATTCTCCAGATTGAAGACGTGGCGGCACACAATGCTAAGTACGACAAACTTCGAAGGCGTGCCCGGTTTCGTTAGTCAACGATTCGGGCTTTTTCTTTACCAGCGGTCCGAGGTAGTTAAGACCGCTTTTCCAACTGAGGAGGATGAAGATGTTTGGTTCAAGAACCAATGATCGAATCGAAAAGCTCACCGGGGAAGTTTCCCATATGAGACAGCAGGTCGACAACAACAAGAACGTGCTGGCTGTGGTGTTCAATGAAGTGACGTCTCTGAAAGACAGTGCGAACAAGTATGCGTCTCAGTCAGTGATAAAGAGTGAAGACTCGTGCGATGAAAAAGGAGCAGCGCTTCTGGCGAAGATTGCAGGGGGCGGATTCCCCGATGGAATGCTCGTGTGCGTCGGCAAGACTGTCGCAACAGTGAAAACTGTTCGTGAGGCGATGGAAGGTTTTCACGGAAAGGTCATGCACGTGAGAACATCCGGAGAAATGGAGGAAGCAGTCGAAACTGTGATTCGGAAGCACGTCACAGCTTCGAACACTGAGAAATACAAGGCGAGGCTGGAGGAATCCCGTAAACAGAACGGAGAGTCCGAATGAGACCAATTGACGCGGCCGCGCGGAAGCGGCAAGTAGAAGGAAGACGGCTAAGGGAAACAGGCAGGACTCAAAGCCGTGAGAAGCCATCGAATCCACTTGTGATCTATCATGGTGGATGTCATGACGGATTCTGTTCCGCATGGCTGGCGAACCTGGTGTTCGAAGATGCTGAGTTCTTCGCAGCGAAGCATGGAGATTCACCACCTGATGTCGCAGGTCGAAATGTGATCGTGGTCGACTTCAGCTATCCCCGTCTGGTGATGGAAGAAATGTACGATCAGACGGAATCGCTGATTGTTCTGGACCATCACAAGTCAGCAGAAGAGAACCTGAGAGGGCTTCCGTATTGTGTCTTTGACATGGAAAAGTCTGGTGCTCGGCTGATGTGGGATTGGCTTGTGCAGAATGGTTGGAGTATCCCGCATGTAGGTGTCGAGAAGATTCCTTGGATTGTGGCCTATGTCGAAGATCGCGACTTGTGGCGGTTCAATCTGGAGCACTCCAGAGAGATCAATGCTTGGCTGAGATCGTTTCCGATGGAATTCGAAACATGGTCGGACATGGCAACTCACGGCATCTTCGATGGTGATTCCATTGTGGAGTCCGGGGCTGCGATTCTTCGATCGGAGAAACAGACCGTTGCAAGTCACGTCAGGAACGCGAAGCCGGTGAAGGTTGCAGGACACGAGATCTTGGCCGTCAATGCGACAACTCTGTTCAGCGACATCGCCGGAGAACTTGCAACCGATCGTCCATTCGGGATGGCTTACTTCTTCACTGGTGAGAAGTTCGTGTTCAGCTTGCGCAGCAAGCCAGACGGGGAAGATGTCTCTGAGATTGCCAAACAGTTCGGCGGTGGTGGACACAAGCACGCAGCGGGCTTCCAGTTGTCTCCAGAAGACGGAATGAAACTGATTGCTCAATAATTGACCAGCACTCCAGTGAGAGAGTCAGGTGAGCCTGAGAACGGCTCTCTCACTGTTGAGTCTGGCAAGTTTGCACAAGCAATGCGCAAGGCGATTCTGAAGCCTGAACTGCCTGGATGTTCTTCGATTCAATGGCAGTTCTCACTGAGAAATATTTTCGGCAAAAACACGAAAATGATATCGCATGCAGTATTGACGCATGCAACTACCGGCGGTATCATGACCTCTGTCATCAAGACACTGTTCATTCACAATTTGGAAAGGAGAACTCGATGAAGGTCACAACCTTTATCCCGATTCATCGAAACGATGGATCACCCGTCAGTCCCGAAGAACTCCAAGAGATTTCCCGGAAAGTCTGGGAAAGGTTTGGGGGGGCAACTCTCGAAGGGAGAGTTGAAGGGCACTGGGTCGACGAGCAAGACGGTCAGCACTATCAGGACACAAGCCTGAAACTGACAGTTGTCTCGGAACCAGAGCGGTTGCCAGAACTCGAACAACTTGTTCGGGAGATTGGACGCCAACTTGACCAGAAGGCCATGTACTTCGAAGTCAAGTATTTTGACGGGGTTCGCTTCCTGCGAACGGACGAGTGAAGATGACATCCGGGAGGGGGTGGTCCCCTCCCGGACCTTTTCTCCTTTTCGAATACAAACAAGGAATTGGGGTAGGAAATGACAGCACAAGAATCAGTAGAGCAAAAAGCACTCGACCGCGCGAGGAAAGTGGCAGCGAAGTCTTCCAACTGGATCGAATTCCATAATGCCCTCTTTGGCATTGGCGGAATCATGGGAGAACTCTTCCCGTCTCAGACGGAGAGGACGAGATTCTCGAAGACTCACGAGTATCAGGAGATCTGCAAAATGATGGAATCGATGCAGGGTCCGGAGGTTGATGAGTACAGTGGAAACTTCGCGTTGAGGCTTCCCAAGAGTCTGCACAAGGCGTTAGCTGAAGAGGCAAAGATAGAGGGTGTCTCGCTGAACCAGTTGTGCGTGGCGAAGCTCGCTTCTCAGTTGCGATCCGTGGTAAGCTCGTAGTTGCCGGGCGAGCATCCTTTCCGTGAAAGAATGTCTTGATGACAACCCGGTACAGTCCGTCAGGGAAACCTGGCGGACTGTTTTTTTATTGGTGAAGTGGTGTTTTGGAGAGTCGAAACGTCTCTACCGAGGCCATTCTCATAAAGATTCGTGACAAATAGTGATGATCTGAACCTTGCAACCTTCGTATTGAACAGTAGGAAGAACGCGAGGGAGGGCCAATCTCTTGTGAGCGGCAAAATGTCGGAGGCCGCGGAGTGTTGACGCTGGTCCGCTGTGGTGGATACGGTGTAACCTCATATGACAGGCAGACTTCGATTGTCGAGGTCGCAGGAAGACAAGAGAGGATTGCGATATGGAGACCATCGCAATGGATCGCATTACGCTCCGTCAGACGGACGGAAGACCAGTAGGATTTACAGGGGAACTGATCGCAGAAGTTCCAGGACCGGAAGATCCGGGGAAGTATGCCCGCTGGCACGAATTCAAGCTATATCGGATGGAATCTGGGAAGTACGTTGTTTTGATCAGCTTTCGTACGACGGCAGTTTACGGCGGTAGTGGATTGAAGGAAGAATCACACGATGACGTGTTCGTGTGTGAGGATGCTGACGACGTGACAAGCCTTCTGACGGGTTTTACAGAAGACGACAAAGAGGACGATCGATACGACCCGAATCAGTATTTGGTTGGGTTCCCCGTTGGTGTGCAGGACTACGAAAAGAAACAAGAGCGTCTGAAGGATCAGATTGCAGATTCCTATGGAGTTGGTGTTGGACAACTGCTTGCTGAAGCTGGAATGCACGATGACGGCTTCGTCGAAGAACTGTGAAAGAATCGGGCGCAGGTTATTCAGTCGATTGAAGGCAGAGAATCAAATTGCCAGCGGACAGTTCTGAGTGTAAGTTTATGGATCAATCTGTGTGGGCTGATCTTTAACCACTGTTGAGGGGAATGCTATGGGTAGATGGAAGTCGGGAGTGCTGTGTTTCGTTGCGGTTCTCGGTTTCGGTGCGAATTCCGCGATGGCGGGATTCCAGATGCTTGATGAGGTTGTTCAGTCGGCCGCCGTTCACGATTTTGGATTCACTGGGGTTGTGGACACTCTCAATACTCCAGCGAATGACGGAACTGACCACACGACGACGCAAACGCGAGACTCGGATTCAGCGACTGTCGTCGGGAACTTTGCTGAAGACGCGGGCGGAGTGATCACATATCAGTGGGACTTTTCTGTCACGCGAGGGACAAGCGGAGAGTACGTCGAAGCTTTCATCGACGCTGTCACGATGCCTGCAACTGGACGTGGAACTTGGACACTCGAAGTTGAGTTCAACTGGGGGGCGATCGTTTCACCAGGTCGTGTCCAGAGTGGTTCGGCGATTGTGAATTTCTTCAAAGACCCGCTGAGCGGACCATCCAGTCAGTTGCTGAATGAGTTTTTTGCTCCAAATGGTGATCCGAATTTGCCGCCCGGAGATCCGTCAACGAGCGCCATGTGGAATGGGGTTGTCGAAGTCGGAGACGTCTGGAATCTCGAAGTGTACATGGACAATCACCCGAACGATTTCCCGGAGTTCCTTTATCCGTCAACAGCGACAGGAACGGCCATTTGGACGTTCACACCGTATTTCAATCCCGTTCCAGAACCGTCATCGATGGCACTGCTCGGAATGGGGCTGATCGGGGCAATCGGGCTCAAGAGACGTAAGTCGTAACGAGCGATTCATTCACAAGAGAATTCGAGCCACTCTGGAGATTCTGGGGTGGCTTTTTTGTTTCGTAATTCCGCCGACATTGGATTGAACATGATTGACACTTCGTAAAAGTGCCGATAGAATAACTGAGTCGAGTGAACGACAACGCACACCGATAGCGGATATCGGCAGGAGATCTGACAGTGGCCAGTCTGCACACGAAATACAGCGTCTCGCTGAATTCAATGGTTCAATTCTCGCGACAGATTCGTAGGCTTACGGATCACGACATGGAAGCTTTCGAACGATTCGTCAAGTGGCTGGACGGTGAACCCGTCGCGATGACTACAGAAGAGATCAAAAAGCTGGAGTACATTCTGGGTGGTGAGCATCGTGAGCTTGATGAAGCGTTCACCGCGTGGCAGCTAGAAGGTATCTCGCGAGAGGTTGCTGAAGTCGCTTAATCTTGCGTTCCGGTCAATTCGACCAAGGCTGATCCGGTGCCGATCCGGATGGGAGGAAGTTCTGTGAAAGATGGACGTTCTGTTGTTATGGCTGTAGTGCTTGTCGGTGTCTTCGTGTTCGCATTGGTGCTTACGTGGATGTTTGCGATGCCACAGTACCGAGTCTGGGCTGCTGGATTGGAAGGGGAGGCACTACTGCGGCGTGCCGAACACGAAAAACAGATCCAGATTGAGCAAGCCAAGGCTGAAGTGGAAGCCGCGAAGTTGCGAGCGGAAGCCATTCAGACAGTCGGAGAAGTGGCTCAGAAGTATCCGGAATACAGGCATCAGGAATTTATTGGTGCGTTCGCTGAAGCACTCCAGAACGGGACGATCGATCAGATTATTTATATCCCAACTGAGGCTGGCATTCCGATCACTGAAGCCGGTTCGTTGAATCGATAGGGGTGGTAGAACAATGGACTTTCTGGAATATCCGTTTGTCAATCTGGCACTGACATTCTTGCTCGGAGGTGTCGGTACAACTTTGATCTTGGTAGCGATCTCGCTGCTCATCGGTTTCATGGACCCGGTTGTTGATCTGGCTTGGTGGATCAAGTCGTTCCTGTTCGGCGATGAGGATTATCACCGATGGGATAGCCTTGGACAGATCGGCGTGTATTTGAGATTGCTGGGTGGTCGCTTGTTTCTGATGACACTCTGTCTCGCAGGTGTGATTGTCTCAGTGGGACTAATCGGCCTTCTTTAATCAACAAATCCCACGGAGGGGAATCATGTTTCGCTTTCTATCGCTTTCTCTGTTAGTGACCGGGTGTTTGCTCGTGTGGAGTGGAGCCGTGTTGCTACTTCTGTCCTGCACTCTGGGGAAGGGGGCACTCTTATGAAGTTTCTCGTCTCAAAAGACACGTTTCTGGATCACTTGCAACGAGCGGCGGCCGTGTCGCCCAAGTCAACTTCGCAAGAGGTTCTTAAGTACGTCAAGGTGACCGCATCACCGGACGGGCTGACGTTTCTGGGCAATAACAACGAAGTCGCGTTCCTCAGTCGACTCACTGAGGACGATGGTCCGCTGGAGGTGATGGCACCAGGTGAAGCACTATTGAATGAGCGTGTCATTCGCCTGTGTCGTGAACTTGCCGACGAATCGATTGAAGTCTCTTTGGAAGATGGCCAATTGCGAATCCAGGGGGATGGAAACAGTTGGCAGCTCCAGACGCAAGACACGGCGGAATTCCCATCGTTGAAGCAAATTGAGAGTGATCCGGTAATCGTTGGCGGTGGGGGATTGGCGAAGGCGATCACGCGGACAGTGTTTGCGTGTGATGTTCAATCGACTCGATATGCGTTGGGCGGAGTGCTGTTTGAACTGAAAGGTGACTTTCTGCACTTGGCGGCAACGGATTCACGGCGGCTGTCTCACCATGTGCTTAGGGTGCAAGTGAAGCAAGGCGTGAAGGACACCGATCTGATTGCAGATCAAACGGTGGTTCCTGCATTGGCATTGCGGAATGCTTTGGCTCTGTGCAGTGCTGACGAAGTGGAGATTCGGCAGGATGCGTCCGCGATTCAGTTCAGTTCTGCTGGCGGGACGCTGTGGTGTCGCCTCGTGGAAGGTCGATTCCCTGCGTTTCGGGACGTGATTCCGAATGACTACGAAATGTGTGTTCGGGCCGTAGCTGGTCCATTGGCTCGCGCAATTCGTCAGGCCAAAGTTGTCGATCAAAAGGAATCGACCGGCAGTGACTTTCACATTGAAGACGGTGTGATCCACATCGACCAGGTTGGGCAGGACATCGGTAAGTCCAAGATTCATCTGCCTGTGGAAACTCACAAAATGCCGGACTCTGTCCACGGAGACGGGGAGGGCGGTGGAACTTTGATTGCGAACAAACCGTCGATGCTCGTTCGAATTGAGGGTGCGTACATTCTGGATCTTTGCAAGACGCTGGACGCGACAGCCTTGATTGAATGGACGTGCATGGGGAGCAACATGGCTCAAAAGTTCGAATGCGACGGAACGACGTATGTCGTGATGCCGTTGTCTCAAGAGTGAATGAATTCTCGATATATTTCGTAAATCCGACGAAACCACTCCGATTCAATGATCCTGTGTCGGCACATTGACGTTGAACTAATAGAGTGGCAACTAACGTCCACAACCCAACTCCGGGGAGTCGGAGAGAGGATTTCCGAAATGTTCAACCGTCAACGAATCAACCAGATCAACATCCTTTCAGCAGGAGTCACTTTCTGTGCGACATCGACTGCACGCATCGTCAGTGAGGGATCGGCACTCTACACGGCTGCGATGGTCGTCGCTGTTGTGGCCGTAACCATGTGTGTCGCTTCGACCGTTGCTGGAATCGTGGACTGCAAATAAGCAGTTCGGTTGCGGAGGTCTGATTCAGAATTGACGAATTTCGGGGTAACCCGGATGATGGCGGTGTGATCTCTCTGTGCAGGACGAGAACATGCCGCTTTTTTTATGAACCCGTGCCGAGGGGATCGGAAAGAATGGACGTCTCGCGCCGAACCGAGATTGAAGATCGGTTTCTGAAGGACATGCGGAAACTGAACACTCGCCAGCGAGAAGAGTTGATTCTTCTCTTGGGCAATCCGCCTGATCCAAGAAACGTGCCGAGTAGCTTCTGGAGACGTGTTGAGGAAGAACACCGCAATATGCTGGTGTTGATGCTGCTCATGCTGTCCACGGAAAGCGGGATGAAGTTTGGTCTGGGAGAGATCCCCGCAAGAGCAAAAGCAACTGGTTGGGCCAACCTGCAAGCCTCAAAGGTGGCGCGGAAGTACACAGAGAACTCGCAGGCTCGCCTGATGACAGGTCTGGACAAGATCTACCGCAACCGCCTGGAAAAGTTTGGAGACGGATTTACGCCGTCTGGACGGAATCGGGTTGCTCCCACTCAGAAGGATGTCAGAGAGCTTGTCACGGACATTTTCGGGGAGACGCGACGCTTCGACACGATTTCCACGGAAGGGACGCGTGCGATCACCCACGGGACTGAGACGGCGGCCGTACAAGTGGGCTTTGCACACGAGAAAGACCGTTGGAAGATTCGACCATGGAGAACGTCTACTGGAACTTGCAAGAGGTGTAAGCGACTGGACGGGAAGTTGCGGTCTCAATGGGGAGTGATTGATCCGGACGCTGTGAACGGACCGCCAATTCATCCGCATTGTGCATGCATTATCGTCTATCACTTGATTGAGACAGGACAGGTCAGTCCTTCGAGTGTGCCGGAGATTCCAGCGACGTTCGGAACGCAACTGACACCGTAAGAACTCGTATGGACGATTTTTGAGAGTCATGCGTATTGTACGTTTCGTGCGAAGGTTCTTTAGTTGCAGTTGAGTCTTGTTTTTCCTACGGAGAAATCGAAATGGCGAACGAAGGCGGTGGCCGCGCGGCAGGCGTGACAATGCCGCTTCAGGAAGGGGAGTCACTTGACGTGGTTCTCCACATTAAGCCGAAGACGACCAGTCACCGGCGATGCACCTTGGTGGTTCGTGATCCGAATCATGTGATTGACGATGTTCAATTTGATCGTCTGAAAAGAACTCAAACGTAACATTCATGAACAGTGCCTGAGTTGAGGCACATCGAAAATACAATCGCCCACGGCGGTCAGGCTCAATTGAGAGTCCGGCCGCCTTTTTTATTGCGCAACACTCAAACGGGAGCCAGACGGACATGGCAGTTGACTACAAGAACGATGCGGAATTCGCTTTGGCCTGGTCATCCAGAATCAATAAGCGAATTGATGTTGCCGGTATGAGCGAAGAGCGGGAGGGGAAACTTCTCAATGTCGCTTGTGCGTTCATCACTCCGATGATTCCGGGGAAAGTTCGGGAAGTTGTCTGTGACGTCTCGGACGGGATCAGTGACGAAGACATCTCCAAGTACAAGGCGGAACTCAAAGAGAGTGCGAAGTCTCTGAATCTTCCTTTCTCTGACTTTGTGGTGCCGTTGGCTGTCGACACGTTGTTCGACTACGCGGCGAAGGGCTTGCAACTCATCTTCGACGAAGAGTGATCTTCTGTGCGTGTCTCGTTTGACCGCATGAATCAAGGGGAATCGTGATGGAATTCGAAGGTGTCTCTGTGAGTCCAGAACTCTGGAAGCTGATTCAGTCTGGTGGACTGATTGCTGTGGCTGTGGCGATTCTCTGGCCACGGATCGGACAGGCTCTGGAGTTCGTCAAGAGTCGTGCCTCTGGTCTGATGGAGTCGCGAAAGACGCCTGATTCGTGGGCGAGATCGGATGTCGACGTGCTTTCTGAAGTCTCTCGCATCATCCAGATTCGAGTGGAAGATGAAGATGGACGCGTGCATACGATCCGTATGAAAGACGCGAAAGCACTGGATCTCTATCACCAGTTGGAGAGCAACTACTCAGGGCACGTTCTGGAGGATGACGAATGATCCGTGATCTTCTGGGTGTTTTGCTGTTGCTCTTTGGACTTTCCGGGTTGTGGGGATGGTCTCCGAATCTCATTGACGGGATTACGGAGACGCCTGCACCGTTTCAGTCAGACGCTCTGTCAGTGCTGGTTGTCGAAGACGTCTCTCAAAGAACGGTTCTCGATCGAGGGCATCTGAACCTGATTCTCGGAGTGCCGCTTCGTGAGTGGTGCAATGAGAACGGCGTGGAACTGAAGGTCTGGGATGACGACGTCGACGCCTCGCGGGCTGATCCGAAGTGGACTGTTGGTCTGAACGCTGCGAGGGATTCAGTCCCTTGGCTGTATGTCAGCGACCACGGTGAGCGGGGGTTCAGTGGTCCATTGCCGAAGTCATGGGACGAAACGCGGGCAATTCTGGAAGGATTCGTGCAATGACGTGGGGAGACGTTGAGCAAAGCTCAGTTGTGACAGACGGCAACTGGCATCGGTTTGTGACAGGCCGCCGGAAGACGGGATACGTCGAACGCGACTGGGCGCAAGATCCATGCGGTGGCACAGGCTACGCGGCTCCGTTCTCAATGCCGTTGATTCCGGAAGATGAATGGATCGACCGGATTCGTGAGCGAAAGGCGAATCGCTCTCGGCTGGTTGATCTGATGGAGATGGCAAAACTCAAGCCGTACCATCAGAGTTCAACTCCGTTGTGCTGGGCAAACGGCACAACGTTCATGGCTCAAATAAAGCAGATCATTTTCGATGAGCAGAAGAAAGTTCTGTTGTCTTCTGGAAGTGTGGCTGCACTGGCAACTGGCTACAGGCTTCGTGGTGGTTGGGGCATGGAAGCGATCAAGGTGCTTCATGACTTTGGAGCAGCGAGGCAGGCAATCTGGCCAGCAAACAGTGTTGATCGGCGGTATGACACCAAGTCGTCTCGCGATGATCGGCTGAACAATCAGGCCGATCAATGGTGGGATCTGCAACCGCGAAACTTTGGTCAGTTGGTGACTTGTCTATTGTCCGGGTTGCCGGTTTCAGTGGCGTACAACTGGCAACGGCACCTGGTCTGTGCGATTGACGCGGTGGAGATGCAAGACGGTTCAGTCGGGATCTTGACGGCGAACTCTGGTCTGGCGAGAGACCGAAACGGATTCACGATCTACTCAGGACGACATGCTGTGCCTGATGAAGCGATTTCTTTGATGGCCATCACTGCGGCATAACGGCAGGAGCAAAACGATGCGAGACATGGGAACCCTGTTGCTGATTGGGGTGCTGTTGTGTTCACTCATTACGGATCGCAACAGTGGAGTCTTGGAAGCTGACTCGAAAGACGTGACACACGCTCACTCTGATGCGGAATCGGAGTACGCTGGTCCGGTTGCGGAAACCGGTCTTTATGATGCTGAAAGTGAACCGGAAGCCTTCGAGCAGGAGGCTCCGGCTGCACTCTCGGTGGAGTCCTTTGTCTATCGCATTTATGCCGATCAAGGGGCTGGAACGAGACGCTATCAATGTTCAGCGGTGTCTCTGGGAAATGGCCAGTTCGCGACCGTCGCGCATCTGGTTCAGCGACTTGGCAATCGATACCGAGTTCTGATTGAACATGATGGCAAGGAATACGCCGGACGGTTTCAATCGATTCGAGGGGCTGACCTGGCTTTGGTGACAGTTGAGGGGCTTGACGTTCCCGGTTTGGAGATCGCAGAACCGAGCTACTTCGACTCTGTAACGGCATATGGGCTGACAACTCTGACGCTGATGCGGGGACTCGTGACAGAGAGTCAGGCACGCACCGATGGGCTCACCGAATTCATTCTTCAGTTGCTTCCTGAAGAGATAGGGACGCGACCGGGAGACTCTGGCGGGGCCGTTGTGAATGACGATGGACAGTTGATCGGGGTGTTGACCGAGCATTTGTCTTCAGACGCTCGCAAGGCGTACTTCGCTGCTGTGTCGCGACTCAAAACACTCGTGAAAGAAACAGAAGCACCTGAGTCCAGCGAGGCTGTTTCAGGGCGTACGTTGGAGTCGCTCATCCCGTCAGAAGGCGGGGCGGTTGTGATCTTCAGTACGACGTGGTGTGGTCCCTGTCAGGCGTACAAGCTGTCCACTGGGTATGAACAGATTCCGGGCGTGATTGCGATGGACGCAGAGCAGGAATCTGCTTTGTGGTCAGAAGCGGTCAGTCGTTTCAACTCGAACACTGTCCCCATGACGATCTACCGAGACTCCAGCGGAACGCTGCGGCACGTGAGCGATGTCCAGACGAAGGCTTGGCTCAATGCTCGAATTTCTGGTGAGCAGTTACATGCCGCCGTCACCTCCTATTACAGATCGGCGCCCCAGCGATCTTGGAGGTGGCGGCGATGATTACTACCAAGTTCAATTTTCCCAACGCAAAACGCCCAATGGAACTCATTCGGGCGTTTCTCGCTACAGGTGAGATGCAGTTGACCGAGACGTTCGGATTGAAGGTGCACGGTGACCCAGTACCGGAGATTCGAGTCGAAGAGGACAGGATTCAAGTCTCCTGGAAGAGCAAGGCCGAGATTACCGCTCGATTTTGGCCAGACCCTGATATTCAAAGGATCGATATTTGGTCTGGTCACGCGGAGATCCACTTGGTGATGGGAGCTTCCATCGTGGTGCGATGGGACGAATCAGAATCCAAGTCGTCTTCCGTGAGTGGCGATCGATTGGGTGCTTCTGCTGTTGGTCGCTTTGCTTTCTCTCAGGAGTCAGTGAGCGAAGAAGACAGAGTGCGGAGAGTGCTGTCTGGCAGCCTGCTGTTCTATACCGCGCCGGAGGGACGGCAGAGACGCAAGGGTTGGAGCAAACGACGTTGCCTGCGAGCGATGCAAGCCGATTCAGGATACGAAGCGATTCCGCCGATCTTGATGGCGATTCTGTACCGAGCGGTGTGGGCAGTGATCAAAGAGATGGCTCAAATGCTCTTTGAAGCGTTGAATGGAGGCTTAAACGTTGATGAGTGATTCCGAGAAAGAGAGCTTTCTGAAACGTGCGAAGCGGCAGGTGAAGACGGTTGTCTTGACGTTGGCTGTTGCTGGAACCATTGCAGGTGCAGAGAAAGCAGGCGTACTGCCCAAGGGACAAGATCCACCACATGCTGGCGCCAGTGAAGTACAATGGTCCAAGTGGCTCTGCACAGAAGTCTGTCGACTGGATGCAGAAGTTCATGCCGAGTATCGACTCCCGAATGGGAAGCGGGTGGATATCTATGATCCAGCGGCTGAGATTTGCTGGGAAGTCGAATGGTGTGCGAAAGCGGACGCGGCATTCGGTCAGGCGGCAAGGTACGCACAGCAGACAGGAACAACAGCGGGCGTCTGGCTTCTCAAAGAGTCAGAAGACGATGAAGCGTACTTGGAGGCAATTCTTTCTTTGGATTATTTCGAGAAGCACGGTGTCAGGATTCCGTGCCGCGTCACGAAGGTCTTGGATGGGACCACTCTCACAATTCGAACCGCCAGGAAAGTGGAGTAATGGATCACACTGTCTCGATACAAGAGGTTCTGAATCACCTTCAATCGACCACGTCCGGGCGCGATGATGCGTTCTGGCTGCTCTTCTATGTGATGGTGTTCGGAATTGTCTGGACCGGTCTTGTCTTTTGGGCACTGTGGAAGGGGTCGCAATCGATCTTCTCAGCGTGGGGCAAATTGCAGGACGACGCGATGGTGAAGCACAAGGAACTCCAGGAGTCCGCGATGTCTCGCACACAGGATATCGCGACACACTTCGAAGAAACGATCGGAGTGATGGGACGGGAGTGTCACCAGTCTCACCAGCAACTCTTTCAGAGGATGATGGAAACGACTGATCGACATTCGATGGAAATCAAGCAGGCTCTTGACAACAACACGATCGCACTTGAGCGGAACAACACACAGCTTGCCGAGAGTGGCGCCACAATCCATGAAGCACGGGCTGAATTGCTGCGACTTCGGGAATCTCGGATGTCCGATCTCAATGACAGCGGACAAAGTGAATCCAGATAATGGAGTGATTCGATCCATGAAGCTCAAGCTCTTCGGATTCCTGTTCGCAATTCTTTCGATGTGCGGTCCTGCGCATGCTGCGAATCTCTATACGGACTCGTTCGACACCACGGTTCGGTATCTGATTGATGCGTGGGACGTCACAGTTCCAGCGGGGAATTACTACTGGAACTCTGGAGTTGACACGACACCGTGGGTAAACCTGCATCCGTCTGGGGACGGGTTCGGGATGGACGTTCACCAAGGTGTCCAAAAGCTGAGAGGTCTGGACGCCAATGGAGAGGCGATCATCGACATGAATACCTCGAATTTGGAGATCGAATTCACTTCGAGATTCCAGTATTCGAGTTCTGAGGTGCTCGTGTGGATTCGTTCCAATTCAGACCGAACGGATGCGATCGGAGTCTATTTTGATCAAGTCGATGATGAGTTTTACCTGGTAGACGAAACAAAGACAGCGATCGCTGGCCAAGACGTCGTTTCTTTGACTATCGACACGACGAGCACATACACCATTCGAATCACAGTGGACTCGAATGATGAAATTAAAGTCTACGTTGATGATGACCTGAAGAAGACTTACAGCGACAGCACAGCGAACACTGGAACCTACATTGGATTCGCACTTCCGGGGGTAAACTCACTCATCGACGATCTGGTTGTTGATGAGTTCGACGCGACTCCGACTTACGAGTACGGTGTGGCGAGCGTGACGACGTCAACGGATATCGAGGTGAGCCTTCCGAGAACACTGCTCGATGCCCCTGTTGTTTCAGGCCAATACACGTTTGTCGCGTGGGCGCAGATTGACGACGTTGCTGGTGACGGACCGCAAGCCATTGCCACGGAAGACGGGACTCTCGGAGGAAGCACCAAGGTGATCCTTGGCGTCGAAGCAGATGGGAATACATACGGGCATGCTGGTCATACGACTTCGTCAATCTGGACGAACTCTCAGGTTGCTGTCGATGATACTTGGCATATGTTTTACCGATCGGGGATGGATGTCGGTGAAGTCGGGCGGACATGGTCCGCGATGGATGACAGCGGAAACATCTCACAGGGGACACCTCAAACGACGACGCCCACAGGTCGAATCAAGTTTGGTGGCTTCAATGGCAAACTGGCGGCGATCGCGGTCTACGACACCTACCACTCTGCGACGACTTCTGAGTTCTACGATGGCGGGTCGGGTGGCGTCGGAAAGGGGTTGGATACATACGCCGAACCAATCGCAATCTTCCTGTTTGATACGGCGTCAGGGCAATTGGTCGATCCGATGGGGAATGCGACCATCCATACAGCAACCGGGTACACGGTGCTCGATGAGGAACCGCCATTCGAGCAACCTGCTTTCTCGAAAGACATCAAGGTCTCGATTTACGGAGTGGAAGTTGCCAACGGAGGAACGATCACTGTTCCGTCGACGGTTCCGCTTGGAAGCAATCCAGACATGCCGGTCAAGATCGAGTCGGACGTGAGCAACTCGACAATGGGGCTGACTGTCTCCAACATCGAGGTGACTGGGGATCTTGCGTGGGATCGATCGTCAGCGTTTTCGTCAGACTCGATGGCGAATGGTGGCCATGGAATCTACCGTTTCCGACTGACTCCGAACAGCGAAGGGGCGAGATCAGGAACCGTCACGATCACGTCAGATTCGGACGAAGATGCGACCTATTCGTTCGACGTGGACTTCACCGTGGCAGACGTGACGGGAGTCAGTGAACCGACTCTCGACATGACGGGAGCGTCGACACAGACTTTGCCGACGTTTGAAGCGAGAACAGCCAAGAGACCAACCTGCCGCTGGGTCGGTTCGGAATTCTGTCAGGTTGTGAAAGATGATGAGGATTATTGGGCGGGTGTCGCCTGTTATGCCCACGGAGGCATTCGACAGGTCGAATTCATGTTGCGGGACAAATCGAGCGGGAACGGCAACACGGTCACAGTCACAACTCCCACGGTGAGAACAGTGGGAGTGAATGCAGATGGAACGACGCGGTATCAGCTCGCCTACTGGTGCGAGATCCCAGCAAGTCTTCCGGCAGGAGTCTACGATGTCGCTGCGACAGTCACCGCCAACGATCCGAACTTCCAGACGCTCTCAAGTGTGGCGATCAATGGTGTCGACCTGACGTCTGATCCATGGTGGGAACCGATCCACCTTCACAAGCTCTCTTCCACACCGACGACGTACTACGTAGACGGGGATGTTGTCTCCAGTGGTGACGGATCTTCAGGAAGTCCGTTCAAAACGATCGATGAAGGGTTCACGGCCTGTGGGGTGAATGGTGGGATCGTCAAACTGATGGCGGGAACGCAGATTTTTGATACGGGTGGCGCAGCGGTTGAGAATACAGCGGGAATCTTGCTGGAACTCGATGACGGAGTCACGAACGACGATATCACCTACACAACAGACGGTTCGAACTACCCGGAAACCACCGGACCCTACGCCGATTTCGATGTCTGGCGACTGCAAATTAAAGGGCTGCGGTTCGATTATAAGATTGCAATTCCTGGGCGTGGGGGGCTCTGTTACCACACATTCACAGAATGTGAGTTTTACCATTCCGACGGTTTGTTTCCGATTGGTTCAGACGGGCAACCGCTTCAGGCGTCGATTCAGTTGAGTCCGTTCACTTACGGAACGGAACTCTGCTATTGGCATGAGGTCTATGACGGCATCATTGCGGCAAACTCGACTCACGATTCGATGCTGGAATCGGTTCGTGATGGGGCTGCAACACGCCAGATGATTGGCACACGAGTCCAAGCGTGTCAGCCAGACCTGTATATCACAGGTTATGAGTCGATTCAGATTCAGTACACAGGCGGCGATGCAACCGCCAGTGTGGAGAAGTTCGGTTCAGGGGGCGCGTCAGGGTATACCGATCAAGATTCCGATCCGATGGTTGAAGACTGGCAACCGGACGGAGGGATCATCCTCAAGTCATCGGGATCGGCAGATTTAACACTGGTCTTTCTCCGTGGGACTCCGGATTCGAAGCCAGCCGAAGGATACGACGAAGCGATCACGATCGACGAAGTTGTCGACTGGGTGAATGATCAGACCGACTGGACAGCCACTGCCACGTACGCAGCCAACAAGCCTGCGGACTTGGGGGGCTATCTGGGAGCAAGATTTGTGACTGCCGAGAACGCTTCGGGGTCTGGAGCGTTCACCTGGGCTGATGCGAAGACATCCCCGATTTCAGTTTGGACTCGCTTCGACGCTCACTGCGATGCGATGGCTCAATGGTTCGCTCATGTGGACGGATCTGTCAGTACAGCCCCTCAATACAACTACATGATGCTGGATTGTGTCTATCAGCACAATCTTCCCAATGGATCGACGAACACGTCCGATCTTCAGCACCTGCTGATTCAGGGGATTGCGGGCGGGCTTTACGATTCGTGCATGGTGAACAATGCCTGGTTAAATCTGCCGAATGCGTCTCAGGCGGGGGCGTTTAATCTCGACACGCACAATTTCAACTACGTTGGCAATACGTGCGTTGGAGGTCAGAGGGTCTACTGGAAATACACGCTTGCAGATTCAACTTCTGACGATGTCTGGATGGCGAATGTCTGGCAGGCGTTTGATCCTGCGTCCGAGGACTCAGGCGGGGACATCGTCAAGAACGGCGAAAGATATCTCGCGTTCAACATCCAGGAGGACGGGGATTTTGAAAGTGGGTTGTTTGCCGCGACGAACTACACGACGGCCGATCTCAAGATCGGCTCTGACGGGATGCCTGCATCAGATTCTCCGGCGTTAGAGAAACTGCCAGCCGGGCTGGTCTACCGAACACATCGACCACGTCCAGACGGAAGCGGGTATGACGAGTTTCTGAGAGATGGCACCGATGCGATCGGTGCGTTCGAGTATTCTTCCGGAAGCAACACAGCACCGAGCCTGGACTTCACGCAGTCATTGACGGAGATCTCCGAGAACGCTTCGACGGCCAGCCGGATCGAAGTGGGGACCATTACGATTTTTGACGACGGAGAAGGGACGAACACACTTAGCTTGACGGGCACTGATGCGTCGATGTTCGAGATTGAATCGAACACGCTCTACATCAGTGCCGACGAAACGCTGGACTATGATTCGAACCCATCGTTGACAGTCACAATCAACGTGGACGACTCGTCAGTCGGGTCAACTCCGGACGATACCTACGACGTGACGGTGACTGTTCTGGAATACGTCAACACTGCTCCAACAATCGAATTCGCTCAGGCGGTTGGCACGGTTTCTGAGGGGATGGAATTCGACACCCGGTTCTATATCGGGGCGGTGACTATCACCGATGACGGAGAGGGCACGAACACGCTGTCTCTGACGGGAGACGACGCCGACGACTTCGAACTTGTCGGAAACGATCTCTACATTCGGGCGGAGACGTCTCTCGATTTCGACACGAATCCGGTCTTGAACGTCACGATCAACGTCGACGATAGCAGTGTAGGGAGCACTCCAGATGACACTGTCGACGTGACGGTGAATGTCTTGGCGGTCAACCCAGACGGAAGGCGTTTGCGGAATCTGTTGCTTCGATTCGGAGCGATTGACTGGGACTCTCTTAGAAAACGAAAGGAAATCGCTCATGAAAAACGCGAATACGTACTTGCTCCTTAGTGTTGGCTTCGTTCTGGTTGCGTTGCATTGGCCAGTGACGGCAGACATCACACTGCGGTTTGAAGCGGTGAAGGAGGTCACCGTGTCAACAACTGCGGGCGATTGCACAGAGTTTGATCCTGGCCGCTCATTTCGAGTGCTCTGCTCAAACGGTGGGGTCAGTGTGACGGTTCAGGAGTATGATCCATTGAATGACGTTTGGGTGGACTGCGAAGACATCAGCGCAGTGGCCATCTCCAACAATTCGAGCAAAGAGATTGTCGGGACGTTCTCCAGTCAAAGGTGTCGATTGAAATTGACCACGGGGAGCGACACAACAGTCACGGTCGTCTCGGCGGAGTAAAAACTATTGACACGTTTTTGAAGACTCGCGCACAATCAGTTAGGGATAATTCCAGATCGCTGCAACTCTTGTTGATCTGAGCAAGAACACAACTGTCTACGACGGTCACTCATTACGAGAGGCCGTCTTTTTTTGTTGAGAACATCTGCCCACGGCAGTCACGCAATTCTGTGTGACTGCCTTTTTTATTGGCCGGACCGAAGTGACTCTACACAGCCATCAAGATGCCATTCTTGAGAAACGCGACCAACTTCGGGAAGCGTTGGGAGGGGGCGGTGCGGTCACAGATCCTTTGGACTATCTGACACCAACATGGGGTGGTGTCGATTGGCGAGGTGAGTCTTCCGGATGGGGACGGGCTTCCACAAACCTGATGTATCAAGGGGGCGATTTCCGTCCGTTCTGGTACACATGGATGATGCACTCGATTCACAGAGAAGAGTGCCGGATGGTAGCGACGGTCGCTTCCATGGCGTCTGCTGTGAAGGATCGTCTGGAAGACTACGTCATTGCCGGGGGCTTCTCTTATGAGGTGAAGTCGAAAGAGCGTGGCAATCGTCGCTATGACGCTTTGATCGATCAGCTTCAAGCGGACATGGAAGAATTCATGGACCGCAACGGCTGGGCTGAAGGCGGTCTGGAAAGTGACCTGCACAACGGTTCGCGGGAGGACGGCGAAGCATTCTTGGCATTGAGTCCGGGAAAGCACGGTGTCGATGCGAGGATCATTGAGCCGGAATACTGCTGTGAAGGTGAGCATGTTGGTCGTGACGTTGATAACAAGTTGGGGCTGAAGGGAACGTCGTGGCGATACGGTGTCCAGAATTTGGAATCGGACGTCACAAAGCCGTTGGGCTATCTTGTGGACTGGAGTGAGTCGCAGACCGACTACCAGTATTTCATGGCGGAGAACGCTGCGAAAGCAAGGTTTCACCATGTCGCGATGGCGCACCACATCAAGCGGAATGTGCGGCAGCCAGTGAAGAGGGGCATGTCGGACTTCTTCAACGTGGCGCCTCAGATTGTGCAGGATGCGAAGCTCATTCGAAACATGGTCCACGGGGCATCGAATCAGGCCGCGATCGCGTGGATTGAGAAGTATGTCGAAGCGTCTCAGCAACAAATGGCTGTTGAGGTTGGAAAGCTCGCTGACCACAAACGGAACATGAAATCGTCTGGCGGCGGTCTTCGGGAGGAATCAGGCCGGACGGTTCGACCAGGAACAGTGCTCTCGGTTACGAAGGGAAAGGACTACGTGCCCGGTCCGATGGGGTCAGATCGGAATGCTGGCTTTGAAATCGTTTCATCCCTAGCGGCTCGGCGCATTGGTGCGAAGTGGGCGATGCCGGAGTTCATGATTTCCGGCGATGCGTCAAACAACAACCTGGCGTCTGCACAAGTCGCCGAAGGCCCGTTCACGCGGGCAAGGGAAAAGGATCAGCGGTTCTACTCGAAGCACTTTCGAGAAATCCTCTGGAAGATGTTCGACATCTACTGCGCTCAGGGGCGGTATCAACGGTACGGCATCGATTCCGAGAAGGGATTGTCTCAACTGAAGCAGATCGTCCTGATTGATATCGAGACTCCCGAAGTTGCTCAAAGAGACCGCAAGGAAGACGCGGAAGCCAAAGAGATCATGCACGACTCTGGAGTCTTGTCAGCGGATACATGGGCGCGTCAGGCGGAACTCGACCCAGACATCGAAGACGAGAATCTTCGCACTGAGGGCAAGCAACTGGGTGTGGCGAGTCCCCTAACGGAGCGTGAGCAGCACGTAGCTCAGTACGCACAGAAGACGATGTGGGACTTTTGGGATCAACAGGCAAAGGACTACCCATGACACAGCGAGTGCAGATGCGACTGTTCGAATCTACGGACGTGATGGATGCGAAACGCACCAGCTTTCTGGAGTCAGTTTCGGGTTTGACCAGTGACAAGGTGGATCGTGAAGCCGGAGTGATTCGACACGTGAAGATTCTTGGCAAGGAAAGCAAGAACAATCGCACGTACACGGAAAACGCTCGTAAACAGGCGGTGCAACTCTATGAAGGTTGCTCGGTTCGGTTTGATCACAAGCCGGGGGAACTCAATCGTCCGTTCGTGGATGACATCGGTGTGCTGACTGGAATCTACGAAAAAGACGAGGCGGTCTACGCCAAGGAATTTCAAGTGATCAAGTCGCACCCATTTGCTGACTTGGTTTTCGAGACTGCGGAGCGGTTTCCGCACAAAGGCGGGTTTTCTCACGACGCAGATGGTCTCGTCGAGATGAGGTCCGATGGTGGGATGGACGTTGTGGAATTGTACGAAGTCAAGTCGGTGGACTTGGTCGCCAATCCTGCAACGAACAAGTCCCTTTTTGAGAGTGTTGAGACTCCAGAGAAAAAGGAGCAACGCAAGATGAGGAAACTGACGATCCGCGAAGCGATTCAGAAGGCTCCCAAGAGCACTCCCGGTCGAAAGCGATTGCAGGAGATGGCAGACGGGGACGAAGACGTTCTCGAAATGGAAATGGAAGTTGCCGACGAAGCAACTCCCGTCATGGAGATGGATAGTTCGTTGCTGGCCATGCTTCAAGCAATCCTTGGCAATGGTGAGATGGACCCTGACTCCAAGATCAACGCGATTCTGGAGATGCTCGGAAAGTTGCAGGGGGCGACTCCAGCGACTGAAGAGGAGATCATCGATCCCGCTGCTGAAGAAGCCAGTCCAGAGCCTGAGAAATTGCCGGAAGAGCAGGGCACGGATGAACTGACGAAGATGACAGAAGCGGTTGCAAAGATGATCGCTCCAGTGGTTGCGAGTCAGAAGAATCTACAAGAGCAGGTCTCGCAGTTCTTGAACGCAGACAAAGAAAAGAAACGTCTGTCGGTGATTGAACAAGAGCTTCGCGATGCAGGTGTCAAAGTCACCGAAGCGACTCTGGAGATCGCGAAAGGACTCGGAGACAAAGCTCGCGATGCGTATATCCAGCAACTCCGAGAGTCGCAGGAAAGCAGCGTGTTCATTGCACCGCGAAGTTCTGGTGCCTCGGATTCGAACGAGTATGGCGTGGATGCAATGGCCAAGCGGCTGTTGGAGAGCGTTAAGTCCTGATGTGAGTCTCTTCTGAGAGATGGCATCACAACCTGTGACCTGAGTTGCATCACAAATAAGGGAGATTCACTGATGGAAGGATTGACACTGCCGGACTCATTCACTGCCCGGCGACTGACGAAGTTGTACGAGGAAGATTTCTCTAAGTTCAACGCGGACCACTATGACACAGACGGGACGGTTGCCGCACCAGATTCTGCTGATGGTGGTGTGAGCATTGCGACTGCTGCCACGGACAACGATCCAGCATTCTTGGCCCTCAAACCTGAATTGTTCAAGTTCGTCGATGGAAAGCCGTTTCTGTTTGAATCGTGCATTTCCTTCACAGATGCGAACAGCAATGACGACGCCTTGGCGATTGGACTTGTGGACGGCAACGCCGCTGGTCTGATTGCAGATGGTGGCGCCGCATTGCGTGCAGGCAACATCGATGGATGTTTGTTCGTGAAGTACAAGGATCAGAGCTACTGGACCGTGGTTACTTCTCGCGGCGCTGCTGGTGTTCGACAGAGTGATGCTCTGATTGAATCCAACAAGAACAACCTTGCCGGAGCGGTGCAGACTGCGAATGGAGCTAACAAGGTGGTTCTGGGCATTCACGGATTCTCGCGTGGTGCGTACTTCGACGTGGCTTACACGATCAATGGTGTTGTGGTGTGCAAGCACTTCAACGTGGACATCGCGAGCGCCACGGAAATGCAGCCAACTCTGTACCACAAAGCAGGGTCAACGAACATTCAAACTTTGTACGCCTTTTGGCAACAGGGTGCCCAGAAGCGGTAGTAGCGATCGGCTTCGGCCGATCTGAGAAACGGTGTTGCGGCCCGGAGACCGCATTTTGTGATTCAGGCAATTCGTCAGCCGATGGCGATAGGAGAGTAACATGAAGAGCTTCACGTTGGCCCGTGACTTGCGAAACCTGCACAGGCAAGCACTCCGGGAAAACCGCATAGACAAGTTCAACGACACCGTCGATGCGCTTGCCAAGTCTAAGGATCTGAATCCTCGGTCGATTCAGGTCAATCACCTGTTCGAAGCGATCGTTCCAGATGGCCGAGAGCTTCTGGAGTCGTTCAATCCTTTCCAGAAGGGTGGGATGCAATATGGCATGCCCTTGTTGGAAGGCCCACACGCTGTGGGGTTGTCGTCGTTTACCCGTATCACGGGTTCGATGATTTACAACCACGTCATGGAGCAGTGGAACAACCCTGCGTTCATTGGCGATCAGCTTGTGACGAATCTTCCAAGTAACCTTCAGGAAGAAGTGATCCCCGGTGTTTCGGACGTTGGTGATGTGGCTGAGATCGTTCCGGAACATGGAGAGTATCCATCTGCTGGAATGACTGACTACGAAGTCAAGCTGCCTCGTCCAGAGAAGCGTGGTTTCGAGTTGGCACTGACCAAGGAACTGGTGTTCCTGGATCGTCTGGGCGAAGTCTTGACTCGCGCCAGCAACTTCACGCAGTCACTTCGCTTGAACAAAGAGAAGCGCATCATCGATGCGGTGTTCGGGATTACCAACACGTACAAGCGGAACGATCTTGCAGAGAACACCTACACTTCTTCGGGTGTGGTGAACACCAAGACGTCGAATGCTTTGCAGGACTGGCGGTCTGTGGAAGCAGCAGAACTTCTGTTTGCATCCATGACTGACCCTGACACCGGTGAACTGATCGACGTGATGCCGAACACGATTGTCGTTCCTACGGCTCTCAAACACACGGCTCGCTACATCCTGAGTTCGACTCACATCGAGGAAGCGAGCGGGACTCACTCTGGTGATACGGCCCGGACAACGACTCGCTCAGCTTCAACGCTGGATGACTACAGCGTCTTGAGCAGCCCGTTGATCAAACAGCGTACATCGAGTGACAGCACTTGGCTGATCGGTGATCCGAAGAACTCGTTCGTGTACGTCGAACACTGGCCGATTTCCGGTGAGGAGTCACCTCCAGGTCCGGATCTGTTCCGACTAGACATCGTTGGTCTCTGGAAGTATTCGGAGCGTGGTGTGGTCGGTGTCACCGAGAAACGACGCATGGTGAAAAATACTCAGTAATCCTGAGTCACCGTCTGATGCGGATTTTGAGAGCGATTGATCAGACGGGGTGGTGTGACTGCCCCGTCTGTTTTTCTTGGACCCTTTCTTGGGGAGTGGTGAGTGATGAAATTTCCTGAATATGCAGAACAGCACAATTTGGACGTCGAAGCAGTGAAGGCGGCGATTGTGGAATTGGGGGACTCCGTTCATCCCAACCACAATCTGAAAAACATTGCAGCCTTGGACGCCAAGTTCAACGTGAAGACTCCGGGCGTCAAAGCAGACTCGGCAGAACCCGTCTCCAGCGATTCGAGCGGTGACGCGGAGCCGAAAACTCCTGAAGCTCCACAATCTGACCCAATGGCTCAGAAGTTGGCGGAGCTCGAAAAGGCGAATGCTGAACTTCAAGGCAAGCTGGCTTCTGCTGAAGAAGAGAAGCGTGCCGTTCAGCAGGCGAATCGTCCTGAAGTGACGGAAGCTGATCCACGGATCAATCCGAAGCAAGCGGAACGCGAAGCGGCTGAGCGGAAGAAGATGTTTGAAGTGACTGGTGAGATTCTGGGATCTCCGGAAACAGTCGTTCAAACCGATGCGAAGTACGGGACGACCGTCAGCAACAAGAAACTGTTCCGGATCAAAGTATACGGAAACGGTTCGCGCATCACTCCGGGCGAGTATCTCGCATACGGCTTCGATGAAGCGGAAGCGATTTCCGAGATCGTGGCCAGTGCGAAGTGTCCACCGAGTATGGCCGCTGCGTCTCGGTTCATGTCTCTGGGTGTGGTGGAAGAAGTTCCAGCCTAGTTTGCTGCGAGCGGTCTGACGGATTTTGTAGTTGCTCGAATTCTCCGGGAGTTGATCAATGGCGGCACCACAATGGGTTTTGGATCTTCGGGTTCGGCGTGATGAAATCACGACCGAACTGAGGGCGATCGACAACAACGCGAGTCGATCAAATCCTGGTTCCGGTCCAGACGCTTCCGGGGAAGGAGCCATCGCGTTCCATCAATACAAAATGGGTCTTTACGAAGAGCTTGATCGCATTGATGAGCGCTTGAGAAAGGCCGAAGAGACCATTCAGGCAGAGCAGAACCTGGATGGGACAATTGGACCGTTCGAGATCGAGACACAGGTCTTTTCGTAGGAGCGACGCGTGTCTCTCGATTACTCGCATGAATACCTGTACTGGGACCAGAAGGAAGAGGCCACTGTGGTGCTTCAGTCGGTCTATGACTCGGATTCGAACGCTTACGTTGCTGCGACATACGAAGAAGTGATTATTCGCAGAGACTCGCAGAGACGTACCAGTCCCAGTGGCGGGGGATTCTCAACAGAGAGTCCGTTGAACTTCTGGCGAGTGCCTGCCGCGTTGGTGGATGGGAATTCACCGAAGTCTGGAGACACGATTCAGGTCGGTTCTGAAACATGGACGGTTAGTGGTGAAGTGGGAGAAGTTCGGAGGGGATCTTCTCTGGTGTACTTCGCCTGCCCATGCACGTTGCAGCAGGGGTAACACGACATCAGCAAGTCCCTCATTGTTGATCTTCTGCTGCAACTGCTGGCTTTGGTGGAAATTCATGTCGGAAAGTTTCGTGCAGTTCTGTGACTGGGAAGAGAAGTCGAGTCTTGCCGATGAGTTCTATTGTCGTCGGTGTCGAACCACGGTGAAGAGTCGAAACGAGACTCCACCGCAGAGGCGTTGTAGACCGCGATGGGCGGCTTTTGAATCGATCAGTCAACCGCTCAAGTTCGTGACGGTTGAAGACTTGTCCCGCAACACATTGAAGCTGATCGAAAAGTTGCCTCCCGATGTCACAGAGATCATTGGGGTTGCCAGATCGGGACTGACTCCAGCAGCAATGATTGCTCAGATGCTGCATCTTCCCCTGAAAGTGTTGAGGCAGAACGCCAAGGATCTTTCAGACGCTGGGCATGGCTGGCGTCTCATGGGAGCTTCAGAGGCGGGCAGTGGTGTGCGATTGGTTGTTGACGACACTGTGATGACGGGGAGGTCGATCGAGACAACCAAGACGATTCTCGGAGACGAGAGGACGCTCTACTCTGCGATTTATGCGAGTCCGGGTGGGGCAGATCACTTGGACTTTTATTCGGAGCTTCTGCCGCATCCGCATTTGCTGGAGTGGAATCTGTTTAATTCCACATTCCTACCTCGCATGGTGTTCGATATTGACGGGATTCTCTGTCCGGACTTTCCGGAAGGGAGCTGGAACGATCCAGTGCTGTACGGGGAACTACTTGCGAGTCGACCGCCGAGATATCTGATCCGCAAGAGTCCGGTTCACTTTGTGACATGGCGAGAAGAACGCTGGAGAGAAGCGACTCTGGATTGGTTCCAGAAATGGGGAGTGCAGGTCGCTTCGCTGACGATGCGACCGAGAAGCATTGATGAATCGCGAGAGAGGGTTGACGTCGGAGGCTGGAAAGCTGGCGTCTTTCAGAGGCTGATTGAGCAGATCGTTCGACAGACACCGGGCGTGGATATTGAGCCGCTGTTCGTCGAGTCTGATCCGCTTCAAGCGAGCCAGATTCACAAGGTTTCAGGTCGGGTTGTGGTCTGCCCGACGAACGCAACAGTCTATCAACAGTCGGGAGCGTGATTCACGAACACGACGCGGAGGTTCAGCGATGATCTATGCCAAAGGCAGATACTGTTTCATTCACATCCCAAGAACTTCGGGAATCTCCATTTGCCGGGCAGTGATGGATCAGTCGATGGGCGAGTCTGGACCGGACATGCTCTTGGGAGACGGCTTTCAGAGGAAGTTCAAACTCTGGAGACACTCACGGGCGTTGATGATCCGGAAGCGAGTGCCAGACTGGGACCAGATCATTCGATTCGCTGTGATGCGAAACCCGTGGAGAATCTGCGAGTCGAGTTATCACCATTTTCGGGGGCTGTCACACGACATGAATCATCCGAAGATTGCGCAGTGGAGACAGATGGAATTCTCTGAGTTCGTGGTCGATCACTACGCGTTTCTGCAAGTTGGGGGCGGCTTCTGGCATCACTGGTGCTGCGATCGGGACGGAAACGACATCGGAGTCGAGGCACTACTCTTTGAGAGATTTGACTGGGATCGAGTTCAGGAGATCCTTCAGATTCAGGTGGAACGTCCGAGGGTCAACGGAGCGGACAGTTCTCCCGTCGTCTGGACTCCAGAAGCAGAGGAGTTCATTCGAGTTCGCACTGTCAGGGACAGAGAGCGGTTCAACTATCCGGACTCTCCGAAGTGACGGAACTGAATCGGCGTTGTTTGTTCACCGCTTTCCCATCAGTTTTCTCCAAAAAAGCTCCGAGGTAGTGGAACCGCGCAACCCAATTTGTGTCCTATGCGATCAGCATTGATTCGAATGCCCTTTTTGTGCAGACTGGCAGTACGATAGTCGATAAAAGTAGTCTGGGAAACAACTTGCAGTGCTCCAGCAGGGCCACCTGTGCCGTAACCGGTTTGTTGACAAGAGCTTGAGACTTGCAAGAATTAACCTTGACAAGTTTACTTATTGAATACTGAGAGTTCCGTGTCCATCGTAATCCCATCACTGAAATCATACTCAATGTCCCAAGCATCTGTGTGCGCTGGGTTCATTGTGGACGACGAGGTGAACTTGGATCTCGTTGAAACGGTGTACGAGGACGTGACGAATCGAGATCAGTACGTCCGCATTATGACGCACGAGGAATCGGAAAGCGTGCGACTCCATCTGGAAGCGGCAACATTCGAATGGTTCGGTGACGAATATCCTGAGTTACATGGAAATCGGTTCGTGTCGGCAAAAGAGATCGCTGCTCACATCATGGGCTACAGTGATCGGACCAAGGCGTTGTGTGTCGGGACGTTTCAAGTCGAATTCGACGACCTACCTGATGGGTGGTTGAAATCGAAGACAGAGGCGAGTTTGTGGGAGGAAACCCCCGTCCTGCCGACTGATGGGGCATTCCTTGTCAATCACGACGAGTACCAATCAATCAGTTGGGGACGAGAGTCGCCTAATCACATTTTTGTCAAGTTAATAGGGCAAACTGAAATCACCGTCTCGGAAGAAATGCTTGTTGAAGCTTGTGAATTCCTGGAGGGCGGCTTTTATAAAATCTGTGAGGGTGCACGATGAGCGAAAATCGGGTAAGGAATCTGCGTACATCCCGGAAGGATTTAGGATGGAAGACCGTAGAAGAGGATGTGTCGGCTTGCGTCCTGACATGGTTTTCCGGATGGCCGGGATCTGAAAAAGTTTCTGCCAGATACGAAGAATTGGTGCCCCCTGAGTTCTCGGGAGTTCCTGAACACTCAAATTTGACGGCACTGCAACGGAAACTTTCTCGCATCGAAAGCGAGTTAATTGCTTTTAAGTCGCGATTCAAGAACATTGAATTGCAAATGACAGCAACAAGCTGTTGCGATGTGTCACTCAAGAAGTCAATCCCTGTGGTCATCACCTTCAATGGAGATGACTATCTTGCCACGGCGTTTGACATTGGTGTCACAGTGACTGGAGACAATGAACTTGAGGCATTTGAACTTTGCCGAGAAATGATTGAAGAGACATTCCTGGTGTATGCAGAGTTGGATAGCACCGAACAGTTGGGGCCGAAGCTCAAAGAGCAATTCTGCATGATGCAAAAGTTCCTACAAGTAGCCGAGTGACAATTTAATGGCACGTCAGATCACGAAAGAGTTGGCGGTAAAAATTCAGAAGAAACTGGGGGCTGTGATTCTCACATCGAAAAACGGCAAGAAGAACAAAGCTCATGACATTTATGTGATCTTTCATAAAGAGAAAGCTGTCGCTAGATTCGGTATTCGTCGTGGGTCAGAGAAGGACAAGGGGCACGATCATATTCCGGGAGATCTCAGTGTTTCTCCGCATTTTGCGAAGGAGCTTGGTCAATGCACAAAGAGCAAGGCAGAGTGGATTGAAGAGGCAACGAACAAGGGACTCATCGAAAGAGATGAGGACGAATCGTCTGATTAGCATCTGAAAAGGCGCTTCTCCAATCCAACGGTTCGAAAACCCTGAGTCGTTGGATTTCTTTCTGCGCGGTATGAACGCGTTGAAGATCGTGGTGAGTTGATTGATCTTGTCTGACTGATTGAGTTCTGCGCACAATTCTGACGCGAATACGTCTTGGTGCAGGTGGTCTCCAATTACCTGCATCACACTGCCCACGGCGGTCTCTCGTTTGAGAGGCCGCCTTTTTTTGTGGACTCTGCCAAGTGTTGACCCTCACTGTCTCTCAGAACGGAGATGGTTCCGCCGATTGCTCGATCAGCGGGGCAGGTGGTGGAGATACGTTGACAGTCTATGCCGTACAAGTGGGAACTCAGTGGGACAGTGAGCAGACGTGGCAAAGTCAAGGATCAAGAGTTGGTGACGGAGACGTCACAGTCAACACAGGCAAAGGCGCGTTCTGGTTCTTCGCGGAGTCTGACGTCAATGAGATCAGTAAGCCGATCTACGCGGTTGTGTTGGACGAGACAGATTCTGTCTGGGATCAAGTCTTGGCGGCTGTTGTGGCCAAGTTGCGATTGCTCAGCCTGGAGGCTGAGACAGGCTCAATTGCGAGTGCCAATGTGCAGTCTCACTACATCGTTGATCCCAAGACGACACCTGGCTTGAAGGTGGGTGAGCTTGTGGTGGTCACTCCGGCGAACGGGGAGAACCTGACCAACGAAGGTCCGATGCAGCGGGACGATTATGAGTACCCGGTGATCGTGGCGCATGTCATGGCAGCGAATCGGTCACAGACGGATGCACTCAAAGCCAAGTGGTCTCGGAATCGAGAGCGGATTCGCAACGCATTCGTGAATCAACCCTTGGCAACAGCAGACGCGACAATTTGGGGCTGTCGCATGGGACAGATGCCACTCCTGAATGATCCGTGGTGGACAGGGAACATTATGTGTTCAGCGTTGCAGTTTCAGTTCTTAAGTAGGGAGACACGCGGGGTATGACTAAGAAAGCAAATCAACAGTCGCAATCCAATTCGGATCATCCTCTGACTGATTTTACTCCAACCAGCCAAACGATTTGGATGAAGCAAAAGGAGAAGGTCGTTCAGTTCGATGTGCGATCGTTGCAACCACCGCCGATCGAGCGCGTCGGAAAGGAGACTTGTGGACGTCTCCGGTTGGACGCAGACGACGCGGAGTCAGCGGCAATGCAATACAGGAAGGTGAAGGGGCTTTCTGAAGATTGGCCGGTCGAAGTGACTGCCGTCGATCATCGAAACAAGAACAAGGTTGTCGTTGACAAGTTTGGGAAGGGCGTTGAAAGACCGTGAATGTTGCTGAATTCACCGACTTCATGAATGGCCTGGCAGGAGTTGTTGCAAACCCGCAATGCCGGGATGCTCTTCAGGACTGGACTGATTTTGCCAAGGGCGAACTCGACCAGATGATGCATCAGCAGGTGTCTCCCGATGGTACGCCGTATGCTCCTCTGTCACGGTATACATCGATGCTCAAAGGGCACTCAGTTGCGTTGTTCGAGACGGGAGAGCTCAACAGTTCTGTGAAGGGAAACCGTGCGGGGCACATTGAACAGGTGACGAATAACAGTGCTCGATTGGGGACAGCACACACGAAGAACGGTGAACCGGTCGCTGCGAGGATGCAGCATGGTTCCGGGAAGATTCCTGCCAGACCGTTCATCGGAGTGAACGACAAGATGGCCGACGATGCCGCCGAGCGCATCGGGGATGACGTGAATCAACAGATTGATCAACTCTAAGGAGAGTGAATAATGCCCGGTTTTTCGTCACGCATGCTGTGGGATACTGGATCGTTTGACGATTCGTCAATTTGGCTGGAGTTCCTGAGCGAGTCGATCGTGCAGGACATTCCGATTCTGAATTCAGCGGGATTTCGTGGAACGCGAACTCACGCCAGTGAGCGGAATCGTTCCGGCAATGAGACAGTGCGCGGCACGATTGAAATGGAAGCCAGTCGGATTGCACTGGATAACATTCTTCCGGCAGCACTCGGAGCGGCTGAGTCGTCCAACATTTTCAATGTGGCGGAGACAATCCCTGAGTTCAATCTGTTGATCGACAAGGTCACAGACATTGCTCTGGTCACTGCTGCGAAGATCAATCGGTTCACGCTCCGTGGTAGCCAAGGCGGCATCATCGGAATGTCTCTGGATGTTGAGGCAGAGTCGATCACCTGGGGGCAAAGCTGGCCATCACCAGCACCGACCCCGGATGTGTCGAAGCCGTATTTCTTCAGCGATCTGGGCGATGTCACGATCGAAAGTGCCGCTCGCAAGTTGTTCGATTTTGAGATCGTGGTGGACAATGTGCTGATTGTCGATCAGTTCGCGAATAACTTGACGCGGGACTCGCTGATCAATTCTTCGGATCGAATTGTGACCGTGAGACTGAGTGTTCCGGCCGAAGGCAACTCCGGTTTGATTTCGACAACTGTTTCCGGTGAGCAAGTGAGTCTGGTTTTGACCAATGCGGAAGAAGCAAGCAGCGTGCTGACGGCACTTCTCGGACGATTGTCATTCACGACTGGGAAGCCGGTCGTGAACTCGAAAGGACAGTTGGTGATTCCGATGGAAGGTCAGTCACGCGGCATTGGACATGCGGGAGCGACTGCCCCAGATATTCGAATCACGAACGCGCATGCGTAGTAAGCGGTTCGGATGCTTCTGAAGTGAGACATGGCGCCGGGTGGCGCAAGATACCAGATGGTGACGCCTGAAAGAGAAGTAGACCGTCTCCAGGGAAACGGAGACGGTCTACTCATGGTGCCATCGACTAGCTCAATGTCAGTCCGCCCGCGATGTCCGGAGCGTACTTCTGGACCAACTGAGATCCGACAAACTGAGTCATTTCTGCGTACGGGATCTCGTTGTTGTCGCTTATGGAAACCGCCATGTATTCGGTGTCCAAGGCATCTTGAACGGTGAAGACCGGACCAGTGACAGCTTGACCTGTCGCCAGTTCGATAGATTCGGCTCGAACGCCGTAGTTCATCATTCCTTCAGTTCCGGTCCAGATGTAGCGAATCGGAGTGAAGCGACCACACTGGTTGAACAAGTAGATCTGAAAAACTTGGCAATCAGCAATGACACCACCAGGTGCATTGGCCATCTGGTGAATGGCAGTCAGAACGTCGATGCCGTATCGATCGGCAACCATCAGAGCCAGAACGCAGTTGCCAATGTTGTCTTCACCTTGGAACTTTTGGGGAAGGATGGTTGCTTGACTCAACCGAGTGGCGGCTTTGTCCAAGTTGTCGAAGCTGGAAGAATCGTTAGCAGGAGAGTGGCAGACAGCATGAAACATGGGTTTCACCCTTTCAATTGGGGCGAAACGCGGTAGACTCGAATTGCTAGGCCAAGTCTGGCGTTTACGCCGGGTTTTGGTTCGCCCGAATCAGTTTCCGCTGGTTCGGGCTTTTTTTGTGACTTGCCGTTCCTCAACGACAATTTAACATACCCGTAATAACTCGTGGCATTCAAGTTCGGATCAAATGTTTTTACGGGAATAATAAAAATGGGGCGACCGAAGAAGAACCCGGAAGATCGAAGGACGGAGAGCACGAAAATTCCGCTCACGCAGTCGGAAAAGAATCTGATCATAGAGGCTGCGGAAATTCTTGACGAGAAGCACGTCACATGGTCGAGAGAGACGTTGCTCGCTGCTGCCAGAAGAATCATAAGGAAAGCCCGGAAAGACTCAGAGTGAGAGTTCTCATTGACCAACTCGATTGTTTTCGAGGAGGCGGCGACTGATCTTGGTTTACACCTCCACGATGCAACCTGTAGTGGGCATTTCGCCGCATTTTGTCAACCAAAGAGTACAGCACTTCACGTGTCGTCACGTCAAGAATCCGAAGCGTCGTGTCTCCATTGAAAGCGGCAGTTTTGATTGATCTTGTCTGGCTGGTTGAGTTCTGCGCACAATTCTGGCGTGAATACGTCTTGGCGTGAACGGTCTTCAAAAGTTCACGACGCACTGCCCACGGCGGTCTCTCAAATTGAGAGGCCGCCTTTTTTTATGGATTCTGGAGGCGAACAGAATGGGTGCTTTTATCAATGACGGCTACACGCTCGATGGTTACATCGCTGCGATGCCGGACTACGAGCTTGAGGCGATTCGATTCAAGTATCGTCCAGCAGGTGGTGGTGAAGTGACAGAATTTTTGACGGGTGAAGACACGTTGCCCGGTCAGGAGAGAGCGAAGCGTGATTCAGAGTTCATGCGAAAGCATCTCGTGGAGTGGGATCTCTGTGACAGTGCCGGAAAGCCTGTTCCCATCACTGCGGAGAATTGCCACCGTGTACACCGCATGGTTCAGGCGAAAATCATCGACATTATCACTCAGTTCAGAATGTCGGATTCCGTTCCCGGTGAGCCACAAACAGCACGGATGAACTTGCAGGAAGAATTGGGAAACTGATTCGCGGGGTGCATTTGATGCTGGTGCATCCCGAAGTGGCTTTCCGTGATTGTCAGCACTGCTTGGAGTTCTTTTATGAGGAAGATGGCCCCAACATCGGAAAGGTGAAATGCGGACGCGACAAGCAGCCATTGAAAAGACCGATGGGATGTCCGGCGCCGTGTCGGAGGGAAGGGGGGAGTTGCCCGAAAGGAACGCCGGAGAAACCGGTGGAGTTGTCTGTCAGGCAGGCCAAAGCCTACGAGCATTTTCGGAGATGCCGAATTACGGGGCAGTGGCCAGACGACGAACTCGTGATGCAAAGAGCCGTCGCCCTGTCCGAACTGGAAGAGGGAAATTCCAGAAGGCAGCAATCCGACGCAATTGCTGGCGCCGTCCAGTTGGCGATGGTGACCGCACTCACCGGCAACTAGAAGGTGAAGTAGACGTATGCTCCGAAGATGAGGGAGGCGAGTCCGAGCAGCACTCCGATGAAGTTGAGGATGATCATGTGGTTGTGATGTCGGAGCTGCTCTTGGACGTCTGGCGGGAGTTGCGAGACATCTACCGGTGGTGATTTCGGTGGTTTTGGTGCCATCAACTTCACAATAACCTTCCACACAACAACAACCGCAATTATTAGGCAAAGTCGATCCACCCAAGTGGATAAGTCTCCCATTGTTGTTTCCCACTCTGAGGCAACAGTGTTCCCTAATTTCTAAACAATTAGAGGTGCGTCTTATGTCAGGTGTCAAGCGAGAGGTCGATATCGTCCTGAAGCTGTCAGGCGATCCTGGCGCACCTGCGGCGGCAAAAGTCGTCTTGGAAGCGGTCTCCAAGTCTCAGACTGAAGTGGAACGGATTCATCGGGAATCCATGAACCGAATGTCGGCTCTGGAAAAGTTCGCAGCAGACGAACGCGCCAAGCATTGGGAACGCTCCAAACATTTCTCTATCGAATCCGAGAGGGCTGTTGTCTCGCAAGTCGAAACTGCGAACAAAGAAATTGAAAAGACTTCCAAGGAGACCAACAAGCGGATTGTCGAGAACGACAAAGCCACGATGACAGAGCGGCTGAGTATCTGGAAGTCATCTCAGAAAGAGATTGATTCCATGACGTCCAAACTGGATGCGTGGAATAAACAGAAGACTTCTGAGAACTCGATGATTGGGAAGATGAGCAGTTGGAGCCAAGCTCAATCGAAGGCGGCGGCGGAGGCGAAAGCGAGAGAGGAAGAATTGGCTCGCACTGTCCAAAGAACTAGCGATCAGTATGTCTCTGCCAAAGAAAGGATGCATGCGTCGCAGAAGGCTTTGAGTGACCGAACGAAGGGAGTTCTTGAGGGGACGATGAGCCTTGCTCAAGGGTTTGTAACGCTTGGCGTTGTATCTCAAGACAACCTGGAAGATGTCGTTCGTGGCCTCGTGAAAGTGCAAGGGGCATTTTCTGCTTTTCGTGGAGCCTTGACGATCTTTCACGAACTTCGCGAAGGAATGAAGGAGTGGAGGAAAGCGACGGTACTGGCAACTGAGGCGAACCTGGCACTGGCAGCTTCACAGAAGGCGATCGATGCTGCGAATGGAGGGAGTGCTGCGGCGTCTGTCGCCACAACTGCTGCATCGGGTGCCGCTTCGAGTGCTGCGAAAAAGAAGGCAGGCTCAGCGGTCGGAACATTCGTTGGTGGTGCTGTTGCTGGGCAGGTCGCCAACAGCACGCTTGTGGCATCCGCTGGTAAAGGGCTCATGTCACTCACTGGAACGCTGTCCGTCTTAGGTGCAACCGGATTGGTTGCTACAGAAGTTCTGCAAGGTGCAGCGCGTGCTTTAGGGTCAACATCATCGTCGTCAGAAAGCTTGGTGATGTCCATATATTCAATGCGTGAAGCTCAAATCGCTGCCGTCAAGTCCACGGAATCTGTTACCAAAGCTGAAGCCAACCGGCAAAAACTCCTTGATCAGCAGCGAACGAGTAACGAGAACATCCGCAAGTTCGAAAATCTGAGAGTTCAATCTCAAAACGCGTTCGGAGAAGTTCGATCACGCGTGAACGCGCTGACTGGGGGCGACAACCCGCAAGAAGATCGACTCCGGGCATTATCACAACTGGAACAAGCTGAAGCGAATCTTGCAGCAGCGAGAGAACGGGCCATTGAACGACAGAGGGCCGGACAGTTCGCACTCTCTGCTGACATGGAAGTTGCTCAAGAACGCCTGAAGGCTGCGACAGAATCCAGAGCAGCAGCAGAGCAAAGAATCACGGACGCAGCCCGACAGCGGCTGGAAGTTCAACGCCAGATCGTTTCAGCAGCGAAAGCGGATCTGGACGCAGCAGAGCAGCGAGTTCAGCAAGAGAAGCAGAATCAGCAGTCGGCTCTGGCGAGGTTCGCACAGCTTGGCAAAGGCGACCAGGCCAAGCTCACGGAGATCGCTGGACGCGTCAAGAAGGGTGAAGACATCACCAAGGCGGATGCTGACATCCTCAATCGGACGGGATTCGGAAAAGGATTGGCCGAAGACTTCTTTGCGGAGCGAGGGCGTGATGCGGGCGGTGTCGGGATTCTGGGGGCACTCGGAGAGAGCAACGGTCTGGATAGTGCCATCGAAGAACGTGACCGACTGACGCGTGAGTTGAATGCCTCCCAACGGAAAGAGGCCACACTCAACAATGATCTCCTGAAGGCCAAACAGGAATATCTCAATTCGCTGAAGGCACTGACCGAACAGCAGAGGCAACTTCTTCAGAGCCAAGTGGAGAACCAAGGTCTCTCCCCAGAAGACGCTGCGAATTTCGAGAACACCATCGGACGAGACGTCCAGAACGTGGGCGCGACAATCCAAAGAAACATGCAGCAGATCGATCAGGATCTGCAAACGATGGCGGCGAATCGAGCCGCACAGTCGGGAGTGATCTGATGCGTCTGACGTACGGGAATTATCGACATGAGATCTACGAAACGAGTGCTTCAGCGACAGCGAAAGTCTTGAGAACTCCGCGCGGACATCCGTATGCAGTCGAACGTCGAATCGCACTGAAAGGACAACTGCACGCGGAGACACAGAGCGAACTCAAGTCGAAAATTGAGAACGTCCTGCAAGCCTATAGCCAAGATGGTGGAGATTTCAGTCTGGATTGGAATGATGGGGCACAGACTCCGGACTTGGCGATTCGAAACAGGGATTGCATTGGTGGAATCCGGGTGATTTCGCGTCCGACAAATCAGCAGGTCTACAACGCTGAGTATTCCACTTATTGGGACTATGCAATCGAACTGGAGGCAATTGAGCGAATTGCCGCCGTGAACACACAGTTCCTGTGGAGCTTCGAAGAAACGATTGAGTTCACTGGAACGGGTGGACCATCAAGGGTTGGGATCGCACTGAAGAGAGAGCGTGGGGATATCCAACGTCCACGCAGGTTCACGTTGTGCCATGCCGTTCAGAGCGGGAAGGTGGTCGGATTGAATGGACCACCGGACATCTTTGTTCCACGTCCACGGTGGGCGGCTTTTGAGAACGAAGAACTGCGACGGTATTCATTCTTCTCTCCGAAGAATCAGAACGGCACATTCACTGAATTCGGGATTGCCTACAGCTATTCGTTTATCCACAACGCACCGTTCCCAGGAAGTCCCTACGCAACGGCACAGTAAGACAAATCACGCAAGTTCGAGCGGATCGGACAAGGAGAGTTGAGAGATGGCTGTCGTAATCTGGAGAGGTGATTCACAAGCGGTTGCTCAGATCACTCGTGTGACATTGTCTGGTTCGGTGAATCAGTCTTCGGACGTCGGTTTCACGATTGGAAACAAAACGCTGATTGTTGAGTCTCCGGGAGAAACTCGATCAGGTCTTCTTCAAGCGGCAGAAGACGCGTGGAACGATTCTGAGGTCGCAGAATTCGCAGAAATCACCGCCACGTATGGCGTCGACGAGTCTGGGGAACCGTATCTGGATCTTGAAGCCGACGAACCGGGAAAACCGTTCACGGTGACTGTGTCAGGTTTGTATCCGGTGATCGATGTCGACCCGATTCAGGAGGCGACTCCGGGAACGAACGAAGTCCAGTCGTTCTACTTCACGTCGACTCGAACTGGCGGCACGTACACAATCACTCAGAACTTCGGGAGCGGAGACGAAACGAGTGACGCGATTGCTTGGAACGGGAATCTGACGGCGATCAAAGCCAAGATGGTTTCCGGGATGGCGTCTGTGACAGAAGACAACGTCACAATCACAGGCGCCGGAACGATGGCGAATCCGTATGTGATTACCTACAGCGGTTCTCTGGGGAACAGGAATCTTGCAGAGTTGACCGTCAACACCGGGTCACTGACTGCGGCGGCAGAAGTCGAGATCTCAGTCGTTCAGAACATCGGGGACAATGCTCCCACGGTCTGGATGATGAGCTACCGGAAGCAGGACGCTTACGGGGGAAGTGGTGGGTCGTCTCAGATCACTGTGACTGTCGATGGGGTGTCGTCGACGATCGACACAATGCAGTTCATGACTCTGGCGTTCTGGCAGAGCAAGTTCACGAAGACGATTTCGAACTTTAAGACGCAAACGCTCTCGGACAACACCGGAAGTGAGATCGGTTGCGTCGTCTTCAGTGTGTTTGAAGACAACACGATCAGTTGCCAGATCGACTATGGGTCCAGCGGGACGCTGTTGACGCATGTGGCAGCGGAGAAGATCCAGCAGCATGGGAACAGTTCTGGAGCGAACGAGCATCAGTTCGTCCACGGATACGATGACGGTGCGTCAGCATCGAGAACGTACACGTTCGAGGGACAGACCACGACGTCGATCTCGTCAACAGGTTCGCTCAAGTCGGTGCTTGAAGCACTCAGCAACATCGGTTCAGGAGACATCACGGTTCACGTTCCAGCTTCAGCAGGGACATTGGCGGACCCGATGGTGATTGTCGAGTTCGGGAACGCGATGGCGAACTCGAATGAGGGACTGATCACCGTCTCGGTGGGGACTGCACCGTCGGCACTGGCGAACGGTGGAGGTCTGCTCAACGAAATTCATCGGATTATCGTGAGAGGGGACGGAGGGACGTTCACACTGGACGCAGGGGGAACGCCAACCGGCAACTTGTCTTATGCGATTGCAGCAGCAGCACTCGAAACGGCGATCGATGGTCTGTCCGAGATTGGGTCTGGCAATTCGAGTGTGACAGGATCAGGGACCGATGCTTCCCCGTTCTACGTCGAGTACGTCAGTGGTAAGGCCGGGACCAACGTGCCGACTTTGGTGTCAGACGTCACCAACCTCACATTGGCAGTCGGTTCTGAAGTGACGACAGTCACTGCGGGTGATCCAGGAACTCCGAAAGCGTGGAGTGTCGAGTTGATCGGAGCGACTGGCGGGACGTGGTCAGTCAAGGTTCTTGGGAAAACTGCCAGTGGACTCGCCTACAACGCGTCTTCGGCAACTGTCCAGACAGCAGTTCAAGCTTTGTCGTCTGTCGGCTCTGGAAACATGACTGTCACAGGTTCAGACGGTGGGCCATACACCTTTACTGCTGCGGGATCGCTCAGTGGTCAAGATCTCGCTGACCCGGTTGCCGAGAACAAACTTCTGACCGGAACAGCATCGCCGACAGCGACAGTGACAGAGACAACAGCATCGACCGGTCCAGAACATGTGGACGAACCGCTCAACTATTCGACCGGATCACTTCCGAGCAATTCTGACACCCTCGTGTTGACCAACTCCAACAGGTCCATGCGGTACGGTCTTGATGCGTTGGCTTCCGTGACTCTGGCGGAATTGATCATTCATTCCAGCTACACTGGAGAGATCGGACTTCCGGTCTACGATGCGGATGGCGAATACTTCCAGTATCGCGGTCGGTCATTCGAAGTGGGCGCAACGGTCGTTTCGATCGGAGAGGGAGATGGTCCGGGATCATCGCTGATGCGGCTGGATTTGAAAGCCGTTCAATCCACGATCAATGTGTTCAACACGGGATCACCTGCGAATGACGGTGAGAAGGCTCTGGTGTTGTTTGGAACACATGCGTCCAACGTCTTGAACGTCACAAAAGGTTCTGTGGAAGTGGCACCAACTGAGGGATCGTCGTCCACACTGGCAACAGTGCGAACTGGGTTTCTGGAGGATCAAGAAAGCGACGTTGATCTCCGGATGAATGCAGGTGTGACTCTCACGAACCTCTATCTTTCAGGCGGACAAGTCGAGATCCATTCAGACACAACTGTGCTGGAAGCTCACAACACGAACGTTCTTCTCATCGAAGGTGGGCACGCCGATATCGATCTGTTCAATTCTGTTCTCGACTGGAGAACAACGGACGAGGTCACAAATCTGACGGCGAAGGATTCTGTGGTGGATTGTTCGAAAGATCCACGTCAGAAAGATTTCAACAGCGGCAATGTGATTGAGTTGTTCGGATCTTCGACTGAGTTGCGAGATCCATTGGGCACGCTCCCGAGTGGTGTCGACATCCGCAAGAACCTCGGTACAGAGACAATCATTACGGCGGGTGGAAAGCTCATCCAGGTCACCTGATTCTAATGGGAGAAACGCATGGCCGGAGAACGGTGGTGTGACATCCAGTACGGGTCGGGGCGTGGTCAAATGAGCTCCGACACCGGTGATACAACGGTGACACTCAGTCATGGAGCGTCACCGAGTTCGTTCACATTTCAGATTGTCGGACGAGAAGATTTCGTTCCGGCGATCGGGGACGTTGTTCTCTCAGAGAATGGGCGGGAAGTTCTCCGATTCAAGCAGTGTGCCATCGACGGAATGTTCCGTTCGGGAGGTGGAGGCGGGGAGGTTCTCTACACCGTCCGGGTACTCGATCGACGCTGGAAGTGGTGGCGCGGCGGTGGGTACGTGAACGGGCGATTTAATGTTCGCAAACCCGACAAGACGATTCTGGAAGAGACGAGGCGTTCACCGCGAGACCTTGCGAAAGACCTTCTGAAACAGTTGGGAGAGTCATCGCCAGATGTTCGGGATCTTCCGAGTGAGGTGGAAGAAGAGACTCCGGAAATCGTCTGGGACTACGTGAAGCCAGCGGCGGCACTTCAGCAACTGTGTGAACAGTATGCGTGCAGAATTGTCCTCACACTGAAAGACAAGATCCGCATTGTGAAAGTGGGCAATGGCTCCAATCTTCCAGATGTTCGGACAATCAGTGGTGGGGCATCCATTGAGTCAGTGGCAATTCCAGACTCACTCTTGTTTGTGGCGGGTAAGTCTCGCTGGCAGGGGCTCTTGCTCTTGGAGCCGGTCGGATTGGATTTGGATGGACAGATCAAGCTCTGGAAAGATTTGAGCTACGCACCAGACGATGGATTCGAGTCGTACTCGCCAGAATATCCAGATAGAGCAATTCTTTTCGGCAGCGACGAAGAGGAGCAAGAACGGGCCAGGGCACTCGCAAAGGGCACCGTCTGGAGGTGGTTTCGAATCAAGGGACAGCCGGATGGGAGACTGGGGCCGGTTCCAAAACTGAACTGGAAAGTCACTTCTCTAAGCCAGTACGAACTGCATTCCAAATTGCTCGACACGGCAGAGAACGATGACGGGTCATTTTCAGAACTCGATCCGTATGTTCTCGGTCAATGGTACGACAAGAATCTGGGGATCTATGAAACAGATGTCGTGCCAGCCGGTGCAACGAAGCTGAACAACCGCTTTCGAGGGAATATCTCACTCGACATTGCGAACAAGGTCGTGAAGATGCCGGAGCCGGTTTATCGCGTCAACAAACGTGATAACTACGAAGCTCCGAAACTGTGGCTGATGTGTTCGTATTCGATCCGAGATCCGGACACGGGGATTACTCACAGATCGACACTGACTAAGAAACTTTCCGGTCGATCTGGGACGGGTGCAGAACTGATTTCGAGGCCGGACGCTTATTCAACGGTTCGGATTCAGCATGTCCATGAACGGCGTGGGCGGGAGAGTACCTACAAAGTCAAAAAGGCAACCAACAACGATTCCGAATTGAAATCAGCAGCGGAGAAAGTTCTGGACGTTGAAGCCAGAAGGCGTCGGCCGGAGCGTGGAACCGATGCTCTGTATTCAGGATTTCACGCCATCGAGTTGGACGGAAAGATTCAGCAGGTGACTTGGTCTGTGCGTGGTGGAGTCGGAAAGACACAGGCAAGTTTGAATACCGAGCACAGTACGTTGGCTCCGAGCTTTGAGCAGCGTCTCCGGGTTATGGAAATCGAAACCATCAAGAAGAAGGTTTCCGATATCGAAGAAGCACAGAAGGACAAGGTGTGACGACCGAACGCAATCCCTACCAGTATCAAGCGACGATTCCGTTCAAGAATGTCGGCAGCGTGAAGATTCCTCCTTTCTGTCCGATCCTGATTGGCGGTCCGCAGCGGGTTGATTCGAACGGAAAGAATCCGGAGTGGCTCAGAACAGGATCGTCTCCGGAAGAACGCAGTTCGTCACAGTCAGAGACGGACGCCGTCAAAGGTGGAGGGCAGCGGGGACTGGGGTTTGTCGCATTCAATGGTATGGGTGCGGTTGCGTCACGAAATCAGGGACACTGTACGTTCTGTGGTCCTGAAGGGCTGACGGCACAGGTGGATGAAAGTGGTGGACGAGTCTCGACAAATCGTCTGCTTCTGGTCCGGTACGGGAACAACAAGCTCGAACCATACAATCAAGGGGTCTACGCGAATATCGTGGCCATGTTCGTATCTCAAGAGAGGTTCGAGGAGGGCTATCATCACATCACGCCGCTTCCGCACGGGCAATGGCTCGGACTTACGAATCAGACGAGCACGAAGGGGGATGTGTCGTCGGCTCAGATCATTTCGAACGACATTGGCGTCACAGTTGGTTCAATTCGAAACATGACGTTCCTGAACATTTGGGGACGAATTGCCAACAACCGACGTGTGCTTCTCGGAATGCACGGCGGCACGATCATCCCCATTGCAGCGGAGTGCTAAGTGTGTTTGTGACGAGATGTGAGTGCTGTGGACAGGCGACGATCCGTGCAATACGAGCGGAGACTGGGGAAAAGATCTGGAGTGACGAGCATTCACCGTTCAACGATCAGACGTTTGAGGACACTGTGTTCGTGGACTACTCCGGAGACGCACTGATCGCTCCCGGAGTGACCTGTGTTCAAGACGGAGTTGAGTTGCTCGCGTTTGGGAATCAGGTCGGAGAAAGAGACCGAGATTCAGACATCCAGTATGGGTACATCGCACGCTACACAGATCGGGGCGACTCGAACGACTTCGAAGACTATTCGAGCGAGTTCGCAGCCGTGGCCGGTGGGCGATATCCGTTTGAGTCGACCGTGCGGGACTCGAACGGCTACTGGCGAGTGGAGTTCAATCGAATCAGTCGGTGGGGACTCGACAGAGAACTGGACGTCACGCTGGCAATGGAGTGGCCGGGGACCGTCCGGCAGAACGGGGTCGAGAATCACGTCGATGTGATTCAGAAGCAGTTGCGGAACCCGGTCACCTTCAAACTCGGTCAGGTGAAGGATGTTCTCAGATTCGACGTCACGCTGAGTGCGGTTCAGTCGTTCACAGACAACAATCCGGGGATCGAACTGTATGCGGCCGGATGGGTTGGCGATGGGAAGATCGTCGGACTGGCATCGACGGAGACGGAGGGGAAGGTCGCGAAGCTGGTGCGAACGGACGGCACGCTGACGGTCGACAAGACTCTGGAACTTGACGAAGGGAGTCGGTTGACCCCGCTGGAGCCGGGGGTCTGCACGAGCGGAGGATTCGCCTACGCAGCCGTGGAAGATCAACAGCCGATCGGTCCAGTTGTCAGAACGCTGTTGATCTTCGATGTGACCGGAGACATGAGCGTCGAAGGCGTGGAGTCACTCAATGGGGAATGCCATTTCATTCGGGGGTTTTCGGGAAGTGCCGTTCTCGGAGTGACCGGAGACGCAGCGACCGAACGTCTGGTGATTCAGAAGTGGGTCGGTGCAGAGAATGTCTGGAAGACTCCGCTGTCTTCGATCGGAGGTCGAGTCTACAACGCGATCGAACTTGAAGGCGGGGATCTGATCGTGCTCGGGGTCTGGTTCAATGAGGACTACGACACCCGACAGGCGGCCAGACTGGACGGAGAGACAGGCGAAGTGGTCTGGGATCTTCAGCACAGCGTGACTGAGGCACCGCTCTACAATGCGGCGTCAGGTCCAGACGGATGTATTCTCTACGTTGTCGGAAACGCAGGGACTCTGGAAGAAGAAGGGTCAGTCGTCAGAAGTGAGTGATCCAAGAACAGTCTTGCGACTGATCGGTTGACGGTCGGCAACTTGACGATGCTCAGGGGGCCAATTAAGTTCAATGCATCGTTGCTGTGACGACTGGAGACCTTCACGATATGACGAGATTGCCGCATCCAGCACCAAGTGGCGTGCATTCTGTATTGCCTCAATACGGATTCTTTCTGGATGTGGAATGGATGGCGGCGTTTCCGGGGCTGAATCCCAAAAGACAGCACTCGGTGCGATGGATGCGGGATCAGATTCGAACGAGTTATCGACATCGAATCTTCGGGTACACACTGATTTTGCACACAGTGGATTTTTATGCAGAAGAGTTCAGTGAGTATCCGACATGCCGTCAGAATTTCGTTGCGCCCAGACTTCCTCAGTCTGGTGTGTATTTCGCGGAGCAGTTCGCAGACGCCTTGTCACTTGATAAGCGGGGATTCACTCGCAAGTGCAAGAGTCTGGGTGTCCCGATGAAGACGTTTCACCGCGAGAATTTACTCAGCGCGGAACAGTTTTTTGCAGCATTGCCAGTCGTTGAGCCAAGACGGAGCAGTGCAAGGAATGGCCAAGAAACGCAGTAAGCGAGACTACGGGTCAGGGACAGTCTACCAGGAAGCAGACGGGCGATGGAGGTATTCTGCGAGAACTCTGGAAGGGCAAAGAATCCGCAGACGGGCAAGAAATGAGCAGGAAGCTCACGAAGGTCTGAGAGATCTTTTGGACGAACTTTACCCAATCCACTATTCGGACTTCGAAGAAAGTCTGTCTGGGGCCACGGTGAAGATTCTCATTGATCGATACATCGCTGATCGGTCCAAGCTCAAGAAAACGTCGAAGGACTACTATGATCGGGTGAGGGTTCATCTGGGTGAATTGGAAGAGTTGTCTGTCCACGAACTGACTTCCAGTATGGTCTCTCAGTGGCTGGAGGACTTGGAAGAGAACGGTGTGAACTCGCAGCGCCGAAACGCATTTGATCTGTTGAGTCGGTCGCTGGATCATGCCGTCAAGAAAGGGGAGATCGACAAGAATCCCTGCAAAGTAATTCCACGACCTGGCTACGACAGAAAAAAGGTGAAGGCGTTCACGACGACACAAATGGAGCAGATTCTGAACGATGCTCAAAACGACGATCTGTTTGGTGTCTATTTGCTGGCGTTTCTCTCAGGCATGAGGCAGTCGGAGATCTTCGGACTGCTGTGGAAGCACATCGATTTCGGAGCCGGGAAGATTTTGATTGAGCAGGGACTGGTCGAGACTGACGGGACGATCTTCATTGAGACGACACCCAAAACCAGCAACTCTTATCGGCTGATCGACATTCCGGTGGAGACGATGGAAGTCATTCGGACGATCAAAGAGAGCAGGGCGGGGTTTGAGACCGACCAGACGATTCAAGTCGCGAATGGTGAGCGGAAGCTCCACGCGAGGGACTTCGTATTCCTCAATCAGCGGGGGTCTTTTCTGAGGCGCAGCAACTTCGCCAACCGCAACTGGAAGCCACGTCTCAGAAGACTGAATCTGGACGAGTGCGGATTCCATTCAGCGAGACATACAGCGGCATCGATCGCATTGTCGAACGGTCTACCAGTCACGAGGGCTGCGGCATGGCTGGGTGACACAGTCGAAGTTCTGATGAAGACCTACGCTCACTGGATCGACTCAGATCACTCTCAAGCCGTGCACGTGATGGAGACTGTCAGAAAGAAATCCGCGAAATCGACTGGCAAGAAATCTCAGTCGAAGACAAGTGGTCAGCAGCGGGGTAGTGGGGAGCCAAATGGGGAGCCAAAGAGGACAAAGGCGAACAGAAACGGACGGAAGTGAACAGTGTTCGACTCATGCAGTGATCGCATCGACGGCAAAAAACATGCAGTTCCCAGAGTTCTGCGCAAATATCGCTACTGTTCAAGATTTCACCGGAATGTAACTGGGGGTCAAGAGGTCGCAGGTTCAAATCCTGTCATCCCGACTTCTTAAACGCCGAAAAGACAACGCTTTACGGAAAGCACAGAGAGAGGCGGAAACTTCAAGCGCTAGCCAAACTCGAAAGTCGACTCCGGAACGGGCCGGAAAACAGCTCAAGTCTCTTGAGGGCTTCCTGAAGACGGGGCTGACAAAGATTCGCAATTCACGGCGCAGAGTGAGGGGACCGGGAAGACTTGAATTCCTGAGAAGACTTCTCGCATACTGAGATTCGCCGTGAAATGGCCCGCAGTCGCCGAGACTGCACTGACCGTGAGACCAGATGATTTCTTTCGAGTTCTCTCGAAACTTTGGAAACGCTGTTCCAAGAAGGTTTGAAGCCATTTCCGGTTTTCTCCGGAATGCGTTCACCAGTCTTCGCAAGCTGGCCGAGGCCTCAAACGGTTGAACCTGCTTGATAGTCTTTTGATCGTTTCCAGTGGGGTGATTGACACATAAGGTGAGGCGACACGGGTGAGAGATCGGCCAATCTGAGGGAAGAATCAGAACTGGTGTTGGAGGTAAAGACCAAGCCTGGAACCGAACCAGGATCCCCCGACTTTTGAAGTTCAAGCTTCTTGTGCACCGACTTCGTGCTTCCTGACATAATTGCAGGGCGAACGGACTGGCAGTCAGGGGGTGCCGCTGGAGGCCATGCTGACCCGAGAATCTCGCGACTCTACGACAGGCGGCGGAGACACGTGACTCGCATCATTGTGGAACGAATTTCGATTTGGCAGTGGTGGCGTTTTCATCTGCCAGTTCGGTCGACTTCGTGGCCAGGTCTGAAATTGTTCCCGTCGTACGGATTGTGCTTGTCTCACCAGGCAGAGCTACCCAAAGTCCACCGTCGTGGTGGTCATGATCGCCACTATCGAGAATCGCATGCTGGCAATCGCGATTCCTCGCTGCTCATACCATCACTGCCCATGCCCTTCGGCGTTTTTGGCCAGCTTTTGGTTGACGAATTTCCCGGGCTTAGCTCAGCAATCTTGTCGCGAGGCGACTGGACTGCCCCCCAGGTTTTTCAACTGCAATCGACTTGCAGATATAGACTAGAGAGAAAGTTGAATTAGAATGTCTTTGGTCGCCAATTCGCTCTGGGATTCAATGAGTTGATCGAAAGTGAGATTTGGAAAATGGCAGAACGGGCCCAGCGTAACGATGCGAACGAAGTGGAAGAAGTTCGGCAACTCCTGCGGAATCGCAATATTCGTGCAACGCCAGCACGGATCTCGGTGCTTCAGCAACTGCGCAACGCCAAGTCGCCGTTGACGCATGCGGATCTGGCAGACAAGTTGGTCCCATTGGGAATCGATAAGGCGACTGTCTTTCGCAATCTTACTGACCTCACCGACGCCGATCTGATCTCGCGTCGGGAATTGGGAGATCCCGTTTGGCGATTCGAAATCCTTGACCCCAACAAACCCCGACGACCAGCACCCCCATTTTGTGTGTGTCGAATGTGGTGACATCCGGTGCCTGGGAGACATGACCTTCACCGCGAGTTCCGAGCGGCAAGCCAAGGACACCTGTCGGATCACGGAGATTCTCATCAAGGGGTATTTCCGGGACTGCGAGACGACATCCGCCTGATCGCCATCCCTGCTCGAAGATGGAACACTCATTAGTGATGCAGGTGGGCCGGTTCCAGGAACCCAATTCCCCATGCCAGAGCGATGCCCAGCAACAGGGCGATGCTTAGCCGGACACGATGGTGCGAATGGAATTCCATTTCCGGGAGCAGGTCAGCCAGCGATATGCAGATGAAAACACCGGCTGAAAACGCAAGGGCGCACCCGACAACAAAGTGCCCGCCCAGGTCCATCCGGCCGACGCCCAGCATGAATGCTGCCGCGCCAATCGGGCAGAGCAACGCGTACACGAGATTGACCGCCCAGCGAGCTGTCGACGACTTGCCTGCGTTCATCATCAACGTGGTGATTGACAACGAGTCCAGCGGCTTATGCAGTGCGATGGCCATCAAGATCCCCACGCCCACGAATGTCGCCGCGCTGTGAGTTGCTTCTGCCTGCATGGTCGCACCGAGTGCTAGCCCGTCCAGCAGCGTATGGACCGCCAGCCCGAAGAAGATGCCCAACCAACTCAAGCGACTCTCTGGGGTATGAGAGTGGTCACAGTTGGGGCCATGCAGATGGACAGGCTCCGCGTGTCCGATAACGGCTAAGTCGACTGGTGGATTGCGCGCTTCATCCTCAGCGTCGGCATTGATCTCGGGTTGGTGGTGATGCACATGAAACGCCCGCAGCAGAAAGAACATCATCACCATCCCCGCCAGCATCCATTTGGCAATCGTGTCGACACCGTCTCGTCCGATCTCATGCACGGCATGCGGGAGCAGATGCAACACGCCGATGCCCAGAATGAGCCCCCCAATCGCACTCATAACCAATTGGAATTGCAAGTGAGACAGCTTCACGTGAGCGGGCAACCAGCCGCCGAAGAGCGACGCGGCCGCGATGATCAGTGAGTACAGCCCGAGCAGACTCCAACGATTCATTGTTGGCTGGCTGGGTGCGTGGTCCGACTCTGCGTCAGAGCCGTGTTCGTGGCTATGGTCGTGAGTGTGTTCATGGTTGTGCTCGGCCGTTGCGTCCTCTGCGGCCGACACGGGCGAGAGAAAACCAGGCAGACCCAGCAGGCAGACGGCCAAAACAGTCACACCGGCTGCTCTTGTCGATGATTTCATGGATTCTTGAATATTGGAGAAATGAAGAGCCTGATTCGATGCAGCGTCTTCAGTCGCAACCTCATCTTACATGGTGCGTCGCAATTTGTGCATCGACATCGCATTTGCGCTCAACAGTCAGACGCAGCCGCCATGCATTCAGTAAACATGATACAGATGTCCTATGATTTCAAATCGGAAAATATCGCAAATCCGTCCTCACCCCATTGACCAGAGCCACCAGGCTGTCTAAATTCTCCATGCACATGCACACTGTGTGCACAAAACAAGTTATCCCCTGGACTGTTGGAAATTGTGTTCCCGGCCGGGTGATTCCCTCACGCTCCGTTTTATCGAAAGGAACGAGCAATGTTGAAGAAGTTGCGAAATGTTTTGAAGAGTCGCAAGGGTCAGGGGATGGTCGAGTACGGCATCCTGGTCGGCGGTGTCGCGCTGGTCTGTCTGGTCGCTGTGGCGATTCTGGGCCACAAGTCGAATGACCTGATGGCTAGTGTGGCGGCGTCACTGCCAGGCGCACATGCCGATGATCAGGGTCCAATCGTCAGTGGTAAACTGGTGAACACGCAGACAGACACCAACGGTGTGGTCTATCTCGACCCAACCAATCCTGGCAGCTTGGCGACCAACATGGGTATGCCGGGCATCGAGACTCTCGTCGTCGAAGGTGCTGACCTGGCTCCGTAGTCGCTACGGGTCTGACGTCTGGAGTTTTTTGCGGGACAGGGACGTTTCTTCCTGTTAGATCACAGCCCGCTCGTATCGTTTTGCACGGCACGAGCGGGTTTTATACGTTTAAGGCAAGATTTGATGTGGATCATGATCGTCCCGGTCATCCTTTGCATGTCTGCCGTTTTCTACGATTTGCGCGAACGGGAAATTCCGGACTCGATTCCCCTGTGCCTACTGGTCACTGGCCTGGTGGCAACGGGGCTGAGTTGGAGTCCCATAAGTTGGACTGACGCCTTGCTGGGAGTCGCGTTGGCGTTTGTAATAACTGTTCCATTCACGCTGAGCGACGGCATTGGTGGTGGGGACTTGAAGTTGGTCAGTGGTCTTGGGGCCTGGCTGGGACCGGCCTTAGTGCTCTCGCTGCTGTTCTGGACAGCCATCGCGGGAGTCGTTTCCGCGATCATTGCCCACAATCGGAAGCAGAAGGACTTCGCGTACGCTCCTGCGATTGCCGCTGGCCTGATAATCACCGTCATCTTTCCGACCGGCGTTGCTTCATTGCTGGATTTCATCCGGCCCGTTTTGCGGATCGTATGAAGCCTTGCGATCGAAACTGAGACGCTGAATCGGTTTAAGTGCAAATACGCGACGGCACGAGTTGCATACGGTATGCAGCTTCGCAATAATTACACAAAATTCAGCGATGAGAATGGCAGCACGGTGGCGGTGCCGACTAAACAGCAATTCTGAAATGAGGTTGAACGATGCCCACCAAACGAGTCGCCCGATCGAGTGCCGGTGCCTCAACTGTTTGGGGGATGGTCGCCGTGCTGTTGGTTCTGGTCGGGTTGGGAACCGGTGCGACACTCTGGGCGACGGGAGTTTTCGAGACAGCTGCCCCTGTGTCTCGCGAAGGGCAGGTAGCGTTCCCATCACTGGTGCGGCCAGTAAAGGCCTATGAGCGAATCACCCGCGAAGACCTGGTCGATCTCCAAACGCAGAGTTTGAAGCCAATTTGGCTTGATGAAGAGATGGTGAGCCCCGGTTTGTTGCGCGACCTGTCGCAAATTATCGGCCGCGTTGTCGCGCGAGACAAGCAACCGGGCTACATCCTGACCGAATCCGATTTCCTTCCCGTTGGGACGCGACCAGGCGTGACAGCGGGTGTGCCACCGGGTAAGCGAAGTCTCAGCATTGCCGTCGAGAAAGTGCCAGGGTTGGAATTGCTGCGGCAGGGCGACACGTTCGACCTGCTCGCTGCTTTACCTGCGCGGAAGGAAGCGATCTCCAATATCGAACAAGCAGCGCTGCTGGGTGGCATCAAGCCCCCAGATACGCGTTCAGGGCAACTGGCCAAGCAGACGGGCATCAAACCGCTGGTCCTGGGGGGAATGATGGTCGCGCTGACCAAAGGTTCGACGCAATCGACGATCGGAGCGCAATCGTTAGTGGTAGATGCTCAGGCCGCTACACGGCAACGGAATCAGAGCAGCATTGTGGCGACGGTAGCTGTTGATCCCGAAGAGGTCGCTCCGTTGACTGAAGCACTGGGCCTGGATGTCGAGATGTACTGCGTGGCTCGTAGTGGTCACGCCGAGGACGAATCGGAGGTAGATGAGACGATTTCATTCGAGGGGATGGTGCCTGTGGTAACCACCTCCCGGGCCGTTGACGCCTTCACCGCGTTGGGACCGGAAGACTTGGCGGACTCGGTGACCGGACGCTTAAACGTCTTCTACTTCTCACCGGATCGAATCGAACCGGACTGGATCACCGATTTTAGCTCGTTGGTGGGGCGGGTCGTCGCGAAGGATATCCCGCACGGCAGTGTATTGAGTGAAGCGATGCTGTTGCCCCGAGGGACACGACCAGGGCTGGTGGCCGGTGCACCTCAAGGGACAGTCGTGCTTCCCGTCGCATCGAACCGGATGACTGGATTGAATCGGCTGCGGAACGGCGATCGATTCGCTGTCTATGCCCGTTTGCCAGAGGCTTTGCGTCCCGCGTTTCCACAGACCGATTGGGCGACTTTGCAAGGAGCTGTCCTCCCCGACGAGGATCGCCTGTTGGAAGAGCAGCTTCGCACAGGGGTGCGTCTCGTAGTCAAGGAGGCTGTGTTGATTGGTCAGGCGGACTCCGGTTCAGCGACCAAGGAAACGTCTGAGCAAGTTGTGGGCATCGCCGTGCCCGAGGAAGCGGTGACACAGCTTTCTCAGCTTCTTCAGGGAGAGTCTGAACTGTTCGTAGCAGCCTCGTCCGGTCGAGAGCAGAGTCCTTCCGCTCACCCGGAAAGGAAATCTCCTGTGCCAAGGCAAGCAGCACAAGAGCCCAATTCGCAGAGTGCAAAAAACACGTATGTGTCGTTCAAACAGGATGCTCCGTCCGATGAGTTCGCGTTCTCAGACCGTGTTGCCGTCCCGGTGACCGCACGCCCCATCAAAGCTTACTCGAAGTTGACCCTCGATGATTTCATCGCCCCCTCAACGGGTCGTCCAAGGACGATGTTGTTCCCGGCAGATCGCGTTCGAACCGAATGGGTGCGTGACTTAAATGAACTGATTGATCGCGTTGTGACGCGGGATATTGACACAGGACGAGTGATTGAAGAATCAACCCTTCTCCCTGTGGGTTCGCAACCCGGGACGACGGCTGGAATTCCGAAGGGAATGCTCGGTATGTCCGTGAATGGACAACAGGTTCTTGGCCTGGATGGCCTGGAAGATCTTCATCGGGGCGATCGCTTCCAGCTTGTCGCAGTCCGGCCTTATGACATTGATGCGTTGGGAGGAACTGTGCGTCGCGGGCTCACAAATGGAGACGCCATCCAGCAGGCTTTGGGAGCAGGAGACTTGTTCCAGCGTGCGATCGTCGACGTGCTATGCAGTGAGGTTCAGTTGGTTGACTTTGGAGCAGACATCCAGACCGTGCAGAGCAGTGTGGTGAATGAAACGCAGACGACGACGGAAACCCAACTCACTCCAAATGGTCCGATTCGCGTCGTGAATGAGTTGGTCACCCCGGAGGTCAACGAACGACAGGTCACCGCCAAGACCTATCTGTTGGCTCTCCAGCCGAATGATGTTGGGCAGCTGGCTCAGGCACTCGCAGTCGGAACGCAGATCATCGCCGTCCCACTCCCCGGCACTTCGGCAGATCAATCGCCACCGACTGTTTCGATTGAGTCAGGTCTTGTGCAACAGCCGACCGTAGACATTGAATTACCGCGCCCGAAAATTGTCGAGCACATCCGTGGCACCGAGGTGACGCGAGATGTCTGGATCACGCCGACAAAACCAGAACCCATTCCGTCGTCGAATAGCACTTCAGCGAGTGTTTCCCGTATCACTCGCCCTTGAGGAGTCACTTCCATTTCGCAGCCGCAGCTACTTATTGTCAGTCATGATGACGCTCTTCGCGAAGAGGTTGAGGCTGCGCTGGAATCGCTTTCTCACTCCGCTGTGATTCCGCACTTCGCCCACGATCTTACACGGGCGGTGGATATCATGCGTGCCCGTTGGCCTGCTGTGGCGATCGTCGAAATGTCGGACGACATGGAAGCGTTCAAGTCAATGGTTCGCGAACTCTTGGCAGTCTCACCGGAGACCGCCATCGCTGGTGCATACCGACCGAACACTTTTGCACCTCAGAAGTGGGAACAAGCAGCGCAAGGGGCGATCTTTGTGGAAGGCTTGCGCGTCGGTGTCCGTGACTTCCTGCGGCGCCCCGTGTCGACGGCCGATCTTCGACAACTTCTCGATAGGTCGGTCACACCGCCTTCGCGTGCTGCAAAGACATCCGGCGTGACGATTTCGTTCATCAGCAATAAGGGAGGAGTGGGAAAGTCGACGCTGGCTGTCAATGTGGCCACGAGACTGGCCCAACATCATCCCGGTGAAGTCCTGCTGATTGATGCGTCGTTGCAGATGGGCGTTTGCGCGACGATGCTTGAACTGAAGCCGACGACGACGCTCCTGGACACGATTCGTGAACGGCATCGACTGGATTCGACGCTGATTCGGCAGCTGGCGACTCCTCATGCCTGCGGACTCGATTTACTGGCCGCACCGCCCGACGCACTTTCCGCAACGGAGATTGATGACGAGTTGTTGACGCGCGTGCTCAACCTGGCTCGTCGCACCTACGAGTATGTCATCGTCGATACGTTTCCGATGTTCGACCGGATCGTGATGTCGGTCACTGACGCGGCGGATCTCTCTTATATCGTTCTGGACAACGTCGTCCCTACGGTGCTGAGTATTGTGCAACTGATGTCTTTGCTGGACGATGTGGGATATCCAACTGAGAGACGGCGAGTCGCTGTCAATCGTTTTCTGCGAGTTCCCGGCAATCCCTCGCTGGACGACATTCGACACACGCTCCAACATTCCGTCGACCATGTCCTGCCATTCGACAAACGAGCAATCACAGCCGCCAACCTGGGACGACCGTTTGCGTTGTCGCGAAGTCGCTGGTCAGGAGTGGAAAAAGGTCTCAAGGGGATTGTTCGAGAGATTGAAGAACGACAAGGGCAAGGTAGTCACGCCGAGTCCAACGGCCGATCAAACGGAATCGTCGACACTCAGGCTGAAGCGGAGTTTTCAGATGAGTGATCAGACCCCCGAGAGTATTGATCGTGTGCGCGAGCGACTGGGACGCACAACGTTTTCTGTTCCAATGGATCGAGTGAGCAAACGGACGTCTCACTCGGAGAACACGCGAGCACCTGAACGTCCGATTTCAAGCCGAGCAGACTATTCGGTCGTCAAGGGGCGTTTGCACGAGCGACTTCTGGACGAATTGAATGCCGACGACCTTTTCGGCGACAGTGAAGAATCACTGGCCGCTCACGTCGAAACGTTTGTCGCCCGCATTCTGGATCAGGAAGACATCCCGCTCAATGAAGAGGAACGTGGGCGCATTGTCGATGATCTCAAGGAGGAAACGCTCGGCGTGGGTCCACTGGCATCACTGATGGCCGACCCTGCAGTGACGGATGTCTTGGTCAATCGATACGACAAGGTTTACATCGAGCGATTCGGCCGGCTGGAAAAGACGGACGTCCGATTCCGTGATACTGACCACCTGATTCGCATCATTCAGCGAATCGCGGCTCGCGTTGGTCGTCGGATCGATGAGTCATCCCCGATGGTCGACGCTCGACTTCCTGATGGAAGTCGAGTCAATGCCACGCTTCCGCCAGTCACCATTGATGGCCCAACGTTGTCGATTCGCCGCTTTGGTCGCAAACGCCTCCGTCGCGATGATCTCCTGCGACTGAAGATGTTCTCCCCAGAGATGATGCAGTTTCTGGAACTGGCCGTCCGGACACGTCGTAATGTTATCGTGGCGGGTGGTACAGGAGCAGGGAAATCAACTTTCCTGGGAGCGATCTGCGAGGTTATCCCGGATGACGAACGAATCGTCACGATCGAGGATGCCGCCGAACTGATTCTCGATCAGGAACATGTGATTCGCAAAGAGACTCGACACAGCAATCTGGAAGGGCAGGGGGTGATCTCGGCACGGGATCTGGTCATCAACTCGCTGCGTATGCGTCCCGATCGCATAATCGTGGGAGAAGTACGTAGTGGCGAAGCGCTCGACATGTTGCAGGCGATGAACACGGGCCACGACGGCAGTTTGACGACCGTTCACGCCAACAGCCCGCGCGACGCGATCTCCCGATTGGAAACGATGGTGCTGATGGCGGGGCTCGATCTCCCATCGCGGGCGATTCGCGAACAGATTGCTGCCGCGATTGACATCATCGTGTTCGTCCGCCGCTTCGATGATGGTGTCCGCCGCGTGGATCGCATCTCGGAACTGACCGGACTTGAAGAATCAACACCCCAATTGCAGGACATCTTTGCGTTCCAGCAGACCGGTCGACAGGGGCGACAAATTGAAGGACGATTTGTCGCGACGGGGATCGTTCCCCGTTGCATGCACGAACTTCGCGAACGGGATTGGGACGTTTCGTTCGAGATGTTCCGCAAGCCATCCGATGGGAGAGTGTAGCCGTGTTAGGTGCTGCGTTCGCCGCCATCTTGATTCTCGTTGGCTTCGCCGCAATTGTGATTGCTATCGAACGGGGGCGGATGGCTGAGACTTCGCGAAGGCGACTCCTGGATTCTGTCCGCGAACAGGACATGGGCAGAGACGCTTCCGAAGTTATTGTTTCCAACTCGCTCACCCGGCGGTATCGCTGGCTGGCCATACTGGCTGGGGTTGTGATCACCGGGGTTCTCTACTTTGGACTTCGCTGGCCGTTGGCGTATTGTGTCGCTCTTGGGGTGCTCACTGCGCTGATCTCCTGGCAGGTTGAAGAGTGGTGGGCAATGCGGCGACTACAGAAGGCGGAACAGCAACTCGCCGATTCGATTGACATGATGGTTGCGGCTGTGAAGTCCGGGTCCAGTCTGCAAGGCGCACTGGAATCCGCGATGGAAAATACCGGACCACCCTGGAAACTCGAATTGCAGGAGGTGGTGGGAAGGATTCGATTCGGAGACGATCCTATTGAAGTGCTGGGCGAACTGAGTCAGCGGGTGCCGTTGGAGACGGTGCGATTGTTCTCGCAGACATTGGCTGTCAACTGGACTGTGGGAGGCCGACTCGCCCTGACACTGGCGAACGTCGGCCGGACGATTCGGGATCGACTCGAACTGTCGAATCGCATGCACGCCATGACCACACAAGCTCGCCTGTCCGTGGTTTCGGTAATCGGTGTGACCTACTTTATCGCCGCAATGATGTGGCGGAACGATCCGGACCGGATGGCCGACTATCTGCAGTCGTTCGTCGGCCAGGGAATGGTGGCAACGGCAATTGTCTTGCAGGCTGTGGGCATCATTTGGATTTCTCGTCTCAGTCGCCCGCAATTCTGATCGAAGTTTGCCGACGGTTCCTTTCCATGTCATCAACGCTGGTTGCATTGCTGTTTGCATTGTGGATCACAATTGCCGGTGTGGCGGTCTGGGTCTGGCAAACGCTGCATCGTCGGCGATTGACGCAACGACGACTGGAGCCGCTCAATGAGCAGGAAGCAGGGCAACAACTCCAATCGGATGCGACGCGAAGCAAGCTGGGGTGGTGGCTTTTTCGAGCCGGGTTTCGGTCGAAGTCGGCGACGCCGACGTTCCTTGTACTTTCCCTCCTTGGCCTGTTGGTTGGGGCAGCATTCATTGCCTCCATATACTGGGCCGAGTTGGTGGATCTGGCGAGTGGACTGGCATCCAGTGTGCCAGGTGGAGTCGGCGAGGTCTTTCTGCCGCTGATCTGGGCCAGCCCCTGGCTGGCCGGACTGCTACTGGGTTTTCTACCAGCGATCGTTGTGCGGGCACGCCGCAGGCGACGTGTTCGAGAAGTGGAACAGGATCTTCCTATCACGCTCGACCTGCTCGCCACGCTGGCCGAAGCGGGATTTGGATTCGACTCGGCACTCGATCGGTTTCTCGAAACGCAGCCATCGCGTCGACCACTGTCGGAGGATCTCCAACTGTTTCAGATCGACATGCTGGCGGGGCGTCCGCGAGTGGAGGCACTGCGGCGTTTGATGAAGCGTGTCGATGTACCGTGGTTCTCGATCTTTGTCTCAGCTGTCATTCATGCCGAGCAAGTCGGATCGAGTCTCGCACAAACGCTGCGGGTGCAGGCGGACGATCTACGGATGCGACGCCGCGAACGGGCTTTGGCCCTTGCGATGGCCGTTCCCGTCAAACTCTTGTTTCCACTCATTGTCTGCTTTCTGCCGGGGATCATGACGGCAGCTCTGGGGCCGGTCGTGTTTCAGATCGTTCAGGTTCTCGATTCGTTCTTACAGGGAGCATTTCGATGATGACAGGTCGTTTCGTCGGGCAGTTGATTATTGAATCGACCGGGGAGGTTCTGGTCGAAAAGCTCTTCATTGCGGACACCTGGTGGAGTCGATTCCGAGGACTCCAGTTTCAACGGGAACTGCCCGAAGCAATGGGGCTGCTGCTGTATCCGTCTTCGTCGATCCATATGTTCTGGATGCGATTTCCGATCAACCTGCTCTTTCTGGATCGCGACGGAAAAGTCGTTGAGTCTCGGGAAAATGTCAGACCGTGGACCGTCGCTGTTGCGGGCAAGAAAGATGCCGCGGCAGCGTTGGAACTCCCTGTTGGAGCACGACTTGCAGAACCCGGAGAGACCCTGCGGATTCGAGACGATTCAGGCATCAACACGTCAGTCACCCCATTCAAATAGCAGCAACCTATTTCCTGAGAACGACTTGCGTCTTTTTGCAGTTCAACTGCATGTGGAGCATTTTGCACAAGTCCTACAACCACTACAGCCGATAACTCTCTCAGTGTTCCGTTTCCCTTCACAGGGGAACGATCTTGTTGAAATTGGGGGGACGGCGGTGATTTCTCAGCGATCAAGCATTCTGCGTTGCGCGCGACGACTGGGTGATTCCCAGCGCACCGTGGTGGTCGCGGTCTGTCTCGTTCTTCTGTTCTCTTTACATTCTGATGCTCAGGATGTCGGTGGTGTGAATTCACCGGGCAGGGCGACGCTTCTGCCTTTCTCTGAGTTCTCGGACGCCGAGTCGGAACCGCAGTTTCCCACGCAGCCTGTCCTGGCTCAGGGAGATTCTGCGACGGAGCGACTCCCATCACCGGATTTACGTCCACTTCGACTTGACCGCCCCGACTTGGGAACACCTCGACCAAACGCAGCCGCGCAAGAGCGGGCCTCGCGATATGTTGTGGATCGCGTCGACCCGCAACTCACGCTTGACGTCCAGATCGGTCGCCCAGTAATCTTGCAATTCAAACAGACACCGTTTCGTGATCAAGTGGCTGACCCGAATGTTGTCGATGCTCTCAACGTCACTGAGACCGAATACTCGATCAACGGAAAACAGCTCGGTTCAACTGTGCTGAACTTCTGGTTTCAGAATCCCGAAGCATCGGGAGGACAAGAAGTTCTCAGTTACCTTGTTCGCGTTCAGGAAGACCCGGAGACCGCACGCCGCTTTGAAGTCTTGTTGGCGAGAATCGAACGCGAGATCAACCGGGCGTTCCCCAACAGCGTAGTGCGGCTCAGCTACGTCGGCTCTCAGGTCGTGGTGCGCGGACAAGCAAAAGGCATCGAAGACGCTACCCAGATTCTGCGAATCGTTGCTCGGAGCATCCCCGAAGAGGAGGGCCTGGACTCTCCGTTCAGCCCCGATGAATTTTTTCTGGGGAATGCTGATGCCGGGGCAATCATCGACTCCGGTGGCTTGACCGGGCTTTTGGATGGAGATACCGCATCAGGAGTCAACAGCGCGAGAATCAATGGGCGCGTCGTCAATCTTCTGGAAATCGCGGGCGTCCATCAAGTCATGCTTAAAGTGACGATCGCCGAAGTGAATCGGAGTGCGGTTCGCCGTGCGTCTGCAAATCTGATTGCGCTGTTCGGAGACTCCGCTGCCTTCACCAGCTTTGGATCGCTCATGCGAATCGCCGGAGGCGCTTTTGAGAATCCAGGCGGTGCGGGCGGGACGTTTGTCGTGGATCGCGGCGACTTCGATTTGATTCTCAACTTTCTCAAGACACATCAGCTAGCCAAGTCGCTTGCCGAACCGACACTCACGACCCTGAACGGACAACGGGCGAACTTTCAAGTCGGAGGATCATTTCCCGTGCCAGACAACGGGCTTAACGGTGAGGAGAATGTCGGAGGAGTGAACTTCGTGGGGGGGCAGTCGGTTCGCTTCGTTCCGTTCGGTGTTCAGCTCAGCTTCACCCCTGTAGTAACAGATCATGATCGGATTCGACTCCAACTTGCGACGAGCGTCAGCACACGCGACGAGGCAACCGGAGCACTGATCGGCGACACCGAAGTCTCCGGATTGAACGAGCGGCAATTCACGAATGTCGTCGAACTTCGTGAAGGACAGACATTGGCATTGGCGGGACTGATTCAGAACAACCTGGGAGGCGACTCCGATCGCGTTCCCTTCGTGGGCGACATCCCGTACGTGGGACGTTTGTTCTCACAGGATCGAACATCGCAAGACGAACAGGAACTCATCGTGCTCGTGACGCCGTATCTGGTCAATCCGGTTGATGCAACTTGCCAGCCACTGGCCTTGCCGGGGTCCGACTACTTCGAGCCTGACGATGTCGAATTCTTCTTGCGTGGGAATCTGACGGGACATGTTGCCGAGGACTATCGAAGTTCGATCCGCACCGACATCTACAAGATGAAAGCATTTCGCCGACTCGAACAGGAACTAATCATCGGTCAGCCGGGGCACTCAAACGGCTTACTCTGTCCTCCCGTTGCACGTCCGTCGGATCCGTTACTGAGGATGACACCATGAACAATGTTGTTTTGCACACGGAGGTGTCAACCAGGCTCCGTCCATTTCTCGTGGCATCTTTGATGCTAACACTCGTTGGTTGTCAGACAGCGCAGAAATCACACCAGAAGGAATGCGCCACGACCGACAGCCGCGCATGTCCACCGGGGCTGGATTCGAATCGCGGTTGGTGCGAGAACAATGACTGCCGAAGACCGGATGACTTCGGACCTTACGCGGTTCCTGCGCCGCTCGGGACGTACGTCAATGGTTGGAACGATGCCCTGATTTGTTCCGCGAGGGACCAGCAGTACGTCATCAGTCGGAACGAGTGGTTTGCCGGTAAGGAGCAACTTGGCCCTGAAGGTCGTGAGCATGTCATCGCACTGGCTACTGCGTTGATCGGCCATGGAAAAATCGTTGTTGTCGAGACCGAGCCGGTCATACTGGAGGGGGACGAGTCGTTGGACGATGCGTACAAGAGAACGGCTTTTCTCAACGAGCAGCGACGAATGAACGTTGTGGCCGAGTTACAACGGAATGGTCTGATGGATGCCGACCAGCGCGTGGTGTTGTCTCCAGTGAGAGGTGTTGGCGTTCACGGCGCAGAAGCGCCTCGCATCTACAACCAGCTCATCGACGGGACGGGAGTCGGCGGAAACGGCACTCAAGGGGGCCAAGGAAATGGAAACAGTGGCCTGGGAGGCTTCGGGGGTGGAAGTGGGTTCGGCGGTGGAGGAATCTTCTAACGTGACAAATCTCAATTTCACTGCACCGAAGTCTGTTTTGGCCGATGAATGCTGGGCGGACTCAAATCCCGTTGTCTCCCGTGCTTCACGGGTTAAGGGTACGTTGCTACGGAGTACGCTTTGCTTTAGCGTTCTGGCTCTCGCAGGCTGCGCCTTGCCTGGCCGGGACGATCCGCTCGCATCACAATCTCCTCCAACACTTTCGAGGGCAGAGAGTACATCGGCACGAGCCTGTCGCGAACGCGGACTCCATCTCGCGGCTGAACAACAGGACGACGAAGCCATTGCCCAACTGGAGAAAGCACGGGAACTGGCCCCCGGAATGAAGGGGGTCGCCCATCCACTTGCCGTGCTCTACGACCGTCAGGGACAATGGACGGCGGCCTCCAGTGAGTATCGACGAGCATTGCAGGAGTCGCCCGATGACGCGGACCTACTCAACGACTACGGATACTTCCTGTACACACAGGGGGAACTCGAACGCGCTGAGGAAACGCTGCTGCGATGCCTGAAGTCCATGCCAAGTCACCCCAAGGCGCGTCTGAATCTAGCGATGGTTTTTGCTGCGGAAGGTAGGATGGACGAGGCGTTTGCTGAATTTGAATCAAGTGTTGGAACGGCAGCGGCACACCACAACACGGGAATGCTTCTCGCGCGAGCCGGCCACAAGGACGATGCATTGGCTCACTTGCAGCGAGCCGCCGAACTTGATCCAGAATTCCGTCAAACGGCACAGGTCATCGCTAGTCTAGAGACGGAATCAATGAACTCCTATTCGGCCATCCGACAGGTTTCCGGTGAGCGTTCCGAGGTTTCAAACTGGCAACTGGCTGATTAAGCATCCATGAGAAATCGTGGACGCTTTCACCCGTTCGACCGCTTCCTCGTCGGCAAATTCGTCCTAAGGCTGAAACGGATCTGCGAACTCGGTCCAAACAATCGGACCTGCTTGGTACTCCTCGTCCGTAAGCAGGCAAGCCAATAGCTTGCCATTCTGTGGCCTCATTTCGCGACGTCACAGCCCACCAAGCATCAGCGGGCTCGGTAATCGAAGCGACCGTCCACGGCCAGTCGGCTCATTTCATTCAGTAGAGCCTCACAGCGTGCAGCAAATGCACTCATTCGACAGTTCGAGGGTCTTCTCGTCGGAATGACTGATCGCTGCTGTCCCGTTCCACATGGACGAAAGCGATACGATTGAGTTGCTTTTGACATGCAAAACAGCATTGGGCTCACATGTGTCCGCGATAGGAGCGCCGCTGCACAGCAGTCCTCGCCAAAGAACGCGGCATAGTTCATAACGAACAACCCGCTGCTGGCCAACACGCCTTACTATGCCCGAGACACTCCCGACCCTCGATCGCGATTCGCGAATGGCGTGGCCCCATCAAAACGAATCTGAAAATGTGAGAAACTCGCTTCGGTAGGCTTGACGATCACATCGATTCTCCAATATACACGCAATATACACTTGCAGCTAATTTGCAAGTAAGCACGCAACTGGCAGCTATTGCCCTGATAGCGTGATTAGCGATGCTCCATTTGAAAGAGGTTGAATTGATGTTGAGAAAACTGCGGAATGTGTTGAAAAGCCGCAAGGGCCAAGGAATGGTCGAGTACGGCATTCTGGTCGGCGGAGTGGCTTTGGTCTGCCTGGTCGCGGTTGCGACTATGGGCCACAAGTCGAATGACCTGATGGCTGCTTGTGCCGCTGCATTGCCCTGTGCACACGACGATGATCAAGGTCCAATCGTCAGTGGTAAACTGGTGAACACGCAGCAGGACACTAACGGCGTGGTCTATCTCGACCCAACAAATCCTGGCAGCCTGGCGAGCAACATGGGTATGCCCGGCATTGACACTCTCGTGATCGAAGGTGGTGACCTGGCTCCGTAGCCAGAACGAACTGCCCCGCAAGGGATGCAAGGAAACCCGTCGAATGGCAACTTCCATTCGACGGGTTTCCTTTTTTTGCGCAGTCCGGTCGAGACGCAGCTGGCAATGTTGGGGCGAGCGAGGCGCCGGGCGAGTACCGCTTTGATGACGGATGGCGAAGACTCAAACCGGTGTTCCCTGACGGCCGCCTCGTAACCCAACTGTCTGGTCCTCGGTGAAAACTCCTGCTTGTGGAGTTCGTGTTGACGCAATTGTGCAAAGGATCAGCCACGGGGACAACAATCGGGAGAAGATTGCCGAGATTGAGCAGCCCGCGATTGTCGAGGATTGAGAATGGGTAAGCGGCAAGACTTCATCGAGGGAGCTGGCACTCTCTTTCAGGACAACGACACAATCCAGAAAGGGGAAACGAATTAACCGGAGGTCGCCGCCGACACTCGCGATGAAATAGACGCGGCCGACGATCGTTGAGCCGAAAGTCTTTCAGTGACTCAGGCAACAGGAACAGGGATGTGTGCGACGAAATTCCTTCGAACACGCTCTCGCCTGGCCCTGCATCTCGCACGGGTGGGTTATCCTCAGCAAAGCCACCTGATCCGGAAAATCTCTCGATGAAACATCAGCTGATGTGAGACACTTCACGAGTATTTTCGGCAAGCGTGCGGGGAGCTCATTTGGAGATGAATCTGTTTAGAGATCACCATGATGGCACCATTCTGTGCCTGCGATACTTGCAACTGCTCGTTCGACACGTTGCAATGGAAGGACTTTTCATTTCTGATCGGTCGCGTTCGTCGAATTCCTTGCGAGTGACTTTCCAGGTGGTTCAATGCATCAACACACCCATGACCTAACTCTCGGGCTTGCTTTTCTCCTCGGGGCGCTGCATGCCCTCGAACCGGGGCACGGGAAGACGGCCATGTTTGTCTACCTTGTGGGTGGGCGACGCAGTCCGTGGCATCCGATTGTAATGGGACTCTCGACAGCCGTTTCGCACTCTGTGTCGCTGTTCGCCATCGCTTTTGCCGTGCATCTTGCGCATCACGTGGTGACGGGCGATCACCACCACGAAGAAAACGTTTCGACGTTCCTTCCCTGGGTGAGCGCGCTGTTGGTCGTAGCTGTCGGGTGCTATCTCCTCCGGCAGGCGATTCGGGGAAAACAGGTGCGTTGCTGTGGACATGACCACCATTCCCACGATCACGATCATGACTGTGCGGACGGTCCCAGCGTCGTAAAACTCGATGTCGCCAGCGGAGACCTCTCATCTCAGTCGCCCTTGCGAACGAGCTACAAGACGACCGCACTGCTCGGAATGGCTGTCGGATTGCTGCCGTGTCCTTCGGCGCTTGCAGCCTACTTCACTGGCTTGTCGACCGGTTCGCCGGCGGCGGCCTATCTGATCATTGCTCTGTTCGCTGCTGGCATTGCATCGTCGCTTACGCTTGTGGGCATCATGCTGCAACTTTTCGGGGACCGCATAGGACGTCGAATGACAGGCACATCGCGATTGCCCTGGGCGCACATTCGGGCGTTGCTCATTCTCGGTATGGGAGCTTTCTACACTGTCCGTGTGGCGGCGGCTGGCATGTAGCGGGCGACAGCCCGAATGAGGGTGAAGTCGCTGGCGCAAGTTCATCGAAAATACCGTTTGACTGAATCGACTCCGTGCACTATCCTACACTTCATCAAATGGTGAATTGAAGGATTAATGGATTGTGAAGCCCGATTGCAGCAATGATGACCATTCAGTGAGTGGCCTTTCGGCAGTTGATGATTCCGTCTGCGACCGCGCGGCCGGAATCTTTCGGGCATTGGGCGACCCCGGACGATTGAAGGTACTCATACTCCTGTCCCAACAGGAAATGTGCGTCACGGAGATCGCGATTGCTCTCGAGGAGCAGATGACCACGATTTCCCAGAGGCTCAAGTTGCTCAAGAGCGAACGGCTGGTCCGCAGTCGTCGCGATGGCAAGCACCTGTTCTATTCCGTGGCTGACCAGCATGTTTCGCAGTTGGTATCCAACGGCATTGACCATGCGCGGGAAACCGACCCCTAATCAGCGACGATTCACTTTCCAGTGATTCGCCGTGTTATTGCTCTTCAACGAAGAAGGAAACTCGATGTCCACGACTCACGCCAATCACGATCATCAGCATGGGGCCGACTGCGGTCATACCGCCGTTGAGCACAATGGCCACACGGACTATCTTCACGATGGTCACCTACACCACCAGCAGCAGGACGGCCAGGTCGTCGAACATGTGCTGGAAGTGAGCGATGCAAATCCCTCCGCTTGTACTCCGGACCATAAGTGCGGCGGACACGACGTGAATCATGTTCATGGACCGGGTTGCGGTCACGAGGCCGTCCCGCACGGTGACCATGTCGACTATCTCGTCGATGGGCACCTGCACCATCCGCACGGCGACCACTGCGACAACCACGGTCCGGTCAACGTCATTGCCTGACGATCAACGATTGTCTCGCTACGCAAATGCCCCATGAACCGCACTGAATTCAGTGCGGTTCTTTCATTTGACTTGTGGGATAACTCGACAATCGACTTCTTCCGCGGCTGAAATCACGGACGTCAAACACTCACATCGGTCCCAGCAACATGGCGAGAATTGCAGGGGCAAACGGCTCATGCGCGAACCAAGGGGCGTCGACTTGAGGTCGCATGCAGTCACCGACAATGCCGGGCCAATCGCGATTGCGTCGATTGCGAGAGTGCCCCATCAGGCCGGTCATCAACAAGTTCAGCATCGCAAAGTCTGCGTCAGCAAGAGTCGCTCGTAAACACGACTCCAGACCCGAAGACGAACTTTGCTCTCGTTGATTCGATCGTCGAACCCGTTGCCACTCATCGAGTGATCCCACCTTCGGCTAGTCGACGCTGTCCGCAGTCAACGCGGAAGTAAAGTTGGGGGAGGATTTTCGAAGATCAACAAGTACCCTCAACTTCGGTCGTCGCAATCGAAGTTCCTGGACACCGTCCGCTGTCACTTTCGTGCCTCGCAGATCGAGCATTTCCAGTCTCGGTGCCTGGGTCAGCTTGAGGATGCCGTCATCCGTGACGCGGGTGCCACGCAGGTCAAGCCACCGCAGGTTCTTGAGGCGGCACAGCGGATGTATCGCGCCGTTCGTAATTCGCGTACAAACAAGTTTCAGTTCCTCCAGTTCGACAATTTCGGCGATCAACTCGCAGTCCGCGTCATTGATTGCACAACCCTGAAGGTCGAGGGCATACAGAGGTGACGCGAAGGTTCCATGGAACGACTGCGTGCAGTCGCACTTGAGGCGAATTGACCGCAAACTCTCGACAGCGGATTCCGTCATCTGTGGGCGTGGAGAGAAAGAGATCTGCATCAACGCTTGTGTTGAGCCCTCTTGCCTCGTGTCGTGTTCGTCCTGACTTTGCGACATGCCGGTGAAAGAGAGGACAAGGCAGACCGGCAGGCACAGTCTCGTTGTTTGCGAACGCATGTGTAGACTCCAGTGGACGGTTTTCGATGAAAGACGCTGTCTTCCAGATCGATAATCGGCTCATCCATGAGACTTGGGACTGCATGCCGCTCCTTGGCATGCAGCCGATCCACCACCGTAGTACACAACGTGTGCATCTGCAACCACCAGAACATTATCGTCAGGCGAGATTATTGCATTCGCGGCATGACAGTCGTACGATACATGCACACCAATTGCACTCCGTGGCGAAAATGAGGAAGAGTTTGATGCGAACTTCATCGCACCAGGATCGTCGATCGCTACGGTCCGGTCAGGCATTAATTGAGTTTGCCGTCATCGCGTTCGTCATGACGTTCTTACTGGGGGCCATTCTGGCGTTCGGCTTTCTCTTCTTCTCAGCGAACGTGTTGCAACAGGCAGCGGATGTTGGGGCGATGGAATTGTCACGGCACCCGTTTGCCCCAGTTGGTACATTTGATGAAGCACTGGAGGGGAGTGGCTTGTACAGCGAAGCATCACTCGTCGTGGTTCCAGGCACCGACCCAGAGACCCTTCCTCTCATCAATCGATTGCTGTACTCCACTTACATTTACGACCCGGACATTGACCGTGTGCGATACCCTGGCACGCTGGTCACAAATGTCGATGGCGATCTGACTGTTGTCATCCCGCTTGTCGGTTTTGGAAACCGTGACTCGAGCACAGGCGCCGAAACAATTTCCGAATGGCGGCGCGTGGTTGAGGAGGTCTTGCCAGCAGGAGCTTCCGAAGGACCGTTTGCGCTCGATTCCCCCACGCCTGGAAGCCTCGAACCGGGCATGGTCGCATTGCGGATCAACTTTCCGTATCAGTCTGCAGCTCTCGTCGCGTATATCCAATCAGATTCCGATGGCAACATTGTCCGGCCAGCTGACACGGTTGGACTCAACGGAGTACAGAACATCCCGGTCACTGCCGATGATGCATCTGTCACTGGGGCTGCCTCCGCGACATTTCCAAATGGCCAGACATTGGCTGCGGCTGGCTACATACTGGTCGATCCCTCCGCGAATCCCAATTTCGGTGCTGGTCCGCATCGGGGAACTTATGGTTTCGGGGAAGCTAAGGCATTCGCCACCACCGTCCGCCCCTATCGGAAAGTCATCTCGGCTCAGGGCATCTACCGTCGCGAGGTGTTCGAGTGAGACGAGTTCTCCACAAGAAGCACGATGTCACGTGCCGTCTTAGAGGCACCGTCATGATCTGGTTTGCAGTGCTTCTATTCGCACTGCTGCCGCTGATGGCGCTTGTGATTCACTTGGGAATGGTGACGCTGAGTCGGCGGCAAATGCAGACTGCGGTTGATGCGGCCGCAATGGAGGGCCTGCGACTGCGAGATCGATCGCTTGTTGCCCCGACGTTTACAGAGAGTGACCGACGGGCCCACGTGACCGAACTCGTGACCGCCATCTACGATGACAACCTCAGCTCCGACGCAGATGATGCAATGCAATTCGGTGCCGGTCCCGTGATATTGTTCGACGACGATGCCACGGACGTCACACTGCCCGGAACCTCATTTCGAGCGTCACGGAGCATTCGACGAGAGAACACCGGCGTCTATGATCCAGTCCTGCAATCCAACGAATCCAACGAACGACACGGGGACATGGTCGCCGGACAGTTCCAACCGGCCGCGAGTCACAGCGAGGATGCGACATATTCTCGCGAGGATTTTCTGCTGTCTGGGGACAGCGGGTACGACTCTGTTGTCGGGGACGACTCGTTTCTGGTCCGGCTGCGGCGAACAGACCCCACCGTCGATCCCGCACCAGCAATCGACACGACCGCAGGTGTCAGCTCCAGTGGTCCGACCGTTCCGTTTCTGTTCGGTCGAGGGCCATATGGCGGGCCGGACTTACTTGACCGCCGCGAACGGGGCACGATTGTTCGGGCGACGGCAATTGCCCAAGCGGTGCCTGCAATGACCGTTGGCCCTTACTTGCTAGCACAACCTCCGGGTCAACCGGACCCCGTACCCGGACTCGCTCCGATCCAACTGGAGTTGGCGAGCTGGAATCTGCTCGTCCTGAACGTGCCGACAATGGTTTCCGTTTCAGGTTCGAATGTCTCCGGGGGAGTTACGGGCGAATTTGTCGATCCGCAAGTTGCGACCGTGGGCGATGAGTTGATATCCGGACCTGCGCAATCCGTGGTCGGTGAACGCTTTGTCGCGATCTACGCGGAGTTGCCATCGGGGGCCCGACTCGTAGCCGGATTCGGTACTGTCGATGTCGACCTGACCTTGACTGGCGGGACGATCACGAAACTCCCGTCGCGCATCGGCGCAGCAAACTCTTCAGCCACGTGGAGGTGGCCACAATCGTTAGCGAACCTCACTCCGGACGACTTGGCTGCATTTCTTAGCCTTCGTGAGACTCTGCAGGAAGGGCTTATGGCACCTGCCTTGCGACGATCCCTCCACTAAAGCCATCTTCGCTGCTGTTGCTCAACATTTGGACAGCGAACTCGATTGCGGACTGCTGTCAGTCCGTTCCATGTGAGGCAGGGAAGCATCACGAGTAGCGGCGCTCCGAACAGGACGCAAGTGACCGCCAGCCATGCGATCCAGGTGGATGGAATCAGCACAATGCGACCTGGTTGTTCTTGAATCGGTCTCAATTCTCGTTCCTACTTTTCAGATAAATCTTGTACAAGGGGCCGCGATTCGTCGCTTTTGTGTAGATTCAAGTTTAGGTCAGAAATCTGACGGTCGGTGGCAAATTTCCACGCACTTTTCACAAACGGCAATCTTGTAAATCGATTGCAGATGTGTGTCACCAGCAACATGTACTGCGCGTGGGCCAGCGAATTTTGTCGTTCGCGTATCCCCCATTCTCTTAACTACGAGTTGGATTCCTCGAGCGGATGCTGCAACGACAACTCGAACGTCTGCACAATTGTTCAATCCACTCTCGCTCCTCAACGGGCTGACGCTCTCCGAACCGCTGGCAATTCTGGCCTTTCCCTTTTGCTCACTCATTGTCGAAACAGGCGTGGGACTGATCTTGGACCGTCTGTTTCCAAACAGCGCTCAGGAAGAACCGGTACCGGCAGACGGCGAATATGGATTGCGACGCATGCTGTCGATCGGCGTTGTTGCTGCAAGTGAGGCTGGAGTGAAGTCCTGGGATTGGCGTATGAGATCGATCGCCCACATTGTCCAACGGAGATTGATCCCTCCGACCACACGCATGCCTTCGACATCCATTGTCGTCCCTTCACAGTCGGGACGACGAACGTCGCAGCGTCCGCCATCGACAAGTTCGATCGATGAGGTCAATTCGCGAATGATGATTTTCTTCAATGGGCAGATCAGACCGTCAACGAACTCCGCAGAAGGAAGGATCTGAAGTTCAAAGACCCGCAAAAGATCGTCGTCAAAACGGAGGACGGGAGCAGACGGGTGCGAGCGAAGGAGATGGTGTTCCTGAATCGACTGGGCGGAGTCATCCGGAGAAGCAACTTCGCAAACCGAAACTGGAAACCAAGGCTCAGACGGCTCGGCTTGACCGTTTGTGGATTCCATACGGCACGGCACACAGCCGCGTCGATCGCGCTGTCGAATGGACTTCCAGTCACGAAAGCGGCGGCATGGCTGGGCGACCGAGTCGACACGCTTCTTCGAACCTACGCACATTGGATCGATCAGGATCACTCGGAAGCGGCGAACATGATGCAGCAATTCTACGAAAAAAAATCGGACTAATTCTGACAACGGATCACATTCGCAGGCGGGGCGGAAGCACTCAATGGACGCGAAGATTTGTTAACAAACAGACGCGGGCTGCGCTAGCCAAAGCGCTAGCCAAAGTGGACAGTTCCGTACAGTTCTGAACAGTTCCGTACACTTCTGGACGGAAGTCAAAAATCGCCGACGGCATAATTCACGCGAAACACTGGAGATTGAGTCGAGCACGACGTGAACAGTCGCTCAGGCGCGTCTAACTGGGGGTCAAGAGGTCGCAGGTTCAAATCCTGTCATCCCGACTTGAAATTCAAAACAGTTCGTCGCAATCGTTTGTGGCAAGCTGTTTCTCATTGAATAGCAACGATTTGCGTTGTTTTCTGGAAGTGGCCTCTCGGTTCAAACGGATCCGCAAAGTCGACTGGCAAAGACCGCACTTCGCTCTAACTCAATTGATGCCTGGGTGTTGCGGAGTTCAAATCCCGTCGCAACGTTCGCCCACAAGCAGATCGCTCGACGTTACCAGTGAAGCACGCCGAGCGAATGTCTAGGGCGCGGAGGTGTGCGTCACCTCGCTCAGTTTGCATATTTCGTCAGCCGCCTCGGTTGGTCCAACCGCTAGCAGGTTGAGAGATACCTGGCGAAACGGTTTAGGGGAGCACTCAGTGCCATTGCCCACGGCTGGTCAACACGTCGAACCGAACGTCACAAGACGCGAGGCTCGATGTTTGCACTACGATTTAATCGCTCTGTCACCGACCTACTCAACCAACTCGGGATCTCCCGGCTTCCAGGTCTGATCGTAGAAGGACTCCAGTGGACCATAGAGGCGCAGGATCGTGTTCCAACCTTTGCCTGAAACAGTCTGGATCCAGTTGCTCTCCATTCCTTCCGGAGCTTCCGGACCGAAGTAAATGTCGTAGGAGCCGTCTTCGTTCGCGACGGGTGGAGTTGTGTCGACGCTGCTCAGGCCTGGAAACCGCTCGTCGGTCTGGAGCATGGACCGGGTCTGGTTGTCGTAGAGCGTGAATGACCAGAAGTCCTTTGCGGGAACATTCTTTGGCAAATGAATTTTGTACGTTTTGCTGCCGTCGAGAGCCTTGCCGTCTTTGTCGAGATACGCGATCGCATATTGCGAGCCCTTACCCACGTTCTTGACTGACATCGCCGGGGTGATGCCCGTCGCATAAAAGTGCATGTAGATCCGCGAGTCGAACAGTCGCTCGCCATCGAGGAGGAAGTCGTAGCGTCCATCGATGAAGGGATTCGTCCACACTCGCTCTCCCGGGTAAAGGTAATGACGCTCGTCTTCTGGACGGGCCGTGAGCGCCCTTGCTGTCACGGCAGCGATGGCAGCCGCGTCGGTCAAAATCTTCTTCATCCGGGCATCGGGTGCGAACTCCTTGCCCTTTTCGATACCGATCGTGGCGAGCAGACCGCGAATGTCGGGGTTGAGCCCTTCGATGTTCTCGTCCTGAATCTGCTGGTTTAATTCCTCCCAAAAACCGTAGTCCATGCGATGGATAGTGTTGTGCGGGATACCCGACACGTTCTTGAACACCATCTTGGGCGGATTGTCTTTTTGGGAGAGCGGATAGATCCGGAAGTTTTCCTTGGTGGCGTCGACCGCGGGCTTGGTGGAACCGTCGACCTGGAAGCCGCGCCATACCACCCAGTGACCCTTGGTGTAGGTCTTGGCGACGTGATAGCCCTCGGGGATCTCGCCCTTGTAATCATGTGGAACGATCAAGAACTTCCCACCTTCACCCTTATCGGGACCGGCGTTGCCGAAGTCGATGACATACTTAAACTAGGCGTCGTTGATGAATCCGAGCACATGGGGAGGTGTTTCCAGCACCATTGGTTCGTCTTCCATTTCCATCCAGGCGGCCATGTACACCGAAACGGTATTGGGGGTCAGCCAAAGTGCCTTGGAATCCATCAGGTCCTCGAACAGCAGCGCGGTCGTATTCGGCGGACCGAACTTCCGCAAGCCCTGCTCCATCGCATACATCGACGAAATCTGGATTGAGGACAGATAGGCGTGTTGTGCGCGCTGCAGTGCGAGGTTTTCGTAGACCAGTCGGGTCGTCTTGTCGTCGGGCACACCGTCGAACGAGGTGAGTGTCCCGAGGCTGGTTTCCAATTTGTCGGGTGTCGCGATGCCTTCCGGAATCTCGGTGGTCATCTTCATCGCTGGCGGCTGTGCGGCGGCGGAGCCAACCAGAGTGATGGTCAATGCGATGATCGGCAGTGTTTTCATAGGAGCGTTCTCGTATTCAAAGGTGTTGCGACAGGGCTAGGTTACTTGACGTGTTCAGGCTTCACGGGCTTCCAGGTGTCGTCCATCACCTGCTGGCTGACTCCGTAGCTGCGAACGATGTAGTTGAAGGGCTTACCGCCGGAGGAGAGGTTGTTGATCGCGTCTTCTCCGGCATTGAAGTGAATGGTGACGGTCCCATCCTCGTTCGGTTTCCACATCTTGTCGTTGATGTGGGTTTCTCCTTCCATGAGATAACCGTCAGCGTCATAGAGAGTGAAGGAAGTGAAGAACATGTTTCGCGGATCATCTGTAGACATCGGTCAGAAAACGTAGCGCTCGACGGAGAGGGTGTGACGGAATAAAAGCGTAGCGCCCAGATGATCACTTGTTGTCAGGTGTTCAGACTTTTGGTTTTCACCATTTGTTTGAACTGATTATCCGCAGCGTCGAACTCGCAAACCACCCGGTCCACCGACAATCAAGCCACCTTCAGCTGACCTGAACCTCCTCGCCCAAAAAATCACACCCCTAACACTGACTTCATACGGTTAACGGCGTTGGGAGGCAGCCCGTCGGATTCAGTGTAAGAACAATCTCCGGCAGATCGGGATTGCATGCCACAACTACCACTCGATGGTCGGCACATTTCCCCCAGGGCGGATTGTGTATCCCGGGACAAGTTCGACAGGCAGCCCCACTGGCGTGGTGACCGGGTTTCTGGCGATGATTCTTCCGCAAATGGAAGGGTCGAATCTCAGCAACATCTACGATCAGAAATACGGCTTCGATGATCCCTTCAATCAGGAAGCAGTGAATACGATTGTGCCTGAGTTTCTTTGTCCGTCTGCACCGGGCGATCGCGTGATGCCGATCTATGCTGGCTGGAACATGGGATGGACAACGGACGTTAATGCACTTCCCGGAGTCACAGGAGTGGCGTCCGACTACTTTGGGGTCCGCGGAATGCATTACGTCGACGAGAATGGAGTCCATCTCTTCGATGGATCAGCTGGAGTTCTCAACGAGAAGGGGACGAAAATTGGTCACATCACCGATGGGTCGAGCAATACGATTCTTCTTTACGAGATGGCAGGCAAAGGCGATCACTGGAAACTTGGAAGGCTGCATCCTCCGCCGACCAATGCACAGTTCTACAGCTACGGACCATGGTCAGGGAATAACGGAGTTGGTGTCTACAACTGGTCCGATGATGGGCTGCAAAAAGGCTGTGATGGCTGCACGAAGTACATCAACGTCGATAACGAAGCTTCTCCTTACAGTTTTCATGTGGGAACAGTGCACGTAATGATGGCAGATGGTTCGACAAGGAGTCTTTCCGAAAACATTGACTCGGAAGTCTTCGTGAATCTGGCCAAAAGTCGAGATGGAAACATCGTCGGAGAATTTTAAGTCACACACTTTTGGGGCGCATTGTACGTGTTGGAAATTGTTTCTCTCGATCATTGCTGCACGTGCTCTTGTGCGGCACTGTCATTGCGTTATTGAGATCCCGAAGAATGTTCTTCGTCGGTTCATGCCACGGTTTGAATTACGTGTCCGTTTCGCTCATTGCGGAGTCGATTTGTGTCTTCGATTGCTTCTGACGATGTGTAGCGCTTGTAGCGACATTAACTCTCAGAACAGTTGATTGGGACGCACCTGTCTTTCGGAATTCTCCAGCCGATATTGATAATCCCTTTCGACGAAGGGATCATTCTATAGCAAGGAGTGAATTCAGAAGTTACGAAGTGGACATGGACACCGACTCAATCAACTCTGCTCAGGAAAATCGTTCGAGCGAGTCCATTCGAGTTCGTCGAGCTTCTTTGGATGACCTCGCCGCAATTCAGGATTTTATCGAGCGAACCTACGAAGAGACCGCGCCTTTCAAGGGAGGTGAGCGGACCGAGTGGCAGTTTGTGAAGAATCCGTTCACGACGGATCAGGATTCGGGGCTGCCTGTCTGGATTGCAGAATCCGACGGACGTGTCGTGGGGCAGATTGCCGTTCAAGATGGGATTGTTCATCTTCAGGATGGGAGCCAGATTCCCGCCGGCTGGGTCGTTGATGTGATGGTCGATCCAGAATGTCGTGGGCAAGGGCTCGGGCATCGCATTCATGCGGCTGTGCTGGAAGACCGGCCCATTCTCGTGACTCTCACAATGGCGGCAGCGACTCGCCGAATCGCAGAGAAAGCGGGTTGTTTGACACTGGGACCAACTGTTCAGCTCATTTGTCCTCATCGCCTTTCCACCGGAACGGTCGAACGATACCTCAAACACAAAGCCTCGTATCGCTCTGACTGGGCGACTCCAATTGGGGTCTTTCTTGGCTCCAAAGTGGGACCGATCATGACGTCCGCGCTGGCGAGGAATGTTGTGTCGTCGAAGCGGATCTTTCGGCAGAAAGCTCGTGGCGAAAACTGGACAATCGAAGAAATACAGACGTTCCCCGAAGAGTACGATGAATTCTGGAATCGCGTTCAACCCGAGTTTCCGGCATTGTTCGACCGGTCCAGAACCTTTGTGAACTGGCGATTCTGTAAAGCTCCAGTTCTGAAGTATCGCCGATTTCTATTGCGGGATGGCGAGCAGATTCGCGGCTATCTCGTCACAAGAGTTGCCGAACCGGAAGAGCTTCCAGAAGGGGTGATCGTCGACCTGTTCACCTCTCCATTAGATGAGAGTGCGATGGCGATTCTGTTGCAACATGGGTTTGAACAACTCGGCCCGCATTGCGATTACATCGAAACGGCAGCTTCTGATCCGCGCGTTCTCAAGGCTTTTCGGTCGGCTGGATTCTTTCCGACGAGGACGATGCGGCCGACAATTGTTTGTGCTCATTCTGAAGACCGGGAACGCTTTGAGCCGCTTCTGGAGTCCTGGCACTTCTCCAAAGCGGATCACGACTGGGATCAGGTCCACCCGCTGTAATTCTTCCGCATTCCTCTTGCGACCTTCATTGCGATCTTGAGTGAAGGGAATTGCGTTTCCCAATTTGTGCTGCGAGAATAGAGTCAAAGAGGGAGTTGCGAGGGTCGATAGCCAGGAGGGATGACGTATGAACAATCCACTCGACGGCAGCAAGTATTTTCACGTTTACAAGACGGGTCGACTGACAATCATCGGTTTCGATGGTCGACATCTTCAGGAGTTCGGCAGTTCGCAGGACATTTGCGGAGAGCTACTTCACCTTGTGGAGCATCATGATTGTGAAGTTCTGGTTGTGGACATGATGGAAGTACCCATCGTGTCGAGCTGGGTTCTTGGGATTCTTGCGGCCGTTCAGCGAAACGGAATCGACATCGAACTGTACCATCCCTCAGAGGAGTTGCGTGAAGTGCTCCGTGTGACGAACCTGGCGAAGTGTCTTCACGTTCGCGAAGGATTCGGCCCCGGTTGAGGTGAGTGTCGATCGGGTAGAATTCTCTGGTCTCATCCCGCGCACACGGTCGAGACGATTCTGAGAGAGCGGAACCGTCGAACCATCTATCACGCCGCAGAAAATCCGTTTGCGTGAAGCGGTGACTTCAGAAACGATGATGGCATAAACTTTCGCTGAAAGTCCCAAGAGTCAATTGAGAGCATTCTTTGATTTGGTTTTCACTCACTCGCACGAGCAAGCTCAGCCTTTGATTTGATGAAACAGTGCAAGCGAGTGCACAGGAAAGCGCAACTCGCTCAAAGAGTCCAAACACCATGGTCGACAATCATTCGGCAGATCACGATACAGAATGTCTTCGCGTGCTCGGTGAGGCATTGAATCACTTAAGCGGAGGGTTCGCTGATCTTCCTTCAACACAGTCAGCGGAAAACCCGGATGCTCTTTCAGAAATTCTGAACAATGTTGCCGAGCGAATGCGGGATAATTTCCCCTATCAACATCCGTTCTATTTGGGACAAATGCTTAAGCCGCCGCATCCTGTAGCGAGTCTGGCTTACGCGCTGGCGATGGCGATCAATCCCAATAACCATGCCATGGACGGAGGGCGGGCCAGTTCTCAGATGGAGAAAGAAGCGGTTCGCCAAATCGCCAGAATGGTTGGTTGGGAATCAGCACTGGGGCATCTTTGCGGGGGCGGTACGATCGCCAATCTCGAAGCCTTGTGGGTCGCTCGTGAAGTGAATCAACATGCTCCGGTCTTTGCATCGAGTCAGGCTCACTACACTCACGAGAGATGCTGCCAGCTTCTCGGGGTTCCGTTTCACTCTGTTCCTTGCGACAACTCCGGAAGAATGGACGTTCAGCGTTTGGAAGAGATGCTCGATGGTTCTTCGCAAGCGACAATCGTGGTGACGCTGGGAACCACCGGGCTTGGAGTCGTCGATCCGCTTGATCAGGTTCTCGAATTGCGTGATCGCGTTCCGTGCCGGATTCATGTCGATGCTGCGTATGGAGGCTACTTTCGACTGGCGAAGAATCTTGAGCCTGCAACGAAACGCCAATTCAGTTTGATGCAGGAGGCAGACTCCATTGTCATCGATCCGCACAAGCACGGACTCCAGCCTTACGGGTGTGGATGCGTCCTGTTTCGGGACCCTGCAGTTGCACGTGTTTACAAGCACGACTCTCCGTACACATACTTCACGTCCGACGATCTCCATCTCGGCGAAATCTCGTTCGAATGCTCCCGTCCGGGCGCTTCAGCGGTCGCTTTGTGGGCGACACTCCAAAGGTTTCCACTCACCGTTGATGGCGAATTCGCGCAAGGACTGGAGTCCAGTCGAACCGCAGCGACACTACTTTCCGACTGGATCGATCAGTCGCCGGACTTCGTTCGAATCGTCGATCCCGAGCTTGATATCGTCGTTTGGTCCGTAGCTGCAGACTCTGCGAAAGAATCGTCCATGCTTGCGGAACGATTCTTTCATGAGGCTGCTAAACGGAATGTGCACCTCGCGATGCTACAAGTTCCGAAAGCGCTCGCTGAAGTCGCTCGGCCGGATCTTAAGTGGGACCGTGATACGCTCGTCTGTCTGCGAGCCTGTCTCATGAAGCCCGAGCATCAGGAGTGGTTGCCCCGAATTCTTGAAGTCCTTGATTCGTGTCGGCGAGATCTTTTTCAGGATCGCTCTCACTGAACATGAAAGCCGATTACTTAGCGCGATCATGCGAGGCTCATTCGATCTGCAAACCAAAGAGCAACAGGTCGGCGACTTCTTCTTTCGTCTACCGCAGCACTTTGCCGATTCCTCCAACCGTAGCTGATGCAGCTGTCGCGTTTCCGAGGTTTTCGAAGTCACGAAACGTCCAGACCACTTCTTTGTCGCGATTGACTTCAATGAGTTGCGGGTTTTCCGGGCCAGCATGGCAGTTGCCGATGATTATGTTTCCATTCGGAAGCACTTCCAGTGAGGTCACCCAGGCGAGAGTAATTCCCGAAAGATCGTTCTGATGAATCTCCCAGAGGATCTTTTTCTCGGGAGACACCTCCAGCACACTGTGTCCGTTCCCCGTCGCGATCAGAGTGTTTCCGTTGGGAAGTCTCAAAGCATTGAAAACCTGATTTCCGAACGCTTCTGGACCGTGACCGTTTGCCGGCTCTTTTCCGAAAAGCGGAACCTGGTAGTCCCAGACGATTTCCCCATCCGCGGTGTATTCGGTGACTCGCCCGTCAGCTTCATGGCAAACCAGATAGTTTCCATTGCTCAACTTATGAGCTTGCCGAACATCTCTGTGCGGATGAAGTTCCTTGACCTTGTAATTGAATTGATGAACCAGCTTCCCGTTCGCATCGACTTCGATGACGCGGCCGATTCCGTTTTCGACAATCATGGTGTTGCCGTTTTCGAGACGTTGGAACGCGTGGACTTCCAGCTTTTTGCCTTTGTTCCCATTGCTGTTGGCAGCATTGTATTCCCAGACAATTTCGCCCGAGGGATCAATTTCGACGATCTTGCCCCACCCCTGCTGGACGATCACGTTTCCATTCTCCAGCTGTTGAATGCGATGAACAGATCGAACCTTGTCGCACTTCCAGACAGCTTTCCCGGATTCGTCAAAACGGACAATCTGACCTTTGTCGGCAGCAATGACTTGATGTCGATTCGACGAAACTTCCGCACCTTGAACAGAAGCGAAAGAAAGGCACGTCAGCGTCAACGCGAGCAGAGTGAATGATTTCATGAGGTAAACCGTTTTCAAACGAGTGAGCACTTATCGCCAAAGGATTCAAGATCCGATTCGTCATTTCCAGCGAGTCATCACAGAAGACCTGACAACCCTGCTCAGAAAATTGAATCGAATTGAGGAGCGGATGTCGAGTCACGACTCGATTTCCCGGTAACAGACACAACTCGCTTGAACTGCGTTGTCAGGCCAGCGAGATGTCAGCTCGAGTGAATTGAAGCAATCACGAAGGGGCATGCCTTTGTTTACAGGCTCTTTGATTCATTCTTCCGACGTGGAATAAAGAGGCCGGTGTCGAATGGGCGTTTCGAGGATGAGAGTGCACATCGCTGTCAGGTACAATCGTCCTGCATCCTGGCTTCTCTCCTGAAATGCCCCCAACGGGCGATTCGGATTCCAGCTTCCTCGCTGTGGTCCCGACGATGTTTGGTTCTCGACGATGAATCTGCTCGTCATGCTGAACCAGTCGTCCCATTCCTTCGAGTCGAGATTATGCAGAACTTGTGCAACGTAGTACCACGCATAAACATTGCGACGCCGATGTGTCCATTGAGGCTCGTTCTTTAAAGCAACCAGCCTCCGCACTCCAATTCTCAATGGAGGATAGTCAGACGGCCATCCCAACCATTGTCGACACAGAAGTCCTTCGGCGGTCATCGACAACCGTTGAGATTCTTCGGCGGGAAAGTCGGGACGATAGCGATAGAACGACTCCGAATGAGGTGACTCCTGAACCGAGTTCAAGAACTGCTCCGCCAGCAGAAATGTTTCGAACCCCACCGGGATCTCAGCAACTCGAGCGGAATGAAGAGCCATCAATGCCCACCCCGTCACCGAGAGATCTCCAATTCCATCCTCAGTCAACGGGCGATACCGCCAACCTCCCAGCTTCGGGTTCTGTGCTTTGACGAGATAGTTGACAGCCTGTGTTGCTGGCTCACGGAGTGATTCATCTCCAGTCAGTGCCAAAGCTTCGCAAAGCACGATCGTCGCTTGTGAGTGGGCATAAAAATGTGCTTCCCGTCCCTGTTCTTCAATGTCGAAGAGGTTTCCATCAGCTCGCTGGATGTCCTGAAGCCACATCAGCCCACGGGCGACAACATCTTGATGCTCCCCGGATTGATGTGTCTGACCGCAGCCGAGAAACGTGAGCAAAGCGAGAGCCGTTGCCCCGGTTCGAGTTTCAATTGATCCTCCATCCGGATAGGGACCACGCAAATCCCAAGACCCGTCGGAAGCTTGCTGTCGCGCCATCCACCCAATTGCAGAATCAATCGCCTGAAAGAGAGAATCATCCGAAGACCCATCAGCCCCACTCGATCCCGAAAAACGAGTCCGAAGATCGAGCACTTGCGATACCGGGACGAGTCGCAATTCCGCCGGCGTTTCAGATCTTTCACTCGAATCGCGTTCGGTGTTTTCGTTCGAAGAGTTCGTCTCAGCTTCCGAATTCCGCTCGTTTCCATTCGATTGCAACGTCACAGACGGGATGGCAATCGGAGTTGTTGCCGCCTCCGATTCCTCGACATCTTGCTTGTCGACCCGTGTTGACCATCCCAATTCGATCACGCTCGGAGGTTCAACCGGAAGCCGAATAATGATCCAGGCCAAAGCGACGAGCAGAATCAGATGGAAGGCCACACTGAAAGCAACGCCCGGGAGACTCGCAGTCAGATTTTGAGAAACCCGTTTCCAGTCAGCCTGACGATAAACGCGGATTCGCTCGATCGAACGTGGCGTGCGACGATGACCCGGTTCACGCTTTCGTTTTCGCCTCGGTTGCGGAGAATCCCCAGTTTCTGACATCGTTCCTCGCCAACGTGACCTTCCAGTCCGGAAAGTTTCTTCAATAAACCGAATTCATGGGATCTCAGCACCCGCTTCTTACAATAATCACAGCTTTCGCCCAAGCAAATCACTGCAATCAAAAGATGGAGAAACCATAGTCTCGCAGAACGCCCCAGAAAGAAAAAGTTCCCGCAGCCCCGTTCATTCCGAACAGGTTCAAGTCACACGGTTGACCGAAACCATTGTTCGACTAAACTTTCCACCCATTGCGGTTGTGGCGGAACTGGCAGACGCGCAAGATTCAGGTTCTTGTGTCCGATAAGGACGTGGAGGTTCGAATCCTCTCAACCGCATTGCTTTTTGAGGGCCGATTGATTTTCTGTAACGTGTTGTTGTAGCACGATTTGTGCTGTCCTTTTCTGAAGTGTGGCAAACCCGTTTTGAGCCAACTACCGATTCTGAGTTGTGTAGTCCCGTTCGAATCGAGGGGATTCTTTCATGCCACGTATCCCGAATTGCTGTTTTCACACGCGGACAGGGCAGGAATTCGTTGCACTGAACGCTTTCATTGAACGTGGTCAGCGTGAAGGCTGGGAGAACCTCGAAGGAGAAGACGAGCCAACGGATACCCGGCAACCATTGGCGTCGGCAGTATTGTCTGCCATTCGCAGGGCAAATGACGTGGGGGATGTGGAGGGATTGCACGAGCGATTTCCACGAGCACATGGCCCGTTCATCGACATGCTTGAAGAAAACGGACAGAGCTTGCCGTTTGTCATTCTGCTAGATGACGGACGGATCGTGACAAGAATTGGGTCTCCATGGGAAGCAGGGCGTGTCATTGTGATCGATGATAGGGAGATTTCAGAGCTCGGACCAGAAGTCATCTCAGTTGGTATTTCGCCGAATCGCCGTTTCTTTGCATTGGCCACTAAGTCTGGAGTTTCGATTCGTCAAGGTTTGGACGGTCCTGAGTCCGTCAGACTGCCTTGGCCATCAGGCAAAGAGGGCGTACCCAGCGAATTTACGGTCGAGGCAATTTCAGGGACTCCAACAATCACAACACTTTGCCCGTTCGACAGCGGCGAGAAAGTGCTACTCGTCAGTCCAGAAGGTGTTTTTGTGCTTGGACATGAACGAGCAGACCGGCTCCTTCCAACTAAGGAACAATTGCGGGAACATTTCGAGTGGCTGCGGAAGGACTACCCCGACGATCCACTGTCGTACGACCTTTCAATGGAGCACGGCTCCTTGTCACCGAACGGAAAGTGGATTGCAGCAGGTCAGCAGTCGAGTCTGCACTATATCTTCGACGTCAATACGCTTGAGATTGTTGGCGAAATCGGACATCTCAGCGAGTACCCACACTACGCTGTATTTAGTGCTGACAGTTCGATGGTCGCTCTCAGCTCGTGCCACTTTTACAACGGTGAAACTGTCGGTGTGCCAACCGAATTACTGCCCGGACTCGAAACCGAGCCTTACGAAACCGACAACCGATGTACCGTCCTTGAAGAAGGCTCTCGGGTGTATGCCGCAGTCTCTCGTGGTGACGAGTTCATTATTGGAGATGCGAGTGGATATTTGAGGGCATTCGACCTCATGGGCAACTTCCGCTGGCAACACTTCATCGGATCGAGTGTTGGTGACATCGACATCAGCCCGGATGGTAAACAGTTAGTAGTGACAACGTATGCTGGGTTCCTCAGTATCCTCAACTAAGAGGCTATCCGGAAACTGAGGTTTTTTGAAAGTCTGGTTTTGTTCACACTTTGCGGTTCATCAACGCAAAGGAGTGCACGGTGTCCGAGGCGATTCGAAAAGCGTACCCAAGTGACCTGACTGACCTTCAGTGGGAGATGGTCGAAATGATTCTTCCGAAGCCCCGCCGCAGCAAGAAAGGCGGGCGACCACAAACTGTGGACGTGCGGGAAGTGATCAACACGATCCTCTATCAATGCCGATCGGGATGCCAGTGGGATATGCTTCCTCTTCGCATGCGAATACGGCTCGACATACTTGCGTCCAATCCGAAGCGACAGCTTTGCCACTTCCAACAACACATTCGTTCGTGGGGAATCACTCATCACCAGATTTTAGCGCATTCTCATCTCAGACTCCAGAGATGTTTTCAACAATGCAGAGATCATTCAGAGAGAACAATTGCTGGGAGGAGTTCATTGAATCCCGAGAATTCCTGTACTCAGCGTCATACCTACTCTGATAAGATGAAACAGCAAAGTGACACGGGAGTCAGGTCATGGAAGAGTCGGGAGCAACTGCTCGGTTTTGTAAGTACGCCTGAACTCTTTGGCTCGGGAGATCAACTGGATGGATCGCACGAGTTCGTCGAAACAACTTGAATCACGCTCTTGCAGGCCCTGTTGATTATGTCGGATGAGAGTTCCTCTTCAGATCCCGAGACATCACTGCAATGGATATGGAGCCCCGAGGGTGACGCGTCTCAGGGGCCGAACGTGCAAAGCTGGATCGCTTATCGGACCCTGCTGGACAGCTTGCCATTCCACATTCTCATCAAAGACCGATCCGGACGCAGAGTTTATGGAAACCCGGCGTATCTCAAATTGCACGAGATGACGCTCGAGGAGATTCAGGGAAAAACCGACTTCGACCTTTTCCCAGAAGATCTCGCACGCGAGTTCAGTGAGGACGACCAACAGGTTATGTCGTCGGGAGAACGCTCCTGGGCGGTGGAGAAACACCTCAATGCAGATGGGGAACGCTATTGGATCGAACGGATTAAAACTCCGCTTCGTGCCCCGGATCAGACAGTTGTCGGAGTGCAGATCGTTTTCTGGGATGTGTCGAAACTGAATCGCACCGAAGAGGCACTTGATCATGAACGCTCTTTAATGTCGTCGCTGATGGATAACATTCCCGACGCGATTTATTTTAAGGACCGGGCCAGCCGCTTTATTCGGATGAGTTCGGCTCAAGCACGCAAGTTTGGAATTGCCTCGGCGGATGACGCGATTGGTCTGACCGACGCAGACATCTTTACTGAAGAGCACGCCCGTCAGGCGCTCGCAGATGAAGCAAAGATCATGGCCACGGGGATTCCCATGGTCGCTCGCATTGAAAAGGAAACATGGCCAGAGCGGGAAGATACGTGGGTCTCGACTACGAAAATGCCACTTCGAGACAGCACGGGCGAGATCGTCGGGACGTTCGGGATTTCCAGAGATATCACGGAACTCAAAAAGACTCAGGACGAATTACAGCAAGCTCGTGATTCGGCGAACCTGGCAAGCAAAGCCAAGAGCGACTTTCTCGCCAACATGAGTCATGAGATTCGAACACCAATGAACGCGATCATTGGGATGACGGAATTACTGCTCGATACCAGTCTCGATCGGTCTCAACGGGAATACTTGAAGATCGTTCAAGAATCTGGGGAGTCGCTATTAAGTCTTCTTAATGACATTCTCGACTTTTCAAAAATCGAAGCTGGGCATCTCGAGCTGGATCGTAGCTCGTTCGATCTTCATCAAAGCATCGGGAACACACTTCGTTCACTCGCGCTGCGGGCACACGCCAAGGGCATCGAGTTGGCGTATTCGATTGACCCGAAGATTCCGTCGGCCCTGATCGGGGATGTCGGTCGATTGAGGCAGGTGATCGTGAATCTCGTCGGGAACGCGATCAAGTTTACATCAGAGGGCGAAGTTGTCCTGACAATTGAAGCGATCGAGTCGACGCAGGAGACCATCACTCTACAAATTTCCGTCCGTGATACGGGGATCGGAATTCCGGAAGACAAGCAGGCACTCGTCTTTGATGAGTTTCAACAAGCGGATTCTTCCACAACGCGAACATACGGCGGAACCGGTCTCGGGCTGGCGATTTCGTCTCGGCTTGTCCAGCTCATGAACGGGGAGATTTCGGTTCAAAGCGAACCCGGGACCGGAAGCACCTTCACGTTTTCCGCGCAGTTGGAAATCGACCATTCCGAAGGCTCAAGTACGTTGCCCGATGTTTCCGAGATTGAGGGCGCTCGGGTTCTGATTGTCGACGACAATGCCACCAATCGCCGAATCCTGACGGAAATGCTCTCGAACTGGGGTGTCGAACCGGAGGCTGTGAATTCGGCGAAAGCGGCCCTTGATGCCATTCGCAGCGCGGCTGAAACAGACCGTCCGATTCAAGCAGTTCTTCTTGATGTGAACATGCCCGAAGCATCCGGATTCGATTTCGCGGAATGGGTTCGAAAGGAAGAACGGTTCCAGTCGCTGCCACTTCTTATGCTCACTTCCGGAGGACGCCCCGGTGACACAGAACGTCGACGGGAACTCAACATCAGCGCCAAGATGATGAAGCCGGTCAAGCAGTCAGAAGTTTTTGAAGAGATCGTTCGAGCACTGGGAGTACAGCCATCGTCCGGGATGAACGACATAGTGGAAACAGCTTCCGATGTCGAGCAATTTGAGGGATGCCGCGTCCTTCTGGCGGAGGACAATCTCGTCAATCAGAAGTTGGCGGTCGGGATTCTCAGCAAGCTCAACTGCGAGGTGACCGTTGCGGAAACGGGAATTGAAGCTGTCGAGAAGTGGAAAGCAGGCGAATTCGATGTGATTCTCATGGACATTCAGATGCCGGATCTGGATGGCCTCAAAGCGACTCAGCAAATCCGAGCACTTGAAAACGACGCAGAACATCTTCCGATCATTGCGATGACCGCGCACGCAATGTCTGGGGACCGCGAGAAGTGTCTTGCTGCCGGGATGGATGATTATCTTTCGAAACCCGTGCGGGTTGGTGAGCTTCGAGAGAAACTGCAATCGATCATGAACTCGCCGAAAGGTTCAACATCGGCACCGCACGTCCACTCCGAATCAACAGCCAATGACCCGTGGGTGAATTACGACTGGTCTGTGGCTCTCGAGAATGTCGCTGGTGATTTAGAACTGCTGGAAACAGTTCTGGACGCTTTTCTGCAAGAGTATCCGCCGCTTCTTGAAGGCATCCGAAGCAGCATTGAGACCGATGATTTTGACAGTCTCAGCAGGAATGCCCATACGCTCAAGGGGACCCTGTTGAGCATCGGAGCAGTTGTTCCCGCGGAGACGCTCCTCTCGCTTGAGGAGTCTGCGAAAAGCAAAGATTCGAGTCGCGCAAAAACTCTCAGTGATCAGCTTCGCTCCGAATTCGACAAGCTCATCCCCATTCTCAAAGCGGGGCCCAGCGCTTAAAGAACAGAGACAGAACTTCTCGGGGTGTGATTACTTCCCGAGTTGTTATTCGCTTTGAAGTTCCAGCCAGCGGTCTTCCGCTTCTGTAAGTTGGGTTTGAACCTCGGTCAGTTCTTCGTGAACTTTCATCGCTTCTGAAGCGTCGGGGGTATTGGCCAGTTTGTCGTTGAGTTCACGCTTGCGATCATCAAGTCGTGCGATCGTTTTTTCGAGCTTGGAAATCTCGCGTTGAAGTTTCTTCTCTTCTTTCCAGTCAGCCTGAGTCCGCGTCGGTTGCGCAGCTTGCTCAACTCCGGGAGAAGACTTTGCTCTTGAATTTCGCTCCCGTTCTCCATCGTCAATTTCTATATTGACCGCATAAAGATAAGACTCGTAATCGCCTCCGTAGTTACGAACATGACCGTCGCGGACTTCGATCACCGACGTCGCGAGCCGCTTCATGAAGTGCCGATCGTGGCTCGTGAAAATCACGGTTCCCTCATAATCGGCGAGTGCGTCGAGAAGCGATTCAATTGTCTCAACATCCAGATGGTTTCCCGGTTCATCGAGAACGAGAATGTTGTAAGTCCCGAGAAGCAAACCGGCGAGACAGAGACGGGCTCTCTCGCCTCCTGACAGGACGGAGACCTTTTTCTTCGTATGTCCTCCGCGAAAGAGCATCGCTCCCGCACCGGCTAGCAGTTCTTGCGTTGTGGTGCCGGGCTTGGCGACGTAGTCGAGATACTCAACGACCGTTTGATCGGGCGGAAGTGACGAGTAAACGTGTTGTGCATAGGTGCCGATCTCGCACCCATAGCCCCAGCGAACTTCTCCCTCGACTGGTTTGAGTGACTCGACGAGCGTTCGCAGAAGCGTCGTTTTTCCTTGTCCGTTATCCCCGACGATCGCAGCTCGTTCGCCGTGTTCGATTTCAAGAGTGATGTCTTTGGCGACGGTATTGTTCGGATAGCCGATGGCCATTCCTTCACATCGAACAGCAGGGCCCTTTCGGGGTTCCACAGACGGGACGCGAATGTGCGCGACCGCTTCCTCGGCAGCGATGTCGACGAGTTGAAGCCGTTCGAGTTGCTTGCTTTTCGATTTGGCTTGAGATGCCGTGCTCGCACGCGCACGATTCTTGTCGATAAATCGCTGAAGCTGTTTCTGCTTCGCTTCGACAGCTGCGTTGATTCGCTCGTCGTGCTCTTTGCGTTCCTGTCTGTATTCCAGAAACGCTTCAATTTGGCCGGGATACATCGTCAGTTTCCCTCGAGAGAGTTCGAGGGTTTCTGAACACGTTTGGCTGAGGAATGATCGATCGTGAGAGACGATCAAACACGCCTGATTGAACCCGCGCAAGAAGTGTTCAAGAAGAATTTGAGTTCGAAGGTCGAGGAAGTTCGTCGGTTCATCCAGAACGAGCAAATTCGGTTCGTGAAGCAGAAGGGCTGCCAGCTTGACGCGTGTTTGCCATCCTCCGGACAGTGCCGAGATGGGGCCTTCGAGATAATCGCCCTTGAGTTCAAACTGCCCAGCGACGGCTCCGCACTTCCAGTCGGGCTGCCCTGAATCGCGAAGGAGAAAATCCATCGCGGATTCGCCGGGTTGAAAGGGATCGTGCTGACGCAGATAGCCGATTCTTAGATCCGGGCTGCGAATGATTTCTCCGCTGTCCAGATCTTCTTCGCCGAGAAGAACCCGGAGGAGCGTCGATTTTCCGGCACCGTTTCGACCGACGAAACCGACTTTGACGTTTTCGTACAGCGTGACATCCGCCTGATCCAGAAGCATCTGGTCGCCGTAGCTCTTCTCGCCTTTGACAAGTTGCAGCAAGACAGACATCCGTCCACCGTCCTTACACACAGAGAGTTGTTAAAGACGGCGGATAGTACGCGCCAACGGAATCATCGTAAAGCGATGACCAGTAAATCCCCCGTTCTACTGGTTTCCGAGCTGTCGGTATTTTTGCTGATACTTTTCGTAAAGCCGGGTGTGGCGGCTTGTGAGCTCCACCGAACGACCTTGAATCCACGCATGGGTAACGCTTGTTGGAGTTTCAAGTGGGTCACCATCGGTCACAATGAGCGTCGCATCTTTTCCGACGTCGAGTGATCCGACGCGATCTTCGATGCCGAAAATCTCCGCCGGAGACAGCGTAATTGCTTTCAATGCCTCATCTTCGGGAAGTCCATACGCCACTGCGACTCCCGCATGATACGGCAAATTTCTCGAGTTTGAAGAACTTCGTGAAGAGGCACTTCCTGAGATGGCAAACGAAACACCTGCTTCGTGAAGTCTTGCGGGCAACGTATAGGCGGAGTCGAATGGGTCGTTCCGTCGCCGCGGAAGTCGATAGACTGCTGAGATAACGACGGGAACTTTGTGTTTCTTCAAGAGGTCCGCACAAACCGGAGCGTCATATCCGCCGAGGATGACGATTCGGATGTTCTGTTCAAGGGCGAAAGCAACAGCCGATTGAATGACGGAAGCGGAATCCGCCCAGACGAGAATCGGAATCTGCCGATCGATGACCGGACGCAGCGCCTCCAGTTTGAGGTCTGTCTGCTGTCGACTTCGGTCGCTGATTCTTCCGGCTCGATAGGCTCGGGCTTCATCAAGCAGCTCACGAAGTTCGTCAACCCGGTCGTGATCGTTGGAGCTTTCCTTGAGGTCGTTTTTGACACTCGGCCAATTCACAATCATTCCAACAGATGGTTCCAACGCGAGATCTTCACTCGTCCAGCCATCCAGTTGAAGCATCGACGCTTGCCCGGAAACGAATCCACCTTCCGGAGCAGACAATGCCAGAAGAACGCCATTCGCGCGTGCCACGGGAATCAATTCGCTGTCAGGATTCACAGCTGCTGCGGCGCGAACATTGGGATTGATGGAGCCGGTCTCGCGCTGGTCTCGACTGGCCCGGACTGCCGGGATCTCAACAAGTCCCAGAATCGAATGCGACTCGATCAAGCTGGGATAGATTCGTTTTCCGGCGAGCGAAATTCTTTGTGTGTTTGCGGGAATCGCGATTTCTCTCGCGGGACCGACGGCGGTGATTTTTCCCTTCTCGAAGAGAATCACTCCGTTCGGAATGGGAGGCTGACTCACCGGGTAGAGATCCGCTCCGATGAGCGCGATCGGGCTCTGTTGAGGGCCGCCGGGAATCTCGTCCGATGCCCGCAATGCCACTGACACAGAGAGAACTGCCGCGACACCAGCACATAGGAAAGGTCGGATTCGGATCATTAAATTTCGTTTCATAGCATGACGCAAATTTGAGCGAATAACGCGATCAGGAACCGGAGAACAATCTATTCCTGAAAGCCATGAACTCCACAGAACATGTCGTCGCGTGGCCAGAGTTGTTCCGGGTCATCCGGTCCCGCGTCAGGGTCTTTCATGTCGTGTCCCGATTTCAGAATCTTCTGAATCAAGGAGTTTCGCATGAATTCGTTTCGTGCGGAAACGACCTGACTCTGTGTGTAGTCGAAATACTGATGGCCATCGATCCATGTCTGTTCGCAGCGGGCCATCGTTGAGAGTGGCGAGCCGGACCAGACAACGAAGTCCGCATGTTTTCCAGGTTCCAGCGAACCGACGTATTCGTCGATCCGAAGCTGTTTGGCGGGGTTGAGAGTGACGAATTTCAGAGCCTCTTCCGGGCTGAGTCCTCCGTACTTGATCGCTTTGGCAGCCTCGGTGTTCAGGTGCCGGGCGAGTTCTCGATCGTCAGAGTTGAACGAGACCACAACGCCTGCTTCGTGCATCAGTGCGCCAGCGTAAGGGATCGCGTCGTACACTTCGAACTTGTAGGCCCACCAGTCGGAGAACGCAGAGCCCATTGCTCCATGTTCGGCCATTGCGTCCGCAACTTTATAGCCTTCGAGGATGTGCTGAAACGTTCCGATTGTGACATCGAACGGATCGAGAACACGAATGAAAGCCAGAATTTCATCCTGACGATAGCTGTGGCAGTGAATCCATCGGTCCCCCGCGAGGATTTCAGCAATTGCATCGAGTTCAAGATCGCGAAGCGGCGGAATTCCTTCTCGGTCGCGACGGTATTGTTCTTGTCGTTCAGCGTATTCCTGAGCTGCACGAAACTCGTCGATGAAGATTTGCTCGACACCCATCCGTGTTTGTGGGTACCGCGATGTGTGATCGTCACCCCAGTTGCTTTGCTTGACGTTCTCGCCGAGGGCGAATTTGATTCCTGCAGGAGCTTCGCGGAATTTGAGTTGTTCGTCGTTCATTCCCCATCGCAGTTTGATGACTTGATTCTGCCCTCCGATGGGATTTGCGGAGCCATGCAGGATGTTGGAAGTTGTGACCCCACCGGCCAACTGGCGATAGATGTTGATGTCGTCACAATCGATGAAATCTCCGATGCGGACTTCAGCTGTGATTGCCTGTCCACTTTCATTGATTCCGCCATCAGTTGCCATATGGGAGTGACAATCGATCAGCCCGGGAGTGATGTGCATTCCCGAAGCATCGATCGTTCGAGTGTTTCGATCGATCGGGACATCAGTTCCAACTGCGACGACTTTCCCATCGTCGATGAGAAGGGTTCCGTTTTCGATGATCCCTTCCGGGCCAGACGTCCAAATGGTCGCGCCGACCAGTGCGACTCGTTCCGTTGTGGAAAGGACTTCATCGACTCCATAGGAGCCAAGCGGGTAGTTGACCGCGAACGAGGAAGGCTTGGCTTCTTCTGAGTCGTCGGACTCTTCAGCCTCGTCGTCTTCATCTTCCGAAGCGTTGTCTTGCTTGGGTGATCGCTCTCCGGTGAAACTTTTCTTAGTGGCATCAGGATACAGGATTTGTCCGGATCCGGTGTTTCCGTCTTTATCGATGACCATTGTCCAACGGACAATTCCCGGCGTCGGATCGTCGTGGCTCGGGAACGTTCCGCTCAAGCGGGTTCCATTCAGAACAAGTTTGGTCAGTTTGATTGTCTTCTTGTTGTCACTCTCTTCCTGAGACGAATCGTCGGAGTCTTCGTCGTCGAGGGTTGCGTTTGGATCGTCGTCAGAGATTTCTTCGGTCTTGTCTTGCGAAGGAGTGTCTGTGTCCGATTCGCTTTCTTGATCATCGGAAGCTTCTTCCTTTTCTTCAGGTCGAGTCAATTCCCCGCTGAGTTTTCCTTTGCGTTCACTGATCGAGAGGTTCCATTGCTCAACATCTTCGACATTGGAGGAATCAACAAGACTGAGAGTCCATTCCCCGACGACTTCGCGGTCAGACGGTCGATCGAATTCGAAGCGTTGTCCGGCAACCCATGTCTCGACAACGTTCGATTTCTTCTCGAACAGGTCTCCATCGGTGATCACGAGACTCGCCAGCTTCCCTTGCTCAATGGTCCCAATTTGTTCATCCACACCGAACAACTCTGCAGGGATTACCGTCAGTGCTGACAGCGCTCTGTCTCGTGTTAATCCTCGCTCGACGGCTGTTCGAAGTCCTTCGAGAAACTTGGAGGGTGAATCGAGCCCGTCGGTTGTGAAGGCGAATGTGACCCCCGATGTTTCGAGGCGCGCCGGGTTCTCCGGAGCAAGATCCCAGTGCATCAGGTCTTCAAGAGATGCGTTCATCGCCGTTTCGATTGTTCCGACGTTCGGCGGTTTGGGATAGTCGACGGGAAGAATGACAGGCCGTCCCGTCGCGGCGATTTCATTCAGTCTGCGGTATTCATTGCCACTGCCAAGGACTGCCAGCTCCAGACCGAATTCTCTCGCGAAACGATCGGCTCGCAGGAACATCAATTCGTTCGTTGTGTCTGCGATGAAAAGGCGATCGTCGGCGAGATCAAGATTAAGAGCTTCGAGCGCATCGTTTTGTTCCGGTCGCTGAAGAGTGGGATCCTCCTTTGCGACGGACCAGGCGGAGTCGTACCACTTCGCGTCGTAGAAAGCCTGTCGTGCGAGCGCAACGGCACCCATTGGAGAATTCGGTGATCGTCCGCGTCCTCGCTGCACCGTCAGCTTGATGTGCTGCGTGACGTCAGGTCGAAGAATCGCTTCGCTGGCGGAGTTTCCTGTGAGAAGAATGACGGAGCCGGACCCTTTCAGAATCCCTCCCTCCGGAGCAGCCAGGACCGTGGTGAAGCCTTGTTTTCGCCGAGTCGATTGATTCAGGGAATTGACGCCTAGCTGTCGTGCGACTCGCAGCTGCGGCCGAATCGCTTCGTTCCAATACGGGGCACCACTCTCGATCGGTTCTGTCGAAACACTTTGCTCGACGTAAGCGTCAACAAATCCGGCATAGATAGTTTTTTCGGAGCAATCGATGACTTGAGCTTCGGCAGGAGCCACAAGGTCTGCACCGACAACCGAAATCTTCCGATCACGAATCAAGATGTCCGCGTTGTCGAGTTTCACGCCCGGTCGGACAACGACGTGAGCATTTTTTAAGAGGAATGTGGATGGAGTATGACTCCGTAGCCCCTGTGGCTGCGCAGTCGAAACTTCGTCTGCAGCGACAGCTTGGATTCCCATCCAGAGAATTATGCACAACGCCAAACGCATCTTGTCTCTCCCTGTTTCGTTGAGATGGGAGGATAGAACGAACAGGTCACTTTTCGCCAGCGACAGCACGTGATCGGTCGAATCATTCTGATTGTGAAGATGTTTCGCGGACGCGACTCTCGCGGCACGTCCATCGGAATCCTGTGATAAGTTGGGGGACTTTGGACTCGCCAACTCTCGTTGCAATCTATAATCTGAAGAAACGATGAAGTTTGGATGACTGCAAGCTGATCCACACCATAGAACAACACATCATTGACGGACTTCCAAAGATGCTGAAAATTGTTGGAACGGAACAAGGCCGACTATGTGGTCGTCAATCGCGACGACATTTTCTCCAGGTGGGAGCACTCGCCCCGTTTGGCTGGGGCTTGAGTCAACAGCTTCGAGCGGAAGCGAACGGTCATCCAAAATCGAAGAAAGCTGTCATTCTGATCTGGCAGCATGGGGGACCATCGCAACTCGACACATTCGATATGAAGCCTCATGCTCCTGCTGAGTATCGAGGACCATTTCGCTCGATCGAATCGAGTCTTCCCGGTTTGCCTGTCTGTGAATTGATGCCGTGTCATGCCAAGGTGATGGATAAGTGCACGGTTGTTCGCAGCTTCTCGCATGGCAATGGCGATCACTGGGCAGCTGCCCACTGGATGTTGACCGGACGCCTGGGGGCGAATGGATCAGATCGTGCTCCGCGACAACCTTCCATGGGCGCGGTCGCTTCTCATCTTCTCGGACCGACTCAGCCGGGAAGTCTTTCGTCGGTCAATATCAACGACGGGGGATTTGGATTCCACGGAGGATCCTGGCTGGGAGTTCAACACAATCCGTTTCGAACGGGCGAATTCAGCTACGGGAACGAAGCGGGACGGCTTCCAACGGGAGATGCCAAGAGTTTCGAACTCGTTGATTCACTGAGTGAGAATCGCTTGATGAATCGCGTTTCGCTCCAACGGCAGCTTGATCAACTTCGATATCAGATGGATCATTCGGGAGTCTTCTCCGGAATCGATGAGATCGATGGGCAAGCTCTCGATATTCTGCTCACAGGGAAGACTCGTGGAGCCTTCGATCTGTCGCAAGAACCGCAATCTCTTCGAGATGCTTACGGTCCCGGTTGGGGAGAACAGGCGCTGTTGGCACGACGACTCATTGAAGCTGGCGTTCGTTTTGTTTCCCTGAACACGGGGTACTGGGACGATCATGGTCGCATCGAAGCCAATCTTCGCAACAAACTCCCGCGACATGATCAGGCAGTGGGGACGTTGATTCAGGATCTTCACGATCGGGGAATGCTCGATGATGTGACTGTGATTTCAGCGGGAGAATTCGGGAGAACACCGCGAATCAATAGCAGCGCCGGACGAGATCACTGGCCGCAAGCACAAAGCATTCTGTTTGCCGGGGGAGGGTATCGTCACGGTCAGATTGTTGGAGCGACCAACAGCAAGGCGGAGTTCCCGACCGAACGGCCGATCAGCGTGGAGGATTTCTGCGCAACTGTCTACGACGCTGTCGGACTCAGCAAAGACGACACGATCATCGACCATTCCGGACGGCCGACGCATCTCGTTCCTTCCGGAGAGGTCATCCGCGAACTTCTCTAAGCCGAGCTCACGGTCGCGAGGCGTTCGGAGGAACATGTTCCGTTGTGCAATGGATTTCCTGTTCGTGCGTGTTCACGAGAATCCATTCGAAGATGCGCTTGTCGATCAAACTCAGGCGATGACTGTTTCGATCTCTTCACTTGCAGTTTGAAGATCAAGCGGCCCGAGTGTGTCGAGTTGATCCGCGAAGCCGACAAGAAGAGCGAGGTCGCAAATCTGATTGATCTTGCGAGGAATGCCGCCACTCAGCTCCCAGGCTGTCTGATGTGCGTTCTCGTGAAACTGATCAACCTCACCGCCCGCAACGTGAATTCGATGCTGAATGTATCCCCGCACTTCGTTTGGCTTGAGCGGCGAAAGCCCCGAGCGAACGGCGATGCGTTGATCGAGTCCGTGATGGTGCGAGACATGGGAGAGAAGTTCTGTTCTTCCCAAAAGCAGAATCGTGAAGTCCACTCGTGGATTCTCACGAAGATTGAGCAAGAGACGGATGACGTTGAGTTGTTCGTCTCCCAACAAGTGGGCGTCGTCCACAACGAACACGACATGTCGACTTGAATCGGCCACTTCGACGAGTCTTGATTCGAGGTCAACCAGAATTCCGTCGAGTGTCTGATCAGGATTGCTGCCGATTCCCAATCGATTCGAGAAGTACCGGAGCAGATCTTCGGGCTCAAGCTGCGGAATCACCAGTCGAATGAAGCTCAGATTCAGTGAAGACTTTTCATCGTGTTCGAGCACATACGGCAGAAACGATTTTCCTGTCCCGTGTTCGCCGACAATCAACCCGATTCCTTTTTTCTGCTCGATCAGATAACGCAGCTTCAGCAGTGCGGTTTGGTGAGAGTGCGCCGGGAAATAAAACCTCGGGTCAGGGAGGTCGTCGAACGGTCGGGAGGTGAGCTTCCAGTAAGTCTCATACATTGAATGAACTCACACTCTACTTTGACTCATCTTCAACTGGGGCGATCACACCGACGAGCTGCACGAGCTTCGAAGCTTGCTTGTCGGTTTTCCGGAAAGATGTCTGTTCGATCATCGCGTCGCTCTGACTGACCTCTTCTCGATGCTGTGCCTGAACAGCGTCCGCAGCCGTCAATTTCTCTGACGCTTCAGCCAAGTCAACGGTTCGCATTCGCACCGCAACGTATTCGGAGGCTTCTTCTTCCGGCTTTGTCCTGGTTTCTCGAATGAGCCGCGATGCATCCTCAGATTGTTGATATGAAGTGTTCCGTTGGTCAGTCGAAGAACGGGACATGGACGTTGGAGAGTGTGTCGGAGTCGTCGGACTGGTGACCAATGCGATTCCGATGACAAACAAGCTGCCCGCTGACCAGAAACAAAGTCGTTGCTGCATCCGTGGGCTCATCACTGCTCCATTGTCACTGAATTTGATGGAATAGAGCAGAGTGCTCCACTCTCATCATCGACAAGAACGGGGCAAACCTTGACGGTTTTGCGGATAATGTCGGCTTTGGGGCCAACATCAATGCTTCAACACTTGAATACTTGTGAATTTGCTCATCATACTGGAGGGCCACACAATGTCTTCCTGCCTCGGAGAAACCGATAACATGCGCCAACCCACTTTCACACGTTTCTTTTTGCCCCAGATGTTGAGCTTCGCAGCCTGCTGCCTGCTCATTCATCCCGCTCTTTTATCAGCGTCCGATGATCCGTACGGCGGATTCAAGATGGGAATCCAGAGTTATTCCCTGCGAGGATATCCCGTTGAAGAAGCTCTCAAGCATTCTCAAGAGCTCGGCCTGACTTATTGGGAAGCCTATTCCAAGCACCTTCCGATGTCGACGCTTCCCTCTCACATTGAGGATCAGAAGAAGCTGCTCGAGGGATCAGGCATTACTCTCGATGCATATGGAGTTGTCGGGTTCGACAGCAACGAGAACAAAGCTCGCGAAGTCTTCGACTACGCCAAAGCGATGGGACTGCTTTCCATCAGTGCCAATCCTAAGAAAGACGAAGCGACTTTCGCACTGCTTGATAAACTGGTTGAGGAATATCAGATTCCGATCGCGATTCACAATCACGGACCGGGAGCTGCCTACGACAAAGTTGACGATGTCTTGCAATGGGTCGAAGGACGAAGCCCGTTGATCGGAGCATGCGTTGATACTGGCCACTATCTTCGAAGCGATGAAGATCCTGTGGAAGTCATTCAGAAGCTCGGCAAGCGGGTGTTCGGGGTCCATCTCAAAGACGTTCGAACGATTTACTCAGATGAAGAGAAAGCCACACTTCTCGAATCTCTCCCACCGAACCGAAAGAAACACCTCGAGCAGGAAGGCAAAATCTTCACCATCCTCGGTGAAGGGGAACTGAATGTTGTGGGCGTGTTGAGAGCACTGCGAAATATTGACTTCGACCGCAATCTGTCTCTCGAGTACGAAGAAAACCCCGAAAACCCACTCTCAGACATCGAACTCTGCCTCGCCGAAGTCCGCAGAGCGGTTGCTTATCTCGACGACGAAGAAGAAGAAGGCTTCGTGCAAATCTGGGATGGCGAAACTTTCGACGACTGGACAATCAACGAGTCACCGGAAACCTGGAAAATCGAGGACGGAGCAATTGTCTGCAATGGACCTCGCAGCCACGTTTTCTACACCGGCGATCTGGCACCGTTCAAAAACTTCGAACTGAAAGTCGATGTGATGGCGGAGCCCAACAGCAACGGTGGGATTTATTTTCACACCAAGTATCAGGACGAAGGTTGGCCCAAAGCGGGATTCGAAACGCAGGTCAACAACACGTATCACAAAGATCCCCGGAAAACGGGAAGCCTCTACGCTGTGGATGATGTCAACGAACAACACATCCCGGACAACACATGGTGGACTCAGCACATCATCGTGAATGGAAAGAATGTGAAGATTCTCGTCGACGGAAAAGTTGTGACGGACTACACCGAATCTGAAGGACAAGAACCTCAGCAAGGGTTCGATCGACTGATCAGCGAAGGAACCTTCGCTCTTCAGGGACACGATCCAGGCAGCACGGTTCACTTCAAGAATATCCGTGTGAAGAAGCTTCCGTAACGTTTGAATTGCTCAGCACAAATCGCAGCCTCGGACGATGGTCCGGGGCTGTTTTTGTTTCTGGAGAAGTGATTTGTGTGCGAGTTTTTGACCGTCATGTTCGTCGGTCGAAAGGGCATGCTTCACATCGTTCGGATCGTCATGATTCATGCGGAGGCACCGGAAAAAATGGATGTTGTGGGTTGTCCTGCCCAGATGGGTTTCGTTGGAACTCTTTTTGAACGCAAACGGCCACTTCTGTTCGATCTTCGCACGAGTCGTTAATCTGCAACGAGGCCGGTATAAACAACGTCGCCCTAGCGTTCGAGCCGAACACTCGACATTGTCGATGACGCTTTCCCAGCAGAAAGGAAAACTATGTCGCTCCACGAGAAGGATACGATTCGAGAGAATCTCGACGACGATGTTTACGCATCGATTGATCTGACAGTCAGCATGCCTAAATATCAATTTCCGCAAGAGGAGCAGGACCCACGTTGCGCTTTCTCGGTTGTCCGCGATGAGTTGATGCTCGATGGGAACTCCCGACAGAACCTGGCGACTTTCTGTCAAACATGGGCCGAACCCGAAGTTCATGAACTGATGGATCTGTGCATGGACAAAAATATGGTCGATAAGGATGAATATCCTCAAACGGCCGAAATCGAAGCTCGATGCGTGCACATGCTTGCCGATTTGTGGAACTCTCCCGCAGGGGCCAACACGATCGGTTGCTCGACAACAGGTTCCAGTGAAGCGGCGATGCTCGGCGGAATGGCGATGAAACGTCATTGGGAAGCCCAACGCAAAGCAGCCGGCAAACCGATTGATAAACCGAATCTCGTCACCGGCCCGGTTCAAGTTTGCTGGCACAAATTTGCCCGCTACTGGGATATTGAGCTTCGAGAAATCCCGATGGATAAAGACCGGATGTTGATGACACCGGACGAAGTCCTGAAACGCTGCGACGAAAACACCATTGGTGTCGTTCCGACTTTGGGTGTGACTTTTACCTGCCAATATGAACCCGTTAAAGAAGTGGCCGAGGCACTCGATCGACTGCAGGCAGAGTCGGGACTCGATGTTCGCATGCATGTCGATGGAGCAAGTGGAGGATTTCTCGCTCCGTTTTGTGCCCCGGATCTTGAGTGGGACTTCCGAATTCCTCGAGTGAAATCAATCAACACTTCTGGCCACAAGTTCGGGCTTTCCCCGCTCGGAGTTGGTTGGATCGTGTGGCGGGATCCTGCGGATCTGCCGGAGGAGCTGATTTTCTGGGTGAATTACCTCGGCGGAAATATGCGAGACATCGGTCTCAACTTCTCTCGTCCGGGCGGGCAGGTTGTCTGTCAGTACTACAACTTCCTGCGTCTCGGCAAAGAAGGTTATCGCAAGATTCACGAAGCTTGTTACGACACAGCTCAATACATTGCCGAACAGATCGATGAGATCGGGCTGTTCGATGTGATTTACAATGGCCAAATGGACGCAGGGATTCCAGCGCTGTGCTGGAAGATGAAAGACGGCACCGATCCCGGATTCTCACTGTATGATCTTGCGGACAGGTTGCGAACTCGCGGCTGGCAGGTTCCCGCTTATTCACTTCCTGCGCATCTCGATGATCTTCCGGTTCAGCGAATTCTTGTGCGGCATGGAGTGAGCCGCGATCTCGGCACGCTTCTCGTGGCGGACATCAAACGTGCGATCGAATACTTCGAAAAGCACCCGGTGCAGAATTCCATGACAGCGAAAGATGCTTCAGGATTTCATCACTAGAGCAAGGTGCTCTTTCCGGTGCACTCGCTTGAACACTTTCATCAGGTGAAGAGCGGAGTTTGCTCGTGGGAGTGAGCAGAAACCAAAACAGAAAATGCTCTCACTGACAATCAATGTCTCACATCACGTGACTGAAGATGGTCGCTGGGGTGTCACGTGTCTGACGCTCCGGCCTTTTTCCAAGACGACAAAATCGAAGACTTTCCAAAATGGATTTCCGGGAAGAACGCTTCAAACACGTCCGCAGCTCTGAGTCCATCGGGCCATGGCCGTTCATCACGCGAACGGTCTACAAGTTCGAAGACTCGTCTGTGGACATCTGGAGTTCGAGACACGCCCGCAAGAATCTGATCCTGCCTGAGACTCTTGGCGATGAAGCCAAAACTCTTCGAGGCAGACAGCTCTGGGCACCAGCGACTTTGAACTGGTGGATCGGAATCATCTTCGCGTTGGGGGCCAGTCTGTTTGTCACAGCGAGTGTGCTGACGTTACTCCCGAACGAATTAGAAACCGTGGGATTGTCTGCGACACAAGTGAACGCGGTTTATTTCGCTGGATCCATCCCTTTTACACTGGCTGCCTATCTGCAGCTTTATCAATCCAATCACTCACAGCCCGCTCAAGGAGAAGGCAAGAAAACCGACCGGCCGACGATATTTCTGGGATGGAAGCCTGCGAACATCGGTTGGATCAGTTGTCTCCTTCAATTTTTGGGAACGGTCCTCTTCAACGTGAATACGTTCGACGCGATGATTCCTTCCCTCAACTGGTTTCAACAGGACTTGTTTGTCTGGGTCCCGAATTTTGTTGGCTCCGTATTCTTTCTCGCATCCGGATATCTTGCTTTCGCTGAAGTCGCTCACGCTTACTGGTCATGGAATACCAGCAACCTTTCCTGGTGGGTGGTTTTCGTGAACTTGTTGGGATGCCTGTTTTTTATGGCGTCTGCTCTTTGCGCATTCATCACTCCCGGTCCTGTGAATGAAACTGCCGTGACGTTGGCGACGTTATTCACTCTGGTCGGAGCTGTTGGCTTTTTCGTCGGAGCTGTTCTTTCGCTTCCGGAAGCTTCGCAGACGGCTTCTTGAAAGAAGACGTCGCCGGGATCGCTTTCGCGAATTCAGAGAACCGGACAGCACTGTTCGTCGGTGGTGAGATCGACGCGGGCGCTGTAATAGTGGCACAACGCAACGGCACTCGCATCAGCGACATCGTTCGGCTCCAGAATCTTCTTGAGGCCGAGTTCTCGCTGGATCGCTTCCTGCACTTGTTCTTTCGAGGCAGTTCCGGTGCCGGTCAGAAGCTTCTTAATCTGTCGGGGCGTGTAGTGCATGATCCCAATCGACGCTTCGCAAACCGCGTAGAGGATGGCACCTCTTGCGTGCGACATTAAGAGTGCCGATTTCGGATTCTTCGGGGACGAGAAAACCTGTTCAATCGCGACCGCGTCCGGTTGGAATTCCGCGAGGACTTCCCGCAGGCCCTGACCAATTTCGAAGACACGCTCAGCGAGGTTTTTTGTGCGTGTGGATCGAATCACTCCTCCTTCGACCAACCGAGGTCGCGAAGCTGTTCGACGAATCAAAGCATAGCCGGTGTTGTTGAGGCCCGGATCGATTCCTAGATAGAGCTGTGATGGAGCAGCGGTTGTCGTGTTTCCCAGGGCGATTGCCATTGGGCGATCCTGTTGCGAAGGAGGCGTTGCGCTGGGCTGGGGTAATCGGGCCATCAAACTGAACTCGGCTTACTCCTAAGGATCGCACTTGTGACGCCGTTGACTTTGGCAAATCGTCGCCAGTCTGTCGAGGTTTCCTCGATTTCCGTCGATTTCAGGGATCAGACGGAGTCCGCTGACGCGCGACCTCGTAGCACAAAATCCCGGCAGCGACGGCGGCATTCAATGAGTCGATGTGCCCTGATTGCGGAATGGTACAGGTCGCTGTCGCCAGTTTCAAAAGATCGGGATCGATTCCCGTTCCCTCGTTCCCAATGACGATGGCCGTCGGACGTTGAAAATCAATCCGGGAAGGCGGAGTTGAACTTTTCTCAGTCGCTGCGATGAGCTGGTAATTGGTGTCGATAAGTCGCTGGCTGGCTTCGCACAGATTCGGGACTCGACAAATCTTGAGAAAATTGACAGCCCCGGCCGAGCTGCGGGCGACGTGAGATGTGACCCCAACCTGTTCACGTTCACCGATCAAAACTGTGGAGACTCCGAAAAGATCGGCGGATCGGAGAATCGAGCCGAAATTGAACGGGTCATGAATCCGATCTAAGACAAGTGCGAATTTCTGGCTGTTGTCGGGATGTTTGTCGAGAATGTCGAGGGAACAGTAAGGGAACTCCGGCATTCTGGCGACAAGTCCCTGATGGTCTCGCGCATGACAAAGTTGAGTGAGCGACTCAGCGGTTTCCTCATGAGTGGTGATTCCGGAAGATTGCGCTCTGCGAGTCGCTTCACGGAGTATGTTGGAGTCGAGGACTTCCGGCGCGAGGTGAAGTTCGTCCGGAAGCCATTGATGCGCACGCAGTGATTCCATCACCGCGTGACGTCCCCAAATCCAGTTTCGCTGATGGTTTCCCATTGAGGATTTCGAGCGAGTGCGTCTTTTTTTTCGACCGACCACGTTTTAAAGCTTCCAGGATGAGTGTTCGTGAATTCCGTCTTGTTTTGTCGGGGGAAGTGTGGAGTGGGTCTTGAAGGTTGAACGACACCCGATCACAATGGCAATTCCTGGAGAATAACTAATGAGACGGATGATTCCATTGCGAAGACGCAACAAGCTCCCTCAATACAATACCGAGGCAGAGCGGAATGGCCTTCGCGCCGCCGGTCAATTCAACGCTCAGCTGCTGGATTTTCTGCGTCCGCACGTTCAGCCCGGCGTCTCAACCAACACGTTGGATCGCCTTGCCGAAGAGTACACGCGAGATCATGGACACATTCCAGCTTGCCTGGGTTATAACGGGTACTCGAAATCGATCTGCACGAGTGTCAACGATGTTGTCTGTCACGGGATTCCCGAAGACCGCGAGCTGAAAGAGGGCGATATCGTTAACGTCGATTGTTCAACGGTCGTTGACGGTTGGTATGGCGATTCTTCGGAAACCTTCATGATCGGTGAAGTGAGTGCTGACGCCAAACGAATTATGCAGGGGGCCTTTGACGCGCTGTGGATCGGGATCGATGCGATTCACCCATACAGCACCGTGATTGAAATTGGGCTCGCGATTTCGAAGTTCGGCCAGGAACAGGGATTCGGCGTCGTCGAAAATTATCAGGGGCATGGGATCGGCAGGAAGTTTCATCAGGAGCCGGGGGTTCCTCATGTTCCGTTCCGCAAGAGCCGCCTGGATGTCCTCACGCCTGGAGTTTCCTTCACGATTGAACCGATGTTGAATCTCGGAGGCGCCGCCACTCAACCTCCTCTGGAAGATGGCTGGACGGTTCTCACGGAAGACGGTTCACTGTCTGCACAGTTTGAACATCAAATCTTGATGACGGAAGATGGGCCGGAGATTTTGACGCTGACTGAAAACGGACCTCAGCGCGGTCACCAGTTTTAATTCTTGAGCCCCTTTCAATTCTGTGAGTGACAAGACGCAGTGAGCAACATGACGATCCCAGCGGAGAAAGCTCCAAAGCGAGAACTGGTGGGGCGAGTGGTCGTCGTCATGCCGGCCTACAATGCAGAAAAAACTCTGCAGCGTACAGTCGATGACATTCCGGAAGACTGGGTCGATGAGATCATTCTCGTCGACGATTGCAGTTCCGACGGGACGGTTGAGCTCGCGAAATCGCTCGGTCTGACAGTTGTCGCTCATGAGAACAACACCGGGTATGGGGGCAATCAGAAGTCGTGCTATGAACGGGCTCTGGAAGTCGGCGCCGACGTCGTTGTGATGATCCATCCCGACTATCAGTATGACGCCCGCGTTATTCCCGCAGCTGCGGAGATCTTGCGATTGGGGATCTGTGATGTCCTCCTTGGCTCACGAATCCGCACTCGACGAGAAGCACTCGAAGGTGGGATGCCCGCCTGGAAGTACGTCGCAAACCGATGTCTGACGCTCGTTGAGAATGTGTGTTTGGGGCAAAATCTGGGAGACTTTCACAGCGGGTTTCGGGCGTATCGCCGCGAAGTTCTGGAGACTGTTCCCTGGCAAAAGAACACCGATGACTTCGCGTTCGACAGCCAGTTTCTGGCTCAGTCCGTTTTCTTCGAATTCAAATTGGGAGACATTCCCGTCCCTGTCCGGTACTTTGATGAGGCGTCCAGCATCAATTTTCGACGCTGTGTGACCTATGGATGCACGACGCTGTGGGTGCTCCTACAATACTGGATGGCCAAGTTGGGAATCTTCCGATACGGGATTTTTCGCAAGAACGAAGCTCCTCAGAGTGAAGACGCCTGACATCGCGTTTGAGGTGAGAAGCGAAGGTGCTTTCGTTTCCGGATCGCCACAACTTCACGTGGAATTGTTGCGCACGAAGAACTGTTGCGTTCATCGAAGCGGGGCGGTCATTGCGGGGCTTTTTCATCTGTCTGGACGAGGTTCTTCCAAACTCTTTACAATGACAAGTTGAACGTTGCTGCAATTCTGTTGCAGGTTCTCGTGCAAGCGATTTGTGGTCAAAAAGATGGCAAATCTCCTGCATTTCATGAAGACTTAGTGAAAGTGGCGCGTTCTGTTGCCATTGCTGGCATGGAAATTTGTAAAGTGGAACTAGAGAATTCTCTGTTGAGTGTTATATTAATTGTGCGTTTCTTGAAGAATCGTCCGGAGTTGTCAGAGCGTTCGCGTGACTGATCTGCGGTGAATTCCAGGAATCGACTCAGTTGAATTCTCACTGCTTTGTCGTGAATAACTCAGCTTCGGAAATGCGAGTTGAGTCAAGAAACAGAAAGTTCTGCCTGCTCTCAGGTTCTTTCGAAATAGCTCGGTTGGAGTGGATTGCGTGACACGCGTGGCGTCACAACTTCAGAGATATTCAGCGATTGCAGCATTCGCAATGCTGCTGGCTGTGCAATGGGTCCATTCCCCGTTCCACCACCTTGCCGAGATTTCAGGTGAGGCAGCTTCGAGTGAGTTGGCGTCATGCCACTTTCATTCGTCGACGCATGTTCACGTTGGTCAAACGCATTCTCATTCACATCGCGAATCTTCGCGTCATGATGAGGCTGAAAACACTGGGGCGACTTCGCCCGACGAGTGTCTCGGACATTTGCCAGAAGTGGCAGACGACACTCAGGATCGCTCTTCTCAGGGTACATCTTCTCAGGGCGAACAGGATCATTCCGAAGAGTGTGAACTCTGCGATGATCTTTCAAAGTCGCTTGTGAATGTCGCACTGGTTGGGGAACCGGCCAGTTCTTCCGTTGTTGTCGTGGACGTGCTTCCGTCCGAAATGGACTACGACTCCCCGATTCGCTTTTCGTGGTCCGCTCGCGGTCCCCCTTCTTTGGTTTGAGTGTCGAGTTTTCTAACTCCCCATTGGCTCTCAAATGTTGAGGGTCTCTGGAACTCAGTTCCATTTCGCTTCACGTCATGCTTCTTGCGCAGCTTAGTCCTCAATCAGATGGCCGAGCACGCAACTTGGACGCACGATGAATTTTGAATGACGTTCTGCGTATTCATGTGCGAAGCTGGCGCTCTGTGTGAGAGCGGTGTCGGAAATGGCTGAGAACTTCTTTTGCTCAAGCTTCTCCTGGGAGATCATCCATGCGCGCCCGTCGCGGTTTTACCTTGATTGAATTACTGGTCGTGATTGCCATCATCGCGATCCTCATTGCCCTCCTGTTACCTGCTGTTCAGCAGGCCCGGGAAGCTGCTCGTCGCTCGTCGTGCAAGAACAACATGAAGCAGATCGGTTTGGCGCTTCACAACTATCACGACACTTTCGGAACGTTTCCTTCAGGCTGGATCGGCGTTGAAAATCAACGTGCGAATGCGGAAGGGGAAAGCGGTTTTGGCTGGGGGTCCATGTTGCTTCCTCAGATGGATCAAGGTCCGCTCTACAATCAATTCGACTTTGCACTCGCGATTGATCGGACTCCCAACCGGGAACAGCTGAAGCAAATTCTGACAGTCTTCCAATGCCCGAGTGATCCGAAACCGAGTACGTTTCAGCTCGAAGACCGAGACGGGACCGCTTTGGAAATGTCGACGGCGAACTATGTCGGAGTGTTCGGAACGACGGAACTCCATGTGTGCGAAAACTCACCGGGAACAGCACCAGTGACTTCTCAGGGTCAGTGTGTCAGTGACGGAGCCTTCTTTCATAACAGTGCCGTTCGGTTTCGAGACTTTACAGATGGGACAAGTTCGACGCTGGTCGTCGGGGAACGAACCACGTTTGTTGATGAAGTGACTGGTGAAAACTTTTACGGCACCTGGTCCGGAGCTGCTCCTGAGGTCGAAGAAGCGTCAGCCCGAATTCTCGGACATGCAGAACATCCACCCAATGAAGCAGAGCATCCAGAAGACTTTGGAAGCTTTCATGCCGGAGGAGCCCAGTTTGTTCTGGGAGACGGCCATGTGCACTTTTTCAGCGAGAATATCGACGAAGGCGTCTTCCAGTCTCTCGCGACCCGTTCCGGAGGCGAAATCGTCGGCGAGTTCTAACAATTCTCGCGGTCTTTATGCACTCACGTGAAGTTGTCTCTTTCGATGAATGCAGCGTTTGTGATCGCGTGAGCGAACGGCTCCGCCACACGTTGTGACCTTCTCGTGTTGACTCTCCTCCCGGGGACGTACTGCTCTTCTTGAATTCGAATTTTGCACGACAGTCGGTCCGGAAGACATGAAGTCTTCGGAGTGGCTGTTGTTCGTTTGTGGACTCGACTTCGCGCAACGAATATGCTGTCCAACAGAAGAAGTCTTTATTTCGTATACCATCGTAGAGAATCCGGAATCACAGACTGGGGTCGCAGAAATCCGGAAGACTCGGGAGAGTAGTGAATGACTGAGCAAAACGAACAACAGAGGCGGTATAAAGAGTTTATGGATCTGCTTCCGCTCACGCTCAATCTGGCCGGATTGCCGCCAAGTGAACCGGGGAAGTACTACAATCAGGAGCAAATTGAGACACGTCTGTTTGCGGTTCGACATGCCTATAAAGCCGCTCGGAGTCTCGTTCGTGAACTTGTGACCAAGTCGTAAGCTTCTCCGAACCAGAATTCGAACAGACAAAGCACTCGGTGAGATCAACGTTTCGCGGAGAACGGACGGGAGTTTCTCAGAAAATGAGACGGTGTTTTCGTAAGACTTCGCGAGGTTGTTGCCATCGGCAAATCTCACCGCGTTTGAGGCACTTTCAGAGTTCGAATTGAGTTCCACAAGATGGATGAATATCCAATCGGGAGGGCGAGGAGATGTGGTTCACAGAGAATGCCTGGCAGCCCATGCTCCTGTTCGCGATCTTGGCGATGATTGCGGCGTTCGGCTGGTATCGGCGACTGCAGACTCGATATCTCGTCCTCTGTTTCTGTTGTCTTGGGATGATGGGAGTTGCATGGTACGCTGACCGGACGATCGTGACTGAGCGAGAGAAAGTCCAAGAGGCCATTCTGGAAATCACACACGCATTCGCTGCCAAAGACTTCGAAGGTGTGCATTCACGAATCTCCCAGCGTTCGTTAGATTTGCGGACTCTTGCCGATATGGCGATGAATCTGGCGACGCTCGAAAACATGCGTGTCACCGATATTCAGGTCGAATTGAAAAGTGAAGCCACGCGCGCTGTCTCGAGATTTCGAGTGAATGCGCTGATCACCTCAGAACGTGCTTCTGCTCGAGAACCAGCATACATTGAAGCACGCTGGCAAACAGAAGAAGGTCGGTGGAGGATGATCGACGTCAAGTTTTTGGATCCGATCACCGGGGACGTCGAAGCGGATCTGATGCAACTTCGCCGAAATCATCTCACAGTATCGGATGTGTCGCGGTGGAGATTTTAGTCCGCCATCCATCTCAACTTTTCAGTCAGTCCCACTTCGGCCTGTATCGATCGTCAAGGTTTCCATGTCATCTTCGTCCGACTCTCGTCCTCCAATCAAACTAGTTGTCCTGCTTTCAGGTGGAGGGACAACGATGGTCAATCTCCAACAGAACATTCAGGATGGCCTCCTCGATGCGCGAATCGCGGCGGTTGTTGCGAGTCGATCATGTCTGGGAGTCGAGCGAGCGCAGGAACTCGGGCTCGAAGCCAGCGTCATCTCGCCTCGTCAGTTTTCGGGGCCAGAGGAGTTTAGTGAATCTGTCTTTGAACTTGTGCGGGCACATCAGGCCGATCTCGTCGTTCTGGCCGGTTTTCTGAGTCGACTCATCATTCCCGAAGACTATTTCGGGCGCGTCATGAATGTTCATCCCAGCCTGATTCCGGCATTCTGCGGACAGGGCATGTACGGACACCATGTTCATCAGGCGGTGATTGAACGGGGATGTAAGGTGTCGGGGTGTACGGTTCACTTTTGCGACAATGAATACGATCACGGTCCGATCATTTTGCAGGAAGCGGTTCCCGTTCTCGACGGTGATGATGGAGACAGCCTCGCAGACCGAGTGGTCGCGGCCGAACGAAGAATCTATCCGAAGGCCGTTCAATTGTTTTCGGAAGGGCGGCTGAAAGTTCAAGGTCGACGCGTCTTGATTGACGAATCTCATGCCGATTGAGCATCCATGAAGTTTGGTTACCACGGTCGTTATTTGCGGATCGACCTGTCAACGCGCGAATCGCGGGCGGTTGAAATTGATCCGAAGCGACTGGATCGGTTTCTCGGAGGGGCTGGGCTCGGGACAGCTCTTTTGCTCGAAGAGACTTCAGGCTGTTACGATGCTTTGGGACCTGAAGCTCCTTTGATCTTTGTGTTCAGCCCGCTGGTTGGAAGTCCGCTCACAACTTCTGCCAAGTTTTCGATCGTCGCCAAGAGTCCGCTCACCCATCGAATCAATGATTCACTTTCGTCATCTCATTTTGCGATTGCAGGGAAACGGACAGGCTTTGATGCAATTTGTCTGGTCGGTGCGTGTCCGGGGCCAACGGCACTCGTCATCCGCAATGACACGGTGATGTTTGAAGATGCCCAGGATCTGTGGGGGCTGTCGAGCGAGCAGGCGAGCGAGCGGTTCCGGCGTCAGGTGGGATCGTCATTCCGAGTCGCTGCGATCGGTCCAGCTGGTGAGAATGGTGTTCGCTATGCCACGATCTCCAACGAAGGGCGTCATGCAGGGCGGGGCGGTCTCGGTGCAGTCATGGGATCGAAACGACTGAAGGCACTCGCGGTGTCAGGGGATCAACTGACAGAGTTTGCTGCGCCGAAAGAGTTAATTGCCTACAGCAAGAATCTGTCGGAGAGATCTTTCGGCGAGGCAACAGCGAAGTATCGCGAGTTGGGGACGGTCAGCAATCTCCTGACATTCAATCGATTGGGAACGCTTCCAACGCGAAACTTTCAGGAGTCGTCGTTTTCAGACGCTGAAGCGATTGCTCCAGAATCTCTCTCGGCAACACGGACTCGTTCCAGTTGCGCAGCTTGCACGATTGGTTGCGAACACATCTTCGCTCCTCAAAAGGATCGAAGCTCTCCTGTGAGAATGGAGTATGAGAACCTCTACGCACTCGGGCCGATGTGCGGCATCAACGATCCGGAAGTCATTCTTGAAGCGTCGTCATATTGTGATGCTGCAGGGATCGATACCGTGAGTGCGGGTGTCTGCATTGCGTTTGCGATGGAATGTTCAGAACGCGGGCTCATTGAAGCTGACGGGTTGAGCTTCGGGGATGGAAAGAAGCTTCTGGTCTTGCTTCAGGCGATCGTCTCTCGTGAAACAGATCTTGGTGATCTGTTGTCACAGGGTGTTCGGGCTGCATCCCGGAAAATCGGTCAGGGGTCTGAGGAGTTCGCGATTCACGTCAAAGGACTGGAGTTTCCCGGTTATGATCCCCGGTCTCTTCAGACGATGGCTCTCGGTTTTGCAGTCGGGGCGCGCGGGGCTGATCACAACAAGTCGGGAGCGTATCAAGCCGATTTCTCACCGGGTGTCGACCGGCTCAATCCCGGAAATCGTGCTGCGCAAATGGCTGTTGAAACAGAAGACGAAGCGTCGATCATGGACTCACTGATTCTCTGCAAGTTCCTGCGAGGAGTCTTCGAGGATCGGATGAGTTCGATGGCGACAATGCTCGAATTGGTGACTGGAGCGAATTTCAATTCGGAGTCTTTGAAAGAGCGTGCGGCGGGAATTGTCACCGCAAAAAAACTGTTCAACATCCGTCAGGGGTGGACAGCTGCGGAAGACACGCTGCCGGATCGATTCTTTAATCTTCCCGTGCGAGGAACACCGAGCGACGGAGCAATCCTGAATCGGGAAGTCCTCCGGAATCAGATTCAGGCTTACTACTCACTTCGAAAATGGTCACCGTCCGGAGTTCCCACCGAGGACGCTTTGAAGAGGCATGAACTCAACTGGGCGACTTGAAACAGGTGACTTCTTCACGCGATGTTCAGCAGGCACGATTGATCGACAATTCCGGAAGTTGCAGCAGCAACTCTCGAGCGGGGGACTCAGCAATTCCCGCAATTTCGGCGCGAGCTTCTTCAGCAAGTTGGTGAGCAAACTGAAGAGAATCGTCAATCATTCCTGATTCTCGGCTCAGCTTACTGATCTCAAGACACGCCTTTTCGTCGCCAGCTTCGAGAAGTTCGATCATGCGGATTCGATGACTGTCGCCTTCGCGATTGAGAAGTCGAATGATGGGAAGAGTCAGTTTTCGCTGCATGAGATCGGTGCCGAGTGTCTTGCCGACAGCATTCTCCGCTCCGGTCAGATCGAGAACGTCGTCCGCGATCTGAAAGGCTTGCCCGAGTTTGCGGCCGTATCGTTCGAGGCGGCCAATTTCCGATTCTTCAGCGCCGGCGAACTTCGCTCCCAGATAGCACGCGACGGCACATAGCTCGGCAGTCTTTCCGTCAATGATGTCGAGATACTCCGCTTCTGTCAGCGAAAGATTGCCTCGGTTTCGAATCTGGGTCAGCTCTCCCTCACAAACCCGGTTGGTGGCATGTCCGATCAATCGACACGCTTCAGCACTGCCGGTTTGAGAGGCGAGATGAAACGCATGCGTAAACAGGAAGTCTCCGTACAAAACGCTGGTCTGATTGTTCCACCGGACGTTCACAGTCGCGACGTGTCGCCTGACGTCGGCATTGTCGAGAACGTCATCGTGCACGAGTGTCGCGGTGTGAATCATCTCAATCACAGCGGCGAGAATTTCGTGTTCTCTTGTGATATTGCCGCAGGCTTTGGCTGCGAGGAGGCAGAGAACAGGTCGAAGTCGTTTCCCTCGAAACCGGTTCGTATGTTGGTAGATATCTCGGATGTAAGAGTTTCGAGATGCCAGTTCTGCGGCATATGTCGCTTCCACAGCTTCCAGCGCATCGCCGATCAGGTTTTGCGTTTTCTGAAGGAGCTGTTGTGGACGATCAAGGTGCGGCATGAGGCCACTTTCGTTCAGGATTGCTTCGTTGTGTCTTCTTGAGTGACCGCAGTTGACGGATCTTCTTCACGCAGAAAATGTCCGCTTTTCCCACCCTGTTTTTCCAGAAGGCGGAGATTTGTGATCGACATTCCCCGATCAACGGATTTGCACATGTCGTAAATGGTCAGCCCGGCGACTGAGACAGCTGTGAGAGCTTCCATTTCGACTCCGGTCCGCGCATGAACGGTAACGGCAGACTCGATTCGAATGCGATTCGGCTCCAGAACTTCGAAGTCGACATGTGCGGAATCGAGTCCGAGAGCGTGACAAAGCGGGATGAGTTCAGGCGTTCGTTTGGTTGCCATGATCCCGGCCAGTCGAGCAATTTCGAAAACATCACCCTTGGCAATTTTGCGATCACAGATCAGCTGAAGCGTCGATGGATCCATTTCAACAAACGCTTCCGCCCGTGCCATTCGGTCGGTTTCCGGTTTTTGACCAACATCGACCATGCGGGCCTGTCCAGCTTCGTCGAAGTGTGTGAGGGGGGATTGGCTGTCGGTCAAAGTGGATCGTCCTCGACAAAATCAGTTTTCGTTGATCTTGCTTTCAGCTGTTGAATTCGGGGAACTGTTGTGTGATTTCACATGGTAGATATTGAAGCTGTAGCCGACACGGTCAATCGGGCGTTCGCGCTGAAATTTCTGAAATCCAGAATCGGGACGAAGTAATTCATGCAGGCTGAGAATGACGAAACCGGGTCGGTCCTCGCCTGCCTTTGCGAGTTCGGCATCGATTCCCAGGGTTTCTAACGGAAGAAATCCACGCCATTTGATCCGAACCGGGCGAGAGTCCGGGTTTTCGGCGATCCAGTCACGAACAGCCATCATGTCCTGACCCCAGTCGAGGTTGGAGTCAATCAGAAATTTGTGGCCGTTCGATGGGCCTCCAATCAAACTGTTGAAGTAACTCAGGCTGTAGGGATAGACCGACAAGCTGCTGATCGCGAATGCAGACACGCAAAACACAGTGAGGCAGAACCGTTTGTCGACACCGAGTGCCGAAACGAGATAAAGGCCCGGCAGCAACGGATAGACATATCGAATATGGCTGTTGAGATTCGGTTGAAGCGAGGCGAGTATCAGAATCGCCAGCGAAGGAACGACGATTGGCAACAAGCGGCCCTGTTTCGTTCGAAGTGCAGCGTCTCTGAATCCTGCCCACAAATTCCAAACGAACAGCACCCACAAAGCGACAGGAACTTTAAGGAAGAGACCTGTGACGTAGTAGAGAAGCCAGCCGTCCGAGACTTTCGTTTCTCCGAAGAAGTAGTTCGTCGCCCCCCATTCGAAATCACTCTTCTGCAAATCGAGTCCGAGGAGAAATTCTCTCGGGAAGGGCGAGGGAATGTGTTTGAAAATTGTGCCCTGAAAACGGTTCAGAGGAAGGTTTTCCCCCCGGAAGAAGCTTCTTGCCCGCCAGAGGTGTCGAAAAGAATTCCAGCTCTCCAAGCGGAGTTCCGGTCCCGTCGAACAGGTATCCGAGATTCAAAATATTAATGCCCAATCCGATGATGAGAACGAACTGCACCGCCTCCTTTTTGATGTCGTGAGGACGCTGAGAGGGAAGTCTGCTCGCGATCCACAGGATTGGCCAGATCGGGAAGAGGACCACCCAGCTAAGCTTACTCAGCAGCGCCAATCCCAATGCAATCCCCGCCTGAAAGGCAAGCGGCCAGTTGGGGCTTTCGAGCCATCGACTGAATCGCCAGGCTGCCAGCAACCCCAACGACACGCCTGCGATATCTGACGTAATCAACGCTCCATGCCCGATGATGTTCGGGGAAAAACACCAGAAACCGGCTGCGACAATTCCGGCGTGATCGCCTGCGATTTCTCGTCCCCATTGCCAGCAAACGAGCAGGCCGATCAACGTGAACGGCAGGCAACACCATCGGGAAACGCTCAGCATCCACAGCGATTGTGTTCCGTTGGCGATGAAGAATCTCCGCCCGAGATCGAACTCCTGTCGAACGGTCGCTCCCGGTTGATAGCGCGTCCAGTCCTCTTTGTGATCGATGAGCAATAGCGGCGCAGCTGCGACAGTTCGTACGAGCGGAGGATTGACGCGATACAGACTGAAATCCTGAAATTTCCAGAGACCCAGACCCGCTGCCAGATGACCGCACTCATCTTGTGTCGGCGAATACCTCCAGGATGCCCAGGCGACGAGACCGGTATGCACGATCATCAGAGTGATGATCCAGATTCGTGGAGTCCAACGATGCGAACAGGTCGATTTTGAGGTGTTCGTCGAGTTCATTTCTGCATGGCAGGATGCCATCTTTCGGAACCGATGCCACCGCGTCGAGAGCAGTTTTCAACATCGCGATCGTGAATTCGCACGGGCGAACGAGACGAAAACGACGGCAAACATCCCAGTCGAGCGCAGAGACACAGCGACGTGCTGGAATGAGGGTAGCCACTTGTCGAGTTCTCGCCTACCATCATTGATCAAATCATCCACGATCGAAGCTGGCAATCGATGGTCTGTCAGCTCGGAGTGAAACAAGGATTCGACTGATGAGAGTTCCCGCGATGCGGCAACGGAGGGATGGAATGCGGTTTGGATTGATTTCGTGCGTGCTGATCGCACTGTTATTTGGAGCAGGACTGGCGGTCCCGGGACATTGCTCAGCTCAGGATTCCGAGGAAAATGCTCCCACCGAGAATCCTTATCCCGGTCGAGTTCCAGCTCCCAGCCTCGACGGCGGACTCGAATGGCTCAACACTTCCGGCCCCATTTCTCTTCGCGACTTGCGGGGAAAGGTCGTTCTGCTCGACTTCTGGACCTATTGCTGCATCAACTGCATCCACGTTCTTCCGGACCTGAAATATCTCGAACAGAAGTACCCCGACGAACTTGTCGTGATCGGTGTGCATGCAGCGAAGTTCGACAACGAAAAAGAATCAGAGAACATTCGCGAAGCGATTATTCGCTACGAGATTGAACATCCGGTCGTGAACGACGGAAGCATGACAATCGCTCGGAAGTACGGCTTCAGCAGTTGGCCGACACTGATGCTCATCGATCCGGAAGGAAACTTCGTCGGAAGGCAATCGGGCGAGGGAAATCGAGAGCTCTTCGATCAAGTCATCGGCCAGATGGTGAACTACCATCGAAGCAAGGGGACGCTCGACGAAACGCCGATCAAGTTTCATCTTGAGCGCCAGCAAGAGCCCGCTCGCGAACTCAACTACCCCGGCAAAATTCATGCGGACGAAGCAGGAAACCGGTTGTTCATCACCGACAGCAATCACAATCGAATTGTCGTGACGACGCTTGATGGCGATCTCATCGACGTGATTGGAAGCGGTCAGATCGGGGCCAATGATGGAGATTACAAGTCCGCATCGTTCGACCATCCGCAAGGCACAGTCCTCGTCGGAAACACTCTCTATGTTGCCGACACTGAAAACCATCTCCTTCGAACGGTCGATTTGGAAAAGAAGCAAGTTTCCACGCTGGCCGGGACCGGAGTTCAGGCGCGTCGACGTGCCAATTCGGGAAGTCTCCGTGAGTTGCCATTGAACAGTCCATGGGCTTTGGAGCATCTGGACGGCGTCTTATACATTGCGATGGCGGGGCCACACCAATTGTGGAAACACGACTTGGGAAGTGAAACGATCGAGGTCTTCGCCGGAACCGGACGAGAAGATGTGATCGACGGTCCACTGGACGCGAGCGCACTGGCTCAACCATCGGCAATCACCAGCGACGGTGAAGCCCTCTATTTCGTCGACAGTGAAGGTTCTGCTGTCCGGGAAGTGAGAGACGGCAAGGTGACAACGATCGTCGGTCCCCACGATATTCGCGGAGCGCTCTTTGAGTTCGGAGACATTGACGGCGTGGGAGACAATGTTCGGCTTCAGCATCCGATCGGACTGGTTTATCACGACGGAATGCTCTACGTCGCGGATACCTACAACGATCGAGTCAAAAAGATCGACATCGCGTCACGAGAAGCGAAGTCGTGGCTTGGAAATGGTGAGCGGGGCGAAAGCCTTGATCCGTTGCAGCTGAATGAGCCCGCCGGAGTCGCTGCCACGTCGGAAGCACTGTTTGTTACAGACACCAACAATCACCGCATTCTGAAAGTCAATTGGCAAACGGGAACAGCAGAAGCTCTCAAGATCGAAGGCTTGAATCCTCCGCAGCCCCCGCAGTCGCAGCAGGTCGTTGAACTGGTGACTGGTCCCGGTGAAGAACTTCCCGCAGTCAATGTCAAACCGGGTGAGATGCTCAACATCACTGTCCAATTCGATCTCCCGATCGGGTACAAGCTCAACAAGCTGGCTCCAGTGATTTATCAAGTGGGAGCGAAGACGACGCCATCAGTGATCGAAGCTTCGGTTTTTGGGAAAAGACAGCAAGCAGCTTCTGATGAGATCTCCGCAACTGTCTCGGTTCCGATGACCGGGCAGGAAGGGCAGGGAACGCTTGGGTTGGCTGTCAGCTATCAGTATTGCCGCGACGGGATCGGAGGAGTCTGTAAAGCAGGCGAGAAAAAGTGGACGATCCCGGTCAACGTTTCCGCAGATGCAGCGGATGAATCGATTGAAGTCATCGCGGCTCCATAACAATTCATCAAGTGCTTGAAGATGCCACCGATGACATCGTCGGCGTTTGGAATGCCGTGAACGAAAAACAATCCCGTCACCGATCTTTCGTGTGGCGGGATTTTTGTTTTCAATCGGTTCCAGAATCGAGCTCAAGGCTGGCCCACATGCTCGGGTCGCTCTCATAAGGGAAGTCGTCGCCGAGGGTGAAGACTTGCTGTCCGTGTTCATCATCGTGAACAGTGATATAGAAGCCGAGTCGTGAATAGGTCTCCGGGTCGAAACCCTGAAGCGATTCAGTCGGAAACCAGACGGCAACGCGATAGCCGGATTGATCCGCTTCACTCTCCAGTAGAACCGAATCGATATCAATATCGGGGGCATCTTCACTGGCTCGCGGGACCGGAACCTGTTTCAGAAAGGGTTCCATTCCATCACTGCCTTCACCAATCGGAAGCAGGACGAATCGATGGCAATACCGAGAGGCACGGTGAATGTTCTGAGTGTCGCGGGTGTCGAACCAGATTTGAATTCGATCGGCGGAATGCGGAGCGTCGGGCGAGCAGTTCGGCCAGTCGGTTTTTCCTGAAACGGTAACGGCGAGCGCAAGGCCCTCGGAATTCCATGCCATTGCAAGCTTTGCGAACTGCGGAACATCGTCCATCTCAGAAGGAAACGGAATCTCGCAACTCTTTGGAAGTTTCAGAACCGGAGCTTTCGCACGCGGCAATCGGTCGATGCGTTTTACCGGAATCGAATAACGAAACAAAAACGAGGCAGGCAGCAGGCTCATGTCAGTAAACGATCCCGAGAAGATTTTCTGCGTACTTTTGAATCCAGACAGCTGACAGATTCAAAGCATTGAAGAGAGCATGAGTGATGACAACAGCCACGTAGCTGCGTCGATAGTGGTAAACGATTCCAAGGATGATCGCCAGCGGAAGGAGCGCTAAAGCATCAGGGAGTCCGTGGACCATCGCGAAAATCAACGCGGTCGCGGCGATCCCCGCTTGAGCTCCGAAGCGTTCTGTGAGCGAGGATTGCAAGCAAACTCGGAAGATCAATTCTTCTTTGATGGGCGCAATCACAACCGCAGCGAACGTCACGACGAGAAACTCCGGGCCGAATCCGCGTTCGTCGAGAAGTCGCAAAAAGGGATGGAGTGTTTCGTTGCTCCGGAGGGGCAGCGTCAGCATCAGGAGTGCAAAGACTGGAAGAATCGCGACGACAAACCCACGGACTCCGTAAGTGAGTTGCTCTTTGATGTGATCCAGACGAAATCCGAGTCGGATGAGATCGGTCCTTCTCGGGCAGAGTGACACAAGAATCCCTCCGACGAGGAAAACGGCAATCAGACCTTCCGCGATCGACCCACGGACCTGCTGCAAAGTGACTTCCGCATCAAACTCTCTGGCGGGGGCTGCACTGAAGACGAGCACGAGATTCAGTGAGAGATAAGCCACAACGACCGCGACGGCAAACGGTGGCACGGTTGCGGAAAGCGATCGAAACCTCGGCGGGATGAGCGGTTCGTTCTCCTTGGAGCGACGCAACAAATTCGCCCAGCTGGTTGCACTTGCAACCAGGATTGCGAGGACAAGAAGCCCATACATGTTGACGACGAAATACTGAATGGAAGTCACCGAACCGGGCTTGAGGAGGTTGGATATCGGACGTTGTTGATGACAAACCTTGTGGTCTCTCAGTGCTTGCTGATCGAGCACCGCAATCATTCACAGGGCACAGAAGTGTAGACGTTTGATGGGATGGGGTGTATCGGGAGCACTTCAAGAATCGAATTTGATCACGCTCTCATGCGTCAAGTGCTCGCTTTTTCACGTGTTTTCGGGGTCAAAGGTTATCGTTGAAGGGGAAATTGCTGGAACTGAGTGAGTCTTGGAATTACATTTTGTGTAACTTTGTGTGGTTCGAGTTTTCAATATGTGAAAGAATTTGTTCTGTTGTTTTGAAAAATGTTTGAGTTTGCGTTGACTCTGCATTGGCTTCGTGTCATGTTTGACATTGTGGAGTTTTGGGAGTGGAAAATTGAAGTTTATTACAAATGAATGCCCGTACTGTTCTCAAAAGTTGAATGTGACGGAAATGTCATGTTCATGTTGCGAGGTCTCAATTCGGGCGGAGTTTCCAGAATCCCGGCTCTCGAGTCTTCCGACCGAGCATCAACGTTTCATCGAAATGTTCATCCTCGCCGGAGGCAACCTCAAAGAGATTGCTCAACTGACCGGGGTTTCCTATCCGACCGTTCGTTCTCGATTGAACAAGATCATCGAGACGCTCAGAGAGGAAATCGGAAAAACATCTCCCACGCGAGGTAACCTTCTCGATGCCATGGTCGATGTCGAAGAGAAATCTGCGGCAACCCGACAGGAGAATCGAGACGCTTTGAACGCTGGAAAGTTGATCAAGAGTATTTGAGTTCTGTTTGATCCAGTCGCCGTCGTCTGGGCACGAACCTGTTTCTCGAACTGAGCGGTCCAATGAAGAATCCAATCGTCAATGAAGATCAACAATTGAATCAAAGTCTGGAGTGTGACGACCTCCTCCTGCACTCACTCAAGGAGGAAGATCAGCGTCGCAGTCGTCGATCATTGATTCTCACAACACTCAGTGTTCTGGGCGTCGTCGCGCTGATGGCAATGGTCTTTGTGCCCAATCAAGGCGAGGCAAAAGGCGATTCCAATCTCACGGAAGAAGGATGGAAGTTGTGGGGCAAGCAACAGTTTGCAGAAGCTGAGCAAAAGTTCGGCGACGCGATTAAACACGATGAGACGTCAGTCAATGCGTGGAATGGGCTCGGCTGGGCTCGCGTCAATCAGGGCAAGAATGCAGCAGCGATTGAAGCTTTCGGTCGATGCCTCAAACTGGAACCGAAATTACCCGGTGCATTGAATGGAATGGGGCAGGCTCTCTTGGCTCAACGCAAGTATGATGAAGCCAGAGAGTTCCTCTTAAAGGCCGCACCGCAGGCTCCGGCAGCCTGGTATGGGCTGGCACGTTTGGAACTTCTCGCTGGCAACTTTCAGGATGCAGAGAAGTGGTGCCGAAAAATCGCCAACACCGACCCCAAGAACGAACTTGTTCAGAAGATGCTGTCTGCGGCCGAAGGAAAAGAGTTGGATGACTCGCTGCGACGACTGATTGAACCGCCAAGTCCATCAAGTGCAAGTGTGGCTGGAGCGTGGCGTCTTCTGAATTCGGGAGATCCGAGCGCAGCGAAGGACCAGTTCAAGGAAGTTCTGAAAGAGTCGCCGGAGAATCTCAGTGCACTGAACGGGTTGGGATTCGCACTGCTCAATCTGGGAGACTTCCAGGAAGCGAAACCGTACTTTCAGAAGTGTGTCGACTCCACTGATGAAGCTTTCGGAGCAATGAACGGCCTTGCGAGATGCTATAAAGCTGAGGGAGACACCGAGAAAGCGATTGAACTTTGGAAGGAAATGGTCGAAAGCATCGACGGGGTGAATGCGGGAACGGTTGGCCTCGCAGAGACCTATCTTGAAGAAGGAAACTACAAGCAGGCGAAGAAGTATTTTCAGCAGCTTGTCGACGAACAGCCCGACAACGCTTACTACAAAGAGAAGCTCGCCGCTGCAAATTCCGGAATTCAGAAGTGAGTCGAATTCTGTCGCTCAGATGAAGATGCCAAGAGAAAAGGAATCGTTGTCTCGACAACGATTCCTTTTTCCGTTCTGAAACTCGTGCGGATTCCCGACGTCGTTTTCGAACGACAGATTGTCTGTCAGCTACGAATGACGACTCCAGTTAGAAGCGGCGATGTCCACAAGACTCAACTGGTGAAGGACCGTGAATGCTGCCTATGAGAGCAACAGTTCGAGGTCTTCGGTGGTGAGGTCTTTCAAAGGAGCATTGTCTGCTTCGAGGATGGCATCCGCGAGTTCGCGTTTCTTCTGTTGCAGGTCGAGGATCTTTTCTTCGACGGTATCTCGACAGATGAGTCGATAGGCGAAGACTTGATTTTTCTGTCCAACACGGTGGGCACGGTCGATCGCCTGAGCTTCGACAGCTGGGTTCCACCATGGGTCGAGAAGGAACACATACTCCGCCGCGGTGAGGTTCAATCCGAGTCCCCCTGCTTTCAGCGAAATCAGGAAGACTGATGTGTCTGGATCGTTCTGGAACTGCTCGACAACATCTTTTCGCTTGCGAGTCTGTCCGTCGAGGTAAGCATACTTGATCCCGCGTTTGTCGAGATGTTGCTTGACGATCGACAGCATGCTCGTGAACTGTGAGAACACCAGCGACTTGTGGCCTTCCTCGATCAGTTCTTCCAGTTGAGGGCAAAGCGCGTCGAGTTTCGCGTAAGCGTCTTCTTCTGCTCCGCGATCCAACAATGCCGGATGGCAAGCAGCCTGACGAAGCCTCAGCAACGCCTCAAGGACATGCATACGCGATTTTCCCATCCCCTGCTTCTTGACCAGGCCGAGCAATGAGTCTCGGTAATGGTCTCTGAGTTCAGAGTAGAGTTCGCGCTGCCGTTGACCCATTCGACAGTAAATGGTTTCTTCGAACTTGTTGGGCAGTTCCTTCGCCACTTCGCCTTTGGTTCGTCGCAACACAAACGGTCGGACTCCCTGCGAAATCAACTGGCGAGATTTTGGATTGGCAGAATCGACGGCGTGTGTTTTGAAGATGGCACTTCGGCCGAGCATTCCCGGGTTGAGGAACTCGAAGATCGACCACAAATCGCCGAGATGGTTTTCGATCGGCGTACCACTCAATGCGACGCGATTCTGTGCGCGGATCAATCGCGACGCTTTGGCTGCCTGCGACGACGCATTTTTGATCGTTTGAGCTTCATCGAGAACTGCGTAGTCGAACTGAATGTCTTTCAGCTCCATGATGTCTCGACGCAGTGTTCCGTAGGTTGTCAACACGACGTCCGTCTTCGGAATGTCGCGCAGATGTGCCGATCGAAGAGGGCCGGTGTATTCCACGAAGGTCAACTCGGGAGCGAACTTTTGCAGCTCCTGAACCCAGTTGAACATCAGTGACTTCGGAACCACGACAATCGACGGGATCTTCTCTTTACGCTGAGTGATGCGATCCTGCATGAGGGCCAGCATCTGGACGGTCTTTCCGAGACCCATGTCGTCCGCAAGACACCCTCCGAACCCGTACTCCTGGAGGAATGTCAGCCATCCCAAACCTTCTCGCTGGTACGTTCGAAGTTCCCCGCGGAAATCTTCCGGTTCGCGTTGTTCACGAACTCCATCAAAGGTCGACAGCTTCGAACGAAGTTCCAGATACCGTTCATCGAAATCGACAAACTCCTGAGCCGAGAGCAACGCGTCGACGAGTCCAATCTGCGTCGTTGAGAAACGAAGACCTTCCTCGTCCGTTGTTCCGAGCCCCGCCAGAATTCCGTATTGCTGAAGCCATTCTTCGGGAAGAATTCCGAGCGAACCATCGTCGAGGCGAATCGTTTGGTCGCCGCGAGTCAGGGCTGCCAGCAGTTCCGGGAAGTTGGCTTTTTTTCCTTCGAAGTCGACATCGGCGGTCAGTTCGAACCAGTCGATTCCGGAACGGACATTAAACTTGACCGCTCCTGGCTGTCGGACTTCTTTTCCATCTGCTTGAACTTCCCAACCGTCGGCGACAAGTTCTCGCACAGCTCGTCCCAGTTCGCTGACCGGGATATCGACGTCGTGTGCGCTTTGTCGATGTTCAACAAGTCGGCGAAATCCGAGTTCGTTCAGTTTCGACCAGCAGGTCGCTTCGCGTTGTTGATCTCGAAGCAGACAACGGCCTTCGTTCCGCTGAACAATGGCCCACTGAAGATTGGATGCGGAGACCTTTGTGCCAAGGTAATCGAACTCGATGGACCCGTGGATTCGTTCGTGCTTCCAACTTCTCTGCTTGGGAGATTTGAAGATCAGTCGCGGATTTGGAGTCGGCCGGACTTCTTCCAGTTGCAACTCTTCAGGCAGGTCGAGTTGTGGAAGAGTGGGCATGTCGAGGATCCAGTCGACCAGATCCTGTTGTTCACCGTCTTGAGCGACCATCTTCTGGTCGGCGGTCAGCATCGGCACCCAGTCGAATGCTCCAAAGTCGTCCAGGCGATAAATGAAATCTTGAGTGGCGACGAGTCCTCCCGGAAGAAGGAGTTCGCAATCGTCGAGTTTCATTCGATCGTCATCTCGACGGACTTCTCCCTCGAGTTTCCACGTGCCGTCTTCTTCGCTCTGATTGAGGACCAGGCAAAGCTTCCAGGGATTCGTACTCTCCCAACTGAGAGGAGGACGTTCCTTTTCGGACTCGTCGAGATACCTCAAGCGTCCTGAGTTCGCCATCAATGGCAGAATCAGTTCACAGAGTTCGAATGGAACTCGGTATCGGAACACGGAAGTTTGGAACTCGGCCTGTTGAGCCATCCATCCCGTTCGTTCTGGAGTTCCTCCCGCGAGAAACGCGAGGATTTTCCGGTCGTCGGCATGTTCAATGTCTTCCAAGCGACCGGGACGCAACTTGAGCGGCTTCAGCTTGCCCCATTGACCGTTACTTCGTCGTTGTCGCTGGGAAGTCTGAATGATGAGCTGCTTCGACTTCAGACTTTCTTCGACATCAATCTCGAAGAAAATTTCCCGCTCTTTCGAGTCCGCAGCTGCGGGGCCTCGCGATTGAGTCGGCATTTCCGAACGAAGCGTCTGCAGCTTCGACTCCCACTCTCTCGATTGACGCGGAGCAGGCTTCGTCGCTGTCTGTGTGGTCGTCTGCGTTGCGGCTTTACTGGGCCGGAAGATCTCGTTGACGTCGACATCTTCGTCCCATTCGTCGAGCAGATGGCTCGGCTGATAGAGAACTTCCGCAGCGAATGGCGGGATCTGCCCAGCACGGGCGACGCCGGTCAGGTAGTCCCCTTCATCAACGGCGAGAATGGTCGCCCAGAGATGTTTGCATGCCGGTTCTTTGGATTGCGCGTCGCCGACACAGGAGCAGAACATGCGAAGTTCATCACCCTGCCGGCTGAGATGTGTCTGGTATTCCACACCGTCACGAACAGCGCCGTGCAAATCGTCGGGTGTCACTCGGACGATCGAAACGCGCTCCGCCTGAACGTATGCCTGTCCACGAAAGCGGATGTCTCCGCGAAACTTATTCTCAAGAAGTTGTGCCAGCGACACAAACCCCTCCCTACCTAGCTTTATGTTCCACTGAGAAACGAATTCTTCAAAGAACGGTTTCTCGTGATTCAATGATCAGAAAACACGATTCGCCCGAAAATCGAGCGCTTCCTTTCAGCCTACTGGAATCTCATTGTTGAGTGCCAGACAGTCTGGAAGAGAAATTGAAAGCATCCAACATCTCGCATGTTTCCCAGTCGGGAATGCGCCATCTCAAATGCCGAAGAGAGTGATTGTATCGCCCGAACCCTTTTTCGACTCTGACTATTCCCAACTTTTTGTCTCTCAATTGAAAATGCCAACAGCCTGCCGGGAATTCCAGGCAGGCTGTTGGAAGAATTTGCGATTGAAATGCTGTTGAGAATTGATGTCAATCCTGATTAAGGAAGCTCAACAGTTTTCAAATTGAGTTGTCCGCCGTCATCGATGAGGACGACAGCGTGTGTGGAATTGAGTTTGTCGAGTTCGACGACATTCTGCCAGCTTGAGACAGTTTCGTACGTTTGCCCGGCAGTTCCGCCTCCTTCAACTCGTTCGGTCAGTCCTTCTGGACGTTCAATGTCGTTGGTGCTGATCTTCATGACTCCGCGAGCGCTGTTGGTCAACAGCAGGTATTGCTCGCCATTCTTTGTGTAGACGATCATGTCGAGTGGACGGTTTCGATTTCCCAGCTCGGCAACGGTTGTGCCTTGAATGCGATCCGTTGAATCGACTGCGGAGATGGGGAATTTCACGAGCGGAGTGCAGACGAAACCAGCGAGCAGGTTGGGTTCGCCATCAATCACAAACGGCACGAAAGTTCGGATCGCGGAACTGTCTTCCGATCGTCCGTGTGCTGCATGATAGATTTCGAGGCTGGCCCCTTTGTCAGCTTTGTTGAATGGGAAGACCATTGTGCGGACGCCAGAAGGTGAGTCGGCTTTTCGCAGTCCAGAGACGATGATTTCTCCATCGACGAAAGCAATGTCAGTGATGGAATCGTCGCGAAGGTTTCGCTTTCGTCGGCCTTCTCCCACGACGGCATCTTCAGGAGCGTCGGTCAGTTCTTTCTTTGCGAAGTGAATCTTTTCGAGAGAGACAACTTCAGCCTTGTCACCACTGACTCGGAGGAGGACTGGTCCTTTGCCTTCGACAGTGGCCAGAAGAAACGCATTCCCGGTTTCAGGATTCGCAGCCAGATCATTCACTGTGACAGCATCTGCAGAAGCCCCAACTGCGGATGCGATGGCGTCTTTCACTCCATCCAGATCATGTTCGGCTCCGGTTGGATCACCGTCGCTGTCACCAGTTTGAATCGCGAAGACAGCTGCGCCCTTGGGGTCGCCAATGAAAAGGATTCCACTGGGGCCGAAGGTCATCGGTCCCGCAGACTGAATGTCAGGAGTTCCTTCCGACAGGCCATAGAGGTCAGCCGCTGAGGAAGAAGCTGCGACGAAATGCAGCAGCACAGCCAGTGAGAGAAGTGTACGAATCATGAGTACCATCCTTACTGTAATTGAAGAAGAACCCGCGCGACGACTCGATGATACCCATGTCAAGATCAGAGACTCAAACGTCTCTTGATGGGTTTTTGCATGTTCTTCGGAAACTGTTAATATCTTCAGTCCTGCTTCATTGATAGGAATAGATGTTCGCGGAAAGAGTTTGCCTTCCCATTGATCTTCTTAAGCGCTCAATCACCATGACTCGAATGACTCTCGGCGGAATGTGTTTTCTCATCCTGATGACATTCTCTCTCCAGGCAGAAGAGACGTCTGCGGTCAAAGTGATGAGCTTCAACATTCGCTATGGAACCGCAAACGACGGCGATCATGTTTGGGACAACCGAAAAGAGTTCGTCGTTGAAACGATTCAGGCGTTCGCCCCGGATCTGCTGGGAACTCAGGAGACGCTGAAGTTTCAGAAGGACTATCTCGCGGAGCACCTTCCGGATTTTGAAGTCATCGGTGTCGGACGGGATGACGGCAAAGAGTCCGGTGAGATGATGGCTGTCTATGTTCGAAAATCACGTTTCGAGATTCTCGATAGCGGGCACTTCTGGTACAGCGAAACTCCACACGAACCCGGATCGAAAGCGTGGGAAACCAGTTTGCCACGTATGGCGACATGGGTGAAATTAAGTGATCGCACTCAAAGCGGCAAAACGATCTGGTTCTTCAACACCCATTTTGATCACCGGGGAAAGCAGGCTCGTCGAGAGTCCGCGTTGCTCTTGCGCAAGATGGTCTCACAGCTGGCCGGGAAAGACCCCGCGATTACTACCGGAGACTTTAATGCCGCGGAAGGCAGCGACGTCTATAAGAATCTCTTCGATGGGGAGACCCCGATTCCGTTGACCGATACGTATCGGAGTTCTCATTCGGACTCAGATGAGAACGTCGGAACCTCTGGAGGCTTCACGCTGAAGGATCGGGGAACAAGAAGGATTGACTGGATTGGATGCACGAATCATTTCTCGATTGAGTCAGCCGAAATTGATCGCACCAATCGGAATGGAGTGACTCCATCCGATCACTTCCCTGTTATGGCGGTCCTGCAATTGGCCCAATAGACTCTTGTCGTCTCACGATTCTGAAGAGTCGTCACCGTCACCATCCCGACTTCATTCTGTCAGGATGGTGTTCGGAGACCGTTCCATTCGTTCTAAATGCGTGTTGACGATTCGTCGCGATTCAAGAGATGCGGGACTGTTCGAGATTGGCTGCGGTAAAGAGTTGGGCTGCGGTTAAAAGGTCAACACGTGGGTCTCGGGGTCTTTGATGAGGTCAGACAGCGGCTTTCCCATCCCTTTGACTTCCAGTCCCAATTCGCGAAGCCGGTCGGCGACGCCGTATGAGTCGGCGCAAACGACGCACGCTTGAAGGAACACACCATCTTTCTTCATGTCTTGAATCTTGCTTTGCAAATCTTTGTCAGCTGCGAGCAGTCTTGAACTCGGTCCCCACACGATCAGGCGAACTTCGTCAAACCACTTCGCTTTCTTGGCAGCGTGTGCGTAGATCAAGACCATTCTGTGAGCGACTTCGGGATCGGAACTCGTCCAGACAATGGCGAGTTTGCTTGCAGATGGGGATTCCTTCTGCACGAGAGGCTGTGCGTGAACCTCGTGAAGACAACTGAGGGATGCGAGGCACATAAGGGATACGAAGGCCGCCAGCGAAAACATGTTCTGCACCGTGCTGCTCCTGCAAAAGATTTCTTGAGCGATTCCGTCATTGAGCGTAACAAAAGTTTTTTCAGCCCGCGCTCATTCGTCGTAGCGATCGATTTCACCTTGAAGTCACAAACGTTAGGGGATTCTGGCGGCGATCGAATTTCCCCTCATTTTGGTTCCCGGCTTAAGAAATTCTGGAAACTGGTCTCGGAAGAATTCCGGTTTTTCCGATAGTATCACGGAGTCATCGGCTAAATTTCCCAATTTTTGGGGAATTCATGTTCGATGGTGATTGATGGCGGCACATTTTGCCGCAGCCTCTTCGGCAGGAATTCAAGGATGAATCTGAAGCCTAAAATTCGACCTCTTTGGCAACGTGCATTGGCGATTCCCAGCTTGGCTGGTGTGATGGGATACAAAGCGGCCGGTCTGCCAACATTCTTTCTCCCACGTGCGATTCGTTCGATCATCAATAACTGGCACTATTCGCAATTCGCGATGTTGCTGAAGTCCGGTTTGACGCGCGCTTATATCGACGAACCGTGTGAATTCAAAATGCCGGAGAAGGTCGAACCGAAAGCGAAGGTCGCTCCAGAATTCCAGCTGACAGAAGATCAACTCAAATCCTTCTATGAGAACGGGTTTATCGGTCCCTTCGACGCATTCACTCCTGAAGAGATGGCGGATTTCCGCGAAGAAATGCTTCGCGAAGAAAAAGCCGTTTCGCCGACCTACAACTTCGTCACCCCCCGCGATCCGCATTTCCATATGCCTCGCGTGTGGAGCTACATGAAGTCGCCAGCGATTACCGAGCGAGTCGCTCAGATTCTTGGTGAAGATTTGTTCGTCTGGCGGTCACAGTTCTTCTACAAAGGACCAAAGGCACCGTCGATTCAATGGCACCAGGCCAGTACCTTCATGGTGGAAGACTATCTCGACCCAGCGATCTTCCCACCGAATCTCAATGAAATGTTTCAATTGACCGTGTGGGTGGCCGTCGACGATTCGACCTATGAGAACGGCTGCATCGAGTTCTTAAAGGGCTCACACGAGAAAGTCCGGACGATCAAATTCGGCGGACAGGATGGCTTTTACGAAGCCAACTTTACGTTGGAACACGACTATCCTGCGGATCGCATCGTGAAGCTGCCTGTGAAGTCGGGACAGTTCATCATCTTCACCGAACGATGTATTCACGGCTCCGGTCCGAACACGACCGATCGCCATCGCCTCGCATTCAACATGCGCGTGATCCCGACCAATGTTCCAGTTTACACCGATAAAGAAAAGTACCGCTCAGTCTACAACGGCGGAAAATACTCGCTGAAGAACTGGGGCGTCTCCGTGCTTCGCGGTGAAGACAAATACCAGTTGAGCCGCACTCGACAGCCGCAAACCGTCGAAGAAGCTCAACAGCAACAGAAGCGTGCTGCTTAGCGGACATCGTTCCGTTGAGTCCAAAAGAGTGTCCGACGCACTCTTCAAATGATTCAAAGATCCCGTGTGCAGGACTCTGCAGACGGGATCTTTTGTTGTGGATCATTGAAGGTAACTTTGAGGCTATCGAGACTCGCGGGCGACCTTCAAAATTGAGTCCATGATCTTCATGTTTTGCAGCCCATTCTCAGCCGGAGCGCGGAGTTCTCCGCTCTCGATTGAGCGGTGAAAGTGTTTGAGCTGGCACGCGTATTGATCATCACTCGGGCAGGAAATGACTTCGACCGGGGTGTCTCTTTCTGATGATCTCCAGAGTTCGAATGTTGGTTGTTGACCGGGCTGAAAAGCGGGCTCGACCAGGATTCTTCCGTCGTCTCCCACCAGTTCGAGTCGACACCGAAACGGGGCTTCGAAGCTGCAATCAATCTGTGCCAGAACTTCTCCGGGAAAGGTCAAACCGATCCGCATCGACATGTCGACGCCCGACGGCCACCAGTGAGCGCCCGCATTGATTTTTGTTGGCTCGGCGTCGGTGAAAAAACGGCTCGCATTGACTCCGTAACAGCCCAAATCCCACATCGCTCCTCCACCTCGATCGGGGTTCAATCGCCAGTCATTTCGGTCAATATTGAAGGAGAAATTGACGACGATCAGTCTCAGATTGCCGATCTCGTTTTTCTCGATAAGTTCGCGAATTTGCAGTGCTCGCGGGTGAAGTCGCCACATGAACGCTTCCTGTAAGATCACATTGTGGTCCTCGCAGGCCCGCACCATTTCTTCCGCTTCTTCGATGCTTGGGGCCAGAGGTTTCTCGCAGAGAACGTGCTTACCGGCTTTCGCAGCTGCAATGGTGAGTTCTCGGTGCTGGTCCCCTGTTGCCGGGATGTAAACCGCGGCGATGGAGTCGTCAGCGAGAATCGCTTCGTAGGAGTCACTTGCGGTCACTCCGTCCACTTCTGAAGCCACTTCGTCGGCGACTCCGGGACGTTGACTCGCGACGACCACCGACCAGTGTTCAGGACACTCCGAGAGCGCCGGCAGAATTCGCCGAGTGACGATCCGTCCACAACCGAGGATGCCGAGCTTCAAGCGGTTTTGTGCGTTCATTTGATGACTCTTTGCGGCGACTGGGGTGACTTTAACGATTGCGAAGAGGTTGCGAATTGAGTGGTTCGTGAGGGTTGTGCGTCGTCTTTAAGTCGTTTGAGAGCCTCATATTCGGAAAACACGGCCGTTTCGGTGGAACGTACACGAAATGACTCATTGACACGATCGTTGCTTGCCGAAGTTGAGATTGAGCCACTCTCTATTCAATCCTTGCGGTTGGCCAGTCAGAGCGGCCGGAATTTTTCAACAAACCGAAATCTCAGCACTCGGAAGTGCTCAGTTCGTTTCGGTGAGAACACATGGAGGGTGAAATGTTCTCAATGACGTTCAAGACGACTGCGATTTTACTCGCAGCAGCTGCGTTCAACAGCGCACTGGCACAAGATGTTCAGACAGGCGCCCCGGCACCGGGACAGACCTATCCACAGCTGAATGCTCCGTTGTACCCCAGTCCTGTCCAGCACACACCGCACTGGAATGGCGGAACAATCGTGACGAACCAGGCACTGGCGCCTCACGAGATGCTCTATCCACACACTTATCGTGCGGTCTATCCCCCTTACTACTACAAGGTCAAAGGTGGATGGATCTGGACTCCTTTCGGAATGCGACAGCACGAAGAAGTCAAACTTCAGGGAACCGAAGTGACTGTGAAGTATCGTTCACACTTCCCTCTCTTCTCTGGATTCAAAGTCCCGCGTAACGATCTGAGCTTGATCAACTGCGGACCGCGTTGGTAGCCGCAGCAGGATTGCTCGCACGGCCCGCACCGTGCTGAGCTTTCCACTGCCTGCAACCCGCAGTTTCGAGTCGTTCTCACTAAATGAAAAGTGCCAAATTCCGGCAACAGGGCTCCATTGGGAATGCCTCCAGCTGGTGAATTGGACTAACCCTTGACCCAGGAAAACGAATCATGTTGACTCACGTTCGCAATTGGAGTCTGCGGTTATTCGCCGCCAGCCTCGTCCTTGCGACCTTGCCCGTTTCTGCCGATGACGCTGAGGGTGTGGTTCGCATTTCACAGACAAACACGCCAGGTGTTGTTCGGATTACCGACGCAGCACAGCCCGAGCAAGTCCTTCGCGGTCAGTCAGCCGAATACGGTTCGGCTCAGGACATCGAACTCGTCGGGCATGCTCGCCGGTGCAAGCACGGCGTTCCGATGGGAGCGACCAATTGTCCCACTTGCTGCCCCGAAAGTCCCTGCAGCTGGTTGTCGTGGAACATGCAATTGTGCTGCATGCGACACCACCAGGCCTGTGCTGTGTTGAAGCAATCCTGTCGTGAAGATTTGAGAGAGAAGTGCGCGTTCTTGCGATGCAAGTTCGGCTACTTCTGCCCAAGTGGTGGTGACGGATCCGGAGTTGCTCCGATCGGTTGCTACAACATGGTCTACCCCGTCAACCCGTACCATTTCGATCCTCGAGATGGAAACGTCTACGCCGCTCCCGGATACGGTGGACCGGTTTCCGTTCCACTCGCGCCTGTCGTAGAGAACACCTACAACTACGGTTGGGGAGTTCCATCGAGCCGTCTGACACGGGTTGCACAGCCTCTCTCTCCAGGAGTTTCCGTTCGCTGAGCTTGAGCGATCGTTGAACTCTGAATCTTCGAACAGGATCATGATGATGACTGAAACACAAACATGGCGACACTGCCTCCTCGCGGTCGCGGGAGTGCTGTCGATGTCCTTAGGAGCAGTCACTGCTCAGGACTTTGACGATACCGGAATCGTCCGGATTACGGATATGGCTCAAGGACAGATCTTGCAGAGCAGCTGCGATGTCCTGGGGTGTGATACGAATGCCAACGCCTGTTGCCCCGGTGTCAATTGCGACATGTCCGGCAGCGGCGCGTGCGGAGCGGGAATGCTCGGCGGCGGAGCGGGTTGCAGCAGTGCTGGATGTTATGGCCAGTGCGGCAACGGAGCTGGCTGCAATGGGCAATGCGGCGGAATGTGTGGCAACGGAATGTGTGGCAACGCCTGCGGATATGGTGCTTGTGGTCTTTGCCCATTCGGTGGGCTCTGTGGAGGTGGACTTTGCGGCTATGGATGCGGACCCTGTGGGGGACAGTGCAGCCAGGCAATGCGAAACATCCTCTGCTGGCTCAACCCTTGCAGCAATACCTGCACTCACTCGCCAAGCCATGGCTTCCGTCCACCTACGAAGCAGCCTTACTCAGCGATGCCAGTGTCATACCAGCACAACTACCCAGCGTGCTGGAACGGCGGAGTCGCAAGCGGCTACCGCGCACACCGTCCTGCTGTTTACATGCCAACAGATACGACTCAGTTGGGATACTACTACCAGCGAGTTCCATTCTGGACTCCACGTCCAGGGATGATTCCTCCTCCGATGCAGCCAGCTGAGTGGCATCAGTACGGAAATCCACGCGGCTATGCCCACGGAAATCAATACGGATACGCAGGAGAGTACTGTCCTCAAAACGGGCAGATTATCGAAGGCGTGGAAGTGAAAAACACGAACGAAATTGCTCCGACTCCACCAGCAGCGTCTGAGTCGAGCGAACTTGAACGTTCAGCAAGCAATCCAAATTTGCTGCCTGTCGTTGAATAAGGTGAATTGACGCGATCACCCTCCGTTGAGGGGCAGGGGTCCAATTGGGATTCCTGCCCCTTTTTTTATTTGACAGCTTTTCTCAACCGCCATTCATCGACAACGGGGCTCGAATCTCCTCACGGAGTCGCCGATCTCGTGAAGATGCTTCAGCACGAAGCTGTCAGAGAACTCTCCATTGGTGGTGGAGACCATGTGCGAAAGCCCGGAAGTTCGAGTGATTCGCTTTCGTCGATTCCGAAGTAATTGCAAATCAATCCCGGCAGATGGTTGAGAGGAATGGGATCGTTGATGATCGATTCCCCGGTGGCATCACTCGCTCCGATCACCTGTCCGCCCTTTAACCCTCCTCCAGCGAGGAAGCCGGAAAAGACGTGAGGCCAGTGGTCTCTGCCAGCTGTCTCGTTGATCCGTGGTGTTCGACCCATTTCGCCCGCGCTCACGACGAGTGTCTGATTCCATAGACCGGTCTCTTTGAGGTCATCGATCAGGCCGCCAACGGCTCGGTCGAATCGCGGACCCAATTCGTCGCGATAAGTGAACACCGTGGCGGGTGACGTCTTCCGACAACCGTGTGCGTCCCAGGTAAGTTGACCTTCGAGGTTCTCGAAGGTGTGAACTTCGACGTACCGCACTCCCGCTTCCACCAGTCGCGCTGCCGTCCACAACAGTTCCCCGAAATGAGTCTCTCCGTACGCACGTTTTGTTCGGGCAGCGTTTTGAGATGAGCTGTCCTCGAATGCAAACCCTCTCTGATGAATGTCCTTGAGGGTTGGAAGACTCAACGTGACGGGTGGCTCGCTCGAGGTCGCTTCGTTGTTCGGGGTTGGGCTGTCGTCTTGTTTAACAGAAGTTTTCGGAGTGATGTCTGTTTCAGAAATACGAACAGCCAGAGGTGTGGTTCCATTGGGACGCAGGAGTTGGCTGAGCGCGATTCCAAGATCGAGCGGATGTTGACCCCGTCGGGCGTGATCTCCAGAACGAAGCAGCTGAAGACCGGTCTCATGAATCGGTGCGAGGTCGTGGTGCAGCGATCGCAAGACGACGAGTTCGTTGGCTCGGCGTGCCAGTTCGGGAAACGATTCTGCGAAGTGAACGCCCGGGATTTCCGTCGAGATGGCACGGCTGGGACCGCGAATCTCACGTGCTGCATCCGGCTTGGGATCGAGTGTGTCGAGGTGACTGGCCCCGCCGTTTTGGATGATCTGAATGACAGCATGAGGCTGCGAACGTTTTCCGCCGAAGGAGTCTCGCAAAGAAGCAGTGGCAATGCTGACGCCGCCGACGGCGAGAAAATTTCGACGACTGACTGGGTTCGACGGTTGTCCTGAGGACTTGTGACTCACGCGATTCCTCCCGTCCGGAGCTGGGATGTGTCGACTCCCTTCGACCACGCAGGTTTCATTCTTCCAGACTGCCAGTAGAGCAGTGCTGAACTTCGAAATAGGTGACAAGACTCGACAATTTCGGTAGTTTAGCAGCTGGAATCTGAAAAAGAACAGGTGGATCCCGCGAACGAGTCGGGCCCGGTGATCAAGGTCCGGCAAGTTGCTCTGAGGCTTGAGTCGCTGAGGATTGCTCACGACACTCCCGCCCAAAGAGTTGAGACCACCGAAATCGAATCGCGACGAGAGACCCAGTCCGATTTCGGAATCGTTTGGGGTCAGCAACAGATTTCACGACATTTCCAGATGACCAATGTGGAAGACAATCGACACCAATGGGAATTTCGCTCAGTGCCTATATTGAAGAGTTGCACACCCGTTCGGACCTGATCTGGCCGAAGCCCGCCGATCCGAAACCGGTGAAAGCAACACCTTATTTGAAGCCACTTCCCGAAGTGAAACTAGTCACCTGGTCACTTTACGGAACATTGCTGGAGATCGACCACGGCAAGCTGCTGCATCATCATCCCCAGGAAATCCGGATGCAGATTGCTCTCGAGAAGGTTATCAAAGAGTTCAATATGTGGAACAGCATGAACCGGCGGCAAGGGCAGCCGTGGGAAGGGATGCTGACTCTCTATGATCGATTTCGGGAAGATCTCGAAATGGTCTCTTCCAAGCACAAGGGGGACTTCACAGAAGCGGATTCCGTGAAGATCTGGTCCAAGGTTCTCGATCGACTCAAGCAGAAAGAATACAGCTGGGATGTCGGGAAATATGGGGAAAAGGAAGATTTCGCGCTGAAGATTGCGTATTTTTTTCATGCAAGTTTGCAAGGAGTTCAAGCAGCTCCACACGCTCAATCAACACTTGCTGAATTGACAAATGAGGGTGTTTTTCAGGGGCTACTTGCCGACGCGCAAGCATTTTCACTGGCTCAACTTAGCCATGAACTGTCGCTTCAAGGCCGATTTTCTTCGATTGCAGAAATGTTCTCACCGGAATTTTTCTTCCTGTCCTATCAGGAAAAGTTGCGGAAACCCTCTCTGACTCTCTACAAACGGCCCAAGGAAGTCTTCAAGAAGCATGGAATCCTTCCGGAACAGGTCTTGCATGTCAGCCATCGTTTGAAGGACGATCTGGCGATTGCAAAGAAGTCTGGTTTTCGCACCGCCTTGCTGGTTGCCGATCAGACGTGTCAAGTGACCGCCGAGGAGGTGCGTCATCCCGATATGAAACCGGATCGACTCCTCACGGAGGTACGTCAGATCCGACAGATCGTCGGGAGGTAAGTGAGTGGTTGCCGAAAAACGTGGTTTGAATCGATGAATGTTTCGAACTGAAATAGCGACGATTCACTGGTTTTTGGTCACTTCAAGATTTCAACAGTCGAACAAAGTTTCATCACGGATTAGACAGAGATGCCGGCACAGCCCTTATTCGATTACAAACAATTCGATTACGACAAACCGCTTTTGGACCTCAATGAGGTTCGGAAGGTCAATCCTCAACGGCACGAGATGGAGCAGTTGAGCGGAATTGTTCACATCGACCGCGAGCAGCACGGGCTGGTCGGATTCAAGGAAGTCTCGAACGACGAATTCTGGATCAAAGGGCATATGCCCGGATTTCCGTTGATGCCAGGAGTCATGCTTTGCGAAGCAGCGGCCCAACTCGCCGGGTTTTATGCTCGGAAGTACGATCTGCTCGGAGCCGGTGATTATCTCGGTTTTGGCGGGATGAATGACGTTCGGTTTCGTCGTCCTGTTTACCCCGATTGCCGATTGATCATTTGCGCTCGGATTCTCAAAGTCCGTCCCAAGCGGCTCGCCGAATTCGAATTTCAGGGATTTGTCGACGACAAAATGGTTTACAACGGGACCATGATCGGTGTTCCCATCAGTCGATAATCGGGGACTTTAAGCCCCCGGTACCAACGAACAGTCTTTTGAGTTCAATGATGGGAACCGCTATGCGATCAGCCATAATCTTCGGGATCATGTTCATCACGACAAACGCTTTCGCTCAGGAAAGTGACGTCACGCACCCTAAGGCTTTCATCGACGGAACTGGGGATGGATGGGTGGAACTCGGCGAAGAGGACTTCGCTCCCGTCAATTGTGATCCGGAGACATGGAGCTTTCGAGACGGAAAGATCTTCTGCACAGGAAAACCGATCGGAGTTCTGCGGACGAAGAAGCAGTACAAGAACTTCGAATACGTTCTCGAATGGTGTCATCGCGAATTTGGCGGAAACTCAGGAACTTTCGTTTGGGTTCCGGAAGCTGCCGTGACGGATTTGCCGCGGAACAAACTTCCGCCGGGGGGAATTGAAGTTCAGATTCTGGATCACGGATACGCAGTCAAGTATCAAGAGCGGACCGGCAAAGAACCGGACTGGTTTTCCTCCAACGGGGATGTGTTCCCGGTCGGAACGTCGACAATGAATCCCTTTCCTCCTCTCAGCCCCAATGGGGCTCGAAGCTTCCCGAGCAAGAATCTCAGCAAGGGAGTCGACGATTGGAATCACTACTACGTCAGAGCCATTAACGGAGAAGTCCGTTTGTGGGTGAATGGAGAAGAAGTCTCCGGCGGCAACAACTGCAATCCCAGCGAAGGGTATTTGTGCCTGGAAGCGGAAGGGGCTCCGATCGAATTTCGCAACTTCCGAATCCGGGAACTGCCGTAGTTTCGATGCATGCGAACCCTTTCGAAATCTGCTTTCGTGAGTGCAGAGTCGTGATGATTCGGGGCTAACGTTTTCGCGATACGTAAGCTGCTATCAGAAGAGCTGCGACCGGCAGGGCGATCCAGATCCAGTAGCGTGGACCGAAAACAATGGTGGCGTTCAGGAACATGAACGCAAAGACTCCGTGCACGGTCCAGAAGTATGATCCGGGAATGCGAGCGGATTCGACACCACGGGTCCACCACCGGATCACATCGTAGATCCAGAAGATCGCGAATGCGTGGTTCACATAGATTCCACCGCCCCACTCAACTCCGATCACTTTCGCGGTCCGTTCTGCTGTGTGCTGATAGGCGTGCGCATGATCGAAGTGGTGAATGAACGCGAATGCGAAGCTCAGGTGAATCAGGAAGAGGCCGCATCCAATCGTCCACAACATTCGAGCGCGTGACTGGCTGGCATTATCGGAAGGCAGAGACCCGGACCGCAAATCGATCATGACGCGGAGCAAGTAGCAAAGAACCATCAGACGGGCAGTCCAGTGGACAACGACGAGGGCAATGTCTTCGGTCATGAACGGTGAGGCATTTGGAGCATTTTCGTTTCAATCGGAGCAGCGATTCGCACGAGCGAATCGTAAGAATGCGTTGAGCAATTCAGTTCACGGACAGTCGGGCACAAATCGCCATTGAGAACTGTCGAGATCATAGCTGTGATCTTCCGCGCGATCGATGGAATCGTCAGAAATGTGGTTGGCTGGTATCCGGAAAGCCATCGATTCTTTCGCTCCGAATGAACGAATCATTGGTCTGTTCAGTAGGACTGGTCCATCGTGTTTTTTGAAGCTGTGAAGTGAAAGTTTCTCCATTCATTGTCGCATTCTCGATTTAAGTTTGTAAGTCTTGCACCCTTGGCGTGTCGGAACACGACGCGTAGGGCAATCGCTGCCGATTGTTAAGAATCGATTGCGACGGCTGAAGGATCCAAGTTGACATCGCTCCCGAAGGCTACGTACAAACATTCCAGGCATGATTCACTTTTCGAGAGTTCAATTGTTGATTCCGATCCTTGCGGTGACCTTGCTCCCGCATTTTGTTGCGGTGTTGGGGAGTGCAGAACCACCTCATCAGGAAGCAGCAAACGATCGGGAAACTACCAAGGTTCCGACGCGAAGTGATGTCGAAGATCACAAGCAAGAACTGGTTGAAGAAGAAACGACCGCTCATCTTGAAGTGGATCAAGCGACGGAATTGAAAGCCTGGAAGTTTGTGATCCTGCATCACACAGCGACCCAGTCGGGAAGCGTTGAATCGATTCACGAAGCACATCGACGGCGAGTTGACTCGTCGGGAAATCCCTGGAGGGGAATCGGTTATCACTTCGTGATTGGAAACGGCCACGGGATGAGCGATGGGGAGGTTCAGCCAACCTTTCGCTGGAAAGAACAACTCAGCGGAGCACACGCCGGAATTCGGCAATACAACGATTTCGGAATCGGAGTGTGTCTCGTCGGAAATTTTGAAGAGGCTGGCCCCACATCTGCACAAGTCGATGCGGTCAGGCGATTGCTTGCAGAGCTAAGAGCGCAGTTTGGAATTCAAAACGATCAGATCTTGAAACATGGTGACTTGAAGGCCACCGCATGCCCGGGACGGCATTTTCCGTTTCAGGAAATTGTGTCACGACCGATTGCCAGACGGCCGGTTCCCAACGACGCACATCATTCCCGAACGAGTTCGGGATCCACGGAGGTAATCAAAAATGTGGTATCGGTCCTTCGGACAACCCAGAGAAATGGAGTCCCTCGGGAACGGGCTTCAACTCCCTAGCGGTCTAACAAGCAGTCAGTTTTCAGCGAATCACCGGTTCAATGCTGCGAGAATCGCCAGCTTAGCGGTCGATCTCAAATTCTCTACGTATTTCCCGGAGAGCTACACCGAAGGATATGCGTATCCGCTGATTGCTTACGTTCACGATCACCATCGGTCTGAGGCAGATCTCGAGAAGTGGTTTCCCGCGATCAGTGACCAGAATTTTCTGGCCATGGGTGTTCGGGCACCGTTTCCGCATCAACTCGGATTTCCCGGAGAGTTTCAATGGAAACTCCATCGTCCGGATGCTTCCCTCGCGACCGTTCGAGACTGCGTGCGTGCTGGTCAGTCGGATTTCAACATTCACTCAGATCGCGTACACATTCTGGGTGAAGGAGAAGGAGCAATTGTCGGACTGCAACAGCTGATCCTGCAAAACTCCGGCGAGTACGATCTGGCACGCGTTCGAGGTGTCATCTGCAGCCGACTTCCCAAGCGTTGGACGGAGTTCCTTCCACCATTGCGAAGTTCGCATGGTGGGCGTCTTCTGATTCTTGATGAAGTCAACGACGCGGAAGGTCAGGCAGCTTTGGATGCACTCGGACACGCTGGTGTCGAGATCACAGTCTATTCGCCAGAATCCAAGTTTTCTCCAGTCGAGATGGTGAATCATTGGGTCATGGCTGGCATCAGTACGGTGGTCTTTTAACCCGTCCTTCTGCTGCGTCGCGGCATACTGAACGCAAACCTTCCAGTGCAAGTCGTTGCGCTCAAGCGTGAATCGCTTTCGGTCAAAAGTGATCCTGTCCTCACATCAGTTTCAGGATCTGAAGGTAAACGCCCCAGACGCCTGCGACGAGTAGGCCCAGGAACGAGATAATCAGCATCACGTCCCAGAGCTTGCTGGGAGCAAGCCGCGGGTCTGTCGACGTGTATCGGAAGTAAAGGGCTCCGAGACCGATCATCGGGAGCATCGTCGCTTGCATCATTCCCGATAGCAAAACGGCGGAAGCGGGATCGATTCCCGTCCAATGCAGCGCGACGCACAAGATGGGAAGGACAACACAGAACGTCGTCAGTGTTCTGTCGTGGGCTTTCTGGTCATTGCGGGGAATGAATCCGAAGATCTTCATCGCGTCGGTATACATCCGGGAATGACCTGCGTTGGCGACGAGAAACGTTGAATACAACACAGCGATCGCTCCACCCAGAAAGAGCCACTTGGCGTACGTTCCAAAGACCGGAACATACGCGGATGCCAGTGTGCTCACCATTCGCATTCCGCCGGGGTCGCGTCCTTCTCGATAGAGAACAGCGACGCCCATGATGAAGAATGCCATCGTCGCAATCGTGTAGACGACCATGGACAGGAATGCATCGTAATGCATGACCTTCATCCAGCCGCGAGCACGAGTCACCCAGTCTTCATCGTTCGTGCGTTTTCCGGTGTAGCGGGCGTATCCTTTTTCAATACACCAGTAAGGGTAGGTGATTAACTCAGTCGCTCCGACTCCGATGATTCCGAACGTCGCCAGCGCCGTCGCCAGTGAATCCCATTTGTCACCGGTCTTTGGGAGTCCGAAAGAGAAGCCGGTGACGACATCGTCCCACGACAACGCCCATTCCTCGGTCATTTGAAGCGAGACAACATTACCGATCGTAATGAACGTGAATGCAATCACCAGGACAGTGGAGATGGTCTGGATGACGCTGTAGCGACCGTTGTAAAGGAGTGCGACCGTGATCAGCCCGACGATCAATGCCCAGAATTTGTCGTCCCAGGTGCGAGGGTCTTTAAGCGTTTCGCCAGCTTTGACCGCTTCCAGCGTCTGCACGCCTCGCTCGCCGAGTTGTTCGAGTGCCTCGCCGATCCGCTTGTGTCCATGTTGAATTCGAGTGAGTTCTTCCTCAGGAATGTCGGTGAGTTCCACGGTTTCGCTGTTGAGGAGGTCCGTCCATTCGAGATACGAGACAACTTCGCTTTGTTCAGGGACAGCGATCGCTTCGCGATAATCTCCGGTGAAGGGAACGGCGATCGCCAGAGACTGACCCACTCCACCGACGATTCCGCCAAGCTGCGCAATTCCGGCCAGCATCATGAAGAACCAGAACCAGATGATCCAGTTGGCTGGCCCCATTCGCCCCGGAACGCGATTCAACGCATTGAGCGTGGTCTCTCCATTGCAGATGGAATAACGCCCGAGTTCAATCTGAACGAAGACTTTGATCAGGCAGCCCACCACGATCAACCACAACAGTGCGATGCCCGCCTGAGCACCGGTTTTGGTCGTGGCGATCAACTCTCCCGATCCAACAATGCTGCCGGCAACAACGAGCCCCGGACCCAGTTGACGCAGAATTCCGCCGAGTGTTTTCGGTGGAGGCAGAGTTCCCTCATTCAATTCCTGATCGAATTCCGGAGGGACCGTATCGAGGGGTTCTGCGTCTGGAAGATTGGAGGGAGGATCAATGGCCATTATTCTCAGCAATCAGAAACAAGGTTGCACGACTACTGAGACTTATAACCAGATGTTGATTTGTCGGCAAACAGGTCTGTTGATCTCCAAAGTGACCTTTGCCAGATCAGCTTGTGATCAACCCTTCTGTGACGATTGGATTGATGAGAAGTGGAGAAGTGGGAGAGGAATGGGCCGCACAGCTTCTTCAGAAGATCCACAGCCGAACATACCAGTTCAGCCAGTCTCCTAATGCGGGGATCTCTCCAGCGAGAACCCAGAGCGGGCGATAGAGCACCTCGATGAAGTGGAATCCGTCGACGTCTTTGGCTGCAATCCACTGCCAGTACATGGGCCCGATCGAAAGGATGTAAAATCCAATGAGGATAATCATCTGTTCGATGCTGGCGACAATCGGATGTGTGGGCGTCTTTGTTTTCGAGCCTGTCTGATGGTTGTTCTTCTGACTGTCAGGACCAGAGGGGGAAGGCTCCATTTCGGATTCAGTGTTTTGCATAATCGTTCAGCAGTTGAAGAACACCCGTCAACTTTCTTATCCCATACCGCCAGCGGGTTCGCAAGATCGTTCTTTCGCAGCCCCGATAAGTCTTGCGTTCAATGGAGGCAAACGGAATTGGATTGCTGAAAGAGTTTCGTCTCAGCAGGCACTTTCTTAGAGAATCTTTTCACAGTCAGTATTTCAGGCCAACTCGCACCATTCCGGAGTTGCTGAGATCGACTTCCGGTTGGTCGGGATATTCGAGAGATCGATCGAAGACGTAAGCGGTTTCCAGAAACCACGTCAGTCCTTCGGGATTGGATTTTTCGTACCCGAGTGCGAGTTTCAGGTCGTTGTACGTGACGATCGTGTCTCTTCCGTTTCGTTCCTGAATCGCCCAGGTTCCGCCGCCAAGTTCGCCGCCGAGATAGACAAAGTTCTCCGCTTCGCCGCATTTCTCTAGAACATATTTGATGCGCGGCTTGGGGAACATGATTTCGAACGTGAGGTTCGGAGCGGACTCCGGTGTCCAGACCGCCCCGACAGCAGGCAGTGCAGAAATGTCTTCTCTGTCGAGGTAAACAAAACCGAAAGCGTACTTGAGAAATTCGGATCGCTTGTAGAAGAACAACACGCGACCAATCAATCGAAATGCGTCCGAAGACATGTTGTCGAAATCGGTATACAGCCCCGGTGCGAGACCGCCGAAGAATGACCATCTCTTGTTGAAGGGAAGAAACAATGCAACGTCGACGGCTGTGTCATAGACGTTTGCGGGAAGATCGATTGAGTCGGGACGATCGACGAAGTGCCAGGCGAAGCGTGGGCTGACTCTCAGCAGAGGGAAGGCGTTCGGGAAAATTTGTGTCCCGATTTCCAGAGAGGTGAAACCGACGCCATCTTGCGAAGCTGGAATCACGCTGGTCGTGAACAGGTGTTTGTTCCAGGTTGTCCCGAACAACGAAAATTCTTTGGCGAGCCAATTTGATTCGTTCGCCGGCGGACAACACGGATCGCTGCCAGACGACGAAAGAGGATTTCCGGAATACGGGTTCGGAACGGCATTCAGTCGATCATCAGGGCTCGGAAAATCCGACGGAATGAGGTCAGGAACTCCTCCCATGGCAACGTCGACCGGGGCGATCTCCGGTTCGGGAATCTCATTCTCTTGTGGGCCGTTTGGATCAGTTGCTAAAGGCGCGCGAGAAGTCGTCGCAGCCCGGTTCGGATCGTAAACAAGCTGTGACTGGTACTGTTTGAGGGCGTGTTCCGGTGTCCACTCGGGTTGAGATTCTTCAGCGCGAATTGCGGAAGCAATTGCAACGGCCAGTAAGACCCCTATCACGTGCAGAACGGCAATTCGAGGTTGCATGATGCGCTGCGTTGTGGGTTGGGGGCAAGGAATCTCCAGTCTTTCACAAGAGCTACTTACTCCTCCATCGGCAATCGCGTCAATTGATGAACCGCGATCTTCGGCGGTGACAGGTTGCAATCGGCGAGAAATGCGAGTTCCGGCTGTTGTCCATCGAGACATGGGCGACAAGAATACTCGTTCGTTCGGACGGGGCGATCAATCAAACGGGGTTGCCGATTCCGTACAAGACACCGGAGCAACGTGCTCTCGGAAGCAACTGGTCTGTCAAACTGTTTCGACCACTTACAGCTACAGCAACGATTTGTTCGCTCTCACGAACTGAAACTTCCATGAACGACTCGGACTTTTCGTCATCTCCAACATTCGATCCCCCCGCGAAAGAAATCGCCATTGTTGGTGCCGGGATCAGTGGTCTGGCCGCTGCTTATCATCTGCTTGAATTGAGTCAGGAGCACTCTCAACCGGTCAAACTGACGATTTTCGATGCTGCTAAGAGGATTGGAGGCGCCTTCGGGACTGAACAGATCGGAGACTACAGAATCGAGCGAGGTGCGGACTCATTCGTGACCAACAAGCCTTGGGGGGTGAGGTTGTGTGAGCGTCTGGGAATTCAGGACCAGTTGATTTCCACGAACCCGGAGTTTCGTCGGGCGTTGATTCTGCATCGGGGGAAACCAGTCGAAACACCGGCAGGGTTTCAACTTCTCGGACCAACTGAGTTGTGGCCGATGCTCAAGTCCCCACTGTTGTCGCTCCCCGGAAAGCTGCGCGTCGCTCAAGAAATGTTCGTGCGACGAAAAGCAAGCAACGAAGATGAAAGCCTTGCGAGTTTCGTCCGTCGGCGGTTCGGACAGGAATTGCTCGACAATATTGTGCAGCCCATGGTCGGCGGAATTTATACCTCTGATCCGGAAAGGCTTTCGCTTCAAGCGACGTTGCCTCGTTTTCTGGAACTCGAAGCACGTTATGGAAGCGTGATTCGCGGACTTCGCAAACTGAAGCAGGGTTCCAGTCCCGCCAGTGGTGCGAGATACGGGCTCTTCGTCACTCCTGCGCAAGGCATGCAGCAACTCCTCAACAGTCTGGTGGAGAAGATCGAAGAATCAGCGACCATTGAATTGAAGACCAAGGTGCAAGGAATTCGTCCTGATGCCGACCGGATTCAAATTGAGTTTGCGGAAGCTCCACCGCGCTGCTTCGATGGAGTTGTCCTGGCGCTGCCCGCTTACCTGAGTGCGTCGCTTCTTGAGTCAGCGAATCCGGACCTTTCTTCAAGCTTGAGTGAGATTGACTACGCGAGTAGCGCGATCGTGGTTTCCGGTCATCAGCTTGATGACATTGAGCATCCGCTTGATGCGTTCGGATTGGTAATTCCACATCGGGAGCGAAGACGAATTCTTGCTGTCTCATTCCTCAGTCGAAAGTTTCCGGATCGTGCACCAGTTGGGAAAGTCGTTCTCCGAACATTCGTCGGCGGAGCAATGCAACCCGGCGAAGTGGAATTCTCTGATGATCAAATCATGGATACCGTGCGGATCGAATTGCGATCGGTTTTGGGAGTTCAGGGAACGCCGGACTTCATGAAAATCGTCAGGTACGATCGCGCGATGCCTCAGTACGAGGTTGGACACCTGCAGCGGGTTGAGCGTATTCGCAGCCAAATGGACGACCTGCAAGGTGTGGCTCTGGCGGGGAACGCATTTGTTGGCGTTGGGATTCCAGACTGTATCAGAAGTGGTGAAGAGGCAGCGGAAAAGGTCTGGGGGGATTCTTTTCAACCTGAACAGTAGTGTTTGGTTCGGGTGAGTCTGGGAAACTCTCTTCCCAACACCGGAAACGGCGATGGGGTCGCTTGAAGTCACCTGTCGCATCTGTCATAACTCTGGACTTCTGTTAGAGATTGACTCGCTGAATCCATGCTGCCGCTGAGATTTTGCTTCTCAAAGTGGCTGCAGGACTCGAACAGGCACCGTTGAATGAATCCCTTTCTCTTGGCAACATCAATCGAAAATTGGATCGACTCGGCCAGTTTCTGGCCTTTGTCTGTGTTGCCTGCTGCGGTTTGGGCGGCGATTATCCATACGACGCTCGTTGGCCTCTTCTTTGGTCTTCCGGCCTTTGTCTTTATTTGGGCAGAGCGAAAAGTTGCCGGACGAATCCAGGATCGACTGGGACCGACTCGTGTCGGTGGCCGGTTTGGCTGGCTTCAGTCTCTTGCTGACGGCGTGAAGCTGATTCAGAAGGAAGATCTCGCTCCGAATGCCGCCGACGTCATGCTGTTTCGGCTGGCCCCTTATATCGTTGTGATTGCGGCGTTTTCCGCATTTATGTTCCTGCCGTTTAGTGCAGGACTCGTCGCAGTTGCGATGGATGCCGGGTTGTTTATCGCCTTGGCTGTTCTCTCACTGGAAGTCCTTGGAATTGTTCTCGCCGGATATGCGAGTGGTTCGAAATGGTCTCTCTTTGGTGGAATGCGTGAAGCGGCCCAGATGGTCAGCTACGAAGTTCCGCTGGGAATTACCGTTGTCATTCCAGTCGTCGTTGCGGGAACTCTGAATCTCGGAGAGATTGGTGCCCTGCAATCTGGCGGAATTCAAAACTGGTTGATTTTCAGTAGTCCGTTTACGTTCCTCGCCTTCTTTGTCTTCTTTACGGTCACGCTCGCCAGTAACAAGCGAGCTCCGTTCGACCTGGCAGAAGCTGAGAGTGAACTTGTCGGGGGATTCCATACGGAATACTCCGGGATGCGTTGGTCGTTCTTCTTCCTCGCTGAATACGCAAGTATGTTCTTTGTCAGTGCACTGGGGGCGATTTTGTTCCTCGGTGGCTGGTGGACAGGGTTTTCTCCACTCGATAACTGGTTGCTCTCAACAGCCCAGTCTTCAGTTGGCGGGGACTATCTCCTCAGAGTTTTCGGAATGAAAATTCTGATGGTCAAAGCTGCGATCCTGGTCTTCGTGCAGATCTGGATTCGCTGGACTTTGCCGCGATTGCGAATCGATCAGGTGATGACCACCTGCTTGAAGTATCTTGTGCCGATGAGTTGCTTTCTGTTCCTGGGGGCTGTGATCTGGCCTCTGGTTCTCGCAACCACAATTGGTCAAACATCGATCTGGTCGCCGGTCGGGGACCGGATGCCGCGTTCGCGACGATCCGGGGAGCCAGAAGTTTCCTCTGAGGTTGAAGGTGATGAAACGGCAATGAATCGATGGAATAGTCGGGACTCTCTCGTGACAGTGGGTCTCTCAACGGGAGAGGCAGAGTAATGTCGACAGTTCTGTTTGTGATCTACGCACTCGCCGCCAGTGGTGGTGCTCTGGCTGTTGTGTTGAGTCAGAATGTTGTGCGAATGGCTTTCTGGCTGGTGATCTCTCTGAGTTCAGTGGCTGGCTTGTTCTTTCTGCTCGGTGCAGACTTTGTCGGTGCGACACAACTACTGATTTATGTTGGCGGAACCGTTGTCCTGCTGATCTTCGGGGTGATGCTGACCTCCAGTGGCCCTTACGGAACGATCAAAAGTCAACCTGCTGAAGTTGTTCAGGCAGGAATTATCGGAATGGCCTTTCTGGCTCTCGTCGCATCAACAGTCCTGTCTGTGAACTGGGAAGCGAACGAAGTGCGACTCGCACACGCGAATGATCATGCTGAGCATGGTCACGTTCACGAAGTCTCAGAGCCTGAATCTGAGCAAGGTTACAATCCCGAAGAGTCGGGGAACACAACTCGAAGTTTGGGAACAGCTCTTCTGGGCGTGCGTTTCGATAAAGATCTTTCGCTGGAGTCAGAAGACGGTTCCAATCACGGACATACTCATGGCAATCATGAAGTCAGTGCAGGATATCTGCTGCCGTTCGAGATTGTTTCCGTGCATCTGTTGGTTGTCCTCGTCGGTGCCGCGTATCTGGCTCGAGCCAAGCGACGTGTCGACGTTGAGAATGCTTAACAGCAGAGGGAGAACATTGTGGAAAATGTCGGTCTGGAAATGTTTCTCGCTGTGTCAGCAGTCTTGTTCGTCTGCGGCGTGGTGTGCATGGCCACCAAACGGAATGCCATCGGTGTTCTGATGGGTGTCGAGCTTGTGCTCAATGGGGCGAATTTGAATCTCGTCGCATTCTCCCGATACGGATCACTCGGGCTTGATGGGCAGGTGATGTCCTTGTTTGTTATCGTTCTGGCTGCGGCAGAAGCAGCTGCGGCGCTGGCGATCGTTCTCGCGTTCTACAACAATCACATGACCGTCGACGTCGACCAGGCAACAGACCTACAAGGATGACAAGGCACTACCTCGCTTGCTGACAGCTTTTGCTGACAGGCAGTGGCGACGAAGTGTTCCTGCGATTGAAACAGTTTTTCACTGACCACCAAAACGACTGACCACAGCGACAAATGATGTCTCCTGAATTTTATAGTGAAGTTGGCAATCTGCTGATGTGGCTGCTCACTGCAGCATGGCTATTGCCGCTGCTGGGGTTCGTGATCGAAATCTTCGGTGGCTATTGGAGTGATCGTAAGAGCAAAACGCCGGCCTATCTTGCGGTCGGATGTATCGGAACCGGATTTCTCCTGAGTCTCGTCGCTCTCCTCACTTGGGTCGACGCAGCCGATCTCAATTTGTGGCACTTTGGAGATACCGAATCCGCCGCAGTCGCTCATCATGAAGCTGATGCCGCTGAGGCCGGACACGAAGACGACCATTCCCACAGCCATGATCACGCTGATCATTCCAACGCTCACGGAGAGCATGGAGACGCTCATCATGATGGAGGACATCATGGTGGGCATGAATCTCACGCAAATGATCCGTTCAAAACAGCTTTCGCCGGAACCTTTTACCGGCTCGGGAAGTATGGTTCCCTCGATATTACGCTCGACTGGTACATCGATGGTTTGACCGTTGCGATGTTTGCCATGGTCACACTGATCGCGACCTGTATTCATATCTTCGCAATCGGCTACATGAGCGATGAGCTGACCGAGCGCTACGAAGATCACTTCGTTCACACGGAAGATGGAGGTCATTTCCATCGCGTCGGACGTTTCTATCGATTCTTCGCTTACCTGTCGCTTTTCTGTTTCGCCATGTTGGGGCTCGTCCTGGCAGGGAACATCTTTCAGGTGTTCATCTTCTGGGAACTCGTCGGCGTCTGCAGCTACTTGCTGATCGGTTTCTACGTCGAAAGAAAAACCGCCAGCACAGCTGCGAACAAAGCATTCATCATGAACCGGGTCGGAGACTTCGGTTTTCTCATCGGGTTGATGATTCTCTGGACTTGGTTTGGCGTCTTCCAGTTTGCCGAAACGAATCCGGAAACTGTAGGTTCGACCGGACTGTTCCAGATGGTCCGCACAGCTGACGGTGAACTCGAAACTCAAGGCGAAGGTCGGGAGAAAGTGGTCGTCCTGCAAGCTCAGCAGGGAATCCACAAAGATGGTGGCAACCCACACCCGACGATTCCGTACTTCCTGCTCGTCGCTGCAGGGTTGGGAATCTTTGGAGGGTGTATCGGGAAAAGTGCTCAGTTCCCGCTTCAGACTTGGCTTCCCGATGCGATGGAAGGTCCGACGCCGGTTTCTGCACTCGTGCACTCAGCGACGATGGTGGCTGCCGGGGTCTATCTCGTCGGGCGCTTCTACCCGATGTTCACACCGGAAGTCCTGCTCGTTATCGCATACACAGGCTGTATTACATTGTTTGTCGGAGCGACGATTGCGGTTGTCGCGACGGACATCAAAAAAGTGCTCGCATATTCCACGATCAGCCAGTTGGGTTACATGATGCTGGCGTTGGGCGTCGGCGGTTGGCTTGCCGGACTCTTCCATCTGATTACTCACGCGTTCTTCAAGTCGCTGATGTTCCTGTGTTCCGGAAGTGTGATTCACGGATGTCACCATGAACAGGAAATGACGAAGATGGGTGGCCTGGCCAAGAAAATGCCAATCACCTGTTGGACCATGTTCGTTGGTGTTGTCGCCATCAGTGGTCTCGCCATTCCGTTCCTGGGAATTCCGAAGCTGGGAGCAATCGCGTTCTCAGGTTATCACTCAAAAGATGCGATCGTGGCTGCGGGGATGACGTTCTCGTCACTCAATCCGATTCACTCGCTCTTGTTCTTCGTTCCATTGATCACAGCTGGCATCACAGCGTTCTACATGTTCCGAATGTGGTTCATGACCTTCTTCGGAAAGCCGAAAGATCAACATGTTTATGACCATGCTCATGAATCACCACGAGTGATGACAGCACCGCTTCTGATTCTCGCGTTCTTCGCGATGTTCTGTGCCATCGGTGGTGAGAATGGTCCATTGGCCCAATTGATCCTGACGACGGAACCAGTCCATGTTGCTGAAGGAGCCATGGAAGCGGGGCATATTGGATTGAACCTGCCTGGGCATCATCAGATTCACGAATTCCATGCGAGTGCAGGTGCGGTGGCCCTGTTGGTCGCATTCGGCGGAACGATCCTGGCCTATCTCTTCTATGGGCTTGGTATCGTCGACACCGGAGCAATGCAGAAACAATTCGGGGGCGTTCACGAGTTCCTCCGAGAAAAATGGATGTTCGACGAGCTTTACGAATGGATGTGGGTTCGTCCGACCTTAGTTGTGGCGACGTGGGCAGCGGCCTTCGATCGTTGCGTGCTCGACCGTTTCCTCGGATTCCTCGCTGGAATGGTTGTTGCCATTTCCAGCTGGGACCGTCGTTTCGACGAAGCTGTTGTGGACCGGTTGGTGAATGCCGTTGGAGAAGCGACTTCCTCCGTCGGACGGTCGCTGCGTTATGTCCAGACAGGACGGCTTCGCCAATACGTCATGTTTATTGCTGTCAGTGTTGTGATGCTGTTTTTTGTGTTGTTTGCTTACCTGCCTCGATAGGTTGTTTGCGATTTACTACCGACCTTCCGGTCTGCCAGATTCACTGAATAAATCAAGCCATGTCCAATCCAGCATTTTTACTGAGCGCAACGATCTTTCTGCCCACGCTGGGTGCGCTGTTTCTGATGGTCTTCGATAAGAAGGCTGAAGATGCAATGCGCAACTTTGCATTGGTGATCACTGCAGTGACATTTGGATTGACTCTGTTGATCCTGCAGCAGTTCGATCGCTCGGAGGGTGGCATCCAGATGGCTGTCTCCATTCCGTGGGTGCCGACCTGGAACATCAATTACCAGTTGGGGGTCGATGGTCTCAGTCTGCCACTGGTCTTGTTGACCGGGTTGATCAGCATGTTGTCGTGCCTGGCTTCCTGGAGTATCAAGACCAAGGTTCGCGGCTTTCTCATGCTGTTCCTCATCCTGGAAACCGGGATGATGGGTGTGTTTCTCGCCCTCGACTTCTTCCTGTTCTATGTCTTCTGGGAAGTCATGCTCCTGCCGATGTACTTTCTCATCGGTGTCTGGGGAGGTCCGAGACGCGAATACGCAGCGATCAAGTTCTTCCTGTATACGCTTTTCGGCTCGGTTCTCATGCTGATCGCAATGTTGATGTTCTACTTCAACAGTGCCTCTTCAGAGATCGCCGGGAATGAAAGTATCTTCGACCTGCTTAAGTTGGCGGAGATTGCCAAAGTCGGCGGGTTCGATGCGACGATGCAGATCTTCGCATTCATTCTGCTGTTCATCGGCTTTGCAATTAAGCTTCCATCGTTCCCGGTTCACACCTGGCTTCCTGATGCTCACGTGGAAGCACCGACTCCGATTTCGATGATTCTGGCCGGTGTCCTCCTGAAGATGGGGGGCTACGGAATCTTGCGAATCGCAATGCCACTTTGTCCTTATGGGACTCAATACGCAGCTTACGCTCTCGTCGCTCTGGGAGTCTTCAGTATTGTTTATGGAGCCTTCGCTGCGATGGCTCAAACAGACTTCAAACGACTCGTTGCTTACAGCTCAGTCAGTCACATGGGATACGTTCTCGTCGGAATGGCAGTCTGGAAGATCAGCGAAACTGGTGCGACAGAGAATCTGAACTTCTGGCAACTCGGAATGGCCGGGGCAATGTTCCAGATGATCGGTCATGGAATCTCTTCAGCGGGAATGTTCTTTATGGTGGGTGTGATCTACGATCGAGTCCACCATCGTGATCTGAACAAGTTCGGTGGACTGATGCAGCTGATGCCGTTGTACAGCGGACTGGCTGTGATCATTTTCTTTGCCGGTCTTGGCCTTCCGGGACTGTGTGGATTCATCGGCGAAGTCTTTGTTGTGCTGAGCATCTGGAGTTACAGCCCGATTCTGGCGATCATCACTGCTTCCGCGGTGATCCTCACAGCTGGTTACATCCTCTGGACGATTCAACGGGTTTACCTGGGACCTGAGTACAAAGGTCCTCACAAAGAAGAGATCGTTCCGATCACAAGCCGGGAAACAACCGTTGCAGCATCGCTGGCTGTACTGGCGGTTCTGCTCGGAATCTTCCCATATCAGCTGGTGTTGAACTTGATGGATGCATCAATCGCCCAGTTAACGGTTTCTCTCTCCGAGGGATACGCGGCCGTTCAGGAAACCGTGACTGCTGTTACGCAGCTGTCACGCTAGTTCGTCTTCCAAAACGTGGTCATCACTTCGAATCCTGTTGACGCACCTTAACGAAAACAAACGATGTCTGTTCATTCGATTTTGAATCACGTTCTTGGAGAAGACCTCCCTCGTTCACTGGAGGTCTTTGCTCCTGAGCTCGTGTTGTGCGCCACCGTTGTGCTTCTCTTGTTGTGGCGAATGTTGGACTTGCATCAACGGATTCCCACTTGCTGGGTGGCACTCTTTGGTTCACTCGTCGCATTCTTCGGCGTGTTTGCACAATTCATGTATTTGAAGACCGGCGGAGCGGGCGTTGGTGGTCTTGAGTTTCTGTTTGATCAATGGAGACTGACTCCTTCGGGAGTTGGCGAGATCGGACCGTATTTCACCGGACTGTTGGTTCACGATCAGTTCGCGGTTTTCTTCCGGCTTGTGCTCACTCTGTTTCTCGTTCTGGTCACTGCACTGACAATTCTGACCGGGATTCCGGATGCAGAAGATGGTCAGGATTTCTACACGCTTTTGATCGGTTCCACTGTCGGGATGTTGATGGCAGTGGGAGCCAATCACCTGTTGATGCTCTTTCTTTCGATCGAAATGATGAGCGTCCCGAGTTATGTGATGGTCGCGTTCCAGAAAGGTCGGAAGCAGGCGGGTGAAGCGTCACTGAAGTATGTTGTTTACGGAGCCGGTATCGCGGGCGTGATGCTTTATGGGATTTCGTTGATCGCTGGGTTGTTGGGGACTGCCAACATGCCGGAGTTGGGGGAACGCTTTGCAATTTTGATGCAGGGTGAATTCTTCTCGATGTCAAACACGACTGCCCTCACGCTTGTGTTGGGCATGATGATGGTGTTGGTCGGTTTGGCCTTCAAACTGTCGCTGGTTCCATTTCACTTCTGGTGTCCGGATGCGTTTGAAGGGGCTTCCGCCGAGGTTTGCGGATTCCTGTCTGTCGCTTCAAAAGCGGCTGCACTGGCGTTGCTTGTGAGATTTGTTCTGGCATTCCAGGGAACTCATGAGTCGCTCGCTCAGCTTGGAATTCTCTTCGGAATCGCATTGGGGACGATTTCCATTATCACCATGACCTTTGGAAATCTTGCTGCGTACAGTCAGACAAATTTGAAACGACTGCTTGCTTACTCGACGATCGCCCATGCTGGTTACATGGTGATGGCGGTTTCGGCGATGCTGGTGATTTTGAATTCCCCATCTTCGAGCGTCGGTGTTGGTCAGGCAGCTACCTGCATTGAAGGCCTGATGTACTATGTCGCGGTCTACCTGTTCATGAATCTCTCGGCATTTGCGATTGTCGCTTTGCTGAGAAACGAAACATTCCGCGAAGACATTTCGAGCTACCGAGGAATCATCTCGGGAAGTGCGGCGACAAAGGTTCTTTGTGTTTGCCTGGCAATCAGCTTCTTCAGTCTTGTCGGAATGCCTCCATTCGGTGGTTTCTTTGCCAAGATGATGATTTTTTACAGTGCACTTCAAGCTGGGCATGCTCACTGGTTTTTGTGGATTGTGCTCGGCTTTGGAGCCCTCAATACTGTCTTCAGCCTCTTCTATTATTTGAACGTTCTGAAGGCGGCCTTTATTAGTGAACCCGAAGCTGATGCGGCACCTGTTGAAGTACCCGGAATGGCCGGAGCCTATGTTCTGCTGGTCACGATTCCTATTCTTGCTCTTGGGATGTCTTCCCTTCAGGGTGATCTGACTGCGACAGCAAAATACGTCGCAGCCTCCCTGTTTCAGTAAGCCTGTCGATCACGACCAGAATGAGATGATGGCATGGATTCTTCCGTTGCAATTGTGAATGATTTGTTGGTGCAGGTGCATCGCAGTTTGCTGCAATACGCTGCCGAATCATGGCCATGGGCGGCAGTGAATGATCTCGATACTGAGCAACATCTTCTGATGACAGCCCGGCGGCAGGAGCAGGTTGTCGGACGCATGGTTGCATTCTTGAAAGAGTGTAAACACCCGATCGATTTCGGCGTTTATCCCTATGAGTATACGAGTCTGCATTTCGTGTCTCTGGGATTCTTTCTGAATCGTCTTCGCGAGAGCGAAGCTGCGGTTCTGGTCGAGTTGGAAGCTGCTTTGCCTCGATTGACCGAGGATTCTGAGGCTAGCGAACTCGTGCAGAATGCCGTTGGCGTTCAGAAAGACGTGCTCAAATCGCTTTCAGAGTTTCACCTTGCAGGCAGCTCCGAAATTGGTTCAGCGAGCGAATAGGATCTTCGCTGCGGAGCAGGGGATGCTTGATTCCCTAACGACGTTGCTGAGTCCCAAACGTGGCGCGTAAACCGCAGGTTTCGCTACGTTTCTTCGTGCAAATTCTTCAATCTCAGTTCGTGAGATCCACTATGCTCATCGATACTCACGCCCATCTGGACGAGCAGTCTTTCGAAACTGATTTGGATGCGGTGCTTGGCCGAGCCCGTGAAGCGGGGGTTGAGGAAATCTTTACGATCGGGATCTCTCGGTCCACGAGCGAAGCGGCCGTTCGACTGGCGGAACAGCATTCAGAACTCTTCGCTGTTGTTGGGATTCAGCCGAACTATGTCGCTGAAGCTCAGCCTGACGACTTCTCGAAGATTGAAGCAATCGCGGAACATTCCCGTGTTGTTGCAATTGGTGAAACGGGCCTCGATCGATATTGGGATCACGCTCCGCTGGACCTTCAGAAAGAATACTTCGTCCGCCATATCGAGTTAGCAATTGAGCGCGATCTGCCGTTCATTGTGCATTGTCGCGACGCGGAAGATGACGTTGTGGAGGTCCTCAAAGAGACCGCTTCGGGACGTCAACTGCGCGGGGTGATGCATTCATTTTGCGGGACCGCGGTAACTGCCGAGGAGTGCTTGAATCTTGGGATGCATATTTCGTTTGCGGGCATGGTCACGTTCAAGAAGAATGATGAACTTCGAAGCGTGGCCAGCGCGATTCCCCTTGAACGATTGTTAGTGGAAACAGACTCTCCGTATCTGGCACCGGTTCCAGTTCGGGGAAACCGGAATGAGCCCGCCAACGTTGTTCACACAGCAAGGTGTCTGGCGGATGTGCATGAGTTGACCTTGGATAAGTTCGCGAAGCAAGTGACTGCGAATACGCGAAAGCTCTTTCGGCGTGAATCGACCGACTGATACGTATGCCTCATTGATGTCTCATTGAGACAGCTTGAACAGCGCAGGTGTCGAACAACTCTTGGTTTGGGTTGGTATTTTTTTGATCGCGTCGTCAATCTTTCTTGAGTTGGTTGATGGTGCTGACACGAGCGAGTTTGGTCTTCATTGATGCAGTTTTGAGTTCTTGTCGCGAACAGATTGTCTGTCCGAATTCACTCTGCGATTTCACAATCGGAACAAGCGGAATCGCGATCGTCAGTGGTCGCTAGCCAGTGGATCGCTGTTGACTGTGAATCTCTTCGGCACGTTTCTTTTTGAAAAGGCGTCGTTTTGCGGCAGAATTTATGCTGTCAAAACTTTGCTGCGTGTGTCGTCGGCGCAGTGGGTTGATTCGATGATTCGTTCATGAGCGACTGAGTCAACTGCTGCGGGTGTATCAATCTGATCGAGTTCCCCGGCGAGCAAACGACCCAGCGAATACGACAGTCTGTGGTCCGAAGCGCACTCAACTTGATCGCCAGCAACGTGAAAACGCGTGATCTATTCTGTTCTGCGAGTGGGGGTTGTCGTCAAAACGGTACAAATCAGGGTTGCAAGGTTTTTGGGATTTCGTAACATTTGCCGCAAGTCATTGTTGTCGCTATGTCTTTGCGTTTCAGTTTATTTCTGAAAGCTTGGTTCAGAACGACAACAGTCGGTTCGCCACGGTTGGCGGATCGGGATGGATTCGGCAACGTGGAAATATCAACCGTTTTTTGCCCAGTAGCATCGGCTTGATTCCACAACCCTGAAACTCTTGGAAGGAGGAGTTTCCGTGGCCAAGAAAAAGGCAACTAAGAAGGCTGCAACTAAGAAGAAAGCAGCCACTAAGAAGAAGGCAGCTCCTAAAAAGAAAGCTGCTCCGAAGAAAAAAGCTGCGACAAAGAAGACAGCGACTAAGAAAAAAGCAGCTCCAAAGAAGAAGGCAGCGACTAAGAAAAAGGCAGCCACTAAAAAGAAAGCTGCTCCTAAGAAGAAGGCTGCACCAAAGAAGGCTGCACCAAAGAAGGCTGCACCAAAGAAGGCTGCACCAAAGAAGGCTGCTCCCAAAAAGAAAGCCACCAAAAAGAGAGCTACAAAGAAGCGGTAGTCGGCTTTCAAGCTGGAACAGATTGTTCAGTACGAGCAAATCGGGAATCCCGGTTTGCTCGTTCTTTTTTTGCGCGAGTTAGAAACGCCAATCGTCGAAGTTGGATCGCTTATGTTTGCAGCTTCTGGATGGCTGTTGAGATGAAGGTCATTCCTTTGTCTGTCATCGCTGCAAAGTATTCCCAGGTGTGTCCGCCGAGTGAGGTCTGGAAGTCGTTCTCGAAGGGGATTCCGGATGAAGCGAGTTTGCTCGCGAGAATTTCGTTGCCTTCGAGCCAGGTCGGGTCCATGGGATCGCACGCGAGAAACTGAAATCGGGGCCAGTTGAGCGGATGCAGATGCAACAAGGGAGCTTGCTGTCTTGCTTCTTCTGCGCTCTCGAACATGTTGTCGATCGGGAAGCCGTATCCATAGGCTTTGTGCAGTTCGACGGCAGACGAGATTGCGACAACCACGGGGAATTTCAATGCGTGTCGATAAGAAAGATTGAGCGCGCCTTGTCCTCCCATGCTGATTCCCAAGAGTGCGATCCGCGGAGAAGTGACATCCCATTGCTGTTCAATCCACGCAGTGACATCGCGTCGAATGAACTCCATGGGAGTGAGTTCATCATCGAAGTCTTTGCAGATGACATCGAGCCACCAGGACTTGGCTCCGCGAGGACAGACAATCGGCAGCCCGTGTTGTTCGAAGATCTGAGTGAACTCCGGCTTCTCACTCAACTTCTCTTCTCCATGAGCGTGAAGGTAGATCACAGCTCCGGGGAATTTCGTTTCCTCTGCGCTCTCTTCAGTCTGTGGGAGGAAAACGTCTGCTGGTCTTCCAGAAATTTCAACGGTCGTCCACATTGTCAGTTACTCGGGATGAGAAGATTGAGAATGAGAAAGGCCCCGTGCCACTGGTTGCGCGGGGCCTTTCAGAATGAGTCAGTTGCATGTCAGAGTGAATCACTGAAAACAGTGAATGCGTTCCATGGAATGCAGGTCACTCGGATGCATCTTTCGCTGCTACGGGATCATGTGAGTCAAGCATGGAAACTTGTCTCAGGCGTCCTTCTGTTTGGGAAAGAACTTCGCCAATGTCTCGTCGCTCGGTGGGCGTGTCACAAGTGAAACGCCGACAAGTGCCGCAGTTGACGCGACGATCATCGTCACGACTGGTTGCATCCGGAAATAAGTGAAGTCAGGAATTGCTCCGTATCCCGATTCTTTGAACAAATAAACCCATGTTCCAAAGGCAGCGAGAATACAGGCATACGCTCCCATCTTGGTCATGCGTTTCCAGTACAAGCTTGCGAAAATCAACGGGAACAAACTTGAGAATCCACTGAAGGTCCAAACTCCCAGTGTGAAGACTCGACGCACTTCGAGAAGGCTGAATAGGTACGTGACGAACACGATCGCGACAATAAACGATCGAGCCATGAGCACGATTTGTTTGTCAGAGAACCTGTTCCTTCCCCCGTAGTGGATCGCGATATCTTCTGTGAACATCGTGCCGATGCAGAGGAATTGGCTGTCGAGCGATGACATGATCGCAGCCAGAATTCCGGCAGTCAAAAATCCGGAGAGGACGTCCCCTGTCAACTGCCCGACCATGTATGCCAGGACCCCGTTCGGATTGAAGTGAGAGGGAACGAGCGGCACGTTGGCGTTTCCTGGCATGGATGCGGACGTCGCCCAGACGCCGACGAGAACACACGGCACCCAAACGATGGCAATAAAGATTGGATGGGCGACCACCGGAAGCTTAAAGCTGTTCGCACTTTTAGCGGTGAGCCAATGCTGAAACAGGTGAGGAAACATTCCGACGGAGAGTGGAATGAACAGGTAAGTCAAAAACGCGAGTTGATCCATTCCGCGAGGAGCTTCAGGCGCCCATCGCATTGCACGATAGCGTCCGAGTGCCTGTTTGATGGTCATCTTTCCCTCTTCCTTCGGGTGACCGATCATGCTGGAGAAGTACTCCATCGCTTTCGGGGCCCAGTTGTCTTCGGGAAAATCATGCATCGGCATTTCGAGAAAATTCTCGGGGATTGGATCGGGAACGACCCGGTCGTTTTGCTCGATCTCTGCGATCTTCATCTGCTCTGGAGTCAACTCCGGCATCAGGTCATGAGCGTAGGCGTAATTGGATTCGGCGATCCGTTCCAGGAACTGTCGTTGCCACGGAGGGCCCGGACGCATTGACTCGTGAGCTTCCGATAGTTGTTCCGGTGTCAGTTTGAGGATGCCATGATCGACGGCGTAGTTGTACGCTGCCCGCTTCTTCCACGCCGCGAGTTGAGTCTCATAGTCTTCGGCTTCTACTTCGGCGACTGCCCTCATGAGCTTGGTGGGATGCTTCTCCGCAACATTCTGGCTCGCTGCTTCGAGCCCTCCCAGTTGTGATGAAATCATGTAGAAGGTCACAATTCCCAAAGCCATGAAAACGAGCGTTTGAAACGCATTCGCCCATGCTGTTCCTCGCATTCCGCCGAAGAAGACGTAAATCAACACAACGACGCAGATCACACCGGAGGCGAGCCACGGAGGAACTCCGTAGTCGTAGCTGGCGAAGATGTTCGTGAACGCACCTTCGGTAATGTTCGAGACAACGGTTCCCGCCGACATGACGCCGATGAGAAGGTATGGGATGACGAGGCCGACGAGGATTGGGAAAAGAATGATTCCGATGCGGTCGCTCTCAAAGCGGTCGCGGAAGAACTGGATCTGTGTGGTGTAGCCGTATTTCTTTCCGAAGGAATAGATTTTGACACCGATCAGGAAGAAGCAGAGCGAGTGAATGATCCCGCTCGACGAAGCAAGCTGACCATAAACGCCGATTCCTTCTTTGTAAGCTTCCCCGCTGGAACCGACGAGTGCGAAGGCTGTCATCGTCGTTCCGAAGATCGACATCAACAGCAGGAACGGGCCAATCGAATGGCTCGCGAGCATGTAGTCCTGACTCGTTCCTCGAAACATTCGACTGGCGAATGCTCCCAGGCAAAGCAGGAGACCGAGGTAAATGCAAACAATGATGAGCTGAATCATTCTGCAGCCCCCTCTCCGGTCGCGGTCGTGTTGTCTTCTGAACTCTCAAGCTCGACTGGCCAACAGAACAGAGTCGCGAGATACCACGTGAAGGCTGCGGCGAGAGAGATTCCAAAATGGTAGGCCAAGCCGATCGGGAAGAACCCGGCCAGCAAAGTGGGGTCATCCCAGAGCCAGAAGTCCTGGTGGATGATGATCAGGAGGACGACGAGTCCCCAAACGACGAGTTTCATGGTGAAGGCTCGAAAGTGAGTTGAGGAAAAACCGGTCCGTGCATTGAGTGTCTGCTGCGGGTGGTCGAATCCACCAGGATTGAACACTCGCAGGGCCACGTCCGTGGGGGAAATCTTATTGAGGTTCCGTAGTGTATCAGCCGCCTGAGACAATCGAAACTGATACGTCTGTCAAGCGCTTTTGAATTCTTATTCGCGGCTCCGCACGAATCACTGCAGCAACTCGCTAGTCACGACTTGTCGGTTTAAATACGCCGCGCAGCGACAGAATCGAATTTCTAAGGACCGTTCAGCCGAGCTTATAGAATCGTCGTGCTGTGTTTCCGAAGATGTCCGCTTGTTCCGCATCGCTGAGTTGAGATGTCTGCTCTTTCAAAGCTTCGAAGACTTCTGAATAAGTTGCAGCGAGTTCACAGACCGGCCAGTCCGATCCGAACATGCATCTCTTTGGACCAAAACACTCCAGTGCGATCTCGACGTATGGACGCAGGTCATCGACCTTCCAGGAATTCCAGTCAGCTTCCGTCACCATCCCGGAGAGTTTGCAGTAGACGTTTTCGTGTCGAGCAGCTGCGCGAAAATTGGCTTCCCAATCATCCAGGACCTGTTTTTTGATCCGAGGTTTCGCGAGATGGTCAATGACCATTGGCAGGTCGGGAAACTCTTCGGCGAGCGTTTTGGCGTGCTTCAAATGTTTGACATAGAACAACAGGTCGAAGGGGACTTCGTGCTTCTGCAGAACGGCGAGACCTCGTTTAACTGGTTCACGAATAATGAAGTCGTCGTCGGGTTCGCCCTGGGTGATGTGTCGAATCCCGACGAACTTCGGGTGCTCGCGAAACTCCGCAAGTTGTTCTTCGCAATTGAGACTCGCCAGATCGACCCAGCCCACGATGCCAGCGATGAAATCGTAGTGATTGGCGAGTTCGAGGGCCCAGCGGTTTTCGTCGAGGTTGTGTTGTGTTTGGACGAAGACGGATTGATCGACGCCAGCTTTTGCCATCTCCTTGGCAAGGTCTTCGGGAAGATAGTCTCCGCTGATTGGCTGATGCTCTGGGCTGTCTAGCCAGTCGTAGTCGAAGGGGAGTGAACGTTGCCAGAAATGTTGATGCGCATCAATGATCATCGGGATGGTCCAAGCGGCTTCAGAAAGGGAAGAGTTCTGAGGATCATAGAAAACGCGCGTGGGCCACGGTCAAGTGTGCACAACGAATGTGTGTGGTCAACGGGTCTCTTTGCGGAGTCGTGCGGCGAATCAGCTCTCTTCAAAGAGAGTCTGAATGACTCGTTCTGGCACGCGGACGGTTTTTGTCATGCATCGCAGTGCTCCTCCTCGACGACCAAGCGCGGTCGAATCAATCATCCGAACTTCCCAGCCAGGAAGAGCTTCCCGGTAAATTGCTCGAACACTGGCTTCCATGGAACGAGGTGCGTTTTCCCAGGATGGGACCAGGACGAGTCCGTTCAGGTAGACGACATTTGTGTAGCTGCCGCCGAAGAAGTCGCCCTCGTGGGGAGGCATTGGGATGCGTTTGACCTTCAATGATCCGCTGGGAGTTTGCAGAGTTCGCAGCAATGCGGAATGTCGATCCAGAAGGATTCGATTCTCAGGATCGTCTGAGCCATAACTTCCCAGAAGAACCGTATCCGAAGTGGGAAACGTTGCGAACCAGTCGATGTGGGACGTTGGGTCGCGATGCAATGTTTCGATGAACTGGATCTGAGTTCCTCCGTAAACTCGCTGCAACGTCCGTGAAACCATGTCTCGCGTGATGCCCAACTCAGCATTGCGTTCGAGGATATGTTGGCTGACCAGCAAGATCCCGGTCCCGTTGCCGACGACCGCTCCGCCTTCGAGCAGGACTGGGGTTTCGATTGGCCGAAGATCATAGAAGCTGGAAAGCGTCTTCGGAGATTCATCGTCCCGGTAGTGAGGGCGTGTCAGCGCGTTCGAATAGCTGGGATCACACCAGGTGGGTTCTCCGTAAATGCTTTGGAACGATTGTGGTCCGTAATCCTGAATCCAGGGGGAATCGGTTTCGACATTCACGAGTTGAATTCGCCGGCCTTTAATTCCGTCTTTGAGGCGGCCCGCGAGGAATCGTCGCGTCTCCATGTCGGAAACCAGAACGGCGATGCGGATGTGATTCTTGGCTGCGGAAATGACTTCCAGAAGTTCTTTCGCACACCAGTCATGCCAGGCGAGGAGCAACAAATCCTGGTTGTCGTGATCGGGGAATAGCTGCCCGGACTGAAATCGGGTTGTCGAGAGTGTGATTGCTGGTCGGGGAGCAATGAGATAAGCGCGCCATGAGTGAAGTTGATTGTTGAGTCCGGCGGCAATCGTTGGGTCTTCGCTTTCCGGCGAGTTGTTCAACGTGTGGAGAAGTTCCTTGAAGTTGAGCAAGGTTCGTTCGTACTGCTGAAGCGGGTAGAGATTATCGCCTTTTCGATTCACTTCCGGAATGATGGCGATGAAATCATTGAGCCGTGTGATGGCACGTTGTGCGGTTTCAGTTGCCTGGACGGTGTCATTGTTCCTGACGGCAAGCTCCGCTCGAACTCCCATGGCATTGAAAATGATATCGATCGCCTGAAACGGTGTGGAAGCGATTTCTGCAGAGTACTCGGCGATGGCCACGCTTTCAGCGGCTGCGTCTAAAGAGGGTTGGCCGATCGATTCCAGCAGGATTGCCTGATTCCGAAGGGCCACGGCCAGCGACGATGAATATGTGTAATCGTCGGGAGACTCTTTGAGGAGCGATCGAAGTTCCTGAACAGCGAGGCGTGTCGACTCGAGTGCTTCCGCATCGCGACCAGTCATCGCATACGTCGTTGCCTGCAGGGTTCGCGTGACAGCTGTGAAATAGCGAGAGCTGAAATCGTTGAGGCTCGCGTTTTCGACGGTGGCAATGGCGGCGTCGTAAGCTTCAAGAGACAAAATATAGTCACGCGAACCGAAACAGATTTTCCCGATTTGCTGATGGGCTCGGGCGACTTCAAATAAGAGTGCCGGGTCCGATTCCCAGGTTTTGAGGAAGTCGGTGAAGTACTTGTGAGCGAGGTTGAGCTGCATTGATTGCTCAAAGTTTAGATTGTCGCGCGCGCGCGGAGCGAGTGTGACGTAATCGACCGACTGTTCGAATTGTTCGAACAGGTCGGGTTTGAACAACGAAGCACGCTCACCAACTGACTTCGAAGCTGCCAGTGGTTGTGAGTTCTCGACCCAGTACACCCCTCCGACTGCTCCGACGAGAATCAGCATGAGGAGAAACAGGTTTCGGATAATCGATTTTGAAAGTCGCATTCAAGTAGGAGTCTTGCCGATTTTCCTCGCCTCTTTCCGCGCGTCGGAGGGTTGGATGGAATGTCGGGAGGAGAAAGGCTCTGGGAACCTTCACGATTTCGGGCCCTACAAGTCAAACCCGGGAGAGGCGTCGAAGTTTTCGTCGAAATCGGGTGAAAGTCAATATTTGCCAGTCTGTGGTTCTCAAATCTTAATGAGATCTGCGCACGACAATTGGGCGTGCCAACTTCTTTCAAAAATTCTCGGTCGAAGATAAGAAATTTTCGCGTTTTGGTACGGCAGAGAACGCGTTGGCCAGGAGTGAAGACACTTTCGTCACTTGCAGCCAACAGTGAAAGAAATGGGATCTGGCGAGTGCAGGGAAACCGCGAACATGGCTTAGAACCAGAGAGTCAATCCGCACGTGATTCCCTGAAGGTTGGTATCGCCGATATGAAGAAAGTCATAGCCCGTCGAGATTTCAAAATGTTTGTAAATCCAACCGAGTGAAGCTTTTGCGTGATACAAATCGGCATCCCCAATGGTCCCGGCATCGATGACGCCACGAATGACGAATGGCTCGCCGGGAAACATGTCGATTCCATAGGTGAAATTCACTCCAGCGTCACTTTGGTCTCCGCTCAGCCAGTTGAGGCCGAGGCCTGAATACATCTGAATCGTTTCCGATTGGGCGAATCGGTAGGTGACGTTGAAGTCGCCGTTCCACAATGTGTCGTTTCCGTGAGGAGTGGTCTCGTTCCAGTAGTTCCATTCAGAATCGACTCCAAAACGCGAGGACGTGTCGAGCTGAATTCGGCTTCCGACACGTTCCAGCCCCGAGAAGTCCGAGGCATACTCGGAAGTCAATTGCAACGCAAACGGTTTCACCATTGGTGATTCGGGGTTGATGAGCAGGAATCCGCTGCCTTCTGCTTCGTACGGATACTTTGGGTAAGCGGCTTCGCAAAGTTGATCATCTTCGATCAGCGATGCAGGAACCCACCATGGTGACGTGACGGCGTAGAACAGCGGCGGGGCCAGAATGTCGACAAAGAGTCTCTCCGTCCACGAATCGGAATCGCACTCCGCTGCGGACGGAGCGCAGTTGTCGGACTTTCCGGAATCGCGGGGTCGGTGTTTCGAGGACTTCCCTTCGACTGAGTCTTCGATTTGCTGCAAATCCCCTCCGAGAGAGGCTTTATTCACCGCGCAAGAAGTCACGCTCAGCCCAAGAAGAATGATGATCCATCGGTTCATTTCAGACTCTCCGAGGTGCGGGAGTCTCAATAGCGGAATTCGTTGATGGGTGTCAAGATGATTGCCTTCAAGGATCGATCACTGACGACGGTTCCTCTCACGGCCGTTAAGACGAGTTCACCGGTCCCCGTTTGATCCCGATCTCTCGTTCGAGCGGATTTTATTCGTCCTCTGCGCATTTCTGAGAACGAATAAACTCTTCCAGTTCCTGTGAGTTAAAAACACCCGTCGTTGCTCCGGAATGCTGGACACAACTGGCACCCATGGCAGCCCCGTAACGCATGCACGTTTGTGGAGGGAGCTCTTTCAGAAGTGCGTAAACGAACCCTGACACAAATGCGTCTCCTCCACCGGTTCCATCGACCTGCGTGACGGAAAAGGCAGGAACTTCTTTCACTGCTCCAGTTTGGTCGGCGAGAATCACACCACTGGCACCTCGCGTGATGACGACCGCACGCGCGCCCCAGTCAAGCAGGATTCGGGCTTGCTGTTGAATGTCAGAAGTCCCGGTCAAGAGTCGAGCTTCATCGGAATTGGGAAGGAAGTAATCTGTCTCCGGCAAAGCATCCTTGAGCATTGTTCGGCACATATCCACGTCGTCGAGCACGACATCGAGGACGGTTACGACCGAAGAGTCGCGGGCGCGTGAGAAAAGGTCTCTCACGTTTTCTCCTGAGAGACTTGGGTTCAGCCCGAAGCCGCCCACAACGAGTGCTTTCGCACTGCTCAGCAGTTCGTTCGAGACTTCGTTTCCGGTGAGTTGGGTATTCGCTCCGACAGCGTGAATGAACCGGCGGTCTTCTCCATGAACATTGATGACCATCGTGGCTGCGGTTGCTTGATCGGTGAGGCGTTTCACGTGCTCGCATCGAACTCCATTGGAGCGGAGTTCTTCAATCACGACATTGCCGAACGGGTCGTCTCCGACTAATCCCACAAGCTCGACAGAAAGCCCGAGTCTCGCCATGTCCGTGCTGGCGTTGGCAGCGCAACCCCCGATCGTCAGTCGCAGTTCGGGAGTGGTGATCAATCCTCCCGGAGCGGGAATTTTGCGGATCGGAGCACACACATGGTCAGCCACGATGAGCCCGAGGCAAACGACATCGCATGAGAGTTGCGACGGCTTCATGGAACCCTCTTTCTAGAGCAAGTTGTTCTTTCCTGTGCACTCGCTTGAATGTGTTGTTTTATGAACGTAGCAATCAGCACAAACAAACGGGACGAATACCTTCTCAAGCAGCCCTGACGTTTGATCTCGCCATCTGCCTGCTTTCAGAATTCGTCCCAGACATCATGAACGATGTGCTAAGAGAGCGGAAGCTTGGAGGACTCGGAAGAGGTTGTCGAGTAATCAGCGTCGACGTTGGGAACAAGTTTGCGGGCCGCATGAAGTTGTCGACGTTTCTGAACGTTCTCAAGCAGACGTTTCATGAGAGGGTAGGTGGGAAGAGCGAAGACAGAAGCCACTATCAAAGAGCCAACGATCAGTGGAGAGCCGATGAGGTGAAAAGCATTCAGGAAGGAGTGCCACCACTCTCTCATTCCGTTGTACTTGAAGACTTTTGCGAATTCGTCCCAAGTCAGTTGAGAGTGAATGAAGAGAGCCCCAACCCGGTAATTGAACCAGAAGATTGGGAGCATCGTGAATGGGTTCGAGACGTAGACCGCGACAAGTGCCGCGAAGCGATTGAATCGGAAGAGCTTTCGCGTCAGAAAAGCGAGCGCAATCACCAGAATCATCTGAATTCCGAACGTCGGAGTCAGCCCGATGAAGATTCCGATCGCTGTTCCGAGTGCAATGGAATGTGGTGTGTCGCGCAGAAGCAAGATCGCGCGCACCCATTGGCGGGGGTCGTACCACCACGCAATCTTCGATCGCCAGTTCATTGATCGATGATGCGGAGGGAGGTGTGATTCGTCGTGGTCACCCATGATCGGCTGTTGATTGGTCAGCAGGAAGCGTTGAAACCTGTCGTGGTCATTCTGGCTCGAGGGAGGCGAGGAAACACGATCCTCGAGATTCGTTGATACCACCACAGACCTCATTCGGATCACTGGTTATGCTCGACCAACCCAATTCAACAAGAACGCAACACTGCGATGATAGGGGGGCTTGTTGTTCAGATCGGCTGTTTGGACTCGGGCTGTCTTCGGAAACTTTATTGATCAATCAGGTTCTTGACGAAGGGGATGACGTCTCCGTGATAGGTAAACTCTGACGGATCTTTGGGGTCAGGGAATTGTCCGGCGAGTTGCCCTTGCTGATTGTAAACAAGAACGACCGGAAGCGAGGAATGGGGAATTTTCTCGCTGAAGATGGTGTTGAAATCGGTTGAGCACAGGATGTTCTGGATGTTCGCGTTGAATTTCTCCAGCCAGGTCATCGCCGAATCTCGATAGCTTTCAACAGGTTCATCTTCGTAGCCAGCATAATCCAAAGAGACCGAGATACAGGTTACCGAATCGGGAAATTCTTTGGAAAGTTTGATGAGGTTGGGAAGTTCTTCAAGACACGGAGGACACGAGGTGGACCAGAGGTCCATCACGACGACTTTGCCTTGCTCCTGATCGACAAGTTTCAGTGTCTCATCCCAGCTCTTCGTCTCGAGTGTTACAGGAGTCGACTCAGAGGGTGTTTCTGAATCTGTTTCGGAGTTTTCTTCCGAGTTTTCCGTCTCTTCAGTTTGTCCCGCCGGGGCTGGTGTTGGAGTTCCACTTTCTTCCGGTTCGTCGGTCACTGCACTCCCCGCTTCCGGGACTTCCGGAGTCGGAGGAGTTAGGTCTTCCGCGGCTTTGTTACATCCTGAGATCCAACAAATGAGACCAATTGCAAGCAATGGCAACAGTCGATCGTGCATCGTTCGAACTCCTTTGGCGATGTCAAACTTTTCAAAAGGCAGGGCTGTACGCGAGCCCTGAGGACGAGTGGAAACGAGTTCTGCTAGAGCAAGTTGCTCTTTCCTGTGCACTCGCTTGAACTTTTTCACCAGCGAAAAGGCTGAGTTTGTTCGTGCGAGTGAGTGCACACGAAATCAGAAGATGCTCTAGGTAGTCAGTTCTGAGCAGACCCGATCACCCATTTCGATCGTGGACAGCGTCGATTCGTCACCACGTGCGAGATCTTTGGTACGTGCTCCCGAACGCAAAACCGAATCGACCGCAGCTTCGATTGCATTCGCTTCTTCTTCGAGGTTCAGCGAGTGTCTGAGCATCATGGCGGCTGCCAGGATTGTCGCGAGAGGATTCGCGATTCCCTTGTTGGCAATGTTCGGAGCCGATCCATGAATCGGTTCATAAAGTCCGGGACCATCGCTTCCAAGAGATGCTGATGGGAGCAGTCCCATCGATCCCGGAAGCATTGAGCCTTCATCCGTCAGTATGTCGCCGAACATGTTGCCGGTGACCACGACGTCAAACGTCGATGGACGTGAAATCAAGTGCATCGCCATTGCATCGACGAGAACGACGTCGTATTCCAGGTCAGGGAATTCTTCGCGAACAACGCGTTCGGCCACTTTTCGCCACAGTCGCGAAGCTTCAAGCACATTGGCTTTATCGACTGATGTGAGGCGACCGGATCGTTTCTGTGCTGCCTCTGCCGCGATGCGAACAACGCGTTCGACCTCGTGAGTGCTGTAGACCATCGTGCTCGATGCTGTTTCGGTCCCGTCGTCATGTTTTTCCAATCCGGATGGACCGAAATAGATTCCGCCGGTCAGCTCACGCACAAACAGGATGTCGGTTCCTTCGACGAATTCCCGACGCAATGGGGAAGAATCGATGAGGAATTCGTGCGTGGTGATGGGCCGCAGGTTTGCGAACAGGCCCAATTCCTTGCGAATCTTCAAAAGCCCTGCTTCGGGACGAGTCTTGGCGTTCGGGTCATCCCATTTCGGACCACCGACAGCACCCAGCAGAATTCCGTCTGCGGATCGACACGCAGAGAGTGTCGGCTCGGGAAGTGGATTTCCTGTTTCGTCGATTGCAATTCCGCCGATCAGATGAGATTCGAACTGGAATTCGTGATCGAACTTTGTGCCGACAGCCTCAAGCACTTTCTTCGCTTCCGCGATCACTTCCGGTCCGATTCCATCTCCAGGAAGGAGGACGATTTTAGCGTTCACAGTTGAATTTCCTCTCAGTAAACCGATCGAAGTCGGTGGATCGATGTGTCAGCTGTCTTTAGAAGAACGTGTTGCTCTTGCTGGTGAACTGGCTTGGTCCGTTTGTCAGGGTTTTCATCCTCTTTACTCAATCAAATAGCGAAAACCATTTCTGAAAGTCTCTCAGGACTCTTCCTGCTTCAGCGAGTCTTCCGAGGAAGTTTCTCGATTCGCAGGTTTTGGGATCGCATTGAGAAGGCTGGATGAAGTTGTTTCGGCAGGGGAGGTCTCTTGGAGGCAGTCCGCAGATTCAAGGGCAGTATGAGTCAAATACCGTGTCTTTCAAACCCAATGTCATATCAACGCAACGTCATTTCAACGTCTTGTCATTTTGGGCACAGTGTCATTGCTGGACACAGTGTCGACTTCTGTGTGATTCTTCGTTTGTTATAGAAGAAGTTCACACCCCGGATACCGGGAATCTTTGCAGTTTCGACAACAGTACGTCCGGCGGAGGGACTCCGTGACACCTGAATTTGTGAAATTTAGTGGACAATGGGGGCGGAATCTACTCGAACAATCAGTTCTCTCGAACCTGGTTCTCGATTTCTGAGTCTTCGACATCCCATTCGCTTCCACTCAGTTTCGCTTTCCAGAAGTCGAGAATCATTTGCCGCACCTGCGGATTCTTAAAACCACCATGAGAGCCCCCATTGACTCGAATCAACGTTGACTCAACACCGATCATATCGAGAGCCCGGTCAAGTTGAATCGATTGATCGAGCGGGACAAGAGGGTCGTCTGTCCCATGAATAATGAGGAATGGGGGATCGTCTTCCGAGACATATGTCAAAGGAGAAGCGGCCCGAACTTTGTCGGGATTCTTTTGAATCGGGGCTCCAATCAACAACGATTCGGGAGAGTTCGGGGCGTCGTGGTCCATTCGGCCGGGGAAGTCATTCATTGTCAGGAAATTCGTCGGTCCGTACAGGTCGACAACTGCGGAGACGCGATTCGATTCGGTCGTGTGCTCACCGATCGGATCAGGATAATCGGCATCATCTCCCGAAGTGCCGAGCATCGCGACAAGGTGCCCACCGGCGGAACTCCCGATGACTCCGATTCGTTCGGGATCAATCCCATACTTTTCGGCGTTTCCGCGCAGCCATCGGATCGCTGCCTGGCAGTCTTTGATTTGCTCTGGCCAGATCGCGTGTCCACTGAGGCGGTAGTTGATCGAGGCGCCCACAAACTCTCCTGAAGCAACGGATGAGTAGACCTGCCCTCGACCGCCAGCTTTGTCTCCCGCTCTCCATGCTCCACCGTGAATGAAAACAATCAACGGGAGTTGCCTGGCTTTCGGATTCACCGGGAGGTAGAGATCCAGACGCTGCCGCTGATGGCCATTCGGGACATATTCGAGGTCTTTCAAAACCTTGACAGCTTCGCGGTTCGCGGGACGCTGCCTGACATTGGGCGTGTCTGTTTGTGCAGGCTGTGCCGATAGATTTTGCGAACTGCACGCAATGATCAAAAACGTTCCCAAAATTGCGATCATTCTTTGCGTTGTGCACGTCATAGGAGTGTTTCCTTTATGTTCCGTTCTTTCGATAAAGTCTCGCAAATTGGAGCGACACTCACAACGATCCGCATGCATTCAATCCGCTGTTCAGTGGAGCGATCGGCGACGAGAAAACTCCCCGGTGGAAACGGATCTCGTCAAGAACGAATCGGTTTTAACGTCTGTCTGGCCTGCGCACGAATCGGCGAATGCAAAGCCTGAACGATTTTTGGGGCATCAGACACCGCAAAATCGGCAGTTGGAGTGATTCATTGCAGGGATGATGCGAAGGTGTCTTTGGGGTTTTGACCGCATGAATTTCGTGAGGTATATGCCATTGAGGGTGATTCTCTGAGTGACCGATGAGGAGTCGGTACGTCGAGGTCGCCCTACCTCAGGAGCAATGACAAATGGCACACCCCTCCATCCCCAGAAGCAAAACTGTTGCGCACAATGACAAGCTTGCTTCAGCTTCGGCAGTTCTCTGCTTGAAACCACTCCGGTCGAGTTGGGAACTTGACCCTGTGAATCTGACTCCCGGTCGCTACCTGCTTGGGAGTGGTCAAGGCTGCGATCTCGTCTTTGATTTTGACGGTGTCGCAGAGAAGCATGCTTTGCTGGTGATTGGCGCGAAGCGAACAATCCTTCAGGCCTACTCTCCGATGACTTGGGTCAACGACGGAGCAGTCAACGAAGAGACTGTTTCAACGGGCGATCGCATTGCGCTTGGCCCCATCGAATTCCTCGTTGAAGAACCTCTCGTCGAGAGCCACGAGCACGGCAGTCCGGCGGGCGGCTTTCTGGCGTCGGACTTCGGAGACCTTTTGAAATCGATCCTCTTCACAGGACGAACTCGCGAAGACTTCCCGGCGGAATCGACGGAAAGTCATCAGGCGGTTGATGGCAATTCGCAGAGCATCACGAGCGATGTCAAGTCAGAAGTTGTCGCTCCCGACGACACTCAACAGGCTCAAGAGAAGCTGCAACAGCTGCAGGAACAAGTCGATCGGAATCAAAACGAGTTGGAATCGGACCGAAATTCTCTGGAATCAAAGCGTCTCGAATTGCAGGACGAGTTCACCCGGCTGGAGTTGGTCAAACAGGAACTGGCCGAACGTGAACGAACATTGAATTCGACGGAATCGGAACTCGAACCGGAACGCACTGCAAGTCAGGCAGAGAACGAACGGCTCGCGAAAATGCAGTCGGATCTCGCCGAACAGAAACAGGAACTTGTTCGCCAGCATGACGAGAACTTAAAGCTGAAGGCGGAACTGGAGTCGCTTCGTCTCGAGTTAGAAGCAACAGCCAAGGAGCAACGAGAGACCCGTGCTTCGCTTGAAGCGAAGGAGGATCGCCTCAACCAGGATGCGACTGGCTGGGCAACGCGTCGAAGCGAAATCGAGATTACGCTCCAGAATCTTCAAGAGCGTGAAGTCGAACTCTCTCGCCGTGAAGAAGAACTGAATTCCCGCAAGAGTCACGTTGAACTTCAAGCGGAGGAATTGACTCGCCAGGCAGAAGCACTCGAAGCTGAGAAAACGGAACTCACCAGAAGAGAGAACGAACTCAGCGATGCGGAACGCAATCTCGAAGAACGAGCACTGCAAGCCGATCAACAAGTCTCACTTTCCACCAGCGAGCCAGAACTGACGTCTCGGGAACTCGAACTGGAAGGTCGATGCCAGACGCTCGCACGGTTGGTTCGGGAACTGAAGAAGTCAGAAGCCAAACTCAGGGAGCAACAACTTGAGTTTAAGAGTTCGCAGCAGGCAGGTTCAGAGAGTGCTTCACAGAAGCAGAGGGAATTGGAGCGGGAAGCAGAGCGGTTGTCTCAGGAGGCGCAACAGCTCGAAGAATTGCGTCAACATCTTGATCAATCGAAACAAGAACTCGACGAAGAACGGAGTCGTTTGAAAGCGGAAGCAGATGCGTTCAGCGATGAAAAGGAACAACTTGCCTCGATTCGAGACGAGTTGTCTCAGAAGGCTGAAGAGTTCGAACAAGCGACGCAGCAGCTGAAAGAGCAAGAGAACTCTCTTCGCGATGAAATCGAGAGTGCGTCGATGCAAAAGGCGCAAGATCTTCAATTGTTCGAGCAGCAGTTGCAGGAAGACGTCGCCTTTCAACAAAGGCGAATGGAAGAAATGCTGTGGACCGTACTGACTGAGCGGGACGAACTCGAAGCTGTGCGGGCGACACTCATCTCGGAAAGAGAGATTCTGGATGAGAAACTCGAAGAACTGCACGGCAACCGGCGGACGTTGAATGAAATCGAACAGGTTCTGAAGGAAGAAGAACAACTGCTGCGAGCGGAACTCGATCGGTTCGCTGAAGCAGAAGAGAAGCTTGAGCAGGAGCGCAGAGACTTAGCCAAATTCGCCACCGATCTCACCGACTGGAGCCACACGCTCGAAGCCAAAGAAGCTGCGATGCTGCAATTGTCGAGCGAAGCCAATGAAACTGGCGGGGAACCGTCCTCCCCCGAGCCGTTGGGTTGGCGTGCGGAGTTCGAAGAGGCTCAGGCCACTCTGGCAATGAAGGCAGATCAACTGCGCGTCGAACAGACAGAGATTGAAAAGCTAGCCGCACGGATTGAGCAGTCGCGGGAGCATCTCGCTCATCGTGTGGCGGAACTGGAACGTCGCGAACAGATTCTCGGTGAGATGGAATTCCGGATGGGAATCGATGCCGATGAAATCGCGAACGGTCCATCTCGCGATGAGAGTAGCTGGTCCGGTTCATGGGAGGAATTCAGTGTCGAATCGGCTCAGAGTTCCGTTCCGGGGCCAAACTCGGATGATCCGACTGCGGACGATGATGAGTTTGAAAGTTTCGTTGAGGAACTGGCATCAACGCAGATTGAAGTCGTACACGATCAGGCTTCGGGTTCGGAAGCTGAGAGTGATGCTGATGAGCCTGTCGATTCTCTCGATGCTGAGGATTGTGCCGGACGTTTCTTAGATGCAACGGACGGAATCGATGCGAACGCGAAATCTGAACCTCAAGAGGACTCCGGACTGATCTACGATTTCGCTGAGTATGAATCAGAATCTGAGTCTGAGACAGAAGACGATGCTCGCAGTGATGTCTCAACTCCACAAGTGACAGAGGGCCAGGAAATGATCAGTGACGATGAAGTTCGTGCAAAAGAACTCCGGGCGGAGTTAAGTCAGGCATTCGGAATTGGAAGAGAAGGGGCTGACCCTTCCGGAGCGACAGGGAATCGGGTTTCGCCAGCGGCTTACGATTCATCGAGTTCAGATGCCGGAAGAGACGATCAGGGATTCTCGGCGTTGCCACCGACGTCCCATGAAGAGGCTGTGAGTCGGGCGCCGGAAGATGTTCAGTCGGACGACTCGAATCCGGAAAATGCTCCAGCTGAGGAGTCGGGAGAAATTTCGATCGACTCGTATATGGAACGGCTTCTTTCCCGAAGTAACCAGACGAGTGAGTCTAAATCCAAAGCCGAGGAAGCTCAAGAACAGGAACAGGCAATTCAACTGGCCGATTCCGAGCGGGAAAAAAGCAGAGAAAAGGCCAATAAATCACCAAGCCCTCGTCCATCCGACACCGACCGGAAGGAGCTTCGCCAGAAACTCGATTCCTTTCGGGCTGTCGCGAATCACTCCGCCAGGCAAGCTGTCGCGAACTCCATGGCGGATCGAGAACGCTTGAGGTTTCAGCAGTGGAAGCAGACCGCTTTGATGAGTTGGGGCGTCACACTCGTCCTGATCCTCGTGTCGCTGCTCCTGTTTGGCACATTGTCGATCGTTTCGTATCTCGCGATCGGAGCGGCATTTGTCCTCACCTTGAATGCTGTGATTTCGTATCGATCGTTGTGCCAGTTGATGAGAGATGGCTCGAGCGAGTACGAACCCGGAGAGAATGCCCCGGAAAATGTGTCTTCCGACAAGGACGCTTCGACTGAGGACTCTCACTAAATTGGAATCCGCTCAGCGGGCCACCAGACGAAGGCGTTCGAATAGTGGTATGACCGGAGTGATCCCCCTAGAATGCGACCTTTGATTCTCTTTGTGGTGACGAAGCGGAAATTATGGTTCAGCAAACTTCCGGCAAACTGATCGCAGATTCTGAAGACCGTTTTGCAATCGTTGTGTCCCGATTCAACGATCTGGTCACGGGAAAACTTCTTCAAGGAGCGATCGATACGTTGACTCGGCACGGTGCTTCGGAAGAGTCGATTTCCGTATACTGGGTCTCTGGTGCATTTGAGCTTCCGGTCGTTGCGGAAAAGCTGGCTGCCAAAGGAGATGTGTCGGCGGTTCTCGCCTTGGGAGCGGTCATTCAGGGCGATACCGATCACCACGAGTACATCAATCACGCTGTCGCTCAAGGATTGATGACAGTGTCGCAGAAGTTCTCGATACCCACCTTGTTTGGCGTGTTGACCTGTCGTACGATGGAGCAAGCTCTGGACCGAGCTGGCGGAAAAGCAGGGAACAAGGGTGCCGAGGCCGCTTTGGCAGCAATCGAAACACTTGATGTTCTCAGACAGATCTCCTGAATGCTTTGGGCAATGGTTTGTCCACGACTTGTGCGGAGATTTCGTGAATACGGAGATGAGATTTCAGGTCGATGGAATGTCCATCGGACGGGGGCTTCCAAAGATCGCGTGAGTCTCCCCAAGAGATGGGTCAGGCAGGCATCCTGGACAGCGCCGAGTCGCTCGGTCGGCGAAAACAAAACGTTTGATCATGGCGCGATCACGTCATCGAAGGAATGATGAATCGAGCTTGTCTCGGACGGTCTTTGAAATCAAGTAAATGTCCCCGGAAACAAGATGTTGATTTTGAGATCGCTTCAGAAACACTCTTAACACTGTTCGACCGAACACTGTTCCACTGAATCACATTTGCAGGGATTAGGCAGACTGCTGAGTCAACTCCGGAAGGACGAGTTCACTCGAAAGAAAAACGTGATTCGCCGTTGCTTCGGCCATGCGAAAGCTGGCGGCACCGCGAGCCTGATTCTCAATGACTTTTGATACCCACCGACAGAATTCCACGATAGAGCAGAACTGAATGGCTCGACGCAGCAAATCCCGACAAATTGCCCTCCAGATGTTGTATCAGACGGACCTGAATCCAGATATTGGAATGAATTCGATTCGCGAAATGATCGCCGAACGAATGAAAGATCCGGATCTGAGAAGCTTCGCCTGGTCGCTGTTTGGCGGAGTGATGGAGTGTCGCGCTGAACTCGATGAAAGAATTCAGGCTGTCGCCCAAAATTGGCGGATCAGCCGAATGGCTGCCACCGATCGGAGTGTTCTTCGACTCGGGGCATTCGAGCTATTAAAGACGGACACTCCGCCACGCGTTGTGATCGATGAAGCGATCGAACTGGCCAAAAAGTTCGGAAACGCTCAGTCCGCTCAGTTCGTCAACGGCGTGCTGGACCAGCTCATCCCGAACAAGCACAATCGTCCGAAAGAGCCTCCCAAACCCGATACGAACGGCGGCGAATAGCGGCGAATCGAGTTTCGGGTCTCAGAAAACGCTTGATCGTGCGGGCCCCCAATCAAAAAAACAGGCAAGAGATTGGGCAAAAAATCGGGCAACAGAACGGAGCGACGGTCACAAACTCTCCCGGCGAGTGTCCTTCTGTAGCAGTGTGGACATCTGAAACTGCGCGCACTTCTGGATCACTGTCCGGTCCCCGCTTTTGTGGGCTCTAAAGCCGTTTTCTCAGGCAATAATTGCCATTCCGAATGCTCGATTGGGCGAAGAATCGGTTTCGGCTTGATTCAAATCGGAAGAATCGATTCTCTTGAGCGAAATCGATCTTTCGTCGAGCAAATCAGGAAAAGACTTCGCGGAAATCCGGACAACCCGTCCAATTTCCTCATGTTCACGAAAGAACGTAGTCGATTTCAACGATAGCAGATGTGCCGCGCTCCACAGCGTCACAGACGCACCTCGAAATCAAACTTCTTGCTGAGCGAATCGCCCATCCTACGGTCAAAGTGACGTCCCGTCGCAGCTCAGTGAGTCTTCGATCGTTCCAATCCATTTTGGACCCCCTCACATCGTTACGGAGACTGTCATGCGAAGGAGTGCATGTTTACTGGCCATTCTCGGGTTGGGAATATCGAGTGCCAACGCTCAGAGTTCATTCGGACCTTCCGTCGAGGCGAACAAGCCCGCACCAGGTGGGCTGCAATTTTTCAATTCCAAATCGGATCAAACCACTCCTTCGGCAGAGGCACCCGGTCCCAGGCCTGTGAAGATTGAAGAGGCTTCACCGATTCCGGGATTCTACGGGCAGGCCATTGGAGGCGCAGCTCAAAAGAACGAGGCAAAGGCTGAACCAGCCCGTCCAACGTTCACCTTTGAAACAACAGTCGATGCGTCCGCGGGAAGCGGAGTGACCCCAGCTACTTTTCAAGCTGAGGAATCTGACAGCAGCCCAACGATTCAGCCAGTCAGTGGCGAGTTGGGCGACGTTCGTCCATTTCCCGGGAAGCCTGCGAGTGCAGAGGCACCTGCACCTGAAACTCCTGCACCCATGACGGCAGCGGACGGACAGGAAGAGATGGGCGTTCCTGCCAAGACAACTCCAAAAGGATCGTTCACGATCACTCGGGCTCCGGACCGAAAAGAAAAAGCCGCGCGGTCGCTGACTGCTCCTGTGGCTCCCAATACATTCGGAACTCCATCGGTCGTCACCGGTCGCGATCTTCATGGACCGCAGACTCCAAGCTTGACGATCGAATGGAAGACCAACTCCGAAATCAACGTCGGCCAGCAGTTCGACTGTGACCTTGTGATCTCGAACCACGGAAAATCAACAGCTACGCGTGTTGAAGTTCAGGCTCGTTTGCCGCAGAACATTCGCGTTGTTAATACCGAACCCAAACCTGATCAGAGTGAAACATTCCTCGGATGGGAATTCGCGGAATTGAAGCCGGGACAACAAAAGACCATCAAGGTTTCGATGATTCCGTTTCAACGAGGAGCCATTAACGCCGATGCCAGCGTTCGCTTCTCAGGCAACGCCAGAGGTGTCTTTGAAGTCGCCGAGCCAATGCTCGCTCTGAAACTAACAGGTCCTCAGGAAGTTCACGTCGGGGACAGTGTTCCTCACTCTGTGATCGTTACAAATCCGGGAACCGGTGTCGCGAAAAATGTTCGCGTCGAAGCGTTCATTCCGAAAGGACTTGAACACATTCGTGGTGAACGATTGCTGATGGAAATCGGATCTCTGAACCCCGGTGAATCACGACATGTTCAACTGGCGATGTCAGCTGTCGCAGGCGGAACTCACGATGTGATGGTTCACGCTGTGGCTGACAATGGTCTCGACGAACAGATCAGCTCAGCCGTTCACGTCATCGCCCCGAATCTGATGGCTGAAGTGAGTGGTCCTCGACTGCGATATCTGGGTCGCGAAGGAACCTTCAAACTGACAGTCAAGAACGACGGACAAGCTGCCACGAACAACGTCCAGTTGATGCACAAAATTCCGGACGGGTTCAAATTCGTTTCGGCGGATCGCGGAGTTCAATTCGATCGCAATGCAAAAATGCTGATCTGGTTTGTCGGTCGGCTTGATGTCAAACAGTCGGCAGAGTTGAACGTCACACTGATGGCTGAGAAGTCGGGAGCGTTCAAGCACCTCATTCGTGCGACCTCAGAGCACGGCACACTGGCTGATGCCGAACTCGATTGCCGTATCGAAGGAGCTTCATCACTTTCCGTGGCTGTCATCGATCTCGATGATCCTGTCGAAGTCGGAACCGAAGCTGTCTACGAAGTTCAAGTCAAGAACGAAGGAACCGCAGCGGCGAAAGATGTTGGCCTGACTTGTGAACTCGCACCGGGAACAGCGTTTGTTCATGCTGAAGGACCAGCAGCTCATGTGAGTGAAGGAAACGAAGTTGTCTTCCGCACCACTCCAGAACTCGCACCGGGAGAAACTGCGACCTTCCGTGTTCGCGTCGCGAGCAAGACTCCCGGAAACATGCGGTTCCGAGCACGGGTAACAAGTGAATCTGTGCCTGAACCACTGACGACTGATGAACTGACAAAGTTCTACGGCGAGTAGAGCGGGCGACTCCTTCGTGAGGACCTCGTTCCTCGAATGAGTCGATTCGAAAAATCGTGATTAACACGAAATTCAAGAGACGCGGCGTACAAAACGTCGCGTCTCTCGCTATTTGTGGGATGCAACTTTTCTCATAGGTATCATTGCGTAACAGCTTCGGATTCATGATGCTGGAAGGCTTTCAGAGGGCAATGCTCTCCACTTTATTGCCTCCCGGTTGAACATCGATCCCAACGTGCAAAACGTGAAGTTGTGCGCACTATTTGAATGAGGTTTCCCATGCCCCCTGTTCGTGTCGCGAATCTGTTTTTGTCTGTTCTGGTTTGTACGATGCTCGCCGTCCTTGCGGCACTGACTTCTGTCGAGGCTGAGGAGTGGACCCGATTTCGTGGACCCAATGGTGAGGGAAAGAGTTCGCAGCAGGGCTTCCCGACGAACTGGGAAATGGAAGATTATGAATGGGTCGTTGAGCTTCCCGGGAAAGGGCACTCTTCGCCGGCCGTCTGGAACGATTCTCTGTTCCTCACAGCAGGACTCGACGATGGAACCCGAATCGTATTGTGCGTTGACGCTCTGACCGGGGAAATCCGTTGGGAGGACTCGATTCAACTGGGCGCCAATCATCTTCACAAGAAAAACAGCTACGCTTCAGGAACACCTGCTGTTGATGGTGAGCGGGTCTTTGTGGTCTTTGCAGACGATAATCACTACACGATTCTGGCGTACGACTTTGCGGGCGAACGAATCTGGTCACGAGATCTCGGTTCCTTCACGAGCCAGCATGGACAGGGAGTCTCTCCGATTGTCTACGACGGAAAAGTGATCGTTCCGGATGATCAGATGGGGCCAAGCAAGATCGTCGCTCTCGATGTTGCGAGTGGAGAGCAGGTTTGGGAATCCGAACGAGACTTCCGCCGGACCTCCTATGCGACTCCTTTGATCGTCAACATTGACGGAAAGGATCAGCTGGTTTGTCTGAGCGGTGCACTGGGACTGTCGGGATTGGACCCACAAACAGGAAAACAGCTTTGGTTTTCCGGTGAGCTTCCCGATCGAACTGTGGCCTCGCCTGCGTATGGAGAAGGCTTACTGACCGCTATTTGCGGAAAGGGTGGACGCGGAACGACTCTGGCACTTGTGAGGGCTGACGGGAAGGGTGAAGTCGTCAACATGCGAACACGCAACTTGCCTTACGTCCCGACTCCGATCATTCACGAAGGCCATTTGTTCTTGTGGAACGATGGCGGCGTCGTTTGCTGCATCGATCTGTCCGGAGACCTGGAACAGAACGTCTGGATGGAGCGGGTCGGAGGAAACTTCAGTGGCTCACCCGTACTGATTGACGGAAAGCTCTACTGCATTTCTGAAGAAGGGGAAGTCGTCGTTATTGATGCCTCGCCGGAATTCCATCTGTACGGAAAAAGTCCGATCGGTGACAACTCGTATTCGACGCCAGCAGTGGCGAACTGTCGCCTCTATCTACGAGGATTCGGAAGTCTTGCCTGTTTGCGATCCGGCACTCGAGTCACCCAGCGTTGAAGTCTCCGTTTCGGAGTCACTGCTTGCAGGGAAAAGAGTTCTGTCACGAAACGAAATCATCTGACCTTCGAGGATGCGCCCGTCGGGCGTGACTCCATTGTGATGAATCGTGCAAAAGATTGACGGTGTCGTCCAGCGCGCGTTGTAGGGGTTCGGGACGGGAGGCTTCTTCGTCCGGTGGTTGTCGAGAGACTCCTGCAACGCAGTCAGGAAGTTCTTGTCGCGAATGCTGATGGAAAACTTCCCCGCAAATGCGGGTCGCTTGGTCCTTGCGTGAATTCCCGCAAGGAGGACGGATCGAAGTTCCCCTTCAGCGTTGGTCGAATAGCCGATGATCGCGTAATCGTTCTGATAGATTTTGTCTTCGACAATCCCTTCAGACGTTTCGTGATATCCCGGTGGCTGGTCTTCAATTTGAGTGAGTAGCGCGGAATCGCCTTCTGGGTCTAAGGAAGCAATCTCATCTTCTGACAGGCCGTCGATCGCTTCTGTGTCGCTCGAGAGATCGAGTTCTTCCGGTTGATCCGGAATGACTTCAAGGGGTTGCTCTTCCGTTTCGATGACTGCAAGAGACGCATTGCGCCGAAACGGTTCAGGAAGAAGTTGAGGAGCAAAGAAATAAACGCCGATGCCGGTGGAGGCGATGAGCCCCAGTAGAATTCCGGTGATCAGGATATGGGATGATTCATCTTCGTCGATTTCATCCTTGTGAGCATTCTCGTCGTTGTCCTCGTCCAGGTCCAGTTCGAGACCTTCGACGGCGGAATCGTCAAAAACGGATTTCCCGGTCTTTGGATAATACCCGCAGTTCGGGCACCAGGAGCTTGTTCCCCAGTCTTCTGTCGATTCGCAGGAGGGGCACATCTCCGTGAATCCGGAGTTCTCCTCGAGGAGAATTTCGTCCGAACTCGACTGCAACTCCACTGAATTGAGGAGGTCCTGCAGGCGTTGTTGAGCGGCCAGGAATCGATCGTTGTTTTCCGGGGAATCTGTCATCGGGCAAGCTGGTGACTCAGCGAGTTTGGGACCGACGAAGGCAGCTGTGCTGACAACCCAGCGATTGTCTTGAGTCTGAACGCGGCTCGAAAAAGACCTTCTCAACGATTCGAGTCACGAGTTCAGGATGCCTTCTGCAGTCTGGTGGTGTTCTTTGGATTGCTTGTGCGAAAAGCCTGGTTGTGAGGGTCAAGATTTTCGCGTGAACGAGTTCCTGAAAACTGTTTCGATATCAGCAGTTAGTTGACGAATGTTCACATGTTCTGGTTGTGTTCGTTTCTGTCGATTGTTTCACGTTAAAACCTAGCACATTTCCACAGGTCGATAGCGATTTTTGCCACGCGGGCGTATGATTCAGTAAACTGTTGTCGTAATTGAACTTTCTTTAGTGCAACCAGCGGTTTGTCACTTGTATTCAAGACTGGCCGGTTGCTGAATTGGTTGAACGCACGTATGACATCTGATGTCGAAACACTCTCATTTAAGGGTCTTGGGCTGAATCAGCGGATCCTGGCAACGCTTGAATCACTCGGTTTCGAGAAGCCCACACCCATTCAAGCGGAATTCATTCCCGTCGCGATTACTGGCGTGGATTGTATTGGACAAGCACGCACTGGAACCGGAAAGACGGCAGCCTTCGCGCTCCCGATTCTTCAGAAGCTCGATCCTCGATCGGAAGCGGTCCAGGCGATCATTCTGGCGCCGACTCGAGAACTGAGCGAACAGGTCGACCGGGAATTCCGATCACTCGCCGGGAAGTCCAACTGCGAAACCGTTCTCGTGGTCGGAGGTCGTCCTCTCGGGCCGCAACTCTCTGCTCTTCGAAAGTGCCCTCAGGTCGTCATTGGAACGCCGGGACGCGTGATCGATCTTCTCCAGCGAAAAGCCCTCGATTTGAGTCAGGTCAGCTTTACTGTTCTTGATGAAGCAGACCGGATGCTGGATATCGGGTTTCGAAAAGACATTGAACGGATTTTGAGTTCGTGTCCTGAAGATCGCCAAACTCTGCTCCTCTCCGCAACGCTGGCCGAACCGGTTCAGCGATTGGCTCAACGATTCATGAAGGAGCCGGCGCTCGTCGATCTTTCTGAAGATCACGTCGTCGTGGATACCATTGAGCAGTTTTACTGCACCGTCGAGCACGAGCAGAAATACGGATTGCTGATCAAGTTGCTTCTGAATGAGCGTCCCTCGCAGGCGATCGTCTTCTGCCGCACTAAGCGGAAGGCTCATGAGATCTATGCGAAGACTAAAAAGAATCTGCCGGACGTCGCCGCGATTCATGGAGATCTTCCGCAGAAGACTCGGGATCGTGTTCTCAAACAGCTGCGTGACGGTCGAGTTCGATTGGCGATTGCGACGGACGTCGTCGGTCGCGGAATCGATATCTCGGGAATCTCTCACATTGTCAATTACGATATTCCTGAAAGTGCTGACGACTACATCCATCGCGTGGGGCGAACGGGTCGACTCTCTTCAGACTTTCACGGGCGGGCGTTTACCTTCGTCACTCCGGAGCAAGGACCGGAATTGACAAAGATCGAGATGCGAATCAATACCCTTTTGCATGAGTATCGCTTCGACGGATATAATGCATTTCAGTCTCGCGAAGTCGGAACCGTTTCCGAGAACGAGACCTTTGAACCGACTCCGGTTTCGTCATCACATTGGGATGACATTCTCAGTGATCTCGAGTAGATCGGACTCAGGAGGCGAGAGTGACTGGATTCCTCGGAGGACACGACAGCAGTGACGAAGCAGCAGCTCTGCAGTCTGCCGTCGGTCGTCCTATGGAGATCCTTCTGGTCGAAGATAGTCTGGTCGCTGCCAAGTTTGCGATTGGGGCTTTGGATCGCAGCGGAATCCGGCATCGTCTGACCTGGATGAGTCACGGCGATGACGCGAAGAGTTTTGTGTTTCAGGAAGGCCGGTTTTCACTCGCTCCGCGTCCGGATCTTGTGTTGCTCGATTTGAATCTTCCGGGGCTCAGCGGTCGTCAAATCTTGCAGCTGATGAGATCGACGGATCACTTAAAGCGGATCGCTGTCGTGATTATGACCGGCGAAACGACTCCGTCTGATGGAGACGAGTTCGGGGCGATGGATGTGCAGGGAGTTCTCACCAAGCCGGTGGATGTTGGAAACTTTGTCGATCTGGTAGAAAGGCTGAAGAGCTACTGGAAAGCGGAGATGATTATTCCTTATTCGCAAGAAGGGCAAAGCGAAAATTCTCGCTCGAATTAAGTAGCTGAAAAGTAATCTCTATGCGGGCTTGATGCTTAGCGAATTGACAGTCTACTCAAAGGCGAAATAGACTTGGCTTCTCAATCCGAACGTTCTCGATGTTGATGATTGATGTCTTCTCAACCGGCCTCTCAACTTCCTGAGTCAGATGCATTGGCAGCTTGCCAGAACGTCTTGCGATACCGGTTCAAGGACCAGGACCTCCTGATCCGTTGCTTAACGCATGCTTCTGCAGCACGGACACGGTTGGAATCGAATGAGCGGATGGAGTTTCTTGGCGATGCAATTCTGGGGGCAGCTGTCTGTGAAGAACTCTTCCATCGATTTCCGGAGTCGTCAGAAGGGGAGCTGACCCGAATTAAATCAGTCGTGGTGAGTCGAGCCACTTGCGCACGGTTGATCCGCCAATTGAAACTCGATGACGTCCTCGTCCTCGGAAAAGGAATCACAACGAGTTCATCGGTTCCGAATTCCGTTCTTGCGACAGCGTTCGAGGCGATCATTGGAGGGATTTATCTGGACGGAGGATACGAAGCGGCTTGCTCGTTTATCGGATGGGTGCTTGATGAAGATATCTCGAATGCCGCTGAGTCGACGATTGGAGTGAACTACAAGAGTCTCTTTCAACAGCGAATGCAAAAGGTGCTCGGGGAAACTCCGGTCTATACAGTCATGGACGAACGCGGTCCGGATCATTCAAAATGTTTTCAGGTGACCGCAGTCGTAGGGGATCGGGAATTCATCCCAGCTTGGGGGCCAAGTAAGAAAGTCGCGGAGCAACGGGCAGCCCGGAACGCGCTCGCTCAACTCGACGGGGAATCTCTTCCGCTTCAGAAGAATTCGGATGGAGCTTCGTGCGAAACCTCAGTGCAGCAGGATGATTCATCGGAAGAATCATCTCCGCAAGACTGAGAGGCTATCCGGAAACTGAGGTTTTGTGAAAGTCTGGTTTTGTTCACACTTTGCGGTTCATCAACGCAAAGGAGTGCACGGTGTCCGAGGCGATTCGAAAAGCGTACCCAAGTGACCTGACTGACC
>NZ_SIHI01000001.1:2309248-2592783 GCF_007859735.1 Thalassoglobus neptunius | reverse complement strand
CAAATCGAGCGAAGCCATGATCTATGTGGCTTCCATTGGTCGCATGCTCCGCCGCTTAGCTCCTTCACCCAACCAAGCTCCGTTCAAATACCGACTTACAGCATGAAGAGGATTCCGGATAGGCTCTAACTACAGAATTTGTTTCTGTAGTCGTGATCAAAACGCAAGGGGAATCACGATGCCGCGAACTCCAAGATACTCCAAACACAAAGCAACCGGGCAAGCCTACGCGACGATCAACGGGCGGGTTGTCTACTTCGGGGCCTACGGCACTTCTGAAAGCCGAAACGCTTACGATCAAGCCATTGCTGACTGGCGAGAATTAAATGCGGCACCGGCTGCGACGACGACTGTCGGTCAATTGACGGTGATGTATCTGAAGCAACACGCGCAGGATTACTACAGTCCCGGTGAAGTGCGAAACTATCGGCCTGTGCTTCGGGTTCTGGTGAAGATGTTTCGCACGACGAAAGTCGGAGAGTTTGGGCCAAAGAAACTGAAAGCCGTTCAAGATGAACTGGCGAAGACTCGAGTTCGCAATCAGGTCAACATCTGCAAGCCGACACAAATCCTCTATGTCGGCGATTACGATCCCAGCGGATTGTCGATCAATGAAGACATCCAAACCAAACTGAGGCGCTACGCTCCGAAAGCTGTGATCTACTTCGATCGGATCGCAGTCACAGAACAACAGATCGAAGAATATCACCTCTTGAGCCGTCCCCCGAAGTCCGGAGATTCGCGGGCGAAGAACTTCAGCGGGGGCTGCGTCGAAACAGAAGCCATCGAACCGGCAGAACTGAAGCAGATCATCCGTGACAACATCGAAGGTTACATCGATGAGGAAACACTACAGAAGACGCAACAGGTTGAAACGATGGAGCGGGAAACGCTGCAAGCGTTTATTGGCGTGCTCCCCATTTTCTGATCCAGATGTTATGAGAGTCAACCGACCGATTTTGGTTCGAGGAGACTTTGATGACGAAGCGACGACGACGTAAGCCTGAGCAGATTGTGAAGCTGTTGCAGGAGGGGCAAGCGATGTTGGCGGCAGGAAATCGCTGGCTGAGGTGTTGCAGAAGCTGGAGATCAACGAGGCGACCTGGTGTTGAAAAACAAAGAGCGGGACGCGTTTCGTCTATCGGGTGGTCGTTTGAATCAAAGGTACGATCAAGAAGGAGTTGTTGAGTGCCGCTTCAGAATCGGGTGACGCCGGAAAGTGTGATTGAGGCTGTTTCGGCTCGTGGGATGTTTATGGGGAATCGAGGGTGTCTTCACGGGTGTGAGCGAAATCTTGTCAAGCAATTCTGTTCGGAGAAGCGATGGATCATTTGTGAAACGGAGTTTCGAGGTCGGAGAAGGGCGTTGATGGAGCCCGGGAAATATACAGAACTCTTCTTTCTGGATGAGGCGACGGCATTTGCGTCTGGGCATCGTCCGTGTGGAGAGTGTCGGCGGGACCGGTTTGTAGATTTTAAAGCTGCGTGAGTGCGTGGGAACTCGGAATTGGGGCTTGCAGAGAAGTGCGGGATCTCTGAGGTTGACCAGCATCTGCACCGTGATCGAATCACGAATCAGCGGGCGAAGCGAACATTTCAATGCGTGCTTGGTGAACTGCCGGACGGGGTGTTTGTGCGATATTCAGACAGTGAATCGCCGCATCTTTGGTTCCGTCAGACGCTTTTTCCGTGGTCGCATGAGGGGTACCGAGTTCCGGTTTCGTGTGGTCTCGATGAGTCCGTAAGTGTTTTGACTCCTGCGTCGACGGTGAATGCGTTGCGGGAAGGGCACTCGCCGGTCGTTTCTCTGGATGTGGCGATGTTTTTGGGTGAGTGGTAGCGGGTGTGGGCTTCTTTGGTTGCGAAGTCTTCTTTCTGGTTTGTGGTGGTTTGGGTAGGATTCGTTGGATGTTGACTGGGATGGGCGTCGATGATAACATGGCAATATGACCATGAATGAGAAAGAGCGAGCACGATACGAAGCACGGGCGAAGGTCGCGAAGGCGATGTCGCATCCGAGTCGGTTGCTGATGCTTGATCTTCTTCAGAAGAAAGACATGTGTGTTGGTGATTTGACGAATGAGGTCGGATCTGATCAGTCGACGGTCTCCAAGCATCTGGCGGTGCTGAAAGATGTCGGGCTGGTGACGGTTCGCAAAGAAGGTTCGTTGAGTTACTACCAGCTGCGGTGCGGCTGCCTGGACGGGTTCTTCTCATGTCTGGAAACGATGCTGATGACTGATTTGTCGTCTCGGCAAGAAGCGGTTCAATAAAAAAATTTACCACTACATATGGCAATGTGACCATTAAGCCATTCGTTGCTGAGAAGCCTGTTGTGCTGTTTCTGTGTACCGGAAATTCTGCCCGCAGCCAGATGGCGGAGGCGTTTCTGCGGAAACATGGTGAGGCCCATTTCGATGCGTGTAGTGCCGGGCTGGCTCCCAAGGGAATCCATCCATTCACGATTCAAGTGATGAACGAAGTGGGAATCAGTCTCGACAATCATCGTTCGAAATCGTTGAGCGAGTATCTCGGGAAGGTCTCCGCGAGTCATGTGATTTTCGTTTGCGAACAGGCGGAGCAATCCTGTCCAAGAGTTTGGCCATTTGCACTCAATACGCTTTGCATGCCGTTTCCAGATCCGGCAGCGGTCGAGGGGACGGAAGAAGAGCAGTTGAATGCGTTTCGCGAAGTTCGCGATGAAATCGAGCAGAAAATTCTGTCGTGGTTGGAAAATGAAACCGGTGAGTGAGGCAATCGTCAGTCGTTGATTTCAGTCGCTGTGAAGTCTTGGTGGCTGGTATCGGGCGGAATGAAATTTGAATCCCTGAGGGGGGAGTGAAATGCAGCGCGTACTCATCTTGTGCACGGGAAACTCGTGCCGATCTCAGATGGCGGAAGCACTCTGGGAATCGCACTCGGCGGGTTCGAAGCCGTCCGGGTATGTGCATCCATTGGCTGTTGAAGCGATGAGTGAACTGGGCATCGATATTTCGTCTTACGAGAGCAAGTCGGTCGGGCAATTTGAGAATCAAGCTTTTGATCTGGTTGTCACAGTTTGTGACAACGCCCGGGAGTCGTGTCCCGTCTTTCCCGGGGCGAAGTCTGTGTTGCATTGGCCATTTGAAGATCCCGCCGATGCAACCGGGACCGAAGCACAGAAGTTGGAAGTCTTTCGTCGCATTCGTGATGAAATCAAACAGAAGATTTCTGAATACCTCAGTTCTGTTTCACAAGGAGTCTGAACATGTCTCTTCAATCCGCTGTCGACTTTCCTGGCAACTTTCGTCTGCACGTTGCTTTGAACGTGACGGATATCGAAAAGTCGAAGGCTTTTTATCAGGTGCTTCTCGGGTGTTCGCCCAGTAAAGAGCGAGCACGTTACGCGAAGTTTGAGCCGACGGACCCTTCAGTGAATCTGACATTGAACGAAGTGGAAGAGTCGTTTCAGGTTGAACGAGGTTCCGCGCACTTTGGAATTCAGGTGAAGTCTGTGGTCGATGTCCATGCTGCCATCGAACGATTTCAGAAGACGGGAATCGAGACCATCACCGAAGAAGGGACGACCTGTTGCTACGCGGTTCAGGATAAGGTGTGGGCTGTCGACCCCGACGGCCACAAGTGGGAAGTCTTTTGTGTTCTCGAAGCGGATGCGAAAGACGATCTCTACGCTGAAGCTGGTTGCTGTGGACCGGATGTGGTTTCACTCGGAAATTGCGAGGCGTAACTCACTCCGAATTGGAGATCGTCTTATGAGTATTGTGCTGTGCTGAGTCTCTCGTGATCCATTCGTTGGGACGGTTAGAGGCGATGGCAATGGCATGATCGAACGTCGACGTTGATGCTTCACTGACTCACAATTTCTGGTGGGAGTGGTTGAACCACTCGTTGAGTCCACAATTCAACATCTTTTTGTGTCCATTGGAAAGCGTGTGTGAGTGAAGCTCAATGTCGTCGCTGGCAGTCGGTTGTATTGCTGTGCCGGAGTGATCAGAATTCTTGCATGAACCAGTTCAGCAAACGACGAATCCCCTTGATTGCCTGCAGTGTGGCAATCATTCTCATGACCTTGACGGGTCAGGCTTTTGCAGACCCTCCTGCTGCGGAAATTCTTTCTGTCCGAACGATCAGTCAACAGCCTGAATTCTATCATGGCTGGCCGACGCTCACGCGTCAGAAATCTGGTCGATTGTTGCTTGTCTGGTCGGGACGTCGAGAGGCACATGTCGGTCCATTCGGAACTGTCGAGTGGATGACATCTGACGATGATGGAAAGAGTTGGAGCTGGCCGCGGACACTTCTCGATTCTGCAATTGATGATCGCGACGCTGGCGTTCTGGAGACGGCATCAGGCGCAATTCTGGTCACAACGTTTTCTTCTTTGGCCTACGAACCGATTATTGAGAAAGCCGAACGTGACGCACGTGGGACTCGTCTCGTCTCGACCGCTGGAAAGCGGAGGGATGGGCCTGGAGTGAGAAAGAGCGACAGCAAGAACTCGGGACTTGGATGTTGCGTTCGGAGGATCAAGGCTTGAACTGGTCGGCGAAGTACGACTGTCTTGTCAGTAGTCCGCATGGTCCGATTCAGCTTTCCGACGGAAGGATTCTTTACGCCGGGAAGCAGTTGTGGGAGGAGAACCGTCGCGTGGGCGTGGCGGTTTCCGGGGACGATGGAGTGACGTGGGAATGGCTTGCGGAGATTCCCGCCCGAGAAGGTGATGATCCGAATCACTATCACGAACTGCATGCTGTCGAGGCTGAGAATGGAACGATTGTCGTTCACATTCGAAATCACAATTCAGAAAATCATCACGAAACATTTCAGAGTGTCTCGACCGACGGGGGGAAGACGTGGTCGGTGCCGGAGTCGATCGGTGTGTGGGGACTTCCGAGTCATCTCACAAAACTGAGCGATGGGCGATTGCTGATGACCTACGGATATCGTCGCCGCCCGTACGGGAATCAGGCACGAATCAGCGACGACAACGGGAAATCATGGTCCGAGCCGATGACGATCAGTGATGACGGGGCTTCCGGCGATTTGGGATATCCATCGACAGTCGAACTTGAAGATGGCTCATTTTTGACTGTCTGGTATGAGAAACCGGCAGATCAGTCCAAAGCTGTCTTGCGGATGGCTCGCTGGAAACTGAAGTGAACCATTTGTTGTCTCGGAGAATCCCGTTTCACTTCGACAAAGGAGGGAATGGATTCACGGGTTCCTTCCATCCCGAAGGTCTTCAGTCGAGCACATCGCACAGCGTACTGAGCACACGGTTTATTGCTTCGACAACCATTCCTCGACATGTTCATTTTCATCGACAAAGCCGAGTGAGTTCAGGAACTTGTCGGTCGCGATGAGAGTGGCGACGAAGGGTTTGTTTTCGTGCTTGCCGTAGTTAAAGAAGCCGTGGGCATAGTCGTCGTACAGGACGAGTTCGCATTGGTTGCCTGATGCGAGCATCTCTTTTTCGAAGAACTTCGCCCCGTCGAGCAAGAAGTCTTCTGTTCCGAAAAACATGATTGTTGGAGGAAGATCGGACCGGATGTTGTGAGCTGGCGAGAGGTTTTCGGGCTTCGTTCCCATTCGCTCTTCGAGAGTCCCGTCACGGTCGACCCTGTCTTTTGAGAGCGGTTGATTTCCTTCGAACGGAGCCAGTGTGACGGCTGGATTGTACAGGACGAGCGCATTCGGGATGCAGCTTACGTCGTTGGACTCTCCCGGTTCATCGAATTGGGAAATCGTCGCTGTGCAAGCGGCGAGGTGACCGCCGGCGGATCCTCCTCCCGCAGCGAGGCGATTCGGATCGATCTTCAGTTCGTCGGCATGGTTTCGAACCCATCGCATTGCCGACTTGGCGTCCTGGACTGCTTCTTTGGCTTTCGTTCCGTGTCGTGATGAGACCCGGTAATCAGCCGTCATCGCGACCACTCCGCGTTCTGCAAGATAGCGACAATGTTGCTCGAATTGCTTCGGTGATCCTGCTTTCCAACCTCCGCCGAAGAAGAACACAATCGCAGGACGCGGGGCTTCTGACGGAGTCGGAGGCTGGAAGACATGGATCTTTAGTTCGTCGTCACCGATCGTTTTGAAAACGTGTGCTTCGGATCCGTCGAATTGCAGCTTGTTATTTTCGTTCTCAGCGTATGCGCTCAGACTCGCAAAACAACAGAGGGAGACACAGACAAAACGGGTGATTCGAAATTGCAAATGCATCGACTGACCTCCACTCTTGAAAGACGGGGGGATTGCACACTGAACGGTGATGCATCGGGGTCACTTTTTCAATGACGGATGAGGAGCCCCAACGCCGGGAATTCGTTTGCCTGTGACACGGTGAAATCCGTCCGGGGTGAGTTTGTCGAACCCGGGGAAGGAGTCATCGGTGTCTTGTTGCCACTGATTCAACATGCCTTCGTGTTCCAGCGCGATCCGTTCGATTTCCGAGGTCTTCGGAACATCTGTCAGAAGATTCACGAGGCAATGAGGATCGTTGACGACGTCGTAAAGTTCACGTTCCGGTTGCGGTGTGTCGAAAATCAGATTTTGAGTGGGAGCGAGGTTTTTCTCCGCGTGAAGTCGTTTCATTTCGTCATACGTTGGCGAACGAACGGCATCAGCTGGCGGAGTCGCAGGGAGGCTGGGAGCCCAGTTCCGAACGAAGCGGTATTTGCTCGTACAGACACTTCGTTCAAACGCGCGATAGTCGTGCCAGTTGTGTTCTGAGTAAGCGGAGAGTCGTGAGTGAATTGTTGGAGTACGAAGAACCGGGACAAATGACTTCCCCTGGAAGGAATCGAGTTGCTCGGCTCCGGCCAGTTCAACAACGGTCGGGGCGATGTCGATGGTGCTCACGATGGATGTTGTCGATTGGTTCGGCTTGACGATCGGCGGATACCGGACGATGAATGGTGTTTTGACGCCGTCTTCAAGCACGGTCGTTTTACAGCGAGGAAACGGTCGTCCATTGTCGCTGATGACGAGGATGAAGGTTTCGTCGAGAACACCTTGACTGCTGAGTTCGTCTCGGACTTTCCCAATGTATTCGTCAAAGCGACCGATTTCGTCGTAGTACAGGGCAAGATCTTCGCGAACCGGAGTTGTGTCCGGAAAGATGGGCGGGACACGAACGTCGTCTGTTGTGTGCGGAGGATCGATGGCACCCGGACGATACGCTCGGTGAGGATCGGTTGCCGCCAACCACAGGAAGAACGGCTTGTCCTTGGGGCGATTCTGAAGAACGTCTACCCAGTCACCTTCTCCGCCTGGACCTCCTCCTTGTTTCACGAGGTCCATTTGCGAAATGGCGGCGTCCCCAAGATGCCACTTCCCAACCGAAGCGGTGTAATAGCCTTTTTCTCTCAGTGGTGTGCTGAAAAGGGTTTGATCGGCAGGCAGTGGTAAATGCAACTCGCCAGCGCCGGTCGAATGAGGATATCGACCGGTGAGCATCGAGCACCGGCTCGGGCTGCAGGACGAACATGTCAGATACGCGCGATCGAAGCGCATGCCTTCTTCGGCAAGTTGATCGATGTTCGGAGTTTTGATGTTGGGATGACCATAGGCGCCGCAGTCGTCCCATGCCATATCGTCAGCGACAAAGATGACGAAGTTAGGTTGAGCGTATGACTCGGAAACAAACAGGGAGAACAGGCAGAGTGTGGTCAGCAAACGTATCATAAGAAGCGACTCAATAGTGTGAACGATGTGAATGAGTATCTGAGCGTCGTTCGCTTCTCGAATCCGTGCGGGCATCTCAAGGAATTGAATGAGATGCACGCAACGGAGTTCGAGACGAGTGAACGAGATCACTGCGAACAGCGTGTTCGATCGAACGCCGTCGTGTTATTTCTTCAGGCCTTCGATGGCTGCGAGAATTTTCTGGCTGTCTTCAGCCGCGTTGACTTTGTCGTCCTTGTAGACAACTTTTCCGTTCTTGACGACAAACGTCCAGCGTTTTGCTGTTCCGCCGCGAGTCAGGACTTCTTCTTTCCCATCAATTTCACGGGTAATCGATTTTTCGCCTTTCGTGAATGGGACTCCGAAGGCAGTGGCAGCGACGCCATCGGGATCAGCGAGAAGTGTAAAGTTGAGGTCGTGAGCCTTCTTGAAGAGTTGGTGATTGCGAACTGAGTCGCCACTCACGCCGACGACTTCAACGTTTTCGCCTTCCAGCTTCGAGAGATCATCGCGGAACCCGCAGGCTTGCTTGGTGCATCCGCCGGTCATGTCGGCTGGATAGAAGTAAACGACGACGGTTTTGTTTGCGAAGTGCTTGTCTGAGTTCCAGTTGGCACCGGTATCGTCTTGAATGACGAAGCTGGGGGCTTGATCGCCAACGTTCAAGGTCACATCCACAGCGTTTGCGAATGTCGAACTGAGTAAGAATGTGGCCGTTGTGGCGGCGAGAAGAAGTGTCTTCATGGGAAGAAGCTCCAGGGAGTTGGTGGGAGGGAGGAAAACTCAAAAACTCACTATCGAGCATACGTTGGCGACCGCTGACTCACAAGCGACGGCTGATGAACTCGGTCTCCCCACTTGGCAGAGATTCGCTTCGCTCATCTTTCAGAAGATTTCAGAGGGGAGAACGTCGATCTGAATTCGCTGTAATGATCAGGATTGGTGGATTCGAGTGATCAACGTCGGTCGGAATTGGAGTTTCGGACGGTAATGCGTTACGTTCTCCTTCGTAATATCGTCAGACCAAAATCTGATTTACTTGTGGCCATCTCAGGAGCTTTCGATGCGGATCATGATGGTTTCTTCTGAAGCGGTTCCATTCGCGAAAACGGGTGGGCTTGCGGATGTGGCTTCCGGGCTTTCGAATGCTCTTGCTGAGGCAGGCAATGAAGTTGTGCTGGTCATGCCCTGTTATCGGCGATTCATCCCGGAAGACCAGCGCGGCAGTGTTGTTGGGGAAGTCCGCATTGATTTTCCCAGCACCACGATTGAAGCGACCGTTTATGAGACTCGCCTTCCCGGAGATCTCGTCAAGGTCCTGCTAATCGATTGCCCGAGTTTCTTTGATCGCAGCGGGCTGTATGTCGAAGGGGGAAGCGACTACGCCGACAATGCGGAACGGTTTCTGTTTTTCAGTCGGGCAGCTGTCGAATTGGCACGAACGCTTTTCATACCGGATGTGATTCATGCGAATGACTGGCAGACCGGTCTGATTCCCGCGCTCGTTCTGCAAAGCCGTGAACAAGGCGGTCCGTTGCAGGATGTCGGGACCGTTATGACGATCCACAACATGGCGTTTCAGGGGCAGTTTCCGAGTTGGCAGATGATGAACACAGGGATTCATCCCCGGTTCTTCAATTGGCGTCAGCTCGAATTCTGGGGACATTTGAATCTCCTCAAAGCCGGGATCGCGATGGCGGATCAGGTGACGACGGTGAGTCCGACGTACGCGAAAGAAATTTGTCGCCCCGAATTCGGATACGGACTCGATCCCGTTCTCGAATACCGTGGGGACGATCTCGTCGGGATTCTGAACGGCGTCGACATGACTGTCTGGAATCCCGAAATTGATCCCCGTATCGAGACGCAGTATTCCGCCGACACAGTTGAAGAAGGGAAAGCACGCTGTAAAGCAGCCCTTCAAACAGAAGTGGGGCTTCCCGAGAAGCCAGAGGCGATGCTGTTCGGAATGATTTCTCGTCTGACCGACCAGAAGGGGTTGGACTTAATCACTCTCAAGGCTGGCCAGTTCCTCGGGGCGAATGTGCAACTCGTCGTTTTGGGAACTGGTGAAGAGAGACACGAAAATTATCTCCGCGGGCTGCAGGAGTCGCATCCTGAGAAAGTCGCAGCGGTGATCGGCTTTGACGATGCCCTCGCTCATCGCATTGAAGCGGGAGCCGATGCGTACTTGATGCCCAGCCAGTTTGAGCCGTGCGGGTTGAATCAACAGTACAGCTTGATCTATGGAACGCCACCAATCGTGAATGCCGTGGGCGGGTTGGCCGATTCTGTTGTCGACACCAATTCGGAGACGCTCGCAAACGGGACCGCCAACGGATTTCAGTTTCACCACTATCACGGAGATGCATTTCTGGACACCGTCTGGAGAGCCGTCGGCCTGTATCAGCACTTCCGTGATGACTGGAGAAAGATCGTCGATCATGGAATGCGGAAAGATTCCTCTTGGTCGGGGAGCGCCCGGAACTATATTGACGTTTACGAACGAGCCTTGGATCGCGTTCGATCAGATTCGTGATGAGCGAGAAGCTGTCAGCTCGATGATCACGATGGGTTCCTTTCGATGAGCAACAGTGTGTTGCGTTTGAGTTTTTGTTTTGGATCGCTGCAAGAGTTGAGTCGCAGCGTGACGTTGATCCTCATGAAGTGTTCCCGATGAAACCTGTCTCGCTTGCGTTGTTCTGGCATCAGCATCAACCGTATTACCCGGATGATGTCGCCGATGAAACTCTGATGCCGTGGGTGCGGTTGCATGCCACAAAAGACTACCTCGGGATGGCGATGCACATTCAGGAGGTTCCAGAATTTCATTGCACGATTAATCTCGTTCCGAGTTTGCTGGAGCAGATTCAACGCTACGAAAACGGTCACGTCGACCGGCACCTTAAAGTTTCGAGAATGCCGGCAGACAGTCTCGATCAGGAACACGCCTGCTATTTGCTCGACAACTTCTTTATGGCGAACGAGCAAAGCATGATTCGCATTTATCCGCGATATCATGAATTGTTTCAAAAGCGAGGCTTGGGTCGGGACTCTGCTGAGATCGCTCTGATGCGATTCACAAAACAGGAGTTGCGGGACCTGCAGGTCTGGAACAATCTGACCTGGATTCACGAACTCGTCTTCGAGCGAGATACCGATCTGACCGAGTTTCGAGCCAAGGGGCGAGACTGGACGGAAGACGAAAAGAACTGGCTGCTGGACCGGCAGCGAGAGCTTGTTGCGGAAGTGATTCCATTGCATCGCGAGTTGTCAGAAGGCGGGCAAGTGGAGATCACGACCACTCCGTTCTATCACCCGATTCTTCCATTGCTCTGGGATAAGAAGTCTGCGCGAGAAGCGATGCCCGGCTGCAAGATGCCGCAATACACCGAAAGCTACAAAGAAGATGTCAAACGACATCTGGAGAAAGCGGTCGCGTACCATACAAAGCTGTTCGGCGAACCACCGCGAGGGCTTTGGCCGTCTGAAGGATCCGTTTCGCAAGACATTCTCGCGTCGATCATTGACGTGGGCATCGAGTGGATCGCGACCGACGAAGAGATTCTGGGACACTCAACGGATAACTTTGTCCATCGAGACGCTCACGGAAATGTCAATCGCCCGGAGCTGTTGTATCAACCGTGGAAGGTGAGCAGTGAAGGGGAGTCGCTGAGCATTATCTTCCGTGACCACGGACTCAGTGATTTGATCGGATTTCACTATCAGCGGAACGATCCAAACTGGGCAGCGGATGATTTGCTCGCCAAGGTGAAAGGGATCGCTCACGCTGTTGAAAAACATAATCCGGATCAACCGGCATTCGTGCCGATCGTGCTTGATGGCGAGAACTGCTGGGAATACTTCCCGGACGGCGGCGTCGGATTTCTTCGCAGCTTGTATCGAAAGTCGGTTACCGATCCTCAAGTCAATTCGGTTCGCGTCAGCGAGTTCCTCGCCAAGCATCCGCCGCAAAAGAAGATCAATCGACTCTTCGCGGGTAGCTGGATCAATCACGACTTCTATATCTGGATCGGACATCAGGAAGATCGCGATGCGTGGGATCTCGTTCACATCACACGTTCCTTCTTGAAGAAGGCCGAAAAGTCTGGCCGCTTCGCTCCTGAAGCGATTCAGGAAGCGTGGAAGGAACTGATGATCGCTGAGGGGAGTGACTGGTACTGGTGGTACGGAGACGATCATCATTCCGGTCAGGATGACCTGTTCGATGAACTCTTTCGGCGGCACCTTCGAAACGTCTATACCCTGCTCGGTGAAATGCCGCCGTCGGTGATGTTTGAACCGGTGACCCATGCGGAGCGGAAGCATCTGCACACTCAACCGAAGGCACTTCTCAACGTCAAGGTTGATGGCCGCATCAGCTTCTTTGAATGGTTAAATGCCGGTCATTATGAAGCTGGGAGTGAACGCGGAACGATGACAATGGTCTCCGACAGCGCGATCACCGATCTGTATTTCGGCTTCGATCAGGAACGATTCCTTCTCCGATGCGACACGATTCTCGCGGCGAAGTCGGACCTGAAAGATTACGAAGAGATGCGAGTTCGATTCGTGGAACCGTACGGAATTGAAGTTCAAATCAAAATGAACGGTTCGATCGAGACGTCGGTTGTTCGTGAAAACGAAGTCGTTGCGAACTCAAACGTGACTGCGGCAATCGGAAAAGTGCTTGAAGTTTCGATTCCCAAATCGGACCTCGGAGTCGAGGTTGGTCACCGAATGCACTTTGCAGTCGAACTCATGCAGAACGGAGAAGCGGTCAATCGCATTCCAAGCGAAGGGACTATCGATCTGGAAGTCTGCGGTCCTGACTTCGAACGGTACATGTGGCAGGCGTAACACTTCGTTCAATTGTTTGATCGACCCGACACGGGAATCGTCCCGAGGATCGGAAGAACGGGACCCGGATCGAGTTCGGAGTCCTGAATCGGCAGGTTCGTTTCGAGAGTCGCGATTTGCTGGCGAAGTCGCTCGATTGAAACTCCGAACGAGTCGATTGAGTCTTTGACCGATTGCGAGAGATCGAGCAATTCAACAGCTCGCCGGAGATGTCGTTCTGCGCCGGTCCTGTTTCCTTCGAGGCATTTGACTCCACATGCGGAGAGCTTGATCAATCCTTTGATGAAGTCCGCCTGTGGTCCTTGCTTGCCGTACTCAATCCAGACATGTTCCCAAGCTTCGTGAGCTTCCCAGTAATAGCCATGATTGAAGAGTTCGAGCGCACGTTGAAACAGGGACCGAGGATCCATTCCGGGCTCGTTTGAATCTCCGTGCATATGTCCGGCCGGATCGGAAATCGGATGCGGATTCTTTCCGGGAATGTAGGTGTATGGGGGAAATCTGTTCATAAATTGTGAGGGCCCCGAATCTCTTTACGGGCGGATATTCGAATCCAAAAGTGCGATGAAAATTAGCTTGACAGACTTCGGAGTTGTCGGCTAGTCACGAAATCTCTCTCCCTTCCCCTGCTACTCAAGCAACGTCATCCCCCATTCATTATTCGCGGGTCACTCTCACGATTCGATATCGTGACGGAGGAGGAGTCCGATGGTTTCATTTCGAGTTTCACTTTTGTCGCTGGTCCTGATCTCTGGCTGGGGCTGTGCGACAGCCACAACGTCAAACACAGCAAGAACTTCAACCGAACAGCTACTGATCACAAACGCGGTGGATCAGTCGCTCGACAAGATCGACTTTCGGCCGTTTCGTGGTCATGCGGTCTTTCTGAATGACAAGTACGCGGACTGTGTCGACAAGAGTTACGTGATCGCTTCGGTCCGGCACCGCATCCTTCAGTCCGGTGCTCGACTGGTCGATTCTGCCGATCAGAGCGAGATCACCGTCGAACTTCGAACAGGTGCTGTCGGGACAGCTTCGTCGAATTCATTCATCGGTGTTCCGGAAATTGTTCTGCCTGGAGTCGTCACTCTGCCTGAAGTGCGATTCGCTGAACGAAAGAAACAGTCAGGGACCGCGAAGATTGGTCTCGTGGCCTTCGAAACAGGCACAGGGATTGCGCTCGGTACCGGCGGTCAGGCGCTCGCACAGTCCGAAGACAACAACTGGTTCGTTGTGGGTGCCGGTCCATTCCGAAGCGGAAACGTCAAAGGAGAGATCAGCAGCTCCACGACGGGACAAGCTGCGGTCAAGTACACGCAGATTCCAAAGATCATCACCTTTGCAGCTCCGGATGCGACGGGAACTCAACTGGCTTCTGAGCCATTGCAGACGATCGATCCGGTTTCCCTCGAGAAGCAGGAATAACAAGCATCGCTTGATTGCTTCTCTCGAATTCAATGACACGACCCAACGCGGGAATCGCCCGCGCTGGGTCGTCTTTTTTCTTCAGTGATGAAGAGTGTTGCACTCGCAGCAAACGTTATTGGCCGGGCTGAAGTGGCTTGATGACTTCGGACGGGACTTGTCCATCGAGGTAACGCCAGTTCTTGAGGAACGAAATTAAATCGGCCATTTGTTGCGGGTTGATGGTTCTTTCAAGTCCGACCGGCATCAGTGAGACTCCGTTGTTTTTGACCTGCTCAATCTCATCGCGCGGAATCGAGATCGTCTTGCCTTCGGGTTGCTTGAGAGTCATCGCTGCTGAGGTCTCGGATGCCAGAATACCGGTGTAAATTCTCCCCGATGTATCAACAACGGTATAGCTGAAGTAGTTGGCATCGATGGCTCGGTTCGGATCGAGAATGTTCATCAGAAAGAAATCGGGCGTCTTCGTTCTGGAATCAGAAATGTCGGGAGCGACATTGACGCCGATTGAACCGACTTTGTGACACGTTGCGCACTGTTGTTCGAAGATCTTCATTCCGTGCGACGGGTTCGCTTCAAGTTGCAGGCAATGCCGATACTCCGCGAGCACGCTCACTCGGTCAGCCGGTGGTTCACGTCGAAGAAGTTCCTTCGCACGGGCTTTCTGGGCTTCATCTCCGATTCTCAAAAGCGAACGTTCCAGCGAGTCGTCGATCTCCATTCGATGAACACCTTCCGACTCAAGCTCATCGAGCAGCAATGCTGCCAGCGATGTCGATCGCGCCATCTGTTGCAGGATCTGACGGCGAATGGCCCCTCGTCGTTGAGGCAAGAGAGTCGAGAGCGTCGGGACAAGTTGTTCGCTGGGACGGTTGAAGATCGCAGCGAGCGCAGAGGACGCCCTTTGAGCGTGTCCCGAAGCGGTTGCGTCGACGAGAATTTGAAGCGACGCCGAATCTACTCCCAATCCCAGAACCTGACAGATCATCGGATCGACCTTCGATCGAGGATCATTTTCCAGGAACAGTTCACATGCGTCATCAACGAGTTGGGTGAAGTGTGCTTCGTTGCTTTTTTCAAGCAATGCTCGAGTTGCTCGGGACCCGCCTTTCAGTCCCTTGGAGATTCCTGCAACGCATGCCAGCTTCTGCTGTAAGGTGATCTCTGAACTCTGAAGTGTCTGCGTCAGTCTCTCTTCGACTTCTTCGGTGGTCGATTGTCGAGCGAAGAGTGCAGCGAGCGAGTTCAGCACGACAATCTGAGTTTCCTGTTTCTCAGGATGGCATTCGAGTTCGAGAAGTTTCGAAAGGATCTCTCCGGAGTCGGATCTCGCACTGACACCCAGAAACGCAGCGATCCATTCTGCGTCGTCGTCTGCATCGTTTGCGAAGAGAGAGTTCAGAATGAAGTCCTGATTGGCGGATGTCAGGTCTCTCCATCGGATTCGCCCGAGCGTCGCAAAAACTTGCTTGCGAATGTTGGAAGACGTGAGCGGTTGTTCGTTCGAAGCGCGTTCGCTGAACGACTCAAGATGAGAATTCACAAGCTCGAACCACTCCGGGGAATTGGAAAAGCGTTCAGCCCCGACGTTCACGATGAACGGTGTGAGACCGGGGCCACCTTTTGTATTGAGGACTCGTTTCATGTCTTCGAGTTCAACTGCGTTGAAAGAATTCAGAATCGCAACGGCGAAGAGTGGATCGACTTGGTGGTCTTGCTGAAGGTTCCGCAAGTGTTGAGGGGTTTGCGGATCATTCTTCTCGATAAGTCGCCGAAATGCGGTTTCTTTCTCCCAGGACGATGTTGATATCGCTTGGTCAATGATCAGCGAGTCAAGCAGCGACTGTGTGGAAGGTTGAGAGTTCGCCTGTTGGAATTCGGTCGGTGCTGACTTCTCCGATTGGTTTCCGACGATCCGCCAGATTCGACCGCGGTCTCGACCGAGAACAAGATCCGGCCGGTCCTTCAATTCTTCGGGCATGAATTGAGGATGTTCGATGACGGCGCGATACATGTCGACAACGTAAAGCCCCTCGTCCGGACCGAGAGCGAGATTGACCGGGCGAAACCATGAGTCCGTTGAGGCAAGGAACTCGCGTTGACTGTCGTCCGGGATGTCTCGATAGGTCGGTCCCGCTTCACGAATTCGTGTGCAATGAACGAGGTTCGCGGTCGGATCGCAAGTGAAGATGGCTTTGTGAAATTGTGCACCGAGAGAATGGTCGGGATAAACTTGAACTCCGCAGGCGGCCGTGAACTGATTCGCGTGCAGATTCGACGTCGTCCAGGTAGTGGAAATCGGATAGAGGACGGAATTCTCTCCGGCAGGGGCAACGTCTTCGTAGTGACGATCGACGACCAATCCGGGAGTCAGAGTGAGTTGATCGTTCTCGAGGACGATCTGCCGTGCGGGGTTGCGATTCGTGCAAACGAATCGGTCTCCATTGAGAAATGTCAGTCCGAACTGACTCATCCCCGCGACCGCTTCGTATTCGCCGGTTCGCGGATGGAAACGGAAATCTCTCCCGGCAATCGAAAGTGGATTCGCTTGTAAGTCTATTTCCCACGGGGCATCCGGTCCGGGGATGATCTCTCCGCCTCGGAGTCCATTGGCGATATAGATGTATCCGTCGAGTGCGAGTTGCGGATGATTGTGCCGCAGCTGTGGATTCGCGGTTGCAAAACCTTCGAACCAGATTTGAGTCTCATCGCACAAACCGTCTCCGTCTTGATCACGAAGAAACAGAACCTGTCCGTTCGCTGTGACGATCACACCATCTTGCCAGAACATCAGTCCGTTGGCGAAAAGGAGACCCTCTTTGAAGAGTTTCGGGTCGGAGTAGTGTCCATCTCCGTCGGAGTCTGTCAGGATTCGAATTCTGGAAAGACCGTGTTGATTCGGATCCGGTCCGTTGGGGTAGTCGGACATTTCGACAACCCAGAGTCGGTTGTCAGGATCGAACGCCATGTGAACCGGATCGACGACATCCGGCTCACTCGCAACGAGTTGAATGTCACAGTTTGCGTCGAGTTGAAATTTCTGTGCTGAGTCCATCGGGCTGAGAGGGTCCGACGCAACAGCATGCAGAGAACCGCAGGTTAGAATGAGCAGTGCAAGACTCGATAAGTATTTCGGTCTGATCACTTAGGGCTCCTCAGAGGCGGGGTGAGACAGAGGGAACGCTGGGGGTTGAATGAGATCGTCTCACAATTCGTTTGACAACGTCAAGGAGCAGCATCAATCGCTGTGGCGGTTTGTCTTCGCCTCTCGAATCCCGGGCGGGTCATCACATCGAGGAGCGCCTTCCTGAGAGATTCCAACGGTTGATAGCACTTGCCGAAACATCGCTTCAGATAGAGAATACGAGAGACGAACCGCGAAAATTTCCGGATGATAGATATGCAGCTATGGCCAGCGAGACAAAGAGAATTTTAATTGTTGAAGACGAAGAGGCGATTGCGAACGGGCTGCGCTTTAACTTCGAAGCTGAAGGGTATGACCCGGTCGTGCTGGGAGACGGTCCGTCGACACTTGCGTATTTCGAGGAAAATTCGCATCAGGTCGACCTCGTTGTTCTCGACCTGATGTTGCCCGGAATGAGCGGATACGAAATCTGTCGGGAGATTCGGGAACGTGACCAATCAGTGCCAATTATTGTGCTCAGTGCCCGAAATCTCAGTGAAGACAAAATGCATGCGTTCGACTGCGGGACCGATCAGTATGTGACCAAACCGTTCGCATTGCCGGAGTTGCTCAGCCGTGTGAGAAATCTTTTGCGTCGTCCGCGTGCCCCTCTCGTTGTGAAACATGCGACGGAGATTGACGAATTTCAGATTCAGGATGTGCACATCAACTTCAAGACTTTCGAAGTTGTCTGTGGGGAAGAGACACATCAGTTGACGACCATGGAGATGCAGCTTCTCAGATACTTCATTGAGCACGAAGGAGATGTCCTGTCGCGGTCGAGGATCTTACGGGACGTCTGGGAGCAGGGAGCGGACGTGTCCTCGCGGACGATTGATAACTTCGTTCTTCGACTGAGAAAGTACATCGAATCCGATCCTGCCAACCCAAAGCACTTGCTCTCAGTGCGTGGGACCGGATACCGTTTTGTAGCAAACCCTTAACTCTCTCAGGTGATCTGCGAAGAGCTTTCCTCGATGGGAAGCTCTTCGAAATCGTGGAGGCGCAGTCGTGCCGACAGACATTGCCAGTCCGGTGCCGTTTCAAACGACTCGCTGGACTCTCGTTCGGTCGGCGGATCGCGGAGTGGCGTCCGCGGAGTCTCGAGACGCGTTGGCGGAGCTGTGTCAGATCTACTGGTATCCACTCTACGCCTTCGCGCGGCGGCGAGGTTCTCAATCGGCGGACGCCCAGGAACAGGTGCAGGGATTTCTTTCCGAACTTCTGAGCGGGGCATTGATCTCAAAAGCGGAGGCTGCGAAGGGTAAGTTTCGATCGTTCCTTCTGAAGTCGTTTCAGCTCTTTCTTTCGAATGAACGACGGCGTGAAAACGCACAGAAGCGCGGCGGAGGCTGCGTCGTTTTCTCAATCGATGCAGCTGTCGGTGAAGAGCGGTATTCACATGAACCCGTTGAGAAAGTCACTCCCGAAGCACTCTTTGAGCGTCAATGGGCACTCACAATTCTCGAACAGGTCGTCGAACAGCTTCGACAGGATTATCGCAGCAAGGGGAAGGAACCTCTGTTTGAAAGACTTCTCCCCCATCTGACTCAGAAAGAGACAGCCCGTCCGTATCAGCAGATAGCAGAGTCACTTGCGATGAACGAGACTGCTGTGAAGGTTGCGGCTTTTCGATTGCGGAAGCGGTTTCGTGAGCTGTTGAGAGAAGTGATCGCAGACACAATCGACGAAACCGGGGCCGACGCCATTGACGACGAGTTGAATTCATTCGCCCGAAGTCTTAGTTCCTAAGCTGTTTCGGAAAACTGGTGCAAGTTTTCAATAAGTTCTGTAACGATCGTCGACAAACTGCTGAGTACAGGGTGCAACAACATCCTGACTCAATACGAGGTCGAAGATGAACGGGGAAGATCAACTCTGTCCACAATGCCAGTCACCGCTGGGCACCAGCGCGGTTTCTGGCTTATGTCCACGCTGTCTCTTGGACATTGGATTCGAAAGCCATCCAGCCACGGATTACCAGAAAAGTCCTTATCAGCCGAAGTTCGTGGCGCCCACACCGGAAGAGCTGACGCCCCATTTTCCCGAACTCGACATCTTGGAGATGATCGGGCACGGGGGGATGGGGGTTGTCTACAAAGCCCGTCAACGGAACCTCGATCGGATGGTCGCGCTGAAAATCTTGCGTCCCGACTTCGATCAAGATCCTTCATTCGCGGAAAGATTTCAGCGAGAAGCTCGAGCGCTGGCCCACCTGGGGCATCCGAACATCGTCACTATCCATGATTTCGGACGGAAAGATGACCTTTACTTTCTGATCATGGAATACGTTGACGGTACCAGTCTCCGGCAACTCGAACAAACCGCGCGACTCACCCCGGGGGAAGCCCTCGCAATTGTTCCCAAGATCTGTGAAGCCCTGCAATTCGCCCATGAACGAGGCGTTGTTCATCGCGACATTAAACCGGAGAACATCCTGTTGACGCAGGATGGGAACGTCAAAATTGCGGACTTCGGGCTTGCGAAACTGTCGGGCGTGCCGGACCAGTTTCCCCTCACCGGAACCTGGCAAGTCATGGGAACACCCCACTACATGGCTCCGGAGCAGTTCGAGAAACCCGGGACCGTTGATCATCGAGCAGACATCTTTTCGTTGGGAGTGGTGATTTATGAAATGCTGACAGGGCAGCTTCCGCTCGGGCACTTTCGACCTCCGTCGGAACATTTTCCGATGGATCACCGGCTCGATGGTGTTGTTCGACGGGCTCTCGATCGGGAGCCTGAACAGCGATTCCAGAAAGCAAGCGAAGTAAAAACGGCTGTCGAGGACATTTCGAGCACGCACTCTCCGGAACCGCAAACGAGTCAAGAATCACAAAGTCAACCGGTTGCCGGGCGGAAGGGATCCGTCTTAATGCTTGGCAAGTGCATGGTCGCAATTGGATTCATCGAAACGGCATTGATCTTCATGATTCTCCTCGGAGAGGACGGGGGATTCTTCGCCTTGGCTGCTCCGTTTGGAATCGCTTCTTACGTCCTCGGTCAGTTGCTGTTGAGTCGTCAGAAGATTGAATTGTGCAGAATGCTCGTCTTGCTCAGCATCATTCCATTCTCTCCGACATGGATTTTCAAACTGATCGTGTTCGCCGTCTTTCGCGCGGATCGATTGTGGAAAGATGACGTCGCGAAGACGTTCACGGAAGTTCCCTGGAGCGAGACTGATGCAGCCCAACGATTGGGGGCATTCAAGAGTTCTCTTCTCAAAAGTGGATCGCTGTTGAAGAGACTGCTTCTCAAGCTTCGCGATTGGACCGTGCTGGCTGGCCGCACAGTGCTTCGGATTTTGCGGAAGGTCTGGAATGGAATCCGTGTGAGCAGCGCAACGCTTTTGAAAGTCCTGGCAGGACTCATGGTGTGGGGATGTCTCTGGGCTGGAACCATCTACTTTGTTGAAGCAGAAGTTCTCGCCAAATACGGGGCTACGGAATACTCCGTCTGGGATTCGACCGCAGGTGATTTACGACCAGCTTCGGGGGTGTACGACAAACTGCGGCTGACGACATCCGGCCGAGGAAAGGGCGTCGGTTCCATTCCCGTGTCAGAGAGGTTGCGGACCGAAGCATGGCTGCGATTTGAGAAACTCGATGACGAAGGACTCAGGAGAAACGCGAGTGAAGTTCGAGTCAATTTGACTGAGTCTGTCCCGGTGATGACCCTCACGCGGGGTCCTCGGCGTCCGGATCACATCGGATTGTCAACCAGCCCGATCGAAGAGGCTCTGCAAGATCTCGGAGTGGACGTCACCAGCGTCAGCGTCAGAAGCGAGATTGATGAGCTCGTGAGAGTTCTCAGGCAATTGTCGTCGACGCGAGGAGTTCGTTTAGTCTCTGGAGAACTGATTCCGACCGCAACACTTGTGGATTCCGAACTGTTTATCAACGAAGGGCGTGGGACGATCTATTCGTCGACACGCATTGATAACGATGTTCAATTTGTCGTGATTGCCTGCATCGTCTGTATCATCGCGTTGAGTGTGGTGGTTGTGCTCTCGCTCGTCTGGAGAAGTTGGTGGAAGCTGCGTGCCGCCAGGAAGTCTCAAGACGGGGGCGAAACCGAACGACTTCGGCTTGTGCAAGATATTTCGTCGGCACTGATTTTTGCCGGGTCGTTCAGCGTTGTCGTGCTTCTTCAGGGCAAGGTTCTGCTTTTCGAATCAGGAGTCGTCGAGAAGTATTTTCCCGTCTTGAACAACATGCCCGGGCTCTTTCATCTCGGGATGATGAATGAACTGATCCTTTGCTCAATTTTCGTGATCTTTGCCGCTGTTCAGCTGCGGTCCGGTCGCGGTCCCTTCTGGCGGCAGCTGGGGATCATTGCGTCGATCTTTGTGATGATCATTCCTCCAGCGAATTTGTTGACCTTGCCGATCGGGCTGTGGAGCGCGAGCTTGCTTTTGCGGAGTGACATGAACGACTTGTTTTCGGATCACAGATCTGAACCGGAAGAAACCCGGAGCGAGCACGTTTCTGGATCCGTTTAGAGCACGTTGCTCTTTCCTGTGCGCTCGCTTGGACCTTTTCATCAGGGAAAAGGCTGAGTTTGCTCGCGCGAGTGAGTGCCAACCAGCACGGAAAATGTTCCGCACCGCCTTCAACTTCAACTTCTGCTTTTCTGAGAAGTCACGAGGAACCTCTAAGAAGTTGATTCCCGATTGAAGCATTTCAATTTGAGGGCGGTTCGGAAGATCACTCCGAAGGATCGATGCCGAACATCTTTCGGTAGACAATGCATCCTCCGTCGCCGACGGCCAGAGACCGACAGCTTGACGGGCGATGGTCGTAAAAGAGGCAGTATTCGAGATTCTCATCGAGCCAGACGCACGGTCCGTTTTTGTCGATTGAGTTTTCTTTGAACTTCAACAGATACGTGTCGAGCAGTTCTTTGGCCTTCTCCGGAAGATTCTGAAACCGCTGGAAGTCGTCCGCGAACGATGGGTCGTCTTGAAAGTGATCGTTCAATGCCAGAGCGACATAATCCGGCGGAGCACCCTGCCAGCGACAACAAGCTCCACATCCCTCACAAGAAGAAATGGTTGTCAATTCGTCCATTGAAACCTCGCGGGAAATCGATTGTGAAGCAGTCTGGTGATTGAATTGCCCATCAACTGCCCGAAGAATTCGTGCTTCGGGCGAGATCTCTCAATCAGTCGCCTCTGACGGTGAGTCAGGACTCCGTGTTTGAAATTGCATCTGTCTCGCTTGCGTCACTCTTGGTGTTCCCGGTCAAACTGGACTCAGCTTGTGCTTCTGGTTCACTCTCCGGGAAGGAGTGCAGAATCATAATCTTCTGCCAGATTTTGCGTCCGAGTCCCGTGGTCAGATTTTCGAGGTCGTTCACAACTGCGACAGCTTGCGGGTCCGAAAACTCGTCAACATAGACAGCGGCGATTTTCCCGCAGAGTGCGAGCATCTCCGAACAATAGTCGAGATACCGGTTCAACAGGAAGCGGTTCATCATTCTTTTCGGGGATGACCGCGTATTGTGTTTTGGATCGCGGGTGAGCACGCGCTCGGGATCTTTGGTGAGCTGGTGCATGTCAATAATGTGAACCAGCGACCTCAAGCGGTGGATTGCTTTGACTGTTCGAGAGCGTTTCACGCGCGTCTCAAGCGTCATGAGAAAGATGACAGTGGCACCGATTAAGACGAGTGCGTTGAAGCCAGCGTCGAGTCCCTGAACGAGTTCCCCAGCTGGGAGAGGCTGGTTGGGGATGCGAATCACTCTGATGACCATCACGAAACAGGCTGAGATCGCAATGATGAACAGGAAGGAGATCAATCTCACTCCGTACATCGGTCTTTTGATCGCCGTTCCGGTCTGATGAGCATCTCGGGCGATATTGAGAAGATCGTCCGCGACGGTGGCAAGACCGGCGTCAGGAAAACGTTCTTGAATTCGGTTTCGAAGGGTTGCGACGGTTTCAATGATTTTCTCGGGATCGAGGTGATGCGCCGACAAGTTTGGTGCTCCTGTTGAGAGATGGGATCGTTTGACGTTTCTGATGATGGGATCTGTCAGGGTGAACGGATCGAATTCCACCTCAGATCAAGTTTTCGTCGAGGAGCCTCTGCGTTTAATACGGATAATGCACGCACGCCTGAAACGGAATCAAGTGAATTGGTCTTGTTTACATAAGTTTTGATTGCTCGACGCGTTCAGCGATCGATAAACTCAAAGTGAACATCTTTGGATGAGGCTGTCTGGCCACAAAGTTGTCACAATCGACACAATACTTTTCTTCAATTCAATGCGATCTACGGATCGTACGTTTACTCCTTCCATTCAGGGAGCCCAGTTATGACGCGCTTGTCGCAGTCGACGAAATTGTCCGGAGTGTTCGCCCTCGCGATGGGCTTGCAGATTTTTGTTGCTCAGTCAGACCTCCTGGCTGGACGTCCATTGACGAAAACAAAGTTCGACCCATCTGCTCCGCAGGTCGAAATGTTTGAAGGGATGGAGAGCGGTGATCTGCACGTGAAGCCTGTTGCGAAAGACGCAATGGGTGGAAAACTGTTCTTCACCAACATGACTGACGAACCGATCACGGTGAAAGTTCCTTCGAGCTTCGTTCTCGTTCCTGTCTCTGCCCAGTTCTCTGGTGGTGGTGGCGGCGGTTACGGAGGCGGTGCTGGTGGTGGAGCTGGCGGTGCTGGTGGAGGAGCACAGGCAGCCGGGGGTGGTCTCGGCGGCGGCGGTGGTGGCGGCGGAGGCTACGGCGGCGGTGGCGGGGGTGGAGGAGGATTCTTCTCGATCCCTCCGCAAAAGACCTTGAGCGTCGAATACGTTTCTGTTTGCCTGGAACATGGCAAAGCGGAACCTCGGGCAAAAGCTCCATATGCAGTCATTCCTGTTGAAAAATACACACAGGACCCTGTCTTGGTGAACCTGATTGATCTCGTCGGAACTGGAAAGATTCACAGTGCCCCAGCCCAGGCAGCTGCCTGGAACGTGGCGAATCAAATGAGCTGGCGAGAACTCCAGAATCAGAAGTACGATCGAATCGGTGTGCCTGACACCCCGTACTTCTCTCTGGCCCAGCTGCAAGCAGCTCAGCAAATCGTCAGCATTGCTCAGCACATGGCCGAAGAAGACGGCGAAGTTGCACAAGAGCCAACCGTTCGAGTCCGGACTCGCGAATAGAGTTGAAGAGCCTCACTGGGCTGCGACGATTGCAATCTGAATGAAAAGTTAACAAAGGGAAGAGAGCTTCGGCTTTCTTCCCTTTTCTTGTTAACATCGATTGAACATCGCCGCATGGAGAACGATGATAAAGCACTTTTCGTGTCGGTTTTCATCGACTCGTTCGACGAATGATCGAGTTCTCGCCAGTTGGCAATCCGAGGTTAGTCTCATCAAAATGCGCTGGACGATTTTCTTTTTGTCGCTTGGGCTGATCTTTTCCGGGTGCGGTTCCGAGGAACCCGTACCACCACCGGCTCCCAAAACGCCGACTTCTGCTCCTCCAAGCCCTCCTCCCAAAGCGGCCGCTCCCACGCGTGCAGCAACTCCTGCGAGACCTGCGCCAGCGAAGAACACTCCTGCGAAAGGTCCGAAGGTCAATGATTCGGAACCGATTACGCACAACCATTTCGTTTATCAGGCAGCTCCGGTTCGGTTCAATATTTCCGAGTCATCAGAAGCTTCGCAGAAGAATCAGTTCTCAGTCATTCGGCCAAAGTACGACGGTCGCCGGATGATTGTTCAGGTGCCGGAAGAAGAGGCCACTTTCAATCCTCGGTTAACGCCGCAGATGACTTTGCCCAAGGGATTCTTGTGGCTTCCGGACTTTGGTTTGAACGCACAGGGCCTTCCCCAGCGACTCATCTGTGAAGCTGATGGTTCGGAGATGCAGTTGATTGAGAGTGGCGTGTTTGTTCAAGGAACGGACCGTCCCGAGACAGACGCATCCCCTCAAGTCAACGTTTACGTCTCTCCGTTTTATATTGATGTGACGGAAACGACCGTCGCACAGTACGAGCGGTTTCTGGAGGCGGAACCCTCTGCTGCGAAGCCGATTCTTCCAGTTGGAATTGATGAGAAGAACGCAGCGGACTATCCAGCTCTCGGCCTGCCCTTCAGAGATGTTTTGGATTACGCCAAGTGGGCTGGGAAAGACCTTCCGACAGAATCTGAGTGGGAGCGGGCGGCACGTGGCCCGAATGGATTTGTGTATCCCTGGGGAAATACCGATCCTCCGCGAGTCGATGGCGACTTGTCCGAGATCCTTTCTGTGGGATCACGACCGACGGATTTGACTCGTACGGGAATTTACGATCTGTCCGGAAACGCCCGAGAATGGGTCCACGACTGGTATTCGTCGCAAGCGTATCAGGAACTGGTCACAAGATCCGGGACGCCGATGCGTGATCCAGAAGGCCCCAAGCTGGCCGAAATTCTCGGCGAGCGAGTGGTGCGAGGTTCTCGTGACGATTGGGAGTTGTGGATTCGCGGTCACGCGAATATCAAGCGATCAGCGCCCGATGTCGGGTTTCGATGCGTGCTCCGCGTGACCGAAGAGATGCTCCCTGACAATTCCGGGGCAACAGCTTCGCGATAGATCAGTTTCGCGGTCGCTTAGAGCAAGTTGCTCTTTCCAGTGCACTCGCTTGCACTGTTTTGTAAGTTCAAAGGCTGTGCTTGCTCGTGCGAGATCGTGCAAGCAAAATCAGAAAATGCTCCAATCTTTTTCAGCTGGTCAGTCCAGACTCAATTGCAGCCCGGATTCCGTAACGACGAACTCACGAATGCGGTCATCACATGCACTTCCGCGATGCTTGGCGACGTGCAGCGCTCGTTTGATTCGGCCTTCCTCGCGAACTTTGCCCATGAGGATGATGGTGTTCGCATTCGATAGAACATCGCCGCTTTCAATTTGCCGGGTGAGCAAGTCGTCGAGCATGGTTTCGTGCGTTGTGCAGAGCATCATGCACCCGACATCCGAGTGATCGTAAGCATGGGCCAAGACTTCTTGCTCGTGCTGCCGGAAAGCGACGCGGAGATAATCCCGCGCGACCCAGTCCGATTCCTTGCGGAGAATCTGGTGGTAAATGTATTCGAACAGATCGAACTGGAAGGAGTCACTCGCACGATCCGAGGGCTCGATGCCATCGATGACACAACGTCGAACGCCCTGGCAGAAGTTTCCGTAAAAGAAAGCAATCGTTTCGTTCAGCTTCCGATTGAGTTCTGCTTTCCATTCTTTCTTCTGATCGAAGTCCATATCAGACATCGTGACTCGGCGGCCGGCACGCTGGAACAGATGGAGGGCATCCCACCGGGCTACTTCCGGGTTCCAGATGTCGGAGACGGAGACGTCTGTCATTTCCGAAGGACGTTCCCGCAATGTCCAGTCGAACAGTCGCTGGGCGTAATCCGCGTGACTCTGCGTGTCGCCCCGGGAGGTCATATCGTAAATGATGCCCGACTCGCCTTCCTGGTCTTTCCCCGCATGAGCGTATTGGATTCCCAGTTGCGTCTTTCCGATCCCAGTCGCACCGAGCACAACAGTCAGCGTGCCAGGAATGAGTCCCCCTCCCAGCATCTCGTCGAGATCAGGGATTCCAGTTGTCTGCCTCGTCATGCCGTCTTGTCCAGGTCGCTTGGTTGGTGGGTTCACGATCGATGCAGAATCTCAAACCGTGGAAGGTCGGAGATTCATCGGACCGCATATCGTTCGCGCACGATTAGAGCAAGTTGCTCTTTCCTGTGCACTCGCTTGCACTGTTTCACAAGTTAAAAGGCTGTGCTTGCTCGTGCGAGGGAGTGCATACAAAATCAGAAAATGCTCTAAAAGAACGTCGGATGCCCTGCAACCGACTTGATCCTGTTTACCACTCATCCGGCTCGTCGACGAGGGTGAGGGGAGTTCCATCGAGGCTCATAACATCCGCCCCAGCTTGTGTCAGCCCATACGCAAATCGTCGGGGAATTCGACATTGGTAAACGACGCTGCTGTCCTCGTACTCGGTGTTCATCACTTCCGCATGTTCAGAAAGGTAAGCGAAGACCTTTCCGTTCCCTGCTGAGGCAGTCACACGAGCATCGAGAAAGCCATCGGCGATTCGCTCACTGACAGCGTCTTGCAATTTGTCGAATCCAATCTTGTCGCGAGCACTGACCGTGACAGAGTTTGGGAATCGTGCACGAAGAACATCGAGCTTGGCTCGGTCTTCAACAGCATCGACCTTGTTGAGGACAAGAATGGGGTCGTCGCTATCGACTCCGATTTCTTCGAGAACCTGGCTGACGGTCTCAATTTGTTTGACTGCTTCCGGGTGGCTGCTGTCAACGACATGGAGAAGTAAGTCCGCGTGACGGGCTTCTGCGAGCGTCGACTTGAACGATGCCACGAGATGGTGAGGCAGATTTCGAATGAACCCGACGGTATCACTCAACAGGACAGATCCGTAGTTCGGGAGATTCCACTTTCGGGTCCGAGTGTCCAGCGTCGCGAAGAGTTTGTCTGCGATGTAAACATCCGCACCGGTCAGAGCATTCATCAAGGTGCTTTTTCCGGCGTTAGTGTATCCCACCAGCGAGACGGTCATGTGTCGATTTCGACTGGCGACCTGTCGTTCGCGTCGATCGATGACTTCGCTGAGCCGTCGTTTCAGTTCAGAGATTCTTCGATCGAGGAGTCGGCGGTCCGTCTCCAATTGCTTTTCCCCTGGACCCTTACCACTGCCGATTCCGCCGGTGATTCGTTCCAGGTGAGTCCACATGCGTGTCAGACGCGGTCTCAGGTACAGAAGCTGCGCCAGTTCGACCTGAAGTTTGGACTCATGTGATCGTGCGTGCGTTGCGAAGATATCGAGAATGATTTCGCTTCGGTCAACGACTTGAGTCTTTGTGGCTTCTTCGAGATGTTTTCCCTGAGACGGAGACAGGTGAGCGTCGAAGGCGATCAAATCAGCACCGGTTGCACCGATCAATTCCTTAAGTTCAAGAACTTTTCCCTTTCCGATGTACGTGGCGGAATCGGGTTTGTTTCGAACCTGCATCAGTGTTCCGACAACCTCAGAGCCAGCTGTTGTGATCAAGCCTTCCATTTCATCGAAAGCTTTGTCACGATCTTGATCCGACAAGGGATCGATGACGGAAACAATCACACACTTGCGAGCTTCGACTTTGAGCTTGTCGCGTTGTGGTTCTCCCAAGAATTCTTCCTTTCGCTAAACCTGAATCCACGAATGTTCAGCTTGAACATGACGCTGCATTCGATGTCGATGCGTTGACAGACACCGCCTGCAAAATCAGGTTCACCTCTGTTCGATGCAACACGTGTAAGTATATCATCTCACGGAGTTTTCGTCCTTAACCAATCGCTGTGTTTTATGTCCCGGATTGCAATTGAGTTACCGACGCTTCAAAACTGGACGTGCCACAACTGTGGTGGATGTTGCAAGCAGCATGCGATTTTTATCACCGACGAAGAACGCGAGCGGATCGAATCGCAGGGTTGGGATTCCGATCAGATTGGAGCCTCTCAAAAGGACCTGGTGATTGAAGAACGATCACTCACCGGCAAACGCACATTGAGGCTTGCGCAGGAAGCGGACGGGTCGTGTGTCTTTCTGGATGAGAAAGGGCTTTGCCGCATTCATGGGAAATTTGGCGAACCAGCGAAGCCACTGGCATGCCGAATTTATCCCTATGCGTTTCATCCCAAAGGGGACACTGTTGCCGTCAGTTTGCGATTCAGTTGTCCGAGTGTGACGGAAAACCGGGGAACTCCGGTTCGAAGACAGAAGAAGGAAATTCGCGAGATTGCGGAACTCGTTGTTCCTGAAAAGGCGACAAAGTTTCCCGCTCCCGCCGTGATCAAGCGAACAAAACTTCATTGGGATGAGACACTCTCCATCGTCAACGCGATTGATCAGACACTCGCGAATGATGGGGCTTCGGTGGGAGTCAAAGTGCTTCGGGCACTGAGCTGGCTCGATTTGATCGCTCAGACCAATTTTCAAAACATTCGCGGCGAACGGATCGACGAACTGCTCGAAATCCTGACGACAGCAATTGAAGAGGAACTGCAAGAGCTTCCCGAGCTGGAAAATCCTTCGTCGTTGGCAATGAAACAGTTTCGACTACTGGCGGGTCAATACGCGAGGAAAGATACGTTCGCGTCGGCGGATCGTTCATTCAAGGGACGATGGAAACAGCTGCGCGCGGCGTTTCGATTGACGAGTGGGAGCGGGCTGACTCCGGCGTTTGGGAATGAGCTCGGAGAAGTTCCGTTTTCGACACTGGAGAAGAGCTTTGGTCCGCTTCCAGAAGAATCGGAAGAATTGCTGACGCGGTATTTTCGAGTGAAAGTTCAGGGACTCCACTTCTGCGGACCGGCGTTCTACAACATGAGCGTGGTCGAAGGGTTTCAAAGTCTGGCCATTGTTTTGCCGACAACGTTGTGGATTGCCCGCTGGAGAGCTTCGACAAACGGTCGCGATCAAATTTGTCATGAAGACGTTCGCGAAGCGCTGCAAATTGTCGACCATCAGCATGGCTATTCAGAAGCACTTGGAACCTGGGGCGCGCGAAAGCGTGTGTCGACGTTGGCGCAAATGGGGCAGATTCCGAAGCTGATTGCCTGGGCGTTGAAGTAAGCTTCTTCTGAATGAAGCACGAAGTGGCTCGAGACAGGTTCAGTCTTTGCGACGCCGCTGCGGAGCGCGAGTTCGATCGAGAAATGAACGGGCTGAATCGACGAGAAATCGTCCACGCATCGCTCGGCGGCCGATGAGCATTCGAAATCCCATCTGGTCCCGATTCGTGAGCGTCAACTCGATGGGCCAGACTTCGTCGAACATCGAAATCTCGGTCAGAATGACCGGACGTGAGGTTTCGTGCCCGCTTGAACTTCGCACAGACCGGTATTCGATGAGAGGAGCTTCGGCCGAAACGGTGAGTTGGGAATTCCGCTGCCAGGGGTGAACTTGAAATCGGGCAAAGTCTTTGCCTTTGCGACGAAACCGTTCGATGTGAATGGCATGCAGGCTCGAAGTTGTGGCTCCCGTGTCAATTTTGGCTTTGATGGCAGGGATTTCGAGATTGGGGAGCGAAACCCACTCTCTCCATCCGATGATCTTGAGTTCTCGCTTCTTTCGTTTCATTGACTCGTCCGAATTGCCCGGTGAATGGCAATTGATCGCCGAATCTGTGGTCAGATTCGCTACAATCTCAAATTGTGAACAATTTTAGAGCAGGATGCTCAGGTCCGTGTTCTCACTGGCAAGGTTTGACATGGTGATCGATTTGTCTGTGACCGTTCTATCTGCTCGTGAAAACTTGAGATAACCGTATCGAAATGTTCTTGAAGTGATCCTGAAGTCCGCGCGTCGAGTGGTTTCTCGAAAGAGGCTTCGAGTCCTAAACAGTTTCAGGATGAGTTTGATCGTTGAGACGATGAGTGGCGAGGAGTTTCACTCGAAACGCCGTGCTCTCGTTCCCCGATCACTCACTGATTCCACACTGTAGTTGCCTCATCGATTGAGAGGTAGCCTAACCCATCGAAGTCGATGCAAGCTGATGTACTCATTGACGGATACAATCTCCTGCACGCCGCAGGACTCGCCCGAGTTTCCTACGGACCGGGCGATCTTGAGCGGTGTCGGCAACGCCTTTTGCACCGAATTCGTCACGGGCTTGATCGCGAGCAACGTTCACGAACGATTGTAGTGTTCGATGGTCGCGGGTCGGACTTTCGCGATTCCAGTGAATTTCGCTTTCATGGAATGCTTGTCGTCTTTTCGGCGCCTGGCGAGGAAGCAGACGACACGATCGAAGAACAGATTGCGTCTCATTCCGCGCCAAAGCAACTCGTTGTTGTGTCAAGTGATCATCGGCTTCACAAATCCGCACGAGCACGGCGAGCGACCGCGATTGATTCGGAACAGTTTCTGAAAGAGATCGACAGTCGTTCGTCGCACGATCCCGCGCCGAAAGTCGTTGAAAAACCGGAACTTCCGGAAAACGTCGACGTCTGGATGGACGAATTTCGAGACCTCGACATTGATCAGATCGAGAAGGAAGTGGTCCGGGAAACGCGGCAAAAGCGGGATGCTCTCGACGCTCAACGCGCGGATTTGCGGAAAAAGGCTGCAAACTCGGCGAAGTCACAAGCGAAACCAGCGGATTCCAATTCCGCTTCGAAGCGTACTGGGAAGCGAAACGATCGTTCATCGAATCACGATTCTGAGGAGCCCTCCCGTGATTCGGACGACGAAATCTTTGATTTGGATTTCTGGGAATCTCGAATTGAGGAACTGGATCAGGATGGAATCTGACTTAGAATATTTGGTCGTGTGAAGTGAGTCTCTTTTCTGCGACACTCTTGAGAGTTGTTTTGATAAACTGAATGGCTGAGTTTGCTTGCCCGGGTCTGAGATGTTCGTTTCGACAGATCCACAACGAACGATGCGGATGCACTGAATGCGGGTCCTGTCACTTGGTTGGATCGGTTCTGAATCACAAAACCGATCACTTCCCAGTCTCACGTCTCCGTTCAAATGATGCTGCTGAAATGAATGCTGCAGGTATTGCTTTCCAAGCCAGATTTAAACGAGGACGGTTATGAGTTATTCCCCAGATTTCGGTTACGAAGATCACTTTGTTGCTGATGCCCGACAGGAAGAGCGGGTTTCGTTCATTCGGAAGACGTACGCTCACGTCGCCGGAGCAGTTGCACTGTTTATCGCATTGACAGCGATTATGGTGAATACTCCATCGATCGTGGAACCGCTCGCTAATATTGCTTTCGGAAACTGGTGGCTGGTTCTGATCGCTTTCTTCATTGCCAGTACTGCTGCTCATAGAATGGCAGCATCTCCGGCGAATCCAGGGCTTCAATATATGGGGCTGGGATTGTATGCGTTTGCAGAAGCCATTCTCTTCGCCCCGATGATCTGGTTGATCCGTACGCATATGCAGGGCGGGGATCAAATCATCGTTCAGGCTGCTCTGTTCACGCTGATGATTTTCGGTGGTTTGACCGCGTTTGTGATGATCACGAAAACCGACTTCTCGTTCCTGCGAGGAATTCTGTCACTGGCCTTCTGGGCGGTGTTGGCATTGATCGTCGTTCACTTTTTGACCGGCTTCACACTCGGAACGTGGTTCGCGATGGGAATGGTTGTTCTCATGAGCGGATTCATTCTGTGGGAGACCTCAAACGTTCTGCATGTCTATCGGACGGATCAATACGTCGCAGCTTCTCTGGCGATCTTCTCGTCACTGGCAACCCTGTTCTGGTACGTTCTCCAGTTGACTGCCTCCATGGAAGACTGACGAAAGAATCGCTGCCATCAGGATTGGATCAAGCCCTGATGAATTGATGAAACGCAAAGAGCCCGGTGGCAATCACCGGGCTCTTTCTCTTGAGTAGTCTGCACTCTTGGGTTAAGCGACAGCGGGCAAGTCCGTTGTCAGGGCGCCCTCTCCAGCTTGTCGACCAATAAGAGTTGCTTCGATTGTCAGTCCCGGGCCGAAAGCAATGGCGACACAGGGCAGTTCCGCAGCAGCTTTGCGGAGACGATCGAGAACGAACAGGACCGTCGGGGACGACATGTTCCCCACGTCGGCCAAAACGTTCCAGCTGTCACTCAGGTCCGTGTTTGTGATTCCGAGAGATGTTGCCGCTGCTTCGAGAATCTTCGGGCCGCCGGGATGAATCGCCCACGACTTGATGTCCTGGCGAGTGAGTCCAGACTTGGAGAGCCACTGGTCGATCCACTTTCCGAGGCGCTCTTCGATCAAGTTCGGAACCTTTGTCGACAGGCGGATGTCGAGACCCTGATCGCTGAAGCCAACCCGGAGGTTGTCTCGTTCATCGTGAAGCAGATAACCGCCACTGGAATCGATCGTCCAGTCAGAGGTCTTCTGCGAAGTCCCGACGAGCGCAGCTGCTCCATCCGAGAAGATCGCATTCGTCACGAGTTTCTTCGGCATCGGATTGAAGTCGTAGTGGGCACTGCAGATCTCAAGGGAGACCATCAGGACCACTGCATCGGTTTCCGAGCTGGCATAAGCATTGGAAACTCGCAATCCATTCAGTGCTGCCTGACACATCATGAGGCCAACATTGGTGCGATGCACCTGCGGGGAGAGTCCCATGCGTTGAATCAGAGAAGTGTCGAATCCCGGAGCAGAGCCCACGGTGCTTGAAACGGTGACCAGATGAGTGACTTCTTCCGGGGCGATGCCTGCTTCTTCGAGAGCCTGTCGCGCAGCACGTTCTGCCAGTGGACCGGCCGCTTTCTCGACGACTTTCAATCTCTTCGCCGTGCCTGGACCACCGTTGTTGCGGATGATCTCAGCGACACGTCCGGATTCTTCTGACTTGTCGAGAAGGCTGTTGAGAAGCAATTGATCGACGACCACATGACGATGTTGAATCGTCGTTTTGGGGTAAAGACGTTCAAGCGTATCGGTGAGATCCGGATCGTTGTTCACGAGCTGACGTGCGATGTGCAGTGCTTGCTCTTGTGTGACTTTGGTCTCAGGCAACGCAGTTCCCATTCCCAGGATGGACAGTGGCATTTCGACTCCAGAAGTTGGATTCAACGGCGTCAGTGTGCGCGGGATGTCCAACGGTGCAACAAAATCAAGATGCACTCTGTTGACGACACACTGGAGGAGAGCGGTCTGCAATGAGGGGCGATCGTTTCTCGATCGATGCATCTGTGCGACCATGATCTGATCGGCACAGATGACCGCTCCTGCTTCTAATTCGACCGAGAGACGATGTCGCTTGAATGAATGGAATTCGGGATCGGAATCGAATGGCGAGGGAGGAATACGACTGCGCTAATCGATTCGATCTGCGCTCACGGCAAGAACAATCCGTGTGTTCCGCAGAATCGTCGAGAGACAACTTTGCCTGACTGATATCAGCCAGTCTGGATGGGTGTGTTGTCCGCGGAGTAATGCTTCAGCAGTGTTGTTTCAGCAGTGCTGGTTGAAGAACCGGCGGTTTCGCGCGGATCAGTTTTCACTCGTTGAGATACACGCGAGAAACTCCTGACGTTTCCCGTCGACCATCTCGCCGTATCGAATGAATAGCTGATCATGAGAGACAGCTGGAGACGCGAAGCAAATTTCGCCGAGCTGATTCTTTGCCAGCAGCTGAAGTTCGTCGGGAGAAGCGAGAAACACGTAGGTCAGCCCTTCTTCGTTGGTCGCGTAAATCTTATCGTCGATCAGGATCGGCGATGAAGAAAACGTTCCGCCCAGTCTGCCCTTCCAGATCTCGTCGCCGGTCAAAGCATCCCAGCACATGGCGACACCGGCATCGGTCACAGCATAAAGACGGTCGTCCTTGATGAGCATCGACGGGACATACACTCGTGTTCCGTTCTCCCAGACAACCTCGCCGCTGCCATCGGTGCGAACAGCGGAAAGGTGATTCTTCGGGTATCCACCGCTTGCGTAGATGAGTCCGTTCGTCGCAACGGTGGTTGTGACGCACTCTGTCGTGGCGCCTTCAATTTCCCAGTTCACTTCGCCGGTTTGGGGATTCAAGCTGGTGACAAGATCACAGCCCGTCATCAAAAGTTGATCGCTTCCGGATGTTTGATAGACGACAGGAGACGAGTAGTTCGGCTTCTTGGGGCGTTGATGTTTCCACACGATTTCCCCGTTGCTTCGGTTCAGACCCGCAATGGCGCCTCCGGATTTATTGTCCGCCGAGACGATGACGAGATCGCCAAACAGAAACGGTGACGAGCCGTAGCCCTGATGGACGGTATAAGGAGTGATCCGCGTTTGCCAGAGAATTTCTCCGTCGAGCGAAACGGCACTCGTCCAGGCGGCTCCGTCATGCAGAAAGTTGATATAGATTCGTTCGCCGTCACAGGCCGGAGTGGCTGACGCTTGCGTTCCCTTCTCATTGCGAGGAGGTGTTGCATTTCCCGAATGAATGGGAGTGATCCAGCTCTGCTCACCAGTCGATCGATCGTAGCTGACGAGGAATCGAATTTCGGCTTCGTCGTCAGAGGTCGCGAGGACGATCTGATCCCCGACAATGATCGGAGAGCCATGGCCCTTCCCGAGAACTCGAGATGTCCATGCAATGTTTTCGGAATTGCTCCAGTTGACAGGAGGATTTTGTTCGGGATTAGCCTCTCCGGTGTGCAGAGGGCCGCGCCAGTTTGGCCAATCTTCCGCAGTGGGAAACTCCGCAAAGGTCTGTGAGAAACTCGACAACGCGAGGATGAGCACTGCAGGAGCCAGGAATCGGATTGGCATAGGAAACTCTTTTGACAGTGAGTTTTCGTGGAAGTTTTTCGATCTTCAAACGTTGTTCATTCTGGCGCTCCGATCAGTGGAGTTCAATGGAGAGCTTGTCGCTGCGCTGGACGTTTGCGAATTGAATTGACATGATTCGAAGTCCGCTGACGAGTGTGACCTGCGTTGCAAGCGCGTCCCGGATGCGATCGATTCCCTCGGAGTGTTGAGACAAGTTCCAGTTTGAAGTGAAACGTCAATGGCTGATCGTCCCAATATTATCTTCATCATCACCGATCAACAGCGATTCGACACGATCGCTGAGTTGGGGTTTCCGCACATGGAAACTCCTCACCTGGATCGGTTAGTTCGTGAGGGGACGACACTGACAAACTGTCACGTCACTGCGGCAAGTTGCGCTCCCAGCCGGGCATCTCTCTTCACTGGATACTACCCGCACACGACGGGTGTTCTCAAAAACGCCGACCTGTGGCAGCATTCATGGATTGAGTCTCTCAATGAGTCCGGCTATCGATGCGTGAACATCGGGAAGATGCACACGTATCCCTATCACACACCGCTTGGGTTTCACGAACGGTATGTTGTCGAGAACAAGGACCGATATCTCGAAGAACGTTATTACTTCGACGAGTGGGACAAAGCCTTGCGGGCACGCGGACTTGTGAAGCAGCAACGCGAGCAGTACCGAACGCGCGAAGACTATCAGGAAGCACTCGGTGCGTTTCTGTGGGAACTCCCGGAAGATCTTCATTCCGACATGTTCGTGGGAGAGATGGCCAAATGGTGGATTGACTCCTATCCGCAAACGGAGCCGCTCTTCCTTCAGATTGGATTTCCCGGTCCTCATCCTCCGTACGATCCCACTCCGGAATACGCAGAGAAGTATCTGGACAAAGAACTCCCGCTGTTAGAAGTCACTCAGGAAGAACTCGACAATCAGCCTGCGGCATTCAAAGAGCTTCGTCAGCACAACAACGAAATTGATCACGATTCCGTCGTTCTGGATCTGAATCCGACCGAGGAACAACGCCATCGCCAGCGAGCTTACTATCTCGCCAATGTGACGATGATTGATCACAAGGTTGGCGAAATTCTCGAATCGCTTGAGCGAAAAGGATACCTCGAGAATTCGGTCGTCATTTTCACATCCGACCACGGAGACTGTCTGACGGATCACGGTCATTCGCAGAAGTGGACGATGTACGACATCATCACTCGAATGCCGACGATTGTCTGGTCACCCGGACGATTCGAAGCGGGGCGACGCTATGACGGGCTGTGCAGCCAGTTCGACCTCGGGCCAATGATTCTCGAACTTGCTGGAATCACTCCCCCGGAAGACATGGAAGCAGAGTCTCTTCTGCCGGTTCTTGAAGGCAAAGACGCTCCCGAGCGGGAATTCGTGTTCGCGGAACAGGCGAAAGATGGAATTCTGACGGGCACCGAATTCATCACGATGGTCCGGAGCCGTGATTGGAAGCTTGTCCATTTTCTCGGCGAAGACGATGGTCAACTCTTCGACCTGAATGCCGATCCCGACGAAGTTGTTAATCTCTGGAATTCCGACGATCCCGGGCATGTTTCAAAGAAAAGAAAACTGCTCGATGCTCTCCGCGAGTGGAGGATGGAGAGTCAGCTGAAGACGAAAGATCTCTTCGCGCAACATCGGTAGAGCATCTTCGCGGTTTGTCGATTCGCTTACTGAATTCCGAGAAGTGAATTCAGCTGCATTGAACCGCGACCATAGCTTCCGAATTTCGGTTCGAGTGAGACCGCGACGCCGACGTTGTCTCGACTGCGATCATAGCCCAGTCCGAAGTGGAACAGGAAGTTCTCGCTGATGCGGGTGACTGTGAACGTCTGTCCGCGATCGATTCCTTCGGCGATGTCGTAAGAAGCTCCGAGAGTCGCGACATACAAGTTGGGGCTCATTACGTACGAGGCACTTCCGGTCAATAACTGACTTTCAATCGGGCCAGCTGTCAGATTTCGATATCCGACATAGAAGCTTCCACGTTCTGACCGTTGGCTCAAGACTCCGACATTGAAGACCTGCTGTCCCATATCGAAGAAGTCGAACGCCCCGCTCGCCAGAAGCGATGTTCTCGGACTGACATTCCACGCATAACGACCGGTGAGCAACCCGAAGGTTTCGCCGAAGTTGTCTTCCACAGCATCGGGGAAAATCGTGACACCAAGGTCGAGTTCCATCCAGTCGACAGTTCGCGGATTCTCGGGAGGTCCAACCTTCGTTTGCCATCGTTGACCGAGAGACAGCCGGACAGCGTGTTGATCATCTACCAGTTCATGATACGGATCAGTCACCGATCGACCCGAACCGGATCGAACAGCGTAGTAACGCGGATCATAGACTTCGGGAAGCACGCCTCCGAACTCGATCACCTGAAATCGTTCCCGAAACCGTTCCTGAGCATCTTCGTCGAACGGATTGTACTGCGGGATATCTTCAAGATCCGCTGACGATTGGGCGTAGTAATAGTCCGCATCGAGTGAAACTTTATGAGCCAGTCCATTCAGCCCGAGAATCGAGCTTCGGACATACGGCATGTATTTCGCAAACTGAATACTTCCTCTCACACCGGCGCTGCCGTACCAGCGAGTCATTTCATCACCTGTCAGATCTTCTCCCCAGTAGGCAACTTCCCCGAGCACATACGGGACGACTTTCGCCGGGCCTGCATTCAGCGGAAGGCTGAGTTCATGCCGGGACATCGCGACCACGCCTTCGGAGTCGGCGAAGTAGTCGAGAGGAACGAACGGATCGGCCATCGGGTCAGGCGGACTTTCAGCCTGATTCAGCCGGGCATAGCCGATGGATGAGTGTGAACTCCAATTGACGGGAGTATCGAAAACGGGTTGACCGAGGATTGTCAAATCGCCCCGGGGGAACCAGTCGGTTTGATTCGAGAAGTTGTTCGAACGAATCGCCCCGAGAATGCTTGCGGTTGTATTGTTGATCTGATGATCGAGGATGAGACGGTTTTGAAGATCTTTATCCTGATCCCATTCGTCTTCGTAATATTGTTCGATGAAGTTTCGGTCGTTGTTGAACACAACTCCGGTCTCGGCCGTCAACGATGTAAACGGATTCCACTCGCTTCGGCTTCTCCAAAGGAGGCGACCACGATTGTCATTGGGCGGCGGAAGATCGCGTCTTCCAAGGCCGAGATTGTCTTCCCCGTGATCGTTGATGTAGTACAGATTTCCTTCGCCGTAGTGCCGCATCGGAGCACCGAACGTCGGGAAGATCGTGTCAAACTCAGTCTCAAGACCAACACCGGGTCCTCGTTTTGAGAAGTAATCTGCTTCGAGGTTGAGTTCGGTTCCTTCCGGAAGGTTCCATCCGAAGATTCCCTCCAGGCTCCAGGCTGTCTCCAATTCTGCACCGAAGACTCCGGAGTAACCTCCTTTGACCTCACTGACAGGAATGCGCGGATCTTCTGCGGGACCGGTCAGGTAAGGGGCAGCAAAGACGGGAACGTCTTCGATAAAGAGGCGATTGTTTCGACTCTCGATCCACAGCGTGGACGGATCAGGTTGACCGGTTTGCGGATCAATCGCGTTGGGGAACAGCGAAGGCCGCTCTTCCATAAAGATGTCGCTGGCTTCCAGGCGATATTTGGGTTTGCCGAATTCGCTTGTTGTGAACCAGGCATTCCGGGCATGGAATCGGGTGTCGTTGAGTTGTCTCAATTCAGCAGCCCGCAGTCGGATCGTTCCGTCGAACTGGGCGATTTCCGTTCGGATTTCCGCGTCAACGAGCAATCCTCGTTTCTGGTTCACATCATAATAAGCTTTAGAAGCCTGAATGACGTTTGCACCCTGTCGGACAGTAATATTTCCTTCAAGGTAAACTTCGAACGGAGTTGTTTCATCAATGTCGAAACCGCTCAGTTCACCGGTCCGATTGGCATCCGTCCAGACGACAGCTTTGTCAGCTGTGAGATCGATTCGTGACAGGAAGGTTTGTCCCTGAATCGTCAGCGGAACGTTGTCGACCACGATATTGACACCGCCAGTCACCGTGATGACGTACTCTGGCTGAATGGAATCTTCGGAGTATTCTGCCTTCGCGTAAATCCGCTCGCCAAGAAATCGAGGACCGATGGTGACACGTCTTCGAAACGGAGACTGCGGAGTTGGAAGCGAAGGGACCAGCAACTCAAAGGGAGCCCCTTCGTTCTGAACAAGTTGAATGTTGCCTTGTTCCAGCGATCTTCTCTCGCGGGCTCTCAATGCGACGGGATCTTTGATCGCCGATGGCAAACTCGAATTTGACCGGTGGTGAAATTCGAGTCCGGCAGATGAATTCAGATAGACCACAAAGTACGGTCGTGTCTCGCGATGACCGGGCTCAACAAGTGATGCATTCAGGTCGGGAGTCTCTTCAAGATAGACAACGAGGCGTTCGACTCCGTTGGCATCAGGCGGAGATTTCCAGACCACACCTTGTGGGGCTGACCAGACCTGTTGACCTTGTCGAACTTCGATGTGTCCTCGAATCAAGCGGGCAGATTCTTTGCCGTCCTGAAATTCCAGAGAATAGTCAGACTTGATCGAGACGGGATGCACCTGCGAATTCACAGGTTTCTGGACATGAACAACCGCCGGGTCGCCGTTGGACCGGTTTTCGTCATTGGAGAAGTTGACGCGTTTCGAGAAGTTGACACTGTGCCCGCTGCCGGTTTGCTGAGCGCGCAGCACTCCCGAGGCGATGAGCATCAAGCTCAAAGCAACGACGAATCGCAATAGGGAACGGGATGGGGAGGGGGGCACTCGGAATCCGTTCGCGAGTTAATTATCGAAGTGTCAGGTCGAGTTCGCAGGGAGGGAGTTGGGCTTGAATGGCTCCAAACGGGTCTTCTGAAAAGACGAAATCCTTCCGTCTCTCAGCCAGGTGGAATTCACCCGATTTGGGTTTCCGCCGAGAGTTGCGAGCGCGGAGTATACGGTGGTTCAAAAAAATGAGTCAATAAGTCTCCGAGAACACTCGACTTGTGATGCGAAGTTCGCAGGTCACTGGTCGAAGATTGCTGGTCCATTCGGGGGAATGCGTGAAATGTGTTCGTTGTGCGAAAGTGCGTGGGCTGGGTTCACACGGAGGTCTGTGTTGTGTGCATTGCTGGGAGTCCCGCACGAATTGCGTTTTGTGCAACCTCCCGGAATTCTTCTGACTCGCTCCACGTAACTCGTTAGAATGAAAACGAAATCCTGGAAACGGAATCGCATCCTGACAGCTCCTCGTGGACTCCAGTTCTCACCGGGCATGAGAATTGCGTCGTTCTGAGGAACCGTCACACAAACACTCTCAACTGATGGATTCATAGGTATGGAATCTTCACACCTGACCATTCGAAGCACTCAGTCCCCCGCTGCTTGTAACTTCTGCAAAATTGGCGTGTACTTTTTGATGTTCGGCGCGTTTTTGCTCGTGGGGCCTGTTGCAGCTCAAGAAGCTGCGAATCAGCACCCACTGGTGCCAGCACTGGAAATGGCCAGGCACTCGCTGGAGAAATTGAATCAGATCAAAGACTACCAGGCGACGTTCGTGAAACGGGAATTCATCAACAACCAACTGACCACTGAACAGACGCTTCTCAAGGTGAGACATCAGCCGTTCAGCGTTTATATGCGGTTTATCTCGCCAGCGCCCGGAAGAGAAGTGCTGTACGTGGCAGGCAAGAATCAGAATCAACTTCTTGCTCATGAAGCAAGCGGCCTGTCGTCTCTCGTGGGGACAGTCAGTTTGCCAGTCAACAGCCCCACAGTGATGGCGAATACACGCCATCCAATTACCGATGCGGGGATGAAGCGGCTGATGGAACTCGTGATCGAGCAGTGGGAACTCGAGTCGAAATACGGTGAGATCGATGTCAAATTTTACCCGGATGCGAAGATGGGAGATATCGCGTGTGAAGTGATTGAAGTCACGCACCCAAGACCGCGACGGCAATTCGATTTTGCGTTGACGCGAGTCTTCTTCGAGAAGAATTCGCGGCTGCCAATTCGCGTCGAAAATTACGATTTCCCCGCTCCACCAAATCAGCGGCCTCAGCTTCTCGAGGAATACACGTATCAGAACCTCAAGCTGAATGTCGGATTCACCGACGCCGACTTCGACCGGAACAATCCGGAATACTCATTCTGATTTGATGAGAGCCTCAAACTTGCAAGCTTAAGCGAGGCTTCCGTCCCGGTCGGAGTTCAGAATTCTCACGCGGTGCGAAGATCGGACTGTTGCCCGGGAAGAGACCGTTGAGTCTGGTCCTGCATTTCCTCTTCTTGAGGAACGACCATTTTCAAAGTCTTGTCGAACTGCTCGTCAATCGTTTTCAGCTGATCGTTCAGCGATGAAAACCAGTTCGCGGTCGGTTCAATCACAGCTGTTTCGCTGTCGGAAAGCACCACTGAGAGTGAACCGGTCAACGTGGTTGCAGTGCCCTTCAGCAGCTTTCCGTAGGATTTTCCGAAGTCTTTCACCGCATCCAGATTGAGCGATTCTGCGTCCTGAAATTCTGCGAGATTTGAAGAGTCACTGGCAGGGACGACAACTTCCTCACGGGTCACGATTTCGGGCTGTGGACGTGTCATCAAGCTGCTCAGAAAAACGAAGAGTGTCGTCGCAGCCACAATCGAGACGCCCGCAGCTTTCGGTGTGAACAGACGATTCGTCGATGAAAACGCTTTTGCAGGCTTCGCACGCTCAACATGAATCGACGTCGACGGAGTATTCGAAGCTTCTTCTGTCAAAGCAGCGACAACAGCATCTGTCATGTCGATGGAAACCGGTCGATTCCTCCATTCTGCAATTGCACGTTCCAGCAACAGGTGATCTTCCCACATGTTCCGGCATTCCGCCGATCCGCAATGCTTCGGGTGATCCTCGACTCCGGCGAGAAGGGGAGTGCGGTTTTCGATGGCTTCTTGCAAAGTCCGTCGAAAGAGTTCACAGCTGGGTGATGAAGAAGCACTCATTGGTCAATTTCCGTTGGATGGGCAACTTGATTCGAATCGTTCCGATCTCGAAAACTCGATGCACTCTCCGTTCGATTGAATGTTCAGAAGTTTGTCGGGAATCTGTTTGCCGTTTTTGGCAGATTGTGAAGTTCAGTTATTTTACAGCGAGTCATCCACTGAAGGGGTGGTTCCTCGTTTTCTCAGCATTTCCGCAAGTTGTTTTCGGCTTCGATGCAGCCACGTTTTGATCGTTCCGTCCGGAACAGACATCTGTTCCGCGATTTTCTGAATGCTCAACTCGTGTTGATAAAACAGCACGAAACACTCCAGGTGCTCCGCTTTCAGTTCCTGCATGGCGAGTTCCAACTCTTCCGCCAGTCCTAGCTGGGGATTCTGTTGGTCGCAAACGGATTCCGGAAGATGAGCAGTTGGTGTTGGCGTTCGAGACCGTTTCGTCAGCGCCGTGCGGCACCGATTCGCTGCAATCTTGAGAACCCATGGCCTCAGGGGATATTTCGGATCCCAACTCTTCAAGTAGCGAATCGCTCGAATCAGCGACTCCTGCGCAATGTCTTCAGCGTCTTGCCGGTGTCGTAACATGCGAAAGCAGAGGTCAAACACCTGAACCTGAAACGCATCGACGAACTCCCGTAGGGCAGATTCCTCCCCTGCAAGACACCGTTGAGCGAGTTCCACCTGTTCCTCCGCCACAAGTCTTTCCTTGTCTGCAGATGAATACCTCTGGGGAACGACGGGAGTTTCAAAAACTCGAAAAACTTCAACTCAGGAAACTTCGGAAACAATCTCGCCGAGCGGTTGCTGCTGAGTCACGCAGTGAATCGCTCCGAGACCCCAGACGAGGTCGGTGCAGTCGATCCCCACAACTTCGCGGTCCGGGAAGGATTCAGAAAGAACGTCGATCGCGGCTTGATCTGCGTCACATCGATAAACCGGAACGAGCACTTTCTGGTTGGTGATGAGGAAGTTTGCGTAACTCGCTGGAAGCCGTTGAGATTCGAAAAAACGCGGTGCTGGCATCGGAAGTTCGATGATCTCAAACGGTTCGTTATCCAGATTTCGCATCGACTGTAGAAGTTCGAGGTTCTTCTGGAGTGGTTCAAAGTTCGGATCGCTTTCGTCCGATTCAACAGCAGTCACAATCCGGTTGGTCGAAACAAATCGAGTGATGTCGTCAATGTGGCCGTCGGTATCGTCCCCCAGAATTCCATCACCGAGCCAGAGGATTTGTCTGACGCCCAAAACCTTTTGGAGAGCGGACTCAATTTCTGATTTTGAAAGATGCGGATTGCGGTTTGGGTTCAGCAGGCAGGATGTTGTCGTCAGGAGAGAACCCGCCCCGTTCACGTCAATGGATCCTCCTTCGAGAACCATCGATTGATCAAAACTGAGTTCCTGAAATTCGTCTGCGATCCGCCGCGGAATCCAGTTGTCTGAATCGAACGGAGGGTACTTCTCTCCCCACGAATTGTAGATCCAGTTCGAGATGGCTCGTTCCCGCCGTTCGTTTTCGTCTCGGATGAGATAAATCGGCCCGTGGTCCCTGACCCAGGAATCGTTTGTCGGATTGAGGTGAAAACGGAGGTTCTCAACTCGCCCGCCTGCTTGCTCAACGAGGGATCTTACGTTCTCGGCCATGTGTTGATCGAGAACATTGATGCGAACAAGTTGTCCTTTGGAAACGTGCTTGGCGATTTGCGCAAAGACAGCTGGGACCGGTTCAAATGCTCCGGGCCAGGTCGCTTCGTTGTGCGGCCACGAGAGCCAGATCGACTCCTGAGGTTCCCACTCTGCCGGCATCCGGAATCCAAGATCACTCGGCGACGGGTTGTCCTGATTGTTCACCATCAATTCTCAATCCATCTACCAGAAAATCCGTTGAACAATCATGGTTTCTCCGGGGGCTTCTGAAATTGGAACGAGCAATTCGGAATTGCCGCCAATCGTCCGGATGAATGGAGCGTTTGTTGACTCCAGATTGATGATCATCGACCCATCAATCTGAAAACCATCTCCAACAGGTTGAATCTCTCGACCAACGGCAGCTCGGAAATAAAGGTTCGGTGTTTCTTCCTGAACAGTAATGGTCAAAGTTCGTTCGAATCCTGCGTCTTCACCGGAGCTGGCAATCGGCTTCGGAAAGTCGGTCACGGAACCGAACGGGGTTTGATAGAAGAACGCGGGCTGTCCTTTGTCATTCAGTCGGTAGCCCCCGAATTGATAGCCAGCTTCGTCACGAATATTGAGATTCCGCCACGGCGTCGCACGTGAGGGGAGCACAGAAAACGGGAAGCCGGGTTCCAGCGTGAGGATATGATCTCCCAACGGAGACTGGTTTCCCTGACCTCGACCGACCCAATGTTTGGAGGCATCGATAAACCGTCCGTGCCAGATTGTTTTCAAACAGAGTTGATTGGCATCCCAGGCCAGATGTGCCTTTTCAGGGTAGCCAACCGCAATTCCGCGAGGAGAGACGCCTTCCAGAAAATTGCGATAGATAATCGGCTCGTCTTCAGGTTCAAGCTCGATCATTTTCGCAACGAGCCCATCAGGGACTCCGGCCTTGGTTCCGTCACTCAGGTAATTCCAGATCGATGCGATTTGCTGATCGGGATCGCCCTCGAAAAGATCGGTGACAACAGCTTTGCCGTCGGGGAATCCGGTTGGCATGCGGGTTCCCGGCCGATATTTGGCGGGCTCAAACAGATACCGTTGAAACCAGTCCTTGCGGATTCGGTCGGTCATTCGCGTCAGGTCAATGGCCTGAATCCCGGTCGCTTGATGATTTCCAAAAGTGTGACACTTAATACATGCGAGGCCGCCGTCACCGACGAGTTGGCGACCGGAGGACTTCACGCGATGTTCTGGGATCTCGAATTCAACGTCGATGTCGCTGGTCTGCTGATCTGCATTGATGAAGTGTTCGTGCAGGTCGCCTGTATTTGAGGCTCCGAATCTTGGCATCCGCGTCAGCATGTAAGGTCGTTCGTTCGATCCTCTGTCGAGAACCCGTTGCAACCACTTCGGTTGCAGCTTGTCACCAACACCATTGAGTGGCGGCGGCAATCGTCCCTCGTCTCCCATCTCGTGTTGTGTTGTCAGGAAGAGGCTGTTTCGGTCCAGTTCCGGTCCGCCTTGTCCGTTTCGTTCGTGACAGGCATAGCAATTGAATCGGACCATGGTTTCCCGAATCGCTTCCTCGGGATCGGTTGAGGGATTGGCCATCGGGTCGGAGAGAAAAGTTCGGATCGCCGATTGTTGAGCGGCCGTGAGATCGTATTCTGGGATCGTTTGATCGGAGCTTCTGTTTTCAAGATTCGTCAGACAGCCCGCTGTGAGATCAAGTTCTGCCAGTGGTTTGGAGTGCAACTCACTCGGAATGCGTTGACCGTCTCGGTCAAGCTGATGGCACGCAGCGCAACCAAGAGTCGAGAAGAGTTTCGCTCCTTGATTGATCAATTGGTCATCTTGTTCATAGACCGGCCCAGCGAGATCGGAGTCGATCGGTTCGAGCTTTTCGACCGGGGTTCCGTCTTCATTGAGTGTCAGCAGTGCGCTAATGTCCTGCCGTGCGGATTTCGGAGCTCGATAATCTAACGAGAGTGATTCTTCTCCGTGATACTCGAAGTAATCGACGCGGATTTTGTGAACATCCTCCTGGAGAACCACTTTTCCGTTTTGGTCGTTGTGAGGGTGAATGCCATCGTTGTTGATGACTCGTTCTCCATCAACATACAACGCGCTTCCATCATCCGATCCCAGCCAGAACGCATGAGTTCCGGGTTCAGTCACGTTGAGATAAGCCTCGAAACGCATTCCGAACTGTTCCGTTCGCCCAGCTTCGGCGATATTCAAACCGTCCGTTGTTCCCTGTGAGACAGGCTTGAGTTCGTCGAAGTTCGGAAGTGCTTCCCAGTCTCCGTGATACACGGAGAAGTAAACGTTTGGGGTTCGAGCAGCGTTCTCGTTTCCGGACAGGTAAAACGCGAGATCGAGTGCTTCTTCATCACTTAAGTTGAACGAGGGCATTCGACCGGATGGACGAACCTGATGCGGGGCACGCAGAAAAGCGGCAAGTGAATCGACGCTGTATTTCTGATCGAGTTTCGGGAGTGGGACAGTCGAGGAGTCTGCGACTATGGTGCCGTCTTGCGGTGCGTGACAGGCGACACAACCAATCGAGTGGAACAGCTTCTCCCCGCGATTACTTGCTCCACGATCGTAGCTTCGATGGGCGATGCGGCTCCCTTGCGTTAGAAACGTCGTGAGGGCTTGCGCAGCGACGAGTTTCTCGTCGTCAGTCATCCCGGTGAGAAGATCGGGCATGAGAGTTCCGGCTTTCACGCCGTGAGGATTCAGAAGGAAATCGAAAACCCATTGTGGTTCGGCTCGCGATCCCAGACTCGTCAGGATGGGCGCTTGTTTGGTTGCTTCCTGAGTGAGAGTCGGGTTGTTGCTGGCATGGCACTGAACACACCCCAACTCAGAAACAAGAAGTTGACCACCCGCGACGGAATCGATTCGGTTGGCCTCGAATCTTTCGTAACCGGGAATCCGAGGGCGTCGAGCTTCTGCGGCTGCGTCGCGTGTTTGAATCCAGATGTTGCGAAAGTGAACTGGATTGCCATGGTCCTGGAGAAACAGCGGGCCTGAAGCTGCGGACTCTTTCAAGGGAGCAGCACGCGTCGTGCGAGGGATCTCAACATCTCGTTGAACGACAACTCCATTCAGTCGAACAGTGATTTTGGCGTTCGATTGTTTCTGTCCAGTTGCATCAAATCGAGGAGCGGTGAAATCAACATCGTAGGTTTGCCACGTGAGCGGAGGAAAACACATGTTGAGGTCGGGGTCACGGATCTCATAGATCCCGCCGGTCTCGTTGCTCTTTCCGTCGAGGCCGAATGAGTCGAGGACCTGAGTCTCGTATCGACCTTGATAATACACGCCACTGTTGCCGCGGGCCTGTCCCCTTGCATGTGGGCGATAGGGCGTCATGAACTCAAGGTGCAGGTGAAAGTCCTGGAACTCATCAGTCGTCGTCGCCCCTTCGATCAGCAATCCGTCTTCCGTCTTGCGAGTCCCGTCCTTCCAATGCACGCGAAGTGATTCGTCGGTCCCATCGAAGAGAACGACCGCATCCGGTGGAGGAGTGGCCCCAAGTGTTGGACTTTCGCGAAGTTTCTTCTTAACGCCGAAGGTTTCCAGAAGTTCCAGAACAATTTCGCCGTCCTCTTCCGGAATGACTTGGGGAGGTTTTCGATCCCATCCCGCGCCGGGAAGTCCTCCGTTGTAGATCACCACTCGGAAGAGACCATCACCCTGGGCAACGACCTGGACTCCTTTGTTGGAAGCTGATTCGTCGTGAGGAGCGTATTCACCCTGAATCGAAAAGTCCGGATCGGTCTGGGCTTCGTCGACATCAATCGTGACAAATGATTGATCGACTGCACTCGCAATCGATGGGGCGATCAAAGCACAGACCAGTGCGAGTTCAAATCGTGACAACTGATAACTCCATCCGGAGATTTCTACGAACAAGGAAGACGGCCACTGACCGAGAGAAGAGAGGTTTAACTCTGTTGTTCTTGAGAGTCTTCTGAGGAAGCCGGAACGAACCAGATGTTTCGGTAGCGGACTTCGTCGCCATGGTTCTGAAGGAACAATGGCCCCGGTGCGGCGGATTCATCTTTCATGACTCCGCCGGGGGTATTGGCCGGGAGTGAAAGGTTTTCGTGGATGATGGTTCCGTTGTGACGCACGGTCACTTTGGCGGGAGCGGTTTTCTCTCCGGCGTCATCAAAGCGGGCCGCTTGAAAATCGATATCGTAAGTTTGCCAGGTGAGCGGCGGGAATGTCATGTTCAGTTTCGGGGCGGAGGCTTTGTAGATTCCGCCGCATTCGTTGTCTTTGGGGCCGAAGCCGAACGAATCAAGCATCTGGATTTCATACCGACCTTGGACATAGCACCCGCTGTTGCCGCGTGCCTGACCTCGAGCTTCGGGCATGTAGGGAAGTCGGAATTCGAGATGAAGTTGGAAGTCCTGCATTTCGTCGATGCTTGTCGCTCCCTGAATGAGCAAACCGTCGACGGTCATCGATGCTCCATCACGCCAGTGTTTGGTGAATGTCTCTTTCGTTCCGTCGAAGAGAACAATCGCATCTTCGGGCGGAGCAAGTCCGAGTGTGTCGCTCTGACGTTCGACTCGCTCGACTCCTTCGAGAACACTCGCGAGTGACTCACGTGTTCCTTCTCGTGATCGGCGTTCTTTTTGAGTCCAGCCGGCTCCCGGCAATCCACCTGGATAAGTCACTGTGCGGAACTCGCCATTTCCCAAAGCGATGACTTGAACACCGCGATCGGAATTGGCGTACTCCCCTTGAAAAAGAAAGTCCGGGTCCTTCTCCGCAGCGACTTCGGGATCGACATAAGCGGGACCATGATCCGCAGCGAGACAAGCTGAGAGTCCGCAGGCGACAAATGCCAGGGGCAAGAGGTTGTGAAACGGGCGACGCATTACGTTCCTTAGTCGATATTTCGAAAACTCTGGAAAGACGATGAATCCACGAACGTAGATCATAAGTGAGCTTCGTGTTGAATGAAAAGCATTTGGGAGCGGCGGAGTCGCATCCGTTTGACGCGAATCGTTAATCTGGCCATGATGCGAACGGCGAAGACATTGTTGCCAGAACATCTCTCGCATTGGTTTCCCCTTCTCACACGGGCAGTCACAGCTTGAATTGCTGTGCCAAACCGTTCAGTGAAGGCCGAGGTGAGATCGCGTGTTCTGGCGATTTACAGCCTGGCGTTTTCATTGCGAAGGGCCGTATCGGAGTGTGACGTTTTCGTCGGTAGCGGACAATTCCTCAGGCGCGAACAGATTGGCGAGAGTGCTCATGCTCAATCGATTTCTCATGCTGAACGTTTTCGTGGTCCTCATGCTGGGAACGTCGACTCAGGTGACGACAGCGGATGATTCTCCGAATTTCATCATCATTTACGCCGACGATCTCGGGTACGGAGATCTCAGTTGCTATGGAAATCCGACGATCCGTACTCCGCATCTCGATCAAATGGCGGCCGAGGGACTTCGATTCACACAGTTCTATTCCGCTTCGTCAGTTTGTACGCCGAGTCGAGCAGCTCTGATGACAGGACGGCTTCCGGTTCGTAGCGGAATGTGCAGTGACAAGCGACGCGTCCTCTTCCCCGATTCCGGAGGAGGGATTCCCGAGAGCGAAGTCACGCTGGCCGAAGCGTTGCGGGAGCAGGGGTACAAGACCGCCTGTTTCGGAAAATGGCACCTCGGACATCTTCCTCAGTTTCTGCCGACGAGCAACGGCTTCGATACTTACTTCGGGATTCCGTATTCCAATGACATGGATCGTGAAAGTTCCCATGGGCCGAAAGGACGCCAGGCGTTTCTCGATCCAAAAACGGAGTACTGGAATGTCCCGATCATCAAGGATCTCGAAGTCGTCGAACGTCCGGCGGATCAAACGACGATCACTCGCAGATATACCGAGCATGCCGTCGAGTTCATTAAGGATCGCGGAGACCAACCGTTCTTCATTTACCTCCCGCACAGCTTGCCTCATGTCCCTCTGTTTCGGGGCAAAGACTTTGAAGATGTGAGCGCTCGCGGTCTTTACGGTGATGTCATCGAAGAGATCGACTGGTCAGTTGGTCAAATTCTCGAGATGCTTCGCGCGGAAGGAATCGACAAGAATACGTGTGTCTTTTTCTCCAGCGACAACGGTCCGTGGCTGACTTACAACGAACATGGAGGGTCCGCTGGACTCCTCAAAGAGGGAAAAGGAGCAACTTGGGAAGGGGGAATGCGAGAACCGGGAATCGCGTGGTGGCCCGGAACGATTCCCGCTGGACAAGTCACTCTGGAACTGGCTTCGACGATGGATCTCTACACGACTTTCATTGAGTTGAGTGGAGGAGCTATTCCTCAAGATCGCGTCGTTGACGGCGTCAACATTTCGCCCGTTCTCTTCGGGACCGGACCAAGTCCTCGCGACACAGTGTTCTTCTATCGAGGAACAGAGCTGATGGCAGTTCGTTCCGGTCCATGGAAAGCGCATTTCTTCACTCAGACATCTTATGTCAAAGGATCGGGAGTTCGTCACGAACACGATCCGCCGTTGCTCTATCATCTCAATCACGATCCAAGTGAACGATTCAACCTCAATGAAAAACACCCTGAAGTCCTTGAGTCGATTCAGGAAATCGTTGCCAAACATCGAGCTGATCTGGTGATCGCCGAGTCGCAACTCGAAATCCCACTGCAGGGGAAATGATGCCATCCAAGAATGACATCCCCGAGAACAAGAAGATGATGGCGGATGATCTGACAGGCAAATCAACGTCTGCTCATCCGGTCCTGATTTTGATTGCTGGATTCGCTTCCGCAATTTTGCTTCTTTTCTGCTGTGTTTGCGGAGGCGCCGCCTGGTGGTTTCAACCGGAAGTCAACGAAGACCCGGAACGAGCCGGAGAACTGCTTGCCGAGATTGTCGCGATCGACATTCCCGATACGTATCTCCCGCAGGGAACGATCGAATGGAATGTCGCTTACCTGATGAGTATTCGAGGCTCGTACTTCGAACGGTTCGCCGGTGACGGGCTTCTCACTGTTGTGGAAGTCGACAGTCGATTTCGAAGCGAAGAAGATGTCCGTCAACACATTCGTGATACGCTTCTTCGAAAAGGAGGGGGCGGAACACCATTGGTGATCAACGATTCAGAATCCCGAATCGTCGAAGTCGCCATTGGAGAAGAACTGGTCCCGTTCAAGTTCGAGATCGGACGCGATCCTCCCACCGGGCGAGTCTTTCATATCGTGGAAGGTGTCTTTCAAGGGAAGCAGGGGGAAGTCCTGCTTTCGATGCGTGTGAATGAAGACAACTGGAACGAGCAATCTGTCATCGACATGCTCAACACGATTGGTCGACTTCCCACTGTGGAGGTTGAACCGGAGCCGGATGCCGAAGCTGAAGAAGAACTCCCGACAAGTGAGGAGATGTGAGCCGCGAGGTCATCGTGATTTCACCGGTGAAACAGTTCTCAATGTAATGAGATGTTCGCGCGTGTCAGTCTGCTGAATCGAGCGATTCATTCGCCGATTCACTGGCATTGTCCTGCGCTTCCGCTTCGACGGCGGCTGCATCGCGTCGAAGAGTTTCCTGATGATCCAGGTATGCTTGAAGCATGATTTGAGCAGCCACCATATCCATCCGCCGTTTCCGCTGCTTCCGCGTGAAATCAATTCCGATCATGCAGTCTTCGGCGGCGACAGACGTATACCGCTCATCCCAATATTTGACGGGAAGGTTCGTCAGTTGCGAAAGCCATCCCCCGTATTCCCGAGCTTCGCGCGCTTTCTGACCTTCGGTTCCATTCACATGGATCGGGAGCCCGACGACGAGTGCAGAGATTCGGTATTCGGAAATCACCTCCTTGAAATACTTCGCGTCGTAGTTTTCGTTTTGGCGTGTGAGAATCTCCAGAGGACTGGCGATCTTCTGATCGGGTGTCGAGACAGCAATCCCGACCCGCTTCGTTCCGTAATCGACTCCCAGAAGTCTGCCGGTTTGTGGGAAGTCCTCAGAGGACTCGGTCATATCCTTGTTCTTCCAGTCTTTTGACCAGTTCGCGAATCGCATTCTGGTCGCTTCGGTCCGCGACAAGTGTCGCATCGAGGGTGTGAACGACGATGCAGTTCTCCATTCCCAACAGTGTAACGACTTGTTCGCCACTGCTGTGGATAATGCAATCGTTCGAGTCAACGACACACGTTCGGCCGATTGAAGTGTTTCCCGCCTCGTCTTGAGGATTCAGACGAGACATCGCTTCCCAACTACCGACATCATCCCAGTCGAATTTTGCTTCGACAACGGAAAGTTTCATTTCGTGTTCAAGGACAGCATAGTCAATCGAGACAGATGGCATCAGCGGAAACGTTTTCTGAAGTGCTTCGTTCCACTGTTCGGTGCCAATATGGCTTCGCAACTCGTCGAGATAACGCCCAATCTCCGGTTGATGAGTGCGGATTGCTGAGAGAATCGTTGAAGCCCGCCAGACAAAGATTCCGGAATTCCAAAGAAATCGTCCCTGTTCGACATAAGACTTTGCCGTTTCGAGATCGGGCTTCTCTCGAAATCCAACAACCTGATGAAGTTGTTGTGAATCAGATTTGCTGACCTCGATATACCCGTATCCGGTTTCCGGACTCACTGGAGGGATTCCAAAAAGAATGAGTTCTTCGGGGCTGTTCTCAAGGGCTTCTTCAGCCATCGCAATGGCGTTCTGAAACTTCTGATAGTCTTGAATCACATGATCCGCGGGCATGACAACCATCGTTGCTTCCGGATCGGCGGCTTCGATCAAGAGAGCTGCAAGTCCAATGCAGGGAGCTGTGTTGCGGCCGCAAGGTTCCGCGATGATTTGAGATACCGGGATCCGTGGAAGATGTTCTTGCGTCGTCGAAGTTAGCTGTTGATTCGTGACAACCCAGAACCGTTCCGATGCGATCATCGGATGGCAGCGATCGTAGACAGATTGAATCAAAGAGCGTTTTCGACCAAGTGTCAGAAACTGTTTTGGCGAGAGTCGCCGGCTCAGAGGCCAGAACCGGGTGCCACTTCCTCCTGCCATAATCACTGCATGAAGCATTGCAAAATCCAGAGCTGCACAAGATCGTGTTGCAAATTGATGAAGAGATGCGATCGTCTCGCGACGCAAAAGAAACTGCAACGATTGCGTTGATCGAGACGAGCCTGAGTCTCTGAGCATCGGCCGACGAAGCAGGGGCGTCAAGTCAGCCGGAGAAGTTTCACGTTTCGAAAACTTCGCGTCTCGAAACCGTTGCAGACGCGCATAAAAAAGTCTCAGCCGATGGAACACCGGCTGAGACCGCACGTTCAACGAATGGGGGGGACGTGTTTCACCATCAGTGACGGTGAAGTTCTCTGTCTGGGAAAGACAGAGAGGAGGGTAGACGCTCTCGCAAAACGAGGTTCGTCAATCTCGCTTACTTGTGATAGCCAAGCGAGACGATCACGTCGTAGATCTCTTCGAAAGTGATGAAGCGACGCCGATTGCGGAGCTTGTACTCATCAATCGCCTTCGCCAGTTCATCGACTTCGGGTCGATCAGATCGGCGTGCATCGGAGAATTGCCTTCTCTCGTGTGGAGGCGGTTGTCCGGAAGGACCTGCCGATCTCCGGTCGACGAACGTTTCCTCATTGGGTGTCGTGACCTGCATGTTGGACTCCTATTTTGAGATTCTCTTAATACACTAGATTGAGCAGCCGTCGGTGCAGCGGAATCTCCAGCTCACAGGCATTCCCGCGAATTTTTTCTGTGCGAATGTGCGTGTTGTAACGCCTGTAGCAATTGTATTCTGGCGATTGGCAGAATCGGCGGAGAACAATGGTCTTTACGCAGATCACATAGAAAACTCTTCTCAAGAACAGAAGTGCAGCTTTATGGCAGGAAAAGTGACGATTTTGGGTGGCGGAGCGATGGCGACGGCGTGTGCCATTCTGCTTGCAGATCATCCCCAACAGGCTGTCACCATCTGGGCGCGAAATCCCGACTATGCCGAAGACATGGAGAATAATCGCGAGAATCGTCGACTCCTTCCCGGCATTCACATCCCGGAAGGAATTCGCATCACTTCTGACATTTCCGAAGCTGTCGCGGATGCGGAATTTCTTGTCGCTTCGATCCCTTCCAAACATCTGCGGAATTCACTGACGGCCTTGAGTCCAGCAATTCCCGGCGGGCTTCCCGTCATCAGTGTGGTGAAGGGAATCGAAATCAATACATTTCTCCGCCCGAGCCAAATCGTTGACGAAGTCCTCGGAAAAAGGCCATTCGTTTCTTTGAGCGGTCCCAGTCACGCAGAAGAAATCGCCAAACGGCTTCCAGCGAGTGTCGTCGCCGCTTCAGAAGATGTCGGCCTCGCCGAACAAGTTCAGGAAATGTTCACGACAGACCGCTTTCGGGTCTATACCAACACTGATCTGATTGGCGTCGAACTGGCAGGCGCGCTGAAAAATATCATCGGAATTGCAGCCGGGATTTGTGACGGCCTCGGATACGGAGACAACGCGAAATCCGCGATGGTGACCCGTGGAATTGTGGAAATCAGCCGCTTTGGAGAATCCCTGGGAGCCCAACCGGAAACATTCGCGGGACTTGCCGGGATTGGTGATTTGATCACGACCTGTGTCAGCCCACATGGTCGAAACCGTGCCGTGGGAGAACGTCTCGGAAAAGGGGAATCGCTCGATCAAATTCTGGCCACTACCAGTTCCGTCGCAGAAGGGGTCACAACAACCGAAGCGATTTATGGCCTGGCGAAATCTCGAAATGTCGAAATGCCAATCGTCAATGAAGTCTATCAGGTGCTGTTTCGAGGAAAATCTCCCGTCGAAGCGACCAACAGCTTGATGCTTCGACCGTTGAAACAGGAGTGAGCCTTTTCTTCTCTCACGAGTTGAGGCAAACGAATGGGCGGTAATAATGATTCGCAGTGGACCATCTTGCGTTGTTGAACCTTCAGGCACGAATTGATTACCGAGCATGGCACGGACGTTCGAAGAACTCACTCCTCAGAATTTTTCTTTCAACAGCCCATTGGGTTGGTGTTCTGCCTGTGAAGGTTTGGGAACGGAAGTCGGGACAGATCAATCGGTCATCGTGGCCAATCCCAATCTCAGCATTGATCAGGGAGCGGTTTCGGCGTGGCCATCGCCGGAAGAAAACAAATCTTTTGCAGCAGTCATTCAAGCATTGACTGATCAGTTCGGAATTCCGCGAGACATCCCGTGGTATCAACTAAGCCCGCAGCACCAGCGAGTCATTCTTCACGGCTCGGGAGACGAGAAAGTTGAGGTCCAGTTCCCGAACACGAAGTCGCCCGTCAAAATTCAATATAAAGGGTTGTATCCAGCGATCGAAGAGGCAGCCCGAGTCTCTTATCCCTACCGGGCAAAATTCCAGGATTTGGTGGGAGTTAAGCCCTGTTCCGTCTGCAACGGGACTCGATTGAGGGCGGATTCCGCAGCCGTGCGACTGAAAGAAACGACGCTTCCGCAACTGTGTCAGCGACCACTGGATGAAGTTCTCGGTTTTCTCGAATCAATTACCCTTGAGGAGAGTCAGAAGAAAATCGCTGGAGATTTGCTGAATGAAGCGATTCATCGACTGAAATTTCTCGTCGACGTCGGCCTCCACTATTTGACGCTCGATCGCGGGATGCCAACTCTCTCCGGCGGCGAATCCCAGCGAATTCGTCTCGCCGGCCAAATTGGGCGAGCACTGACTGGTGTCCTTTACGTCCTTGATGAACCAACAATCGGTCTTCACCCCCGCGACAACGGCCGCCTCGTTGAAGCCCTCAAAAAACTGAAAGATCTCGGCAACACCGTCGTTCTCGTCGAACACGATCGGGAAGTCCTGGAAGCTTCCGACCGTCTCTTCGACTTTGGCCCCGGATCTGGCAGATTCGGCGGAAATGTCACCTCCGAAGGAACACCAAAGCAGATTCAAAGACGTTCGAAGACCTCTCTCACCGGAGCCTATCTCTCCGGAACCAAAAGAATTGTCATTCCGAACACGCGTCGCATGGAGCGAGTCGCCGACGAATCCAATTCCGCCGATTCGAGTGATTTGTTAACCGATTTATATCGGAAACCTCCCGGAGGAGGCTGGCTCGAGATTCTGGGATGTCAGCAGAACAATCTCCGAAATGTCGATCTTCGAATCCCACTCGGGGCACTGACCTGTGTGACCGGACTTTCCGGATCGGGGAAAAGTTCATTGATTCAGGAAACACTCGCCCGCGCGGTGGCGAGACATCTCCGTCTCAAAGGACCCGCCCCCGGCCCATTCCGGGAAATGCGCGGAGCTGAGGAAATTAACCGGGTGATGGCAGTCGATCAAAATCCGATTGGCGCGACACCCGCTTCTAACCCAGCAACTTACACCGGCGTTTTCGACCACATTCGTCAACTTTATGCAAAACTTCCCGACTCAAAAATTCGCGGATACAAACCGGGGCGATTCAGCTTCAATCGTGCTGGCGGGCGTTGCGAAGACTGTGAAGGGATGGGACAGAAAAAAATCGAGATGCATTTTCTGCCCGATGTCTGGGTGGAATGCGAAACCTGCCACGGAAAACGATTCAATATCGAAACTCTCGCCGTGAAATATAAAGGACAATCGATTTCAGATGTCCTTGAGATGAGCATCGGTCAGGCACTCGAATTGTTCGAGAACATTCCGAAAATTCGTGCTCCTCTCGCTACGCTCGCTGCCATTGGCCTCGATTATCTCACTCTCGGGCAATCTGCAACGACTCTCAGTGGAGGAGAAGCACAACGCGTCAAACTCGCTGCGGAACTCGCCAAGCCTAATAGCGGTCGGTCGCTTTATTTGCTCGACGAACCGACGACCGGACTCCACTTCGACGACATCGCAAAGCTGCTCAAGGTCTTAAACAGCCTCGTTGAGCAAGGAAATACCGTCGTCATCATCGAACACAATCTCGATGTCATCAAAACCGCCGATTGGATTGTCGACCTCGGACCGGAAGCTGGGGTTGGAGGAGGATGGATCGTCGTTTCCGGGACTCCCGAAGAAGTGGCGGACTACGCAGAACAGGTCATCGGCTCAGGAAAAGGAAAGAGCAAGACGAAGAAGCGGCGAAAAGTTTCCAAAAACGGATCCGACCTAAAACAGATGAGGAGTTGGACGGGAGAACTGCTCGCGGACATTCTGAAATCTGAACCGAAAGGTAAAGTCGAAGTCTTCGATGCGAAGTCCGTAGCGAAAAAACGCGAAGGCGACGTCGATATCAGTCAGTTCGGCAAGGATATCGCTGCCCCCTGGGAAGTCGATGGCCGACAATGGCATACCCAAACGCGAATTGCTCGCAATGGAAAACAAAGTCGGTGGGAAGGCGATGCCCTCAATTACGTTGTTGACCAACTCGCCGACACCGAAGGATTGAAACCGGCCAATTGGAAAGATCAGGCCCGCGTCGAAATCACAGCCGAACAAAAAGTTGGCTCAGGTTGGTTCTTTCACGCACTCACTGGCGATGAGTGGTTGCTGCGGCTCTATTTTCGAGTTCCCAAAGGGACTTTCGACGAAAGCGAGCTGCAAAAACGGATTCGACTCAAGTCTGTCAACGAACTTGATGAATTGCCCATCTACAACCGCAGCGACCGTGTTCGAACCAATAACGCGAAGGGGCCATTTCAAGAAATCATCTTCGATGTTCACTGGAGAGAGGAAATCGAGACTCCCGAATTTGCCGCTTTCCTTAAAGAAGCTGCCGCCGCGTATCTTTCTCATGTCGATCAGGTGGCCAAAAAAGATCCGGCCGATCTGATGCCATGGAAAGTGCTCGAGAAACAATGGCATCTCTCCCGAAAGGGGTTCCCTTCGAGTAAACGAGTTGCCTGGAAGCTCGAAACTCTGGAGAGCCTTTTTCAGATTCTCGAAACAGAACTCTCCGACTTTCCAATCGATTGGTCAAACAAGACAACGATTCAGTTCAAGCATCCAGAAAGTGGAGACCTCGTGGCGGAGCTGCAAACAAAGCGTCGAGAATCCATTGTTCTTTCGCTTCTATCTGACCCAGGAACATTCGCGTTGGGGCAAGTCACAACTCTCGGGAAGAACCGAAAGCTCGAACCGCACCGCTCAGGGAAAGAAGCCATTCAGATTCAGTTCACCTCTAAGGCAAATCTGAAAATAACTCAACTTAAACAGTTTCTCAAAGCTTTCACCAGCGAGGTGAAGTGACGAGCTGGAACTGCAACGATACGAACGGAATCTTTAATGGCTTCGAACTTTATCAACCTGGCCGATCACATGGCCGCCATGGCAATTGCTGGAATGGCGGCCCTTCAGGAAGACGATCTAGATCGGGAAATCTACGCTTTCGCCGTTTGCGTCGATCACGATGTGACGAGTTGCTACTGGACAGCAAACTCGGAGCAAGCTCTCGAAGAGTACTCAAGAAACTGGCTCAGTAAGACTCAGAAACGCTTTCCCACGTCCCGAACGAATCTGCCACAAGCAATTGCACTGCACCGGAGAGATCAAGGGGCGTGGTCATTCCACAATGAGCAGTTCACTGATTCCAATGAAACGGTAGCTGCATGCCATCGACAAGCAAACGACACACTCAGCGCGATATGGGATCTCCAAGAGAACCGCCTGGATCCGTTCGGCTGGCGCACAGCTTTCACCAGAAAACGATGCATTCGATCGATCATCAAAGGGCTGCAGATCGCGAAGCAAACCGTCTATCAACAACAGCCGGAAAAGACGTGCATCATCAAGTTATGGGTCAATGATACGGATGACGTCGAGGAGAATCTCAGCTACGCTCGTCGTCTCAACTCGTCACAATCGTTGAACGGCTTCTTGTAGTCACCGGCAAACCTGTAGAAGCATGAAACACTCATCCAGAATCCGGACAGAAAAACATCTCAGCGCATAAAAAAACCTCACACATCCGAAGATGTGTGAGGTAAAATAACCGGCAATAACCTACTTTCGCACCTTTCGGCACTATCATCGGCTCTATGTGCTTAACGGTCGTGTTCGGAATGGGAACGTGTGTTTCCACATAGATGTAGTCACCGGAAAGCCACTGTGTTGCGGTTAGACAACACAATGGAATAAAAAGGCAGAAGACGCGTAATACCAACTTTGAAGACCTCGTTGAGATCGCATTGCTCTGGCACGATCAAAACTAAAATGGTCAAGCGTTTGTCCGTTAGTACTGGTCAGCTGAGATTGTTGCCAATCTTACACAGCCAGCCTATCAACCTGGTAGTCTTCCAGGGGACTCATCGAAATCTAATCTTGGGACTGGCTTCGCGCTTAGATGCTTTCAGCGCTTATCCGAACCGTACATAGCTACCCTGCGCTGCCTCTAGCGAGACAACAGGAACACCAGAGGTACGTCCCTCTAAATCCTCTCGTACTAAAGAGAAAATCCCTCAAATTTCGTACGCCCACAGCAGATAGGGACCAACCTGTCTCACGACGGTTTAAACCCAGCTCGCGTACCACTTTAATCGGCGAACAGCCGAACCCTTGGGAGCTTCTTCACCCCCAGGATGTGATGAGCCGACATCGAGGTGCCAAACCACACCGCCGCTATGGACGCTCGGGTGTGATCAGCCTGTTATCCCCAGAGTACCTTTTATCTGTTGAGCGACGGCCCTTCCATTCGGAACCGCCGGATCACTAACTCCGACTTTCGTCTCTGCTCGATTCATCAATCTCGCAGTCAAGCACCCTTCTACGTTTACGCTCTTCGCCTGATTGCTAACCAGGCTGAGGGTACCTTTGAGCTCCTCCGTTACTCTTTAGGAGGAGACCGCCCCAGTCAAACTGCCCAACTGGCACTGTCCACCAATTTGTTGTTGGAGTTAGATATCAAGTAGGTTCAGGGTGGTATTTCACCAACGGCTCACTGACAGCTAGCGCTGCCAGATCAAAGCCTCCCACCTATCCTACACAAAACATACCTAATACCAATACCAGCCTACAGTAAAGGTTCATAGGGTCTTTCCGTCACGCTGCGGGTACGTGGCATCTTCACCACGGCTACAATTTCACCGGGTCGCTGGTTGAGACAGTGTTCCAGTCGTTACGCCATTCATGCAGGTCGGAACTTACCCGACAAGGAATTTCGCTACCTTAGGACCCTCATAGTTAGGGCCGCCGTTTACCGGAGCTTCGGTCGTGAGCTTGCACCCCCTTCCTTAACTTACCGGCACCGAGCAGGCGTCAGACTCTATACATCCTCTTACGAGTTCGCAGAGTCCTGTGTTTTTAGTAAACAGTCGCCGGAACCGCTTTGCTGTGACCACCTTGCGGTGGCACCCCTTATCCCGAAGTTACGGGGCAATTTTGCCGAGTTCCTTAACCAGCGTTTTCCCGAGCACCTTAGGCTACTCGCCTCGCCTACCTGTGTCAGTTTTAGTACGGTCGCGTTTAGTGTATGGGCTTTTCTTGATTGTCAATCTGATGACTTCATCATCAGGGACTCGGCCTTGCGGCACGGACTAATCTAACAGTCCGATCATCTTCATGACAACGTCCCCCATACTGCGGCGCAGGAATATTAACCTGCTATCCATCGTCTACCCCTTTCGGGCTTGACTAAGGGACCGGCTAACCCTGGGCGGATTTACCTTCCCCAGGAAACCTTAGGCTTACGGTGGGCAGGATTCTCACCTGCCTTATCGTTACTCATTCCGGCATAATCACTTCCAATTCCCGACATGGCTCCTTGCGGTACCACTTGCTGAATTGGAACGCTCTCCTACCATTCTTACGAATCCACTGCTTCGGTGATTTACTTACTCCCGTTCATTATCGGTGCAAAAATGCTCGATCGGTAAGCTATTACGCACTTTTTAAATGGTGGCTGCTTCTAAGCCAACATCCCGACTGTCATTGCATCTAAACATCCTTTCTGACTCAGTAAATCTTAGGGACCTTAGCAGGTGGTCTGGGTTGTTTCCCTCTCGACCGCGGAGCTTATCCCCCGCGGACTAACTCCTAAGATAATCACATCGGTATTCGGAGTTTGGTCACAGTGGGTACCCCGGGAGGGGCCCCAGCCGAAATCAGTCTCTCTACCCCCGATGCGTAGTTTCTTAAGGCTAACCCTAAAGTTATTTCGGAGAGAACGAGCTATCTCCTGGTTTGATGAGACTTTTACTCCTCCCCACAGGTCATCCCCCTATTTTTCAACACAGGTGGGTTCGGTCCTCCACGCAGTCTTACCCGCGCTTCAACCTGCCCATGGGTAGTTCACCAGGGTTCGCGTCTACCGCCATTGACAAATTCGCCCTATTCAGACTCGGTTTCCCTTAGGCTTCGATCCGTAAGATCTTAACCAGCCAATGACGATAACTCGCCGGATCATTATGCAAAAGGCACGCCGTCACACGACTCCGAAGAGTACAGTGCTTCGACAGCTTGTAGGCACATGGTTTCAGGTTCTTTCCCTCCCCTAAAAGGGGTTCTTTTCATCTTTCGCTCGCGCTACTTTTCACTATCGGTCGTTGGTGAGTACTTAGCCTTAGGAGATGGGCCTCCTAGATTCAGACCGGGTTTCACGTGACCGGTCCTACTCGGGTGCCGACTAGCTGCTTCATGCTTTCGAGTACGGGGCTCTCACCCTGTGTCACTCCGTGTTCCAACGGATTCCTCTAGCAATTCACAATGCATGTTGTCGGTCCCACAACCCCGCGTGCCGTAGCACACGGTTTGGGCTAGTCCCTTTTCGCTCGCCGCTACTCAGGGAGTCGAAATTTCTTTCTCTTCCTGTGGGTACTTAGATGTTTCAGTTCCCCACGTTAGCCACCCTTTCGGGTTAATTCGGGAATCTCGGGATCAACGCCTGTTTGACGGCTCCCCCAAGCATTTCGCAGCCTTCCACGCCCTTCATCGCCTACCAACGCCAAGACATCCCCCATGTGCCCTTATTAGCTTGACCACTTTAGTTTCAATCACGCCCCACACGCAAAGCGTGCGGTGTGCAACACGAAACCAAAGAGGCAAACAGTGATAATCGTCACGTTGACGACACCGTGCACAAAACGTGCAACCTCTAAGAGCTCTTCAAACTTTCGTTGCGTTTGCTGAAAAGTTTTCAGCTTTTTAGCAACGTTTGATGCCACGCGTCTTTCTGCCAAGTTGTCAAAGATCAATCAAACCCTCTCTGGGTTTGTCGCAAGCCGTTTGCTTTCTTGCACTTGCGTGCATTTGAGTCTTGTTGGCTTGCTGTCCGCTTGAGTCGTTTCGCTCAAGGCGGGGAGGCATGTTAGGGGAACGAGAAGTTGTTGTCAAGCGACTGTGAATTCTTTTTTGAAGAATTCTTTTCTCGAATCCCCTCTGAGGTGTTTCGATGTTTCTGTTGCTTGCGAGCAGCAGAGGTACGAAACCCTCAGTCGGCTTGTGTCCACAACTTGATGACATTTGACGTCGGTCAGTTGGATTCAGCCTGAGTCGCGGGACTTTATCGAGCTTTGCCTGGTGTGGCAAGTCTGCGAGTAAAGTGAACTCGCGATTTTGTTTCACATTTGCCAGTGGAGGTTTTGGCCATCCAGTAACTGCCGTGAAACAAAGTGGAGACGATCGGGCTCGAACCGACAACCCCCTGCTTGCAAAGCAGGTGCTCTCCCAATTGAGCTACGTCCCCAGGCGGGATTTGTCGAACGGCTTGCGTTTGAAAAATCCCTAGTGGGCGTGCCAGGATTCGAACCTGGGACCTCAGCTTTATCAGAGCTGCACTCTAACCAACTGAGCTACACGCCCGGTGTCGCCGTCAGGCGAGCAGAGAATGATATCGGTGAAGGTCGGCGGTCGCAACCGAACACGACAGGATTTTAGATAAGTCAGCGATCTGAGCAGTGAGTATCTGCAATGTCACTGGTTCGAGAGCCGATTTTGTTCGGCCTGGATCTTGTTGATTGCGTCATTTGCAGCTTCGGCGAGGGGGATTTTCTCCGCGTCTCCGCCGCGTCTCCATTTGATTTCGGCGATTCCCTCTTTGAGTCCTTTTCCTCCGACAATAATGCGCAGAGGGATCCCAATTAGGTCGGCGTCTTTGAATTTGAAGCCGGGACGGGCATCGCGATCGTCCATGAGGACGTCGATTCCGGCTTGTTGCAGCTCGGAATAGATGGATTCGGCGTGCTTCATCACCTCCGGGTCCGAGACATTCAGGGGGATGAGCTCAACTTCGTACGGTGCGACGGAGACTGGCCAGATGAGGCCATTTTCGTCATGGCATGTTTCAGCGAGTCCGGCGATGATCCGGTTCACTCCGATTCCGTAACAACCCATGATGAGCGGGTGTCTCTGTTCTTTCTCGTCCAGGAATTCGGCTTCGAGGGCTTCGCTGTACTTCGTGCCCAGCTTGAAGACGTGGCCCACTTCAATTCCGTGGACGAATTCGAGCTTCGACTCGCATTTTGGGCAGGGATCGCCTGCTTCTGCGTTGCGAAGGTCAAAAGTCGTGTCGAATGTGAAATCACGTCCAGGGACCACGCCGGTGGTGTGTTTATCTTCGGCGTTCGCTCCCACGACTGCGGTGGACATCAGAGAAACATCATGATCGACCAGAATCGGGATCTTGAGTTCCACTGGTCCGGCGAATCCGACGGGGGCGTTTGTCGAGCGTTCGATGGTCGCGTTATCGGCCATTTCGAGGGTTTGGGCACTCAGGGCCCTGCGGATTTTCCCATCGTTCGCTTCGTGGTCCCCGCGAAGCAGGACAGCGACCGGTTTGTCATCAGCGAGGTAGATGAGTGTTTTGATCATCTCGCTGGGTTGAATCTTCAGGAAATTGGCGACAGCTTCGATGCTTCCTAATCCGGGGGTGTCGACAGTTTCGGGTGGCGGTTGATTTTCGGTTGAGGCGGGGGCTTGGTGGTTGCGGCCGGTGTCGGCTCGTTCAAGGTTCGCTGCGTATCCACATGAATCGCAGCGGACGATTCGGTCTTCTCCATTGTCGGCGGGAATCATGAACTCGTGAGATGCATCGCCTCCGATGGGACCGCTTTCTGCTTCCACGGGGATGAATTCGAGTCCGCAGCGGGAGTAGATGCGGCAGTAGGCATCGTACATTTTCTGATAAGACTCGTTGAGCTGTTCGACGGTTGTCGCGAAGCTGTAGGCGTCTTTCATCAGGAATTCACTTGTGCGAAGGACCCCGAATCTCGGCCGTTCTTCGTTCCGGAATTTCGTTTGAATCTGATAGACGGTCATCGGAAGTTGTCGGTAGCTGCTGATGAGTCGCGACATCAGGTCGGTCACGACTTCTTCGTGGGTTGGTCCGAGTGCCAGGTGAACGTTGTGGTCACGTCTTCGGATTGGAAAATTGATGAGCACGTTTCCGAAGGCGTCTCTGCGGCCGGTTCGTTCGAAGAGTTCGATCGGCTGGAGCGCTGGCATGGAGAGTTCGACAGCTCCGGTGCGGTCCATTTCCTGGCGGACAATTTCGGAAGCTTTTCGAATGGCGCGCGTTCCAAGTGGGAGATATGTGTAGGCGCCAGCCATGAGTTGGCGGATGAGGCCCGCGCGGAGCATCAGCTGGTGGCTGGGAATCTCGGCATCTGCCGGGGTTTCTTTCATGGTTGGGATTAATGTTTGTGACCAGCGCACTCGTCTATCCTCAATTGTCAGTCGCGTTTGTCAGACTGTGTTTCAGAATGATTTCGGGACATATTATTGTGTCGGTGCACTCGCATGGAGGCGGCTGAGGCCGAACTTCCTCTCGCGAGTGTGTGAAAGTTTCGCCGTGAGATGCTTCGGAAGCCTGAAGCTCAGGCTGTTTTTGAAGTCGTGTGAATGACTCGAAAAGTTTGATGCGTTCGGCTTGCGATCACTGGGGGGCATGTTCTCGATTCCGTCAAAGCCTGTCGAGTCTGGAACTGAGAATGGCTGGCGAAAGTCGCGATGAGTCGATCGTCGTTGCCGGTTCAGGTCGTGAGAGACTCTGTTTACTCGTACAACCTGTTGCAAAAGTCGCTGACAGAGAAGCGGTCTGGGGGTGAATCGTCGGAAAGAGTGGCCCGAGCTGTTCGGAATGTCAGCCCGTTGGGGCTTTATTCGCTCGGGGAGCGGTATTTTGAACTCGCTTGCTGCAGGAACTTCTTCTCGGCATCTGTGAGCGAGTTGAACCCGGATAGATTGATTTTCTCGAGAAGAGCGTCCACTCGCTGCGACGTTTCGGCTTGTTGCTGGGCTTCGCGCTCAAGTCGTTTTTCTCGGCGATGGGCTTTCCAGCGTTGAATCGGTCCGGGGCGAGGCGTCGGGTCTTCGTCTTCATCCAGGTAGTTCAAATAGCTCTCGCCTTCGTCTTCGAGTCCGTAGCCCAGCCCAACTTCACCGAATCTCTGGGCAAAGACGGTCGTCATGTGTGCCTGTAAAACGAAGACCATCAAGAGGAATCCGATGAAAACAAGGTCGGTCGAGGCTGTCAGCATTCCGGCGAGGGCCAGAATAATCGTGATGACTGCCCCGAGGTAGAGGGTTCCGAGTCGCGCAACTCCCCGTTCCCAGTGGAGTTTTGCGATGTAGAACGCGATTTGTCCTCCATCGAGGGGATAAATCGGAAGAAGGTTGAGTAGCAGGAGTTTGAAGTTAATCGAGAACGCCAGAACGAAGATTGAGTTCAAGAATACCGCAGGACTGCTCAGCGATAAGTCGACATAGGGAAGCAAAATGGGGTGAAGCGACTCAAGTAGCATTCCGCTTGAGGCAACAGCGGGGGCGCAGATGATGCAAATTGCAGCATTGCTCAAGGGGCCAGCCAGTGTTGTCCAGAATTCGGAGTAGAAAGAGGGTGCGGGTGAAACGAATGCGAGGCCACCCAGCGGCCACATCAGGATTTCGTTACCTTCGCCGCCCGTTGCCCGGGCTCCGAATACGTGGGCAAACTCGTGTGCGAGGATGCTGCAGAAGAGGATCGCGGAAACCGCCAGCCCGAGGGCTCCTCCCAGCCGGAGGCAGAAAATCAGGATCAAACCGACGAACCAGACGCTCATTCGGACGTCAACGCCAAACCATCGTCCGAGCGGAATGCTCAAAATCAGCGGTGATTGACGAATATCCATCTGAAGCGGGTCTCGGTCGGTGAGGAATTGCACAATAATTCCGTAAGAATGTTACCACTCTGCGGGGCTTCGGGCAATTCGCAATCCATCAGGTTGCAGAATTGGTCGGTGTGAGCTTGTCAGTCATCGGGAAGATATCGTGCTTTGATCCTTGTTCATTCGGGTGGCGACTGGTGCCGTAACGGGTGAGATTGCAGACTCTGTTCAATCTGATAACATTTCCGTCGGGTGGGTCGTCATTGTGACGATGTGCCTGAATAAGAAATCAATTCAACCAAGTCCAATGCATCTTCGGGTCTCTTGCCAGAATATTATGGCTGGAATCTCGCGGAAACCACGATCATTTCAAACCGTTTTGAGTCATCCGGTTCGTGTCATTTTTTATTATTGTGTTCTTCTTCACAACTTTTTTATTCGACAGGGATCGTAAGAGCGGGTGCTGTGTCGCCGCTCAACTCGTAATCGATTGAACCGTTTTGGTGTCATCATGCTGGGCGAGTCTTCGGTGTTTACAGTGATATGCTTTCTGCTGGTGTTGCTGCATACAATTTGCAGAACTCTGAAAACCACGGAAAGTTGTCGTCAGATGGCAACTCAGGACAGCTGTCCGTGTCGTCGAGTGGATGGAGTCGACCGATTTGCGTGCGCATTCTCTGAATGGTGGGGCATCCCGCGATTCGGCGATGGCGTATTGTCGGCCGTTGAGATTCGCACCAGCTACGACAGAAAACGTCTGAATTCTCTCGTTCCGCCCACACTTGTCAGTTCTCTCATTGTTCAAGACGGCGCTGAGTGGTGTTTTCGCGATTTGATCCAGTTTCGACGGTAAGTAGCGACTCCGGGGTGCGATTCCAAAAGGATCATGTCGTGCCAATTTTCGAGGTAGGGATCGGGCTCGCGCTCGGTTCTGTCATCGGCTTCTTCTTCGATCGAATTCGTATGGGGAGCGCTTATCGAACTCGCGATGATCTCATTAAAGATGCCGAACGCGAGGCGGAAAACCTTCGAAAAGAGAGCGAGCTCACCGCGAAGGAAGAACTTCTTAAAAGACGTGAAGAAATCGAATCGGAACTCGATCGAGTTCGTGACAAGCTTCGGCAGCAAGAGCGGGAAATCGACAAGCGGGAAACGCGTCTTGATGATCAAGGCGAGAGTCTGAAGAAGCGTGAACGCATGCTTGAGCAGATGCAAAACCGCATTGCAGAGCGGTCGAAGTTCATTGAAAAGCGTGAGCAGGAGCTTGAGAAGATTGTCGAAGAGGAACAGGAAAAGCTCTACACAATCAGTGGGCTCTCGAAAGAAGATGCAACTCAACGGCTCCTCAGTCGGCTTGATAAACAGCTGAAGAGTGAGACGGGAAGCTTAATTCTCAAGCATCAACAGCAACTCAAGCAAGATTCCGAAAAGCTCGCTCGCGAGATCATCGGAATGGCTGTTCAGCGATACGCTTCCGATCACACATCGGAAACGACTGTTTCGACCATCGATATTCCGAGCGATGAAATCAAGGGTCGGATTATCGGGCGTGAGGGACGGAATATTCGCGCGTTTGAGAAAGAAACGGGCGTTGATGTCATTGTTGATGACACTCCTGGCGTCGTTGTCGTCTCCGCATTCGATACCGTTCGGCGGGAGATTGCGAAGAATGCACTGCTGAAACTGATTCAGGATGGTCGAATTCATCCGGCTCGGATCGAAGAAATCGTCTCGGAAACAAAAAGCGAGATGGACGAGCGGATTATCGATCTCGGAACCTGCGCTGCGGAAGAGGCTGGGGTGCCGAATCTTCATCCCAAACTGCTGGCACTGATGGGGCGGCTGCATTTTCGAGTGAGCTACAGCCAGAACGTGTTGCAGCACTCAATCGAAGTCGCATATTTGACGGGAATGATGGCGGAGCAACTCGGGCTGGATGTTGAAGTTGCCCGGCGTTGTGGTTTCTGTCATGACATCGGAAAAGCGGCCGACCACGAAATGGAGGGAGGCCACCCCGCGATTGGTGCAGAATTGCTGAAGCGATACGGCGAAGGTGAAGAGGTTGTCCATGCGGCTGCTGGGCACCATGACGATATTCGTCCGGAATACATTTACACAGTATTGACGGCCGCTGCGGATGCCTGTTCTGCGTCACGACCGGGATCGCGACGCGAAACACTCGAGAAATACATCAAGCGATTGGAAGAGTTGGAAGCGATTGCTTGTGGATTCCCGGGAGTGAACGAAGTCTATGCTGTTCAGGCTGGACGAGAAGTTCGAGTTATTGTCGATCCCAAGCGGATCAATGATCGCGAAGCTGCGAAGATGTCTCGCGACATTGCGAGCACGATTGAGGAAAACATGACCTATCCCGGAGAGGTGAAGGTTGTGGTGATGCGAGAAATCCGCTCAATCGGAATGGCCCGTTAAACTCAATGCGTCTTGTAATGTCGACTCCTTCTAAGAGTCGCTTCTGAATCTCGCCAGCGACACGGTTTTTCCGGTCGGGGCTGAGGTTTCGTCAGGGCTGCGTTTCATTTGCGAAACGCAGCTAGGTAGAGGCTCGGATTGCGGGCCTCTTGTTGCCATTGACACGTGGCATCGGGGGCGTGCCCTGTTTGTTGGCAACGCTTGTTGGTCGATGTTCTCCCGGATTCCCGGCCAACGCGTATTGATATCGTGATGCGTGGATGTTTTCGAAATTGCGCAGAATTTTCGAGAATTCATTCAAAGTTAACATCGCGTCGGTAGTATCGGCGACGAATGGAATAGCAAGAACAGCGGGAGTCTTTGCCTTGGATGTTTGGTCGTCGAACATCATTCTTTTATTGAGTTGAGTTGTCTTGGGTACGCTGGTCCGAGCAACAAATCAGGATGTGATTTCGGGGCTTGGTTGTCATGGCAACGCAATGGTATGTTCGAGTATCTGGCGGTGTTCGGGGACCGATGATGTTCAAGGATGTGGCGTTCTTGATTCACGATCATCAGTTGCCTGAGGACGGGGAAGTTCGTCGGGCTGATCTCGAAGACTGGCAGCCAGCGAATTCGGTTGTGGGGTTAATCCGTACCGCAAGAAATCACCAGGGAACCGAAGAGCGGGTCGCTGTCATGGCTCCCAAGAAAGCTGTTCCCAAAGCTCCGACTAAGCCGAGTTCGAATTCGGGTTTGACTGCAGCTCAGAAACGCGCGGAGCGGATCGAGATCATTCGTCGTACTCAGGAGAGTATGGACGACAGTGAAAATGAGGAGTCGTCTCAGGATCAGCGGACCTTTCTGGAAAATGCAATGGTATGGGGGCCGATTGTTATCTTGGGGTTTGCTGCCGCTTACGCAGCATGGACTGTTCAGACTCACGATCCCTTCAAGGACAAGAACTTCGAAGGTCAATCACGAGTGGTCGATTCAGGGTTCGATCGCATCTCTTGATGCTTTGAGTGCTCAATCTCGCCGTCGCTATCTTGTTCAACCCTGCTGTACCGTTGAACTTCTCCCGGCGGGATGTTTGTCCGATCTCTGATCTTGCCTTTTCCTTCGAATGTGCCGGTCCGTGCGAAGTCGTATTCTGCTGAATCAACAGTTCCTGCCAATCGCAAATGTTCACTTGATGGCTGTTGACTGTCTTGCACGATTCGCACCAGTTGTGGACTGGAGTTCCTGAAAAGGCAATCCGGTAATTATTCGCAACGGGCTGCATCTACTTCGTCCGATGATGATGTGGAGATGTCTTGCGGACAGAGTTGAGGGTGCGGTCTCTTTTTTGTTTTCGGCTCTCCATTGTGAATTGGCACGTCGATCGCATTGTTGATGCGTTCTGAGAAATCTCAGAGGAATTGATCGGAGCAGACAGCGATGTGCTTAGAAATTAGGCGTTGTGCATGTTGCTTCCGCAGCAGATAATGAGCGTCGTCCCATGTGTCGACGCATTTGAAGGGTGAGTCAGGAAATGGCTAAGAGTGTTGACTTTACTGCCTATGATACTGAGTCTTTTTATGACGAGGTTTTCGACAGCGATGGGAAGCCGCGACCGGAGGCGCAGTTACTCGTCGACTCAATCAACCAATTGCCGCCGGGAGATCTATTGCGTCGACAGGAAGCGATCGACCAGGCGATGATGCGAATGGGGATTACCTTCGCCGTCTATGGTGATGATCAGGGCACCGAGAAAATCTGGCCATTCGATATTGTGCCGCGAATTGTCGGTTCAAAGGAGTGGCGAACCGTTGAGCAGGGATTGAAGCAGCGGATTCGCGCGCTCAATCTTTTCATCGACGATATTTATCACGATCAAAAGATTCTGAACGACGGAGTGATTCCACGAGCCCTGATCGAAAATGCCAGTTCGTTTCGAGAGCAGTGTCGCGGGCTGAATCCTCCTCGCGGGGTGTGGGTTCACATCACGGGGACGGATCTGATTCGGCATTCCGATGGGCAGATCTATGTCTTGGAAGACAATCTCCGTTGCCCGTCAGGTGTCTCTTACGTGCTGCAGAACCGGTTGTTGATGAAGCGGAGCTTTCCGCAGATTTTCAAAGCTTGTCGCGTTCGGCCGGTCATCGATTACCCGAGCGGTCTGTTGCAGACGCTTCAGTCTTTAGCGCCGAATACGAATGAACCGACGATCGTTGTGCTGACTCCGGGGGTCTACAACTCGGCTTACTATGAGCACTCCTTCCTGGCTCAGCAGATGGGAGTCGAACTGGTCGAAGGGCGAGACCTTGTCGTCAAGGATGGGTTCGTCTGCATGCGAACGACGGAAGGATTTCAGCGTGTGGATGTCATCTATCGGCGGATTGATGATGACTTCATCGACCCGAAAGTCTTCCGGGAAGATTCAGCGCTGGGAGTTCCGGGCTTAATGGAAGCTTACCGCAATGGCAGGGTGGCTCTGGCAAATGCTCCGGGAACAGGCATCGCCGACGACAAAGTCGTATATGCGTTTGTTCCGGAAATGATCAAGTACTACCTCGGTGAAGAAGCGATTCTCCCGAATGTGCAGACTTACGTCTGCGAAGTTCCCGAGCATCGAGATTACGTACTGAGTCATCTCGACGAACTGGTCGTCAAACCCGCCAATGAATCGGGCGGATATGGAATGATGATCGGGACGCGAGCGAGCACGGAAGAACGAAAGAAGTTCGAAGAACTGATTCGAAAGAACCCTCGGAATTACATCGCGCAGCCTGTCTTGTCGCTGTCACGGGTTCCGACTCTGATCGATGGCGTCTTCGAAGGCCGGCATGTCGATTTGCGTCCTTACATTCTCTACGGAGAGGACGTGAAAGTGCTTCCGGGTGGATTGACTCGTGTTGCTCTTCGAAAAGGGTCGCTCGTCGTGAACTCTTCTCAAGGGGGCGGAAGTAAAGATACGTGGGTTGTTGCCGACTCTGATGAAGAACTGACTGGACTCGATTAAGGTCTCTTGAACTTCAGGGAATCCATAGAAAACACAACAAAGGGTCCAGAATGTTAAGTCGCGTCGCAGAAGCAATTTACTGGATGGCACGTTACGTTGAGCGTGCCGAAAACCTGGCACGGTTCGTCGATGTCACCCTCAATATGACACTCGATCAACCGATCGGAATTCAGCAACAATGGGAACCGCTGGTTCTGGCAACCGGTGACGAGAAGTACTTTCACGAACACTATCCACATGCTTCCGCTGAAACGGTGATGCAGTTTCTCGTCTTCGATCGTGAGTATCCCAACTCCATTCTTTCGTCGCTGCGATTCGCTCGTGAGAATGCTCGATCGGTCCGCGAATCGGTTTCTTCAGAGATGTGGGAACAACTCAACGCTTTCTATCATCGTGTGAAGGATGCGGAATCGAAGTTCGCAACGATTGATTCTCCGTCCGATTTTCTGTGCTCTGTGAAAGAGGGAAGCCACTTATTCAACGGGATTGCAGATGCGACGATGTCGCATGATCTGGGATGGCACTTCGCGAATCTCGGAAGAGTCATCGAACGTGCGGACAAAACGTCCCGCTTGCTGGATGTGAAATACTTTACACTGCTTCCGACGCTCAGTGATGTGGGGACACCAACAGATGATCTTCAGTGGGCGGATGTCTTGCGGTCTGTGAGTGGGTTTCAGAGTTACCGTCGCCGCTATCACGGAATCACCGTCGAGCGGATCATCGAGTTTCTCATTCTTGATCGAACCTTCCCGAGAACAATCAACTACTGTGTTCGCGAGGCCGACGCGTCATTGCACGCGATCTCGGGCACACAGATGGGAACGTCCCGGAATTCCGCTGAGAGGCTTTTCGGCCAACTGAGGGCGGAGTTGGATTACCGGCAGGTGGAGAGTATCCGCGAGATTGGGCTCCATGAATACATTGACTCGCTGCAAGTTCGCTTAAACGAAGCGAGTGCAGCGATTCACGATACTTTCTTCGCGATTCGACCCGTTGAAGAGCCTTGGACTGGACAGTTTCAGTCACAGAGGTAGCACGAACCCGTCGCAGATTTCAAAGACTTACGGACTGCTGAGAGACACCCATGCCGATCCGCGTTGCGCTCCATCACAAAACTCGCTATGACTACGACCGCTCGGTGACTCTGGGTCCCCAGGTTGTCCGGTTGCGTCCTGCACCACATTGTCGAACACCGATTCGAAGCTACTCGCTGTCAATTCTTCCCGAGCCGCATTTCCTGAACTGGCAACAGGACCCCTACGGGAACTTTCTGGCTCGGCTGATCTTCCCAAATGTGACTCGACAATTCGAAGTGAAAGTCGATCTCATCGCGGAAATGACGGTGGTCAATCCGTTCGATTTCTTCATCGACGACTACGCTGAGAATTATCCGTTTCAGTACGATCCGGAACTCGCGAAGCAGCTTCAGCCGTTTCTCGATCCGCCCACGTCCGAGAGTATTTTTCAGGACTACGCCAGGCAGTTCGAAGTCGAAGAGCTGCGAACGATCGACTTTCTGGTCAAGATGAATGCCCAGCTTCAGCACGATGTCGACTACCTGATTCGGATGGAGCCGGGTGTTCAGGCTCCTGCTGAAACGTTGACCAAAGGATCGGGGAGCTGCCGTGATTCGGCGTGGCTGCTCGTTCATCTGCTGCGGAAATTCGGTCTGGCAGCTCGTTTCGTTTCCGGATATCTGATTCAGCTGACAGCTGACGAAAAACCGCTCGAAGGCCCCGAAGGCCCTACTACGGATTTCACCGACTTGCATGCCTGGACTGAAGTCTTCTTGCCGGGGGCTGGGTGGGTTGGTCTCGATCCAACTTCGGGACTCTTCGCCGGAGAAGGGCATATTCCGCTGGCGTGCACTCCGGAACCGCAATCAGCGGCACCGATCTCGGGAGGAGTGGACGAAAGCGAATGTGAGTTTGGATTCGAGATGACAGTCACGCGGATTCATGAGGATCCGCGCGTGACGAAACCGTATTCCGAGGAACAGTGGCAAGCAATCGACGAATTGGGAAGTCTTGTCGACGAACGATTGCAAGCCAATGACGTTCGACTGACGATGGGCGGGGAGCCGACATTCGTTTCTATCGACGATATGGAAAGCCCGGAGTGGAACACCGCTGCTGTCGGAGAAATGAAACAGAAGAAGTCGGTCGAGCTGATTCATCGGCTGCGAGACCGTTTTGCCCCGGGAGGTTTGCTCCATTTCGGTCAGGGAAAATGGTATCCGGGGGAATCGCTTCCTCGATGGGCCTACTCGTGCATGTGGAGAAAAGATGGCGAGCCGATCTGGTCGGAAACAGAATTGCTAGCCAACGTCTGGGAAAAAGGTGAGACGCAGCCCGAAGATGCGGGGGGGTTTCTCGTCGAGTTTGCGGAACGCCTCAAGGTGGATCAAAAGTGGATTCGTCCCGCGTATGAGGACGTCTGGCAAACTGTCGAACTGGAGCAAAAGGTTCCGGTCGATGTCGACCCGCGGAAGTTCGATCTGGATGCTTCCGAAGACCGAAGACGACTGGCGAAGATTCTCGAACGTGGTGTGACGACGCCCGTGGGATATGTTCTTCCGCTTAAAAAAGCGTGGTGGCAGGCGAAGGCGGCGTGGACGTCGGGGCCGTGGCCATTTCGGATGGATCGATTGTTTCTGATTCCGGGGGATTCTCCGATCGGCCTTCGATTGCCTCTCGACTCACTTCCGAAAGGAGTCAAAAAAGTTCTGTATCAGGTCGATCCGTTTGAAGGTCGACCGGTCCTGCCGGGTTATCTCGAATTGAGACGGGCTGCGCAGGCGACCCGCATGGAAAGCCACGATTCCAACATCACCGGTCAACAAAAGACACTTGAACGACTGGAGAAAGTCGCGCAGCTCAACGCGGCCTATGAGGAAGAAGAGGCTCCTCCGCTGGAACCCTCTTCGATCATCAATACAGCTATGTGTGTGGAGTCTCGGGACGGACGGCTTCACGTTTTCCTTCCGCCTGTCTCACGGTTGGAAGACTTTCTCGAACTGATCGCAATCGTCGAAGACACCGCTTTGGCTGTCGGAATGCCGGTCGTTCTGGAAGGGTATTTGCCTCCTCACGATCCGCGACTGGAGATTCTCAAAGTGACTCCCGATCCGGGTGTTATCGAAGTGAATGTTCCTCCGTCAGCCGATTGGGAAGAACTGAAATCCGTCACATTCGGGGTCTACGAAGAGGCACGATTGTCTCGGCTGGGAACAGAGAAGTTTGAGCTCGACGGGAAACATACCGGCACGGGAGGGGGGAATCATGTGGTCCTCGGAGGGAAAACACCGGAAGACAGTCCATTCCTGAGGCGGCCAGATGTTCTGAAGAGTTTGATCGGTTACTGGAACAATCATCCGTCGTTGTCGTACCTGTTTTCCGGGCAGTTTATCGGCCCGACGAGTCAGGCTCCGCGAGTCGATGAAGCACGCCGGGATTCGATCTATGAGATGGAAATTGCGTTTGCTCAGGTTCCGGACCCGATGGATGCCCAGCAGATTCCATCATGGCTGGTCGACAGAATTTTCCGGCATCTTCTTGTCGACTTGACCGGGAATACACACCGGGCAGAGTTTTGCATCGACAAGTTGTTTTCCCCGGATTCAGCAACCGGACGACTGGGGCTTGTCGAATTCCGCGCTCTTGAAATGCCTCCGCATGCGAGGATGAGTCTCGCGCAGCAGCTACTCGTTCGTTCGCTGGTGGCGAAGTTCTGGGAAGAGCCCTACAACGGCCGCTTGATCCGTTGGGGAACGGCGATTCATGATCAGTTCATGCTTCCGCATTGGTTGGAAGATGACTTCTCTGAAGTGATTTCTGATTTGCGTGCCGCCGAGATTCCGATGGAGCGGGAGTGGTTTACGCCGCACATGGAATTCCGATGTCCGATCATTGGAGAGATCGAGCGGGAAGGTGTTCATCTCGAATTGCGGCAGGCTCTGGAGCCGTGGTACGTGCTGGGCGAAGAGCCAGCAGGTGGCGGAACTGCGCGGTATGTCGATTCTTCGGTTGAGCGTCTGCAAGTGAAAGTGAACGGTCTCTGGGATCGCTATTCGGTGACCTGCAACTCCCGAACGCTTCCTCTTTCTCCTACGGGACGCAACGGAGAGTTCGCTGCAGGTGTGCGGTATCGTGCGTGGCAGCCTCCAAGCTGCCTTCATCCGACGATTTCCGTTCACACGCCGCTGATCGTCGATATTGTCGACACCTGGAATAATCGTTCCATCGGAGGATGCCAATATCATATTGAACATCCCGGCGGTTTAAATCAGAGTTCCTACCCGGTGAATTCGCTCGAAGCAGAGAGTCGGCGAGCTTCCAGGTTTTTCGAGTTCGGTCATACTGGCAACAGAATTGATTTCCGTCCGGCAGTCGTCAACAATGAGTATCCGCACACGCTGGACCTCCGGCTGAGCGAATAAAAAAAGACACTGCCTGACCTGGTTCGAGTCCGATCCGGACGAGATCCTCATTCTGGAGTTATATGTCCTCTGTGCTGCCCCAGAAATCGATGTCAGGTACCTATTCCCCTGCGACTGGTGTTTTTGACGAAGCCTTCGATCGACAGGCTCCTCGTCCGCATTGGAAACTATTGTGGAATCGAGTCGACCAGCTTGGGGCCGCTGAGCTTCAGCGAAGAACGATCCAGGCAGAACATCTGCTCAATGAAAACGGGGTGACGTTCGGTGGGATGACGGACTCCTCCGGGAATCCTCGTCCGTGGAAGCTGGACCTCATCCCGATGATTCTGGATGAAAAGACCTGGGCCCACATTGCTGAGGGAATTGAGCAGCGGGCGAAGCTTCAGAACCTCCTGATTCGAGACATTTACGGGGATCTCGAAGCAGTGCAGGCGGGAATTCTGCCCCCTGAAGTGGTGTATGGACACAATGCGTTTATGTTCCCGGCGAATGGGCTGCATACGCGTCAAAATTCGCTCGTTCTCTATTCTGCGGAGCTGGCTCGTTCGGAAAACGGAAAATTCTGGGTGATGGCGGACCGTTCGAATGCTCCAGCGGGGGCCGGGTTCGCACTCGAGAATCGGATTGTCACCAAGCGAATTCTTCCGCAGCTGAGCAACTCCTTCGAAATCCGCAAACTGGCCCCATTCTTCGCCAAGTTGAAGGCCACTTTGAAGGCGTTGAGTCCGAGAAAGATTGATCATCCACGAGTCGCGATCCTCAGCAACGGTCCAACACATCCGTATTATTTCGAAGACGTCTATTTGGCCCGTTATCTCGGGATTGATCTCGTTCAAGGCAGCGATCTTGCGGTTCGGGAAGATCAGGTCTTTCTGAAAACTCTGGCAGGTTTGATCAACGTTGATGTCCTAGTGGTCCGTGGTGACGAAGGTGACATTGATCCCGTGGAGTGCGGAGGTGGGGCACCTCATGGAGTTCCGGGGTTGTTGCAGGCGATCCGATCCGGAACGGTTGCGCTCGCCAATATGCCCGGCAGCGGAATTATCGAGTCTCCCGTTTTCAAATCCGTGCTTCCAAAACTCTGTCAGTTTTACCTGGGAACAACTCTCAAGATTCCGTCGATCGCAACATGGTGGTGCGGGGATGCAAGTTCCCGAGAGTATGTGTTTGACAACATGCGTTCTCTGGTGATCAAGCCAGCTTTTCGTGCCAGTGGCGGCGAAGAAGTGATCGGAGAAAACCTGAGCGTTGACGAGCAGAACCAGCTGCGAAAACGAATTCTCACGCACCCGCACTCTTTTGTTGCACAAGAGCTGATCCGACGGTCGGCCGCTCCGACATTGAGCGGTGAAGGAAAATTGACTTCCGGTCATGTCGCAATGCGTGTCTTCGCTGTCGCGGATGAAGATTCTTACAGCGTGATGCCTGGAGGATTGGTTCGAGTTGCCGACTCAAGCGGACCGATGGAACTGTCGATCGCTGGCGGAGAAACGAGCAAAGATCTGTGGGTGGAGACATCTTCTCCCGAACGCTCGATGACACTGCTCCCCGGCGAACACCGAAACGTGCAGCTGAATCGCACGACCGCCAAGTTTCCGAGTCGGGTTGCCGATGATCTGTTCTGGTTAGGACAGAACCTCGATCGTTCCGATCAACTGTCTCGGATGTGCCGGTCTCTTCTCTCTCGCGTTCACAATTCCGTGGATACGGACAGCGACGCAACGTCCGTTCTCCTCCGAAGCCTCGTTGATGTGGGAGCGATTGAGCCGGGATTTGTTGTCAACGGGTTGGTCGAAACTCTTCCCCGGTTGCACGATTCGCTGCCAGCGATTATCGCCGATAACAATCAATCACGCGGCCTGGGGCAGAGTGTCTCGGAGTTGCTCCGGCTTTGTTCGCTGATTCGGGACTGGATTTCTCCAGAGACCTGGCAACAGCTTCATCGCACTGCCAGCGACTTTCAGGACGCGATTTCAGGAGCGAGTGATCTGGCCGAGTTTGCCGATGAACTCGATGATCTGATTCTCGGACTCGCGTCGGCAATGGGATTGATCGACAACGGAATGATTCGCGGACCAGCTTGGAGATTTCTGGATCTCGGACGTCGGATCGAGCGGTCACGGACAACGGCACAATTTGCTCGAAGCGTTCTCGATTCCGATGCTCGTCATGACCCGGCAACATTGAAGATGGTCATTGAGGTCTGTGATGTTCAGATGACGTATCGGGCGAGATACCTCGATGACGTTCAACAGAACGGCGTGTTTGACTTGTGCATCACCGATCTGACGAATCCGCGATCAATTCTCTCTCAACTGGAATTGATCGCAGGGCATGTGGCTGAACTTCCGGGAAATAAGGTCGATCCGCTTCGGACGGAAGAAACGCGACTGGCGATGTCGGCTGTGCATCAAGTTAAAATGTTGACCTCGGATGATCTGGGAGCGATGGAAACGATTCGTCTTGTGAGCGTTCTTGATATCGTCGATCAGGCGATGCGTGATCTCGCCAGTCTGCTCGAAAGAAAGTATCTGCTCCACTCCGGAGATCTTCGCCAGATTGTCGATCAGGGCGGAGTCCTGTCATGAAATATGCGATTACGCATTCGACGACCTATGCCGGAAAAGAACCCGTTTCCGTGTGTCACAATCAGTCCTGGCTCAAGCCGCGACTTCTTGCTCATCAGACCTGCGAGACGTTTTCTCTGGACATCTCCCCTCCTCCGTCAATTCGCGCAACACGATTTGACGCGTTCGGGAACGAAGTGGAATCGTTCTCGTTTAATCAGGGCTATGAGGTGTTGAAGGTCAATGCGTTGAGCAAGATCGACGTTCAGCCGCGGAGCGATTCCAGCGAAGAAGACGTTCCGTGGGAATCCGTTCGAGACGCTGTCTGCCAAGGCCGTTCGAAAGAGTCGCTTGAGAATTATCTCTTTACGTTCGAGTCTCCACGCATCCGACTGTCGGAAGAATTTCAGACGTATGCGTCTGCTTCGTTCGAACCGGGACGAGGAATCGTGGAAGCGGGAGCAGATCTGACCAAGCGAATCTTTGAAAACTTTGAGTTCGACGATCGAGCGACAACAGTCACGACACCCGTCGAAGAAGTCTTTCGAATCCGCCGCGGGGTCTGTCAGGATTTCGCGCATCTGCAAATCGCGATGCTCCGATCATTGAAGTTGCCAACACGCTATGTGAGTGGCTATCTCAGAACGATCCCCCCTCCGGGAAAGCCACGCCTTGTCGGTGCCGACGCGAGTCACGCGTGGGTCTCTCTCTATTGTGGCCCAAGCCAGGGCTGGGTCGATTACGATCCCACAAACAATCTGCGACCGAATCTCGATCACATCACAGTGGCGTGGGGACGAGATTACAGCGACGTGCCTCCGCTTCGCGGTGTTTTTATCGGGGGCGGATCACACTCGTTGAGTGTTTCCGTCGATGTTGAACCGCTCGGTTGATGAAGGCAGATTGGCGAAAGTCAATTGCTTCTTCAGTTGTTTCTATCGTCAGCTTACTTCGACGGAATCGATTGAAAGCGGAATCCCCCTTCGCCCAAAGTCTTGAGTAATTCTTCCTTCAGGTCGCCACGAGCTGAGACCTGAATTGGTGTCGCGAGAATTGCACGGATTCGGGACGTCGTCGTTGATGCTGTTTCGGTCGCTGTCCCTTGGGAATTGAAGCCGTTTGACTCTTGATCTGTCTCGCGATTGCGTTTCGGATCGTTCGTCTCGACGACGATTGTGACGGGAGTTTTTCCGGGGAATCGTCCCAACAGGTCTTTGACTCGCTGCATGTCGTCCACGGTGTGCAGGCCGCGTTGGAATCGAATGGCAATCTGCTGGGTGAACTCTTTCTCTGCTTCATCAAGAGTGAAGAGCTTGTTGACGATGACATTCGGTTCGCGGCCCCGCAGATCGATCCGTCCTTTCACGACGACAATTTCTTCCTGAACGACCTTGTCACCGATCGCAGCGAAATCGTCCGGCCAGAGGATGCATCGAACGACCCCAGTGGAGTCTTCGAGGTCGAAGTTGACGTACTTGCTGTGCCCGTTTCGCGAGGGGTTTTTCGTTTGGGCTTTCTTGATGGAAGAAATCATTCCGCCCAGAGTGACTTCCTTCTGATCGCCGAGGTCGCGGAGATCTTTGACCATGTTTTGCGTGAACGTGGCGATCTGATCGGCGTATTCGGTGAGAGGATGGGAGGTGAGATAGAATCCCAGCACTTCCTTCTCGCAGGCGAGTTTGTAGCTGTGAGTCCAGTCTTCTGCGACCGGCATTGAGATATCTGTTTCAACGGAGTTGTCATCGCTGGAGGAGTCTCCGCCGAAGAGAGACATTTGTCCTTTGGCGAGATCTCGTTGTTTCGAGATTGCTGCCTGGACAGCCCGGTCGATCGCCAGGCTATGTTGTTCGCGGTTGAATCCGAATTCGTCGAGCGCACCCGCCTTGACGAGTGTTTCCAGTGTGCCTTTTGTCAGGGCTTTGGGGTCACATCGCTCGCAAAGATCGAAGATGTTTTTGAACGGTCCGTTCTCGTTGCGTTCATTGACCATCGAGTGCATGGCCGCTTCGCCAACGCCTTTCACCGCTCCCAGTCCGAAACCAATCTTGCGAGTTGGGGGATCGGTGGAGTCGTCGATGATCACAGTGAACTCAACGTCGCACCGGTTGACATCCGGGGGAAGAATTTCAATTCCCATCCGACGGCAATCGTCGGTGTGTTCTGAAATTCTTTCGCTCGATTCCATTCCACATGACAGCAGGGCTGCCATGAATTCTTCCGGGTAGTGTGCTTTCAGATAGGCTGTCTGATAGGCAATCGCCCCATAAGCGGTTGAGTGTGATTTGTTGAAGCCGTATCCCGCGAACTTTTCGATCAGGTTCCAAATTTCCTGAGCCTGTTCGGCAGCCATGTTCTGCGTTTGGGCTCCTTCGATGAACTGGTCATGGAAGCTGTCGATGATCTCCTGTTTCTTCTTGGAGATCGCTTTAATACACTTGTAGGAACTGGCGAGTTCGATTCCTCCGAGGCGATTCAAAATCCGCATCACCTGTTCCTGGTAGACCATCACGCCATAGGTCTCAGCCAGCACTTCATCGACAATTGGGTGAACGGTCGGAACCGGCTCGCGCCCGTGCTTGACGTTGACGTACGTCATGACCATTCCCCCTTCGAGAGGGCCCGGTCGATAGAGAGCAGAGGTCGCGATGATGTCGGCGAATTTATCCGGCTTCATCTTGGTGAGGAGGTCGCGCATTCCTCCCGATTCCAGCTGGAAGATGCCTTTTGTTTCTCCTCGTTGCAGGAGAGCAAATGTTTCCTGATCGTCGAGCGGAAGATCTTTGGGGACGATGTGAATGCCGCGGTGCTTGGCGACGTTCTTGACGGCTTTGTCGAGGATGGACAAGTTTCGCAGCCCGAGGAAGTCCATCTTCAGCAGCCCGGCCGTTTCGACATCCGTCCACTGTGTGAGGACATCATCCTTGCCGGTAATTTTCTGGAGTGGAACGTAGTTCTCAAGCGGTTTGTCGGCGATCACCACACCCGCAGCATGGGTTCCCGCCGACTTTGCCAGACCTTCCATCGCCATGGCAAAATCGAGGAGTTCTTTAATCTGCGAGTCGGTGTCGTAGGCCTGTTGAAGCTCAGCGCTTTCCTTGAGCGCGTCTTTCAACTTGATGTTGAGCGTGTCGGGCACCATCTTCGCGATTTCGTCGGCCCGCTTCAGCGGAACGGAAAGCGCTCGCGCAACATCCCGAATGGCCGCTTTCGCTTTGAGGGTTCCGAACGTTCCGATCTGAGCAACGTTCTCGCTGCCGTATTTGTCTTTCACAAACTGAATGACCAGTTCCCGTCGATCCCGGCAGAAGTCGATATCAATATCTGGAGCTTCGGAACGACTCGGGTCCAGAAATCGTTCGAAGAGCAAGTCGTACTTGATTGGGCAGACGTCCGAGAGACCGAGTAGATAGGCAACAATTGCCCCACATGCTGAACCTCGAGCGGTGCATGGGATGCCGTTGTCGATCGCGAATTGAGCAAAGTCCCAGACGATTAGGAAGTAGCTGGAGTAGCCCATCCGTTCAATCACGCCAAGTTCGAAGTCGAGGCGTTCTTGATAAACCGGATCGGGGTTCTCTCCGTACCGTTCAACGAGCGCTTTCTCGCAGACTTCCCGCAGGTACACGACGTCTGTTTTGTTTTCTGGAGGATGGAAAACCGGAAAGTGACGCGTGGTCAGGTCGAGATCGATATCGACACGATCGGCGATTTCCTGAGAACGGGCGACAGCTTCTTCCTGTCGGGAGAAGGCTTCGTACATTTGTTCGGGAGACCGAATGAACAGTTGGTCTGTTCCGATCTTCATCCGGTTTTCGTCGCTTCGATACGATTTAGTGTTCACGCACAGCAAGACGTCGTGCATGTCTGCGTCATCGGAGCAGAGGTAGTGCGCGTCGTTCGTCGCAACGAGGGGAAGCCCCATCCGATTGGCAAGGTCGGTCGTTGCTTCCGCGCAGGAAGTCTGAATCTCGACTCCACCGTCCTGGATTTCCATATAGAAGCGATCGCCGAAGACATCGGTGTACCAACTTGTCAGCGATTCCGCTTTTTCCTTCTCGCCTGCCAGAAGAAGGCGAGACAATTCGCCAGACGCGCACCCGGAGAGGCAGATGATTCCTTCGTTGAATTCTTCCAGCAATTCCTTGTCGATACGCGGCTTGTAGTAGAAACCTTCGAGGTAAGCTCGCGAGGACATTTTGACGAGGTTCTTAAACCCTTGCGCATTCATTGCCAGAAGCGTCAGGTGAAAACTCGCTTCCTTCATGCGCGACGCACTTCGGTCGGTGCGATGACCGGGCGCGATGTATGCTTCGTATCCCAGAATCGGATTGACGTCGTTCTTCTTGCACGTCTGGTAGAACTCGAGCGAGCCGTAAAGGTTGCCGTGATCGGTGATCGCGCAGGAATTCATTCCCAGGTCTTTGACCTTGTTCACCAGATCGGGAATTCGGTTGGCCCCATCAAGCAGCGAGTAATGAGTGTGACAGTGGAGATGAGCGAACGGACGAGAACTCATTATTTTACCGATACCGTTGGGGAAATTTGATCGGAGCAGGCGATCGAGAAGTCAGCCGGAGACTCCTCAGCTGATATGTATCGGAGATTGTACCAACAACCTACGCAGTCGTGCGACCGTTCCTCTGCCACAACTCCACATTCCTTCTCCTCGGGCTCAACTTCTCTTCGAGAACTTCGAACGAACCGAAATGCGCAACAAAAAACACCGCTCTCGAAGATTTCGAAAGCGGTGTTGAGATGATTGTCGAACTCAGCTCGCTTGGAACATTTTTCGAATTGATCTGCATCCTTCTCGCACGAGCAAACAGAGCCGTTGAGCTTGTAGGATCGCTCAAGCGAGTGCACTGGAGAGCAGCTTGCTTAGCGGCGAGCTTCCTGAATTCGCTGACCGGTGTAGTAGTACACTTTCGGGTCATCGATAATCCAGGGAGTTGACCACGTCTTGCCGTCGTCGGCTGAGCAGACGTTGAAGAAGATCGTGTTGAAGTGCGTTCCTGGAATGGTGTACGGATACTGCGAGGTGATGAAATCTCGTGGTGTCAGATCGTCAACTCCCGGGCTGGCGTAGTAGTGACATCGAGCGTCAGGAGTGACACTCATTCCGAATGTCCACCAACCGGTTTCTTTGATGATTGGTCCGTCGACTTCGTGTCCCAACTGATTGGCTCGAATCAGGATCTTTGCGTACGGCTCGCCGGTCTTGTTGTTCGGGTCCGAAGCTGGCACGTGGTAGATGAAGAAGCCGGGGTAATACGGTTCCATTTTGGTCTGCTTTTCTCTTCGCAGACGGCGGAAGAGGCGACGTCCAAATCCGAGAGATTCGACTTCCTCTTCAACAGGTCCCTGCATTCCGGAACGAATTCCGAAGGTCACGCCGGAGCGTTGTTCCCACTGATCCCAACTTGGAAGATAAACACGAACTGTGTAGTTGGGAGAGTACGAGAGTGTCATCGGCTTTGCAGCCAGAATGAAATCGTCCTGAGCCTGTTTGAATCCGGGGCGTCCTGGAACTCCAGTGTCTCGGCTTCTGAGATACAAGGCCCCTTTGCTGCCCTCGAGACCACCTGCGGGAGTTTCGACCCGTTTGACAACGTCGGGCATTCCCCGCTTCGGGCTTTCCATCCACATGTTGTTGCTGGATCGTCCGAGAGGATAGCGAACGTTTTCGTCTTCCTCTTTACTGCTCTTGGGCCAGTTCATATCGAACGAAAAGGATTCGTCCTCGAAGTCATCAGTGTTGATGAGGGTGCCTGTTCCAGGAACAACCTGTGCGGTAACGACTGCAGGTGGCAACAAAACCGGCGTTGTGAGGAGCAGGACTCTGAGTAGCAAAGGGGATCTGACAATCATCACAGGGTTTCCATCCTGGAGGCCAATATTCACGGTCGTGTGAATGAATGTGAGGGCTTCAACAGATTTGAGTCTTTCGACGCCAATTGAGGTTATGCGCTTGCCGAGCGGCGAATCGTGTGGTGTGGAATGGGCGTGACTCTCTTTTCGTATCGGATCTTCCTTTTGGGGAGAACAATCATTCGCATGGAAGACTGATCAGACCGTTCGGGAGGGTTTTTGCGTTTGGGTAAAATTTGAGGATTGGAGAGGCTGTGAGGAAGGTGTTCCGGAGAGTGCGTTCGCGCTGTGCGCGCGCAGCTTCTCTGGTCAGGCTGCCTGATGAATCAACGAATGCGGATGAGAGGGGTTAGTCTTCTTCCGGTGGCGGCGCAAATCCTCGGCGCATCGTGTTTTCCGTCACAGAGATCGGAAGCATGAACTGCTGCAGATAATCGGGTCCGCCAGCTTTCGTTCCGATGCCTGACATTCGAAATCCTCCGAATGGGTGTCGCTGGACGATCGCTCCGGTGATTCCCCGGTTGAGATAGAGGTTTCCGACGAGAAACTCGTTGCGGGCCCGTTCCAGATTTTTCGGGCTTCGGCTGTAGATTCCGCCGGTCAACGCATAGTCCGATTCATTGGCGATCTGCAATGCCTGATCGAGATCTTTGGCTTTCTGAATCGCAAGGACCGGGCCGAAGATTTCGGCATCGAGGATGCGGGAATGTTCTTCCTGAACTTCGAATAGGTGCGGACCGATGAAGTATCCGTTCGGCAATTCTTCGCTCAAGTCGACGTTGACAATCGCTGCGCACTCTTCGTGTCCGATTTCAATGAAATCCTGAATTCGATCGTAAGCTTCCTGGCTGATGACCGGACCGAAATCGGCTCCGGGGTCGGTTGCTGGTCCGACTTTCAGGCTTTCGATCGCTCCGGTTAAGCGTTCGAGGAATGTGTCGTACACGTTTTTGAGGACGATCACTCGGGAGCACGCGGAACATTTTTGCCCGGCGAAACCGAACGTTGACGAAACAACTCCGTGAACGGCGTCGTCGAGGTCAGCATCGTCATCGATGATAATGGCGTTCTTGCCGCCCATTTCCGCGATGACTTTTTTGACTCCATTTTGCTGTGATTCAGGATTCGCAGCCTGACGGTTGATCTCGAGTCCCACTTCGCGAGAACCGGTGAAAGCGATGATGTCGACGTCCGGGCTGCCAACGAGGGTTGGCCCGATTTCTTCTCCGATTCCGGGGAGGTAGTTCAGCACTCCAGTCGGAAGACCAGCATCTCGGGCGATCTCCATCAGCTTGAAGGCGATAATCGATGACTCTTCGGCAGGTTTCATGACCACGGTGTTTCCGGTGACCAGAGCAGCTGTCACCATTCCCGTTAGTATCGCGAGTGGGAAGTTCCATGGGGAAATAACCACAGCCACGCCTCGCGGCCGGTAGAAGAGTGCGTTTTCTTCACTTGGGTAATCGCATCGGAGTTCCGCATCGAGATCGCGCATGGCGAGCGCGTAGTAGCGGCAAAAATCAATTGCTTCAGAAACTTCTGCGTCTGCCTCGACCCATGGCTTTCCGGTTTCGTAGACCATCCATGCGATGAGTTCAAAGCGGCGTGATCGCATTTCGGCGGCGATCAAGTCGAGGTATTCAGCACGGTGATCGACAGGCACTTTCTTCCACTGTGTCGAGGCACGCAGACAAGCGGCGATTGCCTGTTCTGCCTGCTCGGGGCTGGCCGCAGCGACGGCTCCGAGTTTCAGTTCTTTGTCGAAAGGGCATCGTGAAACAATGTGAGCCCGTCCGTCCTGGGCTTTGCCGTCGATATTGAGCGGATAGTCCTGACCGAACAGTTCTTCAACATCTTTGAGCGCCTGCTTTATGTCGTCGCGGTATTTTTTGCGACTGAAATCTGTGTTCGGCTCGTTCTGAAACTTGGTCACATTGAGCGTTTTGCGATAATCTTCCAGTGACATTTCCGACTCCAAATTTCTTTACCGCTCACACGGCAGAAGGTGAACGTTTTCTTCGCGCAATTCTGTCAAGCGCTTCAGGATCTTGACGATGTCACTTCCCGTCAAGGACGTAAGTCGCGACGATGGGGAAAGTTTTCAGAACTCGGTCTACTTTCAGAGTTCGGCCGCCCCAGGAATCCTTTGGCATCAGAGACTGCTAATGTTTGAGCTGGAAAAGATTCAGGAATCGCTTCAGGAACTCGGCCTCGATGGATGGTTGTTGTACGACTTTCGAGGCAGCAATCAGCTGGCACGGAGAGTGATGAAACTCTCCGACGATTCGATGGGATCTCGCCGATGTGTTTATGGCATCCCTGCAGTCGGAGAACCAGTGCGGATCGTGCATCGAATAGAAGATTCGTCGCTTGATCATCTTCCCGGATCGAAGTCGATTTATCTGCGCTGGCAGGAGTTTGAAGCAGCGATTCAAGAATTCGTGGCGGGAAAGAATCGCATCGCCATGGAGTATTCGTTCCAGAACGGAAACCCTTACATTTCTCGCGTTGATGCTGGGACCGTGGAACTGGTTCGCTCGTTCGGAGTGGAAGTTATTTCGTCCGGAGATTTGATCCAACTCTTTGAAGCAGTCTGGACGGACCAGCAATGGGAGATGCATCAGGCAGCATCGAAAGTCACCAATGCAGCGTTTGAACTGGCTTGGAAGTCCATTGCCGACGCGGTTCGATTAAGCGGAGGGATTGAAGAAGCAGCAGTCCGTGATGTGATCATGGACCACTTCGATCGCCACAAGATGACGACCTACCATCCGCCGATTGTCGCTCGTGGTTCTCACTCAGGAATGCCGCATTACGAAACCGGAACCGGCGACGACACGCGCATTCGGTCTGGTGATTTCGTACTCATTGATTTGTGGGCCAAGCTGGACAAACCGGACAGCGTGTACAGTGATCTCACACGGACGGGATTTGTCGGTGAAGACGTTCCGGAAGAATATGTGCGAATCTTCAACATCGTCGCTGCTGCGCGAGACGCCGGAATTGCGGCAGTCGAAGCAGCCATGGAATCCGGGGATCCTCTGCCCGGTGCACAGGTCGACGATGCAGTGAGAGATGTGATCGAAAAAGCTGGCTATGGCCAGTATTTCACGCATCGAACCGGTCACAGCATTGGCCAGGAAGTCCACGGAAACGGAGCGCATCTCGATAATCTCGAAACGAGAGACGAGCGGCTGATTCTTCCCCGGACCTGTTTCTCCATCGAGCCGGGAATTTATCTCCCGGAGTTTGGGGTTCGCTGCGAGGTCGACGTTTATATTGACAAGGATCGGCAAGTTCACGTGACGGGTGGACTTCTTCAGAAGGAAGTTATTCCGATTCTGAGCCAGTATTGATGCGGCGGGCGTTGAAGGCTTTTGCTGACGTGAGTCGTCGAATTGCTTTCTTGTTCCGGCCTTGTTTTCGTCTCACGCAGAATCATGCGGAGCGGCAATGACGGTGGCTGCGTTGTATTTCCGTCTCAGGATGTCCACACTCTTGATGTAGCGATTAAAAGCCCGACGAGAGTAATTCTTCCTCAATTGAGCAGGTGAAATCGATGGCTCATCGAATTCGATACATCATGATCGGTGGCTTTCTTGGTGCCGGTAAGACAACGACGCTTGGAAAATTGGCGGCCCACTACAGAGAGCAGGGTTTAAACGTCGGCATTGTGACCAATGATCAGGCGAGCGATCTTGTCGATACTAATACGTTGCGCGGAATGGGTTTTGACGTTGGGGAAGTTGCTGGCGCCTGTTTCTGCTGCAACTTCAACGAGCTCATCGACACCATGGGGAACCTTTCGGCCGAGCAAAGGCCGGATGTGATTCTCGCAGAACCGGTCGGAAGCTGTACCGATCTCGTCGCGACCGTGATTCAGCCGATCAAGCAACTCTTCGATGCGGAATTCGACATTGCTCCCTATCCAGTGATTCTCAAACCGAGCCATGGAATCCGGATTCTCAAAAATGAGCAGCGGAGAGGGTTTTCTCCGAAAGCGGAGTACATTCTTAAGAAGCAGCTCGAAGAAGCGGACTTGATCCTCATCAATCGCATTGATGAATTGACCAACGAAGAAATCGAAGAGATCTCTGCCCTCTGTGATCAACAGCTTCCCGGAACGCCGCTGATTCGTATGTCTGCAAAGACTGGTTCCGGAATTCCTGAGCTTGTTGAGTTTCTCTCGCAGGATGGGGACTTCGGGAAGAAGATCCTCGACATCGATTACGACATCTATGCTGATGGAGAAGCGGAGCTCGGTTGGCTCAACAGCAGCTTGACGCTCACAAGTGAAAACGAATTCGATCTGGATTCGTTCCTGTTCGGGGTTGTCGAAACTCTTCAGACAAAGCTCGAAGAGGCCAATCTTGAGCCCGCCCATTTGAAGGCCATTGGACTTTGGGAAGGGTTTTTCGGTGTTGCAAATCTGATCAGCAGCGACACAAAAGTGGAACTGTCTCTTCCGTCGAATCAAAAGGCTCGAACCTCCGAAGTGATCATCAACGCTCGCGTGGCGTGTGATCCGGAACTCCTTGAAACGCTGGTGAACGAAGCTGTGGCTGATGTCGCTGCGAAACAGGACGTGAACTTCGAGTTTCGTCAGACTCAGCGGTTCCGTCCCGGTCGACCTGTTCCGACGCACCGGGTTTCGACTCCGGTCGGATCCTGATCGGTCTGGTGTGACAGTGGAAACAGCGAAAAGCCTAGATTGTGAGCTGACATGATGTCTGGATCACTTCTTGTGACTCTCTGCACTTACAACGAACGCGAGAATCTCGAACAGTTGATTCCGGAGATTTTCGAATACGTTCCCGAAGCATCCATCCTGGTCGTCGACGATAATTCGCCCGATGGAACCGGCGAGTACGTTGATGAATTGGCGCGTGAGAATTCCAAAATTCATGCAATTCATCGCTCGGGAAAGCTTGGGTTGGGAACAGCGACAGTTGCAGCGTTTAACTACGGGATCGAGAATAAGTTCGATCTGCTGTTGAATCTCGATGCTGACTTCTCTCATCCGCCGCGGTTTATGCCTTCGATGATTGAGAAGACAGATGAATACGACGTCGTGATCGGTTCGCGTTACGTTCCGGGAGGGGAAATTGTGGGATGGGGCGCGAAACGCCACTTCATGAGTCGGGGGATCAATTTCTATGCGAAGGCAATGCTGGGGCTGAAGACGCTCGACAATTCCGGGAGTTTTCGTTGCTACCGGGTCTCCAAACTCGCTGAAGTCGACTGGTCTCAGTCAAAGGCGAAAGGCTATGCGTTTCAGGAGGAGATTCTCTATCGGCTGCGGCGTGTCGGGGCGACATTTGCCGAGGTTCCGATCACCTTCGAGGAACGGCGATTTGGAGTGACGAAGATTAATATGAAAGAAGCTGTCTCCGCCGCTTGGGTTCTGATGAGTCTCCGCTTCCGCAGCTGATCTCTTTTCGGTCAGACAGGGGCGCGCGGATTTGTTCCGGGATCCATCAGGGAATCAGCGTGCGTTGATGGGATGTGGCGTCCTGGTGCTGAAATGGTCACCGGAATTGAGACTGCATTCTTGATTGTGAGAGAGTTCGTGGCATTCGTGCTTAGAGAAACAAAGATCTCTTGGAGAAGGTTCGCGAGATCGCTTCAATTCTCATTCTTCGCGTGTATCATTTGAACGCGTGTGGTGACGAGTTTGTGTTCAAGCTCGAATGATGTCTTCCTTTAAAATTCTTGATGACGTTCCCTTGTTGAACTCTCTGTGATACTGGCTTGTCGCAGACTTTGGACTTCCAAGGGCCATCGAGTTGGACCACTGAGAGGAGAGCGAGACGATCGCTCTACCAAGACCGTATGCCGATTCGGATCCGACGAGGCCTCGACCTGCCGATTTCTGGAGTCCCTGATCAGGAGATTGATCGCGGGGCGGCTGTGACACGTGTGGCATTGCTGGGAGACGACTATGTTGGCATGAAGCCAACCATGCTCGTGCAAGCTGGCGATTCGGTTGAACTTGGCGCCCCACTGTTTGAAGACAAAAAGAATCCCGGAGTCGCTTTCACTTCCCCCGGTTGCGGACGCGTGGTCGAAGTGAATCGTGGAGACAAGCGTCGATTTCAATCAGTTGTGATCGAGCTTGAAGGTGACGGCCAGAAAACATTTCAGTCATATCAGAACAAAGACCTGCAGACTCTCGATCGGGAATCTGTCGTTCAAAACCTCGTTCAATCCGGGTTGTGGACATCTTTTCGACGTCGACCCTACAGTAAAGTTCCTCAGCTGAGCGAAGAGCCGTTTGCGATCTTCGTGCAAGCGATGGATACCCGGCCTCTCGCGGCGTTCCCCGGATTGGTCATTGATGAGCATCCCGCTCATTTCCGATACGGGTTGCAAGTGCTGACGCGATTGACCGCTGGGACGGTCTACGTTTGCTCGGCACCCGGCTTCGATATTCCCGGAACCAACCCCGACGACGCCCCGGTGGAAGGTGTTGAGCTGCAACAGTTCGACGGCCCACATCCAGCCGGACTCGCAGGGACTCATATTCATAAGCTGGCAGCTGCCAGTGACAAGCGTCCTTCGTGGTATTTGAATTATCAGGACGTGATTGCGATTGGAAAATTGTTTGTCACAGGTGAGTTGTCGGTCGATCGCGTGATCTCACTGGCGGGACCGCAAGTGACACGGCCTCGATTGTTGCGAACACGGATCGGGGCCTCAATCGACGAATTAACTGCTGGAGAACTCGCATCGGGTGAAAACCGGGTGATCTCCGGATCTGTGCTTCGAGGGTGTATTGCTGAAGGCCCCTACGCTTATCTGGGACGCTATGATCTGCAGGTTTCTGCACTTCTCGAAGGTCGCGACCGCGAATTCCTCGGATGGCAGAGTCCTGGATTTGACAAGTTTTCCGTCAAGCCTGTGTATGCCTCAGCTGTTGCCGGAGACGGGCAGAATTTTGCGATGACGACAAACCGCAATGGGAGTGATCGAGCGGTCATTCCCATCGGAGCCTATGAACAAGTCATGCCTCTCGATATCGAACCGACCGCACTTGTGAAAGCGCTTCTGGTGGGTGATACGGAGCAGGCGCAACTCCTCGGGGCAACAGAGCTTGACGAAGAAGATCTCGCGCTCCTCACTTTTGTTGATCCGGGTAAACACGATTTTGGACCTGTCCTGCGGGACGTGCTCACTCGAATTGAGCGAGAAGGCTAGATTCTGTTCGTGCTCGTAAGTACGTCGTGAATCTGAAATGACTGAGATAGCACCGGATCTGTGATCGAAATTTTGTGACCCACTGTTGATCAGCCGACTGGCACCCCATGAAGTTCCTGAGGAAAAAGCTCGACGAGCTCCACACCCACGTCAAACCGGGTGGGAAGTATGAGAAATTCTATGCCATCTACGAGATGGCAGATACGTTTCTCTATACCCCAGATCTCGTGACGCGTGGCCAGACCCATGTCCGCGATGGCCTGGATCTCAAGCGAATGATGATCATGGTCGTCGTCGCGTTGGGACCTTGCATCTTGATGGCCATGTACAATACCGGCTATCAGACGAATGTCGCGATTCAGGCACTTGTTGAGAGTGGCGAAATCTCGCAAGCGACCGCCGGAGGATGGCGGGGCGCGATCATGGACCCGATTGGGTACAGCCCCGGGAACTTCGTTTCCTGTTTCCTGCTGGGAGCGTTGTACTTCCTGCCGATCTTCATCGTGACGCAAATTGCCGGGGGAGCGTGCGAGGTAGTTTTTGCCTCGATTCGCAAGCATGAAATTAACGAAGGTTTTCTCGTCACAGGGATGCTCTATCCACTGACGTTGCCTCCCACAATCCCGTTGTGGCAGGTGGCGATTGGCATTATCTTCGGCGTGGTGGTCGGAAAAGAAATCTTCGGCGGGACTGGAAAGAACTTCCTGAATCCGGCACTGACCGCCCGAGCTTTCCTGTACTTCGCCTATCCTGCACAGATGAGTGGGGATAAGGTTTGGGTCGCCACACCTGTTGACGGCTACTCCGCGGCGACATCGCTCGGAGCACTGGCTGATCCCGAGCAACATGCGGGAATGGCGGTCATTACTGAACAGCTGGGGATTTCCTGGTCACAGGCGTTTTTCGGATTCATTCCAGGTTCGATGGGGGAAACCTCGACGCTGGCCTGTCTGCTCGGGGCGATTATTCTCGTCGCGACCGGAATCGGGTCGTGGCGAATCATGGTGAGTGTGCTCGTTGGAGCACTCGGATCGGCCTGGCTGTTTAATCTCGGTGTGACTGCCGAAACCCCGAACATGTTCCTGATGCCTCCTCACTGGCATCTCGTCGTGGGAGGACTGGCATTCGGCCTGGTCTTTATGGCGACAGATCCTGTTTCAGCAACGATGACTGAAAAAGGAAAGTGGATTTACGGCCTGGTGATTGGAGTCACGACAACCCTTGTCCGCGTCATCAATCCGGGGTATCCGGAAGGGATTATGCTGGCAATTCTGTTTGGAAACGTGGTCGCTCCCTTGATCGATTACTGCGTCATTCAACTTAACATTCGACGAAGGCGAGTTCGCTGTGGACTCTGAAAACGAACTGAACGACAACTTGAACGACGCTGCGGAGGAAACTCATGAGAGTTTCAATCCGAACAGCTTCATCGGCACACTTTCCGTCGCCGTTGTCTTGTGTCTGGTTTGCTCACTGGTCGTCTCGGTTGCAGCTGTTGCCCTGAGACCGATTCAGCAGCGCAATCAGGAAAACAAGATGAAGCGGAATGTTCTGATCGCTGCTGGTCTGTGGGATCCCGAAACGTCCACCGATCAAGACATCCCCGAGATGTTCAAGTCGATCGAAACAGTCGCTGTGAACCTGCCCGGTCGTGCGGAAGATGCCCCCATTCCAGGGACTCTGAACGAAGAGGTCGATCTGAACACCTACAATCAGGTGAAAGCAGCGAAGGACCCCCATCAGAGCATTTTTATTGCAGATGAAGACGTTGACGATATCGCAGGAATTAAGCGTCGCGAAACGGTCGGCTTGGCGTATTTGGTCAATGACTCCTCCGGGAAGTTGGAAACCGTCGTCGTTCCGATCTATGGCAAGGGACTGTGGTCCACTCTTTACGGATACATTGCACTCGAAGCCGATTGCCGAACAGTCCGCGGAATTACCTTCTACCAGCACGGGGAAACACCGGGGCTGGGAGGAGAGGTCGACAATCCCAAATGGAAAGCCCAGTGGGTCGGCAAAGAGATCATCAGCGCAGATGGTGTGCCTGATTTGAAGGTCACCAAACCCGGGAACGCGACGGCGGACAATCAGGTGGATGGTCTCTCAGGCGCGACCATTACATCGAGTGGTGTTGAGAGAACTGTGCGGTATTGGCTGGGAGAGGATGCTTACGGGCCGTTCCTCGATCGGATTCGTGAGCAGTAGTTCAGTAACAAGTATGAGGATGTGAGGCGAACCTCACCTGTGTGTGAGCCGTGTTCGCGTCATTTGAAGAGTATCAAATATGGCAGCCAGTAAGACGACTGACGTACTGTTTGACCCCGTCTTCAAGAGCAACCCGATTGCGCTTCAGGTTCTCGGGATTTGTTCTGCGCTGGCCGTGACGACTCAGCTCGATAAAGCCCTCGTCATGTCCTTGGCGGTGACTGTCGTTGTTGCCTGTTCGAATGCGATCATTGCGTTGATTCGGAACTTTATCCCGAACAGCATTCGAATCATCGTTCAGATGACCGTGATTTCATCGCTGGTGATTGTCGTCGATCAAATTCTGAAAGCGTTCGTTCCGTCTGTGGCGGATCAGCTTTCCGTGTTCGTGGGACTGATCATCACAAACTGTATCGTGATGGGACGTGCCGAAGGCTTCGCCATGAAGAACGGCGTTTTCCGGAGCTTCCTTGATGGCGTTGGAAACGGATTGGGTTACTCATTGATTTTGGTTGCGGTTGGATTCTTCCGCGAGTTGCTCGGTTCCGGAACGTTGCTGGGATTCACGATTCTGCCGCTTGCGACAGAAGGCGGCTTTTACGTTCGCAATGGACTCATGCTCACTCCACCGAGTGCGTTTTTCCTGATTGGACTCTTCATTTGGGTCTTGCGTTCGTTCCGAACGGATCAGGCAGCGAAAGATCCAACACGAGATTAATGAGACAAGGTTCCGGTCAGAACGAACCAAACGAAGAGTTGAAGCGACATTAGAGTTTGTCACAGGCAGTCAGCGTCACAGAGTTTGCAAAGCAGAGCAGCGAACGACAGAGACTAACCGAGGTTGAGGTCAGAAAATGACGCTCGAAGAAATAGGCAGTATGTTTTTCAAGTCAGTGTTCTCAGAGAATCTGGCTCTCGCATTCTTTCTTGGAATGTGCACGTTTCTGGCTGTCTCCAAGACCGTCAAGAACGCATTCATGCTGGGAATTGCGGTCATCGTCGTGCAAGGCGTGACCGTTCCTGTGAACAATGTGATCTACCGAAATTTCCTTCGCGAGGGAGCTCTTTCCTGGACGGGAATTTCCTACTTGAATAACGTCGATCTCAGCTTTCTGGGATTGATCAGCTTTATTGGCACGATTGCGGCCATGGTGCAGATTCTCGAATTGTTTCTGGACCGCTACCTGCCCGCTCTCTACAACACTCTTGGAATTTTCCTGCCGCTGATCACAGTGAACTGTGCGATTCTTGGTGGTTCGCTCTTCATGCAGGAGCGTGATTACACGCTTGCGGAAAGTGTGACTTACGGATTTTCGAGCGGAGTTGGTTGGGCGCTGGCCATTTGTTGCCTGGCTGGTGTTCGTGAAAAACTGAGGTACAGCGACATTCCGGAAGGGCTTCGCGGCCTCGGAATTACCTTCATTACCGTCGGCTTGATGGCGATGGCATTCATGGCATTTGGTGGAATTGATATCTGATTCGAGTTGTCGCCCGACTCGCTTCTTCACCCTCAACCTGATCTCGCAATCGTGATTGAAATCCTCCTCGGCATTTTGTTTTTCACCGTGATCGTCATCATTCTGGTGCTGTGCATCCAGTTGGCGAAGAAGCTTCTGGTTCCGTCTGGTGATGTCACCATTGTCGTGAACAATCAGAAGACTTTGACCGTACCGACTGGTGGAAAGCTTCTGAACGCACTCGCGGAGAATAAGATCTTCGTTTCTTCCGCCTGTGGTGGAGGAGGAACTTGTGCTCAGTGCAAAGTGAAAATTCACGCCGGGGGAGGAGACATTCTCCCGACGGAAAAAACACACATCAATAAGAAGCAAGAGCGTGAAGGCGAACGGCTTTCCTGTCAGGTGACTGTGAAGCAGGACATGGAAGTTGAAGTCCCGCCCGAAGTCTTCGAAACGAAGAAGTGGGAATGTACGGTTCGGTCGAATAACAACGTTGCCACCTTCATCAAAGAACTGGTTCTGGAACTCCCCGCGGATGAAGCTGTCGACTTCAAGCCGGGTGGATACATTCAGATTGATGTTCCAGCCCATGAAGTCGATTACAAAAACTTCGCGATTGAAGAGGAATACCACGAAGACTGGGACAAGTTCGACATCTGGCGTTTTAAGTCAGTGGTGAAAGAACCTGTCTATCGTGCTTACTCGATGGCGAACTATCCCGGGGAAAAGGGCGTGATCATGCTCAACGTGCGGATTGCATCTCCGCCGCCCCGCATGCCGGATGTTCCTCCCGGAAAAGTTTCGAGTTACATCTTCGGGCTCAAGCCCGGGGACAAAGTCACCATTTCCGGTCCTTACGGTGAGTTCTTCATCAAAGAGACCAAGAATGAAATGGTCTACATCGGCGGTGGTGCCGGAATGGCTCCGTTGCGGTCTCACATTTTCGAGCTGCTGAAAGAACGAAACAGCGACCGGAAGATCTCGTACTGGTACGGGGGACGGTCCGCTCGAGAACTGTTTTACGTCGATGAATTCCGTGAATTGGAAGAAAAGCATCCGAACTTCCAGTTCAATATCGCGCTTTCCGATCCGCTTCCTGAGGACAACTGGACAGGTTATACCGGGTTCATTCATCAAGTGCTGCATGATGAATATCTGAAGAACCATCCTGCTCCCGAAGACGTCGAGTACTACATCTGTGGTCCACCGATGATGCTTCAGGCGGTGCTGAATATGCTGGACAGCCTCGGAGTTGAACCCGATAATATTGCATACGACGACTTTGGTGGTTAGAGCGAGTCGCTCTTTCATCTGGATCGTCTTCTGCAAGAGTCAGTTCATCGCGGGTATTCAGCGGTCAGCTTCAGCAGTCCGACTTTCATCACATGAAGCGGTTTCAGCGGATCGCTTCAAATCGCTCCGAACTGTGATTTCGTCGATGCATGGATAAGTCCCTGTTTGCAGGAGCGACCTCGCGGATTCCCTCGTGAGCTGCGTCGCAAGTTGTCATTCCGTCTGATTCAAGGGGGCTCAATGTGAGTCGAAGTATCTGGGTTGGGTCATTTGAGGAGCTGGGCCCAATTGTGATCCCGATTCGGGAGCAGGTCTTCGTCGTTGAACAGGGTGTTCCGCCAGAAATCGAGCGGGACGACCGGGATGAGGTCTCTCAGCATGTCGTCTTGGTGGAAGATGGATTGTTCGTGGGCACAGGGCGAATCGATCTGGAACACGATGGAAAGATTGGACGGTTGGCTGTTCTGGAGCGATCGAGAAATCGTAATTTCGGAACGCTGATCATGCGGGCTCTCGAGGAAATTGCCAAGCGGGAAGATCTCGTGAGCGTCTGGCTGCACTCTCAAACTGTGGTTATTCCATTCTACCGACAGTTGGGCTACGTCGAAGATGGTGATTCATTCACCGAAGCTGGGATCTCTCATGTTCTGATGCGCAAAGAACTGTAAGCGAGATTGCGGAGTTCTTCGGCGACTCGCTGAAACCGAAAGGTGAAGTCACTCTTACTACGAAAAAAAACCTCCGGATCGAATGCGGTCCGAAGGGCTTTTTTATTGGGAGGAGCTGTCACGCGACACCGAGGGGTATCGATGCCGCGCGACAGTGGCGTTCGGTTTACTCTTCAATTTCTGGGCGGGCAGGTCGGTCTGTCCGTTCTTCGGGTCTTCCTCGTCCGAAGCCGGGGCGATCGCCGTCTCGACGTCGGCCGCCAGCCATTGCTTCGAATTCATCAGCGGTGAGTTTTCCGTCCCCGTTGGTATCGAGACGATCAAAGCCTTCAGCCATTCGTTCGGGGGCTTCTGACTTTGAGATTGCTCCGTCTTTGTCGGTGTCGAACCGTTCGATGAAGCCTTCCATCGGGTTCGGTCCTCGTCCTTGTCCTGGACCTCTGTCACCAAATCGTCCGCGTGGTCCGCCTTCGGGCCGATCTCGTTCAGGTCGGTCGCCTTCTGGACGCCCGCGTTCCGGACGATCCGAAGCTCCCTCGGGGCGATCACCGGGTTCTGGTCGACCAAATGGTGGTCGTCCGTCGCCTCGACCCATCGCCATTCCAGGTGGTCGGTCGCCATCGAATCCCATGAGTTCACGGTCGTCGAGTTCTCCGTCGTCGTTGGCATCGAGTTCCCGGAAGAGTTTTCCGACTTCCAGTGCTTCCGCCTTGCTGATTGATCCGTTTCGGTCAGCGTCCAGAATCCGCATGAATGCGAATCCGCCACCACGGGGTGGGCGACCAAATTCCGGGCGGCCACCTTCTCGGCGTTCGGCATCTTCGCGATCGTCTCGGTTTCGGGAGGAGTATCGATCAGGTCGGTCACGCTGCATTGCGGATTCATCATCGTCACGAGATGGTCGGTCGCTCCGATCGCGTCCTCGCATTCGATTCATCTGTTCGAGGTCAATTTCGTCGGTTCCGAGTCGATCCATGATCGACTGGAGGCGTTCTCGCATTTGTTCCGGAGCTTCATCGATGGTGAGTTTTCCATCCTCGTTTTTGTCGAAGCGAGCGAAGAAATCAGATCCGCCGGGGCCTCCTGGACCACGTCCTTGACCTGGGCGTCCCTGGCCGAATCGACCTTCTCCGGGACGTCGACTTGGATCGCGGTCCTGAGGTGCGTCGTCCTCGGTGAGAGTGGCTTGATACTCTGCCTGTGAGAGTTTTCCGTCTTCATTTTTGTCGCCGGATCGAACGAGACGATCGAAGAATCGCTGTTGGGCTTCCGGAACTTCTTCAGCGGTCAAGATTCCGTCTTCGTTGGCGTCGAGCCGTTGAAAAACATCATCTGCGTCTTGTGCGAACAGTGGGGCAGAGAGCCCGCAGGTCGTCAGGACGGTTGCGAGCAGTGTCAACCGATTCATGATGAAAATCCTCGTGTTGGAAAATTTGTGGGTGAATTGCTTGTGATGGGACGTTGGGATTCAAACACCGCAAACAATGCAATGTTTCGAAACACTTCCGCTGAACGCCCGAACCCGACTCAAAATCTGGATTTTCGGGAAAAACTTGGACAATCTGAGGCTCCCCCTTGAGGAATCGGAATTGCGGGTACGTATAATTTGAGACGAGGCGATATGCGCTGATTTGAGTGCGACGTTTCTGAGGGAGTGCCGCTTCGTATTATTTCTTTCAGGGATTCTCTCAGCTGTTTGGTCTTTCACTCTTATTGAGATATGAGGTGACTCGTCATGATCCAAGTGATGGAAAGTCCCGAGGTTGAAGCTGGGGAAACCAGCAATGTTCCATCGGACTTCGGGGTTGGAGCCGATGGGTTCAACGAATTCAATTACCGTCCGGTTCCCGTGATCGCGGTATCCGGGCTGGTGGTGGCATTGCTCTCCTTCATTGGAGTGTTCGTCTGGTTGGCGCTTCCGTTGTGCCTGATCGGATTGGTGCTGAGTGTGGCGGCAATTGTCGTCATTCGACGTTCAAAAGGAGCCTACGGCGGGACATTCGTGGCTGCGTCTGGAGTGATCTTGTCGACTCTCTTTTTCGCGGGTGGAATCGCGCTTCAGATTTACATCTATCAGACAGAGGTTCCCGACGGTTATACTCGTGTCAGCTTTGTGAAAGACATTGCGGACAAGCCGCTTGTGCCCCAAGGGGAAGTGGCAGATGTTCATCCGGATGTGAAATCTTTGGATGGCAAAAAGGTCTTCCTGAAGGGATACATTTATCAGACAGGGAAGATGAAAGACCTGCATTCATTTCTGTTTGTCAAAGACAATCAGGATTGCTGCTTCGGAGCCAATCCAGCTGTCACTGACCGAGTTGGCGTGGTGATGCAAGATGGGAACTCCATCGATTACGTCGGCGGGAAAGTGGCGATTGCCGGGACGTTCCGAATCAATAATGAGTTCACGAATACCGATCAGTTGGAACCGCTTTACATTCTGGATGGGGAACTATTCACCACCCGAGTGAGCGATTTCTAACTCAATCGACCGAAGGAATGCCGTCGCTGGGAAGTGTCGAGACCTTGTCTTCAGCTTCGATGTGATTCGCCTTCGATGCTCACTCACAAGAGTTTGTGCACCGTGTGCACCAGACAGCCTTGTAACGACTGGGAGACTTCTCAACTGATGTCTAAATTCATGAAAACGCGCGCTTCGCACCAGTTGATGAGTGACTCGGTCTGCTTTTTGGGTTTCCTGGTGGTGATCGTGTCGTTCAATATGCTGGGCTGTTCCGGGCAGGACGATGGGTTTCGCGAGATCGAGGTTTCCGACAATTCCAGCGAGGAACCGGAATCCGAAATCGAACTTCAAAGCAGCGACATTGGTGCTGCAGAGACAACGGGCGCTCAGCAGGGCGAGGACGTCGATTCCGAATCTGTCGCGGTTGATGCAACGGTGACGCCGTCCCAAGGAATGGAACCGACTGAAGCTTCGAACGATCAAGCAAGTGACGCTGATGATTCGTTATCAGAAGTTCAAGCTGATGCAGGCTCGGGACAAGCTCCGACCGGCGACGATGCAGCTGTCGAATCTGAGCCAATGCCGACTCCGAACGTGAATTCAGAGGAGTCGCTCGCGAGCCTGGATAGTAATGCTTCTCCCACTCTCGATTCCGAAAACCCGGATGCAGATCCCGAGGCGGAATCTGCGGAAGAAACTGACCCGTCGGAGAACGCCAAACCAAATCGACCGCGGAGCCTTGAGGAAGAGATGGCTGCGATGAGAGCCAAGTTGCTCGGATTGTCGGACGATGCAGCCGGAGGTGAACCGAGGGAAATCAAGTTGTTGATTCCCAATAAAGAATTTTCTCGGGACGAAAAGACCGGGGCGCTTCGAATCACTTTCGATGACATTGATCTTCTGAAAGTGCTGAACATGGAGCCGGTCCCGGTCGACGCGGACAAGCATCTTCCGAACTGGTTGACAGAACTGGATGGTCAGCGGATTGTCTTGAGAGGCTGGATGTTTCCGACGGTCAAGTCGGAAGGGATCAAACGCTTTCTGTTCGTCCGGGACAATGGGATTTGCTGTTTTGGACGAATGGCCAAGCTTTATGATAAACTGGGGGTCACCTTAAAAGAGGGCGAAACAACTCGATACATTGAAGGTCGCCCGTTTGATGTCGTCGGGACTTTTGTTCTTGACCCGTGGATTCTCGATGACGAACTCGATCTGCTCTACCACATCGAAGATGCTGAAGTTCTTGAACATTAAGAGCAGGCAGTTGCAGTGATCAGCCGGAAAAGGAATTGTTTCATGTTGTATTCTCTTGCTCGTCGTGTCGTTGTGGCGGCATTCCTCAGTTGCGCATTGATGTTCGCCAGTTCCGCATGGGCCTGTCCGTTCTGCTCTGCTCCGTCGTTGACTCTGACTGAGCAGTTGAATGCTTCGCAGGCGGCAGTTCTGGTTCAATGGTCGGGAGGAGAGGAGCCCAATCGAGAAAAGAGCTTCGCGGGAACGACCAATTACGAGGTTCTGGAAATCGTTCACGATGATTCAGGAAGTCTTGAGAAGGAGCAGGTTCTCCAACTCGACCGATATCGAGCTGCTCAAAAAGGAGATTTGTTCGTTCTGCTTGGGACTCTCAGCGACGGAAGGATCGAATGGAGCAGTCCGCTCGAAGTGACCGAAGCGAGCTACAACTACATGCGGCAGGCTCCAACCAAGGAAGCAGCGACTACCGAACGTCTTGCTTACTTCATGAAGTTTCTTGAGTATCCGGACAAGCTGATTGCTGACGATGCTTACGGAGAATTCGCAAACGCACCGTATGAGGATATTGTTCCCCTGCGTTCTGTAATGCCTCGCGAAGATCTCCGGAAATGGCTCAGCGATCCTCAGACCACTCCGACCCGTTATGGTCTTTACGGGTTGATGTTGGGGTTGTGTGGGCAGGAAGAGGACGCGGAGTTTCTCAAGAATATGATTCTGGAAGAGACCGACGATTTCCGCCTGGGGATTGATGGTGTGATGGGAGGATATCTGGTCCTGACCGGCGACAAGGGGCTTGATGTTCTCGATGAATCAAAACTCGCCAACCGAGACGTTCCGTTCAGTGAGACATTCGCTGCCATGCAGGCACTGCGATTCATGTGGACTTGTGGCGATGGGGAAATCGCTCCGGAGCGGCTTCGCCAATCGATGCGAATCTTGCTGGATCGTCCAAATCTCGCCGATCTGGTTATCGTCGATCTGGCTCGATGGAAAGACGTGAGTGTGATGGATCGGCTGATCACGATCTACAACTCTGAGGAGTACAACGTTCCCTCAATCAAACGCTCGATCGTTCGGTATTTTCTGATCACGGAAAAAGATTCGACGACGACTGCGGATGGCGGAGTCCCGGAACACGTTGCCAAGGCCAAGGAATATCTTGCGAAACTTCGTGAGGAAGATCCGAAGACCGTGAAGGCGGCCGAGCGTTACTTCTTCGACTGATCGGATTTTTTCAACTGATCTCCGCTGCTCCAGATTGGCGTTTCTCGACAACTCCGAACGTGCTATGACTCCGCGTGAGTTGGGTTCGTTCAAACGAGTGAACAGAAACGCCATCTGATCGAGCGGGGCAGAAATGCGAATCACGACATCTACAAAACGGCTCGGTCTCTCACTCGTTTTGATCGCGTGCTTTGGGATCATCTTTCATCAGACGACTCTCGCGTGTCCGTTTTGCATGGAACCGCAGCGGACGCTAACTGAATACGCAGCTGACGCAGAATTCGTCGCGGTCGCTGTCTTTGTTGATCGTGATTCAAGCGATGAAGCGACTTCCGAAGATGTCCCGGTTTCGGGTTGGCGAATCGAAAAAGTTCTGAAGTCGAAGGGCAAACTTCTGAGCCGGGGAGATTCGGTTCGGTCGGAGCAACTTCCGGAGGCCCGGTCGAATGATCGATATCTCATCTTCGGTCAGAGTGATGCGGAGTCCGTGAAGTGGAATTCAATTGTGGATTCCAATCTGCGCATCGAACTGTATTTTCAGGGTCTACTTGAAACCCGTCCGGATTCTCGGCTGAAGTATTGCATCGACCATCTTGAGCACAGCGATCCCGAAATCGCGATGGATGCGTATTCAGAGTTTGCGAAAGTTTCCGCGACGGATGTTGCTGCTTTGCGAGAATCTCTCCCGCGTGTTCGATTGAGAGAGTGGATTGATACCGTTGACGAGTCACCGGGGCGATGGACACGGGTCGGGCTTTATGGGCTGATGTTGGGCTATTGCGGGGAAGCGGAGGATGCGGACTTTCTAGCGGAGACCATTTTTCGCCCGACAACCGAAGTTCGTATCGGATTGAATGGTCTGATTGCGGGCTATCTTTTGCTGACTTCAGAGGATGGGCTGACTCAGGTTGATGAGAAGTTTCTCGACAATCCCGCAGCGACTCGAGACGCTCGGTTTTCGACGATGCAGGCACTTCGGTTTCTTTGGGAGTCCAAAGATCATGAGATTTCGCCCGATCGCTTGAAGAATTCAATGCGAAAGCTGTTGAAGAATCCGGAGTTGGCGATGCTGGCTGTGATCGACTTAACTCGCTGGCAGGACTGGGACGCACTCAATCTCATCGATGAATTGAGAAACAGCCCGGACCATTCGGACTCCGCGACCCAGCGAACAATTGTTCGATACCTGCTGGCTGCTGCGGATGCTTGTGACTCGGAAGCGAACCCGGGTTGCCACGAAATCGCCACGAAAGCGAAGCAATTGGTGGAAGAAATCCGCATGACCAACCCGCAACTGGTCAGATTTGCCGAACGAAGCATGTTCGATTAGGGCAGAAGACTCTCTGGGCTTCGCAGATTCTCAGAATCGTGGTAGATGACATTTCCCAAAGTTCAACATTCGTTCATACGTTGGAGTGGCTGTGGGGGAATGGGAGGGTTTAGGTGGTCGGCATGTTGCCAGAATCGCCGGAAGAACTGCTTCATTCGATTTAACCCATAAGTTTTGACTCAACCGAATAATGGGAATCGTCCGAATAATCAGAAAGAACGCGCAGATACCGCGCCCTCAATCTTGCTGCACCTGCTTGACGGATCAAGCAATGTGTCAGCAACGCGGAAGCAAGCGTGTCACTATCGGGCTCGAAGCGGTGCCGGGGCACTCTTTTCGGGACGGATGGATCAACTGAAGAATTTTACCTGCAAGCGGATGTTGGAGAGACTCATGCAATGGACTCGGCGAGTCGGCCTGCTTTGCCTTTGTCTACTACCCTGGAGCACGTTTGATGCTGCTCAGGGACAAGATCAGATCACCACATCCGATGGGGGTGTTGTTTTTCTGGACGATGTTAGTGGATCAATGGCCCTATCGAGCGACGGAGGGAATTATATTCTCTTCCAGAAAATGATCGGGGATGGTCCCGGTTTCGATGACGGATACTCCCGGATCGGGGTTCGAACGAGACTTTGGGAACCGGGTGCGGATCACATTTTTGGTGAGCTGCATGCGTTGATCACAGACGGTGGTCAGGTCGGTTTCAACGTTGGGGGTGGTTATCGAACTCCCATGCGAAACGGCCTGATCGGAATTCATGGCTGGTTTGATGATTACGAAACCAGCTACGAAAACCGCTATCGACAGTTCACGACCGGACTTGAGTATCTCAGTCCGTTCTTTGACATTCGGGCGAACGGTTACATTCCAGTCGGCGACGAGTCACACATGCTCGCTGTCTCGGGCTTCAGCGACAATCCTTATTTCAGCGGCAACAACATTGTTGTCGATGCGACCGGACGGATTGAACGAAGTCTCGCCGGTTGGGATCTGGAAGCAGGGGGACCTGTCCCGGGAGCAATGGATTGGCTTCGGGGCTATGCGGGGATCTATCAGCTTTCTCACGACAATGATTCAACCGTCGGTTTCCGAGGACGTGCAGAAGCACGCTTCATGGAAGGTGTGAATCTGAACCTCGTCGTCAGCGAAGATGATGAGTTCGGAACAAACGTGAACCTGGGAGTCGAAGTTCGCTTCCGAGGAACCATGCCGACCCGCTTCGAATCCGGGTTGATGGCGGATCGCCGATACGATCAGGTTCGACGTGTCTGGCCGATTCAAACGACTGTTGAAACAGAAGACGTCGTCGTTCCTCTCAGCAATCCTGGAACCAGCAACGCCATCGATATTGTTTGGGTCGACAATACGAATGGCTCGAGCGGAAACGGGTCCTTTGAGAATCCTTTCGATCAATTGCCAGGAACAGCCGACGATGCTGACTTGATTCTCGTTCGACGGGGATCAGGTGAGACACTCGGAAACATCGCTTTGCTCGACAATCAGCAGATGTTCGGGGAAGGGCTTCAGCACTTCATCGACACCGAAGAACTGGGAGTCATTCCGCTTCCAGATTCATTCGATTCGACTGGAGCCGCTCCGATCCTTCGTGAAGGGACGGATCTTCTGCCGATCATTTCTCTCGCAAATAACAACGTGGTCAGCAGCTTCCAGTTGCGAGGCATGACAGGAATTGCAGGAGACGGTGTTGAGAACTTCCTGATTGATTCCGTTTCCAGCGATGATGTTCTCGATGGAATCATCATTGAAAACGCATCTGGCTTTGGAACACTTTCCAATATCGATCTTCAGTTGCGAGACGACGGAATTGGTGCCTACATCTTCACGGCACCTGATCAGCCACTTGCTCTCGATGTCGACAACGTCACAGTCACAGGTGGAAATACAGGAGTCGCGTTTGTTGGGGATTCCGGCGACTTGCTGGCTGATATCGACGACGTCAACGTTTCCGGAACAACGGGAACAGGATTGGGTCTCGCCGGATTCGGTGCTGACCTGTCTGCGACACTCGATGGCGTTGTTGTCAGCAACAACGATGGAAACGGGGTTGAAATTCTGCTGAGCGACGCGACAGGTTCCGTCATCGCGACTGGCCTTGATGCCAGCGACAACGGAGCCGACGGTGTTCAAATCGTTGCAGGGGATGGATCAGACTTCGGAGTTGCGATTCTCGATTCGACGATCGATCGCAACGGTGACGACAACATCGCCACGACTGTTCTCGACGAGTCAATTCTTGATCTGATTGTCGATCCGACTTCACTCGTTGAAGCGGGAGACAATGCCTTTGAATTTGTCGTCGCGTCCGGTTCCACGTTGAACTCTCTGTTCGAAGACGTGGACATGTCGGGCAGCATCGACAATGCGATTGCCGGTTCGGTCACAAACCATAGTACCGCGAATCTTGATTTCCTGAACTTCGACGCTTCGGGATCAGGTGAAGATGGTCTCGACATGATGGTGAATAACCAATCGAACGTCGTTGCGAACTTCACAAACGGAACGTTTGATGACTCCGGAAACAGTGCTGTTAACGTGGAAGCCGGTGGGAACTCCATGGTTGACGTTAACTTCACCGATGTCACAGCGGACAACCTTGCGAGCGACGGAAACGTCATCTTGCGATCAGACAACGAAGGCGAGCTGCAGGTCAACTGGATCCGTGGTTCGATCTCGAATGGAGACTCGACCGGTGTGACTGTTCAGTCAGTCGGTGGTGGTTCACAGGTTGGCGTGTTGTTTAATGACGTTGCGATCAATGACAACGCCGGTGACGGAATTGACGCCCGATTGACTTCGGGCGGAACGGGTTCCATTCTCGATCTGATGTTGGTGGACACAACGCTCGAGGGAAATGGTGGCGATGGTCTCGACTATCAGATCGCCGGAAATGGTGCGACGGGGATGATCGTTCTGGACGGTGTTCAGGCGACCGGAAACGGCATGGACGGTTTCCAGTTTGATGTCACATCACGAGCGACTCTGAGTGCTGCAACAGCAGAGGACTCGGTCAACGATTTCTCGAACAACCTGGGGAACGCTTTTCAGGGAACTGTCAGCGGAATCGGCTCAACAGCCATGGTTCAAATTTCCGGGGCTCCTGCAACGGGTTCGGGTGAAGAAGGGGCATTGTTCACCAACTCCGCAGGGGGAACACTTGTCTTCGACTACAGCGACGGTTCACTCTCGTTCAGTGGTGAAGATGGGTTGAGCGTCGACACTAACGGTGCAAACACACACACCATGATCAACCTGACTGATGTCGGACTCAACGACAACGGACAGGTGAACGCAACATCCGGTGACGGTCTGACAGCGACAGCTCGCAACAACGGCCGCATCGATCTGAATCTCGATACGGTTTCCTCAGCCACAAATGCTGAGAAAGGCTTCAATCTTGAAGCGACATCGAACGGAGAGCTGCACGTCACTTCGTCAGAAATGCTTGTTCAGAACAACGGTGAAGAAGGGCTTGCCTTCGAAGCAATTTCTGGCGGCGACCTGACAATTCTGGATACGACAAGCACCTTTGCCAACAACGGGCAAAGCGGAAGCTTGAGCGGAATTCAGGGGCAAGTGAGTGGTGCGGGCTCAACGTCGAGCATCAGCATCGAAAACACACTCGTTGACTCCAACAGCGGAGCCGGGATTTCGGTGGACGTTGCAGACGGAGGAGCCTTCATCGGAGAGTTGTTGTCGAGCACCGACGACACTGGAAACATGGAGATCACCGGCAACAACGGAAACGGTGTCGAGTTGAACGCCACCGGAGCTAACACCATGGCTGCGTTGATCATGACCGGACCAAACGACGTTTCCGGCAACAACGGAAGCGGTGTCAGCGTGACCGGAGCGGACATTGATCAACTCGCGGTCCAGGTTTCCGGAAATATTGATGGAAACAACGGTCACGGGATCTCAGTCGAAGCGACGGATGTCACCAATCTGGCTGTTGACGTGAACAGCGACAGCGGAACGACGACAACATCCGGAAACCTCGGAGACGGGTTCAATCTTGTGTTGGACAATGTCGGTCTCATGAGTGATATCGATGTCACGACTCTGACTCAGACTGTCACCGTTGCGGGTCTGAATGTCAGCGACCTCGAGACTTCCGGAAACTTCGGACACGGTCTCGATATCACTGGTTCCAACCTGACGATCGAGACTCTCGAACTTGCAGACGTTGTGAGTACCCTCAACATGTTTGACGGAATTCACATCGATCTGACGGACAGCTCGGTCACGAATTTGAACATCCTCGACAGCGTCGCATCCGTGAATACTGGAAACGGAATGCGAATGGATCTCGACAATACTCCCATCGAGAACCTGAATGTCGTGGGGAACACCTTCGGAATTCTTCCTGGATCGACCGCGAATCCTTCGACTCCAATCGACGATTCGCTGCCACTGATCCGAAACGGATTCGATTTCAACACGCTGGCTGCGAACGATGACCTGTCTACCGGCCTGATTCCTCTCGGTTTCGATGCCAACTTCTTCGGACAGCTCTTCGATTCGGCCTTCGTCAACAACAACGGAAACATCACCTTTGATGCTCCGCTTGGAACGTTCACTCCATTCGGATTGGAAGACACAAGCCGACAGATCATCGCTCCGTTCTTCGCGGATGTTGATACGCGTGCTGACTCGACGGGTGCCATGTCTGGCGAAGTCACATTCGGTCAAGGCGTCGTGAATGGCCGACAGGCATTCGGCGTCAACTGGCTCGACGTGCGTCACTTCTCTGTGACAGGCACAAACAACGGACTTCCGACGAACTCGTTCCAACTGGTCCTGGTCGACCGATCAGATATTCGACCGGGTGACTTCGATATCGAGTTCAACTATGGCGAGATTCTCTGGGAAGCTGGCGAAGCCAGTGGTTCTGATGCATTCGGTCTCGGCGGAGATTCCGCACGGGTTGGTTACTCCAACGGTGTGGACACCTCATTCGAGCTTGCTGGATCAGGTGTGAACGGTGCCTTCCTCGACAGTGGTCCCGCAGCGACAAGTCTGGTTCAGAACAGCCTCGAGTCGATGCATGACGGTCGTTACATCTTCTTCTCTCGCGATGGATCGATCGGTGGAGACTTGTCCGGTGTCGGAAACGGTGGAGACGGTTTCCAATTGAACGCCGGAAACGGATCACACATTCAATCTCTGAACATCTCGGAGAACGATGTTGAGTCCAACAACGCTCGCGGAATTTCGATCTCAGCAACTGACAGCGATGTCGGTGGTCTGAACGGAGGAACGATTGAGCTGAACAACGTCAGCAGCAACTTGAGTGGAGGAATTGTCCTCGAGTTTGACGGATCGCGACTGGATGACATGCGAATGGCGATGAACAGCGTCATGAGCAACGGCAGCGACGGAATTCTTCTGGACTTCGTTGATTCGCCAGTCACCAACCTCGAAATCGTTGATCATGCTGATATCAACATGAACGGCCGTGACGGAATCAGTCTGCAAATGGACAACTCCGACATCAACGGTCTGTTGATTGAAAACAACGGAATGGGAACATTGATGCCCACTCCTGCGAATGAATTCGACATCATCGTGAACTTCTCAGGTGGTCTGACTCCAAGTCAGCAGCTTCTCTTCCAACAGGCAGAGCTTCGATGGGAACAGATCATTACCGAAGACCTTCTGGATGTCGGACTCATCGATGATCTGGTCATTGACGCTTCTGGAATTCCAATCGATGGTGTCAACGGAATTCTCGGACAAGCTGGTCCGACTGGTCTGCGAGGCGGAAGCTTCCTGCCGTTCCAGGGAGTCATGCAGTTCGACACAGCTGACCTCGCTGATCGCGAAGCAGCCGGTCAACTGGATGAAATCATCCTGCACGAGATGGGGCACGTTCTCGGAATTGGAACGATCTGGAACAACCTTGGTCTTGTTTCCGGTTCAGGAACGAACGATCCACGGTTCACCGGAACCAATACGATCGATGCTTACAACTCACTGTTCGGTCTGACTGAAACAAGCGTGCCGCTTGAAAACATCGGTGGTGCTGGAACTGTTGAATCGCACTGGCGAGAATCTGTCTTCGATAATGAGTTGATGACCGGATACTTGAACGATGGTGTGCCGAATCCGTTGAGCGAGCTGACGATTCAAAGTCTTGCCGACATCGGGTACGTCGTCGATCCAAACGTTGCGGACACCTATCCATCGCCAGCAGTTCTGGCAGCCGTCACAGGCGGTTCAGCCAGTGTCGAGGCAGATGACGAAATCGTCATGCGTCCTGACAGCGTTGTGGCTGACATGGATAACCTCGAAGCACTGTATGGTGACATGCCAGCACTCGCAGTTGGTGCAGAAGCATTGGCTTCGCTTCAGATGAACGAAGGTCACGGAATCAACATTGGTCTGACCAATAGTGATCTGACCGGCGGAGTTGTCTCCGGAAACGTGATTACTGATCACGCCAACGGTGACGCCTTCCGAATGCTGAATCCAACGACCAACGGGAATACGATTGAACTCGAATTCACCGGCAACACCTTCGGATCGAATGGTGGTCGCGGAATCAACATCGCTCTCGATGGAACTGAGTCGATGGTCACCACGATGACCGACAACACGATCGCCTTCCATGGGGATCGCGGAATCAGTCTCGACCTTTCGGACTCTGCTTCGATCGAAGTGAATGACTTCTCCCGCAACAACCTCGACGGGAACAACTCGTTCGGTCTTCGTATCGATGCGAAAGACAACACAAACGTGGTCTTCGATGCAGGTGCTGGAAGCGAAGATACGGACCTGAACGTGATCACGAACAACGTGGACGCAGGGATTGGGATCTCACTGTCACAGAACGCGACCGGAGATCTTCGCATTACCAATACCAATATCAGCTCGACACGAAGTGGTTCAGATCCTGACTTCGGAGCGGAAGGACTTGCCGTTCGCTTGACCGACAATGCGTCGGCTCCAAACCTGACAATCGGCGATGAGACCGTGGCGAACACGACCTTCTCAGGAAACACGGGATCAGGGATTCTGATCAGCAGTGACCTGAGTGCCTCGCTGGTGAACCCAACGATTCAGAATGTCGATTCGACGCTGAACAATGTCGACGGACTTCGGTTCGAGCGATTCGGATCAGCTGTCGTCGACAATGTGACAATCACCAACTCTGTCTTCAACTCGAACCTGAGTGACGGGATCGACATTGTCGCTTCACAGGGTGACATGACAGATGAGTTCTCGATTGTTCAGAACATCATGTCTCAGAACGTCGGTCGCGGTCTGGCAATGGAAGCTCAATTCGATGCAACCATCGACGCTCTCGTTGCAGACAACCAGATCGAAAACAACGGCGGAGACGGTGTTGAGCTGAATCAGGTCACCGTGTCGATGGATGATGCTCCATCAATTGAAGCGGACTTTATCGACAACGATATCCTCTTCAACGGGGGTTACGGAATTGATGTCAACGCCACGCATCAACTGACGTTTGAAGACAACGTGATCGATAACAATGAGCTGGGCGGAATCCGCTTCAACGCGGAATCACTGAACCCTGGTGAAACGATCACGATCACTGGTGGATCGACTTCGGGTAACAACGGAGACGGAATCACCGCGATGAATGTGGACGTGAACTTCGAGTTCGTGGACATGAACATCAGCAACAACGCCGGAAACGGACTTCGAACCCAGAACACCGGTCGGGACGTTCTCGTCTCCGGAAGCACGATCGACGGAAATGGACAAAGCGGAATTCTGGTGGGCAACACCGGAGGCCGAATTGACATTCTCAACAACTCGATCGATGGCAACGGAACGAACGGTATCACGAACCTCGTCGGAGTGGACTCGACGATCTCGGGGAACTCGATTGATTCGAACGATGCCGACGGAGTTGTTCTTGTCGGAGGAACACACACCATCACAGACAACACCATGAGTCTCAATGCAGACAAGGGAGTGTCAATTGTTGGTGGAACTCACACAATCTCCAACAACATGTTGGAAATGAACGGGGGAGACGCTCTCCAGATGATTTCCGAACCGGGTCAAAACCTGACCGCGAACCTCGACGACAACACCTTCCGTGAAAACGGTGGACGTGGAATCGACCTGCTGGTTCGTGGCACAACCACAGCAGACGTGGCCATCACCAACAGCCTCGTTGAGGGGAACAACCTCGAAGGTGTTTACGTTGTGAACACCGCCGACCTGGCACAGTCCGCTGACGCACTCGCGACAGCTGCCATGGCTGCTGCTGGCGATCCGATGGCGAACCCAATTCTGGAATTTGACTTCGACAACAACATTGTCATGGACAATGGGTTGAACAGCGGATTCTCCGGAAGCGGTTTGGTCATGCGAATCGGAACCAGTGGAGCGACCACTGACTTCAGCAACAATGGTGGATTCGTCAGCGACGGAGCCGGCAACTTGACTGGACGTGGTGGAGTTCTGGCCAACGTGACGAACAGCTCGTTCATCGGTCAACCCGGTTCAGATGTTCTCATCGAATCGTTCGTCTCAACGACAACTCCAGCGACAACAGCTGGAACCTGGGATGCTGCGACCTTCAACGTGACCAGTTTCGTTCAAGATCCACTTTCCCGAATCGATCTCGTCTTCACCGGAAACACCGGGGATGACATCGACATCGTCCGGGCGGGTGCATCGTTCAACAACGACGAATCGGTCTTCAAGTCGCGAACAGATACTCAGCCGACTGTTGGACCGTTCACAAGCGGAACTCGCTTGCGAAATGCACAACGACTGGCTTCTCGCTCCGGAGCGTTTGCGATTCCAGCAGCGACAGGTGCTTCCGACACATTCCTGTACTCAGGCGTCGGTGACAGCACATTCCGAGTCTCAGCAGGTTCAACGACTGCAGGATTCAACAACGGGGACAGCTTCGGCGATACCGTGAATCTTGGAGCCGGAATCGGCGAACTCCCATTCGGATGGGGTAGCTTCTAGAGCAAGTTGCTCTTTCCGGTGCACTCGCTTGAACTCTTTCATCAGTTCAAAGGCTGAGTTTGCTCGTGCGAGTGAGTGCACATCAAAACAGAGAATGCTCTAACCGCTAACAAGACTCTGAAAAAGACTCGGACCGCTGTGTCGTCAATCTGGACGGCACAGCGGTTTTTTTATGTAGTCTTCAAAGGGCTGCGTTCAAAGAAAGGGCAACCGTTCACTCCGTGACGACGAGAACACTTGGCCACTTCGATGTCCGGTGTCTCAACGCTAAGATGGTGACTGGATGGACCGGGCATGCCGTTCGAGGCTGATCAGGTCGCGAAAATGCCAAAGCTTCTCGGGCTGATCTCTGGAAGTTCATCGGGCTGTTGAGTATCGTCTTTGGGAGTGGACGCAAGTACAGGTTGTTTCATGATCACTCGCATCGAGTTGACCGATTTCATGTCGCATCGGCACACCGTCATTGAACCGGCGGAGGGGCTGACGGTGTTGACCGGGCCGAATAATGTCGGCAAGAGTGCGATCGTGGCTGCGCTGCAGTTGTTGTGCGACAACACGCGCGGGTCGAATTACGCGATCCGTCATGGAGCGAAATCGTGTTCAGTGACGATCACAACGGACGACGGTCACGAAGTGACGTGGTCGCGAAGCAAGACTTCCTCGCACTATGTGATTGATGGTCAACGCTTCGACCGAATTCGGGCGGGCGGAGGGTCCGAGGAACTGAACACTGCGTTGAGGCTTGGCAAGGTCAACAACGACGGAAACGAAGCCTTCGACATTCACTTCGGGGCTCAGAAGTCTCCGATTTTCCTGCTCGATAAAACCGGCTCATCAGCGGCACAGTTTTTCGCATCCTCTTCGGATGTGAGCCGTCTTCTTGAGATGCAGCAGGTTCATCAGGACCGCGTCCGATTCGCCAAGAAAGATAAGGGACGGTTGGAGAAAGAACTCGAAGACTGCACGCTGCAGTTGGAAGTTCTCAAGCCCGCGTTGTTGATTGAAGAGCGAACCGTCGAAGTCGAGAAGCTTTATTCACAATGGCTTGAAAGTCAGGCAGAAGCGGATTCCTTCACGGAACTTGTCGATGAAATCGCTCACGCCCAGACCGAATCGGAGTTTCACTCACGAAGAGCGAGTGTCCTTCATAAACTTGAAACACCGCCGAAGCTGGAAGAGACGAGTCGACTCGACGAGTTGACCGTTGGGTTGGCAACGATTTCTCAGAAGCTGGTTCTGCATGGCGGACAGCTTGATTCCCTCAGTCCGCTGACATCTCCGCCGGAACTCTTTGATGTCGACACACTGAGTCACGTCCTGAGTTCTTGCGAGAAGCTTGAATTCTCGATTCAACGCCACGAGTCGACCCGGGAGTGCCTCAACCAGCTCGATGGACCACCCCGCCTTGAAGACACCGAACGACTCAATCAACTGATTCAAAGCATTGAAGATGCCGATCGCCGATGTCTTGCCAGTGAAGCTCAATTGAGCTCGATCGGAGATCTTGAACCCCCGAAGTGGACCTCCTGTGATGACTTGCGGGCAGTTGTCGAGAGAATGACCACTGCGGTCGAAAGAGTTGATCTCGAGTTGGCCCGGCAGGAACAATTTCAGGAGCTTGCGTCTCCTCCGGAAATTCCGACCGTCGACAGCATCTGTGAGATCATTTCGAAGTTGGAAGAACAGCAGACGCGCGCCGAAGAACTCAATGCGAAGATGGTTGAAATCGAGGATCAGATGGGTGTCGTTGAAGCGTCCATTCACGATCTGGCGCTTGATCAGACGTGTCCTGTTTGTGGAGGGAATATCGATCCGGAAAAGGCCATTCGTCAGGCTCACAGCTTGGGGAGGGGATGATGTCGATCGAAGAATGGAACGGGGCGTTATTCATCGGGGATCCGCATCTCGAAAGCCGACAGCCCGGTTTTCGGAAGGACAATTATCCCGAAGTCATTCTGGAGAAGCTTCGCTGGTCGTTGGATTATGCGCGTGAGAACAAGCTCATTCCGGTTCTGTTGGGCGACTTGTTCGATAAGCCTCGAGACAACTCGAACTGGTTGCTGAACCAACTTTTCCAACTGCTCACCGGCGAAATTCTCACGGTTTACGGGAACCATGATGTTCACTATCAACCCGAGTTGACTGACGATGACTCGCTCAGCCTTCTTGTCAATTCCGGACATCTCAAACTGATCAGCGGAGACGAGCCATGGGTTGGTAAGGTCGCAGGTCGACCGTTGGTGATTGCCGGTTCGTCTTACCGACAGAAAATTCCGAAGACATTCGATTCCGCTCCGCACTGCGAGAGGATGAAAGCGGATGGAAGCCCGGTTGTTGTGTGGGTCACGCACCACGATATCCTCATTCCCGGGTACGATGAGGGGCGAGTCAAACCGCGGTCGATTGATGGGATCGACTTGATTATCAATGGGCATATCCATCGGAATCTGGAGACAGTCGTCAAGGGGGGAACGTCGTGGATCACCCCCGGTAACATCAGTCGAAGATCACGAAGTGATGCTTGTCGCGAGCACGTTCCATCGGTTCTGGAGCTGCGTCTTGATGAGGCTGAGTATCACCTGGAAAGAATCGCAATTCCTCATGAACCATTCGAGGAAGTTTTCCACGAAGCGGTGATTGAAGCGGTTGGCAACGAGACTCGGTCAGCATTCGTGTCTGGTCTCGCCGAACTGCAGGCGCGTCGAACCGACGACGGGGCCGGGTTGATCGAATTTCTGGAATCGAACGTCAAACAATTCAGTCCACAGGTGGCAGAAGAGATTATGGATCTCGCGAAGGCTGTGACAGAGGGAGAGAAGTGAAATGGCAGATACGGATCAACAGACGATCGAAGAACTTCAGAGTCGCTACCAGGTTCTGCATGAGAAGAAGATCGCAACGCAAACGAACCTGACCAACGCTCAAAGTGAACTCCAGAAGCTGAAGAAGGAGGCACTTGAGAAGTACGGCACAGACGATCTCGAAGAACTTCGCAGCAAGCTCGAGGAACTCACCGCTGAGAACGAACGAAAGCGGCGAGACTACCAGACACTGCTCGAAGGGATCGAAACCGATCTTGCGAAGGTTGAAACCGATTCGGAGCGTTCCTTGGGGGTGAGTGACGCGGACGCGAGCGAGTAATGGAATCACACATTTCAAATTTCGAAGACGACGGGCCTTCTGACAGCAAGGTGCTTCAAGGCATTCGGCGTCGTGTCGATCGCCTGATCGATCGGCGGAGCGAAACCGAACGACGATCGAAACAGGTCAGCGAGCAGCTTCAGGACGTGAATCGCGTTCTCGAACTCTCCGACGATGTGACAGCGGCCCTTGAAGCATTGAACCAGCAATTGTTTGACAAGATGCTCGGTCTGGTTCAAGAGAAACTGACGATCGCCCTTCAGGAGATTCTGGATCAGGCAGTTTGCTTCCGGGCTCGGTCCGATTTCAAACGGGGAAAAGCCTCTGTCGATTTCTACATCGAACGCGAAGGAAACGAAGAGAGCATCATGAACGGGCAGGGAGGTTCTGTCGCGAACATATTAAGTGTCGGGCTGCGAATGTTTGCGATGATGACCCTCGATCAGAAGGAGCACAGGCGGTTTCTGGTGCTTGACGAGCAGGACTGCTGGCTGCGTCCGGATCTCGTTCCCAGGCTTGTGAAAATGGTTTACGAGGCGGGGCAAGCTTTGGGATTTCAGGTCCTGATGATCAGTCATCACGACCCGGAGAGTTTCGAGCAGTACGCGGACAAAGTCTATCGCTTGTCACTCGATCAGCATGGAGCCATTCAGGCGGAAGAAGTCGCACTGTCGCCGGGGCATCCGGACGGGACAACGGGACAGGACGACTCGGAGGAGTTCTGAATTCTTGAGCCAATCTTCAGAAATCGGCTTAAATTCCTGATCGCGATCTTCACAAGGCAACTCAACAGGCAACTGCAGAATGAGTCGAGCAGCCTCGCTCCGCACGCAGATCCGGTGCGATTCACTTTCGGGTGTCTTCTGGTCTCGAGCACATCGACTTCAAAACTCTCTCGATGCTTCCTGTCTTCTCTATTTTGTGAAGTCTTGTTAAGCCGAACGATTGTGGAATTCAGTCGGCAGAAGTCTTCGCATTCGGGGAATTGGACCAGCTGATTGCACTGATACAACCGATGCAATCTGAAGAGTCTCGCTCTCAACGAGTGGCTCCGCGGCCTTTGCTCCCGAAAGGCAAGGTGTCGCCAGTCGTCTTCAGCTAGAGCAAGTTGCTCTTTCCTGTGCACTCGCTTGAGCTTTTTCATCAGCTAAAAGGCTGAGTTTGCTCGTGCGAGTGAGTGCACACCAAAACAGAAAATGCTCTCATCGCGAAGGATTCGATATCGTGGGAAGGTCATTCGTGAGAACGAACCGGTTTCATTGCCTGATCGTATTATTGACCATTGGCAGCAGTTGCTGGGGCGATGACATTGCGATGAATCTGGCCGTCCCGATTCCGCCACTTGATGATCAAGTTGAGACTCCGGGGAGTGAAGCCGATCGCGCTGGCGCATTGACGTTGGATCACGCGGTTTCCCTTGCGCTTCAGCATCATCCTTCGATTCACGAGAAAAGTTCGACTGTGGATCGATTCCGTGGGTTGCGATGGAATTCAACTCGTAAGCCCAATCCGACTGTCGGATATCAGGCTTCGGAGATCGGTGACAACGGACGAGCCGGAATGCAGGGAGTGTATTACTCGCAGGAGTTTGTCACCGCGAACAAGCTCGGGCTGAACGGGCAAATCGGGGGATGGGAAGTCGAGACCGCTCGCTGGCAAACTGAAGTGCAGCGACTTCGTGTGATCGGAGATGTTCGCCAGCGGTTTTATGACCTGCTTGCAGCCAGAAAGCGGGAAGAAATTCTCCATGTGATGGAAGCAATTCTTCAGGATGGTGTTTCTCTGACTGAGCAGCTTGTCCAGGCGGGTCAGGTTGGGCGAGGTGAGTTGCTTCAGGCACAGCTTCGTTTGAAAGAGAACGAACTTCGACATCAGAATGCCGGGACGCAGGTCCTGGCAGCCAAGCGGGCTCTTGAAGTGGTGATGGGAGGCGAGCCGATCAATCTCGATCATGTTGATGGTTCGCTGAGTGAAGCGGTTCCGGATCTCAACTTCGAAGTCGAACTTCCGAAAGCGATTGCCAGGCACCCAGCGATTGAAACAGCCCGGGCGGAAATGGTCCGGCATCAGTGGGCTGTGCAGCGTGAACAGGTCGAGCCGATTCCCAATCTCCAGTCGCAAGTCGGCGTCCAGTATGACAATTCGTCTTACGACACGATCGTGAATTTGCAGTTTGGTTTTGAGCTGCCGGTCAACAATCGAAATTCCGGTCGTGTCGCAGCAGCGTGTGCCGACTATGTGCAGGCGAGCTTCCGAGCGAAACGCCTCGAACTGGCACTAAGAGAACAGTTTGTGGAAGCGTTTCGAGAATACGGAGTCGCAGTACAGACACTGAAGCAGATCGAAAACGAGCTTCTTCCACTTTCTCAAGAGAATCTGGAGACAGCTCAGACACTCTATAAAAGTGGAGAGATGTCCTATCTCGGGCTCTTAACGGCGCAACAGTCGTACGTTGAGGTCTTGCTCTCGCTGAATACAGCTCGCAAAGATGCCTGGCAGGCGGTTTCTCTTATTGAGAACGGATTGCTGACCAACGCACTGACCACTCAATAAGCGATCAGTCTGTTTCAACTGCAATGGAAGCGATTTTCGCGAGCCAGCGTGTCGGTCATCCAACGGAACGAGTTCGGGTGACGAGACGGAAGCTGTGCGAGTGGGTTAGACCCAGAATTCCTCGCCGCTCCAGTTCATCGGTGGAGTCGATTCGATCTCGCAATCGCCATTCACGCGTGTCTGGCAGGCGAGGGTCATGTCTTGTTCGTGACCAATCCGAGCGAACAACCACATTGGGTTGAGCAGGAGCAGGATTTTTTCCCACCATGTTTTTCGCTTCAGGTGTTCGCTGCCCGACTTGACGATCACGCGGCAGCTGCCGCACATGCCGTTTCCGTGGCAATTCAGATATTGGTGAACCCCAGAATGCATTGGAATGCCGTTCTTATGGGCTTCACGACGCAGATTGGAACCTTCTGGAACGACAATCTTCTTGTTCTTCAGGTTCTTGAACGTAACGGTGGGCATGATCCTGAACCAGTCCCGCAGCTGTGAAGGAATACGAAAACGACCAAATGCAAGCGGCGATGTTAGTGTCAGATTCGTGAAGATGCCAGTCGATTCAAAGCCGTTCCAGAATTTAGGAGTGACGACAGGATCGACTGGCAGAATTCGCGTTCTTTCGTCACGAAATCAGGCCGCGTCTTTTCAATTCTGCGACAACGGTTCCCACGATTTGTCCGACGTCTGAACCGTTTGCGGAGGACTCACCGGGCGGAATGGGACAGCCTCCCACGGGCTGATCGGTGAATCCATGTTGAGAAAGCAGGCATTGGAGCGTGTTGGAAAGCGTTGACAGGTCCTCCAGTTGTTCGGTCGACATCGGTTGCCGTCCTCTTCCCATCTGGAATCCACGCAATTCGACAGCTGCCCGGAATCCTTCGGGGAATTCGGCCTGATAAATCATCGTGTCGAAGAGAGTGACGAGGTCGTACTGGATTTCCCGAGCAGCTTCGATTTGGCCAGAGACTGTCAGGTCGTAGAGTTTTCGTGTGACTTCAGGGACAACTCCGCTTGAAGCATTTGTGCCGCCGTCGCAGCCGACGAGGAGCATCGGCATCAATGCGGCGTCCCAGCCTGTCAGGAAACTGAATTCCGGTCGATTCGGGCGGACCGCCTGAATCATGCGGATCATGTGAGGGATTTCTCCGGAAGAATCTTTGATCGCGACAATTCGAGGACATTCCTCGCTGAGCCGCTGGACTGTCGGAACGTCGATCGGACTCGCGAACATCGGAATGTTGTAGAGAGTCACATCGATCGGAGTATTCTGGCCGATTTCGCGGAAATACGCATAGACGGAAGAAGGACTCAGCTTGTAGTAGAAAGGTGCGACAATCGCGACCGCGCGGACTCCAAGATCGGAGTAGTATTCACACGCTTTGATTGTTTCGCGGACGTTGGCTTCGGCCGCTCCTGCCAGAATGGGAACCCGTCCACGGTTCTGATCGGCGATAATCTTGACAATCCGTCTTCGTTCTTCGGGGGTGAATCGAGTAAATTCCCCGGTCGAACCATTCGGATAGAGACCGTGAACTCCTCGTTCGATGAGCCAGTCGACATATCGGCGCAACTCGGCTTCGTTAATATTCTGGTTCGAGTCGAATGGAACCAGATTGGGAGTGAAAATTCCGGAAAGTCGCTGTGGATGCATAGTGGTCGCCGAAATTAGAGCAGTTTTCTGAATAAGGTTTACGAAATCCTACGAGCAAACACATTTCGAATGTCGGGGTGAACCGTTACGGTGAGAAGATTGTCTGAGCGGAGTGGTCCCGATTTCTGTCGGAACACATCACGAACTCGATGACTGTTCTCCTGTTCAATCCGATTCGCAAAGGCCCGGAGCCATCTCCGGGACAAGTGCCGCTACTGTGAATGTGCATGCAATCCGTTCGTTCGACCACACGAAGTGGTCTGAGTCGTCTTCAAGTTATTTTCGTCCTGTGATGGTCATTCGGAATGTCCCTTTTGTGCCTCCCTCGTTCGGCCTGAACTTCATTCCGAAAAATCAATCTCTTTTGTTTGATGTCGGCATTGAATTTAAGAAACCTGCGGCCAAAATCGCTGCAGTGCTCGCTTAGCCTTTGCAGACTCCATTTGGAGCGTTCATCGTGAGTTCGCAACCTGTTTCCGTCGGCAGCCAAAACCTGTCCTTCGTCGAAGATCTCTTCTCAAGTTATCTCCTCGATCCGAATTCGGTCGACGTGGAATGGCGAGAGTATTTCGATTCTCTCAAGAATGGAGATGATCGACTCAGCGGTGGCTGGACGTCTTCCAGTCCGTTTCCGTCGAGATCGATGTTCAATCCTCCGGGACTCGGGACGGATATTCCCTATCAGGGACCGGCAGGGAAACTGGACGAAGCAGCCCGTCAGGAACGTCTCGACCAGTTGATTCGGAACTACCGCGTTCGTGGTCACATTCTTGCTTCCGTTGACCCGCTCGGTTCGGAGCGTCCCAGTCCACCGGAATTGGACCCTGCATTTTACGGATTCGGCGAAGACGATTTCGACCGAGAAGTCTCGACGTCCTGGGTTGGCGGACCAGCGACGCGGACATTAAGAGGAATCATCAACTGGCTGAAACAGACCTACTGTCGAAGCATCGGTGCTCAGTACTTTCATATCGATAGTCTGCAAGTGCGTCTGTGGCTCGCGCAGCGAATGGAAGAAACCGGGAATCGCATTAAGCTCGAACGCACAGAGCAGTTGCGAATTCTTCAGCGGTTGGCGGATGCTGTCGTCTTCGAAGAGTTTCTGGCTCGAAAATTTGTGGGGGCCAAGAGTTTTTCACTCGAAGGGGCAGAGAGTTTGATTCCTCTTCTCGATATGGCGATCGAGAAGGCCGGCAATCAGGGCGTTCGTGAAATTGTCATCGGGATGGCACACCGCGGTCGACTCAACGTCCTTGCCAACATTATGGGGAAGAGTCCGCGCGTCATCTTCCGAGAATTTGATGATGCGGATCCGGAGCTTCAAATCGGTCGGGGCGATGTGAAATACCATCTCGGCTACAGTTGGAACTGGGAAACTTCGCTCGGGAAAAATGTTCACCTGTCGCTTTGCTTTAATCCGAGTCACCTCGAGTTTGTGAATACTGTCGCTCAGGGGCGAATGAGAGCCAAGATGGACCGGGCACGCGATTTCAAACGGGAACTTGGGGCGGTCATCCTGATTCACGGGGATGCGGCATTCGCTGGGGAAGGCATTGTTCAGGAGACGTTGAATCTCAGCGAACTCGCAGGATATCGCACCGGCGGGACGATCCATATTATCGTGAACAATCAAGTTGGATTCACGACGACCCCGCGCGAGGGACGGTCAACAACTTATGCGACTGACATCGCAAAGATGCTGCAGATTCCGATTTTCCATGTGAATGGAGAAGATCCCGAAGCTGTCGCACAGGTCGTCAATCTGGCACTCGACTTCCGCAAGAAGTTCAAGCGTGATGTTGTCATCGATATGTATTGCTATCGACGACGGGGACACAACGAAGGTGATGAGCCGTCATTCACCCAACCTGTGATGTACAAAGAGATTCGCAAGCACCCGACAGTCTTTGAAGGGTACATGAACAGCTTGCTGAACTTGCGTGGAGTGACGCGAGAAGAAGCGGAGAAAATCGAAAAGGATCGTCGCGAACGACTCGAAACAGAGTTGGCAGAGGCCCGCCGCGACGACTTTATTCGATGCGTCGATCACTGGGGCGGGATCTGGGCTGGTTATCACGGTGGTCCCGCGAAAGAAGCCGATTCTCCGATCACCGGGATGGATCGAGACAAGATGAGCCAGTTAATCCATCGGCTCATTGAGCTTCCCGAGGGCTTCCGACCGCATCCTAAAGCTCAACGAATTCTTGAAGCACGTAGAGCGATGGCTGATGGAGAACAGCCGCTCGACTGGGGATGTGCTGAAGTCCTCGCTATCGCTTCGATCCTCGATGAACACCGACCATTCAGAATGAGTGGGCAAGATGTCCGTCGCGGAACGTTCAGTCACCGGCATGCAGTGCTCTATGATCATGAAACGGGCGACGCATTCGTCTCGTTCAATAATATCATCAACGAACGCGGATATGTGAATCTCCACAACAGCCCGCTTTCTGAGGCTGGCGTTGTCGGATTTGAATACGGTTACAGCCTGGACTGTCCAGAAGGTCTTGTCGTTTGGGAAGCACAGTTTGGCGATTTCGTCAACGCAGCTCAGGTGATCATTGATCAGTTCATCGCCAGTGCGGAGGACAAATGGGACCGGCTGAGTGGTCTTGTGATGCTTCTTCCGCATGGGTTTGAAGGACAGGGACCGGAGCACTCGAGTGCTCGCCTGGAACGGTTCCTCAATCTGGCTGCCGAAGACAATATTCAAGTCTGCCAGCCGACGACTCCGGCACAGTTCTTCCATTTGCTTCGTCGACAGGTTCTCCGAAAGTGGAAAAAGCCTCTCATCGTGATGACTCCGAAGAGTTTGCTTCGACACAAAGCGTGTGTTTCGTCCCTCGATGATCTTTCAGAAGGACGATTCCGGAGCGTTCTGCCCGATCCTGAAGCTCCCAAGCCTGAGGATGTGAAACAGATCCTTCTTTGTAGCGGAAAAATCTATTACGACTTGATTGAACGTCGGGCGGAGATCGGGGACAAACATTCGATGATCGTCCGGATCGAGCAGTTGTATCCATTCCCAACGAAGTGGATTCGCGAACTTCTGGCCCCAATTGCTGATGGAACTCCTGTCGCCTGGGTCCAGGAGGAACCATCGAACATGGGAGCGTGGGGCTTTCTCCGAATCCGGTTCGGAGAGCATTTCCTGAAACGTTTTCCGTTCGAGCGAATCAGCCGACCAGCTTCGGCCAGCCCTGCGACGGGATCGTCACGAACACATAAGTTTGAGCAGGACCAACTTCTCAAGGCGGCTTTCCAGATCGACGAGTAAAGCATATTGACTGAGCCAGGATCTCCGCTGGAGTTTCTGACTTGGTTTTCGTCGAGAATTGGATCGTGAGTTCGCACGATCGAGGCGGTTTCCTCGCATCCATTGAATGAAATGCGTTCAGGCCAGTGCATTAAGCGAGTGCACAAGAAAGTGCAACTTGCTCTAAGCAGCGCTTGAACGTGCTTCCCGTTTGGGGAGCCTGAGAGTGAATGTCGATCCTTGTCCCGGCCCGTCGCTGGCAACTTCGAGAGTTCCGTAGTGATCGGCAACGATCCGGTGTGTGATCGAGAGCCCGAGACCGGTTCCTTTTCCGATCTCCTTGGTCGTAAAAAACGGCTCGAAGATCTTTTGGCGTTGCTCTGGAGACATTCCGCTTCCATTGTCGGCGATCGTGATTTGGACATCGTCGACGAGTTCTTCAATCGAAATATCAACGCGACCGCCAGAGCTGCAGGCATCCAAACCGTTTGCCACGAGATTCAGAACAACCTGCTTGATTTCAGGTCCATTCACCCAGGCGTGTAACGGTTCCGTTCGATTCACAGTGACGGTTCGATCCTGATATTTGCTGAGATGGCCGACCATGGAAGCCACTTCCTGAGCGACAGCCACGACATCATAGAGATTCCGCTCGTCGCCGCTTCCATAAGAAAAATCAAGCAGCTTCTTAGTGATTCGTTCGCAGCGTTCCGTCTCGGACTGAATCAACTGAAGGTAGTCGTGGACGCGTTTTCGGTCTTTGTCGGACATCGAACTGAGGACATCATCGGTCAAGCGTCGGTCGAGACCACTGGCAGCGGTCATGATCACGGTGAGTGGATTGTTGATTTCGTGGGCCACACCCGAAGCGAGAAACCCTGCCCCAGCGAGTCGTTCTGACTGCACCAGTTGTTTGCTTCGCTCGGCGATTTCGCGTTCTTTGTCTCGCTGGTCTTGTTCGATTTTGGCAGCCATCTTGTTGAACGTTTGTCCCATCTGAGACAGTTCACAAGTTGTGTCGACCTGCAGCCGAAAGCCGTAATCGCCGCTGGAAATTTTGTCCACTCCGACGGTCAGTCGATGGATCGGGGCGAAAATCCACTTCCAGGTCCAGTAGCTGAGAAGTGAAAAGAGGGCCAGCGAGATGAGTCCCGTGGCCATGACCATCCGGAAGTGAAACTTGTAATCTTCGCTGGCTTCTTTGAGTCGTTCTCCGAGTCGGTTTGACGGGTCCGGGAGTTTTTCGGCAATCGAAGTTAGCTCCGCAACGGTTCGAATCACATCGTGATGGAATTCCGCGCGAAGTCTCGGATCGAAGACGAAGTCCTGTTCTGACCGCAATTGGGCGAGCCGATTTTTGACGGTGAGAAACATTGAGTTGTACGAACTCTCCTCGGGATAGCTCGGCCGCAGGCTTTCGGGCAAGTTGTGGCACTGCTGCTGAAAGTTGGCGACGCGTTCTTCGACATCGCTGAAAACCTGTCCGAAGTGGCGGTATTGTGCTTTGGCTGCGTCGATTTGAGAGGAAACCGGAGCTGTCGGCCCAGGAATGGGGGCTTGCAGCGGTTTGACGAGCGAAGTGAGCGTGGCGACTAACTCGTCGCGTCGCGGGATGTTGGTGATACTCAATGCGAGATCACTCACCATCCGCCTGTAGGAGACGATTCCCAGGAGGCTGCTGACCGAGAAGAGGAGGAGCATCAGCACCACCAAAGCCAGGTTGATGCCCAGCTTGCGGCGCATCGAATTCGTCAACAGCACGATTGGGTCCTTCCGTTTCGCAGTTCGTAGATATCGTCCGGTGATCTGCTCGCGGAATTGTATCACGTTATTTTCGGATTCAATACCCCTTTTCCGTTCTCAGCAGGTCAATCGGAATCCAAAAATTCTGTGAGCGAGATTTCAAACGCTGAACTCGCCTTGCTCGCGCAAACCCGTACAATGCCAGTCGATGATCGTATCTTCCAGGAGTCGAACACGTTCGAGTGCCGTTCTTTGGAGGATTCAATAGATGTCTTCCGATATCAGTTTTTGTTCCCAACCGAGCAGTTCCCCCGGTCGTTATGACATTGTTTCGCGGATTCGCTGATTCTCATCCCGCCTGTGGCGGCTTCGTCTCGATCGGAAATTTCGATGGCGTTCATCTCGGCCATCAACAGCTTCTGAAAGCGTTGATCGAACAGGCCCGTGAAGCGTCGCTTCCCAGTGTCGTGATGACGTTCGAACCTCATCCGATCCGACTGCTCCGACCCGATCAAGAGCCGCCTCGATTGTCGACCCTCGAAGAGAAGTCACGGTTGATTCACGAATGCGGAGTGGATCACGTGATCGCGTACCCGACGGATATGGGACTGTTGAGCTTGACCCCGGACGAGTTTTTTCGTCGCGTGATTCTCGAGCAGTTGAACGCTCGCGGAATGGTCGAGGGGCCCAACTTTTTCTATGGAAAGATGCGGACCGGATCGATCGAGACGCTTCGGGCGGAGTGTCAGCAACATTCTATCGAGTTGCTCGTCATCCAGCCTGAGTTGTTGGGCGAGAAAATGGTTTCGTCCAGTTCGATTCGGAAGTCACTGGCCAGCGGAGAGATTGTTGACGCCAATTTCCAACTGGGGCGTCCGTATCAACTTCAGGGGAGAGTGACTCACGGAGAGCAGCGAGGACGTCAAATCGGATTTCCGACAGCCAATCTGACGGAAATTGAAACGATCATCCCTGGAGAAGGTGTTTACGCCTGCGTGGCGACCACAGAGGATGGAGATTTTCCTGCCGCGGTGAGTGTCGGCCGAAATCCGACGTTCTCCGGAGATGAGAAGAAGGTGGAAGCCCATTTGATCGGCTTCCAGAAGGATCTGTATTCATCGATGCTGACGCTGAAGTTTCTGGATCGACTTCGGGGTCAGGTCACTTTCGAGGGACGCGAACAGCTTGAAGAGCAGATTCGCAACGATGTCGCTGCCACGAAAGAAGTCGTCTGCAAGACTCTTGGGGATTAACCAGTTTCGGCGGCTCCCCGATTCGTCTCATCACTCGCATCGATTTCAGATGGGGAAATCCATCGGACTTTGCCCTGTGCAGTCAGCGTAAGTTTGGCGGAGAAGCAGGATCATTTCGAACCATTGAATGCGCCGGGCTGCAACTTCCAATGGGGTTCCTGCTGAGCGAGAACAGTGTTTGCACAAGTCGACGAATGCGTTGGCATCCCATCGTGAACCGGCAATCTTGACTTTCCATTCGTCGGATTCAATGCCGTCTTCACTGTCAAAGATGTCGCAGGCGATTTCTGCAAGTTGAGGGTAGCAGGGGTGCTCGCCGACACGCCGGAACCAGTATTTGGAGTTGTGATAGTCGGGCTCGCGACGGTGCATGATTCCATGCCAGTAGTCGCCCGCGACATGAACCCCATCGCCCTCGCAATTCTGGGATTCAATGTGGCTCGGTTCGAGTTCATCGTGGATTTGAAGCAGTCCGGCCCGAATCGCATGTTCGTCCGGAGCTGAGACCATGTGAACTGGCCGAAAAGTTGAGATGTTACTTCGAAGCCATTTTGGAATCCGCCGGCGCAAGGGAGCAAGTTCTGGCAGCTCCGTAGCCAGAAACTGGTTCGGACGAATTGCATCGACAACAACAAACGATTCACCGACAGTCAGCGTCTCTTCCCAAAGGTTCTCACTCTGGAGGAGCTGACTGGAATTTTGCGGAACGAGAATGAGAGCGTTATTCGTGACTGGCCCGATGAGGGGGGCCAGAACTCGGGGAAGGCGAAACCATGTCCAGACCCCTTCTGCTCCGATGGGGATGAGTGTGATTTCTTGACTCTGGATCGCTGATTCGAGGACCGCCGTTGGGATCTCTTCGACGAGTTTCTGATGATGGGGAGATCCGAGAGCCCAGAGCGAAGTGGATTCCGCGTCTGAAGAAGGGGCCGTTGCTGGAAGTCCGGTTACTGGATCGCATGAAATGAATTGGGGTCGATCTGTGGTCATCAGTCAATTTCCGATGAGGAGTTGAAAGTTTGTCGAACCGCCTTCGAGGAGATGCCGGGCGATTGTTTCAGAGTTTGCCCAATCGTGGCGAAGAACGATCAAAGTGCTTCGATTGATCGAGAATCGAGCGATTGATCGAAACACTTATGAGTTCGAAAACAGATTGAGAACCGCAATTAGACCATTTCCGTGGTTGCTCTGCACCCGCTCGAACTTGTTTCATTCGATGAATATCGCGATCGCTCAGCCAATTTCAGGAAGAGAGCTTCGCAAGCTGCTTTAAAGCGTGACGGAGCCGGTCGAATTGGAGATGGCGTCTTCAATCGACTTGATCAACTGGTCAACGATAAACGGCTTGTAGAGCGTTTTTCGCATTCCCATTTCTCGACATTTGACGAGCGTGTGTTCGCCGTCGTAGCCGAATCCGGTCATCAGCATGATGGGAAGATGCTCGTGAATCTCCCGCAGGGAGCGGAACATTTCGGAGCCCTTCATATCGGGCGGGCTCTTGTCGGCGATGACGACATGATAAGCGAACGTCCGAACCATTCGGAGAGCTTCATCAGCAGTCCGAACCGCATCGACGGTCATGTCGTACTGCTCCATGATTTCGTGAGCACTCTTTCGAACTTCGACGTCCATGTCGACAACGAGAACTCTCTTTCCGATCAGATGCGGATGGGCATTGCCGAGTCTCGGTGTGCGGACACTTTCGGTGTTGCAGATCATGCTGTTGTCGCGAATCAGTTTTCGGATGTCTTGAGTATGATTCAAGATCCGCCGAATTCGGTCGCATGTTTCTGAGTCGCCTGCGCTGAATCGTTCGAACATCCAGGATGTGTCGGAAAGAATTTCGTCGACGGGGTCCGCAACTTCGCAAAGCATCCGCTTCGTGCTGGCTGCAATCGACGTTTCCTTCTCGACTTCCAGAAGTTCGAGCGTGTTCAATGCGATCGCAACTTCCCGGCAGAACAATTCGACAAAGCGAAGGTCTGTCGCTGTGAAGGCTCCCGGGTGAGGGCTTTCCACGTTGAAGGTCCCGAGAATCAGATCGTGCCGGATGAGTGGAACCGTTAGAGAGCTTTTCGCACCAGCCGCTCCCGGAAGATAGAGCGGGTCATTCGTCGTATCCTCGCACAGGTAACTCTTTCCGGTCGAAGCGACGAAACCGGTCACTCCGTTTCCTTGCGGACTGGCCAACAGTTCGCGAGTTGCTGCGGTTGGGTCCATTCCGAAATCGAGCAGTGGTTTCAGAAGGCCGGACTCCTGATCGACAATCCGGATCTCAACGGTGTCGAACTCGAGGAGTTCTTGCGTGTAATACAGTAACTTGGATTTGAGAAGTTCGACCCGTTCATACGTCGACAGATCAAGAACGTCTTCTCTGTCGAGATCGCCAAGATCAAGCCCGGCCTGATGCACTGCGTCGAGCTTTTGCTGTTGAAGAACTTCGTCCGATGTCTCTCGAAGAGTGGCCAGAAGCAGTTTTCCGCCCGAAGGGGAATTTCCCGGAATGGGGGTCACTGTGAATTCAAAGAATGATTTCTCGTCGAGCCGGACGGTTGTCTTCGCTCGTTTTCCCGTCGCCATCACCGAATTGACTGGGCAGAAATCGGGACCGACGATTTGTGCCTGATTCCACAACTCGAACAACTTTGGAAGAGAAGCTTCTCCATTGGCGGGGATATTGAGAAGTCGATGGGCAGCCCGATTGGCCCACACGATTTGCTCGTATTGATCGATCTTCAAGACGGCGTCGGGAAGTTGTGCCAGAAGCGAGGCACAATCGATCGTTTCTGAGATTGTGTTGGAATGGCCAGGGACCAGACAATACTCGGGTGGATTCGGACCCGTCAGCCGACTGATTGCTTCAGCCACACTGTTTACCTCGGTCAGGCGGTAGTGCGAGAACAATCCCGGCGCTACCGAAGACATGGGGGACTCGCCATCGGAGAGAATCAGAAGTTCAGGTTGCTCGGACACGGATGCCCCAACTTCCATCGAAACAGTCCACCCAAACGGTAATGCGATACGACAGGAAGCGTCGATCTTGAGAGATACGTCAATCACTCTCCTATCGGTTGTATCGGTCGATTCTGTTTGAGTCTAGACTGGTGACCATCGGAATCACTCCGAGTTTCAAAATATTCCTGAAATCAGACGCAGTTCATGGGAACTTTGGATCGAGTTTTCTGTTTGGCAACTCGTTCCAAAATCACGCACAACGCGACTGATCAATGATTCGGCGTCGAGTACGTGTTGACAAGTCCTCACTTGATCGTTGATCCCAGGAAACCAGCTTCGAAAGCGACTTGAGCAGACTCATGATCTCGGCTTTCGGAGAGTGAGAATCGCACACGCGATTGGGCACGATCATCTGGCAAGCTGCTCTCTCGAGTGCTTCGCGGAGTTTGGCCGACTCCCCGCTTTCAGGCAGATTCCGATCCTGAAGGAACTGTTCGTAGCGAGCTGCATCGTGAACGAAGTGTTCCGACCAGAATGTACTTCCTCGCGTCGCCAGGAGTTGGTCGGTCCATACGCTGAGGCGTCGCTGAAGTTTGAGGATCAGCAGATGATCGGATTCACTGAGATGCTGTCGAGCAGCGAGGAGAGACTCTTCGACCACGCTCTTCAGAGGGCCAAGCCAGAGAGGATGGTCTCCGTGTTCGATTCCGGGCAGTTCCAAAGACTCGGATGAGAGCATTTCAGAACATGTCACACGAAGACAGAATTCGAGGACCAGCAGGTCTTCACAGAGCCTTTTGGCTGTCTCACTCTCTACGGAGTCAGAACTGAGAGTCGTCCGAAGGTTTTGCTTCCACTGAGCTGTCAGTGAGTCAATCAAGTTCGCCAGTACGAGACGCTCACCGAGATCGGTTGTCAGCGGGGGGCTTGCGAGTTGCCGACCTCGGTGAGCGAGGAGAACTGTAAAATCTGCAATGGTTCGGAGATTCATTGACGGAACTTCATGTCTCTGAGGCAAATTGATGGATCGCCGCTTCGAAGCGTCTTCGATGCAATTTGCGGAAACGCAATCTTGATTCCAGTGAGTAAAAAATGCGTTTTCCGGCCTCTGATGAGAGGAGAAAAACGAACGAGAATCTTCGCTATCTACTTACAGGAAAACCCTTAGGGGATTTCGCCTCCTCGGAAATGCGGCTCGAATCGAAATCGACGCGGTGTCGCCAAAAAGCATCGTGATGCGGTTACGCAACAGGTCTCTCAGTGGAAATCAGGCCTCGATGAGACTTCCTGGACGCAGGTTTGAAGCAGACCTCAAAGTTTCGGCAAGATCGACAGATCGGCGGGCGAAGCATCGCGTTGCAGGACTTTGGGGTTTAGGCGTCAACCGCGGAATTGTTATCTTTCCGGTCCCCCGGATTCCCGAATGACTGCAACGAGGGCGACTCCTCGTGCGTGGTCAAGTCCCGGATCACCTCAGGTCCTTGCGATCAAGAAGATCGCGATTTCGAATGAATTCCTTTTCATCGCAACCGCAGGAAGTGGAGATGAACAGAATCAAAACGATTGCTGCCGCGATCCTTGTTGTCCTTCCCTTGATCTCTTCGGGATGTCAGGCACTGCAGTCCGTTTCGATTTTTCCGGGGTCTTCCGGACTCCCTGCTCAGTCCGAAGAATAAGAGCTTTTGTCGGAATGGTCTTCGCAAATCCACACGAGCAAACTGGATGAGGACTCTGTCCACCTGTCGCAGCGAGTGCACTGACGAGAGCAACTTACGAGAGAAAGAGTCATGAAGAGGTCGCGTTCGATTTGCCTGATCGCTTTGGGATCGATGTTCCTGTCTGGCTGTACGGTTGGACATACCTGGTTCCAGATGAACAGCAATTCTCCGATGCCATTCTTCGGGTTCGATCTCCTTCCTCGTCGGTCGACCAGTGCCAAAGTTGATCCATCGCAAACTCATTTCGTCAAGAACACCGAAACGAAACGGGCTGCAACGTCGACTGTTTCATCCGGAGTCGCATCGAATTCGCCAGACAATTCGACTGGCAAACTCCGGTTGCGACGGATCTCGGACTTCCTCACTGGCAGTCGCGAAGAAGAGATCGATCTGACCGGCCCGCAGTATCCATTTGCTCCATAGAGCAGGGTCTTCCATCGTCAGCTTGGCGAATTCGACTCTGTCCACGGATCACTGGCGGGGACGAGTGTGTGATCCGATGAGATCGTGTGCGGTATCCAGATGACCGCGACCGGTTCGGCCGAAATGTCGCTCTTTCGAGGTTTGATGAGATACTCTTCGATCTCGATTTCCTCGTCGGAGAATTCTTTGCGAATCTCGTCCAGTTGTTCATTCAGCTCAGCTTCAAGGTCATGGAAGTCCTGTTCCAGCTTGTCGACTTCTGCCTGAGCTCTTCGGATATCTCCCCGCTGATTCGCAGCCCGTGAGGCGGACCGCATGCTTGTCCCCGCACGCGATACGTTCGTGCTACTGAAGGTTTTCCGTCCGAACAGAGCACCGAGAATCGATGTCCCGATGGAGACGGCAGCAGAAACCGTTGCGGAGTCGGCCTGTTCTTTCTCTTCTTCAACCCGATGCTCCGCTTTCCGGATTCTCTCGTTCAGAGTTTGCATTTTCGATTCATACTTCTTGCGCAACTTGGCGATTTCGAGGTCGCGTTTTTCTCTGGCGAGCTGACGAATTTGTGCGCGAAAGTCCCCTTCTCGATCTTCCGGTTTCGAGTAAGTATCGAGATCGTCGCAGAACAGCAGTTGAAGTCGCTGTTCCCGGTAAAGGTAAGTCTTGTAAGAGGCGCACCAGCTTCTGTAAGAAGTTTTGCGACTGCACGACTTAGGTGTGGCGGCATACCGAACTCCGTCGGCCGCGCGGGAATCGAATTCAAAATCGTGGTCCGCGATCAGAGTCCCGCTGTCCCACGGATCACGCGGCACGGAAACGGATTCACTTAGTGGGACAACGCAACTGACGTCCCTCCAGCAATCGACATCCGACTTCGAGTCGACGTAATGAACCGTTCCCTGAGCGAGCAATGCGGGGGTGTAAACGATTTCTGCATCCCGGGGGACGTCTCTGCGAACTGAAATATGGAACTCTTTGATGTCCGGAGGGAGGATCGGCTTGAGTGTGTCGTACCGCGAATCAATGACCGGTTCCGGGGCGACCTCTTGCTTGTCGGGTTCGGACTGATCTTCGGCTTGTTGTTCCTTGAACGGAGTCATCAGGTCGGAAATCTGCTTCCGCGTCATGGGACCACTCAGATAAGAAAGGACCCATCGGGTTTGCATGAGGACGGGATGATCTTCGTGGACGTTGTTCATCAGAAAGACGCGGCTTCCGACTCCTGAGAGAGTTTGCTCGATTTTCTTCCGATCAAAGAGGACACCAGCAGAAGCTGAGGCACCCTCGAGTCCGTCCAGAACTCGCTGTTGATCTCTTTGTGTCTGAAGTCGCCCCAGAAACCATGTCCCCGCGTTGGAGAGGGCTTTGTAGTCGAGGTCGACAGGATTCTGCGTGGAGAGAATCAGCCCGACTCCGAAAGCCCGGGCCTGTTTCAACAGCGTTAACATCGGAATCTTCGACGGCGGATTCGCTGTTGGGGGAAGATATCCGAAGACTTCGTCCATGTAGAGAATTGCTCGAAGGCTCGATGTACCCGGTTGGGCCCTCATCCATGAAACCAGTTCGTTCAGCAGCAACGTGACGAAGAACATGCGTTCCTGATCGTTGAGATGTGCGATCGACAAAATCGCCAGCCGAGGTTTGCCTTCGTCGTTGTACAAGAGGTTCTGAATGTTCATCGGCTCGCCGTGTGTCCAGGCAGCGAACGAAGGCGACGCCAGAATGTTGTTGATCGTCATTGCCAGTTGAAGACGATCCTTCGCCGGGAAAATGGTCTCGAGGTCCATCACACCGATTTTGTCGAACGGCGGTTTTTGAATCTCACCAATCAGTGCCGGAAGGTTGAGATTTCGCCCGTCTCGCCATGCCGAGTCAAGGATATTGGAAAGGAGAATGTGCTCGCGGCTTTGAATCGGATCGGCGTCCACTCCCAGAAGGGTCAGCAAGCCGGAGACCGCCGTTGAGACACGCTCCCGCATGATGTCTTGACTCTCTCGAACCTGTTCTGGCGGAGCGTCAAAAGATTTGAGAACCGAGATCGGAATCCCTGCATCACTTCCGGGTGTGAAGATCGCCACTTCAGCGGCATCGCGAAGCATTTGGATTCGCTCGGGCTGTTGATCCCAGCCTGCGAGTCCGGACTTCCATTGTTCTGCCTTGTCCGCAGCATACTCTTCCGGCGTTCTGCCAGCTCGGCTGGCGGCGTCCTTGTCGATCCAGGGGAGAAAGTCTTCGGCTGCGAGATTCGGAAAGTTGAGCAGCAGGTTCCCCATGTCTCCTTTTGGATCGATGATCAGTGCGGGGATTCCATCGATGGCGGCTTCTTCGAGAAGAGTCACTCCGAGACCGGTCTTTCCGCTTCCCGTCATTCCCACGATGACGGCATGCGTCGTGAGATCTTTCGCGTCGTACATGACGAAGTCGTCTTGCAGCGACGACGTTTCCAGTTCGTATTCCCGGCCGAGGTAGAATGCTCCAAGCTGCTCGTAGTCAAACATGTCATATGTCTTTCGTCGCTGCGGAAACGGATCGGCGTCTGTGATGTCCTCTCTTGCACGGGTGAAGTGTGCAGTCTCGAGGGAAGAAACGACCGACGGTTTGTTTGTTAGGACCGGAATGAGGTGCCTGACTTGCGAAACCGTAGCGAAGAGCGCCACTTCGAAACAAGATTGCGATCGTTGTGAAGTGATCGAAAGTCTGTTTCCCGAGTCGGTTCGCTTGAGTTGGGTGATGTGAGGACGACTGTTCGAAGAAACCAATGTGTCAGTCAGAACGGGATCGAATCGTGAAATGCTTCTAATCGGCAATGGGCGCATTGTCCGCGCGCAATTGTCCGCACTTTCGGCGCACGATGACTTGATGAAACCGATCACCGACCAACTTCGTTAAATCGATGGGACCACGCGTCATAAACTCTCGATAGACAAGACCAACAGGACACGGAGAAGGACCAGGGAAATACTCTTAGTGGGTCTCGAAATCGGCACGGTTGGAAAATGTTGTTCGCTATCACGCATGGCGACAGCGGCCTGAGTTTGGCAGGAGATCCTGGGTTGAGTCGATCGTATTTGGCAGTTCGACATCTGTTGAGACAGTTAGAACTCAAGAAAAATTCGGAAAAGCGAAAAGCCATCATTCCGCACTGGTTCGCAGGGTTCGTCGATCAGGTATCGGCACTCTTTGAACCGTTCAGCGGTGTTGCTCGTGTTGGATATGAGTGCACGCAAGCCGAGACGGGGTGGGAAGTGTCCATGTTCCTTGGACAGAACGAAACAGTGGGAGGAGCGGACGACGGACAACTCAAAGCTGTCAACTTTCGTTTTGATATGAAAGGGCTTTCCGATTGTTTCGATTCTGTGGAGAGCATCCATTGGAACGCTTTTCCCAGACAGGACTTGATGACCGCCGATTCCGTTGACCTGTCGTTTCTGACGGTGATCGGTGAAGTTCAGTCATCTGTTGTGAAGCTACAACTTCACACCAGTCCTCCGATGGCAGTCGGTCCAGCGATGAGGCATTATCCCGACGGACGTGTTGAACTCGTTTAGAGCATCTTCAGATTTGGATTGAACTCACTCGCACGAGCAAACACAGCCTTTTTGCTGAACGAAACAGCACAAGCGAGTGCACAGGAAAGAGCAACTTGCTCGAGTCGGTTGATCGAACACAATTCAGAAAACAGAGCGCGACCTTGTCTGGGTCACTCTTGATCACAAAGACCTGCATTTAGGCGACTGCAGGTCTTTGTGATTTTCTACAGCGAGTTCTTTCTCGCTTCAGCCTCTTTCAGGTGGCAATCGGAACGAATTCGGCATTGAGACCGGCTATTGCTCGCATTCGGAGGCGGTGAACGGTTATCGTGTTCTCGTTGAAATCCGGTCAGTCGGTTCGGGCTCTGACTGTCTTGAATGTCCGCTGTGGAAGATGGAGTGCCGCGAAGTGGCCAATCCCAAGAAAAAACGTCGCGAAGATCTCAAGAAGGGGGAAGTCCTCTGTTCCTACTGCACTGCCAAGTGCTGCCGCTACTTCGCGTTTCCGATTGATACACCCAAGAAACGGCAGGACTACGACTACCTGCGCTGGTTTCTCTTGCATGGCCGGGTTGCCATTTTCGTTGAAGATGGAACGTGGTATCTGATGGTCTATGCCGACTGCAAACACCTGCAGGAAGATCATCGCTGCGGAATTTATGAAGATCGCCCACAGATTTGCCGTGACTACACGACAGACAACTGTGAATACGAAGACGACGCCCTGTACGACAAGTTCTTCGAAACTCCCGAACAGATTTGGGAATACGCTCAGGCCGTTTTGCCAGCCAGTCAGGGGCGAACATTCTCGTCGGAACCAATGTCTGCCAGAGAAGTCGTCCTTCCAGTTCTGGGGTAGCTTCTGAAGTTCTTGTTCTGAAGACGCCTTCGAATCGAAGCGACCCTTTCGAATCCAAATCCTTGACAGTACTTCGATTCCTGATGAATCAGTAAGCTGTCGTTTCCGGCTGGTCTCGACCAGCCTTTCCTCTGTTTCCAACTGTGTAGCAAGACCGTGTCCGACTCGCTTATCAAACCGCAGACGCTCAAAGGCTTTCGTGATTCCCTTCCCGACACCATGCTGGCTCGGGAGCAGTTAATGGGGATCGCCCGACGCGTTTATCGAAGCTTCGGCTTCAGCCCGATCGATACCCCCGCGCTCGAATACAGCGAGATCCTTCTGGGAAAGGGGAGTGACGAAACCGACAAGCAGATGTTCCGGTTCCAGGATCAAGGCGAACGCGATGTCGCCATGCGTTTTGATCTGACGATTCCGTTCGCTCGGTTCGCTGCCCAGCACATCGGCCAATTGGGAACTCCGTTCAAGCGGTATCACATCGGAACTGTCTGGCGTGCTGAGAAGCCGCAGAAAGGACGATATCGGGAGTTTATCCAGTGTGACTTCGACACGATCGGGACCGACTCCAACGCCAGCGATATCGAAACACTGTTCGTGATTCACGATCTGATGGAAGCCATCGGCTTCACCGGGTTCACGATTCGAGTGAATCACCGTCAACTTCTCAATGGCCTGCTCGATCGGCATTCCGTCGTCGACAAATCGGTCGGAATTCTTCGGGCACTCGACAAGTTGGCGAAGATCGGAGCTGACAAAGTCATTGCCGAAATGGTGGACGGGGTCGGAATCGAAAAAGCGACCGCCGAGCAGATTCTGGAATTCGCGCAGCTAAGCGGAACGCCTGCGTCCATTCTTTCTGATGCGGAGAGTCTGATTGGTGACAATGAGCGCGGGCAGGTGGGACTGACGAGCTTGAAAGAACTCTTTGAGACCTGTCGAAAGGTTGGAATCGAAGACGATCGAATTGCTTTGGATGTCTCGATCGCTCGCGGGTTGGATTATTACACCGGGACGATTTACGAAACCTTTCTCTCGGATCTTCCGGGCATCGGCAGCGTCTGTTCAGGAGGTCGATACGACAACTTGGCGGGGCTGTTCACGAAGGAAAAGCTTCCCGGAGTGGGGGCAAGTCTCGGATTGGATCGTCTCTTGGCGGCGATGGATGAACTCGGGCTGGTGAAGACTGCTTCGACACCCGCTCAAGTGCTGGTGGCGATGTTTGACGGTGAGAAGATGGCAGAATACCTCGCGCTGGGTCGCCGGTTGCGAAGTGCTGGCATTTCCGCAGAGGTTTATCCTCAGGCTCGAAAGATCCAGAAACAGTTCCAGTACGCGAATCGCAAAGGGTTCCGGGTTGTCGTTATCGCGGGTTCTCGCGAATTCGAACAACAAGTCTGGAACGTCAAAGATCTCGAACTGGGAACGCAAACAGAAGTCGCCGATGCTGACCTGGCAGCTTCACTTCATGGAATCTTGAGTCGATAGCTGACGAAATCGCCGATCAGTTTGCGGACGAGTCTTGCCGAGACAAGTGGCAAGCTCGTTCGTGATAGAGCGAAGTGAGTGAGGCAAATGAGAGTCTCTCACTCAAAGAGGGCGTGCTTTGTCAGACTGCTGAAGCAACTTGAGCGATCGATTCCAATGTGTAGTCAATCTCTTCAGTCGTGTTGAATGGACTGAAGCTGAAGCGGACCGTTCCTCCTCGCTCCAGAGTTCCCAAAGCTTGGTGAGCTTTCGGAGCACAATGAAGACCTGCTCGCGTTTCGATTCCGAAGTGTTCATCGAGAAGCGAGCAGAATGTTTGGGGGTCGAGTGATTTGAGATTGCAACTGACGACGCCGACGCGATTCTGAGTTTCTGTTTCGAGGGCTGGCTCAATTTGCGGGATTCCCCGGAGCCCGGCGCATAACTGCTCGGTCAAATTCTGTTCGTGATTTCGAATCCAGTCGATCCCCTTGTCTTCGATCCACTCAATCGCTGCATCGAGCCCGAACAGCCCGGGAGCGTTGTGATTTCCCGGCTCGTACTTTTCCGGCAGGGAATCGGGTTGTTCCGCCTCGTTGCTGGTTGTTCCGGTTCCTCCTTGCCGCACCGAGTCGATGAGCTCTTCCATTCCTTCGCGAAAAGCAAGAACGCCGGTTCCCAACGGTCCCAGTAATCCTTTGTGACCGGGGCAAGCGAGAATGTCGACCCCGAGTTTCGACAGGGAGACCGGGAGATGTCCGACGGATTGAGCGGCATCGAGAAGGATGAGAGTCTGGCTTTCTCTCGTAAGTTCAGCGATCTGTTCAACAGGTTGTAAGACCCCGGTCACGTTCGAAGCATGTGTCAGACAGAGGATGCGTGGCCGTTGCTGAAGCAAGGTTTTCAGGTGTGACAGGTCAACGCGTCCGGCTTCGTCACTGTTGACGAATTGAACCGAAATCCCAATTTGTTTCTCGAGAAAGTTGAGCGGGCGGAGAACAGAGTTGTGTTCCCAGTGGGTTGTGACAACATGGTCTCCCGGTTTCACGAGCCCGTGCAGTGCCAGATTCAGCGAGTCGGTTCCATTCAGCGTGAAAACAACACGATCCGGGGAACCGATGTCCAGAAGATTCGAGACGCGCAACCGGCAGCGGTCAACGGTTCGCTGGACTTCCTGTCCTTTGCCAGTTGCTGATCTTCCAACGGCGCAGCCTACGCTGCGTGAATAGCGGTCGCTTGCAAGATGGACCGGTTCCGGCTTCGGAAAACTTGTTGCAGCATTGTCGAGATAGAGGCGTTTCTTCGGCTCCATCATGACTCAAGATCCTCGACGAAGAAGACCGTCAACGTTCGGGCTCCATGGGCTCCCTTGACGAGTGACTGTTCAATGTCCGCCGTTTTCGAGGGCCCCGAGATGAACGTTCCGAACGCTCGGCCGGAAGGATCGATCTTCTCGTAAGCCTCGTGCATATTGTTGACGAGTTGAGAGCGCGGGACGACGAGGACGAGATACTGGGACAGAAAATAGAGCACTCGATGCGGGACGTTTTTGTCTGTGACCCAGATGGCAGCGTTCTCTGCAACAGCCAGTTCCCCGGGCAAGATCGCCCAGTCGACATCTTGCAAGTCGTGCGGATCAGAAATCGTATTGAGGTCAAAACGATCTTCAAAGACGTCCGGAACGCATGACACCACGGTCAACTCGGCAGCGTTCAGTTCGGCAAGTCGCCCCGGAATATCATTGACCGACTGGACGATTTCGCAGACGCCACCGACTCCTTCCAGGACTGTTTTGAATTCCTCAAACGGATCGGGATACTCGGTCCACTCACCCTGGTGATCGGGAAGCTCGGTTGACTGAGGGAGGTACTTCCGGATTTGCGTGAGAATCTGCTCTCGCGAACTCATGATTTTCGAGGCCTCAAGGTTGCAAGGTTATGAGCTTGTTTCGAACTGAAGGTCACGAATTCGCGGTGGCGGAAGAAAATTGCGGTCGATCGATCAAGCGATCAGGATCGGCTCCTCGACCTTCCACTCCGCTCCGTTGCGAATGACTCGACGGTAAAGAGTGTCCCGCTCAACCGGTTCGCATCCTGCTTCACGAATCAAGCTGTGAAGCTTCGTCACCGAGAGACCTTCGGGAGTCTTTGCTCCTGCGTCATGGTAAATCAATTCATGGACGACGGTCCCGTCGAGGTCGTCAGCACCGAAGCCAAGAGCAACTTGTGCGGTCTGCTCTCCCAGCATAATCCAGTACGCTTTGATGTGGTCAAAGTTGTCGAGCATCAATCGGGAGATGGCGATCGTCTTCAGATCCTGGTGACCGGTTGGCTTCGAGATGTTATCCATCTTCGTGTTTTCAGGATGAAACGCCAGCGGGATGAACGTCTGGAATCCGTGTGTTTCGTCTTGCAGGTCCCGCAACTTGCACAGGTGATCGATTCGATGATGAGCTTCCTCGACGTGCCCATACAGCATGGTGGCGTTAGAACGGAGTCCCAGTTGATGGGCAGCCCGATGAATGTCCAGCCAGCTTTGGGCATCCGCTTTGTGTTCGCAAATCTGTGAGCGAACCTGCTCGTCGAAAATCTCAGCCCCTCCGCCCGGAAGGCTTCCGAGTCCGGCGTCGATCATCTGTTGGAGAATCCACTCATAGGGCTTCTTGGTCAGATGCGCGAACCAGCTGATTTCGACACCGGTCCAGGCTTTGATGTGAATCTCCGGCCACGTCTCATGGATCACCCTCACGACATCGACGTACCAGTCAAACTTCTTCAGGTGGTGAAGGCCCCCGACAACATGAATCTCTGTCGCGCCCTGAGATTTGGCTTCGAGCACGCGATCCCGAATCATTTCGTCGCTGAAGACGTAGGCTTTGTCGTCTTTGAGGTCAGACCGAAATGCGCAGAATTTGCATCGGTACACACAGACATTCGTGGGATTGAGGTGAATGTTGGTGTTGTAGTAGGCGGCGTTGCCGTGACGGGCAGTCCGCACCTGATGAGCAAGAGAGCCCAGAGTCAGAAGATCGACTTCCTGTTCGAGAAAGAGGCCATCTTCGAATGTGAGCCGTTCGCCAGCGTTCACTTTCTGACGAATGGTGTCAATTGTGATCGAATTAGTCATGGATCTCCGGCCACATCTTAAGCGATTGCAGTTGAGTGTGAGGCAAGGCTCTCACGGAATACATCGCTTGCAACGTGAGCATGCCTGTCTCGGATTCAACCGATTGATTCCTCGTCGCCTAACGAACGATTCCCAAAATAGTGAATCCGGACCGAAGAATCTTCGTGCAGCGAAAACAATCTGAAAATTGAAACGGGAAGCACCGAAATGGATTCGGCAGCTTCCCGAAGAATTTCATCGACAACTAATCGTTGCGGAGTTTGAGATTCATTTCCGACAGCTTGTTTCGAATCTCGTTGAGTGACGTCACGCCGAAGTTCTTGGCCGACAGAAGTTCGTCCGGAGTTCGCATCAACAACTCTCCGATAGTTGTGATTCCGAGACGAGTCATGCACTTGCGGCTTCGAACCGACAGGTTCAAGTCTCCAATTGGAGTTTGAACAGCTGCTTGTTCTTCCGGTGACAGATCCCGTTGATCGAATGCGGGCTCGCGCTGTTTTTCGTGGAGATACTGTCCAATCGACAGGTTATGCTGCGCCATCAGTTCGCGAACTTCCAGCAAGGAGGTCTCTCCGAAGTTTTTCCCGGAGAGGAGTTCCTGTTCGCTGATTTCTGTCAATTGGCCCAGCGTGTCGATTCCCATTGTCGCCAGACAGTTCCGGCTACGGACTGAAAGTTCGAAATCGGTGACCGGACGACTGAGAAGTTGCTCGAGCTTTTGTTGTTCCTTGAGCGACTCTTCGTCGTAGTACATGTTGCTTGTCGCCTCAATATCCTTGAGGTACAAGACCGCACGTTCGTTGCCTGGGTCGTATTTGAGAACGCGTTCGAAGCAGTATTGTGCTGCCGCGTAGTTTTCTTTGTCTTCGTAAAGCAGTCCCAGGTTGAGAAGGGCACTTCGCAAATACGGAGGACGAGACAGGCAGCGTTCGTAGAGTTGAATCGCTTCTTCGTCGTCGCCGTGTCGGCTGTTCTGGACAGCCAGTGCAAACAGTGCTCGCTGGTGGTGGTGATCCATGTCGACGGCACGTTCGAAGTACTCGATCGCGCCGAAAGTGTCTCCACGGTCTGCGAGAATACATCCCATCTGATAGGAGTATTCTGCCAGTCGAGCCCCTTCTGCTCCGGTGCTTCGGATCAATTCTTCCGCATCTTCCATCTTTCCCATTCGGCGAAGTGCACCAGCGCGTCGCAGAATGGATTCGACGGGATGGTATCCGAGCTTTGCTGCCTGCTCGAATTCGTTGGCTGCATCTTCGTATCGCCCTTGCGAAAGCAGCGCCTGAGCGAGAAAATATCGACCAATTCCTTCATCAGTCCCGGTTAGGATTTTTTCCGATTCTTTTGGGCTGCCGAGAAGAAATTGCCCAATTCCGGCGCGAACGCGAAGAGCTGGATTGTTTTGTGCTTCTTCAGTAACTTGTTCGATCGCCTTCCGGAAATCAGCGGATCCCGATCCGACTGCGGCTGAGAGCATTTGATTCAAATGGTCTCGCGACAGAGGGGACGAATCGCGAAGCGTTCCGAGAAAGTCATAATTTTGGATCGTCGCGGTCAATGTTCGAGTCTCTTCTTCAAGCGGGATGGAAAACGCGAGGAAATCTCACCGAACCGCTTAGTTTAGCAACGATTCGGCACAGTTCAATCTCTCCCCAGTTTGGATCAGCGTGCGTTGATGTGAGGGGCTGTCCGGTTGTGACTCAACTCTCTCGAAGAACGCTGAATTCCTGATGGATACTCAATCCGTCAACTTTCTTATGGATCAACTGTTGCTTAGACTTTGCTCTTCCCGTTTCAGGGGTTCCGAAAATCGTCAGCGTGCGAGAACGGAATGAGTCGCGAAAATTCCGAAGGATGGAACACGGTTTTCGTGGGCATTGAAACACAGGCTGCTTGTGTTGTTTCCCAGGAGATTGGAACTCGGAAGCATCCGCCAGCCCGGAAATGGCGTCAGGGCAGAGTTCGTAGAGATGGCAGATTCGTAGAGATGTTGTCAAACCGTTGGTGAGATCACTTTCGAGCGAAGGGGCTAAGTGGTCTGATTGGCGAACAGATAGAGAGAGGATGGGGAATGATCTGTGTCAGCCTGGGGCGTACGCGTCATAAAATGATGATCGCGGAACATCGTGCGCTCGCTGAACGCGGTGCCGAGTTGGTCGAGTTGCGTGTCGACTGGATTCCCCGCAATCTCCGGCTCGATCGCCTCATCAAAGATCGTCCCACTGAAGTGATTCTGACATGCCGTCGTCCACAGGATGGCGGTCGCTTCGACGGGAGCGAAGAAAAGCGGTTGCAGATCCTTCGAGAGGGAATCGTCGCTGGTGTTGAGTACGTTGACCTCGAAGTCGACATTGCGAAGAAGGTTCCTCGCTACGGAAAAACCAAACGGATCGTCAGTTTTCATGACTTCGAGAAGACTCCCGACGATCTCGAAGAGATCCATAAGCAGCTTTGCGAGTGCGATGCCGATATCGTCAAAATTGTGACGATGGCAGACAGCCCGGCCGACAATGTTCGCATGATGAAGCTTGTCGAATCGGCCAAAGTCCCGACGGTTGGTTTTTGCATGGGAGAACAGGGGCTCGTCAGCCGTGTGCTCTGCGGGAAATATGGGGCTCCATTCACCTACGCGACCTTCAACAAAGAACGAGTAATGGCTCCGGGGCAACTCTCATTTGATGAGATGAAGAAGCTCTACCGGTACGATTCGATCGACAAAGACACGAAAGTTTATGCCGTTCTCGGAGATCCGATTGCTCACAGTTGGAGTCCATTGCTTCACAATCTCGCTTTTATCAAGACGAAGCTGAATTCGGTGTATGTGCCGCTTCGAGTCTCGGCCGAGGATTTTGACGAACTCGTCAAGGAGTACGAATTCTTCGGGATCGAAGGCTATAGCGTCACAATTCCGCACAAGCACTCTGCGTTGGAGTTTGCAACGCAAGTCGAGGAAGCAGCAGAAGAAATCGGGGCTGCCAATACTCTGATTCGTCAGTCGAATGGTGAGTGGTTCGCTCGCAACACCGACTATGACGCCGCACTTGAGTCGATTCATCTTGGACTCGAAATGAAAAGTGAGAACAGCCTGAACGGACAGCGTGTGCTGATTTTGGGAGCCGGGGGTGTGGCTCGAGCGATTGGTCTGGGAGCGGTGCGTCAGGGAGCAGTCGTGACGATTACCAATCGATCAAAGGGACGGGCAGTCAAGCTCGCCGAGGATCTGAACTGTCAGTCAGTGACCTGGGAAAATCGCGGATCCGTGGGGGTTGATGTCGTCGTGAATTGCACACCGGTCGGAATGTTTCCGGATATGAACGAGTCTCCCTACCATGGCCATTGGCTTCGCGAAGGTGTCGTCGTTTTTGATACCATTTACAATCCTGAAAACACGTTGTTGCTCAAACAGGCAAAAACGCGGCTTTGTCACACAGTCAGTGGCATCGAGATGTTTGTCCGTCAGGCTGCAGCGCAATTCAAGGCTTTCACTGGAATTGAAGCTCCATTGGATCAAATGCGGACCTCGCTTCGACGGAGTATTTCTCCGGTGAGAGTCAAAACTGAACAGGGCCACGCAGCTCCCTCGGAGCAATCGGCAAAGACTTCAACCAAGTCACCTCAGAAACCAGCAGACAACAATGAGCAATCCTGAATTGAAGCAGAGTGCGTCGTGTTTCGAGTTCAGAGCGATCAGCGAGGACCCGGGGAATCGGAATTCCGCAGGGCCGGGACATGTGTTTGTCTGGCTGGGGCTGATTCTTTCGACGGTGACGCTTTTCGGTTGTGGGCAAGGTCAGAGCGCCGAGGCAGAGCAGCAAGCCCGTGCTCGTCCTGCTGCAAGAGTTTACATCCAGGAGGTCGTCGAAACGTCGGTCGTTCCCCGGACGATTGCGGTGGGAACAGTCGTTGCCAAGCGAACCAGTGAAGTCGCTTCGGGGGCTGACGGAAAGGTCGATCGCTTGCTGGTTCGTGAAGGAGACGTCGTTGAGGCGGGGCAAGAACTGTCAATTCTCAACATGACGACGACGAATCTTGGAATCGAAGAAGCGGAGAAGGTTGCTGAGATCAGAAAGCACGAATGGGAGGAGTCCAAAGGACCTCGAGCTGCGGAACTTCGACGTGCTGAATCGATGATGAATGCCGCAAAAATTGAGTGGGACACAGCAGTCAAGAAGTACGAACGACTTCAGCAACTCTACAAAAGCGGGGCTGCGAATGAAGACGACTTCGACAATGCTGCCGAGAAAGCTCGTCGAACTGCGGAATTGTATACTGCCGCCGAATCTGCCTACAGGCTGATTGCAGAAGGAGAGCGTGACGAGAAGCAGATGCAGCTCAAGGCAAACTATGAAGCCCAGGTGAAGCAGGTTGAGTATCTTCGGGCAGAAAAAGGCAAACGGACAACCATTGCCCCTTTTGATGGTGTCGTTGTCGAGGAGCATACCGAAGATGGGGAATGGCTTTCGAAGGGCGATCCCGTCGTCAAAATTGCCGAAATCCTCGAAGAAGTTTTTGTGATTGCTCAGGTCGACCAGCGTCAAATCCGCAATGTTCAATTGGGAACAGAGGTTGCGGTCGACGTTCAGACTCCCGTCAAGAAAGATTGGGTCGGCACGGTTTCTTCCATTATCCCGCAAAGTGATTGGGAAATGGGATCACGAACATTTCCGGTGAAAGTGGCTGTTCCCAATATGTTGATCGAGCAACACGGTCGTTCTCAACCGGTGCTGATCGAGGGGATGTACGCTCGCGTGACCTTCCAGGGGCCGGAGCGGACAGCCGTTCTCGTTCCGAAAAACGCGGTCATTCGGTCGGAAACCGGTTCACGCGTTGTTGTTGCGGCTCCTGGTGAAGCTCCCGGTTCGGCCGTTGCCAAGCTTGTGATGATCCGTGAAGGCGAGCAGTTTGGCGACCAGATCGAAGTTCTAGATGGAGCATTGACCGCAGGAACAACCGTGGTCGTCGAAGGAGCCGAGCGACTCACACCCTTTCAGGATCTTCAAATCGTTGATCGCAATGCCCCAGAAGAGGTGGCAGTCAGCCAGCAGGAGGCTGGGTCCGATTCCAGTTCCGCAGAATGATGCGGTCTGAACTTGAATTCGAACTTCATGTTATCGAGAATCTGCCTGTCCTGTTCACTCGCCTTTTTGGCGTCTTTCATTTTGCTAAGAACCGTCTCAGATGATGATTGATCAAGCGGAAGCTCTCAAGCGGCAACTAACTGACAAGTACGTTGTAGTCAATGAGGGAGTTGCCGAGTTACGTCGATTTGTCGGCCTGACTGGGCGAGTGAAGACAGTCAACATGAACTGTCGTGCATTGGTTCAGTTTGACGGACCGGTTGATATCAGCTGGTACGATATCGATCCGAGCTTTCTGAAAGTCGTTGACGCTCCTCTTCCTAAGAAGAAGGAAAAGCCAGCCGAAGCGAAACCGAAGGCCGGTGCAGTTCCGAAAAAGCCCGCATCTGGCCAGAGTCCGCTCGAGATGGCAAGAAAGCAGGGAGCTGCCGGAGCCGAGGCAGAAGCTTCAGCACCCCCTGCCAGCGAACCCGCACCTGTCGAAGAGGCTCCCGTCGAACAGCCTGCCGCTGAAGAGAAGAGTGAACCGGCAGCGAGTTCCAGCCGGGAAACACCTTCCTCGACGGAAGAAATCATCGCGTTGGCGAAGCAGCAAGGTCCTTTCAAGGGGTGATTCTTTCTGGGAGTCGCCTTGGGGGGCTCTCCCCGAGAAATTCGGACTTGCTCCGTCGAACGTGAAGAATGTTCCGTCGCACAATGACGAAGCACGGAACTTCGGCCAGACAATTTCAGCTAATTAAAGTCGAGCAGTGAAAATCGAGCAGGCAGGGCCGAGCAACACGCTCTGAGGATTCAAGGATGTCTGATTGGTTCGAGATGGAGAACCGTGTTCGCTATTGTGAAACAGACGCCATGGGCGTGCTGCATCACATGAACTACATCCAGTATTTCGAAATGGCTCGCACAGAGTACTTTCGAGCCAATGGTGGCAACTACCGCCAAATGGAAGAACGCGGCCTGTTTCTTGTCATTGTCGATGTTCAATGCAAGTACAAAAAGCCAGCGAAGTACGATGATCTTCTCACGCTTCGAGTTCGAGTGACAAGAATGTCGGGTGCCAAACTCGAGCACGAATACGAAGTTCTGCGGGGAGCAGAATTGCTGGCGACCGGAAAGACGGTTCTGGCGTGTCTGAATCGAGACGGCGAAATTCAGCGGATGTCTAACGAACTCCTCTACGCGGATTCCAGCAACACTGACTTCATCGAGTGATCGTTGTGGCTGGCGATTCGCAAGCACCACAGATAAGGTCAGCTTTCACTCAAAAACGAGTTCCGGTGTGTGCGGAGACATTGAGAAAATGATCGGGCCCACAGCCAGACCGTCTTCATTCGAAAAGCCATCAGAGTGCGTCCATGAAAGTTGCCTACCTGCAGTGCGGAACTGGAATCAGCGGAGACATGACGCTGGCGGCGCTGATTGACGCAGGGGTCGATCAGGAGAAATTGCAGGCGGCAATTCAGTCGCTCCGACTTCCGGGCGTCAATCTCATTGTCAGCGAAGTGATGAAGGGCTGTTTTCGAGCCCGGCATATTCGCGTTGAACATCCCGAGCAGCATGCTCATCGGCATTACAGCGACATCGTGGAAATTCTGAATCAGGCAGACGGTCTTTCAGACAAACAGCGAAGCCTCGCACAGTCGATTTTTCTGGAGGTTGCAAAGGCAGAGGCTCAGGTTCACGGGACTGACGTCGAGAGCATTCACTTTCATGAAGTGGGGGCCATCGATTCAATTGTCGACATCGTGGGTGCGGCCGTCGGCTTTGATCTTCTCGGATGTGATCAGATTCATTGCAGCCCCATTCCGCCAGGGCGAGGTCAGGTGAATATCGATCACGGATTGTGCGATGTCCCCACTCCCGGTACGGCGGAACTTCTCAAGGGTATTCCATTGGTCGATGTGCCGATCGAAGCTGAGCTGACGACTCCTACCGGGGCTGCGATTGTCAAAACGCTTGTTGATCAATTCGGCCCGTTGCCGTCGATGACGATCCAATCGATCGGCTACGGCGCAGGGACGATGAACTTTGAGTCACGTGCGAATCTGCTGCGGCTGTTCGTCGGAACAGTTTCGGTTCCGGCGGGAACGGATGAAGTCTGTCTGCTCGAGACCAATCTCGATGACGTCAGCGGCGAAGTGATTGCCCATACCATGCAGCGACTTTTAGAAGCGGGGGCGAAGGACGTTTATTCGATCCCGATTCAAATGAAGAAAGGGCGTCCAGCGACGATGCTCTGCGTGCTGGCGGATCCGCTGCAACAGGAGAAGCTGGAAAAAATTCTTTTCGCTGAAACCGGGACGCTTGGAATCCGGCAGCAGCGAATCTTGAGATCAACCCTCGCGCGTCAGGCACACACTGTCCTCACCGATCTGGGACCGGTCCTTGGAAAAGTGGCCTGGCATCGAACGGGAATTCCGAGCTTTTCCCCGGAATTCGAAGACTGCGCCCGAATTGCGAAAGAGCATTCGCTGCCGATTCGCGAAGTCTATCGATCCGCGATCACAGCCTTTGATGCTCAAAGCATCGGATCGAGTCCTGAGCGTATTTCGCCCACGCATTCGAGTTCCGCGACCGCCAGTGATCACAAGACGCACGATCGCGACCATCACAGCCACGATCATGATCATCACGGCCATGACCATGATCACGACCACCATGGGCATGATCACGGGTAATTCTCGCTCATTCCTGTCGAGGTTGAAGCGTGAGCATTTCGACTCGATCCGCGTTCGACTTCCGTGTTCGTTCGATGCGGTTCCGACAATGCTTTAGCCGCTATTGCGACGTTCTTCGTCCATCTGTCGGCGGAACTCTGCGATTCGGAATGGATCGAGGTGTTTCTCGGCGGACTCACGAATCCCTCGACACAGCCTTTTGACACGGCTTTCGGCCACGCGATCGTGAGCGGCCCGGGCTTCGTAGACGCCTCGAACTTCAAGGCCTTCGATTCTGTTGCGGAAATTTTCGAGAGTCGGCAGTTCCTGAAGCTGAACGAGAAACTTGCTGACGTTTTCCCAGTCCTTCTTTTTCGCGGCTCCGCGAGTCCGAGCCATGAGGACTTCCCGCGTGGCAACGACATCAATCAATTCGCTTTGGAGCAGAGTGACTTCACCTTCCACGTTGAGTCGATGAGTATCGTCCGGGACCTCGATCTCCAGGAACGGCTCATAACCCGGGATGAGTGGAACTCGGGCCAGAAGTGCTTCCCCGCTATAGACGAAGAGGAACTGAACTGGGTTTTCGTGGTCTGCCGGAATGGTGACGATGCCACGTCGATCGGTCTGGAGCTTGAGTCGGTCCTCAACTTTGTCTTCTTCGGTCGGGAGTCGATTCATGACTTCACACCGAAAGCCGACCAACGGATTGAGCCGGTCTCCGCGCGGGTAAATGAGAACTTCGGTCGCAGGCAGGTGAGGACGAATTCGCATCGCCATTACTTCGACGCGACGTCGGGAGCCAGCAATGGGGGCTCGAAATGCGGACGTCATCGAGACCTGCATTCGGCTGCGAGTGATTGATTCGACTTTCAGGTAAGTCCATGGAATCGGTTGAATGCGTTGAACAACACGTTGGCGATCCAGATAGCGGAAATACGGGACCAGATAATCTCCCGGCTGAAATTGCATCATCTCCGGGTTTCTTGCGAACAGTTCCCCCGCTCGAATCAGAAATTCGATCTTCTCGTCTTCAATGGTTTCAAGTTCTGCAAGAGGTCGAAAACTCTCCAGTATCAACCGGGCTGCTTCGGCTTGCAGGTCTCGATGATCGAGAATCGTCGCTGAGTGAAAACTTCCCAGCGATTGAGAATTCTCGTCCCATTCCCGTGTCGCGACATCGTAGCGACCGGGCGAGGAGGAAATTGTGCACAGAATCGTCTTGTCGAATTCATCCGTTGGCGGAGTCTTTTCGGCCTCGGAAGATTCATCCGCTTCGGCTTCCGATGAAGAGGCTTCCGAAGTGAACTCTTCGAGAGATTCAAGCTGTGCTTCGGTGATCCAGGTCTTTTCGTCAGCGTGGATGACGTCGACTTCCCACATCTTGTGAACTTCTGCCGAGATCAGTCGTTCGACTCGATCCGTAAACATCGGTTGGTTGGCGAATCGCAAGTTCGCGTGCGGCCCGACCGACACGATCACACGAATCCGGTAAGGACGCAGGATCCAGGGGGCCGGTTGGGCAGGGACAACAACAGTTGTTTGTTCGGAAGTCTCAGATGCTTTTGTCGATTCCTCGTTGTCCGAGGAATCGGTTTGTTGTTTGGCTGACTCGTCCGCATCCTGTGCGGAAACACGCTGTACGTTCCCGAACAGCGAGATCGCCAACATCAGTCCACTACAGACAACAACAAGTCCTCGAGCTTTCATCTCTGTTATTGATCGTTTCATGGCAACTCGGTTTCGTACCAGGCATCAATCGTCCAGCGGTCAATGCGGTCGTAGCAGTGAAGGGGGCGTTGCGGGAATCCCTGCACGTTTTTTCGGATCACGACAAACCGATCCAACTCCCAAAGCGGAAAGACGGATGTGTCGTACCATAAGTGCCTGTGGAGCGTCTGCAGAGCGGTAATCGCTCGGCTCTGGTCACTCGTGCGGTCGAGCTGAACAAGTTCCTGTTTCAGCCAGTCAGGGTAATGATCGAGATCGCTCAGTTTCGCTCGCGGCTGCAACGACAGAAATGGCCACATTTGGACCAGCGGTTCGGGAATCTGAGTCCGGCGATAGAGGATGTCCCACGATTCCGGTTTTGGTTCATGGGCGTAAACGAGATTCACTTGCAAACCGATCTTGTTCCAGACGCGAGCGATTTCACGAGCCACTTCCTCTTCGATTGGACCCGGAGCGACAATCATCGTGAGAGGGGGGATTCCGTCTTTGAGCTGTTTCTTCGATGCAAGCAGCATCGCAACTGCTGCAGACAGGTCGTATCGACGAGGTTCCACCAGCAGGTTTCTTCCGGGATTGGAAGCGAAAAACGGTGTGGTGGCGAGGCGACCGTGAGCCATTTTCGGGTCCTGGAGCACGACTTCGCGAAGTAGTCGTTCGCGATTGACGGCATAAGCGAGTGCCGTTCGAAGTTCGCGGTTGCGCAAAACGGTGCTTGCGGGGTTGAATTGCAAGACATGAGTTTCAGGCATCATGTACTGCAAAACGAAGAACTTTTTCATGAAAGCTTCGTCGGCCTGCATCCGTCGAATGATTCGATCGGGAAGCTCTGGAAGCATCGAGACTTCACCGCGGACCAGTCCCTGCGCAGCTTTTTCGTAGCAGTCGTATTTCTGTTCGAGAACCTCTGCGATGTGATATTTTTGAAGTCCTTCCGGTTCAGTCAGCTTGCGAAGATAGATTGTCTGGTCGTCGGCTTCATCGACCATTCGGAAGCCGCCGGGATCGGTGATGGGACCGATTGCTTCCTCTTCATCAAGATTGCCGACAGTGATCTGGGCCAGAAGTGGTTCGATGCGTGGAGGAACCCGTTTGAACGCTAGTGAGAATTCCGTTGGTGAAATGACTTCGACTGATTTCACGTACGCGGAGAGACGTTCGTCGAAATTCGGATGATCCGGATCGAGGCGATTGATCAAATGCGTCACGATGTCTGTGACCGAAACAATGGCCTGCATTTCATAAGGCTGCCGGAATTGCTTCAGCTTGAATCGCATCTCGCGGCCGAGATCGGTGGGTTCCCACTCATCGAAGAATCGAGTCCAGTAGTAAGCTGTTCCGTCGCGAAGCCGGTCGACTTCGAACAGGTTCAACTCGGTGAGCTCAGCTTTTCGTAAATCGGCCGGACCTTCGATGAAGTAGGCATGGCACTCTCCGGGAGCGTCGATGACGCCGACTTTCAGTCTTTGAAATCGTTCCGAGTGGACTCGATGAGGTCCGCGTAGTCCGGGTGTTCGAGGCCAGATTGAGACGGCTTCGTCGACGAGTTTGGCTGCCTTGCGGTGCTCTCCAGCCTGAGCGGCTGCGTCTGCACTGGCGAGGATGGATTGGACTTTTTGTGAGAGTTCGCCCGCAAACTGATTGTAGACAGCATGATCTGGGAATCGATTCGACAGCCAGCTGAGATAGAACTGTGCGGACAGGTAGTCGTTGCGGTCGATGGCAGATTGTGTCAGCCCGGAAATCGCCCGACCGGCCAGTTCGGGAATGCTTCCGTAAGTCTTGTCCTTCTCGAGCAACTCATCAATGAGCATCAAGCTGGAGGAGTAATCCCCTTTGTCCACTCGTTGTCTGGTGTCGACAAAAAGCAGGTCGACATAGACTTCGTCGAGGCCGGGCCAGTCCGGGCGCGTTCGCTGGAGTCGTGTCAGTAGCTCGAGCGCTGGATTGATTTCATCGTCTTTGAGAAGTTCCTGAATGCGGCGGATCATCAGATCTTCATGATGAATGATTTCCGTAATTCGTCGCAGTGGAAACTTGAACTCCGGGTTTCCCTGAACATCGGGCAGAGAGACGTAAAATTGATTGAGGTCATCAATTTCTCGTGACAGCCGGTCTCTCCGTTCAACGGGAAGTTTTCTCCGCTCCTCTTCTTTGGCTTCGATTTCTGCCAGACGGAGTGCGATTGTGTCGGGGCGCGGATTGACCGATTCCACTTCCAGTACGCCCCCTGTGTTCAACACGACCCAGTCTCTTGGTGGGTCGTTGAGAAGTTGCTCGGCGGTGGGCAACGTCATCTCTTCCAGCGTCGGAAGAGTTTCCTCTTCTTCCGGCTGAGCAATGCAGATCCCGGAGATGATCAGCAAGAACAAAAGAGTGAATGGGAGATGTTTCATTGTCCAACAAGTCATGAGGTCAAACTGAGAAAGTCCTGTTGCTTTGGACTCACGAGGGGGCGTGAAGTTTGTAAAGCGTTCCATCAATCGAGAAGACGAACACACTTCCTTCCGCGAGGAATGGCGGATCGCTCAGCGTGGCGTCGAGAGACTGCCGGGCTGTGACTTCATGGCTGTTCAGATCGACATACAGCACTTGTCCGTTCTGCAATGTGATCACAACTTTTGAGTCCTTTTCAACAGCTCCGGTCGGCGGAACACCGTTGGTTGGGATCGTGAAGACGTCGCTCAGATCAGTTGTCGTGGCTGCCAAGAGTGACTTTCCGCCCTGTGGAATGAGAATGATGTCCCCAATGAAGACCGGTGTTGTCGATATGGGGTCAGAGAACTGGCGGGTTGCAATCGGATCGAGGCGGTTGGTGTCGAGAAGCGATAACTTCCGAGAGGCATCGGCGACTGCAATCATCGAATCAGTGGTTGCGACCGGAATGGAAACATCACTGCCTAATTCGAGTTTGGCGACTTCAGCAAGGTGAGGGCTTGGCGATGTCTGAATCTTCAGGAGTCGAACGGTCCCGTTGGTGGACACAGCGACGATGGTTTCGTCGTTGATGGGGGCGACATCTTCCCATTCCGATTCATCACCTGTCGGAAGCTGAAATCCGCGAATCCGTGACTGGCCGGAGAAGCGGGCAAAGTCGAGTGCTCCGGGAATCGGCAAGACAACGCGATCTCCCAGCGGACAAGGCGGGGCTTGAAGCGGCTTGCTGAGTTGAGGTGAACCCTCAATTTGCCCGGCGGCGTTGATCATCCACAAGCGAGGTTCCGGATCTCCGCAGACGACGGCAATACGATTCTTCGACATCTCTGCCCCCATCAGCGGAGTGACGAGATCAGGATGAAGCGGAAGTCGGACAGATGCATTCGTCAGAAACGGACCGCTCGACAGCTGGCGATCTCCGACGCGAAAGGCGTGGCCAGCTTCGTTGACGACCGCGAGGTTGAACGCTCCATTGTCTCGAACAGTCGAAGCGAGCGGGCGTCCGCCGAGAACGATTTGCCAGTCACTTGTCAGTGATTCTCGATCTGTGCGAGTAAACGTTGCGGCCGAGGTGTAAGGTCGGCTGCGTCCGTTGAGAAGGAATCCAGACAGAGCTTTGAGCGGTTGAGTTGCCAGTCCCGGAGAAATGGGATCTCCGTCAGGCTGGAGCGAATCTGTTGTCAGTTGCAATCGATTGAGTGCATCTGTCGCCATCCAAACTTGACCATTTGGACCGGTCAGAAGGCTCATGCTGACGTCACCCATTCGGGCCCCTTCGAAGACGGGGCCAGCTGTCAATGGAGGTTGACCGGGATCGTCAGAGACGTTGAACGCGTAGATTCTCTGTCCTGTCGCTGGGACGAACAGGTCGCGACCGCGAATCACTGGGGCGTCGATGACACGACCTGAAACGCGAGCGGAATCGACTTCAATAATCGGTTCTGTTCCGGATTCCGCAAGCAGCAGATGGAGCGTCGCCGAATCTGTTCGGTTTTCAATGAGCAGCATGTACGGTCCCATTGGAAGCAGCGGTGCCCCAACAGATCCCGGAGCTTGTCCCAGATAAGAGACATTCGTGCATTCGAATGGACGTTGAGAGACGGTGTAGAGGACTTCTTCGTAGCCAGCGACAAGCAGATGTTGTTCATCGCGAAGCTGGACCGCTCCGGAAATGGGCTGTGAGAACTGAAGCTCTCCGACCATCTGGCCGCTTTCGAGGTCGATTGCAATTAACCGACCGGAATCTGTCGACAGATAGATGGTGTTGTCGACCATGAGCGGAGAACTGCTGACGTAGTCGTCGATTCGCTGACGCCAGATGAGTTGTCCAGTCGTTTGATGGAGCCGAACCAGTTCGAGGTGATTGGTATCGAAGTAAATGACGCTGGGGAGGTTGTCTTCTTCGATCGGGAAGAATGGAGTGTTGAGACCGATGACGCGTCGCCAGACGGGTTCTCCCGTAACGAAGTCGACTCCGTACAGGCAGTCTTTCGCAAGGGCGATGACGGACTTGCCGACGGAGATTTCATCGATTTTCGTCCGACCCTGAAACGCGAGCGTAAGCAGATCGGCTTCGGGAGTTCGATCTTCAACGATCGCTTCCTGCTCGACATCAATTGGGACAACTTTGTCTTTTTCGGCGGTGAGTGCTCGATTGAAGAGAGCCACCACCTGTTTGTCGTTCTCGAATCCATTCCGATCCGTTGGGCTCGACGTGGGATAGCGAACGATGAGATCACGCCGGATTTTGAGCGCATCGAGTGGAGAAGGTTCTCCTCCTTCTGTGTTCAGAGCCGCTTCCATTCGGTCGACATGATCTTTGAAAACGTTGTTTCGCAGAATCGCTGCTTCGGAAACTCGAAGTGCTGATTCGATTTGATTGAGCGTTTCCGTCGGCGGAGCATCTTTGGGCGAGTAAGTGTTCAAGATCGTCCGGGCTTCTCGCGAGATGCGGAGGAAATCTTCGTTGAATTGTCTTCCCGCAGCGACTGCTGCTTCGAGCGAGATCTTTCGAGCGTGCGTGACAATTTCCGGGTGAAGTGCTTCGAAATCCGCTTCTCGATCGGAGTTTTCACGGATGAAGACTCGCAGTACATCGAGTCCTTCGGGGAATTTGGGCGTTGCGCTTTCGATCTGCTGTCGGACGCGCGCCAGTCCCAGCAACTCCTTCGCTTTCACGCTGAGTTCGTCACGAGGATGCAGGAGGATGAATTCGTTGAATGCGGCGATCGCGTTCTGAAACTTGCCTTCGTCGTAGACCGCTTTCGCCTGATCGAATTCCTGTTGAGTCGTCTGACGAAACGCGATGAAGTAGAAGATTGCTCCAGTCAGCATCAATGCAACTGCACCGCCAGCGAGACCGAGCACGAGTGGAGAACGCAGCGGATCTTCTTCACCGGGACGACGTTGCCGGGAAGAACGCATCGCTTCCCGGAGGCGAGGACTCATTTCATCATCACGACTGACGACCGGTTGAGGTTCCGGAACTTTCGGTTCCGAAGCTGGAGGGGGACTTGCCTCAGCTTTGACCGGTTTGACGGGGGCAGACTTCTCTGTGCTTGCGGGCTTTGAACTGCTTCGGCTCTTTGATTTCGTGGACGAGCGTGATGACTTCGATGACTTGGATTTTTTCTTCGGTTTGGACGAGATCTCTCCACTGCGGCTTTCGGCAGCGAGGGCCTCGAGTCCGGCGGCGAGGCTACCTTCGTTGGAACCATCGAAATCGTCGTCGTCGAATTCTTCGACATCATCAACAACATCTTCTGATGGCTTGGCTGGTCGAGAACGTTCTTCTCTTTCTCGTCTCACTTCGACTTCTTCCGTCAACGGTTTCAGTGAGGAGGCACTATCGACACCAACTCCAGCGACGTCGGCTTCTTCTTCGGTATGAAAGCGAAGATCGACTGACCCGAATCTCAGGACATCTCCGTCTTTCAAAACGGCCTTGTTGACCGGAGTTCCGTTGACATCGATCGAGCCAGTTCCCAGAGAAACTGCTTCGAACGCCGACTTCCCCCAACTGATTCGGCAGTGCAGAATCTCGACATCCGGTTCTTCGATCGTGATGTCGGCAGACGCGTGGCTTCCGATGGTGACTGGGATCTGTTTCGACAGTTCCCGTCGCTCAGAATCGCCAGACATATGAATGATTTCAAGAAACGGCATCAATCAACCTGCTTGCTCAGAAGAGCCGAATTCGATGAGGAATTCGGATTCGATTATCATTTTTGATCGTTGAATTCAGACTTCGGATTTTGCTTTGGATTCGAGTTTCATCGGGCTTTGGAATCGGGGGAATGTGATGACTGACGGACGGAACCGTCCGGTGATCAGTCGTCCCCTTTCTTCGAGGCTCGGCGGATTCGCTGCATCTCAACTTCAATTCCGGCATCGGTGACGGCCACGACGATTCCATGTGTGGCATTCGCGTGAGCTTCGATGAGCATCTCGGTCTTGCCTTCGTTACTGATTTTCGCTCCGAGAAGGTCCGTCAATTCTCCGATTCCGGAGACAGGGACGTCATCGACCCGGATGTTGTTTTGTTCGTCGATCTCGACAACGACAGACTCTTCTTCGAGATCTTCCATGGTGATCGATTGGGCGGCGCCTTCCTGATCCGGTTCGGGGGGCGCAGTTTCCAGCGACCGTTGCATGCTGAACGAGGCTGTGATCATGAAGAAGATGAGGAGCAGGAATGTCACGTCGACCATTGGCGTCATATCGAGACCCGATTCTTCGAGTTCGACGGCGCCCAGGCTGAAGTCGTCGTCCTCCTCGTCTTCATCCTCAATCCAGGGATTGGCTCGCTCAACCCACTCGTTTCGAATCTCTTCTTGCGAGAGGCTTGCCTGTTCGTTTCGGACGATTTGAAGTTTCTCAGCCTGTTCGTCCTCTTCGATCGGGCTGGCAGCCGTTTCGAGTGCATCGGGGACGGGAACTTTCACGCGATGCACGCACTCCGGACAAGTAATCACCTTGCCCGCTTTTCGGCGGGTAATGCTGAGTTTCTGCCCACAGTGGGAGCATCGAAACAGGATCGGCATAAGTGCTCTTTAACTATCCGGGTTAGTTGTCTTTGTCCATCACGCCTACGTAAAACTTCAGTTCCGCCTCGTTCTCTGTATTATTCGCAGCTCGGGCGACCTCTTCGACATATCCCGACGGCAGTTCCGAGTCGGCTTTGATAATCACATTCATCTTTCCCTCAGAAATCCCCTCGTTGACGTAGGCGGTGACCTCTTCGGGTGTCACGGGACCGTTCTCTTTGGTTCCGTCGGAGAGATAAATTTCCGGGTCTCCGTCAGTGTTGAAGATTGTCAGGACCGTGGATTTCGAAAGGGCGATTCCCTGTCCGTGTCTCGCTGGGGGGATATGGACCGTCGCTGCCTTCTTCATGTTGGAGGTCACCATGAAGAAGATCAAAAGCAGGAACGTCACGTCGATCATCGGAGTGATATCCAGATCGTCGTCGTCGCTCTCGACTCGCTTACTCTTGGAGAAATTTGCCGGCACCTTGCCATCCTTCTCGACACATCAGAGCCATCATTGTGTCCGTTGAACGGTTTCGTTTCACTGACTGGGCTCGACAGTTGGAATTGTCGAACGACCATTGTTTCGAGGGTTAACCTTCCGCCATGACCTTTTCGAGGTCGTGAAGAAACTCACTTAGGTCTTCCTGAACAGCGTCGGTCATTTTGCCTTTTCGAACCTGCACCAGCGACGCCAGCATCGTCAATGGAATGGCGATCATCAAACCACAGGCGGTTGTGAACAGGGCGAAGCTGATGTCTTCCGCGAGGTCGGCTGGGTTCACACCTGATTCTGAGGCACCCGCGATTTTCTTGAACGCCAGAATCATCCCCGAAACGGTTCCGAGCAGCCCCAGCATCGGAGCGGTTTTGACAATCGTTCCGATCCACGAAAAGCGATATTCCAGGTCAGCGAGAACGTCACGCTCGTACTTTTCAGCGAGTAGGACTCGCAGCTTCGACAAACCCCGATCGCGATGAGCCAATGCCACCAGGATCATTTGAGCCAATGCTTTGCTCCAGTATGGAGGCGAATCACAGAGCTCGGCGATGCCGTCGAAATCTCGTCGATAAAGACGATCGCGGACTTCCTCGAGAAACTCTGCCGACCGTGCCGGACTGGAGAATCTCTTCTGACTGATCTTGCGGATCAGCAAGACCACGCAGAACAACCCATACAGTGCAGCCAATGCCATGGCGATGTAAATCACCGGCCCTGACCATCTCAGAATCAGTTCCATAATCCTGCTTTCAACTCAGTAATTGCGATCGTCACGATCTGGGAACGTTACCGCAAGTAGGTCTGTCGTGTGACAACAAAATTGTACCCGGAACCTTTTCGAGTCACGACGAAGTAGGTTCGTCGAATCTCTTTGGCGTTCCGTTTTGCATATTCGTATTCAGTCTGCAGCAAAAGCTGTTCAGTCTTCTTGGGATAGAAGTGGAAGAGAATGGCATCAGAAACGTCCACTCCCGCCCGCTTAAACAGCTCAGCGTCTGCAGCTTTTCGATTTCCTGCCTGCCAGGTCATGTAAAGACGCGTTTCTCCCTTTCCGGAAGACTTGGTCACTTTTCTTGGTGTACCGCTCATTCCAGAAAGCAGGACGAGTTGTCCGCTGGGGAGCAGCGCGCCCATTTCAATTCCAAAATAATCGAGTTGTTTGGCGTATTCAGAAATCGAAGCTTCGTCGGAGTAGCGAATGAACCATCGCTGTTCGTTCGGAATTCCTCCCGTTCCTGGGCCGTTTCCTAATCCGCGGCGGCCCGTTCCATCAGCACTTCCCGGAGTTCCGGATGCGTCGGTCGAGACAGCATTGACCTGCTGAGCTTGTTGTGTGGCCTGATCGGCCAGTTCGACGACATTGTCGACCACTTCGGTCAATTCCTGCTCGTCGAGAACTTCTTCGTTGGGAGATGGGTTTTCTGCCGGATCTTCGGGCGATTCGACCTTCAGAGTCTCGTCGGGAGCCCCATCTTCAGCACCTCCGGCGATTTCGACCATCTCCATCGGGACGAGAAACGTTTGCCTCGGAGGGCGAGTCGTTGCCCACCAGATGACAATCGCGATCACGACCAGAATGAGCCCGAGCACGAACGCAATCATTCCAGCACTGAGTCGGTCGAAGAAGGTTAACTTCATGACCGGTTCAGGAACGTTGGAGGCAACGGGTGACGAAATTGTGGAAGTGAGAGGTGAAAATCGCATGAGATAAGGCGATACTTTCAGAGCTGATTTAGCCGAAGAAGACGTTCTATCGTCTCACTTATTGCAAAGATAGTATGCAATCTCTCTGATGGTTGCCATCATCTGGCAGTTGTTCGTGGTCTCAATTCCTTCACTTTCGAGAACAACCGGATTTCTCGTCTTGAACATCCGAACCGTCAAAATTGAAGTTTTGAGGAGGAGCACTCTTTGAATCGTATTCCCACGGAGGTGAGTATTGTCGTCCTTGCTGGAGGAGAATCCCCTGAGAGAGAGATCAGCTGCGAGTCTGGTGCATGCGCTGCGAATGCTTTGCGAGCAAGGGGCCACAGTGTTCATGAAGTCGATCCGGCAGACGTTTCTCTCGGAGAAATGAGTTGGCCAGAACAGCCGGTCGTCCTCAATATGCTTCATGGAGAGTATGGCGAAGATGGAACTTTGCAGAGTGAGCTCGATCGATTGAAAATTCCGTACACCGGCAGCGACTCCGCGTGTTCGAAACTCACTTTTCATAAGGATCAGGCGAAAAACTTCCTGCTTGAACGAGGGCTTTCCACTCCACCATTTCGACTGATCGATCATCAGGAGAAGCTGCCGAGTGTGCTTCAGGCTGCTTCTGAAATCGGGTTTCCGCTATTCATGAAACCAAACGCGCAAGGTTCCAGCTTGGGCGTTTCGGTCGTGTACTCACCCGAGAATTTGTACGAAGGCTGGGGAATTGCGTGTGAATACGAATGCCCAGTGATCCTGGAGAAAGCGATCATTGGAGAAGAATGGACCGTCCCGTTTCTCGATCACGTTCCACTTCCCCCGATCAAGATCGCGCCGAGTCATCCGTTTTTCGACTACTCAGCCAAATATGAGGATGAGTCGACTCGGTACAATGTGATCAATGTCGACGAAAATCCCGTCGCCCGACATGTCACGGAGATCAGTCAGAATGCGTGTGAAATGCTCGGGACTCACGGCGTTTGTCGCGTCGACTTAATCGCTGACGAGGCTGGGCAGGGCTGGATTCTTGAGGTCAATACTTCTCCGGGAATGACATCTCACAGCCTCGTCCCCATGTCCGCAGCTGCTTTGGGATGGGATCTGGGAGAGTTGTGCGAGCGGAATATTCTCTCTGCTTTCACTCGCTTCACAAATCAGGAAACTAAACCTAAGAGTCATGACTGATGCGAGTCTGGTTGTGCCAGCTGCTTTTCAGTGAAGATTCTTCATGTTTTTCTGCCCCGATCATTCCAGCGTGTAGAGTCAAGAAGATGCGTTTGCATTCAATTTTGACTCAAGTATCTGGAAACAATCGTGGCGACTGCAGCCAAGACACCTAAGAAGAAAGCTCCGGCGAAGCGGAAAGCGGCCAAAGAAGCTGCGCCGCCAAAGCCGTCTTTCATCGGAATTGTCTTGCGGAAATTTGTGTTTCGACCAGTGACTCTGCTGGTTGTGGCCATTGGTCTTGTGTCTGCGGTCCTGGCGCCGCGTGTACCGGCGATGCTTCCCGATCTCTCGCAGCTTGAGGAATATCAATTCCCGCTCGATGAGATGCGCGTCAATGCGCCGAATGAATGGGTTCCGCCGACATTGATTGACGACGTCCTCGCACAGAGTTCGCTTACTGAGAACGTATCGCTTCTGGATTCGAATCTCTGCCGCGAAGTTTCCGAAGCACTCGCTGGGCATCCGTGGATCCGAAAGGCGCAGCTTGTTCGACTGACCAATGAGCCCGCGATTCAGGCATTGATCGACTACCGAGAACCGGTCGCCTTCGTGCGAACTCCGACGGACATTTATGCAATTGACGTGGAGGGAGTCATCCTTCCTCGCGAAGATTTCACCGAAGATGACTACGCACGGTTTCCGTGGATTTTGAATGCCGTCGACCCCGAATCTGCCGAAGCGGGGGATGTGTGGCCCGGCTCAGCGATGGTAGCAGCAGCGACGATCGCCGAGATTCTCACTCCCAAACACAACATGGAAGTGTACTGGAATCACTTCCAGTTGCGGGGGATTATTCTTCCTCCGAATTCACGAGACCTTCAGCCGGACGAGATGATTTTCGAACTGCTCACGGTCGGGGGAAGTCGCGTTGTGTGGGGAAAACCGATCGGATTTGATGACCTTGAACCGACCGCTGAGCAAAAGCTTGGTCGGATGGAACAGTACATCGAGCGGTTCGGAGACTTTGATTCTCCGAACGGGCCATATCGAATCGACATTCGTCTGTTCGATGCCATTTCGCTCGAGCCGCTCGGTGAGCTTCGCTATCGCTGAGTGAGCTTCCGAGGAAGACTCAAGTCAGCGATAGAACCTGCTTTTCGTTGGGAATCATCACTCAGTGGCTGCCGCTCCGTCCGCTGCTCCGGGGGACGGTTTGGAGAGTGACCACTTCAGCAGTGGTGGCGTCACCATGGTGGTAATGATCACCATTACGATGATCGCGGAATAGGTGTCATCGCTGACGACTTTCTCACCCTTCACCATGAGGCCAGCACCGACGCTGGCGAAGATCAATCCGACTTCGCCGCGAGGAATCATCCCGAGGCCGATGGCGACTTTGTTGAGTCCCTTTTCGACCACACCCAGTGAGCAAACCTGCTTGCCAATGACAGCTGCGACGGTAATGGCTCCCGCCAGCATCCAGACGCTGGAATTTCCGAAGCTCGACAGGTCGACCATGATTCCCATTTGAACAAAGAAGATTGGAACGAGAAGCGCGGTCAGTGGGGCAAGTGCCTCTTCGAGTTCAACATGTTCTTTTTTGCCCAGATTCTGGTAGTGGGCTTTCTCAAGAATCAAACCTGCGGCGAATGCTCCAACGATTGGTGCGAGGCCAACGAGATTGGCCAGAAACGCGAGGCCAAAGCAAATCACGAGCGAGGTCGAGACGAGCAGTCCATGACCGCGAAGGAAGCTCGCAGCCTTAAACAGCGGCTTCACGAGCAGGTGGCTTCCCAGCAGGATCGCAGCGGCGAGAAATCCAATGGACTTGACGACAATCTCGATCAGGCTCGAAATATTGAACGCATCGCCCTGCTCAATGATTCCGGATACGACTGTCAAGATGATCAGTCCCAGAACATCGTCGACAACGGCCGCTCCGAGAATGATTTGAGACTCCCGTTGCTGAGACCGTCCGAGATCTTTCAGAACGCGAGCGGTAATCCCGACGCTGGTCGCACAGAGTGTAGCTCCGAGGAACAGCGAGACTTGCCACGGTTCGTGTTGCAGGAGAAACCAGCCGACTGCCACTCCTAAAATCATGGGGGCGATGACTCCGAGGATCGCGACGAACAGAGATGAGACGCCAACTTTCATCATCTCTTTGACGTTTGATTCGAGCCCGACTTCGAAGAGCAGCAACACAACGCCGATCTCTGCGAGCATCTTCAACGCGGCACCCGTGCTGTAAACGTCGCCGATGGAGTGTTCTTCCGGAGCTTGCAGGAAATCCAGTCCGTGCCAGCCATCGACTCCGATCCAGGATGTCGTGATCAGGGCGATATTCCCGAGAAGAATTCCGACGGAAAGTTCTCCGAGAACGGCAGGCATGCCGACTCTTTCGAACAGGTCTCCGACCACTTTGGCGAGCAGGAGAATGAGGACGATCGCGGCAAACAGCGGGGCGGCGACATTTGAGTGTCCGCCTCCGTGTTCTCCTTCGGCGTGTTCTTCCCCGTGCGATTCCCCTTCAGTTCCGTGCTCTCCGGCAGCGTCTCCTTCGTCTGGCGAATGGCTTTCTTCAAACTCGTCCGAAGACGCTTCGACATTCTGGTCAGAAGTTGCATCAGGGGTTGCTAATTCTTGCTCGACAACCGAACTCGGAGCTTGGCCCAACGCGGTCGGGGTGCTGATGAACTGGAAAAGTCCCGGCACCGCAGCCAGAACAACGGCCATCAGCAACCAGTTTCTTCGAAGAGATGCTTTGGGCGGTGCGAGAGGATCCGAACTCAGTGAAGTCTGAGAACGTTGACGGATTCGGGATTGAGTTCGGCGGAACAAAGTTGTGCTCCTGAGTGTGGTGTGTTGACAATGGAACGAGAGGTCGACGAAGAAGTGACCCCTTCTCGACGGTCGCGGCTCTCTGTTTGTGCAAATTGTGTATTTTGCCGGGGCAGCGTGTGAAGCGAGCCCGCATTGCGGCAAAATCCAAACTCCCGATAAGATCGGAACATTAGCAGGAATCTGAACTAAGGCAACGGCCTCTCCTTGGCAATTGAGATTTCAAGGAACAGAATGCCTTTGGCAAAGCAATTACTGCTCCACTTCAACTAATTCCAATCCGAGAGTTCTGATGGATCGAAGCGGTTACTTTCGAACGACGTTGAGCAAATGCTTGTTCCTGTGTGGGGTAGGGCTCTTCACGACACAGTTACATCTCTCAATTTCGAGTGCCGACGAGTCGCTGGGAGTTCGCGTTCCCGAAGGGTTTGAGGTCACGCTTTATGCGGACGACGAGCTCGCACACGACATCTATTCAATGGCTGTCGATTCGTTTGGGCGAGTCGTCGTGTCAGGCGCTGGATACATCAAGATTCTCCACGATACCGATGGCGACGGTCGTGCTGATGACGCATCGCTCTATGTTGATGGTCCCAAGCGGGGAGTCCAGGGAATGTACTTCGCCGGGCGGGATTTGATCTGTTCCGGTGAAGGAGGACTGATTCGTTATCGTGATCGCGATGGCGACGATCGAGCGGATGGACCACCGGATCTGTTCTGGCGGATCAAGACTGGTGGCGAACATGACCTGCATGCGATCCGCAAAGGTCCGGACGGATGGTGGTATGTCATTGCCGGAAATAATGCTGACATCGATCGACGATACATAAAACTCGAGACGACTCCGGTTCAGGATCCGCAGGCCGGTGCGGTGCTTCGATTTCAGCCCGATCTCTCCACCGGAGAAGTGTATGCGGATGGATTTCGAAACGCTTACGACTTCGACTTTGGAGCTGCCGGCGACGTCTTCACATTCGACAGCGACGGCGAACGGGACATCAGTCTCCCGTGGTATCGTCCGACGCGGGTGTTTCATGTGTTGCCGGGTTCTCATGCTGGTTGGCTGACACGCAGTTGGAAACGTCCCGACTGGTTCTTCGACATGCCGCCCGCAGTCGGCGAGTTCGGACGCGGCTCCCCGACAGGAGTTGAATGTTACCGCCACTCTCAGTTTCCCGAGGAGTATCAGGGGGCTCTCTTCGTGTTGGACTGGACCTATGGACGTGTCTTCGCAATGCCTCTCGAACCTTCGGGGTCGACATGGTCGAGTGAACCGATCGATTTCATGAGTGCGATCGGTCAACACGGCTTCGCTCCCACAGATGCAGCAGTGGGACCGGATGGTTCCTTGTACATCAGCGTTGGAGGCCGGGGAACTCGTGGCGGGGTTTATCGGATTCGCGCAAAGGAGCGATCTTCCGAAGCGGGGCTCCGATATCTCTCGGAGATCCCGGGCAGCGCAGCGAAACGTGTCGAGCATTGCCTTCAGGCACCTCAACCGTTGAGCAGCTGGTCACGCCGAATTTGGGAGCCGCTTGTTGCTGAGCTTCCAAGCGAACCGTTTATTGATGCTGCGCTCGATCGACAGCGTCCGCAGCCAGAACGGATTCGAGCAATCGAAATCCTCACGGAGAAGTTTGGGGGACTCGATGGAGACATGCTTTACAGCCTCGCGTCAGATCCGGATCCCGTGATCCGTGCTCGGGCTGTCTGGTCCGTTGGCCGTTCGGAAACTGCTTCACCCAGCGTTCGTGATCTTGTCTGGTATCTCGGAGATTCGAATCCTCAGGTTGTCCGAGCTGCAATGGAAGCGCTGATTGGAGCCGGAGAGAATGTGTTTGATTCGTATGTCGACGCGCTCGGCGAACAACTTGCCCATCCCGATCGATACGTTCGACAGACAGCGATGCGGTTGCTGGTCAAATGTCGTCCGGAAACATCTCGAGCGATGGCTGCCAAGGGATTTGCGAAAGGTTGGAGTGCAGCGATTCCCGTCGCGGCCGCATTCGCCCTCAACAATGACGGGGTTCATGAATACCCCATCGACATTGCTCTTCAGATCCTTCAATCGACGCGGTCCAACGAATTGAAACTCGAAGCGGTTCGGGTTCTTCAGTTAGGGCTGGGAGATCTTGTGCCTGATTCTCCGGAGATTGCTCCGGTCTTCGATGGGTACGCATCGCCTCAAGATTTGAGATCATCGACGGAGCAGACATCGAAAATCGTCAAGGCTCTTGAAAAGGTCTATCCGACCGGAAGTCCGCTTCTCGATCGTGAACTTGAACGAACGATGTCGATCGTTTCTGCGAACAGTGAACTACTCTTTGCTCGTTTGCTGAGTCGACTGACGGATGACTCCGATCCGGTGGAAGATTTGCATCGACTGATCGTTCTTTCGCGGATGCCTGTGCCAAGGACAAGTGACCAGCGTCTCCAGATTGCGAAATGTCTCGTCAATGTCGATCACAAAATTGATCGACTTCAATTGCGTCAAGATACGAACTGGGCAGACCGAACACTTGAAATTTACACCAATCTCGTCCAACCGGATCGTCAGTTACCCGAAGCGATTCTGGCCACTCCCGGGTTTGGCCATCCGGGGCATGTCCAGTTCTTGAGCCAGTTTCCTCCTCAGCTGTTCGGCGAGACGATTCAAGTCTTCTCGAAAACCATTCGTGAAGATCCCGACTATCCGTGGAACAGCGACGTTCTGTTTCTCTTGTCGGAGTCACCCAACAAGGAGGATCATGAGTTAATTCGCGAAATGTATTCGGACTTCGCGCTCCGCTCTGCGGTGATTTCCTGCCTGTCCATCAATCCGACTGAGGCTGACCGGAAGTATTTCTACGAGAGTCTTGATTCTGCGAGTGAAGAGACGTTGCAAGAGTGTATTTCTTCTCTCGGACTGTTGTCCCCAACTCAGGACCCGGCGGAAAACGTTGAGCTGGTTCGTGCTCTTCGTCAGCTTGGTGACAGTGGGGTCGAACGGCAGATTCGCGACCAGATCGTGGAACTCCTGCGAAGAAATCATGGAATGAATTTCAATTACGCCATGGGGAAGGACGGAGATTCTCAGCCCGAGGAGATTGCGGCCTGGACTGAGTTCGTCGCCAAGAAATTTCCCGAAGAGTTCGCCTCGCGTTCAGGGACTGAAGAACTCGGCCTGGAGGAGTTGAAGGATCGTCTGGCATCGATTGACTGGTCTTCAGGAAGCCCGCTGGCGGGCGAGAAACTCTTCCGGGGACGCGGTTGTATTCAGTGTCATGGTGGTCGAAGTGCACTCGGTCCGGATCTCAGCGGAGTAGCTGGGCGATTTTCTCGTGAGGATTTGTTTACTGCGATTGCGTTTCCGCATCTGGATGTTTCTCCGCGATATCAGACAACTCAAATCGCAACGGTCAACGGGAAGATTCACACTGGACTGATTGTTTACGAATCTGTGGATGGTTTGGTTCTCAGAGATTCGAACAACCGGACGTATCGGATCGAAACCGAAGACATCGAAGTTCGCCGTCGACTCAGCCAGTCACTGATGCCGGAAGGTCTCTTGAAGGATCTTTCCGATGACGATCTTTCGCATCTTTATACGTACTTGCAGAGTCTCGGTGGGAGAAGAACCGTTTCTTCAAACGCAACTGAGTCCGAGTAATAGAGTCCGATGAAATGACGCTCCATGGATTGCCGAAGCTGCAGGCATCTCCTCGCTCAGGAAAGCGATTCGTGTGAGTTCGAACGGCCATGAAAATGGTTGAGGCTCAAGTTACACATCTCTCAGACAGGTCTTTTAGAATGCCTCTCTCAAGTTTTCAGGATCTTTTCTCGGCTGCCGATCAACTTCCGTCACCAGTTGGAGTTGTCGCAGCGGGTGGGGCTGATGCAACGGTCATTCAGGCGCTCGAACTCGCTCGCCGACGCGGATGGGTCCACCCGATTCTGACGGGAGATCGTGAACAGATTCAGGAACGTGCGGACGCGATCGAAGTCGACCTTGAGCCGTTCGTTATTCTGGAAGACGCTGCGGATTCCGCTGCGGTTGCCGTGAACGAAGTCACTTCCGGACGGGCTGCGTTTCTCATGAAAGGGCAGATTTCGACTCCGCATCTGATGAAAGCCGTGCTCGACAAAGAGAATGGACTCCGAACGGGACACACCATCGGACAGGTTGTGCTGATGGAAATTCTCCGGGACAATCGCTGTTTTTTGATGACCGATACCGGGATTTCGATCACTCCGACTTCAGAGCAACTCGAAGATCTGATCCGAAGTGTTGTCGAAATTTCGAAGCGACTTGGCGAACCCAAAGCGAAGGTCGCTTTGATGGCTGCGTCGGAAAAAGTCGTTCCGTCGATGCCGGAGACAGTGGTTGCGCAGGAACTCGTCGAGAAGGCCAATCAGGGAGCTTTCGGTGATTGCCTTGTTCAGGGGCCACTTTCGTTCGATCTGGCGTATTCGAGAGACGCGAGCAACAAGAAGGGGATCGACGGAGAGGTGACCGGATGTGTCGACGCGATGGTCTTTCCGAATCTGCTGAGTGCCAACCTGACGGTGAAGGGCATGATGTACACTTCGGATTGCCAGTTCGGGGGAATTCTCACCGGGACGTCTCATCCTGTTGTGTTCATGTCGCGAGCCGATACGGTTGAAACACGCCTCAATTCGATCGCCTACGCTCTTCATGTTTGTGAAGCGGGTGTCCGTTCTCTCCGATAGAGCCGTTTTCGAGAGGGGCTCGCAAGCACGAACAGCCACGAACAGGCAAGTCCGTTGGAGTTGATGCTGACCCGCGCAGGCGAGTGAAGCTGTGAGCTTCCGCGAGTTCATCACCATTGTTTTCGGGAATCAGAATTTTGTAGCGGAGAAGAAATGCGCGCGGTGGTTCAGCGAGTCAGTTCGGCACAAGTCACGGTGATTGATGAAGAGAACGCGACGTCGTTCGTCTCAGGGCGGATCGGTAGCGGATTCGTCGTTCTTGTCGGAATCTCTTCCGAAGATACAAGCGACGATCTTGATTACATCGTGAATAAACTCGTCGGGCTGCGAGTCTTCGAGGACGATGACGGAAAGATGAATCGCTCGATAGAAGAAACTGGTGGGGAGATGCTGGTGATCAGTCAGTTCACGCTATATGGAGATTGCCGAAAAGGACGCCGCCCGAGTTTTGTGGCAGCTGCGTCCCCTGAGAGTGCAAAGCCGCTGTATGAGACATTTCTCAAACGTCTCGAAAGCACCGGTGTTCGAGTCGAATCCGGACAGTTCCAGGCGCAAATGCAAGTCGAGCTTGTGAACGATGGCCCGGTGACGCTGTTGCTGGACAGCTCGAAAGGGTTTTGAGTTGATCAAAACCCTCTGCGAGCGTTTCCCAGTGACTTAAGCTTCCGGCGGGAGATGCTTGTGAGCACCGTCACAACGTGGCGTATTCCCCGTTTTCTTGCACATGCACATCATCACAGAGCAGTCTTCTTCTGCGGTGAATTTGTGCGGGGCGAATCCGGTTCCTTTGTGGGCTCCATCGCAAAATGGTTGATTCGCGGAGAGTCCACACGTGCAGTATGCGTAGTTCTTCCCTGCTTCGAGGCTGACTTTGGCCGGAGCCCGACCAGCGGGTTTTGGAAGCTCGGATTGTTCGAATTGATCAGTCATGCAGTTGATTCATCCTTGGAGTACGCAGGACAGACTGGAATGAGATTCTTGGTTGGCGATTCGATTCGCCAATCACGTTTACTGAAAGACTTCGTGGCAGGAGTCACAGCTTTGATTCGCAGCGTCGAACCACTTTCGGCCTTCTTTGCCATCCTTCTTGCGAATGGACTCGGCAAGTTTCAGGGACGCTTCACGGAATTCATTGCTGAATTTGTTCCATTCCGGAAGCATGGCTTCGTCTTTGACTTCGTGAGTGTCTGCCTGCATGGCGAGTGCCAAAATCGCCCAGGTTGTGGCGTGAACGGGTTCTTCCGGTTTGCCACGAGGACGTCGGAGCACTTTCAGCAACGCACTGTTGCGGGAGTTCATTTCTTCCATCATCGGGTGCATGTTGATCAGCTTGTTCCACGGGTGATCAACGCTGTGCTCTCCCGTTGCTTCCCCGTTGACTGAGAGTTTGACTTGTTCAAGTGCAGCTTTGGCTTCTTCCAGAGTGCTCTTTCGTTGAAACTGGAGAGCCGCATCGCGGAGAGCCGGTCCCTGAATTTTCGTCACGGAAGCTTCGTCGTGCTCGGCAAGTGCCTGACCCAAGCAGGCGAGCAGTCCGAACGACTGACGAATCTGCCCTTCTCGCGCATCTTCGTATCCGTCCTGATCGTCGAGTGCTTTTTGCAAAGTCTCGAGTTGAGACTGGACTTCAATTTCAATTTCAGAAACGGGGGAGATTGATTCGATCGGAACCGGCGCTTCGGCGAAGGTTGTCGTCGCGAAGCATGTCGAGAGCACGGTCGCTCCGAGGATTTGAAATCGATTGAGCAGGGATGACATCAACACATTCTCCGAATATCAGAAAACGATTTTTTCAGGGAGTTCGCACATTCTCCGTCGATCACTTTTCAGGATCTGAGGAATCCTGTGAGGACAACAGTGCACACCAACAGTGCGAAAGTTCCATTCACGAGGATAGAAACCAGCGTCATGGATTTGGAGTCTCGCGACGACGAAAGATCAACAACACCCGCGAAGAGACCGATCATCGCCACCATTGTTCCCGCGACCAGAACTGCCCCCATAAGCGGAGCGATCACCGGTTGGTCACCCAGATCAGGACGAAAAAACAGCAAGCAGGCCGCAACAATTCCGAAGATGACGGCGGTCGCGATGGTGATTGTCATCGCGGCGAATGCGACCAGACGCAGAATGTTCTTGTCGGGGACCTCGTAATTCGGCCGGCTTTGTTCGGAATTTGAAGTGTCCATTGGTGGTTGTCCATGTTTGCAGGCAAGGGCTCATGCTCTGATACGCATAATCGGTCCAGACGCGCTGATAGCGAAGTTTGGAGAGATTGAAAATCGACAGTGAACCTGATGCTCTTGACATTGCGATTGACAAGCATGATGATCAAAATTGAGTGCCTTGAGAAGTGATGGTCAAAGTACTTCTGTCTCGTTACCGTTCTTTCGGTGAACGCTTCGCTAGGTCTGTCGCCAGGATTTATCAGGAAGTTATTCATGTCTGCCGGACAACGCCGTATCGATATTGAAGAAATTGGGGATGTTACTGTCGCGAAATTCGTCGACAAGAAGATTCTCGATGAGAACAACATACAATTGATCGGCAATCAGTTGTTTGGGCTGGTAGAAGAAGACGGTCGCAAGAAAATCGTCCTCGACTTCACGACTGTGGAGTATCTCTCCAGTGCGGCACTTGGGAAATTGATCACGATGGACAAAAAGGTCAAAGCGGTTGGCGGTCAACTTCGCCTCTGCTCGATCCGTCCAGACATCTACGAAGTGTTCGCAATCACACGCTTGAACAAGCTGTTTGATATCCGCGATGATCAGGAAGCCGCACTCGCGGGATTCTAAAAAAACCGTTGTTTCAGCCTGAACTGAACTCAACTTATCCGAGCAACCTTCTCGACAGCAGGCCAGTCTCGCATGGCTGACTCGTTCGAATTCGAAGTCACGATTCCCAGTGATACCGCCAAGGGGCATGAAGTCCAGGAGGACATCCTGCAGCGGCTCCAGCACGGTGGGTTTCCGGAGCATGATTTATTCGGAGTGAAGCTCGCGCTGGAAGAAGGGATCGTCAACGCGATCAAACACGGAAACGGGCTCGATCCGAATAAGAATGTTTCCGTTCACTGCTCTTACGATGGCGAACGGGTCATCGTGGAAATTGAAGATGAGGGGCCGGGCTTCGATCCCGGAGATGTCCCCGATCCAACCGCCGATGAAAACCTTCAAAAGCCGAGCGGTCGAGGGCTCATGCTGATGAAAGCGTTCATGACTCGCGTCGAATTCAACGACAAGGGCAATCGGGTCATTCTCGAAAAAGAACGCAGCGCGGAGTGAGCATTCTCCGCGTGGATTGCTGATCTTCAATTTCGACTCTTGCTGCTTTTCTACTCTTGAAGTGCGCAGCGAGCCTCACGCATCCGGTCTTGGCCGTCCCGTTTCATTGGACGGTCGCAATCGCAATTTGCGCAGGAGCAATGTGCCGCCACTTTGCGGAGAATCAACAGTTTCCCGGCGAGTCTGACTCAGGGGTTAACGGAGTTGCGACAGGTATATTTCGGCGTGAGCCGGTTCGCTTCACTTTCGACATGTGTTTTTACATGTGAATCGTGCGGCCATCGACCGCCAGGGCTGCTTCTTTGATCACTTCGCTCAGTGTTGGATGAGCGTGTGAGCTGCGGGCGATGTCCTCTGCACTCGCTCCGAACTCGATAGCCACCACGCACTCGGCAATGAGTTCGCCAGCGTGAGGACCGATGATGTGGGCACCGAGGATTCTGTCCGTTTCCTTGTGAGCCAGAAGTTTGACTTTCCCGTCAACGGTTCCGCTCGCTTTGGCGCGTCCATTCGCAATGAACGGGAATGTTCCCTTGTTGTATGCGATCCCTGCTTCTTTCAGCTCTTCTTCCGTCTTTCCGACCGATGCGATTTCCGGATCTGTGTAAACCACCCCGGGGATCGCATTGTAATTGACGTGCCCGTATCCCGAGTAAAGTTGCTCGACGCAGGCCAGTCCTTCCTCTTCAGCTTTGTGTGCCAGCATGGCTCCGCCGATCAGATCGCCGATCGCGTAAATGTTACCGGCTGAAGTTTTGTAGTGGTTGTCCACCACGACGAACCCGCGTTTGTCGACTTCAACCTTGGCAGCTTCCAGGCCGAGATTCTCAGTGTTTGGTCTTCGGCCCACAGCCATCAGGACTTTGTCGCAGGTGATCGAATCTTGTCCGTCGACAGTGACGGTTGCCTTTGTTCCATCGTTGGTCACCCCGGTGACTCGTGCTCCCAGGTGGAACTTCAGGCCCTGTTTTTTGAAGATGCGGAGGGCGTCTTTGGCGAGTTCGTTGTCCATTCCCGGAAGAATTCGATCGAGGTACTCAAGCACGGTGACTTGAGAACCGAGTCGCCGCCAGACTGTCCCCAGTTCGAGGCCAATCACTCCTCCGCCAATCACGACAAGATGTTCGGGGACCTCTTCGTAGGCGATTGCATCAGTGCTGGAACCGACGAATTGGCCGTCGAAATCGATTCCGGGAAGTGATGCCGGGGTGCTGCCGGTCGCCAAAAGAATTGTGTCGCCGGTGACTTCTTCGGTATTGTCTTCGGAGGTGATTTGGACGGTTGTGGGATTCGCGAGAGTCGCGTGTCCGAAGAATCTCTCGATCTTGTTCTTCTTCATCAGGCCGTCGATTCCGCCAGCCAGCGTATCGACAACTCCCTGCTTCTGATCCATCATCGCGCCGAGGTCGATCTCGAGTCCCGAGACTTTGATCCCGCGTGAGGCGAACCCATGTCCGGCGTGTTCGAAAAGATGGGAACTTTCAAGAAGTGCTTTGCTGGGGATACAGCCGACGCGCAGGCAGGTGCCTCCCAGTTGACGCTCTTTCTCGATGATCGCTACCGATTTGCCCAACTGTGCGGCTCGGATTGCGGCGACGTAGCCTCCGGGGCCTGCTCCAATAACGACGAGATCAAATTTTGACATGAGTCCAGTTCATTCAATTCTGGGCGAAGGGCGAGCGATCGGGCGATAAGTCGGTTTGCATTCCGTTCGACAATGCTTACAGCCCCGATATGTAAGTCAATCGTGTTCGACGTTCAAGAAACAGCGGGGAACTCTCGGGTATCGCTGGGCAAATTGCTTCTCTGATAACGCCCATCGGCCTCGAGTGTCGTCGTGTTGAATTCTTGGGGGGGGTCAATGTGACGACGTTTGTGCGGATTCGGTGAGGGGATTTCTTGTCCACTTAAGTTTCGAACCCGTAGGAGGTTAGTGATTATTCGGCGGGAATTGCCGATGCTCGGCTCGCTTTTCGCAATTCAAATCGTTGAAAAGGGAAGGACATCAAGAACGCACTGGAGGCGAAGGAAAGGGAGCTATCGTGAATACATCTACGAAATCATTGTTCGTCAGTCCAACAATCACCAGTTTGTTTCGAACGGGGAACGTGTTCCAAGTTCGGACGATGTGCGTGGCGATTCTTTTGTGTGGAATTCTGTCAGCAGGAGCGAAAGATCTTCGGGCTGGGAGTCGGCACAACGAGCGCTACCGTCATCTCGATGATCTCGCCTTTTCGGCGTTCGTGGAAGCACGCGAATTGCGTTGGGAGATTCATGACGACTTCGTCGAGTCGCGCGACTACGACCATCTTCTCGAAGATGCGGACCGCATCGTGAAAGGTGTGCATCGAGTTCAGGCAGCAATTCTGGCTGAAGAGTCGGACAAGGATATCCGAGAAGAGACTCTGCGGCTAAGGAATAAGATTGACGTCCTGAAGGAGCATCTCGGAGCTTGTGACTACGCCGTACATCGCCCGGGGCGACGGCAACCGACCGCTGCGGGGAAGGGGTATCACTTCACTCCGGAAACGAAACACGTCGGAGCTGTTCACGTTCGTAAGGCGTTGGAGCATCTCGACAGAGTCGAAGCGACGGTCGCTCATCTGCAAGACGATCTTGTGAAGCGACGACGAGTGGGAAGTCAGGGTGATCGAGACATCAGAAGTGTGCCTCCTCTGATGGTTCCGCAAGGTTTCGCCCCGTCGACATCGTCGTCACGGGATCAGAGATCCGAAGCATTGGCTCAGTGGCTCTTTCGCGTCGGATTCTGACCCAAAGTTGTTCGGCGATTAGCGATTCTAGATCGCGGGATCGGCTCAGTGTGACGAGTGAAGCAAGAGCGAAAGTCACGCTTGAGCTCGACCAGTGATCAACCGGTAGGCATCTCCTTCATTCTGCGTCGGTCGTTCCGGTCGACCTTTATGAAGGTATGTCAGCGCCAAGTGGTCAATCCCCATCAGGTACAAGATGGTGGCGTGAAGGTCATGGACGTGAAGACGATTTTCGACCGCATGAAATCCGAGGTCGTCAGTGGCTCCGATCGTTTGACCGCCTGCCACTCCTCCGCCTGCCATGAACATTGTGAAGCCTGTCGGGTTGTGGTCTCGGCCGTCCCCTTTTTCGCTCATCGGAGTTCGGCCGAACTCGCCACCCCAAAGCACGAGTGTTTCGTCGAGGAGTCCTCGTCGCTTTAAGTCCTGAATGAGCCCGGCAACGGGTTTGTCCATCTGGCGGCACATGCGGGTGTGATTGTTTTCGATCGCGGAATGTGCGTCCCACTTGCTGCCCGCACCGTGATAGAGCTGAATGAAACGGACTCCGCGCTCAACCAGTCGTCGCGCAAGTAAGCAGTTGCGGCCGAAGGCTTCGGTTTGCTTTTCGTCGATCCCGTACAGCTTTTGAGTCTCTTCAGTTTCTGATTCGAGATCGATCGCTTCCGGAGCGTGTGCCTGCATTCGGAACGCCAGTTCATAGCTCTCGATTCGAGCTTCAAGTTCGGTCTGAAATTCCCGACGAGACGCATGCTGGGTGTTCATTTCGTTTAGTAGATCGAGTTTCATTCGTTGGCGTCGATCACTGATTCCCTTGGGGTTGTTGAGATTGGCGATCGGTTCCGTTCCAGAGTCGAGCTTGGTTCCCTGATAGCTGGCGGGCATAAACCCTGCGCTCCAGTTTCGCGGTCCGTTTGTCACCTGGGCTGGATTGTCGGTCATGACGACGAAGCCCGGAAGATTCTGGTTTTCTGTGCCGAGTCCGTACGAGACCCAGGCTCCCAGAGAAGGACGTCCCGGAAGCGGCGTGCCGGTATTCATCTGGCAGACTCCACCAGAATGGTTGATGCCGTTCGTCCAGCACGATCGAATGACAGCGATGTCGTCCACGCATGTTGAAATGTGAGGAATCCAGTCGGATGTCCAGATTCCGGACTCGCCGTGCTGTTGCCATTTTCTCTTCGAACCCAGCAATGGAGAGTTCGCTTCTCCCATCGCGGTGATGACCTTCTTGTATCCGACCGGGAGTTGAGACCCGGCGAGTTTGTTCAGTTGAGGCTTGGGGTCGAACAAATCGAGATGGCTGGGGCCGCCTTCCATGAAGAGGAAGATGACGCTCTTTGCCCGCGGCTTGATGTGAGACGATAGGGCGGGACCGGCAGACAGCGATGACGTTGGCAACATCGACGCCAATGCAAGTGCTCCAAACCCCGTACCTGATCGGAGAAGTGCTTCGCGTCGACTGAAGGAGGGATCGGGAGTTTGCGAAAAGCTGGGATGCATGTCGGGCATTCCTTAAGAATGAAGTGCGTACTCGGGGAGGCTCGAAGGGCTGAGACGAAATCGCTCTCAGACGCGCGGGGTGATGCGGATTCGGTATCTCACAATTCTAAGGTGACCAATCCAATATAGACCAGTCCTTCGGTTTCTCTGTACTCGACACATGCTTGTTGTTTCGAGATCTGTGGATGTGTTGATGGGAAAACCGGTCTGGAGCGGTTTCATTTTCATCTGTTTCGCTGAATCCTGGCAAAGAGGCTTGAACGGGCAGCTTTCTAATGTGAGAATGAGTCTCAATGTCAGCGAAGCCAGCGAGTCTGTATCGAGATAGCCAGCCACGCAAGATCACAGTTGCTTCAGCGCAACGAACTGTCAGGCGTCCTTCCTCAAAATGGCGATTGTCAATCGTCTCCTTCCTGTTTGTGTGATCAGGCACGGTGCTCCTCTCGTTCATGCTTCATGAAGCGGGCAAGTAGCAACTTCCTGCCTCGATCGGAAACTGGCGATCATGTTCGAAGTAACGTTCTCTCTGAGATCGGAGTTCTTCAAAATGATTCCTGGTTCAGCGGCGGAAGCCTTCGACTGATGTTCATGCTCTTTGAAGCAACTGGCCGAAACACTTTTCCACTTGAAATTCAGAGGAAAAATTGTGGCTGTTGCACATCTTAGAAGACGTCGTGTTAGAAGACGTCGTGGATTTACCCTGATTGAGTTGCTGGTTGTGATCGCCATTATTGCGATTCTGATCGCACTCCTTCTGCCGGCTGTTCAGCAGGCCAGGGAGGCAGCCAACGCCGTTAACCTTTTTAGTGTTGTATCAAAAGACGTCTTGATGGAAATGTTGTGATGACGTAAGGCATTGTTGTCACACAAGTTCCTTTGTCATCTCGGAACGGAGTCCGGGCATGTCGCATCACATTCTAGCCTCGGTTGGATGACTGTTGAGTGTGCTCACTGACGCCTCGTCGGTTGCGCGCCGTCGGTGATACGCACCTAGAAACTGAAAGTAGGTATTCATCACGAAACAAAAGACTGGCAAATTGTTCGTGAACCACTCCCACATTGATGCTAAGATTTCCATGTCAACTCCATTGCTAGAGGGATGTGACAATTCGCTCCGGTGCTGTTCCCGCAGCATCGGAGCTTTTTCTTTGCGCTGACGTCGAGTGGCTTGAGGCCCGGGCACGGTCGAATTCTTGACGGCGACGGCGGCGTCCGGCGGCGTGGTCAATTTCCGAACTCGTTAACTGTCGTTTTGTGACAATTCGACAAGGTGCCGTTCCGGTTGTAACGACGTGAGCAGCGGATTTGAGCCAATCAGCAGCGGACTTCTAATCCGCAGGTCGGGGGTTCGAATCCCTCCGGGCGTACTCCTCTCTCATTCTCGAACGAGGAGCGACTCCGCCATTTGCTCGCAGGACGGAAATTGCTTTGGCTCTAGGTCGCGAGGTATCCTCAGGCGGCGAAACGAGTTGCGAGAACTGCTTCCGAGAGATTGCCTTCGAAATCTCCGGTGCGGGATTGGGCTGTGACATCATCTGCGTCGCGTCGGGTGTCGGTAACTTTCAGAAGTCGACACGGCAGCGATCTCAACTGGACTGTCGGTCGGGCAGATTGATCAGTTCGGCAATACAGTCGAATTTGGCATCGTGGGCTCGTGTCCGTCCGGAGGAAGCAGCGGGCCCTTGTGTCGCAAATCATTAGCTGAATGTCGCATTCTATTCTCGACATGTTTTGATTTGAGCGGACAATTCTTGAATGCCAGCAATTCCACGAATTTCATCAAATCGCAATATGTTCTGGTCTAACTCGGGATGATCATCGTGAGTGAATCCGTTGTTCGGTCACTGATCGATGGTTTCTGGTTGCGTTGTGGTGACGCAAAAAGATGACAGTGGATTTCCGTTGTCTAAATGCGGGCTGTGAAATTATCTGGCCGGACAACCATTGTTTGAAATCGTATTGAAGCCGCGAAGGTCCCATTTCTCGAAAGATCTCATTCATGGAAACAAGACAGCTCGGTCGAACCGGGATTGAAGTGAGTCTTCTCTCAATTGGCGGTCTTTATACATCGTCTCTGGCGGGAGGTGTGTCCGAGACGGAACGCATCATGAACCGGGCGATTGAGCTGGGCGTGAATGCGATCGATACCGCTCCCGCATACGCAGACAGTGAACGCACCGTTGGACAGGCGATTGCGAGCAATACTGCCCCGCTGATTATCACCACGAAACTCGGAGGTCGCCCACAGCCTTTCGATCCTCAAGACATCGTCGCTTTGCGTGAATCCGTCGAAGAAAGCCTGCGTCTGCTCGGACGTGAGCAGGTTGACATTCTGATGATTCATGAACCGGATCGTCCACAACAATACCCCTGGTGGACGAGTTATGACCCGTTGGATGGGCCGGTCCTTGAGCTCATGGATGATCTAAAAGCAGAGGGAAAGATTCGGTTCAGCGGACTCGCTGGGACAACCGTAACGGAAATGACATCGCTCATTCAAAGCGATCGGTTCGATGTCGTCTTAACCGCCTTCAACTACAACGTCCTGTTTCGAGAAGCTGCCGAGACAGTCATTCCCGCAGCTGTGGATCACAACATGGGAGTCGCGTTGGGATCCGTGTTCGGGCAGGGCTTCCTCACTCGACGTGCTGATGAGGAAGTGAGAGGGAATCCATTCTGGCTCGCAGAATCGAGACGCGAACAGTTGTTGGCGTACTACGAACTTCTCGATGAATTAAAGTTGCCCGCTTACGAGTTGTGTTTACGATTCGCGGTCTCGAATCCAGCTGTCTCAACGATCCCGATCGGATGCAAAACGGTCGAGCATTTAGAAGCCAGTGTCGAGGCTGTCGAGAAAGGTCCTCTCTCCGAGGATGTCCTCAATCGAATCGATGAGATCGCAGACATGGTTCCCCGTCGTCCGTGGGAAGAGCCGATGATTCTTCCGTTCGGGAAAGATTACTATGGTCCGGGAATCGCCAACATGGGAGCAGCGGTCCAAGTCGGGAAGCTGAAGCTCGAAGCGTAGTCGGCCGAGCAGGTTGAGTGGCTCCGTTTCTGTATATTGCGGATCTGTTTCTGTAGATTTAAGAGGTTGGAATCAATTGATGAAGTTCGCGTTTCTTTTTCTGTTTGTCGTCAGTGTTGGTCTCTCACCGGCTGGATACACAGGTGAGTTAAAAGCTGACGAACGTCCTAATATTATTATGTTATTGGCGGATGATCTCGGCTATGGCGACCTCTCCTGTTTCGGGAGTCCCGCAGTCAAGACTCCGCATCTCGACCGGCTCGCAGCTGAGGGAATGAAGTTCACGAGGTTCTATGCTGGTTCAGCGGTCTGTTCACCGACACGTGCTTCTGTGTTGACGGGACGCTATCCGCTACGGTTCAACATCACCCGTCACTTCAACGATGTCAATCGATGGTTGCCGGAATCAGCGACGACAATTGCCGAACTCCTGAAGAACTCGGGGTATCACACCGCACATGTGGGGAAGTGGCATTTAGGCGGCTTGCATGTGGATGAACAGGGGCAGCGGTTGGAGGATCAACCGGGGCCGCGTCAGCATGGTTTTGACATCTATCAAACACAGATTGAACAACAGCCTATACGCAGCAAAATGGGCCGTGAGCGGACTCTCTTTCAAAATGGCGGAACGGTTCTGATTCGAAATGATCGACGGATTTCGTCGGACGATCCCTATTACTCCAAGCATTTCACTGACGCGAACGGTGATTTCGCAGTCGAACTGATTGAAAAGTTTGCTGCGGAAGAGAAGCCCTTCTTCCTCAACGTGTGGTGGCTTGTTCCGCACAAGCCTTATGAACCTGCTCCCGAACCTTACTGGTCGGAAACCGCTGCTGACGGAATCAGCGATGATCAGCACCGCTTTCGATCCATGATGCAGCATATGGATGGAAAGGTCGGTCAGATTCTGAACAAACTCGATAGCCTGGGAATCGCCGAGAACACAGTTGTGTTGTTCACCAGCGATAATGGAGCTGCTTTCGAGGGATATATTGGCGACCTAAAGGGAGGGAAAACCGATCTTCACGACGGTGGCCTGCGAGTCCCAATGATTGTCCGCTGGCCGGCCGAGATTTCCAGCGGACAAGTCTCGAAAGAGTTCGGGCACACCAACGATCTTCTCCCCACGTTCTGCGAAGCAGCCGATGTCGCGATCCCGACTGACGTTCCCGTCGATGGTCTCAGTCTTTTGCCTGTCATGAAGGGGGCTGCATCGCCGGATGTGAATGAACGGGGAACTGTCTTCTGGCAGCTGGACCTTTACAGACACATGCAGCGACATGAACCCAAACCGAAGCCATTCGCAACCGAAGTTGCCATTCGAGGAGATTGGAAACTGCTGGCACGGAACGGCGAACCTGTTGAACTGTTCGATATCAGAGCCGATCCCAATGAGCAACAAAACGTCCTCGGCGACCATCCCGAAGTCGTCGAGTCTATGGTTGCCGAACTCAACGAATGGTTAAATGCACCCCGGGTTGAGAAGTAATTGGTTTCCCTTCACTGGGAATTGTGTCGCAGTGACTCAATCTCAAAGCGGGGATTCAAGAGACCTGTTGCCTGTGACTGATCCTGTCGACGAATGCGAAGATCAATATCGAAAATGCTTGAGGAGGCCACTGATGACGTCTCGATTTAATCGCACTCTTTCGCTCCTCATATTTCTCTCTCTGGCAGGAGCTGGAGCGAGTGAAGCATGGAGTGCAGAACGAACACCGAATGTCGTGCTCATCTTCGCCGATGATCTCGGGTACGGAGACCTCGGGTGTTATGGGGCGACGAAAGTTCAAACTCCTAACATCGACAAACTCGCTGCTGAGGGACGACGGTTTACGGATGCTCATTCGGTTTCGGCGGTTTGTACTCCGTCTCGCTACGCGCTGCTTACGGGTGAGTACCCTGTTCGAGGGAACGGCGGAAAGGGCATCTGGGGACCGGCACCAGTAACGTCTCCTCTCCTTGTTGATCCGGACAAAACCACGATTGCAGATCTCTTTAAAAACTGCGGATATGCGGCCGCCGCATTTGGGAAGTGGCATTTGGGATTTAAGACGGGGTCCAACGACTGGCAGGAACCATTAAGTCCCGGACCGCAGGATCTCGGGTTTGACAGCTATTTCGGAGTTCCGGTTGTTAACAGTGCTCCACCTTATGTCTTCGTTGAGAATGAACGCATCGTCGGTGGAGATCCCGACGATCCGCTTGTTCATCTCGGTCGAAACAAAAAAGATGAGGTGACAGCGATCACCGAAATCCCTCCCGAGGCCGCACAGCGCAGCCCGAATCAGTTTGGCGGAGCCGTTGAAGCTCACCGGCGCTACAACGACTATGAGGTCGGAACGACTCTTGCCAATAAGTCAGTCGAGTGGATTGGCTCGCATCAAGACAAGCCGTTCTTTCTTTATCTCGCGACGACCAATATCCATCATCCTTTTACTCCCGCGAAGCAATTTCAAGGAACGAGTCAATGCGGGCTCTACGGGGATTATATACATGAGCTCGATTGGATCGTGGGCGAAATACTGACATGCCTCGACGAGAACGGTTTAACAGACGATACGCTTGTGGTCTTCACAAGCGATAATGGAGGTATGTTCAATCATGGAGGACAGGCTGCATTCGAAGCTGGGCATCGACAAAACGGGGATCTGTTGGGGTTCAAGTTTGGTGTCTGGGAAGGTGGCCATCGTGTTCCGTTCATCGTTCGATGGCCGGGAAAGGTGAAGTCAGGCACTGTGTCTGACCAACTGTTCGGAAACGTGGACATGCTCGCGACATTCGCTGCGTTGACTGATCAGCAACTCGATTCAAAACAACAGGCCGACAGCGTCAATATGCTTCCTGCATTGCTCGGGGAAACGGAAGAGACGCTCCGAGATCATTTGATTCTTGCTCCGCACAAAGGGACTCACCTTTCAGTCCGCAAAGGCAAGTGGATCTACATTCCGAATCAGGGAAGCGGCGGATTCAACGGAAAGAAGCCAGGGGATCACACGTTCGGCGGACCGCCCGCAGTTCACTTTGTTGGCTCCGTAAACAGCGACATCGAAGATGGAAAGATTCGAAAAGATGCTCCACCGGCGCAGCTGTATAATCTGGAGGACGATCGAAGTCAGACGCAAAACGTCATCAACGAGCATCCCGAACTCGTCGAAGAGCTGCGAGTCCTTCTGAGTCGTTATGCACCCGCACAAGACGAGAAGGCTTCGAAGCAGAACAGCAAGAAAGCAGCAAGCCACGCTGCTCCGAAAACTCCGGCAAGTCCGAGTGGACGCAGTGCAACTTTCGATTTTGAATCGGGAGAGCTCGCCCCGTGGAAAGTAATCGAAGGCAGCTTCGGGAATGTTGTTGGTCAACGCGAGACGTTCTTTCACAACGGGCAGGAGTACAACAAGCAGGGACAGTATTACCTGACAACCCTTGAGCACTCCCCGGAAGCTGTGAAAGGTTCTGACTCACAAACAGGAGTCATCGTCTCCCCTCTCTTCATTCCGACGGGGAAGAAGATGACGTTCCGGATTGGCGGAGGACGAGGCGACGAAACATACGCAGCACTGTGCAAGGCTGACGGGGACGAAGAAGTGTTGATTGCCCGAGGAATCAATAGTCAGGTGATGCAGGGTGCTGAATGGGATTTGACACCTTATCTCGGGCAAAAGATGTACATTAGAATCGTCGATCACTCGACGACCGGATGGGGGCATCTGACCGTCGACGACTTTCAGTTCGATGCGAATGTGTTGCCCGAATACCCGCAGCACTTGATAGCGCCGTAATAAAAGTGCTTCAAGACAGCAGTTGATTTAATACTCATTCGTTCCGACGTGTAAGGAAGTTTAATATGTATCGTGCTCTGCTGCTGACTCTTGTGGTTTTGTGCGCATCGACGCCGTTGCTGGCAGGCGACTGGCTAGAGTTTCTCGGTCACGGCGGGACGGCTCGCAGCTCTGATGTTGTTCCTGTCGAATGGAGCGAGTCTTCGAACCTGATTTGGAATGTGGACTTGCCTGGAACGGGTTCTTCAAGCCCGATCATCGTCGGGGATCGCGTGATTGTGACGTGCTACGTTGCAGGAGACGGAGAAGCCCGACGCGAAGTTTTGTGCTTCGACAAGAACACTGGGGCGAAGTTCTGGTCCGTTGATTTTCCGATTGACTATTCGGAAGACCCGTATCAGGGATACATCATCGAACACGGTTACGCTAGCAATACACCAGTCTCTGACGGGGAGCACGTGTTCGTTTTTCTTGGCAAAGGTGGCGTGCACGCGATCACACTGGACGGGGAGAAAGTCTGGAGCGTTGATGTCGGCAAAGAGTCCAGCAACCGCCAGTGGGGTTCCGGTGCGAGTCTCCTGCTGTTCGAAGACAGCCTCATCGTGAATGCTGCTGAAGAGTCTAAAGCAATCCTTGCACTGAATAAATCGGACGGGAGTGAGCTATGGAGACAAGAAGCTGGCATGTTGGAACTTGCCTACGGAACTCCTCGTCTGGTGACCATCGCAAGCGGAGAAGCTGAGTTGGTGATTAGCGTTCCGGAAGAAGTCTGGGCATTGAATCCGTCGACCGGCAAGCTGAAGTGGTTCGCACAATCGCCAATGACGGGGAATGTTTGTCCCTCGATCATCGTAGACGGCGGGGAGATTTACACTTTCGGAGGATACCGATCCTCGGGGAGTGTTTCGCTCAACGCAGGCGGGAAGGGCGACGTCACTCAATCGCACTCTCGCTGGGAGAGTCGATACAGCTCATATGTTGCGACGCCACTGCTCTATGATGGCCGACTCTACTGGATCGACGATCAGGGAATCGCTTACTGCACGTCCGCCAAGGATGGAAGTCTGATCTATCGGGAGCGTGTTGGTGATCTTGGTGGAGGCCGACCAGTTTACGCCTCGCCGGTACTCATCGGCAAGTATATCTATGTGGTGAGCCGTACCGGCGGGACGGTTGTTTATCCTCCCGGTCCTGAATTCGAACCGATCGCCCGAAATGTCATTTCCAGTGACAAGACAGACTTTAACGCATCTCCCGCCGTTGCGGACGGAAGGATTTATTTAAGAAGCAATCAGGTTTTGTATTGCATTGGAGAGAAGTAAATTGCCGCCATCTGGAGAGCTCAAGATGGCGGCGTTGCCATCTCAGTTCGAGTGACGATACAAAAAATACATTATTCTGGATTGAATCATTTGTCGAGATGCGACGGAGGGAAGCGGTCATGGTTTTACGCGCTCTGTTAGTTTTGCTGTGTCTGAGCGGGACATGGGCTTCTTCATCGGACAGACCGAATTTCGTGGTCATCTTTACGGACGATCAGGGTTATGAAGACGTGGGCTGTTTTGGAGCAACGGGTTTCAAAACTCCGCGACTCGATGCAATGGCCAGGCAGGGCATGAAGTTTACGAACTTTTACGCGCAGCCCATTTGCGGTCCTTCGCGAGCAGCCTTGATGACCGGATGCTATCCAATGCGAGTGGCCGAGCGGGGAAATGTCAAACAGGTTCATCCAATCTTGCATGAGGATGAAATTACGATTGCTGAAGTCCTCAAGGCTCAAGGCTATGCGACCGCCTGTTTCGGGAAATGGGACTTGGCGAAACATGCTCAGTCGGGGTTCTTTGTCGATCTGCTTCCGACTCGGCAGGGCTTTGATCTGTTCTTCGGAACTCCGACCAGCAACGATCGCGTGGCCAATCTCTATCGCAACGAAGAATTGATTGAGCCCGAAACGAACATGGCGACGTTGACCCGACGTTATACAGATGAAGCGATTACATTTATCGAGGAAAATCAAAACCGTCCGTTTTTCGTTTATCTCCCTCACACGATGCCGCATACACGACTCGAAGCCTCCGCCGAGTTTCGCGGAAAAAGTGAACGCGGCCTGTATGGGGACGTCATCGAAGAGATTGATTTCAACGTCGGCAGAATTCTCGACACGATCGAAGAACTGAAATTGGCTGGCACGACTTATGTGCTGTTCACGAGTGATAATGGTCCGTGGTTAAGTAAGAATAAGAACTTCGCTGACGGTCGGCTTCCTCGTGACCATGGTGGATCGGCAGGCATCCTGCGGAGTGGAAAAGTCTCGTCATTCGAAGGGGGAGTGCTGGTTCCTGCGATTCTCTGGGGACCTGGACGGGTTCCACCGGACACGACATGCGATGCGATCGCAACGACGATGGACATCTTTCCAACCTTTGCAGCCTTGGCGCAGGCGGAAGTTCCAGCTGATCGTGTGATCGATGGCGAGGACATTCGTCATCTTTTTCACGGGGACTTCGACAAAGCTGATCCGGACAAAGCATTCTTTTATTATCTGCGGGTTCATCTCCAGGCAGTTCGGCAAGGGAAGTGGAAGCTTCATTTACCCCGTGAGAAAGAACCCGTTGGTGTCGCTCCATTCAGTCGCAATAATCACATTGGACCCGCTGATCGAGTCGGATTCGAGAAACCATTCCTCGTCGATCTAGAGAATGATCCGGGCGAAACGACAGATGTATCTGAGATGAGTCCGCAAGTCGTTGAACGCTTGCTCACACTCGCGCAAGAGATGCGGGAAGACCTTGGCGACTTTGATCGTGTCGGAAAGAACATGCGATTCTTTGATACACTCGAAGAGCGGCCGTCAACCCCTCCGGTTCCGAAATCGCGAGCCCGAAATACATCGAAGCCGAAAGCGAAAAAGCCGGCGTCGTGATGTCGTCCAGAATGTCGAGATTCTGATTGGATTAGTTTATGTTGCATTTAATTAGTAATCAGGCCGCCATGATGTTTCGATTCGTGGCGATGTTGGCGTGTTTGGGAATGGTCTCGGTAATTATCGCCGACGAAAAGCCCAACTTCATCGTCATCTTTGCAGACGACCTCGGTTACGGCGATCTCAGCTGTTATGACCCCGATGGCATCGAGACACCTCGGATCGATGCACTTGCAGACGGCGGATTTCGCAGCACAGATTTCTTCGTTCCTGCGAATGTTTGCAGCCCGTCACGTGCAGCTTTGCTCACAGGTCGCTATCCAATGCGTTGCGGAATTCCAGTGGCACGCTTCGAGAGAACGGGATCGAAATATCAGGATTATGGTCTCGCTTCCGATGAGATTACGATTCCCGAACTGCTCAAACCTGCGGGGTATCGGTCCCTCATGGTGGGGAAGTGGCATTTGGGAATGGAAGTCGAAGGCTCTCATCCTATCGATGCTGGATTCGATGAGCATCTGGGGATTCCGAGCAATTATGGAAAGTCTCGCGGGCCGAACTTCGATACGCTTTACCGGGGAAAGCAGGTCGAGCGGAAGAAGATTCCGTGCGAAGAGTTAACAAACATCTACACGAACGAAGTGGTCGATTTTATTCATCGGAATCAAGACGATCCATTCCTGATTTATGTGTCGCACCATATTGTTCATTCCCCGTTGCTTCCAAGTAAGGAGTTCGTTGGAACGTCCGGGAAGGGGAAGTATGGTGACTTCATTCGAGAGTTAGATCACAGCACCGGTCGCATTATCGATGCGGTCCAGGACGCGGGGCTTTCAGAGAAAACCTTTGTCGTGTTTACTTCGGACAACGGTCCGACGAGAGTGGGTTCGACAGGAGGATTGAACGGCGGGAAGTATTGCACAATGGAAGGGGGGCACCGCGTTCCCGGGATTTTCTATTGGCCGGGGACGGTTCCGCCTCATCAAGTCTCGGATGTCACACTCACCAGTATGGATCTGCTGCCGCAGTTCTGCACGCTGGCAGGAGTCGCTCTTCCTTCTGATCGAAAGATTGATGGGAAACACATTCTCTCGATTCTCAAAGGGGAGCAATCCGAATCGCAGCATCAGTTTCTTTATTATTATAACGGGACGAACTTACAGGCGGTGCGGGAAGGGAAGTGGAAGCTGCACTTGCCGCGTTCGGCGAATGATCAGCCATTCTGGTCGAAGAAGCCAGGTAAATATAAAGGGTTCGTGGCACTTGATGAACTGCAACTGTTTGATCTCGAAAACGATCTCGGCGAAAAGGAAAACGTCGCCAGTCAGTATCCCGAAATGGTCGCCCGTTTGCAGAAACAGGCTGACTTAATTCGCGCGGAACTCGGGGACGTGCGGGTGACTGGTCATGATCAAAAGGAAATCAAACTTGTCGATCCACAGGAGAGATGAACAGAGCAGTTTCTCGAATCGGCAGGAGGACTTGAGCGTCGACTCATGTTTCGCTGCGTCTTGATGACACCTGTATATACACACATATATTAACGAATCATCCGATGGTTCGAGTGAGCGCACAGAATTGAACAGCTTGCTTAAGAGCCGAAACAACAGATTGTGAACTCATGAAATATTCACTGCTTCTCACGACCTTGGTTTTCTCCCTGAGTTGGAACACTCTGAGTGCTGAGGATGTCACCCATAGTTTTCTCGCGTGCGGTCAGAAGACGTACATCATGGATGATCAGGGGAAGATGAGTTGGACTTACCCTTCTGCGACGCGAGATGGGTATGTGCTCGAGGATGGAACGATCATTTTGACATTGAATAAGTCAAAACGATACGGAGGCGGGGCCGTTGTTCGCATCTCTTCTGACGGGAAAGAAACTCTCGTTTGGAAGGGGACGCAGAGTGAAGTGAATAGCGCTCAACCGACATCCAACGGGACGTTTGTTATCACAGAAGCAGGAATCAGCCCGCGTTTACTTGAGGTCGATGCTGAAGGTGAAGTGCTCGTGGAATTCCCGCTGGCCTGTCAGAAGAAAAATCATCACATGCAGACCCGAATGGCGCGCAAGCTTCCCGACGGGACATATCTCGCACCTCATCTGCTGAACTTTGCTGTTTTCCACTACGACAGCGACGGAAAAGTTTTGTCGACTTTCGATACCACTGTTCCGGGCGATTCTGAGCATGAGATTCACACTTGGCCGTTCACAGCGATTCGTCATGGTGATGGCAACACGCTCGTTTGTTGCACTCACGGAAACCGTGTGATTGATTTTGACGCAGCTGGGAAGGTTGTGTGGACATTAACAAACGAAGATCTTCCCGGTGACTGGCTTCAGGATCCTTGCGGCTCTCAAGTTCTTCCCAATGGCAATATCGTCATTACGAGCTATGCCGGCGGACGTGTTGATCCGCAAGCACCAAAGATGTTCGAAGTGACTCCCGCAAAAGACGTTGTTTGGACATATTCAGATGGACAGAAAGTTGGAATTCATCACTTTCAAATTCTGACGTCCAACGGCCAGCGTTTGACGCAACCTCCACAGAAGTAGAGAAGGAGACGCGCCGGAACGTTTGCAAGAACGGGAATGATCGTCGAACTCAACTATGATTGTTGTTCGAGGATCTTCATCCAGTTTTCGCCTTCGTGGTCGATGCGGGGAATGTCATCGCTTTTGAAAAGATGGTTGTACTTCAATCCGGTTCCGGTGTTGAATAAGACGATCGTCTCTTCCGGGGAGAGCCAGCCATCAGACATCAGTTGTTCGGCAGCTTTCCAGACTGCTCCTCCTTCGGGGCATGCTGAGATTCCTTGCCAGCGGCAAATCTCTTCTGTTCCCTGCATCAGTTTCTGATCCGAAACCGAAATGGCCGTTCCGGAGGACTTTCGGATGGCGTCCAACATCAGAAAATCGCCAACAGCGACGGGGACTCGAAGTCCGGATGCACACGTGGCTGCGTTCGGAAACAGTGGGGCGGAGTCTGCTCCCTCGAGGTAAGCTTTCACGATCGGAGAGCATCCGTCGGCTTGAACGGCGACCATTTTGGGACGGGCACTTCCGATCCAGCCGAGAGCTTCCACTTCGTCGAAGGCTTTCCATATTCCGATCAACCCGGTTCCTCCTCCGGTTGGATAGAAGATGACATCAGGCAACTGGAGGGTTTCAGTGCCGAAGTGATCGGCAAGATCGAAAGCGAGTTCGTAACCCATGGTCTTTTTCCCTTCGACACGAAACGGTTCCTTCAGTGTCGAAAGATCGAACCATCCGAACTGATCGCAAGCCTCGCGGCAGAGGCGACCGCAATCGCTGATCAATCCATTCACCAGATAGATGTTAGCCCCGCCGAGTTTTGATTCGACGATGTTCGCAGGCGGAGTGTCTTCCGGAACAAAGAGATGGCATTCGAGACCTGCCCGGGCCGCATAATACGTTGCAGCACCCGCCGCGTTCCCGGCAGAGGGGAGGGCGATTGCTTTCACTCCCAGCGCTTTTGCGCGAGTCACCGCTGCTGACATTCCTCTCGCTTTAAAGCTTCCTGTCGGATTGAACGATTCGTCTTTCACAAAGAGATTTTCGAACGGTTCAAATGGACCGACACGATTCGCTTGAAGCAATGGGGTGCAGCCTTCGCCGAGTGAGACCGCTTCTTCCGGAGAATCGACGGGCATGAGTTCCCAGAATTTCCACATCGATCGAATGTTCCGGGCTCGCACTGCCTGCGGAGTCATCGTTTCTTTGATCGCATCGAGGTCATACTCTGCAAGAAGCGGCTTGCCCTGTGCGCTCAAGTTCTGGAGCTGATCCACAGGATAACTTTCACCGGTCAGTGAGCACTTGAGGTCTAGGTGCATGAGGCTGATTCGCTTTGGGATTGAATTGCGGGCTCGTCCGATTCATCGATCGAGTAAATGCTGAGTGAATGTACGATCTCTGGGCGGACCAGTGTCTCGATTGAATGGCATCGAAACAACTGACTTGGCACATCAGCCCTCCGTTTCGATGTGTCGAACAGGTTAACCGGAAGAGTTGTCGGTAACGGAGTCGTCGCCTCGGTGAATTCGTTGTGGTGACCTTGAACTTTGTTCGGGGGAACGTGCTATAATTCCAGTTCCTACCCCAATGTCCCTACCTCACGTGTCTCCATGGTGTTTTCAGCTCGACTTATACCTTCTCTGGCTCTCCTTTTCGGTATTGGCATTTCACCAGTGCTGGCGTCGGAAGAGCAGGAAGTTTTCTTCGAATCGAAGGTTCGCCCGCTTCTGGCGGAGCATTGCTTCGAATGTCATAACGACAAGAAGCAGCAAGGTGGTCTGCGGCTGGATCGACGTGAATTCGTTTTCGAAGATGGTTCAGCTGGGAAAATTGTTGTTCCGGAGAACGTGAGCGAAAGCCGATTGTGGCAGGTTCTGCAATACGATGAGTTCGACATTCAGATGCCGCCGAAAGGCCCACTGAAGAGCGAACAGCTTGAGATTTTGAAGCGGTGGATCGATTCAGGAGCCTACTGGCCAGAAGATGCTCCAGCGGAACACGCGGAATCAAAAGGGAAGCTGTTCTTCACCGAAAGTGGAGATATCGATTACCAGCGGATTCGAGAATCGCATTGGGCTTACCAGCCGGTCGAGATGTCAGAAGTGTTGAAGGCAGTCGATGCAGGTCAGAAAACGCCGATCGATCAGATTCTTCTCGACAAGATGTCAGAGAAGGGGCTCGCATTCAGTCCGCAGGCGAGTCGATCGAAACTTATTCGGCGGCTCTCCTTCGATCTTCGCGGGCTTCCTCCCACAATCGAAGAGGTCCGTCAGTTCGAGAACGATCAGTCTTCGGATGCGTACGAAAAACTGATTTCACGCTTCCTTGAAGATCCCGCTTACGGAGAACGCTGGGGGCGGCACTGGCTCGATCTGGCCCGCTATGCAGATACCAAAGGCTATGTTTTCACGCAGAATCGGTTCTATCCGTATTCGTACACCTATCGCGATTATGTGATCAACGCGCTTCAGCAAGACGTTCCGTACGACGACTTCATTCGTGAGCAACTCGCTGCCGATCAACTCGGGTATGAAGAGAACGATCCCCGGTTGGCAGCACTTGGTTTCTTGACAATCGGTCCACGATTTCTGAATCGCGAGCCCGACATCATCGATGATCGCATCGATGTTGTGACGCGTGGATTGATGGGAATGACACTCGGATGTGCCCGGTGTCACGATCACAAATTCGATCCGCTTCCCGCTGCGGATTACTATTCGTTGTACGGTGTCTTCGCAAGTTGTTACGAGCCGGAGATTCCCCCGCTTCGAGGAGAACTCGATACAGCTGCTCCGGGCTATCAGGAATTTGCCGAGGAACTGAAAAAACGCGAACAGGCTGTTGTCGACTACGCTCACGAAACACATGCTGCTCTTCTGGCTCAGCTGTGCGATCAGGTCGAAGATTACTTTCCGGAAGCATTGAAGAAGTTGGGCCTCATCCCGGAAGCTCATGAACTGTCGCCCGAGCATGGTACTCCTCGAGCGAAACTTGTCGCACGCTGGCAATTACTGCTTGACAGGAAGCTGAAGGAGAACAATCCCGTCTTCATTCCCGGAGCCCGGATGCTGGAACTGGTCAAACAGAATGCCAGTCCGGAAGAGTTTCAAAAGGTCGCGGAAGAGCTTGCGCAGAATCCAGAAATTCCCAAGGTCGTTCTCGATGAACTCAAGACCGATTCGGCCCATTCACTCATGGGAATCGTGAACGCTTACACTCGGGTCTTTTCATCAGTTCGTGATGAGTGGAAACAGCTTCAGGCAGAGAATCCGGAAGTTGGTCGTTTGCCTGATGACGGACGGGAACAGGTTCGACGGATTCTTTACGGACCGGATTCGTTAACCGATCTTGCGCCGAGTGAAAATTCTCCGTTGTTTGAACGGGATCAGCGAACTCGTCTGACTGCGCTGCGAAAAGAAGTTGAAGACTGGCACGTGACATCCCCGAACGCGCCCGCCCGATCGATGGTCCTTTTCGATAAGGAGAGCCTAGTCGAGCCCGTTGTGTTTGTGCGTGGAAATCCGGGGCGGCGAGGTGACAAAGTTCCGCGCCGTCCGCCGCATCTGCTCAATTCCGATCCGGAGAGCGTTTATCAAAACTCAAGTGGACGCCGGGAACTCGCCGATTTAATTGTCTCTCCCGACAACCCGTTGACGGCGCGGGTCCTTGTGAATCGTCTCTGGATGGCTCATTTCGGAACGCCGCTTGTGGCATCGACTTCAGACTTCGGATTACAGACGGAAGAGCCGCTTCAAAGAGAGTTGCTCGATTACCTTGCCTGGAGTTTGGTGAATCAGCACGATTGGTCGCTGAAAGGGTTGCACCGCGAGATCCTTTCAAGTGAAGCGTGGAAACAGCAGAGCATTGATCGTCCGGATGCGCGTCAAATCGATCCGGAAAACACATTCTACTGGCGGCAGAATCGGCAGCGTCTCGATTTCGAAGCGATGCGTGATTCGATGCTCGCAGTTGCAGGTCGTCTCGATCGCACGATGGGCGGGAGGCCCGTTAATCTTGAGACAGAACCGTTCACGAATCGTCGAACGGTCTATGGCCTCATTGATCGAAATAACCCTTCCGGATTGCTGAGAACTTTCGATTTCCCCACCCCGAACTCGTCGAGTCCCGGTCGGACGGAAACGACGGTCCCGCAGCAGTCATTGTTCAGTATGAATTCCACCTTTGTCCGGGAAATGTCGTCTTCATTGGCCAACCGCGTTCGCGAAGAGTTCGACAATCCGAGCGATCAGATCCGGAGACTCGTCGAGATCACTCTTTCACGATCGGCCAGCGACGATGAAGTGGCGCTGATGGACTCATTCGTTCAGGACAACTCTCTCGAGGTTCTCTCGCAGGCGCTTCTCATGTCGAATGAGTTCTTTTTCGTTGACTGAAAATCGACAGCAAGTTGCGAATGCCTTCGAGTATCGTTTGTCAGCGCGGCCGGGAATGCGTCAAAACGCTTGTCAGGTTGCAGGTTCGGGCAGTTCGTTAGGTCAACGAATTGCGTCAAGAATTCGTCAATTCTGACGATTCGTAATCTGAACAGATTGGCATCTGATGGCTGCTGCGTAGAATCGGATCGCTTGCGAACTTCAGTCAATGCTGTGTTGTCGTGCAGGAACGGCCTGCAAACCTTCTGGAATGGATCTTTTTATGTCGCATCGTCCCAGTACCCTCGGAGAGCTGAAAGAATCCGGATATCAGCCTGTTTCAGTGAAAACAGAGATGAGGCGAAATCTGATTCATCGACTGAAAGATCGTGAGGAACTCTTTCCGGGAATTCTCGGTTACGACGAAACCGTGATCCCTCAGGTCGTCAACGGGATTCTCGCCAAGCACGACATGCTTTTCCTTGGTCTCAGAGGTCAGGGGAAAACACGGATGTTACGAATGCTGAACCAGTTTCTGGACGAGGCAATTCCGGTCGTGGAAGGCTCGGAGATTCACGATGATCCGATGTCGCCACTTTCGAAATACTCTCGGGATCTGGTCAACGAGCGGGGCGATGAGACGCCAGTTGTGTGGGTTGGTCGTGAAGATCGATACCTCGAGAAACTGGCGACTCCTGATGTCACCATTGCCGATTTGATCGGAGAAGTGGACCTCATCAAACATGCGGAAGGACGCCATCTTTCGAGTGAAGATGTGATGCACTTCGGTCTGATTCCGCGAGCCCATCGCGGAATTTTTTGTATGAACGAACTTCCCGACCTGTCGCCGAAAATTCAGGTCGGGCTGTTCAATGTACTTGAAGAACGAGACATCCAGATTCGTGGGTTCACGGTTCGATTGCCTCTGGACATCTGTATGGTGTTCTCAGCAAATCCGGAGGACTACACGAACCGGGGCCGCATCGTGACTCCACTCAAGGATCGGATCGGAACGGTCGTTCGAACTCATTATCCGCTCGAGCGGGAACTCGGAATTCAGATTCTGGAAGAGGAAGCCTGGACCCAGCGAGACGGTCACCCTGTTTTCGTTCCTCATTTCATCAAGGAAATTGTGGAAGAAACAAGTCGTCTCGCGCGGACGAGTCCACATGTCAATCAGGCATCGGGAGTCAGTGTGCGAATGTCGATTTCGAACTTCGAGACCATCGTCTCCCATGCTGAACAGCGTGCACTCAGAAACGGAGACTCTTTCGCCGTCGCTCGAGTCAGCGATCTCTACTGGATGGCTGCCAGTTCCCGAGGAAAGATCGAACTCGGGCTTTCAGAAGATACTGGGGACGAAGACATCCTCATTCTCCGTCTAATCGAAGAAGCTGTGAAAAACGTCTTCGATCAGTCTCTGTCTCCAAAGCGGTTTTCCAATGTCGTTGAGTTCTTCAATTCGGGAAATCAGGTCAAACTCGACCCGGACCTCGATGCTGAACAGTTTTTGAACGAACTCGGTCAGGTTCGAGGATTTCACGATCAGGTCCGTCAGATCACCCGAGAACTCGCTCCGGAAGTCCCTTCTGAGGAGATGAATTCCCAGGTTGAAGCAGCTGTCGCAGAACTGATCCTTGATGGGCTCTATGCTCACAATCGCTTGAATCGGCGTCTCAATTTCGGGCAGTTCGTCTACGGAGACTGAAAACTCCACCAATTCGAGTTCGCCGAATCTGCAAGACGACGCGCTGAGGTCCGCGTCATCTTGGGAATTTGTGTGTCTTGCAACGAGAGTGCGAACGCGATTTCAGGAGCCTGATTATCCTTCGCGGATGTCTGTGACGGTCGCTGTTGATCTGTGCGCGATTTATGTACGATCTTGCGCCTCATCGGGATGACATGCGTTTTCAACCCGTTGAGGCCGGTCGCAACCTTCCTTAACCTCTTGGTAGATTTTGAGTTGCGATCTTGAGATGACCTGTCAACAATGATCGCAAGACCAGAGGTCGCCGAATCCAGAAATCGGTGATGGGATCGGTTTTGCAACTGCATGAATCAGCAGATCTGAGAGTACGCCGCATGCCGTTGGAACGAATTAGCCGGACTGCCTTTAACCTGATTCATGGCAGGAATCTGGTTTACAATCAGTGCTGGGAAGATCCTCGACTGGATCGTGAAGCATTGCAATTCAATGCAGACGACGAAGTCGTTGTGATCACCTCAGCCGGATGCAATGCGCTCGATTATGCTCTCGCGGGAGTCAATCATGTCTATGCTGTTGACATGAATTTCCGACAGAATGCGTTGTTGCAACTCAAGCAGGCGGCAATCAAGAAACTTGAGTTCGAGCAGTTCTTCGACCTCTTCGGTCACGGCCGACTCGCCGACTGGGACGAGGTTTACCGGAAGCAGCTTCGCGACGAACTTCCTGAACAGTCACAAAAGTTTTGGGATCGGCACGGAAACTTCTTCACCGGATCGCGGCGACGTCCAAGTTTCTATTTTCGCGGAACGTCCGGTCTGTTCGCATGGATCGTGAAAGGCTATGTCGGTCGAAATGCGAAGTTGCGCGATGCAGTCAATAAGCTGATGGCTGCGAAGACGCTCGAAGAGCAACAGGAAATTTTCTACGAGGACAATCTGAAAGAGACGCTGTTCCGCCCCATGATTCGCTGGCTGTTGGGACGAGATACAACGATGGCGATGCTCGGCGTTCCTCGAAGCCAGCGACAACAGCTCGATCAGGAATACCCAGGCGGAATCGCACAGTTTATTGTCGATCGAATCGAAACTGTTTTCGCTAAGCTGCCACTGCAGGACAACTACTTCTGGCGCGTCTACTTGACGGGCGAATACACACGAGACTGTTGTCCGGAGTATCTGAAGAAGGAAAACTTCGAGTCGCTCAAACAGGGCGTTGTCGAGAATGTTTCAACGCATACCGACTCATTGCTCGGATTCCTGGACGGCCACTCCAAACCCGTCACAAAATTCATTCTTCTGGATCACATGGACTGGCTCTATCACAACCGAAAAGACATCCTCGCAGAAGAATGGCAGGCGATCGTCAATCGTGCGGGCGAAGGTGCCAAGGTGATTTGGAGAAGTGCCAGCCTGAATGTCGATTTCGTTGACCCGATCGAAGTCGAAGTCAATGGAACGACTTGCACGTTGGGAGATCTTTTGAAATACGATCGCCCGCTCGCTGAGCGACTGCATCCAATCGATCGAGTGAACACCTACGGAAGTTTTTACATCGCAGATCTGGTGAAGTGATCACAATTCGCTTCTCCCGTCGTCATTGAACCAGTCGTCGAGATCCATGAGTAACCCGTTGAAAACAGTCGCTAGCGACGCGAAGACCCTGTGGCATCTGGCCGTTCGGCGCGCCAAAGGCAAGACTCACGCTGAGAGACTTGAGAACTTCTATTCCGGGCAAGCCGGAGATTACGATGACTTTCGCCGAAGAATGCTTCACAGTCGGCAGGAGATGATCCAATCCATTCCTGTCCCGGAAGGGGGAGTGTGGGTTGATCTCGGGGCTGGGACCGGTGAGAACGCGGAACATATCGGGGAACCGATTTCCCAGCTGTCGAAGATGTATCTGATCGATCTTTCCGAGTCGCTTCTTGAGCAGGCTCAACGCCGGGTCGATGCCAACGGCTGGACGAACGTCACGCCTGTTTGTTACGACGCGACACAATTCGTCCCCGAAGAAGGGGCCGCCGATGTGGTGACATTTTCCTACTCACTGACGATGATTCCCGACTGGTTCCGCGCCATTGATCATGCCTGGAACCTTCTTCGCCCCGGTGGAGTGATTGGCGTTGTTGATTTTTATGTGAGTCGAAAGCATCCCGAGGAAAACTTCTCCAAGCATGGATGGGGAACGCGGACATTCTGGCAGCCCTGGTTCGCCAGCGACAATGTTTTCCTCAGCCCGGATCATCTGCCGTATCTGAAAAACAAATTCGAAACCGTGAGTTTGTCCGAACGGCGTGGAAAGATTCCGTATCTTCCATTCGTCCGCGCCCCTCACTATCTGTTCATCGGCAAAAAGCCCACCAGCAGCGATACCACTGACGAAGCGTAATTATTCCTCGATTTCTCTCTCCCAAGCCGGTCTTGACGCCTTCTGAAGCTGTGTTTCAGAACTTCGTCTTGAGGTGATTCGATTCACCGCGCTATACTCCGGCAGATTCGGCCACTTTGCCAGGAATCCCGAGTGTGAATGGTGTCACTCTCTTGACGCGATCACTCACTGCGGAGATCGGCCGAAGAATTATGGATTTTTTGACCCAGGAGGGAATCGGTATGAAGCTGTTAGGAGTCAGGCGCTCTCTCGAAGTTGCTGCCATGGTGTTGTGTGTTGTTTCTGCCAGCGGTGCGGAAACTGTGGACCCCACTCTTCCGGTGTATACCCGGTCTGAGGATCTCAAAGGGACGCTGACGCTCATCGGTTCGAATACAATGTCGCAGATCGGGGCGACTTGGGGAGCGCACTTTCAACGACTGTACCCTGATGTCACGATCGACATCAAAGTTCAGGGTGCAACCAATGCCGTCACTTCCGTCATCGACGGAGAGGCGAATTTCGGCCTGTTGAGTCGATCAATCAACGAAAATGAAGTGAAGGCGTTTTACGAGAAATTCGGATACGTTCCGACAATTCTCACACCGGCGCTGGAACCGCTCGCAATCTACGTTCACAAAGACAACCCGATTGAAAGTCTCAGCCTGGCTCAGCTTGATGCCATTTATTCCACGACGTTGAAGCGTGGAGAATCCAAAGTTGCGATGACCTGGGGAGATGTTGGCGTGACCGGACAGTGGGCCAGCCAACCTATCGAAATCCATGGACGCCGGGAACTCACCGGCTCGCAGGTCTTCTTTCAGTCAGCAATCATGGGCGGCGGAGAATTTCGCAAAGAGATGATTCCTCATGGTACAAATTTGGAGCTCGTGAGTGCTCTCGAGAAAAGCAAAACCGGAATCGGGTTTGCGGGATCAACATTCGGAACTCCAGAACTGAAAATCGTCCCGCTCTCATGGAAGAATGGCGAGGAAGCTGTTGGGATCGATCAATCCAACTATCCCCTCGTCCGTCGATTACAGCTGGTTGTCAACAGCCGCCCGGATCGCCCACTCAATCCTCTTGAGCGTGAATTCATTAAATATGTCTTCAGCCAACGTGGCCAACAGGATGTTGTGATCAGCGGATTTCTGCCTGTCCCGGCCGGGGCTGCAAACATCGCCCTTCAGGCAGTTGGTGAAAGTACATTGAACTAGAATTTTGTGTTCACTGGCCTGGGCGAAACAGCACAACATCGAACTGTGTCCGATCGTCAAGCGAGTGCAACAGGGAAGAGCAACTTGCTTGAGGCACGGTCCAAGCCGCCGTTTGCCGCAGCGGGCTCTCAAACCTCTCCAAGCGGCAAAACTGTTTTGATTGTGGTTGCCGTGACATCAGTGCGATGACAATTCCACGGGACAGATATCAGCTCATCAGGCATTGGAAGGATGCTTTCCATGAAACGGATTTCTTTCGCAGCAATTATTTGCTGTCTCACGAGTCTCTACGCGATTGATACGCAAGCGATCGATCGATCCAGGACCGGCGGTACACCAGCCCAGCCTGCTCCAGCCAACAAATTCGACCCGACGAAACTGCCGGGTCAGGATGGATTAGGGAGTCTTGGGGTTTCGCCCGATCCCTTTCTTCCATCGGGAATCTACAACCCATTCCCAACATTGCCCGGAGTGAACCCTTCGGGCACACCGTCAGGCGGTCAGAACCTGGCGGTTCCCAATCCGCAGTCCTATCCCGGAACGAATTCTCCAGAAAATCGAATTCGTATTCAGGGGCCAACGCAGCAATATATTCCTCCGGGAGGAACCAACGATCCGACCAGCAGTCGATGGAGACTGGGAATTCTTTCCCGCGACACTGAGCATGGCGTCAAGATTTATGAGATTGTTAACGGTTCGGCCGCGCAGCGTGCCGGTCTGGAAGTCGAAGATCTCATCGTCGCTGTGCAGGGATATCAGGTCGGGATTGTGAACGGCGTGATCTACGAATTGTCGAAGGAATTCGAGCGACATGCAGATCAGAACGGAAACGTCTCGATGCTCGTTCAGGACCATCGAACACGTTCGCTGATGAATCTCTCCGTTCAGCTTGATTCACGATTCTCAACAATTCGTGGTTCGCTGACACTCAACGGCAGCAATTCGGGAGATCTCGACCGAAACGCAATTGTCACTGTTGAATTGCAGGAAATCGTTCGACAGGGTGCTGCCCCGCTGACGATTGCCCGCAAGGAAATCTCCAATCCTCGGCAGTATCCGGTCAACTTCGAGTTGCAGTACGACCCAGCTCAGGTCTCTTCACTCGGAGAATATGTCCTTGTTGCGAATTTGATCCGAAACGGACGCGCGTCTCACAAGACGATTCAATCCTACACGGTCAACAATCAAGGAAACGGAAGCGGTCGTCCTCTCGCGATGCGATTGGATCCGGTTCGTCCGACCTATGACGACACTCCGGCGCATATTGATGAGTCAGCACGAGTTGCAACAATCGTCCGTTGGTTCAACGAGTACCTCGGTCGTCCACCTTCAGACAGAGAACTGAGCGTCTGGCTCTCCGCGCTTGATCGTGGATACACCCTGAAGCAGGTTCAGCTGGAATTGCTCGGCCACAATCAGTTCTTCAATCGGTGTGATCGAGACAAAGAAGTTTATGTTCGCCGCGTCCACGAACTCCTCGTCGGGCAGCAGCCGAACTCCGATCAATTGGAGTATTGGATCGGCCGATACGACGCACTTGGCGGAATTCGCAGAGATATTGCGAGCGAATTTCAGGACGCCGTCGGCATTCGCTGATCCCTGATTTCCATTTCTGAACTTCGAACGCGGAAAAGTGACCGGTCGCTTTTCCGCGTTTTGCTTGAAAAGACGGATTGTAACGATCTTTGAATCGCCGGTTATTGACAGACTCGTCGTCGAAACGTATTGTTCAGTCTTCACTTTAGCGAGATTTTCGTTGGAATGACCAATCCCTTTCAGGACAACAGCGAACTGAACTGTGGTTCTGGAGTATTAGAGAGGCTGCCCATGTAGGCATTGGCGTGTTAGCGACCGGTGCTCGGCGTCCGCAAGTGACAACAGTGTGTTGTTGCAAGTGTGAGGGCACGATATCTCTGGTGATTTGCAACGAGTGGGATTCGGTCCCGCTCTTTTTTTTCATCCTGATGGCAGTTACCGAGCATGAATGGTAGTGAGGTTTTACGCATCGTCGACGCCATCCACCGTGATAAGGGGATCGAGAAAGAGATCGTCTTTAGCGGGATTGAGGCGGCGATTCTTTCGGCGGCGCGAAAGCACTACGGAGAAGACAGCGAGATTGTCGTTGAAATCGACAGGATGACTGGAGCTGTGTCAGCGAGTCTCGACGAGACTCCTCTGGATTCTGAAGAACTCGGTGACCTTCTCGGACGAATCGCTGCACAAACTGCCAAGCAGGTGATGATTCAAAAGATCCGTGAGGCAGAACGAGACTCTGTGTACGATGAGTATATGGAGTTGAAGTCTCATCTGGTCAGTGGCGTTGTGACGCGAACCGACCATGGTGTTGTCTCAATCAACCTCGGAAAGATCGAAGCGATCCTTCCGAAGAGTGAACAGATCCCCGGGGAATCACATCGAGTCAGCGATCGCGTGCGAGCAGTCGTTCTTGACGTGCGAAAAGCCGGAAGTCGTGTGAAAGTTGTTCTTTCGCGAATTCATCCGGAATTCGTTCGGCGACTCTTTGAGGTGGAGATTCCTGAGGTTTCTGATCGCATCATCGAGGTGAGATCACTTTCACGGGAAGCAGGTTACCGCTCCAAAGTGGCTGTTTCCTGTTACGATAATAATATTGACAGCGTCGGAGCGTGTGTCGGCGTCCGTGGCTCGCGAATCAAAACCATTGTCGACGAACTCGACGGCGAACGCATTGATATCGTTCGCTGGAACGATTCACTGCAGGTTCTGATTCCCAATGCGATGCAGCCAGCAGAAGTCGAGGACGTGATTCTCTGCCCAATGCTTGGCCGGGTCATTGTGCTCGTGAGAGATGATCAACTTTCACTCGCGATCGGGAAAAAAGGGCAGAATGTCCGCCTGGCATCGAAATTGGTTGGCTGGGACATCGAAGTGATGACCCAGGAAGAGCTTGATGAACAGCTCGAACGATCAGTAGCTGCGTTTTGCCAAATCCCTGGAATTACTGAAGACCTCGCGGAATCCCTGGTTTCACAAGGTTTCTTCAGCTTTGATGATCTCTCAGTCATTGAGCCTGATCATCTCCAGGAACTGAGTGGTTTCAGTGCTGAAGAGTGTGAAAAAATCGTTGAACATGCAGAAAATGAAGCGGAACGTGAAGAGCAGGAGGCAGATCGTCGAAAAGCATTAGAGCGAGAAGCACGTCGCGTCGAAAAGGAAGCAGCGCAACTTGATGCAATGACAGGCAAGTCGCTGCCAGGTGAGAAGGCGTCAGACGAGACCCCGGCTCAAGCAACCTCAAAGCCTCAGGCTGAAGAGGAAGCAACGACCTCAGACAGTTCCGATGAATCATCCGAGAACCAGACGCCGGATGCTGTTGAGGAAGACACTTCAAAAAGTGTTGAAGAAGACGGTGGTTCTGAAAAGAGCGTTGTTCAAAGTGCCGGGCAAGATGTCCCGGATACTGCGAGCGAAGAAAGCTCCGCCACGAAAGCTGAGGAGCAGACAGAAGCTGGTTCATAGTCTGTCAGCGAGAATCGGTGAATTAGATTGTCAGATTGAGTATTCTGACTCGTTCAATCTGAAGAACCGAATGAGTGGGCTGAGGTTGGCAACAAGAAAAAGACGAGAGATTTTAGGGGGTGACGTTTGAAGATCCGAATCTTCGCACTGGCGAAGGAATTGGGACTCGATAGCAAGGACCTGATTCAACACTGCAATGACGCGGGGTTGAACGTCAAAAGTTCTGCGCTGGCAAGTATTTCGCCCGATGAGCGTGATCTCGTATTGAATTATCTCAAGTCACTCGAATCTGGATCTGCGCCTGTCGCTACGGAAGCAGTCGCTGCAGCCCCTGTCCGCGAACGAGGGGCAACTCGCGAGATCCGGGAGATCAAAGGTGGACCGGCCGCGAAGCAGGTTCAACGCCGTGCTCCCCGCAAGGAAAAAGCTAAAGAAGGTGAGCCCGATCTCACCACCGTCGATGAAGTGGCTGAAGAGTCATCCGTCGAGAAGCAGCCCGTGGAAACTGCTGAAGTTGACGTCAAATCGAACGACGTGACTCAGGTGGAAAGTCCCGAAGAGCGCTCCGCGTCATCCGCTGAGAGCGACGTTCTTCCAACTTCTGCTGAAGACGAAAGCGCAACTGAGGTTTCCTCATCTGAAGAGCAAGCCGTTGCTGCTGAAGAAGCATCCCCGTCCGAAAATCTGTCAAAGGACTCTGAACAGTCTGTGCCAAGCCAACAAGTTCTAGAACCTCCTGTTGAATCCAAAGCGGAAACAACAGAGGCCCCATCTGCTCAAGAGAGTGAGTCGAAACCGCAAGAGGCCGCATCGGCAGAGACCGCTGAAGGCGACTCGTCCTCCGATGCTCCTGTGTCTCAGGACAGCCCCATCAGTCGAGATGATTACATCGACCCGACTGGGGGACGGAGCAGTGGTGGAGCCATTCGCGAGATGCGTCCGCAGGGTTCGATGCGACATCGTCAACCGCGAAAAGACAAAAAACGCGGACCAAGTCTACCGGCGCTTGCTTCGACTCCCAATTACAAGCCTCCGGTCGCGAAGAAGGCTGAAGAAGGCCCCGTCCAGAAGCCAGATTTGGCGCTGACTGGTGATGTTCTCAAGAAGAACAAGCTCGCCGACATCCTCAAGAAGAACCGCGACGACTCCCGACGGAAGTCAGAGGAAGAGGATGATAGCAAGAAAGGTCGCTCCGGCTCACGGACGATGAACCTCGAAGAGGCGCGAAAGTCACGACGCAGCAAGCGTCAACGTCGGACCGGTGAAGATGATGAGAATGTCATCGTCAAAACGGTCAAGCGGCACAGAAAATCCGGGCCGATTGAACGCAAGTCTGAAGCGACTGTGACGTCGCCAATGACGGTTCGCAGCTTGGCTGAGGCCATGGGGCGTCCTGCTCGCGACCTGATTACCATCATGTTTAAACATGGTGAAATGGTCACGATTAACGACGCTCTCGATGATGAAATGGCGCTCGAAATCGCCATGGAACTCGGCGTCGACCTGACCATCGAACCGGAAGAAGATTTCGAAGACGCGATCACAGAGATTCTCGAACGCTCGGATGCCGATTTCGGAATCGATCTCGTCGCACGTCCTCCAATCGTGACTGTGCTCGGCCATGTTGATCACGGAAAGACGACTCTGGTCGACCGGATTCGGTCGTCGAACGTTGTCGACGGAGAAGCTGGCGGGATTACTCAGCACATCGCTGCTTACCAGGTCGGTCACAACGGTCAGAAAGTGACGTTTGTCGATACACCGGGTCACGCCGCGTTTGGTGAGATGCGAGCACGCGGTGCCAACGTGACTGATATGGTCGTCTTGGTGGTTGCCGCCGACGATGGTGTCATGCCGCAGACGGTCGAATGTATCAGTCATGCGAAGGCAGCCGGAGTTCCGATTGTCGTCGCCATGAACAAGTGCGACCTGCCCGATATCAACGAACAACGTATTTTGACCGAGTTGTCCCAGCACGGCATTCTGCCTTCTGAATGGGGCGGCGATGTCGAAGTCGTTCGAGTTTCTGCTCTTCAAGGGACGGGAATCGACGACCTGCTTGAGACATTGTTGTTGACTGCGGAGCTGCAAGAGTTTCGGACCGTCGATTCCATTCCTGCGGACGGTGTCTGTCTGGAAGGATTCATGGACGAAGGTCGCGGACCGTTGGCCTGGGCACTCGTCCGACGAGGAACACTGCGAATCGGTGACAACATCTGTTGTGGAACATCATTCGGACGTGTTCGAGCGATGTACGACGACGCAGGTCGAGAAATTCAGGAAGCGGGACCTTCGACACCCGTCAAGATTGCCGGTCTGGATCAGGTTCCAAGTGCCGGGAGCCGCTTCCTTGTGATGGATGATATCGAACAGGCCCGTGAAGTCGCTGAACTGCGTGAAGCACGCGGTCGAAGTGCTGTGCTCGCTCAGCGAGGCGGACCGGTATCTCTGGAAGACTTCTTCAAACATCGCGACGGAATGATTCAGGATCTTCCGTTGATCATCAAAGCGGATACCCCCGGTTCGATTGAAGCCATTCGGAGTGAGTTGGGTAAGTTTACGCACGATGAAGTGAAGCTGAAAATTCTTCATGAAGGTGTGGGAGGGGTGAACGAAAGTGATGTTTACCTCGCAGCATCTTCTGGAGCGATTGTCATCGCATTCCATGTGATCGCGGAAGATCGTGCGGAAGCGCTGGCTGCTCAGGAAGGCATTCAGATTCGCCGCTATAAAATCATCTACAATGTGACGGATGACATTCGGCAGGCAATGGAAGGTCTTCTGAAGCCCGAACGAGTCGAAGTGCCCACAGGCCGGGCTCTCGTACTTCGTACGTTTTCGATCAGTAAAGTCGGAACCGTGGCGGGTTGTCGTGTTCTGAATGGCACCATCGATCGATCTAACCGTGTCCACGTGATTCGTGATCAAACCATTCTCAACAATTACTCCATCGCCTCCTTGAAACGTGAGAAGGATGACGCGAAAGAGGTTCGAGAGGGATTCGAGTGCGGAATTCGTCTGGATGGGTTCAACGATGTCAAGGAAGGCGACTTGCTGGAAGCTTATCGCATCGAAGAACGGAAGCGATCGTTGGATGAATAACTCTGGTGAACTGCCGGAGTGGATCGAGTTCTAATGTGAGAAGTGAGTGGAATGAAAAGTCGCCGGACCGCCAAGGTAGCTGAAGCGATTCGTCAGGTGGTCAGTTCTGCAATTCTGATTGAATTGCGCGATCCACGTGTCAAGAATGTCACGGTTCTCAACGTGGATGTCGCAGGAGACCTCCGCACTGCGAAGGTCTATGTGAGCATTCTGGGTGACGAGAAGACGGAATTGCTGTCTCTAAAAGGGCTGAATGCAGCGCGAGGCTGGTTGCAATCCCGGATTGCGGACCAACTTCAGCTTCGACTCACTCCGGTTCTCACGTTCCTCGTGGACGGTGGTGTGAAGAAAAGCATCGAAGTCTCTCGCCGCCTGCATGAACTGGGATTCTCTGACGAAGACGAAGCTTCCTCGTTCGAGTCCACTGATGATCCAGAGGAACTTGATGACGAAGCTCATTCCTCCCAAACTGACGAGAATGATCAAACTCCGGAAATATAAGAAGCCGCAGGTTTGAGCCAGTATCGAGGGAATTGGCTCAAACAACGAAGACATGGTCCAGTTCGCGGCAAATCCACGGACTGGGAAAACATCACGATCAATTACTCCTTATTCGGGAGGCGTCGATGCCTGCCAGCAAATCGCTGAAAGCTGCAGACAAACAAAAGATTCTCAAAAAGCTCGTGACCGAGATGAAGAAGCACGTCAAGGGATCGGTTCCCAAGCACAATCATACCGTGCTGGAAACTGTTCTCTATTCAGCGTGCCTTGAGAATGTCAGCTACGAAGCTGCAGATCAGGCATATTCCAATTTGCTTGACACGTTTTTCGATCTCAATGAGGTACGCGTCAGCTCAGTCGCGGAAATCGTTGAGGCCCTCGGTGACGTTCATGAAGCCGATTGGAAAGCACTCCGCGTTCGTGAAACTCTTCAGGATGTTTTCGAGAAGAACTTTGCGTTTGATCTCGAAATCCTGAAGCGGAAGACTCAAGAAGTCGCCAACAAAGAACTCTCGGAGATTCCGCACATCTCCCCGTTTATGCGGGACTTCACGGTTCAGCACGCGCTCGGGGCGCACGTGTTGCCTGTCGATGATAAAATGACACAACTGCTGAAATGGTTGGGACTTGTGGAAGCCTCAGCCACGAGCGATCAGGCTGCTGATGCCATCAAAGCTGGCATCAAAAAGTCAGAGGGGCCGCAGTTCTGTTTTCTGATGAAGTCCGTCTCAGTGGACCCGGTATTGCAGCCGGGACTGGAGCAATATCAGGATCTCGATCCGGAAACGGATCCATTCGCTTGTGCGTCCAGGCTGGCAGATCTCTATAAGAATCCTGTGAAGCCGAAACGTGCGAAGTCGGCGACGAAAAAGGTCAGTCGAAAGAAGCCTGAGGCGAAGACATCGACTCGCAAAACTGCCAAGAAAGCCGCGACGAAGTCGAAGACCACAGCAAAAAAAGTAAAAAAACCGACGAAAACCGCCAAAAAGTCCAAGCGATCCGCCGGGAATTAAACGTTCGAGTTGAGATCGGGCCATTTTCTGCGGTTCTCTGTAATCTGTCCTCTGCATGGACACATTTGTCCGTCAGATACTGTCTCAGCTCGTGTGAATCGCTGCGATTCACAAGTGAGGATGAACGATCGGTTCGTCCTCCAATTTGGGCCAAGCGAGAGAAAATCTCATTGCAGCTCACTGCACGTCACAGGACCAATTGCTCGGAGTTTGGTCTCTTAGACGGAGCGAAACTGATGTTGGCAACGCTTATCGGGTTTCGATGATTTCGTCGTGTCGCTCCGAATGTCGAAGACGTTTGGATTTCAACTCTCAGAAGTGCCGGCAGGCGGTCTGGCGGGCGGATCGGAGCAAATCGCGTCGAGAACCCGATGTGGCCTGTCGATGAAAATCCTGTGCCGTTTCGACCGATTTCAAATCTCTTCAATCATCACTGAAGGCATCTTCACGATTGGTTTGCTGTACTTCGCTCGAGCAAACGCAACGTTCACAAGACTCAGGTGCCGAGATGATCGCAGAGAAACCATGAAAATGGTCTCAGCGATGAAAGGGAGGGGATGAGCACCTTGCGCAGGTGAGGCATCTCCAATCACCAATTAGTCCGTGATTTCTGCCAGGCGGGACCCTAGAATAGAGTGCCAGTTGCGAACTGGTGTCGCTTGACGAGATTGCCGAAGCGTCGACGCAGGTTTCGATCAATCAAAACACCATTTCCGGATTCTGTCGCATTTTGACAGCGGAATTCGGGGCGACTGTGTGAACCCAAAGACGCCACGTTCGTCGAACGTGAGGAAACGCAGAGAATGGAATGAGCAGATCTTCTCTAAGTGATCGAGTCCGTTCAGTTCTGGGGGACTTTTGGGGAAGGAGTCGACCCTCATCAGCGTGTGAGGATGAATTTGCGCCGCTGTTCATCGATCGATTGGAAGATCGACGTGTCTTGAGTGTGACGGCATCGCTTTCTGGTGGAGTCCTCTCAATCATCGGTGATGATGGTGTCAATGATGCGGTTGAGGTGACGCTGACGAACGCCGGAGAAGATGGAGGCGGTTCTGAGGAAGGGCTGCAGATCTTCGATCAAAACGGGAACGTGATCCCGATTTCGACGGATTCCGGGCTGACATTCGATCCATTGCCCACTTCTTCGCTGTACGACCCTGTCACGATGTCGCCGGGACGAATTCATGTTGATTTGGGAGTGGGTGAAGATCAACTCGAACTGCAAATTCCGACGGGCGCCTCATTCGAGATGAGCAGTTCTGAAGCTCTGGCGGTCGAAGTTTCCGGCGGTGACGATCTGGTCACGCTTGTCGATAACGGAATCGCTCCTCCGGCGCGGAATGTTGATGTCACGATTGATGCGAGTGAGGTTGAGTTTGCGGATGTCAGCTTTCAGGCAGGAACGGTCAATCTCACCATCGAGGCGGACTTAATTCTCAGGCACGATCAGTCGATTGCCACCGATGGAATTGTGAGCGTGACTGGAGATGTGCTTTCAGTCGGTGGAAAACATTTCGACTTGTCGATCGATACTGGGCAAAACGACGTTGTCATTGACGGAAATCTCGGTTCTCCGATCGGCCCGCTCGGAGACGTCACGATCTCAGCTTCGGAGATTCGGCTGAGTGGAGATGCGTTCACGTATGGTGATCAGCTTTATGACGGTGACTTGTCACTGACAAATGACACGATTCTGGAAAGCACCGCGGGCGGAGATATCGAGATTGGGAACCTCTCTGCCAATGGATCGATTCTGAACGTCAATACATCCGGATTGACTCATTTTTCGGGCGACGTTGATGGGCTCAATTCACTGGTCATTGACAATTTGGGGCAAACCCAAATCTCCGGGAATTCATTCGACGTCCTTGAGTCAGTCGTGTTCGGCGATCAAGTGACATTGAAGTCCGATGTGATCATCTCAGCTGTCGAGCAGATTCGATTTGAATCGAACGTTGTGAGCGAATCGCTCATGTTTTCAACTTTGGAACTGGTCAGTGCCGGTGACGGATCGACCGGTTCTGGACGCGTTGAGATTCTCGGAAGTGCTGGACAAGCTGGGGGAGCGGAATTAGGCGGTCTTGAAGTTGTCGCAGGCAGCATGATTGCACTGAATGATGTCCGCACGTTCGCGGCCGGCGGACAGTCAGGCGATCAACGTTATGAAACGAATTCGTTGATCACTGAAGGGCAGTTTTCGACGCGAGGCGGAGACTGGACTGTCACAGGTGACTGGGATGTTCGTAGTTCGGTGATTGTTCAAACATTTGGAGGGGCCATCGACATCAGTGGAGCGACGGTTTCGACATCAACGACTTCCACTCCGGTGGACGTTCGTTTCGATCCTCAATCAGTCGCTGGTGGAAACGTTTCACTGGGAGAATTTGATGATCACTTCGGAAGCTTCATTCGAAACTTGGAGATCTTCAGTGCGAGTGATGTCACGGTGAATTCGCTCTCGATTGATGGAGCATTCACTCAGCAGAACGGGATGGGACGAACAGAGTTCGTGGCTGGGGCGGTGGTCTCGACGAATGGTCTGCTTTCCATCGGGACCGATTCGATTTTAGTCGGGCAGAGTGCAGTCATCGAATCGAGCGGTGCGTCAATTGTCACGACTGACGAAATGCTGATGCTGGATGGATCGGTTCTGGATGCCGGTTCGGAGTCTGTTTCCATTGTTGTCAATCGAAATGAGATCGGGGCGGAGAGCTTTGAACAATTCGGGAGTGCGATGATCACGACCGGAAGCGAATCTTCGACGGCCATTGAGATCGACGTTCAGGGGGAAGGCTTTGCGAAGATTTCTGACCTTCGTGCTGGTATGACCGGCGGAGTGGTGAGTGTGGAGACGGGGGGCGAAATCGTCGATGTCAGCACCGGTGACTCGCAAGCTGCGGTGTCGGCGTTCGGAGCGGTCTTCATGGTCGGGGAGAGCCCGAATGTGGTGTCGGCTGGAGTGGGGACCATTGTCCCGTTCGAGACGAACGTGAGTCAGCTGGCGTTTCATGTTCCGAAGGGAGTTGTGAATATCGAGAATCAGGGTTCGCTCATGCTGAGTGCTCTCAACAGTGTGTCTCAATCGACAGCCACCGAGGGAGGGCGAATCACTTCCGGTGGAGCACTGACGATCGACACCAACCTTGAAGTGGGGGGAGACTTCGAGCTTGTGGCGGGCGACTCTTCCTCGATGGGGGACACGCTGACCATCAATGCGGATATTCAGCATCTCACCGGAAATGGATTCATTCTGTTTCAGGCAGGCGATGACATCATTCAGAATGATGGGCAAGTGACCAATCGAGGCGGGGCTGTGAATGAGGTACGGTTCGTCGCAAACGTTGATGGAGCAGCGGATCTTCAAGTCGGTCAAATGACTCAGAACGGGGGAACCGTTGATGCCGAGCGGGTCTCGTTCTCGTCCGGAGGGCCGATTTCCTTTCTTCAAAATCTGAACGACTTTGGAACCGTCGCAGCGGTCACAACTCGTGCGAACAGCGGGATTTACCTGTTCGATCAGGGAGGAATGACTTTCGGAACAGTCAACGGAATTTCTGGCCTGACGACGAACGACGGCGATGTCTCCTTCGCTTCGAGTGGTCAGGTTGTCATTGGTAGCGGAGCAGGAGAAGGAATCCATGCTGTCGGGGGAATTGTCCGCGGATACTCGACCGGCGGCGTCGTGGAAGCAATTGATTCTGTCATCATTGCCGAAGAGTTGAAGCTTCAAGGAGAAGGTCCGGTTCAGCTTCAGAATGATAACGATCTTTCCGTCATCATGATCAATGTCGATGGGCCGATCGTGTTTAACGACGTAAACGGCTTCACGATCGGGAGTCTGGAAACTGTCGAAGGAGTTTCGACAGTCGACGACGATATCGAACTTCGATCAGGTGGTTTGATCACAATCGGTCAAGGCAATGGAGAGATGGTTTCTGCCGTGGGAGCCACTGTTCGCATCTTCGCTGATGCTGGAGTTGTGGAAGCGAGCGGCTCTTCGATCGCGGCGAGCGATCTTCAGTTGCAGGGGACGGGAACCTTTGATCTGGGCGAGTTGAATTCTGTGGAGCGTCTCGCTGCTGAGATCACTGACGACTTACTGTTTCGGAATGTCGGTGATCTTGAGATTGGGACGGTCGGAAGTTTGACGGGTATTCGCTCATCGGTCGGGGAAATTTTCATCGAGACCTCCGCTGATCTGATAATGCCTTCGACCAGCTTTGTGGAGACTGGGGGCGACCGTGTTCTGCTCGCTGGAGGAGACGCGACTCAATCTCCCGGAGCATCGCTGGGAGAAGTGTTCATGGAGGACGGTTCAGAAGTCCGGGCACTTAACGCGCGGATCGATCTTGCGGGATCGGGAGAAGTTCAAGTCGGTCGAATCGTTTCAAATGGGGATGTTCGTCTCACGTCGCTCTTCGGAGAAATCCGTGATGCGGGCGATGCAGGCGGAGTCGATATCGAAGCATCGCGCCTCGGCCTCGATGCAGCGATCGGAATCGGAAATCTCAACGCAATTCAGACTTCTGTTGCCGAACTCTCTGCACGCAACTCGACTTCCGGGAACGTGCAAATTTCGAACGTCGGACAGGATCTGCTGACCATTGGAACATTTGGTGATCCAATGTTTGATGCGGAGTGGGGTCTGTTGACCGGAATCACTCTTGGTGGGATTTCGAGTCGCGAGATTCTGGTCACTAATGAAGGAGCGATGAATGTCGATGCGGTCGTCATGAATACATCGGGAGGCGACATCACACTCAAAGCTCTTAGTCGAGCCGATGCGGATTTGCGTGTGGCTGCTCCGATCATTGCAATCGGCGGTTCTTCTGCCGACGTGTTCCTCGAAACGGATGGCTCACTGTCGATCGAAGACACCGGCGAAATGTTTGATATTCTGGGGAGTTCCATCACCGGGGAAGCGGTCGGTGATGTGACTTTTGCGGCCGATGTGATCGTCAAGAGCGGAACTGGCTCGATTACGAATCCGGTTCCTCTTCTTGAAAACGTCTCCACTCCACAGGTTCTGACTTCTGGGATCGCGAAGATTCTGGGTGACTTTGGTCGCGTGAATGACAACACCTTCGTCTTCGAAATTCTCTGGGACCCGGACGGTCCCGTCGAAGATGTTTACACGAGTGGTGATCCTGTTTACAGCGCGCAGCGACAGGAGTTCGTTGGTCCCGCTCCTGGAATCGGTCCGGGAGAATTCCTGTTTGATCATCAGTACCTCGAGAACCCGAACGAAGAGAGTCCCTCATCGCCGATTCCGATTCAGATCACTCTCTACGATGACCCGAACATTTTGTTTACATCGGGCGGTGAAGAGCTTGGCAAAGTCAGTGTGACTTCGCTGGCGCCGGTTCCGGGGGAAGGATTGTTCGGAAGCATTCCGTTCGATCTGTCAATCGAAGTTCCTCAACCGGAGCCCCCACGAACAGAGATCACTGAGAGTCGTGATTCCGATGTCGAAGTTGTCGCTGAGTCACAGGAAGAGCTTGAGTTTGAAACGGTCACGGATATCGACACCGTTCAGAACGAGCGGATTGTTGTGATTCAGAAAATTGATTCGCAAGGAGACGTCGAAGTGGACCGCTTTGGTCGTCCGATTCAGCGGTCACTGTATGGTAAAGACGCTGAAGCAGTCCTCAGTAATCTCCCCGGTTTGTTTGAAAAGCTTCGCGACGGGCATTGGAAGATCTTCATGAAAGAAGGTCAGGATGCGCAGCTGCAACTTGTCGAAGATGTGGAGCTGCGTGACGGACGACCTGCTTCGAGTAATGACGCCGGAACCATGGATCGGCCGCCGACCAGTGAAGGTGATCAGAAAACCGAAGGTGATGCTCTCGACAATTCGAGCACTTCGCTTGAGCCATCGGACTCTGGGGCACTTCGGCAGGCTCTTCAACCCGAGGCGAATGTTCGGGATCAGTCGCTGTCAGAGGATCAACGTTCGGATCGGGAAGTTAGGGAAGTCTCGAGTTCTGGACTCGGGGGCGTCGGGGCAGCAGCTGCCGTTCTCGTCGCGACTCAATCCGGCGCGACAACTCATTGGTCTGGACTGCGAAAGTTTGTTCGAAGAGTGGTGAACACTTTTCGTTCTGTCTGATCAACCACAAAGAATTTCGATTTCCACAGATGCGATCTGAGTCCGAGTCCATGCGAGTATTTACGCACACAAATTTCCGGAAGGTCCAGCGATGACAACTTGTCCTGAATGTGGTGCGAACCTCTCGTCCGACGATCTGGTTGTGTGTCCAAAGTGTCAGCATCCGTTGAAGCAGGCGGACGACGAGAGTCACTCCAGTGAAACGTTTATGGAAGACGAACTTCCTGAACAGTTCGATCAGGATGGGGCCCTCGAAGGAACGCTTGATCTCAACGCCATCGACGAACCCGAATCAATCTCTGAACTCGTGGTGGAGTCGTTTGAAGTCGAAGACGATGGCAACACGTTGGCGGATCAAACGTTTATGCTGCCAAACGAGCCAGAGGATGAGGACCCTTCCGAAACGGCCGATGCGACTTTCGTTCAGGACGTGGGGGACGCAGACAGGACAATCGACGGTGGGTTGTCGGACGTTGTCAGCCAGGAGGCCGATCAAACTTTCGTGATGGACTCCATCGACGGCGAAAACGATCAGGGCGACCAGAACCCGACGATCGGCGATGGCACCATTGACATTCAGCGACGGGAAAATGAACAGGCTCAACGAACCATTCCCGATGTCCATCCTACCGGGCCAAGCAGCAACGAACTGAAAACACTCAACCTGAACTGGGATGCGGAAGACGAGTCTGCGCCGGGGGCGACAATCAAAGCGACTCGGTTTGGCGGAGGCGACAGCGTTCCGCAGCAGGTGACTGAGTCTCGTTCTACCAGTTTGCGGTCCATCCCCAACCGGTCCGTCTCGACCGCAACCGATACGATGACGCTCGTCACTGCTCCGGAGTACGAACTTCGGAAAGTTCTCGGTGAAGGGGGAATGGGAATTGTCTGGTCGGCACGCCAGACATCGGTCGATCGTGATGTCGCGATCAAGATGATCAAGGGGACCAAAGATCAGAAACAGAATCAGCGAGACAAATTCCTCGCTGAGGCGATTGTCACCAGTGATCTGGATCATCCGAATATCGTTCCGATTTACGATCTGGGGAACGACTCTCAGGGCGCCCTTTTCTATGCAATGAAGCAAGTGCAGGGGACGCCGTGGTCGAAGGTGATCAACCAGAAGTCATTGCATGAAAATCTGGAAATTCTGCTGCGCACCGCAGATGCAATTGCTTTCGCGCATGCTCGAGGAGTCATCCATCGGGATTTGAAGCCTGAGAACATTATGCTCGGAGACTTCGGTGAAGTCCTCGTGATGGATTGGGGCCTCGCTCTCCCGACAAAGCACTTTGAAAAGGCTGGAAGCGTCAACATCCCCCCAGCAATGGGAGGGACTCCGGCGTATATGGCTCCGGAAATGGCGACCGGGCCGATCAATCGGATCGCGGAAACCAGTGACGTCTATCTTCTTGGGGCGATGTTGTGGGAGATTGTCACGGGAGTGCCTCCGCATCCGGGCAAGAGTGTCAAAGACGCGCTTCTCGCAGCGATGCGAAACACAATTCGCGAGACCGATCAACAAGGCGAACTGATCGAGATCGCGCGGAAGGCGATGTCGACGGCACCGGCACAGCGTCACCAGTCGGTCTCTGAGTTTCAAAAGGAACTGCGATCGTATCTCGATCACTCAGAGAGTTTGGCTCTGACGAAGCGAGCTCGTCAGGATCTGGAACGGGCACAGTCTTCGGGGGATTATCGAGATTATTCCAAGGCTGTTTTCGGATTTGAGCAAGCCCACGAACTGTGGGAAGGAAACGAAGAAGCTCGATCGGGAATCGATCAGGCGAATTTCGCTTATGCCAAACATGCGCGATCGAATGGGGACTACGATCTCGCGTTGTCGCTCCTTTCTCCGAAGCTCCCTGAACATCAGGAGATGCGAGGAGAGATTGAGTTCGACCGGACCGAACGCGATGCGCGTCGTCGCCGACTGGAAGTTGCCAAGCGGACGATGGCAGCCATGGTGGCCGGGATTCTGATTCTCGTCACCGGGGCCTTTTTCTGGATTCGGTCGGAACGGAACTTTGCGGTCGAGCAGCAAAAAATCGCCGTGAGTGAGCGCGATCGTGCGACGATTCAGCAAGGAATCGCTGAAGAGCAGCGGGACCTGGCGACAGAACAGAAACAGATCGCCGAAAAGGCTCGTTCGAATCTGCAGGTTGCCTTGACGGAAGTCGACAATCAGCGAGAAATCGCAGAAACGGAACGGGATGAGGCCCAACGTCAGCGAGAGATCGCAGACGACCAGCGAATTCTTGCCGAGGCCAATCAGCGGAAAGCCGAAGTTGCGAAAGAGGCAGAGGAATACAAAGCGTACATCGCTCGCATCGGCTTGGCCTCCGCAAAAATTGAAGAGAATGCTTTTGACGTTGCGGTCTCTTTGTTGAATCAATGTCCGCCCCGTTTGCGTGACTGGGAGTGGGGGCGCTTGATGCACCTTTGCGAACAGATTTCAACCGAGTTCAATACATCCGGACCGGTCGACGACGTCGCAATTTCTCCCGACAATCAGTTTCTTCTCACAGCGAGTTGGGACCATTCCGCGAGAATCTGGGATCTCAATTCGAAGGAAGTCGTCCGCGAGTTTCCGCAAGCAGGTCTCTATGTTCATTCCGCCTGCTGGTCTCCGGATCAAAAGTATGTCGCACTGGGGGGCAGTGGTCCGGAAGGTCTCATTCGGATATTTGATGCGTCCACGGGAGAACAGGTCGCGACGTTCAACGGTCACAGCGATGCGGTCTTGCATGTCGAGTTTTCACCTGACGGCCAACAGCTCATCAGCTGTTCGTATGATGAGACCGCACGTCTTTGGGATGTTTCGGACATTCGGCAGCCTCGCGAGCTTGTCGTCCTTGACGGACATTCGTGGTGGGTTTGGGATGCTGCGTTTGCGCCCGACTTCAACTTGGATTCGGCATCGTCTCCTCGACAACTTGTCACCGTCAGTCAGGACGGAAAAGCCATCGTCTGGTCCATTGATGCAACGGTTCCGGAAGCCGATGCAATGGCTGTGCGATTTGTCGCTCAGGAAACGCCTGATCGAGAAACGAGAGTGCGAGCGCGACAGGATGCCGTCTTCATGATGCATGAAGGACCGATTTATTCTGTCGCTTATTCACCCAATGGGCAGTATGTCGCGACAGGTGGTTATGACTCCCGGATTCTCTTGTGGAATCCTTCCGAGCTTCCGGCATTCGATCTCGGTCAGATTTTGAACGACGAAGTTCCCGAACCTGAGTTCGATTCTCTGGAAGGGCATTCCTCGTCAGTCCATGCACTCTGTTTCTCGAAAGACGGTGAACTGCTCATTTCGGGTGGACGTGACAATTCCATCAAGGTCTGGGATACCACGAATACTTCGACCATCAAAACGTTCCGCGGCCACTTCGGGGAAATTCGAGCTGTCGACATTTCCTCCGATGGCCGGACGATCTTTTCCGGGGCCAAGGACAGTCGGGCTGTCGCATGGAACATTGATCAATATGAAGAAATCCGTGTTCTGAATGGGCGAAGACTCTCCGGGCACAGCGACGCAATTCTGAATGTTGCGTACGATCCGCAGGGAGGAAGAATCGTCACTGCGAGTCGAGACCGTACCGGAAGAATTTGGAATGCGCATACCGGCGAGCTGGAATTGACACTCGCCGAAGGCCATCAATTTCTGACGTCCAACGCGGTGTTCCTTCCTGACGGACGCATTCTTGCGACAGCAGCAGCGGACGATACAGTCCGCCTTTGGGATGTTGGGACAGGGGCTCAAATTCTGGAAATTCCCAAGACCGGACAGTCAGCAGTCATCGGCATTTCTTTCGATGGAAAGTGGCTTGTCACGGGAAGCAATGACCAGTCAACTCAGTTGTGGCGACTGGATGAAATGTTGAGACAGGCAGCCATTGAATCAATCGATTCGGTGGAAGATCTTCCAATCAAACCGGTCCGACTTGAAGGGCATCATGGGCGCGTGACTTCCGTCTGTTTTTCTCCGAACACGAATCGGCTGGTGACGTGTGATTCCAACGGGAGGATGATTCTCTGGGACGCGGAAACGGCTCAAGTGCTCTGGGAGGTTCGTCATCACAACCGGCTGATCTCGCAGGTCGTTTTCTCTCCCGACGGTCAGCAAATTCTGACAGCGTGCCATGATCACACCGTGGGCACCGTTGATGCTGAAACGGGTGAAGAGATTGTGGAACAGGTTCTCGGCCACTCGACGGCAGTCTCGAGCGTAGCTGTTTCTCCGGATGGTCGTTCGGTCATCTCTGTCAGTCTTCTTGAAAATGACCTGCTGAATCCGGGATCAAGAATTGTCATGTGGGATCGGCTCACCGGGCAGGAACAATTTTCTGTCGACGTTGAATCATTCAGTGTGAATGACGTGGCATTCTCTCCCGACGGCGAACGGGTGCTATGCGTTTGCAATGACAATACGGTGAGAGTTCTCGATCTGACATCGACGTCTTCGGACAACACGTTGAGTCAGCCGGTTCTCGATTTCGAAGTCGTTGGCGGTCTCGTCTGGTCCGCGAAGTTTGATCCGGCCGGAAAGTCGATTCTGACTGTTGGCGGAACCGATGCCCGATTGTGGGATGCGGCAACTCGTCGCGAAGTCATGGCATTTCGCCCGCATGGAGCAGTGGCGTCAGCGAGTTTTTCACCGGACGGAACACTTGTCGCGACGGGAAGCTGGGACAACTCCGTCAAGATCTGGAATGCGACAACCGGTCAGGTTGTGGAGAAGCTTGAAGGAGGCCACGATTCTTACGTCAACAGTGTCCGGTTCTCTCCGGATGGCTTGCAGGTGTTAACATCTTCGGACGATCAAACGGCGAAACTCTGGAGCCTGGAAACGAAATCAGTCGAGGTCTCCTTCATTGGTCACACCGGTCGGGTTCGGCTGGCAATCTTTTCGCCTGATGGAAATCAGATCCTCACGGTTTCGAACGACCGAACAGCTCGACTTTGGGATCGGAAGACGGGAGAACAACAGCGAGTTCTCAGTGGACATGAATGGGCTGTGCTGGCAGGAGCGTTTTCTCCGGACGGAAAGCTGATCGTCACCGCAGGAGAAGATAACACCGCGAAAATCTGGGATGCTGCCACCGGGGATTTGATCACCACTTGCGAAGGGCACACTTCTGCTGTCACCAGCGTGGCCTTTTCTCAAGACAGTGCCCGATTATTTACTGCCAGCGCGGATGCCTCCGCCAAAGTCTGGGACGCGACTCCCGGACATGGGGGAACAGAAATCTTTACGCTCGCGCAACAGCGAGGTGAACTGACATCACTCGCTGTCTCTCCGGATGGTCGAAACGTCGTCACCTCCGGTCGCAATGGAGTCGCCACGATTTGGCTGACAAGCGACTGGAAGAACGGAGGCGAACACATTGAAGCCGATCAGACTCAAGTCAATCACATTGAGATGGCGCAACCGCAGAATCAGTGATTGTCACTTTTCGCGAGATCGACAGTTCCCAACGGATTCAGCTTTCTGAGGAGAATGCTGCGAGCTGGCGTGCGTGAGCCGCGGAGGTGTCCACGCATTGTTGAATCTGGACATGGAAACTCCGTGACTCATCCACAACGAAGTTCCAGACCAACGTAACGACACTGCTTTGATGGACCAGTTCGTATCCGCCTTCGCTTTGGCTGACGGTCTGAATCGGAAATGTCCAAACATTGCACGGAACCGAAGCTTCAAGCGTTGTGTCGACGCCCAGCCACTCGTCAACAAGTCCGATGCGTTGCTGATCGGAAAGGTTCAATACGGTTTCCAACTGACCGACGCGGCGTCCGGATTCGTCGTAGAAGTACCGATCTGGTTGCGACGCTGGCATGCTTGAGAAGTTGAACTCCACAGCGAACTGAATTTCTTCTCCGACCGGAAGTTGATTGAGGCGGTAGTCAAACTCAAGTTGACCTGTGCGAGCCGCGTCGAGCGAAATCTGTTTCGTCATTTGAATCCAGTGTTCCCCGAGTCGTCCCTCGCGAGAGAGAATGGCTTCGACGCGACTGGATGACTTCCGCGTTTTTGACTCGTGGACTCCCAGTAGAAAATCACCAATCTCTCCGTTGCCGGCAGCGAAGTCTTCAGCGGTTGTTCCGGGTCGCAGGAAGTGGTCGACCAGACTCTTGCGAGGCCAGCGATCGTAGGCGATTTGCTGATCGAGATTGTCCTGTTTGAACCGAGCCCCTTCATGCTTGTTGAAGTCGATGTCGTCGACGCTTTCGCTCTTTCCTCCGATGTCGAGAATCATCTGATGGTACGGTTCCGGACGACGGTTGAGCGTTGAGAGCAGATTCGTCTCGATGCTTCTCACGTCGAGTTCGTAAAGATGCCCGCCACGAGCCGGACTCAGGTACGCAATCAACCGATCCGAAGCGATTCGGATTTCCTGTCGAGCGTCGAGGTTGAAATCTTCCGCGCTGATGTCGACCCAGCGACCGGAGCGCCCGCTGGCTTTCTCAAGAAGCGTGTCGGCAGCGATGAGATGGCGATAGATGGCGTTTCGCAAGTGAGGAAGATAGAGGCCCCCGAAAGCTCCGTGCCAGTACGGGCAGTTGCATTGACCGCGATAAAGTTCGAGGCGAATCGAATCGCGAACAGACTCGCTGAGAGGATGATGCGGGTCGTCTTCCATCGCTGCCAGTCGACGGCTGATTTCCAGCGACCGACAATACATGTCGTTGCTTTCGGGATACTTCACGAGAAAGTTGCGCCACATCCCAGCCCGGAAGAACGGCTGAACCGTTTTCCAGTCGTCGAGTTTTTCAAGGTGCTGCCGCGTCTGCTGGTAAACGATCTGTTGATCGGTCGGCAATGCCCATTCCGTCATTTCCCGGTAGCTGGCATTCGGCAGATAGACCTTTCCGCTCGGAGCAACGGAATCGACCGCCTGAGCCATCGTTACGACGCGCAGCCATTCCGATTGTTCACGAATCGCCTGAAAGAACCGTCGCAACCACTGTTTGTCACCGTACACATGGTTGAAGGTTCCCGGCCATGATCCGAATTTTTCTCCGTCATCACCAAAAGAGACAACCGTTCCGGGAAACTTCTCAGCGAGTTGTCTGAGATAGGCGATTGTCTCATCCGGTTCGGACCAGGGAATCGTGTATCGCAGCGTTTCATCATCGGGGAAGACAGACAGCAGCCGTCCCTCGTTTTCGGTCAGGTAATGCCCATGCAGCTTGTCATCAGAAAACCCTGCCCACCGGAAGTGGGAGTCGTCGAGGATTGTGTATTCGATGCCCGCATCAACGAGGTCACTTGTGAAGGCTGGTTCCCAGACACGTTCGGGGACCCACATTCCACGGACGCGCGTTTCGAAGAGTTCTTCGAGATGCTTCACGTAAAGCTGAATTTGGCCGATCCGGTCACGTCCCGGGATTGATGCCAGAATTGATTCGAAATACGGCCCGCCGAGGATTTCCATGTGACCGGCAGCGACCGAGGCTTTGATTCGGTCGAGGTAATCGGTTCGATGCTGTTCGAGCCACTCCAGCAGGCTGCCCGAAATGTGCATGGTCACGGGAAGATCCGGGAAGTCGTCCACGACATCCATGAAGGGAAGATAAGCCTCTTCACAGGCCTGTTCGAACACCCCGTCGAAATTGCCGACCGGCTGGTGGTTGTGGACAGCGAAAACGAGTCGAAGCGAGGGGGTCATGGCCGCAGATCCAGTTCGGGAAACGTACTCCGTGCTCGATTGTGATAACAGTTTTTGAACCCACATTGAATAGTGGACTCAAACAGTGCCCTGATTTCAGGAAAGCCCGATCAGTTTCGCCGGAAAAGTTTTCCATTTATCGGAGGATTTCGATTCGAAAAGTCGCCTCCCGTTCGCGCTGTTGAACCGGACGATCGCGATCTCAGGAAGCTCAAACTGCAACGACGTGCGCTCCATTGGAATGGGGAGTTCAACGGATCGATGAACGGGGATTGCGAGCGGAAGGTGATTCGTCAAAATGAACTGGTCAGGACGATCGGTCGAGAGCAAGTTGCTCTTTCCGGTGCACTCGCTTGCGCTGATTCATCAGATAAAAGACTGCGTTTGCTCGTGCGAGTGCGTTTAAACCGAATCAAGAAATGCTCAAACAATCACGAGAAGAGCAAAACGATGGACACAATTCAGCCGACTCTGCAGCAACGTCAGGCATTACAAACCCGTCCTGATGATCGCCCTGTCATGTTTCAGTCGTGGAGAAAACTGCTCTTTCTGCATTGGAAGATCGATCCCGAACTGATCCAGCGACGACTTCCGCGCGGGTTGACGGTGGACACATTCGATGGGGCGGCCTGGATTGGTGTCGTCCCGTTTTTGATGCGGAAGATCCGGCCGTCGTGGTCGTCGCAGGTGCCGTACATCTCCAACTTTCTGGAGCTGAACGTCCGTACGTATGCCTTCAATGAAGACGGCACGCCCGGGGTTTGGTTTTTCTCGCTCACAGCGAATCGCTGGCTGGCGGTGATGCTCGCTCGAAAGCTGTTCGGGCTTCCGTACGTTTGGGGAAAGATGTTTGCGTCCGTCGATGACGCTGGGGCGGTTCATTATCGAACGAGTCAGTTTCGAGACGAACAACGAAGGACGATGGAATTCGAGTATCAACCGCAGGAAACGGCGAGTCCCAGCGAGCCGGGTACACTCGACTTCTTTCTTGTGGAGCGATACATCCTGTTCAGCGAAACACGACCCGGTGAAATTGCGACCGGGCAGGTGCATCATCCTCCTTACCGTGTTCAACCGGTGAAAGTGAACGCGTTCAGCAGCCTCCCGGTGGAGTTGGATGGGTTCCCATCAATGCAAACACCCCCGGAGCACATGGTGTACTCCGAGGGTGTTGATGTCGAGGTTTTTGGATTGAAGTCCTCTTAGAACTCTCCGATCACAGCTCCATCGTTTCGTGCAAAGAGCTTCTGATAGGTTCCGAAAAACGGAGCGTTTGGGTTGCTCGCAACGTCTTCAGTTCGGAACGCACTGTTGAGATTGATCCACGGTGTGGAGGTGTGCTCAATGTTTTCGCTGAGGAAGCGAACGGTTCCATCACAGAACAGGAACTGAGCACCGCCCACGTGCAGGCTTCCTGCAGTACGGTGCGGTTGCGGATTTCCTTCGATCTGAAGCCAGTTCATAGCCCATTCACCTTGAACGAGAAGGGCGTTAGATGCGCCTTGAGCACCCGTCAGACCGTTGTTGTCCTGAGCTCCGTAGAAACGAGATCGGTTCAGACCGTTGGTCTGCATCCCCCAGCGTGTTTCAGCGACAGCAATCGTGTTACTTGTTCCGTCGGTGATGTCTCGGATCTTCGCAGGTGGTCCTGAGTTGGTTCTTCGAAAGATTCCGTTCCGACGGCGTGGGATATTGTTGGCTGTCACGTTATTGCCATTGTAACCGTTATAGGCACTGGAAGCACCCTGATAGCTACTTGTTGCGGAGTTTGGAATGGCTGCATCATTCTGATTGGAGGGCTTGGTATCAGAAGGACAACTGAAGAGCGGCAAGACAGTTTGGCACAAAGTGACGTTCTCTTGACCGACTTGTTGATTTGGTCCTGGTTGATCCCAAGCAGCCTGTTGTTCAGCCCAGAACAGGTTGAACAATGGACCTTGATCCATATATGGCAAAAGCGCCCAGCCCCAACCGTAGGCGGAACCGCCTCGTTTCGGATTGGTTTCCGGATCTCCGTTGAACCAACCACGATATTGGTGTCCGATTGGGAAAGACTTGTAGACGTCGTGGTAGTTGTGCATTGCCAGCCCGAATTGCTTCAGGTTGTTTTTGCACTGTGTCCGTCGAGCTGCTTCACGTGCTTGCTGAACTGCCGGGAGCAGCAGGGCGATAAGAATTGCGATGATCGCAATCACCACCAGCAGTTCGATCAGCGTAAATCCACGCTGATTCCTGGAAAGAAGTTTGAGTCGAGTTGTTGCGGGCATGTGACATCCTCCAATGAAGAGAGAGGAAACTGAATAAAAAGAATTCGTGATGAATTCGGAAGACGTGTAAGTCGGATTTGATGCGTTTATCCTACAGAAAGATTTCTGGATCGCAAGGTAAAACTTGCGATTATCATGACTTCGTCGAGATTCATATCAAAAACTGCAATTTTGAGACGAGGTATTGAGGTTGAGAGGCACTCTAGGAGAGGTGCGGTGATCTGAGTGAAAACGACAAGTGATCGCTTTGGTCAAGTTCTCGTGTCAAGAGATGAGAGCTTCAGAGTGAAATGCCTTCACGAGATCGGCGCACAAAAAAGCCCTCCGACACAATGAGCGTTCGGAGGGCTTGAGATCGTCTTCGGATGAAACTGTCGTCAGCAATCATCTGATCATGAGTCGTTGACTCGTACGAGTGTCGATGGAGCTGACGCAGTATCAAACGAACCAAGTCTGTTAATATCCGTCTTCCGCTTGTGCAACAGGACCTTCGGAAGTGATATCGAAGTTGAATTCGTTATCACCACCTTCGACGACAGTTGCTGTTAGAGTCGTCTGTGCACCGTATTTCAGAGGGACCGTTTCCGGTGATCCAGGAGTTGTGCTTCCATCTTCCTGAGCCATTGGGTCGCTGGCTGTGCTGATGCGCACTTTATACTCGCCGGCTTGAGCACCTTGTCGTCCGCCTGAGAAGTTAAGGACGTACATGCCTTCTTCGTCAGTTCGGGCCCCAGCTGGACGACCGCTTTCGACGGGCATAAAAACGATCGACGCGTTTCTTAATGGCTGTCCGTTCATCGTCACTTTCCCGTGAACTCCTTCAATATCGGGACCACTGGGACCACATCCCATCGCGCTGATCGCGACAATTCCGCAAAGTGAAATCAGATTTCTCATGACTCGAATTCCTTCCACCGATTGATGACCCTGCATTCAGGCGGGGCGATTTGAATTTAAACTGGCGAATTTTGTTCTGGCACTGCCAAAAACGGAGGCGACCAAACTCGCCAGTCACTCTGAAGACGTTTATGTGTTGGGCAGTTTTGCACAAACATGTTCTCAAATGAACATATCTGGATTCTGTTCGATCTGCACGTCTCCGAATGGAGACTTCTGCGTTTCGGAAAAGAAAAAAGCACGGGCAGTTTCATCTGCCCGTGCCATATTCTCGATCAGTTGCTCATCCTACCGAAGTGAACATTCGCGGAACGAGCAATCCGCAATACACAGGCGAACGATTAGAATTCGCCAAGGACAGCTCCGTCGTTACGGGCGAACAGCTTCTGGTACGTTCCAAAGAATGGAGCGTTTGGATTGCTCGCGATGTCGACAGTTCGGAAAGCACTGTTCAAATTGATCCACGGTGTTGCAGTATGCTCAATGTTCTCACTTAGGAAACGGACGGTCCCGTCACAGAACAGGAACTGAGCTCCACCGATGTGCAGGCTTCCTGCTGTTCGGTGAGGTTGAGTGTTCCCTTCGATCTGAAGCCAGTTCATTGCCCATTCGCCTTGGACGAGCAATGCGTTGGTTGCTCCCTGAGCTCCATTCATGCCGTTGCCGTCTTGTGCTCCGTAGAAACGTGACCGATTCAGACCGTTGGTCTGCATTCCCCAGCGAGTTTCTGCGACGGCGATGGTGTTACTTGTTCCATCGGTGATGTCACGAATACGGGTTGGTGGGCCACTGTTTGTGCGGCGGAAGACGCCATTGAACCGGCGAGTGTTGGCGTTCGCAGTGACGTTGTTCCCCTGATAGCCGTTGTAAGCACTGGAGGCACCCTGGTAGCTGGAAGTCGCGGAGTTCGGGATCGCTCCATCATTCTGGTTGGTCGGTTTGGTGTCAGACGGACAACTGATCATCGGCAGTACGGTTTGAGCAAGGAGAACGTTTGTCTGTTCCGCAGTCTGGTTTGGTCCGGGATTCGCCCAGGCAACTTGTTGTTCTGCCCAGAAGAGATTGAACAGGGGAGCCTGATCCATGTAAGGCAACAGTGCCCATCCCCATCCGTAAGCTGAGCCACCCTGTTTTGGGTTGACGTTTGGATCGCCGTTGAACCATCCCCGGTATTGATGACCAATTGGGAACATGTTGTAGACGTCGTGGTAGTTGTGCATCGCCAGCCCGAATTGCTTCAGGTTGTTTTTGCACTGTGTTCGCCGTGCGGCTTCGCGAGCCTGCTGCACAGCTGGAAGCAGGAGTGCGATCAGAATCGCGATAATTGCGATCACGACCAGCAACTCGATCAGCGTGAAGCCACGCTTTGAGCCAGCCCTGTTAGAAGAGAGTGGTGAACCGTGTGTGGGCATCTTGGGGGGCCTTTCGTTGAGTACAAATGAATCTTGTGAGAGAAATTGGTAAAACGAAACCGCGCGACATGACATGAATAGATGTGTTGATTCGTCTATGCTAGACAACATAAACGTGAACTTCAAGAATGCGTCAACAGGATTTGATCTCAAAAATCGCAATATATGCGCCGGAAAACGTATTGGCCCCCTATTATGCGTGCTGTGAGTTAGCAGTTATGTTGAGTTTTGTTGTCAGGGGTTTTATTCCGGAATTACTAACGATGTCTTGAACCGGGGAGATTTGCGATGGGAAGTTCGGAAAGTGGGCCGGGTGTCGATGAGAACGCTCAGGCACCGGGTGAAAATGATGCCGTTGAAGCGAAGCGGGGAATGAACCCGGTTGTTCGAGTATTGATGCTTTTGGTCATCTGTCTGGTCGCTGCCGGAGTCGTGTGGGAAGGCATCACCTACGGAAGCTATCTGCTCACATATTCCGGTCTGAAGAACGAAATCGAGAAGCTTCCTGCCGACAACAAACAGAGATTCAACATCTACGATCTTCACGAGAGCAACCTCATCTATGGGGCTCCCGAGATCAGCTACAACGCTCTCGAATTGGGTAAATCTCAGGTCGTGACGTATCGCTGGGATGGTCTTCTGATGACGTACGGATCGATTCATATGATCTACGATCAGGAAGATGAATTTCACAGAGTCCAGGAGATTGAGACCGGACACCTGGACATTCCGGAGCCAAAGAACGTGGCGATCGAAACCGGCGCTCAGGATGCCGAATAGTCTGTCTGCGAAATCGCTCTGCGGTTGCTCGACTGCGCTGCTTCGTGTCTTGGGGTGGCAGTCGGTTGCTTGATCAGTTCGCTGTTTGATCAGTCAGCTGCGATCGGAAACTCGACCGGGCGTCTTGTTTCGTTCGACCGATAGATTGCGGTGAAAATCTCGACAACGGTCCGGCCTTCGCGACCGGTCACCATAGGGGCGCGATCCTGAATGACCGCGTCGAGGAAGTCGGCAATCTGCAGCGTGTGATAATGTTGTGTCGCATCGAGGCTGCCGAATCGTGCACGGTCTTCTGCGATGAACTGCTCGAGGAGATGTTCTTCGCCGGGGATCGTCCAGACATCATTGAGTGGTGGGTCCGCGATCTTCGACATCCCAGCGACGAACGACGCGCCGGTGTCTGTCTGGACTCCGACAGATGCTCCGTTGGACCCGTGAACATGAACCTTCGTGTAGATTCCCGGGTTTTGTGACAGGCTCGTGACAATGTTTCCGAGCCCGCCGGATTGGAATCGAATGACTGCCACGGCGGTGTCTTCGACTTCGATATACGGATGATTGAGGTTCCCCCAGTAGCCCGAAACTTCGGCGATGTCTCCCATCATCCATTGCAGTAAATCGAGTTGATGCGGGGACTGATTGACGAGGACACCTCCTCCTTCTGTTTTCCATTGTCCGCGCCAGGGATCAGACTTGTAATACGCCTCATCCCTCCAGCTGAACATGGAAAACGTCCCCAGCACAGGACTGCCGATTTTCCCGGCGTCGATGGCCGCTTTCATGCGTTGGACAGGTTCAAACAGTCGTCGTTGACTGACGACGCCCAGTTTCGAGTTTCCTTTATCGGCAGCATGAATCATGCGGTCACAAGCGTCCAGTGTTGACGCAAGGGGTTTTTCCACGAGGACATGAACTCCTCGCTTCAATGCTGCGACAGTCGGTTCTTCGTGCAGCGGATGAGGAGTACAGATCATCAATGCGTCGGGCTTCGCCTTGTTGATCATTTCGTCCACGGATGCGAAAGCGAGAGCCCCATACTCTGAGCCGAAAGATTCTGCCCGCGAGAGTTGGTTGTCGCAGACGGCGACCAGTTCTGATTGAGGCAGCGAAGCCAAGGCGTTGGCGTGAAGTTGTCCAACCTTGCCGCATCCGACGATCGCTGTGCGTAGTTGTGTCATGAATCTGAACCGATTTGGAATGTGTCGTTTCTGTGGACTCGCCCAAGCTTGTCTTCAAAGATGAGTGCGGTGGCTGGACAATGCAGAAAGAAGCAGAGGGCCGGGTCTGCTTCGGAAAGCGTTATGCCTGGGGGAAATACTTGTCGACCATCGAATGCAGAAATTCGAGCGACTCGCGCATCTCGTCCATGCCATTCATTCCATCTTCAATGCTGATCCAGCCGGTGTAGTTGTGGCTGGCCAGAATTGAGAAGATGGCGTCGTAGTCGTTGAGTCCCTTGCCGGTCACTCCATGTTTGAGAGACGACGAATACCCAAGCGTTCCGTCCGACTGCTTGAGGCTTTCGAGTGATGCTCCTTCTTCAAGATACCGGTCGCTGGCGTGCATGCTGACGACTCGCGGCGCGACGGCCCGAAGCAATTCGATGGGATCATCGCCAGCGACGATTGCGTTGGAAGGATCGTATTGCACTCCAAAGAATTCGGTTTCCGGGATTGCGTTCAGTAGCTCAAGAAACACGTCCTGCTTCTGTGCAAACTCGGGGTATTTCCAGAACCCGTCTTTGTAGTGGTTTTCGAGACCGAGGATGATTCCAAGGCCTCGCGCGGTTGGGAGAAGCTGGTCGATGCACTCGCGCACCCATTGAATCCCCTGTTCGCGTTCGACTTCAGGATATCGTTGCCCGCTCAAGACGCGGCAAACGGTTCCTTCTCCGCCGAGGCGATGCGCAACGCGGATCATTTCGAGTTGACGTTGAACGGCGGCCTCTCGCTGTGATGCTTCCGGATTGGTGAAATCGGGAGAGCAGCAAAGCATCGGAACGACGAACCCTGCACGATGAACAGCGGCGGCGACTTCGTCGATGTAGGCATCTTCTGTCGACGTGAAGAACCCGTCGTACATTTCGAGACCTTCTGCCGGAAGGCCTTGTGCGAGTTCGATCCACTCGAAGACAGTCATTGATCTCTCACCGGCGATGGCATCGAGATAGCATTTCGGGAAGGCTGAGATCCGGGGTCTCATGGTTGGTGTTCCAAAGGATGGCAGAGAAGGAGAGACTGTGCAGTTGAACGACACAGTGCGTCGTCGTCAATTGACGGGGGCATCGCAGGAAGCGTCTGTGACGAGATTGGGAAGATCGTTTCCGGTGGCTTCGCTGTGATTGACGACTCGACGAAACTCACTGATCCCGTCACAATGCCGAACAGACCTGATCTTCGAAATAGACTGACGCATGATGTTCCGAATTTTCATCCTCATGATCTGCTGTTGGCACGCCAGTTTTCTGGCAGCGGCAGATGAACGACCGAATTTTCTCTTTATCTGTGTGGACGATCTCAACGATTGGATCGGCTGCCTTGGTGGACATCCGCAGGCCATCACTCCGAATTTCGATCGACTGGCAGCTTCGGGCGTTTTGTTTACGAACGCTTATTGTCCGGCCGCTTCGTGCAATCCGTCTCGCACCGCAGTCATGACCGGGATCTCTCCGCATGTTTCCGGCTTGTATGCGAATCGACAAAGCATGCGGCAAGTGCTTCCGGATGCTCAAATCATTCCGAAGTATTTCTCTGAGCATGGGTACTGGTCCGGAGGATCGGGGAAAATCCTGCACTACTTCATCGATGCGGATTCGTGGACTGAATACTTTCCCGAGGCGGAGTCAGAGAATCCGTTTCCGCGAACTCTTTACCCGAGCAATCGACCGGTCAGCTTGCCACGTGCTGGCGACTGGCAATACATCGAGACAGATTGGGGAGCACTTGATGCGACCGATGAAGAGTTTGGAGGCGACTATCTGGTTTCCGAATGGGTCAGTGAACAACTCAAGAAGAAACGCGATCAGCCGTTCTGGCTGGCGTGCGGCTTTTATCGACCGCACGAACCGTGGTTTGTTCCCAAGCGATATTTCGACCGCGTTCCCCCCGTCTCGTCGATTCGCATTCCGCCTGGCTGGAAGCCGGGAGACTTGATTGATGTCCCGGAAAGAGCCCGTGCACTCGCGCGAAATCGGTACTTTCCACACATACAGGCACACGGGGAATGGAGAAACGCCATTCAAGCCTATCTGGCTTCAATTGCCTTCGCGGATGAGATGCTTGGTCGGGTTCTCGATGCATTGGAAGAGGGGCCGAATGCTGATTCGACGATCGTCATTCTATGGAGTGATCACGGCTGGCATTTGGGTGAGAAAGAGCACTGGCAGAAATACACCGCCTGGCGAGTCTGCGCACGCGTTCCGCTCATGATCCGAGTTCCTCCCGGGTTCAAAGCACTTCCGGAAGGAACACCTGTCGGAGCTGTCTGTTCGCGTCCAGTGAGTCTTCTCGACCTCTTCCCGACAATGACCGAACTGGCTGGCATTCCGGAGAAAAGTGACAACGATGGAAGAAGCATCGTGCCGCTGTTGAAGGATCCGGAAGCGGAATGGGATGAAGTTCCAATGACTCACCTCGACCGCCCCGGGGTCTTCTCGTTGAGTGGCGAGAAACACAGGTACATCCGCTACATCGACGGAAGCGAAGAGCTTTATAACATCGAAGACGACCCCTACGAGTGGACGAATCTTGCGTCCAACAAATACTTCGCTGATGTTCTCGCCCAGTTTCGCGAATTGATTCCGGAAGACTTTGCACCCAAAATTCTGCCGCCTGCGAAGCGACCTTCTCTCACAATTACAAATCAGACGGGAGAGTTTCTCGAGTTGTTCTGGCTTCCGGAAAACGCGGAGAGCGTCCCGCTCAAAGGAATTGAAGTGGGAGAGTCGCGAAGAATTCAGACAACGATCGGTCATCAATTCCGGGTTCAATCCACAAGCGGCCGAGTTCATGAAGAATTTGAATGTACGGAAGCAGAGCAAACCATCGTCATCCCGACTTCAGACGCAACAGATGCCGGTGAAGTCGCATTCGTTGGTGACAAGTCAAAAAACTTGAACCATCAGTCGCGAGATATCGAAGGCTGGACCGTTTACGTCGACGAAAAACTTTTGTCTGGTGAGCAGGAGGCTCTCGGAGAGACTGCGCTGAGGCTGTTGGAAGACAAACTCTTCGAGTTGAATTGCGTTTGCCGAAGAAACGAATCGAGCAATTGCAGGAGGTTCCCATCTGGCTCGACGGGGAGCACGAGTTGACCTCGATGCAGTATAATCCCAATGCGCAATGGCTTCGAGATCATGGATACGATCCCAGCATGGAGAAGTCCGTTCACATCGCTCGAGCTCAAAGGTTTGTCGATCATATTTCCAATCAAGCTCAACCGTGGAGCCTGCTTCATGAACTGGCTCATGCGTACCATGATCAGTATTTGGGATGGAATGAGAAATTCATTCGGGACGCGCATCAGCAGTTTGTTGATTCCGGAAAGTATGAATCTGTGCTTCATATCGATGGGAAAATGCGGCCGCACTATGCACTGACGAATCACAAGGAATTCTTCGCGGAAATGAGTGAGTCGTTTCTCGGAACTAATGACTTTTTCCCATTCGTTCGCGGGGAGTTGAAAACAGAATTGCCCGAAGTCCATGCGTTGATGACAGCGATCTGGATGGGGGACTAAAGCTTGATGCAGTCGTTGAGACTCGTTTCTTTCGATGAATGCTTCTATCAAGGAGTGCTGGGGATTCTCGAATTGATCTCAAAACCGGTCGGGAGGGCAACGTTCGGAAACGTCATCGAGTCAGTGGCAGTTTCAAAACCAGTTTTCGATATCGCGAATTCGTGATTTCCGTGATCCCGTGAATGATTCAGGCGTTTGCCGTTTAGGTCTGTCTGGCTCGTCACGATTTTCGTTGCCATAATCTGAAAGAACTTCCGTGGTTGAACTCCTGCTGCTCTTTTGTGGTCTCTCCGCGCTTGTTGTTATCGCTGCGGTCTTCCTGGCGAACTCGGCCGATCAAATTGCCTCTGCAACCAGTTTGGGGCACTCGATGGCTGGTCTTGTGCTGCTTGCGGGGGCAACAAGTCTTCCGGAGCTTTTGGTCGGGTATACCGGGGTTTCGATCGGAGCCATTGATCTGACGGTGGGAGAGTTACTCGGAAGCTGTCTTCTCAATCTGTTGATTTTGGCCATCATGGATCTGGTCACGAGGACACGCGGGCGGATGCTTTCCCGGCTCGCAGCTGCACACGCTCTCTCAGCGGCGGTTTGCATTCTGCTTGCGGCGGTTGTCATGCTCGGGCTGTTGATTACATCAGACTTCCGATTCCTGAGGCTCGGATTCGGAACCTGGGCCATTTTCTTTGTGTATCTCGCGTGCATGCGGCTCATCTATAATGATCAGCAGGTTCCGGCTGATGAACCGGCAATTGAAATGGCGCCGAAGTCGAAATCACTCGTTTGGGCGATCCTGATTTATCTGGGAAGCGGAGCTGTTATCCTTTTCGCAGCCCCTCAGCTTGCCCATGTCGCGAATGATCTGTCGGAATTGACAGGTCTTGGCCAGACGTTCTTCGGCACAGTTTTCGTCGCGCTGATCACCTCACTCCCCGAAGTTGTTGCGACCTACACAGCCATTCGGCTCGGTGCGTTTGACATGGCGGTCGGAAATATCTTCGGAAGCAATTGCATCAACATCTTCATTCTCGCACTCGTTGACTTCGCGAGTCCCGATCCGATCCTGGCATCTGCGTCGTTGACTCACATCGTCACAGCGGTCTCAATTGTCATCATCACGACCGTGGCTGTGATCGGTTTGCTTTATCGGGCTGAAAAGCGTGTTCTGTTTCTCGAACCCGATGCAGTGGTGATCATTCTGTTAGTTGTCGGTGCGTTGTATCTGGTCTATGACCCGCCCGTGATTGCCGTTCGATAGGAGATCAAAGTCGCGACGCGGCCGAAATTCCGGGTTTCCCAATTGGAGAAGTCGCGGTAGCTGAAAGAAGATCGGGCGTCGAGTTCAAATGACCGCGCATTTGAGATTGTTGAAGGGTGTGACTAGCATACGCGTGCAGCAGGTCGGCGGCTCATCGGGGCCGGCTTATCTCATCGGTGTGCATGCTCGACGAAGAAGGACAGCAGCCGTCCGTCATTTCTCGAGTATTGTCATCTTTGGTTTGCACCAACTCGGACGAGCAAACGCAGCATTCTTCAATAGAAACGAGTTCAGGCGAGTACAGAGAGACCGCAGGAATGGTCGAGTGTTGCGTGAGAATTCGTCGGGAATAGATTTGTTTTTCAGGTTGTGAGATTCGAACGGGGAGCGAGTGAGATGGAAGAGATTTCAATGAAACTGGACACAGCATGTCTTCATGGCGGGCAGGTTCCGGATCCGGCAACCAACGCGCGGGCCGTTCCGATCTACATGTCGACATCGTTTGTCTTCAACGATACCGATCACGCTGGGCGTCTTTTTGCTCTTCAGGAATTCGGCAACATCTACACCCGGATCATGAATCCGACGAATGATGTTCTCGAGAAGCGACTGGCGATGCTCGAAGGAGGAAGCGGAGCGCTGGCGGTTGCGAGTGGGCAAGCTGCCGAATCTCTTGCGATTCTGAACATCGCACAAGCTGGTCAGAATATTGTCTCTTCAGCAAGCTTGTATGGCGGGACCTACAACCTGTTTCACTACACGTTTCCGAAGTTTGGAATCACGACGAAATTCGTCGATGCTGCTGAGCCAGAGAGTTTCCGATCCGCAATCGATGAAAACACTCGTTGCATCTATCTCGAATCGATCGGGAACCCACGTTGTGATATCCCCGATTTCGACGCGATCAGCGAAATCGCCCACGAAGCCGGGATTCCGTTGATTGTCGACAACACGATGGCCTCTCCGGCACTCTTCCGTCCGTTTGAGCACGGTGCGGACATCGTCGTTGCTTCGTGTACCAAGTTCATCGGCGGTCACGGAACGTCGATTGGTGGTGTCATCGTTGAGAAGGGCGGATTCCCATGGGACAACGGGAAGTTCCCCGAAATGACGGAACCGGATCCTTCGTACCACGGACTCAAGTTCTTCGAAACGTTCGGGCCGATGAATCTGGCGTACATCCTCAAGATTCGGACTCAGCTACTGCGGGATCTGGGACCAGCTTTGAGCCCATTCAACGCCTTCCAGTTCCTCCAGGGACTCGAAACGCTCCACTTGCGGATGAAACGTCACTGTGAGAATGCCCAGGCGGTTGCTGAATTCCTGGAATCGCATCCTAAAGTCTCGTGGGTGAACTACGCCGGATTGGAATCGCACTCGTCTCATTCTCGCATGAAGAAGTACATGCCAGACGGTTGTGGTGCGGTCTTCGGATTCGGGATCACCGGAGGCAACGCTGAAGAGCAGACTGCAAATGGCATCAAATTGATCAATCAGTTGAAGCTCTTCTCCCACCTGGCCAACATCGGTGACAGCAAGTCCTTGATCATTCACCCCGCAAGTACCACGCATCAGCAGTTGACGACGGAAGAACAGGCAGCAGCTGGGGTTACGCCCGATTTGGTGCGACTGTCAATCGGCACGGAAGACGTCGATGATCTGATCAATGACCTGAAGCAGTCACTGGAATCAATTTGATTGTGAAGATTTGCTCTTTCTTAACAATTGGGTTTTGCCGTCTTAACAATTGAGCTTTAGAGTCATCTCTGATCAATCATCACGTTTCATTCTTCAACTTTCCCGGACAGGAAGAATCCCCAATGGTCCGTATGTTTACTGTTTTGGTGTGTGCTTGCACGCTCGTGGCGATGGGCTGCGGCGGAAGCGGTTCTGGTGAAGGAGGCTCACAAACCTCGGGTGCTGGTTCCGAAATCATTATTGACGGATCAAGTACCGTCGCTCCTGTTTCTGTGGCTGTCTCGGAAGAGTTTTCGATCGCCCATCGGGGTGTCCGCGTTCCTGTCGGTACTTCCGGAACTGGTGGCGGTTTCAAGAAGTTCGTGCAGGGTGAAACGGACATCAACGATGCGTCCCGTCCGATCAAAGAATCGGAAATCGAACTCTGCAAAGAAAACGGAATCGAATTCCTCGAACTGACCGTTGCAATTGATGGGTTGACCGTCGTTGTGAACTCGGAAAATGATTTCTGCAAAGATCTGACAGTCGAAGAACTCAAGAAGATCTGGGAACCGGAAAGCAAGATCACGAAGTGGAATGAAGTCCGCAGCGACTTCCCGGAAGAGATCATCAAGCTGTTCGCTCCAGACACTGATTCCGGAACGTTCGCCTACTTCACTGAAGTGGTTTGTGGCGAAGAAGGCGCAAGTCGCAGCGACTACCAGCAGAGTGCTGATGATAACTTCCTCGTGACAGGTGTCTCGGGCGACAAGTACGCACTCGGATATTTCGGGTACGCCTACTACATCGAAAACGAAGGGGCACTCGGAGCTGTTGCGATTGCCGACAATGGCGGAGAGCCTGTTTCTCCGAATCCTGAAACGATTGAAGACGGAACTTACACTCCGCTGTCTCGACCGTTGTTCCTCTATGTCAACAAAGCGAAGCTGAAAGATGCGACCATGGTCGAGTTTCTTCAGTTCTACTTGTCGGACGAAGGAAAAGATCTGGTCAAAGAATCGGGATACGTTCCACTGTCGGACAAACAGTACGAAGAACAAAGAGCGAAGCTGGAAGCTGCCGTTGCAGAAGTCAGCGGAGAATAGTTGCGGAGAAGGGACACATCGACCGGTCCAGCGACGAAGATTTTCGTGCGGCCGGTCGAGATTCCCGTCTGCAGCGACACTTGTGAGAGAACTCAGCGGCGTGTGATTCGATGGTGAGTCGTCGCCCGTGAACTGTTGCCACTTGTGACCCCGAGTTTGTTTTTGTACGAGTGTTTTGAGTTAAGGTACTCAGCAAGTCATTGAACAAAGGACAGGGGCAGGCCAGCTTGCCCACGATTGGGTTCACTTTCAGTGAGGTTTCAAGACCTCGTCGGACCTCGGTCGCCTGTTGACTCAGATTTCGTTGTTCGGAACATTCATCCCGAGCAAATGCCATTACTTTCCATTCGTCGGCGGCAAGTGCCCGTGTCTTTGAGAACGAAACATAATCAATTTCGCTTACAGGAACGATGTATCGAAATCGTTCTGTTCCTGTGTGCGGCCCTCTCGATTGCGACCACTCTCAGCATCATTTTTGTGTTGATCACAGAGGCGGTCTATACGATTGGTCCCGCGAAAGCGTTCTTCGAAGAAGTAAATCCGATGGATTTCTTCTTTGGAACACGCTGGGCGCCCAACTTCAAACCGCAGTCGTTTGGCGTTCTGCCGTTGTTTACGGGGACATTTCTGGTCGCCGGGATCGCGGCTTTGGTCGGTTTGCCGATCGGAATTCTGACAGCTGTCTACCTGAGTGAATATGCCAGTCCGCGACTTCGTGGAGTGATCAAGCCGTTTCTGGAGATTCTCGCCGGAATCCCGACCGTGATTTACGGATACTTCGCGCTCGAATTCATCACGCCCTTGTTTTTGAAACCGATTTTCAGCGGTTTGATGGGGTTTGATGTGGATGGATACAACGCATTGTCTGCGGGAATTGTGGTGGGAATCATGATCATTCCGATGGTCAGTTCTCTCAGTGAAGATGCGTTGAGAGCTGTCCCGCGAAGCCTTCGAGAAGCTGGCTACGCTCTCGGTTCGACGAAATACGAAGTCTGTGTCAAAATCGTTTTGCCAGCTGCGTTTTCAGGAATTGTGGCGGCCGTTCTTCTTGCGATTTCCCGAGCGATCGGGGAGACAATGGCTGTGACGATCGCCGCCGGACAAAGTCCCAATCTCACGCTCAGTCCATTCCACAGTGTTCAAACGATGACGGCGTATATCGTGAATGTCAGTCTCGGTGATACACCCGCCGGATCAATTGAATACAAGAGCCTCTATGCCGTCGGGCTGACTCTGTTCTGCATCACATTGCTGATGAACGTTCTCTCTCAGGCCGTCATGCGTCGATTTCGTGAGGTTTACAATTGAGCGGTCCAGAACAACCCACATCCACTCCAAAGCTTCGAGCATCAGGAAAGAAAGACAGTTGGTTCTTTGCTTTCATCTGCTGGCTCGCGACTTGGTCAAGTGTTGTCGTGCTGATTGTCTTGCTTGGGGCGGTCACGTATCAGGCTGTCGGCTGGTTGGACTGGCAGTTCTTGACGAGTTTTGATTCTCGCCGACCAGAGAAGGCCGGGATTCTCTCGGGGATCCTCGGAACGCTCTGGCTGATCGGTTTGACAAGCTTGTTCTCCGTTCCCATCGGAATTGGAGCTGCGATCTACCTGGAGGAATACGCACCCGATACGTTCCTGACACGGATCATCCGAACGAACCTGGCGAACCTGGCCGGGGTTCCTTCGATCGTCTACGGAATCTTGGGGCTGACAGCGTTCGTGCGAATGTTCGGTCTATTTGGTCAGGAAGGATATTTGAGTCGTGCACTGGGGGTGTCGATTGAAGGCTTCTTCTGGTCGGATCATTACAACGGTTACCTGATTCCACTTCCGTTTGGCCGAGTTGTGATGGCCGGAGCCATGACGCTGACGCTCTTAATTCTCCCGGTGATTATCATTGCTTCGCAGGAAGCCCTGCGGGCGGTTCCTCCCTCGATTCGACATGCTTCGCTGGCATTAGGGGCGACCAGATGGCAGACGATCTGGTTTCAGGTCTTGCCTGCGTCGATTCCCGGGATTATGACCGGTGTGATCTTGTCGATCTCTCGAGCGATTGGAGAAACGGCTCCACTGGTCATGCTGGGAGCGATGACATTTGTTTACTTTGCTCCGGGAGATGTCGACAGCCTCGGCTATTTGGCAGAACACCCGGAAGGCTTGGTGAAGGCACCTTTCGACACATTCACGGCGATCCCGATTCAGATTTTCAACTGGGTTCGTCAGGCAAAAGCAGAATTTAAAAACGTGGCAGCGGCAGGGATTGTGGTGTTGCTGTTTATTCTCTTGTTACTGAATGCAGTTGCTGTGTACCTTCGGTATCGCTCAAGTCGGCATCTACATTGGTAATTCGAAATGACTGAGGTAAAAATGGCAGACATTTCCGCTTCAATCCAAAACCGCGATGCCGCAGGGGATTCGTCTGGGGAAGCGGGGCCGGTCGAACAGACGACCATGATCGAGGCCCGAAATCTCGATTTCTACTATGGCGAAAACCAGGCCCTGTTTGACATTTCAATGGTTGTTCCGCAGCGAGCGGTGACGGCTCTGATTGGTCCTTCGGGGTGTGGAAAGAGTACCTTTCTTCGAACGCTCAATCGAATGAACGACATCGTCGAAGGGACTCGTCATACCGGTGAGGTCCTGCTCGAAAACGAAGATATCTACGATTCCAATGTCGATGTCGTCGAACTCCGAAAACGCGTCGGCATGGTGTTTCAGAAGTCGACTCCTTTTCCGAAATCAATCTTCGACAACGTCGCCTACGGCCCCCGAATTCACGGGATGCGTGACCGCGCGCAGCTCGCGGAAATCGTCGAGAAATCGTTGATCCGTTCGGCACTCTGGAAAGAGGTCAAAGACCGCTTGAAAGATTCAGCGATGGCACTTTCCGGGGGACAGCAACAACGTCTCTGCATCGCCCGAGCACTTGCGACAGATCCGGAAGTCTTGCTGATGGACGAACCTGCATCGGCACTCGATCCGGCGTCGACGTCGCGGATCGAAGATTTGATTTTCGAACTCAAAGAGAATTACACCATCGTCATTGTGACTCACAACATGCAGCAGGCTGCTCGAGTGAGTGACTTCACAGCCTTCTTCTACGAAGGACGTTTGATCGAACGGGGTGATACCGAAAAACTCTTTACGAATCCTGACGAAAAGCAAACGCAGGATTATATCACCGGTCGGTTTGGTTGATCCGTCCTGAGATGAACGGCAATCCAAGCTGTTGAAACAACGAATCTCACCAAGATTCAACACGAATGACTTCACTCGCTGTGGATCGCGGTTCATGTTCTCGAAAGTGATGCCATGACAGTACATATGCAACTCGACCTTTCAGAACTGCACAGAGAGTTGCTGGCGATGTGCACACGTGTTGAGGACATGATTCACAGGTCAGTCGGTCAGCTGTCGAGTCCGGACTTTCAAGTGACTCGAGAGTTGATTCAGGAAGACAACGAAATTGACCGCTGGGATGTCCGGATTGAAGATCATTGCCTGAAGATTCTCGCATTGTATCAGCCGGTCGCGGTCGATTTGCGTCGAATTACAACGGTCATGAAAGTGGCTGCGGAACTGGAACGTGTCGCGGATCTTGCTGTGAGCATTAGCGAGAGAGCCTGCGGATTGTTGAATACGCCGCAGTTTTCCGTCCCCAGCCAGTTGACTGAAATGGCGACTCGGGCTGTGTCGATGCTGCATCGAAGCATCGACTGTTATGTCGATATGGACAGCCAGCTTGCGCGTCAAATTTGCGAGGAAGACGACGAAATTGACCGCATGAACGAAGAGTTGATCAACGATCTGATTCAGCGAATGCATGAGTCGCCCGATCAGATCGACGCGTTGCTTCATCTCTTCTCGGCAGTGCGAACGATCGAACGTGTTGCGGACCATGCGACCAACATCGCGGAAGACATTGTTTATCTCGTAGAAGGCAAAATCATCCGGCACGCCGGGAAATTTGAACGAGAAGATCAGGCATCACCATGACCAAACCTCGCGTACTGATTGTTGAAGATGAGATCCCGATTCTCGATGCGCTGCTGTACAACCTGCAGAAAGAGAATTTCGATGTGACCACGGCAACTGACGGACGCGAAGCTCTTCGCAAGTGTCAGAGTCAAGTGCCGGACATTGTCATCCTCGACTTGATGATTCCTCCGCCTGATGGTCTTCAGGTGTGTCGAGAATTGCGAAGTGATCCGCGGACCAAGAATGTCCGCATTCTGATGCTGACCGCGAAAGATCACGAGACGGATGAAATCGTCGGGTTCAACATGGGAGCCGATGACTATGTCGCCAAGCCGTTTCGGATGCGTCCGCTGATTGAACGTGTCAAAGCGTTGCTTCGGCGGGCAGGAGCTGAAGAGCCATCGGGTGACATCACCGTTGTCGATGGAATTACGATCGACCGTAAGAATCACATGGTCACGGTCGACGAAAATGAGTTGATTCTCACACCGACCGAATTTCGTCTCTTGTGGACTCTCGCACGACAGCCCGGACGAACATTCAGTCGGAATGAACTTCTCGATTGCAGCCGCGGCGAAGATGCAAACTCGATGGAACGGACGATCGACGTTCATGTCCGTGCGTTACGAAAGAAGCTCAGCGCACGTGCAGAGTTGATCGAAACGATTCGCGGAATCGGATATCGATTCAAACCAGATCGAATCTGATCCGCATTGCGGGTTTCTTTGCACGCGGCTGACGAGTTTCCTTCGACAAGCTAGAGCAAGTTGCTCTCTCCAGTGCGAGAAGGATGCAGATCAATTCAACAAGCTGAGCAATCCTCGAGAGAGTTGCTGTCAACAAAAGGTGACAGCTCTTTGAGTCATGCGGCTGGTTCAGTCACGGACTTCGAAGATTGCTTCGATCTCCACAGCGATTCGTCCGGGAAGCGAACCCATCCCGACTGCGGATCGGGCGCCGACTCCGTCGTCCCCGAAGACTTCTCGAAGCAGGTCGCTGCACCCATTGATCACTGCCGGATGGTTCTCGAAATCGGGTGTGCAGTTCACCATTCCCAGGACTTTGATCGTGCGCACGACCTTGTCGAGTGAACCGAGCGATTGTCGAAGGGTGGCCAGAATCGCGAGACCTGTAACTTTTGCTGCTTCCCTGGCTGCGGCTTCATCCAGATCAACGCCAACTTTGCCGGTGATCAATGTCTTGTCGCACTGTAAAGGGCCGTGTCCAGAAACGTAAACCAGATTGTCAATTCGGACGATCGGTTTATAGGTGCCTGCAGGCTTCGGTGCGGGTGGGAGTTCGAGACCAAGAGACTTGAGGGCTGCTTCTGCAGACATGGGGCGATGACCTTCTGTGTGAAAAAGTTGCTCGTTAATGAGTTTTCGTCCGTACGAATTGACTCAGCGTTTCATGGAGATTTCTTCGTCATCATCCGTGAATGGTGAATCAACAGACGTTAGGGACGGTTGAATTTTGTTGCAAAGTTGAGTTTCGTTGCAAAGCTGTTCGATGGTAGCGAATGGAGGCTGTCGGAGGCGAGGCAGTTGGTGCGTCGACGCTATTGGAAACGGAGTTCTGTGTGAGAAGTTGATTTCCGTTTCACCTTCCCGGGAAATCTCAAAGATTCGGCATAAACTGAATCGTTTTGAAGCGGTTTTCCCCTGATTTCCATAAACGGATTGCGTTTCGACTGGGAAACGCCCCTGAGCCTCATTAGCTTTGATCATTGGTCGTTGATTTTTTGTTCAGTTTGCATTGGAACCTCTCGTTGATTGAGCCGACTGCTGACTTTATTCTGATTGGTGCCAGTACACGTGCCGCTGCTTACTCAGCCTTGAGATCGGGTTTAAGGCCGGATTGCCTCGATCTGTTTGGAGACAGCGATCTTGCGCAATATGCACATGTCGAACGAGTTGACCAGTACCCGCATGATCTCATCAAGCGATTGAGTGATCGTCCTCCGCTTCCGGTTGTGTATGTTGGAGGACTTGAGAATTACCCCGAGCTCCTCGACGAGATTTCAGAGAGTCGCACGCTGTGGGGAAATAGTTCTTCAGTGGTGCGGCAGGCTCGTGATCCGAAGGAACTGACCGAAGCGACTCGTCTGGCGCAAGTGAAAATTCCGGAGTGGCGACCTTCTTCCGATCCTCCTGAAGCCAACGGGGAATGGCTTCTGAAGCCGACACGACGAAGTGGCGGAAGCGGGATCATCTTATGGACCGAAGATGCCCGGAATTCAGAGGTGCTCAATGAGGAACACCGGTTTGAGCGGTTCATTTCCGGGAAGAGTTACTCCGGAATCTATGTTGCTGGAGCCAGCACCGGCGATGTTCGTTTTGTGGGACTGACTCATCAATTGCACGGGGAAGAAGCAGCCAACGCACACGATTTTCAGTGGTGTGGAAACATCGGTCCGGTCACGCTTTCTGTGGAGCTGGAACACAAGATGCGCCGCGTGGGCAACTTGTTGAAGTGGAAGCTCGGGATCGTTGGCCTGTTCGGAGTTGACTTTATCGTCAGTGACGATGAAGACGTGTATGTTCTGGAAGTGAATCCTCGCTATCCTGCGTCGCTGGACATCCTCGAATTCGCCACCTGTCAGGGGCTATTTGCACTACACGTGAAGTGTTTTGATGACTCGGTTGAGACGCTGAATTGGACGTTCCAGTCGGAGAACGAATACTTCGGCAAGATGGTTGTCTATGCTCCTCGAGAGATGACTTCGAACGGCGAACTCGTCGAGCAAGTCTGCAGCTTCAACGACTATCCCGAGTTCGGGGATATTCCTCAGGCGGGAGTGAAATTTCACCAAGGTGACCCGTTCTGCACCGTCTACGCAAAGGGAAGCTCTCTGGAGGCCTGCCGCGACGAACTCAATGCACGTGTTGCGGACTTGAATCGTCGACTTGAGTAGCGTTGTTCTCAGAGTCTGAAATTGGTGAATGGGACGGAACGGCTTCGCGGTTGCGGGTGAGCATCAAATGTGACGCATGCAACACTTTGCGGCGACTTCTGATTTTCTTTCCCGGCCACTTGATTCATCTGTCGAATCTGCACATGGTAGGACGCAAGCCGGCTGTCTTGGTCGATAGCTGGTCCGGTGTGAAATTCGGCAATGCATGGGAATGGCTTGATGAGTGAGCGTCAACAGTTGCGCGGTGGAATGGTCGGAGTCGGAATGATTTTCGACGAAACCTATCGTCCCTTTTTTGAGACTGCTGCTCGTGAGGGGCTTTATGATCGTCGATTCGGACTGGTCGACGTTCGCCTCGCTGCAATCGGGTCCAGAACCGGAACTCGCGCCGAAGCCTATCGCTCCTCGGCTCCGGAAGAGATGCAGGATTTCGTCAGCGTTGTCGGGCCATCAGCTGTGGACGAAATGTTGTCCAACGAGGATTTGGACTTCGCCTGCGTCGCGACTCCTGACGATCGTCATTTTGAGATCTCGAAGAAAGTTCTTCAGGCTGGGAAACATCTTCTGATTGAAAAGCCGTCTGTGTTGAAGCTCGATCAGCTTGACGAGTTGATCAAGCTTTCGCGTGAAAAGAATGTGCTTGCGAAGGTCGTCTATCACAAGCTTCTTGACCCGGATCACAAGAAGCTCAGAACGCTTGTCGCTGACAACGTGCTTCAACATGTGAACAACGGATACTGCACGCTTCTTGAACCCAAGCTGATCTCAGGAAGCCAGTTTTCGGAATGGATTACCGGTCGAAATCCGGGGACGTATGTCGCGGTCCACTACATCAAATTGATCGACTATACCTTTGGCGGACGATTGAAAACCGTTCAGGCTACCGGTCAACGAGGATTGGTTCGAGCAGCGGATTCCGACACCTGGGACAGTGTGCAGATGCGACTGATTTACGAGTATGAAGATGGGCGCGAAGCAGCCTTCGATCTGCATACATCGTGGGTCACTCCCGACAACTTCCCGGGCTATGTCGAGCAGGAAGTGCAGTTCCGATTTGATAATGGTGTCTGGAATGGCCATTCGCGCAAGCGCGGAGTGGAATTGACTGTCGAAGGGCGAACCCCTCTCGAGATGAAACAGTCGATCAACAACCACTACAACGGATCGTTTCTGGAGCCGTGGGGAGAACGGTCCCAGCGAGGATACGGAATCGAGGTGATCGAGCGGTTTGTTCGAGAAGTTGCCTGCGTTGAATTGGGAGGACCGGAAAGCGAACGTATCGAACGGCTGAAGGCGATGCAGTCGCTTCCATACAACGATGTCGATGCGGATCGGCAAGTTGTGTGTGCCGTCCAGGCGTTGGAGGCGATTCTGTACTCGGCTGCGAATGGTCAACCCGATGGTGTCGCCCGTGTCAACGATGAGCGAGGCGGACTGGTCCTTTATCTTCCCGGGAAAGCGGAACCGGAGGTTCTTTACGAACCACGTTTGTGAGAGGCTCACGCTCCTATTCGTTGGCGCCCAACTGGCAATACGGACACGGCTTGCGGTACACAATCCGGTGGCATCGCGGGCATTCCCTCGGCCCGTAGAGCAGAGGTGCTTCCATCTTGAACTGCTGGTAGATCAGATAGATAAAGATGAGAAGGACAAACGAAATCAACGTGATCGAGCCTTCGTTGCTAAACATGATCGCATGGATAATGATCAGGCAGCAACAGAGGGCGTAGATTCCAATCACCCACCATTTGTTTCGCTGAAACGCTGTCTTTTGAACCTGCGAGTTGACCTTTTCAGCGACGTGAGATTCGAGGAGGTCCGTCTTCTCTCGTTCGATCACAACGACGTTCTTGGCATCAACGGATTTGAGAAGTCGGTGACAGCTGTCGAGGACACGAAAGACGTCGTCGAATGTGAAGGCTTGTTGATGAGCCCAGCGATTTCGAAATTCTCTCAATTCGCTGACGAGGCTTCGTTCATAGTGTCCGAGGTCGTGTCGAAAGACCGAATTCCATTGATCCCACATGACCGTCAACAGCGAGTGGGCATCCCAGTCGATCGATTTTCCGTCTTGTGTGAGCCGACTTCGGTCGTCTCGGAAGCTGCTCTCAACGGATCGGATCCAGTTGTCGCGGTGAATTTTCCTCAGTTTTTCTTCGACGTACGGAGCAAGTCCTTCGGTGAGAAGGTCGAGTCCGGTGGAGATGCGTTCGCGATTGGTGGCCACGGTAATACTCTTGAGGGGCAAGGAAGGCTCTGGACTATTGTTGTCGATGAAGACCCGTTCGGCGATGATGAATTTCGGACAGCCCGTGCGATCGTCGAGTCCGATCGCTTTTGAATGGAAAAGGACGAAGATTCCGATGACATTGGATAGAGTGATCAATCCGGGCAATCGCTGCAATCGACATCGCTGTTGCGCCTCGAATGTGTCGGGTTCTTCCGCCAATTCCGATTTGTTGGGGCTTTGATAGTGTTTCCGGAAATTGTGTTCGGTCAACCGGGGCTTTTGTGGGGAATCGCAAGTGCCGTTCTTCCCGTAGCGATTTATCTGTTGATGAAACGACAGGTTCGCATCGAGAATTGGGGGGCAACGCGATTCTTGCAGGTCGTTGTCGAGAAGCGGCGGCATCAAATTCGGCTTCACTCGATTTTGCCGCTCTTGCTCAGAATCCTCGTCATCGTCTTGCTGGTGTTGGGAGCATCGGACCCACATCAGGCCAGCGACTGGGATGCCTCCGAAGTTGATGTTCCGGCGCACCGACTCCTCATTGTGGACGTCTCGATGAGTATGGGAGTCGTCGATGATGACACTTCCCGATTCGAACGCGTGCTCGGCCAATTGGAAAATCTCTTCCGTACAAGCGGACCGAATGATTCGTGGCAACTGCTCTTGCATGGCAACAGCTTTCGGCCAGAAAGAATTCGACTCCCCAGTTTTCAGCTTGAAGCTGTTGCTTCAGAAATCCGTGAACTGAAACCCACTTTTCAGTCCGGGAACGTGATTGCGACTCTCACTCGGGCGATTCGAATGGCAGAGGAGTTTCCTTCCGATGCCGTTGAGGTCATCTTCTTCACCGATCTTCAACGGTCAGAATGGGCGAGTTCAACGGAATTGCCGGGCAGAATTCGTGAACTGCTCGATCAGCTCAGTCGATTGGCAACGGTCATGGTGGTCTCGTCGGATGACGGGAATCGCCTCTCGAATTCAACAGTCAACTCAGGCATCGTCGACGTTGATCTGTCCGAGCAAAACGAGGTGGAAGTTCCATTCGAGGTGACGAGCTTCGCGAGCGAAAATGATTCGATTGAGATCGGTTTTCAGGTTGATGGCGAATCGATTGGGACTCGAAATGTGATTGTCGGTGAACAGGACCGATCGGCCGGAACGATGTTGTTTCAGATTCATCAGCCCGGTGTGCATGCGCTTAGAACGCAAACTCTTCCCGATGCATTGATGGCTGACAATGTTTTCTGGTCACCTGTGGTTGTGAACGGTCCGGCCAACATCCTTCTTGTGCGGGGAGCAAACGATGAGGTGAAAGACGTCTCAGCGAGCGACTTTCTGGCTGCGGCTCTTGAGGTTCCGAATGAACAATCTCGCCGCGACACGATGCAAGCTGCTTCTCATCGGGTCACAAACATTCCTCGCAATGAGTTTTCCAGCGAACAGCTCGATGAGTTCGACGTGGTGCTGTTCTGTGGGATTCCTGTGCTGACTCTCGTTGATGCTGAACGGCTCAGGCAGTTCGTCGAGGCTGGAGGGGGCGTTATGTTCTCAGTTGACGAGACAACGAACGCGACCGCTGTGAATCAGGTTTTCGGGAGTGAAGGAGTTGATCTGCTGCCCGCAGTGCTGGGAGAACACAAGTCCATCGATCCGAGGTTTGAAGAGTCGTTCAGATTCGAATCGGAACCGTCGACGCATCCGATCGTGCGTGAGTTTCGGAATTCTCCGGAATCGGGTTTCTCAACCACTCGGATCTACCAGTACGTGAAGTCGAGTATTCCGGATGATATTGACGCTGGCGTTAAGCGAGTCGTCGATCTTGTGAACGGTGATCCGCTGATTGTGGAAAGACAAGTCGGGCTGGGAGCGGTCGTTCTCGTCAATACGAGCTTTGAACCACAATGGGGGAGTTGGGTTCTGTGGCCCAGCTATCTTCCGATGATTCAGGAAATGGTTCGTTACTTGAATTCACTCGAGAGAAAAGTTGTGGTCTCGACGGTCGGAAGCGGAGACCTTTTGGACCTGACAATGAGCGGTCCACTCACTCGCATCGTCGATGAGCAAGAGAATCTGGTGTGGGAAATGGTCGGGCGGCCGACTTCGACAGATCAGCTTCTGGGCACTGTTCTTGCCCGTCCTGGCGTGTTCCGACTGAGCTATCGAGACAACGAAGATGCTCAACAAGTTCTGTTTCGGAACTGTGACCAAGCTGAGAGTGATCTGAAGACGCTCGATTCCCGTGATCGAATTCGAAAGGAGATCTTTCAGGGGCTGAATGTGACAGTGACCGACTCACTTAATGACTCATCGGGATACTCCCAGTTCTCCGATCCCGTTTCGGTTCATGCGTACTCTCGCTGGTTGTTTTTCTTTGCGTTTCTGTTTCTCCTCATCGACGCGGTCCTCGGGGCTTCGTATCGACTCGGGGTTGGAATGCTGTTGGGGCTTCTGTGCGGTATCGCGATCATCTGGTCGTTGCCGATGTCCGCCAATGCAATTTTCGTCGTGGTTGCTGGAACGATGTCACTGGGGGGAATTTTGCTGACGCGAGCACCGGGGATTCGAATGACATTCTTCAGAGGGGCTGGGAGTTCCGCTTGAGCCTTCATTCTCGGCCACGTCGGGAGTGTGCGGCGAGAGCACATCTTGATGCGGTCTCGGGAGTCGCTGCGATGCAGAGAATAAGATGCTCTGGAGGCATTCGCCCGGGAATCATAGAATTCGGCGGTTCCTCACGACTGAAGTGAAAGTCAGCAATTTGAATCGGTTTCCCTGTCCTCACTGTTCTGCCCCATTGCGAGTTCGCGACCTGAGTCGTCGCGGACAGACGATTCAGTGCCCGGACTGCAGTCAACCAGTCTTGCTGGAAGAGCAGGACGGTCGACTGGTGGGAGTTGAGCCGATTCAGCTTCCGGAGTCGTTGCAATCGCGAGTGGGGTCTTCGTTTCCGGTCCGAATTCTTCTCGTCGGGATTCTTGTTGTCACCTGGATTGTTTGGTTCCTTCTGAAACCAGAAACAGTATCGACCGACACAGCCACACATTCGGAGACCAGTGTGCCGGAGGAATCGCTGGAAACCTCGGGAGGGACTGACGTCGGGCCAATAACCATCGAAGGCGACGGGAGTGCAAACGAGACGAATGAAGCTGATGTCGATGGCAACGGTCTACTGCAACAGCGACTCAAGGGCATTTATGATTCGCTCGATCGCAACCTTGCCCTGACTGGATCGTACGCGAACGGGATGGATTTAACTCGCGATGAGAGCGTTCCTCGATGGAGTTGGATTGCACAACTGGAGCGGCAAGAGAACGCCGGGAATCTTTCTTTGGATTGGAAAGCGGCCTGGAACGACCGCCAGAACGATTCTTTTGTCCGTCGCCGATTGGAACAATATCAGAACCCGGAAGTGACGCGTCTGGCAGGTGATGATCGTTACCCAGCGACGCATTTCGCCGGTGTTTCCGGAGTGGGACCTGACTCAGAGCGTTTGTCGATCAATCATCCGCGTGCGGGAATTTTCTCACCGTTTCGAACCGTACAAAAGTCGGACATCGTGGATGGAACCTCCAACACGATGTTGATCGTCGGAGTGCAGTCGATGCTGGGGGCTTGGGCTCGTCCTGGAAACGCGACGATTCGCAGCTTCAATCAGGAACCGTATGTAAATGGGCCGGATGGAATTGGAACCGGCGATCAGGATTCGATGCTTGTTCTGATGGCAGATGGATCCGTGAAACAGGTTTCTGCTGAGACTGATCCGCGCATCATTCGACGAATGGCTGCGATGGCCGATGGGCTCAGCCTCGAAACCGATGAAAACGGGACTCCTGTCGAATTCGACGATCGCGTTGAGGAGGAGCCAGAAGATTCGTCTGATCACGAACCTGTGCTTCCTCTGCTCGCGTCCGATGCCGCTCCGTTCTCGATCGACGAGCGACTAGAGCAGCGACTCGTTGAGTATCGATTGGTGAATCCCACACAAGTTGGAATCCTCTTGCGAGAGTTCTCGGAGATTGCCGGAGTGTCCGTTGATCACAGTGACGTTGATCCCGAACAATTGGATCATCGAGTGACATTGAGCTTGCAGGACGTCGATCTTCTGGAGCTGTTGAAAGAGATCACTGCTTCGGTGGGATTAGACTTTGAAGTGCAAGCGAGGCGGATTCGAATTCTTCCGAAAGATGATCCGTCGAAGTCTCCTCAAGATTGACGATTGGTTGTGATTGCTGCTGCGAGCACGCAAGTCAGGTTTGGGAGAAGTTCTCGTCCCGATCGATGGTTGTCTTGATCGTGTGCACCTGACTGTTGAACGAAATTCGATCTCGTGTCGCGACAGAGAAACGGGAAGAACGGCGATCAGGCTTGGATGATGCAATCGTCTGTGTGTAGAATTCCGTTGATTCGCTCAGTATGAGACGAACCGCGTCGACGATTGCCTTTTGGTTGATTGATCGTCCATTTGTGAGCCTACTGGCATCATTAGCTTTTCTCGACCTAACTGCTGATAGACTGCTGTCATGACGAATACGGAAACCATCACCGGGCGAATCCTCATTGCTGACGATAACGAACAGAACAGGGAACTGTTGGAAGCGTATCTCAGCGATGATGGGCACGAGATTCTCATGTCGGAGGACGGGCAGAAGACGTTGGAAAAAGCACGGGCTGAGCTTCCGGACTTGATTCTGCTCGACATCATGATGCCGAAGATGAGCGGTTACGAAGTCTGCCAACAACTTCGATCGGGCGACGAAACAAAACGGATTCCGATCTTGATGGTGACAGCCCTCAAGGAGTCCGGCGACATTGAGAAAGCGGTCGCTGCCGGAGCTGACGATTTCCTGAGCAAGCCTGTGAATCGTCTCGAATTGAAGACGAGAGTGCGGTCGCTGTTGCGTGTTCGACACTTAACAAGCGAGCGTGATCGCCTCCTCGCCTATTTGCAGGAAGTTGACGCCCCGCAGTCGAAGTAGATGAAGTTGAATTCGCCTGTTTTGTGGTGCGAATCGACGTAACTCTTTTTCCGTGTGTTGTTTACTGTTCTCGCTGGGCGGTAGGATTTATTTTTGCAAATTTCAAAAAAAAACAGCCCGGAATCGGGGTGTATGTCGTAACTGTTTTGTCAGTAACGGGTTAAGTTGTTGTCTTGTGAGGGCCTGGAGTGAGGCCCGGAAACTTGTGAAAACTGGTGCTGCTCGCTTATACTGCCACGCTTTCGTTCTCAACAGCGCCCCCAGTCTCCACATTGAAGTCGAACTGGTGATTCCATCGAGCAGATCGTGTGATTGCGCCTGCATAACATCGGTGGTTAAATACGGAGTCAATTGAAATGAAGGTTCGCTCAAGCGTTAAACGCATCTGTGAGCATTGCAAAGTTGTCCGCCGAAAAGGTCGCAACTTTGTCATTTGCTCAGCCAACCCTCGCCACAAACAACGGCAAGGGTGATCTCCAACGGTCATCGAAAATGGTCGCAGTCTATCGGCGGCGATTTTCGTAGCGCTTCAGCATTGGGCAGGTGGTTCGGTCGCAGCATTGGACAAAGTGTCAGGAATTGAATTCTGGTCGATGTTAAATCTGTCTCCGCACAGTTGCCGTTGGGAAATCGCAGAATTGAGGAAGTGAATACAGGCAGGATGGTCGACGTCGGGATGTGAAGTGTGTTCTTCCTCACGAATGGTGTCACTGAAACACAAATGGCCAGAGTGTTGTATTCCAGATCGAGGAGTCAGTTCCTCGTCGTGTTTTTCAGTCGAGTTCCGCAGTCAGCAAAAAACGTGACTTCGGTCGAGTGAAGAAATTTAGAAGTCACGAGTTTAGCGAAGTAGAAACAGGAAACTCTCATGCCTCGTATTTTGGGTGTGGACATTCCAAACAACAAGCCAACCTATATCTCTTTGCAGTATCTGCATGGGATTGGTGAGGTGAAAGCCATCGAGATCTGCCGGACGCTTGGTCTCGAAACTCATCGTCGGGCTCGTGAATTGAGCGACGATGATATTCAGCGAATCAACAACATCCTCGATAATCAATTCGTTGTCGAAGGGCAGTTGCGTCGCCAGACCGGTGACAACATCTCCCGACTTCGCTCGATTCAGTGCTACCGAGGAGTCCGCCATCGTCGCGGGTTGCCGGTACGAGGTCAAAATACACAGACAAACGCCCGAACACGTAAAGGTGCCAAGAAAACGGTTGCCGGTAAAAAGGGTGTTAAGGACATGCGTCACTAATTGGCTGTGGTCGGATTCGTCTCGTGGGGTCCCGTCAACTTACTCACTGCGTGACGAGATACTGTCTGACGAGATCACGGGCGACTGTTCTCATAGATGGACCCCATTTCAACTGAGGTCAAAGAATGCGGATGGCAGCTGTCCGCGATGTTTAATCAGGTTTCGTGCCTGATGAGATTTCCTGAATCGTATTCGAACAAACTACTTTTTTGAGGGGTTCGCTCTGTGGCCAAGGCCAACAAGAAAAAACGAACACGGCGAAATGTCAATCGCGGTGTTGCTCACATCAAAGCGACGTTCAACAACACTCTCGTTTCGATCTCTGATACGAACGGCGATATTCTGTGTTGGGCGTCCGCCGGAACTGTCGGTTTTAAGGGATCTCGAAAGAGCACTCCGTTTGCTGCTCAACGTGCTGCGGAAACGTGTGCCGACCGAGCTCGCAAGTTTGGTGTCCGTGAACTGGAAGTCCGAGTCAAAGGACCAGGTTCAGGGCGAGAAAGCGCAATCACCGGTTTGCAGGTCGGAGGGATTTCGATCAAAGCAATCGAAGATGTGACACCTCTTCCTCACAACGGATGTCGGCCTCGTAAGCGTCGTCGCGTCTAATCACCGTCTGGTGTCATGTAATTAATCGCCAGTTCGCCCGATCCGTTCAGAAATGTGCGTGATCCGGCTTTTGATCGACACTGATCGTCGAAATAAGGAGACTGCCCGGTGAGAATCCGATGGAGAAATCTTGAGCTCCCAAGTCGTGTCGTTCCCGTCAACGAGACAGCGACTGACACATACAGTGCGTTCATTGCTGAACCTTTCGAACGCGGATTTGGACACACCATTGCCAACAGCCTGCGACGAATTCTCCTCTCAAGCCTTGAGGGAAGTGCCGTCACACGCGTGAAAATCGGTGGGATTCAGCACGAGTTCACAACGATTCCGGGTGTTGTCGAAGATGTCACCGATATCTGTCTGAACCTGAAATCACTCGTCGTCAAGAACCACAGCAGCACCAACAAAACACTGCGTATCGAAAAGCACGAACGTGGTGTTGTGACGGGTGCCGATGTCATCACTGACGATCAAGTTGAAGTGATCAACAATGACTTGATCATCGCCACTATGACCGACGACGTTCCACTCAGCATGGAATTGACCGTCGAAAACGGACGTGGTTACATCCCGGCCAAAGAAGCATATGAGAACAGTCCAGAACTGGGCGTGATTCCTCTCGATGCAGCTTTCTCTCCAGTGACTCGAGTTCGTTACAACGTTGAAGACACACGCGTTGGGCAACGGACAAACTACGACAAGTTGACGCTGGAAATCTGGACGGACGGAACCGTTTCTCCGGAAATGGCACTAGTTGAAGCTTCCAAGATTATGCGGAAGCACCTCAATCCGTTCATCAACTACCAGGAACCAGGTCCAGAACTGCCACCAGAGGCAGGCTTGAAGGGTATGCTGGAAGCAACGGGCTACTCACCGATTGATCTTGAACTTGAAGAGAAGCTCAATCGTAGTCTGGCAGAACTGAACCTTTCTGTTCGAGCGACAAACTGTCTCGAATCAGAAGGCATCAACTCGGTACGAGACCTCGTTTCTCGAACTGAGGACCAGTTGCTGACCGTTCGCAACTTTGGTGAAACAACATTGGTTGAAGTGCGTGAGCAGTTGAATCAGATCGGATTGCGTTTGGGAATGCGAGTTCCTGAACGATCACGGATGTGATCAGCTGGAGTTTTCAGATTCAGGATATTGATGAGTTGCAGGCAAGCAGCTCAATGAATTGATTGTGGATAAAGTACTATGCGACACCTGATGAGAGGCCGGAAGCTCGGTCGCAATTCGAGCCATCGTAAAGCGATGTTTCGAAATATGGCTGCGAGTCTGATCAAGACTGTGCGAATCGACGAAGATACCGAAGGTGCGCCGAAGGTTTCTGGTCGAATTGTCACGACAGTTGCCAAAGCCAAAGAACTTCGACCATTTGTCGAACGACTGGTGACAATTGCGAAGAAGGCTGCTCCACACGAAGAGCGTGCAGCACAGTTCGCCACAACTGCCGAAAAAGGCAGCGACGCCTGGAAGAAATGGCGTGGATCGAGCGAATGGGAGCAATGGGCTCAGGCCATGGCTCCAGCTGTCACTTATCGTCGACGAGCATTTTCATTGCTTCGCGATAAAGAAGCTGTTGATATCTTGTTCTCGGAATTGGCCGAACGATTTGCTGATCGCGACGGCGGATACACTCGCATCGTGCAACTCGCGAAGGTTCGACTTGGGGACGCTGGTAAGCAGGCCCTTATCGAATTCGTTGGTGAGCGTGATCGCGTGAAGCAACGAAGTGTCGCCCCTGTTGTCGTTGAAGACGATGAAGAAAACGTCGAAGGCGATACTCAAGCTGCCGGTGATTCAGCACCTGAAGGCGATGAATCCGAGACCACAGCCGAAGTGGAAGCAGCGAGCACAGAAGCGACTGAAGAAGGCGAAGAAAAGACTTCTTAGAGTGAGTCGCGGAGTGAACTCAGTTCAAATTCAAAGAGGTTGCGATGTTGTCGCAACCTCTTTTTTTGTTGGTCAAAGCAAAACTCTTCGCGCTGTTTCGTTCTTCTGAAACGTGCCCGCTGAATCGGTTGGGGAACGAGCATTCTATGTTTCGCGGCGCCGAATCGGTTCAAACGACTGGCAATCGATGAGAAATTGCGTTTTCAGAAATGGGTAAAAGCAGTAATATTGCCGGTCGACAGAATTCAGGGTGTGCAACCGGGGTGTTCCTTTTCGGGGTGCCCCGCACGGTTGGAATCGTGCTGTTGTAGACTCTGACGCCATTGCGAAAGGAAGCTGTTGTGGCGCGTTTGACTCGACTTCGCTCGGCACTTGGTCCGTTCGATTTTACCGAAGCGATATCGCAACTCTGTGAAGACATCACCAACCGACACGAAGCGTTTCTCCATATCGATATGGCAGAAGTCGCTGTCAGCTTCGCGCAAGCTCGTTCTCGAGTGTTGCATGGGTTGCAAGCCAAATTGACACCGATGCGGTTCGAAGACGGGGCGTTGACCTGGCGACGGAATGGTCAAACGTGGACGGTGCAGAGGCTGTATCTCGGAAAGCGTGAGATGAAATACATTCTCACCTTCTATTTGCCCCGGTTCCTGGATCAATCGTTTCAGGAAAAGATGGTCACAATTCTGCACGAGCTCTATCACATCAGCCCGAAATTTGATGGAGATATTCGACGTTTTTCGGGGCGTTGCCATGTGCATACCCACTCCCAGCAAGAGTATGACGGCCAGATGGAAGTCTTTGCTCGGGAGTATCTGGCGATGCGTCCTCCCGAATCGTTGTACACATTTCTCCACTGCGGTTTCGAAGAGTTGCAGAAACGTCATGGGGAAGTCGTGGGTGTCAGGATTCCCATTCCCAAACTCATTCCCGTCAAGAATGCTGCTCGCGCGAAACTCATCACAGGGAATTCTGGCTCGCTGCCGGGAAGAGAAGACCGGGGGTGATGACAAATTTTGCTTGACGAAAAGTGAAATTCGCACATCAAATCTGTTCGGCTGAGTGCACAAGAACGAGCATCTTGCTTTAGAATCGCACTTTGTGGAATTCCGTGCTCACTGACTTTCAGGCAACAGATGAGTGACTCTGAGCCAAACGATGACGTTCCTGACTCTGATCTGACCATTGAGGCCAATTGGCAGCTGCGAGCGGAGTCGATTACGCTTCGAATTCGATGGTTTGGGCTGATCGTTGGTTATCTCCTGGTCAATTTTCTCTCTCCGACACCCAGTCAGCCGTACCTGAATGGAATCTTGACTGTCGGAGCTGTGTATGCCTTGTTTGATCTGGCGTGGCACTATCGCGGAGAGGTTTTCTTCAGCCGTTTTCCGTTGTTTGTGTCATTCATGGAGGCTGTGTTCATCGGCCTTCTGTGCCACTACGACGAAGGCATAAACAGCCCTTTTCGGCTGTATTACTTTCTCTCACTTCTAGTTTGTTCGTTGAGGTATTCCCCTTCGGTAACGTACTCGACGTTCGCTTTGCACGCGGTCAGCTACTCAACATTGGCATTTGAGCCAGGAGAATTGTCGCGCCAAGATTTTGTGTCGCTGGTCTTGATGTTGATATTCATGGGCTGGGTGACATGGGCGGGGACTGCACTTTCCAATCTCTTGAGGCAGACTGGGCGCAAACTCACTCTGCTCAATCAGGAACTTGAGGGCCGTATTCAAAGACGAACAGAAGAGCTGCAAGAGTCGCAGGCGATTCTTGTTCAGCAGGAGAAACAGGCAGCCTTCGGGCTTCTGGCTGCGGGCATTGCACACGAGGTTGGGAATCCACTGACCGCGATCAGTTCTCTCGTTCAAATGATGAATCGGCAAGAACTCGATCCGGAGTCTCAAGACCGCCTGAAATTGATTGACGAACAACTTCGACGAATCACGCGGACGCTTCGAGAGTTGATTGAATTCTCCCGCCCGGGCACAAAGATGTTGCAGCGGATCGATATTCATGAAGTGATTCGTAACGCTTTGGATATCGCAAAGTATTACAAGCGGAAAAAAGGGAAGACGATCAAAACGGAGTTCCCGGAGAATCTGCCCCGGGTGACTGCGGTTCGCGACGAGATTCTTCAGGTCTTCTTGAATTTGATTTTGAATGGGCTCGATGCGACAGAAGAAGGCGGGACGATCGAGATCATCGTTCGAGTTCAGAACGATGCTTTGGAGATCGATGTCGCGGACGATGGATGTGGGATTCCGCTCGAGTCACAAGAGCAACTCTTTCAGCCGTATTTCACGACGAAGTCCAACGGGACCGGGTTGGGATTGTTCGTTTGCCGCAACATCACGCGTTCGGCAGGGGGGACGATGAATCTCGTTCAGTCAACACCGGGAGTCGGAACCGTCTTTCGTGTGACGTTGCCGATTATCCAATAACGTCGCGTCAAGTTGCGGTGTTGGAAGGGCGGTCTTGTTGAACTGGAAGCGCAGGCTCTTCGTCGTGAGTCGCCCGGCAGGTTCTTTTCAGTGTCGGCCATGTGATGTTGATCGCACTTTGTGTGAACTTGAAGTAGCATCCAGATTGTTGGATTTGTTCGGGTTTCTGAGGAAAGAATCAGCATGAGCGTTCTGCGTTATTTCGTTTTCGGGTTTGCTGTGTGTGCCACATTGGGTTGGTCATTGAATCAGTCCGCTTTTGCGGAAACGGATTATCCACTCACTGAGGATTCGATCCGGCAGGACGGTGTTCCGGAAGGGAAAGTGATCGGGCCGATTCAGTGGCGCAGCAAGATCTTTCCCGGGACTGTGCGTGATTACTGGATTTACGTTCCGCAGCAGTACGACCCTTCTCAGGAAGCATGTGTTTTTGTCGTTCAAGACGGCCTCAACCGTGCGAAGGGATGGCACCTTCTTCCAGTTCTCGACAACCTGATTCACAAAAAAGAGATCCCGGTTCAGATCGGAATTTTCATCAGCCCTGGCGGTGTGCCTGCGGCGAATGATCAATCGCAGCCGCGATTCAATCGAAGCTTCGAGTATGACGGTCTAGGTGATCGATACGCTCGATTTCTTGTTGAGGAGATTCTTCCCGAAGTGGGCAAGGACTACTCGTTGAGTGACGACCCCAACGATCGCGCCATTGCGGGCGCGAGTTCCGGTGGGATTTGCGCATTCACTGTTGCCTGGGAACGTCCCGATCAGTTCCGGCGCGTGCTGAGTACCATTGGCACCTTTGTCGGTTTGCGTGGAGGTGATGCGTATCCCGTGATGATCCGAAAACACGAGCCGAAACCGATTCGAGTCTTTCTGCAGGATGGAAGTACGGATCTCAATCTTTACGGCGGAGAATGGTTTGTCGCGAATCAGGCGATGCTGTCCGCGCTGAAGTTCGCGGGATACGAAGTCAATCATGCCTGGGGCGATGGGGGGCACAACTCAAAGCATGCTGCTTCGATCATGCCGGAAGCTTTGAAGTGGTTGTGGGAAGGCTATCCCGGGGAAGTGTCTGTTGGAACTACCGAAGGACGACGGACGGATTTGCTGATTCCGGGAGAAGACTGGGTCGAGGTCAGCAGCGGTCATCGATTTACTGAAGGGCCGGCAATTGATAGCGACGGGAATTTGTATTTCACCGATATTCCCAATGCGACGATTCACAAGATCGATCGATCCGGAAACAAATCGGTGTTCGTGAAGGACAGTCCCGGGATCAACGGATTGATGTTCGGTGCCGATCAGAAGCTGTATGGGTGTCAAAACGGAACGAAGAAAATCGTCCGCTACACACTCGACGGCGAAGAGGAAGTCGTCTGCGAAGGTTATCCGTGCAACGACCTCGTGGTTCTCCCCAATGGAGTTGGGTTCTTCACAGACCCGCAGAACAAGAAAGTCTGGAGATTCGACGCCGAAGGAAAAGTGACGTTGGCTGACGAAGGGATTGCCCGTCCCAACGGGATTATTGTTTCTCCGGATCAGTCGATTCTCACCGTTGCCGATACTGACGGACGATTCACGTATTCATTCACTCTGGATGAGAACACCCAGCTGCAGAACAAGCAGGTCTATGGGCACCTGCATCTTGAAGATCAGGAATTGAAGAGCGGGGCAGACGGAATGGCCGTTGATACAGAAGGAAGAACTTACGTCACCACTCGTGTCGGTCTTCAGGTGCTCGATCAACTCGGCCGCGTCCACTTTATCATCGAGAAACCGCAAGACGCCTGGCTCTCGAACGTCGTTTTCGGCGGCGAAAACCTGGACGTTCTCTACGCAACTTGTGGTGACAAATTGTACTCCCGAAAGATCAAAGCGACCGGAGTTCGACCGTGGGAAGCAGCGGTCAAGCAGCCGAAGCCGAGTTTATAGGCGAGTCCTTATCGATCGCGCTGCTGAGTGGATTTCACTCAGGCCAATGTGTTCGCTTGAACTGTTGACTCGTTTGATCGCATGAAACGGCTACGAGCGCAGCCGGACCCTTCAACTGTTGCGGAAAGAGAATTCCGCCAGTTGGAGGTTCTTGAGTGAGAAAGTTGAAGGCGAGCGTTGCCGTTGGAGTTGTTACTCGGCGTCGCGGCGGGCAAGGAATCGTCCACCGCTGATGAACATGCCTCCATCACACGGACGACACCATTCGATGAGGACTCGATATTCGAACTGCCGAGTTTCACTCGCCATTCGAACGGTGACTTCGCCCGGATTGATTTGCCCCTTGTGGAGCAGACCAATTCCAAAGCGGCTGATTTCTCGGGTCATCGTGGAGATGGTGTTGCCACGCAATGTGGTCACCTCGGCCGGGACGGAGAGTTGAAGTCGTTCAGCGCTCCGTTCGTGATTCGCATCGGACTGATTGATGCTCTCCAGCACCGAACGAAGATCATCCATACTGGGACGAGCACCAGGATCGTTAGACATTGTCACAGTTCTCTGCAGGAATTATCTGTTCACTTGCAGATAAGCTAGATCACAATGGTTCCGTTCGACGGCCTGACCAGAGAATTGCAGCTGGGTGAAGACGGATTGATCCCGGATAACCGTCTCAACTGCTACGCTCGGTTCCTGCATGAGGGTTGAGATCACTCCACATTGTTCCGATCGGGAATTTTCGATCCTGATCAGGAGTGTAAGAACGTGAAGGATCTCTCCTCGTTAGAGCATTTTCTGTTCTGCTTTACACTCACTCGCACGAGCAAACTCCGCCTTTTCCCGGATGGAAAAGTTCAAGCGAGTGCACAGGAACGAGCAACTTGCTCTAGGCTGCGCGCCGGATTTTCAGTTCGACCTTTTTCGATGATTCGGAAGAGGCTTCTTCGGAAAGTGTTTCTTCCTTCGCCGGTTTCGAACGGTTCAGACGGGCTCCGATCATGGTCAGCACAGTGGCGGTAATGAATGCCATTGTTCCCCAGCGAAGATTGGTCGACGCAGTGGCTGCGTTCGCCTTTTCTCCACTTGGACTGACCGATGCTGCGGATTTTGTTGAGTCCGCAGCGAGTACCGGTTCAGCGGCATTCGATGTTGCCGTCGATGACTGTGCCAGTGAGCTGTCACCTGCTTCGGCGTTTTCGAGTGACTCGAACAGTGGGACCGCGCGATCCGGATAAGATTCCTGTCCGGCGTCAGCGCTGGCGACGGTCGGCTGCAATTCGTTCGATTGGTCGCTTTCGACGTCAGTTGCTTCTGCCGCAGTGGCGTCACTGTCGACCAGTCCGAAGTTGCTGGGTGTCGGTGCAGCGGTTGGCAAGTCTGGATCGGCGACCGGTTCAAGTGAGAACGCGTCTGCGATTTCGGTTTCCGGAACAGCTGCCATCGGTGGAACGTTGCTGCTGCCAGGAGCAGGTTCAAGTTTCCGCATTGGCGAAGCAGTATTCTGTTCGCTGAACTGAGATGCGGGCTTGTCGGGAAGTCCTTCCCATGACGGTGACTCGGTTTTGCCTGCGAACACTTTTTGATGGCTTTCGCTCGGTTGTTCCTTCGGCTTGATGCTCGGAACCGCTGACGGATGCTTCCCATCATGAGGAAGCGAATGATCCGATGGTGAGCCCCAAAGTTGTCCTGCAATTTCTTCGCAGAGGGCCACTGGACACTGGTCGAGAACTCCGATCGTCAACTCGTGTTTGTCCGCGATGTGCTTGGCGAGCAATGCGTTTCGGTACGCGGCGTGAGTTTCGCCTCGCATCTGGTGAGTGCGTGCCATTGAGATGAGCTGTTCCATCCGATCTCTTGCGCTAGTTTCGCGAGTGACCGGGGTGATCTCTTCGTCATTGACTCGCTTGATTGCCGATCGGCGCGGTTGAATTTCTGCAAGTTGCGCGGAGTCAGGCTGCGTTTGCTGTTGGGCATCAGCGAATTGAACTCTCGGCTGATGTTCATCGTGTGCCAGCGGTTCTCCGAGAGACGGCTCAGGCAGCGCGACGACCTCTTGTGAATCCGTCGCACTCGCTGGCTGAAGCTGCGCATTGGGAGCGCTGCTTGTGAATTCTTCGTCGACTTGAACGATTTGATGTTTCAAGACAACTGTCTCGGTCGGAGCTGTCGGCTCGCTGCTCTCTGCAATCGGATGGACTGATTGCGAAGGAGCAGATTGCGACGGAGCGGGCGAATCTGCAGCTTCGAATCCCGGGAATGGGCGTGCGGAATCGGTGCGGACGAGCGATTCGAGGTCTTCCATGACGGATTGGTCGATCTGCTGAATTCCGTTCCCTGCGGACGGTTCGCGGAAAGAGATTCCCGAAGAAAACGCCGAGCTGCCCGTGGTCTCGTTTCCTGAAGCCGCTCGTTTCTCTTGTGGAAACCGGATTTCATCCAGCCCAAGAAACGGATCGGGATGCGGATTGGGAAGTGGGTCGATCGAATTGGATGCAAGTGGATGTTGATTTCTTCGCGACGGGAGCGAAGACCGTGACGATTTACTGGAAGCGTCGTCAACCGAAACGAAATCCGGGCCCGGAGAGTGCCGCGTACTGCGCAGCGTCGGCGAATCGGATTCGTGCGGAGTTGCTGCCTCAGCCCGAGACTTTTTCGTAAGAACAGCGCCCAAGTGGCGCGGCGATGGTCGTGCGCAGCCAGTCAATTGAAGACCAGAAGCACAAGTTGCCGCGAGAACAAGTCCAGCAATGCGACCGCGCATGCGCGGTTGTTGAATGCGCATCACATCCCCCCCTTTGGTGATGAGCTAGAGAATCTTCTTCGGTATCGACAGTGAAGCTTCGCTCGGATCAGAGGAATTTGAACGAAATTCGAAATGCTCTGACGCTATCGAAAATTCCGATTACTCCGACGGAATGCTTTGATTCAGGAGAGGATCACCTTTCGCTTCGGTGTTTGATTCGATGAAATTTCCAACCCGGGAGGAAAAATGTTCCTGCGGAAATCACTCCGAATATTGAGAGCGCGTACTGCGGGAAAATCGCCATCGGAATGGCAGTGAGAAACAGAATCGTGGCGTGGATGTAGAACTCGCCGGAGAGAATTCCCGCTTTGGCGATGAAGACGGCTCCGGCAAACAAAGCGAGCACCGGGGAGAGTGTCAGTGCTGGAAGGTCGAGAAGGTATTCAATTCCGAACAGTCCGGTTGAGCACGCCATACTGGCTGCCCAGACGTGAGCGATTTGTCGTTCGACGAATGTGACCGGTCCCGATCGCCGCCGAAGGTTCCAGAAAATGACAGCCCACGTGCCGAGGCCGAATGTCCAAAGTCCGAAATAGGGAATCCGGGAGTGAATGCCGCTGTTTCTGACTGCTTCTGTTGCCAGGCAGAGAAACAGGAGGACTGCTGCATGCCACATCCATAAAACCCCCCAGTTCTCGAGGACGTTAATGTGGTGAGTTGAACGAAATGCGCGGCTCAACACCTGCGAGAAGTGCGACGATCTGGCGCTGACCGGTTCGTGATTGAGGAAAGCTTGCAGGTCGTCAGCAAGTGAGTCGGCAGTTGCGTAGCGAAGGTCCGCCGGCTTTTGCATCGCTTTCAATACGATCATTTCGAGATCAGTGTCGACGGCCGGATTGAGGAGTCTCGGCAGGGGAGGGTCCTGCTCAAGAATCATCATGAGAGTGTCAATGGGCGTTGCTGACTGAAACGGAGCACGACCAGTGAGGCATGCGTAGAGAATTGCTCCGAGGCTGTAGATATCGGTTCCGAGTCCGACCTGTTCTCTTTGCCCAGCTGCCTGTTCGGGGGCCATGTATCCTGGAGTTCCAAGAATGGCGCCCGATTCAGTGAGGGTGTCTGAATTCTCTCCATGTGTGAGAGACGGGGTGTCAAAGCGTTTCGCCAGTCCAAAGTCAGAAACAAAAGGACGACCGGTTTCATCGATCAGAATGTTGGAAGGTTTGAGGTCCCGGTGAAGGACTCCCTGTCGATGTGCGTAGGCGACCCCTCTGCAAACGGGGATCATGAGTTCGGCACACTCACGATTTGAAAGAGGGCCTTCCGCAATTCTTTTGGCGAGAGTGGTTCCGTTGATCAGGGGCATGCTAAAGAACGGGTGCCCCTCGGAGTTCCCGGTTTCGAAGACCGACACAATATTCGGGTGGTCGAGTCTGCCGGCGGATTTTGCTTCGCTCTGAAATCGAAAATGGTTGATGGATGTCGCTGAGGCTCCCTGCAGGAGCATTTTGATGGCGACAGTACGATTGAGGGAAATCTGTCGTGCTTCATAGACAACACCCATTCCGCCGCGTCCAATTTCGGCGATCAATTCGTAATCGTTGATTTCAGGAAGTTCAGAAGATTGAGTTGGGGTGCCTTCGTGTTTGCCCGGATCAGAAATCGGGGAGTGAAGATTCTCAGCAACAATGATCGTGGCCCACAGTTCACGAATTTCCTGAGCGAAATCTGGAAATTTTTCCAATTCTCTTTCGAGGTTGAATGCTTTTTCGCTGTGCATTTTTTGCAAAAGTGTGTCCAGGATGCGAACAATTCTGTCATCTCGCGTGTCCGACGGGTGTGTCACTGCGATCCTCGAACTTTGTTGGAAGTTTGCGATATTTTCGTGAATGGGTCTGCTTGACATTGTCGAATCAGCCGATACCGTATGTCTCGCTGGCCCCATCGTCTAGCGGCCTAGGACATTGGATTTTCAGTCCAGTAACACGGGTTCAAATCCCGTTGGGGTCACCTGAACAGGCGGCAACGATTTTACGATCGTTGCCGCCTTTCTTCTTGCCATAATTTCTTCGGCGAAGCAAATCTTCCTCTTCCGGGCTCGGATTCCGACGAATACTCCATGTATGGACTTGTTCGAAATCAAGGGAATCGATGGATACTGCATTTGCTTGGCAGCAACTCTTTGAAAACTGGCCGACATCAATGCCTCGTCGGGGGCTGGTGGTCACTGCTGCTGGTGAGACGATTGAGTTTCGTGAATTTCTGACTTCCGAGGGGCTCGTCGCGTTCGAGCGCGAGAGGCCGGATACCTCCGGAGCGAGAAAAGTCGTCCTCGCATTCTCTGCCATTACGGCAGTTAAGATGACGGATACCGAACCGCTTGCGGGGCTGAAGAGCCTCGGGTTCCAAGGGGCTCAGGGTGCCTAAAAGTTGTGCAGCGTGGCAGTGCCTGAAAAGTGGGCAGCTGTCTTATTGGGTGTTGGGTGCTGGACAACTCGTTTGGATGCTGGTATCGTTGTGATGTCATGCTCGTTTTGATGGCGCCAGACGCGGCAGGAAGCCGCTCCTTGAACGAGACTCCCACAGGAAGGAAACCACACTATGTTGGTTCTCTCAAGAAAACCCGGTGAGCGCATCCTGATCGGTGAAGACATTGCGGTCACGGTTGTTCGCATCGGCCCAAACACTGTTCGTATCGGAATTGATGCTCCTCGCGAGATGAACATCGTTCGCGATGAACTCTGCGACGGTGAGGGCTCGCCCGCTGAACTTGAAAAGAAGAATCAAAAGCTCGCCGCTCAGTAGAGTATCGGTGAGTTTGATTTCGAAAACCCGGGCAAACGGAGTCGACCAAACCGTATGTCGATTTCGCTTTGTTGAACGCGGGGGCTTTGTTGTTTCTTGGGCGAATGCGTGTGGGCGGCAGTTCCCAGCGCGGGGCTTTCTGTGAATCAATGAAGGTTTTCGAGGCCCGTTCTATTCGTAATTCCTGAAGTCGCAATTCTATTCTTGAGCCCGGAATGCGACGGTGTTCCTGAAGTGAACACGTTTTCGGTGGAATTCCTGCTGCTCGTTTTCACCGCCTGAAGCCAGTCTATTTACGCTTCCGGTCGATTTCGACGCGTTGTTTTCGAGTTCTTCGAGACGTTGGAAGGGACCCAGTTTCTCAGCCCATCTTTCATGTCCCGCAGTTCTTCGGCATTCGGAGGGCGGTTGCCTCCGTAAGAGCGGGAAGATCTTTCCGCGCGTCGTGGTTCGTATTCATGCTCGGGCCGGGCTTGTTTGCTGAAGACCCAGTTGTAGACGTTTTTGGGGCTGAATGACGACGTCGCGCGGATCAGGAAAACAAGCAGGCAAAGGCCGACGAAGGTGATAATTCCGCTGACGATGGTTGTGTACGGATCTCCCCCGGTGACTGCAATGACGAAAAGCAGCCCGATGGCGCCGGTCAGGAGGACGAACGTCGATGCCAGAATCGAGCCGTTCGGCTTCCCGGATGAATTGAAAAACTCGCCTGGCATATTGAGTTCCGTCTGCGAGTGCAAAGAAGAGGGACCATTGTTCATCATCACGAATGGCGGGTGATCGGTCAAGTTTTCCGCACCAGTCGATTTTGATGCGAGGAGGCGGGAAGCCTCGACTTCGATTCCTTGAGATTGATCAACCAGAGATGAGGGGTCCGGCCGAATTTCGTCATTGCGAATTCAATGCACTCCCTCAGAATCAGAGATCAGCTTATTGAAGGCTCGACGCAATCGATCCATAATAAGGGAAGGGTTCAGGGTGTCTTGAGCCAACGTTGTTGAAATTCGACAGAGATTATTCCATGAGAACCGCTTGCGCTCTCCTGACAATCTGTTTTCTGGGAGGCTGTGAAAAAGCGCCCAGTTCTGATTCCACCGCCGATTCTCCCGAAGCTGTTCAGCAAGAACCTGTCGAAAAGAAGCCGCAAGGGTTTTCAAAACTCGAATGGAAAATTGTCGACAAGAATAAAGCTCTTGAAGAGAACCCGAATCTCGTCGAGGTTTCCAACGAAACCAACGCGGGAGATTATCTGACTGCTGTCACACAATCGCATTTCGCTGCCACGTCACGATTGAACAAAGCGACGATGGAGTACAACGCGAAGCTTTCGTCGTTCGCGAATTCGATTGATAGTTCCGAAGACCCCAAGCCGTTGACGTTCGAGGAATTCGATGAACAGGTTCGGTTGAACCCGAACAACATGAAGGGGCTTTATCCTTGGCAGGTCTATGCGTATGACGAGACCAACGGCACCGTCACGATTCTCGAGGACCGCGAAGAGAAGAAACGTCTTCACGAAGAGAACGGACTCCCGTATTCAGAAGACGAGTAGCCTTCGTTCGTGTGCCTGGCTTTAGTGATTGACCGGCTCTTGCCTCTATCGAACTTCTCTTTGCAGTCGCAACGTTGAGTCGACTGTTGCGATGCAGATACAGAACTTGAGGACCTGTTTCAAACTGGATGAAAACGGAATTCATGCAAGATCTTGTGCGACAGGAAGTCGTTGCGAATGCACGCATCGTCGTGGTCAAAGTGGGGACGAATGTCCTTTCCCGAGATGATGACCGGTTGGACGTCGATCGTGTCCGCGCGCTCGCTCGTCAGATTCACTTGATTCGATCAACCGGGCGGCGAGTTCTCGTCGTTTCGAGTGGAGCGGTCGGAGCTGGGATTGGTCTTCTCGGACTTCCGGGTCGACCGACGGATCTTCCTCACTTGCAGGCAGCCGCTGCGGCAGGGCAGGCGAGTCTGATTCGGGCTTACGATGAAGCTCTTCAGGAATTTGGTTACCACGCAGCCCAGATGCTCCTCACCGCGAACGATTTTCGGAATCGCGATCGCTATCTCAACGTTCGGAACACTCTCAACACGCTCTTCGAATATGGAGTCGTGCCGATTGTCAACGAGAATGACACGGTGAGTGTGCGGGAGATCAAATTCGGTGACAATGATCGACTCGCGGCCATGGTCAGCAATCTGTTGGAATCGCCGCTGCTCGTGATTCTGTCTGTCGTCGACGGACTTTACGATGGCGATCCTCGTGATCCCGAAAGCCAGCGGATCTCGAGAATCAGTTCGGTCGACGAGAAGATTTTGTCGCTGGCGAAAGAGATCAAGAGTTCGCGTGGAACAGGAGGAATGCAGTCGAAGCTCGATTCCGTTCAGGTCGCAACGTCTGTTGGGGGATGTGTGATTATTGCGAACGGGCGGAATGAAAATGTCCTCGAGGAAATTCTCAACGGTGAAGACATTGGGACCCTGTTCACTGCACAGGGACCGTTGATTCCAGCATGGAAACGATGGATTGGTTTTACGGTGACTCCGCATGGAACACTCGAGCTCGATGCCGGGGCTGTGAATGCCGTTCGTCATCGCGGGAAGTCATTGCTTCCGATTGGAGTCACAAAAGTTTCCGGAAGCTTCAATCGGGGTGAACTTGTTTCGTTGACCGATGAATCAGGTCATGAGTTCGCGCGGGGGCTCACGAATTACAACTCGGAATTGGTGAGTCGAATTGCTCGACGCAGAACGGAAGAACTGGAAGAGATGATGGGATCCGTCCCGTATGTTGAGGTGATTCATCGTGACAATCTCTGCGTCATTCGATGAGTGATCGCGGGGAACGTTCTTCATTGTTCACGTGGTGGTTTTGCGTGTCGGTTGTTGACGAGATCGCAGTTTCGAAAACGCTCTCGTAAATTTGTGGATTGTGTCTTTCGGCCATGCAGAATTGAGGTCGCTTTGTCAGAGGCACGCATTTGAAATGGATAATACGGATGGATTTTCTGGATCTAGCTGGCAAATCAGTATTGGTGATGGGAGCTGCGAATCGGAAGAGCGTTGCATTTCATGTGGGAAAGCTGTTGTCCGACTTCGGCGCTGACGTTCTCTATTCTGTTCGCAGCGAACAGCGCCGGGAGAGTCTTCGGAAGCTTGTGGGTGATGCTCCGATCTATGTTTGTGATGTCGAACATCAGGAGGAGATTGATCGACTTGCGGAGTCCCTGGCGAAAGATCGCTCTCAGATTCAAGGGCTTGTTCATTCCATCGCGTTTGCGGACTACTCAGCGGGATGGCTTCCTTTTCACGAGACACCTCGCAGCGCATTTCTGCAGGCGGTCGATATTTCCTGTTTTTCGTTGATTGCGACGTGCAATGCGTTTCGCGAGATCCTCGATCCCTCATCTGGGAGTGTGGTGACGATTTCGATTTCCACGACTCGAATGGCAGCGGAGAACTACGGATACATGGCACCGGTGAAAGCGGCTCTGGATTCGTCGATCTGTTTTCTCGCCAAGTCTTTCTCCGGGTTTTCAAAGGTTCGATTTAATGCGGTTTGCCCGGGGCTTCTGAAAACCTCTGCTTCGGCCGGCATTCCCGGGTATGTCGATTCGTATCTGTTCGCCGAGCAAGCGACACTTCGAAAGCAAGCCGTTCAGACCGCTGAAGTCGCCAACACGGTGGCGTTTCTGGTGAGTCCTCGGTCGTCGGGAATCAATTGTCAGGGATTGGTGATTGATGCGGGAATGGAAACAAATTACTTCGACGAGCAGATCGTCAAGAATGCAGTGGATCAAGGTGGTTAGTGTTCCGGGGAGAATTCTTTGAAACGTGCGGTGAAAGATCGGCTTTCGCTGCGGTTTCCTCGGTGTTGAGATCAGAGATCGCGTGAGCTTGAAACCGAAGTCTGCTCACAATAAGGTCGGTTGGATTCCCGAAAAATTACGAAGGCTTCTCCATGAGTTGCTCTTCACGTGCTTCGAAATGTCGGCTGCTTCGATTGCAGAAGCTGCTGAATCCACCGAATGACATGGTTGGAGTTATCCCTCAAATCGGAATGGTTGAATGAGTGCAGCAATGACTGAAAAAACGACAGAAATTCATGTTGGGCACAGCCCGGACCCGGACGATGCCTTCATGTTTCACGCACTCGCCAACGACAAAATCGAAACCGGAGACTATCTCTTCACTCACGAGTTGCAGGATATCGAAAAGCTCAATCGCCGGGCTTTCGCTGCCGAACTGGAACTGACGGCAGTCAGTCTGCATGGGTACGCTTATCTGACAGATACCTACGCTTTGTGCGCCTGCGGAGCCAGCATGGGGGACAATTATGGCCCGATGGTGGTGACTCGCGGCGAGTCGAGTATTGCTGAGCTTCAAGGCAAGAAAATTGCCGTTCCGGGAACTCTCACAACAGCTTTCCTGGCATTGAACCTCTGTCTGGGAGGAAAGCCGCAGACGTCGACGAAAGAGTCGCACACATCCGGTGATTGCGGGACCTTCACCTACGAAGTTTACCCATTTGATGAAATCTTGAACGTCGTCGAACGGGGTGAGGCGGATGCCGGGCTCATCATTCACGAAGGTCAATTGACGTACGGCGATCAGGGGTTGAGTCTTGTCGTCGATCTGGGCGAGTGGTGGATGGAGAGGACCGGACTTCCACTTCCACTCGGTGCCAATGCAATCCGCAAGGATCTTGGCGAGACGAAGATGAACGAAGTGACGAAGCTGCTCAAAGAGAGCATTCAGTATGGGCTCGACTATCGCGAAGAAGCACTCGAGCACGCACTGCAGTATGGCCGAGACCTTGATCATGCCAAAGCGGACAAGTTCGTTGGGATGTACGTCAACGACTGGACGCTCGATTTCGGTGAGCGTGGACGAGAAGCAGTTGCCCGATTGCTTCAAGAAGGATTCGAAGCGGGGATTATTCCGAATCCTGTCAAACTGGAATTCATTTCCGGTGAGTAGTTTTCAGTAACGTTCCACAACGTTCAACCGAGTTGCGTTCGATGACGCAACTCGGTTGTTTCGTTTGTACGCATACCGGACTGGGAGGAACCGTCCAGGTGTTCGTACAGGGAAGAACAGTATCGCATCAGGCCACTTTTTGGTTTTGGTTTGCACTCACTCGCATGAGCAAACTCAGCCTTTGACCTGATGAAAGTGTTCAAGCGAGTGCACAGGAAAGAGAAACTTGCTCTAGCGATAGAATCGATTCGCTTGAAGCACGCTTGCTGGTGCTTGTGAAAATTTCGGGCTGTTCTGAGGTGTTCGCGTCGGGTTGTACATTGAGGTCGCATCGGAGCCCGAAGCTGCGGTTCTTTGATGAACCGGTGTCCAATCCTGTGGCGCCGTCGCGGAGTCGAGATAGGGGTTTGGAACGCTCAAAGGTGACCGGTTTTCATATTGAAAATATTGAGTCCCTGTTGATGAGACATCTCCGGTCGGAGCGGTCATTGTTCCATTGCTTGGAACTGTCGGGTACGACGAAGACGGCACAGGAGAAATGACCGGGCTCATCGTCGGTGCGGACATGACTGGTGCTGGTGTGTATGGAACTGTGGCTCCATAGGGAACGACAGGTGTGTACGGCACGACGGGATAAGGTGGGCAGTACGCGGGTGGACCCCATGGGCCGCAAGGAGCGATTGCTCGCAACGGGCACAGGAGCGGACATGGTCGGCAACCCAGGCCGATGCCTCTCAGCGGGCAATGCTTGTGTTTCGGTCGGCATGCGAGCGGGACAGGGCCGCAGTAGGGCGCGGGTGCCATGTATGGCATGGGAGAGACCGAATACTGCGGCATCATCACAGGACCAGCGGGGGCGATCACCTGTGACTGCTGACACTCATTACATCCGCTGGCGGGTGCAGGAAATGGTTGCGCTCTGACCGAACTCGTTGCAAGAAAGAGGAGAGTGAAGCAAGGAGCGATAGTTCTCCAACACATGAATTCAATTCCCAATGACGAGGCACGGACAATGACTCGACTCGTCGCGCGTTCGATTCTCGAACGAGCATCCGGGGACTGACGTGAGTGATCGAGACGGAAATGTTTTCCATCGATCATGCGAGTCCGCAGACTGAGCCGTCTGCTTTGAAGATCGGCAGAATTCGCAAATACAGTCGAATTCCGATCCCAAATCAGACTCACGGCGGCCCAGATGCTGGGGAATTTATCGATTGGGGTCAGTGTGCGGCTGGTCGATCAGATTTGACCACACTGTTCTCCAGCGATCCAATTCCAGCGATGGAAATGGAAATCTCATCTCCATCTTCCAACGTGAAATTGTCGTCGGGGACGATTCCTGTTCCGGTGAGGAGAAAGGCACCGTTCGGGAAGTCATCTTCGCGTCCGAGCCAGTCGGCGAGTTCGTCAAGTTTCCGATGAAGCTGACCCAGATCGGTCTCGCCTTTGAAAACGCTTTCTCCGCCTCGACGGATGATCAATTCAACAGTTGTTGATTTCAAATCGAGTTCGCTATCCGCCAGTCGAACAACCGGGCCGAGCGAACAGCATTGCCGGTAGACTTTGGCCTGCGGAAGATATAGCGGGTTTTCCCCTTCAATGTCTCGGGCGGACATGTCGTTGCCGATGGTGTAGCCGACGATCTTCAATTGAGGGTTCAGGACGAGGGTAAACTCAGGTTCGGGGACCGACCAGTTACTGTCGTATCGGACGCGAACAGCTTCGCCGGGAGAAACGATTCGGTTGGGGGTTGCTTTGAAGAACAACTCCGGGCGATCGGCATCGTAGACGCGATCGTAATGGCTTGCTCCGGTCTCCGATTCTTCCATTCGCGCGACCTGGCTTCGCTTGTAAGTGACTCCTGCCGCCCATGTTTCCTGATTGTCGACGGGAGCGAGAAAGCGAACGCCTTCGAGAGAAATCTCGTCGCCCGATTCTGCGAGAGACTCAGCAAGCTGTGCGGGATTCGGGCTGTTGAGGATATCAGCAAGCGTCGACACTTCTTCCGATTGATTCATCTGAAGAAGCTTTGCCCCGGTATCCGACACGATGGCGACATGAGTTTGACCGTCTGGTGTTTGAATCTTTCCGAGTTTCATCAATGCGGCTTTCGTTGTTCTTGCAAGGTGTTCAAAGTGCGTTGAAAGTCATCCGGAAACGGTGCTTCGAATTCCATGATGGCATCGGTCACCGGGTGGCGAATCTTCAGTCGAAAAGCATGCAGGGCCTGACGTGAAATGAGGGCGGATTCCTCTTCCGAAGTGTCTAGACCGCTCAGTTCTGAGGGCATGAGTGACTCACGTCCGGAATAGAGTCGATCAGCAATAATGGGAGCCTTCAGGTGCTGCAGGTGAACTCTCAACTGGTGCGTGCGTCCAGTTTTGGGGAGTAGTTGAACGTAAACGAAGCGATCGAATCGTTCCAGTACGTTGTACCGAGTCACTGCTTCGCGAGTGTTGTGTCCCGGCGGGCAGACAATCATTTTCTCGCGTGCTTTGGGATGTGTTTTCACATGCGTCGTGACGAGATCGGCGTCACGATCAAGCTTCCCGTAGGCGAGGGCGCGGTACTCTTTTTCGACCGTGCGCTGCTCAAACTGGCGAGTGAGTTGATGGTGAACCTGATTGTTCTTGGCGATAATAATGACGCCGGTCGTGTCTCGGTCGAGGCGATGAACGATTCCCGGTCGAAGTTGCCCCGCGACATCGCTGAGTTGATCAAAGTGGTGCTGGACCGCGGCAGCGAGTGTTCCGGTGAAGTTGGACTTTCCGGGATGAGTAATCAGGTTCGCCTGCTTATTGATGACCGCGATGAACTCGTCTTCGAAAATCACATCCAGAGGAATATCTTCCGGTGTGATTGTGGAATCGGGTTCTTTCGGAAGACAGACTGAGATGCGATCGTTGACTCGCAGTCGGCGCGAAGCCTTGACCGGAAGTCCGTTCACAAGCACGGTTTCCGCAGCGATGGCTTTTTGAAACTGGCCACGACTGTGATTCGGAAAAATCCGGGTCAGGTAATGATCGAGCCGCCATCCATGCGCACGCCCCTCGACGGTGAGCATTTGAGGTTTTGTGGTCGCATCTTCAGTCATGGTCTGTGTCTCAAAGATCGTTAGCGTCGCGAGAACGACTTTAAAACACGATCACGCGGAATTACTCGGATTCGGGGGCTGTTTCTTCGGAGTCGCTGGATGAATCCGATGATGGAGCGGCTTCCGAAGTCGAGTCAGCTTCGCCTTCAGGTGTTGAGGAAGCTTCTTCCGACTCAGGAGCGGACTCTTCAGGTGAACTTTCCGGGGCGGGGTTCGATTCTGAGGAGCTGTCCTCACTGGCTGGTTCAGGACTTGTTGCTTCCGGAGCTGGCGAAGCCGTTTCCGAAGATTCGGTGCCCGATGGCTCCGTACCTGACGAATCAGTGCCTGATGGGAACTCTGGGGCTTCCGGGCTGGCGTCGTCTTCCGGAGTTTCTTCGGCTGGCATTTCTTCAGGGACGGTGTTGGTGTTCTCGGGACCGACTCCGAGTGGTTGAACAGGTTCTCCGACCTCGTCGCTGTCAGGAATCAGCAAATCAAGCTCTTCCGCGCCCGGGATTGTTCCTTGATTGGTGAGATCGCTGGGGAGGCGACGGTCGTCCGGTTCAGGATTCTGCTTTCGGAACCAGGCGTAAAATTCCGCTGCGGACCTCTTTTTGAGGTCTTTAATGCGTTGCGTGGCCCATGCGACGTGTTGCGACCCGGGATAGGTGTCGATCAGCCGCTGATACTGTTCAATTGCCTGATTCAAGTCATCCCCAGAGAGAACTTCGAGGGCTGTTGCGAGGCCGTAAATGGCGTCTGCTTTGGCTTCGTCTGTGGCGTGTGGATGATCAAGGACTTGAGAAAATGCGTCTTTGGCTTGTGAGAGGCTTTTGTCACTGCTCTCGCGATTAGTAAGAGCGGTATTCAGACCTTCTCGCAAATGTCCGCGACCGCTTTCGAGCATTGCCCACGCGCCGACCTGCGAACTGGAGAATGTCGAAGCAACTTTCTCGTATTCCGCAGGAGTTGTTGCTTTCACGAACTGTTGCCACGCAGCCCCCTGACTCGCGTCTGACGAGCGAACCCAGTAAATGGCGATCGCAGCGACAACAGCGAGCGCGATGGCTCCAATCAGGATTTGATTGGAATACGGCTCAATTTTCTTGCCGGCAGCCTTCAGCCACTTTTCGAGTTCAGTCGTCTCTGCTTCGTGGTGAAAATGGAAATCCGGATCTTGAGGAGGATTCTCGGAAGTGACTGTGGCAGTTGTCTGTTTTTCTTCGCTCATGACGGTCCGTCGATCAGGCGTGTCAGAAATTCTTCCGTGAAAGAATTTATCGTTGTCAGAATCGCATTCATGTGAAATCAAAGAGTCGATTGACTCAAACTGCTAGTATAAAGACGTTTGGGAAAATCGGTCAAGCTGCGGTCCTCTTTCTCGTTGCAACGAGCAGGGAATTTGTACTCGCAGTCCCGGAATTGGTTCCTCAGATTGGTGTGAATTTCTCCTTTTGGTCGACGAATTGCATGCTGAGAGCGACAATGACATCAGTCAACTTTGCAGCAAGCGTCAGCTGAAGAAATTCGGTCCCGCTGCGTGAATCATTGAGTTTTTGCGAGATTCATCCAACGAATAGGCAGTCTCGGCCAACAGGTCGTGACGTTCTATCCGTAATGTTTCTTTGCAAGACGGGAGTTGTCGCATCAGAAAAGAAGCTTTGCGACGGAATCTCCAAGAACTGCGACGGACTTCGCGAGCAGCCAGTTCAGTGAGCATGCAAAGTGAGCACGCAGAGTGAGCACGCAGGGTGTTGATCTCAGCCTTTTCGACGTTCTTCCCTGAAATTCGGGAAACGTTGTGCTGAGAACTTCCCTTTCAATGTTTAATCCACCGATTGAAACATCGTCCCAGATTGTCGGGAGAATTCGACCATGATTGACAGAGCTTTCAAGGCGAGTTGGTCTGCAATCAGGAGGCGAATCGCCGTTCCCTGTGGCGGATTGGTGTTTGTTCTCTTCTTCGCTTCGCTCGCGATCGGTCAGAAGCGGGAAGAAGCAGCCCGGCTTGTTTTTCTCAGCCCGACGCGACCGGTGATTATCGAAGCGGAATTCCAAACCGGGCGATTCAGCATAGACGAAATGCGTCGTCAGTATGCGGTCGAAGTCTTCAGGCAACTCGATACCGACGAAGACGGGGTTCTCAACGATACCGAAGCTCAGCAGATTCCTGTCTCCGGGAGGCTGCGAAAAGGGGCACTGCGACTCGAAGAGAAATGGACTCAGGTCGACATCGCCCCGGAAGACGGAAAAATCTCCCAGGAAGAGTTCAGCACGTTCCTTCAGACAGCACTGGGCCCGCCGCTCTCCATTGAAAGGAAAGCGAATCTTGCTCAATCCGTGAGGCTCTATGATGACCTCGATTTGAACTCGGATGGGAGAATCGACGGAGATGAGGTCACTCAGGGATTGGAGATCCTGAAAGCTCTGGACTTCGACGACGACGAAACGTTGAGCGTCGCAGAATTGCAGCCGTTTCCGCTCTCAGTCATTCAGGCTCAACAAGAATCGACCACAAACAATTCCCCGATTGCACTGCATTTCATTCGCGACCAGTCGGAAGTCGAAGCGACGGTTCGCGCTCTACCGGAGTTCTATGGGCTCAGTGATGTCGTCCCGGCAACAATGTTTCCCACACTGTCAGACCGCGAATTCGAACGGTTCGACTTCAACAGCGACGGGAATTGGGATTCCGTTGAGATTCGCAAGTTTCTGGAATTCGCACCGGCTGATTATGTGATGAAGGTCTCGCTTTCTCCTCCTCGGGTTGAAGTCGTCAAAGGAGAATCGGACGGAACGACACGTCCTGTGATCGATGCTGGCGGAGTTCAAGTGAAATGGCAGGCTCGAAGCAATGTTCATCAACGCTTTGACGCCACGCGGCTTTACCTTGTGCGATTCATCATGTCTGACAATGACAAGAACGGCTACCTGTCTGAAGCAGAGTATTTCGGGCTGCAAGCGAATGTTCCATTTGACGAAGTCGATCTCGATGGAAACGAACAGGTCACGCGTGACGAGATCAAATTCTTCTTCTCGATGGATGGACTAGCGGAGCAGGGGCGGCTCGTTCTGACACTCTTCGAGTCGACACAGAATTTATTTGATATACTCGATGTGAACGCGGACCGGCGTTTGAATACGCGAGAGTTCGTTGAAGGCGAGGAGCGCCTTCTGGCATTCGACATGAATCAGGACGGAGCACTCCTCAAGGATGAGTTTCGAACAGAGTTTGATGTGACGTTCAGTCAGCCGGAAATATTGGAACGGAATCCCGCGAACAATCAAATGGAACAGTCCCGTCAAGGTCGGATTGTGAATGATTCGTCGGGGCCGGTCTGGTTTCGTCGAATGGATGATAACCTTGACGGAGAAATTTCCTGGCGTGAGTTCCTGGGAGGCCGAGAGAAGTTTGACGAACTCGATCAAAATGGCGATAACTTCCTGGAACTTTCCGAAGCTGAAGCTGCGGAGTCACTTCGACAGCAATGAAATCGACAGAGAAAGAGACACACCGATGTCCGAAGATTCCCTCATCCCTATTTATACAACCACCAATCTCGCAAAGGCGGAAGTAATTCGCGCTGCTCTGGAGGGAGAAGGGATTCGGTGTGAGATCGAGAATGAGCATCAGGGTGGTTTCACCGGAGTCACTGCCGTTCGCCTTTTCGTTTTGCAAAAAGACTCGGAGCGCGCCGTTCAATTTATCGATGTGCATTCTGAGGGAGACGAAACGATCGATCCGGCCTGATTTTTCCGGAAGCGGAACGCACTAAAAATCTTAAGCGGAGAGAATTCCAGTCGATTTGATTTCGATCTTTCGATCTTTCGAAGGATCGAATATCGATCTCGACTGGACTTCGCTGGTCCGGCGCCGGGACACCCGCATTCACGCCGATTGAATCGAGTTGATGGTCGAAGAATTATGGACCGCAAGAAAACTCCGCGAGAATTCTATTCAGAGTTCACCGAGAAACCGTTCACTCAGTGCATCGACTGCGGGCAAGAATTCTGCGACACGCATGATCTGTTCACCGTCCTGAAGAGCATTGTGGGCGGAGAAACAGTCTTTGAAATGGCGATCTGCATTTACTGTGCACTCCAGATGCGGAGTCGCTATTCCGAAGAGACGACGCAGAATCTTCGAGACTTCTTCGAGAAGCAGGGATTAAACCGAGAAGGCGCCGAGAATTCAGAAACGGACGTCCCTCAGCAGCCAGTGGAAGACGACTCGCTCTCAGAAAGTCAGCCATCCTCGAATCCCCTTGACGGAATTGAGCAGTGCACATTCTGCAGTAAACTGCGAAGCGATTGCCACCGGTACGAAATTGTCGGGCTGTTCATCGACAATGATCTTCTCGTTGATCTTTCCAACGATGGGCTGGCGGGGGGCTCACCGATGATGCTTTGCGATGAATGCAACGCGAAAATGTCGGAGCTTGTCTCGAAGAAAACACGCGATGAATGGGACCGATTCGTCGAAGAACACTTCGATGGTCCTCCCGGAGTCGAAGTCGACGGACCGAGCGTCGAGCCCATCTTCTTTTAAACTTCTTAAAAGTTGCGTGCGCATCGCGTAGACACTCATCTTTTCGACTCGCCATAATTCACAGGCAGACTTTTGATTGTAAGCACCTGTGAATTCTTTGAGTTGATGAGACAATAATGCGATTTAGTGCCTGCATGCTGACGACGTTGCTCCTCTTTGTGGTGACAAGTAACTGTGAGTCTCAAGTCACGAATCGGAAGTACAACCAGGTCGATTCGTTTCGGCAACTTGATGAAGTTCTGCCGACTCCGACTGAGACACGCCTGGGATCAGGAGCTCCTGGGCCACAGTACTGGCAACAGCGAGCCAATTACGTCATCGACGTTCAGTTGGATGACGAGAAGAAGACGATCACCGGTGCCGAAGAAGTTACGTACTACAACTACTCGCCGCACCCTCTGTCTTACTTGTGGATGCAACTCGACGCGAACATTTTCTCTCCCGATTCCGATGCCTCTCTCACAGCGACGGCTCCATCGCTGAATCGGCTCTCAACGGGGGCTCTTCAACGCATCCGCGCGAGGGAAACATTTGATGGAACCATGACCATCACTGATCTCGTCGACGCTCAAGGGCAGGATCTCGATCATCAGATCGTGAAAACCATGATGCGCATCGACCTTCCTCAACCACTTGCGCCGAAAGAGTCGGTGACGTTCACCGTCCGTTGGAACTACGAGATGAACAACAGCGATCTTATCGGAGGTCGCACCGGATACGAGTTCTTCGAGAAAGATCAAAACAACATCTACGAAGTCGCACACTGGTATCCGCGACTTGTCGCTTACACGGACTACACAGGCTGGCAGCACAAGCAGTTCCTGGGACGCGGAGAATTCACGCTCGAACTCGGGGACTTCCTGATCAGGATTACAGTTCCTGATGATCACGTCGTCGCTGCCTCCGGTGTGCTTCAGAACTCGGCGGACGTGCTTACAGAGAAACAGCGAGAACGTCTGGAGAAAGCCAAAACGGCGAAGTCCCCGGTCTTCATCATCACTCCGGAGGAAGCGAAGGAGAACGAAAAGTCCAAGCCCGAAGGTCAGAAGACCTGGATCTTTAAAGCTGACAACGTGCGTGATGTTGCTTTCGCGTCGTCTCGGAAGTTTATCTGGGATGCCATGCACCACAGCGTGGACGGGCATTCGGTCATGGCGATGTCTTACTATCCCAACGAAGCCGAACCGTTGTGGAGTAAATATTCCACGCAGTCGATCATTCATACTCTCGACGTCTACTCCCGGTACACCTTTTCTTATCCGTACCCGGTGGCGATTTCCGTTAACGGTCCGGTCTATGGGATGGAGTATCCCATGATCTGTTTCAACGGGCCGCGTCCTGAAGAAGACGGAACGTATTCGGAGCGAACGAAGTACGGCTTGATCTCGGTCATCATTCACGAAGTCGGGCACAATTACTTCCCGATGATCGTCAACAGCGATGAGCGGCAATGGACATGGATGGACGAAGGCATCAATACCTTCCTTCAGTATCTTACAGAACAGGAATGGGAGGACGATTACCCGTCGCGTCGCGGGGTGCCTGAGTTGATTGTGCCGTACATGCGAAGCCACAATCAGGTGCCGATCATGACGAATTCGGAATCGATCCTTGAATTCGGAAACAATGCCTACGCCAAGCCAGCGACAGCACTCACGATTCTTCGCGAAACAATTTTGGGCCGCGAACTTTTCGACTTCGCATTCAAGGAATACGCCCAACGATGGAAGTTCAAGCGGCCGACGCCTTCTGATTTCTTTCGAACAATGGAAGATGCTTCCGGAGTGGATCTCGACTGGTTTTGGCGCGGATGGTTTTACACAACCGACCATACTGACATCGCGATCAGCGACGTTCACCTCTTCACCCTCGAGTCACCCGATCCTGAAGTCACCAAGCCTCTGAAGAAAAAAGAACGCGACGAAAAACCGGAATCCATTTCCGACCAGCGAAACAAAGATCTCCCCAAGCGGGCTGATCGATATCCGATTCTGAAAGACTTTTACAACGACTTCGACGAGTTGGACATTACCGAAGCGGACCGCAAAGCCTATCAACGATTCTTGAAATCACTCGACGACGATGAACGCGAACTTCTTGAAGAGCGGCGGAACTTTTATGTGTTCGACTTCGAAAACCTCGGAGGGCTTGTGATGCCAATTCTTCTGAAGATCGATTTCGAGGACGAGTCGTCTCAGGAGTTGCGAATTCCGGCGGAAATCTGGAGGCGGAACAATCAACGCGTCTCGAAGATGTTCATTACGGACAAGACAATTGAGTCGATCACAATTGATCCTCATTTGGAAACTGCCGACACCGATAAAGACAACAACTATTGGCCTCGACGGATCACAAAGTCTCGATTCCAACTCTTCAAAGAGAGTAAGAGCAAGAATCCGATGCAGAAAGCAAAAGACGCCGAAAAAGAGAAAGAGGACAAGAAGGACGACGACAAGAAGGAAGACGAGTGATGAACCGCTTCTGGATCTTGGGAGTCGTTGTGACGTGCTGGCTGGTTCTGGGGAATCAAGCCGATGCGCATCCTTTCCATTCGAGCCATGCGGAAATGGAATGGAACGAAGAGTCCGCATGCTTCGAGGTTTCGGTACGTGTGGCTTCCATTGACCTCGAAAAAGTCCTGCGGAAGCGGACAGGTCGAATTGTTCGAATCGATGATCCCTCCGCGTCAAAGAAAATCTTCGAGTACGTGAGTGAAACGTTCGAAGTCACTGCTGGAGGAAAGAAGCTCGCATTTCAATCCGTCGGAATCGATAGCGATGTGCGTCACACGTGGATCTATTTCGAACTGAAGCCATTGATGGGACGTGATGATCTTCTGGTTGAAAACAAGCTCTTGCTTGAGATGCACGATCAAGTGAACTCGGTGACGATTTTACAGCCCGGAGAAAAGCAGACCTTCAATTTCACGGCCGAAACAGATCAGAAGAAGCTGCTTTGGGACGCCAAGGAAAAGTCGTATCGCTGGGGATCGCAAGCCGCGAAAGATGAATCTCGCAGCCCGAGCTAGAGTTTTTTCGGATTGGATTTTCACTCACTCGCACGGGAAAGAGCAAGTTGCTTTAGTCTGAAGTTTTCAGACGCTCACTGAGTCGGGATTTGAAGTCGGCGATGATGCCTTCGGGGTCGTCTTCGAATGCTTGTTTGCATCCGGTACAGCAGACGTAATACGTCTCTCCGTTGTGTGTTACCGCAGTCTGTGCCGTTCCGCCGGTGACCACGCACTCACGCATGCCGCCTCCGGGGATGGCGAGACGTGTTCCGGCCCGTGTGTTGCCAACTTCCGCGATCCGGAAAAAACTTGAACCGCTCGGTGACGTTTTCTCATGGAGCACAAGTAGACGTTTTTCGTTGAGTGGAGTCAGGGTGATTCGATATCGAATTCCATCATCATCCGGTTTGGAAATCACCACCAGTTTTCCCTCGTCCCAGTCGCCGCGATAGGTTCTCTTTGTTCCATCCGGTTGCAGCAGTTGAAGCGAGAACTTTTCGGTGCGCGACCATGTGATCGAGGCGGAAGTGGTCAGCTTTCCGTCGTTGACGATGTATCGAATGGCCGGCGATTCGCTGCTGAAGTCCCACTCAAACTGGCCCGATTGTCGCCACGCTCCAGAATTCGATCCGCGTCGAAGTTGTCCCGTCCCACGCCACTCTCCAATCATTTCGTTCAGTGATTCGAGCGCCTTTTTGGAGGCAGTTTGCGAGGAAGCGTTCTGCTCAACCGCAGCACAGATCGAAAATCCCAGTCCGATCGAGAAGATTGCGAGAAGTGTTCTTTGATACGGATTCATAACTTCATTCCTCGATGGGTTCACAATGCTTCTCGGCAGAGTTGTTTTCAACACTTGAGCGAACGATTCGGGCCGCCAAATCTCGTCCAACATGGAATTTCTTGTAGTGATCGCGCACGAATGACTCGATTCGAACGACAAGAATGGACTGCTTCCAGAAATCCGTACATTGTGATCATGTTCGCTGACAAGTTGACGAAGTGCTCAGACCATCTTCTCGGGGGGCCACCGTTCATACGCAATTCATAGTTGGATTGATGGCACCGTGTGACATTTTTCACTCTCAGCGGATGCGTGCGATCGAAGCTGTGAATCGACACCGTAATCACTGACCAATGTAACGCGTGTAAATTGCGCGGGCTTCGACGAGATCTTCAGTTCCGCTGATGATTGCTCGTCCGTTCTGGAAAATCGTCAATTCATGATCCGAACTGCTGGGCTTGAAAATTAAGAGAAAGGAATTGTTTCGCACCGAACCCTGGCTTGCGAGCCTCTTCTCAAGTTCAGAGAACGCGAGCCGCATTTCGGTCGACGGAGTGAACTGCACGGCATTTCGTCCACACAATACGGTTGAGTGTGATCCGCGGTCTCCTCGCAGCCAGACGCGATCTTTGCCGGAACAACAGGGACAAGTTTTCGCCTGATTCAATTGGCTCGTGTCCAGTTTTCGAAGAGACCCGTCCCAAACATCGACAATCGTCAATGACCGCGAAATCTGTTCCGGCTGTCCGGTCAGATACTTGATCGCTTCCACAACCTGAAGCGATGCAACCACTTGAATGGCCGAAGCAAGGACTCCAGCGGTGTCGCAGGTTTCGGCCGATCCCGGATCGGGAATCTCTGGCATTAAACATCTGAGGCAGGGAGTTTCACCGGGCAGAATTGTCATGACTTGCCCATGGCTCCCGACGCACCCTGCGTGAACCCAGGGAATCGACGACTCAACTGACGCGTCATTGATCAGGAATCGAATTTCGAAGTTGTCTGTTCCGTCGAGAATGAGGTCCGCGTCTTTGATCAGTTCCAGAATGTTTCCGCAGTGAACATCGGCGACGATCGCTTCGATTTCGATCTCGCTGTTGATCTCACTCAATTTTCTCTGCGCAGCGACGGCTTTGGGAAGTCGTTGCTGAACATCCTTTTCGTCGTAGAGAACCTGCCGTTGAAGATTGGACAGGTCGACGAAATCACGGTCGACAATCCGGAGATGCCCCACTCCGGCACGTGCCAGCGTTTGAGCGATGACGGAACCAAGAGCCCCGCAACCGATGACAGCGACGCGGCTTTCAAGAAGCCGTTTCTGGCCTTCTTCTCCGACTCCGTGGAATAGAATCTGTTTTTGGTAGCGATCCATTGTCTGTACTGTTTGCTCGAAACGGAAGTCGAGGTTCTTTGATCAACAGAGATGGCCGAGTTGTCTGCGGCGATGTGAAAATCAGTAGAGCCACAAGCTTGTCGAGTCGTTCCATTCGTATGCGGGTTGAGGTTGGATCTGCCGGAGCCAGAACAGACTTCGGTCAGAGGGGCGTTGTGTCCAGACTCCCAGATAATCACCGATTGATGCCGGCTGGGCTGTGATTGCGTCGCCGATCTCCCAAGCTTGAAGGACTTCGGACCACGCAGCAACTCGGGACGCGCGAGAAATATGAATCGGGTCCACTCCATACCAGTCCACAAGCGGCGAAATCGACAACGCACTGACTTGGTTTGCAGCGGTCAAAACATGTTCATCGACCTGAGTAATGTCGGCAAGCATCTTTGACCATGGAGGCGTCGGCCCCGGGAAAAAAGTGTTCTTGGCTACGAAGTATTGCCACTCACTCAAGAGATTCAGTCGTTCCAGCGGCGGGCGAAGAAAAACCGTTCGGGCACCGTGATTCTGTAATCGATGGAGACACTCACCGACGGAATCAACGATCGAGGACGGAGTCGCTCCATACATCAAATCGCAACCCAGATCGGTGACGAGGGCGTAAGTCTGTTTGGCTGGCGGAAGTTGATTCAGATCGTCCCAAAGCTCACACGATCGAATTCCGGGAAGTCCCCGGATGATCACGTAGCTCCAGTTCAAATACGATCGACCGTGCCCATGGGCGGCGAGGATTTCGATTCGTTGATCGGGAAGCGCTGCTCTCAGTGAGCGCGTGAGCAGCGGAAGTCCAAGTGTCAGATTGCTGGCTCCGAGAAGGACGAAACGATGGTCCGGCGGAACCTTGGCGGACAGTTGGCTCGCGGAAATCATGGCATCGACCTCATCTCTTTTCAGTCACTGCGTCCAATAGTTTCGGTCAAGAGTTCGGTAGTTAATGGCTTCCGTCAAGTGGTGAGCATCAATGAGGCCGGAAGAATCGAGGTCAGCGATTGTCCGTCCAACGCGTAGGATTTTGTCATGCGCTCTGGCAGACAGTCCCATCTCTTCCATCGCCATTTTCAAGAGTTCTTCAGCAGCGGGTGCGAGTTTGCAGTGTTTGCGTAATTCACGCGGCGACATTGTTCCATTCAGCATCGCTTCTCCACCCTGAAAGCGACGCCTTTGAATCTCTCTTGCGTGTTCGACGGCGTCTTTCATCTCCTTGCTGTCGGTTCCGGACTGGCTGTCCGACAGTTCACGAAACGGAACAGGAGGAACTTCGATGTGAATATCAATCCGGTCGAGCAGCGGGCCACTGATCCGCGACAGATACCGTTCAATCTGCATTGGGGTGCAGTTGCATTGACGTTTGGGATCGCCCCGGTAGCCGCAGGGGCAGGGGTTCATGGCTGCGACGAGCATTAGGTTCGCCGGGAAGGTCATGCTTCCGATGGCACGTGAGATCGTCACACGGTTTTCTTCGAGCGGTTGCCGCATCACTTCAAGAGTGTTTCGATTGAATTCCGGAAGCTCATCGAGAAAGAGAACCCCGTGATGGGCAAGGCTGATTTCTCCCGGAGTGGGAGTGCTTCCTCCACCGACAAGACCAGCCTGGCTGATGGTATGATGCGGGGATCGAAATGGCCGTTGGAGAAGCAATGCCTGCCCGTCATCGAGCCGGCCGACTGCGCTGTAAATCCGCGTTGTCTCGAGACTCTCTTCCGGAGACAGCGATGGCATCACCGTTGCCAGTCGTCGGGCGAGCAGTGTCTTTCCGGTTCCGGGGGATCCGATCATCAACAAGTGATGACGTCCTGCACAGGCAACCGTGACCGCACGCTTCGCCAGTTCCTGGCCTTTCACATCGGAGTAGTCGACTGGATATTGACCGAATTTGTCGACGGCGTTTTCCCATGAAAACTGCATCGGGTCGATCTGCAGCTGCCCTGTCAGGAATCCGACAGCTTCCGTCAGGGTACTGACCGGAATGATTTCGACTCCTTCGACGACGGCCGCTTCTTTGGAGTTTTCGACCGGGACGATCAATCCCCGCTTGCCACTTTCTCTCGCTTGCAAAGCCATGGAAAGCGTTCCACGGATTTTGCGAACGGAGCCGTCGAGAGCCAACTCGCCGACAACGCAGTAATCCTCCAGTTGTTCTGACTGAAGTTGAGAACTCGCAGCAAGCATTCCTAACGCGATCGGCAAGTCGAACGACGACGCTTCCTTCGGGAAGTCAGCAGGAGACAAGTTGATCATAACTCGATCGACCGGTCGGGAGTACCCGCTATTGGCGAGGGCTCTCTCGATTCGATGAGTGCTTTCCTTGACAGCTGCTTCTGCCAGACCGACGAGAATTGTTTTCGGGAGCGAAGCTGGTGAGATATCAACTTCAACTTCGACAGCTCGCGCATCGATTCCAAAAATCGAATAGGTCAACAACTTCGCGAGCATGATCGGATTCGTTTTCTGTCACGTCAGAAAGAAGAGGCGGATGAGGCCTTCAATATTGAACGTTTAGTGAACAGAATAACACTGTCGCTGAGATGCCGCAATGTTGTTCAGTCACTGTGCCGTCGCGTGTTCTCTTCTTGTTCAGTTCGTTCTCTGCTTCTCAATCAGTCTTTACTCCGGAATGATCGCATTGTGGTACACGTCTTGAACATCTCCGCAGTCTTCCAGCAGCTCCATCAGTTTCTCAAACCCTGGGATATCCTCTTCCTCGAGAGTGACGTTGGATTGAGGAACGAAGGTAATTTCCAGGACTTCTGGTTCGATCTCCGGGAACGATTTCTGAAACGCCTGCGAGAGGTTGTTGAACTCGGAAGCTGGTGCGAAGAGCGTGACTCGACCGTTTTCGCACTCGACATCCTCAACATCGACGCCTGCTTCCAACATCGCTTCCAGGACTTCGTCGTCATTCTCTCCCGGAAAAGAAAGAACGGCCAGATGGTCGAAGAAGCAAACGACAGAACCCGAAGCACCGAGTTTGGCGTTTGCTCGCGTGAAGCAGTTGCGGACGTCGGTGATTGTCCGGTTGGGATTGTCTGTCAAGCAGTCGACGATGATGGAAGAGCCACCCGGCCCGTAGCCTTCGTAGCGTGAGGGAGTGTAATCTTCGCCGCCGACACCTTTTGCTTTTTCAATCGCTTTTTCAATGACGTGAGCAGGGACCTGTTCTCTCTTGGCCTTTTCGATGAGGTTCTTCAGCGAGGGGTTTGCTTCCGGATCGGCCACTCCGTTTTTGGCACACACGTACAGTTGTTTTCCGTACTTTGAGTACAACTTCGATTTTTGCGCTGCGGTCTTGGCGATCGAGTGCTTCCGGTTTTCGAAACTTCGTCCCATAATTGATTTCAGTTTGCTGTAATGTTTGCGAAGCCAGGAGTTCTGTACGGCCGCCTACGATAGCGAATTTCGGCCAGTCAGGCGAGAATTCTCGCAACGAGAAGACGATTGATCAATAGTAGTGGCCCATCTCGGATTCTTCCGCCACCCAGAAAGATTTCCCAGCTTCATGGAATCCTGCCGAGAACGGAATTTCTTTCAGCAAGGGCGAATGGTCCCTGATCGACGAGCTGTGACCGAGGAGAGTTCTTTCAGCGGATCGATTTGTGCGAACCGTCGCACGACGGCATTTTCTGAGAGAGACCGCATGTGCAGTCGTTCAGTCCTTACCCTTCGAGAATTCGCGCAGCGGACTTCTCAACTCGCGAGACTCGGGTCTTCGCTTGTTTGGCTGAGGAGAATTACAAGGCGTAAGCGCGCTGCCTCCCGGGTGTCAGACCGTCGAATGCCTGCTTCAATTCCGAGTTGTCATCGAAGACAGCTTGAACTTCGGCAGGCAAATCGACTTCTGCTTCTTTCTTGAAGTCGAACTTCAAGCCCGACTCTTCAACAGCCACAGCTTCCTTGATGTACTCGATCAAGACAGGCTCGATATCGATAATCTCTCCAACATTCGAAAAGCGAATGACCCGAGCGGATCGTGTGTTTTCGCCAGGTTTGGAGAGGATGTTCTGAGCATCTTTTAACAGTGCGCCCTTGAAGAAACTCAACACACAGGAATCTTTCAAAGCACAGATCGACACAACATTCGCGTTCTGGTGACAGTAAACGGGAATCCGCCACTTGAACTCTTCCGACAAGTTACAACTCAGAACGATTCGTCGCAGTTCCGTCAATTCTGTCTTCCAACTCGTCGCGTTTGAGAGGTATGTATCGACTTCTGAATCCATGGTGGTTCTCGAATTATTTCCAAGTCAAACTGTCCATGACGAATTGCGTCTTCGGAATCTGAACTCAAATTGCGTTTTATCGAGAACACACCTGAAGTTAAAGTGCCCGATTTTCTTCACAGAGCAAATGCAAAAGAGATGCGATGAATGAACACTCGGGATGTACAGGATCGCAAGAAGGATTCACGTGATCTACTCGATCACACCTCCGGTGATCAGGGCATCGATGCGTTCTTGAATCTTCGGGTTGTCGCTTTGATTTCGCAAATCTTCGAGCGTGAGGACAAGCTCACTCTCTAAACCGAGCTTCCCAACAACAACCCACTCTGGGCGAATGATATTCAGAATCTCAAGCATGGTTTCATCGGGCACTTCGAGGCCTACGAGCAGACTATTGAATGCGAACGGGAGTGCGCTTTCCGAAGTTCGGACTTCGCCAATTTGATCAACGATTCGCTTTAGCCGGTCGAGTCGTCGATCGTCATAGCGGGTCTTCTCCAAGCCCCCGCGAAATCCCCAAATCCATTTGTAAAGTCCTGTGACGTTCTGTACGCGATTCTCGGCATCGAGATAAACAACAAACATCACTGGAGACTGGTTATCTGTGGTTAAATAGCTCTTGGCTGTCGAGTCGTAGATCTGAGGTTGAAAACCAATTGCATTGTTGAAAACATCTCTGGAATCTGAGATGAGAATGCGCTAAAATCTGGTGATGAGTGATTCCCCACGAACGAATGTGTTGTTGGAAGTGGCAAAGCTGTCGCTTCGGATTGGACGCAAGTATGTCGAGCCGTATTCGCATGCGAAGA
>NZ_SIHI01000001.1:2012118-2309148 GCF_007859735.1 Thalassoglobus neptunius | reverse complement strand
ACGGTAAGCTGAATGGCGAGTACCGCTCACAGATGACCAGGACAGAACTCGAAACAAAAGGATACGGCAGACGCTGGCTTGTGGAATCATTCATGAGCGGATTGAAGCGAACCACAGGTGCCGCACTCTCAGCCAGAAGCGAGAAAGCCCTGTTCGTCGAAGCCGCCCTCAAAGTCCTCGCCTACGCCCTGAGGCGTTAGCCCACGATCAAAACCTGTGATTTGTTTTCAACACAGCAACTTAAATTCAAATTGATCATCTTCCGAGGTTGGCAGTTCCGACAGTTGCAAGATGGTCACGAATGCGCCCCTTCGGACTTCTCGGAATGAAAGATTGAGGATTCGATTGGCCACTAAGAGGTAGTATGCAAAGAAAAAAGCTTTGGATGAATACCATCCAAAGCTTTTTTAGTGCCGAAGGTGGGACTCGAACCCACACGTCCTTTGGGGACACTGGATTTTGAATCCAGCGCGTCTGCCAGTTCCGCCACTTCGGCTTTGTGTTCTAAGAATACTTCCTGTCCGGTGAACAGTGGAAGTATTTTCGGCGAATGTGGGCGGAGGATAGCAAACGAATCGCGGTCAATCCAGCGTTTCGAGCGAACGGAATCCGCAAGGTTTCGACTCTCGAAAACTGAGGGCGAAAATCTCAACCGAGAGTTCGAGTTTGACCGCCCCTGGTTTGCAGCGAGTTCTTGGAAGCAAACAAGGGTTTCAGCGGAAGAAAGTCGCTCAGACGCGGGTAGAACGCCGAAAAATGGCTTACGTGGCTCGCGTGCGTCCGACAGCAGGTGAATAGCTGCCCGGCTGGTGAAGCGAAATCATTCCGTTGCTGGGAACTTGTGGATTCAGACAGACAAAGTTGAGCGGCAAACGGACCGTAAAGGTGCTGCCTTTTCCGAATTCGCTCTCGAGAAGAACCTGTCCGCCCAGCAGACGGCACAATTCCTTAACAATCGACAACCCAAGCCCGGTTCCTTCGAATTCTCGGGTCGTTAAATCGCTGCCAACCTGGCTGCGCCCCTGACGAAACTTCTCGAAAATGATGCTTTGGTCTTCGAGGGGAATTCCGACTCCACTGTCAGCCACAACGAGGTCGAACAGGTCTTCATCAAAAATGGAGACATCGACTCGAATGCGCCCCCCTTCCGGAGTGAATTTGACAGCATTGGAGAGCAGGTTTGAGAGGATTTGTTCAATCTTTCCGGCATCCTGATTGAGAATGGGGAAGTTTTCGTCGATCTCCCAACTCAGGTCGATGTTTTTCTTCTCCGCCAGTGGCTTCATCGACAGGACCTGTCGCTCAACGAGATCGACCATCGAGAACTCGACGGAGTGAACTTCCATCCGCCCGGCATCCATTTTCGCCAGGTCGAGAATGTCGTTGATCAGCACCAGCAGGTTTTTGCCCGAAGACTGGATGTTTCTCAGGTACTTCTTCTGCTTTTCGGTCAGATTGTCCGACACGGTCAAGACATCGCTGAAGCCAAGAATACTGTTGAGCGGAGTTCGCAGTTCGTGACTCATCGTCGCGAGGAACTCGTTTTTGATTTGGTTCATGTCGTGCAGACGAAGATTCGCTTGTGCGAGTTCGTCGACTTTATGATCCATGCTGACGTTGGTCTGCCGAAGTTCTTCCTGAGTCGAAACGAGATGCCGCAGCATCCGGTTGAAGGCGTGGCTCAGCTCCTGGAATTCGTCGCCGGTTTGAATATCGGCCCGCTGGTCGAGTTCCCCTTGAGCGATGGCGTCGCTGACATCCTTGAGGTGCATGACCGGTTTGACAATCACATACCGAACGATGAGGTAGGCGATTCCCATCCCGAGAACGGCGGTCACGATGGCCATGACAGTCAGGATGGCATTGTTTCGATCGATATCATGCTGGGTCTTTTTGAGATCGAAAGTGATCCGCGCCATGCCCATCATTTCATCGAGTTCCGAAATTTGCGGCTCGAACTGGCGATCCCGATGGCAAAGCAGACAATTCTCTTTGGCGATGATCGGCTCGTAGTAGTGATACGACTGTTCCTCCGAATCGACGTACACCCAGTATTTCTCGCCGCCGTAAAGAAGCTTCTTCAAAGCGTCGTGATCATAAGTCTCTGTGGGGCGGCGGGTCGCATCGGAGTTCTCGTAGTCCTGCGGAATGAATCTCCATTTCTCTTCAGCCAGGTCGTCTGGCTTCAGAGTGCGGCTCAGGTCGGCCACGATGTCGATCGTTTCCGGATCGATCAGCGACTGCGTTTTCTCCCAGTGTGTGACGGTCAGATTCTGCGCGATAAGAAGTTTGGCCAAATCGCGTTGCTGTTCTTCGACCACTCGCTGATTCAGCCGAGCATAGACCCAGAAACTGGCTCCGATGAGAAGCAGGAGAGCCCCCGCAAACATCAATCGACATTTCCGTTCGAGGCTGGTTTCTCCGAGCAGCTTCTTAAATCGACGATACGACATCTCGGGAAATTCGCTCTGGGAGATTCAACGCCAGTTCAGCACGATGCGACGGCAAGAAAGGCTCATTATGAAGTTTCATGCCCGATCCAGCAATAAGAAGCTCGGGGTGTCAACTTTGCACCGGTTCTTCTAATCAGTCAAAAACGGGAAGCCGCCCAGTTTAGGAAACACTCAACGCCGATGCTGTTCGGGAATTCCCGGAATTGGCAAAAAACACCACAGAATTGCTTGATGTGACGTCGAAATGACGATAGCCTCAGCGATTGAAGCATAAATCCGCATAGAGGCGGTGCGATCTTTTCCAAAATGTTCACTCGACACGATGTCGTCCCCCTTTTGGATCCATTCCAGATCTGGAGTAGAAGTCATGAACGCTGCGATCCTACTCGACGATCCCGAAACCATGGTTGACCCCATCGAGGAGATTCGTCTACGCACGTGGGCTCGTCAAAATTACCTTCCCGAACAAGAACGGGATGAAGAATGGCACCCAGTCATTCTCGACGAAATGCGCCAGAAAGACATTGAACTGGATCGGATCCGCTAGTCGCGGAACTTCGGTCACGGCAATTTCTGTCATAGCGACGGGAAACCCTCTCCCGAATGCTCGTCTATGGACAGAAGCCGAGTGAATCATGATTTCTCGCAGCTGATCGCCTCGAAGTTCCTTCTGGACAATTTGAGGCGGGTCACTTTCGTCGGCTGCACCAATACTCACGTGGGACGACCATCACCGAGACCTCCATGCGTCTTGTGGTGAAAATTGCCGACCAGTGAAACATCGCAAAATGGCGATTTCCTGACGGCAGCGTATCAATTCTTCGCGAACAACATTTCCTTCCGTGCTGAAGTGAACATTCTTACTGAGTTGTGATTCCTTCAGCCAGAGGATGAAGTCTCAGGCTTCTTTCAGAGTCGAATTTCCACACAACGACCGATGTCTTTGAGGACGTCGGTCGTTTTTTTATGTCGGGTCATTAGAATTCGGGCCGAGTGTCTTGCCGCACTCTCAATATTCCAGCGACTCAAACTCGCTCGCAGATCCCGAGTTCTCGACCGGAACAACGACGATGCAACTGACAATTGAAGACGTCCGAAAAGTCGCCAAGCTGGCTAGGCTGAAGCTCACACCGGAAGAAGAGGAACTGTTCGTCGACCAACTCGGAAACATCCTCAACTACGTGGAACAGTTGAACGAAGTCGACACCGAAAATGTGTTGCCAATGGCTCACACTGCTGAGCTGACCAACGTCTTCCGAACAGACGAGCCGAAGACCTCCATCGATCGACGAGAAGCCTTGAGCAATGCTCCGAGCACCGACGGAAAATACTTTCTCGTTCCACAGATTCTCGAAGGAGCTTGATCAGTGATTCACACACAAAACGTCGCACAACTTCAGTCCTTGATGACAAGCGGCGAAGCGACGAGTCGACAGATCGTTCAAGCTCACCTCGACGCGATCGCTCAGCAAAACGAACGCGTGGGAGCATTCCTCGAAACATTCGACGAGTCAGCCCTGCAGTTGGCCGATCAGATCGACGAAAAACGCCAAAAGGGCGAACCGCTCGGACCGCTTGCCGGAATTCCAGTGGCCATCAAAGACAATCTTTGCATTCAGGGTGAAGTCACCTCGTGTGCAAGCAAGATGTTGTCGGAATTTCGCTCGCTCTACACATCGACAGCTGTCCAGAATCTCCTCGATGCAGGAGCGATTCCGCTCGGGCGAACCAATCTCGACGAGTTCGCAATGGGCTCCTCCTGCGAAAACTCTGCGATTCAGCTGACGCGAAACCCGTGGAACACAGATTGCGCACCTGGCGGATCGAGCGGCGGATCGGCAGCCGCAGTGGCAGCCCGAATGGCCCCAATTGCCCTTGGTTCAGACACCGGGGGATCGATTCGTCAACCGGCGGCGTTGTGCGGAATTGTCGGGATGAAGCCAACGTATGGCCGTGTCTCTCGATATGGTCTCGTCGCTTTCGCCAGCTCGCTCGACCAAATCGGCCCGTTCGCCCGCACGGTCGACGATGCAGCTGCGCTTCTGGAAGCGGTGTGGGGACATGACGACCGGGATTCCACTTCCGTGAATGTCGAGTTTCCTTCCCTGAACATTTCTGAATTGTCTCCGATTGAGAATTTGCGAATTGGAATTGTTCCTGAACACTACGGAGAGGGGCTCGATCCGGAAGTTCAAACTGCGATCGACAACGCGGTCCAGACTTACAAAGAGCTCGGGGCTGAAATCGTCGAACTCGAAATGAAGCACGCCAAGTATGGTGTGGCGGCGTATTATATCATCGCACCATCCGAGGCTTCGAGCAATTTGTCACGATATGACGGTGTCCATTACGGCCACCGGGCTGACAACTTCGAAAACTTGACCGGAATGTACGAAGCTTCGCGGGGCGAAGGATTCGGGCCGGAAGTGAAACGGCGAATCATGATCGGTGCGTATGCCCTTTCGTCCGGGTACTACGATGCTTACTACCTGAAAGCACTGAAAATCCGACGGCTGATTGCTCAGGATTATCAGCAGGCCTTCGAGAAAGTGGATGTCGTTCTTTCACCCACAAGCCCGACTCCCGCTTTTCGGATCGGTGAACTTTCAGACAGCCCGCTTCAGATGTACCTCAACGACATCTACACCATCGGAGCCAATCTCGCTGGGATCCCGGGAATCTCAATTCCGGCTGGCCACACAGGGGACGGCCTTCCGGTGGGGATGCAGCTTCTCGCTCCGGCGTATGAAGAAGTTCGGCTGTTGCGGGCGGCGAAAATGTTTGAATCCGCTACGGAATTTCACCTCGCCCAGCCTGCCGAAGCGCCCTAACACGTTTCCTGAACGAACTTTATGCCAAGACCACCCCTATCGTCGCTCGGGATCAGAGATTTTTGCGACGTCGAATTGAACTTAAGCGTCAAACCGACTAGTATTTCGGGCTCGAAATTTCACGCGGACATTGGACTTTTTAAGTCGACAAGGCTGTTGCCATGAGCACATTGAAGAAGAATAAACGGGCAAAACTTGCAAAGAAGCACAAGGCTTACGGTGAGAACAAGCCTGCGCTCGGAAATAGTCTGTCACAGCGTGGTAAAGCCAAATACCTCGGCGGTAACGGACGAAAAACCACCGGAATCACACGACGGAAGTTCAAAAAGAACCTTCAGCGGATTCGTGTGATCGAAGACGGAAAAGTCGTCCGTCGACGCGTTCCAGTGAGTCTGATTCGTTCAGGAATGGTCGAACGCCCTGTCGTTCGCGAGCCGTTCACCGTCGAAAAGATCGAAGCAGAGAAAAAGAAATAGGCGTGCGGTAAGCTGATTTCGTGAAATCAGCGTTTGTTATCAACCTTCGTAAGTCTTCTGTGACGACAACGAATTACCTGACAGCGACCTTCGAAAGAGGTCGCTTGCCGGGGAGGCTCCAACTCCTGCGGCACGCCATCGCTTGAAGTCAAAGTGGGGGACTGTTAGTTTCCCCCTTTCTGTGATACGAAATGCTCTGGATCACAGTCTGCGACAGGATCGTCGACAGGCTACCAATGTAAACGCAGTCGTTATAAGAACGCAGGCGTGAGCCATTCAACGAACGAGGAAAAAGGTCATATGTCGAAGTACGTCTACACCTTCGGTGGTGGAAAAGCAGATGGCGATGCCACACAGAAAAACCTTCTGGGTGGAAAAGGGGCAAACCTGGCAGAAATGAACAAGATCGGACTTCCAGTCCCTGCCGGATTTACGATCACCACTGATGTCTGCAACTACTATACAGACAACAACAAGACCTACCCTGCTGGCCTCGAAGATCAAATTCTCGAAGGCTTGAAGAACACCGAAGAAGTCATGGGTGCGAAGTTCGGAGATTCCGAGAATCCCCTTCTTCTCTCATGCCGCTCCGGGGCTCGTGAATCGATGCCGGGAATGATGGACACCGTCCTCAACATCGGCCTCAACGAAGAAACCGTTGCCGCTCTTATCAAACAATCAGGCAACGAGCACTTCGCGTGGGATAGCTATCGCCGATTCATTCAAATGTACGGCGACGTCGTGCTGGGACTGAAGCCCGAAAGCAAGAACGATCCCGATCACTTCGAAGACATTCTCGACAAAGCTCGTGAATCAACAGGAGTGGAGCACGAGAAAGACCTGACAGTCGATCAACTGAAGCAGATCGTTGCCGACTTCAAAGACGTGATCAAAAAGCACGCCGGAATCGATTTCCCAACCGATCCGATGGAACAGCTGCGAGGCTGCATTAGTGCTGTCTTCGGAAGCTGGTCGAACGACCGAGCCGTTGTTTACCGTCGACAGTACGGAATTCCTCACTCATGGGGAACCGCGACCAACGTTCAGGCGATGGTCTTCGGAAACCTCGGTGACAACTGTGCGACCGGTGTCGGACTGACCCGAAACTGCTCCGACGGAACTCCTGGCTTCTGTGGGGACTACCTCATCAATGCTCAAGGGGAAGACGTTGTTGCTGGGACACGAACTCCAAAGCGTGTTGAAGAATCACTTGAGAAAGACGCTCCAGCAGCCTACGCCGAACTGAATGAAATCGGCAAAAAGCTTGAGAACCACTACAAAGATGTTCAAGACATCGAGTTCACGGTTCAAAAAGGCAAAGTCTGGATGCTCCAGACTCGAAACGCCAAACGAACCGGTTTCGCCGCTGTGCGAATCGCTGTCGATCTCGTCAACGAAGGCCTGATCGATGCGAAGACCGCTCTCCAGAAGCGACGTATTCCAGCTGACGACTTGAACCAGTTGCTCCAGCCAATTTTCGATCCAACTGCTAAAGCAGAGGCCGAAAAAGAGTCGCGACTCCTCGCTAAAGGAATCAACGCCGGCCCAGGTGCTGCGTCTGGCCAGATCGTCTTCCACGCATCTGATGCGGAAGCTCAGTACAACGAAGACAACGACAAGCAGCTGATTCTCGTTCGTCGCGAAACAAGCCCGGAAGACCTTCGCGGAATGAAAGTCGCAAAGGGAATTCTGACCGCGTTCGGAGGAGCGTCATCACACGCTGCTCTCGTCAGCCGCCAGATGGGGAAAACATGTGTCTGCGGATGTGCTGACCTGAGCATCGACTACGATGCCGGCACTGTCACTGTCGGAGACACAGTTCTCAAAGAAGGTGACTGGATTTCGGTCGACGGCTTCACCGGAGAAGTCTTCAACGGCAAAATCGAAACCAGCCCATCCGAAGTGATGGAAGTCCTGCTTGGAAACAAGAAGGCTGAAGACGCTCCAACTTACGCTCGTTACGAGCAGCTCATGAAGTGGGCTGACGAACATCGTACTCTGAACGTCCGAGCCAACGCGGAAGCGGACGACGCCGAAGCAGCTGTTGCTCTCGGTGCAGAAGGTGTTGGACTGTGCCGAACTGAGCACATGTTCTTCGATCACCTCGACGAAATTCGTGAGATGATCTTCGCGACAAAGCAGGAAGACCGAGCCAAAGCGCTTGCGAAACTTCTTCCGTTCCAGCGAGACGACTTCACTCACCTGTTCAAGACAATGGGTGATCGTCCTGTGACCATTCGTCTGCTGGATCCACCGCTGCATGAGTTCCTTTCCGAACACCACATGCACGACGATCCAACTCTCGGACCAAAACTTGCCAAGGAATTTGGTGTCAGCGAAGAGCAGGTCAAGCGACGTGTTGAAGAACTGGCTGAATCGAACCCAATGCTCGGTCACCGCGGGTGTCGTCTCGGAATCGTTTATCCAGAGATCACCGCAATGCAGGCACGTGCAATCTTCGAAGCGGCTTGTGCATTGAAGAAAGAAGGCATCAACTGTCATCCAGAAGTCATGGTTCCGCTCGCCGGATTCAAGACTGAGTTTGACAATCAGGCCAAAGTCATTCGCGACACTGCGACGGAAGTCTTCAAAGAGCAAGGCGTGGAAGTCGAGTACATGGTCGGTACCATGATCGAAATCCCACGAGCTGCTTTGACAGCTGATGAGATCGCAGAACAAGCTGAGTTCTTCAGCTTCGGAACAAACGACCTCACGCAGACGACTCTCGGAATGAGCCGGGATGACTACAAAAGCTTCATCGGATACTATCAGGAAAACGATATTGTCCCCGCCGACCCATTCCAGACTGTGGACCAGACCGGTGTTGGCAAACTGATGAAGATTGGCGTCGAAGGTGGCCGCTCCACACGCAAAGATCTGAAGATTGGAATTTGCGGCGAACACGGCGGAGATCCAAAGTCGGTCTTCTTCTGCCACGAAATCGGATTGAACTACGTGAGCTGCTCACCACGGCGAATTCCAATCGCCCGCTTGGCTGCAGCCCAGGCAGCTCTCGACTCGTAAACGAGCAGGATGCTTGCTGCTGATTTTGACGGATCAAAAGGAAAAGCCTCGTCCCGCAACGGACGAGGCTTTTTTCATTCTTCGGCTTCTGTTCGCTAATTCAGCAGAACACCAATTCAACGAGAACTCAGCAAACGAAACTCATTTCGTCGCGTGCAGAGAAGTGACGTCAATCGCTTAGAAAACCGGGCCGGGTGTCCAGGGGCAGAACTCTTCGTCGCCAATCCCCTGCTGTTCACTCTTTGTCTGTTCGCCGCTGGCCACTGCGATCAGCATTTCGAAGAGCTCTTCTCCCACTTGTTCAACAGTTGCTTCCCCGTCGAGAATTCTTCCGGCATTGAGGTCCATGTCATCAACCATCCGGTGATACATCAGCGAATTGGTCGCGACTTTGATGGTCGGAACCGGCTTGCATCCAAAGCAGCTTCCTCGACCGGTCGTGAAGACGACGAGATTGGCTCCCCCAGCAACCATGCCTGTGACTGACGGAGGATCATAGCCGGGAGTATCCATGATGACGAATCCCTTTTCACGGACTCGCTCAGCGTACTCATAGACAGCCCGAAGCGGTGAGCTTCCCCCCTTCGCGATCGCTCCGAGTGACTTCTCGAAGATCGTTGTCAGGCCGCCCTTTTTGTTTCCGACAGAGGGATTGTTATCGATCTGTGCCCCAAACTTTTTAGCGTAATCTTCCCACCACTGAATCCGTTCGAGCAACTTATCGGCAATCTCTCGAGTCGCTGCCCGGCGTGTTAACAGGTGCTCGCCACCATAAATTTCGGGGACTTCGGCGAGAATCGAAGTTCCTCCTGCTGCCACGAGAAGATCACTGGCAATGCCCACAGCTGGGTTGGCGGTCACTCCGCTGTTTCCATCGCTTCCTCCGCACTCAGTCGCGAGGATCAATTCCGAAACTGGAATCGGCACTCGCTCGACTCGATTCACTTCGGGAAGCAGCTCTTTGAGCATGGCGATTCCGCGCTCGACGGTCTTTGCGACTCCTCCCTGATCTTGAATGTTCATCACCAGCGGCTTACGTGAATCATTCCCCGGCAGATTCAATTCCACGAGATTGTGTTCGTCGGTGAGGAACGAAGCTTGGGCTGTTTCACACCCGAGCCCGACAATCAGATACGCACCGATGTTCGGATGCTCAGCAAATCCGGCAAGTGTTCGTGCGAGAAGCCGGTGATCCGATCCGCCGTATTCGAACGCACATCCCCCTTTGTGCGAAAGCGCGACCACTCCGTCGACATTCGGGTATTGTTCGAGAAGTTGCTCGTCGAATGCGTCGGCGATGTAGCGAGCCGAAGTCGCTGAGCAGTTCACAGTGCTGATGATTCCGACGTAATTCCGAGTCGCTGCGCGGCCGTCCGGTCTGCGAATTCCCTGAAACGTTCTTTCTTCTTTCGGGGGCGGCAAAGTCACCAGCGACGTGCAGTATTCGTATGAGTGACCTAAATGTCCGAGTCCCACATTGTGTGTATGGACATTCTCGCCCGGGTCGATTGGCTGCGTCGCAAATCCAATCGGTTGTCCGAACTTTCGAATCGCTTCCCCTTGAGCGATTGGAGAAATCGCCATTTTGTGGCCGAGATCAACTCTCTCACGAGCTTCGACGGTCACGGAATTCCCGCTCCAGCTGGCACCCTGTTTCAGATGACGGCGTGCGACAACAATGTTGTCAGAAGGATGAAGCAGCAAGAACCCTGTGTCGTCACTCATCTCGAATCTTTCCCAGTTGCAGAAGACCATCAGCAAGAATTGTAGAGAAGTTTTCCCAAAACGACAGGAGCCCATTGAAAGCAACTCTCACGCTGGCCGCTCGTCACTGTCCGCAACGTCAATCAACCTGCTACATTTGAATGTCGTTGTGAATGTTGATGCACACTGCTTCGACGAACATCTGTTGATCACCCCCTATGAATCACTTGAAGAGTACGCTCAACTGGAGCGAATCAGCATGACCTTCCGATCATGGCTTCGTCACGCATTTGCGATGCCCTCCGAATCAGCAAAGCCAACCGAACGTCAATTAGAGATCGTTGAACGACTCGCGCGTGAAGTGGCTCGTCGAGAATTGACGACCCCAGCGATCGCGTTTCTGGAAATGTCTCGCCCCTTGAACTATCTCGGCTCGCAAGCACTGCACTTTTTCCAACCGATTGCCACTGCAGTGCTGAACCCGCACGACTACTCGGAGTTCGCAGAATTTCTCGGACGCCGTGATTCGATCGACTGGATGATCGAAAAGGTCAACGAAAGCGAAGCGGAATTCACGAAATCGGCCACTCAAAAAAAGCCCACTTCGAATCGAGAATTGAATGACAGTTCCTCCAACGAATGACCGTTCCGAGTCTGCAAGCGTCACTGTTGTCGTCATCGCTGCCCTATCTCTCGAAACGGCGCCACTGCTGAGACAGCTAGATGTGAGGAAGTCCGTCAATGGGAACGGCTTCAAGTTTCGAAACTGCTTTCTCGATTCCACGCGGGTCATCGTCGTCGAAGGAGGTGCTGGCCGAGAGCGTGCGAGAGGAGCAACAAACGCAGCGATTGATGCCTTCTCCCCTGACTGGGTGTTGTCAGTCGGTCTTTCCGGAGGGCTCAGAGAATCGATGAAGACCGGGCATATCGTTGTCGCGAACGAAGTCGTGGACAGCAACGGTCCGCAGGAAATTCGAATTCCGATCGAAATGGAGGACTCACCCGGTGAAGGTTTGCACGTGGGACGTGTCTGCACTGTGGATCGGATTGTCCGAACGGTCGAACAAAAGAAGCAACTTCGAAACGCGACCGAAGCCATCGCGGCCGACATGGAATCGCTCGCGGTCGCCAGCACCTGTCGTGAACGTCAGGTCCCGTTCATGGTGATTCGATCGATCAGCGATGCCCTCGACGCAGATCTTCCTTCTGAAGTCCTCGCGATCTTCGGGAACAAAGGAACCATTCGAGCAGGTGCATTGGTGGGAAGCCTTTTCAAACGCCCAGAGTGTGTGAAAGATCTTTGGCAAATCCGCGAGCAGGCGACAAGTGCAGCGAAGTCACTCGCAACATTCTTGCTGGGAGTCTTTCCTCAACTCACACGTTCTCCAAAACCGGATCACTCAGAATCTTAACCCGTTTCGAAATCCTTGCGAGATTCCATCTCTGGGGAACATGGCGTAGGATGTAAACGCGCGGAATCTCACCAAGAGCACCTTGATCTTCAGTTTGCAGCGATTCGCAGAGACGTCGCAGTATGCAGCGGAAGAAACAGGTTCAGGCGAGTACAGGGAAACCATGAAAATGGTCGAGGAGAGAGTCATGACTCGTACGAGGGTGCCGTCACCAGTCTTCATTATCCTGATCGTCAGTACGCTGTTTTCCATCACCGCGTCAAAGGCACACTCTGCGGACATCAACGAGTGCCGCCGCCTGTTGATCACCGGGCAACTCGAAGAATGCCTCAACGAGACAGAAGCAGCGATTGAAGACGGAGTCTACGGTGAGTCCTGGCACATTCTGAAAGCAGAAGCCCAGTTCGATCTCGGCCGCTACCAAGATTCACTCACAACAATCGATCAGGCACTCGAACGTTACAGCTGGAGCATTCGACTTCGGACAGCTGCAATTGAAGCCTGCCAATTTACCGGTCAGACCGACCGCATCGAGACGCTATACGAAGAAATCGGACAGTTGGTGCAGGGTTCTCCGTGGCGTTACACCGACGCCGAGAACTTGATCACGCTTGGGCGATTCATTCTCGAACGCGGTGCTGACGCCAAACAGGTGCAGGAAACATTCTTCGCCCGTGCCCGTCGCAACAATCCTCTCCATCGATCTCCGATCCTCGCACTAGGAGAACTCGCACTCGACAAACGCGACTTCCAGCTCGCAGCGGAAATCTTCGAAGGAGCCCTCGAAAATCACGCGGACGATCCTGATATCCATTTTGGAGTCGCAAGAGCCTTTCGTGAATCAGATTCCGAAGTCTCGACTGCTGCCCTGCAAAAGACGCTGAAACTTAATCCCCATCACGTTGGGGCACATTTGATGCAAGTTGACAGCCTGATTGACCGCGAACAGTATGACGAAGCCAATCAGGTGATCGATCAGATTCTCAACGTCAATTCATCGCACCCGGAAGCACTGGCATTTCGGTCGGCAATCCTTTCGCTTCAGGGCCGGGACGAACAAGCAATCGATGCCTACGAAGCCGCTCTTGAACATTGGGAAACGAACCCGCTTGTCGACCATGTCATCGGACGGGAGTTGTCACAGAAGTACCGCTTCGAAGAAGGATCCAAACGACAACAACAGGCATTGGAGTTTGATCAAACCTATCTCGCGGCGAAGAAGCAACTCGTTCAGGACTTCATGCGTCTGGGGCGAGAAGACGAAGGCTGGCGACTCGCCGAGGAACTTCATCAGAACGATCCTTACGACATCGCCATGTACAACCTTGTCACTCTCCGCCACGAGTTGGAAAACTTCACGACGATCAGCGAGAACAATTTCTTCATTCGCATGGAGCCGGCCGAAGCAGAAATCTACGGTCAACGAGTTCTCAAATTGCTGACTCAGGCGAGACAACAACTGACCGAAAAATATCGAATCGAACTGCCTGAGACGATACTTGTCGAAATCTTTCCCAAGCCTGCTGACTTTGAAGTTCGCACCTTCGGGATGCCAGGCATCCCCGGCTTTCTGGGAGTTTGTTTCGGCGATGTGATTACCGCGAACAGTCCAGCGTCACAATCACAGAATCCGGTGAACCTCGAATCGGTTCTCTGGCACGAGTTCGCGCACGTGATCACGCTCAACAAAACCAACAACCGGATGCCGCGCTGGCTCAGCGAGGGCCTTTCTGTTTACGAAGAGCGAATGAAAGACCCCAGTTGGGGCGAGCAGATGAACTCGACTTACCGAAAGATGATCCTCGAAGGGAGTCTGTCTTCAATTCGGAACATGAGCGACCTGTTTCTTTCTCCGGAGTCCCCGATTCACGTTCAGTTTGCATACTTTCAAAGCTCGCTGGTCGTGAAATTCCTGATCGACCGCTACGGCTTCGACGCGATTCTGGCCATTCTGGACGACCTTGCCATCGGCATGAATACCAATGAAGCCATTGAACGACACACAGCCCCGATCGCTGAAATCGACGAAGCTTTCGAAGAGCACGCACTCGCTTTGGCGAATGATTTTGGTGGCGAAGTCGACTGGTCAGAACCAGAACTGGCCGACGTCATCTCGAGTCCACTGGGACCAACGGCAATCATCGCCTGGGTCGAGGCGAACCCGACCAACTACGTTGGACTCAAGCAATGTGCTTCGATTCTGCTCGAAGCAGACGAACGAACCGCAGCTGCAGAAGTTCTCGAGAAAGCGGTCGAACTGTTCCCGTATGAAACCGGTCCTGACAGCCCGTCGATGCAGCTTGCTGAGATCTACCGGTCTCAAGACATGATCGAAAAGGAATCGGACATCCTCAACGAGATCGTGAATCGTGATCCAGATGCTGTGAGCCCACTCATGAGATTGATGGAATTGTCTCAGGAAAACGAAGACTGGGACAAGCTCGCCGAATACTCCACAAGACTACTCGCTATCAAACCGCTCATCCCGCAGCCACACGCGGGACTGGCACTCGCCGGTGAAAAACTGAATCACCCCGACGAAGCAGCAAGCAGCCTCGAAGCACTCCTTCAAATGAATCCCGCAGACCCCGCCGGGATTCATTACAGAGCCGCTGCCCAATACCAGAAACTCGGAGACAAACCACGAGCCATTCGTAGCTCGCTTCAGGCTCTGGAAGAAGCCCCTCGTTACATGGACGCTCTCAAATTGTTCGTCGAACTTCAAACAACCCAAGATTCCTCGGAAGCCGAACCCGAACCGGAACTTCTTCAGTGATTCCGTTTTGAGTGTTGAGTTCGTACGCGAGTGACCGCAATGCGAACTCGACTCTGTCTGCACAAATCAGCTCGGGGTTGCCGAAGTCCCGCACAGAATTGAACGGCAAAGAGTTTGCGGAGGAAGCTTCAAACAATCGCTCGAAGTCTCCTCTCAAACAATTCCGAACAATTAAAACTCGCCGACAATTTGACCATCGTTTCGCTGGCCCAGTTTACGCCAGGTATTGCGGTCGATGTTCTCTGAAATCGATCGCACTGAGCCATCCGTCAGCAAGCTGTTGACGATGGAAATGTGCCAACTCCGAGAAGTCACCGCTGCATAGGTGGGGCCGCTGCAACTCTTGTCTTCGCGACACGAAGTATAGTCGCCTTCATCCGGACGTTCTCCGCCTGGAACAATCACGTTTGCGTTAGGAGGAAGTGTCACGGTGAATCCAGTTTGGTGAACGCGTCCGTCGACCCATTCCGTATGACCGCTGTTCGGCTTGTTGCTTCCTCCGCTACTGATCAATCCGGACACAACATCAGAAGATTCAGGAACCGTGGCCGTTCCGGTTCCGCCATCGCGATTGTATGCCGTGAACGCTTTCACTTCGGAGAAGCAAAGAGTGTTGCTTGTTCCATCAACGAATTCACGCGGCTTGAAGCTGGTGTTCGGAGCGAATGCTCCGTCACCCGGCTGGCGAGAACCGTTGACCCACACACGCCACGTTCCCCCATTGAACCCGTAGCTCAGGGGATAGTGTTCAGCGACGCCATTTGAGTCGGCACGAGTTCGGTCATTCACTTCGCTGGGACAAAGGAACGATGCCACTCGCATTGTCGGAATCTCAGCATTGATCGGATCATCATAAGCGAGAGACAAGTTCGCGATGTTGTAAATCGCAGCCTGTTCGAGGTACGGAAGAATCCGAGCCTGTGCCGACCACTCTCCTCCTGCAGTTGGATTGTCCCCTGCAGAGGAGACATCCGAGACGAACGACGGCGGAAATCCGTTGTTCACGTCAAGGTAGTTGTGCAAGGCAAGACCGATCTGCTTGAGATTGTTCTTGCACTGCGTTCGGCGTGCTGCCTCTCGAGCCTGTTGAACGGCCGGAAGCAACAATGCGATGAGAATTGCGATGATTGCGATCACAACCAACAGCTCAATCAGCGTGAAACCACGACGTCGGGAATTCTTTGACATTCTTCAAAGCCTGCAAATATCAGTGACTGCGACGAACTGAACTCGACACGCATCGAATTCAGAAGCCAACAAGCGAACACTATTGACACTGAGTCTCAATTGCAGGTAATGTAGTGAGCATCGAGTGCAAGCTCAACGCAGCCTGCCGAAATTCTGCAAGATAGAAAAAGTCCTGATTCATGAATTCGTCACAGAATGACTCGGACCGACCAGAAGACGATCATCGAGACGACGCACCAAAAGGTGACTATGAGTCGACCGAACTCTTCCATGGGCGTGAAGAGATTACGATCAAACACAACGGGCAAACCTACCGATTGCGCCAGACGAAAACAGGTAAACTCATTCTCAACAAATAGTTACGACAAGAAACACTGGCGCCGAATGGGCTCCGACCCCGCTCCAGCCAGAGTTAACGATCCTGCTGGACTGCCCACGTCGCTCCACTCCCAACTGGTTCCTGTTTCAACAACATCCCGCCGCGCATGCGAATTCAAAAAGTCCGCCGCAACCTCACTGTTCCGATGCGATTTGCGATGATGAATGCTCTACAATCATCGCTCGAAATACAGGTGCTTAACGGACAGCTCTATGAAAGTCACCATCGCCCAGATCAATCCGATCGTCGGGGATATTGCCGGAAATTCTGAGAAGATTCGACAAGCTGCGCAATTGGCAAAACGCGAGGGCGCACAACTTCTGGTCACGCCGGAACTCGCCATCTGCGGATATCCCCCCAAAGATCTGTTGTTGCGATCCGGATTCGTGGAAGCCTGTGACGCCGCAGTGAGCCAACTGGCCGACGAAGCGTCAGCCGAGTTCGGAATTCTCGTCGGCCATCCCACACATTCAGGCAACCAGGACGCACGCCCCTACAATGCAGCGACGTTGCTCGCTGAGGGAAACTGCAAACAAACGGTTCATAAGTCCCTTCTTCCGAACTACGACGTTTTCGACGAAGAGAGATATTTCTCCCCCGATACCAACCCCGAGCCGATGACGTTTCTCGGGAAGAGGCTGGGAGTACACATTTGCGAAGATGCCTGGTACGGCGAACCTGGGACATTCTATCACCTTCCGCCTCTCGAACGAGAAGACCCGGTTCGACTTCTTGCAGATCAGGGCGCGGATCTGTTCTTCAATCTGTCCGCCAGCCCATTCGAAGTCGACAAGTTTTCCCGCCGCTGTCGGATTATCCGTCAGCACGTTTCGACACACCAACGACCGGTCATCTTCGTGAATCAGGTTGGAGGCAACGACGATCTCGTCTTTGACGGAAGAAGCTTCGTCCTCGACTCCAACGGAAGACTCGCCTCCATTCTCGAAGGATTTCGGGAACAAACTGTGACCGTTGATCTCGATCACCTTACCTCCGCTGATTCCGTCATAGATTCGCGAGAAAAGCAACTCTTCGAAGCGCTCACGATGGGGCTTGCTGACTACGCAATGAAGTCAGGATTCACTGATTGCGTTTTGGGACTTTCTGGAGGAATTGATAGTGCCGTGGCTGCCGCAATCGCTGCGGAGGCCCTCGGCGGCGAGCACGTTCATGCTTTGCTCATGCCCAGTCGATTCAGCAGCGAGCACAGCCTCTCAGATTCCTGGGAACTCGCCCGGAATTACCAACTCGACGCTCAAGAAATTCCCATCGACGCGATTCACCGAGCCTATGAATCAACGGTCGTTGTCGGTGACGACCTCTCCTCTGCCCCCCTGGGCCTTGCTGATCAGAACCTGCAGGCACGGATTCGGGGAGCAATGGTCATGACGCGAAGCAATACACACGGCTGGCTCCCGATTGCGACGGGAAACAAAAGTGAACTGGCGGTCGGCTATTGCACCTTGTACGGAGACATGTGCGGGGGCTTCGCAGCACTCTGCGACGTCTATAAACAAGACGTTTACGGCATTGCCCGCTACATCAACAAGACGGCGGAACGGGAAATGATCCCTTCCAACATTATCGAAAAGGCGCCGAGCGCCGAGCTTGCCCCGGACCAGTTCGATCAGGACTCACTCCCCCCTTACCCCGTTCTCGATGCCATTCTTTACGGCTTGATCGAACAGAATCGAAACCCCGCCGAGATGGTCGGCGAGTTTCCCGAAGAGACAGTGCGGTGGGTCGTCCAGAAACTTGACCGAAACGAGTTCAAACGCTGGCAAATTCCACCGGGCGTCAAAGTCACACAAACTGCTTTCGGAACAGGTCGCAGAATGCCAATGGCAGCTCGCGGCTTCACCGGGATGAAGTAGAGCGTCTCGACGTACAAATCCGCCAGGCGAAGAATCAATCCCCGGTCAACGCAGCGAAGACCGCATAGAAGACCGACAAACTGATTTTCGCCATCGTTCAGTTGCGTCAGACCGATCGCGGAATCTGAACGGCATCGAGAATCCGTTCGCAGGCTTCCGACTTATTGAGCACGTAGAAGTGGATCCCACGGACCCCTTCATCGACCAATTGCTGGCACTGTTTGATTGCGTAGTCGACACCGATCGCACGCTGGGCTTCGGCATCGTCCTGAACAGCTTCCAGTTGACCCGCCAGCCCATCCGGGATGATCGCCCCGCACATTGCCGTGATCCGCTTAATACGAGCGAACTCAGTGATCGGCATAATTCCAGCCACAACGGGAATCGACACTGACCGTCGTTCCAGTTCATCACGAAAACGGAAGAAGTTTTCGTTGTGATAAAAGAGCTGAGTGAAAATCGCATCTGCTCCGGCGTCGACCTTTCGAACGAGATTGTCGAGGTCGAATTCCATCGTTGATGCTTCCGGATGTTTTTCCGGGTATCCGGCGACTCCAATCCCAACGTCCGGAAACCGTGACCGAATCAGTTCAACGAGTTCGTTGGCGTACTTCAGACCTCCACTGACCGCCTCAAACGAATCGCTTCCGGCGGGAGCATCACCCCGCAAGGCCATGAAGTTCTGGATTCCCCGGAGATCAGCTGCATCGAGCCAGTTGTTGAGTTGCTCGATGGTCGACCCGACACAAGTGAAATGAGCTGTGGCTGGGATTTGAAAGTCCCGCTGGATCATCTCACAGAGTTCAAGAGTCCGATCTTGAGTGCTGCCCCCCGCACCATAAGTGCAGGAGATGAAGTCGGGAGAACGAGCGGTGAGTCGCTGCAAACCTTCAAGGAGCGCGACATCACCAGCTTCCGTTTTCGGCGGGAAAATCTCGAACGAGATTCCAAAAGGAGATTTCTCGTAAACGTCTTTAATCCGCATCACACACCTTGAATTTGTATTCTGCTCGACTGAGGCAAGCTGTCTTTTTCAATCCGCACTCGAGAACAACTTTGCACTGGAAGACCCAGACTTTCCCGACCATGTTCGTAAGAACCGGTTCGGACCATCTTCCAAAACTCTTTGCAAGCTATCTTAGTTTCCGATTCCACTCACTCCAAAGTCAAATCGGAATTGCTGAACAATCCCGACGAATCGAGGGAGCGATTGTCATGTTACCTGAACAATTTCCTGTCAATTCTGCTCAATCGATACAACCGTAATCGCTGATTCAATTGTTGCCGGCCGTCGATCTTCAGCTCCTACGCGACCGAAGACTATCCGTTCTCCACGTCGTCGACGTACTCGTAAAAGACATTGCGTTGACGCGGAATGTAGCCAGCATCCGAAATACAGCGTTTGATCGATTCCAGCGAGAGATGAAACACCGTCCCCGCTTGAGCAACAACGTTCTCCTCGATCATTAAACTGCCCATATCGTTGGCTCCGAAGTACAGAGCCAGCTGCCCGATTTTCTCACCCTGAGTCACCCAGGACGATTGAATGTTGGGGATGTTGTCGAGGTACAATCGAGCAACTGCTTGAGTCTTCAAATACTCGAAAGCTCCCGCTTCGGGAACGACTGACATGTCGACCCCACCCTTTCGCGGTCCACCGAACCAGGGAGCCGTTTCGGGAGCTTGATGAGTCCAGCAAATGAACGCAGTGAATCCACCGGTCTCGTCCTGCAACTGACGAAGCCGTTCGAGATGTTCGATTCGTTCTTCCAACGTTTCGACATGCCCGAACATCATCGTGCAAGTGCTCTTCCCGCCGATCTCATGCCAGACGCGATTGACTTCCAGCCATCCGTCTGACAACACCTTACCGCGTGTGATCTGTTTGCGAACCCGATCGACGAGAATCTCCCCGCCCCCACCCGGTAAACTCCCGAGTCCGGCGTCTTTGAGTCGTTTGAGCACGGTCCGCAGTGGCAACTTGCTCATCTTGTGAAAGTGCCACAACTCCGGAGGACTGAAACCGTGGACGTTGATCCCCGGAAATCTCTTTCGCATTCCTCGCAGCAAGTCTTCGTACCATTCCAAAGGCAACTCAGGATGCAGCCCGCCCTGCAGAAGTATCTGATCCCCCCCGAGATCGAGGGTTTCCTGCATCTTCTGATCGAGCACCTCTTCGGTCAGAACATACGCTTCGGCATGCCCAACTGGTCGATAGAAAGCACAGAAGTCACAAACAGCTGCGCAAACGTTGGAGTAGTTGATATTCCGATCGATGTTGAACGTTCTGTACGGCTCCGGATGAAGCCGGCGAGTCACCTCATCAGCAGCAACTCCGAGAGCTGTTAAGTCAGTCGTTTTGAGAAGCTCAAGACCTTCCTCAGGAGTCAGCCGTTCCCCCGACACCGATTTGGCGAGGATCTCATCAATCTTTGTTCCCAATGCGGCAACCATTTCACTCTATCCCGGCTGATTTCACTGAACGACTTTTCGATTCGGCGATTTGAACAGACATCCGTCTTCGGCGAATCTCTTCCACTTGCTGACACAGACAAGGCCAGTCACGAAACAACGATCAACCTGCCTGCCAATTGAACCGCGAATCTTCTGTCAGCTTAACGAATACGTGTACGCAAACAAGGCGTTGATCAATTCGACCAACGCCTTGTTTCTTGACGTCAAAATGTCTTCGCAGCTTACTCTTCTGGAGACAAATCTGTGAACGACGGAACGTCGCCGAACGCAGGTGGAGCAGGTGGCTGATCCACCAATCCGAGGTCTTGAGCAAGCTGATCGCTTTCACTCAGCATTTCACGCCGAGCTGCAAGAATGCGAGCATGTTCATCACGCAACTCCTGCTGGGCTTCTGGACGAATCCGAACGGTCGATTCCTGATGCATGTTGAAACCAGTTCCGGCTGGAATCAGGTGCCCCAAGATGACGTTCTCTTTGAGACCCACCAAACCGTCTGACTTTCCAGCGAGTGCTGCTTCTGTCAGCACCTTGGTCGTTTCCTGGAAACTCGCAGCGGAGATGAAGCTCTCACTTTGGACAGCAGCTTTCGTGATCCCCAACAGCTGAGTACTGGCACTCGCGGGACGCGGAGCCGTGTACTCAATGAGTTCATCGCCAGCAGCTTCGAGGTGCTCGTTGACCTCTTCCACTGTTTCCAGCGGAACGACGTCGCCGACGACAAACTCAGTCGCACCTGCACTGACAATTCGCACACAGTTCATGAGAGCACGATTGACGCGGCGGAATTCCCACTTGTCGACAACGACGCCAGGAAGCAAATCAGTGTCGCCAACATCGTCGATTCGAACTTTTCGAAGCATCTGAGACACAACAAGCTCGATGTGCTTGTCGTCGATTCCCACACGCTGCGCCCGGTACACGTTCTGAATCTCATGCAAGAGATACTGATGAACCGCTTCTTCTCCACTGACGCGAAGAATGTCGTGAGGAACAAGCGGACCACGAACGAGAGCATCCCCGGCGGTGACCAGATCGCCTGTATGAACCAGAAGTGCCTTACCGTGCGGAATCACGTGTTCGACATCGGTGCCGTCTTCTCCGTGGACAACGATGACTCGCTTGCCACGCTTTCGCTCGGCGATCAGTTCCACTTCCCCGCTGATCTCAGCAACAACGGCCGGATCTTTCGGCTTTCGTGCTTCGAAGAGTTCGGTGACACGCGGAAGACCCCCGGTGATGTCCTGTGTTCCGGACGCTTCACGAGGCTGTTTCGCAAGCACGGCCCCAGCTGAGACTTGTGCTCCTTCTTTAACTTCGATGTTCGCACGTTCTGGAACGTAGTAGTAATCCAGAATTTTTCCGGTGCTATCCTCAAGGATGATCTGCGGATGCAGGTCGCCCTTGTGTTCGATCACGGTCGTACGAATGTGTCCGCTCAAGTCCTTTTCAGTTCGGATCGATCGACCTTCGATCAGATCCTCGAATCGGACGCGACCACCAACTTCTGCCAGAATTGGAACCGAGTGCGGATCCCATTCACACAGAACCTGACCTTCTTTCACTTCTTCATCTTCTTTGACCTTCAGATAAGCACCGGCCGGAATGTTGTATTTTTCCAGCTCACGATCTTTCGGGTCGATGATGATAATCTCACCCTGACGAGCAAGAACGATGTTCTGCCCCTCAGTGTTGACGACGCTTCGAACACGAGCAAATTTGACACGACCAGCTTTCTTGGTCTTCAGATCGCTCTCTTCCAACTCTTTCGATGCCACTCCACCGATGTGGAACGTCCGCATCGTCAGCTGCGTTCCAGGCTCACCGATACTTTGTGCAGCGATAATCCCGGTTGCGAGACCTTCTTCGACAAGTTGCCCGGTCGAAAGGTCCATCCCGTAGCAATTTTGGCAGATTCCAAGCTCTGCTTCACAAGCCATAGGACTTCGAACCTGAATTCGCTCAAGCCCCATATCTTCAATTCGCCGAGCGATATCGACGGTGATCAACTCACCTTCGCGAACGATGACTTCGTCCGTGATCGGATCGACGATGTTCGTTCGACTGACGCGACCTCGAATCGCCTCGGCCAGACTCACTTCGACTTTCTCGCCACGATAAAGGACTCCGCGAGTCACACCCTTGGTCGTTCCGCAATCGCGTTCAGTGACAACGAGGTTCTGACAGATATCCGCCAGTTTTCGAGTCAGGTAACCGGAATCGGCAGTTTTCAATGCCGTATCAGCCAGTCCTTTTCGAGCACCGTGCGTTGACGAGAAGTACTCGAGAACCGTCAGACCTTCACGGAAGTTCGATTTGATCGGGGTTTCGATGATCTCACCACTTGGCTTGGCCATCAGACCACGCATACCGGACAGCTGGCGAATCTGTTCAATTCCCCCTCGAGCACCGGAATCTGCCATGAGATAAATCGGATTGACATAAGCCCCGTCTTCTCGAACGTCGTGTTCAAGTCGAACCTTCATCGCTTCGGTAATCTCTTCCCGAGCGTGAGTCCAAATGTCGATGACCTTGTTGTAACGTTCCTGACCGGTAATCACCCCGCGGTCATACAGCTTCTGCTGCTTAAGAACTTCGCCTTCACCCTTCAGAATCACTTCTTCCTTGTTCGGAGCGACAACGAGGTCCGTTGTTCCGAACGAAAGGCCGGAGCGAGTCGATTCCGTAAACCCAATCTTCTTCATGTTGTCGAGAAGATCGATGGTTTCACGCTGACCAACTTCGAGATAGCAATCTGAAATGACGTTCGACAGGTCTTTGCTCGTCAACGTCTTGTTGTAGAAGGCCATCCGCGTCGGAAGGGTATCATTGAAAATCACTCGGCCGGGAGAGGTCTCAATCAGACCGCCAGCCTTGTAACTTTCCGCCCCATCACCTTTGACGCGTTTGTCTTTTGGAAGTCGAACTTTCACTGCGGCGTGACGTTCAACAACTCCCAACTGATAGGCAGTAATACACTCATCCGGGGAGCCGAACATAAGCCCTTCTCCTTCACGTCCCGGTCGTTTCAGGGTGCAGTAGTAGCAACCCATCACGATATCCTGAGACGGGGAAATAATCGGGGCACCATTCGACGGACTGAAGATGTTGTTCGTCGACATCATCAATGTCGTCGCTTCAACTTGAGCTTCAATCGACAGCGGCAAGTGGACCGCCATCTGATCCCCATCGAAGTCGGCGTTGAACCCTTTACAGACGAGAGGATGCACACGGATCGCGTGACCTTCGACGAGAACCGGCTCAAATGCCTGGATTCCCATTCGGTGCAGAGTTGGAGCACGATTCAAAAGCACAGGATGATTCGTGATCACTTCATCAAGAATATCCCAGACTTCTTCATCTCGTCGTTCCAGCATTCGCTTCGCCGACTTGATCGTATCCGCATGCCCAAGTTCTTTGAGCCGACGGATGATAAACGGCTGGAACAATTCCAGAGCGATCTTCTTAGGAAGACCACACTGATGCAGTCGCAACTCCGGACCGACCACAATGACCGATCGCGCTGAGTAATCGACACGTTTCCCGAGCAAGTTCTCGCGGAATCGTCCCTGCTTTCCTTTGATCATGTCTGTCAAAGACTTGAGCGGGCGATTCGAAGAGCCCAGCACTGGACGCTTACACCGTCCGTTGTCGAACAGAGCGTCGACGGACTGCTGAAGCATCCGCTTTTCGTTTTTGACAATCACTTCCGGAGCATTCAGATCGACAAGCTTCTTCAGCCGATTGTTCCGGTTGATGATTCGACGATAGAGATCGTTGAGATCGCTGGTCGCGAAGTTTCCAGATTCCAACATCACCAATGGACGCAGATCCGGTGGAATCACAGGAATACAGTGCAGCACCATCCATTCCGGACGGTTATCACTGTCGCGGAGAGCTTCAATGACCTTCAATCGCTTGATGAGATCACGGGCTTTCTGCTGACTGCCGGTTTCGCGCAGTTCCTGACGCAGCTTGACGGACTCGTCAACAAGGTTGACATCGGTCAACAGAGAGAAGATCGCCTCGGCACCCATTTCGATCTTGAACTCGCCGTCGCCGTACTTCTCTTTCGCATCTTTCGCTTCATCTTCTGTCAGAAGCTGACATTTACGAAGCGGAGTGTCACCGGGATCGGTAACAACGTATTCCTGGAAGTAGATGACCTTCTCAAGACTGGTTGTCTTCATCGAAAGCATTGCGCCCAGACGGCTCGGCATGCTCTTGAAGAACCAGATGTGGACGACGGGCGCAGCGAGCTCGATATGCCCCATTCGCTTTCGTCGCACGCGGGAATGTGTGACCTTCACTCCGCAGCGGTCACAAATCATCCCCTTGTACTTCATTCCGCGATATTTTCCACACGCACATTCCCAGTCCTTTTCAGGTCCGAAAATCCGCTCGCAGAACAATCCATCGCGTTCAGGACGATAGGTTCGGTAGTTGATTGTCTCCGGCTTTTTCACTTCGCCAAAAGACCAACTTCGAATGTCATGCGGACTCGCCAGACTAATCTTGACGGCTCCGTAATCGTTAACGCGATCGTAAGCACCTTCTCCAACGCTCACTGGGAACTCCCCTGTTGAAGTGAATGAGTTGTCTTCTAAGTTGAATCTGCAGCCGAAACCGGCACTTCAATACAATGAGCCCGGCTCACGAATGAGCTTTCTCAAGTTGCATGTTCAAGCAGAGACCCCGGATTTCATTGTTGAGCACGTCGAAGCTGGCGGGTGTTCCGGCTTCGAGAGTGTTCTCACCCTTGACCATCGATTCGTAGATTTTTGTACGACCTTCGACATCGTCACTCTTCACAGTGAGCAACTCCTGCAGAATGAAGGCTGCCCCGTAGGCTTCCAAAGCCCAGACTTCCATCTCTCCGAATCGCTGTCCACCGAAGCGGGCTTTTCCGCCGAGTGGCTGTTGAGTGATCAAAGAGTAAGGACCGGTCGCACGGGCGTGAACCTTGTCATCAACCAGGTGGTGAAGCTTGAGCATGTAGATGTGACCGACGGTCGTCTTCTGCTCCATTCGTTCACCGGTTCGACCATCAAAGAGTCGAACTTTTCCTTCCTCTGGAAGACCTGCTTCGCGAAGACATTCGTTGATCTCTTCTTCTGGAGCTCCATCGAAGACCGGGCAGATCGCTCGGAAGCCAAGCTTTCCAGCTGCCCACCCGAGGTGAGTTTCCAAAATCTGCCCGACGTTCATACGACTCGGAACCCCCAGCGGGTTCAGGACGATATCGACGGGTGTTCCATCATCGAGGTAAGGCATGTCTTCGACAGGCAGCACCTTCGAGATCACCCCTTTGTTTCCGTGGCGACCCGCCATCTTGTCCCCGACCGAAATCTGTCGCTTTGAGGCGACATAGACTTTGACCATCTGCAAGACACCATTCGGGAGTTCATCACCCCGCTTCATACTGTTGAGCTTCTGGTCCTGCTCATCAATTGTGTCTTCAACAAACGGCCACCGCTCGGTCATCAACTTGCGAAGGTCGGCTTTTTTCTGCGGACTGCGGATGTCGAGATTGTCTTGATGCGTTTCGAAGTCCCGTGCGTACTGAGCCAGGAACTTTGCATCCTCAATGGTTCGCAATTCGCGTCCATCATCGTCAACAAGGTGTTTCCCGATAGACTCTTCGAACTCAACGAGAAACTCTTTGAACTTCGCAGCGATCGCTTCCTGACCTGCCTGCTCAACTTTCTTGACTTCCTGATCGAAGGTCTTTCGATCCGCCTCAGAAAGACTCATTCGTCGAGAGAACTTCTCAGTCTGGATGACAATTCCCTCAACGCCACTGGGGACCTCAAGAGATTCATTCTTAACGTCTTCACCAGCTTTTCCGAAAATCGCATGCAGCAACTTCTCTTCGGGAGTCAGTTCTGCCTTCGCTTTCGGAACAACCTTTCCGACAAGAATATCCCCCTGTTTGACGCGAGTTCCGACATGCACAATTCCTTCGTCGGTCAAATGGCGAAGTGCCTTCTCACTGACATTCGGAATATCACGGGTGAACTCTTCTCGTCCCAGCTTGGTCTCTCGAATTTCAACATCGAACTCATCGATGTGAATCGACGTATAGACGTCGTCCTTCACCAACCGCTCAGAAAGAATGATCGCATCTTCAAAGTTGAAACCTTCCCACGACATAAACGCGACGAGCACGTTTCGGCCGAGAGCCAGAACCCCATTTCGTGTGGCAGCCGAGTCGCAAAGGATCTCGCCCTTTTTGACTTTCTGTCCAACCGAAACAATCGGCTTCTGATTCAGGCAGGTTCGTTCGTTCAATCCGGTGTACTTCCGGAGCGGAAATCGTTTGCCTTCAACTTCGATGACGTTCGCATCGACATAGGTCACTTTGCCGTTTCGATCTGATCGAACGACCATCCCGGAGTATCGAGGAACTTCGTCCTCCATCCCCGTTCCGACGAGCGGAGCTTCCGCAATCAAAAGCGGAACCGCCTGCCGCTGCATGTTCGAACCCATCAAAGCACGGTTCGCATCATCGTGCTCGAGGAACGGAATCAAGCCCGCCGAAACCCCAACCATCTGGGCTGGAGCGACGTCGATGTATTCCACTTCGTTGACGGAAATCCAGTGCACGTCATTGCGATAGCGAGAGAGAACACGCTCGTCGAGAATTTTTCCTTTCTCAACATGCGTATCCGCTGGAGCAACGTGAACGTTCGACTCTTCATCCGCACGAAGCCATTGGATTTCATCAGTGACCCGGCCTTCAACCACCTTTCGATAAGGCGTAATCAAGAAACCATAGTCATCGACTTTCGAGTAGATACTCAAACTCGAAATCAGACCGATGTTCGTTCCTTCAGGAGTCTCAATCGGACAAATTCGACCGTAGTGAGAAATGTGAACGTCACGAACTTCGAAGCCAGCTCGTTTTCGGTTCAAACCACCAGGACCCAATGCACTCAATCGACGCTCGTGAGTCAGCATCGACAATGGGTTCGTCTGGTCGACAACCTGAGAGAGTTCGCTCCGCCCGAAGAAGTATTCAATCGCTGCGGAAACACTCTTCGGATTCACCAACGTCCGAGGTGTCATTTCCTCGACATCTTTCAAGCTCATCCGCTCCTGGACAGTCCGCCGAAGCTTCAAGAAGCCTTTTCGGATTTCATCCATCCCCAGTTCATCGATTGTACGGAGCCGACGATTTCCGAGATTGTCGATGTCGTCGACATAAGCTGAGTCATCATCGCAGCGCAATCGCACGAGATAGCGAATTGCATTGACCATGTCCTCGGACTTGAGCGTCATTTCGTCATCAGGGACATCCTGATCGAACTTCCGATTGATACGGAAACGCCCAACACGACCGAGTCGATAACGATTGACGTCGTAGAACTTCTCAGCAAAGAGATCTCGCGCCTTTTCCAGCGACGGAGGAGTCCCCGGACGAAGTCGCTGATAAATTTTCAACAGGGCTTCTTCGTGGCTTAGGGTCGGATCCTCTGCCACGCTGTCGAGAATCAGAGTGTCCCTCACCTCATCGACAACCTGAACCTCTTTGATCTGAGCTTCCGAGATTTCTGCCGCCTGCGTTGCTGAAATAACGCTGCAACACTCGACAATAATTTCCCCAGCTCGCTCACCGGTCTGATAGACGATGTCTTCGGCTGCGTATTGCCCAGCCAGTTCCGAACCGTCTTTCCCAACCTTGGCCGATTTGATGTTGTAAAACAGTTTCAGCAAAGAAGTATCATCGCTAAAGTTTTCATCCATCGCTCGCAGCAACGTCATCGCCGAGAACCGACCGCTCTGGTCGATTCGAACGCCGAGGGTTTCCTTCTTGGAAACCATGAATTCAATCCAACTTCCTCGCTCCGGAATGACGCGGCAAGAGTACTCTTTCCGCTCGCCCGGTTCGTTGGACATCACGAAATCGACACCCGGAGACCGGTGCAACTGACTCACGAGCACTCTCTCGGCACCGTTGACGATGAACTCACCACCGCCCACCATAATGGGCATGTCACCGAGATAGACTTCTTCCTCAATCGGTTGTTCTTTCACGAGACGCAGCGTCACGCGGAACGGCCGTCCGTACGTCATTCGCAACTGGCGACATTCGACTGGGGTATAGCGAGGCTTGCCCAACTCGTAGCGCACATACTCCAACCGGTATTGGCCGTCATAGCTTTCTACCGGAAAGACCTCTCGCAGAATCTCTTCGAGACCTTCGTCCCGTCGCTCTTCTGGCTTGCGATCGAGTTGAAGAAATCGTGCATACGATTCCGTTTGAATTCGTGTTAGATCAGAAAGCTCATAATGAGCTTCAATCTTACCGAAGTTTCGAACAGAGTCTGTCGCGATGATTCGTTGATGGGGAATTGGCATTCGTCGGATTCTCAGCAAGCGATGACAAACAATGAACGTATTCAACAGACCGAGACCTACACGGTTTCTCGGTCATTCTCAAGCAAGAGAGCCTTCAGCAGGCAGACAACCGAATCGAAGCTGAAAGCAAACAGCCCCTGGAGCGCAACAACTGTATCCTGTCAGAGCCCAACCGTTCGGCCACGCGGGCAACGGTCGGTTGATCCAAAAACCTTGAACAGCGTGGGGACGTCCGTGAGTGCAACATCTTGTGCCTTACTCTGCTCCAGTGTTCGAAAATTCGCAGATGGAGATGCCTCACGAGTTGTCTCTCAGCCCGAAAACACACTCGCACATGCCTTCCTTCCTGAGTTAGAAGGTCACGTAAAGCGCACCTCAAGCGTACCAAGGACCAAAACAGCGTCCTTAGACTCAAGTGATCGTCCCCCATCGCCCGAACAAAATCAGCAATTCCATCTTTCCGAAATCCGGAATTCGGACTAACTTCTGCTGTCGTCGGGTCCAATCGAGGAGACTTACGAACAATGCGCCAGTGTGTCAAATGAAACGTCCTTGGAGATCTCCGTATATCGGCGGCAACCATAAAGTTACCGATTCCGGCGCATATTGCAACCGTGTGGCACGCAGAATGCTTGACCACATAACAAAAATAACGGCATGACACTATCTTGCCATGCCGTTATTGTCCGCAAATACGGTTACTTCAACTCAGCAGAACCGCCAGCACCTTCGATCTCTTTGACGAGCTTTTCTGCTTCTTCTTTTGGCACAGCTTCTTTGACTGGCTTCGGAGCACCTTCGACCAGTTCCTTGGCTTCTTTCAAGCCCAGGCCAGTGATACTTCGGACGACTTTGATCACGTTGATCTTTGCATCGCCGAAACTGGTCAGGATCACGTCGAAGTCGGTCTTCTCTTCAACAGCAGCGGCACCTTCGCCACCACCAGCTGCAGGACCAGCAGCCACGACAACGCCGCCACCGGCAGGCTCAATGCCATGAACTTCTTTAATGTAATCAGACAAAGCCTTCGCCTGAAGAAGCGTCAACCCAACGAGTTGATCGCCGAGGCTTTTGGTTTCGTCATCGAATTCTTTTGCTGGGGCTTCTGGGGCTTCAGCTGACATCACAATTCTCCAGTGTCAAATGCCGGCGTGCGTAAACACGTCGCACCGGCTCGGTAGAGTGAAAATTTCGTCCATGGAAATCTGCCGTTTTCGAAGAGCTGTCTGCTCATTATGTCACTGGCAAATGCTTCCCATAAACTCAACAAATCTCGGCCTCACTCGGCCGAACCGGGACGCTACGCCGCGTCGCCGCCTTCGTCTTCGTTGTTCTCTTTGTCCGCAATTGCTTTCAACTGACCAGCCAGTGTTCCACCTAGTCCGAGCAGTGCACCACTCAATGTTGCACCCGGGCTCAAAGCCAGTCCAACAATCTGACCGATCAATTCCGTTCGACTTGGCCCCTTACTGATGCCTGTCACACCGTCAGAATCAACTTCCTGACCGTCGACCGCACCGCCCTTGATCTCAAGCTCTTCGATCTTCTTCGCCCAGTCGGCCATCTCCCGAGATAGACCGACAATGTCCTCGCCACCCCACGCGATCGTAGATGGTCCAGACAACGAACCATCCAGGGTATCCATTCCGGCACCGCGAAGAACAACACGCAACAGCGAGTTCTTCACACCCAGAAGAGTGATCCCCTTCTTTTCCAACTCCATCCGCAAGTTGTTATTTGAGATCGCGTCGAGCTTGGAAATGTCCAACACGAGAAAATCTTTCCGATCAGCCAGGCGCTCCTGGAGATCATCGATCATCATCTTTTTGACTACTTTACTCATCAGTCTTTTCCACTCTCGCCGCTGTAATTCAGCTGTAATTCAATCGAACGATCCCAAAATCAATCCAGGATCAACCAGCCATTTGCGTTGGACTCACTTGCACGCCCGGTGTCTGCGTCGCCGACACAGTCACAGAACGCATGTAAACTCCCTTCGCTGCCTGCGGCCTCAGTTGCTCAATCAACTTCAGCAGCGTGTCAATGTTTTCCACAAGCTGTGAACTGTCGAACGAAAGCTTCCCGACGAGACAGTGCACATTCCCGGCATCGTCAACGCGGAACTCGACCTTACCAGCCTTGTACTCTTTCACTGCTGTCGCGACATCTTGCGTCACAGTGCCAGCCTTCGGAGACGGCATCAACCCTCGCGGGCCAAGCACTCGACCCAGCGGACCAACGACACCCATCATATCCGGCGTCGCAATCGCAACATCAAAATCGAGCCATCCGCCGACAATCTTATCGGCCAGCTCTTTGCCGCCTGCGTGATCAGCACCCGCCTCAAGAGCTTTTTCTACGTTCTGATCTTTACAGAAAACGAGAACTCGCTGAGACTTTCCAATCCCATGAGGAAGGACAATCGAGCCACGCACAATTTGATCGGCATGCTTTGGATCAACTCCGAGCCGAACAGCCAGCTCGACAGACTGATCTGCCTTGCTTGGTTCAACCCCTTTCGGAAGCTTCGAATCCAAACCCTTCAAGGCTTCAACCGCCTCAGAAACAGAGACTGCCCCCAGCCCCGAAAGAGCTTCTCGATACGCTCGTTGACGCTTCGATACTTTTGACATGACTGTAATCTTCTTTCGCTGCCTTATGCAGACTGCTTCACTAACGCGACGACGTTCTAATTAGGACCGAGCACGTCAACACAGTGCGACATACAACAAACACAACTGAACTGGAAAAAGTGCTCGCAATTGACAGGAACCGACGAAACATCGCCGAATTCAACTCGCCACAAACCGAACCGGGCGACGACTCAGTCAACCACAGTAATTCCCATACTCCGAGCCGTTCCTGCGATGATCCTCGCAGCATTATCGATATTTGACGCATTGAGATCGGCCAGTTTCACCTGAGCGATTTCTTTGAGTTGCGCCTGAGTGACGGTCCCGACCTTGTCTTTCAATGGATTCGACGCACCTTTTGCAACCTGGGCAGCCTGCTTCAGAAGAACAGCAGCCGGCGGGCTCTTGATCACAAAGGTAAACGAACGGTCATTGAAGACCGAAATCACAACAGGGAGAGTTGTCCCTGCCATTTCTCGAGTCTGGTCGTTGAACTGCTGCACGAACTGCCCGATGTTCACACCGTGCGGTCCGAGGGCTGTCCCCACAGGTGGAGCTGGAGTTGCCTGCCCACCAGTCACTTGAACCTTAATTTCCGCTACTAACTGCTTGGCCATCTCCAGCCTCATCCCTCATGACATCTAAGTCATTCAAAACCGTCATCGCCAATTAACCACACACTGAGCCACTCTGCGCGTCCAGAGCGGAGAGCCTTTCTGGCGAATCAGGCCTTCTCAACCTGCCAGTGTTCCAATTCGACTTCGGTTGGCCGGCCGAAGATTTCGATAATCACTTTCACTTTTCCCGTCGCATCATCCATGCCGTCAATGACACCTTCAAACTCAGCAAAAGCCCCTTCTTTGACTTTCACCTGGTCACCAACAGTCACATCAAACTTCACAACAGGCCGAGGAGCAACTTCCTTCTCCTCTTCTGCGGCAACATCCTGACCCAACCAGCGGCGTACTTCCTCGTCTTCCATCGGGATCGGCTTGCCTGCCGCTCCGGTGAAATCACCCACGCCGCTTGTCGACCGCACGAGATGCCAACTTTCGTCAGTCATCTCCATCTCAATCATCATGTATCCAGGCAGCAACTTCTGCTCACGAACGCGTCGTCCGCCACCTTTTGTCTCCACCACTTTTTCCGTAGGAATGAAGACTTCACCAAAGTGCTCTTCCATCCCCTCCATCTTAATTCGACGAAGGATCGAGTCGCGAATTGACCGCTCCCGATTACTCTGCACCTTGAGCACAAACCACTTCCGGGGATTGCCGGACCCAGCTTGTTGTGCATCGTCGGTGTTGGTTTCTTCCTTATCCATGGCGAGCCACGCATCTTGATCGATCGCAGTGTGAAATTCAAGCGAACGAGTGGACAATTCTATTTTCGTTTCACCGTGCCCATTTGACACGGACGACTCTTCAGACCGCGCTAATCAAGCGTGTCCAGATCAAGGAACCCGACAAGACCAAACAGTTGCTGCCAAAGGAAGCCTGCAAGATACAAATAGGCACCCATCGCGAACATCACTACCAGCACGACAACAGTCGCACGCTTGAGGTATTCCCAGTCTGCCCAGGAAACCTTGTCGAGCTCCGCTTCGACTGAAATCAGAAAGTTGGCAAACGGTGGCCAATTCACCAACCGGTAAGCAAACCACAATCCCGCAACGCCAATGGTCAGCGGGACAAATAATGCAACGGCCTGCGAAAAATCAGACAGAACTGTCACACGCAACCGCCAAGCGATTGCAACCATGACAATGCCAACAAAGGCGGCCGTCACTTGACGGACAACCCTTCCCTGATTCGGCTTGAACAGCCCCGGCACCAGGAAGTTGCCGAAAAATGTCGTTTCTGTCTTCGCTTTTGCCATCCTGGGCGATCCTTATTCACAAAAACACCACAACGCGGCAGCGATCTCCCTGACCACTTACCAGTTGCGCCAAACTCCTGAAACGCAATCGATCGCAGGACACACATACAGCACAGTCGGCACCAGCGACCACCAACAAGCCAGTTCACGCTTGACTTGGCTGCGCACTCTAGAGATTCGACAGAACCTCCGCAATCTTAACATCGCCGCCGCACTCTCTGACGGAATATCACAGACCGCCAGAAAGACTGAAACACGGGCGGAGAGACTTGAACTCCCAACCTGCGGATTTGGAATCCGCTGCTCTGCCAATTGAGCTACGCCCGTAAACCACGCTACTTTTTGCGAGATTCTTTGTGCAGAGTGTGTTTACGCAACTTTGGACAGAACTTCATCAACTCCAAACGCTCTGTTCCGCGCATCTCTTTGATGACACGATAATTGCGCATCCCCGACTCTGTGCATTCAAGCCACACATATTCCCGGGCCATTTCCCACCTCCAAAAATCGCAGCGATCCGACGACTCGGTCGAGGCGTCGGATGCTGACTCAAGAATTCCCCGGCTGACTCTACTCGAGGATCTTGGTGATCACACCAGATCCAACAGTCCGGCCACCTTCACGAATCGCGAAACGGCTACCATCATCAAGAGCGACTGGCTTAATCAGCTCAACTTCAAGCTTGACATTATCGCCAGGCATACACATTTCTGCGTCACCCAGAAGCTTGACCGCACCAGTCACGTCTGTTGTACGGAAGTAGAACTGAGGTCGATAGCCACTGAAGAATGGAGTCTTTCGACCACCTTCCTCTTTGCTCAAGACGTAGATCTCAGCTTCGAACTTCGTATGAGGATTGATCGTCTTCGGAGCAGCCAGAACCTGCCCACGCTCAACGTCTTCCTTACGAGTTCCGCGAAGAAGGATACCGACGTTGTCGCCAGCTTTTCCTTCATCAAGAATCTTACGGAACATCTCAACACCGGTGACGGTGGTTTCCTGAGTGTCACGCAGACCAATGATTTGAACCTTTTCACCGACCTTGACGATTCCTCGTTCAATACGACCGGTCACAACAGTTCCTCGACCTTCGATCGAGAACACGTCTTCAATCGCCATCAGGAATGGCTTGTCAGCTTCGCGAGCTGGTTCTGGAATATCGGCATCCAGAGCATCCATCAACTCACCGATACAGGCATTCTTGTCTGCGTTGCCTGGATCATCGAGAGCTGGCTTCGCAGAACCACGAACGATTGTCACGTCGTCGCCTGGGAAGTCGTATGTGTTCAGCAAGTCGCGAACTTCCATCTCGACAAGCTCGAGAAGCTCTTCGTCGTCGACGAGATCGCACTTGTTCAAGAAGACAACCAGAGCAGGCACGTCAACCTGGCGAGCCAGAAGGATGTGCTCGCGAGTCTGAGGCATTGGGCCATCCGCAGCCGAAACCACAAGAATTGCACCGTCCATCTGAGCCGCACCGGTGATCATGTTCTTGACATAATCCGCGTGACCAGGACAGTCAATGTGTGCGTAGTGACGATTGTTCGATTCGTACTCGACGTGACTCACAGCAATAGTCACGGTCTTGGTTTCATCACGAACCGTCCCGCCCTTTGCAACCTCTGAGTAATCAATCGCCTCAGCCAGCCCCTTTGTCGCCTGCACAGCCAGAATCGACGCTGTCAGAGTAGTTTTTCCGTGGTCGATGTGACCGATCGTCCCAACATTGACGTGCGGCTTTGTCCGTTGAAATGTTTCCTTCGCCATGACTAGCGCTCCAAAACTCCGTAAGTTCTCATAAGTGGTACCATGCGACCAACACAGTCGCGACAGTCAGCTTCGACGCTTGCAGCACGCCTGACTACGTCGACACGGCAAAACCGGGTGGGTGCCGGTAAGCTGCTGGCGGGACTTGAACCCGCGACCTCGTCCTTACCAAGGACGCGCTCTACCAACTGAGCCACAGCAGCATAAACAAAAATCCGTGACAGCAAGCCGAAGCTCGCCACCCACGGAAAAGAGCGGGTGAAGGGAATCGAACCCTCACCACCAGCTTGGAAGGCTGGAGCTCTACCATTGAGCTACACCCGCTAACAGCAATCTGCTGGAATCATGAAAACCGAAGGGCACTCCTGTCAACTCACACGACACGTCGCGTGAAAATCAAGCAGAAATTCCCACTGCTTCCACAAAACATGTTGCCGCAAACAACAAACCTCACAGCAACAAAACTGCCGAATCAACGACAGAAACACTCACCACAACGTTGCCAACGAACGCGAGAAATCTCGCACATGACAAAACATTAAAAAACATGGGGGCGGCAGGATTCGAACCTACGAAGGCTAAGCCATCAGATTTACAGTCTGACCCCGTTGGCCGCTTGGGTACACCCCCAAAGTATTTGATGCAAACCAGAGAACATTCCGTCCCCTCTCTGCAAGAGCTAGCGGAGGGATTCGAACCCACAACCGCCGGTTTACAAAACCGGTGCTCTGCCGTTGAGCTACGCTAGCGGACGACCGGGTTGCAAGCCGCGAAGTATAGCGGTGACTCTTCCGTGTGCAAGGACTAATCCTATCAGTGCTTACGGAGTTCCGGCGAACCGCGATTTATAGCGAGGTCCTTGCGATGCTTCAAGTCGTCTTGCCACTCGTTTTGTCATCAATCGCGGACATTTGAGATTCACCGCCCAACCTCGGTTCAAAAACGTCCAGATCAACCTGTTCGCCTTCCCGTCAGATGCCCGACACTCGAAATTCGGCGAAGTCGAAACCCGCACTTCGAAAGCAAACTGACAAACCGGACGACAGAAAAGACCACGTCTATCACGTCAGGTTCGCAGTTTCTTCCCCTGCCGGAGCTTCTTCGCCGAGAAGAGCTTTCACACCCAAACCGTAGAACGTGTACTCGACATCAGCAGCTTCATCCCATGTCGCTGCGCGATACCCCCCGGTCGGGAATTCCAGCTGAGATTCAAGAAGCTCACGCAACTGCTGCGGATTGAGGACTTCGGCCAGTCCCAGATCCTGAATGGTCAGCAACCCGGTGAATGTGGAGAGGCTGTCCGTGAACGGAACACGCGAATTGGCCTGAAAGCCGCCTTCATCTCCTCGGACATCTTTCAAAAACGCCCTCACATCAGCCCGAATTTCATCATCGACCGCATTCAATTCCTGCAAAATCGCAACTGCGGCCGCGGTCGGATTCGTACCACTTCGCCTCATTGGAGCAATCTCGACGAACCCGCCATCATCGCGTTGGCGATCGTACAAGAACTGAATGAGCGCATTCGGCCGCGGAACCTCTTTCCCCAACAACTGATAGGTCAAAAGAACCAGAAACGAGTGGTAAGTGCTCCCGGAAGACCCCTCGACTGATTTCGCGTAGCCCCCATCTTTTGTTCGAACTTCCTCCAACCGAGCGGAAACGACATCCGCAAAATCGGCCCCGAACCCTTCGAGCAGGTCCTGACCAGTGGCCACCTGAACGGCCAAGGCAGTTGAAAGCCAGTTCATGAGATCGATCACCCCCAACCGCAGCGGGTCATGTCGGGCGAGAAATTCGGCAACCGAGTTCGTCACTCCTTCTGACATTTGCCCCAGCATCACCAGCGCCCGAACGGCGAAACTGGTGTAATAGAGATCAGAATCTCCTTCGCGACCGGCGAACCCGCCGTCGTCTTGTTGAAAGCTGAGAACAAATTCCGCATGACGTGCGCGCCAATCGGGAGACGTTCCGGAGAGACCATCCGCCAGACGATTTCCGAGGCGGACAAGATAGGGGGTTCGCAACATCTCAGAATGTCTTATTTGGCGACAGAGTCGACCGAACCTGAATGCGAACGACGCCCAAGAACATTGGCAATCCGCACGGAACCTTGAGGGAGCCAGATCAGCACGCGATGCAGCCCAACGAGACCAGCCATGACTCCTAAACTGTCAAAAACCCAGTCGAAAAAGTCCGGCTGGCGACCCACAGGCCCCTGCAAAATCTCGTCCATAGCTGCGAACAGCAATAAACCGATCATCAGCGGAACCATCGGGATTCGCAGCTGATTTCGCTCCAGAAAAACGACTCCAGCCAGCACTGCGAGCACAAAGTAAGCACCGAAATGCAAGACCTTGTCGTAGGAACTCGTCATTCCCTGAAAACCATCAGGAACAGGAGTGTGCGTGAAAAAGAAGAGTGCTGCCGTGTAACACACCCAGACGATTCGAATCCCCCAAACCGCATGGGAAGGGCTCTCCAGATTGTCCGGCACACGACTCATCTTTATTTCCGAAATCAGTTCCGCGGGGGAGCGTTCTCTCTGGTCGAGCTTACGGCTGAGGATAAGGGTTTTCCAGTTGGAATTCCGGATGATTCTTCAGATACTCGTTCACGCGATCCTCTCGAGAGAACGCGACCGGCAGAAATTCCAACGCTTTCGCCAGTCGGTCATTCGGTTCCGCACAACTAAACCGCAAGAACCCATGACCAGCTTCGCCGAAACACTCGCCTCCCAAACAGGCAACACCGAAATCATCATCAGCAGCTTCGAGAAGATAAAGCGCCAATCCATGACTGGTGATCTTTAAGCGATTACAAATCGGAGCAACGTTCGGAAAGACGTAAAAAGTTGCTGTCGGATCGAGTGTGTGGATTCCATCAATTTCATTGAGTCCCCGGGCGAGCAGCTGAACTTTCTCCTGAAATTTCGCCATCTGCTGGTCGCGTTCTGCCTGATCGGACTGCAATGCGTGCATCCCGGCGATCTGCACGATGGGAGGGGTACACGAAAGTGTCGTGTTGATCATTTTGGCAATCGAAGTGGCGATCGGCTCCGCAGTCACAGCGAATCCGAGCCTCCATCCACTCATGCTGTACGACTTGCTGAACGTGTAGGCAGCGACGCACTGATCCATCATTCCGGGATACTCAAGAATGGACCGATGCCGTCCTCTCCAGACCATATGACAATAGGGTTCATCACTAAAAACAGCGACATTTTTCACGCGAATCAAATCGGCAAGCCCGGCGAGGTCTTCGTCCGTCGCGACTCCTCCGGTCGGATTGTGGGGCGTGTTCAGGAAAATCGCTCTCGGACTTGGCGAGTCAGACAGGAACTTTTCGACATCCTTGAGATTGGGACGGAATTCGTTCGACTGTTCAAGGCTGCTGAAAACCGGCTTGGCCCCTCGACGGAGGATATTCGGCAGATAAGTGGGGAAATACGGGCTGAAGACGAGAACTTCGTCACCCGGATTGAGAAACGCTTCGCAGAAAAACTGCTCAAAAACTTTTGCCCCCGGACCGACGACGATGTTCTCAGAGGCTGCGGGAATGTGAAACTCTGACTTCACAAACTCGGCAGCTGCTGCTCGAAACTCGGGAAGCCCGGGCGATGGGCAATAGTGAGTCTGATTGGATTCGATGGCCGAAACGCCGAATCGCTTGGCCGAAGCGGTACTTTCGAAGGGACTGTCACCAATCTCCAGTTCCACAACATCTTTCCCGGACGCCTTCAACTGTTTGGCAACCGCCAGGACGGTAAAGGCTGTCTCGACAGTAAGAGATTTGGCAAATTCGCTAAGTTGAACTGTCACCGATATTTGTTCCTGCTGAGGCGAGCATCCCATTGAGCTTTCGACGGACCTATTCGAACACCAGACTCGTTGCGAGTCAACTGCGCGAGGGTGTCTGTGCGATCAGCATGTTTGAATAAGTCCGGGGAGGATTTCAAAATTCTTGTTCACTTGGACTCCAGCCGGTGGAATCCGATCACTATCATTCAGAAACTCATCTTCCCGGGGTGCGCTCTCGGAGAGGGTGCGCCTGAACGGCGAAATCAGTTTCATCCAGATTGTGGTCGTGGTTTGCAGTACCCCCTCATCACGAGGAATCTGCTCAGTTGTCTAAAGGTCGATGCAGCATGGCTGTTGAAATTCGAGTCCCGTCCGTTGGAGAGTCGATCACCGAGGTCTTCATCGGTGAGTGGTACGTCAAGGAAGGGGACTGGGTCGCCGCCGATCAGGATCTGGTCGGACTTGAAACGGACAAAGCAACGTTCGACGTTCCGTGCCCCGAAGGGGGAACGATTACATCGATCACGAAGACCGCAGGCGAAACCGCAGAGATCGACGAAGTCATCGCGATGCTCGAACCGGGTCCGAATCCAAACGGAGCCGGCTCCGAGAGTGACGGACAGAAGTCGACTCAGGCGACGCAGGATGCCCCAAAATCATCCGCAGCTCCGGCACCAGCTCCTTCAGGATCACCCGGCGGTCATCCGATGCCAGCTGCGGAACGCCTCGCTGGCGAGAACAACATCATCGTCAGTCAGGTTTCGGGTTCCGGACCGGGCGGACGAATTCTCAAGGAAGATGTGCAGCGGGCGTTAACGACAGGACAAACCGCTGACGTCGCCGTGGCGGGAGCACGCGACGAACGCCGCGTGCCCATGTCTCCGATGCGACAGACCATCGCTCGTCGTCTCGTTGAAGCTCAACAGGGGGCAGCCCTGCTCACGACATTCAACGAATGCGACATGAGCGCAATCAAAGAACTTCGTTCGGAATACCAGGACTATTTTGTCAAGAAATTCAACATCAAACTCGGGTTCATGTCCTTCTTCGTGAAGGCCACGATCGACGCACTCAACGAGTTCCCAGCCTTGGCTGCCCAGGTCGACGGAAACCAGTTGATCTACCGCAACTACCACGATATCGGTGTTGCGATCGGGTCCGGAAAAGGCTTGATTGTGCCTGCCATCCGAAGTGCGGAACGGCTCAGCTTCGCGGAGACTGAACAGACGATCTCAGACTTCGCTCAACGTGCCAAGCAGAACAAGATCGGCCTCGATGAACTCGAAGGCGGAACATTCACAATCACCAACGGTGGAGTTTACGGATCGCTGCTCTCGACTCCGATTGTGAACCCTCCACAGTCCGGTGTGCTCGGAATGCACGGAATCGTAGATCGTCCCGTCGCAGTCGACGGACAGGTCGTCATTCGCCCGATGATGTATCTCGCGTTGACCTATGACCACCGCGTTGTTGACGGTCGTGAAGCGGTTTCGTTCCTCGTCAGAATCAAACAGACGATCGAAGATCCAACCCGCCTGCTTCTGGAAGTCTAAAACTTTCCGCAGTCGGTTTTTGGAGAAATTCCGCTGAGCCGGATCTCCGACTGATGGCGATCGGACGCTTCTGAATTAAGTGCAGGAGCGTCGAGGAAACAGGCTCGCAGGAGATGAAGAAAATCCCGGTGTCGAAACTCGACACCGGGTCGGCCCGCCCCTGTGCTCTGAAAGTCTCAGAGCACACTTTTCCCATATCTTTTGCCCATATCTTCGCCAAACTTGCACTTCGCAACGCTTGTTCTTCGAAACGGCTGCTCTTCATCACGACTTCTGCCCGAGATTCTCTCTGCGAGAAATCGTTGCCCTGATGCGATTCGCCGCTCATGCAATCACAGCTTCGAGAGGATTAAACTCGGTGCAATAAGACAGACGCACAGAATACTCCTTCGGTTCATAATTTCTGGATAGTTTACTGAGAAACTGCTGGTCAAAGCGTGACCTGTGAAATATGAGTCCAAACCGTCACTGTTGAGTGTGACCATTCTGTCGAAGCACTCGTGCCTTTTCTTTTCCCTCGCTGCAACTGAGATCGAATTCCATGGAACTTTGGGAAGTCATCATCCTCGGAATCGTTCAGGGCATCGCAGAGTTTCTTCCGATCAGCTCGTCCGGACATCTCGTGATTCTCGAGTCGCTGCTTGGCGGAGAGCTCGAAAACCTCGAACTCAACGTCGCTCTGCACTTTGGAACACTGATGTCGATCCTTGTTGTCTATCGCAAGGATCTCATTCCGTTGCTCTTTGACATTCCGATGATGTCGAAGATTGTGATCGCGACGCTTCCCGTCGTTTTCTCCGGATTGGTCCTCAAAGACCTTTTCACCGCAACCTCATCGAGTGCATTTATCGCGGGAATTGGACTCCTCATCACGGCAGGTTTGCTTTTGATTACCCCGCGAATCGACCGAGGAACGAAAGGTCTCGAAGAAATGACCTATCGAGATTCGCTCGTGATTGGACTCTTCCAAGCGGTTGCCCCGATGCCCGGAATTTCCCGGTCGGGAAGCACGATCGTGGGCGGCCTTCTCTCCGGAGTGAATCGTGACGCGGCAGCAAGATTCAGCTTTTATATCGCGATTCCCGCTCTGCTGGGGGCGACGGTCCTCACTCTCAAAGACATTCTGGAAGAAGGCACCTCGGGAACTCCCCTCTCTACAATGGCAGTGGGCTGTGTCGTATCGTTCGCTGTCGGGATTGTTTCCCTGAACGCGCTGCTCAAAATTGTATCGAAGGGTCAGATCGTCTGGTTTGGTGTCTACTGTGCCATTTTGGGACTGATCGTCATCGGCTGCACTTCCGCCGGGTGGCTGTAACAGGCCGAGAGAAGATCCGACGTCGACCGAGACAAACCGGAAGAGCGAATATCGCCTGAGACTCGTTCGATCTTCCAACTTCTGAATCGCCCGGAAGAGAATTCGGGAAAGCCAGCAAGAATAAAGCACGCTTCAAGAATTCTTGAAGCGTGCTCGGATGAACACATTGCTGATTCGATCACTCGAATCAATTCAGCACGGTCAAGTTGCCCCTCAAAGCGGCAACGTAGTCGAGTGCGATGTTGAGCGCCTCGTTATTGTAGTAGTTGTCTGGGAAGATCGGTTTTTCATCTTCATCGACTTCAACCTCTTCTTCTTCCTCAGCTTCTTTATCGGCCTTGCTTGCGGCTCGATCTGCGGCACGCTCTTCTCGGACCTTGTCTTCATTCAGCGACAAGTTCGTCCGATTCTTCTTCTCGATGTATCGAGCGATGGAGCGTTCGACGCGTTGGAAATCTTCATCCGATTTCACTCTCACTTGACTGTTCTGAGCGAGGGCTGAAATCAATGCTGGATTCACGGAACGCTCTTCGACGTAATTCGCCGATCGAATTTTGTCGAATGGCAGAGCATTGTCGAGGAACGCTTCTCCGAGATCCCAATGATCGATCAGTGACGGAAGGACAATGTCTGACCGGACTCCACGGTTCTGAGTGCTGTCACCCTTCACTCGGTAGAACTGCTGGATCGTCAGTTTCAATTTTCCGCGATCGTCGGGACGAGTCAGGCGGAACGGACGCTGAGGAGCGACATCCATCAGATTCTGGACAGTTCCTTTTCCGTGAGTTGTGGTGTCTCCGATAATCAATCCGCGGTGATAGTCTTTGATCACCCCCGCGAAAATCTCCGAAGCCGAAGCTGAGAGACGGTTACACATCACAACCAGTGGACCTGCGTAGGAAACACCCGAATCTTCATCTTCCAGAACTCGAATGTATCCACTCGGCTCTTTCACCTGGACAACTGGTCCACGGTCAATGAAGTGTCCGGAAATCTCAATGGCTTCTGTGAGTGATCCCCCGCCGTTATTTCGAAGATCGATGATCACCACATCAACCTGTTCGCGAGCGAAGACGGAGAGGACGCGTTTGACGTCGGCCGAAGCACTTTTGAAGTTGGCCACTCCACCAGAAGCACCAGCGAAGTCGCGATAGAACGAGGGAATACTGATCACTCCCACACGCCCCGGACGACCGAGCCGGTCTTCAGTGTTGATGATTTCGCCTTTGACTTCGGATTCTTTCAATTCAATTTTCTTACGGGTCAACTCGATGATTCGAATTTTTCCGTCGTCATTGCTCTTCACCTGAAGACGAACGACTGTTCCTCGTGGTCCACGAATCATGCGGACAACGTCGCTCAGTTTCATTTCAAAGATGTCGACAATCTCGCCTTCTTCCTGACCGACACCAATGATTTTGTCTTTGACTTTCAATCGACCGTCATCTGACGCAGCCCCACCGGGAACGATCGAAGCGACAACGGTGTATCCATCATCTGCCTGAAGAGCTGCACCGATTCCATCGAGTGACAGCCGCATCTGAATCTCAAAATCTTCCCAGCTTTGTGGAGACATGTAGGAAGAGTGAGGATCAAACACGGTCGCCAAAGCTGTCAGATACCGCTCCAGCTGGTCGACCATGTCGTATTGAGTTGTTGCGAGCAGACTGTTTCGGTAACGCTTGTGGAGACGTTCTTTCGGATCGAGCGTTTCTGACTCTTCGTCATCGCCGTCCTCTTTCGATTCTTCGTCAGCCAACTTGAACTGGAGAAGCTCGTACTTCACTCGGCGACGCCAACGGTCATCCAACTCATCCGTCGTCTTCGCCCAGGTCAGCTTGTCTTCATCGGTCTCGATTTCTTCATTGATGCTGAAGTCGTGTTCCTTTTCCACCCACTGATTCGCAACTTCCATCTGTCGGGCGAGTCGCTCTTTGTAGGTATTGAATACCTCATAAGCGAACTCAACATTCCCGGCCTTGATTTCGTCATCAAGTGTGGTGCGGTGTTTCTGGAAGTGCTCGATGTCTGATTCGAGAAAGTACAATTTCAGAGGATCGAGGTCCTTAATGAAGCGGTCGATGAGCGTTTTGGAAACGTCATCGTTAATCTCCTGACGATTCAGGTGATATTTCGGAATCATTTTGGAGACGAGAATCGCGGTCTCAGCATCTGCCGGATCGGCGGAAGAGAGTTGCTGGGCGAAGTAGGTAGAAATCCCCAAAACGACCATTGCGAGTGCGGTAAAGCGTCTGATCCGTGCAGCGTCTGTCCAAGCCATTCTTTTTGCCTACACAAAATTTTATTGAGTCAAAAAAGATTCGAGCTGAGTGTCCATCCTGAGTTACACATCTGAGCAATGCTATCCCAAGTCCAGACTTACAGCAAGGTGCGGTTTTCAAGAGCAAGTTCCTCGCCGTTCCCTCACCCGTCTGAGAATCCAACTCTCATTTGACGCATCCTTTGAGCTTTCCACATTTTGCACGGGAAAGATCGGATTGTTGACCGGCGTGTTGATTGAATTGCGCAGTTGAGACTCAAGCTGCAATTCGCCCTCTCGAGTAGAATCCATGCCCTCACCGAATCTCATGCCCTTCGATGAAGGTAAAGCGAAACCCGACGAATCGCGACGGATCGGAACCAGAACGAATGAGCATCAAGTCACTGAGCGGAAAGAATTTATCGGGTGCGTTGATTCCCTTCATCGAGAAGCAGGTTGACAACTTCCAACCCCGAATTCTTGAGCTGAGTCAGCAACGCACTCCACCGGTCCCGGTCAAGATCTTCTTCGTAGGCTCGTAGTAATCCGACCGACTTGCCAACGTTGAGGGACTGCGAAATGGCTTTCACGAGGCCGGGATCAACATTGTAGACGCGGTCATGATCTTCATCGGAGCAGACGGGGACGACATCGACGACGAAATCTTGGAACAACTCGCGCGTCGAGTCCACAGCGTCGCGAATGCTTTCTGCTTTCGCTGACTGGGGGGCGCTCAGGTCATAAGGCGGGTCCCATTCCATCACCGGGCTCAAGAGATCGATATGAGTCAAGCAGAGGATAATGGGCGGAGGACGGTACTTGGAGTTTTGGGCGGCCGCAGTCTGAATGGATCGAAGGACTTCCAGATCCGCTGTTCGTGCAGGCTGGTGAACATCAATCACCAGAAGGACGATGTCTGCTTCGGAAATCGCAGATTTCAAATGCTTCTTATGGACCGTTGGAGCATCGGCATCGGCATAACCGGGTGTGTCGAGCAGTGTGACTGTCTCGTTTGTTTCGGGCACAGGGATGACATGCCGGCTCACCGAATGAGTGGACGGGACAGCATCGGTCGCGGTTTCCCGTCGGCCAAGAAGCGCGTTGATGACGCTCGACTTGCCTGCGTTTGTCTGTCCGATGACGGCAATCACAACCGATTCCGGAACATACTTCGGTATGCTGGCCTCTGCTTGTCCGTCGATTTTGGTATCGATTTCTTTTTGAGACTCTTCAGCTCTTTCGAACGCCTGACGGTAACGAAGCGCGCCGCGACGCAATCGGCCGCTATTCATCTCAATCAGGTAAAACCCCATATGGCGCATGAATTGCAGGTAAACTGTCGCCAGAATCTCGCTCTTCAAGTCTTCAGTGATCGGTCCGAGAGTAAGCCGCGATGTCACAAACTTCGCAGCATTCAATGGGTTCCAGATCACGCTCGCCAGCCATCCTGCATCGCTGACCCGCTTGACCCATTTCGGTGCTTCGCCCAAAGCCCTCCACTGTTTGATCGTGACCATGTGGCTTCCGGGAACGGAGTCCTGAAACCAGTCTTCCAGGTCGTCGACAGCCAAACGAATCGCTGCCAACACCTCGACCGCTGTCAGCGCCGAAACCGGATCGTTCGCGTTCGGGTGGTAGTGACGGGCCAGATCAGCTGCGAGTTCTTGAGAGGATTTGACGTAGAACTGGATATCGGTGAGCTGTTGCGCCGTCAGCGTTTCAACTTGTTCCTGATGTTTCCGAATGATCCGATTGGCGGTTTCGTCGTTGGGAGTCCAGTGATTCGCCGTCTGCGTCGATCCGTCGGGAAGGAGTTTTCGCTTCCAAAAGATGTTCACAAGATAGGCAGCCAGCCAGAAGATCGGGATGATCCACCATGTCCAGCGAAACAAACCGGTCTGCCACAATGCGTAGGCGCCAAATCCAATGTAGACCAACACTGGCAATAACAGCATGACACCAATGAAGATTGTTCGTCGTGAAACCATGGTTCGTGTGACCCCGAAGTGGTGAGGTGCTAAACTGAAAACATCATCGGAATTGTTACTGCACTGACAGCATAACGAAGGAGGTGTCATGCCGACACAAACAGCGACTTTGGGAAGTGGGTGCTTTTGGTGTAGTGAAGCCGTTTACCAGTCGGTCAATGGTGTTTCCAAGGTAACCTCGGGGTACATGGGCGGCACTGTTGAAAACCCGACTTACGAAGCAGTATGCACCGGAACAACCGGTCACGCGGAAGTCATTCAAGTTGAATTCGACGACGAATTCGTTTCCTTTGAAGATTTGCTGAAAGTCTTCTTCCAATCCCATGACCCGACCACTCTCAACCGGCAGGGGAATGACGTCGGCACACAGTATCGATCGGTCATTTTCTTTCACTCGTCCGAACAGGAAGCAACCGCGCGGTTAATCATTGCGACTCTGAACGAAGCCGATGTCTTTTCGAAGCCTGTTGTCACAGAGGTTTCCCCCGCTGAGAAGTTTTACCCTGCGGAAGACTATCATCAGGACTTTTACGCCCGGAACGAATCTCACCCGTATTGTTTCAATGTGATTCGACCAAAACTCCACAAACTGCTCGAAACTTCAGTCCTCAAGTGAATGAACTCTCCGAAGACCAATTCTCACGAAGCACCCACGAAATCAACCACTCAAGCTCAAGCGAGTGCACGGGAAAGAGCAACTTGCTCTAATCGGAACCGCAACATCGACGTTGCAATGATTGTCAGGAATTAATTTTCGGAGCAATAGTGGCGGCGATTCTCGGGATTTCGGCATTCTATCACGACTCTGCGGCAGCCCTTGTTGTCGATGGAAAAATCATCGCTGCTGCTCAAGAGGAACGATTCACTCGCAAAAAACACGACGAAAGCTTCCCTGAGAATGCGATCAGCTATTGCTTGAACGAAGCGAAGTTGACGCCTGCCGAGTTGGACTATGTCGGTTTCTATGACAAACCGATGTTGAAGTTTGATCGCCTGCTTCAAACTTACACAGCTTACGCCCCACAGGGCTTTTGGTCATTCGCGAAGGCGATGCCGCAGTGGCTGAAACAGAAGCTGCACTTGCCGAAAGAAATCCGAAAAGGGCTGGGCGGGAAGTTTCGCAAACGAATTGCATTCGCCGAACACCATGAGTCACACGCCGCCAGTGCGTTCTTTCCATCCCCCTTCGATGAAGCAGCGATTCTGACCGTCGATGGCGTTGGCGAGTGGGCGACCGCGAGTTTCGGAACCGGCTCCGGAAACCGAATTCAACTGAGTCACGAACTTCGGTTTCCTCATTCTCTTGGAATGCTGTATTCCGCGATGACGTATTACTGCGGGTTCAAAGTCAACTCGGGCGAGTACAAACTGATGGGCCTCGCCCCGTACGGGCAGCCAGTCTACATCGACCAGATTCTTGATAAGCTGATTGACCTCAAGGAGGATGGGTCGTTCCGGATGGACATGTCGTACTTCAACTATTGCCAGGGACTGACGATGACCAGTTCCCGGTTTCACGATCTATTCGGTGGTCTTCCCCGTCAGCCGGAATCGAAGTTGACGCAACGCGAAATGGATCTCGCTGCATCCGTTCAGTTGGCAACTGAAGAAATCATGCTGCGAATGGCTCGTCACGTGCATCGCCAAACCGGGATGAAGAACCTCTGCCTCGCGGGTGGCGTCGCACTCAACTGCGTTGCGAATGGACGATTGCTCCGCGAAGGACCGTTTGAGCGTATCTGGATTCAACCCGCTGCAGGAGACGCGGGCGGAGCCCTCGGCGTCGCTTTGTTCATCGCACATCAAATGCTGAATCACGAGCGAGTCCCCCATCCGGTTCTGCCGCAAGCTGCTTCGGCACTGGGGCCTGAATTCGACCGGGACTCGATACGGAATCACCTTGATTCCAAACAGGCTGTGTATACGGAATTGAGTTCGAACGAAGAGCTTTGCCAGCGAGTCGCTCAGTTGATCGATCAGGGAAATGTTGTTGGCTGGATGCAGGGTCGGATGGAGTTTGGTCCGCGCGCTCTCGGAAATCGAAGTATTCTCGGAGACCCTCGCAACCGCGAAATGCAGTCCAAGATGAACTTGAAGATCAAGTTCCGAGAGTCATTTCGCCCGTTCGCTCCGTCCGTCCTTCAGGAACAGGCAAGCGAGTATTTTGACTTTCCGTCCGATCAGGAAAGCCCATACATGCTCCTTGTCGCCGATGTCGCAGAGGCTCGCCGCCTTCCGGTTGAGACTTCGTCTTCTGTACAAGGATTTGATTTGCTGAAACAAATCCGATCGGAAATTTCGGCCATCACTCACGTCGATTATTCAGCGAGACTTCAGACCGTCGACCAAGATCGGCATCCGCTTTATCATCAACTGATCAGCGAATTCCACGCTCAAACCGGGTGTCCGTTGTTGATCAACACGAGCTTTAATGTTCGCGGCGAGCCGATCGTCTGCACTCCGGAAGATGCGTATCGATGTTTCATGGGAACGAATATGGACGTTCTGGTCGTCGGTCAATTTCTGCTGCTGAAAGAAGAGCAGCCAGAACAACCGAACCGAATCAATCAGGACTATATCGACCAGTTTGAGCTGGACTGACAAGGGCGACCTGTGACCTTCAAAGACCTATTGAAAGAACCGACATCGAAAGACCTGCGGTTCTTTGCCGGACTTCAGTTTCCGTTTTTCCTGTTCATCAGTTGGCTCCTTCATCGACGAGGAATCGAATGGGGCTGGCTGTCAGTCCTGCTGGTGATCTCTGCAATCGTGATGATCGTAGGGCTCAGCAAGCCGCGACTGGTGAGATGGATCTATTTCGGCTGGATGGCCGCGGTTTTCCCAATCGGCTGGGTTGTTTCGCACCTGATCATGGCGATGGTCTACTATCTCGTCGTGACGCCAGTTGGTATGATTCGAAGGCGGCGGCACGGAGACCCATTGCATCGCGAATTCGACCCTGAAGCCGATTCGTACTGGGTGGAACGCCCCGGCCAAAAGCCGGATGAATCCTACTTCCGGCAGTTTTAGAGCACGTTGCTCTTTCCTGTGCACTCGCTTGAGCTTTTTCATCAAGTAAATGGCTGAGTTTGCTCGTGCATGTGAGTGCACACCAAAACAGAAAATGCTTTAAGCGAGCACAAGTGAGTGCAGTGAATTGCTGAACTGGTAAAGCACATGAATGAACCAGAGCCCACAACAACGAAGCCGACTTCAGAAAACTCTGCGTCTGCCGATGCACCGGAAAATGGTTCGTCATTTGAAGACGCTGCAAACGAAGAGCAATTGAGCCTGATTGCCGAGTTCGTGCTGTTCCTGAAAGAGAACAAAGCATGGTGGCTCGTTCCGATTCTGCTCGCGCTGGTCTTGATTTTCGTCGCTGCCTGGCTGAGCAGTTCCGTCGCAGCCCCGTTCATCTATCCGCTCTTTTGATCCACATCTTGGACGTGACCCTCGAAGAACTGGATCGTCAAAGGCCTTCAGCGAGGGATCCATCGCCCTTGAAGCGGACGTGCCTGAGAAGTCTCTCCGAGATAGAAGTAGGCGACCGCATCCGCTTCGACGTTCAAATTTGACGACCTTTGAAGTTCGATCGGCTCCAGCGAGTAGAGTCCTTCGGCGACACCTTCTTCGATGTCCAACCTGATCCGGCACTCATCGGTCACTCTCCAGAGTTCTCCGTGGATCGCCTCTCCCGCTCCTCGACCATGTGTCAGACCGGGATAGGAACCGAGATCAAACAGACGATATTTCGGGAGAGTCACCGCACTCCCCAGAAACTCCTGTTCTTGCAGCAAATAGTTGCGGCAGTCACCTCGCTGAAGGGTTCCGTAAACGAACAGAATCGTCGCGCCGCAATCGATGTCCGCAGCTTCACTCGACATCTTTTGTTCCCTGAACCGCAGAAGCTGTTCCTGTCGGGACAAGATCCGAGTGTTGAAGACCGGGTACAATCTCTCCGGACAACTTTCTCATCAGTGCCCTGACATCGAAGAAAATCATGTTGAGAACCGGGACGATGATGAGTGTCAGTGCAGTGGCGAAGATCAGCCCGAATGTCAGCGTAACCGCCATTGGAATCAGGAACTTTGCCTGAAAGCTCTTCTCAAACATCATCGGAGTCAGCCCGGCAGCAGTCGTGACAGTGGTCAGCAAGATCGGTCGCAACCGCAATCGCGCTCCGTCGATACTCGCTTCGAACTCGCTCATGCCTTCTCGAATTCTCTTATTGATGAAGTCCACCAGCACGAGCGAATCGTTGACGACAATTCCCGTAAGAGCAATCAAGCCGATCGCGCTGAGGATGGTCATGGGATTGTCCGTAAGCCAGTGGCCGATGATCGCTCCCTGAATCCCGAACGGAATCGCTGACATCACCACGAGCGGCTGAAAGTATGACCGAAACAACGCAGCCAGCATCATGTAGATCATCAATAGCGCGACCGGCATGGCGAGCGTCAGGCTGCTGAAAGACTTTCCCTGCTCTTCGCTGCTTCCCAGAAACTCGACGCGGATGCCGGGATATTCCTTCTGAAGCTTGGGAAGATAATCGTTCTTGATTCGCCCGATAATGTCCGTCGGTGAGGCAATCAACGTGTCGACATCGCCGGTGATTGTCATCGCTCGATCGAGTTGCGAACGATGGATCTGTGTAAATCCCCGAGTCTCTTCGATCTCAGCAACTTCCTGAATGGGGACCCACGAAATGACGCCATCCTGATTGGCCGGAGTGGGAATCCAAAGTGACTCGATGTGAAAAACATCCTCGCGAAAATCTCTCGGATAGCGGACCATGATCTTCACTTCCTCGCGGTTGCGGGTGATTCGTCTCGCTTCCACGCCATAAGTTGCCGCGCGAACCGATTGTCCGAGTGACGCTTTCGTGATCCCTGTCGAACGTGCCGAAGGCCGCAGTGTCAATTGAACTTCCCGGCGTCCATCATCAAAGTCATCCCCGAGATCAACGACCCCCGCATACGTTGAGAGTTGCTCCTTGAACTCTTCCACGATTACTTTGAGATCTTCCATGCTTCTGCCGGTGAGCCGGATTTCGATATCCTTTCCACCGGGGCCTCCACTCATAAGCTGCCACGTAATCGAGTTGACCCCGGTCAGCTTTTCCGACTCGGCTCGAAGTTCCGCCAGCACTTCCTGACTCGACCGCAATCCTCGCTGTTCTCTCTCATCAGCGGCCATCAGCTCGATCCACAACTGACCGACATGCGATTGCAACTCGACTCCCATTCCTCCGGTCGAGTTCACGTCAATCATCACCGCAACATCCATCGCCACTCCGTCAACTTCCGGCATCTTGGTCGCAGCATCGCTGAGCAAGCGAAGACGCTCTTCGACGGCGGATGTATTCGATCCCACGGGCAGCTCGATCTGAGCAATCATCGACTCCGCATCCATCTTCTGGATGAACTCCCACTTGACGATATTGCCCGGTGAGAGAGTCGAGAGATCTCGGTCGGAAGACTCCTTTTGCCCCGACGTTCCCCCCTGCTGCTGATCTGCCACATTCGGAGCGGGCGGGGCTCCGAAGAACAACCCCAGCGTCATCATGCACAAGGAAACCGCAACCGCGAGAGACAGATACCGCCACTTCAGGACGACTCGCAGAATCGAGGAATAGACATTCATCAACGTTTCAATAAATCGTTGCTGGGCGGCCCCCACCATCGAAACATATCGCAACAGCCCAGTGTGAGAATTTTTCTTTCGATGATCTTTGTGCGGGGGAAGATGACTCAAGTGTGCGGGCAGAATAATCAACGCTTCGACGAGCGAGACGGACAGCGCAGCAATGACCACAAGCGGAAGTTCACGGAAGAAGTCGCCGATCTGCCCCCGGATGAACATCAGCGGAAGAAACGCAGCGATGGTCGTGCAGACAGCTGCGGTCACCGGCCACTGGACTTCCTCCGCCCCACGGATGGCCGCTTGATAGGCTGGCATTCCTTCCTCGACACGGCGGTAAATGTTCTCCCCGATCACGATCGCGTCGTCGACAATGATTCCCAGCACGATGATCAGACCGAACATCGAAAGGAGATTGATCGAGACTCCCATCATCGCCATCACGATGAACGTTCCGAGAAACGAAATCGGAAGCCCAACCGCCGTCCAGTACGCAACTCGCCAGTTCAGAAACAAAACGAGACTGATCAAAACGAGAAGCAGCCCGGACTTTCCATTTCGAAGCATCAGGTCGAGTCGACCTTCCACAAACCGGGCAAGGTCATTGTGAGTGGCAACGCTGAAGTTGTGCCGAAACGGATTACTCAGACTCTCCTGATAGACAGTCATCGGATCCGGGCGGCCAGCAAGACTGTCAGCGAATCGTGACAGCCCAGCGGAAACGCGTGTCAGAAATCCGGGATTGCTGTCCGGCTCGTAATCCGGATCGAAGTCCTCGCCCATTTTCCCGGCGACGTACGCTTTGACCAACGTGGAAATCTGAATCGCATCTTGACTCGGAGTTTTCTGAACAGTCAGAGTGGCTGACCGTTTTCCCTCCCAGTAACTCATGACGTCGGTATCGATGAATTCATCGCGAATCACAGCAACATCGGCGAGCTTGAGAGTTCGTCCATCCGGCAACGCGAGGATTTCGATTTCCTCGAGATCGATCCCGGCCTGTTTCTCGCCGAGCGTCTTGACCGCGACCTGACCGCGATCGCCTTTGAGATTACCTCCGGAGACATCGAGATTGGTTTGACGGATCGCCTGCGCAATTTGATCGAGAGTCAGGTTGTATTCGATGAGTCGATCGGGCTGCACTTCGACGCTGATCTCATCATCTCGAATCCCGGACAGTTGAACGTCACTCACACCGGGAAGTTGCAGCAGATCATCTTTGATATCTCTCGCAGCCTGTTTCAGAGATCGCTCATCGCCATCCCCAAAGACAGAAACCATGATCACCGGCAGTGTCGGTTCCATTTTGGCGATTGAGATTTTTTCGAGATCGTCAGGGAGATCTTGCAGCGAGTCGACCTCGTTTTTCACTTCCTGCATGACGACATCGACATCTTTGACGGAGTTGTAGAGCGTCAACGTTGTCATTGACATGCCTTCCGAAACCGTCGAATTGATCTTCTCGATTCCGTCAACATCGCGCACAGCCTCTTCGACTTTGATCGTCACCGCCCGCTCGAGTTCCTCAGGTTGCGTCGCGGGATAGATAGCTGTGATAGAAATCTTGTTCGGTCGGCTTTCCGGAAACATCTCCCGGACAAGCGTCAGTGCGAATCCAAACCCTGCCACCAGTGTGACAATCATCATCATGTTCACGAAGACTGGGTTCTCGACGCTGAACTTCGGGAGTGACATGGGAAGAAACCCGTTTCGAACGTTTGAGGAGTTGGTGGTCGACGCACAGGCGATCAACCGTCAAACTGTGACGCGGTCGTGAACCTGATACAATCTCAGTGAATATTAGCCTCAGTGAATACTAGCTGGCAAAAACAAGGCTGCCCAGATGGCAAAGTGCGACGAAGGTTACGTCTGTGAAATTTGTGGAGAGTATGTTCACAAGATCTCTGACAGCGATTTGTACTTGCGCTACATCATTGGAGAGATTGACAGCAGCGAGCTGTTAGCCTCTCCGGAACGCCATCTTCGCTGCAACCCGACGCTGACGCAATTTATCGTGGACGATTCGTTTCCCCCCGTGAAGGTTGACGGACCATTCTCAAAATCCGAACTCGACCCGGAAGACGTCAAACAGCGAGAAGATCTTGTGACGAGAGGCTTTCACCGGCTCCGCGAAGTCCAATCGCTCGGAATTGCGATCAGCGACTATCCTCTTCCGGAAGTCCTGCGTCGGAAACAGCATTCCCGTTGATAGCAACTGATCCCGTAAGGTGGCATGGGCTTTCTGCCTATGCTAGATTCCGCCTGCAGAGTTTCTTCCTCAACGCATCGCCAGGTTGATACAGATGAATGTTGCAGTCGTCCAGCCTATCGCCGGAGTGTCGGTGAATCGTGAAACGGAAATCGAAGCGGTCTATCCGTCCATTGCATCCGGAATTCTGGGGCAGTTGATTGGTGTGATCATGGGCGCCGTTTCTGCAGCGATTCCCGTAACGTTTCTCCGGGTGATTGTGCTTGTCGCATTTGGAGCGGTTTTGTTGCCATTTGGCTTACTCGCCTATGCCCTCAACAAGATCTTCGGTTGTTGCTACATCGTGACGAACCGATCCGTTCAGAAGCGGTCATTCCTCGGAAATTCGATGACGGCTCAGGTCGCGCTCACTGACATCGATCACATTGAGATCGCTTCGGGAGCGGGATACAAGTTCCATCGAGTCGGCGATTTGAATCTCGTTGGAGCGCAAGGAAACCTCCTTTTGACGATTGAAGCAATTCAGTTCCCTGAACGGCTCAAGCATGTCATTCTGGATGCCCGACAAGCCCGCCAGCTGTCTGACCGTTCACTGGCACAGATCCAGTCGCGGTAGTTCCCTTCGAAGAGAACACTTCGACGGCCGGATCGTTTCAAGCTCTGGCTGGCATAGCCGTTCTCGTCTCGAGACGTGTCGCGGAACGCTTTTTCAATGAAAATTGCGGAACAATTCCTGCAATTGAGGCCAATTCTTCAAATCGTTCCGTCCATTTTGACTGTCCGCTGAACTCGTGTTGACAGTCACGATTGACTTGAGATGGAGTTGCACGTCGGAATTCTTGTCAAATTTCCGGAATCATCACCGCATTCTGAGTCGAGTTGTCGTATTAGAAATCAAACGAACTGAACTCTCCATGTGCCACGTCGATGCTGGCAACATCCATGTGCGGAAGCCTTCTCAGAAGTTCTGACTTGACAATGACTTGTGTTAGGTCGGAAGATAGAGGCCGAAGATTCCGGCGATGGAAATGGAGTTGGGCTTGTTTCGATCCATCTGCAGTTAACATCCGCTGAATGGACAGACAGGCTGACACCGCTATCGTCCCTTTTCGACAGTCCAGTCGAAACTAGCCTCGGGAATGGGTTGTGGAGGCGGATGTCGCTGGTCTGGCCGGACAGATGTTGCATTCCTTCGACTGAAGTTTCCGTCCCACGCGAGGAGGTTGTCATGAGACAACGTCGTAGAGGTTTTACTCTGATTGAATTGCTGGTTGTGATCGCGATTGTTGCGATCCTCGTCGCCCTTCTCTTGCCGGCTGTCCAGCGTGCGCGCGAGTCTGCTTCGAAAACTCAGTGTCTGAACAACCTGAAACAGCTTGGGCTGGCTCTTCATAATTACCACGATGCCCACTCTGTGTTTCCCCCTGGGCAAATTGCCAATCCGCAATACTTCGTCAGCGACAACATCGGCAACTACGTGAATCCCGGCGAAGCTCGTGAGTTTCGCGACAATAACAACCAACCACTTTGGTTTGGTGCACAAGGGACAAGCTGGATGGTTCACATCCTCCCGATGATTGAACAGGCTCCGCTTTACAATGCCTGGTCATTCGACGGGAACGTGCGACAGAATGGCGAAGAACCTCCACTCTACAGAGACAATGACGGAATCGGACTGTTTCCGCCACGAGAAGAAATCAAAGCGTTCTATTGTCCATCACGCCGAAGCGAAATGGGTGCGACAGCTCTGTTCGCCCAGACCCTTCGAGTTGATCCCAGCTGGACAAGCGGAGGCAACGATTACGCTGGTTGCACTGGTTCCGGAATTGCATTCAAAGATGACGTTGCTGGCGAACAGCAGACGTATTTCCTCACACCTGCCCAGTTGAACGCGACGATTCTCCCAGCAACAGGCCCACTGTCAGCTCGATCACCATTCGCTCAGGATTCGACCAAGGTTGGGGTCTTCGGTGTGAACAGCAACACGAAAATGGCCACCATCACTGATGGAACCACGACGACGATCATGGTCGCTGAACGCCAGATTATTCAGAATCCCCGTCAGAACCGACCGCAGGAACGCAGCAGCGACGGTTGGGCCTTTGGTGGTCCTGCAACGCTGTTCTCAACTCGACTGACTCCGCAAAACACTGGCCGGATTGAAGTTGTGAATGACGTCGACAACAACAACCGCCACTTCGACGAAGCTGGAAGTGCTCACCCTCAGGTTGTGAACGTTTTGATGGGAGACGGCGGAGCACGAAACGTCAGCATCAATATCGATTTGCGGACCTGGAACAATCTCGGGAACATGGCACAGGGATCTCCCGTTGAGTTTTAAGATGTTTTCCGGGATGATTTTCGCAAACTCGCGAGAGCAAGCGATCGATTCGTCGAGCGAAACGAGTTCAGTCGAGTTGATCGCAATGACAATATGGTCGGACCCTGACGGTTTGACCAACTGCACCACAACAGGGTGGCTGAATGCCACCCTGTTGCGTTTTTACACGAGATGCTTTCTGGCGTATGTTCTGTGAGAACTATGCTGGAGATAAGCTGCCGGAAGCGATTCCAATCATTTTCCAACAAGTGACAGTGAAGCAAAAATCAGTTTAGAACCCGGTCCATTGCCTGTGTTCTTTTGCAAAGTCGCACAGAGTGATATTCTTAGTCCATCAAAGATGGGTGATCTGATTTGAAAGGTCGGACTGAATGACGATTCGCTACCAGTGTCCTGAGTGCGATCAGGTTCTGAAAATCCGTGACGACAAAGCGGGATCGGCAGCTAAGTGTCCCAGCTGTAAAAACAAATTTGTGGTTCCGGAACCAACTTCCGATGAATCGTCTGAAGCCAGTGGCGACAGTCCGCCCGTAAAGAAGAAAGCTTCGAGTCCGAAAACCGAGCGACCGGAAACAGCGAAAGCTTCCAAAGCCTCAAAGAAGAGCGAAGCAAAGACGAAGCCTGCCGCCGATCCGGATGAGTTCGATCCTGCCGACTTTCTGATGGAGGATGGTCCAGGAGCCAAAGCTTCCGCAGGATTGGTCGAGAAAGCCCCCGCAGATAAGGGACCAGCGACCGACAGTCAGGGGCGAAGACTCCTCACTCCGAACTCCGCGTCCGCCGCCAAGAGGGCGAGCATGTCTCCTGCCGCAGCTGCAGCAGAAGACGCGAGCATTAATGCCTCAGCGAATGCTCGAGATCTCCTCACCAAAACGATGGACGAAAGTCGCGTCAAAGCATCTTCGATGCCCGCAGCTGAGAAGAAACCGTCCTTCGATTTTTCCGGCGCCCAGAAAGAACTGATTCGCTACTCCCCCCACATCGGAGGAGCACTGGCTGCGATTCTCGTCGCCTACTTCATCGCGCAATCCATCTTCGGCGAAGGTGTTGATCTGCCTCCTCTGTACGATGTCTCCGGAACGGTCACGGTGAACGGGAAAGCTTTGCCGAACGTTACTGTCATCTTTGAGCCGCTCGATGCGACCAAAGGTGGAGCAGATGGCGGCCCGAAAAGACTTCGAACGTCAACCGGCGTCACGGACGAAAACGGTTACTTCAGCCTGTACTACATGCAGGGAGAACGCGGGGCACCGAAAGGGAAAGGACGCATCTGGCTTCAGCCAAACAGCGCAGCAGATGTCATGAAAATCCCGCCGGAATACGCTGGTCGTGGCAACGACATTCGCGAAGTCCGTGAAGCTGGCAACGAAGGGAAGTTCAACATCGAGATCGAACAGAAACCGCCGCAGCAATAACGCTCACCGGTGTTCATCGGTCTTTCGACTATTCTCGTTGGTCCTTTACGCTCGTTGGGAATCGCATATTCCAACGAGCGTCATTCTGTACGGCCAATGTCGCAACGAACAAGGAATCGTCAAGTCATCGAACTGACGTTTTTCGATCGCTGTCAGCACCTTTTTAGAAGGTTCACGCGATGCGACTCTTCGGGCCGACGCTGCTGATTTTTCGGAAACAGCAGCGTGCTTCGACCTAAGAAGAATGCAAGGGCGCAACCAGCGACAAACCCTCCGGTATGAGCCCACCAGGCGACTCCTCCACCTTCTGCGGCGGACATCGTCATCGTTCCCTGAAATGCCTGGAAGAGGAACCAGACCCCCAGAAACAGCGGCGCAGGAACGACGACAATTTGCATGATGTATCCCAGCGGGATCAGTGCTTCGACGCGGGCATGCGGATACCAGACAAAATAGGCGCCCATCACTCCCGCAATCGCACCACTGGCACCGATCGTGGGAACGGTTGATCCCGGACCGCTAATGAAGTGGACGAAGCTGGCAGCCACACCGCACCCTAAATAAAACACGACGTACCCGAGGTGCCCGAACCGGTCTTCGACGTTGTCTCCGAAGATGTGAAGAAACCACATATTCCCGAGGAAGTGCATCCATCCTCCATGCAGAAAAATGCACGTCAGCAGCGTCATCCAGGCCGGCACAGCTTGCCGTTCGAGCGTTTGCGTGACGAGTTCTCTTTCGATCCCGCGCGGAGTCTGAACGTGACGTTCACCCACAACCACTTCGACAGGTGCATTGGGATCCTGCACGCGAGCCGGAATCATTCCGTACTTTTCGACCATCGACAGTTCGCCGGGCTGATCCTGCAACTGCAGGAGGAAGGTCAAAGCACACAATGCGATGACTGTATAATTGGCGATTGGAAGGCGACGGGTCGGAATGTCGTCACGAAGTGGAAGCATGGGAGTCCCTGATCATTGACCACAGCGGCTCATAGCATCTCAGAGTGGTGCCTTGACGCTGTATTGATGTTAACCGTCCACCCAGAGTTCGAAAAGAAATCGCTCGATAGCCCGCATTCCGTTCTTGAAGTTCTGTTCTTCCGTTCGATCGCTTCCGCGTCGAGGACGAAAGCTGTGATCACCATCGGGTGCCCAGTGAACTTTGATCGCCTCGGAAAGGTTGTATTGCTCGACTTCTTCGCGTTTTCCGAACGGATCGTTTTCCCCTTGCAGGATGAGCGTTGGAGTCTTCAAGTCCGCGAGATGCTCAGTCCGAAGTTTCTCCGGTTTCCCCGTCGGGTGAAACGGATACCCGAGACAGATCAACCCTTGAGCTCGACTTTCATCAGCGACGAGACTCGCAATCCGCCCGCCCATCGACTTTCCACCGATGACAACTTTTTCATTCGGGACCTGTTCCAGGACGGACATCCATGTTTCGCGAAGCACATTTTCGCGATCGGGAGGCCGCTTCCGCCCCGTCCGTGAACGCTCTTCCATGTACGGAAAATCGAATCGAACAACGCGATAGTGAAGATCTGCAAGTGCATCAGCAAAGTACGTGAGGAATCGTGAGTCAGAACTCTCCCCCGCTCCGTGTGTGAGTATGACACACTTCTTCGCTTTGCGTGGACCGGAAATTGTCAGCCGCTGTTCAGCCATGAATTCACTCTCGATTTGAAATGCAGCTCACTCGTTACATTCGGACTCTATGAAATGCAATCTCCGCACGCCGATTTTCGTGAAACTGACGGGGATCGATTTCAGAAACATGTCGACCGGAGGCTTCGCTGACGACCTTGAAGTTCAAGACTTCGGCCAAGTTCATTGCCGCGATGTTCCCGGGAATGGGCCTCCTGCTTGATGCCGGGTTGAGTGGGACGATATGGTAGACGGTGAATATCGTGCTGAATGACACAGTCCGAGCGACTTCTCTTTTTTGAGTACTCGTCGGAGTTGTGATGTTTGGCAGCCTGCTTTTGCATGTTCACAAGAGTTTGCGGAAACACCTTCGAATAACGATCTCGCTACGGTGGAGTCGCTGTTGATTATTGCCATCTTGACGATTGGGACCATCGTACTTGGAAATCCACAATGGCTTTGGCCGATTGTTGCCGGAGGTCTCTTCGTTGCAGTTGGCATGATTTTGTCGTACCGATCGGCACGACTTCCCGCTTTGACCTGGGCTGCACTCGTTGCTCTCAAACTGGTGGGTCTGGCCCTGATCTGCTTTTGCCTCTTAAACCCGCTCTGGAGCGAGAGCGATGTTCGGCCGGGAGAAAACATCGTTCTGCTGATGGTCGACAACAGTTCTTCCTTATCCATTCGCGATCCCAATCAGAAGCCGCGTGGGGATGTTGTTGAAGAACTTCTTCACGCTGATCACAAAGACTGGTTCACACGATTGAGTCAGGACTACGATTTGCGGAGATACCTCTTCGGAGATCAGCTGCGACAAGTCGAGGATTTCCAGGATGTCGATTTCAGCGACAACCGATCGGAACTGGCCACAAGCTTGCAGGGATTACAACAGCGGTTCCAAAACAAACCGCTCGCTGGGGTCCTGCTGTTTTCCGACGGAAACGCGACCGACCTCGAAGCCTTCGATGGGTTGGAAACGAGCGTCCCCATCTACCCGGTCGTGAGCCCGGACTGGGAAGATCTCGGCGATGATCTCGCCATCGAACGACTGGCTGTCCGCGAAACGAATTTCGAAGATGCCCCGATCTCCGTCGTGGCGAGCGTGACCTCGAGTTACAGCAGCGAACAAACTGTCGTTGCCACTCTCGAACTCGTCAAGAATATCGGTCACTCCGCAGACGAAGAACACGAGTCCGTTCAGGCGGAGCGTGATTCGTCGACCAATTTTCCCGGGACAGAGTTATCCGACTCCATCGAGAGTGTTCCCACTGACGAGGAAGAAGCGGATGGAAAGTCCTCTTCGTCGATTTCTCAATCGGTTTCTCTTCTTCCGGGAGTTCCGACGACCCTGGAATTTGATGTTCTCCCGCCGCAATTGGGGATCTGTTACTACAGACTCCGCATCCGCCCCGCCGCAGAAGAAGACATCTTCACCGATCCTGAGACGAGTTCGGAAGCGACACTGGAAAACAACGAACGCCTTTTGACCGTCGATCGTGGATCGAGTCAAAAGAGAATCCTCTATGTCGGAGGTCGTCCGAACTGGGAATACAAATTCCTGAATCGGGCCCTCTCGGAAGATCGCGCCGTCGACCTGGTGACGCTCATCCGGATCGCGAAAAAGGAAGCGAAATTCGACTTCCGTGGCCGAGTCGGAGAAGACAGCAACTCACTCTTTCGCGGGTTCAAAGATGAGGTCGATGAGGAAACCGAATCCTTTGATGAAGCGGTTCTGGTGCGTCTCAATACACGAGATGCTGGGGAACTGGCCGGAGGATTTCCGAAGACAAAAGAAGAACTCTACGAGTACAAAGCGATCATCCTTGATGATGTTGAGGCAGGCTTTTTCAGTCACGATCAACAGGCACTGATTGACCGGTTTGTGTCCGTGCGAGGCGGAGGCTTATTGCTTCTCGGCGGACGTGATGCATTTCGTCATGGCGACTGGGACCGGTCCTCATTGCGAGACGCCTTTCCTGTTTATCTCGACCGGCAAGGTCCTCCCGCTTCCGGTGAGCTTCGCTGGGATTTGACGCGGGATGGTTGGCTCGAACCGTGGATGCGTGTTCGCTCGACCGAAGATCAGGAAAAGATGCGGCTTCAACACATTCCTGAACTTGCGTTCGTGAATCCAGCGACAGACCCAAAACCCGGAGGACGTATTTTTGCCACTGTCCAGGACAGCTCGTCCAACGAATACCCCGCCGTCGTTGCTCAACAATACGGCCAAGGGCGTTCCGTGGCTGTCCTGATTGGAGACCTCTGGAAGTGGTCATTGAGTCGCCCTGAAACTGACGAAGATGATCTCGCCCGGTTCTGGAGACAACTCGTCCGATGGCTGATCGCTGATGTTCCTCAACGTGTGGAAGTCTCGCTCAGTCCGATTTCTCTCGGCACAATTCCCGCGATTAATATTCAGGTCAACGTCAGACAAGCGGACTACGAACCCCAGGAGAACGCTAAAGTCACGGTCAAAGTCACGACGCCGTCTGAGGAGGTTCTCGAACTGACCGCAGAGCCAAGCCTTGAGGCACCGGGACTCTTCGAAACATCCTACGTTCTGCGTGAGAGAGGGGCTTACCTCGCATCTGTCATCACTCAAAACGAAGAGTCCGAACTCCCGATCACCGCCCAGGCGGGATGGACGAGTGACCCGAAGGAGGAAGAGTTCCGAAACGTGGGCTTCAACCGTCCGCTGCTCGATCGACTGGCCGAGGATTCAGGCGGAGAAGTGATCGAGATCGGAGCACTCGACGAATTTGTTCGGACGCTTCCGCAAAAAGACCTCCCGGCGAAACAGGTACGGACAACACCTCTTTGGCATACACCATGGTTACTTGTGGCAGCGATTCTCTGTTTGACGGCGGAATGGGGACTACGGAGGGTAAGAGGACTTCCATGATCAAACAGCGTTTCCTTTTGAGTTGGGTGCTCGCCTGCCTCCTGATTGTCAATTCCGCTCCCGCCGACGAAGACGTCGAACCGGCTGGACGTGGTGATTTATTGATCGTCGTCGGGGAAGCTGGAACAAGTGAGTATGGAGAGCAATTCGAAAGTTGGGCCAATCGTTGGGAAGAAGCAGCCGCGATCGGGCAGTTTCAAATCCACACACTTTCCGACTCAAAACAGCCCCGTGAAGAATTCGCCAAGACACTGAAGGAACTCTCGAAGGGCAGCGATACTCCGCTTTGGATCGTCTGGCTCGGACATGGAACCTTCGACGGACGCACAGCCAAATTCAACTTGCCTGGTCCAGACATCACAGCTTCAGAAGTCCAAGAACTGTTGAAAGATTGCTCCCGGCTGGTGGTCTCAATTCATTGTACAGCGGCGAGCGCCCCGTTCCTCGATGCGCTCTCCGGAGAGAATCGAATCATCGTGACCGCTACGCGCAGCGGGGATCAGGTCAGTTTCTCGCACTTCGGGGAATTCTTGTCAGCGGCGATTTCGGACTTGAACGCGGATCTCGATAAGGACCAGCAAGTCTCGCTTCTCGAAGCATTCCTGATTGCATCTCGCCGAGTCGAAGAGTTCTACGAAGCAGATGGACGGATTCCCACGGAGAACGCGCTGATTGACGACAACGGTGATGGCATCGGAACACGTGCAGCGGCCTTTCAGGGATTCCGGGTCAAATCCAAACCGCAGAACTCCGAGCAGGAGTTGGATGGATTGCGGGCCCACCAACAGCATTTGATCGCAAACGAACGAGATCGGCTTCTCTCTCCGGAACAACTCGCTCGACGAAACGAAATTGAGGTCGAGATCGAATCATTGCGAAGTGTCAAAGAGACCCTTTCCGAGGACGAATATTACGATCGACTTGAAGCTCTGTTTCTCCAGCTTGGCGAACTTCTCCTTCCCCAGCACTTCGAGTCCGTAGAAGCTGAGACTGAGGAACAGCGAGAAGCGAACGACGACCCGTCTTCGGACAGCCCTGCTTCGCCCGAAGAAGATTCCCCTTCAGTCGCGGATTGAACGTGTCGTGTCCAACTGAGTGATCGCCGGAACGCATCCAACAGACAATGGCCACTGAGATCGGATGAGTTTCAATTTTGTGGTGAACCGATGATCAGTTCTCTTGTCTCTTCAGATCGAACGAGGGTGAAACGTAGCGAGCGAAATCGGTGAACAAGCAGTGATTTGCTCCGATTTCCCCTTACATGATTCCCCCCATGGGCTGCTGAATCACCGTCAACGGGATCATTTCCTACAATTGGACTGACCGATCATCAAGTTTCGACAATGAGACGTAAGCTCTTTCTATCATTACGTTAATGAACTTTTCGTCGCATTGCGTTCACGTTGGGAGTGTTTTCCGAAAAAGATCGTCGGCTCGAACAGAAAAGCTCCTCTTCGAACCCATTCGCCCCTACAATTAGGTGGCAAACCTCGACCGCTGAAAAGTTGAGTTTGTCCACTTCATTTCTAACCGTTCTCAAGGTTTCAGTTGCCTTTGCGAACGTTTATTCGATAATCCCAAAGTTACTTCGGGCTGTTCAAGCGAAAGAGTCACACCGTATGGATTCCCATTGGATTGGGCAGGACATGGATGTTACGAGAGTTTTCAATCCCGAAAGGGATTTGTTGGACGACATCCCAGAGCCTGCGAACCTCGTCAGTGAGATGTCAACCGAACTCGCTGCCAAGTACGAAAACATCATAACTCGCGATCGAGTCTCCTGGAATCAGGAGTACGATCTCGTTCGTAAATTGGGAACCGGTGGACAGGGAATCGTTTTCCTCGCGCGTCGCATGGGCGCGTTTGATGTTTCCTTTCAGCTTGCGCTGAAGTTCTTTCGCCCTGATGGTTATCAGGATCTGAATATCTATCGCAGCGAAATGGCTCGACTTGCTGCGGTCGCTATGGATGTTTCCCGCATCCAGCAGGACCACGTCATCGACATTTTCAACATCGTCGAGTACGAAGGAATTCTCGTGCTCGTCACCGAATGGGTGGACGGGTTCGACCTCAGACAACTTCTCGCTCCCGGGCTTCTGGCAAGTCTCCAGAAGCGTGTTGAGCCTGATCGATGGGAGTACATCAACGACGTCATTATCACCAACGCCGGGTTTCAGTGCCGACTCATGCCCGGTGTTGTTGTGAGCATTCTCCGTGAGTGTCTGGCCGGTCTCTCTGCACTTCATCGTGAGAACGTGATTCACGCAGACCTGAAACCCGCGAATGTGATGATCAAGCAGACAGGCAACTGCAAGATCATTGACCTCGGATCCTCCTTCTCAATCGACCGCAAACCACAACGCCCGACGTGGACATTGCGATACGCCCCCGTTGAAGTGCTCGAGGGAGATTCGCACACCCCGTTGTCGGACCTTGCTAGTCTCGGATATGTGGTCCTCGAGCTGTTGACCGGAACCATCCCCTTCGTCGGCGTGAATGACGTCAACGAATTGATTCGATGCAAGCACGATATGTGGAAGCGGATTCCCGAGCTTCTTCCGAAAGATGTGGCACGCAACGGAACTCTTGTCGAGATGCTGTCGAAGATGATCGCTCCCGATCCCGCTGACCGATTCTCTTCTCTTGAGGAAGCGGATTTATCGCAGATTGGGGCATCGGAAATTGCCCGACAACTGGTGAAAGTCGACATGGACACCGTTGTCTCCAACGAAATGAGAGTGCTGCTTCGTGAAGTGAGTGAAATCTCCTCAACTCCTGATTCTCAATAATGTTCTGTACCTGGAAACGCTCAGGACGAAAGGCTTCCTGATCGCACCTTTCGATCATTTCTGAGAGTTTTCGTTTTTGACGGAACGATTTATGACGGAAGATCGTCAAAACTTGGTGTTTGTTAAAACAGACGATCTGCGACTCGTTGAAGCAACACTGGCTGGGAATACAGAAGCCTTTGGAGAACTGGTCGATCGATACCAAGACCGACTGTTCTCGGCACTCGTTCACATGCTGGGTTCAATTCATGATGCGCGGGATGTCGCGCAGGAAGCGTTTCTCTCCGCATTTGAGAAACTCGACACATTTCGCAAGGAAGCATCTTTTTATTCCTGGCTGTTTCGTATTGCGTACAATGCTGCCATCACCAATCGACGCAAACTCAAACGCCGAGCAGCGACATCGCTTGAAGGCAAGCAGGACTCGCTCGGATTCGAGATTGCGGATGACCATCCCGACGCCAATCCGGATCACAAAATGGAGTCTGAAGAACGCGTTCGTCAGGTACGAATGGCTTTGGAACAACTCACCTGTGACTACCGTGACGTGATCGTCATGAAAGAAATCGAAGGGATGCGTTATGAAGAAATCGCAACCATCCTCAATTGCCCCATTGGAACCGTCCGCAGCCGAATTCATCGCGCACGAAATGATCTGCGTGATATTTTGACTCGAAGCCTCTCGCCAGAATCAGAAGCTTCCACGACTTAGACCATTTTCTGTTTCAGTGTGCACTCACTCGCACGAGCAAACTCAGCCTTTGACCTGATGAGAAAGTTCAAGCGAGTGCACAGGAAAGAGCAACTTGCTCTCGTTTTCGATCCCGATATCTTTTGAAAGAGTTTGAATTTCAGGATGACCTTCGTTTATTCACCAGAAATGCTATCCGCCTATCTCGACGGAGAACTTACGGATGCTGAAAAGCAGTTCCTCGAGGAATTGCTGCAGAAAAGTCCGGAGTTACAGGCTGAACTGGATGAAATCAAAAACGTCAGCTTGCGGGTTCAGGAAGTCCCGAGACTTTCTGCTCCGTCCGATTTACAGAGTCAGATTCTGGATGCGGTCAAGAGTCATTCGACGGGCGTGAACAAAGCTCAAACAGCTTCGCCGAAAAGGTCGAAAGTCACCTGGATCGCATCGTCGATTGCAGCGTGCCTCGGCATCGGCGTCACAGTCTGGATGCTTCAAAGAGATCAAATTCCGACGGACTCACTTGCCAGTCGATTGCCCCCGACGATGATCGAATCGAAAGAGTTGGCGACGACTCCAACGACAGAGTCATCGTTCAATTCAACGATCTCGCTTCAAACGGATACCCTGGAAAGCAGCCGAAATTTCACCGCGAGCACAATGGAGTCACTTTCTAACGGGGTCAGCAACTCTCTTCAGCTAGCGGATCAACCGAGTCCCGCATTCACAGAATCTGACGGGATATCTCCCATCGAAGAGCTGTCGACGCTGGCAGGTGTTTTTCCGACGGAACCACAACAGCCAACACCAACGGTCGTTTCACTTTCTGCCAATGATTTGGCGCAACGTCTCAAAACGTTGACCGACATTCCGGACAGAGGCGAAGACCTCTCAGTGGCCACGGTTCATGCTGGGACGCCGATTATCGTCGACTTTACAGTCGTCGACATTCAAAAGACGCTTGGCGATGTTGAGATTCTGGTCAAATCGCAAACTCCCCGGCCAGCCGACATACAAAACATCGCGATCAACACTCAGAACGCAGATGATCAGCAGTTCACGGTCGTTATACTCGATCTCGAAGAGCCAACGCTGGAGAACATTTTGAACAGTGTCGAAGCGGTCAGTGCGGTCATGTATGTCGAAGAAGATGCTTCGGAACTGCTTCGCGAGACGAATCTTGGCGTTGTTGCCGATGACCTCGCTCGCCATTCAGGAATCTCATCGGCAGTCACTGATGCTCAAACACCGGATCTTTCGGATTCCTATTCACAATCTGCTGAAGAGGCCGCTGAGTTGATGTTTTCAGCGTCACCGACTTCACGGTTCGATGTGAATCCAGGTTCTGCTGGCCTGGAAGCCGAAGATTATCCCAACGAGTACGAAAATCGCAGCGTGAGTCAGAACGTTGGACAGCCTGCCCGACGATTCCACTTCGACCTGAGTGCCCAGAGAGGTGTTTCAGAAGGCATCGTCTCAAGAGGATTGGTTCTTGAGGGGAGTGCTCAAGGAGGCGGTTTCGTTGTCCCTGCAGTCACCCCATCCAGTTCCGGAACCGAATCCGCGTTGAGTCAAACAGTTGATGCCGATCAACCTTCTGATCAGGAACCTTTCGGGGTCACTGCAGCTCGACCGGACTCCTTTGAGCTGAAAGCATCCGCGACTTCGTCTCAGGGCTTGGAATTGAACGCTGCTGGAAATGGCCAACGACGTCTCGCTCTGCCTGCCATTTCGCCGAAATCGGGTGAACCACTGAATCGGGTGAAGACTGTGAATTCGGGGGCTTCGTCCCAGATCAACGATGGAGTCGCTCCTCCGCCAACGCTCACGACGCGCCAGCAAGAACAAAAGATCCGCGCCTTTCTGCTCTTGAGAGAACTCCCGGAATAGTCATTCCTTATTCAAGTCAATCTTTGACGGTCTCCTCGGGAAGACAAGCTGAGTTGACGGTCACAAACAGGCCTGTATCCTGCTTGTTTGCAAGACTGATTTACCGGAAACACTCATGGCAGACCCATCTCCCACTCTCCTGGAAACCTTCGAGAATCCTTACCCGAATCGATCCTATACGATCGACACGGTCTGCCCCGAATTCACATCGATGTGTCCCAAGACAGGACAGCCTGATTTCGGAACGCTGACGATCTCGTACATCCCGAATCAGAAGTGTTTCGAACTCAAATCGCTGAAGCTCTATCTCCAGCAGTATCGCAACCACGGTGCCTTCTACGAGAGAGTCACCAACCAGATTCTGGATGACCTCGTTTCGGTTACTGAACCGAAGTGGATGAAACTCGAAGCAGCATTCACACCACGGGGCGGAATTCGAACAACGGTCATCGTTGAATATCCGGAATCGGACTCGTAGCTGCGACGGCGACGTTTCGCATTCGGAACCTGCCCCGCGGATGCATTTCGCGGCGTCCCGAGCGAACGGCCTTCTCTTCACAGCTTCAACCCGTCCAATCTGGCTCTCGCTCCATCATTCGACCAGCCGCTGATGACCGCCGATTCTTCAAGTCGCTCTTGGTGAATCTGAATGCCACGACTATGGTTGTGGCCACTGAGCGGATTGGAATTTCATCCTGACACTCGTCGATCTGTTCGCTGCGACTTCCTGAGGAGTTGAACGCGAGAGTTCAGAAGTCAGGATTTCCAACAGAGATTTCACCGGTTCACCCAAGCAGACTCCGCATTCATTAAAAGAAACGATTTCAGGCGGGTGCAGAAATCGCATGAAAATGGTCAAGAGCATTTTCTGTTTTGGCTTGCACTCACTCGCACGAGCAAACTCAGCCATTGACCTGATGAAAAAGTTCACGCGAGTGCACAGAAAAAAGCAACTTGCTCTAGCTCGAAACCAGGGACAGGTGACTTCGAATGAAAAGCCTCTACAAGACTTTCTCGAATCCAGACACTTGCCTCCTCGATCTGTCCGCATCGACAATTGAATCAGCATTCGAGCAAACAATTCGACATCTCGTCGAATGCAAACTGATCGCTCCCGGCGCGGAAGCTCAGATCGTCAATGGACTGATCCAGAGAGAGAAAACAAGTCCGACAGCGATTGGCCACTCGTTGTCGACACCCCACTACTACGACGATTTGATGATCGACCAGATGGTCGTCTTCGTGCGGCTGCATGATGCTCTCAACATGGGAGCCCCCGATCATCTTGCGACGCGATATCTGTTCATTCTCCTCGGCCCCAAATCCGCAACTTCGGATCATCTCGATACGCTCGCCCTCATCGTGAAGCTCATGTCTGATCATGACTTTCGCTATGACTTGAGTGTGGCAGAGAGTCCGGATGACTTGAAGGCTGCGATGGAGCAGTCGATCGAGCGATCTCGACCGACGAAGATCACACCGAAACAGATTCCGGATGGACTCACTCGGACGGGGCGTTTTGGCGGCGGATTGATCGGAGACTTGAAGCGCCGACTTCCGTATTACTGGAGTGACTTTCGAGACGGATTCAACGCGAAGTCGATCGCCTCAGTTCTCTTCCTGTACTTCGCCTGTCTGGCTCCCACGGTCACTTTCGGGGGAGTGATGTCCGCCGAAACAGGAGGAGCGATGGGGGCGGTCGAAATGATCACCACCACCGCACTGTGTGGAATCATCTATGCGCTCTTCTCCGGACAACCGCTCATTATCCTCGGTGGGACAGGTCCGCTTCTGGTGTTCACAGCGATCCTCTTTGAACTCTGCCAGCAGTTTCAGGTTCCGTTTCTTCCAACGTTCTTCTGGGTCGGTCTCTGGACGTCCATGTTGACGATACTGTTCGCCCTCACGGATGCCAGTTGTCTGATGAGGTACTTCACTCGCTTCACCGATGAAATCTTCGCAGCGCTGATTTCATTCATTTTCATCTACAAAGCTGTGGAATCACTGATTGCCATCTTCAACGATCTGGACATCAATCAGCACCACGACACCGCCCTTCTCTCCTTACTTCTGGCACTCGGAACGTTTTACATTGCCATTACGTTGCAAGGGATGCGGCGGAGCCGGTACATGCTCCCCTGGATGCGCGAGTTTCTCGCAGACTTCGGTCCGACGATCGCATTGGGAGCGATGACCCTTGTTGCGTTTCGCCTGCATGAAGTCGATCTCGATATCCTCCCCGCCCCTGACAGATGGGAGACCACCAGCGGAAGAGACTGGCTTGTGAATCCATTTGCCGTTCCGATGTGGGTACGCTTCGCTGCTTTGGGACCCGCTTTGGTCGGGTCGATTCTGGTCTTTCTCGATCAGAACATCACCGCCAGACTGGTGAATGCTTCGGACAATCAGTTGAAGAAGGGAAGTGCCTACCATTGGGATCTGGCACTTGTGGGAGCGTTGATCGGAGTCTGCTCGACTTTCGGCCTTCCCTGGACCGTCGCTGCGACTGTCCGCTCCCTGAATCATGTTCGCAGCCTCGCCACCGTTGAAGAATCCGTCGGCAGCGGCGGAGAGCGACGAGACCGAATTCTCCGTGTTCGTGAAAACCGAATCACCGGCCTGGCCATTCATTTAATGATCGGAGCATCACTCCTGTTGCTTCCGCTTCTCAAAAACATCCCGATGGCAGTTCTCTACGGCCTGTTCCTGTTCATGGGGATTGTTTCGATGCGAGGTAATCAGTTCTTCGAACGCCTGAGCTTGTGGACCATGGAGCCATCGCTTTACCCCGCGACGCACTACACTCGTCGAGTCCCCATCTCGATGGTTCATCTCTTCTCACTGATTCAATTGTTGTGTCTGCTCATCCTGTGGGTCGTCAAAGAGAGCCCTCTCGGAATTCTGTTTCCGCTGTTCATCGCCATGCTGGTGCCAATCCGAATCAGCCTCGGCGCAATCTTCAAACCTTCGTACCTGGAAGCACTCGACGCAGACGAATTTCCGGAAACAGAAGAAACCCAGTGGACCTAGCGCAAATCACAATAGCTGGTGAAACAGTGAACGTGCTCTATTGAGCCACGATCGGCAACGAAACCAACATCGGAGCAGGCGAGTCTTGCTGGAGTTCCAACTGGCTCGGTTCACCTTCTTCAGCGAGGACGGAATCGACAAAGAAGTACAACAGTTGCCGTAACTCGTCCGATTCAACTTCGTCAGCCAAAGCTTCAGCACGCTCTCGTGACTTCTGAACGAGTCCTTCTGCTTTCTCAAACGCTCCGCACGCAGAGAAGATTTCTCTCAGCTTACGAACTCGAATTGGATCAGGTTCGCTGCCCTCATAGATCTCTCGAATTTCCTGCTTCTTTGACTCAGACGCATTTTGAAGAGCGAGTGCCAGAAGAAGTGTCGGCCGAAGAGCAAGTGCATCCTGTCCGGCGATCAGTTTGTTGTGATCGTCTCCATCCCAGTCCTTCAGGTCGTTGAGAATTTGAAATCCGACTCCAATATGTCGCGAGAATTGGGGAATCAGTTCGTGATACTGATCGACTGACCCCGCCATCCGAAGACCGGAGAAGAGAGCCGCTTCGAATCCAGGCGACGTTTTCAAAGCGTAAATCTGGAGAGCGTCCAGCGGAGAAATGTTCCAGTCGGGAGATTCCTGCCAGGCCATTTCCGCACCTTGCCCGTCGCAAAGCTTGATATGGGCATCCGCCATATTTGCGACGATGTCACACGACACATCGCTTCCCAACTCTTCGCGGCACTCGTTGACCAGTCGGTATCCGAGCCCGATCAGATAGTCACCGATGTTAATCGCCCGACCAGTCCCGTAAGTGCGATGAAGCGTTTCGCGACCGTATCGGTATTGATCGTCGTCCTGAATATCGTCGTGGACCAAAGACGCCTTGTGAAACGCTTCGATGGCCATTGCCACTTTGGAAACCGCCGAAGAAAACTCAACGGGTAAACTCTTGTCGTGACGGCCATTGACGACCTCACCACCGGTCGCAGCATCATAAGCTGCGAGCGTAATGAATGGTCGAAATCTCTTTCCCCCATTCGCAAGCCAGTCGAGAGCAACATACTCCGTCTGTCCAAGTGGCGACGTCGACTGTTCCGCAGTTTGACTTCTCTTGCGAGGGATCAGTTCTTCGAATTTGTTTGTGAAGATGTCCGATGATGCACGCATCAGGGGAACATAGCTTCGCGTTTGCTGCACCTCGATCGGTTCGTACTTCTCAAGAACTTCCCAGACCCAGGATTCATCCAGAGATGTGTTCTTGCAGTCACCTGAGTGAAGTGGAATCGCGAACGACGGCACCCCGGCGATCAAGACTTTATCGATGGCTTTCTCAAGAACGTTGAGGCAGGCCACTCCGAGGATTCCGTCGACGTATCCCTCGACGATGATCTTCAGGACAATTGGTGATCCTTCAGCAACCAGAACTTTGTAGCCGAGTTGTTCTGCGCGAACTTTGTAGTCCGCGATCGAGCACGCACCACACTTCTCGCAGTCCAATCCAAACTGATCGTATTCCGCCGGGCACCCTTCTGCATGTTTCAGGCAGTGCGGAAGGAGGAGCATTCTTCTCTCGAACGAAGTCGCCAGAAACTGCTTCTTCCAGAAGTAATTCCCGATCATCACCATCGCGAATCCGAGGAACTTCTCAGGCTGCTGGATCTTCTGTAAGAATTCGCGGCCCCATTTCTCGAGTTCTCCTCGACTGAAGGCGTTCGTGCGGTCGAGATTCTTCGCGAACGCTTCCGCATCCGCTTTGATCAATTCGCGCAGCGCCAACGTCTCGGGGACCGCTTTCAAGTGAGCTGTGCTCTTGCGGCGCGAACGTTTTTTGGGAGGGGGATCGTCCGACGCAACCTGATTTCGTTGTTGCGTGGCAGTCGCGGCTGTTTGGTCTGATTCGCGGCTTTCAGAATGATTCGTCGCAATATCCAACGCCGACTCCTTTTTCTTTTATCACCTCGATCGAGCGAGGAACTCGGAGCGATGAGTGGGTGACCGGATCGATCCACCAACGTTTTTTCAATCACTTCGGACCTGAAACGAACTCAGGCGAATGACTGTCATCAACTTATTGGGAAGGAAGTCACAAAGTGTGCATGAAATAAATTGATGTCATATAATGGTGACAGGTTCTATGGGGACTGGCAATCCTCGACGGCGCGGCGGAGCGCACCTGATCCAAAGATTACGGGGTACAGTTCTTCAAAATACCACAATTTCGCAAAATAGAAACCAATTGGAGTGGCTTCATCAATCGTGTTTGATTCGACTCGATCAATGAGCCAGTTGAGTCCGGATTCAATCGCATTCGCTGAATCACGATCATCGATCAGAGCATCGACGGCGAGGGCCGTCTCTTCAACCGACGACGGAGCCCCCTGAACACCTCCCCAGCCGCCATCAGGGTTCTGGGCGGATCGCAGCCAGCGGACGCCATCTTGCAGCGGAAGTGCTTCAGTTCGATTCGTAACCTGATAGGCACGAATGACTTTCGATGTTCCGTAAACAGGGTTGATTTCATCGGGGGCAAACTGGTTTCCGAACCACAGCGGATGCCAGGAGCCGTCCGAGTTTTGTGATCGATTCAGAAAGTCGAACCCGTCGCGAATGGCCGATTCGACGCCCGGGAGATCTTCGAATTCTTCACGGACACGATGGAGGGCTCGCAAACAGTGCGCAGTAATATCTGTGGAACTCCTATCGAACGGCAACGTTCCCCATCCGCGGCAGAAGGTCGGCCAGCCACCATCCCGATTCTGAAGATCGACCAGCCACTGAGTCGCCAACTTGCATGCTTCACCGATCCGCGGATCTTGAGACTGCGGATTCAGATTCAACAGCGCGAGGATCGCTCCCGGCGTATCGTCAGCATCCGGAACACCGCCAGACAAATTCGTCCACGCCCAACCTCCCGGGGCTGCATGCGTGTAAGGGTGCTCTTCACGATACTGTTGACTCAGCAACCATTCGGTGATCGCTGCCCGTTCCTGTTCGCTGAGAGTTGATGAAATCGCATTTGCTGAAAGAGTCGTCACCCATGTCGCCAGATTGGTGTCGATGGGCCAGCTTCCGTCGTCCCAGACTGAGTCAACAAGAAACTTCACGCCACTTTCGACGACCGGGTGCTCAACGTTTCCTTTGGCTGCCAAACTCATCACCACGAAACTGGTGAGCGGAGTCGCTTCCAGAAACCCTCCCGACTCAGGTTGAATCCGTTTAAGAATTCTCAAGCTCTTCGGAATGAGTGAATCTCGTAGCCAGCCAAGCAACGGATTCCACGGCTTGCGAAAATGATGTCTTACCTGACCAATCGCAATAAGGGCCGGTAAGGCATAACTGACCACGGGAAGACGAATCGTCGCGTAAAACTGATGCGGCAGGCAAGCCAGTTCAAACGGAAGTGCCGAGACATCCTTCCAGTCCACCAGCCCAGCCAGTGCACAATGTGTCAGAATGGGAACGGAGAAGGTCTTGTCCCGACCATAACGCTCGACCACTGCTTTGCTGCCGCCACATCGCTGAATATATTCATCCGCTCGCTGCAACAGTTCCGAGTATTCTTCGGACAGGCCGACTGCCTGAAAGCTGCCGAAGACCAGCATGGAAGTCGAGATGTTGCTGTGACTTTTGAGAGTGTCTCCCCATCCGCCGTCTTCGTTCTGACACTGCGACAGCCATCGCAAGCCATTCACAATCAATGGAGTGAACTCGCCCTCCTGAACTCCCCGTGCGAGTTGGACCTGATGCAGAGCCATGACCGCAGTGGCAGTGGAGAGGGGGGAAGCAGACAACCGACCCGTCCAGCAACCCGACTCGTCTCGGCGAGAAAGAAGCTGATCCCGAATCGCTTGTTCAGCACGCTCCAGTCGATCTCGATCGACGTTTAACATTAAGTCGCCTGACCGTCAGTCAATTTTGAGAAGATCATCCGGCCCGCGCTGTTCTGCAGAACACTCGTCACGACCGTGTCGACATCCTGCCCCATTTGTCTCGTTCCCTGATCGACAACGACCATCGTCCCATCGTCAAGATAGCCAACCCCCTGCCCTGGCCCTTCTCCTTCTTTGATAATTCGAATCCGCAAATGCTCGCCAGGGATGTAGCGAGGTTTGAGCGAATTGGCGACGTCATTCAAATTGATGACATCCACGCCCTGAACACCCGCCAGCTTGTTGAGGTTCACATCGTTTGTCACCAGCCGTGCGTTCAAATCTTTCGAAAGCTCGACAAGTCGCTGATCAACGGTTTTATCAGTTTCGTCGATGGCGTTGTGCATCTTGACTTCAATCTTCGGATGCTGCTGCAACCGTTTCAGAATGTCGAGACCGCGACGTCCGCGAGATTTGCGAATCTTATCCTGACTGTCCGCAACGTCCTGGACTTCCTGAAGAATGAAGCTCGGTACGATGAATTCTGAGTCGACGATATTCGTATCGACAACATCTGCGATTCGGCCATCGATTAAGGCGCTCGAATCGAGGATCATCGGTCGGCCCCCTTTGAGTTCGCGTGAGAACTCAACATACGGAATGACGAACCGAAACTGATCCTTCGTCTGAAGCAGGAAAGTGATACAGATATACGGGAGGATCAAAATCGAAATCAGCGTCGAAGCAGCTGCGTAGGCTCCCCCTTCGCTGCCGAAAAGATTCGGTTCATTGAACATCGGGCGCAGCGCAAGGTTCATCAGATAGGTCAGAAGCACTCCGATCAACAGACCGAAGTAGATCGCCGAAATGACTTCCACACGTTTGCGAGGAATGAGGATATCGACCAGCAGAATCGACAATGCAATCGACAACATCACCAAGAATGAGGCGACGGGGTGTTGCACCACGAATTCCGGGGCATTGGAGTTCTGGCTGAACGTATACGTTGCCAGCGCACCAACACAAATCACGATATAAATCGCGCGTATAATAAGCAGCAACATCTGGGATGTCTGATCAAAAAGGAATTTGAGCTCACACCGATGTCGACCAGAAACCGTCAGCCCGAGGAACCCGAGTCCCTGGATCTGTCTCCGAAGACACAACAGCGGTGAGTTGAGCAGCCGAAATACCATCGACGTTGACCAAAAGATCAATCGCCGAGCCAATCACCATCTTACGGTTGAAAGATTGGCATTTCCACTGACCGTGAACATCTGCACAAAAAAAGCAGCGTCTCAAGCGAGACGCTGCTGGATATCCGGCTGAATGAACACCGAATCATCTTGCGATCAAATCTGAATCTCAACAATCGATTAGAAATCGCTGGAACTGAGGATTGCCTGTCCGAACGAGTTTCCATTGGAAGACAGCAATCGCAGGTAAACGGAATCGTCAATGCTGTTGTTGATGAATTTTCCGCTGTTGTCGCCAAAGATCATGTTCACACCGTTTGGATGCAACGCACTTGGACGAGGAGTTTCACCAGCAACACCCAATCCGAGGTTGGCGTTGATCTGGCTGCTCTCCATGACACCAGAAGGATCAGTGACGGTCAATCCACGAGCTGGGTTGCCAGTGATTCCGACACCGCTTGGATTCGTTCCTCCGTCATCCGCTGTGACCGTACTTCCCGCACCAGCCACTCTCAGTGAAACCGCAAGGTCACCCTGGTAAACACTGCAGAATCCACCAGCACCGTTCGCCAGACCAATCGAAGCTGTTCCGAACGATCCGTTTGTGAACGATGGGTTCCAGTTTCGCACGTCGATGTTCTCAGTCACCATGATCGTCTGAGTTGTTCCGTCCAGGTTACTCACTCGATCCAAAGTATTGGATGATCCTGAAGGTGCGTACAAATCAGGTGCACTGCTGTCGAAGTTGGCGTTGGTGATCACTCCGTTCGTTTCGGTTCGGAAGAACATTCCAGTCGCCGATGTGGTGTTCACATTGACTCGCTGATTGGCAGTTGCTGCACCATTGGCTGGCCAGACATAGTCAACGGTTCCGTTTCCGAACTGAACATTTCCCGCCCATCGGTCGGCAGTCATGTAACCACCGTTCACGACATAGGTCTTGTGACCTGCCCCGTTTTTATCGGGATCATCTGGGCAAGAGAAAACTTCAATGCGTGTCGCTCCCAAATCGGCCAGAGTCGAGAGATTCTGGTTGGCTTCGACTGGGTCAGTCAATCGATCGTACAACGCACGTTGTTCGAGTTGCGGAAGGATGTGCACGGACCAGGGTGCAGGTCCCAACACGTTGACGGTCGGGGTCGCACCGAAGTTGGTGACAGAAACAACATCGACTCCACCGGTCAGAGGAGGCAATTCTCCCTTGTTCACTTGAGAGAAGTTAATGATGGCCAGACCAACGTTTCTCATGTTGTTCAGGCACTGTGTTTTACGGGCTGTCGCACGAGCCTGCTGAATGGCAGGCAGAGTGAACGCAGCCAGGGTCGCGATAATTGAAATCACGACCAGCAATTCAATCAATGTGAAACCGCTACGCGGTGCTTTCCTCGTCGCCGAGAAAGTTCGAGTTCTCTTCATTTGCATCTCCAGGTTTGATCGCCCCGGCAAAATCGCCGAGAAGTAAAAATTTCCAATACGTTATTGCCGTGTGAAACTCAGTCCCGCTTCACCTGACAACCTCCTGCTGCTCAGGACTGACCACTCAAAGCATTGCGGTCTTGCCACAATTGCTGTCGTGATCACTTTTTGTCCGTGATCACTTCTTGCCATTGCTGTCGATCAGTGAACTGACCGTCGCAAGGAAATGTCTCTCATTGAAAACGGAATTGACTTGCAGATTTCAACAGGAAATCTTTTGAGGAATTGAATTTCCGAAGATTCCTGAACAGGGAAAAGTAGCGCAAATTTCCTGATGCAGACTGCCGCACATTGTTGCAGAATTAAACACTTGTCGCCTGCTTCTCCAATTATGACATCTGCCATCTTCGATCGAAAGTGAAAAACACTGCGAACTGAACGCATCCACTCACGAATGGTCGCTTGCAGGGTCTATTACGCTGAAATATTGCAATTCATAAGCCAAATCTTCAGGAAACAACTCAGATCACAGGATTTCACGATAGTTTCATACCATCACGCATGAGCAATTGGATGATCCTGCGTCCTCCTCAATCTCGATTCCGTTTTGATGCCATTCTCAGGTGTCAAGACTACGGAAGGAGTTGGCGATGAATGATGAACTTGCGGAAATCGAATGAGTTCGTCACCGGATCGTATGCTTCTTCCAACCGAGACAAATCGACAACACAGAACATCCGGTAACGCGGCAAATCAGCTGCTCGACCACCAACTTGAATGTTTCCGGACGCCTGGATTCTGTGAGCTTCATGCAAATCAAACCCGCCCCAAATCGCGAAGACGTGGCTTCGAGTTGTTGAGTTATTCGCGACCTTCGCCAGCAATCGGTGACGCGTATGGTGGTCAACCGTGTCATTTCCAAAGTCATCACTTGGCCGAGCTTCGAAGAGTCCCAGCTGATTCAGATTCGGCAATGTTCCGTTGGAGTTGTTCTTACGAAGAATCGTCTTTTCAACGCTGAGTGCCGGATTGACCGGATCGATATACCCCAAAGGCCGGAACGGCTGGGCGAGATGAGTTCCCGGTGCTTGACGATTTCCTCCGTTGACGCCATCACGAGCGCGAAGCAATTGATCCACCCAGCGTCGTTCGGCCGGATTCAATTCCAGAATATCATCGGTCGGATCTCGTGAAGGATCGAAATGATCATGATGCAACCAGTCATCGACAAGGCCAGCCAGGACCGGTTCATGTCGAAGCGTATTGAGATTGATTTTTCCTGGGAGCCGTCGATGCTTCGCCACTTCATAGCCAGCCACATCCCAGTTGCTTGGAGGCGGAACATCCACGAAGTTCAACAAGCGGTACCAGCGGTTTCCAATCACCGACAAGCTTGGCAATCCAGTCGTCGGATCGAGGAATCGCACTTGAGCGGTTCGTGAACCGGTCATGGCCCCACCCTGCACAAGATTCCCGATCGGTCCACCGTAGAACTGCTGATCTTCGGCAGCTGTCGGAATATACGGATCGTTCGCCTGCGTCGCCGTCCAACCGAGATATCCATAGATCGGAACGGACAGCAACTCAACCCATGACGACAGGTCCCGGTCGAAATGCGGCTGCCAGTAAGGATAAGGCGTTCCAGCCCCTTCCTGATCGATCCACACCTGATTCGGGCTGTTGAACTCTGGATTCGGATGCGGCGCTGGAACAGGCATCATTCGAACCGGGAAGTCCTCGTGAAGAGTATGGTTTCGATAAGTTCCTGCTCCCTGCCCTGGATGATCCTGGGCGATGTAGTCGTACGGATGCAATCGCTCGTGGCTCACCAGATTATCGAGCCAGTCCGTCAAAGCTGCCTGGTTGCCGCTTCCTGGGAATGCAGCATACGGAACATCCTTCTGGAACTCGGAAGCGGTCACCTTGATGCGATCGACTTCGATCCATTCATCTCCTTGTCCGACTCCCTGAGCGTCGAGATGACGTCGTCGCTGGAGGACCAGATAAAAGTCATCTGCCGGATCTCCGACGACATACTGTGCGACCAGACTTGTAGGAGTTGGATTCCCCGGGAACGTACTCGTTGGGTCACCCGCAACAAACCGTCGATATCCGGGATCATGCTCAGGCAGTGCAGCGGAACCAGACGGAGTCAGGTCGAGGCTCAATCGAGACGGCGGATCCTGATTGTTATCGGTCACCTCCGCCGCAGGCGGTTGAGGCTTAGGAATGATCAGTTGCAGCGGATCGCTTTGAGTATCGGAATTAATGTTGACGTAGAAGTCACTTCCAATCGACAACCCTGCTCCGTTCACGACATTGTTGTCATGACAGCCAATGATGAAATTGGAACCGGGATCAATCGTGCGATAGTCTCCAATCGCACGCTCACGGAATTCGACAGCGACGTCGGTGATCTCAGGAGTGACTCCGACTGGAACTCGAGCGATCCGCCAGGACTCATTCTTCAATTCCACCGGGAACGGACTCAGGTTTCGCAGTTCGACATACAGGAATCGATGCCCGTCCGGTGAACTCGATTCGTCGTGCAGTGTGCGTCCGTTGTCGGAAGAATCAGGATCGGATTCGATCAGCAACACTTCACTAAAGGCCAGCGGCTGTGACTCGACGCCATAAACCGTCCCCGACGGACTCGCATCCCATCCGTCTGATAAATTGTCATCGTAGATGAATTTGGTAATCACATCGTCGCGATCGAGTGCATCGACATAGTTCACAGCGAACTGTGCCATCTCACGGGCAATTTCAGGACCGATCGGAGTGGTGGTCACATCCGTTCCATCCGGGTTGTCATTCGGAGCCAACTGGTTCGGGTCGTAGCCAGCGACGGTATACAGCAACACATAAATGTCACGAGCCAATCGCTGACGGTCATACTGAGCCCACCATTCCTGGGCGTATGGATCACTCGCGATGAGATCAAGTGTCGGATAGCCAGCTGTGTTCCAGGCTGCTGCGTCGATGACGTTATCTTGCGGAAGCGGAATCGTCAGATAGTTTGGATCCCCCGGAAGCGGATTGCCGGAACTGTCGACAAGTTCCAGAGGATGCGGAACGAGATCACGATATTCAGGATTCGACTGTGCATCGAAGGCGTCTTCACCGTTGGCGATCGTGTCGTCGGACAGAATTCTATTCAGATTCAACTTCTGCTGCGGTCGTTGATTGTCACGATCTGCAAAGGCTGAACGATCGTTGAGAATCGTGAGCAGACGTCGAACTTCTGGACGATAAGGATCAGCTGTGGAGATGATTCCCTGTTCGTGCTGCGAAGGTGGAATTCTCGCTGCGATCGGTCCAAAGCTTGGAGGGAAGCTGTTCGGAACGTCCGGATCGGTCGTCGGGTTAAACTCCCATTGTCGGTACATGTCCGACACGAACGGAGAGAAGCTCAATTCATTTCGATCCCAGCTGTCCGTTGTGAACTGCGACCGAATTAAAGCTGCTTGTCGATTGTACTGGAAGTTCCAGGGGGCGAGGTTTCGCAAACGAGACACAAGCGAGAGCTGTCGCCAATCCCCGTCACTCAAGTGAAGTGCCGCGATTTCGTCCGGAGTGAACCGGCTATCGAACTGATTCGGAAAGCTGAGATTCGGATTGAATTCGTTCTCTTCATTCACAAGCCCGTCGATTGACAACGGTTGCAGACTTCCCGATCCATCAGAGATGGCGTCGATGTAAGTGCGATGCAACGTGTTTCCATCAGCCATGATCTGCCCCTGATTCTGCCAGGGAGCGGCACCCGGATATTCCGGCCACTGAACGGGAGTGTCAGGGATGCCTCCGGATGCGAGAAAGCGCTCGCCTTCAAATATGGGCGGCATTGGCGTTGCGGTCTGATGAACAACAGATCCGTTGGCAATCTGCTGATTTCCAACTCCGATGTAATCGAGAGGATGAACAAACGGAGGAATGTCAACTTGCAATCGAGATTGAGCATTCGGTGTTCGAATCATTCCGCCGCCGCGTGTCGCAGCATTGTTATTCGAGTCGACGTCATCATCCGGTGGACTTCCGCTTCCGAGGATGGCTCCCGGAACCGGATATCGACCTGAAGGAGTCGCGGATCCTTCGTTCGCCAGGCCTGCTCGAAGTTGACCATCGTCAAATCCGTAACGTCCCAACCAGTCGACATTCGATGCGAACGCGAGTGTTGTCGGTTCGAATTCCGGACGTCCAAGGAGCATGGAAGCGTGCTCGATGTTCGCCGTTTGCAATCGAGTCAGCACGTTGGCCGCCGGAGCGGGATAAGGGATTGTGGCGGACGATCGATCCGCTGCCATTCCACGAATTGCAACCGCTGCAGCTGCTTTCGCTTCAGGACTTTGCTCCACAAATTCCCCCGTAGAGGGCATGGGGTTGAGTTCCGCATAGAGAGCAATCAGAGGGTTCACTTCCGAAGGGCTCATCCCCAGGTTCGAAAAGTGGGCCCAGTCGCTGCGGTTGAGAATCTGCTCGCGAATACTCGCCACTCCGCCCGGCTGATTGTTGTTCGTCGAACGGAGATTGAAGTCGGCAAGATTGCCATGCACGTTCGTATTGAGCAGCGCATCCTGATCAATGATTTTCCAGAAGTAGATCGGAACGACCTGTCGTCCCCCCGGAAGATCGATCATCGGATGGTCGAGATCGATGGCAATTGAATCGGTAATCCCGTCCCCATCAAGATCCGCATCCAGATCGTAAGTTCCTGTTCCGTCGTAAACTCCCATCGAGTTTTCGCCGTCGATCTGACCGTTGTTCAAGGCCGGATCGTAGTAGCCATCTTCACCCGGATCGAGGGTTCCGTTTCCGTTCAAGTCCTCGGAGTCTCCATTCACATCCACGCGAAACGGGAAGGGTGTGATCAGGCGGTTGCGATCCCCACTCTCTGCCACTCGTCCACCCACTGCGGAAATATAGCGACGATCGCCGTTCATGTATTCATGAAGCAGGTGAGGTCTCAAGACCTGAGCTTCGGTCTGTGCGTTTGTGTACCAGTTCCGGAAATTCAATCCGGGAAAATACCCAGGCAACGCGAACGATGGTTTCACGACTCGCAGCTCAGAAACTGGATCGATGTAGTCCATCGAGAGGAACAAGCTGTTGATGTCAGGATAGGTGTATCCCGCAGCCGGATTGAAACCGAGTTCCGGGGTCGTGGTGGGATCAATCGCGTTTCCGCTGTTGGCAATGGCCGAGTAATTGAGGACGAAGTCAGCCTCGCTGCGTGAGGTGGTGGGATCTCCGTCATAGTTGACGTCAAATGAGTTCGCTCCAGTCGGGACAATTGTGATTCCCTGACCGGAATAGAAGTTTGCAGTCCCCGGTTGACCGGTCGTCGAATCGATCGGCCCCACAACATGCCCTAACATCGACCAGCGACTGTAGGTGTCCCCGAAGTGCAGCGCACTGTTTTCGAACTGCGGATCGGTCTTGACCAGAACCTGTTCGAGGCCAAAATCGAAAATCGGATCCGGATCGATCTCAAGCGGTTTGATTGACGCGAAAGCGTCTGCGATCGCTTTTTCCTGCGTCGAGAAGTTGAAGATGAACAGCCCGATGATCACGAGAGTCGTCGTCAATGCAACGACCATGATGATCACCGCACCGCCTCGCCGATTCGAGTTCTCCACGGACTCGCCGACATCTGGGGCTGCGAATAAGTTTTTCGAATTCGCGTTCGACGAATCTCGTCGAACTCTTTGCCATCGGTTCGGAATCAATCTCATGGAATTTCTCCTTCGCTGGTGAGGTCAACTCAGCAGCAAACTTCTCCGCCTGACAAACAACTTGCCAGGTGCTGAACAGACAGAACGATGATGCGTCACGAACGAACCCTGAGGAAACCGCAGGGTCATCCGACCTCGCTCAAGGCCATTCCAAATTCGTTGGAACGCGCCTCACTTGAGGAGTCTGTCTGAGCAGAATTGGATGTTCTGCCCTCACTTCAGATCTGAAGCGAGGGAATATTTTGTGAGGTCTACTCGACAAACGAATGGACGATCGTCAACTGTCGAGGCAATGTGCTGCGCTGGTCTCGATAACGAACAGTGATTCGCAGCCCCTGAATTCCGATTCGATTATCAATGCACTGCCATGTGACTGACCCATCTTGAACCGTCGTTCCGGGGATGGGAGGAAATTCCGGTTGCAGTTCTCCCGTCGTCCCTCCGGAAACCACTGTGTAAAACATGCTGCGGTTAATCGGATCGACCCCAATGTTCGGGTTCAGAGCCGGAACATAGATGACCTCTCCGAAGGTGGCAGCTGTTGTCGGAGCCCACGCATCCACTGGATTGATGTTTGTCGTTCGCAGAGGACGGAATGGAGGAAAGACAACCGTCGTTGGATTCGCAGGCAAAGGCAATCCGGAAGTCGCGATGTCAACGACTTCTGCATTTGGGTGCCAGGTGTCGAAGACGCGATTGACTCCATCCGCAGGTCGTCTTGGACCGTAAAAGACATTCAGTCGATCATCCGCCTCCGACCCACCGGGAGTGGCCAGCGTTTGAAACTGAGTCGTTCCGTTGTTCGTGCCTGTGTCGTTGTTTCCAATATCCACAAACCGTCCGACTTCTGAATCGTAAATCTCGACATCGAATGACTCGACATTCGTCAGAACGATGTCTTCACCAACTCGCGGGCCTCCGTTGAGCCCGTTCAAAGCTCCCCGGTCAATGATTGGAGCCGTCGCGGGAACGCTGGTTCGTCTGAAGGCATACGTTTCTGTTTGCGGTCCCGTTAACGTGACAGATCCGGGATACGTGATGATGGCGTTGGAAGTTTCTTCCTGAGTCAGTCGACCAATGAAAGTGGTCGGATCGCTTTGATCAGCGTACTCGCGCGGCGAACCGTGATCGGCCAACTCGTCGTTCGTGGTACTAAAGTTGTTGAAGTGACCGAAACGATTCCAGGGAATCGCCATCGGAACATTCGCAAAGCCCACATGATTCGCAAGTGAGTCAACAGAGTTAAACCAGAGATACGAATCCTCCGTCCCCGAATAGACCCGCGTCGCTGAGTAATCAAAGTCGTCGAGAAAATCGCCAGCGTAATTCTGCCATCCGTTGTTGAAGCTTCCGGAAGCAGGGTCGAATCGAAATCTTCGCAACCCGTCAGTTCGTGTCGGTTGTGGATCGAATCGAGGATCGACCGGCAACGGATCCCGCAGCAGTAACTGTCGACGATACAGATTTCCGTTTCGCATGAAGTAAACGACTTCGGCAGCTCGCGAGAGTCCAAGGCCGTTTCCAATCTCTCCATCATCCGCGTCCGGTTGATTGGTATCTGTTCCCGCGAGATTCGCAGCCCGACCAACAAACCCCTGTCGTTGATCTTTGGATTCTGCATCTCCTCGCTGTCCGATCTTCACCATGGTCGTGAGATGCAGAACATCGTCCGTTTGATCGTTGAAATCATTCTCGGAGTAGTACAGAAACCCGCGCTGGTTTGCCGGATCGACGATCGGACCATCTCCGGGACCGAGCGGAACAATTCCCCGTACTTCTCCGTATGGGAAACTAGGCTGTCGAAAAGTCATCGACTGCAAATCACGTCGAATCGTTGTGTCGAACTGTCGGGCCTTTTGGTCGTTGTTCGCAAGGCCTCGCTGTTCCGTGATCGAACCGACTGCAGAACCATAGATTTGCGCGAACATCAGCATGATCAGCACGACCAGGGCAGTCGAGACAAGCATCTCAACCAGAGTGAACCCTGCCCGCTGGGCTAAGTTCTGGCTTCGATTTGTTCTGCGAAATCTCATGGTGGACTCGATTCGGAATTTCATGGCCGCACTCGGCCGGTCAAACTCAATCTCTTGAATTGCGTTCTCTCTTGAAAATTAAAGTATGGTCGGTTCGCAACCATTCATTGACATGCCGGTTACAACTCGAAGATATCGACAATCCCAGGCATCAAAATCGCCCGGCCCACACTGTTGGCCGGTGTTCCCGTATCGACCGTCAACGCCTGAACGGACTCCGTTAACGTGATGATTGCGAATTCTCCAGCTTCATTCACACTGATGTCAGCCATCTTGTACCACAGCACATTTCGGGCATCGAAGATATAATTCCCCTCCCGCAGCAACGGCTTTTGTAGCCCCGCCCAGGAGATTTTCACCTGATCGAAACCAATGGCACCGGTCACTTCGGTGTCGTCCGAATAGGAACTGTTTCCGAAATTGGCTTTGTAAACCTGTTCATCATCCGGGTTGAACGACCGATTGAAGAGCATGACGACCGTGACAATCGGAGGAACATTTGCCCCGAGTTGACGAACAGTCATCAGGTAGGTGTATCGCGGTGTAAAATTCTCGATCCGCACTGTTGAGGGAATCGCAGCTGCAGAGATAAACGTCGGTAAACTCGTCTCCGACAGGGTGACGGTTTGGTTGATTCGACCAAGCAGCCCGGAAACCGCAGTCCGCTCTCCGTTAGCTCCGACGAGAACCATTCGATAGTTGGGACTCGGAGGAGTTGCAGGAAATGGAGCACTTGTTGGAATCGGGATTCCGTCGAGTTCGACCGCATCGGGAAACGTGACCGTTGGATTTGCGCCGGTCAAATCAATGGACACAGGAACCGTTTCAACGAGGACGGTCCATGAATCGGGTTGCGAGAAAGCCTGAATCGCAGTACCGAAAGTTTCGAACCCACCCTTCGTTCGAGGAAGCCCGGGGTTCATCGCTGTTCCGTTCACCACGGCATTGCTATTAAAACCAAACCAACGGAAATCAGTTGGATTGATACTGTTATTATATCGCCCCAATGGATCGACGACGTAGTGTGCTCCGGTCGCACTGAACCCACCGACCGGATAATCAACCCGGGTCCATGTGTAATTTCCATCGTTAACTGTGGGGCCAGTTGATTGAGGCCAGTCAGGTTCGGTAAACCCAGAACGTTCGTTCCCCGGAGGCATGGATGGGGTCCCGATCGTGCACCGATAAACAAAATTTGGTTTCGGAAACAATGCTCCTGAATCCGGGACGGGACTGACGAAATCTCCAACTGCATAGTTAAAATTCGGTTGCCAGACACCTCGATAGACCTGAGTCCCAGGAATCGGTGGGTGGAGGAGTCCGGGTTGTGATCGGACGGCTTCGACGACGTTCTCCGCCATGAATTTGGAGTTGGTCGCCTGAGTCGCTCGAAGAGCGGTCAGCAGTGAAATCGGGAACAGGGTGAAGACGGATGTGATGGCGACGCTGAAAATCAGCAGGGCCATCAACACTTCCACCAGCGTGGCCCCGCTTCGACCGGTCAGGCCGGGCAGAGGTCTGTCGCTGGAAGTGACGTTTTGACACTTCTGATGCATCGATTTGGGAATCTGAATCATTGGTTCGCTTCCCTTCCTCGGACTGCAAACTCGAATGGCGTTGCGTCCACACGTTCGTTGAAGATCTCATTGCCATCGTCGTTCTTACGCGAGATCTCGCTGATCACAACAGCCCCCGTTTGCGGGAAGAGAGATAATGCCTTGTGCTCGCGTTCCGGGTCCGCCGGAACGATGAAATTCGGATAGCCTCCAACTGCCGAATAGTCGAACGACAACGCTCTTTGACGGAGCGGTTCAGCAAGAATTGCATCGCTCAGGTAACAGAGTCGGAAGTGCAGAATTCCGGAGGAACGGAGGTCTCCGTAAACCGTTCCATCGGGTCCGAACAGAATGTCCATCTGACTGGAGTAGCGGTTGACGAAATCAAAGAGCCCATTCGGGGTTCCGGTGATCGGATCATTGAGGTCCGCCTCCATCCCGTCGATGACTCCATTACGGTTCGTGTCTTCACGAAGCCGCCAGGATTCCGGTAAACGTGACCCATCCAGATCGATACAAGTTTGTGGATCGAGCAGAATCGGCGTCGCCCCTTCCGCCACGGCTGGAGCGAGTTCGAGCCGGTAAGGGACACGAGTCCGTCGGGCAGCGACGTAGTTCCCCGAAGCTCCCGCAGTTGGATCGAATGTCGAAGGCTCATACATTCCGGAGATCAACGCGACATCAAAAGTCATTGGATCTTCAGTCGGTCGTGCGCTAAGAACGTCCGGTATATCCAAAACATCGAACCCAAATTGGCGAACGGTGTACCAATTGCCGCTATCGCGAGGAATTTCGATTCGCAGCCCCGGTTGCAACAACCCTCGAGACTGAAATTCATTCCAGGTGTCATTGGTCAGGTTCTCGGGAGCATTGAGATTCGTCGTGTTGGGATCGTCGAGATTGACGACTCTCCAGGATCGCATTCCCGGAAGGTATTGCAGATCGCAAAGGCCATCGTCCGTTCCGGGACTTTCGACATAAACCAGGCTTCGCACGATGCGGGGGTTATTCGGATCTGTCAACAGCCGCAGGCCACGCACAGCTTGAGAACTGACCGCTCGTGAGCGAGCCCCTTCGATCGCGTTCTTGAACGTCGAAAGGCTATTCCCGACCCGATCTCCATCATTCAAGGTGAACCCTGAAATGACGAGCGTCGCAAGGATCGAAAAGATGGTCACAACAACCAGCAATTCGACCAGCGTGAAGGCGGAACGCGAGTCCGGCCGTTCGGGGTATTCAAATTGTCGCAGCGAAGTTTGCATTACTTTCCTACTGCTGACGATTGCTGATGTTATCTGTCAATTGCTCACGGCTTGTCACATCCCCCAGTCGTTCGACAGGAGTCGTCGACGTGGACTCACCCATGCCGAGAAACCCGTCAGGTCCCATCGATACGAGGAGCGGGGTGTAATAGGTCGCGGGAGTGTGGTAGTTCGCCTGATTGAATCCCAGTGCGGTCAATGAATTTGACGGTGCATAGGTCAGGGAAAAGTTCGATGAAGAAATTCCCGGCTGAATCAGATTGGTCTTGTCGAGAGGATCCGATGTCAGCGTGTTTCCGTCCGGAAGATTCGAAATCAACAGCGCTGCATCTTGAGTGTTGATGGCATTGGTTCCTCCACCGGGGCGAACGAGCGCCGTTGGGAAGTTGTAAAACCGCAGCGGCTGATTCCATTCGTCAATAAGAAACTGTAGGTCATTCGTTGTGTCAGTGCCGAGATGATTCGGATTCAAGTCATCCAGATTCAAGACCGGAAGTGAATACGATTTGCCGCCCGGAATCGCCCGTACCTGAGATCCATTCAAGAGGGCGTAGAGGAAAATTTTCCCCGACGCACGTGGGTTGTCATCAGTGGTCGTTTCGAAATTTCCAAAATCAGGTTCGTTCCGCCACGTTGACAGGACGGGTGCATCATCCAGCCCGCCAGAATTGTCGACCCCATTGAACCCGAAGAGGTCTTCAATTCGCTGTGGCAGTGCCTGACGATACAGGTTCTTGCGAATCAGGTATTCCGCTTCTTTCTCATCGAGCGAATTGTTCAAGGTCGCCAGCTTCTTGGCTTCCACGCTGACATCCAGGTTGGAGAGTGCGTCAACTCGTGCCTGAATCACGGCATCGACCTGGGAAATCGTGTTCACGACAGCGTTGTTACGGAAGCCTCCCATGAACCCGCCAATGGTCGGGATGATCAACGCCATCAGGATCCCGATGACAACGAGAGCGACGAGGAGTTCGACCAGCGTGAACCCGCGTCTTGAATCTTGTTGTCGATGAGGTTGCTTGTTCAACATTGTCCTGCCTGTGAGGCTGTCACGTGAGAAGTACCGAGATTGAAATCGGGGCTGATCTGGGATTAGTTCGAATCCAGGACGCCGCTTGAGAAGTTGGTGATGTTGTCTTTTTCATCACCTCGATTTGCATCGAATCCGGTGTCAGGATCGTAAAGTCCTCCCACTCCATAGCTGTTATCAAAACCTGGGGAGATGATCTGATAGGAATTCGCCTGATAGGGAACGTCGTTCGAGACGTCTGTGTTCACACTCCCATCCGGGTCACTGGAAAGATAAATCGACGTTGGCGAAGCGAATGACGGTGCCCCCAGATCGATGTCGAGGTACACGTTCGTCATGGTGTCTTTGTTGTATCCGCGACCGTCGTAAGAACTCGCATAGATGTACGGCGAAACCTGCCCTGGCAGTGAATCGAGATACTCAGGCATGTTCCGACCAGGCTGGGACGTTGGATCATTCACGTTGACCAACCGCGCGGAATCAAATTCGTGAAACGGAGCAACGCGACTTCCGCCTCGTCGAAACGGAAACGTCTGGTCTGTCGAAAATCCAAGAGGAGCCCACTTCGCCGGAGCGGCTGCGGTTCCGAGGGATCCGTCCGCGTTACGAATTGGGTTTCCTGCTGAGTCTTCAGTGGCACAAACTCCACCGAGGAAGAAGACGAGACATTCTGCTCCGGTCAGAACAATTGGTCCGTCCGATTCAGCTCGGATTGTTCCATCCCCGTCGATGTCGAGTTCCCCAGGTGTTGGGGCAGCAGCATAAGTGAAGTCCATCTCCGGCCAGATTTGACGCAGATAGGCTTTGCTTTCTCGAGCTTGTAGGGAAGTATCATTCACCCACCCTGCCGCTTCTTCGTAAAGGCGCAACCGGCTCGGCGGTGAGATTCCGTATTTGCTTTTGAAGGCGGCCAGAGCACTGTCGAGACTTTTGATCTCGGCGGTGACTTGAGCCACTCGGGAATTGGTGATGACCTGATTGATGGCCGGGAACAGGAAGGCCATCAGAATTCCGATGACCAGAATGACCACGACCAGTTCCACAAGCGTGAACGCTGATCGTTTTTCGCCTTGCATCATTCGGCGATCACCCGTCTCAGACCGTGCCGGCACGCCGTTCAGTCTTTGTTGGCTTGTGAATGAAGATGCTTGTCTCATCAATTCCACTCCACTTCGTGTCGGCTGACTTTCTGCCGCAAAACGCTACACCCTCGTATCGTCTTGCTCTTACTGATGTGTTGCCATGATTCGCTTTTCCGCCAGAACCGACGACAGTCTCAGGTAACGCATGGACTGTGCCAAGTCGCGGAAACAAACAGGATTTTGGTGTCGCTGCGTGTCCAAAGGAACTACGAGAGTTCGTTGAGCAACTTCACCAACGGCATAAACAGAGCAATCACGATAAAACCCACAATCAGACCCAGCACGACCACCATGAGTGGCTCGAGGAGGTTGATCAAACTTTCAACGAGCACCGAGACTTCTTCGTCGTACACGTCGGCGACTTTGTACAGCATGTTATCCAGCGCACCGGTCTCCTCACCGACATCGACCATGTTCACGACGAGATCGTCGGTGATGCGTGTTTCACGAAGCGGAACGGCCATCGACTCCCCTTCGCGAATCGACGAATAGATATGATCGAACGCCCGCCGAAACACCTCATTCCCCGCCGTGTCCCGGGCAATCGAGAGGGCCTCCAGAATCGGCACCCCCGACGCGATTAACGTCCCTAACGTCCGACACGTTCGCGCAATCGTCGACTTCTTGACGATCTGACCGAGCACCGGGATTTTGAGCACAATCCTATCTATGATATATGCCCCCGTCTTATTCTTCTTAATGAGCTTCACCACCACGAACATTGCAAATGGAATCGTGGGGATCAGATACCAGTAGTTAACAACCCAGTCGCTGGCGTAGATCAGCCACTCGGTAATCGCTGGCAATTCGACACCGAAGTCCATGAAGATCTCTTTGAACTTCGGGATAATCCAGTACATAATGAAGCCCACAATCCCGGTCGCCACGGTGATCACCGCAACCGGGTAAACCATGGCTCCCTGGACTTTCCGCTTCAATGTCTGCGATCGCTCCTTGAACTCGGCAAGACGCTGAAGGATGACTTCGAGTGCCCCCCCGGCCTCCCCGGCTTTCACCATGTTGACGTAGAGGTTATCGAAGGCTTTTGGCTGTTTGGCCATTGCCTCGGAAAGCGTGTTCCCGGACTCGACATCCTCAATCACGCCCATGAGTGAGTTTTTGAGTGCTCCCGGCTTTTCCTGTCCTTCCAGAATGCGGAGGCTTCGCAGAATCGGAAGACCCGCATCCTGAAGCGTCGACAGCTGCCGCGTGAACATGGTCAGCTTCTTGGCACTCACTCCACCGATCGTGAAGGCTTGTTTCTTCTTGGGACCTTGGGGCTTTTTAGTGGCATCTTTCTTCTTCTTCGCCACCTTCTCCGAGATCTTGGTGACGTAAAACCCCTTCTCACGGATCAGCGCCTGAGCTTCCTGTTCCGTTGGCGCCTCGATCGTGTCCTTGACCTCGAGGCCGGTGTTGTCCATCGCTTCATATTGAAAGACTGGCATTTCGCTGATCCCTGTTCAGGACAGAGGAAGGGGCACCGTGATACGTCCCCAAGGAATATTAAGTTGGATCGATAAATCTTCTGTGAACTGGCCTCACCAAAATGGTTCTCTTCGGTGAGGATTCCGTTATTCGATATCTTCCATCACTGTTTCGCGAACCACTTCATCAATGGTTGTGACCCCATCGAAAATCAGTTTCAGCCCCGCTTCACGAAGGGTGGTCATTCCGTGGCTGCGAGCGAGATTTCGCATTTCATCAACAGATGAGTTCGAAGAGATCATGTCTCGGATGTCATCATTGACTTCCATGAGTTCGTAGAGACCGGTTCGCCCCTTGTAACCGGCGTTGTTACATCGCGGGCATCCCTTGCCGTAGTAGAACTTGTACTTCCGCGCCTGCTCGATTGGCAGTTGCAACTCCATCAGGAGTTCGTCACTCGGTTCAAACTCTGTTCGGCACTCCACGCAGATTTTTCTCACAAGCCGCTGAGCAAGAATCGACTCGACCGTCGCTGTGATCAGGAACGGCGGAACTCCCATATCGCGAAGTCGCGTAATCGCTGACGGGGCGTCGTTGGTGTGAAGCGTCGAGAACACAAGGTGTCCGGTCAGAGCACTTTGAACGGCAATCTCGGCGGTCTCGAAGTCTCGAATTTCCCCGACGAGAATTTTATCGGGGTCGTGCCGCAAAATGGCTCGCAGTGCCGCTGCGAATGTGACGTCGATATCAGAATTGATCGGAACCTGAATCAGCCCGTCGATGTCATATTCGATCGGGTCTTCGGTCGTAATCAGTTTGGTTTCGATATCGTTGAGTTCATTCAACGCGGAATAGAGCGTCGTCGTCTTTCCCGATCCGGTTGGCCCCGTCACAAGCACAATTCCGTTGGGACGGAAAATCATCTCGCGGAAACGTGAAAGCGTGAGCGGGTCCATTCCGATCTTGGCAAGATCCAGCTGGACCACGGTCCGGTCCAGAACTCGCATAACGACCGCTTCGCCAAACATCGTTGGCAACACACTCACACGAAGGTCGACAGGGTTTCCCCCGACGTTCAATTCGATTCGACCATCCTGAGGCAACCGTCGTTCGGCAATGTCGAGGTTCGCCATCACCTTAATTCGACTGACGATCGCAGCAGCGAGGTGACGTGGCGGAGGAACCATTTCGTAGAGAACACCGTCCGCACGAACGCGGATCTTGAATTCATCTTCGAACGGTTCGAAATGAATATCGCTGGCCTGATCCTTGATCGCCAGCAACATCACCATGTTGAGCAACTTCCGGATCGGATGAGAGCTTGTGATCTCATCTTCACCACTGATGTCGTAGGCACCCTGCTGGACTTGCAGCGTCTTGTTCCCGAAATCCAGATCTTCGAGCTGGTCCATCAGGTTTTCCATGTCATCTTCTTGCGAAGCGTAGTGTCGAGCGATCGACTCTTCGACTTCGTTCAAGGATGACACAGCCCCGCGAACATCGTATCCCAGAAAGTTTCGCAGATCGTCGAGAGCCGCGAGGTTCTGGGGGTCTGCCATCGCAACTGTCAGGACATTATCCTGAAGCGAGATAGGCATGATCTTGTAAACGCTCGCCATTGTTTCAGGGACGAGTTCGAGCACTTTCGGCGGGATTGTGGTTTCGCCCAGGGCAACCACCGGCATCCCAAACTGCTCAGCCAGCGCTTCGGTAATCTGATCTTCAGTGACCAGCCCCATGCGTTTGGCAACCTGGCCAATCACTTCCCCGGGGGACTGCTTCTGTTCCTCGAGCACATCCCACAGCTGATCTTCATTGAGATAGCCGAGGTCGACCAGAATTTGTCCGAGTTTGCGCTGTGCCATATGTGGCTTCCTGGCTCAATGTCTGACTTGGAGTTGGATTCAGTTTCGGGAGATGTTCACTTGCTGACTGCCTTTCACGAAGACAGTTCCAGCGGCGCTGACGACGGATTGATGGAAACGAACTCGGCCTACAACACAACAGCAAGCCGGAAATCAATCATCTTCCCACTCGTCCTCATCATCTTCCTCTTCATCGTCGATCTCACCATGCTTGGCGTTGGCGATTCGGGCACGAATTTCTCCCGGGTTGTTGGATCGAACAACCACGTCCCGCTCTTCACACAAGCCTTTGGCCCAGAGGTCGTACAACGCATCGTCGAGCAGCTGCATTCCGTACTTCCGGCCTGTCTGAATCGAAGAGTTGATACGAAACGTCTTCGCTTCACGGATGAGGTTTGCAATCGCCGGAGTCACGACCAGCATCTCGTAAGCAGCCACCAGCCCCTTTGGAATACGGGGAAGGAGAGCCTGACTCAAAATCCCGATAATCGCAGCGGACAACTGCGTTCGGATCTGTTCCTGCTGGCTCGTCGGGAACACGTCGATGATACGATCCACGGTTCCTTGAGCACCGGTCGTGTGAAGCGTTCCAAAGACCACGTGCCCCGTTTCCGCCGCTGTGATCGCAGACGAAATGGTTTCAAGGTCTCGCATTTCCCCCACGAGAATCACATCGGGGTCCATACGCAAAGCCCGGCGGAGTGCTTCCGGGAAGTTCGGGACATCGACACCGACTTCACGCTGGTTAATCGTGGACTTCTTATGGTCGTGGTAATACTCAATCGGGTCTTCGAGAGTAATGATGTGATGCTGCTCATGATCATTGAGCCAGTTGATCATACTCGCCAGCGACGTCGTCTTTCCACTTCCCGTCGGACCGGTCACGAGGAAGAGTCCACGAGGTCGTGAGATCAACTCGGAGATAATCGGCGGCAACCCGAGTTGCTCGAAGGTGAGAAACTCGTTGGGAATTCGCCGGAGCACGAGTGCGACTTGACCACGCTGCTTAAACACAGCAACGCGAAATCTCGCTTTGTCACCGAACGCAAAACCAAAGTCCGTTCCCCCAACTTCCTGGAGTTCCTGCTGGTTTCGCTCCGGGGTAATACTCTTCATCAGAGCCACGGTATCTGCGGGCTCGAGCGATTTCGTGTCCAAACGTTGCATTCGCCCGGAGAGGCGAACAACTGGAGGCTGTCCCGTCGTGAGATGCAAATCACTCACGCGTTCTCGGACCACTGTCTCCAACAGTTTGTCGATCTGAATTGTCACCGAATATTGACCTTCGTGATGTGAACTGGATCGCTGAGGCGTGATGCCCACAGCGAGGGAATTATCGATATCAAGAATGCAGAATGCGAATTTGACCGCCAGAATGCTGACCAGAGTCCGATCTGAGCACGCCCGTTGAACTGCCCGGCGAACAACACTGGCTCACCAGTCCTGCTCTGCGAACAAACGAACCGGCGCTCATCCCGACGACAACTTTCGACACCCTCCTCCCTAATCGAGTAACGTCAAAATGACCCCAAACCAAAACCAAAAACTCACAACGACGACACACCTCGACAACTTTGACGCTCGCGAGCAACAGTATCGAGGAGATTTCGTCGCAATCTGGACACAACCTAGTGGCCTCCTGTTCGCAACTTGTACGCTTCGCTGAGAGTCGAGACTCCTTCGAGAGCCTTGTCGATTGCGTCCATATCCAGAGATTTCATACCAAACAGGCGTGCTTGCCGACGAATATTCTGAGCTGGCTCACTCCGGAACGCCATGTCTCGAATTGTGGAATTCATCATCATCAATTCGAACACAGCTTTTCGACCGCGAAACCCTGTGTGCTGACAATTGGCACAACCTGTCCCGTGTCGGAAGTTCGCAGATTCCAACTGTTCCGGTGAGAGTTCGAAGAAGTCGAGTTCTTCTTGATCGGGCTGATATGACGTTCCGCACTTGGAACAGACCACACGAATCAGACGCTGGGCCATCACGGCCATCAGGCTCGAAGCGACAAGAAATGGCTGAACACCCATATCGATCAATCGTGTAATAGAACCGGGCGCATCGTTCGTGTGAAGAGTACTAAAAACCAAGTGTCCAGTCAAAGAAGCCTGAATTGCCATTTCTCCGGTCTCGGTATCGCGGATTTCACCGACGAGAATCACGTTCGGCGCCTGTCGCAGCATGGCACGAATGATCCGGGCAAAATCGAGCCCGATATTGTGCCGCACTTCGACCTGATTGATCCCGGGCAGGTAGTACTCCACCGGATCTTCCGCGGTGATGATCTTTCTGTCCGGCCGATTGAGTTCTCCGAGAGCACTGTAGAGCGTCGTGGTCTTGCCACTTCCCGTAGGACCTGTCACCAGAAAGATTCCGTTCGGGCGACGGATAATGTTTTGAAATCTTCGGTAGTTCTCTTCGCTGAAGCCCAGATTTCGAATCCCGACCTTAATATTGTCTCGATCCAGAATTCGAAGAACGATCGCCTGACCGTGGTTGGTCGGGAGAACACTCACTCGCAAGTCGATCTCTTTCCCGCCGACTCGCGTTTTGATTCGACCATCCTGAGGTCGACGCTTTTCAGCGATGTCCATTCGCGCCATCACCTTTAAACGCGAGGTCAGTGCAGCGAGCAATCGTCGCGGAGGGCTGTCCCGCTCAACGAGGACGCCGTCGATCCGATACCGAATTCGAATCCGGTCCTCGAATGGTTCGACATGAATATCACTCGCCCGCATATTCGCTGCTTCTGTGATAATCAGATTCACCAGCCGAACGATTGGCGACGACTCCTCATCCGAAGCATCCGCTTCGGCGGAGGTGAGATCGGTCTCCGTGAAGTCGATCGCTGTTTCGGTGAACTCCATCAGCATTGAGTCCACAGATTCCGTTTCTGAACCGCCGTAGTGTCGATTGATCGACTCGTTGATGGACTCTTTCGAGGCCATCGTCAACTCGACATCTTTATTTAGAATGAACCTCAGCTTCTCCATCACCTCGAAGTTCATGGGGTCGACAACAGCGACGACCAGTCGTTCCCCCATAAATTCAACCGGAACACACGTGTTTTCACGAGCGACCGATTCGGGGACCAACTCGATGATGGCCGCCGGAATTTCGAGATTGTCGAGGTCGGTGAAATTGAATCCGAAAGCGTTCGCCTTGGCTTCGGCGATTCGTGACTCGTCGACGTAGCCGAGTTTGACAAGAGCATCTTCCGGCATGATTCCACCGGCCTGAGCGACGTTGATCGCTTCGGCAAGCTGGTCCGCACTGATCGTGTCGTCGTCCACAAACTGTTGGAGCCAATCATTCCCTGCCATGTCCGTGCCTTACCATGAATATCGAAACGAAGGTTGGATGTGACCGCGAGTCCAATGCGCGTTCTTCGAATCAGACGCGCTGAGATTGACGAAAGTTTAGGGTGTCAAAACCACTTACGAAAGGGTTGGCGAATCTTCATATGAATTGAACAGTCAGCTTTGTGGAAGATCCGACTCGTACCATTCTCGTGGATTCGTCGGGATATGTCTGTCTTCGCACCTGGGGAGACCCCGGTGCCCCGCGCAGATGTCGAGTCAACACTTACAGTGGAAACGACAGTCACTACCAATTGCAAATCGCCTGCAGCAGAAACGCAGCGTCGTTACGAGAGATCGCCGAGCACGTCGCGATTGGGAAACATCTCAAGAGGGAGAAGCGCAGCCACGTTTTCTTTGACGAGGCCGCGGCCAAACTCGAGGACCGGAAAGACAGACTCCGGAAGCGGATCGAGCTTCACACGTTTCATGACTTGATTGAGTCGGAAGCGAAGCCGTTCATCGTTTGCGTAGTCATCAAGAAAACGCTCGTTGAGAAAGAGCCCCAGAAACCTCGCCAGATCCGGCACTTCCCGTGTGGCGACACTGGAGACAATCGCCTGAACGTACGAGTGATCGACGCGTTGAAAACTCTCGTAAAACGCTTCCAGTCGAGACCGATCGAGTTCAATTAGCACATCGTCGAGGAGCAGCTCCATCACAAGGTGTCCCAAAAATCCACACCTCCACGAATCTGCCTCTGGCAATACGCTTCGAAACTCTTCCCCCAGCTTGGCGGTGACCGAATAAAACCCTTCGGTCCCATGAAACCAGCGGTCATCAAGAAGATGCTGGCGAATTCCGCTCAGAAGTTCGTGCTCCGCGACGTCGCTGGGCGATTGCTGGACGACACCAATACGGCGATCAACAGCTTTGAGACGAAGCCGTGCCCGACGATCCACGACAGCCAGCATGTCTGGAATGCTGGTACCGACGACATAAAGGTCCGAGCCGAGGAACGGAACAGCATGGGTAAAATAGTTCACTACGGCCTTGTCAGTTGTGCTGAGACGGAGCGGGTGGGTTTGGCTTCTCCTGATTGTTGGCGCGTCCCGCCGCCATTTCCAGAATAGAAACGATCACGAGCGTACACAAAACCAGGGCGATGACGAGCATCGCTCCACTCCAGTCATCAACGTGATACAGCAACAATGCTCCCAGCCCGGTTGTGAGCGTGGCGAAATGAACCGTGAGAACCGCGTTCGTTCTGCTCAGGCCGATGCCTGTCAATCGGTGAGAAAAGTGGCTTTTGTCCGGCTGAAACGGACTTCTGCCCTGACTGAGGCGAATCAGCATGACAGATGTGAAGTCGTAGAGCGGAACCGCAAGGATGCACAACGGAGCCAGAATCACATGTGTTTGCGAGACACCACTATCGTAAAACGTCCCCAGAAGCGTGAGGCTGGCGAGCATCATCCCGAGAAATGTGCTTCCCGCATCTCCCATGAAGATCGAGGCGGGCGGCCAGTTAAAAACAAGAAATCCTCCCAGCGATCCACTTAAGACGAGGAGTGCCCCACCGACCAGCCAACGCGGCTCACTCGTTCCGCTCAACATCACAGACGCAAACATCAGCGACGCAATCAGCCCGATCCCGGCGCTTAAGCCGTCCATATTATCGAGAAAATTGAGCGAGTTGATCAGCACCACGATCCACACCACGCTCACCAGCATCCCGAACCAGGGGACTGACACAAAAATCGTCGCGGATGTCCCGGTGAGCACCAGCATTCCCGCAACCAGAAATTGAACGACCAAACGAATCTTCCATGAGAGACCGAACCGATCGTCGACCAATCCCATCACGGCAAGCACAGTTCCCCCCGCCATCAGCGTCCAAAATTGCGGAGCCCGGTACTGGATTCCTTCGAAATGCGCTCTGAGCAACTCCGGAATCCAGTCGCTGGGAATCAAGCCTTGAATCGCGGCAGCTGCAAAGATCTGAGCAGCGAGAATCGGAAGCAGAAACCCGAAATAGATCGCGATCCCGCCTCCCAGTGGAGTCGGCGTGACATGCACTTTCCGGGCAGCAGGCTGATCGACAAGGCCCCACGTTTCGGCGTAGCGTTGAACGATTCGGGTCACGACGAACGAAATCAAGAATGCCGGGGCAATACATCCGACAATGAACCAGATCATGACAAGACTTTTCTGCCCGACTTGGAAGGGAAAATGGGAAAAGGCGTTGCCGCGTGAGGGGACACGGCAACGCCTCTATCGTGAACGGAAAACCGACGACCGTCAGGCTGTCGACTTTGCCGATGTCGCTTGACTGTTCGGGTTCTTCTCACGTTGAATGGCTTCATAAACTTCCTGCCGATGCACAGGGATCTCTGTAGGGGCTTGAATTCCAAGGCGGACTTTGTCCCCACGAATGTCCACAATCGTAACGACGACATCATCGCCGATCATAATGCTTTCATCTCGGTGGCGTGAAAGAACGAGCATCTTCCTGACTCCTCGCTGGGACCTTTCCGGACTGAGTGCCAGTGTCCGTAAGGTAAAAGGAAAGGTGAGTGGGAATACTTCTCACCGCCATGTGTTGACCTGCATGACAGTGGAAAGTGTTGAGTGATAGAGAGATGATCGACCAACGAGAAAGCAGGGAAAATTGAAAGGGCAGTGAATGTCGCGAGCCTGGCAAAGACAAGAAGGGATTACTGAATGTACCGGTTGTGCCGCTTCCGTTTCTTTCCAACATCCTCACTGTATCGATTGTGACCGTTGGGGGACCAGGTTCTCCAACGGCTGACACAGCGAAACCCTCACAGACATTCGGCATCTGTTGAACATCGGCAACGTGCGGACTGGGACGACGGCGATCCCGGATCCGTTGAAAACCGACGACTCTTGATTCATGATTTCAGGTGCAACACTGACGGATTCCCGTGGCACCTACATGCTGTCTCAGCCGCGACTCGGTACTCTTTCCGAAGGAAGCGTGAAGAGACAGACTGCCCGGATGTCCACCAATCAAACATTCATCGACCGGTCGGGGACGAACGCCCAACAGAGCATGGTCGATCCGCGAACTCGCTCTCCCCTGCCCCCTGAACCGGGTCGATTAACACACCCACCCCACTTCAAGGATTTCCACATGCCCACCATGAAAGTCTTCATTTTCTTGCTGACGACGCTCTGTCTCCTTCCGGCGGAAAACCAAGCTGCCCCTCCTGAGAATTTTGAATTCCGCGACAACGAGCGCATCGCATTGATGGGCGGATCGCTTGCCGAGCGAATGAATTTGTTCGGCCACTTCGAGACGATGCTTCACACGCGTTTTCCCGAGAAACAACTGGTCATTCGCAACTTCGGATGGCCTGCCGATGAAGTGGGCCTCCAACAACGACCTGACAACTACACGAAAATTGACACGCCGATCGAAGTTTTCGGGCCGGAACTTTTCATCTGCTTCTTCGGCTTCAACGAGCATTTCGCCGGTGATTCCCCAGAGGCGATTGCGAAGTTTCAGGACCAGTATCGGAACTGGTTCGAACAGACCAAACAAACGCACTCGAAGCCAGACCGGCCCGCTCGATTTATTCTTGTCAGCCCAATGGCCTTTGAATCAACCAACAATCCGCTATTGCCTGATGGCGAAGAGAACAACCGCGTTCTGAAACTGTACAGCGATGCGGTTCGGGAACTCGCTCAAGAAATCGACGCCCCGTTCCTCGATCTGTTCTCCCCAACACTTGACGAATTCGGCCAGGAACCGGGTGCCCAATTCACGATCAATGGGATTCATCACAACGAGGAAGGAGACCAACTCCTCGGAACAATTCTCGACCAGCAACTCTTTCCTGAAGCCGATCCAATCAACGTCGGTTCGGCCGGGTACGAACAGCTACGAAAAGTGGTCAACGACAAATCGTGGCTGCACCTGCAAGACTACCGCATGCTCAATGGCTGGTATGTGTACGGAGGCCGAAGAACCTGGGACACCGAAACATTTCCCGGAGAATATGCCAAGATCCGCAACATGGTCGCTGTCCGGGATCAGTACATCTGGGACCTGATCGCAGGCAAGGAGGTCCCTCCTCAACCGGACGATTCCACAACGGGAGAAGTCTTCATTCCGGAAACGATGTTCGGAACGCGGGACGAAGGGTTTCGGAAATTGCGAGAGCCCAAGACTCTCGAATACCCCTCCCCTGAAGAATCCATTTCTCAGATGAGTGTTCCGGAAGGCTTTGAGGTCAAACTCTTTGCTTCCGAGCGAGAGTTTCCGGAGCTGGCAAACCCGAACCAGATGACCTTCGACAGCAAGGGCCGCTTGTGGGTTTCCTGCATGATCAATTATCCGCAGTGGCTTCCCGGCTCAGCCCGCCCCGGCGACAAACTTTTGATCCTTGAAGATACCGACAATGATGGCCGCGCCGATGTCTGCAAGACCTTTTACGATCAGCTGATTTGCCCGACCGGCTTTGAGTTCTACGAAGACGGAGTTCTCGTCGTCGATGAACCGCGCATTCTCTTTCTTCGAGACACTGACGGAGATGATGTCGCCGACGAAGTGACTCAAGTTCTCGACGGCATCGCGACCGACGATACTCATCACGCCATGGGTGCCTGGGAATGGTCTCACGGCGGACTGCTCTACATGCAGGAAGGTGTGTCGATGTCGACAACTCTCGAAACACCCTGGGGACCGTTTCGAAATAAAGGACCTTCCGGTTCTTACATCCTCGATCCCAAGAGCTGGAAGTTCCGTCACTTCCGAACTCCCGGATACGGCAACCCTTGGTGCATGGTTTTTGATCGCTGGGGAATGGGAATCATTGGAGATGGAACGAACGCTCAACAGCACTGGACGAGTCCCCTGTCGGGATACCCCGTCTCCTCTCGACGAACGCTGCAACCCGCTTTTAATAACGAAGGAATGCGGCCAGCTGTGGGGAACGAGTTCCTATTCAGTCGACATTTCCCGAATGACGTGCAGGGGCAATTCATTTACGCCTGCGTGATCAACATGCACGGAATGCCTCGATTTACGCTTCACGATCAAGCTGGGACGGCTGGCTACGACGGGAAACGTGTCGACGACCTTCTCGATTCAACAGACAACTTCTTCCGCCCGGTTGATCCTCAAATTGGTCCCGATGGAGCACTCTGCTTTGGAGACTGGTGCAATGCCTTGATCGGGCACATGCAGTACTCCCAACGGGACCCGAACCGCGATCATGAACATGGCCGAATCTATCGATTGGTTCACACCGACACGCCGTTGATCGAACCGGCCCTTCAAAGCGATGCGACCATTCCGGAACTTCTCAACCAGTTGACCGCTTACGAACTCCGTACTCGCTATCGTGCTCGTCGAGAGTTACGTGCTCGCGATGAACAGGAAGTCCTGAAAGCAGTCAATGACTGGCTCAAGGAAGATCGAACCGAAGAAAAACTCTGCGAGGCACTCTGGATTCAGGAAAGCTTCCGTCAACTCGATCCGGCTCTCGTCAATCGACTCATGAAGGCGGACGACTTCCATGCCCGCTCTGCAGTAGTGCATGCAGTTGCGAACGAAATTGCCCGCTACGACAACGCATTCGAGATCTTCAAAACAGCTGTTCGTGATCCCCATCCGCGAGTGCGACTGGAAGGAGTTCGAGCGCTCAGCTTCGTTCAAACTCCGGAAGCTCTCGCTGTTTCACTGCAAGTCGTTGATCAACCGCTTGACTACTGGATCGAATATACGCTGGAACATACGCTTCAAGCACTGGCTCCATTTGCGGACTCGCTGCAGGGTGAGCAATCTCCGCTGGCCAATTCGAGCGATGCCGCCAGAAAGTACTTCGAAGACTTCATTCTCGCAGCGACTCCGGGCGGCAAAGCAATTCGTCCGCTTGCGATCGCTCAAGACTCCGAAGCCTCTCGTCGACAGCAACAGCGAGCGATTCAAACGCTGGCATCGATCCGTGGAGGGAAAGCGAATCAGGGGCAAGTTGTCTTCGAACGTGTCTGTTCGGCCTGTCATCAGCTTGGAGATCTCGGGAAACAATTCGGGCCTCGACTCGACGGAATCGGTGCACGCTATTCCCGCGAAGAGTTGATCACTCACATCCTGTACCCGAACGACAAGATCGCCAAAGGTTACGAAACGGTTCAGATCGCAACCGTCGAAGGGAAAGTTCTGAACGGATTCATTCTCGCGGAAACCGATGACAGCTTGACCCTCGGAGTCGCAACTGACGACGGAAAAGGGAAGCAGGAAGTCATTGCCAAAGAGGACATCGATGCACGCCGCGATATGAAAGCGAGTTCGATGCCTGAAGGTCTCGTCCGAACGATCGCTCCCGGTGAATTCCTCGACCTGATTGAGTTTCTGTCAGATCAAACCGGTTTCGTGATCCGGGACGATGGATGGATCGAAACCGGACTCGCCGACGTTGGGGATCTCAGACGGCATGGCGACTTCGAAGAGATCTCCCGGGATGCACTCCTCCAACTCGGCGAGGGCTTTCCCGATCATTGGTCTCAATATGCCCATCTGGTGCTGAGTGCCGTCGATCCAGGCAACCGCGAGTTCGCATTCCATTCGCCAAACAGTGCAACAAAAGACCCGGCGATCGGGATTCAGCTTGCGGCACCTTCCGAAATTCGTCACATCGAAATTCAGAATCGACGCAACCCGCAGTTCTACGAACGGGCACGCGATCTGGCTGTGTGGATTTCCGATGATGGAGAAAACTGGAAGCAAGTCTGGAAGTCATCCAAACCGGCTGAAAATTACGTCGTCGACCTGCCACCGGGAACCACTGGCCAATACGTGAAAATCGGATTGGACGGGAAGGGGATTCTCCACTTGAATCAAGTGGTCGTCTACGGAAAACGGCAGTAACAAACGAGCCGTCGCCCGACCTGAAAAATAGATGGACCTCCTCAATCGGTCATTGAGGAGGTCCGTTTTTTTATGCAGCCGGAAGCAAGGGAAGGAATTTCGAGAGCAGGATCGTTGTCGCGAAACTCACCAAGCTGAGAACGGCCAGCATCGGAGTCCAGGACCGAAGACTTTCGGACTCCGTGAGTCGCCCCATCTTCGTGAAGATCCAGAATCCGGAATCGTTCATCCAGCTGCCCATCAACGATCCTGCACCAATCGAGGTCGCGAGATAAACGGGATGAAACCCAAGTTCGACACCGCTGATCATCGACGCCAGCATTCCGGATCCGACGATCATCGCCGTCGTACTCGAACCCTGAGCGACCTTCAGCAACGCGGCCAGTGAATAACCGAGAATCAGGAATGCCATCCCGGTCGACGAAGAAGTGACGTCGCCGTTGGTGAACATCTCTTTGATTGCATCGCCGATTCCTGCGATCTTGAGCATCGCCCCAAACGCTCCCCCGGCGGCAGTGATCAGAATAATCGTTCCTCCGCTCATCAGGGCCAGTTCCACTGTTTCGGACATTGCTTTCAGTGTTGGCTTCTTCTGTCGGAAGACAATCCACATTGCGATAATCGTGGAGAACAACAAAGCGAGATTCGCATTTCCGAACAGCTTCGAAACATTCGCTGCCTGTCGCAATGGAGTATTCCAGTCGTGCGGACGAATCAGTTTCGGGAAGGTGACTTCCAAAAGCAGCCGATTGAATCGCTCACGTTCGTGGACTTTCATTGCATCGAGATCAGTTTGCGAAAGAGAACTGACGAGTGCCTCTCGTTCCAGTTCAATCGCTTGCTGCTCTGAAACTCCGTCCGCGTTGAGCGCTTCATCAATCTTCCAACTCTTGTCGATCACTTCATCAAAAGCTTGATTGTCATAAAGCATGGGGCTCTTCTGAACGAGCACATCGTTGAATGCAGTAATCACGCTCTGCTTCTGTTCCTCATCGAGGTTCGGTTCCTCGAAGAGCTCTCGGACGCTTTCCGGCAAGACGCTTGCGATCCGCTGAGCAGCAGGAGTGGCACCGGGTCCGACCAATGCCGCCTCAAACGCTGGCCAATCACTGATATCAGCGACCTGCAATTGGGGAGTGTGTTCCGCGTTCGCCAACGTATCGAGTGCAGTATTTGCAGAGATCAGGGCCACGGGCAGGACGACCGGCAACAGCGACAGCCACAACGGAGGAGTCGTTTTGGGGACTTCGGGAACATCATCTTCTGTCCCGACAACATGATCATCCCGAAATGGAATGTCGATCATCTTGTTGAGCCAGGCCGAAATCGCCAATCCAGCAATGGCAGCCGGAAGCGCGACCATCGCTCCGACAAGAATCATCGTACCGATGTCAATTCCCAAAGTCGTCGCCATGACGAGCGGCCCCGGCGTCGGCGGGACGAGGGTGTGCGTAATCGCTCCACCCGCTGCAATGGCGAGGATGTAGAGCAGATAGTTCTTGTTCGTTCTGCGGAACAACGAACGGGCCAACGGGACCAGCAAGTAAAAGACCGTATCAAAGAAGACGGGAACGGAAAGCACAAATCCGCTTCCCATCAGCGCCCACGACGCCCGCTTTTCGCCGAGCCAGCCGAGAAACGCCTGAACAATTCGATCGGCAGCTCCGGAGACCATCATGCACTCACCGATGATGGCAGCTAACCCAATCACGATGGCGATATTCCCAGCTGCGCTTCCGAAGGAATCAGCAACGCGAGAAATCTTGTCTTCGACAGCTCCCGGAGAAAGCAGACTGACAACAATCGCTGAAACGATCAACGCGAGAAACGCATTGACTTTCAGGATCAGAATGAGACCCAGAATGGTGACAATACCGATGGCGAGAATGAGCAGGGGATCCAAGAAGAATTCCTCATGAGTGGTACTCGAGCATCTTTCGTGTGAGTCTGCTTCGACATCTACGAGCAAACACAGCCAATGGCACGAGTCAACGTTTCAGGCGAGCGGACAAACGAAAGCAACTTGCTCCGTCGTGACCGTCTCGCATCGAATCTGTTCGATGTTTCCTGCACAGTTGAGTGGATCAATTGACGAACGTCAAACCCAACAGGCCCGCACGCGATTCTGAAATCTGCGAAATTGACGATTACATCAATGAATCGCAATGTCTGGGCCTGCCGCTGTGCGAGGATTCCGTCTCGAGGCGATCAAACCCGTCTCACGGAACAATCCTCCCCGAGAACAATCCTCACTGCGTTCAATCCTCCCACAACCCAGTCCGTGAAAAATCCTCGCTCCGTGACTATCATGGGTCACTGCAACGCTCAGCGAATTCTTGACCCACTGGAGACAACATGCAGGAGCGAACGACGAGTTGCTATCTCGTCAATCGAACTGACAAAACCGTCAATGCATCTGTCGCAACGACAAAGCTCGGGCCTCTCAAAGAAGGGGACGTCTTGCTCGAGGTGAGGCTGTCTTCACTCAATTACAAAGATGCGATGGCAGCCACCGGTCATCCGGGAATTGTGAAAAATTTTCCTCACGTGCCGGGCATCGATTCGGTCGGAGTTGTTGTTGAGAGTCAACACGATCGGTTTCAGCCGGGTGATGCGGTCATTGCAACCGGTCACGAGTTGGGAGTCGAACGCTGGGGCGGATGGTCGGAGAAGTTGATCTGCCCGGGCGACTGGCTTGTTCCGCTGCCTGACGGGATGACGCCGGAAGAAAGCATGATTCTGGGGACTGCGGGATTCACAGCTGCTCAGTGCGTGAGCGCGCTTCTTGATCACAACATCCTCCCGGAGCAGGGCCCCGTTGTCGTCACCGGAGCAACTGGAGGAGTGGGAAGCCTGTCCGTTGCGTTGTTGTCGAAATTGGGTTTTCATGTGCATGCAGTCACCGGAAAGACGGAAAAACATGACTGGTTGAAATCGCTGGGCGCGAAGGAAATTTCCGGTCGTGAACTACTGAGCCCAGAAAAGCGACCTCTCCTGAAAGGCGAATTCGCAGCCGGAGTTGATACCGTCGGAGGAGAAACTCTCGCGACGCTCATCAAGAAAACCCACCATCGAGGGTGCGTCGCGTGTTGCGGAGTCACAGGCGGCGCGGAACTCCCGTTAACGGTCTATCCGTTCATCCTCAGAGGCGTGACGCTTTCCGGAATCGATTCCGCATGGTGTCCCGATGACTTGCGAGTGGAAATCTGGAACAAACTCGCCAGCGACTGGAAGCTGGATCACCTTGATCAACTCAAAGTCCCACTGACTTTCGATGAACTCCCGAATGCAGTCGATGAAATTCTCGCTGGCAAGTTTTCCGGACGCGGTGTTGTTCAGATTGGTCAATAAAGAAGTTGATCAATAGATACGAATTGTGATCTCAATAAGAATTGACGTTCTCGAAGGAAACCGCAGATGAAATCGGAAGTCACGACAACAACCGGACTCGGGTTCATTCTGATGCTGATCGTGGGGAATTTCGCTGCTTCTGCGGCTGACAATCCCTCTTCACAATCGCAACCAATCTTCGCATCTGACGCCAAACTCGAACGTCTCTGGAACGACGGAGAGTTCACCGAAGGAGTTGCTGTCGGACCCGACGGCCGCATCTACTTCAGCGATATTGCAAGAACCGATCGTCCCGGAAAGATCATGCGGTTTGATCCAAAATCAGGCACGACGGACGTTTTCTGTTCGGACAGTGGTCAAAGCAACGGGCTCATGTTCGACCGGTCGGGCACACTCATCGCCTGCTGTGGCGCGAACGGAGGAAAGATCGCGCTCTGTCAAATCCAGGAAGACGGGAACGTTCAACCACTGGTCTCGAAATTCGACGGGAAACGATTCAATTCCCCGAACGACCTCGTCATTCATCCCGATGGTTCCATTTTCTTCAGTGATCCGCGGTATGTCGGTCCGGAAAAGTTGGAGCTTGATCACATGAGTGTTTTTCGGCTTAACCCGGAGACGAAACAATTGACGCGATTGAAGACAGGGATTTCGAAACCGAACGGAGTCGTTCTCTCTCCCGATGGGAAAACACTGTACGTTGCGGAAACAGACAATGGATCGACTGGGCAATCCGAAGATCACGAGCCTGCATCTCCGCCGCGGATGACGTTCAATGCATTTGATCTCCGAGAAGATGGTACGGTAACCAATCGACGTGTGCTCCGAGATTTCGGTGATCAAACGGGAATTGATGGCATGACTGTCGACGCAAACGGGAACGTCTTCGCAGCTGTGCGCAGCGAAGATCGATTCGGAATTGCCGTCTTCTCACCGGAAGGAGAAGAACTGGAATTTCTTCCCACTCCCGAACTTCCCACAAATTGCTGCTTCGGCATCGACGAAGATCAAACGTCGCTCTACATCACCGTCGGAACCGGACTTTACAGGGTCTCGACCAGCACCACCGGTTTCCATCCCGCTACGACAACGATCGATTAAGACCGATGAATTCAATCACGCGCCAAAACCGACCGGCAGTCGTCTTGCTCAGCGGCGGACTTGATTCCGCCACAGCCTTCGCGATCGCGAAGGACGAAGGGTTCACCTGTTACGCACTTTCATTCGATTACGGTCAGCGACACCGATTCGAACTGGAGGCAGCCCATCGCGTGGGAGAACACTTCGGCGTCGCTGAACACATCACGATTCCCATCGATTTAAGAAAGTTCGGGGGCTCTTCGCTCACGGACAATATCGATGTTCCCAAGGATCGCGATGAGGACTCCATGTCCGATGGAATTCCTTCAACCTATGTCCCCGCCCGAAACACCGTCTTTCTGTCACTTGCACTTGCCTGGTCAGAAGTCTTGAGCGCCTTCGACATTTTCATCGGCGTCAATGCTGTCGACTACAGCGGATATCCCGACTGTCGACCGGAGTTCATTGAACAGTTCCAAAAGACAGCCAACCTCGCCACGAAAGCGGGCGTCGATGGAGAAGGAACGTTTCAAATTCATAGCCCGCTGATTCACCTCACAAAGTCTCAAATCATCAAACGTGGCATCGAACTCGGTGTCGACTATTCCTTAACTCACAGCTGCTACGATCCATCTCCTGAAGGTGTGAGCTGCGGACATTGCGACTCGTGCCAACTTCGACAACGCGGATTTCAGGAAGCTGGGCTCACCGACCCGATTCGCTATCAGAGTGAATAGCGGATGTTGATGCCGTTCTGATTTCCCGTGCGTCGCCTCGGAATCAGAGTCGAATCTCTTTACAATGACCGTGCCCAATCGGGTTGGGAAATCATTCTCCGAGTCAATTCCTCCCCGTCTGGCGATCGATCCCACAGGATTGAATTCAGACGCATTGAGACATTTCGATCATTCACAGCAGGACAGCTATGAACCAGGATTCCGAGAATGCTGACGCTGTTTCGGAAGAAGGTGAGCACGAAGCAGAACGATCATGGTCTGATCTGCTCATTGGCCATCTTCCACTCGAAGCCGAAACCGCGATGTTCATTCTGGTGAACGTGCTCGATTTTCTGATGACTTATCTCCTTCTCTCAACGGGGAAGTTTCGAGAATCGAATCCCATCGCAGAGTTTTTCCTGCATCGCTGGGGGCCTGTTCAGGGGATGCTTTACTTCAAGCTTTCGCTCGTCGTTGTCGTCTGTGTCATTGCTCAAATCATCGCGTTGAAGAAGCCCGCCACTGCCCGCTGGCTGTTGAATTTTGGAACAGTGATTGTGGTCGGAGTGGTTGTTTACAGCCTCACGATCTTCCTTCGGGCTGGAACTTAAGCTGCATCACAAACGGGAAGCTGGGAGTAACGACTGACTTCGGGCTGTTCACAGATTCCTTGAAACGCTCGCAATCTTCAATCTCGACACTTACGCTGCATTCATTGTGTCGACCCATTGCGTCACAGGTCACACACTACTCTACAACGACGAATTTGTATGAACTGGCCTATTGTTGCACGGATGCTTGGACTGCTGGGACTGCTCGTGGGGGCATCCATGGCCTTCAGCCTGCCGTGGGCATTCCCTGCACTCGGACAAGTCGAAACCTTCGAAGCTCGCGGGTTTTGGGGACTGGTCTTTGCGATGCTTTGCAGCCTCGCAGTCAGCGGGGCCTTGTACGCCTGGGGACACCAGAGCAAGTCTTCGATCCTCAGGAAAGAAGCATTCGCCACTGTCGGGATGGGTTGGATTCTCGCGGGAATCCTCGGAGCACTGCCGTTTCTGTTTTCCGGAAGCGAGCGAGCACCTGGCGTCAAGATGACTCCCATCGATGCGTTCTTCGAGTCGGTCTCGGGTTTTACGACAACCGGGGCCTCTCTTCTGACTGAGCTCGAAGATCCCGAAGTGATTCCTCGCTGCGTGATGTTCTGGCGATGCTTCACTCACTGGCTCGGCGGGATGGGAATCATCGTTCTCTTCGTAGCGATCCTCGGACAACTCGGGGCAGGGGGGAAAGCGATGCTGAAACGCGAAGTCCCCGGACCGATCACTGAGTCTGTTCGACCGCGAGTTCAGGAATCTGCGATTGTCATGTGGACGATTTACGTCGTCTTCAGCGGAATCGAAACCGTTTTGCTGATGTCGTGCGGGGTCTCACTGTACGAAGCACTCTGTCACACCTTCGGGACAATGGCGACCGGAGGATTCAGCACTCACAACTCCAGCGTCGGGTTTTACAATGGAGGGCCGGTTGAGTTCATCATCATCATCTTTATGTTGCTCGCTGGTGTGAACTTCTCGCTGTATTACCTCGTCTTCCGACGGCATCACAAAGACAGCTGGACCAAGCGGCTGAAACATTTAACGAGCGATGCGGAACTGCGCGCGTATCTGTTAATCATTCTGGTGGTCACTTGCCTTCTGACCATCAGCCTCATGGTCAACGGCTATTACGCCAATCTGTTTGTGGCTTTGCGGCACAGCTTGTTCGCCACAGTCTCCATCATCACGACAACCGGATTCGGCACGGAAGACTTTTCCAACTGGAGTGAATTCGCCAAAGGTCTCCTGTTCGTGTTGATGTTTGTCGGAGGATGTGCTGGCTCGACGGCGGGGGGAATCAAAGTCATTCGCTGGGTTTTGCTCGGCAAGATCTTCATCCTCGAGATCGAAAAAGCGTATCGACCTAATGTCGTTCGCCCACTTCGGCTGGGAGGCATCGTTGTCGAAGAACGGATTCGCCACGATGTCGTCGTATACTTTTGCATGGTGCTGGTAATTTTTCTGGGAAGCTGGTTCCTTCTGATTACCATCGAACCGGACGATCTCTGGGAAACTCACGGAGACCATGGGATCGCGGAGAAACTTCTCGACTGCGGTTCTGCCGTCGCCGCAACACTCAACAATGTCGGCCCCGGTTTTGGAGTGATTGGCCCCACGGAGAATTTCGCGAACTTTTCGCAACAGGGAAAATGCCTTCTGACCATGCTGATGTTGCTCGGCCGGCTTGAGCTATTCGCTATTCTGGTCTTGTTAACGCCCCGCTTCTGGCGACAGCAGTAGCAGCCACGAAGAGCAGAACCGCAACCTCAACAATTCGAAAATCTCACTGATCAAGCTGTTGCGGAAGAGATTCTGTTCGCGTTTTTGATTGGGAGCCGGTTATGATCAACCTATCGTCGACGAACGGTCCGGATCCCCGATCGGGGAAATGAGTTCGCAAAAAGGAATCAACGATCCATGTGTGACACTCTCAAGATTCTCCTTTGCTGCGCAATTTTAGTGATCAGCCTCCCTTCCAACGTCCCGGCTCAACAGGCAGGCGGAGGGAATGGAAATGGAAACGGCAATGGGAACAACGGAAATCAGAACGTCGGCGGAATTCTGATCGACGCAGACGGAATCGTCAGGACCTCTCCAACACGAAGAATCTCACGCTCTGAGCTAAAAGACCTGCAATCCGCGTTCACAGAGCAACTCAGTGATCCCACATTGATCGAACAGAATGAAGCAAGAGTCCTCTCGCTGAAACAACTCGATCAGGCCCTCCGCTCCAGCCTTGCCAAAGATCCCGAAATCCCCCCAGCCATCGCCTATCTCGCTGGCCTTCAGCGAATTGATTACGTCGTGATCGATGTGGAACAACAAGACATTCGACTGGTTGGCCCCGCGGAAGGTTTCGGCCCAGGCCCGGACGGACAGATTCTGGGCAACACCACCGGACGACCTCCGATGAAGCTGGACGATCTTGTTGTGGCGCTTCGCTCGACGATCTCCGGACAAAACGAAATCGGAGTCTCAATTGATCCGACGAACGAAAACCTGTCGAAGCTTCAACGATTCGTGCGTGCGAACTCGAGTGTCACGTCCACCTCATCTGCCCAACGTCGCATCCGAACGATGGCCACGATTCTGGGGAACCAGCAGGTTTCGATCTGGGGAGTTCCCGACGATTCCCATTTCGCCCTCGCTCTCGTTGAGGCGGACTTGAGAATGAAACGCATTGCGCTCGGACTGGATCCTTCAAGAGTGCGGGGCATTTCCAGCCATCTCGCCCTTCTTCGCCCTCAGGGAAACAGCTTGCAGCGATGGTGGTTCATGCCGCTGTACGAGCCAATCGGCACCAACGCCGAGAAAACCGTCTTCGCGATCAAAGGTCAACGCGCCCAATTGATGGCTCAGGAAGAAATCTCAGATGCGACAGGAGACAGATCGGCCTCTGCCGTCACGCGAAAATCCACGGAACGTTTCGCTCAACAGTTCACAGCCCACTTCGAAGAACTCGCAGCCCGGCACCCCGCGTTCGCAGAACTTCAAAGCTTGTACGATCTGGCTCTCGCCGGAGCGTTGATTGACCAGAATTGGGATCGAGGGAATGTTGAGGATGTTTTCCCCGTACTGATGCAGGATGCTCGACTTCCGAAAGAGGTTTACAGCCCTCCGCGTTTCGTTGCCTCGAAGTCAACCACAAAGAAAGCCGGGGGCGTACTCCTCGGACTTGTCGGTGGCGTCACCATTGATGCGGGACGGGTGGCGCGAGACGTCCGGGACGAAGGGGTTTCCGCATTGCCGGGAACAGAGTCTCCCGCTCCGGAAGGAAGCTGGTGGTGGAATCCGCAGGAGAGCCGCTAAGACGCTCGCTCTCGACGAAAGCCGCTCTGACGAAATCAGCTCGACGTTTCCAATGCGGCGGCAATGGTTTCCCCGGTAGCGATTCCTAACCAGACCAGTCCCAGTCCGAGAATGAGATTCGAGAACAGGTTGAGCATTCCCCAACTCAGGCTCTCTTCTGCGGTGAGTTCAAACGTCTGATAGGCGAAGGTCGAGAACGTTGTCAATGATCCCAGGAACCCACCGATGAGAAAACACTGCATCGTTGGTCCGGGCCACTTTGTCTTCACAGCCAGCGAAATCAACAGGCCGATCAGAAAGCAACCGAGCACATTGACAACAAGTGTTCCGACGGGAAAACGCCGGACCACCCATTGACTCAACGCGAATCGCAGCATCGCACCGAGGCCACCTCCCAACGCGACTGCCAACCATTGCATGCTGGTCCTCTCCCGGTCTGATCCCGAACTCCTCACTTGTGAAAGAGCAGGATCTTCGCTGACTCGAATCAGGATCGTTGATTGATCAAGGCAAGCGAAATATGCACTCGCCGAAAGCCTGCTGCTCTTGCCGGTGCACTCGCTCAGTCACAAACAGATTTCTACCAAGATTTTGCTAGACGACTTGAGGAGTCGGAGCGACTTCTTTTTCGAAGAACCCAGCCAGAGATCGAATTTGTTCTGCGAGTTCATGAAATTGTCCCGGCAAGAGAGCTTGCGGGCCGTCACTCATCGCTTTCTCAGGACAGCTGTGAACTTCGATATGAATTCCGTCCGCTCCGGCTGCAACAGCTGCAAGTGCCATTTTTGGAATCAAATCGGGACGACCGGTTGCGTGACTCGGATCGACGACGATCGGCAAGTGCGAACATCCCTTGGAATTGGGAACCATCGCGAGATCGAGCAGATTTCGTGTCGAGGAATCAAAGCTTCGGATCCCGCGTTCGCAGAGGATCACTCGTTTGTTCCCATGAGCCAAAACGTATTCGGCGGACATGAGCAGATCCTGAACAGTCGCACTCATTCCGCGTTTCAACAGGACGGGCTTGTCTGTGCTTCCAATCTCTTTCAGGAGATTGAAATTCTGCATGTTTCGGGCACCGAGCTGGAGAATGTCTGCATACTCGACAACCAGTTCCACTTGCCGAGGATCCATGACTTCCGTCACGACGGGCATTTGGAGTTCGTCACCGACAGTCCGGAGAATTTTCAGCCCCTCTTCTCCAAGCCCCTGAAAACTGTACGGGCTTGTGCGAGGCTTGAATGCACCTCCTCGCAGCACATTCGCTCCCGAATCTTTCACTGCTCGACCAATCTCGAACAGGATGTCTTCGCTCTCAATCGCACACGGACCAGCGATGAGAATCATCGACTTTCCGCCGACTTTTACTCCGTGACCGAGTTCGAAGACCGAATCGTCCTGATGAAATTCGCGGCTTGCCAGCTTGTATGGCTTCAAGACCGACAACACATTTTCGACGCCGGGGATTGCCTGCAGAGGAGCATTTCGAAGCTCTTCCTCTTCGCCAATCACACCCAAGACGGTCCGTTGAACACCTCGGCTCAACTCGTACCGAAAGCCCATTTCTTCGACTTTTTCGCAGATATGCTGTAGCTGCTCGTCGGTATAGTCGGGCTTGAGAACAATGATCACGACAGACCTTTCACACATCCTGAACAAATGATTCCGCTCCTGATTGTTGCGGAATTGACAATGAATCTCCTCGCACGGAGCGAAGTCGAGAATCACGGATTGTAGCTCTTGGCACGCGCAACAGCGACCTTATCTTCGCGACATCCTCGCCTCACGCGAAAATCTTGCAAGTTTTTTCACAACAGTATTGACTGATCCATCAACCATAATACGGGGGAGGCCAGTGCGTTCCACGCTGCAGAAACAATCCCCGTTCCGTCGGAAGAGGAGGCTGATCGTTCGAGAGACCAACCCACTCATCGTTGTCGTCCAGCCACTCGGCATCACTTCCGTGGAGATGCTCGCGAAGATGCGTCTTCAGATCGTCAAGCACTTCAGCGTGGCTCGCAGACCGTGATAGATCGACCGTCTCATTCGGGTCAGCGTCAAGGTCGAAGAGTTGGAATACGTTTCCGGCTGCGTAGTAGATGAGTTTGAACTGGTCGCGACGAATCATTCGAGTCGCGGTCGCTCCTTCGTTGCACTCTCCATAGAGAACATTGCGTTCCTGAGATGACGTCATCGACCGGCCATCACACGAATCGGGAACGTCGATCGCACACATCTCCAACAGCGTCGGCATCACGTCCTGAAGACCGACGAGCCGAGAGTCAACGTGTCCGCAGGCATCATCCGATTGCCCAGCTGGAGGAACAAGAATCATGGGAACATTCGCAGCTCCCTCATAGAACAGCCGTTTTCCCCAGAGACCATGTTGTCCGAACATATCCCCATGATCAGAAGTGAAGAGGATCATCGTCTCATCGAGTAAGCCTTCTTCCCGCAGAGTCCCGAGGACAAATCGAATCTGATGATCGATGTGCGTACACAACGCGAAGACGGCTCTCAAAGCTGCAAAGTACTCCGTTTGCGTCCGGATCGTCCATTTGTTGTGGACCATATTCAAGAGCCAGGGAACTCGTGAGTCTGAGTGACTCTTTCCGGGATGACATTCACTCCCCGGGAGACTCCAGTCAGGCGGAGCCCATTCCCCACACTCAGGCATCGCCGGATTCACCTGTTGGTAGATGTCCCAATAGTGCTGAAGCGGGACAAGTGGGGGATGGGGATGCGTGAAGGAGAGGTACCAGAATCCGGGCCGGGTGGGATCACGACGTCGAATCATCCGCGACATCGACCGAGCAGTCCAATTCGTGACGTGACATCGTTCGGGAAGATGCCATGTTCTCGTGAAGTACTGGTTATTGCTCATCCCATGTTCGAACTGCTGGCCGACGAATCCCTCGTCTCCCAGATACAGATCATAGTCGTCGATGACTCCATCATGGGGCCGCCCTTCCTCCGCTAACAAAACATCGTCGAAGCCAATTCGATTCCGCTGGGGATAAACATGAAGCTTGCCGACGGCATAGGCCTGATAGCCAGCATCGCGAAACGACTGTGCCAGAGTTGGCGCGGAAGGCATTTCTAAAGTCGTCTGAAACGTTCGATCTCCGTGAGATCGTGGCTTCATCCCGGTAAGAAGTGTCCGCCGTGCGGGAATGCAGATCGGACACTCGCTGTATGCATTCGTGAATCGAGTTCCCTGTCGAGCCAGCTCATCCAGAGTCGGCGTCTGAATCAATTGATGTCCGGCAGCCCCGAGTAGAGTGGCTGGCCAATGGTCAGTTGTGATCAAAAGAACGTGGGGACGATTCACGAGATTCTTTCTAAATGGACCAGCTTGATTGTCAGGAGCGAATTGCTCATGAGTCAACGAGAGGAGTTGCTGCCCGGCGAAGCCGATCGTTCAATGCTTTTCCCAATCCATGATCCGGGAATGCAGCACAGATAATGCGGTCGCACAACTTGGAAGCTTCCAGTCTTCGAAGTGCCGAGAAGAACGACGCTGCCGCTTCGACCAGATCCCCCGAATCAGACAACACCTCCACGACCGCGAAACCTTCCGCATCGGGCAGGGGACTAAGGCTGATCGCACCGATCCGTGCTTCCTCCCGAAACTCTGAGACATCTTCAACAATGGTCAACGGCTTGTTCGGAGCGTAATGTCGGCTGAGCATTCCCGGAGCGAGTTGAGGAAGATTGTCGTCGTGCGGCATTGACTGCATCGTTCGCACGGTTCCCACCACGGATTCCAGATCTTCGACCGCCACTCCTCCCGGTCTCAAGACAATGGGAACCCCGGAATCATCAAATCCAACAACGGTTGATTCAACGCCAACACGGCAGGGGCCAAAGTCGACAACCCCGTCAATGACTCCTCCCAAACCATCGAGGACGTGTTGTGCTGTCGTCGGACTGATGCCTCCAAACGGGTTGGCACTCGGAGCAGCCAGCGGAACACCAGCACGGCGAATCAGTTCTCGCGCCTGTGAATGATTGGGGACTCGCAAAGCAACTCGCGGAAGTCCGGAAGTGACCAAATCCGGGATGACCGACTTCTTGGGAACGACGAGCGTCAGCGGTCCCGGCCAGAAGGCCTCCATTAACTCTTGTGCGTTTGAGGGGATTTCCACAGCGTATTGGTCGGCGTCTGCTGCGTCGGCCAGATGCACGATGAGAGGATCAAACGTCGGTCGCTGTTTGGCATCGAAAATCTTCGCAACAGCAACCGGATCAAGGGCATTCGCTCCGAGCCCATAAACCGTTTCTGTTCCAAAGGAGACGAGCTGGCCCTCCCTGAGAAACGTCGCTGCCATTTCAAGAGTTAGTCGTTGCGTCTCCATTTTCAATGTGACTCCAAACACGCCTCACCGCTGGACGTTTCTATTTTTCTCGATGACTCGTGAATATTTCGTAAAGCGAAGAATCATATCAGGAATGACTTTCGGAGCCATGATCAGGCCGCACAAACGTTGCAATCGATCGCCGAATCTTACTCAAACTTGGGGAATCTCGCTTCAGCCGTGACGACTCGACATAGATTCTGAGTGTCCGTGTTTATCGGTTCTAATTGGGCTTGCTATGTTGTCTGTCAAACGACTCGTCATCACCTTAACCGCTGCTCAGGCACTAGGTTTGATGTTCGGCGTCGTCGTGCTCCATAATCTGGAAAACGCCGCGATCGATTCGCTCTTGCGCTACGGCACAGAGCAATCCCTCTCTCCACTGCTCAAAATTTCCACCTTCATTTGGATGGTGGGAGTCTTCTTCGGGATTAACTGGCTGGTCGTGAACCACATTCTGATTCCCGTCGACGACCAACTTCAACAGAAGAACGAAGAAACACTTCTCGCGATGAACGAACTCGTTCGGACGCGCGATGCAATCATTTTCGGGCTGGCCAAACTCGCGGAATCTCGCGATCCCGATACGGGACAACATCTCGAACGGATCAGCCTCTACTCGGTTCGGCTCGCGACTGCGCTTCGCAAGAACCCGAAATTCCACTCGACGGTCAACGGCGAATTCATCCGCATGATTGGAATCAGTTCAGTCCTCCATGACATCGGGAAGGTGGGAGTGTCTGACTCGTTGCTCTTCAAACAAGGCCCGTTGACGACTGAAGAACGAGTGCAGATTCAAATTCACGCCAAGATTGGTAGCGAGTGCATTCACCAAATCGAACGACGCCTCGGCAATTCCGACTTCCTCGCGATGGCCCGAGACATCGCTTTGAACCACCACGAATGGTGGAATGGGCGCGGATACCCCAACCGAATTCACAAAACAGATATCCCGCTGGCTGCGAGAATCGTGGCTGTCGCAGACGTTTACGACGCTCTCGCATCCAGGCGGATTTATAAGCGTGCGTACTCGCACGAAGAGTGCGTTCGCATGATCTGCAACAACTCGGGAAAGCAATTCGATCCGGAAGTTGTTCAGGCATTCTTGACAATCACGACTCAATTTCAGGACATCGCCGATCGGTTTGCAGATCGTAGTCGCCCGGACCAACTCTCTTCCGCGGAAGCAGAGTTTCTCTCCCAAGTCGTCGAATCAGCGACGCAGGCTTCCTCATCAACTCCTGACGGTGAATCACTCACAACGAACGGCGACCAACCTTCTTCTTCGACGATAAGGGCGAGCAAATGAATCCCGGGCACCGCGGAAACGAACGATTCTTTGAGATTTTTCTGGTGATGACTGTGCTCGGGCTGGGAGCAATCCTGTTTTCGATCGAGCAGTCTCAAGTGGTCGTTCTCAACTTGTTCTTCCTCCCGGTTGTCCTCGCAGGATTCTTTCTCGGGCGTTATCGCGCCGGAGTTCTGTCGCTACTCTCGGTTGTCGTTGCGACACTCGTCATCACTCTCGATCTGTATCGGTTCTCGTTCGACTATTCACCTCTCACCATCGGCTTAAGTGTTCTCGTCTGGGGAGCCGTTCTCGGACTGACAGCGATCATGGTCGGGACTCTGAACGAAGACCGAAACGCGAGAGCCTTCGAACTTCACGAAGCACACGTTGGTGTCGTCGAAGTCCTTTCACGGTACCTGCAAAGTGCCAACCCGGATCTTCATAGTCGTTCTGAACGAGTCGACCGCCTGGCTGAACAAGTAGCGATTCGAATGCGATTGTCTCCACGCGAAGTGGACGACGTTCGCGTCGCCGCACTCTTGATGGATCTGTCGAATATTGAAATCACCTCGCGAGTCATCAAGCAGGCTGTGGGTGGACTGGAAGATCTCGGAGAAACCAGCGAAAGCACTTTCCATGGAACCGAACTCGTGAAGTCACTCGGATCAGCCCTGAACGGAGCCTTCCCACTGGTTCTGCTCCAAACAAGCAACTTGGAAAAGTCCGATACCGGAAACGTCCCCATCGGTGCGAGAATCCTGCGAATCACCAGACGGTTCGTCGAATTGACTCAGCAGAATCTCAGCTCCGTCACAGTCACCCCGGAAGAAGCGATCGACGAAATCCGACAGGACTGCGAGTCAAGCCACGATGTCGCCGTCGTGAACACCCTCGAAGAAATCACAACGACCGTCTCACTCGATTCCAGCCTCTACGAAATGGTGGTCTTCCAACCCGCCGAAGCCTCCTCACCTGTGTAAGACATCTTCCGGAAGAAACCGCCAACAAGACACTTCCCAAACCCAGCAAATTCGCTTTCAAGGTTGTGAGGGAGCAACCACCCCCATCGCATCACATCGAATCACCCTCAAAACTTTCGCACACAACAATCTTCACTGATCGCAATCTTCACTACTCTCAAGACACAAAAAAGGACTTCTCACGATTCGGTGAGAAGTCCTTTTTCATTAGTGCCCAAGAGAGGATTCGAACCTCCACGGGGTATTATCCCCACTAGGCCCTCAACCTAGCGCGTCTGCCAATTCCGCCACTTGGGCTTGGGAGGGGTAATTTACTTACGAAGCTGTGTCTCGGCAACCCAAAGAAGATCTCAATTCTGAGGGCAGGAAAATCCGCCGTCTGAACATGATGGGAAACCGGTACGAGCGTTACACGCTGTCCGCGTTAAAGACGACATCTGCGAGTGTCGTCACGCCGTTTCCCGCTGGGGAAAACCCTTTCCGAAACTGGAACCTCCAGGCGACTTCGCCGGAAAGGCTGTCGATTCCGTCCTCGCTGGACGCTAGATAGGTCACGAACGATTCTCCCGGCTGCAGCACTTTGCCGAGTTGCTGGTCTTTCATGTCCCAGTCGCTCGAACTCGTGAGGTGATAAGTCAATACGGGCGGAGCCTTCGCATCGGCGGCGGACTGAGTGTTGAAAAGATAGTAGTTGGAGTACTCGCCCTGATCCGAACTTCTGACCCAGCGAAGCGTCAGATTTCGGTCGAACGGGGCGATTTCCTGATCATCGGAGACATTCGTGAACTTCAGAAAGAGCTTCATCACTGGCTTCGATGGTTCTCGCGTCCGTGACTCTTCCCCGGAATAGTGAGTGAATTCGATTGGCTCGATGACCACACGAATCGGTTCGACGAGCAGATTTCCGAAGCGTTGTTTCTCGCCAATTTGCAATGTGTGGCCGGGCGCAAGTTGTTCCTTGGGAGCGACATAGGAAAGTTCCTGAATCGGTTCCGGTGCGACATCCGGCAGGCTCTCTAACTGATGCGATCGACCGGAACTGAGCGCCAGGAAAAGAGCAATAATTGTGATCAAACTCGCGTAGCTGACGAGGATCATGAACGGAAGTCGTGATGAGGCTTCGACTTCTACCTTCGGCGGTGGGGAGGCAGGTTGGGGCTCGACCGATTCCTGATCCGTTGACGTTTCCATATCAGCTTTCGTTTCGTGGGGATCGGCGAAGGTTTCTCTTTCTCTCCCGAGAACGATCGTTTGGTCCGTGGTCGACATTTCCCGAATCGACGGATCGGAATCATCTTCCGACTCGGCTTTGCCTTTCATGATCAGAGTTGTTCCGTCCGAAACATTGAACTCTGGATCTGGCAGCGGGTTATGAATCGACTCATCACTTTCGGGCGAATCTTCGTCGTCGATGATTGCCGAAATTTCCGCTTCATTTTCCTCCAGTGACTCTGTGGCCTCAGAGTCGTCCATTGAGGGAAAAGGCGTCTTCGATTCGTCAGCAATTGTGTCGCGTTGTGATTCCAACCAGTCGAAGTTCGGGGTTTCGTCTCGTGATGACATGCGAGAGTCCAATTTTTACTCTGAACGATCAGGGTGCGTCGTGGTGGGTAGGATTTCGGGGAGGGTGAAAGGCCAATCGCCTCAAGCCAGTATTATTGTATGGGTGTTTGATGGTCTGAGTCTCAGATCCATCAGGTGTCGGTCGGGGGGCCGGTGATCCGTTTCCACAAATCGGCGGTGGTCCAATCCGTCGGACGTTGCCACTCCAGGCGACCTTGAAACTCTACGTTTCCGACGACCGGAACCGGCGCAAATCTTAAGATTTGTTCCTGGTTATCGGAAAGACAGACCGTACTTTGTCCGCTCATATCGTTCAGGACAATTCCAACCAGGTCAAGCCCCGAGGTTCGGATTGCTTCAATCGTGAGGATTGCATGATTAATAGCACCGAGTTTGTGTCCGATCACCAGAAGAACGGGAAATCGCAGCTGCTTCGCAAAATCGGCGATCGTCTCCGTTTCCGAGATAGGGCAAAACCATCCTCCCACTCCTTCGACGACAACCGCTTCGACCCGATTCGACCAGTCGCGGAGACCGGCATAGAGCGTCTCGGAATCGACTTTCGATCCCTCCTCACGGGCTGCGACCGGCGGAGCGAGCGCCGCATGAAATCTCTGCGGACAGATCAGATTCTTCTCGTACTCTGCTCCGATCACAGACGAGAGTTGTTCGAGATCCTCCCAGACGACCTCCTGATTTTCCCGGATCGTTGCCCCGGAACAGACCGGTTTATACGCCCCGACTCGATGCCCGAGAGCTCGGAGCTGGCGAATGATTTCGCACGAGACGTAAGTTTTTCCCGCGTCGGTGTCCGTTCCGGTTATCAAAAGTCCACGCATTCCGAATTCCTTCCACAGTGTGGTCGACCAGTTTGATCGATTTTGCAGAAGAATCAAAGTTGGAGTTTCTTTCGCTTCAAGAAAGATGGAGGAAATGCCATCCGCTCGATCGTGTTCAACGTTTCCGATAAGAAGTCTGATAGGGATTCAAAACGTTCAGATCGCCCCTGACGTCGTGATCGATCGATCAACGAATTGACCGATCTTGCTTTGAGATTTAGACTTGAAGAGAGGTATTCAACCAATCAGTCATGTTCGTTGCGAATACGGACTGGTTCTCACGTCCGGAATGCCGCAAACGAATTGTTCTATTCAATTTCCAACTCCAGACAAAGCACAACCCCATGATGCGATCAAAGTTGGCCCTGGCACTCATCGTTGGACTCTCTTTCCATGGGATTTGCAGTGCCCAAGACGGATCGACGGCTGTAGCTCTCGAGGCAGTCGGAGACCGTTTTCCAATCCACATTACCTATTTCCCAGCGAACCCCGACGCCGGTCCCCCGAAAGATGCCCCTGTCGTCGTGATCGTTCCCGATCTGGAAGAAACCCGAATCGCCTGGGATAAGGGGGCTGGTCCGCGAAATGCGCCGAAAACCCTGCCAGCTGAATTGCAACAACGTGGATATGCAGTCATCACGGTCGATCTCCGAAAGTCCGGAGAAAGCGTCATCGAAGGCCGGGAAGAGCCAATTCGTCCGACGGATTATGAGAGAATGGTTCTCGGCGATCTCGAAGCTGTGAAGGAATTCATCTTCACGCTGCATCAGGAACAAAAGCTGAACATGCGCAAGCTAGGCGTAATTGGCAGTGGGTTGGGTGCCCCGATCGCCGCTGGTTTTGCAGAGTTTGACTGGAAGCGAAAGCCATTCGACGACCACGCAATTCCTGCGGAACGAACACCGCGAGGACAAGACGTGCGGGCAATCGTCATGATTTCTCCGAAGACGAGTGCAGGAAAAGTGCATTCGAATCGAGCGATCGGATTCCTGAAGAATCCGAGAATGAACATCTCATTGATGGTGATCGTTGGACAAGACGATACGCAAAACTACCGAAACGCAAAAGCCATCTTCAATACGTTCGCAGTCGTCAAAGCCAATGAGGATCGAGCGGTTTTTCTGGAACCTCGTTTGAAAGACAGCGGAATTGGCCTTCTTCAACAACGTATCGAAATCGCTTATACCCCGATCCTGACCTTTCTTGATAACCGGTTGAAGTCGATCAATGACCCCTGGGTTGATCGACGAAGCCGATTGCAGCGATAATTCTTCGATCGCATTCTCCAACCTGATGGAGTAACTTGTTCGCGTTTGCCGCTCGCATTCGAACTGTGATGCCCAGTTGCCAGTTCAGCAGCTGTCGCCGAACTCAAGAAGAAAGCTGTAATGTCATCTGTTGAAGTAAAGCCGGTTTCCAAGAGTAAGCGAGGTTACCCTTATCCAGCAGCCTTGATCTTTGGAGTCCCCGGAGCCGGAAAAGGAACTCAGGGCGAGATCCTGACGAATGTGCCCGGATTCTTTCATCTCTCCAGTGGAGTGATTTTCCGCAAACTCGATCTGAAATCCGAAGAGGGACAGATCGTTCGCGAATATAGCGCCCGAGGAGAACTTGCTCCTGACGATTTGACGATCCGGATTTTTCTGAACTGGTTGGAAGCTCAAAGAGCAGCAGAGCGATTTCGACCGCGCGACCAGCTTCTGCTGCTCGACGGTCTGCCTCGCACCGTTCAGCAATGTGAAATGCTGAAAGATTACGTGGACGTCAAAGCTCTGCTTCACTTTGACTGCAAGGATGAAGAGGCGATGATTGACCGGATTCGACGCCGGGCGGTGCTCGAAAACCGGATCGATGACGCGAGCGAATCGGTCACTCGAAAACGTTTCGAAGTTTATCATCGGGAGACAGCTCCGGTTCTCAACTATTACAAGGATGTCGTCAAACACGTTGATTGCGCGGGAATCCACGGAGAGATTTTGATCGAATGTCTCAGGCATCTCGTTCCAATCCTTAAGGAAAGCTTCCCGAGAGAGCTATGACGTCTGCCGGAATTGATCCGGAAGACGTTTCTTTTTGAAGTCGGTCTGATTTCTGGTGAGAGCGGAAGGATTCCTCTCACTTGCGGGGAGTCAACATCGCAAGGATTTCGCTATCGCGTCCGGGTGAATTGATCGATGATTCTGATCCCTATTTCAACCGACGCCCCTATCTATTACCGCCCGATCGGGACGTTGGCGCTCATCGTCTTGAATGTCGCCATTTATCTGGTGATTGGGGGCAATATCGAAACCGCGATCGAGCGGTATGGATTGCAGCACAGCAGTGGATTGACTCCCTTTCAGTGGATCACTTCCAACTTCGTGCACGGGGGCTTCTTTCATTTGCTATTCAATATGATCTTCCTGTGGGGCTTCGGGATTATCATTGAAGGCAAAATCGGATGGATGCAATTCATTCCGCTCTATTTGGGAATTGGAGTTGTCGAATGTTTCGTGGAACAGTTGATCTATTCCGATCAGCTCATTTCATTTGGAGCCTCGGCGATCATCTACGGGCTGATGGTCATCACTCTGATCTGGGCTCCCGCGAACGAGTTAACCGTCTTCTACTGGGTCTTCTTCCGGTTTGTCGGCGTGTTCGAGATTTCGATTGTGGCCTACTCACTCCTCATGTTGGCGACATCGCTGCTCTTCGCGCTGGTGCTTGGTGATTTCGCTTACAGCGAGTGGCTGCACCTGCTGGGCGGAGCGGTTGGTGCCATCGTCGGGTTTGCGTACCTTCAACTGAAACTCGTCGACTGCGAAGGTTGGGATTTGCTTTCCTACGTCTCCGGACAAACACCGAACAGCGACGAATATCTTTCCGAGCAGTTTCAAGATGCGCACCGCCGTCGGAAATCGACCAAGACAGCGAAAAGAGTTCGCCCCGAAGTAGCGAACTCTTCATCGAATTTCATCAAAGCCTCGCCGAAGCGGTTTGCAAGACTCCTCGAAAACTCGAAAGCTCAAGCCGCTTACATGGAACTGTTGCGCCTTCAATCGCGATTGCCGGATTGGTCCCCCAGCAGTGAACAACTGCTTCTTCTTGCCCGTGGATTGCGTCGCGCCAGTGCGATGAAGAAGTCGATGGAAATCTACAATCGGTTTCTCAACAGCCACCCGAATCACTCTTCTGCTCTTCTCGAAGTCGCCGAAATTCTCGTCTATGTCGAAGACCGTCCCAGCGCCGCGAAGAAGAGGCTCGAACGGTGTCAGAAAGACGAGCTGAGTGCAAAACAGCAAGCGAGGCTCAAGCAAGCGATGAAACATGCGCAGTCAATGATCGACGACGGAGTCATCGAGATCGATTACCAGGAATAGTAAGCCTTCACGAATTAGTAAGCCTTCAGTGCAGGTTTTCAGCAGTTCCGATTGATCGATCGAATCCTCATTGACTCCTCAGAGAACGAAAACAGCCCGCCTTTCGAAGTCGAAAAGCGGGCTGTTGATTTACGTCGATGATTGCAGAAGACTGAGAACGTGCGAGTGATCACTCGCTAGCTGCTTTCATCAGTCCTCACAATCAATCACTGAGACTACTGAGTGCTCGCTCCGGAGTTTTTCAGTGCGAAAACGGCTCCGCGATAGGCTGAAAGCCGTGGCAATTCCGAGCGAATCGACTGCTTCCAGTAAGCCACTGCATCCTTCTGTCGATCTCGTCGAAGAAGTTCCATTCCGATGAAGTAGTAAGCTTCACACAACTGAGCGGCTCGTGCGTCTTTGTCATCGGGATGGGCAGCCTTCAAGAGTGACTGGGCATCGACCTGACCGAGTTGGAACAGCACGAGAGTATCGATCCAGTCACGCGATTCGGCAGGTTTCGAAATAATGGCCTGATAGTCCTGTTGCTGGTACTTGCTCGCTCGAATGGCACTCGCCAGTTTCCATGGCAACACGAAACGCATGTCAGGTTGAATGCGAAGTGCGTTGTTGAACGAATCAAACGCCCCGGCGAAATCTCCGGAGAAGAACTGTGCGAATCCGAGATCCGCATGCGACATTGGATTCTCAGGTGCCATCTCGGCGACGCGTTGATAGTCCTGAAGTGCTTCTGCTGCCTTGTTCTGATTCAGTCTCGCTGTCGCCCGCAGACTCAATGCTCCGACCTGAGATGGATCAATTGTGAGGACTTCACTTAAAGCCGCTTCGGCAGCTGCGGAATCGCCAGCTTCCAGATGGGCAAATCCACGATTGATATACGCAGGAATGAAGCGACCGTTCAGCTTGATCGCCTGAGTGAAGTCCTGAATGGCTTCAGCAGTCTTTCCCTGGGACTGCAGGAACATCCCGCGATTGTTCCACGCGACTGGGTTCTCAGGAAACGACTGGACGACGCTTGAGAAAGCGGCAATCGCTTCTGCGGGGCTTTTCGTTCGGGCTGCAAACTCCGCCAATGCCATATGGGCTGCGGTGTGTTTCGGAGAGACTTGAATCGCTTGTTTCAAATCTCTTTCAGCAGCGGCGTTGTCTTGAAGACGCATGTTCGCCTGTGCCCGTTGGTAGAGCAAGTTTGCCTGTTGCTCAGCGGTGAGATCCTCGCGCTCAAGCACCGACTCTGCCACAGTTTTGGCAGTTTGAGCGTGAGCCTTTTTCTCTTCGACATCGGCGAGATGACTCATTCCGTAGATATACGGAAGATAATACTCGGGCTTGCCATTTTCTTCGAATCGAATGGCGTTGCGAGCATCGGCAATTCCTCGGCGAAGCATGTCGGCATCACCTGTCAGAATTCCCATCTCAACTTGTGCACTCCCGCGAAGATAGAGAGCAACATGGTCCTGAGGCTGTTTGGCCAGAACCTGATTGGACAATTGAATTGCCTGCGGAAAGTTCCTTTGTCGGTAAGCATCGTCAGCTTGTTCTTTAACTGCTTCGAGATCCGGTCCCGGATCCTGGCCGAACGTCGTGTTGGCGATTCCGACAAGCATAAGCATTGCCGTGAAACATGTGGTCAAGCGAAACATCCTGATTCCTCCCTGAGGAAATTTCGTAAGGTGAGAGTACTTTTGGCGAGTTGCCGAGGAGCAGCGGACACGGAACAACGGATGTTTGTGATTCCGCCTGAACGCATCGGCAGCGCCAGACTGTTGATTTCCTCCGCGCGTCGTAACCGATGCCAGAGAATCCATCAACCCCAGTCTGACCGGGAGAGCACTCGAACTCCGATTGTTCAGGAATCCAAGTCGATGACTCTCGCAGGAAGTGGCTGGCATCGCCCTCGCACAATTCGCCCGTGCGAATTCGCGAAAACGGGTTCGAATCGTCCTTGTCACAATCTCATCGAAGGCAACCGTCCGTCACAGCACCTTTTCCGCACCACCTGCAATTAAGGTTTCTGCAAGCTGTTGACCGAGAGAAAGTGCATCGTCTGAGGTTCCGGTGATCGCTGCTTCGAACCGTTCGCGTCCATCGGGACTGAGAACAACGGCGGTCGCTTCAATCTGATCATTCTCAACAACGCAGTGAATGCCAACCGGAGCATGACACCCGGCTCGAAGAGTTGCGAGGCAAGCACGTTCACAGGTGACCTCGGCGAGGGCTTTGTCGTCAGTCACTGACTGAAGGAGTTCAATCACCTGTTCATCATCATCACGACACTCAAGACCAAGGGCCGCTTGCCCGACGGCGGGATACATCACAGGCGGACGAAGAATGGCGCCAATTCGATCTTCCAACCCAAGTCGACGAAGACCCGCTTCTGCGAGAATGACAGCATCGAATTCTCCTTCGTCCAGCTTGCGGATTCGTGTTTCGACATTGCCCCGAATTTCGCACAACTCCAAAGTCGGATACTGAGCGAGAATTTGTGCCTGCCGTCGAGGACTCCCCGTTCCGACACGAGCCTTCTCGGGAAGCTCGTCCAGTCCTGTGACCTCAGCACCGTGAGGCATTAAGAGAGCATCAAATCGCGGCGCGCGTTCCGGAACTCCCGCAAGTGCGAGTCCGTCAACGGTGTCCGTCGGGAGATCCTTCAGCGAATGAACCGCGATGTCCGCTGACTGATCGAGGACAGCTCGTTGAACTTCCCGGGTGAAAACTCCCTGGCCTCCCATATTCCGCAACGGTTCCGAACGATCGCGGTCTCCGATCGTGGAAAGCGGAACCAACTCAACCTTGAACTGATCGGTCTCCTGCCGAAGGAGATCGGCAATATGATTCGCCTGCCAGAGTGCCAGCTGACTTTGCCGAGTAGCAATTCTGATCGTGCGGCCTGATGTACTGGAATTCAATCGTTTTCTCCATCATCCGGTTTGAGAGTCTCCGGAGGAGTTAGTGGGCTCAATGCGGGAGGGCTGACAGTTCCTCCCGGATAGGAGGATGCGGGGTTGCGGGGTCCGTTGAGCAAACCCTTTTCGACAAGTTCCCGAAACTTGGCTTTCGTCAACTTCTGGTGAGGAGGAGAAAGCACGCCGCAGGAAATGCAGAACTGCATCGCTTGCTCGACCGTAATGTCGAGGTCAAGAACTTCGCTTTTGGGAACGTTGACTGTGAATCCGGTCATCGGCATCGGCGACGTTGGGATCAGGACAGCGACGCACGGTTCTCCCGCACCCATCGCGATCTGCATCATGCTTTCCCCGGTCACAAATCCAATGGTCCAGATTCCGTCGCGGGGATATTGCACCGCAGCGACGCGTCGATACTCCACAGGTTGGTTCTCTGTGAACACGAAGTCTGTGACCTGTTTGACGGAGCCGTAAACGTTTCTCACGACCGGCAATCTTCCCAGAACCTGTGTTTCAACGCCTCTCACCAGCCAGTTTCCAATCCGTGCCGAAACGAATTGACCAGCGAAGTAGAAGAGAACGATGAAAATGACAACGGTCAGTAAGCTCAGTGGGAACACGCTCCCGAGATATTTCCGGGCCACATATTCCATATAAACCGCCCGGGCAGATGTTGGCATTTGCCCCGGAGGAAGATGTCTCGCGACTTCCGAGTAAACGTCATACGGAACAGCCAACGGACCAAACTGAACGTAAACACCACTCGGAATCCGATCGGCGTTTGACTGGAGCCACTGAATTCGTCGCTGATGCCTGACGGCAAAAGCGTCGAGCGGAGTGACCTCTTCGTCCGACTCGAAATTGAGTTCGATCGGCGGTTCGTTCTCGATGAATCGACGATACTTCGACTGGAGTTCTGCCGTCACAAGATAATCGCTTCCGCAAAGATCCAGTGAAGGAGCCCCGTCGATTCGGAAGAGTTTCACGTCACCTTGAACGGGTGTATCGTGAACCTCGATCGACTGATCGACCAGAGAAGCAATGGAGTATTTGACAGCCCACGTCGCTGGCGTAATCAAGTAGGCGTTCACCTTCTCGAAGACCCAGAGGAGAATCAAAACGGTAAGAATGGCGGGAAGACTGACTGCGAGTCCGCGAAGAAAAATTCGCGTCGGCGTCAGTCGTCGAACGGGTGCGGAGTCTTCCGCGTCGTTCGATTTCCCAAACTCTTCTTCATCCTGCATGGAGACACTCAACCTGTGATCGCTTCTTCGGAGGATTCCAAAGTCACGCGATCCGATTTTTGGGACTGTTGGCTGACATGGCGGGCGATGACAACAACGTCAACTCGCCTGGCGCCAGCTTTCTTGAGTTCAGACGACACCCGATGGCAGGTTGTCCCGGTCGTCAATACATCATCAACAAGCAGAATGTGCGCCCCATCCAAAGTTGCTTGTTTGGGCACGGTGAAGGCAGCTCGAAGGTTCTGTCGCCGCTGGGTGACATTTTCCATCGTTCGCTGCCTGGGAGTTCGCCGATGCTTGCGAAGTATATGATGCTCCACCGGCACCATCAAGAAGCCTCCCAACCGATCAGCAATCAGTTCGACAGGGGGACGCGGAGACAGAATTCGATCGACCCAGTGATGCGGGACCGGAACAATCAAATCGACACCGATCGACCGCAAACGGTCTTTCTCCTGATCCCACAACAGATTAGTCAAGGTTTCTGTGAGAGCAGGGTTTGAACCAGTCTTTGCCCTGAGAATTGCCCCTCGCAGCGGCTCTTCGTACGGCCCCAGACTCTGGACCGACTGAAATGCGAACGAGGACTTGCTGCAATCTGAACAGCCGTTTGACGTGTCCAGATACGGCCCCACTGTCCCGGAACAGATCTGACATCTCGGAAATTTCGCTCCGCTGACCTCCGCGAAACAACTTGGGCAGACTTCAAATTTCCCCGAATCATGAATTGACTTCCCACAAATCAGACAGGTTCGGGGGTAGACAAAGTCGAGAAGAGGCTGCGTCAGTTCTCTTATCCATCCCGTTCGAATCATTCTCACAACTTCTCTGAGGGCATCCGGCTCGCGTTCGGTGTTTCGATCGCAACGAGAGCATTGTTTCTCGCGACTGCGTACGTATTCGTCAGCAAGAGCGACAACTTCTGCATGGCAACTCAATCGGTGAAGAATCGCTCCCTCATCAAAACTTGAGCAAACTCGGGCAAACGATTTTGAATTGTAGAACTGACAATTCCAACACAAAAGGGACACACGAATTGCGCGAGTCTTCGATGTGTCAACAACTTACGCAAATTTCAAATTCGGAGATTCAAAACCGGAACCCGCTTTCCCCTCGCACTGGTCTTCTGAAAACTTGAGGCGATCTTGACGACTTGTCTGTTTTTCTGGAAATTTCCGATCCTCATTCACATTTTGAGTGAGCCCTTTCTCACCCCAAGATTCCTCTCCCTCACCACTCATCGACAAGGATGTCCCTGTGAACAGTTCCGTTCTTCTCGTCCTGGCGACCAGCTTGACGACAGCGGTCCCATCCTTCGCTGCGAACCCGTTCGATGAAGCATTGAATGCTCCAGCGGACTTCATTATTCGCGGCCAGGATGTCACGACATCAGGGCCAATGTATGCCACGGGTCCACTCACTGTTCCTCCTCCGGGGACAACGACCTTCTACCCTCCTGAAACATTCGGCGATCCAAACGCCGCCGTTCAGGGAGGAATGCCGCAGCCGTACACAAGTCCCGGAGCACCTGGCTATCCAACGCCGATCACTCAGGATCCGTGGGCAGGGGGGATGATTTCTCCCATCGCTCCTTCGAACGGATACGGAGTGTTTGGTCCTCAACCTCAACAGTTCGGTTGGAACTCTCGCGTCGACGGAACATGGCTTCCGAGCAGCGGAACCAGCAGCCCGAATGTGGGAGACGTTGAAATCTGGGCGATTGACATTGAAGAAGAATATCTGACTCCGGGGATGCCCGGTGACGTGTGGACATTCGGACCTCAGTTCAATTACCGAAGCCTTCAGGGTCCGACCGCCGATGACCCAACGCGAGACCTTCCGGGATCGTTCTTCCGCTTCGGACTCGATCTGGCTCTTCAACGGACCGGTGCACGAGGATGTACTTTCGAGTTTGGATTCACTCCAGCCATCGCCACCGATCTGGACACGTCTCTCAATTCAGACAGCTTTCAGTTCGATGGCCGTGTCGTTGCTTATGTCCCCGTCAGTCCTCAGTGGCAATGGGTGATCGGAGCAGCCTACTGGGATCGCGTCGATGACATTGTCATTCCGTATGCGGGTGCAGTTTGGACACCGAACGATCTTTGGGAATTCCGCCTGTTGTTCCCGACCACAAGAGCAAGCGTCTTCCTCGGAACACCAAACGGAGTCCCGACATGGATGTACGTCGAAGGGGAATACCACGTCGAGTCCTATCAGACCGAACTGACGATCGCCGGAAATACGTCGGACGCGAAAGTTCAGTTCAGCGATTATCGTCTGGTCGGTGGATTTCGATGGGAAGCCGGTTGGGTCACGACATTCGCAGAGGGCGGTTATGCCTTCAATCGCGAAGTTAAATACACCTCTCCGGGACGCGACTTCGATATCGACGGACAATTCATCGGCCGTGTCGGATTCCGATTCTAATTCGTTTGCCTGAGATCTCTGCGTTCGTCCGATCTCGTTGCGTCGCAGAAGCGAAACAGCAGCGATCGTGAATTTCAGAAGAATCGAAAACGGAAGACGAAGTCATGCTGAACCAGTTAACGAGTGAGTGAACGATTCTCACTCGCTGGTCTCAAGAGTGTCGTCGATAATGTAATCACCGTTCAGCTGGCGATTCACTTTCTTGCGAAGCGTGACCGCATTCCCGGTCGGATTAAATTCGATCGAATCGGTAAACGCTCGCATCAGCAAAACGCCGCGTCCGCTGGGGCGTTCGAGATAGCCCGGAGATGTCGGGTCCGGCAAGGCTTCCGGATCAAATCCTGATCCCTGATCGACAATGGTGATGGAAACCTCTTCCTTGCTCATGTTCAGTTCGACATGAATCTGACGCGACCGAAACGGCTCCTGCTTTCGCCGCGTGTTTGCCAGATCGTGATAAGCGTTGGGATCTTCTTCTCGAAGGTCCGAACTCACTTCCAGATTTCCATGGAAGTAGGCGTTCGTCAGAGCTTCATCGACTGCGGAGGCGAAACGAAGACTCTCATTCTCGTCGAAGATCCATCTCTCTTGAACGGTCTCTCGGATTTCCGCTACCAACGCTGAGATCAGATCGAGGTCGTTATCGAGAACGTAGCTGACAGACGATAAGTAATTTAAAAGCCGGCGACGTTTCCGTCGCTTGTTGGAGGATGCGAGAATTCGTTCGACAGTGTCGATCAATTCGCTTCCCAACTCGGTCTTCGGCACATAGCTGGCTGCTCCCTTCTCAAGAGCCGTCACAGCAATTGTCTCACTTCCGCCAGCAGTCATCAGAACGACGGGCACAAGCGGATATTCATTTCGAATCGCTTCGACAAGTTCCAGCCCGTTCATCTCCGGCATCTTCAGATCGGTGACGATCAAATCCGGAATCTCAAGTTCAACCTGTTCCAGCCCTTCACGCCCGTTGCGCGCAGTTGTGACTTCCCAGTCCGGAATCTTTTCCAGCAATCGACTTGCCAAACGCAAATCGACCAGACTGTCATCAACAACCAAAATCCTCGCCATTGTGATGTCCGTTTCGTGTCCGATGTCAGACCCATCTCTCTATTGTCAACGACCGGCCGACGACTGACAACCCTGGGGTTGAAAGTTCAGGTCCAGAAATTTACGTCGTATAGTCCGCATTCAGACGGATGTACTCTGAAGTCAGATCGCACGTCCAATAAGTGACTGATTCATTTCCCAGTCGAAATTTGAGTTGAATGTCGACTTCCCCTTGGGCCATCGATTGAGAAAGCGAAACTTCATCGAAGTCCAATGGACGTCCGAGGTCGTAGACTACGACATCATTGATCTCCAAAGACAAGTCTCGCTCCAGAAAAGGAACGCCGGCATAACCTGCTGCAGAAACAATGCGGCCCCAGTTCGGATCGTTCCCCGTGATCGCTGTCTTGACGAGCGGACTATCACAGACTGCTTTGGCAACACGACGAGCCTGTTCCACTTCAGGCAATCCAGTGACAGCGACCTTCACAAAGTGTTGGGCGCCTTCAGCATCGCGAATGATCAACTGCGCCAATTCCTGACAGACCTTGATCAACCCCTCGATGAATTCCACGTGCGGACCTCCGGCCGGAGACTGAACTCCCGAAGATCCATTTGCAAGAAGCAACACACTATCGCTCGTACTGGTGTGTCCTTCGACGGAAATGCAATTGAACGACTGATCGACCACCGTTCGAAGAAGTCCGCCCGCAAGGTCCTTCGGAAGTGAATAGTCAGTCATTACGACTGCCAGCATCGTCGCCATGTTCGGGGCAATCATTGCTGCCCCTTTGGCCACCCCGGTGATTCGAACCTCTTGTCCGTCGATGTTGAGCGTCTGAGAAGCAATTTTCTCAAATGTATCGGTTGTCATGATCCCTTTGGCAGCGAGCGTCAACTGTTCCGATTGACTGCCGAGCCCCTGACACGCTGCCCGAATCCCCTGGCTGACGTTCTCCATCGGGAGGAAGTGACCAATCACTCCCGTCGAACAGACAAGGACGTTTTCACTGGCCGTCGAGAGTTGCTCAGCGACGATCGAAGTCATCATCTCGGCATCGTTTAAGCCACGTTCGCCCGTACACGCATTCGCGTTTCCGGAGTTAATCACGATTGCCGAAATTGCGTCGCTTGGAGTCCGGTCCCGGCTCACAAGAACAGGAGCGCCGACGACCTGATTTTGCGTATAGACACCGGCTCCAACGGCTGGACGCTCCGAGGCAAATACGGAAACGTCGAGCTTCCCGGATTCTTTAATTCCGCAAGCAACTCCGTTCATTCGAAAGCCCTTGGGAACCACAAATTGACTTGTCATGTTGGATGAATGAGCTTCGAAAGGGATGAACGTGACGGAAGAGTGATTCCGAAAAACATCGTGATTGAGGTTTTCACCGAGAATTGTTCTGATTTTCAGCGCTCAATTGCAAGTCACTTTTCCCGGCAGTTTCTTTAGAATTCACGAGCTCCAATGGATTCGTGCTTCGCCCCCAACGAGAAGTTGGGCAATTCCCGGTGAGGCAGCGGGTATTGTCGATTACAGAAGACGCCAACAAGCTCCAGAAACTTCTTCGTATTCCGCGTCCGCATCTTCTCACAGTTCACTCCCGATTCGTCGATAACGACATCAGTGAAGTTTGTCGGCGAAACGAGGTGTCGCATTATGTCGCGGAGTGTCAATGTTGTCGCAATGGTCAAAGATGGAGAACGTTTCGTTTTCCTCTTTGATGCCGAAAGCGCCCCTCAATTGCTTCAGACTTTCGGACATTATGCAGCCGATCCAGAACTCAACTTCACCTGGTACGACGCTGCAGTTCTCAGCCAGAGAGTTCGTCAGCTGCAGGCAGAAGCCAAAGAGACCACCACAAAATTCCGGCGGAGCGCATAGAGAATCATTCGAAATGATCTCCGTCAATTTGCACGAGGAAACAGGACAACCAATCTGTTTCAGAGTCCGAGCAAGTGCGAAAGCCAGAGCTTCAGGCTCTTTTCAGGAAGCAAGTGATGACTCTGCGGACATCAATTGACTCGACCGGGAGCAGCGACGTTGCAAAAAAGTGTTGACGATTTCCTCCGTTACCTGCACATCGAGCGCAACGCGTCGGAACTGACACTCAAATCTTACCGAGACGATTTTGCGAGCTTCTACGACTACCTGCAGGATCGCGTCGGAACAATTCCTCATCCGGAAGAGATCACGATTCCGGTCCTTCGAGGGTACGTCTCCTATCTCCACGAATGTCAGTACGCACGCACGACGATCGCTCGCAGACTCGCTGCGTTGAGAAGCTACTTTCGCTATACGATGCGAGAAGGGATCACGACTTCCAATCCCGCGAAAGCTCTTCGAACGCCCCGCACAGGACGCAAGCTGCCTCATTTTCTGACCAGCGAACAAGTCGCCAGTCTGCTTGAAGCACCTCCGGCGAATGATCCAATGGGGTTGCGAGACCGCGCGATTCTCGAAACTCTTTATTCAGCCGGACTTCGTGTCGCGGAACTCGTCGGACTCGATGTCGACAGCTGGGATCGTGGGACGAATGTGTTGCGTGTCTTCGGTAAAGGCAAGAAAGAACGAATTGCGCCAGTCGGTTCGTATGCTGTTCGGGCTCTTGAACACTGGATGAGTGTGCGAGAACCCGATCCCAATGGGCTGCCTGAAGAGACAGAAGCGCTGTTTCTCAATCGCTTCGGAAGACGGCTCACGACCCGCAGCATTGGTCGTATGATCGACAAATACCTCAAAATCACCGGTCTCGACAGAATCACTTCGCCTCACACGCTTCGTCACAGTTTCGCGACACATCTCCTCGACGGGGGCGCCGATCTGAGGAGTGTTCAGGAACTTCTGGGACATAAAAGCCTGACAACAACTCAGATCTATACACACGTCAGTACGCGAAGAATGCGCGAAACTTACGAGCACTCGCACCCTCACGCCGTCATGTCGGATGAAATCGACGACGATTTTGACGACGATGAGTGAAACGAAAACAACGTCAAACATTCAGCCCCGCACACTTTATTTGGAAGCACCGGGGACCGGCAGCATCGGGAGATGTCACAGGCATGGCGAGCGAAGTTGTATTGATTACCGGAGCGTCCTCCGGAATTGGATGGGAAATCGCGGAACGATTCGCTTCCGACGGAGCGGAACTTATTCTTGTCGCGCGTCGTGAAGAAAAACTTCGCGAACTCGCCGACCGCCTTCACGCTGATCATGGCACCAAAACCCGCATCATTTCGATGGATCTTTCCAATCCGGGTGCAGCTTCGGAACTTCACAAGAAAGTGGTCGAAACACATCCCGACATTGACGTTCTCGTCAACAACGCGGGCTTCGGGCAATACGGAAAGTTTGAAGAGATCCCTGCCGATCGCCACGTCGACATGTGCATGCTCAACGTTGTCACACTGACAGAGCTGACACGTTTGATCCTCCCGCGAATGATCGAAAGAAACCGAGGATCAATCCTGAACCTGGGTTCAACAGCTTCATTTCAACCCGGACCGAACTGTGCTGTCTATTACGCGACGAAAGCGTATGTCTTGTCGTTCTCAGAAGCTTTGACAGCCGAACTGTGGGGAACGAATATTTCTGTCACGTGTCTGTGCCCCGGTCCGACGATCACCGGATTCGGATCTGACTCAGATATGGAACAAGCCAACATCTTCAAGATGCTGAAAATGCCTGTCGAACCGGTTGTCGATGCGGGCTATCGCGGCGTTCGCAAGAAACGCCGGCTCGTCGTGCCCGGTTTCATGAACAATCTGCTCGCGTTCTCAGTTCGTTTCACCGCTCGCCCGGTCATTCTCTGGATCATGAAACGACTTCAGCCGCTTCCATCTCCCTCAAAGGACTCTTGAGCGAGACCATTCTCCTGCTTGATCTTCAGAATAAAATTCCCCCCGGGACACATCAATCTGAGTATCGAACCGGATTCCAGTCTCGCGCCAGATCGACGAGAATCTTGAGCTTCTCGGGAGAATCGGCAGTGGCCACAATTCCTGGAAGTCGCAACATCGACGCCCGATCGTCCATCCATGTCTCTTCGAAATGGACAGGCTCCCCGTTGTGCACCCAAACACTGTCGCCGCCGAGAATTCGAGCGATCTGGATCGAAACCGGATAGTCGTAGATATTCGGCGAGTGAATGAGTGACCCTCCGAACTGGCCTGTAGCCAACAGCGGATAGATGCTTCCCGGAGTTTCGTCAGGCGGAAATCCTTCAAGCCCGGCAGCGGTCACTTTCTCAGCATTGGCTGCGTCATTCTTCTGAAATCCGATGAGATAGATCTTCCGGGAATCCGGTCGACCGGACGATTGAATGTTCGGCATCGCCTGAAGACATTCCTGAGCGGACAAGCTCAAGTCATCGGGCCCACATTTCAATGTGTCTCCGTAGGCCATTGTCCACGAACCGGTTGGTCCATCTTCAGGACAATAGACCAGTGAGAACAACACATCATCCCGTGTTCGCAGATGCAGCATGACGGAATATCCGTTGCCGGTTCGATCACGAAACTGTTTTGTTCCATCGATCGGATCGAGCGCGATTGTCAGTTCCCCCTCGTCGCGAAAGGCTCCGAGATCACCATTTTCTTCCTCCGCTTCAATACGACATTCCCGCAGAATGGGAGAGCGGTCACGAAGCCCCGCAACGACCAGTTCCTGAACCGTCAAATCGGCGAGAGTCAACGCATCCGTATTGGCATTCCCGGATGACTTTCCTTCGAGCGCAATGTTGAATGAACGAAGCTTCCGCGCGACAGCACCGGACCACCGGAGAAGATCAGGGGCATCGTTGAGAAGGGCTTCAATAACATCGTTCGGAGCGGGTGACATTTTTTATTCCTCAAGATATTCAAACAGTGCCTGGGCGACATCAATCTTCGTTGTGGACTGAAACGCTTTCCAGCCCGGCACAGCATTGACTTCGATCACATAACATCGTCCGGAAAGGTCGTATAGCAAATCAACACCCGCAAAGCACGTGTGAACTGCACCGGCAGCAGCGACCGCAATGGCTTCTTCTTCAGACGTCAGGCGATGCAGACTGGCTTTTCCCTGACGAGCCACATTCGTTCGAAAGTCAGTGGGATGGCTTCTTCGAATCGCTCCCAAGACTCGTCCGTTCAAGACAAGAACGCGGACATCAAACCCTTCATGAAAGACGAATTCCTGCTGATAAATCACGCCGTTGAGTCGTTCGATCGCGCGAAACGACCGAAAGGCAAGATCGGGATCAGAAAGCCGAATGATCCCTCGTCCTTCCGCTCCGAAGAGTGGTTTGACAACCACATCCTGACCGAGCACCTCAAAGGCTTCCATCGCTTGATCGGTCGTCTCAGTGACAATTGTTCTTGGGATCGGAATTCCGCATCCACTGAGACGGGATGTCGAGAGAAATTTGTCGACCGCGCATTCGATCCCTCGCGGATGATTCACGATGCGGACTCCTGCATCCTGCATTTGCAGGAGAACATCCATCCGGTAGACAACTTGCTCAAGTGACCCCGGAGGCATTGTTCGAACGATCATGCAATCGACGTCAGACAGCGTCCTCCCATCGCTTGTGACTTCGGTCGAAGAATTCTGAACACACGACGCCAACCGCTCGAAGTCGATGGCCTCACATGCGTGGCCCCGGCGCTCCCCCGCCTGAAGCAGTTGTTCCACATACCAACTTCCAATGTGACCTAAAACCGCAATCCGCACAGTGATTCCTGTTCGCGACAATCCCAAACTCAGCGACTGAATGGTTCGCCGAAACCTTCATGGATTCAGCAGGAGGTTTGAGACAAGTTATTGAGCATCTTAAGAAAGGGCTTCAGGACTTCGAAGCGACGCGACGCTTTGACGTGTCACCCCTGACGATTCGGTGATCACTGCTCTGACGTTTCAGAATCTGAATCGAGCTCCATTGGCGATTCCATTCCGGAAGTGGAATCATCGGAAGTGGAATCATCGGAAGTCTCGCTTTCCATGTCCGTAGGATCTTCGGACTCAGCCTCATGGGTTTCGACTTCAATTTCCAAGTCCTCGGCAGTTTGCGGCGCGACGTTTACCTTCACCGCAAACTCGGAGGGGAAAACCGAAATAGCTCCATCCGCCTTGCGTTCATGAATCGTGAATGTTTCCGTGCCGATGGGAACGAGGAAGTAGAAGTCCCCGGACTGACTTTCGTGAACACAGGGATAAGCCGTCAATTCTTCGACCGCGTGACAGATTCTTCCAAGTCCACTGACGAAGGTGTTGTAGACGACACTCTGCCGATACTCGGGAAGCAACGCATTCTGAGAACTCGCTTGTGGATCGGACCACTCCTCAAACATTCGGTTGATTCCCGATTTCAACTCCTGAAACCGCTGCTGTTCAAGATCTCGAAACTGGTCTTGGTAAAAGGTGTTGATGTCACTGAGGCTGAGAAGGGGAGCTTTGACGAATTCCGCCTGACGCCCCGGACTCAACGTCATTTGCAACTTGTTTCCGTTCGCAGAGAGGTCCAACACCACAAGATTGCTGCGGACCGTTGTGGGAGTTTCTTTAAGTTGTTCGAGAACGGTGTTGAAGCGTTCTTCAGGAATACTGAAGTCTTCTGCTTTCAGTTCCATACGAAGAATGTGATCCGCCGGAAGCCGCTCTCCCTGAATCGTTCCGGTGAACACGGGACGTGTTTGAAACGAATAAATCACCCCCAGCAGAACCAGTAGCCCTCCAAAAAACAAAGGCGGCAAGAGCATTCCCCAGCGAGATTTTCGTCGTCGACGAGATGGCCTCGATGTTAATGGCCTCGGTTCGGGCGAGATCAACGGAAACGGCTCGGCGGCGTTTTCCGGAGTTGAACCCGAAGTTGCTTCTGACAGATTGAATTCCGTAGTCGTTTGCAACAACGGATTGGACGGCTTTGGGTCCCCGGACTCCTGAGGGGGCTTTTCTTTCGCTTCAACAGGCGGCGCAGAGTTGGGATCGTAAACATCAAACTCGTCAGTGTCGGCGAGACTGGGATCGACAGCTTCCAGCGAAGCAGTTGGTGTCGGTTTGGGTGAAGGAATCCTCACACGCGAACCACACTTCGGGCAGCTTCCAACTTTGCCTGCAGCGTCATCTTTTACCCGCACAGTTGCGGTGCAGTATGGACAGTGGAACTGAATCGCCATGGATTTTGAGGCTACAAGGGAGGAGTCGGCAATACCGAACGGGAACGATTTTCGTGGCAACGATGCACATCGTGCCAGACAGTCACTGCGAACGTCAACGTGTGGATGGGCATCGCTCGTTGACACGCATGTCCAGCATAACCCTCAATACCGTCCAGTTCCGCTAAGTGATTTTCCCATAATTTCGGCTTTCGGGGGCGATTGCAAGCGTCGCCGAGATAGGGTTGCGGGTTGATTCGGAGATTTACAGATATAGAGGTTGTGATGGTTTTGGAAACCCAACAGCAGGCCAAACAGAGCACGGAGTCTCGCCTGGTTCTTCCCGCCAACTTTCTGGCGAACTGTGCATTTGCCTGGGCAGCATATCACATAGCTCTGTGGCACATCTTATTTATTGTCAATTACTTGCAGCAATCAGCCCCCACTCTCGGGGTCTGGGAATTCTACCTGCACTTCGCGACTCAAGCCTATCCTCTCGCATTGACGGCCGTTGCGACGACCCCGCTTCTTCTGCGAGCGATTTCACGGTCAGCGGACACGATTTCCGCCCCGATCCGGCGGGTCGAAGAGACCTTGAAAAAGCTACGATTGGGAGAACCGGTTCAACCCGTGCAATTCCGACACGACGACGCGCTCAATCGACTTCAGGACGAATTGAATTCGTTTGTGGAGTGGTACGAGGAAACCACCCGTCTCGATGCGAGCAGCCCCGAAGAATCAGCGGACTACACAGAACGAAGTGTCCTGAAGCGGTTAGCTGACCTGAAAAAGACCACACAGGGAATTCGTGCGGTCGGGGAGAAACTGCCTCGTCGGCCTCATCTCATGTCACCGCCGGATGGGAGATAACCGGTCCGCGACGGACGATTGCCTCGTCAATCGCCTGAATGGTGGATTCGGACAGCTGAATCTTCATCGCCTGCGCAGTGTCCCGAATCTGTTCAGGACGTTTCGCCCCACACAAAGCAGCGGTGATTCCCGGACGTTGAATCGTCCACGCAATCGCCAGTTGCGCCATTGTGATGCCTGCGCTCTCGGCGAGAGGACGAAGTTCGTCGAGAAAGTCGTGCGTCTTATCCCATTCGCGTCCTTGAAAGACACCGTATTTCTGCCGACCATCTTTCGGGTCCCATTCATGGTCTCGTGAAAGTTTTCCTGCGAGGAAGCCTTTCATGAGCGGCCAATAAGGAATGACGGAAACCTGATTGGTCAAACACCACGGGAGAATCGCGTCTTCAATTTCGCGCTGCAGCATATTGTAGTGAGGCTGCGCCGCGGCGATCGGACACACCTGCTGGAAAGTCTCATACGACTCAACAGTGTGAAAGTTGGAAACCCCGACCGCACGAATTTTTCCGGAATCGAGCAGTTCGCGGAGAACGGCAGCTGAGTCCTCAACGGGTGTTTGAGGATCGGGGGCGTGCAGATAGTAGAGATCAATGCGGTCAGTATTGAGCCGCTTCAGACTCTCTTCGCAGTGCTTGCGAATCACTTCGGGACGAGCATCGCGAATTTTCTCTCGGGCCGAATTCCAGGACAGTCCGCATTTACTCGCGATGACGATTTCATCTCGATGAGAACCGAGAACCTCGGCGATCATCCGTTCGCTTTCGCCTTCGTATCCGTAGCTGTAAGCAGTGTCGAAGAAGTTGATTCCGGAATCGAACGCAGCCTGCAAAGTCTGCAAGCTGGCTTCGCGAGTCACATCAACGCTTGTGATCCCGGTAATCGGCCAACATCCCATTGCAACCGGAGTCACTTCAATATCGGTGGTCCCGATCTTTCGAAGAACACTCATGATGGTCCCTTCTTTGGCGACGACTTTTGCTTTGTATCTTTGAGAGAATTCTGTTGCAGCCGTTCGAATTCGTTGCGGTTTTCCCGCCCTGCCTGCAACAAACTTTGAATCGCATGCCGGTCGTCGTTTTCCAATGCAGCACGAAATTCCGACAGTCTCTGAATCATATCAGAGGTGGCAGCACAAATCTGATCGGAGTTGTCGTTGAAGATTGCGGTCCAAAGATCAGCATCGCCGGCCGCCACTCGAGTTGTGTCTCGAAACCCCGTCGCGCCAAAGACGAGTGCCGACTCCGGGACAATGCCTGCAAGTGCAGACGCAACCAGATGAGGGAGGTGACTGACCATCGCGAGGATTCGGTCATGATCTCTAGGAGTGGCGGTGTGAACGAGCATTCCGAGACTCTTCCAAAACTGCGTCAATGTTTCCGTCAGTTCCGGCGAAGTCTCCCCCACCGGCGTCACAACACACTTTCGGTTGACGAACAAATCTGCGGTGGCGTGTTCGAATCCAGACTGATGTGAACCAGCGAGCGGGTGCGATCCGATGAAACGCTCTTTTCCGCCATCGAGTTCCAGCACTTGCTCACAAATTCCGGATTTGACACTCCCCGCATCGGTGATCAACGTCTCGCGCGGAGTCGCTTTCAGAATTGCCGCCACATTCTCAACGATTCGATCGACTGGAGTGCATACGATCACGAGATCGACATCTTCCAAAGAATCGATCGATAAGACTGCGGAGTCGATCACTTGTCGAGCGACCGCTTCGTTCAAACGATCCGGATTTCTGCCGACGCCGATGATGGATCGACACAGATTTCTCGCTCGAGATGCCAGAGCGATCGACCCACCAATCAGTCCGACACCGACGATCGCGATTCGAGGAAAGGGGATTTCGGGCACATTCATACCGGGAATTGTAGTGATCAAATCAGAAAAGTGGGTTCCGATCAGCCTGTAGATTCAAGAGAATTCGCCGGAATTGATTCCGAAAGATTCGTAATTATTGATGAATTCTGGTCCAATCGACGCCTCTCAGGTGAACCATTTCATTCTTCTCCTATAATGCCGATCGAAAATTGACTGTTCTCTTATCCCATCCTCTCCAAAATTTGATGTGGAGTATTTAGTGACAAGCGATTCTGCCGCATTGATCCAGTCTCTTGAGGAGAATATCGGACGGGTTTTATTGGGAAAAGAAGAAGTCATTCGACTTGCGGTCGTGGCCTTGCTCGCCGAAGGCCATGTCCTCATTGAGGATGCACCGGGCGTCGGTAAAACGTCGCTCGCAAAGGCCATTGCCCATAGCTTCAACTGTCAGTTCTCGCGTTTGCAATGTACGCCGGACATGCTTCCCAGCGACATTCTGGGATCCAGTATCTTCCTGCCCAACAAAGGCGAGTTTGAGTTTCGCGCTGGCCCCATCTTCACCAATGTTCTTCTCGCAGACGAAATCAATCGAACCACTCCGAGAACCCAAAGTGCGTTGCTGGAAGCGATGATGGAGCATCAGGTCTCCGTTGATGGCAAAACTTATCCGCTCAGCAAACCATTTTTTGTGCTCGCGACCCAGAACCCGTTCGAGTTTGAAGGAACATACCCACTCCCGGAAAACCAATTGGACAGATTTCTCTTGTGTACGGAAATTGGATATCCGTCACGGGAGGCTGAACGCAGAGTCTTCACGAGCCATCGATCTGGCGAACCTGTGGAGAAACTCAATTCTGTCCTGTCGACGGAGCAGCTTTCGGGCTTGCAGCAACAAGTCCGTGAGGTGAAAGTCGATGAATCGATCTCCGACTACATTCTGGATCTCATCGAAGCGACGCGAAAGAGTCGTGAACTTTCACTGGGTGTCAGTACTCGCGGTGCCTTAACGATGTACCGGGCTGTCCAAAGCCTCGCACTTGTCGAAGGCCGGGATTTTGCCATCCCTGATGATGTGAAACGCCTCGCAAGCCCGGTATTCGCACACCGCGTCATTTGCAGCGGTGTCATTCGTGAAAGCCAGCGAAACCGAGCCCGCATCATTATCCAACAGATGATTGACACCATCCCCGTCCCGAATTAGACCAGTGACAGCTTTATTTCGGACTTGCCGAACTACGTTCCTGCCAATTGATCCCCAAGCACAACAGACTCAATGGAATGCACGCAATTTCCGAGTGCGTTCAGCTCAACGATTGATCCGCTGAACCATTGATCCGCGTCTGCCCCTGATTCCTCCTGAATTGTTGTCTATATCGAGGCGAATCATGCTTACAGATCGTTGTCGACACTTCGCCTGTCTTTTCTTCGTCGGCGTCCTCTCTCTGGCCATTCTTCACGGAAAAGAGGTTCACGGAGAAGAGTCCCTGCCGTGGCCGGATCGGAATGGGCCTCAGTTTAATGGGTCCGCCTCCGCGAAAGACGCAGCGAACCTGCCGATCAAATGGAGCGAAACCGAGAACGTTGCCTGGAAGATTCCCCTGGAAGACCAGGGACATTCGACTCCAGTGATCGGAGAGGGACGTATCTGGTTGACAGCTGCAACTCCGGACGGAACGAAGCAGTTCGTCTATGCCATCGATGAAGAATCGGGAGAAATCCTGATTCACAAGCTGTTGTTTGAGAATGCAGACCCCGAGCCGCTTGGCAACAACATTAACACCTATGCCTCTCCCAGTTGCGTGCTCGAGGAGGGAGCTGCCTACGTTCATTTCGGAAGCTACGGCACGGCAAAGTTGAACTCGACCTCTGGAGACGTCATTTGGACAAGACGAGACATCGAAGGCCGCCATTTCCGTGGGCCGGGGTCGTCTCCTGTTCTCTTCAAGAATTCACTCATTCTGACGTTCGACTGCATCGATCGACAGTTCCTCGTTTCACTCGATAAAGAGACCGGAGAAACTCTCTGGCTCACCGAAAGAACGACCGACTACGACGACCTCGACGAAAACGGACTTCCGAAACGGGAAGGTGATCTGAGAAAAGCCTACAGCACACCGGGGTTAATCGAAGTTGGAGACCGAGTTCATCTCGTGTCCGCTGGGTCAAGAGCTGCATTCGGATACGACGCCGAAACAGGTGAGGAAATCTGGACCATCACCCACGACGACTACAACGCAGCTGCGCGTCCGTCGTTCTTCCAAGGCAACGCCATTATCAATACGGGTTCCCGAAACGCGAACCTGCTGTGTGTTCGACTCGATGGTACAACACAGGGAAATGTCGATGACTCGCATGTTCTGTGGGATCGACCTCGTGGAAACTCACGACTGGCGACTCCGCTTCTCCACGATGGACTCATTTATATGGTGACAGACAACGGAGTCGCGATTTGCATCGATGCGGAAACGGGAGAAGAAGTCTGGACCGATCGTGTCGGAGGAACGTTTGTCGCGTCTCCGATCATTGCAAACGGAAACATCTACTTCTGCAATGAAGAAGGGGAAACAATCGTCATCAAAGCGGGCCGGGAATTTGAAATTCTCTCGAGGAACACGCTCGATGAGGGGATGCGAGCCTCACCCGCGATTGCCAATGGAGCAATTTTCCTGAGAACGTTCGGACACCTCTACAAGATCAAACGCTCGGACGAATCACCTTCGAAGTGATGTTCGCGTCAGCTTGATTTCGAATGAATTTCGACAAAGACCGTTTCCCACAATCCTCCGGGAAGCGAGCGATTTGCAGTCGGATCGAAGGTAATCGCGAACAGCAATTCGTTGAAGTCTTCCAGCTCCGCCGTGACATCGAACCGAATCGGCTCTTCACTCGCGGGCTGTAACGGCTTCTGATTGATATGAAAGTCTGAGACGTCTCCCACACCTTCGGGAAGATAAATCTGAACGCACTCGTCAGAAGTCAAACCGGACGGACGATGAAACCGACGTCGAAACCAGGCTTTCCCGGCGCTCTCCCCAAACAACGCTCGCCAGTCCATCGGCATCGCGTGTCGTTGCCAGGTCTGATCTTGCTTTGAACTCGGAACGTCATCGAGATTTTCTTCCGGAGGGAGAATTTCCCACGGACCTTTCAGACGAATGCGATGAAGAAGATTGGAATCCATAAGCGCGACCGGGCCACGAATTGAGTTCGTACTCGTATTTATCAACAATGCGTCACACCAGTGACTTTGGGGATTAGAGCAACTTCATCGCTGGTTTGCAGCGATTCGCACAACCCGCCGCCTTCATCGGAAGAATCGAAGGCGAGAGAATGCAGCGCACCATCAAGATTGATGAAAGTTTTTGGGGACGAGAAGGCAATGGATTCGAACGACATTCAGCACAGACTTGAGTTTACTCTTGATGCCTCCGAACGAGCGGAAGCCATCGTGATGAAGTACTTCCTCGACGCGAAACTTCAGGTCCAGCTGAAAGGGGATCGTTCTCCAGTCACGGTCGCAGATCGCGGGGCAGAAGAGTTTCTGCGAGGGAAAATCGCTCAGGAATTTCCGGACGACGCCATTCTCGGAGAAGAGTTCGGCGAACAACCGGGAACAAGCGGCTACCGATGGATTCTCGATCCGATCGACGGCACCAAGTCTTTCATTCATGGCGTTCCGCTCTTTGGAATGTTGATCGGATTGCAATTCGAAGAGACTTGCGTGGCGGGGATTTGTCGAATCCCGGCATTGAACGAAGTCGTCTATGCGCGGCGAGGTGGCGGAGCGTGGTGGCAGCGAGGAGACGATTCGCCTGTGCGTGCCCAAGTCCGTTCACAAGACTCAATGGAGAACTCCCTGTTTCTCTTCACTGCTGTCGAAGGTTTTCAGGAAATCGACCGAATGGACGCTCTTGAAAAATTCTCATCCGCCAGTGGGCTCTCGCGCAGCTGGGGTGACTGTTACGGACACATGCTCGTCGCAACCGGTCGAGCCGACTTCATGGTCGATCCACTTCTCGCCGAATGGGACGCTGCTGCCCTGATCCCGATTGTCGAGGAAGCGGGCGGAGTCTTTATGACCTGGGCGGGAGAATCGACTGCAACTGGAGGAAACGGAATCTCAACGACTCCAGCTCTGCGGGATGAAATCCTCAAGATTTGCAACGGCTAGAAAACAGTTCTCGCTAGCATGGATTTGCTGAACGCCGCGGACTCTTTGGAGGAATCCAATTTTGACAACCGACTGTGAGTGACATGAAATTGTTCGAGACAGTCACCGGACGAAAGGTGCTCTTCGGATCACTTTACTTCAGCGAAGGTGCCCCGATCGGATTCATTTGGCTCGCACTTCCCACACAGCTGCGATCAGCAGGTGTGCCGGTTGAGCAGATTACGTGGCTGGCAGCGATTCTGGTTCTCCCGTGGACCTTCAAGTTTGCCTGGGCTCCTGTCATTGATGCCGTTCAAACTTCTTCCTGGACGCATCGACAGTGGATCATCGCAGCCCAGAGTGTGATGGGATCGACTCTCATCCCGCTGTTCTGGATCAATCCCGTTGATCAGTTTGGCATCTTAGCGGCGCTTTTACTCGTGCATGCCTGTGCTGCTGCGACGCAAGATGTCGCGATCGATGCCATGTGCATCTCCATGACCGAGCCGGAAGAGCGGGCAGCGTACAACGCCTGGATGCAGGTTGGAATGTTGCTGGGCCGTGCGTCGATGGGTGGCGGAGCACTGATCATCGGACAGTACCTCAGCCGGGAATGGGTGATCGCTCTGCTTATCTTATCGACGACATTCTCGATGTTTCTCATCTCGGCAGTTCCCAACAGTCGCTCACGGTCGGATCGAAATTCCGCAACTCGCGAGATGATGCGCTCTCTGAAACTGGCGGTCACTGATTTTCGAACGTGGCTCGGATTGATCTTCGCGTTCACCGGAGGGGCTGCCTTCAAGTCGCTGGAAGTTATTTACGGTCCATTTCTCGTGGACCGCGGCTACTCAGAATTGACAATCGGCTGGTTCTCCTTCGGGCCGATGATCGGGTTCATGGTCGCCGGTGCGCTTCTTGGAGGTTGGCTGACAGCCCGCCACGGGTCGAAAGTATGCGTACAATGGTTTCTCATCTCCATTGCAGTCACCGTGACATTGCTCGCAGGAGTTGCGTACTGGGGCCAGTCCGGTCGAAACGCATGGCTCCTCGTGCTTCTGGCTGCGACTGCAGTTGGAATCGGAGCTTTCACAGCTTCCTCGTACACCTTGTTCATGAACCTGACGCGCCCGGAAATCGCCGCGACACAATTCAGCGCGATGATGGGAGCAACCAACGGATGCGAGTCCTGGTCCAGCTATGTCAGCGGGAGAATCACAGCTTCACACGGCTATCCCGCTGCCATGCTGGCGATGTGCCTCATTTCTCTTGTCGCGATTCCCGTGATTCGGATGCTTCCGCCACTCGAACGCACTCAAATCGACGAAGGCGAATGAGAGAAATCTCCGAGCGAGCACGGAGTGTTCGAAATCCTCTCGAAATCGGCTCTCTCTGTTCAAAGCCTGTTTCAGCTTGGTACTCGGAACCGGCAGCACTTGTTACAACTCGTGTTCACAACACATCTGCGGAGAGGTTTTTCGATGAATCACGATGAAGACGACTGGGATGGCGACCTCTTTGAGGATGAACCGTCGTTGAATCATCAAGCTTGGGATCTCATTCAGCAGGTCCTGTACAATCTCGACGAACTTCGCGTTGAGCCGGCCCTTTCCTCTGAAAGCGGGATTGTGCTCGACTTTGGTGTGAACGTTCCGGGAAGCCTTTCTGCAGGACTGACACTCGCGGAGATTAGCTGTTCAGGTCTCTCGGATTTCTCGATGATCTCCGGTGAGCTGGCAGGAATTCGCTGGCCACACATATTCGTTCAGACGGATGATCCGGTCGAATCGTGTTTGCTGAGTCAATATGCAGGTTGGCAACTTCAGGCTGACGACTACTTTGCAATGGCGAGTGGTCCGATGCGAACAGCTCGCGGTTCGGAACCGCTCTTTGAAACACTGCGGTATCAGGAAGTTTCTGACTGTGTGGTCGGAGTCCTCGAAGCCGCCGAACTTCCGACCGACGAAGTCATTCAAAAGATCGCGGAAGAGTGCAATGTCCCGGTCGATGGAGTCGCAGTTCTCGTCGCACCAACATCCAGTATCGCCGGGAATTTTCAGGTCGTTGGTCGTTCAGTCGAAACGGCGATGCACAAGCTGTTCGAGTTGGGTTTCGATGTAAGCCGGGTTGAGTCAGCATGCGGCAGCGCGCCGATTTCTCCCGTCGCGGCAGACGATCTCACCGGGATCGGTCGCACGAACGATGCGATTCTTTACGGGGGAAGCGTGACGCTTTGGGTTCACGGTGATGACGAGATGATTTGTGAACTCGGTCCGAAAGTTCCGGCGTCTGCTTCGGAAATGTATGGACGCCCGTTTGTCGAAATATTCGAAGCGGCGGGTCGAGACTTTTATCAGATCGATCCTCACTTATTCAGCCCCGGTGAAGTGGTGTTCCACAATGTCGAAACGGGGTCGGTCTTTCAGTTTGGCCATCTCAATTCTGACGTTCTGATTCAGTCATTCCACCTCAACATAGGTTGATCGACTTGCAAGAGTTGACAGGCTGCCGGTACTTTGCGTTATTCTCCAATTTTTGAAGTCGATTTTCGTCGTTGACAAAAGCGATTGCTCGCGCCGTCAGTTTGTTACGTTCAATCGACTGCCGTTGTTGCCACGGAGTGACCATTGACTGCAGAGATTGCAGATCCCAAGTCGACCCGATCAGAACGCCAGGTTTGGGCGATCCTCGGCCTTCTCTTCGCCGGGTGGCTCATTTACCGGGCTGTCATTATTGGTGCAGGTTCCGCCTACGTCGCAGAGGTCAACGGACAGTATCAATCAGCCACGTACAATGACTTTCTTGTGGGAACAGCCGTCTACAGCCCGGCCCGCACAGTGGGAATCTGGATTGCGGCATTCCTAACGCTCTGCATTTTCTCATTCTTGTATCGGGACAACCCGTTCTACAAATTCGCCGAAGCCGTCTTCGTTGGTGTCTCTGCTGCCTACTGGATGGTGATCGCTTTCTGGACCGTGGTGATCCCTAATCTTGTGGGCAAGATCTGGCCTGCCTGGATCCAATCCTGGGCCATGCCTGGCTTGTCTCCCATTCGCGATGACTCGTGGTGGATGTTCCTGATCCCGCTAGTGTTGGGGGGAATGCTCCTTTGGAGACTCTCTCCCAGAGGGGCGTGGATTGCCCGATGGCCGTTGGCGTTTATTATCGGGTCGACAGCCGGAATTCGGCTCGTTGGCTTTCTGCAAGCGGATTTCATCAGCCAGATTCACAACACAATCGTGCCCGTTGTGGTCGTGACGGATTCCGAATTTCAATTCTGGGAGAGCGTCCAAAACATTCTGCTCGTCATCTCCGTCCTGTCGGCCATCGTTTACTTCTTCTTCTCCGTGGAACACACCGGCGTTGTCGGTCAGGTCTCTCGGATCGGTGTGTGGGTGTTGATGGTCACATTCGGAGCTGCATTCGGTTATACGGTGATGGGCCGAATCGCCTTGCTCGCGATTCGTTTCGAATTCCTCTTCGACGACTGGCTGTGGTTGATCGACCCTGCTCATAAGCGTCTCGGGCTGTAAGCTGAAATGAAAGAGTGTCCGACCATGCTGAGCGTGATCGAAGCGCTCGATCTGATCCGTGATCGAGTCCTTCCCGGGGAAACTTCAGTCAAACCCTTGAGTGAGACGTTAGGCCACACTGTCGCCGAGTCGATTCTCAGCCCAATCGACTCTCCTCCATTCGACAAATCGATGATGGACGGATTCGCCATCCGCACGGAAGACTTCGCTCAGGGAGCGATTCCCCTTTCGCTCGTCGGACAAATCACCGCCGGCGAGTCGTCGGATTCTCCTTTGCAGTCCGGGGAAACCGTTCAAATCATGACGGGAGCACCCATCCCGCCAAACGTGGACGCTGTCGTTCCTGTCGAACTGTCATCGGTGGAAAACGGAGTCGTCCACCTGAATGTTGATCCTGCGCAACTTCGCTCCGGATGGAACATCATTCCTCGCGGATCAAACATGCAGCAGGGAATCGAAGTCCTGAGCACCGGGTCGTCAATTCGACCGCAGGAAATCGCTTTGCTGGGAGAAATCGGGAAAGCCAACCTTCGCGTTCATCATCGACCACGCGTTGCGGTACTTGCCACGGGAAACGAACTCGTCGACGTCGGCGAAGATCCCGGACCGGGACAAATCCGAAACTCGAATGCATTGATGCTCGCTGCGCAAGTTGAGTCGTGCGGTGCGATTCCAGTGGTTCTTGGAATTGCCCGGGACAACCGCGATGACCTTCGAGACAAAGTTCAAGCGGGGCTCGAATGCGCCATGTTATGCCTCTCAGGTGGGGTTTCTGCCGGCACTCTGGATCTCGTTCCATCTGTTCTGGCTGAAGCTGGCGTGGAACCCGTTTTTCACAAATTGGCCATGAAACCGGGAAAACCGATCTGGTTTGGATCGCGAAATGACGCGGCCAACGGACCGTGTTATGTGTTCGGCTTGCCGGGAAATCCGGTGAGCAGTATGGTCTGTTTTGAACTGTTCGTCAGAACAGCTCTGCGGAAGTTTTGCGGGGATACTCAAACTGACGTCCCTCTGCAAAACGCTCACCTGAAGCGAGATTTTCAGCAGAGGGGAGATCGTCAGGTGTGGTTTCCATCGACATTAGAGTTTGAAGGGGGGAAAGCCGTCGTCAATCCCGTCGACTGGAAAGGATCATCCGATTTGCGTTCCACTCTTCTGGCCAATTGCAGTGCCGTTTTCGATGCTGGAGACAATCTGTACCAGGCAGGAGAACTCGTCAACGTCCTCGTGTGGTCCAGACCGTTATTTGCAACCTAGAGCATTTTCTGTTTTGGTTTGCACTCACTCGCACGAGCATACTCAGCCATTTCCCGGATGAAAAAGTTCATGCGAGTGCCCAGGAAAGAGCAACTTGCTCGAGAAGTCGGGTGAAACCGATTTGATAGCCTGAGTTTGGCTCCCTTCTTCCAACACAGACGATCGACGTTCGATCAAAACGATGAAACTGGACATGCCATGGATGACATGCCTGCGACTGGATCTGAGCCATCACTGAACGCTGCCGATGCAGCCAGAATTCAGAAGATCGTCGAACGCCCTCAGAAGAAACAAGTCTCGGGACGAAGGGTTGTCCTGCGTGCTGCATTCGCGACAGCAGCCATGCTTTGGGCTGCGTTCACTCCGCTCGACTGGGGATGGCTGGCATGGATCAGCCTCGTTCCCCTTTTGTCGATCGCGCGCATTCCCGATCGGCTCGGATGGACCTATCGACTGTTGTACTTGAGCGGATTCCTCTACTGGCTGATTACGCTTCAATGGATGCGTTACGGTGATCCGTCGATGTATATCGCTCTCGCAGCGATGGCATTCTATCTGGCTTTCTACTGGCCGATTTTCGTCTGGTTGACTCGGACCAGTTTCCATCGATTTCGAATCCCCTTGTTTGTTTCCGCACCGATCCTCTGGACCGGGCTCGAATACCTGCGGTCGTTTTTGTTCACAGGTTTTTCGTGGTATTACCTCGGACACACCCAACACAATTGGGTCGATCTGATTCAGATCAGTGATCTCGTCGGCGCATACGGCATTTCGTTTCTCATCGTGATGTCGAACGCGGTGATCACGGAATGTCTTCCATTGAGATGGATTTGGCGCGGACTTGGAATCAAAAGTCACACCCCGACAGACGAATCCCAAGCGTCGGACGCGAAATCGTCGACCCATCTCCGGGCGGAAGATCGTCCGCTTCTTCAGCGACTGGGGATGGTTGCACTCTCTGTTGGTCTGGTCATCGGAGCGATGATTTACGGCCAGCTTCGTCGTGGATCAGAAGCGTTTCCGGTTGGCCCTCGAGTCTCGCTTGTGCAAGGAAATTTTGTCGCTTCGCTGAAGTCGGATCGAGATCAATGGGGCGAGATCTTTCAGGTGCATTATCACCTGACCGGCCTTTCTGTGCGGTTCCAACCGGACTTGATTATCTGGCCGGAAGGGATGTTTCGATATCCGGTCTACGAGACTCAGAAGGGATTGAGCGACGAGCAACTTGACGAAATTCTCGCAGAGGAATTTCCGGAAATCGGGCTGACTTCGGACTATTGGAATTCCGGAGACAGCCAGCAGCGTCTTTCATCGATGGCAGACATGACCGATGCCGGACTGATTGTCGGAGCAAGTGCTTTCGAAGCGGGAGACGACGGGGTCGACATCTATAACTCCGCCGTCTTTGCTGCCCCTCAATCCGGTGTTCAGGGCCGCTATCACAAAATTCACCGAGTCCCGTTCGGAGAGTACATTCCTCTTCGCGAACAACTTCCGCTGATCCAGTCGTTGACTCCGTTTCGCGGTGACTTCGGGATTCAGGCGGGAACGAACCTCGAAGTCTTCACGTACAAAGACTGGCGATTGCTTCCGATCATTTGCTTCGAGGACACCGTTCCCCAACTTGTCCGACAGCTGGTGTCTCAGGCACAACATCGAGACAGCCTGCCAATTGACGTTCTCGTCAATCTGACGAATGACGGATGGTTTCACGGGTCGAGTGAATTGGACCAGCACCTCATCACCGCAAAATTTCGAACTGTCGAAACGCGGACTCCAATGGTTCGAGCAGTGAACACGGGCATTTCAGCAGTCATTGACGGAGATGGTGTTGTTCGAGAGCCGAATGACTTTGTCGATCTCGATGCAAAGCGGGAAGAACGTCCCCCGACCGAATCGATGAAAGATCCGGAAACGGGTCGATACCATCGGCAACGGAATCTGGCTTTGATCGCTGACGTTCCGCTCGATCCACGCGAGAGCTTCTATGTCCGCTTCGGTGACTGGTTTGCAGCGAGTTGCCTCGTCGCAGTCTTCGCGACATTCTTTCTCAGCTTCATCATTCGACCGGCGGATGTTTCCTCGGAATAAACTTCGCCGATCCTGATCACTGAATTTGGGATTCTTTCGCCGTCGGTTCTTGTGTTCTCTCAGTACTCGTCTGAGCGAGACGTTTTTCATTGAGACAGCTCCTGAGAAAGAGAGACTCCGTGAAGGGCGTCCGGGGACTCTGCGTAATCTCGGACAAATTGAGAAGATCGGTCTCCAAGACGGTCGCTTGGAATACGTCGGAAAATACTGAGAAACTTCGTGGTCAGATCCGGCTCTCATTCTACAAAGCAGGCGTGAACGATTTGAACGTTTTGAATCGTTCAGTTTTCCCTGAACTGAATGAGTGTGAGAACGACCATGTTGAAGAATGTCCTTCCCCTTGCGTTGATTGCTGCGTTGTCTTCCGTTGGTTTCGCTGCCGACAAAAACATCGTTGAGACCGCCGTCGAAGCGGGCTCTTTCAAAACTCTCGCAGCTGCCCTCGGAGCAGCTAATCTTGTTGAGACACTTCAAGGAGATGGACCGTTCACGGTCTTCGCTCCTACCGATGCTGCATTCGCCAAGCTGCCTGCAGGAACGATCGAAGAGCTTCTGAAACCGGAAAGCAAAGAGACTCTGACCGGAATTCTCACCTATCATGTTGTCGCTAGCGAAGTTCCAGCTTCAACAGTTGTCACGCTCTCAGGAGCCACGACTGTCAACGGCCAACGGGTCGACATTGCCACGAAGGATGGAGTGACTGTTGATCAGGCGAAAGTCGTCACAACGGACATTCAGTGCTCGAACGGAATCATTCATGTCATCGATGCTGTCCTTCTTCCAGAAAGCCGATCGATCGTTGGAGTCGCGAAAGAAGCCAAAACATTCGAAACTCTGATCGCCGCGGCACAGGCAGCGGGCTTGGCAGGAGTTCTCGATCAACAAGGTCCCTTCACAGTGTTTGCTCCGACAGACGAAGCATTCGCGAAACTTCCAGCTGGCACAGTCGAATCTCTTCTGAAGCCTGAAAACAAATCGAAACTCGCTTCGATCCTGAAATACCACGTCATTCCTGGCCGAATCTTCTCAGAAGGTGCTCTTGAGGCGGGGAAAGCGAAAACACTGCAAGGTGCTTCGGTTGAAATCGGAGTTGAAGGTGGACACGCGAAAGTGAACGACGCCAACCTTGTCGCCACAGACATCGACGCAGCTAATGGCGTCATCCATGTGGTCGACGCAGTCCTGATGCCTCCAAAGAATGATGAGAGCAAGAAGCAGGCCGCCGTCTACAAGACACCCTGCCAGTCATCGCAGACCGTCGTGATCCGAGTCCGGCACTAAAGTCAGGGACTTGACACCGAAACCGTTGAAGTCGCTGAAGGGACCACAATTCGCCCGAATCTCTCAAATCGCCCATTACTGCAGCTGGCCAGTGAAGATTTTCTTCGCTGGCCAGCTGTTTTTGTGATTGAACGGTCGGATTTCCCATCTCTTTCAGACAGCCAGCGCACGCTCTTTCGTCCTGTGACGAGACCTTTACCATTGGTGCTTTCGTCGCTTCCGTTGATTGAATCAGCGACCGCCGATTTGAAAATTGCCTGCCTGACCGCTTGACCGTGAGATTGCTGATCCAGTATTGCAACTTCTGACATTCAACCGGTTCCAGGGGCGGGATCGACATTGACGCGGTTACACGAAACGCGAACAATCTCCCATTAACAAAGCCTCGACTGACAGGAAGACAGATGTTCGATTTGAACCTTGAACGGCCTTCGCCAGTTCAACCATACAACTCAGACTACCAACGTACCCGGCAGATGACTGTCGGTGACCTCCTGCTGGAGAATCGGATCATCTTTCTGGACGGTCCGATTCACGACGGCAATGCCAATATGATCGTGATGAAGTTGTTGTACCTGCAATCCGAGAATCGGCATCAGGACGTGCACATGTACATCAATTCGCCGGGCGGATCGGTCACAGCTACGCTCGCCATTTACGACACCATGCAGTTCCTCGAATGTAAAGTCGCCACATACTGTGTGGGTCTGGCTGCCAGTGGAGCAGCGATTCTCGTCGCGGGTGGGGAAAAAGGGAAACGCTACATCCTTCCGCACGCAAAGATGATGATTCATCAGCCATACGGTCAGGTCGGCGGACAGGTTTCCGACATCGAGATCCAGGCTCAAGAGATTCTCGAAACTCGCACGACCCTGAACAAAATCCTTTCCGAGCATACCGGACAGCCAGAAGAAGTCGTGGCGAAAGACACAGAACGAGATCGCTACCTCTCACCAGCGGCAGCCAAAGAATATGGCCTGATCGACGAAGTCGTGATGAAGAAGTCGAAGGCGAAATCTGATTCCTCAGCATCCTGACCAGCGTCAAATTGACTGAAGGATTCAGAGACTCATTTCGCAATATCCACTCGGGTGATCAACTTCGAAACCAACGGAATCACGAAAGCATTCACATGTCAAATCTTGTCCCATTTGTTGTCGAAAAGTCCGGTCGTGAAGAACGGGCCATGGACATTTACAGCCGACTGCTGAAAGACCGAATTGTCTTTCTCGGCTCTCAAGTCAACGATCAGGTCGCAAACCTGCTTGTCGCTCAATTGCTTTACTTGCAGTTTGAAGATCCCAAGTCAGACATCCATCTCTACATCAACTCCCCGGGTGGCTCCGTCACTGCAGGAATGGCGATTTATGACACGATGCAGTACATCACGTGTGATGTCGCCACGTATTGCATGGGACAGGCTGCGAGTATGGGAGCACTCCTGTTAACAGCTGGTTCTGCCGGCAAACGGTATTCGCTTCCCAACTCTCGAATCATGATTCACCAGCCACTGGCAGGAATGGAAGGGACAGCGACTGACCTGGATATTCATGCCAAAGAAGTGATCAAGATGAAGAGGAAGCTCAACGAGATCCTCATCAAACATACCGGTCAATCTCTCGAGCAAATCGAACAAGACACTGACCGAGATAATTTCATGGACCCGGAAACTGCACAAGAATACGGACTGATTGATAGCGTCCTCGACCGACTTCCACACGGACTGGAAGGATAATCGTTTTTCGAATCGGACTTCATGAGCGAGGACAACAATCAACACGTCGGACCCCGCAACCGATTGCGTTGAATGAATGATTTCACCCTCATTCATGAAGTTCGAGTAGAAAATTCCATAAACCTGAGTCAGCATGATGCACCAGACCAACACATGGATGTGGGGCCGGACAATTTGTTTCGGTTGGGCCGGAGGTTTGTTCCTGAGCGTGTTGGGCTGCGCATCGACGAGTCATATCGATCTGCTCGAAGCCAGACTCCGCGAACAGGAAGTCGTGGTTGACCGCTACGAACGCGAAGTCGAAGCTGTTCGCGAACAATTGATCACCGCCCAGCGACGGACAGCGATGCTGGAAGAACAACTCGCCGGAACAGGCTCGCAACTGGTGTCTGCGGAGGTCACTGAGCAAATTGCGGCGATTGAAGGAATTCGATTCAACACGCTCCTGACCGGTGCTCAGGATCTCGATTCAGAACCGGGTGATGAGCGACTTCACGCGATGGTGTACCCTCACGACGGCGATGGCGATCTGGTCAAACTCGTTGGTCAGATCACTTTCGAAGCCATCGATCTCTCGCTCCCTGAAAACGAGAGGACCGTCGGTCGATGGGAGATGAACAGTCAGGAAGCTCTCGAGTACTGGCACAATGGATTTCTCTCTTCCGGATTCAAGTTTGAATTCCCCTGGCAATCTCCTCCTGCCGGAGATGAAGTTCTGCTGCACGTGAAGTTGAAAGCTCCGGACGGACGTGAATTTCGGACGTCGCACACGATCAAGGTCGATCCCCCCAAGTTTCTGGCCACGGTCCGCCAGTCTCCGGATCTGATTTCAACACCACAAAAGCCGGCGAATCCCCCACTTTCCCCCAATGGGGTCAGTGATCCGAAGCAGCCGCCGACGGATACGACCGATCCTCAGCAACCGCCCACAGCGATCGACGTCCTTGATCCGTTTCCTGATTCAGAGCAACCTGTTACCAAAGCGGGATTTGCAACGATCAGCGACGATGGCGATTCCCCAGCTCCGTTCCCGCAAGGCGTTCAAACCTCGGACAATTTCCGAGACGAGACGATTCCCGCTTATCGCTAGGGCTGCTTGATCCAATCACGTCGGCACAAAGTCAGGCTCAACCTCCGTTAGCTGGGTTGAGGTGGGAAATCCGTACGGGCGAGAGAATTCTCTTCTCAAACACTCTCTCGGACGGAGACTGTGACGCTTTCGATTGAAGGGCGATCTCTCTAAGATGCGTCACTAAGAGACTTGGATCAAGTGTGAGATTGATCCAGCTTCTGCAGCGACATTCTACGAAAGAGCTGGTTCTCAGAAAGACCGCTCAGATACTTGTATCACTCCGTTTCGTGTGTGAAGTGGCAAGTTCTGGAGATCCGTGACTGAGACCTCAATCGAGACACTGCAGGCAAATTCAACAGAGCCGCCGATTCCGAGTGATTCTTGAAGCCGTTGTTAAATCGATGCTGGGTTGAAATTCCAGTCGATTCGCAGGTTTCGAAGAATGAGTGAAATTCGGCGGTCGTTTAAGACAGAGAGATCGGGAGTTCAAAATGGCCCGCAAGGGGGAGATGTTTGCAGGACTGACGGTTGCGCTCGTGACACCATTTCGAGATGGTGCCGTCGATGAGAAAGCGCTGCGAGGTCTTGTAGATCGCCACGTCGAGGCGGGAACAGATGCTGTCAGCCCGTGTGGAACAACCGGAGAAAGCCCGACGCTCAGCCATGACGAGCACGAGCGTGTGATCGCAATTGTGTGCGAACAGGCTTCCGGCCGCATCAAGGTGATGGCGGGAACAGGGTCCAACAGCACAGCGGAAGCGATTCGCCTCACTTCACGCGCCAAAGAGTTCGGAGCCGATGGAGCCTTGCTTGTCGCTCCTTATTACAACAAGCCGATGCAGGAAGGCTTCTACGAACACTACCGGGCCATCGCCGAATCCGTCGACATCCCGCAGGTCGTTTACAACATCCCCGGTCGGTCCGCGAAGAACATCGAACCGGAAACCATTTGCCGGTTGGGTGAGTTGGAAAACATCGTCGCTGTCAAAGAATCGACAGGGTCGATGGATCAGGCTTCCCAGATCCTCAACGGCAGCAACTTGACCGTCCTCTCCGGAGACGACAGCCTGACCCTGCCACTTCTGGCACTGGGCGCTTCCGGTGTTGTCTCCGTCGCGGGAAACATTGTGCCGACGGATGTGAAGGCAATGATCACAGCGTGGAAATCCGGGGACGTCGCGGAAGCCCAACGCCTTCACCACAAACTCTTCCCGTTGTGTCGAGACATGCTCGGATTGGCAACAAATCCGATCCCACTCAAAGCAGCGATGAGTCTCCTCGGACAAGATACGGGAGACGTTCGCTTGCCACTCACTCAGCTGAGTGAATCGGGCGTTGAGAGTCTTCGTACGACGCTTGAGAAATACGGCCTGTTGTCCTCTTGATCCGGGGAATCGAACATTCAGGACTATGATTGGAGCGCGCAGCTCTATAATGAAGCTGTGCCGGGGTCCTTCTACAGACCTCCTTTGCCCGTTCGTCGTCATCTGACACAACAGCTTTCAACTGATTGAGAACGTAACACCATGGCAGCCACAACAGCCGAAAACCGAATTGCATTCGATTCCGCAGGTTTCGAGTCGTTCCTGAGCACACGTAATGAACCCGAGTGGCTTCAGAAATCGCGTCGCGACGCTTTCGAGCAGTATCAGCAACTGAGTTCAGAACCTCTCGATCCCGAAGAGTTCAAGCGACTGGATTTGCGAACCTTCCGCCCTGAGCGGTACTCGCTGAACACTTCGTCCTCCGGAGAGACTTCGTTTGAAACTCTCATGCAGGATCGTGGAGAGTTCGGCGGAGCGATTGTTCAGGTCGACGGAGAATGCGTCAGTTCGTCTCTGAGTGACGAACTGAAAAGTCAGGGAGTTCTGTTCGGGAATCTGTCCGAATTGCTCATCGAACATCGAGAACTTCTCGAACCGTACTTTCTCAAGAAGGCTGTGAAGGCAGGACAGGATCGATTCTCCGCATGGCATGCCTCTTTCTGGACAGGCGGAGCCGTTTTATACGTTCCGCGAAATGTCGAGATCGACGTTCCGCTTTACAGCTTGATTGGACTGCAAGGAGACAAGGCTGCCGATCTCAGCCACACATTGATCATTCTTGAAGATGGAGCCTCTGCCACACTTCTTGAAGAGACTTCCTGTACCGACGAAAACGCCGACGGACTTCATGTGGGAGCCGTCGAACTGATCGTTGGTCAAGGCTCTCGATTGCGGTATGTGCAGCTTCAAAACTGGAACGAAAAAGTCCGTCACTTCGCCCACCAGTCAGGCCGCGTGGCTCGTGATGCCATGTTGCAGTGGACTGTTGGCGGACTCGGTGGCAAGCTGATGCACATCCATCAGGACGTTCACCTCGATGGCCGCGGAGCCCATGCTCAGGTCAACGGCGTCACTTTCGCAACCGACAAACAGTTGCTCTCTTACTACACCCAGCAGACTCATCATCAACCGGACACATCATCCGATCTGCTCTACAAGCAGGTCTGTCGGGATCAATCTCGTTGTGTCTGGAGAGGGATGATCAAAGTTGATGACATCGCACAGAAAACAGACGGCTACCAGCGAAACGACGCTTTGATGCTCAGTCCTAATGCTCGAGCTGACGCCATTCCTGGACTTGAAATCGAAGCTGATGATGTGCGCTGCACACACGGTGCGACGGCCGGTCAGGTTGACGAAGAGCAGGTCTTCTACGCCATGTGTCGCGGACTCTCTCGATACGAAGCGATGCACGTCATCGTCGAAGGATTCTTTGCTGAAGTCTACGACCGCATTCCAGTCGAACTCGTTCGCGAGACGCTCAGCCAGGCTGTGGAACGCAAGCTTGGTATTGGCGATTGAAGTAAGCTCCCCCGCTGACTTCCTTCACTTTCGCAACTGACCACTTTCGAACGACGCGCTGCGCCGTCACAAACGGCGCCGTACTTGTCTTCGTCGTATCAAACGGCGCATGATCAAACAGCGCCTTGTCAATCACTGACAGGCGGCTTGGGCACGGGAATTGGCATCGGCTCGCTCGGACGCTCTTTGAGTTGTCCCCATTTGCTTGCCTGCCAAACTTCCCCGCTCGTCAAATCGAGTGCAGTGAGCCACCCGTAGTTGTAGCAGGCCGTGTCGAGGCAGATGAGGTGGCCGAGGTCGAGAATTTCCCCGGACCGTTGCTCCGTGTGTCCCACGACAACAGTCTTTCCGGACACATGCGGTTCGGGATAGGGCTTCTCAATCAGTGTCCAACGCAAGATGTGCGGCGGCCATTCCTCAGGAGGAACGTCCGGGAGATACAGAGCGTGCGTGAAAATGTGCGTGTCGGTCTCGTAGAAGTCGACCGTGCTGCGGATGAACTCGATATGCTCAGCAGGCACCGCGTCGATGTCGCCTCCAAAGTGATAAGAGTTGACCGTCGTCGTCCCTCCGAAGAGCATCCATGACTCTTTCGCTCGTTCGCTTTCCAAAGCTGCGAGAAACATTTCTTCATGGTTTCCTCGGATGGCTACGAGATTGCATCGCTCCGAGAGTTCGATCAGCAGGTCCAGAACTTCTTTTGACTCCCAGCCCTGATCGATCAGATCTCCGAGACAGACAAGCGTGTCGTCCGGTTGGAGATCCGCGATTTTGACCAGTGTGTCGAGAGCATGAACACATCCGTGGATGTCTCCAATCGCAACCACCCGCGACGACGAACTTTGTGTCATCGACCGACCCTCAAGATCTCTTCAACAGATAGCACTTTCTTCATCGATTGATCCTCAAGACGGAACAGAAAAGCTTCAGAACGATTCAGAGATTGGGGCCGACACAGCTCTTTGCACCTGAAAAGTGTGCACGTCGGTCCACGTCCAAGACATAGAACGCCTTAAACGGTAGTCAAAACAACGATCAGAAGCGTACCATAAAAGGAAAATTTTATTCGAGAATCGATCCATCATTGGATCTTGCTACGGAGTCCTTTCGGTTCACATGCAATCCTCAAAATCTTCCTTCGCGAAAATTCTGGTTTGTCTCAGCGTCTGCTTCTGTGGAAGCGTTTTGACGAACGCCCTCCTGGCGGACTCTCCGAGTTACAATCGCGACATCAGGCCGATTCTGTCCGACAAATGTTTTTACTGCCACGGTCCGGATGAAGAGGATCGACAGGCCGATTTGAGGCTGGACGACGAAGCTGCGGCGAAGCAAATCGCCATCACGCCCGGGAGTCTCGAAGAGAGTCTGCTCATTCAACGAATTTTGAGTGACGATGAATTCGAGAAGATGCCGCCACCCGATTCCGGGAAGGAACTCTCGGAGAGTGAAATCCAATTGCTTTCGGAATGGATTCAGTCTGGCGCCGAATACGAACCTTACTGGGCCTATGTTGCTCCTCGTGATGTCCCCGCTCCCGATTCCGAGTCACACACGGATTGGGCGACCACGGAAATCGATCGGTTTATCTCAGCCCGTCTCGCAAAAGAATCCTTGTCGCCGTCTCCCCCTGCGGATTCTGTGACGCTCGTCCGTCGCCTCTACTTCGATTTGATCGGACTTCCTCCGACTTCCGAAACCATCGAACAATTCGCCGAGTCTCCCAGTGAAGAATCTTACGAGAAGCTGGTGGACGAACTCCTCGCTTCCCGACATTTCGGGGAACGAATGGCAGCGTACTGGCTCGATCTGGTTCGCTTTGCAGACACCGTCGGCTATCACGGGGATCAGGATCACAACATCTCCCCGTATCGCGACTGGGTCATTTCCGCCTTCAACTCGGATATGCCGTTCGATGAATTTACAAAGTCACAGTTGGCTGGCGATTTGATCAACGACGAGGACCTCAACCAGTTAATCGCATCAGGGTACAACCGATTGCTTCAGACATCTCATGAAGGAGGTTTGCAGCCTAAAGAGTATCTCGCAATTTACGCAGCTGATCGGGTTCGCAACCTGTCGGCCGTCTGGATGGGAGCCACGGTGGGTTGCGCTCAATGTCACAATCACAAATACGATCCCTATACGATCGAAGACTTTTACTCGCTTGCTGCTTTCTTTGCCGACGTCGACGAAGCCCAACACTTCAAACTCGGAAGCAACGCTCTTCCAACGCGGCGCCCCCCAGAAATTCCAATCTTTTCTCCCGAGCAGAAAGAACGTTTGCAGGAAATCGACGACTCCCTCAGCAAGTTGACGGAAGAAGATTCCGAAGAGCGATCACAACTTGAAAGTGAAAAGAAATCCATTGAGAAGAGTGCCCGATGGACAATGATCACGAAGTCCATCGAGCCCCGCACCATGCGTGTGCTGCCCCGTGGAAACTGGCTCGATGATTCCGGCCCTGTGGTGCAACCTGCCATTCCACGTTTTCTCGGTCAAGTCGATCACGAAGGGGAACGGGCCACGCGTCTCGATCTGGCAAACTGGCTGACGGATCCGACTGAGGGAGTTGGCGGCCTGACAGCCCGGGTTCAAGCCAACCGGATCTGGTACCTGTTATTCGGGACGGGTCTTTCAAGGTCTCTCGACGATTTTGGGGGGCAGGGCGAACCACCCAGCCATCCGGAACTTCTGGATTACCTCGCGCTCCAGTTCATCGACTCCGACTGGAGCATCAAGAAACTCATGAAACAGATCGTTATGAGTCAAACGTATCGACAATCCTCCGTCGCTTCGGAAACGCTTCGATCCAAAGATCCCGAAAATCAACTGTTCGCCCGGCAAGGTTCTTTTCGTCTGCCTGCCGAAATGGTTCGGGACAATGCCCTCGTCGTGAGCGGACTTCTGAATGACGAATTCGGCGGCAGCAGCGCCAAGCCCTATCAGCCCAGTGGATACTATCGTCATCTCAACTTTCCTACACGCGAGTACGAGTTCGACAAGGACCGCAATCAGTATCGGCGGGGAGTTTACATGCACTGGCAACGCCAGTTTCTCCACCCCATGTTGAAAGCCTTCGACGCACCGAGCCGTGAAGAGTGCACTGCTCAACGCCCTCGTTCCAACACACCATTGGCCGCACTTGTCTTGATGAATGATCCGACGTTCGTCGAAGCAGGCCGGGCATTCGCTGAGCGCATTCTCACCGAAGCTGAACCGGAAGAATCTGATCGCATTCAATTTGCCTTTAACGAATGTCTCTCACGAAACCCGGATCCCGTTGAACAGGAAATCCTGATTGATCTTCTGGAGCGAAGCCGCAAGGTCTACCAGCAAGACGTTTCTGCTGCCGATCAACTTCTTGAAGTGGGCCTCGCACCGGTCGAAGAGGTCTCAAACAAGGCGGAACTCGCCGCCTGGACGACAGTCGCTCGGGCAATCTTGAATTTGAACGAGACAATTACACGAAACTAATGCTGAGCAGAAAGAGCGATTGGCCGTTGCCGTCTATTCAACTGGGCGTTCCGTCGTTCCCGAATCACTCGACAGCAGGACCGGTTGCCCCTCGACACAGATCCATTCCTGATTCCCGGAGACATCTGCGAACTCCTGAACGAGTCCGCCGGGCCAGCGAACGACGAGCCGTTCGATCCGCTCCGCATCACTCAATCCCAACTGAATCGTCTTTTCGTTCGAGCAGGCATATCCATCTCCCGAAGTCACACACGCTGTCAGTGTCTGCTCATCGAAGTGCGCCTTGATCGTCGTTCCAACAGCGTTCCGATCACTTCGAGTTCCAATCAATCGAATGCGAAACCAGTTTCCCAGCTTCGTCGAACGATTCTCCAGGAGCGCGAATGGGTCGTCGATATGCGTGACCGCGACGTCGCGAAGCCCATCACGGTTGAAGTCAACAGTTGCAACCGCTCTCGCGAAACCCGGCTTCTGAAAATACGCCCCAAGAGTTTCGGAAGAAAGCCGATGAAAAACACCTCCACCGGTATTCTCAAAGAACTGAGCTGTCATTCGGTCGGGTTCGCCGGTTGCGAATGACCAGTCGATATGCCCGTTGGCGATGAAGAGATCGAGGTCGCCATCAAGATCGGCGTCGAGGAATTGCGTTCCGAACCCAAGTACCGGCAGGCTTTGCTCTCGTAATCCGAATGCTGAGGTCTCATCGGCAAACCCCGACTCGCTCGACTGCGAATAGAGCGTGTTTGACTCTCCGTAAAAGTTCGTCACGAACAAATCAAGCTGCTCGTCGCCGTTCACGTCACCTGTCGCAATGCCCATCGAAGATTGCGTCCGTCCCGCTCCGTCCGTCGCCACACCTGCCAGAACTCCGTTTTCCTGATACTTCGGAATCCCAGAATCGGTGATTTCAGCACGTTCATAGAAGAAGTTGGGGGTCGTGTCGTTGGCGACAAACAAGTCGAGCGATTGACTCTCGTCAATGTCCGCAATGATTAGCCCCATCCCCTTTCCATCCTGACCGTCGAACCCAGCCAGATTGGTCACATCTCTGAATCGGCCGTCGCCGAGATTCAAATAGAAGACATCCCCAGCCGCCGCAAAAGCAGTCGGAGGACAGGCACGCGGGCTCCCTTGAGAAACACATGAGCCCCTAAGCACAGAATCACGGTCCAGATAATTCACGACATAAAGATCCGGGAGACCGTCTCCGCTGAGATCTCCGAACCCAGCGCTGATCGACCAGTCATCCCCCGCTGTTTGAGACAGTTCGGTAACGTCGGCAAATGTGCCATCGCCAAGGTTTTCGAACAGATGATTTCCTCGCAACGTGCAGATGTACAAATCCATCAATCCATCACAGTTGAAATCGGCAGCTGTGATCCCTTGAGTGTAACCCGCCGAAGCGAGACCGGTCTGAGACGTCACGTCGGCAAATCTTCCGTTTCCGAGATTACGAAAGAGCCGATCCACGCGCTGAGTTTCAAGATCGGAATTCCGCCAATCGTTTCCTTGAGCTAACGCCAAGTCCGGCCACCCGTCAGCATCGAGATCAATCACCGCGACTCCGCCGCCCGTCGTCTCCACGAGATGACTTAAGGGATTGGGCGATCGGGAACCGTTGTCGTATGTGAGATTGATGCCAGCTTCCTCAGCGACGTTTTCGAACCGAATCTCAACCGGTCTCTGCGGCTGATCCCCTTGGAGATCCGCCAATGGAGCAAAAGTCTTCAACCAGTCGATTTCGTTCTGTAATACGAACGAATTGCGAAGACTCTCCACGAATGGCCCTTTAGGATCACTGGAGATTTTCAGAAGCAGTACAGAGGGATTAAGTGAAATCCAATCGACCGCTTCGTCTGACCAGGGCTTTGCTCGTTCCCAGAGAATCGCCAATAGCGGATCGCCGAGTTGCCGCAATGACTGCTGAATGGCTTTCACTGTTTGTTGATCGAAACGAGATTGGAACTCGCTCAACAGCCCGGATAGTTGGCGGAGAATTCGAGCTCGTTCTTCCGCTTCTGAAACGAGGCCTGGATTCGGGTAATTGCCGAGCAGTTCAGCGAGTCGTTCCGTCGCTCGCAGGTGGCGAGGCTGACGACTCAAGACCCGCGTGTAGCAATACCTCGATTGTTCGATCTCACCGACTGCCTCGCATCCAAGCCCTCTGGCCATCCAAACTTCCGGATGGTCTGCACATGCGACAGGAAGTGCCGCATGCCACGTGGGGAACTCATGAGGACGCAGTTCCAGCACCAGTTGGCCAATTCTTCCTTGTGCATCTCCCAGTTCTGGATGATCTGCAGCAACGTTTCGAAACAGGTCCAATGCGCTCTCGGGAAGACTTCGTTGAAGTGCATCGTGCGCGAGACTCAACCGGTTGACCAATTGCCCGTCCGGTTGGCTCTCGATTGACATCGAAACGAGCCTCGTATCCTCGGTCATCTCGCCAAGCCCAACTGCCGAGACCAACGTCTTGGAATTGATGAATCTTCCCTGATGGAGTCGTCGAGCGAGCTGAAACGCTTCGAAGGACCGACTTTGCCGTTGATAGATTTGAAGAAGGAGAAACCCACCCGATTGATTCAGCTGTTGTCGTTCGAGGAGCGATTCCAGAATCTCTTGAGCTTCGTCGAGTCGGCCAAGCTTGACCAACACCTCGCTTCTGACAACATCAAGATACGGCAAGGTCTGCGATTCGCTTCCAGGAGAAAGCTGCGTCAGCGCTGCTTGGCTGCGTCCCTGTTCGAAGAGCGAAGCAGCCAACAGTGCCTGAGCAATTTGATTTTCAGGAGACGCTTTGAGAAGCTGTTCGGTCAGTCGCTGGGCCTTGGGGAAGTCCTTGTTTCGAAAGGCTTGCTGAGCGCGATCGAGTGAATAAGTTCGCGTGAACATGACAACCGAGATGACAGCGATTGCGAAGAGACCAATCAGGAACAGAGAAATGCGCATCAGAAGATAGAATCGATTGGAAGTCATCTGTGTCTGCATTTCGAAGGCATTGATCGTCATCGGATCTCTTCGATGTTATGCTGAGTTCGCGAATGTTTCATCTCAGGACCGCATCCTCTCCTCTGATCAACCAGGGAATGCATCAATGTTCCAACTCGATGCTCTGAGCTTCTCCAGATCCCGATTGCACATCGGTTTGATCGTCTTCATTTTGGGCTGTCTGTGGTCTCCATTGATATTGGCTCAAACCCCTGAGTCAGCGTTTAACAAAGATCCGTGGCCAGCTTCGAAAGAAGGTCCCGTCAAAGTCTTCATTCTGGCCGGACAGTCAAACATGCAGGGACACGCATCGCTGCGCACTCTCGAGTACCTCATCTACAATTCGGAGACAGCCAAAGAATATCAACACTGGAAAGACAAAGACGGTCTCTGGACGCAACGCAATGATGTCTGGGTCTGGACGACTGACGGCCCCCGATCCGGAAGCCTGAAACCGGGATTCGGAGCACGCGAGTTCAAAATCGGACCGGAGCTTGGCTTCGGATGGGTCGTCGGCGAAGCGTTCGATGAGCAGGTTCTTCTCATTAAGACTTGCTGGGGAGGACGAAGCGTTCGAAGAGATTTTCTCTCACCGAGTTCCAAACAACCCGACGCTGAACAACTTCAAGCGGATCTCGAACGAGCGCAGCGTCGAAATCCAATGGCGACACTGGAAGAGGTCCAGCAGTCCTACGGGAAAGATTATCGTCTCATGCTTGAGCACGTCTCCGAGGTCCTTGATTCCGCGGACCAATTGTTTCCGGACGCTGGGAAATCGAGAACTTACGAGTTGTCCGGATTCGTGTGGTTTCAAGGCTGGAACGACATGGTCGATCGTGAACAGCGCGAGGAAAAGTACCAGCAGTACACAGTCCGACTCGCGACGATGATCGAGGATCTTCGAAGAGACCTGTCAGCTCCGGACCTGCCGGTCGTCATTGGAGAACTTGGAGCGAATGGAAAACGAGGCGATTTTCAAGCTGCTCAAAGAGCGGCCGCAGAGTCACTCGACAATGTCGCCTTTGTCCCCACCGTCGAATTCTGGGACTCGGAAACGGCCGAGCTGGCAGAACGTGAAGTCTGGAAGACTCCGCAATGGACTGAGTACTACAACGTTGGATCAGATCGCGGTTACCACTATCTCGGGAGTGCAAAGATTCTTACCCGCATCGGTCAGGCACTCGGGGTCGAGATGGTCGAACTCGTCAAACAGTCCCCAAAGACCGCCCCGTGATGTCCCCACTTCCGGATCTTCCCCATTCTCTCATCTGCTTTTGACAGAAAAATCACCGAACCGCATCATTGTGGTGTTCCAGGCAGATCGCCGAGCGAGAAATAGCAGTTTAGACTTCGGTGCGACATCAGATTGGACCGAACTTCGATTGAAGGATCGAAATGAAACGCCAACGGGTTCTTTTTTTGTGCACCGGAAATTCCTGTCGCAGCCAAATGGCAGAGGGAATCCTCCGCGAACTCGCTTCCGACCGGTTTGATTCTCTTTCAGCGGGTGCGAAGCCAGCGGGATACGTTCATCCCATGGCGGTCGAAGCGATGAATGAGCTAGGCGTCGACATCTCGCAACAGTCAAGCAAGCACATCAACGAATTCCTTCCTCCCGAAGGAACGCCTCCCGATTTGATCATCAGTGTTTGTTCCGCTGCGGAGAAGGAATGCCCACTCTTTCCGGGCGACGTTGAACGCTGGCACTGGCCCTTCGATGACCCTGCTTATGCGACAGGAAGCGACGAAGGAAAGATGCAAGAGTTTCGCCGCGTCCGGGATGAAATTCGCCAGCGATTGGCCGACGAGTTGATCTCACCCGGTTCTGTGACATAGTGTGCGGGCTGGTTCCCACATTTCGTTGCAGAAATTAGTCTCGCTCGTGTCACTTGCCGCCTCCTCAGAAACTGACGAATCGCCGATTGATATCGGAAATCGGCGTATTCCTTCCCGCTATTTTCTGGCGCCGCTCGCTGGCTATACACACCTGGCATTTCGTCGAGTTATCCGTGAATTGGGCGGGTTGGGCCTTGCGACAACGGACCTTGTCCTCGCATCACAGCTTGTGGCGAAGAGTCGAAAGTCACAACAACTGGTGGCCACGTGTGAGAGCGATCAGCCGCTTTCGGTACAGATCTTCTCCGGGATCACTGCCGAACTGGTGAAGGCTGCGAAGTGGCTGGAAGATCGTGGATATCAGGGAATTGATATCAACATGGGCTGTCCGATGGCGAAGATCAACAGCTCCGGCGGGGGAGCCCGATTGATGTGTGATGTCGACGGAGCATGCACAGCAGTCTCTCAGGTCGTCGAAGCGGTGTCCGTTCCTGTCACTGTCAAAATGCGGCTGGGCTGGGACCGCGATCACCTGACCGCACCGGCACTCGCACGCGAGTTCGAGCAGTGTGGGCTCAAGGCCATCACCATTCATGGTCGAACACGGCAACAGGGGTTTCACGGAAGCGTCGACCTCGACGGAATTCGAAAGACGGTCGAAGCGGTTCAGTCGATCCCGATCGTTGGAAACGGTGACGTTCGTACCCCGGAAGATGCGATTGCAATGCGACAACAAACCGGTTGTGCTGCGGTTGCGATCGGACGCGGCGCCATTCTCGACCCGTGGATTTTCCGGAAACTGGCCGATCAGGCACGCGGTCTTGAGCCGTTTGAACCGTCGCGGAATGATCAGATCGAGTTTTTGAAGCGACATTTCACACTGATGTGTGAACAGCACGAAGACTATAGCTGCATCCTGTTTCGCAAGTTCGTCGGCTGGTACGGACAGCGGCTCGGCATCCCGGAAGATCTTGAAGATCGACTGCGCCGCTTCGAATCAATTGAAGAATTCAATGAGATTGTCGAACAGGTCGCCGAGCGTCATGGAGAACGAGTTGCAACCGTTCCGACCGCACTCTTGAAGGTTCCCAACGGACCGGTTGAACGCTGGTAGCTGGCGAAGGAATGGAACCCGGAGCTGAGCCAATCGGCAATTCAGACTCTTCAGGCAGCGAACTTCAGCCGCGTTTCGCTTGATTCTCTCGTGAACCAATCGATAACGCGCCAGTCGGCCCACCATCGGTCAGGATCATCACCCGTGCAACCGAAGTATCCGAGATGGCCACCGGACTCGGCGATGTGCAGTTCAACTGCTGAAGGGCGAGTCAGGTCGTGAAGAATCTTGACCGGGATGAGCGGATCATCCTCAGCCGAAAGGATCATTGTCGGAACATTGATGCGTGAAATATACGGAGCGGCACTACAGGCATCATAGTAATGTGCGGCACTCCGGAATCCTGATCGCGGAGCCGTGAAGGCTTCGTCGAAGCAGATGATCCGTCGAGGCGCGTCGATCGCGTTGGCGATGAGGGATTTATCGAACGAATTGCAAAGCTGTCGAAACATCATCTTTGCGAAATAGCGATCGTAAAATCCGAAAGCCCGACGTTGAACTGCAGCTGTGCAGGCTCCGAGGTCGACTGGTGGGTTGACCGCAATGGCCCGGTCCACGAGCGAATCAGCTGTCTCGGAATGTTCTCCCAACCATTTCAGGACGATATTTCCACCGAGCGAGAACCCAGCGAGAAAGACTTGAGAACCTGGACAGAGTTGAGAGATGACCTCCATTGCCGATTGCAGGTCTTCCGACCGACCAGCGTGGTAGAGATTCTTTGAAAGCCCTTCGCCAGCTCCGCATCCTCGCAAATTGAGTCGGAATGTTCTGACGCCCTGTTCGCGAAGCTTCTGTGCGATTCTTCGAATATGAGGGGATTCAGCAGACCCTCCCAAACCGTGCAGCAGCACTGCAACGGGATCCCCGTCCTTCCAGCGACTGGCAGGGAAGTCATCCATCAAGACCAATTGGTCACCGTCGTCCAATTCGATATGGCGTCGAATGGAGATTTCACGAGACTTTTGCGTCCCGCTAATCCACGCGCCGAAGATCGTTTGGAGATGACCACCAACCACGAGTGGGTGTGGGCGAAATGGGGGGTATGGAGTATTCGTCGACATCGTCTACTTGTCGTCGTGACTTGAATTTAGAAGTGTCTCACTGGGATAGGTTAGAGACTTCTTCCTAATAATGCCATTCGACTTTATCGGCGAAACTCAGGGGAAATCAGCGGCTGGATTCTAAAAGTGAAAAACTTTCACGATGAAAAGTGTCGTTTTGCGACCAGAGATCTTCGTCGACGACCTCATTCACACCTTCGCCGTCATGAAGTACGAACTTGCCGTCTCCATCCGGGAGGAAGAACTTCCGAAACCACAACATTTGGCAGACACGGGCGCGAGGGCGATGAAGAGTGACCCGTATTCCGCGTTCGTGCCAGTCGAACAGCATTCCAAAGAAGCCGCTGGGCACATGCTGTACGAATTTCATATCGACCCCGATCTGGCCGATGTGGTCTTCGTTGACCAGTTGCACGATGGAATCACGCAGCAGGGAAAGGTCGGCACCATCCCAGATTTCCATTTTCCCGATTCCGATGATGGTCACATCATCATTCTCGGTGATCGTCAGGCCGTGTGTGTACTTGCGTTCCGCCATAGGTCTCGATGCTGCCTGGTCTAAACTTGTGTCGTTGGCAATCAGGTGGTGTTTGCCGAATAACGCAAGGAAGGGGCCACATCGAAAACCGAGGCCAGAATTCGTCAAGGGAATTGAACACAAAGCTATTCAGTGATGCGTGTTACAGAGAATTTGAACTCTTTGACCGAGTCCGCAGCTCGCGAATTGTGTTGACCTGATGCATCAATTGCAGCGATTTGACGTTGGCAAAATGCAACATCGATCACTTTTTGAAGGGACGATTTCGATTCACGAGATAGATTCCCGCTGCAACGAAGAGACCTGAAGTGACCAACCACCGGGACAAATGATCACCTCGTATAAAGTACGCCAGCAAGATTCCAACAAGTGGTGTTCCAAAACTAAACACAGAGACTTGCGAGGCACCATGTTTTTGCAGCAACATCGCATTGATTGCAAAACAGGCCCCGGAAACTGCAATGCCCCCATAGAGAATCGCGATCACCGCATCGGTCGTAATTGGTTTCCCAGTCGGAGTTTCAGTAAACACACTCAGCACGAAGAGGAGTGCTGTCCCAACGATGTCGTGCCAGAGAATCATCGACGTCGGCGGGACTTCCTGAACAGCCTTCTTCACGAGCAGAATTTTGATCGCCAGCACAAAACCGCTTGAGGCGAGAATCAGATCTCCCCAAAGCGTCGGCTGATCCATTTCGGAAAGAGACTCGTTGTTCGCATTTCCGACAAGCAGCAACACCCCGGAGCCAGCCAGAAACAATCCGAAGACTTGCCACCATCGAAATCGAACGGATCGACGGACCCAGCCTTCGTAGATTGCCACCCAGAAGATGTAGCTGTTGACGAGAACCGTCGCGTGCGACGCATTCGAAATCGCCGTCCCATAATTGAACGTGGCGATTTGAACGAACATCAACACTCCGACGAGTGATGAGAGCCACAACTGTCGACCTGTCAGAAAAACTGGTGTTCCGTCGATTCGACACCAGAACACCATGAAAATTGCAGCGAGGCCAAACCGCAAAACGCCCACGAACAGTGGAGGAAAGACATCGATTGCGACTTGGTTCGCAACAGCTGTTCCGCCCCAAAGAGTGATCGTCATCAGTGCGAGAAAGACTGAAACCGGCCCCATCGGTTGATGGTCCGCCCGCAAATCGCTCGGACTTCTGACTGAAGAGTCCTCGGCGGTCTCAGAAGTTGTCATGGGGGAATCGAATCCGAAAATCAGGAAGGCAAGGAGGAGGGAACTTTACTCTTGATCCATCAAATTGCCATCAACACATTGTTGTCACATGGCTGCGATCTGAAAACAGGCTGCGTTTGCCGTTGAATGCGTCTCAGCGATTGAACAGAGTTTTCGTCCTGCACGCTCGTGCGAATTCGCGAAGAAGGGTTTCCAAAGTGGACAATGGATCGCTGCTTTATTCGATGGGTTGTTTCGAAAGGGCACCGGGAACTTCCTGCACATATCTGGGAACAGCATATCCCGGGAGTCGTTTTCTCAATTCGTCAACAAGCTGCTTACCTTCTTCCATCGGGACTTCGAAATGGCTGGCCCCGGAAACCCGATCGAGTTGATGCAGATAGTACGGCATGACGCCGAAGTTGGCACAGTGCTCGCATAAATCAACCAGTGCTTCGACCGAATCATTGATTCCTCTGAGCAAAACCGCTTGATTCAGCAGCGGAATTCCCTGTTGCTGAAGACGCGTGATCTGATCCAGACAGTCTCCCTGAAGCTCATTCCGATGATTCGAATGGATGACCATCACCACCTGCAATCGGGTGTTGTGAAGAGTTTGAATCAATTCCTCTGTGATTCGGTTGGGAAGAACGATCGGAATTCGCGAATGAATTCTTAGCCGCTGCACGTGCGGGATCTGTTCGATGCGATCGACCAGTTGTTGCAATTTGTGGTCATTCCAAACGAGAGGGTCTCCTCCGCTTAAAATGACCTCACTCAATGTTTCATCCGCTGCGATTTCTTCGAAGGCGAGTTCCCAGGCAGCGAGACTCTTGGGAGCAAGGTCATAGGGAAACTCCCGACGGAAGCAATATCGACAGTGAATCGCGCAAGTTCCGGTCAAGACGAGGAGCGCTCGCCCTGTGTATTTCCTCAGGAGGCCTTCGGTTGACTGAGCTTGCAGATCACCCGTTGGATCACTGACAAATCCCGTGGCCGATTGTTCTTCCTCTGCAACGGGCAAGACTTGCAGCAAGAGCGGATCGCGGGGGTTGCCGACCTCCATTCGCTTCAGAAAACTCTCCGTCACGACGACCGGGAACGTCTCGGAAGCTTTGGAGGAAACACTTTCGATGGACAAACCGAGCCGGGAACAGAGATCTTCGGGAGTGCGGACGGCGCTGGCCAGTTCTTGTTGCCAGGTCGAAACTTCAGCTTTCGATTGAGATTGGCCGATTGAGGAAACATGCACTTTGGGATTGAGGGGTGTCAACGTTTCCCCAGTGACTGGCATGTGCTATTCTCCTCCGCAAAATTAGGCTCGGTGACGTTGCATTCAGGAAGTGAGATTCTTCCCTGAGAAATGGTTCCAACTGGCCTGCCGAAGTCAAGTTAGCGATTGAATGGAAAAACTCCAATGCCACAGATTAATGCCGGTGATTTCAAGAAGGGAGTAAAAGTCATTGTCGAAGGGTCTCCTTACGAAATGATCGACTACAAGTTCGTCAAGCCAGGTAAGGGCCAGGCGCTTTACAAAACAAAGCTCCGAAATCTTCTGACCGGCAGCTTGCTCGACATCACCTATCGCAGTGGCGACAGCCTCGAAGCAGCCGATATCAAAAACGCAGACGGCTTGTACTCCTACTTCGACGGTTCCAGCTACATCTTCATGGACAACGAAAGCTTCGAGCAGGTCAGCCTGGCCAAAGAGGTCGGTGAAGAACAACTCCGGTTCGTCAAAGAAGGGGAACCGTGCGGCCTGTTGTATTGGAATGAACAACTCATCAGCGTCACTCCTCCGAAGCACGTCATTCTGGAAGTGACCTACACTGAACCCGCCGCCAAAGGGAACACAGCGACCAACGTCACGAAGCCGGCGAAAGTCGAAACCGGTGCCGAGATTCAGGTTCCGGCCTTCATCAGCGAAGGTGAGCGAGTACGAATCGATGCCGAAACCGGCAAATACCTGGGTCGAGAAGCTGCCGAATAGGGCAGTTCGAATTTCCCCGTGCGATTGAATTGATTGCTCAGCATGGTCTTCGTGTGAATCGCTGTTGCGAATTCGCGAAGACCAGTATCATCGCTCCTACGATTCGGGAGATTCGCTGGCGGGAAGACCGGAGTCAGCGCCGGGATGCACCCATTCGGTCGTTCCGTCAACCCAGTTTTCGCGTTTCCAAACGGGAACCCGCACCTTCAGCTCGTCAATCAAAAACTGCCCCGCAGCGAAAGAGTCACCTCGGTGAGGCGTACTGACTCCGACCACGACACTTGCTTCCGCAAGCTCAAGCCGTCCAGTTCGATGAATCAGCGCAACCTTTTGAATGGGCCATTTCTCTTTGGCTTCTGACGCGATCTCTTGCATCTTCGCGACTGCCATCTCCGGGTACGCCTGATAGTCGAGAGCGACGGTCTGCCGTTCTCCGGTCATTTCACGAACCGTTCCCAGAAACAACACGACGGCCCCCGCAGAACGTGTCGTGACGAACTCTTGAACGACACTCACGTCAATCGGTTGATCGACCAGTTCGATCCAGCAATCGCTTTCATTGAATGACATCTCACCAAACCCTGTCGATGAATTGAAGACTCACAGCCACTAGAGCATTTTCAGTTTTGGTGTGCACTCACTCGCACGAGCAAACTCGGCCTTTTACCTGATGAAAAAGCTCAAGCGAGTGCACAGGTTAGAGCAACTTGCTCTAACCTCCGCTCACTGGAGGAAAGCAAGCAACCTCCGCATTGTCGGGAATGGCATCTCCGTCCTGCACATAATTGTTGTTCACCGCCACAAGAAGTTGTTTCGACAACACTTCCAATTGAGGAAATTGCTGCGTCAGCGCAAGCTTGAACTCGGCCACTGTCGGGTTCTCATCAAATTCCAACTCGGTTGACGACGTCCCGGCAAGGTCCGATGCGCGAGCAAATAGAAGGACGGAAACACTCATGTTGTCAACAACCGTTTGTTGCGAGAGGGAGTCAGTTTGTTCTTAAGCGAAGGCATCAATCCGTACGCAAGTGCCATCAATTTTAATGGGTGAAGAGTGGGAACCGAAGACTCCTGCAACATTTGAAACTGACAGCTGCTGCATTCGGTCGCGCCAAATTCGAGATCGCTTCGCTGCATCTCCAGAATCAATTCGCTTCCGAACTCGAGGGACTTCTCGAAGTTCGTCGCGGTCATCCCGAAAGTTCCCGCCATTCCCGAACACCCTTTTTCGATCTCTTCAACGGTCAGTTCAGGGATCAGCCTTAAAAGCTCGACGAGCGGATTCGTCGGATTCAGGTATCGTTGATGACACGGTGTGTGATGAACAACACGATGAGGAAACGGCGAAAAATCCTGCTTGAGTTCCCCACGATGATGAAGCTGTTGAAGAAAAGTCCCGGCATCAATTGTTTGTTCGGCGACGACCAGCGCATCGGGATGATCGAGCAGTCGCGGGTACTCCTCTTTCAGGCAGACAGCCGCCGTCGGTTCCGTGCAGACGATTTGTTTTCCTTCACGGGCTGCCTCTGACAAAACCTTCACATTGATTTCCGCCAGTTCTCGGGCAGCATCGAGATCACCTGCACAGATCATCGCCATGCCACTGGCGACCTGTTCCTTGGGAACAAGGACCGGGATGCAATTGTGATCCAGAATCCGGACAAATGCTTCAGCAAGTTCCGTATCATGAAAGTTCGCGAAGTAGTCGACGAAGTAAACGATGTTCGCTTTCTTGTTGAGTTGGTCCTGATTCTGTCGCTTTGACGACGAAGACGTCTTCAGAAACTGACGTCGGGCAAATCGCGGCAATCGGCGTGCTCGCGAGATCCCAAGCAGTTTTTCGATGAGCCATCTCATCATGGAATTTCCGAGCGACCAGTTCGCGATCGGAGAAATCGCCACTCCTAAACGACCGAACGAATGAGCACGCGACAGATACCAGTCAGCCCGCGAGAGTCCATTCGCATTGACGCACTGCGCCTTGGCTTCGATGGCAAGTGCGGGAATGTTGACATTGGAAGGGCACTCCAAATGGCACTGCTTGCAATTGAAACAGCTGTCCGCGAGTTCTTTCGCCTCGTCAGTGGAGAACGCCTTGGGATCGAGCGAATTCGTCACCAGCGAACGAACAAGATTGGCCTTCGCACGCGGGGAATTCGCTTCCATCGGATCAACGGCGAAGAATGGACACATTCGTGTTGAGTCGTTGACAACCTTGCAGCTTCCGCATCCGTTGCATCGCAACAGTTCATCGACGATTTCTTCATTCCGCCAGTTCAGCTGCAGGTTGACCAGTGAAGACGGTTGCTGCTTGGGATCGGGATTGATGCGGAGATCCCGGATTGTCAGATGCGGATCGTCGTTCAGAATCTTCCCCGGATTCATCAGGTTATGTGGATCGAAAAGATCTTTCACTTCCTGAAAAACTCGATAGAGCGGACCGTACTGGCTGCGAACGAATGCCGTCCGTGCCAGTCCATTACCATGCTCACCGCTGACTGTCCCGCCGAACTGAAACACCGTTTCGTAAAGATCGCGCGAGAGTGATTCGAGAACCTGACTGTTTTCGTTATTCGGAATCGGAAGAAAGGGACGGAAGTGAATCTGTCCGGAGGCAGCGTGCGCGTACAAGCTTGCCGTGACCCGATACTTCTGAAAGATCCGTTGAGCCTTCGTCAGAAACTCATGCAGACAATCCGGGGGAACCGCAATATCTTCGATCAGGGGAAGGGGACGTGTTAACCCACGAAGTCGAGTCAACAACGGAACAACTCGATACGGAAGCGACCAGAGTGCATCGACTTCCCGATCGTCATAGCACTCCTTGGCAACGTAGACCTGTGAATCAATCGCCCGCGCGGCACTCATTACGTCACGCAGACGGTCACGGACCTGCCGTTCGCTATAACCTGTCTGCTCGACGAGAACCGCTGCTTCCGCCTGTTCGGGGATCAATCGAGAGAGGTCTTCGTCGAATTCTCTGGCCAGCGACAGTAATCGCCGATCCATTAAGTCGCACGCGCTGGGCTGCAGAGGAATAATCTTCTGAATCGCACGAACAGAGGACTCAATGTCTTCGAACAGTAAGAGTGCAACTCCACGCTGTTCCGGACGGGGAGAAATGTGAAGCGTCGCTTCGGTGAAAATCCCCAATGCTCCTTCCGATCCGACGAGGAGTCGGGGAAGATCGAGTTCGTTCTCTTCCAGAACTCCGCGCAACTGAAAACCGGAACAGTTGCGAATCAGCTGCGGTTGCCGTTCGCGAATCAGACCTTCATGGGTTTGAAGCAGCAGCCCCAGTTGATGGACGAGTTCGTCCTCGACTCCCGGTTCCGGAATCGCGAGGACATCCTGATATCGGCGAGCTTCGAAAACCGTTCCGTTGGCTAGAACCGTTTGAATGCTCTGAACGTGGTCCCGCATTGAGCCAACTCGCACAGCATGCGAACCGGCCGCATCAACAGCCAGCATGCCCCCGATCGTAGTGACCGCGGTGTTGGATGGATCCGGAGGGAAATACATGCCCCGGTCGCGAAGAGCCTCATTCAATTGATCGCGGACGACTCCGGTCTGAACACGAACCGTCGCTTCATCAACAGCAAGAATCCGATTCATATGCCGTGAAAAATCAACGATCAGCCCCCGACCTAAACACCCGCCGGCGAGTCCGCTTCCGGCGCCTCTTGGAATCAGCGGGACATCGTTTTCCGAAGCATACTGACAGAGCAGAACGACATCTTCGGTCGAATGAGGGAGAGCCACCCCCAACGGAAGGATCTGATAGATGCTGGCATCGCTGGAATAGATTTCGCGCGCAGCTGCGTTGAAGCGAAGTTCCCCACTGAACTCGCTCTTCAAGTCATCCAGGATTCGTTGTTGTTGTTCGTCCAAAGTGGGTCAATTCGAAGCATTCGAACGGAAACAGGACTTCGTGAAGGGTCGCCAGAAAATTCAGTCGTCACTCTCTTCCGACGGTCTGCCCGGTTTCCGGTCTGCTTGGCTCAGAAGTGTTCAAGATGAGTCCCCAGTTGGCAAAAGTTGTGTTGTTCGCGGAGTCCATCACCAAGAGAGAGGTGTTCACGCCGGGGTCGAAGTGTTCACGCCGGAATTACTGGGAGGCTTTCAAGCGAATTTCTTCCTGTCGATACTTTTCAGCGAGTTCATGATCAAAAGTCTTGTGACCGGAGACGTCAATTCCGTGATGCTTTGTTTGACACCGATAGCACACGAGAACGTCGGGCATGACGACATACAGAATCATATCCAGTACTGCGAATGCCATCAGAATCGAAATCGCGAGAATCGGCCGATAGTACATCCATGCGATGCTGCTGATCACTGCTGCCAATGCCACAAACCCGAGGCCAAGAGCCTGAGAGAAATTTTTCTGCCTCCACAGGTCCTCGTTGCCGCAGCGGAGACATTGGTCCGGCGGAGAATTGTTCTGAGGGACAGAAACCGGCACTTTGCGAACCCAGTCGCAATGGCCACACTCAAGCGTGGCCGCTTCGGACAATTCCGGCGACTGATTGAGTGAATCACAGTTGGGGCAGTGGTAGGTCAAATACATGAGACCGAACATGTTACGTGGATGAAATGCTAATGAAAAGCAGCGCAGCGTCGACTTCACGAGACATTCGTCCAATTGGGAAAACAATCAGACGAGACACTGAGGCACGCGGAAGAGATTCAAAAGGAAAACAGGACCGGCGGCCTGCTTCACATCACGCCAGAAACAGGACCGGAGAGAGCGACATGCTCCACGGAAGAGGAAAGCAACCTCGCTGCCATTTCCCCCATGAACACAAGGATTGTCGCGGCATACAAAACTCCTGTCGCAGACTGGGTGTTGCGGTACTTCAGAATCTTTTGCGTGAGAACCCCAAGGATCAATGGTCCCACCAACCCAACCCACCGAAGGACGAGCAATCCCGAATCGCTCATGGAAAAGCTTCCGGAAGACGAAGTTGAGACCGTAGCCACCACAACGATCCGAAACAGGACGCTCGCGAGAAAGAACTGATTGAATCGTATCAACGGAGCCAACGACATTCCGGTCGCTGTCAGGTACCAGTGCCCGAGAAGCATGGCCGCAGTCGTCGATCCAAAAAGCATCGCCGAACTTGCCGCATCGAGCACCGGGGCAACCCACTCGACCGGACTTGAAGATGCACTCCTGCCGACAACGACGGAAATCAGGAACAGCCACGAACAGACCGCAATCAACCCGCCGAAGATCGCCCCGACGCGTCTTCGCTCCAGCGTCCAGTAGAACGATCCGAAGAACGACAGGATTCCGGACACAACCCCGAAGATGGCCATGTTTCTCGCAGCTGCATTTTCACCGACATCTGCAGCAGGCATCTGGCCAGCGGTCAAGAACGCCAGCACACTGAGTCCCAATGCGATCAACATCTGAATACGAAAGAATCCAGAAGTGATGAGAGACTGAGGCGCCAGACACCAGACCAGCGAGAGCCCACAAATAAGTTTCAGAGAGAATTCGGGAATCATTTCTTGCCGTTGATCAACGCCATGGCTTCTGCACGACTCGATTCATTCTTGCGAAACAACCCGCGAACTGCACTTGTGATCGTCAACGAACCGGGTTTACGAATCCCACGAATGGACATGCACGAATGCTCCGCCTCAAGCACAACAATCACCCCTTTGGGTGCAAGCTGTTCTTCGAGGAGATTCGCAATCGTCTCTGTCATGCGCTCCTGAACCTGCGGGCGCCGCGACACTTCCTCGACAATCCGTGCGAGCTTGCTTAAGCCAACCACACTTCCTCGCGGAATGTAGCCAACGTGGGCGACTCCGAGAAACGGCAGCAGGTGATGTTCGCACATGCTATTGAAACTGATGTCGCGCACAAGCACCAGTTCGTCATACGTCTCCTGAAACACCTTCTTCAGATGGCGGCCCGGATCGACATGCAGCCCGCTGAACAACTCCGCGTACATCTTTGCGACGCGGGAAGGGGTCTCGAGAAGCCCTTCGCGATCGGGATTTTCCCCGACAGCTGCCAGAATTTCGCGAACAGCGGATTCAATACGGGCATGATCAACAGAAAACGACGGAGTTTCTTCAGAGCTTGATTCGGCTTCAGACTTCGACACGGATAGACACCTGCAAGATTCGTGGATTCGTGGTGCAACATTGTAGACAGACAAATGTCGAATGTTGCGGCACCGCTCAGTCTTTTGTCGATTTTCGCGAACCCGGGGAAATGTGTTCCACTTCCAGATAATGAACGTTGGAATCGACAGCGACGACTGCTCGCTGCCGCTGATTTCCGCACTCGACGACGACGGGAATCACCATCCGGCCGTTTTCGAGCGGTCGACTCCAGTAAAAGACTCCCTCATCAGCGTGAACCTGAACATATTCCCCATCCACAACGGCCGAGCAGGGCGTTCCGACATCCCCTTTCAGAGACAACTCCCCCAAGATCCTCAGCCGCACGTCGCCATTTCGTTCGGCAGCGACCAGTTCAACCTGAGTTCCGGCCGACACTCCTCCCCCCAGCGGGGTCAGATCCTTCTGATTTTCGGGAACATCGACTTCCGACGACTGCAGGAGCGAGAAGAATTTCCGATCCCCTGCTCGATATCCCAGCTCAAGCTTCCAAGCGAAGGTCTGGTCATCCAACTCGACGAACCACTTTCGCGTTCCGTCCGGGAGAGGAATATCTTTCACGAGTTCGCGAGACCGAGGGCCGGAATCTTCGTGCTGCACTCGAAAGAGACGCAACACTAACACGGAACGATGCCAGTCCTCCTTCATTGCTGCCGCAGCACGTTTCAATGTTTTGACGGAAACCGACCACGTTGCGGACAACCAGAAAGGCGCGACCTGAACTACTTCGAGAGAATCCTCGTCCTCGCAACTCTCCGCCTGTGCGCCCAACTCCTGCGATGCATTCTTGACCTGCTCGACCAGCTCCGACTTTTTCAGACGAGAGTGCCCACTGAGTTCCAACCCCCGGGCGAGATCTCGCAACTCGGCCATCGTCATCTTCTGCAATTCCGCAGCCTGATACGGCCCGGAACCTGATGATACACGGTGTGGCATGAAGGGTCCTCCCAGAAGCTCTCCGCATGGATTCTCAGCAGCAGGAATTCGAATTCCGTCAGCAAAAGCGATCACGCGACGTGTTGCGGCATGAACAACACCCCGAATCCGGCGAAAAAACAGTCAAACGGCAATGCTCGAAATATTCATTCACCGTTTATGATATCACCAGAAATGGGGATTCTGCCACCGGTCGACGTGAACGCTTTGACTTGAGTTGTCAGCGGAAGTAGACTCCGCGCGATGATTTCGCGAGGTGGCAACCCCATTAACCCATTTCGGGAAAGGTGTTTCCATCGTGAGGCCAACCAAATCTATTGTTCCCGTCAAGTTCCTCTACTGGTCGTCACAGATCACAACCATGTCCCTCGAAATGGGGCTTCTGATCGGTGTCGGTTACTGGCTGGACCTGAAGTACGGAACAAGCCCCGGCTTCCTTCTCGGTGGATGCGGACTTGGGTTACTGGCCGTTGGCTGGCAACTCTTCCGACTGGTCCGCTCCGGGATGCAAGGGGTTCTTGCAGGTAAGTCTCAGCGAACTCCCAAAACAGAATCAACCTCACGTTCCGAGTCGAAAAACTGACTCGCAAAACGACGAGGTGAACAAAAGAAACGAACGAAGGTTGTGAAACCTTGGAGGCACCACAGCAATCATTCAAAGACTTTCTGCGAAATGAATTGCTGCTCCTCGGAGTCATGATCCTCGCCGGCACAGTTTGTGGGCTCATCACTCAGGGACTGGTATTGCTCGGCGTACACGAGGGATCGAACTTCAGCGACACAATTGTCGCAACACTCGTGGCAATGCCCGCGGGACTGTTTGCGTTGTGGATCTTGTTTCGACACGGCTCCGGTGCAGGAGCCATCCTCACCCTCACACTGATCAGGGTTGGGATGACAATGACACTGGCGGGGTTAGTCGCCTGGAAGATTCCCAGTTTGAAAACTCTCAGTTTTTTTTTGACAGTGACGGTTGTTTATCTGGCAGGCCTCTTTGTAGAAACGTGGCTCGCTTGGAAAACTCTTCAGGAATCTGTTCCCACAGAATCGGACTCCTGATCAAACCTTGAAGACTCGCGGACATGCTAGCCAGTCACGGGACATTCCATCACGTATACGACTTCACGGAGTTCCATCTCCCGTTCGGAATCCATATTCCGTTGCCGGAGATCATGGGAGTCCAGTTGACGAAGTATATGGTCTTGCAGTTAGTCGCTGCAGGACTGGCCATTATTATCTTTCGAGGAGTCGCGAACCGAGCCAAAGACGGACATCCCGTCACTGGATGGTTCTGGAACTTCTGGGAAATGTTGGCTTTATACATCCGGGACAACGTCGTTCGCCCGGTGATCGGTGATCCCCATCACCATGAAGGCGACGATCACTCTCATGTCGGGACTTATCCGACTGATTCGCACGGCGATCACGCCGAGCCTGACGGAGTGACACATCCCGCCGACAAGTATCTTCCATTCTTGTGGTCCTGCTTCTTCTTCATCCTGTTCTGCAACCTCCTCGGGGCTTTCCCTTGGTTCGGATCAGCGACTGCAAGCATTAACGTGACCGGTGCACTGGCACTGACTGCGTTCATCGCGACATTCATCTACGGAGCCCAAATGCACGGGCCCGTCGGATTCTGGACTCACATGGTCCCGCATGTTGACGCACCGGGTGCTGTCAAAGTCCTGCTTGTTCCGATGATTTTTGCCATCGAAGCTGGTGGGCTCTTTATTAAACATGGCGTTCTTGCCGTGCGACTCTTTGCAAACATCATGGGCGGTCACACAGTGATTGCCGTAATTTTGGCCTTCATCGCCGATGCGGCGACGAGTGGGGCCTGGTTTATCGTCACACCGGGAAGTCTTCTCGGACAGATTGGTGTGGGACTGCTGGAGTTACTGGTCGCGTTTATTCAGGCCTACGTCTTCACATTCCTGTCGACGATTTTCATCGCACTGTCGCTGCACGAGCACTAATCGCTTGTCGGCATTATGAGTTAGTTTCTGTTCAACTGAATTCAGTTTCGAATTCACCCCTATGAGGAGATGTCAAGTGTCTCGCGTTTTTCAAGTCGTTTGGTGTGCAGCTGTTGCTGTCTTGTTCTTCGCGGTTCCTGCAATGGCTCAAGAAGCTGTCGCTCAGCCACTCATCGATCTGACTCCAGCATTCGGTGCCGGTCTGGTCATGATCGGTGCGGGATTCGGAATCGCAAAGATCGGTGCTGCTGCTGTTGAGAGCATGGCTCGCCAGCCAGAAGCTGCCAAAGACATCAGTGGCGGGATGCTTCTCGCAGCTGCTCTGATCGAAGGTGCGACATTCTTCGCCCTGATCGTTTGTATTCTCGGAATCGTCCTTGCCTAGTCCTGCACGCTCAGCGAGTGTTTTCGAAACCGTTTCCTGTTTCTGGGTGTCGACGTGTGTGACTGCCTGAAGTTTGTAATGTGCCTGACTCTCGTTCTGGGAGTTGGGGCGCCGATTGGATTTGCTGCGGACTCTCCCGATCATGGAGATCATGCTTCGAGTGGAACTTCCACAGAGCATGCGAGTTCCGGAGCAGAAGAAGATCCGATTACGTCGCTGCTCTTCCCGAAAGAGCCGAATTACAACCTTCCCCCTGTGCAGCCGAAGCTCGACATCTTCCTGTGGACACTTGTCGTGTTTGGCGGGTTCATCTTCATCATGCGAGCAGTTGCCTGGAATCCGTTGATTCAGGGCCTGAACGCGAGAGAAGGTCGAGTCGTCAACGCTGAACGCGAAGCCAAAGCCGCTTTGCTTGAAGTTGAGCGGTTGCGAGCTGAGTCGGAAGCCCGACTCGCACAAGTTCAGGAGCAAGTCAAATCAGTCATCGCATCCGCGAGGTCTGAAGCAGAAACGCAGAAACAAGAGATTCTCGCACAAGCAGAACAGGAATCGAAGCGAATTCGAGAGGAAGCGCTGCAGGCGATCCGTGAAGCCCAGGACTCTGCACTGCAGACTCTGGACGAACGGGTTGACGAACAGGTCGGACTAGCAACAGAACATGTTGTCGGTCGTCGACTCTAATCGATTGCAGCCCATCAATCATTCAATCATCGAGTGGAAACCGGTTCTTCTTCGGAAGACTGGAATCAGGTGTGAGGTCGTCTTTTGAACGTCCGTGAGAATCACAATTTGTTCGTCCAGTCACTTCGTTTGGCGTGGATTTTGGCACTGACCTGTGCTTTGACTGCTGGCCCTGTGAATTCGGCCTACTGCCAGGACGCTGCGTCTGAGGAGGCTCATTCAGAAGCCGCCCATGACAGCCACGATGCACACTCCGAAGGCGATCATGCCGACGGTGACCTTGGCCATGATGAAGCAGGCCACGGACACGATGATCACGGTGCCGGACACGGAACCGGGCATGGCGATGAACATGCTGCTCCGTCCATCTGGGAAGACCTGTCGTTCTGGTCGATTATTGCGTTTGCAGGATTCTGCGTCGCCATCGGAAAACTGGGAATCTGGGACTGGATGCTCACCAGCATGTCAGACCGGGAAGCTCAGGAGCAGGAAACCATTTCCGTTGCGGAACGTCACCTTTCGACGGCACGTGAAACTCTCAACAAGTATCGCGGGCAACTCGAAGCCATGGACGAAACGGTTGCAGAAACGCTCGCGGAAGCGAAACGAGACGCCGATCACACTCGCGACGAGATTGTTGAATTCGCCAATCATGAAGCAGGTTTAATGGTCAAACGAGCCGAGGTCGATATCGACCGAGCACGTGATCAATCTCTGCATCAACTGTTCGAACATCTCGCCGCTCGAGTTGCTGAGGTTTCCGAACAGCGTGTGCGAAGCAGTTTTAACGATTCGGACCAGGACCGTCTCATCGACGAAACCCTGAACCAAATGGCTGGTAACTAGAAGACGTTCAAGGACTCCCAGGTTTCATGTCCGACTCACAAACAACTCGGCCATCACATGTCTTGGAAGATCCCAGTGCAAAAGCTGTTGCACGGGTCTACGCCACGGCATTCCTAAACGCCGCCGGTCAAGACAAACAGGCTGAACTCCTCGAAGAGTTCACTTCATTTCATGATGACGTCCTGCAAGCGAACCCTGACTTCGAACGATTGCTGACAACGGAAGCAACTGGCTCCGAGCAGAAACGCGGTGTCATCGAACGAACCGTCAAACCGTATGCGTCTGAGAAATTCACAAACTTTCTTCTGACACTTGCGAAACACGATCGACTTGAACTTCTCCCCTTAATCTTGAACGAAGCCTGGCAATCTCACGAAGAACAACAGGGACAGATCCGAGTCAAGCTTCGATCGGCAGTTGAACTTACCAGCGATCAGCTGGAGCGTATTAAACAACGGCTGCATGACGCTTTGTCATTCGAGCCGATTCTCATTCCGTCATTGGATCAGGAGCTCTTGGGTGGGCTGGTGATTCAGGTCGGCGACACAGTTTATGATGGTTCGCTGCGCACGCGGTTGCGTGAACTTCGACAGCGACTTCGCGAGAGGTACCTCAATGAAATTCAAAGCGGACGAGATCGCTTCAGTTCTCCAGAAGGAAATTGAAGACTTTCAAGGGCAGGTTCAAACTGCCGAAGTCGGAAAAGTGATCGAGGTTGGCGACGGGATCGCCCGTGTCGTCGGACTCTCGTCTGCAATGGCGGGAGAGATGGTTGAATTTGAGGGAGGCACTCGTGGTCTCTGCTTCAACCTCGAAGAAAATTCCGTCGGGATTATTATTCTCGGTGACTACCTGAAAATTCAGGAAGGCGACGAAGTCAAAACGACCGGAGAGCTTCTTTCCGTTCCGGTCGGAGATGCGATGATTGGTCGCGTCATCGATCCACTCGGAAATCCTCTGGACGGAAAAGGCCCCATCGTGACCACTGAGTCACGCCCGGTCGAATACCCGGCTCCAGGTGTTGCTGAGCGGCAACCGGTGAAGCAGCCACTCCAGACAGGGATCAAAGCTGTCGACTCCATGACTCCTATTGGACGTGGACAGCGTGAATTGATCATCGGCGACCGAAAAACAGGTAAGACTGCTGTCGCCATCGATACTATTCTCGCCCAGAAAGGCGGGGATGTGATCTGCATCTATGTCGCTTGTGGTCAGCGTTCCTCGAACGTTGCTCAGGTGGTTGAAGCACTCGAAGCCAACGGGGCAATGGACTACTCCATCGTCATTGCAGCATCCGCAGCAGATCCTGCTCCGCTGCAGTACATCGCACCGTACTCCGGAGCCGCGATTGCCGAACACTTCATGTACCAGGGCAAGCACACGCTCTGCGTCTATGATGACTTGACCAAACAGGCTCAGGCTTACCGACAATTGTCCCTGTTGATGCGACGTCCTCCGGGCCGTGAAGCTTATCCCGGTGACGTTTTCTACTGTCACAGTCGTCTTCTGGAACGTGCTGCGAAGCTGAACAACGAACTCGGTGGCGGTTCGATGACCGCACTGCCGATCATTGAAACTCTCGAAGGGGAAGTTTCGGCGTATATTCCGACGAACGTGATTTCGATCACCGACGGTCAGATTTACCTCGAACCAGATCTCTTCTTCGCTGGGGTTCGACCGGCGATTAACGTGGGTATTTCTGTGTCTCGTGTGGGTGGTAACGCTCAGACGAAAGCGATGAAGAAGATCTCCGGATCACTTCGACTCGACCTCGCAGCCTTCCGTGAACTGGAAGCGTTTGCCCAGATGGGAACCGAGCTCGACGCTGCCACGCAGAAACAACTCGACCGCGGATACCGAATGGTCGAATTGCTCAAGCAGCCGCAGTACCAACCGCTTCACTTCGCAGATCAGGTCATTTCGATCTACGCGGGAACCAAAGGGTACTTCGACAAAGTGCCTGTTGAGCAGGTTGCCCGAGCCGAAAAAGAGCTGCTTCAATTCATCAGTGAAGAGAAGAGCGAAGTGCGTGATGAACTCATCAAGACCAAAGAACTCAGCAGCGATCTTGAAGAGAAGTTGAAAGCGGCTCTCACAGAATTCCAGAGCCGTTTCAAAGCCGAAGTCGCAGAATCCCCAGCTGGGGCCACTGCCTGAATCGATCGCCCTTAGATTGAAGAGTATTGCATAGCAATGGGTAACGCACGAGTTTTAGTGAAGCGCCGGAAGTCGATCCGGAACATTCGCAAAATCACGAGGACGATGGAACTCATCGCCACCTCGCGATTCAAGAAAGCGATGGACCGGGCGGCGGAAGCGGCTGCTTACACCCGCAAAATCAACGAAATCGTTTCTGACCTGTCTCAGGCGGATTTGACTTTCAGTCATCCCCTGCTCAAACAGCCTGCAGAAACGAAGAACGTGACGTTGCTGATTCTCACTTCGAATCGAGGGCTTTGCGGCGGCTACAACGGCGGAATCTTGCGTAAGGCCAACAGCCGCATTCGTGAGTTGAAAGGCGAAGGCAAGAACGTCACCGTAGAGGTCTCCGGAAAACGCGGAATCTCAGCGATGAAGTTCGAAGGAGTCGAGATTGCTGCTTCCTATCAACAGTTTGAAGACAAACCCTCTTTCGACGATGTTAACGAAATCGCCAACCGTTACCTGGCAGACTTCATCAGCGGGAAGTTGCATCGACTCGATGTCGCTTATCAAAGTTTTCAGAGTGCTGCCCGCCAGTCCCCTGTCGTCGAGACACTCCTGCCGTTTGGAGATCTCGCGACTGAAACTGAAGAGTCGACGGGCGTTGATTACGAATTCCTCCCCAGCCCGGAACAAATTCTCGAAGAGATCGTTCCAGCAGCATTTCGAGCACGCTTTTTCAAGTGCTTCCTCGACGCTGCAGTGGGTGAGCAGATCGCTCGAATGGTGGCGATGAAAGCGGCGACCGAGAACGCCGATGATATGATTCGCAGTATTTCGCAAGAGTACAACCGCGCCCGTCAAACACAGATTACCAGCGAGCTGTCCGAAATTATCGGCGGTGCCGCTGCACTTGAGTAACAGCCAGATTGAGAACCGAACATGTCTACAGATACTGCCCAACATACCGGAAAAATTACGCAGATCATCGGCTCAACTTTTGATGCTGAGTTTGCGGCAGACAGCATGCCGGAGATCTACAATGCTGTCAAAATCGAACAAGAGGTCAAAGGGATCAAGATCAACTTGACCGGGGAAGTCCAACAGCACCTCGGAAGTGGTCGTGTTCGCTGCGTGGCACTCGGTTCGACGGACGGTCTGGTTCGAGGAATGGACGTTCTCGACACTCAAGCTCCTGTGACTGTTCCCGTGGGCAAAGAGACGCTGGGCCGCGTTTTCAACGTGATCGGCGAAACCATCGACGGTGAAGGCGAATGTGGCGCCACCGAACGTTGGCCGATCCACCGGGAAGCTCCAAAGCTCGACGAACTCTCCTCAAAGACAGAAGTCTTTGAAACCGGGATCAAAGTGGTCGACCTCCTGACTCCGTTCGTCCGTGGTGGTAAAGCGGGACTGTTCGGTGGTGCGGGACTTGGCAAGACCGTGATTCTGACTGAGTTGATCGCTCGTATCGCACGTGAACACGGGGGATACTCGGTGTTCGCAGGTGTGGGTGAGCGAACTCGAGAAGGAAACGACCTTCTGCTCGAAATGGCGGAAGCACAAATCGGAGACACCGGCCGATCGGTTCTTTCGCAAACGTGTATGGTCTTCGGACAGATGAACGAACCGCCTGGAGCCCGTCTCCGTGTCGCTTTGACCGGTTTGACAATGGCGGAATGGTTCCGTGACCAAACAGGTGCAGACACTCTGTTGTTCGTCGACAACATCTTCCGTTTCTCGCAAGCGGGTTCAGAAGTGTCGGCTCTTCTCGGTCGTATGCCATCTGCCGTGGGATACCAGCCAACTCTGGGAACCGAACTCGGTCAGCTGCAAGAACGAATTACGTCGACCAAGAAGGGTGCGATCACATCCGTGCAGGCTGTTTACGTTCCTGCCGACGATCCAACAGATCCAGCACCAGCGACGGCTTTCAGCCACCTGGATGCGTTCATCTACCTGGAACGAAAGATTGCAGAAAAGGGGATTTACCCCGCGATCGACCCATTGGCTTCGTCATCTCGAATTCTCGATCCACAAGTGGTCGGGGAACGCCACTACGCCGTCGCTCGTCAGGTTCAACAAATCCTGCAGCGTTATCGCGAACTTCAGGACATCATCGCGATTCTCGGTGTGGAAGAGCTTTCAGAAGACGACAAGCAGGTCGTGGCACGTGCTCGACGAATTGAGCGTTTCCTGTCGCAGCCGTTCTACGTCGCCGAGGTCTTCACCGGAAAATCGGGGAACTTCACCTCACTCGAAGATACCATCCAGTCCTTCGAAGAAATCTGTGCCGGTAAGTGGGACCACCTGCCGGAATCGGCCTTCATGTACGTCGGTGGCGTTCAAGAAGCTGCTGAACAAGCCGAACGGATGGCTCAAGAAGGATAAGGTCGCTCCTGCGACAGAGGTTTTCGTCAACAAACACACTTCGCCACGAGTCATTCGCTCGTGGCGAAGTTCCGTTAAAAACATATTCTGGCCCATCGAAAATGATTGCAGGCACCGAACTTCGACTTGTGCTGGTGACTCCAGAAAAGACGCTGCTTGATCAGCCAGTCAAAACACTACGATTTCCGCTTTTTGACGGACAGATCGGTGTGCTCCCAGGACGCGCCCCTCTCGTTGGTCGATTGGGGTCTGGTGCACTGCGAGTCGAAACGACTTCGGGCTCTGAAACGTTCTACATCGAAGGCGGCTTCGCTCAGATCAAAGGATCAGTCGTCACTCTCCTGACGAATCGTGCCTTGCCAGCAGGGAAAGTTGATCCCGCAAAAGCTGACGAAGAACTGCAGGCAGCGTTGGCACTTGTCCCAACTGACGAAGCGGGATTCGCCGCCAAGGACGAAGCAGTCAATCGTGCTCGCGCGATGAAGAATCTCGGCGGACGTTAACCAGTCCTCGTGTCTTCGTGACCATGAGCTTTCGTCATCACTTGAAGCTGTGCTATCTCAAAATCCGGGTTGACTCACTTGAGAGATCTGCGTCCCACATCACCTAATAGGGCGTCATTCAAGGTGAGAACTTCGAACTGCGATGCTGAAGGGGTGTGTCTGCTGATCGCACGAGCAACCCTGAAGCTTGATTTATCGGGCTCTCTTTGAATTGTCCGAACCAACGCTCCCCTTCGTGAAGAGGAGCGAGTTCGGACGGGTGCGAAGAAACCGCCTTACAGGTTACTTCTTGAGAATCTCGTGAAGAACTCGTGGTGGCGACATGGGTAGTTCTTGCATGCGGACCCCGATGGCGTCATGCAATGCGGAATTCAATGCAGCGGGTGGCGGACAGATTGGGACTTCCCCAACGCCACGCACTCCGTAGGGATGATCAGGATTCGGAACTTCAACGATGATTGTTTCGATGCTCGGGATATCGAAGCAGGTCGGCATTCGATAGTCGAGGAAGTTTGCGTTGGTCAGCAGTCCGTCCTGGTTGTAGATATACTCTTCGTTCAAGGCCCACCCGATTCCTTGAACAGCGCCTCCCTGCATTTGTCCTTCGACGTATGCCGGATGAATGGCGGTGCCTGCGTCCTGAGCGGCTGTGTATCGCAAGATTCGAACTTTCCCCGTGTCCGGATCGACTTCGAGATCAACACAGTGGACTCCGAAAGCGTTGCTGGAAGCTGGTGCACTGATACTCGCCGAGGCTGTGATTGACTCGCCGGTCGCGATGATCTTCCCAGCGAGATCTTTGAAGCTGATGGACTGATTCCCCGGTCCTGAGATTGTTCCGTCGTCCTCGTACCGCACGTCGGTCGTGTCGCACTCCCAGATTTTCGCAGCCCGGGCACACATCAGTTCTCGAATCTTAATCCCCGCTTCATAGACAGCCATTCCGGTTGCCAGCGTCACTCGGCTTCCGCCCGTGACGTCTGTGTAACCCACGGAATCGGTGTCGGCAACGATTGGTTGAACGTCTTCTGCTGTGATTCCGAGTGTCTCGGCGAGTTGCATCGCCAGTGACGTTCTCGTTCCGCCGATGTCTGTCGAGCCTTCGACGAGAGTCACTTTTCCATCGGTATTGACGTTGACTGTGACGCTCGATTTGAGTCCGGCATTGAACCAGAATCCCGATGCGATTCCACGTCCGCGATTTGGACCTTCGAGCGGAGAATTGTAGTGCTCGCTTTCGCGAATCACATTCAGGCACTCGACGAGACCGACTCGCGGAAAGACCACTCCATCCGGCCGGCGGGTTCCTTCCCGAGCGGCATTGTCGATGCGGAACGTTAATTTGTCGACGTTGAGTTGATCGGCAACTTCGTCGATCACAGCTTCAATCGCGAATGCCGCATTCGTCGATCCGGGGGCACGATAGGCGTTGGTTCGAGGCTTGTTGACGCAGACGTCGTAACCTTCGACACGTGCGTTGGGAATGTCATAACAAGCGAGGATACACATGCAGCCCGGGTTGATTGGTGATCCGGGATACGCCCCCGCTTCGTAGGCCAGATAGGCTTCGCCCGCAACGATCTTCCCGTCACGGTTCGCTCCGATCTTGACGCGAATATACGAACCTGGTGTCGGCCCGGTCGATTGAAAGACGTCTGTCCGGGACATCGTCACTTTGACCGGTCGCCCCGATTTTTGGGACAACAGAACGGCGACAGGTTGCTCGTAGACGGAGATTTTCCCGCCGAAGCCTCCGCCAATTTCCTGCGGAACGACTTTGATCCAGGTGAGCGGAATTTCCAAAAGCTCAGCAACCTGCTGACGGACGGTGAATGCTCCCTGTGTACTCGTCCAGATCGTGCATCGCCCGTCTCCATGCCAGAGTGCAGTGGATGTGTGTGGCTCGATGTACCCTTGATGTACGGTCGCGGTTCGGAATTCCCGCTCAACGACAACATCTGCGGAAGAAAACGCGGCGTCGGGATCTCCTTGCTCGTAGAGAAACTTCTCTGCGACATTCGTAGGTTCATCGGAAACGACTTCCCCGAATTCGACCGTTCGCACGTCGTCGTTTAAGACGGCCGCATCAGGCTTCATCGCTCCGATCACATCAATGACAACGGGCAGCTCTTCGTATTGGACTTCGATCAACCGGGCTGCTTCTTCAGCGATGTGAATATTATCCGCAGCGACGGCAGCAATTGGGTGTCCCTGATAGAGAACTTTGTCTTTGGCGAGGATATTCGCACTCAGGTGTCGCAGGTTAACCGCGCCTTCTCCGAGTTCAGCGACTCGATCGCCTACTTCGGGGAGATCAGCGCCGGTCACGATCGCTCGCACTCCGGGCAATGCTTCTGCACGCGAAGTATCAATTGCGATGATTTTTGCATGAGCGACGGGGCTGCGAAGCACGTATCCATGCAGCATCCCGGAGAGTCGGACATCTGCCCCGTATTTGGCGCGTCCTGTCACTTTGTCCGCTCCATCGTGGCGGACGGGACGCGTTCCGATCACCTGATACTCGCGATCATGATGTCTGACGGTTTTCGAGCCGTTGGTCGCGGGGCCTTCTGCAATCGACATTCATTCTCTCCTGAGTACGGATGGTATCTCAACTTTGTACGAAGAGGCATTTGAACTGGCAAGCTTCAACACTTACTGATGACAGGAATTCGCACGACTGGGGTTGTCGCCGATCGGCTCAACGCGTGCTATGATGCTCCTCTCTCGATTGCGTGATTTTCTCGCGGACCTTTCTCCATGACCTCTTCAATTTTCCATTCGCTTCTTGAGCCAGACATCGTTCAGATGATTCAAGGAAACGATGAACTCGGCCTGCGCGAGTTTTGCACGGCGCTCTATCCGGGTGTCGTTGCAGAGATCCTTGAAGACATGGAACCGGAAGAAGCATGGAAGGTTCTGAAGCACGCTCCGGCCTCGACACAAGGGGAAATCTTTCCGTTCTTCGACATCAGCTTTCAGGTCAAACTTGTCGAACTTGTCGGAGACAAGCCCCTTTCCCGGATCATCGAAGAAATGTCTGGGGACGACCGGGTCGATCTGCTTGAGCGGATGGATCCCGATCATGTCGAAACTGTTCTGAGACTGGTGGCGCAAGCGGAGCGAAGTGACATTCGCAAGCTGCTCTCCTATCCGGAGTACAGTGCTGGCTCGATCATGACGACCGAGTACGCGTCATTGCCAGCTGATATCTCGGTCAAGGAAGCTCTGGAGCGGCTGCGCGTTCAGGCACCGAGTCGGGAAACGATTTACTACATCTACATCACCGACGAAGGTCGGCATTTGCTGGGATTTTTGTCGCTTCGAAAACTGATTCTCGCCAAACCGACAACGCGACTCGAAGAGATCATGCAGCGCGACGTGATTTGCGTGCGGGTCGACGATGATCAGGAACACGTCGCGAACGAAATTGCCCGATACGACTTTATCGCGATTCCCGTTGTCGACAATCAAAACCGGCTCGTCGGGATTGTGACTCACGATGATGCCGCCGACGTCATGCAGGAAGAAGCGACGGAAGACGCCCATCTGCTCGGGGCGGTCCAGCCGCTTGAAGATGGGTACGTCGCAACACCGTTTTTCGAATTGGCATGGAAACGCGGAGTCTGGCTGGTCATTCTCCTTTTCGCTGCTTCGATGACAGCGAAGGTTCTTCAATACTTCGATCCCGGAGATGGGGGAACCTGGATGGTTCTCTTTTTGCCGATGGTGCTCGCGAGTGGAGGAAACGCGGGTTCTCAATCGGCAACACTCGTGATTCGTGCACTCGCGCTTCACGAAACCGACGGGCGCGTTTCCTGGATTGCGTGGAGAGAAATTCGCATCGGTGCCTTGCTCGGGGCAATTCTGGCGCTGATCTCGTTCATCGTCGCATACCTGATGATTGGCATTCAAGCGTCGATGGTTGTGACTCTAACGGTTTTTCTGGTCGTCACGGTTGGAACACTGTCCGGAGCGATGCTTCCGCTCGGACTCAAAAGACTCGGAATGGACCCCGCGTTTATGTCCAATCCGCTCATCGCTGCCCTGAGCGACATGCTGGGAGTCGTTATTTACTACTCCACAGCCTCAGCGACCGTTCAACTCTTTACGACAGCCTGAAAACACCTCGAAAACTCGTCTCGCATCAATCGGGGTTTCGAAAGACAATATAAATCTCATGCTCTGAGATCGCATCCAGAGCGTATGATACAAGAGACACTTTGAGCAATTTCTTTCCATTGCACTCACTTGGACTGTCGCCAGGGCGAGCCGACACGGTTCTGACCACGTTTGCTGGTGTCCATTCGCGACGTCCAATTCGATAGATGCGTCACTATTTCAGCAGAGAGGCAGGATATGGTCCGGTCGACGAGTTACAACGGAATCCTTGTACTTCTTCATCTCATCTTCGTTATTCCGCTGAGCGCTCAAGGTTCCCGGGCTCTTCCAACGGAGACGCGGAATCTCGACGTGAAAGCGGACCGTGCTCAACAAGAGTATCTGAATTCGCTGTTTGAACTTTCGAAGAACTATGAAGACATCGGTGCGATCGATAAATCGAAACAAATGCTCAATGCCATTCTGACCGTGATGCCCGACGCGGAAGCTGTCAAGAAGAAGCTTGAAGAGTATGACAACGCGGTTTTCGAGGATCAGGTTCGCACTTTCGACCTTGACACCTCTTTGGGATGGACACAGTCCGGGATTCGCGTTACCAAAGGCAAACCCATTCGTATTGAAGCGACTGGTAGTTACAAATTTATCGTTAACGCAGACCTTGGCCCCGAGGGTTACGACAGTAACAGTGCCGCTCGTGATCTCGTTCACGGCGTTCCCACGGGGGCTTTAATGGCGGTGATTGCTCCGATTCCATCTCCGAAAGGTGGGAAGAAAAAGAGCCCCGAACTCGAGCCGTTTCTGATCGGAGAGCGAAAAGAGTTTGTCCCGGAAGAGTCGGGAACTCTACTCCTCAAAGTGAATACTCCTCCACTTGCCAAGTGCATCGGCAAACTCAAAATTAAATTGAGCGGAAACATCTCTCGATAGTTCTTATCACCGAAAGCAAAGAGTCATTCTGACTTGCGCTTGAGGGAACTGCGATCATCAAAGAAGGTTCTCAGTGGTTTTTCCTAGAAAGATTGACGGCCCCGTTGCGGTCATCGGCGACATTCACGGACAGGTTGACAAACTGATACGGGTCATCGAGCAACTGCGTGAGATGCCCGACTACCAGGATCGATGGATTGTCTTCATTGGCGATCTTGTCGACCGTGGTCCCGACCCATGCGGTGCCATTGAATTGTTCATCGATCTCATTCGCGACCATCCGAAGACGACGATTGTCTCCGGGAATCACGAACTCGCCATGGCTGGCTCGTTAGGTCTGTTCGAGGAAGCAGAGGCGAATGAGTGGGGGAACCGTTGGATTGACCACTACGGATCCGAGCAGACCTTCGCAAGCTACGGAGTCTCACCGGGCAATCTTCCGGAACTTCGACTCGTCGCACCGGAAACGCATCTTCAAGTCCTGATGCACGCGAACTGGATCGTTGAGCACCCCGATTACCTCTTCGTGCACTCCGGACTTGATCCCGAGGAAGGTCTGCAATCTCAACTTCAGACACTTCGATCGCGGGACTTTCAGCTTCGTCGGCCGGAATGGCTCTGCTCAAAGACACTTCCGTTTCACAGCCCGCCGAGCGAATGCCTTCAGATCGTTGTTTCCGGCCATGCTCATGTGTCGCAAGTCATCTTCGCGAAGAAACGAATCTTGCTCGACACAACTGGGGGAAGAGAAGGGAGCCTCAGTTGCGTGCTGTTGCCGGAAAATCAGGTGATCAATTCAGACGATTTCCTTGCGCTGCCTCCGCTCTACTCTCCGGAGTCGGAAATCGCAGAAGTGGCCCTTTAATCCACACAACGACGTTCTCGATTCCCGTGCGCTTGCCTGAGTTGCTTTGTCTACTGCCGTAGACAAGCCTCACTCGTTTTCGGGTCATTCTGAATGACAGACCCTAAAGACGGACGAGAGTCCGCAGGAGAGACGCTGTGGCTGTGACGCAGTTTTGCTTCTCTCTCCATTCGCTTCCGATGCATCAAGACGTCTGCATCAACGAGCTTTGAAGTCAGCAGACCGTACGAAACCCCGACGACTCCGAGTGTCCCACTGACGACGAAGAACATTGAATGGAAGCCGTAATGGTCGATGATCCAGCCCAAAAACGGAGCTGTGAGGATCGTCCCGAGATCGATTGCCGCCAGCGTGACCGATGTTCCCGTCCCGCGATATTGTTCGGGAAACGCTCCAGCTCCCATTGATACTACACAAGGGAAGAGAAGTGCGTGGCCGAACCCGAGACACATCGCCGGCATAATGAAGTGAAAGTCCTGGGTCACAAACGTCATGAGGAAATGTCCCAGCGAATGCGAAAGTAATCCCATCGCGATCAGTCGATGTCGCCCGACGGACTGACTCCACTGACGCGCAATGATCCTCAACGTGAATGCTGTAATCGCATACGCAGTGAAAAACGTCCGAATCCCGCTCAGCCCGAGCTCCGTCGAATATCGCGTGAGGAATGTCATCGTCACAGCAAAGCCGATCCCCATCATCACCGTCACGATCAGAACACTGGAAGGCCAGTAACGAACGAGAAGCTTATGAATTGGCGGACTGACCTCAGGGCGCCGGTGAACATCTTTCGACGTCAACCAGAATGCGAGAGCTGTGTGAAGAAATCCGAACAGGAAGACGAGCCCGAACAGCACATAATATAACTCGCTGTTGTTGGGAAATTTCAGAAAGACGAGATCACCTAGTTGTGCTCCGAGAATCATCCCGACAAAGCCGCTTGCCCCGAAAGTCCCGATGATCTCCGTCCGTCGATCTACTGGAGCGAGGCTTTGAATGTATGACACTGACGACGCAAACATCCCTGACAGCCCGACCACGAAAATGATTCGTGCCAGGTAGAGCTGAAGTCCGATCGCTGATGACGTCATCATCAGCAACCCGCCAGTCATATTAATGGTTGCACATATCAGCCAGATGCGGCGAATTCCGAACGTATCAAGCGCCTGACCGAGAAAGGCTCGAAAGAAGAGCGAGCCGAGCAACCCGACACTGACGATGAAGCCGGTCGTTTCTTCCGTCCCTCCGAGAAACTTCACGAACTCGGCAAACCGAAACGTCATCGTGTTGGCGGTCACCATCATGACGTTGGCGGCAAACGCGATCCAGAAACGTCGCGTATAGATCCTTTGCGCAGAATGATCACCGTGTTCCGGTGTCTGGGCGTGTGGATCTGTCATGGGGAGAAGTCTCTATCTGCAGGGGGCAGCTTGGAGGGCGCCTTGAAGAGTTGTCATATTACCACAGTTGTCGCCTGCGGACAGGGGGATTTGTACCAGTTCAGTGATTTGGACACCTCTCTTCCTTGCGAAGTTCACGTCAGTTCAAGAAATGTTCATCACTTGTTTGTCAGAATGACGGTAGGCTACGCTGACCACCCCGATTGGGTGCGAACGATCACATCAATAAGCGCAAATCACTGAATTCCATGACTGACCAGCCCGACCACAATCGACGTGAACCCATTCCTTCTCAGGCGGACTTCGCCAATCTTGGTCGCGGGCTGTTGATGGGCGGTGCCGACATCATCCCCGGAGTTTCAGGGGGGACGGTGGCTCTCATTCTGGGGATTTACGAACGCCTCGTCACCGCGATCAGCCACGTCGATGCGAAGCTCGTCTCGCTGGTGGCTCAACGGAAGATTCGAGACGCGGCAGATCGCATCGACCTCAGACTGTTGATCCCGTTGGGAATCGGAATTCTTTCCGGAGTGATCGCTCTGGGAAGTGTGATGCACACGCTTCTTGAAGATCATCGGCAACTGACTTTTGCAGCCTTCTTCGGAATGATCAGCGCGAGCTGTTATCTCGTGTTTCGATTGATCGGAAAGCCGACGGGAGGCAATCTCGCGTTGCTGGCGGGGGGAGTCGTCATCGCGTACGGAATCGTCACACTTCCCGGACTCAAAACGCCTCCGGACGCTCTCTGGTATGTCTTTCTCTGTGGAGCTGTCGCCATCTGTGCGATGATTCTTCCCGGAATCAGTGGAGCCTTCATCCTGCTCGTGCTCGGGAAGTATCACGAGATCACCGGGATCATCAAAGAAGTCCTCAAACTGAAGCTGTCCGTATCGTCGGTCATGACAGTCATCGTCTTCGCGTCCGGCTGCCTGATTGGGTTGATCTCCTTTTCAAAGCTCTTGCGATGGCTCCTTGCTCACAAAACCCCCCAGACAATGTCGGTGCTTTGCGGCTTCATGATTGGTTCGCTCTACAAAATCTGGCCGTTTCAGATCGACACGACTCCTGAAATTCGTGAGTTCAAGTACAAACACTTTGAACCCGTTCCGCTAACGGACGTCCCGCTCAATGGACAACTGCTGCTCACAATCGCAGTCGCCGTCGTGTCAGCGATCGCGGTTCTAATGCTGGAACGGCTGGGAACGAAAAAAGAGACGATCCAACCAGAGAGTCTCCCAAGCGACGAAAACAGTTGATCGACTTACTACCGGTCAGAATCATCACGGAAGGAAACGCTCGCATGAGACTCACTTTCTCCAGAATGGCCACTTGCTTACTTCTTGCCTCCGCAATCAGTAGTCAATTCTTCTGCGAGTCCTCAGTGTGGGCTCAAGGAACGGCCGACGACTACGCTCGCTCCGAATCGCTTCGCAAGAAATGGACCGGAACAGTCTATCGAGACCGCGTGGAGCCTCACTGGAGTGAGTCAGGAAACGACTTCTGGTACCGCGTTCGGACGGGCAAGAACCAGCATCAATATGTCGTCGTTAACGCACCATCAGGAACTCGACAACCCGCTTTCAATCACGAAGCTCTCGCCAAACAACTTTCTGAAAAGACCGGAAAGAGCTTTGACGCCGACCGTTTGAATGTTGAGTCCATCGAATGGAACAACGACAGCACCGAACTCACAATTTCGATCGATGAACTGCAAGTCCGGTCGAACTTAATGGACGGAACGGTTCACATTCTCGAAGAGAACGAAGAACCAACTCAAGAATCAGCCCCCGATGAAAATCAAGACTCCTCCGATCGTCAAAGAGAGCGAGGACGTCGATCCCGAAGGCGGACACAATCGCCCGATGGAAGGTTCCGTGTTCAGCTTGATGATGGAGACTTGATCATTCTGCAAGGCGATGAAGACGACGCTCAGGAAATCCTGCGCGGGGCTGCGTCGGAAGAGTCAAAGTTCACAGAGTCTGGAGCGTCGTGGTCACCCGACTCGAAGAAGCTCGTCGGATTTCGCCGCACCGATGGGCAATCTCACCTCGTCCACTACGTCGAGTCTTCTCCGAAAGACCAACTGCAACCCAAAGTTCACAGCCATCAATACCTCAAGCCGGGCGATGATATTCCGCAGCATGAACCGGTCCTGTTCAACATCGCCAAGCGGTCGATCATTGAAATCGACAGTGAATTGTTTCCGAATCCATGGATGTCGACTCCGCGAATTCACTGGCTTCCGGATTCGAGCCAGTTCCTGTTCGTCTACAACCAGCGCGGCCACCAGGTTCTGCGAGTCATTTCTGTCGACGCGGAAACAGGGAAAGCCCGCACGATCGTCGACGAGCAAAGCGACACATTTGTCGACTACGCCTACAAGCAGTTCCTCGAAATTCTTCCGGAGTCTGGCGAGCTGATCTGGATGTCGGAACGTGATGGATGGAATCACCTCTATCTTTACGACCTCAACACTGGGGATGTCAAAAATCAAATCACGTCTGGAGACTGGGTCGTCAGGAAAGTTGTGCGTGTCGATCCTCAGTCGAGAGTCATCTGGTTTGAGTGCTCAGGCGTTTATCCCGAGCAAGATCCTTACTACGTCCACTTCGCTCGCGTGAACTTTGACGGAAGCGACTTCACGTTGTTAACCGAAGGAGATGGGACTCACTCGGTTCAGACGTCTCCGAACGAACGCTACCTCATTGACCAGTGGTCGCGAGTCGACTTGCCGCCTCAAACAGAACTGCGCGATGCACAAACCGGTGAGTTGATCTGCAAACTTGAACAGGCAGACGATACAGAATTGCGAGATGCTGGCTGGATCGCGCCGGAACGATTCGTCACCACCGGGCGAGACGATCAAACTCCGATCTACGGTGTCATCTTTCGCCCGACCAAATTTCAACCTGGGACGAAGTATCCTATGATCGAGAAGATCTATGCTGGGCCGCATGGTTCTTTCGTCCCGAAAAAATTTCAGGAATTCCACTCCTCTCAGGAAGTCGCCGAGATCGGATTCATCGTCGTTCAGATCGATGGGATGGGAACCTCAAATCGCTCGAAAGCCTTTCACGACGTCTGCTGGCAAAACCTTGGCGACTCCGGATTTCCCGACCGAATCAAATGGATCAAAACAGCTGCCGAGACCTATCCGGAATTCGACCTGACTCCGGGCGTCGGAATTTACGGTGGTTCCGCCGGAGGACAAAGTTCGACCCGCGCGCTGCTTGCTCACGGAGACTTTTACACGGTCGCTGTTTCCGACTGCGGTTGCCACGATAACCGCATGGACAAAATCTGGTGGAATGAACTTTGGATGGGCTGGCCCATCGGTCCGCATTACGAAGAACAGTCGAATGTCACGAATGCGGACAAGTTGCAGGGCAAGCTCTTTCTGACCGTCGGAGAGAAAGACACGAACGTCGATCCCGCTTCAACGATGCAGGTTGTCAATGCCCTGATCAAAGCGAACAAGAAGTTCGACATGCTCGTCGTCCCCGGGCATGGCCACGGTGTCGGAGAAATTCCGTACATGAAGCGAAGGCGTATCGACTTCTTCGTCGAACACCTGATGGGAAAGACTCCTCCCAACTAAATCGAAAACTCTTCACGGCTCCTCTCACGAAGAACATCGCGAGAGTCACTCAGCTTCGGGTTTCTTCACGAGCATAATGACCACTTCAGCGCAGAGGGCTTCCTCGCGTCCGACCGGGCCGACTTTCTCGCCGGTCTTCGCTTTAACGTTCACGCGCTCCGCCGAAACCTGAAGCAGCTCCGCAACTCGATTGGCAATCTGTTCCTTGTAGGGCGACAGCTTTGGCTTCTGCGCGAAAACGATTCCGTCGACGTTGTTGATGTGCCATCCGGCAGCAAACGCACGATTGAGAACCTTTGAGAGTAGCTCAGCTGAGTCGGCTCCCTCATGCTCGGCAGCGGTATCAGGAAACCATTCTCCAATATCTCCCCATCCCAGCGCCCCGAGAATGGCGTCAGTCAGGGCGTGAAGCAAAACGTCTCCGTCACTGTGAGCAACAGCCCCGAGATGATGATCGATCTCGACACCTCCGATGACGAGTCGCCGACCTTCTTCCAGTCGATGGGTATCGTGCCCCAGACCAACTCGCCACTCCGCAGACTCTCCCATCGCTTCTGTTCCTTTGCATTACTTCCCATCGCCTGTCCGGGCTTTGTCCCTGAAAGTCGGGCCGCGACACTCTCCTGAAAGGCCGGGCTGGATGTCAACATTCGCAGAGTCGGAAACTCCGATTTGCGACGGACACCAAATTCGCACTTCGCGAAAGTGTCCATAATTCGACACAACTCTCAGAGCATCCAACCGGCAAGACTTGCCAATTGTCAACAAAGTGACACACGTCCGGTTGTAAGGTCGTCAGTTTGCTTCACTCGGCGATGCATTCCTTACAAACAATTCTTCTGGATTGAGTCAACCCCAATTCCCAAAGAGCTTTCCAATTCTTTTGAACCCCTTGAAAACAAACATGTTGCAACACAAGAACAAACTCCTCCAAAGAGTTTGGCACGCCCCGTGCATTAGGTTTCTTTCACTTGGCCACGATGGAAGTCAAGACCAATCGCAGGTCATGAAGAGCCGAAACTTGACATTATTTCCAAGGAAAAGGATGAAAAAATGCTCGTTCTCACACGCAAAAAGAATGAAACGATTCAAATCGGTGACGACATCGTCATCAAAGTGATATCAACAGGACGCGGCAAAGTGAAGATCGGAATCGATGCTCCTGCCCATGTCCGAGTTTTGCGAGGGGAGCTCGACACGACCCTTCGAAACACAAATGTGACCTCAACTGACCCGACCATCAAAGTTTGACCCTCCTTCAAAGTCTTCGAATCCTTCCAACTCTTGAACCAAGGAACGTGTTCACTATGAGCCACTCAATCAAAAACAACCTGACCAGCACTTTCGTCGCAACGCTTGCTTTCCTCGTTCTCCTCGGCGGTGGGTTCGCCCACTCTGAAATGACGACTCAGAACGTTGCAACAAGCCACTCGTCATTCTCTTCAAACAATAATGAACGGAACAACGTCGCAGCCGCTGAAGGTCGCTTCGACATTTCTCATGACGATCGCGGAATGCCGCTCGCCCGTGAGGACGTCGCCCCGATCAGAACGGCGGTGGTGCCAGGGCGGGGCCAGTCAACACCTGCCTACCCGTCCTACACCCCAGCTGCTCCAGGATACTCGAATCCTGTCCAACAGCAGTTCCCTTCACAACCTCAATACGTTGTTCCAGGAACCGGTGCCCCTTCGACACCGATCAATTTCCCAAATCAAAATATCCCAACACAGAACCCGTACACTCCAACGCAGAATCCTTCGACTGCTCCAACACCGGATAAGAAGCAAGCTGAAATCACGGCACGTTTCTCTGACCCCAAGATGCTTGGATTCCTTTCCAATGCTTCGATGCAGCAACTGACCAGCTTGTACCACGAAGTCTCTCGAATGATTGATGCACGACACGTGAATCCTGTGTCTTACGAAGTTCGAGTCTCTTCATCGGTGGAATACCTCGTCGCTGCTTTGAGCAATCCAACATTCCTGCGAGCCACTGGAGCCTCTGCAAACCAGAACACTATTCAACAGACTCAATCGGAACTGTTGCAGATCACCCGCAGCCAGCCTGCCCGATCCGCAACTGAAGCAGTCGGGGTGATGCAGTGGACTGCCGAACTCGTGAACCGTCAACTCGGAATTCGTCGTGAAGCAGTTGCTTTGGAGTTCATCAACGGAACCATCGACTCACTCGATCAGTACTCAGCCTTCATGCCTTTAGCCAGTGCCTACGCTCCGGGAGCCACAGCTGAACCGATTCGAACCGTGAGCCTCGAAGAGAACATCGTGGGAATTGGTGTTGAACTCGAATCACATCCACGAGGAGCAATTCTTGTGGGAGTCATTGACAACAGCCCAGCCAGCGAACTCGGACTTCAGGAAGGAGACATCATCGTCGCCGTGAACCGTGAGTCGATGAACGGTCTCGACCTGAATGCTGTCGCTGGAAAACTTGGCGGATCGATCGGAACTGTGATCACCCTCGACATTGACCGCAACGGACAACTGTACCGCGGAAACGTCACTCGTCGCTCCATCTACGTGAGCAGTGTGACCGGCACGAAGATGATCGATACGCAAAACCAAGTCGGATACGTTCGCCTGAAACAGTTCTCAGCATCCTCCAGAAAAGATCTCGAAGCCGCCTTGTGGTCGCTTCACAATCAGGGAATGAAATCGCTGGTCATGGACCTGCGAGGCAATCCCGGAGGATTGTTGGACCAAGCCATCGACGTTTCCAACCTGTTCGTTCCTTGTGGAACCATCGTTTCAACGAAAGGCCGAAATGTTTCAGACAACATCCAGGAAGAGGCAACTTACCAGCAAACCTGGAACACACCTTTGGTGGTTCTCGTCGACAAAAACTCAGCAAGTGCCAGTGAGATCTTCGCTGCAGCTATTCAGGAAAACGGCCGTGGTTTGATCGTCGGACGACAATCGTACGGAAAAGGAACTGTTCAGACTCACTTCCCACTGGAAACGGTTTCTGCTCAGTTGAAACTGACAACAGCCAAGTTCTACTCCCCAAAAGGACGCGAAATGGCTGGAGCAGGTGTCACCCCGGACGTTTACGTTCCCGAATCGACCTCAACCGGAGTTGCTGGAACGAGTCAAGACACGGACATCAACGCCGCCTTGGCACAAATCAGCCAGGGAATCCCATTCCAACTGGCACAACAAGCTGCGTCTTGCCGAGATGGTCATTCGGAAGCGAATCATCAAGCGATTCCTTCCACGACACCTTCCATCAACACTCAACCATTCCAAATGAATCTGTCGAGCAACTAAGCTTGGCTGACATCAATTGAAGTGTCATACGCACCACCTCGGAGTTTTCTCTGAGGTGGTGTTTTTGGTTCAGTTGAACCTGACTGCGATTTGACCGGGGAGATACTGGACCTGCTTGTCTGCGTCGCTTACTCTGCCGAATTCCGATTCGACCACGAAACTCAGCGATGCTGCAAAAACACCTTCTCCTCTGGCTCACACTCAGTTCCATGCTGGCCGGCTTCTGGCCGAACCTGTTTGGAGCTTCCGCATTCGATCCGTTTCTTGCCAGTGCATCACATATTGGTTGGATCGTCGCGGCTGTGATGTTTTGCGTCGGAACTCTGTTGCCAACAGACGAAGTTCGCAACGTCCTGAACCGGTGGCCACTCATTGTGGGTGGAACGGCCGTTCAATACATCTCGATGCCGTTTCTTGCCTGGGCAGTCGCCACGGCTTTCGGAATGACGGGCGATCTTTGCGTGGGAACGATCATGGTCGGATGCGTTCCGGGTGCGATGGCTTCGAACGTATTGACGATGGTCGCCAGAGGAAACGTCAGCTACTCCGTCGGGCTGACGACTTCGGCCACGCTTCTCTCTCCGCTGATTGTTCCCGTCGCACTTCGACTGACACTCGGTGCGCAAGCGGACGCAGAATTTCTGACGAAATCAGCAGTCTCTCTCGTGATTCAAGTTGTGATCCCCGTCCTTTTGGGACTCTTCAGTCAGCGACTCTCACTCCTCAAGCAGATCGCTGATCGTATTTCCGGAAACGTCGCGAACGTCAGTATCCTCTGGGTGATTGCGATTGTCGTGGCGGCCAACAGACAGGCCATTCAAGAGTTTCCTGTCGTGCTGATCGCGGGCCTGTTGCTGATTAATCTCGGCGGCTTTCTCGCAGGGCAACTGGGAGGACGACTGCTTCGTCTCGATTCCGGAATGCGACGCGCCTTGATGCTGGAAATCGGGATGCAAAACGCCGGCGTGGGAGCGAGTCTGGCGAAAGGGCTCTTCCCTGATAATCCCCGAGTTGCACTTCCGTGCGGGCTGTTTGCCTTTGGATGCATGACGACCGGAACACTCCTCGCCCAGTTTCTCCGCAATCGAACCGCAGAGACTGAAGACTCGCTGAACACCACTGAACGGCCGACCGATTCGGCTTCTTCAATCTCAACAAATGAATCGACAGAACCCGCAAAGGAAATGTGACATGACGCTGCCTCTCGAACTCCAAGAGAAACTCAACAACCTCGCCCACGCACTGATCGATCAAAAGAAGGCCCGAGTGATCGTTCCTGCTCAAGATCAGTCGACAGGTTTCTGGTTCGGCGGCGGGAACATGATCGAGTCCGCAGAAGGGGATCTTTACCTCGTCGGCCGGTATCGCAACTTCGGAGATTCGCGAACCGGAATCGGAGCGGGAGAACGCGGACTCGAGCTGTCGATCTTTCAATCGTCCGATCAGGGAGACTCGTTCGAAAAGATTCTGAAGTGGTCCAAGGCTGACCTCAACGTCGGAGAGACACCCGTCCTGTCGATTGAAGGCAGTGCCCTGAGATGGACTGATCAAGGAGTGGAACTTCTGGTCTCTACCGAGAAAGACAACATCGGCTACCCGCAAGAAGTCGAAGGATTCCTGAAGCCCGGAACCGGAGTTTGGACGATCGATTCCATCAAGGCCGATTCCGTCGAGAGGCTCAAGAACGCTTCCGTGACGCCGTTTCTTTCGAGTCAGGAACCGAACTGGTTGCACGTGAAAGATCCCTTCGTCTATTCCAACCCACAATCCGGATCGACTGTGTTCTGTTGCACTCACCCGTTTAACTGGGCGAGTTCGAACACAGCTTTCGTCGATCCCGAAGGGACTCTCGTTTCCGACTTCTTCCCGAGAGGCATGTCCTGGGACGTTGCCATGACTCGCGGAACAGCCCTGTTGGACGTCCCGATGGTGGGTGCATTCGAAGAGATCGACGCAACACTCGTTTTCTACGATGGCGGCGAATGTGTTCGCGACCTCGATCAACACAAAGAAGCTGTGACGCGCCCTCGAGGGTACTCCTGTGAGGAGCTGGGCGGATTGGCATTTTTCAGTGATGGAGACCTTTCGCAGATCCATCGAATTTCACGCCACTTTCCGAGCTTCATCAGCCCGTACGGAACGGGTTGCAGCCGATATGTCGACGTTTTCCCGACAAGCCGCGGCCTGATCGCGACATGGCAACAGAGCCAGGATGACGGCTCGCAGCCGTTGGTGATGAACATTCTGTCAAACGCCGAAGTTGAATCGATCTTGGCTTAGGGCGGTTTTTGATTGGGTTTGCACTCACTCGCACGAGCATACTCAGCTTTTTCCCTGATGAAACAGCGCAAGCGAGTGCTCGTGCGCTTCGTTTCAATTCGGCAGGGCGATGTGTCCACGTAAACTGCCGGTGCCGGTTTTCGTTCCGATTTTTGTCAGGGTTGCAAATCAGGCCGCGAAACACCGTTCTTCAGCGGTTTTCGATCCCCAATTCGAAACGCATTCCGGCGAGCATCAACGAGTCAATATCCGCTGATGGCTGTATTTTCGCAGCGATTCTGCAATCATAGAATCTCGGATTTCAAGGAGTCCTGCATCGGTCGATGTGCTCAATGAGCGCAGTCGACTCAATCGGCTCCTTTGCAACGATTCAGATATTCTTAAACGAGATGTGGAGTATTCATGACTGAACCAACTCGAAGAGACTTTCTTAAAACGACCTCAGCTGCTGCCGCACTGGGAACGGGAGTTCTGAGCAGTGTTTCGGCGAAAGCGTTCGCAAGTGGCGATGATGTCGTCAAAATCGGACTGGTTGGATGTGGAGGACGCGGAAAAGGAGCAGCCTCGCAAGCACTTCAATCTCCGGGAAATGTCAAACTTGTCGCGATGGGCGATGCGTTTCGAGATCAGTTGGACGGAGCACTCGATAACATCGAACGATCAGTTGCCAAAGACGAAACGGCAATCATCGACGTTCCGGAAGAAAACAAGTTCGTCGGTTTCGATTCGTTTCAGAAAGTCATGGACAGCGGAGTCGATGTCGTCATCCTCGCGACTCCTCCCGGTTTCCGACCGATGATGTTCGAATATGCTGTCAACAAAGGTCTCCATGTCTTCATGGAAAAACCTGTGGCCACCGACGCAGCTGGCGTCCGACAGGTTCTTGCGGCAGCCAAAATCGCGAAAGAGAAGGACCTGAAAGTTGGTGTCGGACTCCAGAGACACCACCAGACCGTCTACCGCGACTTCATCAACCGAATTCACGATGGTGACATCGGCGATGTTCGTGCTCTTCGTGTTTACTGGAACGGCGGAGGCGTTTGGGATCCTCGACGTACACGTGATCAAGTGAAGTCAGAAATGGAATACCAGATGCGCAACTGGTACTACTACAACTGGCTCTGCGGTGATCACATCAACGAACAGCACATTCACAACATCGACATCGGAAACTGGGTCATGCAGAAGTACCCTGTCTCCGCGATCGGAATGGGCGGTCGTGAAGTGCGAACAGATCCGAAGTACGGCGAAATCTTCGACCACTTCGCGGTTCAGTTCACCTACGATGACGGTTCGGTCATGTTCAGTGAATGTCGCCATATCCGCAACGTGTGGAACAGCGTCAGTGAGCACATTCACGGGACCAAAGGAATCGTCAACCTGAACGGAAGCAAACCACGTAACTGCAGCATCGACTGGTTTGACGGAAACTCGGAACGCTTCAAAGGCGAAAACCCGAACCCGTATCAGGTGGAGCACGATGATCTCTTCGCAGCGATCCGCAACGGCGAGTCCTACAGCGAAGCGGAATACGGTGCGATGAGCACAATGTCTTCCATCCTCGGACGAATGGCGACCTACTCCGGTGACGAAATCACCATGGAGAAAGCATTGAACGAAGGTCCACAAATCGTTCCGGCACTGGCCGATCTCGGATGGGACGTTGCACCGCCAACAGTTCCAGATTCCGAAGGACGCTACCCCGTTCCAGTTCCAGGAGTGACCGACGTCTTTGCAGCTCCAGGCAGCTAAGACGTTTTCGCGGTTTCTCTGTCCGCACCGGAAATTGCTTCATTCATTGAATGCTGCGTTTTCTAGTGCGAGAGACAGAGAACACATAGTGAAAATGCGATCGAGAGATCGAAACTGATTCCTTCAACAGGCCGTTGGCAGTTTTTGTCAACGGCCTGTTTTTTTGTCCGCTGAGCGAAACTCCAATCTCACAATGGTCCACTCCGTGACTCTTGAAGGAATGCAGAATTCCTTCAATGAGACCGCAAGTGCTGAAAGACGAATCGCAGAATCAACTGAGTCCGCCCGGACGAGTTTGAGCTTGAAACTGACTGTCGTTCCGAAACGGGACTCCTTCAACGGTTTCCACAATCAACTGACAGATTGGAGTCTTCGGATAGAGGGCGAGGCTGTAAGGGCCGAGATTGATCAGTTCGAGGGCGATCGATCCTGCGAACCCAGCATGGATCGTCGGAGCAGTGAAGTGCACCAGCAATCCGCATCGTGCGTGCGAACTTCGCCCTTCGACACGGGCTGCGAGACACGTTTTCTCTTCGCGAATTGGGAGTTCGACACGTTCGAAAGTACGTCCCAGAACGAGTCGTCCGGGTTTCAGAATAAACGGTTCATCGTCTTTGAGAAGAGTTGTTTCGAACTGAAAACCGACTCGCGATAAAAAGTCGCCATTGCGAAGGTCAATCACAGCCTGTTGCTCGTCACGAAAAAAGGCGATCTCTTCCCCCAATTGAAGGTCGACGGACGAAGTTTGATAAGGACACGCCTGCCCGGATCCAGGTCGACGGGGAGACGGTTCCGGTTCGATCACCAGACTCCCTTCATCGAGACATTGTTGAATAGCGACGTTTGAGAGAATCATGGTTTTCAGGCAATGACAAAGGGACGAATTGAATGCGACCGATTCACATTTGAATATGCTTCAAGATCCTCACTGCAGACTTGCAACATTTGATCTTCGGTCGAGTTTCTGACCAATTGAGGGAATCCCTTCCATCAACAGTTCAAATCCGTTCAGTTGTTTCATTCACTCAAGTGCAAGCGATCGAATTGATGAATTAAGACTCGGGGAGCCGCTCGTCACTTGCCGCGTTCAACAGAGTTTCTTCCCAGACTGCCTGAGAATCCAGTATCTCCAGTGAAATTTCGATCGCCCAAACCGGAAGATCTCCGATTCGATCGTCACCAATTTTCACGAGGTCTTTCGCTGTCGTCATCAGTGAAACCGAATCTTTGGCACTCGCTGTCTTCAGGATTTTCGACAAGTCCTCAGCCGAGTAGTGATGATGATCGGGAAACTGAAGGAAGCGATCATCATCGAGTTCGAATCCAACGCTGTTCAACGTTCTTCGGAAAGCTTCAGGATGACCGATCGCCGAAAATGCGAACACCTTCTGATCCTGCAGTTCAGAAAAGCTCGCAATCTCCCCGCCGGAGTTCCGCAATCCGGTGGGGACAAAACGACTCGACACCACCGGACAGTCTGTGTAGCTGCGCACTTGTTGGCGGATGATTTCTTTCTCCGCTTCGGTCACCTGATCCGCCCGTGTCAGAAGCACAATGCTTGCCCGTGAAAGCCCTCTCGCTGACTCGCGCAACAGCCCGCGAGGCAGAACATGACCGTATCCCCATGGATTCAAACAATCGATAAGCACAACATCGAGGTCACGGTGCAAACGTCGATGTTGAAATCCATCATCAAGGATGATGACGTTCGGGTGATGTGAATCGATCAATTGTCGAGCCGCTGCCACTCGATCACGATTCTGAAAGTGGGGGACATTGGGGCACAACTTCTGAAGCAAACGGTGTTCATCGTTTCCTTCATCATCGAGACTCCGATAACCGCGACTGACGATTCCGGGACGAAGACGATGTCTTTCGAAGAAGTCGCACATCCAAGCGACGGTAGGCGTCTTTCCGGTCCCTCCAGTGGTGACGTTTCCAATCGAGATGACTCGACTCGAGACGCGTTGAGGTTTCTTCAACCCAGTGTCGAAGAGAAAGTTCTTCGACTGGGCTCCAGCAAGATAAAACGGTTCCAGAAGAGAGAGCAGACCGCGCAACAGCGCGGGAGCGACTCCTGATTGCCGACCGCAAATGACCTCCAGGAATTTGTGCTCGTTGACCAGCATTCCGACTCTTTTTGACGGGATCAGGGAATGCAGCCGATCTTATTCGGCATCCTGGCGACGCAGGACGAGCACCGCACATTCGGCATGACGAATGACAGATTCCGCAACGGATCCCAGCAGAAATCGCTTCATCCCGTGATATCCGTGAGAAGAGACGACGATCAAATCGGCGTTGACTTCAGTGGCGAACTCGGTGATTTCATTGGCAGGACCACCAACTCGAATATCGAGCGATGCACCTGTTGCTCCATGAGTCTGCAGGAACTTCTCGGCGAACTTCGTGACCGTTTCGATTCGATGTTCGTCTGACAAGTCTCCCCAGACAACGGCCGGTGAAATGGCTTCCAGTGGCGGGAGCACATGAATCACGCGGAGTTTGGAAACGTCTCCGGCGAGAGCGAGGGAAGTCTGAAGCGCGTTCTGTGACTCTTCCGAGAAATCAACAGGAACAACGATCACATCGTAGTTGAGCTGAGACATAAGTCGATCGTCCGTGTAGATGCGACTGATAAACCAGTACTAGAGCAAGTTGCTCTTTCCTGTGCACTCGCTTGCACTGTTTCATCAGGGAAAAAGGCTGAGTCTACTCGTGCGAGTGAGTGCAAACCAAAACAAAACATGCTCTCAATCATTTGAACCTGTCAGCGGTAGGTTTTGAAGTCACCTGCTTGATAACGTTTCCAGTATTTGAGCAGATCACTTCGCACAGATGGCGACAGCAAAACGACCCCGAGAATGTTCGGGAACGCCATTCCGAGGATCATCATGTCCGAAAAATCGAGCACACTTCCCAGATTCACAATGGTCCCAATGAAGACACAAATGACAGCGAGGAACTTGTAGATAATCGTGCTTCTTGCACCAAAGATTGTTTCCCACGCCTTCTCGCCATAGTAACTCCACGAAATGATCGTTGAGTAAGCGAACAACGTCACAGCAATACTCAACACCATCGGAAACCACGAAATCTCTTCTTTGAAGGCTCGTGACGTCAACGCTGCACCTTCCAGACCTTGCTCGACGATCCATTCGTTATTGTCCCATGCTCCGGTAATCAGAATCACGAGCGCGGTCATTGAGCAAACGATGACGGTATCGATGAATGGTCCCAGAAGAGCGACGCAGCCTTCTCGAACCGGTTCTTCCGTTTTCGCAGCACTGTGAGCGATGGCTGCACTTCCTGCACCGGCTTCGTTACTAAATGCCGCTCGCTGAACTCCAACGACCAGCACTCCGACGATTCCGCCTCCCATCGCTGCACCGGTGAAGGCTTCAGTGAAGATGGTAGCAATCAATCCGGGAACGCGGTCAATGTGCATAATGATGATGTACAAGCACGCGGCCGAATAAACGATGCACATTGTCGGGACGATCTTCGACGCAGCTGCTGCGATTCTCTTGATCCCACCGAGAATCACCGCTCCGACAAAGAACGCCAGCACAAGTCCGAAAATCACCTTGAACTGCTGCTCGAAGGCAGCCAACTGGTTTTGAAGATCTTGTTTGCGGGCTTGAAGCGACTTCATTTCCCCCTCTTCTCCCGCAACGGCGGCGACCTTGATTTGGTCGTTGAGAGTTGAGAGCTGCTGCAAATCGTTCTGCTGAAACATTTGCAGCATGGCACTTCCTGACTGATTCGCCTGAAGCATGTTCCCCCCGCCAAAGCTGGCGAGAATACACATCACTGTGAAGACAATGGCAAGAACGGTCCCGAGCGGCCCCATTCCCTTTTCCTGAAGCCCGACCTTCAAGTATCGCATCGGTCCGCCGAGAACAGTCCCGTCGGGCTTCACGCTTCGATACTTTTGCCCGAGGGTACATTCGGTGAACTTGGTACACATTCCGAAGATTCCACAGAGAAGCATCCAGAAGAAAGCTCCCGGTCCTCCGAGTGTCATCGCAATTGTGACCCCGGCGATATTCCCCAGCCCGATGGTTGCCGAGAGCGCAGACGCCAGCGCCTGGAAGTGAGTCACTTCTCCGTCTTCTTCCGGGTTGTCGTACTTGCCTCGAACAATGTCGACAGCATGCCGAAATCCCCAAATGTTGAAGCCTCTCATATAGAGCGTGAAGAAGACCGCCCCTGCGGCCAGCCAGGCAACGACAATCGGAATCCCCCCGACCGATTCATTGAACAAGTAGGGTTTGTCCGACGAAAACGGATCGGGATTCTGTTTGAGAAAGCCAAGAGCATTCCAGTCTTCCGCTTCGGTGGGAGAGATGATTTGCTCGCCGGGAAGATTCCGTTTCTTCTGAACGATTCGATAAGCATCAATGGTCGGGTCAAACCGAAACCGGCTTCCGTACTTGAAATTCCCCTCGGGCCCATCGAGCTTGACCGTCACGTATTCGATCGGTTCTCCATTCATGAGACCGTTTCGATAGTATTTTTCCTTCCCCTCGATCACGTCCCCCACAACCAGTTTCCCCTGAGCAGCGAGGATCTCAACCTGTGACGCATCGAGTTCACTCGCATTGAACCCGTTGTCTTCTGAGAGCGGAAGAAAGGGAGTGTCCGTGCCCCGAACTCGCCAGTAAACAGCGTCATCCTCAAAAACGAGGTATTCCTTTTCCGTCTTCCCGAGCCGGTAAAACAGCACGGTTTCAATTGCTGTGACAGCACTCTTGAAAATCGAATCGACTCGTTCGAACCCCGTCGGAGGTGGTGGGTCGTCGACAATCGGAGCGACCGTTGGCAACGGAGGGGTTTCAGTTTCGGCCTCGATCTGTGGCCCTTCTTGAGAATACAACACGGGGCAAATGATCAGCACAATCAGAATGGTCCGTGCGATCAGCCTGGCAGGGAATTTCATGGGCAATCTCGTTGGCAACTTCGATCTTTAAGGAGTGGCTGAGTTTACGTCGATCGCTTATTGAAACTCAATCCCAATGGTTCACACATTCTTGTCATTCACCGGCCTTGGCAATTCCAAACACCGGAAAGTTTTCATGAAACGTTCAATTCAAAATCGGTGCATATCCAATCATGAGGATGTGTCGGGCCACCAAAACCAATGTGCTGATTCTGTCTGAAAGGAATCGGTTCTGCCAAACGATCAGTCATTGCAGCATGACACAGGTCTGTCAATCAGCCCGGAAGACAGAACTGGATCCGAAAGAAGTGTCGCGACCAAGGCGAACACATTTTGACTCAGGAGCGCCCCGGATTACACTGAGAGAGAGTCGCTCGTCCCAGCACTCTCGCCCGATCGACTTTGCTCTCTGAGATTGTTATTCGTGCGAGATTGCAAAAACCAGTTCGCCCAATGCTCTCGAGAATTATGAGCACAGTGACATCGTTACAACCAAAATTCCTGAAACGATTTCGTATGGAAATCGATTTTCTGGAAGTCAGCTTGCCTCGGCCCGATCTGCCTGACGGTTACACTTGGTCCGAATGGCATCCGTCATTGTTGCATGAGCATGCACTGGCCAAATTTCTCAGCTTTCACAATGAACTGGATAGCCAGATCTTTCCGGCCCTTCGAACCGTTGCCGGTTGTCGTGATTTAATGCGATCGATCGCCAACCACAAAGCGTTTCTTCCGCAATCCACCTGGCTGATTCGTGCTGCTCAGAATGACTTTCGTCCGGAATTTCCTTGCGGAACCATTCAGGGGCTCACACAAAGCAGCAAATTGGGTGCAATTCAGAACATCGGAATCATTCCGGAACACCGAGGTTTAGGTCTCGGTCGCGCACTTGTTTTGAAGAACCTTCACTGTTTTCGATCGTTTGGAATGCAGCGAGTTTATCTCGATGTTTCGGCTGAGAATGAACCGGCCGTTGAACTCTACCGGTCCATTGGGTTCAGACACGTGAAGACGAGCTATCGGGAAATTGTGCTGCCGCTGCCGAAATCATCAGAGGCCGCGACAGCAACAAGTCATCCTTCGCCCACGTAAAGCGGGCTCGGGAGTTGAAGATATTTCCACAGTGAAGAAAGCCGTAACCGACAAACGCCTCGAACGACGAAACTCTCATGTCGAGTGATCAGTCGCCGTGAAGATTTCGCAGACGTGTCGACGTTCGCAGCATCCACTGAATCCGCTCGAATTCGTCCAGCCAGTCTTGAACAACCGCCGCTGTCAGTCCATCGCCTGAAACGATTCCTGTGGGACAAGCTGCGCCCGCTTGTGAAGCAACCACTGATCGACATTTCGACAGAGTCCGATCACCGGCTCGCCCGCAGAAGTGTCCATCCTCGCTGAGAAAGACCAATGCTGGAACTCGTGCTCCGCCGCAAGTTTTCAAATTCTCACTGAGATCAGGTGTGTCGTCGCGGTCAGCGAAGTGAACACGAATCTTCGGATTCACTTCTGTGAAGCGATCGAAAATCGGACACTGGTTAACGCAGTCTCCACACCACGCACCCGCCATCACGAGGACTTTCATCTCGCGAGTGAATGACTTGAGCAACTCAACTTGTGCAGCTGTGAGTTTGACCGACTTGCGAAATTCACTCCATCGATGGTTCTGATCGGGAGTTGCGTACCGCTCAAGAAATTGTGAGTACGGAAGTGCTTCTTCAAAGAACTGATTGTAATCCATGACGCGAGAAACTCTCTAAAGTCAGTTGCTGTTGTGCAAAAGATAGATCGACGAGCACACGGATCGAGGTCATTTTCATGATTCCTCTGCACTCGTTTTTGTTCGATAAATGCTGCGTTCGCTCGCGCGAATCGCGACAAACCTGAGATGAAGAGCCCCGAGAGCAATTTGCTCTTTCCTGTGCACTCGCTTGAACTTTTTCATCAGGTAACAGGCTGAGTTTGCTCGTGCGAGTGAGTGCACACCAAATCAGAAAATGCTCTAGATCAGGGTTGAGTTAGTATCCTCGCGTGTCGCGTCAACTTGTCAAGTGCGAGAAAGAACTGCCGAGCTGCGGGCTCTCCGCCTAACAGGAATGGATGGTGCAACACGACGATTTGCTCATGCGCGCGATCAGCGACGGTCAATTCCTCGACACATTCAAATCGCCGCTTCGAGTGAATTCGGTGCAAAGCAGGGAAGCCGACGTTGATCGGAATCCCTTCTGCTTTCATGGCTTCACAGAACCGCTCCCGCGTCATGCCTTCAAACTGTTGCGTCTCATACCAGAACCCGAGTTTGTAGTAGTCAGCGATTGAGTTCTCTCGACAGGAGAATGGTCGCAATAAATGACTATCCATTAACTCGCGACGAATTGCGTCAACACACTCCTGACGCTGGCAATGTCGCTGCGGAAGCGATTCGTATTGCGGGACGAGAACAGCAGCTTGCATCTCGGAAAGCGGATACGCGAGGTTCCCTCGCTGGCAATACGTTTTGATTCGCTGTGCAATATCGTCGCGATGGGTCAAAACCGCACCGCCCCGTCCGGAAGTGAGCAGTTTGCTTCCTCCGAAACTGAGGATCGAAACATCCGCTTGTGAACCGACGACGGAATTGCCATCGCGAGCACAACTCGACAACTGACAACAATCTTCGATCACTGCAATTCCGAGATCTTCTGCAACGCTCGTCACTCGCGACAAATCGACAAGCCCGCCGTGCAGATGAGAGACGATGATCGCTTTCGTGTTGTCCGTTGCGGCAGCCGCGATTTTTTCGACATCCAACTGCCCGTCAGCATCACGAATATCAATTAGAACCGGGATCGCTCCGAGTTGGACAACGTTGACAAAGTTGGCTTTGAAGTCATAGGCAGACATCAACACGCGATCGCCGGGCGCGATTTTCAGTCCACGCAGTGCCAACTCCATCGCCACGGTGCCACTCGAAACCAGTTGCACGTTTGTCAGCTGGTACAACGTCCTCAGTCGCTCTTCGAGTTCGGTTACATATTCCGCGTGATAGCGACCCCAGGCTCCGGTTTCGATCAGTTCGCGAAAGCGCAGCTGCAATGATTCATCACAGATTGGCCAATCCGAATTCCCGCCTTCGCAGACAGGAGTTCCCCCAAGGAGCGCCGGGAATTCTGAATCACTAGAAGTTGCCATAACGAAGGAAGCTCGTTTCGGTCAGAGACTCTTACGAAATGGTGAATTCTTCCAGATCGGTGGCAAACCCAGCTTCTCCTCCGGACCGCATGAGATTTCCGAACTCGTTGAGAAACTCCATTCCTGGAACTCCGTAGGGACGAAACTTTTCTGCCTCGCCGGTTTCTTCGCGATAGAGCAGGGCACGGTGAGTTCCGAGTCGGGACGCAGCTGGACTATCGATCAAGTGGCTCGAGTCCGCCGCATTCATCTGAAGGACGATCCGTTGTTCAAGCTCCTTCAAATTCTGACGACTGAACCACCGGTCAACGTTATTTCGAGAATCACACCAGATGATCAAGTGAATCGCGTGCAGCGGTCCTTCCGCCAGGAGTTCAGCGAACATCTGGGCAGCGGTCAATGTCGTCGGTTCTGAAGAACTCCCGAAGCTTCCCAAGCCAAAGTCATCGTCGGCTTTCTTCAAGTCGCGGAATTTCGATAGATCGCTGATCACGACAACAACCGGATCATGGTGATCGGTGTCCGCTTGCATTCTCGATTGCAACGTTGCATGGATCTTGCCGATCTGCTGACTGACCTCGCGCGGAGAAACCAACGTCACCGGACAAGGGATCGTCGACTGGAATGACTTCCACAGCTCGGAATCGTCGCTGCCGACTGAACTGCCGTCCAACACGATCAACGAGTCCAAACCTTCTTCGTCGTCCCGTTGCGTTTCTTGTTGATCTGTGTCGTTCTCATCAGTCGAACTGCCGGGACGATCGGTCTCAAACTGCTCAGTGTTCGACGCGGTTTCGGTTGGCGACGTCGATGCAACGATGCTCAAAGCTGCGGCGTGAAGGATTCCCATCGCTGCCTCGGAGTCCTGACCGACGACGAGAATATTTCGCCCGCTATGTCGATCCAGCGCAACCAGCGAGGGAGGTTTAATTTCGACAGCATCACCGAGCCAGATTTTCGGGGCTCTCAATGGATCGCTGCGTTCACGCCACTCTTCGGCCAATCGCCGCAATTGTTTGTTTCGTTTCAAGTCGGATGGAATGTTTCCTTCGAAAACAATTGCCCGCTCGGTTTCGATCCCTAAACGCGAAGCTCTCTTTTCGATATCGGCCAGCCAGTCGGAACGTTGTTCATCAGAGATCCATGCGATTTGAAACGGATGGTTGCCTTCCATCATTCCATTCGCGTCGTTGTAGATTGCTTCGCCGGGACGCGTTAAGAGCCGGGCAGCTGTGTTTTCTTCACTGAGAATCAAATGGGCGTCGGCATCACTACACTGCAGAGCCACTCGGACAGCCACCTGCCCCAATGTCGTCCTTGCCAGCGAGTAAGCACCTCCCAGCGTCTGCGATCCGAGGATGACATGAATCCCGAATGCACGCCCCTGACGAACGAGTCGATCCAGAAGTAGTGCTGCTGACTGGCTGATGCGGTCGTCTTCGATGAAGAACTCCTGGAACTCATCGACGACCAACAGCACGCGAGGTAACGGCTTATCCGGATTCGCGTCCCGGTAGCCTCCGATATCCTGAACACCTTCCCGGCGGAACAATTCTCCGCGTTCCTGAAGCATCTCATCGAGACGTTGCAGCGCGCTGACTCCGAACTCCCGATCACTTTCGATGGCGATGACACGTGCATGCGGAAGCTGAAATGATGCGTAGTCTTTGAACTCGACACCCTTCTTGAAGTCGATCAGGAAGAAGTTGACTTCGTCCGGACCGTAATACAGAGCGAGGTTGGTGATGAGAATGTGAAGGAAGGTCGACTTTCCGGAACCCGTCTTTCCGGCGACGAGCATGTGCTGAGAAGTTCCGCGTCCGAGTTTCATTGTTTGGAGCTTCGTTGCCCCGGCACGCCCCAACGGGATTTCCAGTTCCCTGCGGGAATCCCTCGACCAGAGGTCGCTGGGTTGAGGAGCGATTCGATTGAAGGAGACTTCCACCTTGCGGGCATCTTTTGACGCTTCCCCCACCATTTTGACGATGGATGTAAATTCGTCGGGAGCAGGGGGTGATTGAATGCGAATCGGCCAGCGAGACAAGATTGGCTCATTTGGATGAAAGTGTTCGTCCTTCCACTCGAATGAGGTCATGTGCGGCAGAATGTCTTCGACTTCGAACTGATTCGGCATCGGCTTCGTGGGATCGAGATTGAGAAGCGTATAGACCCCGCATCTCGGCCCGCTGTTTACAATGCTTACGAGCCTTCTCGCAGCAATCTCGCTGAACTTCGCCGGAAAATCTGCGATCACCAGAAAGTGATACGGTTCGGCGACTTCACCGGCCGACTGGTTGTATTCCTCAATCGTTTGAAACTCGTTCCGCAAATATGTCTGGAAAACGTTCTCCATATGCTCGGTCAAATCGGCGAGTCGCTGTTCGATCTGTCCACTTTCGGTCCAGATTCGATTGGTCACCATCAACTCATCGTAGTCGCTGAGATGCATGAACCCGCCGAAGGTCTCCCCCAAGCGAATCGGATCGATCAACGTGAACCGCAACTTTCCCGGGGGGATCTGCAACAACAGTCGCAGCATCATCGTTTGCAGGGCACCAAGAGCTTGCAAACGCGCTTCCGGCGTTGACGACAGAAACAGGGTCGACGCGTTTCCGGGAAACTCCACGATTGCCGGAACTTCGAACTGAGTGGTCCGCGGAGCGAGACGAATGTCCTCGGAAACGGCGACAGGCCACTCTTGAAGATCCACTTGAAGACCGCCGAGTCGAATGCCTCGAGGAAGTTGCTGACTGGGAGCCCATTGCTCGGAGTGGAACGTTTCTGTCCATTCGGGATTCGTCGCTTGATCTTCAGAGGCAACGGCTGCGATTGCGGTTTGAAAGAGTTTGGCCGACTCCTTCCAATCCGTTTTGAGTTTCACCCATTGTTCCGTCTGAGAACGTACCTGTTCTTTCTGAAGTGCCTTGAGTTCGGCTTCCTTCTGTTCAATTTTCGAGAGTGAACTCTCATTGAGTTCTCGAAGCTGAAGGTCAAAGTTTTCCTGAATCGCTTGTAATTTTGCTTCGTGTTCGGTGGTGATCTCAGCCTCTTCGGCCTCGAATCTCCGTTCTTCGTCTGCAAGACGTTCCTGGTTCGATTGCTCAATCTCAAGGAGTCGTTTGCGATGCGCCTCCTCATAGCGTTCGAGCGCAGCCTGACGCTCGCTTTCGATTTTTCTTTGAAGAGCTGCTGTTCTTTTTGAGAGCTTTGCGAGGTCCTTTTGCGAGTAAATGTCGAACCTCGATCGATAGAAACCCGCGTGTTCGATCGATTCACTGATGAGGGCGATCAAGTTCGATCGTTGAGTTGTCGCGATGAGGAAAAACAGACCGAAGACCACGAGCCCGGCGATTGCACCGACAGCAGTCGAGACACCGATCCAATTCGATTGCATGCGCGGGCCGGAGATATCGGCAATCATCGGATCAGCGAACTGGAACACGAGACCTGCAAAGAGGGCGATGAGTCCAATCAGCGAGATCAGCGCGGGAAAGCCGGTGAAGATTTTGGCAAGAACCAGTTTTTTGAACCGTCGTATCAGCTGATCCGTCCGCTGAACTTCTTCCTGAAACCGGTCAGTTGCCTCGGATCGATCCTTGACGTCGCGTTCTGGTAAGTCTGCGGGAGGCGCTTCTTTTCGGATGGCCTGAAGAATTTCGTCAAAGCGTTGTCTCTTCGAGGAAAGAACCGCATCTTGTTCGACAAGTGTCCGGTCGATCGACTGGGTCTCTTTCTCCAATTCTCGCTGTGGACTGCCTTCGCTGCCGTCATCGAGTACGGACTCGACAACCCATTCGCTGTCTTCACGTTGCCGTTCGACCGATTTCGAAGCACGATCTGTCTCGGTCTGAATGTTCTTCACAATCGAATCGTGAAGACTTTGTATTTCAGCGAGTTTCTGTTGGAAGGTCTCTGTTAACTCAGAGGCTGAAGAGTCCCGTGTCGATTCCAGTTCGCCCTGTTTCGCCTGATACTCTTCTCGTAAAGCAACCAGTTGATCCTGGAGTTCTTTCTGACGAATGCTCGGTGCCGTCATTGAATGCCGAAGCTGTTCTTCACGATCATGACGCAATTGCGCATCGTGCTGAAACTGTTCGAACAAGTCGCCGAATTCCGACATGAACTTCACCGTATCAAGTCAAAGGATCACAACGCCTTCAGGCATCCTCGACCAAGGATGCATAAATTGGCGCATATTCAATAAAACGGTTCAGCGATGAAACAGTCAACCATACAAAAAAGAAACGGTCGAGACACGATGTTCTCGACCGTTTCGAAGTGTTCTTAAATCAATTGAAGCGATCGTGTGAATCACTCCAACAATACGGGAAGAAACCCAGAGTTCACCGTTTGCTCCGGTGAATGGACCGGAATCGTCTCAAACAGCAGTCTGAAGCTGTGCTTCCCGTTGAATCAATGCGTACCTGCGTGGAAAGAACGCGAACGATCAATCTAAGAAACAGAAGAATCTGCTCTCATGATCACTCAATCCAAACATAGCCAGTCAAAATGACTGGCTCTAATAGCTGAATTGACGTTCAAGTTTTTCCGCACAGGAAACGCAATATCTTGCGTGAGGAATCACTTTCAACCGAGTCTTGGGAATCCATCGCTTGGATGGGGGTCGACCGGCGTCTTCGCATCCCTCGCAAATCCCGTAGGTTCCTTCTTCCATACGCTTCTGAGCAGCACGAATTTCTTTGAGTACTTCCTGATCGCTCTCCATGACGCGAAGCGAAAAGTCCTGCTCATAGGTTTCGGTTCCGAGTTCTGCCATGTGTGTGGGTGTTCGCGACTCGTTGCCACTTCCCAACGCACCTGACGTCAGCGTTTGTACATCTCCGCGAATTCTGGCCTCCTGAACACTCAAAAGCTCTTTGAACAGCTCCAAGTCTTTCTTGTTCAGCATCAAAACTTCCTTCTCGTGAGGAGTCTGTCATCGGAAAGCACCAATTATTCCGTTCGTACGTCTCATTTTCAACTCGTCCCGGAAAATCCGATCTGGACATATGACGACTCGAAACAACCGCCGCTCCACAAACTTGAACGAAATGAACGCCTTGAACGTTTTTTGATATTTTCACGAATCAAAAAGAGAGTACAGTGAACGTATTGAACGTTTTAACCCCGGAGCAGATTCATGGCCATTTCTCAGTCAGCGACTTCCGTTGCCCCTCGTTCTCGCAAATCACCCAGTACACCGACGAACCCGATTTCATTCATCGACCACCCGGACTTTGAGAAGCTCACTGAGTCGAAACTGCAAGGGGAATGCCCTGAGAGCCTGTATGATGCGACTCAACCACCGGCACAGCTCAATGAACAGAGCCCGACAACGAACCGGATGATTCACCAGCTTCTCACTCCGACAGGTGAAGCCTTCCTGTTCAAGAAGATGAACTTCATGAAGTTCAAAGCGTCTCGCGTTCAGTTCGATCGAAACGACGGAGGACCGAATCCTTCAGCAAAGGCACGTTATGAACGTTTTCTGGAAGAGTCGAAAAAAGCCCGCTCGGCGATTGTCGAAGCCAACCTTCGCCTAGTGGCTTCCATTGCTCAGAAGTTTGCGCGAACACGAAACGATTTCGAAGACCTTGTCAGCGAAGGAAACATGATACTCGTCAACGCTGTGGACAAATTCGATTACTCTCGAGGCTTTCGCTTCAGCACCTATGCGACGCATGCCATCCAGCGTCATTACTATCGAGTCATGCAGCGACAACAACGGCGTCAGAACCGTGAGGTCAATACTTCATCAGAGATCCTGGGAGACGTCGTCCCGTCTCGCGATCTCGATGCCCCACTCGATCATAAGATCGCGGACGCACTCATTGATCACTTTGAACAATGTCTTGATGAGCGCGAAATGGTCATCATCCGCGAACGCTTCGGATTGAATGAAGAGCAGTCGTCCGAGACGCTCAAGTCGGTCGCCAAGAAAGTCGGGCTGAGCAAAGAACGCGTTCGCCAACTTCAGATGAACGCGATCGAAAAGCTGCAGGACCTCGCGCTGAAACTGAACCTTCGCCTTGAACCAACATTCTAAGCGAACGTCCCATTCATGATTCATGCTTCCCATTGAAGTTGCGCTTCTCAAACCGTGATGACGTTGGCTTCGTGATCATGCTGGCTTCGAGTTCGCCCGAGAAAAGACCGAACTCATTCGAAACTGTTCGCACAGAGCGGTGTTCAATCCAAGACCTGACTGCTTTTTGAGTTCGCTGAAGCAGAAATATCGACGACTTACCTTCAGGCTCGAATATGAAACACTTGATGATCATTGCGTTGGCTGGATCGATTTCGATCTGGAACGGTGCCTGTCATGGATCAGAGCAGGATTTTGCAGCGAAAATCGATCAGGAATTACAGCGGCTCCTTCTGGAAGAAAATGTCGTTGTGGCACCGGCCACGTCGGACGAGGATTTTCTTCGCCGAGTCTATCTCGACCTGATTGGTCGCGTTCCCTCATCCAGCGAAATCACTGTCTTCGGTCTCGATCCTGACGTCGATAAGCGAGCGAAAGTGATCGACCGACTGATTGAATCTGACGAGTTCGCGAACTTCTGGGGACGTTACTTCAAGCGAGTTGTAACATCTCGCGCCACCGAACAACGAATCCGTCTTGTGGAACCAGCATTCGAAACCTGGTTCATCGATCAAATTGAACAAGATCGATCATGGGACCAAATTACACGCGAGCTGATCACCGCAACCGGATCTGTCATGGATACCGGAGCGACAGGTCTCATTTTCTCTCATACTGGTGAACCGCAGGAAGTCGCGGCTGAAATCTCCCGCATCTTTCTCGGGATTCAACTGAGTTGTGCGAATTGCCATGATCACCCGACGGACTCCTGGACTCGGGACTCATTTCATGGGCTGGCGGCCTTTCTCCCACGAGTCACCGTTCGCCGAGAAGATCGAGACGATCCCCGCAGTTTTGCAGTCCGCTCGCTGGAACAATCCAATCGCCGCGGCCGTTACACTGAAAACGTCGATCAGATCTTCCGTGCACTGGATCGGAATCGTGACGGGTTTCTGGTGAAGGCTGAAGCAAGAGGCCCATTTGCCACGCGATTCGATCAGATCCTCGCAGCTTCAGATTCCGACAAGAATGGCAAGCTGTCACTGAAAGAGTTCGAAAGCATCCGGGAGATGGCCAACATGGCTCAGCCTGGACGGGGAGAACTGGAATATTACATGCCCAATCTGAGCAACCCCGCTTCTCAGGGAACGCTCACGGAACCCGTATTCTTTATTCCTGAAGTTCGAGGACCAGAGGTTAACCCCGGTTCGTCCGACCAGACACGTCGGCACGCACTCGCCGATTACGTCACCTCTCCGACGAACGCGTGGTTTGCTCGTGCTTTTGTGAATCGTGTTTGGGCAGAGATGCTCGGAAAAGGCTTTTACATGCCGGTTGACGACATGGGCCCCGAACGATTTGCGATGTATGAATCTGTTCTCGATATGCTCGCACAAGGATTCGTCGATCACGACTACGACATCAAATGGGTCTATCGCACGATCGCCAACACACAAGCGTATCAACGTCGGCTCACGGCGAACCCTTCCGGGGAATATCAACCTCCGTTCGCATCAGCTGTTCCAGCTCGACTGAGTGCCGACCAGATTTATCAGTCGCTTCAGGAAGTGCTGCAAATCGAATCGATGGGTCGTATTTCCGGCCGTAATCGCGGCAATGCCATTCAACAACGCTATGGAATTGATCCCCAACGAAGTCAATTCGTGCAACTCTTTGGCGTCGATCCCTCAACACCTCCCGAAGACATCATCGGAAACATTCCGCAAGCGCTGTTCGTGATGAACTCACCAATCATCGAGCAGAACATTCGAGGAACCGGCAACACGATGCTCTCAAGGCTACTCCGCGAGTATCCCGACGACTCGGATGCTCTGTCAGAGTTGTATCTGCGTGTCCTCAGCCGCGAACCCACGGATCGAGAAGTATCCATTAACAAACGGTTTCTCTCCGAAATCGACAATCGAAACGAGGCGTTCGAAGACATCTACTGGAGCCTTCTCAATTCGACAGAGTTTATTACTCGTCGTTAGAGAAGTTGGTGCTGCACACTCGATTCCATTGTTTGGCAGTTCCGTTTCGCAATGTTGCCTCGTCAATACTGCCGCGTTACTGGAGTGCTCGAAAGAATTCGCTCTGTCATTCACTGCAGAGACCCGAAGGAAACAAACATGTCCGCATTCGTTCATGAATCCGTCAGCCTGAATTCCGGGCGGTTGAATCGACGTCGATTTCTGAGAAATCTCTCTGCAGGAGCCCTTGCTTCCGGGTTTCTTCCGCTTCGGGATGTCATGTCGTTACACGCTGACGAACTGCGTCAGCAAGGGAAATCGATGATCCTCATTTGGCTCGCCGGAGGTCCCAGCCAGTTGGAGACATTTGACCCTAAACCCAATCACGAGAACGGGGGAGGGACGGAAGCCATCTCGACATCTGTTCCGGGAATTCGAATCGCTCAGGACTGGCCAAAACTGGCGAGCGTCATGGATGACCTCGCGATTATTCGCAGCATGCAGAATAAAGAAGGAGCCCATCAACGGGCGACCTATCAGATGCACACCGGATATGTCCCTTCCGGAAGCGTCAAGCACCCAAGTCTGGGAAGTTGCATCGCTCAACAACTTGCGGACCACGAAAACGATCTTCCGAGTTTCGTCTCGATTGGCCAGACCATCGGCGCGGGCTTTCTGGGTGTCGATTACGAACCCTTTAACGTGACTCGTCCGGGATCCCTGCCTCAAAATCTGGCGTTGCAAAAGTCTGCGTCGCGCTATCAGCGTCGTTTGGGACTCCTTGGCGAACTTGAAGAAGAATTCGCTGCTCGCGGTGGAGAACAGCCGGTTCAGAACCATCGTCAACTCTACACGAAAGCCTCAAAGCTGGTCCTCAGCCCGCAATCACAGGTCTTCGACCTCTCCGGAGAGTCAGAGCAATTGACGTCAGAATACGGGGACTCGGACTTCGGACGCGGCTGCTTACTGGCACGCAGGCTGGTCGAGTCCGGAGTTAGTTTTGTGGAAGTCCGATCGAATGGCTGGGACACACATCAGGACAACTTTTCGACGATCTCTGAGAAAGCTCGGGAAGTCGATCCTGCGTCTGCAACTCTGATCAAGGACCTCAAACAGCGAGGCATGCTCGAAAACACACTCGTGGTATTTGCCGGAGAATTCGGAAGAACACCACGCGTGAATCCTCGTGGCGGCCGCGACCACTTCCCCCGGGCGTTCAACGTCTGGCTGTCTGGATGTGGAGTCAGGGGAGGACAAACAATCGGAGCGACTTCCCGAGACGGCAACGAAATTGTCGACCGTCCTGTTGGAGTCCACGATTTGTTTCAGTCGATCTGCCAGAGTCTCAACGTGGATGCCAACCACGAAAACATCAGCCCGCTCGGTCGTCCAATGAAAGTTGTCGATGGCGGAGAAGCCGTCTCTGAGCTCTTTGCCTGATCCTTCGCTCGAAATCAGGTTCGAAAATTCTTCGCCCGCGCGACTGCACTGTGTTGGTGCAGTAGCAGCCCCGGTGGCTTCGGCCATCGGGGTTCTTTTTTTGTCGCGAGTGAATCTGTCCCGCGACCTTGCAAGAGCATTCTGGTGTGCGAACTCTTCCCCTCTTACGGAAGCGATATCACTTCCGAAACGAGTCCCGGCTTCAAAGCTCAGTCTGACCTTGCGTTTGCGAATTGCACAATTCCATCAAACTCGCGAAATTAGACCAACAGACAAGGAGCTTTCGCCGTAGTCATAAGCTGAACGATCCAGCTCAGCCGACGACCAGACATCCGGAAGTTCCTGGAGTGATTCGTCTAACCTCGTCAAAGATCATGACTTTCATGTCTCGATCGTAATGCCGAGGCTGACGTTCGTTAAACTGTCGTTCATTGAACTGTCCCGGGGATTTTGATTGGAGAGAACGTGTCCAGACGGACCGGATTCACACTCATCGAATTGCTCGTTGTCATTGCCATTATGGCGATCCTCGTTGCACTGCTGCTGCCCGCTGTTCAGCAGGCACGTGAAGCAGCCCACAGAATGCAGTGCAAGAACAACTTGCTACAAATCGGTTTCGCCGTTCACAGCTATCAAGCCTCCCATGAGGTTTTTCCTCCCGGAGTCGTCAACTTGACTGGCCCGATTGAGCAGTTTCCCGAGGGGTATCACCACGGCTGGCTGATTTCGATTCTTCCGTACATTGAAGCACCCAATCTCTTCTCAGCAATTGATCCGACTCTCAGCATCTACGCAGAGAAAAATCTGACTGCTCGTAAGACTGTCATTTCGACGTATCTTTGCCCTTCTCAATCAACTGCACGAAACGCTGTCCCAGAGAATCATGGTGTGGCCCTCAGTAGCTATGCAGGAAATCACCATCCTGTGGCTGCTCCGATTGACGTCAATAATCACGGAGTTCTCTTTCTGAATAGTCGGACTGCGTACAACGACATTTATGACGGAACAGCTTCAACGATTCTCGCCGGAGAAGCGATCCGGAATCCGCAAGATCTCGGATGGGCATCGGGGACCAGATCGAGTCTTCGCAATGGCGGAGCTGCGATCAATGAAACTCCCGAAGGAAGCCGCTACTACAATGACCTGACCGCGATTGCGACCGGTCAGAAGTCACGTGATTCGGTTGATTGGAACACACAGAAGGACTTCGGCAACGGCGGTTATGGAGGAGGATACGGTGCTGGCTATTCCGGATATGGTGGATACGGCACAGACGAGGCTGAGGACGAAGGCTCGATGGGTGCAGAAGAAGCAGAAGCCCCTGTTCGTCCTCCGGAACCTGAATTGCCAGCTTCGTATGCGTTCGATCCCGGCGGGTTCGGAAGCCACCATCCAGGCGGAGCTCAATTTCTTCTCTGTGATGGCTCTGTGCGATTTCTAAGCGAAAATATTACCTCTCTTGTCTATCGCAATCTTCTCGACCGGGCTGACGGTCAAAACATCGACGAGTTTTAGACCATCCTGAGATGATTTCCCTGCACGCGATGAAATTTACATTCTTCGTGTCCTCCGCGTGTTCTTGCAAATCCGGGAAGACCGCTTCGCAACGTGTTGTCCGCTTCGCTATTCTGTACTTCTGAGAATCGGCCACATGAGGGGTGTTAAATCGGTCCGCTGATCGCCGTTTCTTGAATAGGGCACACTCGCTGTCTCAGCCAGGTCATTGGAGCGCATTCGCGTAACCCGGATCAAGGGTTCGACGAATGCACTTCCGGGTGATTAATCCCGTTTCATTGATCGCATTCGCCAGACAGGTTCTCAACCGGTGACTTGGTTCAATTGATTCACGGGTGTTATCATTTGAATTATTCAAACTCCGGTATTGGACTCGAAATTCGAAAAGCTGCTCATGTCATTGAATCGCACAAAGAAGCGCGTCCATCCGATCGGCATTGACCTTGGGACCACATACTCGTGCATTTCCCATTTAACGCCGAGCGGTCAACCGGTCCCGATCCCCAACTCTGAAGGGGAACTCTCAACTCCGTCGGTCGTTCTTTTCGACGGTGATGAAGTTGTCGTCGGAACCGAAGCTCTTCGCAACGCAGTGATGATGCCTGACCGCGTCGTTCGACACGCGAAACGATTCATGGGCGATCCGAACAAGACATGGATCATGGACCACAAGGTCTACCGTCCCAAGGACATTTCCGCCTTCATCCTGAAGAAACTTCTCGAGTCTGCAGAAGAACGACTCGGCCGAATCCATTGCGCGGTGATCACGGTGCCTGCCCAGTTCAGTGATGTCCAGAGACAACTGACCGTTGAGGCCGGACTCGAAGCTGGTCTCGATCGAGTAGACATCATTAACGAGCCGGTCGCGACGGCAATGTGCCATGTTCTGAGCGATGGAATGTGGTTCGCCGAATTGGCCAACGAACAGACCGTCATGGTGTTCGATCTCGGCGGCGGAACCTTTGACCTCTCCCTTGTCCGCTACAACCAGAACGAAGTCACCGTCATCGCCTCCGGAGGAGACTTGCGTCTGGGGGGACTCGACTGGAACAAGGTTCTCGAAGAATTCGCCTGTGACCGATACGTCGAAGATTCTATTAGTGATCCAAGGATCGACCGTGAGAGTATGCAGGCGCTCGCCACTGAAATCGAGCAAGTGAAACGAAGCTTAAGTGTTCGGCCGCGAGCATCGATTCTCGTGCAACATGATGGTCGCAGAAAGACCTTCGCCATTTCTCGAGAGACCTTTGAAATGCTTTCCAAGGGCCTGGTCGATCGAACCGAAGAAATCACGCGACAGATGCTCAAAGACCACAAACTTGGTTGGGCACATGTCGACTCAGTACTCGTCACCGGCGGAGCTTCCCGAATGCCCATGGTCCGGGAGATGCTTCAAAACATCAGCGGAACAACTCTCAACACGACTCTTTCCCCCGACCAGTCCATTGCCAACGGTGCAGCGTATTACGCAGGAATGCTCCTCAGTGGGCAACGACTTCAGCAGTCGTCGCTGGACGATACGGCATCCGCGCGACTTCAAAACTTTCAGCAGAGAAGCGTGACCGGGCGAGGCCTCGGGATTCTGATCCGTGACCCCGAAACCGATCTTCTCCGCCCGCACTATTTGATTCCATCGAACACACAGCTGCCTTGTATCTACAAGCAAGACTTTGGAACAGTTCGGGAAAACCAGAAGCGTGTTCATCTTCATATCGTCGAAAGCGGAGCCAGCCAGGGCGAAGAATTCGTTGAACTCGGCGACTGCCTGATCGATGATCTTCCCCCGAACCTTCCCATGAAATCACCGATTTCGGTCACGATCGGTTACAACGAACAGGGTCGGCTGCGCGTCTCGGCCATTGAAACGACAAGTGGTCGAGAAGCACGCGCCACGATCGTTCGTCCCGGGGAAACCGAAACTGCCCCACCCGAAGCTCCGGTCGATGATCAGGTGTTGAATGATGACTTCGAAATGGATCTCGACACCGAACTGGATCAGGAGCCGGAACAATCCCAACCACCCGTTTCCGCACCGTCGCTTGAACGGGAACGCTCCGCACCGATGCAAGGATCTTCCAGTGCGGACGAGTTAGCCCATTCTTCGGTCCCGATGAAAAGCGCTGTCGAAAAGAAAGCCGCTGCCTCGGCCGTCAAGACATCGACACCAAAGACGTCACGATCAAGTCGAAAGAAGGCGCCACCGAAGCTCAAGTCGACAACGCAACTCGAACGAGCCGAACGACCGATCCCGCTGTGCAACCAATGCGGTCACCCTCTGGATAAGCAACATCGGTGTCAAAACTGTTCCAAATCATCTTCGCGAAAACGTCGTCCTCCCCGCTCAAATCCATAGTTGGGAATCAACAGAGATTTCCAGAATAAAAATTGCATTTGGGCAAACCGTCGCGGTCCCCCGAAAACAGACCGGGAGATCCGGTTTCGGCCGATTATGAACTGCCCGGTCGAGGAACTCTTCCGATTGGGAAGCTGTGGCGATAGAGTCGATTGGACATTCGACCCGCTCTGTCGTACAATTGATTCCTCAGCGGGGGCAATCTGAAATGCTCCCCACACCCACCTTTCATCGCACAGACAGCTCCCGGCTGTCATCCCACCATCGCGATGAAAACACGCATCTGAAGGTTTGGCCACCATGAAACCTACCACACACGTTGGTTCCCAGCGCAGCGGAAAAATTCTGCTTTCTCTGGTCGTCATCCTCACGCTCATGGTAATGAGCGTCCCCATCGCCAGTTGGGGTGTTGCGGAGAAACCGCTTGTTGTTGCCGAGGACGGATTTGCTGTCGTGACGAGAGGTCACATCGATCAAGTCGTCACTCAGCAGGGTGAACTCCAAAGCGCTGAACGAAACACTCTCACCAGCAACTGCGAATGGTCGACGACCATCGTCGAAATCGTCCCCGAGGGAACGTATGTCCAGCCGGGTGACGTGATCGCTGTCCTCGACGACGCAGACTTGCGCGAACGGCTTCAGGAACGCGAAGTCCGCTACATCAACTCGATTGCCGCTCTCGAACAGGCACGAGAAAATCTCAACATCCAGGTTCTCACCAACGAGAGCAAAATTGCCGCCGCCGAACTCAAACTCGAACTCGCCAAGCTCAAGCTGGATGCATATGTGAACGCGGAACATCCGCAGAAACTGCATCAGCTGGAGAGTGCGAAAGTCCTTGCTGAAGAAACAATGGCGAGGGCTCAAAAGTCTTACGAGTTCACGCTTTCCATGTTCAAACGTGGATACCGAGCGCACGATGATTGCGAAGCGGAACGGCTGAAAGTGATCCGCGAAGAGAACAAGTACGCGCAAGCGACAGACGCACTCAACATCTACACCGACCACACTTACGTCCGGAACATGACTCAGTATGTCGCTCAGAGCCAGGAAGCAGAGCGAAATCTGGAACGAGTCAAAATCGCCGCCCGATCAGCAGAACTCAGCCGGCAGATCACTCTCAGTTCCAGAGAACGATCCTACAACATCTATAAGGCTTATCAGGAACGCCTGAAGTCCAATATCGAGGCGTGCAAGATCATCGCCAGGAACGCCGGCGAAGTCATTCATGCTCGAGAGAATTCGAGTTCCGCCCAAGGGATCGAAGAAGGAAGCCGAGTTCGGTACCTCCAGCAGATCGCACACATCCCCGACCGAGACAATCTCAAAGTGGAACTTCGAGTGCACGAGTCCAATATCCGGTTGATCAATCATGACTCTGATGCAATCGTCACGATCGACGCACTTCAGGAGACGCCTTTCCGCGGCACAGTGAGTCACGTTTCCAAAATTCCGACGAATGGTCGTTACCCGAACTACCATCTTCGAGAATACAAAGTGACCGTCGCTCTCGACATCGATCCGGAACTCGCTCGGACCATCGCTCCCGGGCTGTCAGCGGATGTCACGATCATCTCCGAACAGCGAGAAAATGCCCTCCGCGTTCCCCATCAATCTGTCGTCGAAATCGGAGGGGATTACTACTCCTTCGTCAAAAGCGGAGACTATGTCGAAGAGAGAATTGTCGAAGTCGGAATCAACGACGATTCTCAAATCGAAATCATCAGCGGTCTCGAAGAAGGTGAGCAAGTCGTCACCAAGCCACGAGTCACGTGTGCTTCTCTAATTGCATCACTTCAAGATCGAACCGATGCCCGCGATGGCACTTCCGGATGGCTGGCCTTCCTCGATTAGAGCACTTTCTTTTTGGGTTGGCAGTGCCTCGCATTAGCAGGCACTGCACTCACCGATGATCACAAGCACTCAACAACCACGGAAACGGTTTACTCGTCGGACGACCAGTTGAACCGGCTGATCGGTGACTCCGTTCTCGCTTCTTCGAAGATCTGCTTGGCCACTTCAACGATGTTCGGATAATCCTCAGCGACATCGTTCGATTCGCGCGGATCGATTCCAAGATGATAGAGTTCGATCGGACTCGGACGTTTCTTGAGCATATCGAGTTGCACAGCTTTCCAGTTGCCCATGCGAACGGCACGTTTTCCGCCCTTTTCGAAGAACTCCCAATAGAGCCAGGGATGCTGCTGCTGGTCTTGATTGTTTCCAAGCAATGTTGGAGCGTAGGAAATTCCATCAAGACCTGATGGAACATCCGCACCGGCCAGCTCACACGCTGTGGGGAAAAAGTCCCAGAATGCTGAGATGTGATCGCTGTCCGAACCGGCAGGAATCGTTCCCGGCCACCATGCCACCATGGGAGTCCGAATTCCCCCTTCGTACAAATCTCGCTTGGCACCTCGCAACAGACCGGAAGACTCAAACGACTTCTCCGAATGCCCACCCGCTTCGGTTGCTCCATTGTCGCTGGTGAAGATGACGAGGGTATTCTCCGCGATGTTCAAATCGTTCAGTGTTTTTAAGATCTGTCCGACTTCCCAATCCAAACGACTGACCATAGCCGCCCATGTCGTCAGCGGTTCCGGTTCGTTTCGGTAGTGCTTCTGGTTGGTCACAGGAGTCTCTTCAAATTTTCCGCGATACTTCTCTTTCCATTCCTCAGGAGCATAGAGGCTGACATGCGGGATGTGGGCCGAATACAGAAGAAAGAATGACTCATCGGAATGCTCACGAATCCAGTTCTTCGCTTCTTCGAGATACAAGTCGTGGCAATACTGATCTCCTTCGTGCTCCGAATTTCCAGGCAGCGGGATCGTCTGACCGTTTCGGTAAACGACTTTCGGGAAGTAATGATGAGCTTCGGTGTGACTCAACACTCCAAAGAAGTGATCAAATCCTTTTCGGTTCGGCAAGTCGAGTTCCGACATTCCTCCCGACACACAGGACTTACCGATCATCGCGGTCGCATAGCCAGCTTCCTGAAGCGCCGAAGCGACTGTCCGATCTTCTGGATCGTCTCTCAGAACAACTTCGGCACCGTTTCCTCTCATGTAAGTATGACCGGTGTGAAGACCTGTCATCAGACAACTTCTGGAAGGAGCACACACCGTCGACCCGGAGTAATGCTGTGTAAACTCCATCCCCTCAGAAAACATCTGATCGATATGCGGAGTTTGAATTCGCTCTTGTCCATAGAATCCTAAGTCTCCGATTCCCAGATCATCCGCCAGAATGAACACGATATTCGGACGTTTGCTCTCGTCGGCAAATGAAGCTTGCTCACCGGACCAAGCAAACATGAACGCCAATGAAGACACAACGACGAAGCCATAACCACGCAACATGGAGGGAACTTTCTTCTCGATCAATTTCGTAAAAGCGAAGACAAACCAAAGCAAGTTGCTCGTGCCTGTGCCTTCGCCTGGATTGCTTGAGATGGTTTTCGCCCCGCCTGCTCTGACGAATTCGCGAAGACCAATTCAAGAGTGCGCAATTGAATCTGACTGGTTGGTGATGCTTGGAATTATCGACGGCGAGGAACAGGACTCAACCGTTCAGTGACTCGGTCGCACGAAGTTCGAATCATCTCGTAAGTGCGACGAAACTGTGTGACTCAACCGAGACTTCAAGGCGTCCGTTGAGCACACACAGATTCGGGACGAGTTCAAGCTTATGATGGCGATTTTTCATCCATCAGGCAAATCGCAAGATGACCATTTGCCAGCGCAACAGCGACACGCTTCCCGTCTGCAGAGAGATCCAGGTCCCGCATATCGGAAGGAAGCTTCAGCTGGTGGACCTGTTCAGTTTGCCCCGGTTTCCAAAACAGCAAGCGTCCCCCGCTTCCACCGCATCCGCTGATAATTGTTCCCTCAGGGTGAAGACGCACATTCCAGGCGACTCCCCGCAGCGGTTCTTTCGTCAGGTATTCCGCCACCTTTTCTACGTCGGGATAGTCGAAGACTACGACGGAGGGATTTCCGATCCCGGCGAAAGCATTGGAGACTTTTGTAATCCCGGAACCGGCGAGAGATTGCCCATCGGAACGAAACGTCAAACCTCGGAACCCGCCGATTTGCGCTCTGAACCCATTGTCATATTTTGACAGCGACTCTGCCTTCCAGGACCTCTCCTGTGCTCCCTTCTCAATGTTCCACGCAATGAGTTGCCCCATCAAATCACCCGACACCAGATGCGGCTCAATTGGATGAAAACAGACGTTGTAGATATGCGACTCATGGCCCCGAAATTCGTGCTGCAAGGCTCCGTCTGAAGTGTTCCAGACTCGCACGACGAGATCGTTTCCCACGCTCGCCACCAACGACTGATCCGGACTGACTGCGATGGCTCGAATCCAGCCATCGTGTGCCTCGATTGACTTGCGAATTTTGGGAGTCGAAAGAATTCCTTCCCAGAAGATAAGCCGGCCGTCGTAGCCCCCTGTGATCAACATGTTTCCGGAGTCTGCGATCCCGATCGCTCTGACCCAGGCATCACAATCGAGTTGCTCTTTAGTCCCGTCGGACACCTTGACTCGCCAGACGCAATAGTCTTCACAACCGGTGAAAACGAACTCGCCTTCTGGATGATAGACACAGGAAAGAAGTGGCTTACTGACTTCCCAGTCTGACTGAATGTGAGTCTTGGTGATGTCCACGATGAAATCCTTATTCACAAATCGCTTGCTTCGGACGGGAAGCTTTCAGTGACAACCGACAGTGCACGACAACAATCATCCGACAATACAAAGCGGACGAGCAGCGATTTCGTCATCAGTCTGCTTCCTTCCGAAGACTGACCGATCGACTGGAATCGAAAAAGGAGTTCTCTTCCTGAATGGATCGAATTTCCTGACGTGAAAGCGCGCGATCAAAGACGACAATTTCGTCGAGTCGCCCTTGCCACGGAAACTCTCCGTCCGCTCTCCCTCCGAAAAACAAGCTCGCACTCGCCCGCGGGGCACTTTCGAGTTTGAGCTGAAACTCCGGCTCTGTCTTCTGATCGAGATACGCTGTCAGCGTCTTGTCTTTCACGACGAATACGACGTGTGCCCATTTCCAACGCGAAACAGCGTTGACGCCTTCGGCTGTGTTCCCTTCGGCACTGACACACAGAACCCCATTGCCTTTCAATCCGAGATGCGTTCCACGATCCGGTGGCGTATCGTTCTCTGCTCGTGAGAAAAAACAGGGAGCTGGATCGCGAGCTTGATCCGGAAGCCCATTCCAAACCCAAAGCGAAATCGTGTATTCATCGCCGATATCTTTCAAGACGGTGGCGAGTCTGCCTCCGGCGAAGTGTGAACAGCGGTTGGTTTCTTCCCAGGTCGTTTCGTCGATCGTCGGACCTTCAAGAAAGTAAGCAATCCCCGGTTCATAGAAACCGTGGTGCCCGTGGCTTGTCGCATCCATCGCAATTGGCCCGCTCATCTCACTCAATCGATAATAGGCGGCAGGTTGTCGCTCAAGCATGCTTTGCGCTGAATCCGTCACCGCCAACTCGGGACTTCTTCCCGGGCGGCCAGCCACTGTTTCTAATAATGACTTCGCAGCGGCAACGATCTTCGGTTCTGCCTGAACTTCCAATCCGGCAGATCGGGCAGCCCACGTGTTATATCCCCCTAAGTAATGTTGTTCCGGGGGAGGAATATAACCGTCTCCTCCATTGGCCAGTTCAATGACCATCGTCTTCTCGAAAGGGCTGCTTCGCTTAATTTTAAGCCCGGACAACGCATACGTTTCATTCGGTGTCGTGGCGATTGCGAAGTCACCGATTCGAAGAGCTTGAACGACCACCTCAGTCGATTGCATTTCGTCGAGAAGGACCTGTTCTCTCGCATAGATTTCCGGTCTCGTTTTAGGCAATCGACCATCCATTTCCTGAACAATCTTTTCCGCCCATTTCAGCCTCTGCTGATCGGGAGTTCGATAGTCGAGAGTAAACCGAGCCTCCGCCATATCAATCGTCGCTGCAGGCTGATACTCGATTTCATCGTACGCAGTCTTTGCCACAGCGATGAGGCCATCGGCGAATTCCGAAATCGACTGATGCTCAGACGATTCGCCGGTTTCGATGATTTGTCGATAGTCGCGTCTCCAGATATCTCCACTGCAACCGTGAGACATCATCGCGACGAACGGTGGCGAGTCCTCTCCCTGTTGAGAGAGTTGTTCCTGAAGGCCATTCGAAAACAATCCGAAGTAATCGGAGCTGAGCCCTTTGTCTCCGAAGTAGTGCATGGAAAAGTTGGCAATCAACGCAATCGGACGTCCGTCAGGAGATTGAAACGACAACAGTGAAAGCACCGGATCTTCCGGGCCGGATTCTCCGGTGACATCGTCGGGACTACGAGCAGCGTGCATGTTGGCTTTGACGGTCGGATTTCCGAAAGGATCGAGTTGAGGCTTGTCCGTTCGATAAATCCAGCGTCGCAGTGCGGTGTATTCTTCTGCGTATTCCTGCCCCCAGCCGACCACGGCAGGTTCGAGTTGCTTCTCGGCATTCACCAGACTATTCACCAGCCGGTCGCGAAGGTAAGCGACATACTGTTCATCCGGGCTCGTCCCGAGAGCTCCCATTGACGATGGAGCTGAGTGTGTGTGAGTCGCCGAAATGAGAATATGATCCGGCTTCAATTTCGTTTTCGTCGCAGCGAGTGCTTTGACATCATCGATGAGTGATTTCGGAAGCATACAACTATCGACCACGCAAATGGCCAGACGTTCTTCTCCGTCATCAACTACGACTGTCCGTGCATGAAGTTTCGAAGTGACCTCGCTAACGGTTCGTGACACCATGCTTCCATTGACGAGAACAGGAAGCTCAACAGGCGTGATCTCCGTCGCAACGGCGCCGACTCTTAATGCTGCATTCGCCGCCTGTGCGAATAGACTCAAGGTCAACATCGTGAGCAAACCGCACAGCATCGTTGGCGACAACGATAAGAAGCATTTTGAAATTCGGAGCATGGTGAAGTTGGTTTCCATCTGCGATGTAGTCAGCGATTTACCGAGGCAGGTTTCTTAAAAGCTTCGAATTAACCCTTAAGAAATCAATTCGCTAATCGGGCCATGAGCGGGATCTGCCACGGGAAGTTCGCGGCCATCAATGTCGAATGTCCCTGAGGAATCGATTCCAACAGCGGAGAGATACGTGTGGAAAAGATCTCCCGGAGCGACTTCTCTGTCGATGACTTCTGTCCCGTTGTCGTTCGTCTTGCCGATGACTGCTCCCGGTTGAATGTCTGCTCCACCGAGACAGATCGACCACGCTTTCCCCCAGTGGTCTCGTCCATAGCGGGCGTTAATTCGTGGCGTTCGTCCGAACTCTGACATCACGACAACGAGTGTGGACTCCATCATCCCGCGATCTTCCAGGTCACGAATGAGGTTCGAAAACGGAGTGTCAAACTCGGCCATTTGCTCGAGATGAAAATTGAAGTTTTCGTTGTGAGTATCGTAATTGGAATGGGAAACCTGAACGAACGAAACATCCTGCTCCAGAAGACGACGAGCCATGAGACAATGTCTTCCGAAGTCGTGTTTGCCATAACGTTCCTGATCGACGTCCGATTCTTTCGAGACATCAAAGACGTCCCGCCTCTCCATCAGTCCGAGTGCCTGTTCGAAACTTTCCGTATAGACTTCAGTCTCTGCCGACCGACGCGAGAGAAGAAAGCGATCGTTTAACTGGCGCCGAAAGTCGTGACGCTTCTGATCGATCTCATCGGAAAGAGAACCATGCCGGGCCGAATTCGCCAGTGGATTGCCGTTCACTCCCACGCTGTTATACGCAGGGCCAAGATACGCAGCATCGCGACCGCGTCCCCCGCCAGGGATCTTCAGAAATCCCGGCAGCGGTGAATTGGGACGCTCCAATGCTTTGGCACAGACCGATCCGAGATGAGGATATGCGACTCCGGGCATCCGGTTCCGACCGTAGCCCATTTGATAGCTTCCCTTTCCATGATCGTCATTGTGTGAGTTGATGCTTCGGATCAGTGACAACCTGTTGAAAACTTTCGCCGTCTCAGGAAGAAGCTCAGAGATGTGAATTCCGGGAACGGATGTCGGAATCGCTCGAAAGGGGCCCCCGGTATCTGTCTTCGGTTTGGGATCCCAGGTTTCCAGCTGGCTCACGCCCCCGGCAAGAAACACAACGAGCATTCGCTTCTGGTCACTCTTGAGCTGAGCCAGAGCTTGTGCCTGAGACGCAAGTCCCCATCCGCCGACTGCCAGTCCTGCCCCAAAAGCCTGCATGAAACTGCGGCGACCAAGTGAATGTGCTTCGCTGTCACAGAAGTATCGACACTTCATTAGAACGTTTCCTTCTCTCTCACTCTTGGCCGAACCACGTCATTACGATCAATCAAGTTGTGACCATCACGGCAAGTTCAACGTCGATCTGCATCGACTGGTTCACTTTCAGGATTTGGCTTCGTTCGCTGGCGCCATCGCGAACGACCTCCCACCTGGTACCTAATAACGAAAACGGAACTCGGCTGATGTCAAAAACGCCCAGGCAAGTTCCTGAACCGCAGACGGACGATCTTCAGCACGGTCTTGAATGTATTCCACCACCGCTTGCTGTTCCTCTGAGGTCGGAGGACGACAGAAGACGGAAAGATAAAGCTCGGTCGCGATTTCCTCTGAAGTCTTCGAACGGTTCAACCGATCGGTGAGGTTTCCATTTCCGGGAGTCAACCAGTGCCGCAATTCGTTCCCGTTCGACAAGAACAGAGCTTGATCGGGAGTTGCGAAGAAATCGTATTGAGACTGGCCCGCCTCAGAGGCAAAGAATTTTGCGATTGTGGCAACATCTTTCGTGAGTGCCGCTTGAGTCGCCTGTTCGATTTTCTTTTGACGTACCTGAGGATCGATCTGGACTTCTTTCATTCCTTCTTCTGAGTCTCCAGATTTTTCGTCACCGGCTTTCGACTTTGCTTCCTTCGCTTTACGAAGTTCTTCATCGATGCGAGCGGCTTCAATGGCCGATTGCCGAAATCGATGGCCTGTCGCAGTCAAGAAGCTCCAGGCGAGTTGTTCGGCAGACAGGGGAGTGGTCCGCACAGCGAGAAGTTGTTTTCCCGCAACGGCACTCCATGTCTGTTTGGAACGGGCAAGCTCTTCAGTTTGCTCACTCACTTTTTGACGTTGCAACTCAAGGTCCGCCTGAAGGCTTGTGATCGAGTTCTTCATCTCGTCGATTTGAGAATCTAAACTGTTGAGTGTTTTCCTGCAGTCTTCCTCGCTGTGCACCGCCTGTCGTTCCGCCTGCTCCAGAATCTTAAGTTTCTTAGCAAGACTTTCGTTAGATCGCTGAAGCAACGATTGAGATTCGTTGAGCGTCAATCGTGCAGAATCAAGATCGGAAGACAGACTGTCGAACTGCGCCGCCAGTCCGACTTGAGCCAGTGATTCACTCACTTGTTGCTCGACTCTTTGAGCCTCAACGAGTTTCTCCCGCAGCAATACGCATTCTTCGTTGAGTTGTTCCTTGCGACTGGCGAGTGCAATGAGTTGCTTCTGCGTTGACTCGGATTCTTTCGACTTCGCGTCGAGTTCGCTTTGCGTTTGCGCAAGCTGTGCTTCAATTTCCTTGATGCGACTGTTAGTCGAAGCGAGACTTTCGTATGCCGAACGAACTTGAATGGCCTGTTCGAGCCAATCAATTTGCTGACGGGCAAGTTCCGAACGTTGGCGATGATCGGACGCGAGTTGCCTTAAGCGGACTGCCTCAGCCCGATGCGTTCGTATTTTTTCCTCTGCAGGAGTGAGTGCGGCGATGGCCTCATCAGCTTTGGAACGGGCGGTTTCGAGATTCTCTTTCGTCTGTGTTAGTTCCGACTGCGCTGTCTGCACGGCACCTTCAATAGCGGGAATTTTTTCTTCGGTCTGAGTCAGTGTTGTTGCGAATGTTGCTGTCGCATCAGTGATCGCGGAGTTTTCTTTGAGAAGTTCACTCGCTTGCTGGGCCTTTTCCAATGCTTCGCGAAGTGCTTTGACCTCGGCTGTCGTCTTCTCAAAAAGGACCTGCTGCTGTTTTAGCTTGGTTTCGGCTTCCAGAAACTTTGATCTCGCAGTGGCCACCGCGGACTTGGCATCTGCGACGTTCTTGCGAAGAGGTCGTGCAGCTTCATCTGCAACGTCGACGTCTTCCAACTTCTGATCGACTTCCTTATCGACCTCGTAGGAGCGTTTCTTCTCTTGTTTGGCTGTTGATTCCAATTCAGAGATCTGATCCTTGAGCGTATCGACGGACTCCCCCGGAAGGCCGACAGAATGCGATCGCTGATAGGTCTGACTGAGCGCAATTTCTCGAATGAACGAACCAATATCATGGTCCATTGCGGCAAATTGTTCAGCCAGCAGTTCGAGAAGTTCCGGGTTGGTAGGAGGATTTCCAGAATGGTGCAAGTCCACCGGCTCGACGAGTCCGATGCCGAACATTTCCTTCCAAAGTCGGTTCGCAATGTTGCGATCAAACATTGGCATTGAGCGTGTCGAAACGAGTTCGGAAAGAAGCTCGATACGACTTTGGACCGGAACTGGACGAACATTCTTCGCTGGTTCAATTTGATAGTTTTCACCCGGTTTTAAAATGACTTCTCCGAGTTCTTCGGAGTTGAGAAGTCGCGGTCCGCTGTTGCCTTGCCGATCCGTAAACACCGAGCGGAATGACGCTTCGCCCTCAGCACTTTCCGCGATCAACGCCGGTTTCTTCTTGTCGGGCTGAAACAGTTTCGCCCTGATCACAAATGCCTGAAGACCGTAATAGTCCTCCTGATAGTAGTCATCAATGTTCGGATGGTCGTGGCATTGCGCGCATTGCAAATCAACGCCGAAGAAGACTCTCCCGATTTCACGGGTGAGGAGTGTCGGATCGACATCTCGTTCCAGAAAGAACGCTGACGCGGGACGGACTTTTTCATCCGTTCCATCAGCACCGAGAACTTCGGAAACGATCTCGCGATACGACTTTCCAGCACTGATCGACTGCTCGAGGTAAGCGCGAAAATCCAGAGTCGAAACGTGTTTCCCTCCGCGTCGTTCCATCAACATGATGTCGAGTCGCGCAGCCAGGTTCTTGACGAATTCGGTTCGGTTGACCAGATCGTTGACGAGCCGATCCCGTTTGTCTGGATTGGAATCGGCCAGAAAATCGCGAGTTTCGTCGACTGTGGGGATGCGCCCGATGAGGTCGAGGTGGACGCGTCGAACAAACGTTGCATCATCAACTGGAGGGGCGACCTGTGCTCCCGATACAGATTCAACGGATGAGTCAATCAGCACATGAAGAGGAAGCGGGTCCGGAGCGGGTTCGGTCGCGTTTGCTGTCAGTAAATTGGCAGACAGACAAACTCCGAACACAAGCAGCAAGGTCTTGCTGAAACTGCTGACGCATCGATGCGAAAGGTGGGACATCGCTCGAGCCATTTCTGGGGTCAATCGCAGGAGGGCTTCGCGACCGACACTTGAGGTAGGAAAGCGGGAGGTTGAACTCCCTGCAGTAGTTAAAGCCTAAGTTCCGAAATGGGCGGAGTCAATCTCGAACACTGATCGCGTGCCAAATCCAATTACGACTTTGTCGATGAAGTCGTTTAACGCAGGGAGTGTCCACGTTTGACAATCTCTCCGCCACAGCGACACACTTCAACGAAGTCTTCGGTCTCAGGCGGGGTCAGCACAATTCAGCTTATGACCAAACAGTCATTGGATCGACGGGCGTCCGAAAACTATCTCACTCTCTGATCCTCGGATCACATCGAAAGGAAGCATGGTGAAGTCGCTCACTCTTCAGTTGCTGATTCTGACTCTTTCTCTGCCGACGATCTGTCTCGCGGAAAGCTCTCCGAACGTCATCCTGATTTTTGCTGACGACTTAGGATACGGAGATGTGAACTGCTTTGCAGAGCAGTGTCCGTTTGCAACTCCCCACCTGGATCAGATGGCACGCGAAGGGGCGATGCTGACGAACTTCTACGTCCCGACTCCATACTGTGCTCCATCACGAGCAACGATTCTCACCGGGCGGTATCCGTTCCGACATACCGTGGTCAACAATCCGGCTCCTGATGCAGGACTGAACAACTTCGGGCTGCCTCAATCGGAAGTGACGATCGCGGAAATGCTTCAAGCGAAAGGGTACGCGACAGCCTGTTATGGCAAGTGGCATCTTGGTCATCAGGAAGAATGGCTTCCCAGAACTCAAGGCTTCGATGAGTACTATGGCATCCTTTATTCAAACGACATGTTCCCGGTCCAGTTAGTGGAACAGGAAGAAGTTGTTGAGTACCCCGTCGTGCAGGCGACTCTCACTCAGCGATACACCGATCGTGCCATCAACTTCATCACGCAGCACCAGGAGGAACCGTTCTTTCTTTATCTTCCACATGCCATGCCGCATAAACCATTGGCGGTCTCAGACGATTATTACACTCCAGAAACACCGAACGACCTGTATGGAGACGTGATCGCCGAACTCGATTCCGACGTTGGAAGACTTCTCGACACGCTGAAGAAGCTTTCTCTCGATGAACGGACTCTCGTCATCTTCACGTCCGACAATGGTCCATGGTACGGAGGATGTACCGGAGGACTTCGGGGAATGAAAGGAAAGACTTGGGAGGGAGGATTGAAAGTTCCTTTCATCGCACGCATGCCGGGAGTAATTCCGGGTCAGGTGCGAAACTCTTCAATCGCCGGGACGATTGATCTCCTCCCGACCATCGCTGCTCTCACTGGTGCGGAAGTTCCCGCCGACCGCACAATCGACGGGCGCAACATTCTGCCCATGCTGCAAGATTCGGACGCTCCGAGTCCTCATGATGCAATCTACGGAATGCAGGGACAAAGACTTGCCACGATCCGATCGGGTGACTGGAAGCTTCACGTTCGGAATCCGGGTCCGTTACGTTTTCACAACCTCAGTGAGAAAGAACTCGAAGAGTATATCGACCCGCGAGGTCCGGACGGGGTGATCCTTCTTGCTCCGTTTGAACAAGCCCGACCAACAGAACACCCCGGCTTAACGACAGGCGATGCGCCGACTGAGATGATGCTCTTCGACCTTTCAAGAGATCCGGGAGAACAAATCAACGTCGCAGCCAAACATCCGCAGATCGTGAAGGATCTACTCGCCAAGTTCGAAGCTGTCGAGCAAGAATTCCCTGAGTTCGAAAAGCCCGCCAATGACTATCTCTTCGCAATTCCTCCGGGAAAACCTCGCCCTTTGATGCGACTCATCGGAGGAGAACTTCGCTACGATCGCATTCCGAAATCGCAAGAGAAGTACCTCAAGAAGGCGATTTCAAAGTAAGTCCAGAACGATCAGTGAGATTTCATCGACCTGACCTTCCAGCAAACTGACATTCTCGCACGCCGAGATCATCAGACGTGTTCTCTTGATCACAAACCGTACAGCATCCCGAACTTTGTATTGAGATGATTCAGCAACGGCGCTGCCGAGAGTGATTCCCCGGTGACTTTTTGGACAAGTTTTGGTGCATCGTACCGGCGTCCCTGCGAGTGAATCTTTTCGTTCAACCAGTTCTTCAACGGGGCAAACTCGCCGCGTGCGAACATCTCCGAAAGGTTTCCGAGTTCCTGCTGCGCGGCGTCAAAGAACTGCGCGGCATACATATTTCCGAGAGCGTACGTTGGGAAATATCCAATCAATCCGGCGCTCCAATGCACATCCTGCATGCATCCGAGTGAATCATCGGTCGGTGTCATCCCGAAGAACTCGTGGAACGTTTCATTCCACGCGGTTGGAACATCCGCAACATCCAGGTCACCACTGAGCAGTGCCTGTTCAAGTTCGAATCGAAGCATGATGTGCAGGTTGTACGTCACCTCATCCGCTTCGACGCGAATCCAACTTGGCTCGACATTGTTGACGGCGGCGCAAAAGTCATCGATGTGCAAATCTCCGATCGCATCCGGAAATGTTCTCTGAGCCTCGGGATAAAAGTGATCCCAAAATGCGCGACTTCGACCGACCAGATTCTCCCACATTCGCGACTGCGACTCATGAATTCCAAGAGAACATGCTTCACCGCAAGCGAGACCAAACTGTTCGGCATTCAGTCCCTGTTCGTAGATCCCGTGCCCAGCCTCATGCAGAGTCCCGAAAAACGCACCGGGAAAATGATGTTCATCATAGCGCGTCGTCAACCGACAGTCGCCGGGACCGATCCCTGAACAAAACGGATGCGCGGCGATGTCGAGTCGTCCGGACGTAAAATCGAAACCGATCGCAGTCGCTGCAGAACGACCGAAAGTTTCCTGATCCGCAATCGGATAGGAACGCTCGAGAATGCCGACATCGGGTTTCCTGTCAGACGCTTGAATCCCAGCGACCAGCTTGACGAGTTCTTCTCGAAGTGGTGCAAAGACTTCCTGAATCTGGGCAGCAGTCGCCCCCGGTTCATAATCTTCAATCAGAGCGTCGTACTTGACGCCGGTTGGACTTCCAAGTGCGTCGGCTTCTTCGCGTTTGAGTTGAACAACTTTCTCCAGCCACGGTTGAAAGGCTGCGAAGTCTTTTTTGGCTCGTGCCTCCACCCATGCCTGTTGCGACAATGTGGCGGTTCGCGAGAGCTCTTTCACCAGATTTCTGGGAAGCTTGACCGATCGGGAATACGCTCGTTTCGCATCACGGACATTGGCAGCTTCGACGCTATCTTCATTCCCCTCGCCGACTTGTTCGGAGAGTTTCTCAATCAACTCTCCCAGCTTTGGATCGGTCGCCCGGTCGTGTGACAAACCCGCCAGCAAAGAGAGTTGGTTCGCACGGTGTTCGGCTCCGTTCGGCGGAAGGTTTGTTTGCTCATCCCAGCCGAGAACTGCCCCACAGGAACGAAGTGTGGCCAGCTCTCTCAGTTGCGCCACCAATTCAATATATTCGGGAGCTTGACGATCCATTCCGAAGTTCTCCATTCACCACAAGTCAACATTCAGCAATAATAAGGCAGTTCCGGTTCGTGCATGTCTCAGGAAGAAGCATTCCTGTCATCGTTCCCTGAATTCAGGGGCAGGATCTGGCTTCCACATGCGATTTTCCACGGCGATCAGGACCGGAACGATCGAAACCAGAGTCTATACGAGACTCGCGAAAGATGCGACCAGAGATGATTCGAGTCACAATCGTCCTCCTCCGGATTATTTGGGCGTCTCCCACCACGCTCGTTGCATCGATTGTGGCACTGGCGGGGGTCCCTTTCGGGACGCGAGCAAGATTTCGAAGCGGCGCCATCGAATGTTATGGCGGGCTGATCACATGGATCCTCGAACGGACCCCGGTCTCCGCCGCAGCGATGACACTTGGACATGTCATTTGGGGACGGTCAGAAGCATCACTCGATTTCTGCAGAGAGCATGAGCACATTCACATTCGTCAATACGAGCGATGGGGCCCCATGTTCCTTCCGATGTACGCGTATTATTCTTTGATGATGTGGTGCAAAGGGAAGCACCCCTATTATGACAATCCGTTTGAGATGGAAGCGTTCGGTCCGAATCATCCTTACTATCGCCAGCAGATCGAAAACAGATTCCCTTCATGACGCTCTCTGTCTCCTCTCCTGAACCTCTACGTCAACTCGCAGACCTCGTTTCGAGATCTAAAAGAGGTGTGATCTTCACAGGCGCCGGAGTCGGGACCGCCAGCGGCATCTCAACGTTCAGAGACATGGACGGGCTCTGGGCGCGATTTCCCCCTGAGGATTTTGCCAACTGGGCTGGTCTGCTTCGAACAGCCACACTGCAACCAGCGAGGTTCGCGGAGTTTCTCATCTCCGTCCTCGAGCCAATCGCAACCGCACAGCCCAACCCGGCCCATCTAGCGATCACGGAATTGCAGTCCATCGCGAAGATGACAGTCATCACTCAAAACATCGATGGACTCCAGCAGGACGCCAGCGCCATTGATGTCTATGAGCTGCACGGAACTCTCTTCGAAATCGTTCAAACCCCGAGTGGAGAAGTCATTCGTCACGTCACGCGCAGCGAAGTCGCGGAGGTGGTCGACGGTTTGCGTCAAAGCCAGAAGCAACTCTGGAGCTTCCCCTCCGTCATGCGGGCATTGAAGCCAATCTTTGAAGTCTCCAGCGAGGGAGTCACCCATCCCAACGTCGTCCTCTTTGGAGATCAACTTCGCGAACCCGACTGGAGCCTCGCGATCGAATCGACCGAATCGTGCGACTTATTCATTGCCGTGGGGACATCACAGACCGTCAGGCCCGCAAGCGATTTGATTTCAATTGCTCGAGAAAGTGGAGCCGAAGTGGTCTACATCGACCCGGAATGTGGAGGAAGAGGCTTGTGGATTCGCGACCACGCCGAATGCGTTCTTCCAGAGTTGCTGCAATTAATGACCAATCACGGCAACAGCGAGGAAGAATAATGTCGCAAACACTCATCGTGTTTGACGTCGGTCACACGCGGACCAAGATCGGAATGTTTCAGCTTCAAGGGAACGACCAATTGCCCGAATGCCTGATGACACTTTCGATTTTCAATACCAAAGCAATCCCCTGGTCAGACCTTGCAGAATGGTTCGCCTCTCCAGATCTTTCGGTCATTGCGTTGACCGGATCCAACCGGAAAATGATCGAACAGCTTGAGAAGCAATGGCCGCAAGACGCGCCCCGTCCTCGCCTGCTGACGAGCAAGTCACAGATCCCGATTGAGGTGAACGTCGACGCTCCCGAAAAAGTTGGGGCAGACCGATTGTTCAATGCTGTGGCAGCTCGCCTCTTTCAAGAACGTCCCACTTCAAAGATCATCATCGATTCGGGAACAGCTGCGACGGTCGATGCTGTGAGCGAAGATGGAACATTCCTCGGGGGAGCGATTCTGCCCGGGATTCTCATGGGAGTGAAAGCACTCCATGAACTCACGACGACACTTCCACTCGTCGATGCTCGACAGTTCTTGAAGAAAACACCCACTGCAATTGGACGAAATACCGAAGACGCGATGTCGAGCGGACTTTTCTGGGGACACCTGGGAGCCATTCGCGAAGTCGTGAGTCGAGTTCAATCCGAACTGACCGGTGAACCGCAACTCTTCCTCACCGGAGGAGCACTTCCGATCCTCGAACCCTACTTTCCTGAAGCCATCTGCCATCCGGACCTTTCGTTGATCGGGATCGTAATATCAGCTTCGCAGCTTTCACCAAGTCATGACGAGTCCAGTGAATCCACTCCGTAGTATGCGTGAAGAATCAACGTTTCAAATTCTGACCCCCGAGGGCCGAGGAGCTGTCGCGTCGCTCCAGGTCACTGGCGATCTGGACGTCCTCAACCGCTTCTTTGTCGCTGCGAATCGCAAGACCGTCCAGGATCAGCCGGTCGATAGAATTGCATACGGCACCTGGGACGAAGAAGACCTTGTCATCGTTCGAACATCTGCATCGACCGCGGAGATTCACTGCCACGGAGGACATATCGCCGTCCACCGAATCGCCGAGCAACTGGTTCAATCCGGTATCAAGGAACATGTCGTTCCCCCGCCGAGTGAACGATCGTTCGAAGAGGAAATCGATCAGCTTCTACAGCTCGCAACAACACGTCGAACAGCGCACTGGCTGCTTCGCCAACGACTCTCTTTCCCTGCCGCGATACAACAACTCGAACAGCTCTCAGCGAACGAACTCAAGCAAACCGTTCAATCAATACTGCAATGGTCCAACTTTGGTCTCCACCTGACTCAACCCTGGAAAGTTGTGCTTTGTGGTCATCCGAACGTTGGGAAGTCGACTCTCATGAACGCGCTCGTCGGTTATGGTCGATCCGTCGTTTTCGATCAGCCCGGGACCACTCGTGATGTCGTCACTGCTTCAACAGCTTTGGAGGGATGGCCGATCGAATTTGCGGACACCGCTGGCCTCCGGGAAACATCGGACGAACTCGAAGCACTCGGAGTTGAGAAGGCTCAGAAAGTCATCGAGCAAGCTGATCTCGCAATCATCGTCATGGATGCCACATCCGGAATGACCAAAGCGGACGAGTCTCTGATCTCACATCAATCCGAGCCACTTGTCGTGTGGAACAAGACCGATTTACTTCCCAGTTCTAAAGATATCCAGAGCGGACTTTCGATCTCCGCACAGAACGGAGACGGAGTTGATGAGCTCGCGAACGCCATCGTTCAACGCCTGATCCCTGCACTTCCACAAGAAGACCAAGCGATTCCCGTCTCTCAGCGGCAACAGGATTATCTCTGCCAAATTCTTGAGAGCGTCTAAAGAGCTGTTTCTCGAGTTGCTGCAGCGAAGCTCAATCAGTACTCGCGACGTTGACGCGATGATGGAATATTCATCGCCTGACGATATTTCGTCACCGTCCGTCGAGCAAGTTGGTACCCATGCTTCGCAAGTTCGGCAACGAGCGCATCGTCGCTGAGAGGGCTCGACTTGTCTTCGCCGTCCACAATCTCTTTGAGTTTCAACCGGATATTTTCCCAAGCAACGTCTTCGCCATCGGCAGTCTTCGTTCCGCCTCCGAAGAAACGTTTCAGAGGGAAGATCCCACGCGGAGTGGCGACGTATTTGTCATCGACAGCCCGGGAAACCGTCGTCACATGCACTCCCACGACATCGGCGACATCCTGCATTTTGAGTGGCTTGATGTGCTCCGGACCGAGTTCGAGAAACTCCGTCTGCTCGTCAACAATCGTTTGGGCAACTTTTCTGAGCGTATTGTATCGCTGTTCGATGGAGTCAATCAGCCACTTGGCCGACTCCACTTTCTTCTTGATGAATTCCTTCGTCGCTTCATCCGGATTCGCTTCCAGCATCTTGATATATCGACGATTGATACGAAGCTCAGGGATGTACTCGTCAATCAGTTCAATGGTGTATTTCCCATTGTCATCTTTCACCACTCGCAGGTCCGGCGTCACCGCCTGAACTTCCGGGTTTTCAAAGCCACGACCGGGAAACGGATCGAGCGTTCGCATCTGCTCGATTGCCGACTTGATCGCATCCATCGAATAACCGGTTTTCCGCTCAATGAGTGGAAGCCGGTTCTGCAAAATGTCATCAAGATGGTTGGTGATCAAATTGACCATGATCTCGCGAAGCGGAGTGGTCGGCGTCATCTGCAGAAGCAGACACTCTTTAAGGTCGCGAGCCCCGACTCCGGGCGGATCGAGACTCTGAACAATTCGAAGCGTTTCTTCGGCATCTTCCAGATCGATCCGGGCTCCGAAGACTTGAACAAGTTCAGGCAGCGAACTCTGAAGGCGTCCGTTGGCATCCAGATTGTGAATCAGGTAGTCGCCGAATTCCTGAAGACGACTCGGAGTATCACAGTGAAATTGCTCAAGAAGATGCTCATGCAGGGTCTTCGGACGGTTTTCCGCATTGGCCATGACGTCGTGCTGACGATCAAGGTCATCCTGCATTCGGTTGCTGGACGGTTTCGATCCCGAAGTGTAATTGTCTTCGGGCCACTCTTGAGAGATTTCAACAAGCCGCTCGAAATCGGAAGCATTGTTCGAGTTGTCGTCGCCGAGTTCCTGTTTCTCGATTTCTCCACGAGGAGCTTCATCGACCGAAGCTTCATCGTTCGACGAATTGGAAGACTGCTCGTCTTTTTTCGTGACCTGTTCGAGAACGACGTTCTCGGACAACTCTTGATCGATCCGTTCCTGCAGCGCCGCCAATGGAAGCTGTAAGATTTCCATCGACTGAATCATGCGCGGAGCCAGCTTCATCTGCTGGCTCATCTTCATTTGCTGGGAAACGTTCAGGTGCATGTTCAGATCTTCAGAAAGCGAAAGTTTGAATCACAAACTTAATACGTCAGTTTGTTACGACGTTGAGAATCAATCACAGATTTAAGATGACAACTGCTACAAAAATTGAGAGTTCGATCGACCAAAAGGGGGAATTAAAACTGCTGCCTCCCTCGCATCGCATCGGCCAACATCTCCTTGTTGGCAAATTCCAGAACGCTCCCGGTGGCGATTCCACGGGCAAGCCTTGTGACTTGAACTGGCAAGTCCTCGAGAAGGTTGGTCACGAACAGCGCCGTCCCGTCACCTTCCAACGTCGGATTTGTTGCCATGATCAACTCCGTGACTCCGTCTTGTTTCACACGGCGAACCAACTGACCAATTGTCAGATCTTCCGGTCCCACTCCTTCCAGCGGGGCAATCCTTCCCCCAAGAACATGATACGTGCCCTGAAACGCTGCGGCAGCTTCCAGTGCACTGACATCCTTGGGTTGTTCAACGACACAAACAATCTGACGGTCACGACGAGGATCGCGACAGATGGAACAGACCTCCTGCTCCGTCAGATTGAAGCAGACGTTGCATCGCCTGATCGATTCCTTCACTTGACGGATTGCATCAGCCAGTGCGACAGCATCGGCTTTAGAACAACTCAGAATGTGATTGGCTAACCGTTCTGCGGTCTTCCGTCCGATGCCGGGAAGTCGTCCAAACTCTTCAACCAGTCGACCGACAGCGGCACCGAATGGATGCTGGGCGGCGTCAGTTTGTCGTGCTGGCATATGATTGAAGCGGTTGAATCGACACGGGAAATAGTTCGAGTGTTTGTATTCTCCGACAGAATAGAACGTTCGTACTCATCTGAAACGTTCCTTCGGTTAGTGAATTGAGTCGGAATTGTGAATCCATTTTATGTGTTGCCATTTCCAAATTTGGCCAACGCGTCGCCAAGCCCGGGAATTCCCAGACCGCTTGCCATTCCAGACATCTCTTCAGCAGCTGCCTGCTTGGCGAGGTCGAGCGCCTGGTTCGTAGCTGAAAGAACGAGATCTTCCAGCATCTCCTTGTCGCCGGAATCGAACAACGTCTGCTCGATCTGAATGGAAGTGACCTTCTGGTCGCCACTCATTTCGACGCGAACCATTCCTCCGCCCGCGTTTGCCTCCACGCGACGTTCGCGCAGACGGGCCTGCATTTCTTCTGCCTGCTCCTGAAGCTGTCCGGCATTGGCCATCAGGCTTGCCAGATTCGAAAGACCTTTAAACATCCATCTCTCCTTCCGTTAAGTCCTCCGCGACCTTGGTGAAGACCGGGCGAACTTCAACGACTTGACCACCAAACATGCTTACAGCCGCCTGGACGAATTCATCATCATCGACCACGGCAGGATTGCGTCGCTCAGTAAAGTGGGGGGCTGCGACCTTCTTCGGCTTCGGTGGTTCAACCTTTGCTGAACGGTCGACCTGAAACTGAAACGTGACGCTTTCCCCAGTGAGAGCCAGAACGACTTCGCCTAACTTCTTCAGCGGTTCTGCTCGCTCACAATAACTCTTGCTGAAAAGATAGCTGTTTGGGAACAAAACTTCCAGAACATTTGGCCCAGAAATTGCTATTGACACAGCATTCTTGAGATGATTCCGAAGCCTCTCGGGAAGATTCTCCATAACCTCTTCCCACGTCTGATCTAAGGTTTCCTCAGACAACTTCAACAGAGGCCCGTCCGAAGTGCTCGGTTCTGGGTCTGACTCCCCTGATGTCGAGGAACTTACCGGTTTTTCCGGAGAACTACCGTTTTTTTTTGAATTCTGCTCGCGTTGCGAGGAAGAAATCGCCCGGGAAACTGGTCCAGAAGATCGTCGCTCTGAAGGCTGAGCCGAAACAGCGGTTCCCGATGCCACTTGTTTCGCCAGAGCAGCGATGGAGGTCAAATCTTCAAGCATCGCAACTCGAATCACAGCAAGTTCCAGAAGTGCTCGCCCGTGATTGACTCGCTGCATTTTTGACTTCGTTTCCGCGATGATCTGCATCGCAGCGGTGATCGTCTCAAGCCCCCACTTCTTCGATTGCTCAACCAGGACCGGACGAGTCGCCTCAGAGACGGACGACAGCGAAACAGTCGACGCTCCAGCGACCGTGATGAGAAGATCGCGAAAATACGCCAGAAGTTGATCACTGAGGCTGCCGATCTGAACGCCTTGAAGCAGTGCATCATCGACGATCGTCAAAACACCTTGCGTGTCGCGGTTAATCATCCCGTCAACGAGATCAACGAGCCGCTGATCGGGAGCCGTTCCCATCAACTGATGGACGTCCTCCGCAGTAATTTCTTCTCCGCCGAAAGCGAGTAGCTGATCGAACAACGACTGGCTGTCCCGCATCGAACCCGCCGCTCGCCGGGCGACAAGATCAATCGCTTCATCGTCGACGTTCTTTCCCTCCGCCTCCGCAATCTGTCGCAGCCGTCCCGCGATGCTTGATTCGTCAATCGTCCCGAAATCGAATCGCTGACACCTCGAAAGAATCGTGTCGGGAACCTTGTTCGGTTCGGTCGTACAGAAGATGAATTTCACATTCGGAGGCGGTTCCTCCAGCGTCTTCAAAAGGGCATTGAAGGCCTCCTTTGTCAACATGTGAACTTCGTCGATGATGTAAACCTTCGACTTTGACCGCATCGACTTGACGTTCACATTGGAACGAAGCTCGCGAATGTCATCGATTCGGCGATTCGACGCACCGTCGATTTCCAGAACATCAACGTCCGTCCCTTCTCCGATACTTTTGCAGACATCGCAGTCATTGCAGGGAACTCCGTCGACAGCGTTCGGACAGTTCAACGCTTTCGCGAAAATTCTCGCTGTCGACGTCTTTCCGACTCCGCGGGCTCCCGTAAAGAGATAGGCATGCGCGACGCGTCCCATTCGAATCGCGTTGCGAATGGCCTGTCCCACGTGCTCCTGTCCCACAACCTGATCAAACGATTGCGGACGAAATCGGCGTGCAAGAACGGTGTATTGGCGTGACGGTTCGGAAACCATATGACAACAGCTTATGTATTAAGAAGAATTTGATGTGATCTGTGGAAATGCTGAGACATCCACTTTACCGACTCAGCCCGTTTCCTGAAACCAGTTCACTCGGAAGCAGGAAACGCAGCCCGAATCTTACGGCGATTGCGTGAGCAGTCCACGATTTCGAAGCCAATCCTCCACGCGATCGGGCCACGTCGCCACAACTGAACCCGCGACAGGACGCATACCGTATCCGTGCCCACCTGTCTCATAAATGTGAAGTTCCGCCGGAACGTCATTCCGTTTCAATTGGGCATAAAACGCAATGCTCCCCAGCGACGTTGAATGATCATCATGGGCATGAATCAAAACCGTCGGAGCAGTTTGCGAATCGATTTCGATTTCCGGGATCAACTCGAGAGTCTCGTTCTGGGTAAGATTCCACGGATAGATCAACATCGCAAAGTCTGGAACACACGAAGCCTGGTCAATCTCATCACTCTCCGGGTAATGAGATGCCTGACTCCCGACTGTGATCGCAGCTGCGTTTCCTCCGGCCGAAAACCCGATCACACCGATTCGATTTGGATCGAGACCGAATTTCTCGGAGTTTGACCGCACCCATCGGACCGCACGTTGCGTGTCCTGAACCGGTCGCCGCCACGCCTCTTTCCGGTCTTTGTCTGACTCGCGAATGGTCCGGTATCGCAACACAAACGCAGTGACTCCCAGCTTGTTGAACCATTTCGCAATCTCGGAACCTTCCTTATCGACCACACAATAGCGATACCCTCCGCCCGGCAGAATCACGACCGATGCCCCGTTCTTCGTTTCCGGATCGGGATCAAATCGTTCGATGCGTGGAGCTGTGATCGCGGTGATGCGTGTCGCTGGGGGATTTTCATCTGGCCGCTGCGGGAGCGGTGTTCCATACGAGCGTGTCGATTCACCCGGAGCGTTTCCTTCCCACAGATCGACGAATTGAGAACGATCGTCCGAGCGCGCCGAACCTGCTCCGGCGACAATCAACAGCAGCCCGACAACCAATAGCCTCCCGATCATCATCTTCCCCCACAACTCATCAAGTCTCGCCGAAACATCCAATCCACGACCCCCAAGCCGGATTCGACCTGAGAACAACCGGTGAGTATAGCCAATCTGGGAAACGGGCGTCTCGCAATCGAAGACTGGTCCAGGACATTTTCTGATTTGGTGTTCACTCACTCACTCTCACGAGCAAACTCAGCCTTTTATCTGACGAAAAAGTTCAAGCGAGTGCACAGGAAAGAGCAACTTGCTCTAGGAAGGATTCCGTGAAATGGTCTAGGCTTACCCATCTATCCATCGAGACTCAGGAGAAACTCATGTTGTCGATCGTCATTCCCGTGCTCAACGAAGAAGAGAGCCTGGTCGAATTGCACCGGCAGATTCTGGAAGCGTGCCAATCCAACGCCATCAATGTCGAAATCATTTTCGTTGACGACGGATCGACAGACAAATCCTGGTCCATTATCTCCAAGCTGGCAGATGAAGACCCGCGAGTTTTCGGCATTCGCTTCCGCAGAAACTTCGGAAAAGCCGCCGCTCTCACCGCCGGAATGAACGCGGTCAGCGGAAACGTCGTCATGATGATGGACGCAGACCTTCAAGATGACCCGGCTGAGATTCCGAACTTCCTCACGCAGATCGACAACGGATACGATGTCGTCAACGGCTGGAAAGAACGACGACTCGACCCGTGGCACAAGGTGTATCCAAGCAAAGTCTTTAACTGGATGGTCGGCCAACTGACCGGGCTCCACCTGCATGACCACAACTGCGGAATCAAAATGTTCCGACGGGAAGTGACTCAGGAAGTCCGACTCTACGGAGAAATGCATCGCTTCATCGCGGTTCTCGCTCACGCCCGTGGATTCAAGGTCGCCGAAGTCCCCGTTCACCATCGTCCCCGACAGTTCGGGCACTCCAAGTACGGAATCCGAAGATTCCTGAGAGGCTTCCTCGACCTGCTAACGGTCAAATTTCTCACCGGCTTCGGACAGCGACCACAACACATGCTCGGAGGAATCGGCCTCTTCTTCTTCGGCCTCGGAACCCTCGGTCTCGCCTACCTGGGACTGATGTGGGTCTTCATGAACGTCATTCCGATCTTCAGTCCATCCCCGATCGGCGGTCGACCACTTCTCCTCTACTCCGTCGCCTCCATGCTCCTCGGAGCCCAGGGAATCTCCCTCGGAATGCTCGCCGAACTGATCGTCGCCAACACCGGACGCGAACGCGACACCTACAGCGTCTCCGAACGCACCCCCCTCAGCAAAACCCGCGAACAAGAACCGACCGAGCATTAAGGAGCGGGCCCACCCGTCGCACAGAAGGGAACAGATCGACGAATTTTGTATCACGGACTGTCGTCGTAATTCCATAGACGCAGAAGTTAACGACCATGCATCGTTCAGAACTTAGCGTCAGCTTCTGTGAACGTGCGAACTCTGTCACTGAAAACTTTTGCACCAAGCTGAACGAGAAGCAATCTGGGTCGAAAGAGTGGCGAGTGTTTCTGACTGACGGCGCCGAAAGCCAAGACACGATCATTCAGATCTTGTCTTTTCAGGAAATTGGCGACAGTAATTGCAGTTCATGGATCGACTTTCTCAAAACCCAGGCGGAGAAAGCGAAAGATGCGACCGTCCTCTGCAGCATCTTCGTTGCATTAGCAAAACTGCGAGGACTTCAGTTCGATGACTTCGTCCAGCTACTCAATGATCCAGACATAAGTCGCCGCAGCGCCGCCATCGTTGCAGTTGAAGTACTGCCCGAAAAGCAGGCTGTAGAACTCTTCCTGTTCGTTCTTCGACACGATCCAGATGCGTCACAGAAGCAAGCAGCTGCAATCCGACTCGCTCGGCTTGGCCGCCACGATGGAGAATCACCGCTGCTTGATTGCATCGAGCGAGGCTCCTTCGCCGAAAGAACAAAGGCAGCATACGCACTGAGCCTGCTTGGCAATCCAGTCGGTGTCAGATTTCTTCTGGAGACGATTCACACAGCCTCTAGCCTTTCACCTGTTGAGTTAAGCGTGCTTACTTTCCATTTAACCGCAATGCTTTACGAATCGAACATTGCCCTGCCGGAACTCGGCGAGAGACGAGAAATCCCTGTCGATGAGATCCTGAATTTGTCGAAACAGTTTCTGAAAGAGAAGCTCAGGAACTCTTCGTCGAAAGACAATCGCCCATCGACTTACTTCGAATAATGACACCATCACTTCTCTCCAGACACATCAAGGCTGAGTTATTTCACTCGATGCCGTCAGCTGAATCTGCAGTGATTGCCAGCACTCCGCCAACCACATTTGATAAATATTGACCTAAAAACTGCTCAAAGCTGCCTTTAACTTCAACGAAGACTCCTTGGTCAAAATCCATCCAAGCGATGCGTCTGTCGCGATAAATCAATAAATCGGCATTGTATGCAAATGCGAGAATAGTCGCTCCATCCCAACTCGCAAACCCCTCAAACTCTGAAATGTTTGGCAACAATGATGTGTCGACTCTAACAATAGTGTCGTTCCTGGAGCTAAAGCTCAACGCGCCATTAGAGAGGCCGGAGAACCTGTCGAAAAAGTCCAACAGAAACTCATCTCCCTTGACTTCAAAAGAATCAAACCGTTCACTGGAGGCTCCTGCCTTTTCCGGAAGATCTAAATACCATAGATCCGTAACCACTCCATCACCTGAGCCAATTCTTGCAAGCCTGACACCATTAATAGTTTTCCCAACAACAATCGAAAGAGGTTCGAAACAACCTAAGAAGTCACCTAATTCGGTTAGCACCTGAAACTGAGTACCATTCCACTTGGCGACCAAGCCTGCTCGCACATCTTTTCGCGACTTCCCAATTACTTCGCAATTAAAGAATTTGTGCAGTGTTTTCAATTTTCCGTGAACTCTAGCATCAACGGGAATGATAAACTCATATGCATCACTACTTGCGTCGTCTGAGTCAAACGAATTGAACATCCCCCTTCTTGCTATTCCTCCATAGTCAGACCGACTTGCCTCTTCACGAAGTGAACCTACAGTGATCTTTGGTCTTTCATGATGTGGCATTCTAACCCCCGATCTTTTTGGTTGACCATATGAGATGTTAGTAGAAGAATCAAATTCACCGCTGGGTGGCCCGGCCGAGATCGGCTGGGTTGCGTAGCAACAAGATGCTTCTTCGTCCGGTTTCTAACACTATCCGACGACAAATTCATCATCCGCCTCCAGCCCCGGAGGCCATTTGATCGGAACACCAACGGCGAGTGTGAGATGCATGCCCAAGCAACCGAGGGCATGGCACCCGCGCTCAGCTCCCGCGTAAAATCATGCCGCAAGGCCCCCAAGGGCCTGCGAGAGAATTTTGAACGCATCTTGCATTGTTGAAAACATCTCTGGAATCTGAGATGAGAATGCGCTAAAATCTGGTGATGAGTGATTCCCCACGAACGAATGTGTTGTTGGAAGTGGCAAAGCTGTCGCTTCGGATTGGACGCAAGTATCACCAAATCGAGCGAAGCCATGATCTATGTGGCTTCCATTGGTCGCATGCTCCGCCGCTTAGCTCCTTCACCCAACCAAGCTCCGTTCAAATACCGACTTACAGCATGAAGAGGATTCCGGATAGGCTCTTAGACACCGGTACTGCCGATCGATTCGCAATTAGTACATCAACCCATCAAGAAAGAAGACGGTGGCTGTTCTGGAAGAAAGAAGCAAAGCCGCTGATTTGGTGATATGAACATCAAAATTCCCAACCTGTCACTCGTCGTCCTCATCGGTGCCAGCGGTTCCGGCAAAAGTACGTTTGCACGCAAGCACTTTCTTTCAACCGAAGTGATCTCGTCCGACTATTGTCGTGGACTTGTCAGCAATGACGAAAACGATCAGTCAGCGACAAGGGATGCATTCGACCTGCTGCACTACATCGTGGAGAAGCGATTGGCACGAGGTCATCTCACGGTCATTGATGCGACGAACGTGCAAAAAGAATCTCGCCAACCGCTGGTAGCACTTGCACGCAAGTACCACTGCCTACCTGTTTCCATCGTGCTGAACGTGCGAGAAGAAGTTTGCCACGAGCGGAACCGTGATCGACCAGATCGGGACTTTGGACCACACGTCGTGAGGAATCAGAAGTCACAACTCAGGCGGTCACTGAAGGGTCTGAAACGTGAAGGGTTTCGTCATGTCATTGTGATTGACGATGTAGAGAAGATCGAGACAGCAACTATCGAACGAGTTCCACTGTGGAACGACAAACGGGACGAACATGGTCCGTTCGACATCATCGGAGACATTCACGGTTGTTGCGATGAACTCGAAGGGCTCTTGAGGAGTCTTGGATATATTCGCATTGAAAAAGAACTCGACCCTCTTTGGGGCGACCAAGTCTTCGAGCATCCAGAAGGGCGTAAAGCTGTTTTTGTTGGGGATCTGGTTGATCGTGGCCCACGTGTCCTCGATGTCACTCGGCTTGTACGGAACATGGTGGAAAACGGCAGCGGCATTTGTGTCCCCGGAAACCACGATGTGAAACTGCTTCGCAAACTCAACGGCAAGAACCCACAACTGACGCACGGTCTGGCTGAAACGGTGAGTGAAATCGACGCATTGGACGACGATATTCGTGAGCCATTCTGCAAAGAACTCGCAACTTTTATCGACGGTCTTGTGAGTCATTACGTCTTGGATGATGGAAAACTGGTCGTTGCCCACGCTGGGATGAAAGAGGAAATGCAGGGGCGAGGCTCTGGGAAAGTTCGTGAATTCGCATTGTATGGTGAAACAACTGGGGAAACCGACGAGTTTGGATTGCCTGTCCGGTTCAACTGGGCTGCGGAGTATCGAGGAGAAGCGGCGGTTGTCTATGGCCATACTCCTATTCCTGAAGCGGAGTGGTTGAACAATACGGTCTGCATTGATACCGGCTGCGTGTTTGGAGGCAAGCTGACCGCCCTCCGTTATCCAGAACGGGAATTCGTTTCGGTTCCAGCCAAAGCGACGTACTGCGAGCCTGCACGTCCATTCCTGGAAGATGGTGACGCTCCCACACGTTCGTTCCAGCAGGAACTCGATGACACTCTCGATGCTGCTGATGTGATCGGGAAACGGATCATTTCAACTCGGCTGCAACGGAACGTGACCATCAGGGAGGAAAATGCGATTGCCGCATTGGAGGTCATGAGCCGCTTTGCCGCCAACCCTAAGTGGCTGATCTATTTGCCCCCAACCATGTCGCCATGCGAAACATCGAACGAGGAAGGAATGCTCGAACATCCTGCCGAAGCGTTTCGCTATTTCCTCGGTCAAGGAATCTCTCACGCTATTTGTGAAGAGAAGCACATGGGATCACGGGCTGTCGTAGTTGTCTGCCGTGATGCCGAAGCGGCTCGGCAACGATTCGGAATTCAAGAAAACGAGTCAGGAATCATCTACACAAGAACAGGACGGAAGTTCTTCAATGACGAAACACTTGAGACAGAGTTGATTGATCGACTCAGAAATGCTCTTGATCGATCTGGCTTCTGGGAAGAATTCAACACGAGTTGGGTCTGCTTCGACTGCGAACTGATGCCTTGGTCGGCAAAGGCTCAAGAGTTGTTGCGATCACAATATGCCGCTGTTGGAGCAGCAGGAAGTTCCTCGTTACCTCAAGTCACTTCCGCACTTTCAATGGCGGAATCGAGACTGAATGGCGGTGAGCAGGACAAGATCTCCGGTTTTCGGGAGCGATTTGACAGCAAGCTGACCGCTGTTGATCGGTTCGTGACTGCCTATCGTCAATACTGCTGGCCGGTCGAGTCGATCAGTGATTATAAGCTGGCTCCCTTCCACATTCTTGCCACGGAAGGAAAGGTCCACGTCGATCAGAACCACCAATGGCACATGGAAGCGATTGCAAAGTTGTGCCGTGAAGACGAACAAGTATTGTTGGCGACAAGTTGCAAGACAGTTGACCTCACGGACTCAGACTCGACAAGTGCCGCCACCGAGTGGTGGGTGAATTTGACGGTAGCCGGTGGTGAGGGAATGGTCATCAAACCATTGGACTGGATCAACCGAGGCAAGAAAGGTCTTGTTCAGCCCGCCGTGAAATGTCGTGGCAAGGAATATCTTCGCATTATCTACAGCCCCAATTACGATGCCGATGAAAATCTTTCCCGGCTGAGAAATCGCAGCCTTGGACGAAAACGTTCTCTTGCACTTCGGGAGTTCGCTCTCGGCATTGAGTCATTGGAGCGATTTGTGCGGAAGGAGCCGCTCCGAAGAGTCCACGAATGTGTCTTCGGCGTGCTGGCACTGGAAAGCGAACCAGTCGATCCAAGACTATGACTCGATGGCCTGTTCATCGACTCGCATCCCGCAGATCGTGCAGTGCAGCAACTCTCCTCGTTTGAGTGCGGCAAAGTCTCGCCTGCTGACATGGCAACGACCCTGCTTCTTACATTCCCGAACGTGAAAGAAGTTGATGCCAGCGAGATCAATCTTGTGCGTGACTTCTGGCTCCATGCCGCAGTTCGCCATTGCCTGCCGCCACTCGATGCCGTGCGGTTTGATTTCAAGACCGTGCAGGTGGTAGGCGACGATGTGGCAGACTTCGTGGATGACCGTCTCCCGACGCTGCTCCGATGACGCTCGTTCCCAGATCATTGGACTGATGCGAATCCGTCCACGAGGCGGACAGACTCCGTATCCGGCGTCGGCGAACTTCCGAGTAAACCGCTTGTTCCAACGAACTCGAAGTGCCGCTCACAACGGACATTGCCGGAAAGAAAGATGCTCATGCGGTTCGACTGGATCGCGAAGCATCCGACGCGATCAAGAAGTCCAAGCTGCACCGGAAGGTTGCCTCGGCGATTTTCTTTGAGTCGAACGGAGGCATGAGCCAATCGAAGGCAGTTGCAACGCTCCCGGAAATCCGGGCGGCGGTGGGCACCCCTGACCTCAACATGGTCGACGTCGAAAATGTGCTCGAAGGATTGGTGGGAAGTTGTTATTACCTCAACTGGGAAAAAAACCACTACCGCTTTGGACTGACTCCCAACCTGAATCAGATTCTGGTAACTCGCCGTGGTGCTGTTCAGGGAAAAGAGATCAACGAACGTATCAAGCAGGACACGCAGGAACTTTTCAACAAGGGAACCAAAGCTCTCGACCGTCGATTTTTTCCTGAACGCAGCAACGATGTCCCGAATCGTCCCGTCCTGACACTGGCTGTAATGGGACTGGACCATCTTGTAGGAGATCGTTCGACTGAAAAGTTGCTTGAAACGATTGTACGTGAGTGTGGTACGTCTGGTCGGACTTACAAATCAGCCTTGCTGTTCGCCGTTCCCGATTCCGCAGACGCGATCCACGATGCCACACGTGATGTGTTGGCCTGGGAGGCGATCGAAGACGACACCGACACTCGCAAACAGTTGGATGAAGGTCAGGAGCGTCTTCTTAAGAAGAACCTTGGGCGTGCGAAGTCCGACATGAAAGAGGCTATCTGGCGAACGTACCGCTACCTGTTTCTGCTTGGCAAAGACAACAAGCTGCGACAGATCGACCTTGGTCAGATCACATCGAGCCAGGCCAACAGCCTTGTGGAGTTGTATGTCAATGAGTTGAGCCGGACGGATGAGATCACTCCCGGCGTTGGTGCCAACAAGCTACTGAAGTACTGGCCGCCGGCGCTGAATGAATGGTCCACAAAGGGAGTTCGCGATGCGTTCTTCTCGTCTCCGCGGTTGCCCAGGCTGCTCGATGCTGATGCCATCAAGCGGACGATCGCGGACGGAGTCAGCCAGGGAACGCTCGGATTGGCCACGAAGGATGCGTCGGGGCAGCTCAAGCTGTCTTGCTTCAACGAGAGTCTGAGCGAATCCGATTTGGACCTCGCGGATGACGTGTTCGTTCTGAAGGCAGAAGATGCCCGGAAACTTCTGGAGCCCCCTCATCTTGATCGTATTGGCATTCGGCCGAGCAACGTTGTGCTGAAGCCCGGCGAACAGGCTTCGTTCACTTGCAGCGGAGTCGACCAGTACAGTGAGCCATTTGGCATGGGGGCGGTCGCGTGGTCAGCAAACGGCGGCAGCATCAGTGAAGACGGCCTTTATGAGGCTGCCAAGGAAACTGGCGGGGGATTATTTACAGTCAAAGCAGTTGTCGATGGACAAGAGGCAATTGCAGAAGTCCGTGTTACGATTCCCGGGAAACCAGGCGGCGGTGGCGATTCTAGCCCTGAGCCAGCAGGAAAGACGATCCGATGGCAGGGCGAGGTGCCGCCACAGAAATGGATGAACTTCTACACGAAGGTGCTCAGCCGTTTTGCCTCGTCTCCGGGACTGAAATTACAGGTCACATTCGAAGTTCCAGCCGACGGCGATCCCGGCCAGACCAAGGCCGACGAAGCGCGTTCCGGCTTGAAGGAGTTGGGGCTCAGCGACGATGTGCAGTTTGGCTCGTAATCTTCATTGCTGTCCACTTTTTCCTCTGTTCGAACCACGACACTTCCGCGGCGACCGGTCGCAGCATCTTTTCGGTGATCGGATCGCGGCCGTTGGTGACCCGGGGCAGAAATAGCAGCTGTTCCTGGATGTCTGGAGCGAGATGCAGCAGGTTCATGATCTGTGTCATGCGGGGCTGTGTGACGTGAGCGAGGCGGGCGAGTTCTGAACGATCTGTAATGATGCCAGTCGTGATGAGACCATCGAATTTGATTGCCAGTGCCATCAATCGCGATACCCGTGGAATTCTTCCGCTGGGAACGGCTGCCTGCTCCCGTTCGCTACGACGCCGTCGTCCTCGAGTTCCAACATCGATTTGGACCGTTCGTTTGACCTGCATCATTCTCGTTCCTCGGTCTTCGCATGCGAATACGGCTCGACATACTTGCGTCCAATCCGAAGCGACAGCTTTGCCACTTCCAACAACACATTCGTTCGTGGGGAATCACTCATCACCAGATTTTAGCGCATTCTCATCTCAGATTCCAGAGATGTTTTCAACAATGCAATACGGAGTCTGAATAGGAGAAATTATTTATGCCGCGAAGTGAATACGAAGGCGTTATCGAAAGAACAGCAGGGATGGTCCAGGACCAAACTGTGCAGCGCATGGCAAAGAAACATGGGCTGCATGTTCTTGATGTGACCTGGGAGGATACGGCTCGATTTGACGATTCTGCCGTAGGCCCAAACATCAGTGACATGACGATTCAGGTGCAGCATCGAGTGTCAGGGCAGAGCGGCTATCAGCTCAGTTGCATGCCGGTGATTCGCTACCCCAACTTCAGCGACATCAGTGGCGACATTCCGATGGACGAGTTCTTTGTCCTGGTCGGAAACGAACGTGGCGAGGATTTGACGAAAGTCAGCTTGCGAGAATTGTTGGGTGACTTGCGCAACTATCTTCACGAACCGAAGAGTTGGAGCGGTGACTGCCAATCATTATTGGCGGAGGAACGTGACAGCCATGTCCTTGTCAGTGCGCAAGCCTGTTTTCTACCGATCCCGAAGAATGGGATCGCCGAATTTAATCCGGTTCTATTTAACTATCAGTCGTACGAAGGTGACCCTGCTGTCCTGACAATCTTAGCGACTCGTGAAGGCACCTCAGTCACAGTTATCGACAATGAACGTGATGGCTTCGAAGCCGGTCAAACATGGGGCCAGCGACTCTTCTTCAACCAGAATGGTGAAAGAGCGAATTTGACGGGCCAAAGAAAAAGTGACTTTATAGCTGCATTCGTGCTAGAGAGTTCAGTTGATGAAGTTCCAAAGTCTCAAGACAACCACGAAGAAGGGTTGAATCTGGTTCTACTCGTCCAAGTTCCCCTCAAACAAAAAGAACCCCAGCACTCAGCTTGGGAAGATGATACATGTGTTATGTATTCAATGGCCGCGCCAACTGGTGGAAGTGATGTCGAAGAAGCGGTCATTGGGCATGGGGAAGTTGAAGGACCATTCACAGAGATCGACGATTTGGACATCGAACGCGATGACCGTTATCCAGTACGAGTGACCGTTCAGTTCTACAAAGCGACCAGCAATGGGGTGGTTTCTGAACAAGACATGGCTGAGATTGCAGTGCAGATCAACAAGGTCTATCAGCAGTCAGATTACATCGGCAGCCTGGTCGTCGATGGACAAGTCGGTCGGCCGACCGAACACGCAGGCTCACATTCCGAACCACCGGACTGGTGGGAAAACTTTTGGCAACGCCACTTTGCTAATACGGGACAGACCAGAGATGATGTGATGGAGATGCTCGAACGATTGCTGGGTGAGAACTGGAGAACTGCTTCACAAGAATCTGCGGAACAAGCAATTCAGGAGTCTGAAAGTGAGTAACGTCTGTGTGTGAACTGAAACCAGAGTGGAAGATGAGTAAGTCGAACTTGCCGCAATTCATAATTCTCGTTGTGTTGATGCTACTCGGAATCGCGCCAGACGCGGTGAGCGCTGAGTTGCGTGTTGCCGGGATTTTAACGGATCACATGGTGCTACAACGGGATCAACCGATTCACGTCAGGGGCTGGACCGAAGTTGGCGACGCTGTCACCGTAACTTTTGCTGATCAAACAAAACAAGCCACCTCCGACAAGAATGGCAAATGGTCTGTCACCTTTGAGCCGTTCGCAGCAAGTCTCCAGGGGCGACTACTGAGAATCAAAAGCGGCGAGGAGTCGATCGTGATCAACGATGTCCTCGTCGGCGAAGTCTGGCACGCGAGCGGTCAATCGAACATGGCCATGACAGTCGGAGCCATGTCCCGTGAACTGGAAACCGTCAAAGATGACATTGCCGAGGCAGATTATCCAGGAATCCGATTCTGTCGTATCAACGAGCCCGAGAGTCCTGAACCGCTGACCGATTTGAGAAAGCCGGTCGACTGGATTGTCTGTCAACCAAAGACGGTTTCGCGATTCTCCGGCGTTGCGTTCTATTTTGCTCGCCGGCTAAATGCTGAGTTGAATGTGCCCATCGGTGTGATTGATACATCGCGGGGTGGAACACCGATCGAACCATTCATTCCCAGGTCAGCGTTTGATTCTCATTCCACTTTGAAGAAAGAATTGGAACTCGGCGATCGGGAAGACCTTGTAGGCATCTGGAAGTTGCCGGGAGGTGTCCGCGCCCGCGATGCCAACTGGTTGCCCGGACGGCTCTTCAATTCTCGAATGGCTCCAATCAGTCGTTTTTCTGTGCGAGGAACGATCTGGTACCAAGGAGAATCTAACAGCGGCGTTCAGGAAGATCCCCGAGACTATCAGCATAAAATGCGAGCGTTGATCAATGGCTGGCGACAGGAATTCGGCAACGAGAAGATGCCTGTTTATTTTGTCCAGCTACCGGGGAGTGGTGCTGGAGAAGGCTGGCCTTACCTGAGAGGACAACAACGGCTGGCTGCCGATCTTCCTCACACCGGTATGGTGGTGACCATTGACATTGATGGCGAAGGGATACACCCGCCGAACAAGATCGATGTCGGTCACCGACTCGCCCGCTGGGCATTGGCCAAGAATTACGGCAAGCGACTCGCATTCAGTGGTCCCATGTTTGATCGACAAGAGATTCACGGGAAGAAAATCATCATTCATTTCCTTCATGGCGAAAGCGGTTTGATGATCGCCAAAAAGGAAGGCCTCGCGAAACCTGTCGAAGTACTCGATGAAGAGCTGTTGAACTTCGAAATCACAGATGCATCTGGTGACTGGCAGCCGGCCATCGCTACCATCGTGGGCAAAACAGTCATTGTGACCAACACGAAAGTTTCCTCTCCCATTGCCATCCAATACGCCTACGCAGTCTCTCCTGAAAACTGCAATCTGTATAACCATGCCGGTCTCCCAGCATCGCCATTCTGCTCGCTGCCCGACCTGCTGACTTACGATCCAAAGCTGCCGGAATAGATCGAACAACGTCACACTCAGCGAAACTTCGAGAGGTGGATGCTACGCCGCCTTCAAACAGTAGTGCTTTAGCAGACCACCGATCCGTTCATTGAGTGAGACTTCGGAACTTCGATTGTGTCATGGTGGCTGGCACGCTTTGCAGGAGGAGTTTTGTTTCCAATTCGGTTTCAGAATGTCCATTCATAATCGTGCTGCTTGTGAAAACCGGTAAGTCGGATGGTCCCGTCAGTAAATACATCCATCGTTGAGTATCCGTTGTTCTCGGTCCCTGAGCCTTCGACCATTGCTCTTTGAACGCAATAGTGGATGCCGTTGATCTCTTTCAGGTCGTTCTTGTGGCTGTGTCCCTGGAAGACGGCAAGGACCTGACCTGACTCCTCCAACACTTTTCGCACTTCGGCTGCGTTCTTGACGCCGTAGTTATTACTCACATCAAGTCGCTGGTGGATGAACACAACGGCCTTGCCACTGGCTTGTTTGAGGTCAGCGCTCAGCCACTCTACCTGATCCTTTGGAATGTTCGGATCGGTCCACTTGAAATTCTTGCGACCATACGGCTTTCCGTCGCTACGGAAGCAGGCATCGAGGACGACAAAATGAAATCCCCCCGCGTCAAATGAGTAGTGAGAATTCTCCTGTCCGACGCCGTCTAGGAACTCGTCCTTGGTGAGCGTGTGCACGCAATGATTGCCGAGGACGTAGTGCTTCTGGCCGGGCAGCGCCGCAAACTCCTTGTTGACCCGCTTGAGATAGCCCTTCTCAGTTTCGACGGAATCGGCGGCATCGATGAAGTCGCCCAACTCGACGATGTGATCGGGTTGGTCTTGCTGGAATTGCATAGCCGCTTCCTCCAGCTTCGCAAGCGTCTCTCGATAGTGCCGTGATCCGGCAGGCTTCTTGTCGGCATAGTGCATGTCCGTGACGAGTCCGACTTTGACGCTGGGTTTCGTCTCTTTTGCAAAGAGATCTCGCGTACTCATCGCTGTTGTCGCCAGGACGAGTGCCCCGTTCTTTAGAAAGGCTCGTCGTCCCAAGCCGGTGGCATCTGTATGTTGCGTCATTGGGTTTCTTTCTCTTTTTGATCGAATTTGTACCCGGCTTGTTCATCAGGGAAGGCTATCTTGCCGCCACCCGTGCAGCCCTTGTCCTTCTCGCAGCGGCCGCTCCCGACGAGGAGCCGATTACCGGACATCCCCACGATTCCCAGCGAGCAGTCCAGCGCGTATCGGCCCTTCATTTGGAATTTTGGATCGGTCACGAGTAAGACCGTTGGATCGCCGTAGCAACCAAACCACCAGCGGTCGTGGGCGAATGTTGCCGTCTGAATACCCAAATGGGTGTGACCGCTTTTGATGACATGCTTTTTCACAAACTTGAAATCGCTATCGTACTCATAGACGTAATTCTCTGCGACGCCATCCGGTAGCCCACCTACAACGAAGAATTGCTCATCTCGGTAACCGATGCCGCCTGCACCGTGAAAGACTTCTTGCGTCTCATGCCGGGTCAGTTCCTGGAGCGTGGCAGCATCGTAGACATAGACCCATGAGTCGGCGTTGCCCTTGGGGGCGTTGAACTTGCCGAGATTGACGGCGACGTAGAGCTTGCCTTCGTGAAAGCAGAGGTCGCCGTGGTGGTTGGCGACGGAGACTTTCTTCAAGAATTTGCCCTTCATGTCCGTCTTGACGAGGGTCGTGGTGAACGACCAGTAGATCGCTTCCTCGTCATTACAGATTCCTTGCAGATGACGCTGGTACGTCCCTTCGCATTGAACCTTGAACGTGTCTCCGCGGGCGTTACCGACCTTGACCCACTCAACCCCCAACTTAAATGGACCGGCCTTTTTGTCACCCAACAAGATTCCAAGCCCGTTCACTTCCGTGGGGTCAAGTTTCTGATTCTTCACGACACGCCCGAATGACGTGGCGACGAAATCGTCGAGCGGAAGTCTGATTTCAGTCCACTCATCTTTCTTCGTTTCAAACGATGCTCGGTAAGAGAATGCGACGCGTCGTCTGGGAACATACAAGTTCATCGAATACCGCCGTCCATCGCCACGAACTCTGAGGATCAACTCCTCGCCTTCTGTGAGGTTGAGATTTGTGGCCCGCGTTCGCACTGAAGCAAATCCACCGTTGTTCTCCAAGGACAGTGTTCCGAAGAACTGCATCGTGTTGTCTTCGGTGATTTTGAACTGGCCAACTGAGCGACCACCCATCACGCCATCATTGACGGTCTGCCACGTCTTGACAGCATCGTCGGCGTCGAAGTCGAATAGCATACGATTTACTTCCTCAGCTCGGAGAGTCGTAGCTGCAAAGCAAAACAATGCAAACATTACTCGCAAGATCATGTTGAATTTCCAGCGTGAAAAAGGATTGCGGAATACATGATTCTACCGATCCATCGTTCTGCCCGATAGAATTAAATAATTATCCCGACATCGAAGTAGTCAGCATGAGGAGAGGCACGTATGAAAATGGCGCTGTTCGATTCGATTCTTGTAGCTGCCGCAGCTTTCGTGAGTCATCCGGCCACACTACTTACGGTGCATCTCGTCAGTTTCTCGTCTTCAGCTGTCGCTGAAACGATCATGGTGCCCAAAGATCACCAGACGATTCAAGCTGCCATCAACGCTGCCCACGCCGGCGATACAGTATTAGTGGCGGCAGGAACTTATCAAGAGCGGCTACGCCTTACAGCGCACATCACCCTTCGTAGCACTGGCGAGAACACTAAGGGCAAACTCGGCCTAGCACGGACCGAAGCCACGATCATTGATGGCGGTGGCGACAATGGTGACCGGCCCGGTGTCATGATGGCCGAAGGCAGTCGGCTTGACGGCTTCACTGTCACGAATGTCGGCATCTATGACCAGACAACGTGGCAAAAACATTTCGACTCGCAGGGCGAAGACCTTAGAGATGACGAGGGGGCAGCGCAGTCCGAAGGAACGATAGCCGCAATCAGCGTGCGAGGCGTCCACTGCACCGTCACCAATAACATCATCCACCATAACGGCGACGTTGGTATTTCTGTTAGCGGTGGTGAAGGCCAACGTATCAATCCGCTCATTACAGGGAACATTTCCTATCGCAACCTCGGAGGCGGCATTGGGGTTGCGGATCGTGCCGAAGCAATCATCAGATCGAACCGCTGCTTTGAGAACCTGCGGGCGGGAATCGGTTGTCGGAATTCGAGTCCCCTTGTTGTTGACAATGTGTGTTATTCAAACATCCGGGCAGGGATCGGGTGTCGAGAAAAAGCGGCACCTGTTGTGCGTGGCAACACCTGCTACCAAAACCGGCGCGCGGGTATCGGCATAAGAATGAAAGGGACGGCTCCCATCATCGAGAAGAATGAGTGTTACGAAAACCACATGGCAGGAATCGGCACCCGAGACGGAGCCACACCGATCATTCGACGCAATAAGTGTTACAAAAACAAAATGGCGGGAATCGGCTGCGATGGCTCCCAACCGCTGATCGTAGGCAACCAATGTCGGGAAAATGAAATGGCTGGAATCGGGCTGAGAGAGACTACTCAAACAATCATACAAGACAACATCTGTATTGAAAATAAATTGGTGGCGATCGGCGTCACGGCAGGTTCAACAGCAACCATCGTGGGCAATCGACTTGTGCGAACGGGTGGGATGCCGCCCGTTATTGCTGTTCGACAAGGCTCCACGGCGACAATTCAAAACAACAAAATCGAGAAAGGCGGCGTGGCGGGCATACTGGTCGAAGGCACGGCCACGATCACGGGAAATACCTTCGAGGGAGTTGGTGAAAAACAAAGAACCGCCGTTTGGGTGTGGCAAGGCTCAACCGTCAACGTCTCATCCAATTCAATCGACGGCTATCGGTCAGTGGTGAACGCCGTCAATTCCGTTGTCGTGGTGACCAAGAATACCGTGTCAAGATTCCGAGGCCCGGCCATCATAGTCAAAGACAGCACAACCCCAGCACACGTATACGGCAACACAGCAATTACGACCGAAGAACACGCAAAGGCCGTTCAGATTCAGGGATTGACAGGAATCGTCTCAAACAACCAAATCAAACCCCCGGCGAAACAAGAGTGAGGCCATTCGGCTCGATTCTGACGGTTCCGAGAGGATAACTTTCTACGCCGCCCTAAGAGAATAATGCTTCAGCAGACCACCGAGTCGTTCGTTGCAGTGAAGCTGGAACTTCTGGTCATCAGGATCGACTTCAGTATTCTCGCCATCAGATCGTTTGATCAACAGTTGGTTCTCCTTCGACTGGTGCGGTCGTTCCTCGTGGTAGTGCTCAACTGCCTCGGCCACGATGTGGTCCATGTGCTGTTCGCCGAAGATGATGAAGTGATCCAGCACTTCCTGCTGCAACGTCTGAATGTACCCGTTCCACGAATGCGTTCGTGTTTGGTGATCGGAACGCTGTCTGTTTCATCTCCGCGCCAGCCTGATCGAACACGGCATCGAATGATGCTGTAAATTTCGTGTCCCGGTCGTGCATCAACATTTCGATGTCGAGATCGCTCTCTTTCACGTGATCCAGAAACGCAACTGCCTGCTGTTTTACCCACTCCTCGTTCGGATGAAACGTCGATGGCGTGATGTAGACACGACGTGATTCCACGTTCAGAAAGACGAGAATGTAAAGATCCCGAAAGCCTTTCAGAGTTAGAGCTTTCTTGGCGTAGAAGTCGCATTGCCAGAGCGTCGATGCGTGCTGTTTCAGGAAGTCGTCCCAAGTGCCCTCACCACGCTTTGGTCCCGGATCGAGTCCATTTTGCTTCAGGATGTTCTTGATTGTGTTGCGAGACGGGGGCGTGATTCCGAGCTTCTTCAACTCGCCCATGATCCGGGTGTACCCCCAATCATTTTCACGAGCCATCTTCAGAACCAGCTCACGTATCTCTTCCCTGGTTTTCGGACGTCCACGTTTCGCCACCGACTTCTTGACGCCACTGGCCGCCTCACGAATCCAGCGTCTGATGGTACCGGGATGAGCGATTGAGGTCAGTTCATTCAACGCTGATCCGAGCTTCGCTGCAAACTTGGCAATTCGGTTCTTCTCCTTTTGCGAGAACGTCAATCGCTTGGGCAATTTGCCTCGCAGGATTTCATTTTCAACTTTCAGGTAACGAACCTGCCGAGCGAGCTCCTGCTGGGTCGCTCCGGCAATCAAGAGCATCAAAGACTGGTAAACATTCTTCATCGTGCTAAACTCGAAATAAGCGGTAAATCACAGGGAAATCTATTTTTTGCACCCCGATGATGACCTTTGAGAAGACTGAACGACCACTGGATGCCCAATCTGTGCAAATTCCGTCCAGTCGTATCGGTCAGTCGAGCTGGATTGACCGGTGCTCGCGAGGTTTCGGGGTGGCCAAGGACGATTCGCCGAGAAGTTCCAAAAGTGCTGGCACTGCCTCAGACGGTTCTCCCTGCATCTCCTCAATCAGTTTTCGAGTCAGAACGAGCAGTTCTGGGCGACGGTCCGGCTCGTCCAGCATGGTCACTGGCCGCAACCGTTTCAGGCTAAAGAACGTAAGCGGGAGTTCTTCCTCACAGTTTTCCAGCCAACTGATGAAGTCAGCCGGGAGCCGGTTCAGCAACGTCAGGTAATAGCTGACCATTACTTTCGAGATACTGAAGTTCTGAGCGACTTGGCGATAGCCGTAGACCTCAGGCCGAGCTAAGAACGCCTCGTATTCCCGAGCCACCTTGATGACGTTTCGAGTCGGGTTGTTCGCCGCCCGAATCTTCAACCTGGAGGGCCTAATGCGCGGTTTGGGAACTTCTGGTGGCCGATTGCCCGGAACGTAGATGCGACGGCGATCATCGTAAACCGTGTAGTAGCTGCGGTTTTGAAGCCTCAGAGTCCGACGCGGAAAGGACCTGCAAGCGTCTTGCACGGGGAGGTCCATGGTCTTCGTCCTCCGCAAGAAAGAGGCTAGCTCCATGATATTCCGCAATCTCCCGAGCAATATACAGGCCCAGTCCTTTGCCTTTCCCTGCAGGCTTCAAAGTGAAAAACGGTCTAAACACTTCTTCCCGGTTTTCATATGCGATACCCGGACCACTGTCGGAATACGCCAATGACAGACGCTTGCAGTCTATCTCAATCGAAATACGTTTCACGGGTCGGTTGCAACACTTGAGTCACTCTGGCACGACTAACGCCCAATTTCCGTGCTAGGTCAGCTCGCGATGTAGCGGCACCAGAATCGAGCATGGCTTGGTATTCGTAAGCCAATCTCATGCGATCTCGCTTCGGCCGCGTAGCAGATGCTTCAGCTCTCAAACGGTCCGTAATTGAGTTCCACTTGAACATTTCGATAAATGGCAATCGACGTAACCTCTTGGTACGAAAGGCACCTAGCTCGACGAATCCCCGGTTCGGATTGAGACCGCCTCGGGGAGCTTGGAAAAACCGGATCACAATCCGAACCGTTAACCCTCAGTCGCAAGTTGTTTTGTGGCTGAGGGTTTTGTCGTTGCGGTCCGAGCAGATAGCAAATTGGTTCGGGTCGCAAGTCAGCTCAAGGTCCGAACGCTCATCCGAACCGCGGATTTCCAGGTATCCAAGACTTAACCGTCTTGTCCCAATGAGGACTCGTGTGCGGTCCGGCAGTGCGAGAACGCAAGAACCGCACATCGATGAAGCGCCAACAGTGCATAAGACCGATGCGATCTCCCGGCAACTCGAAAATGCGCCGATCCATGCAACCGAAGCTGTTCTTATAGTAAGCGAGCTGATATCGGTCGCGACAGGACTGCGACTTGCTCGTGATTCGTCCTTGACATGCTGTCGGTAGCTGACGATTTCCTTCCGACAAGCGAAGGTCCGGAGATTCAAGAACATTACCTTGCCAGGTACGCTCAGGGGAAATCGGAAAAAACAAGCGGCAGGATCCTGGCTGGCGCAAACTATAGAAGTATGGATGTTGAATCTGACCAATTTGAGTCTCCCACTCCCATTTCCGAAGCTGATTTTGTGCGGCTTTTTGCTCGCCATGAGCTGGCGTTGCGGAACTATGCGCGTCTGATCCTGCCTGACTGGAGCAGCGTGGATGATGTGCTGCAGGACGCCAGCATCACGATGTGGGAAAGCCGGCAGCGGCTTCGAGACGAAAGTGGCTTTCTGCCCTGGGGAAAGGTCATCGTTCGTCACAAGTGCTTCAACGCGATCGCGAAGTTGCGTCGCGATCGGCTGGTTCTCGATAAGGACGTCCTCGACCTGATTGCTCGCGAAGCTGAAGCCGAAGCCGCGTCTGAAGACCTGGTCCGCATTCAGCACTCTCTGGCGGAGTGTCTCGGTGAACTTCCCCCGGAGCGTCGAAAACTGGTTCTGTCGCCCTATCGCGGGGCTGGCGAAGTGAAATCACTCGCCGAGCAATCCGGTAAAACGCCTAACTCGCTCTACAAAATCATCGGTCGACTTCGTGCAAAACTGTCGCAGTGCGTCGAAGAGAAATTGAGGCTGGAGCTGCCATGACCGCAGAAGATATGAAGCCGGAAGGCCGCATTGATCAGTACCTGCTTGGACAGGCGACGGCAGAAGATGTCGAAGTCCTGAACGAATTGCTCGCGAAGGATGAGGAGCTGCGGAAGCTCTATCGATTCCGAGTCGCGCTGGATGGCGGCTATCGAGAGGCTGCGATACGAGGCGAGAACACGGAGCCGATGGCGGACGTGTCTTCAGCCAATGCCGAGACAAAGCAAGTCTCTCGAAAGAGCTTTCTATACGGCTTTGCAGTAGCGGCAGTATCACTGGCCGCCGTCGCTCTTTTTGCCATAGCCCAATGGAGTCCCACTGATCGAGATACCTCGCCATCCGGAGACTTCGCAGCATCAGGAATCCCCGTTGCGAGGTTGGTGACATCGGTCGATGCGGACTGGCGAGATATCGAACCGATGTCGGGGGAACTGCTCGAAGCCGGCAGCTTTAGGTTGGATGCCGGCACTGTGGAATTGGAATTCAATCGGGGAGCCCGCGTGACTCTGCAGGGACCTTCAGATTTTGAATTGAAGAGCACGGACCTGCTGCACGTGTCTTCCGGCAATCTGGTCGCACGGATCCCGGAGGAAGCGATCGGCTTCACCATCACGACGGATGAGGCGGAGGTAGTCGATCTAGGCACGGAATTTGGGCTAAGGGTTGGAGATGGCGGCCAGACGGAGGTTCATGTCATCGAGGGGCTCGTCGAAGTTTTTGAGCGTGAGGGGTCGAGCACGCGGTCCGGTGAGAGTATTCGAATTGAAGAAGGACAGGCGATTCGATTGAAGGTGGGTGCAGCCGACGAATTGGGGTCGGAGAACATCCCCGTTCGCTCCAGTCGCGGAGTCCTGGGAAACAGGAACCGAAGTGATCTCGGTCTCACCTTTTTGCAGGGCAATATACGTTTGAAGGAGACGGTGTCGCGGAAGGATCTGAAACGTCAGGCAGCGTCGTGGATCGAAGTGATCCCGGAGAAGAGCAATGTGCTATTGGATCAGGAAATCCCGGTCACACTGATATCGGCTGGCAACTATCGCTTCTTCGGCAACACCGGTTTGACCGTTCCGCAGGGCGTGAAAGTTGACAGCTACCTGTTTCATTTCAGGTCGGCTCAGCCAGAGCCGATCCGTGGTGTGATCAAGTTTGACCGAAAGATTGTCGGAGTCGTCTGCGAAGCGAGCCAGTTGATTGCCAGCGATTCGACCCTTGGACTACCCGGAGTGGAGTACCCGGTGGCAGCCAATCCGTATCGAGGACTTGATCCGCATGTTTCCACTGACAATTCAGAGTCGACAGAAGGTGGTGGCTGGTCGCCCGATGAAGTGACGATGTCCCAGGACATGAAGACGCTGGGACTGAGCGTCAACGTCAATCCGGTTCGAGGCGTTGACCAACTGCGGGTTCTCGTATTGAGCAAGGATTAATTATGAATACGAAATCGATAGCACGGCGGCACTTTCTGCAGGGCGGTCTTGCTCTCGGCGCGGGCCTTGCGGCCCGCTCAGCGCCGACCTTCGCCCAGACGACTGAAGCGAAGACGACGCAGATCGAACCAGAAGGATTCTTTACTCTCGGCGAGAGAAAAGGTCACTGGTGGTTGATTACCCCTGCGGGAGAGCCGTTCTTCACGATGGGGCTCAACCACATCGATCCAGCCAGCCTGCGGTACCCCGAGAACATCGACATCTGGCGCAAGAAATACGGCGGCAGCACGATTCGGTGGATTAAGGAGTCGGTCGCACCCAACCTGATGGCATGGGGCTTCAACACCGTCGGCTGGGTTCAAGAAGTGACGGTCAAGAAGTGGCAGCATTCGCGCGCCTTTACTATCGACGAATATCGCGCGCTGGACATGCCTTATTGTCACTTGCTCCCGTTCACCGAATCGCATCAGTGGGAGAAGCATACGGTCCACTACGATTTCCGCAGTGACGACTGGAAAGAGTGGGTCGACTACGTCGCGCGCTCGCACTGTGCGGAGCTGGCCGATGAAAGAAACCTCATCGGCTATTTCTACAGCGACTGTCCGACATGGACTCACGACCGGCCAGACAACAAATGGCGCGGTCCGATCTTCGATCCCGAGCGATTGAAGACAGAGGCGGGACGAAAAGAACTCAGCGAGCTGGCGACTAGCTACTACAAGACCACCCACGACGCCATTCGTCGCTACGACAAACACCACCTGCTGCTCGGCGACCGCTACGAAGCCAACGCGCCGATCGCGATGGAAGTGATGAACGCCGCTAAACCGTTCGTTGACGTGATCTCGTTCCAAGACTTCCGCGATCCGGTCAAACACCTCGACGAGTGGCATGAGAAAACCGGGAAGCCGGTTCTGCTCGCCGACGCTGCGGGAGTGAACTTCCGCAGTAACAGCTTCTTCAAACCAAACAACGGCGAGTGGTATGCAAAGACATTGAGTGGGCTTTTCGAAAACCCGGGCTGCATCGGTTTTCACCTGTGCGGCGCTTATCAGCGAAACAAAGCTCGCCGTCGCGGACTGCTCGACGAGATGGAAAATCCCGATCAACAGCACGTTTATCAAATGACGGCTGCGAATGAACAAGTCACCCAGAAGATGGCCCGGATGTTCCACGATTAGTCCGTCCGTAGCACGGGCACTCTTGCTCGTGAAACGCTATGAGCTTCGCTGAGGAAAAACGGGCAGGAGTTCCCGTACTACACATGAGATCAACAATATGAAATCCAACACCGTCTTCGCCTTGCTGATAAGCATCGCCACCGGCTTCCCGGCCTCAGCCCAAGAGCTCGACACCTATGGCGGCTTCACCGACATCACGGGAAACAAAACTGGATTCTTTCATACGCAAAGGATTGACGGTCGTTGGTGGTTAGTGACGCCGGAGGGGCACGGATTCTTTGGAATTGGCCTCAGCCATCCAGTGACCGGTTTTTCCCGGGACGCCGTGACCTATTCCTACAAAGGTGACCAGGAAGCCTGGCTGCGCGACGGCATCAAAAAGATGCGGGAGTTGGGCTACAACTGCGTCTGGAGTGGGCCGTACAGCACGGAGCGGGCACGCTTTGGCTACGTCAACTACGAGTTGGCCGAGCGCGTCTATCGCGAGGAGAAGATTCCTCACGCCATTCACGTGCCGTTGATCAAACACCAGGTGGAGTTGAAGCCTGGCGAGAAACGCCCGGACGTCTTTAGCGACGAATATGCCACATTCGTCCGAGAGAGCGTCGCCAGATACGTCACGCCGAACAAGGACAACTCATGGATCATGGGGTACTACTACGGATTTGGCTCCTTCATGCGTTCAGGCCTGTGGATCAATGAAACGCTGGATCGTGAACCCGGGAGTCCGGGTCGAGAGCACCTGATCTCCATCCTGGAATCACGTTACAACGGCGATATCAGGAAATTGAACGCCGTTTACGGCAAGACTTATCAGTCCTTTGATGACCTGAGGCAAAAGGGAGGGATCGCTTATCCCGCGGGATACTTCACGTATTCAAAGAACAAGACAATTGCCGCAGACCAGGAGGCTTTGATCGCTGAAATCGTTGTCCGGGTGAATCGGCTCGGACACGCTGAAATCCGAAAGGTGGATTCCAACCACATGGTTCTCGGATGCTACGTGAAAGGCGTCACCTACTCGGCCGAACTCTGGAAACGAATCACTCCCTACATCGACGTGCTGGCGCCGCAGCACTTCAGTGAAACGCACAAGATCAGTCCGGTGGTTGAAAGCACCGGGCTGCCTGCGTTACTTAGTGACCAGGTGTTCGGAAATGTCTACCCGGAAACACTTCTTAAGCTGGGAAGGACACCAGGCCCCGTTCCCGACCATCTGGATCGACGAGTGCTTTACCACCTGCTTTCGCGCCGACTGGCGGCTGATCCGAACTTCATCGGCGTCTCATTCTGCGCCTGCCTACATGACAACTCTCACACGGTAGCCGCCTACGATCGCGGTCAACCAGGTTTCTTCAGCATCGACAATGAACCTAGAAGCAAAACGATCGCCACTGCCAAAGAGGGTAATGCCTTCATCTACCAGAACATTCGTCATCCAATGAACGAGACTACGATTAAGAAACTCGACGAGGAATACCACGAGACGAATGGGCATTACCGAGCAATTGCACGCCAGCGAACGCTGTTTTTGCAGCAATCAAATCACTGATGTGGCTCAGGCCTCGACTGTCCCATCACAGACAAAACGATTTCATGGAGTCCACACAAGTCAGAACTCAAATGCATAAAAAGATCGTCACGAGAATTGTGAGTTGTGTCGTCTGCATGATGTGGGGGCTGGCGTGCGCTACGACTCAGGCCGCTGAACCGGATGATCGCCCCAATGTGATTTTGGTCATGACTGATGACCAGGGATACGGCGATGTGCGTTCGCACGACAACCCGTTAATCGATACTCCGAACCTGGACCAACTGGCGAAGGATGGCGCACGCTTTAAGAACTTTTTCGTCTCACCACTTTGCGCTCCAACCCGAGCCAGCTTGTTGACGGGCCGTTATCACATCCGCACGGGTACGGTGAACGTCTCCAACAATCTGGAGATCATGCGATCCGAGGAAACCACCATTGCGGAGCTATTCCGATCCAACGGCTACAGCACAGCCCTGTTTGGGAAGTGGCACAACGGGGAACACTTCCCGCACAACCCAAATGGACAAGGGTTTGATGAGTTCGTTGGGTTCTGCGCGGGGCACTTTGGGAACTACTTCGATCCCGTCCTCGAACACAATGCGGGCACAATCAAAACTAAGGGCTTCATCACCGACGTCCTGACCGAAAGGGCGATGGAATGGATCGCAGCGAATCGCAGCGACAAGTTCTTCTGCTACATCCCTTACAACGCGCCGCACACACCCTATCAGGTGCCGGATGCCTACTACGAGAAATACAGCGCCCGCGGTTTGGGTGTGAAGACAGCGACGATCTACGGGATGGTCGAGAACATCGACCACAACATCGGTCGTCTTCTAAAGAAGGTGAAGGAGCTGGGCCTTCAGGAAAACACGATCGTCCTGTTCCTCACCGACAACGGACCTAACACGCGCGATCGATACAACGGCGGGATGAAGGGCCACAAAGGGCAGGTTGACGAAGGCGGCGTGCGCGTCCCTCTCTTCGTACGTTGGAGCGGTCATATCAAACCAGATCGCGTTGTCGATGGACTCGCTGCTCACATCGATCTCCTGCCAACACTGGCGGATCTTTGCGGCATCGAAGTCCCCGACAATCTTCGGTTGGATGGACGTAGCCTCAAAGCCTCGCTTCTGAACAAGCAAACCGCCCCGAGCGATCGGATGATTTTTACCCACCGCTATTGGGCGAAGAAGTTGCAGCTACCGAACGGTGCGGCCAGAAGCCTCCGTTACCGCTATGTCCGTACCGCGAGAGAGGAATCGCTCTTTGACTTAATTGAAGACCCCGGCCAAAAGAAAGACATCAGCAAAGAGCGTCCCGAACAGTTCCAGCGACATCGGGACGCCTACCGCAACTGGTTTGCAGACGTCTCGAAAGACTGGCAACTGGAGTCTCTTATCCCCTGTGGATATCAGCAGTTCCCAATCACTCATTTGCATGCGGTGCAATCGAAACTGAGCGGATCGCTGAAGTTTCATGGCAAGGGCTTTCATCATGACTGGATCGTCAACTGGGTTGACCCTGACGACAAGATCACCTGGTACATCGATGTCGTGGAACCAGGCAAGTACCGCGTTGCGGTGAAATACACGTGCCCCATGAAAGACGTCGGATCGCAGATTCGCGTCACGGTGAACGAGAACGAACTTGAGGCGATCGTTGATCAGCCTTTCGACCCGGCTCTGTTTCCGAATCATGATCGAGCCCCCCGTGCCGGCGAGTTGGAGAAACCCTGGGCAACACTCGAAGTCGGACAAATGGAATTGGACCGAGGAGTAACGAAACTGATTCTTTCGGCAGACCAGATGCCCGGCACCCAGGTGATGGAAGTCCGGGAAGTCATTTTGGAACGAGTCCTTTCCAGCTAAGGTCAGCAAGTGCCGCACGATATTGCCTATAGATCAATCGCAACCGGAATGATTAAAACAAGCACGATCATCAACACTCTTACCTCCACCTGCATCGTGTTCGTCCTGATGGCGGTCGCCGCAAACGCTCAGGACGCAGACAAGCCTGTGCGTGTCATCGGCAACCCGGGTTTCATTCATCTGCAAAACGACAACGGCGTTTGGTGGCTGGCCGATCATACCGGCAAGCGGTTCATCACCACGGGGATGAATCACGTTGGTGAGGGCGGCGTGCTGTTCAATGAAGTCAACAAGGGGTGGTTGACCGAGAGATTTGGTGCGGACATCAAGGGATCATGGGGTGGCCTGAATCCTCGCGCGAAGAACCACGCAGGCTATGCCGACATGGTCGTGAAGGACTTTAAGGACTACGCATTCAACACGATTCCCTTCCATGCCTACTCGACGCCGCTCGACTTCTACGAGAAGCGAAAGATCTATTATGTCGCGAAGATTAAGGTTCAGAGCATTTCCCTGGTGGGAATGAATCGCCGACGGGGAGATCGATTTCCCGACGTGTTTTCGACGAGCTTCCGAGACAAACTGAATGCCCTGGCGAAGAAGACATGCACGCCGCTGCGTGACGCAAAGTACTGCCTCGGTTACGCCTACTTCGACATGCCCGATCTGAAGCGGGTACGGCGGTGGCATCGACCGATGTTTCCCGACGGCGGACTCGTCTACCCGTGGGTCCAGGACACGCGGGCACTTCCCGCCGACGCAGCGGGCAAACAGGAATGGATGCGAATCCTGAAACGCAACCATGCATCGGCGACTGAAGCTGCTCAGGTCTACGCTATCGATGGCATCACTTCGTGGGACGACGTTGCGAAGGTCACGGACTGGCCCATCCAGCCTAAGAAACTCGCCCAGGTCCAAACGGACGCTGACGACATGCTGACTGCATTGGCCGAAAAGTGGTACGGCCTGCACGCTGAACTCATCAGGAAATACGACCCAAACCATCTGCTTCTTGGCGACAAGCACGACGTCGGCTACGACAAATCGGTGGACATGATTCCCGACGGAGTACTTGACGCGATCGGCAAACACTGTGACGTCATGATGATTCAGTACTACACGTTCTACACGGATCAACACAACGCGACCCTCCGAAAATTGCACGGCCAGACCGGCCTGCCGATCATTAACGGCGACCACTCGTACTCCTTCAAGACTTCCAAACACACAAAAATCAAAGGGTTGGAGGTGGACAGCTTCGACGCGGTCGCGAGTGAATACCGTCGATACTTGAAAGGCTCAATGGAAGACCACCCCTACATGCTCGGCTGGTGGTATTGCGGCTACATCGAGCAATGGGCTCCGGCGGGAACGAAACAACTTGGCCAGCAATGCGGATTCTTCAGTCCGTTCGGCGAGCCCAATGAGAAGCTGCTCTCTCTCGTCAAAGAAGCCAACGAAAACGCTTCGATCTGGCATGGTGGCGCTTCCCTGAACAAGCCACTGCCGATGGTTGCCCCTTCTGAATTGGACACCCCCGCTAAGACGTCCGAACCCACCACGCCCGCCGAAATGTTTGCAGCGCTGAAACTCACAGCGGAGCAACAGAGTCAACTCGACGAACTGGAAAAAGAACGCCAGGCCGCCGAGGCTAAGTTCAGGAATCTCAACGGAGAAGCGCAGAGCGATGCGAGAAACAAGTTCTACGGAGAGCGAAAAAAGAAGCTGAAGAAGATCCTCACCGAAGAGCAATGGGGCATTTGGTCGAGCTTTTGGAGTCGTCAATAGGCGGGGCCGGTGTTGTCACGCGTGACCAGAGGATCGACCGGTGTTGTCCGGGAATCCGACGTTCGGCTTGTGGGAACCGGCCCTACAGAAAATGGAGAAATCGGCGGCAGGTTCTGGGCTGGCGCGAACTATAGGGGTATGAATATCAAATCTGATCAACGTCGATCCATCGGTTCCGTGATAGGCTGGCTCGGATCTCTGCCTGTACTGATCTCCGGGGTATTCATCGCTTTCGCGGGGACGGCCACGGCTGATGAGAACGTTGCCGAGCAGGATCTTAAGCATCCACCGGTAGCAATCGGAAGGTTTCTTGGGCAGCATTGTCGGGACTGTCACAGTGGCGATGAGCCGGAAGCGGGTTTAAGCCTGAGCGAGCTTCCATTCGACCTCAACAAGCCTCACGCCTTCGAAAGTTGGCGGCGCGTTTACGAGCGTGTTCGAGACGGAGAGATGCCGCCCGATTCGGGCCTTGGGCCAGAAGACACGGCCGGATTCCTGAAAGGTCTCGATAAGCGACTGATGGAATCGGACTCGCGCGACATCGCGGATCGAGGCAGGCTTCGCGGCCGACGTCTGACGCGGACGGAGTACGAACACACGATTCACTCGTTGCTTGGGATTGACCTTCCTCTGCGAGATCAGCTGCCGGAAGACGCGGCGTCGCACGAGTTTGAAACCGTCGCTGACGGCCAGCAGTTGTCGTACCACCTACTGGCTCGGTACCTCGACGTTGCTGATCTTGCGTTGGCCGCAGCATTTGATCGTGCTCTCAATGGGGATGTCACTTACGCGGCAGACTATCCACCCGCGCGTCTGTCGCGGGGAATTGGAAGACGCAATTACCGAGGCCCCGAGACTCGAAATGGCGAAAGTATTTCGTGGCCAATTTACCTGGCCTTCTACGGACGAATGACTTCGGTCCGAATTCCGCAAGACGGTTGGTATCGAATCACCCTTCGCGACGTGCGCGCAGTCAACCCGGTGAAAGGTGGGACCGTGTGGGGAACGCTGCGATCAGGAGTCGCTGCCTCCGCTCAGCCGATTCTTTACGACGTTGGTATCGTGGAAGCGACCGAGACTCCGCGCGATCTGCAGTTCGAAGCCTGGATTCAGCGACGACATACGTTGGAGCTGAAGCCGAACGATCGCACCCTCCGCAGAGCACCCAATCAGACGGGGCGAGCAGACACGGTCGCGTACCGCGATCGCAATGAAGAGCGAGGTTTTTCAGGAATCGCCCATCGTGGCATTCGCATCGAACGCTTCTATCCGAATGCCGATCGCGAGCATGTCACCCGGAACCTGTTCGGTGATGCAAAGCAGGAACAATGGAAGGCTGATCCAAATGGTGTGCTCAAGCGTTTGGTGACTCGCTTCGCATCGAGGGCGTTTCGGCGCCCGGTCACCTCGGATGAAGTAGCCGACTATCAGCGGATCGGTCTCGATGTACTCGCCGAATACGGATCGTTCGTCGATGCTCTGCGTGCGGCGTACCGCACGATTCTCTGCTCGCCGAGGATGCTGACGTTCGTTGAGTCACCCGGGGCGCTGGACGACTATGCCATCGCGTCGCGACTCAGCTACGCATTGTGGACGGATACGCCGGACGAGACCCTGCTTCGAATAGCCGGCGAAGGAAAGCTCCGGCGCGACGAAGTTCTTGCAGCGCAAATCGATCGCATGCTCGATGATCCGCGCTCGAAGCAGTTCATCAACAGCTTTACCGATCAATGGTTGAAGCTCAACCAGATCGACTTCACAACGCCTGACAGCAGGCAGTTTCGAACGTTTGATCCCGTGCTCCAGGAGTCGATGCTACGGGAAACCCGTACCTACGTCAGCAAACTCATCGAGCAGGACTTGAGTGTCGCATGCTTTGTCGATTCAGATTTTGCCTGTTTGAACGAGCGGCTCGCACGACATTATCGGATCACCGACAACATCAAGAGTTGGCAACCCGGCAATGGAATCCAGACCGTTTCGCTGTCACCGAGCAGTCGGCGTGGCGGTCTGATCACTCAGGGTGCCATCTTGAAGGTGACGGCCGATGGAACCACAACTTCTCCGGTAGTACGCGGCGTGTTTGTCAACGAGCGGATTCTTGGAGTGCGGGTTCCGCCGCCACCCCCGGGAATCCCAGCGGTCGAACCGGACGTCCGAGGAGCGACCTCTATTCGCGACCAATTGGCCAAACACCGGTCGGATGCATCGTGCAATGCCTGCCACCGAACGATCGATCCACCTGGATTCGCCCTGGAGAGTTTTGATCCGGTCGGAGTGTGGCGTGATCGATACGGAATGCGCGGTAGAGGGGCAGCGATCGATCCATCGGGTAAAACTGCCGACGGACAGACGTTCGAAGGCCTTCTGACATGGCAGCAGCTCTATGTGAATCAGCCAGAACGGATTGCCCGCGGGTTTGCCGAGCAATTCCTAACCTACGCCACAGGCGCACCGATTCGCTACAGCGATGAACCAGCCGTCGATCAGATCGTTGCCGATTCCAAAGCATCCGGATACGGGATGCGAACGTTGATTCACGCCGCACTGACTAGCGACCTATTCCTTAAGAAGTGACCTGCCGTCTTGAACCGACGAGAACGAATCATGCCGAAAGACTCTTCGACATCCCGAACTCTGCCACGACCGAGCGTTTTGTCGCGCCGTACGGTGATACGAGGCGCGGGTGTTTCACTGTGCTTACCGCTGCTGGACGCCATGCAACCAGCGTTTGCTTCGGACTCCAATGGAAAGCACGCCAGGCGATTTGTTGGCGTCAGTCTTGCGCTTGGCTTGCACAACCCCAACCTGGTGCCGGAGACCGACGGCCGGAACTACAAGGCATCTCGATATCTGGCAGATCTGGATGATCTGCGAAACGATTTCACCGTCGTCTCAGGCGCGTCTCACCCGGGCGTTTCTGGTGGACACTCTGCCGAGGGCAGCATCTTTTCGGCCTGTCCCAACGCGCGTGGTTCGGCATCGCGCAACACGATTTCGCTGGATCAGTTGATGGCCAAACAACTGGGGGACGAAACGCGATTCCCGTCATTGGTGCTGAATACCAGATCTCAGACCAGCCCATCGTATACGCAAAACGGCTCGATGATTCCGGCTGAGAACAATGCGATGCGTCTCTTCACAACGTTGTTTGTGGATGACACGCCAGCAGAACGTGAGCGACAAGCCGAACTCATTCGCCGAGGCCGCAGCATCATGGATGTGGTTGGTGACGAGGCGAAACGACTGCAACGAAAAGTCGGCGCTGGTGATCGGGACAAGCTTGATGATTGGTTCACAAGCGTTCGCGAACTCGAACAGCGAATGGTTGCGAACGAGGCCTGGACGAACCGCCCCAAACCCAAAGTTGATATGGACAAGCCGAGTTCAATCCCGCGAGACACCGTCGGCATTGCGGGCACTTTCCTCGACATCATCCGCATGGCCCTGCGGACCGATTCGACGCGATTCGTCACGTTGCACGTCCCCGGGGATTACCACGGCCTGAGCCATCACGGCATGGATGGTGGCACCATTCGGCAACTGGCGTCGGTCGAGCAAGGGATGATCGACCAATGGGCTCGCTTCCTGCGAGTCCTGAAGTCCGACGGATTGCTCGATGAGACGATGGTGCTGATGACATCGAATCTCGGAAACGCCTCAAGTCACGACAATAAGAACATGCCGGTCCTGTTTGCCGGAGGCGGATTCCAACACGGGCAACACCTGGCATTCGACCAGCAGAACAACTATCCGCTGCCAAATCTCTTCGTGAACGCACTTCAACGGCTGGGAATCGAACAGGACGCGTTCGCCACCAGCACGGGAACTATGACTGGCCTCGAGGTTTCTTGAGAGTTTCACTGAATGAGATGAAGACAGATCCTGTAGGTCCGGTTCCTACCGGACGGTCCAGCATGCGGCCGGTGGGAACCGGCCCTACGTGTAAATATCGCAGCAGAAAACATCCAGGGAAAGAATCAATGAAACAAAGCACTCTATTGATAGCCATGACCGCCATTTGCGTGCTGACAGATCGTGACGCAACGGCAGACGAGTACGTAAAAGGAGCGTCGCTCAAGACAACCATGCTCAACAAGGGTGAGAACATCTTTGAAAAGCACTTTGATGAGCAAAAAGAAGTCGATGCAATCCTGGACCTAAGAAAGCACACCAGGGGCACCGTGAAAGATGGGGTCATGGTGACCATTCCCCCGTCTGTTCATGGCGAGGCACCCAAAGGCGCAAGGTACGGGAAAGAAGAATTCGTCCGTTCCCATTTCAAACTCGGCGGGCAGGATTACATCTTTTCCTTTCGAGTGAAGTTCCTGGAACTGGATCGAAAGGTGAAAGAACAAATCTGTTTCATCGACCTTGGGCACCGCTGGATCCGCCTGGAAATGACACCCGACGGATCCCAGCTCGTATTCCAAAACTACATCCTCGGAAAACGAGGGCAGAAGAAGGTGATCGTCGAGAACGAAACGCTAAAGCTCAAATATGGTGAGTGGTACAAGGGCACCATTGAGATTCTTGGAGACGAAACTCTGTCTAATATCAACGGCGTGACGTTTCATATCAAGAATGACCTTGTTGCAAAGAAACGTGAGACTGTCCTTGCCCAAAGATTCTGTCTCGACCTGAGAGGTGTGGGTTATCACCTGGATTACGCTGCTGCCTGGAAGCCCAGAGGTTTTCAAGACACCTGGGAAGAGAAAAGGGCGGAATCAAATTGATTTTCTTACTACACCCTCACCACTGCAGCTAAGGCGTTCAGAGGAAGGCGACATGACATCGAACGAAAACAAGCTCAAAAGCAAGCTATTCCATTGCATGATTGCTGGCTTGCTAGCGATTTATCTAGTGCAGTCGGCCGATGCACAGGTTGTTCCTGTGCCGGTGACGGTTAAGGCTGTTAAGAACGAGGGAACGAAACCCCGTAATGTCGTGTTCATCCTTTCAGATGATCACCGCTACGATGCGATGAGCTTCATGGGGCATCCACTGGCGAAGACGCCACATATGGATGCGATGGCAAAGAATGGCGTGCATTTGAAGAACGCCTTCGTGACGACGTCGCTGTGTTCGCCCAGTCGCGCTTCGATTCTGACGGGGCTGTACACGTTCCGCCATCGCGTGATCGACAACCAACGTGCGGTGCCCAAGGGTACGCTGTTCTTTCCTCAGTACCTTCAACAGGCGGGATACAAAACCGGGTTCATCGGTAAGTGGCACATGGGCCACGCGAACGATAACCCTCGTCCGGGTTTTGATTACTGGTTCAGCTTCAAAGGTCAGGGCCAGTACTATCCGCCGGGACCAAAGTACACGATCAACGACAACGGTAAGCGAGTTCCGCAGGATGGCTATATCACGCCATTGTTGACACGCAAGGCGATTGAGTTTCTTGAGCAACAGGACGGCGCGGACGAACCGTTCTTCTTGTATCTATCGCACAAAGCCGTACACGATCCGTTTACTCCAGAACCCAAATACAAAGACTCGCTAAAGGACCGGCCCTTTGAGTTTCCGGCGTCCAGCGAACTGTTGAAGGACAACCTTAAGAATCGTCCTCGTTGGCTGTTGGACCAGCGCAACAGTTGGCACGGTATGGATTTCGCTCTTCATACTGGCCAAAGCGTCGAGTTGTTATACAAACGGTACTGCGAGGCTCTGGGAAGCGTTGATGACAGCATCGGAGCTGTTATGCAGCAACTAAAAGAGATGGGCATCCACGACGAAACGCTCGTCATCTACATGGGCGACAACGGATTCATGTTTGGTGAGCACGGATTGTTCGACAAACGAGTGGCGTATGAGACATCAAGTCGTGTTCCGATGCTGATGCAGTGTCCCGAGATCATCGAAGGCGGTTCGGTGGTTGAGCAGGTTGTCGCCAATATCGATATCGCCCCAACCATTATGCAGGCCATGGGACTTAAGAAGCCGCCGCATATGGACGGCCGGAGTTTCCTGCCACTAGCTCAGGACGAGACGATCCCATGGCGAGAGTATTTCCTCTACTGCTATTACTGGGAACAGAACTATCCGCAAACCCCAACACATTTCTGTCTGCGAGGGGCGCAATACAAGTACACGACGTACTACGGGCTCTGGGATACGGATGAGTTGTTCGACATTCAGGCTGATCCGAAAGAGCAAAAAAACCTTATCCATGATCCGGCATTTGCAAGAACGAAGCAGCAAATGCAAAGCCGACTTTACGAAATGATGGAAGAGTTGGGTGGGATGGAAATACCGATGAATCCGCCACGCGGACGCCAACAGAACAAACGTCTTCGCAATCGTGATGGAGTGAAGGCGGCAGACTTCCCCGAAGCGTTCATCGTTGATGAGCCACTTCGGCAAATCAAATAACACAATCAAGGATGGGCAGGAGTGCCCGTCCAACGATTCACTCTCGCACCATATAGCGCCATTAACATGAAGCATTCTATAACTCTAGCAGCCGTCGTGCTATTGAGCCTCGCGCCCGGTCTGACCTATTCACAGGACGACGCTCCCTGGGCTTCGACAGAAAAGACGACGTTTACGCCGAAGATTCATCACCCGAATATCAAAGGCGTCGCGCTGTTCGCTCAGAACCCCGACATCGTCACGCCGATCGGAATCGCGGTCGCCCCGGATGGCCGAGTGTTTGTGCAGGAGAATCACACTCACAAACGCAACTCAGACTATGAGGGGCCGAAGACCGATCGGATTCTTGTTTTTGAAGACACGGACAATGATGGCATCGCTGATGAGCGGTCCGTTTTCTACGAAGGTCACACCTTCAGCACGGATCTGTTGTTTGGCCCCGACGGGCATCTCTATGTGAGCACTCGCTGGTTCATTGGTCGTTTTCCAAACGCCTCCCGGAAGACAAAAGCGGAGGGCGAGCCCGAGAAACTGGTCACTTGCGAAACCGACGGTAACTATCCTCACAACGGTGTGGGGGGCCTTGCGATCGATCCTGCGAATCCGGACTGGCTCGCATTTGGTTTTGGTGAGAACCTTGGTTCGGATTACACCTTCGTCGGCTCGGACGGCGTGAAGCTTTCCGGTGGCGCCGAAGGTGGCTCGACATATCGCTGCCGAACGGATGGCAGCAAACTCATGCGCCAGTCGACCGGGCATTGGAACGCCTTCGGAATGGCGTACGACCTGGACGGGAACCTGTTCAGCACCGACAACGATCCCAACGCCACTCCGCCGAATCGATTGCTGCATATCGTGCCGGGCGCCGATTTCGGATACGAATATCGCTACGGTCGCTCAGGCCAGCACCCACTGGTTTGTTGGAACGGAGAAAATCCCGGGACGCTCGGAATGATCGGTGCGCTTGGCGAAGCTGCGTGTGGATTAATCCCGCATGGCCCTGGAAAGTTGCTGAGTGCGTCCTGGACGGACAATCGCGTCGATTTGCATTCGTTGACCGCGAAGGGCGAGTCATTCACGGCGACACGTGAACCGTTTCTGAGTGGGCCTGACGATTTTCGACCGGTTCATTTTGGTTGCTCGGCCGACGGCCGCTACCTGTACTTCACCGACTGGGTGAAGCTGTCCTACCCGGTTCATGGGCATGGCCGCATCTGGCGCGTTGAATTCAGACAGCCCGTGTCACTCGAACCATCGAAGAACAGGCCGCAGACAAATGAGCTTTCGTCAGAAGATGCACTTGCCAAACTCGGAAGTTCAGATCCGTATGCGCGCACAGCCGCCATGCATACGCTGGCCGAGAACCCCGAAGCCCTAAGTGATTTCAATTGGCAATCGGAGACGAGCGGAATTGCTCGGGCGCATTACGCGGTGGCGCTCAAACGCTCCAATGCTGAGGCCCGCACAGAGATCATTCCGGCACTCCTCAAGGACAAGGATTCCGAAGTACGATTTGTTGGCATCAAGTGGATTGCGGATGAAAAACTCAGGGGCTACGCGTCCAACGTCAAAGCGATTCTTGATCGAAGTGACCTCAGCCGACGCGACCTGCTGGCGGTTGTTGCGGCTCTTGCGAGGATCAGTGGCGACTCGAAGAAGGAGTTCTCACCAGGCGATACGTTGCTCGAACTGGCACTGGATACCGACAAGCCGCCGGGGCTTCGTGCGATGGCGCTGGCGAATGTGAAGGCTGATCACCCGAGACTCACAGTCGCAACTCTGACGCCGCTTACAAAGTCAAAGCATCAGAACATTCAGCGCGAAGCCGTTCATTCACTTGTGATTCATGCGGACGCGAACCGAGCTCCAGTTCTGGCAGAAATCGCGGCCGACAAGTCACTGGATGAGAACCTCCGAGCCGATGCAATTGCTGGCCTGGCTTCCGTTGCCATGGATCAGGAAGAGTTGCTTAACACACTGTCGACGGATAGCAGCAGAGTCATTTCTGAAGAAGCCAAACGTACTCGTGTTGCCTCCGGGCTTGGCGAGCGACTCGTAGATTCGAAGCCGAAAGCTGATCAGATTGAAGATTGGATTGAGTTGATCAACCGAGAGGCAACGGAGAAGCCTGACGCCAGGGTCGGTCGCCGACTGTTTTTTCACACTAATCTTGCCGGTTGTTACAAGTGCCACGCGATCCAAGGACGAGGCAATTCTGTCGGTCCGGACCTCACAAGCATCCACAAGCAGACAGACGTGACTGCAGATTGGTTGTTGAAGCACATCGTCAATCCGAATGCCGAGATGGCGCCGTACTATCGCCCGCAACAATTGATAACAGTGAATGGCAAGGTGCTGGTTGGACTGATTGTCGGAAAGGAAGGAAAGAAGCAGGGGTACGTCGCAAATGATGGGCACGTCTTTTACGTCGACAAGGATGACGTCGAAGAGCGACGAGAGATGACAACCTCGATCATGCCCAACGGTCTTCTGGACGCGCTGTCGGTCGACGAGATTCGCCATCTGATTGCGTTTCTGCTCAGCGGCGAACAGCGAAATTCGGTAACTGTCGCGAGTAACTCGCGGCCGATTCCTGGCAGCGTCCAGAGGAAGGAACGCATCCATGTCATCGCTGAATTTGAAGACGACAATTTCCTCGAAGGTAAGAAGACATCGCACAAGGCTTCCGTGACCCTGGTCGACGATGTGCCCGAAGGAGTTGGCAGGTTTGCGGTCAAGACAGTTGTTGATCCTGATGCCGGGACGAAGAACTTCGTCGGCACTGGATTTAAGATTCCAGTGACCGATTTCTCTCGGTTCGGAGAGATCCGGTTCTGGATAAAGGCCGACTTTGAAAGCGGGTTCAATTTCCAGTGCAGCAGCGGCGCTGGAAAGACAAGCGTTTTCCCCTTCACAACGGTTGGCTCTGTTGGAAAGTGGAAGCTGATTTCAGCACCGGTTGCTGAATTCGGTAAGCCGCCGTGGGCGCAGGACAAAGCCGATTTGAAGGCAGTCCATTTCTTTCAGATTACGGCATTCGGAAGTGGGCCTTATGACGGAAAGACGATGCTTCTGGATCATCTCGTAGCAGGGCCGTTGACTCGCAGAACGGGCACTCCCGCCAGTCGCAAAATGGAGAACGACGGGGAAGAGTCCCTGTCAGACAAGAGGGCGGCAATCCTGCGAAAACGAGCCGCACGCTTACGCGAACCCAGGATCCTGAAACGCGGCGAACCCGTCGACATGTTCGATGGGAAAACGCTGGACGGTTGGTTCACTTCGCCTCGTGTCTATGTGCCGCGAAACGAGATGTTCGCCAGTATGCCTTCGGATCGACTCTACGACGAGGTCATCAGGTTCTACGAGGAGAACGAAGGTGGCGGCCGCATTCCGAACAAAGAACGTGTCAAGAACAGAGGCGTGTGGGAAGTCAAAGACGGTGCAGTGATTGGCGGACAGGTGCCAGGTTCAATCGCCGGTTCCTATTTGATATCTGAAAAGACCTACGGCGACTTTGAATTGACGCTAGAAGCCAATCCGGACTTCCCTATCGATACCGGCATCATGGTTCGCGCCCACAAACTGGGCTCGGTTGGATATCAGGTTCTCGTCGACAATCGGCCAAACGGTTCGATTGGTGGCGTCTACGGTAACTCAGTTGGGTCGTTTCTCGCCTGGCCGTTCACGATCGACGGCGATGAAGAACCGGGGAACAAAATCGCCAACATCCGTGAAGGCGTGGTCGAATCGAATCCGCTTCGAGGGGGCAAGTTCAAGTCCGACTACTCCGGCACATTTGCTGAGTTCAAGAAAGCCTGGAAGCCCAACGACTGGAACAAAATCAAGGTGCGTTGTACCGGTCGCCTGCCGCTCATCGAAACGTGGGTCAACGGAGTCCTCGTATCGAGGCTCGACACGGCAACTCTTGCAGACGTGGTTCCGAACTACGATGCCGAAGCGATCTTCAGTCGTATCGGAAGGAAGGGGCACATCGCGTTCGAGGTTCACGACAGTCCAACGCGCCAGCGCTGGGCACCAGGAGCCAAATGCCGCTGGAGAAACGTACGCATTCGGGAGCTGGAGGTTGACGAAACTCCGCCAAAGAACATTTCGCTTTCAAAGATCAACGGTCGCCACTGGCTGCTCAGCCCGGATGGTAAACCGTTCTTTGCGCATGGCATTACTCACGTCAGTAACAACAGAGCAAAGTTCGACTTCACGGAAATGTCTGACGCCTGCCGGAAGCTTGGATTCAACGCCTATGGCTATGGATGCCCGCCTCAGCTACGGCATGACATGCCTTATATCGAGAGCTGGAATCATCTGGTTCCCATTTCGTATTACCGAGGCAGCAACGGCGTCAAATTTGTCGACATCTTTGATCCTGACGTGTATGCCAGACTCGAAGCCGGAATAAAACACAATTGCTCTCTGAGCCGACAGAATCCACACAATGTCATTGGTTACTGCTGGACGGATCTTGCTTCGTGGCCGCTGGAGAATCCCTCGGGCACGAACTGGGTCGAATTCATTCGCGGTCTGCCAGAGGACGCTCCCGGCCAGAAGGTTTACCAGAAGTTTCTCGGCACGTGGGAAGGCGATGACAATAAGGCTCGCGACCAGGCCTTCCTGCGTCTCATTGCTCGCGAGTACTTCCGAGTCATTGGCGGAGCTCAGCGGAAGTACGATCCTGACCACCTCGTGTTCGGTGACCGCTTCGGCTTTAACACGATTGATCCCGATGTGGTGAAGGAGATGCTGCCGTATGTCGACGCCATCGCCATTCAACCTCATTTCTGGGGACAGTTTCCAAAGCAAGAACTCGACCGGGTCTACAAGCTCACCGGCAAGCCGATCATCCTGTGTGATTTCGCTATTCGATTTAAAGACGGCGACAAGGACGTTCGCATGTGGAAAATGGCCGAGGATTCTGTCGCAGCGGGCAAGGCCTACACCGAATATGTGAAAGCGGCGATGGAGACTGAATACATCCTTGGAGTTTTCTGGTGTAACCCTGTTGATACTCCCAAGGGGTTCAACAAACCTGGCGTCAAGCAAGGATTCTTCGGCGATGGCCTCTCTGCACGTCCCGGTCTACATGAAGCGGTGCGGAAACTGAATGCGTATCGTGATGAGATCACCCCGAGGAGCGTCGAACAATGAATCGACTGCTCACCATACTGACTCTCATCGGCGTCGCGACATCCCTGTCTCTTTGCCGAGCAGACGACGTCAGCTTCACCCGCGATATCCGACCGATCCTGTCGGGCCGGTGTTTCAAATGTCACGGACCTGACGAGAACTCGCGGGAGGCTGACCTTCGATTGGATCAGCGTCAGGAAGCGATTGACTTTGAAGCGATCATTCCGGGGTCGCCCAATGAGAGCTCGCTTCTTGGCCGCATCACGAGTGACGATCCGGATCTGAGAATGCCGCCGAGTGGCGATCCGTTTTCCGCGAAACAGATCGAAGCACTTAGAAGCTGGATCAAGGACGGAGCCAAATACGAACGACACTGGGCCTACACGAAGCCGAGAGCGGTCGCTCCGCCGCAGATTAATCGTGACTGGCCCCGGACGAACCCAATCGACAACTTCGTTCAGGCACGCTTGAGCGAGAAAGGGATGCAACCTTCTCCGCCTGCCGAGCCGGCAGTGCTGTTGCGGCGTCTGTCGCTCGATCTTGTGGGATTGCCACCGACGGTCGAGCAAGTACTTGCGTTTGAACAGGATCCATCGGCCAGGAACTACGAAGCGGCCGTCGACCGACTCCTGGGGTCAAAACACTTTGGCGAAAAGTGGGCGCTGCATTGGCTTGACCTGGCCCGCTACGCAGATTCCAACGGATACCAGCACGACGATTTGCGCACGATGTGGCCCTACCGCGACTGGGTCATCAATGCGTTGAACAGGGATCTTCCGTTCGACGAATTCACCGTCGAACAACTGGCTGGTGACCTGCTTCCTAATGCGAGTCGAGATCAACTCATCGCCACCGGTTTCCACCGCAATGTGCCCACGAACTTCTCAGGAGGATCGAAAGTTAACGAGGTTCGGGCGGACGTACTGCACGACCGCGTCAGCACAACCGGGCAGGTCTGGCTCGGGATGACGATGGAATGCTGCCAGTGCCACGATCACAAGTTCGATCCGATTTCGCAGGTCGACTACTACGAACTCTACGCTTACTTCAACCAGGCCGTTCCCGAACTGTCGATGGAAGGTCCGGGGATGTTTCGGAAAAAGTTCATTGGTGCTGACCTGCCCGTCGTATCCTCGCGCGAAGATGCCTCCCGCGTGAAAGCGATCACCGACCAGATCGCATTGGAAGCCGAAGCTTTGAAGAATGCGAAACCGGCAGCGCTGGCTGAACAAGAATCCTGGGAAAAGGAATTCCAGGCTTCTGGTCGCGGTGAAGACATTCCCTGGGAAAGATTCGCGTGGAACAAGCGCAACGGATACCGCGTCCTTCAGACCACACCGCGAGAAAAACGCAGCGAAGAAGATCAGCAGCAGGTCGAAGCACTACTGTTTTACGATCACCGCTTCACGGGGCCTTACGAAAAAGCCATTGATCGTCTGAAGGAGGCACGAGACGACCTCGTCGCGCGCACGATGGTGATGAAAGACTCGACGCGTCCTGTCGCGACCCGCGTTTTTCTGCGTGGCAACTATATGACTCCGGGAGAACGTGTCGAAGCTGGCGTACCTGACGTCCTGCATCCGATTGATCCCAGCCTGCCTGCCAACCGACTTGGCCTCGCTCGCTGGCTCGTTCATCCGGACAACCCATTGACGGCTCGAGTGACGGTTAATCGTCTCTGGGCCGAGATCTTCGGTCAGGGCATTGTGACAACGCCCGAAGACTTTGGCATGCAGAGCACTCCGCCAACGCACCCGGAGTTGCTCGACTGGCTGGCCCTGGAATTTGTGCGGCAAGGCTGGTCGATGAAGACCATCATTAAGACCATCGTGATGTCTTCCACTTACCGCCAAACTGCTGCGGTACCTTCCGAGGCGATCGCGAAAGATCCGTCCAATCAATTGCTGGCGCGTGGGCCTCGATTCCGGCTCTCGGGAGAACTCATTCGAGATAACCTGCTTGCCGTTTCCGGACTGTTGTCGAAGAAGATCGGAGGTCCGTCTGTCTATCCACCACAGCCCGAGGGATTGTGGAAGGAGATCTCCGGGGCCGACATCAAAGTTTATCCGACATCCGCGGGCGAAGATCGCTATCGCCGGGGAATCTATACGTTTCTGCGTCGCGGAAATCCCAACCCAATGGTGTTGAACTTTGATGGCAGCAATAGGTCGGCGTGTGTGATCAGCCGTGACCGTTCCAACACCCCGGTCCAGGCACTCAGCCTGCTCAATGGGGCAACCTTTGTGGAAGCCGCCCATGCCTTCGCCGACTGGATCAAAGACGCTGAGGGTGACGAAACCGAAAAGATCACAATTGCATTCCGTCGCGCCGTCGCTCGGAAACCGTCCAATGCTGAGGTCGAGGCTCTATTGACGCTTTATCGGAAACACGGCGACTGGTTCGGCGTGGCTCAAGTCATCCTTAACCTCGACGAAACGGTAACGAAATCATGAGACGCGGTATGACTAACAATTCAATGATGCTCAATCGTCGAGACCTTCTGCGCACGGGAACGTTGGGAATTGGTTCCCTGGCGTTGTCTCATTTGCTGACGACAGAGGCTCGGGCAAACGGACTGCACCATACACCGCGTGCTAAGAGCGTGATCTTCCTGCATATGGTCGGAGGACCATCGCAGATGGACACGTTCGATCCAAAATCTGAACTCGACAAGTGGGACGGAAAAAGCCTGCCGCCGGAGTTAACGAAAGGACAAAAGTTCGCCTTCATCACTCCCGAAGCAAGAGCGATCAAGTCGCCATACAAATTCGCGCCTCGCGGGGACAGTGGGATGGTCATGTCGGAGCTGTTTCCTCAGCTGGCGACGGTTGCTGATGCACTGACGATGATTCGCAGCATGAAGACCAACGAGATTAACCATGGCTCGGGCGAACTGTTCTTCCACACCGGCCACGGTCGTCTTGGCAGACCAACATTCGGTGCCTGGACGTCGTACGGGCTGGGCACGGAGAACGAAAACCTCCCAGCTTATGTTGTACTCAAGGACCAACATCCCAACGCCGGACCAGCGGCGTGGAGTAGCGGTTTTCTGCCATCGAAACACCAGGGCGTTCAGTTCCGGACCGGGGCGAAGCCATTGTTCTATCTGGACAATCCATCCGGTGTGACCGGCGGACGTCGCAAAGATGTGATTGATACACTTGGCGAGCTCAATTCACTTGCTTTCGATCGATATCACGACCCCGAAATTAAAACCCGCATCAACCAGTACGAACTTGCTTACGAGATGCAGACCTCGGTTCCTGAACTGGCAGACTTCGTCAGTGAACCCGATCACATCCTCAGGATGTATGGTCTCGAACAGAGCAAACCCGGCCAGGACTTCGCCAAAAACTGCCTGGTTGCTCGCCGACTTGTCGAACGCGGCGTTCGATTTGTGCAGATTTTCAATAAAGGCTGGGATCACCATGCGAACATCTACAGGGCGCTTCCGAATTCGGCAAAAAAGGTGGACCAGGCCTGCGCTGCACTCATCAAAGATCTGAAACAACGAGACCTTCTAAAGGACACGCTCGTCATTTGGGGCGGTGAATTCGGCCGCACTCCCATGGTCCAGGAAAACAACGCGGGCACAGGCGCAAAAACTCCTCCGGGACGCGATCATCACAAGGAATGTTTCAGCATCTGGATGGCCGGTGGCGGCATGAAACCCGGGCTAACCTACGGAGCAACCGACGAATTTGGATTCGGCGTCATCGACAACCCGGTACACGTTCACGACTTCCACGCCACGTGCCTCCACCTACTGGGCATCGATCACGAGCAGCTAACCTACAAACACCAGGGCCGCGACTTCCGCCTCACCGACGTCCACGGCCACGTCGTCCACGACATCCTGGCTTAGCCCTTGAAATGCTTATGAGTGCAGTGCTCCATTGCGGTCAGGCAAAACACTGGACTCCGGGCAATCACTCTGTTGATTCAGACGTTTAAGGACTTGGGTAACGCGCGCACGGCTTACACCGAGAAATCGGGCTAATTCTGCCCGCGAGCTGACCTGGCCGGAATCAAGCAGAGACTGATAATGCAGGGCCAAACGCATGCGATCCCGTTTGGGGGCTGCCGACTCTGATTCCGCCCGATTTTGGTCCGAAATCGAGTTCCACTTGAACATTTCGATATGCGGCAATCGTCGTAACCTCTTGGTACGAAAGGCACCTAGCTCGATGAATCCGCGGTTCGGATCGAGACCGCCTCGGGGAGCTTGAAAGGTGGTGCTCGAACACCCCTTACCGACTGGTTGACACGACGCCGAGCCTAACAGGGTTCGGCGTTCTCGTTTCTATCGCCAGTTCTGCCAGTGACTTCGGGCA
>NZ_SIHI01000001.1:1943271-2012018 GCF_007859735.1 Thalassoglobus neptunius | reverse complement strand
ATCAGTTCAAACAAATGGTGAAAACCAAAAGTCTGAACACCTGACAACAAGTGATCATCTGGGCGCTACGCTTTTATTCCGTCACACCCTCTCCGTCGAGCGCTACGTTTTCTGACCGATGTCTACAGAGAGAGAATGCAGAGTCTCGCCGGGGTTCATTTCGATCCACCGGCGAGTCTCTGCGGGGAATGAATATCTTCGTCCGGGAATTCCGGGTTTTCAGTCCTCTTTTGAGAACATGGTTCGCTCGAAATGCGAACTATTCTGCTTGCGTGATTCTGCGAATGAACTTCAGCATCAAAGGATGGGCGGGGTGTGCCATTCCGCCGTGATTGTATCCATCGAGTTCGAAGAGAGTCGTCTGTTGATGCCCAGCGACTTGCATCATTCGCCACATGTACGCGTTTTCTTCGTAGCGCCCAAGCATCTCAAGTTCACGGTCTCCTGTAATGAGAAGCAATGGCGGAGCATCTGCTCGCACGTGATAAAGTGGAGCGAGGTCATCGACAATGGGTTGCTGTTGCGGGATGCCGCGTTCTTCCCGAACGGTCATGTGAGTGATAGTGTGTCCGCTGAAAGGAATAAGACCCGCGATGTCATCTGCATCAATCTGATGAGCTTCGAGCCAGCTTTTGTCTAATCCGATCATGCTGGTGAGATAGCCACCAGCCGAGTGGCCACTGACGAAAATCTTCTCCGGCGATCCTCCGTAGTCGGCAATATTCTCAAACACCCAAGCCACGGCTGCAGCTGCGTCTTCGATATATGCAGGAGCCTTGACCTTTGGATAGAGGCGATAGTTGACAGCGACGACCGCGATTCCCTGATCTTTCAATTCGCTTGGAATAAATCGGTTCCCGCCCTTTAATCCACCACCGTGAAACCAGACGACAGTTGGAAAGTTTTTGAGGTTCTCTGGGAAATAGATGTCCAGTTTGCATCGCTCTCGTTCCAGCTCCGATGCGCCTTCTGAATCGCGGTAAAAGATTTCCTTCTCTGTTCGGTAACGAATTTCGTCGTCGTCGGCGAACAGCAGAGCGGGAGCAGCTACGAAGAGGGCTGCGGCAATCAAGCCCATTCGAATGTTGAAAGAAACGAGTGACTGATTTTGGAAGAAACGCATAAAGTGATCCGGATGACAAGGTTTCAAGGATGACGGAGCAACAAGAGTATTTGATCAATCATCTCTTGTGGGTTCGCGAGTTGCAAACGGTTCGCAGAGCACTGAGTTTGAATGGAGAGTTGATGAGATTCAACTTCACCTTGAGCCAGCTGCGTGCAACGGAAATGGTCACATAACAGCTGGCATATATCAGTTTTCAGGGATGAAAGAAGGTGGCCACAAGGGAATCAGAACCCTTGACGAAGAAGCCCATCGAAAGCGAGGAGTTTCCTGAATGGAAGTCCAAAGACAGCAATGTCTTGATGCGAACTCCCTCAATCGGCACGAATTGCCTCTCTTCTCGGACGAATTTCGGGATTCCACGATTGTCGAGGAGATTGTGATTCAAATCTCTTCCCGTTCTATGAAAAAATCATAAAACTAAACTCGCCAGGCGTTGAGGACCAAGCTCGCCCACAACGTTCACGATGGAACATTGAATAACGCACCATTGATTCATGATGATCGGGTGGTTGGAAGGAGACAGTTCGTGAAAGTTTGGCCAGGAGAACCGTATCCGCTTGGGGCAACTTGGGATGGACGGGGAGTAAACTTCGCACTGTTTTCTGAATTTGGGACACGGGTTGAACTCTGTTTGTTTGATTCGGTGACAGCCCGACGGGAATCAGTTTGCATTCCACTTCATGAACGAACCGATTTCGTCTGGCATTGCTATCTGCCAGGAGTGAAGCCGGGACAACTTTACGGATATCGGGTTCATGGTCCCTATGAACCAAATAATGGCCACCGATTCAACGCCCATAAGGTCCTTCTTGATCCTTATGCGAAAGCCATTGGACGTACGCTGAGCTGGAACGACAGCCTGTTTGGATATCGCATCGGATCTCCCGAGCAAGACCTTTCCTTCTGTGATCTCGACAACGCCCCATATGCCCCGCTTGGAGCAGTCGTCGATGAGCGCTTTCACTGGGGAAACGATCAACAGCTGCGCACTCCCTGGCACCAGACTGTGATCTATGAACTCCATGTCAAAGGCATGACCAAGCTGCATCAAGGGATTCCCGAATCGCTGCGCGGAACTTATGCAGGTCTGGCCAGCAAGCCGGTGATCCAACATCTCAAGAAGCTTGGAGTGACGGCAGTCGAGTTGATGCCGGTGCATCATCATGTCGATCATCGGCACCTCGAAGAGCGCGGCCTGACGAACTATTGGGGTTACGATACTCTTGCGTTTTTCGCACCCGAACCAAGCTATGCTTCAGACCGATCTCCGGGCGGATGCGTTCGCGAATTTAAGAAGATGGTCAAGACGTTCCATAAATCCGGAATCGAAGTAATTCTGGATGTGGTTTATAATCACACAGGTGAAGGAAGCCGACTGGGACCGACTCTATCACTTCGCGGTCTGGATAACTCCCATTATTACAGGTTGGTTCCGAATCAATCTCGTTATTACATGGATTACACCGGGTGTGGAAACACGCTCAACATGCTTTCACCGAGAGTCCTTCAGCTCATTATGGCCAGTCTTCGGTACTGGGTCACCGAGATGCATGTCGATGGATTTCGATTTGATCTCGCGAGTGCGCTCGCCAGAGAGCTTCATGCTGTTGATAAGCTGGGAGCGTTCTTCGATATCATTCATCAGGACCCAGTGCTCTCAAGAGTCAAGTTGATCGCCGAACCCTGGGATCTGGGAGAAGGTGGATATCAGGTCGGAAACTTCCCCGTGGGCTGGACGGAATGGAATGGGAAGTATCGCGATAATGTGCGTCAATTCTGGAAAGGAGACGGACACGCTGTCTCGGAATTCGCGACCCGCCTCACGGGAAGTAGCGATCTTTATGAACACAATGGAAGACGACCATACGCGAGTATTAACTTTATTACATCGCATGACGGGTTCTCGATGTATGATCTCGTCTCATACAACGAAAAACACAACGAGGCAAACGGTCACGGAAACACCGACGGAGATTCTCATAACAACAGCTGGAACTGCGGTGTTGAAGGAGAAACGGACGACTCTCAAATCCGCTTTTTGCGTGCCCGTCAGATGCGCAACATGATGACAACGTTGCTGCTCTCGCAAGGTGTGCCAATGATTCGCAGCGGCGATGAAATTTGTCACACGCAGAACGGCAACAACAATGCTTACTGCCAGGACAATGAAATGAACTGGTTGAACTGGGACCTCAACCAGGAACAAGAGGACTTCTTCAACTTCTGCTGCCAAGTCGCAACGATCTGGCGGGAGAATCCTGTCTTTCAGCGACGGCACTTCTTTCAGGGACAAGCATTACGAGGAGCCACGCAGAAGGATATTCACTGGCTTTCGCCGGATGGGAAAGAGATGGATGACTCGGATTGGCATGCCCAGTCCGCGCGGTGCCTCGGTGTGATGCTCAACGGTCTCATGACTGACGAAATTGATCGCTGGGGCCGACAGATCAACGGGAGCACGATGCTCCTTCTCTTGAATGCGCATCATTTCGATGTCCCGTTCAAGCTTCCGACAATGACCACCCGGGGACAATGGATTCTGGAACTCGATACCGCATTGCCGTATGCAAAATCGCATCCACTGAAGACGAACCAACGAAGAATGAGCGGTCGATCGATTGTCGTGCTGAGATTTAAGGCGAGTCGCTGGAATCGCTCGAAGACACAAATTCACCCCCCGGAACAAAAACGCGGTCCTCACCTGCTCAAACAGTTTCAGCGGTGGTCAAAATTCACGTCATCTCTCGAGAATGGGGCGGGGAGTTCCAGTTCGTCAGACAAAAACGGGCATCGTTTTCTGACGCGTCTGTGGGAGCAAGTCGAATTGCTCAGTGGCTCGAAAACCTGGTGATCACTCAGTCTTCACTGAGGAATTGCCAGTCTCGGGCGACACCGCATTGTGACCACAAGTTGAATTCCTCTCCGACCGATTCATCGCCGTTGACGAATCCGGTCGCGCCGGAGGGATCGTCGTCGGTCCAAAAGCAGATGACGCCGTTGCGATTCACTTCAGCTTTCGCAACATTGAACAGACCGATCTGGATCGGAGCTTGAACCGTCTCGCCGTCATCGAGTTGTTTCGCGACTCTTTCAAAGTCATTCTGCGAAGCTGCGAATGCGAGTTTAAGAGGCCAGTTCAAGAACGCCACTGAAGCAATCATTAGAGCAGAGAAGACGATCAGCCTGCGACGAATTGGGATTCCGGTAAGAATCAGACCGACGAGAAGGAATCCTGAGAGTAAGCTCAGCACGACCACCATTGTTGAATCGAGTGGCCAAAGTGAGCCCGCGATGGGAATCCCCGCAAACACAAGGACGGGCACTTCTGACATCACTGACAGGAATCGATTGGAATTGTTCATCCCGTTTCCAAGTTGTGGAAGACTCGTCTGGGAGTCTTGCGTCGGATGACATTGGGCATCTGAGATTAAGAATTCAGCGAAGAGTTCACCGGAATTCGAAGATCTTCTCAGTTGATTTGTCGCGTCAATTCACGAACAGGCAAAACTCAACTCCTTGGAGTTTCCTTAACAAATTCGCGAAGATCAGCGTCCATAGTCTATCAGTTGAAAGAGTCGTGGCCAGTTCTCTTTGAGATGTCACTCAATTTTGTCGATCAAAAGCTGCCAGAGCATTTGTTGGCGTTCGCCCGGGCTGTCTGTCGTTCTGAGATGTCTCAAAGACGAATTCGAAAACGACATCAGCGAAGCATCCGAACGTTTGCCCCTCCATGGGCAGTCGCTCATCCATGAGTCACGTTCGGACGTTTTCCCGTTGCACCGGGATCGTTCAACTCGTCGAGTGTTCTAAGTGGGCGGGAGAGATTGTCTTCCGATGTGGTCTTTGAAGACGTTCAGCAGGCAGGACGAGTCGCTAATTTTCTCTTTACGTTGACCGCTGCGGGGACGTTTCGAACTGAAGCTGTTCGAGGCCCGGACGAATCCATTCGCGGCAGAGTTCGGTAATGGGAATCTGTCGTTCAGCAGCTGCCTGACGAAGAAGTCGCCAGTCGGAGATGGGAAGGAAGATTGAGATTTGCTTGCGGAGTTCAGTTTGCTTGGGCATGTTGTTTCGTCTGTCGTCGTAATTGTGTGATGAGAATAAAAGCGGTCGAATGATGGTCGCTGCGGGGGTTAACTCTGCTCAGGATTGTCAGCGAGTTCTTTCGAAGCTGGTTGGGAAGGTTGTCGTTGCTTCCGCTTCGATTTCTTGGGAGTTTCGAACGGTGAGTCGTCAACATCCCAGTCGCTCATTGTCAGTTCTTCCGGCATCGGAAATTGACTATCCCAGCTCAAGCGAACTTCACGAACCATCGCATCGATCTCCATTCAATGAGTTGTTGGACGAAGAGTCAGTTCAGAAAGTCGGGTGTTGTTGTCCGACTGTCGAAAAGACTGTGTGTGCTTCACACCTTCAATACGAGGACCAATTCGAAACCTGACAGCTGTCTTTGCAGATTTTCGAGAAAAGTCCGAAGGCACGCGTTTGCTTCAAAATTCGCTCGCGACTCCGGATGCTGTCACGGAAAGCCACCAGCGATTAGACTCCACGCAGAGCGAGATTTTCACGCAATTGTTGGAAAGGTTAGGTCGATGCAAACGGAGGCCAGTGTTGAGATTGAACGAACGATCGAAGATGTCTTTTTTCTGACGATCGATCACGTTCCGGAATGGAGCCGGGTTGTCGTCGAAGATGAAGTCATTGACGAAACTCCCGAAATCATCGGTTCGACATTCCGGACTGTGACCCAGGAAGGCGGAAATCGAATGGTGTTTCAAGGGGAGATCACGGCCTATGATCCTCCCAAGTTTCACGCGATTCATCTGACCGGAGAACTCTTCGACATTGATGCCGAATATCAGTTCGAATATCTCGGAGCGAAGACACGAGTCACTCAGCTCTCAACCGTGACTCCGAAAGGCTTCTTGAAAGTCTTCTTCTTTCTGTTTGGTTGGCTTATGAAGACTTCGAGTTGCAAAGCTGCTCAACAGGAGTTAGACCGCCTGAAACGCTTTTGTGAGACCGAAGGAGAGCGGACGAACTCGGCCGCAGATGGCGAAGACGATCTTTGAAACGCGGTTCGTCGTTGACAGCCCTGTGAATTGAATCCTTAAACATCGATGAAAGATTAAGGTTAATACACATGATCACTGCGCGGGCAATTCTCCCAGTATTTCTGGTTCTTTTCTTCCATTGTTTTGCTCTCTGTGCAATCGGAGATCAACAACCTCCGAATGTAATTCTTCTGTTAATCGATGATCAGGGGTATTACGATCTCGGTTGCTATGGCGCGACAGAATTCCGAACGCCGGAGATTGATCGACTCGCGGCTGAAGGAATTCGGTTCACAGACTATTATGCGGCTGCTCCGATTTGCAGCCCATCGCGAGCGGGATTACTGACAGGATGTTATCCCCGACGGGTTGGATTAGAGACCTGGGTTCAGCGAGCCGACTCTCGTGTCGGATTGAATCCCGATGAGTTGACGCTGGCCGAACTCTTTTCTGATCATGGCTATGCAACTGCCTGTATCGGGAAGTGGCATCTCGGGTTTCACGAGCCCTTTCTGCCGATGAATCAGGGATTCGACGAGTATTTCGGTTTGCTCCACAACCTTGATCCGGTCGAAACTCGGTATTTCGAGCAGAGTGGTGGCGTTCCAGTTTTACGGGGAAACGAAGTCGTCAAGCGGCCAGCAGATCCGAATGAACTCACGAAGATTTATACAGACGAGGCGATTAAATTTATTACAGAAAACAGGGAAGACCCTTTCCTTCTTTATCTTCCGCACACGATGTTGCACAACCCTTTGGGCGTCAGTGAAGAGTTTCGTGGGACCTCTGATTTTGGAGAATATGGAGATGCGATTCAGGAACTGGACTTTCATGTGGGACGACTGGTCTCGACATTAAAACAGCTGGATTTAGATCAGCAGACGATTATCGTCTATCTGTCCGATAACGGGCGCGGACCCGGGAGGAATTCACAACAGCCGCTCATTGGAAGAAAACTGACGACGTTCGAAGCTGGCATTCGAGTCCCCGCAATCGTGTGGGGGCCAGGTTTAGGAATCGATCAAGGCAGAGTCTCTCAAGAAATGATTCACGCCATGGATTGGTTTCCCACTCTCAGCACGTTCGCGGGAATCTCCGTCCCTGAAGAACGTATCATTGACGGGAGAGATCTTTCGGCACTACTGACCGGGAAAGCTTCCGGGATTGATGACCCAATGATCGACGACTCACTGAATGGGAAGATTCTCGAGCGTCGTCCGTGGGATCCTGGCGATGAGTGGAAGGAACTCGTCAGTCAAAAGGAATTTCAGGATGCGTTCTTCTATCACGGAAGCGAAGGGGCGCTCGCCGCTGTTCGATGGAAGCAGTGGAAACTGGTCCTCAATCCGAGTCTGAAACTCTACGACCTCGAATCTGACCCTTCGGAATCGACTCCTGTCCGGAATCCGATAATCATCCGTAAGCTGCGCGGAATGGCAGTGCTCTTTCAAGAAGAAATGCGCGACGGTGAACGGGAAGTCGGCCGGATCGTCGACTAGGAAGAGGATCGTCTTTCCGTCAGCGAAGGTTGGTGCGAAGTTGCGAACGGATGGAGCAATTCGGTCTCGTCATCAGGATTGGTCGGGAGAATGGTCGAGTGGTGAGATTCGCTGAATTTGAGATGATTGAATTGCTGCGACGTACCCAACCGTTTCCGGAAAGGCTTTTGCCTGGACCTGTAGTTGCGTGAGATCAGCGCAGAGGTAACGATGACAGATGGCTGCCCGCATCTCCGGCGGAAGCAAACATCCAAATTCGCCATGAAAATAACATGAGTCTGTATACGTCATGCTTCCAAGAAATTTTTCATAGCTTTCAACGATGTCTTGAGCGCGATAGTCCGGGTGTTGAGTTCTCATTCGGAGGATTGCCGGATGATCAAGGTACGCCAGCGACTCACCTCCTCCCTGGCAGCACCATCCCTGACAGGTCGCACACGCTTTTCCAACAAGGTGAGATTCCGACTCACTCAACGATTCTCCAAAGTCTTCTGCTGGCAAGTCGTGACTGGAGTCGGGAAACTTCTCGAAGTTTTCTTCGACGAGGGCTGTGAATTTTTCGAGGAACTTCTCTCTGCGTTCAGCGGGAAGTGACGAAAGCGGTCGGTCTTGAGAAGGGACGAGTGCAGGTTCGTGGAGGATCGGGAGTTCGATCCCGCGTCGTTCTGCATCGACGACCGCGAGTGCGCGAATCCTCTCTTTGAGTTCTTCCCGATAGACACCATGAGAAGCGATTCGATCCTGATCGCGTGATTCAAAGCGGCATGCCGGGCGGTGACATTGGGAACCAGAGACTCGTTCGGCCGGAGTGAGAAAGGCATGACATCGCCGACATTGAACTTCGCCGCGTGCCAGTTTCCCATGATAGGTTCGACGGCACGTTCCCGAGGGACAGACTGAGTGCTGCCCCCGGGAATGCACTGGAACCTTCGATCGGCACACTGCGCAGACAGTGGCATTCAAACGTCGAGCATGTTCACCGGTTTTCATACTCCCGAGAATAGCTTTCGAAACTTGCTCTTTTCAATATGTAAATTGAAAGGCTTGTTTATCGACCGACTCGCATCGTTGCTCGTCGAGAGCATATGACTCGCGGCCATTGTCGCGATATGTTGGTCAAGAAGTTTTAGTTCCCCGTCCAGGCATCGATGCCAGCGAGATCTGAGATGTTTTGCCACGGGTTTTCAACGTCCGTGATTTGTTGGTCGGATGGTGTGCGAAGTTCCCGGATCAGTTGAGCGACTTCGGATTGGATCAACGGATCTTTCGCCAAGGCACTAATCCGGATGAGAGCCGGTTCCGCGAGGCGACCCATTTCGACAAGCGAGTCGAGAGCAGGGCTCTTGAATTCGGTTTTGTTCTGGGCTGCGTGTGTGCGCGCTTGAGCACTTTTTGTTACGAGGTCAAGGACCCGTTGTTCTGTTTCTTGCGGCATGATCTCCATTCGTCCAACAAGAACGCGTACAACTTCGTCCGGCTTCGGAGTGACCTGCAGGGGGAGAAGAGTTTCGGTGATGTGAGTTGGAACCATATACAGAATTCGAGTTCCTTCTTCGCCAAACCATGAAGACTTCCAGCACTCGACCATTGACTCTGCCTCTTTTTCGTAAAGTCCTTCCTGGACGAGGGCAGAGACCATCTCAGTGACCAAGGGTTGGATGTCGCTCCAGTCCGCAGAGTGTGTGAGAGTGGTGTGACTCTGAGCCTCGACACGGTCGAACTTGCGGAATCGCACGGATTGGTTTTTGACTTCGACGAGGAAGACTGACCGAAGATCTTCGTCGCCAGAGTTCTTCAGAGTGAACGTTCCATCTGCGAGTGCTTCGGCAGTGACGGGAAGTTGGAAGTTGCCAACGCCGCGATAGAAAAGAAACTTCTCGAAGTAATCAATGGAATTCGGAGCTTCGCCCGTTCGGAACTGAACAATTGCAGAGTCTGTGTTTCGAGCTGCAAAGTAGTGAGGGTATTTCTGTTCCGGTTCCATCAGCATTTTTTCGACGCCGTGTCCGATCCGGCGGGATAACTCTTCGTCTTTGACCGCGGGACGCAACGACTGAGCGGGAATCAGATGGATTTTTCCCCAGTCGAGCTTTCCGTTTTCAAGTGGGATCTTTGGATCGAGGCCCTGGCCAAACGGAGTTGGAGAGATGTATGGCATTTCGGGATGGAACTGGCGAACTGGGGGGAAGTATTCGGTGAGAAGGCCTTGTGGGAATTCCACTTGTACCTCAACGTCGCGCTCGACGTCGGTGTAGAAGTACGTGATGGGCGTTTCCATTCGTTGGATGGCGCGAATCGATTGTTTTGAGAGGAGACGCGACCAAGAAGGGCGAATCGTCGAAACGAATTTTGGGAGGTCGTTTTCCACCAAAGGCCGAAAGGAGAGGTGAATTCCGTCAGAGCCGGAGAAACTGGTGAACGTGCCCCATTCATGAACGATCAACGGAGCATCTTGTGTGAGATCGTTTTTCGTGCTGTCTTCGGAATTTGAAAGATCTGGAGATCCGGCCTGCTTTGAGTTCGCAGTCAAGTTGATTGCGAACGTACAACAAATGAGCGCCCCGACGAGGGACGGAAAGAGGAACACACGTTTCATGGAATCGTCTCCGGTTCGGACTTCGAGTTCAGACATCTTCTGGTCGAGTCAGATGGGAGCAGCGACTGGCGGAATCTGGGGATTTCGAGAAAAATCATGGCAATGGCAATTTTTCTCCATCCTCACGGAGAGTCTCATTCGACCTGTTGGGAAGAACGAAATTGTCAAGGAGTGATCAGGAGCGACGGATGACCGATGCAGAGTTGGTTCATCGAACTCGCAACGGGGAATCCCTCGCGAGAGATCAACTTGTGCGCAGATGGGCTCCCCGAGTTCTCGCCATCTGCCGCGCGAAAATTGGCCATCACCACGTCGCTGAAGACTTAGCTCAAGAGACACTCATTCGTGGACTTGCCGATCTTTCTCGGCTTGAACAAGCAGAAAAGTTCGGGGGATGGCTTCGCTCGATCGCAGGCCATGTCTGTACGGATTGGCAAAGGTCATGCGCAGCGAAACGACGAGCCATCATCGGAGTTCAAGCGAACGGACAGCACCGAGGCCAGTCGCTGAGTGGGAGAGACAGTTCTCCCGCGAATCAGGCGGAAGACGACGAGCAACGCGAACGCCTGGAAGAGGCGATTGATCAACTTTCAGAGGACCTTCGTGAACCACTCATGCTCTTTTATTACGACGAAATGACTTACGAAGAAATCGCAGCACTTGTAGGAGTGTCGCGGGCAACTGTGAATACGCGACTGACCAAAGCGCGTCACCAACTGGCTTGTCAGCTTGCCAGTCTGGTTGAGTTGAAAGAGTAGGGGGAGGAAATGCGTTGCGAATCCATCCAACAACAAATCTGTGAGAGTCCCGATCACTACTCGGATGATCCGGACGGAGAGATCATTCTCCAGCATCTCACGGAATGTCATGTCTGTCGCGCCTTCGCTCAACAGGTCCGGTCAGTTCATCTGGACCTTCTCAAAATCGGTTCCGAAAACCTCGACAGATCGTTGTCGATCGCTGACCGCGTCCTTCTCGATATATCGGAAATGGATCAATCGGGGGCTGTGGCTGGTGCTCATCGGTCGAATCGAAATCGGTATTCAGCTCCGTTTAAGTGGAACGCTATTCTCAGTTGCGCAGCTTCCGCATTCGTCGGATTCGTTCTCGCCATTCTGTGGATGCGACCTCTCAATGAACCCGAGCCCATAATCGTTGAGCAGTCGCTGGAAGTGCCTGTGAAGAACTCACCGTTGCACTCTCCTTCGGGCGATATGGAAGAGACGTCATTCAGCGACAGCGACACCGCCGCACATCTTGTTCATGCAACAGGCAAGGTTTCCATTCGCGTGAAGGAGGACGAACCCTGGAGTGAAGTTGAGATGGTGTCACTCCCGGCGTTCGGCTGCCCGTCATCCGGATCGGTTCGGACCGAAGAAGGTGTCCTCTGTGAACTCGAAACAACAACCGGAAGCCGTGTGCGACTGAATGAGTCGAGCGAAATCAAGGTTCATTCCGGAGATGAAGTCGAACTTGTTCGCGGGCAGGTGTGGTTTCGTGCGTCGACAGATGCTCCCTTAAGAGTGAAGACTTCCGGAAGCGAGAAGACGCAAGAGAAAGCCGATTCCGATTGGAGACTCATGTGTCATTCGAATACGGAGAGCCTCGCTTCGTGTGCTCCAGATCAGCCTCTTCAAGTCGCCGCTGCTCTGGGATCCGTCGATGTCAGCTTGAATGGTGTCGACAGGACGCTTCCGCCGGGAACGTTTTTTACGCTCGCAGACGGTGAGGTGAATGTCCGGGAATCGAGCCAGGATATTCTCAACGCCGAACGATGGATGCAGCCACTGCTCACTCTGGCGGGCCATGGAAATCCTGAATTGACGAAACGGGTCGATGCCTTATTGGCCCAGATCGGGCGGACGAAACTTTCATCGATGTTCGAACGGGATCTGAGAAACCTTGGTGAGTTTGCGGCGCTGCCGCTGATGCGGTTTGTCAGTGCTGAAGAGTCCGCGAATGAATCGAAGCAGCGACAGTTGGCGATCAGAATCATTGCCGACACCGCTCCCATCTGGATGGTGCCAGACCTGATTCAATCTCTGAACGACGACGATGGTGTCGTTCGAATGGAATCCGCACGTGGGCTGCTTCGACTGACCGAGGAGACGATGGGGATTCCCTTGGAAGACTGGATGCGTGAGCGTGACGTGTGGGAGCCTGCGTTCATTCGCTGGAATGAGTGGTGGCAAGAAAACCGATCTGCGTTTCCTGTCTCACCGACAAACGTCGTTCCGTTGCAGGACCCAAAGACATTGTAATTCGCGTGTATTGTAGTTCGCGCGTCACGTGAGTTTCGTCGTCGGTAACATAAAGTATTCGCTGATTCCTTCGAGGATGTTTGCAACTGCGATCGACGATAGGACCAGTCCCATTACGCGGCTGATCACACTCGCGCCGCTCAACCCAATGAGGTTAGAGATCGCTGTCGATGCACGCATGAGGAGGTAGGTAACGAAGACGACGCCGAGCATCAATCCGGAAGTCACAATCTGATGCAACACCGAGTGACGCCCGTTCTCTGTTAGAAGGACCACTGCCATCATCGCTCCCGGAGAGGCGATCGACGGAGTTGCCAATGGGAACACTGCAGTTTCGTGGGCCGATTTCATCGATTTCAATTCGCTTTCCGGTTTTCCTTCTCCGAAAATCATCGTCATCGCGAACAGGAAAAGGACCAGTCCTCCCGCGATTTGAAATGCAGGCAGCGGAACGTCCATGCCGTCGAGCATGACCTCTCCGACGGCCGCAAAAAACAACAGGATCATGCCCGCAATCGCGGCAGCATACTTGGCAATTTCCTTCTTCTCGTCCTCGGTTCGCGTTCGAGTCGCACTGACGAAGACGGGGACCGTTCCAATGGGGTCAATGACTGCCCACAGAAGAATGATGGTGGCCAAAATTTCGTCTGGAGTTTGCATTGCAGCTGCGATTCTTGATCAGTTGGTCGAGAGTTCCGGGAAGATTAGACCAGTTTCACGAAACCACTGCACTCGACGGAATCCGTTTCTTTCGATGAATGCTGCGTTTTCTCCGGTACATCGCTTGGACCCGAATAGAAGATTCGGTCAATCGACGAGAGAACATCAACTTCCGTCTGAATTGTTCGGGCTCGAAGTAGGTGTCGAGATGCTGACTCCGGAACGCGAGAGAGAAATGGCATTCGCCCCAGCTGTCCCAACCATAATGGCTTCGATCAGTGGCGGGTCAACGGACGCACTCCCAACCCATTCGACAAGAAAGTTGGCTCCAGAGCCTCCTGAGCTGTGGCGTCGTTCAACAAGAAATTCGACGGTTTGCAGTGGTTTCAGCTCAATGGTTTTCTTCAGAAACGCTTTGATGTGCTTGCCATTCGTATCGAAGTAGTCGACGGTCTCAATGGCGATGGGGCGATTCGGATCAATGTTGCGAATGCTGAGAGTCGTTTCGAGTAGAAATGGTGATCCGCCTTCGTAATACACATGCGAGTAGGACGGGACGTAGACCCACTGCGAGTCCATTCCGTCGAAATCGTCGGTCACCGGATAATGATCAGCGTCTGGCGGGTTGTAGCTCCTGGGAAGTCGAAACTCCTGCTGGTGATCGAGGTTTGCGAATCTGGCATCGAGAAGCAAACCGAGCAGAAGCAGTATGAGAACAGGAGTGACGAATATCGCGATCAGTGCCAGCGGACCGCGATCGAGCAACCACAGGAACCAACTTGGAAACTCTTTGGGAGCAGGCATCAGTGCCTCGACATGGAACGGAACTGGAAGTCGAAAGTCGACCTGCGATCCTAACCGGTCCGAATCGTTGTTTGAAGACTTGTCACCCGGTCCAGACCGGCAAGCGGACACAATTGCATCGCATGCATATCTGCCGATTGGTTCTTGCAAATTGACTCGAACGAAGAGAAGTGGTTCGCGTTTTCCGATCCTGGCCGTTGATGAGTCGAAGAGATCCTGACTACAAACGCTCAGGGTTGAACGGAGTTTCCGGGATCTCTCCGGAAGCGAAGTTTTTGAGGAGCGGACGCAATCGCCGGATTACACGAGTTGCTCTCTCGTCTGGCGATACAGCGAGATTGTGAAATTCACCGGGATCCGAGTGATGGTCGTAGAGTTCGGTTCCATACTTGCCATCTCCCCATTCGGTGTATCGATAACGAGCCGTTCGAATGCTGCAACCCATCACGGGTGTTTCGAGTCGATCGTCAGCGGGACGCAAGACTTGTGTGACGGCCAATCCATTCCAATCAGAATTCACGTCATTCAGGAGTGGACGGAGGCTGCGCCCTGCGAGTCCTTCAGGGGCTTTGATTCCCGCGAGATCGGTGATCGTCGGATAGATGTCTACAAACTCGACGATGCGGTCGCAATTCCCTCGGTTTTGCGAATGTTCTGGAGATCGAATCATCAGCGGAGCGCGGGCTGATTGTTCGAATAGCGATCGTTTCTGCCACATCCCGTCGTGTTCGCCAAGGTGATATCCGTGGTCGCTCCACAAGACGACGATCGTTCTGTCGGCCAGTTCGAGGCGGTCAAGTGCCTCCATGAGACGTCCCACTTGAGCATCGATAAACGAAACGGATGCGTAGTAAGCCTGAGTTGCCCTCAGGAGTGTCTCTTCATCAAGTCCGTAGTTGGGAATGGGGCAATTGTGTGCAAACGCTGCGACAGGAATGTCGGCACGATCATCCGTGGGACTGAATGGGAGACGAAGTTCACGGATGGGGTATTGTGCGAAGTACTTCTTTGGCGCAACGTACGGAGTGTGCGGTCGGAAAAATCCGACTCCCAGAAAGAATGGCTCGTTGCGTTTCTCTTCGAGAATACGAATCGCTTCCGTGGCGATCATCCCATCAGTTTGTTCTGTGTCATCTCCGTTAGCAGCCAGCCAACTCAAAGCAGCGCTGATCTTTCGATGAGGTTCCGCATTGAAGATTAGCTCTTCTTCGACTTTATCACGCCCCGACGGATTGACCGTTCGATTCCAGGATGGAGGATCGTCGAATCCATCCGTCCCGATCGAGGCTGGAACGTTGTAGTGGTAAATCTTCCCGACTCGTGCTGCAAAGTAACCCGCCTTCTGGAAGGCTTGCGGAAGTGTGACGGCATCGGGAACTTCATCACGAAAATGGCGGTCGAGATCATACACCTTGATCTGATCAGGACGCAGCCCCGTCATGACTGATGCTCGTGTCGGATTGCAAAGCGGCAACTGGTTGTAAGCGCGCTGAAAACAGACACCTTCCGCCGCGAGTTGATCTATATGTGGCGTCTTCGCGATCAAATCGCCATAGCATCCCAAGGTGCATGCCAGATCGTCGACAGCGATGAACAGCACATTCGGCGGTTCATCGGCCCCGTCGACGAGTCCCGGTATCAGCGGGATCAACAAAGCGAACGAAAAGGCCAGTCTTTGGATTGGAGCAAACACGGAATAGAAGGTCCTCGAACGGTTTGCTGGAACGATGATCATCTCTTGGCTACCGCGATTGCAACTTCAAGCTTCAATTCCATCTGATTGCTGAATGAAGCGAGACGACTGCAACAACGGTTTCTCGAAGGTCTTTGTATGAGTTTTAGCCACCGATAGCAAAAGTGGCTGCAATGTCTGGTGAGACTTTCGATCCCCGCAGTTCGATGTGCGTAATGTGTCGGAGTTTTCTCAGGTAGTCGACGCACTCATCGGTCACGTTCGTCCCAGCGAGATTCACAAACGACATCTTTCGAAGCTTTTCGAGGAATTCGACCTGCTCACAGGTGATCGGCGAGTCAACCAGGCTTAGCGATTCCAGATCTGGATGCAATTGCAAAAGCTCATCAAATGCTGACTGTTCCGCATTCGGGAACGAAAGACGCAGAAGTTTGACGGTGCCAAGTCGGCCAAAATTTTTCAGTCCACTTGCAAGAGGAGATTCGGAGATGATCTCGAGGCTTTCGAGAACACAATCTTCCGGGAGACGGTCAAGTCCCTCAGCAGTAATGCTGGCATTCTCCAGCGTCAGATATTGCAGGTGGTCCAACCCAACGAGAAGGATAAAGTCATCATTGTCGATCTCCTGTCCGACTTTGACTTCTTTCAGATTCTCAAACGTTGTGGCCGGCTGGAAATCGATATCTGCTTCAACTTCAACCGGGACCAGCAAGTTCGCGATGAGTTGAGGTTGTTCAACCTGCGAAAGAATGTCTGCCGGGGAATCTTCGGTCAGTTGAATGGTGATCATTCTCTGATCGTCCCATTCGTAGACAGCTTTCGAGTCATCGGGGCTTCCAAACACGCTGTCAGCGTTGATGAGAATGTCCGTGCTGTCGCCGAGAGCATCGTCAAGTTTGAGCAACTCGCTGTATGGAATGGAAACGTCGTAGACGGAAAGTTCGATGAGGTTTGGAAGGCCGCTCAAGGCTTTCAGTGCGTCGGGAGTGACGGCACATCCATCGAGGACGAGTGTCTCCAGCGACTTCATTTCCGCGAGAGTTGGAATTGCTGAATCGTCGACAGAAGTATTCGCAAGCGAGAGGTACTCCAACTTTGGAAGCTTCTGAAGATGTTGAAGCCCCTCATTGGTGATTGACGAATTCGAGGCGTTCAGAGACTCAATGGTCTCAATCGTTGAGACCGTCTCCAAGTCGGAGTCGTTAAACTGATCGGTCTTCATTTCGACGGAGACGATTTCGCCAGAGTCCAACTGGCGAAGACTCATCCCTCGATTCCGAAGAGAGTTCGCTGGGCCATTCGACTGGGTGAACCAGTAAATCAATCCAGCCACAACAATAAAGGCGGGTAACCAAATTTTAGCTTTGCTCATTCTCAAACACCTGACAAAGAATACATCAACGATTGAGAATGGGAGTCTAGTTGGTCATTCGCCAACTGTCTATTCGACGAAGTTGTTTCAATTAAAACAGTCGTTCGCGGATCCGCTTCTGACGGTTCTTCCGTTCGGTCACCGGGGTCATTTTGATGAATGTGCGACGTTCATCTTTCCGATGGGGTACAACTCTTCGAGCCCTTCGACAATCAGAAAATGCCCCGGGACAGCGACTTCATTAAAAACCTGTCGCGTTCCGCTGGGCCAGTCGATTTCGATCTGAACAGCTTGGTCGGAATCATTCCATCCAACATTCAGAACCCGTTCGTTTGAAGCGAGATACCCATCGCCTGCTGTCAGTTGAACGAGTCGTGACGTCTCAGCCCCACGGATGCGCACTCGCGTTCCAATGGCATCTCGTTCAGACTGGACGCCTTTCAAAGTCAGCTTGAGACTTCGCCCGACCGGGGCAGTGAGATTCGTCAACAGGGCATAGTCTTCCTCAAGATGCCCGACGATCAAGTCATTCAGCCCGTCTCGATTCCAGTCAAGTGTGACAGCTGCGCGGCCCAGATGAAGCTGTTCAAAGTATTCTCCGACACTCGAACCGGAAAGCTGATGGAATAAGCTTCCTGCCTGATAGAAGAGTTGAGGAGCCATTCGAAACGGCCGACCAAAACGCGTGAGGTCTTGAAGATGTCCGTTCGTCACGAACAGTTCTGGAGTCCCGTCGAGATCGGCGTCCAGAGACTGTGTTCCGAAACCGAGACTGTTCCACGTTGTCGTCTCAAGTTGACTGGCAACCGTCCGGTCTTCAAAGAATCCCGGAGTCGACTGTTGATAGAACGTATTGGATTCCGCCAGAAAATTCGTCGTGTGGAGATCGAAAAGACCGTTTTGATCGAAGTCGCTGACAACGATTCCCATGCATCCTTCAGCTTTTCCATCGCGGTTAAAAGCCACTCCTGAAGTTAAGGCAATATCGTCAAGTCGAAGCCCATTCTCTGTGCGATCGAATTGAAACAGGTAGTTTGCGGTCGTGTCATTAGCCACGAACAACAGCGGACCAGCAGTGTGCTCTTCTCTCCAGATCACGACTCCAAGTCCTTTGCCGTCAAGCGGCGGGTGCATGTCCGACGCAATCTCTTGAAACATCCCCGATTGCTTATTCACACGAATGGAATCCGGAGCGCCTTCAAAATCGTAAGGCTGACACATCGCGAGTTCGCCGTCCGGATGGAGGCATGTCTTCGTGAGAACGTCAGTTCCACTGAGGTAGTTGACGTCGTAGAGATCAGCCAGTCCGTCGGAATTGAGGTCTGCAATGAGACAACTGGTCGTCCACTCGCTCTCGGAATCGAACTCGTCCAGCTGCGAGAAGGTTCCGTCTCCGTTATTAATGTGAAGACAATTCTTCCCAAAATTCGCGATGTATACGTCAGGAAAACCATCGGAGTTGATGTCGCCGATGGAAACTCCTTGTCCGAATCCGGTTTCTTTCAGGAGAGCTTTTCCCTCGACGGAAACAAACCGATCTCCGGAGAGATTTCGAAAGAGTTGATCGGGACGCATTCCTGCAGACTCCAATGGACGACAATCAGCTTGCGTGCAGATCACGTCCGGCCAACCATCGAGATCAAAGTCGATGACGCCGATTCCTCCTCCGGAAAAAGTCCAGATGAACGGTTTCCCGTCGGCACCCGAACGGTCTTCGAACCGAAAATGAAATCCCGTCTCTTGAGAATCATCAGCAAAGGCGATTTCAGGTGCGGAGTGACTCGGTGAATTCAACTGAGGGGATTCATCATCTCGAAGCGGCGGCGAGAGTGGGGACTCGTCCGGTGTCAGCGGAACCGGATCAATGAGTGATGGAAGTGTCAGTTGGAGTGGAGCCTCGCGACAGACTCGTTGAAGCTGTTCAAAGAGCTCGCGAACAACGGGAGAGTTTGGAGCGAGGTCGATTGCAATTCGACAGAAGTGAAGAGATTCCCAGGCACGACCGACTTGAAAGTAGGCGTTCGTCAGAGAGATGAGGTCGTCGATCCCCCCCTGGCGTCCTCCGAAGAGAATTCTTGAAACCACCTGTTCAAACTGGTCCAACTGCTGGAGTCGATTCTTGAGAACAACGACCGCGTCTTCTCGGTCGAAGTCTGCGGCCAACTGTACGAGTTGACTGGTTACCGATCGTGACTCAGGAGCCAGTTGTGAAGCTTTCAAATAGCAGTGCATGGCAGAAGCACGATCACCTTGCCGCGCAGCGAGTTTTCCTCGTGCTTGCCAGTATTGGGGATAGAACATCGCAGCTTCGCTCGCCAACTCGATCTCAGTCGAAAGCTCTCGATCTCTCTCAAGCTTCGAGAGTTCAAGCATCAGCAAAGGGCGGGTAAGTGGAGGAGCGTTGCTGAGTTTGAGCGAGCTGCGTAACAACTTGACTGCCTCTTCGGGATCGTCGTTTAGGATGGCACGCTGCGCCAGTCCGAGAACAGGAAAGGAGTCGTCAGAGCTGGCCTTCCTTGCCGCAAGAAGCGTGGGAAGATCATCGATCCCGCTTTCTTCGCGCGCGAGCAGCATCACAAGATCCGTCTCCGCGCCGGACTGAACCACTCGCAGAATCAGTTCGACAGTGTCCGACTTCTGTCCACAGAGCGTTAACAGGTTGGTCAAGTCAGTCAGTGTCTGAACGTCATTTGGATCACTCTTGAGGGCGAGTTGGAAACATTGTGCTGCTTCATTCAGTTGCAATAAGTGATCGCGATGGATGACCGCTGAACGCTTCTGCAGTTCAGGGTTCTCGGGAAACTGGTCCAGGAGTGAAACCGCTTCCTGATACTTGCGTTGCGCGATCAGTGTTCTCGCAAGAAGTTCCACTGCCTGCGAATCGTCAGGAGAGGCCTCGAAGAGGTCTCGAGCGATGGTTTCAGCCTGAAGCGGATCTCCGGACTTCAGAAGCTTCTCTGTTTTCTCAATCTGAGCTTCGCGAGTCGGACGCTTGTTGAACGTTCCGAGAAGAATCAAACCGACAATCGCAACCACGATTCCGCCGAGGAGGATGCGCATCCCGAGAACAGAACGAGAATTGGGTCTCAGAGGTTGATTGCTGTCTTCGATACTCACAGTCACCGCAGATGTTTTTGCAGACTGGTTTGAGCGGGAAGTGAATGATCCCCCACTCATTCAGAGGGGCGCGATCACACGTTAAATCTTGATGAAGTCGACGTGTTGGTGGAAGCTGCTGAGATGCCGGGACGTGCTGCTTGACAGCGATGAACTCCTGGCCGCAATTGATGGGATACGGAGCGAACGAATCAAAGTCAATAGATGGCAACTGACACTTTGCTCAACGATCTGAGCGCCGTGGCTGCTCAATGACTAAGAATATCGGAAATCTTGTCGAGAAAGCATCAATCATTGGGGATGCGACAAATCGCTCAGATTGACTTCCTTAAGTCGTTTTTTATTCAGTTGTTGTGACGTTTTCTCCGTTATGGGAATGTTGCAATCTGAGTGAGGATCACAAGTGTTTTGTGTATTTTTGCAACTCTTGGCCTTGCATCCCGGTACCCATCAATTATCCTGAATGAATCCGGGCCATTCTGGTCCGATCGTCTGATCGACAATTCCATTCAATTTTCATCTCGTAACGCTCTCCCCGCTATGCGTGGGGCTGTATCGATTTGACTGTTATTACCAATAACTTTTCCCTCTTCGTCTTTTATGAAATTCTCGAAAGGATGTGGCATGCTGAGGCCAACTCTCCAACGGAAAAAGGGGTTCACGCTCATCGAACTCCTCGTGGTGATCGCGATTATCGCGATCCTGATCGCACTTTTGCTGCCTGCTGTGCAGCAAGCGCGTGAGGCGGCTCGCCGTACTCAATGTCGAAACAACTTGAAGCAGTTGGGGCTTGCCCTCCACAACTACCACGATGTTTACCGTTCGTTCCCTGCTCGACAGGGTGGAACAGGGACGATTCAACGTCGAGCGATGCGTCTTCGGATGTCGGCGTATGTCGCACTGCTTCCGTATCTCGATCAAGCTCCTGTCTACAATGTCATTGTTGATAACCAGCAGCACTCTTGGGCGAACACAGAATGGAACAAGTTGTCTCTGGAAGCTCTGAATTGCCCGAGTGACGCCGGTTCGATCGAACCGAACAACGCTGGCCGACAACGCGGAACGGAAAGTTACGGTTTCTGTGGAGGGGATAACTACCTCGGATCTGTGGTTGCATCGAACGAACGAAACGACAGTGCTTTGGCGGAACAGACTCGCCCGATGTACAACCGTGGAATCTTCGGGCGGGGTGCCGTGACCAAGATTCGTGACATCACGGACGGAACAAGTAACACCATCGCAATGTCCGAGCGATCTCGTCCAGAAACGCAACTTGCTCGCGGAATGCCAGTGAAAGAAGCTGGTGCAAGTGTTGACACTTACGCACCAATTTCCTGCGAAGCATGGCGTCAGGGTTCAGGCTTACGTCCCGATGCTCCGTATTTCACAGAAGACACCTTGCCAGGTTATCGCTGGAGCGATGGAGCAGCCTTTTTTGTCGGTGTGACGACAATTCTTCCGCCGAATGCACCAGTTTGCCTCATCGGTTCTCCACGCTGGCAGGACGGTGGAGGTCACTACGGTCCAGGAGTTTGGACTCCAACCAGTGAACATATTGGTGGTGTGAATGCCTTGCTTGCAGATGGTGGAGTTCGTTTCATCAGTGAAAACATTGACTCCGGCAACAAATCTGCGATCGCACCTCAGCCAAACACAGCTGGTCCTTCCCCATACGGTGTCTGGGGAGCACTCGGTACAAAATCCGGTGGAGAAATTATCAGTGAGTTCTAAGTTCTCTTAACTTGAAGAAGACTTAAAGCTCGTTTGATTGAAATGCTGCATGGGCAGATCCCATGTGATTCTAAAGTAAGACCTATGGACCTCCTTCATGGATCATTGGAGGGGGTCCGTTTCTGAGACCAGGACCACCCCTGCGGGATCGATCCGACTTGGGTGAATTTGTATAGGAGAATGCTTTGAAGGGTTTGTGGCGAACTTCCCTCTCCTTGGGGTTAATGGCCTTAATTGCCGGTTGCGGGTCGGTGGATTCTTGGACGAAGAGTCTCCCCGACACAATCGAAGCTGGCGGATATGTCACGTTGAACTCAGTGCCAGTTGAAGGGGCGTCGGTCGTGTTCGCGCCCGTCGATGGCAAATACGCAGCGACTGGAGTGACAAATAGCAGTGGCTACTTTGAATTGAAAGCCTTCCCCTCCAAATCGGGTGCGGTTCCCGGCAACTACAAAGTTGGAGTCATGCAGACTGTCCAATTTGATGACAGTGGAAAGGCTTTTGATCCGGGAGAGGATTCAGAACATCATGATGCTGCGACGGCATCTGTTGGTTGGAAGAATGCACTTCCAGACCGGTATAAGAGTCCTGAGACATCAGGGCTGACAGCCAGCATCCCCGACGGTGGGACAACGGAAATCAAGATTGAGTTGATGCCTTAAAATAATTGCGGCGTTTCTGTTTTATTGCGTTTAAATTGTGGAGTGGTTATGAGATTACTAAACAAGCGAAAAGCATTCACCCTCATCGAATTGCTGGTGGTGATTGCAATCATTGCGATTTTAATCGCGCTTCTTCTGCCTGCGGTGCAGCAGGCGAGGGAAGCGGCACGTCGAACGGAATGCAAAAACAAGCTGAAACAACTCGGTATTGCGCTCCACAATTATCACGACACCTACAACATGCTTCCGTGGGGATCAGGACCTGAAAACATCCACGGCCGTGCTGGTGGAAATGGAAACGCTCGGGGGGGCGGACGTCGACACAACGGAATGGTTGGCCTTCTCCCTTACATTGATCAAGCCCCACTCTTCAATCTCATTTCTGCCGGTGGAACAGCGGCTTCCGTGAACGGAACGACGAACTACAACGGCTTCGTCTTCACACCATGGGATAACAACCACCAGGCTGTTCGAGCCAACATTCCAATGCTTCTCTGCCCGTCGGATGGAGACACGACTGAGCAATCCCCACGCGGTAAAAACAACTACATGTTTTCCCGTGGAGATCAGGTCTGGGATACGAATCCAAGTTGGAATGGAAACGGCGGTCGAGGACTGAGAGGAATGTTTGTGGGTGGACGAGACGTCTACAATCGGAACTTCAAAGAATGTGTCGATGGTCTCAGCAACACCATCGCAATGGGTGAGCGAATCAAAGCTAAGAATGGTGGAACCACCGTTCAAAGTGGAGCGACGCACATCGACATTCAACAGAGTCAGTACCGTGTGAATCCTGCTGTCTGTGAAACTGCAGTGGGGCCCGGTGGAGTCTACAACGGCGGAGTTCGTCGCTGGGCTGGAACGCGATGGATGGATGGAACCAATGCGTTCAGTGCTATGACTACTGTGCTCGGTCCGAACTCTCCTTCCTGCTCACAGGGACCTGGCGATCAACGTGATGGAATCTTTGAGCCATCAAGCCTTCATCTAGGTGGAGCTCAGGTGTTGATGGGTGACGGTGCTGTGCGATTCATCAGCGACAGCATTGATACTGGAGATACCACACAGGAATCACCCGTCAATGGTCCCAGCCCTTATGGGGTCTGGGGAGCTCTCGGTTCCATCAACGGTGGAGATATCGTCGGAGCGTTCTAAGAGTGAGCCAAAAACAGAAAAGCGAGTCAATCTTGAAACACTGTTCGCTTTGAAAACGGTTTGGTGACGATCTCTTCGGATCTGTAACGACTTTTTGAATTCGAAATCCAGAACCTCAGAGCACAACCTGTTCTGGGGTTCTTCGCTTCTAGCTTCAAACAAAGAGAAAGACGACTGATGCCAGTTCGATTGCTGATTTTGTCCACTTTGCTGATGGCAGGCTGTGGTGGCGGTGACGCCAATCAAGTTCCAGTTTATAAAGTGACTGGAAAGGTGATCATGTTCGGGACACCTCTGTCTGATGCTTCTGTTTCATTCTCGCCGAAGGACAAACAACCTGTGGCGACGGGACGGACTGATATCAACGGAGAATTCGAACTCACGACTTACGAGTATGGAGACGGGGCAGCTGAAGGGAACTACGCGGTATTGATTGATAAAGCCGGAGCGGTTGCCGGGGCAGGTGATACCGGTGGAGACGATGAGCATTCCGCGGATGTCAATTTCGATCCGGGAGCTTCGGGTGAGCATGAGGACGGAGAAAGTTCGAAGAGTCTCGTTCCGCCCGACTACAACGATTCGAGTAAAACGCCGTTGTCAGCCACAGTGACAACTGATGAATCTCAGAATGTTTTCGAGTTTACGATCAACTAATGTTTCAAGAGAGAAATTCAGCGAAGCATTCATTGAATTCACAGGGCAGGCCACGTCGAAGGCTCGGCGAGGTCTGCTTTCTTTGTATTTCACTGATTGTTATCTGTGGTTGTTCTTCGCCTGATGATGAACAGCTTCTGAATCAGGCTCGGGATGCTTTGTCGATCCGGGACTACAAGAGTGCTGAAGACCTGGCAGCGAGCGTATCGCAGGCAAGCCCATTGCGGTTTGACGCGTTGATGATCGCCGGTGAAGCAGCCATGCGAGGACGGAACTTTGAAGGTGCACGAGGCTACTTTCAAACGGTTGCGGATTCGCCAAGTTCGCAAACGCTCGATGCACGATTCTATTTGGCGGAAGTGCTGAGAGAGCTCAAACTCCTTTCCGAAGCAGTCGCCCAGTATCAGAGAGTTCTCAAAGATGAACCGCTGAACATTGCCTGCCATGAACGACTCGCCTTCCTGGAATCGATGGCTGGTCGACGCTGGGAGTCGGAAAATCACTACTTCGCGCTGGTTCAAAGCGGATCGGCAACTCTTCAGGAATTGGCGCTGTTTGCTGATCTCGATCGCCCGATTGAACCGGGAGAGTATCTCGATAAATGCATCGCCGTCGCTCCCGATGATCGATATGTCCGGCTTGCGACTGCACAGTCCGCAATCGCTTCCGGTGACCGGTCTGCCGCTGTCGAAATTCTCAGAGAAGAACTTGTCCAGTTCCCGGATGATGTCTCAACGCTCTCAGCACTTGGAGTATTGATCTCCGAGTCCTCGGACGGAGAACTCGTCGCATGGAATGAGTCGCTTCCCGAACACGCAGAGTCTCACCCTGACGTCTGGTATGTTCGTGGACGTTGGGCAAGTCATTCGAAAGAGTTTTCCTTAGCGGAAGATTGCCTTCTGAAAGCTTTGGAACTGGCACCGCAGCACCGGCAGGCGATGTACCTTCTCATTCAAACGATCACAGCATCGGGGGAACCACCGGATCCGGAACTCGTGCAGCGTTCAGAGGCATTGCTGCTGCTTTCCCAACAGGTTGATCACGTCTTGCGGTCCGATGGGAAATCGGAAGAAAGCGTCCGCTCTGTTGTGGAACTGTTGGAATCAACGGGACGGATTTGGGAGACATGTGCCTGGTCGGTCTACGCAAAGAAACAATTCCCGGCTGCGATTTGGCCTGATGAATTCCTGGCTGAATATGGCCCACTTCTAGATGATGACCTGGACGTTGTCTCAGAAGAATCTCGCGTGGTCGCTGCCCCCTCCGATGATCCAGCGAAGCGTTTCGCGAGCTTTGTCGAGAGTCGACGGGGAGTCGAGTCGTCTTCCTCGTTGCCATCCGTAGCTGCATCGGCAATTCAATTCGAAGAGTTGCCGTTGGATTTCATCTATGAAAATGGGGCGGACGATGCCACTTCAGGCGCTCGAATGTTTGAACAAACTGGCGGGGGAGTGGGTGTTCTCGACTTTGATTGTGATGGGCGGATGGATCTCTTTTTTCCGCAGGGAGGGGATTGGCCGACAGGACATTCGGTTCCTCAAAACACTGGGCGATTGACGGATGCAATCTTTCGTAATTTGGGAAGCGATGAGTTTCGCAATGTCGCTGACGCAGCTGGATTTTCTGCCGAGCGAGACTTCGGTCAGGGCGTCGCGATCGGTGACTTCGATCAGGACGGATTCGCGGACATCTATGTTGCGAACGTCGGGAAGAATGCTTTGTACTGGAATGCTGGAGATGGAACGTTTCTCGATGTGTCCGAGCAGCTTGCCGAGCGGGAGTCAAAGTGGACTGCAAGTGTGGCCATCGCGGACCTCAACGGCGATTCCAATCCGGATCTCTTCGATGTTAACTATCTTGAAGGGCCGCGCGTTTACGAACTGATCTGTCAGGGGAAAGCTTGTTCGCCGAGTGTATTCGAAGGTGCCGCCGATGATCTCTTGATCAGCAACGGAAGTGGTGAGTTCGAGACGTGTTTGAAGAGTGAAGTGTCCGAACAGAGTAAAGGTCTGGGGATCGTCGTGATTCCCGAGACACCGCCTGAGCTGCCTTCGTTATTCATTGCTTGTGATCAGGTTGCGAATCAACTTCTGGAGGTGAAGGTCGGTTCTGACGCAAAAGATGTGAGACTGGAAAACCGTGCGTTGGTCTCCGGAGTCGCTTTTAATCATGACGGGCTCGCAATGGCTTGTATGGGAGTCGCGTTAGGGGACGTCAATCGAGATGGTACGGAAGATCTCCTTGTGACGAACTTCGAAGACGAGTTCAACACGTTGTATCTGAGACATGGAGAGCGAATGTTTGTCGACTCCACTCGGTATTCGGGACTGATGTCGCCAAGCTTCCCGAAAGTCGGTTGGGGGACTCAATTTCTGGATGCGGACCACGATGGATGGCTGGATCTGATCGTGGCGAACGGTCACGTCGATGACTATCGAGACACCGGTGGGGAATTCGCGATGAATCCTCAGTTCTTTCGGAATGTCGGAGACGGGCGCTTTGAGGAAATCCCCGCGGAAATGACGGGAGAGTTCTTCAAACGCAAACAGCTTGGACGAGGACTGGCGGTTGGCGATTTCAATCAGGACGGATTGCGTGACGCCGCGGTGTCACTGATTCATTCCAATGCGAGCATCCTTTTGAACACGACGGAGAATCACAATCATCATCTCAATGTGAAACTGGTGGGAGTTCAGAGTTCCCGGGATGCTGTGGGGGCGAGGGTGATTGTGAAAGTGAATGACGTCAAGCTGTCCGGAAGTGTTACTGCCGGGGATGGCTATATGGCGTCCAATGAGAAGTCCGTTAACTTCGGGCTCGGGAACTATTCTGAAATCGAATCGATCGTGATTCACTGGCCGAGTGGACTTGTCACTGAAATTGACTCTCCACCAGTTGATGGAACGTTGTTGGTGATCGAGTCAGACGCCAATTGCTATTTTCAATCAGTTGACGGCGAAGCCAAAACTGTCTCGTGCGATTGACTTGCATCGCTTGGGCAGAAGTCACTCTTCGAGCAGATTCTTCGTCCGGTGGAATTGATTCATTCACTCGGTCGGTCGGCTTCGTCCGCTTTCAATGATTTCCGAAAGCTCTGATTTCAAACGCGAAGCGACTTCCGGGTTTTGGTCGATGAGGTTGTTCCGTTCTGCGGGATCATCCTTGAGGTTGAACAACTGAAATCGTTCGACGGGACGATTGGCCAGTTTGGTTTCAACAACGACATTCCGAGCTTGCCGTTTGTCATGGCGATGCAGCTTCCAGTTTCCTGATCGATAGCCAAAGGTGCCGCTCGCTCCGTTGTCTTGTTGAACAAGTGAAGTGCGTCCTTTCGCTCCTTCGGTTCCGAGGAGTGCACCGAGAACATTGAAGCTATCGAGGCAGGCATCTTCGGGAAGTTCTTGTTCTGTCAACGCAGCCGCACTCGCTGCAAGATCGATCGTGCAGACAATCTCATCGCTGACTGCCGGCGAGATTCGACCAGTCCACCGAGTGATGAATGGAGTTCGTGTCCCCCCTTCGTAAACGCTGTATTTTCCTCCAGTGAACTGACCCGCCGGTCGATGAGATCCAAGTTTCTCGATCGCTCCGTCTTCGTATCCGTCGTCCAGAACTGGTCCGTTATCGGAACAGAAAACAACCAGTGTCTTCTCTGAGAGGCTGTTCTTCTCAAGAGCGTCCAGAAGCTCTCCAACACACCAGTCCAGCTGGATGATGGCATCGCCGCGGTAGCCGAGCGAAGTCGCGCCCTGAAACCGTTCATGAGGAATTCGGGGAACATGAATGTCGTGAGAGGAGAAGAAGAGAAAGAACGGTTGATCCTTGTTATCCGCGATGAATTGTTTTGACTGCTCGACCCATTTGTCAGCGAGGTCTTCATCTCGAAACCGGGCTGCATGTCCCCCGGTGTAAAATCCAATGCGGCTGATTCCGTTGTGGATGGTCGAATTGTGGCCGTGTGACCAATTCATTTTGAGGGTGTCACGATGCGTGATTCCGGTGGGATGATCGGGTGAAGGCTTCTTGTTTCCGACCCAGAGAGGATCATTCGGATCGAGGTTCAGAACACGATGGTTTTCGACATACACCTGCGGGACACGGTCGTTCGTCGTGGGGAGAAGAAAACAGGAATCAAACCCAATCTCGAGTGGACCGGGTTTCAAATTCCCGTTCCAGTCCGGTCCTTCGGGGCCTCCGAGTCCCAAGTGCCACTTTCCAATGACCGCCGTGGCGTATCCTGCGTTCTGTAAGATCGACGCAATCGTTTCCGTGCCGGGTTGAATGATTGCGGGGGCGTTCGGAGGGGCGATTCCAGTCCGTTTTCCGCGAAAAGCGTAAGTGCCTGTCAGGAATGAATAGCGAGTGGGGGTACACGTCGACGCGGAGCAGTACCCGCTGGTGAATCGAATACCTTCGGCAGCAAGACGATCGATGTTTGGTGTCTTGAGAGATGTTGCTCCGTAGCAGGAAACGTCTCCGTATCCCAAATCGTCAGCCATGATGACAACGATATTCGGCGTTTCCGCAAAGGTTGCAGAAGCGAACACTGCGAGAAATGAAATGGCGAACGAGATTCCGAGAAGTTTCATCGAGCATTTCCTTTAAGTGCATCTTTCAATCAGGTCATCCCGGTTCCACATGACAGGGCAGGACTACACTGTCAGCGACTGCGAGGGATTCCGTTGGTCCGGGTTACATCGCCAACAGAAATCCTGAGATCGTGACTCAGCGAATTCCGGAACGCGTTGATCATAATCAAAGACCGAATGAGATTCAGCAGTGCGCAGCTACGAAGAAGAGACCGGTCGCAACTGGAGGGACTCGTCACAACATCGGAAGATGCGAACGCGTTCAATGAATTTCGTAACGAGCGAAAGTCAGTCTCGATCGTGGAAGAAGCCCGAACGATATTCTCGCATTGAGAAGTCAGCTTCCGAGAACTGTGAGCCAATTTGTTCTGTCATTTCGCATCGAATGAGGAACAACTGGTCGAGGCGTGGCAGGCTGAAAATGACTTCTGCACGCATTTCGTCGATGTTTTCATCGTGGATCATCAGCGTTGTGAGTTGCGGATGCCCTTTCAGGCGGAGCCAGTCATCTTCTGTCAGGTTCTGTTCGATGCTCAGGAAACTGAGCTTGTCTGACGAGAAATTCTCGAGTGAAACTCCTGGAGAAAGCGGTGACTTGAGGGTAAGGGTGCGAAGGTTTCGAAGCTCAGGAAGAATGAGGCGTTCGTCTTCACTTTCTGAGGTGATCACACCTTCGAGGTAGAGGTGATGCAGCTGTGACAGTTGATGAGGTTCGATCGAATAGTCGAGGTCCATCGTTGAATTGACGATCGTCAGCGACTCCAGCTTCTCCTGTTTTTTGATCCAGTCCCAAATGCTTTGGTCAATGCTGCTCTTGGACAATCTCAGCGAATTGAGTTTCTCGAAGAGGTCTTGATCGGTTTCGAGAATGCCCGCGGTGTCTTGATTGATTTCGAGACCGATGACTCGAAAATCGTCATCAAGATGAGTCACCCCGTATCGCTCAGTGAGTGGTTTGAATTCAATCAAATCTTCTGGCTGAAAACGAAAGGTCAACTCCGGTGAGTTGAGTGCGATATGCCTGCAAAGGGCGACTGGAATTGGGATTCCTTGTGTTCGCAGTTTCTGGAGGTACTCGGATTCCGCGAAGGACTTGATCGACTTTTGGGACAGTTGTTCACAGTCTTTGATATCGAGCGAAGTCAACATGTCGCGGTTGATTCGAATCAGTTCATCATCGGTAATATTGACGTTGTCGAGGACCAGATTCTCGAGAGTCAACTGGTCGAGTAGCGGCGACCAGTTTGAGGATGGATCCGTCAATGAGTTGTAGAGAAACAGGTTCTTGAGGTTTGGCAACCGAGCAAGCACCTCCAGTGCCGCGCTGTCAACTTGGCAATCCGAGAGACTCAAGCGGAGGAGTTCTTTCTTCTCAGCGAGCTCTTCAGCCAGTTCCACTGTGAGATGGGTTCCACTGAGTTCGGCAGCGAGAGGTGTGTTTCCATCGACGTCGTACTTGAATGTGACCCCGGACTCCTTGAAGAGTTTTTCGAGCCGCTGGTCGTCGTTCTGAAATTGATAGGCAAAGAGAAAGACAATCACGCCGAGAACGGCTAACACGCCGTTGAGGATGTGTCCTGAGTTTGGGATCATTTGTGGCGATTCTCATTCAGAGTTCTCAACATCGCCACGGTTTTCACAGGCACTGATTTCTCAGAAGAAATGGCCGAAAACTCTGGGGAGCAATACCGAAGTTGGCTGCGATTCTCTCGGAAATTCGAGGAGAATCGTAATGCAGTCGTTCCCTCTTGGTCGTGTCGATCTTCGTTCGAGCGATTTTGCGGTTTCAACCCCAAGGGTTGAAGGTAGTTTCTCGAAAAATTGAACAAAATCCGGAATTTGACCGAAACCTTGAAACCGTTGTTCACAAAAACTGGAGAACGGATTTCCGCCCGGGAGTCACTTTCGACTCTTGGGAGAATTCATTGATGCGTCGTTTGGTACAGCAATCTTCGGAAAAGACACTCTCGCTGGCAGCTACTTGATCCAGATTTTCGAGATTTCGAAGGTACTCGGGGGGCTCACATCGAGTTCTATTTGTTCGAAGTTGCCGAAACCTCGGGCGTCAACGACAAGTGTGTTTGTGGAGTCGCCAACGGTCACCAGCAGTTTGTCTTGTTGTTTGCGGATTCTCACTTCGTAGTTCGTCAGTCGGTATTCAAAATTTCGCTGCGCACCGCACGCAGACATGACCGCAACACTGCGTCCGAAATCGAAACTGACTGGAAGGGTCATGCTTCCGCCTTCGCCAATGAAATTGAGTTGAAATTCCCCGCGTCTCAGCACATTGATGCGAAAGGACGCCAGGAATTCGTCGCCAATCTGAAGGGGATCGGAAATCCATCGTGTCCGTCGATCAGGATTTGCCGGGCCAATGCGCGTCCATCCCTCAGGTAACTGAGATGGGACGATCTTCATTTGAGAGTTCCCGAATTCCACAGTCTGCAATCCGCGTGTCGGAGAGATCGGGCCCCATCGAAGGTTGTGAATGGACATCTTCCGATAGGGATCGTCAAATCGCACCTCAAGGGAATCGAATGGTCCAGTGAGGGGGGCCCCGAACTTCTTCGCATTCATGAGATCGCCATTCACAATCACGAACAGTCCTTCGTCAGGTCGATTCTCGATGCGAAACCAGACTACATCGCGACTTCCGGAGGAACTTGGGGCCAGTTTGTCCAACAATGTTGATCCAGAAACGAGTGTCCAGCCAACCACGCTTTTGGTCCCAATTTCAAAGGTGGAAGTCTCACCGGTTTCCGAGGACTTGAGATTGAACTCCAGATGGTCGTTGCCTTCATCAACGAGTTGCATTTCGATGAAGAATTTATCCGCAACTCGAATTGAGCGATTGATGACAGCGTTTTCATCTTTCCCTGACCCAACGATCTTGAGAGCTGGAAATCCACTTGAGAGATCGACTCCCGTGTTCCCGATGATTTCCCAGTCGTCCGGCAACTGTCCGCTTTCGACCTGCTGAAAGTCGAGCTTGCCTGGCTGTGATTGAAATGGATCGTCGTTCAGAATTGTCCCGATTCCGATGTCTCGGGAAATGACCGCGTTCTCAGGTTCCGTCAGCTGCACACTGAAGGTTTCGTGCGGTTCATAGTCCTCGTCGCCGACGATGTTGACCTCGATGGATTGGTCCGTCTCGCCAGGTTCAAAGGTCAGCGTCCCCTTCTCGATGGGTTGATAGTCTTGTTGATCAGCGGGTGTTCTTGAGTTTTGTGAACTCATGGTATAGCGAACACGGATCGTTTCAGTGCTTGCTTTGGAAAGCGTTACAGGAAACACAAGAGCTTGGGGTCCGGAATCACCTTCATTGATTTCGGCATCGTCGATGGCAATGGAAATCTCAGGAACCGAAGGCGGTGGCGTGACGATTGGTTTGTCCGGTTCGACTGGATCAATCGGCGGGACTTCATCGTCGTTTCCAGGGGCGTTTTGATCGTCCGGTTTGTCGTCTCCTGGTTTGTCATCCGGGTCGTCGTCATCCGGATTGTCATCTCCGGATTGACCAGGAATAACGGGAGTTTGGTTCTGGAATGCTTGCTGTGTCTTCTCCTTCAATTCCACCAGTAAGTTCGTAATCTCTCCCGGGATGACATACTTGTCGAGCATATATCCCGCTCCTGAAATTCCTCCGAGGAACAGAATCAGCAGGAACATCCACGAAAGAATCGAGAGTCTGCTGGCTCCATTTGAGACCGGTTCTTGAGAGCGTGCAGGGATCGAGATTGACTGCTCGAGCATTCGTGCGAAAGCTCTCGCTGAGGAGAAGCGATCGTTGGGTTTTTTATTGAGAGCCTTGAGGAGGACGGTTTCAATTCTCGCCAGCTTTTTATTGTTGCCAGCATCAGGCAACGGCTTGGGGGACACGTCGAGAATGCTGTGAAAAGCTTCGAGGAGTTCTCCGGTCGCAGGGTAGGGGAATTCACCTGATGCAAAGACTTGATAGAAGACGACTCCCAATTGGTAGATGTCCGTCTTGGCGCTGATCTTTCCGAATTTGCGATTCACCTGTTCCGGACTTGCCCACGGGACGCTTCCAACAAAGCTGCCCGGAACTGTCTTGAGGTTGGAGTCGATGGACGATTGCCCGTCTGTCCCTTTCGCAAGTCCAAAGTCCAACACATAAGGTTCGCCATGACGGTCGATTCGAATGTTGGAAGGTTTCAGATCTCGATGAATGATTCCCGATTTGTGGGCTGCATCCACAGCTCGGGCGATTTTCGCACACAGAGCGACCCGTTGTTCGAGCTTGGGAGATTTCTCTTTGATGTATTCATCAAGATTGTATCCGGAGATATAACGGGTGATGTAATACTCACGCCCGTCAGCTGTCACACCGCAATCGACAATGGAGACAATGTTCGGATGTTGGATGCGGGTCAACGTTCGAATCTCTTCAAGGTGCCGACTTTGAGCGGACTTGTCTCCCTGAAGGTTGTCTTTCAAAACTTTGATCGCGACGAGTTGATTCGTCGATTCCTGTCGCCCCTGAAAAACGACAGCCTGACCTCCCTCAGCGACTTGCCGAATGGACTGAAAACCGGGAATGACCGGCGGAGTTCTCCAGATTTGGGTTTCCCCGAGATTGACCTTGAGCGCATCGCCATCTTCAAGGAATGAAGAATCCTCTCGGTGATGGGCGAGAAGAGAATCGACCTCTTGCGCGAGCGTTGCGTCTGCAAGGGCGACTTCCTTGAGACGAAGCTTTCTCTCGTCCTCAGGCAGTTCGACAAGTTCAATAAACAGTTCTTGGACCCTTTGTGCCCGCTCCGGATGATGACTCCGGTCATGGTTGTTCACGGTCGATCTCCTGGCTGAATCGTGCGTCGACAACACCTTCCCTTTTACTGAATCCGAGGACCAAAGAACACGAACGCCTAGTTGGGATTGCGAAATGATCATGAGATGGCCTTCTTCTCTCAGGCAGGTGGTGAACGGCTTTCACGATTTTTCTTAGTCAAGCACTGGTAAATCTTGAGCGAAAGCCAGTGAGCGGAATCCGCTCGTTTGTTGTGGTCTTCTATTTCGGAACGCAGCGTTTGATTGTCCGAGGCACTGCACACCGGGAACGAGATTCTGGCGAGGTCTCATCCTGCTTCAGCAAATTCCTTGATGGACACAATGAAATTCTTTGAGGGGCAAGTTGTTCTCTCTATGGAGATTGGCGAGAATTGAGTTCAAAGTGTGTAGTGCTGTTTTCGAGATTTTTCGAAGCTTCAGATCCCCGACTCGCTGGTTTGACAGGAACTCTGGAATCGATGACAGGCAGTCAGGAAATTTCCCGGCCGAAGTGGCATCAGTCGATGTATGACCAACTTCATCAGCTTGCCGGTCGGGAATTGAAGAAGGAGGCACCGGGCCACTCTTTGCAACCAACGGTTCTGGTGAACGATGCCTTCATGAAGCTTCTCGAGCAGCGGAATGTCGATCTCAACGATCGAACGCACGCGATGGCTGTCGGAGCGAACATCCTTCGTCGGTTGCTTGTTGATCATGCAAGAAAGCGAAAAACACTCAAACGAGGCGGCCAACAAGGGCGGGGCCAAGCACTCTTTCCGTCGATAACAACCGGGACGTCTCGCGTTGACGTCGTCGAACTTCACGATGCACTGGAAGTGATGGAAGAATCACACTCTCGCCCGGCAAAGATCGTCGAGTTGAAATTCTTTGGCGGATTGACAGGCGAAGAAATCTCGAGCGAACTCAACGTTTCCCGCTCAACAGTTCAGGCAGAACTCGGTTTTGCCAAAGCATGGCTGAAGAAAGAACTCAGCGAAGAAATTGAGTAAGTTCGCCGCCCAGAAGAATCCAAGGATGTCGTTTTCGATTGGAGATTGAACCCTCGCGGAACATCCTTCACACAATGGATGATCGCGCTGAGTTCTCTTGGCAATGGCTTCATCGCCATCGTCGAAAACAGTACGCCAAAAGTGATTCTGTCAGCGAGATCTTCAAGGCTTCAACTTGAGGCCATCCTCAGGTCCCTGACCAGAATGATCTTGAGCCAGGGAAGGATCGGCCTCATGACACAAAGAATGTGTCTACAAGAAGTTAAAAGAAGTGCACCCGGCTGGACTCGAACCAGCGACCTCATGCATGTCAAGCATGCACTCTAACCAACTGAGCTACGGGTGCCTGAGTGCGAACTGTATCTACAGGGTTTGGCTCCGTCAAGCAAGAAGATTGAGTGAATCGTCGAGTTCAGGCTGCGATTTCTGTGCGTGTTTGGTTGTGTCAGGCAACGGGGTCCTGCTGGTTCCGATTTTCGTGCAGATTTCAGCACTTACGAGGAGATTTTCCGGAGCTGCCGGTCCTGCAATTGCGTTCTTCAGTGGGTCGGCAGTGGCATCATTCAGCATCGGAGGGGACGGGTTGCCCAGTCGCTTGTTCGTAAAACTGATTTCGGAGCTGAGTCCAGCGCGATACCAGCGATTCGAGTCGGTCTCGTTCTTCGTCCGCGAGATTTTGGGTTTCGGTGCGGTCTTGTTCGAGGTTGTAGAGTTCCCAGTCTTCGTCGATTCCGGAGACGACCGCCTTCCAGTTCCCGACTCGGATGGCGTGGTTGTTTTCATGTGACCACCAAAGAGTTCTCTCAGCTTCGGGATCATCGGACGAGAAGGAATCGACGAGGCTTCTGCCCGGCGGAGCGGGGACGGAGACACCTTCCCATTCAGTGAAACGTGAGGTTCCGGCCAGTTCGATCAGTGTGGGAGCGATGTCGATGATGTGAGCGGGGGAGTTTCGGAGAGTTCCCGGAGTGGAAATTCCGTTTGGCCAGTGAACGATCAGGGGACTTGAAATTCCCCCTTCGTGAGTCCATGTCTTGTGTCGTCGAAAGGGTGTGTTGGAACTGGTCGACCATCCGGGACCGAGGCAGAGATAGCTTTCCGCTGAACCAAAACTCGCTTCGGGGTCGTGCCCATCGGCACGGACCATGATTTCGGCACTGGCTCCGTTGTCCGAAAGGAACATGATGACTGTGTTGTCGATTTGGTTCGTCTCTTCAAGTTGACGTAAGACTCGTCCGATCTCCTGGTCGACTCGATCAACCATCGCGGCATGGACTTCCATTTTTCGTGCCTGGAAGTCTTGCTGAAGTGCGGACATGGAATCCCATTTCAGAGGGCGGTTGACTTCTCCGGGGCCCAGAATCTTGAGGTGCTCCGGGAAGTCATAAGGAGGGCCAATTTCTGATTCGACCGGAGAGAGTTGACCGGTCAGAAGGCCAAGCTGTTGCATCCGGTCCCAGCGTTCGGAGCGAACGATTTCCCAACCCTGGTTGTAGCGACCGGCGTAGCGTTCAATGTCTTCCGGCAAGGCATGTAGCGGGAAGTGCGGAGCGGTGAACGCGAGGTAATGGAAGAAGGGCTGATCAGAATAGTCACGATTGTGTTCTTGTAGACATGAGATCGCGTGGTCAGCGATGGCAATGGTTCCGTAAAAACCGCTGTTCTTTTCTACGGCGGGAAGTCGTTTGTCGTCTTTCCAGTGGATATTCGGATTGAAGAAGCGTCCTTGATCTTTCAAGAGATACGAGCGATGAAACCCCGTTTCGATGGGCATTCCATCGAGATGCCATTTCCCTGAGTGATAGGATCGGTAGCCTGCTTGAGAGAGAACTTCCGGAAGGAGACGTGCCCAACTGGGCCGGTTCCCCCGTCCGCCGCCGGGGATTCCAGGGAACGCATCTCGGCGAACCTGTTGAGCGTAGTATCCTGTGAGAAGGGCAGCCCGCGAAGGCCAGCAGCGGGCTGTGTTGTAAAACTGTGTGTACCGCAAACCGTTCTCTGCGAGGCGATCGAGATTCGGAGTCGCGATTTCCCCGCCGTAGCTCCCGACGTCTGAGAATCCGAGATCATCGACGATAATGACAAGGAAGTTCGGAGTCGAAGCAATCGTTTCTTGAGCAAGAAAACTCAGGAATACGGCCAATCCGACAACGGTTACAGCGTTTCGAAGAACTCTCACTATTCACCTGATCCACGTTGGAAATTCAGCATCGAAGACAAATGACGACATCCATGTGAGATTGTCGTGCTCCGTTGAACGGTCTTCAATGCTCGGGCTGCATTAGTCAGGACCCATTGTGGTGAATGAGTGCTTTGTTTGCACGCGTGCATTCCTCGAGGATGTGTTCGAAGAGTGCTGTCCGTTCCCACAGCACCGCTTATGGTCGAAGGAGCTTTCAGTCACTTCTCGATTCGCACGTGAGGCGATCGCTTGCTGCAAACCGCATCTTGTGTCTTTTCGTGTGTCCCGTACTTTGTTGGCGCGGAGTTGCAACTCGAAGGGAAACATATACAGAAAGGTTTCTTTTGTGGGAGTTGCGGTCAGTCTGGTTGTCTCGATCGTTTCGGAGGGGAACCGGCGTTCTGCTTTGATCCAGACTGGAGTGGATTGCGACACAATACCGGTTGCCATTAACGTTTGATTGATGTGTCGTTGTCGCCATCTTTGAGTTTCAACTGGGTGAAATGATGTTCTTGTTATTCCGAAGCTGTCTGACTGCTGCTGTGACCCTTGGGCTCGTTTTGTGTTCAGTCGCAGTTTCCGAGGATTCTTCCGCAAAGAAAGAAACGTCTCCGAACTTCATTGTCATCTTCTGTGACGATATGGGGTACGCCGACATTGGACCTTTCGGGGCAGAAGGCTATCAGACTCCGCATCTTGATCAGATGGCTGCGGAGGGAATGCTGTTCACCGACTTCTACGTTGGACGCTCATTCTGCAGCCCGTCAAGGGCAGCGTTGATGACAGGATGCATCCCGACGCGAGTTGGAGTTGGAGGAAACTTCGGACCTCGCTCGAAGAACGGATTGAACCCGGAAGAAGAAACCATCGCGGACATTCTCAAGTCGAAGGGATACGCAACAGCTTGTTTCGGAAAGTGGCATTTAGGACATCAGCCCGCGTTTCTTCCTCCCAATCAGGGGTTTGATGAATACTTCGGTCTCCCGTACTCCAATGACATGTGGCCATTTCATCCGGGCGTTCGTCATCTCCCATTGGAAGAGCGTCTCAAAAGGTGGCCAAATCTTCCGCTTTATGAGGGGCTTGAAGTTGTAAACGAAGCGGTTCAGCCCGAGGATCAGGTTCAACTCACAACACAGTTGACTGAGCGGGCTGTTGACTTCATTGAACGGAATCGTGAAAAGCCGTTTTTTCTCTACTTGCCCAATCCGCAACCGCATGTTCCGTTGTTTGTGTCAGAGAAATTTGAAGGAGAAACTGCACGAGGGCTCTACGGTGATGTCATTAGTGAGATCGACTGGCAAGTCGGCAGAATTTTCGAAACACTCAAAGCTACTGATATCGACGACAACACACTGGTCGTCTTCAATTCGGACAACGGACCGTGGCTTTCGTACGGAGATCATGCAGGATCTGCGAAACCGCTACGGGAAGGAAAAGGAAGTAACTTTGAAGGAGGCTTTCGCGTTTCGTGTCTCATGAGATGGCCGGGCGAAATTCCGGCTGGAGCGGTATGTCGTGAAGTGGCCGGGACAATCGATTTGCTTCCGACGATTGCCAACCTCGCCGAAGCTCCGTTGCCTGAGCGGAAAATTGATGGACAAGACATCTCTGAGTTGATGCGAGGAAGCGACAATGCCACGAGCCCGCATGAGGTCTTCTATCACTATGACGGGAAGAATCGCCTCGTCGCTTTGAGAAAAGGGAAGTGGAAGCTGATGTTTTCGCAGAAATACGGATCACCCGTTCCCGGAAAAGGGGGAATTCCCGGAGGTAAGTCGATTCCGCATCAGCTTGAGCTCTCTCTCTTTGATCTTGAGTCAGATATTGGAGAGACAACCAATCTCGCCGATCAGCATCCTGAAGTCGTCGAAGAACTTCAGGGATATGCAGAAGAGATGCGAAAGGATCTCGGCGACGGAGAAGACGTGGGACCGGGCCGTCGTCCACTTGGACAGCTGTAAGCTTTTCACAATACATCGAATCTTCATCAGAAGAGTTGAGACGATTTAAGTGTCCAAAGACGCCTGCAGTCTTTCATGGACACAAGCAGTTCGTCCTCGATTAAGTTTAACTTTCTTAACTTCATAAATTAAATACTCGGTATTATTGATCAGACTAACTGGGACGACGATGACTCAACCGACTCAGCCTGCGAGCGAGTTTCTTTCCCATCATCGCATTGCACTCCTCACAGATGGATACTCGACTCCGTTTCTTGCGAAAACAGCTATCAGCATGTTGCGCTATCGGACAGACGATATCGCGGCAGTCATCGATCGAACGGCAACGGCTCAAACTGCAGACGAACTATTTGGCGTCGGTGGTGAGATTCCTGTCGTCAGTGAACTCTCAGAAGTTCCCGATGCCGACGCCTTGTATATCGGGATTGCCCCGCCTGGCGGAAAGCTGCCAGAGGAGTGGCAACCAATTGTTCGAAGTGCGATTCGGCGGAAGCTCGATGTTGTTTCCGGGTTGCACGATTTTCTGACCGACAACGATGAATTCGTCGAGTTGTTGGCGCATCATGGTGGGCGGCTTATCGACGTTCGGAAAAACAGCTTTCGCAACACAGCGACAGGGGCGAAGTTTCGTCCTGGGAGTCTGCGGATTCATGCTGTTGGTCACGATTGCAGTGTCGGTAAAATGGTGACGATGGTTGAGTTGGAACGTGCCCTCAAGGAACAAGGACACGATGCGAAGTTCCTGGCCACTGGACAAACCGGAATTATGGTTTCCGGAGCCGGTGTGCCGATTGACTGTGTTATTGCAGACTTTATCAACGGTGCTGCAGAGAACCTTGTCCTGGAAAATCAGGAACATGATATTCTGCTGGTCGAGGGGCAGGGGAGTGTCGCTCATCCCGCTTTCTCTGGTGTGACGGTCGGCTTGCTCCATGGATGTGCTCCCGATGGACTCATCTTCTGCTACGAAGCTGGCCGCAAGGAGGTCAAAGGTCTCGATGAGGTTCCTCTCGTCCCCATTCTCCAGCAAATGCTCGTGGCGGAAGCGATTGCCAACCTACGACATCCGTGCAAAGTGATCGGAGCCGCAGTGAATACACGGACGCTGACCGAAGAGGAAGCACAGGAAGAAATCATTCGGATCACTGATGAAACGGGGCTCCCAGCTTGTGATGTTTATAGAGACGGACCGGAGAAACTGGTCGAAGCGTGTCTCAACTTGCGTAAGGGAGTTGTCGGCTCATGAAACTGACGAAGCATCATTTAACTCTCAAACTTCGAGAACCTTTTACGATCGCTCGCGGCTCGATGACTCACCAGAAGAGTCTCGTTGTCCAACTGGAGCACGACGGCATCTCAGGCTTTGGCGAAGTGACCGAGAATCTTTACTACGGTCACACAATCGCTTCAATGGAAGCGTCGCTGGAGAAAATTGAATCGATTCTTCAAGAGTACATCAGCCAACGACCGGAAGACGTTTGGGATGTTTTTCGAGAGAAACTCGAAGGAGATCTTTTCGCACTGTCTGCCCTCGACATGGCTGCTCATGACTACTTTGCTCGCGCTCAACAATTCCCGACGTGGAAGCGTTGGGGGCTCTCTTGGGAGAACGTACCGGTCTCAAGTTACACGATTGGGATCGACACTGTTCCGACGATGGTTGAAAAGCTACATCGACAACAGGGCTGGGACATTTACAAAATTAAACTTGGAACAGACCGCGATCTTGAGATCGTCCGCGCTCTACGACAGGAGACCGACGCGATCTTCCGTGTCGACGCAAATTGTGGCTGGGGGCCGCAGGAAACTGTCGACAACTCAATCGTTCTCAAGGACCTGAGAGTCGAGTACATCGAACAGCCCTTGCCAGCTGATGCGTCGGAGGCGGACCAGGAATTTGTCTTTCGAAACTCCGTGTTGCCAATTATTGCCGACGAGAGTTGTCAGGTGGAAGAAGATGTACGTCGGTATATTGGAAAGTTTCACGGCATTAACGTGAAGATTTGCAAGTGCGGAGGGCTGACCCCTGCGCTCAAGATGTTGAAGAACGCGCGAGAGCTGGGCTTGAAGACAATGGTTGGGTGTATGATCGAAAGCTCGGTCGGAATCAGCGGAGCAGCCCAATTGCTTCCCCTGCTAGACTATGCAGACCTGGACGGCTCCAGCCTTCTTGAAGAAGACCCGGCGGAAGGTGTTCTCGTTCTTCAGGGGCAAGTGAAACTTTCCGAACGAAACGGAAACGGAAACGGAGCTCGGCTGAAGTCGGATTCTTAGCTACCGACAGCTCGTTCTTAATGAAGACGAGATGCTTAAGAAAAATTAGAAGTGTCAGAGTGTGTCAAGAATTGGAGCACTAAAGTGAATTACACGAGAACATGTTGGAGTGTCGGAGTGGCCTTGCTGGCATCGGCGCTGCTGGCCGGAGGAGCTCACTTTCTGGGTGATAAAGCCTTTCTGTTCGCTCAAGACAAAGCGATCGCGGAAGGCGACGCGACTGGTTCGGAAACTCTTCATGAGAATGCCGTTCAAAAGCTGGAAGCTGCCATTTCCTATGAAATGGAACAGAAGAACCTTCCTGGTCTGTCCATCGCTCTGGTCAATCGTAACGGCGTTCTCTGGAGTTCCGGGTTTGGAAGCAAAGATCTGAAAGGTGAAACTCCCTGTGATTCAGAGACGATCTATCGTCTTGGTTCCGTCTCAAAGCTCTTTACGGACTTGGCTGTGATGAAACTTGCCGACGAAGGTAAGCTTGATATTGATGCTCCCGTGACAGATATCCTTCCGTCTTTTCAGCCCGAGAATCCAACAGACAAACCGATCACTCTGCGGATGCTTATGTCGCATCGATCAGGAATTGTCAGAGAGCCGCCAGTTGGAAGCTATTACGATGCGTCCGAGCCAGCCCTTGAAGAAACCGTCGCGAGCCTGAACGAAACCAAACTGGTTTATCCGCCGGAGACGAAAACGAAATACTCCAACGCGGGAATCACCGTTGTGGGTCTCGCACTCCAGGAAGTGCTCGGAAAGCCATATCCCGAATGTCTTCGTGATGAGTTGCTGAATCCGCTCGAAATGAATCAGAGCGGTTTCGAAGTTACAGACTCCATGAAACCGGATGTTGCTCAAGGTCGGCTGCAAACTTTTGAGCGAATTCAATTCCCCGCACCGACTTTCAGCCTTGGGATTGACCCTGCCGGAGGACTCAGGGCAAGCATGGTCGATCTGGCCAAGTTTGTTCAATGTATTCTCAATGACGGTGTTTATCACGGGAAACGCATCATCAGCGCGAAACTGCTTGAGGAGATGATGGCAGAACAAGTCGATGAGTCCGGGGAACCGCAACAGTTCGGGATCGGATTCGATATCAGTCGACTGGATGACAACAAAAAGGTCGGGCATGCAGGGGCTGTTTATGGATTCTCAACCCAACTCTCAGCACTTCCGGAACGGGGACTCGGAGTCGTTGCTTCGTGTTCTCTCGACAACACAAACGGCGTTGTTGATCGTCTCGCAGACTATGCCCTCCGCCTTGTGATCGCTGCGCAAAATGGATCGACACTTCCCGAGTATCAAACAACTGTCCCCGTTCCAACCGAACGCGTTCCGGACATCATTGGTCTCTATCAAGAGGTCGACGGCGATGGCTGGTCGAGGATCAATGAGATTGACGGAAAAGTCACTGTGAGTTACGGACCTGTTCATTTCATCGTACGTGCATCGGCTGATGACGGGAATTTGGTCGTCGATGATGTGTTTGGCTTTGGTTTGCCGGTCAACTTTCAGAGTCATGATGATCTGACAATCGGTGATGAAAAGTTTCGGCGCGTTCCGGATACATGTCCAGAAGATGCTCCTGAGAAGTGGAAGGACCTGATCGGAGAATACGGAGAAGAACACAGCCCTGTTTATATTCGTGAGGTGAACGGGCAACTCCACGCACTGGTGGAATACTTGTTTGACTATCCGTTGTCAGAGTTGGGAACTGACCGATTTACATACAACGAGCATGCTATGTCGGGAGGGGAAGGGGTCGAGTTCGTTCGAGATTCCGACGGGAAAGTGACTGCCGTCGTTTCCAGCGGAGTGGTCTTTCCCCGACGTGAGGTCGGCACCGAAAAGGGAGAGACCTTCAAGATTACTCCCATCCGGCCGGTTGAAGAGTTGCGAGTTGAAGCCCTACAGGCCAGCCCGCCCGAAGAATCCGGAAATTTCCGTGAGACGGATCTCGTCGAAGTCGTTGAGCTTGATGACAGCGTTCAACTCGATATTCGCTATGCGACGGACAATAACTTCATGGGAGCTGTCTTTTACAAACAGCCGCGAGCTTATATGCAGCGACCGGCGGCCGAAGCCCTTGTGCGTGTTCAAAAGCGGCTAAAAGAAGAAGGGCTGGGATTGCAGATTTTCGATGCTTACCGACCATGGTATGTGACGAAAATGTTCTGGGAAGCGACCCCTGGCAAGCTTAAGGACTTCGTAGCGAATCCGCAGTACGGCTCAAGACACAATCGGGGGTGTGCTGTCGATCTGACACTCGTTGACATTGCCTCAGGCGTTGAAGTTCCGATGGTGGCAGGCTACGACGAATTCTCTTCCCGTTCCTATCCCGAATATCCCGGAGGAACATCCCGCCAGAGGTGGTTTCGCGATCACTTGCGGAGAGCAATGGAGCGAGAAGGGTTCACCGTTTATGAGTTTGAGTGGTGGCACTTCGACTATCGCGATTGGAAGAAGTACCGTATCGGAAATCAGACGTTCGAAGAGATGACAGGTCAGTAGACCTCGATCTCATTTCGGAATTGAATTGGGAAATTCTTATGACAGCTGTTAAAGGATGGGAAGATCGTTACAGCTGTCTTTGAAAGGCGAGCGTGGCACGGATGAACCGGCGGCGAAACTCTTGTGAGTCGGCCGGAACACAGAGAAGTTTTTGGTTGATTTCGAGTTCAATTCCTGCATAAATCGAGTTGCTAAACTGGGTTCGTAAGTACGTCGTCAATCCGTCATCGGTTCCGAGGTACGGTCGGTTGTCATCGACTGTCAGTTCTGGAAATTCGGCGATGATAAGTTTCTTCCACAGTGCGCAGGCATCAACTTCGAACTGCCGATCGGGGTCGAAAAGCAACCCAATGTCTGTCGACCGTTGAACGGAGTTCCAGACGGGAGTGAAGGAATGGATCGACAAATGGATGACTCGTTTTAGTATCGTTCGTTCCCGAATGGAGGTCTCGATCTTCTGTCGATAGTTCGCGTAATTTTGTGTGATCAACTTGGCCTTCTGAGGCTCTGTAAGTCGTCGGGACCATTGTGAGAACAGGTCTGGATGATCTGGGCTCCGATTTAGATCGATGAGTAAACGCGAAGTCGTTGAAAAGTGAATGGGAGCTTGCAGTGCGCGTGCGATCTTTTTCGCGATGTCGAGCGCTCCAAGGTCAAGCCCTCTGTGAGTTTCGAGAATCTCTTCTGCCCCGGAGAAGTGCGAACGAAACTCTTCCGGGATTTCGTTTCCTCCGTGTTCACAGGAAATGATCAGTGCAGGTGTGAAAGTCGCAGATGCTGGTGGTAAATTAGAGTCCATGAAAGGCGCGTCCCTCTGCGAGACATTCCGCGAGCGAGCGGAACAGGGTTCGCAGTTCTTCGATCGACGGCGCTTCACTCAGAGCATTGAGCATACGACGCGCGAGGGGGCCTTCTTTGAGGATGAGTTCAATTGAGGGGATTGCGTCCGGATGTGATGCAGAAATCTGCTTCCGGCTGTCTTCGAAGAGCTTGCACCACACTTCTTGCGCGGTGACCTGTGGTTCGCTGATCCCGAACTGTCGGAGGTAGTTCCGGTCTGTAATGACCGAGCGCTCGCCATCCTGAATGGTCTGATCCAAAATGGTTCTTAACGAAGCGACTTCCATTTCTTTTTGCTGACTAATACTTGTGCAGGATTCGTTCACGAGTCGTTGTAGAGTTGCAGTTACAAGCGACGCGATGGCGATGTCGGAGAGAGGGGATTCTTGAACATCGATCAGGCGGATTTCGATCGCATTTCTGTCGAATCTCGCAATGACTCCACGAGCATTCAGGAATTCATGTTGAAGAAGTCCGTCGGGATCGAATGGTTCGATCTCACGATACATCGGCTCAAGAATCTTCCGATGATATTCTTCTTGAGTGTAAGCTTGTTCGGGAATGACATCTCCGGTTACCGAAGGAACCTTTCGCGAGTTTGGGACGTAAGAATTAAGCCGGGAATCCAGGTATCCGGTCTTTTGTCCGTCACACCACGGAGAGCTGGCTGCGATAGCGGGCAACAGCGGAAGAATCAGTCGAATCGCTGCGTGCAGTTTTCCGAACTCTTCGTCGTCTGCAAACGGAAAGTTTAAGTGCATGCTCTGTAAATTTGCCCACCCGTGCCCGTTGCAGTTAAAGACGCGGTGGAATGCAGTGTAAACCGGGCTGTAATCGTAGGGCCATAAATGCAACTCGCGTTCCGGATTCATCCACGGGTGCATGGCCGTCGGAAGAAGTAAAGCATTGTGTGAAAGAAGTTGTGAGTTGATCTGTCGAATTTGATTCCGAAATCGCGTTGCCAGTGGTGCGAGTGTTGGATGCGGTCCGTTTGTTTTGATTTCAATGACATGATGAGTCAGTTCATTCGACCATGCCATGTCGCCATGTTCGACTTCTGAGACGGGCAGGTCATCCTCGCTGTGGAGGAGTCGGTCCGAGATCGGGAGAACGTCGAGCGTCTCGGCATCGACGATCATGTATTCGAGTTCGACTCCAAAAGCTTCGAACAGATGAAGAGGCGGAGAGATCGTCATGGAGTGATTGGTGGAGTTAAATTGGAAGGTTAGGAACTGTGTGGATTCGTTGCTGTTCTTTAACGCGATTCGATGTCAATTTGTTTTAGCCTTTGCTTGTTCAATTCGGCGCAGGAATGATTCCATAATGCGGCGGTAAAGATCATCGCGAAGAACTTCGTCTTCGTATCCGGAATTAATGTTGGGGTTGTCGTTCAGTTCGATGAGGATGAACTGACCATCCGACTCTTTGACGTCGACTCCGTACAGACCGTCTCCAATCAGGTTGGCAGCTTTGAGAGCCATTTGAATCGCTTTCCGAGGGGCAAGTTCGACGGGAACAGTCTTCGACTTTCCGTAGCGTCCGCGCCCGTTCGATTCCTGACGAATGATTTGCCAGTGACCGGGCGCCATGAAGTACTGACATGCAAAAATGGGACGTTGATCGAGGATTCCAACACGCCAGTCGAAAGTGGTCGGCATGAACTTTTGAGCGACGATCATTTCGGATTCGGCCAGAAACTCTTCAAGTCGCTGATCGAGTTCTTGTTGGTTCGTGACTTTGACAACACCTTGTGAGAAGGAACTGTCGGGCTTTTTCAGGACGCAGGGGAAGTCGAGCCGGGCGGCAATTTCGTGAACGTTGTCACGATGGACGACGAGAGTTTCCGGCGTCGGAATTTTGTGTCGGGTGAGTAACTCAGCGAGAAACACTTTATTTGTAAATCGGGCGATCGAGACCGGGTCATCGATGACCACAAGGCCTTCGCTGGCCGCTTTTCTCGCCAGTCGATAAGTGAAGTGGTTTACAGCGGTGGTTTGGCGAATGAATAAGCCGTCATACTCCAGAAGTGATGCAGACTGATCGCGCGTAATAAGTTCCGCAGCCAGCCCGACTGATTCGGCAGCTTTGACGAATTTCTTCAGTGCAGCGTCGTCGGATGGAGAGTTTTCCCCTTCTTCGGGATCGTGAAGGATTGCGATGTCGTAGCGGAGTCGCTTTCGTTTATTCTGGATTGCAGACGATCGTGAGAAGTGCTTCGCAGCGGCAGCAGCGACGAATTCTCGATGTGATTCGGGAATGTCTCCAGTGCCGAGAGCTTTAACCCGTCGGATTTGCCATGTTTTGTTTTTAACAAAGCGAAACCGCAGCAGCGGAACCTGAAACATGTTAAACATGTGCCGGGCGAGTCGATCGTAACGCTTGGCGAGATTTGCTCCAAAGTACACGCTCAGTTCAAACTGGTCTGATTGCAGGGGAGCGAGTGACTTTTGAATGAGGTCGTTCAGTTCGTCTCCGACGTAGCGGATCATTGATGGGGATTTCAGATCCTGGAGTGCGATAACTCCCGGCACAGGTTTATGTCCTCGGGCTTCTGCAAGAAGAGAGACATAATATCCGGTGCTTTGATATTTGAGAGACTCGCAGAGATTAAACAGCTTAACGTTTCGTCGTTCGGCAAACTCAGGATTGGTGAGGTAAGCCCACGCGTCCACACTTTCGACATTGGGGAGATCGAGTTCGATCTGTTTAGAAGAATCACTGACGATCAGCGTGGGCATCCATGGTCTCGCATTTCGTGTCTGAAGGTTGAATGACAAGTAAATTGGAGTCGTACGTGACGACACCTAACATAATGGCTGAGAAAACTCGATCGATGTCAACGGCGTACTGATGATCTTTCGCGAACGGGTTCGGGTCGAGTGGATCGGCGACGAGGACTGTTTGCCGACTCTTGTCGTAACCGCATAAGACGACAAAGTGTCCGGCTGGATATCCGCCAATGTCGTCCGCGACGACAGATACGTTCCCGTCGGGAACTTCGAGGCACCGTTCGCGGGATTCTCCGAACAGGAATGTGGCACTCAACCCGGTGAGAATCGGGATTCGACGTTTGAGATACCGGCGAATCAGATTGATGTTGAGCACTTCCATCCGGAGGATGCCTCCCAGCCGCAGAAATTCGATATAGGCATGCGATGCAGCGTGCAGCTTGGGGGACGTCTTTGCTTCCAGCTGTGACTCGAGCTTTTCGGAGAGGTCAATTTGGTGATTGAGGAACCATGTCGGGTCGAACACCTGGAGGTTGTAAGTGTAAATCTTGGCCTTGTATCCCCGTTTCAATGCATGGCAAGCTAAGAAAACTGCCAGTGTCCCGCCGTCTTCGAACCGTCCGGTTTCGGAAATCACCGTTTCGAGCGATATCTGGTCGTCGAAATACTCGTAGACGGAGTGCAGGCACGTGGGCCCGCATGTGGAATCGGTGGGCTGCGCGGAGATGGGAAACGCAAACTCATGCACTTCGTAACGCCTGAAAAGACGATGAGCAAAACGGGAAACGCGGACGAACGGGAGTATCCCTGGCTCAGTGAACATGCGTTAACATGAGCAAGAGCGATTCATTGTCTGTCAGGCCCAGCTTGGCTGAAGAAGCTGGGATGACTAGTGGAATGAAATCGGCTGAACGCAATTATATCCTGCGCGCAAGCGGATGGTATTGATCGAGGCTAACGATTTTTTCAAATTGTTAGGCAGCCTCAAATTGGATTGCGGGTTCATTGCTCCATCAAATGGCTTGAACCGAAAAGGGCAGCGGAATCCCGGAAGCTTCGATGCCGAAGGGGCAATAGCGTCGAATCATGATAATTCATGCGGAATTTTGCGTTGTTCTGCGGAGACAACCGGAAGCTATGGGCTTTAGAAATTTCCGTAGAAGTCCGAATGGTGGGGTGATTCGTCGCTGCGTCAACAAAACAGCCAACATATCAAAAGATGGTGATGAATCTCTTCCGCTTCGAGGAGTTGAAGAATATGATGGTGGAAGCTAAGCGAAGGACGAATCTCAGGTTTTCAGAAATTCAGGTTCTTGAGTATCAGAATGGGCGCGTTTCGCAACAATCTTCTTCAACCGCCTCTTCGACCATGGTCGTTGTTTGTCGCTTTCTGGCTCACCTTCGGGACGTTCCTGTCGTCGGCGCTCACTCTTCGGGCAGACGAGCGGCTGGAGCAGATTCAAGGTTTTCTCAATTCGCACTGCATCGATTGCCACAATTCGATCGACATGACTGCCGGTCTGAATCTGGAAGAAATCACCAGCGAATATCGACAATCGGCTGAGTGGGATTCCACACCGTGGGAGAAAATGGTCAAGAAGCTCGCGACTCGGCAAATGCCCCCGCCGGGAGTTGTGCGACCAGATGAAGTTGAGATCGAGTCATCGCTGGCTGCCCTTGAATCCATTCTGGATGAAACGGCGGAAGTATTTCCGTTTCTCGGGCGAACGGATCCGGTCCGGCGACTCAACCGAACGGAGTATCAGAACGCCATTCGGGATCTGTTGAAGATCGAAATTGATGCCAGAGAACTCTTGCCAGCGGACCAGTCCGGACACGGATTCGACAATGTCACCGTGAGCGAACTCTCTCCTGTGCTGCTCAGCCGATACATCACAGCTGCGGAGCGCATCAGTCGACTTGCGGTGGGCGGTCCCATGCGAGGCCCGGATGGATTGACCGTTCGGCTTCCAGCTGATCGTACTCAGGAAGCGCATGTCGAAGGTCTCCCACTCGGGACGCGTGGGGGAACATTGCTCAATCATCACTTTCCACAGTCTGGAGAGTATGAAATCCAACTGAAACTCATGCGGGATCGTGACGAGCGTGTCGAAGGAATTCGTGAGGAACATCAACTCGACGTGTTGCTGGATCGGGAACTCGTTCATCAATTCACAATTCTGCCACCACGGTCTTCAGGCGATGGGCCTCGGACCGATGCTCTTGTGGACGCGCATTTGAAGAAACGCTTTCACGTCACCGCTGGCCCTCATGCGATTGGTGTCACATTTCCTCGCAAGTTCTCTTCTCTTTCGGAAATCAACCGGCAACCTTTTGAAGCCAGCTTCAACCGTCACCGCCATCCGCGTCAGACCCCGGCGATTTACGAAGTCTCAATCGTGGGGCCATTCGCTCCTGAGGGGCCGGGAGATACCGCAAGTCGACGACAAATTTTCACCGCACATCCGACTGGTCCTGAAGACGAAGAAGCTTGTGCGAAAAAGATTCTGTCGCGATTGATGCGGCTGGCTTATCGACGTCCAGTCACCGAAAGCGATCTGGCCATCCCCATGCGATTCTTCGAAGAACGCAACGCAGCTGATGGTTTCGAAGCAGGAATCGAGTCCGCAATTGCGACGATTCTGGTCAACCCACACTTTCTCTTTCGCTCGATTGTCGTTCCTCAAGATGTTGCAAGCGGTGAGATCTATCCGATCTCCGATCTTGAGCTGGCATCGCAGCTTTCGTTCTTTCTCTGGAGCAGCCTTCCCGACGATGAACTTCTTACTCTGGCTTCCGACGGGCAGCTCTCTGATCCAGCCGTGCTGAATGCTCAGGTGGAACGGATGTTGGAAGACAGTCGATCCAGTTCCCTCGTTCAAAACTTTGCAGCCCAGTGGCTGTATCTTCGGAATCTCGATTCCTTTCGTCCGGATCGTCGTTTGTTCCCGAACTTCGATGACAACTTGAGAAAGGCCCTCCGTCGCGAAACCGAGTTACATTTCGAGCGAGTCCTTCGTGAAGACCGGAATGTGCTCGATCTCATTCAAACGGACACAACATTTTTGAATGAACGCCTCGCGCAGCACTATGAGATTCCCCATGTCTTTGGAAGCCATTTCCGACCGGTGAAAGTCGATGCGGATACCCAACGCGGGGGGCTCTTGCGGCAGGGAAGTGTGCTCGCTGTGACTTCCTACGCAACGCGAACTTCTCCGACGATTCGTGGAAGTTGGATTCTTGAAAACCTGATTGGGACGCCCCCACCACCTCCACCTCCGAATATTCCTTCGTTGAAGGAGGAAACCAAGGATGCCGCCGTTACCGTCCGCGAACGACTCGCCGAACACCGAGCGAATCCCGCGTGCGCCAGTTGCCATGATTTGATCGATCCAATTGGCTTCGCCCTGGAACATTTCGACGCTGTGGGTCGTTGGAGGGAATTCGATCAGGGAGAAGAGATTGACACGTCTGGTCTTTTTGCCGACGGGCAGCCGATTTCCGGTATCGACGATCTCGAGAGGCACCTTGTGTCGAACCCGGAAATCTTCGTCGGAACGCTGACTGAAAAATTGATGACATTTGCGCTTGGACGGGGAATCGAATTTCGTGATGCGCCCGAGATTCGAAAAATTGTCCGCAGCGCGGCTGATCACGAATATCAGTTTTCGTCGATCATCAAAGGAATCGTGTTGAGCAAGCCATTTCAGATGAGGACAGCAGAATGATCAACACTCGGAAAGCCATTTCGCGACGAACCCTGTTGCGCGGAGCCGGTGCGGCGTTTGCGCTTCCGCTCTTGGACGCGATGATTCCAGCGAGCACAAGCCTCGCTGAAACCGCCGCCGCTCCAACCCAGCTGCGGCGATTGGGATACGTTTATATTCCGATGGGATTTAATCCTGCCGATTGGACGCCTCACGGGGAAACACTCAACGAACTCCCGTTCACGTTGCAACCTCTTGAGAGCATCCGCGATCAGACAGCAGTGGTGAGCGGACTCGAGTTGCGAAACGCTTACCCCGGATCACACGCAACTTCAAACTCCGCGTTTCTGAGTGCAGCGACCGCGCGGCGAACTGAAAGTTCGGACTACTACCTCGGGACGACTGTCGATCAGATTGCGGCAAAACATTTGGGGCAGCACACGCAATTGCCGTCGCTTGAACTCGCCATGGATCTTCTGGACAACGCCGGTCAGTGTGACAACGGATATGCGTGTGTCTACCAGAACTATCTTTCTTGGTCGTCGCCGACGTCTCCACTGCCAGCCGAGGCACATCCGCGACTCGTTTTCGAAAGCCTGTTTGGAGAAGGCGGATCGACCGCCGATCGAAGAGAAGCGCTGCAACGTCGTGCCAGCCTTCTCGATGCAGTCACGTCGGAGATGCGTCGATTTAAACTGCAACTGGGAGCGAATGACCGGAATCGATTCGATGACTACTTCGAAAGCATCCGCGAAGTAGAAAAACGAATTCAACGCGCTGAAAGTAACGTCAATGAGAACCCGCTCCCGGATCTCGATCGACCGGTCGGAGTCCCCGCAGAGTACGCAGAACATGCACGGCTGATGTTCGATTTGCAGCTCCTCGCATTGCAAGGGGACATTACACGTGTCGTCTCGTTCCAGTTGGCTCGAGAGGCCAGCACTCGAACTTATCCCGAGATCGGTGTTTCGGATCCTCACCATCCTGTTTCACATCATGGCAAGAACCCGGAGAAACTGGAAAAGCTATCGAAGATCAACCAGTTTCATGTCTCGCTGTTTGCTGAATTTCTCGAGAAAATGGCAGCCTGCCCCGAGGGGAATGGCTCGTTATTGGATCATTCGCTGTATCTCTACGGCAGTGGAATGGGTGACCCGGATGCCCACGATCACACCGACTTGCCAATCATCGTTGCTGGCGGAGCGGCTGGCAACATGCAGGGAGGGCGGCACGTCGTCTATGAGAAACATACGCCGATGGCCAATCTGCATTTGTCGTTGTTAAATAAAGTCGGAATCGAAATGGATTCCTTCTCCGACAGTACCGGTCCGGCTGATGAATTGTTCGAGCCATTGAGTCTTTAATAGTTTTTCATGCGAGTTCGTCGATGCACAACAGACGGGACGAGTGGATGAATCGCGCGTGTTCTTTGACAGTGTTGGCAATGTTGGCTTGTTTCTTCGCGACTCATGCGTACGCGATTGATGCTGGCTCAAACTCGACAGCAGTCGCCGATGCGGCGGAAGCTCAGGATTGGGACGAAGTTGCCCGGCTGATCGAGTCCAACTCCCCGGTGACAGCAAGTCAACCCGACGGGATGACCGCTCTTCATTGGGCGACCTTCCGGGATCGGGTTGATATCGTCAAATTGCTCTTGTCGAAAGGCAGTGATCCAAATGCCCAGACCCGGTACGCGATCACTCCTCTCGTCATCGCCTGCGAAAACGGTTCGGCGAAAGCAATTGCAACGCTCCTCGAAGCGGGAGCCGATGCATCATACGAGCTTCCCGGTCGGGAAACTCCGCTCATGCTCGCTGCCCGAACTGGAACTGCGGAAGGAGTCCGGCATCTTCTGAAACATGGAGCAAATCCGGATGCCTCCGAACGCAAAGGGCAAACCGCGTTGATGTGGGCAGCAGCGAAAGGGAATGTTCAAGCTGTCGATGCCCTGGTTGAAGGCGGAGCCGATCTGAATCGCAGTTTGAAGACCGGTTTTACAGCGATGATGTTTGCCGCTCGGAATGGGCACGCGGATGTCGTTCATCGACTTCTCGCTGCAGGAGTGGACGTGAACGCAGTGATGGAACAAACCAGGTCAGGGGCTCGCTCTCCTCGTAAAGGGACTTCAGCACTGACACTGGCTGTGGAGAGTGGGCACTTCGAACTCGCAATGATGCTGATCGAGGCAGGGGCCGATCCGAACGATCAGAGAAGCGGATTCGCACCCCTGCATGCAATCTCCTGGATTCGAAAACCTGCACGCGGTGAGGGAGCCGATGGCGATCCTCCTCCTCGAGGTTCTGGACAACTCACTTCTTTACAGTTCGTGCGTGCGATTGTCGCTGCCGGGGCGGATGTTAATTTGAGATTGAACGACGGAAAGAAAGGACGGGCTGTCCTGAGTCACAAAGGCGCGACTCCTTTTCTTCTGGCATCCAAAACCGCCGACATTGACTACCTGAAGCTTCTCGTGGAACTCGGGGCTGACCCGACGATTCCGAATGTCGATGGGTGTACGGCGTTAATGGCAGCAGCAGGTGTTGGAGTGAGGGCAGTCGGTGAAGAAGCGGGAACGGAGCCCGAAGTGATCGAAACTTTGAAATATCTCATCGCTCATGGGCTTGATGTTAATACCGTCGACAAGAACCGTGAAACGGCAATGCATGGGGCTGCCTATCGGTGTTTTCCCAAGGTGATTGAGTTCCTCGCTGCTCAAGGTGCGGATCCTGCGATTTGGAATCACAAGAATCGATCGGGATGGACTCCTGTCATGATTGGTGAAGGCCACCGTCCGGGATCGTTCAAGCCCTCACCGGAAACAGTTCAAGCGCTCATGACCGCGATGGGAAAAACGGACATTGCGGAAAACTGAGAGTCTCTTCCGGTTTCGTCGATCTCTTTGGGTGTAAGATTCCGGGGCTTCGAGGTCGAAGTCATCTTTCCGGCGATTAAGTACGGTCTTTGTGCAAGTGCGCTCGACAAGAACTCTTGAACAACGATCAATTGACGACAGGCGTCAAAGCACTCTGTGATCGTTGAATGCCGCTCGTGTTTCAAATTCCTCTGACTTCCTGAAAACGGTCAGAATCGAATGTGGTTGCCGGGGCAATCGCTGAATCGCTTCAAAACAGGTAAAATGCTGACACCTCGTGTCGACGTCGATCACATGCGCTGGCGCAACTGAAATCAGCGAACGAGTCGATCAAGCAACAAGAGAATCCGGCTCAACGCTTCCCGTATCGGAAATGACCTGCATTATGAAGACGATCAGCATTCTGAATCATGTTCTGGGACCAGTGATGCGCGGGCCATCGAGCTCACATACTGCCGGGGCTTATCACGTCGGATGTATGGCCAGATCGATTCTCGGGGCCGTTCCCGCCAGTGCAGTTCTGGCGTTTGATCCCAGCGGGTCTTATTGCGTGACTTACGTTCCGCAAGGGGCTGATCGCGGTTTCGCTATGGGATTGATGGGCAAAGATCTGACCGACGAACTCTTTCATGCATCGCTTGCAGAAGCTGTTGCCGTCGGAATGGACCTTCGATTCGAAGTCCGCCCACTTGAACTTGCCGATCATCCAAACACCGTAGAAATGCAACTCACCGGCGCCGATGGTCGTCGAGTTCAGATCGTCGCGAGATCGGTCGGCGGCGGGGAAGTTGAAATCACCCATATAGATCAAATCCCCGTCCTGTTTAATGGAGCGGCGTGGGAAACTCTTGTGGAGACTTCGAGCGAAAAGAAGACCGAAGTTCTTGAGTTGCTCAAGGAAAAGACCGGAGACGTTGAGGAACTGGACCACGATCCAGGCAACGGGGCCGTTCGATTTCAAATGCGCAGCCACGAATCTCTCGGTCCGGAAATGAGAGAGGCACTCGAGAAGCTGGCTCCTGAAATTCGAATCTGGGAGTCAGCCCCTGTCTACTTTCCTCAACAGGGAGCCCCGATTTATACGAGTGCTGCTGAGATGGTTCAGTTGTGTGAAGAGCGTCACGTCAGTCTGGGGCAGTTGGCTCTCGAATATGAATCGCAGCTTCTCGGATTGACACCGGATGAGGTGATTTCCGAATCATTGAGGCGCTATTCGATTATGGTGCAATCGGTCGAGAGAGGGCTTGCGCTCGATTTCACCGGTCTGCAACTACTCCCCGCATGTGCTGGTGCAATCTTCGCTGCAGAATCCGAAGGGAATCTTTCTGTTCGAAGTTTGCATACCCGCGCAGCTGCTCGAGCAATGGCTGTGATGCATGTCGATGGAGCAATGGGAGTCGTCTGCGCCGCTCCGACAGGAGGTTCAGCGGGCGTGATCCCCGGCGCTCTGCTGACACTCGCCGAAGAACGAAACCTCAGTGATGAGCAAATTGCGAAGGCATTTCTAACAGCCGGTGCGATCGGCTCGATTCTCGCGATTCGGGCAACTTTCGCAGCTGAAGTCGCGGGATGTCAGGTTGAAATTGGAGCATCCGGAGCGATGGCGGCCGCTGCAATCGTTGATGCTGTCGGCGGGTCAGCTCGCCAGGCTTGCGATGCGGCCGCGATTTCATTTCAGAATACCATGGGAACCGTTTGTGACTTGCTGCACGGAATGGTGGAGATTCCCTGTCACACACGCAACGGAACAGCTGCAGCGAGCGCGTTTGTGAATGCGGATTTGGTCCTCGGAGGATATCCGAATCCCATTCCCCTCGATGAAACAATCGACGCCGTTTATGCAGTCGGATTGGCCATGCCGTCTGAATTGAGATGTACGTCAAAAGGGGGACTCGCTGTCACTCCCTCCGCTCTCGCTCTGCTCGACAGTTGCTGCGGTTCCGGTTGCTCAAGTTGTGGGCAATAGCCACGCAGACAATTTCGAGTCTCTGGACCAATGGTTCACAACGAGCCTCCCTACTGCACAGGTTTGCGAGGGCAGGGATCCAGAAGTGTGAACGTTGATCGAATCAGCAGGTTTGTGAATTCACTATCGAAGTCTGAAGAGAATCGCGAGTCGGTCAGCTTATGCGAGCGACGGCAGAAAACTCTTCGCAAAGAACCAATGGCGGATGAGAAGTAGAAAGAAGCGGGGCGAAGAAAACTGCGCAAGAATTCTCGAGCAACTTTTCCCGGCTCCAGAACAGTTTTGAGTGAACTTGTGTCAACTCAAAACTGTCTGTTGAAGAAGTGGTCACAGCCAGACTCGAACTGGCGGCCTTCTGTTTGTAAGACAGACGCTCTAACCAACTGAGCTATGCGACCGGGGGCATTTTACTAATGAAGACCTGAGTGAGCAAGTGGAGGTTCGGTGAGTCTTGGGGTTTGAGGACCAAAGTTGTTTGCGAGTTCGGCGTTGTGAATTCGCACCAGCGATTTGGATGTAAACGATGCCAAATCGCTGGGGGGGGGAACGCCGACAAGTGCGAAATTCTTTCAGCTCGGACGAGTGTTGTGTTTGTTTGAGAGGCGACTTCTTGCCGAGTGTCCCATCAGTGACTGTTGAATCGACATGGCTGTCGCTGAAAGGTTCAGGACAAGTTCGTAGAATAAATTCAGACGGAATATTTGGACACGAGACAAAGTTATGAAGACACCTGCGGAACTGCCCATCTTGATGAGTCAGAGGAGCACACTGACGAAAGACTTGGCGATTAGCTTCCTCATGCAGCAGGGGGTTGAGAATCCCGACTGCCTGTCATTGGCTGCCGGGCTGGTTGATCCAGAGACGCTGCCGGTTGAGGAAACTCTTCGGGCGGCTCAACAAGTCCTCGCGACCAGAGAGTCCGGAATTCGGGCGCTTCAGTATGGGACGACTCCCGGGAGCGCCCAACTTCGGTCGGAGTTGCTGACGTATTTTGCAGATTTGGAGAAGTGTTCGACTGAGTCCCTTGGGATTGATGCCAGCCAGATGATTCTGACAACCGGGTCTCAGCAGTTGTTGTCGCTGGTGTGCGAAACTCTTCTGGATCCTGGCGATATCTGTCTTGTTGCTGGCCCGACGTATTTTGTATTCGCGGGAAATCTGGCCGGGGTCGGAGCGAGGACAGTTACAATTCCTTCGGATGATCAGGGGATGGATCCTGCAGCTCTTGATCATGCTCTTGAGCAAATCGCATCGATGAAGGAACTCCATCGAGTCAAGTTGATTTATGCCGTCAGTTACTACGACAACCCGAGCGGTGTTTGTCTGTCAACGTCGCGTCGCGAGCAGATCGTGGAGATCGCTAAGAAATGGTCTCGTGAGCATCGGATTCTTGTTCTCGAAGACGCTGCCTACCGCGAACTTCGATATGACGGCGAAGAACACCCGAGCGTGTGGAGCTTTGATCAGGAACGGGCAAACGTCATCTACACGCAGACGTTCTCAAAAACGTTTTCTCCAGGAATCCGGGTCGGGTTCGGAATCGTTCCCAAGGACCTGGTGACTGCGATCTGTGAGCGGAAGGGGAACGAAGATTTCGGATCTGCTCACTTTAATCAGAAGCTCATTGCGACCGTCTTGCGAAGCGGAGAGTACCAGGGTCACTTGGCGAAAGTGCGCGACGGATATCGTTTGAAACGGGATGCAATGTTAGCTGCCGCGCAGAAATACTTTTCGGATTTGCCCGGAGTGAGTTGGGTGCATCCCAAAGGCGGGCTGTACGTCTGGATGACACTTCCGGAGTCGCTCGAATCCGGATTTGATCGTCCTCTCTTTTCTCAGGCAGTCAAACATGGCGTGATGTACGTTCCGGGCGAGTTGTGCTACGCCGGTCCGGTCGAAGATCGGCCACGTTCACAGATGCGATTGAGCTATGGAGTGTTGCCGGTGGATTTAATCGACGAAGCGATGCGTCGACTCGCCGACGCTGTTCGGGAAACGCAATCAGCTCGAACGTCAAACGACGTTTCGAGCTGATTAGAGAATCGATTTGTTCGAGAACCGTTCCCGCATCCCTTGAATCGACCAATGGTTCAAGAGATGCCTTTTTTTCAGGGCCGGTTGTGGGAAATGATCTCGATTGTTGTTGACATCAAGATGTCGCACTAAGAATTGTTATGGCAATTCGGTGACACCCATCAGGTAGCGGTCACATTCGCGTGCTGCTTCCCGACCTTCGTTGATGGCCCAGACAATCAAGCTTTGACCGCGTCGGCAATCGCCCGCAGCGAAGACACCTTCAAGGTTCGTTGCGTACTTGCCATAGGTGGCTTTGAAGTTGCTTCGTGCGTCAACTTCGATTCCGAGCTGTTCGGCAATTGTCTGTTCCGGGCCTCGGAATCCGAGTGCCATGAAGCAGAGATCGGCAGGCCATTCCTTTTCTGATCCGGGAACCGGGGAGAACGGTGCGTTTTCTGTTGGATTCGACCAGTCGACCTGTTGAGTCTTGATCGCCTTCAGATTTCCGTTTCCGTCGCCGATGAACTCGGTGGTTTGGATTGCGTATTCGCGAGGATCATTCGCGAGAGTCTTCTGACCATTCGACTTGTAGTCAAAGACTGCGGCGGCTTCGGCGTGTCCGTAATCGACTCGATGCACCTTTGGCCATTGTGGCCACGGGTTGTTCGGTGCACGTGATTCGGGAGACTGGGGGACGATCTCGAAGTTGACGAGGCTTTTGCAGCCGTGTCGCAAACTTGTACCGAGGCAATCGTTCCCGGTGTCACCACCTCCAATGACGATGACGTGTTTGTCTTTCGCCGAAATGAAATTGCCATCTTTCAGTTCGGAATCGAGCAGGCTCTTTGTGTTGGCGTGCAAGAATTCCATCGCGAAGTGAATTCCGTTCAGTTCACGACCGGGAGTTCGGACGAAGAAGTCGTTGGGGACCGTTGCTCCGGTGGAGAGCACGACAGCGTCGAATTTGTCCATCAATTCCGGAGCAGGAATGTCCTTGCCAATCTCGGTCTCGGTGACAAATTCGACTCCTTCTTCTCGAAGCAGGTCGATGCGGCGTTGGACGATCCACTTCTCGAGTTTCATGTTTGGAATGCCGTACATGAGAAGCCCGCCGATTCGGTCGGATCTTTCGTAGACGGTACACAGGTGACCGGCACTGTTCAGTTGCGCCGCTGCGGCCAGTCCAGCAGGACCGGAACCGACGATCGCGACCTTCTTGCCGGTTCGTTCGGTGGGCGGGTTCGGCTGAATCCAGTCTTCGGCGAAACCTCGATCGACAATGTTGCGTTCAATTGTCTTGATCGCCACGGGAGGCTCATTGATCCCGAGGGTGCATGAGCCCTCACATGGGGCAGGGCAGACACGACCTGTGAACTCCGGGAAGTTATTCGTCTTGTGCAATCGGTCGAGTGCTTCCCGCCAGTCGTTGTGATAAACGAGGTCGTTCCATTCAGGGATCAGGTTGTGAAGCGGGCACCCGGTTGCCATTCCGGCCATGATGTCCCCGGTATGACAGAACGGAATTCCGCAGTCCATGCAGCGAGCGCCCTGTTGCTTCAGGACTTTCAATTCGATGGGATTGGCGAATTCGTCCCAATCCTTGAGTCGTTCTTTCGGCAGACGTTCACTCGCGGTCTGCCGCTGGTACTCCTTAAATCCGGTTGGCTTTCCCATGATCTATCTTTTCCGTTATTTCAGAACCATTGGTACGGTTGTGTTTTGATGCGAATCATTCCGGGAAGAGTCATTTCGACCCGGTCGTCACTCGTCGTGCTTGCTTCTTGAGGATGTGAAAACTCAAATCAGTTGGGAGTCGACGAATCGCGGGACAGGTCGACTCCCCGGAACTAGTTGAAAATGACACATCAAGTCGTTGGAACTTCCGTCGAAGCGGAATCGACATCTGCCTGTTGAAGAGCCATTTGTTCCATCGCTCGTTTGAAATCGCGTGGCATCACTTTGACGAATTGCTCCAGTGACGTGTCCCACGTGTCGAGAATTTCAGCAGCTCGAGTCGAACCTGTGTAGTTTTGATGGCGTTCGATGACATCTTTCAGTTCGGCAGCTTCTTCAGCGCTTTCGACTTTTTCGAGGTCAACGAGTTCGAGGTTGCAGTTCTCAAGGAAACGCTGTTTCGGATCCCAGACATACGCAATTCCGCCGGACATTCCAGCTGCGAAGTTGCGTCCCGTTTCACCGAGAATAACGACACGGCCGCCGGTCATGTATTCACAACCGTGATCGCCAACACCTTCGACGACTGCGGTTGCTCCTGAGTTTCGTACACAGAAGCGTTCGGCAGCGATGCCACGGAAGTAGGCTTCCCCTGAAGTCGCTCCGTAGAGGGCCACGTTTCCGATGATGATGTTGTCTTCCGCAGCGAAACTGCTGTCAGGAGATGGGTAAACAATCAGGCGTCCGCCGGAGAGACCCTTGCCACAATAGTCGTTGGCATCCCCGATCACTTCGATCGTCACTCCATTTGTTGCCCAGGCACCGATCGATTGCCCGGCTGAACCATGACAAACGAGATGAATGGTATCGTCGGGAAGTCCTTTCAGTTTCCAGATCTTCGAGACTTCGTGACTCATTGAGGTTCCGAAGGCGCGGTCGATGTTCTGGATGTCGAGTTCGATGCGGATCTTCTCTCCCTTTTCAATCGCTTCGCGACATTGCGGGATGAGAGTCGACTGGTCGAGTGTTTCCTCGAGTCCATGATTCTGCGATTTCTGGCAGTAAGTCCCTGCATTCGGGTAAGGACTTTTCACAGGAGTCAGAATTTTGGACAGGTCGAGATGTTTGGCCTTCCAGTGATCGATTTCGGAGTTCAGTTCGAGCATGTCGGAACGTCCCACCATCTCGTTGATGGTCCGGAATCCGAGTTCCGCCATGATCTTGCGAGTATCCTCAGCGACCATGAACAAGTAATTGACCACATGTTCCGGTTTGCCTGCAAACAATTTGCGGAGTTCCGGATCTTGCGTCGCAATTCCGACGGGGCAGGTGTTGAGGTGACACTTCCGCATCATGATGCAACCCATCGTGATCAGCGGAGCCGTTGCGAATCCGAATTCTTCGGCACCCAACATCGTTGCGATGACGACGTCACGACCAGTTTTAATCTGACCATCGGTTTCGAGAACCACACGGCTTCGCAAGTCGTTCATGACCAGAGTCTGGTGAGTCTCAGCGATTCCGAGTTCCCACGGAAGTCCCGCATGCTTGATGGACGTCAGTGGGGATGCTCCCGTTCCGCCTCCATCTCCGGAGATCAGAATCTTGTCCGAGTGTCCCTTCGCGACACCGGCTGCGATGGTTCCGACACCGACTTCGGAAACCAGTTTGACACTGATCCGAGCGGACGGATTCGCATTCTTCAAGTCGAAAATCAGTTGGGCGAGATCTTCGATCGAATAGATGTCGTGGTGCGGTGGAGGACTGATCAATCCGACACCAGGAGTCGAGTGACGCGTGGCTGCAATGATCTTGTCCACCTTGTGACCGGGAAGTTCTCCACCTTCGCCGGGCTTGGCGCCCTGAGAAACCTTGATCTGAATTTCATCAGCGTTGGTCAGGTACCATGACGTGACACCAAAGCGACCGGATGCCACTTGTTTAATAGCGGATCGTTTACTGTCGCCGTTGGACATTGGAGTGAAACGCTTGGCATCTTCTCCGCCTTCGCCGGTGTTGCTCTTTCCGCCGAGGCGATTCATCGCGACGGCGAGAGTTTCATGCGACTCCGCTGAGATCGATCCATAACTCATCGCTCCCGAACAGAATCGCTTGACGATTTCTTTTGCAGGTTCGACTTCGTCGAGTGGAATCGATTGACCAGAGCGGAAGCGAAGCAGTCCACGCAGAGTCCCCTGACGTTGATTGCTGGTGTTGACCAGTTCGGCGAATCGTTCGTAAGCGTTCTGATCGCCAGCACGCGCTGCCTGCTGAATTTCGGCAATCGTCATCGGGTTCCAGGCATGCTTTTCTCCTCCGTGACGCCAGTGAACCAGTCCCATGTTGGGAAGAACCGGAAGTCGCTTGCTTTCGTGGCGAGCGGGGAATCCCATTTCGTGACGTCGGAGATGTTCCTCAGCCAGAATTCGGAAATTGACTCCCTGAATTCGACTGGCTGTTCCTCGGAAACAGGTGTCGATCACCTCATCGGCGAGGCCGAGTGCTTCGAAGATCTGAGCTCCCTTGTAGGAAGCGAGCGTCGAAATTCCCATTTTGCCCATCACCTTGAGCATCCCTTTAAAGACGCCCTTGCGATAGGTCTTCACGATCTTTTCTTCGTCGTAGGACTCCTTCAGATGCCCATGATCTTTGGCGTCTCGAATCGCTTCGAAAGCAATATATGGGTTGATGGCGTCCGCACCGTATCCGGTCAGCAGGCAGAAGTGATGAACTTCCCGAGCTTCTCCCGACTCGATGACTAAACCGATCCGTGTCCGAAGCTCCTTGCTCACCAGATAGTGATGGACGGCTCCGGTCACAAGCAGAGAACTGATTGGAACACGTTCGGCACTGCAAGCTCGGTCGGAAAGAACGACGAGGCTGTACCCGTCAGCGATTGCCTGTTCGACTTCCTGACAGATCCGTTTGAGGGCTGGCTGGAGGCCGGACGTTCCCTCTGAACGATCCCAAGTCGTGTCGATGGTCTTGGTTTTCCATCCACGGTATCCGTCGAGGGATTTGATTGCTGCCGTTTCTTCGTCCGTCAGAATCGGATGAGGAACGCGGAGGCGATGAGCCTGTTCTTCGGTCGTGTCGAGAAGATTCCCTTCCGGACCGATGTAACACTCCAGCGACATAATGACTTCCTCACGGATCGAATCGATCGCGGGGTTCGTCACCTGAGCGAACAGCTGCTTAAAGTAGTCGTAGAGGAGTCGCGGTTTGTCCGAGAGACACGCCAGCGATGAATCATCCCCCATCGAGTAGATCGGGTCTTTTCGCTGATTCAGCAGAGGAATGAGCATGAACTGCAGAGTTTCGGTGGTGTAACCGAAGGCCTGCATTTGGCTCAGCAAATCCTCTGAAGGAATCTGTTCTGTCGATCCCTTTTTCGATTCCCAGTTGTCGACAAGTTCGTTCAGGTCGACACGCTGTCGCTTCAGCCATTCTCCGTAGGGGCGACGTCCAGCAACATCGTGCTTCAGCTCTTCGTCTGGAACGAGTCGTCCTTCTTCGAAGTTGACCAGGAACATTTTTCCCGGTTGCAGTCGGCCCTTGCTCTTCACATTCTTCGGATCGATGGGAAGAACACCGACTTCACTGGCCATGATGACCCGATCATCGTGTGTCACGTAATAACGACTCGGACGAAGCCCGTTTCGGTCGAGGCTGGCTCCGATGAAACGGCCGTCTGTGAATGACACACTCGCTGGTCCGTCCCAGGGTTCCTGCATCGTCGAGAAGTACTCGTAGAAGGAACGCTTGTCTTCGGACATTTCGTGATGATTCTGCCATGCTTCGGGAATCATCATCATCGCCACTTCTTGAAGTGTGCGTCCCGAGTGATAGAGAAGTTCCATCGCGTTGTCGAAGTTCCCCGAGTCGCTGCAATGCTTTTCGATGATGGGGAACAACTTCTTCAGATCGTCGCCGAACAGCTTGGATGACATGCCTCCCTGGCGAGCATACATCCAGTTGCTGTTCCCTTTGACGGTATTGATTTCGCCGTTGTGGGCCATGAAACGCAACGGTTGTGCGCGGTCCCAGGATGGGAACGTATTGGTGCTGAAGCGACTGTGAACCATCGCGAGATGCGATTCAAAATCGGCATCGTTCAGGTCTTCGAAGTAGGGAAGCATCTGATCGGGAGTCAGCATTCCCTTGTAAACGATGACTTTTGTCGAAAGCGAACAGGAATAAAACTCCGTCGCGTGAGGGAGTTCCGACTCGCGAATTCGATGGCTCGCCATTTTGCGGATGATGAACAGCTGTCGTTCCAGCTCTTCGGAATTGAGTCCCGGAGCGGCTCCGATCAGCAGCATTTCCATGTGCGGCTCAGCAGCGCGAGCAGATGGTCCAATGTTGGCCACATCCGGTCGCTGTGGGACTTTCCGCCACCCGATCAACGTCTGACCTTGTTCTTTGATGAGGTCTCCGACGATTGATTTGAAATCATTTCGGGCTTGTTCGTTCTTGGGAAGGAAGATAATTCCCGCCCCATATTGCCCAGCTTCCGGCAGGTCGATTCCGAGTTCTTGCTTGACGACTTTGCGAAGAAACTTGTCCGGCAGGCCCACCAGCATCCCGGCACCATCTCCGGTGTTTTCTTCACATCCGCATGCTCCGCGGTGTGTCATATGACGCAGAATGTGGTCGGCGTCCAGCACGATCTGATGCGATGCCTGTCCCTTGATATGAGCAACGAACCCAACGCCGCACGAATCATGTTCGTTGTCAGGATGATACAGTCCTTGCGGTTCGGGAAAACCAGCGAGTTGATTGGTGGTGAGATTTTCCATGATGCACAATTCCTTTGTTGTCTCAAATCCGGAACCGGGAAGTCTGTCACGCGTTGTGAGACTCTCGGTTCAAAACTCAGGGAAGCCCAAGTCTTCAAGTGTTTGGTTTCGATCTCCGCATACATCAAAAATGAATGATGCGGAACATGAGACCGGTTGGGGTCAGGTTGACTTGCCTGTCAGCAAGCCGTGGTGTGTCGTGAAAGGTTTCGGGTGGAATGTCAAAATCGACCCGGACTCTGATTGCGATGGACAAGTCACACTGGTCACAGTGCTGAAGGGTTCCCGCTTGAGGAAGACCGTCTCAGCGACTTGTCCGATTCACTCCGTCATTGCTCAGACGTCCTGATTGACGCACTATGAGCGGAAACTCGGCCCTGTTGCCTCAATGCGATCGGACCGTTTCGGTTGGTTCCCCGGGAACCTCCCAGCTATGCGGAACTACTGCTCGTGACAGTAGAGAATGGCGACACCGGCTCGTGTTCAGGAGATTCTTCGTGAAGCAACTCGACGAATTTCTCGGCAGCACGAGACAAGTGTTTGTGACGTTTATGAACAATTCCCAATGGACGCACGAATGTGCAGTCGGAAAGAGGGATCGCACGCAGTGTTTGAAATTCCAGTTCACGTCGAAGTGTGGCCAACGGTAATAGAGCCACACCCAGGTTGATTTCCACTGCCCGCTTGACAGTTTCAAGGTTATCGAACTGATGAACGACGTGCATTGTCACGTTGGATTTTCTTAGTAATTTCTCAGTGGCACGACGAATCATCAGGTCGTGGGTGAACGCAACTAAATCCAATCCTTGGAGATCCGTCAATCGAATCGATTCCCGGTCGGAAATCGGATGTTCGGGCGCGACTGCCAGAACCATTTCCTGGTCAATCCACGGAAGGCAGCCAATGTCTCCCCCATCTTTGGGGAAGGAAACAATCCCAAGCTCCACTTCATCCCGAAGCACGCGATTGTAAATTTCATCCGGTTGAACGTAGTCGAGACTCAGTTCGACATCGGGATATTCGCTTCGAAACTTTCTGACATAGTCAGACATTTGCAGCAGACCGACAGAATAGATCGAGGCCACTCGAACTCGACCCGTTAAGCGACCACTGAATCGGGTGACCGCATCCTCAATTTCCCGATAATCGTCCAGCCATTTCTGACATCGTTCAAAATAAACACTTCCCGCAGGGGTGAGCCCGATGGGACGTTGTGATCGATCAATCAAAGCCACTCCCAGCTGGTCCTCAAGCTGTTGGAGTGCCTGACTCACTGCGGGTTGCGAAATCTGACGCGCCGACGCAGCCCGGGAAAAGCTGCGCTGCGTTGCGATCTCACAAAAGATTTCGGTATTCCGAAGACTCACAGGATTCAATAACCAATTTCAAATAAAAGAACCATTGTTCGATAAGTGGTGGAGTGTATCCTCGAGAACCACAGCCGTCAAGGATTTCGGAGATGGTCCGATCAACTGATCAGAATCCGGGAATTGGTGGTCGGATTCAATGATTTCGACGCCCCAGATTCACAACGCACCAGCTGTTGTTGATGCGTTCGGTGAGAAGTGCGCATCTGACCCCAGCAAGCAGGGGACTCTATCGCTGTTCACACAACCTCACCGCGGTCATCGTCAGTTCTTATGGCGATCACAAGGAAATCCGTTCTTCCGCAGAAGCGACTGCACCGGAAAGAGAAGCCGTCTTTATTTCGTCGAGATGGATTCGATCATCCGGACGACTTCTTCTTCGTTCCAGTTGTTGTCTGTCTCGAAGATCATGAGGAAAGCCATTCCCTCGCGTCCTTTGAAAACTCCCACCACTTGATGAACGACGTCGTCCGATTCGGGACGAGTCCCCGTCACAAACTCGAAGTCGACCTCTTCACCGTCAATCGTAAACGTGCGAGTTTCCTGTGACGTGACGTCAATGTCCTGGTTCGTGCCCTGCTTCTCGGCTTCCTTTTCAAACTCGAGCCGAAGATCTTCTTCCTCCATCATGGAGGGGCCAGACATCTGCATCAGAACAATCCCACCATTTTCCGGGTCTTTGCTCCGCCCGTAAGCGACCATGTCCATCTTGATGAACAAGTTGAACCCCACACCAACGCCCGGCTCGTAGACGGCCGGCAACACAATCGTTGCGATTTCGTCTCGCATCGCATCGATTTCTGCCGGATTTTCCGTCGCCGTCGTTGAATTCGAGACGAACCAATAGATTCCGCCACAACAGATCACCAGACTCACGGCGGAGAAGATGAGGAGCCCCATCAGCACCTTCATTCCGGTGCTCATCCCCGGAGATGGAGACTGTGTCGAGAAACCATCAGTGTCGTCGGCATCAAAATCGTCGAAGGGGGCATTCTCTGACATGGAGAGCTCTCAAAGAGAAAATTTCGGTGTGAAGTCGAATCGTCCATCTTTGGTGCGCAAAGTTCAAGCGCAGTTCACAAACACTGGGACCCGATCGTCCAATTTTCGATTGTGAATTGCAGCTTCATTCACAGAAACACCTCAACCCGGGCCGACGTCTCGAAAATCAACATGGAGGCTCAAAAGAGTGACTCGTCAGTCGCAGCGTGCTGGGCTACACTTCGGCCAATTGTGAACGCGAGGAATGCTATGAATGTCACGACAATTGTGGGCCTGGAAGTTCATGTCCAGCTTCAGACGAAAACAAAAATCTTCTGTGGATGCGCAAATCGCTTCAATCCAGACGCTCCCAATACGCAGGTCTGCCCGGTCTGTCTGGGACATCCAGGCACCTTGCCGGTCATGAATAAAGAGGCTTTCGATCTCTCGCTGATCACAGCCACCGCTCTGAATTGCGAAATCGCCGAGTTCACGAAATGGGATCGCAAGCAATACTTCTATCCCGATCTCCCCAAAGGCTATCAGATCAGTCAGTACGATCTTCCTTTCAGCAAAGAAGGGTGGCTTGAGATCGACGGCGACGACGGGAACCGACGCAAAATTCGCATCAATCGAGCCCATCTCGAAGAAGACGCCGGGAAAAACATTCACGACGAAACCGGACGCGGGAAAGACAGCCAGGTCGACCTGAACCGCGCCGGAACTCCCTTGCTGGAAATCGTCAGCGAACCCGATCTCCGATCCGGAGCCGAAGCCAAACAATATCTCGAAGAGATGCGGCTGCTCCTCACCTTCCTCGATGTCTCCGACTGCAACATGCAAGAGGGCAGCCTCCGCTGCGATGCCAACGTCAACCTGCATCTGACAGACGACGCAGGACAAAAAATCGCAACGCCCATTGTTGAAGTTAAAAACCTCAACAGCTTCCGGGCTGTCGAAGCAGCCATCGATTTCGAAGTCCAGCGACAACTCAAAGAATACGAGAAGTCCGGCCGCAAACTTTGCGATCCGGGTGTGGAGAAGGAAACGCGCGGTTGGGATGCCAATCGAAACGTCAGCTTCGCCCAGCGGGGCAAAGAAGACGCCGCCGACTATCGTTACTTCCCCGATCCCGATCTCGTCCCTGTCACAGTCACGAAAGAACGCATCGCAGACGTCCGCGCCGCTCTCCCGGAAGCACCTGCCACACGACGCCGACGCTTCGAAAAAGAACTCGGTCTCTCAACGTATGATGCCGACGTCATCGTCAATCAGGGACGCGAACTCGCCAGCTACTTTGAAGAGGTTGTCGAAGTCAGCGGAGACGGAAAACAGTCCGCAAATTTCGTCACTCAGGACGTGCTGCGAGAGATGAAAGAGCGAGGAGTAGAAATCGGCGAGTTCCCCGTCTCTGCATCAATCCTCGGGACGATCGTCAAGCGGGTCGTTGACAACAAAATCACCACCAAAAGCGGCCGCGAAGTCTTCTCCGCTCTCCTCGAAGAAGCAGACAACGACCAGGAAATCAGCACCAGCCGCGTCGACGAAATGATCTCAGAACGCGGCCTCGAAGTCGTCTCAGATACCGGCGCTCTCGAAGAAGCAGTCCGCTCCGCAATCGCCAACTGCTCCAGCGCCGTCGAAGACTACCGCGCCGGCCGAAAACAAGCGATCGGAGCAATCATCGGCCAGGTGATGAAACAAGCCAAAGGCGCCGACGCCAAAGCCGTCCGCGAACTCATCATCCAAGTGATCGAAGAAACCGCTTAAAGCTCTATTCACTAATGACGGGCCAACAACCTGCTAAATTCCAAACTGCAAGAGTGATCACAAAATCATGCCCACGAAAGCCGAGGACTAGATTCAGTGTGGAAGAAAGTTGGCTATCTCAAAGCCGCCACACAGGATTCCATCAGATTCTGTGTCTCTTCCTCAGCAGGCTTGCTATTTAGGGAGTGTCTTGGCTGGTTGTCTCAAATTTCCGTAAGTCAACAATCGAGTGGCTAAACACAGTTCAATCTGATGGGGAATGTGACACCTAAACTACGATAGGAGCAGAGATGGATTATTGGGTGCAATACCACAACACCGACAAAC
>NZ_SIHI01000001.1:1690340-1940671 GCF_007859735.1 Thalassoglobus neptunius | reverse complement strand
CAGCTTCTGCAACACCTCAGCCAGCGACTTTCCTGCCGCCAACATCGCTTGCCCCTCCTGCAACAGCTTCACAATCTGCTCAGGCTTACGTCGTCGTCGCTTCGTCATCAAAGTCTCCTCGAACCAAAATCGGTCGGTTGACTCTCATAACATCTGGATCAGAAAATGGGGAGCACGCCATTTCGTGGAGCGGAAGCTGAGCATTAGAAGGCCAGAAAACCCCGCAATTCTGAGATGTACTTCCATAGAGAAGCTGTAAAAGCGGCTGTCGCACTCGTCCGAGTGGCTCATCAACGCTGAAAAGGACCGTCAATGACTCAAGAGAACTCACTGTCTCCGTTCCATCTGGCTTTTCCGGTTCGCAATCTCGCGGAATCCAGAAAGTTTTACGGAGAAGTTTTGGGGCTGCCAGAGGGACGCAGCGACACCACCTGGATCGACTTTGATCTCTACGGGCACCAAATCGTCGCTCACGAACGCCCACACCTGAACACTTCGACAGGGGACGAGAGGAACAGCCAGGTTGACGGGAAGGCTGTTCCGGTTCCGCACTTCGGTGTTGTGCTGGAGATGGATCAGTGGAAAGAACTCGCGGAACGACTCTCCGGCAAAGGAGTGGAGTTCATCATCGAACCGTACATTCGCTTCGAAGGACAAGTCGGCGAGCAAGCGACAATGTTTTTCCTCGATCCCTCCGGAAACGCCCTGGAGTTCAAAGCATTCCAGGATCGATCGATGTTGTTCGCCAAAGACTGATCGAAACCAGTCGCTTCAACAACTCGAAAGCGAACATGGCACTTTTCCAAGAGCGCTGACGGCTGTTTCAACTCCCGCCAGTGCTCTTAATAGACTCTCGTTGGCCCTACTCCGACTGAGCAGATGCAAGTTCGTTGCGTGCGAGCGAGAGTCGGTCAAACTGGCTTTCCAAGCCCTCAAGTCGCTTCTGAGAAGCCTCTGCTGCAGCTTTAGTACTCTGCAGCTTTGCGTTTTCTTCTTCGGTCAGTTCCGCAGCTTTTGCGAGAGTTGCCGCTTTCTCTTTGGCTGCATCTCGACTTGCGGTCTGTCCATCCGCTTTAGCCTTTAACTCGGCAAGTTGCGTCTTGGACTTCACGATCTGCTGCTGCACTTTCTGTTGAGCGGAGAGATTCGCCGCGTGTTGTTTCTCGAGATTGGCGACGTTCATTTTTGCTGTGGCCAATTTCTTCTGAGCCGCCTGAAACGCGGTTGTCACGACTTGAAGCTGTTCTGCCCCTTTTGAATACTGGCTTGCTGCTTGCTCGGCGACAATTTTGGCGAGCGTCACAGTTGCTTCCGCTGTTTTTGCGACCTCGCTTCGCTTCTCAAGAGAAGTGGCGACAGCTGGATCATTGGCTGCGGTCTCCTGAGCAGTGGGAGAAGCTGCCTGCGTAAGGATTTCAAATGTTTCAGTGGCTTTCTCGAACCCGCGTGCTGATGCCTCTTTGGCTGCTTTGAGTTGCTCTGTTTTGGCCGTCAGCTGTTCGAAGTTCGCCTGAATGGGTTTCAATTCGGCTTCAGAGGCTTGAAGCGACGTTTGAGCTTCGGCCAGTTGCTTTTGCGATTCATTCACTTGTGTGTTGGCTTTCGCCAGTTCCGCTTCCTGATTTTGGAGTTCATTCTTCGCGGCGGTCATCTGACTCGTTGTTTCCGCCAAAGCCTTCTCGGCTGTTTCGAGCTCTTTCGCGGCCTGTTGCGAGGCAGCCTGTCGTTGAGCAAAACCGGCAGTGAGCTTTGCGAGCGCTTCCGCGGCTTTCTGGTGTGCCTGGCGTGCTTCCGCTAATTGAGGTTCGAGAGAAGAAAGGTATTGCGAAACCGTCGGCGGATTTGTGTTGAGTGTGCCGAGAAGAGCACCATCGTCTGCGTTCCAGAATCGAATCTCCCCGGACCAGTCGCCAGCGATTGCCACTTTGCTGTCAGCGTCGAATGCGACTTCCATCCCGATATCTTTGAAGCCTCCGAAGTCTTTCAACTTCTTACCGTCGCCGTCCCAAAGTCGAGCCATTTTGTCTCGTCCAGTCGAAACGACCTGCCCTGTTCGAGTGTATTCGACCGAAAGTGCTCCGCCACCGTGAGCATTCCAAGACTTGATATTGGTTCCGTTTTGCATCTCCCAGAGTTTGATCGTTCCGTCTTCACTTGAAGATGCCAGGACGTTGCTGTCCGGTCTCCAGCTTACGTCGGTGATCGCCCCTCGATGGCCGTTCAGTTCATAGAAGATTCTTCCGGTATCGGCTTCCCAGATAACGAGACCGTTGCTGCGGTCACCGCTGGCGAGAAGGACTCCGTCCGGGCTGAATTCGATGGCTGTCACCCAGTCGGTGTGCTTCTTGTTTTCGTAAACAAGATCTCCGGTCGTGACCGAGTACACGCGAACCATCTTCTTCGGGCCACCGAGTGCAATGTACATCTGATCGGAACTGATGTCCGCAGCCAGAACTTCGTCGTATTCAGCACCCGCCTCGATTCTTCGCTCACCGGTTGCGACATCATAAACAACCACTTTTCCGGACTGGCCGCCCCGGCCTCCTCCGACCATCAGCAGAGATCCGTTCCGGCTGAACTTCATAATTTGTGGCTGGCCTTCGGGAAATGGAAGGACGCCGAGTGGTTCACGTGTCTGAGAATTGTGCAAGCTGACTTGTTGATGCCCAGAAACCGCGACAATCGGTGCCCAGGGACTTGTTGCCAGCGCGGTGACGGCATTCGTTGATAGTGGCGTGACAACCGGATCTCCGAAATATGATTGCGGCATCGCAACGTGTGCGGGACGCTCCGTCGACACTTCAATCCGCGCCAACGATTGGCGTTTTTTGATTTTCGCTTTACTGCCCGCATTTTCGAGGGCTCCCATGTCGATCCATTTTCGAATGACAGCCAATTCACTTTCTGGAAGTTTGTCGGCGTTGGGAGGCATTTTGGGGCTGTCTTCATGGTTCACGAGTAACCAGAGATAGCTGAATTCGGCACTGCCGGGATCGACCACTTCACCCGAGGAGCCACCTTCCATCACTCCTGCATACTGATCGAGAACAAGTCCCCCGCGACGATCGTTTGCGTTGTGGCATGATCCACATCGTGCCCGAAAGACCGGAAGCACATGGTCGTCGAAGGTGATTTTCTCGACGGGCTTCTCGTCACTTTTCGAGTCTTTCTCATCAGCCCTCACGTGCGAACATGTGAGGGTGACGAGTGTGGCGAAACACAACAGAGAAGTTCTCAATGAATGGATGTTCAACATAGTGATGGCTAGCCAGAGTAACGATCGTGTTGAGTGAAGTTACTGGTGTCGATATTCAACTGACGGCGTCAGTGTTCATGCAGTAATTGTCAGTGAAAATCTGAAGTCGATATCAGTCGACAATAGAAAACACATTTAGTACCGGCTTAGTGGTTGAAGAGGAACTCACGCGAGTTCAGCAATGCCCAATAGGCATCTTCAAGACCTTGCTGGACGTTCGTCCCCTCTGCGTAAAGAGGCGAAAGTGATTCCAGTTCCTCGGCTGTCGGTTTCCGACAGAGTGTGACGATATAAAGTCGTTCGATCACTTGTTCAGGAGACAGTCCCTGATCGAGGAGAGTTTTAATCTGGTTGCCCTGTCTCATTTTATTATTGACCGTATCGCCGTTTAACAGGTGAAGTGCCTGTGAGAGAGTTGGCTCCATTTTCACTTCGCAAGAACAAGCTGTTTCCCGCGTTGCACGCCCGAATGTTGTCAGGAAGTATGTGGAAGTTGCACCGTCTGCGATCTGGACAGCTCGTGCTCCCACTGGAAGCTTCGCGAAGTCATCTTTGGTGCCTGTCACATGACTGATGACGTCGAGCATCGATTCGGCTTTGATTCGACGAATGTTCTGATGTGCGAAGTTCAGCTCGTCGGTCATGTTGCTTTCATTTCGACGAGTCGTTCGCTGGTATGTGTTTGAGTTACAGATGTCGCGAATCAACTTTCGCATGTCGTAGTCGTAATCGGTCAAACGTTGCGCGAGTTCATCGAGCAATTCCGGGTTGCTGGCCGGATTCGAGATTCGAAAGTCGTCGATCGGTTCGACGATTCCAATTCCGAAGAAGTGATGCCAGATTCGGTTGGCAAAGTTCTTTGCGAAGAACGGATTTTCATTCGAAGCGAGCCAGTTCGCGACGACGACTCGCCGATCTTTCCCTTTGGTATCCGGAGATGGTCCGCCCAGGAATGTCGGCGTGGCATTCTGTCCCGTGACCGAGTGTTTGACCTCTCCTCCGCCGCGATTGAAGATGATCTGTTCTCGCTCGTCTTCTCCGCGTTTTCGTCCGACTTGCGAAAAGAATGCTGCGAAATCGTAATATTCATCCTGTGTCCATCGATCGAATGGATGGTTGTGGCACTGGGCACACTGAATCCGCATTCCCATGAAGATCTGCGCGACGTTCTCGGCAACCTTCAGCTGGTCACGTTCGATTTCGTAGAAGTTCGTCTGCGGAGTGGTGAAGGTTCCGCCACTTGATGAGAGAATTTCCCGAACCATTTCGTCCATCGGAACGTTGTTCGCGATTTGCTCAACGAGCCATTGGTAGTAAAGGAAGATTGATTTCTGAGAGACCTGGTTGCTCGATCGCATCATGAGCCACTCAGCCCACTTCGAGACCCACACTTCGGTGAATTCTTTTCGATCGAGAAGCTCGTCGATTTTCCGTGCGCGTTTGTCCGGTGACGAGTCCGCGAGAAAGGCAGTGTATTCTTCGTACGTCGGAGTCAGACCGATCAAGTCAATCGAGACACGTCTGAGAAACTCTTCATCGGAGCAGAGTTCGGAAGGATGCAGCCGCAGCTTCTTCAGCTTCTGGGCGACGAGAACGTCAATTTCGTTCGCGGGAGTTTCCGGTTGTTCTTCGTATTGCAAACCTTTGGGAAGCGACAGGAATTGAGATCCGACGGTGTGAACGTCGAATCGCGCCATCACAAATCCTTCTCCGCGTTCGCCCGCAGTGACAAGGCCGTGTTCGTCGACTGCGATTGCAGTTTCGTTGCTCGTTGTGAAGGCAGCGAGGCTGGTGACATCGCGAACGGTTCCGTCTGAATAGGTCGCGATGACAACGGTACGCTGTGATTCGCCAGTTCCATCGAGGACAGCTTGCTTCGGGTACATTTCAATCGAAGTACACGTGGCTTGGTCCTTGGGATCGGTTGGTGTGCCATTGGCGATCCACTCGACGATGGTCTGGCACATCTTGGATTCAAGATCGAATCGTTTTCCGCCGGTATGCGGAACGACACCGGCTCCTTTTTCCACCAACAGGCTCGCTTCTGGAATCGCCAGATTGACGCGACGTCCCGGTTGTTCGCGAGTGATTCGGAAGTGATCACCATCCGGATCATAACCAAAGAGAGAAAGGTTGAAGCCGTCTTTCCCGCGAGCGGCCCCATGACAGCTTCCGGTGTTACATCCGGACTTCGTCAGAACAGGCATCACGTCCAGCTTGAAGCTTACCGGGCGATCGTCGCTTGCGCGAGCAACTTTGACGGGAACGGTCACCGACTTCTCTCCGACGGAGACAGTCAGTTGTGTTTCGCCGTCGGCAGCGGGGCGGAAAACATTCTTCTCCTGTGAGACAAGAGAAGCATCTTCCATTTTCCATTCGGCCTGCTCGGTTAAGTCGGCCGTCAGTCCGTTGTCGTAATATCCCTGAACGACGACGGACTGGAAATCTCGTTTCGTCGTCAGTGAGACATCCTTCGGGAAGACTCGTAGTTCAACAAGGTTGCCGTCTGCGAGAACCAGGGAGTTGGTTGCCAGGCACAGAACGGGCAAGCAGATGATGCTCAGAAATACATTTCTCATGGATGATCGTCCGGTCGTGACTCCGTCAACGTGGTGGTCGTCTTGGATGGCAAAGGTGCAAGTCTAAGGAAGTACGAAAACGGTGGTCGGAATTACTCTCCTGCGTCCGCCTGAGCGGCTTCCGCTTGCTGTTTCTTCTGCAGGCGAAGCTGTTCCAGACGCGACAACGGTTTCTCCGCTGGAGGCGCTTTTGCGACTTTTGGAGCCGGTTTCGGAGAATCCTTTTTCGGTGGGAGAGGCTTGTCGACTCGAAGAACACCGGATCCCAGGTTGTGGAGGATCGTCGCTCCGTTTTCCGGAACCATGACGCGGCAGAAAACATTCTTGCTCATGCCGGGTGGAGTTTTCTCCGTTGTCTTAATCTGGAAGTTCAGCTCGGTTGTCTCTGCGGTCAATTCCATTTTCTCTGCAGAGGCATTGGCTGGCAGGCCGAGAAGTTCGACCGTCGCTGTCCCGGTGAAATCCTTCTGCTTGTTCACCTTCACTGGGAACGTAACTTCTTTCCCCCGTTCGACAGCGGACTGAACGAATTCAAGAGTCACATATTGTTCTTCGACACGCAGTGGAATGAACTCGGTGCACAACTCGATGGAGCCGTTCCCGACCCGGGCAATGCAACGCAACGAGATCATGGATTCACGCAGTGCCGCGTTCCCAGCTGCGTTGATGGGGATGGACGCTTCAGTTTTCCCCTTGGGGATTTTGACGGAACCGCTCGAATTGATTCCGGGCGGGTTTTGAAGCAGACGGACGCTGATGTCTTCGTCCCAGCCTTCTTCCTTCTCGCATTTCACAATGAGATTGAGCGAGCCCCCACGGACAATTGGAACGGCGGGAGTTTCTGCCCAGACTCGGAATGGAGCTTTCTGAGTGACCACAATTGGCAGCCGATTCATTCGCTCTTCCCAGACGCGATTGTTGTTCCGTCCTCGAACCATCAGGACGTCCTGATAAAGTGGTCCAGTGACAACTCGATCGGGCTGTTTGGGATCGTCGAGGAACGTTTCAATCGCTGAGAACTTCCCGGAGAGTGGAGCGTCCGAGTCTGCGAAGAAGACGACTGGCATCGATCCGCCGCCTCGCCAGCCTTCCGGGCATTCCAGTCGAACACCAGCTGGAAGATCGTCGCTGCGGAAATTGACTGCGCCTCCGATATCCCTACGCTGAACGTTCGCAACGATTCCCGATCCCGCTCCCTGAGGAATGATGATCTGGTGCTGGACGTATCTCGAGAATTCCGTCGGACTGGCCTGCAACGTTGGTTCGATCGGGCTGATTTCGATGCGGTAGGTGAAATCTTCCTGTCCGCGACGCAGGTGGTCATACACGCCGACGGAATACTCTCCGTCCTCAGGAGCTTTGAATCGAACGTAGCTGTCAGGGCCTCGGCTATCATCGTTTGAGACAACGCCTTTGCCGCTTTCCGTATTCACGACAGTCACAACTGGATCGAGACCGGAACGCAGTCGTCGAGCATGCACTTCGATATCGAACTGCTGGTTTTTCTTTGCGGTGAATTTGAAGTAGTCGATGTCCCCCGCTTCGGAGATCACTCCGTTGACCGCTCCGGGAGCAGAACACGCCGTCGCAGCTTTCCGGTCATTGTTGGGTTCTGCCTCGATTGTGTTCTCGATCGGGCTGAGACGAAACGGCTGCAGGGATGGGGCGAGGCCAAACTCATCGCGGACTTCGAGACCGAATCGCTCGATGTTTGGAACATCGGGGAGTGTGACGTCTTGCGTAATCGGACCGAGCGGGTCTCCCAAAAAGGTGACTGTCAACGTCTCTCCCGGTTTCCCGCCGGACGGAATGACCGACGTCGGACGCGGGAAGTTCCCGACACTTAACACATAATGTGCACGTCCATCTCCATTGTAAGACGAGTCACGAATCTGAATGACGTAGCGTCCGTCTCGAGGAGCAATTGCGGAGACGACAGCGTCGTTATGAACGAGTGGGGAGTCATCACTCACCGCGATTTCGAAGCGGTTTTCATCGATGATCGCGAGGTAGGGGTCGAAGTAATTCACTCCGGTCGACGATCCGATGCGTGTTCCGAAGACTTCCGCACTGATCCGCTGCCCCTGTTTTGCGTCGATCACATAATAGTCAACGTCTTCACGGTCGATGCGGCCGACGACACTGGAGTTAAACGGAAGTTCCTGCGGAGCCGAGAAGTCCGTATTCGGTTCTTTCTCGTTGTGTACTTCGAAAGGACTGACCACAAAGTTCTGAAGATCCGACAGCCCGGTGCGGGTACGGATTCGCATTCTTTGCGTTCCCAAACGGCAATCGTCGGCAACTCTGAGTTTGACGAGGACTTTCTTCGCTTTGTCTTTCTCTTCTTCCGGGTGCTCGAGCGAGAGGACTTCGAGTCCGTCATCATACAGAAGGAGTTCTTCGGCGTCCTCGAGGTTTGTTCCGCTCAACGTGATCGTCAATTCCTGCCCACGAGCTCCCGCTCTTGGGGTGACTGCGGTGAAACGCGGGGCAGCTGCGGATGCAACTTGGGAACAGAGGAGGAAAGCCAGTGAGCAGAGCATTCCGAGGCTGGCCAAGCGAGTTGTTCTCATTTGCTCATTCGCCTGAACTGCCTGAGGTCGATTTGCTTCGTTTTTCGTGTGCAAAGTCGCAAGCTCTGTCTGAGAAAATGCTCTAAGGCATCGCATAATTTCTCCTTGTGGACATCTGTCAACAGGGTGGGCGTTGTGTGTGGTCAATGAGTCGGATCGCGTCGACGCGCTTGAGGAATCAATGGACAACACGACGATGTCGAGTCGTTAACCACTCTCAAGTTCATTCCCTTCGCAGAGAAATCGGGCTAAGCCAGCAGGTCCTGAACAACTGAGCCGCCATCGACGATTTCAATCGGACGGTCACCAGGAGCCATCAATTCTTTATCTGCCACGATTCCAAGAGCGTGGTAGACAGTCGTGAACAGGTCTTCGACACTCACTTCGTTTTCTTCGGGTTCGCTCGCGGTCGCATTGGATGATCCGTAAACGTAACCACGTTTCATTCCGCCACCTGCGAGGGCGACGCTGAAGACTTTCGGCCAGTGATCCCGGCCAGCAGTGTTGTTGATCTTTGGAGTTCTTCCGAATTCGGAAGAAACCATCACGAGCGTTTCATCGAGAAGGCCGCGCTCGTCGAGGTCGTTGATCAGACGCGAGAACGCCTGATCGAAACTCGGCATCTGGCGACGGAAGCCTGCCACGATGTTGTCGTGATTATCCCATCCGCCGTAAGTGAGGTTCACCATGCGAACGCCTGCTTCAACGAGGCGTCGAGCGAGCAACATTCTCGCTCCGGCCTGATTGCGTCCGTATTCATCACGGAGCTTGGCGTCTTCTTTCTCAAGGTCGAACGCTTCGCGTGCCTCGGGAGAAGAGATGAGGTTGTAAGCCGATTCGTAGAACGAATCCATGGCGTTGATCTGATCCGAAGTCTCACGACTTTGGAAGTAGGCATTCACTGCTTCGAGAGCAGATCGTCGATTTGCGAAGCGGCTTTCGTCGACTCCATTCGGAAGGTTGAGGTCGCGAACTTTGAATCCGCCACTGGCGGGATCGCTTCCAAGTGAGAATGGAGCAAACGCTGAGCTCAAATAGCCACTGCCCGCATAGACGTTTGGCTGATTGGGAACACAAACGTATGGTGGCAGATTGTTGCGGCTTCCGTATTGTTGGCTGATCACAGATCCAATCGACGGAAACTGAAGGGCCGGACTTGGTCGATATCCGGTAAACATATTGTGAGTGCCGCGTTCGTGAGCGGCTTCACCGTGCGACATCGAACGGATCACGCACAATTTGTCAGCGATTTGTGCGGTTTTCTGCAGTGTTTCTCCGAAGAGAACGCCGTCCAGCTTCGTCTTAATGTTCCGCATTTCCCCACGATATTCGATGGGGGCATATGGTTTGGGGTCGAAGGATTCCTGTTGAGCAAGTCCACCGGGGAGGAAGATGTGGATGATCGATTTGGCTGTGCCTTCGAAGTTGTCGTAATCTTTGAGTTCGGCCTGAGCGCGACGCGCGAGGAGTTGGGGAAGAGTCAGTGATGTTCCGGCAAGCATGCCGAGTTGAAGAAAGCCGCGACGAGACAAGTGCTGGAAGTGAGCTGGGGCACAACCATGCCCCTTCTGTGAATGCTGCGATACGTTGGACATTAACCTCTGCTCCTTGTCCTCAGGGACTCAAGTTTAGGTAGGTGTGACAATTCCATTCCGGATGAAAAAGTGAATGCCATCATGCACGTTACTCTTTCACCGACGAACGATCCGTTTCGGGAATGAACTCGCAAATTCAGGTGGGCATAGTGAGATTCTTCATCAGAATCTCGGCGGGGGGGAGAAGTCAACTCATCAGGTTCGTTGACCCTTAAAGAGAGTGCTTCACATTTTCCATGAGCGCTCAGCTTCTCTCTGAAGTTTACCGTAAGTGAGAGAATTTCAATAGTCAATCGAAAATCACTCACTTTACCGAGTCGTTTCCAGCATCCGCAGTATCGTTTTTAACGTTACAACCAGAAAAGCACTTTCAGTTGACGCTGATTGCCCGGTTTGTGACGAGGGGATCTCCCCTGTGTGTCGGATTTTTTCAACACCTCTAACGATTCCGGAATTCCTGACCGCGAGTGTGAGCTAGGTTTCGCCAAGTAATGTCCATCTGCCGAAATCCCGCGCGGGTTTCGTGCAAAGAGATTCAATGGAGAGCGATGCATGGCTTCCCCGCCAATATCGAGACTGAAACGCGAGACATCTCAAGACGATTTCGAGAATCTCAAGCGGCTGATTCACGGTCGACTCGTTGACAAACTCGACCTGAATAAATTGGGCGAACTCAAAGGGGATACTCTTCGTCGTGAGATTCGACTGGTCGTGGAACATCTCTGCGACACCGAAAACCCACTGCTCAATCGTTCGGAACGAGAACGCCTCATCGAGGAAGTTCTTGACGAAACATTCGGATTCGGTCCACTCGAGATCCTCATGAAAGAGGAAGGCGTGGCCGACATCATGATCAACGGGCCGAAGCACGTCTTCATCGAGAAGAACGGACGAATTCAACGATCGCCGGTGACATTTCGCGACAACGACCACCTGCTTCAAATTCTCGACCGAATTGTTTCCCGCGTCGGACGTCGAATCGACGAAACGTCACCAATGTGTGATGCTCGACTTCCGGATGGGTCACGTTTGAATGCGATCATCCCGCCGCTGGCGCTCGATGGGCCTTCGCTGACCATTCGAAAGTTTGGTTCAAAGCCACTCGCGCTGGAAGACCTTCTGAACTTTGGAGCATTCACTCCTGAGATGGTGATGCTCATGGAGGGAGCGATTAAGGCTCGCCTCAACATCATCATTAGTGGTGGTACTGGTTCCGGAAAAACGACGCTACTCAATACATTATCGAGCTTTATTCAAGGTGATCAGCGAGTCATCACCATTGAAGATGCTGCGGAACTTCAACTTCAGCAAGAGCATGTTCTGCGCCTGGAAACACGCCCGCCAAACATTGAGGGCAAAGGCAAGATTTCCGCGACAGATCTTGTGAAGAACGCCCTGCGTATGCGACCCGACCGAATCATCATCGGGGAATGTCGTGGACCGGAAACGCTCGACATGCTCCAGGCGATGAATACGGGGCACGAAGGTTCAATGACCACCGTGCATGCCAACAATCCACGCGATGCGGTTTCTCGTATTGAAACAATGGTCACGATGGGAGGAACGGAACTTCCTCTCAAAGCGATTCGACATCAGTTCTCTTCAGCGGTCGACCTCATCATTCAGGCCAGTCGTCTGCAAGGTGGTCCGAGAAAGCTGACTTATGTCACCGAGGTCCTGAACATGGAACAGGACACCATCATCATGCAGGACATTTTCCGCTTCATGCAAGACGGAATCGATTCAGACGGACGGTCATTCGGCCACTTCGAATCAACAGGTGTTCGTCCGGCGTTCATGGATCGACTCGAAGCTGCAGGTGTCAGACTCCCTGCCAACCTGTTTGCAGCCCGACGATTGGGATCTTAACGGACCTGTCAACGACGGCATTCGCCACCACTTCACACCATCACTGAATTCAATTCGATTGAATAAATGGGGTTCACCCAATGAATTTCGAAACCTTTCTTCCGTTTACGGTCGACCCGATGACCGCATCCGTGATCGCCTTCATCGGGGTCTTTGGTGCGATCATTTCTGCGATGTTGCTCATGCAAGGCAACAGCAGTAAAGACATTGAAGACCGCCTCGACGTGCTGGCCGGGAAGAAGCGGGCCAAGTCCGATGGCCCGCAAGTCACCCGTGATGCACTTGTGAAGGAAGGGATGGAGGGAATCTCCGGCGCCGCGAATCGGTTCATGGAGCGATTCCTCAACATTCGGCTCCTGTTCGTTCAAGCAGACGTTCGGATGAAGCCCGAAGTCTTTCTGATGATTGTTCTGGCGTGTGGCGGGATTGGACTCGGAGCAGGATATCTGTCACGGATTCCCCTGCCGACTTATCCACTGGTGTTTCTCGTCAGTGCAATGCTTCCGTTTGGGTGGCTGTTGTTCAAGCGAAGCCGCCGCTTCAAGAAATTCTCAAAGCAACTCCCGGACGCAATGGAACTCGTTGCACGTGCGTTGCGTTCAGGACACAGTTTGTCCGCCGCAATGAAAGTTGTGGTTGACGAACTTCCGGATCCGATTTCCAAAGAATTCAACATTGCCTACGAGGAACAGAATCTTGGTGTGCCGGTTGAGGAATCTCTCGCTCACCTTTATATCCGCGTTCCGAATATGGATTACAAGTTCTTCGCGATGGCGGTTTCCATCCAACGTCAATCGGGTGGTGACCTTGCTGAGATCCTCGACAAAATTGGTCGAATCATTCGCGATCGATTCCGAATTCTCGGACAGGTTCAGGCTCTGACCGGGGAAGGCCGAATCAGTGGAATCGTGCTGATGGCATTGCCGATCGCACTCTTCTTCGCTGTTTGGAAGTTGAATCCTGAGTACGTCATGCTTTTGTTCACTGACGAACTGGGGCGAAAAATGGTCGCAGTGGCGGTTGTTCTTCAAATTCTCGGGGCGGTCGTCATCAAGAAGATTATTTCGATCAAAGTCTGATTCTTACGTCATCACAAAACCCTCCTTGCGATTCGGTCGATTGCGACCTTGTATAGTGACTTCTGGAGTCTTCCATGGAAATGACCACATTCATTCCTTACGCGGTATTCGCTGCGGTGATGCTCGGGATCTGGGCAATTGTCTCCGCTTTCTCGAAGAGTGATTCGCGCGTCGCGGAACGCCTGGAAGAACTGAAAGAAGGAAAGAAACGCCGCGCCGATGGTGACAGCATCAAGGAAAGCGGTGTCAGCAACGCCTTCAAGAAAGCGGCCCCTGCCCTTTCGCGCGTTGTTCAGCCGAAAACGGATCTCGAACAAAACAATCTGAAGGTGAAACTGGCCAATGCCGGTTTCTCCTCACCGAATGCTCCAACGCTTTATCTTGCCATCAAAGTCGCCTGCCTGGCTCTCGGGATCTTCTTGGGAGGTGGTCTGGGCTTCCTGACGATGGGATTGTCGACCGACGCGATGCTGGTCCTCATTGGATGCGGAGGACTGGGGCTTTTCCTTCCCGGCGTCTTCCTGACTCTTCTGGCCTACTCCCGAAAGCAGAAAATCTTCCTGAGCCTTCCGGATGCTTTGGACCTTCTCGTTGTTTGTGTGGAAGCAGGACTCGGTCTAGATGCTGCGATGAGACGTGTGGCTGAAGAACTCGGAGATGCTTCTCCTGAAATTTGTACAGAGTTCAACCACTGCAACAAACAACTTCAGCTGGGACGAAATCGACGCGAAGTGCTTCATGACCTCGGCATTCGAACAGGAGTCGACGACGTCAAAGCCCTCGCCGCGATTCTGATTCAAGCGGACAAATTCGGTTCTTCGATTGCACAGGCACTGCGTGTGCAATCAGACAGTATGCGAGTGAAGCGAAGTCAACTTGCCGAGGAAAAAGCGGCAGCGACAGCTGTGAAAATGATCTTCCCGCTCGTGCTGTTCATTTTTCCGGGGATCTTCGTGGTTCTCGTCGGCCCGGCAGCCATCATGATGATTCGAGAACTGCTCACACAGTAGTACGTTTTCGAAACGCCCTTTGGCATCCTTTCGAATGAGAGAATCGCATGCGGGATGGATCGCGTGTCGGCGGATCCCAACGGACTGCTTCTCCCGACATCCCATCAGTCATAATTGATCTTGAATGTCGAACCTCCGCGGCCATGCTTCAGTTCACCTCGGCTGAAGCATGGCTCACCTCTTTGCGCAATTGGATAACTCGCCCAACAATTGCCTGATTGTCAAAGCCTGTTATTCTTTCTGGACGCACAAGTATGTTCCAGGTGGGAAAAAATTCGATCAGCCACCGCGTGATGTCGAGTGATTCGTTTGATTCTGCTCGAATTGCGGTCATCTTGGAATTGAAAATCACGAATTGGTTCCGCGAGCAACTCGCACGATGAGCCAGCGATACCGTCGTTCGTGATTTCTGGGATGTATCTGTTATTGTGCGACGTTGATTTTGATAAACTGCCATGCTGATGATGAGTTCTGCGCTTGGAACGCATCAGACGTTCAATATGTCTATCTGAAAATAGTGGTTCAGTTGCAAGTCGTGGCATCGGGAGAGAACAGGAAACTGTGATGAATCGGAATTTGCTGATTGTTGCGCTGGTCGGTTTGATCAGCTCGACCCTGACATCTCCAATTTTTGCTCAGTCCGGGCGTGAATTAAACTGGGCTGAGAAAATGCTTTCGGATCTCAAAGTCGACTTCGGGACCGTAGCACGCGGAGCAGAAACGCGTCATATCATCGAAGTCACCAATCTCTACGAAGAAGACGTTTACATCGTCGATGTCGGAACAACTTGCGGCTGCACAGCTGCGAAACCCAATAAATCGCTGCTGAAGACACGCGACGTGGCGGAAATTGACGTCGAAATGGACACGGTCAAGTTCATGCACCGCAAAGACTCAAACGTCGATATCACACTTGAATTTCGGGGAGCGAAAGGGACCGCGTCGAAGACAGTTCGCGTTCCGATCACAGCTTACATCCGTTCCGATGTCGTCTTAACTCCAGGAAATGCGGACTTTGGAGCGGTTGACTATCAGCTCGGAGCAGAACGAAAAGTCAAAGTCGCGTATGCCGGACGCAGCGACTGGGCGATCAAGGACGTCAAAGTTGATGACGAAAACCTGAAAGTCCAATTGAACGAAACGGTCCGTTCGGGCGGACGGGTCGAGTACGAACTCACCATTCAGCTGGACAAGTCCGCTCCGCTTGGAGATTTCCAGGACCGCATCCTGCTAATCACTGACGACAAAAGCTCGCCGGAAGTTCCGCTGCTGGTTTCGGGACGCGTTTCCCCAGACATTGAAATCGTCCCCAGCCACTTTGATTTGGGAAGTCTCACTCCTGGGCAGACAAAACCCTTCAATGTTGTGGTGAAAGGTCGTCGTCCGTTCGTTATTGAGAGTATCGAGTGTGATGGACATCCTGACTGCTTCGAAATCAAACCGGTCACCGATACTCCCAAAACCGTGCATGTCGTCCCGTTCCGTGTGAAAGTCCCGGATGAACCCGGAAACTTCGCGGAAACATTCACTGTCAACGTTGTTGGACGAGAACTCCCATTGACCTTCGAAGCTGATGGAGTCATTCAAAGCGGAAGTTGAACCAATCGTGAAGCCGACGTGCCTCTCACAAAAATCTGCGTTCGACAATCAGATCATTTTCATGACGCTTTCCCTGCACTTTTGTAAGCAGGGAAAGCGTTTTTCGTTGAGAGCATTTTTGAATTTGGTTTGCCCCACCCGCACGAGTAAACTCAACATTCTGTCTGCCGAAACAGGCCAAGCGAGTGCACGGGAAAGAGTAACTTGCTTTAAGTCTGGACTGGTTCTCGATTCGCAAGTGTTCTGCTCAATTCAGCAGTCACCAACTGAACTTGTTCAATCCCAATTCGCATCAAAAAACGCGAGCTTCGGCCGTAACTCTTGGATCCGCAAACAAAGAAATTCGGTTCCGGAGAACGTAAAACGTCGATGCCGTGTGATGCCTGTGCGAGACAGTCGGCTGACGTTTCTCCCATGAGTGCAGCGGCCAGTTTCATCGGTCCGAGCGATGCATAGCATTCGTGAACCTGAAGTTCCTTGTACAGCGATCGATCCGGTTGGTAGCCAACGTTTCCGAGAATTGCGTCGACTTCGATCACAGTTCTTTCATGGTTTTCAGCATTCGAAAGAACGACCGACAGCGGCAAGTTGACACCGTTTTGAATTTCCTCGACGACATATCCCGGCATCCATGTCACCGGACCGTTGTCCGCGTCGGCAAGCTTATTCGCATTCACAGCGAGCGAATCTCGACCGACCAATGAGTCATTGGCGATCCTCGGAACAGGAACCGAACAACGGCGACGAGTTACCCACACAATCTGCGTCTGAGGATTGGTTTTCGCCAACTCTGACAGGTTGACGACATTCGTCGCTGCGGTATATCCGCCACCGATGACGAGCGTCTTCCGGTCTTGATACTCGGCGCGGTCGGCTCCCTGGATATCAGGGATGTCGTAACGAATCCGCTCGGGGAAATTTTGTTCTCCTACGCACGGAATGCCTCCATTTCCGATCCAGTTGTGATTTCCGAAGGAGCCGGTGCAGTCGATGACCGCATCCGCCAATACGGTCGACTCGCCACTTTCCGCTTTGACAAACAAGCGAAACGGCACCGCTTGTCGCTGACTGTTTCCGATCAAATCTGACTTGAGAAGACCATCGCGACTGACGTACATGACCTCTGAGTCTGCTTCGATCCGCCCGAATCGTTTTAGCGTCTCGGCGAGTGGGGCCAGCGCTTGTTCAACAAACTCGCGGCCTGTCAGAAGAGAACCTTCTGACGGAACGGTTTGCCCACTTTCGCTGAGTAGGCGACACGCGTCCTGAGAGAAATTCATCGAAAACGGGCTGAAGAGTTGAACGTGCCCCCACTTCTGGATGTTGTCGGCAATCGTCCCTCGTTCGAAGAGAACAAAGTCCAGCCCGGCCAGCGCGCAGGCCACGGCAGCTTCCAGCCCCACAGGACCGCCGCCAAGAATCGCTACCGGCAGTTGTTTTCCTGATTCCATCAAAACCTCCTGGTCGTCGCGAGCAATCTGCCCTTCATCACACACGTTCTTGCGCAGATTGCTTTAATTACTTGCACTCAATTGCGGCAACTGGAATCCGGCAATCGGTGTGCATCCATTCAGGAAACTCGGATGGCTTCGTCCGAAATGCCATTCGAACTCACCATCCGCACTTTCACAGACAGTATTCCTGAGAACTATGTTCTTTCAGTGAAACACTTTACTCTCTTGTGTTTTCATGCAAAGTGGTCTGGATTTCTTTTCATCGAAAATGATATTCTCGGCCAGATCGTAAAGTTCTGAGACGGGCCAGGTTTCGCTCGCGGGCCAAGGAATCATCGAAGGAGTTGATGATGCGGAGTTTAACTGGATGGATGCTGCTGTTCGCGATGCTCGCATTCGCAGGTTGCGGCGACAGCAAAGCACCTGAACAGGCGAATGATCCAGAACGTTCCTGGGACGCCGAAACTCCAGTCGCCGCTGCCCCGAAATCGGACACCTCTTCCGAGTATTTGAGTTCTGGGCAAAGTCTACAAGTCGGCGAACGGTTTCCACTCCGCAAGCGAGTTGAGCAGGAACTGCTGCAGGATTCTCTCTCGGGACCGGCTCAACAAGTCGTAAGCAATCTCGATGTACGGTTCGTTTTTACAGTCGAAGACCGGGTCGATTCGCGAACGAAGCTTCGGGTCGATTACGACCGAATCCTCTTCAGTCAACGCGTTGGGGATGATGCTGTCGATTTCGATTCGGATCAGCCCCCCGAAGAATTGACACCGACATTGCAGGCGTTTCTGAACATGAGTCAGTCTGGGTTTACCTGCTGGCTGGATGAAGACTTGCGATTTATCTCCGTGGAACAGTTCGACCAATTCGTCGAATCGGTGCTGCAGGGAATTCCCGAAGAGTTTCACGCCGATGTCGTTCTGGAAGTGGAAACAGCTTCCGGAGATGCCGGGCTGGCTGATTTCATCGGAGAGGCGATCGGCCAACTTCCGCAGAACCCACGATACCGCGCCGGGGATCAATGGGAACGTTCCTACACGCTGACTCGGCCGATTCCAATGCATTCACTCAACGTCTACACGTTGAAGAGAATTGATTCGGGCGTCGCATTTGTCGACATCCGCGGAAAAGTTACCCCGTCAACCACGCCAGTCGCAGTTGATGAAGAAACCGGCGTGCGGATCACGGTGACCGGTGGCGAAACGGTCGGGAGTTCGGAAATTGATACCGATAACGGGCTGCCTCGTCGCAGTGAGACACTTCAGAAAATCGATATGGTTGTCACTCTGGAGGGAGCCCTTCAGTTCAATCAGCGAAAGAGCATTCGTACACGGGTCGAAGCCTTTCGCGAAATGAACGACACTCATCCTCCGGTTCAAATTGGAGAATCGAATCCGCTGCGCGACGTGAATCCCAAAGTCAGCGCTCATCCTCTCTCGACGATTGCCGAGTAAGCTCTCGCTGAATTCGCTCAGCAATCAGACATTCGCTATTCTACGAGCACCTTTGATTTCTAGAGCATCTTTTGTTTTGGTGTGCACTCACTCGCACGAGCAAACTCAGCTTTTTACCTTACGCAAGAGTTCAAGCGAGTGCACAGGAAAGACAACTTGCTCTTGTTTGCGGCGATTCACACGAACGAACGCTGCAATCAATGAGAAATACGAGGTTCGGCGAGTGTAGAGAAGCAATGAAAATGGTCGACGAAACGTTCATCGCCGAGATTCCCTGAAGTCGTCCCGCGAACGTGGTGCCAATGGGGATCGAGCGTGTTGCTCTTGCTTGTGCGAATTCGTGGGAACGTTTTGAAAAATGATCTGGAGTTGATCCCGAAGTCTGAAAACTGGAACTGTTTTGAAACATTCCATGAGTCAGAAACGGTTTTCGGGCCAGGCCCAGTACGGCGTGTGGGATTGATTGTCGAATGCGACAACTCGTGGTTATCTTCGTTCTGCTCCTGGGGATTACGATCTTCGGGACGATCGGTATTCACACCCTCTCCGATTCGACATGGCTGGAAGCGGCCTATCTGGCAGTGATCACTCTGACAACTGTCGGGTCTCGCGATGTTCCGCGGACTCCCGAAGGGATGGTCTTCATCATCATCTATATGATGGTTGGGATCGGAATCTTCACCTACAGTGCGTTTCAGCTCGGACAGATCATTGTTAACGCAGACATCCGCACGCTCCTTGAGAAGAGAAGAATGCATCACCAACTCGAAGCCTTGAATGATCATTTCATCGTGTGTGGGCTGGGACGGATGGGAACCGCCATTGCCGAGCATCTTGAAGAGAAAAGAAAGCCGTTCGTCGTCATCGATCGCGATTTGCAGCGTCTCGAGGAAATCTGCAAGGCGTCACGCTGGCTTTACGTGCACGGAGATGCCACGGACGATTCCGTCCTTCAGGAAGCCGGAGTTTCTCGCGCGACCTCAATGGCAACGGTACTCCCGACAGATGCCGACAATGTCTATGTCGTCTTGTCGGCCCGACTCCTGTGCAGTTCGATTCAAATCGTTGCACGAGCAAGCGAAGAGGGAGCGGTTCTAAAGCTTCAGCGGGCTGGGGCGACTCGCGTGATCAGTCCCTTCAGCAGCGGAGCGTTGAAGATGGCCCGATTCATGCTGAGCCCGAGCATTGAAGACTTTCTCGAAGTCACCCACGGATCGGAGAACGATCTCGAACTCGCCGAGGTGCAAATTCGCGAAGACAGCCCGTACATCGATCGACGACTCTCCGAGACCGATCTACGCGAAAAAGGAATCATGGTGATCGGAATCCGACGCCAGTCGGGGCAGCATATCATCGCTCCCGAAGGAACGGTGAAAATTGAGCAAGGCGACAGCTTGTTTGCCTTCGGCACTCAAATCGCCATGACCGCGTTGGCGAGTCAGGCTGAGTAGAGCAAATGCAATTGCTTTCGAGGCTTAGACCGCGAAGTCTTAAGCAATCCTCCCTGATGCCGGCGAGGAGAATCTTTTCACCCAGCATCCTGGAAGATTCAGAGGTCTCTTTTCGACCGGTGATCCGAATCTGTAGACACAAAAAAACAGCACTCATCGAAAATGTGTTCCGACGAGTGCTGCGAGATGATGAGTTGCTTTAGCCTCGGATTGGATTGCGTTTTCGGTCAGTTTCCTTGAGCCAGATTTTTCGCAATCGAAGCGAGTCAGGAGTGATTTCGAGGTACTCGTCGGCCTCGATGTACTCAAGAGCCATTTCGAGAGACATCGCTCGCGGTGGTTCAAGCACGATGTTGTCGTCCGATCCCGAAGCTCGCACGTTGGTCAGTTTCTTCTCGCGAACCGGATTCACAACGAGGTCATTGTCGCGTGAGTTTTCTCCGACGATCATTCCTTCGTAGACGTCAGTTCCGGGAGCGATCAGCAGATCAGCGCGTTCGCTCAGTTTCCAGAGAGCATAAGCGGTCGCTTTGCCCTGGATCTGAGAAATCAGCACACCGTTCTTTCGTCGAGGAATCTCGCCTTCAAGTTCCGCATAACACTCGAATCGGTGATTCATGACTGCTTCACCCTTGGAAGCATTCAACAGGCGGGTTCGGAGTCCGATCAGTCCACGGGCTGGAATCAGGAATTGAACGTGCGAATGCGTTCCCGTTCCGGCTTTCAATTCCTGGAGTTGACCTTTCCGGGCCGAGACGATTTCGATCACGGTTCCGACATCTGTCGACGGAACTTCGATCTCGAGAATTTCAAAAGGCTCTTGCCATTTTCCGTCCACCTGACGACGAATGACTTCGGGTTTTCCGACGGAAAGTTCGTACCCTTCTCGCCGCATCGTTTCGATCAGAATCGACAGGTGCAGCAATCCTCGCCCCGAGACCTTGAATGCTTCTTTTGCATCCGCTTCTTCCACGCGGAGAGCAACGTTCGATTCGAGTTCGCGCTGGAGTCGATCTCGCAGGTGGCGACTCGTGAGAAACTTCCCACTCTTGCCTGAGAATGGTGAGGAATTGATCGTGAAGACCATCGAAAGGGTCGGTTCGTCGACCGAGGTCCGAGGAAGTGCTACCGGATTCTCAACCGAGGCGATAGTGTCGCCGATCTCTGCATTTGCAAGTCCGGTGAGAGCGACGATGTCCCCTGCCCCGGCTTCGTCTGTTTTGACTCTTCCGAGCTTGTCAAAGATTTCGACCCCTTCGACCGATGATTTGACAACGACTCCGTCGGCCTTCATGAGGGCGACGTTCATTCCTGGGCGAACGACGCCGTTGGTCACCCGGCCGATGCAGATTCGCCCGACGAATTCGGACCACTGAATGGACGTGACCGCCATTTGAAGTGGGGCTTCGACGTTTGCGACAGGACCGGGAACGTGTTCCAGGATGAGATCAAGAAGCGGAAGAATGTTTCCTTCCCGGGCTTCTGAATCGTGCGAAGCAAAACCGGCACGTCCGCTGGCATAAATATATGGGATCTCCAGAGAGTCTTCGGCACCGAGTTCTTCCATCAGATGGACGGTTTCGAGAAGAACGTCATCGGGACGACAATCAGGGCGATCAATTTTGTTGATCACGATGATTGGTCGAAGTCCAACTTCGAGGGCTTTGGTCAGCACGAATCGTGTCTGCGGCCGTGGACCTTCGAATGCATCAACAAGAATCAATGCACCGTCGGCCAATCGGAGAACGCGTTCCACTTCTCCGCCGAAATCGGCGTGACCTGGGGTATCGATCACATTGATCTTGATTCCCTTGTAGGGAATTGCAATGTTCTTCGAGAGAATTGTAATGCCGCGTTCCCGCTCCAGATCGTTGGAATCGAGAATACAGTCGCCGATCAGTTGTGATTCTCGGAACTGTCCGCCTTGGCGAAGCAAGGAGTCAACGAGCGTCGTTTTGCCGTGGTCGACGTGGGCAATAATCGCGATGTTGCGAATGTCCGTTCTTCGCATGGAGGAATCACCAGAGATTGTAGGTGCGGATGCTTGGAGAGTTGATTCAGTCACGTTCGTGTTGCCCTTTGGGTTCCAAACCTTGTTCGGGGAATAAGCCTGGTACGGGAATTCGGGTGCAGTTGATACATAACAAACAGCGGAATCCGTGAGCGAGTGTTGAGTCACGCTTGGGGTGCGTCAAACTCAAATCCGGAAGCAATCATTGTTGTGATCGGAACGTGCGCGCAATCTCGTTCCAACGAAAGCGTGGAATACTAAACGAAGTCGTCTCCGGGAAGGAGGTTAAGAAGACAATTCTGCGGAAATATTTCGAATACTTGTGCTCAGTTCACCCTTTCCTAGACTGCACTTGTGAAGTTTCTGTACAGATTTCGACTCGCGACCTGCGAACTCGACAGGCAACAGCCCCGGTGAGACTTTAAGAATGACGACTGACTTCGCGATCATGATGTTGGGAATCTGCGTTGTGATTGCGGGATTGGGTCGGTTTTTGCCTCGTCTTGGGTTCTCCCGAAGCTCACGGGCATTGACGCTTCTGGTCGCATCAATGCTTGCTTTTGCTTCGTTGTCGTTGGCTTTTCACACCTCGCTGGTCTTGCCGAACTCATCAGCGAGCACGCCCTTCTTATCGGCGGTTTTTGATGGATGGTGGCTCCGCGATCGTCTTTCCATTCTCTCACTGTTCGGACTCGCAGGGGGCATCGTGACCATTGCCTGTGCCCATTCCATTGAAGCTGGCCGCTGTCAACTCCCAAAGCGTTCAGAAGTCGGTTCTTTGATCCTGCTGTGGGCACTCGCTTCGCTGGTCGTGATGGCGGATCATATTTTGCTGCAATGGATGTTTTTGAGCGCAGCTTGTTGGCTCTCAGTGTGGCAATGCACACGGATGTCAGGATTTTCCTCAAACGGTACCCGGAAACATGTGCTCATTCTTCTCGGGCTGGCAGACATTCTGGCGATGATCGGACTTCAGGGAATGTCGTTCATAAGGGGGATCGGATCGATCTCCGACCTGCAAGCTGTGACTGAAATTGCTCCTCTCGACTCCTTTCAGCGAGCATCGCTGGCCGTTTCTGCGATCTGGCTGGGGCTGTCTTTCCTGATTCGCCTCGGCGGAGTTCCGTTTCTTCTTTGGAATGGAATGGCACGAGGTGGCGTCCCATCGTCGCTGGTCGTGTTGGTGTTTCCAGTGCTGTTGACGATGTCGCAAATCTTCCGTTGGCAACCGGTGCTGTCGATTGATTCGTCATCTCAGACCATGCTGGGAGGACTCCTCGTGCTCTCCGCTCTCATTCATGCGGCCGCTTCGATCTTTCAATCCGGGGCACAGCGAGCGTTCCGAGTCAGCCTGGCCCTCGCTTGTCTTGTTGCCACATCAGCGATCTTCGCAGAGGCAGCTTCACCGACCGGTCTCGTGTTCGCGATTGCGTGTTTGATGGTGCCGACAGTCGTTGTGGCCTTCCCGATGCCGTGGAATCCACCGCAAATCGTTTCCGCAGTATTGCTCTTTCTGGGGCTCTTGGGGGCTCGTCGTTCGCTTGAGCGGATGATCGCCTTGGCGTCTGACCCTTCAACTGGAATTCCGTTGATTCTCCCGGTTCTGTTTGCGGTGGCCTATGCTCTTTGTGCATTCAGCTTCTTCGCATGCGTGCTATCCCAAGGAGTGAATTTGCGGGAGAAACAGCTGTCGATCAGTCGGCTGTGTCTTTGGGCAGTCGTCGGAATTTTACTCCAATACCTGGTCTATTTGCCGTTCCTGAGCGAGGGAAGAACGGTTGGATCAGCAGTGGGGACGATTGTCTGGCTGCTTGCAGTCGCTGGGATTCTGGGAGTCGTCTGGAAGTGGCGGGAAACCTTGAGTGTTCCCGAATCGCTCGCTGAAAGCAGTCTCGTGAAGCTTCTCAACAATGATTTCAAGATCGGAGAACTCCTGAATCGCGGAGCATTCACGCCGCTGCAGGAGGTTTCGACGAACTTTCAAACGAATCTGAGCCATCTTCTGCTCGCTATTCCGGGGAGCCTTTTTCAAACTCTGTGCGATGATGTGCGATTAGTCGACGAATCCCGACACAGAACACCATCGGATGAAGATTCTTCCAACCGGAACGAGCTGACGGTCACGCTCGTCTTGGCAATCGCTGTCATGATCGCGGCCATCTGGTTGGCAGCTTAGTCGCTTTGCAGCACTTTTTCGTTTCGCACCTCGAAGATCCAAGTGCGACAACAGTGCGGGACACCCTCGATTTTGCAGCAAGAGTAGCTGTTCAAGCGGGAAGAATTACTGGTGGAGTGCCATTTCTTCCAGGGCTTCGATTCGTCCCTGATACAACTCGCGAATGTCTGAGAGGCCGTATCGAATCATAGCCAGTCGTTCCATTCCCAGCCCCCATGCCATCACGGGATGCTTGCAGCCAAGCGGTTCGGTCACTTCCGGACGGAAAATTCCGGAGCCACCCATTTCGATCCATTTCCCTCGGCTTTCGAGGTAAACGACAACGTCCACGCTCGGCTCGGTGTAGGGATAGAAAGCGGGTTTGAATTTGACCTGCTGGAAGCCCATCTTCATGTAGAAGGTTTCCAGGGTTCCGAGCAATGTTGCCAGAGAAGCGTTCTTGTCGATGACAATTCCGTCGACCTGGTGAAAGACTGGGAGATGCTTGTAGCTCATCGTCTCGTTTCGGCAGACCCATCCCACGCAGAACGTTTTCAGTGGCGGTTCGGGATGTCTGGCCAAAGCTCGAATGGTCGAAGCTGTGGTGTGTGTTCGCAGGACAACTTGCTTCGCGCGTTCGGGCGACCAGCGATACCCCCAGCCTTCCGAACCTGTGTCGCCGCCATCTTCGTGAGCATGGCGAACGCGATCGACCAGTTCTGCATCGTCAGGCAAATCTGTCGTCGCGGGATTGGCCATGTAGAATGTGTCCTGCATATCGCGGGCAGGATGATCTTGCGGCTGGAAAAGTGCGTCGAAGTTCCAGAACGACGACTCCACCATCGGAGAGACCACTTCCGTGAATCCCATTTCCAGATAAGCACGTCTGGTTTGCTCGATGATTTTCCGAAGAGGATGAACCTTGGCCGGCCGGACTGTCTCCGCAGAGAGAGTCACATCGTAAGGCCGTAGTGTGATCTCCTTCCATGCTCCGCTTCGGATGTCTTCAGCGGAGAGGAGATTCCGCTCCTTCTTCACAGAGATCTTGCCGGATTCCAGAAGTTTTCGCCCTTCAGCAGTCAGCGAGACCGTTCTTCGATTTCGCGATTTGATTTTGGCGAGTTCATTTCGCTTGCCCAGCAGTTGTTTGATTCGGGCAGCTTCCGGAGCGTTTTCGAGAGATGTCGGCTGACCAGCCGCTTCGAGAATCGCGACTTCGTCGACATCCTTTTCACCTTCGCCTGCCTTCCGGCCAGAATCGGTGATTCGGACTCCCTGCTTGTCGCGTTCGATCCAGCCTCGCGCGGTTCCCCAGCGAAACACGTCGTTGACCGCAATCCCGGATTGATTGGCTGCCTTGGCGAAGTCGCCGGTTCCCAACTCTCCGTTCGATTCGAGAAGGAGCGTCAGCGCTTTTCGTTCCGGCAATCCTTCATTGACCAGTGAAACAGCTTCCGAAGAGGGGATGAGTTCATCAAACGATTCTTCGCAAATCGTCGCGAACTTTTGATTGGCCGCTTCCTGGATCGAAACGAGCACCCGCGACTGATCAGATTTGAGAGCCGCTGCAAGTTCGTTGAGCCCGATCTCCTCGTGCTTGGCTAACGTTTCCCAGACGGAGTACGAAAATTCGTCGAGTTGCAGTGTCTCAGCCATGATTCCTGTTCGTTGCCGCTATCTATTGACCGGTAAGGGTAAGAATTTGAGAACTGTAGCAGGAAACTGACCAAGTGGAACAGTGCGGCTGTTCGAGGTGAAATTCGGCCAGCGAGCGAAACTGGTGAAGCAGCTTGACGATGAGGTGTTTGGGCCGCGTACTATTCGGGTTGAGGGTTCGCATCCGAGGATGCGTCGGCAGTCTTCGATTGCAGGCTCGTGAATCGATCACGCAGCCCCTCCATCCGTTTCCGGTTCACTCCAAGGTCAGAACTGCCGACTCTTGAAGCGGATCGAAAGTGGATGAGTTGAGATTGCTCGTCAATCAGAAACTCGACATCGTCGACAAATCGAAACAGCAGGCTTTTGGCCTCGGCATGAAGATAGGTCTCGGTCGACTCCACAATGTTCGTTCGCGGAAGCTCTTCAAGGATGGTGATCAGGTTCGCCTTCGCTTCGGCCGCAGTCCCGGAATATTCCCACGGAGACATTTTGTGTTCGGGGGAATCTGTTTGAGTTTGAACGCAGTTCGGGGAACTTGGAGGCGGGGCGAGTTTTCCGTCGACGACACCAAGATGATCAGGACGCCTTGAGGTCATGCTTAGGAATGCCAATCCAATGACGGGAAGAGCGATGGCGATGATCGCGATGCGGAAAGTCCGTTTCTTCACGGTTTGCTCTTCCAGTGAGTGCAGTGAATTCGGTTTGCGGCGGATTCTCGATTGAAATGATCCACCTGCCTGAAAAGTACTCCGAGGAGTCCGCTCCTGCAACCACGCGCTTCGCCTGTGCCTTCGACTCGCGGGGATTCCTGAACTCAACGAGCGATGGAATTGACCAGTGTGCGCTTGAATTGAGATGGCAAATTGCCGAGAGTCCGACGATATCTGACAGCCAGGTTGTCAGTCCGCAAACGTGCGATGGTCGTGGAAGTTAAGTCGAGTTGAAGATGTCTCAAGATTCTCTGTGGATAAAACGCAACTGGGTCGCTCACACACAGTTGATGCTGGACTCTTATGAACGGTACTTGAAGAAGGAACTGATCCCGCGTGAGGGAAGCCAGTTGGATCAGGCGAAAACTCTCTTCCTCTCTCCGTTCGTGGTCGTTTCGCATGACTATCGCCCCGATCCCGTTCTCAACTACGGAAATCAAGTCGCTCTCGACCTGTGGGAAATGGATGTCGCAACATTGTGCAACACCCCTTCCCGGATGACCGCGGAGCCGATGCATCGTGACGAACGCAAACGGTTGCTCAAGCGAACAACCGAGAACGGCTATGTCGATGACTACTCCGGGATTCGAATCAGCCAGAACGGCCGGCGATTTTTGATCCGTCAGGCAGTGGTCTGGAATCTCATCGACTTCAAGAACAACTACCGCGGACAGGCGGCCACTTTTTCTGAGTGGGAATGGCTCGACGAGAACGAATCGACACCAAAGCCGTCCGATTAAACGAGGTGCCGAAACGCTTCGCCTTCTCGCGCCGACTGTGTCGACTCGCCGCGAGACTCTACAGCTGAGTATCTCGATAATACTTCGTCGTGTGCGTCAGGCCGGTTTTGAGATCGACTTGCGGTGCCCACTTAAGAAGTGCTTTCGCGCGAGAAATGTCCGGGCAGCGGCGTTTCGGATCGTCTTTCGGCAGCGGGTCAAAGCGAATCTTTGACTTGGAACCGGTGATCTCGAGGATCGTTTCCGCGAGCTCGATCATCGTGTTTTCAACGGGATTCCCGAGGTTGATCGGGCCAACCTGCTCGTCTTGCTTCATCATTCGAATGAAACCGTCAATGAGATCGGAAACATAGCAGAACGAGCGAGTCTGTTTTCCGTCGCCGTAAACGGTCAGTTCCTCTCCCCGAAGCGCCTGCATGATGAAGTTGGAGACAACGCGCCCGTCGTCCGGAGCCATTCGCGGACCATATGTGTTGAAGATTCGGACAATTCGAACCTCCATATTATGGGCCAGGTGGTAGTTCATGCAGAGCGACTCAGCGACTCGCTTTCCTTCGTCGTAGCAGCTGCGAGGGCCGATCGGGTTGACGCTGCCCCAGTAGTCTTCTGTCTGTGGGTGAACTTCCGGATCGCCATAAACTTCAGAAGTCGACGTGTGCAGAATTCTCGCTCCGCAGCGTTTGGCTAGGCCGAGCATATTGACCATTCCGAGGGTCGACGTTTTGATCGTCTTGATCGGATTATGCTGGTACGAAACCGGTGACGCCGGACAGGCGAGGTTGTAGATCTGGTCTGCTTCGATGTGAAGAGGGTGCACAATGTCGTGGCGGATCACTTCGAAGTTGGGATGCCCGATCAGGTGGCGGATGTTCTCTTTTCGGCCGGAAAAGAAATTGTCCACGCAAATGACATCATTGTCTTCGTTGAGCAGCCGTTCGCACAAATGACTTCCGAGGAAGCCCCCTCCCCCAGTGACGAGAATCGTCGACACATCACACCTCTTGATAATTGGACTGTTTTCCAGTGTATCGGATGTGGACGGAAGCCACTTCGTCGGATTCAGCCCTTCGCGGCAGGAACGACAACAGCCGGTTCTATTAAATCGATGGTGTGGCCCGTCGCGAGTTCAGCTCCCGCATCGACCGCGTCTTTCTCCACACAACTGTCACATCCGGTCGCATAGGCAAATTCCGATCGAGAGTCGTTGTGACGGCGCGGTTGTGCTGCGCCAACTCCCTATTCCGAAATCTCATGAATTTCGATACACCACTGCGGTTTCGACTCCATGTTTTCAAAGGCGTCAGCACTGTTGGCAACTGTGCTGAGAACGCGGGAGGTCTGCAGTTTCGAATTCGAAACGTCGAGGCTGTTGGTCACCAGCGACTCAACTGATTTGTAATGACGGAATCTTTCATGTCGTCTGAAACTCATTCGGATTCGGCTTCTGTCTCCGCGAGGGCATCCTCGGGGGAGTCCAATGAGTCCCTGAGAGTTTGCCACCTGACTGAGAAGCTGTGCACCGGAGACGTTGAGCGACACCTCGTCGAACTGGCGACCTGCACGAGCCCAAACGACGCCAAACTCTCTTTCGTCGCGCTTCACGATCTCGGTGAAACCGCCGAAGTCCTGCAGGATTCCGGCTTTCCCGTTCAGTCTCTGAAGAGATCATTGTTCGGGAAGATTCAGGCCCTCCGGAAACTCAGTCAATTTCTCGATCGGAACGAAATCGACGTCCTGCATATGCACGGGACTGCGGCGCAGTTTCATGGTGCGATCGCGTGCAAGTGGTCTCAAACGCCGATTTCTGTTGCGACGCACTACGGTCGCGGCTGTGGGGCAGACAGAAAATCTCTCTGGCAATTCCGAATTGCGAACGAGTTCACCGACCGGGTGATTGGAATTACTGAAGCAGTCACAGAGCTGTGTCGCCAGCAGAATCAATCAAATCGCGAACAGATGATGACCATTCCCTTCGGAATTGATTCGACACGTTTCTTCCCTTACGGACCAAGTTCGGAACTCAGAGCGATCGCGATTGGCGAATGCAATCGCGAATACGGGTTTGAAGCACTCATTCACGCCGTTCGTTCAGTCGTCAACAGCTACCCGCACTTCAAAATTCAGATCGCAGGCACCGGTCCGCTCTTGAACCAGTCGGTCGAGTTGGTCAGCTCGCTCAGGCTCACACATCACGTTGAGTTTCTCGGTGACCGACCGATTACAGACGAATTGTTGAAGCAGAGCGGGTTTCTGATCTCGACGGCTCACACGCTCGCATCTCAGAGGAACATTTTGTCTGCGATGGCGACTGGAATTCCTGTGCTTTCAACGGAGTCACTCGTTGCGTCCGAATTCATTCAAGACGGAGTGACCGGAAAAATTGCGCGAGGCAAGGAAGCAAATCAACTCGCTGTGGCGATTGTCTCGATGATTGATCAAGCTCCGCTCTGGCCAGTGATGGGAACAAAATGCCGTGAGCTTGTTGAAACAACACTGAGTGTGCAGACAACCGCTCGCCGGTACCTTCAGCTCTACCGAAACCTTGTCGTTCAATCGGCCACACCGAGAGTCCGCTGACCAATCTTATTGTGGGCCTTATTGTGGGCTGTCGTCTTTCGGACTGCGCAAAGGGTCAAATTGATACTTTCTTGCGCTAGTGCCACATCCGACGTTCGAGCAATTCTGGAATGAATTCAACAGCTCGCCCCGGACGCCTAAGTCGTTCTTATGAATGCTGATACGGCTCTCGCTGAGTCGACGTGTTGAATCTTTCATCAACTCTGGGAGATTGGTTCCGAAATACCGGAACGCGAGATGCTCTACCAGCCACTGGCGAATTCTGCCGATCTTTTGTCGCGATTCGTGACATGTAACTCATCCGGAAATTTGCCAGTTCACTGTTTGATTGCGAGAATACACGCAATCCCCACTCCCTTGATGGCCATTTGATCGAATCAACTTTGGCGATCGCATTGATGACTGGACGTTCGATGCACTCGACAGCCAGAAAGACCTCGTGGCTTCTCTCGACTGTGTTTGTAAGCACACTTTCAATCGTGTTCTTAGGCACAACGGGAGGTCTACACGCTCAAGACGATGCCACTTCCCAGAGCTCTCCACCTCCTCCGCCGTTGCCGGCAGCTGACTTTCAGCCACCCGTCACAGACAACAATCAAGATGGGGATGTCGCAGATCCACCGGAAGCAGCCGATCCCGCCAATGTGGAAAGCGAGGTCCTGACTCGTGGCCCCATCCATGAAGCGTTCGCCGAACAATATTCTGCAGACCCGGAACCGGGGCTGACAGTTACCAAACATCCACCCGATCTCATCGACGAAATTCCTCCGGAAGAAATGCCTGAAGGAAACAACGTCGAGTGGATTCCCGGATACTGGGCCTGGGATGAAGATCTCGATGACTTCATCTGGGTCAGCGGATTGTGGCGCGACATTCCTCCCAATCAGCAGTGGATTCCCGGATACTGGGCGGAAACTGAAGGGAGCTATCAGTGGGTTCCGGGGTTCTGGACATCCGCTGATGCCGATGAGTTGAGCTATTTGCCAGAGCCTCCACAAAGTCTCGAAGAGGGGCCAAACGTTCCTGCGCCGTCTGAAGAACACTTCTGGGTTCCGGGCAACTGGTCATATCAGAACCAGTCTTACGTCTGGCAGCCAGGACGATGGACACAGCCCTATCAGGACTACATCTGGGTTCCCTCGCGTTACTCATGGACGCCGCGAGGATATGTTTACTGTTCCGGATATTGGGACTACCCGCTCGTCCGGAGAGGACTCCTCTTCTCGCCAATTCGATTCTGGAACCGCGCCTACCCCTATCGATTCTATGGCTATCGATACCGACCACGGTATGGGATCGGGATCAGTCCGCTTCTGACGCATTTGTTCGTGCGTCCGCGATATCGACACTATTACTTCGGGGACTATTACGCTCCGATCTATCGCAACCGGGGAATCTATCCCTTCGTCCATCAACGACGTTACAATCAGCGACGATATGCCTACGATCCAATCTATGCCTACTACCAGAATCCACGACGCCGTGTAACATACGACCGTTTGGTCAGTTGGCACAGCTACTATGATCGGAATGAAAAATTCCGACCGCCGCGCACCTACGATCGCACTCGAACATTCCTTGCGTTAGGAAATGGCTCTCGGAATCGATCTGTCTTCGAACAGTCCGTTCTCAGTGAGTCGATCGATCGATTCAAACGTCCCGGCCGTCCGGATCACCATAATTTCCGAACTATCGCAGAAGTCGACCGGAATCGAATTTCAGAGCGGTCGAACAAGGCTGTCCGTGAGTTGACGGATTTCCGTTCACGCTTTGAATCAATTCGGAATCGCGACGGTGATCCGAGAGGTCGAGGTTCGCTGGCCGGCAATGATCGTGATCAGCGTCCGGGCGGTGACCGTCCGGGAGGCGAACGATTCGGCAATGACCGGGATGGGCGTAATCCGGAAGATCGAAGCAATCGCCCTTCCGGAGACGATCGGAACCGCGACGGACGATTCGGAAACGATCGCGACATTGCTTCACGTGCTGAGTCGATCAAACTCCCGAATTCGAATTCGATCCGTGACCGTTTGAATGCAGTTCGTGAACGCACAGAATCAAGAGATGGTTCCCGAGATCCGGATCCCCGCTCGCCGGGGAATTCAGGTCGCGAAGTAACCAACCGTTCCGATTCGCGAAGTTCAAATTCTTCCGGTCGTTCCGACATGGACTCGCTTCGGGAGCGAATAGAAGCTGCGCGATCGAATCGCGGTGATCAACCTCGCACCGAGCGGGGAAGCGATCGCGACACAGCCCAATCGAGGGAAAATCGCGAACGGAGCCGATCCGATGAAAATCCAACGGTCCGTCCAGGCTCCGGGTCCAACACCCCGACAGCTTCGGATGTCCGCGAGCGACTTGATGCCATTCGGGACCGGAATTCCGATTCGAGCCGTGACCGCGGTTCGGAGAGCAGGAACTCTTCTTCGCAACCATCAATGAACAGTTTGCGTGAACGGATTGAAGCTGCTCAACGAGCTGCTTCTCAGAATCCTGAGTCATCCCGGCAACGTCCGACAACATCGCCAGAACAGAGGCCCGATTCTGGTCAGCCGTCGCGGGGAGCCTCCGGATCGTCGTTGCGAGAACGTCTCGAGAACCGACAGGAGAGCTCACCTTCGTCACGGAACCGAGAGGCTGACAGTCCACGCCAGGTTTCACCACAGACTCCGTCGAACGACCGAAGTTCGTCTCGCTCCAATGACTTGCGCTTGCAAATCGAGGCGATGAGACAGCAACAACAGAATACGAACCGCAACTCGTCTCGAAACACGGATTCGAGTCAGAACCGATCTCGCTCATCAACACAGCCCAGCGAGCTTCGACAGCGGATCGAAGCGCTCCAGCAGCGTTCCAGAACTCAATCAACCACTCCTTCGACTGACCGTTCTCGATCCGGAAACAGCTCTTCAACCAACCGGAATGATCGTTCCAGTAGTTCGAGACCAACGACTGTCCCTTCGACACGATCGCAGCCAAACCAATCGAGAACTTTGCGTCAGGGAGGAACTGATTCCATCCGCCAACCGAGCACGAATTCGTCTCAGGACCGAGCAAATCGACAGCCATCCCGGTCTTCGAACCCTCAACAGAGAATCGATTCCTCTCGACTTCGATCTCAACCGCAGCGGACGACCACACCGCGATCATCAAGCAGTACGCCACGAGCGGGGCCGTCGACCAACAGTTCCAGTTCGCGGTCGTCTTCAAGCCAATCGCTCCAGCAACGGATCAACAGTCTCCGCAGCTCGACACCGAGCACCCGAAGCGGCAGCAGCAGTAGTCGCTCACGGACTCCATCAACGTCGAGCCGGTCTCCCAGCACTCAGCGGAGTACGCCCTCGGCATCAAACCGTTCGTCGTCATCCTCGAGTCGATCGCGGAGTTCTTCATCTCCGTCGACTCGGTCACGCTCGTCGAGCAGTCGTTCATCAGGGGCGTCACGCTCGTCGCGGTCATCGGGTTCAAGTCGGTCTTCCGGTTCGAGCTCCAGCCGAAGTCGCTCCCGCAATCGGGACTGACTTAAGTCGCAGCCCAAAGTCACTTCGATGCACGTTGTTTTAAACCGGTTCAGGCGAATGCAGAGAGGCACCGGAATTGGTCTAATGGCTCTTTTCGCGATCCTCCACGCTTCCCGCCTGAGCTACGGACTATGCTTTCGTCTTCCAAAGAGCCAGCCAATTCACCTAGTGATCATGATGCTTCGCCCACAGCGAATCAAACAGAGCTGGGGCTGAGAAAATCGGATCGCCGATTGTTGCTGACGATGTGCTTCTGCACCGTTTCACTTTCTGGAATTATCTGGATTGCGAAGAACACGGGACGCAAACCAGAAGTCGAAATCGTCCGGTCGGCAGGACAGCAGACGCTCTACCAGATCGATATCAACTCCGCCACATGGGTTGAGTGGATGCAACTCGAAGGAATCGGCGAAGTCACTGCTCGAGCGATTGTTGACGACCGCTCCGCGAACGGTCCCTTTCACTCGATTGATGATGTGCAGCGAGTTCGCGGCATTGGCGATGTGACGCTCGATAAAATGCGTCCCCATCTGAGTTGCATTCAATGCAGTGATGACATCGACGAATAGACAGCCCAGGTAAAGCTATTCGTCCATCAACCTTCGCCCCGCAATCTCCATTACGTGACTGTCGATTCGATCGAGCGAAAATCTCAACAGTCCCTCCAAACAATCGCGACATGCTCTGAGCTGCCGCTGCAAGTTGTTCCGCCTATCCAACTTCGGGCTTGTGGAAGGCGAAAATCCACCTTGCCGGAAATCGCCAAACCGATCAGAATCACTGACGTCCGTGAAACGCATTGGATCGCGTGCAACGGAATCGAATTGATCTTGGGGGGAGACAAGGATGTCGAAACGTCGTTTTGAAGGCATGGCTGCAGTCATTACTGGAGTCAATGACCGTGGCATCGGAGCCGCGATTGCTGACCAGCTTGCACAAGAAGGGGCTCAGCTTGCCCTGCTCTGGCACGAAGAACCAAAGCGATTTTTGAAACGCCTCGAAAAACGTAATATCGACGTTCTTTCCATTGAGTGTGATGTCACACGCCAATCGCAAGTCAATGCTGCGAGCGAGAAAGTTCGTGATCGATTCGGCGAGACCGATGTCCTGATCAACAACGCCGGGATTGATCATTCAGGAGAATTTACGTCGACGTCTGATGAAGATTGGCTTTCGCTGATTGATGTGAATCTCACGGGAGCGATGCGGGTGATTCGCAGCTTTCTTCCATCGCTCACCGCCGATCGCGGCGTGATCGTCAATATCGCGTCCGTCCTGGGAATCGCTGGATGTGCAGGATTTCCGGCCTACTCAGCCTCGAAAGCGGGCCTCATCGGGCTCACACAATCCATCGCCGCCGAAATGGCTCCGCAAGGAATTCGAGCGGTCTGCGTGGCCCCGGCACTCGTCAAAACTCCCATGCTCAAGAAGTACCTCTCCACATTCGATGAAGATGTCCTCGCCGAGCTTGAACGATCTCATCCGCTTGGAGTGGGGTCTCCTCAAGATGTGGCGGCTGCGGTGGCATTCCTGGCATCTCCCGAAGCCCGCTGGATCACTGGAGTTACGTTGCCTCTCGGCTGGAACGCCGCGTTTCCGCTTCCGGGGCAAATGATCGGTCAGAAGCCACAGAATTCCATCAAATTCCCCTCACTTGATGCGACTGGCCCTGCTGAGGACTCGTTGCCGCCTCGACGTGCTGCCGGATAAATCATTTCGACCGCTTTTCTGCACTCGCCCGGAGCTGTTTCGCTCGACGACTTCGTCACGCATTTGAAGTGTTCGGCGAGCACGCTTCGATCGCTGCCGGGACACGTGAACGTCCACATTTCGCAGTGAGTTTCGAAACAAGATTCTGCGAAGCTCCGGCCAACTTCGGTGTTTGCGTTCCGATTCCGGGGATTCTGTGGGTTTCGTCCTGGCACGATCGGCGAAGTTAGAGACTCCGATCTGTCGCAAATGAATTGCGTCGAGAGGGTTGCTTGCTCTGTCGATGGAGAGATAATGCAGAGATGCGGTTTGCGTTCAGCCGGGAAACTCCCGAATCTGCTCTTCAAGTTGCTCAGTCGCAGCGACCCTCATTGACCGCAACAAGCTTGAATCTTTAGTGGAGTAATATTGAAGTCATGTCGGAAGAAAAGAAGACGAAGCCGAAGCGCTCCTCGCAAGGGCCGTTCTCAATCTGGCATGGGATGAAGATTTCCGGTCTGTACAATCTGATGAAACTTGGTCCTCAGCTGAGTTGGACCAAAGCAGGCAGAATCGCCCTTTTGCCACCAATGGCTCTCTACAACTCAACAATGGCCGCTGTCGAGTCGTTGTTGTATGGGCGTCGAATCCGCGAAACCGAGCCAGTTGCTCCACCGATTTTTATCCTTGGATTCTGGAGAAGCGGAACCACCCTCCTCCACAATCTGATGGATTCCGATCCGCAGTTCACAACGACCACGCTCTACCAGACCGTCTTTCCGTGGCACTTTCTGACAACACAAACAGTCGCGTCTCGATTAACGGCGGCATTCATTCCCGAAAGCCGCCCCATGGACAATGTCCGCGTTGGATGGGATGTCGCGCAGGAAGATGAAGTCGCGTTGTGTGTGATGACACAGCTGTCACCGTATCTGATGGTCACCTTCCCCTATCAATTTGAGATCATTCGGCGATACATCGACATCGAGGCCATTTCAGAACAAGATCGACAGCGATGGTGTTCGGCACTCGACACACTTATCCGCAAAGTGACATTGAGAACGCCCAAACAACTCGTCCTGAAGTCCCCTTCTCACACGTTCCGCATCCAGACGTTGCTCAAGATGTATCCGGGGGCCAAGTTCATTTACATCTATCGCGACCCGTTCGATGTCTTCAACTCGAACTGCCATTTGCGCCAAACAATGGCCACGGAAAACACTCTCGGAGAAAACCCCAAGGGCGGCTTCGAGGATGACGTCATCAAATGGTACAACGAGGGATTCACCAGCTATCAGACCAACAAATGGTCAATTCCCGAAGGGGACTTGTGCGAGGTCAAGTACGAAGAGCTCGCTGCAGATCCGCTGGGGCAGATGAATCGGATCTACGAGCAGCTCAGTTTGCAAAACGTGGACGCAATGCGAGCAGCCATCGAACCGCAAGTTGAAGAACTGAAGAAGTACAAGAAAAATAAATTTGACCGCGATCCGCATTGGGTCAAGGAAGTCTACCAGCGTTGTCGCGCAGCTTACGATGAATTCGGTTATCCCCCTCCCAATGATGGACAGATCGAAGCTGCGTAGTTGCTCGAATCCTTTGGAGATCATCGCTCAGGTCTCCGATCAGGAGATGCTTTGATTTCAGATGATCGTCGCAAAGAAACCATGTGAATGGTTGAGCGTGACAACAGAGAGAGTTTCCAAAGGACGAAGAGAATGTCGAAGTGCTTGATTACAGGTGGAGCAGGTTTCATTGGAAGCCACCTCACCGAGAAACTCCTCGAAGATGGACACGAAGTCACCGTACTCGACAATTTCTCGACCGGACGTCCAGATAACCTGGCACATGTCGCAGGTCACCCGCGATTGACGCGATTGACTGGGTCAATTACCGATCAGGTCCTTCTGACCGAAGCTGTTCGCGGCCAGGACATTATCTACCATCTCGCTGCCGCTGTCGGAGTGAAACTCGTCGCCGATGATCCAGTCCGCACGATCGAAACGAACATTTATCCCACAGAGTGGCTTTTGAAACTCGCCACTCAAACCGGTTGCCGCTTCTTCCTCGCATCAACAAGCGAAGTCTACGGAAAGAACCCAAACGAGTGCTGGGACGAAGACGAAGACTTACACTTCGGCCCCACTTCCAAACCCCGCTGGGCTTACGGCTGCTCGAAAGCCATCGATGAATTTCTCGCCCTCGCTTATCATGCGAAATACGGGCTTCCGATCGTAATCGGCCGATTCTTCAATGTGGTCGGTCCTCGTCAGGTCGGAAACTACGGAATGGTCATTCCACGCTTTGTTGATCAGGCAATGAACGGCGGACCGGTCATCGTTTATGACGATGGCCAACAGGTTCGATGCTTTGCCCATGTCAAAGAAGTCATTCGCTGCATTGATGAACTCGTCCGATCAGACGAGGCGGTCGGTCGGATTTTCAATATCGGAAGCGACCGGCCCGTGACGATTCACGAGCTCGCAAAGACCGTCATCTCGAAAGTCGACTCCTCCGTTGACGTCAACTTTCGAGAGTACACCGAAGCCTATGGAAACGACTTCGAAGACGTACGCCGCCGCGTCCCCAACGTTGACCGATTACAGAAGACTCTCGGATGGAAGCCATCCCTGACGCTTAGCGAAATTCTGGACGACATCATCGAGTGGAAGAGATCCTCCGAGCAGGCAAACTGATCGACGAATTTCTCACGGCGGACAATCTCGAATCCCCAGACAGCTTCTCCTCAATCAGCGTACGCAAACGCCCTCGCGAACGAGTTTCCTGGACTTACGCGCAAGTCCCCTATCGGCAGATTCTGCGGGCTGCTGCCTCGCGTTCAGTTGCTCGTAAAGTGCTTTTCTAGAACATCTTACGACTTGCAGGCCCGCTCGGGTTTGAGAGAGATGGATCAACGTTCATTTTTATCAAAACACATGTTGACCCACTTTTGCGTAAGCCATAAGGTGCCCTCATCGAAGGCGGGATGAGCAGCCTTTGATGGTCCGGCAAGACGCTCATCGCCCCCGGGAATAGATCGAAGTCCTCAGCCCCCCTAGGACTCTCTGTTTCCGGGATTTTTTATTTTATGGCTCTCACCATGCTGTTTGGGCACACAATCATGCGCACTGTCGCACCTATCCCCCTGAGTAAGAATTGTTAACAGTTGAGTGCTGGGATTTTCCGGATCTCGGCTGTTGCCGTCCGCGCAGACTGGAATACTATTACCAATCTGAGGGAACATGCAACGCAGGTCACCTCGAATGTGGGGTTCATCGTCTAGAGACCTTTCCCGCTTTTCGTTCGATCAATTCCCCTTAACACACTATGTGCATGGAAAGTAGACCTACACGCAAGCCATCAAACCGGTTCCAGAACCGTCGTCACTGGCCTTGCTCGGAATGAGGATCGCGGGTTTGCTGATTTTTGCGCGGAAGTGCTTACGGAAACTTGAAGGAGTGCTAAATTGAATCTTCTAATAACTGCCAAAATCGAAATTAAGTTGTATCGGAACCGGACACCACGTGAACTGGCTCTACCACGGGAGCAAAGACTGGTTTTCATTGTGAAGAATTTTCTTCCTCAAACCTGGCAAACCCTACAGCGCTAATTTGTCATTCGAGTGCAGAAACTTTTTCAACTACTCCACAGCCCCGTCAGAAATGGCGGGCTGTTTTCTTGTGTTAGACGCAGAACTCGTCACGGGGGAAAGAAAAGAAAATAGCGGGTAGGAGGAAAACCTCAAGCTCGTGGAACCAGCCCCCCTACACAATTGATCAACAATTTACTGCTGATTCAATCAGTGGCTACCCGCCAGTTTCTCAGGTTATCGCTTATCGCACACAAGGAACCGGAACGGCAACCCGTCTTTTCGACGAATCATTTTTCCACTTCGCCAGTGCTTGACCTCTTTGCAAGAGATCCAGCGATAGCCTTTGGGCGCAGGACGCCCATTTGCGAGAGCGATCATGCTCACACTCCAAGAAAATGGAGCTTGCAATTTTCGAGACAAGAGTGAAAAATACCTTCTACGCTGAAGGGGCTCTGTCCCGACCAGGTGGCGCTCCATTATGCCATCTGGTAAAAAGGGGTGGTTGCAGCCACCCCTTTTGTCTTTAACATCACTCGATGTCGTTTTCCACTTCTTCCTGTACTGCGTACGCCGAAAGCATATGAACGGCGATTTCCACAATCTTCATGTCATCCTTGCTTAACTTTTCAGGTGCTACGATGTATCCATGTGGCTTGTTTTTGAACGGAATCGGTAAGCGGATCGTGCCTGGTATGTCCGTCTCTTTTTCAGAGATTTCTTGGACTTCCTCTCCTCCGGATTCTCCATTTCCATTGTTTCCGCCCTGCACCGGAGGCGTGGCCTGCTTCTTAGTGCTTCTCGACCTTCCAGAAGCGAGGCCCTTTGTCGCGTCCTTAAAATGCGGTGAGTAATCGACTCCAGCCTCGGAGAGCGCCGAGATGTAAAACCGGAGTGATTTCGCAAGGATTTGGCCATCGATTCCCGAATTATTCTTGAAACGATCGCGCAACTGCTTTCCCGAAGCAGACGATATCTCTAAGTCGCCAACGACAGAACCGTAAGAATCGTTGATCACCTCTTTGATCTTTGCCTTCCATGCATCTGCGGACTGACTGTCAACCAGTTCTTGAAGGCGATCCTTCGTAGTTCCGTCCGAATCCGTCAGGCCCAAAAATTGAAGGGCCGACAATAACTGACCTTGCGTCACCCCTGACATCTTTGGCATGATACTGCGGTCAATTTGTTTTGGGACGGCAGTTTCGCGTAAGTTCTCAACGAATGTTTTCAGGGTGGAAAACGAGCAGTATGGCGGCTTTAGGCCGACCTTTTCCTTCGCCATTGAATTCACCGTTCTGCTGATGTACTGCGTGTACTGCGTACTACAATACGACGAGGTACACAATGTCGACACACACAATCTTGGGAGAAAAGACAAGATTGCTGATTGGTGAGTCTGTTGTCGTTCGGGCGTTTGGTGACAGACCCGTGAGACTAGAAGTCTGCGACCAGGTCGATGGAGTTGTCTATCTTGCAAACCCAAAGAACAGGTCGGTTGTCGTTGGATTCTTGAAAATGGACGTGTACTCCCAAGTGGACGACTTAACGCTTAAACGCCTTGAAGCTGCGCACAGGGAACAGGACACCCACAAACTCAACGAAGAGTGGCAACGCGTTGACGAAATGCGCATTCCAAGAGCAGTGCGATCTGCGGCCTAGAATCACTTGCCACATGCGCTGAGACAAAAATGGAAAGATTATAGTCCAGTGTGGATATGATACTTTCGAAGATTCGACCCGCCTCCACGGCTTCATCCACGCACCGGAGCGGCAAACAACTTGATGAATAGGCAAGTCGCCTCTATAGGGGAACGTCGACGGGGTCCGTCTCCACGGCATTGCTGACCGCTTCACCCACTCTGGTGAAGATTTGGCGAGTGAAGTGCAGTGCATCGGTCTCAGCCGTCCGGGCGGTTTCTCGATCGATTAGGAAGGACTGCGGCAAAACGGTCATTATTTCAATCCGTATCGGAGTTGTTGAACGTGAAGGTCTTGCGATCATCACGTCTCCGCGAGGGTCTTTTTGACTTCGCGGAGCAGGGAGAGGTCTTCTCGTGTTTGGATGACCAGTGTATTGATTGTTGAGGATGCTGAGATGTCTGAGTCGGGAGTGCATGAAGCGTTTTTGGTTTCGTCGATTTTCACGCCCAGACAATTGAGGCCGGTGGCGATTTGCGCTCGGATTTCTGCGGAGCGTTCTCCGATTCCGGCTGTGAAGACGAGGACGTCCAGCCCATTTAAAGTGACGTAAAGTTGACCGACCGCTTTGCAGACTCGCTGGACGAAGATCTTCACAGTAAGCTGGGACTTCTCGTGGCCAGATTGGGCAGCTTCGAGGACTTTTCGCATGTCGCTGGAAAGACCGGAAACGCCGAGAAGTCCCGACTGACGGTTGAGCACTTCTTCGAGAGTTGCCGGTGAGAGTTCAAATTTCCTTTGGAGATGCAGCAGCAGTCCGGGATCGACGGTTCCGCTGCGCGTGGCCATCATCAAGCCTTCAAGCGGCGTGAAGCCCATTGTGGTGTCGATGGATTGTCCTCCTTTGATGGCAGTCGCTGAGCAGCCGTGACCGAGATGACAGACGACAATCCGCAGTTCATCGAGTGGACGGTTAAGAATCTCAGCAGCTCGCTCAGCACAATAGGAATGGCTCAACCCGTGAAAACCGTACCGACGAACGTCCCATTGATTCGTCCATTCATCCGGGACGGGATAAGTGTACGCCTCGGGAGGCAACGTGGCATGAAAGGCTGTGTCGAACCCCGCGACATGTGCGACGTCCGGGAGCAGTTGTTTGGCAGCGATCAATGCTTCGAGGCTGGCGGGATTGTGAAGCGGGGCGAGAGCGGACAGTTCATCAAGACGAGACTGAACCTCATCGGTGATGATGGTCGATGTTGTGAACTTCCCTCCGTGAACAAATCTGTGCCCCACTGCAGAGATCGAAGCATCCGCTGTCGACTGTCCCTCGCGTGAACTTTGCCAGTCATTCAGGAATTGTTTGACAGCAGTCGTGAAGCTGAACTCGTCACTCTTTTGAGTCTTGGATTGGCCTTGATCATCGTGAAACTCGTAGCGGACGCCGTTTTCTTCTCGATCCGATTGAGAAGAAGCGAGAATGGACTCATCCGCCGAGTCCAGAATGCTCGCTTTTAAACTGCTTGAACCAGCATTTAAGAGCAAGACATTCATGCTGGGATTCCCTTCGAAATGAGCAGAGCGACCGAGTGTGATTCGACGAGATAGTGATCATCCCTAACAGGCACAGCCGACTCCCAGGGAACGATGTCATTGGGCGTCGCTAACGATGTATCGATCCATCGGTTCCAGCGTCCTCCTTGCAGTGGAGGAAGTTCGAACGTCTTCGGTTCCCAGAATCCATTCAGAATCAGATGGAAGGAAAGTCCGTCGGGGCGAACGTGTCCCTGAAGCGCAATGCAGTGAGAATCACAACTCCAATCGGGCTGGTCGACTTTGACTCCGTGCCAGGCCCAGTGGACGTCCGACAGCAGTTGAACCAGAGTGACACGTTTCCCTTTGTGCTGAGTCATTCGCTGAACGCGACGACGGCACAACAAGCTGACAAATCGATAAATGTCTTCATGCCTGTGAACGTCGTCCCAGTCAAACCAGCCGATTTCGTTGTCCTGGCAATAAACATTGTTGTTGCCCCGCTGAGTGCGACGGACTTCGTCACCCATGGTCAGCATCGGCATCCCCAACGCCATGAGCGTGATGACATGAAAGTTTTTCACCTGCCGATTTCTTAGCGATTCGATGTCCGGATCGTCGGTCGGTCCCTCGACTCCGCAATTCCAGCTGCGGTTATCATTTGATCCGTCTCGGTTATCTTCACCGTTTAACTCGTTGTGTTTATTATTGTAAGACACGAGATCGTTCAGCGTGAAGCCATCGTGGCAGGTGACAAAGTTTACACTCTGCTCCACTTCCCTGCCCTTGTACGCATAAATTTGTGGACTTCCGACGATTCGATCGGAGATCCTGCGAACCGCCCCCGGCTGGCAGCGAAAGAAGTCACGCACGTCATCGCGGAACTTCCCGTTCCATTCGCACCAGTAGTCCCCGACAAAGCTTCCAACCTGATAGAGCCCTGCTGCATCCCAAGCTTCGGCAAGCAATTTTGTTCCCGCAAGATCTGGATCAGATTCAATATCCCAAAGCACGGGCGGAGACGGCATCAGGGTTCCGTCTGAGTCTCTGGAAAGAATGGAAGCCAGGTCGAAGCGAAATCCATCGATGTGCATTTCCTTGACCCAGTATTTCAAGCTGTCGACGATCATTCGCCTTACGACCGAATGATTCGCGTTTAAAGTATTTCCGCACCCGGTGTAATTGGCATAATGTTTTCCCGCTTCCAGCATGTAATAAACAGGGTTATCGATTCCGCGGAAGCAAAGCGTTGGGCCATTCTCGTTCCCTTCGGCGGTATGATTGAAGACAACATCGAGAATGACTTCGATTCCGGCTTGATGGAATGCTTTGACCATATCGCGAAACTCATCGACAGCCGCGAGAGGTGAGTTTCTTGATCGGTACGCATGGTGCGGAGCAAAGAACGAAATGGGAGCGTATCCCCAGTAGTTGGATTTTCCTGGTGGAGCATCCTGCGGATCAAACTGGAAGACCGGTAACAGCTCGACTGCCGTGATTCCCAGCGACTGAAGATACGGAATCTTTTCAATGAGACCGAGATACGTTCCGCGACGCGATTCATCAACTTCAGAGTTCGGGTGACTCGTGAACCCTTTCACGTGCAGTTCGTAGATAATTGTCTGGGTCGCCGAGTGACGGAGTGGTTGGTCGCCTTCCCAATCGTACAACTCGGGATCGACAACAACGCTTTTTAATGCCGACTCCAGGTTCTCTCCGTGGGATTCCGCCAGTTCTCGAGAGTAGTCTTGTGGATACGCAACACATTTTCCGTACGGATCGAGAAGCAACTTTGTCGGGTCGAAGCGAAGACCTTCTTCAGGCTCATAGGGGCCGTGGATGCGGTATCCATATCGCTGGCCCGAATGCACACCAGCGACAAACACATGCCAGTAGTGATATGTGCGATTGCTGGCCGGGTCCAATTCCACGACTCGGGACGGAACCGCGTCGTCATCGTGGTCGAAGAACAGTATTTCAACTCTGGTCGCATGGCGTGAATAGAGACTGAAATTCACACCACCGTCACGCACATGTGCGCCCAGCGGAGAAGTTTGCCCGGAATTGATGTCTTGATTCACATCTCGGTTCCTGCTGAAGACTCATAATTGCCTGCTTCGGAATTCGATCCCGATCCGAACTCGTCTGCCCACCGAGAGTGATACTCTCGGATGATCGCAATCGCTACGTCTGCGTTTTTGACACATTGCGGGATGTTCATGTCTTCTTCACTGGCCAGCGGCGGGTCTGCGGAGATCATGCTCGCTCTTGCCCATTCGACAAGGCCGGGCCACATTTCACCCACGAGAATGAGTGGTGTTCCCACAAGATGCTGGACTTGAAGCAACTGCCAGGCCATGAGTGTTTCGAGAGCTGTTCCAATGCCTCCGGGGGCAACGATGAATGCATCCGACTGAAGAACAAACTGCTGGAGTCGAGTGAAGAACGTTCGGTGTTCGAAAGCCTGACCAACGAACGAATTGACTTCCTGCTCGAATGGAAGATCGACGCGGATTCCAATCGAGTGACTCCGGTCCGGATCGGTTGCTGCCCCTTCGTTGGCCGCTTGCATCAGTCCGGGGCCGCCGCCTGTAATGATGTCACACCCGAGTTTCGTCAGTTCTGCTGCACACCGTTTGGTCTCTTCGTAACTAAACGTTCCGGGAGCGATTCGCGCAGACCCAAAGAGTGTGACGCGAAATCGCTCTCGCCGTGTTGGCTTGAGCCGAGTCAGATTGTTCACGACATCCCACAACCCAAGGATCGAATCGGCCAGCACATCGCGAACCTGTCCTTCGTCAGACAGACTCACAGCTGCTTGTCGTCCGGATTGAGAAGATTCTTCTTTGTGCGTCATCATCGTCTCGGATTAGATTGTGGAACTGTGCAGAGAAATCGCGAGTTTGCCTGCAGGTGAGACTTCGCAAATACGCAAGCCGAAACGACGATTGCCATCATCGTTTCGACTCCCTCAACCAACTCCGATGTTCATTCTTCACGGAGCTGCCTCGGTCAATGCTGTTCGATGTCATTGCAGGCTTGTGCTTACACGTTGTCTCCTTCGGTGGACGTTGCCCCTTCTACCGGAACGTGATTGCGTCCCCATCCCCATCCCGAAACTTCGGGCATGTCGTCCCCGTGCTTCGCGATGTATTCCTTGTGGTCGATCAGTTTCTCGTGAAGCTTCTGCTTAAAGTATGCAGCACGCGCTCCGAGCTGTGGTAGTCGATCAATCACATCTTCACAGAGATGGAATCGGTCCAGATCATTCATCACCACCATGTCAAATGGCGTGGTGGTCGTTCCCTCTTCCTTATATCCCCGAACGTGCAGGTTCTTGTGATTCGTCCGTCGGTACGTCAGACGGTGAATCAGCCAGGGATAGCCATGGAAAGCGAAAATGACAGGTTTGTCTTTCGTGAACAAAGCATCGAAGTCATGGTCGGACAATCCGTGCGGATGCTCACTGTGAGGTTGAAGTCGCATCAAGTTCACGACGTTAATCACTCGAACTTTCAGTTCCGGAAGATGCTTCCGCAAGAGGTCGACCGCAGCGAGTGTTTCCAAAGTAGGAACATCGCCACAACACGCCATCACGACGTCAGGCTCACTCCCCATGTCGTTGCTTGCCCACTCCCAGATCCCCAAGCCAGCGGTGCAATGCTTAATCGCCTGATCCATCGTCAACCATTGCGGTGCAGGCTGCTTCCCGGCGATAACGACGTTGACGTAATTGCGACTGCGAAGGCAATGTTCTGTGACGGACAGGAGACAGTTCGCGTCGGGCGGAAGGTAAACGCGAATGACTTCCGCCTTTTTATTAACAACGTGGTCAATAAATCCCGGGTCCTGATGACTTAATCCGTTGTGATCCTGTCTCCAGACGTGAGAACTGAGGAAGTAGTTGAGCGAAGCGATCGGTGTTCTCCATGGAATGTTGTTACATGTCTTCAACCACTTCGCATGTTGATTGAACATGGAGTCAATAATATGAATGAACGCTTCATAACATGAAAAGAAACCGTGTCGGCCAGTCAGAAGATAGCCTTCGAGCCATCCCTGACACTGATGTTCGCTGAGAACTTCCATAACACGACCGTCCGGGGAAAGATGGTCGTCTTCCGGGTAGATCTCTGCCATGTAACAGCGATCTGTGACATCAAGGACATCCTGCCAGCGATTCGACTTGTTCTCGTCCGGGCTGAAGAGTCGGAAGTTCTTGCTGTTGAGATTGAGCTTCATGACGTCACGAAGATATCCCCCCATACAACGGGCGGACTCTGCGATCGTGGCCCCCGGGCTGCTCACTTCAACTTCGTAATCACGAAAATCCGGAAGATGCAAATCTCGCATGAGCAGCCCCCCATTGGTGTGAGGGTTGTCGCTCATTCGTCGATGTCCCTCAGGAGCAAGCGACGCCAACTCGGGGAGGAGCTTGCCCGTTTCGTCGAACAGTTCTTCTGGGCGATAGCTCTTCATCCAGGTCTCGAGAATCCGGATGTGATTTTCGTTGTCCAAATCTCCCATCGGAACTTGATGGCTGCGCCAATAGTCCTCGCATTTTTTCCCGTCAATCTCAGGCGGACACGTCCAACCTTTCGGCGTTCGGAAGACAATCATCGGCCATTTGGGACGAGTGAGGTTTCCATTCGAACGAGCGTCGCTCCAGATGTTCCTGATTCTGTCAGTGACAATGTCGAGCGTTTCAGCAAGTTGCTGATGAACGGAGGCGGGTTCGTGACCTTCGACGAAGAATGGCTCGTATCCCATTCCTTCGAAGTACTTCTGTAATTCATCTTTTGGGATTCGAGCTAAAAAGCAGGGGTTCGCAATTTTGTATCCGTTCAGATGCAGGATCGGAAGAACGGCACCGTCGCGTGCCGGATTGAGAAACTTATTCCCTTGCCACCCTGTTGCGAGCGGACCCGTTTCCGCTTCTCCATCGCCGACAACGCAAGCAACGATTAAGTCAGGGTTGTCGAAAGCTGCGCCGTAAGCATGGCTGAGTGCATACCCTAACTCACCACCCTCGTGGATACTTCCCGGTGTTTCCGGCGCGACATGACTCGGGATTCCGCCCGGAAAGCTGAACTGTTTGAACAGCTTCTTCATCCCGGCTGTGTCTTGGGTAATGCTTGGATATCGCTCGCTGTAGGTGCCCTCTAAATATGCGTGGGCAACAAGCGATGGCCCACCGTGCCCCGGGCCGATGACATAGATCATATTGAGGTCATCTCGCTTGATCACTCGATTGAGATGAACACATAACATATTTAAACCGGGCGATGTCCCCCAGTGCCCAAGCAACCGCGGCTTTGTGTGCTCTCGTTTGAGCGTTTCCTTCAGAAGCGGATTGTCGAGAAGATAAATCTGACCGACTGAAAGATAATTCAGTGCCCTCCAATAGGCGTCCATCCGCCGCAGTTCATGAGGATTAAGTGGGCTTGCCTCAGTGTTCGCGACTGTTTGACTCATTTCTCTGTTCCTTCTCAATCACCAGGGAATCGCTTTGAACTATAAGTTGCGAGATATCCTGTTCTGTCAACTTTCGATGAAATCCGAACTGACGCTCTGGATGTTCGACTATTTTGGGGCCGAGGTCCCAAAATAGTCGAGAAAGGCTCTCGCCCCGAAGTCTTTAACTTGAATGGATGACGCGGATCGTTGCCTACGATTTGTTCTTCCTCAAGTCGACAGGCAAGAGCTGTGTTCTTTCAGTAAGTCTTCCTTAATCCTGTAGCACGGGGGCGGTCTGCTGGAATGCGTCTTGGATTTCTTTAAGGTATTTCTCGAAATCAGGCGACTCCGGCGGACTGTAATTCCAGTTCTTAAACAGGCCGATGAGTGTGGTGTAAAAGTCACGTATTTCGTTGCGGTCCTGGAAATGATCTTCGTGATCAATGATCATCTTCAACAGTTCGAGGCTCTGCTTTTGGCGCAAGCGTGGCATACGGGCATCAACTTCGTCGAAAGCATCCTGTTGCAGGAACGCCATGTCCAACAGGACGGACTTCTGCCAGATCACGAAGTCTTCCAGCGTGATCCCTTCTTCGCCAGTCACCTGCATCATCTGGTTGATCGAATCGCCTTCGCGCAACAACTCATGCATCCGTTTGACATCACGAATCCAGTTCGCGCCGAGTTCTTCGTTTAAGGTTGGCGCCAACTGGTCCAGATAGCGAGACCAGGATTGCAGCGGATCAATTGCGGGGTAGAACCGGCGATAGGCGCGATCGTAGGACAGCCCGAGAAAAGTTTTCACTGTCCCAAGAGTCGATTGAGTGACGGGTTCTTCAAAGTTGCCTCCTGCCGGAGAAACCGTTCCAATCATCGTTAAACTCCCTCGAGTTCCGTCGGAGCAACGCATGACTCCTGCACGTTCGTAAACACTCTTAATTGACGAATCGAGATAGGCGGGGAAAGCTTCTTCGCCGGGGATTTCTTCCATTCGTCCGGATGTTTCACGCATCGCTTGTGCCCATCGGGAAGTGGAGTCCGCGATCAGCAGCACGTTAAGTCCCATCTGCCGATAGTACTCAGCGAGTGTAACTCCCATGTAAATCGAGGCTTCGCGAGCTGCAACCGGCATCGACGATGTGTTACAGATAATAATCGTACGATCCATCAATGTCCCGCCGGTCCGTGGATCTTTGGTTTCCGGGTAAAGGGAGATGGTTTCGACAACTTCACCAGCCCGCTCTCCACAAGCGACAACAACGACAACATCGACGCTGGAGTATCGAGCGATTGTGCTTTGGAGGACCGTCTTTCCCGCACCGAAGGGCCCCGGAATACATGCTGTCCCGCCGATGGCGATCGGAAAGAAGGTGTCGATGATCCGGGTTCCCGTTGTCAATGGAGTTTCTGAGTAGAGTCGCTCGACATACTTTCGCCGCAACATTGACGCAGGAATCGGACGGCGAACTGGCCATTGCTGCGTCATCGTCACATCATGTTCGACACCGGCCGACTCGATTTTGCCGATCGGTTCCTGAATTGTGAACTCCCCGCTTGAGATCTGGAGAACTTTGGCCGGTTCCTTTAACCCAAACGGAACGAGAATCTTGTGTGTGAACGGCCCTTCCGGAACGGTCCCCAGGACGCCGCCAGGAGGAACAAGCGAGCCAACTTCGACCGTCGGCGTGAACTCCCACTTCTTCTCGTGGCTCAATGGCTCTGTAATTGCGCCGCGAGGCAAGAAGAAACCATATTTATCAGCCAGTTCATGAAGTGGATTTTGCAACCCGTCGAAGACATTTCCCAAGAGTCCAGGACCGAGAGTTGCCGAGAGCATTTCTCCGGTCATTTCGACGCGATCTCCGACACGGACACCGGTTGTGTCTTCGAAGACTTGCATGTCGGCTGTCCGGCCTCGAATCCGCAGCACTTCGGATTTGAGTCGCTCATCGCCGACGCAGATGTATCCGACTTCGTTCTTTCGGATCGCCTGGTCTTCACCGATTTCAATGAGAACAAGGCTTTCTCGAACTTGAATAACGGTTGCGACGCTCGGGGCGTTACTCTTGCTCTGTTGACTCGACATCTGCCACCTGATTTGCGATTTCTGCGAATTTAATTCTGGCCCGTTCGGAATCGTGCGCCAGCCACGACCTGAGAATGTCCCATTTAAAAACGTATGCCATTACGTCATCGAACTTGAACGTTGGGGCACCGGCATAATTTGACAGCCACTTCCAGTTCAGATTCATGAGGGTCTTTTCGAGGTTCAGCGGTTTCACTTCCGTCAAGAATGTTTGAACCTCCGGTATCCACGGATAGACGTACTCAAGCCCGAAGTACGAGACGTTCCAACGCCTTCGTATTTTCTGCTCAAGAGCCAAATCTCCTCCAAAAACGGGAGGATCATGCCACTCCAAACCATCCCGCTTTGATCGCAATGCAGCAACGAGAACCTGTTGTGTTATGCGATATTGGACATAGCTTCTCAGCGATTCGATTCGGCACGAGTTTAAGAATTTCTCACATGACTCAGCCCAGGATGCGTCGTTCGTTGAACTTAAACTCAGTGGACGCCAGCGCAATAACATCATCGCTTCGTTTAATTTCGAAGCATGCTCCGGTTTTAGACCACGAAGTCGTTCCTTCAGTCGTTGAGGAGTAATTGGCAATCGACGCACGCGTTCAAGATGGACGAGATGCGGAAGGCTGCAAACGAGGTCATAGTACATGCTTTGCCTCCTCGAGCATGTTGCGTTTGCTTGTTGACTGTTGAGGTTTCTGAAACATCTCTTTTCTCATGGGGAGTCTCGTGACGAACTCCACCTGTGAATTAATCTTCGTCTGGCATGATCGAATGGAAACGTGGAATGAGCCGTTCGGCGATCAATCGCGAGACCGCCCGGTCAGTCAGGTCGATCTCAAGGTTGTCCTCAACCAAATGGACGCGAACGCCACCTTCGACTTCCGAGTCAGGAACAATCTCAATCCCTTCTCGTAACATGTCGCTTGTTAGAGCGAGAACCGTGCGGTTGCCGTCTTCTTCGAGCGTGTTCTCTCCATCCAGCGCTTTCGAGACCCGCACGACCATATCCTTGTCCTGAATCACTTCCTCAACGGCGCGGCCAGCCAGAACGAGCACGATATTTCGGATCAGAGCCTTATCATGTGTGGCCGAAACGACGAGACGTTCGACGAACTCTTCAAAGCGTTTTGTCACACGTGCTTTGAGTTCCAGAATCGTGTCACGGGCAGCAAGTTGAAGGGCGTCCAACGAGGCTTGTCGATGGGCTTCGATCTCGGCGAAGGCTTGCGATCGAGTTTCGTCCGCTTCAGATTTGGCCTTTGATACAATTTCGCTTGCCCGTTGACGAGCTTCACGGAGCAGTTGATCAGCTTCGGATTGAGCAGCATTGACGCCCTGATCCCGAATACTGTCAATGAGTTCTTGAATCCCGGTTGATGGTTCTTCGCGTTCTCCCATCGTTGCATCCTCTCAGTCAGTGGAATTTTCAGTTTTCAACCTGTTCATGGCTCGCACGAAATTACTGCGGCAGTCGTCCAGCCAGAACAAGTGCAAACACAAACGCGAACACCGCGAAACCCTCAATGAGCGCCGCTGGAGCAAGAGAAACGCCAAACACTTCCGGCTTGCTCTTGGAGGCATTAATGGCCGATGCACACGCCGCCCCTTGCGCCGTCGCACTGAACGTCAAAGCGATTCCACACATCACTCCCAACACGAAAATCCCGGGCGAATTCTCAGGAGTGAGCGCAGCTGGCAACGTCATCGTGACCACGATTCCGTAAATGGTTTGCGACGAGGGCATCGCTGCCACCCCGACGAAGCGGCCATAGCCTCTCTCTACTTCCAGCATCGCTCCACAGGCGGCCATCCCACCCCGAAGACAGCCGATCATGCTGCCGATCGCTCCGAGTGCAAGCGGCGAGTACAAGCCGATCCAACCGAGAATCAGCATCGTCATTTCCATAATGAACCGTCCTTTCGTCGAAATGGGGCGAAGGTCTGCCCCTCTTCCTTTAATCCCCAGTTAAAAAACTCAATCACATTGAGTCGCAGCCCATGGATCACACCACTGGAAACACCCAGCAGCATATTCAATGAATGGCCAAACAATAGAATCAGCAAAGCGAGGAAGAGTCCAAGACTCGGAACCGCTTCCCGAACACCCGTTGCCATATCGTTGAATGCGGTCGCCAACGATGCTGAGGCAAGTCCCAATGCAAAGAGTCTGAGATAACTCAAAATGTCCCCGAAAGCTGCAGAGACTTTCGCGAGCCCTAACGTTCCATAGAAAAGTCGACGGTGAGGCTTTTCGTGTGGAGCTGTGTAAAGGACCACGCACAAAAGTCCAAGGACCATCGCGGCGGCCCCGACTGCTCCAAGGGCGCTAAACTTTTCATCGATTTTGCTTGCCGCGAAAATCAGTCCTCCAGCGATCGCCACTGCCCAACCCAGAGAACACAATCGGTCAGTCCAATTCGTGTGACGTCGTGCGTCCATAATGTTTGCGAGGATGACGTGAACTGCACCGACTAAAATCGATAACCCCATCATCATCGTCGAGTTATTCATATCTAAGACGTGTACATAACTTAGCAAGGAGCCTTCAGCTGGAGTGACTCCAAAATAGCTTCCGACGAGCACACCATAGATGAGGGAAGCGACCGCGATCAGAACCAGCATCGGACGGAATCGGAGCCCCGTCGGAGACTTGCCTAACCGTTTCCAGAAGAAGACCAGAGCCAGCAAAATGATCAATGAATAGGCAGCGTCTGCCAGAATCATCGCGAAGAAGATCGCGAACGATATCAGCACGAGCGCAGACGGGTCCCATGTCCAGTATCCGGGAGTCATGTAGAACGAAACGAGATCTTCACCCGCTTCTGTTCGTGGCGTGTTTCTCATTAAAGTCGGTGGATTTTCGTCTCGTCGCGGAGGTCGACTCTCGCAGACGAATCCATTCTTCGCGGAATCAGAAGCGAGTTCTGCAACATGTTCTTCCGGAACCCAAGCTTCAATTGCAAAGATCGGATCACTGTCACAGGTCAGTGCTGCAGCACGCTGTCGCGCCGCAGCATCTTCCAACTCATCCAGGCTCCGGGCGAACAATCGACACCACATCGTGAGACGAGTTCGTTCCACCATGCAGTTTTCGATGGCGACCTCGACCTCACTCAGTCGATTTCGCAACTGTTCCGGCGAGCGAGTGTCTGTTTCAATTCGCTCCCCCACGAACTCAACTGGTTTTTGATCAGAGACCACAACGACGTAGCTCATTTGCCGACTCGTCGAAACGATTCTCCAGGGGAGCTTCTCACCGGCCCGGTTGAGAAATCCTGTCTCTTTCAAATTCGCAGTTTCGCGATTTGGGACGATGTAAAACCACAGCTTGAGCCCCGCCATCTCTTCCAGTGAGGCAAATGCGAATTCTCCAAACGGCTCAAGTTCCTCGATTCGCTGCTTTAGTTCGTCGCGTTCGTAGCGTAAATCGTAAAGTTGTGATTCCAGTTCGAGAGCCTGTTTTTCAATGGCTGCTGCATCGAATTGATTCGGGTCGCTGATTTGCCGACGATGTTGCGGTGTTGTGAGTAGAAATTTCAAGGCCTGGCGAGAATCGTTTGTCGGTCCTCTGAATTCGACGCCATCCTGGCTTCGAAATGGGATGATTTCCAGCTTGCCAAATTCCTGAAGTCGGTTCAGCAATCGAGCTTTGTCTTTCTGAAAGCCGAAGATTCTGACATGCGATATTGGAACGATACTCATCTTTGATCCTCCTCAAAGCTGAATGCATTCCCGGCGGCTTGTTGCTTCGCTTTCGCAAGCTTCGATGTCACCACCGAAGCCCGCTCGCCATCGTTCAGATAGATTCGAATTCGGTGAATATTCTTCTCTGCTGTTGGGATGAGGATCTTTTCGAAGAGATTGACTCGCTGGGTAATCCGGCGAACGGCGTGATTGAGAATTTCAAGACGATCCGCTTCCACACATGCTTGAACTCGGAGTTCCACAGCTTTCTTCAAACGGTTCACAAGAACATCGATCCAAGCCGGACTGGCCATCCGAGAATATTCTGCAATCTCCAGGTCGACTCTTTGGAGAACGGGAAGTCGGGTGCCGACGACATTGTCTTCGCCAACATGATATCCCTTCATGCGAACAAGAGTTGTGTAGTCCAACGAGTCGTCCGCGAGCATCAGGAGATCGTCGCTGGCTTGGATATCGAGTTGTTCCAATGTCTCGACCGTCTGCTGATGAGTGGCGCGAGCCTTCTTCGCTTCGACTGCCAACTGTCGACGCTTCAGGTCAAGTGACGGTAGAAGCTTTTTATACAGCTTTAACTGTTGCTGTTGTTGCTGAAGCGAGTTTTTACTGAGTTTTAATTTCGCCATTGATTAACTGCGACTTTCCCGGAAGTGACCTAAAGACAGAGTGCCGATACAGGAACGAGCGAGCTGACGAACTCACATTGCACCTGTCGCTGCCAAACAGCTCGAAGTCATCAAAACAGTTATCCTGTCTCCTTCTCTGCGATGTCAGGGAAGTACTTGTCAATAAGGTGTTGCTTCATCAACAAATCTTTGGGTTCGAAACATTCGGCGAGCGTTTTCCAGCAAAGATCGAGTGCTTCATCCACACCCAATGAAACACGAATGTTCATAAAACGGTCGCGAAACAGCTTGGAATACTTCAGAAGCTTCTTGTCAAACGGCGACAACTCGAAGGCCATTGCCTGTTTTCGCTCCGACTCGACAGCTTCGGAATAAAAGCGAATCATTGTGTTCATCACCTGCGAATGATCTTCTCGAGTTTCCTTTCCGATGACGTGCTGCTTCAGTCGTGACAGGGAGCCAAAAGGATCAATGACGCCGCCATGCAGATAGAATTGCCCTTCAGTAATGTATCCAGTGTTGTCGGGTACGGGATGCGTGACGTCATCGCCGGGCATTGTCGTCACTGTCAGGATGGTGACCGATCCCGCTCCTTTGAAGTCGCAGGCTTTTTCATAGCGTTGGGCGAGTTGTGTATAGAGGTCACCCATATAACCTCGCACGGCCGGAATCCTCTCCTGGGCGACTCCAATCTCTTTCATCGCGTCGGCGTAAGCTGTCATATCTGACAAGAGAACGAGAACGCGTTTGTTCTCTTCAACAGCAAATCGCTCCGCCACAGCGAGCGCCATGTCGGGAATCAACAGACGTTCGACAAGAGGATCCGATGCCTGATTGACGAACATGATCGTACGGCCAAAGACTCCGTGCTCTTCAAACGACTTGCGAAAGAAGTGGTAGTCGTCGAAAATTAAACCCATTCCGCCAAAGACGAGAACATCGGCGTCGGCCTGGAAACCAATTCTTGCGAGCAATTCGTTGTGAGGCTCTCCCGCAACCGAGAAGATTGGAATCTTCTGACTCTCGACGAGCGAATTAAACAAGTCAATCATCGGGACGCGAGTTTCAATCATGCGTGACGGCATCACGCGCATGACAGGATTCACTGTTGGCCCACCGACCGGGACATGCCGATCCGTCGTCAGCAAAGGGCCACCGTCGATCGGTTCGCCTGATCCGCAAAAGATTCGCCCGAGAATGTTCGGGGAATAGACAACGTCGAGCGGTCGTCCCAGAAACCGAACAGTCGCGTCAGTGGAAAGCCCTTTCCCTCCGGTAAAGACCTGGAGGCTGACGATGTTTCGATCCAGCCCGATGACTCGAGCAATCGAAACTTCACCATCGGTGTTCTCGACTTCGGCGATGTCGCCGAGTGCTACTCCAGAAGCCCTGAGCCGAATGACATCGCCGACAATTTCCTGAATGCGCGTATACCGAACGAGCTGCTGCACCGACTCAGTCATCCTGCGTCACCTTTCATCACTGGAGCTGAATCCACGATATCGAATGGCCAACAGCCATGGAACCATCGGCATCACGATTCCGGGTTCAGCGACGGGATTTTCTCAAAGTCGGCGGTGAGATGACGATCCCGATGCCACTTTTGTGACACGCAAGTGGAGAATACGCCTGAATCAGAAATCGTGGGCCCAGAGACTTTGGGATTGGTAGATACCAAAGTTGAGAAAGGGCGACAGGTCTCGTCGACTTCGCCCAATGTTTACATTGTCTTTAGGCTCTTTGATGAATTAGACAAATGCACAATTGGATTAATTAACACCTTTTAGTTTCCGATACCAAATGAAATGTTCCGGATACTTCCACGTGTGGTCCTTGGCATCGGTTTTGTTTTCGACTGACTGGACCTCTTTCGTGAGAAGCTTCAGGATCTCCTCGTCCAAGAGAGGGTCGTTTGTCTTTTCTCTCCACTGGTCGAGTTGGCCCTTGAGTTCTTCCAGTGTGACCGCATACTTCGGATCGTCTGCAATGTTGTGAAACTCGTGCGGATCTTGTTCGAGATCATAGAGTTGAAATCGAGTGGGGCGTTCCATCAGCCGGTATGCTTCACGAACAACCGACTGAGATTGCTCGATGGACTCTTCGATCGTTTGAGAGCCTTTTGGTAATGCCTGATTTATCTTCTGGATGGTAACGGCATAATCGGGATGAACTGTATCCGGCAACAGGGTTTCGATTAACTTATATCGAGCCCCCCTGATGGATCGCTGAGGGAAGTAGTTAGGAGCAGCGGCATGTGTGTGATACTCGGCACAAAAATAATCTCTCCAGTTCGTTTCGCCATCTGACACAAGTGACAAGAGAGACTCACCGGGTAAATTAGCGACTGGATGAGCGTTTGCCGCTACCAGTAACGTTGGCATCAGATCGATCGTTGACACAAGTTCGTCACGTTCTTGTGCGGAAATCCTTGCTGGCCACCTCATCAACAACGGAATTCGCAGTCCGCCTTCGTTACAGGTCCTCTTCCCTCTCAGAAAATCAGCACCATGGTCGCCGAAGTAAATGACGATGGTATTCTTCGATTTCCCCGATCGATCCAGCACTTCCAACAAATCGCCGACGAGCGAATCGAGTCGACTCATACAGTTGTAGTGATTGGCCATCAATTTCCGTAGGGCCGGCGGATCGATCCCCATGTAATCCAGAACATGAACTTCGTCAGCTGATTGCGGGTGCTCAGGCAATCCTCCGACCTGACGAAGCCACGGAGAGTGGGCGTCCGGATAATTCACGCTGAGAAAAAACGGCGCATCTCCCGCGTTGATGAACGCATCTGCACGACGAGCGTAGTCCTTGAGCTTCTTTCGTGCAAAATTAGCAGACGGCTTCTCATGCATATCAAAAGGAAACGCCGACTCCGGGTTGATGTGAAGTTTCCCGATGAGGCCGGTTCGGTATCCCACTTCTTTTAGGCTTCGCGGAAGGTTTGGAGTTTCTTCCGAAGCCAGTCGAAAGCCCCACGTTGCCAGTCCAATTTGACCATGCTGATGGGGATAGAGCCCCGTCAGAAAGCTGGCGCGTGATTGGCTGCATCCCGCTTGAGGAACAAAGGCTCGGCGGAACAAGACTCCACTGGCGGCAAGTTGATCAAGATTTGGCGTCCGGGCGTATGGATCGCCATAACATCCAAGTTCAGGACCGTTGTCCTCGGAAACAATGAAGAGAATGTTGGGACGTTCATCGGATGCGAAGCTGAGGGAACAGCACAGGAGCAGCATCGACCAACAGTTTCTCATGTTTCGAATCATTGTATCTCTTCGTTCTCAACAAGTGATGAAACTCAATCAAGGACCGGCGATGACGAAATCGCTTCGCATCACACACTCGGTCAGCACCTTCAGTAAACCTAGAAAGTGTGCGCTGCACAGTCCAGACAGCCCCCTCGAGTGGCCAATGACTTCAAGGCATGAGTCTCTCATGAGTCTTCTGAGAATAATCCCGACGCAATCGAAGCAACTCGACAGAGCAGAGAGATCGAAGAAGGACGGAAGAGGCTGCGACAATCGTCTCAGGGATGTCCCTCATCTTGAACCTTCCAGCTTGCGATCGCTTAAGTAGATGCGATGCTCTGTGAACTCTGTCAGTCACCGGCCCGTGGTTGACAGAAAGAGCCTCACTCGGAACGCCCGCCCGAAGTGAGGCTCGCTTTTTTCATAGCTCGTCGATTTGACGTGGTGAGTCCGCATCATCGAAGACAGCGGGAGTCGGATTCGTCATGTTGCCGTGAAACCACATGGACGCGATTCGAAATGACCCACCCATTCGATTCTGAGGAATTTTCTTGCAAAGCCGATTATGTGAGCAATGTTAACCGTAAGCTGGCAATGACCTGGCCGGCTTCGCCAGCTTAGAGCCTCCCCAGGTTGCCCGCCGCGGGGAGGTTCGCTGTCGACTCTTGGCGACACATCTCAGCGTCGCAAGCTCTGTGCAAGTCAGAAAGCAATTCATTCTGAAGTGCTAACGATCCCGCTTGCATGATCGTCTCGACACCATCCAAGTCGATTGTGCGACTTCGCAACTCTTTCCGATGACGTGGTTCGTCACTGCATTTCGAATCGAGCAATCTCTCTTCTCGTCGAGGTGCGTTCTCCTCAAAACCGAGAGATCCTGGAAGAGTCTTCCCACCCGGACACAAAACTTCTTGAGTTGAGTTTGCGAAGTGAGGTCGTTGTGAAATAGAATCAAATCAGACAAAGTGCATGTGTGAACGATCACTTCATTCAGCGTCACACTTCACTTCCCGCCGCATCACTCCCTCCTGCCTTGAAATGCCAACCATGTTCGTCGCCGATCACTTCAGCGCGTTGAGAGCATGCTGCGTCACATTCAGCATCGTTGCTGTGACCGCAGCATCCGCTTTCGCCGAAAACGGTGAAGACTTTTTCGAAGAGCGAATTCGTCCGGTCCTTGTGAAGCGTTGCTACTCCTGCCATTCGGAAGCAACTCAAAGCCTGGAAGGCGGCTTGGCGCTCGACACTCGACAAGGCTGGGCAAAAGGAGGCGAATCCGGAAAGGCCATTGTCCCCGGTGACATCGATGGCAGCCTTTTGATTTCCGCGATTCGCTACGACGATGAAAACTTGCAGATGCCGCCGGATCAGGCATTGAGTGATCGTGAAATTGCCGACTTCGAACAATGGGTCCGAATCGGTGCCCCCGATCCACGCACTGAGGCCGTTCGACCAGTCAGTGTCGACGTCCCGTCCGATCCGGTTCGAGGACGAGAACACTGGGCATTCTTACCGCTATCGGATCAAACTCCTCCTGCAGTCAGCGATTCTGACTGGCCGCTGAGTTCCATTGACCACTTTGTTCTCAAGCAACTTGAAGATCGCGACCTGCATCCCGTAGACGATGCGGAACGTCGCACACTCCTCAGACGCGTTTCGATATTGCTGACCGGCCTCCCGCCGACACTGGAGGAAATGGAATCCTTTCTTGCGGATGAACGATCGGATGCCTACGAACGTCAGGTCGATCGGCTTCTTGCATCGTTTCACTTTGGGGAACGATGGGGACGCCATTGGCTGGACCTCGCACGATACGCGGACTCTAACGGCCTCGACGAAAACTTCCTCTTTCGAGAAGCGTGGCGGTACCGCAACTGGGTCATTTCCGCGATCAACAATGACCTGTCGTATGACAATTTCCTGAAGATGCAGATCGCGGGAGATCTCCTCCCCTATGAATCAATCGAAGAGCGGGATTCGCATCGGATTGCCGCAGGGTTTCTGGTCATGGGGCCGAAAGTTTTGCTTGGAAACATCCCCGCCAATCAACGCATGGAAGTCGCCGACGAACAGATTGACACCATCGGGAGAGCGGTTCTTGGGCAAACATTAGGCTGCGCCCGGTGCCATGATCACAAGTTCGATCCCGTTCCAACCCGAGACTATTACGCACTCGCTGGAATTTTGTCATCGACGGAAGTGATGGAGCAACGATACATGCTCGGTCAACAGCGAGTGATGGAACAACTCATCGGACTCGGTGAAGATGGAGCCAAACTCGATGAAGAGTACGAAACCTACTGGCGTGAACGGGGAGCACTCAAAGATCGCCGCCAACGCTCGACGGAGATTCTTGAACTCTTGAAAGCCGGGAAACTTGAAGAGTTCACGGAACGTCTCAAACGAGACGATCTCGTCATCGCTGAAGTGGCGAAAGATGAGAATGCTGAGATCGAACAACGAATTGCGGCACAACAAGAGATGGTGGCCGAATTCGATCGTCTCTGGAATTCGCCGCCGCCGATTCCGCCCCGAGCCATGTCTCCGACGGAACGGAATGAACCGACAGATGAACACATCCGAATTGCCGGGCAATTCGACAAGCTGGGCGATCAAGTCCCTCGAGGATTTCTGCAAGTCCTCACGAACTCAGAAGTCTCGATTCCTGCCGACCAAAGCGGTCGTCTCGAACTGGCGAACTGGCTGACGGATACTGAATCTGGAGCCGGGAATCTCGCAGCTCGCGTGCTGGCCAATCGCATCTGGTATCACTTGATGGGAAGAGGTCTCGTCCGCACCGTTGACAACTTTGGCCGCACCGGGGAAACCCCATCCCATCCGGAACTTCTCGATCACCTGGCGGATTCATTGATTCAGTCCGGCTGGTCCATGAAATCTCTCATTAAGAACATTGTGATGAGTCACACGTTCGTCCTGAGTAGTTCCCATGACAACTCTGCCCATGCTGTCGATCCCGAGAATGTTTTCCTCTGGCGAGCACATCGTCGACGGCTTGATCCTGAGTCGCTCCGCGATGCAATGCTGCTTTCCGGAAAGCAACTCGATCTCAATCCGATGGACTCAACTGTCTGGTATCTGGGTGATCAAGCGACGGCGGTCGGAGCCAATACAAATCGCCGACGAACAGACTTCCCGTGTCGCAGTGTGTACCTGCCTGTCATTCGAAACGACCTTCCGGAAATTTTCGAAGCGTTCGACTTTACCGACCCTCACGCCGCAACCGGGATGCGTCCGCAGACTCTTGTGGCGAAACAAGGTTTGTTCATGTTGAATGAAGAATCTGTGATTCGCATTGCTGAACAAACAGCTGCTGCCCTGCTCGCCGATGAGACCCTTTCTGACGACCGGCAGCGTCTTGACCATCTCTACGAGTTGACGCTCAATCAAATTCCCGAAGATGCGGTCCGAGAGAACCTGCTGTCGTTTCTGAACGACTTCAAAACGCACGCCGCTCCGACGTCATCAGAGCAGGAAGTCTCACCTGAGCAACAGGCCTGGTCGATGGTCTGTCAGGCACTGTTTGCGTCAAGTCGGTTTCAAATTCTGGAGTAGCCATGAAATGCAATGAATTCGAGCCAGTCTGGAATCGAAGAGAGATGCTGCGGTCGAGCGCCTGCGGACTGGGACAAATTGCGTTCGCTTCAATGCTCTCGGAGTCCGCATCCGGTTTCTCCGGAACTCAAGCCACCAGTGGAATGCCGCACTTCGCCCCGAGAGCGAAACGGATCATTTTCCTGTTCATGTGGGGCGGACCGAGTCACGTTGACCTGTTCGATCCCAAGCCAGAATTGAACGCTCGAGCCGGGGAGCAACTTTCAGGAAGTTCCGTTGGGGTCAATCGTGACAAACTTGGTGAACTGCTCGGCTCTCCGTTTAAGTTTCAGCAACATGGGGAAGGCGGAGTCTGGATCAGTGAACTCTTTCCGGAACTGAGCCAGCACGCTGACCGACTCTGTGTGCTCCGTTCCATCCACACAGAAGGGAGCGCCCACGGCGAGGCGTTGCTTCGACTGCACACCGGTCAGGCGAATTTGGTCCGGCCGAGTGTCGGAGCCTGGGTCAGCTATGGACTCGGGAGTGAAAGCGCGAATTTGCCTGCCTTCATCACCATCTCTCCTCCGCGTGGGCATGGTGGTGTTCAGAATTACGGCAGTGCGTTCCTGCCGGCCGCTCATCAGGGAACAGCGATTGGTTCCGCAGAAACTCCCGTTTCCCAAGCAGTCGTCTCCAACCTTCGCAATCCCCGATTGAATACGGAACAACAGCGCCGACAGGTCGATTTGATCCAGTCACTCAATCAATCCCATTTGCGACAATCCGTGACTGATCCGACGATTGAAGGACTCATCGCGAATTACGAACTGGCATTCCGAATGCAATCGACCATGCCGCAAGTGATGGGGCTGGACGACGAAACTCCTGAAACGCACGCGATGTACGGAATCGGTGAGGAACCGACAGACAACTTCGGCCGCCAGTGCCTTCTCGCTCGAAAGTTTGCCGAGAACGGAGTGCGCTACATCCAGGTGTCGACCGACTATACCTGGGACCATCACCAGAAGGTTCAGGAAGGGTTAGTCGGAGAGTGTGCAAAAGTCGATCGTCCAATCTCCGGGCTCCTGGCGGATCTGGATCAACGAGGACTCCTCGAAGACACACTCGTGGTCTGGGGAGCGGAATTCGGCCGAACGCCAATGGCTGAGAACAAGGACGGAAGGAATCATCATCCACAAGTATTCACGATGTGGATGGCTGGAGGCGGTGTGCGTGGAGGAATGACGTACGGTTCCACCGACGACTTCGGATATGCTCCTGTGGAAAATCCTGTTCACATGCATGATCTGCATGCGACGCTGCTTCATCTCCTCGGACTTGACCACGAACAACTCACCTACACTCATGCGGGAAGAAACTTCCGGCTGACCGATGTGTACGGAAATGTTGTGCACGACATTATGTCGTAATTGAAACGCGACGCACTGAATGACCGACCACGGGCTTTGAAACGCCCATCGATTCCGATCCATGCTGGAAGCTCAGCCAGAAAAGTGCTGGCATGAGCCTCCAGTGAGAGAATTCCTCATCGCTGGTCGATCAATTTTTCTGCTTGCTCTCTGGAGGGACCTGCGAAGACTGAATGTGCTGCAAGTTCTGTGGAAAATCTTCTCCAACGAAAACAGCACAGCTGATAACGTCGTCCTTAAGCGACTCGGGAATGTCGAACTTCACCGTCTCGGTTCCGACCCCGGAAACAGAGACGATTTTCCGTTCGATTCGTTTGTCGTTCGGCCCGCCTTTAAGAGTGACATGCAGCTTTTGCTCTCCCAGTTTTTTAGGAATCTTGTGTTCAATTTGAACAGTGGCCTGAAGTTCTGGTGCTGCACTTCGAATGACTTTCATTGAGACCAGATTTCTCTGCCTTTGAGATTGCCGCGAGGAGTTCGATTGTCCCCCATTTCGTCGCGGTCTCGAAGTCGCTTCTGCTTCTTTCGCGAGCACGTAGTTCTCCATAGCTTCTGGATCGTCGCGATTTCGAAATGCGATCAGGCAATGATCTTCCGTCTCCACCATCCACTGTTCCAGTGTCGTCCGGAGGAAGTCAAGATCTGCCGTGTGGGTCGGACTGTCGATCAGATTGTGAAGGCAATCGGGATCCGAAGTGATGTCATAAAGCTCTTTCGGCTGGCGGTGTAAATAAACTTCATGACGTTCCCGGATCTGCGGATCGCTTTCGGCAAGCTGTTTCATTCTCTTGTAAGTCTGCGTGCCTGAAGTTGCTGTCGCGAAAACCCGCTCACCGTTCGACCATGGGTTGAAAATGTAGAGCAGGTTTTCAGTCTGAATTGCGCGCATCGGGTCCCGTGATCTTCCCGAGTTTTCGTTGTATTCCTTGACGACAAAATCACGCCCCGGCTGATCGTCACCTTCAAGGATCGGAAGAAAAGACTTCCCTTGAATTCCCTCGGGAACGGACAACCGCATCGCATCCAGAATCGTGGGCAACAGGTCCACAGCTGACACCATATGCTTGGTGTCGACAGAGTTCTCTTCGATTTTCCCGGGCCAACGGAACATCAGAGGCGTTCGCGAGCTGTGATGATAAACTTGAGTCTTCGCAAACGGCAGCGGCATTCCATGGTCAGAAAGAAAGACGACAAGTGTCTCGTCGCGGACACCTGACGCATCGAGCGCGTCGAGGACTTCGCCGACACAGTCATCCGCCCGGCGAACCGAAGAGTAATAGTGTGCGAGTTCCTGACGAACGACGGGATCTTCGAATAGAAAACCGGGAACGCTCACATCATCCGCGGTGAAGACTCGGCTGGGAACATGCGGGTCGTCGAACACGGTCCCGTTCTTCCCTTGTGCATAAAACGGTTTGTGGGGATCGGAAACATTGATCATGACACAGAACGGCTGCCCCGCTTCCTCAGCAGCCGCAATCCCCATCGCAGCGGACTTGCCGTAAGATTTCGCATCTTTCAGGGCAAATTGTCTTCCATCCGTATCCGTGTCGAGAATGAGATCCCAATGATACGGATGGTACGGAGTTGAATGTGTGACTTTCCCGCGGATCGCAGTGAAGTATCCCGCCTGCTGCATCAGGTCGACCAGATGTGGATGTGTCGCATCGGGGACCTGATAGAAGCCTTCGACGCCGTTCGAATGTGGATATCGACCGGACCACATGACGTTGCGGGACGGCATACAGTTTCCCACAACAACATGAGCATGATCAAATCTCATCGACTCTGCTGCGAGTTGATCCATTCGCGGGCTCGTGTCAGGAACCGGGCAGTCATAGACTCCCATGGAATCGCAACTCATATCGTCGACAGTGATAATCAACAGATTTGTCGGCGAAGCCACCAATGTTTCCGTCACGAGGAACAGGCTCAGACAGGCGGCGATCATTCGAACAAATCGGGAGAGTGTAAGACTTCGGATGTGCATGAAAACTTGCATGGCGGGCCTTTGCATGATGAGGAACAACTGAGCATGACCAATTGATCCACAAGATTCAATGGGATTGCAAGGTGACAGTGACCGAAGAATTTCAGGTGCCTGCCCGTCAACTCTCACGAAAGGAATGCTTCCGTTCCAAAGCTCGATGATTTTCCCTCCTCAGGTTCACTTCGGGACTACATTGTTCTTTCGAGAGCAGTCACTGAATCCGTTCAACTCGAGACTTTGCTGTGGCTGCTCAGGCGAGTTTCTGCCGAACATCTTCCGAGGTGTTCCGGAATCTTCTTCCCCGGTCGGTTCCGGGAGTCCTCGCAACAACGAACGGGGCTCGACTCGCCTTCCCCAGTCAGGTAGTTTGAGCCGTGAATACTTGGCTGTTTTCACAATTGCCCTTCCGGCGAAAGCGGCCAATTTTCCCTTGTCCCGGAATTCGAGAAGCTGATGTCAGGTATGTTGCACAACGATGGTCACATGGGAGTGACACCGGAATTACTGGAGCCAGATGGCCTTGCCGAGTATCTCGCCAGGAAGATTCGGGACAAGTCCGCCGTTGTCGGAATTCTCGGGCTGGGATACGTCGGTCTTCCGCTTGTCGATCGCAGCTTCAGTTCCGGATATCGAGTTCTCGGATTTGACGTCGACCGCTCCAAAATCGAGTCCCTGCTCTACGGGAAAAGCTACATCAAGCACGTCCCGGACGAACGTGTCCAGGAATGGAAGTCGAGCGGAAGATTCGATGCGACGGACGACATGAGTCGCATCAAGGAAGCCGACATTCTGATCATCTGTGTCCCAACACCGCTCACTCCAAGTCGTGATCCGGATCTGCAATTCGTGCGGACGACCGTTCGCTCGATCGCAAGCGAACTACGTCCGGGGCAAATGATTCTTCTCGAAACCACGACCTACCCCTCGACTCTCCGCGAGCTGGTTCTACCAATTCTGGAAGTGAGTGGATGCGTCGCCGGCGAAGAATTCTTCCTTGCATACAGCCCGGAGAGAGATGATCCCGGAAACCCGGAGCCTTCTCACTCGCGAGTTCCCAAAGTCGTTGGCAGTATCGACGAGAGAAGCGCCCGACTGGCGGAAGCGTTCTACAAAGAGACCGGAGTCGATGTCGTTAAGGTCTCGAGTCCTGAAGTTGCCGAGGCGTGCAAAATCCTTGAGAACACTTACCGGGCGGTCAACATTGCTCTTGTCAACGAGTTGAAGATCCTCTTCGATCGAATGGGGATCGACATTTGGGAAGTCATCGAAGCAGCGAAAACGAAACCATTTGGATTTCAGCCATTCTATCCGGGGCCCGGAGTGGGGGGGCACACCATTCCTATCGATCCATTCCATCTGTCGTGGTTGGGAAGGAAGTTTGGAGCATCGACAAAGTTCGTTGAACTCGCTGGCGAATTAAATGTTCGAATGCCTGAATATGTGGTGTCGCGGGTTTCTGATTGTTTAAACGAAGTCGAGAAGCCGATTAAAGGGAGTCGCGTTTGCGTCCTTGGTGTTGCTTACAAACCGAACACCGGCGACCCTCGGGAAAGTCCCTCGTTCGTGCTGATCGATCAGCTCACATCCAAAGGCGCACACGTCAGCTATAGCGATCCGCACATCCCAACACTTCCCAAGATGCGAAAACATCAACTGACACAGCTCTCCAGCCAGGAGTTAACCGAAGAGTTCTTAACAGCTCAGGATTGTGTGTTAATTGCGACCGATCACGACGCATTTGATTATAATTTTATCGTTGAACACGCTCCGCTCGTCATCGACACACGCAACGCGACTCGCGAAGTCGAATCCGGCCGCGATAAGATTCGTCGGGCTTGATTGGCATTGGAAAGAACACATGGGGTGGTCGCACTTACTTAAGTCTTTCGAAGAGAATTCGACCCCCGTAAAGCAATCACGTCCTTGAACCGTCATCGACATTCCGTCGGCTTGGAAACAAATCTCAGGAGAGGAATCTGAGGCACGCATGAAAATTCTCGTCACAGGGACCGCTGGATTTATTGGTTTTCACACTGCTCGCACATTGTTAGGTCGAGGAGACGAAGTCGTCGGAGTCGATTGCGTCAACGATTATTACAGTGTGGAACTCAAGGAGACGCGACTGGAGATGTTAAACTCTGACGAGCGTTTCCAGTTTCACCGATTTGACCTATCAGACAGAGTCAAAAACGCAGAGTTCTTTCAAGCCCAGCAGTTCGACGGAGTCATCCATCTCGCTGCTCAAGCTGGCGTTCGATACTCGCTCACGAACCCGCATGCTTATATATCGAGTAATATCGATGGTTTTCTAAACATCCTCGAAGGTTGCCGGCATTCGAAGGTGAAGCATCTGGTCTATGCTTCAAGCAGCTCCGTTTATGGGGCCAATACGACCATGCCGTTTGCAGTGACGGATAATGTCGACCATCCCGTCAGTCTGTATGCTGCCTCCAAAAAAGCGAACGAGCTTATGGCTCACTCTTACAGCCATTTGTATCAGATGCCAACGACTGGCCTTCGCTTCTTCACGGTTTATGGACCGTGGGGACGACCGGACATGGCATTGTTTCTCTTCACGAAAGCCATCCTCGCGGACAAGCCGATCGATGTCTTCAATGAAGGAAAGATGCAGCGGGACTTCACGTATATCGATGACATCGTGGACGGAATCATTCGTGTGCTGGACCGGCCCGCAGAACCCAATCCTCAATGGTCAGGTGATTCGCCCGACCCGTCGACATCGAAGGCTCCATATCGGATCTTCAACATTGGAAATCATCGACCTGTCGAGTTGCTGGAAATGATCCAATCGCTGGAGCGATGCCTGGGTAAGAAAGCCAAAATGAATCTGTTGCCAATGCAGCCCGGCGATGTCCCTGCGACATTTGCGGATATCGAGTCGATTCGAGAAGTCACCGGATTCGCCCCGAAGACTTCACTCGACTCTGGCATTGAGCAATTCGTGAAATGGTATCGCGATTACTATCAGGTGTGAGCGGATCAAATTCATTTCGAACGGTAATTCACCAGATTCAAAGACAGCTGATCGAACGGGACTCGTCTCACTGGTCTGAAGCAAACTTCATGAAGTGAATTCCGAACGGCTCATCGGGAGGTGTTGTTCGTCTCAGAATCCGTTCGGGCGACTTCACAGGTCCGAGTCCGATCCTCTAAGCTCTCGTTCCGAGACTCCCCTTCTCACACAAGGATCATGGAATGAGTAAATCGAAACGTAATTTCTTCACTTTGCTAATCATCGTCAGCGGGATCGTTTTCTCGGGGCAACAGCAATCTCAGGCAGAAGATAACGTTGATCCGTCAACTTCCTGGCACCAATGGCGAGGGCCGAATGCCAATGGTGTTTCGGAGACAGCGACGCCTCCAGTGAATTGGAGCGAGAACCGAAACGTCCGCTGGAAAAGGCCGATCGAGGGGCTCGGAAACGCAACGCCAATCGTTTGGGGCGACAAGCTCTTTGTTCTTACTGCGGTCGATTCTGGACGGATTGACGCTTCAAAACCGGCCCCTGCCGAACAGCCCGAACGATCATTCGGAATTGTGTTTCCGAACACCTACTACGAGTTCGTCGTGCTGTGCCTGGACCGATCGACGGGAAACGAAATCTGGCGGAAGGTCGTGGCAGAGCGTGTTCCCAACGAGGGGCATCACGGAGACAACAGCTTCGCTTCCTGTTCTCCTTTCGTCGATGGAGAGCGTCTTTACTGCTGGTTCGGATCTCAAGGTTTGTATTGTCTTGATCTGGACGGGAACCTTCTCTGGGAACGAGATCTCGGCCCTGTTCAAACTCGGCGAAGCTTTGGCGAAGGGACTTCACCAGTCGCTCACGATGGACGTCTCGTCATCAATCGCGATCACGAAGGCCAGTCGTCGATCATGGTTCTCGATGCAACGACCGGAGAGGAAATCTGGAGTCGAGATCGAGACGAGTTGAGCAGTTGGGCGACACCCTTGATCGTCGAGAAAGATGGAATTGTGCAAGTGATCGTGAACGCAGCGAATCGCGTTCGAAGCTACAATCTCGATGACGGGAGTCTCATCTGGGAATGCGGTGGACAGGCCAGCAATGTCACTCCGAGTCCCGTGACCGACGGAGAATATGTTTACTGCATGAGTGGCTACCGTGGCTCTTCTGCAATGGCGATTTCGCTGGATTCCAAAGGTGATGTGACCGGCACTGATCAAGTTGCCTGGCAACTCGCACAAGGAACTCCGTATGTTCCTTCGCCAATCTTATACAACGGGTTGCTTTACTTTACGCAGTCCAACAACGCGATTTTGACCTGTGTCGATCCGAAAACAGGAGAAGTCCTGCTGGAGCGAACTCGTGTTCCGGGTGTGCGAGCATTCTACGGATCGCCAGTGGCAGCGAAGGGAAAGATCTACCTGACCGGAAGAGACGGCGAAACGGTTGTGATCGTGGCGGATTCAGAGTTTGAAGTGCTCGCCACGAATCAGCTTGACGACCACTTCGACGCATCGGCTGTTCTCGTTGGCGATGCGATTTATCTGCGAGGAAAAGAGAATCTCTATTGTATTGGTAAGTAGTCACATCAGACTCAACCACGTGCAATGAATCTACAACGACGCCCCCTTCGAGAAGCTTGAACTTTCGTTGGGGGCGTGATGGATTTCGCTTCCTCAAGTGCAGAGATTCAGTCGAGCGACCAGCCCGATCGCGGTTCTCTCCCGAGGAAAGAGTTTGCGGATTCCGTGTTGGTGACCCTCAGAGCTTCCGAATCCCATAAGAGTTTTTCACCAGCCCGAAAGGCCACGTTCCCGAGATGATTCGCTTCTGTGAGAGGTCCAGAATAGCTGAACGGGCTCGAGGTTTCCGACCCATCGCGACATGCGACGAGCCATTCTTCGTGCTGGCCGGGTGAGTCCGGAATGAATTGTTCGGGCGGCTTGAAGTTTGCGAACTCAGCTTCCGGAAGCAGGATGTGCTTGGTGTAGTCAGAGAGAAGCATCTTTCCATCTTCTCCGATGAACAACGCTCCGTTGGCCCATTGAGGAATTCCCCGCTGATTCCAGATGTCGGGTTTGTGGTCTCCCTGATACCAGGTGAGCGTACACGGAGGCATTTCTCCTCGCGCATCGTATTCGTATGTGACGTGCATCGATGCAGGGGCAATTTCAGGATGCGGTTCCGGGCCGAAGGCTTCGATTGATTGGGGGGCATCCAGATTCAACGCCCACCAAGGAAGATCGACGCGATGGCTTCCAAGGTCGGACATTGTTCCGTTTCCGAAATCCCACCAGCGATACCATTTGGGGCCGGGGAAGTACACTTCGTGATAAGGACGCATCGGAGCCGGACCGATCCACAGATCCCAATTGAGATAACTCGGAGGAGTCATCGCTTCAGAGGGGCGTTCGGTAACAAAAACGCGGTCTTTGTTTTTGTCGGAGTCTTCTTTGCTCTGGAGCCCCCAGGCACGAGAGACCCACACATGGGCTTCCCGCACAGCTCCGATGGCTCCCGATTGAATCAATTCAACCACTCGGCGGTAGTTGGGAAGCCCATGAATCTGGGTCCCCATCTGCGTTTTCACGCCCGCCGATTTCGCAGCTTGCGTGATGCGTCGAGCTTCGTCCACGTTGAGGGTGAGAGGTTTTTCGCAGTAGACATGTTTGCCCATTTTCAATGCAGGCATCGTTGCGTACGCGTGCGTGTGTTCGGTCGTGCTCACAACGACCGCGTCGATGTCGTCGGTCCGATCGAAGTAGAGTTCTCGAAAGTCTTCATAGGTTCTCGCTTCAGGAAAGAGTTTCGAAGCGATTCCCAAGTTCTGACGGTTCACATCGCAGAGAGCGACGACCTGCACATCCACGAGGGATTGCTCCGTCATCGTCTTGAGATTGCGTCCCCCGCGTCCGCCAACTCCGATAAATGCCAGATTCAATCGCCCGTTCGCAGGAGCGGAAAACGCATTGCGGGTTGTCGGGAGCAATGCCAATGACGAAGCCGCCATCGTTTGCAGTGCGGTTCGTCGATTCAGTCTTGAAGATGACATTCAGTCCCCTTTCGATTCGAGTGAAGCACAGCCGTTTCGCAAACATTATCTGATTTTACTCACGAATGCATCGTCGCCGACTGATGGGATTCGAAAAGCCGACACGGGATCTGTGCTCGAAAAACGTGTGGTGAATCTCAAAATCCTCCGGGCGGGAGTTGTGTTCTCGAACGGAAAACGTTGTGATTCGGTCACCAGAAAAAATTGCCTCTCAATGCAGTCTTCTGGCCCAGTTCGCAAGTCCGATGTGTCAAACTCCAACTGAAGACCCAATTGGCGGGAAATGAATGTTTCGTGAATTTTTATCTTGGGGGAGTTCGCTCGTACCAGAACCGATTGCCCCTCTCGAAGAGTCTGGCACTCGCGTTCGGTACGGACTCACAATCGCCCTCGTTCTAGTCGCCACCGCGATCCCGATCGGTTGGCTGCAGATGATTGCGACGACCACTCCGCAGGGCCCTCCTTTGGAGATCTCTCGGGCTCCTTCGGATTTGGAAATGTCCCCGATTCGTTTTCGGGCATTTGAGTTGACCGACCATGAGGACTGGAGCCCCCGAGTGACGAACGTCAACATCGTTGACCTTGATGAAAACGGTGAGCCTGAGCTTCTTGTTTGCGATGCAGTTCGGAACACCATTTTCCAATACCAACGACTTCCCGATGGATCCTGGAAGGAAACGGCACTCGTTCCGGAGAACACCATTTCGGTCCCTGCCCGGACGGAAGTTGTCGATCTCGACGGCGACAACGATCCGGACATTCTGGTCGCTGTGTTTCGAAGCTTGACTCCAACGTCTGATCCAATTGGTCAAGTTGTTCTTCTGCAAAACAACGGGGACAACGAGTTCACTCCGCGAGTCCTGATTGATCAAATTCGGCGTGTCTCCGATGCCCGATCCGGCGACTTTGACGGAGATGGCGACCTTGACCTCGTCGTTGCGGAATATGGCCATGAGTTCGGCCGAATCTTCTGGATGGAAAACCGCGGCGATCTCACGTTCGTCGATCGAGAACTCATGCGTGCCGCCGGAACCGTTTCGGTCTCCGCAGAAGACTTCGACGGCGATGGAGATCCTGACGTTGCCGCCTTCATTCCGAGTGAGCAAGAAGAAGTATGGATTTTCGAGAACACTGGGGAAGCACCCTTCCAACCAGTCCAACGAAAGATCTGGGGAACCGCGAACTTCGACTTCGGCGGCTCGGAGATGCTGTCAGTTGACCTTGATGAAGATGGCGACCTCGACTTACTCCTTGCAGCTGGGGAAGACTCGGAATATCCCGTTCCCACTCAGCAATCTTCGCACGGCGTGTATTGGCTCGAAAACCTCGGTGATTTCGAGTTCGAGTTGCATTCAGTGGGCTCTCTTCCCGGATGCAGTTCGATTGCAGTCGCAGACATTGATAACGACAACGACCTGGACATCATCGCTGGGAGCAGGTTCAACAACTGGCATGTTGATGGAACAACGAGTCTGGTCTGGTTTGAAAACGACGGAGAGGCGACCTTTCAAACCTGGAAAATTGCCGACTCCCCTGCTCGTCTTGCGACAGTCGCTTGTGGTGACCTCACCGGAAATGGTCAGAAGGAAATCATTGCCGGGTCTCTGTTCAACAATGAACCGATCATTCGCCCCGGGCGCGTGACAGTCTGGACTCAAGAAGGCGAGGAGCAGGAATGAGAGTCGTCAACGCCGTACTACTGGCAGTCATCGGGATCGAGCTTGTTGCAGGCTTCAGGTCGTATCGGAATGTTCAACAGCAACCAGTGGCCCCGACAGCCAACACGGAAGGTTTACCGGGGTTTACTCGGAACATGATTATGTCTTCCGAAGTCGCGATGAATCCCAAGTTCGCGGAACAATGGAGTGGACTCGGGATGGTTTATCAGGCATTCGGTTTCTATGACGAATCGGTGGCCTGTTTTACTCGAGCACAAGAGATCAGCCCTGAAGACCCGTCGATCGCGTACGAACTGGGTTTCGCGTTGATCCTTGCTGGCAAGACCGATGAATCGTCTCGTGAGTTCGAACGAGCGATGGAACTTGGGCACCCATACGCGAGCCAGTGCTGGTACTTTCTCGGCCGAAATGCACTTCGCATGGACGATCCTGAAACTGCGAAAGGTTTCTTCCTGAAGGCGACCTCTCTGCCGGCAGCCCGATTCGAACTGGCGAAAATCGCCTGGCGAGCTGGGGAAAGCGCACAAGCAGAACACATGCTCAAAGAAATTATCAACGAATTCCCTAATGCGACGGAACCGCAACGACTCCTGGCGGAAGTCTTCGATGAACAAGGAGAGCAGCATCTGGCGTCGATGTTGTACCTCAGTTCGGACCGTCGATTCGTCGCACTGACCTCGCCGCGACAGGAAATTTTCGAAAGCATTCAACAGCTCCGAAACGTGGGGAATGTGAAATTCGTGCAGACGCGCGCGACAGAGCTGCTCGATGCGGGGAAAGTGTCGGACGCACAGGAGATTTTGAAATACGAAGCTGGCAGCGAGTTTCATCCCGTTATCTGGGATGCTCGATCCGATGTGGAACGTGCGCTCGGGAACATCGAAGAACAGATCGCTCTTCTTCAGGAAATCATCGAGCGTGATGGGCTCGATTCCTACCGGGCTGCAAGACTCGGTTTTGCACTGATTGGCAACGAGCAGAAAGACGAAGTCCAGAAGGTCATGACTGTTGGAGCGGCTCTTGAATCCAACGATGAGCGTGAGGTCGTTGCCGACCTGTACCAGCAACTGGCGAACCTTGCTTCGGAACAGGGCAATGAAGACAAGGCTCTGGCAAACTGGAGCGAAGCACAGTTTCATTACGGAAGAAAAATCTATCAAACGGAAGACCCTTCTAAAGCGATTGACCTGTTTATCCAAAGTGCCGAAGCAAATCCCGAAACTGCCGATCCTTTGTTCTACCTTGGGCAACTCTTCTATGAACTGGGGGAACTCACGGATGCTCAAACAGCGTATGAAGAATGCCTGAAAATTGATCCGAACTTTGGCCGTGCGATTGACGGTCTGGCACTTGTAAAAGCGATTCGTAATTCCGGCGGAGAAGATGCAACACAGCCAGAATCGGCCGAAGATTGATCGATCTGATTCGACACAGGTATCCTTCTTCGTGGGGACTTTCCGGAATCTGTTGGCCATCGCGTGAGCGAGTCACAGCCGCCCTGTGATTTTCCTCCAAAGCATTGTCTTCGGAACTTTGCACGGGCAGAATTCCAAGAACCTGGGCACACAGTTCAAGCGGCGACACAAGGGAGCATTTGCATCATGCGCACAAGAACCGCAGTCATCACTTTTCTGGTGAACTCGATCTCCCTGATCGCTCTGGCACAACAACCTCCAGTGGTTCACGACGATCGATTGCAGGTGACGCTCTTTACAGAAGATCCGGAAATTGTGACTCCGATTGGAATGGCGATTGATTCACAGGATCGAATCTTCGTCATCGAGTCACACACGCATCATCCACCTGCGAATTATTCCGGACCGAAAGGAGATCGAATTAAGGTCTTCTTCGACCGCGATCACGATGGAAAAGCGGATGATTCGTTCGTGTGTGCGGAGGGAATCAATCAGGCGATGAGTCTTGCGTTCTCTCCTGACGGCGAACTCTACGTGGTCTGTGCGAGGAACGTTCTTAAGATTCGTGATGAAGATCGCGATGGCCGCTCTGAAAGGGTCGAAACAATCCTGACTCTCGAGACCGACGAACGTTATGCTCACAACAGCCTCCTCGGAATCACGTTCGATCGTGACGGCTGGATGTATGTTGCTCGCGGAAATACGGGATCAAAAAGCTATCGATTCGTCGGAACCGATGACTCCGAAGTCTCCGGCTATGGTGATGGCGGCAATGTTGTTCGATGTCGCCCCGACGGAACGCAACTCGAAGAATTCGCGACCGGATTCTGGAATCCCTTCGACTTGAAGTTTGACCATCTGGGCAACCTTCTGCTCGTTGACAACGACCCCGATGCGCGAGGCCCCAATCGTCTCGTCCATGTCCTCAAGGGAGGCGACTACGGATATCGATCGCTTTACGGAGGGAGCGGCAATCATCCTTTTCAGGGTTGGGATGGATCTTTACCCGGCACTTTGCCGTTTCTTGCAGGGACCGGGGAAGCTCCGTGTTCCGTCATTGATTGTCGGCGGTCCAGTTTTCCGCTGGATTACTCGGAGAGTGTTCTCGTCTCAGTCTGGAATGAAAACTCGATCGAGCGATTCACACTCAAGACCGAACCGGATGGTCTGGTTGTCACCGACAAATCGCTGTTCATGTCCGGAGGAAAAGACTTCCGCCCGGTCGCACTCGACTGCGACTCTCACGGTAACATGTATCTGACGGACTGGGTGCTTGTGAATTACCCCAACCATGGACGGGGCCGCATCTGGCGTATTTCGAACATCAGCACAGAACCGTCGATCGCCCCTCATCAGAAGTTTGATCCACCACTGACGAATCCGTGGCAAGCGCACGCGAATGAGATTTCCGAGACAGACGACCGAGAGGAAATCATCCAGGCTCTTCAATCTGATTCGCCAATGCTCAGGCATGTCGCAGTTCAACGGGTCGCGCATCTCGACGAGAAGAGTTTCGACGACCGGCTTTCCAGTGATGTCAGCGAAAGCGTGCGATTAGGAGCGTTGCTGGCGCAGCGTCTTCGACAACCCAACGACGTCCCGTCGATTCGCCGATGGCTCAAGGATCCGTCGGAAAAGATTCGTCTGGCAGCGCTCGTCTGGGCTGGGGAATCGATGAACGTCGAGTTGCTTGACGATCTGGAAGCTGCCATCACTCGCCAAGACGTCAGTACTCAACTGTTCGCGACTTATCTGGCCGCTGTTCAGAATCTGGATGCAAAATTCATCGAGGCCTATCAAACTCGTGCCTCCGCCAAGTCAAGTCAACTCACACGACCATCGACCGCAGCACTTCTGGTAAAGGTCGCCAGGAGTCCGGAGTTTTCAGAATCAGTCCAGGCTCACGCGGTTCGCTTCTTTGATCTTTCCAGCATCAAATCAGAACGCGATTGGCTGACGCAACAATTGCGGAGTGAACACCAACAGCTCGCACTAGCTGCGGTTCGAAAACTAGCCGAACTCCCGTTAGCGCAATATCCCTCACTCATCGAAGAGCTGGAGGGGATTTGCATGGATGACTCAGTGCCTTCCGAATTAAGATGTGAAGCTCTTCTCGCCATCAGCACCGTCAGCGTCGACAACCCGGAACGATTGCTCCCTCTCTTGCTCGATGAGAATGAATCCGTTGCGATTGAAGCAGCAAGAACGTTTCGTGCCTGGTTTGACCGGCTGCACGCCCAGGAATGCCTTGAACGAATTGACCTGCAAGAGTTGTCCCCAGTCGTCCGAGAGAGGATTTCCGGTCCTCGTGAAGAGAATGGATTCTCAGAAACCGACGTCGCTGCTCGGCCCGACAATCGAGAGGAATGGACGAAGCTCACACTTTTGGGAGGGGACGCGAAACGCGGTCGACGAGTCTTCTTCACCGAACGAGTCGGATGTTTCAAGTGCCATACTGTGGATGGACGAGGCGGCATTCTCGGCCCCGATCTCAGTCAGGTTTCGCTTTCAAAATCTCGACAACAAATCATTCACTCAGTGCTGGAACCCTCCGCAGAGTTTCCTCCGCAATATCAGGCATGGATGGTCGCGACGACCGACGGGAAAATCCATCGTGGACTTCAACTCGACCACAAGTCCGGGGGAGCAATTGCGATGATCTCGGAATCCGGCGACAACCTGTACTTTAAGTCTCATGAAATCGAAGACTACGCTGCCTCTCCGAAATCTCTGATGCCAGATGGCCTCGTTCAATCCATGACGGTTGGAGAATTTCAGGATCTCGTTGCATTCCTTGAGAACTTGAAATGACTCACAATCCTTCGATAAATCGAACGAACTGAACCTCAAGCCAGTCGATGTCGTTCCCGAACGCTTTTCGAAAATCGCTGAGACGTTCGGTCGCGGAATATTCTCGATCGAGTGAGTCTCTCGTCGAAATGATCTTCAAATAGGCCGCGTATTTTGACGGTCGAGTCTCGGCCAGAAAATAGCTCAGCGCCCACGCCTGGCTGTATGCATTCAGGATTTTCCGGCGAAAGTAGACTTCATCATCGGCGATAAACTGAGAGATTGTTTCTTGCCTCGCTTGCGACAAATAGGCCCGAAAGTGGTGCAGTCGTTGCGGGTTCAATGCAGCCTCTCCCCGAAACTGTTTCTCGTCGAAGGTCCCGTCTCCTTCCATCATCTCGGCAAAGCCTTCGACAACCCAGCGAGGGTTCGCACCGATTCGTGAGTGCAGCCCAGAATTGAAAGCGAGTTGATGAATGCCTTCGTGAAGAAGTGTTTGAACCATCGCTGGATCGAGTTCACTATCTGTGGAGCGTGAATTTCGTCTGGTGGGCACCGTTCGATACTTCGGGGTTTGCGAAGGACGTTCATAGAGAGCGATGCGATTCGTCGAGGGATGGTAATAACCCCGAATCAGCCCGTTCGGTGGGACTTCATCGCTCTCGCAGTAGGCGTCAAACTCGGATCGTTTGCTGAAGACTTGAACCAGCAGCGGAAACTCTGCGCGGATCGTCGGAAGTTTTCGTCGGGAAGCATAGAGCGAAAATGCTCGGGCCATCTTATCGAGCAACTCGGCGTACTTTTTCGCTCGGCCTTTCGGTCCCGCGACAACAAACTGTCCACGAGTCGCTACTTCGTAATCGTGTCCCAACTCCTTCTGGAGTCGGGTTCTCATCGCAATCGATGACTCTGCGCGAAACGGATCAGGATACTTTCTCGCACCTGTGACCTTCTGCAATTCGATGCGGGAATAGCTCCCGTCCGAATGGGCCAACCAACTCAATCCTCGATCATGAACCAACGGTTTCCCGACATAAGTTCCCTCGGGGGTCGTGAGTTCCACCTGCCCTGCCCCGTACGCCGAAGAGAGCAACAAGGCTGGCATCACGAGCAGACAGAACACAATTCGTAGAAAAATCATTGAGGTCCCCGGACTTGGAACGCGTCAGACAAACGTAGAATGCTAAGCCCGTCTGCGCGGAAGCGACCTCAAGTTCGGCTCCATCAAATGGAATGATTTTTCGGATTGAATGAATTATGCTGAAACAATGCCCTGTTTCCGTTGGACCTTCCGGCTTGTTCTCCTCACGTTGATCATTTCCTGCGCCGAAATCAACGAGTTCCGGTGTGCGGCAGACGATGACCGTGAGAGCGTTCCTGACGAAAAGAAAGTCTCCCAACTGATTTCTCAGCTCGACAGCCCATCGCGAGCGGAACGAGTCCAGGCGGAACGATCATTGATCCAACTCGGGGAACAGGCCATCCCCGCTCTTGAGGAGTTCCCGACGGACGATCCCGTCATCGCAATTCATTTGGATCGGATTCGCCTTGCCATCCGCAAGACCGCAGCGACCGAAACGCTTGAAGGAACCCGTTTCAGTTTCGAAGCGTCCCAGGGAATCGGGATCCAGGAATTCATTCGAAACCTCACCGAAGCAACCGGCAACGAGGTGGTCACCGATCCGCCGAGTTTGTCACGACGAATTCAATTTCACGGTGACGACATCCCGTTCTGGCAAGTGATCGATGATGTCTGTTTGCACAACGATCTCGGCTGGCGCACGTCCTCGCAATCGGTCGTGCTTTCCACCAGTGAAAGGACACGCTATGACGTGGCCGATTACGTCAAGTGCGTTCGGATCGGTGGCACTGTTCAACGTCAGCGGCAAGGATTCCGTCAGCGACGGCGAGGTCAATTGATTCGCGTCGAATTTCGACTCGATGTTGAGCCTCAGGTCGTTCCATTCTTCGCACAAGTTTTCGACAGAGACTTCGAACTCTCCAACGAAACTCTCACAGCGACGCCCTTCAACCCGGACGCTGGGCACGAGCTTCTGTTCCGAGGAGGACGCACGGCGGTCTTCACGGTCGACTTTCAAACGAACAGCGAAACCATTGAGTTCCCAGTAAATGCTTCGGGCTTTATCACTCTCTTCTGTGCAGCACGCAGAGAGCCAATCACCGTCGCCCTCAACAGTCGAGAACAAACTCCCGACAATCGCGTTCGTCTTGAAGGAATTTCCCGAACGCCTGATGAAACGATCGTCCGATTGAGTGTTCAGCTACCTCACAATGCCGATGAACTCCGTTCGCATCGTCTCGGCTTGCTTCATCGCGACGTGAAATTGCACCAGAACGACGGGCAGGTCACGTCCCCAACGCGCATCGAACTCCTCTCGCGTCGGGGGCTCCTCCATTCACTGGAAGTTCGCTTTCCAACGGGCGCAGAAGCAACTCACTTGACCTACGGAATGCCTGAACTCTTGACGTTTCTGCCGGTTCCATTCGAAATTCATGGCCTCGAACGAAACTAAAGCGTGCGGTTCGACGCGACGTGCCGCTGTTTCCGAATCGAGTCAATTCTGCACGTCAATTCTGCACGTCAATTCTGCACGTCAATTCTGCACGTCAATTCTGCACGTCAATTCTGCACGTCAATTCTGCACGTCAATTCTGCACGTCAATTCTGCACGTCAATTCTGCACGTCAAGAATGACCTTCAACTGGTCCTTCTTCTGGGCTGTTTCCAATGCAGTTATTGAGTCTTCCAAAGCATACCGCGCTGTGATCAGGTCACTCACGGAAATTTGCATTCGAGCCAGCGCATCGATTGCCTGAGCGAATGGACCACAGCGCGAGCCGACCATTGTGAATTCGTCAATCACATGCGGGGCGAGATTCGGACCAGTTTCCCCGGCAAAGGTCGACTTCATCACGATCGTCCCTCGCGGGACACAAATCTGAAAGGCGGTCAACAGCCCAAAGGGAGAGCCAGTGCAGTCCACGACAAGATCGGCAATGCGTTTCTCCTCAACGTCATCCAAAAGTTGAGTCGCAATTCCGAGCTTCTTGAGACGTTCGAGTTTCTGGACATGTTTCCCGACGACCAGCGGAGACTTTCCGTGTGCCGCGATCACTTGTGCGCAAAGATTTCCCAGTCGTCCATCACCCAGCACAACGGGACTCTGAAATCCACTCAGGTCGAGTTGAAAAGGAATCTGAAACGCAGCAGCGATTGGCTCAGTGAATACAGCGTTGTCGTCGTCGACCGAATCCGGAACGGCATGAAGATTCTCTTCAGGAACCCAGACCGTATCAGCGAATGCTCCGTCGTGATTGAGGATTCCAATCACCGTGCGGTTTGGGCAATGAGTTGGAAGTCCCGCTTCACAGGTCGGGCAAGTGCGGCACGCACAATTGATCTCTCCCACAACCCGTTCCCCGGCGAATTGACCACTTCTCGCAATGCCGATGAACTCGTGCCCGAGCACTCCCTCAAAGCCCATGTACCCGCGAATCAACTGCAAGTCCGTTTCACAAACTCCGGCTTGGATCACATCCACTTCAACACAGTCATTCCGAGAGTGTGCCGAATATTCTGCATCGAATCGGACTTGATGGTCAGTGACCAGAACGGCTCGCATGAGAGTCTTCCAAGGCTTGAGGATGAGAAAGAACGCCCGGATCGAGATGCTTTCGCACGAGCCAGGTCAGTGCCACGGGAAAAACGACGGAACCGATGATCACCCACACCGTGACGTCGTACTGAATCGCCAACGCTCCGATTGCAGAGTAGCTCGCCGCGATGACCAGATTCGCCACAATCAACGGAAAAAGGATAAGAGAAAACGGAACACGCATCGCGCCGAACAGAAGAATCGTCGCTTCAGCGAGAATCGGCAGCGGCCGGGTCACAGCCACAGACCAGATCGCCAGACGCTCCTGAACTTGGTCCACAACCTGGCGATCTCGTTGATCTGTCATCCGTTGAACGAATCGAGCTCCGACGAATTTTGCAGAGTGAAATCCCACCAGATTTCCTAGCATGAGCCCCAACCAGGACGCAAGTGTCGCCCACCCGAACCCCAAGACAGCCCCACCATAGGTGCTCACAGCGCTCGATGGGATGGGAAGAAAGATATCCAGTGCCAACAGCGCGACAATCAGTCCGAAACGTGCGGGCGGCGACCACGACTGTTCAAACCACGACCGGATTTCATTTTCGAACGACTCGCCCAGAATCAGAAAGGGAAGCGTCGACGCAAGCAGGCAGAGGCAAAGGATCACAAATTGTTTCCGCAGATGATGCACGCCGAACTCTCACCTCTTGCGGAGAATGTAAACGATGTCTTCCGATGTCTCGTTAAGTTCCGTTGTCTCGGAAACGTCATAAGAAAAGTCATGCACTGCGGCGACTTCGATTTCAGGAACTCTCGAGAACAGCTTCTGCATTTGTTTGGCGGTGTAAGTCCGGTAATTCATTTCATCGCGAATCTGTCGATGGGACGTTGGCGTATAAACATCGAGAGTCATTCCGAGTTTTTCATTCCGTCCTTTGAGATCGAGTTCCTTGCACCACATGTGTGAGTTGACTTGTAAATTGCCACGCCGGGCCACCCACGATTCCTGTTCCATTCGATTGCCAGCCGCTGGAATCAGATGGACTCCCAGGATATACAGCCCCCCCTTCACGAGAGCGTTGGCCACACACTGGAAATGGTCAGTCGCTTTTCGTTCGGTTTCCAGATGGCGAAAACTGTTGATCATGTTGAAGGCGGCGTGAAACTTCCTCTTCACTGAGAAATCGCTCATGTCTTCCACGACCGCACTCGCCGGAAATCCGAACCGCACGAGACGGTCATTGCAGTACTCGACCGCATGAGGATTCAGGTCATTGCCCGCAACTTCGTAGCCACGCTGAGCGAGTTTGATCATCAGTCGACCTGTTCCACAGGCCGGTTCGAAGAGACGTTTGACCTGACACTTCGCGTATCGGTCAAAACAGCTTTCGAGGAAGTCGCACTCCGCTTTCCAGTCGAAGCCGAACAAGAGATCGTAGTATTTGGGATAGTCATACAAACTACCCTCAATGACATCGGTCATAGCATCTGTTTTTTCTGGGGAGAGTGAGTCCAAAGCACAAACGGAGATGGCACTTTGAATTTAAGACGAGGAGTCTTCGGGCACACGATTTTGAGAGGATTCCTCAGACTCACTGATAATGCGTCGAGCGTCTTCCTCACGCTGACGCCAGCTTTCGCTCAACCGATCCTGATAGTCTGCGGGAAGCGCCGCCAATGTTGACTTGGCCAGCGAAATGTTCCCTTCGATTGCCGAAAGGTACGCTTTCCCAATCCGCGCCTTCGTAATGTACTCTTCTGTCTGAATATCCCGAAGCAGATTCAGCTGACGTTCCGCATCCGCTTTTCGGTTTGGATCGTGCAGGTACTGCAAAGCGAGTTGCTCGTGCGCCCGGTTGACGTATCCGGTGTCGGTCGGATGGTATTGGATGACTGCCTTGAATGCATCTTCACTGTCAACGCGAAACATTGCGTCAATAAACTGCTCACGCGCCGAATCCATTTTTGGTATCGAGGAATGAATTAGATTCGGATTCGCTTCCGGAATCGTTTGACGTGTGGCAAGACTGACCCCGGCCGAAGCAAGTGCTGCAAGAATGCAAAGCAGTGTCAGAACTGCCGCAGGTCGGTTCGTCGGGAACGCGTTTGCGGAGGGGGCAGAATCGGCGAAAAGATCGTTGACCGAGTCACCGGTTTCGAGAGCTTTGGCAATCTTGCGAACATCGTTGAGTACATCTTCCGCTGACGCATACCGGTCATCAGGACTCTTTTCAGTCATCCTGTTGATGACCTGACAGATGACCTTGGGAAGGTCCGGTCGAATCTCTTCGAGTGGCGTGGGCGTCTCATGCAAGTGCTTCACAGCAACGCTGACGGCATTTTCCCCCTCAAACGGAGGATGCCCCGCGAACATGTAGTAGCTCGTGATCCCGAACGAGTAGATGTCGCTCCGCTGATCCAGTTTTCTTCCGCTAACCTGTTCCGGACTCATATACAGAGGCGTCCCCATCGTGACACCTTCCTGTGTCAGGTTGAGCCGCTCGCCTCCCTGCAGCTGTGCCAACCCGAAATCGGCCACTTTTGCTTCGCCCTTGCGGTTGAGCATGATGTTTTCGGGTTTGATGTCCCGATGAACGATCCCTTTCTCGGCAGCTGAACGCAGAGCGGACGCCACCTGCCGCATGATCCGCAGTCCGAGCTTGGGCTCGAGAGGCCCCTTCTTCTGAATAAAACTCTTGAGAGTAGCCCCTTCGACGTACTCCTGAGCAATAAAATACTGACCGTGATTTTCGCCGACCGTATAGACCTGAACGATATTGGGATGGTTCAGACCTGCCGCTGCCTTGGCTTCTGCCTGAAATCTGGCGACATAGGTTTGATCTTCCGTGAGATCAGGACGAAGCAACTTCAGAGCAACGTTTCTCTTCAGAGATTCTTGCTCGGCCAGCCAGACTTCTGCCATTCCTCCTTTTCCCAACCGCCGAAGCAGCCGGAAGTCATCAAGAATCGAATCCGTTTGGGGGACCATCTCTCCCGATGCGGAAAAAGAAGGCGGCATCGATGTAGTGTCATCGACATTCGTTTGTTCATCGGGGAGGTTGGAATCAGATTCCGCCATGGAAAACTATCCGTCAATTCGGCCAAGGTAGTGAGGTTATCATGGCAAAGAGTGAGGAATGTGGAAAGGTTGCGCGTCGGACAACTCTGGAATTCGAGCTGTGTGGACTTTAACCGGATACTGTACAAAGGATTCCACGGTCGACGTTGAAGCGAGTTGCCTCATACGATAACTTGCTGGCTTGCTCGCCATCGTTCTCGATTGGGAGCACTCAAAATACTGTGAAAGAAAGCTAAAGGTTGCTGAGATGGTACTGAGACCGCGAACAAAGCTGAAGAAGGAACGGAAGCAGAAGCGATGCCCCAAGTGCGGAGTCGTTGTCGGAAAGAAAGGCAAACGGGTTCGCTGTAAGACCTGTGCCAAGAAGCTCGCATAAGTGCTTCCCCCAACCGAAAACGTTCAGAATTGAGCCGTTTGTGGGGTTTTCGTTCGATGCTGCGCATTGGACTGCATCAGGATTTGAGTTGAATTCCTCGGGAAACAGGCTCTTTGGTATCATCTCCTGACTCAATCCCAGCGACTGGCAACACAAAAAACGTCCCACACGGTTTGGCGCTTCCAAATTTCGCCAGAATTTTCCCAGGCCAGCAATTAATCATGCTCGAACTCTACAATCAGATCCAGGAAGCCTGTTCGGTCATTCAAGCAAAGTGGGATCGTACGCCACATGCTGGGATTATCCTGGGTACGGGTTTGGGCAATCTCGCCAGCGATATCGAAACAGAAGCGGTTTTTGACTATGAGGAAATTCCTCATTTTCTGAAATCGACTGCCACGAGTCACCGAGGCCGGCTTGTCTGCGGAACGTTGAGCGGGTTGCCAGTGATTGCGATGGAAGGGCGTCATCACATGTACGAGGGATATTCCCTCAAGCAAGTGACTCTGCCTGTTCGAGTTTTCAAAGCTCTCGGAGCTGAGCTTCTGATTGCTTCCAATGCCGTGGGCGGCATGAACCCTTATCTCCAGACGGGCGATATTGTCGTTGTCGATGACCATATCAACCTGATGGGAGACAACCCGTTGATCGGCATCAACGATGACCGACTCGGTCCACGCTTTCCTGACATGAGCGCTCCATACGACCAGAAGCTGGGAGACGCCGCACTTGAAATTGCTCGCGCCGACAATTTCCGGGCTCAGAAAGGTGTCTTCGTCGCCATCGCGGGACCGAATCTTGAAACGCGAGCAGAGTACCGTTTCCTGAGAATGATCGGGGCCGACATCGTCGGAATGTCAACGGTTCCCGAAGTTCTCGTGGCGGTCCATGCAGGGCTCCGGACAGTTGCCCTTTCCGTCGTCACAGACATGTGTCTGCCCGATGCTTTGAAACCAGCAAACGTCGAAGAAATTATCGCGATTGCGAACGAGGCAGAGCCTCATTTGAGATCAATCGTTCGGGGGCTGCTGAAGCGTGAAGCAGAAACCGTGGCGTAACCAATCACAATTCGGCACCCGGAGGCGAGTCGCCGCATGCGAATCGAATTTCTTGGAACTGGGGGATTTCACCCCAACGAACGCCGCCACACCACGTGCCTGATGGTCCCCGAAATTGGACTCGTTCTCGATTGCGGAACAGCGGGCTTCCGAATCGCTGAGCACCTTGAGACGAAAACGCTTGATCTGTTTTTATCTCACGCTCATCTCGATCACATCTGCGGACTGACCTATCTCGTCACCCTCCCGCTGATCCAGGGCGTCGAAAAAATGAGACTGTTCGGCGTTCAGAACATCCTCGATGCCGTCCGGGATTCGCTCTTTTCGCAAGCCATCTTTCCCGTCGGACCTCCATTCGAATTTCACGCATTCACCGCTGGCGACACTATCGAGCTTGCTAACGGAATTGAGATCGAGTCGTTTCCCCTGACCACTCATCCCGGGGGCTCAACGGCTTACCGCTTCGAGCTGGACGGCCAGAAAATCGCGTACGTGACCGACACAACCGTTGATGGAACTTACACAGAATTCGTTCGCGGCGCCGATCTCTTGATCCATGAATGCTATTTCCCGGACGACAATTTGGAGTGGGCAAAAACGACCGGGCATACACACACATCGTCGCTCGCCCGTTTGGCGAAAGACGCTAACGTCGGGAGACTCGTGGTCACACACGTCGACCCCTTGAACCTTGACGATGACCCGATTGGGCTGGACGCTTTGACCCGTGTCTATCCCAACGTCACGATCGCAGATGATGGCTTGACAATTGATCTGGCGAAATGAGAGCACGCGCCAACCCCTTCCGGTCGGAGAACATCGACAACCTCGAATACCGGTTCGATGAAGGATCTCTTGGTGAACTGATTGCATCGATGGAACAAAGCGGCTTTCGTGGTGCCATTGTCGGCCGAAAAGGAACAGGCAAGACAACGCTTCTACGAGACCTCTTTCGAGAACTTCAACGTCGTCAGATCCCTGTGACGTTGCTGCGACTACAAGATGATGGCAGTCGACGCAATCTGCGGAAGTTCCGGGAAACCATGAAGGATCTTCCCGCGACACACATTCTTCTTCTCGATACCGCCGGTCTCTTGAATTGGTGGGATTGGAGAAGAGTCCAGGAAGAGAGCCAAAAGCTTCGCGGATTGGTCATTTCGTGCCATCGACCGGGGCGAATGCCGACACTTCACACTTGCCAAAGCACACCGCGACAACTCATTCGCTTCACGAGGTCCCTTGCAGGCGAAGAAGCCTGTTCGGAAGCAAGGCTCGCTCAGCTGTTTCGCAGGAACCGGGGAAATATCCGCGAATGCTTCCGCGAACTCTACAATCATTTCTCGGAAGAACTCTCGACCTGAGTGCCTGAAACCCGGAATACGTCACTCAGGCATCTTTATCTTTGAGCGAAAGTCTTTGAGCGAAAGTCTTTGAGCGCGAAGGAATGGCGAAAGAATACGGTCTCAAAGAGAGTGCGCGGGCAAGCGCAACAACAGCACTAAGCACGATTGCTTAATGCTTCGGACCTGTTGCATCATTGCCTCTGCGTCAATGACGACTCAACTGGTCCGCGAAAAAGTGACTAAGGATCAGACCTTGCCCAGGATTAGACAGGCGTTGTGCCCTCCGAATCCGAAGCTGTTGGTCATTACCCGGTCAATCTGCATTCGCCGAGCTTCGTTTGGCACATAGTCCAAATCGCAAGCTTCGTCGGGATGATCGAGGTTGATTGTCGGTGGAGCAATCTGATCACGAATCGCCAAAGACGAAATAACGAACTCAACGCCTCCGGACGCTCCCAACAGGTGCCCAAGCTGACTCTTCGTGCTCGACACAGGCATCGTGCGGGAATGATTTCCGTAGACACTCTTGATCGCCATCGTCTCAGCTTTGTCGCCTAACGGAGTACTCGTTCCGTGAGCGTTCACATAGCTGATTGAGTCGGCGCTGATCTCAGCATCATTCAATGCCCCTTGCATCGCTCTTGCAGCACCGCGACCTTCCGGATCCGGAGCAGTCATGTGACTTCCGTCCGCAGACATTCCGTATCCAAGAACTTCAGCGACGATATTTGCTCCGCGAGAACGGGCATGCTCGTATTCTTCGAGAACACAAATCCCCGCCCCTTCCGCCATCACAAAACCGTCGCGATCGACGTCAAACGGTCGGCTGGCAGCTTCGGGTGCATCGTTCCGTGTCGACAGTGCCTGCATTCTTGCAAATCCAGACAGCCCCATCGGTGTGACGGCTGCTTCGCTTCCGCCGGTCACCATGACTTTCGCCTGGCCGTGCTGAATCAAGCGATAGGCGTCACCAATCGCATTGGTTGCGGACGCACATGCCGTCGCAACAGCACTATTCGGACCTTTGAGTTTCCATCGAACCGAGATGTTTCCGCTGGCGGCATTCACCATCAGCTTCGGAATCATCAACGGTGAGACGCGGGTCGGACCACGGTCGAACAGAATTGAGTGCTGTTGCTCAATTTCGTTCAGCCCGCCAATTCCAGACCCGACGAGAACTCCGTGCAGGTACGGGTCACCACTTGCGAAGTCGATCCCGGAATCTGTAATCGCCTTCTGGGCAGCTGCCATGGCAAACTGCACGAAGCGATCAAGGCGTCGAACATCCTTTTCAAGAAGGTCCATATGTTCGGTGAGCTCGAAGTTTTGCACTTCTCCCCCGAACTGAACCTTGAAGTTGGAACAGTCGAAACGACGAATTTTACTGACGCCACTTTTGGCAGCGCAGATGCTGTCCCAAAACTCGCTGACTTCACAGCCAAGAGAGGTGACAACGCCTAAGCCGGTGACAACGACTCGCTTCAGCATGGCTCAAGCATTCTCCCGTTGCTTGATGTAATCGATGGCATCGCCAACAGTTTTCATCGTTTCGTAGTCTTCATCAGGAATTGAAACTCCGAACTCTTCTTCGAACTTCATTCCCAGTTCAACCAGGTCCAAAGAATCGGCCTGAAGATCATCAATAAAGTTGCTCTCTCGAGAGATTTCGTCCTTGGATACGCTCAATTGCTCGCTCACAATTGAGATGATCTTATCTTCCACTTCTGACTCCTTAATGGATTACTCAACACCGTCCTGGGGCCCATTCTCATTTGCGGGCCTTCCGACCGATTCATGATCTGTGAACGAATCATAAAAACGGCGGTTGACGGAAGATATAGCGGCTTTTGAATGATGTGTAAACGGTAATGGGTCCGGAGATGTCGTGATAACCGGAATGTCTTGATCAAGTCGGAAGTTCCTCGCTCACATTGGCTTCTTTCAAGTGTGATTCGGAACAAGTTCCTGCTTGAGTTGGGGGGCGCCGTTTGAGAAACCCTCCAACAGCACCTTGTAGCGATTCTCGCATAAAATCAAAATCGGAAACAACAGGAATCTTCGCAAGATTCGCGTCGGCCCGAATCATTGAGATGATTCACGAGCAGACGACTTCTTCAGGCGATGCGGCTTCGCTCACGCCACTCGAAAAATATTGAAACGATCGCGTTTTTTTTTGAGACCAATCTCGAATTGAGCGTTACGAATCGTTGATTGCAGTGCACCGAGTCTTTCGCTGAATCCGCTTCAGCAACCCTGTCAAAACGCGGCCCGGACCAATTTCGTAGAATTCATCGACACCGGATTCAAGCATGCTTCGAACGGAGTCTTCCCAACGAACCGGATTGATGACCTGCCTGACGAGAACGTCTTTGATCTCATCAGGGTCAGAGTGTGCCTGAGCATCGACATTTGAAATGACGGGCCGCTTCGGACTTGTGATGGCGACTTCGCTGAGCGCCTTCTTCAACCGATCGTCTGCCGGTTTCATGATCTCTGTGTGAAACGCCCCCGCCACGGCAAGCGGGACGACTCGAGCACCTGCCTTTTCTGCCAACTCCACTGCGAGTTCGATTGCGGCATTCTCGCCTGACAGGACCAAATTCCCGGGGCACAGGTAGTTCGCAATTTCGACGATCCCCGCCGATTGCGCTTCGTCCCGAATCTTCTCAACGTCGGGGAGATCGAGCATCAGAACGCTGGCCATTCCCGACGGAGTTGCATCGGCCGCATCTTGCATCGCTTGTCCACGTTGCTGCACCACTCGCAGCCCGTCCTCGAAACTCATCGCCCCTGCGAACACAAGAGCGGTATATTCTCCCAGGCTCAGTCCTGCAGCGACTTCGCAGGAGAGAATGACGTCCGGGGAATCCGCACGGAGTTTTTCAAGACATGCCAGACTGGTGACGAAAATCGCAGGCTGGCTGTAAACCGTCGAATCAAGTTCTGAGGACGGGCCTTCGAAGCAAAGCTTCTTCAGGTCATAACCCAGAATTTCAGACGCTTGATCGAAAAGCGAATCTGCCGCCGGATATTGATCGACGATTTGCTTTCCCATCCCGACATGTTGAGCGCCTTGTCCTGGAAAGAGGAACCCAATTCGACTCATGTTTCGTATTCCTGATTGAGAGCATTGTTCGAACAGGTCTTCGCGAATTCGCACCAGAAAAGAGGACGAGAACTTTTTCAAGCTGTTCGAGTGAGTACGCGGGAAACTGCGGCTGATGTGCGCATAGCACGCCGACGAACGGCTCCCGTTGACTTCAAACCGTTAGGCAAAGGTTGCCTTGACCTGCATAAATCGATCGCGTGCAGCGGACTGGTGTCGCCATTGTCAGGAAGAAGCCTTAACCGTTGGCAGCAGCCTGAACTGACAGTGTCTCCACGATTTGTTGATTGACCTTTCGGTCCCCGAAGGTGAGTGCTGTACTCAACGCATTTCGGATCGAACGTGCGTCGCTCGAACCGTGACAAATGAGGCAGACTCCATCAATTCCAAGGAGAGGCGCGCCTCCGTATTCGTTGTATTCGAAGCTTCGCCCAACTTTCCCGAATGCTTCTTCGGCGGCCGATTTTTCTCCGTTCAGCGAACCAAGGACCTGATGGGCCACTCGCTGCATCATCATCGACGCCATTCCCTCAGAAACCTTGAGAACGACATTCCCCACAAAGCCTTCACAGATGATGACGTCCGCCTCACCCTGATACAGCCCGCGTCCCTCGATATTTCCGATATAGTTCGAAGCGACCGGACCCTGAACGATGAGATCGTGGGCTTCCTTAATGAATGGAGTCCCCTTCCCGTCTTCGCTCCCGATGTTCATCAAACCGACTCGTGGAGATTCGACCTGCAGCATTTCACGAGCGAAAACAGTCCCCATAATCGCGTATTGCGCGAGATGTTCAGGACGTGCTCCCGGATTTGCTCCGACATCGAGAAGGACGGAGCGTCCTGTAACGGTCGGAAGAACGACGGAAATCCCGGGACGCTTCACTCCTTTGAGGAAGAGTCGAGTTCGCAGCCCGGCGGCAACAACTCCCCCAGTGTTTCCAGCACTGATGACAGCATCAACCTGCCCGGCCGCCATCAGTTTCCAACAGTTTGCAATCGAGCAATTGGGCTTCTGCCGAAGAGCGTCCATCGGCTTTTCGTGCATGCCGACAAAACCGTCTGCCTCGACAACTTCCAGTCGATCTCCGGAATACCCCTGCTTGTCAATCATCTCGTCAACAACCTGACGGTCGCCAACAAGAGAGATTTCAAGATTGGAGTGTTCCTGGAGAGCTTCGATCGCTCCAGCGACGTTGACAAGGGGCGCATCATCTCCGCCCATAGCGTCCAGTGCAATTCGCATTGGTTTCAAGATCCTGTTCTGACCTCAATTGGGCTGAAGAAGTCAGTCAACGTCAGTGGTGACAAAAGTTCACACAAGAAGAGTCCTTGAGCCTTCCGCCAATAACCCTTCGACCGACCAGAAAACCTACCCAAAGCGTGGCGATTGTCTTTCGAAGCGAATCGAATGTCCGATTCGACCACTAATCCTCTGTCTCAATCATTGTACGACCATGGTAATGACCGCAATTCGGGCAAACCACATGCGAAGGAACGGCTGTCCCGCACTGAGGACAGTACTGCAACTTCATTGGTTTCAAAGCGTTATGACTTCGGCGCTTCCGTGACCGAGCCTTGGATTGTCGTCTTTTGGGAACAGCCATCTCGCCGGATCCCCTTTAGCTATTAAGTGTTACGTGAACCATAGAGGGTCGGCGATCCTTCAACCCGCCACCCATCGAGTCGCGTATCCTATGGCAGTCCATAAATTTGTGTCAAGCAACCACACCCCTTGACGGGCGAGATTCCTTCGGAGAAGTCATGATCTCTGACGATCTGAATCAGATTTTTGCTAATTTTCCGAAATCAGGTCGCTGTTGACTGTCTCTGTGAGGAGTTCCCGAAGGTCCAGCCGGACATATGGTCGCTCAGCTGCTGGCGAGTCATGATCCGCATTGGCCACATACAGAACACCGTCGGCCGGTATGAAGAGTGCGTTGTGCAGGTTCGATTCCATTGCCACAGGGCGATCCATGAGACGGATTGCGGCAGTCGTGTCGATTTTCCCATGCTGGGCGATCACTCGTTCGCGCAGTGTCGTCAACCTGTTGCCTGCTGACAAGACAACACAATCCTCGATCCCCTCACCAAGCCGTTCGTGTGATTGACCGGGCCTGATGAACTCAATGGCTTCGGGAGTCGCTGCCACTCCGACAGCCTCGTTTCGATTTCCGTCGGCAAAGACGTAATAATACTCGCACGTTCTGGGACTCGATTCAAACAGGTCCATCACTTCAGCGAGTGATGAACATTCTTCAAGCCCCCTTCGCATCAGCGTCGCCATTGGAACGCCGTCCCATTGCCCTTCTCCTCGGCCTCCCATTTCGCCAAGTGAAATCCCCTGCGAATTTATTCCGGTGACGGAACCAATGAATCCGGCGTATCCGACATTCGCAAACGAAATCTTCTCATTCGGCGAGACGATGAACGTCGTGGCAGCGTCCTGGAGCCCGATGGTTGTCATGTAATCGAGCACGCGACCATGGTAAAGTTTTCCGTCAGTCGTGGCTGAACCGAAGATTGCAAACCCTGAACAGTGAAAGAGTTCGGGAAACACGTTCACGACGAGAGCCAGCTCGGTGTCAACTCCGACTGCATTCGCCATCGCGACAGTTTCGCGGAGATGGTCTTTGGGAATGTGTGGAGAAAGCCGTTCGTAAGCCTCATCAAGTTCCACTCGAAACCACTTCCCAGAGCGAACCATGTTGACTGTTCCGAAGGTATACATCACGGAATCGACGGTCTTGAGAATCTCATCTTTCAGCAAATTCCCGTGAGCGGTTCCGATTTCTTCCGGGGTTCCGTGAAGAATCGCCACTCTGTGGCCATGAACCCACTTCAATTCTCCGTGGGGTACGGTTCTCGAATCTTGTGGGGGATGCGTCAACCGGGGAGATGGTGACAGGATTTCCGTGGCCCGACGAATCCCGCGTGACAGGGTCCGTTCCAATTCCTCTCGCGGAATCTCGGTCACTTCAAAGTCGGAGCCCTTCAGAGAGTCGCTTTTCAAATCGAGAGCACTCGATTGCTCCAACTCACTGATTTCAAATTCGAAACGGGCGTTTTCTAGTGTGCCTTTGATGAGATGTCCTCCCTCCTCAAACTGAAGAGAGTTTTCCCCGCCGAGTCTCCACGAGTGGGGGGGGGCTCCCGGTTGAATCTGAGCGACCGTCTTGAGCAGAAAAGCAATCGCATTCGGGTCGGCCGCCTGAGCGAGGGGCACGTATTTTTTCCAGTCAGAATCGATCGAAACGAGGCGATTGACGATTCCCTGAGCGATAAGTGTGTCGTCACCGTCGACTGCCCCTTGCCCGACAATCGCCTTCTGATGCTTCGGAAGCAGGATTGTCGTGGCGGACTCCTGACGTCGAACTTCAATCGCGTATTCGGCGTGATCAGCAGAGAAGCGATAGTTTCCGTCCGCGTCGGATTGCAACTCGACAGTCACATCCTGCGGTGAGCCGTCAATTTCCGGGACCAGTTTCAACCGAAGACTGGTCGTTTGGTTCTCTCCGGACAGAACGCGACAGAGCGGCACTAAGTCCGAGGCAAGCGACGAAGATGCTGTTGTTGGACTTTCCGCTTGAAGCGGAGTGATCAGAAAACACGTGAGAAAGAAGACTCCCCACATCACACATTGACCGTGTCTCATTGATGATTCTCGCTTCTATGAACTGGAGTCGTCGCTTGAAGGTATTTTAATGTGCAAATTCAGCAACGGGCTTAGGTAATCCGGGCAACGTCCGGCAGTGAGTTGATTGAGTTCTATCGACCGCGTTTCTGGATGGATTCGAGAAGCTCCTGAGCTTCGACCGCTTCGAGGCTGTCGGGATATTTGCTGATAAATTCCTGAAGTTTGCGAGTTGCAGTGGAGCGAAATCGACGAACCCCCTGAACTTCGCGGAACAGTTTCTTCTTCTCTTCTGAAATGGCAATTCGGCGAACTTCATTGTCATTCAACCAGACCAGAGTGATTTGATCATCCTCGCCATCTTCCGGAATTTCCAGTTCGAAGCCTCCGACAGTTTTCATTTCTGTCATGACTCTTCCGCGATAGAGTTTTTCCCGGCCACGCACCCAGACGCCCAGAGTGAACTCAACGGGCTTGTTTGACCTCCAGCGATACAGATCGACGGAAAAGCGATAGTACCCGGGACGAGCTTTCTCTTCGAAATAGTTCTCGATCGGTTCATCAGTGGTCGGGATGATGTTTGCGTCGACATCGAGCATGCCATCTGGACTCTCACGGTGTCCAAACCAGACGTGATGGCCGTTTGCATTCCAGACATGCAAATCGAGGTCGTCAAACGTGTTCCAGATCAGAGAGACGGTCACTTCCCCGGACTTTCCCCCCGCGAGAGTTCGGCGATTTCCAATTACTGTGGCGTCAGGTTTTGATCCCTCATTCGATGCAGAATTCTCTTCGGCGGACCTCGCACCGGGAGCGATTTTTTCCACTGGTTGAACCGTGGAAGCGAGTTCTCCGGTCGAGTTTCCGAGATCTCCCTCGACTTGAGTCTCCACGTCCTCTTCGCTCACGGCATCGAATGTTGACACTTTGGCGTCTTCTGAAGAAGCAGTCACGACTGTCTCTTCCGCCATTGCAATGGGAGGAGATTCAAACCGGACAGTTGTATCGACGGCAAATTGCTCCGGGCGTCTCATGACCGGAAAAATGAGGAAACCGAGTGCGGCGATGATCCAGATGTGCAGCACGGCTGAGGAGCCGAGAGAAATGCTGTTGCGCTCCAGCCAGGTCAATCGACTCGGACGAGGCGGCTTCTGAACGAGCGGAGGCACTCGAAACGTTGAGCCCGTTTCGCTCTCCACAGAATTCCGATCTGAATCGGATTGATCAACGAGTGTCACGTGAGCGGTCTCCGGAACTGAATCCACCGGATGCGGGAAAAATCAGGACAATTTAGACACTGTTTGCTCACTCGATGTCGTTTCTCAAGCATGTCGTTCCCTTCCAAATTATCGCAGTTGCAGTCGATCGGCAACCGGACTTCGTATCATCACCACTCGCAAATCACCCATAATCGGCATGATTCGCACGACACCTTGTTGTCTCTTTGCATCACAGGCTGCACGGTCTGAGGGCTGAGCTAGAGTTTTCGCGGAAGTTTTCTTCCAGATCCATTTTCTCGCCAGTTTCCTGGAAGGCAACGACGTGCCGGACTCCACATACTCTCTCGACTCGACCAGCCACGCACTCGGACGCATCGAATCCATGCTCCATGCGATTTCGGCTGACAATACCCTCAAGCGACACACGATCGCGGTGATGCCCGCCTACAACGCTGAGGCAACCATCGAGCGGACTCTGAAGGACATTCCGAAAGGAGTCATTGACGAAGTGATTCTCGTCGACGATTGCAGCACGGACAAAACCGTTGAAGTCGCCAAGTCGTTGGGAGTCACCGTCATCCAGCATGATCAGAATCTGGGTTACGGGGGAAATCAAAAGACATGCTACGACCACGCCATTGCCCACGGTGCCGATTACGTCGTGATGATTCATCCCGATTATCAATATGACAGCCGCATCATGGGGGCAGCGATCGAATTTCTGCGGCTCGGAATCTGCGACGTCGTCCTTGGCTCACGGATTCGGACCCGGAGAGAAGCCCTTCAGGGAGGAATGCCGGTTTACAAATACTTGGCGAATCGTGTTCTCACGACAATTGAGAACATTGCCCTCGGCCAGAATCTGGGTGATTTTCATTCAGGGTTTCGAGCGTATTCGCGAAAAGTCCTGACGACTATTCCGTATCACAACAACTCCAACGACTTCGTTTTCGACAGCGAATTGCTCGCACAAGCTGTCGAATTTGGCTTTCGAATCGGTGACATTCCCGTCCCGGTCCGCTACTTCGATGAAGCCAGCAGCATCAATTTCCGTCGCAGCACCCAATACGGAATCGCGACGTTGGGCGTGTTGGCAAAATTCTTCCTGCACCGGCTCGACATCTACTCAAGCCAAATTTTCCGCCCCAAAGAGACGGAATCATCGAACGATCAAGATTAAATTCTGAGTCATGGTCCCGCTCGGAAATCCGGGGACCACGATCGCTTCAAATGAGTTTTTATCGATTTTCAAGGGCCTGTTGGGTAACCGGACCGGCAGACGTTGCGTACGATCAGCATCTTCACTCACTGTTCGCATTCGGAAACGAAGTCCGTCACAGCGATCCGGTGCATACACCGAGGTCGCACGGCTTTGTCTCTATTGAATTGGCACAAAAGCCCAAGTGCCTTAGTAGCGCAAAAAGATGCCACCTCGTCAGCCACGCAAATTCGACAAACGCAAAACTTCCGCGAGACACTCAAAGAAGCCTCCTCGCCGCAAGAAGAGCACTTTTCCCCTTGATCCTTCGCACACGCTCCAACGTCAATTGGATGTCACGACTGACGCGACGATTCCTCTCGCGAAACTGAAAGCCTACGTCCGGCATCCGACCGTTTTCCGAAAACGCATCGCGTCGGTAGATGCCTCCGCTCAGCATGGAGATCTGGTGCGGGTCGTTTCGGACTCGGGGGACAAAATCGGGCTGGGAATCTGGAATCCTCGCGCAGAGTCGACCATTCGAATTATCAAGTGGGGAGACTTCTCGATCACGCGACGCGACTGGCAGCAAAACGTCGCGCGTGCCATTCGACTTCGACATGACGAACTGAAACTGACGCAATCCACGAATGCTTACCGAGTCATTCATGCCGAAGGTGACGGCTTTCCCGGAATCGTCGCGGATGTTTACGGAAGCGTTCTCTCCGTGGAAGCGTTTAGTTTGGGGATGTTTCAACGATCTCAAGCCTTCGCCAGTCTCCTGTCGCAGCAACTCAAGATACCGCACTGGATCGTCCGCCCGGGGCCGATGACTTTCGAACAAGAGGGTTTTATTGCGGATGGGTTTCAGTCCGGAAAAGTTCCGGAATCGGTCATCGTCACCGAACACGGAACCAAATTCGAGGTCCATCCGTTCGAAGGTCACAAGACCGGTTACTTCTGCGATCAGCGTGACAACCGACAAAGAATCCGCGAGTTCTGCAAAGGCAAAAGCGTTCTGGATTTGTGCTGTTATACAGGAGGATTCGCCATCAACTGCGCACTCGCCGGAGCTGCTTCCGTGACCGCAGTTGATCTCGACGAAGAAGCCATTCGACAGGCCCGACGAAATGCAAAGCTCAATCATACTGCGGTCAAGTTTATTCACGCTGACACGTTCAGCTATCTGCGCGACAGCATTCGCAACAAGCAAACCTTCGATGTCGTGATTCTCGATCCACCGAAGTTGATTCGGAGTCGAAATGAATTCGATGACGGCAAGCAGAAGTATTACGACATGAATCAGCTTGCATCGGAAGTTGTGTCACCCGATGGATTTCTTGTCTCGTGCAGCTGTTCCGGTCTGCTCTCAATGACAGACTTCACATACAACGTCCGGGCAGCAACTGGAAATCGCCTCCCGCAAATCCTCATGCGAACACAAGCGGGAGCGGATCATCCTGTCGCGGGGAATTGCCTTGAATCAGAGTACTTGAAGTGCCTGTGGATGAAGATGAGATAGCGTCGACTTCATGACGCGCGTTTCAGGTCGCCACGTGAAGAGTCTTCCAGCAGCCCGAGTCTTCGCATCTTCTTGTAGAGACCAACACGACTGATCCCAAGCGATTGAGCAGTCCGAGTCCGGTTGTGACGGTTGGCTTCGAGTGCCTGCATCAGCAGTTCGCGTTCGTTATCCGCGACTTGTTCGGCAAGCGTCTGATTCTCGCACAACTCGGGATCACTCATCGTTGAGGTGATGGGCGACTCCGTCACTTTTGCGGAAAGATCCGACTTCTGTAATCGGCCGTTCTCTGCGAACAAGACTGCCCTTCGAATATGGTTTTTGAGTTCACGGATGTTGCCGGGCCACGAGTAGGACTGCAGAGCGTGAAGAAATTCGAGATCAATTGACTGAATCTGAATTTCATGTTCCCGACAGCATTCTTCGACAAATTCTACAGCCATTGGAACGATGTCGATCGGCCGTTCTCTAAGCGGTAAAAGCCGAAACTCCAACACGCTCAAACGGTAGTAGAGATCCGATCGAAACCGATTGGAACCGGTCAAATCTTCGAGATTGATGTTGCTGGCGGTGATGAGTCGCGCGTCCGATTGCATCGGCTCAGTTGAGCCCACCATCTCGTACTCACCGGTCTCAATCACTTTGAGAAGCTTCGCCTGCTGTTTGACATCGAGGACGTCGATCTCGTCGAGAAGTAATGTTCCCTTGCCTGCTGCCTGAAAGCGGCCAATCTTATTTCGTTCCGCTCCCGTGAATGCTCCTCGAATGTGACCGAAGAGTTCACTCTCGATGATCTCAGCTGGCAGTGCTCCACAAGCCAGTTGCTGGAAGGGAGCATCACACCGCTTGGACCGTTCATGAATGATGCGTGCAAGCGTCGTTTTACCGGTCCCGGTTTCGCCAATGAGCAGGACAGTCACATCTCGATGCGCAACCCGTTGAAGGTCTTCGAGAACCTGGAAGAACTCGGGTTGATGAGTCGTGAGACTTTGTGAAGTCCCGGCGAGTGTGCACGACTGGGGGATCTCAGACAGCGCGTCCCGACTCATGACACGCTCAAAATTGCGACGAGCATCTTTGTCCCATGAATTCAGTTGGGATGTTTCTTCGTCAAAGATCAAGTGAGCAGCGGCAACGAGCGACAGTTCACCAGCAACCTGACACGGCAGCGATCCGTCACTGAGAGTGATGACGGTGGGTCTAGGGGTGCCTTCTCGACTCAGCTCTTTGATGAACGAGTCTGTTTCGAGAGAGTGATGCGATGGTCGAAGATCGAGGAACAGGAAGGATGTCTTGAATTGCTTCATCCAGCCTTTGACGGAAGCAGCATCCTCACAAAACTTAACGTTGACATCGAACGGCTGCACGCGCTCCTGCAGAGCGCTGAAGAGCTGGCAATCCTGTGTGAGAATCAATGAATTCCGCATGAACCGAGTTCCGTATCAACCGTCAGTGTTTGCCGAACGTGATCTGATCGACAGAACCCTCTCAATCCTTTCTTGCGTGAAGTCGAAGTTGCCAATCCGTGGCTGAGATTCTGAAACTCAACCCGAAACGGTTTGTTGCTCGATGAGTGACTGAAGCGTTCACTCGGTGAATCCAGTTTCGGGAGCACGTCCAGAATGCCAGGGCTCCATAAAATGTGTCGACTTCCCCGTCAGCATTCGATGAGCCCGGTTGAAGTGTTTCCAACCGGAATCAAAATGTTCCACCGCAAATCCGTCATAATGTCAATTTGCGTTCACGCTTTAGCTCGCCGGGGAAGACCGATCAAACCGAGCACAGTCGAGAGAGCCCTATTTCTGTGTGAAGGCGTTCTCAAAATTCACCGACATTGTCAGTTCAACAATCCTCAGAGCATTGACGAACACTAATGGGAATCGGAAACTCCTGTGAACGCTCTTTCCCTGCCGGTCCAGGACATGCAGGTCGTCAATCTTTCAAGGAATGAAATCACAACTCAGGAGAAGTGAACGCCATGTCAATTCATTTCAGAATTTGTAAGCCGCTATTGTTATCTCTCTCGCTTTTGATCCCTGCTGTCGCCAACGGTGATGAGGATTGGCCGACCTTTCGCGGTCCGGAACGGACCAACGTTGCGCCCGACACCGATCTTCTCGAACAATGGCCATCAGGTGGGCCTTCCCTGCTCTGGAAGGCATCGGGACTGGGAATCGGTTACTCGAGCGTTTCCATCGTCGACGGACGCATTTACACGATGGGCGATCACCTTCCGGATTCCGGATCGGATGAATATCTGATTTGTCTCGATCAGGATGGCGGAGATTTGATCTGGAAAATGAAAACCGGCCCCGCCTGGGAAAACGGAAAAGAAGACTGGCAGAGCACGCGCAGCACACCAACCGTTGACGGAAATCGAGTGTATGCGTTGACAGCATTCGGGGAACTCATTTGTGCAAGCACAGATGGAGAAGAAATCTGGCGCAGAAACCTCAAGGAAGAGTTCTCCGGGAAAAAAGCTGACAGCTGGGGATACAGCGAGTCCGTCCTCATCGATGGTGACACTCTCGTCTGCACTCCCGGAGGACCTGAAAACACGATGCTGGCTCTCGACAAAAAGACCGGCGAGAAAAAATGGTCAACGTCACGGCCAGAAGATCGAGGTGCCGGACACGCATCGGTCGTGATCTCTCATGTCGGCGGTGAAAAGGTTTATGTCAACTCGACCGGAAGTGGAGCGATGGGCGTGCGTGCCAGCGACGGAGAGCTTCTCTGGACATTCGACATCGACAAGACCACAGCCGTCATCCCCACTCCAATCGTCCGTGACGACCTCGTTTTCTTCTGTGCCGGTTACAATCGCGGAGGAGCATTGCTTCGACAGGTTCCAGCAGGATCGGGCAAGGTCAACATGGAAGTTGTCTATCCGCTGCAAACACACCTTTCCAACAAACACGGCGGAGTCGTTCTCGTTGGCGACTACATCTACGGGGGCGTTGATTCGAATCCGATTCCGTTCTGTGCCGATCTGATGACCGGAGAGCAAAAGTGGAAAGGTCGAGGAACGGGTTCCGGTTCAGTTTCAGTCGTCGCAGCTGATGGCCATCTCTACTTCCGATATCAGAGTGGAGAAGTTTCGCTGGTGAAGGCAACTCCCGAGAAGTTCGAACGTGTCAGTGAATTCACCGTTCCAGGAAGCGGTGGCCGACCAAGTTGGGCACATCCCGTGATCCTCGAAGGCAAGTTGTACCTTCGCGAAGGGAACGATCTTCTCTGCTACGACATCAAGAAGTAAACGTTGCCGCACTTCACTTGCAGAACTTTGAAAGTGCAGGTGCAACCGCAGCGATCAAAAGAACTCTCAGATATCGCCGAAGATGTCTGGGAGTTTTTTCGTTGATGTTGATCATTCGAGCCGGATCGTGCGGAAAATCGATTGCAGCATCAACAGCAATTTTTGATGTGTCCTTGCGTCAGCTTTGCGGTTTGTGAGGATATGATCGAATACGACTGTGAGTCAAAAGGACTTATCAGCCACTCAGAGTGACACTCGCGATTTCAGTTGAGGATGAAACTCCCCCGACCTATCGTCGCTTGAGAAGTCTCATTGACTTTGTTCATTTCGATTCGACTCGTCAGAACCGTTTCAATCCCCCACTTCAATACTGGCCGACTGACCAAAGGCAGCAGAATGTCCCAGCGAACCAAAAAGGGAATCATCCTCGCAGGTGGTGCAGGCACCCGCTTGCACCCCATGACCTCCGTTGTGAGCAAGCAGCTTCTTCCGGTCTACGACAAGCCAATGGTCTACTACCCCCTCAGCGTGCTGCTGCTGTCAGGGATTCGCGATATTCTGCTCATCAGCACTCCGCAAGACTTGCCACAGTATCAGCGACTTCTTGGAGACGGCTCGCAATTGGGTGTGAATATCCAATATGCGGAGCAAGCTGAGCCTCGTGGATTGGCCGAAGCGTTCATCATCGGAGATTCCTTCATCGGCGATGACGGGGTCTGCCTCGTGCTTGGGGACAACATTTTCTACGGCCATGATTTCCAGAAGCTGTTGATGAATGCTGGCTCCCGGACAGACGGAGCGACTGTGTTCGCGTATCGGGTTCGAGACCCTGAACGTTACGGGGTGATCTCGTTCGACAAAGGCGGGAAAGCCATCGACATCGAAGAGAAACCGGCCAAACCGAAATCACGTTTCGCTGTGACCGGGCTGTACTTCTATGACAACGATGTCATTGAGATTGCCAAAAACGTGAAGCCATCCACACGCGGTGAACTCGAGATCACTTCGGTCAATCAAGGCTATCTTGACGCCGGCAAACTGAATGTCGAGCTGATGGGCCGAGGTTACGCATGGCTCGATACCGGGACTCCATCGTCGTTGCTTCAGGCGTCCAGCTTCATGGAAGCGGTCGAAATGCGTCAGGGACAGAAAGTCTGCGTCCCGGAGGAAATTGTCTGGCAACTCGGCTACATTGACGACCAGCAGTTGGAGAAACTCGCCGAGCCGCTCAAGAAAAACACCTACGGGCAGTACCTGCTCGATCTGTTGAAAGACGGCCGCGACCCCACTGTGTTGAAAATCGCGCAGCAATCCTGAACACGAATGAGAACCCCAGTTGGACGTGAAATCGCTTCCTGTCTTCGAATTGACTGTTGAAGCTTTTTTGAGCGGCCATCGCATCGATGTGTTCTTGTCACGTCATTTCCGCAACTACACAACCTGGAGACTCCAGCGAATCGCTGCGGCCGGGGGCGTGACGATCAACTCGGTTCCCGTGAACGAAGTCACACGGGTTTTCGAAGGCCAACGGGTCTGCGTTCGACTGATCGAGCCTCCGGACAAACTCCTTGAACCGGAACCACTCACGCTGCCAGTGCTCTACGAAGATCACTGGATCATGGTGGTGAATAAACCACCCGATGTGGTTGTGCATCCCGTCGGAACGGTTCAAAGCGGAACGCTATGCAATGGGGTTCAGTACCTGCTTGATCAACGCACGAAGTACAAAGGCCTCCTCCGCCCCGGAATCGTCCATCGACTCGATCGGCAAACAAGCGGCGCCATCGTCGTTGCGCTCACGCATGTGGCTCATGTGGGACTTTCTGAAGCGTTTGAGACGTCCCGCGTGAGCAAGACGTATCTCGCTCTGGTTGAAGGCCGGATCGAAAAGGATCAGGGAGTCATCGACCGTTCGATCGGCAAACTTCCGACTGGGCGACACGTTCTCATGTCATGTCGTCCCGACGCTCTGCAGCCGAAACCCGCGAAGACCTCGTATCAGGTTCTCGAGCGGTTTGCGGACCATACTCTCGTTCTCTGCAAGCCGGTGACGGGACGGAATCATCAGATTCGAGTTCATCTCGCTCATTTGGGACACCCAATTGTGGGCGACGAATTTTATGAGCGAAACGGTCGCGTCAAACCGTTTCATAACAAATCGGAAGGAAATGCCTCGCGTGAAGTTGAGACCGGTTTGCCCATCCGGCGACATGCACTTCACGCTTGCCAGTTGAGTTTCAGCCACCCAGTCACACAGCGTTGGATGAGCCATCTCGCTCCCCTCTCCGGTAATTTTCTTGCAACTCTCCGGGTTCTTGGCAGCGAGCAGTTCAGCAAGAGCAATTCGAGGTCATTGCCTGCGAACGAAGTTCTCGACGGGCACGAACTCGAATAGAGCAAGTTGCTCTTTCTTGTGCTGCTTCGTTTGGAAGAAGGCGGAGTTCGCTGGTGCGAGTGAGTGCAAACCAAATCAGAGAATCTTCTAATTCACGAGGAATTCCGACTGAGCGTCTTCTTCGATCGCGATCGCTTTCATCTCTTCTTCGATGATCGTGACTTCAGCGAAATCTGATCGCTGGTCGGTGGTTCCTTTTTCTTCCGTCACAGTCTTGGCGGTCCATCCGACAACGCCAAACGGAAACTCGTCCGACTGCAGGATCTCTGCGGTGTTTGTTGACCGGTAGGTGTTCGTTTCCATCACGAGTGTGCCGGTGTAGAGAGTCGTGTGAAAGTCTCCCGCGATGACGGAAGTTTGTGACTGTTCACCCGCTTTCAATTCCCGGTAGTGACGAAGTAGAGCGATGACCGAATAGAGCTGAAAGACTTCGGAAGTGATTTCCTGAGTCGGTTCGTCACCAATCTTTCGATACCCCTTCACGATCGGAAGAAATGCCGCAAAGATCGTACGTCCTTGAGAAACGGGAACATCCACAGTTCCTCGGATCTCTGTCTCTGGCACGAGCAGCTTGAACATTCGAATCCCGCCGGGACCTGCATCCAGAACACCTTCAGGAGAGTGCCCGGTTTCCACTTTGATTTCGATCCAGCGACACGAAACTTCTTCGCCGTGGTAGACGCCGGTTTCCGTTCCAACGGATCGAATCTCGAGGATGCGATCCCAGGACAGTTCAAGATCGCCTTCGGTGGAATTCGGTTGGCGGCTTGTCTGTTTGTAAACGCCCTTGTAGCGAACAAGGGTTCCGTCTTCCGGAAGTGACCAGATCAGGCCCTGAGCGGAGGCACTTGACGCCACCAGTCCGGATGTGGTGGCGAATGCGAGGGCGAATACCAGGGACCACTTCATCTGATTCTCTCTCCGGAGGAGTAATTGTTCATGGAGGGGGGACAGTCTTGTCAAACAATCAATATTCCATCATCAGTGGATTCGGCGACTTTCGCCTCAATTATTTCTATCATTTGAGCTGTCCAATTCAAAGAGATTCATCTGGGGATCAGAAATTGACAGTCGCTTGGATTGTAGGGAATGCTCAGCACCGTCTTCGCGGCCAAATTGTTCTCTGAGCGCGCTCGATCGTCGATTCCCTGTGAGAAAACGGAATTTCTGGAGGCATTCGTTCGGCTCGGATTCGCCAGATCAGAGCCGAAACTCTAGACTTTGAGCTTTCCCGAGCCTCCTCACCCCGCAACACGCTGGACCGTCAGAATGCATGATGCACTGAAACGTAACCTGTTTCTGGTCAAAGAACATGTTGGAATGTTCAAAGCGTCCAGCAACTACGATGTTTACGATCCATCGACCGGAGAAATCATTCTGAATTGCCGGGAGCCGCGTCTGGGGTGGATCACCAAGTTGTTGAGATTCACGGATTACAAGACCTTAACCCCCTTCGAAGTCCATATTTCCAGTCCCGATGGCGAACCCGTCATCTCGATCCACCGCGGAGTCTCGTTTTTCCTGTCGAAAGTGGATGTGCTCGATTCCGATGGAGACCGGATTGGAGGGTTCAAGCAGAAATTCTTCTCGATTGGGGGAGCATTTCACGTTCTTGGTGAAGATGACCAGATTCTCTGCGACCTGAAAGGGAGTTTCACCGGCTGGGACTTTCGCTTTCTTCACGATGGAATCGAACTCGCGCGCGTGTCGAAAAAGTGGTCCGGGATCGGCAAAGAAATGTTCACCAGTGCCGACAACTACATGCTCGAGATTTCCGAAGATGTTCCGATGGACAATCCCATTCGGATGCTGATTCTCGGGTCGGTGATGTGCATCGATATGGTCCTCAAAGAAGCTTGAGTACCGCTGTCGAAGCTGTCTCTACCAGGAAAACATAGAGGAAAGAAGTTCTCAAATTATGAATCGATCGCGAAGTGCTGCGGAGTTTGAACGCGCCAAGAAAGTGATTCCCGGAGGTGTCAACAGTCCTGCGAGAGCCTTCGGAGGAGTTGGTGGAACGCCTGTCTTCATCGAACGCGGCGAACGTCAGTATCTCTATGACATCGACGGAAATCGCTATCTCGACTACATCGGCTCGTGGGGACCTCACATTCTGGGACACTGCCACCCCAAGGTCACGAAGGCACTTGAAGAAGCCACGAAACTCGGAACAAGTTTCGGAGCCCCCACGGTTCGCGAGTCGGACCTTGCCGAGTTGATTGTCGAACTCGTCCCGTCCATCGAGATGGTTCGGATGGTGAATTCCGGAACCGAAGCGACAATGAGCGCGGTTCGACTGGCCCGCGGATTCACAGGTCGCGACAAGATCATCAAATTCGCTGGCTGTTATCACGGTCATGTGGACAGTCTGCTTGTGCAGGCAGGCAGTGGTGCTCTCACTCTCGGAACTCCTTCAAGCCCCGGAATCCCCGAAGGCTGCACGCGCGATACTCATTTGCTGGAATACAACGACGTTGAGCAATTGAATGCCGCGTTCGATCAATTCGGAGACGAGATTGCGTGTGTAATTCTGGAACCTGTCGTGGGCAACATGGGTGTGGTCGTCCCGACGAGTGAATTTCTCTCAACGCTGCGATCACGCTGTACGGATTCGGGAGCCGTTTTGATTTTCGACGAAGTCATGACAGGCTTTCGAGTCTCGCTCGGTGGAGCGCAGGAACTCTTCGGAGTGACTCCGGATTTGACGACACTCGGAAAGATCGTCGGAGGAGGCTTGCCGGTCGGAGCGTACGGCGGACGAGCAGACATCATGAAGACCGTTTCACCGGTGGGGCCTGTCTATCAAGCTGGCACACTTTCCGGAAATCCATTGGCGACAGCTGCGGGGCTGGCCACTCTGACCGAGCTTCGAGACAGCAATCCGTATCCCGAGCTTGCAACGAAGACAAGCGAACTGATTGAAAAGCTTTCCGCTGCCGCTCAAAAGCATGGGATCGACCATTCCGTCGCTCATGCGGGGAGCATGTTCACACTGTTCTTCAATCCGGATCAGGTGGTCAACTACACTGTTTCTGCTCGAAATCAGACCGATCGATTCGCAGCTTATTTTCACGGAATGCTCGACCGTGGAATCTATCTTCCTTGCAGTCAGTTCGAAGCAAACTTCGTCGGAGCAGAGCACACGGAGCAGGATTTAGAAAACACCGTCAACGCTGCGACAGAGGTTTTCGCAACTCTCTAAATCGCTTCTCAACTTAAGCAGATGTTTTGTCTGAAGGCGGGCTTTGGTGCATCGACATTGCATCAAAGCCCTCTTACTCGACATGATGCTGCGTCAATTGCACTTCATTTTCCCCTCCAGGTCACTCAAAACATGCCTACAAAGCGACGGGTAGCATTAGTTGTTGAAACGTCGAGCATTTACGGACGTCGTCTCCTGACAGGGATTATCAAATTCATGCGCAAGCATGATGAGTGGTCCGTTTTTCTTGAACAACGCGACCTCTCCAGCGATCCTCCCCTCTGGTTAAACCACTGGAACGGAGACGGAATTCTTTCGAGAGCGACGACCGCTCGACTCGCAGACGCTGTCGCTGCGAAGGGAATTCCATTGGTTGAGTTGACTGACCGGCGGGAAGATCTTGGGTTCTGTCATGTCTGGTCGGACGATGCAAAGATCGGCAAGCTGGCTGCGGATCATTTACTTGACCGTGGATTTCGTCATCTTGCGTTTTGCGGTTTTTCCGGAGAAGCATGGTCCGAGCGGCGGCAGAATGCCTTCGAAAATACGGTTCGCCAGAAACTCGGAGACTCTGCGGTTTACAATTCCACATGGTTTGGAACTGCTGCCCGGCCTTGGGAAGAAGAGCAGGAACATTTATCGCGTTGGATCAACGAGCTGGAAAAACCGGTCGGAATCTTCGCCTGCAACGACGTGCGTGGACAACAGATTCTCGACACCTGTTTTCAGGACGATGTTGCTGTCCCTGAAGAAGTTGCTGTCATCGGCGTCGACAACGACGAGATTCTCTGTCAGCTCTGCCGCCCTCCTCTTTCAAGTGTGGTCCCCAATGCTGAACTCGTTGGGTATCGCGCAGCTGAGACACTTTCGAAACTCATGAATTGCGAACCCGTCCACGAGCCGAAAGTCTTTGTCCCGCCGCTGGGGATCTCCACTCGTCAGTCCACAGACGTTGTGGCCATTGAAGATCAAACTGTCGCATCTGCTCTGCGGTACATTCGCGAAAACGCATGCAGTGGAATTACAGTTGAGGATGTTTTGCAGATCGTTCCGATGTCCAGAAGCTCTCTTGAACGGAAGATGCGGAAGTATTTGAACCGGTCTCCTCAGCAAGAGATTCGCAAAGTGCAGGTGAAACGAGCGCAACAACTCCTCACAGAGACCGATCTTCCACTCGAAAAAATCGCGAATTTGTGCGGGTTTCAGCATCCGGAGTACATGCACGTCGTCTTTCGCCGCGAGATCGGACAAACTCCCGGAGCTTACCGCAAACGAGGCAGAACCTAGCAGCCCGTTGAACATTGCGGACTTCTGAGTAGCAGTCTGAGTTTTGGTTGGTTGCCATTGAGTGAGGTCGTGCTTGTTTTGAAGTGCCGGAAGTTGCTTTCGATGGCTCGGGAGAGACTTTGAACAGGACTGTCGTTGGTGTCACCGACTTCTCTGTTTTCGCAGCCAGACAGAACGTGGTGATCGCGAGCGTGATCATCAGCAGACCGAATGAACGCAGTGGTCGGGATGTGGAAACATGGGCCATGATGCCCTCCTTATAAGAGATGAAACGTCGTGGGGAGTGAACGTCAGTTGCGGGAGACTCGGCTCAGTGATCGCAGTGAGAGTGATCGCAGTGAGAGTGATCGCAGTGAGAGTGATCGCAGTGAGAGTGATCGCAGTGAGAGTGATCGCAGTGAGAGTGATCGCAGTGAGAGTGATCGCAGTGAGAGTGATCGCAGTGAGTTGGGGCGCCAGCGCGGGCGATCCACTCCGACACTGAATCGCCGAATCAGGTTTTCATAAGCATCGAGATCGTCCTCATCCCCCGGATCCGGCGGATCATCGTCCATATCCGGAAACGCTCGCAGAGAATCGGTTCCATCCGCGTTGAACGCGACATAGCCGCTCCCGTCTGGAAGTGGCCGGTGAGACCGGTAGACCAGCCCAGCGGGAAGTTTTGCTAGGACTGGCGAATCTGTTTCGGGATTGCCGTCGACGTCGATTTTGAGATCGTCTGTCGTGAAGTTCGTGGCTGCGAACAGACCACTTTCGAAGTCGCCATCCTGCTCGATGTTGAACGCGAGATATCTTTCGCCATTCTTGACGATGTCCCCGCCTGAGTCCTCCGAGGCCGGATCGAATGTCTGCCAGAAATTGAAAATCCTGGTGTCGGCGGTTCGACCCCGCCCCTGACCACTTTTTTCGAACTCCTCGCCATTTTGCTGGTGAGGAGTTTTTTTATTGAATTGGGCACTTCTTATCTCTTTTCTTTTCTCTTTTGGGGCTTTCTTCTCTCCGGTTTGGCTCCGCCTACTGATCGGTGTTTTTCTAAGACCGCTTCATTCCTCGACGGCTGCGATTCACTCGTCCCCATTGGAAACAGCGGATGCCGGTGTTCGTGCACCATTGGTTGTGTTCAAGCAAAGAATCGCTTCTGCCTTGCGATTAACACACAAACGCACGATGATATATTCTTCAAAAAATGTGAGGGGATGAGGTCGCGAATGAGAGTGATTCACTCGAGAACTGGGCAACTGTTGACGTGTGCGATTATCTTCCTCGGCGCACTCCATGGAGCGGGGATCGCGGACGAGTCCTCTGCTTCGTCCCCAACAGGAGAACAACTCCGCGTTTCTCACGGACTCGAACTCTTATTTGATTTTCGTCCGTCAGAAGATGGATCGATTTTCAATCGTGCTCGGGCTGTCAGTGGGGTCGATTCCGAATTTCGTATTCCGGAAACTGTTCAGCAACGGGACGGATCGATCGTTTTTCATCGTCCGACCGCATTGATCGTCGAGGGTGGCAACAAGCAACTTGCGAGGATGGTTCGACGAACAAATGGGCTGACCCTGGAAGCATGGCTTCGTCCTGACAACACCAAACAGTCCGGCCCCGCCAGAATCTTTTCTTTCTCGCGAGATTCCTCCAATCGCAATTTCACACTCGGTCAGGATGGAGACAAATACGATGTTCGGATGCGAACGACTCAAACGAGTTCGAACGGACTCCCATCTCTCACATCGAAATCCGGGGCAGCGTCCACAAAGCTGACGCATATCGTTTACACGCGAAGCCGATCCGGAAAGGCCCGATTGTATGTTGACGGAGTCTTAAACGTTGAAAAGGAAATTGGCGGAGCGTTCACCAACTGGGATGAATCTTACCGCGTGATCATTGGAGATGAGCATGGCGGCGGCCGTCAATGGCTCGGTGCCATGCATCTGATCGCACTTTACAGCCGAGCCCTCTCCGCTCACGAAGTGGAACTCAACTTTCGAGCAGGACCGGATGCTTCGTCAACAACAACAGAGCCACTCGTTGAGGTTGATGAGCGTGCCGTTTTCTTCGAGGAGAAGATCGCGCCCCTCCTCGCTCATCATTGCCTGGAGTGTCACGATGCAGCGAAAAACGAAGGGGGACTCGATCTCTCGCAGAAGTTGACTGCTCTGAACGGCGGAGATTCAGGAAAGGCAATCGTCTCCCAGAACCTGCACGAAAGCCTTATTTGGGAACGCGTCAAGAACGATGAAATGCCGGAAAATCGCCCGCCGCTCAGCAAAGAGGAAAAGCGACTTCTGCAAGAGTGGATTGAGGCAGGTGCTGTTTTCTCGCTGGACGTCATTGACCCGGTCATTTATGCACACTCCGAGGGCGAGTCTCAGCACTGGGTGCGGCGACTCACTCAATCCGAATACATCGCATCCGTTCGTGTTGCGACCGGAGTCGACATTTCTGAGGTCGCTGCGCAGCTACTCCCGAAAGACTATCGAGCCGACGGATTTTCAAACACCGCGTACAACCTCACCGTTGATCTCAAACATGTCGAAGCGTACGCGAAACTCGCAGAAGAAGTGGTCTCGCGGATGGATGTGGTTCCGTTCGCGGATCAGTTCGCGAAGAATCATCTATTGATCGACAGCAACATGCGGGACTTCGTTTCCCGAATGGGAAAATGGGTCCTGAGAGGTCCACTCGACAAAGAAGAAATTGCGGTCTATCGCGGAATTACGACGACCGTTGCCAGTGCCGGCGGAGACTTTGAAGACGCTGCGTCTTTTGTCCTCGAAGCGATGCTTCAGTCTCCCAGATTTCTCTACCGAATCGAAAATCAGCGAGGAAATGGACGAGCGCTGCCAGTCGACAGATACGAACTCGCCAACCGAATCAGCTATACGCTTTGGGGATCTCCTCCCGATCAGAAACTCTTCGACGCGGCAGAATCGGGCGCGTTGTTCGATCCACAAGAATTGGATCGACAGATTGACCGTATGCTCTCAGATCCGAAAGCAATTTCCCGGTCTCAAGAGTTCGTTTTCGAATGGCTCAATCTCGGGCGACTGAAAAACCTTCAGCCGAATTCCGAGCGATTTCCCGACTGGAACCCTGCACTTGCTGACGACATGCAGGCGGAAACACTCGCATTCTTCGAAGAGATTGTCTGGAAACAGAAGCGTCCTCTCGCAGACTTGCTGAATGCACAAGTCACATTTCTCACTCCGAAGCTCGCTCGCCATTACGGGATGACGCACGATGGAGAAGAGTCACTCTCCAAACACGACTTGTCAAAAGTTCCGGAACGGGGGGGGCTTCTTACTCAAGGAAGTATCCTCACGATCGGTGGAGATAGTGCTTCGATGGTGACCCGCGGGCTCTTCGTGCTTCACGACCTGCTCCGCGGAATTGTCAAAGATCCGCCACCTTGCGTCGACACCACTCCGATCCCCACTCGGGAAGGACTGACGCAACGAGGAATCGCCCTCGAACGGATTTCGAATCATGCGTGCGGCGGATGCCATCAACGCTTTGAACCTCTCGCGTTCGGACTGGAAAAGTTCGACGGGCTCGGAACATTTCACGAGAACGATGAATACGGCAACCCGTTGCGGGAAGATGGCGAATTTCTGATTCCGGGGAAAAGTGAATCGGTGGAATATTCCACCTCCGCGGAGCTGATGGATATGCTCGCAGAAAGCGAACGGGTGAAAGAAAGCCTCACGTGGAAGCTTGTCCAATTTTCTCTGGGGCGCCCACTCACTGCAGCAGATGCCAAAACGGTTCAATCCATTCATCGCACGGCCATGTCCGAAGGTGGAACATACCAAGCGACGGTGCATGCCCTGATCAAGAGTGATCTCATCCAACTGACTCAAACCGAGGCCGACCAATGACCAGTAGAAAAGTCAGCAGAAGAACTGTCCTGAAGGGTGTGGGGTCTGTCGTCATTGGGCTTCCCATGCTCGAAGAGATGGTCGCTCCAACTTCGGCACATGCGGCATCGACGACGGAAGCCCCAATTCGAGCGTTCAACGTGTTCTTCGGTCTCGGCATCCCGGCCCCTCTTCAATCTGAAGGGTTTGACGGAGTCCTCGAACCTCTCAAACCGTTGTCCGAGAAACTCCTGATCATGCGCAACGTCGATCAGGTTCGCTGTGATCAATCGGGGATCAACGCGCATTTCGATGGAGCTTCCGGGGCGTTCACCGCAACTCCTCCAAATGGAGAAGCCAAAGCTGGGGGAGCCTCGATTGATCAACTTGTCCGGGCAACTCACTATCAACAGGGACTTCCCAAAGGAATGGTCCCGTCGCTCGTCGCTGGAACGTTCTTCCGACGCAGCCGAGTGAGCCGTTACGTTCACAGCTACAACGAAGACGGAACCGTCGCAGCGACGATTCAGGAGAAGCCCCGCGATCTCTTCGAACGCGTCTTCGGAACAATCTCCATCAGTGACGACACCAAAGACGTCGCCCGCATGCGATTGAAGCGGAGCGTTCTTGATTCCGTTGTCGATCAGTACAAATTCTATTCGAGCCAAAATTCTCCATTGAGTGCGGCTTCGAGGACGCGCGTCAAAGATCACCTCGACAGAATTCGCGAGTACGAACAAAGAGCCTACGAACTCGAAGCCATCTCTCAAGATGCTCCGCCGCTTCCTCCTCGCTCTGAAGTCGCTCACGGCGGAAAAGCTGATCCCGGCGGAGAAGGGATCGATATGACCCTCGATGCCCTCACAAAAGAGTGGCGACTACTCGCTGATTTGTATGCACTCTCCATTCAGTGCGATCGCGCGAGATTCGGAGCCATCACTTTTCTGGCTGCGGGAGAACGCTTGCGCATGACCGGCGACTACACCTACGACGGGGAGCACCGGTACACGTTCAATGATGCCAACCAGTTGAATGCTTCGGGTTCCGCCGGTTGCAGCCACGAATGGTGGCACAAATTCGATGAAAAGAAAAAGAACGAGCAACTCCGTGCTCACGCTCACATGAAGATGCGTGAAATCGCCTACTTCCTGCAGAGACTCGATGACGAAGACTCGATGGATGCGAACGGAAAATCGATCCTTGAGAATTCGATGATTACCATCTCCACCGAGTCAGGTGACGGTCGCCACAACAATGTGAAGCGTGAATTGTCGGGAGTTTTTCACGCGATCACCGGTGCGAATGGTCGCTTCAAGACCGGAGAAATCATGGACGTCGGAGCGGAGGGAATCGACGTTTACAATTCGATGCTGGACGCCATGGGAACCCAGAAGCATCTCGGACCGGTTAAGCGTGAACGTTTGGCCGTCGACAAAATTCGGGCCTGACCGCAACGGCATCGGTCGTCCGGTCAGTCTTCCACATGAGGAAGCGCACTTAGCTGAAAGACATTCTGGCATCGTTTACAGCGAACGAACTTCCCCAAGGCATTCTGTCGCACTTTGTACGACGTGTGGCAGGCAGGGCATTCCAACTTGATCACGTCAGGATAGTCGTGCTCCGACAGCGTGTTCATCGAAGGTGTCGTTTCTGCCTGCGGCTTCGCGAAGTCTCGCGTTGTGTTTTTTCGGTGCTCTTCCGCTGACTCCGCTTCCCGGGCTCGATCATCGTCGAGGGAAAACGACACGCGATCCGTTGGAACCCCTTTCGGATTCGTTTTCACCCAGTCGGCCGCTTCCGCGTTTACAGAATTCGTCTCGCTGAGTTCCTGGAATTGAAGGAGTTGGCCGACAATTGCCACGACAGCCAGCAGATTTCCGTGCTCATGCCAACGGAGATCGACATGCAGGGTCTCCTCTTTCACATTGGGATGAAAGATCGGCGTAAGGATGCGGCATTTGGGAGGAACCCGCGGATAATTCCTCGGAAGCGAGATTTCAGCGACCTGTTGATCGACAGCGACGATTTCTCCGACGAGGCGGGCCAAACTGTTGAGTCGATACGAAATCCGGTAGAGCTCTGGAGGGTCGCCTTCAACCTCCAGCAATTGAAGATTGGAGTGGTGGTTGACGTACTGTTGAATCGCTTCGTAATCAGCGAGCAGCCTACGATGTCGAACAGTACTCATGGAACAGTGCTTGTCTTTCGAACAACTTGCAAAATGACAGACCAGTCTGCCTCCGTGTGGGCGACCGAGAGTCCGCAATCTTGCAAGCAATTATCAAGGTGTCAGTTCTTCGGCAGCAAATGCCTACCGTATTCTACGGTTTGAACGACAATCGCATCGCCGAAATACGATGTCACGTTGGATTTTTTTGCCGACATCGTCTCATTTTAGTGAACGTGCAAAATTCTGCACGTGCCAAATTCCATCAACTTCAAGCTGTGATTTCTCTGCAAGAACTATTTGATCACTCCGGTTTCGTCCCTGTTTATCGAAGAATCACAAGTTCAACAAGAACAGAAACGCAGTCAATCAACTCTCGCGTGCGCACAAACCAGAGCAACATTCACGATTGCCGTGAATTCTCGCTCTTCTTCAATCAGAATTCGACTCACGAGCGTTTCTTCGCTCCAATGTGGAGAAAATCCCGATGAAGGAAATGACTGAGGTCCAGTCGTTCAGGATGAGACAGTTGTGCGAGCACGTCCAGATCGGGAACTGAGTGTGCGCGTCGACAAAGCTCAATTTCTCCCCGATGCTACCACCGACGCTCCTGAAGCATCATGACATTGTTAGCACACAGCATGCCAAACAGCATGGCTGGATAGTAATCTTTGATCGTAAAGAACCCGAATGCGACGACTCCAGCCACGACCGCTCCGATTGTCACTGCGATTTGAAGCCCCGTTCGCGGTGACGCCCAAAGGCAGAGTTCCTGCGACACTCGGCCTCCATCCAAGGGAATCACAGGCAAGAGGTTAAGCAGCCCCCACCAGAGATTCACAAACAACATTTGCGAAATGGTCACTCCGATGAGTCGAGCGGACTCTTCACTCAAATTCTGAACGATCGAGGGGTAAAACAACTCCAGGAATACCCGAGTGATTCCGTAAAGAACAAATCCCGCGAAAGGTCCTGCCAGCGAAATCGTCACCGACTTGAAGCGAGTGAAATCTCTCCGCGGCTCGAAGAAGGCAAGACCGCCGAATTGATACAGGAGCACTCGAGGGGGATACCCGAAACTTCTTGCAACCAGTGCGTGGCCGAATTCGTGAACCATGATCGAGACGAAGACAACTCCCATCCACGCAATGAGATAGCTGACACCGGTCTTCGTTGCCTCGAATCCGAGAATCGCTGCCATGGCCCAGAACCAGGGGGAGACTCTAACGGGAATTCCCAGTAACTCGAACCGCAGATCGTACTCGGTAGGCTCAATGGAACCGAACATCTCAAACCTCTTCACCTGCCTGCATTTGAACTCGAATTGGACGAATCAGCTTCTACTCTGCGATGCGTCCATAAAAGCAAGTCACGTGAATTCGAACGCATGTTCAAACGACAAGTGACACAATAGATATTCTGTAAAATTGATACTCTGCAAACTGCTGGATCGATCAGCGAGACATCACTCTGAGACTAGGATTTTCTTCGCTTCGCACGAAAAGCTCTGCATTCATTCAACACTGCCTTCACTGAATGAAGCATGTTCAAGCGAAGCAGGATTTCCCGGGAGAAGGATCTCGACCTCACTGGTCTAAAGGTGAACCGGGAACCATCGCTGTTGTTCTCCGGTCGCTGGCTTCCGTTGAGGCTCCCAGGGAATTGGCTTGTTCTGCTGACGATACTCGATAATCCGGGACTTGAACTGCTCACTGATTTTTCTGAGGAGATCCCGTTCGGACCGCGCCGTCGCTGTGACTTCAGGAAGATTCGAAACGACGCCGTGGCAATTTCCGTCCGCGTCAGGTCCAGAGATCAGAATATGGCAGTCAAAAACCGGGACTGAACCTCCTGATTCTTCAATCGGCAACTCCATCACTCGTCCCTGCCCTTTTTGAATAGAACTCTCTGAACTGTCCAGCAACCTTCTCCGCTTACCGCCTGACACTCTCCCGAGTGAAATTACGGCATTCGCGACGATCCCAGGATATGAGTTCACGATCATAAGCAGGTCTCTTTCGTAGAGAAAGAGACTCAAGCAGGAACAATCCAACACGATGCCAAAGCATTCCCGGAACAGGCAATACTTCGCGAATTCCAGCTGAAAACCACCAATTGACTCGACTTCCCTTCTTTGCCTTGTGGCCAATACTTCGTAAAATCCAAATTCACATCACATTCTGCAGAAGAGATCACTCTCGATGGACTTCCAAGAACGACTGAAACGGGCAATTGAGCGAGGCGAGAAGACGCGTGTGGAACAAGCGCAAGTCGAAGCCAGAGAACAGCTTTCCCTCGGTGAATTGAAAACCCTGCATTCAGGATATCGACTCGAACTGGCAGACCACATCGAGTCGTGTCTGAAGCAGCTGGCCGATCAGATGCCCGGATTCGAATTCCAAAGCATTGTGAGTGAAGAAGGATGGGGCGGCCGTCTTTCTCGCGACGACCTTGAACTGAAACCGGGGCAGTCCGCTGCGACTCGCTATAGTCGGCTCGAGATGACGATCTCTCCATTCACGCCGACAGCGATTGTCGAACTGCTGACGAAAGGAACAGTTCGAAACCGTGAGATCATGAATCGCACGAACTACCAGAAAGTGGATGAGTTCGATATGGACTCATTCAAAGAGATGGTCGATCATCGCGTTATTGAATTCGCCGAGCAGTTTTCGAGTAGCAGCCTGTAGTTGCCGTTTCTAAGTAGCAGCCTGCAGCTGCACGTTTCGCACAGAAGCCAGTAAGTCCCCCTGACGAGAGCACAGACCGTTCTCTAGAATTCGCCGACATGTCAAAAGAAGCTGACCTTCAACGAGTACTCGATCTGGGGATTGTTGCGATTATTCGTGCCCCGTCCGGTGAGAAACTTCTGGAAGTTGCGGAAGCACTCTACGCCGGGGGAATCGATGTCATCGAAGTCACCTTCACCGTTCCGGGTGTGCTTGAAATCATCTCTCACCTGAGGAAATCACTCGGCGACAAGATCCTGCTCGGAGCTGGAACTGTTCTTGATCCGGAATCAGCCCGGGCTGCCATGCTGGCCGGAGCGGAATTCATTGTGACACCCACAGTCAACACCAGCGTCATTCAACTTTGCCAGCGATACGGAAAACTTGTCATGGCTGGCGGGTTCACACCAACAGAGATTCTGACCGCCTGGGACGCTGGCGCGGATATCGTCAAAGTCTTCCCCGCAGATGTCGGTGGCCCCAGCTATCTGAAGTCTGTGCATGGACCGCTTCCACAGGTTCGTCTTCTTCCGACTGGAGGAGTGAACCTCGACACGTTGCCTGACTTCGTGAAAGCGGGAGCTTGTTCTGTCGGGCTGGGAAGCGCGTTGGTCGAAAAGAAAGCTCTCGAGAGCGGAGACATGGCTCGCATCCAAGAACTGGCGAGTGCCTATGCCAGCAAAATGAAAGAAGCCCGAGGTTCATAGACGATCGACGTGCTTGCTCTTTGAAGTCGCCCGAATACGTGCACTTAAGTGGACGTGCCCTTGAGAGAACGTTGAGTTCGGTCGGCTACCACTCTTTGACGATCTCTTCGAATCGTTCAAGCACTCGTCCGAACGCACCGAATGCTCCATCGCTGAAAAGCACAAATCGCACCTCGCCAATGTCTTCGCACTCGCGGAGAAAGTTCGTGACCTCTTCAAGGGAATGCTCGGCAGCCAGATCGATCGGATAGGCATACACCCCCGCGCTAATTGCGGGGAATGCGACACTCTGACAATTGTGATCGACCGCCAGTTGAAGAGAATTCCGATAGGCGGATTTCAACAACTCGGGCTCTCCTTCGAGACCCCCGTCCCAGATGGGGCCGACAGTATGGATGACATGTCGGCAGTCGAGATTCCCGCTTTCGGTGATGACCGCCTGACCGGTCGGACAGCCTTCGGGATACCGGCGTTTGGTTTCTTCCATCAAGGCAGGACCGGCAGCCCGATGAATTGCTCCATCCACTCCGCCTCCACCAGCGAGTTGGCTGTTCGCGGCATTGACGATGGCATCGACTGACTGAGTGGTGATATCTCCCTGGACCAACCGAACTGTCGCTGACCGCACTTGAATTCTCATCGCGATCCCTTCCTCTTCTCTCAAAGCCAATTCCGTTGCGACTCGCTCACCCCAGACCGAAGTCATGTTTCGTCAGTGGGCGGCGACTCCTCCCATCCAGATGCTTCAAGTTCCGCTCTCCATTCATCAACTGGTCGTGCGATTGACCAGCGTTTTCGAGCCCCTTCGGGAACTTTCTGCAATAGTACGACATCGATCTGCTCATACTGGTCGACGTCGTGATTCTCGAACGCGAGGCGAACCAAATCCAATGCCCTCACCTCACTCTTGGCGTCATCGGTCGTCGGATCGAAATCTTTATCCGGGACGTAAACCACCACGCGGAGCAACACCGGGGAAATGTCTTTGTGGCTCTTGTGTTGACCACCAATCACCTTCGGACTTGAATCCGGAAATTCCGCCGCGATTGCGTATTGCAACGAGCGAAACGGTTTGGTGTAGAGTTCCCAATACAGGAAGAGCATCGCAATCATCATGAAGGCAAATCCAAACATCGCGACGACAGTCCATCGTCCGGAATTCTTTCCTGATGGCGGGGTGCTGGTCGTTTCAGAGGGGGGCTGGCTGTGAGTCAATTCCTGCATTCCGTTGTTCAGTTCCGTAGGGTTCGGCAAGATCCAACATCAAATCTTAGATGCTTGAACCTGCCGGTCACTGGATGAGTTGTCGAGAATTTCCGATCGTGGCCTAAAACAGTGGCTCGCGCATTTCTGAATTGAGTTGTTCCCAACGTTCAATCAGATCCTGAAGACGCTCCGGTTGCGAAGTCGCGAGGTTTGTTTCCTCCGAGAGATCTTCGCTGAGGTTGTAAAGTTCCCAGTCTTTGTCCGGGCCTCTTCGGGTCATGTTTACGATCTTCCAATCGCCGGACCGAAGAGCGGATCGACTCCCTTGGCGCCAGAAGAATTCTTCATGTGGGCGACTGTCGAGTTCTTTCGTGAGATACGGAATGAGATTCACACCGTCGATCTCATGAGTGATCTCCGCATTGGCGATCGCTGCTGAAGTGGCATAAAGGTCGAGACTGCTGACCGGTTGATCGTACGTCTCCGCTTCCGGAAGAGTCCCCTTCCATTTCATGATAAACGGAACACGAAGTCCTCCTTCGTACATATGCCCTTTCTCACCTCTTAGCGGAGCATTGCTCGAGGTGAGTTCCCGGGTTGGTCCGCCGTTGTCGCTGAGGAAGACGATTAGCGTGTCTTCTTCGAGCCCGCATTCTTGAATCTGATTGAGAATGGCCCCGACGCTGTCATCGAGATTTGCGAGCATGGCAGCGAAGATTCGGCGATGAACATCGGGAATGGACTTCATTTTCTCCATGTAAGCATCGGCCCCTTGCAGCGGGCTGTGAACTGCGTTGTAGGCCACGTACAAGAAGAATGGTCGATCCTGCGTTCTCTCGATGAAGTCGACCGCTTCCCTCGTAAAAGCATCTGTGAGATACAAGTCCTCTTCGACCGGTTGGCCCCCGCGAATAATTGGATTGTTGGCATCGTAATCGGGTTCACTGTGTCCCATGTGCGTCGTGAGGATGAGACGATCTCCGGTCCATCGTCCTCGTTCATTGCCGGGAAGAGCTTTCCGACGAAGCATCGTTGTCACTCCGTGATACGGAGGAGGGACGAAGAAGTGCCCTTCGTGGGTGAATCCAAAGAACTCGTCGAAGCCATGACGGAACGGGTGATAGATGGCCGCTCCTCCTTGATGCCATTTCCCGATCAATGCTGTCGCATATCCAACATCCTGCAACATCTCGGCAAGTGTCCGTTCTCCCGGGGGAAGGCCAGCCGCAGGATCTTCGTTTCGCGCGCCAATCGGATTGAATTCGTATCCGAAACGTGTCGGTATTTTTCCGGTCAACAGCCCGGCTCGTGAGGGGCTGCAATTGGGAGCGGTCACGTACCCCTGCGTCATCCGCACGCCGGTATGAGCGATCGAATCAATATGCGGAGTCGGAATCTCCGGATTTCCCTGACATCCCAACTCTCCGTATCCGAGATCATCTGCCAGCAGAATGACAACATTAGGCAATCGATCGGCAGCTTCGACCGAGCACAACCGTTCGGTCAACAACGGGAGACTCAAAAACCATAACAGCATGCACAGAAAACGCATGATTGATGCCATTCCTTAAAGACTCTGCCGAGAAACGATTGGCGTTCCATCGTAGCAATCCGGTGTGCTCTTCTCGACATCTCCGAATCAATTCACGCCAATGATGGCGGAAATCTATCCGAAAATCCGATTATTATTTCACAGATATCCTCCGAAATACGTATCCTTGAGAGGATGTCTTGAAGCTGCAAACAGATCGACAGGCCTTGTCGAACCCCTTGCAATTCGACACCGCAAGTGATCCACAGTCGGGAGAACTTGCCGCTGCGACAGATTCCTTTCTCAGCATTTCAGTTTCCTGCGGGATGACCAGATGCAACATCGACGAGATTTCCTCAAGCTGGCAGCAGCGGGCTTCTCTGCCACATCACTCTCTGGATGGCTTCCGCTCCTCGCAGATCAGGCGGCCGGAAAACTGGACCATCCGAAGTCTTGCATTCTCCTCTGGATGCCGGGAGGACCAAGTCAGTTGGACACATTCGATCCGAAACCAGAACACGAAAACGGTGGCGAGTTTGAAGCCATTCAGACTTCGGTTCCAGGAATTCAGATCGGCGAGCACCTGCCGAAAGTTGCCCAGCAGATGGAGCATCTGTCAATCATTCGTTCGATGAAAACCAAAGAAGGCGATCATGGCCGAGCGACGTATCATCTGAGAACCGGATATCGACCGAGTGGCCCGATCTCGTATCCGACTCTGGGATCACTCATCGGAAATGAGTTCGAATTAAATCGTGCTTCCATCCCGAACTATGTGAGCATCCTCTCGAATCCTGTGCTCAACCCGGGCGCATTCGGACCCGGATTTCTCGGCCCTCAACATGCTCAATTGCTCGTTGGCGGTGAGAATCGCATCGCTGGAACTGATGATGAGATGCCGGAATTTGGTGCTCCACTTGAAGTCCAGAATGTGGAGAGACGGGACACAGTTTCCGACAGCCAAGCTCGATCGCGGCTGGAACTTCTGGAGTTCGTCGAAGCGAGGTTCTCTCTTCAACGTCCGGGGCTGCCAACCGAAAGTCACCGCACCGCTTATCAGCAAGCTGTGCAAATGATGAACTCGAAGGCGATGTCGGCGTTCAACTTGGACGAAGAACCGACCGAACTTCGGGAAGCTTACGGAAGAAATCGGTTTGGTCAGGGATGTCTGCTGGCTCGAAGGCTCGTTGAACGCGGTGTTCCATTTGTCGAAGTAGCTTTGGGTGGCCCCAACGGAGAGAACCAAATTGGCTGGGACACACATGCAGAAAACTTCTCGGCCGTGTCCGCCTTGTGCGGCACTTTGGACCCAGCCTGGTCGACTCTGATTCAAGACCTCAACGATCGTGGACTCCTCGAATCGACAACGATCGTCTGGATGGGTGAATTCGGCCGAACGCCGGGCATCAATGCTCAGACCGGACGGGATCACTTTCCGAATGCCTGGAGCACTGTTCTCGGAGGGGGAGGAATTCGGGGAGGACAGGTTTTCGGAGCGACGAACGAATCAGGAATGGAAGTCGCCGATCAACCGGTTGCTGTCAATCAATTGATCGCAACGATCATGGCTGCGATGGGCATCGATCACACCAATCAGAATATGTCATCAGTCGGCCGACCCATTCGGCTCGCTGAACCGGATGTTGAACCGATCAAAGAATTGCTCGTCGGATAACGTTCGATCACGATCGGATAGTCGTCGATCGCAAACCGTTCGAAGATGGCTCCGATCTCGACAACTTTCGTCGTCATTCATTCGCCGCTTAAGGTCGCTCTTTCGAGATATCAATGCAGACCACTTCGGAGTTGTCTCGCAAGTAAAGCTTGCCGTTACTGATCGCGGGAGCTTGCCGTGTTTCTCCGATGACTGTAGCTCGGTCTAACTCGTCAAACCCTGCTGCATCAACTCGAACGATGACGAGTTCACCGGTCATCAACGAACACCACAACTTCCCGTCAGCGGCGACGCAGTTTCCTTTTCCGAATCGAGCTTTTCTCCAGAGTTGATGTCCGTTCTGAGCATCAACACAGGTCAGATGGGTCACTGGCCCAGCACTCCCCACGTTGTCAAAACCGTAAAGTTTTCCGTCGTGCAGAATCGACGTTTGCCATTCGTTCCGCAAAACGCTGCGATTTCCGAGCGACTCCCAGACAACCTGAACGTCTTGCCCTTTCTCTTTCGGAACTTGAAGCAACGTCGTTCCATGATTCTCTCCTGCGGAAATCAGAACGCTCTGACTAACGGCAATGGGGGTAGCGATATTGCAGTCGTAAGGCGTTTCGTAGGGATACTCCCACAAGACTTCTCCCGTCCCGGGATAGAGACTCATGACTCCCTGTCCATGAAAGACAACAACCTGAACGGTGCCTTGCAGCGGAAGAAGTGCGGCTGAAGAATACCCGGCAGGATTCCCGCTTCCAGCTTTCCAGCGAACAGCTCCTGTCTCACGATCGTAGGCAACAACCGTTGCTTCGGGGGTTCCGACTGTGACGATGACAAGCTCTTCAGTCGTCAGCGGTGACGAGGCAGTTCCGTATTCCGGAGGCTTGCCTTGATTGGAAGCAATTGCGTCGACACTCCATTTCGTCAGACCGCTTTTCGCGTCCAGACAGCAAAGCTTTCCTTCACCGGTGTAAGCAAAGACTTGACCACGATCAATGACCGGTGTCGCTCGTGGACCGTTTCCCATGGAGTTCTTGTAGGCAGGGGCCAGCCCCGCTTTCCAAAGTGTCTTTCCGGTCGATGGATCAAGCGCGAGCGCGTATTGCTGTTGATCATCTTGAACCAGAGTGCAGGCAATTCCCTCTGCGATGACAACGCCGGACATGCCGACACCTCCATCGCTCTTCCACAGGACCTTCGGACCTGACGAAGGAAAAGCGTCGATCAAACCGGTCTCTTTCGAAATTCCGTTCCGATTCGGTCCGAGGAGCTGTGGCCAGTCGTCGGCGGTGACGATGCCTTGTGAAGTGAGAAGGACAATCGCCAAGCTGAGAAAGCGAATGAATCGCGAATGGAATTTCATGGGACCGGTTCAGTTTTTGAGTTCGGAGATTTTGAGTGAGCAACGTCGCGAGTGCGGTGACTTTATTCTCGCCCCGGTCGCGGCAGATTGTGTGGTTCAACGAGTGATCCGTACATTTCCGGCCGCCGGTCCGCCATGCGATCGATCGCATGTTTGCCGGGGACGCGCACGATCCGCTTCTCTCTCGCCTCTGCCGGATCGACGTCGAAGTACAAGATTTCTTCAGCTGTCTCCGATCCCTTGCAAAGAGTATTTCCGTTCGGATCAGCGACTGTCGTTTCACCGAGGAATCGAAACCCTCGTTCCTTTCCAACACGATTCACCGCAGCAAAATAGATCTTGTTCTCCATCGCTCGCGTATTAATCGTGTAGCGAGTCATGTTCTCAGCACCAGTCGGAAAATTGGTCGGCAGGGCAATCAGGTCCGCTCCCTGCAAAGCCATGTCCCGGCTTGATTCCGGAAACGCCGAGTCATAACAAATTGCCAGCCCCACACGAATTCCGCCCACGTCGTAAACGCGAAACGGCTCATCACCGTAAGTGGCATATTGATCGATTCCCAACCCCGGCAGGTGGATCTTTCGATAAGCTCCAATCACGCCATCGCTGTTGAGGAGCACTGCGGTGTTGAACACTCCATCCGGACTCGGGGTTAACATTCCGAAGACAGCTGCTCCGCCGAGTTCCTGAATCTTTGACTGAAACGCGGACACAGATGGACCTGTTAATTCCTCCGCAAACGGCAACGCTTCTTCGGCACTTTCAAAGCAATAACCAGTCAGAGCACATTCTGGAAAGATGACGAGTTCTGCCCCGTTTTGACGTGCAGCACTGAAGGCGTTCATCATCGAAGCGAGATTCTGTTCAGGCGCCCCAATCTTGACATCCATCTGAACGGCAGCGACTCTCATGGGAAATCCTTCAGGTTGTTCTCGTCTACGGAATCAATCAGTTCGGTCGCAATCACTCGCGATGACATGTTTTTGTAGCAGACACAGGTGACATTTTCGACGAGCATCGTTCGGCAACGGAATTCCAAACGAGAAAACCTCTTCCCTGAGACATTTGCATCTTCCGAAATAACTTCGCCCCCACAGGAAAGTGAACACATTGAGTTCCTTCCACTCTGAGCCTCCGCTTTCCGAATCGAACACGGACCGAACCCAGGTTTCTCAATCGTTGGGTGTCTGGGACGTTGTCGGTTTGCTTGTCGGAATTGTTGTCGGGACAGCGATCTTCAAGAGTCCTCCGCTGGTCTTCAAGTTTTCTCCTGATGCCGGATCGGCGATGCTCTTGTGGGGGCTGGGAGCCTTGTCGGCGTTTTGCGGCGCTCTCTGCTATTGCGAACTTGCGACAACTTATCCGTTTCTGGGTGGGGAGTTTGTTTACTTGTCGCGGGCCTTCGGTGCGAGAACGGGCTTCCTGTTCGCGTGGATGCAAATGACGGTCATTCTCACGGGAAGTATCGGAGCCATGGCCTTTGTGTTCGCTGACTACGCAGTCGGTCTGGATGGACGACTCGCTGGCACCGAAGCGATTCTGGCAAGTGGAGCGTTGTGCCTTCTCGCAGGAATTCATTTGAGAGGTGTTCACATCGGGAAGATGGTTCAGAACTTACTCAGCCTGACGAAAGTTGTTTCGCTCGGATCGATCCTGGTGATCGGGTTGTTTCTTTCGACACCGTCGACTTTCCCGGAAGCTTCCGTTTCTGAATCGGGTTCCAATATCGGACTCGCTTTGGTTTTTGTGCTTTACGCATACGGCGGATGGAACGATGCAGCGATGGTCACATCGGAAGTGAAAGATTATCAACGCAACATGCCGAGAGCACTTTTGATCGGACTCACATTGATTGCGGTCCTTTATCTTGGATTGAATGTCGCGTTCGTCAAAGTTCTGGGCGTCGAAGGAGTAAGGAACTCCGCCATCCCTGCCACGGATGTTGTTGTCTCGGCATTGGGAGCCCCGGGAGGAATCGTCATGAGTTGCCTTGTGATGTTGTCTGCCCTCGGAGCGGTTCACGGGATGCTGTTCTCGTCGTCCCGCTTGCTCTCTGCCGTCGGCCGCGACTATCCACTCTTTCAGAAATGGAACGAATGGAACGCACGCGGTGTCCCCGTCCGCTCGATTGTCACGACGACAAGCATCACGTTGCTTCTCGTCCTTGCTGTCGGAACAAACACGGGCCAGCGAATCACGACGCTCTGCATCGATTTCCTGCACCTACCACAGCCTCAGTGGGACAACTTTGATGGCGGTTTCGAAATGCTCGTCGCTGCGACAGCCCCGGTTTTCTGGATTTTCTTCGCACTTTCTGGAGTGTCAGTGATTGTGCTTCGAATCACGGACAGGTCGCGAGAACGGCCATTCCGAGTTCCGCTCTATCCACTTCCCCCGGTTCTGTTTGTGGCCTCGGCAGTCTTCATGCTTTGGAAGAGTCTTGATTACGCCAAAGAACTGACGTTGTTAAGTCTCCCCGTTCTGATCATCGGCCTTGTCGTTTCATTCACACGAAACGAGTCTCAGTCGACCTCTTCAACTTCCACCTGATCGGCAAGTTCAGAAACGGTTTCTCGATCAAGACGCCCCGGAAGGAGCATTCCGGCGTTCATTGCTGCCGCTCCCATTCCGAAACGAACAGCATCGATCAGACTCGCACCATCACAGCGAGCGGTCGCAATTCCAGCTGCAAGACAGTCTCCGCAGCCAATCGGATTGACGACCTCCACTTGCGGAGGAATCAACCGATACTGGAGATCCTCAGTGGTGATGTAAAGAGATTTCGATCCATCGCTGACGACCACAGCTTGAGCCCCTCGCCGATTCAATTCGCGCATCGCCGCAACCAGTTCCGTCTCATCGTTGAGGGGCCGCTCCAATGTTTGACTGAGTTCCTCACGATTTGGTTTAACGAGAAACGGCCCCCAGGGAAGGCAATTCAGTAAGCCGGGACCTCGAAAGTCCAGAATTGTTTCCGTCGGAATCTGCTGAATGAGCCGCGCGTAATAATCATCGCTCACTCCCGAAGGCATCGAACCGGTCAGAACCGAAACATTGGCGACTGACGAATAGGTTCGAAACTGATCGTGAAACTCCTCAACCACTTCGCTTGGCATCGCATCTGTGTTTTCGACCAATTCCGTGGTGACTCCTGAATCTTCGAGAAGCGTTGTGCAGACGCGCGTCGGAGACCCGGCATCGAGAAAGATCTTGCGAATCCCGAAGCTGTCAAATTCGTCAACGATCGCCGCTCCCGAAGGTCCCCCAACTGCTGTTGCGACTGTCGTGTCTGCACCGAGATGATGAACGGCAATGGCAACATTCAGCACCTTTCCCGAAGCACACCAGTGCACCGCTTGAGCGCGATTGACTTCTCCCCAACGGCACTTTTCGAATTCCATGATTTGCTGCCACGCAGGTGACAGACCAGCTACGAAGATCACCAGCACTTCTCCAAAATCTCTTGAAGCTCTTCGGTTTCGATGGGACGCGGATTCCCGGAAAGACTGTTCCCGCGTGATCCGACAGCGATTTCCGCGAGTTGATCCCGGCCGACTCCGTGATCTCGCAACCGATTCGAAATCGACAAATCGGCCAACATCGAATCCACCCGCTCAATCAACGCATCGGTCACTTCGTCGTCCGTCCCAGTAACTTCGGGAAGAACCGTTCGGCCAATTTGAGCAAAGCGACTGGCTGCGACCTCGCGGTTACTTTTCATCGCCACCGGAAGCATCACCGCACACGCTAATCCGTGCGAGAGTCCGCTAACTGCACCGAGCGCAGCTGCAACACCGTGAGCCATTCCCAATCCAGAATTTGCAAGTGCCATCCCGGACAGCAGAGCGGCATAACTCATCGCTGTTCGTGCTTCTCGATTTTGACCATCATGAAATGCAATTTCGAGACTCGAAAATCCATCACGCAGACCTTCCAGACACAGCGACTGCGTGAACGTGTTCGCGCGGCAACTTGTGTAACTCTCAATGAGTTGGGTCAATGCATCCATTCCCGATGTCGCCGTTGCCGTTTGAGGAAGCGACACGGTCAATTCGGGGTCGACGATGACTTGCTTCGGAACCATCTGCTCGGACCGAAGGCTCTTCTTGCAAGCGGGATCTGCAACGGAAATCACCGCGTTCTTTGTCGCTTCCGTTCCGGTTCCGGAAGTCGTCGGTACAGCGATCACAGGCAGAGGAGCATCTTCCAACTGTGCCCCGGTTCCGACTCCTTCAAGAAACTCTCGAACACTCCGCCCGTTGCCGTTCGTCACCATCGCCGAGACGGCTTTCGCGAGATCGATGGCCGCCCCTCCACCGATCGCCAAGACACAATCGGGCGACTGCTTGGAACTCGTGATCTGTCTGACGGCCTCATCGACGTCTTGCACATTCGGTTCACGATGAATGTCAATCTGCGACAAGACTTCGACGTCATGCCCTTTCAAATCCGCAAGCATCTTGTCCCACCATGCCGATTTCTGAATCGCACGTGCCCCAGCAACGAGACAAACACGGCGTCCCACAGTCGCGGTCAAACGTCCCAGTTCTTTCCGGGCTCCCCTCCCGAAATGCACCCGCGACGGGAGAAGAAGTTGGAAGTCCATCGGCAAAGTCACAAGCTCTCAATTTCAATCGGTTGACGTCGTCTTCAGTTCTGCAACATACTCAGATTCTCCCGCATGGCATAGAATCAGAATGCCTGACTGACCGGAATCTTGAAGAATTCCCACACACCAGATCAACGCAATTGCCAGATCGACGTAATTGAGACTGGCCCCGGAAGACCTCAAGTGGAAATACCAACCAGACATTGATGGATACCGTTCGCTAATGACAACTTCCAAGTTCACACTGTTTCGACTCACCCACCATTTGATTCCTGCTCAAGTCATGACTGGCGGGTTCATCGTTGCTGTCTTCGCGATGGCCTCTCTGGCAGTGGGGGATTCCGACAGTCCAACATCCGACCAGCGTCTCCTCAACGATGTGAAACAACTCGCTTCCGACGAGTCGGAAGGTCGGGGCGTGGGAACTGAGGGATTGAAAAAAGCCGCGGAGTTTATTGCAGAGTCATTCCGAGAATCCGGACTCGACGTCACGACTGCGGGCGGGGATGCGTTCCAAGAGTTCAATATCAACGACGGAGCCCGGCTCGGAGAAAATAATTCCATCGAGATTACAACACCGAGTGGCAAAGTCCTCGACCTGAAACAAGGAACAGACTTCGAAGTCTGCTCATTCGGCGGAACAGGAACCGTCACCGGTGATATTGTCTTCGCGGGCTATGGAATCGTCGCGGAAGACCTGGAGTACAACGATTTCGAGAACATTGATATCAAAGACAAGACGGTCATCATCGTTCGCCGAAATCCGTTTCAGTCGAATCCCCATGGCCCGTTCGCCGTCGGCCACGGAATCTCTCGTCACGCTGCCCTGACCACAAAACTCAGCCAGGCGTTCAGTCGCGGTGCGAGCGCAGTTCTCTTCGTCAGCGATCCTTTCTCTGCTCAATCTGAAAGAGAACAACTGGAAGAAAAACTCGCAGAAGCCAAAAAAGAAGTCGACGAACTCACAGACGAAACATCTCAGGATGCAAAGAACGCGAAAGCGCACCTTCGACAACTGGAGAAACTTCTGAGCGAACTCGACGATGATCCGCTTATGGAGTTCGGCTATGGAGGAACGCGATCAGGCGAGTCACTCCCTGCGTTTCATATTTCGAAGAAAGTCTGCAGCGAGATCCTCAAGGACTCCATCGGAAAGTCGCTGGCCGATCTCGAAAAGCAAATCGATGAAACCGGAAAACCTGCAAGCCAACTGCTTCCGGATTGCGAAATCGCCGCTGAAGCCAGTCTCGAAATCATTCGTGTCCCCGTCCGAAATGTCGTTGGCGTCCTTGAAGGCGAAGGCCCGAATTCAGATGAGACGATTGTCATTGGGGCTCACTTCGATCATCTCGGTCGAGGTGGAGAAGGCTCATTGATGCCGAACTCAAAAGAGATCCACAACGGCGCCGATGACAATGCCTCCGGAACAGCGGGACTTCTCGAACTCGCTCGTCGGCTTGGAAAACGGGAGCAACCGCTCCCGCGTCGGATTGTCTTCATCGCATTCAACGGCGAAGAACGCGGACTCCTTGGTGCCTATGAGTATGTCGCCAATCCATTGTTTCCGCTGGAGAAAACCGTCGCGATGTTCAACATGGACATGATCGGACGACTTGTCGACGACAAGCTGACTGTTTTCGGTTCAGGAACATCGTCCGTCTGGGAAACGATCATCGACGCAGCTGCGGAAAAACAAGCCCTCCAACTGGTGAAGAAACCGGAAGGTTTCGGTCCAAGCGACCACGCAGCGTTTTACGGCAAACAAATTCCCGTGTTACATCTGTTTACGGGAATCCATGACGACTACCACCGCCCAAGCGATGACTGGGACAAATTGAATATCGACGGAATGTCCCGTGTAATCTCGTTGCTCGAAGACCTTGTCGTCGCGACCGCCCAATTGGAGGAACGACCAGACTATGTCGAAATCGCTGGTTCGGCAGCGTTAACAAGAACTGGCAGTCGCCCCTACTTCGGAAGCATTCCCGACTTTGGTCAGGAGACGAAAGGTTACGCCATCTCGGGCGTTGCTCCCGGAAGCCCTGCCGATGAAGGAGGGCTAAAAGGTGGAGATGTGATCGTCGAAATGGCGGGTAAGAAAATCGGCGGTCTCGATGACTTCGATCTCGCTTTAAGAGAACTGGAAGCGGGTGATCAGGTCGACGTTGTCGTCTTAAGAGGAACGGAACGGGTCCCACTGAAGGTGACGCTGGCCACGCCCAAAAACTAATTGCCCTGTTCTTACGACAACTCATACGACAACCGACTGCTCCCCCAACGGGGAAATCATGTCGTCCAATGAAAGAGGCTTCAGGTTCGACACACAGCCGAATCTGAAGCCTCTTTGTTTTTCAAACATTGACTCACGAAATCGTGCGCCCGCTACGTTCATCGAAAGAAACAAATTCAAGCGAGTGCACAAACCATGACAATGGCCATGAGTCACTTCTTCGTGAATCACAACGATTCGCACGAGCAAACACAGCGTTCATCGAACGAAACACGTCCAAGCGAGTGCACCAACCATGGAAATGGTTAGCTCTTGGCGGAAGCTAGTGCGGCATCGTAGTTTGGGTGTTCGGCGATTTCGGAGCAGTATTCGACGTGCTTCAATTTTCCGTCAGGGCCGACGACGAAGATCGCCCGGCAAAGACAGCGGTCGAGTCCTCCGCCTTCAATCAAAACTCCGTATGCCTTACCGAACTCGACGGTTCGATGGTCGCTCAAGCAACTCACTTTGTCGACGTTCTCAGCACCGCACCAGCGTTTCTGTCCAAAAGGCAAGTCTGTGCTGACAACGAGGATCTCGACATTTTCGAGTGAGGCAGCTTCGTCGTTGAAGCGTTTTGTCTCGGCATGACAGACGCCAGTGTCGAGAGAAGGAATAGTCGCGATAATGCGGGTCTTGCCAGCACTGTCTTGCAGAGTCACTTCCTGCAATCCATTGTCCTGCAATTTGAAATCGGGAGCAGAATCGCCTGCTTTCAGTTCTGTGCCGACGAGTGTGACAGGATTTCCCTTAAGAGTTACGTTCGCCATGTTTCTTCCCCTCGAAATGATAATGTATGACAGTCGTTCGCTGGAGTATTGCCGATTCCCTTTTCGGCGACTAGCAAGCAGGAAATCTAAGAGCCCAGAATTCACAGATCGCAAATTCACCTCTCGATCGTCGTTGCCCTCCGAAATTATTTCGGAGCGAGCACGGCGTCTTCCTGGAATTCTGTTCCGGAGTCGATTCGGGCAGCGAGTTCGTCTTCATCGAGCGCGAACAATGGCGAGACTTCAATCGTCGCTTCGGGATGAACTTTCCCTCCTGCTTTCTCCACCCAACTCCGTGCAATCTCCTGAAGTGCCTTGCGAGACGTTTCGGGAGAGTCGTTCCCCTCAGCGTTTTTGACGGGATTAAACTCCCGGCTGCGGACTCCTTCCACAACTAGCGCGACCTCAGCTTTGGGAAGCGCATCGAAGATGAACTGCTCGAACTTGTGGGCGTTCGGAGAGTCCGGATCGATTGGATTTCCCGACGAATCGATACACGGCACCTTCTTGTGGGCGATATGAAACGGCAGCGAGAACTCATCCTCCAACAGACGTTCGATAAAGGTCCGTCGAAACACATGAATGGCGGTGTTCCCAGCCCAGAAGACATCGTTCCCGTTCTCATCCTTCATGCGTGCCTGTTCGGGAGTCAGGTCGCTGTATTCGATGATTTCCGTTTGTCCATCAATCGTCACAAGCACGCCCATCTTTTCATCGGGGGAAACCTTTTCGACAACCTTGGTCGTCAGATCGGACTCGTGCTGATCATGGAATCCCAGCATCACCGGGTCGCACAGAATGGCAGTCGGGTTATCGATTTGATGATAGTAAAGATGCTCAATTCCGCGGTCGCGCATCACCTGCAGGAGTCCATGTTTCTCCAGCGCCCGCAACATCCCACCGTGTCCATCCGGGCTCGTTGCGATCCGTCCTTTCTCAGCGAGATGAATACGCGAAGAGTCATGCTCAACTGCCGGGAGTGACGACTGTTGAAAGAAGAAGACGTTCTCTTCTCCCATCCCGAAATACTGATTTTTCTTCAAGAATTCGACCGTCGGTTCATGGGTCGCTTCGCTGGTCATGATGAAATACGGAATCGGCTTTCCGTGTCGACGTGACCGCGCGACGAGTTGCTCGCACATCACCTGAAAAAGAGTTCGATCGCTCACCGGACCGATTGGAAACATCCCTTTCGGATCGTCGAAGCCAAGCCGACTCCCCTGCCCTCCAGCGACAAGAATCGCTCCTACTTTGCCTTGCTCAAGCAATTCGTGTCCGCGTTTCTCTGCCTTCGCTGCTGCTTCATGAGACTCGGAAGAATCCGACAAACGTACCAGTTGTGCTGGCGATTGTGCCCGCTCAATTCGCCCGGCGGAAACGGCCTCGCCTTGAGACTCATCTCGCTGCTGAATCAACGAAGCCATGAGATCAAAGTCGATCGATTCGATTTGCTTGGTTAGTTGCTGCTGCTCTTGTTCGGAAAGCTCACCCCAGAATTTCAGGAGATGTTCCTGATCGTAGGATTTCAGCTTCGAGACGATTGTTTCAGACGCTTCCATTGAATGACTCTCTCGTCTTGGCTCGAATGAGCGGATTCCAATTACTCGATGATCGGTAGGCGACCAATCCGACCGCGTAACACACAGCCCCGAACAGACGCATTTGCGAATGCTCATGTCAGTGTACGTTCATGTGAGTACACGTTTCTTTGCCTCACACGTTTTCAATCACTTTCAGTCACTGGCTGATTGTCTTCAGTCGCATCAGTCTGGACAAATACCGTTGGTTTCTCAACGGTTTCCAAAAGTTTGCTTCGAGCGAAGAACATGCCGATCCGGAAACTTCTCTTCAACGGATCAGAGATTTGTCGACCGGCTCCGTTGACGGAGTTCGACGGACCTGCTGAGATGAATCAATCAATAATCAGTCGTCAGAATCAATTTACTTATCCGTTCAGGAGATCGACCGCAGATGTCAATTGGGTTCGGAATTGTCGGAACGGGCATGATTGCTCAGTTTCATGCTCAAGCGATTGCAGCGATTCCCGATGCAGTGCTTGTTGCCTGCTTCGATATGGTCGGCGATCGTGCCAATGCCTTCGCAGATGAGAACAGTTGTCAGGCGTATACCGACCTCGACGAGATGCTCGCGAATCCTGATGTGCAGGTTGTCACGATCTGTACTCCGAGCGGTGCCCACCTCGATCCTGCTGTCGCTGCTGCCAAAGCAGACAAACACGTTCTCGTTGAGAAACCTCTTGAAATCACACTCTCTCGATGTGATCAAATCATCCAGGCATGTGAAGAGTCTGGAGTGAAACTCGGAAGCATCCTTCCTTCTCGATTCAGCCCGGCAAATCTGGCACTCAAGAAAGCCATCGAAGACGGTCGCTTCGGAACCCTCACGTTGGGAGACACCTTCGTCAAATGGTGGCGAAGCCAGGAATATTACGACAGCGGCGGATGGCGCGGCACATGGAAACTCGACGGTGGCGGAGCATTCATGAATCAGGCGATTCACAATGTGGACCTGCTGTACTGGTTCATGGGCGACGTGTCGCAAGTCTGCGGGATGACAGCCACCCTGGCTCACGAACGCATCGAAGTTGAAGATGTCGGTTCCGCAGTCGTCCGCTTCAAAAACGGAGCCATCGGAAATCTCGAAGCGACAACGTCTGCGTTTCCGGGATTGCTCAAGAAGACCGAAATCCACGGGACAAAAGGATCCGCCGTTATCGAGCAGGATTCAATTCTCGTCTGGGATTTTGAAGAGTCTCATCCTGACGACGAAAAAATCCTGGTAGAATGTGGAGCATCCAGTGCCACTTCGGGCGGCGCATCGGACCCGAAAGCCATCTCGTTCATTGGACACCAAAAACAGTTTGAAGACTTCATCAAAGCTGTCCAGGAGGATCGGACACCTCAAATCGACGGATACGAAGGACGCAAGAGTGTCGAATTGATTCTCGCTATTTATCAGTCGTCTTGGGAAGGTCAGCGCATCGATCTCCCTTTGGCAGGTGATCCACAGCGACCGGACTGAACGTAAGACGTCAATGCAGCGAACGCCGACTGAACTCCGCACAAATCGGACAAATCAGTTCGGCAACGCTGCTGGCCCAGCGATCGATTTGTGTCACCTGTGGGCACTTCATGGAAACCTGATTCGATCAAAACGATGAATTGTCGATCAGGCTGGTTCCACTGTTATGCTCGTACTTAGCTGTGATGTTGGACAATCACTTCTCATCGAGGACGTTCAACTTCTTCTGATCTACGCCGATCCGCGTTCAATTATTTTCTCGATGCAGAAGTTGGCTGGCGGCCGTGAGACGAAAGTCAGTCTTCAGCGACATCAGATTGTCAACGTTTGCTACAACGTTTCGTTTCAACTGATGTCCGTCAGCGGTCAATCGGCAAACCTCGTGCTCGAACACCCTGAAGAGGTCACTGTTCAAAAGAACGAGCTTGACCCGCCGAGCAACTAAAGAAATTGTAGAGTTCCTCGGCGTTCGCCGGAATTCGGTTCTTTCGCTGCTGGAGTGCGGATGCTCGAGTGACTCGCTGAAAATCACACTGTCTCGCCGCCATCATAAAACACTTTAAGATTGGGCTTTCGACGATCCATTACCGGAAGCGTCAGCCTATTTCGCAGGAGTCCCTTTCGTTTTGGATTCAATGTCCGCGCCGGAGGATGACTTCGAACTGTCGTTCTTGAGCGTCTCTGGCTTCTTCAAACCCAGGCTCTCGTTTTCCTGATTCAGTTCAACCAGTTCGTGATTGAAGATCTTGATCAGGGCGTGCAGACAGGACGCGATAATCGGCCCGATAAAGACTCCCCAGAGTCCCATAGTTTGAAGACCACCCAGAATGCTGATAAACGCCAGCAATGGATGCAATTTCGTATCACTGTTGAGAAGGTAGGTCCGGATAATATTGTCGAGAAATCCCACAAAGACGGCCCCGTAGATCGTCAACAGAATCCCTTGAATCCAGTGACCGCCGCTGAACAGGACAATCACACAGGGGACCCAAACAAGCCAGGTCCCCAGCATTGGGACCAAAGCCGTGAATGTTGCCACAAGGAAGAGAATCACAAGGTGAGGGAATCCGAAGACCCACAGAGCTAGCGTTGTTGCAAGCCCTTGAGCGAATGCCGCCAGAAACGTGGCCACAACAACGGACCTGACGACCAGTGCGAACTGCTGCATGAGCTGCTGCTGATACTTCGCATGAACCGGAATGAGAGCCTCGCCCGCTTTGATCAAACTCCTTCCATCAGAGAGGAAGTAGTACAGCGCGACTGTGAACATCAAAATCCCGATACAGGCAGAGACGAGGACTCCGAGAACTTCTGTCACCACTCCGAACGTTGTCCCCGCAGCCCGCCCGAGTGACCGATTTCCCAGATCCTGAAACGACATCCAGACTCGATGGCGAATTTCCTGAGCCACTGACTCCGGAGTCCTCCGCATTTCCGGAGGAAGCCACGAATTTCCCCAACCCACAACACGATCGAAAAACGAATCTCTTGCCGGACGGGCGATCGGCGAACCGGCCCCAGCTGGCAACTTCACATCACTACCGACTGTCGTGCCGATTTTCGTGACGGTTTCCTGAATTGTTACAGGTGAAGCTGTCGCTTCGTCTTGATTCTGTTCAGCAGTTTCCGAACTCGAAACCGATGACTCCGCGTCAGCTGGAGTGGACGCATCGTCGGAACTGTCGTTCGCATCCGATTCGGCTTCGGGGTTGCTTTGAATTGCCGCGTCGGCGTCTGGTGTGGCCTGTTCAGCGAGGCTGATGTCCACTTGAACGGTTTCATCACCCCGCAAAATTTCCAACAGTCTTTGGTCATCAACAAGATGGGCTGCGAGAACGTACAGCTGCAGGGAGCCGATCAAGATCGCGGTCACGAGCGGAACGAGAATCGCGGCAATGATCACGCTTGTCGTCAAACCCGCCGCGACCTGCACACGGTCGTTTGTCCGCATGAGGAAATATCGAAACAAAGGCTGACAGACAACGGCCGTCATTCCGGCGAGAAAGAGCGGGAGGAAGAACGGAGCGACCACTTTGAACAGTGCGATCCCGAAAGCGACGATCAGCAGCAGGATGATCCCCAAAGAAACTTTTCGTCGCATCGAAGCCATCCACCTGCCCTCATGATTACCGATTGTTCGTTCTTCTCCTGCGGAGGGAGGATAAGGTCTCTTTGCCCACTCCGACAAGGAAACGATGAAGAAGGTGCTTCCCCTTGCGAGTGAGAATTACGTTGAAAATTCCGATCGCCCGGGGAATTTTCACTGACACCACCGAAGTGCAGTCAAAACACGCACCCCGCGTAACACAAATTGAAATAGCCTTCCGTAACCTGTTGAAAGAACAACTTTTACTGCGTGCCAAACCAACTCGTCTCACCACATTTTTCAAAAACCGGCTGTCACCGGGTGAGCCGTTTCCATCGCGCATTTTTCAAAATGTGATTGACTCCGCAGAATTCGAAATGGTACGAAATATCAGGAACATGTATTCAGACGTTCACTCCGCACGACCCTGTCGTCACACTTCACATCATCCCGTCACCATGACATCTCGCCGAAAAGTTGTCCGATAATCTCACCTCCCCCGGCACTTAATCGCCCATAGAAACGATCGACACCCATGTCCACGAATAACTCCAACCGAACCCGCCCCCGTCAGGTGATTCTGGTCGACCCGCACCCGATCGTCGTTGAAGCCCTCACAGAAAAACTCCATGCGACCAACCAATTTGAAGTCGTCGCAAGCCTCGCCGATTCGGATCGCGCGTTCTTTGAAATCCTCGAGCGTCAACCCGACCTCGTGATCATGGAAATCGAACTTCCCGGACGCGGAGCCACCGCAGTCGCCGAGCACATACAATCCCGCCTCCCTGCGACCCGGCTCGCCTTTCTGACGAATTACATCACGGATGTTTTTCTCGATCTGGCACTCAAGATCGGAGTGGCTGGGTACGCATTGAAGACAGACCCCACCAATCGCATCATCAATGGCTGCCTTTCGATCATCAATGGAGATCAGTACTTTTCTGAGCGAGTCCTGGAACGTCTCGAATACAGCCCCGAAACCGGGGAATATCAAGTCAAATCGCAGTCTTACCTGAGCACACTGACCTTGAGACAACTTCAGGTGTTGCGTCATCTGGTTCGCGGCGAGAGTGTGAAAGAGGTCGCCAAAACGATGACTCTTTCCGAACGTGCAATTGAGAGCCACAAATATCGCATCATGCAAAAACTCGGAATTCACGACCGAGTGGAATTGGCCCGCTTTGCGATTCGGGAAGGCCTCATGCCTGCCTGATTCGGGGACGTTCGCCCCGATGTCGTTGCACGATCGGCATCGGGAATTGAAGAGAGGTCACAGTTCCATTGGGCAGTGTGAACGCAGACATACGAAGGGTCGATCAGGATTCCGGAGTCCAAAGCGTCGGAGCGTCGGCGACTTGACGTTCCGGATTTTGACGACGAGCCTTAATCCGCACATACGGAGCGACAAACATTCCCCGGTGTCGAAAGTCTCCCGGACTCGCTTGTGGGTTTCCCCGTCGAGGTTCGGAAAGATCCTCGATCACAAAGCCAGCCCGACACAATCCGCCGACGAGGTCTTCCCATCGATGAAGATACTCCACAGCCCCCGGCTCTCGGTACGCCGTATCCTGAACCGCCGGAAGCTCGCCGCTATGGTAATAGGAAACTCCCACCACATACCGATTGCGGTGATCCCGTTCCACAATCTGTAAGCTCGTTGGCTGTTTGTGCTGACTGATATAAAGCCCTCCCGGACGAATGACTCTTCCAACCTCTTCGTAAACGCCGAGCAGATTCCGAATGTAACAAGTGCTGACGGGGTGATGGACGATGTCAAAGCTGTCGTCCTGCAACGCGCTCAAGTCATCCATTGATGCACAGATTGTCGTGACCGAAAGATTTCTCGCCTTGGCTTGGATAACGTCTCGATTGAGCATTTCCGGGCTGAGATCGACGACCGTCACGTTCGCTCCCGCCGCGGCATAGAGAATGGACTGCCACCCTCCTCCGGACGCCAGACACAACACATCCAGGCCACGCACCGATCCCGGCAACCAACCTCGACGGTCCAGCGCCAGCAGTGGTTGGGCACATTCTTCGTCGGTTGCTGTCCGTGCGAACTGACTGTTTTCGCGGGCGAGACGATCCCAGGCGCGACGATTTGCTTCTCGTTCTTTCATGAGCTTTTTCTTGGGCTGTTTCCGAAAATCCATCGCGACAATCGAGACACCGGGAGATCATCAACGACAACTTTTCGATCGAGCCCGTATTTTCTGAGCAAGGATTCAGCCGCCAGAAATCCGCTGCGAACAGCTCCTTCCATCGTGGCGGGCCATCCGGTTTGCGTCCAATCTCCGGCAAGAAACAGATTGTCGATCGTTGTTGACTGCTTCGGGCGAAGTGAATCAATTCCGGGGACTGCGGAAAACACAGCCCGCCGTTCCGTAATGACACGTGCATGAACAATCGTCGCTGATTCCGCTGCTGGCCAGATCTCTTTCAATTCGTCGACGACTGTGTTGATCACTTCTTCATTGGTTTTGGATTCGAAATTCCGACTGTCGCTGACGACCACTTGATAACGATGCACATCATCGCCGGCCAACTCTGTGAGATCTTGTCGGTTAAACAGCCATTGCCCCACACGATCCACCAGGACGGAGTGTCTCAACGGAGTGATCTCTCGATCGAACCATAGATGAACTGAGGTGATCGGCGCGGTTTGAATTTGCTCGAACTGCTCGATCGGTAGCTGGGATGCCACTTCGGAGGAGACCAGTTTCCCAACCTGATGCGGCGGAACTGCGAGGACGAAATCGTCCGCTTCAACGAGTTGTTCACAATTGCGAAATCTCGCTCCACAAATCCGTTCTTGATTCCCCTGAAGTTCCTCGAGTCGTGTATTCAACTCGACATTAAGCCCAAACCCGTGCATGCGTTCTCGTGCCGCACTCGAATAGATTTCCGCCAAAGATCGATTCGGAACAAGGACCCGCCATCCCTGTCGATTGGCAAGGAATCCATCGAAGAAGACCTTCTGAGCGTACTTGGCATCAATGCGGGCAATCGACTCACTCAATGCACTCACGAGGACAACATGCCAGACTCGCTGAATCACGCTTTCTGATTGACCATTTTGCTTTAACCAGGCTTCGAAGCTGACTCCTGAAAGTTGTGCTGGATCCGTCTTCGAGAGCGCTCGTATTCCCGAAGCGAATTCCCGTTTCTCTGCCCACGAGAGATACGGCAACTTCATAAATGATGGAGTGAGATGGAACGGAGCAGGTAAGAAACTTTCTCCGAAAGTGGTTTGAGAATTCTCGGGGCCAACAAAGACGAGTTCTCGCTCTTCAGAAAAGAACTCTTCCAACCCAAGCATTTCACAGAAGGCCTGCAGATTCGTGCAACACCCCATGCTGACATGCTGACAGTTGTCGATCTCCTCTCCAGACTGTCGATCGAGGTAGGAACCGGCTCGCCCGCCGAGACTCTTTCGTGACTCATAAAGCGTCGTCGGGAATCCTTCTCGAGCCAATATCGCTGCCGCAGCGATGCCAGCCAGCCCTCCTCCGATGACAGCGACTTTTGTGTTTTTGGCAACACTCCCCGAATCGGACACAACCTGGCTCTCTTGCTCTACAGATTCAGTTCACGCACTTGGGAGTTGAGTTCCAACTCGAAATTATTCTGCAAAAGTGTTCGTTCACGCAGTTCGCTGAGTGAATTCGCACCATGTCGTGAAGATCTTGAATGAATCGTGTAGTGATAGCGAGTTGTCTCCCGAAGGCCAAACGCTCGGGATGAAGGCATTGGCCAAACAGAAAAGCCCGCCTGTGCATCAGGCGGGCTTGAAAGACAGTGATTCGATCATCCGGGAGACGGATGAAGCTGTTTCAGCTGATGTTATTCGTATGTTCTCGATGGAGCGGCAACTTTTCGATAGCCGAGGTCGCGAATGACTTCGAGAACTTCACTCCACGTCGGGAACTGGCGATTGCTCCGACGTTTGTAGTCGTCCATCGCCTTCATGAATTCGATTTCGTCCGGCTTGTAGTCTCGCTCGCAAGTCGTGGGATCGATTTGTCTGCGTCGTTCTCCGTTTCGACGATCGGCGGCGCGTCGATCGTCACCGTCGAAATCTTCCTCGGCGTTACCTCGCTCTGCACTGACTCGTCGGTCTGCGCGTCGTCGGTCCACTTTGGCTTCTGCCAGTCCCATTAAGTCGTCCGTCATTCAAAAACTCCTAACACATTGCCGCTTGAGGGGTGAGTACCGTCGGGAAGCGGGCGCCATCCAGATCATCCCAGTGACCAACGGTACGAAACACAGGAGACATTCCTTCATGTGAAAGATGCAGCATTAGCGAATTTAGGCAAATCGGGATCGGGAAAGTGATTGTAAAAACTGCAGAACCAGTTCAGCTCGAAACGATTAATCCGGTTTTGATGGCCGCGCAGTCACAAAAACTTGAACGAAACTTCACAGGACCAACATCGATTGAGGAAGTTCGAGATTCGGACACCCGAAAAACCGTCAAAATCGGAATTCTCGCGCGTTTCACTGACCCTGCGAATCATTCCAATCCGAACTATCCACTGTGGAAGAATCGCGATTGCGGAACGAGGCGAACGCGGATGAATTTTACTCAACAAGACGAACAACAAAGAATCGAGATCGGGACTGTGCTCCGATTTGTCGAGCACTTCAAGCATTCCCTTTCCCACAACTACCAGACACGCCTCAACATCACGGTGAATGCAGCTGCAGTCCTGAGAGAAATCGGCGACCGACAATCCGTGAACTGGACCCAGTCAGAATTGGCGGGGGACCTGTGTCTCTCCGAATCAACGCTTTGCACACTGATTGAACGCTTACGACGCGAAGGGCTGGTGAAGAGATCACGTCTCGAAATCGATCGTCGGAAAACTCAGCTGAACCTGACCCCGTCAGGATGCGACCTCGTCCGTCAGATACACGAAGTCGACGATGAAATTCTGGTCAGATGGCAACAAGTTCTTTCTGACAGCGAGTTAACTCAACTGAATTCAACTTTTGCGCGGATCACTCAAACAATTCAGCACCAAGATCAGGCCGCTGACGCAGCCAGGAGGGCAGCGTAACTCATGTCTCAAATGAAGCGTTGGAAGAACTGGTCTCGATACGTCCTCGGGACTGTATTGTTAACGTCAACAGTCGGATGTTCCCGGACATTCTGGCGTCAACAGGCCGACGTTGATTCCTATACGGCAATCACTGAGCACCTGACGAATGAACGCTGGGCGCTTCCGAGAATCGATATCGATCCCGATCCGCGAAGCCGTTTCTATGACCCGTACGATCCGGATTGCGAACCACTGCCTCCGGATGATCCTGCTGCACATGTTTACATGCACTGGGTCGACGGTTGGGAAGGCTACAAGTGCTGGCACAAGTTCGGTGACCTGATGACTGTGGAAAACCCACAGTGGCTGGCTCAGTTCGGTCAGACCGTCGAAATGATCGATCCTGACACGGGAGAGTACATCGCTCCAGTTCCGAAGATCGACGACATGACGCTCACCCAATCCGTGGAACTGGCCCAAATCCAGAACCGCGAGTACCAGACTCAGTTGGAAAACCTGTTCCTGACAGCACTTACGGTCACGTTCGAACGTTACCAACTGGGAATTCGGTATCTCGAGCCGACCGGCGGCGTGAGTCAGTCGCTCGACAATGGTGGCGGCTTCGGACGATTCGGCGTCAACAGCATCGGAATCAGTCAATCGCTCCCTTGGGGAACGCAACTCGCGACAGAGCTCGCAAATACGACGATTTGGTCATTCGGAAACGGAAGCCAGACCTCGTCGATATCGACACTGTCGTTCTCCATTCTGCAGCCACTGTTCAACGGAGCGGGTCGAAAGGTTAACCTGGAAGCCCTGACGCAATCTGAGCGTGACCTGCTTTATCAGGCTCGTGATCTCGCCCGATTCCGGAAGATTCTATTCTCAGACATCGTCAGCCAGTATCTCTCGCTTGCCCAGTCGATTCAGTCGATTCGGAACGAACAGGGAAACATCGTTCGACTGACGAAACAGGTCGAAACCCTGTTGGCGACCAGCGATTCGAAAGACATCCAGATTCGTGTGGAAGTCGGGGATCTCGGGCCAGCAGACGAGTTTGTCATCCCGGAAGAGTTGAAAGGGAAACTCAATTACCGGCTGGGACGATTCTTCTGGCGTGGGACAATGTCTGCAGAAGAAGAACAAATTCTCCGAAACCTTGTGCCGGGTGAGGGGTTTCAACTTAAAATCGACGACCTTGTGAATCGACTTCCCACTCCGTCAAGCCCCCTTGATGTCTTGCAACTGCAGTTCGATTTGACGAATTCAATCAATAATTTGCGGTCTTTGGAACGTTCTTATCAGGACGGCCTGGATTCGTTCAAGATATTTCTTGGCTTACCACCAGACGTCGAAATCACGCTGGATGAGTCTCTGCTGAGCCCATTCGAGGTGATCGACGACCGGTTGACCGAACAGGAAAACGCTGTCGAAGAGTTCGTGGACATCCTCTTCGAAGAGTTGGAACTGAACGCTGTCGAGGGTCAATCCATTCCACTGGAAGACCTGAAGGAAGCAGCGACAGCACTTTCTGACCTCGTTGATGAGTCAATGCAGAACGTCCTCGAGACAGTTCGTCAGGATATGCAAAGTCTTGATGAACGTATTGAAGAGCGACTCGCTGCTGCGGAAACTCCTGAGCTTCGCACTCGGATTCAGGCGGACTACTCAAAATCCAAGGAAGATTTCCGGAGTTCGGAAGGCAACTTCCAGGCAATTCGCCAGTCGATGGACATGCTGCTTGCGGCTCTGAACAGCAATCCGGGAGAAGATTTCCTGGTGACGGTACCCGCCGAGTTGAATAAAATTCGACAGGAACTTTTGACCGTCATTCAAGCTGCGGCAGTTCCACAGGTGAGTGCACGCGTTGAACTGATCAATGTGGCTCCGTTTGATTTGTCTCTTCAGCAAGCGACTCAGCTGGCTGTTGAAAATCGTCTGGACCTCATGAACGCCCGTGCGGAAGTGATGGACGCACGACGTCGCGTGGAAGTTGTGGCCAACGCCCTTCGCGGAGTGCTGGACGTCGGAATTGACGGAAGTATCTCGACGGACCCGGGTGGAAGAGATCCGTTCGACTTCCGAGACGATACGGGAGTCTTGAGTGCCTCGCTGGCCTTCGACACTCCACTCGATCAAATTGATGAACGAAATGCCTATCGACGTGTGCTCGTCGCCTACCAACGAGCCCGTCGGGACTATATGCTAGCAGAAGACCTTGTTAAGGAAGATGTGAGACGTGCCTGGCGTCAGCTAAGAGTTCTTCGCCAGAACCTGGAAACGTCTCGAATCGGTCTTCGAATCGCCGCTCTGCAGTACGATAGTGCGATTGCGGAACTAAACGAACCTCGTGATCCACGAGCGACGGTAAGCCGATCCAGCGGTTTGCAAGGACAAAACCTGACCCGTGCCTTGAATTCGATTCTGTCTGCTCAAAACCAACTCATTCGAAACTGGGTGAATTACGAGCAGAATCGAATTAACATCTACCGAGATATGGGTATCATGGAGATCGGTCCTGATGGAATCTGGAACGACGAAGTCTACCGAAACATCGACAACACCTTTCGTGAGAACCAAAATGGCTTCGAGAACCGGCAAGACAACGCCCTGGATACTACTTGGTCTGATCCTGGCGGGAGTTGGGGGGGTGGCACTGGCAGCCAAGACCCTCAAACCGGAGTTGTTCAGCTTCCTCCCCTGGATGTCGTCGAGTAGTCGAATCCCGAGCAACCTGTTAACGACCAAGGCGGTCAGTGGGCCGTTCCTTGTCAGCCTGAGCGTGCAGGGTAACCTCGACAGTCAGAGCAACGTCACGCTCTCCAGTCAGGTCGAAGGTTCAACGACGATCATCAGCATCGTCCCGGAAGGAACACTGGCGAAAAAAGGGGACGTGCTTTGCGTTCTCGACTCTTCTGTTTTGCGAGAAAAAGCAAAGCAGCAGGAGATCACCGTGACCCAATCGAAAGCTTCCATGGAGCAGGCGCTTGAAGCGTTGAAGATCCAGGAAAAGCAAAACGAGAGTGATATTGCAGCTGCGGAACTCCAGTGGGAACTGGCCAAGCTGGACCTCGAAAGTTACATCGAAGGGCAATATCCGAAAGAGGAAAAAGAACTCGCAGGGGCTGTTCTGCTCGCGGAAGAAGAACTGCTGCGGAACGAAGAGTCTTACGATTTCACTCTTGAACAGGTCAAAAAGGGCTATCGAACGCAGGATGACCTTGAAGCTGCCAAGCTCGCTGTCAAACAGGCTGAACTGAAGCTTCAAGGGGCAGAAGAAGCCTACAAGGTTTTGACCGCGTACACTCGAAAACGGACAGTTGCTGAGCTTCAGGCCAATTCGAAAGAATTCGAGCGTGAACTCGAACGTGTCAAACTGAAGGCCAAGTCGGCGTTGACTCAGTACGAAACCGACGTCGAAGCGACCAAACTGACATATCAGGTTGAGAAAGAGCAATATGAACTTAACCTTGAACAGATCGAAGCCTGTACTCTGACCGCACCGCAAAATGGCGAAGTGGTCTACGCCAACATGTCGTCCAGCCGCCGTTCCAGCGAACCGGTCAACATCGAAGAAGGGGCGACAATTCGCGAACGTCAGGCGATCATCAATCTGCCAGATGTCACTCAAATGCGAGTCGACTGCCGGATTCATGAATCGCTCATTGGAGCGGTTCGAAAAGGGCTCCGAACTCGTATTCGAATCGATGCCTATCCTGATGAATACTTCAACGGCGTGGTCGCAACTGTCTCGTCAGTTCCAATGGCCGGTCAATGGCCCAACACTGATCTTCGTGAATACGCAACGGAGATTCACCTGAATGACGAAGTTGAAAAGATCATGAAACTTCGCCCGGGCCTGACGGCTCAAGTGGAGATTCTGGTCGACAATCGTCCCAAAGTGCTTCAAGTTCCCGTTCAATGCATCTTGTCCATCGCCAGCCAGCAATTTGCCTACGTTGTTAAGCCGAACGGATCAGTCGAACGGCGATCAGTGAAGATTGGTCTCTCGAACCAGTCCCATGTGGAAATCATCGATGGCCTTGAAGAAGACGAAAACGTCGTCATGAATCCTCGTAGCCAATTCGCTGACGAGATTGGAGAACTGGAAGCGGACTTGTCCAAGAAGAAAGATGAAGACACCGCCAACGAAGGCTCTCCGCTCGGCAACAGTGAAGACAAGGCGGGACCGCCGAATCGGGATAAAGCAGGCGGTGAAAAACCTCCACGGAATAACGAAGGTGCTGGTGGTCCTCCCGGAGGTGGTGATCCTTCCGCCATCATCAAGCGACTCGATAAAGATGGGGACGGGCAGATTAGCCAGGAAGAAGCCCCGGATCGTCTGAAATCGAACTTCTCCACGTTGGATAAGGACGGAGACGGCAAAATTTCGAAAGAAGAGTTTGCAGCCGGTCGTCCCGGTAGTTGAAGTCGCATCTGAATAAAGATTCACGGGCTCGCAGAGATCGACACTCCAGTCACAGTTCTGCGAGTCCCTGCGAATCAGAAACCTGCCTTCACCCAGCGGCGTTTGAGTCGCGATTTGACCTCAATCCAGAAGTCCCATGCAGACTTCCCCGAGAAATACCAATCTACGATGGAATTGACAGCCAAACTCGTCGATTTGCATAAACACTACGACCTCGGTTCCGTCGTTGTGAAAGCGCTGAATGGTGTTTCACTGGACATCCCGAAAGGGGATTTCCTTGCCATCATGGGATCTTCCGGAAGTGGAAAGAGCACAATGCTCAATCTTCTGGGGGGGCTCGATCGGCCCACAAAGGGAGAATACTTTCTGAGTGGGAAGAACGTCGCGACACTCACGGACGATGAACTGTCTGCGATTCGAAACAGCTTGATCGGCTTCATCTTTCAGTCCTTCAACCTGATCGCTCAATACACCGTTCTTGAGAACATCGGAGTCCCGCTTCTCTATCGTCCCGGCTACCCAGCGATCACGCCTGAAGACCAGGACCGTTGCAACGAACTCGCTAAAATGGTTGGGCTTGGTGAACGAACCGACCACCGTCCCTACCAACTCTCCGGGGGGCAGCAGCAGCGTGTTGCCATTGCGCGATCGTTGATCAACGACCCGGCCATCATCATGGCTGACGAACCGACCGGAAACCTCGACTCGAAAACGGGTGAGGAAATCCTGGGGATGCTGAAGATGCTCAATGCGGAAGGGCGTACCATTATTATGGTGACGCACGAAGACGAAGTCGCCGAACAAGCCAAGAATCAGATTTTCATGAAAGACGGGCTCATCGCGGGTACCGGAATCTTTAAAGGATAAGCTGCCTCGGTCTCCTCAACTTGAGGAGAGACTTCCTGCCAACCCGACTTTCTCACCCTCAAAGCCTCATGCCAAATCTCCTTCGTACAATTAACATGGCACTCAAAAGCCTGATGCTGCAAAAATTGCGGTCAGGCTTAACGATGCTGGGGATTGTGTTTGGGGTCTTCTCCGTGATCGCCATGCTGGCGATTGGAGAAGGGGCGAGTAAACAGGCTCAGGAGCAGGTTCTTCAGCTCGGAGCGAGCAACATTATCGTCGTCAGTGTTGAACCTCCCGAAGACAGCAGTAGCGGCAGCAGTTCGGGAAGTATCAAACGATATGGGTTAAACCGTGACGACTTTCGGGTTCTGCAAAAAACCGTTCCGCGACTGGAAGGAATCGTTCCAGTCCGAGAAGTCACATTGAACGTTCGAAATCGAGAATTCGAGATGAATCCTCGAATTGTCGGCTGCACGCCGGAATACCAGGACATGAACCACCTGGAAATGGTGATGGGCCGATTCCTCTCTGACGAAGACATGCGAAAGCTGGCCAATGTCGTCGTGATTGCCTCAGATACCGCGACGAGACTGTTCCCGCTCGAAAACCCACTCGGTAGAACGGTTCAAATTTCCAACCGAGCTTATCGGGTCATTGGCGTGACCAAAGAACGCACAGCGTCCGCAGCCATCGGGGGAAGTCTTTCTGGTCAAGACTACAACAAAGACCTCTACATGCCGCTGGACACGTTCCAGTCTCGAATCAACAACAAAGACACAATTATCAAGCGAACCTCTGGGAGCTTCAGCGCGGTTTCGCTGGTTTACAATCAGATCACTCTCAAGATCAATCACCCAAACATTGTCGATGAACCGGATGTCATCATCGCGACCGCCGAAATGGTTCGCGAAACGATGGACAAAAACCACGGCGTAAAAGGTGATGTGGATGTCATCGTTCCACTGGAATTGCTCAAACAGGCAGAGCAGTTGAGAAACATATTCAACGTGGTTCTCGGATCGATTGCCGGGATCAGTCTGCTTGTAGGCGGAATCGGGATCATGAACATCATGCTCGCGACAGTGACCGAACGAACTCGTGAAATCGGAATTCGTCGTGCACTCGGAGCCCGGCGAATCGACATCACTCAGCAGTTTCTCGTCGAGACAATTGTGCTCTCAGGAACTGGCGGGATTATCGGAGTGGCTCTCGGGCTCGCAACGCCAATTGCGTTTCGCTTCATCAAGTTTATTGTCGAAAATTACATCATGGAGTCCTCGACCGCTCAGTCGGACATGAGTCAGATGTTCCTCAACATGACTCCGCAAATCGCCATCTGGTCTCTGCCTGTTGCGTTTGGATTCTCAGTGCTGACCGGCCTCGTCTTCGGTGTCTACCCAGCCCGTTCGGCTGCCCGACTCGATCCGATCGAAGCTCTCCGACACGAGTGATTCCACCGCTCTCTTCGGCAAATACGTCACAACCGGACATTGAGTTCTCGCTCGCCGATGCGCATTTCACGTTTCGCATTCAGGCCACGGAATCGTCAGCTAGGTTTCCAGAACTTGATGATCACTGAAGTTGATTCAGAGACCATCGTCACGGTTGCTTCCAACTCGCCTGAATCCGCTTCTTTCGATGAAAGTTGCGTGGCTCGCACGAGTTGTTGAATGCCATCGATGATGAGTCCGAAGCCAACTTCGAACGATCGATCATCAGGGACTCCCCCGCGTCGCCCCCTCCCATTCGAGACGTATTGTGATCGAGATTCGAGATTTCCGAAAAGTCTATGATGGATTACTCGCCGTTGACCAACTCAGCTTTTCCGTTAAACCGGGAGAAGTGCTGGGCTTGATCGGCCCCAACGGAGCAGGAAAGACGACCACGTTGAGATCCCTGTGTGGTCTCGTCGTCCCGACATCCGGACACTTATCGGTCTGCGGGTATGACATCGAAAAAGCCCCGATCGAAGCGAAGAAGCGGCTTTGCTACATCCCTGACGATCCACCTTTGTTCTCCGACCTGACTGTCGAACAGCATCTCGCCTTCACAGCCAGCGTTTACAACGTCGAGAACGCCACTGAGAAAGCTGCCCAACTTCTTGAGACGTTCGAACTCGCTTCGAAGAAAACGACTCGTGCTTCAGATCTCTCACGCGGGATGCGGCAGAAGCTGGCCATCATCTGTGGGTATCTTCATGAGCCGGAAGTCATACTGCTGGATGAACCGATGACCGGCCTCGATCCGCACGGAATTCGCAAGCTGAAAGAATCGATTCGGATTCGAGCAGAACAAGGAGCGGCAATTGTGATCAGTTCGCACCTGCTCGCCATGGTCGAAGATTTCTGCACACACGTGCTGATTCTGAAGAGCGGACAACAACGATTTTGCGGAACCCTGGATGAACTCAAAGATTCCTTTGTGAGCCATCAAAATTCAATGACGCTGGAACAGATCTTTTTCCACGCAACGGAAACTGACAGCCCCTCTTTAGTTCCCTCCCTGACTGAATAACGAATCATCCAGCTATGCAGCCTTTTCTCAATCCATCGCTTTGGGAGCTGGTTCAGTTTCGGACCACCGGGCGAATTCGTTCGCTGCTCTCGTCGTTCACACACCCTCGGCGTCTGGTCATTTCGATTCTGGGAGCAGTCCTGGCATTCGTCTGGCTGGGAAATGCCATCGCGAGTGTCCTTTTCCGAGAGAGCTATAATCCAAAGTCATTCCAGATCTGGATGACGGCGATGCTCACGATCTACGCCGGGTGGCATCTGCTTCGCGTCAGCTGGCAACGCCCGGATGCAGCGATCGAGTGGACTCCCGCTGAGAAGATGTGGTTGATGACGAGTCCATTTCGTCGCAGTGAGCTTCTGAAGTTCCGACTCTTCACCGTTCTGAGCGCAACCACGATCAAAGCCGCAATTGGTGCGATTCTACTTTTGCCCGACTTGCCTATTCCATGGCTCGGATTTCTCGGTCTCTGGACCGGTCTCGCGATTATTGAGCTGTTCCGAATTGTCTGCGACCTCGTCGCGACCGGCCTCAAACCGGACGCTTATCGATCCATGCGTGCCTTCATCACAGTGAGTGGTGCGGCTCTTCTTTCTGCCTTGACGATGAACGCGTTGGAACTGACTCGAATTTCACAGAGTACGTCCGAGCTTCCAACATTTATTATTCTGATCAAGAGCGGCATGCACGTGATTCAGGATTGGTTCACGACGACACCCGGGCTGATTGTTTCGGCCCCGATGCTTGTGTTCGTACAACTGATCCTGACTCCCACCCTCACAATTGCCACTGCTGCTGAAGTTTTCACCGTACTGTTGATGGTTGCAGCGATGGCTGGCCTTGTGATTCGCCTCGACAAGTGGAATGTGCAACAAATCACACGGCGAGAGAAGGACATTCGTAACTTCAACGAGTTGCAGAGAGCGGAATCGGAATGCAATGACCTGAAAGACTGGAAGCTGCCTGCCACCATTTTTCAGAAGCTGGGAGGTGCCGTCACATGGCGTCAATTCGTTGGTTTACAGCGACACTCCACCGGCATCCTTCTAGCACTCATTCCGCCAGCGATTCTCTCGGCCATTCCATTGTTCATGCCTCAGATCAGCGATCAGATCGCGATCGTCAATTTCCTGGGAGGTTTGACGTTCTACACGTTCTTGCTGCTTCCATCCGCGATGAAATTTGACTTCCGAAGAGACTACGATTATCTCCTGCTCTTGAAGATGTTGCCGCAACCGGCGTGGAGAGTCGTGCTGAGCCAAATCGCCACACCTGTCCTCGTCACTACGGGTTTTCAGCTGGGCATGATTGCAATCGCGGCGCTCGTTCGAGGAATGTCTCCGGGTTTGCTGCTCGCTTCGATCCTTTCATTTCCTGTGATGAATCTGGCGATCTACAGCTGGGAGAATCTCATCTTTCTCATCTTCCCTCAGCGACTGAAACAAGAAGGGATCGAAGTCTTCCTTCTTACGACAGTGATCTTCACCGCCAAGGGATTGGCGTTTGCCTGCGTCTTTGCCCTGATGTTTGCATGGGCGATGGTTTCCGGACGAATTGCCTCACAGCTGGCCGATGTTCACGGAATGCTCGGAAATCAACGGATCATCTTTGGCGTCGGCGTCTGGATTTCAATCGCACTCAGCGGATTTATTCTGACCAGACTTGCAGCTCGCCAGTTCGAAAAATTAGACGCCTCGATGAGCTAATCTCTGGCTCCTTTCAGTCGCTTCTTCGAACCGAAGAACTGCGGTGAACATGGGATTCGGTGATGTCTCACGTTGAACGAAGACAATTCACGTTGAACTCTGTTCGGCAGTGACCTCGACAGACTCGGGAATTTCTTCTGCTTCTGCTTCTGAACGAACTTCTTCGGTAGAGTTCGTTGAGTCATCCTCTTCTGGGGCGCTTAGATTTCGGCGGACAAACCCGTCCAGTTCTGTCGCTGACACAAGTCCACGAAATCCATCGACAGGTTTCCCATTGCGAAACATCAATACCATCGGGATTGCGTCCGCGTGATAGAAGTACGCAAGGTCGTTGTGCTCATCGACGTCGACCTGAACGATGCGGATTTCCCCAGCGTACGTCTTGGCGACTTCATCAATCACTTTGTGAAGTGCACGGCATGGTCCACACCAGTCCGCTTTGAAATCCACGAGAACAGGGACCGAACTCGACAAGACGGTCTCTTTGAACCACTCGTTGTCCGGTTCCGATTTGGGAAGTCGCTGCATGAGTTCCAGATCGGGTTCAAGCTGACCAGCTTCTGGCGAAATGAACACTCCATAAATCAGAAAGCTTACGACGAACAACGTCGCCAGAAAAAGAAAAAAACGTTCCATGAAATCCCGTCTCGTTGAGATGATGACTTAAGTGATGGCCAGCTTGCCGAAAATCGGGACCAACCAACTGAATTGTACTCGTCAGACCAGACGGGCAACATTGCCAGATTGAGAAATTGTCTGTTCGGTGGCATGGTTGAGTCGTGAGTCATATAAACAGATCCTGAGAAGTTCCGCCCCATCAGGATTAGTCATGCCTTGTGATCCCACCTCCCGCACTCCTTCCGTCTCTCCCGCCATCTATGCAATCCTCCTTCTTGCATCGATTGGAATTCAATCATGTCTGGCAGATCCTCCAGAAGTGAAGAATACACAGGAAGAGACAATTCCGTTGCTGACACCTCAGCAGGCACTCGATGCGTGGAATTGGCCTGAAGGTTTTCAGGCAACGCTGTTCGCCGCTGAACCACAAATTCGACAGCCAATTTCGATGACGTTCGATTCCCGAGGACGGCTGTGGCTTGCGGAAAACGACACCTATTCCGATCAATCTCAAGGTTACGATTTACAGCAACACGACCGAGTCATCATCCTTGAGGACACGGATCAAGATGGAACTGCCGACAAGAAGCATGTCTTCTGGGACAAAGGCCAGCACTTGACCAGTGTGGAGTTGGGATTCGGAGGTGTCTGGGTCCTTTGTGCACCGGACCTGCTGTTCATTCCCGATCGAGATCAGAATGACATTCCCGATGGTGAACCCGAAGTGATGCTGACGGGATTCGATAACGCGTCAATCCGTCACAACATCGCCAATGGTCTTCACTGGGGTCCTGACGGATGGCTTTACGGGCGACACGGAATCACCACCACTTCATTCGTGGGAACCCCCGAAACACCGGAAGAACTTCGCCAGCCACTCAATTGTTCGATCTGGAGATTCCACCCGATCACGAGACAATTCGAAGTGGTTTGCCACGGGACGACAAACTCGTGGGGACACGATTGGGATGAACACGGCGAATTGTTCTTCATCAACACAGTCATCGGGCATCTGTGGCATGGAGTTCCAGGTGCTCACTTCGAGCGGATGTTCGGCCAGGACTTCAACCCTCATCTTTACCAACTCATGCCGCAAACGGCCGATCACTTTCACTGGGACACAGCAGAAGCATGGTCGGACATTCGAAAGACCGGCGTCACCAACACAACAGACGAAGCTGGTGGCGGACACGCACATTGTGGAATGATGATTTATCAAGGCACGAACTGGCCGGAAGATTATCGCGGTGACGTGTTCACTTTGAATTTGCACGGGCTGCGAATCAATCGTGATCAGCTTGAACGTGAAGGAGCCGGATTTGTGGGACGTCACGCTCCCGATCTGGCGAAAACGAAGGACCAGTGGTTTCGCGGCGTCGAGTTGGGACAGGGCCCGGACGGAGCCGTTTACATTCTGGACTGGTCAGACATTGGAGAATGTCACGACAACGATGGAATTCACCGGACATCCGGTCGTATCTACAAGGTTTCTTACGGAAGCCCGGAGCTTTCGCAACCGCTCGTTTCAAACAACAGCGACTTGGACCAACTCCAGAATGCCCTGCTCTCTGACGACAGCTGGCACCATCGAATGGCTCGTCGAATGCTTCAGGAGCGTTCTCTGACAAATCCGCTTGATGAACAATTCGTCAGCGAATTAAAGCAGCTTCTCGCAAGCGACCAAAAAGCTTCCACTCGCCTGAAATCGCTCTGGGGACTGCTCGCGATCGATGCTGTCGATTCTGATTTGATTCTGTCGTTAGCCAACGATCCGCAAGAGAACATCCGATGCTGGTCGATTCGACTGCTGCGAGATCAACTCATGAACGATCCGTCTCACTGGACTGAAGAGACGCAAAACACTGTCTTGCAACTGGCACGAAAGGACTCATCCGGTCTGGTCTTAACCTACATTGCTTCGCTGTTGCAAAGAGTCCCCGAGGAGAAACGACTCGCCATCGGGGAAGAGCTTGTGCAACGCAAAGAGTTTCCCGACGACCCGCGACTTCCGTTGATGATCTGGTACGGAATCGAACCCGCCGTGGCCGCCGATGCAGAAGGCTCACTCAAGCTCATTCCGGTTTCTGAATTCCCGGAACTGATCACATTCATCGCACGTCGCATCACGAATGAATCGAGAAAGCATCCCGCAGCCATGGAAGAGTTAATCGCCCTCGCTGCACAAACAGACGACGATGTCACCGAACAAATTCTCAACGGTGTGAACGCAGCCCTTGAGGGTCGACGTCGGATGGATCCGCCCTCGAACTGGTCCGAGGTTGCCAGGAAACTGAGTCATCGTCAGTCCGCATCCATTCTCGAATCAACTCGACAACTGTCAGTTATTTTCGGAGATGGACAAGCACTCGAAGACGTCAGAAAAATCGCCGCCGACTCTCGGGCGGACGTATCGATCCGGCGAAATGCCATTCAATCTCTCATCGCAGCACGAGATGAACAATCCATTCCGCTTCTCAAGCAACTCGTGACAGATCGAGACCTCGGCGTCGATGCAATTCGCGGACTGGCAGTCATCGGCGACGAAGAAACACCTCACCTCATTATCAGTCGGTTTCGTTCACTGCGTGGACACGTCCAACCTGCAGCTATCGAAACTCTTTCCTCACGCGGAGACTATGCAGTCGCCATGCTCGAGGCAGTCAACGAGGGAGCGATTCCGCCAACAGCAGTGACTCCTTTTTACCTCCGACAGATGCGCGCGTTCGAAGATGAACAGATTCAAACTCTGCTGAGAAAACTGTATCCGGAGTGGCGACACACTTCGCAGGAAAAAGAGGAGAGAGCGAATCAACTTCGATCGCTTCTCACTCCGGATCGGCTCAAAACCGCTGACCTGCAAGCGGGGCGATCGATTTTTGCAAAGACCTGTTCAAGTTGCCATAAGCTCTACGGAGATGGAGGAACGCTGGGACCTGAACTGACCGGATCACAGCGGTCCAACCTCAACTACCTGATTGGGAACATCGTCGATCCCAGTGCGGAAGTCGCCGAGAAGTTTCGGATGTCAATCATCGCATTGGCGGATGGTCGAGTCGTCAGTGGAGTCGTCATCGAAGAGTCAGACGAGACGATTAAAGTTCAAACTCCCAACGAACAAATGACGCTCCTTCTCGACGACATCGATGCGCGGCGAAACTCGACACTTTCGATGATGCCCGAACGACAACTCGACAAAATGACCGAAGAAGAAATCATCAACCTGTTCGGCTATCTGATGTCAACGAGTCAGGTCGCTCTCCCGTAACAAAGTTGCGGCCGATTGTCATCGTACATATCTCGCAGTCCCCGCCCGCTTGAGTCTGTGCAAAATGCTCAGACAGGAGTGAGCGCGGGACCGCGTCGATCGATGAATCACACATACATCAATCTGCATCCGAGTCGTCTGTAAGTTTCGTCCAGCGAAGGAAGTCGATGCCAACGTAGTATGCTGGCTTTGCTCGAGGATTCGCTCCGACCACGCGGATTGAAAGTTGATCGTCGCCTGTGACTTCGCATTCGAAGACCTCCAGAATCCCGGACGTTTTGACCTTCGAATCGTAAAGATCGATCGGCGTCCCCAACGATTCTTCGTTGAACAGAACATCCACAACTCCGTAGTCGGGAGCGCAAGTGAACACCATTTCCAATCGATAACGTCCGGGAGGTTGTTCAACCGGAATGGTGAGCGTGTCTCCGGGGCCTCCTCCTGTCCAGAATGCCTGAGTCCCTCCGCTCCATTGATCCGGCGCAAAGTTCTCCATTGATTGATTCCGAACGCCTCCGCGTGAAGCGTTCCAGGAAAGCGATTCGGCCTCAAGGCCTGACTCTGCTCGCTTGTTGGCTCCGTTCAACTTCGCTTTCGGTCCGCGTCGGGAGATGACATTGAAGTCCAATTCAGGAAGTTTTGGTCCGTCATAGCGTTGAGGCTGCGACTCCTTCCACACGCTTTCGGAAACAGACTGAACATTGTGCAGCAGGATATTGGCCCCTTTCATTCCGCCGACGACGATGTCCTCAAGACCATCATCATTCACATCTCGCACAACAATCTGACGACCGATTCCGGTATCTTTGGCTGCCAGATGCGGAATCCACTCAACGCCGTGATCGGTCCTGGAACATTCGAACCAATACACAACAGCTCCGGCATCCCACATCGGGCTCTGTTCGTGATGCGAGTAAAACGTCTTTCCCGTGATGATGTCTTCAAGACCGTCACCATTGAGATCGTGCATCGCCACTGAATGCGGTTCGCTGAAAACGAGACCGAAGGCATTTTCAGCGGGATGGGCTCCCATGATGAGATGATGTTTGAAACGAACCTCACCGTTGTCCGAAATTTGTTCGTACCACCCGAGCCCAAAGTCGTGAGCAGCATGACTGGTGACGATATCGTTGTCTCCGTCGCCATCAACATCGACGGCGTACATCTCTGCTCCGCCATAAGCATTGCTGAAAGAAACGCTGTGCGGTCGCCAGCGAGAGTGAGTCGCTTCGGTCGCTGGCTGTTCCAGCCAACCGGACGCATGGAGAATATCCTTGCGTCCATCTCCATTAACATCCCCGATCCCGAGTCCATGCCCGAATCGTTCGGCGGTCACCTTTTCTGAAATTGCATGAAACGTCCACGGATCGAACGGAGACTCCCAATTGATTGTGACGAATCCAAAGTGCCCGGCTCGCGTGCAGACGAGTTCTGGCCGCGCATCGCCGATCAGATCCACAAACTGCGGGGACTCGTTGGAAACCCAATCGAAGACTTCGTGCCGTTCCCAGTGCGCATCCAATCCGGAAGCTCCCGGGTTCTGGTAAACATAAGCAGGAGTTCCCGGAAATCCGACCATAAGAACATCGCTCCAACCGTCGTCGTTGAAGTCATAGACCCAGCTGAAAAACCGATCCGCATATCGCTTTCGGTCTTGAGGAACGGGCTCGGCGATCTCTTTCGAAACCTGAAAATCGGGGCCAGCAAACCAGAGTGGCCCGTAGACGACATCATCGATTTTGTCGCCATTGATATCGCCGACACCAACACCTTCGGAGAAGTATTCTGAAGTGAGATTGATCTCGTCAAAGCGATGAAGAGCGTAACCACTGCCGGGCGTTTCCTCGCCCTCGCATTGCCCAATCATCGCGATCACGGCCGAAAGGAGGAAAGCCCCCATTGCCCATTTCTGCATTCTCGTCTCTCCCCTGCATGGTGAGTCTTTCGCAACCATCAATCGACGGAAACGAACTTGAAGATGTGATCAACGACTGCAGAGGACGACAAACTCGAGGAAACAAATTTACCCGGTCGGACTTTCCTCTTCATCAACGGTTGAAACGTCGATCGCGTCGATGGCACGCTCGATAGAATCACGATAACGCCTGCTTTCTGTTTCTTCCAACAGCTTACGCAACTTCGGCAGAGCTTCGTGAGCAGCTGGTCCTGCCTTTCCGAGCAGGAAGAGAGCGTAATAGCGCTTGCGATGATTCTCAGAATCTAAACCTTCGATCAACAGTCCGACTGATTCAGGACCGGCAGCATCAATCTCACGAAGTGCATCACGGGCCATGTTTTCGTCTTCGTCGCTGTCGAGCATGGCAAACAAAACCGGAACAGCAGCTTTCGCTTCGGGGCCCATTTGTCCCAAAGCTTCTGCCGACTCACGACGGACAACCCAACTCTCGTCGCGGAGCGCCTCAATGAATACGGGAATCGTCTGCGAACGATCGGGTTCGATCGAGGCCAGGCACCTGACGGCACTTGCTCTCAAGTCTTCGTCGTTTCGATCAAGCAGACGGAAGACAGACGGTGAGCTTTCCGCAGCGAGATTTTTCATCGTGGACAACGCATCCAGAACTTTGGACAGCAATTCAAAGTCGTTGCTTTCCTTCTCGAGCAGCAGTGAGAGTTCCTTCACAGTTTCGCTGTCAGCGACAGCAATGGATTCAATCGCAGAAATCACAGCCAATGTCATCTCGCGACTGTCCGATTGCAGGCGGCTCCTCAAAGCTGGAATTGACGACGCTGCTTTTTCCTTGAATGCTTCCAGTGCTCGGCACGCTGCGATCACAACCTGTTCGTCACCATCGTTCAGTGAAGCAGTTACCGGCTCGAGCAGCGGAACACAAATTTCCGGACGCCCTGCGATTGTTCTCAACGCGCTCTGCCGAACCATTCCCGATTCATCAGCGAGACCTTCTCGCAGGAACTCCTGGAATTTGTTCTCAGGAAGTTCCAATTCCCCCAGAACAGAAAGCACGGTCGCTCGTACATCCGGATCGGGGTCGCGTCTTAATGACAAGAGAGACTGTCTCGTCTCTTGGTCTCGCCGAGAGAGATTTCCAATGGCCCTGACAGATGCCGCACGGACCGAAGCGTTTTCATCTTCGAGGCCACGCTTCAGTCCAGGCACGGCAGAAGGCGGAGTCACTTCAAGATTTCCAATCGCTCGTGCAGCGGCCGCTCGCAAGTAGGCTTCGGAGCTGTCGAGTGATTCCACAAGCGCGGGATAAGCTGTTGGTCCGATTCCTGCGAGTGCCAATGCGAGAGATTGCTGAGATTGTTCAGGGTCCCGGAACGCCGAAAGAATTGGTTCGACCGCCTGGACTCCGATTCGGCTGAGGGCCCGAACAACTTCTTCGTTCGAGCCGTCGGCCTTCAAAGAAGCGATCAGCGCAGGAACGGTGTCTGAGGCTGTCGATCCCAACATTCCAATGGCGAACGCAGCAGCGGATCGTCTCTGAAGGTCTTCGCTGCTCAGCATTGTGGTCAGTTCACCGAGAACCGAGTCCATTTCATCTTCAAGCTTCGTCAGAGCGAGGACAGCATTTCCACGAACTTGAGAACTTGGATCGGCAAGAAATCGGAAGACAAGAGGCTTAAGCATCGACCGATCCAAAGTGCTCTCGGACAATGCGAGAATCGCTGCCGCTCGTGTACTTTCGTTCTCGTCGTTCAGAATTTCCTGAAGACCTTCAATCGCTTTCGGGTCGGTCACGGGGAAGTTCGCTAGACCTTGAGCAGCGAGCATTCGCACGTCTTCGCGATCGTTCTCCAAGGCAATCGCCAGAGACTTCTCAGCGACTGCCCCCAGTCGAGAAAGTGCGACAGTGGTCCTTTCGCGAACCGATGCAGAGTTATCGTTGAGTAAACTTTCGAGGACAGGAATCGATGTTTCGGCCGAATCCGGAATCCAGCCCAGAGCATCCGCAGCTGCTCCCCGCGCACGATCCTGATAACCGCGAGTCACTTCGATGAGTGGCTCGACAGCTGCGGTTCCAATCTGTCCGAGAACCCACGCAGCCCGGTAGCGAACCTGATCTTCATAGCGGTCCAGATTTTCGACCAAAGTCGGAATTGCAGCCTCAGCACGTGGGCCAATTCGTGCAATTGCCATTGCAGATTGAGTCCACACCTGCTGGTCTTTGTCGCCTAACCCGGAGATCAGAGCTTCCAGTGCAGGTTCTGCATCAGATCCCAAAGCTGCAAGCGCATAGGCTGCGTCGCGTCGCTCATCGAGCTCACCGGTTTGAAGATTCTGGGCAAGTTCTGTGACAGTCGGCCCATCGGACTGAGCGATGAGCTGAGCCTCACCGAATGAAAAAAGTCCAACGACTAGAAGGACGACCGACCAGATTGTTTTCGTTGATGCGACGCGCATTGAACAAGTCCCCTGATTCGACCAGCAATGCAGGATCTCGAACCATTTAATGAGTCAATTTCTTCAGTACCAACTTCAACAGAGTCCCATCTTCCGTACATCAACGTCATCGCCCTAGTGCCATGAATCCGAGAGTTTGTCTTCTTCTCACAGGCCGATTCAAAACGACTTGATGAAGGATGAAGACGACGTCTCTGACCACGAGCTAAGAAACGGACGTCCACTCAGATTTGCAAACCGGGAACTCTGCCGGTGCTGTCGCCGATGAAATCGACAGGTGTTCCGAATCGATCGAGCATCGACATGAACAAGTTGCACATCGGAGTTTCCGTTGGAACGGCAAGGTGTCGGCCGGTGTCGATTGTTCCGCCTGCTCGTCCTGCGACGATGACAGGCAGGTTTTCATTGTTGTGACGATTTCCGTCACTCAATCCCGATCCATAGCAAACCATGGTGTTATCGAGCAGGTTCGATTCACCGTCTGGAGTCGCTTTCATTTTCTCCAGAAGATAAGCCAACTGAGCCACATGGAAGCGATTGATCTCACTGATCTTGGCCAGCTTCTCCGGCTTGCTTTGATGGTGAGATAGATCGTGGTGACCATCGTTCACGTTGATATGCCGATAGCTTCGATTACTTCCAGCATCTGCGAACATGCACGTCGCAATGCGTGTGGAATCTGTCTGGAAGGCGAGAACCATCATGTCACACATTAACCGTAAGTGTTCCGTGTAATCGCCTGGAACACCTTCCGGAATCGGATAGTCAATGTCGACGATCGAACTTCGATCTTCGTTTGCTCTTTCGATCCGTCGCTCGATCTCCCGAACACCGGTCAAATACTCGTCGAGCTTCTTCTGATCATCGCGTCCCAATCGGTTTTGGAGCCGCTTGGCATCGTCGCTGACAAAGTCGAGAACACTCTTTCGCAGCATCTCCCGCTTCTTCTGGCTTTTGTCGATCTCAGCACTGCTTCCCTGGCTGAACAACCTTTCGAAGGCGGAACGAGGATTCGTTTCTTTTCCCAACGGGGTCGATGACGACGACCATGAGATGCTGGACGAGTACGCGCAGCTGTAACCGGAATCACAATTGCCAGCTGTCCGTCCGGGTTCACAACCGAGTTCGAGCGATGCAAACCGGGTTGCTCCGCGAGTAAGATTGGCTGCGACCTGATCCACGGAAACACCTGAGCGGATATTGGATCCATCCGTTTTCCGTGGTTGTGCTCCGGTCAGAAACACTGACGCGCTGCGAGCATGGTCGCCGGGTCCGTCTCCGTTCGCGCGACCTTTGTCGTGCGTCAGACCACTCACTACCAGCATGTCATCGCGTACGCGCGAGAGGGGCTGCAAGATATACGGCAGTTCGTAACCGTATCCGAATTCCTTGGGAGTCCAGTTATCGAGATGAACTCCGTTCGGAACGAAGATGTACGCCATTCGAACCGGTGGTTTCGAAATCTGGCCGCTCGCCATCGCCAAACGAGGGGCGACTGATTCGAGAAACGGAAGTGTCAATGACACGCCCAAGCCTCGGAGGGCGGCACGTCGTGAGAGAGGCATATTCGCAATGGTCATCTTGATCACCTCACTTCGCTCAGTAGAAACGGATCACTCGTCACGATCGCTGTCACGAGCGCGGAAAATCGATAGTTGTTCTGCTCAAGCTCTGAGACAATTTCGTTGACAGCACATCGATCGAACGATTCCAGTTCCCGACCGATTGCATACGTCAACAGCTTCCGTGCTAAACACCGACAGAACGCATCACTTTGTTCTTCGGCAAGAATCTGCATCAGTTCATCAGCGCCCTTGAATTCATGTCCCCCTGGGAGCACACCTGACGCATCGATGTCAAAACGACCGTCACGATCTCTCCAGGCGCCAATCGCGTCAAAATTCTCCATTCCGAAACCGATGGCATCCATTTTGACATGGCAAACCGCACATGCGGGGTTGGCCCGATGCTGTTCCATCTGTTCGCGGAGTGTTCCGAGAACGTCTCCACCTTCTTCCAGTTCCGGAACATCTGGCGGCGGAGGAGGAGGAGGTTCTGCAAGAATATTGTCGAGAACCCATTTTCCACGTTTGACCGGTGATGTCCGGGTGGGATTGGAGGTCAACAACAGAATACTGGCGTGAGTTAAAACTCCCCGTCGGCCTTGCGGCAACGCAACCTGTTGAAATTCCGAACCATCGACGCCGGGAATCCCGTAGTGTTCGGCCAATTGCCGGTTCACAAAGGTGTAATCTGCGGTCAGAAATTCGACCACGTTTCTGTCGTCTTTGATCATCTTCTCGAAGAAGATCTCGGTTTCCCGTTTCATCGCGTTTCTCAGCGACGCATCGAATGTCGCGAACAATTCCGGGTCCGGGCTGAGACGTTCGAGGTCTCGCAACTGGAGCCATTGCCCAGCGAAGTTATCCACGAGAGCGACGGACTTCGGATCCTTCAGCATTCTGAGTGCTTGCGTTCGCATCGTCACCGGATTCGTCAGCTCTCCCCGTCGAGCCAGCTCGAACAATTCTTCGTCCGGCATTGAACTCCAGAGGAAATAGGACAACCGCGAAGCGAGTTCATAGTTGTCGAGATGCCGAACATTCTCGCCATCGGCTTGCTCTCCTGCCCCTTCGGCACGGAAGAGAAACTTCGGATTTGCCAGAATAGCAGTGATTACTGCTTGTTGAATCTCTTCAACGGAGTAGTCGTTTTCCCAGGCTGAACGCATAAGGTCAAACAGACGCTGAGATTCTTCTGCCGTCACGGGGCGGCGAAATGCTCGGGATGCAAATTCGTCGGCGTTCCGACGGGCCACTTCGACGCGTTCGTCATCGTTTTCTGCGACATGCGGAAAGACTCGTTGACGAGCATTTTCGTCAGCCATCACGGCTTCCGCGACAGCTTCCGCTGCGGCGAGGTACTTCTCCATGAGAACCGGCGGAATCGTTAAGACGTCGCCGATGTTGTCAAACCCGGCTCCGACATCATCTGCGGGAAACGAGTCCGCAAGATTTAAGGAGAGGCCGGTCAAATCGCGGATTGTATTATCGTACTCGGGGCGATTGAGACGTCTCAGGGTGACCTTGCCGGGATGTTTTTCGCTTTCACAGTCGTACGAAGCTAACTCCCTTTCGAGAGCTGCCAGAATTTCGATCGACTCTTCACCCGATGGCTGGTCGGCGTCTGCGGGAGGCATTTGCCCCTGTTGGATCAAACGGGTGACCTTTTCCCAGAATTCGACTTCTTCCTGAATGTTTGAAGAGTTCGTGAATCGGTCAAATTTGACACCTGATTCCGCGAAATCCTCGGTATGACAGTCCCAGCAATACTGTCTCAGGAATGGTGCAACGTGCTCCTCAAAATGCGACTTGTCCGGATCATCCGAAACCGGAGCGATCTCTTCGGTTGGATCGGGAGCAGCATTTTGCGCAAAGACTTCCGGCACCGAGCAAAAGAGGAAGAACCCGGTCGGGAGGAGTAACAGTAGGAGGGAGAGTATGGAGGGCATCATTCAGTATTGTATCAAGTTTCTAACAAAAATCAAAAGTGCATTGCCCAAAGACAGAATGAATTTTTCTCAACAGGCCTCGCAATATCAACAGGGAGGTTTGCGTCAGATGTTGTCTGTCAGAAGTTCTGTCGAGTGGTTGACTCCTGATTGCGTTGTTAGCATGCTCAACATGCGGATGTTGAACAGCTGCACAATGTCCTCCCACATTTGTACAACCCCGCAGCTGTCAATTCGGACTCGTCTCTCCCCCTATCTTTCAGGATGATTGCCCAATGATTCGCTTTTCTTCGATTGCTACTTCACTGACCCGAAGCGCTGCTTGCCTGGCACTGTCACTGGCTCTGATCGGTGCCTCCGGTTGTGGCGAACAAACCACCAATGACCCTGCCGTGAATCCAGTCCCTGAAGCGGGCGAAGATTCGACCGATCCTGGAACAGACGTGAGCCTCGGCGACTCAACAAGTCTCGATACGGGAACTCCAGCTGGAGCCATTGAATTGACTCCTGAGAACACAACGATTGAGTTTGTCGGAAGCCATGTTGTGGAGGAAAAACCTGATCCTGAAGCTCGGCATGGAAAGTTTCAGGACTTCACCGGTCATGCTGTTGTCAAAGATGGCCAACTGGAATCGGTTCAAGTCGACATCGAAACTGCTTCGCTCACCACCGGAAACGACAAGCTCGACAACCACTTGAAGAATGCGGATTTCTTCCATGTCAATCAGTTTCCCAAAGCCCAGTTCGTCTCAACGACGATCGAAACTGCTGACGACGGCAAACATCAGGTCACTGGCGACCTGACTCTTCTCGAAACCACGAAGTCGGTCACATTTCCTGCGACAGTGAAAACCGAAGATGGCCTGACCTTCAATGCTGAGTTCACCATCGATCGAACGGAATATGGAATCAATTTTGATCCCTCGAAAGTCGAGAAGGAAGTTCCGATCACGATCACAGTGAATGCCAAATAGATCCGCTCAGCCGCGATCGCGTTCCCGACTTGCCGGGAGTCCTGTTCAAGATGGCATGGCCCGAAACTTGTTCAAGGACTCACGGCATCACGGGCACGAACTCACTCTGAATTGACAGCGGTTGAAACCGATCGGCTCAAGACAGCTGTCGTTTCAACTAAGAAGCTTTTCTTCCTCATACTTGATCGAACAGAAAGACTGCGACAGTGCCGGTTTCACTTGCTGACGTTGGCTACGGATTTCTTTTGCCTGCACTGGCGGCACTTCTGTCACTGGTTCTGCTGAGGCGAATGCTGCCCGAAGATGCTGGACGACGTTACGTTCCAATGTTCGGATTCGTCCTTGGATTTCAACTGGGATACTGGCTCTTGAATCTGGGCCAGTTTCCACCCGCTTACCACTTTCACTGGCTTCCAATCGCGATGATTCTTGTTGGGATCACCTCATCTGTGACCGAGGCGACGGGGTCCACAATCGTTGATCGCATCCTGACGTATTTCGTGATCTCACTCGTTGGTTGCTGGTTCCTTCTGCCGAACTATCCCGGCCTGCCGCTCCCGTGGCAGTACACAGCTTTAATCGGAAGCGCGCTCGTCACCATTGTCAGCTTGGCGAGTCGCCCGCTCGTGACACGATTGTCCGGCCCGTTGCTGACCGGGTCGTACTTCAGCATGCTGGCCATTGCGGCTGTCATCATGGTTCTTTCGGGAAGCATTAGCTTTGGACAGATCACAGGTGCTGCGACCGGTGCCTGTTTCGGACTCTTCCTCGCCGCACTCTTTGATCCAAAAGCCAAGGACCAGGAGGGGCTTGCGTTTCCGATGATCTTCTTTGCGTTTGCAATGATGATGATCGGTCAAACCAATTCCTTCAGTAACATTCCTCAGTGGGCTTACTACATCCTTCCACTCACACCGATCGGAATGTGGGAGAGCCAGTCGGGATTCTTCAAATCGATGGGAGGCATCGGCGGATCAATCACTCGCTATCTCGTCGCCATCCATTACAGCCTGATTGCTCTCGGAGTTGTGCTGTACGCAGAATTCGTCAGCTAAAAGTTCGACGGAGAAGACACACCGCCGTAGCATTCGTTCGTGGCGTCGTTTTAGATTCTGTGGATTAAGGAAAGTTCACCATGTCGACCCTCGCTTCGATTGGAGATGTCACTCACGCTGAGGGAGTTCTCAAGGAATTTCTGACACCCACTCCCCTGATCCGTTCCACAGCTCTCGAACAAACGCTTGGCCTTCCCCCCTCCCAACGAGTCTGGATTAAAGACTTCGGATGGTCGCCTGTCGGATCTTTTAAAGTGATGGGAGCACTGAACTGGGTCGCTCGGAATGCTGAGTCCCTCGCTAATCGACCGATCATTGCCAGTTCGTCAGGAAACTTTGCGTCGGGAATTGCCTTCGCCGCCCGCCTCTTCCAAAAGAAGCTGTTCGTCATCATGCCCGATGATGCACCGCGCGTGAAGTTCGAAAGAACAGCAAATCAAGGTGCGGAGATTGTCACATACGACAAGTCTCAAGATCATATCACCGGCGATCGCGAACGTCTGTCACGAGATCTTGCGAGGGACGAGAAAGGGATCTTTGCGTCCCCTTACAACGACCGCTATGTCATCGCAGGAAACGGAGTAGCTGGTCTCGAGATCGTGAACGATCTCAAGCGGCAGGAACGAAAACCGACCCGGCTTTACTGCCCGATCAGCGGCGGCGGTCTCCTGGCGGGCCTCGCGTTGGCGATTCGACATCACTCTCCGGAATGTAAGATCACAGGCGTTGAACCGGAACTGGCGAATGACTTTTCGCAGTCTCTGGCTTCCGGGAAAGTTGTCTCGATTGAACACCCTCAGAGCATTTGTGACGGGTTGCTGAGCTATGAAGTTGGGGATCAGAACTGGCAATTGCTCCAGCGCAATGTCGAGAATGTCGCAACGATTCCCGATTCACAAACGATCGCTGCCATGAAGTGGCTGTACGACAACCATGGATTGCGAACGGAACCTTCGGGAGCGATTGCTGTCGCTGCACTTCTGAATCAACAGGAGTCCTTCCCCGACGAGGAAGGGGATATCGTCGTGATCATCAGTGGCCGAAACGTCGACGAAGACTTGTTTCGCGACTGGATCAGCCAAGCTTCCTGAAACGCTATTCGCTTGGTTTCTCGGCCAGCGCCGTTGCTCGGTTCATGAAGTGAACTCTCCAATCGCTCGAGCCAATTGCTGATAAACAGAAACGAAGACGCTCCCTCACGGCAAGAGTTTCACTCACCGCTTTCGCTTGCGAATTTCCATCTCGCGACTCGGATCGTGCTGCGGGTTTGGCTGCGGCATTTGAGCATCGATTGACTCGCGCCACTGACGAAGTTTCTCCTGCATGTGCCGGGCACGCTCGTTGAGGCTCATTGATCGTTCCGCAGACAGATTAGGATCAGCCAGAAGATTATTTGTTTCGGAAAGATCATCGCTCAAATTATAGAGTTCGAGATCACCTCTCTCGAAGAACTCAATCAGCTTCCAGTCCCCCATTCGAATGGAACCTGCCGGTCGGCTGTGGTGATAGTGCGGAAAGTGAAAGTAGATTGCGTCGCGATTCAGAGTCGCGTTTGGATTCTCGAGCACAGGCACGAGGCTGACACCGTCAAGCGGTTGATGTTCGAACTCTTTCACGTCAGCAATTTCGGCGAGCGTCGGCCAGAAGTCCGTGCTGATCGTCGGTTCGGAACAAACGGTTCCCGCCGGAGCGACTCCGGGCCAACGAACAATCAACGGAACACGAATTCCCCCTTCGTACAACGTCCCTTTTTCGTCTCGCAAAGGAGCATTCGAGCAGACGATCGGTCCTCCGAGACTGGCGGACTGATAGAGACCGCCGTTGTCTGAGGTGAAGATGACAACAGTGTTCTCCGTGAGTTCCAACTCATCGAGCGCCTGCATGAGCTGAGCAACACTGTCGTCGACATGTTCGACCATGGCAGCGTAAATCGGATTGTTCACGCCACCTTCTGGTTTGGGCTTCTTCTCGTACTTGGCGATCTTCTCCTTCTTCGCCTCAAGCGGAATATGAACTGCGTAGTGCGAAAGCATAGCAAAGAAAGGTCCGTCCTTGTGATCTCGAATAAAGTCAATCGTCTGGTCCGTCAGAAAATCGGCGAGGTAGGTTTCGTCTGGCACATCGACGGGCGGATTTGTTCGGAATCTCGGAGCGAAGTGACGTCCGCCGGTCACCAGTGAAACGTCATATCCCTGACGGTCCGGTTCCTGCTGCTGATTTCCAAGATGCCACTTTCCGAAGTAGCCGGTCGCGTATCCCGCCTGTTGGAGAGCTTCTGCCGGGGTCACAATTTCCAGTGGAAGATGATTCGCCACTTCCGGAACGAGAAGCGGAGCAAACGGTCGTCGATGCCCGGGGATGAAATCGGTAATTCCCAACCGAGCCTGATACTGTCCACTCTGAATGGCTGCCCGCGTCGGAGAACAGACAGCTCCCGCTGCGTAGAAATCGGTGAAGCGAACACCCTCACTCGCGAGTTGATCGATGCTCGGCGTTTCGTGGAATTGACTTCCGTAGCATTGAAGATCGGCCCATCCCATATCGTCGATCAAGATGAGCAGAATGTTCGGCGGTTGATCTGCACCTTGAACTCTCACAGCCTGAAATGTGATGAGAAAGAAGCCGAAGAGAATGATGTGCAGACGGTTCATAACGCAATTTCCATGAGGCGCAAGGGAAATCTGAGAGTCCGGATGGAGTCTCGACGGGGTCGTTGTGTTCTATTCCGCTTGCGAGACTCTAAACATCGACGTGACAAGTGTGCAATCGAGTTGAGTCACCTGAGAGCGATCTCGTGCCTCAAGGACTTCGCCTCGCACGACTTCGTCGTGAAAAAGTTTCCCGCCGAACGTGTGCCCATCATGAGAACCGGATGACAGCGTCTGCTTGACCACCTTGGCCGATACTTCGAAAGTAGATCGAGACATCCCCATCTGAGCTGATCTTGGCGGGAATGCCTCCCCACTTGAGAGAAGAAACTGCTGCTGTTGTTCGCGCCCCGACATGGCTCCCGACTTCGGGATGTTGTTCAACGAGAGCCCCGATCGCGAGAATGCCATCGTTATTGAAAATGATGGCTCCATCAATGCTGGAAAGCTCAATCAGAATCCGACGTTTCTGCCCGAACGGATTTCCATTCTCTCCGAAGTTCACTCCACTAACGACACTTTCAATCATCTGAAGCTTCGTGTTCCGCATCTCTGACAGAAGGCTTTCACGATTGATGACATGATTCAGCACCACTGATTCCGGATCGTAGACAAGCAACCCTCCATGCCTGCGAAAACTCAAATCGAAAAGCATGCTGAGAAATGTGCACGCAACAGACTCGTGACCGACAGCGTCTCCGATCGCTTCCTGAAACGGAACACAGTCGTAAATCCGCCACATCCCCTTTCGACTGGCCGCAATCACGCCCGTTCGATCCATAATCAAGACGTCCCGGTTCTCCGTGATGTGCAACGAGAACCGGGCGTTGGGATCATCATTCAGAAGACAAAAGAACGGATGCAGAAACTGGGGGTACGTCGAATCGGCACTTGTGTTAACGATCTGCGACCACGAAATCTCTTCGTAGGAAATGCTCCGCACCTGAAAGTCTGAGCGCACAAAAGTGTAAGAAGAGGTTGCGATGCGATCGATCTTTTTGTTGAAAGCATCTTCATCCAGATCACCAATCCCCACACCTTCAGAGAAAACAAGGTTCATGGTCACCGGAGCGTTTTCGCACGTCCGATATCTCAGATAGTGCACATACTTCAGCACTCTCTTCCAATCAACTTCAGCAGAGTGGTCGGTCAGCCACTTCTCAACGAGGGCTTCCTGAATGCAGTCTCCGATACTTGCCGAGTGGAGACTGACGAGCGAGAAAAACTCCGGAAGCTTGTCTTGAATGTATTCCCACAGACGTTCTGTTCTTGAAGTCAACGGACGATGTGTCGAAAACCCGAAGACATCATCACCGACCTGAGTCTCATATCGACACGGGGCATGATCAGACTCGTACCAGTGGGGAACGAGTCGAACGATGTTGGAAAACGCTTGCTTGAGTGTCATCAACCTCAACCATCCTTGAAGAGAAAGTCCTGCTCCATCTCACACGAAATCGGAAAGTGGGCAGCGTTCTCCCGCTGAGAATAGTTGAGACATTTTTCGGCGCCCTGACAACAGTAGAGGGCCGATTCGATCACATATTCACAATGACCAATCCGAGGACACCTGCCATGATGACGTAATAACAGAACGGAATCAGCGTCCGGCGGATCGTTTCCCCTTCACGCCCGATCAATCCCACAACTGCCGAAGCAGCCACAACGTTGTGAACGCAAATCATGTTTCCGGCAGCTCCACCGACTGCCTGCAAAGCCACCATCCAGAGAGGATCGACGCCGATTTTTTGACCGACATTAAACTGAAACAGGGAAAACATCATATTGCTATTCGTATTACTCCCCGCGACAGCCGCTCCCATTCCGCCAATCCAGGGCGCAAAGACAGGCCACATCCGTCCGACAGAGTCTGAGATTGCTGTCGCCAGAGCATATGGCATGGCATCGTAGCCAGCACTTCCTCCGTCGCTTTTTAGAAAAACCTGAACCATCGGAACAGCAAAGAGCAATGCAATCGATGCTTTGCGAATGGTCTTCGTCGAGTCGCCAAACGCTTGCAGAACGGCTGGCGTCTTCATCCGAAAAATGAAGATCGACATTATCGAGACCAACACAAAGACCGAACCCGGTACGTATAACGGCTTCTCTTCGATGGAAATGTTCGTTCCAAACAATTCCGGAACTCGAATCACGACTGAGTTCAGCCACGCTTGATACGGAAGCTGGGGCAATCGGGTCATCACCAGAATCGCCGCCACCAGCAAGTAGGGAAGCCAGGAGCGAGCGAGTGACCGAGGGGAATCGTTTTCGATGCCGAGAGTCATGCTTCCACTCCATGACGCAGGCCACAGTTTCTCTTCCTGAAAGTCCCACTCCATCCCGGAACGTGGCATCAGGAAGCGGCGCCGACTGGCAAAGACAACGACTGACAATCCGATCAGCCCCCCGAGAAGTGACGGAAATTCCGGTCCAAGCAGCCACGCCACCGCAACATAGGGAATGATCATCGCGAACGCTGCAAACAATGCGAAAGGCCAAACTTCCAGACCTTCCCGCCAGTCTTTTCGTTCGCCAAAGTATTTCGTCAGCATGCAGACAACGAACATTGGAATTGCGAACCCCACGGCCGCGTGCAGCAAGGCAACTCGAAACCCGATGAGGTGCAATCCCGCATCCGTCGAATCGACTCCGATACTTACAAAGTACCTCATCACGTCAAGACTTCCCACCAAGCTGTTTGCCACTCCAACTTCGATCGGTGTCCCGACAGCTCCGAAGGAAACAGGCGTACTTTGAATCGTCATTCCAACCATCACTGCAGCGAGTGGAGGAAACCCCAGCCCCACCATCAACGGAACACCAACCGCAGCAGGGGTTCCGAACCCGGCCGCCCCTTCGATAAACGAACCAAAGAGCCAGCCAATGATCACAGCCTGAATGCGTCGATCCGGGGTAATATCAACGAATGACTGACGAATTCTGCTCAGGGCCCCGCTTTCACGAAGCACATTGAGAAGCAAAATCGCCCCGAAAATGATGTAGAGCAAGCGAAGGGCAATCGCGAGTCCGCTCAACGAAGCAGCTGCGACTTGAACGACCGGAACGCGCCAGACGATCAACGCCAACAGCACGGCCGTCAAGAATGAGAGAGGCATCGCGCGACTTGCTGGCCACCGCAGTGCAACGAGAAAAATTCCGACGACCACGATCGGCATCAAAGCAAGAATTGCCAAAAACAGTTCACTCACGATGCCCTCAACTTCCATCTTTCGAGGTTGTGTCGACCACGTTTATGGTCTCCGCGCTCGCCCGCATTCATTCAGTCGATTGATTGCTGCACGCGCTCGCATTCGAAAACAGTCTGGATCGTCAATCTAGCGATCAGCACAACGGAGCAACAGAGTCCCATGTGTAAACTCTGATATTTCCTGGGGCAGTTGTACACAGTGTTGAGCAGACTGTTGACCACAATGTTGTCGCTTCGATGCATTGATTCCTTCGTACGAAACAAGGGAGAATGCACGCGTCCAACCGATCTCTTTATGGAATCACCGTCCGATGCCCAACTCCGCGTCCCTCGAAAGTCCAGGAAACATGTTTGTGGTCATAACCTTGTCCGCAGTCATGGCGATTGTCGTTTCGGCCGCCGGGGATTCTGCCGAACCGAAGAAAGATGCCCTTCCAAGAATTCTCGCCGAAAACAGCACTCCCCCTTCTGAGTTACAAAACGATTTCGGGAAATATCGCTCCCCACTCCGGGACCGCAACGGGAAAGAAATCACTTCACTGGAGGACTGGCAAGAGCGGCGAGGCGAACTCTTAAACGAGTGGACTGAGTTGCTGGGAGAATGGCCTCCGCTCATCGAACATCCTCAAGTCGAAGTTCTCGACTCGATCACTCGCGATGGGTTTAAAGAATTGAAAGTCCGATTTCTCTGGACCCCGAATGAATTCACAACGGGATATATTCTCGTGCCTTCGGGGAAAGGCCCATTTCCCGGGGTTGTTACAGTTTATTATGAACCGGAAACCGCGATCGGACGCGGAAAGCCTTACCGGGATTTCGCGTATCAACTCACTCAAAGAGGTTTTGTCACGCTGTCGATCGGTACGACTGAAGCGACTGCCAGCAAAACTTACTCGCTTTATTATCCGTCGATCGACAACGCAGAAGTTCAACCGCTTTCCATGCTCGGATACGCTGCTGCGAATGCCTACTACGTTCTTGCCACGCGTCCTGAAGTTGACGCAGAACGCATCGGTATCGTCGGCCACTCGTTCGGTGGAAAGTGGGCGATGTTCGCGTCATGTTTATTCGATAAGTTCGCCTGTGCAGCCTGGTCTGATCCCGGAATCGTTTTCCAGGACGACCGTTCCAGCGTGAACTATTGGGAACCGTGGTACCTCGGGTACGAACCGCCTCCCTGGAGAAAGCGTGGCCTTGTGACGCCCGAGACCCCGTCCGGTGGTCTCTATCCGAAACTTCGGAAAGAAGGGCGAGACCTTCATGAGTTACATGCTCTGATGGCGCCGCGACCGTTCCTTGTTTCAGGAGGATCAGAAGATCCGGTCGAACGATGGAAAGCCTTAAACCATTCGGTCGAGGTCAATCAGTTATATACAACAGAGCCGCGAGTCTTCATGCACAACCGCCCGAACCACGATCCGAACGCGGACTCAAACGCGGTGATCTACGCATTCTTTGAACACTTCCTCAAGAAGAATCCATGATCACTTACACAACGCCGGGCATGATTCTTTAGGTAGTCCGTATTAAACGAGAGATAAGTGAAGCAAAAGTCCGCAATCTTTCTTTAAGTAGTGGACAACTTGTTCAACGCGCTCCAGCTGTTGGTGCGTCGGACTTTTCTCTTTCTGAGCGGGACGAAATCTGCGGACAAACCGCTCGTCGACCGTATCGACTTTACAATTGGCGAGGTCGGCTCTTCGCGTCGCTTCCAATGCGAGTTCTCGAACCTCGTGCTCTCGCGGAACGTCGTGACCTTTCTCGTACTGCTTGCCAAGCTTCTGATCAATCATCGACGACATGAGCACTTGCGACTTAAAGTAATCCCATCGCTGTAATTGACGAGTTGGCCGACCATCATAAGTTAACAGCGGAAGACACGAGAACGCCTCGAGACATAAAATCGCCCCCGGTTCATCAATCGCAATTCCCCCACCAAACGCAGGTTTCTTGGGGACGCGAGGAACACCAACTTCAAAACGAACTCCGCCTCCACCGAGTTCCCGATTCACTTTCGAGATCTCAAACAGAATGAGCCCAATCTGAAGAGCCGATGCTGTTCCAGGTTGCATATATAGCTTGAGGGGTGCGCTGGCACTCCCGGAAATCTCTTTCGATGGCGTGAGGTTTCCGTTCTCGTCGGGAAAGATAATCGAATCGAATACCGCAGACGATCCAGCGACAGCTGCGACGCTCAGCTCTTCGGCCTTTGGAAGTTCTTGCGGCTTTTGCTCACGAATTCGTTCGAGTTCCCGATCACGTTGACGCTGCCACGCTTCACGTTCCCGCTGAAAATCATCGATGGCAACTTCCAACTGCTGAAGCTGCATGGAAACAAATCGTTCGAAACGACGTCCGAGGTAATCGAGGCTGCGCGCATAGTCGAGCAACTCGCGGCGCTGCTCATCCAGGCCGTCGGAATCGAATTCTTGGGTGATCGTTTCAGGTGTTCGAACATTCATGGAAAACTTCCCTTGTTCAAGAGTTCAAGCGGCTCCAGAGCTTGGAGATCCTGCTTGAAAGAGTGGCCCCGTTTGTTCCGTTTCGCCCAGTCTCACGGAATTCCTCACGGATCTCACGAAGTTTTAAATCGGCTTCCTTAATGGCAGCGGACTCCTCTTCGTCAGTCGCTTTTGGAGTCGGTTCCAGATCCTGTCTTCGTTTTTCGAGTTCATGCCGCATTCTGGCGATTTCGGCACGTTCTCTGGAAAGTCGAATCTCTTCTTCACGAGTCGTCGACCCGCGGGCTTCAGCAAGTTCCTCTTTGAGGCCGGTGTGCTGAGAATTAAGCTCATCAAGTTCATCCTGAACTTGCGACACCTGCTGCCGAAGCGACTCGATCACACGTTGAAGTGATTCCACTTGGACCGAAGAATCGGTCGCCTCATGCGCGACGAGCGATTCGGTGCGTTCTTCTTCAAGAAGACGAACTTTCTCTTTCAGAAACTTGCGTTCAGCATCCCATTCGACGGAACGTTCCTGAAACCGTTCTTCAAACTCCGACAACCACTGCGTGAGTTGTTCTCGCTCTTCGGTCTCTGCCTGATTCGCATCCTCGGCAGTATGCAGGAGCGATTGCAACAACTCCAGTTGCTCGTCTTTGGTGGAGAGTTCATCGAGCAGAGTTTCCAATCTTTTCACAAGCCGTTCAACTTCCTCACGAGATGGCGCTGTCTCGTCGAGAATTTCTTGCTCTGCACGCGCCGTTTCAGCATCTTGAGATTGCAGCTGGCTGACTTGAGATTGAAGTGCCAGGACTTCTTCTCGAAGCAGTTCAATCATTTCTTCCTGAAATGGATCAGCTTCGAATTCGACCTTCCTGGAAGTTGCTTGACTGAGGCGTTCTCTAAGAATCTCGTTCTCGGCCGAAAGTGTCTGAAGTTCAATCGCGAGATCGGTCATTTCCAGAGCGGAAGTCTCTGCTCCAACCGCGTTGGTGCTGACAGTCTCGTCTTCCTCCAATTCGAAATCGTCCATCGACGGTGCATCGTCAAGAATGTCATCGGACTCCGAGAGTTGATCACTCAGCGACTGAAGAGTTTCCAGCACGGGAGGACTTTGCGGCGCAGCACTTGGTGGCGGTCCCAGACTCTCTCGAGGATTCATCACTTTCAGCGCGATCACACATTCGCCGACCTGAACGTCACAGTCGTAGTCAATCTCGATCTGCTGAACTTTCTGACTGTTGACGAACGTTCCCGTCGGGGAATAGCAATCTCGCAGACTGACGAATCCTTTTTCGATCGTCAGAATACAATGAGTTCCAGCGATTCCATTTCCATTCAGTCGGAGTTCAGACAAGTCATCGGAGCCGACGGAAACGACATCGCCTTCTTTCAAATTTCGAGTGATATAAGCTCCACCCGGAATCTGAACGGAAATGGTTGCTCCGACCTTGCGATCTTCTGTGGTGTCCATAGTTCGCCCCTAAATCTTCCCAGCTGTACTCAGCTCTGAGTTGGAGGAATGACGCTGATCGCTTTGGCTTGATTTCGCTCCGTGGCGCAATTGCAGTTCTTCCAATGCGGTCAGTACGTTTTGTTTTGAGAATGGTCGCGAGATCACTTGCGAGTGACGAATCGCTTCGGGGATGTCCGATACCGATCGCTCGTCTGGAAGGATGAGACAAAGGTTATCCAGCTGAGAAACGTCTGATTCACTTCCGAGACATGTCGGCCACTTCAGTTCTTCCTCCCCGGTCAATTCGATCACGATGACGTCAGGGGTGCTTCTCTTGAGCAGAAGTTGCAAGCCAAATTCATCACGAACAACTTTTCCACTCCAGCGATTCTCCGTATCTGCAATGAGTTCGCGGAAAATCAAAGAACCTTCCGGATTGGATTCGAGAACAATCATCTCGGATCCTTCTGCAAGAGGCTGGGCGTCGATCCATTCCGCCATGCGTAACCCCTCAAGAACGCGCTCTGCTTCTTCCAATGGAAGGTCGGCACGCGTGGCGATTTCCGCAGTTGTGACTGGTTCTGTATCGAGTTGAGCGAGCACTTGGACATGCTTTGCCGAGAGGCCGGAGCGATCGAGATTTTGACCGCGGAGAGCACGTCGGAGCCAGCCGATGTTGTATTCGTAAGTCGGAAGTTCGCTCGCGTCACAATGAAGCATCGCTTCGACAAGGAGCGCCGACAGGCTGATTTCCAATGGAGCTCGACGGGAAATGGCTGGCATCTCCCTTTCCGGATAAAAGCTGAATGCTTTCGCTTCCCCATTAAAACAGAGCCGCGTGAGATAGGAAGCTTGAAAACGTAATAGCGTTTTCAGCATCCGTGGATCGATCACTTTGCGGTCGAGCAATTCAACGAGACCGTCGAGTTGCGAAGAGGCTCCACTGCTCATCGTAAAGCGAAGAAGTGGTGCCAGATTCTGAAGAGATTCCGGAAGCGTCTCCGCGACGTCTTCCGCTGTCACTGATGCGGAAACTACGGATTGGAAGCGACCGTTTTGAATGAAGAACAGAACGCGATGACGTTCGAGTTCAACTTCCAACATGCCGGACTTATTTCCGTTATTGAGGAAGTCGAAAACTTCGCGAAGGCCGACCCAACCGAACACGCCGGAAAGAGAGGTGTCATCCAGTCCGTCAACAACTTCCGGAACAGCTGTTCCGCTTGTCTGTGACGAAACGATCATCGCACCCACTTCGAGCGCGTTGGCGACAGTCGTTTTTAACAACTCTGGTTTAAACGGCTTTGGCAGCGAGTCAACGACGTTGGGAACGTCCATGTACTCGATGTATGCCTGCTTTCTCAGTGTCGACGAGACCACAAACGGCACATTCAGACACTCCGGCATCTGAATGATTTTCTTGCAGACCTCAATCCCTGTTGTTCCAGGAAGTTGATGGTCGAGGAGGATCAGATCCGGAACAAGCTGTGGTGCAAGCTCCAGACCTTTCTCGGCAGTCGGTGCCAGGACGACCCGGTATCCTTCTTGAGTGAGGTGGCTGTCGACCATCTTTCGGATAGTCGCACTATCGTCGATCACGAGAACTGTCTGTGCTGACATCTTCTTCTCCAGGATGTTCACGCCTTCCCGAATCGAATGATTCGGACGCGAGATCTCCAAAATTTACTTTGCAGTTTGACTTAAAGTGTTTGAATCCAATGCCGATCAACTCGTTACCAGCGAATGATTCCGATTGTGCTCGCGTATTGTTCGCACAATCATCTTGACCATTGAATCTGATACAGGTTTCGTAAAGATTCGATTCGCACCAAGCGCTTCGAGTGAACTCACCGACTCTTCATCCTGACGACTCGTGACAACCACGAAGGGCAAATCGACATAACGATTTAACCGCCGAACTTCAGCAAGAAAATCGATTCCGTTCATCCGTGGCATATCGACATCTGAAACGATTCCAACGCAGTCGCTTGTCCGAAGTAAATTCATGGCCTGAATTCCATCGGACGCTTCGATTGTTTCGAACCCGTGTGAATGCAGTTTCTTGACGAGAGATCGTCGCACACTCAGTGAATCGTCGACGACGAGAATCTTCAGGTTCTGGCTGTTCAAACCATGCTTTCGAACTTCCGCCAGTCGTCGTCTCTTGTGAGCTTCCGGAGTATTGTTTTCTGCGAACTCCGCGTAGGCTTCCCGAGACGTCAGCCCATACTCCACCAGTCGAGGAACATCGAGAACCATGACCATTTCGGCTTGCCCGGAGAGTGTCACTCCGGAGAAGCAGTCATGATTGGCCAGCATCGGCGGAAGCGATCGCACGACGACTTCTTCGACGCCTACGACAGCGTCCACGAGAATGGAGAGATTCGAATCTGCAGAAGTCCCTCCTCCTGACAATCCCTGTTCCTTCGCTTGTTGTCGAAGTGTGACGACACGAGGATTCACACCCGGAACCCCATCCAGCCCCAGTAAAAACTGCAGTGAGACGAGATTGGAATCTGAGACTTCTGATTCCTCGGCTTCAGTTCCTGCGATTGAGTGCATCGGAAGCGCGAAGAGACGCTCACCAACTTTCACCACCATCGCATGTTCAATCGTCGACCGAAGTGGAATTTGCATTCGAATCGAAGTGAACTGTCCGGAAACAGAATCGATATCCAATCGTCCACGCATTTCACGAATTTGTGAAGCGACGACATCCATCCCAACTCCGCGACCGGAGATTTGATTGACCTCTTGCTTGGTCGAAAATCCCGGTTGAAGAATCAGCTTCCAAAGTTCTTGCCGAGACGCCTGTTCACCGACGCGAATCAGGCCCATTTCCCGGCCTTTCTTTTCGAGTTTCTCTTCGCTCAATCCGCGTCCATCATCACGAACCTCGATGTAAAGAGATGTTGCGTCAGACCAGGCTTTCAGGTGAATCTTCCCTGTCGCTGGCTTTCCGAGTTTCTGTCTGTCCGAATCGGATTCGATTCCGTGGCAAATTGCATTTCGAACCATATGCATCAACGGCTCGTACAATCGATCCTGAAGAGAACGCTCTGCTCGCGTTCCTTCTCCATGGAGAATCAGTTCGACAGGTTTCTGTTCGAACTTGCTTGCTTCTCTTGCGACACGCTGCAGGCGACGGAACAAACTCGCCACTGGCTGTCGTCGAAGCTCGAGCATTTCGCTTCGAAACCGGCCGATGAGGTGCGAAATGAGAAAGTTGTCCTGAGCGAGTGGATCACAGATCTGACTCATCGTCCGACCAATCTCTCCAACATCTTTCGAGATCTCAGAGAGGAGCGAGTTCAAATCCTGAAGCTGTGATTGAAGACTTCGTCCATGCCCTGTTGAACTCGTTGTCAGTCCCGTTTCTCGTTTCTGCTGTTGCATGAGGCTCAGTGTGTCGATCACGCGAATTCGTGTCGCGCAACTGTTGACCTCATGGTGCAACTCCTGCAGAGAATTGACATACGTATCGCGGCGATTCCGCAACATGACCAATTCCGCAAGCAGATCCATCAGCCGATCGAGTCGAGACGTTTCGAGTCGAACAACGCCTTCAGGACTCGCTGAGAATCCGGAATCGAGTTGCGGAGCATTTTGAACAGGACGTTTGTCTTCTGGATCCGGTGTCGATTCCTGACCAGTCAAGAGTTGCTCAAGCTGTCTCCGGACTGAGTCGACGCCTTCAAGCAAAAGGTCGGTGTTAACACTCGCTCCCTCGCGAGTCATGGCTTCAACGTCGTTCTCTAACCCATGCAGGTAGGAAGCCAAGCCACTCAAACCGACAGTTGCCGAAGCGCCTTTGAGTGTATGTAGTTCTCGACAGAATTGTTGGAGCGGAGCGATTGAATCTTCGGCGTTGTCCAACTCGAGGAGACAGTTCTCCATGCTCGCGAGACAATTCTGAGCATCATCCACATAAGCTGTGAGAAGCTCGGGATCGTCGATTGTTTCGTTTTCGATTTGCGGCGGAGCGGAGTTTGCTTCCGATGGCTTTTGATCGCTGAACAGATGCTGCGGTGGAGCCGGCTTCGGTGCTTCATCCGGGATCTCCTTGGGAAGCTGATCGAGTGAAGTCAGAATCGCCGAAACATCGATCTGCTCGAATTTTGGGTCATCGGAATCATCTTCGATGTCTTCATCGATCGACGAAGAAGCATCCCATGACGAAGCACTCGCCCCACCCCATTCAGCGTCTGCTGATGTGCGAAAGCGTTCGTGCTCGGAGAGGAGATCAAGATACTCTCCCCAGGTCGCCTCGATGTCGTCGAGGATCGCAGAAACAACGTCATCGGTTGAGGGAAATGCTGCGAGAGCGGATTCCAAATGCGGAAGCGTGTTCTGGCAGTATTCACTGATCGACTTTGCCGGGGAAGATTCGTCGTCAAAGTCGGCCGACGTTTGAGCAATCGAAACGAGATCGGTCAACGTGGATGCCACAACTGCGATTTCGTCCGCCCCAGCGTCAGCAGCAGTCGTTGCAAGTCCAACGCAGCGGTCCCGAAGCGTTTCCAGCTTCTGACGATCAGACGATTTGTCGAAATCACTCTCTTGTGATCCGGAGTCGATCATTCCGCACCTCCATTCGTCCCAGCTTCAACCAGATTTCGCTCTGGGAAATCCGCAGCGGGCAGCAATTCCGCAGAAGAGGTGACCGATGACTTGCCTTGAGCTGAGCCACCGCGATTGGATGCTGCATGAGAGGAATCATCGCAGTGGAACATTGGGGAAATCCATTGCTCCAGGTCCTTGGTCACACCGATCAAATCAGTCGTTGTCTGGCGGATGTTGACCGCTCGACCGTGCATCTCTTCGGAGTACGTCGAAACGCGGCGCATCGAGATGACCATCTCCTGAATTCCACGGAGCTGATCCATCGTCACGCGGGAAATCTCACCGACCTTTTCGGCGGATTCATTCGCGGTCTGTTTGATTTCCTGAAGCGAAGCCCCAGCATCATTCACCCGCACGACTTCTTCCTGAACGAGCGTTCGCTCTTCAGCCATTGTCGTGATAGTGTCTTGAGTCTCCATCTGGATCGACTCAATCAGATCCGCAATTTCTCTCGACGCGTTGCTTGTGTGTTCGGCCAGTTTTCGAACTTCTTCTGCCACGACAGCGAATCCGCGTCCCTGTTCGCCAGCCCGAACAGCTTCGATCGACGCGTTGAGTGCCAGCATATCCGTCCGGGTCGAGAGTGTTCCCATTGTCTCGACGATCGAACTGATCTCTTCCGAGCGTTCTCCCAAGGATTGAATTTTTCGTTCGCCAGCCTCGACACAGGCACTGATTCGATTCATTCCCTGAATGAGTTGTTGAATCAGTTGCTGCCCAACGTCTGCCGATTCCGAAGCATTCGTCGCTGACTGATTGGCTCCCTCGGCATTGGCGAGAATGGAATCGATGTTCGACGAGAGTTCTTCAAAGCACTGAATGACTTCATCGACCGTTTCCGCTTGCTTTCGCGAATCAGCGGCCGACTCATGGGCCTTCTGGGAAATCTGGTTCGTATGGTTCAAGATACGACCGACTTCAGCTCCGATCGCTCGGGCCATGCGGGCAAGAACCTGTGCCAACAACCTTCCGTCCATGGTGACCGCTCGGGCCGAACCGTTTTTGCTGCTGTTGGGGGCGATCTGTTCAAGAAGTCGCTCAATCTCTTTCCATCCCTCGCGATGCCACGTCACGCTGCTGCTGATGTGACGTGCGAGGTCGTCAAGTTCCGCAACTCCCGACTTCACATCGCCGATTGGCTTATTGTCTTCGGCACAGGCCTCGATCTTCTGGATGGCCCGATTCAGTGCCCAGGCCATCATTCCAGCTGGGACGGCGGCGGCCACGGGTAAGAGAGACGAATAGATCAATTGTTCTATTAACGACGGCGAAGAACAAAGCAACCAAACGAGTATTCCCGCCATCGAAACCGATATCAGGTGTGTCAAATAGAGCCGAGTTCTGAATGTCATAGAAATCTCCGAGGATAACCCCGACGTCGATCTTGGGTGTCAATTGATGTTTGGTGCGACGGTTTGCAATGAGTGATGAATGTTGTTTTCTGAAGCATCCTGCTCTGAGATGTGTACTGAGTTGAAATGCTTCATTTGATTTCAGGTTGTGTTCGCTCGTGCGAATTCGCGACGACCATTTGAATGATGCTCTTTGGCGTTATGACTTTCGTGACATGACGACGGCATGCTGACCACTCAGTTCCGCACTCTCGTCATCGTCCGCGTCAGAGAAATCGTCAGTGAGCACATGTCCCTGATCGAGGCCCCGTTTCCAGGAATCCTTCATTTCCGTTTCGGCCAGCTGTCGGAAACGCACATGATCCAGCAGACGCACAACACGATCTTGCAGTGTCGCCCACCCGATCACAGTTTCGTTCCAACCGGATTGAGAGTTCTCGGGCGCGTCAGAGGTTTCGAGCATCGCCAGCGAGTCGACTTCATCCACGAGAATCGACCAGTCTCCATCCGTATCCTCAACAATGAGGAGAAACGGTTCGTGGCCCACAGTTTCTGAAGGAAGCAGCGAGGAAAGATTCAGGACCGGAATAAACTCGCTCCGGATGTGACACATCCCCGAAAGCACTCGATGAGTTCGCGGAATGGATACGAATGCCGGTCTTGGCATCACCTCGCGCACGACGCTCGCCGGCATGGCCAACCATGTCCGCCCCTTGCGAAAAATGCAAAACATTGACGTGTGATTCATCCAGTGTGTCCTTGAATTCAGTCCTTACAGCTTTTGCGTCTTCAGGTAATCCGTTGAATTGGATTGGTGAACGACTCGGCAACGCGATCGAACCCGTCTGTCACGGTTGTTTCGGACCAGACTCTTTCGCTTGCTGATTCTGCAAGCGAGCTTCAATTCGGCGTGCCAGGTCACTCAAACGGTCCTGAGACTGTCCTTCGTCTCGCGCCGATTCGATTTCCGGTGTTGGTTCTTCTTGCACTTTCGCAGCTTCTGAACCGGCGATCTTTTGCATCAGTTCTGTGGGAATGGCTTTGGAAAGAGCAGCTTCTTCGCGTTGGTGTTCGAGTTCGTCATCCGTCCACAATGACTCTTCGAGCTGCATGATCATGTTGCGAAGATGCTCCCAATCCTCGCTGAAATACGAATCAATGGTTTCCCGCCATTGTCGAACGCTTTCGACCGTTGGGGCTCCATTCCGGAACGGAGTCTCGTTGGGAATTGTTGTCGTTGTGTTCATAATCGTGTCTCGAATGGAACCAACAGAAGGACGAATTCAGGCGGCCCGCGTAGCGGAGTCCTACTCGACAACTCCGCCGCTAATAAATGCTTCGTCCTCGAAGTAACGACACCACCGCACACAAAAAGTGAATGGCGATGGAAGTTGCTTCAGTTTGACAGTCGGCTTGCAAACGTATTTGCGGTCGACAGAGAGCGGTTCAAAGTGCATCAGGGAAATTCCGATCACTCGACCCTTTTTGTCATCAATTGTGACGTCTCGAACAATCGCTTGGAGAGTCCGACCAGCCAGTTCAATTTCGACTTCGATAGGAAGCGGTTTGCGCTCTCCCGAACGACGACAGTCACTCGAGGTAGATGGCAAACTGAAATTGAATGCAGATGAAGATCCGAAATTGAAGACGTTCGACATGTGTCCCCCTGACTGACGAGAGCGGGAATCTTGAAGTGAAATGGCCCTCTTGATGTTCACCCTATTTCATCAATACCAGCGCGCAATCTGATTTCTTCACAGAATCAATGGACCCGCCCTCAAACGGGGGACCGCTCCGGAAACAGGATTGTCAAATCAAGTTTTCAAAACAGCAAAACGACCGTTCGACTGCTGCAATCTCCCGTTCTGATCCACGCGAAAATTCCATTCAAAACGATATCACTGGCACAAAGAGAGCACTTTCCGCCCAGCCAAAGAGGTGTCGCACGGACAGACACACCGCCTCCGATGAACGATGTAAGCGATCCGTCCGGAGAAGAGATGTCGATCCGGAAGAGCGTAAGCCTCGTCTCAGACTCACATTCAAGCTGAGTCTCGTTCACTCGGTTCGAGCGAAAAAAGTGTGGGTGGAACAATCAAAAGGAACCCATAACCCCGAAGGTTCATCGAGAGCACCTGCGAGGCGAACGCGACGAATGCTTTCAGAAGTCCGTTAAGAGACGGCTTGCCAGATTATTCGCATCGCCGTCTCGAACGCTCACTCTTGAAACTCTTAAAAGGGGAGGCAGTGACCGCAGAGCCGCTTCAAGTGACTCCCTCTCAGCGACCACCGTTTTCGCCCATGGAGAAGATCCTGGAGTTAATCGCTTCCCCGGGAGTGTCTCCAACGATGAGTTTTCCTGACAACGTCATCGTCAGCGGCATTTCACACGTCTGACTGTCACAGGCCTGATACCTGAGATTGAGGGAAATGCTCACGTTCTCGGCAGCATCTTGCGGAATCATGAGTTCGCCGAGAATGATCGCGCTCCCTTCGTACACAGACAATGCCTCGTCAATTCCTTCGAGCTGAAAGTCCTTGCCTTGGGGATAAACGATATCCGTCAGCTCAAAACCTTCCGGAGATGCGACACTCAGCGTCGTTGGAATGATGAACTTTGGTCGAGCCGGATTTGCGTTCACGTGCCATCCCGGAGCGATCTGAATGACCACTGCAACCGGACAATTCGATCCGCGAGCTGCTTGTGTTCTTCCAAACAAACCGACAGCTTCGATTCGAGGATGATTCTGGGCCTGACTCACATCAGCGGTCAATCCAGCGATCAACATCGAGCTGGCTGACTCCGTCGCAGCTGGCTCCATCGGTTTTTCTGGAGAAGGCTTTTCTGACGACGGTTTCTCGGGCGTCGATTTCGGAGGCATTTCTGGTTCTGTTTGTCGCGTTCGATCAACCGAATCAGACTCAATTGAAATCGGCCCGTCGACTTGCAGGTATTCATCCAAGCCAATTGCAAGAAACGCCAGACTTCCCGGTGACTGCGAGAATTGAGACGCGAACGCAGCGAGTGTTCGCTGTGCCAAGTCCAGATATTTTCTGTCCTGAGTGATGTGATAAAGTTGGAGCAGATTCCGAACGCTGACACTGTTTCCGGACGGCAGTGCACTGTCATAAGCGGACTTGGTTCGCGCGATCAGAGATTCGTGATCATGTGCTGTAAAGAAGTAGCCGCCGTCACGAACATCCCAGAAAAGAGATTGCTGCGTGTCTGTGAGTCTGCGCGCTGTGTTTAACCATCTTGACGAATCAGTGGCTTGATAAAGCGCCAACAGGCCGCTGCTCAGAAAAGCATAGTCGTCAAGGTATGCCGGTAAGGGACTCCCATTTCGAAACGGGGTCCGCAATAACCGCCCCTCTCGGTCACGTGAGCGGGTCAGGACGTCGGTCGCCGCCCGCTCTGCGGCTTTGACGTAATCTTCTCGCTGAAACACCATCCCCGCTCTCGCGAACGCGCGGATCATCAATCCGTTCCAGCTTGTCAGAATTTTATCATCACGAAGAAGCGGCTCTCGTTGACTTCTCACAGCGAGCAGTTGTTCTCTCATCAACTGCAACCTCTTTGCCATTTCGACTTTCGGAATGCTGAATTCGCGAGCGACTTCTGCCGTCGACGCCGGTCGATGAAGAATGACTCCATGTTCGAAGACCTGCTCCTCTTGCAGTCCGTACGCAGTTGCGAAAATCGGATAGTCGCTTGGGGATAAAACGCTTTTGATTTCGTCGAGCGACCAGACGTAGTGCTTGCCTTCGATCCCATCCGTTTCAGCATCCAGAGCCGAGTAAAACCCGCCCTTGGGATCGGTCATTTCCCGCAAGACGAAGTCGAGTGTTTCCTCAGCGATCACGCGATCCTGTTCGCGATGCGTTCGTTCGTATTCATTCGTGTATGCTTCGACCAGTTGAGCGTTGTCGTAAAGCATTTTCTCGAAGTGAGGAACGAGCCATTTTCGTTCGGTGCTGTATCGGTAAAACCCTCCGCCCAGGTGATCATAAATTCCGCCTTGCGCCATCGAATCCAGCGTGTGACGCAATTGCTTTCCGAGCGTATCCGCAGACGAAGCGTTCTTGGCAACATACGACTGCACCAATAACAACTTCGATGGAACCGGAAACTTGGGTCGATCGGGAGCACCGGGATTGAAATCGAATCCGCCGTATTCGGGATCGTAGGCTGCCACGACCGACCGAATTGCCTCGTTGACCGACTGCTGATTCAAGACCATTCCGCGAGTCTCTTGCTGCGGATTGGAAAGGCGCCGAACTTCTTGCGAAATGACACTGGCAGTCCGAAGAACATCTGGCTGTCGTGTCTCCCAAATTTGGGTCAGCTGTTCCATGACACTCGGAAACCCCGGACGACCGGGCATGTCTTCCGGCGGGAAATACGTTCCACCTGCGATTGGATCTCCGTTGGGAGTCAGGAACATCGACAACGGCCAACCGCCCCCTTGGGACGATCCAGCCATCTGCAGGTAAACCTGAAGCGCAAGCATATAGATCTCGTCAACATCCGGCCGTTCTTCGCGATCGACTTTAATGTTGATGAAGTGCTCGTTCATGTAAGCGGCGATCTCTTCGTTTTCGAAGACCTTCCGCTCCATCACATGACACCAGAAGCAACTGCTGTAACCGATCGAAAGAAAAATCGGCTTGTTCTGTGCACGGGCTTTGTTGAACGCTTCCGGCCCCCAGGGATACCAGTCGACAGGGTTGTGCGCATGCAAAAGCAGATAGGGACTCGATTCGTGGATCAATCGGTTCTGATGACGTTTCCCTGCTTTGGCATTCTCTTGCTCGTCAGCCGGGCTGTCTGCCGATTCTGCACCGATCCGAGTTCCGCATGAAGTTGTGAAGACGAGGAGGACAGCCAGAACCGATCCCCAACCGTACGAACGTGGTGAACTTCGTCTCAACGACGGCGAATATCGCCGCAAGAGGTGAGTGAGCATTTTGAATCTCGTTTGCGATCAGAGAGTCGTTCACACGCAGTTTATGCGATTCCCGATGAGAAATTCGATAGTAAAATTGCAGGCAAATGAACCTCTCTCCCATTTCTTCCGACTCGCAGCACACAGGGAATCCCGGAAAGTTGCAGCCCGAAGCGAAAAAAAAGAATGGACGACAGAACGGAGTCGGATGCCTATCATTTTCTCATGAACAGCCATCAAAAGTCGAGCCGTCAACGGTTCCATGAATATCGTCAGTCAATTGCGGGCGCAAAGAGTCAAACGAACGACGACACACCGGATCCGTCCAAGGACCCGGCCGAAATCGTCGTCCCGAAACACCGCCAGAAAGAATCGAAGCAACGACTCCGCAGCTTCAGACAGCTGATTGCATCGTTCTGGAAGCTTTTGGGACCGCACAAAAAGCCAGTCATTTTCTCACTCGCAACACTGACCGTCTCCACAGCTCTCGGACTGGTCCCGCCAGCGGCGACGAAATTCATCGTCGATTCCGTTCTCGGTGACACGCCCATTCCGCCGGTTGTCGTCGAGACTTTTCCGTTCGTCCAGAATCGCTGGACCTTCTTGATTGCCATTACTGGGGGAATCGTCTGCATTTCGTTGCTGAAGGTCCTGCTGCACATCTGGGGAAGATGGCAAGCGACGCGGGCGACCAAGCGGCTTCAGATGTCGATTCGAAAACAACTGTTCGAACACACCATTCGTCTGCCTCTGAATACCGTTCACACAATGAAGTCCGGGGGAGTGGCAAGCTTGCTCCGGCAGGATGCTGGCAGCATCGGTGATCTGATTTTCGGCCTGCTCTACAACCCCTGGCGTGCGATCGTCCAATTGATCGGAAGCCTGATCATTCTGCTGGTCGTCGACTGGAGACTTCTTCTTGGTGCATTGGCAGTCCTTCCGGCGGTCTATCTAAGCCATCGCACGTGGATCACCGAGATCCGTCCTCGCTTTCGGGATGTGCGTGAACGACGACAGGGAATCGACAGCAAAACGACCGAGACCTTCGCCGGAATCCGAATTGTTCGCGGGTTCAGTCGTCAGCGCACTGAAACGGTCCGCATCATGACCGATCATCACCTCATGGGACGCCAGGAACTTTACGTCTGGTGGTGGATGAGGACGATTGAAGTCATCTGGGCCATTCTCATTCCGCTCGCTTCGTCCGCTTTGATTCTGTATGGAGGATGGCAAGTTATTCACGGAACGCTGACCATCGGTGATCTGATGATGTTCATGGTCTATCTGCTCATGCTGCTTGAACCATTGGCAATTCTCGCGGAAAGCGCTGCCTCCCTTCAGGATAACCTCTCCGCGTTGGATCGCGTTCTGGATGTGCTGGCCACCGACAAAGAGATGCCTTCTGATGAACAGTCCACCGTATTGACTGATTCAGAAGTCCGCGGTGAAGTGACGCTGGAAAATGTGGCATTCCGGTATCAGTCCGATACTGCATGGGCCCTTCAAGACATCAATCTGACGGTGCAACCGGGAGAAGTCATCGCTCTGGTCGGTCCAAGCGGAGCGGGAAAAACGACTCTGTGTAATCTCGTCGCACGCTTTTACGATCCAACATCCGGACGAATTCTGCTCGATGGTCAAGACCTTCGTTCGATCGACGTCGAGTCCTACCGTGGGATTCTGGGAATCGTTGAACAAGACGTTTTTCTATTCGATGGAACCGTGGCAGAAAATATTGCCTACGCGAAACAGAATGCGAGCGACGACGAAATCTCTGCTGCAGCCCGGGCTGCCAATGCGGAAGAATTCATCACCTCGTTTCCGTACGGATACGAGACAATCATCGGTGAGCGAGGTGTGAAGTTGAGCGGAGGCCAGCGTCAGCGTCTTGCCATTGCGCGTGCCATTCTCGCTGATCCGAAAATCCTGATTCTCGACGAAGCCACAAGCAATCTGGACACCGAGAGTGAACGACTCATTCAGAACAGCCTGCACGAGTTACTTGAACATCGCACAGCTTTCGTGATCGCTCACCGGCTGAGCACGATTCAGAATGCGGACAAAATCCTCGTTCTCGATCACGGACGAATCATTGAATCAGGCACCCACCTTGAACTGATGCGTCAACAAGGCCGTTATCACGATATGGTGCAGATGCAACTCTCTCCTGAAGAACGCCCCCGCTTGAAAGAACTCCTCAATGGATAACTGTTCGTGACGTCCCTTCAACTCACAAAAAAATGAAACTCGCTCCAGCAAGTGCGTTCATGTGAAGAGACGAATGCCGATCGATCACGATGATCGCTTAGAAGTTGGGATAGAAGGTCACTCCCACCAGAACGACGAGTAATCCCACAACCCCCATGCTGGCGGTCATTGGGGTGATGTACTTCAACCCTTCCGCTTCGGACATTCCGCTCATTTTGGTAATCACCCAGAAGCCGCTGTCATTCATCCACGCAATCGGTTTGGACCCCGCTCCGATCGCACACGCGAGATAAACCGGTTCGAACGGAAGTCCTCCGTCGAGAGCGATTCCCGACAAGATCCCTGCTGACGTAATCATGGCTACGGAAGCTGATCCCTGAGCAGTTCTGATCGCTGTCGTAATGAGAAACGCCAACGTACAGATCACTTGTGGGGACGCATCCGGAAGGTTTTGGATCAGGTCGGCGATTCCCGTTTGTCGCAGCACCTGACCGAACGCTCCGCCCGCAGCAGTGATCAGAATAATCACTCCCCCACTCGCCAGTGCTGACTGGATCGACTTGGAAAGATCCTCGAAGGACGTCCGTTTCTGCCGAATGAGCACGCCCATTGCGATGACCGCTGAGAGAAGCAGCGCGATATTCTTGTCTCCGAGTGTCTCAATGACTCTTCTCGCCGACATCGACAAGTCGATTGGAAAGCTCGGATGACTGACGAGTGTGTGCCCCGCGATTAAGATCACCGGCATGAGGATCGGAAGACTTGCCATCCAGAATCCGGGGAGTTGAGATTCATCGACTGTCAATGACTCCTCCAGCTCTGCCAGTGAGAAGTCGGGCGAATCTCGCAGGGGAAGTTCGCATCGCGCGTTGATAATCAAGGCGTAAATGTATCCGTACACCGCACAGAACAATCCCACAATCGTGCCGACCAAAATCATCACACCGAGGTCGACTCCCAATTCTTCCGCAACCAGCAACGGCCCCGGAGTGGGAGGAACGAGCGAATGAGCCATCGTCGCTCCGCAGACAATCGTCAGAACGTACAACAGGTAATTCTTCCTGGTACGGAGCCGCATCGCCTTGCCGAGAGGAATCATGAGATAGAAGACGGTGTCGAAAAAGACCGGAATCCCGAGAAAGAATCCGCTGAATGTGAACGCAACCGGAGCTGCCGGTTCTCCGCACAACCGCAGAGTGGTGCGCACGATCCGGTCCGCAGCTCCACTGTCGAGCAGACACTTTCCGATGATCGCTGCCATCGCGATCAAAATTCCGATCTTGCTACACGTGCTTCCGAATCCCGACGCCACCTGTGCCCCGATCGTCGATCGAAGCTCTTTGTTGACTGACCGCAAATCGTTGGAAAAGATCCCTCTCAACAGGAGCTGATCGTCGACCGTTACGTCCGAAGTCTTCAGAAATTCTGCTTGTACGACGGTGAGCCCAGGCTCTGACTCAGAGAGAACTTTCGCCGTGCCAACAACTTGATAGCGATGGGTTTTCGGGTCGAGCTGAACCACTGAAAGTGTGGAACCGGGAGGCAATTCCGCTGATGTCGCACCGTGAATGCGCAGCTCGTCCGGTTGGTCATCATCCACATGAACGACAAAGGAATCGTTCTCAATCAGATACCGCTGACGAGTCGAATCCGGAGTCAAAAACGCGACGACAAGTGCCGCTGCCACAAGTGCCAGAAACGCATGAAGCCGAAAGATGAGAATCGATCCGACGACAATGCACACTCCCACCAAAAGAATGAAAACTGTCCCCCACGTCGAATCCAACATATAGCTCTCTCATTCGCATCAAAACTCAATGATGAAACGAGAATCCTAGCGTCTGTGGTCGACAAGTGAAACAACGTTTCTCTGGCGGTGTTTCAGAATGAACTGCTCACCACTGGTGCGGCGATTTTATCGGAGGTAGAAAAAGGAGTAATACAAAACCCCACTGGTCACGACGAAGACGGCGACTTTGATCCAGACAGGAAGATTGGCAAACGTAATCTCTGTCGGCCCTCCCTGAAGATTCGAGGATTCTGGAGCAACAACGGGAGCGAGTCCTCCTCCTCCGCCCGGAACATTTGCATTCCCTTGGGCCGGATTCTGGAATCCTCCGCCGCCTGCATTTCCCGGATCTCCATAGCCTCCCATGTTGACTGCGACGACCGGTCGATCCTCAGGAATAAACGGGTTGTTGTCCCAGAGAATTCCGCAATGTGGACAGGTTTGACCACTCTCGCTGTTTCCGGTGACCTCTTCACCACAACTCACGCAAATCACGACAATGGACTCAGTGTTGAGATTGAAGCCGGAAAGAATCTCAACATCCTCTTCGGGAGAATCGCTTGCACTTTCTTCGGATTGCATCTTTGGAGGAGAAGACGCTTCATCCGATTGCGGGATCTCCAGCGGCGGAAGTTTGTCGCTTGAGTTCATCGATCCCGTCGGGAGATTTCCATCCTGATAGAGATGCCGGTTGCGGATACTCAAATCGGTTCGGTCTGCGATCGATTCAAGAAAACCCTGAACAGACACGTCGGAACTGTACTTCATACTGATTTCAGGCAGGTTCAAAACCTTGACTTCATCCCACCCCATAAAAACCAGTTGAATTCCCGACGAGAGAACGTTTTTAGGGGCATACCGAATTCCTCCCGGTCCCAATCGATGGAGATCAGCCCTGACAACACGACCAGTTTGAGCTTGAATCAAGGCTGAAACGGGAAACTCAAACACCAATTCGGTGTCACCGTCATCTGGTGGATTCCCTGACTGCCCCCATACTGTGCCGGAAGCGAAGAACAGGCACATTGCCGCAACAAGCGCCCACATCGCACGAAACCGAAGATGAATCGAAGTGCCCATCGAATTCCTCACGTGAATTCATCGAATAATCTTATGGAAAAAACAAAACGTAGTCTTACAGACACCAGACTATTGTAACTACGCATTGTTACTCGCGACAGATGAAAACAATTTGTTTTTTTCGGAAACTTCGTCCCAGCGGTCCCAGTCTTGGATGTGATTTCATTGATTTTACGAGATTTGGCGGACTTCCGACGGTGAAACCACACGTTGATTGGGAAATTAGAGTCGAACCGACTAAGATCGTTCCCTGAACCACTCCATTTTTGGAAAATTATTGACGGGCCAGAAGTACGCCAACAATTTACGAAGGGTCCGCGTGCGTGTTCTGGGAGCAGAACGTATTTATCGGAACGGAAACTGACATTGGCTTGCGACGCAAGAACAATGAAGATTCCCATTCAACCCACCTGTGTCTGACCGAAGCGGAATGGCGGCGTCATGGCCATCTGTTCATCGTGGCTGACGGGATGGGCGGGCATGCTGTTGGAGAACTCGCGAGTCGGATCGCAGTCGATACCATTCCGCACACATTTCTGAAGTCCAACGAGCGGGATGTCCGCACGACCCTCCGCGAAGCAGTGCTCTGTGCCAATTCCGCAATTCATGCTCGCGGAACTCAAAACGAAGATTTTCTCCACATGGGGACGACGTGCACGGCGCTCACGCTAAGTCGTCAGGGAGCCATCGTTGCTCACGTCGGAGACAGCCGGGCCTATCGCATCCGTCGAGATCGCATCGATCAATTGACGTTCGATCACAGCCTCGAATGGGAACTCGAAAGGAATCATCACAAGTTCTCGTCCGCGATCGATCTCGCTCAACACAAGAATATCATCACTCGATCGCTTGGACCGGAACCAACCGTTCAGGTGGACGTTGAAGGCCCCTACCCCGTTCTGCCGAACGACACTTTCCTGCTCTGTTCAGACGGGTTATCGAATCTCGTTGCAGACGAAGAAATGGGAGCGATCGCCCGCGAGCTTCCCCCGGAGAATGCGGCGAAACTTCTGATTCACCTTGCCAATATTCGAGGCGGTCCCGACAACTCGACCGTGATCATCGCGCGTGTGGGGGAACTCCCCGCGAATGTTGAACCCGAATTTCTTCCCGAAGAACCTGACGACCAGCAATCTCTCGGATGGGCATGGCTGATCGGATTCTGGGTCGTGGCGATGTTCCTTGCGGGAGGACTTTCGCTATTGGCGATTCAACGGACAATCGCCGGTGTCGCCGTGACTGCATGTTCCTCAATTGCGCTGCTGGCACTTCTCGTCGCTTCGTTCCGCCAGACGCGTCAGAAACTTCAGAGTGAGTTCCGGTCACATGCTGGCCGACCCCATCGAACAGCTGTTGCACTCGACTCCAAACCGCTGTTTGAAAGGCTGGCGGAAATCTCACACGATCTCCAACGGGCTGCCCGCGAAGATGGATGGAACGTCAACTGGAAACTGCACGATCAGGCCATTCAGGCAGCAGAATCAGCAGCCGAATCATTGCGTTACGCGAAGGCTGTCCGACATGTCAGTCGAGCCATCGACTCGCTGATGCAAGAGCATCCCCATACGGCTTCGTCACCCAAGCCTTGAATGGCCCAACTGCGGTGATTCGAATTCGTCCTTCGTTCAGATCGACTCGAATTCGCGCGAACACCACCGTCAACAGTTCAAACGAGCGCCGAGAACTTATGACCATGGACTATTCGATCTGAAACTCTTCGAACGGAATTCCAAACGTCTCCGCCACGGGCTGACTCGTCAGCTTCCCTGAATACATGCTCACAGCTTCTCGAATTCCCGCGACTCGTGAACACGCTTGCTGAAGTCCGTATTGGGCGATTTCCATCACATACGGAAAGGTGACATTACAGAGCGCGTAGGTGCTCGTCCGACCAACGGCACCGGGCATGTTCGTCACGCAATAGTGAACAACATCCTCTTCCACATACGTCGGATTCGAATGAGTGGTCGGACGACTCGTTTCGACGCACCCTCCCTGATCGATGCAGACGTCGATAATCACTGCTCCGGCCTTCATCAGTTTCAAGTCGGATGCAGAAACGAGACTCGGGGCTTTCGCTCCCGGAATTAGAACAGCCCCGATCACAAGATCGGCGAGTTGAAGTTGCTCTCGAATATTATGTCGGTCCGAAAAGAGTGTCGTGACGTTGGGGGGCATGATGTCATCGAGATAGCGAAGCCGATCGACATCGACGTCCATCAGAACGACATCAGCCTGAAAACCGGATGCAATCTGAGCAGCGTTCTTCCCGACGATGCCTCCTCCCAACACCAGAATGTGAGCCGGGGAGACACCGGGAACGCCTCCGAGAAGAATGCCTCTCCCTTCCTGCGGACGCTCGAGATATTTCGCCCCCTCCTGAATGCTCATCCGCCCGGCGACTTCACTCATGGGAGTCAAACATGGAAGGTCTCCACGCTTTCCCCGCAACGTTTCATAAGCAATTGCCGTGACTCCAGTGTCCAACACTTCGCGAGTCAGCTCTTCATCCGCAGCGAAATGAAAATAGGTCATCAACATCTGATCGCGTCTGAGGAGCGGCCACTCGTCTGGCATCGGCTCTTTGACTTTGACAACCAGTTCCGCCTCGCCAAAGATGGCTTCCGGCCCTGAGACAATCTCAGCCCCCTCAAGGGCATACTGCTCGTCCGGAATCCCGCTTCCCATCCCGGCACCGCGTTCGACCAAAACACGATGACCAGCTTTCGTCAGTTCTTCGACTCCCACCGGAAGCATCCCGACACGATACTCATCCTCTTTCACCTCACGCGGAACTCCGACAATCATGTCTTTCTTTTCCCCTTGAGTATCGTTTCAACTGCCGTTCAACAACCACCGCGATCGATCATCCACCCACACTTAATTTGCATCACCATGTGATGACACAAGTTCCAGCAGGCAGTTCGCAACGCAAGCGGAACTCTCCCTAGCGCAATCATTCACCGAACATCGAAAGCTCGTCAAGTGTTGGGAGTGCCACTCAAGCATCTTCGTCTCTGACACGCAACGATCCGCACGACCAGACACAGCGTTCAACAAATGAATCAACTGCCGGGAAAAGCTCAGAGACAATGAGCGTCATCGCGGAAATACTTCATCTCGACGCCGCAGAGAGATAACGGGCACGACGTCCGAAAACCGTCGCGCCGTTTCTGATCTCAGCACTTAGTTTCGGCGGAGTCGAGTTCCCAGCTTATTGATGACTGCGACGTATTCAGCGCGTGCTTCGGCCAAGCCTTTCGGCGTCGGGTTCTCACTTCGACAGTAATCGAGCACAATCTGTTCAGCCCGCATCAACTCGGCACAGGCACCGGGGATCTCGCTGGCAATCTCGACAGGAATGGTGGTCACTCCATTCAAATCTCCGTGCAATAAATCTCCCGGATGAATGGCAACGCCTCCCACTGTCACAGGGACGTTGATCTGCGGAATATGACAATACCCGTGAGAACAAATCGTTCCGTTCGTGAACACGGGATAGTCGAGCACTTCGACCTGATCAAGATCCCGCCCAGCCCCGGAAGTAATCAGTCCTGCCGACCCGAAGGACTTATACATCGTACACATCACTTCCCCGAACGTGGCCGAAGCAGTTGGCTCATCCAAATCCTGAAAGACCATGACGGGTGGCCCCGGCATTGATGCGAACAGCTCCACCTGATCCGTGAGGCTGCCGTACGCATCGCTGGCCCTCGGAGGATCCTGACTCCGAAATGTTGACGTGAGAGCAAAGCCGACCATCGGAGGAAGCTTCGGAAAACAGGCGCGAATCGAGTCGTTCATGTACCCGAGATTTCGCGGACGCACATCGAACAACTCAATCACGTTACAAACTGTTGGAGTGTCGTACTTCGCGAGTTCGGCGAGGATTTCCGGTGACAATTCAGACATTTGTTTTCAATTCTATTCTTCAGAGTGAACCAGCCATGAAAATTCATGTTCATCAACTCGAACGAACGCACAGCTTCGACAACGACCTTAGATCATTGCCTCCGGTCGCTGTTGTCATTCGGACAGCGTCAATGACTGACATCCAAGTCTATCAATCGATGGACAGCGGTCCCATGATCTCGATTGTGTCGCCATTCCGCCACCCATCCACCGGATCGATCAACAGAAACGGCCCCGCCTTTCTCAAGAGTGAACCAGCGGAGCATCTCGAAAGATATTCTTCCTCGCGAAGGGGAATGAAACCAGTCACCCTCTAGAACCCTGCAGGTGAGCTCGTTGAGATGATCCTCGAACATGCGATCGACGATCGACATCGATTCTCTACGCGCGAAAGATCACGCGGCGGGTGAAGAGAGTCTTGAGTTCCAGAGAGCGAACCTCGACGGACGGGAGACTTTCAGAACTCGCCGATCAATTCCTGACCGCTGCGAGTCAGCAACCCACGAAACACTTCCCGGTCGATGTTTTCGCTCACGAATCGTCCGCTTCCGTCGCAAATCGCGAATTGAACTCCCCCCGGGTGTTGGCTCGAAAACTGAAATCGTCGTTCTACGCTGTCAGAGCAATTTGTCTCTGGCGGATTCATTCCCGGTTCCGAACAACCAGGCGAAGCTTTCCACCATCGCAAGACACCGCGAGCGAATCCCTGTCCGCCTCCACCACCAGAACCACCACCAGAACCACCACCAGAACCACCACCAGAACCACCACCGGAACCTGATCCGGAGTTCATTGCACCTCGGGCCCAGCCGCCGAACTCGTCGCCGATTTCACCGACGATCAGTGTCTGTGATGCCCCATCGGTCAGATCACGAAACCGGATGCTTGAGAGTGGATAGAGAACTCCATCATCTTTCCCGGGCTCCGTTCCTGCATTCCCGGCGTAGTGGCAGTTTCCGTATCGGTCATCGATCACCTGGCTTTGAGGCTGCGACGGACACAGGTAAACAGGCAAGGATCGGCGGACGATGTCCGCGTTGCTGGAATGACTGAAGCGTTCATTGAAATTATAGGACTGCCACAACGCGGATTGTTCAACCTCATTGAGAATGCTGACAGGCCAGGTCGTGAGCAACTCGTTGACCGACTCGCTTCCGGAGCGTCCCAGAACTCCGAACGGAAAAACCCGGTGGCTACTGCTGTAATTATGTAGCGCCAGTGAGATCTGCTTGAGATTGTTGCGACAAGCGGTCCGTCGCGCAGCTTCTCGAGCTTGTTGAACAGCCGGGAGGAGCAACGCAATCAGAATTGCGATGATGGCGATCACAACGAGCAATTCAATCAACGTGAAGCCAGCAACAGAGATTCGTTTTCGCGGTGAATGATCGCAGTTTGTATTGAATAACATCGATGAAAGTCGTTCAGCGTCAAAGCCAGAATCAAAACGGTCCGTTGTCGAATTCATCCCCCGAATTTATCACCCGCTGGCTCTCCCAATTCGGAGCCATTGGAACGGAGCCTACTGAAAACGAATGGCCTGATATCCGGAACTCGCTTCTCCGACCCGATGCTTTTGAACGAACAAGACGATCCGGTTGTCGCGCAAACTCGGGCGGAGCTTCTTGTCGAGAGTCACAGTCCCGTCTGAAATCGGTTCGTCGTCATCAATGTTTCGAACGAGAACGCCGCGCGACAGAATGTTTTCGATGGGCTGGGTCCCGGTCAAATCGTCGATCCACTCACCAATCTGAACAACGCGCCCGTCGTTTCCTGTCGCAGCCAGTCCAACAGCTGCGAGTGCTCCGATCATTCCTCCGTTTGTTCCGCCCAACCCTTCGAGATGGATGGAGCATTTGTCCGCGACTTGAATCGCTTCGTTCATGGAGACAATTTCGAACTGGCATCGAAAGCCAAACTGTCTGACACACTCGGTCACATTCTCAGTGGAGGTCACACAGATCCCCGGATCGCTTCCCGGAGCGAATGATCGTTTCATCAATTCCCGGCATTGATGAACCAGTGAAAGCATCTGACTTTCAATTTCATCTAATCCGAAACGAGGACTCAACAAAATGGATGCGGCCCCGTTCCGAGTCGTACAGGGAATTTGAACATCCTGCAGGAGTTGATGACGAACAATGCGCTCGCACTTCCAGTCGCGAGCCACCTCCTTCGCGATGGCTTTGGCAAGTTGATTCGTTCCAGGTGATTCCGCATTATCCGTGTCGTCGATTCCGATCAAGATCATGATTCGCCCCGCTCGGCACTGTCAGTGCCAAAATCGCTCTTCCGTTGAAATGAAAACCAAACCAGTGCGCTAAGAAGTCCAGCAGCCAATCCGCAGATGGGATAAGTCATCGCTGCACTTCCAAACCAGACTTCAAACGGCTTCTTCCCGAGTGCTTCCAGCCCCAAAAATTTGGCTCCACCACGGGTCAATAATGCCAGTAGATTCGCCACCATGCCAGCCAGTGCACAGCCAAGGAAGATCTGCCCCGGAGACTTTGTGCGCCTGAGTGCAAAATCGAGTGCCGGACCGATCGTCGTTAAACTTGTCAGGGCACCGATGCTCATACCTCGAAGCAAGCCCCCCGCATAAAATCCGCCGACGAAGACGAGTGCCACGATTGACATCAACGTCCCGGCTCCGCGTCGGGGAACGATCGACAGTCCGCAAAGCATCGGAAAAACGGAACGCAGAATCGCGTGGCCCGGAACCTTCAAGTTCAATTCGATGAACATCGAAGCTGTTGCCGCCATCAACCCAGCGAAGACAAGAACCGCCGCTTCTTGCAGACTGACAGAATCGGAGCCCGTAGAATCGCCGACCTGTGATTCGGACGATCCGAAAAGCCGCAACCGGAGTCTTGAGTTGTTGACCAGTTGCGGATTCAAACTGAGTACTGACGACGACATGGCGCAACGAGGCCGTAGCATGTGCTGTGGGGAACGACCTAGAGCTGACCCCAAAATCTAAGAATCGTGTTGTTTCCGAAGATCGTCATCGATTCGCGAAGAGTTTTAGGACCGACTCTAGAAACTCTATACACCTAGAGTCTACGGCGATCAGAAACCTCCGACAATGTCAGGCAAACCTCAATCTCAACGGAAAATTCACATCAATCATCTCACATATCTGGAAGCTTGCCGACTCGCAGCGGACCGGGCTTCCAAACTCTCTTGAGATGTCGATGGGATATCAACCTCTGCTGAGACTGGAGAAACAATTAAGCATCATAGATGTCGGAGTAAAGTCGCGATCGAAACTCATGCCATTCCTGGTGACGATTCTGATTGGCGTCGGTGTTAACAAGTTCGCAAGTCCACTCGTCCATCTTACGAAGACGACTCGACAGAATTCGAACAAGGTTGATGGCGATCTTCTCGGTCACTTGCGGAAGCCCTTTTCGCGCGAAGTCGTATTGCTCTTTCGTCAAACACAACGCGATCGAAGGTTCGCAACATTTGACTGTCGCTGAGTGGGGAGCGGTTTCGAAGAATGACATTTCTCCGAAGACACTTCCCGGCTCAAACGTCGCCAGCACGCTGCAAGAATCGTTGCATTTAACGACTTCACATTTGCCCTTCAGCAGGACCCACAAGCCTTGGTAGACCTTCCCTTCGGTCAGAATCTCCGCCCCTTCACCGAATTCTTCATACCTGACGACCTCACCGAGAGCCTTCAATTCATCGGAGGTCAAACCTTCCAGAATCTGTGACTTTTCGAGAGCGGAACGGAAATCGCGAATCGACTGAACCGACATGACTAACTCCTCATTAATTGAATTCTAGATGGGCAGGGGCGATGAACAAATCAAATCCCGCCCAAAACAGTCGCGCGTCCGACTCGTCCAATTCCGAGGACATACGCTCCGACACGCAAAGAGACCTTTTTCTCTGTGGCGACATTCCAGACTCGATTGAAACTGCCAACCATGATTTTCTCCAGACGATCCCGAACTTCTTCAATTTCCCATTTGAAGTGTTGCCGATTCTGAACCCATTCGAAATAGCTGACCGTCACACCACCGGCATTCGCAAGAATATCGGGAATGACCAGAATTTCTTTCTTTTCGAAAATCTGATCGGCATCAGGAGTTGTGGGACTATTCGCCGCTTCGACGATCAGTTTCGCCCGGACGTCCTCCGCGTTCTCTCTCGTTAATGTTCCTCCAATCGCAGCAGGGATGAGAACATCGACGTCGGCCGTCAGTAATTCGGCATTGGTCATCGCCTCAGCTCCGGGAAATCCGGTGACCTTTTTATTCTCGGCGACATATGTCAGAAGTTCGCGAACGTTCAGCCCCTCGACATTTTGAATCGCTCCGAACGCGTCCGAGACAGCAACGATGACCGCACCCATTTCATGCAGGATGCTCGCTGCAAAACTTCCGACGTTCCCGAATCCTTGAATCGCGATGCGGGCCCCTTTCACGTCGCGATCCATTTTCAGTAGTGCTTCGCGAGTTACGATAGCGACTCCGCGACCGGTCGCTTCTTCTCGTCCGTCTGCTCCATGCAATTCGACAGGTTTCCCCGTCACACAAGCGGGATTGAATCCATGAAACTTCTGATACTGATTCATGATCCACGCCATGATCTGCGCGTTGGTTCCCATGTCCGGAGCGGGGATGTCCGTATCGGGACCGAAAATGTCGTGAATCTCGTCGACAAACTTCCGCGTGATCGTCTCAAGTTCCCGATGTGAAAGCTTCGAAGGGTCAACAGCGATTCCCCCCTTCGCTCCTCCATAAGGAATATTGACGACGGCGGTTTTCCACGTCATCAATGAGGCCAAAGCCAGGACTTCTCCGGCATCGACCTCGGGGTGGTAGCGCAATCCCCCTTTCATTGGCCCACGAGCCCGGTCGTGCTGCATTCGAAAGCCGATGAACGTCCCGATCTGGCCATCATCCATCTCCAGAGCAATCTGCACTTTAATTTCACGCTCTGGAGTCTTGAGCAATTTGCTCATATTGTCAGACAATCCCATCACCTGGGCAGCCTGATTGAAGTACCGTTCAGCGTTCTCGTATGAACTCATTCGAATTCCAAAATCCTGAGTGCGTGCTTGGGGAATCTCAAAACACCTCGGGTCTCACACAGCCTCAATTGCTGAGTGAGAATCCGGGCAGAGGCTTTGAATGAATGCAGCATAGTTCACCAGCAAAAATTGGCCTAGCAGACTTTCTGCTCGAGTTCCGCTTCGTTGGCCAAATCACTTGTTTGGAACCAATCACACTTGCAATCATCAGCATGGATGTGAAAAGGTCCAGTGGGAAAGATGCATTTCTCGCTGCGCTATGAAACAATAATCTTGACCGTTCGACGTCCCAACACGAAAGATTCCCTGCGAATGAGCTCGACACTGATCGCGTTTATTAACGGTTTCGAGCCGAAAGACGGGGCTCCCGTTCCTGAATATCCCGTCCCGCCGATTTACGAACCCGGCTTCATCGACATGTTCTGGTTCTATATCGTGAGTTGGGGAAGCTGGCTGTACTTGCCATTTCTCTTGTGGATGTTGATCTACTGCCTGAAATATGACCCGGACCGATACATCTGGTTGTTCGTCATGCTGTTGCTCCAGCCGATCGGAGCCATTCTCTACTTCTTCGTGAGATGGCTTCCCAGTAGCAATGTTCAATTTCCCACATTTACGCATCGATGGACGAAAAGCCGCGAGTTGAGACAGCTCGAAACAGCCGCACTTCAAATCGGAAACGCCCATCAGTTCATTCAGTACGGCGAAGCCCTCCGAAAAGCTGGAATGACCGAGAAAGCCCACGAAGCATTTCAGGGCGCTCTCAATAAAGATGACAGCAACCTCGCAGCTCTGTGGGGAGCCGCTTCCATGGAATATCAGCTCGGCAAATTCGCCGATGCCAAGGAAAAGCTGCAAAAAGTTCTGGAAGCCGACCCAACCTACAAGTTTGGCGACGTCTCGTTACTTTATGGCAAAACCCTCGCTGCTCTGAATGAAAACGAAGCAGCCCAAACTCAGCTTGAGAAACACATCCAGAAGTGGAGACATCCCGAAGCAATGTTCCTGCTCGCCAAACTCTGTCAACAAGCAGGCGATAAGGAAGAAGCTCAAAATCATCTTCGCGGCATGATTGTCGATATCGACTCCAGCCCGAAAGCGATCGCTCGCAAGAATCTCTTCTGGAAAAGTCGGGCAAAAAAAGCTCTGCGGACGCTGTAGTTCGCGAAAAAGCTTCGCAAGCGACGCCTTCCTGACACCAGCAGCGATCACTTCATCGCTGCTTGCACTTTCAAGTTTTTCGGTCGGCCCCCGATTCTTCTCACATTATCAGCCATCAACAATTAGCTTCGAATCATGAGCACTCCAGCAAAAATCGGAATCGTCACCGTCTCAGACCGAGCCAGCCGCGGCGAATACGAAGATCGCGGCGGCCCCGCACTCAAGCAATACTTCGAAACAGTTCTTTCCTCTTCATGGGAAGCATTCTCAGTTATCATTCCCGACGAACAGGAACTGATCGAATCCGAACTGAAGAGACTGGCCGACGACGAGGGCTGCTGCCTCATCGTGACGACAGGAGGCACCGGCCCCGCTCTTCGAGACATCACTCCGGAAGCAACCGAAGCGGTTTGTCAGAAAATCCTTCCCGGCTTCGGAGAGCTAATGCGACAGGAATCCTTGAAAGCAGTGCCCACAGCCATCCTGTCCCGTCAAACAGCCGGAGTTCGCGGAAAAAGCCTGATCGTCAATCTCCCGGGACAACCCAAAGCGATCAAGGAATGTCTCGACGCAGTCATGCCCGCCATTCCCTATTGTATCGACCTGATTGAAGGTCCGTTCCTCGAAACAAACGAGGAACATATCGTGGCTTTTCGTCCCAAAAAGAAGTAGGCAAAACGCACGATCGAGAACCGGTCGAGGAGTGTCTTCATCGCGCTCGATCGAACACGTTTCGCGTGAAAAAGCAAGACCATTTTGCGAAACGCTCGCTCTCTGAAAATCGTTCATTCAAATCTTCACACGATTGCAACAATTTCAACAGCGAGCGTGAACTCATACTCACTTTCATTCGCGTCCACGAAATTGCGGCGGGGAAATCTCCAGTCAAATCAGTCGTTCAAACCGATTCCGGCAGGTTTCGCCAGTTTTGAGAATCGATTGGCCCGACACTTGCTTTTCTCTCACTCATCAGTCGCATGGAACTCGCGACACCCCTTTCCTTCTCCCCCGATTCCAATCCTTTTTTCAACGGTTTGACGCATGGATGCGAAGCTCCGGACGGGCATTTTTTGCCTCGTGCTGACTCTCTTTCCACAGATTGCCTCAGGGGCCACTGCAAAGTCGAGAAACTTTGTCGTCACGGCCCCAACCGACGAGATCGCCTCAAAGGTCGCCAAGTGCGCTGAATTGTGGCGGAAAGATCTCGCGGTAATGTGGCTCGGCCAGGAACTGCCAAACTGGTATCGCCCCTGCCCAATCAGCGTGAAAGTCGGTCAGATCGGAGCCGGGGGTTCTACAACTTTCACCTTCGACAACGGCGAAGTTTTCGGTTGGAACATGAAAGTTCAGGGAACGCTCGAGAGAATTCTCGATTCCGTCATCCCGCACGAAGTCAACCACACGATCTTCGCGAGCTACTTCCGTCGCCCACTCCCTCGTTGGGCCGATGAAGGAGCAGCCACTCTTGTCGAACACGATTCGGAACGGGCCCGCCAGTCGCGACTTCTCGACCAGGTGATCCGTACTCATCGACGCATTCCGCTTCCGAAGCTGCTGACGATTCGAGAATACCCCGAAGACATGCACGAAGTCTTGACGCTCTACGCCGAAGGCTATTCACTCGCCGACTTCCTCGTCTCTCAAAAGGGAACCAACGGCCGGGCAATTTTCCTGCAGTTCCTCGAAGACGCTCACAACTCCAACTGGGAAACAGCCATCGCCAAGCACTATGGCCACCGTTCCCTCGGACAGCTTGAAGAAGAGTGGACGGGCTGGGTTCTCGCTGGCAGCCCGGAGTTCCAGATTCCCGATGGCCAACAACTCGCCGCCAATTCATCGTCGAATGTCACAGCAGATCTGGGAGAACCGGCCGAACTCGTGATTCGCTCGCAGACTCCCGATGCACCGCAACCGCTTCCCATGTTCAACCGCGAACTGCGAACAGGCTCTTCAAACCCTCAGCTTGAAGCTGTCACCGTCAGCCGAACTTCCGAACGACGCGAGGCCCCTTCAGCCCGCCAGAACACACCAACAAATCGATCACAAGAAACTAATGCTCGTGGGGACGCTGGGGAATCCCGTCCTCGGTCGATCGAAGCACCCCGTCCACAGGCTGCCCTGTCGCGGAATGCTTTCGTTCCGACCGGAGACGGGATCTCCAGTCACGAGGACTCCAACAGCTACCGCTTCCCCAAAGTCCGCTCCTTCTAAAGCGATCCCAAGACCAACTCAGCGCGGACGACTCTTCAAACCCCTCAAGTCCGCGCCGAAAGAAAAACAGCGAGAAAACCGGGCCCCAACCACTCACCACACCGCCCCCCAATTAGCCACCGGTGACTCACCGGTGGTTCACGCCGTGATGTGTCCGGGGCGTGCAATTCTTTGCTTCTGATTGCGGAGTTTTCTTTTCTCAAAAGTTCTTGTCACAAGTTCGTTCGTTTCGCGCAGGTGAGAGTCCTGGTTTGATTCACGCGTTTTTTTTGCGTGAACGAAATTTTCAAAGTGAACGACGAAAAAGCGACAAGCATGTCTAATCCGCACTATCTCCACGGCAGCCGCATCCCGTTTCCGATGTACCTCACGCTGCTGAACGCGTTTCCCAAACTCAACACCGCGGAAACGGATCGGCAGTGGCTTCGGCGCATTTCGCAAAACCGTATGTTTCATCGTCGATATGCACAGGAACTCGCCAAACATCGCTTCAACGTTGAACTCAGAAAAGCTGTCCATATGAGATGGTTGATGCTGGCCGGAGCGCAGCGAAAGGATCGTGCGCCGGGCCATCATCTCGTGAACGTGCGCACGCCCGGAAGCCAGAATGTGAAGCAGACGGTTGCCACGCGGTACGAACGAGAGTTCCTTAATAACCATGGAGACTTTCGCTTCGCGGATGAGGCACTCGATTTAGTCGTCGCGGAATTTGATCCGAGCACTCCCAACAACGGAAGCATCTTCTGGAACGGGATCGACGAATGTAAGCTTGCCAAGCTTGTCGATCAGTGGAACACCCGGATGGGAGCAGAAATCTACGGACAACTCGAAGCGACCACGCTCGTGCGTTACCTCAACGGTCGATACGAATGGGAACCGAACTTCGCCAACTACATCACACGCACATCCGCCGCACTCGGCAAAGCGGCCAGAGGACATGTCACTTCTGTAGTTCGCTGCGGGATGCGGGATACTTCAGTCTTCACAACAACTGAGTTGCCAGCGATGCTCGAAAGGATGAAGAATCAGCTGCGAGCGAAAGCAACTCCGGAAGTCACCGACATCAGCATCGTCGTGATTGAACCGAAGACGTTCGAAGAACGACCAGTCAAAGTCTTCACGAACAATGAAATCACAATGATCCCGATCATCAGTCGGGCTCCGGGCTCACAATTCATCAACGGACGCAGCGATTGCGTTGTAAAAGGGCGACTGGACGTCGACCCACGCGTCCGCGAGCACTTCACAAGCAGACAAGACACCAAACCCAGCTCCGCCGCCGTCAAGATCATGAACGACTTCAAAAACATGTTACATGGTCCATAACGGAAGTCCGACATTTAGAAACGCGAACGATGGGTGAACAAAGGCGCTCACCGAAGAAGAGACTCAACCGACAGGACTGATGGTCGTCAAGAATGCGAGACCCTTCGCGACAGAATTGTTTTCCTTTTCGTTCGTCCGTTCGGCTAGAATAGAAACGAGAGATACTGGTTTCGAGCAGTTGAAAACACAACAGGAGTGGGCACGTGGCAGGAAGAACGATTCAAGCACGTGAAGCATTTCGCCTTGTCTATCTTGAACTTCACGAGTTAGGTAAGCGAGGCGATAAAAGATTCAAGCGACTCCCTCCAGAAAACACCATCGCTCCCGACGTTGTGAAGTATCCACCTGTTCGAATCTTTCCCAATGGGGACGTGATCGGGATTCACCCATACCTCAAAAAATATCTTAAGGACTGCAAAGTCACTGGGAGACGGAACAAAACGGGCCCCACAACAGTGGAATCACATCATCTCCTCGAAGAGCGTTTAATGAAGCATCTGGGAATACACGAAAACGAGGGACTGTGTGTCGCTTTAGAACAAGTCGACCACAGCTACTACTCCGGTGAGTTACCGAAACATCTTCCACGAGGCGCATTCATGGCAGACATCGATGTCGTTTATGATGCGAGCTGTGAAATGTACAAAGCGAGCGGACATCCTGAATGGATTCCGATTATCCGGCACTGGCTGAAATCAAATCGAATCAAGATTTTGCAGCACTACGCAACAACAGACGTTGCCGGAGCAACAGACAAAGACCGTAAACGAGTTCAACGCTTTTTCAACAAACTCTAGCCGCTCCACTGAACACTCGGCTGCCCTGTTCATTCAACGCTGGAACGAACATCATCGACAAAGCAAGTCCCGCATCCGACAAGTAACAGCCTCTGAGCGAGACACGTCACTAGATCCGCGTTGTTTTGTCAGCAGGAATTCGAGGATTCTGAACAAAAGCAGCGGCATTGCTGTATTCTTTCATCACCAAGTGCCCACTTTCCATTTCTTTCACCCCCACTTTTACGCTGGCAAACAGATCGACTCCACATTCTCGGAGAAAACGCAAGGCGTTGATCACCTGGATCTTATCCGGTTTATAGTGGCCGCTGTTGTTGTCGATATACTTGAGTCTCCCATTGTCGACGATCATCACCCCAGCACAGATTACATCTTTCCCTGCGTTAAAGCTGGAATGATTAAATCGCTGCGCAGTTGGATCGAGAGTCGCATCAAATCGAGTGTGATCGACGGAAAAGAGATTCCCGTAATTATCGATTGCATATGCAAATTGATGACCTCCGGTGTCGTACTTTTTCGTCGGGCTGCAATAGAGAATCCCGTCTTCGATTATAATCAACTTCGTGAGACGCTCCTGCTTCTTCATGAAGTAAACTTCAAGAGGCTCGCCGCAGTTCGGTGCGCACGTTCGAACGAGATTCTCGAACTGCCGCGTTGTCAGCTGATCGATCGTTCGGCCGCCCAGTGAATCAAGATGGCCATTGATAGTCGGCGACTGCATCTGCCTCCCGGACTTCATGATCATCGCAGCTGTGGACCCCGAGACTGCCTGTTGCTTACCCGACGCGAGGTAAGTGGTGCGTTCATGCTGATAGTGGCCGACCATCCCCTGAAGACTGCCGTCGTACGAGCCCCCTCCCTTCCGTTCCTCAAAAGTTTCGTATTGCAGTCGCGCGAAAGCTTCGTTGGCGAGCTTCTTCACGTGCTGCCGACGCGAGACTCTTCTGGCAGACATCGAATCAGACTTCGCTGCCAACCAGCCACGGCAGGCGCGAATTAACTGCACAAGTTGAGGTATCGTCTTTCCACCCTGCTCCCAGGTTTTTAAGCAGACATCGATCTGCGTGAGCTTTTTCCCTCGACCTCGTTTGAAAATGTTCGACGGAGTCGTCGCCGACAGGAAACTCTTCAATGTGGTCACTGTGGGAGGTACCGCAGCCATTCTCGAGATCCTGTTGCGAATTACGTTGTCAGAACTGAATGCCTACAGCAACCCAAGTGTCAACTCTAGACCATCTTTCGCTCAACGGCAATCAGCAAATATTTTTTTTCTGCAAATCGCAATAAGAGGAGTTTCGCCGTGTCAGAAACTACGTTGAAATCTGGGATGGGGACGCACGATAAGTTTGGTAACTCGCGATTCATCTCAGACGATGATGCTGTCGAACGTGGCAAAGCGGTCGCTTCGGACTACGCTCACCGCAGCGATGGTGTTCATCTCCTCACGCGAGAGTAGCAGTCGGTGTGCTGTAGTCACAAAATCATATCATTCGACGGATGTCTGAGAGATCGTTGACAATATGATTCCTTGACGCTGTAACTCGTCAAAGCCCTCTTTGATCAGTTTACGAAAGCACTCTGGACAGTCCGTTTGCTCGGGAGGAATCTTGCCTGCTTGGTCGAGAGTAAGAGTTAAATCTGCGCCGCAACTGGTGCAGGTTCTTTCGATGCATGCAGCTGAATGATCACGCTGCAAACTCCCGACTTGCTGCACGATTCGGACAACACCCGTTGCACGAACTTCATTGCTCTTGTTCTGAGGTTCCGGTTTTTTCATGGCAACTCCTGTTGGTGGACCTATTTCTATCTAATTGTACACTCCAGAACGGAGTAGCGAAAGAACACACCATCCTGGACCGCAATGATAGATTTCGCGAGTGGGAAGAATTGGTCCAAATCCGTAACACTCATGGTGTCCGTGACGCAGCCCTTGATACACCCCTAAACGCCGATTGGAGAAGAAGTCAGACAGACCGATGAAATTCAGAAACGATTCCTCATTGCCAAGACTCTCGATGAATTGCAGAGAGATTGAGAAGAGACCTCAGCTGCACACTCTTCGACGACCGCTCAGTTTCTCTTTTCACGAAACACTTCTTCGTTTTGTCCACTCGTCGAACGTGTCCGTTCTCCTGAGCAGTCCGCAAAATGGTTCCTCTTCTATTTAACAGGACAGCCTCTTCGACAAACGGCTTGATGCTTAATTCCATTACATTGATGCAGCTACCCGCTTCGTGATGAGTCTCGGCAGGAAACGGAGAGCGTCTAAAAGATCGTCGTAAACTCAAAGTGAGGTTCGAGATTCTTTCCTGAACACTCACATTCCTGAAGCGTGGGAGAACCTCCCTCAGGTGTCTTCTTTTTTCTTCCTGACTTCATACCTTCCTTCTTCCTTGATCCATATGAGATCATCTCCTTGAACCCATTTGACGGGGCGTGCTGGGAAGCCAGCCAAAAGAGTTTCGACCAGACTCTTCCATTTCCTGTGTTGCTTCGGAGCAGGTTGGATGGTGGAAAGATCAGCTAACAACTCTTTCAAAATGTACCTGATGACATCCAGCCATGGTTGACCACGATGTCGATACGAGATGCTTTGTTCTGAACCTGCTAGCGAACCGGTTTGAACAAAATTCTGATCGAGAATCCTGACAGCAAAAAGTGGCTGTGTCTCAATGTGCATGATTACTGTGTTCAACCAGTCATCGGCATCGTCAAGCCACATTAAGCGTGCCTGTTTCTTCTTCTTTCGCATGCAGGACTCAACGGCATTCTGACGCAGCCACGGAATCACCTGGTATTGGACCTTTAGCAGCAACGACACAGGCTGGAACTTCTCGGGATAGCCTTCTGGATAGGGAGAACCCATTGGCATCATTTATCTCCTTCAATGGGGTTCTTCTGAGAATCTAATGAAGCGGAAACGACATCCTTCCGCTGGTCAATTCATTGAAGTTGCGATGAAGCTGATTGGTAGGCAATCTTGCGATCTACATCCCGTAAACTGAGAGCCTATCCGGAATCCTCTTCATGCTGTAAGTCGGTATTTGAACGGAGCTTGGTTGGGTGAAGGAGCTAAGCGGCGGAGCATGCGACCAATGGAAGCCACATAGATCATGGCTTCGCTCGATTTGGTGTCTTCGCATGCGAATACGGCTCGACATACTTGCGTCCAATCCGAAGCGACAGCTTTGCCACTTCCAACAACACATTCGTTCGTGGGGAATCACTCATCACCAGATTTTAGCGCATTCTCATCTCAGATTCCAGAGATGTTTTCAACAATGCATTTCGAGTTCTACCTCCCCAGGTACTCCGAAACTCCTTGCTGGCAACATCAACCCAACCTTTCGGCAGCGTTCGCGTCGAAGGCCAATTGTGAGCAATTCCCATGGTGAAAGAGAAACAAACGATCGTCGTTGTGGGCAACGGAATGGTCGGACTCCGATTCTGTGAAAAGCTGATCGAGTTCGATGTCGATCGCAACTATCACATCGAGACTTTCTGCGAAGAACCTCGAGCCGCTTATGACCGAGTCGGCTTGACGTCATTCTTTGCACATCGTGATGCCGAGAAGCTGATGCTCGCTCGCATGGACTGGTATCGCGACAATGGAGTGGAACTGCACGTCGGGGATCGCGCTTGCGAAATTGACAGAAAGAAACAAATCGTCCGCTCCGATCGAGGAGCGGAGATCTCGTATTCCAAAGTTGTGCTGGCGACAGGTTCATACCCGTTCGTCCCTCCAGTTCCGGGAATTGATAAGCGAGGGGTCTTCGTCTACCGCACGATTGAAGATCTTGAACGAATTATTGAATACGCAAAACAGTCCAAGAGTTGTGCTGTCATCGGAGGAGGTCTTCTGGGGCTGGAAGCTGCCAAAGCTGCTTACGATCTCGGACTCGAAACTCACGTTGTCGAATTCGCGCCGCGACTGATGCCGCGACAGATCGACGATGCTGGCTCTCGAATTCTCGTCGGAAAGATTGAAGAGTTGGGCGTGAAAGTTCATCTCAACAAAGCCACCAAAGAAGTCCACGGCAACGGAGTCGTTGAAGCCATGGAGTTTAACGACGGCGAACAACTCGACGTTGACATGATTATCGTCTCCGCCGGAATTCGTCCGCGTGACGATCTCGCCCGGGAAAGTGGGCTCGACGTCGGTCCGCGCGGAGGAATCGAGGTCAACGATCAACTACAGACTTCTGATCCTAATATCTTCGCTGTGGGTGAATGTGCGTTGCACGGAGGAATGGTCTACGGACTTGTGGCCCCTGGCTATGATATGGCGGAGTGCGTGGCGACCAACTTAACTGGCGGCACTAGGGGCTTCTCGGGAACGGATCTTTCGACCAAGCTGAAATTGATGGGAGTGGATGTCGCGAGCTTCGGCGATTATGAAGTTCCTGAAGACGAATCGACTTCGCTCACATTCGAAGATCCGTTTGATGGAGTTTACAAGAAGCTCGTCTTCTCCAAAGACGGAACCCGGTTGCGTGGCGGAATTCTTGTGGGAGATGCTTCTGAGTATGGATCGTTGTCCATGCTGGCCCAGAGTGAGGCTCCCCTTCCCTGTTCTCCTCATGAACTTGTGATTGGGTCGAAGAACTCATCGGCAGTGGGTCTGGATTCGATGCCGGACTCTGCTCAGATTTGCTCCTGCAATAATGTCACGAAGGGAGATATCTGCTCTGCCATCGAGGAAAAGAATCTCGAATCGGTCGCGGATGTTAAAACCTGTACACGCGCTGGAACCGGTTGTGGAAGGTGCATCCCACTTGTCACCGACGTCTTTAATTCCGAACTTAAGAAATCCGGCCGCACGGTTGTCAACCATCTCTGTGAACACTTTCCGTATTCCCGAACAGAGCTGTTCGCCATCATTAAAACGAAGAATCTCAAGTCTTTTACGGAGATCGTTTCTGAGTACGGGCAGGGAAATGGCTGCGAGGTCTGTAAACCCACGATTGCATCGATTCTCGCAAGTTTGTGGAACGATCATATTCTGAAAACAGAAAATCAGACGCTTCAGGACACGAACGATCGTTTCTTGGCCAACGTGCAGCGGGGTGGCTCCTACTCCGTCGTTCCGCGAGTTCCTGGCGGCGAAATCACTCCGGACAAGTTGATCGCCATCGCAGAAACGGCAAAAAAACACGGGCTCTATACAAAATCACGGGCGGACAGCGAATCGACATGTTCGGTGCCCAAGTTCAGGATTTGCCCGATATCTGGGAGACGCTGATTGATGCCGGCATGGAGAGTGGGCACGCTTATGGAAAATCATTAAGAACCGTCAAGAGTTGTGTCGGGACGACGTGGTGCAGATATGGAGTTCAGGATTCGGTCGGTTTCGCGATTCGAATCGAGAATCGGTATAAGGGAATTCGCTCTCCGCATAAGATTAAGGCTGCGGTCTCTGGTTGTATTCGAGAATGTGCGGAAGCGCAATGTAAAGACTTCGGATTAGTCGCTACAGAGAACGGATACAATCTTTACGTCTGCGGCAACGGAGGCTCAAAACCACGACATGCGGATCTACTGGCTGCTGACATCGATGAGCAGACAGCCACGAAGTACATCGATCGTTTTCTCGCATATTACATCTCAACTGCCGATCGACTTACTCGAACTTCTGTCTGGCTCGAGAAACTGGAGGGCGGAATTGACCACTTACGCGAAGTCATCATCGACGACAAACTCGGTCTGTGTGATGAGTTTGAAGAACTGATTGAACACCTGATTGCAACGTATCAGTGTGAGTGGACCACGGTTGTCAAAGATCCGGAGAAACGCAAGCGGTTTCGTCAGTTCGTCAACACGGATGAAGAAGAATCGTGTATCGAGATCGTTTCTGAACGGGGGCAAACTCGACCCGCCGACTGGCCGGGAGAACTGGTCTCGCTCGAACAGTTCCAAACACTCGAAGAACATCAGCATCATCTTGAAGAATCGGCCACGAAGCCAGAAACACGCTGGACACAAGTCGGAACAGTCGATGACTTCCCTGTCGATGGAGGAGCGACCATCAAATACGGGAAGAGCCAGATCGCTGTGTTTCGCTTTGAATCTCGAGGTGAGTGGTACGCCAGCCAGAATATGTGTCCACACAAAAAAGCTTTCGTACTTTCACGTGGAATTGTCGGCGATGAAGCCGGGACTCCCAAAGTTGCCTGCCCGCTTCATAAGAAAACATTCTCACTGGAATCCGGAGAGTCTTTGCAGGGAGAAGACTATCACATCACAACGTTCCCGGTGAAAGTGGAAGATGGAAACGTTTATCTCAATCTTCCTCCGACGGAAGTGCTGGACGAACTTCTCGCCACGGAAATCGGTTGCCGACTGGCAACGTCGTGCGTAACGCAATCGCCACTTCAGGAACTTTCCACCCCGGTTGCCAGCCACGCAACCTGAGGCTTCGAATAACCTCTCCGACAGGTCCGAGGAATTAACGCGAGTTACTCTTCTCGCAAGTACCTGTAGTAGACTTCGAGACTCAGAGTTGCGATTGCGGTGGAATAAATTCGGCCGCCGTAACGCCCCCAGACACCGCGCGGGTCCCAGCTGCCTGCCTGTGGTCCGGTTTTGCGTTGTTCTGCGATGAGTAAATCACGGAGGGCGTTGTTCCATTGATCCCAATCGTCTCCGCCGTGCTGATACATTGCAAGCGTTCCGTAGTACCAGTAATAGAGATTAATTGTTGATCGACTGGGACGATTCGCAAGCAGGTAGCGAGATGCTTCATTGGCTGCTGAACGATCGTTGTCGACGTTGAGAACATGGCGGCAGAACATCGCTTCGGCAGTCATGGCCGGGCTGGGCGGGTCTGAACTGCGATACCCGGCGAGCCCGCCGTATCGGCCGAGCCTGCGGTCGCGTAAGAACTTCCGCATCTGCTCCTTGGCTTGTTGTGGAATTTCGATTCCGGCCGCTTCCGCACTTTTTAGAGCCATTAATTGCCAGCCGAACATGCTCATATCGCCATCCGGCTGCCCCTTAATATATCTCCATCCCCCATCGTTAATTTGAGTTTCGAGAATATAACTTACAGCGTCTTCGAGCGGTTGACGCAGGAATCTGGACGTGCTGTCGTTCTTGGAAATGGCATACGCTTCCGCGAGGGCGAATGTTGCCATTCCATGACAGTACATGCCTGCGAATTGCGTTGCTTCACCTCCGAGATAGCCAATCGTTTCTTCCCCGTTGGACCATCTTCTCGGGCGTTGCTGCGCGATGAGCCAACGCAGAGCACGGTTCACAACATCGGAATATTCTCCTTCATCGACAGTGTTCAGCTTGCCGAGAAATGCAAGCACTGCCAGTGCCGTCACGCCGGTATCTGCGTATCGGCCCGCGTATTGACGGTCGATTCCTTCATCATCGACGCCGACCTGCCCTGCTCCGGACCGGCTTGCATCCCAATAGCCATCGGGGTGCTGCATTTGTGCGAGCCATTTGAGGCTGCGATCGACAGCCGACTCCGACTCATCTGATCCCCCGTACTTCAGAACCGCGCGTTCTCGGAGATCCTCAGAACGGAGCACGTAAGCGGAAGGGACAGTCCGTTGTTCTGATCGTTCGGGAAGGTTTCCGCTCGGGAGTCTCAGTTGTGGCGGCTGCTCAGGCGCGCGGGCCAACTGATTCATTCCGCTCAACGAAGCACTTGGGTCCGGGGAAAAAGAATCCGGCCGACTGGGTGTCGCCGACGGTCGGTAACGGCTGATGGTGACGTCGTCAGAGATCAATTCTTGCCTCGGACGTGTTCGAGTCAGCCCGGAACCAGAAGCAGAACGCGGGGAAGCGGATGTTTCTTCCGGGTCTCTCATCACACCTGCGGATTCGGGGTCGAGTGCAATCGCGACGGGTGCCTGAATTTGACGGATCGAGTCCGCCTGACCGGTTTCGACTTCAGGAATTCCCGGTTCGGAAGTCGCCAGCAGGTTCATCTTCTGTCTGTCTCGGGCGAGTTCGGGGCGAAGTCGATCGATGCTTCCAGCACGAGGACGGGCTGCCTCCAGATCTTCAGTCTCACCTGTCACGCTCGCAGTCTCTCGATTTAATCGATCGCGAACTTCAGAATACGCTTCCTCGCTCGGGGTCGAATTCACGACCAGCTTTTCGGTTTGCAGATCAATTGCTGCCTCTTCCAGGACTCCCTGTTCGGCGTCAATTTCCTGCTGCGGAACAGGTTGATTTTCGAGCGGCAAAGGTTGTGCATCGCCTGCAAATGATGGAGTGAACTCTGACTCTTCGGTCGTTCGCAATAGCTCTTGAGTGGAGTCTTCCAGTTCAATCGATGGTGCGGAAAACCGTTCCCAGTTCTCTGTGTGTTGGTTCTTCAACTGGTCCCAGACAGGGGTATTGCCCGGCCCAGCATTGGATGCCAGCAGGTCCGATTTCTCTTGCGGAGGACGAACCCGAATCGGCTCGCTTTCATAGTTCGACGGATTTGTTGAGATGTGCGGGCGATACTCGGGGATCAGCGCGATCAATCCACATGCCAGCAGCAAGTGAATTGCAAGCGAAAAGAACAGAGCCTTCGAGTTTGTCCGTCGATCTCCCCATCGCGTCCCGATCATTGTGATCAAGTGGGCGGTTACGAAGATGAACCCGATCGCCATCAAGACAACAAGAACTGGCTGCACAATGGAAATCAGTAGCATCCCCAGATGCCAGATTTCGTCCCGGTAGTTGGGGGTGAGAAAGATCATGGCCCGCCATCCTCTTCCCGATTCGCAAGTTGAACGTTCTTAATTTGTGTACGTTGGCAGAGGTTTAAGATAGTCATCACATGTTGATACGGCCCGGCCCCGTCTCCACGAATCACAACCGCTTGCCCGGCATATCGACTCTTCGCAGCTCGAAGTTCGGCCTCGACATCTTGGAGAGACATTTCCTCGCCATCAAAGATCAAGCCTCCATCGTGCGTGACACTGATCACGATATCATCCGGCAAAGAGGTGAGAGGCTGTGCTTCGGAGACCGTTGGCAGGACGATTTCGTACTGGCCTTCATCTTCGGCGAACTGCGTCCCGACCATGAAGAAAATCACCAGCAGAAGCACGATGTCGATCATTGGCGTCAGATTGAGCGCTGGCTCCTCCATTTCCAGGGTCTTTAACGGCATCTGCGTATTTCCTTCGACGGATCTCTGTCGTCAACACTCCAGGCGATTCGGTTTATTCTAACGCTTCCCAGGGTGTCTCTCGCAAGAATTTTCGAGCTCGCAACCATCAATTCACGAACCGAACAGAAAATGGGCAATATGCGTAACATAAGCAGCGTGTTTTTTTATCGCGGTGATGGAGCATGATCGGAATCGATTGAAACGGCGTCGGAGTTGTTTTCCCGAAAGGATGACGAGTCCTCCCATTGTGGACGGAGATATCCCAAACCGATGAGTTCGGTCATTAACTCAGCGACGATTGGTGCGGCATCGGCAGTTCCGGAGCCTCCGTGTTCGAGCACGACGACGAACGCAAATCGGGGAGCATTTGCAGGGACAAAGCCTCCCATCCAGGCATGCGATTTTTTTCCGCTGGCCTGTGCTGTTCCCGTCTTTCCTGCGATGGTCATCGCGGGCGTCATCGCTTCAACTCCCGTTCCGAGTGGGTGTTGCACGACCATCTCCATTCCCCGCTGAATCACTTTCAATGTCTCGCGGCTTAGACCGGGGACTCTTTCCATTTCGGAACTTGTTCTCGTCACTCCCCCCTGCTTATGAACGATTTGCGGCGTCACGAGATACCCTCCGTTTCCGATCGTTGCCATCAGACGCACAATTTGTAGCGGGGAGACCAGCAACTCTCCCTGTCCAATCGCCATTTGAAGGGCGGCTCTTTTTTGAATGGTTTTCTCCGCTTGCTGAAGAGAAGGAGACACCACCTGACCGGCCACTTCCGATGGAAGATCGATCCCGGTCGGAGTCCCGAAACCGAAGGCGTCCGCCCAATTTGTTAAACGCTCGATTCCTAACCGCTCAGCGAGATGAAAGAAGAAAACATTGCACGACTGACACACTGCCTCTTCCAGTCGCAGCACTCCGTGGCCATGCCCTGTCTGCAAATATTGTTGGCAGCGATAATGATCCGGATGATGGAGAAACCCCTGGCATTCCTGCAAATCGTCCGGGCCAATCACTCCTTCCTCCAAAGCTGCGATGGCAGTGACGAGCGTGAACACAGAACCGGGAGACAAAGCCATTCGTGTGGCTCTGGGGAAGAACGGTTGGTTCTCACGAGCCAACATCTCTCGCCATTCTTCAATCGTCGGGTTCACCTGAACCTGCGGCGAGATTCTTGGCGAAGCGGCCATCGACAGAACATCTCCGGTCCACAAATCCATGACGATGATGACTCCGCCTGAGGCGAGAGTCTCTTGGTCCAAGCTCGTCGAAGATTGAACCACTCTCTGATCGAGGAGTCTTTCTGAAGTCTCCTGTATCTGTGAATCAATCGTGAGGACGACTTCCTTCCCGTCTTGAGGTTCAGCGATGACAGTTGACTCAATGATGTCGCCGCGACGATTGCGAACATTCAAGCGACGTCCGGAACGTCCGCTTAACTGGTCATGATAGGTCTCTTCCACTCCTCCCTGACCGGTGGTCTCCTCATTCAGTCGTGGGAGTCGACGCACTCCAATGACGTGAGCTGCCACATCGTCGAGAGGATAGATTCGTGCCGATCGAGTTTTCACATGAACTCCGTGAAACTCATGGGGTCGCGATTCGATCGCAGCCGCGACTTCCAAAGGAACTCCTTCAATCAGAATGTGAGGTTGGAGTTCTTCTTTGAGAATGATCGGATCATCCGCATAGCGGCGGGGTGGAGTTGTCAGTTCCTGACGGATGGTTTCGACAATCCCCCAGATCCCGTCTTTCCAGTTGAGTTGTTGAACTTTGAACGACTCCAGATTTCTTTGCAGCCTCCGCTCTTCGACGTCGGCAACCATTTGCTCAATTTTCAGCTGCGTCGCGCGGGCATCCGACTCAAGTTCTTCGCGCGACGTTTTTGTCAATTGCGCCAGCTGCTCGAACAGACGATCTCGTTCCTGCAAGATCTGACGCTCGACAGTTGATCGCTTGGCTTCATCTCTCCGGTCACGCGCCCCGAGTCGTCGCGAGATTTCTCTTTGCAGCCATTGCTGATCCGGAGGAGACTCCAACCATCGATAGTCGACAGCCAGATCGTAGCGTCTTTCGTCGTAAGCCAGCACAGCTCCGTCACGCGAAAGAATCCGCCCACTTCTCGCACTTAAAAACTCTTCTGTTTCCGTCGATTCCGACCAGACATCGAGAAACCTCTGCCTCAGCGTCACCTGCAAAGTGACGACTCTCGCAGCGATGACAAAGAGAACGAGACACACGAAACTCTGGACAGCCCATAATCTCCACTGTGGGCTGTGACTTCTTTCAGAATGACCGGTGTCAGCTGACTGAAATCTTGAGAACGGTTGATTATGCATCGCGCTCCCTGACAACACGTGTCGCGGGAGGCGTTCTCTCCAATTCACTCTGACGGAACATGTTCACAGCATTCGCCAGAATGATTGACGGAAGTCTGTCGCTGGCTCTGACGAAACCGCTCACGCTTCGCTCCTTCGGTCCAATGACGTGGCCAAAAGGCTAAGTGCAACGGCGCAGAGAACGGTGACTCCAAGTTTTCCCAACAAGACCGGTTCCGTTCCGGAGATCAGGCGACGCATCATGCCCAGGGGCTGATGGAGTTCGACAAACACAAGTCCACCCAGAATCCAGAGCGACCGAATCAATCGATTCGTCAGGAGGACATGCTTATCTGCATCCGGACTGGTCAACGCGGCGAGAAGCCCGACCGTCGCATAAATGCCGACGCATTCCACGACCGAACGTTCTGCAAGGGTCGATACCATCAACCCGCAGATGCCGGACCAGAAAACCATCCATCCAGGGGCACACAAATACGTTGACAGCAAGACAACGATCGGAAAACAGGCAGGACGAAACGGAGCATCACTCCAACTCGACCAAGACAACTCGGTCAAGCACGCCGACCAGACAAGAAATGCGATAAAGAAATTTCGGATCAAGGTTCCTCAATCCTTTGAGTTGAAACCGACGCGATCCATCACGTCGAAACTCGGGGAAGCGAAGTCACTTCACCGATAACAAAGCGAACCGCCAGAACTTCCAGAAATCCGATCGAAAGAGTACCGACGATCGGCAAATTGAATCAATTGGAATTCGGCGCATCGACCGCGAAGTTGACGGACTCGAAACCGGCTGCCTGACTGGTGTCGTAAATGTCAACGACGTCCCCCAGTGGAACATTGCCTGCAATGTCGAGAATGACGGGATTCTCCGGACCAAGTTCCGCGAGAGTCCTCAACTGGTATTTAAGAACATCCAGATCGTGGTAAAGAGTTCCGTTCACATCAACAACAGTTGTTGAGTCTGCGTCGGCAACGGAGAGTTTCAACCAGATTTCGACTTCAAGCGTTGGTTCTTCGACTTGTTCAACGAGGGATTCGACTGATCCCTGAGCCTGAAGATTGGTGGGCAGAATCTCTTCCTGAACCTGACTGGAAGCGGTCACCACGAAAAAGATGAGCAACAGAAACACGATATCAATCATCGGAGTCATCGCTCCGAACTCGTGATCCTTTTTGTGCCTCTGTGGAACTCGCATCTTGCAGCCGTTAATTCCTTCTCGAAGTGTTCAAAATCAATCGGTCAATCGAAAGTCTTCGACAATCTGCCAGTACTCGTTTCTCTCGAGTGATGCTCTATTCCAGAAGAACATGAAACCCAAATCTCGTGACGCCGTATCGAGGACAAATCAACATGACTGGCTCGATCGCCGAATAGGGCGTCCGTTCATCGCCGCGAATTCGAACGGCGTATGTCTCCGGATCGGTCCCTGCTCCGTCCCGAATCATCTCTTCAATCTGATCCACATCGACTTCGTTCGCTTTGACGAGATAGCGACCATCCTGAGTGACAGTCACCACGAGTCGCCTGGCGACATCGTCATCTCCAACCTCCTGCGCCGACGGTAAGTCGACCACTTCGGACGGTTCAGACCGGGCGAAATGAGAGGCGACCAGAAAGAAGATCACCAACAGGAACACAACATCGATGAGCGGAGTGATATTGAATTGCACTCCTCGCTCACGGTTTCGCGTCGGAACCCTCATGGTCAACTCCGGGTCGGCTGAGGGGCAGCCGCTGCCCGATTCGGTTTTCGTTTGTCCATCAGAGTTCTGCGAAGCGGCGCAATGAGATGTTCGCTCAACAGGGTCGCTTCGGCAACATACTCATCGATTCGGTTTCGAAACCACGCATACGCAGCGAGTGCCGGAACAGCGACACACAGCCCGAACAGAGTGGTCACGAGTGCTTCTGAAATTGCCGGTGCGAAATCCGCCGGCATGGGATTCGCTTTCTCAGTAAACTCCGCGAACGCTTGAATCATGCCCCAAACGGTTCCCATCAATCCAAGCATCGGAGCAAGGGCACCGATCACTGAGAGGTATTCGATCTTGCGATTCAATCGAGCCGATTGCTCGACGCAGGCATCTTCCATCGCTTTCTCAACCGCCGTATATCCGAAGTTGGCCTCCTGGATTCCGGACGAAACAACATACGAAAGAAAAGTGGGACTCTCACGGCAAAGAGCATCCGCTTGCTGATACTGACCGCTTGAAATCAACTGCTGAAGTTTCTCAGCCAATGAACGAGGCATGAGCGAACCTTTTCGAATACTGAGAAGGTGCTCGATGATCAATGCGACCGTTGCGACGCTGAGTGCGATGATAACATAACCAATGATCCCCCCAGCTTGAAGAAGACCTTTGGGATTCACCTGACCGTCCTGAAAGATACCTCCCTCAGCCCCTGAAACAGGTTGACAAATCAGAAGGAACAGGAAGCCCGCCACCCAGATCGTGAACTGTCTCATACAAGTCTGTGCCATTTTCTCAATCCGTGAGGAATATGCTTCGCAACTTCTCGTTAGTTCGTCAGCATTTGATTTTTCGCGAGTTTCGCTGCGTCCGACCTCGGAAAGCGGGCCAGAAGTTCCCGGTACAACAGATCTGCCTCCTGAGTCAATCCAGTCTCGCCGATCAGCCGCGCTGCTTCGAGAGTGGCGGCCGCAGTCAACACTTCGTGCTCTGAATACAGAATCGTCAGTTTGAGATACTCTGCAGCTGCCAGTCGGGGCAATCCGATTTGCTCGTACCCTTTGGCGAGCAAAAATTGAGGACCAGCCCGCAAACCGACCGGAAGTGCGTCGATATCGTCCTGCCAATTGATCAATCGGTTTTGTGTCACTTCGCCCGTTGAGAGTGTTAATCGCCAGAGCTGAGAACGTGCCAGCTTGGAAATCCGGGGGTTCGTGTTTCGCGCGAGATCATTGAGTTCTGCTCGAGCGGCAGGGCCAGCAATGGGATCAAACATCAGCAAACTTGCGCCGAGTAGTCGATCGGTGGCGCGACTCTCCACAACGAGCGGTTTCGCCGCCTGTCGCAGTCCTCCGGAAACCTGTCGGGAGGACCATTCCAATGGAGCCAGCCCCCAGTGACGGGTGAGCGGATCAGAACTGACCAACTCTCGAAACGACTGCAACGCTGCAGTCAATTGCCCTTCTCTTAAGTAGGAACGAGTGAGCCATGCCAAAAGTTCTCGATCAACCCATTCTCGCGGCTCTCGTTTCAATGCCGCGCGAAATGCTTCTTCAGCTTCCTGAAGTTGATCATTCTGAAAGAACTCAATCCCTTTCAGATGCGAGGGATCGTAGTGCGTCTCAATCTCAACCACGCGATCCGCTGGAATCGATTGAGGAATTCCTCCAGATGGGCGCAATCGCAGTTCTTCACCGGTCGAATCCAGAACTTCTCCGACAAGAGTGATCGGAGCGGCAGCCCCTTCAGGGAGATACGTGACCCGATCCTGTGCAAACACAATCGACGAACTGATCCACATCGAAACCACTGCGAACAGGTATCGCGGTTTCGTGTGCATGACAGATCTGACGGTGAATGATGTCACGAGGCTGTCGATCCTGTCGCGGTCGCATCGGTCGATGATTTCGTCGCTTCTTTCGAAGAAGACGATTTCTCCCCGAACAAAATGAGTGGCAGCATCAACAGGAACCCTGCAGAAATCGCCATATCAGCGATATTAAAGATCCCTGTTCGAACCGATCCGATTCCTAAATTAAAATAGTCGATAACACATTCAAACCGGATTCGGTCGATCATATTGCTGACTCCTCCGCCGACCACGAGCGTAAAGGCGAAGAAGACCAGCGTGCTCACGGTCCGGCTGAAGAGAAGGTAAATCGTCATCCCAAGCATCATCGTTCCGGTCATGACGATCAACAGCCAGAATCTTAACTCCGGTGAAAACCCTGCGAACAGACTGAGAAACGCTCCGGGATTCTCTGCATATTGAATGCGGAACAGGTCATTGAAGAATGTCCGCGGGGGAAGTCCTTTCCAGTTCTCAATCGCATAAATCTTGCTCCATTGATCGATAGAGACAATGACGATCGTCAGAACTGAGAACCACAACCACCGCGATTTATGCGACATTACTTCGGAGTTCGTCTCCTGCATGAGATTCCCACTATCTTGTTCGCCTTCACGAACAACTCTTAAATAACAACTCGGCGATCTTATCCGTGACTGATCGCGCGATTCCAAATTACAATTACAGCCTGGAACGATTCACGTTCACATAAACATACTTGCCTTGATTCCGGTGGGCAATTTGCCAAAGGAAATTCGCCTCGCCTTTAATCGCTGGTTCCGACGATCGGCCAAACTCAATGCAGTTGATTCGAGTGCCGCTTCGATTGAGGCGCTTGATTTCATTCATATCTGAGGAATCGAGTGCCGACTCAGCCGCACCGTCTGTTAATAAATAAATCACATCCGGTCGAAAGTTGAGTGCTCGACTCAATGCCGGAAGGTGATCTGTACCCCCACTGGCAAAGATCGATTTCAATCGTCCGCTTACTTGCATCCGTTGGGCATCCGTTCCCCAGAACATATCAAATCGGTCGTCACGAGGTCGGAGCACTTCTGCTTCGTTGCTGTAAAAAATGATTTGAAACTGCTGATTCTCGTCGAGCTGAGACAGACTCGCCAGCAACTCCGACTTCGCCGCCGCTAAGGCTCCATCGTTGTCCATGCTGTACGAACGATCGATGACGAACACGAAGCTCTTGCCAACATCACGAATTCCCATGAATGACGTTCCGCCCGCAACATTGCCTCCCGACGGATTCGACGAACTCGGCGAGTCGTTCCTCAAATTCGGTTTAACAAGTTCCTGAGTGGGAACACTTGAGGGGACCGGCACACTGCCAGCTCCGATCACAGGTGTTGGAATATCGATCGATGGAAGTTGCAGCTCCACGGGAGGCGTCGTGTCCAGCAAGGGCTCTTCGATCTTGAGTGGATTCTCGTACACCAGATCGGAGGACTCGGAAGTCTCATCGAGTTCGGTTTCGGAGTCCGAATCAGCTTCGTTTTTTGCAGGTCGCACATGAATGCCGACATCACGAAAGGACTCTCCGTCATCTCCGGAAATGTCCCCGCGACAACTTGGCAACTGCGTGAGAAAGACAATCAGCGCCGCCAAAGCCACATGAAACAATCCGGAAATCAACCAACTCGGGACAGTGACCCAGCGCAATTGAACGCGCAGCCAGTCCGTAAGTTGTGATGGCGAATTGTCCCTCGCTGTTGGGCTCATTGTCATCGTTCATTATTGAAACGGGTGAGTAATTCAAAGTTTACGGCGTTTGCAGAAATTGGGTCAATGTGGACTTTCTGATACCGGCACCGGTTTTCCTTCGAGTCTTGTTGGGAAGACTTACTGAGCGCGAATTATGTTCGCCGAGATCATCTTGACCTTGTTCGCTGTTTTGATCTCTAATCCGGCGAACCGTTCTGCCCGACTGGTCCGCAACCGTGACAACTTACGACCGATATCTACTCTTTCGCTACTTCCATATCATTGCCGTGTTTCTGATTGCATCGATCGGTCTCTTTGCCGTGATCGATGGATTCACGAATCTCGACTCTTTTCAGGAAAGTGTCGAAGAAGCGAACGGAAATTCGATGATGCTCCTCAATTTGATGGCGCATCATTACTTCTACCATTCACTGATGGTCATTGATCTTGCTGGCCCCTCGATAGTTGTGATCTCCGCGGTCTCGACACTTGCGCTTTTGTTGAAGTCCGGCGAAATTCATCCTGTCCTCGCAGCTGGGATCCCAACTTATCGACTGACACTTCCACTCGCGTTCGGCGTCTTGGCGATCAGTGGAGCCCTTCTCGCGAATCAGGAACTCGTCTTGCCCGCCATTGCTCCCAAACTGCAAAGAAAACATGGGCAGTCTGCAGAAGATGCGCAAAACGTGGACCCTCAGTTCGACTTGCGCTGGCAAATGTTCTTGACAGGCGAAGGCGTTTATCCGGAAGAGAAGCGACTTCACAAACCTCAATTCCGCATTCAGCCACCGCTTTTGACCACCGACTACTTCACGCTGGAAGCGGAGGACGGCATTTATCTTCCTCCGCAGTCGGATGAGGATGGGACGCAACGTCCGGGAGGCTGGCTCCTCAAACAGACATCAGTTCCCTTTCAAGAATTTCCGTTAACGGAATTGGGGCGACAGAACATTGTTCCCCAGCCGAACGGGACAGACGTGTTCATCAATACTCATCTCAGTTTCAGTCAGATGAGCCGCAAGACTTCAAACTATCGGTTGATGGGCACTCCCCAACTGCTCAGATTTCTGCATGAACCGTACGGAAGTGATATTTCGCGACGCGGAATTCTGATGCATCTCCATTCTCGCATCACGCAACCTCTGTTGACTCTTGTCGGCCTCTATATCGTCATTCCTTTGATTGTGCGAAAAGACCGTATGAGCACGATGCAACAGGTGACCAACATCGCCACTTGCGTGATCGTGCTGGCGATCATTTATGGCGTCTCGATCGGAAGCAGTTTTCTCGGGCAGTCAGGGATCGTCCCGGCAGAACAGGCCGCCTGGGTCCCTATTGTTCTGGGTGGCAGCCTCGCGGGTTGGCTCACCGGTTCGGTCAGAACGTAATTCGCTGACGGGATAGTGAGAGAAGAAAACACGGGTCCCATCAGAGGCTCGAAGGATTCTCCGCGCGAGTTTGAGCTGTTCGTCATACTCAAATCTTTCTCAAGTTGTGACGAAGAATTTCAGGGCTTCTGAAAAGCTTTGCCGAAGATCTGCTCGAATCGGCGTCCTTGCTTGGACTTCTGTCGAAATCTTGACTGAGCTGTTCGACATTTGCTCTCCAATCAGTCACAAATCAACAGACGGCGATCTACTGGTTGATGTGTTTTGTGATCGTGCCCTTCTCTCGATGCGTTCAATTTCGACACTCGAAAGAAGCTTCGAAATCAACGACCGTCGCGTTGCCCCATGCCGACTCATTCAGTGAGGCTGCAACAATTTGTCTGAGCGATGAGATTCGCCAGATCGCTGAGACCAGTCGGGACACCGTTTCCCGCGTCGAAACTTTTTCCTACTACCTCCGGACAATGAGACTTTTCTCATGAAGAATTTCGCGCTCTCGCTGGCTTTCCTTCTGACTTGGGCGAACTTCGCGTTTGCTCAGCAGCCTGCTGCTCCTTCCATTACTGAATTCTCCGACCAACCCGGACGATGGAGTGCCGAGCGAGCCAACGAATGGTACGACTCTGTCGCATGGCCGGTCGGCGCGAACTTTGTGCCGTCGACTGCGATCAATCAGCTCGAAATGTGGCAAGCTGAGACGTTCGATCCTGAAACGATTGATCGCGAACTCGGCTGGGCAGCTGCGATCGGAATGAATTCGATGCGAGTCTTTCTGCATGACCTCGCATGGAAAGCCGATCCCGAAGGATTCTTTCAGCGGTTCGATAAATACCTTGAGATTGCGGACTCGCACGGCATCAGCACGATGATGGTCATTTTCGATGGCGTTTGGCATCCATACCCTGAACTGGGAAAACAGCCTGATCCCACGCCCGGACTTCACAATTCGGGATGGGTTCAATCGCCTGGCCGAAAGCTTCTCGAAGACTCGTCCCTTCAAGACAGCTTAAAGCCATACGTTCAAGCTGTGATGCGGAGGTATAAGGATGACTCCCGCATCCTTCTTTGGGATCTGTTCAACGAACCGGACAACAATGTTGCAAACTCTTACGGCGTTGATGGAACAAAGCAGGAGTTGCCGCCCGAAGAAAAGGCACGACGCGCCGAAGAACTTCTGAGGAAAACATTCGAATGGGCTCGAGAGGTGAATCCATCACAGCCACTGACCTGTGGCGTTTGGGCTGGGAACTATCTTGAGGCACCCAGTTCGATTCAACGATTCTCGATTGAAGCATCTGATGTCACTTCGTTTCACACATATGCTGGCCCGAAAGAAACGCAAAGGTTAACACAGGGTTTATTACAACTCGGCCGCCCGGTCTTTTGCACGGAATATATGGCTCGCGGAAACAAGTCGACCTTCGAAGCAATCCTCCCGATCATTCACAAGAATCGTGTTGGCGCATACAACTGGGGGCTTGTCGATGGAAAATCGCAAACCATTTATCCCTGGGACTCTTGGAATAAGCCGTATACTCAAGAACCGAACCTCTGGCATCATGACGTCTTTCGCAAGGATGGAACTCCTTACTCTGCTGCTGAAGTGAAAGTGATTCAATCATTGACTCGGCAGCCTCCAACCCAACAGAGTCAGCCGCCTAAGATTCAAGACGTTCCAGAAAGAGACGTCCTCGAATCGAAACTGAAAGATCATAACGAAGCTGTTTTCGTTAAACAGGGATGGATTCGCGATCCGTTCATTACTCTCGGCCCGGATGGTTATTATTACCTCACCGGAACAACTCCGCTTCCTGATGACCCGCGACAACACCTTGACCCATATAACACCGGACTCGGAAACTTGTCACTGGTCGGCTGGAAAGCGCAAGTCTGGCGAAGTCGCGATCTTATCGACTGGGAGACTCTCGGAACTCCGTTCACATTGAAGTCTGGTGTCTGGTTTCAACGACAGCCTAAAAAGTTCCAGAACACCCCAGAGTCAGAATGGAGGCTTAGGGCCCCTGAACTTCATTGGATTGGAGACCGCTGGGCGCTCATTCATACAAGCCCTTCGCCCGTTGCAGGAGCCAATCTCTCACTCTCTGAAGGGGCAGAAGTGAGTGGTCCGTGGAGCAATCCGATGGGCGTCTCCATTCGCAAACGGCATGACCCATCACTCTCTCAAGATGACGACGAGACGTGGTGGATGATCTGGGGAGCGACGTCAATTGCCCCGATCAAACCTGACTGGAGCGGCTTTCAAAAGAAACCGACCAGGATTGGCCCAAGTGGGGAAACAAGCAAGATGGGACACGAAGGTTGCCTGCTCCACAAGATCGGCGACAAGTACGTTTTATTCGGGACTGGTTGGTCAACCGGCGTGATGCGACACGGCAGCTACAACCTTTATTATGCCACTTCCGACGACATTGAAGGCCCCTATAGCGAGCGCCAGTTCGTCGGTCGTTTCCTCGGTCATGGAACTCCTTTCCAAGATCATCAAGGACGCTGGTGGTGCACAGCCTTCTTCAATGCGAATCGACCGCCGTTGTCTTCTGAGGGAATCGAAACCACCGACCTCGGACGAACAGCCCAAACGATTAACGAACAAGGCGTGACGCTTGTGCCGTTAGACGTTCAGATCAGAGACGATGGAGAAGTCTTCATACGCGCAAAAGCCCCCGGATATTCCACTCCGGGACCGGACGAAGCACAGCAGTTCCAACTCGACAATTAGAGCTTAAACAGTTAAAGCTCGTGAATTGACATAAACGTGCTCTCAACAACCTCTCCTGAGCGAATCAAACTCTTGTCTCATCGATCATTTCATTCCATGCTGCGAGTACAGACGTTGAGGATTTCCACAATGAAGCCCATTAACATTGTTGCATTGACCATCCTCTTTTCCGGACCGGCCTTCGCGGAAGACCGTCGTCCGAATATCGTTCTGATCATGGCCGATGACATGGGCTTCTCAGACATTGGTTGCTATGGCGGAGAGATTCAAACTCCGAATATTGATTCACTCGCCGAGGGCGGATTACGCTTCACACAGTTCTATAACACAGGAAGATGTTGCCCGACGCGGGCTTCTCTGATGACCGGCCTGTACCCGCATGAATCAGGTGTTGGGCACATGGTTTACTCAGACCGGGGTGACGGCTACCACCCCTACCTCAACAAGAACTGTGTGACCATCGCTGAGGTTCTCAAGAGTGCGGGCTACCGAACCATGATGGCCGGGAAATGGCATATCGGACATCAGCAAGGACAATGGCCGACTGATCGCGGCTTTGAGCACTTTTATGGAATTCACATTCATGTCGACAGCTATTTTAAAGTCTTGCCTGGATGCCCTGTTTATCACAACGACCAACTTGTCATCCCCCCAACTGTTGATCCTCCTAATACGCTTCACCCGGAACAAGAATGGTACACCACCGATGTCTTCACTGACTGGTCGGTTAAGTTCTTAAAAGAATCGCAATCTAACGACAAGCCATTCTTCCTTTACACAGCTTTTAACTCTCCGCACTGGCCGCTCGAAGCTCCCCAAGAGAACATCGATCGATGTCAGGGCCGCTACGATGAAGGCTGGGATGTCCTGCGTGCCGAGAAACTTCAGAAGATAAAGGAATTGGGGATCGTTCGGAACGACACGCAACTCTCTCCGTCCGGATGTCCGGAATGGTCCGAATTGACTCTCGAAGATCAACAGGAGTTGGCGTTTCGAAGAGAGATCTATGCTGCACAGATTGAGAGAATGGACGAGAACATTGGCCGCATCATCCAGACTCTCCGTGACTCGGGCGAACTCGACCGGACGCTGATCTTCTTCCTCTCTGACAACGGGTGCTGTGCAGAAGGCGGGATGTTCGGATACAAATGGCAGGAGAACACCGAGGAAAACTTCGCTGACTGGAGAAACGAATCGGCACGATCAAGCAGCATGGGTGAAGCCTGGTCAAATGCGTCGAACACACCGTTCCGGATGCACAAACGTTGGGTTCACGAAGGAGGAATTGCGACTCCTCTGATCGCTCACTGGCCGCAACTCATCAAGTCTGCCGGCGGATTGACACATCAACCCGGACATGTCATTGACATCCTTGCGACATGCCTTGATGTCGCTGATGCTGATTATCCTGAGGAATTCAACGGGCAGGTGATCAAACAGGCTCCCGGAAAAAGTCTGGTCCCGACATTTCTGGACCCCGAACGACGTGAACATCGGACTCTTTTCTGGGAACACGAAGCACACGCCGCCATTCGCGAGGGCGATTGGAAATTGGTGACGCTGAATGCTCATTCCCCGGAAAACTGGGAACTCTACGACCTTTCCGAAGAACGCACTGAGACAAACGACCTGCGATCAGAGCACTTGGAACGAGTTGATTCCATGATCGCTCGCTGGACTGAGTGGGCTGAGCAGGCCAACGTTCTCCCCTGGCCGAAGGATCGACCGAAGAAAAAGAAGAATCAGAAGAAGTGAATTCGCATTGTGCGCATTGGAATCCTTATCCGTAAGTGGTCTTCCCGCAAACGTTCGCGTCACCCGTCCACTTTTCGGAATTTGTGACTGTTTTGTCTCGACAGCGAACCAATTTGCTTGAATTGTGTTCCTTTAATTTGAAAGATACCTCTCGGGAGATCGTTCGGGCTGCCCCATCTGATTATCGCTGGGATCACAAGTTCTGACTGCCAATCGGGATAAAGGGAATCGACTTCGGTTCGCACTAAAAGCGTGACAATGCGCTGGAGATCTCGTAAATTTATTCTGTGAAAGACCTTGTTCGGAATTCGTTCGGGGGTTTTCGTTGAGGATGCGGGTTGTAAAGGGTCAATAGCGGATGCACCGGTCAGACGACATCAGTGAGTTATGCTCGCGTTTCGAGGAAGAACTCCGCGCAGGCAAAACTCCCGACATTGATGCCTATGTCGAATCCGTTTCGGAACAGGATCGAGACGAATTTCGTGAGAAACTCCTCGAAATCCAGTCCATTGCGGCGGAACAGACCGTCGCGTTCCCGACGGATGACTCGACAACCTCCGACAAGCCCAGGCCAGAAGACAAGTTGGCCTCAATCGTTACGGAATTTGAACTCGACATCCAAGCTGGGCGAAATCGTCGTTTGTCCGAGTATCTGCCAGAAGACCTCAGCGACTCTGATCGCGAAGAAGCCATTTCCGAACTGGTCGATCGAAAACGTGCTGCCCTGCAGCTTGACGGGGAATCGATCAGCCTCGACGACATGATCAACGAGTTTCCGGACGACGTTGAAACCATTCATTCACTCTTTCCGGAACACTCTGAAGAATTTCTGAAGGGCACACCTGCGGGCGGTTTTTCTGCTCCCACGGAACCGATCCCCGATGGGGAGGACCTTTCCAAAACTTCGCGATCAATTGGCCCGTACCGACTGATCAAGGAAATCGGGCAAGGCGGAATGGGAACCGTCTATCTGGCGGAACAATCTGAGCCGGTCCGACGAAAAGTCGCACTGAAAGTCATTCGCCAGGGCCTTGAATCGCGAGGAGTAATGGCGAGATTTCAGGCGGAACGACAAGCCATGGCGCTGATGCATCACGTCAACATCGCCACTGTTTACGATGCTGGCTCGACGGAATCCGGCTTGCCTTACGTCGCCATGGAGTTCGTTCACGGAATTCCGATCACGGATTATTGCGACAGCTTCTCCCTCACGCTTGAGGAACGGATCAACTTGATCCAACAGGCGTGTGATGCGGTTCAACATGCCCACTCCAAAGGCATCATCCACCGTGACATTAAGCCCAGCAACGTCCTCGTTACAGAGTACGAGAACGAACGACGAGTGAAAGTCATCGACTTCGGGCTCGCGAAAGCGCTCAACGATAGCAATCGCCTCAGTGAAGAAACTGTCGATACGCTATGTGGTCAGGTCGTCGGCACTCTCCAGTATATGAGCCCTGAACAAGCGAGCATGGGCAAACTCGAGATCGACACTCGGACAGATGTCTACTCCCTCGGAGTTGTCCTCTATGAGCTTCTCACCGGTTCAACTCCGGTGAAGCGAGAGTCCGTAAAAACACAGTCGATCGAACAGGTGATGACAACCATCCGGGAAGAAGAACCGGAACGACCAAGTCGGCGCCTGGCGGAGAGTGAAGAAGTCGCAGCTGCGGTCTCTTCAAAGAGAGGCACCGACATCCGAAGCCTTGACTCCTCCTTGCGCGGTGACCTCGACTGGATTGCGATCAAAGCTTTGGAAAAGGACCGCACGCGACGCTATTCCAGCCCCGCAGAACTCCGGGACGACCTCTTTCGTTACCTCAATAACGAACCTGTCCGAGCACGACCTCCGAGCGTGGGATACCGTCTCGGGAAGTTCGCTCGAAAGCACCGGTCGGGCCTGATCGTCGCGACATCGTTAATGCTTGTTGCAGTTCTGGGGATTGCGGGAATCGTTTGGCAATGGAATCGAGCTGAACACAATTCGCTGAAGTTGATTCGCGCGGAAACACAGAACGCCGTCAAGAATGTGGCGTTGTCCAGTGGATTCGACATTCCGGAGAGACTCGCCAGCCTCGATTCACTTCCGAAGGACATTATCACGGAAGAACTAGAATTTCAATTCGATCACACATCGGGCCAACAACAGCTTTCACTCGCTTACGCACTCGCCGAGGTCGGTGAGCCACCTGTTGAAGTATTGATCGACGCAGTCGCAAATCTTGACACTCCCCCGGACGAAGCATTCAATGTGATCCCCGCACTCGAAGTGTCGAGATCGGACGCGAACACTGCCCTGCAGATTCGTGCATCTCAAGAATTCGAAAAGAAGAATTGGCGCGCCTACTCGCGACTTGCCATCGTTGGGATTCATCTCCGCAATCTCACATTGGTGTCGAAGATTCTCTCCACAGAATCCGTGTCGACTCCGAATTCACTTGGCCGTGGATCGGCACCCGACCCTCGAAGCGTCTTCATCGACGAACTCATCCAATGGCACGGAGACCTCGACAATCTGGCCACGGTTCTCAAAGACGGATCCACTCCCGAGGTGCGTTCAGCTTTCTGTTATGGCGTCGCTTCGATCGATGAACTTGATCCGCGCGATCAATCGTCGTGGCAGTCTCTCATGAACGACTGGTACCGCGAACGCAACGACTCGAAGACGCAAATTGCAGCAGGGTGGGCTTTGCGTGAGTGGGGCTTCTCGCCACCGTATGACCGGATTGAATTCTCCAACCTGATCGATGGAATCTTCGACGAAGCAACTCCATCTTCAGAAGCTGGCATGATTGCCAAAGCGTTTGAACGCTCCCCAATCGAAGCATCTCAGATCCTCAAAGAGACAGCCGATGATCTGATTTCACAGAACCGCTGGAGAGAAGCTGCTCGCGTCGCGATTGTCTTGATGCAGATGGGCGACAACTCACTGGCGTCAAAGCTTCTGAGCACAGCCCCCGATCCCGAAACCGACATCTGGAACCCGGAACCCAGAACGGCATTTATCCAGGTATGCCGAATTTGGAATGGAGGAATGGACCGCCTGCTCGATCAGCTGAACGATGTCAACTCGCCAGACTTGCGATCCGGATTCGCATCGATTGTCGGGGGAATCCCGAATTTGCCAAAGTCCACGCGCGATCGCTGGGGACAGCTTCTTTCAGGTTGGGTCCTCACATCCCCTGAGTCAGGCCCTCACAGTGCATCCAAATGGGCACTCGAGCGACTCGAACTTCCGATTCCTCCCCTGCCCACTTCGCCTACTCCGATTGAAGGACAAGACTGGTGGACGACACCAATGGACTTGACCATGCTCCGCATTCCGGTCGGTTCCGCAGAGTTATCAACCGGCACCTTCCAAAGCGAAGGCAACTTATGGATGTCTGATCAGGAAATCACAGTTCGGCAGTTCAAGGATTTTGCACACAACGATGATCCCAACACGGGTCTTCCGAACTGGAAGGATGTCGGGAACTTTGGAAGAACGATCGACGAGACACACCCCTGCCAACAGGTCAGCCTGGAAGACGCAGCCCAATACTGCAACTGGCTGAGTCGGGAGTTCGACCTCGAAGAAGTCTACGAAATTCAATTGCTCGATCCGCACCCGGGCGCCGGATCGCCGCACTATTACGAAATCACTCTTCGCAGCGGGGCCGATGGTTTCCGCCTCCCAACGGAACCTGAGTGGGAGTACTGTTGCAGAACTCAGACAACAACTGATTTTTTCTTTGGATCGGATGTCGATTTACTCCCTCAGTTTGCAGTTTACTCTCGCCCCACAACCCAACCCTGCGGAACAAAACTTTGCAATGCGTGGGGCTTCTTCGATCTGACCGGAAACGTTCACGAGTGGTGCTGGGGTGGAAGTGACCCAACTCACCGAATTTTTCGTGGAGGAAGCTCTCAGAATTCGTACAAAGCATGCCAATCGATATTCGCCTACCGCGAAGCGCTTCAGTCCAAACGAACCGATGTCGTTGGATTTCGCGTCGTCCGTGGCCCGCTCACCACTGAAACAGCTGCACTTCCCGAAGGACACGCCAGCCGATAATCCTCAATCTGCCGTCCGGAATACAGAACATCCGCATTTCAACCACTCCGAGATTTGCGTTTCAAAAGGGACCCGCTAGACTCTTCTGCACATTGCTTCTCCCCAGCGGAAACGCAAAACTTTGAGTAACAACGAAGTGAGCGACTCTTGTCGAGTTGATTCTATTCGAAAATTGTGTACTCTTTCTCGTCCCAATGAGTGACTCGCTGCCTTCTTAGCACAGCCGAATTCATTCAATGGACACCACGCATCCGTAGCTCAATTGGATAGAGCACCGGTCTTCGGAACCGGGGGTTGGGGGTTCGAATCCCTCCGGGTGTACTTTTTTGAAACGACTCACTCAGAGTCAAAGATCCTGCGAAACAGCCCTCTCAAATGCCCTTCTCGGGAAGATTGAGAGGGTTATTGCGTTTGTAGGAAGAGTTTGTTTCCGTCGCCGGACCACGCTCTCGTTTTTCAGTATTCACACTTATTCACTTGCTGCCGAGAAATGCTTTGATTGTGTAAGTTGCTGCGATTCTGAGGGGAAGATGCTGTCCCTGGATTGTCGATCTTGCTTCGGGAATTCTTCTCGAGAATCAACCTGAGTTGCTCAACCCTCTTCGTTGTATGGGTCGGAAGCAGACCCCGAATCGCTTTGAGGCGAGAAGTCACTCCAGTGTCAAAGAGTTGATCCGGATCATTTCACGCTTCAGGAACGCGCCAGCTTTCGACAGAATGGAGGTTGGCGAGAGCTTCTATGAAATTGCCTGACACCTGACTTGCGAACGCTGATTCAGAAGCTCTCAACGAATCTCCTCGGGTCCTGGAAATTTCGCCGTTCAGCTTGTTCGCCGCAGAGAAGTCGGAAAATCGAGATTCTCGCGTCACACTTTGATGTCACGCGACAAGGTAATCATATGGCGATATCCAGACAGACGATCTCACCGGAATTCACGCAACTTGTGGTGGAACAGCACGAGCAATTGCGTTCGTTTGTGCGGACGTTGGGTGTCGCTCCGGACTGGGTGGACGATCTGGCCCAAGAAGCTTTTCTTGTCGCCTGGCGAGAGCGTGATTCCTTTGACGCCCAACGAGATCTTGGAAAGTGGCTTCGTGGAATCGCTCGGAATCTCGTCAGAAACGAACTTCGAAAGGACAAACGCCGACAGAGAATCCTTCATCAGGAATTGTCCGAAGTCCTCGTCCAAACACCAGAGCACAGCATCGAAGCTGAGGACTGGAAGCAATATCAAGTGTCAGCATTGAGAGACTGCGTCGAGCAACTCGCTCCGAAGAGTCGAAAGATCGTCTCTGGTCGTTATGGAGATGGATGGAAAGCTCCGGATCTGGCAGACCACTTGGGGATGACGGCAACTGCTGTCCGACAGGCACTCATGCGAATTCGCGAACAGCTGAAACAGTGCATTGAATTCCGTGTCATTGAGGGATAGCCGTGCCGAAGAACCGATTCGAAGAGCTCCTCAGCCGGTTGCTTGATGACGATATCTCCGACGCCGAGATTGCTGAGCTCGTCGAATGTATCTCTGCTGATCCAGACCGGTTACAACAGCTTCGCGATCACCTTCAGATCAGCGATCGGCTCTCGCAGTACGAAGACGAGTTACGCGACCAGGAGCGATTTCTGTCGTCGCTTCAAGTTCGGGCACACGCTGCTGAGGATAGCGAGGGATTTGTCAATCAAGTCGTTGCCTCGGCTGTTCATGAAGAGCAAATCGAACATCGGGAGCGCCAAGCTGGCACGACACTGAAAAGCCTTCGTGACTGGTACCGATTCCGCACGATGACCGGCTGGATTATTGCGACGACTGTGTCGCTGCTGCTCTTTGCCGTTCTCGCAAGACAAGAAGGTCTTCAAAACCGAAACGAGTCTCCACTTCTGATTGATCGGGAAAGCACATCCGATCCCACAGACATGGATGACGGAGGAGTTGCTGTTCTGACACGAGTTGCCGGGCTTTCTGGCGTTGAAACCGAGGACTGGCAGATTGGGGAGACAATTCCCCCAAGGTCCATGGCATGGGAAGCAGGCCTCCTCCAGTTGGAGTTTTACTGCGGAGCAACAGTCGTCGTGGAAGGTCCGGCAGATATTGAAATTGTCGATGAGTCTCGAGTCATTTGCAGAAAGGGTCGTCTCCGCGCTCATGTTCCCAAACCGGCTCGCGGATTTTCAGTCCTTGCTCCATCGTTCGAACTTGTCGATCTCGGAACCGAATTCGGGTTGGACGTCTCGGGGGATGGCCTCGCTGAAGTTCACGTCTTCGACGGGAAAGTCGAACTCTACGATGCTGAATCGAACCGGAATCAGACAACTTTACGAGAACTCAACGCCGGCGACGCACTTGCCGTTGATAGCAACGGAACCTCCGCTTCAATAGCCGTGCGAGATGCCGATTTTGTCAGCCCCGATCGGTTGAGCACACTCACAGATGCACGGCAGCGAGAGAGGCTCCAGAACTGGCAAGCTTTCCGCAATTCGCTTCAGGATGACCCGCGAGTCATTGCGTACTTTCCCTTCGATCGAAATGTTCAGGCAGACCGGCTTCTGATCGGGCATGGACCAGAGGACACGAAAGTGGAAGGTGCAATTGTTGGTTGCGAATGGGCTGAGGGACGATGGCCCGGAAAAACATCATTGCAATTCAAGCGCCCCGGAGACCGAGTCAGAATCACCATCCCCGGTGAGTTCGAATCCCTCACGTATTCCACCTGGATTCGGATTGATGGGCTCGACCGACTCTCCAACTCTCTGGTCTTGGCCGATGGCTTCAGCGTCAACCAGCCCCACTGGCAGATCCGGCAGAGCGGGTCCCTCGTTCTTGGAGTACGGTACGGGAAGGGCGAGTCGCACAGCTACAGGACGGAGTCGATTTTCAATCTCTTTCGACTTGGGCAATGGGTACATTTGGCGACCGTCTACGACGCCGAAAACTCGCATGTTCTGCACTATGTTAACGGAGAAGTGGCGACTCGCGAGCCCCTCAAATCTCCCCCCACAGGATTGTTAAGTATTGGAAACGCCACCATTGGGAACTGGAGCGCTCCAACAAGTCGTCACCGCCGAACGAGTGTTCGAAACCTGAATGGATGTATGGACGAACTGATCATCTTCGGACAAGCCATTGATAGGGACGAAGTGCGTCGAATTTACGAACTTGGTCGCCCCTGACACCGGAAGCCCCATGAGAACCAATTGTGCGTCAAAAGGGATTCAGCGTGAAACCACCGTTTCGAAACTTTGATGTTCAATTGTAGAAAAGTTCACGAGAGGCTGGAGGGTCTCAATGCTGTCGAATAACATCAAAACTCACCTATCGATGAGATCCTCACACTAACCGCCAACGAGCGACGACTTCATGACGGACGAACTTCGCAATCGGAGGTGTCGTTCACAAATTGGCCTCAATCACACTTACATCACTTAAAACCGAGTACCCTCCCCCTTTCGATCTATAACCTGGACAACTTATGCTCGCAGCAATTCTCCAATTACATAGAAATCCAGCGTTCCCTGACGATCCCACACACCGGGCGAGATCGTCAGTTCGCAGCCGCGTGACAATGGCTGCCGGGATGTTGTTCACCGTTTTCTCCATTCTGGTCTGCTCGGAAGTCCGGTCTGAAGAAGCTTCTTTCGAGTTCCAGGAAGACGATGTCGTCGCCATTTTCGGGAACGGGCTGGCTGACCGCATGCAACATGCACCGTGGGTCGAAACGGTTTTGCAGTCGAATCTGCAAGGAAAGAACATCCGCTTCCGCAACATGAGCTTCTCAGGGGATATCGTCAACGAGCGTCCTCGAAACAAGGGATTTACCAACGACACCGAGTATCTGCAACATGTCTCCCCGAGTGTCGTCTGGATCATGTTCGGTTACAACGAGTCGCATGGCGGACCGGAGAAAGCTTCCGCCTACGAACAAGAACTCGTCAAGCTGGTGGAAAAGTATCGAACACTTCGCAAAGAGGCAGGAGTCGACGCGAGATTCGTCTTATTTAGTCCGATTGCTTACGAGAACACCGGAAAGCCCAACTTGCCAGATGGCAAAGAACTAAACGCCAATCTAAAAGCTTACACGCTCGCAACTCAACGAGCAGCCGAAGCTTCCGGCGCGACCTTTGTCGATCTATACACTCCGACCCTCAAGTTATATGAGACGACTCCGGAACAGTTAACGCTCAACGGGATTCACCTGAACGCATTGGGGTATCGCAAACTTGCCGATGTTATCGCGGAGCAGCTGACCGGAGAGCCATCAACTAATGACGAAAACCTTCCACTGGTTTACGAAACAGTTGAAGACAAGAACTGGCACTGGCACAATCGCTATCGCGCTACCGATGGCAACGACATTTGGGGCTCACGCTCAACTCTCAGCTTCGTTGATGGACAAACCAATGCAGACGTACTGGTCCACGAATTGAAAATGCTGGACCTGATGACGTCCAATCGCGACCCGGTGATTTGGGCTGCCGCGGCTGGAAATTCGATTAAACCGGATGACTCCAATGTCCCCTCACCAGTGGCTGTAAAAACCAATGTCGGTGGCGGAAGCCGTAGCTCCAGCGAAGCGAAAGAAGGGAGTTCCGATTATCTTTCTCCCGAAGAAAGCCTGGAACAAATTAACATTCCCGATGGATTCGAGTTAAACATCTTCGCCTCAGAAGAGATGTTCCCGGATCTCGCTAACCCGGTCCAACTTCAAGTCGATTCAAAAGGACGACTCTGGGCAGCCAGCTGGAACTCGTATCCGAAATGGGAACCGGGTGATGAACTCAAAGACAGCTTGATGATCTTCGTCGACAACGATCGAGACGGGGTCGCCGACGAGCGGAAAATCTTCGCTCATGTCCACAACCCCTTGGGATTCGAATTCTGGGGTGGCGGAGTTCTCGTCACGTCGGGCCCGGACCTTCTGTTTCTAAGAGACACTGACGGAGATGACAAAGCCGATGTCCGATTTCCGATCCTTCAGGGACTGGGAACTTCGGACACTCACCATGCTGCGAACAATCTGATCTATGGCCCTGACGGGGGAATCTATTGGCAAAGCGGAATTTTCCTTGTCCACAATCACGAAACCCCCTGGAAGCAGAACCTCAGTACCGGTGGTTCCGGGATGTATCGCTTCGATCCTCGAACGTTCGCAATCACACCAGTTGCAGCGAACAGCCCGAACCCGCATGGAACAAGTTTCGACCGTTGGGGTTACTTGTATGCCAACGACGGAACGGGAGGAAAGTCGTACCAGGTTCGGCGTAAAGGGAACGGCTTCCAAATGCACTCCCTGTTGGAGAAAGAATTCCGTCCGGTGCCGGCAAACGAAATCCTCTCGTCGGCTCACTTCCCTCAAGATATGCAACAAGACTTTCTGGTCCTCAACGTGATCGGATTTCTGGGAGTGAGACAGTATGACCTCGACAGAGGAGACGGCGGTCGACGCGAGTACGGAAATGTGTGGGGGACTCCGGTTCAGGATTTATTGAATGGCGAAGACCGCAATTTCCGCCCGAGTGATGCAATCATTGGTGAAGACGGTGCACTTTATGTTGCCGACTGGCACAACATGATCATCGGCCATATGCAACACAACATTCGTGATCCGAGTCGCGATCACAAACACGGCCGAATCTTGCGATTGACAGTCAAAGATCGGCCACTGCAGGAACCGGTCGCCATCGCCGACCAACCGATTGAGAAGCTTCTTGAAAACCTCAAGCATCCGGTCGACGGGGTTCGCCATCGCACCCGAATCGAATTAAGTGGCCGTAATTCCGAAGCTGTGATTAACGCCGCTCAAGCATGGGCCGAAGACTTTGATCCGAATGACGAAGAGGAAGCTCACCATCTGTTAGAAGCATTGTGGCTTCACCAGCAACACAATGTCACCAACGAAGAGTTGCTCAATAAACTGCTCAACTCCGATGTTCCACATGCAGCTGTCGCAGCCAAAACGGTTCAACATTTCTGGACGAAGTTCGACACGAAACTCGCCTCCGATTTTGCTGCACCGCCGGAACTTCACGTGGTCACCTATCGTCCACCACGCCATCTCGACCGAAAGTATCACGGCTCGTATCGGCGCGGCAGCGAGATCTTCCAGCGTGAATCGCATTGTGCGACTTGCCACCAAACAAGTGGCGAAGGCAACGGAGTTGTCTATCCCCCATTGGTCGGAAGCCCTTGGGTCACCGGAAGCGAGGAGCGTTTAATTAAACTTGCACTCCATGGAATGTGGGGAAAAATGCAGGTTCGAGGAAAAATTTATGACCCTTCCCGGGGTGTCCCTCCCATGACTGCCTTTCGCGATTTATTAAACGATGATGAAATGGCAGACGTATTAACATTCGTCCGCAACACGTGGGGCAACAAAGCTTCTCCAATCGATTCAGAGACCGTCGCGCGAGTCCGCACAGAGTCGTCGGATCGAACGACATTCTGGAAACCGGAAGATCTCGCCAAGCTTCATCCGCTTGAGAAGGAACTGATGTCCGATGAAGACCTGAAGCAGCCGGAAGAGATCAACAACTTGGCACTGGAAAAGGAACTGCTCAATCAATCTCCCGACGAACTGGCGCAAATCGCTTGGGAAGAAGGAAACGAGAGACGCGGGAAGCGATTGTTCTATACGTCGGCAGCCTCATGTTTCGCATGTCATGATCCTCCCGGAAACGCACCGCGCATGGGTCCGGACCTGACTCAACTTAAGAAGGAGATGAAGCCTGTCGACTGGGTCAACTCAGTTCTGCATCCGTCACAGAAAATTGACAAGGAGTTTGCACAAATCAATGTCATGACTGTCGAAGGGAAAGTCGTCACCGGAATTCGAATTTCCGAAGACGACAACGAAATCATCTTGAGAAACCTGGCTGCTCCAAAGCCAATTACGATTCCTCGTCAATCCGTCGACGAATTAATCGAATCAAAGGTTTCGATGATGCCCGCAGGATTGGTTCGCTCACTGAAGAACCGTCAGGAATTCAACGACTTGTTGAAGTACCTGATCAGCCTGAAAAAGTAGCGGACGTCACTTCAGGACTCGGTTCCGAACTGTGTTCAAAGCAGTGGGCTTTCCAAAGAACCACTCGAATCGCAGTTTTGGAACCGATCCGAGAGCATTGCCATCCGTGGTTTGTCGCGATTCGTGACGACCAACGTGATCAAACATCTCAACCGATCTGCTACCGCTGTCGTGACCTGATTCAGATCGACGATAGCGGTAGCGAATCGATCGTTGCTGAGAATTCGTCAGTTCGAAGTCAATATTTGGTGAGCACGTGCTCGCTCAACCATGGATAGCGGGCGCGGCACCCACTCCATCAAGCAGTGCTACTCCAACAGGAAGTGCACTGAAGAAGCGACTTTCGCTGGAAAGAAGTGGTGATATGGGGGTGTCTTCAATGAGACGGAAGAGCGGACGCGATCCGAGTGCGACTTTCTGTCCGATTTCGATTTCTCTGGCGCCCAAATTTGGCAACGTCGTCTTTCTCGCACTGGCATTCGCTGCTGCGTGTTGCTCGAGCGAATGTGCCGCTCTTGAAGCAGACTTCTATGTCTCGCCACAAGGTTCCGATACATGGTCGGGGAGCCTTCCTGCCCCCAATTCGAACCTGACCGATGGTCCGTTTGCGTCGCTTGCACGTGCTCGCGATGCCGTCCGAGAGTCGCGAAAGAATCGCGAGAAAGACGTCCTTGTTCTCATTCGAGACGGAAGGTACCAGTTGAATCAAACGGTCGTCTTCAGCCTCGAAGACTCCGGGACCGCGGGCTCGACCGTCACTTATGCTGCCTATCCAGGTGAAACTCCGATTTTCAGTTCTGGAAAGAAAATCACCGGCTGGAGGAAGCCGACGTCCCCGCCTCCGGGGCTCACAAACGAGGCTCCTGAACATGTTCTCGTCGCGGATGTCGACGACTCTTTCTGCGCCCTCTTCGATTCGGACGGACTACTTCCCCGCGCCCGTTCAGAAAGATTTATTCCTCTCAGTGGCGGAACGCGCAACGAGATTCACTTCCCTCCCGAGCAATTTCATCCTTGGCCGAATGTCGAGGACATCGAAGTTGTCGTTCGTCCCCATCACGCTTGGATCGTGAACATCCTTCCGCTTGAGTCGATTGATGAACAGCGACGGGTTGGCCGCACATCTGTCAGCGCGACCTACGCAATGAACCGCCTCCATTTTCTCAAAGATACTGAGTCATGCTGGATTGAGAACACACTGTTCGAACTCGATTCTCCCGGGGAATGGGTTTTGAACAAAGCGGAAGGCAAGCTCTACCTCTGGCCCCGGAACACGTCAGCAGTCTTCGCTCCTCAGTTGACGGAATTAATCCGAATCGAAGGCGAGATTGATGTTGCTGCCCCCCAGGACATCCCTGTTCAAAACTTATGCTTTAAAGGTCTTACATTCATACATGGGGACCGCTATCAGTTATCCAACGCAGATGCTGGCCTGCAACACGATTGGGAGCTTCATGACAAAGACAACGCTCTGATTCGGCTGCGGGGGACAGAGAATTGTCGGGTTGAGCAGTGCCGATTCGCTCACAGTGGAAGCGGCGCAATTCGGATAGACCTTCATGGTCAAAACAACACGGTGTCCGACAATCTAATCGAGAACATGGGAGGAACCGGAGTTCTCCTCTGCGGTTATGGACCGGGGAAAAAGGATGTCAACCGAAACAATCTCATCCAGAACAATCACATCCACCATTGCGGCCGCATCTATTCCCACTCCCCCGGCATCATGGTCTGGCAAAGTGGAAGCAATCGCGTTGCGAACAACCTCATTCATCACACTCCGTACACGGGAATCATTATCTCCGGATGCATGGCTGATTTCTTTCGTCGAAATGGACGCGAACTCAGCAGGACGATCCGTCACAACGAACTTGATCTGTTGCCAAGAAACCCAACGCGAAACGACGTACTCGGATACCTCCACACGAATGACAACGTCATCGAGTACAACGAAATCCATCACGCAATGGAGTTGCTCGGTGATGGAAATGGAATCTACATAAGAGGCGCTGGCTCGGGAAATATCATTCGCCACAATTATATTCATCACCTTGTTGCACCAATGCAGATGCAGGCTGCGATTCGAACAGACGGGGGACAGACAGACACGCATATCTTCGGCAATCTCATCTATCGATGCGCTACGCAAGGGATCATTCTCAAGCTGAATAATAAGTGCGAAAACAATATTGTCGCAGAGATCCTTGCCCCTCCTCGAGGTTATTACCTTTCTCTCCGCGAGGGGCCGATGACGGGAGCGACAATCCAACGAAACATCTTCTATTCGAAATCCGAGCCCTGCACATTCATCGATGAATTGCCGCCTGGGCGCAGAAACAATACGGAAGATCGTCGCGGCCGTCTTCTGGCTAAATCACATCAGGCTGCGACCGACTTTAACATTTATTACTGCGTTGAAAACAACGAACTTGGCACAGCCATGCTTGCCAATCAGAAACGCGACGGCGTCGATATCCACAGCCTCGCCGAAGATCCGCTCTTCGTTGATCCCGAGAACGGAGACTTTCGATTAGCTCCTGATTCGCCAGCGCTCCGTCTCGGTTTCGAACAGACCGACTGGTCGAAGGTGGGGTTGGAGAAAACTTCTCACCAGTATGCAAACCAATAACCCGCGACACGTCAGAAGTGAGTCAGAATCACACTCGCGACCACTCGGCGATTTTGCTCAAGCACACTCAATTTCTCCTCCCGTCAGAAGACCGATTCCGCAAGAGTTCGTACAACATCATCCGGCAGCCATTATGAAACGAACCCATCTCTTCACCTACCTCTTCACCTTCATCATTGGCTTCCAGTTTACATGCCCATCAAAAGCATTCGCAAATGAAGCGGCTAAACCCTCCTCGCCCAACAATTGCGAGGATCAGAAGCCAAACCATCCTAAGTTTTCCTGGGACACGATTCCCCTGTACATGCATATTCGCAAGGCGACTGCATACTCCGATGAAGAACTAAACTTTCTGGCAAAGTTCCCGCTGATCACTTTCGAAAAGGCCAATGGCCATCGCGACTATGGATCGATTGAAGCAGGAACGCTCGCCGCCGCCCGAGCCGTGAAAGCAATCAATCCGGATACCACGATTCTCTACTACCGAAATGTCATCGTTCATTATCAAGGTTATGAAGCCGACAAAGAGCTTGAACAGATTCCCGATGCCTTTTTACACGATTCAAACGGACGAACGAACCTGATTCGGAATCGACTCGAGGCCTACGACCTGTCCAACGAAAGTGTGCGTCGATGGTGGGTACGTGCATGCCAGGATGTGACATCTTCCCCACATATCGACGGTGTTTTCCTCGACGGAAACGTGAAGGCACTTGAACCGAACTTTCTTCGCAATCAGATCGGTGCTTCCAGAAAAGACGAGACAATCGATGGTTATCACTCGTTAACTAAACAAACACGAGAAGCGATCGGTCCCGACAAACTGATGGTCGCCAACATCCTCCGTGCTCGCTTTGACAATGCTGGGTTGGAATACCTCGACACCTTCGACGGGTCTTATCTCGAGGGCTTCTTTCACAATGTAGAAGGAGTCAGCTACGAAGAGTACGTAGCGAAAGGAATTGATGCGATGCAGCAGGCCGCTCGTCAGGGGAAAATCATCGCTTTTACATCCGGGATGATCCCTCCCGGAGCGGAGACGCGAAATACCAGCGTTCTCGGGATTGATGAGCCTCACAGAATTGCAGGCTCCGATGATCAAACAAAATCGAGCCTCGTCTACCCACTGGCCATCTTTCTGATCTGCGCCGAGAAGCATAGCTATTTTCGCATCCACGAAGGATATTCCGCCGACGAAAACACCAGATGGATGAGATGGTTTCCAGAGTACGATCGACCGCTTGGCCCTCCGAAAGGTCCGGCACAGAGAGACGGGTTTCGATACTCACGGTCTTTTCAACATGCAACGGTTTCGGTCGATCTTGAGAATCGAAACGCAGAAATTCAATGGCACAAGAATCGAGGCGACAAATGACCCGAACTTTATCCTTCTACACAATCGCCATCGTCATCCATCTCAGCGGTGCGCTCGCGTTTGCACAAAATGAAGTGGCGTCAATGAGCAACATTAGCGCCGAATCGCTTGATCGAGCCAACCGATTGATGGAGAGGATCGACAGCGACGGGAACGGAACATTTGAAAAGTCGGAAAACGAACGAACCTGGAGACGCTACGCAAAACTGGACGTCAATCGCGACGAAGTCCTCTCCGTTGAAGAACTGGCAGCTGCGCCAGTCCGGTCACTCGACACGAAAGGTGAAAAGAAACTGAACGTCGTCTACAAGACGATCGGGAATCGCAAACTATTACTGGACCTTTATTATCCTGAAACCCATAACAACAAGGAAGAGAATGTCTTTCCTTTAATAGTTTACACACATGGTGGAGGATGGGCTGCGGGGAGCAAGGAAGGAATTGCAAACGGTTCGTTTCGGGTTGTTTTTGAAAGACTGCTCGATCATGGATTTGCAGTTGCTTCCGTCGGCTACCGACTCTGTCGAGCCAATAGTGGAGTCACCATGCGAGATTGCATCATCGATTCCAAAGATGCTGTCCGCTACCTGGCGAAGAACAGTGCCGCCCTCCAACTTGATCCTTCTAACGTTTTTGTCATGGGTGATTCTGCCGGTGGGCAAATTGCTCAGTTGCTCCTTCTCTCATCTCCCGAATCTTTACCCGGAAGCCCGGACTTGAAGGAGACTTCTTACAGAATGGTCGCCGGAGTCTCCTGGTATGGACCATCTGACTTCGAACGAATCGATCTGTTTAACCATGACGATCGACCTGACTTCCACGATCGATTTGGTGCTCGTATTCTCGGAAACAACTCCGATCCGTCGGACAAAAATCGACTCTATCGAGAGATGAGTCCCGTCGCTTACCTGAAGCCAGTGAGTCCGCCGCTACTGATGATCCAGGGCGACAAGGACACAACCATTCCAGTCAAACATGCCTACCACATGAAGAAAAAGGCCGATGAGCTAGACGCACCCGTCGAGATCATGATCATCCAGAACTCTGGGCACAACTGGAGAAAAGTCGACGCAGAAATCTCTCCGACACGAGAGGAAATCATCGATCGAACAGTGCAGTTCTTTGTCGACCATCGCATGAAAGAAGAGAACAAGTAACCTTACAAATTGTAGCGTCAACATCTCACATCATCGCGCCACACGTCGAGTAGATTAATTCTCTCACCGCAAACGAGAAGTTGATCGATGTGTCCGCGCGATTAAATTCAATCGGAGCAATTCAGCAATGAGAGTCCATCATCATCTTGTGCTTCTAATGAGTCTCGTGACGATCACTTTCCTCTCGGAAGCCAAGATCCTCATGGCTGACGAGATTGACACCACAGACAGCGGGGACGCGCAGACATCTATGGACTCACCAGCTTCAACGCTTGGACTCGCTCCGCCTGAGGGGGCGATTGTGCTGTTCGACGGCTCCAATCTCGATGCCTGGGAGCCGTTCTCTTTCCTAAAGATTAATCCAAAGCAGGATCAAAAGGAGATCCAATGGAAAATTGTCGACGGTCAGTCGCTTCAGATCGCACTCGATCATAACGGGAAGCGTCGCAAGCAGTTTCTATGTACGAAAGAGAAATTCCGTGATTACTCGTTGCACCTGGAGTTTCAGCTGCCAAAAGATGGCGGGCAAGGGAATAGCGGCGTTTTCTTTGGACCGCTTTACGAACTACAGATCCTGGACAGTGCCGCAAAGAGAGTCGCTGGACTGTCAGACTGCGGAGCGATCTATCAAATCGCTCCGCCGACCGTGAACGCTGCACTTCCGCTCGGGGAGTGGCAAACCGTCGATCTGGATTATCAATCCGCACGATTTGACAAGGCCGGTCATCGAATCGAACGCGACGCCGCCCGTGTTTCCATCCGTCTCAACGGCAAGCTTATCCACGATGACGTCAAGCTTTCGCTTCGTAGAAATAAGTACGCTGCCTTTCCAGAAGAGCCCACCTCACCGATCGTTCTTCAGGAACATGGCTCTCCGGTCAAATTCCGAAACATCTGGCTCGTTGAGAACAATGACTAGCTGGGAATTGACGCACCGGACTTTCTACGAAGCACCGCTTCCGAAGGTCTGACAAGTCGAGACGCGTCGGCGATCGGCGATTCAGTGCGTCCTGAATATTGCCTTCTTCTGTCGGATTCGCGTTGCGACTCTCGATTTCCCGGTGCCGTTGAAGTCCGGAATCAATGAACGCATCGTGTTCTTTGCAATTTTCGGTCGAAATCGAGATTTGGCTGTAAGGACTCTCAATCCCGGGTGACCAATACCTTCAGAAGTGATCTGAAACCCTGTGAATTGCCCCATGTGTCCATGAAGTTCGTCGATCGAGCGACAGGGTGAAGATTCACTCTTGAAAGAGAGCATGTCGCGCTGAACAAAGGTCATTCGTGGACGATCAAGACCAACAGTTGGTGTTTATCAACTGGCTCGAGGATCACAGTGCCTCGGTCATGAAGGTCGCCCGCGCTTACACACTCAACAGCGAGGACTGTCAAGATCTCGCACAAGAGATTCTGCTGCAGGCATGGCGGTCCGTCCCAAAGTTTTCTGGCAAGTCAACTGCGGCAACCTGGTTCTATCGGGTCGCTTTGAACACGGCCATGAACTGGAAGCGTAAAGACAAACCTCGACGCGAATCTCAACAGCCTCTGATTGACATCAACGTTCCGGAACCACACGGCCCCGACAGTTCAGAGAGGCTGCTACATCAAGAGATGATCGAGAACCTCTATCAAGCGATTCATCAACTCCCGAAGACCGATGCGGCACTCGTACTCTTGTATCTCGACGAACTGAGCTATCAAGAAATGGCCGAAGTGCTTGGAGTTACAGAAAATAGTATCGGCGTGAAGTTAAATCGCGCTAAAAAGAAACTCGCGACAATCTTAAACGGAGGTTGCGATGAATCTTGACGAATACCGACAAGCGTGGAAAGAAGATGAGGCACAAATGAATATTACCTTTGACTCCGACCTTCTGTCGAAAGAAGTCCTTCGTTCTCACCAGAGCTTTCAATCAATGATCTATTGGCGTGACTTCCGCGAAGTTGGAGTCTCGCTGGTCATGATTCCCTTGTGGTTACTGTTGGGCAGCATGATGTCCCTACCGTGGACCTGGTACTTGACCATTCCCGCTTTGATCTGGATCGCCGCCTTCATCTTCGTTGACCGTTCGCGTCATCCGCAGCGGCCGAGCCACCCGGGAGAACCACTTCTCTTCTACGCGAAGGAGTCGCTCGAACAGACGGAACATCAAATCTGGCTCCTGCGGAATATCTTCTGGTGGTATCTACTCCCTTTTTGTATCTCAATTATGGCATTCTTTGTAAATGTTGCCTGGAACAGCTCAGATGGCCTCTTGGGTTTTTCTCTGCTTTCCGGGATCGGAGCAATTTTCCTTTACGTGATTTATTCGGCAGTTTATCGACTCAATCAGACCGCCGTGACTGAGCAACTTGAACCGCGCCGCGATGATCTTCAAAGGCTGATCGACAGCCTCGAAAGAGAAACCGATGACGAAAACGCGGGAGACATCATGGAACTCGTGGCTGCGATTTCCGAATCTGAGAGTGGTTGTGGGGCGTGTTCCGGCTGGCTGAACTGGGCAGAGAACTGGAATCGGCTCGTCCCGTCCTGGCAGACAGCGACAGCAATCATTCTGCCTACTCTTGCGGGAGCGTTGTGCGGGTGGTACTCCGGTACACAGCTTCAGATTCCTGAAATGGGACCAACGCTGTTTCAAGTCATAGTTGGTGCAGTGATCCCGTTTGAAATCGTCTTCTTCTCGATCTGCTGGAGTTCATCGAAGAAGCAGAAGAAGATTCAGGTTGCCCGTGACGAAGAAGCGGCATCGAAGCCGGAAGATAGAATTAAGACCACTTCATCTGATAACGGAATCCGCTTGCCGAAGGCTCCAGCTCTGGTGATTCTAGTCCTCGTGATCTTCCTTGGAGTCATGGCATTCGTTGCGATTGGGGCGTTTTTTCTTCATATGAAAGAAGATCTCAACGCGCACAATGCCCAGGTGATTAAACGTTCTTTTCATTGCACAAACCGCGTCTGAAAACGAGCTCTCTCTGTGATGAAGGTCGCGTTTTGAACAGCAGCATCGAAAAGCTGTCGACGGTCAGCAGCCGCCGCGCATCTCATGCGTTTCAAGCTCGAGGATCTTTTCTCGACAGAAAATCATCCGATCATAGTCGCCCGCTTGTTGATAGAGGTCACGGATTCGGCCGAGGCACTGCTTGCAATGAATCTCAGAGAGTTGATCATCTTCGAGCCCCTTGACCAATTCGTAAGCTTCCTGGTGTCGATTCTGGCTCATTAACAATCCAGCCAGACCAACTCGATAGCGGGCGTTCAACGGATCGAGAGAGATCGCGCGGCGTGCCAGCGATTCCGTAATCGCTGTGGTCAATCCAGCACGTGCGACATAGTAGCTCAGCGAGTAGTAAGCTTGTGCGTTGTCGGGATCTCGCTCAGTCGCTTTTCGACAAGCATCAACTGAAAGATCCGGTCGTCCGATCGAATCGAGGCCAGCGGCGATTTCAATCAAGAGAGCAACTGATATCGCAGGATCATTGATGATATCGACCAACAGATCTCTTGAGAGTTCGCGCTTGCCGATTTCCCCATAGCCCAATGCAAGGTAAGCGCGGCTCTTAATCCGTAGAGGAATATAAAGACTCGCCTGTTCCAGTGCCGACACGGAACGGGAAAACTCGTGGCTGCGAAACTGAATCAAGCCCAACAATTCCCAACCACGACCATCATGTTCATTTTGGTCCAGGAATTGTTTCGTCAGATTTAATGCAGAATCCAAATCGCCCGCTTCGTACTTGATCACCGCTTGTTCAAGAATCACGAACGTCCCCTCCATCTTCTCAATCAATCATTAAATCAAAGCGAAAAAAAAGTGGTTGCGGGAGTTTCCCGCAACCACAAAAGACGCATTGCGTCCAACTTACTCTTTGCTCACGTCGAGAATCTCGACTTCTTCAAACTTTCCGACAGCCATGCTCGCTCCACCCACAACAAGGAGTTCGTGGTCGCTGACTGGCAGCATGCGATGAAAGAATCGAGCGGTCGGAGTTTTGGCGACAATCTCCCACTGAGAACCATCGTCTGACAGACGCTGCAGGTTGCCTTTGAAAGTGCTGGCGTAGAGATGTCCGCCTGCCGCAAATGCTGATGCTCCGAATCCTGTCATCCCGGCCGAGAATCGACTTCCGGAACTGTCATCGTCAGATTCTTTAGAAGCTTCCACGACCAGTTCTGGTCCTTCTGACCAGGTTTCAGTTTGCGGATCGTAAATGTTCATCGCGGTCGTTGGTCCCCCTTCCGATTGCATTCCACCAATGACGTAGAGCTTGTCGTTGAAGGCTGCCACTGCCAATGCCCGTCGCTGAAACGGTGGTTCTGGAAGTGCTGTCCACTGGGGATCTTCTGCATTCAAGTCCATCGACCATGCCGTCTGGTGCCAAACTTCGTCGCTCTCGCCCTGAAGTTGCCAACCACCAATGACGTAGATCGTATCGTTGAGAACTGCTGCGTCGAAAGATGATCGAGGTTCAGGCAGCGAAGGCATCTTGCCCCATTTGTTTTTTGTCAGGTCATAAGCTTCGACAGTGTCTCGCGACCACAAGTCATGCTCTTCTCCTTCACTGTTCTTCGCAGTAAATCCGCCAATTCGATAGAGGCGGTCGCCATGAGCGACCATCGCCAGTCCCTGCAGCGGTGGTCCGTCAACCAGTTCATTCCATTGACCAGTTCCAAGGTTTAATTGAAGGAGAGTGTGCCCCTGCTCTTCATTGGAATAAGAGTGTGCTGAGCCGGAATGACCACCGTAGATGTAGACTTTGTCACCGAGGATTGCACCTCCGAAACTTGTCACAGGCTGCTCAAGCGGTTGGAGGTCTCGTCTCGCAGCCTGTGACAGGTCGGACTGCACTCTTAATGTCAAGGTGGTGTAGTGTCGTGTTTCCGGGTATTCCTTGCCGTCAAACTCGCCTGCTTCCGGTTCGACGTGCTTGGCTCGGATCGAATAGAGACCGGGCTGATCAATTGGAAGAACGATCGTTCCGGACTCCCCGGTTGTGCCTTCGAACTCGAACAACTCCGGACCGCTGGCCACAACTTCACTGCCTTCGACTGCTTCGCCGTTGAAGAGCACTTGCAGATTGACACCGTCAGTGGTCTCTTCCGGGATGACGTCAAGCTTCAACGCTTTCGAAGTGTCGACAGAGGTCCAGGCGCTGGAATTCACTGACGGTCCAGTTTTCGCATAATACTTGAGACGAAAGACGGTATCACCGCGATCCATCACACCGAGATCATGTGTCGCAACGATAATCGTCTTGTCTGTCTCGTCAGCTGGAATTGTCGTTGACACGGAGTCGTCTTTGCGATCGATCTCAAGGACCTCCATCTCTTTTCCTTGCTGAACAGCCCACGCATTCATCCCCTCCGTGTACTTCAAAAATGCGGGGTCATCCGCTGAGGCATCTTCGCCGAAATAGACTTCGATGCGTGTCGTCTCTCCCTTAGTTGCTTGCGGAGCGAGAAAGATGAAATGGGCATCGGCACGTTGCGCCACACTAACCGTGACACCACATGCTATTAGACACAAAGCCGACCTCAGTACAAAACTCTTTTTCATCATATATGTCCTAAAAAGGAGAGGAACTATTTCTGACTGGAAAGTTCAAAGCTATAGGTATTCGGACCTTCAGCAGCAACATGTTCGACAAGTTGACTTCGTTTGTTGTATTTTAATGGAACACGGACGACTTCGATCTTTCGGATTCCCTGTTCTCTGAGCTGTTTGATCGCTTGCTCATCATCCATCGCGTACCCGCCATCGTCGGTTGACACGATCTCGATGCGATGTTCCCCAACGACTGGACCGGATTCGCTGTTGATCTTGAATTGCCCATCGTTGACCGGAACACTTGTCTTGGGGCCTTCCGTTTCTCCTGTTGCGATAAATCGCACGACACCTTGCTTCAGCGGAACATTATCCAACGTGACAGTGCCTTCGACAGCAACTCGTGAAGGACCTTCGCGTCTTGAAGTGCATCCACTTGAGAACATCAACGTCGCTAGCAGGCCGCAGCACACGAAACTCTGCAAATAGCAACTCCTAGAATTCACCGACAATCTCCCCTCCTGATCGTGTCGCGAGCCCGTCCAGGAGTTCGGCATCGATGTTCTCAGAAATGAAGTGCACAGAGCCATCAGAAAACGTGAACTGAACTCCCCCAACGTGATCGCTTCGGAAAGAGCGCGGCCAATTGGTATCGAAGATGCCGTCTTCCGCGATATCACGAGGATTGAAATCGTATTCAGTCGTGGCAGTTGTTGATCCGGGGTATGGGCTGGCCCAATAAGTGAATGAGTACCGTGATTGCCCCGCACAGTCTCCGGAACTAAATTTGTAATCGGGAAGATTGTAGGCGGTCTCACCAATCATCATCGTATTGCTGGTTCCATCCCGAAAGTCGCGAAACTTGGTTTTGCCCGGCGTGCTGTCGGTGTAGACGATCGCTCCATCTAATTCTGGTCTTGGAAGACGATAAAACGACCAGTACTGGTTAAAGTCTTTCGATCCGATGCAGGCAGCATAATTCCCGGGGGCTCTTCCGCTATCTGTATCACAGCTTGGAACCTGTCGACGTAGTGGCGAAGATGGGCAGAGATAAAATGGCAGAACTTGCCCGACAACCTCTTGATTCTCGGGATCCGCGTTCCCCTTGTTGAAATCGTAGAGATTGTAAGCAGACGCCTGCTCGATCATCGGCAAAATGCTGGCAAACAGACTTGAGCCACTCAGGCTTGAGTAACTGAGGCCGCCTGAATTCGCATTCGGAAACTGCAGGTACACGTCGTGATAGTTGTGAATCGCGAGCCCGATTTGCTTCATATTGTTTTTACACTGAGTTCTCCGCGCCGCTTCGCGCGCTTGTTGGACTGCCGGGAGAAGCAAAGCGATAAGAATTGCAATGATGGCAATGACCACGAGCAACTCGATCAACGTGAATCCGCGAGAGCGCATCAGCTTGACTTGGCGATGCATACCAGAACCTCCAAAACTCGGACCGTCTGTGGAAAACGGACACCCCACTCAGGAGTGCCTTCGATTTCCGAGCATGGCTGGCTGCCTTGCGACGCTGGGTGGCTGGCTAAACCTCGGAAGCAAAATCAATATCAGCTGTTACCGACAAGCACACCGACGACCAACTGATACTGAGACTCATTCTCAGCCAGCAACTGCGCCGTGTCAACCAAAAATGGGGTCAGTTTTCAGAAATCCAGCAATCCACCACCTGCAATTTGCACAACGTGCCCCATTTGCACTCAGCCAGCAGGCGCGTCAACCAGAGAAAAGACGCAACAGCGAAGGTCAGCAATCACGAAATGTATCCGCGATTGGACAACAGTTTCCCTCTTGCTCGTCAACAAAAAGAACACGCACCGAGCGGATTGATTCGCTCGATCTTTTCTCTGTGAAGCCGACCAACTTTGTCCCAAAGAAGCAGAATTAGAATCCCCGATGACCAGAACTTCCGTACTGTGCACCTGATTCAACTTCGGAAAACGTCGTCGTTGAGCTTCGGTTGGAAACCAATAGGAATTGTCCGACATAACATCACCCTGACACAGAAACCGAGACTTGAAAGAGAATCACAGACGGTGATCAAAGGGAGCACCTTGTACGGTACAGGCACCTTAAACAATCGGCGAAGTCACCCGTTGATGATCTCGCCGCCATTTACGTGAATAACTTGTCCCGTCATATAGGAACTGTCTTGCGATGCCAGGAATACAAACGCCGTCGCACACTCCCACGGCTGCCCTGCCCGCCCCATTGGAGTATCCGTTCCGAACGTTCCAACTTTCTCGGCGGGGTAGGTAGCGGGGATGAGCGGTGTCCAAATCGGCCCCGGTGCGACCGCATTGACTCGAATTCCCTCAGACACAATCGATTGCGACAACGAACGAGTGAAACTGACAATCGCCCCTTTGCTCGCAGAATAATCGAGTAGCCCGGGGCTTCCCCGATAAGCAGTCACTGAGGTTGTATTAACAATTGAAGCGTTCTCTTGCTTCCTCAGATGCGGAATCGCAGCTTTAGTTAGATAAAACATACTAAAGACATTGGTCGCGAACGTTTTCTCAAGCTGTTCGGGAGAAATGTCTTCAATCGAATCCTTGGGATGCTGTTCGGCAGCGTTGTTCATCAAGACATCGAGCTGCCCATACTTTTCGATTGTCTCCTCGACAACGCGATCACAGAAAGAAGCTTCACCCACGTTGCCTGCGAAAAGTTGGCACTCGCCCCCTTCTTTCGCTATTAGCTCGCGAGTTGCTTTCGCATCCTGATCCTCTTCCAGATAGACAATAGCGACACTTGCCCCTTCTCGCGCGAAGGCAACGGAGACAGCTCGACCGATCCCGCTATCGCCTCCGGAAATGAGAGCAACCTTCCCCTCAAGGCGTCGAGCTCCTTTTGATTGTTCCGGGACATCCCATTCCGGATGAGGAGTCATTTGAAATTCTCGGCCAGGCTGGTGATCTTGAGCCTGCTCTGGACGCGCCAACTGCTCTTGGGCAGTCCCTCTATTTTTCGACTTATTCGCCATTGGATACGGTCCTTTCAATAAAGCGAAATCCGGATGTAATGGACTCTTAATTCGATGACTAAAATTCGCTGCATCCGTTTAAAGATCGTTCATTCAAAATCGTTGCCTCGATCAAACTGGATATTTATATCCATACGCATGGCGGATGAATGGGCGATCCCGATCGTAGTCCCCGGCGTACTGCTCTTTCAGCTTGGAATCGAGCTCAGAGGCTATCCGGAAACTGAGGTTTTGTGAAAGTCTGGTTTTGTTCACACTTTGCGGTTCATCAACGCAAAGGAGTGCACGGTGTCCGAGGCGATTCGAAAAGCGTACCCAAGTGACCTGACTGACCTTCAGTGGGAGATGATCGAAATGATTC
>NZ_SIHI01000001.1:1198250-1690240 GCF_007859735.1 Thalassoglobus neptunius | reverse complement strand
TCTTCGCATGCGAATACGGCTCGACATACTTGCGTCCAATCCGAAGCGACAGCTTTGCCACTTCCAACAACACATTCGTTCGTGGGGAATCACTCATCACCAGATTTTAGCGCATTCTCATCTCAGATTCCAGAGATGTTTTCAACAATGCAATCTGCGCCCAAAAAACTGATCCATTCTAAGTGAGAAAATTCTTGTTAGAATCTGGTCGTCCATTTTGAAGAAAGATGACCATGAAGAAGAGTCAATTTACCGATCAGCAGATTGCATTTGCCATCAAGCAGGCGGAAAGTGGAACGCCAGTCGAAGAAGTTTGTCGCAAGCTGGGAATTAGCCAGCAGACGTTCTATCGTTGGAAGAAGAAGTTTGCTGGGCTCGGCACGGAGGAGCTTCGCCGCTTGAAATCTTTGGAGGAAGAGAATAAGCGTTTGAAGTCATTGGTGGCAGACTTGAGTTTGGACAAGCAGATCTTACAGGATGTCCTTTCAAAAAAGCTATAAAGCCTGCCCGCCTTCGTGAATGCGTCGAAGGAGCCAAGTCGTGCTATCGAATCAGTGAGCGACGTGCTTGCGTTTTGGTTGGCTTGGCTCGTTCAAGTCATCGATATCAATCCACGAAGGATGAGCAGGTCGCTCTACGAATGCGATTAAAGGAGTTGGCAGCCATTCGAGTTCACTACGGATATCGGCGACTTCATATTTTGCTGCGTCGAGAAGGTTGGGAGGTGAACGCGAAGCGAGTGTATCGGATCTACCGTGAAGAAAAGCTGAGTCTGCGAACCAGGACTCCCAGGCGTCGAGTGAGTTGCCGGACACGGTCGGATCGACCAGAGGCGACTCGCATTAACGACTGCTGGGCGATGGATTTCATGTCTGACGAACTCTTTGATGGCCGCCAGATTCGCCTGTTGACGATAGTCGATCACTTTACTCGTGAGAGTCTTGCGATCGAGGTTGGCCAGCGAATGCGAGGCAAGGACGTTGTCTCAGTCCTGGAGGACTTGGCTTGTGATCGCACGTTGCCAAAAACGATTCGTGTGGACAACGGTCCCGAGTTCACATCGAAAATTTTAGACCAGTGGGCGTATGCCAATGGAGTGACACTCGACTTCAGTAGACCCGGAAAACCCACGGATAACGCATTCATTGAATCCTTCAACGGAAGCGTGCGGGCAGAGTGTCTGAATGAAAATTGGTTCTTGTCGCTTGACGACGCGAAGAAGAAGACAGAAGCTTGGCGCGTTGACTACAACGAACATCGACCCCACAGCGCTTTGGCCAACCTGGCCCCCAAAGATTTCGCTTCCTCTGGCCAGGCTAGCCTGGCCAGAGGAAGCCATTGATTTTCTCATAAGGAATGGCTCAGAAAAGTGGAGCAGGTCATACCTAACCCGAACTCTCATAAGGCTGGTTCAAACTTTGGGGGCATTTCAGATTTGATTCTTCAGTTGAGCAGTGCCAAGGCGATCGAAACTTCTCGAATGCGAAACTTCTTGGCGGAAAAATCACTCATTGAGATCGTTGTCGATTTGAACGAGTGTTGTTTGATACGGACAATTTACTTTTGTATCTTTGGAAGGCACTCATCAGTTCGACAATGACTTGAAGGACGTGAACTTTCTCAAGTATCTTAAAAATCTTGAGGGGAGACTTGGTTGAATAGTGTTGAAGACGAGCGTGACGAGATTCCGTCCTTGTACTAATAACTTTCGACCGAACTCTCGATTGTCTACACATGTCCTTGGAAGACTGAAGTGAATCAAGTTGTTTTGTGTTGTCAATTGAATCACGAAAACGATTAGAATCATCACCGCTTCGATCAAATTCATGAAAATCGTAATCACAGATTGACACAACCGAGATTCAACAATGAAAACCATCATGAGTTTCTCGGGTGAGTATCGTTGGTTGAGTAATTTCTGGGCTGTAAGCGTTGTGCTTGACCGTGAAACGTACCCGTCTGTCGAACATGCCTATCAGGCGTCGAAAACTACGGACAGATTTGAAAGACAGTTAATTCAAGAATCGCAGTCCGCTGGTCACGCAAAAAAACTAGGCAGCAAACTCAAAGAGCGAAAAGATTGGGATTCAATAAAACTTCATATTATGGAAGATCTATTGCGACAAAAATTTTCTGTACCTGACCTTAAAGAACAACTAATTGCGACTGGTCACGCCGAAATTATTGAAGGAAACACCTGGGGAGATCATTTCTGGGGTGTCTGTAAGGGCACTGGAGAGAACCACCTTGGGACACTGTTGATGAAGATACGCGAAGAGTTGGTTGCATGACAGACATAGCTCATCGATCTCGCTGTCAAGCCCGAGTGTGCCCCTTAAGCAACCTCATACCTTGGGGCACGTTCACTCCCTATTTTGACGTAATCAGGCAAGAACTCACTTCCTATAACCCCGTAAGTGACATTCGAAAGTATTATTTGCATCCAACTCAATTTTCGGTCGCTGATTGACTATCGGTTTTCGAATCCGGTGCTCTTCTTGGTGTGTAGAAAACGGTACAGAACACATTAGAAAAAACAAAATTCACTATTAAATCAGGAATGTGAGTGAGTCTTTACAACTCCTACAATTTTTTAATTATGGCGACCTTCGGAAATATCGTGACCACCCCATGCCGAGGTGACCGGACTTTCCGACACGATGTTGTCATGAGAACCGATAGTCGACGCAGGCGAAACGCTTAGATGAAAATGTACATACTCATTCGTGAATCCGTGCCGACAGGATTTGCACTTGTTAGTGCATCGCACGCTTCACTCGCGGCGTATCTCAAATTCAAAGACGCACCCGAAATCGAGCAATGGCTGTCCGGTCCTTTCCACAAAACGATCTGCAAGGTAAACGACACAGAGTTCGAGACCGCTAAATCGTACGACGATTGCGTTGTCATCACGGAATCCGCTCTCGATGGCCAAGAGGTCGCAATTGCGTTCAAACCTCGCGAAGAATGGCCGAAACCGTTTCGTTTCTATTCACTTTATCGGTGATTCAGCGTCGGCCAGCATGGTAGTAAGGTTAGGCCTTCGGCACACCTCCTTTGTTTGGCAACGGGGGCTGGCGTTAGTACAATTTGTCGAAATTCAGACTCGCTCGCTTTGTTTAGGGCGTTGTCGTAAAAACCGTCCTGTTAGGTGACCTAGATCGATCGCGATGGATGGCCTCTAGCCACAATGTTGCTTAGGGCAGGTTCACGTTTGAAATGCGACTGATTTTGGATTGATCTTGAGTGAAACATCGCTGGGTGTTTGACGAGTTGGTCTTCAAAAAAAGCTGGTCGAAAGGACACTCCAGCGATGAGAACGCAGCTTACAAAATCGATTGCAAGGGATAGCAGAACTCCTCAAAATCGGCTTCACCAAAGACGACATCGCACACGCTTTAGGACGCGATCGATCAACGATTTTTCGTGAAGTCAAACGCAACAGCGTCAACGGCAAATATTTTCCCGACCGGGCCCATCACCTCGCACAGCAGAGACGCGCCCAGCGACCACGTCAACGCAAATTCGATGATCCGGTGTGCCGTGCTTTATGACGAACGGACTCTTCGATTTCTGGTCTCCTGATCAAATTGCGGGTCGTTTTCGGATTTAATTCAATGACTATCCAGAGCGATGGTTCTCTTGCATGGCTGTGTATCGCTGGATCAATCGGCAGCCGAACCGAGTCTTCTGGCGATCATTTCTGCGGTTCGGAAAACGCGAGAAACCAGGCGATCAGCGTGGAAAACTCCGGGCGGCAGCTCACATCGCTGATCGCCCAAGTGTCGTCGACACCAAACAGCACTACGGCGATTGGGAAGGGGACACCGTTTTGGGAGCAAGGCGACGAAGTGCGCTGGTGACTCTCAATGAACGTAAAAGCGGCTTCGCTCTGGTGGGACTCATCAGGCGGTTCAAAGCCCAAACGTATCGAGACAAATGCAGCGACTCCTCGACCCCCTTCCACAACCGCTCAGGCGAACGATGACGCTCGACAATGGGAAAGAATTCGCCCAGCACAGACAGGTCTCGCGACACTGCGGAATCGACATTTACTTCGCACGACTATACCATGCTTGGGAACGCGGCAGAAACGAAAGTTTCAACGGCTTGCTCCGACAGTTCTTCCCGAAAGGTACCGACTTCGCCAGGCTTTCCACAAACACCCTTAACGACGTCACGAACTTACTCAACAACCGGTCCCGCAAAAGGCTCAACGACCAAACCTCCAAAGAAGTCCTCCAAGACCATCTGACTGTCGCAATTGAACTGTGAAACTGCCAAAAGGAACATGATTGCGCCTCCTGTTCAATAGTGAAATTTCCCAGGATAATGGGTATGGGATTTGGGTTAGGTGACTTGTCGAAACTGGACGGGGCTTTTGTAGCCTGGGGCTGTGTGTTTTCTGATGGTGTCGTAAAACGCTTCGATGTATTCGAAGAGGCTTCTACGAGCGCTGCCTCTCTTTGCAGATCGGCACTCCGTTACAATCACGCTGCTTTGATCAAGTATGACGACCTGGGCTTCCGCGTGGCCCTGAGTCATGTCGCGGGCATCCCCGCGGATCACGTTGGTATCTCGAAAATGAAATCTGAAGGCTCACCAAGAATCATGAGCGAAGCAGCTCGGCAAACCGCTCGTGACGACGAACTCAATCAGCATGAAACTCGCAGACATCCCTGTTGGGGACGTTCAAATTGGGAAAAAGCAAGAACATTGTCGATGTAACGCCAGACACCAGTCAACCTCATAACCCGAAGCAATAATCTCGAAAGCCGTCTGACTCACTACTCCGAAGCCAACCCCACTTTCCGGACCGCTATAGATGAATCGTTTTCGAAATGTCTCTGTTTCTATTTCGAAGAGGGTTGGCTTCGCTCCACTAAAACCCCAAGGTAGCAAATTCTGCGACCGTGGGGTTTTCTTTTGCGCTCAACCAGAGACACGCAACTCGATCCCCAATCTCCGCAATAGTTTGCGTCGCTCCCCAGATTCTCGAAGCGTCTCTGCCGAACTTATAGAGACAACTCTGCCGCCGACGATTCGTTTCAAGGCGCCTCTCTCGCACCGAAAGTCTCTCTTCACTCACAGAGACAAAGCCTTTGGGTTATCAGCTCGTCCGGTTCGACACGCATGATTCGGCTTTTCGAATTCTCCTCCGAAATACTCCGACTGCCCGGTGATGAGAACAGCGGACAACGGAGACTTTTTCTGCATAAGTAACAAGAGAGACGCTGGTATTGGGCCATCGTCGATTTTATCTCTCCCTGAGCACCGGGAACTTAATGCAGGAACATGCTTCTCACCACAACCTCCGCGATCTCGTCGCCATTCTTGCCGACGGAGTTCGCCGTCACCGCAGGCTCTCAAAACGCTGCGATCGCAGCGTTTTGAGAGCCTGCGGTGACGGCGAACTCCGTCGGCAAGAATGGCGACGAGATCGCGGAGGTTGTGGTGAGAAGCATGTTCCTGCATTAAGTTCCCGGTGCTCAGGGAGAGATAAAATCGACGATGGCCCAATACCAGCGTCTCTTGTTACTTATGCAGAAAAAGTCTCCGTTGTCCGCTGTTCTCATCACCGGGCAGTCGGAGTATTTCGGAGGAGAATTCGAAAAGCCGAATCATGCGTGTCGAACCGGACGAGCTGATAACCCGAACGCTCTGTCTCTGTGAGTGCAGAGAGACTTTCGGTGCGAGAGAGGCGCTTTGAAACCGATCGCGGACGACAGAGATGTCTCTATAAGTTCGGCAGAGACGCTTCGAGAATCTGGGGAGCAACGCAACCTGTTGCGGAGATTGGGGATCGATTCGCGTGTCTCTGGTTCAGCGCAAAAGAAAACCCCACGGTCGCAGAATTTGCTACCTTGGGGTTTTAGTGGCGGGGGCCGGATTCGAACCGACGACCTCGAGGTTATGAGCCTCGCGAGCTACCGGGCTGCTCCACCCCGCGTCATGTGAGGAATACTATCGGTCGTTTTCAGAATGTCGACCCAGTTTTCCATAGAAATTTGTGAAAACTTCCCGGAATCGTGTCGGGGGGGCTTTCTGGTCGGTTTGAATGATAATCAGTCTCCTCCTAAACGGGGGCCGGGGACCTGGCCGGACTCCCAAACTTGTGATTCGCGGCTGTCAGCTGGAACGGAGCGGATGAAGACCTGGTAGGAACCGGGGGGGAGTTGGATGTTCGGTCGAAACAGCTTGGCTGCTCGCTGTCTCGGAAGCTGGATGGAGCGGCTGGGGGCAACGCTGGGGATTAGCCAGTCTGCATACGTTCCGCCTGATGTTTCCATCGTGATGTAGAACGTCATGGTTCTCAGTGGAGAGAGATTCTTGAGCGTGCCTGAGGCTTCGATGGCAGTCCCGGCGTTCGACGTGGCGACCGCTTGCATTTCGACCTGTCCGAGTGATTGAGTGCGGGTGCCGATTCCGTCCCGACGAGGCTGTTGGAGTTTGATCTTTTGGACCTTGGCTGCCAGCTGGAGCGATTTCGGAAAGCTCTGTTGTAACTCGTCGACTGAAACATCAAAGATCTCTTCGAACCGGCCGATTCGTTCGTCGGAATCGATCTCTCCCAGAGTCTTTCGCTGGCTTAGTTCTTCAACGTAATCTCGGTATTTATCTTCATGACGCGTTGCCAACATCCAGTGCATGCACCAGGCCATGGTGTATGCTTCGCCGGCGAGAATATCGGCGGTGAATGCTCCGTCGTCGCGAATCACCGATGCCCATGAGAGTTGACCGGAGCGGGTCATCGCTTGCCGGGCATATCGGCTGTTGACTTTCGAAGGGGAGATGTTGATGCGGTCGCCGTTTCCTTCAAAACCGGTGGCGATTCCTTCGTCGAACCATTTCGGAATGGGGGCCAGTCGTTGAAAAACTCGGTTATACATCTGCAGGTGAATGGCTTCGTGAAGTGGAACTTCGAATGTATCACAGCTGCTCATTCGGACGGCGAGCCAGTTTGTGATGGGGGAGTAGAAGCCGAGGATGTTTTCTGCAGAGAGTCCTCGTCCGCCGGTCGCTTCTTCGGCGTAGGAGTTGAAGTCGTCGTCGGATTCGAAAATGAGAAGGACCATCGGAAAGCGTGGTTCGTGGACCGAAATCCGTTTGGATCGCGCGTAGCGGAGAAACGTTGCGTCCACGCGTCGCATGAACGAACTGGCTTTTCGGAGGAAACCGCTCGCCTGGGATTCTGATGAGCGTTCAATGGGTGAACTGAGAATCAACGCGACAACGAAGTTTTTCTCGATGTCCGTTCGGACGAGTTCTGTTCCGAAGCGTTTCTGGAAGAGTTCGACCATTCCTTCCTCGTCAATCGGAGGAGGCGGGTCTGTTGGTTCCCGGGCGGTGACGGCTGCGTTCGGAACGATTTGCAGCTGGCCATCCCGTCGCTCAAGAGCCTGAAATCCGAGGCCTTCGCCGGCGATTCTGGCTTCGATCGTCACTTCCTCGCCCTCTTCATCACGATAAGTGATCGTGTCTGAAAGAGCAGGGAGCGTCCAAATGATGAGGAACAGGAACGAGAGAAGGCTGGCTCGCAACATAGAATCGACTGTCTCTTTGTGAAGGATCGAATCGGTCGATTTTAATCTAATTCAATTTGCCAGCAGAACTCAACCGGGCTACGCAATTGCACGAGTTGGCATTCGGAATTCCGTCAGGCGCGTCAGACCTTGAGTTCTTCGGCTTGGCCTCCAAGATCGCTGGCGTACTTGTTTCTGATTGGCGTGATGACTTCGGAGATGAACTCGTCGACCTGTTCCGGGGCGCGACCGATATATCTGCGTGCATCGAGAGTTGCGGAGAGGTCGATGTTTGCGAACAACTCGTCTTTTTCCAGTCGTTCGATCAAGTCGTGTTCTTTCCCGAACTCTTTAACCTGTCTATCGGATTCGACGCTGTGGATGCGGATTTGTTCGTGGAGTTCCTGACGGTCTCCGCCCGCTTTGACGCCTGCCATGAGGATTTCTTCCGTCGCCATGAACGGCAGCACTTCGTTCAAGCGTCGCGAAATGACTTTCGGGTAGACACGCAAGCCTTCGGCAACGTTTTGATAGATGATGAGGACAGCATCGATGGCGAGAAATGCCTGCGGAAGGGAAAGCCGCCGATTGGCACTATCGTCGAGCGTCCGTTCCATCCATTGGACGGCAGCGGTTTGATCTCCGTTTGCAGTCAGGCTGATTGCGAAGCGCGAAAGAGCACAGATTCGTTCGGATCGCATCGGATTGAATTTGTATGCCATCGCGGACGAGCCGATCTGTTTCTCTTCCTTCGGCTCTTCGACTTCTTTCCAGCTTTGTAGAAGCCTCAAATCGCTCCCCGCCTTGTGAGCAGATTGGCCGATCCCGGAGAGTGCGGCGAGGACTTGTGCATCGATCTTTCTGGAGTAAGTCTGGCCGGTGACGGGGTAAGTCGACTGGAATCCCATTTTCTGTGAGACAAGTGCATCGAGTTGGCGGACTTTCGCATGATCGCCGTTGAAGAGAGCCAGGAACGTCGCTTGAGTTCCGGTCGTTCCTTTCACTCCGCGAAACTTGAGCGTTTCGAGACGGTGTTCGATTTCTTCAAGATCGAGGACAAGATCCTGGCACCAGAGAGTTGCCCGCTTGCCAACGGTTGTGGGCTGTGCCGGTTGAAGATGTGTGAGCCCGAGACAGGGGAGGTCACGGTATTCGCTGCAGAAGGTGGACAGTGCGTCGATGACCCGGACGAGCCGTTTGCGAATCAGCTCAAGACTTGACCGAATCTGAATGAGTTCGGAGTTGTCGGTCACAAAGCATGACGTTGCTCCGAGATGCAAAATTCCACCGGCGGTCGGGCAGACGTCCTTGTAAGCGTGGACGTGAGCCATCACATCGTGGCGGAATTGTTTTTCGTATCGCGCGGCAGCTTCGAAATCGATATTCTCCGCGTGCTGCTTTAATTCCGCGAGTTGCGTGTCGGTGATTTCGAGTCCGAGTTCCTGCTGGGCTTCGGCCAACGCGATCCACAATTTTCGCCAGGTGCTGTGCTTTGTTTGCGCTGACCAGATTCCGCTCATCGCTGCGGAGGCATATCGTGTGTTCAATGGATTCTGGTAGATTTCGTGCTGTGACATGCGCAATTCCTTCCCCGACGATAGGATAAGTTCCCAGTCCGAATTTGATTCTCTGACTTCCGGGATGGAGGCATCAAAGAGTGGTGAGTGAGCGAGAATGCTCCCGATCACTCGGAAAAAGGTCAACCGACCGAGATTTGATTCCGCTGTAAATCTCTCATCTTGCGGTAATTTCCCGAATGACTTACGGTCTCAGACCGCTCGAAACCGAGACTGAGCGAGAATTCGCTCCGGCAACGTGCTGGAGAATCGGTCTTGGTTGATCTCAGGATCGCATAGATTACCCATTTTTACCCTCTCGTGGCAGCAAGGAGGCCGTCATGAGCACCCACCAGACGACTTTTCTTTCCGGTACGGTGTTCGGCATTGTGATTGGGGTTATTCTCGGTCACTTCACGCTTTGGAACGATCCGGGGCAGCCCAAGCCCCTGACGAAGGTCCAGGAATCGCTTCCCTTCGGGATGTCGTACGATCTGGGCCCCCCTGCGGCTGGGGCCCCCTACTATTTGCTTGAATCGTTCGAGAGTGATGATCATTCGATCCCTCAAATTTCCTCTCCGCCAGCCTCGACAAGTTCTGTGTTTGAGTCGATCGGCGAACTGGAGGAGCAGTGTTCCCCGCTCGCCAATGCCATCGCAATGACGACCTCGGAGATGGACGTTGTTTCCGACGGGGATACGACGATTGGAGTGCAGTTTCAGCCAGAAACCCCAGCTCCGCAGCCATTGGCGATTCCGGAAGCGACTCCTTTGGAATCGAATCCGATCGATGATGCCAAAGATTCACAGCTGCGGAACATGATCAAGGAAGAACTTCCTGATTTGCCAGAGTCACAGCGGGAGGTTTGGTTCGAGTCGCTTCAGGAAATGTCCGTCGAAGATGCGACGGGAGTCCTGAGAATGTGGAAAATGGTGGGAACCCCAATTCCGGGACTCGGCGGAGATGAACTGGATGCGATGCTTCAACAACCCGTTGTTGACGCTTCGGAACCGGTTGCGAACCCCGCTTCTGAAACGGGCTCGCTCAACGATGTTTTGCAGGCAGCGATCGAAATTCATCAGCGGAATTGCCTTCTCTCGTCGACGTTTGGCTATTGCCGGGTGATGCCGAGATTTGTTGAAGTTTCAACCGATGGAATGGAAGACACGATTTCCCTCGTGGAGAGTTACGACTTCTCCCAAGGTTTGAAGAAAATGACGGGGAGCCGATTTGACGTACGCATCAACGGCCCCGGTCTGTTCGTGCTGAAAGACTCCGACGACCAAATGTATCTGACCCGTCGCGGACGATTCGGGCTCGATGAACATCGACGGTTAGTGATTCGCGACCCGGACAAAACTTACTTCCTTCATCCAGAGGTCATCCTTCCCGAGGAATCCTTAGACTTGCAGATCGAAGAAAATGGGGCCACTTACGTTGTTGTCGACGGAGAACGCCAGGAGATTGGAGTCCTCGAAATCGCAGAAATTCCTCCGGATGGATCGATTCGTCACTACCGCAATGGGATCTTTGCTGTTGGAGACGAGTCGGTGATTCGCCTGCAGGAGAAGTCTGAGTCTGGCTTCATTCGACGGGAACAGGGAGCCCTGGAAGTTTCGAATGTCTACATCGACGATGAAATGAAGATGATCGACTGGTGCCGATCTCAAATGAAGTAGATTTCTGCAGCGGGAAAGTTACTCACCGATCGGCGCAGCTTCGTTTTCTGCCGAAGTGAGTTCTTTGACCCGGATGTTTCGAAATGCGACTTCAGACTTGTGGCCGAGAAGAGCGATTCGGCCGGATTGTCGGTCGATGCCGGGATGCTCGCGGTCGTCGAGGGGACCTTCGGCGTAAGCTTTTTTCACGTCTCCATCAACGACAATGGTTCCGTTGGTGATCACGGTGACTTGCGAGCCGACACACCGAACTTCGAATTCGTTCCATTCCCCGACCGGTTTCAGGAATCCCTGTTTCGCCGGGATGAGTCCATACACGGAGCCGTGTGTCTGATAGGGTTTCAGCTTTTTCGCAAAGTCGTTGGAATCGTCGATCAGTTGGATTTCCATTCCCTGCGTCGCAGCGTGTTGACCGGGCGGGACCCGCAATCCGATTCCGTTATTCGCTCCTGAGGTCAGGCGAAATTCAAAACGCAGGATGAAGTCGCCGTAATCGGTGATGGTTTCGAGGTTTCCTGATTGATCGGAAACAGAGTGAAGTAAGCCGTCCAGGACGTAATAAACGTCTTTCGCTCCTTGCCATCCGTTCAGGCTTTTTCCGTCGAAAAGAGAGACGAACCCATCCGCGGATTCCGTTGGGACTGGCGGTGTCGACTCCGTTTGTCCAAACGCTTCGGTGTGACAGCAGAGGGCACTCAGAAGGAGTGCGATCAATCTTGTTTGATGCATGGTTTCTCCGTTTTATCGTTTGGCAGAGAAAAGTGAGCGGGAAGGAAGTGAGCTGAGCGCTTGTGCTGCGGTGGGAAGGTGTTGCGAGCGGACGAGGTCGGTCTGGCAATGACTCGCCGGGAATTGCACTGTTCCGTCGACACTCTGAAAGCTCCGCACTGGATTCCATGTGAACTTACGGGGTAGACTTCGGTTTTACGATCGGGCGCAGTCAACAACAAGTCGAATTGAAATTCGTTTCGGAAAGCATTTCCATGAAGATCCTGCTGGCGAATCCCCGTGGCTTTTGTGCGGGTGTCAACATGGCAATTGAATGTCTTGATGAATGCATCAAGGCATTCGGTCCGGACATTTTCGTCTACCACGAGATTGTTCACAACCGATACGTCGTGGATCGATTCACTCAACAGGGTGTGACCTTCGTCGACGACATCGAATCGGTTCCGCGTGGAGCCATTTTATTGTACAGCGCACACGGGGTCTCGCCGGAGATTCGAGACAAAGCACGTCAACGCGATTTGCGGACGATTGATGCGACCTGTCCGCTCGTCACGAAAGTGCATCTGGAAGCGGTGAAGTATGCGAAGGCTCAATACAACATCATTTTGATCGGGCACGAGGGGCATGACGAAGTAATCGGGACGATGGGAGAAGCTCCCGAAAGCATCACTCTCATCGAGACGCCCGAAGAAGTGCAGGAACTTCCGTTTACGGATGAAGACAAGATCGTCTATCTGACTCAAACGACGTTGAGCGTTGAGGAAGCTGGCGTTGTGATCCAGGCGCTCAAAGAGAAATTTCCGAGCATCGAGTCTCCTCCGAAAGAAGACATCTGCTATGCGACCACCAATCGACAACATGCTGTTCGGCAGCTTGTCGAACAGGTCGATCTTGTCATCGTGCTGGGAAGTCAGAACAGTTCCAACAGTCGTCGGCTGATGGAAATTGGGTTGGCGGAAGGCACGGCTGCTCATCTCATCGATGGAAAAGCAGAATTGCGTGCGGAATGGTTTGAGGGAGTGGAGACGGTCCTCATCACCGCCGGAGCGAGTGCACCGGAAGTTGTCGTGCAGGATTGTTTGAACTATCTGGTCGACAACTACGGGGCGGAAGTGGAAGAAATCACGACGCGGGAAGAGAGCGTCACTTTTCAGCTTCCGAAAGAACTCCGGACACTGCAGTCGATGACTTAGAGTTTTCGGTGTCGAGTCGGTTCAGTGTCGGCTTTCGCAAATGATGAGAAACTCTCAATCGTTGTTTGAGAGTTGACCTGTGATGTGTAGACCGGGCTGACAGCAAGCTTGAATCGATCACTTTCCTCGCCGGTCCGTCTGCCTATACTTTCCGGAACCGATCATTTTTCGGGTTTCAGGATCACTTCTTAAAGGACTGTCAATCGCATGCCGGCGGCAGATATCGAGATTCGCGGGGCTCGTGAGCACAACCTGCGAGATGTTTCGCTGACACTTCCGCGAAATCAACTGATCTGCATGACCGGCGTGTCAGGGTCCGGGAAAAGTTCGCTCGCATTCGACACGCTGTACGCGGAAGGTCAACGCCGGTACGTCGAGTCCCTGTCGACGTACGCGCGTCAGTTTCTCGGTCAAATGCCGAAACCGGACGTCGACACCATCAGCGGGCTGGCTCCGTCAATTTCGATTCAACAGAAAGTGACGTCCCGAAATCCTCGGAGTACGGTCGGAACGATCACTGAGATCTATGATTACCTCCGCGTTCTCTTCGCGCGAGTCGGTCAGGGAGTCTGTACGCAATGCGGCGAACCGATCAGTGCACAAACAACCGACCAGATTCTCGAGCGGATTCTCTCTCTTCCGGACGGCACGAAATTTCAAATTCTCGCTCCGATCGTTCAACAGCAGAAAGGGGAATTTAGAGACCTCTTTGCCGACTTGCTGAAGCAGGGATTTTTGCGAGCGCGCGTCGATGGAGAAGTTGTCAATCTTTCTGATGACCTGAAGCTGAAGAAGAATTTTAAGCACACGATCGAGATCGTTGTCGATCGGCTCATCGCCTCCAAAGTTCAGCGAACTCGACTTTCGGAAGCGATTGAATCGGCGATCAAGCTCAGCGACGGAATGTTAATCGTTGCCCCATCCGACAACGACATTCCCGAAAAACTCTATTCCGCGAAGTATGCCTGCGCAGCGTGTGGGGTCAGCTATGAGCCTCCCTCACCGCAGTTGTTCAGCTTCAACAGCCCACTTGGAATGTGTCCTGATTGCACCGGACTTGGAGTGCGGCACGACTTCGATTTGGACTTGCTGATCACGCAGCCCGACAAGCCGATTCTCAAGGGCGCTCTGGATCTGATGAAGGGCTCGAAGAAAATAGGTCGATGGAAACGGCACATCTTTCAGGGAGTGGCTGCCGCGATTGAAGAAGACTGCGATCTTCCCAAAGGCTCTTTTCTGAAAACGAGTTGGAACGATGTTCCGGAACAGGCCCAGCAGTTCTTTCTTCATGGAATGGGAGCCCGGCACATCACGTTCTCGTGGCGGCATTCCGGAGGAACCTGGAAGCATGGCGGGAGCTGGAACGGATATATTCCGGAGCTGCTTGAAGAATACCGCAAAGCCAAAAATCCGATGCGGCGGCGACAGCTCGAAAAGTATATGCAAGTTGTGGATTGCCGTTCTTGTGAAGGAGAACGCCTCAACCCGCAAGCCAGAAATGTTCTCATCCGATCCACCTCGGTTTCTGGATCAGAAATTCCGGAGATTCAGTCGCTTCCGGGAGTGTGCGCACTCTCGATCGACGACGCATGCGAGTTCTTCTCTGGGCTCGAACTCGACTCAACCGGGGCAATGATTGCGGAAGAGGCATTGAAGGAGATTCGAGGTCGACTCGTCTTCCTTCAGAAATGTGGATTGGGATATCTCACCCTTGATCGGACCGCTCCGACATTGTCGGGGGGAGAGTCGCAGCGCATCCGGTTGGCCGGTCAAATCGGGTCGGGACTCGTGGGTGTGCTTTATATTCTCGATGAGCCTTCGATCGGGCTGCATCCGCGCGATAACGAAATGCTTCTGGGAAGCCTCCTCGACCTGCGTGATCAGGGGAACACAGTTGTTGTCGTTGAGCACGATGAAGAAACAATGATGGCGGCCGACCACATTGTTGACTTCGGACCGGGTCCGGGTGTGCGGGGCGGCGAGATTATCGTCACCGGCACCACTGATGAAGTGATGCGTCACGAAGAGAGTCTCACGGGAGCGTATCTCTCCGGGCGAAGAAAGATCGAAGTCCCGAAAGAACGCCGGACCGGAACCGGCAATTCGCTCAAGATCGCCGGGGCACGACAGAACAATCTCAAGAACATTGATGTCGAAATCCCACTGGGAATGTTCGTGTGTGTGACCGGAGTTAGCGGCTCAGGCAAGAGTTCGTTGTGTAATAATATTCTCTGGGAAGTATTAAACTCCGAACTGAACAAGGGCCTCGGTCAACCCGGTGCACATGACTCCATACAAGGGCTTGAGCATCTCGATAAAGCGATTGATATCGATCAGTCCCCGATTGGCCGGACTCCGCGATCGAATCCAGCGACTTACGTCAAACTGCTCGATCAGATCCGCACTCTGTATGCACAGCTTCCCCAGTCGAAGCTCCGTGGTTATCAGCCGGGACGATTCAGCTTCAATGTTGCGGATGGACGGTGCGAAGCTTGTGAAGGGCACGGTGCCACGAAACTCGAAATGGATTTCCTTGCAGACATCTGGGTTCCATGTACAGTGTGCGATGGGCATCGCTTCAATCATGAAACTCTTGAAGTCAAATACCGTGACAAGTCCATTGCCGATGTGCTGGAAATGGACGTTCAGGAGGCTGTTGAGCACTTCAAAAACCATCCGAAGATCTACCGACTTCTTCAGACGCTTCACGATGTCGGGTTGGATTACATGAAACTCGGGCAACCTTCGCCGACCCTTTCTGGCGGAGAAGCCCAGCGAATCAAGCTTGCCCGCGAGCTTGGAAAACGCTCCACCGGAAAGACGCTTTATCTCCTCGATGAACCGACAACCGGTCTTCACTTTGAGGATGTGAAACGCGTTCTGGAGGTGCTGCATGGATTCGTCGAACAGGGGAACTCGGTTCTCGTGATCGAGCACAATCTGGATGTGATCAAGACAGCGGACTGGGTGATCGACCTCGGTCCCGAAGGAGGACAAGGAGGCGGGGAAATCATCGCTGTCGGCACTCCGGAAGAGATCGCGAACTGTCGAAACTCATTCACTGGAGCGGCACTCAAACCGATTCTGAAACCGAAAAGAAAGTCGTCGAAGTCTTCCCGCAAGAAGGCGGCATCTTCTGTTTCTCGGCGAGCGAACGGAAAGTCCATCGATCAGATCACGATCCGCGGAGCTGCCCAGCACAATCTGCAATCGGTCGACATCACCATTCCCCGCGATCAGATGAGCGTTTTCTGCGGTCCAAGCGGGTCCGGAAAAACCTCGCTCGCGATGGATACACTCTATGCCGAGGGACAGCGACGATATGTCGAATCGCTCTCGGCGTATGCCCGTCAGTTTCTCGGTCAGATGCCCAAGCCGAAGCTCGACAACATCTCCGGGCTTTCCCCGTCGATTGCTATCGAGCAGAAGACCGTCGGGGCGACTCCGCGATCGACCGTCGGAACCGTCACCGAAATCTACGACTATCTGCGTGTGCTGTTCGCTCGACTCGGGACGTTGTACTGCCCCGAATGCGATTCACCCGTCACTCGTCAGACTACGGATGAAATCGTCGAGAAAGTCCTCTCCAATCCCGATGGGACTCGACTTTATCTCGCAGCCCCAATGCAGGTCCCGGTCGGTCAATCGTATTCCAAACTCTGGGATCGTCTCGGAACGCAGGGATATCTTCGCGTTCGAATTAACGGGACGACTTACGAAGTTGAGAATGTTCCGAAGATTGATCACCGACGGAATTATCTCGTCGAAGCGATTGTCGATCGCGTGAAAGTCGATGCGGAAGCTCGCGGTCGAATTGCCGACTCGATCGAGACAGCACTCGATCTCGGACGCGGAGTGATTCACGTGATTCACGTTGATCGAGATCAGGCCGAAGAAGAGTGGCTCACGGAGCGACTCTCCCTCAACTACTCCTGCCCGAATTGTGATGCAGCCAAGTGACCCGACCAACCGGAGTTGATCGGGGGTCGGCAACATCTTAGGCGGCGCTGCGTCTCATCGTTTTAAGAAGACGTTCGAACTCTTGAGTCGAAGAGAATGGGATTTGAATCGTTCCGGAATCTTTCCCGGACAACTTGATCGAAACCTTGACTCCCAGAAGATCGCGAAGCCGCGACTCAAGAGAGGTCATGTGATTCGTGCGCTCTGCGTCACCCTTCGAGATCGGAATCGTCGCTTGTTCGCCGTCGCTCGATTCGGGTTGAGATACTTCCGATGCCGGCTTCTTCAAAGCTTCCTTAACCGCAGCTTCGGTGTTGCGGACGGAAAGTTTCTCTGACTGAATGCGTCCGCAGAGTTCGAGTTGTTGCGGCTCATCGAGTGACAACAGAGCCCGTGCGTGACCGGCTGTGATTCGCTCTGAGTGCAGCGCGTTTTTCACGGGATCAGGAAGTTCGAGCAATCGCAGCATGTTGCTGATCGCGGAGCGACTCATGCTGAGTTGTTTGGCCAACTCTTCGATCGTGCACTCGAACTGATCGAGGTAGTCTCGGAAGGCTTGAGCTTTTTCGAGATCGTTCAGATCTTTTCGCTTCAAGTTTTCTTCTAGAGCAAACTCGCATGCGGTCTTGTCGATGACGTCGAGAACGCGACACGGAATTTGCGTCAGCCCGGCGCGTTTGGCTGCCTGCCAACGACGTTCGCCTGCGATGAGTTGATACGAGCCTTCAAACTCCCGGACAATTACCGGTTGAATGACTCCGTGCTCTTTAATGCTCGAAGCCAATTCGCCAAGAGACTCCTGATCGAATTGCTTTCTGGGTTGGAAGGGATTTCGGACGACCCTGTCGATGGAAACCTGTGTCAGTTCACCGGCAAGCTGTTCTCCCTCAGCCTGCTCGACGCCTGACGGAGCATTGTTTCCCAGAAGTGCACTGAGTCCACGACCAAGTCGGCGATTTCCTTGTGGTTGTTGATGCTCTGACATTGTCAGTCTGACTCCCTACAGACGAGTAGTTCTTGGCCGCACTCCCAGAAAAGGTGCGTGCCAGTCCGATCATCGGACTTGTTTCGAAAGTTCCGATATTAATGATTCGGACAAAGAGGGACGATTCCTGAACTCTCCGGGGGCGAGTTCGGAAAGTCTTTCTGAATCTTCAGCGGATGAGAATCTGGTCAGTCTGGCGTGAATGCAGATCCTGCATGCTCTGGCTCAGGTGAAACGATTATGGACCGACGATTTTCCACAACTCGACCGGCACCTCAGAATTTTCTTCAAGTTCCTGATCGGACCAGTTGTCGAATTTGACCAGCCGACTTGGTTGGTATGCAAATTCTTTGATCAACTTTGTTTGATGAGAATAGTTCGGCAGTTCCTTCTGTTCCGCTTCTGCGTGAGGACCAGCAACGAGGTAGGTCGCAACTTCCGGATTGGGCTGCACTGTTTGAAGCATTCCCAATCCCTGAGCTGGTTGAGCGATGACGTCCAGGCCCGGGGTGATCTGACTCGCCAGATGAAAATAAAGTCCGGGTTCACCCAGCACATAGATGACGTTCACCTTGGGCGGAGTGTCTTCATTGATTGCTTCGCTTTGAATTGCCGAAGCAATCTGTTCCGCCAGTTTGCGAAAGCCCGTGCGATCATCGACTGCCCGCCCCTTGATGACACCTGCAATGCAGAGTGCGAAGCATCCGCCAATCAGCATTCGTTTGTTCCAAGAGTGTCGAACGGATTCGCTCTCCGAAGCTTTATCGAAGAGTCTTCCTTTCAATGTTTGATCAATCCCAATTGCACACGCGATGATCATGGCCAGATGCCACGGCATCATCAGTCTCGGATAAGGCTGATAGAATGGGATCGACACCGTCATCCCAATGACCCAGGCAAGCAACATCCACCAACCCAGAATTGTCGGATGTTCCCGATCCTGTGATTCGCGTCGATGTTGTTCGCTCCTTAGACTGATCAGCCCGAAAATGGCCAGACAGATCAAAATCGCCAAACCCCAGTCGATGAAGATCGCGGCTCCGAGACCTCCGAGGATGATTCCCGCTCGCAGCCATGAGAGTCTCAATTCGTCTGGCGAATCAGCAAGTCTGATGACGATTCCGAGAGCGATTCCCGAGATGATCATTTTCGACAGTTCGGAATGGATTTCAATTTGTCGGAATGCCGATTCCATCCACCCCGATAGCCCAACGAGGTAGCCCTTGTGATTCGCAGCGACGGCAGAGTACCCGCCGTACTTCTCAAGCATGTTGAGATAGGGGCTCCATAAAAGAAATGCTCCCACACAGATCAGAATCCAGAACACAACTCGCGACGCCCAATGCTTCCACGCAGGGCGATCGAACACGATCCAGCCCGCCAGCCCGGCTCCCGTAATCGCCAGCGGAAGCCATCCGTTGTACTTCGTCCACCACGCACCAGCGGTCAAGACAGAAGCTGCGACCAGCGCGAGTCGATTCCGATCACGAAGCGCAATCAATCCAAAACCGACAGCCAGAACCATCAACAGAGACACCGGCGTCTCTGTTAAAGCGGCGCGACTGTAGTCAATCAAGAATCCACTCAAGGAAGCAATGGCTGCTGCAATCAAGGCGGCACTGTTCCCAGCCATCAACCGGGTACACCACCAGATGGCCCACACCAGAAGAGTGCCGAAAACGACATTCACCCACATCATCGCATCGGGGTGCCCGCCGGTGAAGATCAAGACCCAGTCAAAGAGTGCCGGCAGAAGTGGCGGGGCATAGAGATGCTGATCGGGATACCGAAATCCCAGATGCTCAGAGAAGTAGTTGGAGGCGTAGACACCTTCGTCGAAGTGTTCGATGGTGATCAGTGATGGTTGCCAGGCACGAACAGCGAACGACAAAAGAAGCAGCGTCCCGAGTCTCCACCGGGAACGATGACTCTCAGCCAGTGCGTCATCTTTGAGCTGTTTCTCGTCACTCACGCTGAGACCTTCGCTGTGATCAGCTTCTGGAAATGGATCGGGAATTGTGTTCCTTGCAGATTGTAGAGGGCAATCACAAGTTCTGAAGTTCCCCGACAGGCCGCGTTGCAGAATGCCATCGAAAAGCGATCTCGAATCACGACCTCCTCGACATGCGGCGGAACTCATTTAAACTCAGTGATACATCCGATTGCTGGTGCGATCATGGATTGTTAGGAATCAAGAATGGGGAATCGCTGTGACAGGTCGTTCGAGAGTGTGCCAAATCGGAGTGGTGATTGCGCTGGTCGCGTGTTGTCAATCAGTTGTCACTGCTCAATCGAGAGAGAAAAAGGTTCGCGATGATCGAGCCAGAGTCGAGAAAGAAGGCTTCTGGATTTACAACGATCTTCCGAAAGCGTTCGAGGAAGCCAAAGAGACCGGCAAGCCAATCATCGTCGTTTTGCGGTGTATTCCCTGTGAGGAGTGCGTCAAGCTGGACGATGAACTCGTCGACACCGATCCCGTGATTCGACCTCTCCTGGAGCAGTTTGTTTGCGCGCGGCAGGTTTCGACGAATGGTCTCGATTTGAATCTGTTCCAGTTTGATACCGATCAATCGTTTGCGGTCTTCTTCCTGAATGCCGATGGAACGATTTACGGTCGATTCGGAACTCGCTCTCACCGCACAGAATGGCGGCCCGATGTCTCGTTAAAAGGGCTCGCAGCGGCACTGCAAGGGGCGCTGGAACTTCATGCTGATTATCCCAATAACAAGGAGATTCTTGCCGGAAAACGTGGAACTCCGCTTGAAGTGAGTTCCCCGGAAGAGTTTCCGACACTGAAAGATCGCTATACCGATCGGCTCAGCAACGACTCCAACATTGTGAAGAGCTGTATTCACTGTCATCAGATCGGGGATGCCCGAAGAGATCTCTATCGCAAGAGCGGAGAAGCCATTCCGCCACGCTTGCTCGATCCGTTTCCTCATCCGAAGGTGATCGGACTGATCCTCGATCCGCACACACCCGCAACCGTTGAAACAGTTGCCGAAGAGTCACCAGCAAGCGAAGCGGGAATTCAGGTCGGCGATCGTCTTCTCACAATGAATCGACAGCCCATTTTGTCGATGGCAGATGTTCAGTGGGTGCTCGACCAGACTTCTCCCGAGGGAGAGACTGTCTCGCTGGAAGTCGACCGCGATGGAAAGAAAGTCGCCATAGAATTGCAGCTGGATTCTGGATGGCGCAAAAAAAGTGATCTGACGTGGCGTGTCAGTTCCTGGGGACTCAGACGAATGGTCACCGGTGGAATGGTCTTAAAGCCAGCAAGCGAAGAAGAACGGAACAAGTTGAAAGTCGAAGAAGGGAAAATGGCACTGAAGGTCGATAATGTGGGGCAGTATGGAGCCCACGCCACCGCGAAGAAGGCTGGTTTTCAGAAAGGAGATTTCGTCGTGTCGATTGATGGGCGCGATGATTTTCTCACGGAGAATGATCTGTTTCGCTACGGCGTGACGGAGAAGCGTGCTGGTGACAAGGTGGAAATGGAAATCCGTCGAGGAAATCAATCGAAGACAATGACCCTTCCGATGCAGAAATAAGCAACTGCAATTCAGCTGTTCTGTGCGATCAGAAGTTCACATAAAACTACTGATTCGACAATGAATTTCAGGTTGCCAACCTCTATCCTTGCAGAGCCGTTTCGGTTTGACCGGATCGGCTCTCGCTGTCACGTCCATTTCCTGATGGAGATTCAGAGATGCTTCAACGCCGTTTTTTTGCTTCATTTCTTACTGCTGTATTGAGCGCAGCGTGGATGTGTCTGGTGATTTCGCCCTCTGTTCACGCGGAAGAGGCTGCCGAGATTGCACCCGCTACCGGTCGAGAAATCAAACTCTTTGACGGGAAGTCATTGAAGAACTGGAAAGAAACGGACTTTGGTGGGCAGGGGGAAGCACACGTCGAAGATGGCATTCTCTTGATTGATCAGGGTGAGCCACTCAGTGGAATCAACTGGTCGGGTGAGAAGCTTCCCAATGTGAATTACGAAATCTCTCTTGAAGCGAAGAGAGTCGATGGAAATGATTTCTTCTGTGCGATCACTTTTCCCGTTGTCGAAAATCCCTGCACGCTGGTTCTCGGCGGCTGGGGAGGAAGTTTGATTGGCCTGTCGAATGTGAACGATTTCGATGCGTCGGAAAACGACACAACAGATTACTACTCGTTTGAAAACGGGAAGTGGTACAAGATTCGACTGCGTGTCGATGAAGAAATGATCCGAGCCTGGATTGATGGCGAACAGGTCGTGAAGCTGAACCACAAAGACAATCGGATTTCTGTCCGCATTGAAATGGAACTCAGCAAGCCGCTCGGCCTCGCGACTTTCCAGACAACGGGAGCGATCCGCAACTTCACATTGCGTGAGTTGCAGCCGAAAGCCCGCGACTCCAAAGCAGCTCCAACTCCCAAAGGCGAAAACTGATTCATCAATCGTTCTTAGCTCCTATAATCTTAATTCCTGTAATACGAAATCGAACTGTCGGAAAACTGAAGACCGTGAGCAAACCTGAAATCCGCGCCGTCGCGTTCGACCTTGATGGCTTGATGTTCAATACCGAAGAAGTCTTCAATCGAACCGGGACGGAAGTGCTTCGGAGGCGGGGGAAAGTTCCGCATCCGGAATTGTTTCTGTCGATGATGGGGCGGCGCGCTGACGAAGCCTTTCAGGTGATGATTGACATGATGGAACTCACGGATTCCATTCCGGAACTCAAGTTGGAATCGGAAGAAGTGTTCGGTGTCTTCCTCGACGAAATGGTCGCTCCGATGCCGGGACTCCTCGATCTTCTGGATCGCATCGAGCAGCGAAATCTTCCGAAAGCGGTCGCGACGTCGTCACATCGCGATTTTCTGGAGAAGCTTTTGAACCGGTTCGAATTGATGGACCGGTTTCATCACACGCTGACGGCGGAGGATGTCTCGCTCGGCAAACCTCATCCGGAAATTTACCTCACTGCCGCGGAACGCTTGAATGTGCGTCCGGAACAGATGCTTGTTCTCGAAGACAGCGAGAACGGAACGCTCGCAGCTGCGGCTGCCGGTGCGCATGTGATCTCTGTTCCTCATGAGATCAGCCGTCATCACGACTTCAGCAAGGCAAAAGGAATTGCGACGAGCCTGGCCGATCCGGTGATTCATGACCTGTTGATTTGATGTCAGAACTCGCCACATGGAAACACGCTCAACAAGATGGAAGAAACGAGGATTGCGTTGGGCCGTCTTCGCGGGGAGTCTCTTTCTTGAAATGCTGATCATGCTTGCCCTTCTCCAGCGGAAACTGATTTACGCTCCCGATGCCAATCCGGTTGAGCTGTCGGAAGCGATCAGTGTTTGCGAGTTGACGCAAGATGTACGACTCGATGTCGCACCCGGAATCAAGCTGTGTGGCTGGCACAGTCGATGTTCGTCTCAGGAGCAAGCTTCGAAGCGACTCGTCATTCTCTTTCCGGGCAAAGCCGGCAACCGATTGAAGCGAGTCTCTTTGCTCGAGCAATATCATCGCCTCAGTTGTGACACGCTTATCTTCGACTACCGAGGTTACGGCGGCAGCGCAGGCTCCCCCGCAGAGTCAGACATTTCGAACGACTCGCTGAAAGTTTGGGAATTCGCAGTCGAGAAGCTTGGCTATGAACCTTCTCAGATTGTTTGCAGTGGTCAATCTCTGGGAGGAGGTGTTGCCACGCGGCTTGTGTGGGAATTGTCACAACGTGGGACGCCCCCGGCAGGGCTCATTTTGACAGCCACTTTTTCGTCACTCGCTGATGCTGCGCGTGTTCATTATCCGTGGTTACCGGTGAAAGCATTGCTTGTCGAAAAGTATCCCTCAGCGGAACGAATCGGGGAAGTCAGCTGTCCGCTTCTCATCATTCATGGGAAACAGGATCGAATCGTCCCGTTTGAACTGGGGCTGAGATTGTTCGAAGCGGCCCCGGATGAAGTTCAAGGAGTTCGAAAGACTTTCGTGGAACTCCCGCAGGCTGGTCATAACGATATCTTGCATGTCGCTGCCGAAGAGGTGCTTGATGCCAAGCGATCATTTCTTGAGCAACTCAGTGATGACTAAAGCCTCACAGCGATTCCATTCGTCAATGCTATGAAACCGCTCGATCGTGACAGCCTGGAGTTCGCAAGACTCCATTTGATTGAAGCTGACCCCGTCCTCGCAGAGTTGATTCACCGCGTCGGACCGTGTTCTTTGAAGCGGCAGACGAATCGTTATCGAAATCTGCTGCGAGCGATCGTTGGTCAACAAATTTCCGCTGCTGCTGCGAAGTCCGTTTTTCGTCGACTTGAAGCAGCAGTTGAAACGTCAACATTACAGCCCGAGTCTGTTGCAAAATTGAGTGATGAGCAATTGCGAAGCGTTGGGTTGTCGTCACAAAAGAGTCGATACATTCGTGATCTCACCGAGCATGTTCTTGATGGACGGCTCAAGCTCCGCTCGCTGCATCATCGGTCGGACGAAGAAGTGATCGATTTGCTGACAGACGTGAAGGGAATCGGTCACTGGACTGCGCAGATGTTTTTGATGTTCTCTCTCGGGCGCCCCGATGTCCTCCCGTGGGGGGATCTCGGAATTCAGAACGCGATGAAGAAGCTCTACCAACTCGACGAACTTCCTGATCGTTTTCACTGCTACAACCTCGCGGAACCCTGGCGACCGTACTCAACCGTTGCCTGCTTGTATCTCTGGAAAACGATCGACTGATCTCACAGTTCTCATCTGCATCTCATCTGCAAGCAATGCGGAATGCGTGGATCACACGCTTCTGTCGACAATATCGACACTCTCGCCACCGAATCGAAATCAATTGGTCATCAGGTTTGGTTTCAGTCATCGACTGATGGTATTCTTGGAGTCCGTGCTCATGTTCTGTTTGTCTTAAGGAGTCCGGTTCGTGCTCAGTTTTGTAGACAGTAGCAATCGAGGAAGTCGTCGAGAATTTCTCCGCATCGGAAGTTTGGCCCTCGGAGGGTTGGGGCTTCCCGGCAGCTGGCGTAACGCCATGGGAGCCGAACAAACGCCGGGACTTCTCACAGATCGATCGGTTGTCTTTGTCTTCATGCACGGCGGTCCCAGTCAGATCGAAACATTCGATCCGAAAATGGATGCACCGGTCGAGATCGCGAGTGTCACTGGCGAAATTTCGACCAAGCTGCCGGGGGTGACCTTCGGAAGCAGTTTCCCTGAACTGGCCTCTCTGGCTGATCAATTCTGCGTCGTTCGTTCGTTTCAGACAGGTAACGGAATCCACGACGTGAAACCTGTCGTCAGTTCGGCAACATCGAACATCAATCTCGGTTCGCTCTATTCTCGCATCGCCGGTCAGAATCGTCCGGAGTCCGGAATGCCGACGAACGTCTGCCTGTTTCCTCGATCTGTCGATGATTCCACAATGCCGGCGTTTAAAGAGCTTGGCGATCTCGAATCGACGGGAACACTCGGAACAGGTTATCGCCCCTTCAGTCCCAGTGGAGGAGGGAATCTGCAACGCGACATGCAGCTGCATCTCTCGCTCGACCGATTGAACGATCGCCGCAGGTTGCTTGAGAACCTCGATCGAATTCAAACGGGGCTTGATGGCAATCCAAAATGGGACAGCCTCAATAAACTGACACATCAAGCCTTTAGTACGGTTATGGGCGGAATCGCGGACGCCTTCGATCTCTCGCATGAAGATCCCAAAACCGTCGCGATGTACGACACAGCTCCGCTTGTTCGGCCCGATGCCATTGATAAGAAATGGAACAATCACAAACGATACGCCGACAACGGGAAGAGTTTCGGAAAGCTGATGCTTCTCGCACGACGACTCTGTGAGCGGGGTTGCGGATTCGTCACCGTGACGACGAATTTCGTGTGGGACATGCACGCCGATCAAAACAACGCAGGCATGGCGGAAGGAATGCAATATCTCGGCGGTCCGTTCGATCGGGGAATTTCGGCATTCCTGAAAGACCTTCGGCAGCGAGGACTTTCGGACAAGGTTCTGCTCGTCTGTTGTGGGGAAATGGGTCGCACTCCAAGAATCAATGCACGTGGTGGTCGTGATCACTGGGGACGACTCGCTCCGCTCATGTTATCCGGTCCGGGAATCCCGCGAGGGGCTGTCTTCGGCGAGTCGACGCGCGACGCGTCCGAGCCGTTGTCGACTCCTGTCGGAATACCGCATCTTGTGTCAACGGTCTTGAATTCTCTCATCGATGGAGGCACTCTTCGCCTGGACACAGCGACGCCTCGAGAAGTCACGAACGCAGTCTTCGCTCCTCCAATTCCTTTTGCGAATGCTTAAATCATTTTCGAGGCTACAATCACTCGCCTCATCTGTTTGAAGGAATGCATCGATCTTTGTGATTCGCGAAGAGCATGTTGACAAGTGCTCGCGGCCACTGAGCATTTTCTATCTCTTCTTGCAGACGTTTGTGATGAACCCACAGGTCAGACTCTGTTTGACTTTGACAGCAACTTGACGACCGATGGCAAAAACCGACCGAGACTGGGATCAGAAGTACCGATCGAACGAGACTCCCTGGGATTCCGGGATTCCCTCGCAGGAGTTACGGAAGGTTCTTGAATCCGCTCAGCTGCAGCCGACGACTGCGTTGGAGCTTGGTTGCGGGACCGGAACCAATGCGATTTATCTTGCTGATCTTGGGTGGCAAGTTGAAGCTGTCGATTGCTCTGCTCCTGCGCTCGAACTGGCACGGCGAAAAGCGGAAAAAGCGGGGGTTGAAGTCAACTGGATTCTGAGCGATGTCGTTCGCTTCGGAGCAGATCGAGATCCCGTCGATTTTGTGTTCGATCGGGGATGCTACCACTGTTGTCGGCGTGTGGATCTTGAAGGATATCTGGAGACGCTTGAAGCAGTCACGACGGCCGGAAGCAAAATGCTCATTCTCTGTGGCAATGCGAATTCAACGGAAGCGGGAGGTCCTCCTCGCGTTTCGAAATCAGAGATCGAAAAGGAGTTCTCTCCGCTGTTCGATTTTCTTCATATTCGTGAGTTCTATTTCGAAGATGCCGGGAATGTTCGAGGTCCTTTGGGCTGGTCGGTGTGGATGTCGAGAAGGTGAGCAAGCTGAGCAAGTGAATGGGAGTTCAGCTTGGAAAATCGCGTTGTCTTGGCAAAACTTGTACTCCTTTGATTGACGCAACCGTTCTTCTTACGGTTCAATGCGGTATTCATCCATTCTTTACTCAATTCTCAGTGTCAAATGCAGCAAGTCTCCGACCTTTCCCGGTACCTTGACCAACTCAGGGTTCAGATCGAAGAGTCGCTGATCTCTGCTTCGACATTTTCTGATCAGTGCCCGCCGAAGCTTCTGGAAGCGATCCGTTACAGCTTGCTGGCTCCGGGGAAACGTGTCCGCCCTTGTTTGGCACTCATGGCATGTGATGCGTGCGGGCAACCGGCCGAAAAGGCGATTCCTGCGGCCATTTCTCTCGAAATGATTCATTGTTATTCGTTGATTCATGACGATCTTCCCGCCATGGATGATGATGATCTCCGGCGGGGCAGGCCGACAAATCACATCGAATTCGGTGAAGCAACTGCGATTCTTGCGGGCGACGCTTTATTGACGCGAGCATTTGAGGTCCTCGCTTTGGGGATCGAAGAACCGGATATCGCAGTGGCTTGTATCTCCGAGCTTGCATCCGCTGCGGGGGCAGAGGGAATGGTCGGCGGGCAACAGGCGGATCTCGAAGCAGAAACGCGGACGATTACTGATCCCGATGAGCTTCAAGGAATTCACCGACGAAAAACCGGTCATCTGCTGGCCGCTTCGCTTCTCATGGGCGGACGCATCGCCCGAGCCGACGACGAAACACTCGAATGCCTGAAGATTTATGGCGAATCGGTTGGATTAGCGTTTCAAATTGCGGATGATCTCTTGGATGTGGTCGGGGATTCCGCGAAAATGGGGAAACACGTCCAGAAAGATGCCGATCACGGAAAATCGACTTACCCCGGACTTCTGGGAATCGAAACAAGCCGATTGAAAGCCTCACAGCTGATCGATCAGGCTTGCGATGCTGTGTCATGTTTTGGAGAACAGGGACAGCACTTAATTGACTTAGCGAAATATCTCATCGAGCGAGACCATTGATGGAATACGAATTGCTCCCCATGATCAGTTCTCCCGAAGAACTGAAGACCCTGTCCAATCAGCAGCTCGAACAGCTTGCCGAAGAGATTCGCGAAGCGTTGTGTGAGATTGTTTCCGATCGTCCCGCTCACTTTGCCAGTAATCTGGGAGTTGTCGAGCTTGCGATCGCTCTGCATCTGGTCTTCGATTTCTCCAAAGATCGCCTCATCTGGGACACCGGCCATCAGATTTATCCTCACAAATTACTGACCGGGCGATTTCCGGAGTTTCAGACCATTCGTCGCAAAGGCGGATTGATGGGATATCCCAATCCGTCCGAAAGCGACTACGACCTGTTTATGACAGGGCACGCCGGCGCAAGTGTTTCGACCTCACTCGGTTTGAAAGCGGGTGATGACCTTGTCTATCCGGGAGAGAACCGCAAATCAGTGGCAGTCCTCGGAGACGGGGCACTCCCTTCGGGTGTTGTTTTCGAAGCATTCAACAATGCGGCCGGACTCAACAAAGATCTGCTTGTCATTTTGAATGACAACAAGATGGGAATCTGTCCTCGAGTTGGCGGTCTTGCCAAATATCTCGACAAAGCTCGTGCCGCTCCATTTTACAACGGGTTGAAGCGTGACGTTTCGTGGTTGCTCAACAAGGTTCCGATGATTGGGGAATCTGCGGCAGACACACTCGGAAACTTCAAAGATGCAGTGAAGAGCTTTCTTCATGGCGGAATGCTGTTTGAAGAACTCGGGTTCCGATACGTCGGTCCCGTGGATGGGCATGATCTTCCTTCGCTTCAAAATGCGTTGAAGATGGTCAAGGAAATCAAGGGGCCTGTGCTGCTCCATGTCTTCACTGAGAAGGGACACGGCTTCCAGCCCGCGACTGAGAATCCCGTGAAGTTTCACACTCCGGCTCCGTTCTGTCGCGACGACGATGTGGGAGTTGTCTATGCCCAAAAGCCTTCAAGCCCCGCCTATACGGATGTCGTGAGTGATTCGATTCACACAGCCATGTCAGAGGATGAGAAGGTTTGCGTTCTCACAGCAGCGATGTGTCAGGGGAACAAGCTGGATCAGATTCGCGCCGACTTTCCCGATCGTTTCTTCGATACAGGAATCTGCGAAGGTCACGCCGTTGCCTTTGCTGGAGGAATGGCGAAATCCGGAATGCGGCCGGTTGTTGACATCTATAGCACGTTCCTGCAGAGAAGCTTCGATCACATTTTTCAGGAAGTCGCTCTGCAGAATCTTCCCGTCACGTTCTGCCTCGATCGGGCCGGTTTATGCGGTCCCGATGGTCCGACGCACCACGGGTTGTTTGATGTCTCGTACATGCGGGTCTTTCCTAACATCACGATCATGGCTCCGGGCGATACGCAGGACGTCGCCCCGATGCTCAACTTCTGCCTAACGCATGATGGTCCTGCTTCAATTCGCTATCCGAAGACGAAAGCAGAAACCGTCGAACGTGATTTCGCCGAGATCGAATACGGAAAGTCGGAAGTGATTCGATGGGGTGAAGATGGAATGTTTGTCGCCTTCGGGGCACAGCTTTCAACCTGCGTTGCTGCCGCCGAACGACTGGCGAAAGATGGAGTCGATATCGGCGTCATCAACGCTCGCTTCCTGCGACCCCTCGACACCGAGACGATCTTCCGGGCGCTTCAAGAGACGGGCTTCGTGATCACCGTTGAAGAGAACACTCTTTGCGGTGGATTCGGAAGTGCCGTTCTGGAAGCGGCCAACGATGCGGGAATCCGGACTGACAACATTCGTCGGCTTGGAATTCCCGATCACTTCATTGAACACGGTGAACGCGGCGAGTTGCTCGCTGACCTTGGCCTCGATGTTGCCGGGTTGATGAAAGCTGCCCACGAGATGTCTCAAAAGCATCTTTCCAGCGACTCAGCAGTTGCGTGACGAATTGATCAATCCAAGGGCGCGTTACGGTTTCGAGTACAGAAATTGGCACTCTTCGTATCGCGTCCCTTGTGAGTCGGTCACGGCGAACTGAGTCGGCCCCCACATGGAAACACCTGCATACTCTCCTGATTTGGCGAGTATGTAGAATTTCAATCCAAAGTTGGGGCGACCGTCGTTTCCAAGGAAATACGACTCGCTGACGTGACCGGCGATGCGTTTCATGGCTTCCATCCCCGCTTCAGCGGGACTGAGCCCGGATCGCATCATTTCGACGACCGCAAACGACGAGCAGTTGCGGACATTCTCTTCCCCGCGGCCTGTGCTTCCACAGCTTCCAACTTCGTTGTCGACATAGAGTCCCGCTCCCGGAATTGCGGAGTCGCCAACTCGACCGGGAAGTTTGAAGGCGAGTCCGCTCGTTGTCGTGACGCAGGAGAGATCTCCTTGTGCGTCGATGCAGGAGCAATGAATCGTCCCGGTGGGACGGTCGACTGCCTCGCTTCGTTGATAGGCGTTCTGTGAACTTTCTGCCCCGGGGCGCATCTTTGCAAAGAACTTCTGGACTTCAGGCGGAAGTGTGTCCCACGGCGGAGGAACCCAGTCTTCTCGAGTTGAGTTCGTTTGTTTCCAGTACAGCCAGATTTGTCGAGCGGTTTCCGTCAGTAGATTCTCTTCACGAAACCCATTCGCTCGTGCGAATTCGGCCGCGCCTTCGCCAACAAGAAGTGCATGTTTCGTCTGTTCTAAAACGAGCTTCGCCAACCTCGCAGCATGTCGATAGCCCTTGAGACCAGCCACTCCTCCCACTCTGTGCGTCGGTCCGTGCATCGCTGCTGCATCGAGTTCAACGTCACCGTTGGAGTTTGGAAGACCTCCGTATCCCACGGTCATGTCTGCTGGATCATCCTCGACAAGCGTTACCCCTTCCACGACTGCCGACAGCGCTTCCGATCCGGAGATGAGAGCTTGATAGGCGTGCCGGGTTGCTTCGAGGCCGTTTTTTGAAGAGATCACAGTGATTTCTGACATCGATCTTCCAAATGTTGAGGAAAACTGAAACCATTCGATTTTGAAACTGGTTGTGTTTTCGTCGAGTTCGACAACAAATTGCAAATCACTTTGATCTTTTTGAGCTTGTTGGCGTTTTTCGATCTTTGTTGACCTGATGTGAAGACAGCTAAACGTGTTCTCGATCTCTCGCAGCTGCGATGACGATCTTGTGAAGTGCAGGATTGTGAATCGGCAGTCGCTGTCTCGTAAGAACCTTCGGGTTTCAAATCAATCTTTCATTCGGCGTCGAGTTCCTCGCACGTTGCCCCATCTACGAAATGTTCACGATGAACTCAGACAATCGCCTCTCAATTTCCCGACGCCATGACCTTGATGCGCTCCGCGCTTTCGCGATGCTCTTGGGGATCGCGTTACATGCTGCGTTGTCATTCACACCGCTTCCATGGCCAGTTCAGGATGATGACCAGAATCCGCTGTTCGGTCTCTTCATGAGCTTTGTGCATGGGTTTCGAATGCCGCTCTTTTTTGTGATGAGCGGATTCTTTACGGCGATGTTATGGAGAAAGCGAGGACTGAAAGCCTTGCTGCAACATCGCTTCAAGCGGATCTTTCTTCCATTACTCTTAGGGTTGGCGACGATCATCCCGTTGACCAACGTGATAATGATCTGGGCGATTCAGTCCGGCGCGAATGCAACTGTTCAAGAAGCTCCGAGCGATTTCGCCGATGCAGATCTCTGGACGCTGATCAAGTTTGGGCAGCATGAAGAACTCGCGAGCAGAGATTTTTCACACGACGAGATCAATCAACTGCATCCAGAATCGGGAGGCACCCCACTCGCATACGCAGCCCTGTTTGATGATCCGGAAACCGTTCAAGTGCTGCTGGATTTGGGCGCGGATCCGTCTCTCAAGTCTCGAGACGGAAACACTGCTCTGCACTCAGCGGCATTCCTCGGACGCAGCGAAGTTCTGGAAGTGCTTTTGAATGCCGGTGCTGATCCGGAGGTACTCAACGCTCAACGTCAACGCCCCATTGAATCGGCGCGAGTTGACTGGGGAACGACGCAGTTCATTGCCGGGATGATTCAGGTTCCTGTTGAACAAGAAAGTGTTGAAGCGGGCCGCGAGGAAGTGATCGCGTTGCTTGAGTCACAACCCGCTGAGGCTTCTCCCGTCAGCACTTCAGCTCCAGAAACCGCAGCGAGCAATGAATTTCAGCTTGGGCAGTTTGTCCAGACTCTGATGGGAATGCACTTCTTTCACCATCTGTGGTTCCTCTGGTTCTTGTGCTGGCTCATCGTTGCCTTCGCACTCTACGCAATCATTGTTGATCGAATTGGCTGGAAGGGAATTCACGGGCCATGGATTCTTTCGCCACTTCGCTACTTGTGGCTCATTCCGATCACCATGATCCCTCAGTGGGAAATGGGCAGAGCCTTCCCGACATTCGGCCCGGACACCTCGACCGGATTGCTCCCGTATCCACACGTTCTTTTGTATTACGGGGTCTTCTTCGCCTTTGGCGCACTCTATTTTGATTCCGATGACGAGACAGGAAGAGTCGGGAAATACTGGTGGATTTCGATCCCGATCGCGGTCCTGCTGATCTTCCCGGTCGGGCTGGTCTTCGCATTCGGTTCAAGCGAATTTAGTCCGCACTTCGGAGAGACAGCGACTCGACTCGTCTCCGGATTTTTGCAAGTGTCTTATGCCTGGCTCTTCACATTCGGGCTGATGGGGCTCTTCCGTCGATTCGTGAACGCAGAGAATCCAACGATCCGGTATCTCTCTGATTCCTCGTACTGGTTGTATCTGGCGCATCTTCCGTTGATCTTTGTCGCACAGATTCTTGTGAGAGACTGGTCAGCCCCCGCGTTTTTGAAGTTCGTTCTGATCAACGTTGTCGTCACGGGAATTCTGTTGATCACCTACGACAAGATGGTTCGATACACCTGGTTGGGGCGACTTCTCAACGGACCGAGAACTCGACCCGTTCGGATGGCCACCGAATCGCCGGACCACCAAATCGGAGTCGAGTCCGCTTAAGCTCTCAAGAGCAGTTGCAACTTTCGTCGAGTGCAGAGAGTCGCTGGGAGATGGCTTAAGGAGTGTATCCGAGGTTGGAACCTAGCCATCTCTCGGCCTGTTCCACTGTCATTCCGGATCGTTCCGCGTAGTTTGTGACCTGATCTTTTGTTACTCGGTCGACGCTGAAGTAGCGTGACTCGGGATGTGCGAAGTGCAACCCGCTGACGGATGCGGCGGGGTACATCGCGAACGACTCTGTCAGTTGAATGCCCGTTGCGTTCTCTGCATCGAGCAACTTCCACAAGCGTTCTTTCGGCGTGTGGTCGGGGCAGGCCGGGTATCCGAACGCTGGTCGAATTCCTCGATACTTTTCTGCAATGAGGTCTTCGTTTGTCAGTGACTCAGCTTGATCGTAACCCCATTCGATTCGGGCTTTCATGTGCAGATATTCTGCGAAAGCTTCCGCCAGTCGGTCTGCGATGGCTTTTGTCATGATGGAGTTGTAGTCATCGTGTTCGGCCAGGAACTCGGCGACCAGTTCATCGCAGCCAATTCCAGCAGTCACAGCGAATGCCCCAATGAAGTCGCGTCGACCGGACTCAAGTGGAGCAATGTAATCGGCGAGGGAACGGAAGTCCTTTTGACCTTTTCTTTCCCACTGTTGCCGAAGCATTGGAAAGACAGCAATCGGATCGTTCTTGCGTTCCGGATCATCTTCGCCAAAGACATAAACGTCTTCGCCGATGCTGTTGGCTGGCCAGAATCCGTAAACGCCGCGAGCGGTCAGCAGCTTTTCCGAGATGATGCGATCCAGCAAATTGTTGGCATCAGCGAACAGTTTTCGGGCTTCTTCGCCGACGTGCTCATCTTCGAAAATCTTCGGATACTTTCCGCGGAGTTCCCATGTGCTGAAGAATGGTGACCAGTCCACGAATTCCCGAAGCTTCTCAAGGCTCTGATTTTCGATCTGTCGCCGTCCAAGGAACGTTGGCTCCGGAATGTCGACGCTGTCCCAGTCGGTTGTGAATCGTCGCTGACAGGCCACTTCGTACGTGACGAGGTTACGGTCCTGCCGTTGATTGAACGTAGCGCGGTCTTTCTCCTGCTTCTCCTCGTTCTTTTTGATGAACGCATCCCGACGTTCGTCATCGAGCAGTGATTCGACAACGGGAACCGAGAGTGAAGCATCGACGACATGCACTGTGGGCGAGTCGTAGTTCTGAGCGATCTTCACAGCTGTGTGACGCGCAGATGTTGTTGCCCCTCCAATGAGGAGCGGAACTTGAAAACCGGTCCGGTTCATCTCTTTGGCAACGTGAATCATTTCTTCGAGCGATGGCGTAATGAGGCCGGAGAGCCCGATGATGTCTGCCTTTTTCTCTTGTGCCACTTCGAGAATCTTCTCTGAAGGAACCATCACACCGAGGTCGATCACGTCGAAATTGTTACATCGCAGAACGACACCCACGATATTCTTTCCGATGTCGTGAACGTCTCCTTTGACGGTGGCCAGAACAACGGTTCCGCGACCCGGAGCGTTTTCAAGACCAGCTTCGCGCTTCTCTTCCTCCATGTACGGTTCAAGATACGCAACTGATTTCTTCATCACCCGCGCGGATTTCACCACTTGCGGCAGGAACATTTTTCCCGTACCGAACAATTCTCCGACGACATTCATTCCGTCCATCAACGGACCCTGAATGACATTCAACGGACGTCCATATTTTTGCCGGGCTTCTTCTGTATCCTCGACGATGAAATCGGTGATGCCCTTGAGCAGCGAATACTTCAATCGCTCTTCGACGGTGTTCTCTCGCCAGGCAAGCGCACTCGCATCCGACTGTTTGCCGCGAGATGAATTCTTGATTTCTTCTGCGTATTCGATCAGGCGATCAGTGGCTTCCGGATGTCGATTGAAAAGAACATCTTCGATCAAGTCGCGAAGTTTCGGATCGATCTCATCGTAGACTTCGAGCTGACCGGCGTTCACGATTCCCATGTCGAGGCCGGCAGCGATGGCGTGATACAGGAAGCACGCATTCATCGCTTCACGCACAACGTCATTCCCCCGGAAGGAGAACGAAACGTTACTCACTCCGCCGGAGGTCTTCGCTCCCGGACATTCCTTCTTGATCTTCCGAATGGCTTCAAAGAACTCAACAGCATAGTTGTTGTGTTCTTCCATACCCGTCGCAACGGTAAGGATGTTCGGGTCAAAGATAATATCTTCGGGCGGGAAGCCAGCTTGTTCTGTAAGCAGTTGATAGGCTCGCTTACAGATCGCCACTTTATGATCAGCTGTGACCGCCTGTCCTTCTTCATCAAAGGCCATCACGACCGCAGCGGCTCCGTAGCGGCGGACGATTCTCGCTTGCTCGAGGAATTTTTCTTCTCCCTCTTTGAGGCTGATCGAGTTGACGATTCCCTTGCCCTGCACGCACTTAAGACCCGCCTCGATCACATCCCAGTTCGAGGAGTCGATCATAATGGGGACGGAGAGACTATCGTCGGAAAGAAGCCACAAGAACTTCTCCATGTAGGCCACGGAATCCAGCAGTCCTTCGTCCATGTTAACATCGACAATGTTTGCTCCACCTTCCACCTGGCCGTGGGCAATGCTCAGAGCTTCATCAAACTTCTCTTCACGGATCAGTCTGGCAAATTTCCGCGATCCGGTGACGTTGGTCCGTTCCCCGACCATGCAGAAGTTCGAGTTTTCCGTCAGTTCAAATCGCTCCAAACCGGAATAGCTGGAGACTGCTTTCCGTTGAGGGCGTGGTCGAGGTTTGGTGCTGTCGACGTGTTTCGCAATCTGTCGGATGAATTCCGGAGTTGTTCCACAACATCCCCCGACGATTCCGACCCACTTGTTCTGAGCCATTTCTCCGATGACAGCCGCGACTTCTTCCGGGTTGGAATCGAATCCCCCCATCCCGTCCGGCATTCCGGCGTTCGGATAACAGGAAACGTGACAATCCGCGACACGTGAAAGTGCTTCGACGTAAGGACGGATCTGTTTCGGGCCGAGCGCACAGTTCAGGCCGACGCTGAACAGCGGGAAGTGTGAGACCGATGTGTAGAACGCTTCGACCGTCTGGGCGGTCATTGAGCGTCCCCCCTCGAAAATCGTACATGAGGACATCACAGGCACGCGCACATTTTTCTCGCGGAAGACCTGATCAATGGCAACGAGTGCCGCTTTCATGTTCAACGTGTCGAAGGATGTTTCCGGGAGGAGAATGTCGACTCCTCCATCGATGAGCCCCCGCACCTGTTCTGCGTACGAAGCAGCCATCTGATCAAACGTGACGGGACGAGCACCGGGTTCGTCGGCATTCATCGAAAGCTGACGATTCGTCGGACCGATACTTCCCGCAACGAATCGCGGTTTATCGGGCGTCTTCTTTGTGTAGTCGTCTGCGGCACGTCGAGCCAGTTCTGCAGCGGTCTTGTTGATTTCGTAAGTCAGATCCGAAAGCTGATACTCTTCGAGAGTGATGATGCTCGCGGTAAAGGTATCGGTCTCGATGATGTCCGAACCCGCTTCGAGATAATCCCGATGGATTTGCTCGATGAGCTGAGGCTGAGTGAGGGCGAGAATATCCGCCGCATTTCTGAGGTCGACGGGGTGACTTTTGAATCGTTCTCCTCGATAGTCCTCTTCTTGAGGATTGTTGGAGAAAATCAATGCTCCCATCGATCCGTCGAGAAGAAGAACTCGCTCTTCAAGAATCTGATTTAGCTGGTCTTCGGTCGAATTCATTGAGTGCTCAAGAAAATTGCAGGCTGGACCCTATAGAGAGGAAGAGTCGCCCATGGGGTCGCGTCTGACGATGTTCTTGTCCCAACTCCAAACCGGGAACTGAAAGAACATCAAGTCTTATTCTATCCCACCGAGTCAATAGAATGATGGGATTCGACACCCACCCGCGGTTTTTTCGCAGATGAGAATCACAATTCTAACAAGAAATCAACTAAGAAACAGGGGGGAATCAACGACTCGATCGATCGAGTCGTTGAAACCGCCACAGTCGTTGCAGTCAGTGTGGTAAGCCTAAAGATTCCCGACGAAGCATCCTGAACGGGAAGCATCGTCGACTGCGGAGGCTGGTTTGATATCGCTGTTGTTGGGTTACAGGATAACTGTTTGTTCACGATCCGGGCCGATCGAGACGAATCCGACTTCAGCTTCAAGAAGCTCCGAGACACTGTCAATGTATGCTCTGGCTTCTGATGGGAAATCTTCAAGCCGACGGACACCTGTGATGTCCGTTTTCCAACCTGGAAGAGTTCGATAAATCGGCTTGGCTTTGGCGAGGTCGTCGAGCTGACTCGGGAAATCGGTCGTTCGCTCACCGTCAATCTCGTACGCTTCGCAGATCTTGACTTCGTCGAGCTTACTCAAGACGTCGAGCAGCATGACAGCGATGCAGTCGATTCCAGAAACGCGAGCCCCATGAGCTGTGGCGACGGCATCGAACCAGCCACATCGGCGGGGGCGACCTGTGACAGTGCCGTACTCGTTGCCTTCGTCGCGGATGTGCTGTCCGGTTTCGTCGGTCAGTTCCGTTGGACAGGGACCGCCACCCACACGGGTTGTGTAAGCTTTGACCACTCCAATCACGCGGTCAATTCTTCGACTCGGAACTCCACTACCTGCTTGAATTCCACAGCCTGAACTGTTGGAAGAGGTAACGTAAGGGAAGGTGCCGTGATCGATATCGAGGAGGCTGCCTTGAGCACCTTCGAACAACATCGACTTACCTTCTCGCAACACACGATGCAGATAAGAGGTCGTGTCAATCACACGGTCTTTCAGAATGTCCGCATAGCCCATGTACTCGTCGAAGATTTCGTCGACGGGAGGCAATTCAGCTTTGGGATCCATTGCGTTGATCAACAACTTTTTCGTTTCGTAAACGTCATTGAGTCGCTCGCGAAACAAGTCTTTCCGAAGAAGATCGCCCATGCGGATCGCATGTGTTCTCCCGTACTTGTCACGATAACACGTTCCGATGCCTCGCATCGTTGTGCCGATGGCTTTGTCGCCTCGATGAGATTCGAGAACCGCTTCCTCGACCATGTGATACGGGAAGATCACGTGAGCTTTGTCACTGATCAGCAGATTTCCCGGATCAACTCCCTGTTTGACGATCGAATCCAATTCGCTCAAAAGCGCTTTGGGGTTGAGGACAACACCGTTGGCGATCACCGATGTCACGCCCGGACGAAGGATGCCCGCCGGCAGCAGCGACAGCTTATATGTCTGCCCGCCGAACATCACAGTATGGCCAGCGTTATTCCCTCCCAGATACCGCACAACAACTTCGTGCTGATCTGTCAGAAGATCGACAATTTTTCCTTTGGCCTCGTCTCCCCATTGGAGACCAACTACTGCTGTGACTGACATCTGAATTCCCAAACTTCCCAAGAATCAAACTGTCCCAATTCGAAATTGACCTGCGACGAGCCATCGGACTCTCAGAGGCTCCCCTCGAACTCAATCGCTGGTCGAATCAGGACGGTTCAGAGATTCCATCTGCGAACGTGTTTTCGTAGAGTCAACATTCGTGATGACACCACGATAATGAGACACATTTTTCACTGCGCAACGAAAATCCGTCAGCGGAGACTGACGGATCCTGCGCCAAACATGTCGAGTTTAGCATCGCAATGGGCCAATGAAACCCGCACGAATCAATTTGTCGCCCAATAATCCACAACAGTCACGTCATCGAGGATAGGTAAGAGGATCTTGACGAATTCCTGATGGGCAGGATGGGGGAGATAAGCATCTCTGTCTGCTTCGCTCTTGAACGACACCAGAAAGCAGTGAGTGTGGCCTTTGTCGTGCTTTTCCGGGCTATTGTTCGTTCCCCATTCGTAAGCGTGGATTTCCGAGATCTTCTCAGGGAGTTTTCCGAATTCCTCGACGACCTGTGAAATCTGTTCGTCGGTCGCATCGTCCTTGAATTTGAACATGACAACGTGCCGCAGCACCGATTTTTCGCTCTCTTCCGCACTCACTGTCTGCTCCTGACCACGGGTCAAAATCATGCACGCAGCGAGGAGTGCCACGATTCCGACACTTTGAAAGACGACTTTCATTCGATTTTCTCCAATTTTAGAAGGTGAATTCGACTCGATTTCCTGCTCTCGGCAGCTCTGGGAGGTTGTGTTTCGATGTCGCAACATGCAGTGAAGTAGTGGTTTATGTCGCTTTGACATTTCTTTGACAGTTATCGGCGCAACTTTGACTGAAGTTTCGCCACCCTCTGACACAACAACCCCGAAGATTCTGATACAAACCCGCTCAATACTCGGAGACCGGGTGTTTCAAACTTAATCAATGAACTGGATTGAATCGCAGATGTCAACACTCATCGATCAACCTGATGTTCTCGACGATATCGACAAGCCATCTGTCAATGACGAAGGCTTGGTGACCGTCGACACGGATCAGGATACCAAAGAACAAGCGATGAGCGAATCAGCCATCGCCCGTCAGGAACTTCTCGCGTACTTTGAACCGCGACAGTTGACCTGGAAGAATCTGGATCCTGTTGTGGCGATCTGGATGACGGGAATGCATATCGGTGCACTGGCTGCTCCGTTTTTCTTCACTTGGGAAGCTGTCGCTGTTGCTGTTGTCCTGCACTGGCTGACATGCAGCATCGGAATCTGTCTAGCCTACCACCGGTGTCTTTCTCACCGTTCTCTGAAACTGAAGTGGCCAGCCAAAGTGGTCGCAACATTCTTCGGCGTCATTGCTGGTGAAGGGGGACCAATCCGCTGGAGTGGAACTCATCGCGTTCACCACGGGCATTCCGATCACCCGGGCGACCCACACTCTCCACTCGATGGTCCCTGGTGGTCACATCTCTGGTGGATGATGCTGAAGAATCCCAAGCGCAAAGATGAACTGCTGCAGAAGTACTATGTTCCCGATCTGATGAAAGACAAGACGATGGTCTTCTTCGAGCGAACATTTGCGTTGTGGCTCTGGGCGACAGGATTGACCCTGCTGTACGTCGGTGGTCTTCCAATGTTGCTGTGGGGCATGTGCGTGAGAATGGTTTTTGCCTACCACAGCACCTGGTTCGTCAACTCTGCGACACACCTCTGGGGATATCGAAACTACGAAACGACAGATCAATCTCGGAACCTCTGGTGGGTTGCGATTCTCGCCTACGGTGAAGGATGGCACAACAATCATCATGCACATCCAAAACTCGCACGAGCAGGACACAAATGGTGGGAACTTGATCCAACCTGGTGGGCAATTTCGTTCCTGAGAAAAATTGGTCAGGCGACCGATGTCGACGACCGAATTCCGGCGGAATCATCCGCACAGGCGTAGCTCGCGAACATCGCCGCTCGTCGGGATAACTGACTATCCAAACAAAAACGACCACGCTATTCGGCGTGGTCGTTTTTTATTTCATTTGGCGGAAGATTACGAATTCGTCCGTTGCCGGTTTCCTTATCTTGCTCAGACAGATTTCGAGAGAGAGTCATTCGGTGTGTTTCGACGACAACTCTCGAACACAAGGAAGCAGGGGCGAGGTTAAGAAAGCACAGATGGCGAGTGGCTGTTGCCTCAATGAAGAAGTACGTCTAAACCATTTTCGATTAGGTTTGCACTCTCTCGCACGAGCAAACACAGCCTTTTATCTGATGAAACATCTCAAGCGAGTGCACAGGAAAGAGCAACTTGCTCTAAACTCCCACACCCGCGAGCTTCTGAGAATAGACGGGAGTTCGTTTTGGGGTCGGAAGGAAATGGTCGATGACCTGCATCGTTCGCGTATTTCCGTTGAGAGCTTCACGCGGAATGTTGCATTGAAACTCATTCAATGATTCCAGGAACTCTCTCATTACCTTCTGGTCGAATTGAGAGTAGCCCACCCAGGTTCCTCCGCCCGACTGCTCGAGATACCGGGCGTTGATCTCCTGTTCAAAGTTCTTCGCTTCCGGAAACACCAGCACGGGCTTCTTAAGAAAGAGTGCTTCTCCAACAAGTTGATTCCCCGCGCTGGAGACCAAAGCTTTACAGGTCCGTAAGTCCTCCAGAAATCCGGAATCGCTGATCGGGCAAAACTCGATCGATCCCTGACGGGGGCGTTCACCGAGGCCGTAGACCTTTACTCGCGATCCGCAGTTCGCGAGCGAGTGGAGCATCTTCTCCGTTGCGAATCGCCGCAAGTAGGCAACCACATGATCGTGCTTTTCCGGAACAGCATTGACGACCTGTTCTCTCAGCAGCACGCCTGTCTGGATCGTATCTCGATAACGTTCTTTCAGCGGCGGAAAATAGAACGAAGAGACGACCATCTTCGCTGGGTCGCGGTAATATTGTCCCACCACCTTGGACATTAACCAGGCTTTGGTACGCAACGATCTCGGTAGCGAATGAAAGTCACTGACGACCAGGAAGTGCTGATGATTCACACTGATCCAGGGCACACCAGCGAGTTTCGCTGCCCGGGGCAGAGCCGGTTCGAAATCGGTAATCGCCAGATCAGGTTCAATCTGATCCAGCCGATTCTGCAAACGAGAGACAAGCAGCGGAAGTCCTCGAACGTAGTCAATTGTTCCCAGAGTTGTGCCAGTGAAGTCGACTCGTTCGTTTCGATAGTGAAAGACAAGACCGGGAATTTCTTCCACGATGACCCGCTCTGAACTGCGGTAGACTTCCGAGAGAAGTTCATAAGCGACAGCTGGGGCGAACACGTAAACGCGATGGCCGCGTCGAACCAGTTGGTCAATAATCGTTTTTGACCGCGTGGCATGCCCTCGTCCTTCTCCTGCCAGACTGTAAACAACTTTGGCCACGATCGACGCTCCATTCAATCTGTTGAATCCGAACTGTTCCGAGGCTCAACACAGACGTTGAACTCGGAGTGATTCGGGCTTCAATTCCGGGGCTGGAAAAGCAGTTCTCGGTGTGACTTGCTGTCCTTGTGGACAACGTTGCAACGTCCTGTCTTGTCTCTTTTGCGAGAGGCGCCTCGGTTTCGGAGGCGGTCCTCTGGCGATGTGGATTTGGCATCGCAGAGTGCTTGCTCGTACCAAACGAAATGAAACAACTCTGAAATGGCGTTAACTTTGTGTTGCTGTCGAAGCCGCTCGCGTTCCACCGGGGACAGTGTTTGGCCTCAGTACGAGTGGTCGTTGTGTCGAAGAGGAAGCAACATTGGCTGGGCGATGTTCGGAACTGCAGTTCGGACCGAATTTCAATTCGAGAGTTCCATCGTGATGCTCCAGCAATGCGCTACAGTTCTCGACCCAGTCACCCGTGTTGCAGTAGGTGAGGCCATCAATCTCTGTTTTGACAGGCGTATGAATGTGTCCGCAGATCACGCCTTGGCACCCCATTTTTTTCGCGTGGTCGGCAATTTTCTGTTCAAACTCGCTGATGTATTTGACGACTGACTTCACGCTTCGTTTCACACGCGCGCTGAATGAGTACTCACCGAACAGTTGCTGTTTGACCAGAAAGCTCCATGCCTGGTTCAAAGTGAGAAGCCCTTCGTAGACCCAGGAAGAAATCACCGACACCCATTTCGCAGACTGCTCAATGCGATCGAAACGATCTCCGTGGATCACCAGAAATTTTTTCTCATCCATCGTTTGATGAACAAATTCTTCAGCGAACTCGACCATCTGAAAACGAGAGAGTTGGTCTCGAAGCTCTTTGTCTCGCAGGAAGTCATCATGATTCCCAACGGCATATCGAATCACTGTTCCTTGTGCGGCGAGATCCATGAGTCGAAGCAGCACTTCCGATAACTCCGGGCCCCATCTCCATTTTCTCCTGAGGCTCCGCCCGTCGATGATATCTCCGATGAGATAGAGATATTGCGGTCGGTAGTTGGAGAGAAAGTCGAGAAGTTTCTTTGCCTGCGAATGGCGACACCCCAGATGGATGTCGCTGAGAAAGAGCGCACGCACCGACGTGTCGGTCTGAGAGAAATTGACCTCATCGTGTCTCATGACTCTTCCCTGAGTGTGCGATGTGTTGCTGGCAAAGCATCCACCCAACTTGAGTGATGGTTGAACTTCGAAAAGGACCGACCGTGACTGTTTGAGTTCACGGCAACTCCTTTCGCCAACATAGAAGGAGTGTTGCACAAGAGTTTTTAGTTCTGTGAAAGATTGAATGAACTCAGTGAGAATTCCACGACGTTCACGGAACGCTTCAAATGACTTCTGCGAGAGAGACACAGGAAGTCATGAACAAACTGTGAACGCTGCGCTAGGGAAAGAAGATTTTCAGGACGCCGCTGCATCCGCCGAAATTCATTTCCTTCGAGAAACGCCGCGCTTGCGCGGACAGTTCGTTGGCAACCAGCAAAGAAATCACGCGATATCGGAGTCGATAGAGTGCTCGCAAGGATTCGCGGATGGCAATAAGAATTCGCGCACAGCGAAGCAGAGAACTTATTGAACAGTTGAGCCCGCAATCAGCGAGGAGAGGGGAGAAGTCAATTCGGGAGTGGACTCTGACTCCATCGGCTGAGTCAGAGTCGAATTCATTCATCAGCGATAAGAAGAGTTCTCAACCAGCCTGAGGCAATGTTGAAGAACTCTGCACACGCGGCGGAACTCTTCGCTTTGAATCAATGCATCGGTTGCTCGCGTCAATCGCAGCTACAGAACAACGAAGTCAAATTAGCTTTGTGGCGGCAGGACGCCGATGTAAGGCAGGTGCCGATATTCGCCGTTGTAGTCGAGACCGTAGCCGACCACGAATTCGTCGGGGATGTCGAAGCAATGATAATCCGGCCGAACAGGTCCTTCGGTTCGCGACTTCTTCCAAAGCAGGACGGCAGATCGAATCCGACGCGGCTGAAAGCGTTCGAGTTCTCGCTGCACCTTCGTCATCGTTCGACCGGTGTCGAAAATGTCATCGACAATCAAAACATCGCGCCCGCGAATCTCGGGGAGAGTCTCCAGATTGATGATTAACTCATCGGGCTGGGTTGTTTCTCCCCGATAGCTTGAAGCCTGAATCAATCCAAGCTGGTGGCGCACTTCGATCCGGCGCATCAGGTCAGTGACGAGGACAATACTTCCCGTCAGAATTCCAAGCACAGTGAGTTCAGAGTCGCCGAAATCATCGCTGATCTGGCGACCGAGCCGTTCAACTGCGGCATGGATTTCTGATTCGGAAATCAAGCAACGGATATCATCGTGCATCGCAACGGCTCAAGACATTTTGTAATCGAGGGCGTCTGCAACCTTGCGGCACCGGAGCATCACTTTTTCGAATGCTTCGGGAGTCAGCGACTGTGCTCCATCGCTCATCGCGTTCTTTGGATCGGGGTGAACTTCGATGATCAGTCCGTCAGCTCCCGCAGCGACAGCAGCTGTACACATCGGAGGAACAAGCGACGCAATTCCGGTTCCGTGACTTGGATCGATCACGACTGGCAAGTGAGTTCGTTGCCGCAAGTAAGGGACAGTCGCCAGTGGAAGAGTGAATCGCGTGTGCGCTTCGAAAGATCGGATGCCGCGTTCGCAGAGTGCAACTTCCTGATTTCCCTGATCGAGAATGTATTCAGCCGCAAGAAGGAACTCGTCCATCGTCGCTGAGGCACCACGCTTGAGCAGCACGGGTTTGCGAATCTCGCCAACCGCCTGAAGCAGATGGTAGTTCTGCATGTTTCTCGCACCGATCTGAAGAACATCGGTGTATTTCGCGACCAGTTCGACGTGATGGGGAGTCATTACTTCGGTGACGACTGCCAGTCCCGTTTCGTCGCGGGCAGCGGCGAGCAGTTTCAGGCCGTCTTCCTTCATTCCCTGGAAAGCGTACGGGCTTGTTCGTGGCTTGAAGGCTCCCCCGCGAAGCCCGGTGGCCCCCGCGGCTTTCACTTTACGAGCGGATTCCATGATCTGTTCTTCACTCTCGACAGAACAGGGACCGGCGATCACTCCGACGTTTCCGCCTCCCATGACTAGGTCGCGAACCCGAATGACTGTTGGTTCCGGTTTGGTTTCTGAACTGGCGATTTTGTATGGGGCGAGGATCGGCATCACTTTTTCGACTTCTTCATAAGATTCGAGGGCTTCACGACCACCGTCGCGTTCGTCGCCGACAGCAGCGATGACTGTCCGCTCTGTGCCCTCAATGACGTGAGCCTTTAGTCCCATTTTCTCAACACGTTCGACCATGGTCTGAATCATTTCAGGAGTCGGGTGCGGTTTCATCACTACGATCATCGAATTGTCCTTTTTCCCTTCCAATGGGTTGACGCTGGAAGGTTGGCGTTGTTGTTAGAAAACGTGGTGAGCTTCTTCGCTCAATCATGTCAACTCGCCGGAACGAATTCGGAAGAGTCGAACAGGAAATGGATGACATCAGGTCTGTATCAACAAAAATAAGGCCCTGAATCCATTCAGGAATCAGGGCCTTTGTTGCTGAGTCGTTATTCAAACGTTCACGGTCAACCGCCCCGATTTGCTTTAAAAGCAAACCAATAATACCCGCTAAACCAGCTCGCCAACGGTGACGACTGGAAGGAAACGAGTGATGGGAGGCTGTGAACGAACATGATTTCTCGCTTGTTTATCGATCGATCTCTAAAGTTTGGTGAACGAGGATCTGCTCCATTTTCAGGAACTGGGGATCTCAGTCGGTCGGCTTCAGTCCCATTTTTTCAAGTTGCGGGAAGTCAGTTGTGCAATCACATAAAGTGAGATCGATCGACGGATGCTAGGAGCCGTGAGGATCGGAGTCAACACATTTCACCTCGCGGGAAACCGTAAGGCACTCCCGAACTGACGGAATCCGCCGGTTCTTTGTTACTCAGTGATGATGTCGCGAGCGGTTCCGCCAGCGGGGATCATTGGCAACACATGTTCTTGATAAGGGCAAATCACGTCGAGCAGATATGGTGAGTCCGAGTCCAGCATCTCTTTCAGAGCGGCTGGGAATTCGGCTTTGCTGCGGACTTGCTTCGATTTGATTCCGAAGCTCTCCGCCATCTGCACGAAGTTTGGATAGGTTTCTTCGTAGTGACCGCCACTTCCTTCACCAAGGGCTTCCGGATGATCAACGGGGCCGAGGTACGTATGGGCCCGACGACCGTCCATGAATCGGTCTTCCCACTGAACGACCATTCCCAGGTGCTGGTTGTTGAGCAACAGGATTTTGACGGGAAGTTTTTCACAGTTGAGCGTTGCCAGTTCCTGAATGTTCATCAGAATCGATCCGTCGCCATCGATATCGACGACGAGAGAATCTGGATGGGCTGCCTGAACACCCATTGCCGTTGGCAGTCCGAATCCCATGGTTCCGAGTCCAGAACTGGAGAGCCAGTGTTTTGGCTTGCGGAACTTGTAGAACTGGGCTGCAAACATCTGATGCTGTCCAACCCCGACGCAGATGTACGGGTCTCGCTCAATCGTTTGCCGCCAAAGTTCATCAATCGCGTATTGAGGCAAAATCAGGTCGCCAGCATCGGCGTACTTGAGCGGATACTTTTCTTTCCACTCGTTGATTTGCTTCCACCAGTCATCGGTTTGCGGGACGTCTTGATCGGTGAACTCGCGATTGAGGTGTTCGAGGAACAGCTTCAAGTCAGCGACGATTGGGAAATGAGCTTCCTTGTTCTTGTTCATCTCGGAAGGATCGATATCGACATGGATGATTTTTCCATGCTTCGCGAATTCTTCGAGTTTGCCGGTCACGCGATCGTCGAATCGAACGCCGAATGCCAGCAGGAGGTCGGCTTCGTTCACAGCGAAGTTGGAATAAACCGTTCCGTGCATCCCTAGCATGTGAAGAGACTGCGGATCGTCACCCGGAAATGATCCGAGACCCATGCAGGTCATGGTCACTGGGATGTTCGCTTTCTTCGCGAAAGCTGTCAGTTCTGCTGCTGCATCAGAGTTGATACATCCGCCACCCACGTACAAGACAGGGCGTTTCGAACGACGGATCGCTGCGATCACCTGATTGATTTGTTCTGGAGCAACCTGACGACGCTCCGGATGATAGCCGGGAAGATACATCGGAGGGTCGAAATCGATCTCGCCGTCTGCCTTGGACAGTTGAATGTTCTTCGGGAAATCGATCAAAACCGGGCCGGGGCGACCAGTTTTCGCGACGAAGTAGGCTTCCTTGACGATCCGCGGAATGCTTCGAAGCGCTTCCTGAACAGAGGCTTCATCATCCGGATCTTCTGCTGTGATCATGTAGTAATGCTTGGTCACAGCCCGGGCGATTTCGACAATTGGAGTTTCCTGAAACGCATCCGTTCCGATGACTTTCTGAGGAACCTGTCCGGTGATGGCCAGCATGGGAACGCTGTCCATCTTCGCATCGGCAATGGCTGTGACGAGGTTCGTGGCTCCCGGGCCACTTGTGGCCATGCAGATTCCGACTTCGTCGCTGGTGCGTGAGACACCTTGAGCTGCGAATCCGCCGCCCTGCTCATGTCGCGGCAGGATGGTGCGAATTTGATCGCGATGTTTTCGCAATGCCTGATGCAGAGGCATGCTGGCCCCACCGGGATAGGCGAAGACGCTTTGAGCTCCCTGATGGATCAACGCTTCAACGAGAATTTCGGCTCCGGTGAGGGCACTCTTTTCAGTTTTCGGTTCCGCGACTGTCGACACAACGATGCCTTCTGCTGATTTGCGTGTAAAGATATGGTGGTGCGGGGCAATTTCCCTAATCACCACTGAATAGTAAGTGTAACGAAATCCAATTCCGACGACGAGAAAAATCAGACAGCAGTTTCCCGAAATCGTGGCAGTCATTCAATGCGTGACACAAACGATCGAATGTTACAACAGTTTTTGCCGATGGGATTGTGGGGTGCTCGTCCAATCCGTCGTGCCGTATCCGACCTGAGGCTCCCGGGCGTCGCGATTGCGGCTGACACAATTGGCCAGCAGCAAAAAGTTTACGCCAAAACGAGAACTTCAAATTGCACGTCGAAGTACGCTGTACATCGACTCATTGTCAAGTTTATCCTCAATGAGCAGCATTTTCCTGTAATAGCTCCATTGGACCCTTTCGGAGTCATCCGGTTCGGTCCGATCATGCAGCGAATTCAGGAATTCGAATATTTTTTGGGGTGGTCTTCGCCAACTCACACGAACGATCAGGACGACAATCATGTGAAGCAGGTCAATCGAGTGCACAGGTAGGAACTTTGCTCTCGAGAGAGTTTCCAGTCTCAATATCGTGAACATTGACGTTTTCAGCATCGATCAGAAATGAATGCGACAACCGGAACACCACTGGAATCTCTGATTGTCACACTCAAAAGAAGCGGACTGATTGACGCTTCTGTGTTGACTCAGGCCGTCAATGACTTCCGTCAGCAAGAGGGCGGATCGGGCCCGGAAGACCTGACCAACGTCTTGATTGAGAAGGAACTCATCACCCCCTGGCAAGCTGCCAAACTTCTGAAGGGCAAACATCGAGGGTTCTTTCTTGGCAAGTACAAACTGCTCACACTCCTCGGAAAAGGAGGAATGAGCACGGTTTACCTCGCCGAACATGTCGTCATGAAGCGGCAGGTCGCTTTGAAAGTTCTGCCACACAAACTCGTTCAGGATTCGTCGTATCTCGAACGGTTTCATCGAGAAGCTCAGGCGGTCGCAGTCCTTGATCATCCCAACATCGTTCGGGCCTACGACATCGATTCCGAAGTGGATGGACAGCTAGAAATTCACTTTCTGGTCATGGAATTCATTCCGGGCCACAATTTCTTTGAACTCGTCAGGGCTCTTGGTCAACTCGAACCACTCACAGCTGCCGATTACATCCGGCAGGCAGCGCTCGGGCTTCAGCACGCACACGATGCGGGGCTCATCCATCGTGACATCAAACCGGGAAACTTCATCGTCGATGGGGCAGGGGTCGTCCGGATGATGGATCTCGGACTCGCGAAAGCCTTTCGGAAGGACGAGGATTTCTCACTCACCGTCGCCAATGACGAAAAGGTGCTGGGAACGGCGGATTATCTGGCTCCCGAACAGGCCGTTGACAGCCACAACGTCGATACACGGGCAGACATCTACGCACTGGGCTGCACGTTCTATTTCTTGCTCGCGGGTCGACCTCCCTTCAACGAAGGCACATTGGCCCAGCGACTTCTCGCTCATCAGTCGAAAACACCGAAGCCAGTTCATCGCATCAAAAAAGATGTGCCGGTTGAGTTGAGCGATCTGATCATGCGGATGATGGCCAAAGATCCAAAGAAACGAGTTCAAACCGCTCAAGCTGTGGCCGATGAACTTTCTGCATGGCTCGAAACGAACGAAGAAGAGCCTTCCGGCGATTCATTCGCGCAGCTGGAAACTCCGACCGTCGAGTCGCTCCTTCGCAGCAATCGCGGTGACGGAAACGATGATGCACCCGAAGAGCTGGTCGATTTTCTGTCGCGACTCGACAGCAACGTCATGACGGAGTCGCCCACTGGGGTCAGCAAGTCAGATTCAACGATCCGGAGACGCGGCAAGGAACCGGACAGCACCGTCCATGTCACGGCCGATTCGAGTAAGATCACGCGACGTTCGTCGAGTTTAGTGTCGTCGTCAAAATCGTCTCATCGATCACGACGTACCAAGTCGATCAGCCAATTCTGGATGTGGGGCGGTGGATTCATTGTTCTGGTCGCTCTCTGGTTGATGTTTTCCGGAGATGGCGCTGAGCCTGAGCCGAACAGCCCTCCCTCGCCGCCAGTTGTCGAAGAGGACCCGGCGGAAGAGTCCCTTGAGCCGCTTTCTCCAATCGCTGGGAGCACGATTACAGTTGGTCCCTCGGGCAATTTCCGAAGTGTGCGAACGGCCCTTCTGTACGTGCTGGAACAGGACCCGTCGAAGGCGCGTTTTCAGAAAATCGAGTTGGCCGCAGGTCAGACCTTCGAAGAACACCTGGCGATCGATAATTCCGGCTTGGGACAATTTCCCCGAGGATTCGAAATCACTGGCGACGAGTCGAACCGACCTGTGATCACCGGGAAGAACTCTTCTCTTCTCAGTTTGAAATCGGTTGAGGGACTCACCGTCTCGAACCTTGTCTTCGATGCTGCGAATTGTCCCAGTGCGATCAGTATTTCAGGCTATTCAACTGGAACGACATTCCGGAACGTCGCAATTCGAAACATTGGTCAACGGGGAATTCAATGTTTCGGAGTGAGTGGTCTCGCGCAGCAACCGGTCACTTGCGAGAATTGCCAGTTCGAATCCGATCAACAACCGGTGGTTGCGATTCAGTTCACGTCGGAATCCTCGATTGAAGCGAGCTTCTCCAGCACACGTCATGTTCAAATTCGACAGTGTCGATTTCTTGGGCAGTTCGATTCCGGAATACAGCTGAACGAAGACCTCGAAGATCTGATTGTCGAGCGGTGCATCTTCCAGAATGCTCAAACCGCGATTCGTTTTGCAGGCAGCGAGCGGGCCATTATGGGGGCTTTGATCTGCAACAACACGTTTTATCGATGTGCTCGGGCAATCGTGATCGAATCAAGTCAGGTCGACCGAATCTCCGAGATGAGTTTCGTGCAGAACCTGTTCGTCGAGAATCCTGACGGTGAAGTGACCACCCGTTCACCGAATGTCTCCCTTGCTGACATCGGAAAAAATGGCCCGCCGACGCGTTTGAACTGGTCGACAGGTCCCAGCCAAACCGCGTCGGAATGGTTGAACATTTTCGAAGATGGGGGACGCCTCAATGTCGACGATCTCGAGTTTGTCTCAACTGATCGAGAGTCCGACAACTTTCTGAAGCCGTCAAAGCCCGATCTGCGGTCCCCTGTCAAAACTCCCTTTCGCGGAGCGGGATTCATCGGAGCGGTCGCCCCTCGCTGAAGATTCTTTGCTCCGGGTTCACAGAGGCACCATCAACCCGGTCTGCGATTCCGTCGTTTTGTCGCGGTCTTCGAGAGTGATTCCCTGCAGCTGCTTCCGGGTGATGTCGGGGACAGGTCGGCTTCTTGTCTGATCATTCCGTGACCCTGTGTGCATAGTTTTCCAGCAAGAAACTTCTGAGAGAAACGCACTCGCCCGTTCTTCAAACGGTTTCCGAAGCGGTCGGTCAGAAAAAAGAGGAGACCTTTATCCAATTTTCATGATCTTGAAGAAATTACAAGAACTCCATTCTGAGACTCGACGACAGCAATTTTCAGGCAGGTTCAGGAGTGTCCATCGCGACGGACGGTCCGAAACACGCTTCGGATGTGTCCGTACACGCGATCGAGAGAACGGAACTTTTCCCAAAATCAGTAAGTCGGCATGGGACGTGCTAATTCGAAGGCGAAAACAATGGTAGGGCGCTCTCAACTCCACAAACTGCCATCGAACATTTCCCCCATCAGAAACAGGGTCTTGGGTGAGTGAAGTGAATGCCAATATTGACTGTATTAACTCCGGTGATCTCGTTACGCGTGTGAAATTGTCTCTTGGAAAGCTGAGCTATCATCAACTCGATGATGTGAGTTGCAGCATCGAAAGAGGGAACCAAGTCACGTTGTCAGGCAAGTTACGCTCCTACTACTTGAAACAGATTGCTCAGACGATCGCCCAGAAAGTCCCGGGAGTTGTGTCCGTTCAAAATGACATTTTGGTCATGGACTGACTGGCTTCGATTTTGAAGGGTGACGAGTGCGAAACGTACAAGCGTTGTTTGAGTCGCACACTGTCTATCCTGAGAGCGGTCTTCGAAGCTGGTTCCGCGATGATGCATAAGCACACGGGACGGAAACCATCTTGAGAACTTCAAGCGAGTGCACAGAAGACAGCAACCTGTTTGGATATCAAAGAGGTTTTACTGATCTTCATAGCCATGGATGCGACGAATCGGGCCGAGGATTTCGTCAGCGATTCCGAGAACTTTTGGATCCCGAAAGTTCTCGGAATTTCTCCAGACTCCGGATCGACCTGAGCGGCGAAATTGAAGTTTGCCGGTCTTGGAGTAATTCTGAAAGTCGTGCTTCTTGACGACTTCTTCAATCTCCGAATCTGTCCGTTCTACAGAGAGCAATTCGCAACACTTCTGCAGCGATTGAACGGGAGCGGCCAACAGCTCTTCATACGAAAGACGAAGTCGTTGCGTGCTGGGGAATCGATCGTAAGCTGAGGCTGCCGCTTCCATCGCATTTCGAATGTGTGACGCTGTCCGTCGAACATTGGCTTCCGTGAGCGGATCATCGCCGTCGCCGAAGTGGGAGTTCCAGCTACCGGGCTTTTGCATATCAAAGTAAGAGTCGAGAGTGTCGAAGGGATCGCGGACGAGGTAAATCAGTTGACCTGTCGGGAAGAGCGAGTGAATCCATCCGAATAATTCGGGGGTATTCACTTCCTTGACGACGAGAGCATGACGGCCGAAATCGGGATAGCGGTCCTGAACCATCCCATAGAAGAGTTTTCGCAGCCCGTCGAGCCAGGTACGCAGATACTTGCGAGAGAAGAAAGAGGCGTTTCGGTCGAGTTCTTCGGGCCTGTCTTGCACGTGTTTCAGAAATCGGCCGAAGTACGGCTCGTGCCATCGGCGAATCCCGGGCAAATCTCCCAGCATTTCAGCGAGCCATGTGGAGCCCGTTCGCCCGCTCCCGATAATCCAGGCGAGCCGGTGCTCATTTGTTTCGGCGACTCGAGCATCCGCAAGTTGCTCTCTCAAATTTTTGATCAGCTGTGCTGCGCGATCGACGTACAAGTGGCCTGAAGTGGTGATCTCTTTCGCGCGAACAACGTTCGAGATTCTCGTCTCAGAATCCGTCACAAGTGTGTCGAAGAGGCGGATTCCTTTGTCCGGAGTTTCGAATTCAGCGACGCTCTCTCCAAAGATCGAACGGACTTCGCTTCTCTTTGGCCCGCTCAATAGGGCTGCGTGTCCAAACGCGGTCACTTCGAACACTCGGGGATTTGGGGATTGTGCTGTTTCTGACCCTCGAAACAGGTTCAACACCACTTTCGAGTTGGCGTAGATTTCGCACTTTTCGGCGAAGCCAATGGTTCCCGGTCGAAGAGTTGCCATTTGAAACTTCGAAAGTTCGTCGTAGCCAGCCACGAACTTGCCAGCTATCAGAAAGGGGAGCCGTTGTTGCTCACAATGCTCCGCGAAGTGAACCAAGAACGGGACACGGTCTTCGAAGACGGTCCCGACGAACGAAAGGGCATACTTCGGGTTCTCAAGACGAGGCAGTTCCGGAAATTCCAGTGATGCTGTTGGAAGGTATTGGACGCCGTCGCCCGCACATGTCAGTTCGTTCGAAAAGCGAACTCGATAGATCAGTTCCGCCTGAGGAATCTCTTCGTAGGGATCGTCGGTCGCAATGAGAACCGTCGGAGTTCCGGCCGCGAGGATTGATCGCGGGACGCGGGCTCTCTTTCCTCGAAAATACAAGCCGTCGATGAATACAACGCAATCAATTTGCTGATCGCAGTCCAAAGCTGTTCCGATCAGATCCGAACAGACCCCGTCCGGGCTGAGAACTTTCAACAACGAAAATGTCGGATAGGGAATGACTTCGATTCCCTGATACGACAGCGCGATTCGGTAGCCTTCCCAAACTTCACGCGTCGAAAAATTTGCAGAGCCAGCAACGAGAAGTACTTTTGAAATTGCCACGACGTGCGATCATCTCAGATTAGAAAAGGAGCAACACCAGATGACGGGAGAGAAGCGAACTGAGTTTGAGAGACAGCCCAGCGAAACGTGCGAACGCGGTTTTCAGCAAGCGAAACAGGTTTCCGCGAGAACTGAGAAACCGTGAAAAGGGTCTCGTGCAAATCAATTCGAGAGATCTCGAACCTTGCCGTGTTTATGGGGCCACATCGTTGTACGTGTAGGGGATATGGTTCCCGACACCCGACTCTTGAAATCGAATGTCGGTCTCGACTGGCTGGTCGATCGCATCCGTTTTGAGTGTCAGCCCGTACAGCCCGGCAGCAGCAGCTGAACTCAATGTCGTGTATTTTATGAAGTCACGCCGAGTTAATTCTGACGCCTGATCTTGACCGCTGGCCTGTTGTTTCGGGGGATCAGGATGTGCGTTCGATGGATCGGACGACTCGGGATTCTGGTCTGCCATCATTTTCTGCCCTTCGGTTTTCAGACGTTTTCGACGTGATCCCAAACTGTTTCCATGCAGAATTTTTCAATCGACCCGTTGAGTCACAAACAGCTTGCGGACGAAATGTCAGTTCTCGCTGCAACGTTGTGGCCGCAGCGATTCTTCGGCAACACATTCACTCAGGATGAAAACACCATCTTCAGAATGTCTTTCGAGTCCTGAGAATTCAAGAGTGAAAGGCAAAATGGACGGTCTCAGATGTTCGAACGGGCATGATGAATGAATGTCTGAAACAAGATCGCACAGCGATTGCGACCTCATCTTGAGACCGTTCTCAGAGTTCAATCGAGCAGACTCTGCACTCACTAATCGAGAACACTCGCGAAACGAGAGCACTCGCGAGACGAAAATTCGTCAAGCAGGTGCAGAGCCTCCGTGAAAGAGGACTACAGGATGAACTTGCTCAAGTCTTCAAGTTGCGTCGCAGAAGCCAGGCGTTCGTTGACGTATTCACGATCAACAACAACCGTCTGCCCTTTCAGGTCCGGAGCTTCGAAGCTGACATCTTCCAGCAGCCGTTCGAGGACAGTATGCAGCCGACGGGCTCCAATGTTTTGGGTCGTCTGATTCATCTGAAAGGCAAGATCAGCCAGCGCGCTCAGCCCATCCTCTTGAAAGCTGACCTTCACTCCTTCGACCTCAAGTAGAGCGGTGTACTGTCGGGTCAGTGAACTCGCTGGCTCAGTGAGGATTCTCAGGAAGTCCTCTTTGGTCAGGTCTTCCAGTTCCACACGGATCGGGAATCGCCCCTGAAGCTCCGGCATGAGATCGGACGGTCGTGCACGATGAAACGCACCGGCCGCGATGAAGAGCATGTTGTCCGTCTTGACGTTTCCGTAACGGGTCTGAACCGTTGTGCCTTCCACAATGGGAAGCAAGTCTCTTTGAACGCCCTGGCGACTGACGTCCGCACTCTTCGATCCTTCCGAACCGCCGGCGACTTTGTCGATTTCGTCAATGAAAACCATTCCCGAATCTTCAGCAAGTCGGATGGCCTCTTCATGAATTGCGTCCGGGTCCATTAACGCTTCAACTTCCTGGTCGAGCAACAGGTCGCGAGCCTCACGGACAGTCACACGCCGCTGCGACTGTTGTCGCGGCATAATCTTCTCAAACATGTTCTGCAGGTTGACGTCCATCTGTTCTGCACCGAGGTTCGAGAACACCTGGACGGGTGACTGTCGCTGATCGAGCCGGATATCGATTTCGCGATCTTCCATCTCTTTGGCGGCGAGCATCTCCCGAAACTTTTCCCGAGTCCGCTGATGACGTGCTTCCGCATCCGGGTCTTCCGGCCAGTTTCGTTCTGTGGGGACGAGGAGGTCGAGAATTCTTTCCTCAACATTGGCCTGAGCACGTTTCAGGACCTTCTCGCGCTTGTCGATCTTGACGAGTTGAATCGCGGATTCCACGAGATCGCGAATCATGCTCTCGACATCCCGACCGTAGTATCCGACCTCGGTGTATTTGGTTGCTTCCACTTTGATGAAAGGAGCCCCCGTGATGCGGGCCAGACGCCGGGTGATTTCCGTTTTTCCGACACCAGTCGGGCCGATCATCATGATGTTCTTCGGCGTGACTTCCTTGCGAATCTCTTCGGGAAGCTGTTTCCATCGCCAGCGATTGCGCAAAGCGATCGCAACGGCTCGTTTCGCGTCCGCCTGACCAACAATATGTTCATCGAGTCTGGCGACGATCTCTTTCGGAGTGAATTCCAGCTGTTTAGAAATCTGTTCTGCACGACTTAGCTCTGACACGTCAGTTCCTCAACAATTAACTCTTCATTTGTGTAGACATCGATTTCAGACGCGATCTTCAGCGATTCGCGAACAATTTCACCGGCAGCAAGATCCGAATGTCGAAGCAAGGCACGGGCTGCGGAAACCGCGTATGGCCCACCTGATCCGATGCCGACGACTCCATCGGTCGGAACAACAACATCTCCCTGTCCGGTGATCAGAAGTTGATGCTCCGAACTGATGACAATGATCATCGCCTCAAGCTTCCGCAGCATTCTGTCGGTTCGCCAGTCGCGAGCCAGTTCCGTCGCTGCGCGGGGAAGATTTCCGGGGAAGTCCTTAGCTTTCTCTTCGAATCGTTCCAGAAGCGCGAAGGCATCCGCTGTCGATCCAGCGAAGCCGACGATCACCTCGTTATTCAGGATTTTGCGAATCTTCCGGGTATCGCGTTTCAGGACCATTTGTCCGTAGGTGACCTGACCGTCTCCCCCAATCGCAATCTTTCCGGCGTGTTTCACAGCCAGGATCGTTGTGGAGTGAGTTTCAATTTTCTTCGACATCAACACTCGTCCGGATTCAGAACTCATTAGGACCAATCAATGGTCAACCATAGAAAGGTACCACTCGTGCGGGAAGACATACGTCGCTGAGAATTTTCAGAAGAGACTGTCGTCAATTCGAGTTCTTTCAGAACGGAGATCTGAGGTTGACGGATCACTCAATTCGAAATAGAGAGGGAAACCCGCGATCGAAAAAATGGAGTCAAACGGGATGTTCTATCGACCTTTCTTCAGGTGTCAATTGCCGAGCCGACTCCGCTGCGCCATCGCTTTGCTTTCGCTTCTGATCGGCACGAACTCGTCGGCTCAAGTGCGAGAATGGCCACAATTCCGCGGCCCGACCGGGCAGGGTGTCGTCGAAGATGTGACGCTCCCGACGGAGTGGGATGAGTCGAATGGGGTTGTGTGGAAGGTCGACATCCCCGGTCTCGGACACTCGTCACCCGTTCACGATGGAGACACGATCTGGGTCACGACTGCGACGGAAGATGGGAGCATCCTCGGCGCCGTTTCCGTTGATGCTCGTACCGGATCGATCATCAAAAATCTGACGATCTTCGAACCGGAATCGATCGAAGAAATTCATCATGACAACAGCTATGCCTCGCCGACTCCAGTGCTGAGCGAAGGCAAACTGTTCGTTCATTTCGGAACTTACGGGACAGCATGCATCGATTGTCAATCGGGAAGAAAACTGTGGGAAAGAACCGACCTACTGGTGGAGCATCAAGGAGGTCCGGGAAGTTCTCCGGTCTTGTATGAAGACCTGCTGATCATCACTTTGGATGGTGCTCAGGAACAAAAGCTGGTCGCATTGGACACGGCTGATGGATCAACTCGTTGGACTCGAAATCGTTCCGCTCCCTTCCGAACGAATCCCATCACGCATCGAGCGTTCTCGACTCCGCTGATTTGCGAGACAAATGGAGAGCAACAACTGATCAGTGCGGGGGCAGATCAGTGTCATGCCTATTCGCCCGAAGACGGACGGGAATTGTGGCACATTCGATACACCGGTTTTTCAAATGTGCCGCGCCCCGTTGTCGTGGGTGACACGGTTTTCATTTGCACCGGCTTCTTTCAACCAGAGATCTGGGCTGTCCCTACGAATGGCACGGGCGAACTGGCACGGGCAAATCGAATTTGGAGTCATAAGAGTTCCGTGCCTGATACACCGTCGCCTGTTGTGGTCGATTCCGTTGACGTTTCCATGATCGTAATGGTCTCCAATAAAGGAATCGTGACCGCTCTGGATGCGTCGACAGGGAAACAAGCATGGAAGCTCCGTATTGGAGGGAACTTTTCTTCCTCGCCAATCTCTGCAGGAGGATTGTTGTACTTCTGCAGCGAAGAAGGTGTGACCAAAATCGTTGATCCGCATCAATCAAAACCGCGAGTGATTCAAGCGAACCGGTTGCCCGGAAGAATCATGGCTTCACCGGTTGTGATTGATCAGGATCTCTTGCTTCGAACCGATAACAGTCTCTACAGAATTTCGTCTCAGGGAGTTCGATAAAACGGAACAAAGTGCTTCAATTCAAAATCTTCACCTGCATGGATGGGGGACGTTCTCGGGCGGTCCGTTCGTACGAAACGATGAAGCTTGTTTTTCCCAGTGACAGCCGGTCACCTGGCATCAATGCCCCGGAAGTGACGCTGACATTATTGACGAGAATCTCTTCAAATTCGCTCGCAGCCCGGACTTCAATTTGTCCTCCAATATCGACCATCTCGCAAACACTGTGAAAGGATTCGTGATGCGTACAAGGGTCGCCTGCAGTATCGACACACAGGAGTGCGGGAAACTGGTCGAACCGCATGACTCTACCTGTCGACTTTCCACCGACTTCATAAAGCCTCAGTCTCATTTCTCAACCTCTTCAATCTTTGGTCCGTCGAGCACATTGACACGGAAAGCACATGTGGTGCCGAACGGGGAGAGACCTTTCGAAACTTTTTGATTCGGACGACAATGTTCACTCTTTCAGGAATTTGAAGGAGCGATCCAGAGATGCGAGTGCGTGAATCTCAAACACCTTCGCCTGATGTTGCGGCAGTGCCCTTCTCACACCTTGATGGAAGCTTTAGGCTGCGACGGAATTCGTTCTCTCAAGAGATTGAAACGTCCATGTTGAATCACGAAAGACCGATGTGAAGATTTTCGCCCTGATGTTCGTGACGGCAGTCGCTGCGTTTGTGATTCCGGTTCAAGCCATCGTGAACGGTCGGCTCGGACAATCTGTTCAGAATCCGTTTCTCGCTGCGGTGATTTCGTTTCTCGGAGGGACGATCGTACTCACAATTGCGCTCGTGATCTGGTCGCGAGGACTTCCCACCGTTCCCAGCGAAACGAGTATTCCCTGGTATCTCTATACCGGAGGACTACTCGGAGCAGTGTATGTCACGACCGTTCTGTGTGTTGTCCCGACGTTGGGGACTGCAAATGTCATCGCGGCCGCGATTGTCGGTCAGTTGTTGATGTCTCTGTTCATTGATCAGCTTGGATTGCTGGGCGTTTCTCAGGAGCCGATTTCTCTGATGAAAGTCTGCGGCGCAGTTCTTTTGATCGTCGGAGCACTCCTCATTCAGCGAGGCTGACTCTGGCTTGTGAAAACAGAGCTTGAGCGAATTTTGGAATTCCGGATATATTCCGATTCTGGACCAATCGTCGTCAAGGAATTGTGACGTCGATCTATTTTCGACTTGCTAGGGATGGCAATGAATCAGTCAATGCGCGACGCAGGGATCATTCTCTTCGTAGCTGGGATTGCGTTTCTCACCAATTTGGGAGGACCGCACCTCTGGGATCGAGATGAACCAAGAAACGCTGGCTGCGCTGCCGAAATGCTCGCTGCAAATAATTGGGTCAAACCGATATTTAATGCGGAACTCCGTGAACACAAACCAGTTCTGACATACTGGTTGATGATGATTTCGTATGCCATCTTCGGGGTGACGGAATTTTCCGCCCGACTTCCTTCGGCGTTGCTTGGCATCGGCAGCAGCCTGCTGACATGGCTGATCGGACGAAGACTCTTCGGTGCCCGTGCTGGCTTGTGGGCGGGAGTGGCCATCGCGACGACCCTGATGTTTGGGGTTGCTTCACGCGCAGCGACTCCTGATGCGCCGCTGATTTTCTTCTCGACGCTGGCGATCGCGATTTACATCGTCGGAACGACTTCGAAGACCGACTCGGAAACGGTCTTTGTGAAAGACTTTCCCGACTCATGGCCAGCGATTCTCGGGATGTATGCGTCGATGGGGATGGCAGTCCTTGCCAAAGGTCCCATCGGTCTTGTGCTGCCGACCGCAGTGATCGGTATGTTTCTGCTCATTCGTCGACTTCCTGAAGGCCAGTCCGATTCGCCTACAACCTGGTCAGCTCGATTTCGAAAACTCGTCGCTCCGTTTGCTCCAGTACACTTCCTGAAGACATGCTGGACGATGAAGCCGATTACCTGTCTGGCATGCGTCGCAGCGATTGCACTTCCCTGGTACTTATGGGTGCATTTCCGAACCGATGGCGAGTGGACTTACGGCTTCTTCGTGAAGCACAATGTCGGTCGGGCCATGAATTCAATGGATGGTCATCGCGGAAATGTTTTGTTTTATCCTGTGACATTGATTGTCGGATTCTTTCCGTGGTCCATCTTCTGGTTGATCACGTTGCTCGACGGGTTGAAAACGATTCGACAAATCAACCGATACGCTTCCGGGTATCTGTTCGCGTTTTGCTGGGTCGGGGTCTATGTGGCTCTGTTCAGCCTCGCGAAGACAAAACTCCCAAGCTACATCACTCCTTGCTATCCGGGGCTCGCGATTGCGACGGGAGCGTTCATCGATCGATGGAATCGCGGCAGCTTCCAGCTTTCCCCAATCTGGTCGCGTCTCGCATTCGGGTCGGTGATGTTTGTCGGGACCGCTGTTCTGATCGGAATTCCAATCGCTTCGAGTTTGCTTGTTCCCGGCGAGATGGTTCTGGGGCTTCTCGGATTCATTCCGTTGATCGGCGGATTGATTGCACTCATTGCTTCAGAACGTCAGCAAATTCCGCGAGCGACCTTCGCTACTGCAGTGACCGCGATCTTGATGTCCCCAGCTGTTTTCGCATTTGCAGCTGAGCGGATCGATCGACATCGCCGGGTCGACGAGATGGTCGATTCACTCTATCAGAACGGATCTCCTGAGAGCGTCGATGTGATCAGCTTTCACAGCCCGGAGTCGAGTTGGATTTTCTATGCGAAGCAGCCAATCGAACGCTTTCGAGAACCAGAAGAGGCTCGCGATGCACTCTTCGGGAAAAACTCTCAAGGGCAAACTCGCGTTCTGATGACAACCACCGACAAGCTGACGCAGCTTCGACCGTATTTGCGGGAGAGCGAAATCGAGATCGATACGATGCCGTTCTTTCTCGAAGGGACCGACATCGCCATCGTTCGGCCAGTCGCGAAACCTGTTCAACAAGCTAAGGCCGAGTCGACGACGATTCGGTAAGTTCGAGCCGCGAATCGAACAGTCAGGCCACGAAAAAAGCAGGAGGACGAAGTTCGTCCTCCTGCCGGAATTCAGCTTCTCATGAGCTGACCGGAGTCAGCTGTTCATCATAATTACGAACGGTCCGCCTGTGGAACATAGGCGCCGAGTTTCTGGCTGGCGAACATTTCTTTTCGAGTGTCCAGCTGAGCAAATCGCAGTCGACCGTCGATCATTGGGACGCTCACCCAGTTGTCTCCGATGAGCGGACGAGCGTATTTCACGAAGTCATCGGTGACATCCGTTCCGCATTCGCTGATCCACTTTGAAGGGAACTTGCGGTCCTTCTCGGCAACTTCGCTGAGCGGAGCTTTGTCGTACTTGACCTGATAGTTGTCCCAGTCGGTGCGAAGAATTGTCGACATGTAGCCATGCTCTCCGGCACCAGCGAGAAGGGCTGCCTTCTGGCCGACGTAGTACGATTCTTCAAGGTCAACGGTCGAGGCGTAAACCATGTCGTTGCGTTGGTGAGTTCCCGGAACGTTGCACCGGGCAGCACCTTTGACGGCGAGACCGCGATCGTTCAACGCATTGGTCAGCATCTGTCCGACTGTGATCTTGCTTGAAGAGAACGTCGGATGTCCGAAGGAATCTCGAACGATGAACTCTTCCGGAATTTCCAGTCCTGTGATGGAAAGTCCTTCGCTGACGACCACAATGGCTCGACCCCGTTCTTTGAGAAGGTTGTTGACGTTCTCATGAATCTGATCGATCGTGACTTCTCGTTCTGCAAGATAGATCTGCAGAGGCATTTCACGATTGGGATCAGCCAGGCGAGCAGCTGCGGGGATGTAACCGATTTTGCGTCCCATCGCTTGCAGCACAAGCACAGGATCCGCCGGACACGAACCGCGATTTTCTTCGTTCGCCTGCTGAATATAGTGAGCCCAGTAGCGGGCAGTGGAACCGTACCCGGGGGTGTGGTCCACCAGTTTGAACTCGCTGTCACCGACATCGTTGTCGATTGTTTTCGGTCCCCCGAGTCCGCACACGTCGAGACCACGTTCGCGAGCCAGGTTGGCGACGGTGTAAGCAGTGTGCATCGAATCGTTTCCGCCGACGTAGCAGAAGTATCCGATGTCGTGGGCTTTGAAGACTTCCATCACACGATCGAAATCTTCGTCCTGTCCCGGCTTCAGTTTGTAGCGGCAGGTTCCGAATGACCCAGCTGCCGGAGTCGTCCGCAGCAAGGCGATTTCTTCGGCCGACTGTTTCGACAGGTCGAGCAGTTCTTCTTTCAGAACGCCTTCAATCCCGTGCCAGCCAGCGTAAACTGTTCCGATTTCGTCCATCTGTCGGGCAGTTTCAACAATTCCACGCACGGTATTGTTGATCACCGCCGACGGTCCGCCCGACTGGGCAACGATCATGTTCTTTGCCATGTTTTCTTTCCGTCTAGACCACTTTTATGGTTTCTCCGCACCCGCCTGAATTCGGTACTTTCGATGAATTCTGCGTTTGCTCGTGCGAATCGCTGAAAACCAGAGATGAAGATGCTCGAGAGCACATTGCTCTTGCCTGTGCACTCGCCTGGACTGGTTAAGATGTCTTTCGTCCAGTTTGCTCGTGCGAAATTGTGCAGACCATTTCGAAAAATGCCCTGCCTCCGCATGCTCAGAGTCGTTGACTCCGGTTTTCACGAATCCTAACGAATGTCGAGACCGATGTGAAATGGACCCAGTCGCCGTTCGAACATGTTGGGACGATTGATGTTAACGCGACGGGTTGTGTCGATCTGCGAGGAAGACCTCCCCAAGTTGCGTGAGAGAATCAGCGAACGTCATTGACTGGTATTCATTCTCACAGAGGCCGAATGGCCCTCGATCGACTCATCGGCGTTTCTTGAATTGATCGATCACGACCGCCCCGAGGATGAGGAGTCCGAAGACAACTTTCTGTTCGTAGCTTTTGACTCCGGCCATATTCAGGCCGTTTTGAATGACAGCGATAATCATGGCACCGGTTAACGTTCCGAAGATCCGTCCCTCTCCGCCTGCCAGACTGGTCCCGCCCACGACCACCGCTGCGATCACTTGAAGTTCGTAGAGTTCGCCAGCGTTCGGGCGTCCTCCTTCGAACCGGGACGCGTCGACCACACCCCCGATACCCGCCATTGTCGCGCAGATGGCATAGACAGCGATGAGAACTGCAGTCACCGGCACTCCAGAAAGTCTGGCTGCCTCTGCGTTGCCGCCGACAGCGTACAAATACCGACCGAATGCGGTGTGCCCCATAATGTAATGGGCGAGTCCATAAAGCCCGAGCATCAACAGGATCGGAATAGGGATCGAAAAAATCTCTCCGTTGCCGAGCGCCGAGAACGATTGAGTGGTGATCTTGATTGCTTCCGGAGTCCCTTCAGTGGTGCCGCCACTGAGATAGCTTTGATATCTGACAGCGAGAATCAGCGCGACTCCTCGGGCAATCATCATCGCTGCCAATGTGACGATAAAAGCAGGCACTCGGAAAAACGTGACCATCACTCCATTGAACAGTCCGCAGAGCAGGCATGCGAAAACGCCGAGGAAGGCACAGAACGCCATTGTCGTGACAGACGCATCGGCTCCTCCCAGACTTTGGAGGGCAATGGCAGTGACGACAGCGGAGACAGCAAGAATGCTTCCGACCGAGAGATCAATTCCGGCGGTAATGATCACCATCGTCATTCCAATGGCGATAATCGCAACGTCCGCATTCTGATTAACGACGTTTAACAGATTTTCTCGAGTCAGAAATGTCGGCCAGTAGTAACTGTTCGGGATAAACACCTCAACGCCGGAGAGTGACGGATAGATCTCCTGATGTTTGGCGAGGTTGTCTTTTCTGATGGGGCCGAATTGAGCGCCCGCGTGATGGGTTGCGATCGCGCCCAAGCTTGTTCCCGCAGCCCCAATTTCTTCCATCGTTTTCCGAAGATCCGCCGGAGAACCCGATATCGTGTCCAGGACTTCGACCTCGTTCTTTTGCAGTTGTTTCTCAAGAGCGGTTGCGAAGAGACGATCTCCAACGGTGTTTCGAATGACGATGAGAACGCTTTCGCCCGGACTGATCGATTCGGAAATTGTGTTGGCAACTTCAATTCCGGCAGCTTCAGAAATGGGTTGCTGTTCCCCGTATGTCATGTAGCTGTAATAAGCACAAAGCAGAATCAGCACGAAAACGGAGCCGTAGTTCGCCACGAAATTCGAACGGAGCAGTCGATCCAGCATTTGTGATAGAGCTTTCATCTTCTTGAGTCTTGAGAAGCGTTTCCGTTCGAACTCCGTTCAACGTCGGTAAGTTTTCATGAACGGCTGGCTCGCGAGTTTTGCCACTGACTTGCAGCGATCAATCAACAACATGGTCGATATGATCTATCGAATCGCGAGATCCATAATCTGGACCTGTGTTGCGTTTTCGACATCCGTGATTTCGCCGGTGAGACGTCCTTCGTGCATGACGAGAATTCTGTCAGCCATTCCGAGGACTTCGGGAAGTTCACTGCTGATCATGAGGATGGCCTTGCCTTCTGCAACAAGTTGATTCATCAGCTGATAGATTTCGTACTTGGCACCGACGTCGATTCCTCGCGTTGGTTCGTCGAAAATCACAACCTCGCTCTGACGCTGAAGCCATTTCGCCAAAACTACCTTCTGTTGATTTCCGCCAGAAAGTGTTCGGGCTGGCTGGTGAATGTCAGCAAGTCGAATGTTCAATTGCTCGCGATATTTGTGGAATGCGTCTTTTTCACGCTCGGACTGGATTGCGGTCCACGAAGTCATTTGCCCGAGGTTCGGCAACGAAAAATTGTGCAACACGGATTGATTGACGACGAGGCCCTGCGACTTTCGGTCTTCCGTCAACAGACAAATTCCGGAGGCGATTGCTTGTCGCGGATTGCGGATCGTGATCGGTTTTCCATGGAGTGAGATTGTTCCAGCATCGAGGGAATCTGCACCGAACAGCAATCGCGCCACTTCGGTTCGTCCCGATCCGATGAGCCCGGTAAGTGCGACGATCTCACCCTTTCGGACGGAGAGTGAGACATCTTTCACTTTCGGGCGTCGCGTGAGTCCAGTCGCTGAAAGGGCGACTTCGCCAATGTTTGAAGTTCGTTTGGGGAACTCCTGATCAAGGGTTCTTCCGACCATTTGTTCGATCAGTCTCTCACGAGACCACTGAGCGGTTGGGCCAGTTGCGACGTGTTTGCCATCGCGGAGAATCATGATTCGATCGCAGATTTCGAAGATCTCGTTCAGCCGATGGCTGATGTATATGATCGCGATTCCCTGACTTTTCAATTCGCGGATGACTCGAAAAAGGCCCTCGACTTCTTGAGGAGAAAGGGCAGCGGTCGGTTCATCCATGACGATCAGACGCGACTGCACCAAAAGTGCTTTTCCGATTTCTACGAGTTGCTGTTCTGCAACTGTCAGGTTTTTGCACGGCGTCTCGAACGGGATTTTCGCTCCGAGTTGCTCGAAAACTTCTCGAGCGCGAGCGGTTTCCTGGCGTTGATTGATGCCCCCTAAGAGTGATGACTCTTGGCCGAGAAAGAGGTTTTCGGGGACAGTCAGCGACGGGATGAGATTGAACTCTTGATGGATGACTCGGATGCCTGCCTGCGCAGCTGCGGCCGGTTTTCCGGATTGCAAACGGTCTCCATCAATGAAGATCGCTCCGGAAGTGGGAGGGTGGATTCCGCACAAGATTTTCATCAACGTGCTTTTGCCAGCCCCGTTCTCTCCCAGCAGTGCAAGGATCTCTCCTTGTGCAAGGCTGAGATTCACATCTTCCAGGACACTGACCGAAGCGAAGGATTTTCCAATCCCTTCCATTCTCAGCAACGGCGAAGCGAGTTTGTTTGCGTGATCGGTCATGAATTCACTGGTGGAATCGACCACTTTCATGGTTTCCCGGAATTCGCCTGAATCGGTTTCGTTCGACGATTTTTTGTCGAGCTTCCATTCTCCGTGCGAATTGGTTCAATCAATTTGGGTTCAGCCCGCGAAGAGTTATTCGCGGACATCGGTCGATCACTGCAAATCCGGGTCAGAGTCGGCATCCTGTTTCCGATATAACTCGGTCGGAATCAATTGGACGCTTTCAAGCGTTTCTCCGTCGAAGTACTTGATGACATTCTGAACGGTCACCTCTCCCATTTTTTCCGGGAACTGGATCGGATCGGCATAGATTCGGCCATCTTTGATCGCCTGCTTCCCTTCTTTCTGTCCGTCGAACCCAATCACTTTCACTTGGTCAGCCCGGTCGGATTGTTCGAGTGCGGTGCATGCTCCGAGTGCGGAGGGATCGTTGATTGCGAAAATTCCCGCGAGATTCGGATGTTGTTGAAGCGCGTCCAGAGTCGCAGCAAACCCTTCGTCTCGCAGCCCGCCTCCTTCGAGTTCCGCGACGATCTCAATTTTTCCGTCCGTGCGATCCGTATTGTATTCGTTGATTTCGTCCACAAATCCTCGGACTCGTTCGACACAGGAGTTCGCTTGCTTGAAATGCAGGACAAGGACTTCTCCGCCGTATTCACCGAGTGCTTCGATCATCGCTTGTCCGGCAAGGCGTCCTCCTTGATAGTTATCTGTGCCGATATGAGAGGTGATGTCGACATCTTCCGCGACGCACTGCAAATCACAGGTGAAGACGGGAATGCCAGCTTCGTTGGCTTTTTTGATGGCTGGACCAATCGCAACGCGATCCGCAGGATTGATGACAATTGCGGTGACACCTTGGGCGATGTAGTTGTCAATGTGCTTGGACTGCGTGTTGACATCCCGTTCCGCATCATTGACGAGAACGATAAATCCGTGCGACTTGCCCGCTTCTGTCATGCTGTCGGCGATGACCTTGAAGAACGGGTTCTTCAGCGTCAGTGCACTGAATGCAATCGTTCCTCGAGATTCGGCAGGAACTCCCGTTGTGCCTTCACTTTCGACTTCGGTCTCGGGCGGAGAAGCTTTTTCTCCCCGACAACCAATTGTAAGGCACACACAGCAGAGGATGAGAACCAATGACCAACGGAGATTCATGAAAACCTGCTCCAGAAACGCTCGGATGAACACAGCGACAAGATTAGATGAAAATCCTCGATGCATCCACCAACTTTGATCATCAAGTGACGCGCATGAAAAACCCCTGCCGATTTTGCGTCCGACAGGGGCCGTTTTTTTCAGGAATCGCGTCAAATGTTGGAGTTGCGGAGCTTCCCCAACAGGTTCTCACAATTTGCCGGTGAAGAACTTGCCGCCGAAAAGCTTGCAGGCGAAAAACGTTCTCACGAGTTGGTTCCCGGATCTTCGCTCAAGTGACGATGCAACCGGATGATCACGAAAACAAATTGCCTGACCGTGCAAATTGCGGGAATTCAGTAATTGCGATTCTCTAGACTTTTCCGCAGATGGTTTTTCCGACCGAGTGCAGATCTTCGCATGCCTGCATCAGTCTGTTCGCCACACCTTCTTCAGCCTTCTTCAGGTAAGAGCGTGGGTCGTAGACTTTCTTGTTTCCAACTTCTCCGTCGATTTTGAGAACTCCACCGTAGTTGGAGAACATGTGATCGACGACTGGACGAGTGAACGCGTATTGCGTGTCGGTGTCGATGTTCATTTTGACGACGCCGTATGCGAGAGTCTCTTCGAGTTCGTGACGAGGAGTTCCCGATCCGCCGTGGAAGACGAGATCAAATTCTGCGTCTTTTCCGTATTTTGACATCACAGCTTCCTGTCCACTTTTCAGGATGTCTGGACGCAATTGAACGGAACCGGGCTTGTAGTGACCGTGAACGTTTCCGAAGGTCGCTGCGAACAGGAATCGGCCGATGGAACTGAGTTCCTCGTGAACTTTCACCATGTCTTCTGGTGTGGTGTAAAGCTTATCGTCGGGAACACTTTCCATGCTCGCACCGGCAGCACCATCTTCTTCACCGCCAACAACACCTGCTTCGACTTCGAGAATGATCTCGTTTTCGGCACAAAGCTTGAGCAGCTCTTTTGAGAGCGCCATGTTTTCTTCGAGTGGCAAGTTGGATGCATCGAGCATGTGCGACTGGAACAGGTTTCCGTTTCCAGCAGCTCGACGTTCTGCGGTCGCCTGGATCAATGGTTTCAGGAAAGCGTCGACAGAATCCGGGGGACAGTGGTCGGTGTGCAGAGCAACGAGCACATCATAACGTTCTGCGAGTCGGTGGCATGCTTCCGCCAGAACGATCGAACCCAACACGTTATCGCCCACATTCAAGCCGGAAGCGAACTTCCCGCCGCCGGTCGACATTTGAATGATTCCATCAGACTTTGAATCCGCAAAGCCTTTGAGGGCAGCATTGAGGGTGACGAGCGAAGTGATGTTGACGGCAGGATAGGCGTAATCACCCTCCTGGGCGGCATCGAGCATCGCGGCATATTGTTGAGGTGTTGCGACAGGCATTGGTTTGGCTCCGAAAGGTTGAAATGAGTTGCGGTTCTGTCACAAACGACGTGAAACTCGCAGTGGAAATGGTCTCAATGATCAAGATTCCGATCGAAAGTGTCACAGGGAGATATGATTTCGTCCGGGTCGAATTGATCGCCTGAAGGGCCTTTGCAATTCGAAGCGGTCGATTCTGAACCTGAAACTGCGGATACGGTTCGTCTTGGTCGCCGAAACCGCTATGTTAGTGACCCACGGCGAATGTCTCCAAGGATTTGACCGCATCAATCTTCTCAATCAAGCGAAATCCGATGCAACTAGGACTGATCAACTCCGCATGGGCGCAAACCGGCCTCGAAACCGGATGGGGAATCCGCAAAACGAAGGAGATCGGTTTCGATTGCATCGACATCTTTACCGATCCGCTCGAGATCGACCAGAAAGAGCGGCAACTTATCAAGTCTGAATGCGATCAGGCAGATTTGCCGATTCGCTCGATTTGCTGCGTCGCGACCGGTCTGATCGATTTCAATCCCAGCGTTCAGCAGTTTCATATCGATCGCTGTAAGAGTTTTCTCGAACTTGTCAGCGAATATGAAGCAGACAACCTGCTTCTGGTGCTCGGGGAATACATCTGGAATCAGGAAGTCATTCCTCCTGAGGAGCAGTGGCAGTTGGCGGTCGAAAGCTGTATGGAACTGGCACATACCGCTGACCAGCTTGGAGTTCGCATCGCTCTGGAGTTGGAACCGTTTCCGCTCTCACTACTGAACAGCGTCGACAGAATGGCTTCCTTCGTCGATGAAGTGGATCACTCTGCTGTCGGCGCCAATATCGATATTTCCCACATGCACCTGGCTGGTGAGGAACCTTCGAAGTTGAGAAAACTCAAAGGTAAGGCAATTCACGTCCATATTTCAGATTGTGACGGCAAGAAACATGGCGACTTGCCGCCCGGACATGGTGTTGTCGATTTCATCCCCTACCTCGAAGAGATTCGTGACCTCGAAATCGATGGAGCGGTCTCAATCGAACTGGAGTATTCGCCGCAGCCAGATAAGATTGAAGAGTGGGTTCGAGATGCTTACGAGTCCACAGATCGATTGATGCAGCAGGTAGGATTAAGAACGGAAACATCGTGACCATGAAATTCTAAATCGTCTGCGAATCTGGTGATGACAAACTCGCGCGTCGAAATCGACTCGTGATTGATTAGGAGCGGGTATCGTCGGCTCGTCCCTTTCCACGGATTAATGACTCATCGCGTCAATGACTTTCGAGTCGAAAGATAAAGATCACGGCATGCACAGCATCAAAAAAATCCTTGTCGGTGTCGATTTCAACGAGCAAACCGGTGAACTCCCCTTGCCGACTCGAGAAGCCATTTCCAAGGCGATCCGCATCGCTGCAGAAACCGGCTCCGAGTTGACGTTGATGTCTGTGCTGTCGGAAGACACCAAGTCAAGCGACCTCGTTCTCGAAGAACTAAGTCAGTTGGACCCTCATCAGATCGTGAGAGATCAGCTCAAACCGTACCTGGAACAGTGTGATTCCAAGAACGTCCAATGCCGAACAAAGAATTGCGTGGGACGCGCCTGGCAGGAATTGATCAAGGAAGTTCTCCGGGAAGACATCGATCTGCTGATCATCGGAACACGCGAAAAGACGAGTGCGCAAAGCATGCTTTACGGGAGCACCGCCCTCAAGGTGTTACGCAAGTGTCCTTGCCCGGTCTGGGTGACGCGGCCGGATGTGACTCCGTTCGACGACTTCATCATTCTTGCGGCAGATGATCTGGGTGAGACAGGCAAGAGAGTTCTCGAGACATCTGTGGCGATCGGCCAACTGATGAGTGCTCGGCTTGTCGTTGTTCACTCTGTCGATTTCCCGTTCGAAGGTGCGTTGAAACGGACCGAAGTCAGCGTTGAAGAAATCGATAAGTACAAGGAAAAAGTTCGTTCCGAAGCAGAGAAAGCTGTCAACGAACGGCTCGCTCAAACGGACTATCGGACTCTCGAAGCTGGTACACGTGTCGTGATTCGATCTGGCCCCGCTGACACTGTTATCGATCAGGTTGCGGAAGAAGAAGGGGCTGATCTGCTTGTGATGGGAACAGTCGGTCGCGGAGGAATCCCCGGATTTTTGATCGGCAACACCGCTGAACGACTTCTGAGAGAACTTCGATGTTCCGTTCTCGCGCTGAAGCCAGACGGATTCGTCTGTCCCATTCGCGTCGACTGAAGTTTCGCTCCGACGATTTCCTGTCTGAAGCGATTTGACCGAGGATTTGTCGCCGAGATTTTCGACAGTTTGGTCAACGGAAATCGGCGAATGGAGTTCCGTCTTTCTTTGAAATTACGCGATCTGTTTCTTGAATTCGCAGCGATTTTTTGCCGGGGTTTCGTTCCCAACCGGTTGAGTCGTACGTGACCGCTGGCGAATGGATTGATCCCTTAAAAACTTCAGTAGAAGCGTTGCCCCGGGCCAGACCCAAAGCTAGGATCGAAGTGTTGGATCCATGATCTAACCCCCTCTGCGGTGTTCGATACCGGAAAGTATTTTGTAGACCCGACTTCCAATCCGCAGGGAACCGCAACGGAGTGGCTGATTGTATCTCCTGGCTCTGTGAAAACAGAGGACTGGATCACATGACCCGTTCCTGTGGTGCCCACCTAAAACTGCGGGTCTGGACAAATCCAGTTCGCCGGCACATGTGGAGGGTTTTTACTTCCTTCTCCGGTTCAAGCAGCCCTGCCGAAGATTTCAGGCTGTGTTCTTCCCCGGTTCGTATTCTGCCTCCGGTTTGATGTTCTCCCCAGCGACAGTGTTCTCCACCGTTGCTGTGAAGAATCCGTTTCGCAGATTTCGGAAGCTGTCGAGTCCGCGTGGATCGCTCGATTCGACGTGACAGATCGATGCGTTCAGTCTGTCATTCAAGAATTCGGCCGTTATGATACATGCAAGTTCTCGGTGAAAGAATTGCGTGTCACGTGCGGCTCTCAATTCTTCGGCTGAGGTCGGCGTTCTCGCTTCTGCAGAATCAAGGTTGATAAACGTGTCAGACAGATCTCTCCCTCGCAATCCGACTCGAGCCGTTCGAATTGGTTCAATCGTCATCGGGGATGGTCATCCCATTGCTGTTCAAAGTATGACAGCGACACATACGAAAGACATTGACGCCACGGTCGAGCAGATTTCTGCATTGGTCGAAGCTGGGGCGGATGTCGTGCGTGTCGCAGTCGACAGTTCCAAAGATGCTGAGGCGCTGGCGGAAATCAGTCGACAGGTCTCGGCGAATTTGGCTGTCGACCTGCAGGAGAACTACCGACTCGCAGAAGTGATCGCCCCATTCGTTTCCAAGCTCCGCTACAACCCTGGTCATCTTTACCATCACGAACGAGAGAAGCCCTGGCAGGAGAAGGTTCAGTATCTTGCTGATGTGGCGAAAGAGCACGATTGTGCGATGCGTGTCGGGGTGAATTGCGGATCTGTCGATCCTGCGAAGAAAGAACGGTACGACGTCGACGATTCGATTTCGCCAATGCTTGAAAGTGCACTTGATCACTGCGGATTTCTCGACGACATCGGCTTCACTCGCTACTGCGTCTCGCTGAAAGACTCGGACCCGAAGAAAGTGATCGAGGTCAACACCCGCTTTGCCTCTTCCCGACCAGACATTCCGCTTCACCTGGGCGTGACCGAAGCGGGGATGCCTCCAGATGGGGTGATCAAAACACGAATTGCGTTCGAGCAACTCATCAGCAAAGGAATCGGGGACACGATCCGGGTTTCTCTGACGGTGCCCAGTTCGCGAAAGCCGGAAGAGATCGAAGCCGGACGGCAGATTCTCACGGACATTGCTGCTGGCCGCGTGAGAAGCGTCGTCGATTTCGGGCTTGAGAGTTTGAACATCATCAGTTGTCCGAGTTGCTCTCGAGTCGAGAATGAAGCATTCATCGATCTCGCGCAACAGGTCAAAGAAATGACGAAATACGCTCAGGATCATGCGGTGACAATCGCGGTGATGGGGTGTCGCGTTAACGGTCCGGGAGAGACGGACGATGCGGATCTCGGGCTGTGGTGTGGTCCGAAGTTTGTGAACCTGAAAAAAGGTCCCAAAGAACTCGGAGCCTATTCCTACGATGCCATTCTCGATCGACTCCGCGAAGAACTCGATGCGATCATCGAAGAAAAAACAACAGCCGGTGTCGACTAGAGCAAGTTGCTCTTTCCTGTGCACTCGCTTGAACTTTTTCATCAGGTCAAAGACAGAGTTTGCTCGTGCGAGTGAGTGCTAGCCAAAACAGAAAATGCTCGAGAACTCGTCCTGATTCTCCTTTTGACAGAAGTTCAAGCTCATGGCTGATCGCACGCTGATCCGCAATGCTCAATGTGTTCTCCCCGAGGGGATTCAGAAGCATGACGTCCTCATCGAGGACGACAAAATCCTCGGTATCGACCCTCCCAAAACGGCGTCCGTTGATGAAACAGTCGATGCGGAAGGTCGGCATCTGTTGCCCGGAGCGATTGATGATCAGGTTCACTTCCGTGATCCGGGGCTGACTCACAAGGAGGATCTACATACCGGATCCGTGGCATGTGCCAAAGGGGGCATCACGACCTTTCTGGAGATGCCCAACACCAATCCGACGACGACCTCTCTAGAAGCATTGGATGCCAAACTCGAACTGGCCGCGGGCAAGTGTGTCGTCAACTTTGGGTTTTATATCGGAGCGACGCCGGAGAATCTCGACGTTCTCAAAGCTGCGGAACGAACTCCGGGGATCAAAATTTTCATCGGTTCAAGTACCGGAAACCTGCTGGTCGACGGGCAGGATGCGCTGGAAAAGATCTTTGCTGAAACCACTCTTCCGATCTGTGCCCACTGCGAAGATGAAGCGACCGTTCGAGCTAATCGAGAGAGATTGAATGGCGGAACGTCGATTCATGATCACTCGAAAATACGCGATCACGAAGCAGCGATCATCTCGACCCGACGCGCGGTTGATCTGTCGACACGACATCAGCATCCGTTTCATGTCTTGCACGTTTCAACGGCTCAAGAAGCTGAGTTTCTCAAAGATCGTCCAAGCTGGGTGACCGCCGAAGCGTGTCCGCATCACCTGTTTTTCAATGTCGATGACTATGATCGGCTCGGTTCGCGGGTGCAGATGAATCCGTCGATCAAGACAGCTGAGGACAATCGAGCACTTTGGAACGCACTGCGAGACGGAGTCATTGAGGTCATCGCGACCGACCATGCTCCTCATACACTCGAAGAGAAAGACCGTCCGTACCCGGAGTCTCCGTCCGGGCTTCCAGCTGTTGAAAACTCGATGGCTCTGATGCTCGATGCTGTCAATCGTGGGCAGTGTACGCTCGAGCAGGTCGTCTCGTGGATGTGCGCAGCCCCTGCTCGCATCTGGAAGATCGCCAACAAAGGAGCGATTCGGGAAGGATTCGACGCCGATCTGGTCCTCGTCGATTTGTCTCGACGGGAAACAATTCGCGATGAAAATCAGCTGACCAAATCAAAATGGAGCCCGTGGAATGGCGTCGAACTGACCGGCTGGCCAGTCCGGACGTGGGTGCTTGGGAAGACAGTCTTTCAGGATGGAAAAGTCGACGCAACAATCCGCGGGCGAGAAGCGATTTTCCGCAAGAAATCCTGATCGAATCAACGTTTAATGATCTGTTGCTCTTGCAACTGGCAATCCCTACCGAACCGTTGACATCGTCATTGTCTGCGCAGTATCTCTAAACTGAAAGATGTGTCATCTTTTTACGGAGTCGAGACAACTCCGGTATTTTCGCCAGGATGGCAAACTCTACAGTTGGGGTACTGGGAAACGTTTCTCGGCCAACTGCGATAACGAGGAGGGAATTGAAGTGAAGAATGTATTGATTGTTGCTGTCCTGTTGGGAGCCACCACGATTGCCGACGGTCGTGAGCCGATTTTGGTTCCACAGGAAACTTTGGCGATGGCCTACTCGGCCGATTACGCCCCGACTCCGGCAGGAGAAACTACGTCGATTCAGCCTGTTCCAGCTGGAACTGTTGCTCCAGGCACAGTGATTTGTGATTCCTGCGACAACCCAGGGATCGAATTGTACAACTGCGTCAAAGTGATTCAGGCTCGCAAGATCGCTCCATGTGCGGTTCCAAAGATCGTTTCGGTTCCAAACCCATGTTACGATCCTTGCAAACCATGCTGCCAACCGAAATGCGTTTTCGTTCAGATCTGCGTTCCACCATGTGCGTGTGAAGACGTCATCTGCCGAAAAGGCGGAGATCGCATGATCTTCAGCTACGGAAAATACGCAGTGAAAGTCACCGCTCGTCGTGACACACTCGTGGTCAACTATGATCACTAAGACGTTTTCATCGAGATGATCGATGAAGATTGACGAGCGAACAATCGTTCGTCAGGACTGATCAAGAAAGAGGTCACCGTGAAATACTGTGGCCTCTTTTTTGGCTTCAGTGAGTCGCTTCGCTCGAATCGATCCGGAACACTTGCTGCGAGAAATGGTGAAACGAGGCTATTTCAGTTTTCCTTGAATACGGTGCAGTTCCTGAAGAGCCGCCAGTGGGGTCATCTCATCAAGCTTGAGACCTTGCAACTCGCTGAGGACAGGGTGAGGTTCCGGTTCGAACAGCGTGAGTTGACGAGCTCCTTTGGTCTCGCGGGCGGGGATGGTGACTTGTCCGTGATCGTCCTGATGATCTTCTTCGAGCGTTTGCAGGATCACTGCGGATCGCTGAATCACTTCTCGCGGAATGCCAGCCAGTCGGGCGACATGAATTCCGTAGCTTCGATCGGCGGCACCGGGGACGATTTTGTGAAGGAAGACGACATCGCCATCCTGTTCATGGACAGCCACGTTCCAGTTGCAGACTTGCCGCAATGTCTTTGAGAGTTCTGTCAGTTCGTGGTAATGGGTTGCAAAGAGTGTCCGGCATTCAATTTGATCGTGAAGGAATTCGGTGATCGCCCAAGCGAGTGAAATTCCGTCGTACGTGCTGGTTCCGCGGCCAATCTCGTCCAGAATCACCAGGCTTTTGGAAGTTGCAGTGTTCAGGATGCGGGCTGTCTCGGTCATCTCGACCATGAAGGTCGACTGTCCTTTTCCGAGTTCATCGCTGGCCCCGACACGAGCAAAAATTCGATCGGCAATCCCGATTCTTGCGGACTTGGCGGGAACGAATGATCCCATCTGGGCCATGATCGTCAGCAAAGCTGCCTGCCGGATATAGGTACTCTTTCCGGCCATATTGGGGCCGGTGATGAGTGCGATCAGATCGCGGCGATCCAGAGTCAATTGGTCGTTGTCTCCGTTCTTTGATTGATGATCTTTGCCTGCTTCACTCAGTCCAAGCATGACGTCATTCGGAACGAACTCTCCGGAGGGTTGCATCTGATCGAGGACAGGATGCCGACCGTCAACGACCTCCAGAACCGGTTCAATTGTGATCTCTGGTCGTTGGTAATTGGACTGAACAGCGACCGTTGCCAGATTCGCCAGAACATCGATCTCCGCGAGCGTTTCTGCAGTTCGTTGCAGTCGCTGGCATTCGTCCGCAACTCGATCGCGGAGGTTCTGAAACAATTCGTTCTCAAGAGCTTTCGACTGGTCTTCTGCTCTCAAAACCTTTTCTTCGTATTCTTTCAGTTGCGGGGTGATGTACCGTTCCTGGTTTTTGAGCGTTTGTTTGCGGATGTAGTCTTCGGGAACTTTGCTGAGATGCGCCGCGGTGACTTCGAGGTAATAGCCAAAGACTTTATTGAACCCGACTTTCAGGGACGGGATTCCGGTTCGTTCGATTTCCTCCGCCTGATATTGCGCAATCCAGGTTTTTCCTCCACGAGCAAGATCGCGAAGTTCGTCCAGCTTGGAGTCATAACCTTCACGGATGATTCCTCCTTCGGTCGTCGTGATCGGGAGTTCGTCTGCGAGGCTTGATTCGATGTCGGCGCGGATGTCTTCGCACAGTTCGATCCGTTGTTCGAGAGTCTGCAACAGGTCGGACGAACGGCCCGCGAGTCGAGCTTTGACAGCTGGCAGCAGTGAAAGAGTTTTCCCGAGCGCACCGAGATCGCGAGGAGACGCTCGACGCGTGGCGACCCGGGCAGCGAGTCGTTGAAGGTCGTAGCTGTCGTTCAGTTTTTCTCGAATGTCTCGGCAGAGTTTCGAGTCTTGTGTCAGTTCATCGACAGCATCGAGTCGTCGTTCGATGGCTGGCTTGTCCGTCAGGGGATTGGAGAGCCAGTCGAGGAGCAGCCGCGCTCCCATGGGGGTCTTTGTCTGATCGAGAATACTGATCAGCGAACCGGCCCGTTTTCCTTCTCTCTGAGTTCGGGTCAATTCGAGTGAGCGACGAGTGGTTTCGTCGATGAGCAGGCTTGTTCCCCGGCGATATGGTTCCAGTCGAGAAAGGTGGCCGAGTGATGACTTCTGTGTTTCCTGAACATACTCAAGCAAAGCTCCAGCAGCGGTGATTCCGGCGGAGTCTTCTTCGGTGAGATCAAAACCTTCGAGAGTGGCGGTCCCGAAATGTTTGAGAAGGATCTCGCGACACTGATTGGCAGCGAATGACCATGTCGGGCGTTCGGTGAGAACGGTCTGTCCGTACTCGATCAGTTGTTTGTGGGTCTCATCGTTCTTGCAGTTCTCCGGGACGAGACACTCAGCCGGATGGATTCGGGCGACTTCGTCGATGAGTGCAGAGGAACTTCCCAGTTGTGGCGGAAGCTCTCCGTTTTCGCGAGAGACTTCCATGCAATAGAAACGTCCGGTGGACAGCTCCAGCCACGCGAGTCCGATCGAGTCATTCGTTGGACAAACGGACGCGAGGTAGTTGCTTTCCTTCGGGTCGAGAAGGGCATCATCAGTCAGCGTGCCCGGGGTGACGATTTGTGTCACTTCCCGACGGACGAGTCCTTTGGCCGCTTTGGGATCTTCGACCTGATCACAGATGGAGACTTTGTGTCCGGCGGCGATCAGCTTTTGCAGATACCCTTCGAGTGAATGGTACGGGAACCCCGCCATTGGAACGGGTTTGGACGAAGACTTGTCGCGGCTGGTGAGCGTCAGTCCCAGAATTTTCGCAGCGATCTCGGCGTCGTCGTGAAACAGCTCGTAAAAATCCCCCATGCGAAATAAGAGTATTGTGCCCGGAGTCTCTGATTTGACTTCCATGTAGCGCTGCATCATGGGAGTCAATTTGCTGGATTTTTTGCCGGCCATTTTAGTTCAGATTCGAGATCAGGAGGGTCGAAGAGAGGGGATCAGCAGGGTTGCCCAATTGTGCGGCGGGCCATCGAGAAAGAAGATGGACCTCCGCCGCTTTGGTGCATGAACTGGTTACGATCCGTAAAGGATTCTGCCCATGTTGTTCTTGTAGGCTTCCACACCCGGTTGCCCGTAAGGGTTGATTCCGATCAATCGGCCTTCGATCGCAGTTGCCAGCATGAACAACTGCAACAGTTGACCCATTGAGTAGGCATCAATTTTGGAAAGCTTGAGATCGGTTGTCGGGCGTTGATCTTCTGCGTAAGCCTGATTCGTTCCTTCGATCGCAGCTTGGAGCAGTTCCGGAATTGTTTTCCCTGCGATTCGATTGAGTAGATCCTGATCGAGACCATCGGGAGCTTCTGGAAGTGAGATTGGAGAGGAAGCTGGATCTCCGGGGATGATGTTGCTGATCACTCGATCGCGTTTGCCTTCCTGATGCTGCTGGCCCCGGCTATGCAGATCGCGAGTGTTGACGACGGTCAGCGGAGTGGCGCCTCGTTCATGTTTTCCGAGGCTCTCTGCGAGAAGTTGATCGTACCAGAGACCGGTCGATTCGAGTCGATTCCCCCACGTGGAAAGGACTCGGACATCCATTCCATGATCACGTTCGAGAAGGTGGCACGTGGCGACGTAATCGAGGACGGGATTCTCTCCGGCCGGTTTCGTTCGGCACCACTCGGTCATGTCCGCAGCCCCTTGAAGGAGTGCGCGAATGTCGATGCCGAGGACCGCAGCTGGGAAAAGTCCGACGGCTGTGAAGACCGAGAATCTTCCGCCGACTCCATCAGGAATCGGAAAGGTCTGTTGATATCCTCGAGCGTTTGAAAGATCACGGAGCTTGCCAGTTTCCCCGGTCACTGGAACGACGAGTTCCGTCGCTTCGGGGGAGTCGGCACCGTAGTATTCTTCGAGGGCTTCCCGGAAAATGCGGAACGCTGCGGCAGTTTCGAGGGTTCCGCCCGACTTGCTGATCACCACAATACCCCAACGGTCGGCCAGTTCTTTGGGATCGACGCATTGAGTTTTGAGCAGATTCAACAGGGAGCTCATCGAGTCGTTATCGAGATTGTTTCCCTCGAAGTACAGGCGAGGATTTCCTCCCCTCGCTTCGCGTGACAACTCGTTGTGATAGGGATCGCACAACGCTTCGAAGAGTGCTCGCAGCCCCATATAGGACCCACCGATTCCGAGGACGACCATTCGGTCGATTCGGTCGCGAAGAGACTTTGCTGCCGATTCAATGTTCTCGAGGAGGTCGTCTTCTCCGTTGAGCAGACGTTCCGGAAGGTCGATGAATCCGCTATCGAGTGGTTGTTTCGCCTCGGGGATTTCCTCTCCTGACGTTCTCAATTGGACGTCGGCGAAGGCTTCGTCTCGTGCTGCGTGAAGATGTTCGGTGAGCATCGAATACTGTTTTTCGATGAGAAATCCGGCAGCCTGAGGGGAAAAGGAAATGGAGTTTGACATTCCGATGTCCTTGTTAGTGCAGATGGAGATGCGAAGCGCTGTCAATGCAGACTCAAAAAGGATGTGAGCATTGATTGGAATGAAAACACTTGCACTCGCACAAGTGAGCACAGCGAAAAGCTGAGACGGACTCTTCCGAGAGTGCACGGGAAAGGTCAACGTTGTGACCTGAGTGATGTCTTAAAGCTGCGTTGCGTTCTGTTCTTGCGAGCGGGGAGATGTTGTCTCCGCGTGCTGCCGAACACTCGTCAATTCAGCGAATGATCAATCGTACGAACGTTGCAGCGGAATTGTTCGATTCCAGGGCGTGCTGCGGACCGATCGAGATTGTGAATCGAGAAGCATCCTACGATGCCTCCGGCGGCGTGATTCCAAAGTCTTCGATCGTCAGCAGCGACTGAAAGTCGAAGCCGAGTTCGCGAAACCGGTTGGCTCCGCCTTCCATGCGATCGATGATCGACAGGACCTGTTTGACTTCGCAGCCGAATTCCTGAACACGTTCGATGGCCAGAAGTGAGCTTCCGCCGGTTGTGACGACATCTTCAACGATGGCGACCTTCATTCCGGGCTGAACGGGACCTTCGACAAATTTGTTGGTTCCGTGACCTTTTGATTCTTTCCGAACGAGAAATCCGAGCAGGTCGGATTGTTTGTCCGCAGCTGCTGAGAGGATTCCCGCGACAATCGGATCAGCCCCGATGGACATGCCTCCGACGGCATCAATGTTCGGGTCGAGATGATCGAGAAAACCGTGGCTGACGAGGCTGAGGCCCCGTGCGTGCAGGGTCACCTGTTTTCCGTCGAGGTAGTAGGACGCTTTTTTCCCGGAAGCCAGCGTGAAATCACCGAACTTCAGAGCTCGCTCTCGGAACAAATCCATCAATTCTTGTTTGTTGTACATCGTCAAATGTCCCGGAACTGTTTCGTGTTGAGGGCGTTTTCTCGGAGAACCATCACAGGTTTCTCATGCTATCGGGAATGGCCGGAATTAAAAGTGGTTCCGATGCTTCAAGTTTCATTCGACGGAGTTTCACTGATTGGTTGCTGTGCGAAAACTCACCAGCGAAGTGAATGTTGAAATCCAGACCGGTCCCCATGCTCAAACGAGAAAGTTTGCGCAGATTGTAAATCTTACAGGCGAGGGAAATCGGTGTCGGCATTTGTGAGAATCATCTTGACCCAAAATCGAAAATTTCGGTAAATCGTCAAAGTCAGTACCTGAAAACTTGTGATGTTATCGCAACTCCCTATCGAAACACTTTCACTGACGGAGTATTTGCAATGAGTGAACGGAATCACTCCCCAGAAAATTCGGCGCTGCCAGCGCAGTCGAGTCGGACGAAAAAGCAGCATTGGCTGACGTATGTCATTGGAACGGTCGTTCTGGTCGCGGTCGCTGCGGTCGGTTTTCAGTTTATTCTGCCAAGCCCGGCTGCCTCACAGACGACGAATGATGCTTCGGGACAGGTGCAATTGCAGCAGAATTCGACGCGAGTTCTTGCGAAAGTGAATAACCAGGCAATTTCTTACGACGTCGTGGCTCAGGAGTGTGTGTCTCGCCATGGCGAAGATGTGCTCGATACCCTGATCAACCGTCTTGTGATTCAACAAGCCTGTCAGGCTGCTGGTGTGACTGTGACTGCCGCAGAAGTGCAGGAAGAGGTCGCTGCGAACGCCAAGAAGTTCAATCTTCCGCTCGATACCTGGTATCAGATGCTGCAGGCAGAGCGTGGTCTCACGAAGGAGCAGTATCACGATGATGTGATCTGGCCGATGATCGCACTCAAGAAACTTGCCGGTCAGGATGTGGATGTGACCGAGCAGGATATGCAGGACGGATTCGAACGCGATTATGGCCCTCGCGTCAAAGCTCGGATGATTGTTGTCGACGGAAGTATTCGTCAGGCGAACCAGATCTGGGAGAAGTGTAAAGCGACCCCCGACGACTTTGATCGTCTGGCAATGGAGTATTCATCAGACCCCAACAGCCGCCCCCTCGGTGGATCGATTCCCCCAATTCGTAAGCATGGAGTCGAAAAAGTGGTCGAAGAAGCTGCCTTCAAACTGCAACCTGGAGAAATCTCCGGTGTGATTCAGGTCGCTCAAAGTCGCTATGTCATCCTGAAGTGCGAAGGTCACACGGAACCCGTCGTCACTGACATTCGTGAAGTCTGGAATGATCTCTTCAAGCAGCTCAAGGAAGAGAAAACTCAGATCGCAGTCGCGAAGGTGTTCGAAAAGATCAAGAAGGATGCACGCGTTGACAACTTCCTGACGCGAACAACAACTGGTCCTCGGCCAACTCAACCAATTCGCCAGGTCTCCGGAAGTGCCCCAGCTGGCGCCGGAAGATAAGCTTTCGGTTGCTGAAACGTTCACAACCCGTTCTGAGTTGGCTCAGGGCGGGTTGTTTCATGCGCGGTGGACACATTTCAAGAGCGATGCCTTTCCGTTCCTGCTCGCGGAAGCGGCGAATCTCAAGTGAAGTCAGCGACGTTCAACACGCTGCATTTCCTATCGGGACGACTTCGAGTTACGATCCGGATATTAGAATTCCTTCAGTGCCTGCGATTGACGAGTTGTTATGCCTGATCTCGACCCTTCGAAAATCAATGTCATTCTTGCCACGGATTGTGGAAGCACGACGACGAAAGCAATTTTGATTGAGAAGGTCGATGGGCATTATCGGCAGACATATCGCGGAGAGGCGCCGACCACAGTCGAAGAACCGGTCGCGGATGTCACCGTTGGGGTTCGAAACGCAGCTGCCGAAGTGGCGGAACTTTCGGGGCGGCGACTGCTCGATGATGACGGGAATCTGATTCGTCCTGCTCAGGGAAACGAAGGCTGCGACATCTATATTTCGACATCGAGCGCGGGCGGAGGGCTCCAGGTCCTTGTGACCGGGGTCGTGCGCGAGATGTCCGCAGCGAGTGCAGAGCGAGCCGCTTTGGGCGCCGGGGCGATCGTGCTGGACTTGATCGCTTCCAATGATCGGCGACGACCACATGATCAGATCAAACGAATCCGAGATTTGCGACCCGACATGGTCGTGATGGCTGGAGGGACTGACGGAGGAACGAAGAAGCACGTCGTGCAGATTGCCGAACTGATTGCACCCGCCAAGCCGAAGCCGCGATTCGGAAGCAACTACCGGATGCCAGTCATCTTCGCAGGCAACAAGGAAGCTGCTTCCGAAGTTTCAGAAACGTTCGACGAATCGGTGACGTTGTCGGTCGTCGACAATGTCCGTCCGGAAATGGAATTCGAGAATCTTGCCCCTGCCAGAGACTGCATTCACGATCTGTTTCTTGAACACGTGATGGCCCATGCGCCCGGTTACGATCGGCTCATGAAGCTTACCGATACGCCTATCATGCCAACTCCCGGTGCTGTGGGAGACATTCTGCAACAGATCGCGCGGGCGCGGCAGATCAACTGTGTGGGTGTGGATATTGGCGGAGCGACGACGGATGTCTTTAGCGTCTTCGAAGGTGCGGATGGTTCTCCGACATTCAATCGGACTGTGAGTGCCAACCTGGGGATGAGTTATTCCATCTCCAATGTCTGTTCTGAAGCAGGGATGCCGAATGTCTTGAGGTGGGCTGATCAGGCGATGGATGAACGCGAGCTTCGAAATCGCGTGAAGAACAAAATGATCCGGCCGACAACAATTCCGCAGACGGCAGAAGCACTTGTGTTCGAGCAAGCTGTCGCTCGTGAAGCGCTTCGATTGGCGTATCAGCAACACAAAGAGTTTGCCACTACTCTAAAAGGAGTCCAGCAGCAGCGGACTGTCGGTGATACTTTTGTGCAGGAAGGGGGAGGGCGTTCGATTGTCAACAACATGAAGCTCGATCTGCTGGTCGCATCGGGTGGTGTTCTCTCTCATGCTCCAGAAATGTTGCAGACAGCTCAGATGATGATCGATGCGTTCGAGCCGGAAGGATTCACGGAATTGGCCAAGGACAGCATCTTCATGATGCCGCACCTGGGCGTTCTCGCAGCTGTGCATCCTGATGCAGCTTTGGAAGTCTTTGAGAAAGATTGCCTGATTTCTCTCGGAACGGTTATCGCTCCGGCGGGCGCAACGAAGCTGGGGCGAATCGCGATGAGCTATCACGTTTCCGGTTCGACTCTTTCCGAGCAGGGGGAGATCCGATTCGGTGAACAGGTCATTTTTCCGTTGAAAGGCGGAGAGACGGCGGAGGTCACAATCACTCCGGGACGAGGACTCGATGTCGGAGCCGGGAAGGGGAAGAGTGTCTCGCGGACAGTGAAGGGTGGAACAGTCGGGCTGATTCTCGATGGTCGCGGGCGTCCACTCTGGTCAGACGAGTAACGATCTCGCACGGTCTGTGAATCGATCAGCATTCGATGAGAGCGATTTTTCTTCCGTCGGAATTCGTTCGCGGACCGGTTTCCTCTGAGGAGTTTTCGGATCGAACACCCCTCACATTGAATCAATTTCGAGCGGTTGGCGCGAACCTTCGTTCGGTGGAACTGCTCAAAACAGGAACGTCTCATTACGGGAAGATCGTATTTTGTCAGTCTGTCAACGACAAACCCCCTGTTCTTGTAGTGACTTATCGAATTCGGAAAAAGGTGGCTGAAGTGCTTTCCAATGACAAATCTACGGGATAAAATCTATGAATCGATGGCAAGGTGAATCGTGAGGGGAACTCTCCTCAAGCACCTTCAGCGTCAATTCGCTGAGAGCCGATTCTGCCATTCAAATCCTGATGGGCAGGCTCTTCGGAATGAGCCAGCTCATTGATTCATCAGTGGAGCAAGATCACGTCAATTCGATCGCCTCGTTGGCCTGGATCCGATCGGCGGAGAAGTCCGAGGTCAAAATTGAAGCATGAGCCCGCCGATCGCTCTGTTAGAGGTCTTTTCGTCTCCACAGATCGCGTTGCGGCGATTTTCTTAACCCAAAATCGATCCACGCAGACGCTTATCCTGCTGCTATCCACGTGTTCAAAAGTATTGACACGAGCCGTTTCTTTCACAACGAACCGGTGATTCTGACGACCCCGGGCACGCATCTTCAGTTCAGAAACAACTCTGTTGGCTTAGTGAATGACCACAACATCTTCCACAATTCCTCTGCTTTATCCAGATGAAGCTCGCTTGCTCTTCGGACCGAGTGACAGCCATGTTCGTCGGCTGCGCGATGCCTATGGAACAGCGATCGTGTTGCGTGGCGATTCGATCGTCATCGAAGGGGAAAGCGACGCTGTTGACTCGACCGTCAACGCGTTCGAGCAACTGCGAGAGATCATCAAGCGCGATGGAATCGCCCACGATGCGGTTGTGGACCGGTTGCTTTCAAATCAAACAGAAGAGCGTCCGTCATCGGAGCAGGTGATCGACCTCTTCGAGAAGGCCAAGCGAATTCAGCCTCGGACACCCGGTCAGGCGAAGTACGTTGAAGCCATCCGGAATCATGATCTGGTGTTCTGCAAAGGCCCGGCAGGTTGCGGAAAGACGTATCTTGCCGTGGCGATGGCAGTGAACGCGCTTCGGTCAGAGAAAGTCCGCCGAATCGTCCTCGTTCGCCCAGCTGTCGAAGCCGGAGAGAAGCTTGGCTTTCTGCCAGGCGATATGCTCGCCAAGGTCAATCCGTTCCTCCGACCGCTGCTTGACTCGATGAACGATATGCTCAATTTCGAGCAGGTTCGGTTATACATCGAGAACGACGTGGTCGAAATCGTCCCGCTGGCTTTCATGCGCGGGCGAACTCTCAATGATACATTTATCATTCTCGATGAAGCACAGAACACAACAATCACTCAGATGAAGATGTTCCTGACGCGTATGGGCGAGGGCTCGACCATTGTCGTGACAGGGGATGCAACACAAACAGACTTGCCAGACAACGTCACATCTGGATTTAACGATGCGATTCGGCGCCTCGGAAGAATTCAGGGAGTCCAGGTCGTTGAACTGACAGGAGAGGATATCGTTCGCCATCGTTTGGTACGTGAGATCGTCAAGGCGTATGACGATCAGGAAACACGTCCCACGCGAAATCGCTATGCAACGACAGAAGTTGCAACTGCGTCGATGGAGAAGTCCTGACAACTATGTTTAGATTCGGACACAAACGGAGCCGGGTTTCGAAATCAGCGGGAATCCGCCGTCCAGACACGGCCTTAAAACGGTTTGTGAAATCGTTGCGCGATCGCCGCTTGCAAATCCGCATTGGTGTCTCGTTTGTTGCGATTGTGCTGCTTGTCATTGCGCTGCAAAGCTGGAAGTCCCCGTTTCAATATCGTCGCGGGGATTACATCGAGCATGGCGTCGCTGCGAAAATTGAATTCGAACGCGTTGATGTCGAACAGACTCAAATTGCGAGAGAACGTGCTGCCGAATCGGTTCCGTGGATCTTTCGACTGAACTCGGCTCCGCTGATGTCATTGCCGGAAGAGTTGCGGGCAGCACTCGGCGAAATCGCCGCCGCCCAAACTCTCGAACTTGTTCCGCTCACCACTCGTCAAAACTTCGGTCTGACTCAGCAGTCGTCGAGCGATCTGGGAGGGAAGATCGTCGGAGACTGGTTTCATGCTGGTTCGCCTGCCGAGCGATTTGCAATTCTCCGATCAGCGATTGTCGGCCCGGACATGACTCGCGCGGAACAGCGAATCGAAGCAATGGTCGAAGAGTTTCGCGAGTTCATTCAACCGATCCTCGAAACGGGACTGATCGGGAGTGATTTTGCACAACGTCAAAATCGAAACCTGACGCCGGATCGCAGGCTGCTGATTGTCAACAACGGAGACGGACTCGAAACCGGCCGAATTGTTCTTCTGCCGCGTGTTCGTCTTCAGGATCAGCTGAACGAAGCGGGTCAACTTGGATATTCCTGGGATACCTTCGAAGCACTCTCTCCAGAAATTCGTCGTCCGATGATCCACTGGTTAATCGAACGTGCGACGCCGACTTTGATCTTTGATCAATCTGCGACAGCTGCGGAAATCGCAGCAGCTCGAGAACAAGTCGATCCCCGGATGGAACGCTATTTAAAAGGGGACTTGCTGGTTGAACCGCAACAGTTTCTCGACCAGTCTCACCTCAGTTTGCTTCTCGATGAATACAACGCGGCAGAGTCCAAGATTCACGAAGGAGCTCGTTTCAGTCGGATGCTGGTCGCCTTCGTCATGGTGGCTGTGCTGACGATCTTGAATGGCTTTTACATCGCCAAGAACGAACCCCGGATTGCGAACAACCTCAACTATCTGATTACGTTCTGGGTTGCGATTATCGCAACGGCGTTCATCGGCCGGATCGTTTCACTCGATCCGCTCCGCGCAGAGATCGTGCCACTTCTTACAACGGTTTTGTTGCTGTCTGTAGCATTTAATCAAGTGTTGGCGACGATGACCGCCTTCTCGCTGTCGTTGCTGCTGACAATGGCGACGACAGGCCAGTTCAATCACTTTCTCGTTCTGATGGCGACAGCCACTTCGGCAATTATTCCGTTGAAGCGAGTCTCAACTCGGGCGACGTTGATCAAAACGAGTTTCATTTCCGCAATCACGTTTTTCACAGTCGGCTGCGGAATTGCCATTATCGAAACGCAGTCCGTCACAGAGGTGATGCAGGACACGCAGTTGCTCGTGATGAATGCGAAAGGGGCGGCTCTTTGCCTTGTCGCTGGCTTCTTGGTCGCGGGCAGTCTTCCGTTTATCGAGAGCGCCTTCGGCGTTGTCACGGACATGACGCTTCTGGAGTTGAGTGATCCGTCGCACCCGCTGCTTCAAGATCTCGTGCGACTTGCTCCGGGGACTTATAACCACTCGATCGCAGTCTCCAGCATCGCAGAAACAGCTGCGGAACGGATCGGAGGGAACGGCCTTCTGGCGCGTGTTGGAGCCTATTTCCACGACATCGGAAAGATGCTCAAACCGCAGTATTTCATTGAGAATCTTCAGGATGCTTCGAGCAGTCGGCACCAGCAACTGAATCCTGCCATGAGCACGCTTATTATTATCGGGCACGTGAAAGATGGTGTGGAACTGGCTGAACAATATGGCCTTCCGCAGCCCATTATCGACTTCATCGAACAGCATCACGGAACGACTCTTGTCGAGTATTTTTATCGCGAGGCCGCCAAACTCGCGGAATGCAAACCGGATCACAAAACAGACGCGGAAGAGTCTTCGTTTCGATATCCTGGTCCCAAGCCACAGACTCGGGAAACCGGCGTTATGATGATCGCCGATGCTTGTGAGAGTGCCTGTCGGTCTCTCACAGAACCGACGCCGAAGCGAATCGAAACGCTTGTGAACGATATCGTGATGCGGCGACTTCTCGATGGGCAGTTCGACGAATGCGATCTGAAAATGTCAGACATTCGCACAATTCAAGATTCTGTGACCAAGTCTTTGATTGGAATTTATCACGGTCGGATACGTTATCCCGATGCGCCTGACGGAAAAAAAAAGAGTGAAGTACAAGATTCATCTGTCAAACAACCAGCGGCAAATTGATGTTGATGACGCCTTCGTTCGAGAGACTATCGAGGCTGTCCTGGATGCAGAGCAAATTCCTCAGGCAGAGATTGTCGTTGCGCTGGTGGATGATCCAACGATTCATCAAGTCAACCGCGATCATCTGCAGCACGATTACCCGACCGATGTGATCAGTTTTCGATATGACGAATCAGAAGTTGAAGAAGCAGGCGGGCAGTCAGGTCCACTCGATGGAGAGTTGGTCGTGAGTACCGACACAGCATGTCGTGAAGCTGCCGAGTTCGGATGGGACTCGAAACATGAACTCAGATTGTATCTCATCCATGGAACACTCCATCTGTGCGGATACGAAGACAGCACCGACGAAGAAAAACAGCAGATGCGGGACCGGGAAAGAGTGGTCCTCAAAAATTGGAATCTGATCCCGAACTATTCAACTTAAGGCGATGTAAGAGCATTTAAACAGTCCAACCGAGTGAAAACGGAAGAGCAGATGACTTTGAGGATGGACCTTCAAAACTCAGTGAGAAAATGAATCGTTTCATGCACAATTCGTTCGCTGGTTTTGAGGGCACTTCAACGAGCCTCTTCCGGACCGATTCAGCCCTTTTACCAGAATACCCGTCGTGAACATTTTCACTCTTGCCGTTTGTTGTTTTCTGATGAGCGCTTTTTATGCGACTGTCAGCGACAGCTTGCGAAACTTCTTTCGAAGCCGATTGGCATTCGTCTGCAGACAGAAGAACAACGAGCCACGGTTTGGAATTATTCTCAAAGACGATGAGCAGGCGCTCCAGGCTTCCGATTTCGTTCGGACGACAACGCTCACCCTCGCCATCGTGTTAGCAGGCTACGGAAGACACTCGCCCATCGAAGCATTGAGCGCTTTCGAACTGGTTGGAGACCTGCTGATTGCGACGGTCCTTTGCTGGATCTTTATCGGGCTGATTCCGTGGACGTTGTCGCATGTGCTCGCGGAACAGTTACTGTTTTACACGTGGCCAGCCATCGATCTCACGATGCGAATCTGCTCGCCAGTCACCTTCTTTTCGAACGCTGTGGACAAGTTCTTTCATCGGTTATTTGGACTGAAAGAACCGACGCCGGAATCGGTCGAGACCTTCACGGAAGAAATTCAGAGTGTTGTCGATGAAGGCGAACGCGAGGGAGTTCTGGAATCGAAAGCCGGGAAAATGCTGCATCGAATGATGGAGCTGCGGCAGGAAGATATTCGCGCCGTCATGACTCCGCGGACGGACATCATCTCGATCCAGGTGGATAAAACTCTCGAAGAAGCACGCCTGGAACTTCTGGAAGCGGGGCATTCCCGAATTCCCGTCGTGAATGGATCGGCGGATCAGATTGTTGGAATCCTCTACGCACGGGATCTGCTCGAACAAATCGGAAACGATCATGCGAACGTCAGTCTTGGGGACATTGTTCGGGAAGCGTTCTATGTTCCGGAGACCAGCACAATCGAAGCGCTTCTCAATCAGATGAAGCAAAAGCGATTACATCTTGCCATCGTGCTGGATGAATACGGCGGAGTGACCGGTCTGGTGACACTCGAAGACATTCTCGAAGAGATCGTGGGAGATATCGCTGACGAGTTCGACGAAGACGAAGAAGAAGGTGTCGAATGGATCGACGAACACACCGTGGCTGTCGACGCGCGATTGCGGATTGATGAGATGAACGATCTGCTAGAAATCGAACTTCCTGACAGCAACAGCTACGACACACTCGGGGGCTTCGTTTTCTCGACCCTCGAACGGATTCCCAAAGAGGGCGAATACTTCGAATGGAATCAGATTCGGATTCAGGTTCTCGAAGCGTCCGAGCGAAAGATCAGCAAGATCCAGCTTTACAATCCGGTTCCGTGGCCACGTTACAGCGAACGCCTGATCGGAGATGAGAACAATTCAGGTTCCGGTGCTCCGAACCTGCGAATCGTTCAAGGGGCTCTCAATCAATCGGAAGAACAAGCGGGCTAACGGAGTTGGTTCCGCTCTCAACGTAAAGTCGCAATGCTCTGCGCGACTCAATGCTGATTCGTTTTGTCGAAGGAAGAAGCGGTATCCTGGAGCGGAGTGCGCGACGTTGTTGGTCCGGAACCACTCAGCCCAACGCTCAGAACAAACTCACTTTGTTCTGAGCGGCCGAAGACAATAACTCCCAAAGTCGCACTTGCTTCGAGAAAGCTTTCTACGATGACTTCAGGGCAGCGATCACTTCGTCAGTGATTGCTTTGACGAGAGCGTCCATGTTTCCTCCGGATGCTTCAGCTGGTGCCGATGCAGGAGTCTTCATGTAACCAGGGTATGAAGGAGGAGGATCGAAGGCTTTGGTGTGCGGAGCCGGGACGTTGTTTTCGCGATATCCTTCCTGAAAGGCAGTGTTGCCGCACAGGTCGCAATCTTCCATATGGAATCGCGGATCGTCGAATCCGAGTCGCTGCTTGAGATCAAGAAGCTCTCGTGATTTCTGCTCGTTGAGATAGGTGATTCCACCGATCTGTTTTGCGAGGATCAGAATTCGGCAATACGCATCGAGAATCTCCGTCTTCCAGTATGCTTCTTCGAGAGTCTTTCCGAAGCTGACGGTTCCGTGGTTCGTCAGGATGATTGTGTTGGTCGCTTTCAGAAACGGAACGACAGTGTCAGCGAATTTCTGTCCGCCGGGAGTTTCGTAAGGAGCCAGTGGGACTTCGCCCATGAAGACTTCGATTTCCGGAAGCACACACTGAGGAATGGCTTCGCGTGCGACGGCGAAAGCGGTTGCGTGCGGAGGATGGCAGTGAACGACAGCTTTCACGTCTGGACGATGCTTCATGATCGCCAGGTGCAGCAGGATTTCACTGGTTCGTTTCTTGGTTCCGGCGAGTTGTTTTCCTTCCAGATCGACCATACAGATGTCATCCGGCTTCATGAAGCCCTTGCAGATCATCGTCGGGCTGCAAAGCACTTCATTCTCTCCAACACGGTGAGAGATATTACCATCATTCGCTGCGGCGAATCCTTTGTCGTAGACACGACGCCCGATTTCGCAGATCTGGTTCTTGATTTCCGGATTGTTGAAGAGTGGGTGGTACATCGTTCTTGTCTCAATTCGGGTTGAAAATTCCGGGCATCAAGGACAGTTCCTGATGCAGTATCTTGAGTGAATTGTGTGTTACGAGAAGTCGGTGCCATCTTTGATATCGACGACATCTAACAGTGCTGTGCAGTAAGCATCGAGTGGTTTCGGATTTGGTTGGAATGGAGCGGCTGCCTCTGCTCCTTCGCTCACTGCAATGAGTGAACCGTTTCCTGATCCGATTTCGTCGAATACGACGAATGGTTCTCCTCGGCCTGAATCACTCCCCTGTAAGGCGGGAAGATCAAGCGGAACGACAACTCTCCAACTTCCCCCCTGGATGGAGGGGTGGCATCGAGAGAGTGTCACGCTTCCAATGACTTCGCCGATGATCATGAATGGGACCTCCCGGATTCGGTGATCATCTTGAGGACGTTCTTTAACTCGTAGTAGCTGCGATCCGTGGGATCGAGACACCAGACATTCGCTCGGAGTTGTTTTCGAATCTGTTGCACGTCACTCGCGTCACGCACGACAACCGCCTTCACGCGTTTGTTTCGATTCGCAAGGCATGCCGCTCGATGCTGTTGCTCTGCGAAGACGAGCATTGTGTCGACTCCGTTGCGACTGATTTCACTGATGGCGTGCTTCGCCGCATCGTCCGGACAACTCACCAACTCGCGCGACTTCAGCTTCAACTCTTCCAGAGCGCTGTCGAGCGCCAAACTATGGCGGACAATCGCAGCACCAAGAGTTGAGATTGAGTTTTCCGAAGAAGTCTCTTTCTTGGAGTTTGTTTGAGTTGAAGCAGCTGTTGGTGATTCGAGGCGACGTTCGATCTGCAACTTCGCCTGACGAACAATATCAACTGCGGCGGGGGTGATGATCGCACGAGGTTTGACAATGACCGGAGTTCCTTCCGGAATCCGTTGCAGCGTTTCCGCCGTGATCACCGAGTCGCTGATTTGAACTTCATTGAGTGAAGGGTTTGCCTTCGGAGCGACCGATTTTTGCGGGTTCGCTGCAGGCAGTTTTGATCCGGAGGATGAATTCCCGTTTGGCGCAGGGCTGGCAATCTGTGACGTCTTCGATGTGCTGAATTGATTCAGCACGTTCGCGACGATTCGGTCGATTGCTTCCGCGGAAAGGTTCATCGTGTCGATTCTAGAGCCAGTTGCTCTTTCCCATGCACTCGCTTGTGCTGTTTTGTTGAGTTAGAGGCTGTGTTTTCTCGTGTGAGAGAGCGCAAACCAAATCTGAAGATGCGTGAAATTCTCGGCAATCTCTGTTGTTCTGAACGAATTCAGATTGAAGTTGTTATCTCTCAGGTTGATCGTCAGGTTGGGCAATGACCATCCATCGCACCGGTGTGTTCTTGGTTCCCATTGCTTCGGAAACGAATTTGCCGTCGGAGGCCAGAATCACTTTCTGACCAACTCGACTTCCCAGTTCGTCGATTGCAATGAAGGGAATTCCCTCGCGGGAACCATCGGACTTCAACGGTTGAACGAGCAGCATTCTCCAGCCGTTCAGAGAAGAATGCTTCACGGTCGATGTGGCATGCCCGATGACTTTTGCGTGCAACATGTTGACTTGTCCGAGCAGTGAGAACGTTTTCGGTGCTCTCGCTGCCTGATGGAATTGAGTTCGCGAACATCGACGTTGATGTTCGCGAGGCAGCGACTGAACGACTAAACAACTCGCAGTTCATCGACCATCACACAGCGTCGTGTCCGTGTGAAGGTTCCGGGATTGGTCACACCTTCGCCTGTTGGTGTCGCCACACTGAAGGAGAGATATCCTTCTCCTCCAAGTCCCAGTCCCGCCATCGATGGTCCGTTCTTCACGAACAGTGTTGTGTTCATGAGTCGTCCCATCACGGTCATGGCGTGGACATTACGCGAGTGAATGATCGCGGTGTGTCCGAATCCATGTTCGAATTCGTAAGCAAGCTCAATCGCGTGCATCGTGTCGCGAGCCCTTACGAACGGGATGAACGGCATCATCTGTTCTTCAGGAACGAATGGGTTCGTTGTGTCCGTTTCCCCGAATAGGATTTCGGTATTCGCGGGAACAGAGACTCCGATTTGTTGAGCCAGGTAGGCTGCATCTTTTCCGATGAAGTCACGATTGAGGACGGGATGACCACCCGCTTCTTTGGGCGGAGAGAATGCCAACTTGGTCAATGCGTCAACTTGTGAACTGTTGAGGAGGAAACCGCCATTCTTGGAGACGGCTTCAAGCAGTCGATCAAAAATCGACTGAACAGCGAAGACTTCTTTTTCCCCAATACAGAGGAGGTTGTTGTCGAAGGCTGCTCCCGCGACGATCGATTTCGCGGCGTTGTCGAGATCGGCAGTTTCGTCAACGACAACCGGAGGGTTTCCTGGACCAGCGACAACAGCTCGCTTCTTCGCTCCGAGTGCTGCTCGTCCGACGGCAGGACCTCCTGTGACGCAGAGCATTCTGACTTTGCGGTGATGGAAGATCTCATTCGCGGATTCGATCGTCGGTGTTCCGATGATCGTGATGAGGTTCTGGATCCCGGTCTTTTCGAAGATCGCTTTGTTGAATGCCTGCACGCCTTCGCATGCGATCTTTGCTCCCGAGGGATGCGGGTTGAAGATGATGCTGTTACCCGCAGCGACCATGTTGACGATATTCCCCGCGAGAGTCGGCAGCGAATGCGTCACGGGAGTGATCGCGCCGATCACGCCGAAGGGAGCCTGTTCTTCTAGTGAAATTCCATGATCGCCACTGAAGCAGTTGGGCTTGAGCCATTCGGTTCCGGGCACCTGCTTGATGATTTTCAGCTTGGCAATTTTGTGATCGAGGCGACCGATTTTCGTCTCTTCGAACTCTTTGCGGCCCCATTCTTCCGCCCGTTGTTCACACATCGTTTTGACGATGTTCACGACGATGTCGCGATTCTCAACGGTTGATTTGGACAACTGTTGAAACGCAGCATCTGCCGCAGTGACAGCCGCATCGACCGATTGGAAAACTCCCCAGTCACCACTGTTCGGTGCAGCTTCAATCGCGGGGCTCGAAGATTGTCCAGCGACTGCGCCACTTGAGACAACTCGAATTCCGCCCGGATCAGCAGTGGGTTTGAAGTGCGGGGCAGTTCCGTTGACTTGCTTCGGAGTCTTTCCAAGTTCGGCCAGCACTTCTTCGACAACGGTACGAATCGCGGATTCGGTGGCTTGCATCGTCATTCCTCATTTCGCTTGTTGGTATCGAAACTCTCACTGTGTCGCTGGAAGGCGTGAAACGGCTTCAGCGTCAGAGGCCAGTCAGAGGATGCGTTTTTAATATTGAATAAAAGTCAGTGTGCGGGTTTCGCTGTGCGTCTCGCACCGCGTGAGTTGGCTCTTGTCCGTCTACTCTTCGTGTGAATTCGATGTGACTCGACAGTCAAACGGTCGTGGTCGTATGTGCCGTGAGGAAGTTGTCGAGTTTGGTCTGTGTCGGAAACGTGGCGATCATGACTGCAACGAGAAAGCCGACAATCACCAGTGACCAGACGCTTTGTTCGAGGATGAATGCGATCACGTTGAAAAGGGCTGCTCCTTCGAGGGGCGCTTTCGTGAGGAGGTTGCGGGCCATGAACACTTTCAGGAGTTCTGGCTCCCCGGCGTTGTCAGCGATCAGAATCTTTTTCGAACCAGCCATCACTGCAACGGAGATTGCGACAGCAAAACCACCCGCGACTGCGATGAGGATTCCACCGAAGTCCGCGCCTTCAAAACTTCCTGTTTCAATGAGAACAATGGCCACAAGAACGAACATGACAACGCCCATAATGAGAGCTCCTGCGATGATCTGACACTTTCGCAGAACCTCCTTTCTGTCGCTGAAGTCCATCCTGTTCACGAGTCGCTGCCCTCCGAATAGATCGCGTTTGATCCGACTCGGACGTTGTCCACAATCCCGATGATCGCACAGTCGATCGGAAGGGTTTTCGTATCATCGGTGAACCGAGCACTCGAACCCTGAACGATCAGAACGACTTCTCCTTCTCCGGCACCGACAGTGTCAACGGCGATAAATGTCCGACCGGTCGTCTTCAGGCAGTCCTGGTTCTGTTCATCGACACGGAGCGGTTCCACGATAAACAGCTTCTGGCCAACCATGGCCTGAACTTTGTGCGTTGATGTCACGTTGCCGGTGATCTTGGCGAGAAACATATTACTCTCCCTTGACCACTTGGGCTGTTTGCCGGGCGACGACAATTTCTTCGTTTGTGGGCACAATCCAAACCTGGACGGCGCTCTGCTCGGTGGAAATGATTCCTTCCTCCCGAGCTGTCTGATTCTTCTGCTCGTCGAGTTCGATTCCGGCGAAGGTCATGTTGCTGCAGACCTGTTTCCGGACGACGTCGCTGTTCTCACCAATTCCGCCAGTGAACACGACGGCATCGGCACCGTTGAGGATCGCGAGATACTGCCCGATGTATCGCTTAATGTCGGCACAATAAATGTCGATCGCGAGTTGGGCTCTTTTGTCTCCCCCTTCAGCGGCCTTTTCGATGTCTCGAAGATCGTTCGAAATTCCACTGATCCCGAGGAGTCCGCCTTCGGAAGAAAGTTCGTCAAGCAGTTCGTCGTATGACTTGCCGGTCAGTCGCTTCACGAGCCGGAGTGCAAACGGGTCGAAATCTCCGACGCGATTGTTCTGCGGCAATCCTGACTGAGGAGTCATGCCCATGGAGGTCGATTGAGACTTTCCGCCCCGCATGGCACAGACGGAACTGCTCCCGCCCAGATGACACGAGATCACCTTCGCATCGTTCGATCCGAGGAGAGTCTCCATTTTGGTTCCGATGAACCGATGGCTCGCTCCATGGAATCCCCAACGACGGACTTCGTATTCTTCCGCCCAGTGGTAGGGGGCAGCGTACATTCGAAGCGGTTCCGGAATCGTATCGTGAAATGCGGTTTCGAGCGCGGCGACCAGAGGGATCTCAGGAAATGACGCCTGTAGTTGACGCATGGCTTTGACATAGGGCGGATTGTGAGCCGGAGCAACATCCGCCAATGATTCCATCGCCTTGAGCAGGTCATCATTGACGAGATGGATCCCGCTCAATTTGCCTGCGAAGACAGCTTTGAACCCGATCGCCGAGACTTCGTCGACGCTCTTGAGGCAGCCTGACTCGGGATCGGTCAACTGATCCAGGCACATCTGAACAGCTGCGGCATGATCCGCAATCCGTTGACTTGCCTCGATTCGGTTGGAACCAATTTCAGCGACACACGTTGAGTCTGCGCCCTCGCCGATACGATCGATGCCTCCACGTGCCAGCTGTTCTTCACTTTCCATGTCGAACAGTCGGTACTTGAAACTCGTCGATCCGAGATTCGCCACGAGAACTTTCACCGCTTCCTCCGTTATGCAGAAACCAATCTTTAACGTCGATCGTTTTGCGGTGTGTCCTAGAAGTTTTCCATCAGTCCTGTGGCAGGACGAGGGAGAATATGAGCTCCCACAAGTTCGCCGACTTTGGAAGCTGCAGCAGCTCCAGCGTCAACAGCGGCTCGAACTGAGCCAACGTCACCGCGAATGATCGTAGTGACGAATCCACCACCGATTTGCACTTGCTTCACAAGTGACACGTTGGCGGATTTGAGCATTGCGTCCGATCCTTCGATCGTGGCGGTCAGCCCTTTGGTTTCGATCATCCCAATCGCTTCGTTCATGTTGATCCCTTGATCAAAGAGTGTTAGATGTCGCCGGAATTCGGCAGGGGAATCTGTTTCAGGCGAAAGCCCCGAGTCGGGGATTTACTTGCTGGCTGCAACTTTCTTGGATGGCAAAATGGCTGCCAGTTCTTCGTGTGGTCGAGGAATGACCTGCACGCTGACAACTTCGCCGATCTTGCTTGCGGCACCAGCACCCGCGTCGACAGCGGCTTTGACTGCTGCGACATCACCTGTCAGGAAGATCGTGACGAGTCCACTTCCGACTTTTTCCCAGCCGACCATTTCGACGTTTGCAGCTTTAAGGGCAGAGTCTGCAGCTTCGATCAGGCAGATGAGCCCTTTTGTTTCGATCATTCCAAGTGCTTCTGAAACCTTGGCCATGTGTCTTACTCTCCGATTTCACAGATTGAGGATGGGATAAACCCGATTGGGTTGAGCTTAGAAAAAACGGTTTCCGGGAATGCGCCCCGGATCAGTTGTTTTCATCGACGAAATTAAGCGAGACAGCCACATGAGCTGTCATTTTGTTTGAGCAGTTGAACGTGTGTGGCATTCGGCAGGTTGATGGCGTTGCCTTCGTCCGTGTCGAGATGCACTTCAAGTTTGATCTTGTCGTCTCCACCGCGAACAGAAACGTTCTCCAAAGTGGTCGAACATCCCGGCGATTCCACTTTCAGTTGCATCAGGTCTTTGTCTTTGACGCCATAAGCAGCCATGTCAGCCGGTGACATGTGAACGTGTCGCATCGCCCGAATGACTCCTTCGTGAAGCTCAAGACTTCCCTTGGGGCCAACGATCAGGCAGCCCGGAGTTCCGGCGACGTCACCACTGATGCGAACGGGGATATCGAGTCCGAGTGAGATGGCATCCGTGAAAGCGAGTTCGACCTGCGAAGCACCTCGCGAGGGACCGAGAACACGAACTTCGGGAAGCATGCGTCGTCGTGGGCCGACGATGGCGACGGTCTCTTCGGCAGCGTAGTAACCGTCCTGATAGAGCCACTTAATCGGATTGAGTTTGTGGCCTTTGCCGAAGAGGATCTCAATGTGTTCGTCGGTCAAATGGCAATGGCGTGCCGAGATGTTCACGACGAGCGGATTCGGTTTTCCGGAAGGAGTTGAAGTTGTAGACGCCGCAGGCGACTGGCCGAATTGTCGACTTAGAACGGAACGTACCACTCGTTCGACATCGTCTCGAGTCACCTGATTGCTTGCCGCCGACATGTTTTAGTTTCCTTGTGAGCTTCCAACAGTAGTGGAGGTGATCCATCATTGAGCGATCGTCAGTTCGATCCCCTGGTCCACGATTTTCTGTCTCCACTCATTGGAGATTTTTTTATCAACAACGATTCGATCCACTTTGGAAAGTGGCCCCAGGCAGACCAGTTCCGAGTGGCCAAGCTTGCTGGAATCGGTCACGACGATAATTTCATCGGCTGATTCCATCATTTGTCTCTCAGTTTCCGCGAGGAGTGAGTTTGTATTGAACAAACCCTCTTCGGTGATCCCCCCAACACTCATGATCAGCCTGCGGGCATGAACCCGCTTGAGTGATTCAATCGTCAATTCTCCAAGAGCCACCCCAGTTTTCGGGTAGAGGTAGCCTCCCAGGAAAACAACTTCTGTGTCGGAGCTTCCCACGAGATGATTCACAACAGGAAGGGAATTCGTGACGACCTGCAGGCCAAGCCCCGACAGAAGCTTGGCAACTTCCAGTGTTGTGGTCCCTCCGTCGAGGATGATTGTCTCTTGTGGAGAGATCAGTTGAACCACTGCTTTGGCGATGGCGTGCTTTTCGTCAGCCGCCAGGTGTCGCCGTTCTTCGAATCCGGTGAGGGACTCTCCGATATAAGCAGCACCTCCGCGAGTGCGTCGGACTTGCCCACTTTTTTCAAGATGTTCCAAATCTCGTCGAATTGTGGACTGGCTCGCGTCGACTTCGCTTGCAAGTTCGCAAAGTGACGCAAATCCTTTCCGTTCAATGATTTCCAGGATTCCCATACGTCTTTGATCAAGCAGCACGTGATTTCATCCCTTCTCTCTGCTGATCGTTTCGCCGGAATTCTTGCTCGTGTTGGCACTGAAATCAATCAGGAAGTATTGATATTGTTCAAAATGCTCCAAAATGTTTCAGGTTGCTTCACGGAACGTTCAAACTTTGACTTCTCCCCGTTCATGATCAGGGTCGGCGGCGAGTTCGCTTTCCATCACATGATTCCTTCTAAAAGCTGTGGAGTGACTGGAGGTGCGAAATTGAGATCGGTAACCTTGTCGCGACCGGTACAGCCTGAAAAGTCGCTCTCACCAGACGATCTCAGTTTCGGCTCGACTATCCCCCCCAATCTATTGCGTTGAAAGTGTCTCATTCCGATGTCAGGTGGAACTGCGAGTGTAGATCAGGCACAGAAGCTGGACACGCTTCGACGGAATCTGTGCAAAGTCATTCGCGGCAAAGATGAGACGATTGAGATTCTGCTGATCTCGCTCTTTGCCGGGGGATCGGTCTTGATGGAGGACGTCCCCGGAGTCGGGAAGACGACACTCGCGAAGGCTTTGGCTCGATCCTTGGATGCTCAATTTCGGCGCGTGCAGTTTACTCCGGACCTTCTTCCGTCAGACATTCTGGGTTCATCGATCTACTCACCGAAGACGGGAGTGTTCGAGTTTCGGCAAGGTCCGATCTTCTGCAGCATTCTTCTGGCGGATGAAATCAATCGCGCCTCGCCGAGAACGCAGTCGGCGTTGCTGGAATCGATGAGTGAAGGGCAAGCGACAATCGAAGGGGTTCGCCATTTCCTTCCCAAGCCGTTTCTCGTGCTGGCGACTCAGAACCCCGTTGACTTTCACGGGACGTATCCGCTCCCGGAAGCACAACTCGATCGTTTTCTGGTACAATTGCAAGTCGGTTATCCAGACCGTGAAATGGAAATCGCAATGCTTTACGATCGGGCAATCACTTTGCCCATCGACAGCATTGAACCGGTCATGACGATGGAAGAGGTGGCGGAAATCCAGCAGACAGTACGAGAGATTGACCTCGATCGAAGCGTGGCTGGCTATCTGGTCGATATCGTGGCACGGACGAGAAATCATCCGCTAATCAGGCTGGGGGTCAGTCCGCGTGGGAGTTTAATGTTCTTCCGTGCGGTTCAGTCGGCGGCGTTTCTCTCTCATCGCGATTTTGTCACTCCGGATGATGTTCAGCGAATGGCAATTCACGTCCTTCCGCACCGGTTGAGTCTGATGCCGAAAGCTCGTTATGGAAGTATGACCAAGGCCCAGGTGATCCAAGATATTTTGAGTGAACTGCCCGTTCCGGCATGAAGCGACAGCAACCGTTCCTGATCCGTTTGACGAAGTTTCTGGTGGGATTCAAATTGACGCCCATCGGTCGCGTTGCGGTGTTGGGAATCTTTCTGAGTGCCATCGGAGCTGTGACGGTCGAGATCCCGATCTACCAGATTTTTTGCGGCCTCGTTGCCTTCTTCGGGTTGATCGAACTGACCGGAATCTTGTTGCGTCCGAAGGTGGACGTGAAAGTGTGGTTGCCGGATCGTGTCACCGCTGGTGAGAGCGTCACCGGTTATCTGACCATCACGAATCTGGGATGGTTGCCCGCTTGCGATATCATGTGTGTGATGTTTGGGCTTCCCGGTGGATTGCGGCATGTGGACGCTGATCGTTCGATTCAGTGGATCGGGGTCGGAGAGACGGATACTCTTCCGTTCACGATCGAAGCCAAATCACGAGGCGAGTATCTCCTCCCCGAAATCAGAGTGCACAGCACGTTTCCATTCAATTTAATGCGGTTTGGGAAAGCGAAGGCTCCTCAGCTGGAGTTGCTGGTGGTTCCGGCCTTCGAGCCGATTGGCAGGTACTCTCTGCCGTTCTCTCGCAAGTTTCAGGTGGGTGGAGTCACTGTTGATTCGCAGATCGGGCAGTCAACCGAGTTTGTCGGGAATCGAGAATACGTTCCGGGAGAGCCAGCCCGGAAGTTGGACTTTAAAGCTTGGGCGAGAGTGGGGCATCCTGTTGTTCGCGAGTTTCAGGATGAAGTCACATCCGACGTGGCGCTGATCCTCGACGTCTTTCGACCGACTGAGTGGCGGCGATTCGGGATGGCTTCGAAGCAGTTGGAAACGGCGGTTTCTCTCACTGCTGCGATCGCGCATTCGCTCGACCAGCATCAGTCGTCTGTCGAGGTCTTTGGCTGTGGTCCGGATCTGTATCTCTTTCAACCCTCCGCTCAGGGGAGTCACTTCGAAAGCATTTTGCAGATCCTCGCGGTGACTCAACGAAATCGATACGACAGCTTCTCGCAGCTGACGGAAGCGATGACGGAACCACTGGAATCGACTGCGGTCGCGATTTGTATTTTCTTGACTTGGAACCCGGAGCGTGAACACTTTTTGCGAATGATGTATGAGTCGGGGATTGGTGTGCGATGTTATCTCGTTGTTGACGCACGAGATGAAATAATGGTCCCTGATGATTTGGAAGTGGCGGTGATTGATCCCAAAGATCCGTCCGCGTTGGAGGGGATTGAGTAATGGTGAAATCCCCCTCTGAACCCCAGGAGATGTTGACTCAACAGCGAATTGCCGCCATTGGGCTTGTTTCCGTTCAAGCGATCACTCTTGGTGCTCTGATGAATGCCCCGGGACTTGCCGGGTTTGCTGTTCTGCTGGCGCTGGTCAACTTCCCGGTGGCCCGTCGCGGACGTCTGGTCTCCATTCCGTCGAAGCACTGGACGGCATTTGTTGGTGTTTTGTTCTTTCTCAAGTACTCGTTCGCTCCGCGAGAGTTTGCGTTTCGGTACGCGTTCCTGATGACCGAACTGGCCTATGAAGTGGCCACGTTTTGTCTGGTCGTCGAGCTGATTTCCTTATATCGAAGTCAGAACCGCACACGACTGCCGGTGAATTTTCTGGCGTTCTCAGTTGTCGGGATGATCTTTACGGGCAACGTGCGCCTCAGCCCGGTTCGACGGCTGATAATGCTGGTTTTTGTGCAGCTGTTTCTCGTTTTCTGGACATGGTTCGCAACATCGAGCAGACGGCAAATCCGGAGCACGTCGACTCAGAATTCCTGGTTTCGGACAGGTGTTATCGCAACGCTTCTGGTTCTCGCAATGGCAGTGGGAACGGTGTGCTCGGTGGCGCTGCATCGGAATGAGCGACGACTCGAAGATCTGATCTCGAAGTTCCTGGAACTCAATCAGGAAGGTCCGGCTCGGGCGGGGTTCTCCGGTCGTGGAAGTCTCGGCGATATCACAAACTGGAAACGATCACAGGAGAATGAACTGGCGTTGAGGATTCACTCTTCGACGATGCCAGGATATTTGCGAGGGAAGGTGTTCGATTATTTCGAAAGGGACCGGTGGAGCGTCACGGAGCAAGCGCGGCGATTGTTTCAGTCGGAGATTCCCGAGGAAATGACTCTCGAGAATGAGTCGGATCAGTTGTACTTACCTCGGGGTGAGATCACAGGTCCGTTTTCCGAAATGAAGATCTGGCCGGTTGATGGAAACACGGCGGGACATTGTTTTGGAACGCTCGACACCGTCGGTCTGGTGTGCCGAGCCTATTCCGTGTTCATCGATCGGAACGGAATTTTGACGCGTCCCGACGACGACATGATCTCTCCGCACATGCTTTTCCGTCAGCCCTCTCGAACGCCCTCGCGACGACTGGTTTCGAGCGACTTTCTACAGCTTCCGGATTCGGTCGACGAACGCCTCTTTTCCGTTGCTGAAACTCTCTTCGAAGGCCAGTCTCGTCCCGGGGAGAAAATCCGCTCTGTGAAGGAATTCTTTCTCGAGAACTTTCAGTATCAGCTGGGATTCAATGCTCCGCAGGGGGAAGACCGACTCGGATATTTCGTGTCGGAGAAAGTCCCCGCGCACTGTGAATTTTTCGCGACAGCTACTGCCGTTCTTTTGAGAATGGGAGGAGTCCCAGCGAGATACGTCACTGGATATCTTGCACAGGAAAAGAACTCCATCGATGGTCAATGGAATGCGAGGCGGAAAGATGCGCATGCCTGGGTCGAAGCTTATGATGCGGATCTCGGTCGATGGGTGATCGTCGAGTCGACTCCCGCCGAGGGAGTTCCGAGTCCAACGTCGATTTCGGTCTGGACGCAGCGACGCGAGGCGTTCAATCACTATGTTCGAACGATGCAAGAGGCCGCCCGGCGAGGCCATTATGCTTCACTTGCGATGATGTTCGTAAAGCCAATTCTGTGGGGTATTGCGGGTTTGGTGGCTTTGAGTGCGATCGGAGTGGCGCTACAGCGATTGCTGAGCGCTTCATTGCGTCGGTCTACAAAGAACGAAGTGGTGACCGCACTTTCTCAGGAGCGGACACGAATGGATCTGTTCCTGGCAAAGTATGGGCTCATTCGGTCGCCCAGCGAGACGTTGTTGGCCTTTGCCAATCGAATTGAAGCGGACTCGTCGGTGGTCAATCGGAAGCGGGTTGCGGAATGGTATCGACACTATTCAACCTTCCGGTATCGTCCCCGTCAGCCGGAAGGAGATCTGTCAGCATTGCGGTCGGAAGGTGAACACATCGTCGCGTCCGGAATGGCAAAGTCCGCGACTTTGAAATCGGAAGTTGAAAATGATCGATGAAATGCTCGGGAAGACAGTCGTTTTGGATATGAGCAGTCCGTACGTGTTCATCGGGACACTACAAGCTGCCGACGAATTGTTTCTCGTTTTGGTCGATGTGGATGTCCATGATCTTCGAGACAGTAGCACAAACCGTGAAACTTACGTTCACGAAGCAAGAGTGCATGGTTTAACACCGAATCGAGCCCGGACAGTCGTTTCCCGCAATCAGATTGTCAGCATGTCGCTGTTGGGCGAGGTTCATGCGGAGTAAAGTTGTTTTCGAACTGTTTTGGATTTCGTTTGCACTCACTCGAGCGAGCAAACTCAGCCGTTTATTTGATGAAACAGCGCTGCGAGTGCACTGGAATGAGCAACATGCTCTGAAATTCGAAGGGGCCGATGCGAATGCGTCGAGTTAGCGTTCATCGAAAAACTCCGGGTCCGGCGAGTTCGGAAAGCACTTGATTTGTTCGATACGTTCTGTGTTGGAAACTCTTCGAAGCTGATACGAGCGAAGATTCGGCCGAAATCGTGGAGACGTAAAACCCAGTCCTTTTCCGAGTAGAATCAGTCTGATACAACACTCGAAACTCTTTCTGCGTGAGACAAAGACAATGACTGAATTGGCGAAATTAGCGCTCTCTGATGGGACAGTCTTTACGGGACGACGTTTCGGAGCTGAAGGCGAACACTTTGGTGAAGTCGTCTTCAACACGAGCATGACTGGCTATCAGGAGATTCTGACTGATCCTTCGTACAACGGCCAAATTGTCACGATGACTTACCCGATGATCGGGAATTATGGCGTCAACCGGGATGATGTCGAGCGGGACCGCCTCGCTCTGAAAGGGTTTGTTGTCAAGGAGTTGTGCCGCGAACCGAGCAGCTACCGGATGACGATGACTCTCGACGATTATCTTCGCGAGAACGGAGTCATCGGGATCGAAGGAGTTGATACAAGAGCCCTCGTCCGTCGAATTCGAAGCGACGGAGCCATGACGGGAGTCCTCTCAACGATCGATCTCGATGATCAGTCGTTGATTCAGAAGGCACAGCAAAGCCCGCATCTGGTGGGGCAGGATCTCGTCAAGGAAGTCATGCCCGGCGCGAACACTGAATGGAACGATGGGCTCCACGAGATTTCGCAATCGGAGTTTACGCCGCAAGCTTCGACAGAAACGTGTGACAAGTCTTATCACGTCGTGGCTGTTGATTATGGGATGAAATGGAATATTCCACGACATCTCAAAGAGATGGGATGCCGCGTCACCATCGTTCCCGGAAACGCAACGGCGGAGGAAATTCTGGCACTTGAGCCGGATGGAGTCTTCCTCTCCAACGGTCCCGGAGATCCTCGCCCCTTGCTTTACGCGGTCGAGGCGATTCGTGGGTTGCTCGGAAAAAAACCGGTCTTCGGAATTTGCCTTGGACAACAGCTCTTGGGAATGGCTCTCGGAGGCGAGATCTACAAGCTGAAATTCGGGCATCGCGGAGCGAATCAACCGGTTCTGAACAAAGAGACCGGGCGAGTTGAAATCACATCGCAGAATCACGGGTTCGCGCTCGATATCAACACGATGCCGGAAGGAACGGAAATCACGCACATCAACTTGAACGATCAGACGATCGAAGGGATTCGTCACCGCGATTTGAAAGCGTTTGGCGTTCAGTATCATCCCGAAGCTTCGGCCGGACCACATGACAGCGCTTATCTCTTCGGAGAGTTTCGCAAGATGATGGCGAACTGAAGCGGTTTCTTCCCGGAGGTCTTGAGTCGCGGAGTTTCCGATCTTGTTGCGGTGCGATGTCGGAGCATGAGCGTTTGACAGGCCAGTGAGAACAAGGCTCGGAACTTGATGAGTCGAGCAGAGTCAACTTTCCATGAATTGCCCCGATTGGGGCACCACAATTGTGAACCAATTCTAAAACACAGCGGAAGCAACACATGGCACTTGAAAAATCTCTGATCCTCCTCAAGCCGGATGCTGTTCAGCGTCGTCTTTGCGGAGAAATCATCTCCCGACTGGAGAAAAAAGGTCTCAAACTCGTCGGGATGAAGATGCTCGTCGTGACGAAAGAGCTCGCTGCGAAGCATTACGAAGAGCACGTTGAGAAACCTTTCTATCCACTCCTCGAAGAGTTCATCACTTCCGGGCCAGTGGTTGCGATCGTCGTTCAGGGACCGGAAGCGGTTTCGGTTGTGCGTGGAATGATGGGCAAAACCAACGGCCGCGAGTCAGCACCGGGAACAATCCGCGGAGACTTTGGACTGTCGCGGCAGGTGAATCTCATTCACGGAAGCGATAGCCCCGAAGCTGCCGCTCGCGAAACTGCGATCTATTTCCAACCCGAAGAACTAGTTGAGTATTCCTCATCGCTCGACAGTTGGGTCTGTGCCAGCGACGAACTCTAAGCGACTCGACAGCATCGTCGCCGATGGGGCATCGCCAATGGTTTGCAGCGACAGATGCCTGGAATCGGCGAGCTGATTGAGTTGTGAGTGATCAAAAGAAAAGCGGCGGTCAGAAAGTTCTGACCGCCGTTTTTCTTTATTTGTTGACGACTGTGTTCGATCGGAATGGACGACAATCTTGCCGAACAGTCAGGCGAAGGCACAGGCCAAACCTGTTTGCCTTAGACTTCTTTCGAGTCGATCCAGCTCATCATGCTTCGCAGGTCGCGACCAACTTTTTCGATCATGTGGTCACGTTCGCGGCGACGAGTCGCATGGAATCCGGGGCAGTTGGCTTTGTTCTCAAGAAGCCAGTTGCGAGCGAAGGTTCCGTTCTGAATTTCTTCGAGAACTCGCTTCATTTCCTTCTTGGTTTGTTCGGTCACGATGCGCGGGCCGCTGGAGTAGTCTCCGTATTCGGCTGTGTTCGAAACACTGTAACGCATGTAATTGAGTCCACCTTCGTAGAAGAGGTCGACGATCAATTTGAGTTCGTGCATGCACTCGAAGTAGGCCATTTCCGGCTGGTAGCCAGCTTCGACGAGTGTTTCGAAACCCGCTTTGACCAGTGCACTGACTCCGCCGCAGAGAACGACCTGTTCACCGAAGAGGTCGGTTTCGGTTTCTTCTGCGAAGGTGGTTTCGATGACGCCACCACGAGTCCCGCCGATGCCTTTCGCGTAAGCAAGTGCGAGGCCTCGTGACGTTTCGGAAGATCCGGGGTACATCGCGATGAGAGATGGAACACCGCCGCCTTTGACGTACTCGCTACGAACGAGGTGTCCTGGTCCTTTCGGAGCAACGAGTCCGGCGTCGACACCTTCTGGAGGAATCACCTGGCCGAAGTGAATGTTGAACCCGTGTGAGCAAAGGAGCAGGTTGCTCGGGGAGAGGTTGTCTTTCACGTAGTTGCGGAAAATGTCGCCCTGGACTTCGTCGGGCAGCAGCATGTTGACGAGGTCACCGGCAGCTGCGGCTTCGTCAACGGGAAGTGGATCGAAACCGTGGCTGACTGCCAGGTCGTAGTTGGCGCTTCCTTTACGTTGACCGATGACGACGTTGCAGCCGCTATCACGCAAGTTTTGTGCTTGGGCGTGCCCCTGACTTCCGTACCCCAAAATGGCAATTGTCTTGTCTTTGAGGAGTGAGAGGTCCGCATCGTCATCGTAGTAAACTTTGGCTGCCATATTATCCGCCTTAGGTCAAAGAGTTTGTGTAAAGAAGATGCCGTCAGAACGGAGAGTTTCCGTTCGCCCGACAAGTTGCCGATGAAAACGGCATGTCATTTGTGTGGAGCACACGGGGGTGCATAGGCCACTTTGGGGCCAGGTTATACAGCCTGGTCAACGTTGTCGCTGGAGTGAGTTGGATCTCCAACTTCAATCGCCGACGACATCGAATTTGAACGGGACAGGGCAATTCGGCCTGTGCGAGCCATTTCGAGAATCCCGAAGGGACGGACCGCTTCGATGAACGCTTCGATTTTTCGTTCCTGTCCGGACATTTCGATCATCACATGTCCGGCACTGACATCGACAATGCTTCCCCGGAAGATGTCGACCAGTTCCTTCAGTTCGCTGCGTTCGAGCCGCGTTTTGGTTTCGACTTTGATCAACATCAGATCGCGTTCGACGTGCTCTTCCTGGATGTAGTCAACAACTCGAACAACAGTGACGATCTTCTCGAGTTGTTTTCGAACCTGGTCGAGAACGTGGTCGTCGCCTTTGACAACAAAGGTCATTCGCGAGAACTTTTCGTTTTCGGTGGGTCCGACAGCGAGGCTGTCAATGTTGTAAGCGCGAGAGGCCAGCATTCCTGAGATGTGGGCCAATACACCGGGCTGGTTCATGACCAGTGCTGAGAGGACGTGCCGCATGAGATTGATTCCGTGGATAACTGAATTGAAGTTCTGACTATTGCTTTGACCTCGCCTCACGTCCGATGGCTCGAAAACTTCCGGCACTCGAATTGAGTGACTCGACTGAGTTGAAGTGCCTCTGTTTAGAACGTGAGGGATCAGGCGGTGAGAACTCCATCGCCCGCCTGGACAAGACGGACCCATTCACCTGAAGATGGTTCGCGAACCTCAAGCAGAACGTTCGTCCCTGTTTTCCCGCTTGAAGACAGTTCCGGGCTGATGAACCCATGGTCGGGGAGTCTATCTGACCGCACATAAGACGACAACTCAGCCGTCTTCCATTTGGCGAGAAGCAATCAGATGGTTGGCTGAATTGATGCGGTGGAGGGCACGAAAACGTCGGAATCTGTTGTGAGTCCGGGCGAAGAGCTGTTTTCCGGCAAGAAAAGTGCTCAAATTCCGCGATTCGGTAATTGCATCAAACCGACGACTTGCCAATAATAATGTTCTCTTGTTCACCATTTTTTTCAGGACAGTGTGGTTATGGCCAAAGCGAGGGCTTCGAAAAAATCTCCTTCGGATTCGCGATCCGAGTCGAATGGTGTTCTGAAGAATGCCCTCGGACAGATTGAGAAATCGTTCGGGGAAGGCGCAATCATGCGACTCTCCGATTCGCCAAGTGGGTCGGTCGATGGGATTTCGACTGGTTCGCTTTCACTCGATCTTGCGTTGGGAGGCTCCGGATTTCCGAGAGGTCGGATTATTGAATTGTTCGGCCCGGAGTCGAGCGGAAAAACAACTCTGGCTCTTCATGCTGTCGCAAGTGCTCAAAAGAGCGGTGGAATTGCCGCGTTCATCGACGCTGAACATGCACTCGATCCCGCCTGGGCTCGAAAGCTGGGGGTGAATCTCGAGGAACTTCTCGTCAGTCAGCCGACCTATGGCGAAGAAGGTCTGCAGATCGCTGAAATGCTGATTAAATCGAATGCGGTGGATGTGATCGTTGTCGACTCCGTGGCGGCACTTGTCCCGAAGGCTGAGCTTGATGGCGAAATTGGCGACAAGCATGTCGGGTTGCAGGCCCGGATGATGAGTCAGGCGATGCGAAAGCTGACGGGGGCGATTGCGAAGGCCAAGACGACCGTGATCTTCATCAATCAGATCCGGGAGAAAATCGGCGTCATGTTCGGGAGTCCGGAAACCACTCCCGGTGGTCGGGCTTTGAAGTTCTATTCCTCGTGTCGTGTTGACGTCCGGAGAATTGCCACTTTGAAAGACGGTGACGAAGCCGTCGGAATTCGGATGAAGGCGAAAGTTGTCAAGAACAAAGTCGCTCCTCCGTTCCGGGTTGCGGAGTTCGATATGCTTGGAGAATGCGGGATCAGTATGTCCGCGGATCTCCTGGATCTCGCGACAGCTGCGAAAATCGTGCAGAAGAGCGGTTCCTGGTTCAATTACGGTGAGACGAAACTGGGGCAGGGTCGGGACAAGGCAAGGGTAACACTGGAAGAGAATCCTGAACTCTTGAGTGAAATTCGCGAAAAGATTCTTCTCTCGAAGGGTCTTCTGCTTGATGGAACACAAAGTACTGAGAGTGAAAGCGAAGAAAAGAGTTGAGAATCGTTTGCGAAGCGGAGAGTTTCGGTCATCCGGGATTCCTCCGTTTAGTGAGCGGGCAGAATTCCTTCGTCGAATCCTGAATGGGTTTGACGAGGGCGTCTGGGATTCCGTTGAGGCCTCTTGTGCCGAATTCCGCTCAAAAAGCGGTATTCTCTCGTCAGCTGCTTTCACGTCAGGCTTCATTTTCGATGAGAGACTTGCGACGATATTAAACGCCTCGGCGCTCGGGGCGAATTGATGTCAGTGCGTACTTGGATGGCTGAGAGAATATGACACCTCGTGAAGTGTTGGCACTTTGTCGACAGAAGGAGATCCAGGCAGTGGATCTGCGTTTCATGGATTTTCCGGGAATGCAGAAGCACTTCACGATTCCGGTGGAGGCTCTCGATGAGCAAAGCTTTGAAGATGGATTGACGTTCGACGGGTCGTCAATTCATGGCTGGCAGGCCATCAATGAAAGCGACATGTTAGTCGTGCCGCAGCCGGAAACGGCGATGATTGACCCGTTTATGGCGTCAACGCTGGCAATGACATGCAATATTCAGGACCCGATCACACGGTCTGACTACAACCGCGATCCTCGCAATGTGGCCCGCAAAGCCGAAGTCTATATGCGGTCGACCGGGATTGCCGACATTGCCTATTTTGGCCTCGAGCCGGAATTCTTTATCTTCGATCAGGTTCGATTTGATCAGAACGAGCACGAGGGCTTCTATCATCTTGACAGTGTTGAGGGAGAGTGGAATCGAGGCGGTGGAGAACTGGGGACCGGTCGCGGACAACAGGTTCGCCGGCGGGAGGGGTATTTTCCGATGCCTCCCACGGACTCGCTTCAGGAGCTGCGCACAGAGATTATGTTGACGGCGAGGGAGTGCGGGATCGATGTGATTGGCCAGCATCACGAAGTCGCGACGGCGGGGCAGTGTGAGGTCGACTTGAAATTTGCTCCGCTTCTCGCCTCTGCAGATGCACTGCTCGGGTTGAAGTATCTCATTAAAAATGTGGCTGCGAAGCACGGGAAAACAGCGACGTTTATGCCGAAGCCGATTTGGAACGACAACGGTTCGGGCTTGCACATGCACTTTTCGTTGTGGAAAAGTGGGGAGCCATTGTTCTCGGGATCAGGTTATGGGGGCATGAGTGAGCTGGCGATGCATGCCATCGGCGGAATTTTGAAGCATGCTCCGGCAATTCTTGCCTTTAGTTGTCCTACAACCAACAGCTACAAGCGGTTTGTTCCCGGTTTCGACGCACCTGTGAATCTGACTTACAGTTTCAGAAACCGCTCGGCGGCGATTCGCATCCCGGTTCATGCGTCCTCGTCTGAATCGCGCCGCATCGAGTTTCGGTGTCCTGATCCTGCATGCAATCCCTATCTTGCGAATGCAGCAGTGCTTATGGCGGCTTTGGATGGCGTTCAGAGGAAAATCGACCCCGGAATGCCGCTCGACAAAGACGTCTATGATCTTCCGACGGAAGAGCTTGGCGAGTACCCCAAAGTCCCAACGTCTCTCGCGGACGCTGTTGAGGCACTTCGGAATGATCACGACTTTCTGCTTCGCGGGGATGTGTTCACGGAAGACGTGATCGATACCTGGATCTGGTACAAAACGGAACGAGAAATCGAAGCGGTTCGGCAGCGGCCGCATCCGTGGGAATTTGCCCTTTATTATGATGCTTAAGCGTCCGGGCGGCAGCTAAAGGTCATGTCTCGCGAGGATATCGGTGCGGGGTGACATAACGTGGCTCCGTCTGTGAGAAGGGCTCCGCGAAGACAATCCGGGTCTTTGGCAGGCTGGGCTTTGAGTCAAGCTGAAACGCAGAAAAGCCCGTCCGTTCTGAAGAACGGGCGGGCTTTCAGTTTCGAACGATCGACGAGTCGATCGTTAAATCAGCGTACTCAAATCTCTAAATGGCTCAGTTCGTGACCAAGTCTTCTAAGACGAGTACCGCTGACTGAAATTACTCTTCGGTGCTTCCAGCTTCTGGAGCAGCGTCGGTTGGTGCAGCGTCAGCAGGTGCTTCTTCGCCACCATCTTCGTGTGCGTGATCGTCTTCGTGACCTTCTTCTGCTGGTGTTTCAGTTGAAGCTGGTGGAGCGGCTTCTTCTGGAGCACATCCAACCATCCATCCGGTCAAGCAGAGCACTGTCAGCAACGATGTCAACTTCTTCATTCTTTTTCTCCAAAGCGATTGTGCGTAAACGCAATTCTCCATCGGTGATGATGTTTGTTCATCACCCACAGAATGAGATCTGTGAGAGGCAGTCGTTATTCCACAATTCCCGTGTGATTTGAAATTTTTTCAAGAATTGAAGGGCTCCCGCTCCATCCCCTTTGAGGGAACAGGGACGCTTTCAGCTCCAATGGGCACTCAGCGGAACAATCCATAAAACGGAAATAACCGTTAAATCTTGCCTGATTTGAAATTCCTCTCAATTCCTTCGATTGCTTGAGTCGATTGATCAGGATAACTGCCCTTATCGGCAGAATCGCTACAGGCGGCCTATTCAACCATCTGTGCGACTAACCATTGGCGAATGCGCAGAACCCACCTGTACGGGCGGACACAGATTTCTCGTGTTCGTTGATCCGCAGGATGCTGGAGCAATCGATGAAAGACACATGCAAGAGTTGGCTGCAAGTTCTAACGGCGTGTTTAGGCCTATCAGCAACGTCCCTGGCTCAGATCCCTGAGCTTCCGGGGCTTGATAGTGGGCCTGAAACAACGTCATCTGGACAGGATTATGGCTCTGTCCGCATGGGGGGAGGTGATTTCTCTGCATCGGCCGTGGCTCCACCACAAACGATCGCTCCCACAAATTACTACGCCGATCCCTATGGCGGATCAGCCCCCCCAATGTTTGCTGATTCGATGGTGCCTTCCGATGAGTCGGTTGGCTTCGCGATGACGCGGCCTGATGATCAAGTTTTGTTCCGTGTGGGACGCGTCAACATTGATCAGTATGGAATCCAGGAGGGATTCACGAACATCAATGCCTTCATCCCGACGATCTTCGACAGCGATCGCAGCTTGTGGTGGTTGAACCCACGAGTGAACATCACCGACAGTGGTGATGGAACCGCGAACCTCGGTCTTGGTTATCGTACCTACATCCCAGAAGATGACCGTGTCTACGGGGCTTCGTTCTGGTGGGACTACGAAGGTGGCCAGATCGGAACTTATCACTCCCTCGGGGGAAGTTTCGAGTCGATCGGCCGATTCGTTTCGATGCGATTCAACTTCGACCTTCCGGTTGGAACTCAAAACACGATCGTTGGGATCAGCGACGCGGGGACTCCTCGCTTCGATGGAAACAACGTTGTGATCGATCGGCAAGTGACGACCGAATCTGCTCTGCAGGAGTATGACTTTGAGGTCGCCACCCCAATGCCGCTGCTCGGCGATTTCGGATTCGATCTCGGTGTCGGGGTTTACTATCTGAAGTCGGACACCGACAGCACACCGGGTGTCAGCCTTCGCACACAGGCTCAAGTCACTCGCGACTTCTACATCAACGGTATTTTGACCAACGATGATATTTTCGACACGAACTTCTCGCTCAACTTCGAGCTCACCTTGCCAGGAAAGTCTCCGGCACAGTGGTTCCGACGTCGACCAGTTTCAGAGTCTCTGACTGCGAGCGTCATGCGTCGTTATCGTGTTCCAGTCAACTATGCGGATGAGACCATCAGCGAAGTGGCGATGAGCCCGATCGATCCTGACAAACCGATCACCTTCGCGATCATCGATCCGAACAAGTTGACACCGGGAACAGGTAGCTTTTCAGATCCGTTCATGTCGGTCCTGGACTACGAGAGCCAGACAGACATGGTCAAATCCGACTTCGACTTGATCTTTGTTCGAGCTCGTGAGGATGAGACAGATACAAATCTGAACACGACGATTTCACTCTTCGACAACCAGGCCCTGCTTGGTGACGGTGCGACTCTCAACGGGACAAGTGCCTACTTCCCAACCTCGAACTTCGGAATGCTTCAGGTTCCAGGTGCGACAACTGGTCCTGCTCCACTGCTGACAAACAGCGGTGCTCCAGGAATGGACGTGATCACGCTTGCTGACTCCAACTATGTTGCAAACTTCAACATTGACGCTGGAATGACGGCAGACGGAATCGCAGGTGCTGGAATTGACGGGTTCGAACTTCGAAGCCTGAACATCGACAATGCGATCACAGGGATCGACATCGTCAGCGACACATCAGCCGCAACCGGGTTGACGATCGAGGACTTCGGATTCATCGGAAACACAGTCATCAACGGCGGTGGTTTCGGTTCCAACGAAGGGATCTCAGTTGTTCAAACAGCTGGGACACTTGATCTGCTGATCTCAGAAAACGAAGTTTCCGGCTTCCTCGGTGAAGACGCCAATGAAAATGGCATCCTCGATGGCGGAGAAGATGTTGATGGAGATACTGCCCTTGATGCGGGAGCAGGGATCTCGGTTGTTGCCGATGGCGGAACGATCGTCATGGATGACATCCTCGCTGATGTCCCGACCGGATTCTTCGACAACCTCACTACTGGCAACACGACCGGGATTGTCACAATTGCTGACAACGGCGGGACGCTGGACGTTGCTTTGATCGGAAACGAATCAAGCAACAACGTCGGTGAGAACGGAGCAGGTTGGTTGGCGATCGGTGAAGGCAGCGGATCACTGAACATCAACTTTGCCACTCAGAACATCTTCCGCGAAAACGCTGGCGACGGTGTTCGATTCATCGCTCGCGATTCGGGATCACTCATCTCGCCTGAGCCGGATGACCTCACCGGAACCGGGTTTGTGCTCAACACAATCACCGACAACGGAGGCAACGGAGTTCAGTTGCTTGCTGACAACGCCATTCTGGAAGCCTTCGTCGGTGCCGAAGGGTCTGGAAACACGATTTCTCGAAACGGAAGCGTGCAGCGAATCGCCAATATCGTTGACTGTGTCGGAAGTGGAGTTCTTCTGACCACAATGAACGGTGGAGTGATCAACGGAGCGATCGACGGCAACGTCATTCGCAACAACGTCCAAGCCGGGATTCAGATTGCTCCGGATATGGGACTTGTGGATCTCGACTCGATCAGTGGAAACATCATCGTGAATACCGGGTTCGACCTTCAGGGCAACCCCTACGCTGTCGAGTGTGAAGACGGAGATGCACTGGTTTACGCCCCATCGAACGGTGGAACATTCAACGTCGGTGAGTTCATCGGCAACACAATCTCCAACAACCGCGGTGCGATCATCCGAGTCGGTGGAGACGGTGGAATCATCGACCTGGGTGTGATTGAAGATACCGTCTTCGATCTTCGAACAGCCGGAACGGCCGGTATTCTGTTCGATGCAGACAACGCCACGATCACTGGTGTCCTGCGAAACAACATGTTCATCGGTTCAACGACAAATGCTGACCTGACATTCGGTGTTGGTGGTGAAATCCGAGGTGGAACGCTCGACCTGGTCATCGAAGACAACCTCTTCGACTCACTGGCTGACGCGGGTATCGGATTCATCCTGACTGAGTCGGACGATCGTCCTGCTCCGGGAACAGGAACACCAGCTGTGGGTGATGCGGTTGAAGCCAGCCTCGTCATCACAGGCAACCAGATCATCAGCACTCGAGTCGGGGACAACGATGCGTTCGACGGCTCAGGGATCTCGCTTCATGTCAACGGACGTGAAACAGACAGCCTCTTCGGACACAACGACTTTGATAATGATGGAGTTCCTGACGCAACGACAATTCCTCTGCCAGATGGAAGCGACGTGACGACGACTGTCCAGCCAGCTGCGATCCTCGAAGCTGCGATTTCTGGAAACCTGATCGGAGACCTGGATGACATTGCACTCGGAAACGCCGGAGCGGGTATTGATATCCGGGTGACTGGTGACGGTGCGATCTCCGACCTCGCAGCAGTCGCAAGCACGATCGACAATCCAATCCTGACAGGAATGATTATCGGTGAAGCTCCTGGAACATCCTTCGAGATGAACATCATCGCGAACAACCAGCAAGACGGTATTCGAGTTCGCCGTGAAGACAGCGGCATCATCGATAACTTCCGGATTGATGGCAACGTGATTCAGAACAACCAGGAAGACGGGATCGACATTGTTGGGGAAAACAACGGAATCCCATTCGGAGTTGAGGAAATCCTGGACTTCGAAATCCACAACAACCAGATCCTGAGCAACGGATTCCTGTCTGAACGAGACATGGGAGTCATCTCCGGAGCCGGTATCGGAACAGCTGGTCGCGGTATTCAGCTTCGTGCTGACGCAGGAGTTGTTGAGCTGTTCAACATCAGCAACAACATCATCAGCGGAAACCGAATGGGTGGTATCGAAGCGAGAACCTTCACCGACACACACATCTTTGTCGGTGGTGGACGAGACGTTTCGACATCGATCAACGGTGGTGACGAAGGGATCATCTACGGAACCTGGGAGCTCAACACTGTGACCGACAACGGTTACCTTGTTCGAGAGAACGAGAACGGAAACGGAATCGCCGACCTGGTTGTCGAAGGACACGGGATCGCACTGGGACGTGTTGACTTCATGGACCCAGACAATCCTTCAGACATCACCGAAGGCTTCAACAACGGTGGTGCACTTGTTCCGGACTTCACAGGAGATGGCGTGCCTGACCTGCCACTGTTGACAGTTCAAGACAACGTGATTGCTGGCAACGCGGAAGACGGGTTGCACATCTATCTCGATAAGGATCAGACGTTCGCTGTGCAGGCTCAGGAAAACCGCACCACACGAATCGACATCCTGCGAAACGATATCGTCGACAACGGTGAAGATGGTCTCAATGTGAACACTCCATTGATCTCCAACTCGATCATCAATGTTGATGAAAACCTCATCGCTCGAAACGGTGTCTTCTCCGGAGTCTTCACGGTTGATCAAGCTGGTGGAAACACAGTTGCGATCATCGGGGACGGAATCGAGATCTTCAACGCTGGCGGTGCCACCAACACGATTAACGTGACTAACAACCGAGTGTTGCAGAACAACGGTCGCGGTGTGAACATCCTGAACTCGGAAGTTGGGTACCTCATTGGAGACTTTGACCGCAACAACATCTCCTCGAACGAGCGTGAAGGCTTCTACATGGTCAACGCTCCACTAGAGACAACAGTGCTTGCTGTCAGCGGACTGCCACAAGGTTCAACTCGAACAGGTTACACTGCCGACAGCTGGCTGCCTGACTTCGACAGTAACCACGAGATGTATACTTACGGTCGACAAGGGGCCGGAAACCTTGGAGCTGCTGGAAACACAGTTCCTGCAATCATCGCACCATTCATGGTCGACTGGGTGAACAACGTGATCGGACCAGGTTCGGTGACCGACCTGACATTCACCTCGAACATCGTGGACAACAACGGTGGAGTGGTTGCCGATGCTGACGGAGAAGACAACTACAGCACGCTGGGTGGATTCGTGATGCGGACCGGTACTGCCGGAACACAGGATACCTCACTCACGTCTGTGCCGATTCCGTTCTTCACTGGCGGTGTTCGAGCTGAGATTGCCGACAACCGGTTCTCAGGGAACTTCGGACGAGACTTTATGCTCGACGGATTCGTTGCGACAGAGCCACCAAACGTGACACCTGTTCCAGATCCATTGATCCGCATCGACCTGCAGTTCCGCAACAACCGCGGTGGATCGATCGATGTCTCCGGACAGAACTTCTCAGTGTTCTACAACAACACTGCACCAGCCCTGGCCGGTGGAAACCAGACTCGTCCAAACCCACCATTCAACAACGCTGGGGTTCTTCGAGACGCGACTGTTAACCTCGGAATGGTTGGAATGCTCGGACCGTTCCCAGGATTCGGAACTCCAACACTGCGAATCGAAGCTGATGGTTCAGCACCAGATGGATTTGGAAACTTCATTGGCAACAACGAGTTCAATCTCATCTACAGCGACTTCAACTTCGACTGGCTGACTGTTCCAGTTGGAACACTGCCTGTTCCATAACGATGAACTCGCTTCAGACCAAACGACAGCCTTCGCGATTCTTCGCGAGGGCTGTTTTTGTTTGCGCAGGCCACTCTCTCCGGAATAACTCGAACTAGCTTGCGAAGAGAACAATCTCGGGAAGTTTCTGAGAAGGTGATGTCTCGCCGAGAGGCTGAACGGGCATCAACGTCTTGATACGCTGGAGACGTTACTTGCGGGCTTGAAACGTCAACTCGACGGTTTGTTCTTCGTCAAGAGTTCGAGAGTGAACACGAATGCGATCTTTGACGTTCGCGTAGAGTGCTCCGGGAACACGAATCAGAATTTCGGCAGTGCCGTCAATCACGGGAATGCGGTGGCTGGGACGGGCTTTGACGAGGTCGCCACTGACACGATAGAAGTAAGCATCTTCAGGGATTCTCTGCGTGTAGCCATCTGTTCCGACCACGCTTCCGGAATACTCGTTCAAGCGAACGAACTGTTTGTTGCCCGGGACCTTGAATCGAATCACGATGGAGTATTTTTGTCCCACTCGCGGTGCTGCTCCGGGCACTCCGTGTTTGATTACTCCGGTGAGCGGTTCTGTCCCTTCAATCGGCCAGTACCAGACGGAGAAGCTTCCGACCTTGATCGCGTTCTCAGGTTCCGCGATGCGCGAACCGCCCCCTTCGCCCGTTTCCCCGTCTTCGTTTGAGTTGCTTTCAGTGCGTGATTTGCGATCGATGGAGAGATCGGGAATTAAGCGTTGATCCTGTGCAAGTGGGTCGAAGACGTCGGCGAGTTGCTCATCGGTTCCCTCAGGAGGAGCTTCGTCGGAGCTGGACAAATCAACGAGTGAGTCGAATCGCACATCTTCGTTTGAGGCATTCTCGATGATCGTGGTGAACCCATCGTCGTTCTGCAAATGGCGGACAATCGGAATAGCCAGCATGGCGAGCACGAACAGATGGATCAGGAATGAGATGGCGTATCCCATTCCCTGACTTCCACGAAATTCAGAAGCGACTGAGTCCCAAAAGGTCGATTCCTCGTCGGCCTCATTCAGAACCGGTTCGACCAGCGACGGCGGATTGGGATCGGGAGTTGAGTCCAACTTCCGGGTCACAGATCCTTGTCGGGATCGGATTCGGGTTTTCGATTGGTCTGATTGCCGAACCGGCATGTTTGAAAGCCGAATAGTGGAGAATGGATACTAGGAATGAAACGTTGAGGCACGTTAAAGATTATCACGCTATTTTGCAAAATTGACAACTACAGTTGTTTTCCGGGAGAGTCGGCAACTTGCGATCGTCCTCAATTCTCAGCTACAACCTGAAATCGCGATTTCTCGCACACACGGTGCTTTTGCCCATCGAGTGTTGAGTGGAAATCGATTGAGAGGATTCCTGGTTCAGGATTGATAAGTCGATGCTGAGGCACACTCAAACCGGAAGAATCGTCATGGTCCGTGTCATTCTCGTTGTGTTGATCGTCTTCGGACAAATCAAGCTTTCTCATGCCGAACTGCCGGAAGGGACAAAACGGGTCGACTTCTTCGGCTATCAGGACTGCGTTGCACTCGAGAACGACGTTGCACGCGTCGTCCTGTGCCATCAGGCAGGAGGGCGAGTGCTGGAATACAGCCTGAACGGAAAGAACGTCATCTACCTGAATCCAAAAGATGCTGGAGTCTCAGGGACAAACGGAAGTGGAATGACCGGCGGCCGATTCGACATTGGTCCGGAACATATTATTCCCCGAAGAAACCTCTTGTGGGCCGGTGCGTGGGAGGCGGAGATCACTGGGCCATATTCTGCGCGTCTGACCAGTCAATTCGATCCAGCGACCGGAGTCAGATTGACTCGCGAGTTCACACTGAGCCCCGAATCGACGGAGCTGAAAGTCGTTCAAACGATTCACAACGAATCCGATGAACAGAAACCGTGGTGCCATTGGAGCCGCACGTTTGCTGTTGGTCGCGGGATTGTGCTGTTGCCCCTGGAAGGCTTTTCCAAATACCCGAACTCGTATGTCATGGGGGAAGGCCGAGGGCTTCTTCACTTTCGTCCAGAAGATCCCATGATCACGATTCGCGGCAACTATCTGGAAATCACCGGACCGCCGCAGTTTCCGAAGCTTGGAATGGATTCGACGGCAGGCTGGTTCACCTATTTGAGTCCGAACGACTTGTTGTTTACGAAACGCTTTCGAGTCGATCCGAATGATGTTTACAACGAGGTTGCGGGGCTGACGACATCCATCTGGTATCCGGATAACGAAATGGTCGAACTCGAACCGATCGGTCCTCGGCAGCTGACGTCGCCGGGGGAAAGTGCGTCGTACGCAGAAATCTGGTATCTCGACGAAATGGATTTCGTCAAACCGGGAGAGCAGGCCGACATTCAGAAAATCGAAGACCGTGTTCGTGCGCACGGAATTGAACTTTCGCGATAGAGCTGCTCGCTCTCCTCCGAACGATCGGTCGTGATCTTTCTCTTGAATTGTCTCGTCGTGCGTTTCACCGCGTTCGTTTTACTGTGTCCTTTTCTTCGCGTCCATTTCGTTGGTGTACGAAAACCGTGTCGTTCTGCTTCTGAAACAGAATCCCTCGAACTGATTTTTCGAAAGAGTTGTCAGCTATGGAAACGCTCCTGATCATGCGGCATGCCAAGTCAAGTTGGGATAATGCCACTCTGTCAGACGATCAGCGACCACTCAACAAGAGGGGCAAAAGAGTCGCGCCGCTCATGGGGGCGTTTCTTGCTTCTCAGAACCTGGTGCCCGATCGAATCGTTAGCTCAACCGCGAAGAGGGCTCATCAAACGGCGAAGTTGATGGCAGCAGCAATGGCCAGTAAAGAAACACTGGGCAGCGAAATCGAACTTGTTGATGAATTGTACCTTCCCTCAACATCGACCTGGAAACGAGTGATCGCCGAGCACGAAAGTGCATCGCGGGTTCTCATGATCGGACACAATCCCGGAATCGAAGAGCTGGTTTCCGCAGTGACCGGTGATTATGAGAGAATGCCGACCGCTGCGATTGCGTGCTTTTCTGTCGGTCCCGATTCGGAATCGTCCCTCGAAAGACGACTCAAATTGCAGGCACTCTGGAGGCCGAAAGAGCTCGATCTGTCCGAATTCGAAGCTTAGCAGTCCTCGACAATGCGACGAGATACGTCAGCTCGAATGTGACGAAGAACTCGCCAGTGCATCATCGAACTGGAAGGGTTGTCCAGTTAAATCGTATCCGGGCCGCAAACCGATGTTGATCAGCAATGCGAGAAAGAGTCCGGTGACGACAAGGGACGATCCCCCGTAACTTAGCATCGGAAGAGTCAACCCGGTGATCGGGGCGAGGCCCACAGTCATCGCTGTGTTGACGAGAACCTGAGTCATGATCATCGCGACGATTCCGGAAGCGACCAGTCTTCCGAAGGGGTCTCGCGTCCGAGCGGCGACTTGAAGACCGGCAAGCGAGAAGAGAGCGAACAAAGCGAGAACGCCGAGCGTGCCCATCAGGCCCCACTGTTCGCCAATGAGGCAAAAGACGAAGTCCGTTCTGCCAGCCGGGAGGCGATAGGCTGTCGGATCATCGACCGGCATCCCATCGTAATAGCTTCCCCACGGACCACCCAGTGCCAACATTTGCTTCGCTTGCCAGAGGTGATAACCGTCTCCCGTCTGCGGTGATCCTCCGTCGCTTTGCAAGAACACCGAAGTGACTCGGGACTTCTGTTCCAGTGACATCGCTGACCAGAGAACCGGCGCCAGCAGAACTCCAATCAGGATGGCTGCCAGCAAATGTCTTCCGCGAGCCCCCGCGACAAAGAGTTGCACCATGAGCACGGGAATGAAAACGATCGACGTGCCCAGATCGGGTTCTCGAAGAATGAGCAAGACCGGGATCGCAGTCATGGCGAACGGCAGGATCAAGCCTCGGATCGTGCGGTGGTGTTTCTGAAACATGAGATACCGACTCATGGCCAGAATGTACGCGAGCTTCGTCAATTCCGAAGGTTGAAGATTGAACGCGCCCAGCGAGATCCAGCGTCGTGACCCATTTCTGGGAGGAAAGAAATAGACAGCGACAAGCAGAACAACGGAGACAATCAGGGCCGGATACGCCCAGTCTTTGAGGAGACGATACGGAACCGTCAGGCTGACCGTTCCGCCGATCAGAGCGATTCCCATCCAGAAGACCTGACGCGTCGCCAGCCCGGAAGATCCGACGAGTTCGTCACCGCGCTGAATTCCGGTGAAGCCAAGTCCAGTCAATGCGAGAGCAACGACGGGAATCAGTAGGATCGGCCAGTGGATGCTTCGTCCTTGATGCATCGAATTCGAAGAACTGCAGAGCCTTTTTCCGATGTTGTGGAAAGTCTGCTCTGGCTTGGTGTCAGCTGCTGGGAAAAGAAAAAGTGAGGAACGAACGGGAGTTTATCCGCGTTCGTTCCTGCAGCGGAAGGTCAATCTTTCTTACGGATTTCGTAGGTCCGTTCTTGCGGCTGGTTCACTTCGTAAATCTTGTCTTCAAAAGATTTTGCAGCCTTTCGGTGTTCTTTTACGCGGTCCAGAATTCCTTCGTTCGACTTCTCGAGCTTGGTCAGTTGGTTTTTGAGGTCTTCGGCGTCAGGATTGAGTTCCACTTGACGACGAATTCGACACAGCTGCTGGAAGTTTCTCCACTCGTTTCGGAGAGAACGGACTGCGGATTCGTTGCGTTCTTTGTTCAGTTTGGCGACTTCGAGAGCCTGCTGGTATTGAGGTGTTTTCGCGTTGGCTTGCAGCTCGATGTGACGAGCGAGGGCGGAGGAATCGAACGTCCCGACAGTTTCGCCGTCGATCAAAAGCTCGTATTTCCCCGGTTCCAGACCATGAAGCTCGAGAGACTCTTTGCTCAATCGATGTCCGAGTCGAGTCAGTTCGACACCTTCTGCGGCATCTTCTGGAACGACCCAAGGAAGGGAATTCGCGAGCCAGGTGAACTTCACCGAGGTTTCGCTTGCTTCCAGATTTGTGAGTTTCCCACCTCGAGCACGTCGAGACCATTTGCCGTCGCTGTTCTTTGCAATTCGAATTGTTGAGACAACGCGAGGGAGATCCAGATCGTTGATGATCGCAGCGGCCATCACAAGTTGTCCAGCGGGACCCGGATGGACAGCGTCCTGAATCAGTGTGAAATCCGGTGTTGTTTCTCGTTCGTCGATGGTGAGATTATTGAGAGGACTCCACATATCGACGAATCCGTATCCGCGCTCTGTCGCGACTTCTCGGCACCAGGTGCCAAAGTACGCGAGGACAGAGTTGTAAAGAGCGACGGAATCCGGATCACGTTTTCGACGAGGGTTGAGACGGGCTGCCCGGGCATCGAACATCGTTGGAGTCATCAGGATGGGGGTTGCGCCGAGCGCTTCGATTCGGTCGACCACTTCCGTCATGTCGTTTCGGTAAGTTTGAAAGACATCTTGATCGTACGGACGGTAGGTTCCGTCATTCATGCCGAGAAGCACAGTGACGTATTTGGGCTGATAGGCGGCGACGTCGTCGTCGAAGCGCTGGAGCGCGTCCCAGGCTTTCGCTCCCCCGACACCAGCATTGTGAAAGACCAATCGCGTCTTCGGGAACCGCGTGTAGAAGTAGTCCTCAACATACTGGGTGTAGAGGCACTGATGGGTGATACTGTCACCCAGAAAGACAATGCAGTCTCCTTCTTCGACTTGAATCTCATCGAGAGGGCTTGCGATGTCTTGTGCGAGAATGAATGGTGACAGCATCCCCAACGCAACACAAAACGAGTAGACTCTTAGCATTCTATCAGTCTCCAGGATCAAAAGTGGCCAATACGACTAAGTGTGATCCTAGAGGAAATCTTTCTGTGGTGCGAAGCAAGCGGGGCGATCGTGGATCAATCACACTCCTGGGCAGAGACTTACCGCGATTGCGTCGAACAAATTGTCGACCTTGGGCACCAATTCGGATGGACGATCGATTCCCGATCATTGATCGATCATGAACACTATCGCACCACGTTGATGAGGTTAGGGCCGGAGCGTCCCCGAAAGCTGTTAGTTGTGACTTCTGGATTGCATGGAGTGGAAGGATTTCTGGGATCAGCAATTCAGTCGATGCTCGTGCGTCATTTTAGCGAGCGGTTGAATCCCTCACGCGATTCAGCCGTTCTGATGGTCCATGCAATCAACCCATTCGGATTCGATCAACTGCGACGGTTTGATGAAAACAACGTGGATCTGAATCGGAACTTTCTGCTCAGTGGGGAAGAGTACCAAGGCGCGAACGAGGGCTATCACGATTTGAATCGACTGTTGAACCCGCCAAGCTGGCCACGCTTTGAAATTCCTTTTACGTTGCAGGCAAGTTGGAAGATCGCCCGGCATGGACTCAACTCACTCCAGCAGGCCGTTGCTGAAGGGCAGTATGACTATCCTTCCGGGTTGTTCTTCGGAGGCCGGGAGCCGACGCAGACTTTGCGAGCTTTGGAGAAAGTGTTGCTTCCGGAAATTCAATCAACTCCAGCGACGTTGCATCTGGACATTCATTCCGGTCTGGGTCTGTCTGGGGAGTACCAGTTCCTTTTCGGGCACGAGCTTTCTCCCGGGGCAATGGACCTGTTGAAAGTGCTGTCGGGGAATCGTGTGAAATTTCCAGATGAAAAGATGGCCTATCAGGCGAAAGGAAATTTTAATCGATGGATTCGACATCACGCGCCCATGGTTACCTCTGTTTGTCTGGAGTACGGAACCTTTCCTCCGGTCAAAGTTCTCAGCGCGCTCCGAGCCGAAAATGCCGCGCATCATTGGGGAGAGCCGGATTCGAATCCGTTCACAGAAGCGAAAAACCGCCTCAAGGAAGTCTTTTTTCCCTCGTCGCGCAGTTGGCGATCAAGAGTGTATAATGAGTCGAAGAGCCTCTTTGAACGAGTTTTCGACCTGTGGCTGAATCAATAGACCAAGTTGCTCTTCCCTGTGCACTCGCTTGCCCTGTTTCTTCTGATGGAAGGCTGCGTTTGCTCGTGCGAGTGAGTGCAAACCGAATCAAAAAACGCTCTAGTTGCGGAGAAATCGAGGATGCGTGCTCTGATTATTGGATGTGGGTACGTTGGATTGCCCGTTGCGAAACGATGGTGTGAAGACTCCTGGAAGGTTACAGCCTTAACACGTTCGGAGACGCATCGGAAAGAGTTCCGCGACGCGGGGATTGAGTCGGTCGTTGGAAATGTGCTCGATTGCGATTCACTTCGCGCACTGCCAGAAGCGGACGTGTGTCTTTATTCCGTCGGCTATGACCGGTCGGCAAGCGACTCGAAACGGGACGTCTATGTGCAGGGGCTGAAAAATGTCTTGGACGAGATCAGCGGCCGCGTCCCTCGATTCGTTTACATTTCGAGTACGAGTGTCTACGGCCAGCACGAGGGGCAGATCGTCGATGAGCAATCTCCTTGCGATCCGGAAACCGAAGGGGGACGCATTTGTCTCGCAGCGGAAGAACTTGTCCGCAACTGGAGCGAACAAACATCTCACTCAGCCACGGTTCTCAGACTTGCGGGAATCTACGGGCCGGGACGTTTGATTGGGCGACGTGCTCAATTGGAGTCCCAACAGACACTTCCGGGGAATCCTCATAGCTGGCTGAATCTGGTTCATCGGACCGATATCGTCGAGGCCATTCACAAGATCGCAACGGCTGAGTCGGCTCGTAATCTTTATGTTCTCAGCGACGGAACACCGCTGCGGCGAATTGACTTCTATTCCGAACTGGCCAGACAGTTGGGAACTCATGCACCGGTGATGGGGCCACCTCAGGAAACGCAACTCGGAAAGCGTGTTGATCCGTCGCGAATCATCGAGGATTTCAACCTCACGTTGCAGTACCCGAACGCCCAAAGTGGGCTGGCAGCCAGTCTTGAAAGTTGAGCGATTCTCTCGGGCATGTGACGTTGTCTTCAATGCTCACGCGTAGAAATCGACCGGCAAAACGTCTACGCTCCTCGAAATGTGTTGCTCGCGCAATCGACGCGATCTCCTGTTTTCACATCACATCAATTCGGAAGTTCCTTCCATGGGTGAAATGTTTTCCCTTCACGGCCTGTTTACTCTGGCGATGTTGATCCTGCTTCAGGCGGTCCTGGGGTTCGACAATCTGTTGTATATCTCGATCGAATCGAAGCGAGTCACCGAAGAGAAACAAGCTTACGTCAGAAAGATGGGAATCGGACTGGCGATTGCCCTGCGAATCATTCTGCTGGTGGTCGTGATGGGCACGATCCAGAAGTTCCAGGACCCGCTCTTTGAAGTTCATCTTGGGAAGGCTTTTGATGGGGTGTTCAACCTCCACGCATTGATCACACTCGCTGGGGGTGGCTTCATTCTTTACACAGCTGTGAAGGAAATTCATCACATGCTGTCGATCGAACACCTCGAAGAGCATCACGATACCAAACCAAAATCGGTCAACGCGGCGATCTTCTGGATCGTCCTGATGAATCTGGTCTTCTCGTTCGATTCCATTCTGAGTGCGATGGCTTTGACCCACAACATGTACATCATGTCGACCGCGATTATCGCCAGCGGATTACTGATGATTTACCTCGCTGATCACGTCGCCGAGTTTCTCAAAAAGAACCGTATGTACGAAGTTCTCGGGCTCTTCATTCTGTTTATCGTCGGGGTGATGCTGGTCTCAGAAGGCGGGCATTTGGCCCACGTTTCTCTGTTTGGTCAGGAAGTCCATGCGATGACCAAGTCGACGTTCTACTTCGTCCTCATCGTTCTCATTGTTGTCGACATCGTTCAGGGGCGATATCAGAAGAAACTCGCCATGCAAAGACAGCGTGAGATGGAACGAGCGAAGGAAGCGACTGGCGAGGCACATGCCTGACGGAGGAATCGTCGGGTCAGTCGACGTTGGGGAGTTCAAAGACCCACAGCGACTGACCCGCTGAGCTTGGGTAGCAGGCGACATATTTTCCGTCGGAGGAGAGAGTCAGAGGTTTCACATACTGGATACTGTCTCCCAGCATGAGGTGTCCGTCTCGCTCTTGTTGACGGAGATTCCAAAAGACAAGATGTCCGCGTCCGCCGCAGACGAGGGTTTGAGAATCGCGAGTAAACTCAACATCCCAAAGGACCTCTTTGCCTTTCAGTTCAGGCTCGGCCTTCCCGTTGGACGTCGACCAGCGCAACACGGAATAGCCGTCTGTGACCGCAACTGTTTTGCCATCCGGGGAAAAGCAAATCGCTGTTGTGGAGCCCGTGTTGCGCAGCGTGAGTTCTCTGGCCAATTCGCCACTGGAGACGTTGAATTCCCGAAGCACGCGCCCGTCGCTGACGAGAACTTGTTCGTCGTTCAGAAAACGGAACGCGAACTCATTCGCTTCGAAGCTGGGAGTGGTGAACTTTTCCTCAAGAGTTTTGAGATCCCAAATTTGGGCCTGCTTCTCTCCGCCGCCTGAAATGACGAACTCGGAATTCGGGGAAATCTCCAGCAAGGTCACATTCCGTTTGTGACCTGCGTAGGTTCCGACCGGTGTCAGCAGCCCATTATCAGCGACGTTCCAGACTTGAATCAGACCTCTGTACCCGCCAGCCAGAAGTTGCTTTCCATTCGGGGTGAACTTGAGTGAAAGAATCGTTCCAAGCTCGCGCAGCCTTCCCGCAGTGAAGATCTTGTTCCCGGTGTCGATGTCGTACAGCTCGACGTAATCGTCCGCTTTGCCTGCGGCGACGAACTTGTTGTTCGGGTGAAACGCGAGCGATTTGATTCCCCATCCCATCTCCGGAATCATCACTTTCACCGGATAGTCGAGTTTCTCCGCTGTCCCGGAAGAATTGATCACTGAACGTTCCGGGGGACTCGTTGTGCGTGCCACGGATGGCGAGGACGAAGCCGATTGCGGCGGCTTTGGTTTTTGATGGGTTCCTGTGCCTTTGATCGTGAGTGGGACTTTGAGAGTGACACTCTGCGACTCGACCGAATAAACGCCCGAGAAATCGTAGTGACTCGTGATTCCCCGTTTTATGTCGATCGTAAACTTTGCGGCTCCCCCCATTCGGAAGATTTGTCCTTCCTCCGGTTTTGTTGTTCGGAACTCGTAGTCCTGTTTGATCACCGCTTTGTCGCCGGTCAAACTGACGAGTTCATAGTCGGACGTCTCAACCGCAGGAATCGATTTCACGATGGACCGCGGAGCCTGACGATCAAAAGGAAAACGGAATCTCATCTCAGGCAGTCCACGTTGGTTGGGAGCTTCTTCTTCGAACACGAGGGCTGTGGAGTTGCTGACCGTCCACTTCGATTGAGATGTTTGCGGAAGTGGGACAAACGGAAGCTGTGAAGGGGCACCGATCAGATACGGGAGTTGCGGGCCGTCGTCGTCTTCCAGAAGATTTCCGAATCGAGTGACGTCGAGGGTTCCACGATGGATGGTCGGAACGTTGCCGCCGGTTGGGAACCGTGGTGGAATCGCTCTGAGACGGGCTTCATGTCGATCGTGAAAGACGCTGTGGAATGAGAGTCGCGTGCTGCGGTCATTCGGTGAAGGCCCGATTTCGACACTGACATAAGCGACTGCGGGAGAGACTAATTCCACGAGGCTGGGGCCGTCGAGCGGTTGTGCCATCGGTTCCGGAGAAAATGACAAACCGTGTGCGTTCAGAAACTCGCGGGCTTGATTGGATGGAACACAGAATCCGACACCGGAAACATCCGCACCCGACAAACGTGACGATGCGACCCCGACGACGGAACCGTCTGAGCGGAAAACCGGGCCGCCACTGTTTCCGGGATTGACGGCAGCATCGATTTGAAATTCTTCGGTTGTGGGATTCTGGACGATTCCGGAAACGGTGCCTGTCGTGACTTTAATTCCCGTGCCCAGGAGTCTCGAGAGGGGAAATCCGATCACACGAACTTCTTGTCCGAGCCGAACCTGACCAGAGTCCGCCAGCTTGACCGGGTGCAAATTTGTGGCCTCGATTTTCAGTAAAGCGAGGTCTCGAACCGGGTCTGAGGCAATGATACGAGCGGGATAGTCCCGGTTTCCGATTTTGACATTCACAGTGCTCGCTCGATCGACAACGTGTGCACAACTCAACAGGTGTCCGTCAGAAGTGATGACAAATGCCGTACCGCTCCCTTTTTCGGTTTCGGCATTGTCGGAGATTTCCATGTCTCGCTGTTGAACCGAATATGTCGAACGGCCTGTGATGACTTCGGTTCCGCTCTCGTGTTCTGCACGCACTTCGAATTCAAACTGAAAATTGTCCGTGTCTGAGAACGTGAACCATCCGGGTTGGCGTGCCACGGTTTTGTCGCTGGGCGAATTGGATTGATCGGCGGAACGCTCCGGCGGACGATTTCCTGTGTTTCCATCGGCAACCGGTTGTTGCGACTGCGGAAGCGAAGTGTCGGTTATCGCTTGGGGAATTGACGGCGATGCGGTTGTGATGGTTTCTTCAGGTTGCGGAAGATGCGTTGTCTCGGAGGGTTCAGTTGCCGGAGAATGCGAAGTTTCTTCGGTCTGTGCATCCGGTGTTTCTGTGTTCAAGGTGTCGTCCGCCACCTTCGGTGATCGGTCAGAAACAACAACGTAGGCCACTACAGAAAGTGTCAGTGCCAGCACACACGCTCCCGCCAGAAGAAAGATTTGCAGTCTTTCGGACTGACGTTCCGAATCGTCATTGAAGGCTTGGCCTCGATGAGTCGGAAGATCGTCGTCGACAAGATACTCGCCGCATTTCGGACATGACGCATCTGTCGGAAGGTTTTGACCCGGTCGAAGAGAGTGGGTCTTATGACAGAAGGGGCAGGTGATCCGATTTCGAGCCAAAAGAGCACCTCACGAGATGGAGTGAGTCGATGATTCCGTTGATGTCTTACAAATGTACTCTTTGGGGAGATTGGTTCGCAAGGAGAACTTGTCCGTTTCCCCACTTTTGTCTGCAGTTCGAAGGGCCTACAATCGTGGCTGTAGAACAAGCTTGTAGTCGGGAGATCGTGTCGGCAAGTGTGTGATTTTCCCCGGGGAGGACGGACGCCGATGTCAGGTCGTCCCGATTTTTCCTCCTGATTGACGATCGTTGAGGTCGTTCACAATGAAACATTGAGTGATGACATGGCAGACGAAGTAGAACTTCTGGAAACTTTGAAACAGGTGATTGACCCGGAATTGATGATTAATATTGTCGATCTCGGATTGATCTACGACATCGCTCAGGAGGAAGGTGTCGTCAACGTCAATATGACATTGACCAGTCCAGCTTGCCCCGCCGGGCCTCAAATTGTGCAGCAGTCCAAAATGGCGCTCGAGCAATTGGAGGACGTTGAAAAAGCTGAGATCAAACTCGTCATGTCTCCCCCGTGGTCTCCTGATCGGATGACCGATGATGCTCGAGATCAGTTAGGAATCTTCTAAATGAAACACAACGTTCTCTGGCTGATGGCATTCTTTTCCACATGTTGTTTCCTGCAATCATGTGTTGCCGAAGAAAGCTCCCCGCCCAGCAAGTTTGAAGTGACCAATCCACAATCACAGTCGGACCAGTCTTCGGAGAATGACTCCGCACCGGCCGAATCAAAGGATGAAAACGTGTACAAGGTAAAGTTTGAGACTTCCAAAGGGGATTTCGTAGTTGAAGTCCATCCCGACTGGGCTCCGAAAGGTGCAGAACGATTTCGGGAGTTGGTCGAAGCCAAATTCTATGACGATGTTCGGTTCTTCCGGGTGATTGACGGGTTCATGGCTCAGTTTGGAATCAGTGGCGATCCGGAAGTGATGGCGAAGTGGAGAGATTCGCCGATTCCCGATGATCCCAACAAGCAGTCCAACACACGTGGCCGAATCACTTATGCCATGGCTGGTCCGAACACTCGAACTTCGCAGCTGTTCATTAACTTCGGCGACAATTCGTTCCTCGACAATCAGGGGTTCTCTCCGTTCGGAGAAGTCGTGGAAGGAATGGAAGTTGTCGATTCGCTCTATGCAGAATACGGCGAAGGAGCACCGAGCGGACGCGGACCGAATCAGGGACGCATCCAGCAGGAAGGGAACGCATATCTGAACGAGAAGTTCCCGAAGCTTGATTACATCAAGTCGGCGACCATCGTCGAATAGTTGTCGTGAGTATCGAGATGACCATCACTGAATAGTGGTGGTCATTTTTTATCCTGTCGAAAATTCATCGTGTGAGTGAAAATGGCGACTGCAACTTCCCATCCGGCCAAAGCGACTGAGTTCATTAAGAATGCTGAGCGAGCAGCATGGCATGACCGCACCTTGTGGTTCGTCCGCGCGAAACGTGACAAAGCCGCTGAGTCAGTTCCGGAATGGGAGGAACTTCGCGAACGTGCTTCGCAGATCAAAAAATACACGATGACCAACATGGCCGAGCTGCTTGAGCAGTTCGAGCAGCAGGCGCAAGCGAACGGCATTCAGGTCCATTGGGCAAAAGATGCTGCGGAGCACAACGAGATTGTTCTCAAGCTCCTTCAGTCGCACGACGTGAAAAAAGTCGTCAAAAGCAAATCGATGCTGACGGAGGAATGCCATCTCAATCCGTTTCTCGAACGCAACGACATTGAAGTGGTTGATACGGATCTCGGAGAGTGGATTGTTCAGCTGCGAGAAGAGCCTCCCAGCCATATTGTGATGCCCGCCATTCACACCAAACGGGAAGAAATTGGCGAGTTGTTTCACCAGAAGATCGGAACCGAAAAAGGGGCGACCGATCCGCAGTATCTCACCGAAGCTGCTCGTCAGGAATTGAGACAACGCTTTCTGGCCGCCGACGCAGGAATCACTGGCGTCAATTTCGCCGTTGCAGAAACTGGCGGAATTGTGGTCTGTACGAACGAAGGCAACGCAGACCTCGGAACATCACTTCCGAAGCTGCACATTGCCTGCATGGGAATCGAGAAAGTGATTCCTCGTCAGAAGGATCTGGCCGTCTTTCTGAGACTGCTGGCGCGATCGGCCACGGGACAACCCATCACGACCTATTCCACTCACTTCCATGGTCCGCGCGAGCCAGGTTGTGAAATGCACATTGTCCTCGTCGACAACGGGCGAAGTGAGATTCTCGGAAGCGATGATTTCCGCCGTTCGCTGAACTGCATTCGCTGTGGCGCGTGCATGAATACATGCCCGGTCTATCGACGAAGCGGAGGGCACAGCTACAGCAACACCGTGCCCGGTCCGATCGGTTCGATCCTCGCTCCATCACAGGACGCTCAAACACACTCGAGTCTTCCGTATGCCTGTTCGTTGTGTGGCTCATGCAGCGATGTCTGTCCGGTCAAAATCAATCTTCACGAGCAGCTGTATACCTGGCGAAGTAAACTTGTCTTGAAAGGCTTGCTGCCGATCTCGAAGAAGCTGCCAATGCAGGTCGCTGCCGGAGTCTTGTCTCGGCCGTGGTTGTATCGATTCGCAGGAAGCGTTGGACGATTCGCTTTGCGTTACCTTCCACGGTTTATGATCTACAACCGTTTCAACGACTGGGGCAATCAGCGCGAGCTGCCGGTTCCTCCCAAGCAGAGCTTCCGTCAGCTTTACGAACAGCGCAAGAAGAAGCAGTAACTCATTCAACAGGTGTGTGAGTTCTTCGGGCTCTCTTTCGGCGAATCCCGAAAAAGCGGACCCCAATTGGTGTCGTCTGCAAGCTCGTCGACGCGCCGAACACAACCCGTAGTGAGTGGGCGAAACGGGGTACCATATCTAGTGTGGTGTGCGAAACTTGAGTCAAATTCCCTACAAGATCGGCAATTTGCTTTACAACCCGATTCCCCTGAGTTAGCCTTATTTCTCGTCAGGGTTGGCAGCGTGTTGGACACAACTTCAACCTCTGACCTGCTATTGAAGAGTTCCATTGATTGGAATCGAAAATTGCAGAAAGATCGAACGCCGAAAGTTTCAAAAGAGGAACGTTTCGGTTAGACGGAAACTTGGATTGGAATGGATTCCGATGCATCCGCATCTTGCGAACATTGATCGATTTCTTTGTGATCGGCTTCTCCGCACAGATCAATGTAATGACCGTGTCTTGCAACCCCTTTACCCGGTCGTGTCGCTCTCCCTCCCTTTCATTATTCTCAATCTCTGGTTTCTCTCACGAACTTTCTGCAGTCGTCCAATCACACAGGCTGTTTCGATTCGGAGTTTGACTCAAGCCATCCCCGCGTGCGAGCGCGGTTGAGTTCCAGATCGGAAAAGCCTCGGCAAGTGACCCTTGCTCCTACGTTTGATTCGATACCACGACCCGGAAGAAGAGTTCCATCCCACTGATCAAGGAAGAGAAACCATGAACGACAAACCAATCATTGCAATCAATGCCGATTTCCGAGCCGCGAAAAGCGAAACGTTCTCTTTCTCATGGATGCATACTGGGTACTACGATTCTGTCAGCAACAGCGGTGGCATCCCACTGATGCTGCCTCCAATGGCTGAGGATGACGATTTGCGTCGGATGCTCGAACAAGTCGATGGACTCGTTCTGACCGGATGCAAACTCGACCTGGACCCAATCCGCCTGGGCTTTGATCCACACCCTGTAACGCGAGCGATGCCAGCCCGTCGCGAAGACTTCGATCGCCGACTCGCGAAACTCGCATACGAAATGAAGATTCCGACACTTGCCATCGGATCGGGAATGCAGGTTCTGAATCTGATTTGCGGAGGCACACTCTTCCAACACGTTGCCGAAGATGTTTACCGTTCTTTGTGCCACCGGGACGCCGTTGAAAACTGTCTGCGACACGTGATCGAAATCGTTCCCGGAACGAAAATGGATTCGATTTACGGACCGGGTGAAATTCGCGTGAACAGCGATCATCACATGGCGATTGATCAACTGGCATCGGTTTTCCGTGCTTCAGCAACGGCGATGGACGGAGTCGTCGAAGCTTACGAATCGACGGACGACAACTGGTGGTGCCTCGGAACACAGTTCCATCCAGAAAGTGAATCCGCTTCGGCTCTCGACCTTCAGGTCTTCGAAGCATTCATCGATGGTGCGAAAGAACAGACCGCGACCGGTGTCGAAATTCTTCAGTTCGACCAGACACGCCGCGTTGCGTGATCAGTGACTCTTCAATGATCACTTTGAGTCACAACAAGCAAGAGCCGTGTGCTCTCATCAATTGAACGTATAAATAACAACAGCCCGTTGGAGAGTTTCCAACGGGCTGTTTTCGTTCAGGCAACGGTTTTTGTTCCCGTCAGTCTTCGGCTCGGCTTCCATCTCCGCACATCTTGACGATTCGGGGATCGAATTGCGCGACCTCGTCAACGAGATCGGTTTGAGCGTTCATGACTTCGTGGATGTCCTTGTAAACCATTGGAACTTCGTCCGATCCCGCGGAGAGGACTTTGATCCCCTTCTTAGCGAGATCCTGGCGAACATGGTTGAAACGATAAGTCGCGTTCGCCTGCTTTCGAGACATCACGCGTCCCGCTCCGTGGGAAGCGGAATCAAGAGACCGCTCGTTTCCTTTTCCTCGCACAACAAACGCCGGAGTTCCCATCGATCCCGGAATCACACCGAGGACACCCTCTCCCGCCGGGGTGGCTCCTTTGCGATGGACGACCACTTCGGTTCCGTTGTGGACTTCTTTCCAGGCGAAGTTGTGATGGTTCTCGACAGTGGCCAAAACGTTCGCTGAAGCCAGTGTCGTCACCTCTTCGTGGATGACCGCATGGTTGGCTGAGGCATACTCACCCATCAGGTTCATGGCCAGCCAGTATTCCTGCCCAGCTTCGGAATCGAGTTCCAGCCAGGCGAGCTGACCGAACTCTTTGTACTGCGCCGGAAGCTGTTGACGGGCAATCTTGCTGTATGTCGAACAGACCGAATGCCCCACTCCACGACTTCCACTATGGCTGAGCAGGGCGGTGTACGTTCCCGGTTCCAGTCCGAGATCGGATTCGTGAAGCGTCAGAGTTCCGAACTCGACAAAGTGGTTTCCTGAACCGGACGTCCCGAGTTGCTTCCATGCTTTGTCCTTGTTCTGACGAGTGATCCGGGTCACCGACCAGTCCTCATCCATCACGGAATGGTCCTTCCGTCGGCTCCAACCCCTCCCGGTTCCGAAAACGGTTCCTTTCTTGATGGCATTGGAAAGCCGTCGAACTTGAAGTTCGTCCTCGAAATACGAGACGGGAACATCGAGGATGGACAACTTCATCCGACAAGCGATATCGACACCAACTGCGTATGGGCAGACCGCTCCCTCGAGCGCGAGCACACCTCCAATTGGAAGTCCGTACCCGACGTGAGCATCCGGCATCAGCGCTCCCGCGACGGCATGAGGCAGTGAGCACGCTTCCCGCATTTGACGATGCGAGTTCTCGTCGATGAACTCATTTCCCCAAACCGAATAGTCGATCTGATGACGTTCGATCGGTGGAGGAGCACTGACGAGTTCATTTGCAAAATCCCCGAAGACAGAATCGCTGTTAAAGTCCTCTGGGGAACTCACAACTTGAACAAGCCGATCGCGTGCTTCTTTCCCGGTCATGCCGGAGGCAACTGCGGCTTGAATCGCCTGAATCGCCGACTTCGCACACGAATCCGGGACACCAATTTTCTGTAACTGTCTACGGTTCATTCGAGCATCCTTCCGCTCTGTTCTCTCGCCTTCATACGAGCAAACTCAATCTTCAGCGTAAGAAACAAGAAGAGGCAAACGCAGAGAAACTCAGAAAATTACTCGGCGAGGGGCATTCTCTCCGCGTGGCCCTTCTCGCTTTGACAACCCAGTCAAAGACGAGATGAATCTTGAGTTTGAAGCCGGACACGCGCACAGAAACAGAAGTTCGGAAGAATGATTGCTCACGACTTCGTTTTCAGCGAAATCGATCGCGCACGCACTTAGTACTGGCACAAAGACACGTCGCGAAACTCAATCTGCGTCGAGCCAGTTGTCGCCTTGTTTGCAGTCGATGACGAGTGGAACATCCAGGTCGAGGGCCGTTTCCATTTCGTGCCGGGCAATGGCAATCAGTGAATCGACATCTTCAGCCGGAGCTTCAAAAACAAGTTCATCATGAATTTGAAGAAGCATCCGGGCAGAGTGTTTCTGTTCTTGAAGTTGATTGAAGACATTGATCATCGCCTGTTTGATCAAATCAGCTGCTGAACCCTGAATGACTGTGTTGACGGCAGTTCGCTCCGGGAGATTGAGGTTGCCCCAACGCTTCGGTCGAATGCCGGAGATCTCCCGCCGACGGCCCCGAATGGTGCGTGCATATCCGGATTCTTTGCACTCATCCAGAACGCGATCCATAAACTCCTGAACCGATGCGTACTTCGCAAAGTAGTCGTCAATAAACTGAGCAGCTTCTTCCTTCGGGATGGAAAGGGCAGCAGCCAGACCATAGGCGGATTGACCATAGATCACGCCAAAGTTGACCGCTTTCGCGACGCGTCTTTGAGTGGAGTCGACGTCTTCAACCGGGACTCCATAGACCTGCGCTGCGACAGTGCGGTGAATGTCTTCTCCATCGTGAAACGCACGTTGAAGTTCTTCGTCCTTGCAGAAATGGGCGAGCATTCTCAGCTCGATTTGCGAATAGTCGAGACAGACGAGTTTCCAACCGGGTTGGCTGGGGATGAACGCCTTCCGGATCATTTGTCCTTCTTCGGTCCGAATCGGAATATTCTGAAGATTCGGGTCGCTCGAACTCAAACGCCCGGTCGCAGCTGTCGTCTGGCTGAAGGACGTGTGGATGTGCCCGGTCGTTTTGTTGACGAGAGCAGGCAGGGCGTCGAGGTAAGTCCCTTTGAGCTTGGAGAGCTGACGATGTTCGATCAATTTGGCGGGGAGCGGATGCTGCGACGCGAGTTTTTCGAGAACTTCCTGATCGGTGCTGAGACCGGTTTTCGTCTTTTTGATGACAGGAAGTTTGAGATCTTCGAAAAGAACTTTTGAGAGTTGCTTCGGGGAATCGATATTGAAATTCGATCCCGCGATCGAGTGAATTTCTTCCACGAGTTGCGACAGTCGAAGCGTCAGGTGATCGCTTTGACGCTTCAGTTCATCAACGTCAACTCGGACTCCGTTCCACTCCATTTCGGCGAGGACTTTGATCAGCGGTCGTTCGAGATCCCAGTAGAGTTTCCAGAGGTTTTCTTCCTTCAGTTGCTCCCCGATAATTTCCGTCAATTGCCAGCAGACATCGGCATCTTCGCTGGCGTATTCTGCGGCCGCATTGACGTCGACCTCGAACATTTTTAGTTGTTTCTTCCCTTTGCCGATCAGGTCGCTGATGGGGATCATTTCCCGGTGAAGATACTTCTTCGAGATTTCATCAAGCTTGTGGGTTCTCGCTCCGGCGTCCAGGAGGTAGTCCCCGATCATGGAATCGAGGCCGATCGTTGCGATCTCAACTCCGACGCGGCGAAGGACGAGATAGTCGTACTTGATGTTTTGATTGACGATCGTTTTCGAAGGATCTTCGAGAATAGGTTTGAGCGCTGCGAGAACTTCGTCAGCGTTGAGCGTCGGAGATCCGGGAGGTCCGTCTACCGGAAGATAAAACGACTGATGTGCTTTCCAGCAGAAAGCCCAACCGACGATATCGGCTTGAAGGGGATCGACACTTGTGGTTTCGAGATCAACACAGAACTCGTCTTGCTTTTGAAGTTCGTTGAGAAAGGCTTTGAATTCCTTGGGAGTCGAAATCGTTTTCCAGATTCGACTTTCAACTTCCGGGTCCGGGCCAGCACCTTTCTGAATTTCGGTTTCCATTTCGTTGGCATACCGACGAAATCCAAAGTCGCGGAAGAGCTCAAAAAGTCGCTCATGATCCGGCGCTTGAACCCGGCAATCATCCCAGCTGAGTTCAATCGGAAGATCCGTTTTGAGGGCGACAAGTTCCTTGCTCATGCGGGCCTGGTCGGCGAACTCTTTCAAGTTGAAAGCGAGTTTTTTCCCCGGTGCCTGATCGGCGTTTTCAAGGACAGCATCAAGGGTTTCGAATCGCTCCAGAAGCATCTGAGCTTTCTTCGGCCCGACCAGTGGGACTCCGGGAACATTGTCGACACTGTCTCCGACCAGCGACTGAAAATCGATGACTTGATCCGGCCGCACACCCCATTCGTCCCAGAGGTTTTCTTCATCGAAGAAGGACCGTTTACGGATGCTGTAAATTCTGATCTTCGGGCTGAGAAGCTGGCGTATGTCTTTGTCGCTTGTCACGACACAAACATCCATTCCTTCGGCAGCAGCTCGAGTGGCCACAGTGGCGATGACATCATCCGCTTCCCAACCGGGATAAGAGACGATCGGGATTCCGAAGCCTTCGATGACGTCGAGAATCATCGGAATCTGCGGACGCAGATCGTCCGGCATTTCATCGCGGTTGGCTTTGTAATCGGAGTAGATTGCAACACGTTCCTGAGGAGTTGCCGACTCCGTGGCGCAGATGATGTGGGTCGGCGATTTCTCTTTCAGCAGGTGTTGAATGTCCCCGGTGAAACCGTAAACCGCGTTCGTGGGTTGCCCGCGAGTGCCTGTCATGGGTTGCCGGATCGCATGAAAGACCTGAAAGACGAGAGAAAATGTATCGATAATGTAGAGCGTTTCAGCCATCAGTGATCCGGTTGTCAAAAGAATCTGTAGAAAGGTGGCCTTGGAGAATGAGCTGCAACCACGAGAGCAATTTGCTTTTGCGTGTGCCTACTCGCTTGGACGGTTTGGCGTGGTGTTTGTCCAGTTTGCTCGCGCAAGTTCGTGAAGACTCTCTCGAAGAATGCTCTACCGGCACTCAAGCTCGCTCCTAAACCGTCCTTGAACCGATGAATGTCTTCGATATTGATTCGAATCACAAGTACGGGAGATCACATTGCATATCTCAGGAACGCGATTTGGCGGTCGACGAAACCGTGGCCATTGGGAGTCCCCGCGTTGATGACAGCGAGAGAGCCTCGTCCGCAGGTGCGGCGGAACCATCAAGAGAGGAGATGAAAGGCCATGAATTGAGATCGACGAAGAATCCGCCGTGAACTCTCAGGGGCACCAGAAATTCAACGAGAAATCCGACTGGAAATCGTGAAGTTGCCGCGACCGGTTTCGTTGTTACCGCTGAAAAATCGGGAGGTATCCGTGCTTCAGTTGAAGGATCGTGGCGTTCATGGCGGTCACGTAGACAGGGCCGACGCTGTTGTCTTGCCATGACCCATCAGGACCTTGTTGACTGACGAGAACTGCTTCGATTTCTGCACGGTACTTGTCCCAAAGGTCTGTTTCCCGATACATCACCTGTGCGAGATAGTAGTGCATGTAGTGCCAATGACCGAAGCTGTTGCTTTTGATGCCGTTTCCTTCCGGCCAAATGTTCGTCTCGCAGTATTTCAGCATTTTTTTGACGTCGTCAGTCTCACCGTATTCGCCTGCGCTATACATGCTCGCAACGGCAGCAGCGGTGATGGGTGCGCGGGCACCTCCGCCGCGAATGCTGTACTGAATTCCTCCGTCGTCCGTCATGCATTTACGGATGTAAACTTTCGCTCGATCGATGATCTCGCGGGGAACGACGATTCCCGCATTGCGACACGCCCGCAAGCCCTGAACCTGCGTGACGCAAGTGGAGCCTTCGTCGAAATCGTTTCCCTCACGGGCGGAGACATATCCCCATCCTCCGAGAGACGTTTGAGCTTCTGCGCTGAAACGGACGGCTTTGTCGAGAGTTTTCTTAATCTGAGAGCGTCTGAGAGCGTCTTCTTCTTCGCCGTAGACTTGCGACAGGAAGAGCATGCTGAATCCATGCCCGTAGGTGTAATGATAGTCGTCCGGGTATCCAATCAGTCCGCTCGGTTGGGACATGTCGATCAGATAATCGACAGCTCGCGAGATGTTTTGAGCGTACCGTCCACGAGTTGTTGTTGAGCCTTCGGCGAGGAAGGCCGTTCCCGCCAGGGCTGTCATCGCGACCCGGTATTGTCCCCCGTTGGCTTCCCAGAATCCCTGTCGGCGTTGTGCCCGAGAGAGGTATTCGAGGCTTCGCGTCACCGAACGTTTCACCGCAGCATCGTCCGCATTCACGAGTGAATCAGGAACAACGATCAGAACGAAACAGAACAGGATTGCGGTGAAAGCTCGCGAAAATCTCATGAATTATCCTCCTTGAGAGCATGATACGCTCGACGAGGCCGATTGTCTGCCATTTTCCAGAGACTCTGCCGTTCGCTCGAGAATCGCATCAAACAGATCCAGCGACAATTCTGCCTCTTCGCGAGTCATCGACATGGGAGGACTCACGCGCAACACCTTTCCAGCCAGAGCACCGAGAAGATGAATACCGTTGCCGGATTCGTCTCCCAAATAGCACTGCTTGACAATCTCGTTCGCAACTTCAGCGGGAGTGAAACCCGCGTATGCGTCACACTCAACACCGAAGACAAGACCTTCTCCCCGAACTTTCGCGATGAGAGGACTTGCTTTCGCTTGAATGAGACGGTCTGCAAACAGCTTGCCGATCATCCGTGTGTTTTCGACGATTTCGGTTGATTCGAACTCGTCGAGCGTTGCCAGGACCGCTGCGCAGCTGAATGGATTGGCGCTCCATGTGTCGGAAGCTGCTCCGTAGTTCATATGTTTCGTGATCTCTGAACGACCGACGGCGGCACTGACCGGAACTCCGTTCCCCAGTCCTTTTCCGAGACAGACGAAGTCAGGACGAAGTCCATAAGCTTCGAACGCGTACATTTCTCCGGTGCGTCCAAAATTGGCTTGAACCTCATCGAGAATGAAGAGGATGTCGTGCTCGTTGCACCATTTCTGGAGTCGTTGCAGATATTCTTTCGGGGGATGAAAGCTTCCGCCCCCACCCAGATACGGTTCCGTGATGAGGCAGTTGATTTCGTTTCCGTATTCGTTCCAGAGTGAGTTCAGTTCCTGTTCGTACTCTTGAAAATCGAACTCTTCTGACGGCTGTTCAAGATCATCACACGATGCCATCGGGAAGCTGACAAAGGTCACGCGAGGATCACGATCACGATCAGTTTCGCACCCGGTCACCGCTCCCGCGAGTCCTTTTTTTCCGTGAAAACCGTGGCGTGTGGCGAGAATTCGCTGACGTTTCGGGTCACGCTCCAGGCAGGCCCAAAGTGCTTTTTGAACTGCTTCCGATCCCGAAGCGGACCACAAGACATGGTCCAGAAATTCTCCGCCGGAACTTCGCTGAAGGCTTTTTCGGAGCCGGTCGTTCGCCTCGGCTTCGAGTTCTGTCATCGCGTTGTATGCCGTCAGCGGCACGGCAGCGAGATAAGGCTCTTCGGATGTCTCAATTTCGTTGAGGTTCCATCCGAGGTAGGACGTCAGTCGTTTGAGCCAGCGGGTCGGATTGTGTCCGAGGTTGGCGACGAGAACTCCCGAGCTGAAGTCGTACAGCCGGCGGCCTTCCGGGGTCCAATGGAAGACGCCCGCCGATTTCGAAAAGACAGCCTGGCTGGGAGTGTAAGTCCGGAGCGATTTTGGTTCTGAAGAGGTGAGCCGAGCCCGGGTTTCGTTGGACTGATTTTCTCCTGGATGCTGGATCGGGTTTTGCATGGTCTTACCTGTTGGGAGAGAAGTGTCGCAGTATCTCAGACACGCGAACCGGATGCGAGTTCAAACGAAATTTCGAGGAAATGATTCGGATTGCGGATTGTGAGGCAGTAATGGGGAAACGGCACAGCGACGATGAAAAAGGGGTGAGGTCCTGTCAAGTTGTGCGGCAGGCGGCGTCGACGGGGTTGGGCTGTCACATTGTAACGATACGGCAAAGTCTGCACTCCACGCCGAATCTTCTCCGTCAGTGCAGACTTCGTGCCGATAGTTTCGTTTGTTGCACTGATAGTGGAATGGACCATTTCTCCGCAAGCGATTGTCAATCCGGACATTTTCCTATTGCCAGAACCAGATTCACTGTAGATTTGACCGGGATGGAATCGCCTTGAACGGAATTCGAGTTTCTTCAAGATGAAGGTCAAGGCATCCATGAGAGGAATCTTCACTGTGGCACTAAGAGCTCGTCAAAAGCTGGGGAAATATCGGATTGAAAAACGCCTGAGCGAAGGTGGTTTTGCAACAGTCTACCAAGCTTTTGACACGATCGAAGGGTTGCGGGTCGCGTTGAAGATTCCACATTCTCAACAGATTGATGAGCAACTTCTCAAAGACTTTCGAAACGAAGTCCGACTGGCAGCCCGACTTGAGCACCCGAACATTCTGCCATTGAAGGATGCGTCAATCATCGATGACCACTTCGTGATTGCGCTTCCGCTCGGTGAAAGAACTCTTGCGGACCGACTTCAAAAGCGGGTTTCCTTAAAGACTTCAATGAGTCTCGCCGAGCAGATTCTGGATGCTCTGGCGTATGCGCATCAGCAGCGGATTATTCACTGTGATGTCAAACCCGAGAACATGGTGTTGTTTGATGGCAACACGCTGCGCCTCGCTGATTTCGGAATTGCCAAGGTTGCGCTGAAGACAGTTCGTGGTTCAGGAACCGGGACCATTGGGTATATGGCCCCCGAGCAGGCGATGGGGAAACCGTCTCAACGCTCGGATGTATTCTCGGCGGGACTGATCATTTATAGAATGTTGTCGGGTGTCTGGCCGGAATGGCCTTACGAGTGGCCACCGTTAGGAATTAAAAAACTTCGAACAAAGGTTCATCCCGAATTCGTCGAATTCTTGAAAAAGGCAATTGAACCAAACCCCAGGAATCGCTTTCGTGATTGCATCCATATGAGGAACGCTTTTCAGCGTCAAAAGTTCAAAGTCCTGACCTATGCAGAACGACGCAGATCCAAAACGGCCTGAATCCGACCATTCGGAAGTCGCCAATCTTCCTGCACTGAATGACACAGTGGAGATGGATGCACTCGACATTCCGCACATCGGTGCTCAAGAACCGATTGAAATTCCGTCGGTGACGACCGTCGACTGCGTGAATGGTATCGCAGCCTGGCTGACCATGAAGTCGCCGTCTCGCGAAACCGAAAATGAAGACTCGCTGGGAGTGATCTCGGCCTCTTCGGATCAGGGAATTCTTGTCGTCGCTGACGGGCTGGGTGGGCATCGCGGCGGAAAAAACGCCTCTCAGGCTCTGGTGAAGAGCCTCAAGAAAGGTCTTCCTGTTCGAAAGGAACCCGTTGAAGACCGGCACATTCTGATCAGCAAAGGCTTGAAAGTTCCTCTGCAATCGCAAACCGATCAAAGCGAAGTGGACGGCTTGCGTTCGGTGATCTTGAATCGGATTGAAGCGGCCAACAAGCGATTGATTAAATCGGGAGCAGGCTCCGCGACCACGCTTGCACTCGTCGAGCTTCAGGGATCGAAAGCACGAACTTACCACGCGGGCGATTCCCAGATTCTTGTGATGAGCCAGCGCGGACGAATCAAGTACGAGACGGTCTCGCATTCTCCTGTGGGCTATGCCCTCGAAGCGGGAGTTCTCTCCGAGCAGGAAGCAATCTTGCACGAAAATCGGCACCTGGTTTCCAACGTCATTGGAAGCCGCGACATGTCAATCGAGCTGGGCCCCTGGATCAGTCTGGCTGCCAGAGACACGATCTTGCTGGCATCTGATGGATTGTTCGATAACCTGTTTGCAGTGGAAGTTGTCGAATGCATTCGAAAAGGTTCGCTGGAAGACGGTGTTCACCAGCTGGCTGAAATTGCCGTGAAGCGAATGTGTTCGAGGATTCCAAACTTACCGTCCAAACCAGACGATCTGACGATTCTCGCCTACCGACGGAAACCTCGCTCGACTTAACTCATTTTGCGAGAGCCCGGTGTGGTTGAGAATTGTCTCAGCGACAGGACCTGGCGATGCTTTCGCGAATACTGCTGATCACTTCCATGCTGTTGGGAGTCTGTGATCTTGCTTCCGCAGAGTCACTCAATCTCACCCTCCGGAAACAGGTTCCACTGGAACCGGGAAGCAAGAACTTTCACGTCCTCGCTGATGAGGAAACCTGGAACGGAGATCAAACCGCACTCATTGTCTGTGACGTTTGGGATACTCACAACTGCAAGAACGCTGCGTTTCGGGTCGCAGAACTTGTTCCGGTTTTGAATCGCGTCGTCAAAGAAGCTCGCCGACGTGGAGTCACGATCATTCACGCGCCGAGCAATTGCATGCCGTTCTACGAGGATCATCCCGCCCGCAATCGCGCACAAAACGTTCCGGTCGCCGACAATTATCCCGAAGATATCACGCAGTGGTGCTACCAGATTCCTTCGGAAGAGCAAGGCGTTTATCCCATCGATCAGTCGAATGGCGGTTGCGATGATGACCCGGAGGAACATGCTGCCTGGCAGGCGAGCTTGCGTCCTCTGTTGGAAGAAGAAAAGTGGCCGTGGAGGCGTCAACACTCAGCAATTGAGATTGACCCCGAACGCGATTACATCACCGATCAGGGAGATGAGGTCTGGAATATCCTCGAAGCCAACGGTCTGAGCAATGTGATCATGACGGGAGTGCATACAAACATGTGTGTGCTGGGACGCCCCTTCGGATTGAGGAGACTCTCCACCGCTGGAAAGGACGTTGTTCTCATGCGGGATCAGACAGACACCATGTACGATCCACGATCTGCTCCTTTTGTCAGCCACTTCACCGGGACAGATTTGATTGTCGACCATATCGAGCGATTTGTGTGCCCGACGATTCTCAGTACCCAATTGATCGGCGGTGAGGAATTTCGATTTGCTGACGATACCCGTCCGACACTCGCCATGCTGATTGCGGAAGACGAGTACGAGACAGCGACCACTCTCCCGAAATTTGCGATCGACACTCTCGGTCAGGACTATCGGGTTTTGAAAGTTTTCGCGACTCCTTCAGATCGAAATCAGGTCCCCGGAATCGCATTCGTTGCCGAAGCTGATGCTCTGCTGGTAAGCGCTCGCCGTCGGGTCCTGCCGGAGAAAGACTTGAAGGTCGTTCGAGATTTTGTTGCGGCGGGGAAACCGGTCATTGGAATACGAACCGCAAGCCATGCTTTCTCGCTGAGAAAAGAAACTCCCCCCGAAGGCTTCGCTGACTGGAAAGAGTTCGATGCGGAAGTCTTTGGAGGAAATTATACGAACCACTACGGAAATCAGTTGAAGAGCATGATCACGATTGCAGATGTCGAGCATCCTGTGCTCGACGGGATTCCGCGCACTCCATTTCAGCAAGGCTGGTCGCTCTACAAAACGTCACCGCTGAACTCGAAAGCGACGGTCCTCATGACCGGAGCGGTTGAAGGTGAAGACCCAGAGCCTGTTGCGTGGACGTTCCAACGAGCAGATGGTGGGCGGTCTTTTTACACGTCTTTGGGGCATGTTGATGACTTTCAGAACCCAACATTTCAGCAATTGCTCAAGAACGGAATTGATTGGACGCTTGAAGGTCAGTGACAACTTCGGTATCGATAACCTAAATCGGCAGTGAGTATGTCATCGAGGAACAGGCAGTTCCTGACTCGATCCGATATGTTGAACGAAAAGACGAGGATGGAGTCGCCTCGAGCCACGGAGGGATCTTTATGCCACAAGAAATCTATCATCCTGGACTCCGTGGCGTCATTGCCGGAGAGACCGAAATTTGTCGCCTGGACGACGGGATTCAGTATCGCGGATACTGTCTGCACGAACTCTCGGAAGGAGCGTCCTTTCTTGAAGTTGCCTATCTTCTTCTTTTTGATGAACTGCCCAGCGAAGAACAGTTCGCGGATTTTCTGACAGTCATCAACGAAGAGCAGCAGCTGCCGCCCATCATCGAACACATGTTCGAGAGAATTCCGGTTCACAATTCCCCATTGGAAGTTCTTCGAACCGGAATCGGACTTCTGAGCCATTTCGATCCGCAGCCGAGTGAAAGCCTGTTGTGTGCCGGCCACACTCAGACGATTCGGCTGATGGCAAGAATTCCGCTGTTGATCGGATGTTGGCATCGTTCCCGGTTGGGGCTTCCTGTCCTCGCGCCCAAGCCGGAACTGAGCTACATCTCGAATATCTATTACGTCATCACCGGTGAGGTGCCAAGTTCGCTCTACGAGCGAGCACTCGATGTGGCATTCATCGTGTGTGCAGAACACGAGTTCAATCCGTCGACATATGTAGCCCGAATTGTCGGCTCAACACGCTGTTCTCAGTACGGACCGATTCTGGCGGCTCTCGATGCGTTTATCGGGATGTCACACGGAGGAGGAGGGGACGGACCGCTCGATCTTCTCGATGAAGTTAGAGTGCCATCAGAAGCATCCAAATGGATTTCCGAACAAAGAGCGAACACAGAGTTTCCCGGCTTCGGGCATCCTGTTTATCAGGAGTGCGATCCACGCGCATCGATTCTGGAAGTCGAATGCGAACGACTTGCACGGGCGTCAAACCGTCAGGACATGGAGAAACTCGCTGAAGAAATCGAACGAGTCATCTGGCAAGAACGACAGCTGCCACCCAATGTCGACTGGCCTTTGTGCAGACTCTTTTCTTACCTTGGCCTTGATCGAGATCTCTTCCGGCCATTGTTTGCTGCAGCTCGCGTTGTGGGGTGGAGTGCCCACGCTTTGGAACAGTGTGAGACGAACGAAGTGATTCGTCCCAGAGCGAGATATCGCGGGGCAGTGAATTGCCGGTTCGAACCGCTTCGCATGCGGGCAGACTGACGAAGCTCGTCATCATCGCCGCAACGGACGCGACGCGATCCCTTTCCCTCGCGTGACGTTTTCTCTAACTTGGAGTTTTCAGGCTCCATTCGTCAGAATGCTTCGCGCTGTCTGGTGCCCTCTTACAATCGATTGATCGAATCATCGGTCAATCGCGTCGGGGTTTTTACGATGCGATTCGGCGAACGGAAACCTGAGCGAGACTCAATTCCACTCAGGTTCTAACACACTCAGGGAGTGCTCGGATGAGATACCTACGGCTCGCGAGTTTTCTTGTCGCTTGTGCTTGCTTTCACAGTGCCCATGCCGGTGAGCCGGTCTCATTGATCAAGGGGGATTCTCTCGACGGTTGGACGCAACGCGGCGGCGAAGCCAAATACACCATCGAGGATGGCGTTGTCGTCGGGGAATCGGTCGTCAACACTCCGAACAGCTTTCTGTGTACTGATCGGGAGTATTCCAATTTCATTCTGGATGTCGACCTGAAAGTCGATCTGGGACTGAACTCCGGAATTCAGATTCGAAGTCATGTGGCCGAAAAGCCGCAAGTTGTCGAGACAAAAACGTCAAGCGGAAAGATTCGCAAGAAGACCATTCCTGTTGGTCGAGTTCACGGCTATCAGGTCGAGATCGATACTTCCAACCGAGCCTGGTCAGGTGGAATCTATGATGAAGGACGTCGCGGCTGGTTGAATGATCTCTCCGGCGACGAAAACGAAACAGCGAGAAAAGCATTCAAGAATGGTGAGTGGAATCACTATCGAATTCAGGTGATCGGAAACTCGATCAAGACTTGGGTCAACGGTGTTCCCGCAGCGGATTTGACGGACGACATGGATGCGTCGGGCTTTATCGCCTTGCAGGTTCATGGAATTGGAGACAACGAGTCACGGGCTGGAACAAAAGTCCGCTGGAAGAATCTTCAGCTTCAGGAAGTTTCCGTGGATGAAACAGCGAAGAAAGAGTACATCGAGTATTCCGGAGACGAGGGAATCGGCGTCGGGAAGAAGATTGTTCTAATCGCTGGCGATGAAGAATATCGTTCTGAAGAAACCCTTCCGCAGCTGGGGCTGATTCTCTCCGAACAACATGGCTTTGACTGTCGCGTTGTCTTTCCAATCAATCCCGAAACAGGTTTCATCGACCCCAACTACGGCGAGAACATTCCGGGGCTCGAAGCTCTCGAAGATGCAGACTTGATGATCATCGCCACTCGCTTCCGTGCTCTTCCAGATGATCAGATGCAGTACATCGATCGGTATCTGCAGCGCGGCGGACCTGTGTTGGGATTGAGAACTGCGACGCATGCATTCAACTTCCCGAAAGGGAGTTCCTGGTCACATTACAGCAACGGGTACAACGGTCCGAAGGAAGCCTGGAAGGATGGTTTCGGACGGCTGGTGCTCGGTGAAAAGTGGATCAGCCATCACGGAAAACACAAATCGCAAAGCACCCGTGGGGTGATTGTCGAAGAACAATCGGATCATCCGATTCTCAGAGGTGTCGAAGGAATCTGGGGGCCAACCGACGTGTATGGTGTTCGTCTGCCGCTTCCCGGCGATTCGCAGCCTCTTGTTCTTGGTCAAGTCGTCAATCGCGAAGGCGAGGCAAGCGAGGGTGATCCGCTTTATGGAATGAGATATACCGACACGGAACTTGATGACTCCAAGAACGATCCGATGATGCCGGTTGTCTGGACGAAGACTTATCAGGTGCCTGGCGGTGAAGTCGGTGAAGTTGTCACAACGACCATGGGTTCGTCGACAGACTTACTCAACGATGGATTCCGCCAACTGGTCGTCAATTCTGTTCTCTGGTTGACTGGATTCGAAGACGACATTCCAACAGATGGCGCATCAGCGGAAATTGTTGGTGAATTCGTCCCGACCGCATTCGAGTTTCGTCGAGGTGACTACTGGCCGAAGCGGCAACTGACTGTCGAGTCGTTCGAATTTGAGTGAGGACGATTTCGCAACTTGATGAAATCCTTTTCACGATGACGATTGCATACGAAACAGACGCTCGCACACTGTTCACGAACGGAACGCCGCGAATAATGCTGATATGATTTCTCAACGAGCTTTCTTCGCGCTTCTTCTTCAAGTGGTCGCAGTGACGATTTTTGTCGGATTCGTTCTGGAATCGTCGATGGCCTCCAGTGCATTCTTTTCAGAGTCGCTGCGCGCAACGATTGTGGAAAGTCTGGGCGGAACTGTCGCTCCCGTTGCGTCCAATCGAGATGTCAGCCTGAACTGGTTGGCAGTTTTATTGGTCGGGCTGATGACCAGCTTCGTGGTGAATCTCTCCGTTGCCTGTTCCGGTTGGATCGGAACAGGCGGATCGAGGATCAGCCTTTCCGAAGTCTTCGTGAAGACCGTCAGGTGGTCCTGGTGGCTGCTTGCGTGGTCGATCCTCTGGCTGGTTGCGTTTCTCTCTCCACTGCTCACAAGTTTGCTGATCGGATTCGTCAACCTGGCCTTTGGACTCTTCCTTGCTGGCTGGTGTTACGAGCTGCTGGATCGCCGAAAGTGGAGTCGAACAGCGATCGATGAAGCTTCCGGGAAATCGTCGCAATTTCGAGCGATGTTGTTCCTGGTCTTCGGGATGATTCTCTTCACTGTTATTTCCGTCGGCATGAACTGGTGTCTCTGGTTCAACCTGCGGATTCCGCATGGCGATTCGGTTATGTACGAAGAGCATCTGTGGAATGTGCTTCACGGGAAAGGATTTCGCAGCTATCTGGATCAGGGTTTGTTCTGGGGCGAGCACATTCAGTTCGCTCATCTCTTCCTTCTGCCGGTTTACGCACTTTGGCCTTCGCACCTGCTTCTTGAGCTTTGCGAGACTCTGCTGCTGGCGTCGGGGGCGATTCCCGTTTATTTCATCACCCGTAGATCATCGGGTGATCCGAAGGCTGCCTGTTTGATGGGGTTGGCCTACCTCTTGTATTTCCCGATGCATTTTCTGGACATCGCCATCGATCTCAAGACGTTTCGGCCGATCGTTTTCGGAGTCCCGGCGATGTTCTGGGCGATCCTTGCGAGTGAATCACGTCGATGGAAAACGATGATCGGATGCTTCCTGTTTTGTCTTGCAGCCAAGGAAGACTATGCAATCGTCATTGCACCGTTCGGATTGTGGATGGCGTGTCACGAATGGGTGCGATCCAAACGACAGAATACGCCGCGTGATGCAGCGAGATTCTGGATTGGAATCGCGACGTGCGTCCTGGCCACGATTTACCTTCTCGTCGTTGTGAAGTTCGCCATCCCCTACTTTCGCGGCTGGGAAACGGTCCACTATGCCAGATATTTTGAAGCGTTCGGGAAGACTCCGACCGAGATCGCGACGAACATGCTGCTGAATCCAAAGCTCTTGCTCGGACAGCTTGTCACAGTTGGTTCGGTGATCTACTTCCTTCGTCTGCTAGTGCCGCTGGGGATGCCGTTGCGTGCGTGGTCACAGTTGCTCGTTGCGCTTCCGCTGTTCATGCTTCTTTGTCTGAACAATCTGGCGATGCAACCTCCGGGACCGTACCACCATTTTCATGCTCCGATCGTCCCGATTCTGGTGTGGAGCGCAGCTGTTGTCGTGGGAGCCGACTTCGCCCGGACAGGGAAGGGGACGATGGCGAAATGGATCGTCAGTTGTTCCTTCGCGACCACGCTCCTCTTCGGGTTTTCCCCGGTAAGCATTCATTTTTGGGATCCGGGGCACGAAATGTACTGGAAGAGCCTTTACGTCCAAGATGATCGAGCGAAGGCAATTGAAGCGATTCTCGAGCAGATTCCCGCTAACGCTCGCGTCGCTTCGACAGACTATGTGCATGTTCGTTTGACGCATCAGGAACGATCGTACGACTACAGCGACTATCCGCGAAAGGTGGCGAACTACGAAGATCGAGTTCCCACAGATACGGATCTCATCATCATTGATCGACGTCATCGATACAGCATCGGAGTGTACGACGACATTTCAAAGCTTCGTGAACTGGTCGCCGAACCCGATGAATGGGAGTTGCTTCCCGATGAAACCAATGGGTATTTCGCGGTGCTGAAGCGCAAGTCGTCCACGATCGAGTTGAAATAAACTGAACGTGCACAACCGGTGGAACGAGCACGGTTCACCGGAACGTATCGAGCGGCGTGCTTTAAAGAATACGCTTCAGCGAAAGAGAGAAACCGTGAGGACGTCCTATCTCATTGGGTAGGCTGTGATGACATTCTGATCTTCAACAACCAGTCGAATCTTTCTGCACTCGGGGTGTCCCTGCCGTTTTCCCGATTGCCCTCCGACGTATCCGATCGGGCGTTTCATATCGACGGTCAGAACGGTTCGATCACGATTTTGCTCTGTCTCAACCTGTGGCGGGCCGCGTGTTTGAGCGATTTTCCACGCATCATCAATCAGTTTGAAAATCTCTTCACGATCTCCACGGAATACTCCGTGAATCGGTTTGGAAGGGATGTCTTCCGCGTGGCTGAGAACGTGGTCGACGCGATGACCATCGACGCTGCCGGACCGGTAAACGAGTCCGGCTGGAGACTCAAAGATGTTCTCAGAGACTTCGACAAGAAACGGGGCTTGCTCATCCGGCTCGGTGTTCGGGACCGAGATCTTGATCTCCGGTGTTCTCGCCGTGTTCTCGTCTGTTGCAGACTGTTGGATCGGCTCCTCGTCAGGATCGAGTGAAGGAGCTTCAACGACCGGGATCGAAGGCGGAGCGTTCTCTTGTTCGGCCTCTTCAGATCGCTGAAGGTACCAGCCGATCCCAATAATGATCAAAAAAACAACAACCCGCGAGGAGCTCCGTTGTCGTTGACCGGGACGTCTCGGCGGCGTGCTCATGCGTTCGCCTCGGCTGAATGGTCGAGTTTGTTGCTGACTTCCACAAGCTTGCCCTGGGACAACTCGTAGTGGACCGGGAAGCGATTCGCAAGTTCCATACTATGAGTGACACAAACCAGCATCGTCTGTTGCTCGTTCGAAACTTCGAGCAGGAGTGAGCCGACGGATTCGGCGGTCACAGGGTCGAGGTTTCCGGTTGGTTCGTCTGCCAGAAGGAGGACAGGTTGGTTGATCAGTGCCCGGCAGACGGCAACACGTTGACGTTCTCCCCCCGATAGTATCGCGGGGAAGTGTTGGATTCGGTCAGAGAGCCCAACACGATCGAGGAGCGCCTTCGCTCGATCCACTGCGTCGGAACGGTCCGTGAATCCTGCAAGTGTTGGAAGAAGAACGTTCTCCAGAACCGAACACTGCGGGAGCAAATGATGATCCTGGAAGACGAAACCGATTTGCTCGTTCCGAAATTGAGCCTGATCTGCCGACGAAAGCGAACTGAAATCGACACCGTTGAGAGACACTGTGCCGGAACTCGGTTGATCGAGCATTCCAACGATGTAGAGCAGAGTGCTCTTGCCGGACCCGGAAGGGCCGGTGATGACCACAGAGTCACCCGTCGACATGGACAATTCAGCGTCTCGGAGAATGGTCAATTCGCCTGCAGCTGAGTCAAAGTGCTTGGTCAACTGCTGGACTCTCAGTCCATCTGTCATCGTGATCGTCTGTCTTGAGCAGCTACTTGGAAAATCGTTGCCGACGTTCGGCAAAGCCAGCCTTTATCTTAGAGGCTGTGGAGACCCAAATTCTACTCCGGCGACTGATCGTCTTTGGATGTGTCCGATTCTTCGTTGGGGCCATTGGGAGGATCACGCTGAAAACGATTGGGGCCGACGCGCGGGCGACCATCATCGTCGGGACCACGATTGTCCGTTCTCCGGCCGTCTCCCCGAAAGCCGAATCCTCCCCGTCCTTCCCCGTTTCGTCCTTCGCCATTCCGGCCGTCTCTGTCTCGGCCGTCTCCGTCTCGGTCGTCGTCGTCCCCGCGATCGCGGCGACCGAATTTCGAGCGACGATTGAGTGACCAGTGAAGCATTTCAATGGGAAGAAACGCTTTCATCACGTCAACGTGATGGACGCCGTCATGTGTCTCCGTCGCAGAGACAAGAGACCGGTAGAAGTCGACGGCGGACAAGCTGAGAAGTTCATCCTGTTCGGCTTCGCTGATGGCGTCAAAATCTTCTCTCAGATCGGCAGTTGTGGCTCTGCGCGAAATCCGTTCTTCTTCAATGGCTTCCAGCATCATCGATTTGAAGAGCATCCCCTGAAGCCGGAAAGTGTCAGGAAATTTGCTGGAATCATCGTGGATAAAGTCTCTCGCTTCGGAATCTTCGACGTAACGATCGAAATTCGCGACGAGGGAATCCAGGACCGGGCGATACTCCGGAAAGATGAACGGGCCTCGAAATCCGGGAGGACCGCGTTCGCCAGAAGGACCTCGCTCTCCGGGAGGTCCAGGACCAGGGCCGGGACCACGATCTCCGGAAGGTCCTCTCTCACCGGGTGGGCCTCGATCTACCGGGAAGGCGTCTGATCGACTTCGGATAATTTCCAGAAGTCGAAGATGGTGTTGCAAGCCTTCAAGCTGATCCAGTTCTCGACGATCGTCGAGGGTAAAGAGCAGAGGGTTCAGTTCGACCACTCCGTCCATCAGGCGTTCAATGGATTCATTCGAAAGGACTGGCACGCTCGACATGGCCCGGAGCCAGTCGCGAAGCCGAGGGTCGATTTCTCGTCCCAGCGATCGTTGCGTGACTTGCGAAGCATGTCGTACGCGTTGTTCCTCGAGGATTTCGTGGATGGCGTCAATTCGCTGCAACGGGTCGGTGATTTGTTTGAGCCGATCGCGCTGGTACGGTTCCAGCGTTTGCAACCAGTCCATATAGGTATTCATGACCTGGCTCAACTGCTGATCACTCGAAGCAGCAGTCGACTGCAGTTCGGAGTGCATCTCCAGAATCTGCTGTCTTTGTTCAGTGGTCATGGTCTCGTACGCAGAAAAATTGCGGTTGAGGTGATCGCGTTTCGAGGGCGTCATCTCAGCGATCTTCTTCAAGTTGTTGCTGCGTCGTGCAAGCAACTCGGACTTGTCTCGAACCAGATAGGGGCCGAGGATCATGGCTGCGATGACTGACAGGAAGATCCAGAGTTTTACGAAGGATTTATTCATCGTTTGCCTCCCTCGCCATTTCGTTCAAAAGCGACGTCTCCGCACTGAGCCGGTTCAGGAACTCGAGATTGTCCACTTCGTAATACACATCGAGATTTTCGATCACCGGAAGCTTCTCGATCAGCACATCGTCCTGACTCTGAAAATACCGACTGGAGACCAGACTTCCCACAGCTGCCGATGCGACCAGGAGAGTCGTCCATCCACAGAGGGTCAAAATCTGGGTCGTCTTGCGAAACCATGGGCGTTTCGAAATTGGAACGGAGACATGTTCCATTTTCGCAGTGGCGACGGTTCGTTCAACGAAATCGTTCGGGACATTCGGCCGAGGCAGTTCGTCGAGCAGATCGTAAGTTCGAGAAAGAGCTTCGACATCGTTGCGCGCGACGGAACTTTCAACGAGCATTGACTCCATGTGACGCGTCGCCTGCTCATCAAGCTCACCATCAAGGTAAGCGATGAGATTCTCGCGGTCTTCGGGAGTTAGTCTGCTCAGCTTGTCCATGAGACGAAAGGTTTTGAGGTTATTGAACGAATGATTCGAGTGCTTCCCGAAGATTTTCCCGGGCTCTCGACAGTAGTGATTTTACAGCTTGCGGGGACAAGTCCATGGCTTCGCCAATGTCCGCATAACTCATACCTTCGAAGCGATGAAGCAGGACAGCCATCCTTTGCCGTTCATTGAGAAGCGACATTGCTTGTTGAACTCGATCTTGTAACTCGGATTTTTCGAACTGTCGGGTTGGCATCAGCGAGGAATTTTCCGGAAGCCGCTCTTCACCGAACGCCACAGGTTGTGAACCGCTCAGTGATTGCTGGAACTGAACTTCTTTCTTGCGACCTTTGGAACGTCTCGAGTTACTGGCAAGATTGTGAGCAATCTGGAAAATCCAGGTCGAGAGTTTTGCGGTCGGTTGATATCCCTGTTTGGCTCGATAAACGCGAAGAAAGACTTCCTGAGCGAGGTCTTCTGCCAGCGAAGAATCGGCGAACATATTCGTGAATACTCCGACCAGTCGGTTCTGAAACCGCTGGACAATCTGTGCAAACGCACCATCATCCCCGTCCTTGACTCGCAACATCAGCTGCACGTCAGGATCGTGGAGATAGGAAGGCTGGCTCAGCGAAGATGTCACCACTCGCTTTACGATTCTTTGCTCAGAGGACTTCTCTCTCCGACTTATCACATACAATTGAAACCCCGGAAGAGATCGCGAGTTTCGATTGTCCCTAAAGGTAACCAATTTTAATCGTAGCTGGCAATCAGGCTGTGAAGTAGATCTCAGTTTGCCTAGATTGATTGGACGCCCGAATTGATGAATTTGACGGATTTCAGATGTCTCTCAGTACTTTGCCGCTCAGCTATTGCACAAACGTTCATCCTGGGAAAACCATCGAAGAAATTGCTTCTGGTTTGACGAGTTTCACAATTCCCGCACGACAGCAACTCGGAGACCGGATTGCGGCTGGCCTTTGGTTGCCCGCTTCGGCAATTGCGCAAATCCAGGAGCACTCCGCAAAAGTCTCCCAGCTGCAGAACGTTCTGCAGGAGGGAGATCTCGTCTGCTACACACTGAATACGTTTCCGTACGGGAATTTTCACAGCGAACGAGTCAAAGAACAGGTTTATTTGCCTGATTGGACGACTGAAGAACGGCTCGCTTATACCATTTCCTGTGCCCATGTGCTCGCCGAGTTGATGCCTGAAGGCACAGAAGGAAGCTTGTCGACCGTCCCGTTGGGGTTCAAGGGGTTCCAAAGACCGAGCGACTTTGACGATCAGTGCATCCAGAACTTGCTGAAACTCACGGAAGAACTCGATCGCCTCCATGACGAAACCGGAAAAGTCATCCGACTTGCGATCGAACCGGAACCGTTGTGTGTTCTTGAGACGACTCCGGAAACCATTCAATTCTTTGAGAAGCTGTTCTCAGAGGCAGACAATCAAGGACACGATCAGATCGCAAGGCGGCATCTCGGGGTCTGCTACGACGTTTGTCATCAAGCTGTCGAATTTGAAGAGACAGCCAAGTCGATTGAAGATCTCACCGCCAGCGGAATTCGCATCAACAAAGTGCACATCACCTGTGCCATTGACGTGAAGAATCCGTGGGAGCGAGAAGCGGCACGCGATCAACTCAAGCAGTTTGTTGAGCAACGATATCTGCATCAAAGCTTTGCCCGATCATCGAACGGAATCGTCTCAGCGACAGATCTCTCGGTCGAGCTGTGCGAAAATCCTCCGGAAGAATTTCGAAGTGCCGATTTGTGGCGAGTCCATTTTCATGTCCCGGTCGATGCTGAGTCAGTCGGCGAGCTGGGGACAACTCGACCAGAGCTTGAGAATGCGTTGTCTGCAGTCGCGAAGCTCGACTACGCACCACATCTTGAGGTGGAGACATACACGTGGAATGTTCTTCCGGGTGAAAGAGACATTCCGCTCGTTGAAGGACTTGTCGGCGAACTGCGAGCGACTCGCGAGCTTTTGAAGCGAATCGGCAGCGACTGACAAACCTGTCAGCGAATGAAGAGAAGAGGTGCCAATAAAATAAGGTGACCCACCAATGAGGAGGGTCGCCTTGTTGTTTTCAGCTCTCGGGAGTTTTCAGACACCCGAGAGTCTCTAGCGTTCCGCAAGTTCAGCGGATGCATGAAGAAGTCGTTGAAGTCGACGGACTTTGCGAAGGATGCCCATTTTGCCCGTTCTGTTTCTTCCGGGCAATTTTAGGGACAAAGCCTTACTTGTCCTCGTCTTCGTCTTTCTTCTTCTTCTTTTTCTTACCTGCCACAACTTTGACGATACGCACTTTCGGCAGACCGTAAGGACTTTGGGACTCGATCCATCGGTCCTGCTCTTTCAGCTTTTCGATGCGCTCGCTTCTCTTCAAGACGTTGCGTGATCGAGCCAGCCGGCCGCCACCTCGTAAACTCTTGTCAACACTCATCTTAGCACACAGTTTCAAGGCAATTGAGAGAACCGACCGACACATCGTCGGCCGTCCCCGAAATTTCAGGGTCGTGAAGAGTAGTGGATCAGGGAAGCGAAATCAACGTTTCGATTCGATTTCTCGTTCTGAGTCCGATTGAAGCTGATTTCGCACCACTGAGTGGTTCATATCGGAGGTTGGGAATGGGAATTTGGGAGAGATCGGAACCCAATGGTTCGGCAGATTTTGCTTCAAGTGGGGTCGCTTGATCGTCGTCCGTCTGCTCGTTTTCGAGTGCATCGTGAGGGAATCGAGCACGGTAAAACTCGCAGCCGCCTCCGCGGAGTTCGAGAGATCCGGCCAGCTTCTTGTGATCGGTCAGGAATTGGGATAATGGATTCGGCCTGCAGCAGTCGTTTTCGGCAGGGTGCATGAGTTTTGCGGTCGAATCACGTTCACTGAGGCAAAAACGTCATTGGGGGATCATTTCTCAAGATCCGCTCAAGGGGGCAAACATGACGTTTGATTGGAGATTCAGGTAGCGCTCCGTGTGGGGAGAAGAACTGGGCAGACGTGAAAACTTCTCGCGCAGGGGGCTAGTTTTCTGCTTGAAATTGTGCCAAGAATGAGCTTGTCGTTTCACAGTCCAATCGATATTCAAAGTCACATCACTCAAATGCGTGATTCGAAGATTCCTTCATTTCCCCTCACATTTCCCCTCAAAATTCTCCTGATCCTTGCTGAACTCGGAATCCTTTTCGGTTTCGGGTTGGCAGCGTCGGTCGAACCTGACCCTCGTGGATACGGAACCCATCAACAATTCGGACTTCCACCGTGCACAATCCAGACGCTCTTTGGAGTCAACTGCCCCAGCTGTGGCGGGACGACGAGTGTGTCGAATTTTGTCCGTGGACGTTGGATCACTTCAGCGAAAGCGAATCTGGCAGTGTTTCTGCTGTCACTGGTCTGCCTGGCATTCCTGCCTTGGGCGATGATCAGCCTGCGAAGCGGGACATTGTTTCGAGTTGAAGATCCGACGAAGTTGGCCCTGTTCCTGATGATAGTGATCACAAGCGTCGCTCTTCTTCAGTGGACAGCCCGATTGATTTCGTCTTGAGACTGCCATTTCGATCAAAAGTTTGTTGCCTCATTTATTCCCTCCCCGGCGAGCAGGATGCTCGCTCAATGGTGAAGGACCACCCGATGCCGGAACAACCGACATCCTGTCACTCACGAGCTCATTCTCGACGCATCGCGCAACTGATGTTGTGTTTTGCCCTGACGGTCATTTCGACAGGGTGCCTCAACTCGCTGGTGATGATGGGAAAAATGATGATCGGGGATCCAGTTCAGACCTCCGGTTTTGAACTGGCGACCGGCATTTCTCTCGAAGATGAAAACAAGCGAATTCTGATCCACTGCACAGCTCCGTCATATGTGCAATCTGAATACGATTCACTGACTGCTGATTTGCAGGATGAAGTGATCCGAAGAATGAAGCGACGAGGAATGGCGGTTCTCCATCCGGACGCTGCGGCAAATATCCTCGACGCGAATGGCGGAACGTTCGACCCGAATCTCCTGGCCCGGAAATTACCTGACGTGGATTACATCATGGTGATCAACGTCAACAGCTTCCAGTTCCGCGAAGATAACAGCCCGAATCTGTTTCGCGGACGCACGAGCGGAAGCATCGTCGGGTACGAGGTCATCGGTGATGACTCTATGAAATCGACATTACGGGTTTACGATCAGGAATTCCGGACCACGCATCCCACGTCGCATCCGGTCACCACCGATCAAATGCCCCAGAACGTATTCATTCGCCGCTTCATCGATCAGATTGCCGACGATGTTGGGAGTTCGTTCTACCGTGTGAGTCAGGGTGATCTCTTTGCGAGATAATCCGCGTCGTCATTTTCTCCACAAATCGCAGTCTTCGACCCCTCAAACTGAAACATGAACAGTAATCCTATGACTCCATTTCTGTTTGGAAGAGCCTTCCGGAGTTTGGTGCTGATGTGCCTGCTTGGATTGACCTGCTCGGGGTGTTCGCAGTTTGTGATCATCAGCTATCTCCTTCACGGTCCGCCTTCAATTGAACCGGACTTTGATGCGGAGACGGGAGAGTCGCTCAGCAACCCCGATATTAAAGTCGCGGTCGTTTGCTTTGCACCGACGGAGCTGCAGTGGAAGTTTCCACAAATTGATGAACAGGTTGCGACATATGTGTCGGGGCGGCTGTCTCAGAACCACATTACCATGATCCATCCCGACTTTATTAAAGCCTGGGTTGATGAGCATCCGGACTGGGAGCGAGCAGAAGAAATCGGCGCCGAGTTTGATGCCGACTATGTGATCGAGATTGAACTGGCAGACTTCTCGTTGCACGAAGGGACCAGCACCACTTTGTATCGGGGACAGACGGAAGCTTATATTCACGTCGTGAAAGTGGATGAAGACGGCTACGGAGACAGGATCTTCACCAAAGAACTTGATTTCGTTTTCCCGACGCGTGTCCCACGCTCGTCTTATGATCAATCGCTGACGTCGTTTCAGCGGGAATATCTCTCTCGACTCAGCGAGCGAATTGGCTGGATCTTCTATGACCGATTCCATGGAGACATGATCGGCTGGGCAAACTAAGCTGATTGCGTGGTTTCTCTGAACTCGTTCGTCTTAGAGAGTGCCGTTGTGGTCGAAGCAAGCGGCCTGAGCGAAACGGTTCTGACTCCCAATGGGAATTCACATTCATAGCTTGTATAAAGAGATCGTCACTGGGCTTAGGCGTGGCGATTGGCTGGCTCGATTGTCGTCAGGTCGCGATTGATGATTCGTTCCGGGCAGAGTGTGATCAAATAGAAAATGGCGACCTGTCACGAGGACAGATCGCCATTATCAGTTCTTCGGTCACAGAAAACGTTGGCTTATCCCACCAGCTTCACGTTCTCGGCGCGTGGACCCTTTGGACCCTGACCGCGTTCAAATTCTACTTCCTGTCCCTCGGACAAATCTTCAAATCGGCAGCCCTGCAGTGAAGACATGTGAAAGAACAGATCTCCTTTGTCAGTTTCGATGAAACCAAACCCTTTTTCCGCAAGTTTACGGATGCGACCAGTGGCCATTTCAGTACTCTCCAAAATCCAAGTAGTGGTGGGTGGTCCCGGTATCAGGACCAAGAAGTGGGTTTGGAATGGAAACAGTTCCATTCCGAATTGAGACCGAAAAAATCGGTCAAGACTCCGAATCAGACTCACCTGTTTCAGGTGAGCTGTTAATAAGTTGTTGTTGTTTTATTTCTTCATCTTGTTCGTGCTGTGCAGCACATTTTGGGCAGACGGCAGCTTCTCGAACGATCTCCGAGCCTTCACCGCCCTTGTCAAATTTGGATTTTCCTCCGGAACTTCTTCCCCGTCCTCGTGGGCCTCCTCGTTCCATAGGTTGACGGCCACGCTCGACATAGGTTTTCGACCGTGTTACCAGGATGACACGACTGGTACGCACACCGGCTGGGACAACTGCCTGACACAATTCGCAACGAAACACTCTGTTCTCCGGTTGATGGTCCTGATGTGCTCTCTTCCAGATGAGATCGCATCAGAGACACATATTTGTGGTTGGGATAAACTCCTTAACTTCAACCGATCCGGAGCCCAAAGTGTCTGACCACTCCAGCATCCATTCCTGGACAAAAATGCACCGACGACAGCTGAAACCGTTCTCATGTTAAACTCAAGACCTAAACGACAATTCGTAAAGCTGCCGCTCAGCAAACTGATACCCGGAAAAACGCGAGAAAAGACTCGCCAGGCGATGGGAATCAGTAGCTGCATTGAAAGTTGAAGCGAAGTTGCTGGTCAGGCAACTGCTTTTGAATCGGATTGCCAATGCACGACTTTTTCGAACCAGATTGTTCGAATGAAGGCTTCGTGTGAGCCAATGCTCAATCACGTACAGTCGTTGTGAGGCATTCCTTCGATGTATCAAGGGAACGGCGGTTATCCGTTCGCGATAGAGAGAGTGAAGAAATGGTGCAAAGAAGTGCACAAGAAGATTGCCACCAGTTCTTTTCGGGTGAATTGGGGCGTTATCAGAGAGAGCTTTCGCGTCCAGGGGATGAAACGTTGCGGGCCGAAAGTGTACGGCCAATGCCCAGAAACTTCCGCAGATCAGCAGCCAAAGTGACTGAATCAATTTTAGAACAAACCCGAAGCAAACTTCAGTCGGCAGCAAAACAGAACTTCCCAAACGCACTTAAACCACAGGTGATCACAGGACTCTACCGTCTTGCAGACTAGGAAACGAAATTTCCCGGACCCCAATGTGGAAAAGCCCAGCATCATTGCTGTGACAATTCAATAACTTCTCTTGATTAGAGCACGTCTTTCACGAAAAGGCAATTCCGGTTTTTGCACAAGCGACGTTATTCACTAACTTTTCGTAATCCCATCGAAGTTGCCAGCACCTGACTCATCCGCGCCGATTCGCTTTCGGTGAGCAGACCGATCGCTCGGGATTCGACGTCTGTCGAGACATGCCACTGGCTCAATACGTCAAACATGCGTTCGCTCGAGTCGGAATTGATTCCGTATTCCCGCTTGAGTTCGCGAGCTTCATCGGGCGGAAGGTCCTGAAATTGGCTCAGGAGCAGAAAGTGTCCATTGCTGACGTAATCGAGATGGAGCTTTTGAAGCCGATCCGCAGATTCCCCAGTGGGGGTGAACGGGCAGTTGAGCGGTCCAGTTTCAATGAATCGACTGGCAACTGTCGGTTGCGACCGCACAAGCGTCGCAGCTGTTTCGCAAACTGCGTAGACGATACTTTCGTCGAGATAGTCAGACGCAAAACGCTCTCTCGCGAGGTATCGATCCCAGAATGTCAGTAGCAAGTCGATTTGAACTTGCGGCGGCACACTCTTGAGAAACGGGACCTGTGTCAGATATCCGAACCCGGAATGATCCGCTAGGTCGATTTGATGCGCGAGGGACAGTCTTTCCTCAGTTTCCAGAATGGCGATTCTGAAAGCGATGAAGACGTCTTGCGAGAACGGGAGTGATTTCGATGAGAAGGTAATCATTTCGAAACACTGTGGCAAACCCCGTACCCGATCACAACAGTCTCTTTTGCAATTGGGTGCAAATTCTCGCAACATTCTATCTCATCACATGTTACAGAATGTTTCTTTGGAATTGATTTCCGACCTTTCCTAAACCTCCTGTTTCCGAAGATCAACACGGAAACACGTCGTGTTTGAGGATGTTGCCAGTTTGCGACCTCGATCAAAAACCGCGTACCTGTTCCCGGGCAGGACATTGGGTAGAATCGAATTCCGACAGGTTTCTTTACTTCCTTCAATGGTTACTGCGCAATGACTTCCCGGGTTTCAGGTTTCGCTGTCCGATTGGCTGCCTTCGTTCACTTTCTCATGATCGCTCTCGTGCCACAGACGGGACACGCTGAGGTCGTCGAGATTGTCGGCGAAACGATGGGAACGACCTATTCCATCAAATGGGTTGTTGAGTCAGCTTTGCAGACCGACGGCCCGGACCTTGAACTCATTCGAGAACAGGTTGACCACCGCCTCAATGAAATCCTCGCGATGATGTCGACCTATGATCCCGAATCAGAGCTTTCGCGATTCAACGCTCAGACCTCGACCGACTGGTTTCCGGTCTCTGCGGAGACGGCGGAAGTTGTGGAAGCAGCCCTTGAGATTTTTCGAGTTTCGGGCGGAGCGTTTGATCCAACGGTCGGGCGACTCGTTCGGATGTGGCGTTTCGGAAAAGACCCGGCAGCGGATGGAATTCCCTCTGACGAAGAGATTCAGGCAGCGATGGAGAGCGTCGGAGGGGAGCACATTTCCGTGCGGATGAACCCTCCCGCGATCAAGAAATCGCTTCCGGATGTTGAACTCGATCTTTCCGCGATCGCGAAGGGATATGGCGTTGACGCAATCGTGGCTCTGTTGAACGAGCAGCAGATTGAGAACTGTCTGGTTGAGATCGGCGGAGAAGTTCGGACGTCGGGTCGCAAAGAGGGGCAGCCGTGGCGACTCGGAGTCGAACGCCCCAACTCAGACAGTCGACAACTTCAGGCGACTGTCGCGCTCGAGAATCAGGCGCTCGCGACGTCCGGGAATTATCGCAACTACTTCGAATACGATGGAAAACGGTATTCGCACACGATCGATCCCCGAACCGGATCGCCCGTCACGCATGATCTCTCATCGGTCTCGGTGATTGCCGACAACTGCATGTTCGCCGACGCATGGGCGACGACACTCATGGTTCTCGGTCCTGAAGAAGGAATGCGCCTCGCTGATCAGGAAGGAATCGCAGCCTATCTGATCACTGATGACGAAAACGGGATCGAGAAGCTGGCGACGACCGCTTCCGAAGGGGCTTTTGTGGAAGTCGATCCCGATGACCTCAAAGGCGATGGTCAGGAGTCTCCGCTCACTGTTTTTCTGGTCACGATCCTCGTTTTCGCGCTCGCACTTTCCGGGTTGGCGGTCGGAGTGATTTTCTCCAATCGAGCTCTGAAAGGAAGTTGTGGAGGTGCAGAGGGGCTCAAAGATGAAGAGGGACGCTCGATCTGTGAAATGTGTACGACTCCGCCGGAAGAGTGCGATCAGTTCAAGCAGCAACTGAAAGAGCAGGTGGCCAGTTCGTCGAAATCACACAGCGAGTCCGGCCCTGATGAGTCTCTGTAGTGTCCACTTCGAGATCGCTTCACGGATTCGCGCAAGACAATTTTCCCTCCGAAGAAACAGGGACAATAGATGTCGAGTGATCCCCGTTTCATGGAGTGAAGTTCCTTCTGAAACCGGTTCAGGCCACAGAGGGAATTTCTTCCGAAAGCGATCTCAGCACGTCAGCGTCAATGATGGGAAGTTCGTCGGCTTCGGCAGCGATCGCTGCGAGTTCGGCCAAACGTCTCAACCGATTCAAGTCTCCGTTGGTCAGTTGATGGGCAACTGCGGCTGCGTCTGCCGAGAGTTTGACGTCGAGTTTCTTTCGGGCCAGTTCTCCTGCCAATTCCTGCACCGACTCTTGAGGAGACAAATTGCCGATTTCGACCTTCATCCAGGCATGCTGACTGAGAACGGTTCGAAGAGGTTCTCGCAGCGATTGCCAGGAAGTGAAAATCACGGGAACTGTGCCCCGGATGAGCGTCAGGATGCGATCGAGGGCGGGAATGAGAGATTCGTCGACGAGTTCAAGTCCGGAGAGGATCAGGCATCGTCGGACCGGAAGCAGCTTCGACGATGAAGCGAAGTTCGAAATGGCGGACCACTGATCGATCTTTCGACTCGATCGAACGGGGCGCACACCAAGTTCCGTCGCAATCAATTCAGGGAATTCGTCAACAGAGACCCCCGCGAGATGAATCTGTTGGGCTGATTGCCCTTCTTCGGAGAGCGAGCGAATCAGTTGTTCCGTCGCTGTCTGGAGTTGCACCGCGCTCGAACCGACCAGAAGTCCCGCACTCTTGCGAGAGACCAGATACTTCAAGCGTTCAACAGCCTCTTCGAGTTGGCTTTCTGATGAGCAGAAGCTCTCTTCCGGTCGTATTGTGCCAATGGTATCCATGATCATTCTCCGGACTGCGTAACGCAATCGCCCAACTCTTCCATGACAGTGTGATAAACCGATGCCCGTGACTTCGCACGAGCCAGGCTGCCTGCTTGATAAGGCACGACTTCAAGCGAGTGCATCGAAACCACGAAAATGGTCTATTTCCTCTATTCGTATTTATCGTCATTTTCAGTACGAAGATGCATCAGAATCGGCAGTTGCCTGACGAGTCGTTCAGTCAGAGTTCAAGTTTTCGAGAGAATCGGAACTTCGGAGCGACAGTGATCCGCACGAGCCATCGCAGAAATCATCGAGAAAAGAATCAAGACAAGTCGATTGCGACGATGAAGTTCAGCTACTTGAGTCGATTTTGCACAAATGCTGAGATTCTTCGAAAGTCGTCAGGGGTGTCGATGTCCCAGTGAATCGATGGATCATCAACGGCAACTTCCTGAACAAGGTGGGCCATTTCTTTGCCGAGCCAGTTCAGTCCGGAATCAGCGGGGATTTCATCGAGGCGCGAAATCACATCCCACGGAAAGATGACCGGATGTCCTCGCCGCTCTTGGTGAATCGGGACCACAATTCGGTCGGGCGAAGTGAGCCATTGAGAGACAAGACTGTTCAGCACATCTGAAGCAACGAAGGGGTGATCCGCCGGAATGAGCAGCATGCCGCGGGGTTTGTTGCGATTCACGGTCTGTTCGATCGCATTGAAGAGATGTTCGACGCTTTCCCGCATGTTACGAGTCGGAGTTTCTGCGAACACAACGGTGGCGTTGGTCGTCTGCAAACAACGACGCAGCGCGTTGTCTTCAGCTCTTACGAGAATAGAAATCGAACCGATCGAGGGATGCTGGAGGTGGTCGATGAGGTGCTCGATCAGTGCTTTGCCTTCGATCGGCATGAGCAACTTCGGTTTCCCCATTCGGCGACTGAAACCCGCTGCCGGAATCGCTGCATGGAGTTCGGGGGCAATCTGACGCTCCGATTTGTTCACAGCGAATCCTGGGCTGAGAGCACTTTCATTGATGTTCAGAATCGTTCGAAACCGCCGAGGCGGACGGAATCATGGGAGTTGCCTGTCTCAGGCTTGCAGCTCCGCTTGGCAAAACCGCTCCAGTGCGAGTTCTTTGATTCCGCGAAGATCGAGCTTTCCGGTCCCGAGGACGGGGATTGATTCGACTTCGACAAAGCTCTCACGTGACGGAAGCCAAATTTTGGGGAGCCCGGTGCTGGACAGTTGTTTGATCGCTTCTTCTGGAGTGATGTGCAGTGGTCTGTGAAGCACAACCAGCTTTTCGCCTTTTCGATCATCAGGCACAGCAGTGACGGCCAGCAGGATTTCTCCTTCTTCGTCATTGCAGTCGTGGCAGATGCGGGTGAGTTCCTGTTCGATCCGGATATGCGGAACCATTTCACCGCCGATTTTCGAAAACCGGCTTTGTCGGCCTGTAATCGAGACGAAACCTTCGGAATCGATGGAAGCGAAATCGCCGGTGCAGTACCAGCCATCCTTGAGAACTTCCGCTGTTCGTTCGGGCTCGTCGAGGTAACCCTGCATCACGTTGGGGCCTTTGATCAGCAGCAAACCTTCTGCTCCGATGCCTCGATCTTCTCCGGTGTCCGGGTCGACAACTTTGGCTGTGACTCCTGGAAGTGGTCGACCGACGGTTCCGAGTTTCGTCCCGCGTTGAACGATGTCCGTCGAACGATGATCAGGAATATTGACCGCTGCGACGGGAGACAATTCGGTTGTTCCGTAACCTTCGGTGGGAAGGACTCCAAACTTAGCTTCGAATTCACGGGCGAGTTGTTCCGGAAGTTTCTCCGCACCGACAACAATCAGATCGAGCGACTCGAGTTGTTCCTTATCGCAACGTCGCAAGTACATCTGCAAGAACGTTGGCGTCGCCATGAGGATTGTCGCCCGGTTTTCCTGGCACAATCGACCGACGATTTTGGCGTCAAGCGGATTGAAATGGTAAACCCCTCGAACGTTGTAACAGAGTGGCAACCACATGCACGCTGTGTAGCCGAAGGAATGGAAGAACGGGAGAACGCCGAGAAGAGCGTCGTTGTCATTGAGGTTGAGAAGATGGTCGACCGCTTCAATGTTGGCTCCGACATTGCTGTGCGAAAGGACAACACCTTTAGGTTCACCAGTCGAACCGGAAGTGAAGACGATGGTCAGTGTTTCGTTCGGATCGACGGAGTTGAGTCCCAGCGACGCTTCGAGTGCGGATGTCGGCATGACATAAGCCCCGAATGCTCCGGCGGCTTTATCAACTGCTGAAACTTTCTCTTTGAGGTCTTCAAGAAAAACGAATTCCGCGTTCTTGAGAGTGTAGGGTTTCTTTTCGAGGAACTTTCGACTCGTCAAAACGTGTCGAATTCCGGCACGGTCGACGCAGTAATTCAGCACATCTTCTGAGAGTGTGTAATTGAGGTTCACGCTGATGCGCTTATCCAGAGCGAGGGCCATGTTCGCCAGACATCCTCCCACCGACGGCGGCAACAGAACTCCGACTGTCTTGTCCTCCGGCGAGAAGACTTCTCGACGAAGAACACGTCGAAATGCGAGAGAACCGGCCAGAAGCTTTCCACCCTCAAGCGTCTGTTTGGTGGAATCGGAGACTTTCGTTCGACCCTTATTGGCTTTGCAATGTCGAATGAATCTCTTGGCGGGGATTGGCTGTCGTTTCATGTCCATTAAATTTGCCTCGGCTCCGAGCTCTTCCACTTGTTGTCTGACGACTGCTGGGTCTTTTACGTCGTAAAGCGGTTTTCCGAAATGGATATCGACGGGATATCGCCACTTCTTCGGCCACTTCCAAAAGAGTTTTCCTCCCCGCCAGCTGAAGATGCTTCCCCATAATCCGTGAAGATTCACAGGAATGATGGGGGCGTCAGATCCCTGAATGATCTTGAACATCCCACGCTGAAACGGCTGCATCTGTCCGGTGCGAGTCAACTGGCCTTCAGCAAAAATGCAGACCAGTTCCCCATCCTTGATGGCATCTTTCGCGATTCGAATCGATCGAACGAGTTCCTTCGGTCCACGGCTGGCATCAATGGGAATGACTCGCATGACTTGCCCGAGCCGTCGAAGAAACGGCTTTTCGGTGAAGTCGGCATAGATGACGAATCGGATCATTCGGGACGACGAAATCATCATCAGAATTCCGTCGACGAAGCTGACGTGATTCGGAACGATGAGGCCGGGCCCTTTTTCCGGAATGTTCTCTCGCCCAAAGATTCGCAGCTTGTAAACGGTGTGCGTCAGAAGCCACATAAAGAATCGGAACGTGAGATCCGGAACGACGAACACGACATACCAGGCAACGGGAATGGTGATGAGTCCCCCGAGCAGGAAGATGTTCAGTGGGGAAACATCGAGCACTTCGCGAAGAAGCAGGAAGACTCCTGCGGAAAGCACAATGCACACGTAGGAGATCAGATAATTTCCTGCGAGCACCATGCCGCGATTTTTGCGATCACTTCGGAATTGCAGATAAGCTTCCAACGGAACGTCGTACAAGCCAGCGCTGCTTCCTAAAAGAAACAGGCCGAGGCACGATCCCCAGTAAGCGAACTGCTCTTTGGGCGGGTAATCGGGTGTATACATCCAGCCGGCAGCGACGAGAAAGAATGAGCTGACGACTATTCCGACCGCTCCAATCGGGACGATTCCCAACTCGACTTTCCCTTCTGACCAATACCCCGCGAGCACCGACCCGCAGCCGACTCCCGCGATAAGAATTCCCAGAAGAATTCCCACGTCAGATTTACTCAGTCCCAGAATCAGTTCGCCGTAAGGATTGATGTTCTGTTGTGACAGCGATCCCAGAAACATGAAGAAAGAGATTCCGAGAGCCGTTTTCAGAAGTCGTGGATCAGAAAAGACTGCTCGCAACGGAGGGACCATTGCGGTGATTGGATTGATTTGCAGCCTCGCATTTGAATTGCCAGCGGCTGCCGTTCGAATGACGAGACTCGACACAGTCCCCGCGACCGCAAGACCGATCAGAATGAAGGAGACCGCTGACAGATCCTGAATGTTGCCAGCTCCGAGAGTGGGGCGAGCCCAGTCATAGAGCGCGAATCCGGCCACAGTTCCCAACCCGATCGCCAGGATTGAGGTCAGCTGCATGATTCCGTTTCCTTTTGACAGGAGACGGGTCGGAAGGATTTCGGGGATGCTTCCAAACTTTGCCGGGCCAAACAGGGCGCTTTGACTTCCCAACAGGAAAACCACGCTGAACAGAGCAGTGACGTTTCCGTAAAGAATGGAAAGAACCGCCATCAGCATGATGCCAATCTCGGCAACCTTAAAGGCGATGATGACAGATCGTTTGCTGAATCGATCCGCCAGCCATCCTGCCATGGGAGAGAAAATCAGGAAGGGAACAGTCAGGCAGACGGTTCCGATCGCGATGGCGTTGGACTGTCCCACAACTTGTTCGGCAATTGGAACAGACAACCATCTGAACAGGTTATCGTTGAACGCCCCGAGGAACTGAGTCAGAACCAGTCCGATAAAGCTGAGAGAGGTCAGCGACCCTTCCTCTCGTGCTGACTCGCCGAGATCATCTGTATGGACTTCAGCGGAATTCATACTGTCGTCTCTTGTCCGAAGAAGTTGTGAATTTGATAAATTGTCCAGCTGTCAGTCATCAACTCGTCCGGGGCGTCACTGCGAAGTGTCAGTTCAGCCCATTGGAGCGGGGCACAAAACGTGCAACGAGTTCTGCAGCCCGTTTCGACGGTCACAAAGCACTCGCCTGAACATGTTTCTTTCGATGATTGCTGTGTTTTCTTGCGTCAATCGCTGATGGCCGGAGATCGTGAGGATTTTGGCTTCCGGAAATCGGCGACCTTTTCCGGAGAATATCACGGTCTTGTCGAAGCAAAAACACCACTTTTCCCAAACAGGCTCAGCTGTCGCCCAAACAGCCCGAGTTTTGGGCGTCTCAAATGCGTTTCGAGGCTGCAAAGAACGGTTCCGTGAGCGCGCCGGAAGTTGCTTGCTCAACTCTCCAGCGGGCTCAGTCCAACGCGAGGACAGATTTTCAGCATGGGGCATTCGAGGCACTTCGGACGACGCGCGATACAAATTTGCCGTCCATGGTGAATCATTCGATGGGAGTAGTTGATCCACTCCTTTTTCGGAAGAATGGCAACGAGATCGCGCTCGATAATCTCCGGGTTCTGGCTTTCCGTCAGGCCGAGCAAGTTGGAAATTCTTCGCACGTGTGTGTCGACGACCACTCCACTCGGGATTCCAAATGCGGTTCCGAGAACAACGTTCGCTGTCTTTCGACCGACTCCGGGAAGCTTGACGAGTTCATCGAGCGACTGAGGAAGAACTCCGTCATGGCGATCGACGAGCGTCTGAGCCATTCCTCGCAGATTCGTGGCTTTGGCGCGAAAGAAACCGAGAGGTTTGACAATTTCCTCGACTTGTTCCTGGGTTGCGCTGGCAAGAGACTCGGGATCGGGGAATCGGGAGAACAGAGTGGGCGTCACGGAATTCACTCGCTCATCCGTGCACTGGGCCGACAGAATCGTCGCTGCCAGGAGCTGAAAGGGGGAATCGTGGTGCAGAGCGCACTCAGCGACGGGGTAGGTCTTGCGAAGTCGCGTGACCACTTTGCGGGCTTGTCGCTTTCTGGCATCAAGGGTGTCAAACATTGGGGGCCGATCGTTTCATCCGTTGAACACGTGTTTCAGAGTGTTTGGGAGAGCTTTCAGAAAAGCAATCCAGAGTTCATTTTGTTGTCGACAATTATCAATGCAAAGCGCTAAGCTCAATGTCCAGTGCAGGGAAATCGTGACCTCGCAATGATCAGGTAAGAACTCGAGAAGGTGGAATGGATAACGAGCAGTTTCGACACGCCGTCAGCTTGTTCAATCGAGAGGAGTTCTTCGCCTGTCATGACGTTCTTGAAGAAATCTGGTCGGAGACACTCGGAGATCAACGGGAATTCCTTCAAGGCCTGATCCATGCCGCGGTCGCCCTCTTTCACTTTGGAGAGGGAAACCTTGGAGGTGCAAGAAAGATGCATGATTCCACAGTTCGGTATCTCACTCCCTATCTCCCGGAATGCTCGGGGGTGGATCTGACCTCTTTTCTTGCAGACTTCGAAGTCTGCTTTGAACCCATTCTGGGGGCTCACGACAGCTATCCGCAGGGAGTGAAGATGAATCCGGAGCTGTGTCCAAAATTGGAGTTTGTGGAGTAGCGTTGCCAGGAAATGAAGATGTCATCGGAAATACAGAACTTGTTGAAACCGTCCATCGAGCCGTCTCAACTGTCTTATCCAGTCTTGGTTCTGGAAGACCTCCCCGTCTTACCGGAAGCGGCGGAAGTCGTCATTGCTCGCGCTGGTCTCAAGCGTGCTTTCGAACAAGTCGTCGACGAAGCAGCCGACGAGACCGTGATTCTGGTCCCGGATCGAACATGGATTCGTGAAGGTCAAATCGTGTGTCTCGCCAGAATTCTGCGAGTCGAAGAAACATCTCCGGACGAAATGCGAGTCGAACTGCGAGGACTCTCCCGTGCGGAGATTCTTGAGACTGGCTCAAGTCACGATTCGGTCGCTGTCCGCCATCTCCATGACGATAGTTCGACTTCTTCAAGCGATCGTCGCGAAGTTCGGCTTGCGATTTTGCAGGTGTTGGAGCACTTGTTCCCGGAAGCGGTCGCGAATCGACTTCTCATTCCACTCCTCGAAATTGAACTCTCGTTTTCCCGCCTCGTCGCTCTTGTCTCGACGGTCTGTGATTTCGAGATTGATGAACGATTCGAACTGCCCACCGAAGTCTCCGCCGATCGACGGGCCGAATGGATTCTGGATCGGCTCTGTGTCCGATCTCGTCGTTCACTTCGTGACAAGGTCAACGGAATGCCGCCATTCAGCAGCAACTGATCAACCATCAATAAACGATCAGCGAATTCGGCGAGCGAACGATTCTTCCTGTCGGAAACAAAGGCAAGCATCTTGCCGGTTGTTCGTGAGTTCCGTAACGTTCAAGTGGAGGATTGCTCGATGGCAATCATTCCGAGACACACATTCGCCCAATGTTTCTCAAACGCGGTGAATGTGATTTCATGACTTCTCCCCAAATGGGGACGTTCTCAGTTCGATCAAGGTATTTCCGATACCTTCATTTATGAACAATGATAAAACGAAACAGCAAATCCTTGTTGATGCTGCCCGGTTGATTCACTCTCGACAGGAAGTCGACTATTACCGCGCGAAGATGCGTGCGGGGAAAAAGATCTGCGGAGGTTGGGTCAAACAATCGCTGCTCCCGACGGATACGGAACTGAGGAACGAAGTCCAGCGATTCGTCTCTCTCTTCGAAGGGGATCGAGGGTTCGACAATCTCCTCGATCTTCGATTGACTGCCTGGAGGATGATGAAGCTCCTCGAACCATTTCAGCCGGTTCTCACCGGAGGAGCGGTTGATGGTGAAGTGCGATCGGGCGGGCAAATTCAAATTCTACTCGACATCTGCGAATTGGATCGAGTCCTTCGATTGCTCGATGATCGAGGATTGTTTTTCGAGAATCCGCCAGTCGATGCGCTCGTCGATGCTGGAGCGACTCGAGTTTTCGTGAAGGAGAAATATCCCGTCGAACTGATTTTTCGATCATGTGATTTGTCGTCGAACGAAATCGAAGAAGACGCCGATATAGAAGCTGCGGCGACTTTCGAGGAGTTTCAGGCAATCCTCCGCAACAGCTATCCGGACTTCGATCCGGAAGTCTCGACGTGTTCGGAACTCGAGCCATCTGATCGGTTTGAGTTTTATCGACTCCTGCTACTTCCTCTTGAGAGTGTGGAGCAGAACAAACACGATCATCCCGAGGGAGACGCTCTCTATCACAGCTTGCAGGTCTTCGAGCAGGCGTATTCGAGAAAACCTTACGACGAAGAATTTCTCCTCGCTGCGCTTCTTCACGATGTGGGACTTGCCGTCGATCCAATGGACCCGACGAGTGCCGGTTTAGAGGTTCTCGATGGCTGGATCACCGAACGAACGGAATGGCTGATCGAGAATCTGCAAGATGCCCAGCGTGCTCAGATCGGAGTGCTTGGAGCAAGAGCCCTGCGGCGGTTGCAAAAGCATGTGGACTACGAAGATCTCACAATGCTTGTGGAGTGTGATCTGCTCGGAAGAACACCGGGAGCGGATGTTCGAAAAGTCAGCGAAGCACTGACAGTCATTCGTGAACTCGCACGGGATGCGTTGGACGAAGCAGACGAGTGACTCGATTGAGAGCACTCTTTGATTTGGTTTGCACTCACTCGCACGAGCAAACTCAGCCTTTGGACTGATGAAACAGTGCGTTCGAGTGCACAAGAACGGGCAACTTGCGCTAGAAGAGCGAGAACATCATGAGCTGTGTGGATCGCACAAGCCATGTGCGTTCGGTGGGTGAGATTCTTCCGGTACGAAGCATGTAGCCGGTTTTCGATTTGACTTGAGAAACGAACAGTCGCTGGAGATCCGTCATCTCAAAATCTCCTCGCTCTTCCGCATCGAGAAGTTGTTTCGTCACAGAATGAATCGCTCGGACTTCATGGAGCGAAGGAGTTGTGTCAACGTCCCAATCGATTGAAGACGGCAGATTGGCCATCTCGTCAGTCACGCGAAGCATTGCGGTTGAGACACGAGCGATCTTCTCGACGTCCAGTTTCTCCAGTGTGTCCTGAGGGGTGTGATAGTCGGGATGTTCGCCCGTTGAGAAAAAGAGAAACGGAATCTTCCGGTATCGGAACGGTCCGTAGTCGCTTCGGGTTCCAACGATATCTGTTCCGAGGCGAGCGATTTCAAGATCCTCGGGGACAGCGATCTGATCGAGGCAGGCGCTGACTTGAGGAGACGTCTCCGCCCCCATGACGAAAACCGTTGGAAGATCGAGCCCGCCCAGTGAGCGCCCAATCATATCTGCGGTGAGGCAGAAGCGGATCGATTCTTCTTCGAGCGGGCAGTGTGCCAGAAACCATCGAGACCCCCAGAGCAGATGCTCTTCGAGATCGAAGGCGAGGAATGCGATGCTGCGTCGTGCGGGGTTTTGACCGAAGTGCTTCGCCAGTTCAAGCAGCATCGAAACACCACTCGCATTGTCGTCAGCTCCGGGAAAGACTTTTCCCCCACGGACTCCGAGGTGATCGTAGTGGGCGTTGACGACGATCCATTCTTTCTTGAGATCCGGGTCCGTCCCTTCCACAAATCCGCCGATGTTACGCCCCATGATGATCGGCTCCGCGGACTTATCGTTGAAATCAGGAACCGCCTGAATGAATCCATCTTCGAAAAGTGGACGAATCCCGAATTCCTCAAACCGGGCGATGATGTAATCGGCCGACTCAATTTTCCCCCAGTCGTCTCTTCCGCGTCTGTCTGGACTGGCCAGATATTCGAGATGAGGCTTCAAAGCCTGAGCGGTGATCCCTGTTTCAATCGCGTTTTCAGGTGCTTCCTCGGTGTGTTCATCGCTGGAGAACGCGATAGAAGCGGGCACGATCAAACTGAAAATCAGAATGAAGAGAAGTCGATGCAGTCGACGTTCTTCGGAGTTGTCGTGATCAACCGGGCAGGCTTTCGACATCGTATGGAGCATTTTCTTGAGTTGCGCGGTCGAACGTATTGATTCGGAATGGCGACCAATTGTAACGGCTGGGCGGATTCTAACGAAAAATCCTGTTCTGAACGTCGTCGGCTGTCGATGTTTCCTTTGATCAGTCAACTTTCGACGTGATGCGATCACTCTCACCGGTGCTTGTGCGGTAACACGTCCTGAGGAATTTAGTCCGCTCTCTCCGAAATTAGTCATGGAGATCATTCATGTTGAAGCAAACACTTCTGGCCGGTTTGTGCTCTGTCGCATTTCTGGTCGTCATGTTTGTCGGCACCAGCGAAGTTGAAGCAGCTCCTCCGGGGCAACCGACGAATTGGCAGCGATTCTACCACTATCCTTACGTCTACTACCCACAGAACTATCAGACTCAGCCAGAGAGCTACGATCACATGTATTATCGGTATCCGACCGAGCGTCGGATCCCTGTGTACAACTCTCAGTGGCACAACTTCTACCCAAGCGAACGACCTTACCACTGGGGACATCACTTCATTCTGGACGTCTTCTAACGAAGGCTCGTGTATGAGTGAAGCGAGTGGTTTCACCAGAATTTTGTCGAAACCACTCCGACGTTCAATGGCAGCATGACGAAAAATACTGCCACATTTTTCCTTCAGGATTGCACATGACATCATGAGCAATCACTTCTGAGTCTTTTGGCGGGAAACCGCTCAGACGACGAACAGGAACGAGAAACTTGCTCCTATCGGGGGCGATAAATCAACTTGAGGGTGAGGGGAACAGCCTGCTTCGGCTTCGAAGCAGGCTGTTTTTTTGTTTTGGCTCTTTCTCCTTTTTTGTGCGTTCTGCTCGATTCAGTTTGACACGTGAATTGGCGGATCTATGTTTCCGTGACCGAGATTCGCGGTCACAAATCGCACTGACAACTTAAACGCGGCAAGGAGAAGCTAGGAGCTTTGAGGGGACCTTGTCGCGTTTTTTTGTGCGCGCATCCCTGTGAATCTTTGCGGGTTATGCCGATTCTGCTGAAGACAGCTACCAATGAGACCGATGGATTGAGAAGGACTGAAGTTTTTGTCCCCATCAGTTGGTCAGATGTCGCATACCACATTCAAAACTGCCTTCTGGACGATGCTTCTCGCATTCGGGCTCACACTGGTTTTGACCGGGTTCGATCCCGCAGATTTCGAGTTCGCGAGAAAGAAAATTCGCCCCGAAGACCGAGCACCCGTCAAAGACGATCCGTCTTCCGACGTTGATGTGGCAACGCTTGAAGTAAAAACGACCGCTGAATTCGCTTCTCCGTCAACCGATGGAATTAAGAATCGACAGCACGTTGCGTTCAATGATCTGCGGGCGCAAGCGCGTCCTGCTTCACAGCCTGCGCAGCAGATTCCCAATGACAACGTCAGAACGGCCCACACTCGTTCGACGTTTCCCGGGACAACGGGAGAAGCCCGGGCTCCCGGCGCTCTTCAGGCAATCGCGTCCCCTGTCGTGTCCTCACCTTCGCAATTCGGCAACAGCACAGATTTGAACGTGAGTTCAGAGCACGTTGTTGATTCTCGATCGATCCCGTCTTTGAGTCCTGCTGCCCATCGTGAGAAGGGCGTTCAGGTTGCTTCAGCGGATCGGGACGCACGAATCGGATTGCCCGCGATGCCATCAACGATTGAGCCGCTATCAGCTCCGTCGTTTCCGGTTTCATCCCATGCGACTGAGGGCGAACAGGTCGATCAGAAATCGATCATGGTTCCGATCCCTGAAATGCATGATGATCGCAGCCATGCTTCAACCAGTGAGAGTTCTGACTCAACCCGAAGTCCATTTGTCGATACAGACTTGTCCCTCGAAGTGAGTGAGCTTCGGCGCGAATTGATGGAGATTCAACTCAACGACGCGCGACGCGAACTTCAGAGAGTCGGCGAATCCCACAAAACGCCTGAGTGGATGACGGAGATTCGGGAGTTGCGTCAGCTGATTGAAGAAGTTCGAAGTCAGCCCCAGACGATTGTTGAAGCAGAAGAAGTCAGTCCGCCACCGCTTGAAACGTCGTCGCAGGAAGACAAGCTGAGCATTGTGAAAGCGGAAGATGAGACGATTGCCCAAGAGCCGTCACCGCCACCATTGGTCAGTGTTTCGGCAGGCGATAGTGAGGATCGAAAAACGTTTCGCTTTGAGAATGTTTCGATTCGAAAGGTTCTTGAGATCGTTGGACAGCATGCCGGGCATCATGTCGTGATCGAGCCCGATGTCACCGGAGAGTATTCCGGGGAGCTGACAGATGTCGTCCCCAATGAGGCATTCGCCAACCTCATTCATGCTCATCAATTGGGATTGCGGGCGAAAGGGACCTATCTACTTGTGCGAGCTCATCCCGGCTTGAAGTAAACGGCCAGAGTATTCCGGTACAATCATTGACAGCAAACAGGGCCGCTTTGTCTCAGCTAGTCAGCGTTGTCTTTCGAGCAAACAAGTGCGACACGCAAGTCCATCACATTCGTGTGGGTCGGACCCGTTTTTAATAGTCCGCCGATAGCTTCGAAGAACGGATAGGAGTTGTTGATCGAGAGGAATTCGTCAATCGTCAACGATTGTTGTTCCGCGATCGCAAGCAATTCAGAGTCGATGACGGCACCGGCGGCATCTGTCGGGCCATCTTCTCCATCCGTGCCGCCAGAAAGAATCGTGATTCCGGAACTGTCCGCCTCTTTTAGAACTTCTGCAGCTGCGAGGACCACCTGCTGATTTCTTCCGCCGCGACGCGGAAGGTCCGTCTTAGCGAGTGAGACGGTCGGTTCTCCCCCTTCGATGACACAGATTTTCTCTGAGGAGGAAAGGCGATTGCGTTCGTCGAGACAGCGTTGGGCCAGGCTTTTCCCGATCTCATCAGCGTCACCGTCCAGATCGGCTGATGACGAAATGACTTTGTAACCCAACTCACCCGCTTTTCGAGTTGCAGCTGAAACGCTTGTCGAATTGTTGCCAACAATATGGTTCGAATACTTCGTTGTGATCGGCGAAGAATGGTCTGCCTGCTGATGGACTTGCTGTCGAAGAGCCTTCCAGATTGCTTCTGGCGTTTCGTCAGGGCAACGACTCTCGAGGACAGCAATGGCAGCTTCCGGATCGGATTGCGTTTCGACGGTTGGGCCAGACGCAATCGTGTCGAGCGGGTCGCCGATGACATCGGAAATAATGAGGCAAATCAACTGACCAGCCCGGCAGGCACGCAGCAGTCCTCCTCCCTTCACTTCGGAGAGCGCACGACGGACGGAATTCAATTCGTGAATGGTGGCTCCCGAATGCATCAGCGTTCGTGTCAGTTTTTGCTTTTGTTCGAGCGTCACTCCCGGAGGAGGAGCAGGGAGAAGTGCGCTGCCTCCCCCCGAAATGACCACAAGACACAAATCGTCCGGACCCAGGCTTCCAATCAGCTCAAGAATCCGTCGGGTTCCCTCAGCCCCAGCGTCTGTCGGTTCATTCACACCCGCGGGGCGGGCAGCATGCAGATGTATTCGACGCAGCGAACTGACGCAGTCCGCCGGAACGTTGACCCAGCCTTCGGTGCGATTGAGCCATTCATCCGGGAGAATTGATTCGATCCCGGCCGCCATCCCAGCACCGGCTTTCCCGGCTCCTACAACGCAGATTCGAGAGTTGTCCTTGAGCTTCCACAAATCCGATCCGCAGACAAGCTGATCGTTCTCGATCTGAATCGCATTGGAAACGAGTCGCGTCGATTCAACAGCGTCGACTCCAGCTTTCCAGATCTCAATCGCGGATTGGCGATGAACTCTCATGAAACCGGACGATCTTCATTTGAGGAAGCTCACCGATGATTCTGGAATTGAATCTCTCGACACATGTTCAACGTGATACGTGTTCAACAAATTGAGTCACGCGATCGGACGACGGCCATCTTCCAGGTCGGCAAGAATTGAGATGCGAAATGTCGACCAGTTCCGCATGAAAGCCACCGACTGGACTTGAACCAGCGACCTAGGCTTTACGAAAGCAAGTGAACACCTCGCTCAGGGTTCGTTGACCCTACGATTAGCGTTATACGCTCACTGCACGCTCATCGCAACTCTCTTCTCGCGATGTCAGATGCGTCATTGGGTGACAATTCGGGTGACACTCTCCAGGTGCTGACCTGTCCCGTTCCCCCGATCCTGAGTCGAGCAAGAATTCTTCTAAAAATCCCAAACCTATCTGTAGACATCGGTTAGAAAACGTAGCGCTCGACGGGCGAAAAACGGAGCGCTGTTGTTGATAAGGAACCCGGTGGAGGGATGTGAGCGTCTCGGCCGGGAGTGTCGGTACAGGTTATTTCGTCTTTGATTGGCCAGAGCTTGAGCGTTTTGTGCGTCGTCTCTTCGCATCTTGCAGACGGTAGCTTTCCCCGGAGGCTTCCAGGATATGGCAACGATGAGTCAGCCGGTCCAGGGCGGCTCCGGTGAGGCGTTCACTCCCCAGTACTTCGGTCCAGTGTTCGAATGGTAAGTTGGTGGTGATGATCACGCTGAGCCGTTCATAGGCGGTGCTAATGACATCGAAGAATAACTCTGCTCCCACTTTGCTGGCGGGGACGTAGCCCAACTCATCAAGGATCAGCAGATCGAGCTTCGAAAGTTGCTTCTTGAGTCGGAGCAGGTCACGTTCCTCGCGAGCTTCAAGCAACAACGTGATCAGTTCTGTGACACGATAGAACTTCACACGTTTGCCTTGTCCACAGGCAGCGATCCCCAGTGCCGTGGCGATGTGGCTCTTGCCTGTCCCGGAATTCCCGACCAGCAGGATGTTTTCTTTCTTATCCAGGTACTCTCCTCGCAACAGTTCGGTCATCAGAAGTTTGTTGAGTGATGGTTGGGCTTTGAAGTCGAAGCTCTCCAATGTTTTGTGATTGGGAAACGGAGCCGCTTTCAGTCGACGGTCTGCGGCACGACGTTCCCGGTCAATGAGTTCCAGCTCACATAGCCTCAACAGGAACCCGAGATGGTCGACATTGTCCGTGGCGCATTGACCAGCCACTTTCTCGCACTCACTGAGCATCGTTGGCATCCGCAACGCTTTGAGATGATGCTGCAGTAGCACCAGACTTTTGGTTTCAATCTTTTTCATGAGACGGAGCATCCTCCAGGGTTTGAAGTGAGTAAAGATTGGTAAGCAGAGACGTTGGTCTGAGTGACCTTGACCTGTTTCAAGTGCGGTCGACCATCCAGGCAGAACAGGTCGATCACCGGTTCCTGCTGGTATTCGAGAATCAGGCGAATGGCATCGGCACTGCTGGCTCCAATTTCTAAAGCATGCTGCACGGCCGACTTGAGAGAGGAGAGAGAATGTCGCTCCAAAAGTCTGAGAACCTTGATGAATTCTTTGGTCCCCAGTCCCTGTTGTTCCGTTTCCAGACGCCGTCTGAGGATTCCAAAGCAGACCGGCAGTTCCCACTCTTCGAAGGGTCTGGCATGATCAAAGCCACCTGGCTTACGCTCTAACAGTCCCAGGTAATGAATCGGATCGAAGAAATACTGCTCCTTCTCCCAGCAGCGGGAATGAAAGGCCACGAGTTGATCACCGCATAGAATACGGACTTCGTCCACCGTCGCGATGACTGTCAATGAACGATGAGCATACTCTGTTGGCACCGAATAGCTGTTGCGATCGAAGCGAATCAGCGACAGTGAATTGGAATGCACCGTTTGCAATCGTCTGGCTTCGAACCGTTCGGTGGGAATCGACAGGAAACACAACTGCTCCTCGTTGAGTAACTCTCGCTTGGCTGCTGACTTCCCTCTGAGTGTGCGATCAAGGTCTTTCTCACAGCAGTGCAGCAACTGTGCGTTGAGTTCTTCCAGTGATTCAACACGTGGGACCGGAACGAGAAATGACCGACGTGCAAAGTCAAGCAGACGTTCCACGTGCCCTTTCTCATTGGGTCGTCTGACGAGACAGAAGTGATCTTCGTAGAGAAAGTGGCTTTTGAGCCGCAGGAACTCTTTGGTGACCTCACGTTCGCGGTGGCCAACGATCTTTCCGACAGCGACCTTGCTGTTGTCGTAGCTGATCCGTGTTGGAACACCACCATAGAACTCAAAGGCTCGGACGTGTCCTTCGAGGAAGGATTCCGTGCATTCTCTCGGAAACGCCTGAATGAAGATCGCATCCGAATAGGGAAGCGTCATCACGAACAAAGCGACCTTCGTCAGTTCGCCGTTCAGCCAAACATCCGCAAACCCATAGTCGACCTGCCCTTCACCCGGAGGATGCGAGAGTGGAAAGAAGACTTCTTTGTTCTGCTGCTTCAGCTTGCGGACCGCACTGGAGACGATCGTGAGACCGCCATCATAGCCATGCTCATCACGCAATCGTTCGAAGATTCGTTGAGTTGTATGTCGCTGTTTTCGATGAACCTTTTTATCCGACTCCAGGATCTCCTGAATGACTGGCAAGAATGGATCAACTTTGGATCTACGCGGCTCGGTGAGTCGATACCCCGGTGGCTCGCTGTACGCGAGAATCTTCTCCAACGTGTCCCAGTGAATCTCATATTCACGACACGCCGCACGCTTGCTGATCTCGTCATTGAGCACACGACGACGGATCTCCGCCCACTTCTGCATGTCGGTAAACACCCGTCCCTCGCTGCCATCAGTTCAAACAAATGGTGAAAACCAAAAGTCTGAACACCTGACAACAAGTGATCATCTGGGCGCTACGCTTTTATTCCGTCACACCCTCTCCGTCGAGCGCTACGTTTTCTGACCGATGTCTACACCCGCAAAAACCGCTGAAAAAAGCTGAACTCCCCAGGTGACCGACTCACTTTTGACAACAGAGATGCACCACGATGCGTGACTCACTTCCAAAACTGTTAACGATTTCTGACGTGGCCGAGATTCTTGTCTGCTCACGTCGCAACGTGTACGGACTGATTGAAAAGGGCGAGCTTCCCTACATTCAGACGGGAGTCTCCAAGGGCTATCGCATCGATCCAGAAGATCTGGCAGCGTTCATCCAGACTCACAAGCAACAAAAAGAGGGCGCAAAGCCTCGTGCCTTGCGCCCTCCTTTGAAACATTTGAAGCTCTGACTCAGTCAGCTTGCCGCTCGTTCTGCCTGACGCAGCAGATGAATTGGGTCTTGATTGAGGTGCTGATAGACACGTGCCAGCACTGAGGCGTCCTTGTGACCGAGCAACAATGCAACCGTCATACTGTCAATCCCGTTCTTGAGTGCCCTGGTGGCAAAGCTATGACGCAAGACATACAAAGAGTACCGAGGGACGAGCTCGACAGCCCGTTTGGCAAGCAGCTTTCTTTTCGCTTCACTGCGAAGCTCACCTTCGGATTTGATGACAAGCTCACCATTGACTTTCCTTGTTGGCGACAAGGTGGGAACAAAAGTCGCGATCACTTCATTGGAAATGACTTCCCCGCGTCGCTCCATTTCTGCCTGTGCCATTCGAAACCGAATCGCATCGAAGGCACAATTGACAGAATCCTTGCTCCAGGGTTTCCCATTGGCGTTTCGAAACAGCTTTCCCTCGGGATGCTGCTCTTTCAATCGGCGTGTGATCTCAAGAGCCGTCTTCGAAAGATACACAACTCGCGAAAGCCGTTTCATTTTGGATTCCGATTTGGGAAAGATCCAACGCTGATTTTCCAGGTCGACGTGACGGGCTTCCACTCGCAACGACTCTTGTGGTCGGCAGCCTGTTTCCCAGCTGACCACAAGCAGGTCACGAAGCTCGGGACTTCGCACAAAGGTCAACAGCTCTTGAAACTGCTCGGCATCAAGTGCCAGTTCGCGGTGCTCGGCACTGGGAACTTCCAGGTCAGAAATCGGGCTGCCGTCGATGTAGCCCTGTTTCTTGGCCCACTTCAGGCAGCGTTTGACCGAACGCAGGTAATTTCTCCGAGACGTTTGGGAGTGCTTGTACTGGTCGGCCCAGAGTTCGACATGATACGGCTTCAAGTCACTGGCTCTGAGATCCGGGTACTTTTGAGCGAATCGCTGCAAGCGATAGCGGTACCACTCATAGGTGGCTTCCGAGCGGTTTTTCTGCACCCACTCCAAGAAGGCATCAATGATGCCGACCAGGGACGCTGTCTGAACCTGACGCGTCGTCGGCTCGTTAAGCAGCACACGATACTTGGCGAATGCTTCTTTTTTGGACTCGCCCAAACGGATCTGTTTTCCGTTCAGGGTCACAAACCACGCTTTGCGGGCCTTGCGATACCAAGGTTGGGAGAACTTCATTTGCAAACCTCCAGCTAAAGAACCTGAACTGCTCAGGCGGGCTGAAAGCTCACTACGTGTGCCTCGCAGGTGGCAGCCTGCGGGGCACTTCTATTTTACCCTCTGACCTTCGTTTGCAGTGCCATTTGTTGTGCCACCAGGAAGGTCAATCGTCGTAAGTCTAGTACACCCCAGAGGATTCGAACCTCTAACCTCCGGTTCCGTAGACCGGTGCTCTATCCAATTGAGCTAGGGGTGCTTGGGAGGGGAAACTTAACGACTTTTTGACGTGTCCGCAATCCAATTTGTAGTGTGATTTTCTTGAGATTTTGTGAAGGATGGTGGTCTTTCGGGTTGGCTCCTCGGATGACGGTGATGCCGTCGGGTGATGTGGCTCACTCTTTGGTGTCTGCTTTGAGTGGAATCAGTTCGACTGTCACTTCTGTGCCAACTTCTGGAATCCGTTCGGTATATGGTTCGAAGGAGCGGCCTGCTGCGTCGCTTGCGGTGCTTTCGATGTTGACGTCGATCATTGCGTCAGAAAAGTTCGCGACGCAAATCACGCTTCCGGCTTCCGCCTGGTAGTAGAGTTCTCCGTCGTCCAATTTCGTAAAACCGCTGCCTGCAAAGATGAATTTCGCTTTCATCTGTCGGGCCTGACTTGCATCGAAGATTGTTTTGATTGCTTTTTGATACTCCTCGTTCTCGCTGAGGCTGAGAAATTCGTCCTTCTTGCTTTCGGACATCGTTCCGAACCAGAGAAGCAACTTGTTCATCGAGTCATAGCGAAGAGAATCGTCTCCGATATCGACAGGAACTCCAGGGGGAAGGTTCGCGAGCGGTGCTTCGAAATATCGATAGGTGGCATAACGCACCCACTTTTGAGCGGGAACACGGTGCAACTTCCCGTTTTTATCTGTCCAGTTGACAAAGATGTCAATCACCTGACCTTGCGGGGGCTTGAATTCCGGCCGGAATTGCACAGGCTTTCCGGGTTTCGCTCCCAGCCCGAGCAATCCTGCATGAATCAATGATGCTGGGGCGTCAATTGTCAGGATCGATTCATGTTCTTTCGTTTGCTTCGTACATAGCAGCATCTCCAACAATCCCTCTCGCAAGCAGATTGTCGTTTTCAGCAGCAACCGATTGTTTGGCTTGTCGATCAGAACCGTCCCCGACTTGTTGAGAGGTCGAGGAGTTTCGGCCGCTTGTGTCGGTTCATCGTCTGACCAGACGGAAGCTGAGGACAGCGAACAGAACAGACACGCTAGAAGGATCTTCAACAGTGGATGATTCATCATTCATGGAGGCTTGCTAGAGAAAACAATTGCAAAAGTCTCACTTGGAATTGTTCAAAACAATGTCTGCTTTGAACAGGGGAAAGACCTGCGTGGAGGAGATTCTTGGGAAGAAAACTTTTGATACGTTGCCGCCGAACCGAAGCTGTTGTGTGCGAATCGGGGTTCTTCGAACGGGCAGGGGTCTGATACGATTTGTGATTGCTTCGATTCGGAATGGGGCGCGTCTCCACTGAATACTCGCGAACCCTTTCGGGATTGGCGGTCTCAGCTTCTGAAACTTTGCGAGATTCCTGTCAGAACATGAAATCGTGTGCGATTCAATGAGTGAGCTGTTTATTACGCCGAGAATTTCGATTCCGTTGGCTGAGATTGAATTTCGCTACGCACGAAGTTCTGGACCGGGCGGCCAGAATGTCAACAAAGTCAATTCCCAGGCACAACTCTTCTGGAACGCGAAGGCAAACGAGACGCTTCCCCCCGACGTTCTCAAACGACTTCTGATTCGGGAGCGAAATCGGATCACAGAAGAGGGCGTGCTCCGCATCAACAGTCAGCAGTTTCGCGATCAGGAAAGAAATCGGCGAGACTGTTTGAACCGACTGCGGCAAATGGTCGTTGAAGCATTGGCACCCGCGAAGAAACGTAAGCCAACACGCCTACCAAGATGGGCTAAAGAGAAACGTTTACGCGAGAAGAAGAGACGATCAGACCGCAAACAATCGCGTCGGCCACCGAAAGAGGATTAGAACATTTCGTCCCCGACAGTGAATTCGCCGGGGCAATTTGACAGGTTCTTCATTGTCTTCGCTCGTTGGAATTCGCGAAAACTTTTTCCAATCATGTTCTCAATCTCTCGAAGAAAACTGAGATCGGCCCTTTGTGAACACTCGTGAGAGATGCCGGCAACTTCATTGGAATTGGCGTGACGAACCGTGCTGGAAAATGGTACACTCGGCTGAGAAATGTGGGTTCTGAACTTTGAAATGGAAGTTTCGGCAGAGTGTGTTCCTGTCGAAGTGAAACACCACTCCACCCTCAGTTCAACAACTAACGACGACACTTATGGCGGAATCGATCCCAGTCAACTCTCTGCCGGGCATTCAAGAACGTTCCGTACGTGCGCGAGAAAGTGTCGTATTCTTTCGCAGCTACGCGTTCTACAGCCCAGCGGGGAAGTGCTGGCATCTTGAGATTCACGGCAAGATCTATGCCCCCACGCGCCGCCATATTCGAAAAACGGTGTTGCTTCACCTTTTCAAACGTGTGGTGAAGCCGGAAAAAGATGCCCAGATCCATCGGCTTTTTCGCGATCGAGCCGACCTTTTCTTGAATGTCAGTAAAGCGAACATTTCGGTCCCGATCGCCATCGCCGAGCAAGCCTTTGTCTTGCCGAAATCATCACCAGACGGCCACTTCCGCACGACAGTCACCGTCCCACAAACGGAACTCGAACCGTCGATCCAGGTCGATCAGTTCGGACGAAGATTCGTGCAGCTTTGCGTTCATCTTCCGGAGGACGACGACCGGTTCTTCGCTGGTGAGGTCGAATTGATTTCCCCGGAGGGAGTTTCCGTCATCTCGGATATCGACGACACGATCAAAGTCACGAACGTTGCCGACCGCCGCGAATTGCTTGCAAATACCTTCACTCGTGAATTTCAAGCCGTTCCGGGAATGCCGGAAACATATCAGCGACTCGCTTCACTCGGCACAAGCTTTCACTATGTCTCCTCGAGCCCGTGGCCACTTTACGACCCGCTTGTGTCATGGCTGGACAAAGACGCGTTTCCGACCGGTAGTTTGCACTTGAGAAATGTTCGCCTCAGCGAGTTGCGCAAAAACTGGAAACGGCAGGCGGCATACGAATCGAAACGAAAGACAATCGAAACTCTTCTTCGCAGTTTTTCCGCACGCCAATTCGTCCTGTGCGGTGATTCCGGAGAACGCGATGCCGAGCTTTACGCCGAGATCGCCGAACGCTTTCGGGATCAGGTTTCGCACGTTGCGATTCGATATCTCAGCGATGGATATCACCGGTACAGCCGCGCTGAGATCGCTGCAAGGTTCTCAAATCTCAGTTCAGACCGCTGGTCAATCTTTGAATCACCGGAAGAACTCGACTGGACCAGTTTCATCGGCCAGCGTTCAGCCAGTTGACGTGAATACAGTCAAAGCTTGCCGCTAAGAATTCCGCGAATCGGGCAGGGGAGCGAAGTTGCGGAATTGATCCTTATTTCTCTTCGAGTCGATAAGGGACGAAGGGAGCCACCAAGACGACGGGCTTCCCAGCTTCATCTTGTCGGATGCTGTGAGTGAGTTTCCCCTGGCGGACCACCGATGCCAGAACCACTGCCCAGGCTGTCTGCTTTTGAGGGTAGGAAACCAGAGAAGCCGAAGGATCGATACTTTTCTCTTTGCATGCTGGCAGATCGACGACAACGGGCACTTTTGTCTGTGAGGCGATTGCAGCAAGCACTTCAGTGAGCGGTCGGTTCTCAAAACCGGTCCGTACAAATTCGAACAAAGCAGGGGCGATCTGATTTCGGGGCGTCAGGTCATCGACTTTCCAGCCGATCGGCCAACCGTTCGTCAGTTCCTGTTTCCGTCGCACGGAGAGTTGAAGCGTTCCGTCGGGAGTTCGCAAAGGCATGAACCCCAACCCGAAGTCGTTCAGCAATCCTGCGAGAGCCGTTCCCAATGTGAGCCCAGAGTATTCCTGCTGGACAATCTGTTCTTGGACGGAGCCAAATTGCTTCTGAGCTTGCGGGTCAACAACAAGTGGAACGTCCTTCGAGAATGGTAAACTTGCGATCGCTGCCTCGAATGACTTTTCGAGAGTTGACGACTCTACGGGCTGAGAAAGCTGTTTCAGAACCTGTTCGAACTGCGTCTGATTGAGTCCCCACAGCTTCTTTCCTTCCGGGGCGCCTTGTGCTCCGTAGACGATCAGTTCGTCGAGCCAGGTCTTGAGTTGTTCGGACTCGCCAACTTTGAAGACGACGTCAGGGAAATAGAGTAAGCCGTCTCGATCCATTGCCCCCTTGAGCCTGACGACCCTCAGTGAACCACGAGTTGTTTCTTTGATTGAAGGCTCTTCTTTCCCGACTGGACGCGAGATGCGTACGCTGTGGCCGAGTTTCTCGAAAACCCGCCCCCACTCTTGTGCTCTGACGATGTCCGTTGAGTTGCGAGGAAGAAGAATATCGATCGAGAGGATGGTCTGTTCTCTGGGAGTCTGCGCGAACAGATCGGGGCTATGGATCCCCCAGAAGAGACTCAAGACGACTCCGAAGGCGAGCAGTTTTTTTACAGAAGGCATGGGTCCATCCACTGATAAACGTTTTTAGAATAATACGACCATGCTGCTCACCATCACAAGAGCGATCCATCAATCTGCCTGTTCACAATGAATGGCAGTGTGTATTTAGAGATGCGTTCTTTCCAACTGCTCTTCAATCGACTCAAGGCTGACGAACTCTCCCTGACCAGCTCCGGGGCAGATCCTTTTGGTTTCTTCCCACTTTTCAGGCGTGTCGATATTCACTCGCCAGAACGGCCACGTCTGACATTGTGCCGGGCGGACCGGATAGATTTGACAGCCGCGTTTCTCACCATCAAAGAAAATACAGTCTCCGTTCGCGAACTCCCGAAGCGACACAATTCCTCTGGCAGGACGTGTGTAGAGAAGTCGAATTTCCCCAACCGGTTTATCGAGATATTCGGCGATTGCTTCCACTTCTTTGTCGGTGACCCAGACATATCCCGGTGTCCCCGTGCAACAGTTTCCACACTGCGAACATGAAAACTGAAGCCCGTCCTGATACCAAACGTCGCTGCTCATCGCTCAATGCACCTACCATTCTTGTTCCTGACCCACGATTTGATCGACATTCAGGAAACAACTCGTTCCACGATTCCAAGATCTTCCAGATGTCGACGGATCGTCTGCTGCTTTTCCGCAGGCATCTGATAAAGCGGTTCACACATTCGATCGCTGCAGATTCCCCGAATCCCGAGCGCCGATTTAATTCCGGTCAAGTAAGAAGTCGGAGGTGCTCCCACTTCGTAAAGCTTGCGAGACAGTCGCATCACCTGTTGCTGCAACCGAAGCACTTCACGCAGTTCGCCACGAACGGCAGCTTCATAGAGACTGACATACAACTCGGGGACGAGATTCGCTCCACCGGAGATGCCTCCGTCTCCCCCCATCAGCACGGATTGCCCCATCAGTTCTTCCGGTCCCATCAACGCAACAAAGTCCTCGCGTTCCTGTTTCAACTCCACAAGCTTGTTGAAATACTGCATGTTCCCGGAGCTGTCTTTGACCCCGAGAAGATTCGGAAGCTCAAGCAGATCACGCAAGGTGTCAATTTCGTAGCTCACCTTCGTATGGCTTGGCATGTTGTACAGCAAGAAGGGAACCGAAACCTCGCTTGCGAATTCGGTCACATAGCGTTTCAGATCGTCCTGATGCATCGGGAAATAATAAGGTGTGGCCAGAACAACCGCATCGGCTCCACATTCTGCGGCGTAGTTCGAGAACTCAATCGACTCCGACAGCGACGTATCTGTCACGCCGACGAGCATCGGGACTCGAGTGCCAATCTGATCGGCCGCGACTTTCAAAAACTCTCGCTGAGTCGCATGGCTCAAACTCGGAGCTTCTCCACTTGTTCCGAGAACAAACAGCCCGTGGACATCTCCGGCGATCACATGATCGATCAACCGGTGAGTTCCCACGATGTCAATTTCATCGCGGGACAGCAACGGAGTGATGAGAGGGGGAAGAATTCCTCGGAAAGAAATCGACTCTGTCGACATAGCTACTGACTCGGTCTGAAGGATTGAATATTTCTCGAATGGGATGATCGACTCGCTCGCAACAACTCAGGAAAAATGGACTGAGTCATCGGTCGGAGAGAATTTCTTGCACACGACGCTTCGCTCAAGGTGTCAACTCAAATCTTTCAGCTCGAAAGAACTTCGAATGTCCCCATTCGATTGTGTGGCGGATTTGAGACAACTCCAAGTCAACAATGTAATCGCTGAGCCATCGATTGGAAGGATCGCGCGCTGATTCCTCAATCGATCACCATGACTGCGAGCAGCTGAACGCACAAACGTTTTCTGCGGAAGATTCAATTTGTGATCACATGCAGAAGTTCGAAGCAGCGAGATGCCGTCGTTGGCTCGTGAAGTTCATACAATCCCCGACGAAAAATTCGCTCGTCACCTCGACGATCATTGATGCGACAACCTACAATCACAATTGTTGACGTCCGATGGACGGGCTGTACTCCGATCACAAGACGATACTAACGGTTCTTTTCCAGAATGTTTGATCAAATCCTCAATCGACGGACATTTCTTTCCAGTTCGGGCGTGGGACTTGGGAGTGCCGCACTCTCGAACCTCATTTTCTCCGATCAACTCCAAGCTGGAGGAACTGAGACAGGCGGGCAGGCTGGACTCCCGCATTTACCCCAAAAGATCAAACGTGTCATTTTCCTGTGCATGGCAGGCGGGCCGTCTCATCTCGAAACGTTCGATTACAAGCCGGAACTTGAACGATTGCACGGACAACCGATGCCTGAATCGTTCACCGCCGGGCAACCGATTGCCCAGTTGCAAGGGCAGGAGTTAAAGTGCCAGAAGCCACTCACAAAATTTGGAAAGTATGGGGAGAGTGGCCAGCTCATCAGTGATTTCCTTCCGTGGCACCAGAAAATGGCCGACGACTTCTGCGTCGTCAAATCGCTTGTGACAGAGCAGATCAATCACGATCCCGCTCACACATTCATGAACACCGGGACCGCCATCAGTGGACGCCCTTCGATGGGATCGTGGATCACATACGGGCTCGGAAGTGAAACACAAGACCTCCCCGGATTCGTCGTGATGACCAGCGTCGGAGGACGAAATCCTCAACCGATCGCTTCGCGTCAGTGGTCCTCAGGATTTTTGCCAAGCCAGTATCAGGGTGTCGAGTTCAGTTCGACCGGTGACCCTGTCTACTACGTTCGCCCTCCTCAAGGAGTCACACTGTCGCAACAACGACAACTCGTCGATGCTGTGAACGAGTTAAATCGCCACCGAAATCAGTCGATTCAGAACCCAGAAGTCGACGCCAGAATCGCAGCTTACGAAATGGCGTTCCGAATGCAGACATCTGTTCCGGAACTGATGGACATGAGCGGCGAACCCAAGCACATTCTCGACATGTACGGAGCCACGCCAGGCGATGGATCATACGCCTCCAACTGTCTTCTTGCTCGGCGACTGGCTGAACGCGGAGTCCGATTCATCCAACTCTACCACCGGGGATGGGACCATCATGGGGGGCTCGAGCGTTATATGAACATCTGCTGCGACCTCACTGACAAGCCAACCTACGCTCTCATCCAGGATCTCAAACTACGCGGAATGCTCGACGATACGCTTGTCATCTGGGGCGGGGAATTCGGCAGGACCCCGATGTCGCAAGAGAAGGGCGGAACCGGCCGCGATCACCACATCAAAGGTTTCTCGATGTGGATGGCCGGAGGCGGAGTCAAAGGCGGAACGAGTTACGGAGCGACCGACGAACTCGGATACCACGCTGTTGAAAACGTCGCTCATGTGCGAGATCTTCATGCAACGATGCTTCACCTGTTCGGAATCGATCACAACCGATTCACCGTGAAGTTTCAAGGGCTCGATCTCGGGCTCACCGGGGTTGAAGAAGCTCACGTCATCAAAGACATTCTCTCCTGAACCGCTCCGGACTAACGTTCACAAAAACGCGCAACGTTTGGCCCGACCGAGCCAACCGTTGATCTTCACAACGTCGACTTCCTCCATAATTGGAACCAATATGTTTCAGACGCTCGGCCGAGTCACTCTCCTCTGTTGCCTGTTCTTAATTCCGACTTCGTCCTCAGTGATCGGCGCGGAATCAACACCTCCCAATATCGTCTTTATATTTATTGATGACATGGGTTACGGTGACTTAAGTTGCTTTCGCGACTTAGGCACGGATGGCTGGGATTCCTCAACCATTGACCATTACCCTGAAACGACACACATCGACAAACTGGCGGAAGAGGGAGTGCGGCTCACGAATTTCTATGTCGCCTCTCCGATTTGCTCTCCTTCACGGGTTGGATGCACGACGGGACAGTTCCCGTCTCGTCACCTCATCAACTCTTATCTCAATCATCGAAAACGCAATCGTGCCCGTGGCATGGCGGACTATTTAAGGTCGGACATTCCTACCATCGCGAAAGCCTTTCAATCAAATGGCTACGCAACCGCACACTTCGGGAAATGGCATCAGGGTGGAGGACGAGACGTTGACGATGCTCCACTCCCAACGGAATACGGCTTCGATGAATCACTTGTCTCCTTCGAAGGTCTCGGAGACCGAATTCTTCCTCCCGGCGGGCTGTCCGATCAGAGTGCCAAACTCAATCGAGGAACCATTACTCGTGTTGAGAAACATGAGCAAACCCTGATTTACATTGACCGCAGCATCGAGTTCATGAAACGGAATAAAGAGAATCCGTTCTACCTGCACTTGTGGCTCAACGATGTCCATGATGCACACAAACCCGCTCCCGGAACTGCGGAAGCATTCGCATCAGTGACAGACAACCCGAACGAACAGAAGTTCTTCGCTGTTCTTGTTGAGATGGACAAGCAGATCGGAAGGCTGATCGATGCGATCGATGAAGAAGGCTTGAACGACAACACACTGGTCCTCCTGACAAGCGATAACGGTCCCACAGCCTGGGGACGATATTACAAAACCGAGCATCTCCCAGCAGGCAGCACAGCCGGATTTCGCGGGCGAAAATGGTCGCTCTACGAAGGCGGAATCCGAATGCCCATGATTGCACGCTGGCCCGGAAAGATTACCCCGAACACCATCAACAAACAACTTATTTTCTCGACAGTCGATTTCTTCCCCACCCTGACCGCTCTTGCGGGAATTGAACTCAGTTCGGTTTTGACTGCGAACGGAGTCAACTCAAGTGCTGATGAGTATTTCGATGGCGAAGACCTCGGTGAGAAATTGTTGACGGGGAAAGGTCAGCGCACACGCCCCTTGTTTTGGGAATACGGCCGAGATCCCAGCTACCTCAAGCCTGGACTGAAAGAAGATCAGAGCCCCAATCTTGCAGTGCGGGACGGTCGTTGGAAGTTGCTGATCAACGCTGACGGGAGCGACGTTCAACTCTACGATCTCAAATCATCTGACACAGAAGTTCACGATGTTTCGGCGGAGCACCCCAAGGTCACGAAACGCCTGCGTCGACAGCTATTGAAATGGAGAAAAGACCTCCCGTCACTCCCACAAAATTGACGCAAAGAGTGACGCAATCTGCGTGGGAACGACAGTGTGTTCTATTTGGAACTCGACTGTGACGCCACAAGCTGCGCATAGTCTTCGCGAACGGGGCTGAACACATCGAGGACAACGACGGGCCCATGGCTCGCGACCGCCATATGTTCCACTCCGCCGGGAATGAGAAACATCGCCCCCGGCTCAACAGTCCGCATTTCGCCCTCGATTGTCAGATCTAGTTTCCCCTGAAGCAGAATCCCCGCTTGCTCGTGGGGATGCGAGTGAGACGGAATGACGGCCCCTTCATCCATCTCCAGATAGGACAACATCAAGTTCTCGCCATGAGGCGTTCTCAGTCGGCAACCGGGAAAGACTTCCACTGCAGGGATTTGATTTAAGTCAAGAAAGCCTGCTTGCATAACTCTTCCTCGTCGCACTGAAAATACTCAGTTTCGAAATCCTCTTGATCGCTACAAACCGTGACCTTTTGTGAGTCTGTATATCAAAAGTGTCAACGCCAATTTACAGCCTGTCCCCAAAACGGACAACTCGCTTCGGTGAATTCAATGAACGCGTATTGTGCATTTACAAGACAACTGAGGAATTGTGTCGAGACTGATAACGAATTGTGTTATCATACCGTTGAGCATCGCTTTCGAGAATCTTCATTGACGTGATCCTAAGGAAGTGAATTGAACTTCGAATCAATCAAGGACGGCAACTTCACTCGTTCGATTCGCGTTCAAGAAGATCGAGACTTCTGGGGAGGCCAGTCCAATGCCGGAAGGATTTAACGCACTTGCCCCTGTCTTTTCCGCCGTGCATCTTGGCGATCTGGACGAAGTCCAACAAGCCGTCGAAGAAGATCCAAACTGCGTTCATGCACTCGACGATCACGGTGCATCACCTCTTCACTACGCAACACTTCGCGGACATCGAGAAATCGCCGAATTTCTGATTGAAGCGGGAGCGGACGTCAATCTCCGAGACGGAGAGTTCAGCGCGACTCCGGCGGGTTGGGCGATCGAATTTCTCAGGCGACGCGGCGGACTTCTCGCGATGGAAATTGATGATCTCGTGGAAGCCATCGATCACGAGGATATCAGAATCATTGAACGCTCTCTGATCCGCTTTCCAGCATTACGGGATGCTGTCTCGAGATCTGGCGAACCTCTCCGTACACTTGCGAAGTCCTGCAGGTCGGAAAGAATTCGACGCCTGTTTGAATAGCGGCGTTGAAGACCCGGATCAATCAAAAAAAGCAGCAAGTCAGTGGTTCATACGCCAACAGAAGCTGCGCCGAATTGATTGACGAGAAGCGATGACCTTGAAATCATCCTGCAGTCCATCGCAGACATCTCGTCCAATGATTCATTCGAAATACAAAACTGGTTTATCACGATAGAAAGCAAAACATGTCACGGTCCATCGGCACCACAATCTCCGACAGCCTGCAAATGTCTCTGAGCTATGCGGAACGCCTCTTGAAAGACGTCGCGGCAGATCGATTCGCAAGGTTCGCCAATGTTGGAGGAGTCGTCGTAGAATCCAATCACCCGGCGTTCGTGATCGGACACCTCAGCCTCTACCCGACTGTGATCGTTGAACAGTTGGGCGGAAATGGCTCCAGCTTGTTACCTTCTGAGAAGAGTCAAGAAGTCTTCTCGAAGACTGCCGCTTGTCAGGATGATCCAGATGGAGTGATTTATCCGCCAATGGAAGAAGTCGTTCGATCATTCTTCCAAGGCTATGAAGCAGCTCTTGGGGAGTTGAAGAAAACGCCCGACGCAGAATTCCAAAAGCCGAATCCCGGTGAAGGACGAACTGTCGAACTGTTTCCGTCGATTGCATCAATGCACGCCTTTTACTGCGGAGGCCACATGATGATGCACCTCGGACAATTCAGTGCCTGGCGTCGAATGGAAGGAATGGGGTCCGCTTAAGTCCTGTTCGCGATTCCACTGTGCTCGCCTTTGCCGATTCCATTGAACGTAATCCGTGCGCGGCCGTGCAGATAATTGCGAACAAAAACTCTGATGCGCTCGCCGGTCTGGATCGACTACGCAAACAGATCCATGACCGGGAGCCCCTTACCATCTTCGGTGACATAAAACGGTCGCCCTTCGATATCGAATCCGGTGCGGGGACTGATCCCCATGGCATGCATAATCGTGGCATGCAAGTCCATCACCGAGACAGGGTCTTTGATTGCAAGAAGAGGACGTTCGTCTGCGGTCTGTCCATACAAGAATCCTCGTTTCAGCCCTCCGCCAAACATCAAGACACTTGTTCCTCCGGTAAAGTGACGGTGCAGGCCATAGTGTTTTTCTTCAGTCATCGTATCGACTTTGAACGTCGCCTGATCGTTTGCATTTGAGCCAGGCTGACCTTCCATAATGGCATCTCGACTAAACTCGGAAGCGACAATCACAAGCGTGCGGTCAAGCAAACCGTCGTTGTCGAGATCGAGAATCAGCTGTTGAATCGGACGATCAATCTCGCGATGAAGTCGTTCCACCGTCGAGTGCCCGCTGTTATGCGTGTCCCAGTGAAGGAACGGAACGTACTCCGTTGTGACTTCGACAAAACGAGTGCCAGCTTCGACGAGCCGTTTGGCGAGCAGGCACCCTTGACCGAAACGACCTGTATTGTATTTGTCGTAAGTCTCCTTCGGTTCGCGGTGGATATCGAAAGCGTAGCGTGCATCGTCGCTTAAGAGTCGTGATGCTTTGTCGAGCGATCGCAGCATCGACTCCTGTTGATAGTCGCTCACGTACTCGTTCTGCGGACTCATCTTTACGAGATTCTGATAAAGCTTCTCACGACGACTGAATCGAGCGCCTGTCATTCCCGGAGGCGGTTGAACCGACGCCGCTGCTTGATCGGGGTAAGGAAGATTCATCGGACCATATTCACTTCCGAAGAATCCCGCCGTCGTAAACGCCTTCAGCTCTTCTTTCTCACCGACTCCTTCCAAACGTTGTCCAATGTTGACGAAGGCAGGCATGATGGGATTGACCGGTCCCAAAACTTTCGCCATCCAGGAGCCCAGATGCGGGCATGCAACCGTTTGTGGCGGAACATACCCGGTGTGCCAATGATACTGATGCCGGCTATGCAGGATACTTCCAAGATCAGGTTGAACGGCGGAACGAACCAGCGTCGCTTTGTCCATGACAGAGGCGATCCCTTCAAGCCCCTGACAAATCTTGATCGAATCGACGTTTGTGTCGATGGACGGAAACGTGCTTAGCACGTCAGCAACTGGCAATCCTGGTTCAAACGGCCGATATCGTTTTGGATCGAAGGTTTCCGGAGCTGCCATTCCTCCGGCCATCCAAAGCAGAATGCAAGAGTCTGCGGTCGGTTCCGGATTCTCGACCGGCTCCTCATCTTCGGCTGCAAGTCGGCGAGGCGCTCCTGAAGCCATTGCCGCCAGAGATGCGGCGGAGAGTTGTTGAAGGAATCTGCGTCGAGCAACGTTCTCGGCAGCCATGGACTCGTGTTGATTCAGCTTCTGAGGAGATTTCATCAGACTCACATCACTTTCGATGACGATCGCGAACAACGGATGCTCAGGGCTTACGCAATCGATCACTATCTTATAAATTTTATTTAGTGCCGCTTATTCGAATTCTAATTAACTCGAAATTTAACGGATCAGGAAAAATTCCGGAGTCAACACCACAGCCCAGAGGAGATCTTCGACATCTTCCTGGGAGTAGGGGACCTGAAGCGTTTCAACGATGACGGACTTCTCCGAATCAGTCGGCACGCGTCCGAACGCTCGGAGATAGATTTCTTCGACCAGAGAATCTACTTCTCCGTCAAACTCTGCACAGAGCTTTCCCGCTCCGTCAGAGAGTGTCTTCGCCAAGTCAGGATGATTCGTGAGATGGATTGCTTCGAGCGTCGTCAGTTCACTGGGCCGCGAGGAGACAATCTGCTCCCGCATCGGACGCCCGAGAGCCTGCATCATTGCATCGTTGTTCAACAGCGATGCTCTTGCTGGCAAAACCTCGAATCGTTCGATTCGTCCGACCTCTTGGCGAAGTTTCGCCCCCACTTCCTGTTCCCATGCTTGAAGCGTCGGAACGATCACGACGTTGTGCCAAGGTCCCTTCACCTGTCCAAGTCGGCCTTCACGCCCGGAGGGTTGATTCTCGCTCCAATGCCAGGAGTCATCGGAAGAAATAGCAAGCGTTGAACCATCTTTAAAATTAAAACGAGCTTCGAAAATAAATCCAGCGGGATTGGGGCCGTCTCCACTGTTTGTTGTCACGACGGAAAAGTTGTTCTTCCCCACCTTTAACAGATGATGAATCGGAATCGTGACAGGCTTATTCCACGCATCTCCGGAGACGACTTCTCGCCCGTTGAGATACAATGAGAACTCGTTGTCGCACGTCATTGTCGCAGCCCCGTCTTGAACTTCCTGATCGAGGTCCAAGATCTTTCGAAGAACGATCGTCTCCGGTCCTGGGGGACCTGTTTCGCCGTCTTTTGAAGACCTCCAGATCCATTTTGCCTCAAGAGGAGTTTCTTCGGAAACGGTTCCATTGCTCCTTAAGACAGGAGCATCGATGTCAATGGGGGCGGTTTCCGTGATCGCCCAAACCCCGTCAAGAAACTGTTCCGCTGTCATTCTCCGGGCTCGTGGTCCCGCATAAATATACTCCGCCGAATCCGCTTCTTGCTTCAACACTTCGGTCTTCGACTGATACGCTTTCGACGTTGCGATGAGACGCAGGAGTTTCTTGAGATCGTAGTCGGTCTCGACAAGATACTCAGCGAGAAAATCGAGTAGGTCCTCGCTCCATGGCTCCGTTTGCATCGCATCCAACGGATGAACAATTCCTCGCCCCATCAGCTGGGCCCAAAGTCGATTGACGATCGTTCGCGAAAATCGCCCGTTCTGCGGATCTGTCATTAACGAAGCGAGTTGCCGCAGTCGTTCATCGCGTGAAGCTTGCGGGTCGATTTCCCCGAGTTCCGGGAAGACCCAGGCCGCTTTTGCCAACTTGTCAATCGGTTTGTCACACCGATGAATCATTAACTCATCGGTCGCATAGATGGCAGCGAGCCCGTACGCATCTTCCAACTTCCAATGATCAACGAAGCTGTCATGGCAGGAGGCACACTTCATGTTGATGCCAAGAAACGCCTGCGAGATCGACTGAGCGAATTGAATCTCAAGCGTTTGCCCAGCACTGACCTCTCCGCGCCACTTGATCCCGTCAATAAACCCTCGACTGACATCACTCTCCGGAGAAATGAGTTCTCTTGTGAACTGGTCGAACGGGAGATTCTCAACCAGTGCCTGATAGAGCCACCCGCTGATCTGCTTTCGTCCGCCGGTAATGAAACCCGTCCCGGTGTAATCATTCCTCAAGAGGTCATTCCAGAACGTCATCCAGTGATCAGCATAGTCAATCTTGCGACTCAATAGTTGATCGACCAACTCTGTTCGATTGTCGCTCTGAGAAGCGTCGCTGTGAGGAGCATTGACGAAGTCTTCCACTTCCGCAGGAGTCGGCAGGATTCCAATCAAGTCGAGATACACTCGCCGCACAAATTGTCGATCGTCGATTCCTTCAGGAATGGGTTGATTCCGCGCCAGAAGATACTGGTCCAGAATCCGGTCGATGGGGTTGTGCCGCCCGTTTTGAGGAGGAGGCAGAACAACATGTCGCGGGTGAAGTGGCGGTTCATAGACCCTTTCTGCAAACGTGAAAGACTCTTCCCATGGAACATCGCTTTCGATCCATTTGCGAAGAGATGCCACTTCGGAGTCCGACAATCGCGGCTTTTCTGGTGGAGGCATCTGCGTGTCCGCATCATCCGAAGCGACGAGATCGAGCAGATACGAATTTTCGACATCTCCGGGGATCACATAACCTTCGTCGAGAACTGAATGTCGTGTATTGATCGAGAAACCGCCATTCGCTTTCTTCCCACCGTGACACTCGACGCAATGCTTCTTAAGAATCGGCACGACTTCGTGAGCGAAATCGATTCGTTCCGCAGACCATCCGGTTGATCCGAACGCAAAAATGGCAAGAGCAGTGATGTTCAGAAATACCGTTCGCAACAGACAGTTCCTTCGAACGAAAATTGGGCAGGGCAAAGTACGACGATCCACAGATCGCGTTGTCGCTGGGGATGCGACTCTCTACATCATAGTCAATTGGAGGAACACAGATGAACCCTCGCTGCGATGAAAGCAGTTTCAAGTTTGCTGTGTTGAAAACAAATCACAGGTTTTGATCGTGGGCTAACGCCTCAGGGCGTAGGCGAGGACTTTGAGGGCGGCTTCGACGAACAGGGCTTTCTCGCTTCTGGCTGAGAGTGCGGCACCTGTGGTTCGCTTCAATCCGCTCATGAATGATTCCACAAGCCAGCGTCTGCCGTATCCTTTTGTTTCGAGTTCTGTCCTGGTCATCTGTGAGCGGTACTCGCCATTCAGCTTACCGTCGCTGCGATGAACAGCTGGATTGATGATGCTTTCGGTTCGCCACTCTTCGCGACAAAAACGATGAACCCATTCGGCGTCGTACCCTGCGTCGGCAAAGAGTCGTGTCGGTGTCGACGAGTTCGACGCCTTCGCCAAGACTTCACCAGCTTCGGACTTGTCGTTGCTTGGTCCCCAGCTGATTGCTAATCCACTGGGCAAGAGCGAACCCGCCAACACGCAGACCGATACTTTGATAAATTTCTTGCGTTGTTTCCCACTACGAGTTTTGTAATGAGCACTCGCTGAGGTCGTTTCGAGTCCGGTGGAATCGATCGCTGCTTCTTCGTCATCCTGACTGAACTGCTGGACGATTTCGAAAATCATCGCGTCCACGATGTCCAACACTCCGCTGCGATCAGCGAACTTCTTCAGCGTCGAATAATGCGGAATCCGCCGCAGTCCGAGGGCTTTTCGGAGGCCGTCGGAAACCTCCAAAATTTCGACAACGCCGCGATAGGTCGTTTTGAGATAGGCTCGCAAAACCAGACACGTGATGAGTTGTTCCTGCGTGAACTTCTTGGGACTCTTCGCATGCGAATACGGCTCGACATACTTGCGTCCAATCCGAAGCGACAGCTTTGCCACTTCCAACAACACATTCGTTCGTGGGGAATCACTCATCACCAGATTTTAGCGCATTCTCATCTCAGATTCCAGAGATGTTTTCAACAATGCATTTCAAGTTCTTTTCGAAATCCCATTCGCGACTTCACACGAGCACGCAAGACGAAGACGTGGTGAACCGTTCAAGCGAGTGCAGCGGTCAAAGCAACACGCTCCCGACATGGGCGATTTCTCAAAACGACCGGCTCAAAACAAGACTTCGAGTCCTTCTCTAGCAATCGACCGGTTGCACAGCTAAATTTTGATGAATCGACCTTCAACCTTCCGTGAGTGAAGCCAACCGGCTTGAGACCGTCGACTCACGTGTCGCCCGCCTCTTGTTTCGCTCACACCGGTTCCTCAGATTTTCAATCGAATTGCCACTCCAGCTTCAAGGATTTCCGAATGAGTCGCATCACTGCGCTATTGGCGATTGCCGTAATCTTACCTGTCGTTGCCTGTGAACTCGTCGCACAACCTCCCGCTAACAAATCTCCGTTTGAGAAGTGGGAAAAAGACATTTCTGCTTTCGAAGCTGACGATGCGAAGTCTCCCAAAGCGAAAGGGCAGATTCTGTTCATCGGCAGCAGCAGCATTAAACGTTGGAAACTCAACGATTCTTTCCCTGAACTTGATGCTCTCAATCGCGGTTTTGGTGGCTCGCAAGTTGCCGACTCCGTTCATTTCTTCGACCGCGCGGTCAAACCTTATCAGCCGCGTCAGATTGTGATGTATGCAGGTGACAACGACCTTGCGAAAGGAAAGTCTCCTCAACAAATCGCAGACGACTTTGAAGAATTTCTTTCGAAAGCGGAAGAGTCACTTCCCGGAACGAGAGTCACCTTCATCGCGGTAAAGCCAAGCCTGAAACGTTGGAACCTCATCAACAAGGTGAGAGAAACCAACTCAATCATTCGAGCGATGGCTGATGAGAACGAACACCTCACGTTCGTGGATGTTGATGCTCCCATGATCGGGACAGATGGAACTCCTCGCGACGAATTGTTCGCCGATGACGGACTTCATTTGAGCGAAGCTGGCTATGAACTCTGGACAGAGTTGCTCACTCCGCATCTTGTGGCGGGCAAAGGACAATCTCGGTAACTCAGAGTTCTGATTTTGTTTTTCTGTGCCGGAAAGTCGCCAGCACTTTCTACGTCGACGCGAAACCACAGTTCATTTCAACGGAACGCGAAAGGTCGGTCATGCCTCATCTTCTCTCCAGTCGCTGCATTCCCGTCCTTTCGTTGGTTTCTGCGTTTCTGAGTTGTTCAATTTTCGTTTCTTCGTGTTCGGCCCAACAGCCTCCATCGGGAAGCTCAGGCCGTCCCTCCATTCGAACGTTGAACGATCCGTACCATCCGTGGAAGCCGGAAGAGACTCTTATCGAATGGGAGAAACAGGCTGAGCGGATCCGTCAGCAGATTCTCGTCGCAACCGGCCTATGGCCCATGCCGGAAAAAACACCGCTCAACCCGGTTATTCACGGCATGGTCGAACGAGACGACTACACCGTCGAACGAGTTTACTTTGAGAGTCGCCCCGGCCTGTTTGTCTCAGGCAGTTTGTATCGCCCCAAAGGAGGCAAAGGACCAGTCCCCGGAATCTTAAGTCCGCATGGCCACTGGCAGGACGGGCGGTTCTATTCGGCTTCGGAACGCGACGCTCAGGCACAGATTGAAGCGGGTGCGGAAAAATTTCAATCGGCAGCTCGTTTCCCGATGCAAGCCCGCATGGTTCAACTGGCTCGCATGGGCTGTGTCGTGTTTCACTACGATATGATCGGTTACGCCGACAGCAAAACGCTCGATCATCGGACCGGATTCAACGATGCGAAGGCGGAACTGTGGTTTCAGAATCTGATGGGACTTCAGACATGGAGTTCGATTCGGGCACTCGACTTCCTTGAATCGCTCGACGATGTCGACACATCGCGACTTGCCATCACTGGAGCAAGTGGAGGAGGAACACAAACGATGATCCTCTCCGCAATCGACCCGCGAATTTCCGTCGCTTTCCCCGCAGTCATGGTTTCGACCGCAATGCAGGGGGGCTGCGTCTGCGAGAACGCGAGTTACCTGCGTCATGATATCAACAACGTCGCCATCGCAGCGTTGACGGCCCCGCGTCCCATGGCGATGACCGGAGCTGACGACTGGACGATCGACATCGAAACGCGCGGACTTCCGGAGCTAAAACAGGTCTACGATCTCTACGGAGTCTCTCACCTTGTCTCAGCGAAAGCGTTTCCACAATTCAAACACAACTACAACGCCGTTTCTCGAAACGTCATGTATCAGTGGATGAAGAACCATCTTAATCTTCCTGAGCAAGTCTCACTGGAAGAAAAAGACTTCGAACCACTGTCTATTAAAGAGGCCACCGTCTATTCCGCTGATACTCCACAACCGGAATCAGCACTCTCAGCTGCCGACCTTCGAGCTCTGATGACGCGCGAAGAACTGTCCGAAATCGATCGCTGGTGGTCATCGCCTCCCGATGCGAGTTCCGAAATCATCGGAGTCGCGGTTGATGTAATGCTGAAGCCACACATTCGCGACGTGAGTCTGAAAATCGAATCGACACGCGAGTCTCAGGGACTGACCATCACAACCGGGATGGTCACCTATGACGATGGCTTTCTCGTTCCGACGACTTCGGTGACTGATTCTTCCATCCCGTCAAAGGGAGTTGTTTTCTGGTTTGATTCTCCCGACGCTAACCCGATGATCGATGCTGACGGAAACCTTTCTCCAATCGCTCAAGAGTTGGCTCGTTCCGGAAGCACTGTTATCAGTGCTCGTCTCTACCTGACCGGAGAAGACTTCGCCGAGGAACTTCCCAAAGTTGACGAACGATTTCCCGGCTACACTTTGGGATACAATCTTCCTCTCGTCACTGAACGAGTCCGAGATATCCTCGCCGTCGTTGCTGCACATTCTAACGAGCCTCCAAGTGATACCACTCTCATGGGAACTGGTGAGGCAGGAGTGTGGACGCTGCTCGCTTCGATTGCAGCCCGCAACAATGAACAACTGTCGTCGACTTCTATGAAAATCGTGGCCGATCTGAACGGATTTGCCTTCTCCGAGATCGACTCCATACAACACCCCAATCTACTTCCCGGGGCATTGAAATACGGCGGACTCGCCGGACTTAGTCGCTGGGCGATGTCGACACCATCTGGTCAGAATTCCGAGATTCACCTCTTCGGGGTGTCGAGTGTCGATCAGTTCAAGCGAGCCTTTGAGAACATCGAAGGCCCTGAAATTCAATTTTCGGACGAACCACTTTCCCTGAAAAACATCTCTCGGGGCGAACTTTCGAAATAATTTCAATCATCTGTCTCGGATGAGAGAATTCGGGACGGTTCGCGTGGCTGCGGGTTTCTTCCCGGAACGTCGGGTCTATGATTGCTTGGAACTAATTCAAGCCGATGTTGATGCTGAAGATGCTGCATCGGCCCATTTTCTCCCTCAATCATTCGGTACAGCCACAACATGGGACGTCGTGAGTACGCAGTCATTGTCGCGGGTTTGATTATTTTGAGCCTTGTAATCTTCCGGGAAAATCAGATTGACCAATGGAGAAAGAATCCGCCACAACACGTCGTCCCGCGCAGGCTTGCTCCGAAGTTTCAATTGGCTGATCACAGACGGAACATCGTCAAACTGGAAGGACTTTTAGGTCGACATCAAATCGTCCTGATTTTCTTCGATGCAGAGTTAGGGGTCGACGGAGATCCAAGAACGAAATCTGTGCTTGAGAGTTTCCCCGCGCTCAGCGCCGCAGGAATTAAAGTTCTGGCGGTGAGCACTGCGACTCCATATGCGAACGAGCAGGCGGAAGAGCAACTCGGACAGCCGATTCCGTTCTCCGTTCTGACAGATGTCGACTTTACCAACCCAGCCCCTCTGCCAGCACATACCGCATGGGGGAGAGTCTCCGAGACGGGCGAGCCCGAAACCGGTTTGTTTCTGATTGGACGAGATGGAACTGTCGCGTACGGCGACAACGGATTTCCGATCGCTGTCACCGACGAAGACTCAGTCCTCAAACAACTGGGCCAAGGTCTCTGGCCGAAGCTCAATTAATCGGTGCCCGTCGCTTTTCTCGAATCTTGCGCGTGTCGCAAACATTCAAGATTCTTAATTGCTTGAAATATAAAACACGCGAGACGGACGACTCCGCGAACGTCCTCATTCCTCAACTTGTGATTGTTTCGTTTCTGCAATCCAACTGAGGACCTCTTCTTCAAGAAGGTCGAGCGTTACTGCACCATTGCGAAGAACGACATCGTGAAAATCGCGAATGTCAAACTGGTCTCCAAGTTCCTGTTCGCTCTTCCTTCGAAGCTCCTGAATCTTGAGTTCACCAATTTTGTAAGCGAGAGCTTGTCCCGGCCACGAAATGTAACGATCGATTTCGTTCTCAATGTCGAGCATGGTCTTCGCTGTGTTCTCGGCAAAGAAGTCAATCGCCTGCTGACGAGACCAACGCTGGTGATGCATCCCGGTATCGACGACTAGACGAACCGCTCTCCACATCTCATAGGTGAGTTGACCGAACTTCGAATACGGATCCTGATAAAGCCCCAGGTCTTCGCCAAGACTCTCAGCATACAGCCCCCATCCTTCAACAAATGCGGTATACCCTCCAAAACGCCGAAACCGCGGAAGCTGTTCAAGTTCCTGAGCAAGCGTGATTTGCAGATGATGTCCCGGGACAGATTCATGCAGGGACAAAGCTTCGATTTCGTACTTCGGTCGAACCTCTGGCCGATAGAGATTGACGAAGTAGGTGCCTGCACGCGTTCCGTCCGCAGATGGAGGACGATAGTAAGCTGTTGTCGTATCCGGGGCGATGTGCGAGGGAATCGCTTCCACTCCATACGGAATTCGAGGAAGCCGCTTGAACAATTTGACGAGTTGCGGATCAATTTTCTTGCACACAGCCAGGTTCGCCAATAACAACTCATCGCTGGTTTCGTAGTAAAAGCGTGGATCTGTACGGAGCATTTCAAGGAAGTCCGCAAACGTCCCCTCGAATTCGAGTTCCGCGATAATCTGCTCCATCTCTCCCCGAATTCGAGCCACTTCTGAGAGTCCGATCGTGTGAATCTGCGTCGGTGTCAGTTCCGTGGTCGTAAATTGACGACAACGAAGACGATAGAGTTCGTCGCCATTGGGAACCTGCCAGACTCCCACTTGGGGATGACACTTCGGAAGATACTCATTCAGAAAGAAATCTTGGAGCCTAGCGTAGCTGGGCACGATATGTTCTTCGATCGCATTGATGGCACGTTCGGTCAGCTGTTGCTGTTCCGACTCGCTGATGGAATCGGGGAAGTCACGAAACGGTTTGAAGAAAAGCTGATCCTTTGGATCGTCGACGATTTGCCTTTCAATCTGGCCGGGAATTCGTTCCATGATGACGCGAGGATGAATCACTCCGGTTTCCGCTCCGCGCCGCATGAGGGCAAGAGTTTGCTCCATGTATTTCGGGAAAGCCTCCATCCTCGCAATCCAGTCGTCATAGTCAGCCACCTTTTCAAAACGAAGACTGTCCGCCGTCGATCCCGCGTTTTGAATTCCTCCTCGCTGCGTCAGAGGCACCAGGTACCAGGCGAAAGGATGTGCATCGACTTGAAACTGATACTTTCTGTGAAACAATCGATGGTTGATGCGTTCGTCTTCTGACAACTCCTCGACGGGGATCGTCGCCAGTGCTTCGAGTACGGCTCGATCTGCAAGATGGGACTTCTCGATTGCCTCCACGGTCAGGTCAGGCCACTCGTGTTGAACCTCCGGTCACCGAGTGAAGAGGCCCACGTGGGCGACTCCCGCATCGTTCGCTCCCACTCCGAATCGAACAAATCCTGCAAACGATCTGCGGCGTTCTTTGATTCGGATTGTCCAAAAAGCGAGTGCGGGACAATCGAGAAGAGTGTCAGGAGAAAAACGAAACAACGGATAGATCGAAGCGTCATGACATTCATCGATTCTGTGAGAACATTCCAAGAGGAAGATCAACGTGTAGCTGATGCGAACGGATCGCGAATCCGCCCCGTGACAAACATAAAATGAATGGGAGATTCGAAGAACTGCTCACACAAACTTATAGCAGGCGGGTCCGGTTTTTTCGAATCGCGAAAGGATTTCAACCCTGCTCGACGCAAAGTTCTTCGTAGAACGGTAGAATGCCCGCAGGCGGTCAAAGTCCGCACGATCAACCAGAGAGCCTTCCCAATGATGAATCTCACGAAACAACTTATCGAGTATGTGAAGAAGCCCGGTTATCGGCCGATGAAACCGAAAACACTGGCCAAAAAGATTGGCGTCACGAAAAAGAAAGCTGCCAAATTCGATGCCGCTCTCGAAGAAGGGCTCGCCAGTGGAGAGATTCAGCTCAGCGACAGTGGACGAATCCGTTCCAAAGTTCCCAAGGGCAACCATCTGGGAATCGTTCATCGAATTAAAAGCGGCGATGCCTATGTGATTCTTCGCGAGCCCAAACCGGTCGGTCTGACAGATGATGTTTTTGTCGACAAGAAAGATCTCAAGGACGCTCAAAACGGAGACGAAGTTCTGATCGGTTTGCTGCAACGGCGAAAGGGCAGGGGACAGAGGTGCGGCTATGTCGTCGAAGTGGTTGAGCGTGCGACGAATGTCTTCGTCGGAACTTACTCAGAAGATGACGAATCTGGCTGGGTCCAAATCGACGGAAAGGATTTCCTCGAACCTGTCTGGGTGGGTGATCCAGGAGCCAAAGGAGCGGTTGAAGGCGACAAGGTCGTCATCGAGATGCTTCGATTTCCGGCAGTGGGACAAATTGGCGAAGCCGTCCTGACGGAAGTTCTCGGGACGCGCGGTCAACCCGGTGTTGAAACGCAGATGGTCATCCACGAATTCGGAATCCCTGAAGAGTTCTCTCCGGCCGCATTAGAAGATGCGCGTCTTGAGGCAGAAAACTTCGATGAAGACAACCTCGAAGGTCGTGAGGATCTGACGAATCACACCATCGTCACCATCGATCCCGCCACCGCTCGCGACTTTGATGATGCCATTTCCCTCGAACAGATTGAACAGGGCCACTGGCTTCTGGGCGTCCACATCGCCGATGTCTCGCACTTCGTTCAGCCGGGAACAGCATTGGATCGCGACGCAGAAAAACGCGGCACGAGCGTTTACCTGCCGACCAAAGTGATTCCAATGCTTCCCGAAGTCATCTCGAATGGACTCGCTTCGCTTCAAGAGAATCGTGTGCGGTACGCAATGTCCGCATTCATCGAATTCAGCAAAGAAGGCATCCCGATCGCGACGCGTTTTGCCCGAACTGCGATTCGTGTCAAACAACGGTTCGCGTACGAAGAAGTCATGCCGATTCTGGCGACTCCGGAAAACGAGGAGATTGAAGGTGTTTCGCCAGAAATCCGGGGACTGCTCAAGAACATGCACACTCTCGCGATGATTCTGCGCAAACGTCGGTTCGAAAAAGGGTCGCTCGAACTCGATATGCCGGAAGTCCGACTCGACCTCGATCAAGATGGGAACGTCAGCGGGGCCCACGAATCGGAACACGACGAGAGTCACGAAATCATCGAAGAATTTATGCTCGCTGCCAACATCGCAGTGGCGGTCCGTTTAACTGATGAAGGTCTAAACTTCCTGCGTCGAGCACATCCCGATCCGGCAGAACCGAAACTCAAAGCCCTGAAAGAGTTCGTCGAAATTCTCGGATTCTCGTTCGATCGATTTCAAAGTCGCCAGGATTTACAGAAGCTCTTGCGTGTTGTGCGAGGAACTCCCGCAGAACGGCCCATCAACTATGCCGTCCTCCGCAGCTTGAAGCAAGCTGTCTACACGCCAATGGAAATGGGACACTACGCTCTCGCCGAAGATCATTATTGCCACTTCACAAGCCCCATTCGTCGCTATCCCGATCTTCACATCCACCGACTGATGGCGTCAATAATTTTCGACAATCTGGCCGACACTCGTCCCTCGGAAGAAGAACTGATTCGCCTGGGACACCATTGCTCCGTCACAGAACGACGCGCAGAACAGGCGGAACGCGAACTTACGAAGATTAAATTACTCTCGTACTTTGAAGACAAAATTGGCGAACAACTTCACGCGGTGATCACCGGCGTCGACCGCTTCGGATTCTTTTGCCGCGGGATTGAGATTCCCGCCGAAGGACTTGTTCCTGTCGCGACGATTCCCGGAAACGACTACTTTGAATTCGACCGCCCCGCCATGGCGCTTGTCGGTCGGAGTACTGGCGAGACCTTTCGGCTTGGAGACCCGGTTCTCGTCGAAGTCGCTCGTGTCGATGTCGACAGACGCGAACTTAATTTTCGCCTGTTGACTCATTCTTCTCCCAAGCGACCGCCCAAAAAGACGGCGCAGCGAGATCAGTCCAAGAAGAAGCCGTCAGGGAAAATGTCTGCCAAGAGCGGGCGAAAGCCTTCCTCCAAACGAGGACACGGCGGCGGGAAACGAAAACGCAATCAAAACCGAAAGAAGCGCTGACGCCTGGTATTCTGAGAATCTGGGCCAAAATCTGCAGAAAGTTGTACGAAATTCGCTCCTGATTCCCCCTCTTATTAGAGAGGACATTTCTCAGGAGTAGACACATGCGTTTGACGTTACGAACCGTTCTGGCTTATCTCGACGACGTGCTTGAACCGAATCAGGCTCGTGAATTGGGCGAGAAAATCAGTCAGAGCAAAGAAGCGACTGAACTGATCAACAAAATTCAGGCGGCGATTCGACGTCGGCGTATCGGCGCTCCGGAATTGGCTGGCCCCGGCTCGGGCCCTGATCCGAACGTCGTCTCTGAGTACCTCGAAAACGTTCTGCCTCCTGATCAGGTTGTCGAGTTTGAACGCCTTTGCCGCCAATCCGACGTTCACTTAGCAGAAGTTGCCGCCTGTCATAAAATTCTGACGATGGTCGTCGGTCAGCCCGTAGAGGTGAGCGATAGCCTCCGTGATCGCATGTACGCGCTCGGAACGAGCAAGTCAGAGTTTCCGCATCCAGCGCAAGCGCAAAACGTCCAAGCAATGACATCCGGAATCGGGAACAATCATCCGAAGGATCACACCGAAGGAATTCCTGAGTATCTGCGGCCGAAGTCTCGTACGACGCAAATCTGGACGGGACTCGTGATTGCACTCATGGTTGGTGTCTGGGTCTTCCTTGTCGCATCAGATCAGTCGATCTGGGAAGCTCCCGAAAGTCCGAAAATCATTGCAAGTCATACTCCGCCGGTTCCTTCCCCCGAGGAAGCCGATCAGAACGCTCCCGATTCGCGGAAGAACAATTCTGCCCCCGGTGCCGATTCGACAAAACCTCAAGCGGACGGACCGAATCGAAAACCATCGGAAAATGCGCCGGCACAGAATGGAGGACGACCGGCCAACGTCTCAGCCAATCCGCCCCCTCCACCTGAAGAAATTGCATCGGCCAATACAGTCCCTGGCCCAAACATCAATGTCCCCGTTCCCCCGGCTCCCGGTGACACTGGAAATCCCGTAGTCCCTGACACCGACGACACCCCCGCAAGTGAGACCGACCCTGAACCGGAACCGCCGACTCCCGTTCGTCTTCCTGAAGTTCTCGTCACCGTGCAAACCGACGATGGAATCTCGGTCGCAACTTCGGAGAAGGCTCCAACATGGCAAGTCCGAAATCAGGGAGAACTCGCAGTCGATGAGACCTTTGCCGTTCCTGATCCTTACTCGGCAGAAATTTCGATCGGGGAAGACCTCACAGTTGATGTCATGAAACACTCTCGACTGCAACGTCTCCCTCGTCTTGAAGGAGAAATGGCCGCTGTGCAGATCGATCGCGGCCGAATGATTTTCGAACGACCGGAAGTCTCAATTGAACCAGTCACACTCGGAGTTGTTATCGATCAGCAACGATGGGCCGTCAAGTTCCTTGAACCCGGCACTCGACTGGCAGTGGAAGTCGATTTTCCCCAACCGGATGGATTCCCTCCGCCTCCTGTCTCGCCCGGAGCGATTGGAGGACTCGCGGTTCTGTCGGGAAAAGTTCAACTGGAAACAGATGGACACCCTGCAAGCGAGGTCTCAGAAGCCAATGCGTGGCTCTCGTTGGCAACGCTTCGTAATCCTCAAAGCGAACTTCAAGGAGGAGCAATTCCAATGGTCTTTCTGACAGAAGAACAGGAAACTCCCGCGCGGCGGCAACTCGCCAAAGCCTTCGAACGTGAATTCGGAACGAATGTTTTCGTCAGTGTCGCTCCAGTCATTCATGATCGTCGAGCTGGCGTTTCTGAGATGGCTGCCAAGACAATGGCCCTGATCGGACATCCCCTCGAACTCGTTTCAGCACTTCAATCAGAGCATGAAGAAACACGAATTGTCGCGATCACAGAACTCCGAAAGTGGCTACTTTCCAATCCACAGAACGCCCTCCAGTTTCGAGAAGAAGCCAATCGCTACTACAAGTCGGAAGTTGATGATGCGCTCGAGAGAATGTTATGGGGTTACAGCCAGAACGATGGGAAGTCTCCCGAAATCAGCCAACAACTCGTCGGCCTGCTCCTTGACGATGAACTCGCAATTCGTGAACTGGCGTTCTTCCACGCCTCAAAACTCAGCGGCAGAACCTACAACTATCATGCCCAGCTTCCGCTCGTTGAACGTCGCGCCGCCAGCAGTCGCTGGAATGAGTACCTCGAACGTGAAGGTTCCTTAATTCCTGCAGAATAGGGCTTGGCGGATTTCCTGTTGGACTGGATTTTCGTCCTGTAACTCCTGGAAGTTCGCGAAGCCTCTGACGAGAAACGGTCGTGCCGTCTGTGAATCACCGTCGGAATAAGTCCAGCATGAAGAATGTGCAGATCCGTCACAAATCTTCACAGCGGTTTCAGCGGTGTCATTGACGGACCAGCAAGGGAAGTCATCACTCTCGACCAGTCCTGCTAGCGCGAACGGCCGATTTCGCCGATCCTTTTTTCAGCGGAGTCAAAGCACATTTGATCTTCTTTCCGCTTTCCAGTGGATCATGATGTTAAGCTGCTTTGGTGCGTGATGCCGTTTGCCAATTTACGGGATTCGATCATCACCGGTTCGCTCATGTTTGCACGACGTGGTCACCCGCACAGTGCGGGCACAATTGTCTGGGAACTCATGACGTATCCCTCTGTCGCTCACGGACGAACTCACTGAACATTAAGAATCCAGTGCGCGTCTATGACTGTGACGGACAGTACGACTCGGACAATTGATATATTACGATTCTGGTTGCGCGTTCTCTTCTTCGCGACGATTGCCTCTCCAATCATCGCCGGGGAAAACGAGAACGTACTCGCTGCGATCGAATCGACATCGACCGAGTTCCACGAATCAGATTTCGGACCACTCACCGTTCCGCTTCCTGTCGAAGACGTCGACGAAGAAGTCGGAATCCAGGAGGACCGGATCACCGACGATTCCTCAGTCGAATCGTTGCAAAATTCCGATTCGTCCAGCGACACACTCTCGAGCACTTCCGCCAGCCCTGCATACTGCCCGGACGGTTACTGGATTGTCAGTAGCCGCAGAAGCGTGCAGACAATTCATCATAAGAATCGCCCGGCGTGGGGCTTGGATGCCTATTACTGTCTGGGAAATGGACAAATCGTCGGTTCGAATCTTGCATCACTCAAAGCTCAGCTCGTTCCCGGAATTCCTGTGTGTGTCTTCTCACATGGGAGCTTCGTGACGTTTGAGAGTCAGGCCCGACAGGCAGCTCGTGCGGCCGCTTACTTTCGAAGCGCAGCCAATGGTCAGCCTCTTCAATTGATCTTCTTCACATGGCCGAGTGACGGGCCGTACTCGTACATTGCCCCGATCGATGTCACGGTGCGTGGAAAGCGTGCTGAATTCAACGGCTTCCACATGGCAACGCTCATTTCATCGATCCCGGAATCCTGCCCGGTGACTGTTATTGGTCACAGCCATGGAAGCCGCGTCGCACTCGCTGCCATGCAGTTGGCATCCGGCGGACCGATTCAAAATCATTACTTCACTGGTTCGGTCGGAAACTCACGCCGCCTGCGAGTCATTCTGGCTGCTGGAGCCATGGATCATAATTGGCTGAATCCTGGAGAACGATACGGCGTGGCACTCAATCGAGTGGAATGTCTGCTCAACCTGCGAAACCAAAACGACTTGGCGCTGGCGTGGTATCCGCTTTCTCGACCGTTCGCAAAACGCGCCATCGCCCGTTCCGGGATCACATCTCGAGACATGAGAACCCTCGGATACAATGCCCAGAAAATCCGGCAGGTGGATGTCACAAACCGTCTCGGATCAGACCACCAGTGGCCGGAGTACTATTCCGATCCGGTTGTTCTCGGGACCATTCTTCCGTATCTGATCTCTTTCTAAGAGACGTCTCTCACGACGGAAATTCGTTCTGCAATTGGCCTGCCGAACCGACTCGGACCAGAACGATTCGCCACCGTATTGGCAGCTCACTGCGCGAAGCCAAAACGTCAGTGATCTGAAATCCCGACTGAGACTCCACAGCAGTGTGCTCCAAGAGCCCGTACGACTCACGATTCGTCGGTGTGTCATTCGACTCAATTTCTCACGCAGCCGATGAGACCAGTGGACGTGAGTGACTGACAGACGAAATCGTTCGTCGCGGGCAGAAGACACAGCGAAGTCGCTTCTTAGAACGCTCCGCCGATGTTGATGTATGCGTGGACATGAGGAGCCCCGCGGAAGTGCCAGACGAACTGTGGTCCTTCGATTCTCCAGATATCCCAGACCTTGTCGCTCGCAAGATCGCCTTGCTGATAGAAGGCCAAACGCAGCTCATCGACACCGCCAATGCCTTCCAGAATTTGCATCACTTCCGCTTTGTCTTCTTCGCGGTAAGGAGCCAGCAAGACACCGAGAGACTCTTTGACGAGTTGCTTTTGATCATCGGACATCGTCCCGACTTGAATTCCGGGATAGTGAGGATCTTTCTTCTGAGTCAATACCGCTGCCTCTTTCGGTGCTGATTTGAGAAGCGCCGCTTTTCGCTGATCGGTGTCCAAAGCTTCGAAGACGCGATTGGTCTGTTGCGTCTGGTAGAAGTAAATGTTGTCTTCCGGTTTTCCTTCCTCACCGTGACCGTAAACGATTGGACCTCCGAAAGCGGCTTTATCGACACTGTTTCCATCTGCTCTCAATGTCAGATGGCGACCTGTCAGTTCGAACTGAAACTTCTCTTCGTTCGGATTTCCAAAGATCCCCACGCTGTAAAAGTCGATCCCACCATCATCGAATTCTGTTTGCTCGACAAGACGTTCGTATCCGTCGGGACTTGTCATCCCTTTGACGATCTTGTGAATCATGGCCTGCTGAGAGTCCGTGTAGAAGTCGTCACCGATCACAGGTTTCGTAACGTGCCAGTTCGCACTGATTCGCTTTCGCAGTTCGCTGTTGAAACCGAAGCAGATCTCCTTGCGCTGCTGAGGAGAGAGCGTTTCATAGAACTCCTGAACAACAGTTTCAGCCGAGCTTGATCGCGATGGAGCAGCGAACAGACTGGGAGCAAGTGTCGCTGAAAGTGCAGTTGCGCCGGCGGTTTCCAGGAATGAACGTCGAGTCACTCGTGGTGCGAAGTTAGTCATGGCAGCTCCTTGTTAAATCGATGTAGGGTAAGGGACACACTCTGCACGTCAGCCTGGATGTCGACACTCCGGCGTCATTGACGCGAATGAAATGTCTCTCAGACGAATGTCGATCGTTCCAGCATCTTCGGCTTGTTGGTTTGACTCAGCGGGTTCACTGATGGAAGTTCAATTCTCTGACCACACATTTCCTGTGTGCTGCCATTCAGATGACTGAGTCGACACGTTGAATAATCATATAACAATCGACTGATCAAAGCACGTCCGGATTCCGGAATCGATCAGTGAACCTCGCCCTGGAACGGAATCGCGGATGACTCATCAGGAGAGGAAATTCGCCGGTCGAGGGACGAGTCGTGAAGCAGCGTGTCGCAACATCAAAACGACTGGTCAGTCACCGTCTTCAGTGAGACGATCGAATGCTTCCCGGATCGCGCTGTTGTCCGCATCTCCCAGACCAGCACGAACGCATTGTTCCAGGAGGACAGAATGAAGGACTGAGAATGGAGTCCGGGCCCCCGCTTCGGAAGCAGTGCTGAGAATGATTCCCACATCTTTGAGGTGTTGGGTCAGCTTCGCCTGCGGCGACCAGTCCCGTTTGATCATCTTCTGGCCTTTGGATTGCATCACCGCCGACGCAGCAGGGGACTGTTCAAGAATCGACAAAGTCCGCCTCGCGTCGAACCCCAGAGCTTCCGCGAAGCCCAGCGTTTCAGCCAGAACTGCTCGATTCAATCCCAGCAAAAGATTATGAACCAACTTGAAGCGTGTCGCTTCCCCGATTGCGCCGAGTTCGAACTGTTGAGGAGCGATCTTCCGAAGAATCTTTCGTTCCTCGCTCGAAAGACAATCGACACCACCCAGAAAAATGAGGGCCGTTCCATCGCTCACTTGCTGGCTCGATCCGGCCACCGTCGCTTCCACATATTGAATTCCAAGTTCTCTCAATTGTTCCGCATTCGCGATCACTTCATCGGGCTGACCAGTCGTCGAATCAATGACTGTTCGAATTGCGGCTTGTTGTCCCTGTTTGCGGAGTGCTTGCAGATCCAGGATCACGTTGGTGACGACGTCGCTGTTGGGCAGGCACAAGAAAACAAGTTGCGATTTCATCGCGACGTCGTTGGTCGACTGAGCTGGCGTCCCCCCAAGCTTGACGAAATTCTCCATGCGCTCAGGATCACGGTCGTATCCGTAAACGGGAGCCGTCCCATGCAGCAGCCTTTCCGCAATGGCGGTGCCGAGCAATCCAATCCCGATGACACCAATCACAGGTGAATTTCGATTCATCTTCCCTTCCTCCCTCGTCAGAAAGCCCCTCAATCTCGTCCCTGGAAGATTGCCCCATGATCTTTGAATGGCGCCGAAAATGTTTGTGATTCGTTGAATTCTTCCACTAAACGCTCACCCCTGAAACTGCTGTTGTTTCAATCATCGAACGGCCTTGAGTCAGGTGAGTCCATCGAGCCAAATGACGACTTCCGGACGTCCTCTTCCCAATCAAATTAATTCGTGGACGGACTTGAGCTTAACACACATTGGCGTCCACTGATGAAAGTCATATACTCAGCATATCGATTTCTCAGGAGATTTATTTCCTGCACTGCCGCCATCCTCGTATGAAGTGACACACTCATGCACCACTCGGCGTTTGCTCAATCTCTCACGTTGTCCTGCTTGGGACTCTTCTTGCTCAGCGGGATCTGCCGAAGCGAAGATCCCGTTTTCTCCGGACCACAGCCGGGAGAGCCGCTTCCCTCTCTCAACATGAAAGGGGTCCTGGGCGAGCACTCCGGGAAGTCGTTCGATGTGATGGAAGTCGCTGGGAACGATCCCGTGTTGATCTTCTTCGTTCATGAACGAACACGCCCGGCTTTTGGTCTGATGCGAGCCGTCATGAAGTATGCGAAGTCACGGAAAGAAGACGGACTCGTCAGCGCTGCTCTGTTTCTGACCGGCGATCCCACCGATACAGAAAAGTGGATGACCGGGATTCAGCGATACTTTCCGGAGTCCGTTGAGTTTGGATTGTCCCCCGATGGGATTGAAGGCCCCGGCGCCTACGGCCTGAATCGGAATGTCTCCTTAACCGTCCTGACAGGTCGCGACGGGAAAGTCACTTCGAACTTCGCACTGATCCAACCAAGTGTTCAAGCGGACGGCCCGAAAATCCTCAAAGCAATTGTCGACACGATCAGAAGCGGTGAAGTTCCGGACATTGCTTCGCTCAACGGTGACGGAATGGCAAATCGTTCGCAACGAACAATGTCAAACAAAGACGATCCCAACATGCGGCCGCTGTTGCGAGATCTCATTCAACGCGGTGCCACGAAAGCCGATGTCGACGCTGCCGCGAAGAAGGTCGAAGACTATGTGAAAGAACATCCCGATGCACGGAAGCAACTCGGCCGAATCGCAACAACGATCGTCAATTCCGATCGGCTTCCGAACTATGGAACCGAAGCTGCGCAGGACTGGCTGAAAGTCTGGGCGAAGAAATTCGCTCCCCCGGAAACTGAGCAGAAACAACCCAACGATTCTCCCGAAAACTCTCGTCCGTAAGCGCACTGAAGAAATGACATGCGACTCAATTTTGTCTACTGGATCTGTTTAACACTCTGTGCTGGCCCGACCTTCGCGGAACCGCCCACTGTTTCAGAATCCGGACAAGACCTCGTCGACTTCGATACCGAAATCGTCCCCGTACTGACCCGATTCGGATGCAACTCCGGAGCCTGTCATGGGGCGGCTGCGGGACGCAGAGAATTGCATCTCTCCCTATTTGGAAGTGATCCGGGTTTTGACTTTCAATCGCTGGCTCGCGAGTTTCAAGGCCGACGAATCAATCTCGTCCAGCCCGACGAAAGTCTGATCCTCATGAAACCGACCGAAGTGCTATTGCACGGAGGCGGAAATCGGTTTGATGATGACAGCGACGCGGCCGAACTCATTCGAAAATGGATTCATCAGGGAGCCCATCGGCATGAGTTGCGTAAGCTCGAATCCTTCGCAATTGCTCACCGCAAAATTTCGAACACGCTTGATTCTACGACGTTCTCAATCTCCGCCACAGCGACATTCGACAACGGTTCGACGATGGACGTCACTCCATGGACAGTGATCACCGTTGACGATCCAGATGCCGTTCAAATTGACTTACAAACCTTTCGCGCTCACATCACCCGTCCCGGGCGTCACGTGGCGATCGCGAGATATCTCGATCACGTCACTCCGCTCATCTTTCTCATCCCGTTTCAAAATGAAACGCACGAGACTCATTCAATTGAGAGTGCGAATTTCATCGACGATTCGATCAACTCACTGTTGACGGAATTGAGAATCCCCGCCAGCGAAGCATCTTCCGACACCGAATTTCTGCGACGAGTCACACTCGACCTGACCGGGCGACTTCCGACGCCAGAAGAAGTCCTGAGTTTCACGCATGACTCATCTCCCGGGAAAAGAACGGCTGCGATTGATCGAATGCTGGCATCGAAAGAGTTTGCCAGCTACTGGACATTTCTGCTCTCGCGATGGCTGCGAATTCGCGCCGCTCCGCAAGATGTCGAAGGGGCAGAGGCTTATCATTCGTGGCTGCATCAGCAAATCGCTGACGAAATTCCCTTCACCGAAATCGCTGCTTCGCTGTTGCTTGCAGAGGGAGACACCCACGATGTCGGCCCCGCCAACTTCTACCGAACGACCGGAGGACCTCGGGAACAGGCAGAATTCGTCAGCGAATTTTTCATGGGCAGCCGACTTCGCTGCGCCAACTGTCACGACCATCCGCTCGATCACTGGACGCAGGACGACTATCACGGCTTAGCAGCCATCTTCGCGGAAGTCACCTCGGGCCGAATCATCGAAACCAAAGCCAATGCGGAAGTCATTCATCCCAAAACCGGGGACGCCGCCGTTCCCCGAATTCCGGGGGAACGCACACTCCAAAACGCCGAACATGGCCGATCGACCTTCACGGACTGGCTTGTCAGCGACACGAATCCCTATCTCGCGAGAACGATCGTCAATCGTGTCTGGAAGGAGTTCATGGGCCGCGGCCTCATTGAACCGACCGATGATATTCGTTCGACGAACCCTCCCACTCATCCAGAACTCCTGAAGCAACTGGAGATCGAGTTTCGCCGTTCGAACTTCCGCTTAAAGCCTCTCATTCGGCTGATCACCAGCAGCTCCGCCTATCAAAGAAGCTCACGCCCTCATCGAGACAATGAGTTCGATCAACAGTTCTATTCACACGCGCTCAGTCGTCCGATGTCCGCGGAAGTGATGTGCGATGCCATCTCCGACGTTCTCGGACTTCCCGCTCGATTCGGTGACAAACCGCTTGGAACACGAGCCGTTGAGTTGCCTTATCCTCAGATCGAATCGAAGGAACTGGACGTTCTCGGACGATGTGAACGAACTGAGTCATGCGAAGGAAGCGAGACGATGACAGGGGGATTGCCGCGATTCTTGCATCAGTACAACGGGGCACTCATCAACACACGGCTCTCACACTCGACGGGTCGATTGGCTGACTGCCTGCAATCGGAAAACTCCCCTGAAGTGATCATCGAAGAATTTTATCTTCGCGCACTCGGTCGACTTCCCAATGACGAAGAATGGAACTTCTGGCGCGATGAACTCAAAAACTCCAGCAATCCGCGAGAATTTCTCGAAGACGTTGTCTGGAGTCTCTGCACGTGTCAAGAGTTTCGGACGAACCATTGACCGCGCGTACCACAAACGGGACTTTCACAAATGCCAGTCATTCGATCGACGCTTCCGCATCAATGGAACCGATGGTCACGCAGAGATGTCCTGCAGATCGGAGCACTGACGGCATTCGGCCTCAGCTTCAGTGACGTTCTTCGTTTACAACGTCTCAGCTGCGCTGCAGATCCTCAAACTCGACAGCCTGCGAAGTCGTGCATCCTCATCTGGCTCGATGGCGGCCCGAGCCATCTTGAGACGTTTGACCTCAAGCCGAATGCACCGCGTGAAGTTCGTGGTCCGTTGGAATCGATTTCGACATCTCTTCCAGGAATTGGCATCAGTGAATGTCTTCTCCGAACTGCGACTCTGCTCAACGAAATTGCCATCATCCGGTCAATGACGTCCCCGCTCGGTGAGCACAATCTCGGCACGCATTATCTGATGACCGGATACAAACCGAGTTCCGTTCTCGAGTATCCGACGTATGGAGGAGTGTGCGCAGAGTTACTGAATTCTGAGTCCGCTCTTCCTCCAAACGTGGCCGTTCCCGATTTTCGAGTCGGCGGAGGAAATCTGACCGGCAGTGGATTTCTTTCGGCGCAGACACGTCCTTTTTCTTTGGGAGCAGATCCATCGAAAGCAGACTTTCAAGTCCGCGACTTGCGAATCTCACGCGGACTGACTCTCGACCGGTTAAATCGCCGCCGACACTTCACAACCGAACTCGACCGAATGCGAAGCATGGCGAACGGGCAGGGGGGAACAGCAGACGTTGTCGACCCCGACTTGCAGCGTGCGTTCGACCTCATTTCATCGAGCGAAGCTCAAAGTGTCTTTCAACTCAACGACGAATCCCCGGAACTTCGGTCGCGCTATGGTCCGAAGTCCGTGGGTCAAAGCTGCCTGCTCGCGCGACGGCTGATCGAGAAAGGCGTCCGCTTCGTCACCGTGAATCATCACGGATGGGATACACACAACGACATGTATACGCGCCTCAAAGAAGGTTACACGGGGGCGCGCACTCCCGTCGGTCTGATCCCTTCACTCGATCTCGCCCTGTCAGCACTCATTCAGGACCTGAAGGAACGCCGGCTCCTCGACGAAACTCTCATCGTCGTGATGGGAGAGTTTGGAAGAACGCCCAAGTTGAACGTCAACGGAGGACGCGATCATTGGCCGAGAGTCTTCAGCGTGGCCCTTGCAGGCGGAGGCATTCAGGGAGGACAGGTGATCGGAGCCAGCGACGCCTCCGGCGAGTCTCCCAAAGATCGCCCGGTCACTCCGAGTGACCTCGCTGCCACGATTTATACGCTTCTGGGAATCGACCCAAAACTCGAACTTCAAACACCCGACGGACGTCCAGTTCGCCTGACACCTCCGGAAGCGACCGTTGTCGATGAGTTAATTGCCTGACCTGATTTCGCGAGACATTTCGTGTTGAGACTGACGTTACTGCTCATTCTTCTGCATCCTCATCAAGTTCTCGAAGCCACTGAACCGCCGGTGACTTCGATCGTTTTCTCTCCGGATCAAACGAAGCTCGTCACCGGTTCTCAGCGTGGGGTGACGATTCGAACACTCGACGATTTAGAGATCGAAGAAGAAGTCGCCGTTCCGTTTTCAGCAGTGCACGCATTGGCGTTTTCACCAGACAGGAAATTTCTGGCTATCGCTGGAGGAAATCCCGGAGAGAGTGGACAGATCCAACTGTTGAACTGGTCGACGCGACAACTCGAAAACTTGATCCGCCCACACGAGGATTCGATCTACGACATCTGTTGGTCACTCGACTCGCAGACAATTGCCTCCGCCAGCATGGACCGGAAAATTGCCCTCAGTCATGTTGAACTCGTAAAGCCGGGACAACTTCTGGATGGACATTCCAAAGGAGTGCTCTGTGTTCGATTTGTCGATCGAGATCAACTTCTGGTCAGCGCGGGAATCGATCAGAATCTGCGGGTCTGGAATCCTGCGGAACAATCACTTGTTCGCTCTCTGAACAATCACAGAAAGACCGTGACCGGGCTGAGCGTTCGCCACGAAACCTCAGGACTTCCGATGATTGCCTCGATCAGTGAAGATCGAACGGTGCGATTCTGGCAACCGACAATCGGCCGAATGGTTCGGTTTCTGCAACTTGAAGATCCTCCAATTGCCATTCAGTGGCGTCCCGGTCATGACAGCATCATCACCGTCACTGCATCGGGAAGAGTTTTCGAAGTCGACTCGATGACGACAAACACTCTGTTCGAAAAACAAGTCGATCTTTCGTGGTGCACATCGCTTGCAGTTCATCCCAACGGCCAGACTATCTATCTCGGCGGCCAGAACGGTCAGCTGCGCACCGTCACACTGCCAGAAACGGATTCCGATTGAAAACTCGAACCGCATGGCGGATTGCCGATCCCACAAATTCCGCGTCCATGAATCGAATCATCAGGCAAGCCCGGCAAGTTTTCTGCCAGACCAGAACACTGCAAGCAACAGGATCATGAGGCCACCCCAGAGTGGATGGGCCCAAACTCTCAATCGACGAACAACCGGCTCGGGCTCTTCAAGCTTGGCAAGTTTGTCAACGAGCTGATTCATCTGCGAGGGGTCCGTCACTTCCCCCCGGCTGATCGTGGCAATTTCGTGAAGCACGTCGAAACGGGCTGGGTCGCCGATCACTTCTCGTTCACCACCCGCCACAGCGATCGTGGTTTCGAGTTGTGTACCAGTCTCGGTACACGTTGTCAGGACGGTGTAATTCCCGCCCTCTTCCGGGGTGAACATCCCGGTGAATAATCCCCATGACTCCTCATCGGTCGTCTGCAAACGGAGCGTCTCGACCTGTCCTGACGGAGAGGTGATCTGACAGACGACGGTCCCGGTTTGTAATGGCTCTCCTGTCGGTCCGGAGACATTGGCGTTGAGAGTCAAAACATTCCCAGCTTCTGGTCGATCCGGTGAGTAAAAGAGCCTCATCGATTCGCCTTGTGACATGTTCCGTTGGTACGCCATCCAACGCACGACCTGTCCCCAAAATCGATAGTGGTACAAATCTTCGACGCCTTTCCGCCAACGCCATGCTCCGTCTGTTCCCATGAACAGAACCTTCCCTGTTCCGAATGTTCGAGCGACGATTAACGGAACACGTCCGAATCGGGTCGATTCTGTCTCATGAACCGCGAGAACTTCCCCACCGATTTTTGATCGAAGGGCGGAGGCGTACCACTGAAAGCCTGGAAGGTTGCTCCAGACCCGTTCATTCTCGCGCTCGTCAACTTCCAATCGGGTGAGTTGGCTGCGTCGGCCACTTTCTGTCAGCGAAAATCGAGCGGGAACTGGAAGACCGTGACCTCGCGGAGCAGCTGGATCAACGATGACCGGATACAACTCCTCAAGTTCGGTTGAGAGTAACGTCTCTTGCTTTCCACGAAATCCGGGAAGAAAGACCAGTCCTCCTGCATGATTCCGAACCAGTTGCCGGATTTGTTCGGTTTCTTCAATCGTAAGCTGCGAAGCCTCGACTCCAACATCCCCGAGAAAAACAACGTCGTAGTCGAAGAGTTCTTCTTCCCCGGGAAACTGTTCGAGATAACCTCGTCCTCCACCGACGCCGTCAAGATCGGGATGAAATAACAGGCAGTGGACATCAACCCCGGGATCGCGTTCCAACGCATTCCGGAGATAGCGATACTCCCATCGCGGATAAGATTCCACAATCAAAACTTTCAGCGTTTCATTCTGAATTCTGATGGGAAACTCAAGGACGTTATTCTCAGGGTTCGATTCTTCGTCCGCAACGGGAATCTCAAGACGAAGCTTGTAGTCGCCCGTTTTCGTCGGCCGCCAGTTGATCGTATCTCGTAACTCCCCCATGCCTTGCACGCGAACGGTTTTCGAAATTGGGGCCTCGAGTGTTCCCGAGAGAGTTACAGAGAGTTCCTGGGCTTTGGGAAGCCAGTTGTTAATTCGAAATGGAATGCGCATGGTCTTCCCGGCGATTCCAAAAGTCGGAGCATCGATATTCACAAGCTGAACATCCGGAAGCCGGTCTTCGCTTCCCACAGCGACGGCAAAGACAGGCACGTTTCGCATCCGCAACTCCGTCGCTGCTTCCGCGGGAGTCGTTCCGGTGTTCCAGTCTCCGTCAGAAATGAGCACAATTCCACGCAGATTGGAATGGAGTTCGTAAGTTGATTTGAGTGCTTGATTAAAATCTGTTCCGCGTGAAGCATCCGAGAGAGTTGACGAGAACGGCTCGAAAACGACCTCCAGCTGATCACTCATTCCGGACCATAACTCAGGGAGATTGACGTCAGCGACCTCAGAGTTTTCGGTCGCGGGATCGCTTTCACTCGTTGCGGAAGGAATGAATTCCTCGATCCGATCCATTCGCCGAAGAGGAGTTCCCGCCGGTCTCTCGGGATCAATGACGTCTTGGGTTTGCATACTTTCCGACACATCGTACATCACCACGAGAGTCGGTTGTTCATCCGGTTGGTACTCTTGCAGCAACTCCGGTTGGTTGAGTGAAACGACAGCCATAAATACCAGAAGAAATCGAAGGGCTTCGAGAATGCCCATCGAACGCGTGTAGCCACTTCGCCGCCAACTGATCAAACAGCACCCAGCTGCCAGAAGCAGGACGAGCAGCGAGATCAGCAGGGTAGTTGCAGTCCAATGAAACGTCATACCGATGTCATGACTGGAGTTTGAGAAACGGAAGTGGTGGCAGATTCGCGATCAGGCAAACACAAAACGGCCTCCAGCAACAGTGCAACGATCATTGCGATCAGAAACGTCCTCCAGACTTCGTTCGCGAGTGCCGACTGACTCCCTGCCTGATCGTCGATAATGACGTAATTCAATCCACTCAAAACTTGTTCGAGACTCTCTTCCGTCACGATCGCCGGGCTGTCTTCCATCAACGGCCGATTGATCGCCACCAGCGAGTCTTTCGACTGATACACCCCGGAATTATACGGTCGCTGAGAAACGAGAACTTCTGATGTCGACTCGTCGAGAGGAACCCAATCTGAGACGTCCTCGAAATTCGTCGCTCCTGCAACAAGATTGCGAGAAGCTCCAAGGACAGCAGCCCCGCTCGCCAGAGCCCGATGTGTCATGATAAAGAAGACGATGCCGTTATCCGCGAGATTCGAATGAGGAAACGTCGGCAAGGTTGTGCAGAAATAGGCAGCCCCTTGAGTTGTCACGACTCGCGATAGCAGAGGCACGCCATCACCGAGTTGAGCCAATATCGTCGCCTCTGCAGCATCAAGTTCACAGTATTCGCGGACCACAATCTCTCCGACCGGAAGGGGAGTTCCACTCATCGAGTTTGCGAGAAGGTCGGAATCGGTTCTCCATCGTTCAACCGAAAAGCCGTCCACTTCTGATGACTCGATCCAGTCTCCCCATCGAACGCCCAGAAATTGTGAATTGTTTGCAAATTCCGGAGGAAAGAAAATGACGGTGCGTCCTGATCGAACAAATGCCTCCAGCTGTGCTGCGATCGCCGAGTCAGGAAGCGGAGCCTGCCAGAGAATCAAAGCCGTCTCATCCCAGGGAAGAGCTGCCGTTTCCGATGATGACATCGTCACGGTTTCGTAAGTCAACGTGCGATCCACTGGAGTCTGCGCAGCCAGATTGAAGAGTTCTGCGTTCTGAGGATCGTCAGAGACAATTAACGTGCGTTGGGTCGCGGGCTCTGCGTAAGTTAGTTCATAAGAATTGTCGGCAGGGTTGTCGTCGCCGGGGATTTCGAGACGCCCCCAGCCTTCTTTCGATTCGCGATCGATCGGAATGGTATAGCCGTTGCGAACCATCTCTGATCCGGAGATCTCCGCGTCCAACGTCGATCTTGCTCCGTTAATCACAAAACTGATCGGCACAGCCCGCACCGGTTCTTCGTTCGAATCGCGTGTGAGCTTGAGATCCATCACCAGTTCCGCGCCCCCGGAGGTTTCGCGTCTGTGAACTCCTGAAACACTGACAGCCAGGTTCGATGGCGAGACTTCCGGATACGACAAGAGGTACAATCGCAATCCCTCACGTTCCGCCAACTGAGAACGAATCGCTTCCCAGCGTCCTCCGGAAGGGTCCCAGTCGTTTTGTCGCAAATCGGAGCAGATCCAAACGTCTGTCCGGCCGCTTTCATTCGCGATCACATAATCCGCTACGGATTGTAGGAGACCGGGAATATCGCTCGCCATGGATGTCCGACCGGTTTGCGGGAGGTCGGCGAGATCGGCTGCTGATGTCAGTTCGAGCGGTTCCAGACTTGTCGTTTCGAAAAGAATCAAGCGGGAATCTCTGCTCGTCTCCGAAAGAAGTTGAGCGAGTTTCTCGAGTGCCGTTTCCCGTTTCGACAGAGAGGTTCCCGGTCCCTTCTGCTCCATGCTGACGGAGCGATCGAGAACAATGATGGTGGTATCCGGCGCACTTCCCGATGTCAGGCCGAGCCATCCTCCCGCCATCGGACGACTGACGGCGAAAATCAATCCCGCAATCGCCAGCATTCTCGCAAGCATAATCAACAGGTAGCGAAGTCGGGCGATCCCTTTCGACATCCGTTTCGCCTGCACCAGAAACATTGTCGCAGCCCAGTGAATCGTCTTGTGCCGATTCTGATTGATCAAGTGAATCAGAATCGGCAGTGCGATCAGCGGCAGTGCAAACAGAATGTACGGTTGCAGGAATGTCATAAAGTGATCCGTCGAATCAACGCGGGTTCTCCCTTTTCAAACTGAGTGAAGGCTCTCAACACAATGAAATTCTCGCTTTCAACAATTTCACGAGCAGGCACGACTTTCATCCAATGAAATGAGTTCCGAAGTGTGCAGCACAACCATAAATATGGACTAAAGCTTGCGAGCCAATAAGAACCTCGCCAACACGTCTGAGTAGTCTTCTGCAATCGTCACCCGATGATAGTCAATTGCGGAATCGCGAACGATGGACGTCAACGCCGAAAGGTAAGCCTGAACTGCCTGGCGGTACTGTTTGGCAATCGTTGTCGGATCGACCAGCATCGGAGCCGCTCCTTCCAGATCCTGAAAACGCATCGGACGGTCAAACTGGAAATCAATTTCGTTCTGTTCGAGTAGATGAAAGACAGCAACATCGTGCTTTCGAAAGCGAAGATGCTGAAAGGCGCTCTTGAGTGATTCCGGTTCCAGGAACAGATCCGAAATGATCACAACCAGCGCCCGTTGAGCGATTCGTTCGGCTGCTTGATGAAGAGCATCAGCGAGGCCCGTTTCGCCGTTTCCTTCAATCTCTCCTAACTCATCAAGAATAAATCGCAGGTGCGCGCCGCTCCGCTTGGGAGGGATTTCCCGACGAAAGTCCTCAGCAGCACAATACAGCCCCACAGCATCGCCCTGACTGGAAGCCAGATATGCCAGAGTGCCTGCCAGCTTCCGGGCGTAATCGATCTTTCGCTGGCCGACTTCTTGTGTCCCGTCGATTCCGAAATTCATCGATCCGCTGACGTCGACGATTAGACACAGCCGCAGATTCGTGTCAGCCTCATACTCTTTAATGAAGAACCGATCGCTGCGCCCCCAGGCCCGCCAGTCGAGCCGACGCGTATCATCCCCGGGAACATACTTGCGATATTCAGAAAACTCGAGGCTTGAACCGCGCGTCGGACTCCGGTGCCTACCGGAAACACTTCCGATCATCGGGATGCGGGCGTCGATCGGAAGCGCTGAAAGCCGGGAGATGACTTTAGGATCGATGAAATCTCGCATTCAGGGTTTGCCATTCAATCGGAGTTGTCACAGAACTTGTTGGAATCGAGTCTCATTTCCACAGAAAACAGCTCGACGATCAGCATCATCGCCTCAACGGATTAACTCTCGCGAGTCTTACCACTCACTTCTGCATTTAATTCTTCCACAAGTCTGCGAATGACATCGTTGCTACGAATCCCTTCCGACTCGGCATTAAAGTTTGTCAAAATACGATGTGTTAAAACCGGTTCAGCGACCGCCAGAACATCATCTAAACGTGCCATATAACTTCCATGAAGAGCCGCGTGTGACTTCGCTCCGAGAATAAGATATTGCACAGCCCGCGGACCGGCTCCCCAAGCGACAAGCGGCTTCAGCCAATCGGGCGATTCATCAACATTCGGCCGCGTTCGACGAACGAGATCGACCGCATACTCATAAATATGCTGCGGAACGGGAACCCGTCGCACAAGGCTCTGAAACCGCAAGACCGTTTCGGCATCCATAATTTCGCCCAATTGAGGGAGACTCGCCCCGGTCGTCGTTCGGGCAATTTCGATTTCTTCCGAACGGCTTGGATAGTCGACAGTGATCAGAAACATGAAACGATCAAGCTGCGCTTCCGGCAGCGGATACGTTCCTTCTTGCTCAACCGGATTCTGCGTGGCGAGCACAAAGAAGGGAGGCGTCAACTCGTAAGGTCTTCCCACGACAGTCACGCGATGTTCTTGCATCGCTTCCAGCATCGCAGCTTGAGTCTTCGACGGAGCCCGGTTGATTTCGTCCGCAAGCACGATGTTGGCAAACACAGGACCTTTGACGAATTCAAACTCCCTGCGGCCTTCGTGGGTTTCCTGAAGGATGTCCGTGCCGGTGATGTCCATCGGCATCAAATCGGGCGTAAACTGAATTCGACTGAACGACAACGACATCGTTTCCGCAAGTCGACGGACAAGCATTGTTTTTGCCAGACCGGGGACGCCCATCAGCAGGGAGTGCCCTTGAGCGAAAAGACAGATCGCCAGCTGTTCAACAACCTTGTCCTGACCGACAATGACTCGGGACAGTTCTTCTCTTAACTCCTGATACCGCTTTCTCAGTTCATCAATCGCACTGACATCATCCTCATGAAGTTCCTGAGTAGTCGCTGATTCCGGGTTCATTGCTATCCTAATCAAGAGTTGAGAGAAAGATGGGACCGGGGAGTGAGACTTCCGACCTGCCACAAATCAACGATTTCACTTGTCAACAATTTCACATGTCTTCGATGGCGTTGTGATTGAAGCAGCAAGGTTTGTCAACTCAACGAAACTCGATCGAGACATCCAACAGCATCCAAAATGAGTGGAAGTCGGAATCATCAGGTGGGAGTTTCATGGGCTGGGGATCAATTGAGTGTTGTGGCAACTTCGAACAGATTCGAATGAATTCTCACATCATGTCAAAACAGAAATCGCTCGCGGCCAGTGAGGGCGGAAACGGTCAGACTTCATGTTCTTAATCCTCATCATCCATCCAGTTCTTGACCGCAGGTAGCTTGGGTTCTCGCCGGGAAACTCTCAACGCTTTGCGAGTTAACGCGGGATCGCAAACTGAAATTCTCCCATGTTACGCATCCGAACCGAGGCGATGTTTCCATTAATTCGAAATTGAGCTTTCAGCCCGTTCAGTGCATCAAGTTGACGTTCATTGAGAATCTCTTCCCACCGTGCATCCGGAATGTTCGCTAACGGGATAGTAAGGAAAATGAGTTCTTCGATGTATGCCTGATTTGTCTTGAGTGTTCGCGGAAGATCGGCCAGCATCACTTCAATCAATTGCTGTGACTGTTCCGTGGTCAGCCACAGTTCACGATCAACGAGCGAAACAAGATAAGCAGCTGCTGCCCGCTCCATGGCTTCCGATCGCTCGCGATCAATCGTTTTGAAATCGTCGACACAGCGAGCGAGAGAATTCACCCAGAGCTGATGAGAATCAATTTTGGACGTCTCGGGAACCTGAATGCTAAATCCAAAGTTGACGTTCGGATTTTGACCAACGGTCTTTTCCCAACCAGCCATATTGGCTCGATTTTGTTTTCTCCAACTTTCCAGGACGTATACGATACATCCGCGTCCAGCCACTTTAAGCACCCGCAGATTCTCGTCGCTCAACTCGCCGTGAGCCTTCCAAAATTCGATTCGAACATTAATTGCGGATTTCAGCCGATCCTGTTGATACTCATTCAATTCACTTAACTTCTTGTGCCAACCGTCGACGCCTTCTTTGGCCATGAACGTGACATATTGTTCACTTCGATTGCCATATTGTGACCCGTCGATCAACTGTTTAAGTCTTTTCCGTTGAGCGGCATGAAAAACGCTGTCAGGAACGGTTGAGAGCAAGTCTTCGAGTGATTCGTATTCGAGATAATAACTTTGCGGATAAAATGTAAAGATCCGTGTTTCTCCCGGAACCAACTTAGGAACAAACTCTTCGCGGAATTCCTCTCGTTGAATTGCTGTAAAAAAGAGTTCTGCGTCAATCTTGTTGATCAGGTGACCAACTAAAGCATCTCGCAGCTGTTGATGACGTTCAGACATCGCCGCCTGAAACTTTTGATACTGCTCTTCGTCGAGCAGCGTCTTCATAAACTGAAGCCAGTCGTATCCGGTCGCCAGATAGGCGGCACCTGATTTCCCGACGAAGCGAATCGGAGCGAAATCACTCAACGGCTTTTGAGCATCTCTTGGGCCAGTTGACTTAATGAAATTCTCTTGCGAAGTCGTGAGAACCTTGAGATGAAATTCATCGAGTTGCTGCTTTTGCTCTGGCGTCAGCGTGACGACTGCATCGACCCAGGTCGCGGCCGACTCAAGATGGTGAACGAGCCGTTCCTTTCGATCTTCGATTGTCGCCTCTGGAACCGGCTGAACGGCATTGCCTGGAAAATTGAGCCGCATCGCGGGTTGCTGTGGCCTGACGACACCCTCAACAACATCTTCGATGGCCTCAGCGAGCTGCTGAAAGAATCCACCGTCTGCTGGTTCATCTGCGTACACCTGCCTTGGCGATTGTGAAACACCGATCACCAACACGCCAAGGGCCACCTGCAAGTACCACATGTGATTGCCTCAAAAAATGTCACCGCCTGTTCCGAACGAACTCGCAACGGCAAGCTGAAGATCAATTTTTCCGTCTCATCGGACGCGACTGGGGGTCGCTTGACCTCAACCTGTCGACCTTCGAGGAATCATGAATTGAGCCCTCCAGCCGACTTGTCATCATTCTCTGCGCGGAATCGCTGCTTCGCAAGCGCCGACTCAATTGAGTCTCAATTTTCATGTTTCTTCTGGTGAGGATGTTTGTCTCACGATATATTCAACGAAAGTTTTCTGAAGGTTTTGTGCAACGTTTCTGCGAGTCACTACGTCTGAGGCTTCATGATGTTGCAAAGAAATCTGAAGATTGAACGGATTTTTTGTAATCAGTTTGTCCGGGATTGTCGTAAAGACTGTCGGCAAGCTGTCGAGTTTCATTGAAGAACCTCATCTGGAAACATGAGCAGTCTGGAAACATGAGCAGTCTGGAAACAAGAGGAAGCGGTGGTCACAAGAGTTAGTCCCTTTCCCGACTAAGGAATCGCCACTCAGGGCAGGGCAGACGAGCTCATAGATTCACTCGTAGGGATTTTCAGAGAGGCTTCAGCCGGTCGCTTCGCATCGTTCTGAAGTTCTTGATCGCACCATCATTTCACAAGTTGACGCCATCCGGCCCCGGAAGTGAAAGTCGCACACGATTTTTAAATTCAAGGCAGGCACGGAATTCGAACCCGAAACCTTATGAGGATGCAGTCTCGATGACAGGCCAAGAACACGGACTCCCCCCAAACACGACGCGGCGTCTCAGTGATTTTCGTCAACGGGTTCGAATGATCAAAGTGGCCGAAGGCCTGTTGGCCGGAATCTTCGGATTGGTCCTGTCGTACCTCGCCGTCTTCGCCCTCGATCGCATTTTCGACACCCCCGCGATCATTCGGGGAACAATCCTCGTTCTCGGTAGTGTTGGCCTGGCTGTCTTTTTTCCGTTGAAATGCCACCGCTGGTTGTGGGGCACTCGTCGAATGGAGCAAGTCGCCGGACTGGTTCGACACAACTTCCCGGCACTCGGAGATCAATTGCTTGGAATTGTCGAACTGGCACAAAACGAAAAAGGAGCCAGCGACAGTAAAACCTTGCGGCAGGCCGCCATCGATCAAGTCGACGAAGTCATGCGCGATCGCGACCTTTCCGATGCCGTTCCCGAACCTCGCCACAAGTTCTGGATGCGAACCGCCGCAATTCCTGCTTGTCTCATGTTGCTTTGTTTGATTGTTGTCCCAGCGGCCGGAGCGAACGCACTCGGACGCTGGCTGGCTCCGTGGAGCGACATCAAACGCTTCACGTTTGCTCAGCTCGATTCTCTTCCCGAAGAGATGGTCGTTCCGCTCGGAGAAGAGTTTCCGCTGACCGCCACACTCTCTTCTTCGACGCAATGGTCCCCGGATCAAGGAACGATCCACACCGACGCTCTTCGTGAACAGGTCTCAACGAAACGACAAGAAGACCGCTACGAATTCACCATCCCACCCTTAACGTCTGAGTCGGCTCTCAATCTCAGAATCGGCGACGCGCGTCACACAATCGACATCCATCCCCAACCGCGTCCTGAACTCAAAGACATTCAGGCCTTCGTCCATCTCCCAGAGTACCTGAATTACTCCAAACCTCTTGAGATCGATGTTCGTGGTGGCGTGATTTCGGTTGTTCAGGGTTCGACGGCAGAATTCGTCGCGACCATTAATCGGGAATTGCAATCAGCACGAGTGAACGGAGAAGAAGCACAGATCCAGGCTGCACAAATTCACCGGAAAAAATTCCACGCCGACTCGACTCAAACCATTTCGTTTGACTGGCAAGACACACTCGGGCTCACAGCGAAGGATGATTTTCAGCTTCGAATGAATGCTGTCGAAGATGCTTCCCCCACCGTTGGCTGCCTGCTCATCGAACCGAATCAGGTCATCCTTTCTACAGAGGTGATCAACTTCGAGATCTCTGCGACGGATGACTTCGGCTTGAAAACTCTCGGACTTGAGTGGTCCGGGATCATCGATCCTGTTCGCAACCCTCATCCTGAACAGGGTGAAAAGCCAGTACTTCGAGGCGATTACGAACAGACCCGCCTCAACGGGACGACAAGCTTCTGTGCCGAGACCGACAATGTCACTCCGCAGACGCTGCAAGTTCGCGCTTATGCTGAGGACTATCGCCCCGATGGAGAGAGAGCTTACAGCGCCCCGTACATCTTGCACGTGATGACACCGCAAGATCATGCAATCTGGATCGCGAACCAGTTACGACGATGGGCGAGCCATGCAGATGATGTCTACGAGGAAGAAGTTCGCTTGCACGACGAAAACCGTGCACTGCGTCGACTTGATGGCGAAGCGTTGCAGCAGCCGGCAACGCAAAGCCGTATCCGTCGGCAAGCTTCCGCGGAAAAAGCCAACGCAACAAAATTGGGCGCCGTCACCGACGCTGGCGAACGACTCATTAATCAGGCCGTTAAAAATCCTGAAATGTTGGTCGGCCATCTCGAACTCTTTGCGGAAACTTTGAAGCAGATGCGTGAAATGGCAGACAAAAGAATGCCATCCATCGCCGACCTGTTAAACGAGTCCGCAAAATCGGTCGCGAAGCCACCAAGCCCAGGAGCAGAATCGCCTTCGAAGTCTGCCCCGACAGCGGGAAACAATCGCAATCAAAAACCGGGTTCAGGAGAAGGGGGAGCAGAGAAGAAGCCCGTTCCCAAAGCTCCCTCTCTCTCTGACGTCGAACAGGGATTCAACAAGCCGAATCAGGCAGAGGAGGAGGACGGAAAACCCAAACCTCCCAAGAACGGAAGTACGGGAAAACTGACGTTGCCCACAACAACATTGATGGGTGGCCCCAAGGGCGAAAAGAAACCTCAAAAGTCCGAGCCACAGGAACAAATCGATCAGGCTGTGGAAGTTCAGGCGAAACTGATCGAAGATTTCAACAAGCTGCGCGAACAAATGCAGGACATCCTCGATGACCTTGAGAACAGCACCTTCGTCAAACGATTCAAAGCAGCCTCAAGAAAACAACTCGATATCGCCAAGAACCTGAATCGGACACTCTTCAAAGGGTTTGGCGTCGAAGAGCAAAACCTGGACGATCGACAATCCGAAACGATGGAACTGATTGCAGAAGCAGAAGTCACTCAAAGCGAGAATGCCTGGAACATTCAGTCGGACCTCGAAGCCTATTACGGTCGAAAACGCGACGACAAACTCCTTCGAATTCTCGATGAAATGAAAGAACTCGAGACAATCAAAAGCTTGAATCAGCTCGGGAACCGGGTTCGCCACAATCTCTCCGGAGAGTCCATTGTTCATGCAGAATTCTGGGCAGATACGTTCGATCGCTGGGGAGAAGAACTCGTCAGTGCATCGAAATGCGGACAATGTCAGGGCGGACCTTCTGACAGCCTGCCGCCGGAAATCGTCCTGGAAGTGATGCGGATCATCGAAGCGGAAATGGACCTCCGCGAAGAAACGCGTTCTCTCGAACAATCTCGGGAAGCTGTTGACGTCGACATCTACGATCAACGTGCTAAAAAACAATCCGAAACGCAGGACACCATTCACCGTCGAACTCTGGCTGTGATGACGGATATTCGAGCCATTCCGGAAGGGGCTGCCAAATTCAAGAAAGAGTTGTATCTCGTCTCGATGGCCAGCAATGCAATGGCGGACGCAACGCAAATTCTCGGCGAACCGAATACCGGTCCAGAAGCGATCGGAGCGGAGACAGAGGCCATTGAGTGGCTCCTCCAGTCCAAACGAGCCAATCCTGGTGGAGGAGGAGGCGGAGGAGGATCGACACCCGGCGGCGGAGGCGGAGGAACAACGTCTTCGGCAGCCCTTGCGTTAATGGGTCCGGGTCATGATCCGAACGCAAAGGTCGAACAGCGTGAAGTCGAACAATCAAGCGGAGTCTCAGTCGAAAAACTCCCCGAAGAATTTCGCGACGGCCTTGATGCCTTCTTCAACGCCCTCGAAGGCCGGACGGCAAATTGAGCTTTCGACCGCTTTGGTCTGACACAAAATTCCGCGCATTGAAAGCCCTGATTTATGAACGTCGCGATCCAAAGAAGCAGGCACTCACTGTCTCAAAGTGCCGTGATCTGGACAGCACTCATCTTAAGCGTTTCCGCCTGTAGCGCGCAGGATTCCGAACTGCGCTACGGTGACGCTGTCCCTCCGGAAGTTGAAGAGATCTATGAGCGCGGACTCCAATGGCTGGTCCGAAACCAGTCTCCGGATGGAAGTTGGGGAGGCTCTTCGATCGGTCACGGCGGAGTGGGAAATTCCGGAATTACTGGAATGTGCATCATGGCATTCCTCGCGAGCGGAGAAGATCCCAACTTTGGAAAGTATCGGGAAAACATCCGCAAAGCAGTGCGACATCTCATCCGTGGACAGGATTCCAAAACCGGATACCTTCCCGGCAGCATGTATCACCACGGATTCGGAATGCTGGGCCTGGCCGAAGTGTACGGTGTTCTCGATGACGAACTTCTCTGGGCTGGGGAAGAGGACGCCAACGAACAAAGAACAATTGGCGAAGCTCTCGAACTTGCTGTGGGATGTGCAGCGACATCGCAGAAGAACAATCCCTGGGGCGCGTGGCGCTATTCTCCGGAATCGACCGATGCAGACACTTCTGTTTCCGGGGCTGTCCTGATGGGATTGCTCGCCGCTCGAAACGCCGGGATTAATGTTCCGAACGAAGTGATAGATAAAGGTCTCGAGTACTTTCAAAAGATGACCACTCGACAAGGCAGCGTTGGGTACTCGGGAATTGGAGGCGGAGGATCAAGAAACCTCCAGGCGATCTCGGGACTGGTGATGGCGATCGGACATCGCAAGGACTTGGACCAATATCGTGGTGTCATGAATCAACTCACTTCAACTCTCGAATCCTTTGAAAACAGCTACCCGTTCTATTTTCGCTACTACATGGCTCAGGCGTTGTTTCAAGGAGACTTCGAAGCATGGCAGAAATGGAACAAAATCACAGTCAAACAACTCTCTGCACTACAAAGAGATGACGGGAGTTTTCAAAGCGGTCACGGAGAGGCCTACGGAACAGCCATGTCGATGCTGGCAATGGCTCTCAATTACCGATTTCTTCCTATCTACGAACGCTGATCAACAGTGATTGCTGTTTCGATCCGAACAACCTTTTGCGAAGTCCAACTGCATCGGGTTCATAAGCGAAAGTGAATTATGATTTCGAACCGCTTCCCAATTTTTCAGGATCAGCGGCCAAATCGACGCCGAAAACAGATCGCCCCGTTCATCGCTCTGATGGGGGGGATTGCGCTCGTTCTGAATCTGGCAGCCATTGCAATTGCAGACGATCCATCATCCGGAACGTTGTACTGGCACGAAGGGGACACACTGTACGGAGAGCTTCTCTCAGTCGATGAAGAAACGCTCACCTGGCGATCTCCGCTGTTCGTCGATCCGCTTCAAATCGAGCGGTCAGCTCTCTCGGCGGTTCAATTCCGCAAAGTTGATCCGCTGCCGCAGAGTCATGACAAGTTTCGCATTTCGCTTCGCAATGGAGACGTTCTGTTTGGAGACCTCATCGGTGCGACGGAAACGTCGCTGTTGTTTGAAAGCGATCGCTTTTCCCCGTTTTCCGTCCTGCTCGAACACGTTGAACACGTCAAACGTGTCGACACGCCGGATCTGATTTATCAGGGACCGCGTGGAGTTGAAGGCTGGACGACACCGAATCCGAATACAGAACCATTTGGTTGGAATGAACAGCCCAACGGAGAACTCGTGACCGATTCTGGAAATCATGGAGCGTATCAGAAACTCGATTTCTCCGATCGGGTCGAAGTCGAGTTTGTCATCGAATCGGAGTCGAAACGCCCATCATTCACGTTCGCACTTGGCGAGAGCCGAGAGATGAGCCTGCGCGTTGAAAGCTGGGAAGAAATTCTGGTCCTGCTCTCCGGTTTTCAGTTCACAGAACTGGCAACACTCAAAGAAGATCAGAAACGCGTTCATCTTCACATGTTCGTGGATCAGAAGAAGCACACCGTGGAAGTCTTTTCGCACTCGGGCGTGAAACTCGGTGAACTCAAAGGAGATCCCAAGAAAGAAGAGCCTGAATACAAACCGAAAGGCCTGCAGATTTGGAACCGGGACGGCGACCTCACGCTGAAGTACATCCGCGTCGACCGCTGGAACGGGAATCTTCCCAAACCATTAAAAACCGGAACGAGTCGAATTCACTTGACCGACGGCTCCATTCTTTACGGTGATGTTCCTCAATTTGAACCGGGAGAGCCTGTCAATTTTCCGGGCGAGAGTGACCAAGAGCCGACGGAGTTTTCCGTCGATCAGATTGAATCCATCGTCGTCAACGATGATCCGGAGTCGTCCCCTCTTCGTGCAGTCGATCAGGTAAGTTGGCAAACTGGAGGAGTGGTCACCGGGAAAGTGCTACGAGTCGAAGACGAGCAAATCGAGATTTCCGCGGAATGGTCCGAAGCCCCTGTCTCCGCCTCATTGACTGGCCTTCAAAGGATCCGCTTGATCAGTGAACCCACGATTCCTGACGCTCCCGACGGGTTGGTCTACCCGGGAGGAACGCTCAACGGCAAACTCGTGATCTCCAATGATACGACTCCACCGGTCTCTTGGATTTCGGCAGGAGGACTGAATCCGAGCGCACTGAATCCGAACGCATTTGCAACCGCAGGTAATGCCCGTTTCATTCGAGGAGAAGAACCGGCGGACAGCAGTGCATTAGACGACGGATATCCTGACTTTCTTTATCTCCGCAATGGAGATGTGATTCCCTGCATACTTCATTCAGTTCGAGATGAGCGTATCGAACTGGAAGTGCCATTCTCGGACTTGTCAGAAATTTCAACGGATATCGTCAAAGCGGTCGAACTCTCCGTTCCCGAACGTGTTTTTCAACGTGGCTTCGAAGACGAAGGCTGGAAGCGCATGCTCGGCGGCACGAAGAATGATGGCGACCGGTTGATTATGAAAACCTCGGCCACTTACGGTCATCCTGAAATTCTCACCGGAGACGAGGTTCGGTTTCGGCTTGATTGGGGAGCCCAGCAATACTCGGAACTGCAGATTCAGTTGTACGGCGAACGACTCGGAAACCCTCGCGATGCAACGAATCTGAAGATCATGCTGAATGGGACCAAACTCTGGGTTGAGGATTTCGATCCCGCTGTTCAGGCAGGCAACCAATTGCAGATCCGACAGCTTCGCATGAATCCCGCCGGTGGCGGACGTCAAACGTTCATCGACTCCGAGAAGGGATCGGTCGAAATCTCACTCTCCGTGCGCGACGGAAAGATCCATGTCGTCGTCGATGGACAACTGCTCAAATCCATTCCCATGGATCATCAGAAGCGAATCGGCAAGAGTCTGACATTCAAAGCAAACGTCAATTCGATCACCAGAAACGCCGCTTACGGGTCAAACCCACTGACGCGCGGCATCATGATTTCTGATTTCGAAGTCCGGAACCTCGATGGCACATCCGTCAAACAGTTCATCGTTGAAGAAACTCGGAATCGGACACTTCTCATTCCGCGTTTTCGCAGAGAGCGCCCGTCGAGTCACGTCCTCATGGCTCGCAATGGAGACCTGTTACGAGGACACCTCAAACACATCGACGAAGAAACGGTTCAGTTTGAATCTCAACTGGAGGAGTTCCCGTTTTCACGTGAACGAATCGCGGCGGTCATCTGGCTCCATCCGCCGTCGACCACTGAAACAGACGAAACCGAAGAAGGGCAGGAAGCTGAAAGCGATGAACCTCTTCGTGAAGGGATGCAACTGACCTTCGAAGATCATCTGAGGTTCAGCATGTCACCGACAGGTGTCCAAGGGGACTATCTGATCGGAGTGACTCCTCACTTCGGCGAGTGTCGCATCCCGTTTCAAGCGATCGGTGAAGTGGTCCTCGGTGAGATCCCACAAGAAAACGGCCCGGTCGCGTATTCCCAATGGATTCCGACATTCGCCAAAGAACCCGATTGGGACATTCCGGAATCGGGGAGCAATGTGGAAGGTTCGAAACTGATCGGCACAGAATCCGTACCGTTTGAACTGGCCGGAATCGATGGAAACACCTTTCGGATCCGTGACCATCTCGACAAAGTCGTTGTCCTCGACTTCTGGGCAACCTGGTGCGGACCATGTGTTGAGGCACTTCCCGATTACATCGCTGCGACCGCGGAATTCGATCCGGAAGACGTCTTATTCGTGGCGGTCAACTTGCAGGAAACCCCGCAGGAAGTTCGAGCATTTCTCGCTCTGAAAGGTTGGACTCCCGAGGTGGCGATGGACAGTGCAGGAAGCGTCGCTTCGGACTTTGCTGTCTCCGGCATCCCGCATACCGTGATTCTCAGCCCCGGCAACATCATCGAATCCGTTCACGTTGGATATCGCGAGAACGGGGGAATCGAAATGAGAACGACCATTCAGCAGATTCTCGACGGGACCTGGGAACGCCCGACTCCGAACACCGACGAGGAGAGCGAAAGCTCATCCGAAGAATAACCTCCCGACGATTTCTTTCGAACAGACTCTCCAGGCAGAATGAAGATCCGCTGAGCCTGCCGGAAGAATACTTCCGTACTCTTGTCAAAATGCCAGCAGCTTCAGTTCTCGGATGATTTCAGTCGGACGTTGAGATTCGAGAGCGTGCGGATTCCCAATCGTTTCGTCCAGGGAACTGGTCCTTCGGGATCAGCGAGCTGCAAGTCTGGGTACGCAGTAAACAATTGCTGAAGAGCAGTCGCAGCTTCTGCACGTGCCAGTTGCATTCCGAGGCATGTGTGAATTCCGGAGCCGAACGATAAATGCAGATTGGGCGATCGAGAGATATCAAAGGTTTCCGGATCAGGAAATCGAGCAGGATCATGATTCGCGGAGCCAATCATTGCCATAATGGTTTGACCACGTTTGAGCGGCTTTCCATGCCACTCAACATCGCGAACCACAAATCGGCCCTTGCTCATTTCAATTGGAGAAACATAGCGGAGCGTTTCGTCGACCGCGCTCGTTGCGAGATCCCAGTTATTCATCAGTTGAGCCTTTTGCTCAGGCTCTTTTAAGAACGTGAGAATCGCTCCGGTGATGAGATGAACGGTTGTCTCATGACCCGCGACGAGTAGAAGAAAGGCCATCGCAATCAATTCTTTGGAACTCAATCGATGACCATCCTGCTCGACATGAACGAGATCGGAAAGAAGCCCCGGACGCGGGTTCTGTCGACACTCTTCAATTTGCTGCGCCAGATACTTTCGCAGCTTCCACAAGCCTCCTCCGGCAGCCAGCATCGTCGGAAGTGATCGAACCGTCGCCAACCGGTTTCCCCAGTTGGCAAATTGAGTTCGATCTGATTCCGGAAGACCGAGAAGTTCCGAAATCACTTCAAGCGGGAACGGACGCGCGAAATGCGGAATGAGATCCACCACTCCAGAATCGTCAGTGTGCTGCGGAAGTTCTTCCACGAAGTCGCTGGCGAGTGCTGTCAATCGAGGTTGAAGGACTGACACGCTTTGACGTTGAAACGCTTTGTCGACAAGACCTCTCAGGCGTCGATGTTGCTCTCCGTCATAGCTCATCATATTGTCGCTGAGTTCTCGAACTCGACGAGGAAGCCAATTCAAAAACCAGGCGACGCTCCGCTTGCCAGCACGAGCCGGCTCACGAACGAACAACTCCTGATCCTTCAACATTTCCGAGCAAGCCTGATGCGTCGTACAAACCCAGACCTTTCCGATGATGGGAATCCTCGCTCGAATGACATCTCCCTCATCACGCATCCGCTGATAAGTTTTATGCGGCGCGCTTTTGAACTCGGAACTAATCAAATCGAATCGCTGAGATTCCACGATGGCCATTCCTGTTGAAACCGAGAGATCTGCGTACTCAAAACAACGAGTTGAGCTACCTTGAAAGACGCAGTGAATGCTGATTCGGTTCGCTTCCCGGTCAATGACATTTCAGGAGAACGTTAAGCGTCCCCCTGATCGTTCCTGACGGCATTGAGAATCATTTCGAAAACGTCGGGCATGGCGCTGATCGCTCGCGACCAACTGGCGATAAACGGGGCGTCGTGAGGTTTATTCAAAAAGGCCTCACCCGCTTGCATTAATCCTTGGCCGAATAGTTCGACCGTTGCTTCCTCTCTGTGACGATCCAGCGTGAGACCGCTCATCACAGCGTCATTGTAATAATGGTCCACCAGATCGAGCGCTGTGCGGTAATAACATGCCTTAAGTGTTCGAAGGAGTTCAGGCGAGAAGACGACCCCATTGACCGCGAGTTTGCGAATCAATGCTTTGCAGATGTCGATGCACATTCGATTCAGCCCCTTCGCGGCATCTTCCGCGGATAGATCCTGATGCTTGTGATCGTAGGCGTCCGCAATATCAACCTGACAGATTCGATGGTGAGAGTAATTCCGATACATTTCGGAAAGTGTCCCGATCTCCAGTCCCCAGTCGGAAGGAATTCTCAAAGACGGAACCACTTCCGCTTTCATCGAAAACTCGCCAGCGAGTGGATATCGAAAGCTTCCCATGTAGTCGAGATAATCGTTGTCGCCGAGAGTGATCTGCATCGCGCGAATCAGTGGAGCGACAAGCAACCGCACCACCCGGCCATTCAATCGGCCCTGTGCTGCACGATAGTAGTATCCTTTGCAGAAGACATAGTTGAACTGCGGATGAACGACCGGATAAAAGAGGCGGGCAAGCATATCGCGTTCGTAGGTCACAATGTCGCAGTCATGCAGCGCGACCGCTTCGGACTTTCCGGACGCGAGGAAATATCCCATGCAGTACCAGACATTGCGTCCCTTCCCGGGCTCTGACGGGGCCAGATCCTGCTCGGAGAGGAGCCGATCGACTTCTCGCAGTCGAGGGCCATCATTCCAGAGAATCACATGACGTTGTGGAAGCCGTGAGAAGAATTTTTTCGCGTGCTCGAACTGAGATGCGTTCGCACGGTCCAGCCCGATAATAATTTCGTTCACGTAGGTCGCTTGCGTGAGCTTATCGATAATTCGCTCAAGCGCCGGCCCTTCGAGCTCGGAGTAAAGACTGGGGAGCACCAGTGCCATTGGGGTCTGCGATGACCATTCGTGGAGATCGGCTTCGAGGTCTTCAGTGGTCCGCGACCGCAGGTTGTGAAGAGTTCCAATGACTCCATTCTGGACAAAATCCGCCATAATCGAACGTCTCAATATTGAAGGAAAGAAAGACCGTCCACCGCTCACGCAGACAGGTCTAGGAGCGAACGCGCCCCCCATCATGGCCAGATTGCGACAATTCGTCCAGAAGAGTGTCGACAGTCGCTCTCCAACCGGCAGCTCCAGGCAACGGCGCGACGGAGTATCGAGGATTCGTTAACGGAATTCCAAGCTCTCCATTCGGCCAAGGGATAATTCGCGGATAGGTTGCGCGCTCAAGCATCGATTCGTCGATGGGACTGTCACCAATGGCAACAGTTCTCCACTCACCAGAAGATGCGGGAGTCAACTCTTGAAGCACTTTTTCCATGGCCAGTCCTTTCGTCGTCTGGCCAGCCACATGCCAGAAACGACCTCCCTGAGTCAGCGTCAGCCCACGTGATTCCAGATCGTCCCGGAATGACGCAATTTTTTCGATGGAATCTTTCCACAGCAAGGGCTCTGTGGCGAACCGATTGAGAGCACGTTTTGCCTTTTCTTCGGGCAAATCAGTCGCTTTCATGACTCCCGCCACTCCAAGATCGCGAAACGACTCGAACGCATATTTCTGCTTCAGAGAGGTCAGAACGTCGAGAATTTCCGTTCGATCTGCCCCGAGAACTGTTCGATCTTGCTCGTTCCACCAGACGACTCCGCCATTCTCACACGTAATGGGAGTCTTCAGTTCCAGTTCGATCGCCAGAGGTCTCATTTCTGATTCCGTCTTGCTCGAACAGAGAACGACGGGAATATTCACCTCGTTGAGTCGCTCCAAAGCTGGCAGGGCATCTTGATAGCTGTAATCGGACTTATTGAGAAGACACCCATCAAGGTCGGTAAACACAATGAGATTCTGGAGAGACTTCATGGCAGCGTCCGAAATGACATTCAGGTATGATTCGAAACGGTAATTGGCGAAGTTTGTGTGCGCTGTTCCGTCGTGCGACAATGCACCCGACTTTTCTAGCTGGAACCTTTGCGGATGACGGAGGATTTCACAAGTTCATTCTCCAACTTCAAAGACGATGCGGTTCTGCGGGATAGCCACGAACCGGGCACTTTCGACTCTGACTCGGCAAGGGTGATTGACCACCTCCTGAAATTCCATTCCAATAGGCTGCGTTGATTTGATTCACTGGAAGTAACTTACTCTTTGAGCATGTCGCTCTTGTCAGTCCACTCGACTGAACTGTTTGACACGGTTTTCTTCGTGTTCGCCTGTGCGAATACGGGAAAACCAATTCGAAATCCGATTAAGACACCTATCACCATGATACCACTCGCTCTGTTGCTCATCATCGTGATCGTTACCGTCTGTGTGGCCAGCGACGGACCCGTCAGCGCGGGAATGACCTTCTTGAGTGTGTTGTTGTCCGGCTTGATCGCAATGAATTTCTTCGAGCCTCTTGCAAACTTCCTCGGAGCAAACTTTTTCGCTTCCTATGAGTGGCAGAATCGATGGGACATCATCGCGCTCCTCGGCCTTTTCGCTGCGTCGGTCACTGGACTTCGCCTTCTCGGAGAATGGCTGTTTCCCACTTACGCACAAGTCAGCGATCTTTTCTACGAACCGGCTCGCTGGGTGTTTGGATTGGCAACGGGATACCTGACGATGGCGATTCTGCTGACATCGCTGCACGTCGCGCCGCTTCCGAGATCGTTCAGGGGATTTCAGCCAGAAGCTGACAACCTCTTCGGAATCGCAGCCCCCGACCGTCAATGGTTGGCATTTACTCAATACGTCTCGGAATATTCTCTGTCTCGACGAAAGGCCGACGGAACCGTTCCGATTTTCGATGGAGCGATGTACCCCGCAATTCCATCCGACCTCTCAACAAACCGTGTCTGGTCATCCTTCCCCATCCGCTATGCCGCTCGTCGAGAGCAATACACAACGGGCAAGAACCAAATCGAACTTCCTGGCTTGCAGTCCAGCGAACGAGGAGGAACCGCTCCGGCACCCAGTCCAGCGAGTTCCTTTTGAGCCGTTTTCAGAGCGTCGTCGACTCACCTGAAAGCATTTCAACCGATGAATGTGCACCTGCCGGCACAATTGGGTGAGGACCTGTTCGAAGAACGCCTGAATCGAACCTCTTCGCTTCTCCTCGTGCTTCGGGCAGTGATCGACCGCAGAGAACATCGCCAAAAATTTGAGTCTTGTGTTCCCGACTTGATGAGATCATGACGCCACTTCGATATACTCCCGTCGGATCAGCGAACTGGAATTCGTTTCATGAATTCCCGAAGCTGTGACGAGACTGGATTGACAGTCATTGCAATTCAACAGCATCAATATCATCGGCTCAGATCAGAGTCGGAATTCATCGTCTGACAAACCGTCCTCTTCGTCTACGAACAGAGACGTGCCTCACAACTCGAAAGACCATCGCAGATGATCGTTCACAACGTTTATTTTACGCTCAATGATCCGAGTGAAAGCGCGAAAGACCACATGGTTCAAGAGTGCAACAAGTACTTGAAGAATCATCCGGGCGTCACTTTCTTTGCAGCAGGAAAGTGTGAGGAAGAATTGGCCCGTCCCGTCAACGACCGGATGTATCACGTCGCGCTGCACGTGGTCTTTGATACGCGGCAAGCACACGATGACTATCAAGTCGCCGAGGCACATCTCCGCTTCATCGACGACAACAAAGCAAGTTGGAAACAAGTCCGCGTCTTTGATTCCAATTGCTAGAGCAAGTTGCTCTTTCCTGTGCACTCGCTTGAACTTTTTCATCTGAGAAAAAGGCTGAGTTTGCTCGTGCGAGCGAGTGCAAACCGAATCAAAACACGCTCTCAACCTCGTGAATGTGTTTTCAGAAAGCAGAATTTGATGGCACGTTGGCCTGACAACCCGCGCGCAAACATTATCGCACTGGTGATGATGTTTCTGGTGTTCCCGCTTCTGTGTTGGCTCGCGTGGTGGTTCGTGAAACATTAGCCCTTAACGAGCGTGATCACACACCCTTTCATGAGGGACATGTTTCATGAGAGCCACGACATCACGGGCAGACAGAACGGGAGACAGTTTGCGATCGTCATTCGAACCTCAAGACGCATCGAAAACATTCCTTGTTTGCACATGTCATTCTTCAACGCCTGGCAGATTACCGAAAAGGACCTAAAATGAAGTCCGTTCTGAGTGCGATTCCGCTCTGTTTGATTTTCGGAGTGATCAGTCAGGCCGAGTCACCGGTCGATCGGTCCGTTCCTCTGGAAGAGGTGACCACCGATTTTGAACTCTGTGATGGACCTTCCTGGAACGGCCTGGGCACTCTCTTCGTTCCGGATGTCAAAGGACAAACTCTCAATCGCTGGTCCCCCAAACAGTCCCGCCTCACCAAAAGCGGTTTGGCAACGGGCCGCTTCAGCGCCAGTTTTTTCAACAATGGAGAGTTGTTCCTGTCGGACAATGCGAACGCCAGGATCCTCGCGTTCAACGGAAAAAAAGAGCGAACGGTTGCTCTGCTCGATCCCTCAGACAAACCCGTCCGGAGACCGAATGATCTCGTCGTCGATCATTCCGGCGGCTGCTACGTCACTCTGACGCGTCAGAATCAGGTCGTCTATCTCTCCCCCGATGGAACAGAACAGGTCGCCGTCGAGAACATTGAAACACCAAACGGCCTCATCCTCTCTCCTGATGAGAAAACACTGTACGTCTCTGCCTACAAACCGAAGATCATCTGGTCGTATCCAATCACAAAACCTGGAGTGACTGGAGAGGGGAAAGAATTCGCCCGACTGGATGAAGGCCCCGATCTCGGAGCTGACGGAATGACCGTTGACCGGGCAGGGAACATCTACTGCGCGGGACCAACTTCTGTCTGGATCTGGAGTCCCTCCGGAGAAAAGCTCGATGAGATTGTCACTCCAACCCGGCCGATCAATTGCGGGTTTGGAGATACGGACATGCGGTCTCTCTACATCACCTGTTTTGGTGGCCTTTATAAGCAACGCATGTCGATCAGCGGACGCTCCCCCAATCCTCCTTCTGATCCGCAGAAGCAACCACAATCCGGGAATCGACCATCAACCGCAATCCCGGATGAGGTGGAATCAACGCTGGATGTCGTTTACAGCGAGGATGGGTCTCGAAAACTTCTCATGGATCTGTTTCGCCCCAAGTCAGCCAAAGGGCCACTCCCAGCGATTGTGGTCGTTCATGGCGGAGGATGGCTCAAAGGAGACAAGTCCAAGTTTCGTGCGCTCGCCATTCGTCTGGCCTCTTTCGGTTATGTGACCGCAGCTGTGGAATATCGGCTCGGCGATGAAGCCCACTTTCCCGCAGCAATTCACGACTGCTTTGCTGCAGTCCGATTCTTGCGAGCGAATGCGGAGCGGTATGGCGTCGACCCAGAGCAAATCGGGGCTGTCGGTGGATCGGCGGGAGGACATCTGGTCGGGTTGATGGCAACCGGATCACAGAATCCACAACTGACCGAAAAAGGTGGATGGACAGACCAGTCATCTTCGATTCAGGCTGCGATCGTCATGGCAGGGCCGATGGAAATGACCACCGGCAGCGTGGCGGACCGATCGCGAAACCAACCCGCCGTCTCCAACAGCAATGCCTGGCTCGGAAAAACAATTGACGAAGACTTCAACCTTTACAAGTTGGCAGACGCCCACTTGCAGATCACCTCACAAAGTGCGCCAATCCTGTTTATGGTCGGTGAACATGACAACCCCGATCGTAATGCTCCGTCGCGAGACAAATTGACGGAGCAGGGCGTGTGGACCGATGTGAAAGTCTACAGCGACGGAAAACATGGCTGCTGGAATCAGCTTCCATGGTTTGATGAAATGGCAATGGACATGGACGCATTTTTCAAAGCTCAATTGTCAGAGAACTAAACTGCCTGAGAGTTGAAGTTCTCCACGGTTTTCCTGCACTCACTTCGTATTGTTCATTTTTATCGAAGCTGCGATTCGCGAGTGGTTTCTCGTGACTCGCAGAAGCCAACTCAAGCGAAACCATGTGAAACAATCCGAACGAGTGCACAGCCAAGAGCAACATGCTCTCACCCGGTCTCCATTGGAGCATTGCATGTCAGAGCGGTCAGCGAGTCGTTTCCCGAGACAACGAAGTCTTTTCCTGTTCGGCATTCTTATGTCGACCATCTTCGGAACTGTCGACCAAATTCACGCCGAGTCACCTCGTGAACCATGGACGACATCTCGCCTCATCGGGTCTCCCGAACCTCCGCTGCCGTACACCGTCGAGCGCATTCTTCCATCGGTCCAGTTCCGGAATCCTGTCGACTTCGCAGTAGAACCGGGAACCGGATTGTGGTTCATTCTTCAACTCGACGGAAAACTCTTCTGCCTCGATCCCTCTTCCGAAGAAGCCCCGATTCTCGTCCACGATGCACGGGCGACCATTGACAATCACGACAAATCCTACGGAATTGAATTTCACCCGGACTACCTCAAGAACCAATACGTGTTCCTGTCTTATGTTCTTCCAACGTCGACTCCCGACGGGACTTTCGTCTCCCGTTTTCGGCTTCACCGCGACAACGGATCCCCTGAAATCGATCCGACGAGCGAAGAAGTTTTTCTGCGATGGCCCTCCGGAGGACACAACGGAGCCTGTTTGAAATTCGGCCCGGACGGGATGTTTTATGTCACCTCCGGAGATGGATCGGGACCGTTTCCGCCGGACTCGCACGATGTTGGCCAAAACCTCAAGGATTTGCGTTCCACGATCATGCGAATTGATGTGGATCGCCCCGACGAGGACAAACCGTATTCGATCCCGGACGACAATCCGTTCCTCGACATTCCTGATGCTCGTCCCGAAGTTTGGGCATTCGGATTCCGAAATCCGTGGAAGATCAGCTTCGACCCCGAAACCGGTGAACTCTGGTGCGGTGACGTGGGCTGGGAACTTTGGGAACTCGTCTTTCGAGTCGAACGCGGCGAGAACTACGGCTGGAGCATCAAGGAAGGTTCGCAGCCAATCCGAAGCGACATCGTTCAAGGCCCGGGAGAAATTCAGCCTCCGATTGCGGAACATCCGCATACTGAAGCAAGGTCAGTGACTGGTGGGTTCGTCTACTACGGACAGGAACTTCCGGATCTCACAGGGCACTATATCTACGGCGACTATGTGACCGGAAAAATCTGGGGGATCACGAACGACGGGGACAAGGTCGCTTCGCTCGAAGAACTCGCATCGTCAAACTTAGCCATCATTACCTTCGGAATCGACGAGCGCGGGGAACTGATTATTCTCGATTACGCTGGCGGGATTTACCGGCTGAAGCCCAATCCGCAATCAGACACATCTTCTCAATTTCCTCGTCAACTCAGTGAAACCGGTCTTTTTCAATCTGTCACTCCGGATCTGGTGAACGCGCCGGGCGTGATTTCGTACTCACCGAACACGCAGATGTGGGCAGATGGGGCACGGGCCACGTATCAGCTTGCTCTTCCCGGAGATGACTCGATCGTATGGAAGCAAAACCGCGATCGCTGGGAATTTCCTTCGGGGACCGTTTTCGCCAAAACCCTCGAACAATTCACGGAAAACGACGGAGAAGTCCGATGGCGAAAAATCGAGACTCAAGTGCTCCATTTTGACGGTCTCAACTGGAATCCTTACTCCTACGTTTGGGATGAACAAGAGACCGACGCTTTTCTCGCACCCGCGGAAGGTTCCTTCCGGACGCTCAACGTCGCCAATCCGGAGGACTCATCGCTACAACGAAACATCGAATGGCGAATTCACAGCCGCGCGGAATGCTCAACCTGTCACACACCACGGGCGGGGAACGCAGTCGGGTTTGATTTTTCGAACCTTGCGTCGGCAACGAATTCCACGGAAAACACTTTAGAGAAACTCGTTGAACTCCATGTCTTCGATCGACCGGTCCCCGAGAATCAGCGGTCGAGAGTGATGGCTGCGGTCGACGCAACCGCTCCGCTTGAGGATCGTGTCAGAAGTTATCTTGCGATCAATTGTGCCCATTGCCATCGCCGTGAAGGTGGAGGCACGTCGCCGATTGAACTTCCGTTCCACTTGCCGATCGAAAGAACTCGCCTCATCGACACTGCGCCGACTCAGGGAACATTCGGAATTGCTGGCGCCAGAATTGTTGCCCCTGGGCATCCCTATCGATCCGTCCTCTACTATCGACTCGCAACCGTCGGACGGGGGCACATGCCGCATCTTGGATCGCAACTGACGGACGAGAAAGGGCTTGCCATGATCCGCGAGTGGATTTCTTCGATGCCCCCCGAAAGTGGAACTCCGGACGTCTCCAAACTGGAATTCACAGCGAATCTCATCAAACAAAGCCTGAATGGTTCCCCGGAACAACTCGCTCCGGACGCTGCAGAACTCACAACTTCGAAGCATCTGGCACTCGCAGACAGTTTCTGTTCAATTGAAGATGCCGACCTGAGAACGCGCGCAGCCAGTCAATGGGCTCAAATCGCGCCGGCCCACATTCGGGGATTGTATGAACGATTTCTTGCTCCTGAAGAACGAGTCGCTACACTCGGAACAAGTGTCGACCCCGACGCAATTCTCGCACTTCAGGGAGATCCCGAACGAGGGGCGGAACTTTTTCGCTTAAGCGAAGGAATCACCTGTCGAAACTGTCATACCGTGGGTATGGTCGGTCGAGAAGTCGGCCCGGATCTTTCAACACTCGGGAAGACCCGCAGCCGGGAAGAGATTCTGTCAAGCATCTTGAATCCATCTGAGAAGATCGATCAGAAGTACGCTTTGAGGACAATCGAAACCGTTTCCGGGAAGATTGTTTCGGGAGTTGTCCATTCTGAAGAAAAAGATTCTCTGATTTTGAAAGATGCAAATGGAATTCAAATTCGAGTCCCTCGAAGTGATATTGAAGCGATGGTGACCCAACCGCGGTCGATGATGCCAGACCTTCTGACAAGAGAAATGACAGCTCAAGAGTTAATTGACCTTGTCGACTACCTCAAATCACTTCAATAGTTCAGGATGTGGTCGCGAATTCATTTCGATTCGTCTAAATTGCACCCGAGTTCCCGTCACCCAGTGGAAATCACTTCTTCTGCCATTAACATTGTGGGTGTTCGAACCACGTCCGCTCCATCCCCACCTTTGGACGACTTTTCATGTCTGAGTTGAATCATGAATGCGGCATCGTCGCTGTCTACCAGTATGGACAGGCAGACCAATGCCCCATTTCGTCGAACCACACTCGCAACCAAGTCTCACGAATGGTTCCGCGAATGCTGCTGGACATCCAGAATCGTGGTCAGCTCGCCGCAGGCATGACGACATTCAAGCCGCGAGACAAGGAGCTGCTGTTAACGCACAAACGTCTTGGGCTGGTCTCTGAAGCCTTTCGGATGAGCCGGAAGAACAAGTATCAGGACTTGATGGAACGACACTCCGGCCCAGCTGCGATCGGACACGTTCGCTACGCCACCTGCGGCAAAGACGATCCGAACAACGCGCAGCCATTCGAACGCGCCCATCTCGAAAAACGGAAATGGTTCGCATTTGGCTTTAACGGACAACTCGCCAATTACGCCGAGCTTCGCAACGAAATCACCTCGGGAGGGGATTTTCACCTTGCTCGAGAAACCGATACCGAAACGCTGATGCACCTCATCAGTCAGGTTCTCTCGGTACGCCCTGATATTAAAATGCGAGAGTTGCTCTCAGCGATCTCCATTCGCCTCGACGGGGCCTACAACATCGCCTATCTGAACGCCCGGGGCGATATGTTCGTTTCGCGTGATCCGCAAGGGTTTCGCCCGTTGTGTTACGCCGATCGCGACGGATTCTTCGCTGCTGCAAGTGAAAGTGTCGCCCTGACCAACCTCGGGTTTGATACCTCAGGGATTCGCGATCTCCCTCCGGGAAGTGCCGTCACCATTCAGGACGGAGTTCTCCGTGTCGAAGAATACTCACGTGCGGCAGTCCGATCTCATTGCTTCTTTGAATGGATCTATTTCGCCAATGTCTGCAGCCGGCTCGATGGTCAGAGCGTGTATCTCACACGCAAAACTCTCGGGGAAGAACTGGCGAAACAGGAAACAGAGTCGAAAGAAAACGCGATTGTCGTCCCTGTTCCGGACACAGCCAAAGCGGCCGCTGAGGGAATGGCCTTCGAAATGAGCATCCCCTGCCTGGAAGGGTTGATGCGCCACAGAGCGCTGGGACGAACATTCATCGAAAGTGAAGATCGTGACGCGAAAGCACGGATGAAATACATCCCGCTTCCAGAAGTCCTCGAGGGGAAAAAAGTCTTCCTCGTGGATGATACAATCGTCCGTTCGACAACGATGAAGGTCCTCGTCGAACAAATCCGAACACGTGGAAAAGCTGCGGAAGTTCACGTTCGAGTCGCGTGTCCTCCGATCATGGCTCCGTGCTTTTACGGAATCGACATGCCCGATGTCGGCGATCTCTTCGCTCCGCGATTCACAGACGGCTCAATCGAGCTCACGCGTGAAATGGAAGAAGAGATGGCCCGGCATTTCAACGCAGACTCTTTGCGTTATCTGCCGATCTCATCGATTTCCAAAGCTGTGAACACAGATGCAACGAATTTATGTCAGGCCTGCCTGACTGGCGAATACCCCACACAGGCAGGACAGCGATTGTACGATCTTTCGCTGAACGCTCAGGAATCCTGTTCCGAAGATGGAGGGTCTCGACGACTCGTCGAGGGAACCGACTCCCCGGTATTGCCTCCATCGACAATTTAGACTTCCCGCGCCAACTTCGTTCAGAGATGCGCCTGGGAGTCCGTTCTCTGATGAAGCTGTCCGAGACACTGCCTCAGAAAGTGGACACAAGATGCGTCTCTATCTGCTCGCCCTGATTCTGTTGATCGGAAACTCGCTCCCCCTCCTGGCTCAAGATGACGAGCTTCAACGCGGGTTGATCGCCACGTTTCGGGACGAATACGGGGCGACACAGCAAGTCTTCGAAGACATCGCTTTCGATTGGGGAAAGTTCGGCCCGGACGGATTCTCACGCACTGAAGAATCGCCATGGCAGGGCAGTTGGCAGGGTCAGATTTTGATTCGGTCTCTCACTCCCTACCGGTTCTTTGCTCAGATTTCCGGACAGCTTCGAGTTCTCGTCGATGGCGAACTCGTTCTGGAAACCGATTCTGACAAATCACAATGGATTTCCGGTCAGTCGGTCCAAATCTCACCAGGGTTTCGCGACATTGAGGTCAATTACACGCCGACGGCATCACAAGCGGAACTGAAATTGTTCTGGGAGAGTGAAGAATTTGCGGTCGAACCAATCCCCGCACATCTTCTGTTTCACGAAGAGGAGAGCCAGCAGGCACGTCAAAAGCAGCTCGGTGGAGAGCTGTTCGATGCGTTTCGCTGTGCGAACTGCCACCGAAGTTCCGAAACACTTGATGACGGATTTCCGGCTCCGGCACTGTGGGGAAGTGTCTCCGGGACCAATCCGGAATGGATCGTCAACAAGCTCCTCGGCACACATCCGGAAGCACAACACGACCGAATGCCCAACTTTGGTCTCACCCGTGACCAAGCTGAAGACATCGCAGCCTATCTGCATCGCCTCGAAGCTCCATTCGACCTGATGACTTCGCCCAAGGTGGAAAACAAAAAGGGAAAGCCGGACGGCGCACTGTTGTTTCATTCGATGGGATGTCTCGCTTGCCATGAAAAAGATGGGCTTGGAACATCGAATCCCTACTCAGGAGGGTCTCTGAGTCAAATCGAGAACAAGCGTTCGAAGGACTGGATCGCAACCTGGCTCGCCGTTCCTGACAGACTCAACCCTCAACACCGGATGCCTGCCTTTCAACTCAGCCGGTCCGAACGCGGGGCGCTAGCAGATTATCTTTCCTCAGTCGGACGAAAATCTGAGACGAAGTTTGGCACTCCAAGCCCACGCCCCACATCAGAGCAAGCCGACCGCGGCCGTGAACTCGTTCACAAACTTCAGTGCAGTAACTGTCACAAAATTCCAGCCATCGAGGCTTCCGCGACTCCCGCAATCGCACTGAATTCCCCGAACATCGACTGGGAACAATCATGTCTTGCCGCTCCAGCAGATGTTGAAAAACATCGCCCTCACTACAAGACTCTCGATGTTGAACCGATCCGTGCATTTGTTGAATCAACAATGACGTTATCAGGAACGCCAGAATCGACGTTCCATCATGGACAGCAGGTTCTCAGTCGCAGCCAATGTCTTGCGTGTCACTCGCGCGGTTCCGTCTCCGGAATTCGGACAATCGCGAACGACATTGCGACCAAGTTTCCGAAACTCGTCGGGCGAACTCAGGAAATCATTCCGCCCAGCCTCAACGCCATTGGTGACAAGCTTCGAGATGATGTGCTGGACAGCGCTCTCTCAGGGAAACAGGATCGTGTACGCGCAGACTGGCTCATGGTCCGAATGCCCCAATTCAATCATTCTCCCGAACAACTCGACGCTCTCAAAACCTTTCTCGTCGAACACGACCGGATTCCGGAGGGAGGAGCAACACACATGGACGATGTCGCGATCGATCGCGACGAGTTGCTTTTGACCGGAAGAAACCTCGTCGGGGCTGGGGGATTCAGCTGCATCGCCTGTCATCAGATTGGCGACTACGTTCCCAAGAATACCGCGATCGGCACACGAGGATCGGACTTGTCCGCGATCGGTTCGCGACTGCGACCGGAATTCTATCTTCGCTGGACTCGCGCTCCGCTGCGTGTGATTCCGGGAATGGAGATGCCTTCGTATACAAAGCCAGTTCCGGGAATCCTCGACGGGCATGTTGAAACCCAACTGACCGCCCTTTGGAAAGCGGTCACGGATGCCGAATTCGAACCTCCATCGAACCCGGCTCAGGTCGAACAACTTTGGCAAGTGGCTGGTGAATCCGCTCCGCGCATCATTCGCGATGTCTTCACGCTTCCGAAGGAATTTGGCGAAGAGAGTGACGATTTCGTCCCGGTCGCTCGAGCGTTCGCAGTCGGATTTCCGAACCATCACAGCGTTCTCTTTGATCTCGACCGGGCGGAAGTTCGCGACTGGAGATTCGGCGATTTCGCACGCCAGCGAACCGAAGGCAAAAGCTGGTACTGGGACATGGCAGGCACTTCGTTCGCTCCCGGGTGGAAGAGTGTGCCAGACTTTGTCCTCGTCAATCAGAACTCGGAATCCATCGAACCATTGCAACGAGTCGACTCCGATCGGCTCGCTCATCTCGTCCAGTACGAAACGGAAGGGGCCGGGGTTCGTCTTGTCTACGATCTCAACTTCCTCTTCAACGACGCACCATTTGTGATTCGTGTCGAAGAGAAATTCGAACCGACGCGCGACTCCGGTTCCGTTGGATGGACTCGAGAAATCACCTCGGGAGAAACACCTGACGGATATCAGTTGGGGCTGTTGATCCAGAATGATCTCGATTTGAGATACGACGCGTCCATTCAAGTTGCCGACCAATCCGCTCTCGCGTTGAAAACACCACAGGAGGACGTGTATTCCGCCCAACCCGGCGTTCCGCTGAAAGTCCACTACAGCACACCGCGAAACGTCCAGTTGATTGAGTATCCGGATCGACCGCAGGTTCTGGCCTCAACGGCGCCAGTCATCACTGTTCCGGGGTATTCAGGAAAGCGATTGCCGGTGACAACATCCATGATGCCGACGGCGATTTGGCGTGATGCTGAAGGCAATCTGATCGTCGCATCGCTCAAGGGAGATGTCTGGCGAATCACCGATTCCGATCACGATCGTCTCGAAGATCAGGCGAGTCTGGTTGAGGAAGGTCTCTCCGCTGCATTCGGAGTGCTTCGTGACGGAAACGATCTCCTCGTTGTGCATAAACCGGAATTGCTCCGCCTCATCGATACGAACGGAGACGGCCGAGCCGACGTTCGCGAAATCATCACCGACGGCTGGGGCCATACCGACAACTACCACGACTGGGTGACCGGCCCGGTTCGAGGGTCAAACGGAGAGCTGTTCGTCGCCACCGGAAGTGACTACTCCCAACCGGAACGAGATCCCAATTACAGCAAGTGGCGTGGTTCGATTATTCGATCCGGATCAGACGGGACAAAAGAGCGCTTCGCCAGCGAATTGCGATACCCGATCGGAATTGCATTCGACGGTCAGGGGCGACTGTTCGTCAGTGACCAGCAAGGGGTCCAGAACACCTTCAATGAAATCAATCACATCGTGGAAGGGGGAGCTTATGGCGTTCCTGCCCGGAGTGATCTTGCTGGAGTCGACAACCCACGAAAAGCAACGATTCAAGTTCCGCACCCCTGGACGCGAAGCGTCAACGGCATCTTCTTTCTCCCGGAGGGCATCGCCAGCCCATTCGCCGGTCATGGTCTTGGTTGTGAGTACAACAGCAAATTTCTGATTCGCTTCACGACACAAGAAGTCGGAGGCGAATTGCAGGGGGCTTGTTATCCGTTCTCGAAAGCAACCTGGAAGACTGAACTCGACACCTTTCTTGGACCGATCTGCGGATACGCCGACGAGGATGGAACGATTTATGTCGGAAGCATCTTCGATTCCGGATGGCTCGGCGGCCCGAATGTCGGAGAGATTGTTCAGCTGAATCCCACTGAGCAGCCAGGGAATGGAATCCGTGAACTGCGACTTACCAGTGACGGATTCGAAATCGAATTCATCGCCCCCGTCGAACCAGAAACAGCGACAGAGAAGACTGCGTATTCGCTATCCGGTTATACGCGCGTCTGGCAGGGGTCTTACGGCACAGAAGATTCTGGGCGTTACACTCCACCGATCAACGGAATCGAGCTGTCTGATGATCACAAGGTTGTGACGTTACGAATCGCCGATTTGCGGCCGGAATTCGTTTACGAACTCAACGTTGACTTCGGTGAAGAAGAAACGACCGGTGAAGGACTCTTCCCGTCGTTCGCCGCTTACACCATCAATAAACTTGTCGATGAGTCCAATAAAAACGCCGAAGACTAAGTGACTGTCTTCGGCGTTCAAATCACTCGCCGATCGGTTTCATTCTGAAGTCTGAGCGTCAACAATCGCCATGTTTAGCGAGCCACGTCGACGTTTTCTTCCGTCGGCGGAAAGACTTCCCCCATGGCGGTAAAGATCTCTGCAACTTCTGGTCGGAAGACGTCTCCAATCAGAATTGAAACGACGTTCGGCTTGTATTGCGGATGCTCTTTCATGAACGATGCGAAGCTGAAATCCGGAGCGTAAAACGCATAGACGAGTTTTCGAAAATTATCGATCCCCGCTGAGTACTCGGATCGCCAGCGTCCGAGAGTTTCCCCTGTCAGATCCCCGTTCTGAAGTGCTTCGTTAATCGAATCGGCAACAAATTCGCCACCTTTGAGTGCCAGATAGACTCCGGAAGAATAGACCGGGTCAATGAACCCGAAGGCGTCACCACACAAGACCCAGCCTTCGCCCGCAGCTTGTGACGATTTGTATGAGTAATCCTTGGTCGTGAAGAAATCGAGGCAGCGTTCGGACGGCTCCAGTCGTTTCTTCATCGCAGGACATCGGTCAAGCTCACGCTGAAACGTCTCCTCGGGTGTGCTGCCTTTCGGAAACATATAGCCCATTGACCCGGTACATCCGACGCTAACAACGTCTCCTCGCAGCGGGATGTACCAGAACCAACTCTTCTTATCTTCCGTCTGCATGATCAGAGTGGCCCCCTCATCCTTTCCTGGATCGCGGAGGGCTCCCTTGAAGTACGACCAGACTGTTCCCTTGCGCAGATACGGATCGGGAATGCGCAGCTTCATGCGGTTGGACAGAAAAGCCGAGTTCCCGGACGCATCGACGACCACTTTCGAACGAATCTCACGAGTCTCCGTCTCTCCGTCTTCCGAACTCAGTTTCACTTTCACGCCAGTTGCCCGTTCTCCGTCGAAGAGAACTTCGAGCACCTGTGCACGTGTTCGCACAGTCGCTCCCCGGTCAACAGCATTGTCAACGAGCATTTTGTCGAAGTCGGCCCGTTCAACCTGCCATGTCTGCGAACTTTCATGAGGGTCGTTTTCATCAAAGTAGAATGGTGCAGATTCTTTCCATCCGTCCGAAACGAACTGCACGCTGAACTTCTTCGGGAAGGAACTCGCTTTCATTTTCTCAATCAAACCGAGCCGCTTCAGTGGCCAGTAGGTTTCGGGAATCAGTGATTCTCCGACGTGAAACCGCGGAAACGTGGCTCGCTCCAGGACGAGTACCGAGTGCCCCTCAGAGGCTACGAGCGCCGCGACAGTTGAACCGGCAGGTCCGGCACCTATTACGACAACATCATAGCTTGAAGCGAGTTCGGGAGAATAACTGCTATCTGGAGCGTAGGATGACTGGATCATGGAATCTCATGCACTGGGACTGATAAGAATGGATAAGTTCACTGTCAGTGGGCAATCGACAAAGGAGGGAAAGTGGAATGTGTTGTTTGGAGAGATTTTCGGGTTTCAACAATTGTGATTGTGAACCAGAACCGTAATTCTGTCGACTGAGTTCACATCAAACTGCCAGTTTCTCACATTGTATAACGACATGGCTCGCCGCCCAATGAGATCTCCCAATCAAGAGTTCGCGAAAATGAGGTTCCCGCAATGATCGTTCTCGGAATCGACACCTCCGGCCGGTCGGGCAGCATCTCACTCCACGATGACGGAGCATTGCTGGGAGAATGCGAACTCGCAGCGACTGGACGTCGACATGCCCGAACCCTGATCCCCGAGATCGGGCGACTGGTCGCGGAACATTCTCTTTCGACCAAGCAGATCGATGGAGTCGCTGCCAGTCTCGGGCCGGGAAGTTTCACCGGGCTCCGGGTTGGGGTCGTCTGTGCGAAGACTCTGGCATATTCGCTGAACGTCCCGGTCGTAGGAGTCGATACGTTCGCAGCCATCGCTCTTGCGACAGAGGAAAAAACGTCCCCCGTCTGGGTCATTGACGACGCACTACGCGGAGACGTCTTTGCGGGTGCGTACTGCCTCCACAGCGATGGCACCGTCAAAACTCTTCACGAACCGCACATTGTCGAGGCGCACACTCTCAGAGAGCGACTCACCCCGAGTGATTTGCTGACCGGGCCAGGGATTGAAAAAACAAATCCAATCTTTCAAAGCTGTCGATGCGCCCCGGAAAGTATTCATCTCCCACAAGCCAAACTCATCGGGAGCATTGGATTCCAACGGTTGCGAAATGGCGACGTCGATGACTGCTGGACATTGAAGCCGACCTATTTGCGGAGGAGCGCTGCCGAAGAGAAAGCTGACGAGAAAAAACTCGCAGAAAAGTAGAATTCCGCGTTTCGAAAACTCGACATATCCGAAACATCCGCACGGTCTGGTCAGGTTGTTCACGAAAATTAAAAATTGGTCGATCAAAAGAAACTCTTTTGAACCTAAGTTCCAATCAGACACGTATGACTATGATTGGAAGAATGCAATGATCTCAGCAATGGCGAGCGCATCGGCCTCGGAAAAACTTTCGGCATGGAGTGACATTGTCGAAAAGCGGCGCGAGCTGACGACGAACTTTCGCACGACGGGAGCCATCTATTCGCTACCCGACGAAGGATTTGCACCAGTGTGCCCTCCGCAACGAATTTGGACGATCGATCTCTCCAACACCGGGGCCGTGATCAAGTCGTATCGATCGATTGAACAGGATCGCGTCCTGCTGGACCTGCTGATTCCTGAACTCGCCGGATCAATTGTGGAAGGCAGAATCGTCAAACGAGAGCAAGAGCCTGCGCTTCAAGTCGAAGCGCAGTCAGACGAAGCCTTCGAATATCGTGTCGAATTCCTGAAGTTCGTGCCTCGCAGCGCTATGCCGAAACGGGCATGGATTCCGATCGAAGATATCGAAGTCACCCGACAACCGGCTCGAAGTTCGGCAGCCAAAGACTCAGAAGAAACAAAATCGCCAGTTGTCCGATTCGCAACCAGCACGCTGCAGGTCCTGTTCATCATGCTGGTCGTCGCTGGCTTCTGCGGAATGATCTGGTTCTTCGAATAGACCCTTCTCATCGCTTCACAGACTCGACCGAACCCGTTTCTCTCAGCTGATCTTATGTTGAAAGAAACCGATTGCGGCAAAGAGTCCGAATCAGGCCGCCGCGCTTTGACACTCTGACTGCGTGAGCAATGTGGGCACATCGAGGTCTTCACCTTCAGCGAGTCGAACGGCAATCTCATTCAACCGGTCCATCTCCGCTTGAATCTCTCGTGTCGCATTCACGAGTTCAGCTCGACTGGCCCCTTTGGGGACCGCAATCGGTGGACCTGCCAGTGCATAAACGGTCGAAAATGGCTTCGGGATCATCAGATCGGTCCAGCTTCCTCGAACATGCCACGCTCGAGAACAACTGAAAGCCATCGGGACGACGGTTTTTTCCGTGTGTGAGGCAATGAACGCGCATCCCGGCTTCATTTGCCGACGCGGACCACGCGGGCCGTCCGGCGTCATCGCCAGATCGTGTCCTCGACTTTGTTGAATGAGCTCCGCCGCAGCTTGCGCGCCTCCTCGTGAACTCGATCCCCGAACCGGGCGAATTCCAACCGCTCGAAGCACGTTTGAGACGTAGCTTCCATCGCGATGTCTTCCGACGAGAGCAAACATCCGCGGTCGACGAACAATGAAAATCGTCACAAGCAGAGAATCGTGCCAGATGCTGAACGAATGACAATTCTCACCATTCTGGTCATCCGGCGTCCCTCCGGGGACAGCGACAAATTTCCTGACACGCACAGTCAGGAACAGAAGTCGCATGACCCAGACAAGCATTCGGGACGCGACACCTACCATAAACTCGCTACGAATTCGCACAGTCTCTCTCCGCCGTTCCCTGGCAGCATCACCAGCAAAGTAATCCGTTCTTTCCTTGGATGCGGGGACTGTAGCGACTCGAACGAGAATCGCCAATTCCGATTTGGTACACTGTCACCCTTCACCGATCGGGAAGAGAGAGACATTCCGATTCCGCCATTGTCCTCACGAATCCGCAGTTTTCCCTGCTTAAATATTGCCAATGACCTCCGTCTACCTGAACCATGCTGGAACGAGTTGGCCGAAACCAGAGACCGTCCAGAAGGCAGTTCAGAATGCCCTTCAAGAGTCCCCCGAAGACTGGGGAGCGAGATTCGAACACGGTCACAAGCGCGTTGCTGAATTCTTCGGGATCGAGAATCCGGACGATCTGCTCCTCACTCCGGGATGCACATCCGCATTGTCGCTCGCACTTTTCGATCAGCCGCTTCAACCGGAAGACGAAGTCCTGACGAGCGGATTCGAACACCACGCGATGGAGCGGCCACTCATCAAGCTCGGCGAAATGGGAATCGTTACGCGGGTCATTCCTCCAACCCAAGACAGGTTGGTCGATCTTGAGATGCTCGAAACATCTCTGACATCCGGACGCGTTCGGTTGATGGCAATGACAGCGGCCTGCAATGTCACTGGTGACCTTCTCCCATGGAATGAAGTAGGAGAGCTTTGCCATCGTCATGAAGTCCCATTTTTGCTCGACGCTGCTCAGGTTGCAGGATGGATCGACCTCGACTTTTCCCGTTCTCAAGTCGATTTTGTAGCGTTCGCAGCCCACAAAGGTCTTCAATCCCCATGGGGAATCGGTGGGCTGTATTGCTCTCCACAAGCAAAGATGCACTGCCAGAGCGCGTCGTGCTCGATTGTTCCGTCGCCAAATTCCGAGAGCCCCAAACGCCCCAGCTATTGCGATACCGGATCTGTCGACCGAATCGCCCTGGAAGGACTTGCTGCTGCGACTGAATGGCTCAATCAAGAAGAAGCTTCCGTTCGATTGTCGAAAGCCCGCGCTCAGATTGGCCGCTTCGAGGAAGTGCTCAAGGCGGACTCACGCGTGAAATTAGTGAGTCGAGAACCTCTGCAAGCTCGGCTTCCGACCGTCGCGTTCATCGTCGACGGCATTTCGCCCGGTGATCTTGCGGACTCACTCGAACAACGAAGCTTGATTGTCTCGGCAGGGTTTCAATGCGCTCCATCCGCTCACGAAACTCTCGGAACGTCGGAGCAGGGCGTGCTTCGATTGAGCCTTGGCCCATTAACGAGTGATGCGGAGATTAATTTCACGTGTGAGGCTCTACAGTCAGCGCTCTCGGCGATCTAATTGCTTCGCCGCCTCGTTGCACTCGCGCTCACAAAGAAGAGCAGGGTGGCCCACCTGAAATGCAGAAAGGACGAGAAGATCCAGAGACCACTCGTCCTTCGTACAAAATCAGCAGTTGAATCGGCTCACATCATCGCCTGAGTTGAACAGAGCGTGATCGCCTTGCAGCCTGCTCTCAATCACTCAGCGTTTGAGCAAATTCAATTATTCAGCGGCTTCCGCGGGAGCTTCTTCCGTTTTCTCTTTCACAACGAGATTCGGAACATTGATCGCGGTAATTTTAACGCCGGTGTATTTCTGGCGGTGTCCTGTGTGTCGGCGAGAGTTCTTACGTCGACGGAATTTCTGGACTTCCAGTTTCGGTCCTTTGACGAGGTCTTCAACGACTTCAGCTTCAACAGTTGCACCTTCGATGGCAGGAGCACCGATGATGCTGTCAGCACCACCGTTTGCCAGGAGAACACGGTCAAAGGTGATCGTCTGTCCCAATTCTGCTTCCTTGCGAAGATCAACAACAAGCGTTTGACCTTCTTCGACCCGCAATTGATGACCACTGTCTTCAATGATCGCAAACATTTTTCAGCTCTCGACTTCCACGTGTTCTGAATTGGGGGGAGAGACAATCTCTCCTTCCGGCTCTCAGGCCGGAATCTCGACCCAATGGTCGACTGTCCAGCGAATCGCGAAAGGTAGAATATTGCGTCAAAGATTGCGAGCGTCGGATTTGAACAATTCCGGAGTTTTCCAGACGTCCGGATCATTCCACTGACAGACAACCACTGATCGCACGTTCACATCCGCTACAACCGATCGGTTTCTCGCTTGAAGAATAACCCGAATTTCACGAGCCCGGATTCGCCAAACGAACACCTTTCCCCAATCCCGATGACTTGCAAATTCCCACCCTTTCTTACAAACGAGGGAATTGATCCGCAATCTCTTTGACTCCCCGATTCGTAAAGTTAGACTTTCTGCTAAGATTCACTCAAGAAATACACGCCACCAACCGCAACCGGAATCATCAAAGACTTCCGAAGCGAGGATTTCCATGTTGAATTTCGCCACTCGCAACTTCAAGACGTGTCTCTTACTGACATTTCTCGGAACATGCTTGACCTCAACACAGCCAGTCGAGGCGGGCGTCATTCCCTGGACCTACAACGCGATCTTCGGATACGGACCTGCTTTCAATCAGGCTCCATATGGCTATGGCTCCCCAGCTTCGCCCGCTCCGATGTATCAAACGGGCTACTGGCCAGCTGGAAACTATTACACAGGGTATCGACCACGAGGCGGAACGTGGTCACCACAACCCTACGCAACCTACTACGCTCCATTGACTTACACGAACGGGGCAGGCTATGTCAACGGCTGCAATTCCTGTGCACCTTGCAGCTGTTCTCCATGCGGCGGACCTTGCGGAGCAGGGGGACCATGTGATGTCAGTGGAAGCGCCTCCACGGTGACTCCTTCAGGTGCCAATTCACCGGTCGATTCCGGTGCCAACTACTCTCCTGAACCGGAACCGACCGAGTCGGCACCCGCTCCTTCGGAGCCTCAAGGCGACGAGGTTGTGCCTCAAACTTTCCAGGAGCCGGAAGAGAGCGATCTCGACGACAGCTTTGAGCCAGTTCGCCGACGCGAAGATGACGCCCCCGTTCAACCTGAAGCTCAACTCGGTCCAGCGACAACTGAGCCACCAGAATGGGCGGAAACCGGAAGCCGACCGAGCGAAGTCACTCCAACCGGTGGAGAAATCGGAGAAAGCGATGCTCCGCCATTCGTCGGACCAGAATTCGGCGAAGAAGAAGGAATTGAATCCGGAGACACTGCAGCCCCCGTCGAACTGGACGAAGTTGTTCCTCCGATCGATTTCGACAACGCTCCACAATCGAGCAATTCAGCACCAGCAGAGAACACCGAAAACAGCTCAACGCTTCCTCCGTTCATTCGATCGCTTCGCGCCCCCGCTGATGCCGAGCCGCAATCCGTGGACGACGAAGAAGCAGACCTTGTCTTGCCTCCTGAAGTTCGTGTTGAACCCCTCGAGATCAAGTCAACGACCGTCGTGCAGCTGAAAGCCCAACGTCGCCGAATTCAAGTCGAAGCGTCTACCGCCAGCTTCCCGGCACTCGTGCGATCGAAAGCAAAACCAACACCGATCCAGGACGCCGGCACAACTGCCGTGGCGGTGCGTTAATTCGCGTCCACACGCTGCAGGACGTTGAGCAACGTGATTGAAGTGAGAACTGAAACACGTTGCTTTCGGCCGGTTCACATTCGCGAAATGCCCAACCGATCTGTCGACATCTTCGCCTCAGTTCATCGCGACTGATTCGAAGAATGGTGACGAAGCTATGCAAAGTCTCTTTTCGTGCAGCGAATTGCTGACACTTGCCGCAGCAGACACTCAACGCAGTGTGTTATGACTGCAGTGCTTTAAGACTCTTGCTTCGCCAGCCCGACTCCCCGATAACTCATGTCGAGCAATTCCATCGGATGATAAACGCCGATATCGTCTCGATCCTCTGAGCGAAGCACGGACTGCACCTGTAGCGAACACCCGGCATTCCCCATGACCACTGCCTCCGCCCCGGTCTGAAGAATGTTCTTCACCTTTCGGTGCCCCAGCCGATCGGCCATCTCCGGTTCAGTCAAGTTGTAGGAACCCGCCGCTCCGCAGCAGATTTCTGATTCGATCAATGGAGTGACCGTCAACTCGGGAATCAAGTTGAGAAGTTCCCGCGGTTGCGAGCGAATCTGTTGAGCGTGACAAAGATGACACGCATCATGATAGGTCACATTTGCAGACAGAGGATGCGTTGGCGGAACCGGCCCCAGCTCGGACAGAAACTCTGAGACGTCTTTGATCGATGAAGCGCACTGAGAGAGCAGCTCACGATCCGCAGCTGACACTTCCAGCTCTTCCGCAATGTGCCCGTAATCCTTAAGCATTGAACCGCATCCCGCGACATTCGCGATGACGGCATCGACTCCGGCGTTCGCGAACGCCTTCGCGTTCTGAATGGCGAAATCCATCGCTGGCGAGGCACTTCCTGAGTGGTAATGGATTGCTCCACAGCATCCCTGACTTCGAGGAACGACGACGTTGCATCCGTTCGCCTGAAGAACCCGAGCGGTTGCCCAGTTCACATGGTGAAACATCGCATCAGCGACACAACCCGTGAAGAGGCCAACTGTCGCACGGACCGGCCCATCCGCTGGAAGAAATTCTGGAAGAGGTGGCTTTCGACGTTGAAGAGGCGGCAAGAGTCGCTGCATCCGCTGAAGCTTTCCAGGCAACAGTCGGGTGAGTCCGATCGATTCCATGAGTCGATCGATCCCAAGTTTTTGCATCACCCATGCTGGCCAGAGTGCGAGACGTACTCGATTGGGATACGGAAACAACCAGTGAAGAACCCAACGTTGAAACCAGTCTGATTTCGGCTTCCCGGTCTTCGCGTTGGTGTGCATCGCCACTCGAAACGGCTCAATCAACCGCCCATACTCAACCCCGGACGGGCAGGCCGATTCGCAGCTACGACAGTCAAGACAAAGATCGAGATGGCGGGCGACAGAATCGGTCAGTTCCAGCCGATTGTCGGTGACCGCACGCATCAGATAAATCCGTCCGCGCGGGCTGTCGTTTTCGTTTCCTGTTTCAAGATAGGTGGGACACGCAGAAGTGCAGAGCCCACAATGAACACAGTCAAGAAACCGTTCGTAGGACAACCCGGGAACTTCAGTCGTTGCGGTCACACTTTCTGTTTCAAGCATTCCGGTCTTGCTGTCCACGGACTGAGAATCGGCCGGGCTGGTGCGCGGTGGGTTCATGAAGTTCCACAACAGTCTGATTTGGCGGGTGCAAAAAACATCGTGAGGACATCGGTCCGCGATTGTAGTTAGCAGAGTGAGAGGAGACTACCGATCAAGCCAGCGTGATATAAAATAAGCCCGGAGGCGACAACTCGCATCCGGGCTTTGATTGACAGAGAACGACGAAGAGTCGACTCCCGAAAGAATCACTCTTTCTTCTCGAATTCTGCATCGATGACATCATCATCCGCTGCAGCACTTGCGTCTGCCTCTGGAGCCGCTCCCGGCTCAGCACCTTCTGCTCCACCTGAAGGATTTGACGCTTCATAGATGTGCTTACTCAGTGCGTGAGTCGCCTGTTCGAGGTCTTCAAGAGCAGACTTGATCGCTGCTGCATCTTCGCCGCCTTCGGCATCCTTGACCTTTTGAATCGCAGATTCGATGGCTGTCTTCGAAGATTCGTCGAGTTTGTCCTCGTGCTCCTTCAAGGTCTTCTCTGTCTGGTACACAAAGTTCGACGCCTGGTTTTTGACCTCGGCCAGCTCTTTGCGCTTCTTGTCTTCATCGGCGTGCGATTCGGCATCTTTTCGCATCGCTTCGATTTCGGTTTCAGACAATCCGCTGGATTGTTGAATTGTAACTTTGTGTTCCTTCCCGGTTCCCTTGTCTCGAGCGGAAACGTTCAGAATTCCATTCACATCGATATCGAATGTGACTTCGATCTGTGGAACGCCACGCGGAGCAGCCGGAATACCTTCGAGGTTGAACTGATCAAGCAAGCGGTTATCGCGAGCCATCGGTCGTTCACCCTGAAACACACTCACAGTCACAGCGGACTGATTGTCGGCAGCTGTCGAAAAGACTTCCGACTTCGTCACGGGGATTGTGGTGTTTCGCTCGACGAGTGCTGTCATGACTCCGCCCTCGGTCTCAATTCCGAGAGACAATGGCGTCACATCCAGCAAAACAACGTCTTTGACGTCACCGGCGATGATTCCGCCTTGAATCGCAGCACCAACAGAGACGACTTCGTCCGGATTGACACCCTTATGAGGCTCTTTGCCGTTGAAAATCTTCTTCACGAGTTCAACGACGAGAGGAACACGTGTCGAACCTCCGACGAGGACGATTTCGTCGATGTCGCTGGGGCTCAACTTGGCGTCTTTCAGAGCCAACTCGACAGGCTTCTTACAACGATCGACAAGCGGATCGATCAGCTGCTCAAACTTTGAACGACTGATTGTGACCTGCAAGTGCTTTGCTTCGTGAATGAACGGAAGGTTGATCTCGGTGCTTTGCAGCGTCGACAATTCCTTCTTGGCTTTTTCACAAGCCTCTCGCAGACGCTGAAGGGCCATCGGCTGCTCACGCAGGTCGAGACCTTCTTTTTCCTTGAACTCGTCGGCAACATAATTGATCAGCTCTTCATCGAAGTCATCTCCACCCAGATGAGTGTCCCCATTTGTGGAAAGAACTTCGACAGACCCTTCTTCCACTTCGAGAATCGAAACGTCGAACGTTCCGCCACCAAGGTCGAAGACGACGATCTTTTCGTCTTTTTTCTTTTCGAGTCCGTAAGCAAGGGCTGCGGCGGTCGGTTCGTTGATGATCCGACTCACTTCCAACCCGGAAATTTGCCCGGCATCTTTCGTCGCCTGACGCTGTGCGTCATTGAAATATGCGGGAACGGTAATCACTGCCTTGTTGACGCGATGCCCGAGATAGCTCTCAGCAGCATCTTTCAACTTCATCAGGACCTTCGCCGAGATCTCAGGCGGAGTGAACTCTTTCCCGTTCACGTCAATTTTGACGTAGTCATCAGCCCCGCCGATGATTTTGTAAGGGACGATCTTTTCTTCCGACTGGACTTCGCTGTGTCGGCGGCCCATGAATCGCTTCACGGAGTAGATCGTGTTTTCCGGGTTGGTGACAGCTTGCCGCTTGGCAGGCTCCCCGACGAGAACGTCTCCCTTATCGTTGAACGCCACAACACTCGGAGTGGTCCGCGCCCCTTCCTGGTTGGCGATCACTTTCGCTTCGCCACCTTCCATGACGGAAACAACAGAGTTTGTTGTTCCCAAATCGATTCCAATTACCTTCTCTGAAACTGCCATTGATTATCCTCGCACAGAAATTGTGGTAGTGAGTTCTTGATTGCTCACATCTCAACGGGCAAAGATTGCGCCAAGATTCACCCAACCTCCAAATTTCACGTAACACACTAAAAAATAAACACTTACAACAACGAAACAGGCCTCAAAGAAGCTGCCAAGCTGCCAGTGTGGCACATCTAACTGGAAGGTTGCGGGAGTCACAAACTGCCAAAATTGCACTCGGTGCATCACAATTCAAAAGTCATGAGTGCTGCAAAATCAGGTGCATCATTTTGGACCACCATTTCGCATCGCCGCAACATATTCGGAAGTTGAACAGTCAAAGTGAGTGCTCAGCGTCCATGTCTCTTGAGTGGAGAATTCTGATTCCAGTTTTTGAAAAACCCGCAAACCTTTAAACAATAACGACTTACAACCACACCGAACAACCGCCTTGGAAATTTCTACAAAAACGATTGAGTTTTGGTCTTTTTCCTGCATAGAGGGGTACAATAACAACAGCTGATCACGTCAAGAGATAGATGGATCATAAGACGGTCAGCTATCTATTCTCAATGCAACCACAGGTACCAAGGAGCGGAAGATGTTGGTTTTGACTCGAAAAAAGGGCGAAGAAATTCACATCGGTGACGAGATCGTCATCAAGGTTTCGGAATTGTCCGGAAACCGTGTGAAGCTTTGTATTGATGCCCCGGAAGTCATGAGAATTCTGCGAGGTGAAGTCGCTGAGCGAATGAATGCTCAAGCGGACGCAGTCAGTTCTGATCAAACGAGCGGCAAATCGAGTGCGAGATTCGTGAGTGCATCCTAAGTCGACGATCGGTAACGATTGAAGACACACCATGAATTGACGGACCGGCCAGAACGAATCAATTGCTGCTGCGTGTTCGAGTGACCTTGTCTGAAGGTACTCAAGCAGCAATTGAGTGTGAGCGGTTGAGCAATTCGCCACATGGCAATGATGAATTGCAGAATCCCACACGTGAGTGGTTCAAGTTGCACTCGTTGAATGTTGACCGATTCGGTCGCTTCGAGTGCAAACGAGGCGGAGGTGAGGAGAATCATTCTTCACTCCGCATAAAAATTTCAATCTTCAAGTTCCGCCTTGTCGGCAGCTGCCTGCCGACGGCGGAATTTTTCTTTTGAGCAAGCCCTGAAATCTGCTCCAGGGCGTACGCTGACACCATGCAAGGCGACGCCATGCAACGTGACATCATTCAGCGGTGACGCCATCAAAATCGTCTATCGACGCTTTGGGCGTACGAAGTGCGTTGCTTGGGCGTAAGCACCTTCCGCAGATTCCATGATCGTTTCCGAAAGTGTCGGGTGAGCGTGGATGCTTTCGGCGAGATCGCGGGCAACCGTCGCAGTTTCGACTGCGAGGACACCTTCCGCGATCAATTCACCCGCTCCGGGACCGACAATTCCCATTCCGAGAATGCGATCGGTCTCCGCATCAACGATGAGTTTGGTAATCCCTTCGGTTCGACCAATTGTCTGAGCACGTCCAGAAGCGGCCCACGGGAACCGGACGACGTTGATATTCAGTCCTTTTTCTTTCGCCTGAGTCTCTGTGACTCCGCACCAGGCGACTTCTGGATCTGTGAACACAACAGCAGGAATCGCGACGTTGTCGAACTCTGCGGGTTCGCCCAGTAATGTTTCGACAGCCACTTTCGCCTCGCGGGTCGCCTTATGAGCAAGCATGGGCTCCCCAGCGACGTCCCCGATCGCCATAATTTTGGGATCTGCCGTTCGCATGTTGCGGTCGACTTCAATAAAGCCGCGTTCAGTCACGTTGACCGAAGTCGTTTCCAAACCGATTCCGTGACCATTTGGGATTCGCCCCACTGAAACAAGCACTCGATCGAACGTTTGCGGAGTTTCAACGCCCTTGCCTTCGAATTCGGCGACAATTCCGGCGTCAGAGGCCGTCAGGGAATTCAGCTTCGTGCTTGTGTAGATCGCTCGAAACTGCTGATCAAGGCGTTTCCGCAACGGCTTCACGAGGTCTCGATCGGCCCCAAGAAGGATGTCGTCGGCCATTTCAACGACCGTCACTTCCGAACCGAGTGCAGAATAGACCGACCCCATTTCCAGACCGATATAGCCTCCTCCGACAACCAACAGCTTCTTGGGAATATCCGGAAGGGACAGCGCTCCCGTTGAGTCCATGACGCGGTCGTCACCGATATCGAGGAATTTCGGAAACGCCGGACGTGAACCGACGGCGACAATGCAGTGATCGAACGTCAATTCCGACTCGGTGCCATCCGGGGCCGTCAGTTTGAGAGTCGAAGAATTCAGGAGTTCACCGCGAGCTTGAACGAGTTTCACGCCGCGAGCATCGCACAACTGCTTGATTCCGCCGGTCATCTTCGTGATGACGGAGTCTTTAAAGTCTCGAATCTTGTCGAGATCGATTTCCGGGGCAGTGAATGTCAGCCCCCATTCCTTCGCTTCGTCCGCTTCATGAATCAGTTTCGCGAGGTGCAGTAAGGCTTTCGAAGGAATACATCCGCGGTTCAGACAGACACCACCTGGACGTGCGTCCTGATCGACGAGAACAACCTGCATCCCGTGGTCTGCAGCTTCGAAGGCAGCTGGATAACCGCCAGGGCCCCCTCCAAGAACGACAAGTTGAGCGTGATTTGAATCATTCGGCATGACGGTTCTTTCTTCAACGTTGGGCGAAGCTCGACACAATAAAGCATCATTTCGCTGAGGGAAAGTTAGGGCCCGATCTTGACGCTCTTTTCCGTGAAAGAAGTTGCGAACCGATCGAAATCCTCCGATGAAATCTGCCCTGAAGATTGAAGTTGACGATCGGCCTCCCCGATAATGAAACAACCTGAGTCGAACTCAGTCGTCGGAAGCATTCAGAGCAGCTGATCACAAATCCTTGAATCGAGCCCAATTCATGTCGCAGGGAACGCAAATGCGATCGTAAACGCCCCTGACGTCGACGGGATTTCGCCCTGGTACCTCAAAGTGGGGAAGTGACAATGTGAACTTTCTGAGACAGTGCCTGCGAGGGCGTTCCCGTGGAAGTCAATGACTCAAATCGTCGAATCACTGAAACAAAGCCTGCAATGATCATTCGGCCAGCAACACAAGACACTCAAGGCCCCATTGAGTCGAAAGCAGATTGAGAACAAATATGAAATACCTGTTGGCACTCGATCAGGGAACCACATCCAGTCGAGCGATTGTCTTCGATGAACAAGGACATGCTGTTTCATCGGCTCAGCAGGAGTTCGAACAGATTTTTCCGTCTCCGGGTCACGTCGAGCACAATCCTGAAGCCATTTGGAAGTCTCAGATTGAAACGGCGAAAGAGGCTCTCGACACGAACGCAATTCCTGATTCCGAAATTGCGGCCATTGGAATCGCCAATCAACGGGAAACGGTCGTTCTGTGGGACAAAAAGTCCGGGCAACCGGTTTGCAACGCGGTCGTCTGGCAAAGCCGAATTACTGACCCCATCTGTAAGCGACTAAAAGCTGATCAACTCGACAGCTTCATCCGGGAAAAGACCGGCCTGGTGATCGATGCGTACTTCTCCGGAACGAAGATTCAATATCTGCTCGACAACATTTCTGGACTCCGAAGACGTGCGGAGCAGGGGGAAATTCTCTTCGGAACGGTCGACAGTTTTCTCATCTGGAGACTCACGAATGGTCGAGTCCATGCGACAGATGTCACCAACGCATCTCGTACGATGCTCTTCAATATTCACACTCAGGAATGGGACCGGGAACTGCTCGATCTTCTGAAGATTCCCGAGTGCATGCTCCCGGAAGTCATGCCCTCATCCGGAATCATTGGCCACTCAGATCCTTCGATCTTCGGTCGGGAGATCCCGATTGCGGGTTGTGCCGGAGACCAACAGGCAGCGACGTTCGGTCAGGCCTGTTTTTCCCCCGGAGATGCCAAGAACACCTATGGCACTGGTTGTTTCATGCTGCTCAATACCGGCGAACAGGCAGTAACTTCTCAACTTGGTCTCTTGACGACGATCGGCTGGAAGATCGGAAAGACAACGACCTATTGTCTCGAAGGATCGGTCTTTATCGCCGGGGCTGTAGTGCAGTGGCTGCGCGACGGGATCGGGATCATCGAGGAATCCGCTCAGGTCACTCAGTTGTGCGACAGTGTGCACGACAACGGGGGAGTTTACTTCGTCCCCGCATTTGTCGGTCTCGGCACACCCTACTGGGATTCTTCCGCCCGAGGGACGATCATCGGAATCACACGGGGAACAACTTCCGGGCACATCGCCCGGGCTGCCATTCAATCGATGGCGTTTCAGTCCATGGATGTCCTTGATGCGATGCAACAGGAATCGGGCGTCAAACTGACTCGCTTGAAAGTCGACGGGGGAGCGACGGTGAATAACTCACTCCTCTCATTTCAGGCAGGATTGCTGGGCGTTCCCGTGCTTCGGCCGCAAATTCAGGAGACGACCGCTCTCGGAGCTGCTTTCCTTGCCGGTCTCGCAACGGGCGTTTACGCCGACATGGATGAGATTGCTGAACACTGGACGCTCGACCGCGAGTTTCAACCGGCGATGTCAGTCAATCAGCGAGAAAACCTCTCGGCCGATTGGCACCACGCGGTGCGGGCTGCAAGAGGCTGGATTCGCGATTAAACGATCTTCGTGACTTCTCTGGATGTGCTAAAACGGGTCGCTTCCGATGAATCTCAAGATCGCTCTCACGAATTCCCGCTTCGATCATCGCATCGTCCGTGACGCCACGACCTCAAACCGGTTAAGATCAAAAACAGTAAGATGAGGCAGCTGATATAGAATTCAACGGAAGCCCTCATCCGACACATCACGATTCTGAGAACTGTCTGGAGTCCCGCCAATGTCTGTCACGTTGTACTCGGGAAGTGAACTCCCGGACAAGGATCCGCCGCAGCTTGATCCATCGGCACCATTCCGAATTCTGGTCCTTGCAGATCTCGGCGCAACAACTCCAGCCGCGCATCCGATCGCTGTCGACTGCGATGATCTCGATGAAGTGATCGCCAAACTGGGAGTACGAGCACAGTTTCAGCTCGACGAAAACGGTCCCACCGTGAGCGTTCCGGTTTCGGAATTCGAAGACTTTCACCCGGACCGACTGGTTCAATCGGTCGAGTTGTTCGATGCGCTTCGGCTCCGCAGAAAACGGCTGCTCGATCCCAAGACGTTTCAGGAGGAAATGAACTCGCTCCAGGAACCAGACACACCTCCGCAAACTTCGACAACAGAGCAGGGCACAACAAGCACAGACGAATCAGCGAGCCTCCTCGACCAAGCCGTCGACCTCGCGCAAGCCCGACAAACTCCGCTCGAACAACAAGTTCTCAACGAACAATTCGACTGGGACCAGTATGTTCGCCAACTCGTCGCGCCTCTCCTTGTCGCGAAAACAGATCCCAAACAATCGGAGTGGATCGAACAGATCGACGAAGTGATCAGTCACACGATGCGGAAAGTGCTTCATCACCCGCGGCTCCAAAGCATCGAGTCGACCTGGTCGGGAATTCGATTCCTGACGCAACGCCTGGAAACCGGCAGGTCACTTCAAATCGAAGTTCTGCACCTCGATCGCGAGGCACTCCAAGCCCAGTTCGACGAGAATGGAAGTCTTCAACAATCGTCGCTGTACAAACTGCTCGTTGATTCCCCCTCGGTGGCCGGTGAGTCTCCTTGGTCACTCGTCGTGGGAGACTTTGCATTCAGCGCTTCCCTCGACGATACAAGACTGCTCGCGCAGATAGCGAGAATATGTCAATCCGCCGGCTCAACATTCATTGCGGGGGCAAACCCCGAAGTCATCGGATGCTCGAACTTTGGAAGCTGTGTTGATCCAGACGAATGGACTGGACTGTCACAAACGGAATCTGAGAATTGGAATGCCCTCAGGCAGCGATCTGAAACGCGTTTCGTCTGCTTGACGCTGCCACGATTTTTAGGCCGTCGCATCTATGGGGCAGAGACGGATCCCATCGAGAGCTTTACTTTCGAAGAACTTCCTGATGGCAATGATCACGATGCGTACCTGTGGGTGAACTCCGCCTTCGCTGCTGCTTCTATCATCGGCCAAAGCTATTTGGAACAGGGATGGGAGCTTCAAGATTCACTCTCCGGCCAGATCGAACGGCTCCCGCTTCACTACTACGATGATCCGGGTGAAGAAGTTCTGAAAGCGTGTGCGGAATTGTTTCTCGTTGATCGAGGGGCTGATCGAATCGCAGCACTGGGCTTGTCGGTTTGCCGATCACTGAAGCACGACGGGGCTGTTCGTTTCGAGAACATTCGATCGCTCTGTGATTCGGATTCACTCCTCCATGGAATGTGGACTTCACAATGAAACGACACAATCGCAGTCAACCTCTTCGCAAGGGACGAGTGCTCATGCCGAACATCGCCAAATTCTTCTCAATTCCTTCGCACTTGCAACCGCGCATGGAACCGCACATGCAACGTTCGCTTCGAGACAAATCTCAGATGTTGCGAGCGGCTCTGCTCATCATTGCGACATTCTCCGGAATCAATTTTGGAGCGGCAGAAATTGCAATGGCGCAGCCCGAGGAAAGTGAAAAGGACGCTCAATATGCCATCGTCATTCATGGCGGGGCGGGGGGCGTTCCGACTTCTCCGGAATGGATTGAACAACGAACTCAGGTTCTGAATCAGGCACTCGAACTTGGATCGACGATGTTGAAAGAGGGTCGATCCAGCCTTGAAACCGTCGAGGCAGTTGTCCGAATTCTCGAAGACTCCGAACACTTCAACGCCGGACGAGGTGCCGTCTGCAACGCGGAAGGAAAGCATGAACTCGACGCAACAATCATGGATGGACGAAACCGGGCAACTGGAGCCGTTGGTGGAGTAAGCATCGTCAAGAACCCGATTTCACTCGCCCGACTGGTGATGACCGAAACGCCACACGTGCTGCTCGTGACCGCGGGGGCGGAGGAGTTCGCCAGAAAGTTTGAAGAGGACGCCTCGATCGAAATCGTCCCTAACACGTACTTCGCAACCGAACACCAGCGACAGGCAATCGAACGCACGAAAAAAGCTCTGGAACAACAGGAAGATGATTCGATGGGCACGGTCGGTTGTGTCGCTTTGGACAAGTCCGGAAACATTGCAGCCGCGACTTCAACGGGCGGACTGACCAATAAAGCATTCGGCCGAATCGGTGACTCTCCCATCGCTGGGGCAGGGACCTTTGCAGACAACGCGACGTGCGGAGTTTCCTGCACCGGAGTCGGGGAAGACTTCATCCGAAATGCCATCGCTTACGACATCTCTGCACGCATGAGCTACAAAGGTTCGTCACTCCAGGATGCCGTCCGTGAAGTCTTGAACAGCACCGATCATCCAATTCGCGGAGGAGTCATTGCCATCGACCATACCGGCAACATCGTCATCGGATTCAACACACCCGGAATGAGTCGAGCGGCCGCTGATTCCAACGGCCGCTTCGAAGTTCATGTCAAAGATTGAGTCGCTCTCCGCTTTCGATCGTTGCAACGCAGCATTCATCGAACTTTGCACCAAATGGCGAGGGCAGAGAACCGACGAGAATCGATCAGTTGCTCTTTTGACTCTCGGTTGAGTGATGCTGTTCGAGATGTTGCCGCAACAGGTCTTTTCCGTAGTCGTTTCCATTGGGCGTTCGAATCACGGCATGAATGTGATCTCGCGTTGGCTCGGAAGTTCGAAACGGTGCCACTCGCCGCTGATGGTCGAATTCGATCATGACCACGGGACTCTGAATGCGGTAGTAGTACACATCTTCGTCACTCGTTCCGCCAACCCAGACAAACCGTGTTTGATCAAGATATTCTTTGACTTCGCGCATCTTCACAGTGGCATGTTCCGGTCTCATGTTGCCGATGAACTCTTCAATGACAACCAAGAGCAGTTCTTTTTGTTCCGGGCTTAATTCGGAAACCAGAAGCCCTTCTTCAGGAAGGTCGATGTTGTCCTTGTAAGCTTCTCCGAGGTTGTTGTTGCCCGGTTTAGTCGATGAGACAACCGCTTTCGCCTTTTGATCACTATCAAGCGAAAGAACGAAATCGAGGCCCTTGTCCTGAGCTGCCTGCATCACTTCCGTTCCGGCAAACTTGCCGCTCGTCGCGCGAATCGGTTCGCTTCCGATAAAGACCGGAGACATCACCACTTGATCGCCGAGCACGAAGTAGTTGATCACCAGATGATGTCCATCAACCTGCCAACCCCACGGTTCGGTCTCTGACGGTTCTCCCATGATTGTAATCCAGTACAACCACTCGCCATACTCATCAAAATTGTTGGCAAGTTCTGCGAGCGTGCCGTTCAGCTTCATAATGTCTTTCGACAATTTCAGCCCGCGTGCGCTGAGACTCGCTTTCATCAGACCAAATGCAAGATCTCGCTGTTGTTCGGACATTTCGTCAAAGCCAACACCCTGACGCGGTGGAGAGTGGCGATTGTCCCATTTTCTCCATTCGAGATCATCAACCGGAAAAGTTGTCTTCTCACGTTGTGGCGCACTCAAGCTCGCCAGAAAATCCTTAGCAGCATCGACAACCGGAGCTGTCGACACACCCGTCGATTCGATTTCAAAGACTCCGGGTTCAATTTCCCCGCCAATCGAAACTCCACGAAACGGTTGACCGAGCGACTCATTTCCCCGGCCGCGACCACGTTGCTGTGCCAGGCTGACGACACTCAGCCAAAGAATGCCCCCGACCACTGCGAGAACGGCAAATTGACGGACGACTATCATTGGGAATCCCCCACGATTGATAAACTGATCACAACGGCCCCGCTTCACAACGCCAACTCCGATGGCGGACACTCTCTGTCGAGCACATCACGGAAGCGGGATCACGTCTTCAACATAACGTCGTTCTGGTGACTCCCACAAGGCAGACAGGTCCGGTCAACGATGCCTGCAGCTTGAACTTGCACGGTAATTTCCGTATGTTCAAACAAAGTGGGCATGACTTATCTGTGACATGGACACTCAATGAAACACAAATTCCTTCGCCTCCAAATTCATTAGCTGTTGATTGCGATCGAACGGAAACGACTTCACCAGTCGATTTCCATGTTGTTTCCTGAGAGTGTTGTCAATTCAGATCGGTTGCAGGCCCGCATATCAGTTGGGGCCACCGCCATCCTGCGAACGGCTCTTCGTGTCTTGAATCCATTCCGACCTTCAAGTGCAGGAGAAGACCATGACGATCCGCAACGGAATCTTCATCATCGATGTGGCGGCAATGAGCAGCGAAACACGTCGATTGATCTATCATGGTGAAGGAGCCATCTATCGGTTCTTTAACTCCACGGATCGTGCTTCTCCTTTGAAGAAGAAGATTAAAATTCAAAACACTTACGACTCCGGTCCCGAAGAGGTTGACCAGATCCTGTATCCAACGATGTGCATCGACGTCGCCGTCGGACCGACAAGCGACGCGTCGATGTTTCTGGAAGGAATCGAAGTCCAGGCGGAAAACAAAACCAGCGCCAATGAAGACATGAAAGGGATTTGGGAACTCGTCCGCGACACCGATGGAACAGTCTTGAACAACGATCGAAAATCCGGTCGATTCAACTTCCCGAGATCGATCGCGGACACCCACCTTCCCGTCATGATCGCCGATCTCACTTTTTCCAGCGACGACGCCATTTATCGAGTCTTTAACACCGGAAAGCATACGTTCGAGCTTTTTGTCGCAGAGGACAAGAACAAAACGAATGAAGTGCTGTCGACGGACGTCTTCCCGCGACAAGCAATTGACATCACGATCGATGACATGGATTCTCGCAAAGTCTTCGTGACGCGGAAGGCCAGCCTGCAGCCGATCAAAGGCATCTTTGAACTCGTTCGATAGTACGACCGATTGATCGCCGAACTTCTTGCATCAATCGACGGCAGTTCAAAAAAAGACTCGTGAGATCAATTCGTGATCTCACGAGTCTTTTCAATTCACCAGCAATGATAAGAACGGGACTCCGTCCCCAAGCACAACTCCGTCCGTTTAAGCATTCTTCCGTTCGTTACGAACGAAGATCAGCCAACCGATCGGAAACCCGTTGATTGAGAGCAGTTTGCTCTTTTCTGTGCACTCGCCTGAACTTTTTCATCAGATCAAAGGCTGAGTTTGCTCGTGCGTGTGAGTGCAAACCAACACAGGAAACGCTCTAGTCGCTGGAAGATGACGAGGGTTTTGAGTCTGACTTCGATTCCGACTTTGCCGGCTCCGATGATTTCTTATCGGCAGCTGCGTCCTTCTTATAGGAGTCAGAACGATAGTCTGTCTGATAGAATCCAGATCCCTTAAAAATGATCCCCGCGCCGGGACCGATCATGCGCTTCGCGGTTTTCCGGCCACACTCAGGGCATTTGCGTGTTGGCTTCGCCTTGATGGATTCAAACGCTTCCCAAGTATGTTCGCAACTGTTGCATTGATAATCGTATGTCGGCATTTCAGAACTCGTACTAAAAACTGTATGTGACTCAATGGGTTGTGAGACCATCCTCATGGTCGCGTTGCACTCATCTGAACTGGTTTCGCTCGATCGATACTGCCTTGGTTCGTACGTGAGGCAATCTCTACGACGATTCACTGGCAGGCTGAGACGAAACAATCACCTTACTCGGCCGCAAGACGCGTTCGTGCAGTTTGTAGCCACGTTCCAGTTCCTGAATGACCGTCATCGGAGGCACACTGCCATCGGGTCTCTGCTGAAGAGCCTCATGAAAGTTCGGATCGAATTGCTCACCCATAGAAGCAATCGCCTCCACTCCATGCCGCTTCAGAATCTCATCAAACTGCTTGAGAACCATTTGCACGCCGGTTAACACGCTCTCAGATCGATCATCGCTCTCGGCTGCATCGATTCCGCGTTGGAGATTGTCGAGGGCAGGAAGCAAATCGTAGAGCAGTCCGTAGCTGGCGTATTTGCGTTCGTCATCCCGTTCACGTGCAGCCCGCTTGCGGAAGTTTTCCATCTCAGCTGCGAGTCGAAGGAACTGATCGCGAAACTCGTCTCGCTCTCGTTCTGCCTTCTCGAGAGGAGTTTCCACCACTTCCTCGACACTTTCACTCGAGATCTCTTCAGCTTCCACCTGCTGAGGTTGTTCCTCGAAGAGATCTTCATCGTGCGTGTCTGGGGATTTGTCCTGTGACATGATCTGTGTTGCTCTCCGAATTCCGCTTCGCCGAGTTCGCTTTTTTATCCGGCGAATTTTTTCAATCACTTGAATGATTCAACGCTACCTGATTTTCGATAACGTGATCCAAACCTGAACCGAAAATAATCTGTTCTTTCAATCACTCGCCTGAACGGACACATCTCACTCGATGCAGTCGCAGTTCTTGTCCCGGTCAACGTGTTCATACCGGTGATTAATCTTCGGCCCCAGTGACGAGATCTTTAATCTTCTCGAACCAGGACTTTTGATGCGGGTGCACATCAACATGTTCAATTTCCGCAAGTTGCTCAATTAACTCACGATGTTCATCAGTTAAACGCTTAGGGACAACCACTTTGATTTCGATGTGCATATCACCACGAGGACGTCCATTCGGATCCGGCATTCCTTTGCCCCGGAGCTTAAACATTTGCCCCGGCTGCGTTCCGGCAGGAATCACGAGCGTGTCCTGACCATCAATCAATGGCACTGTAATCCGAGCCCCCAATGCTGCCTGCGAGTAGGAGATCGGAATCTCACACAGCAGATGCGGACCTTCCCGGTGGAACAGGGGATGCTCATTCACACGAATTTCGATGTAAAGATCACCCCGCGGACCGCCATTGGGTCCAACTTCTCCTTCGCCTCTCAAACAGAGATGCTGACCGGTATCGATCCCCGCAGGAATCGTGACCGTGCGAGTCACGGTCTCCTCTTCCCGACCGGACCCGTAGCAGACTTTGCATTTGTGACGAACGACATTGCCGCGGCCGCGACAGGCAGGGCAAGTGGTCTGGAGCCGAAAGAATCCTTGCGACTGGACAACTTGTCCGTGTCCACCGCAATAGTCGCAAACTTCGGGATCGTATCCCGGTTCAGATCCGCTTCCCGAACAATGTTCACATGCGGTGCGACGAGTCACTTCGATCTCGCGTTCGACACCAGTCGCTGCGTCGATCAGATCGAGTACGATGGACGTCTTAAGATCTGAACCACGTTGCGGACCGCTGCGGCGCCCACCGCTGCGTCCTCCGAAGAGATCTCCGAACGCTTCGAAAATATCCGAAACGTCGTGAAACCCACCCGCACTCCGCGCCCCAGCACCTTGCACTCCGGCATGACCATACTGGTCATATCGTCGTCGCTTATCATCATCGCTGAGTATGTCGTAAGCCTCAGCAGCTTCCTTAAATCGCTCGGTCGCTTCGCTGTCGTCAGGGTTACGATCCGGGTGAAAACGGAGAGCAAGCTTCTTGTAGGCTTTCTTAATCTCTGTTGTCGAAGCTGTTCGAGTCACCTCGAGAACTTCGTAATAGTCACGTTTGGTAGACATACTTCTGATTGGTCTGATGGCTCACGAAGCGAGAGTTTTCGTCGACTGCATTCTCTCGAGCACAGCCGGAATGACAAGAAGAATTTGAAAGTGTTCTGAACGAAGTGCTTCCACACGACGAAGTCAGAAGACCCGATTATTCAGCCGCCTCTCACCCCTTCGTGGAACTTCTCCTCAAGGTCAATCACCGTGCCAGACGTCCGACAAGGCCTTCTACAAAAACGAGCCACCGGAGGCCCGGTGGCTCGCGTCGCTCTATGGAGCCAGTGAGATTCGCCGGACAAGACCTGAAGCGAAATCACACCAGCTTTAGTGGACAGCTCCCTCGACGAGAGAAGCTTTGTCGTCACCGTCTTCATTTCGAGTGACCAGAACCTGAGTGGTCAACATCAGTCCGGAAATGGAAGATGCGTATCGAAGGGCACTCTTCACCACTTTGGCAGGATCAATCACACCAGCTTTGTACATCTCGACGTACTTCCCAGTGGCAGCATTGTACCCCATGGTTGGTTCTTCGAGATTCTTGACTTCGTCAGCGATGACCGAACCATCAACTCCGCAGTTCGAAGCAATCTGGCGGATTGGGGCTTCCAGAGCGCGAGTGATAATCTCGACGCCGATCTTTTCGTCCCCTTTGGCTTTGACTTCTCTGACTGCGGAAATCGCACGCAACAATGCCACACCACCACCGGGAAGAATTCCTTCTTCAACGGCCGCACGTGTCGCATGCAATGCGTCTTCCATACGTGCTTTGGTTTGCTTCATTTCTGCTTCGGTTGCTGCACCGACAGAAATAATCGCCACTCCGCCAGTCATTTTCGCCAGGCGTTCCTGAAACTTCTCGCGATCGTAGTCGCTGTCGGTTTCTTCGATGTGACGCTTGATCTGGCCAACACGCTTTTGGATGTCGTCTTGTGATCCAGCTCCATCGATAATGGTGCAGGAATCTTTGTCGACTTCAATCTTCGCTGCGCGACCGAGTTGCTCAAGCTCAACGCTTTCGAGCTTCAATCCCAGATCTTCGGAGATCAGAGTTGCTCCGGTCAGAACAGCCATGTCGCCGAGCATTGCCTTACGGCGGTCACCGAATCCGGGAGCTTTCACTGCACAGACTGGCAAAATGCCTCGCAACCGGTTCACAACCAGGGCGGTCAACGCTTCTCCGTCAACATCTTCAGCCACGACGAGAAGAGGCTTGCCGGTCTGCGAAATCTTTTCCAAGAGAGGAATGAAATCACGCAGGTTGGAGATTTTCTTCTCGTGCAGAAGGATGTAGCAATCCTCGAGGATTGCTTTCATCTGCGATGCGTCAGTGACGAAGTAGGGAGAAATGTATCCCTTGTCGAATTGCATCCCTTCGGCCAGTTCGAGCGTTGTGCTGCTCGACTTGCCTTCTTCAACAGTAATCACACCATCGCGACCGACTTTTTCCATCGCGTCCGCAATCAGTTTCCCGATTTCGGTATCGTTGTTGGCGGAAATTGCACCGACGTGCTCAATTTCCTTTTTGTCGGTGACAGGGCGAGCCATTTCTTCGAGGAAGGAAATCGCAGCATTGACTGCTTTTTCGATTCCTTTACGAACCACGGTCGGGTTCGCTCCGAGAGAAATGCTTCGCAGCCCCTCGTTATAGATCGCACGCGCCAGAACCGTTGCCGTTGTCGTTCCGTCGCCAGCGTTGTCGCTGGTTTTGGTCGCAACTTCGTTGACCAGTTTGGCACCCATGTGCTCGTACGGGTCTTCCAGTTCGACTTCTTTCGAAACCGTCACGCCATCTTTTGTCACGACGGGATTTCCAAAGCTCTTGTCGATGATCACATTGCGACCAGTCGGCCCCATTGTGACGGCGACCGCGTCAGCGAGAGTGTTCACTCCACGCTGCAGCTTCAATCGAGCACGGTCTTCAAAAAGTAATTGCTTGGCCACCTAGAGACTCCTCGTTGAGGTCAGATGACATTAACTGTCACGAATGAATGAATAGAAATCGGTGAGACCAAGGAGACCTGATCCCGGTCTCACCGCATCGTTAAAACCTCAGGGAACTAGCCAACGATCTTGGCCAGAATATCCCCTTCACGAAGAATCTTGATCTCTTCGCCATCAACTTCGATTTCGGTTCCGCCGTATTTTCCGAAGAGAACTTCGTCGCCAACGACAACACCGACTGCAGAACGTTCGCCACTGTCGAGGAGTCGTCCTGGACCAACAGCCACGACTTTACCACGTTGTGGTTTCTCTTTTGCAGAATCTGGAAGAACAATTCCCCCAGCTGTCGTCTCTTCAGCGTCCAATGGTTTGACCACGACGCGATCATCAAGTGGGTTGAGCGTCATCTATGAAACTCCGTAATTCATTCTTGATGTTTGAAATAAAACCGGGCATCCCGGAACGTAAATGATTTAAGAACAAGACAAACAAACGGTGAAGTCACTCAAGCACTTTCGAAGGCATGAACTGTTCATCCATCGTTTGTTTGAAAATGCCAAGCCTCCCAGCGTCACTGGTCGACGAGAGCGGATCTCTAAAAATGCTTTAGAAGCCGCCCATTCCGGGCATTCCACCCATCCCTGGCATTCCGCCGCCCATTCCAGGCATTCCTCCGCCCATGCCGCCCATTCCTCCCATGCCACCCATATCGTGGTGGTCATCGTGCGAATGGTCGTCCGACTCTTCGACAGGCTCATCAACCACAATCGAATCGGTCGTCATCAACAAAGCGGCCACGCTGGAGCCGTTCTGAAGAGCGGAACGAACGACTTTCGTTGGATCAACGACACCGAAGCTGAACATGTCGCCATATTTTTCGTTCAGAGCGTCGTAACCGAAGTTCGAATCCGAGTTCTTCGAAATGGTGTTCGCAACAACAGCTCCATCAAGACCGGCGTTTTCAGCGATCTTGCGGAGAGGCATGCTCAACACGTTCTGAATAATCTGAACGCCGAGTGCTTCGTCGCCTTTCGCTTTCACCTTTTTCAAAGCGTCAGCAGCACGCAGCAAAGCGACACCGCCCCCGGGGACGATCCCTTCCTCAATCGCAGCTCGCGTTGCAGCCAACGCGTCGTCGATCAGGTCTTTTCGCTCTTTCATTTCGGTTTCAGTCGCCGCACCCACATTCACTTGTGCGACACCACCAGCGAGTTTCGCCAGCCGTTCCTGAAGCTTTTCGCGATCGTAATCGCTGTCTGTGGTTTCGATTTCCGCTCGGATCTGAGCAGCTCGGCCTTCGACGTCTTTCTTCGCTCCACCACCCTGAATCACTGTGGTGTTGTCGGAAGAGACGCGAATTTTCTTTGCTGTTCCCAAGTCGTCGAGAGTGACAGACTCCAGCTTTTCGCCGAGATCTTTGAAGAACGCTTTTCCGCCGGTCAGGATCGCGAGATCCTGCATCATCGCTTTGCGTCGGTCTCCGTATCCGGGAGCTTTGACCGCACAGACAGAAACGATTCCGCGGAGCTTGTTGACAACCAGTGTCGCCAAGGCTTCGCCTTCAACATCTTCAGCAATAATCAGCAGAGGCTTGTTTGCTTTCGAAACTAGTTCCAGCACTGGAACTAGATCGCGGGCGTTGCTGATCTTTTCTTCGTGAATCAGGATGTAGCAGTTATCAAGAGCGACTTCCTGATCGTCTTCATCTGTGACGAAATGAGGAGAGAGAAAACCTCGCTCAAACTGCATTCCTTCGACGAGTTCAACACTCGTCTCCATACCACGACCTTCTTCGACAGTGATGACACCGTCTTTACCCACTTTCATCAGGGCATCAGCCAGGATTTTGCCGATTTCTTTGTCGTTGTTTCCAGCGATGGTCGCGACGGTTTCAATTGCCTTCTTGTCGGTTGCGTCGACAGGCTTGGCAATCTTCTGAAGGTGTTCGACAACCGCGTCGACAGCCTTCTGAATTCCTCGCTGCATCGCCACTGGTGCGGCACCTGAAGCGATGAATTTCAGGCCTTCGCGGTAAACCGCTTCAGCAATCACGGTCGCTGTGGTGGTTCCGTCTCCAGCAACATCGCCGGTTTTCGACGCTGCCTCTTTCACCAACTGAACACCACAGTTTTCGAACTTGTCTTCCAGTTCGATGTCTTCGGCGACGGTGACACCGTCTTTCGTCACCTTGGGGGACCCCCAACCTTTGTCCAGAACGGCGTTGCGTCCTCGGGGACCCAGTGTGCTCGCGACAGCGCGAGCTAACTTGGATACTCCTGCCAGCAATTGCTTGCGTGCGTCTTCGTCAAAGCTCAATAATTTGGCCACGGCTGCTCCTCATCCAGCTTGCAGATGCCAGTGTTGACCACAAATTCCACAGACAAGTCGTACGACTGCCTGTTTTGACACTCAAAATGTAGTTCCCCGCACTGAATGCAACCGCTGTGCCAAGCATTTCCAAATAGACACATCTCCAATAACCGCAAATAGTTACAAACCCCACACGCCAGTCTGCCAACTTGACAAACTGCCTTCCTGGCAGACGATTTGATGCCTCGACTCAGCCGGAATTGCAAGTGTTCGGACTTCGAGTGAAAACTGGACAGAACTTGTAAATCCGTTTCCTCGTCCACGTTCCATTTGTTCACAGACTGCTATGATCAACGCTGATTCATCATTCCACGCCGACCATTGACGAAGATTTCCACTGATGCAGATGACTCCGGAACTTGAAAACAGCCGTTTCATGAAGGCCGCACGCTGCGAGCCGACCGATTGCACTCCAGTATGGATTATGCGCCAAGCGGGACGATATCTTCCCGAGTACATGGCGGTTCGGTCGAAAACGACGTTCATCGACCTCTGTAAAACTCCGGAACTTGCGGCAGAGGTGACGCTGTCAGCCCAGGCGGCCCTCGGTGTCGATGCAGCCATCCTCTTCGCGGACCTCCTGCCAATCCTGCAGCCCATGGGATTCGACCTCGAATACGTCAAGGGAGAAGGCCCCGTCATTCATAATCCGATTGTCGATTCGACAGAAGTGGAACGAGTCCGCTCGGTTGAGGATGTTCAAGTGCTGGGATATGTCTTCGACTCAGTGAAGCTGATCCGCAAGCAGTTGCCGGCAAATATTCCACTGCTCGGTTTTGCGGGCGCCCCATTCACGCTTGCTTCGTACGCCATCGAAGGGGGAGGATCGAAGAACTACATCCGCACTAAAACGATCATGTACAACGACCCGGGCGCCTGGACTGCGTTAATGAATCGACTTGTCGATTCGCTGGCCGATTACCTCAACGCACAAATCGAAGCAGGTTGCCAGGCTGTTCAGGTCTTCGATAGCTGGGCTGGGTGCCTGAGCCCTTCCGATTACCGTCAATACGTTCTTCCACACACCCAGCGACTGATTGCCTCAGTCAATCCGGCCGTCCCTGTCATTAACTTTCTCACCGGAAACCCTGCGCTCGTACCCGATCAGGTTTCTGCCGGAGGACAGGTAATTGGCATCGACTGGCGAATCGATCTCGCATCCGCCCGCGAAATTGTCGGCCAGTCTCGGGCCATTCAAGGAAATCTGGACCCAGCTTCGCTCTACACAGAATTGCCGACCCTGAAACAGCGAGCGAAAGATGTCCTCGACGCCAACGCAGGACATCCCGGACACATCTTCAATCTGGGACACGGTGTCCACCCGGACATGAATCCCGACAACGTGAAAGCGCTCGTCAAAATGGTCCACGAACTCAGTGCCAGATAGGCACTGCATTCTATGCCCTGTGCTCAATAGCGTGGGAGTGAGTGATCAACTGAGAACAGGCCGGCTCGGAACTCATTTCGAGTCAGCCGCACTCGCGTGAACATCACCTGACGACGACATTTCCGCCGCCCGAAGCATCGCTGACTTTGACGACCTTTTGCGAGGCAGGTTCCGGCTTGACGATTGCGATTTGAAAGAGAATCGGCTCCAGCTTCGCCGGTGTCTCCCAGTCGAGTTCGACGGGATCAATGAAGATCGCCTTCGGAAATCTTTCTCGCACCTCCGCTGCATAGCTGCCACGAATCAACTTCGGCTGCCAGACAATGACACCGCCATTTTCCTTGAGGAATTGATCTGAAGCCCACGGGCTGATGGATGGATCGAGATTCGCAAAGACTGTGGCCCGTTGATCTCCCAACACCGCCACGTTGGCAGCATCCCACCATGGCCCACCAATCACCTTCGGAGCTTCTCCAACTTCTGCTTCGTAGGCGTCTCGAGCAACGGTCGCCAATGCCTTTCCGGGGAAGTGGACACGGGACCCATGATCACGAAAATGCGGGACAACAAGATTTCGCCCCAGCAGCGCGATGATGGCGATTCCGCCAGCTAAAACACAGCGTCGGCAGACTTTTTGAAACTCCACAAGTGATCCCTGAATCTGGACGGAACTCAACAGAGCCAAGCCCGTAAACGTCCAGATCTTTGCTCCCCACATCGACCGAACATCTCCTCCGGTCAACATAGTGACAGCCATCACAAGCAGGACCGGTCCGAGTCCGAACCACAATACAAAATCGCGCTGAAAGCTCGCCTTCTCCGAGAGATTCGTCCGTTTCTTCCACCACAATCCAGTCACCGGAATTGAGAGAATCAAGAGCGGAGCGATGGCCCAAATCTGCGAAAGGAGAAACTCGAGTGGTTCCAGGACATGCGAAATCAGCGTTGTTTCTCCGTCATCCGAGCGCCTGAGCAGGTAGTCGATCGTCGGGAAATCATTCTGAACAAGCCAGTAGAGATGGGGGGCAAAGCACAGGCCTGACGTTGCAAGCAGGACAAATGGCCCCGCAGTCTTCCATGCTTCGCGTCCTCGAGGATGCACGATTGAGAACGCAAGCATAATGATCGCAAATAAGGCTGTGTCGTATTTGCTGAGCATTCCGCAACCGATGGCAACCCCGGAGAGCGCCCAGTAGTGGAGCCGTTCTCGGGTCATCGCAAAGTACACAAGCGCAACCGCCGCCGCGCAGAACCCTCTCGATGTGACGTTGTTGTTGAACTCCGTCGTCGTGAAGTTGTAGTAGTAGCAGGATTCCAGCAGGAGTACGGCCAAAAGTGCGAATCGATTTCCCCCGATATCGCGACCAATCATGAACACCGCCCAGAAACAGGCAGCTGTCGAAATTTGTGCAAGTACAAACGTTGGCCAAACGGTATTTCCGCCCAACCACGAAGCAGATTCGGCGAGCCAGGCGGGAAGGGGAGGGTGTTTGTAGTAGCCGAGTTCCCACTCATGTCCCCAGTAAATCATCTCGATGGCATCGAGCGTCCCGTTGGGCTGCGTCAAACTGGGAACGACGATCCAGGCAAGACAGTGCCCGATCAAGAACAGCCAGAAAAACAATGCTGCCTGACGATCGGTCGGCCAAACCGCCGTGACCGCGGCATCCTGATTCGCGATCAGTTCAACTGGTTTCCTCATCCGTCGATATCTCTTTTCTCATCAGGCCACTGAGGTGACACAGCCAATTTTGCGGAGAATCGCGCATCAAGAGACAGCTGCTGATTCGTGTGCGATTTCCTGAAGCGATTCGTCGACATCATCTTGATGTCTGTCTTCGGCTTCGAACGGGATTTTTGGGATTCTAGCAGAATTGCAAAAATCTCCGGAAGACGAAGATTTCGGGATGAGATTGCAGAAGATTCGACGCCAATACGGGGATAAAACGGCGTTTCCAATGCGGTCGAATTGCCATCGTTCGTCTCCTTTACTGAGAATTCACAAACCCCGCTATTCTCTGTGGATCAGGATTGCTTTGAACCGCAATCGTCGACGCAATTTCTCGATGGAGAAAAACAATGCACGCAACCGCCATCTCGTTCGCCAATTTGATTGTGCTGACGCTTGGTTACTGGTTGTTGGAAGTTGCGATTCATCAGGAAGGGTTGACGAAGCTCCTCGACCGGTTCGGAGTGAAGACTCCGCGGCTGAAGACAGCCCTCGTGATTGCTCCATTGGCCGTTCTTTGCCCGTTTTGGTTGTGGACAGATGTGCCAGACTTTGAGCCCGTTCGATTCGTCGCGATTTTCATTTCTGCGTTTCTCACCTGGAAGGCGACGACAAGAGACATCGACCCGGTCTTCGGGGACACAAAGTCGCTGGAACGTTTCATCCTTGTGGCCTCTGTGATCGGATCGTGGTGGAGCCCCGCGTGTGTCTTGATCTCCGCGTTCCTGCTCACGACACCTTTCGCACTCTGGGAACATCACTCCACACTCCCGATGCGAGTGCTTCTCGCAGTTTCAGCATTTCTGGTGACAGCATCGAGTGCCTGGCTGTTTCCGACAGCGCTCTTTTCGGACTCTTCGATCCTGTGGTTCTTCATCCTGACAATTCAGATCTCCCACTACCTGATCACCGCCCTGGCCAAGATCTGGCTTGGGCCGAAATGGTATTCGTGGGCACTGGAGAATCGAATTCACCATCTCGCAGCCAGCGCCTACAGTTGGGGTTGGGGAAGGTTTCTTCCGTGGCGGCAGTGGAGTCGATTGATTGGCTTCCTCAAGGTCACAGAGAAGCCAATGCAAATCAGCGCCTTCGTCATCGAATTGCTCTCTCCTCTTGCGCTGCTGCATCCATTCTTCGGAATCGGGTTTTGCCTCGCCTGGAGTGCGTTCCATCTGGGAGTCTTCGCGGTCTCCGGGCTTCTTTTCTGGGACTGGATTCTGACAGATCTAGCAATCGCTGGGGCACTCTTCATGCTTCCGGAAGCAACCACTGCCCAGGTCTTCAGTCCGTTCAGTGTTTTCATCAGCCTGATTTTCATGGGCCTGTTTCCTCTTCGACACAAACTCTGGAAGCCGATGCCGCTTGGTTGGTGGGACACTCCTTTCACTCAGAGAATGCACTGGATCGCCGTCGGGGAAAGCGGAACCCGATACGGAATCTACAACAACTATATGTGTCCGAATGAGCGACTCTACGGGAAAGTCCACGCATGCTTTCTCGCGCCTGTCGCCGGCATGACCTACCACCTGGGTGAAGTTTGGAAACACGATCTTCGTGATGCGCTCCGCGAGGCAGGTCCGGATCTCGACAAGCTGAATGAAGTGCGTGAGCGGCATGGTGTGCTCCCCCGCAGCCCCGAGTTGGAATTGAATCACCTGAACTATCTGCGGAAGTTTTTCCACGCCGTCAATCAGGGAGAACGCAAGCGAGTCTTGCCACGCTGGCTGAGTTGGCTCAAAGCTCCCGGCGATCAGGTTTTCTATTGGGGTGAGCTACCCGCGTTCGCCGGGCAAGAGAAGGTCCGTCAGGTGTTGCTTCACTATCGAGAGGAATACTTCGACGGACATCAACTTTGCCGAATTCTGGACCAGAGCGTCGTCGAACTCGATATCGATTCGTCGGCGGAGTCGCTTGCCTGTCAACCGGAACCATCCCCAAAACAGATTGACGATCTGCTGCTCGGGCTGGCGAACGGAAAAATCATCGATCTTCCGGACTTCGGCGACGGATATGTTCATGGAAACGATGGACACTCTCACGCCAGTCACTCCGCGATCGAACAACCCCATCCACAGAATTCTTCAGCCTGAAGGTTGGTGTCAACGGGCGAAGAAAATTTTTCAGGAATCTGATTGCCGGACCGACTTTTTCTTGGTATCTCTTTCCGCTGCGAAACATGAAGGTTCGCAATTGATCTCCCAAAGCTGACGAGCAGGGAATGCACGCAACTCAGGGAGCCACGCAGGATCTCGACCTTCTCACCATCATTCCGAATCCTTCGGAGTGAATGAGACGAATGCGTCGATCGAACAACCATCAGTTGATCGAGAAGTCCTACGTGAGCAGATTCTGCATTCGCCCTTCGGGAAAGGAAACCCGCCCATGCTCGTGCTTTCCAGACGTGTTGACCTGGAGATCGTTTTTCCCAACACAGGTATTTCTTTAAAGCTTCTTCAGGTCCGCGGCCAAGTCATCAAAATTGGAATTCAGGCTCCGGACGATGTTCGCATCCTTCGGAAAGAAGTCTGCTCTGATGAGCAACTGATCGAACTCGCTGGAGGGACACTCACTGCGGTGAGTAAGCATCAGGTTCGCAACCGGCTCAATGCCGTGAATTTGGGAATTCATCTCTTTCAGAAACAAATCGAAGCAGGTTTGACACAAGCTGCGCAGGCGACCTTTCATCGACTGAAAACCGAGATCGCCAATCTCGATTCGATTTGTGGAGAATCAAAACCGGAATCGGCGGCAGTCCAATCGCCAGTCAATGGTCGAAAGCTGCTCGTCGTCGACGATGACGCCAACGAACGCGAAATGCTCTCCGCGATTCTGAGACTCTATGGGTTTCACGTGATCGACGCGGGTGACGGCCGCGAAGCACTAAAACAGATGCACGAACACTTAGACCTCGACGGAGTCCTGCTCGACATCCGGATGCCAAACTGCGACGGACTCGAAACATTGCACCACATCCGCGATGACAAGGAGCTCGCTCAACTCAAAGTGTACGCCATGACTGGAATCTCTGAGGACGAGAATGAAATCGCTCCTCGGTCCAACGGGTTCGACGGATGGTTCGCCAAGCCACTCGATCCTGATCGAGTGATCGCGACAGTCAAAGGGGGCTTCACACCAGGATCGCGGACTTCATCGGCTTAAACCATTCTTGAATTGGTCTTCGCGAATTCACATGCACAGACTCACCATTCATGGAAAGTGTGAGTTTCAGGAGAGTGTCGAGAAACCATAATGTAGGTCTCAGGCACACTCTTGAAATCACCTTGAGAATACTGGCACCCCCATCGAGACGGTTCGCGACTCAAGAAGTGCTTCAGAAGACCGCTTGCCGAGATGATGAATCGGCCGGCGGAGTGAATGACAGTTTGAGGTCAGAGAGCACTAGGCTCTTATTTCCATTTCCAGGGTTCTGTGGGAAGAATGATTTGTCCCTGAAGACAGCTTTTCAGACTGCCGACATGACAGTCACTGGGCAAGATGCGGGATCGCGGTTTCTTGATCAAATGCGCCGCTACAGCATCGCACTGTTCAGCACGCTGACAGCGACCTGGATTCGCATGGAGCTCGATCCGATTCTCGAATCGAAGGTTCCGTTCGGCCTCTTTTTCGTTTCGTCACTTCTGACTGCGTGGCTGGCAGGGACCGGGCCAGCCATTCTTGCAGCGGTTTTGAGTCTCTTGTCCGCAGCACACTTCATTATTCCACCCCATGACAGTTTGCTGTTGATTCATGCGTCGGATCTTGTTTCCCTCTGGATTTATCTGGGCGTCACAATCGCAGCGATCATGATTTTCAATCAGCTGTCGGTTCAACGAAGAATCTCAGAGAACAGCGCGAGAGAGAATGCGCGCCTGAACGACGGCCTGATGGAAGCAGACCGCAGAAAGGACGAGTTTCTTGCCATGCTTGCGCATGAGTTAAGAAATCCATTGACTCCAATTCAAACAGCTCTCGACATTTTGGAGGACGGTCCGAAATCGAGGCAGCAAGCTCATGCGCTGCAAACGATTCGCCGGCAACTCGGTCAAACGATTCGGCTCGTGAATGACCTTCTCGACGCATCGAGGTACGTTCACGGAAAACTTCGCGTGAAGTTGTCACCGATCAATCTCGTTGACGCGGTGGAAATGGCCATCGAAATGTCGAGTTCCGTCATCCAGGAACGCGGACATCAATTTCGTGCGAGCCTCCCAACAGACCCTGTCATCATCAACGGAGATCTCGCCCGGATGTCGCAGTCGATATCGAATTTGCTCCACAATGCAGCGAAGTTTACACCGGTCAAAGGTCACATCCGGCTGGCCGTTTCCAGTGAAAACGGCATCGCGTCCGTGTGTGTCGAAGACGATGGAATCGGAATCCCACAAGAGCTTGAAAGTGACATTTTCGAATTGTTTCGTCAGGTCAATTCATCGCGGTCTCGCCGCGAAGGAGGGCTCGGCATTGGGCTTTCGCTCGTGCGTCACATCATCGCAGCCCACCACGGAACAGTCGAAATGTTCAGCGATGGACTGGGGCAGGGGACACGCTTTGTTCTTCAGCTCCCATGTCTTGATCATAAAATCCCCGCGAAGCCTTCGACGACCACAGACCTCAACATGTCGAACCGATGTGATTCACCTGAATCCTCAAAGAATATTTTGAGTGAATCCGAATTCACGAGCTTACAGGAATCATCGGGACGAAAACCTTCGCAGAAGGTGCAACCGAGCGTTCAATCAAAAACGGCGTCCTCAAATCGTCGGATTCTCATCGTCGACGACAACGTTGATTCCGCCGAAATGTTGAAGCTGCTGTTGTCGATGGAAGGCTATGTGGTCATTACTGCAAACAATGGAATCGACGGAATTCAGCTTGCCGAACTCAACATTCCCGATGTCATTCTACTCGATATCGGGCTCCCCGGAATGGACGGATTTGAAGTGGCACGGATTCTCAGGAGACTGCCGGAAATGAACGATATTCGAATCATTGCCGTCAGCGGCTGGGACGGGAACGAGTATCGAGAGCTCTCGCGAGAAGTCGGAATCGATCACCATGTCGCGAAGCCTTTTCTTCCCAGTGATTTAATCAAACTGATTGAAGCTCCCAATTGCCGCGGAATCGGAAAAGCTGTAACTCTCAATGACTGAACTCGGTCGCCTCGCCTGCAGACTCTAATCCGGATGAACGCTTAATACTCACGGTGACTCGGTTTGGTCATCCCGGACTTTGGAAGAGTCATTCAAACTCTGATCGCCTGTTTCACTTGAGTGTTTCAAGACTGCTTCGCGATGAGCTTCGTCACCGCGTCTTCCGAATGTCCGCTTGTCGAGGTCGGAAACACTTTCGACACGTCCATACACAATTAATGTGTCGTTGGCGTGAACTTCAGTCGCTCCGTGGGGAGTCCCCACGAAGGTCCCGTCTTTCGCACGGCGAATCCCCAGCACAAGCACTCCTTCGTTGGGAAGCCGCAATTCGGCGAGCCTCTTTCCGGCCACCCAATCCTTCGGATTGACGAGCAGCTCACTCACAGCAAATCCGCCTTCGAGTTGAAGAATCGCCGCATAATTTCGACGCGGAAGATCACCCCATCTCCGGAGGATTTTGGAAATTAACCGGTTCAGATGTTTCTCGATAAAACGATTTCTTGCAATCAGCCAGAGAGCGATCAACCCGGACGCGAGGAAAATGATCCGCAGCCACCAATACTGCGATTCAGAGGTTTGCAGAAACGAAACCATGAGTGTCGCCACGACCGCACCGATCCCGAGGTTTCCCAGCAGCATCAAAAGCATGACGATGCGTCGACGGATCGGGTGATTGACAATCTCTTCCGATTCTCGTGCCGGGAATCCAACTCCCGTGAACGCAGAACGCGCCTGAAATCGGGCAACTTCTTTCGAAAGTCCCGTGAGCATCAAAGCCATCGCCGCGACACGCGTCACCAGAAGTGACAACGTTAAAACGATGAGGAGTGACGAAATCGCAGCCAATAGCACCTCTCTTAAAAACAAGTTTCAACACAGCACGCTTCGAAACGACACGCGATCACGAAAGGCGTGTACGAAGTGACTTTGAAGATCATTATTGATCGTTCGCGATGCTCATCTTATGCATCGTCAACATGGTCCGAGTGAAGGGCAATTCGGTTTCCCTCGGTGTCGAGAATGATAGCTCGCAATCCATGTGGACCAATCGAATGGACCTCTTCAATCACTTCGCCTCCGTAGTTGTTCACACACTCAATCGCGTCATTGATTCGTCCGTGAACATTGAGATAAATCAGCACTCCCTTCGTCGCTGTGATTTCCTCGCTTCGAATCACAAGACAACCACCGTTGCCGTCTTCGTGTTCGATCACACCAAATCGAGTGCCATTAAATTCTTCGATGTCCACTCCGACTGCAAGAACATGACGATAAAACTCGGCCGCCCGATCGAGGTCTTCGACAGGCAGATCAAACCAGACAGCGCGGTTCTTTTCACGGTTCATGTTGCCCATTGACGTCTCCAAAATAGAATCAAAAAAGGCTCGTCATTCCCCGTGGCGAACCGTCAAACCATCTTTTCAAATGGTAACGTCCGCGACACCGATCATCGAATGATTGATCAGTCTGAGGCTGTATTTCATGCAATCTTCCCGAACGCATTCAGGAAGTCACACAACCCTGAACCCGATGAGAATCATTTATCGGGCAAAACGATTTTCGGGCAAAACCTATTCCTGGCAATCTTAAACATCTCCCCGGCTCGGGCGCAGAGCAACCGTGAAAGCGGTTGAGAGACATCAATTCTGTTTGATCCAGGTGAGATCGCTCCAGTAACCGGTATCGTTCTTCTGCGGGACCCCGGGAGTTGAACGTCCGTTCTCGACGATCTCCGTGATGGCGGACGTCAAGCGACTCGCGATTTCCGGATGTTCTGCGAGAAGGTCGTGTTGCTCACCCGGATCTTCACGGATGTTGTAGAGCTCACTTTTCTGCTTTCGATGTGGGAGGATCAACTTCCAGTTTCCGTCTCTGATGGCGAATCCTCCTCCAGAAGAGTGATGAATCATGGGCACTCGAGTGTGCTGAGAATCCTCACTGAGAAGCACTGGCAAGAAGCTTTGGCTGTCTTCTCCGGCTCCATCTGGCAGAGGAACATCCAGAAGTTCGGCCATTGTAGCCAGAAGATCGGTCTGACAGATCGTCGCGCCCGTGAGTCTCCCGGGGAGAATGCGATTCGGCCATCGCATCACAAACGGGACTCGATGTCCTCCTTCGTAGATGGAGCGTTTTCCCTCGCGAAACGGACCGTTACTTGCATGACCGTATTGTTTCAGTCTTTGTTTCCATGTCGTTTCCGGACCATTGTCGCTGGTAACGATCACAATGGTGTTCTCTGCAAGTTGCAACTCATCGAGAACATCCAACAGTCGGCCGATATGCCAGTCCGTCTCGATCATGAAGTCTCCGTACTCACCCGCTTCACTTTTGCCCTGGAATTGCGGCAACGTAATGACCGGCTTGTGAGGGGAAGTGAAAGGAAGATAGAGAAAGAACGGAGATGGCTGTTGATCTTCGTGCGCAGACTTTCGAATTTCTTCAATCGCTCGATCAGTAAACCGCGTCAGGCAATCATGGTCAATAAAGTCGGGGGCCACCTCCATCAGATCCGGAGCGGGAGAGGTTTCGTATGGAGGCATGATTCGATAGTCGGAGATTGCTCGTTGATTGGGCTTCTTCTTCGTGAACTGCGTAGGAGGCACACTTGCATATCGTCCATCAAGCCAGGCAAGGACTCCATAGTTCATCGATGCTGGAATCCCGAAGAACGTATCAAACCCTTTGTCGAGCGGCATATCACGGACCGGTTGACTCCAATCGCGTGAGTCAGGATTTTTCCGAGTCGGCGCATCACCAGGGAAATCCATCCCCAGATGCCACTTGCCGACCATAATCGTTCGATATCCCTGATTCGAAAACAACGATGCCAGCGTCATGCGATCATCCGCAATCAGACCTTCTCGTTCGGCTCCGAAGACACCGCTTTTGAGAGAAGTCCGCCAGCTGTATCTGCCTGTGAGCAATCCATAACGAGAAGGAGTGCAGACGGTGTCGGAACAATGCGCGTCGGTAAAGAGGATTCCTTCGCGAGCCAGTCGATCGAGGCTTGGAGTCTGAAACCGGCTGTCCGGGTTCAAAGAACTCATGTCGCCGTAACCCTGATCGTCGGTATAGATCAAGACGACATTCGGTTGATCCGCTCCTCGACAGACGGAATGCCCACTCATTGCAAAGAGCAAGACCAATGCCCCCATCGCCGTAAGCGTGACGTTTCGATTCCCTGAGTACATCAATTTCGCTCCAGATAGTCTTGATAGAAATGTTCGATGTCGATGGTTCGTTCAGCGGGAACAGCGTAGACAAACACAGCATACCGCAGGCGGAATTCTTCTCCCGGCTGCACAGTGATCCGACTCCGTTCGCCCTGTTTCATTGCTTCTCGACCAAAGAGATTTGCGGTCATCAAGCCGTAGTCACGAGCATGCATGCAGCTGCTTCGGAAGTTCTCGCGATGACAGAAAATGGCGACGCCGACTTTGTCCTGTTCAATCGCACGACTCAAATCGCACCACTCGGCAGGTTGACCCCAGATCACTTTTGCAGACTCCGCCCCGCCTGAGCTCTTCATACTTCCACCGGCGTTCTCCGCGAGTTCCGTCGCTGCGCGGACTCCTAAACCCATCTCTTCCTGATCTCCAAAGAAGAACTCTTGATCGCTGGTGAACACGGAATCGAATTCAAACACGAAGGCATTTTTGAGGACAATAACTTGCAACGAAAACTCTTCCTCGCAGAGTCGTTTTCCGTCTTTCGAAAGATAGCGTTTTCGTTCCCGCAGAGTTCGAGGCTCCCCGTCATCCTGCGCGTCTGACAGAAATTCGACATGCTGAATCGTGGCCCGGTTTCTCCAGAAGTCCGAGCCACTCAAATCGCCGAAAGCCAACCAGATTCCCGGATGCATCGTCGCATGATCAGTGGCATCGAGATCCGGTTTTGGAGGATGACGACGTGTCACCTGAAACTGATTGGGCGCCGCGACATCGCAGAGATACGGACGCGGAATCTCCGCATCGGAAAAGACATATCTTGCGATGACATTCTTTCCGTCACGAATGACGACATCGTGATCTCGAAATTCAAACGTCGCTGCCGAATCCTGCCCATCTGCCGGGGACGAGAAAACAATCACCCCCAACCCCAGCAGAAGGACTTTCTTTAAGCAACCGCGACGCTTTGTGCGATTCCAACCGGGCCGATCAATCAAGAGACGCCCTTTGATTGAGCTTTTCGACGTAGGCATAGTAAGCGCCATAGACGGTTCCATCAGGAGCTTCGAGCAATGCCGACATCTGAGTTGGACCAGCAGGAATCTGCACTTCGAACACAACTTCCTCGGCGTCTGGATCGACAGATTTCTCTTCGACCAGATCTCCGATTTTCAATGTCGCACGCACTGGATTGATCGGCTTTCCGGGCGTCGTTCGGAAGGCTTTCGTCCCAGGAACAGGATCACCCGGAGGAAGTTCGGCATTCAGCGCAGCCTGAGTCTCTTCGGGCCATCGTCGTAGACGAATTCGGTAGAGGCCATCTTCAAGGACGTTCACATTCCAGAAACCTGTATTCGCATCCCCGTTTAATGCACTGCGAATGTGACCTTGATTCCATGGAGTCGAACCGGTCGTGATCCAGTCATGCGATGTTAACCGAGCTGGATTATCGCGTGCATCTCCCAGATGAATCGCTGCATTCTGTTTGAAGGAAGGAAGCAGATCGGCCCACCACTCTTCGTAGAAATCCCGGAGGCGTTCGACCACTTCCGGATGACCGGAGGCGATGTCCGACTCTTGTCCGGGATCTTGCTGAATGTCGTATAGTTCTTTCCCGTTGATCAATCGCCACTGCGAGGTCATCACCGAGCTTTGTCTCCACTTGATGGGATCATTGACTCGTTGAGAATCGGTCACAAGGATTCGATCAGGCCAATCGCTGTCCTCACCTTTGAGGAGTGAAACAATACTTTGTCCGTCAAACTTCACTGATTTCGGGGGAGTCAAACCACACAGTTCGAGGAGTGTCGGAATGACATCCACATGCGCGGTGATCGGTGTGACATCCCGGCCGCCTGTCAGATCGCCTTCTGGCCAGTAGATAAAGAATGGAACACGATGCCCGCCGTCGTAAGGGCTTCCCTTACCCGCTCGCATTCCCGAGTTATGAAGCTTCCATCCCGATGACGATCCGTTATCCGTCGTGAAGATGAAGATCGTATTTTCCGTCAAGTTTTTCTCATCAAGAAACGATCTCAAACGCTCAACGTTGTAATCGATATTGGCAATCATTCCGAAGAAGTTCTCGAGGCCAAAATTATTGAGACCGGCATAGGGAGCGCTGAATTCTTCTGGAGAATGCATGGGGCCGTGTGGTGCGTTGGTCGCGATATAGGCCAGAAACGGGCGTCCCGCGGAGCTTTCCTCGTCAATAAAATCCATGGCTGCTTCGAAGAAGACGTCCGTGCAGAATCCTTCCGCCGGTTCAACTTCTCCGTTGTGCCAGTAGCTTCCGTCGAAATAGGCGTTGTCCCAGTAGTCAGGAGTCTGCCCGACACCCCCTCCACCGTGACGCAAAACCTCAGTATAGCCGCGATCTTCAGGGCGATAGGGGGCATTGTCTCCCAAGTGCCACTTCCCAAACATTCCGGTTGCGTACCCATTGTCTTTGAAGATCTGCCCCATAGTCACTTCATTTTCACGAAGCATCGACCGTCCCATAATCGTATGCCAAACCCCTGTGCGATTCGTCCAGTGTCCCGTGACCAGGGCTGCGCGTGTCGGCGAGCACGTTGGCGAAACGTGATAGTCCGTCAGCCGAACACTTTCTTCGAAGAGAGCATCAATCGCGGGAGTCTTAAGGACGGGATTTCCATGACAGGAGAGATCTCCGTACCCTTGGTCATCAGTAATCACCAAAACAACATTGGGCTGACCTTCAGCAACGACGCTTTGCGCCGAACAATTCGCCAGAACAATGAGAAGACAACACAATCCGTGACCTCGCATCGCGAACGCTCACTTTCTTTTGGAGAAACTGTTTCCTCGGGAGTATTTTGGGGAGTTTTTGCGGTCGCATCGACACAACGTCCTAACCCCATCTGAAACAACCTGTGCATCAACATATCTTGATCCACCCCGATCTTCCAGCATCTCAACCGATCCAAAATGTCAATCATGCCATTCCGATTTTGACTGATCGATCACGACAATACTTGACGCTGACACCCTCAAAGCGACAGGATATGTAACGGTCCGAGATTCATTGCCCGCACGAGTCTACTGATCTCCCACCACCACGGACTTCCTTTCTTACCATTGAGGACAATCTCACCATGTTGAACCCACGTACCTCACGTCGGACATTCATCCAGGCCACAACGGCTGGCGCCGCTGCCATCGCCAGTTCTGTCTGGACTGGAGCAAAAGCACAGGAATCGAGTTCCCCCAACGAAAAACTCAACATCGCCTGCATCGGAACAGCCAACCGTGCAGCGAATGATATTCAGGGAGTCCAAGGCGAAAACATTGTGGCCCTCGTCGATGTTGACGAGAACTACCTGAAGCGAAAGCTTGGCGAGTTTCCAAACGCCCGCACGTATCACGACTATCGTGAAATGCTCGATCAGGAAAAGGGCAAGATCGACGCAGTTGTCATCGGGACAACGGACCACCATCATGCCCCGGCAACGATCCGGGCGATTCGACAGGGGCTTCACGTCTACTGCGAAAAACCGCTGACGCACACAGTTCAGGAAGCCCGCATCATCGCCGAAGCAGCCAAAGAGCACGGCGTTGTCACGCAAATGGGAACGCAGATTCACGCAGGCGACAACTATCGACGCGTCGTCGAGATCATTCAATCGGGAGCGATTGGAGACGTGACCGACGTTCACGTTTGGGTCGGCAAAGGCTGGGGCGGAGGTGAACGACCAGAGAATGGAACCGAACCACCGGCTCACCTTCACTGGGATCTGTGGCTTGGCCCAGCACCTGAACGACCATATGCCGCTGGCCGCTACCATCCCGCACAGTGGCGACGCTGGTGGGATTTCGGTCAAGGGACGCTCGGCGACATGGGATGCCATTACATGGACCTCCCATTCTGGGCTCTCAAGCTACGTCATCCAACAAGCTGTGTTGCTCATGGTCCGAAAGTCCACGAGGAAACATGCCCACTCGGCTTGAGCGTGGAATACGAATTCCCAGCCCGGGAAGATCTCGCTGCGTGCAAATTGATCTGGTACGACGGAGATCAAACTCCTCGCGAAGTGGCTGGCGAACGAGTTCCGGGAAGCGGAGTGATGTTTGTCGGCAGCGAAGGGAAAATGTTCGCTGATTACAACAACTACAGACTGTTCCCGAAAGAAAAATTCGCTGACTTCCAACCTCCGACTCCGTGGATCGAATCTTCCATCGGCCAACACGCAGAATGGATCAAAGCTTGCAAAGATGGAACTCAACCACTTTGCAACTTTGACTATGCCGGAGCACTCACGGAAACGGTTCTTCTCGGCAACGTGGCTTATCGAACTGGTCAGAAGCTCGAATGGGACGCTGCAAAGCTGAAAGCAACCAACACCGATGCAGCCGATCAGTACATTTCCAAGCAGTACCGAGAAGGCTGGGAAGTCGCCTAAAGCATTGGCAAGATTTCGCTGCACCCGTCTGAGCTTGTTTCTCACGACGAGTGTTGCTCCAAACAGAAAAATCGCCGTCGATCAGACTCGTTATCGACGGCGATTTTTTCATGTTCGATTCAAATCCAACTCGTTTGAACAATCGAGACAAACTTGCTCGCGAATTGTCTCAGATCTTCTTGTTGGACATTCATTCAGAAACTGAACGCTATTGTCCCTCGATGTACTTGAGTTGAATCGAAACATCCGGCAGCTTCTTTTGAAGCTCGTCGACACCAGCTTCCGTTACGGCAGTTCGCGTCACCTTCAAATCTTTGAGAGCTTTCAACGCCGCCAACTCCTGAATTCCCTCATCGGTGACCGAAGTCGACCCCAAGTGCAAAAACTCAAGGTCAGACATCTCCTTCAAACTCGGAATCCCGGCGTCCGTCACCTGTGTGTTGTCGAGGTTGAGCCATTTCATTTTGGTCAGCCCGGCAAGGTGAGCGGCTCCTGCGTCAGTCATCGCGACACGCCACAGATTGAGTCGCTGAAGATCATTCATGTTCGCCAACGCTGAAAGATCGTTGTCAAACATCGAGCTGCTTTCACTCAGATCGAGATCGGTCAACGGCAGTTCCTGAATGTGTGTCAGCCCCGCGCCTGTCACTTGCGACAATTTCGAAATCCGCAACTTTTTAAGGTTCGGAAACTGCTGCACCTGCTTGAGATCTTCATCCCCGACGAGTGTCCCGGCGAGATACAATTCTTCGAGGTTTTCGAGGCTGTTCAGCTTCGCAAGTCCGTCGCCGCTGACCCACAGAAAATCAAGCAGCAAGGCTTTCAGGTTCGTCAATTGTCCGACCGATTCCATTCCATCATCGTCGACTGTCGTGGCTCCTGATTTTCCGGAAAGCCGGAGCGCTCGCAGATTTTTCAGCCCGACGAGGTGAGCGAGTCCGTCGTTGCTGATCGGACAGTCACGCAAGTCGAGATTTCTCAACGTCTCAATTTTCCCGAGTGTTTCAAGACCCGCATCCGTGATTTCGGTTTCGTTCAACAAGACCGACTGCAAACCACTCAGCTTCGTCAGAATCAGAAGATACTCGTCATTGACCTTCTTGCCGCGATAGTCAACTTCGGTCACGACACCGTCGCTGTTCACCTTCACGTTGGCTGCAGCACGCCGAATCGCCTGAACCATATTCTCGTCATCTGCTCCCTCAGCGGGAGGAGGGGCTTGGGACTCGCTCGGCGGCGGATTCTCAACGGCTGGTTCGACGACCGGCTTTGCGGTCGTGTCTTCTGGTGGGTTTTCCTCAACGCATCCAGAAACGAAACTCCATGCTCCGCACGCGATCAACAAAAGGAATGTTTTTCTCATCAGTTTCAGTTCTCATTCAAAAATAGCTGTTGTTCTGTGAACGATTGAATGTCTATCCCAGATTGGGAATTGACCATCCCTTACGGTATTCGCGATGAAGAAATTGCGTCGCGCCGGGGTTTCCTTCACAGATCAACTTTTCGGTGTTCCAGTGAATTTTGCTTTGCGAACGATAAGCAACGTTTCCGAGCAACACCGTTTCCGTCAACGGTCCGGAATACTCGAACGGGCAGGATGTCTTTCCGATTCCCGCGACGGCATTCGTCCACTCCTGATAGTGATTGTGATCACTCATTTCCGGCCACTCGTAGTCGGCGAATTTTGCCTTGGGGAAGATCTCCGGCATCTCAGGAAATCCAACAAAAAGATTCCCTTCTGATCCACGATAAAGAACACCGTTCTTCGAGCCAGCCCAGTCTTGCGGGGCGTCAAACAATTTTCGGTCCGGTTGTCGTCCAGCTTCATACCAGTGAACGAGAACCTCGTCTGTGGTGTGACTCGTTCCGGGGAACGTGTATTGAACTTCGCACCAGAGCGGACCACTTTCTGGGCTGGGCTCTGGCCCCTCTGCTGTCACAGATTTCGGAGCCCCCAGTTCCAGTCCGTGGATAACGGGATCGAGAAGATGGCAACCCATGTCACCCAGCGCGCCGGTTCCAAAGTCCCACCAGCCTCGCCAATGGAATGGATGATAAAGCGGAGCGACATAAGGCCGCTCGGGAGCAACTCCAAGCCACAAATCCCAAGCGACGGTCTTTGGAACCGGGTCGTGATGTTCAGGTCGTGTCAGCCCCTGTTTCCAGAATGTTCCGGGTCGGTCCGTCCAGACGTGAACCTCGTGTACCTTCCCAACGACACCTTTCCGAAGGGCATCAACGGCCAGCTTCAATCGAGCGGTCGCATGATGCTGGATTCCCATTTGTGTCACGACACCGGCCTCACGAGCGGCTTCGGTTAACGTTCGTGATTCTTTGACCGAATGAGTCAGAGGTTTTTGAGCATAAACATGCTTACCCGCTTGAATCGCAGTGAGTGTGACGGGGGCGTGCATGTGATCGGGCGTTGAAATGGTCACAGCATCGATGCCGGGCATTTCGAGGAGTTTGCGCCAGTCCGCGAACTTTTTGGCTTTCGGAAATTGCTCGCCCGCTTTCAGCAATCGACCTTCGTCGATGTCACAGATTGCAACAATTTCGTTTCCTTTCGAACACTCCATCATGTCGGACCAGCCTTTGCCGCCGACGCCGACACAGGCGATCTTGACAGGGTCGTGAGTTGTTTGAGCCTTTGCGATGAGAGGTCCAAGGAGTGCTGTGGCTGCGGCGCTATGAAGGAAGGTTCGTCGATCGAGAAATGGTGAAGTCATGAATTCTCCTGATGTCATTTCTGGTGAGGGCAACATCATAGAACAAGTTGCCCGCGTCTGTGCACTCGCTGGAAGCGATTGACTCACCATTTTGCGTTGTTTGTTCAACAACGGTGACGCATCAAGATATGTTCCTGAAACTATTCATTCACGCTTTGCAACTCATAGTGCTGATGTGGACGCTTCGAACGAACCACCTCCAGCCACGGAAGTTTTTGCCATTCCGAGAAGAGCGCATTGGCTGCTGCTGGATCGACAGGGCCATCGTGAACATGGAGGAGATAGCGCAACTTCAATGGTCGATCTCTCGTTGTTTCCAGCGGACCAGAGAAACAGGCAGACGCTCCCATCCATCCGTCTTCGCGAACATGCCACTTTGTCGGATGTGATGGATTCTCAGGATGATCGAAGTACGTAATCCCGGAGATGGCCTTCGTCTGATTGCCAGCTTCGTCGTAGTTTGCCAATGAACCCGAATAGTCCATCCAGATGTTTTCCTGACCAAAGAGATTGGGTTCACCAGTCGCACCGGAAGCACCAGTCAGTACTCCGTCTCCGAAATGGACCGAAATCGACTTCGCCACACGGACTGCTAGAAAGCCGAAGTTGGTCTTCTGGAACTCAATCATCTCGCTCTCAGGGAGGAAAGTGGACTGAAGATCGAGCGTGTAGCTGGAGTCCGGAAGAGAACGAATTTGCACGATCAGTTCTTGATGCAGCAGGGGAGAGGGATCATGTCCATCAGCCCATTCCAGGCGAACCGCCATTCGGGCGACTCCTTCGCCATCGTCGTAGACAAACCATTCTTTCTGGCGAACCTGCGGGAGTCCGTTCGCCCAGAAGTCAATTCCAAGAACACGATGATGCGCAAACCAGACCGACTGATGGTGATCATGATTCGGGGCGCCGGGATGTCCCATGCGCGTCAGTGATTGCCCGCTCGAAGAATTGATTGGAAAGAAAAACGGCCGCAGGTACTGCGATCCAAAATACCAGCGAGTCTTTTCGACTCCATTGATCCGGAAACTGACCTGATCATTCGGAAGAGGAATGATTTCGCAATAGGGAAGTCCGCTCATCAGCACGTCTCATCTCATTGTGGGTCGAATCATCCAGTGCTCCCCTCAACCACAGACTCACTCTCGTTCATCGGCTTCACGTCAAACGCAAACAAACATCTCGAAGAGCAAAAGTCAAAAGAGCGGACCAGTTACGCGGGGAGCAGCCTCGACCTTTATTCGATTCAAGACTGCGTCGAAAAACAACCATTCGCCCAAGTGTTGCAGACTCGCAATCCAAAATTGTTGAATTCTCTGAACACGCGATTCAAATACTGAACAACGAAATGCCCGCTAAACAATTGATGGGTTCACTCCGCGTTGAGATTCTGAGAAAGCAAGGGGGAAATCTTCCTATTACTCCTATTTTCTCAAACTGACGATTGCACTCGGTAATACCGGCCGGATACGTTGATATTCACGAATTGGCAATGTGGCCAGACGGTTTGTTGAAGTCCAGATTTGTGAATTGAGAGAGAAATCATGAATTGCTTACTTAAGAGGCTAAGTTTTTTTCTTCCCATATTCAGTTGCGCCCTTCTAATTCCAACAATGGTCTCCGCAGACCTGATCGACAATGACGTCCCTGCCGGAACAGTTGGACATTTCGAAGTCGACGTCGATCCAGGCGGCCAGTCCGAAGTCGCGAACATTACGGCCAATGGAGCCGTTAGCGGAACAACGACGACGAACGTCATGTTCGAAATGATCAACTACGTCCAGACCGGTGCTGGCGTGTCAGCCCTAAGTGGAACGGGCAGCATCACGACTGACGACACCTATGTCAGTAGTGGTTCCTTCGTCGGTTCAAACGGCAATACGGTTTTCTGGCGTTCAACAGCTTCGATCGCTGACGGTGATTCGAATATGCGGAATGAAATCACCTTCACCACAAACAGCAACGAAACGCTTGGTGACCTTCGATTCATCAACTATCTAGATCAAGATGTTTTCGGTATTATCGACATCTTGTTCACTCGCGGTTCAGTTGCCGGTGGAGATCTCGAACTTTTCACCGTTGACCAGACGGAAGAATTTGGAATCAGTCAGAGCGGAGCGTATTCAGACTCTCAAGGTCTTGTAAATTCAACTTTCGAAGGTTGGGCAGCTGATGAGTGGTCGGATCTGCGAACTGACATCACAGCGGGAACAGCTGCATTCAGCCTGACTGGAGAAGTCGACATGACCTCTCTTCCAGCATTCGTCGATCCAACATTCGGCCCAGCTTTCGGTCCTGAAGACATCACCACAGCTCTCTCCTGGGTCATCGATCCTAACGCGAACTCTGCGACGGTCATCACCTACCTCGGCGGAGTGCCAGACGTGATCGACATTCCTCCCACCAATCCAGTTCCTGAACCAACCTCCATGGCGCTGCTGGCAATGGGGCTGACTGGACTTGGCTTCGCTTCTCGCCGACGCAAAAACGCTGCCTGATAAGGGCCAAATTTCACTGCTTGCAAAGACAAACCCGGCAAGATGACAACTGTCATTTCGCCGGGTTTGCTTCATTTTGGTGATATTAGCCGTCAACTCCCCAAGACGATTCGTGCCCCGCGGTCGTCAATGCCCTTTGCATTGAAAAACATCAATCGAGTCTTGAAGCAAACACCGATTGACACAGTGCTTCGATGTGCCGATGGTCCGTCCCGCAACATCCTCCGAGGACACTGATGTTGTGATCGAGCGAATCGAGAAGCTGGCGGTGTTCCTGCCCGAATTCTTCCGGATTTCCGGAGTCGAGTTCCTCGGATCCATCGAGTTCTTCGTGACTCAATTTCGACGCGTTGGCGCGCAGCCCTCCGATCCGCGAACGCCAATCCGAAGCTCCGGTGAGAGTCGGCCCGAAGTGCGTTGGATGGGCACAGTTGATCATGTAGTACGCGGGGGCCGAACCTGTTTCCTGATCAATCTGTTCGATGGCTTCCCCAAGAGGCTGACCGCTTGGAAGACGTCCATCCGTTTCCACAGTGAATGAAATCGCAACGGGAACACGAGCACTCTGACCCGCCAGTGCGATTCCAATCGCTTCCTCTGCGTAGGTGAGTGTCATCGCGGTGACCATGTCTGTTCCCCCACTCGCGAGCGAACGGATTTGCGGTTCGTGATACTCGGCGGCCTGTTCCGAAGTCATCATTGATCCGACTACGTACCCATCTCCACGAGGGCCAAGACATCCACTCACAACGATCGGGCAGCCAGCTTTCTCGTTTTCTTGCCGCAGCTGCAAGAGCATTTCAATGGCGCGCTGATTGACAGAATCGAGTTGGCTCGAGCTGTATCCGATGCGTTCTGCCCAATCTTGATTCGCTCGCCAGGTGACACTTTCCAAAAGAAACCCCAATGAAAAGCGATCAGCGATGGCAAGGAACCTTCGGAAGTAATCCGTCAGATGCTGGACTCCTTCGTCATCATCAAGCAAGAGGTACGCGGAATACTCCGGAAGTTCAAATCCGTCCTGAAAGAAGAGTGTCGATTCCAATCCTCCGTCGGTGAGCAAAGTCTCGCCATTCAGTTGCGGCAATTGATTTCGATAAGAACTCATTCAAACACTCCATTGACCCATAGGAATTCGGGATACTCAAAAACTTCGAAGCAAAGATACTCTTCACAAGTTCGAACACACTCGCGCAATTTCAAACAAGATGTCGACCTGGAACGACTTCGATCTACTTCCTTCAAAGCGGACTTGTTCTGCATGTGTGACACGATTTTCAGACATGACATCACCAATCTCCCAAATCGATGGATTGAACCTCGCTATTAATCCTGCCATCATCAATCAACCGATGTCACCATGCTGATTGAGCTGGAGCAACATGCCCTCAAGAATCACGGAAGCCTTGCTCGCAACTCCAAAGAGACTGGTCGAAAAATGAACTCAGGCCGAGACGTTGACACAGAGCGGGAGAAAAGGGTTCGGAACTGCGATCGACGAACGTTCTTGAAGTCGACGTCGCTGGCACTCGGAACATCCTTCGGCTTTTCGAAGATCTTTGCAGAGGACAACATGAAGTCAGGCTTCATCGATTGCCATTCGCATGTCTGGACAGACGACATTGAGTCGTATCCTCTACAGGGAACGCAAACCGTCGCGGACCTTCAGCCACGAACGTTCACCCCCGAAGAACTCCTTGCGATTGCCGAGCCCGTCGGCGTTGACCGCGTGGTCTTGATTCAACACACGATTTATCACGACAAAGACAACTCCTATCTCATTGATACGATCGAGAGGTTTCCCGGTCGATTCTCCGGCGTTGCCTGCGTTGAACCAAGAGCGGAAAACCTTTCTGATTCACTCGTCAGCCTGCATGCTTCGGGTTTTCGCGGGCTCAGAATTCGCCCTGGAGATGGAGGAGTGAAACTTTGGAGCGACTCCGACGGAATGAACGCGATGTGGCGTCAAGGTCCTGAAGTCGGGCTGGCGATGTGCCCGCTCATCAACCCGGAGTACCTTCCGGAAGTCGACCGGATGTGCCAGTCATTCCCGGAGACAACGGTTGTCATTGACCACTTTGCCCGAATCGGAATCGATGGAACCATTCGTCAGTCTGACCTCGACAATTTGGTCCGGCTTGCCCGATTTCCGAACGTCTTCGTGAAGGTCTCTGCATACTACGCTCTCGGGGAGAAACAACCTCCCCATCGGGAACTGATTCCGATGATCCGTCAACTTTACGACGCCTTCAGCCCGCAGCGATTAATGTGGGGAAGCGACTGTCCGTATCAGCTGACACCTCCCAACAACTACAACGATTCCCTGGCGCTGATCAAGGATCGAATCGACTTCCTGTCCGATGACGACAAAGACTGGATTCTCAGAAAATCCGCCGAGTCGGTCTTCTTCTCGAACTGAGAAAAGAGTTCTTTCCCGCCGTTCAATCGGGATCAGGCAATTCGCTCGCTGTGCCAAGATCCGGGCCTCCACTTAAACATTCAAACGAATGCGCTGTGTGAAGACTCGAATCTCGACCGGCACTCTCGCTGCCAACTAGCCAGCAAGGAATTTTTCGAGTTGGTTGATGCCTTCTTCGAGAGTTTGGAGGTCCGTTGCGAAAGACAATCGGACATACCCCGGAGCACCAAACGCGTCGCCGGTGACGAGTCCGACGTGAGCCTGTTCGAGGGCTGCCGTGCAGAACTCAGTAGAATTGTTGACGACAACTCCCCCCTGAAGCGGTTTCCCGAAGAACTTGCTGACATCGAAGAACGCGTAAAACGCTCCCCCGGGAGTGGCGAAGCTGAGGCCGTCGATGTTCCCCAGGCGTTCGAGGACGTATTCGCGACGTTCGGCGAAGTGCTTCAACATTTCCTGAACGCAGTCTTGAGGTCCATTCAACGCTGCTTCTGCAGCACACTGGCTGATGCTGCATGGATTCGAAGTTTGCTGGCTTTGGAGGTTGCTCATGGCCTTGGTGACATCAACCGGGGCGAGTGTCCAGCCGATTCGCCAACCGGTCATCGCGTAAGCTTTGCTGACCCCACTGACGATGATTGTCAAATTTTTGACGTCTTCACCGAATGAGGCAAACGACCGGAACTCGGCACCTTCGTAGACCAGATGTTCGTAGATTTCGTCAGAGAGAACGGGAATCTCACGTTTGACAGCAACTTTCGCGAGAGACTCCAGAGTCTCGACCGGATAGGCAGCTCCGGTCGGATTACATGGATTGTTCAACATCAGAAGCCGGGTTTTGTCGGTGATCGCTGACTCGAACTGTTCAGCTGAAAGACAAAATCCGCTTTCCTGAGTCGTTGGAACGAGAACGGGAGTCGCGCCGGTCAACTCAACGAGTGCGCTATAGCTCACCCAGTAAGGAGTCGGAATGATCACTTCATCGCCGGGACCGCACAGTGCCGACAGAACATTATGAATCGAATGCTTCGCCCCATTGGAAACCACAACTTGCGATGGTTCATAGCTGAGGTTGTAGTCCCGCTGGTAGCGGTCGCAAATCGCCTGCTTCAGTCTGGGAGTCCCGGCTGCGGGTGTGTAATGCGTTTCTCCTGCATCAATTGCCTGCTTGGCTGCGTCGCAAATGTGCTCAGGCGTCGTGAAGTCCGGCTCTCCCAGCGTGAATTCGTAAACCTTGACTCCAGACGCTTTGAGTTCTTTGGCTTTCGTCGCAGCGGCGATTGTTGCAGACGGTTTGAGAGTTTGGACAGCCTTGGAGAGTCGCATGGTTCGGAATCACAACGCTAGAAGGAATAAAGCATCGCTGCTGGGTTCGTACGCTCCCCAGTCAGGTGGATCTTCAGAGAACCAGAGTCCTGAAGTCGAGAAAAGTTCACAATTCGCACGATAGTCGTCGAAGTCTTTTCGCGGTCAAGCTTCGAAGAGTCAGAACTCACATGTTTTGTCAAGAAAAGTGCCTTGAGATTGCGAAGTTTGCCGCCTACTTGGCTTGCATTTGCTTTCTCAGGGCTTCGAGTTCGGCATCGACTTTCGACTTTTTCTCAACGACTGCAGGAGTTTCGGGGACAGCATCGGCACTGGCAACGACTTCGACTTCTTCCGTCTCGGAATCGATGCTGCGAAGGCGGCGGCGGCCGTCGGCGAGGCGAGCCTGAAGAGCATTCAGAATCGTCTTCAGGTGATCTCGCGTCGAAACAGCGGCGGCAAGCTGTTGTTCCAGCCCCGCGATCAGGTCTTCAACTTCGTGTTTTCGCTCCAAAGCAGAGCGTGCCTGATCTTCATTTCCGTTTGTGAGTGCGTTCTGTGCTTCTTGAACCCACTGTTCAGCCTGTTGACGTTGCTCTCCGATTTCGACTTCGAGTCGGGAAACGTTCGTTGAAGCGGTGCGGACGCTTCGTTCGGCCCCGGCGAGACCTTCTGTCATCTCAAAGATGATCTCCTTGAGAACTGCTTCCTTGTCCTCGGCTTCCTCCAGAATCGAAGTAAGGTTGCATGTCACAATATCTGTTAATCGGCTGAAATATGGCATCTTTAGGTATCCCGAACACCCGCTTTTCATGGGCAAAGTGAATTGTCAAACGTCAAAGTCTTCATCGCGGATCAATCTGATTCGGTTTCCGAGATAATTTCGATCATTCGATAGACAGTGTGCCTGCCTGTGAAACATTGTAAAGAGATTGTTCGAGAGTTTTTTGCGGTTGTTTTCCGTCGACAGGTTGGATTCCATCGAAACTCGCTGACCGAACCTAGATTGTCGTAAACCCTTGAAGCCCCTGCGGGCCAATTCCACGTGCATGAAGTTTATCGGCGAGTTTCTCCCGGGCCAGCCTCAACCGACTCTTACAGGTTGCCAATGGGACCTCCATAATTTCAGAAACCTCCGGGAGACTCAGTTCTGAATAATGATGAAGCACAAATGTCTGCCGTTGATCCTCAGGGATTTCCGCGAGAAGTTCGTCGATCAAAGACGCAAACTCAACATGCTGCACTCGTTCTTCCGGCTGAAAGATCTCCTCGGCGATCCGATTCAGGGCGTTGTCTTCGGTTTGCGGTTGCCATTTGACAGCTTGAACCAAAGCATCGTTTGTGCGACGACGAACATTGTCGATCAACAGATTTCGAGCAATCCGGAACATCCAGCCTCGAAAACGTCCGAGCGGCAAGTAGTCCCACGCTTGATTATAGACCTTCAGAAGGGTTTCCTGGGCGAGATCTTCAGAAAGTTGGACGTCGCGGGTATTGCGCAGAAAAAACCCGACTAACATCCCCTGATAACGGTCAACGATATCGTTGAACGCATCGAGAGTTCCTGCCTGGATCAGGATCATCAATTCGTCGTCGGTCATGTTTTCAGTGGAAATCCGGTCAGTCATAGTGAACAGAGATGATAATCATTGATGGCAACGGGAATCAAAGCAGTCACCCAATGCAGACTTTCGTTCGGACAGCCAAACCGAGAGCAGCGATCTCCAGACACGAATTGCCTGTCTGGAAATGACACCGTTTCGGGAGAACAATTGGCGCGCGTTGGAAACCTTCGGACCGAACGGTTTCCTACGTGTTTGAGGGAATCCGTTGTGATTGAAATCCCGCGAAACGAAACCTCGGCCACACCCGAAAACCGGGCACCTCGATTGTTTTCCGCATCACGGATCGATTCAAATGCGGTTTTGAGACAACCTTTTAGAGCGGTAGGCGCTTCAACACAACATGAGTAATGAACTGATTTCTTTGCATTGCACATTCGGATCCAATGGTTCGTTTCGTGGAGAGATTCTGAAAAAGCGGATGCATCTCCACTTCCTTCCCCGTCCGGATGTTGGGGACGTTGCGAGTGCCATCCGTGATGCTCTTGCGAATCCCATCGACTTTCCGACGGTACAGAAAGCCTGTGTTCCGGGAGATAAAGTCCTGATCGCCCTCGATCCCGAAACTCCCAGGGCAGATGCGATCATCGCCATCCTCTGGAAGGAGTTGTCAAAATCCGGAGTGTTGCCAGAAGACGTCACCATCCTTCAGGCGGCCGCTCGCTCCGGATTGGAGGTGAACGATCCTCGCGTTCTGCTTGCGCCCGATCCGCGATCGAAAATCGAGTGGGTCCGCCACGATCCTCAATCGGAAGAGGACATCGCGTATCTGGCGTCATCGACCGGCGGACAACGAATTTACCTTGCAAGCAGAATTGTCCATTCAGACTTCGTGATTGCCGTCGGCGTTGCGGGTTTTGATCCACTGATGGGTTTTCGCGGGGAATCAGGAGTCCTGTATCCCGCCTTATCGAACTCGGAAGCCATCGAGCAGGCAGTCGGGCAGGGACACGACGAACTCACCCCTCAAGATCAACGACCGTTGCGGCAACTCGCCGACGAAGTGGGTTGGCTGCTGGGAATGCAGTTTGTCGTGAGCGTCATTCCCGGTCATGGAGACGCAATTCAGGCTGTCTTTGCAGGGGCCAGTGATGCCGTCGCAAGAACGGCTCGCAAGGAACTTTTCGAGACGTGCGTCGTTGAACTGGACCAACGCGTGGAGATGGTCCTCATCGCCATCGAGTCCGGTCCCGCCGGTCAGGATTGGGATCAGGTTGCCGAAGCAGTCAATTCAGCCCGCCGGATTGTTGACCGAGAAGGACGAATCGTCGTCTTGACGCAACTCGACCAGAAGCTGACTGAAGCGATCGAAGTGATGCGTCAGGCCCGAACGCCGGAAGAAGCAGTTCAAGTGCTCGAAAGCAACCGCCCCAAGGGGTATCAGACAGCGATTCAACTGGCCAAAGTCGCAGACTGGGCGAATGTCTATCTTCGCAGCGAATTGCCATCTCATGTGGTGGAAGAGCTGTTCATGATCCCTCTCGAAAGCGATGAGGAAGTGCAAAAGCTCATTCAAAGTGACGATTCCATCGCGGTCATCGAGAGTGCACAAAAAGTCTTCACAATCTGTCAGTGATCGTTGAATCTTCTCGAACACAACTCGGAATCAATTGCTCTCCTTCGCGCGAGCCACTCTGTCGGTCTGCTTTCAGAGAAGGAAGCAGCGATGCGTGCTTGAATGAAACGGATCAATGAAGATCAATTAGACTGGTTTTTCCACAGTTGAAATGCGAAACTGGGCCCGAGTGATTCCTGCCGCTTCAATCGGCAGAGAATGTGGCTTTCAGGGTAGCAGCGAAGTTTTGGTCGCAGCGTTCGACGATGTGGAGAACACAGAGAATGTCAGAGCATCAGCGAGAGCATCAGAAATTGTCATCGCATCTTTTAATCGCCCTCGGCTTGGCATGTGTCGTGGCAGTCGGATGTGGAGGAGGTGACGGTGCGGACGACGCAGCTGCATCAAACTCGACACCAGCGGACACTTCCAGCAGTCGCGAAAGTGTGTCGGAAGAATCTCCCGCCAACGCGCCCGGAGAGAGTGAAGAATCACCCCAGTCAAACGAAATGGCGTCTGCCGGTGGCCCTCCTGGAGGCGGAGAACATGGAGACTCCGGAGGGAGCTACAATCCTGGCTACTCAAGCGACGACGACGATGATGATGACGACAACGGCTACAATCCCGGTTACGACGGAGGAAGTTATCCCGGGAGCCAACCTCGAAAACCGCCTCGTCCGGAAAATGTCGCAGAATGGACTCCCGAACAAGTCACCGAGGCAATCGCTGAAGGTGACGTGAAAGTCATTCCGGTCTTTGAAACATTCTCAAAGACTCAGCCTGCTGGCGCGGAAGCAGTCAAACAATTCGAATTGTGGATCGCCGCACTGACAGCTGAACCGGAAACCAATTCCGGAGGGAACAGCGGATACCCGGGAGGGTATGACGGAGACGATGATTACGATGGAGGCTACGGCTACCAGAATCGGGGACGTCAACAGGCGAGCCCCAAATCTCAAATCGCCGCTTCGCTCATCGACTTGCTGGCCCAGAACGGAACAAAAGAAGCTTACGCCGTCATTCAGAATGTCTTTAGCGGGACCACGGAATTAGGGCTTGAAGAAGGCGAGTCCGAAAAGATCGCCACGAACGCTTTGCTTCGCAATATTCCTCACCCGAACAATCCGACACGCCAGCTTCTGTGGACGGCGCTCACTCAAGCCGATTCGGCAGCAGCTTCCCCGTTTGCGGACCGAGCAGTTGCTCTGCACATCGGTCTTGCGATCTCGGCGATCGACGCACTCGTCGGTGTCCCGCAAGATCCCGTGGAGTCCACACAATCCTCGCCGTACAACAGCTACAACGATTACGATGACGATGACGACTCCGGATACGACAGTGGCTACAACCCGGATGGTGGCCAGCCCATGATGGCTCAAACTCCTCGACCGCAGGTCAAAGCTGAGCCGATTGAAGTGGAGTCGATCCCGCTCTCGCAAAAGGACGCCGAGTCGATTGTGACTTACCTTTGGACCCCAGAGTTCGTGCAGTTCGCTGCTCAGAACATGGAGAAGAACCCCGAGTCGACCGACGCACTGTTGCTCGCCGCACAAATCCCCGCTGTCCAAACGCGTGATGCACTCCGAAGCTTCTTCGCAGATCACAACCTGAAGTCTCCGGCAGTTCTACTTGCTCAGGAAGCATTCGAAAAACATCTGCACGATCCGGCAATCCACTTGCTGACGAAAGCACAGACACGGGAAGAACGACCGGAAGCAAACCCAAGAGCAGGGCAGGCCAACAATCGCCAGTCCGCATTCCGACCTCGCAAGAAGGATGAACCGGATCCGGAGCGTGAGGCAAGAATTGAAGCGGGCTATGCCTGGCTGGATGCCAGCGAACAGAGTCTGATCGGCCTGATGGATCGGATGAAACTCGCCGCGACCACCGAGAACGCCGTTCCTTTTCAGCCAGCAGAAATTCCACTGGAACTCCATCGCAATGCTGAAGTGACAGCATCGCATCGTTTCGAAATCCCAGTTGCTGGAAGCGATTCGAGCGAACTCGCTCCGCTTGAAAAGACGATCGTCAATTACGTTCGCATCGAGTCCTCTGAATTGAACAACACAACGGTTCAGCACTATCGCAACGCTGTTCGCGGAGAAGAAGTCCGGACGATTCTCAACGGCAACGGAATGTGGCTCGACGCGGGAGTGAAGAAGGACCGAAAGTCAGACGATCTCCAAAGCGTTGATGTTCTCCTCTCACGAAATAAGGCCCGCGGAAAGATTGCTGACTTGATTCAGAAGTCCGCTCAAAATGGTCCCGCGAATCCTCAAAGCCCCGGCGGATACGATGATTCCTCCAACTACGACGGAGGCTACGGAGGAGGACAGCAGGGCAGTTCCGGAGGAGAATTCGTCGTCGAAATTCTCGTCGTTCAGATCCCCGACAATGCAACGGAAGACGCCCAAGTCTCATCCACGGAGTGAGCACACGAGAGCACGTTTTGATTTGGTTTGCACTCACTCGCACGAGCAAACTCAGCGTTTGAACTGATGAGACAGCGCAAGCGAGTGCACAGGAAAGAGCAACTTGCTCTGGCGAGGCCGCTTCATGTCGGGAAGTGGCCTCCTTTACGGAACAGGCATCTTTCCTGCCTTGAAAAACTTCCTTCCTGACCGACAACCAATTGAGAGTCATCGACCAAGCGTCCACACAACTTTGAGCACCTTGCTTTTCTCAAGCGTCCCTCATTGATTGTGTTTGTCGCTCGATCCCACCGACTCATTCTCCAACCATCCAATTTGCGTTTCACACTGCGTCTGACAATTTGCATCTTTCAAAACATTTGAAAGGGAAGTGAACTCAGCCCAAGTCGGGCAAAGCTCTGATCGCGGAAGAAATTGATTCTCGATAAACACCACAGAACAGAAATGGCTCGTATGTTCTCAATGCAATGGAAATCGCTCATCGTTCGCGTTGGAATTCTTGGGCTTTGGGGATTGATTCCCCAATTCGTGAGTGCAGAAGCTCCCAACGTCGTGCTCATTTACACAGACGATCAGGGGACCTTTGACGCGAATTGTTACGGTTCAGAAGACCTCGTCACTCCTACTCAGGATCTGCTTGCAGAAACCGGAGTCCGTTTCACCCATATGTATTCTCCGTCGGCGATCTGTTCCGCTTCACGAGCCGGGCTGATGACCGGACGTTTTCCTGCCCGGGCCGGTGTTCCCGGAAACGTCTCATCGAGCCACGGACATGCGGGGATGCCAGCGAGTGAAGTGACTATTGCCGAAGCACTCAAGGCTGCCGGTTATCGAACTGGTCACGTTGGGAAATGGCACCTCGGTTATGATGAAGCCACGATGCCAAACGGTCAGGGTTTTGACTCGTCGTACGGCCACATGGGCGGATGCATCGACAACTACTCGCACTTCTTCTACTGGGTGGGTCCGAATCGCCATGATCTCTGGCGAAACGGGAAGGAAATCTGGGAGGACGGCCAGTTCTTCCCCGATCTGATGGTCCGCGAGTGCAAAAACTTCATCAGCCAGGAATCGGATCAACCATTCTTTCTGTATTGGGCGATCAATGTCCCTCATTACCCGATGCAGGGAACCGAGCGATGGAGAGAGGTCTATCAGGATCTGCCCGCCCCGAGGCGAATGTACGCAGAGTTCGTCTCCACGATGGATGAGAAAGTCGGCGAAGTGATTGATTTTCTCGATCAGCAAGGATTGAGAGAGAACACGATTGTGATTCTGCAATCTGACCACGGACACTCAACCGAAGAACGAGCATTTTTCGGAGGAGGCAACGCCGGAAATCTTCGCGGAGCCAAAGGATGCCTCTTTGAGGGAGGAGTTCGCGTTCCCAGCTTCATTTCCTGGCCCGAGAAAATTCCTCAAGGTGAAGTCCGCGATCAGATGGCTTTCGGTTGTGACTGGTATCCGACAATCCTTGAATTGTGCGACGTGGAACCGGTTGACCATCATCTTGACGGAAAAAGCATCGCCGATGTTGTTCTCGAGAATGGACCATCTCCTCACCAAGAATTGTTCTGGGAACTTGGAGGCGGAAGAAAGCCGCAACTCGCATTGCGATCCGGTCAGTGGAAATTGCTCATTCATCCTCAAGACCGAAGCAATAAAGGCGAACTCACCGCGGAAGATGATGTCTTTCTTGTGAATCTCCAAAGCGATCCGGAAGAAATGACCAATGTGGCGAAAGAACACCCGGACGTCGTTCAAGAATTGACAGCCCGCATCGAAACGTTGCGTGAGGACTGGCAAGAGTAGACGATCTCGTCACAATAGGTCACTGTGAACTGGTCACAAAAGTCACCGTGATTGTGTGAAATCGGATCTGCAGCCACTCCATTAGTTCTCTCGTGAAAGACACTATTTAATGACGTCACTGTTCCGGCCCGATGTTGAAGCCCTTGCTGGTTACACCCCTGGAGAACAACCTCAAGAATCTGGATGGGTCAAACTCAACACGAACGAAAACCCATATCCTCCGTCTCCACAAGTGGTTGCAGCGATCAAGCAAGCATTAGAGGGTCGGCTGAATGTCTATCCCGATCCATTGGGACGGAAGTTCTGCCAAGCGGCGGCGGACGTTTACGGAGTCGATCCCGACTGGATTCTCCCCGCGAACGGCAGTGACGAAAACCTGACGATTCTTGTTCGAGCGTTTGCCGACAAGAACGATTTGATTGCTTACCCGTATCCGAGTTACGTCCTTTACGAAACGCTCGCCGAAATTCAGGGAACCCGGCGGGCGCGGCTGCAACTCAACGGAGACTGGTCCTGGGATTTACAGCGAAATCGACCGCTCATCGAACAAGCGAAATTGCTGTTTCTTCCCAATCCAAATTCTCCCTCCGGGAATTCCTGGTCGCTGGACTGTATCCAGAAACTCGTTCCCCCGAATGGAGTTTTGGTTCACGATGAAGCATACGGCGACTTCGCTGCCAATCCGCATCGCATGGAGCTTCTCCGTTCCGAAGTTGGCAGTCAGGTCGTTGTGACCAAAACTCTCAGCAAGTCCTACAGCCTCGCCGGGTTGCGCTTCGGCTTTTGTATCGCTCAGCCCGACATGATTCGCGGAATGCGAAAAGTCAAAGACAGCTACAACTGCGATATGATTGCATTGGCAGCTGCTGAAGCTGCGCTGCTTGATCAAGACTGGATGCTTGCCAACAGAAACAAGATCCTCAACACACGTGCACAACTCGCATCGGAACTGTCAGAGTCGGGCTTTGATGTCGTTCCAAGTGATGCCAATTTCGTATGGGCGACGCACCCGGTACTCAAACATCAAACAATTTACGAAGAGCTCAAAGCTCGAAAAGTCCTGATTCGATTCATGCAGTTCCCCGGTGGAATTGAGCCGTGCGACCGATATCCCGATGGAAAACTCGACGGATTGCGGATCACCGTGGGCACGGACGAAGAAATTCAGAGTCTCTTAAAAACGCTTCGAGTGGTTATCGAAGATTCTCCATCGACTTAAACCGGAAGCAAGAGATGGTCTTTCCGAGACACCACTTAACAACTCTCCTCAGCACACTTCTGGTTGTTGTCTGTTCAAGCACGTCGCTTTCCGCGGGAAGCATCCCGGAACGGTTTCCGAATTGTGCGGTGGTCACTCAAAGTGAACTGGCATCACAAGTCGGAAGAGATGTCATGCGAGATGGGGGAAACGCCATCGACGCAGCTGTTGCGAGTGCATTCGCACTTGCCGTCACACATCCCGCAGCTGGAAACATTGGAGGCGGAGGGTTTCTCGTTTATCGCGGCGCTGACGGGTCGACGACAACTTACGACTTTCGAGAGGTGGCTCCTCGCGGTGCAACTGCAGAAATGTGGATCGACGAAGACGGGAACTACGATCGAAATCGCCATCACTCGAGCGCTCTTGCAGTTGGCGTTCCCGGATCTGTGGCAGGACTTCACCTCGCCTGGACTGAACACGGAAAACTGCCATGGAAACGGCTTGTCGAACCTGCCATCGAACTCGCCGAGCAAGGCTTCGAAGTCACTCCCGGCCTCGCGCAATCATTGGCGGGATCACACGACCGCTTCAAGATTTCAGAAGCTGCTTTAGATCAGTTCACCAACAACGGCAAGTTGTTCGTGGTAGGCGACCGGCTCGTTCAAAAGGACCTCGCAAAGTCGCTGGAGCGAATTGCACTCAAAGGTCCTGCCGGCTTTTACGAGGGAAAAACGGCCGATCTGATTGTGAAACAAATGAAGGCAATGGGTGGCCTGATCGACCATGAGGACCTGAAAGCCTATCGACCGATACAACGATCTCCGGTCACCGGCGACTATCGAGGACACAAGATCATCTCAATGCCGCCCCCCAGTTCAGGCGGGGTGACGTTGATTCAGATGTTAAACATCCTCGAAAACGTCAATCTGAGAGAGTTCGGGGCCGGCTCAGCCAATTCGCTGCACTGGATGGCGGAGTCGATGCGACTTTCGTACCTCGATCGCGCACGTCATTTGGGCGATCCCGACTTCGTCGCTGACCAGCCGATCGATTTGTTGATCTCGAAGCAATATGCCAAAGAACAGCACTTAAAGATTGCCCCGGATCAAGCGGGTATCTCTGAAATCGAACAGATTCAACAGCTGCACGAGAGTCCAGAAACAACTCACCTGTCGGTCGTCGATGGCGAGCGGAATGCTGTCGCACTGACGACAACTCTGGAATACAGCTACGGCTCTGGAATTGTCGTTTCCGGTGGAGGTTTCCTTCTGAACAACGAAATGGGCGACTTCAATCCAGTCGAAGGAGTAACAACTCTCGCCGGACAGATCGGAACCCCGGCGAATCTGACAGCCCCGGGAAAACGAATGCTTTCCAGCATGACTCCCACGATTGTGGAACGAAACGGCGAACTCTTGATGGTCACCGGAAGCCCCGGTGGTCGGACAATCATCAACACGGTTTTGCAGACAATCGTCAATGTGATCGATCACGAAATGAATGCTCAAGACGCGGTCAACTACGGACGCATTCATCAACAGTGGCTGCCTGACCGGATTCGATACGAACGAAACGGTTTCTCTCCGGACACGCTCAACATACTCCTCGAAAGAGGCCACGTTCTCGACGAGGCAGGGGCTCAGGGCTCAGCACAAATCATCGTCGTTGATCCGGAGAACGAAGGGCTTCAAACCGGAGTCGATCACCGTCGACCGGGAGCTGCTGCCGCCGGATTCTGACAGCAAGATTCCCAGCTATTGCGGGCCCGGCCAGTCGCGAGAGACGACGAAGACTCGGTCGATTTCGTGAACGTCGGAGCTATCACCTGATCGCACACTCCACAGCCGCGGAGTTCTGGCTTGGCGGAAGTGGGAATCCAGAAACTGAGTCAACTCTTTCCGCGAATGCTTCTTCTGATCGGGACCAACAGAAATCGGACTCAACCAGAACGGTTTCTCAGCCGGGTAGTAACAACATTCCGGAAAGAGTTCTTCCAGAAGATCAAGTTCGTCTTCGTAAATCCACGTTCCCTGCAGCAGATCGCCGCTCATGAGTTCCGGCCGGTGAGTGTGAACAGCATCTCCCGGATGAACGAAAATCTGCCCCTTCATAAAAGCGAATGTGTGTGTCACCTCGGGAAAGTGCTTCTTCCCTAATTGAAGTTGATGGCTGAAGAGTCGCGATGTCTTCTTTTCAAAGTTGTCGGCCGAATTCGGACCGATGAACTGACATTGGCCATCACCCACGAACGGGGCGTAAAGGTAAAATTTCACAGCTGTTTCGCAGTGGACGACATCACCTTGCGGAGTGCGATAAATGAAATCGATTTCGCCGATCGTTCGATTCCCGTCATGCAATTGAGTCTGCTGATGAAGTACTTCGATGTCGCTGCGCGAACGAAGCCAGCATGCAATCAACTCTTCGAAATAGCGGCCAACCCGCTTCGGAACATGAGTCACTCCTAAGTCATCCATCTCCGCGATCTCAATCGGGCCAAGCTCTTCGGGAATGGGTGTCGTCAACAGGGAAGGAGTGTTCAGAATCCATTCCAAGTCGCGGAACATTTGACGAGTCAATTGATGCATGTGCGTTCGCTTGGAATTTTTCAGAGGAATCCGGCACTGCTCAACGAACGACGTTCGCGTTTAGCACCTCAATGCTTGTTTGACGCGATCACTTCGCAGGCAGCACCCAGACAGGATGTTCGGCGTCGGCTCCGTTGATCATTGCGTGAACCGTGCGGGAAAGCAGAACGAGCGAGGGACCATCATTCGGAAAAGATTGCAGAAGCCCTGTCAGCGAATTTGCCGCCTTCGTGAAATCCTTCTGCTCGAATGCTGCGAGTGCGGTTTCGTACCCAGCGACAAGTTTCGGTTCACAAGTGGTCCCAGCGAGTTCATACAGCGGAACCGGTTCATCGATGTTGACAACCTTCACCTGACACAACCGCCGTCGCGGAATGTTTGAATCGAGAAGATGAGAAGTTTCACCGGAGATCAAGGCAGGTGTGCGTAAGTACTTCGTCGCTCCTTCGAGTCGACTGGCAAGGTTGACGGTCGTGCCGAGTGGACTGTACTTGAACTTGAAGTGGGAGCCGGTATTTCCCGCTCGCACTTGGCCTGAGTTGATTCCGATTCCGACTTCGAGCGGTTCACCGAGTGTCTCACTCCAGCGTTGTTCGATCTCAGGAAGCGACTTCAACATGTCAATCGCTGCCCGGCAGGCAAGGCTGGCATGATCGGTCTGCGGCTTCGGTGCGCCCCACATCGCCATCAATTCATCACCGATATAGTCGACAAGAACTCCGTCGTGGCGATTGACACACATCGACAAAGATTCCATTACATCGTTGATCCACTGAAAGGTCTGCTTTGTTCCGATTCGTTCTGAGATCCGACTGAAACGACGGATATCGCAAAACAAGACTGTCACATCTGCATCCCGACCGTCGATCAGAGTCGGGTTCAATTCGAGTTCCTCCGCCAGTTTTTTGGTGAAGTACTGCTCGAACTGCAACTTCATATTGATAGCTCGAACTTCCTGTTCGATACGCGAAAGGCCGGACGACACACCGCAAGACAGCAACTCCATGAGCCGCGCCTGCACTCGACTAATCACTTCTGGTCCGGATTCGAGCCGCTTTCGTTGACACTCTCCATAGAGAGCACCGATGACTTCTCCATCAATGTTGAGAACAGGTGCGGCGATCACGCCTTCGACGTTGGTCGAAGTTTTGGATGTGTCGAACGCTGCAGAATCCCAAAAGGTCTGTTTCCCAGCATGGACTTTCCAGAGCACACTCTCACTGATCCGCCAGGGCTTCTGAGACGACTCCGTCCAGTTCGGGATCCATTTTCCATCGTCCAACATGACCACGACAGCCCGGTTCATCCCCACCATTGTGCGGGCACCTTGAACGGCGCTTTTGAACAAGTCTGCCTGTGTCCTCGCAGATTGAAAGACATCCATCGCCGCTTGAAGCACCTGGACGAGTTGTTCGACGTCGCTCCCGGAGAGGTCGAGTTGGTCAACCGATTTGGCAACGAACTGATCGAGATGTTGTCCCGGAGCGCACGTCGCCAAGCCAAGACTTTGAAGCGTATTCGAAGACGACCCGCCGACTAAAATTCGATGATTGGAGGGAAAGACCACTTCGACGGGAATCGAGAACGTCTGTTCGGATTCAGGATCGAGTTCTCCGCGTCCAGTCACTTGAACGGGAACAATCGGGCTCAAATTGCGAAGTCGTACCTGATCGCCAGAAACTTCTTCAATGAGAAGTTGTCGCCTTCCAATCCTCGTTTCGGCCAAGGGAGCCAGAACGAGTCTCGGTGCTTGCTGACCGGTTCCAGAATTGACTTGCAGAAGGACGACATCCGTCTCGTGGTGTTGCTGTCGACCGAGTTCAAGCGCATGGCTCAATGATCCCGTAAAGACCTGACGATCGTGATAAAAAATTTGAAGTGGGATAGGCATTGATTCGCTAATTTCGGTCCGCATGAAGTGCGCGAGCGACTGACTCCAGAGAATAGATTCTGACCTTCGCAGTGCGGTCATCAAAGAGTGGAGGCACGTTTTTCAGAATTTCCGGAAGAACTGAATCCTTGATGACGACATAATCGACGCTCACTCCCGAGAGAAAATCACAACTCGCGTCATCTGGAAAGCTTCTCATCGCTGCGCGTAAGTTGCGATGTTGTTGAGGGAAGAATCCCGAGTAGCCATCCGGCATTCTGCGGTCATGCTCGAGAGCCAGAAGCATCCAACGAGTTGTTTCGATGAAGTCGGTCGTTTTTCCTCCCGTTGCAAACGGAACACAAGCGACAACGGCCTCCGGTTCGGTTTCTGCCTGAAGCCACTGGACCCACTGCCGATTCACTTCCGTATACGGAGGTTCCGCCCACGAACAATGTTTCGGCCAGGTTTCCGCAACCGTAATCCCGGCAAGCACGACAACAACTCCGACTTCAAGCGAACGCCGCAAGCGGCCGCGCATCTTCGATTGGTTTGCTTCGACACAAACACGCCAGTTCCACAAGGTTTCGACTCCGAAGGTCGCCAGCAAAACAATCGCAATCTGAACGATGACGCCGAATCGATACGGGCTGCGAATCAATTGCAATCCCGGAATCCAGTCCATGAACACCTCGTAGTGATGCCAGCTCCCGCAATGAATAGTCGGGCCAAGTGACAACAGCCCCGCGATTCCTCCCCACAGCAGTAATAACCACGTCCACTTTCTCCGCGAGCGAACAAGACTTCCGGCGATGAGACCGATTGCCGCGAACACCATCATCAATGTTCCACAACCGACATCGCGTCGATAGCGAACATCGAAACCGAAAAGAGGTCCAAGTTCGGTCCACAAGAATCGTCGTTCACTGGTAAACAGGTAATCGGTCCCGTGAGCCGATAAGCGGGAAATCAGTTCGATCCGTCTCGGTTCGGACATTGGTTCCAGCCATCGGAATTGAGCCCACACAAATGGACTGACGATCGCGAATGCAGCGATCGCACCGCAAACCAATCCAATCCACGTCGACCGAAGCAGCAATTTCCGCCCCAGATAAATCAGAAAACATGGCAACAGAATCACCATAAACAAACCGTAGTAGTGACACGCGAGATAGCAGATTCCCAACGCCATTCCGAACGCAGTCCCCGAAACGAGAGTCGGATTCTTTTCAAATTCGATCAGACAGAGAAGAATCAACAGAATCGACCAAACGGCCCCGAGTTGAATCACTCCGAGTTGCAAATGGACAAACGGCAGTGTGAGGAAAGCCAGTCCGCAGAAAACCTGACTCAGTGGGGACAGATCCAGCCGGGCTGCGACGCGGCGACCGAGAAAAGCGTTCGCTCCCAGCGTGAGCAAGATGAATATGTTGTAGGCCAGACAAAGGGAAAACAACCAGACGAATGGAGCGACGACGAGACTTGTCGGCTGCATCTCAGAAAACGTGAATGTCCCCTTGAGAGGATGAAAAATCGGCGCATGCCAGTATCCGCGGAATCCTCTTTGAAGTGATTCAACATTCCATCCCACGGTCCACATGTTGAAAAATGAAACAGTGGGATCGCGTTCCCATCCGGTCGGAATCTTCTCGCCGTATTGCCGGCAGTGTCCCAAGACAGCCAACGCAGCCAGGAGGCTCCAGCCAAGCCATTCGACAACCGCGACGGCCCCTTGAAGCAGACGTCGACGCGCCCCCGTCACGCGAGATGACTCTTGCGGTCGTTGGAGGGGATTTCTGTTGCCAATGATTCCGAACACGCATTTCTCAAGAACGTCAGGTCACGAGATGCTCCCTCGCAAAGCCTTAAACTTCGATCGCCGGACAAGCTTTTAGCTTTGCAGGGCATCACGGGTTCGGTCAACGAGGTTGCTCATGGAGTCCCCAGAACCTTTTAAGTTGAAGACACTCAAAGCCAGGAAGTCATTTCGCCATTCCGGGCTCACCGAGTTGAAATCTTCGAGGACTGCCGAACTGTATTTATAGTCGTGAGTATTTCGTCCCCGCAAGAAGACTTGTCTCCTTGCTTCATCGATCAGTTCGTACGGGTTGTTTCCGCGATTGAGATATTCTCTGACCTGCAACGATGCTTTCATTTTGTCCCGGGAGATGTTCTCACTCAGTTCCGAAAGCTCGTTCGTCGAATCCTCCGACTGCTCCTTCCATTCGGAGTAGGAAAGCTGCTTGAGATTTCCTCGACCTTCCGCCGACCCACGAAACAGGGGATTGAACGCACACGCCTGAAGCAGCAATCGCTTTCGCAGACTCGCGTCGCGTGTCTGTTGATACAGATAATGCACCGCATTCGCAGTCGTCAGCCCATGCAGCCCCACAATTCCAGGCTGACGCATCAACAGTTCTCCGGCCGAGACGAATACAGCATCCCAAACCGACTGGGGATTCACTCCGTCGATGATCGCCTGCTGAGCAGACTTGGAAACGTCAACTGGCGAATCTTGTCGCATTGAAGCAATGAGTTCACGCGTGACTGTTCCGCTCAGATCTCCGGATTGCCAATCGATCGGGATTTCACTCGCGAGTGGTTCGTTCGCGCGCCACGGTCGATCGACTTCGTAGTCGCTCTCAGCGGGGTTGCCATCTCCTTCGTGGTTGAGAATGGCAAACGTCAACGACCGAAGCACCGGCTCCGCATTCTGCCATTCGATCACTTGAAGGGTTCGCCATGCGTTCGCCAGAAAAATCGCTTTGTGGCCGATGGACCGGAAGTCTCTCACTGCATAATTTGCGTAGAGGTCAAACAATTCGTTGCTTCCGCAAGAACGAACAAGAGCGGCGGTCGCCACATCTGCTTGCTCAACATCCCAAGTTTCCATCGCGTCGACAAACAACGACCGCGCCTTCTCAGGAGCTGGCACGCGCGATTCGTCGACGGCTTGCATCTGCCAACCACTTTTGCGGGCTTCGTCTGCCTGGGCCGATTTGAAATAGTCCAGCGCCCAGAAAATCGGCAGCCATCGATCCTCATCGGGACCGTGAAGACTGGCCAGATGACACGAATTAACCACGAGCACGGTGTGAAATTTGAACCCGACCGAAGGACGCGGTTGAACGTTTCGCACACCGGCCAACAGCAACGCAGACAAAACTTCCTGATACGACGTTCCCGAGCGAATTCGATCGGCAACTTTCTCGAGAAGTTGCCTGCGCTCTGTGTTCTCAATCAGTTTGACCAGAGGTTCAATTTGACCTTTGTAGACGACGCGACCTGTCTCCATGTTTGCTTCCGCATGAGACACCCGCGGCAAGACTCCAAAGAATGACAACCCCGCCGCTCCGAGTACAGCGCCACTAGAGTTGACCAGAAACTGTCGTCGATCGGACTGTGAATGAAAATGAACCATGCTCATCTCCCGGGGGTTGAGGGGCTGGACCATCGGCGCCCGCCGACACATCCACCAACTTTGATCGTACACGGATTCCGCTCGTTTTCCCATGATCTGACTCACAACAATACAATTATCTCAATGGACCAAAACGAAATCGAACCCTGTTCGGTTGATTTGTGTCAATGCGGGACTGGCTTGTGAATCAGAGGCCAGTCGAGGTTTCCGCTCGAACGACTTCATGCAATAATTGATGGTTGAAGTAGACGATCTGATCTTCTCGTGACCTGACTGGTGCGAAATCGGATGTTTGAAGAGGCTGACGAGACGATTTCCCTGGCGATGATGCAAGAACTCCTGCTGGAATTGCAGGACTATTGTGAATCTGGCAGAGACTTTTCGATCCTGGAAATGGTCGAATCGCGGACTGTATTGAGCAATCCGCGCGAATTGCTCACGGATCTCGTTCGACACCACTACTCGATGCTGAAGGAACGGCAACCCGATCTCTCAGTCGAAGACTACGGTTCCCTCTTTCCGGATCATGCCCCGTGGTCGGGCAAACTGGCAGGCTTGTCAGGGTCCTCAATGGAATCGTCATGGGACAAGGAGCGAACAGAAGCTGCTTCGGTTCCGCTCTCGGGATCTGAAGAAGGCATCACCGAGTTTGCGTGCGGTCCGCTCGAAAATCTTCCCCCGCAGATGCAATCGGCTCTTTACGAGAGAATGCACCGCATCAAATTCAAGGCAGGGGATTTCGTGATTCGGGAAGGAACTCACGGAGACTGCCTGCTCGTATGCGTTGAGGGAGCAGCGACCGTCTCGATCTCATCGGATGAAACGACTCCGATTGAGCTGGGAAGTATTTTTCCCGGCCATGTCTTTGGAGAAATGTCGCTCATGGGGACACCGTTGCGAACTGCGTCGGTTGTCGCCGACAGCGACATGACAGTCTTAAGTCTCAGCAGTTCCGACTTCCATGATCTTTGTCAGCGGCATCCGGAGTTCTCCAATGTCATGACGATGATCGTCGCTGACAGACTGGGCAGACGCAGCCACGATGCACTTTCGACCGTCACGCTGGAAGGATACAAAATCAATCGTCGTCTCGGCCGCGGGGGAATGGCCGTTGTATACGACGCCATTCAACTGGAAACGAATCGTCGTGTCGCGCTCAAGATGATGAGTCATCGTCTGGCGATTGATTCCAATGCCCGGAACTGGTTTACCCGCGAAGCAGAAATCATCGCGAATTTTCACCATCCGGGAATTCCGATTTTGTACGAACGTTTTGATGCGTTCGCGACATCATTTATTGCGATGGAGTTTCTCGAGGGATGCTCCCTTTCTGACGTTTCTCGGATTGTAGGACCGCTTGACGAAGAAAGTGTCCTCCGCATCCTCGCACAACTCGCTGATGCGCTGAGCTATGCCCATCAAGAGCAGATTGTCCATCGCGATATCAAACCATCCAATTGCATGCTCGCTCCGTCGGGAAGCGTGAAATTGATGGACTTCGGACTTTCGCTTCCCATCTTTCGTGGTGACGATGACCGCCCCATCGCCGCCGGCACGCCGGCATATATTTCTCCGGAGCAGATGCGGGGACAGAATTGTCCAGCTGCGGACTGGTTCTCGCTGGGACTCGTCGGATTCGAACTCACCACCGGAAAGAAAGCTTTTCGCCCGAAGAATATGCTTCAGCTCAGCCGTCAATATTTCGACTGGAAACCGGACCAGTTACTGGATTCGCTTGCTTCTCAATCGAGTGACCTGTGCAAGGTCCTGAAAATGATGTTGTCTCTTGATGTCGACGCACGCGGGCGGGCCGTTGATCACCTTTCTGACTACCGAAAACCGGTCGATGTCGGACAGTGGTCATGCTTTCAGGACGAAATCAATCCCCGCGAAAACTCCTGATTCGCTGGAGAGTTGATTCCTCCGCCGTCTTCCCTCTGATTCTCTGGCATCTTCATCCTTGCCATCGCTAGAACCTGGTCGAAGAAGAACTGTTTTCTTCGAATGAAACTGCGTTCTGGCAGGACGACTTCAACCACCGAAAACGCCTAAACCATCACAATAAAAAGAGTTGCGATGAAATCAGGAAGCTTCTGAAATTCTTTTTCGGAAATCACGCAACCCTTCCGAGGAATTTTCGAGAATAGGGGTGTCAGCATCAAGCGGGCAACAAAAAACTGGCCGCTTAAAGCAATCTTTTGAACTGGAATCACTCACTTTTTCACTTTCACTCTGGAGACGTTCACATGCCTGCTTTCATGAAACTCGGCGACATCAAGGGCGAAGCAACAGACGATGCACACAAAGACTGGATCATCATTCAGTCGATGAGCTCTCCGATCTTTCGCTCAATCGCGGAAGGTGCCAAAGACGCACAGCGAACAAAAGGGCAAACCAGTCTGGGAGACGTCGTTGTCGTCCGCGAACTCGACAAATCGTCAACCAAGCTCCAGGAAGCTTGTGCCAACGGGACCTTCTTCGATGAAGTGGAAATTCACTTCTGCACGACCGTCAAGAACAAGCAGGAACCTTACCTGACTTACAAACTCAAAGACGTCATCGTCACCAGCTACAGCTTCCACGGAAACTCGGCAGGGGATCCGCTTCCGAGCGAAGAAATCACTCTCGGCTACACCGAAGTCGAATGGACCTACATCACTGTCGATCCCAAGACTGGCGACAAAAAGGGCAATGTCCCTGCGAAATACAACCCAGGAAAAGGAGCTTCGTAACCGTTCGACTTCAAACGGCAAGAGATCCCGGTTTACGACTGCCTGACTTGAGCACTCAAAGAGATGAATTGCAGCCGCTTGCACCAGCAAACGCAGCAGCCATCGTAATAAGCAAGTACAGGCGGATGCACCGAATTGAGCGACAAGCTCGCCATATTCAATTGTCGATTGAACGAACTCGAGTTTTGATCACTCCCAGAAGCGTGAGCAATCATGTTTCTGGGAGTTTTTTATTTGCTCGTCTGCAAAGTCAATCGGTGAAAACGGTATCGACAATCATAAGTCCCGAGAAAGAGGGCATTCTCATCGGGAGTCCGCCAGTAGTCGCTGAGGCTGAGTTCCGTTGGTTGTCCGCTCCATTCGACGACGAGAGCACCGTCGACAGCAACGGAGACGGAGTCATCTTCCACAGTCAACACGACCTGTGAAAGCCGTCCCATTTCGAACAATGGGCGATCGACAGTGGTGAAATTTCCGACGTTCTTTCCATCGACATTTTCCAGAGCGGAAAGCAATTGACCTCCTTGAGCGTAGTTGAGCAACGTCACGAACCGTGACTCACCGAGCCGACTTCCCAGAATCAGCCCACTCGGAGGATCGAGCGGTTCGACAATCGCGATCAAACGGTACGGCCCCGACACCTTGCCAGGAAGTTCGATTTTCGCACCGTACGTTTTCGGCGAGACAATTAGGTTGCCGTCTTCACGCGTCCAATCGCCATTCTTCCATGCTTCAAGAACATTCAGATCTTCCAGCTGATCACTCTCGGCTGTCACGGAGAATGAACTTTTCTAGCCGGGAGATTTTGGGCCTTCATCCAAGAGAACAGAACGAGACATCTCGGAAGCAATCTCATGAGGCTTTCCGACCTGAAAATCCCCCCACAACTCTTCGAATCGTCCATCCTCGAGTGTGACTTTGACGCGATAACTGACTGGAGTATGCCGATCAAATCGCCCCAGCGATATCGAACTCAAATCTGCACGCGACGCATTCCGAAAACTCGATGTCGACTCCAACCACGGCCCGTGGACATCCGTCTGAACTTCTGCAATGCAAGACTGCACAATCGCATCAAAGGGAAGATCGAGCTTCAGAGAAACTTCGTCTCCGGGTTTCGGTTCGAGGGGATCCGGGATCGCTCGAAACTGACGGAACAGATTGTCGTTGTTCTTCTTTTCGGTGTCCGACTGCGGCTCCCACCCCAACCGAACTTTCTGGTCTTTATCAAGCCAGGACTCGCTGATCCATCCTCGGTACTGACCGAAGCTCATAACGGACCCGTTTCCGGGCTCAGGGTGAGGAAGTCCGATCGTATGTCCGACTCCTTCGTGATAAACAACACAGTCACTTCCCCGATAGGGAACGCGCCAGCCATCAGCGCTGACCAGTCCCCAACCTTTCCCTTCACGGGAGAGATAAGTCGCTCGAGCACCTCCGGACGTCGCTCCCGGAAAGTGTTGCGATTCGATGAACTGTCCTTCGAACTCAAGCCCGTTTTCCGTTTGCCGGAGCCGGTAAAAGTCATCCAGCGGTCGCCAGTTGATCTCCGACAGAACGAGCACGATTGGAAAGGCTTCTGAATCACTCTCGTTCCAATCAAAGTGCGCGTCGACTTCCCGAAGCGTGCGGAAAAAGATTGCATCCCCATCACCTTCGCGAAGCTGTCGAGTCGACAATCTCGAAACGAATGGCTTCGCTTCGACAGTCGTCTTCAGCACCGACTGTCCGTCGTATTCAAGTTCGTGGAATTGCTCGATACGCCGACAGAAATAGTCAACGCGACGTTTCCAGTCGGTGAGCGGTTGCCGGTCATTGGGGACGAAGTAGACAACAAAGACATCGATTTTCTCGATCGAATGACGCCCATCCCAGGTTCGGACTTCTCCCACGACCACATTCACGAACGTATTCGCGACCAGAAAGGCTAGCAGTCCCCATAGACGTCGTCCGCGCATCATTCAATCACTCCACCAGCTGAATTGGAACACCACCGAGAAACCCGCCTTGGAATTCTCAGAGAGATCCATAACTCTCGATTCACAGGATTCACGATCGCACCAAGCTACTTCATCAGCTGGCAATTCTGCAGTCGTCGGAAGTAGAAACTGGCGAAAATACGTTCACTTCCACGAATCAACCTATGTAGTTCCGTCAACGTATCAAAGAGCGTGACCGAAACGAAAACGCGCGAGTCCTGTTGGCGAAAAAGCCTTCACCAATTCGCGCGAGCGAAGGCTGCGTCGACAAGAAGAGACACGTTCAAGCGAGCGATGAGTCACTCGAAACGTCAAGAGTCTTGATGAAACCGGGACTAGAAAATGACTGTGGTGGAAGCAAACAGTCCTTCGCGCCGGAGAGCCGGGTTGCTTGACCAGTTTTTGATTCCGCGAAGTTCGAAATACATTCTCGTCGTCATTTTTCGCCGGTATCGAAGTCCCGCCCCGTAGATCGGGTCCGAAGCTTGAGACTCGAAAGCGAACTCTGGAATGATCGCTTCGTCCTGATTGTTTCGGAAAAATTCAACTCCTGCAGCTACTCCGTAGCGTTCCACAGGAGGACTTCCGGCCGCGATGTTGAACAATGGATTCACCGCAAATGCGTTGCGAATTCGATCGAGGTTTCCTCCGGCAATGGTCACCCAGTTTTCGCTGGCGTAAAACAGGTTGAGGTAACTCACTGCGAGATCGATCCCGGTGAGGCGTTCAACGGTATGGCTCGTCGAACGAGCCATGTTCGATTCGAGTACCTGAAAATAGCCATCGCCCCTGGAATTTTGATCTCCAATTCGATACATCGTCCGCGCAGCGACACTGACCGGGCCGAAGAATTTTGTTCCGCTCAACGCGAAATAGTGGGCGCGAAATTCTTTTTCACGATCACGAAACAGCGCAACATACTCCGCCTCAAAGAATGAGGTGCGATAGTCGGCCGTCACTGCGACGCCTGCCAAATCACTACTCGCCGGATACGAATCCACTTCGTCGATCGCATAGAATCCTTGGACGTTCACGTTGCTGAATCCGAGCGAGAGAATGTTGTTCTTCGCCACCGCGAAACCGGTGATTTCATCATCCATCAACAGCCCGTTCTGAAGCCGAAACGGAAACCGTCCGATCGTGAAGTTGATATCGAGTTGATGACGGTCATCGCCGAGCCATGGCCCGAACAGGCTTTGCAGTTCTCCTTCGAACCACCAGCGTTGCGGAACTCCCGTCGAGTTGTCGATGTACTCCGACGGAGAATTCAACCTCCAGAACGAACCGCCGGTATTCTCTTTCCCAAGAGGTCGGAACTGAACATGAAACCGCTCAGTGCCCGTTAGTCTTAATTCCAGATCAATGTAGAGTTGATGACCGATTCCGTTTTGTTCGGTCCCGCCCTGGTCGAAGACAGCTCCGAACACTTCGTAAGCACCATGACCGACGAACTGCGGCTCCCACATATTGGGATTCGAACCGAACCAACTCCAGTCGGGGCTCCAATTGACTATCCCCGGCCCCAGATATTTATGCGGGCGCGCGCACCATGGTTGGGGTTCGTCCCAGCATTCGTCTAAGCGCAAATTCTGGGGATGGCTTCCTTCACAGACCGGAGCGATGGCGTTGAGATAGTCGCTCGTGTAGTACATGTGAGCCCCACCATGGGTGAGAAGTTCTTCTTCCAGCGGGGGCAATTCGACGAGTTGTCCCCCTTCGTAGTACATGATCGGAAGATCGGAATCTTCGGTCGGCTCAGGCGGAACATCGTCCAGATACAGAAATCCAGCAGTCTTTTTGTCTTCAGCAGCGCAGGGGTGACCGTTCGTCATACCGAACATGACGACTAAGAAAGAAACACAGAGAATTCGACTCCGATGAAACATTCTGCTGTCAATTCAAGGGATGGATATCACTCAACGAACGTCGATCACACTCTCATATTCATCGATCACAACGGTCTCAATGAGGTGTTTCAGATGCGGAATCCCAATCTTGTCGAACAGGGCAGGGGGAAGGTTCCGGTAATTCAATCGCACACGTAAACGATGAGGCCCAGCACATTCGCCCAACCGAACTGGATAGGTATTTCCCATCGTATCGAGCGGAGGCAGACTCGCCTTCGCAACTCGGAAATTGGCCGGGCGCCCAAACGACTGGGCTGGCGCGGGGTTCGGACGCACAACGTTAATGGGAGTCAAATCCCGATTGACCGGGATAATGACGGATCGTTCGGTCCCCTGAACGGTGAGAAGCGTGAACTTGCTCTGAAAATTCAACAGGTGACGATCCCATTGCAGGTGACCTGCTTCAACCTGGTGGCTGTGTTCGTCACGAAGGTCTCCGTTGGAATCCAGATCCCCCGACGAAAAGACCGTTCGTCCTAACGGGTCGACGACAATAACCTCGACCCAAACTTGACGCTCGGCGGTGAATCCCGTCGGGAAGTTGTGTCCGGCAGTTTTGCTGACGACATCGACGTGAACTTTCATCCGTCGATTCCGAATCGCTTCTCGCGGATGCTCGACACGTATTTCCGCCGCGTTCTTGAGAAGTTCAAAACGCAGATCTCTGGCTTTGGCGAGTTGTTGACGGTTCCGCACTCGTAAATGTGTCAAAGTTTCCTTCTGGTGCGGAGTAAGATTCTTTGTGTCCCGGTAATCAGTCTCGTACATCCAGTCGAGTTTGTACGGGAACTCGGTATCCGGAAGCATCGAATAGTCCGGACCGACGAATGAATGATTGGAGAGTGGTCGATCAGGGAGCATATCGGGGTCGATTCCCGGAACGACCGCCACTTTTCCGAATGGACGATCACAGGCTTTCACCGGAACTCCGGGGATTGGGCCCATGTGACAATCCTGACACGAAATTCCCTGCTTCGCGGCCGGGCTGTTTTGCCATTCACTGAAAGCTTCTTCAAGCCGCACACCAACGGGGTTGGTAACATCATGACATGTGCCGCAGAACGAAGATTTCGTTAGATGTGCTGACTCTTCAGCGGGATGACCAGAGCCATCCGGATCCACGGAATCCTTGAAAGGCCCGTACATGCAACCATCTCGCAACAATCCGGGAGTGACCGGAAGTCGACCGCTCGCTTTGTAAAATGGCTTTTCCAGTCGATGGCAGACGACACACGTCACGCCTTCCATGGAAATCCGCGAACGATGAACATTTCTCATCGATGCGTTCTCTCCGATCGAAACACCGATCGGTGTGTGACAGCGAGTGCAAAAAGTTCCAATCGTCCCGCCGGTCCGCTCGACCATTGTCAACGTAAAGGCTTCGAACACAGGGCTATGCTGTGCATAGGCATGCATCGAACGGGACCACTCTTCGTACTGGCGAGGATGACACTGGGCACACTCGCGCGCGGAGATGAAATCCGTTTCCAGGAGCGGGCTTGTATCGCAGGTTTGTGGAAGAACGTATTCGAGAGCGCCGGATTCAATCCATCGATGAAGCGTTTCCAACTGTCCTTTGGAAAGCCATTCGCCCTTGTCATCGGGTGGCATTTCCGGACGTTCCGGAGCGTTAGAATCAGGATCGAAAGCGTGGTTCCAGTTTACGTACTTCCAAAGTAGAGACTCTTCGGGAAGTCCGGGGATGACGATTGGTTCCCCAGTGAACTCGCCGTCGGCCATGACTGCTTCGTACGTGGAGAAGTCGTGCTGTCCTGAATTGGGTCGGTGACACCCGCTGCATTTCGTCCGTAAGACCCAGTGAACTTCCAACCAGTCCTTGTTGTAGGGCAGGGTGTTTTCGCGAACGACTGGAGGAGCCGCTTCTGCAGAATCTTCAATCGACTCACCGGTCAGCACCAACGAAATCCCGAGCCAACCGACGACCAGCAGCATCACGGTCCATCGATGACCACGAAAACACTGCGCAGGCCGATGATCTGAGACATCGGTCGCGGATTGAGTACAGACTGAGCGCGCAGGCTCGTTTGTGGACTTGCTCTTCATCCCCCCCCAACGCCATCAAAATCCGTTTCGAAAGGCGTTCGAAGCAGAATCCGCAGATTCCGCTCATTCACCAGACACAACGCTGGTGACCCTCTTTATCATCGGACTGTAGGGGCTGCGCGATGCAGGAAGTTCACTCAGTCGAGCGAATCATTTGCTGAGTTCGGGCTCAAATTTCCAACTCTCGCCACTCGGAAATCTGACTTAACTCATTCCGAAACAAGAAGATAACGACAGAGAACATCACCGCCGCTCCGACAAATGCCATTCCCATTAGTGGAAACAGATGTGAAGGCAGTTCCCATTCGCTGAAAATTCGTCCGCCAAACAACAAAACCGCTTCAGCGACCGCCGCAGCGACTCCAAACAGGGTCGCTCCGCGAATGAGTTCCCATTTCGACAGTGCCCCAACTGGCCGATCGACCAAGGGTTGCGCAATTTGCAGGACAACAAACGTCACCGAAGCGGCAGTCAGCGACAGAATGAGAAAATAGGGGGCGATCAGCCACGCAGACTCTCGAACGGTGGAGAGCCCCAAAGCAGCGAGAAGCAGGATGACGATCAACTGAACGAAGAACACAGCCCCGACCCGAAAGGAATTTCTGACCGCAAACGCAAGATGAGATTCCCCAGCTCGGCGCGAGAACGACTCGTCGAGTCGGTCCACCCACTGGAGTGGTTTCGAAATCCCCAATTGCAGCTGTTCGCGAATTTCATCGAGATCACCGAACCGAGCCAGTGAACGCTCAAGCGCTGAGGTTTCGTCGTGAGTCGCGGAAAACTCCTCCTGGTAGATCTGTTCCAGATGCGAATAAAGTTCGTTTCGCATTCTCATTTTGCTGCTCATCGGTGCGTGAACCGGACGCACGACACGCTCCACTGGAGTCATCAGGGAAGGATTCATAGGACACCTCCGACGATCGGTCCAATCGTGTTGACAAACGACTTCCACTGCTCGCGTCCTGAGTTCAATTGCCGCTCGCCGCGTTTGGTCAATTGATAGATCTTCCTGCGCGGACCGCGTCGTCCGGTGGTCTCCTTCTCCCACTTCGAACGTACGAGCCCTGCATCTTCGAGCCGATAGAGAACGGGGTAAACGGTCCCTTCCTTCAGTTCAAGAGCCCCATTTCCAGCAGCACAGAGTCTTTTCACCACTTCAAACCCGTGAGCTGCTTCGGATTCGAGGACGGAAAGAATCATCGTCTCCAAATGTCCGCGGACCTGATTTCCTTCAATCGGCGTCGGCATTTGTCCCTCCTGATTTTCGAAAGAGTCACGGAACTCTGCCCGAACAGCTGTTGTTCGATGGGCGAGTCAACACAAGAACAATATCACGCCAAATACCTAGCGTCAACAAGTAATCAGTCAGGTTCTTCGAAAGCGACACGCAGTGGACAACAGACCGGGACATGCAAACGTTCCCGCGTGCTCTGAGTGTTGCAATCCGATCGCTTGCAATATCAACGAAAGTGGATAGCATCAATCGATCATTGGACAGCCCGCAATCTCCAACTCTCAGCGCGTGATTTCTCTTTTTGGCTCGTCCATGTGACCGCTTGAATTTAGCGGTCCGCTGCTGCTTCAACGTTTGGGATGTTCTGCAAACGTTGCCTCTTTCGTCTTACAAGTTATCGCTCCACTTGTTTTGAAAGGTGTCCCGATGAATCGATTGCGTCTGACTCTGCTGAGCCTGGTTTTCGTTGGCATTGCTGGCTCGCTGTACGCTGCTGAAGAAAAGAAAGCCGACGCCAAGAAAGCCGATCCCGAAAAAGTCTTCAAACGACTCGACAAAGACTCCAACGGGCATTTGACCTGGGAAGAATTTAAGACCCGTCCTTCGAAGAAGGAAAAGACTGCTGAAGAGACCAACAAGCAGGAAACTCGGTTCAAAGCACTCTTCGCCCGGATGGATCAGGACAAAGACAAAAAGGTGACGCTGGAAGAATACAAGTCACCGGCTCCAGCCAAGAAGAAGAAAAAGGCTGCCGCTGAGTAACAGTATTTTCAGAAACAACTTTTTGTTGTGAACGGTAAGAACGTTTCCAGTCTTTCTGGACCAGTTCCCACTGACGCACTCTGCTCCGCAATCCCGGAGTCAGAGTGCTGTCATTCTTGAAGTTCTCGTGAATGTCAGAGCGATTCTTCGCCGACTCGATTCCCCACAAGTCGATTCTCTTGACGGGCGTTTCTCAACTGTCACCATGTGCGGGTCGACACTCCCGCCCCATTTCTCCGACCTTGAGACGCCTACTTGCTTGCTTTCACACTGACAGACGGTCTCAGCACCGTTCTCATTTGCGGAATCGTTTTCCTCGCAGCAACAGTTCGATCAACGATCGGATTCGGAGAGGCACTCATCGCGATGCCGTTGCTTGGAACGCTGCTTCCTCTCCATGAAGCGGCTCCACTCGTCGCGATGCTCTCTTTCCTCAACGGAACCGGAATACTGGTTCGAGAATGGGAACACATTCGGTTCCGCGCTGCTCTTTCGTTCACACTGCCAGCGATTCTGACCGTTCCTCTCGGGGTCTGGCTGCTGCATAGCGGGGATGACCGAATCGCGAAAACTCTACTGGCGGTCGTGATCCTTGTCTTTTCGATCTGGACACTCAAACACTCCGATGGCTTTCGACTCAAAGATGATCGCTGGGGTCCGTTCGTGGGACTGGTCGCCGGATTTCTGGGAGGAGCGTACAACACTTCCGGACCGCCGATTGTGATGTACGGAGCACTGCGACGATGGCCGCCGGAACGCTTCCGGGCCATGCTTCAGAGCTTTTTCACCGTCACAAGTATCTGGGTTCTGACGATGCATTTTCTCTCGGGATCGGTCACTTCGTCAGTGCTTCAGTACTTTGTGACCAGTCTCCCGATGGTCGCTTTGGCGATTTGGTCGGGACACCGGCTGGCCAGATTGATCTCCCCCTCGCACTTTGCGCGAATCGTTCATCTCGTGCTGATTCTGATCGCGGTGCTGCTGCTTCTCAACGTCGCACTTTCTTCCACTTCAAGGAGTGTTCCAAGTGCCGCCGAGGAGGTGTCCTCCGTTATGACGGTCGAAGCCCCGTCTTGGAATCGATCTTGCCTTCCTTAAGTGCATCAAAGAATGCCTGCTGAGGGGCAACGCTGTGATCGTTCTTCTGAGGGAAGAGAATCTGCTTGGTGTCACATTTCAGGAATCCACAAAGCAGCTGGAACCCGTTCTCCCGCAACAGGCTGACGTCGGGAATGTCGAGCAGCTGGTCTTCTCGGCCTGAGAAATAGTTTCGGACACGATCCTGATGTTGGTGATACGCCTTCAGGAAAACATCGGGATCGAATTCACTCTGACCGAACGTCATTCGTCGAAAATCCGCCATCGCTTCAGCAAACTGGCGGTCTTCCTCAGTCGCTCCGTCTCCGGTCTTCAGCAATCGCAGCCCGATAAATTGCTTTTCTGCTGACTGAATCCATGACTGAAGATTTTCATCACGCCGAACGTTGATGAAGAGACTCTCCGGAAACTGCTGATCGAGAGCTTCGAAAATTTCAGGAATACAGACAGGGTAATCCGCGAGCCCATCGCATTCACTCAGGATGTCGAGATCGTAGTCCTTCCGGGCGATCTGCTCATGCATGCGGATGAGGCGTTTCGCATCATGATGATGCGGAGACTGTTCCCCGAAGATTTTCCCGAGGTGGGCGACCGAAACTCCCAACGCGCCGAGTCCTTCCGCCATTGAGACGGTCGCACAGCGGGGAAGTGCGATGACATGGATCTTGTTGAACTCACGCATAAAACACTCCCTTGAGCGCGTTGATCATTCCGCAATCACAGACGACAGATTCTGCCAGGAAAGTATTCGGTTGATTTGAGGCTGACGTCAACGAGAGACATGTGAAGTGAAATCGACAATGTCGCCACATGGTAATCCAGCGTCTGCGAAAATGCATCTTTGACGACCACCGCTCGATTTGGCACTCGATCGTTGATCGGCCATCGATTGCAATTTCTTCGGTGATTGAATCACCTCTTCCGGAGGCGATTTTCGGCACATCAGGTTTCGTGGAGCCAACTCGATCACTGATTAGAAACCGGGACGTTTAAGAAGAATAACGAAAATCGGCAAATCCGATACATTTCCTATTGAGAATGGACTCACCACGTTGTCAAACTAAATGAACGGACTGTGAAAACTTGACGAAAGTTCATCGAACAGCGAAATCCGAGTTCCGAAAAAGCGCTTCTCCTATCACCGGACCTCAAATTTTGTTGGTGAACTGATCGGTCTGGATGAAAACAGACCACTTTCAACAAGGTGCGCTGGCCAGTGCTTATGACCCTTTTCCTTGCCCGGGAGAAGGGTCATTGCACTTGTGGCCGCGAAAATTCCCTCCAGTCCCATTCCTTCAATTCCAATTTACTCGGCAAGAGGAAACGAGTTCGAGGGAAGCTCTTCATTCTCAAGAAAGCTGATGTCTGACGGGACTTAGTTCGAGTGCTCTTCGGTGTCGGGAGCGGGCTTCGCGCTGATTGGTTCGGAGTCGAGCCCCATTTCTTTGGCACGCTTCTCCCACTGCTTTCGTGCTAACCACTGCTTTCGTGCTAACCGCTGCATGTCGTCGGTCCGATCCATTTCGTCGACAATTTCCATTCCAAGTAGCGTTTCGATCACATCTTCCATCGTGACAAGTCCGTCGGTTCCTCCGAACTGATCGACAACGATCGCAATATGAGATCGCTCATTGAGCAACAGGTCGAACAACTCGGAAAGTTGAGTCGTCGCACTCACTGACCGCAAGGGCCGTTTCAGCTTGGTGAGAGGCGTGTCCGGTTGATCATTGGCCTGAGCGAGCAAGATATCGGACTTCAATACAAATCCGGTGATTCCATCAATTGAACCTTCGAAGATGGGAATTCTAGACACGGAAAGATTGGAATGTTTTGCCAGCACTTGCGAAACACTCATCGATTCCGGAAAGGCCCGGATCACCGTGCGGGGTGTCATCACATCTTCCGCCGTCAACTTTTGAAGCTTAAAGAGATTGGCCAGAATTCGTGATTCGCTCGGATCAATGTGACCTCCCTGCGCACTAATCGCTGCCATCGCAGCCACTTCGGCTCGCGTCACAATTTCCTGACGGTCGGAGCCAGCAATCAAACGGGTCAAGACTTCCGAAAGAAGAACCAATGGATAGAGAATCCAGATCAGCCAGTTGGTCATCATTGCAATCGGTGCAGCCAATGTTCTCCAGTAGACAGCCCCGAGGGTCTTCGGAATGATCTCGGACAGAATCAGAATCGCTAGCGTCATCACCGCCGAGGCCCATCCCACAGCATGGCCTCCGCCGGATTCCACTCCCCAGATTTCTGCAGCCTGTGCTCCAACTCCCGCAGCCCCCACGGTATGCGCGACCGTATTCAAAGACAGAATCGCCGCGAGGGGACGATCGACGTTGGCCTTCAGTTTTTCCAGAAGCAGGGCAGAGCTTTTCCCCTGTTCCTTAAGAGTGGCGATATAGCTGGGAGTCACGCTGAGAAGAACCGCCTCCGCGACGGAACAAAAGAACGAGAAACCAATCGCAATCAACGCGTAGAAAACAAGAAGTGACATCATGTGACTAATTTTTCAAGAAAGATTGTGGATGACCGACGTCCCGATTCTGCCGAGTTCTGCCTGCAATAACAATTCCGCTCCACTCTTCGGTCACCGGAAACTTACGTCAATCGAAATCGAAACGTCTGTTTCTGGGTCGCCTCCGGGTCTGCTCAAACGCTCACACGGAGTGCCTTCAATTGGATCGACAGCGCCTTCCAGTCTCGTCCAGTGTCACGCCATCATTGTTGAACGAGCCAACTGTCTGGACGGCTCGTTAAGTTTTCTTGAAAAAAGATGGCACAAATTGGATAGGAATGCTCTGATACGTTCTGTAACATACAACGGTGAACACTTGTTCGCCCCCCACATCCTCCATTTGATGGAGGCTTCATGACAACAACCTCCCACCACTTAGGTGCATTTTTTCACCTTCTGATCTGGAACGGATCACGATTGGTCACGGTTGACGAACGCAGTCGTCCATCTGACAACAGCTGGCCAGTGCGTGTCCATCAGCAACCAAATCGATTCTTTCGCCAGGCACACAACCTCGCTGAGCTGAGCTCAAACATTCCAATCAGCGAATTGATCAGGGCAAGTCTTGCGAGACTCTCCAAGTTGCAAAGCGTCTCTCCCGGAAATCACATCTCTTCCGGAAATAGTGTGAGAAATCCTCCACACAGTGACGTCAGAATTGGGGTTGTTGCTCAATTTGCTGTTTTCCGGTTTTCCTGGAGTTTTTCTCCCAAGGGTAAACAAACCAAATGCGAATACCTCCCGGGTCGTAAGTCTATTCGGATCTCGGAGGTGAAGACTTAATTGCACGCAGATTCAATTCGTTTATTCAAAATCGTTTGGAACATACAGAAGTTCCACCAGACACTATGAAGGACCAAGTTGATGCCGATGCGAATTTTGCTTTGCTTAATGCTAATTGCGCCACTTGCTGGTTGCGGAGGAAGTGACAACGACCTCCAACGAGTCACCGGAAAAATCACTTTGGACGGCCAACCTCTTCCAGACGCTTTTGTGGTTTTCGCCCCGAAAGAGAGTGGAACAACATCATACGGTCGAACCGACGCCGAAGGTGTTTACGAGATGATGTTCAGTGATGACGAAAAAGGAGCCTGGGTCGGGGAGAATGTTGTCAGAATCAGCACAGGGGATGTGTCGATGGGCAGCTCAGCCGGCGCAAAAGAGAAAGTCCCGGCAGTTTACAACGTCAGTTCAACCCTGACTGCAGACGTCGCTGCAACAGGAACAAACGAGTTCGACTTTGATCTCAAGTCCGATGCAGGCAGAATCGTCGAATCCGATCTTGCCCGAGATGGGGACGAAAGTCCCTGAAGAGCGCTGATGCGAATTGCGAATTCGTTTCCGCCCTACATTCAGGACGGCGTTATTCGACTCGTTCAGTGGACACTTATTTTCGTCCAAATCTGTTTGTAATCCATCTCTTCTTTCTATTTATGAGGTGCTGAAAATGTCTCCTTCACAACCAAGACGTCGACACGCATTTACGCTGATCGAACTGCTCGTCGTCATCGCGATCATTGCGATTCTCATCGCGCTTCTGCTTCCAGCGGTGCAACAAGCACGGGAAGCTGCTCGGAGAACTCAATGCAAAAACAACCTCAAACAAGTCGGGTTGGCGATGCACAACTACCATGACGTTTACGGAAAATTTCCTCCCGGCTGGATGTTCCAGAGCGAAGCAATGTCAGTGAACGGAAACGGCGTACGGAATCGCGGTGACCGCCCGAATCGTGCACCGGGCTGGGGTTGGAGCATGTCGATTCTCCCGATGATCGATCAGGCCAACCTGTTCAACATGATCCAGTTCGATGGGCGCGGGATGTGGGAACCGCCGAACGACGAAGTGATCACTTCGACATTCACCATGATGACCTGCCCTTCATCCACTCAGCCGTCTCACTTTAAGATCGGAGCAGCCAACGGAAGTGTTCAGTTCAACAATCCGGGAATCGCGTCGACAAGTTATGTCGCCTGCCCGGGCTCCTTCGTCCAGTCGGCTTACTACACGCAACCTGCTGGCCGGAAGAATGGAATTATGATCGAAGATCAGAACTTCGGATTCCGAGACATCACGGACGGTTCTTCCAATACAATCCTGGCCGGTGAGGTCAAATACTGGGGAGTCGGAGCAGACACTGGCGGCGGAGCTTTCTTATGGGACGCAACCTGGTATGGACACTTCCAACGCAACAACAACGGGCGTGCGGATGCTCCTGAATCCACCATGCGAGCGGGAGAGTTCCGAATCAATCCTCCATCAGTGGCCAACAATAATACGAAACGCAACTCATACGGAAGCTTGCACATTGGAGGAGCTCAGTTCCTCCTCGCAGACGGATCAGTCCGATTCCTCAGCACAAGCATCGACCACACTCAAACGAGTTGGGCGAACGTGAACAACAACGTCGTTCCATGGTCGGAAGTTGGAACATTCCAACGTCTCTGCGCCCGAAACGATGGTCAGGTCGTTGGATCGTTTTAGAAGTATCCCAGACATGTTCCTTCAGTCTTGAATGACTGGAAGACACAAGTTCGAGTACAGTTCAATAGAACAAAACACCGCTGCAAGATCAGTTCTTGCAGCGGTGTTTTTCATTGAACGAGGGTATTCTTGAGTTCACGAATCCAGCGCACGTATTAGATTCAGTGAATCGATTTCCCGCTCTAACTCGCGGTCTGTTTCAGTCTATTCGAAGAACCACTTTCAGCCTGAATTCACAACGGATGCGCAACTCGTTCAAAGTGCGAGTTCATGGTTTATGAATCGAGCGTGATCAAGAAGCGAAGTGACGAGAGGTCACAGGGTCTGCTGCATGATTGGCAGTCCGACGAAGAACTTAATCACCATTGCGTTGAGCACGTCGATAAAGAAAGCACCGACGAGCGGGACGACGAGGAACGCCTTGAATGACGGTCCGTACTTGCGAGTGACCGCGCTCATGTTGGCGATCGCCACCGGTGTGGCCCCCATTCCGAGACCGCAGAACCCGCCGACGATGACAGCTGCGTCGTAGTCTTTGCCCATCGCTCGAAAGATTACGAGGATGCCAAACAACGCGATCACAAGAACTTGAATTACTAAAACAAAGATGATCGTCCCGAAGGAACTCGCAAGCGACGAGAGATCCATACTCATTAAACTCATCGCCAGAAACAGCTGGAGTGCCACTTCTCCGACGTAGTCGAAATACGTGAGCGGCAACGGTTTTCCGAAACGATCGGACAGGTTGGTAATGACGATCCCGACCATCATCGCTGTGAGGAAGCCAGGCAGCTTGATGTCATTCGAGAAGAGCCAGGCGTTCACGACTTCGCCGAATGAAAGACATAAGGCGAGGATCAGCATGACCCGCAATGCGAGATTGAGCGAGTAAGGTTCCGAAGACTCAGACTCTTCCGCGATGGATGCCTCTTCGGTCGTATTTTTTGGTTCAAGGTGATTTCGCTTAATCAACCATTCGGCCACCGGTCCCCCAATCACTCCTCCCGCAACGAGACCGAACGTCGCAAACGCAATCCCAATCAAATCGGCATTCGGCAGGCCCGCAGCTTCCGCCTCCTTGCCCCAGGCGATCGCTGTTCCATGTCCCCCGGCGAGTGACACACTTCCCGCGAAAAGACCGTATGCCGGATGTGATCCCATTGCAGATGCGACCATAACTCCGATGAAATCCTGAATCACCAGAAAGACTCCCGCACACAGAACCATCACTCCGAGAGACTTTCCTCCGGCCGCGAGCCGTCCGAACTTCGCAGAAATTCCAATCGTCGTGAAGAACACCATCAGCAGGGTGTCACGAGTTGCCATTTCGAAGACGATTTCAGGTCCGCCGATCGCTCTGACAGCCGCGACCGCCAAGCTGCAAAGCAACCCACCAGTCACAGCAATGGGGATGCTGTACTTCTTCAACATCGAGACTGCCTGTGTGATGCGGTTACCCACCCACAGCACAGCAATCGCGACGATGACAACATCGACACCGGTCACCTGAATTTGATTCATCGATTCTTTCGCCTTTGATATTCGAAGTTTTATTCGCCGACGCTACAGAGTCTTGAGCGTCGTCGCGAAAGCATGCTTGACTACATCTGGAAAGTGAAGAAAGTCGTCGAAAGAACCAGGACCGCCCCACCTTGGAGGGTATCCTGATGATATTTTGAGCCTTTGACAACCACTCCGGTTCAAGGAGTGAAGCGACAATCTCAGACCTTCGTCGCCTGCCCGGTAGATTCTCATTCGAAGCGATGTTAAAACGAGGTGTGTGAGTTGACCCGGCAAGCCTCGGTTGTTGAAGGCATTCGAAGTTTGATGATCACATCTCGGTTCACTTACGACCAATTCTGGTTACCAATACAAATCATTTCCAATGAAATTCCGAGGAAGACATTATGTCGATGGTGCAATTTCGATGCTGTCTCGCTGCACTCTTCTTCGTCGTCGCTACGACTGGGCAGGAGTCTTCCGGGCAAACGCAAATTCCTCAACCTGATCCTCCCTTTAAGGGAGAGGTTGGAGAAACGCTGAGTGATTCGACGGCATCTTATCCGCAGCCGTTACGCGCACGGGAAGGTTCACCGAACGTGCTCATCATCCTTCTCGACGATGTCGGTTTCGGAATGTGTTCTCCGTTTGGTGGTTCCGTGCAGACCCCAAATCTTCAGCAACTGGCCGATAACGGATTGACCTATACTCGATTTCATACAACGGCTCTTTGCAGCCCGACACGAGCAGCACTTCTCGCTGGGCGAAACCATCACTCCGTCGGAACAGGTGTGATTATCGAGATGGGGACCGGTTTTCCCGGGTACACCGGAATCATTCCCGAAAGCACGGCCTTGATTCCTGAACTCCTTCGCGGGAATGGATACGCAACCTCGATGTTCGGAAAGTGGCACAACACTCCTGAACCAGACATCAGCCCAGCTGGCCCCTTTGACCGCTGGCCGACTGGTTTAGGCTTTGAGTATTTCTACGGATTCAATCAGGGAGAAGCCCACCAGTTCTACCCGACTCTTTACCGAAACACGACCTGGGTTTCCCCGCCGAAAACTCCGGAAGAGGGTTACCATCTCACTGAAGACCTCACGGACGAGGCGATCAAGTGGATCAACAATGTCCGAGCTGCCAATCCTGACAAACCGTGGTTTACCTACTTCAGCACCGGTGCAGTCCATGCTCCGCATCATGTTCCGAAAGATTGGCAAGGGCGCCACAAAGGCAAGTTCGACCACGGATGGGATCGCGAACGAGAGATTGTTCATCAACGGCAACTCGACATGGGAGTCATTCCTCCCGGCACCAAGCTGACGCCACGACCGACAGAGATCCCATCTTGGGACAGTCAAACGGACCAGCAACGAACTGTCTACCTGCGACTGATGGAGAACTACGCAGACTTCATGGCGCATACTGACTTTCATGTCGGGCGTTTGATCGACAGTCTGGAAAAGTCCGGTGAACTTGAAAACACACTCGTGCTTTACATCGTGGGCGACAACGGCGCCAGTGCCGAAGGAGGTCTCGAAGGAACGTTCAGCGAACTGGCAAGTCTGCTTGGAATTCAGCTTGGCCTGGAAAGCACCGTCAACCGGCTCGACGAAATCGGTGGTCCAACAAGTGAACCGCATGTGCCTGTCGGCTGGGCATGGGCCATGGACAGCCCGTTTCAGTGGACAAAGCAAGTCGCTTCTCACTTTGGGGGAACGCGAAATCCAATGGTCGTACACTGGCCGAAAGGGATTCAAAGCAAAGGGGAGCAACGCACTCAATTTCATCACGTGATTGACGTTGTTCCGACGATTCTTGAAGCCTGCAAAATCCCTGAACCCAAAACTGTGAATGGCATCGATCAACAACCGATCGAAGGCGTCAGCATGCTTTATTCGTTCGATGATCAGGCAAGTGAAGGGACGAGACAAACTCAGTATTTCGAAATGTTCTGCAACCGGGCCATCTATCACGACGGATGGATTGCCTGTTCTCACTTCGGAGTTCCGTGGGACACAAACAGCCGAACCGGCGACTTTCTAAACGCCAAATGGGAACTGTACAACATCGAAGACGACTTCTCACAAGCGGTCAATCTCGTTGAAGAACATCCACAAAAACTGAAAGAACTTCAGGATCTGTTCACAGAGGAAGCACTCAAGTATCAGGTCTTTCCGCTCGATCCTCGATTCGCTGAACGATTCGATCCGAAGCTGCGCGTTGGGGGAACGCCTCCTACGAGTTGGAAGTACTACGGAAATGATGTTGCGATGCCTGATCCGATCGGCCCGCAGATTTTTCCGCGCGGACATAAAATCACCGCGAGAATTCAGGTTCCTGAGAATGGTGCTGAAGGTGTGATCACGTGCGCCGGGGGATTTTCAGCCGGATGGGCGTTGTACATTCAAGACTCCAAGCCCAATTTTCGGTACTCGTGTTTTGACATTGCGAACGTCAACATTCCTGGAACCATTCCGGTCGGAACTGGAGAAGTGACCGTCGCAACGGAATTCACTCCCAACGGCTCGAAAGAGGGCGGGGGAACACTCGAGCTATTCGTCAACGGAAAACCGGTTGGCAAAGGGGAACTGCCGCGTTCTCTCTTTCGCCATGGCCTGGAGCCTTTCGAAGTTGGACGAGACTCCATCACTCCCGTCGACCCGGCATATGCCGATCGCGGAAAATTCGAGTTCACTGGAACAATTGACGAAGTCCAGTTTCAACTTACTGAATAAACCCTCACCATCCGAGTTGCCGACATGCCGGCACTCCACCAACATCCTGCCCAACTCCCTCAGTAAAGAAAGAGAGACATGACTCCAGTCTCACTCCTGCCGACTCCACAACTACGTCTTGCTTTAAGCTTCTTCTTAGCTGGACTCGTGATCATTGGTTCTAATGAGACGAAATGTCTTGCTGAGAGGCCGAACATCGTCCTTGTCATGGCTGACGACATGGGTTGGGGACAAACTGGCTACTACAACCACCCGGTGCTGAAAACTCCCAACCTCGATGCCATGGCATCCAACGGTCTCCGGTTTGATCGATTTTATGCAGGAGCGCCGAATTGCTCACCGACTCGCGCCACTGTCATGACGGGTCGAACGAACGACCGGACCGGAGTTCTAAATCATGGAGTGCCGCTGAGGCCGCAAGAGAAGACGATCGCCCAAGCACTGCAATCAGCCGGATATGCAACTGGCCATTTTGGCAAGTGGCACTTGAACGGTTATCGCGGCGCCGGTGCCCCCATCCTCGGCGACGATATTCGCAGCCCGGGACGGTTTGGTTTTGACCACTGGCTGTCTGTCACCAACTTCTTTGACCGTGATCCAATCATGAGCCGCATGGGAGAGTTCGAAGAATTCGAAGGCGACTCGTCAGAAATCATTGTTGATGAAGCAGTGAAATTCATCGGCCAGCAAGTTGACGAGTCACGCCCATTCTTCACGGTGATCTGGTACGGAACTCCGCACAGCCCGTTCGTGGCAAGTGAAGACGATCGATCTGCGTTTCGATATCTGAATGAAGCATCCTCAAATCACTATGGAGAGCTTGTGGCGATGGATCGGAGCATCGGAACGCTTCGGAAACAACTTCGAGAACTTGGAGTTGCCGACAATACTCTCTTCTGGTTTTGCAGCGACAACGGCGGGCTTCCCGGAATCAAACCGGGCACAGTGGGTGGCCTCCGCGGCTTCAAAGGAACCGTCTACGAAGGGGGATTGCGAGTTCCTGCGATCATTGAGTGGCCCAGCGAAATTTCGAGTTCCCGAATCACTGAATACCCAGCATGTACGATGGATATCTTCCCGACCATTTCCGACATCGTCGGACTTCCGGAATCGTCACGCATCACCCCACAAGACGGTGTCAGTCTGAAGCCATTGATCGAAAAAGAAATCGATCGACGTGAAAAACCGATGGGTTTTCGACATACCGGTCGATCTGCATTGATCGACAATGACTGGAAAATCGTGGCTCCCAAGAAAAACTCGAACGTCTACGAGTTGTACAACATTCAAAGCGATCCGAAGGAAACCCAAAACCTGATCGAGGAATCTCCGGAAGTTGCTTCCCGCCTGATTCAGGAACTGCAGCAGTTTCACGAATCCGTCGATCAAAGCATTGCCGGTCTCGACTATCCCGAGAAAGAAGTGATTCCTGCTGACCCCGGACCAAAGAGTTGGACCGAAAGCGACGAGTATCAACCGTACATCGACGAATGGAAGAATCGTCCGGAGTACAAGCGTTACTTTCAAAAGCAGAAGTAAGAGGAATTGAATTCGTGTTGCCAGACTCTGCGAGTCACGGTCTTCCGCCGTCGCGACTGGCATACCCGAATCGTCGTCGGAGGCGCGTGCTGATCACAACATCGGCCACGCCTCCAGACCACGAACACCCACAGAGGCAGAACGTTTTGTCATTTCAAACGAGACGATACGTTCCGGGTGAAGAAGAGTTGCTTCGACAACTTTTCTACAATACCATCCGGAACGTCAATCGGCGTGACTACACACTTGAGCAGGTCCAGACATGGGCTCCCGACTCGATTGATCCTGAACAGTGGAACTCACGGATCAAGACGATGAACCCGTTTGTGTGCGTCACCGATGAACAAATCGTCGGATATGCGGCGCTCCTCGAAAGTGGCTACGTCGATCATTTTTACGTTCACCATTTGTGGCAGAGCAGGGGAGTGGGACGGGAATTGATGCACGCCATTCTCGATGAGGCGACCAATCTCGACCTGAACGAACTGACGTCCGATGTCAGCATCACGGCGCGTCCGTTCTTTGAACGATACGGTTTCCAAGTTGTTACGCCGCAACAGGTCGTCAAAGATGGAGTCGTCTTCGACAACTTTAAGATGCACCGCTTACTTTCCGAAGAATAATTCCGGGGTAAGAATGGATGGCATCGATTTCCACGAAAGAGGATCGTTTCCCCTTCCGGCCGACAGGGCATCTTCATCCCTGTTTTCAGCGATTCACACGAGTCAACGCAACGTTTTGGGAACGTCGAGCATTCAAGTGAGTGCTGAGAAAGCGTGAAAATGATTTAAGAAAGTTCCTCGAAGAGCGAATGCACCCTGAACACATTTACCATTTACTCTGTGAACATCTTGCTGCCTGGGCTTCATTGACAAGTTCGTCCCCAAGCTGGCAATGATGGCAAGCCATTTGTCCCTCACTCCTTCGAGCATCTTTTGATTTAGTTTTCACTCACTCGCACGAGCTAACTCAGCCTTTTGTCTGAGGAAACAGAGCAAGCGAGTGCATCGGAAAAGAGCAACCTGCTCTAGAAAGAGTCTTATGCCTTTACCACTTTTACTCGCAGATACGATCAGCGCGAATGTTGCCCAGACTGGAATCGGCCTCGGTTCCGTGCTCGCGATTGTCTGTTCCTGGGAGAGAAACCGGTCGATCCTCTATGCGATCATTGCTGCTTTTTTCTCGTGGTTCTACGTCATCTACTTTGCTCTGACGCGGGAACCCGATGAAGTCAAAAAGTCATAGACCGAACCGATTCTGAAAGCCCAGCGTGCTCTCACCAATGCACTTTCAGTCGCCGCTCCAATTGGTAATCCAAAGCGTCTGATAGGGGGCGAGGGCGATTTTTTGTGTGCGGTCGTCGAAGTGTTCTCCGCTGAGAAGATCGAACCAGTCGTCGGTCACGATGAGGTTCAGGTCCGAAAGATTCAGGCTTCTGCGTCGCGATGTCACATTGTTGACCGCGAAGATACTTTGTCTTCGATCCCGACTTTGTCTCCAGAATCCGAAGAAGTGCGTCTTGAGATGGAGCGTAAACTGCACGGCACTGGGATCGAAAGCGGGCTGTCGGGAGCGAATTCGCATTCGGCGGAGAATCTCATTCGAAACTCTCGACTGCGGAGACTGTGGATCACTTAGAAGTTTCTCGAGTGCATCTGCGTCCCATTGATGTCGATTAATTGAGCGAGCGCGTCCGGTCTTCTCGACGAGTTCAGTATCGTTCGGCGTCGCGACCAGACTGTGAATGTAGAACGCGGGAATTCCTTCGAGCGCCATCATGATCGTTTGCGAGCAGATGAAGCGATCAATCTGAAAGCGGTCGAGGCCTTCAAGAGTTCCCTGAAGTGCATCGAACAGCGAGACGTTTAATTCGTAGACTTTTTCCGTTCCGTCGCCAAGCTTGCGTGTGGAAAGTTGTCCTCCGAATTTCTCGATGGTACTCACCATTTCTGACTGCTCATCATCGGAAAGCAGACCTTCGGCCGGACGCATTCCGATTCCGTCATGTGAGGCAGTGAAGTTGAGATAGGTGCATCCCATCGGGGCAGGGGGCATGCTCATCATCCAGGCCTTCAGATACTTGGACGTTCCGGCCAGCAGAGCATGGAGCAGCAGAGGAGCGAGACTAAAATTGTAGATGATGTGAGCTTCGTTCCCGTTTCCGAAGTACGTCAGGTTTTCCTGATTAGGAACGTTGGTCTCTGTGATCAAAACCGTCCCCGGCGCATATTCGTCGAGAACCGTCCGAAGGAATCGGACCATTTCGTGCGTCTCGGGAAGATGAATACACGTGGTTCCGATTTTCTTCCACAGGTAACCAATTGCATCAAGCCTCAGAATCTCGACGCCGTGATCCAGATAGATCCGGATGATCTTCAAGAACTCAATAAAGACGTCAAAATTTCGAAAGTTCAAGTCGACCTGATCGTGACTGAATGTGCACCAGACGTACCGGCTTCCGTCAGCGGTCTGAACTTCTCTCAACAAACTCGACGCACGTGGACGAACGACGCTCGTCAGGTCTGCGTTGGGATCGACTTCGACGAAGAACCCCGCACCGGGCGATTTCCCCGCCTGATAATTCTTGAACCACTCGCTCTCCGAGGAAACATGATTGATGACCAGATCGGCCATTAATCGATAGTCGCTGGAAACACGGTCGACATCGTCCCAGTCACCCAACTCGGGATTGATCTCTCGATAGTCGATGACCGCAAAACCATCGTCCGAACTGTATGGACAGAATGGAAGAATGTGGACGGAGTTGATGTCACTCTTGACCGTCTGCCTGAGAAACTGGTGCAACGTCTCAAGCGGAGATTCTTCTGACCTCTGAATCGAATCTCCGTAGGTGATCAGAATGGCATCTTGAGAGGACCACAATCCATTCCCGCTACTGCGTGGCTTCTTGACACCTTCCAGTACTTCCTCAATACGCTTTGACACATCCTCAGGAGGGATATTCGGGTAGAGAAGGTCGCAATGATTTCGGAGACGATGAAGATAGGGGGACGATTCGGGCTCGTTCATCAAGACAGAATTCAGTTTTCAGGGAAGGAGTGAGTCGAGCGCGACGGGCCAATTATTGCGGCGGCTCGAACTCATCGCAATGTCGAAAAAAAGATCATCACCGAACGTTCGAATGACGACCACGGTCGCCCGAAATAATCACTCCATTTCAGTCGTCAACTGAGTATGCCCTCCTTGAACCATTCGCCGTGTCAGAAAAACTTCGGCGACGAGCAGGGCCAAGATCCCAAGCAAGAGAATCCACCACAATTCCGATCGTGTCAGCTCAGCTTGATTGGCAGCGGTTAAATCACTCATCGTGTCGATCATCTTCATGCGATCCTCTCCGGACAGAATCTCCCATTCGACTTCATCGATCCGAGACAAATCCGACTCTGACGGATCGCGTAAAACAAGGAACGAAGTCGCTTCCGGTTTTACAGCGTCCTTCGAGACGAACTCATACAAGCCGGGAAGCGATGTCTCAGAAAAGGTCGCAAAAAGTGCGTCACCTTCGCGAAGCAATTTTGGCTCACTGCTGACTTCGTTCGGTCCGAGAACGGCAAAATCTCGCGGTCGCTCTCCGTCTTCCAGGGGAAGTTTGAGGACAGCTCCTGCAGAAACATTTCTCTTGAATCCCTGACCGGAGAGTTGAAAGACGATCTCGTGCAAAAAGGGAACAAAGTCGGATCGAGCGGGGAGAGTGCTCCAGTCCGCATCGAGCGGAACAGCAAGCAGTGCCACTTTTCCTTGACCTGCCTGTTCGATCACCAGGAAAGGATCTCGATTCGTGAAACGCCCGACGACCGACTCTCCCGATCGCGAACCGACTGCCTCACCCGCAGGATCTTGAATCGGTTCCGGTTCGTCAGAATCAGTCTTCTCGTCCGAATCCTTCATGCTGCGCTGAGTCCCCAGCTTCCACCATTTCGAAAACCGAGTGGCTGAGAAATCGACATCATTGCCTTTCTGAAATCGTTCCATCCAGGAGTCAGTCAAGGTGTCTGTGTCAATCACAACTTCAGTCGATGCACCATCGTCACCAATGGCATCGAACGTTTGGGATTCAATCGAAAGAAACTCTGCAGGCAGAAAATGTTTCTGCGGCATCTCTTCCCCGGTTTCGACAAGCCAGGTGTTCCACGATTCCGTTTCAATTCGATCTCCCGGAGCAATCAGGAGTCCGCCTCCGCTTTCCACAAATTTGGTCAAGCTGCGCTGCTGAGATTCATCAAGAGTTGGCACGTTGCAGAGGAGAACGACTTGTTTGTCTTTGAGTGCTTGTTCATTCAACTCCGTGGGATGAATAACAGTCGATCGCACCCACCGTTCATTCTCACCGGAGGAACGAAACGCAGCTGATACGAAAAACGACTCCGATCGTGTTTCGTCGCGGTGACGAGCCCCGTCCACAATCAAGACCGGAACCCCATCCGCAACTTCGATCAAGACCTCTGCAAGATCATCGACAGGAAGCTGATCGTGCTCGAGAGCAATCCCAATCCGATAGACTCCCGGCTCTGAAAAGACGTGTGAGAAGTCGACCGTCGATTGACCATCGCCAGCCAGCGTCACTTCCCGTTCCGCCCCTGCAACAGGCTGATCATTCACATTCAGCCGTACAGTCTTCGTCGTACTCGCTCCTCCGGACTGACTCACGACTGCCCGAATTTGAATCGGAAACCCGGGAACAGTCAGTGAACGAGACAAGCCGATTTCTCCGACGGAGAAGTTGTTCGGAGTTCCTTGCACTTCTGACAAATCGACGACAGAAATCGTGGGCGGCACAGCGGGTTGCGATAGCAAATCATCGAGACGTTGCCGTGAGAGCTGATCGTCCAGAGTCCACGGATACTTCTGCAAATCGGTCAGGACAATGACTTCCCGAGAGACGTTCGATGTCGTGAGCAAGATTTGGACAGCTTCTATCACCGCTTGCGAAAGTTTGGAGGTCCCATCCGGAGCAGCGATTGTCTGAAGCGAATCTCGAACGTGTTTCAAATCTGTGGAGGGCGGGTGAATTAACCGCCGCGTTTGTGTCCGTGCATCGATCAGCGAAACCGTATCGCCAGGATTCAGTTCTTCCAGTGCATCAAAAACCCACTGAATCGCACGCTGATGAGGAATTCCATCATCCGACTCCCATCCCATGCTTCCAGATCCGTCGATTACAAACACCACATCACGCGAGACCGCCGGGGCAAAACTTCCAAAAATCGCCCCACGTCCCCAGGGACGAGAGAGAGCAAGAGCCAGCAGCCCGAGAATCAACATCCGAATCAGAAGTAAAAGAAAATCCTGAAGCCGTATCTTTCTCCGAGTCCGCTGCCCCAGCTTCAGAAATTGCATCGCTCCCCATTCAACGACCTCAAAACGACGCCTGCTGATGAGATGCGCCAACACCGGCAAAGCGACAGCAGCCAAACCCGTGAGCATCAGAATGTTCAGAAAGCCAAAGGACATCATCTCGCGATTTTCTTGAACGAAAACGACTCTCTCCGCCAAAACAAATGCGGAGATCCCAACCTCAGTAAAATTCTCAATTCCCTGTTCCCAGCCGCATCGGCGAAAACGCCAAGAGTTCTCGCGCAGAGCCATTCTGACTAAAGACCGCGGCAGAGCAACGGCATCGATCCACGATATTGACCATAAAGATTGACATTTTCACAGGTTTCGTCGATCGCGAGGAGTTGATTCAACACTCGGGGGACGCTATCCTTCCCGTTTCGATTCTTCTCATGGGTCACGGACTGGTTCCATCTTACGTGTCGGAAGTATCGGTAATTGCAGTAGTTATGCTCTTAATGAAGTAGCGAATTCGTTCCCGGTTTCGAAGGAACGAAGTCAGAATTCGAGGTATTGCCGTGCAAACGGTTCAGAAAACAACACTCGCTCGCGAACAAGACATCACACAGAACTGGTACGTTGTCGATGCCGATAGCGAAATCGTCGGCCGTCTGGCAAGTCGAATCGCCACCGTCCTGATGGGCAAGCACAAGCCCATTTATACGGCACACGTCGACTGTGGCGACTTCGTGGTCGTTTTGAACTGCGACAAGATTCGGTTCTCTGGAAAGAAACTGGCTCACGCCGAGAATCCAAACTTCACGAAGAAAATGGCTCGGAAAGAATACGATCGATACACAGGGTATCCCGGTGGTCGTCGTGTTGAAACCGGTGCTGAGTTGATTGAATCGAATCCAACCAAGATTCTTCACGAAGCTGTTCGCCGCATGCTGCCCAAGAATAAACTGGGTCGTAAGATGCTGCGAAAACTCAAGCTGTACGCCGGGACAAGCCATCCACATCAGGCGCAGCAGCCACAAAACTTGCCAGAATGGGTATAGTTTGCAAGGCCGCCTGACTCCTTACTGTGAGTCGGCAGCTTCAAGCAGCTTTGCACCATTTTCTGAAATAGCAGACGAGAGTTTGCATTCGTAAGAGCCACAAGCTCTTGCAAGAGAATACATTCACCGACAATTGGCGAGGAAAGACATTCCTCGCTCGAATCGATTGACTTAGTTTTTTGTTTTTGGAACACACCGGATGTCGACAGATTCACCGAACAACGACCCTGCAGAAAATGACACACCAGCGGAAGGAACCCCGGTCGAGGCAGTCTCTCAACCTGAGGTGACTGAACCGGAAGTTCCAAGCATTCCGTCCGCACCAACGAGCGTTTCATCTGATGAAACGTCTCTCGCTTCTGGTCTGGAAATCGGCGGAACTGCAGTCGTCGAGGATTCTGGTGAGGAAGTGATCGCCCGCCCTGATCCAGTGATTCGCGGAAAAGTGGATCGCTACGGAGTGGCTTGGGGAACTGGCCGTCGTAAGACTGCTGTTGCCCGTGTTCGACTCAAAGAAGGAAGCGGAACTATCACGATCAACGGTCGTGAGTTCGAACAGTACTTCCCAATCCTTCGCGATCAGAAACTGGTCGTGGGACCGCTGGCTGCCACCTCTCTGGAAGGCAAAGTTGACATCATCGTGAATGTCAATGGCGGTGGACCAACCGGACAGACCGGAGCAGTGGTTCTTGGAATCGCTCGAGCCATTCAGGCCAAGCATCCTGAACTTCACCAAACACTCAGCGAAGGTGGCTTCCTGACTCGTGATGGACGAATGGTGGAACGGAAGAAATACGGCTTCAAGAAAGCTCGTCGAAGCTTCCAGTTCTCAAAGCGTTAATCGTTCACAACCACCTTGCTTGCGGTTCAGACTCACAACGTTACAACGGATTGTCCATTGCGGACAAAGATTTCATTGAGGTAGTGGCATGGCACATAAAAAGGGACAGGGTTCTACTCGCAACGGTCGCGATTCAAACGCCAAGCGACGTGGAATCAAGAAGTTTGGCGGACAATCTGTCATTGCTGGAAACATCCTTGCTCGACAGTGCGGAACAAAATGGCACCCCGGCAAAAACGTCGGAATGGGCCGCGATTACACCCTGTTCGCACTCGTTGACGGGACTGTATTCTTCGATCGCAACGGTCGTCGCATGAACGTTGCAGTTACAGAAGAAGCTGTTGCAGAGTCCAACTAGATTGAGTTCCATTTTTTGCGACGAAGACTCCGTCATCGCGCCTCAGTCATTCGCGAGACAACAGTCGCAGGAAATCTGATTTCATAACTCCGTCTGCTGACCACTCAGCAGTCGGAGTTTTTTCATGCGCTGAACTAAAGACAGCCCATGGCAACTACCTCAGAAATTCGTCCGCACCTATAATTGAACCGATTCCAACACTCTCGGGCGAGCGTTGAGCGAGGAACCGAAAACTTCCCAAGCACTCGCCCTGTTCGAGAGAAACGATTCCACGATTCAAGCTGCTGAAAGAGATGCTCATGATCCGTCGATCTCTCATGCTTCTGACAACACTTTGCACATGTTCTGCAATTTGCTTTGGGCAGGAATCCGCAACTCCTGAAGAGACGAAATACCTCGACAACATTCAGCGGGTCACATTTGGGCTCCCACGTGCAGGGGAGGGATATTTTTCTCCGGACGGCCAGACGATTGCGTTTCAAGCGTTTTCCGTCGGTTATCCCTTCTATCAAATCTATGTCCAGGCACTTGATGAAAAGACGCCTGTGCGCGTCAGCCCCGGACTCGGACGAACGACGTGTGCCTACTTTTCTCCGGATGGGGAATCCCTTCTGTTCTCCTCCGCTCACACGAATCCAGATATCGCTGCAATCGAAAAAGAAGCCCGCGATCTCGCTGCTGCCGGCGGATACGACGCAGAAGCGAGTTACTCACACGACGGAAAACAGATCGTATTCACATCAACGCGAGACGGTGACCCCGACCTCTATATCATGAATTCGGATGGCACGAATGTCCGCCAGATCGTCAACCAGGACGGCTACGATGGCGGACCGTTCTTCTCTCCTGACGACAATTGGGTCCTCTTTCGAAGCGATCGCGAAGAAGAACACATGCTGCAGCTTTATCTCGTTTCCGTCGACGGGAAGACCGAGATTCAGTTGACCGATGACCTCCAGACAGTGTGAAATGCCCCCGAAGTTTGAACCAGGCTTATGAGAGTTGGGGTTAGGTAAGTAAGTCAGTGTGCTGGAGTGGAGGAGAAGGTGGAGCCGTAGGCGGAACCTTCAATACAACGAAGAATCAGTGACAGCTGGAGAAGTCACACGAATTACCACCCACGAGAAAGCAGACGTCTTGCCCGTTTTCAGCCCGGACGGAAAGAAGCTGATGTGGACATCATCTCGAACCGAGGACGGATCAAGCCAACTTTACATCGCAGACTGGCGCGGCCTGCTGCCACCCGAAGAAAACACAGACCGCTAACACGCCCAACAATCTGAGCACGCTCTTGATCCAGCCACACAGCCCCGACCTGAGCACCTGAGTGGACCGTTCTACATCGGCTCCAACCCGTTAACTCCAACGAATCACTGCAAACCCAAGAAGAAGCGGCCCCAGAAGGCACAACTCGCTTGCAGAACTCACTTGTCATCATCAAAATACCCGCCCCGGACGTTTGGCGCAGCTGGCTAGCGCGCTTCCTTCACACGGAAGAGGTCACAGGTTCGAGTCCTGTAACGTCCATTTCTCTTTTCTCGCTTCTCGCGATTTCTAAGCGGTTTCGCAAGATTATTGCCGTCTCTTTCAATCTTGCTCTCCTCTGAGTTCCGCTCAATTCCTTCCTGTTCCGTCGTGTTCTGGTCTGCTTTGTGGTCTGCCGTGGAGGCCTTCTCGTAGTGATCATCTGTCACTTGAAGATAGTGTCTGGCTGCAATGAGGGCTGAATTGCCGATCCATTGGCAGACAACGTGAATCGGGAATTCCTCCAGGAGCTCCGTTTCCCGAGTGGCTCGGAGGTTATGGAAGATCTTGGGCCAGGACTGGATGCCGGCCTCCATGAGAATTCGCTTCATCTTCACTCCGTAGTTGGAGTGCCTGGAGCGAATCGGCAGAACCCAAACGGAATCGGCTCCGGACCATTTGGACGCCCGTTCCAAGGCTTCCCGGAGCTCTGGGAATAGAGGAATGATCCGTTCTTCCTTCCCCTCATGATGCTCAGTCTTCGGGCTCGGAACGACCAGCTTATCCTGATCCCAGAGAACATGCTCCCATTTAAGGGCCTCGATTTCCGAGGGACACCGGAGCCCGCCGAACCGAGCCAACGAGAAGATGAGCCTCCAATCCTCATCGGGACAAGCTTCCAGGATCTTCTCGGACACCTTTCGCGTGATGAAGTGATCTCTTTTCCGATTCGCGAGAACGGTTCTCGGTATGGATTTCACTCGGAACGGATTCTTGGCGATGAGTTCCCTGTCAACGGCGTCTGCAAAGAACTGGGAGGCGACAGAACACATCTTGCGAGCCGTGTTCTCGCTTTTTCCGTCCGCCAAGAGAAAGTTCCGAAAGTCTTTGGCATCGCCGATCGTAAACGAATCGATCAATCGGGAGCCATCGAAGCATTTCATCAACAGTTTGAGACATCGGCCCCAGACAAGCTTCGACGATCTTTTGACGTCCGATCGGGAATCGATAAATTGCCGGCAAAGATCCTGCAATGAGAGTGTAGCGGCCTCCTCGCGAGGAGCTTCGATCAGGTCCAGCTTGTGCAGTTTCTCTTTGAGTGAGTCGGCACAAGTGCTGAGCCATAATGCCGTATGCAACGGCATTGAGGTTCCGGAGTGGCGAGCCGCGACCAGCGTTTCAATGTGTCGCTTGATCTCCTCGGCGTTCTTCTTTGGCATGACTCCCGGATAAACGGATTTTCGCTTCCCGGAACCGTCAACAAATCGAATCCGCCAACCGGCTTTGTACCTGTCTAAAGTTGCCATTCAGTCTTTTTTGCTCCGTATGAATCGGTGTTCAGCTATTCAATTTCACGTACTGGGATTCTCAGTCGATTTGGAATTCAAATCCTCGAGGAGCGTAGAAATTTCGTCAGAAATTTCGATCGACTTTTCTAAGTGATACTTGGCTTGTAATCGCCCCTCCTCATCTCCCCTGTATTGCATTCGAGTTTTCCAGGTTGAACCATGTCCTCCCACCATTCTATCTGCTGCCAATTTGTGAAATTCGAGAAGGATTGAATTCGCGTTGAGAATTGCAATTGTTCGAGTGATCTCCGACGACTTAACTTGCGCTACTGCACTCTTCGCGAGCTCCTCCCGAGTAAGTTTCAATTCCTCTCTTTGCAGACCTAATTCTTCTCGCTGCATCTCCAGAACTTCACTGTTCTGAGCAAGTTGTTTCGACTGAAGAAGAATCGTGTATATCAGGCCAACGAAAGCCAGACCGGAGAACAGAGCATTCACTGCCCCAAAAGAATCACCAATCGTGCCGGCTTCTGACCAATCACACGACAACCATCGAATAACTGGTGAGACCAGAAGCCAGGAAACGGCAACTCCTAATCCGAGCCACCAAACCCACTTTGGAAATTTTGAACCGGCTGCATTGTTCTCAAAGATCATGAATCTTTTGCCCTTTTCCGTTTTGCTTTCTAACAATCTCTCCAAGCCTCTCCCCAGACTTGATCGTATTCCAAACCCTAGAGAAGGAGGGCCAGCTCCTTAGAGTGGAATAGCCGACACCAAGATTTTCTGCCAATTCTTTCTTTGTGCCGCTCCATCCCCGAGCGACCAAAATAATGGCGATTTCCTCCTTGCTCATGTCTCCGAGGAGATCGATTGGCCTAGGTTTCGGCAAATGGGACTCAACCAAGAGTTCAACCGCCGACGTGAGCCGAGAGAGGTTTTCACTAATCTTGCTGAGTTCGCTCTGAGATTCTGGACTCATTGAGCAGGCCTTGTTGGCTAAAAACAAAATCCCCTCCGAGGTCTCATTGGGGGTGAAACCTTGAAGGGGAACGAGTGGCGATGAACCTGCTGTCAACTGTGAGCACCGCCTCAAGAAGCTCTCAGGACCTCAATTGCCGCCTGGGCCTGTAACCGGGCTTTTGCCGAATCGTCGGCGTTGTAGACCAAGATGCAGACATCGGGGTCAGTTCCCTCTACGCCAAAAAGATGCTCATTCCGGTTGATTTCGCACAACTCAGAACTTCCCCCGTCGATCTCCTTGGCTGCTGAGAAAAACCTTCCGGCAAGGATGCGAAGAGTTTCGCCGATTTCCCTCCTTGACCATTCGATACCAACTCCAAAGGCCACCCCGAAAAAGTCGTGGTCAATGACCCCGTCCTCGAAATGCCTTTGTAGAATCTCATCCACGGACGAACCTGAGGGAATTGTGGTTCCTTGTTCAGGTTTATTAGATTCAATGTTCACAGTCTGAGTTGCTTCAAGTAGCGTGTCCATGTCACAATGCTCTCTCTTGGCCTGCAAATCCTTTTTGCACCAGATTGCAGGCAGTGGGACTAGAAAACAAGAGGCCTCGGGAGAACATCTCTCGGGGTCTCTTGTCGTTTCAGGGCTCTCGGCTTTCATTGAATGCTGATGACAGGAGTTGTAGGGGACGCCACTCAAGATGTCAATAGTTGTCTATAGAAACCTAAAGTTCAATTCTTTCTCGGTCGACAGCCCTTTAGGTTGAATTTGATTGCTCCAAACCTTTGAATCAGCAAATGGCAAAAAAGGCAAAAACAAAAACCTCAACGAAACAATCTGGGGTTTACTACGGAATTCGATGTACGGATGACGATTCAGCGTTGTTCGAACGAACTGCGTTTCTCGAAGGGTTCTCGTCGGTTCAACAATGGCTTCTTGCCATTGGACGCAAACGGGCTCGGGCTATCGTAGAAACGTCTCAAACTGGCAACGTCCGCATCTCAGAAACGATCGTGGTTCCCGAGGAATGAAGCGAGATTTCCATTAGGCAATCGTCTCACAAAAGCACTAGCACAACCAGCGGCACCCTAAACTCACTCACTATTTCGCCGGCCCCCCCCAGTGCCACCCCGCCCGTACATAGTGGGGGACTACCAGACGGCATGATGGTATGAGATTGGGAAGCCTGTCGGCGTATCTATTGAATGGACCGCTTAAAACAATGCCTAACTGCGATAGATCAAACCGAGCAAAACTGAGTCGCGGCAGAGCCTACTTCGCTAGAGCAGTGAAGAAAACTGACCAATCAGCTTTCCATCTTTAATCCCCCTGACGTCCAAAAACATTCCGCTACTGCTCACCGCCACTATTACGACATGCGTGTTATTCATCAATACACTGACAAACATTGAAGAAGGTCCAGAATAAAAGTGTATATTGTCACCGTCTCGGCATGATGCTCGCCAAATTTCACGTTGCTCTTTGGTGTCAACACAAAGGATGCAAAATTGGTCGGGGTAATTCCCATGAATTGCAACAACCATGTGATTATTCGAAACCCCACCCGTTAGGTGGCCGTCAGCTTTGGGGAAGTTGACATTGCGAAGCAACACTTGGCGCTCGTCAGTTGAATTCAGCTTCAATGTGTTCGTTTCTTCTGTATGTACGGCATACCAATTGTGATCAATTTCGCGAGTTGGGTATGGTCGATACGGCGAAATTCCGTCCAAATCTGGAATGAACTCTGACTCGTGGAATCGTCCATTTGCAATTGCCATTTTCACCCACGGTGGAAACTTGACCAGAAGATGGCTCTCGCAATTCTCGACAAAGGCTATGGCAGATTCCGGAGTTCCAAGTCTGATTGATTGTTCGAAGTACGCTCGAATTGCAATACTAGTGCTTGTTGAAGAACTCAACCGAGTCAAATCTTCCTTGCTGGTATGCCGGAAAGCCATTCTTACTAGAAATTCGCCTTTTGTGTCCCATGAACTTGAATCAAGAATATTTTCGACTTTTCCCCAAATAAGTTCAGGGTCTTCGGCGATGATTCTGCGGTTAAGAACCAGGACCAATAAAAATACAGAAGCTCGACAAAATGTTTCGAAATTCATGTGATTAATTGCATCGACAAAGCGAACAGAGAAAACGATTTTACGAAGTCGGTTCGAGAACTAATCTTGATTTGTTCCGGTTTGTTGACGTGGTGAAGCGTCAATATCGGGTTTTTCAGACACGCATGGACAGCAATTCCATTTGATCGAAAACGAACGGCTCGCACTTGCAAAAAGATTGACAGACTGATCATTGTTCCACCATGCTGGCGGGTTGGCATTTGACGGCAAATCTCCAACACTGGTTTGACACATACCTTTTCCGTATTTTCCCCTTTTGGCCCAGTTGTCGACAATGGCTGTCTGTTCGGTTCGCAGGAAGAACCTGACTTCACCTTTGGCAACATATTCACCACATTTGTTGTTGATTGCTGCCCCTCTGGCTTGATCTGTAATTACGAAATTCTTTCCAGCAATCACAGTGACTTCGTCGATATCTGTCATCTTGCCATTTTCGCCAACTCGAAACACCTCGTAAAAAGAGTACTTTTGAGGTGCTTTGTTGCAGTCGTTGCAATCATTTATCGCACACGAAATGTCTACTTTCTGTATGAAGTAGCCTTCAAATTTGGCCCCGCCCTTGATCCTGAATATCCACCCAATTTGAGCGAAGTCACCGCACTTCTTATTATCTAGGTCCTCAAAAGTAGCCCGAATGTCCACACTAAACGGCTTATCTTGGGCTTGCAGACCAGAAGGGTCTATCCAAATTGGTGGCCGATTTTCTACGTAGATGTAGACATTGACTGCCAAACTCGAAATCTGCAATGGGTCCGCAGATTTCCACCGTGCAACAGTGGGCTGATAAACTCGCTGGCGGACGTAGTAATCCCCCGACTGTTCATCGTAGTAGTACCCAGCCTGACCGTTCCAACGGAATGGGTTTTCCGAAGTGCCGGAGTGGCTGATTTCGTTGCCCCAGGCATCGGACTCGTAAGTATCGGTGACGTTCTCACTCTCGTCTGTCAACGCAACTGTGCTTCCAAGTGCATCGGTGTGGTAAAAGGAAGTTGCTCCGTTTCGGTGCTGACTGAGAATCCCGCCGTACATTCCCGGCTCTTGTGTGTATTCAACGGTCCTGTCGAAGCTGTCGTCATACTCTTCAATGATGTTGCTATCGACCTCATCCCACAGAAAATACTGAGTCGTCATGATTAGCCCTCCTGCTTGATCTGCAACCCATCGGGGTCAAAAGTCTTTGTTACACGAGAGGTATCCGGGTTGATCGTTTGAATCGGCTTGTTTTCATAATCCCAGACGGTGGTGGTTCGCTGACCATCCGGCGTCAACACAACCGCTTGATTGCCATTGAGATCGTAGGTGTACGTCGTTCGACCAGAAGCATCTCCCCCAGAGACGAGTTGGTTTGCAGCATCATAGACGGACGTTGTTCTCGCCCCGTCTTCATTTTTCAACGTACGATTGCCACGCGAGTCATACGTGAACGTGTGACGGTAAGCATTCGTTCCAGTGCGGTGCTCTCCAATCAACTGGTACGTTGCGTCGTACAAATAGGTCGTTCGGTTTCCCGAGGAATCGTCCACTTCGGTTCGATTTCCAACGTTGTCGTATTTGTACTGGAACTCTTCAATGACCGTATGATTGCTTTCCAGATTCGTAACTTTTGTGACTCGATTCGCAGCATCGTAGATGAATGATGTCCGAGTTCCGTTATCAAATTTTTTCGCGATTCGCCGACCGGTAGAATCGTAAACGAAAGTCGTTCGCTCACCTTGCGGGTTAATCTCCGACTGCACACGATTGAGGGCATCGTAGCTATAGGTAGTGCGACCTCCTGACGGGTCGATCCTCAAGATGCGATTATGATTTTCATCATACTGATAACTGATCGTCTTAAAAGAACTCCCCACGTGCCACCCAACGCCGTTAACCTTTTAGTGTTGTATTGCTGTGTTGAAAACAAATCACAGGTTTTGATCGTGGGCTAACGCCTCAGGGCGTAGGCGAGGACTTTGAGGGCGGCTTCGACGAACAGGGCTTTCTAGTGCGGCACCTGTGGTTCGCTTCAATCCGCTCATGAATGATTCCACAAGCCAGCGTCTGCCGTATCCTTTTGTTTCGAGTTCTGTCCTGGTCATCTGTGAGCGGTACTCGCCATTCAGCTTACCGTGAATCATTTCGATCATCTCCCACTGAAGGTCAGTCAGGTCACTTGGGTACGCTTTTCGAATCGCCTCGGACACCGTGCACTCCTTTGCGTTGATGAACCGCAAAGTGTGAACAAAACCAGACTTTCACAAAACCTCAGTTTCCGGATAGCCTCTGAGTGGCTCGGATCACGACGGTTTGATTGAGCATCATCCACCAAACGCGAAATTGCGATGATGACTTCTTCAGTGAGTGGTGCCCGTTCGATGCTTTTGTTTTGTTTCTCGTTCATAATTTAACTAATTCAGCACAATGTTGAGGATGTCGTATATCCTTTACGCAGAGAGAGCCCGTCCGGGTGCTGTCAGTATAGAATACTTCACCGTTCGCGATTGAATCAAGAATCAACGCGATTCCTCCATTGACTGTCCGTGGCGAATCCTTCTTGTCGCTTTGCGCCCCGACCGAGCAAGTCGGTTGGACCATCCAAACCTTGAATTGTCACAACTGTGTAACGAAAAAACCCTGAGCGTGGATCACGCTCAGGGTTTTGTTTTTTGAGTCTGGCGAGTTTGCCCCGAGTGAGTCACCCGGGGCGAACTTTTGAACTGACTCAGCTTCGTTGGTTCACGGGCGACTTAGTAGAGGTCGCTGTCGTGTCCGCCGCCTTTTTTGTCGTCCTTTGGCTTGTCAGCGATGAGGGCATCGCTTGTCAGCAACAGTGTTGAAACACTGGAGGAGTTCTGCAGGGCGGTGCGGGTCACTTTGACGGGATCGATGACACCTGCTTTGACGAGGTCTTCGTAGGTGTCGGTCGCTGCGTTGTAACCTTCGTTTCCGCTCAGGTTAGAAACCTTCTCACAGATCACGCTGCCGTCCATGCCGGCGTTGTTGGAGATCTGTGTCAGCGGAGCGCGGCATGCACGGCGGATGATGTTGTAACCAACTTCTTCGCCATGTGAGAGTTTGCCAGGATCCACGCTTGTGGACGCACGCAGCAAAGCGACTCCACCGCCAGGAAGAATTCCTTCTTCGACGGCAGCCCGGGTCGCATGCAGAGCATCTTCGACGCGGGCTTTCTTTTCTTTCATTTCCGATTCGGTCGCTGCTCCGACGTTCACTTGAGCAACACCACCGGAGAGCTTTGCGATTCGCTCTTCCAGTTTTTCGCTGTCGTAATCGCTTGTGGAGTTTGCGAGTTCTGCTCGGATCTGATCGATACGGGCTTTGATGTCCGCGGTCTTTCCGGCTCCTTCGATCAGTGTCGTGTTGTCTTTGTCGATGACGACTTTCTTGACACGACCGAGATCGGACAACTGGAGGTTGTCGAGCTTAATTCCGAGATCTTCGAAGATCGCCTGTCCGCCACACATGATGGCGATGTCCTGCAACATGGCCTTACGACGATCGCCGTAGCCAGGAGCTTTGACAGCTGCGATTTTGAAGGTTCCGCGGAGCTTGTTGATGACGAGTGTCGCGAGTGCTTCACCTTCAACGTCTTCAGCAATGATCAACAGCGGCTTGCCGGAGTTGACGACCTTTTCCAGGATTGGAACGAGGTCTTTAATGTTGCTGATTTTCTTTTCGTGAACGAGCACGTAAGCGTCTTCGAGAACGCATTCCATGCTCTGTGAGTCGGTCACGAAGTACGGAGAGAGGTAGCCGCGATCAAACTGCATTCCCTCAACAACTTCGAAATCTGTGTTGAGGCTTTTGCCTTCTTCGACGGTGATCACGCCGTCTTTTCCAACAGCTTCCATCGCGTCGGCCAGAATCTTGCCGATGGTGTCGTCACCATTGGCAGCGACGGTTCCCACCTGAGCGATGGCTTTTTTGTCGCGGCAAGGGATTGCCATTTCGCGAAGTTTTTCGGTGATCTGCTCGACCGCTTTTTCCATACCTCGCTTCATTTCGAGCGGGCTGACACCAGCGACGACGGCTTTGAGACCTTCGTTGTAAATCGCTTCGGCCATAATGGTCGCGGTCGTTGTTCCGTCACCGGCGACGTCGGACGTCTTGCTGGCGACTTCACGAACCATTCGAGCACCCATGTCTTCGAACTTGTCAGCAAGTTCAATTTCCCGGGCGACGGTCACACCATCTTTGGTGACAGTCGGCGAACCGAAGCTTTTTTCCAAAATGACGTTTCGCCCTTTTGGTCCCAGCGTCACGCGAACAGCTTTTGCCAGCTTGCTGACTCCGCGTCGCATGGCTTCCTGTGCTTCCTGATCGAAAGCAATCATCTTGGCCATGTTGTTCTCCTCACAGAGTTTGAGAGATATTATTCAAAAAGTTGAAATTGAATTCCTGACGAAGTTCTGACGTTGAACTGTCGGGCTGTTTGGTTTGGTGATGATTTTCAGATCACCAAAGCTCCGACCCGCCAAAACTCCTTCCAACGACTGCTAGTAGGTCGCGAGAATATCGCTCTCTCGCAGCAAGAGGTACTCTTCATCGCCGACTTTGATTTCGTCGCCAGCGTAAGAGCTGAAGATCACTCGATCCCCTTCTTTCACAGTCAACGCAACCTTCTCGCCATCGTCACGGGTATGCCCATCGCCGATTGCGACCACTTCGCCACGTTGTGGCTTGTCCTTTGCGGAATCAGGAAGAACGATTCCACCTGCGGTTGTGTCCTCAGCAACCTGTCTCTTCAACACAACTTTGTCGCCCAGCGGGACAATTTTGGTTCCGCCTGTCGATTTGGCCTTCTTCGCCATGAATGACCACTCCCATGATGGATGTCTAATTGCTTGCACGATGAGTCATCACGATTTGATGTGCAATCTCAACGCACACTGTTCCTTATTTTCCCTCTTTGCTACAAATGGCGTGCCAAGACTCACAGTTCGACATATCACCTTACAAATTCAAGAGATACGGAATCCACGCTTTTTTCGATCGCGCGATTTTGGCGGGGAAAGACTTGTCATCACAGCCGGTGCTGTCAAACTGGCAGCATGTGATTCGATGACTTCGAGGTTTGCCATTTCCGGTCGAATCGCCGAATTCGATGAGTCCGAAGCACTTCGACTCCCGTTGGCGAAGCTGACATTCCGGCGTCGGAATGGCTTCTCCATCTTCATTCATGAAACGCTCTACGGAGGAGTTGAGACCATTTTTGATTCAACGCAAGGTTCTCATTTCGATTAAGGAGATTCTCGAATGAATTCCGCCTTTATGAAAATTCTGATCGCTGCGTTTGTGTTCGCCACTGCGTCATTGAACGCCGCGAAGACTTCTTTCGCAGATGAAAGAGCAACGCCGGGTGTGATCGCTGACGCCAAAGTGATCGCCGACATCATCGACTCATGCGAAAATGGCTCGTTGCTATTCAGTCAGGGCGATTGCCTGGCCGTTCGCTGCTACACCAACAGCCCGTACACACATGTCGGGATCGTGATTGAAGAAGGTGATCAGAAGATCGCCTACGACAGCATGAATGGGGTCGGGGTCCGGAAGATGAGTCTCGAAGACTATCTGACTACGCAGGCTCCGGACACTGTTCATGCCTTTCATCCAATTCGCAAACTGAATCGTTCGGAAGTTTCAGAGTTGCGGGAGCATCTTGAATCACAACTTGGTCGCCCGTATTCGGTGAAGCATCATATCACCGGAAAGCGAAACGCCGGGCTTCACTGTTCGGAGTATGTCACCGACGCTCTCGTCTCGATTGACTGGTTGAAGGTGAGCAACCCTCCGAGAGTTTCTCCAGCAAGCCTCGCTGAAGGAATTGAACACAACTCCATCTATCTTGTCGGCCCTGTCTACGAAGTTCCCGCCGAGATTCAGCCGATTCCTGAACCGGATGGATTCTGCGAGCGAATGTGGGTCGACATGAAGTTGTGCACGCTTCAATGTTGCTCGAAGCTCTCCGGATGGATCCTGTGTCGCTAGGCAATTTGCTTGCTTCTGTGCACTCGCTTGAGCTTTTTTCATCATGAAAAAGGCTGAGTTTGCTCGTGCGAGTGAGTGTATACCAACACTGAGAGTGCTCTATAACTGCAGAAAACAGTCAGACTCCACGGATTTGATTCTGAGCGAAAACCTTCTGCACTGCAGAGAATGGAAGCATTAACGCGATCCAGACAACTCCCATCATAGCGACATAGTGCATCGGCAACAGAACCGGCACGAGGAACCGGCCTTCGACGGACCATGTGACGCCAATGGCAAATGCGTTGATGGCGATCAACGCGAGACAAACTCTTCCGCTCGGAGACCAGAGTGCCGGCCAGATTCCGATGAGAAACAGGCACAGGATGATTCCTTCTGTCCGGTTTCTCGGCCGAAACTCTTCGTAAATCTTCATCGGAACGAGAGTAATCGCTCGCCCCGGATGACGGAAGATCCATTCTTTTGCGTGTGTTCGACTCCACTTGGCTTTGGCGACTTCTCTTTCGACTGGCGTCTGATCGTCGTGAACGACATCGTCGAAGAACCCGGAGTGCTCGAGATTTCGCCAGACTCCGCCGGACTCCCAAACTTCGTCACCAAACGAAGCGGAAAGCTGGACCAGCCCCTGAGTTCCCATAGGCATCCACTCACCAGTGACCGCAATATTCCGCACGCTCCACGGAAGGATGGCGAGAAGAATCCCAGACATTGTGCCGACGACCAAAAGGGCGGACCGCTTCACTGAAAACCCCAGTCGCTTCCAGGTCAGAAACAGCAGCAGACAGATTCCCGGAAGCCAGAGAATCATCAGGGTTCTGACCAGCACGGCGAATCCAATGAGCAAACCGAGTGCGACGGAGAAGAGGATGTCATCAAAGCGGGAACGAAACCTATGGAAGCGTAGTTTCAGGATCGCGACACAAATCAGCGAGACGAAAAACATCGCCATGGCTTCTGTCAAAATGGCTCGTCCGTAGAGACGCGTTCGAACATCGACTCCCAGAAACAGGATGACTGAGAGCCACGCAGCAGTCATTCCAAAATCCTGACGCACACAGACCGCCAATAATGCACCCGTCGCTGCGACGAATGCGGCATCCATGATGCGCGTCCCCGAGAACTGCCGACCGATCAACCGATTGATGTAGCTGATGGCCCACGGATAAAACGGAGGACGCGTTGTACTGATCTCGCTTTCGCGTTGAGGTAAACGAAATCGCTCGCTGGCCTGAGCCGCGAGATCATAGGGAGCCCGAAATTCCGGATCATTCAGATCGACACGAAACCCGCGTCCATGAGCAAGTTCCCACCCCAGCGAATCGTAATCAACTTCGTCACCGGACGTTGAAGGAGGAATATTCAGATCGAATTTGTATTGGTAGTAGGCGATTAGCGTCGCCCACATCAGCACAAAGAACGCGCCCCCGAACAACCAGTTGGACTGACCGAAACGCATTCGAAACGGCCTTTCGCTCCGATCATCGACCACTTGAGTTTCCTCTTTCAAGTATGCGGCGCAAGCAATGATTGAAAGCCGAATCAGTTTCGACAACAACCCGTGTTCCGCCCATCGATCCGACGATCCTCCCCAACTGATGTTGGAATTGTTCAAACTCTGCGAGATACCCGGACCGAATCGCATCGACAATAGCGACCTGCTCGCCTTGACCTTCGAGATCGCGAAACAGAACACTCCCTTCGAACGGAAACGTTGCTTCTGCGGGATCGATAATCTGCACGAGCCGCACGTCACACCGCATTTGTCGCAGCCTTGCGAGAATTCGATTCAGTGAATCCAGATCTCCGAAAGCATCGGTCAATAAGACCACAATGGACTTTCTGGGAATCCTTTCGACAGCTTTCCCCAGCCCGCCCCAGTGTTCGTCATCCTCAGATTTCTGATCGCTGTTTTGTGTTGCTGATTCGAGGATGTTCTCGAGTTCGTCAAATCCTCGCTGCAAGCCAGCACGACCAAAGATCGAGCCGAGATGCTGTTCCCCGTCGAATGTCATCAGTCGAGACAAGTCTCGCTGCTCGCAAGTGACCCACATGAGTGAAGCAGCCAGCGTGGTTGCATATTCAAGCTTCGACATCTGTGAGTTCTGCGAGCAATATGTCATCGAGCCACTGTTGTCGATGAGGAGTGTCACAGTGAGCTGATTTTCATCTTCAAACTGCCGGATGTAAAATCGATCGCGACGCCCGGAGAGTTTCCAATCCAGAAAACGGACATCATCTCCGGGGGAATAGTCTCGATGCTCGGCGAAGTCCACAGAGAAGCCGCGATCCTGCCCGCGATGACTCCCGCTGAGAAGTCCTTCGACGATGATTTTCGTCCGCAGCTTCAGCGACTCAATTCCAGTGAGCGTTTCCGGAGTGATTCGTCGCTGTTCCATTTCAGTCTACTTTTGAAGCGACTCTAAGCTTCGTGAATCGGAAGTTTTCAGCCAGTTGACGAGTCACATGAAGTATTAAGAGGAAAGATGTCATTCGCAGGAAAAGCGATCCAGTTCTCAATGCTCTGCTTTGGTGAGAAACTTTTGAAAGACCTTTTGCACCGGCCCCTGAGTCGGAGGCGGAACCTGTTCGAGCAGTTGAGCGAGTACGTCGTCGATGCTGACTCCATCTGCCTCGGCGTTGTAACTTAAGACGATCCTGTGTCGCATGACCGGTTCAAAGACCGCCTGAATATTCTCATACGAGGCGAAATTCTGACCATGGATCGCGGCGTGCCCTTTAGCTGCTGAGACAAGACATTCCGATCCCCGAGGCCCCGCTCCCCACTGAATGTAGTTTTTCGTTGCGGAGACAGCTTCCGCATTTGATGGTCTTGAAGCACGGACGAGAGCGATCGCATAGCGCACGTCATGATCAGCGATCGGCATCGCATCGACCGTTTCGGCGAACTTCAGAAGTGATTCCGTCGAGAGCACCTGCTTGAGTTGGACCGACTTTCGTCGCGACTGCTGACGAACAATTTCCAGCTCCTCGTTCTCGCTGGGATAGTCGACTCGAATCTCCATCATAAAACGATCGAGTTGAGCCTCAGGAAGTGGATAGGTCCCCTCCTGTTCAATGGGATTCTGTGTTGCCAGCACAAAGAACGGAGAGGGAAGAATGTGCTTGTGGCCCCCAGCTGTGACCTGACGCTCCTGCATCGCTTCGAGAAGCGCAGCTTGTGTTTTGGGAGGAGTTCGATTGATCTCGTCGGCGAGGACGACCTGAGCGAAGATCGGTCCCTCGATGAATCGAAATTCGCGGTGTCCAGTTTTCTTATCCTCCTGCAGAACCTCCGTTCCCGTGATATCCGCTGGCATTAAGTCGGGGGTAAACTGGACTCGATTGAATGTCAGTCCGAGTGTTTCGGCTAACGCTTTGACAACCAGAGTTTTAGCAAGTCCGGGAACGCCGACAAGAAGGGAATGTCCTCCACATAAAATCGAAAGCAGGATCTGATCAATCACCTCACTTTGTCCGACGACAACTTGGCGAAGTTCTTCCCGAAGTTCACTCATCGACTTGCGAAGCAAGATCAGTGAATCAAGTGTCGCTGAATCGGGCTGCTCTGAAGGCATTGGAAATCCAACATCGATGAATTGGGACAACTCGACGTCTGCGAGAAGTCATCCCAAAACCGGTGAATCGAATTGAATTCGAAAACATCCTGTGAAATTCTGATCGGAGAAAACCACTCACGTTGATCAACGTCATCTTCCCGGAAGTGAAGCTTTCAGCCGGGAGAGTTGACGGTCGAATCACGATCAGGCTGTGTGAATTCTCGTTCCGTAGAGCATGGTCCATTGACGACATTCTCGCAAGGTGCCAGACTCCTTGAAGGCAAGTATTGTCGTCGATCAAATCCCCAAAACACAATGGTGTCAGGGTTCCGACTATAGTCAATCGACCGACGCGATCTGACAAATGGATATTCCCTCAACGGATATTCCCTCAACTCAACCGAATTCGGCTTGCCATCCTTCCTGACACAGCGGCACTGTTGATCATTGGCACGATCAACTGACTTCGGTCTCTGAGTGTTTCGAATGTCAATCCGAGCCCGTATCTCAACTAGACTGGACTGAAGCAATGGCGAAAATTTGCCCCTATCTCCTTGTTCTTGTTTGTTCGGTTGCTTTGGGTGAAAACTGGCCGCAATGGCGCGGACCTCAGAACGATGGAATCTCAACAGCGACTGATGTTCCTACGAACTGGTCGCAGACGGAAAACGTCGTCTGGCGTGTTCCACTTCCGGGACCCGCAGGGGCAACTCCTGTCGTTTGGGATGACAAGATCTTTGTCAGTTCGATTGAAGGCGACGATCTCGTCCTGCTCGGAATTTCGACCGACGGAGAAATCCTCTGGAAGCGAACAGTCGGAACCGGAAACAAGGATGCCCGCGGCGGAGAAGGAAATTCGGCATCGCCCTCCCCCTGCACGGACGGCGAGCTTGTCTGGATCTTCTACGGGACCGGAGACCTGGCCTGCTTCACCGTCGATGGAGAACCGGTCTGGGACTTCAATGTTCAGGACCGATATGGTGAATTTGATATCCAGTTCGGAATGACATCAACTCCTGTTCTCCATGATGACGCACTCTTTCTGCAACTGATTCATGGAACAATGCGCGGTGACTACACCGTGGGCAAAATCATCAAGCTCGACAAGCGAAACGGAGAGGAAATCTGGGCTGTCGACCGCCCCAGCGATGCGAAGTTCGAATGCAAGCATTCCTATGCATCACCGTTTCTGTACGACGACGGAGAGACACAGTTTCTGGTCACTCACGGAGCCGATTACACAGCAGGTCACAGCATCGACGACGGAAAAGAACTGTGGCGATTTGAGGGCCTGAACGGTCCGTCCTCGTATAACACAAGAAAATTCGATCCCACTTTCCGATTCGTTTCCTCTCCCGGAGTCAGTGACGGCTCGATCATCATTCCGACAGCGAAAGCCGGGCCGACGATTGCCTTGAAAGTCTCTGATGCACTTCAGGGAAATGTCACCGAAGAACCCGCTGCCTTGCGATGGTTCCTCGACAAGACCCCGGATGTCTCGATTCCTCTGATTCACGACGGACTCGTCTATTGCTTCCGTAAAGACGGACGAGTGTTCTGCTGCGATCTGGAAACCGGAGAAGAACATTATTACGAACGGACACACACAGCCCAGCACCGCTCAAGCCCCATCTTCGTTGATGGTCATCTGATCTGGTGCGCCAAAGATGGACACTGCACCGTCCTCAAAGCTGGTCCGGAATTCGAAATCGTTTCCGAAATCGAAATGAACGAACCGATCACGGCGTCCCCAGTCGTCGCGAATGGAACTCTCTATTTGCGGACGTACGATGCCCTCTATGCAATCAGGTCGCGTGATTCACAATAACGGCTCGTCGAAAGCGGCTCGTCTGCATCATCTCCCTGATTCGGCTTCTTATGACTGACTGTTCCGTGGGACTCGACACAAAAACCGAGTGCGACCATCATTCTCACTCTGCAGGCGATCAATCGCGTCGACTGTCGGTGACGATGTCTCTCGTTTTCATCTACTTTCTTGCAGAGCTGTTTGGAGGCCTGTGGACGGGTTCGCTTGCGCTGCTGGCTGATGCCGGACACATGTTCTCGGACATGACTGCTCTGGCAATCAGTCTGTTCGCGGCGTGGATGACGAGTCGGACCCCAACCGCTCAGCAGACATTTGGTCATCTGAGAGCAGAGATTCTGGCGGCGGCATTTAATGGATCGCTGCTGTTTCTCGTGGCGGGCGGCATTATGCACGAAGCCTGGGAACGATTTTCGGACCCGCAACCGATCCTCGGAGGGCCGATGCTGTGGATCGCTGTGGGTGGACTCGTCGTGAATCTCATTTCACTCAAAGTTCTTCACGGCGGGCACACACACGATCTCAACATGAGAGGTGCATGGCTGCATGTCATGGGTGACACTCTCGGCAGTGTCGCGGTCATCCTGGCAGCTGTCCTGATCTACTTCTTTCAATGGAACTGGGTCGACCCGCTCATCTCGGTCATTGTGTGCCTGTTGATTCTTGTCTCGTCATGGAATCTCGTTCGCGAAGCGATTCGCGTGCTGATGGAATACGCCCCCAATGATATCGACGTGAACGACATCGAAACTCACTTGCAGTCACTCGCGAATATTCAGGGTGTCCACTGCCTGCACGTTTGGACAATCTCAAGCGGCCTAACTGCACTGTCAGCACACGTTGTTCTCGATTCGCAATGTTCGCAACCAGAGATGCTCCGTGAGATCACCGAGCAACTCAAATCTCGATACCCGATTCATCACATCACACTTCAGCTTGAGTCCGTTGACGATCCGATCTGCAGCGAAAGCCGTCTTTCTGGCTGCACCACAAACGGTCAGCACAGCGACGACTGAGGTCTTCCAATCTCAGCCAGGTGATTGAACGGCTGAAAACAAATTGCGAATGGGATATTCTTGGTTGTCAATTTATTGATTTCGGAGCAATCTCCGAATCTTTGATGGCCCTGTCGTCAAACCGCTTCGATACGATCAACACTTCAACGGGTAGAAGCCGAGCGTTCCGAAGTGATTCCCGCAACTCACTTTGAGTTGACGGATCGTGACGGAAACCATTCGATTCTTTTGTTTTGGGACCGCATTCTGTACGGTTTGATTCGGCACTGCACAAAGTTGACGAGCGCCGATTCGCAAAAGCGATTCCCCAAAGCTCACGCGATCATCACTCATACAACGATCCAGTGGATCGACGATTTCAACCAAGGAGAACGCCGTGAAGGCAATGCTGCTCACTGAATACAAACACCTTGAAGTCACCGAGATGCCTGAACCAGAAATCGGGGATCGTGACGTTCTGGTTGAAGTTCGGGCTTGTGGGATCTGCGGAAGTGACATTCATGGGTACGATGGCAGCAGCGGTCGGCGTATCCCGCCCCTCATCATGGGACACGAAGCAGCCGGAGTCATCACAAGACTTGGACCGGAAGTCGAAGGATTCAAAGTCGGCGATCGGGTCACCTTCGACTCAACCGTTTCGTGCGGCCAGTGCCAGTTTTGTCGTGCGGGTTCCATCAATCTCTGCGACAACCGGACAGTGTTGGGCGTTTCCTGCGGAGAGTACCGCCGACACGGAGCGTTCGCTCAATACGTCGCTGTTCCGCAGAACATCCTCTACAAGATTCCCGAGAATTTACCGTTCGAACACGCTGCAATGATCGAGGCAGTTTCCATCGCTGTCCATGCTGCGAATCGAACGCCCATCACTCTCGGCGATACAGCCCTGGTCGTCGGAAGTGGAATGATTGGGCTGCTGGTCATTCAGGCGATTCGACTGAAGGGCTGCGCCAAAATTGTGGCTGTTGACCTCGATGACAATCGACTGAAACTCGCGAAAGAACTCGGAGCCGACGTCACCATCAACGCCAAAGACGGCAACGTGATCGAACAGGTTCAGAACCTCACTCACGGCAAAGGTGCTGACGTGGCGATTGAAGTTGTCGGCGCAGCTCCGACGATCGATACAGCCATCCAAGCGACCCGCAAGGGCGGCTCAATCACTCTCGTCGGCAACCTCGCCCCCAAAGTCGAAGTGCCGCTGCAAGCCATTGTGACTCGAGAGCTTTCCATCTATGGAAGCTGTGCCTCAAATGGCGAATACCCGGCCTGTATCGATCTTCTCGAGCGTGGAGACATCAAAGTCGAACCACTCATTACAGCGAAAGCTTCGCTTGAAGAAGGCCCTGGATATTTCGACCGGCTCTATCAGGGAGAACCCGGAGCGATGAAAGTGATTATTCAACCTAATGGAGCTGAGTAATTTGCGAGCAAGCTGACTGGCCAAGCAAGCACCCTCGTCAGTCATATTGAGTAACTTGTTTCCAAACGCAAGAAGCCGGAGGATTTCCTCCGGCTTCTTGCGTTTGTATTGATGCCGGAACATCAAGCGTGCTCGGCAAACGGGCTCGACGATTGAAACATCGGTCAAGTGGACGTTTCCCGGCCCCGCTGCGTGATCAGGCAGCGGCGTGGCGGTCCGCGTATTCGGACATCAGCTGCAAGAACTGACGTCGTCGCTGTTTACGGACTGTCAGTCCCCAAGCAACGATTCCAACGACCAGCAAACCAATGCCGCCTGACATCAGAACGGTCCGAAACTCGGCAATCCAGTCCATGGTTGACAATGCAACCACAAAACCGGCAACGGCTGCAAACACATGGGAAGTCATCATAACACCTCGTCAAAGCAGTGAAAAAAGAGAAAAAAAGGAGGGAATTCAATCGAGCAGGGATTGCTCATCAGCAACATCCGGCGAACAGATCGACATTTCTCTGCGAGAAGTCACTGAACCTGTTTATTAAATGCTCTATGTTGATATACGTATTTCGCTCCGTTTTATCCCAATCTATTCCTGCACTTTCTCACAAGAGAACGGAAATTCTTAAGTCTGAACATTCGAACATGAACGAATCAACATAGCTCCACACGTTGCTTTTCGACTGACAGGAAACGTATCGACGGAGGTGAGCGCGTACCGGTCCTTCACTCGACCATTTTCATGGTTCCTCTGAACTCGGCGAACGCATTCCTCGCGCTGAATGCGGCGTTTCTCGTATGATCTCGCGAAGGACGATTCGGAAAGTGAGAGCGTCTCTATCGAAAGAATTCGACCTCGCGGAGCTAACGTTGTTGTCGCGGAGCAATGCCGCCTTTGATCTGTTCGATCGACTCATCTGGAGTGACCCCGAGGACGAGATCGAAGTTCGCGCTCAGTTCGCCAATTCGAGAATCGGCGATCGGCTCAAAATCAACGAGAATCGACTCTCGTTGGAATGGATCTCGAATCGCACGAAAGAGACCATCTTTTGAATTCTGCGGATGACCATTGATCAACATCTGTGTCGTCAGTTCCCGTTTTCCGTTTCGACTCACAGCAACATGAATGTGTGGTGTTCTTCCGGGATAAGGAACCGGCTTAACTGTTCGGAAGTAGTAACGCCCCGTGGAATCGGTGAGAAATCGCCCATATCCCTGAAAGTTGGCGTCCCGATTTGTGCCATTGTCACTTCCGGAGTGCAGATACACTCCGTTGTTGTCGACCTGCCAGATTTCGACAAATGCATTGCGAATCGGCGATCCGGAAGAAGTCATGACTTTTCCGGTCAGATGAACGACTTCGCCAACGGCGGGCGTCAGTGAATCATTGAGAACAAGCAGGTCATTATCTGTGTCGAGCGGGAGTTTGTCCGGATAGAAAGGACCTTCCGTCATCGCGGGAGTCCGGATCAGTTCTTCGGCGAAAGCACCGGATTGCCAGAGACTTGGGAGCCAGAGCCCGCCGAGTGATACGGACGCAGTTCGGAGAAAGAAACGTCGATTCAATGAGGAGGGCACATCAAACTCCAAGTTGGGGGGTAGGAAGCATGGACATCTCTTTCAACACCGGATGATGCCAAAAGTTCCGATCTGGTTCGGTGAATTCGATGACAGACCGGCCGAATCCGGAATCACAAGGGGTGGGCCCAAAACGTATCGTCGGACTTCCGAAGACGTTGAATGAAGGATCGGTCGATGAATTTGCGGTCAGGCGGATCGATGATCGTCAAGAAAGCGGAATCCGCAGCCCATCATATGCGAGTTCAACGTTCTCCGGAAGCTGAGAATTCGTCGTTTCGTGGTCCAGAGAATGCGAAATATGAGTCAAGTAGGCAAATTCCGGTCGGACTTTCTCGATCACCTCAAGGGCCTGCTCGACGTTAAAATGCGTCGGATGAGACTCGTGACGAATCGCGTCGATCACGAGATATTTGAGCCCGTTAAGCAGCGGCCAGGTTTCCGGAGGAATTTCACTCACGTCGGTACAGAAGGCAACGTCGTTGATGCGAAATCCGAGAACCGGAAGCCGCCCATGAATCAACCGGAGAGGTTGCACCTTCAAACCACAAAGGTCAAAAGGCTCGAGGCCGATTCGATCGAATCTGAGCTTCGGTTTTGAGTGCCACGTTTTCGCGAGTTCCTCATCGAAGGCATACGAAAACGACCGCCTCAGCGTCTTCTCGACAATCTCTTCACAGTGCAGCGGAACAGCTTCCTTGCTCTTGAAGCCGAAGATCCGCAAATCGTCGAGCCCCATGATGTGATCTGCGTGAGCGTGAGTGAACAGAACAGCTTCGATCATTTTGATCCGAGCTTGAACCAGTTGCTCGCGAAGTTCGGGAGGAGTGTCGATCAGGAACGCTCCATTGACTGTTTCAACCAAGACACCAGTACGGGTCCGAGTGTTCCGCGGATCGGTCGATGTGCAGACCGCACAATCACACCCGATCATCGGGACTCCCATGCTCGTGCCGGTTCCCAGAAGCGTCATCCATGACCTTGATGCGTCAGTCATCATTCTCAACTTCGCCAATCAACTCTGAAACACCATCCGCTGTCACAAGCAACATTTTATCTGTCAACGGATGATCGGTTCTCTGAAAATCGAGTTCAACCTGATGACGAATCTTGCTGACGATCTCCGGACTTTTCATCGACACAGCGATGAACAGATCCCGGCCAGGAACACCCACAGCGAGGTCACTTTGCGCGACATCTCTCAGCCGCGTCAAAAATCGGTCGCTCAACAGACGAACTGTATTATAGGTATCTGGCTTATCAGGAATCATCATCGTTGCATCCCCTTCACCGGATTCCGCAACGGCCATTTTCATCGGGGATTCTTCGAAATAGTCATCGAGGTTTTCAATCGCCATCGAATGCAACTCATCGACGGTCAGATTCCACTGCTTTCTCAACTCAGTGCGTACATACCAATATGCATTGGCTTCATCAATGACATACAAGACAGCCAGCCCTGCGATCCAAGGATTTCCGACAATTCCAGGAAGGTTTTTCCTCCACGACGATTCTGAATAGAGGATCGGCATAATTCGGTCACGCACGACCTCCAGTGGCGGAGAGGATTCGTTGTCGCCCCACCCCTGAACTTGAACCGCAGTGGTCAACGCCGGCAACAAAATCTTTTGAAAGTCATCCGGGTGGCTCAAGTAAGCGCGATAGAAGTTTGCGAGGCTTAAGATTGACGATCCAATTCGAAGTTGAAAGTCCTCGCTGAGATCGATGTCGAGAAGCGGAAACTTGGACTGTGCCAATTTCAGCGCGCGTCTGGCGAAGACATCAGGCGGATCGGAAGGTTCATCGCAGACTTCCAGCGAGTTCAGAATCATGCGGACGAGATTCTCAAGCTCAGGATCGCGTTGCCCTTCGTGAAGCAGAGTGATCACAAGCATGAGACTCGGCCGACGGATCGACCACATCGACCAGCTCCGCCAATTTCTCGATGCAAACAGACCTTGCTTCCAACCAGACGGAGCCTCCAGCGATGCATCGCCTGAAAGTGACTCGTCAGCCTCAAACTCAAAATCGGCCCCTGCCCTCACTCCGCGAACTTTGGGAAACTGATCGACGATGTCTCCGAGTGCGGGAAACTGTCGCGATGCTTCTTCTTTAATCCAGATGGAATTGATTGCGAGAAAAGCATCGCTGTCCGGCGGACGCAATGCGAAGACTCCGTCAGTTTCATCAACTTCCCACTGCGGTGGGTAATGCATCCGGAACCAGTTCGCAGGACCTAACAGCGTCGACCAGTGTTGAGGGGGATTACTCAAAACAGATGATTCCCGTAGTTGGCGAGAAATCTTCAAATTGTCATCAAAGAAACTTTCGGGCCAGGCAGATTTCGTCGTCTGATGTATCTGATGAAACCGTCAGGCGAACCTGTCTGACTGCCCCGTTCAAGGCAGTGCTTGCCGACTCAAGAGGACGGTTGCTGTCCCGATGACGATGCACTGACGTAAATCATTCGCAACTCATGGAGTGCCTGTTCCAGAAGTTGTCCTTCCTCTTCTGTCAGTTGCCCTTCCGTCTTCTTTTCAAGAACTCCGAGAAGGTCAATCAAGTGTTTCGCAATACGAAGGTCTTTGCTCGGCTTCCCGTCCGGTCCGGGCAACATCCCCATCGCTGCAAACGCTTGCGTTGCGAACATCTGAACGAGTGTTGTGAACGTCGCCGGTGGAAAGTCTGCTTCGTCGATCTCGTCTCCGGCGGCAGCGGCCGCGCTCTCTTCAGGTTGCTGACGCTCATCTTGAGCGGCGTCGAGTTTGGCGTCCTCGGCCTTCACTTGATCTTTCCAATCCTCGTCAGAAACCACTTCGATCTGCGGCTTGTCGGATTGAGGCTTATCAGAATCAGAAGGGTTTGACATGTCTACACTCTCAAGTTTGTTGCCGCTGTTGCGGCGCAGGGAAAATTACTGGGGGTCGCCAGTTGATTGAGGCACTTCCGGTCCACTTGTTGAGAAACCCATGCTGGGTCCTCACGTCAGATCGAATCAATTGATCCAATCCAATACCGGAGCACGAGGGATTGTTGAGAAATTGCCTGCAGCCAACCGATTTCGCCGCGACGAAACTCTCGGACGAACGACGCGTTCACCACACGTTCCTTGACGGTCAGCCGGAACGCATCCGTCATCGGGGAATGGAATCCTTCGATTCCGGAATCAATGGGATGCCAACAAAATTCGCAACACAATTCCTACAGGATAGAAGTCCAACTCGTCACTCACAAGGACGATTGTTGATCAACACTCTTGACCCGCTCCTCTTGACCAATCATTCTCGGTCGACTTCTCAGTGATCGCATGAGAGACATTCCCGCTCCTGAAAAGATGAACAACTTCATGAATCGCAATCTCTCCACCGGATATTCATTTTTTGTTGGCCTCCTTGCCGTTCTCGCCATCCAGTTCCTTTTGACTCCGGCTGTGCCCGAGGCTTTCGCAGATGGCCCGGAAGACAACTCGGTTGAAGCCGTCCGTCCGGTTCCTCCCGCAGGGATCGAGCTTTCGAGCGAACAACGTGAGTCGCTGCTCAAACAGTTTTCGGCAGTCGAAGCAGCGTTCAAACAATTGCAGAACTCGAAAGACTCGCAGACGCAGCGACTTCTTCCCGACGTCGAAGTCTTCATCCGTGCAGTTCATGAAGCTGTGTCGCTCAACTCGTTTTATCAGGAACGAGACATCAAGGATGCCCACCGACTCCTCGATCTTGCTTCCGAGCGAATCGCAGAACTTGAAAACGGAACGGCAAGTTGGACCACGACACGAGGACTGGTCGTTCGAGGTTTTCGCTCCGGTCTTGATGGAACTGTTCAGCCGTATGGGCTCGAAATTGCTGAGAACTACGACACGCAACACTCTGTCCCGACACGTTGTGACATCTGGTTTCATGGACGCGGCGAACGCTCACTCGAATTGCAGTTCATTTCGCAACGACTTCGACAACCCGGACAATATCCTCCGGAAACCGGAATCGTTCTCCACCCATTCGGTCGCTACTCGAATGCCTTCAAGTTCGCTGGTGAGGTCGATGTGCTTGAGGCACTCGAACATGTTCAGCAAGAGTATTCGATCGATCCCAACAGGATCTCCGTTCGGGGTTTTTCAATGGGAGGAGCCGCCTGCTGGCAGTTTGCAGTCCACTACGCTGACCAATGGTTTGCAGCTAATCCGGGAGCCGGCTTCTCAGAAACTCCAGAGTTCCTGAAGTTCTTTCAGGGAGAAACTCTCAATCCACCGTGGTACGAAGAGAAGCTTTGGAGAATGTACGACTGCAACCTTGTTGCCAAAAACTTGATGCAGGTCCCGACGATTGCTTACAGCGGTGAGATCGATCGACAGAAGCAAGCGGCCGACATCATGGAAGAAGCTTGCGACGAGGCAGGAATCGACCTCGTGCATGTGATCGGACCGGACACTGCGCACAAGATTCATCCGGACTCGAATCGTCTGATTCGCTCCAAGCTTGATTCAATCGCCGAACGTGGGCGAGAACGTTTCCCCAGCGATGTTCATCTCAGCACTTATACATTGAAGTACAACCGGATGGCGTGGCTCTCGCTGCTTGGACTGAAGGAGCATTGGGAAAAGAGCACCATCGACGGGCATTATGAAGTCGACAGCAAAGCGAATGGATCGCAAATTGACATCGAGACTTCAGGAGTCACCGAATTCCAAATTGATTTCCCCCCCGGATGGTCCCCCTTCCCGCAAGGAAGCGAAGTTTCGATTGTCATCGACGGACAAACTCTTCCAGCGACTCGTCCAAAATCGGACTGGTCGTTCGCAAATCGATATCGGCTTGTTGACGATCAATGGACCCTCGTTGAGTCTGATGAAACGTCCTCCTCTGACCAATCGACTTCAATCAGCAAACGCCCCGGACTTCAAGGTCCGATCGACGATGCGTTGATGAGTCCGTTCCTCTTCGTCCTTCCGACTGCACAGGGTAAGAATTCGAAGGTCGATGAGTGGGTTCAAGAAGAGTCGAAGCGTGCGATTCACGAATGGCGACGACAAATGCGAGGGGATGTCCGAATTCGCAATGATGTCGATGTCACTCAAGAGGATGTCGCACAGTACAATCTCATTCTCTGGGGAACACCGAATTCGAATTCCCTCATCAACAAGTTGATTCCGCAACTGCCGATTGTGTGGAAGGAATCAGGAATACACGTCGGTGAGGAAAGCTACTCCGCCGATGAACATGCTCTGATTCTCATTGCTCCAAACCCTGAGAACCCCAACCGCTATGTCGTCTTGAACAGCGGGTTCACCTATCGCGAGTACGATTACCTCAACAATGCGCGACAAACACCAAAACTCCCGGACTGGGCTGTGATCGATACGCGCATCAAGCCAAATGCACGTTGGCCGGGAGGCGTCGTCGATGCTGACTTCTTCGACGAAACATGGTCGCTGAAGGCAAGCGACTAACTTAAAGACACTGGCTTTACTTTACTCGCGAGGAAGTCGAGAGAGTGCTTCGTCGCTGCCGACGACAACGAGAACGTCCTCCGCTTGAAGTGCTTCGTCCGGTCGAGGAAAGACCGTTCGAAACTTCTTCTCTTCGCCTTCCTCCGCCGACGACGGGATGAGCCGACGAATGACAACAAGGTTGACATGAAACTTATTGCGTAGTGCGAGTTCAGCGATTGTTTTCCCTTGAAACTGCTTCGGAGCGGGAAACTCGAGAAGAGTGAATTGATCGGCCAACTGGATGAAATCGATCAATTGAGGATTCGCCAGTTGTCGCGCGAGATGTTCTCCTGCCTGCTGCTCCGGCTGAATAACGCGATCGGCTCCGATCTTTCGAAAGATCTCCGCATGAAATTCCGTTTGTGCGCGGCAGATCACTTCCGGAATTCCGAACTGCTTGGCAATGACGGTTGCCAGGAGCGCCGCTTCGAATTGCTCTCCGATCGCCACAACGCACACATCAACTTTGTCGATTTCCTGACTTTGAAGCACTGCCTGATCTGTCCCATCAGCACGGACGGCGAGATCGACGAAGTCTTTGACTTCATTAACGAGTCGCCCGTCACGGTCGAGAGCAATCACCTGCACGCCTGACGCTGCGAGATCTTTCGCCAGCGCCATTCCAAATCGTCCGAGTCCGATCACGGCCGCTTTTCGCATTGCAATTGCTTTCTACTCTTTGAACCAGTTTGATGTTTTTTAACTTGGCTGAATTCGATTCGCACTGCTCACAAAACGCGAATGAGGAGATTGAGTTTTATCCTAATGTCACCCGCTCGACCGGATAGTCGTACCGCGCACTTTTGCCCTCACCAGCGAGGGCGAGGAGTAACGTGAGTGGTCCGATTCGGCCGAGAAACATCGCGACAACAATGACAAACCTTGAAGGATTCGAAAGGGACTGCGTTGTCGACGTCATTTCTCCGTACGGGCCAGTCACGGATGTGGAAACGCCCACTGTCCCCACTGCGCTCGTGGCTTCAAAAAGATGATCCAGAAACAACTCCGGTTTGCGTTCGAAGATCACGAGGAGAATCGTCGCTGTCATCACCGTCAGCATGAAAACGAACACAATCACCAGAGCGCGATTGACCGTGGTCGAAGAGAGAGTTCGCCCGAAGGCTTCGACTTTTTCTCGCCCTCTCAGAACCGTCAGCAAGCCGACCACCGCAACAGCGAAAACGATCGTCTTGATTCCCCCACCGGTTGATCCGGGAGAAGCTCCGACAATCATGAGCAGAACGGCGATCAGCTTCGTCGATGTTTGAAGTTCACCTAAGTCGACAGTATTAAATCCTGCCGTTCGAAATGTCACCGATTGGAACCAGGCGTCAGCCACGCTGAAGCTCTCTTCCGAATTGCCTCCCGTTCTCTCGAGAAGCAAGATCATCACCGTTCCGCCGATTAGCAACCAGAAGGTCGCCGTGACAACGAGTTTCGTATCGAGCCGCAATCGAATCGGTGGCTGTGAGGGACGATTGATTCCGCTTTGCCGGAGTCTTCTGAGCTTGGCCCCTCCTACTGCAACGAGGTTATAGAGAATGGAAAACCCCAGTCCGCCAACGATGATGAGCAAACAGACGATCCCGCTGACCTCCCATCTGTTCGCCATTCCGACGAAGCTGTTCTCCGTGAGGGCAAATCCCGCGTTGCAGAAGGCACTCACCGAATGAAACAAGCTCATAAAGAATCGTTCACCGATCGGAAGATGATCCCATAGAGGCATCAGAAGAAACGCCCCGAGCAACTCGACTCCGAAAGTCGTACCGAGCACAGCAAAGACAAGTCTTCGAAAATTGCCCACGTTCCCCGAAGCCAGCAAATCCCGCATGGTGGCGAATTCGCTCAAACGCACATTCCGCCCGGCAATGACAGCGAAGAACGCCCCGAACGACATGATCCCCAGGCCGCCAATTTGAAACAGAATGAGAATGACAATCTGCCCGAACCGGCTCCAATAAGTTGACGTGTCCACGACGACTAATCCGGTGACGCAACTGGCACTTGTCGCTGTGAACAGAGCCACGCTTAACGGCGCGCCGGATTCATCGAGGCCCTGCATTGGTTTCCTTGCAATCGGCAACATCAATGTCATTGTCCCGACGGTGACAAGTACGAGAAACGAACCGATGAGCAAGAACGTGGGCTGCACACCATTCCCGGCGAGGCGACGGATTCCCTGCACCATTCCGGCAATGGAATAGATCCCGAGAATGATTTCCGAAATGTGAACCATTCCCCACCACCGACCTCCCCCGATTCCGCTCCCGTTCGTATCGGGAAGAATCGGACCGAGGATGATGGCCAGAATCATTCCGAGGCCCCAAACAGCTGCGGCGGCCACAGTCGGCAAATGACGACGGGAAAAACTCTGTTGTGCGAGACTCCACCGGAATCGAACTGCAATCCCGAAAGAAATCAGAGCCATCGCGAAAATGACAACGGCTCCGAACTCGGGAGAAGTCTGCCCTGACCTCCTCAACCCATGGCCCACCAGAATCGCAGCCACCCCGACGACCTGAGCAAGTGAATCGCCCCGCCTGAGAATTTGCGCACGTCCTGGGTGTCGTGTGGGTCGAGAATTCCACGCTTGTGAGAGCGGGTGATTTGATTTCATTGTCTTGCTGATTCCTCAGGACTTGCCAATTCCTGATCAATGTATCAAGCCAAAATCCGGATTTCGAAGGCAGAACGTTTCAAATCCTCCACGAGCTCCTCTCGGAAGCAGGTTCGGTGCAGCAGGGGTTGAAAATCCATTTGTCAGGACAATTCTGAAAAAATTCCCAATTCTCACAGGCACAATTTGCCTGCCCCTATTTCTGACCTAGGTTTCCGTGTCTCGCGAAATTGTCAGTTGCTGACCAGATCGACTGAGAACTTTCTAATGGGAAACAGGATTGACTGACTGATCCTCGTCGGTTCGAGGACGGGTTAATCCACCTGCTGATCGGATGTGAGAGCCCGATCGGTAATAACTGAGAGAGGACGAAAAATGACTAACTTGGCTCAAAGCGTAAAGAAATTCCTGGTTTCTGAAGACGGTCCAACTGCTGTTGAATACGCAGTCATGCTCGCACTGATCGTCATCGTTTGTCTGACTGCAATTCGTGCAGTTGGTACCAACGCTGCTTCGAAGTTCAACCAAATCAAAGACCAACTCACATAGTCTTTGACGAGGACGCTTCTCTGCGAAGCAATCGTACATGGATGGCCGCCCGGTCGAAACGCAACAGACCGGGCGGCTTCCTGTCACTCTAGCGAAACTTGAAAAACACCACGCTCATCGCCTGATCGCAACACTGCAGGATCGAATTATGATTCCTTTCTGGATTGAATTGGACGCAATCAAGTTTTTGGAAGTCATTCCGTTCGTGATTGGAGGATTCATCGTATTCCTTTCCGTTGTGACCAGTCCCGGAGGACAAACTTAACCCCTCATATTTACTGAAAGGCCGGCAAACATGGATTGGCAGACACTTCTCCTCGAAAACTGGCATGTGAAGCTGGTTTGCGTCATTCTGATCGTTGCTGCATACATTGATGGAAAACAACTGAAGGTCCCGAACTGGATCACCTTCCCAATGGTCTTGACCGGACTGGCCTACAGTGCCTGGGTCGGTGGGCTTGATGGACTCGGTGCCGGACTGTGGGGAATGACAGTCGGGCTGCTGACTTTGCTGCCACTTTACGCCGTGGGTGGAATGGGAGCTGGCGATGTGAAGCTGATGGCCGGTATCGGAGCCTGGTTGGGGGCAACGGTCACCTGGCATGTCTTCATCGCGACCGTGGTCGTCGGAGCTGTGATGGCAATCATCATGGTTCTGTGGAAACGAGCCTGGGACAAGCACTACGGAAACTTCCTGATGATCATCATGGAATTCCTCACAGTGAAAGACCCTCGCAAGTTGTCTGAGATCGCTGCTGAGCGAAAACCACGCATGCTTCTTCTTCCTTACGGAATTCCGATCTGCATCGGATCGATTGGGTACTTCGTGTACTCCGGAATGATTTACTAACACATCAATATGCGGCTTTCCGTTTCGGGAAAGTCGCTTTTTCAATTTGCCGCCTGTCAACCTGCGTAGTTTAAGCAGAGTTTCCCGGCCGTGCGGACAATCGCTATCACCAAATTAACCCTCATAACCGTCATAGATTGAAGCAGACTATCTCATCCTGCCGATTGACACACTGACGTGTCAGATTCGGAGCGCTGGCATAGTCGCAACAGTTCGGGGAGCTCCGAAATGAAACCCAAGACACTCATGTTACTGACCGTGGCAGGAGGATGCGGCTTAGTCGCCATGTTGGCAGTTCAACAGGCGATGCAAGGTGGCAAGACTGAACAGGTCGAAACCATTGACGTCCTCGTTGCTCTTGAAGCCGTTGAAACCGGGGCGGTTCTGACTGAAGATAAAGTGACATTCCAACCACGTAGTATTGACACTGTTCCCGAAGACGCCGTTCTGACGCGGGAACAATTCGCCGAACGAGGAGCACGTGTTCCGCTCTTCGCCGGGGACATTGTGACCATGTCCAAACTGACAGAACCCGGCGGCGTCGGGAACTCGATGAAAATTCCGAAGGGAATGAGAGTTGTCACGATTCCTGTGACCGAAACCAACACTCACAGTAACCTCGTGTCTCCTGGAGATCGCGTCGACGTTCTCGTGACCTACCAGGCACGTAATTCACGCGGCCCAGCCCAAACCAAAACAAAAACACTCCTCGAATACGTCGAAGTTTTCGCGACTGGAGCCAAGACTCAAGATCGTGCCGATGTGAATGACCAGGGCGGACGAACAAATTTCGTCTCGCTGATGCTCATGCCACAACAAGTGAACTATGTGAAGTTGGCGGAGAGCAAAGGAAACCTGAGTCTGTCATGGCGACACCGCCTCGACGACGAATTTGTGCAAATCAAAGACATCGACGAAGACTTGCTGGAAGAACTCGAAGGCACAATGGGCATCAACGAACGTCCCCTTTATGCCGATCAGTACCTGACGAATGCCGACGAAGACCTGTTTGATATTGACGAAGTCGTCGAACCTGTGCATGAAGTGGAAGAAGTTAACAACCTCTTAGCCGCCGTAGAAGAACCTGCTGTCGTTGCACCAGTGATTCAAGAGCTAGAAGTCGTTCCACCACCAGTCAAAGAGACTCCCAAGTGGACGCTTCACGTTTACAACGGAAGAGATGCAATTCCTCATGAGTTTGAACTCCCTGAGGAACATGTGGAAGTCGCTCCAGAATCTGGATCACTCGCTGACGCGGTGCGATCACTCTGGGGGGGGCAACCTAATGGAACGGATGCGGGACAGGAGACAACTTCGCCAGCAGCTCAAACGACCAACTAGGTCGACTTGAGTTACCTGGAGTTCGAAGTTGAAACTCCATAACTGACTCGACGTTGTCGAGGAATAATTTCGAGTACATGGATGATTTTTGCCGGTCCAGGCGGGGTGGTTCACTCGTGAGCCACTCCGCCAGCCAGCAGGCGTCTACAATCCCGAGGTGCATGGATGCGCAAGCTTACAGCCAATTCAATTCAATGGATCCGAAAGCTTTCGGTCCTCGTCGCACTATCGTGCTTGGCCACTCCTGTGTTGGCTCAGCCAGAGCCGGGGATCCCAGGTGATCAGTCGGTGCAGCCGGGAGAGGAAATCTTCCAGGTCACCGCTCCTGATTCCAACATCAAGCTCGTTCATCTTGACACGCGTGTCATTGAACTCAGCAACCGGATTCTTGTCGTTGACGGTTTCAATGCCGACGTATTGAGTGTCAACGCTCTTTCGCCAAACCGGATTCGCATCCACGCTGAGCAACCGGGTGTTACAACCCTGAAGCTGATCGACGAATTCGATTCCATCTTCAAAATCGAAGTCTTCGTCGAGCCAGATACTCGGGAACTTCAAGCTTATCTCAAGCGACTCTTCCCGGAATCTGCGATCGAAGCCATTGGCCTTCGTGAAGGAGTTGTCCTTCGTGGCTGGGTCACCGATCCTACGCACATCCCACAAATCATTGAAGTTGCCGAACAGTTCTATCCAACTGTGCATCCTCAAATGAATGTCGGCGGTGTCAGCCAGGTTCAGTTGCACGTCAAAGTGATGGAAATTCAGCGTTCGAAGATGCGAGACCTCGGGTTCAACTTCGCAATTCTCGGACAGGACTTCGCCATCGCGAGTACGGTCGGAGGAATCGCAAACCTTGCTTCGTTCGAAACCCCGTTCGGAGGTCCTCCCTCCATCGGAATCAACGGAGCTGACAGTGACCTGACATTCGCTGTGACCGGCAGCAACACCGTCTTCCAGGGATTCTTGAAGGCTCTCCAAACGGAAGCCCTCGCGAAAGTTCTTGCGGAACCAGTACTTGTGACAACAAGTGGACGTCCCGCCTCGATGCTTTCCGGTGGTGAGTTCCCGATTCTGGTTCCACAGGGTGTCGGTGCTGTTTCGATCGACTTCAAAGAATTCGGTATCAAAATGGAAGCAGTTCCGATCGTTCTCGGAAACGGCCGCTTGCGATTGGACATCGCTCCTGAAGTCAGTGACCGCGACGTCAGTAACTCAATCGTCGTCGACGGAATCAGTGTTCCAGGTTTGTCCGTCCGACGTGTGAACACTCAAGTTGAAATGCGATTCGGCGAAACCCTGATGATCGGTGGTCTCATTTCGACGACACGGATCGGATCGACTCAGAAAATTCCATTCCTTGGTGAACTTCCATGGATCGGTGCAGCCTTCAGCCGGAAAGATTACCGCTTCGGTGAAACGGAACTGTTGATCCTCGTCACACCACAAATGGTCTCACCAATGGGACCCCATCAGGTTCCATCTCACGGCCCTGGTCAGCACACCGACATTCCAACCGACAAAGAATTGTACTTCGACGGACTTCTCGAAGTTCCTCTGTACGGTCCTGAATGTCCTGATTGTGGCCCTTATCCGGGTGGACTCATCACTCCCGGCCAATACCAGGAAGTGACTCCAAGCGACAACACGCCAATTCCTGCACTCGAGCCAGAAACGGCTCAACGCACTCAATCCAAGAGATTCCTGCAACTGGTTGGTGCGGAAAGTGATGGATCAGCTGCTCGATCTGTCGACCGGGCAGAGTATCAATTTTCTGTCGAAGCCGATCGTTCTGGTCGTATCCATCATGCAGGGGCAGAATCAGCAATTCATTCCAACTCCTCAGCGAGTCAGCAACAACCGTATGCCACACTACCTGAGGGGCCAGAGTCGCATGGTCTAATCCAGCCAAAGAAGTAACGACGTCGAATTGATGTCGGAACAGACGATGCGTGAATCCTGGTTGGAACTGATTGCCATGCAACGGGTCCAACCAGGACAAGGAGTGAAGTCATGAACAATGTTGTCAGATTGGCGATTGTCGATCCCAGAGATGGATCGCGAACGACGATTAAAAACCTGCTATTAGGAATTGATTCGGTCTGGCTTGAAGCTGAGTGCTCCCGCTACGAGTTCTTCTCAGACATCATCACCCAAACCCAACCTGATATCGCTTTGATCGCACTCGACGCCGATCCACAACAGGGACTGGCGACGATTGCGGAAGTTCGACAAGAGTCACCCGAGTGCCATGTGCTCGTGGTGAGCAGTTCTCAAGAAGGCAGCCTGATCTTGCAGGCGATGAGGAATGGAGCCAAAGAGTTTCTCCATTCCCCCCTCAACCTTGACGACTTCATGGCGGCCCTCGACCGCATCCAGAACGTCAATGGAAACCGAGACGGCAAATCGAAGTCGACACGTGTGATCACGGTCATCGGGGCCAGCGGTGGCGTCGGTTGCACATCACTCGCTGTCAATCTGGGATGTGCGCTGGCCAGCAACGTCGAAAACAGTGTTGCGATCATCGATCTCGATCTGGCACTCGGCGACGCTGACGTCTGGCTCGATATTATCCCGGACTACACGATTCTCGACGTTGCCGAGAATATCAGTCGTCTCGACTTCTCAATGTTGAAGCGTTCACTGACGCAACATGCCAGCGGAGCGTTCCTGCTTCCTCGTCCCGTGCATATGGACCACAGTGCTCCATTGACTCCGGACGAACTGCGCCGCGTGATTGCACTGCTGAAGGCAACGTTCACGCACCTGATCGTCGACGTCAGCAAGTCGTTTTCGCAGCTTGACATGGCTGCCATGGAGATTGCGGATCAGATTCTGGTCGTTACGCAACTCGATTTGCCATGCCTTCGCAATGTTGTGCGCATCAACCAGTTTCTCGATGAACACGAACTCTCTTCAAAGGTTCAGATCATCGTCAATCGCGTCGGACTCGGGGAATCCCAGATCAGCCTGAACAAAGCCCTCGACACCATCGGACGCGAAGTCTTCTGGCAGATTCCTAACGAATATGCCGCGATTATCGAGTCCCGAAACAACGGCGTTCCACTTTTGACCGAGTTCCCCAAAGCAAAGATCACCAAAGCCATCGAACAACTGGCTCAGAAGATCGATGATTCGCTTAATGGAGACGGGGTTCCCAAACCGCCTGAAAAGAAGAAGAGCGGCCTGTTCAGCTTCCTCAAATAGAGGGAATCGAAAGTCGCTGGAGGCGGACTCTTCGAGACTCGGAAGCTGAGAGATCTCGCAGAAAAACTCAGCCGATCTTCTGGGGAAACGGCGCGGATCAGAACAAATTGCGTTAGATTACATCTATTGATCGTTCCATATTTCAAGACAGCGAGTTGTTCAACTCGCTGTTTCCATTCCATGATTTGAATTGGCAGACATGTCTGAAAAACCGCACTTTCACCGAGTGATTCTCAAGCTGTCCGGAGAAAGCTTTTGCCGTGAGCGCGAAAGCGGAATCAGCATGACCGAAGTCAGCGAGATTTCAGAAGAGATCAAATCTGTCCACGAAACAGGCACTCAGGTTGCAATCGTTTGTGGAGGAGGAAACATCCTCCGCGGGAAACAATTCTCTGAAGTCAGCGCAGCGATTCATGCTTCCACAGCCCACTACATGGGGATGCTGGCGACGGTCATCAATGCACTCGCACTGCAGGATGCACTCGAAAACATCGGCGTTCCGACTCGCGTCCAGTCAGCGATTCGGATGGAAGGCGTCGCCGAACCATTCATTCGCCGAAGGTGTTTGCGTCACCTGGAAAAAGGCCGCGTCGTCATCCTGGCAGCTGGAACAGGAAGTCCGTTTGTCACCACAGACACCGCCGCCGCACTTCGAGCACGCGAGCTTGGAGCGGACATTCTCATGAAAGCCACGAAAGTGGATGGTGTCTACTCAGAAGATCCGGAGAAAAACGAGCATGCGGTTCGTTACTCCGAAATCACATTCCAGAATGTGCTGAGCCAGAATCTTCAAGTGATGGACGCACAAGCCATTCATCACTGCATGGAACACAACATCCCAATCCTTGTCTTCAATTTCGGTCAATCCGGAAACATCCTGCGTGCGGTTCAGGGAAAGAAAATCGGAACGATCGTCGAGAAGGGATAACTCGCCGCGTTGCGACGAGAGCAATTCGTTTCCAATCGCCGTTGCGTTCAACGGCGATCCTGGGATGCGTACAGGTCCAACTGTCGGATTGTGCTTTCCAGAATCTTTGAAGCATAGGGCGCAGCGACGGTTCCGCCAGACTGTGTTTCCGAGGTCGGTTCATCGACACAGACCAGCACAAGCACTCTCGGGTTATCGGCCGGGGCTCCACAGATGAAGGAGCTGACGTGTCTATCATCGAAGTAGCCTCCTTCCGGATTGTACTTCTGCGCAGTTCCGGTCTTTCCGAAAACTGAAAGGCCGGAGATTCGCGCACGGTGCCCTGTCCCCTCTTCGATCACGCCGACGAGAGCGGATTCGACAATCCAACTCGCGATTTCCGGTCGAATCATCTCAGACACAAGAACCTGTTGCGGCGAACTGGTTTCCACGACGTAATCGCGAACCAGATGCGGACTGACGCGCTGACCTCGATTCGCAAGCATCGCATGGGCTGCGATCATCTGAATCGGCGTCACGGAAAGTTCATGGCCCATGGGAATTGACCCGGTCGAATAATCATCCCATCGATCGAGTGGTCGAACGATACCGCCTGCTTCTCCGGGGAGTTCGATCCCGGTTCGACGACCAAAGCCGAGCTTGATCGCCAGTTGATGAAGCTCCGCATTGCCAAGCCGTTCGCCTATCTTCGCCATCCCGATGTTACTGGACTTGATGAGAATTTCATCGAGACCGAGCACTCCGTAGCTGTGATGATCGCGCAGCACGCGCGTGCCCATCCGATAGGCGCCCCATTCACATTGAAAGCTTTCGTTGAACTCGATAGCGTTCCGCTCGAGCGCCCAGGCTGCCACAAGTGGCTTGAATGTTGACCCCGGCTCATAAGCGGACGCAATCGCGTGATTCGTCCACGCATTCGGAGGCATTTCATCTTCCGAATCGAGAACAAGATTCGGTCGGGATGCCATCGCCAAGATCTCTCCACTCCGCGGATCGAGAACAATTGTACTGGCTCCAAACGGTTGAACTCTCTCCACGAGTTCATCGAGAGCCTGCTCGGTGAACAACTGAATCACAGAATCGAGAGTGAGAACGATCGATGTTCCCATTTCCGGAGCAATGGTCACTTCTTCAAGCATTTCCAGCATCTGTCCACGAGCATCGCGAACGTAGCGGCGAACACCTGAGCGGCCTTTCAATTCTTTGTCGAAGAACTGTTCCACTCCCCCTCGCCCCTTTCCGTCGATGTCACGGATTCCCAAAACATGACGAGCCAGTGTTTGTTGCGGATAAAACCGCTTGAACTCATCTCGAAGCCCGAAGACATTCCAATCGAGTTCGCTCTCTTGCAGCGTGAGAACTTCCTCTTCAGAAAGTTGACGTTTGATCCAAAGGAATTTCTTTGACCGATAAGCACTCAGTTGGCGAGACACACGATCGACATCGATCTCAATCAACTCACCCAACTCACGAATCAACGTTGCGGGGTCCTCAACCCGAGAGGGATCGATAAAGAGGCTCGGAACTTTCAACGTCGTGGCCAACAGTCGACCGCGTCGATCGAGAATGTCTCCGGGCCGCGCTGAAATCGTTACTTCATCAATCTGCTGCCGCGTCGCTTGCGCGGTGAATTGATTCCCGGATGCAACCTGAATCTGGACCAGTCGGCCCACCAGAATTCCCCAGATGATAATCATCAGCCCCGACACGAATCGCTGTCGTCGTTTCGTGTTTTGATCGCTGTCTGAAGAGTCAGTTTCAACACCACTCATCGTCGACTCTGATGCTGTGGGAGTCGGCTCGCGGATCTCGTTTCCTGATCCCGATAAGAGCGGACCAGTTCAGAGTGAAGAATCGGGGCTGCCCCCAACTCTTGAGTGACCAGAAAGAGTTTAGCCCGTTCCGTATCGAGGATGTCGAGTTGTTGAAACAGTTGGCTGACTTGCCGTTTTTGCGCGAGCGTTTGTTTCTGAAGCGCGATCTCTGCCACAGACACACTTGTCAGAACGATGATCAGTGCGAGCAGACGAAAAAACAAGCTGTTCTCCTGAGGAAACACCCCTTCCCTGGAGAATGAACCGTTTGATGTTGAAAGATGAACAACAACGAAACGAAATCGCATCACGCATCAATTGAACACCGACAGACAGCCGCCGCCGGAGTTCAATGATGACCGTTCAAGTTTTCTGGCTCGTTGAAAGCAGCCAGTTTTCGTTTCGCTCGTTCTTATTCTATCGGTAATTGCCGACCGGAGGTGCGAGGCTGACTTGGCAAGCATCGGGAGGAAGTCGCAAAACCATACCGATTTTCAGGATTCCGCGAGCGCCGAGGACGTCTTGATTCAGCTTGTGAATTTCCGTCCATCGAGTCATTCGCCCCAGATGGTTTTGAGCGATGTCCGTCAGCGTATCACCTTTTCCGATTCGGTAAGCTGGGCGGCCGGATTCATCGATGAAAAATCCTCCGGGAAGTTTCGCTCGCTCCTCACTTTCTTTATTAATCCATGCCATCTCCGGATAGCGTTCTTCGAGAATGCTCACATCTGGAATCAGGACATACATCCCCGGTTTCATACGGTCGGGATGCGGAATCCGATGTCGGTTGTATTCTGCCAGGGCAGCAAAGTAACGCGCAGCCCCGTAGTACTTTCTCGACAATGTCCAGTAGTTCTCTCCGGATTGGATCTCGTGGACTTCTTCCGTTCTCACCTTCGCCGCTTCCACTTGCACTGCAGAGGAATTTCCTCCGTAGTTTCCGGGACTCGGAACCATTTGAGGTGCTGAATCGAAAGAGTTGGAGAAGTTGTCTGCTGGAGGTGAATAGACTTCGCGACTGTTCGACATCTGCTGAAAGTCACTCCCCTGCCCTGGTGGGTTGGAAAACTCCCCAACAGGAGGAAGGCTGTCGATTTCGCCAGACGGAGAGAGTGGTCTTTGTGCAGTATTCGGAGCTTGAAGGGGAAGTGCTCCCGGTGCTTGTTGAACGTCTCCCGAAATGGCTGGAGCCGAGGGATTGATTGAGGAAGTTTGCGGGAGCGATTGCTGGACATTTCCAAACGGGTCACCCGTTGGCAGTGGTTGAGGTGTTTGTGTCTTCGGAGGAAGAAACGAGTCGGGAGATGGGATTTCCTGCGTTTGACCTTCCCACTCATTCAGAAGAACCGGCTCCGGAAGCGGATCGTTCTGGGGAATCAATCCCGGCGATTCGCTGTTGCCTGCCGGTGTCAGTTTGATTGGCTGAGGAGCAGGTGAGGAAGACGAGCCTGATTCGCTCGAAACATCTTCCGGAAAACCGAACGGCGGGACCGATTGCTGGGCCTCGACGATCTTCGGAATTAGAAGACTTGTCGACGTTGTGAAAACAACGATCAGGCTGAGGAGTAATCTCCTGAACTCAATCTTCGAATTCCAAATTGAATGGTTTCTGTGGCTATTCATCGCTCAATCCTTTCAGCGACGCGCAGCTTTGCGGAACGGGCGCGCGGATTCATGCGGACTTCCGATGGCGTGGGAGCCAACGGCTTGGGTGTGACTAACTTCAAGAGTTCTGATTGTCGAAACGCCTGCTTCACTCTTCGATCTTCGAGCGAGTGAAATGTAATGATCGCAATCCGTCCGCCCGGTCGCAGGACGTGAGGGAGGACGGAGTCCAGAAAATGGTCGAGTTGTTTCAGTTCTTCATTGACGGCAATTCGCATGGCTTGAAAGACACGCACCACGCTGGGGGATCGTCGATCTCCGGAGTGTCCTCCCGTCGCTGCGAGAACAGCGTCGACCAACTGATCGACGTTTTGAATGGGCTGACCACTCTTGCGTTGTGAGACAATTTGTTTCGCAATATTCCCGGCTTGCCGATCTTCTCCGAACTCCTGAATGATCTCTGCGATCTCATTTTCCGAGGCAGAAGCGAGGAGTTCCGAAACCGATTGCCCGGTGTTCACGTCGAACCGCATGTCCAGAGATCCGGAAGTGTCGAAGCCGAAACCTCGATCGGGACTGGCGAGTTGATCCGACGAGAGTCCGAGATCTAAGAGAATTCTGTCGACATCGGTCAGGCCGCGTTTCGCAAGCACTTCCTGTAATTGGAGATAGCTTGCCTGCTCAAGAACAACTTGCGGTCCTGCGACGACTTGCGCAGCACGATCCAACATCTCGCGATCGCGATCGATGCCAATCAGTCGTCCTGCTTCGCCGATCATGGGAAGGATTTTCTGACTGTGCCCACCTGCACCAACAGTCCCATCGACGACGGTAAGTCCATCGCGTAAGTCAAGTTGCGCAAGGACTTCCCGCAACATCACCGGGATGTGCACGGTTCGCCGGGATGGCGAGCGACGCGTCATTTGTGAGACCTGAAGGTGTGACAATTTGGAAGTGGAAATGGGGAGGCAGCGGATGCTGCGAGACCGGCGGTGCGGTCAGGGAAGGGAGCTTCTTGAGTCTTTTCTACCGGAATCATCGATTTTCGAAAAGACCAATCGTCATTCCCGAAACAGGAACTTCCCAGATTGTCAATTCTCTCCTGAATGGCGTAACTGGCAACCTTGGAATTGCCAGAATGACCAGCGTTGACCCGCCAAAAGATTGCAATCCGTCGACGTTTCACATTGGGAGTTTCGTGAACAAATCCGATTCATCCAATAACTCATATGCCCAGGACAACAGGCATCAATCTACGGAGAGTATTATGAAACGTGTCGGACTGTTCGTGATCGGAGCGGGCGCACTCATCGGGGCGGGCTGCGGAAACCTGAGCTGCTTTCGATCTCACAGCGATTCGCCTTGCCTCCAGGCGTGCGTCGATGGGTCCTGCTCACCCTGCGTTCCCGGAAGGACAATGCAACCGGTCCAATCTCCCAAGGCCGAAGAGCCTCAGGAGATGACGCCGGAGAAGGAAACACCGCCTCCGAAACAGCTTCAGGAGGCGAACGAATATTCCCCCGAAGCTGAGTTTGACGCCCCTCTTCCGCCGCCTGTGAAGCGCGTCAATTATGACGTCAACGCGGATGTCGAGAGTCGATTTTTAGAGCAGCGGTTGATCTATCATCCACCTGCCCGAAAACCGATTCTAGCACCGATCAACAATGCGCTGTCCAACGATTGACAGGTTAAGAGACGACACGGACCGATCATCATTCGTGATGGTCGGTCGTCTCAATCTGTTCACTGGAGTGGCGAGGTTCCATCACCAGTTGCCGCAAGTGCGGATCGATGGACAGCAAAACAGCGAAGTATGTTGCCGCTCCGGCGAACAAACCGACAACGGATGAAAACGGAAAATTCATCATATTGATGGCTCCACCGATCACTCCCGCAGCAATCGCTGAGATCCCGGAGACTGCAGCTCCGCTCATCGCACCGGACAGAATTTCCGTTCCGTATCGAAATGCCAGAATGGCCCACAGGATCAGTCCGCAACTCAGAAAGACGATTGACGTAATCGTCGCCAGGGAAGTGACGTCTTGCACAAGTCCTGTCGTTAGTTTTGCAGTGATCCCCAAACCGACGCCGATGCTGCCGACAACGTTCGGCGTCCAGGTATCGTGATCGCTGACAAAGATTTTCCCGGCGATTTCGCACAGCCCGGCGCCAATGAAAAATCCGCTGAGCACCTTCATGAGCGAGGTGACTTCTAGAGTGTCCGACGGCTGAAATTCCCCTCGTTGATAGAGATCAGCGACAAGCGAAGGGCCGAAAAGAAAAATGACGACGAGGCTTGGAACAAGTAACTGAATCAGAGTGCGTAGCGCCATCGACGCATCTCGAAGAAACAGCCCCCGGTCGGAGGCAGCGCTGATGGCGAGTTTCGGAAAAACGAGTGTCGAGAGCGTGCCCGAGCCCAGCACAACGAAGATCGTCATCAACTGAGTCGCGTACCTGAGATGACCGATCGACCCCGGCGACATCGCAGATGCCAATGACGGATCGACGACCGAGTCGGCTTTGAGCACGAGTGTTCCAATCAAAATCGGAACGCCGGCCAGAATCAGCGAAGCGAATGCAGCGAGCTGGTTTCTTGAAATGGTCCACTGAACGCGAGTCGACAAACTCCGCAGCTGAATCATCAAATTGCACACGGCCCCTGCGATCGTGCCCCAGGCAACGACTTCAATTCCGGAATCTCGAGCGAAGACCGCGACCGTCAGGACGGTCACCAGCGGGCCCAATCCTCCAGCGATGGCAGGGATTCGGAACTCGAGTGATTGCTGAAGCACAGCCTGAAAGAGTCCAATCGCTGCGTTTGCAGGAATCAACCAGACGAGGATTGCAAAGAGCTTCGCAGAGAGCTGTTCCAATTCTGATTGGTCCCCTTGAAGATACCAATGCATCAACGGCGTACGAACAACCATCCCGACAGCTGCGATCCCAAGACACACCATTCCGATCACAACCAAAACCGTTCCTGCGAACTCGCGACGGTCTTTCAGATCGCCGATGCGGTTCATGAATGTCACAAGCGGGGCACTAATTGTTCCGGCGATGACTGCACTCACGGCGATCGGAATCGTCAAAGCGACCGTGTAAGCTTCGAACTCGATTCTCGTTCCGAAAAGTTTGGCAAGCAGAATTTGCAGCAGAAACTGCAACAGAATCTGAACAACCGTTCCGAGAAAGACGACCAGGAACGTCGACGAGAATCGTGGGAGCGAACGTGTTTCTAAACCAGAATCTTCGACCGGTTCGATAGAGTTCTGATTGGGGTCAGACATTGAATGACTCTCGATTCAGTCCGTGAACGATCAGGGCAATTGTTGCAGATGAGTCTTCCGAAGAAAGAGACACACGCGCCGCAGCATGATCTTTCGGCAGCGTGTCGCTCGATCAAATTTCAAAGTGCGATGCTGGTTTTGACTGAAAACTGCACGAAAGTCTATCGAAGTCGTCACCAATTCCGGGATTTCGTGCGGTGACCACAATCCCACAGTTCCCGAAAGAGCGTTTGAGTTGGTGCCAATTCAAACCGTTGTTTTCTAGAGTCACAGATTCATGAGTTCAGAGAGTCATCGAATTGATCCTTCGATGGGGAGCCACAGAAGAGAAAGCCATTGAGACAGCCGCGACTTCTATTTCTCGTTTCGGGACGGAATGTTCCCTCGACAGAATATCGAATCCTTCCGTTCATTTCCGGACTGAGAAAGGCCGGTTTTCGATGCGTTGTCGCGTCCGGGTATCCGGGCAAATACGACTCAAACGACTTCCTTGGGTGGCGATTCAGCCAGAAACTAAAGCGGCTCAGCTTCTGGTCTCATCTACTTCGAGCCAAAGTGTTTCGACCAGATATCGTGGTCGTCGAACGCGAACTCTTCGACAATCCCACGTTTGACCTCGAAGAACGGTTTCGCCGCGTTGGGAGACACATGGTTCTGGATGTCGACGATGCCATCTTCTTGCGGTATCCCGAGAAGTTTGCCTGGCTGTGTCGTGAAAGCGACCTCGTTCTCGCTGGAAATCCGAATCTCGTCGAGTATGCCCAGCAGTACTCGTCAGCGGTTCAATTGTTTCCGACCGTTGTCGACACGAAACTCTACCCGCTGAATCATCGAGAACCTGACGACGAGCTTCCGATTGTCGGGTGGATTGGAACCGATTCAAATGTGGCGTACCTGGAACAGATTCTTCCGGCGCTTTGTCGATCGTATGAACGCACACCCTTTCGTCTTCGAATTGTGACGGGAAAAGAAAGTTCGGTTGCTGACCTTCGAAAGAAATCCCCGTTCGTAGAATTTCGCGCATGGGATTCGGAAACGGCAACCGGGGAGATCGCTCGCTTCTCTGTCGGGATCATGCCGTTGCCTGATGAAGAATGGGCACGCTACAAGTGCGGTTTCAAGCTATTGCAATATATGGCTGCCGGGCGAGCTGCGATTGCGTCACCGGTGGGAGTGAATCAGGAAATCATTCAACATGGTGAGAACGGTTTTCTCGCCTCGACGGAAACGGAATGGTCGAATGGATTGCTGCGATTGCTGGAGGATGCGCAGCTTCGGAAGCGGATGGGACAAGCTGCGAGGAAGCGAGTTGAGGAGGATTTTTCCGTGCAGTCGGCACTCCCGAAGCTGATTGATTCCTTTCAAAAGCTGCTTGAACAATCGAAATCAGGCTGAGGGGAAATTGTGTCACTTCGCCGGAAAAGAGATCAAATCGGAAGAAGTCAACCTCTCAGAATAGATTTCCTCACGAAGACTCATGACACACCGAATTCCCTTCTGCTATAATTTCATCTCTCTTCTTACTCATATCATATCCCAAAATTGCAGACATTTGCCTCATGAAGTCGATCGTGTCGCTCATCGTCATCGGCCTGTTTTCATCGAATCTTCTGGCAGCTGATCCAGCTGCGGTGAAGAAGGCGATTGCTCAAGGTTCGGGATACCTTCAGGGAATCTTCGACAAAACTACCGGCGGAAAGCGAACAGTCACCGCTCTCGCCCTGTATAAGGCGGGTGCTTCTCCCGATTCCGGAGCCGTTGGGAGCACGGTCAATGAGATCCTTGAGCGATTCGAAGGTGGGAAATATCGCCCGGCCAGTGAACACATTTATGAAGCGGGAGTCGAAGCGACACTTCTGGCGGACATTTCGACGGAAAAGTATAAGCCGCAGCTGAAGATGATCGCTGATTACATCATCGGGCAGCAAAAGGAAAACGGAGGCTGGGACTACCCGACCGGGAGAAGCGAGGCGAAGTACAACGGCGATACGAGTGTCATTCAATATGCGTGTCTCGCCCTCTGGGCAGCGGAACGGGCTGGGATCGAAATCGACGACAAAGTCTGGGAGAAGGTTCTCTCCTGGCATGTGAGATTCAAAAACAAAGACAGCGGATTCGCCTATTGCCCGGGCACGACAACGGGTCACTTCAAAGATGCGTCAACACTCAACATGACTGCGGCAGCTGTCGCGAACATGCACATCGCAATGTTACACATCGACCCGGAGTTCCTTCCGTTGAAGGACCGCCGACCTAAAAAACGCGAAGAAGAATCCGGCCCAACTGGTCCAAAATTCGGCATCCTGCAACAAGTCGATCTCGACGGAGAAGAAGCACGCGGCGAATCGGTTCGCATCTCAGGTGCTTCCGTCGAAACAGTCAAGAACGCATTCGGATGGCTCGGGACTCGTTTTCGCGTCGAGAACAAAGAGAGTCCGCACGCAACCTATTACTACTACACGCTTGAACGAATGGCTGCACTTGCTGACGTTGAGAACGTCGGAAGCCATGCCTGGTTCGATGAATGTGCCAACTACCTGATCGGCAAGCAGCTTGAGAACGGGTCCTGGAACGAATCGAGCTTCTTCGACGAAGGTCTCGACACCGCGTTTGCGATTCTCTTCTTGACGCGTTCGACGGGAAAACTGCTCAAACGAGTCAGTGAACCCGGATTCGGCGACGGTCTGCTTGCCGGAGGACGGGGACTTCCCGACGATTTGAGCGACGTCGATTTCAACGGACGAACGATCCAGCAGAAAGAAAAACCGACCGAACCTCTCGATGTTTTGCTGGCTTCGCTTTCAAACACCGGCAACCTCGACATGCTCGACGTTCAGGAGCAAATTATTGAACAGGTCCAGATTGGGAATCGCGAGGATTTGATTGGACAGGTCGATCAACTCGTAAAGCTGGTCGACCATCCTGATCCCCAAATTCGACAAACGGTCGTTTGGGCACTCGGTCGCACCGGGAACATGAATTTGACTCAGTACCTGATTGATCGATTGAGCGATTCTGATTTGGGTGTCATGATCGAAGCTCGAAACGCCCTGTGCTGGATTTCGCGGCGTCCGACCGGATTCGGCTTCCCGGAGGATCCTCTCGAGGAACTTCCTCCCTCCGCTTCTGAAGACCAGAAGTCCGCTGCCATCGCACAGTGGCATAAAAACCTCGTGCTGACGTGGGGCGAGTGGTATCTGAAGAATCGGCCATTCGAAGATCGAGGAGACGCATTCGAAGCTCGGTTGAGAAAGAAAATGGAGAACCTCAAGTACGGGTTCGAATAACCTCTGCAGCTTCGGCCATGCAGCATTTGCTGACGTACTCAGTCAATTCTTATTCGCGGTCTCTTCGCCACATCGATGAAGAGCCGGTATCTGTTGACATCGCGGCTTCACAGGGTGGCTTCGAGAGCAAATCAAAGTCCTTTAGGTTCTGCGGGCCGTTTGCTCATCGCGGCATCTCCGCGCTGAAAGTCAATGTCAGTTGTTGTTCCTTAGCAGATTGACTGAGATATTCCGTCACTTCTTGGGTTTTTGAGTGGCGAAACGTGATGTGTCCACTACAACGGGCAGTTCTATCACGAATCGGACAAGCCTGATGAAAGGGTCGGCATGCTGACATTGTTGTCGTTTGTATTTTTCACTGCGTTGGTGGGATTCATCACCTGGCGTTTGACGCGTCATGACAACCATGACAGTTCCGCCGGATACTTTCTGGCAGGACGAAGTCTGACCGGTGGGTTTATCGCTGGCTCACTCTTGTTGACCAATCTTTCTACCGAACAGCTTGTGGGGCTGAACGGCGACGCTTACCGCGACGGGATTTGTGTGATGGCCTGGGAGGTCGTCGCAGCCGTTTCACTGGTGATTCTCGCCCTGTTCTACCTTCCTCGGTATTTGAAAAGCGGAATTGCCACTGTTCCCCAATTCCTCGAAAACCGCTTCGATCATGGGACCCGTAACATCACGACGCTGATTTTTCTCGTCGCTTATGCGGGAATCCTGCTCCCCATCATTCTCTTCACCGGGGCTCGGGGTGTTTCCGGAATGTTGCAACTCGGAGAACTGACAGGCATTCAGGACGAATTCACGCTCATCGCTTTGACGGTCTGGCTGATTGGGACAATTGGCTCTATTTACGCCATTTGGGGAGGACTTCGAACCGTTGCCGTGTCAGATACATTGAACGGATTCGGCCTCCTCGTCGGCGGACTCTTGATCGCATACTTCGGCCTCACAGCAGTCAATCCGGAAGGTCCCGTCGCGGGCCTTCAAACGCTTAGGGAGGCAGCTCCTGAGAAGTTCAATTCAATCGGGGGTCCTGACCAATCCGTTCCCTTCTTCACCCTGTTTTCGGGTGTTCTTCTGCTCAACCTCTTCTATTGGACGACGAACCAGCAGATCATTCAACGTACGTTCGGTGCCAAAAATTTAGCGGAAGGACAGAAGGGAGTTCTGCTCGCTGGCTCGTTGAAAGTCCTCGCGCCGATGATTCTCGTCCTTCCCGGGCTGGTCGCTTTCCATCAATACGGACGAGTCGAGACTGAAGACGGCGCCTATGCGGTGAAAGACAAAACAACCGATGCTCCGGCCGTGGTCGTTAGTTCAGAGGCAGGGAAGGAAATTCTGCACGGCAGCGAAGCCCGCGAGCTTCTCAAAGTCACAACAGACGCCGACGTCTTGGCATTTGCAGAACAGACGGTTCATGATTCCGTCGGTAAGGAATTGGCCATCGAGAAAGTTCTCCCGGTCGGTGTCGTCATCGTTGAAGATGAAAATGGAGAACATGTTTATCTCGACGAACTCCCCGAGGAACAACTGGATCGCGTGATTCCGCCTCGCAACGCTGACAAGAGCTACGGCCGACTTGTGCAGGACGTTCTGCCGGACTATCTCGTCGGTTTCTTCGCGGCAGCAGTGATCGGAGCGATTCTCAGCTCCTTTAACTCCGCCTTGAACAGTACGGCCACCCTCTTCAGTCTGGGCGTTTATCAAGGAATGCTCCGTCCAAATGCCAGCGAAACTGAAGTCATTCGATCGGGGAAAATCTTCGGGACCGTCATTGCGGTCGTGACGATGCTGGTCGCTCCGATGTTGCTCGGACAGGACAGCATTTTCGGTTACCTGCAGAAGATGAACGGATTGTATTTCATCCCTATTTTCTCGGTGATGCTGGTCGGAATGTTGTCGAAAAGAGTTCCCGCACTGGCTGCGAAAGTGACTCTCATCGCCAGTTTCTTCGCCATTTGTCTCGGGTATTTCACCACTCCGGGAGACGCTTTTGTCAGCTCGATTCACACGTTTCACTTTCTCGGTCTCGTGTTCGCTGGCTCCGTGGCGTTGATGTTGGTGATTGGAGCCGTCAAGCCGCGTGAAACTCCCTGGGAACAACAGTATTCCGGAGATGTGGACCTCACACCCTGGCCACTGGCGAAACCGATGGGAATCGGATTAATGCTTTTTGTTGCGTTCATTTACGCGTACTTCGCAGACTTCTCCATAATCACCGGAAACTAATCCGAAACACGATTTGCAGCCCACCCTCTTCGACATGGTTTTCACATTGTTCGCTTCTGTGAATTTGTGAAGGCCGTGTCGAAATCTGCTTTGAGTGAACATTCGAAATCCCTCAGCGAGACGCCCGGTCTTTTTCCACGGGATCTCAACGTCTGTGAAGGCTCATCTGACCAGAAGTTGCAATCTGCTTTTGAACATCGTTCTGCCCGAAAGTTCGCGATCGCGATTATTAAGAAATGAAGAAAACCCAACAGAAACTGCCAATTCCGTCGTAGAATTGTCATCGAAAGCTGTTTCGCATTTCGATAACTGAATAGGCTTGGTAATTTTGCAGAGTTATTCAAGGACTGACGAATTGTTCATCAAAGCTTAACACTTCTCGCTCCAGAAGTGGGATGGCGTAAAAATAGGGAAGTCCGATGAAATTGGCAGATGACATTGTGCGTGTCTCTTTTCGACGCGAAGACTTCCGGATCTCGTTCAGCCAGCCCTTTCTGCTCGTGTTCGTTGTCGCACTGATCACAACAGAATGTGTGTTTGTGCTGAATGGCGAGGCGAATTTTCAGCTTCTCGCATTCGTGCTTCCGTTGCTCGTCATCGTGCTTTGTACAAGTGCGATTCTTCTCTTGAAGTACCGTTTCCCTTTCCAGGTCAGCCGCGATGGAATCGCCTGCTACGATTTCTGGTGCCGCCCGCAGCGGACATCGTGGGAGGCAGTTTCGGATTGCGAAATCGTCACCACTGCCGGACTGCGGTACTTGAAGGTGCGTGCGGACGGGAATTCCCGGGCAATCTGGATTCCACTCTTTGTCACTCAATCGGCAACCTTGCGAGACTTACTGTCGCTTTATCTCTCATGCGAATCACGAGACTGTTCACGTAACATTGCCGAACTGCTCGACCGCGCAGAGTGATTCGAACGCGAATAACGTGACTTCGCGATATCATCGCGAGTAGTGCTCAATCGCGGGAATTGATCGTCGTCGGCTTTCGATAGTTGAGTGGAGGTCCCTGATCGGGCGGAATCAGTGACCGATACCCGTGCTTGCCGCGCCGTCTTTCGAATTCCAAGTTGGCCGCTTTGATCACCTCGGGTTGTTCGAATAAATCGATGGCTGTGGCTGTCAGAACCCGACTTGCAAGCGTCATCCCGGCGCGAGCCATTTTCCGCCGCCCGCAGGCAACCGCCTGCCAGGAATGACCGGGTGTTCCGGGGACCCAACAGGCAGTATTGAATCCCGTTGTCGGCACCACCCAGGAGACGTCTCCAACATCAGTCGATCCGCTGCTCGTTTCACCACTTCGATTGATTACCTCACGCACAGACGCGAGCGGTTTGGGGTTCGAGAGTGTCGACTGGAGTTTGAGCGCGAACTTCACATCCTCACTCGTGTACTCGAGATCATTGAGTTGCCTGAGGTTCTCCAACGTAATTTCGGCGAGCGTATTGTTCGGGAGAATGTCGAGAATCCCGCCTTCGTTGACGATTTCGAGTTCGGTCTCCGTCGCAAGAGCCCCCGCCTGAGCACATTTGACGAAACGCTCGTAGATTTCGGAGAGCGTTGAAGCATCGGGATGGCGGACGTAGTAGTAGACTTCTGCGAAATCCGGAACGACGTTCGGGGCGCTTCCGCCGGAAGTGATGACGTGATGAATTCTTGTCTGTTCGGGAACATGCTCTCTGAGCATTTGCGTCGCGATATTCGTCAATTCGACCGCGTCGAGGGCCGACCGCGCCTGCTCCGGGGCAGCTGCGGCATGAGCACTGATCCCATGGAATCGGAATTTCACCGCGATTCTGGCGAGAGATGATCGATCACCGGCTGCATTGATGCTGCTTGGATGCCAGTGGAGAGCAACGTCGACATCATCGAAGAGCCCTTCACGGACCAGAAACACCTTGGCACTGCCGCCTTCTTCAGCCGGACATCCGTAGTACCGGACCGTTCCCTCGATGTCGCCGTTCAGGATTTCTCGACCAACGGCAATTGCGGCTGTTGCTGATGCGACACCAAACAAATGATGACCACAACCGTGACCGTAGTCTTTCCCTTCCGGTGTTGCCTTGTACGGGACGGCTGCCTGCGCGAGTCCCGGAAGCGCGTCGAACTCCCCAAGAATTGCGATGACGGGCGAACCGTTGCCAATCGTCGCTGTGAACGCGGTCGGAATCCCAGCCACTCCTCGTTCAATCTCAAAGCCTTCCGAGGCGAGCCATGACGACAGAAGCTTTGAGGAATTGGCCTCTTGATATCCCGGCTCAGCCCATTCCCAAATCTGCTTTGCGTTTGTCCACGCAATTTCCTCCAAAGCGGTCACTGTCTCATTTGCGCGTTTCCGAGGCGGTGCCGATTCAAGAGTTTCGCTCCACAGACAAAGGCAGACAATGACCGCCAGCATGACGTTGACGCATCGACCTCGAATCGGGAAACGAGGGGCACAAAATGAACGACCGTTGAGAATTTGCATGCGGCATCTTTCCTCGAGCAGGTTGCTCTTTCCCGTTCACTCGGTTGCACTGTTTCATCAGGTCTCAGGCCGAACTTGCTCGTGCGAGTGTGTGCAAACCAAATCAGAAAAAGCTCTAACATCTCGAAGCGTCTTTGAGTCGATTGCACTTGCCAGCTGAATGACTGAAATCACTTCGGAGTCTTGCAATAATTCTGAATCGTACCAATTTCGGGGACAATCATCGATCCGACGGGCGTAATCGGACGAAATTCGGGATCCGCTGCGTTTGATGTTTCATCAAAGATGACCAGTGAGTCGCAAACTGAGTCGCAATGTCTGGAAGGCAGAAGGATTTCTCTTTCAGGGTGGCTTTCACCGAAGTCGCGACTCCGTCACAATGGAGATGGTGACTGGCTCCCAAATCCGACTGCGAAACAGTCTCGATGCAGGGCTGAAATATGCTACGATCACGATTTTCGAACTTAAGAGTGACCTCCATTCAACTGGTGGAGGATGGGTACAAATGGCACCACGGAAGAAACGAGCTGACGATTCCGATAACCTCGGACCTTCAAAGGACTTCAGCAGCCTGCAACACATCCTCGGATATCTCAACTATTCAGGGGGGACGTCGGATCCAAAGTTTCTGGACCAACTGAATCAGCTTTGGAAGCGAGAAAGTTCGAGTTCGGAGACCAGTCCTTCTGAAACGCTCGAGAGTGTCTTTCAGACGCTTCATGACGGTCTCATTCACATGACCGCCACGGATTCTGCCTTTGAAGAATCCAAGCAGGCGCACGCAGCCCTGGAACTGGCAATTCGACATACGCTTCCCGCCTACCAGAAGTATCACTCGGATCTTCTCTTTCATCAGAGCCTCGAAACGTTTTGCCAACCCTTCTTCCTCGCAAAGATTTTCGAGGCGGTCTTACAACAAGGCGGTCCGTGGAATGAGGAAAGACGAATCGTCGACGGGGCGATTGCCAACCTCAACGACTTCGTTGGATACCGACCTGTCGCAGTGCTTGAGAACGGCCGCAAGATGGACGTTTACGCCCATGAACGCCATCGACCGTTGCCGCTTTACATTCCAGGTGCTGGGGCTGCCGAATGCCGATACGCTCCGCTGATTGAACGGGCGATGCAGTTTCTGGAAGAAGCTCCTCAGGATCTTTTGCAGGAGTCATTCTTCTCCCTCGATCATCTGGACGAGTTGGCGTGCGACTTACGTGCATACGATCACTTGAATCCCATCTTCAAACGCACCAACTACATGTTCGGAGAGTGGGATCCGCATCAGATTGATTCGAAAGGTTTTTACCGCCGGTTTGTCATTCGTCAGATCATTCTCGACTCACTCTGCGACTGGATCGAAGAAGCTGGCGAAAAGTCCCCGCAGGAAGAACGTCTTTTCGATGCATCCGCTGCACTTTGTGGAACGATGTTGATGGCCTCTTCCATCAGCGGTGCAGGCCCCGGAATGCACGATTCGACCGTCTCACTCACGACACTTCTCCCGATTGTCGCAGAACGCAGAGACGCCTTTTACACACGAATTCTGACACAGCTGACCGGAAGCCGCGCCAAACGGCTTCATCAGGAAGCGGTCAAACATCAGCAGCCGTTCGGACATGTCCGGCAATACCTCAACATGAAGCTCGCGGGATACGGAGCCCGACAGGTTCAGCACCGCGAATTGGCGCACCTGTACGCTGTGATGGGTTACGCCTCGGCAAGCCGCCAGCAGGCAAATGCCATCCCAGCAAGTTCGATCCGAATCGAAACCGAGATCGAATGCATGATCGCATCGGCCCATCAGGCACTCGATCTTGAAGACGTCGCCAAAGCTGTGGAATACGCGAGTTCGATCCCCGATCTTCTCGAACGTGGAGTGCAGTGCGGCGCCCTCGTTGATCCGTGGAACATCCTCGGGTTTCAAGGACAGTTTCCTCTCTTCACAGCCCGAGAAGACTCCATCCCCGATAGTCGCATCGAAATCCTGATGGGATTGATGGAAGCAACGTTCAATGTGTTCTCCCGGACTCTTGGAGAAGCTGGAGCCAAGGGGCTTCAAACACAGCGAGAAGAAATTTCGGTCGTCTTCGAACGCCTCGCCCACTGGTGGGACAAATTCGGAAGCGATGTCATCGAAGATTTGCCCGATGTCGACGGCCACGAAAGTTGGGAATCAGCAACTCACGTCGCAGAAGCACTGAAAGCCTGGCGGAGTGCCGGAGAATCCGCCGGTGATATCTCTTTCTGGCGAGAACGCGTTGACCAGTTTCAGTCCGCACAGTCGTATGCACTTGTGGTCGATGCCCTGCTGTTGAAGAAAGACGGCGTCGCTGCCATGGGCCTGCTGATGCAATGGCTCAGCCAAATGGAGGAAGTTGGTTTCGAATCTCCACAGCATTCGATCTTCTCCCTTCTCATCCGCTGGATGAAGCTGGCGACTGGCGATGATGACACTCCAGTCCCACCCGATCAGGCAGCTGCTTCGATTCGAAGAATGTTCGCATTCCTGGAAGCCAACGCCGAGGAATGGTGGTCCGTTCCCATCATTCGGCGAACGTCGTCCGATGACCAACAAATCATGCCGGGTGAGCTTGAGTTCGGTGAACTCGACGATGAAGATGACTTCGACGAAGCGGAAGGTGAAGATGAACTCTTCAGTGCTGCCTACGACGGAATGGTGTTCCGCGACAGTGCCGAAGATGGCCAGTGGAGCGACACCGTCGATGACGATTCCGGTTCCAATCAGGGAGAGTTCGAAGCCCTCAACCGCGAGTTAGAACCACGTCTTAAGTTTCTCAATGCTGTTGGGCAACTTTGGCAAATGGCAGCTGCCTCATTCGCACGTTCCAGCTTCGAGTCTGAAGAGAACCATCAGCTCGATGAACAAACCGTTGAAGCACTGATTGGCTGGCACCGACAGGCGCAGCGATGGCAAATTGATCTCGCAGAACTGATGGAGAGTGTCTGGGATCGAGAAGTCGAATCACCGATCGGCGACCACGATGGAAACGTCGAGTACGACATCCAGTTGCAGGTTAAGTTCTACCTGCTTCATCAGATCATCAACACATTGATCTGTCTGAGAAATTCTGAGCGACTGCTGAACGGCATCATCCCTGAGTCCGTGACGGTCCCCCGCGGCACCGAACAGGATCGGCGACTTGCGTTGATTTATCGTGCCGTTGTCCAGCGTGACGGTGCGACCGTTCGAGAACTGCTCCCATCGCTGTTGTCGAGATTAGCTCGCAACCCGTTGCTTTACATTCCCTTTGAAAGTGGCGGAGATCCCGGACAGATCTTGCGGACTCAAGCACTCCAATCCGTCGTCCGATTCTTACTTCGCGAGTTGCCGAAACTCGGGATGCTTCGTGAAACCTGGCATCTGCTCTATACAGCGTTTCGTATGGAACGAAAGTGGCGGCCAAAGGGGCAGGCGATTACAGAATTCGATCGTCTGTTCACGATTGCCCTCCGAGGTTCACTGAATGCCCTCGTCACCAGCGTTCAATCCTGGGCGCCCGGAAAACTGGATACAGAAGATCTCATCGACGCCATCAGCCGGGTCCTCGATCCGTATCAGTGGTTATGGTCCGAACACAGCCGCACAATGAGAATTTCTGCGGTCGACGTGATGCGGAAGGAAGAGGAATGGGAAGATCTCGCCGAGTTCATTCAGGACTACGGACGGGAACTTTTTCATGCCAGCCACCTCACGCTCGGGAACGTTCGCGCCATCCTTCACAACGGTGTCGACTGGTTCCTCGACTATCTTGAAGAGGAACAGGATCCGATTCACCCGATGAAACTGCTTGATGACATCGACACCGGCATTATCGATCGGGAACACGCGGAGTGGTGTCTGGAACAAGTTTATTCCATTATCGTCGACCGGTTTGATCGGTTCCTGGAATACAATACGACGACGACCCAATCCGACTACGGTGAGATGATTTACTGTCTGCTGGAGTTCCTTCGACTCGAAGCCAGATACGATCGCGATGCTTGGAATCTCACGCCGTTGACGCTCGTCCACGAAGTCCTCGTGCGAAACTCGCTCCTGGAAGCTGCCGAAGTTTGGGAATCAACCTTTGAGATGCAGACTGCAGACCTTGCAGATCAGCATCTTCAGGACCTGCGACGACTGCAAAAGCTGTTCGGAATGCGGATGCCGACCATCACGGATCATCTGCGCGAACGTTTCGTGAAACCGCTAGCTGTGAACAGAATGCTTTCGCTTGTCGAACCCGCAGTACGCGACGCACGATCTGCGAAACTCAACTCCGAGGCATTTGAAATGCTTCAGGAAGAGGTCGATGAGTACCTCGACGACTGTTGGGGTTCGGGAGTCGATATCCCGGATTGGTTGCAGGCTCTCGAACGAGAAGTCAGCGATGCATCTCAACCCGATGAAGGTGGTCGTCCCGGCACGGAAGCAGACCTCAATCTTCCGACGATCAGTATTTCACGGAAGGATTTCCTGGGACAGGCCCGTCGCTGGAAGGAAAACCTGGGGGCCAAGAACCGCCCCAAACCCAACAAGACGAATCCGGAGCAGTCATCTCAACTCGACGACACGACCACTCCAGACGCGACGGACGAACAAGAAGACTGATCGAAAGAAGCAGTGACACCATCATGCTGAGGTGTAAAATTCAATTCAGCGTTCCCTGAGTTTGATTGACGGATCGAAATGTCGTTCTTGAATCCTGCAATACTGCTCGGACTCGGATTTGTTTCACTTCCGATCATTATCCATCTGCTTCTGAAACAGAAACCGAAACGCCTCATTTTCCCGGCGCTCCGACTGATTCAGCAGCGCCGGAAGCAAAGCATGCGCAGGATGCGTCTGAAGCACTTTTGGCTTCTATTGCTGCGCGTTCTGGTCTTGGGCCTGATCGTCTTCGCCATCGCTCGCCCTTCTCTTCCGCCAGCAAATTACGGACTCACCCGGTTCGAAACCGGAGTCCTGATCGCGGTCGCTGCCATCGCAGCCGCAGTATATCTGTTCCTCCGCTATCGCATCCGCCATCAACCATTGCGAGTTCACCAGCAGGAAGAACGCCAGCATCGACTGCGCAACTGGACGACGTTCGGGACCCTTGCCAGTCTTGCACTTTTGGTGGGCTGTCCGTATCAGCAACGAATTTCCGGTGAGCTGATCGATCCGAAACCTTTCCGCACAGTTGACCTGCCGGTCGCGGGCGTCATGCTTTTCGATTCGAGCTTGAGCATGTCCTACCTTCAGGAAGGCAAGACCTCACTCGATCGAGCCCGACGCATCGCTCGAGATCATCTGGAGACGCTTCCCGCAGGAAGTCGAGTGGCTGTTGCCGATACGTCGAACGACAATCCAGTTCTGTTTCAGTCGACGATGCTGTCGGCTCAGAATCGAATCGAAGGACTCCAACCGACTCCCTCAACATTGTCGCTCGACCGACGTCTCGAATCCGCTCTTCGCGCACATCGCGATGACCGCTCGCGGACACTTTCCGATCAAGACAACGTCGCTCCGGATGCGAGAAAAGATCGGTACATCCGAAGAGTTTATCTGTTCACAGATCTTGCTCAATCCGCCTGGAGAGAGCGAGGTTCATCGTCTTTACTTGCAGCCCTCAAGGATCAACCAGACGTCAACGTCTATCTGATCGACGTCGGAAACGAGGACCCTCAAAACGTCGCGGTCACCGAAATCGACTTGTCCCGTGAACTCGTTCCCGTTGGCGGTGATCTCACGGTCTCAGCAACGGTCACGGCAACAGGCGCCGATGCGGGAGAAGAAGGAGTCGACCTCCTCCTAAAGAACATGAAGAACCAGTCTGCGAGAGTTGGCCAGCTTCAAATGGACGTCGATGCCGGCGTCCCTGTTCGGATGCCCTTTCCGACATTGAGTGCCCTCGAACAGAAAAATCTGCAAGGGGAAGTTCGTCTGGCGACGAGTGATCCTTTGATGTTTGACAACACTCGCTTCTTCTCCGCCGAAGCGATTCCAGCCCCGAAAGTGCTTGTCGTTGGGCAGCAATTTGACGATGTCAACGAGTGGATGATCGCTCTCGCTCCTCACGACGGAGTCAATGTCGGCAAGAATCGATTTCTTCCAGTCTTTGAGTCGGTCAGTCGTCTGACTGAACTGAACCTGGCCGATTATGCAGCCATCACGATGATCAACTGCCGTCGATTGAGTGATGATGCGTGGTTTCAGATGAGTCGATACGTTGAGAACGGAGGGGGATTGATCATCGTGCTGGGAGATCCGGACATTGAATCTCCATGGTACAACCGTGCTCAAGCAGTGAAGTTTCTTCCAGCGCGACTGGATTCGTGGATGCCGGAGAACGACTGGCGAATCATCATCAAGAACCGAAACCATCCGCTGTTCTGGAAGTTTCGTCAGCTGGAAAGCTATGGAGCGTTCAGCATTCTTGAGAGTCTTGTTCGAATCAAACGATTTTGGAAAATCGAACCGGCAGAACAATCGAACGTCCTCGCCTATTTCTCAGACAAAGAGCGTTCCCCTGCCCTCGTCGAACGAAGCTTTGGGAAAGGTCGAACGGTGATTTTCGCGACCGATGCCAGTAATCCGGAAGACCGAAGTGCCTGGAACAACCTTGCGTCACCCGTTGGCGACTGGAGCTGGCTGTTTCTTCCGTTTACCGAACAGCTGACGGAGTACGTTTCGAGGTTGACTGACATTCAACACAACTTCGAAGCTGGCTCTACTCCTGTTGTTCCGATTCAACCTTCAGAGACCGAAACGACGTACTTACTTCGTGATCCCGACCTGAAGCAGACGCAATGGGTCGCCGCTCCCGACCAATCAACACTTGTGTTCGATTCCGTGGATGCACTGGGGCACTATGAGCTTTATGCAGCCGGTTCACGCGTTCCCGTCAGGGGATTCAGCATCAACGCTCCGGCTCAGGAAAGTGATTTGTCACGACTGACCAACCTGCAACTCGATGCTCTATTAGGTGAGGACAGGTACAAAGTCTCACGAAGTATCGACGAGTTGAAAGACGACATCAACGCAGCCGATTTAGGTCAGGAAGTCTATCCTGTCTTGCTCATGCTCGTCGTGGTCTTCTTCGTGGCAGAACATCTGGTCGCTGGCTATTTCTACGGACGCGGTGAACCGGTTGAAGAGCCCGCCGCGATGCCAAGCTCTTCGCAAACTCCCGCGGCAACACCTGATTCGAACCCTGCAGAACCTTCGTAAGAATGCCCGTTCGGTTAGAATCTCAATTCAGCCTGATTACGCATCGAGACACACGATACTCGGATCATGAACTTCCCCGGTAACAACCTGGAGCATCTTCAACTTGAGTCGGTCGCGATTCGTACTAGGATTCGCTGCATTCATTCGAACGAGAGCACAGAAGCGAGTGCCGAGTCATTGTCGTTCAAGCAGCAATGCCAATGCGTTTAGAGATGATGGATGACGACGACATTCCGCCGAATCTTCAACCGCGAATTGAGTCGCAAAGAGCATCGAAAACCCATCCCTGCAAGTGATCACATGCAAGGATGGGTTTGTACTAAAGAGAGTTACTCGGTCGTCATGGCCGTTTGTGCAGAGATCTGTTCGAAGTCTCCAAACGCCGTTCGAAGCGACTTCAGATAGACGCGGTCCCAAGCATCGGCAGTCCGTGGATCAAGACCGTCCCGGTAGGCCTGGATATACTCATTCCGAGCATTATCAAGCTGCTTGATTTGGAGATACGCATACGCCAGGTGAATCCGTCGAATTGGTGTCGACCCGAGTTGGACTGCTTTCTGGAAACTCGCCGCAGCTTCCTGATTCTTACCCCCGGCAAGTTGCACAATTCCTTTTGTGTCGATCAAGTTCGCCTTTTCGCCAGCGACCGAAAGGGCGTGGTCGATCAGCTTATTTGCGAGTTGGATGTTCTTGCGATGGACAGCTTCGATCATCGCGAGATTGTTCAAAGCGACTTCGTTGTCACCGTCGATATCCAGAATTTTCTCGTAACTCGTCGCCGCCCGGTCGTACTCACCCTGAACGACATAGAGCCCAGCTTCGACTTGCAAAATTCGGATGACCTCCAGGCCACTCGCGTTTTGCTCAGCGTATATCACAAGTTCCATCAACCGATCGTGGTCGTTCCCAACTGGATGGGCAGCCATCGCGAACGAAGTGAAATCAATCAGTCGGTCGATCGCAATCTGCTCTCTGGCTCCTTCAACAAGATCCAGAGCAGACGAGATTCTTCCATCTCGCGCGAGGAACCCTGCCAGATCAACAGCAGCTGCTGGATTCAACTGAACGAGATCCTGATAGAACCCTTCGGCAGTCTTCAGAAGTTCCTTGGACGCCTCCTGGCTTGGTTCATCTGTCGCTGTGGCCAGTTGCTTTCCGTAATACTCCGAGATCTCTGCGGCCCAGCGAATTCGAGCTTGTGACTCGGCATCAGACGGATTCGCTCGGCGGCTTCGTGCAACAAATGTCAGATGTTCGAGAAGTCCGTCGAAGTCTTTGCGAGCGAAGTGCAATTTCGCACGTCGGGAATGCCAGATCGTCGAATCTTCCTGCATTGATTGCAAGATCACCAGCGACCGTTGAGCTTCGTCGAAGGCCTGATCCTGTTCTGGGCCAGATCCCTGCTGAACGGCATAGGCACTCAACAAATCGATCAGTGTCACATAGTAAAATGCCCGCTGTTCATCGGTCCCACCGAGTTCGGTCAGTCCTCGAACAAGTGCGATAGCGTTAAGCAGATCACCTTTCGATTTGTCGTTCCGGGAAGCATAGAGTCGAGCCAGAGTCATTTTATCTTCAGGCTTCAACTCGTTGCCGGAATCGAGGATTCGTGAGAAGTAGCCGATGGCCGCTTCCTGTGATGCTCGATCCCCCCGCATCGTGTAGACGTATGCCAAAACGCGCCAGTTTTGAAGTTCGGCTGCCTTGAGAACCGGATCGTCTCCCTCGAACAGAGGAACATTCTCTTCGAGCATGCGAGTCGCCCGAAGGAATCCGGGATTCCCGTGATGTTGAGCTTCCAGTCCCGCTGCAGTTTGTCGGGCCTGAATCAGAACTGCCGGGGGAACATCTTCTGTCGAAGCCAGTTCGATCAATTGTCCATAAGCAACAATGGCTTCGTCGTACTGCATCATTCCGAGCAGAAGTTGAGCCAGCATCTGAATCCGGACGACGAGTTTTTCCGGGTCGTCACAGTTTTCAATTGACTGTCGAAGATAGTCTTCTGACTTCTCCTGTTCGCCAACGATGAGATAACATCGCGCCAACATCAATTCGCGTTCTTCAGGATCGACACTGTCTGCCGCACTGGCGATTGCCTTTTCAACTCCTTCCTCATCACCTTTGAGATGGTGATACAGGACGTCAAGTTGTCGGAGTGACTGGTCCTCCGGACTCATCTGAAGTGCTGTGTCGAGATGTTCCCGAGCAATATTCAGGCTGTTACTTCCTGCTTGTCCAGACTCCAATTCTTCACGAGCCAGTTCCATGAAGACTTTCGCCAGCCAGGCGGCATCGTCTTGCTGATCGGAGAATGTTCTGGCTGACTGTGCCAGGTTTCCGGCTCGATCGTAGTTTTTCGTCAGGATGGACAACTCTGTTGCGAACTGCAGTGCGTTGGTGTTGCGTGTTGAACCATAGAGATCGAGCGCTTCCTTGAGGGCTGCGTCTGCTTCGTTGATTCGACCTGCCTGCTGCAGCAGTTGGGCCAGTGTATAGAGAACTTCCGCGTCGGCTTCGTTTCGGTCTCTGATCGTTTGGTAGATGGTGATCGCGACACCTGGATGTCCACTCAAGACTTCCATGCGAGCGACCATCGATTCTGCTAAACGCCACTCCGGTCGAAGTGACAGCGCCTTATCGAGATGTTGGATGGCTTCTTCCAGCCGTGAATCTTCGGCGATCGGGTTGCCGGACTTTTGACTCTCCTGGAAGGCCAACAATCCCAGATGAAGTGCTTCACCATACTCTAACAATGGGCCGAGATTCTCTTGTCCCTGGGATGCCCGGTCTTTCAGAAGTTTCAGGCGGGATTGCAGTGTTTCAGGAGAACCAGCATCGACGGCATACTGAAAGACATCCAGCTCTAACTGCTCTTGCAGGTAGGAGTTTCGATCAGTCCGGAGATCCGCGACATCGATCGCGCTTTCCAACAGCTGTTTTTCAATTGCATCGTACTGAGGATACAGTCGACGGAAACTATCCAATTGCTTGACTAACCCACGTTCCAGAAGTTCCCGGTCATCGACCGAGTACGATTCGGGAGCACTGGCGAGTGTGTGAATCTCCTCAAGAACCGCCAGTACATCCGCTTTCTGGTCGTCGCCATTCGAAGCGTCTTCCGATGGAGCATTTGCTTCCGCCAGTTTGCTGATCGCAAGTTGTGCCTTCAAGATTCGCCACGACGGCTGATCGCCGAACTGCTCCACCGCTTCTTCGATTGCTTTTTCTGCCTGCTCGATGCGATCCGGTTCGCTGGACTGGAGCAGAAGCAGTACTCGCGTCGAGACTAGTAGCTTTGAATCGGGATGTTCTTCGATTGCGGCATTGATCTCCGAGTATGCGTCGACGAAATCTCCCATTGCTCCTTGAAGTTTGACCTTCAGCATAGTGACATCGAGATTGTCCGGATAATTCCGCTCCAGCATCGAGACAATTCTGACAGCTTCGTTCCAGTTTCTGCGCGATGGAGGTAGCTGCAGATTGTCGTTAATGAGATGGGCCAGATAGACTTGATTCGCGACGAACGAGTTCGGCTGCTGCAAAATAATTCGCCGGGTTTCGTTCTTTGCCTGCTGAGTCTTTCCCCCCTGCTGCAAGATGCGCACATATTGCTGACGAAGGTCGAGATTTCCGGGATCACGGAGTAAAGCCGTTTCGATTGTTGACTGTGCTTTCTTCCAGTTCCCAAGTCTCTCGTAGCAGTAGATCAGCTCGTTAATCACATCTGCCGACGCGAGATCAGGAAATGCCTCATGCAAGAACAGGAGCGGCTCAAATTTTTGGGCGGCCGACTGATAATCGTGATCGAGCCACAGGTCTTTCCGGGCTTCCAGGACTGCGATTAATCCAGCGAACCCATACTGGGAGAATTCCTGCGGGACATTTGGATCCCGATATCGCATTTCCTCGAAGCTTGGTGAGTTCTGGAATTCTTCAATCGCAGTAATCTGTTCGTCAACGCGTTTCGTGGCCTCTCTCTTAGCTTCCGTATCCTGACTTGAACGGGTGACGTTGTTGACTCCGTAATTCTTCAGTTCCTGCTCTGCCAACAGATAGCGGTAGTATTCCTTCTGAAATGACTCCTTCGGAATCCGATTCACAGTCTCGCGCATCCAGTCGACAAAACCTTCCTGGTCATTACCTAAGTTGGCGAGATCGGCTCGGATGGCTGTCAGCTGGTAGGAGTCGGAGTGTTTCTGAATCTGTTCTTCCAGGCTTGCAATGACATCTTGCAAAGCATCTGGATCGAATTGTTGAGGTTCAGAACGTCGCATGGCGACGTGACAGTTGTACTCAATCTGGATCGCTCTCAGGAATTGATCAAGATTTTCGGTCGACGCCTCTCTCGCCCGTTTCGCATCTTCGAGTGCAAGAGTTCCTAAGCGTTTCGAAATCTCGGCAACCGTTGGAGCGGGGGCTTCGGGATCAGCTTCCTGGCCATCTTCCAGATACCACGCCTGTTGACCAATCAGACTTCTCAACTGTGGATCATTCAAACGATCTGAGTTTTGGAATGCCAGGACTGCACGGAACAGTCCACGATTCAACCAACTCTCTGTCTGGTTCTCGATAGACTCGTCCCCGCTGAACCGCTCCACACTGTTTTGCAGAATCTGAAACGCTTCATTGATTTGATTCTGTTCGTACAGAACCCCGGAGAGGAGCCGGTAAGCCTGCGGAGAGACATCGTCCTTGGTAATGGCGTTATTAAGGTGTCTAATCGCCTCTTCGTTTTCTTCGAGACCAATCTCAGCGCGAGCCAGTTGGACAAGAACTTCGCTCTCATCAGGAAAATCTTCGATGAGTTCCGTGGCGTGTTGACGGGCTGTTCGAAAGTATCCGACGGCCTGTTCCACTGCTTGCAGATCAGCTCGACCTGCCGCAAACTGTCCGAGTTGGAGTGCGAGTTTTGTTCGCTTGCGGCGCATTTCGACTCGTGACGGATCGAGGCGCAACACCTTACCCATGTTGAGATAAGAGCGGCGGAAAAAATCAAATCCTAAGCCGAGATTGCCGAGCCCTTCCAGAACAAGGGAACCTTCTTCGATCGCCTCAGCATCCGAACCATTGATTCCGAGATATCGCTGATAGTAACCGAGCGATTCTCCGAGCGTTTTGATGAGTTGCTGCCTCTCCTCGTCAGACAGTTCTGAGGCTGCTTCGTAGTCCGGAATTTCGACATTCTCAGTCAGTTTCCTCGCTTCTCGAAGGTAGCCGTTCGCCTGCCGATCAATTTGAAAGGCATGCACGGAGACAACCGCGATCCCACAGACCAGGAGCGTCGCAAAGCTCAGCAAGAGGAATCGAGTATTGACCCTTTTCATTATCCTGCACCATATATTTCGATAGAGTTCAAGCTATGACCGTACTTCAGCCCAGCCGATCATGACTCAGCAGATGTTAAAGCAGTGGTGTTTTGTTCCGACTGATCAAGTTGTGATGTCCAGCCGTAAACCTCTTTGATGAGATCGTCAAGGGCGAGTTTGCCGTCCTGAAGGTTCGACTTCGAGATCTGCATCAACACCTTCACCGTGGCAGGCCATTCACTCGATCCCCACAGGGATTGGTGGACTTTTCGGCCTTCGTTCTTGTTCACGATGACATCTTTGCCAATCTGAAACCAATGCGCGGTCACAACCTTGGAACCGTTCAAATCCAGGAGTAGGTACTCAACGCGCACTTCCCCTTGAGGAGTTTCGAGATTTTCGATGAAGCGATTTTCGACTTTGTACCCTGCTCCGGTGTAACACGTTTCCGGATGGTGTGGAGCGGGATCAACGACATCATCGATTGATGACCAGACCGCCAAGTGCACACTCGCCTTTTCCCCGTCTGTCGAGGAATAGGTTCTTCCGAGTGTCTGGTCAGCTCCCAGCACCCCAGCTGTCCGTTCGTCTAACTGGTCCTGATCAACACCGGTCCACTTTCCGAGAACGGTCGGCAATTCGGAAACAGGTTTGGCGATCGGTCGAATCGAGTGTTCATACCCTCGGCTGACCAATTGCACACTGACGAAAGAGACGAGCAACAAAGCGCCGACGAGCAGAAAGCGTGTTTTCGAAGCCTGTTCTGCCGACTCCTGAGATGGTTTCTCAGTTGACTCTGCTGGTTCAGTTTTTTGCTTAGTTGTAGAGGTCATAGCGTCCCCTTACCGGATGCCCAGAAACAATTGTACCAATCACAGTGGCTCCATGCGATCGAAGGATGTCCCTTGCCGAGATTGCATCGGGGACAACACTCACGTCTCGCGTCAAGGCGAGGATCACTCCATCAACATATTCTGAAACGATTCGAGCATCTACAACTGGCAGCACCGGGCAACAGTCGACGATCACAAAATCATACTGCTCCTGAAGCGTTGCGAATAATTCCGCGAGCATTCCGGAATACGATTCCAAGTATACTTCTGACTCGACATTCCCGGCGGGGATGACAGTCAATTTGTCTTCCTCAATGTACTTCAATGCTCCGTCAAGAGTCTCGTTGCCAGTCAGGATATCATAGATTCCTGTCGCACCGTCGACTTCGAAGATCTCATGAATGCGCGGTCGTCGAAGGTCAAAGTCGATCAGAACTGTCTTTTGTCCGGATCGCGCGAGCATTCGGGAAATTTCCACCGAAGCGGTCGTCTTGCCTTCACCTGCCGTCGCACTGGAGACCATGATGCAGTTTTGATTCTCCGATGCTTTTCTGCGAATCAACTGGGCAACGATTCCACGAACGGACTCTGATAACGCTCGCTGAAGTTTGGAATCCTTCTTGTCGTCTTTGCCGTTTTTGCCACTCAACTGCTTCATCGGCAGACGGGGAATTCCTCCCATATGTTCCAGACCGATGGCAAGTCGCATGGTCTTCAAGTCGTCGACGTGTTGTTTTGTGATGTCTCGCCACATCAGGAGAATCAGTGGAGCAAACAGCCCCGCCAGTCCCACGCCAATGGTCAGTGCGATTTGTTTCTTGGGATCATCCTTCTGAGCACGAGTGGCGTAGGCCATGACTTCAATTCGTTTCGACTGCCCTTTCGACTCGACGCGAGTGCGTTCAAGCTCTGCAGCCAGGTTCGAAACGACCTGTTCGAGCGATGCAATATCGCCTCGCAACATTTCGACGTCGGCTGAGGTTTTGCCGAGCAATTTGAAGTTGTCTCGAAGACTTGAACTCATGGCTTCGAGTTCAGCTTCCTGCTCAATGATTTTCTTGATGCGAGACCGCAAGTCGACTTCGTTGAACTGTGCCATCAACTGGTCCTGGTTCTCACCAGTATCGCCGACGATGAGAGTCCCCCCTCCTTGTGCTTTCAAAGCTCGCAGGCGTTCCGCTTCGATTCGACGCCAGTCCAGTTCGTACGCCAGCTGATCTTGTTCGAACTGCTCCTGAAGGCGGCGATTTTCGCGTTCGTATTCTTTCTTGAAGCTTCTTTTAATCAGGGACTTTCGGAAGTTCAGATCGTCGTCGATCTTCGCAAGATCACTCTCATACTGCTGACGACTCTTTTCGAGTCCGCTGCCTTGCAACCGTTTGGCCAGTGCCTGGAACTTCTCTTCCAGTGCTTCTTTTTCGTCGTTCAACCGGCGGATTTCCGGGTCGAACGCGTATTCTTCCTCAAGGATCTCTTCAGTTAAGACCCATTGATTTGTCGACTGCCCCACTGGAAGTGGAGGAAGTGGAGCCCTGAGCGATGGATCAACTGGCTCTTCACTGACGACCGGTTGTCCGTCTTCATTGGGAGCAGTTTCTCCCACCGCTTGCCGGTGCTTTTGAGTTTCCAGCAACGCGAAGAGTTGTGCTTCGAGTTCCATTCTTTTGAAACGCAACTCGTGTCGCTGCTTCTCGAGGATTTCCCGTTCGCTCAACGTCGATTGTTGATTCAGCGTCAATGACTCTGAACTTCCCGAGCCAGCTGTTTCGGCCAGATCGACCAGGCGAGTTCGGGCTGCCTTCAACTCTTTGGTTTTCTCCTGATAGAGCAGCTGCAGATCGGCAAGTCGTTTGTTGTCTTTCTGCTCATCAGCTTTGACATATTTGTCGTAGTAGTTTTTGACAACCGCATTGGCAATCGCCATCGCAGCCTGCGGATCGGGATCACGGAAGGAGACATTCAAGAGTTCCGTGTCGGGAAGTTGCATCACATGGAGATTTTCGAGAATCCACTCGATCGGATCGGGTTCCGCCACGACCTGGGGAAGATTCGAAATCTCGGAGTCCAGTTCCAGAACCTGGGAGATGTTCAGATCGCTCCTGATCAACTGAGCTTGCGTTGACTGAAAGAGCTTGTAGGTGATGGCACTTGTCTGCACCTGATCCGCCGTGTTGAAAATCAACATCGGATCGTCCTGGTGGAGATGGAGTTGAACAACCGCAGTGCTTTGCGGCTCCATCAACAACCACGGAACAATCGCTAAAGGCGTCAGCAAGATTCCAATCAGCAGCCCGAGCGCCCATCGGCGACGAAATGCGTGCCAGATTGCGCTAAGCTGAATTCCACTCCCCTCCTCAGCGGGGGCCGTGGAGACCGTGTTCTGAACGAGGTACGGCGCTTGTGGGTTGTTCAGGCCACGACTAGAACGACCATTCGCAGCGAGAGGTTTTCCGACATCCGTCGACATATCGTCAGTCCAAAATCCAAAACTAGGTCACACGAATACCGCTCTTCCACGGCACATCAGTACGTCAGTTGTCAGTCTTAAGCAGTCCGAGGTGATTCCTCGATGAACACTCTTGAGAGGAACTGAAGTTCCAACCACAAAAGGATCATTGCCAGTGGCATCATCATCCATCCGGCGAAGTCGTGGAACAATTTCTCGGCAAACTCTGGATCACCGTATTCATAGGCAAGTGCTGTCACCACGATTCGGAACAGGTTTGCCAGGACGGCAATGACGCCTGCACTGAGACAGAGCACAATTCGTTCCCATATCGGTCGATCAATGACCAGACACAGTCCCACTGAGAGTGCAAAGAACGAATAAAGCATTCGGATCCCACTACATGCTTCGGCAACACCAACCACTTGATCTGAAAGTGTGATGATATTTCCGTTGGAAATTGCCGGGACTCCAAGGGTTTGAAGTGCGTAAGTCGCACAAATTGTTGCGAGATTCTGAAGTTGGCCACTCATCATGCTCGAGACCATGCGCGGCAGAGGAATCATAAAGACCAGAAATAAAATTGCCGGGGCCGCCCAGTAGAGTGCTTTGAACCCCGCACACAACACGACGATGCCCAAGAGCATCGGAATCAGAGAAAACGCTTCAAGCGTGATGATCGGAGAATAAATTCCAAACAGCTTCATCATCAGAGCCAGAACAATCAGAACAATCCCTGTGATCGTCGCTCCGAGCGAATTGCGCCCCACGTCCGCCCCATTCAAAAGGTCACGACGATGATAAAGCAGATACGCCGAAATCAACGGAACAAAGAACCCGTGTGAATAATCGGGATTGGAGTTCCAAATGCCAACCAACCACACGATCGTGGAATAGTTGATCAAGACAGCCAAAAGACTGAACACGGCTGTCCACGTCAAAGCAGATCGCTGAGTTGAAGAGAGCCCACCTTCATTGAAGTCTGATGATCCGGAACTCGTGCGCAGATTCATAGAAGTATTCGTTCGTTAGGGAATTCTACTTAGATTTCAGCGAGTGAAGATCAGTACGACAGGTGACCGGCTCCGATGGATCGGTCGTCATTCTGCAATCGTCGTCGTAGTTTGCGAGTCGTATGATCGTGAGACAAGTCACACTCAACAGTCGTCAACAGTTTCGCGATTGAGGCTCTTCTCGATCGCAATGTCGGAGTTCATCAGGTTGGATTGATGACACGTCTTGCGTCATGGAACGACAAACAATGGCCCGATAAGGGGGGGGACAGCCATACCGCCTTTGTTCGTCATCGTAAACGTGATGATACGAGAATACAATCACCGTTTTCTGGATCAATGATGAATTTGAGAGTTTAGGCATTGCAGCAATGCTAGGAGGCCATTGAGGCCGGTTAGACCGGTTCGGTGGAACAACACTTCACCAACTCAAGTCAAACCCCGCATGTTTCCTCTCTCAACATTTTTGCGGTCTGGCTCGCGATCAAAAATTTGATCAGAACAACCGTCATAACCCCGCAAACGCTTCGGTTTCGCGATGTGATTTTGACTGCTGTTTCAGTTGCACGATTTGAAGCGGTCGTCGGCCCGAATATACTTCTACTTGGTGTTCTCCTCCACGGATGATGCGATTTCAACCTGCGGAATTGGGAGTCCAAAAGACTTGCTGAACAGGTGACCGGGCCTCAAAGTCGCGAGCCGAAAATTTCTCTCCGGCACTTCGGCTGAGATGGACAGGTTTGCAATTGAAGCCTTGGTGATTGAAAGAAATTTCATCCCTGAGAATGCAATTCTCAGTTTTCGTGATCGTTTCCAGTTCCGGTTTCGCAAGTATTGATAAGCCGAGGATTTACTTGCAGGGATCGATGAAGGATTTTCCCCTCGTCGAGGCCTTCCATACGACAGGACAGGAGCCGATTCCGTGTCAGGGACTGCCGTCCGCATTGTTGTCTCCACATCGTTGTTTCCGTGGTTTGACTTGGTGCCGATCACAACCAATTTCACAGCATGCTCTTACTCAACCTTGAAAAACGTTACAGGCTCTCGCGATCTATAGATTTTTGGTCAAAACCGCCCAGTTCTCCCGTCCCGGAGTTGTTTTCTGCTCAACTCTCAGAGAGTGTCGCTTTGTCAGTTCTTGCCCCAACTTCTTGTGGGTCGAAACGACGAAGTCAACGCATCGGGCTGAACCGGTCGAATCAACAACATCGTGCGAACCGATCCAGCTCAAAATTCCTTAACCCAGCGTTCAAGTCCCTGCACCTATGACAACCGAATCAGAAAACAGCATCGATCTGCTCGGGGTTGTGATTGTCACGTTTGGATCCTCCGACGTGATTGTCCCTTGCCTTGAAAGTCTTGCGGAGTCCGAGAACCGCCAGCTGAGAGTCGTCGTGGTCGACAACGCATCCACTGACGATACCGTTGAACAAGTGATGTCCTGGGCGAGCGATTGGAACACCCGGCAGCCTTCTCGACAGATCAACTTCACCTCCATTCCACTCGATCAAACAGACGGCCCAATTGAAGGCTCCGCGCCGTCCGTGACACTTGTTCGTTCTCCTCTGAACTACGGGTACGCCGGGGCCTGCAACATTGGCTTGCGACTGCTCAATCAAACCAGCGACGTTGACTGTTTCTGGATTCTCAACCCCGATTGCGTTGTCACTCCTCAGACCGCTGGCGATTTTATCGACGACTTACGGAAAGCAGGGAAATTCGGGCTCTTTGGAGGACGAGTCCTCTACCACGACCCTCCTCAACTCATTCAATCCGATGGAGGGCGCGTTGGATTCTGGACAGGGGCATGCACAAACGTGCATCAGGGACTCCTCCCTGCCGAAACATCGTACGCGAACGTCGACACGCTCAATTTCATCTCAGGCGCGAACATCATTGCTTCGCGCGAGTTTTACGACACCGTTGGTCCGATGTCCGACGACTACTTCTTATACTTTGAAGAAGTTGACTGGGCCTGTCGAAGAGGTGATCTCCCGTTAAAATTCAGTGACAAGGCCGTTGTCTACCATCACGGCGGGACATCCATCGGAACCGGCTCCGTGAAGAGACGGGCTTCCGCGTTCGCAAACTACTTCAACTTCCGGAATCGCATAAAGTTTATCTGGCGATTCAATCCCCTCGGCGTTCCGAGCGCGTATCTCTTTTCAGTGCTCCTGATTGTCCGTCTGTTGACGCGAGGAGCCTGGGAGGAAGCTTACGGAGCTCTCAAAGGTCTTCATCAGATGTCGCCTCCGCGTCGCGTGAAGGAACGTCTCATCAACGGGGCAGCTGTGTTCCCTGGAATTAACGAGACATAAACCCCAAATGAAGAGCATAGCCAACACGACGATTCTGAATTTTCATGGAATCGGCACTCCGGCAGCATCGATTCCGGAAGACGAAGTTCCATATTGGGTTTCTGAATCACAGTTTGCCTCGATTGTCGAACAGGCAAAACAGCTGACCGAAAATGGTCGGCAGTTCATGTTCACGTTCGACGACGGGAACCGCTCCGATTTGGAAATCGCCTGCCCAGCCCTTAAGGACTCTGGATTCCGAGGAACCTTCTTCATCCTCACCGGGCGTTTGGGAATGAATGGATATCTTTCCGAGGCAGACATTGCTGAACTGATCTCAAACGAGATGGAAATCGGCCTCCACGGACGAAACCACGTCGACTGGAGAAGTGTCCCTGCGGACGAGTTTCGCGATGAAACCGTCACCGCCCGCGAAGAACTGGCAATTGTCTGCGGGAAGGCCATCGATACGGTGAGCATCCCGTTCGGAGCTTACAACCGACAGGTCATTCACAACCTCAAGCAGCAAAAATTTCGGCGAGTTTTCACCAGCGATGGAGGAACAACGTCAACGGATGCTCAAATTCAGGAGCGTATTTCCATTCGTGGAGATATGGAGCCAGAGAGAATTGAAAACATCCTCCACGCACGAGAATCAGCGAAGGCAAAGATCCGTCGATCGATCTCAACCAAGCTGCGTCGTTACATATTGTGAATGTTCGCCTTCGACAACTGCGACAGCTTAGAGAACAGCATTTCAACTCCGGGAATTGAATAGGCACTCCCAAGCTGTATCACGCACTCTCGACGGACCGTTAAGGCGATTCCACCGAAAAGACAGAACGCTCAAGAAAGCACATTCTCATGGGTATCTCAAATATCGTTCACCGGATTTGGCGCAAAGCCTTCATGAGCCGCACGGCTTTCACAAAGGCTTACGGTCGAATCCGAATGCTGTATTCGATTGAAGATCCCTGGCAGATGAGTTCCCCGAAAGAACAGCATCGTTTTCAGGAGACAGTCCGAATCCTGAGTGAAGTGCAACCCAAGTACTCATCCATCCTGGAACTCGGATGTGGGGAAGGCCATCAGTCGCAGTTTCTCGGAACACTGACCGATCAACTCTACGGAGTCGATATCAGCCCCAAGGCTGTCGAACGCGCAGCTGCTCGATGCCCGGAAGGGAAGTTCCAAGCTGGCGAACTCGAAGCAGTCGCTACAATGTTCAACGGGCAAAAGTTTGATCTTATCACTGCCTGCGAAGTCCTTTACTACACGAAGGATCTCGCTGAGATTCTTCCCACTCTACAAGCGATGACTCATCGGCTTTTTGTATCTAACTACAAGCCGAGAAATGAGCATATGCGCGCCCACTTCGAAGGCAACGGATGGCGAGCGCTCGATTCGATTTCTTACGAAGACGTTGACTGGGAATGTCGGCTCTGGGAATCCGAAGAAGTTACAATCGAATCTTAAATCCTCTGCACTGATGCGATTCGCGTGGATTCGCTTGAACTGCATCAACCGCAATTTCTTCGCCTCTCTTGATGCTTTGCCTTTTCTGTAAAAATGGCGATTTTTCGCCGTCTTAGCGACTCTTTGATAGCGCCCCCAGGCTCGATATTAAACCGCCTGAAATGTTTCGAAAAATGAACATGTTGACGCAACTCACCATCCCGAATTGGCGATGAGTTTCTCCAGGATTCTTCCGAAACGACCGCGAATGTAACCTACGATTCAATGCAATGGATTGCGTCGCGCTCCCCTCAATGATCACGTTTGAGTTCTTTTCTGCTTTCCCCCCTACTTTCTTGAGTTGCAATTCATGTCGACAGTTGATCGCGACGGGATCCTTGCGCCCTTGCTGGCATTCGCACCGATTGAATCCCAATTCTTTACTCCCAAAAAACGTTCTCAGCTCAACAGCCCGGCAGTTCTCGAACTGCTGGAAATGAGAACACTCATGAGTGGGACACCGACAGATATCCCCGAGGCAGCCACTTCTGGCACCGAAATCTGGGTCGATCAGAGTTCCACGAACCCGATTCAAAATGGAGACAGCGCGAGCCCGTTCACGTCGATCAATGCCGCAATCAATGCCGCTTCGGAAGGGGACACGATTTGGGTCCGCGAAGGAGTGTACCGAGAAACGATTCGCCTGAAATCCGACATCTCACTCCGCGCCGTTCCAGGTGACCATGTCGTCCTTTCCGGAAGTGATTCGGTTACGGATTGGACAGCCAATGGCGACGGAACTTACCAAACGATCCTCGACTGGAATCCTGGTTCCATGTTCGTCAATTCCGAGGAAATCTCTCAATCGCGTCACCCGGATCAAGGGTGGTGGATCGTCGATTCGCTTGGTGAATCGACGATTACAGATTCCGAACTGATCGGAATGGATGCAGAGACGCTGGTCAACTCAGAGTTTTTCATCTGGACGGCTTATGGGAACTGTCAATACACAGTGACAATCACGGACTTTGATTCCGCGACCGGAACCATTAATTACGAGTCCCCCAATGACATTATGCAAATCCAGACGGGGGACCGTTTCTATCTGACGGGTCATGACAACTTCGTCAGCACTCCCGGTGAATACTCGATCACAGAGTCCGCAGACGGCTTCGTCGTCACCTACAAACCTGACGACATCTCGGACTTAAGTCATTTCGAAGCGTCCCGGAGAATGGGAGTCATTCAGGCCATCGGGGTCTCGAACGTTCTCGTCGACGGATTCGAAATAAGCGGATCGGAGTGGTTGGGAGTTGAAATTCGCAATGCAACGAACGTTCAAATTTCGAACTGCGTCATCACAAATAATCAGCAGGTGGGTGTCTCGCTCCGCTCGTCGTCAAACGTCGTCGTCTCGCAGAACCTGATCACTCAAAACGGAAACGGACTCGTCGCAGTAACTGTTTCTGACTTACAGGTTCTGCGGAATGAAGTTTCATACAACCGCCAAGACGGCGTCGTTGTCGCTTACAATTCTTATAACATCCTCATTCACGAAAACTATATTCATCACCATTTCGGACAGGGGCATCCGGACAATATCCAGACGTTCTACTCCGTCTCCAATATCGTCATCTCTAACAATCTCCTGATGGCGGCGACCCAGCAAATCATGATGCATGAGACCCAGGGAGTGGTCATCGACGGCAACGTAATGGTTGGGTCAACCGGTTACTTAATGATGTTCGGACATGACAGTGTATTTGATGTTCGAATCTCAAACAACACCGCTGCCTTCTCCGGGATGGGTACGATGCGACTCACCGGAGACAACTACGAGTTCTATGGAAACATTTTCCAGACCGGCCACGACAAAGTGTTGTATGCGACGTCAGAAGTCGATCATACAACGTCGGATTCCAACCTGTACTGGCATTCTGATCTGGTCAGCAACGGAATCCTCTTTTACGACAGTACTGGGTGGCACAGAGATCTTGAGTCGTTTCAGACAACGACAACGAACGACCAGAATTCCGTTTATCAGTCACCCGGATTCACAAACGCTCCACTTGCCACGGATCTCGTCGACGTCAGAAGACTGGGAGACATGCAACTTGATTATCTGCCCATGTGGAGGGGCGGCCAGTTCTTCGAAGTCGGTGACCATGTTGAAATCAATTACGACGGAATCGTCCGCGAAGTGCTAGAAATCCGCGACGGAGGAATTGTCCTTTCGGTCCCTCTCGACGAAATTCCGTTTGGTCATGTTGCCGTCGCGAACTGGGGAGATAATACCGAGTTCGGGTTGAACCTCGATTATAAGAGCTCGAGCAGTGAACTGCTTGATTCCAGCGATCTCGCATATTCATTAGCTGAATCCGCGGATTCCCCATTCGGTTCATCGATCAATGTTCCGAACTTTCGATTGGCCGACTTTAATGGAGATGGCCAACGCGACATCCCGGAATCCGGAACCGGCGCACCAACGCCTCCCCCAACGGTCAATCTCCCTCCTTCTATCGACTTTCAGCAGATTGTCACGTCGATACCCGAGAACACCGTGATCGGCGAAGCAATCCGAATTGGCACGGTTCAAGTGACCGACGACGGTGTTGGACAGTCCACCGTTTCACTCGCTGGGTCAGACGCTCATCTCTTCGAGCTTGTCGGCGACGGTCTGTACCTGAAAGCTGGAACGAACCTCGACTACGAAACCGCCTCCAAGCTGAATGTCTCACTCCGAGTCAATGACCCGGAAGTAGGAGGAAGCATCGATGATTCCGTCGATGTCCAACTTGCGATCATCGACGTCAACGAAGTTCCTCTGCGTGTTGCACCGACTATCGAATTCAATCAAACAACACTCTTCATCCCTGAGAACACGACGCTTAGCACGCGACTCAAGATTGGTACATTCACCGTCACCCAGGACGGATTCGGAGAAAGTACCGTCTCGATTACTGGCACAGACTATCAACTCTTCGAGTTAATCGGAGACGGTCTGTATCTAAAGGCTGGGACAAACCTCGACTACGAGACCGACTCGCAGTTCAACGTCTCACTCCGAGTGAATGACCCGGAAGTGGGAGGCAGCGTCAATGATTCCGTCGACGTTCGAGTCAAAATCACCGATGTCAACGAAGTGCCACCACGAGTCGCACCGACCATCGACTTCAATCAGACGACAAGTTCAATTGCCGAGAACACAACGCTCGACGCTCGTCTCAAAATTGGCACGTTCACAGTCACCCAAGACGGATTCGGAGAGAGCGTCGTTTCACTTGCCGGAGCAGATGCCCATCTCTTTGAGTTAGTCGGCGACGGTCTGTATCTGAAAACCGGAACAAACCTCGACTATGAAACGGCGTCGAAGCTGAACGTCTCGCTACGTGTGAACGATCCGGAAGTGGGAGGCAGCATCGATGACTCTGTCGACGTCCAACTCGCCATTACCGATGTCAACGAAGTTCCACCGCGTGTCGCTCCGACCATCGACTTCAATCAAACAACACTCTTCGTCCCTGAGAACACGACGCTTACAACGCGACTCAAAATTGGTACATTCACCGTGACTCAGGACGGGTTCGGAGAAAGCATCGTGTCGATCGCTGGCACGGACTATCAACTCTTCGAGTTAATCGGAGATAGTCTGTATCTGAAGGCCGGGATAACCCTCGATTATGAGGCCGACTCACAGTTTAACATTTCACTCCGAGTGAATGATCCGGAATTGGGAGGGCGGATCGATGATTCCGTAGACATTCGAGTCAGGATCACCGACGTTAAAGAAGTCCCACCACGAGTCGCTCCGACCATCGACTTCAATCAGACGGTAAATTCAATTGCCGAGAACACAACGCTCGACGCTCGTCTCAAAATTGGCACGATCACTGTGACTCAAGACAGCTTCGGAGAGAGCATCGTGTCACTCGCTGGGGACGATGCACATCTCTTTGAGTTGGTCGGAGACGGTCTGTATCTGAAAGCTGGAACAAACCTCGACTACGAATCCGCCTCCAAGCTGAACGTATCTTTACGTGTGAACGATCCTGAAGTCGGAGGCAGCATCGATGACTTCGTTGACGTTCAACTGGCAATCACCGATGTCAACGAAGATCCGAACGTCGTTCAAAATGTGACCGATCTCGTCCTCGTCGATGGATCGATGGCCCACCTGGGAGTCATCGTCGACGGCGACTTGATCATGTTCGACTCTGTGGACTGGAGTGCAACCGGTGTCAACGAACTCATGACTGGCGACTTCAATGGAGACGGGCTGATTGATGTTGCTGGCTTGAACGGATCCAATGAAATTTGGGTCGTCTTGACTGACAACTCAGGATTGGGAACACCGGAAAAATGGGGGGAATACCGAGGCAAAGAATTGGACGGCAATCTCGCCATCGGTGATTTCAACGGAGATGGGCTCGACGATTTCATCTCATTCGGAACCGATCGACGCTGGCACACTCAATACTCGACCGGAAACGGCTTCGAGAGTGACACCAGTGATCGTTGGGCAGGCAAGCGCTACCTCAAAGGTGCGGTCGTTGTCGGTGATTTCAACGGGGATGGATACGATGATGTCGCACTCAGCAAACGATCAGGCCTTTGGTACGCGAGCCTCGGATCAGCGACCGGATTGACCTCCAGTTTCGAGCTCATGAACTGGGACACTAAGACGACATGGTTGGATGTTCAGGCCACGGACTGGAACGGAGATGGGTCAGACGAAATCTCAGCCCGCACAAATTCCGGGAGTTGGTTCACGTTTGAGTTCGAGTCCACTGGCGGGAACCAGGGAACGATGAATCAAAGATTTCTCGGATCCTTTGACGCTCTCGACTCCTCAGCAACCTTTATCTTCGCAAATTTCACCGGAGACAGTACGAGTGAAATTGCGGGAATCAACAGCTCTGGTGACTGGTTCCTGATGGAAATCACCGAAACAAACGAATCGCAGCTGCTTTCGTACGGTAGCTGGGCTGGTAAGAATCCGTCCCTCGTCGCAGCAATTGATGTGGATGGCAACGGAACAGCGGATCTGGTCGGAATCGATCAGGTCTCTGGAGAAAGCTGGGTGGCGTCGAGCCTCGGAGATCGGTTTGACCAAACGACTTCCATCGGATCCGTCGGTTCTGGCCTCGGCGACAAAGCGGGGCTTGCTCTTTCCTAACTCCGCGTCAAACTCAGTTCCATGACTGCGATTCGTCCTCCTGGCACTCCGTAAAATGCGGCAAATGCGCAGACTGGACGAGGGCAATTTCGAGAAATTGGGGAAGGATCGACTGCGACCTGCATCATCTGCCGGTCGCGGCGTGCTGATTCAAAATCATCTTGCTGGTTTATCGAGAGATCTTCTATTCTCTGCGGTACCCCACGCATATGAATCACACCCGGTCGGTTGACGGTGGACTTTCAGTTCCTTCCGTTCCACCCATCAACCCACGCCGACAATTGTATCCACCTTCCCGGCACACAATTTCTCTCACTCATCGTGGTTTATGGCCAGGTCAACATACGGTACGCCTCGTTGGGGGCGAATCGTTGGAATTGGAGCGGTGATCGCGACTCTCGCGACAGGGCTACCGCTGCGCGCTGCCGATTCCTGGCATGCGCACACAAGCTCCTCGGGCTCAGAGTCCGTACGTCCATTTCCCACGACACCTCAACCAGTCACTTCGGATTCTGATACTCATTCCGACAGTCAGCCCGAAGATCGCGAAACAAGAAAGCCGTCGCTCGCGTTCCCCCCCAAGGTGGACGTCGACTCCGGGTCAGCAAAGCCTGAACTCGCGAAGCCGATGCCGCTCGCTCCCATTCGTCGACCGCTTGCCGGGACGGCAGAATCGGATTCCGAGGAAACACCACTGGCACCCGCCACGAATTCGAATCCGGATCCGGCATTTGCCACCGTTTCGGCGAATTCGGGTCCGGAATCAGTCGGAGTCGTCACTCTCGGAGCATCTCAGCCCTCAGATGCGGAAACCGATGGTGTTGTCACGCTTCAACCGGATCGCAAACTGAGACGCCCCCCTCCCCTGGCCGTTGAGTCCACAACTTTGCCGGAGTTGCCTGCAAGCGATTCCTCCCTGCCAGCCATCATCATGCTCGATGGCTACGAAGAAATGGATATCGACTCAGCAGTTCAGCAGCAACAGCAGTACAACAGCTGGACATCACCTCGCGGACTCGGGCCAATCGTGCCTCCGTCGAATCGAATTCGCGGAGTCCAGGGACGCGCTGGGTATTTTGGATTCGACACGTTCGGGCGAGACAGTTCGCTCAGCGATCTCGAGATCATGCCGTATGTCGTCGACGGAGAAAACGTCTACTACGGCGATATGCGATTCTTCGTCGCAGAGGGCGACCGCATGGGAACCAATGTCGGTCTTGGACTTCGTCACATCAACGATTCACAAACAGGCTGGATGGGCGGTTCTGTCTGGTTTGACTATGACCGATTCTACGAACAGTCGTTCTACCAGCTGGGACTGGGCCTCGAAGCCACACTCGATCAGTTCGAGATACGCGGAAATGGCTATTTGCCGCTCAATCAGGGGGATCAGGAACTCGGAACCCAACTGCTGACCAGCCGCGTCGATGGGGATAACCTCGTCATTTACTCTTCAACCTCGCTGATGCGTCCGATGTCGGGATTCGACTGGGAAGTCGGTCTCTCCATTCCGTTTGAGGAATGGATCCTAAGAGGATATGCCGGTTCGTATCACTTCTTTGCGGACGACTCGGAATCCATCAACGGTCTCAAGGCTCGCGCAGAAGTCGACTGGGGACACTTGAACCTCTCGACAACTGTGACCCACGACGACACCTACGGCACCGATGTCATGGTGGGAGTCGGCGTCGAATGGCCACAACTTGCTGACCGACCAGAAGGTCTCAACTCAGCGATGAGCCCTCTTCGGTTCGCACGACGGAATCACAACATCATCGTCGATCGTGACTACCGGATTAACGAAACAGTCGTTCCACTCAACCAACCTGGACAGACCCCAGAACCATCGGTCCCAGCCCCGGGTGGATCCGGAGACTTGATCACCGACGCGCTGATCGCTCCCTCGGATATGTGGGATGGAACGCTCGAATGGGACGGAAGAGATGTTCCCGAGGACCCCGAACGAGTCAACTACAAACCCATCGCACACTACGCGATCGTCCCCTTCCAGGATGTCACTGGTGACTTCATCGTCCCCGTTGTGGCCTTCAGTAAAGGCGGAATTGCCAGCGTGACGTTCCACGTTGAAGGAAGCGAAGCTGTCGTCAATGCTCCGCAGATCGTTGATGCTTACGCAGGCAATCCCTTCGAAGCCTATGTCGTCAAACTCGATGCGAGCGAATTTCCGGAACACGACGGAGCGTTCGAAGTCTTCGCGACCGTTCAACCGAACGATCCATCGGCACAAGCGCGAGTCATTTCCCTCCAGCTGTTCTCGAACATCAACGGAACACTCCCAACTGCGGAGTCTTACGTCGACGCCAACAATGGCTCCGACACCACTGGAGATGGCTCCGCTGCAAATCCGTTTGCCACAATTACCCAGGCTCGAGAGTCTCTTGGAGCGTCCGGAGAAGTGGAAGGCGGAACGATCATTCTTCGCAATGGAGAGTATGATTATGCCACGGGAATTACGTCCGATGTTCTCAATGAACGCTGGTTGACAATTAAGGCTGAAGACGGACACGATCCAGTCATCAATGCCCGAGGAGAGACCGGTTCTCGCGGCCTGCGAGCCCTTCGAGTCAAGATTGACGGAGTTGATCTCGATGCATCTGTCACCGACGAAGATTTCCTCATTCGATCCAATCTCGGTCAAATGCCTGACTCATCACTATGGCTTCACAACCTGGCATACACAGGACGTGGAGCAGGAGTCAGCGGACGCGTCTCTAGCGGGTTCGAGAATATCTACTACACCGACTTCAGTGCCACAGAAGCAAAAGATGGAGCAGTCCTCGGCAGGCTGGCGAGAAACGTCACCATTGGCGTGATCGGATCCGACGCATTCACCGCCACTGACGCTGTGATTGGTGGTCACGTAGCCGATACCGGGAATGCCAACATCGAATACCACCCGGATATCTGGCAGTGGTGGTTCCCTGACATCGAAAACAAGCTGCTCTATGGAGTCACAACGGGAGATCAAGTTTCTGCACAAGGGGTTTTCCTACGTGGGATTGATGAAGCTCGAGACATCGCCGTCGTCAATTCGGTGTTCAAAACACAATCTCCAGCACTCTCGTCTCAGATTATGGTGAAAGAACTCTCTCACTTGCTGATGTATGGAAATACGTTTGATCAGTCACTCCATCTCAGGGATGATGGTCACTCACAGGTCCTCCATGAGCACTTTGACATCGTGGGTAACGTCTTCCTCAGAACATCATCTGAAATCACTGGACAGGGCGATGGAGTAAACGGAAACCGATGGGTCGATAACTACACGATTGAAACGGACTTCCTGTCGGAAACTGGAATCCAATCCGGAACTCCGGACTGGGATCCAGGAACACTCATCCCGACATCCGGTGGAAATCTGACGTCTGAACTTGAGTCCCTCCTACTCCTTGACACGTCCGGAAACCTAAGACCATCAACAGGTAGTGTCCTCGGTGCATTCCAACCGTAGACCACGTTCATGGTTTCCCGAACGTATTCACTGGTCTCGTTTGATCAGTTCTGGAGAGTTCGGACAAGCCGCTGCAAACAGGAGGTCACGACCACTGTGGCTGTGGCGACTCTTTGATCTCTCAAAATTTCGAGTGGAATCAGCAGCCCTTAAACTTCCGGAACGAAGTTCGAAACAGACACACTCACGGAGCCTTGAGAGCTTTTTGGGTGACTAATTTTCTATACGTAAACATCGTGTAGAGGCTCGGACGAGAGAAGAGGATGCGGGTGACGATTCCCCAGAATCCTCGCTTGTGTTCATAGACGATGTGCTCGTTGACTTCCGTTTGATTGTGGGCCAACTCTCGGAATGTATGGGTGTGTTCCCACTTTTTCGCAGGGCCTTCCGTCTGAATGTCTGTGAATCCGTGGTCTGTCACATTTTGATGAAGTGCGGTCCATCGAAGCGGAAGTGGCCCGACCCAGAGAGTAAATTTGGAAACCGAACCTTCAGCCAATGGCTCGATTTCCTGCAGTTGAACGATCGTCGGCGGAGGAGTCAGACGTTTCAGCGCGCTCGTGTCATGATGAAACTCACGAACCGCTTTCAGCGGGCTATCAACGGTGAACGTAAAATCAAATGTCGGCATCGTCGTGGATACTTGCAAGACATAATCTGTTAAACGAAATCACGATGGTTCGTCTTTCGGAGCGTTTTAGCAGCGGCAGATGATCATAGAACGCAGGTGGTGGCATTCAAACGAGTGCGTCCGAGATCGCATTCAGGTTTGTTACCGAGTTCGCAGAACTGAGTCGTTGAGACAGTGCCGCCTCTGCTAAGGTCACAGTGAGAAACGGAGTGATCGTTCGGGAAAGAATCCGTCGACCAAACAAGAAAGCCGCAGCGGATTTCTCCGATGCGGCTTCCGATTCTTTCAAGCAGTCTTTTTCGACCTCTCGCGCTGTTCTTGATGTTCGACACCAAGTCTCGCAGGATTCCAACTCTTGCTGTCAAACTGTCTCACCACGATCAACTCTTACTCCATCAAACGCAGCGATCCGAGATCTCCGAGTGGATTGAGAGGGAGAGTCTGCCTCGTCAAATCGATGAAGTCGAAGAATCGAGAAAACGACGACTATCCGCCGGTGGTCAATGCCAGGCGTTCCAGGAATCCATGAAGTTGTTTCGATCGAGCAGGATGCTGTAATTTGCGAACTGCTTTCGCTTCGATCTGCCGAACTCGTTCTCGGGTCACTTTGAAGATTCGTCCGACTTCTTCGAGTGTGTAGGTGTACCCATCACCCAATCCGTAGCGAAGTTTAATAATCTCGCGTTCCCGGTAAGTGAGTGTTTTAAGAACTTGATCGATCTGATCTTTGAGCATCTCCTGCGCAGCTACACTCACAGGGCTGTGCCCGTTGCGGTCTTCGATGAACTCGCCAAAGATGTTCTCTTCGCCTTCACCAACAGGCTTATCGAGGCTGACCAAAGGCTTCGCCATCTTGAGGACTCTGCGAGCTTCTTCGACTTCAACTTCCGCAGTTTGTGCGACTTCCTCAACGGTTGGCTCCCGGCCCAGTTCCTGGACGAGAGATTTGCTGATCCGTCTCAGTCGAGACATCGTTTCAATCATATGAACAGGGATTCGAATCGTTCTCGCCTGATCAGCAATGGCTCGAGTGATCGCCTGCCGAATCCACCATGTCGCGTAGGTCGAAAACTTATAGCCTCGACGATATTCGTATTTGTCCACCGCTCGCATCAGACCGGTATTCCCCTCCTGAATCAGGTCGAGGAAGCTGAGTCCGCGGTTCCGGTATTTCTTGGCAATCGAAACGACCAGACGCAAGTTGCCGGCCGAGAGGTCTCGCATCGCGCGATCGTAGTCGGCATAGCGGGCGTTAATCTCGACGACGCGCTCCGACAATGATTGCGGAGTTTCATGAGTGAGCTTCATCAGGTCCCGAAGTTCCTGCTGAAGATTCGAGCGAACTTCCTTGCGGGTCCGATCCCCGTCAAGACGTTCAATCTCTTTCTCGAGATTACGCATGCGAAGCGCGATTTGCTCGAGTCGTTTAACGAGTGGTTGCAGCCGCTGAGTTCGAAGGCTGACTTCCTCCAGCAGCGTCGCGACTTTCCGTCGGCTTTGCTCTAAACGCGCCGAAATCGACGAACAGACCGGTTGAGGTGTCGTCTCATCGAGGAGTTGGGAGAATGTTTCTTCATTCTGCTGAACCAACCGATGAATCGTCTTGAGATTGTGAGGCAAACGCCCCAAAACCTGATCTTTAACGGTACATTCCGTCAAGGAAATCTTGATTGTTCGATCGAAGGGAAGTTCCCCGGATTCAACACGCAGGAGCGTCTCATAAGCTTCGACGGATACGTAATGACACTCAAGCAGAGCGCGTCGGAAGCGTTTTCGAGTGAATTCGATTTTCTTCGCGAGGTCAATTTCTTCCTGACGCGTCAGCAGTGGGATTTCCCCCATCTGCGAAAGGTACATTCTGACAGGATCGTCGATGATCCGTCCGCCACCGGTTTCCCCCTCAAGCCCGGTCACATTAACCGTCTGCTTTCGTTGGGTTTTCACGGGCGTGCTACGGCGAGTTGTCTTCTTCGTTCGACGTGTCGATTTCGGAGGAGCCGCTGCCTTTTGTGGCTTTGTCTCGTCACGGATTTCGAGCCCGAGGTCTTCCAGTGACAATAGCAAAGCATCGATTTTGTCCGGAGTGAGATCATCGTCCGGAAGATATTCATTCACCTGTGAGAAGGTGAGATATCCCTGGACCTGCCCCAATTCGGTCAACTGGCGAAGGCTCTCGTCAATTCGATACATTAAGTTCTCCAATTCGTGGGCTGGTCCTGGTATTCACACGCCAGCTTTTCGAGTTGCTCGTTTCTGGTGAAACTCCGCAGCCTGACGAAGCAGCTTTTCCGTCGCTTCGTCCAGTCCATTTTGCCCATCCTTGGACTCAGTCAATTGAACCGCCAGATTCTGGTGGGTTTGTTCTGCATCTCGATCGAGAATGGCCCCGATCGAGTCATGCAGCACTGTCGGAATTCCATTTTCCGTGGAGTTCCCTTCCAGTTTTGCTGCGAGACCTTTCGCATTCGCCTGCTCATCCAACCAGACGACTAAACTTTTCATCTGCTGATTGGGCATTCGATTCAGTAATCCAGAAAGAGTCAGTTGTCCGGTTTCAGACTCCCGATTCTCCCCGGTGGTTTGAACTTCTTCGAAACACAATTCCAGGATGCGTCTGAGAACTGGATTTCGAATCTGTGTTGTCGCGATGGAATTCACAACGTTGTTCAGCAACGGTGGTGCTGACAGAACAACTTCCAGCAAGTCACATTCCACTCGGTCGCTCTTTGACAACTCGCCGGCAAGTAATCGGCGAACGTCAACATCTTCTGAAGACCGGTTTTCGTTGGAATTCTCCACACGAATTCTTTTTGGGCGATTTGATCTGACTTCGCTCAACTGGCGTCGAATCACGTCGTCCGGAACCTGCAAACGCTGTGCAAGGTTTGCAATTAACAGTGGTTCACGCACCGATGTTGCCATTTTGGGAACACAGGACAGAACTGACAGCATTTCGTCCAGAACGCGCTGTCTGGCGTCAATGGAGTTCAATCCAAACTTCGCCTTCGCTGCCCGAAATCGGTAGTCCCAAGCCTCTGGAGCGGTTTGAGCGATTTCCCGAAATGCTTGTGCCCCTTGACGTTCGAGGAAATCGGCAGGGTCCATCAGTTCCGGAAGCGTAAGAATTCGAAGATCGACATCCTGCAACAGAAACTTCTCAACCGCCCGAATTGCCGCAGCTTGCCCTGCTTGATCACCATCAAAAACCAGAATGACTTTGCGGGCGAAACGCTTAATTGCACTGACGTGATCGTCCGTGAGAGCTGTTCCCAGCGTCCCGACAACATTCGCAATGCCAAACTGATGGCAGGCGATACAGTCCGTATAACCTTCGACAATGAATGCTTCGTTCGACTCTCGAATCGCGTCGCGTGCGTGATCGATCGCGAACAGGAGTCGACTCTTATGGAAAACGGCACTTTCCGGTCCGTTCCAATACTTGGCGTCGTCGTTGCTGCCGGGGAGGATACGTCCTCCAAACGAAACAGCTTGCCCTCTTTCGTTGTGAATTGGAAACATGACCCGATTGACGAAATAATCGAACTGTCTCCCGTCTCGCTCTCCGATCAGGCGAGCTTCCAGAAGCAATTCGCGGGCAAATTTCCCTTTGGAACGATCAATGAGCCACTCCCAGTTCTCCGGATGAAACCCAAGCCGGAACTGCGTGACTGTCTCAGCGGTCATTCCCCGACTTTTCAAATACTCACGAGCTGGCTGAGCAGCTGGTGACTTCATCAGCGTTTGATGAAATTGTTCCTCAGCCCATTGCAGAACTTCAAACAGACGAGCCCGGTTCGTCTCGTGTTGGGGAGAGTGGCCCGACACAAACCGTGGGATCTCCAGATTCGCTCTCCGAGCCAGAATTTCGAGCGCTTCAGGAAAGCTGACCTTCTCTCTCTCCATGACAAAGGTAAAGCAGTCGCCCCCCGTGTTGCACGACCAGCATCGAAACGTTTGTCGGTCCGGATAAACCCGCATCGAAGGATTGTGATCGTCGTGGAACGGACAAAGCCCGACGTGTTCACGTCCGCCCGAACGCGACTCAAGACCGACACTTTCGCCGATGAGTCCCACAATGTCGGTGTGGGAACGAACTTGCTCGCGAAATTTCTGAGGAGAAAGTGGAAGCACCGACTATCCTAATGCGATGTTCGAGGGGAATGCGCGATCGATAAGACCGCTCCATCTGGGGTAGTTGTTTCATCCATGCAACGTTTTGGCAAGTGGACAAACGTCCAAAGCAGATTCAAGAGGAAGACCACTTGCCAACGACCGAAGTCTACACGCTATTCAAGGCCGGTCAAACTGAAGGTTGACAAACGGCGCAAGAACCGATCCACGTAACCCTTTATTTAAAATACGTTTCAGACTTTTCGAAATCAGCACACCATCACCAACAGGTCTGCATGACGCAACCCATCCGCACAGGCAAATCCTGAAATCTTCACCGATCCTCAGATCCCACGCCCGCCAACTGGACACTTGGGAAATGAGAAACTTCGGGCATTTTCACGACAGTTGACGAAAAACGTCGTCATGCCACTGACGAAGAGAATCACCGCGACTTGCTGGGAGTCATCTGATCCCGAAAGCAAACTGTGAAATCAGACCGTTTCGCCCCTTTCAGATCGGCCCCAACGCCCAACATCATCTTCTCAGCCCAATTCAAGCCCGGTCAAGAATCAACAGGATCGCATTGATGAGCGAATCAAGACAGTCCGAAGCATCTGATCCGTCACAGTGCACTGATTTGCAGCAATCGGCATCTGCTCTTCACTGACGAATCAAAGACAGTGTCCCCGAGAGGATTCGAACCTCTGACCTTTGGCTCCGGAAACCAACGCTCTATCCAGCTGAGCTACGAGGACGTGCCCCAAATTTAGGGGCGAAATCAACAGTTTTCAATATCGCGAGACGCACTGACGACGACCGAAAAGAGAGCTTTAAGCCTGTTCGGTGGCGTCGCTGTGGTGAGGTCGTTCGATCCAGACGGAGCAGTGAGCGTGATGCAGGACCGAAGTCGAAACGCTTCCCAGCAGCATCCGATTCAACGTCGATTTCTCATTCCCGCCGAGAATAATCAGATCGGCGTTGAATTCGTCCGCACGGTGAACGATATCGTTCGCAACGTTATGGCCGACTTCAACAACGCTCGTCACTGACGCGGCATTGGGAGCGAGCAGTTCGGTGAACTCCTTGTGCCGTTCTTTATGGACAGCGATTGCTTCATCGATCAGTTCCTGTCCATCAACTCCCCGCCCGAAAGCAGATGCTCGAAAATCGGGGACGATGGAGACGAGTTGAATCTCCGACTTTGTATTCGATGGCCGTTCTGCAAAGCGGATGATCGCCCGACTTGCCAGCCTCGATCCGTCATCAGCGATCAAAATTCGATGGCACTGCGTTGACTGGTAGTCCTCATTGTGCGGTCGAGCCAACAGCATCGAAGCGTGCGCGTGCTTGGAGATCTTGTCGGAAACACTTCCGAGGAAAAAGCGATCGACGGCACTCCGACCATGTGAGCCGATCACGCAAACGTCGGGATGCGTCTCATCGATCTCTTTGAGGATCTCCTGGGCTGTGTGGCCTTCGAGAACTTTCGTTCCTGCCGATTTGGCCCATGTGTTCATGCGATTGGCAGCATTCGCAACGAGATCCTTCGTGTGATCTCTGCATTCACTCACCGACTGCAAAACATCCGGCGGAAAATCGAAATCGATGGGTCGCAAATCCGAAGCTGGGCACACACTGACGATCGAGAGATCCACCAAACTAGACGGAAACAGCCCCATCATCAGTTGCTCTGCATACTCAGCGTATCTCGAACCATCTGTTGCGAAGAGAACTTTCATGGGGCGCACTTTCCACTGCGAAGTAGAGATCCGTCGGACTCGCTCACGAGTTGATCAAAGTTTGTCAGTTGACGATCAGAGTATTTCGAACGTAGCGATGACATTCAATACAGGCCATGGTCGCTCCGATCCATTTCAAGGTTGCCTGATCGAGATTCTCTTCCTGGGCAGCCTTCACCAACTCATCGGTCGTACGCTGAAACTCGTTGCTGAATTGTTTGTACATCGCATCGTTATGAGCCCGCCACTTCTCCGATCGACTCATTTTGTTGAGCGTCCTCGCTCCTGACTGGACGAGTTCCATGTCTTCAGTGGTCAACCCTTCCAGAACCTTATTCGATGCATCGAGCTTCGCGCGCATGAACTGTTTCAGATTCAGAACTGGTTTCCCGTTGTCGTCCGCTTCCGCAGCTTTCGAATCATCCTGAGCATGCCCCGGACGATCGAAGATGACGAAGCCTGCACCAATGCAAAGAGCACACGACAGAAATAGAGTCAGATAAGAACTGCGCATCGTAGACACCTCCTGAGGATTCTAATCACCAATTCGAACGATCTGCCGTGATGTGATGAAACCACTGACAAACTCTTTCACGAGTCAATTGCAAACAATCAAGGCAATCTCACTCTTTCGAACTCAGCGAAACTGCCGGTCGTCTTCCTTGTCGAAAATCAATTCTACCGGCGATCCGTTGAGTCGGAAACAGCACGCGGAATTCTAGCAAATCTGAGAAATCGGCGCCTGCACAATCATCATTCAGCATCAGGCATTCTTACAATTGGCCATCCCTCTTCTGACCACTCCAGCGGCAGGATTCCAAGTCGCGGCCGCCCATTGGAATCACCATCATAATAATGGAAGCTCAGGAACTGTTGATCGTCACAGACGAACACTTCTCCGTGCCCCGGACCAATCATCGCGCCCGAAGTTGTGAGAACTTCCGTTCCCCCTTTCAAACGCAAGTCCACGCCTTCGCGATCGAAGTAAGGTCCGGTGATCTCTCGGCTTCGCCCGACACGGATTTCATAGGTGCTGTCAACACCCCGACAGCACCATCCCCAGTTCACGAAGAGATAATAGTAGCCGTCCCGTTCAAATAGTCCGGGAGCCTCAATTTGCTCGTGAAATGCCAACGGAACCATCGAGTCATCATCCATCCTCAATCCGGTCTCCGGGTCGAGCTGAATGAGATATATGCCTCCCCAGAAAGAACCGAAGGCCATCCAGAGTGTTTCATCCGAAGCCTTCCAGATCGTCGGATCAATGGCGTTGAAGTGATCGCCCCGACGACTCCGAACAACGATTCCTTCATCCTTCCATTCGGTCTTCCCAACTTCAGTCGACAGAGCCGAGCACGAAGCCAACGCAATCGCACTGCTCTGCTTCCCAAAAGATGAAACGCTGTAATAAACAAGAACACGATCATTGAGGACAATCACATCCGGTGCCCAGAAGCGACCATCGTGATCGGGAACAATCTCCTCCACCCATTCGGGACTCTCAGAAAAGACCGAAGGCCCCCGCTGAAACGTCTCGCAATCCGTCGAATAGAACGACCGAACTCCTCTCCCGGTACTAAATCCCCAAAGCACACCATCCTGAACGATAAGCTTCGAAGGGTCATGCACTGATATCGCCGGTGAGTCCGTATTCAAGCTGCGAAACGCCCGCTCAACCTCCCCCTGACAAAGGCATTCACTCCCATCAAGTATTGCCTCCTGCCCGAACAGCAAGTTCGCATTCCCAAGCAGAAAGACGAACGCCGCCAATTCAATCAAACGCCGCGAGCCGACAACCTCACCTGCCATCATTCGACCTCCAGGAATTCAAACATCATGCCCTGCTCTTTTTCAGTTTCTATCCCGCCATGATTGTAATCAGGAACAGATCATCAACACGACCGTCAACAGCTTCGATATGTCGATCGGGCATCTTTCACGAAAAGGTTTCCACGAGCCCGCAAACCATCACTCACTCTCAATCGAGGTCCCGCAACCAGACTTGCACTCGACGCAGTCTCGGGACATACTTCCGCATCTTCTCAGCAAGATGGAGATTGGCGTGTGACGCAGAAGCGTTAGCCCGTTTCAACAACCACTTCGCCAACCCCATCCTGCAAAAATCGACTGCACAGCAACTCCTGCCAGAAAGTCGAACGTGCAGCAAAAACACAATTGGGGGCTGTAGCTCAATCGGTTAGAGCAGCGGACTCATAATCCGTTGGTTGTGGGTTCGAGTCCCGCCGGCCCTACTTTTTTCACCCTAATTTGCAGGGTTTTGTAGTGCGGAGCATCGGACTGCTAGTCCGCTGCTCTAACCGAGGTGTCCGGAGTTTGTGGCTGCCCGTCACAAATAACGTCGGTTTCCAACCTCGCCAACCACTGCAGGCCCGTTACACTGGGAGAATGAAAGTGGTCCTTCAAGAAGAGTTTCGACGGATCGTCAAGGACGAACTCACTCGACAGGGTGTGACTCACAACGAGTTGGCTTGTCGCATGGGTGTTTCACGTCCGACAGTGACGCAGTATCTCACAGGAAAAATTTGCCCTGGCCTTGATGTTGTCGAAAAGTTTTTCATCGCACTTGGAATCCCATTGCAGCTCGGATCTCACGAGGTTCGAGAGCCAGTCGAATCTGGAAAGTAAGTGGTTCTGCAAGAAGAGTTTCGACGGATCATCCGAAGTGAACTTTCCCGGCGGGGAATGTCTCAGCGGGAACTTGCACGTCGCATAGGCATCACTAATCCGACTGTGAATCAGTACCTGACTGGGAAGATTTGCCCTGGTTTGGACGTCGTCGAAAAGTTCTTTATTGCTCTGAACCTTCCACTCGAATTTGCTGCGAGCAAGGATTCGACCGCACGTACCGACGAAACGAAGACCGGGGAAGCTTGATCACGATCGGACAATGTGTTCTCCGAAAGCCATGTCGCTCATAGTGCGAGATGGCTTTTTTTATGCAGACTCAGATGCGGAAGAGTTCAAAATTACAATTTCGACCGGAGCCCGCTTGACTCGAATGTAGATGATTACTTACCTTCCTCCTTCAGCCGATGTTGAGGGAGATCATCGAAGATGAGTTACGGATCGGGAATCTTGGAAAGCGAAGCACTCAACGGGCACCCCGTTGAGAATTTCGAATTCACAAGCTCCGATCTGTTAATTCCGTTCTATGGTTTCTTCGGTCATGAATTTTCATGGGTGATCGATGCCGATCATCAGGTTTTGCTGAGTACCGCAAGGGCACGAAATGATTGCACCATCGCATCGACGGAGTGCCAACGACGACGAACGGAGTTCCATTCTCAAGTTTCCCACGATCTACGATCCGGGGAACATCTCCAACCCTCCCGCGAGTTCGGGAGGCCACGCACGCGATCCCGAAGAGAAGCTGACTCTTCGCAAGTACTACACTCAGGAGCTGCTGCCGACCTTCTCGATCGAGCTCTCACCGCGCTCACTCAAAGAGGACGAAGGGGCCTTGAGACGCTGGGAAGAACTGACCGACGATCCCGACATTCGCGACGTTACTTCCGAGACACTGCAAACGTTTCGAGACGTGCTGCTGCCGGGACGATCACCACACACCGTCAACAAGATCTGGCGCGAAATCAAGTCGATCTTTGCCTGTGCCTGCGACGACGGAATCATCGCGGCTGTCCCCTGTGTGTCCCGTCGTATGAAGTCGCGACTGGTACACGCCCCTTCCAAACGTCAGAGGGAAACAGTGACCGTCGCCGAACTCGAACGATTGTGGAATTCCTGTCACCGGGCGACCTATCCGACCGAAGCGACACTCCCCGGATCTCTGACGACGATGCGTCTCTGGCGCGTGCTGCTCGTCATGCAATGGACCTACGGGCAACGGACTCGCGATCTGACGCAACTCAAGTGGCAGGACGTGCGTTTCTCCGATCGACTGATTCAATTCGAAGCCCTGAAGACTTCCAAGCTGCAGGGACTTCCGATGACTACCACCGTCGAACGTCACCTCCGTTCCATCCAGAGCGACGACGACATGGTCTTTCCCGGATTCCGTTCGCCGGGGTGCTACCTGCATCAGCAGAAACGCTGGAAGCGAGGATACTACGCGACTTGGCGGGCCGAGATCCTGCCTGCCGCCAACGTTGTCGACCTGCAGATCAAGCACTTTCGAGAACGGGTTGTGACCGAATACAACGCGATCGAAGACAAGCTCGGCAACTGGATTGCCGGTCATTATGTGCCCGGCGTTTCTGCGCAGAACTACGATCTTCCTACCAAGCGCATCCGCGAAGCTGTCGAGTCGGCACCCGTTCCCGAGTGCTTTCTCGGCCTCGACCCGGGCGATCGACAGCGGACTCTGTTTTAACAACTATTGAGCACGGTTCTGAAAAACAGCCTTCACATGCACCCGAGTGTTGTGTCCATTCGCACTCGTCAGGGAAAGACCGGACCCGGTGTTGTCCAAATGTGGCGACGCTCAATTCTTCTGACAACAACCCCTCTCAACAATCCAGATCATCAAGGCAGTTCAACCCGCCTGCCTTGATTGCTGCCCTGTCGAGCAACACGAATACCCAAGCTTCGAACGGCCCGTCGAAGCGGGGTTGCTCCAGGGCAGCTGCTTTCACATCGAACACCGCAGTGTTCGCAATACGAATTGGAGCTGTGTTTTTCCCCGTTCCCCCTTTTCCTGGCAAGGAGCCTGCCATGACACCCGCGAAGAAGATCGCGATCAACGCCGCAAAAGATATGCAGTTCGAAGCAGCGGCTGTGAAGCTCAAAAACTCCATCAAGGCCGACGCCGTCCTGGTCTTTGCCGTTCAGACCGGAGGAGCCTGCTGCAGCACCTTCGTCGGAGACACCGCTCTCCTGCCCAACGCAGGCAACGCCTGCCGTAAGTATCTGCAGATCAACCCCTCGGACCCAGACGCCAAGCAAACATCCAACTTTTGGGAACGAGCATCTGCTCGATCACTGAACTGATTTCGAAAAGTGCGTTCACAACTCCAAGTTCAAGGAACACCCCATGTCCCAACACCGCATGTTGAAATGGTTTGAGTACGAACACCTCCCCGCTCATCTGCAGAAAGTATCGATGCCGTTCCACTCCTTGGCAACGACAATTTGCAGTTCCATTCCAAACGGCCCAGAGCGGTCGGTGGCATTGCGAAAGCTACTTGAAAGCAAGGACGCCGCTGTTCGAGCGGCGGTCCATCCAGGGCAATAACAGCCCTCAACCAATCAGGAGACCTCGCTTCACCACTTCCAACTTCAAGGAACACCCCATGTCTCGACGACTCAAACGACCGGCCCGACCTGCGAATCGACTCGATGGATCCAACGGTCATCGGCCGCACGGTGATTGTGGATGCTGGTTTCTGCCCACGGGCGAACTGGCGGTCCCTTGTACCTATCACGCTTCCCAGCGTCTGCGTCAGGAAGCAGAACGAATCTCACAACGTGCCCGGAACAACTGAGACCAGTCAGGTTCCGATACAGATCGGATTCCGAAGTCATCAGGGAAGGTGATCGATGACATTCAAACAGGCCACTAAACACTTCAAGCCGACTGCGGATGCTTTGCGAGTTTTAGGATACCTCAACTCACGTCCGGGCGGTTCCGGAATCCTGTTGATCTGCGATCGACTCGGCCTCTCCTACAACACCGTCTACGCGATTCTCGATCGGGCGGCGGATTGTCACCTGGTCGATTACTACGCCCGCGACGGATGGAAGATCCGCAAGCCCGGTCGCGAATTCTTGAAACAACACTAAGGAGATCACAGTTGGACGAAGGATTGATCACAGAACACAAGCCGATGCGCAGTTGGGCCATCGTCGAAATCATGGGTCACCAAACCTACTGCGGCGAACTCTCCGAGGAGGTGATCGGCGGACAGTCATTCCCGAAACGGAATCCGGCCCTGCATTTACGAAGCTCTTCGGGGCCGGGTCGATTTACGCCATCACACCGACGACCGAACAGGTCGCCCGCATGATGGCAGAGAGACACGTCCGACATCCGGTTTCTGAATATGACCTGCCTGCGGAACTCAGAGCCAAGCTGCGACGACTCGAATCGCAAACCGACGTGACTGATGATGACGAGGAGGACGACGATGATCGTGCTTTCTGAGGGTGAAGAGCCAGTCGGGGACGGTGGGCTGACGGCGGCAAAACAGGCGGTCAACCACTTGCTGAATCGAATTCGGGACTGCTCGGATCTCAGGTACCTGATGCTCCACACGGAGGGTTTGGCGCTGTTGGTTCAGGCGGCCGCAGAACTTCAAGATGAGGACTATTCCAAGATCGCTGGAAAGTGGTCGGATGCAATTGAGCTTGCCGCGAGTCGTGAAAGCCGCTCGGCAATCTCTCAACTGTCAGAGCGGATTGAAGAACTCGAACACGCGCTCGAAGTGGCTGAGCTCGAAGAATCGGAACGCAAGATTGTTCGCGAGCGAGAGAGACGTTATTCGCCAGGGTTCGATGGCCTGACCTACCTGCAGGAGACTGCCGGATGAAATTCCGAGAACGGATTGTCGGCCTGCTGCGAGTGATGCCTGCAGTGATCTTTCATCCATTCCAGTTCGTGCGGGAATGCCTCCGAGATCGCGATCAGGAAATCGACAACTGCGACCCACGAGGAAAGCGAGACGATCCGTATTGCCCTGTCTGCCAGCGGGAAACGATTCACGAGTGGGATGAGGACGAACGAGAACGAACGTTTGTGATTTGCCTGCACTGCGGACATCAGACACTGCGCGATCAAGATTCTGAGGAGCATGAATGAGTCATCCCGAACCAACCCAGATGTGGCCGATTGATGCGGTGATGATCGTGGCGGCCGGTCCTCTGGTTGCCAGGCACGATCCGGGCGAGGCGATCACGCGCGGGCATTGTCGAGACTGTGGAGACGAAGTTGTCATCGCCTGCTCGACGATCGCCCTGGCTCAAGAGGAGGCCGAGAAACTTCACCGGCCCGTCAAGTACTTCTGCTGCCGCTGCGCACTCAACTACGACTCGCGAACGATCAACAAACTCGTCGACCGACGAAGAAAGGCGACTCGATGAGCCTGCTCCCCAGGAAATCACTCGCTGTGGGAATCCGCTGGTTGTTGCGGTGCGATGCTTCTTCTGTGGATCGGATTGCCCAGGCCTACAACCCAGCCTGGACGATCGAGGAAATGCTCACAGCACTGCAACGACGAAACTGCATCGGCATGGTGGCAGAGGCCCATCTGGAGAGGCAAAAGGCAAATTGCATCGTCGGATACATGATCTACGAGCTGCACGCCAAGCGGCTTCGCATACTGGAGTTTGCCGTTGATCCTGCGAAGCGTCGATCGGGCGTGGGGTCACAAATGATTCAACGTCTGAAAGCGAAGCTCTCGCAATTCAATCGAAACACCATCGACATCGCCGTCCCGGAATCGGCACTCGGCATGCAACTGTTTCTCAAGCATCACGATTTCCTCGCGACACGCATCGATTCGCACGCGGAAGAGATCTGGATGCAGTTCGACTTGGCAACAAAGGGGACAACGCAAACATGAAACCAGAAGACAAATCCGGACGTTGGTCGGTTACCTATCAGGAGGAAACCTGGCCGATCTTCAAGACTTGGAAAACCAAGAAGGAAGCTCTTGCTGCTGCGCCAGCACACCTTGCCTTGAACATCTGCGAGAAGTTTTACATTGGTCAACTTGTTAGGCCCAACTTGCCGTCGATTGATGGCGAATCGGTCATCGAAGACTTAATTTGCAATCACCCCGACTACTCCTCGGAAGCAGCGGAAGGGACGTTTGAAGCGAGCAAGGAGGAACTCTCTGATCTCACTCAAAGGTTGTCCAAAACCTTTGAGGACTGGGTTCGTATCCACCGACTCGAGCCAACGTTCTACCTGATTCAAAACGTCACTGAACACATTACCGAGTTCCCCCTCGAGGAGGACTCGGAGTCATGAGCCCGGAGGAGCGACGGTCACATCTGGAACAAAGTGGTTTCGCGATCGCGATGAAACCGTTTCGGTCGCTGCATGGCCTGCGGTGGTACGGGCTGCAGTTGCTGCCCGATGGGACGCGGGGCGGAACCAAGCTTGCTGAATTGGCTGGGCGTCAATTCTCGATCGACCTGGAGACGGGTCGCTGGAACTTCTGGGGCACTGTGGGTGAGCAAGAGTTTCACGAAGGACCGTGGTGGGATGGCTCACCTGAAGAGACTCCAGAACCCGCTCCAACTGAACAACACGTGGCGCCGACTCAAAAGAGATTACTGGTGCACGATCAGCCCCACGAGGTCGTGGGTGAATCGACACCAGAACACGAGAGGTTCCTCGATCGCTGCCGTGACTTCGGGTTGGAGTGGTCCGGCCCATTGAATCAGTTCGGCAACGTCTTCGCGACACGGGCGAAACGTCGTTATCTGATTCACACCTGGTCGAAGAAGCTGACCGACTGCTCCGCCCGGCCACAGAGGATTGTGACGCTCGACCAGCTGATCTCTGAAACGCTCAACAACGAAATCACTGAACCGCCGATTCCCAAACCGTCGGTCACAGTTGCCGAGCCTACACCGCAAATCCATAGAACTCCCATCACTCATCGTGGTGCCAGCATCCAACGGAGTCTGTTCAATGCCTAAGACCAAAGAGGTTGTCGACCAGAGCGAATTTGAATCTCTGTCGTTCCCGCCTGAGTTGATGCCAGAGGTGATCGTCTCGCGTGCAAAACTGGACTCACTGCCTGTGAGAAAGCTGCCACTTTCGAAAGCATTCCGGATGGTTGTCGAAGACCGTGAAATTGAGACATGCCAGGACTTGCGTGAGTTCTGGAAATTACTGCGATCGAAGAAGAAACCCGAGGACGTCAGAGTTCCAAAGTCGATGCAACGGCTTCTCGGGTTGCGATTCTCTGACGAAGCAATTTGTCCGGGATGTGGTCGGCTGAAGATTTTCTATCAGTCCTGGTGGCTCTGCGAGGCGGCGTGCGAAGAGTACTCCCGCTTGCAGGGTTATGGAGTCTTGGAGTTCAGAGAACTTTCGAAGGTTTTTCCCGAGCGGGTTTCGAAATAGGTCCCGGAACCGCTCATCACAGTTCATGGAAATGGAGGAGCACGATGCTTGTGTTATCACGTCATGTCGATGAGGACATCGTCATCACACTGGAAGATGGTCGGCGAATTGAGATCAAAGCCGTCGCCATGCGGGGCGATCGAGTTCGGATCGGAATCACCGCTCCGAGAACGATCAAGATCCTGAGAGCTGAGATCCTGGAACAGCCCGCTTTGGGGCAAAACAGGGTGAGCAAGGATGTCGCCTGACTTAGAAAGGATTCATGATGTCGCGCACGAGTCATGCTCCCTTACCGGGGCAGATCGACTTCGAAGCCGCCTTCGCAGCTGCGGATGCGAAAGCGGAAGCCGCAGAACGGCGGCGAGAGTTTCGACGGGAGCTGATCCGCAGCCTGGGACTCTCGGAAAACGTGGAGCGATTGCTACTCGCCATGGAGTCCCTGGCGAATCAAATCGGCTGGGTCGATGACGATGGGAACACCTATCTCGATCCCTCGAAAGAAGAACTCGCCACCGAGATGGACTGTGCGGTGAGCACCGTCAAACGGAACTGGAAGATCGCGGAACGACTCGGTTATCTCTCCATCGAGCAGGTTCCCGGAAAGACCAACATCTTCACGATCGCCTGGCCCAACATCTTCGAAGATGTCTCGGCTCAACACTCTTCGAGGGGGAGCACCAGGGGGCGCACCAGGGGGCGCACCAGGGAGGTCAGGAGGGGGACCACTGAGGGGGTTCACCGCGGCGGCCGGTTTCGATACGAAACTGCAGAAACATTGCCGTCTGAGGGGACTCACCAGGGGGTTCAGGAGGGGAGTCACAAGGGGGCCCTTCATGAATTCATGAATCATGAATATGAAAATGAATTCATGAAGGATGGAGTTTCTGAGATTTCCCAGGAGAAGAAAACGCGACCGGAGTCAGCATCGCGACCGAAGCCGGTCCCGCCTCCGGCGTCGAGTCCTCCCGATCTCCCGAAGAAGAGAGCCTTCAGCCTGGCGACTGTCAGTCAGAAGCGATCTGCGATCGAACCCGAGGAGCTCAAGGATCCCAGGATCGTCGAGGAGCTCTGGCAACTCTGCCTGAAACATCCGATGACGCGCGAGAAGTACCGCGACGTTGAAAGGCATCGACTGCTGTTCTTCCAGCTGGCTTCGCTGATCGCTCGCAAGTCCGGAAAACTGGCCAGCCCGATTGGATTCTTCCACTGCCTGCTCGGCCAGGGACTGGAAGCCATCGCCAAGCAGGTCGATGACGAACACGATCTCGCCTGGGCGAAGAAAGCACTGCGGAGTCTGGATCCCCACGCGATTGCCAACACTCGATCTCCCCCGGCCTCGGCAGCACAAGAGGACTACGCGCAGGAACGCAGCTTCGAGCAAATGCGAGCTGAGCAAATGCGACGACTGAGAGAGGAGTTCCCGGTCAAATGAGCCAATCCACACTCGGCACGCTGATGGATCGTCCGCGTCGCAAACTGATCGCCGGTCAAAGGTCACTAATCGATCCGGAGGAACCTCCGGTGACTTACCGCCTGGTGTGCGGCCGACGGCTGAAAACTCTGCAGTCGATCGAGCATCAGATGGGACCGACGTGCAGGATTCGGATTGTTACCACTAACGAGGAGAACTCATGAACACGAACTTGATTCACATCGACCAGGACGAAGCGAAACGGAAGCTGACGGCTTACCGATCGCGAATGCACAAGGATGCCGAAGAGGAGTATCAACGCCTCGTCGAGGTCTACAACGCTGCAGCGGACGGCTATCCGCTGATCCACCTGTCTGATGCCATCAACGAGGGTGGGTTTGATGAACTCGGCCGACCTCGCCTCGCAATTGCTCCAGCTGATCGCAGGGAGGTCTGTTATGGAAACTGGCAGACTTCCGCAATGGGGCAGTTCAACTGCAATACGGGTCGTGGACAATTTTCAGCGAACGATTGCACCGAACGGTTCAGCTCAGTGGTCCCGAGTCACGACCTCGCGTTTGGCGCGCCTATGCGATGGTCCCAATGGTTCCGGCGGATGTCCGACCTGCGAAAGGACAGCTCCGCGACTGGTACATCCTCTGGGAAGTCGAGGAGTGGTACGAAAAACCGAAGTCCATGGTTCCGCCAACGGATCCGTTCTTGCTCAAGCACGTTGTCGGTGAGTTCTACGCCGTCCTGGCCGAGTGGGATCTGACGGAGCTGGAGAAGGCGGTCATGGCGGAGCTGCGAAATCGGTAATCGACGCTCATTTGTATGTGAAACTTCTCCAAGACAGTTTGGAATTGATCGATTCACTCAAGTCACCAACACGATGAAACTTCTACCTGGTCTTGCTTCCGAGAACCCTTTGTCTGATCTTTCTATTCAACTATGATTCCTCTTCATTCAGCAGGAAAAAACATGGGCACAATGACTGTATCGCCGAAAGTGAACTCTAGTACGAGAGACTCCGCTGGAAGGTGGTACCAATTTTATGCAATGTTCTCAGACGAGTTCGCGATTCAAGCAATTGAACAAGCTTCTCTTGCGGCAAACTCCACAATCCTTGATCCATGGCTCGGCGTTGGCACGACGGCATCTGCGGCAGTAAGCATGGGACATCGGATTGTCGGAGCCGACATCAATCCAGTAGCCATGGTCATCTCTCGTGGACGTTTTGCGACGAGAGATGCTTTACTGATGAAAGCTTCTGCAATCTCAGATTGGATCCTCAATGAACCTGGAGATTCGATTCGGAATTCTAGCGATCCGTTAAGTGCTTGGTTCCACCACGCACCTGCAAAAACTTTGCGACTCTGGCAGAAGAAGATCACGAATGACATTCCACTTGATGAACTTTCCCCCGAGCAATGCTTCATGTTGACTACCTTGTTCGAAGTGGCCGCATCGCTTTCTCAACCTGCTTCGCGATCGAAGAATCCGACATGGCGGAAAAGGCCAAATCCAGACGAACGCGTAAAATCGAGCAAAAAAGCTGTTTGTAACATGGTACTTCAATGTGCCGAGAAGCGAGTGTTGAAGCTGAGCGATGCCACCTCGCAATCAAAACATCACCTGATGGTTGCCGATTCTCGTTGCCTTCCAATTCAACCAGATTCCATCGATTTCGTTCTCACATCACCTCCATACTGCACACGAATCGATTACGCGATCACTACTCGAGTCGAAAGCGCTGTTCTTGGAGTAGATGACCAGCTCCTCCGAGATGTCAGAGAACGATCAATGGGAACAAGCACAATTCGTGGACAAATTCAATGTGCTGAAGCAACATGGGGTGAGGAGTGCTCCAGCCTGATGGATAAAGTCTCCTCCCACCCGAGCAGACATTCCCAAACATACTATTTAAAGACATTCTTACAGTACTTCTCCGATTTACAGAAGTCGCTCTCCGATGTCGATCGATGCCTGAAGCCTAACGGCAAAGCCGCAATCGTCGTTCAAGACTCCTATTACAAAGAACTCCACATCGACCTTCCTAAGATTCTTGAGCAAATGGCAAGTTTCTTATCGTGGGAGCACACTCAAACTCAATCGTTCCCTGTCCATCGATCAATGCGTAGCTTGAATGCTAAGAGTCGAAAGTATCGCACAAACGCTCGAACAACTGAGTCAGTCCTCTGGTTTCGCAAGTCTTCGCTTAAAGATTAGTGTCAATTGATCCTAACGGCGCATGTTATGACAAATAAAAAACACTCAACTACTGGAACATCTAGTGTCTACGACGCGGTTGAGCGCGAGCGTAAGCGTGCGAGCGTTCGCTCATTGGACCTTTCCTTCAACGAACTTGCCGACATGCACGCGACGAAAGAACTAGAAATAGCTCCTGAATACCAACGAGCCTATCGGTGGGATGCGGCTACCAGTTCAAGATTCATAGAATCAATCGTATTGGAGATGCCTATTCCAGCAATATACATCCTAGAAATCAAAGAAGGTCAATGGGAACTTATCGATGGACTACAACGGATTTCCTCTTATCTCTACCTTCGTGGAGCGCTCAACATAGAGACGTACGAGAATGACAGAGAGAAGCCGATTGTCGCAGGTCAAGACTTCTTGAGACTTACCGGTTGCGACATCGTCCCCGAATTGAATGGGCTTTTGTTCGACGACCTTCCGACAACCGTACAATATAGAGTACGACGAGCCACGCTAAGAGTGGAACTTATAAAGCGAGGAAACAACAGCCGTTTCGCCTATCACATGTTTAAACGACTCAACACTGGAGGCGAAGTTCTCAGCGAACAGGAAGTTCGCAATTGTTCCATACGAATTCTGGGAAACGACTTCAACGATTTCATTATAGAGTTGAGTCAAAACCAACATTTTCTCGCCTGCACTGAGCGATTAGCACAAAAGTCGAAGCAAAGAATGGGAAGACAGGAACTCGTCCTAAGATTCTTTGCATTCAAGAACAATCTTAGCGAATATGTACACGACATTTCACCTTTCTTAACGGACTTCATGGAGCGAGTCACAGATCGCAAGGCCGAGAACAACATCCTCTTTGACTTTTCAGAAGAGGCGGCGATATTCAAGAATACGTTCGAGGCTATCAACAAATCAGTTGGAAGCCATGCGTTCTCCAGATGGGTCAACGGCGGTTTCTCGGGCGGGTTTTCGATGAGTCATTATGAAGCATTTAGCATCGGAATTGCTCGTGTAGTTGGATCTGACACAACCTGGTTGACTCCAGAGAAAAATACGAGACTCAAAAACGGAATTGAGAATGCAAAGAAGAACCCCGAAATGAAGGACTACACAGTAGGGGGTGGAAAGAATTTCAAGGCAATCTACGATAGTAAGATCTCACTAGTCGAACAGTCATTGAGAGAAGTAGACCGCGATGACATCTGATCCCTTGCAAGCTGAGATTAACGATTTCGAAAACGAACTACGCAGGGAGTGGGAGTGGAGAGAAGATGAACTGCGGTCTCTTTCAAATCTGATTGGTCGTGAAGATGATGACGAATCGAAATCTCATCGCAAGTCGATCATTGTAATGCTTTATGCTCACTATGAAGGTTTCGCGGTCTTTGCCCTTAACCATTATCGAATCTTTGTTAACCGTCAAAGACTGACAGCGCAGACAGCGGCTTCATCAATCGTTGCTGGCGCGTGGGGCCACATTTTCAAGGCAATCCAATCTGGCGACGAAAAGTGTCGCGTGTTTACCAGTGAGTTACCAGACGACAGAAAACTACACATTTTATGGAGAAGGAGGAATTTCATTGAACAACATGATTCTCTACGGTCCAGAGAAATTGTTGTGGAAGACGCTGTAGTTGATTCCGATTCAAATATGAAGCCCAAAGTGCTTTCGAGAAACCTGTTTCTTCTCGGAATTCCGCATGATTGGGTTAGGAGCGTCGAAGGTGAAATTAATCGCTTGATTCAGATTCGAAATGCTTTGGCTCATGGGTCAAGAAAACAAGGAATTCCAAATGCGGAGTTCGACGAGATAGAGCAAGCAATGAAAGACGTGATTGAACGCATTCAGAGTGAAATTTTGAATTCGGTGAATCGGCAGCACTTCCTGAGTTCGAGCGCTCTGTGACTCTACAATCCATTTCGCCATTTTTGTGAGGCAGAAAACGATTGGCTCAGGCTAAAGTGGGAGAGTCAACCATATCGAGATGGGATCGTAAATGGTGATTTCATTCTGGTTGATTGTTCTCGCGAAGAAGATCTTGATCAAAGAGTTCTGTCTAACTCTTGATTTACGGAAAGAGAATGCTGTGTCATCGCTGAAAGTGGCACGGTTGAGATCAGCAGGGATCGACTTAGGCATTTCGACGTCGTGAAGCTCCCAGCAGGCTGATGGCTCCGACACCAAACAGGACCATTGACGTCGGTTCGGGGACGGGAGCGGGAGAGAGTGTGAACTCGAACGTTCCGCTGGCACTGCCGGGATGTGTTGTTTCCACGCCGTTGACGTCGACGAAGTGACGGACATCCCAAATATCAAAGTACAGCTGAAATCCACTTCCACTTCGGGCGAGTCCGGATCCAGAAAACGTTTGCGTCGTATTCACGTCGCCGGGACTGTCGATCTCCAAAAGCCGAGTTCCATTGAGGTCCTCCAGGAAGGAGAGAACAACTCCTGGTCGGCCGAGTCCGTGATCGAGTCCGGTGTCGGGCCAGTCGATCGAGATGTCGAGCGACCAGCTCATGTCGCGAGTCAGATCGAAATCAACGATCAGCAGTGAGTTCGTGAGATCGATGTCGATCGGACGATTGGAATCGAACGAGGAGCTGATCGTCCAGGTGTCGCCCGTTTGAGTGATCGAGGTGTCCATCGACGCAGACGCATCGCCGTCGGTATCAGACGTCGAAATGATCGTTCCGTCAGTCGGTGGTGGAGTCAGAACGGTCTCGTCGACCGGAAACACAAAGAACGTCGCATTGGAACCCTGACGAAGGTTGTTGAACACGACATCCGCGAAGGCCGAGTGAGAGAGTGAGCAGAGACATCCGAAAGCAAGCAGCGTTGAAGAGAGTTTGAGACCACAGTTGCGCATCATGGGAGACCCTTTTCTCAACAGAGGTGTGGAACGAAGCTGGCCTCCATCAACATACTTCGCGGCAGGGACTCTGTGCAAGGAATTCGACGCAGAACTGACAATGAGAGGCACTGTCAGTTCTGCGTCGTTATACGCTCGGAAGTGAATTTGATGATCAGGAGTGGCTGGCGATCATTTGGTGGTGCCAGTTCCAGAGGTCGATTTCTTCTTGAGTCGCAGCCCTGACGTTGATCATCTCTTTCTCGATGTCAATATCTTTCATTCGTAACGATACCGCTTCACCGATCCGCAGTCCGCACCCATAGAGAATCTGGCCGATCAATCTGTCACGCCCCTGGAGTTCCTGGAGCAGGCGTGACACTTCTGAGGGAGACAGGATGGTTGGTGACCGCTGTGGGCGTTTCGCTCGCAGGGCATTGACGTTTCCGATCATGACATGAAGCACTTCCCGGTACAGGAATAAGACCGATTGGAAGGCGACGTTTGGGGATGTCGCAGAGACGTGACGCGTGACGGCTAAATCCGTCAGCCATGCTTCAACATGGTCTCGACCGCAGTCGCCTGGATGAATCCACGTCCCGTTTGCCTTGCGTAGCCAAAGGACATATTGCTCGCACCAGTGGCGATAGGTGCGTGCCGATTCCCTGGAATACCCTTTTCGTCGACAGACGATTTTGATCTGATCGAGCAGCGCAGACTTCAGCGCCATTGTGCTCACCTTTTACTGGAAAAGGTGGCTCCGTCCCGGTAAAATCCTGCGCGCAGTTAAATTACAGCGCAGTTGAATAACAAGTTCGTCGGACTGAGCGCCCGCTCGACTACTACTTCTAGCCGAACTCTCGCGGAAGGAGCCTAACAGATGGAAAAGTGCTACAAACCCATCATCGTAATGACACTGGGAGTGCTCGCTGTTTGCGTAAGCGTGTTTGGTAGCGACGGACAAACGCTGCCATCACCCCACTACCTTGAGGACGACGTTCAATATTTCCCTCCAGGTCCAGAAATCAAGCTCGAAGCAGCCTCGAAGGAACACAGTTCCGTTCTGGGTGACTTGCTCTTCACGGATGTTGTGTCTGTACACTTCATCGGTCCTGGACATCCCGCCAATCCAGATGGCTCGTTCGGCGGATTGGCCGCAGGTGATGACGGTACGCAGATGCGGATTTACCAACGGTATATTGTCCTGGACGCCACGGATGCAGATGGCACTACGTTTCGGACGCTCCATGCCTACGACCAAATTGGAAATATCGACCAGCGACTTCCCAAGCACGATACGATGGCGAACTGACGCATGCCCTGAAATGCGCAGGTCACACGAAACGCCGACGAACCATCGGATGCACGCGAGGCGGGCTTGCGTGCGGATTCAAATGGACGATCACTTGTCCCGCCCGCGTGATCCGTAACGTTCGCCTACAGCCCTTTGTCGGTAACTTTCCTTGGCCTCACAACGGTCAAACTGTTAGCGGTGGTTTTTCGTTTACTAAACGGCTCGCTGTTGCGTTTGAAACAATATTTGCAACAATCGACCGAAGAGCTTCTAAAGCTTCCGCACTCTGGAGAAATTCGATGGCAAAGACTCTCACATATCGAATGCCGATTTGGTTTCCATGCTTCTTGTCAGCGCTCGTTGCGTTCGCGCTCAGCATCAAACCAGCAATGACACTCCCGACGCTTCCCGTAGAGTCCGGACTTCAGGAAGTATCCCCAGTAATGGCCGTGCTTGCCTTCACAGTACTAGGCGGTTTATGGGGATTGGTGATTTCATGCGCGATTGCCAGGAAGTCAAATCCCCAAACCAGTGGAAAATCCGGCGAATAACAAAGGCATGAACGCGGAGCCGCCGGTCACGCGTTTTCAAAATGGAAGATCAACCGCGCCGGCCCGGCGGAAATTGAAGTCAACGTCACTGGCGGCAACCCGGTGATTTTACACGTTATTCCGCAACACGACACAGTTTCAAAATTCAATACGTAAGGACGCCACTATGTTTCGCGTGATTCCAGTTCTCGCTTTAGTTTTTTCCAGCTCCACCATTGACGCCGCCGAAACGTTGCGTGATTCGCTTTGGCGTGTCACCTCCGTCGAACGCAACGGCAAGCCTTCTGATGACTTCACGGGGACGGAATCAACCAACGGACGAGTGACCGCAGAATACACTTTGGGCAGCGTTCACTTCGCCAAAGGCAAGCTTACGTTCCGGTTGGTGACGGAAGCACAACCATGGAACGTTCAGGAGCTTGTCACAAAAACAAGTCGCCTTCCTGCGGGGCAAAATGGACGTTTTCGGGGCACAGTTTTGGGGAAGCAAACGGATTTCCGCTACACCATAGTCGACGATGTGCTTGTGCTCACCGTACTTGACTCGCCCAGTTCCCTCGTCATCAAGGCCAAGCCATTCCACGCAAAATCTACCAAGCAACGACTTGCCCCATAGGCAGCGGCATAACAAAATGATGCAGCGGAGTTGTGGTCCGCCCGTAGTCTGAAATCCACGTCAACAGCCACAACCCGCTGATCATGGTCGTTGAACCATCTCGTCGTTCGACACGATTGTCGACAATCAGATCAATGCACTTTCCTGCTCCGACCCTGCACACCGCTGTGAGTTTTCCTTCGACGGCACTCCTCAATTGCATGGCCTGGAATTGGTCAGCTTCCTTTCGCTCTATCACTTGTAGCTCACCTCGGATGTATTCGAGGCTCAGTGCAGGGGGCGAGGTTTTGGAACACTTCCAAACTACTCACCAACGCACCCCGGTGAGAACCAGATTGTTTCGCGGGATTTGTTTTCTTTCCCGCGGGTGTCTGTCTTCTTGCTGGTGTTGGCCCAGCCTCCGTGGGTTGTCCAGGAGTGCTTGGTCCAGCTGTGATCGCTCACGAGGTTGTCATGTTCGCCCGAATAACCGCAGAGGGCGATTCTGAGTCGGGGATTGCTGCCTGACTGCTGGCACCAGTGATTGACGTCGGCGACGAGCTGGTCGACCTGGCTCTTGTCGTCGTCGCACAGGTAGCAGTCTGTGCGGCCGCGATCGGGATCTGAGATTTCAGTCGCCAGGCCGAGCAGCTGCTGAACTCGGGCCAGACTGTGGGCGTACGGTGGATCCAGAAAGATTCCGGAAATGGAGTTCTTATTGAAGAGTCCCAGCGAGGATGGGGCCGAAACGAGTCGCTGCCAGTCCCCATACAGAATCCGGACGTTGTGGAGTCGTTCGGCCAACGCCCCGAACCAGTCGATCAGTGCCAGTTGACGGGCTCGCTGAGTGCGGTAGACCGGAACACAGACTCCATTGCCACGCATCGAAGGTTTGGACTTCTGCACGCCCTCGAACGCATTCGCGATCTGGCACGATTTGCCCCAGGCATACCAGCCCGCCAGGCGGGGATCGAAGTACTCCGGATCTTGTGCGATCCGATGCTGGGCTCCTTTCACTGCATCGCCTCGGAACAGGTAAGTACTTCGCGCGTGGAGATCGGCTTCCGTGACGGGATGGTGAGCATGCTCCGCGACAGATTCGGGATCGGATTTGATCGCTCTCCAGAAGTTCACGATGTAGTGATTCACATCGTTGAGGGCTTCGTGGGCGACGGGCTCTCTGGCGAGTGTGAGTGCTGCCGAGCCAGCGAATGGTTCTCTCAAAGCAGTGATCTCTCCAAACCGCTCATTGACGATCGGAACAATCGAACTCTTCCCGCCGAAGTACGGGAATGGACAGCGCAGGAGTTTTTTGTCGCTCGCAGTGGTCCTGCGGGTGACAGGTGAGTTGCTCAATTGCGAAGACTGGGCAGACCGATGACAGGGAGTGTTGGCAGACATGATGTCGCACTTTCTACCGCGCACACGCGGAATGTAGCGACCTCCTAGCTAGGTCAACATGTTTCGCGTTAGGGACTGTCATCGGTTGCCCCCGGTGACAGTCCTGCTCGAAGCTGGGCGTGCACGATCTGACTACTGCGACGGGGCAGTCAATAGAATTCTAGAGTCGCCGATCAATTATTTGCGAGTTGCTCAAGCAGCGGCTGCAGGACTTCTCGCAAGAGGTCGGTCACGTAGACCGGTCGCGACGAGGTGCCGCTCGATTTGGTGCCGATCGACGATCGACGCGAGGCTTCAAGTTCCAGGAGGCGATACTCCTCCCGGGTGATCATCAGGCTGATCTGCTTCTTGAGCTTCAGAGATCGGCTGCGAGGTTTCTTCGAAGGCTTCATCTCCGCTGGCTCCGGATCGAAGTCATCATCCCAGGCTCGACCATCATCCAACGGACCTTCACTACTCTGGACTCTCCGGACCATCTGACCTTCCTTTGTCGGTGCTGTGTTGTCAGGCGAACACTGATGTGTTCGACCGCGTTCGCTCTGCGAACGTCTTGACATCGCCCCTGACGTAGTGGCAGGGTTGTTCTTCCTTGAACGTGCGATGAAACGGGTCGGGATGGTCCGGAGTCACTGCCGAGATCTGCACGAGGCGGATCGCTGACGCAGTGACTTTCATCGTATCGACTCAACTCCCAGCGTCGAGGTTGTTTTCGTCTCAATCGCCATGATGGCATGCCTCATTGACTTCGTATGTGTTCGCTGTGAGAGCGAACCTGAACACCCACGGAAGGGAAATCATGAACGAACAACCCAAGTCGGTTTTGACCTCGAAAACTCTCTGGGCGAATCTGATCGTGTTCGCTGTCTTTGCCGTCGGCTCGATTCTGGAGGCGATCAATTCCGGTGGGCTGCCGGATGAATTTGCAGGCTACGCCCTGCCGATCGTCCTGATTCTGAATGTCATCCTGCGATTGCTGACCTCGCAACCGCTCGATCTCTCACTGCTGAATCTGTTCAAGTCCGACCGCTGATCTCCGGATCTGCGTCGGCCTGTATTTGTGTAGATCTACACGACTGTAGACATCGGTCAGAAAACGTAGCGCTCGACGGAGAGGGTGTGACGGAATAAAAGCGTAGCGCCCAGATGATCACTTGTTGTCAGGTGTTCAGACTTTTGGTTTTCACCATTTGTTTGAACTGATCACCAAATCGAGCGAAGCCATGATCTATGTGGCTTCCATTGGTCGCATGCTCCGCCGCTTAGCTCCTTCACCCAACCAAGCTCCGTTCAAATACCGACTTACAGCATGAAGAGGATTCCGGATAGGCTCTTAGACACTCAGTTTTCAAACTGGCGATGACATTCAGCGTCTCATCTCACAGATCACACTGCAATCACGCGGAAGACATTCACCGACGACTTCTGAAACTGCAAGCACTTTGCATGAACGACTCACGGCTGCGGGAACATTCTATCGTCGCGCCCGCAGAAGATCAGTCGGGGCGATTCCGTAAACTCGTTTGAACGACCGCGAGAAGCGAAACGGGTCTCCAAAATTCAACTTCGCTGCCACTTCTTTGACCAGCAGCCCCTCGTTCATCAGCAATCCTGCGGCGTAATTCATTTTCTTTCTCAGCAAATATTGATATGCCCCGCAATCCGAAAACCGACTGAACAGTCGCGAAAGATGCACAGGAGTCAGCTGGCACTCATGAGCCACATCTTGTGCCGAATCCAGTTGCAGGAACTTTTCGTCAATGAGTTGGCGAACCCGTTCAAAGGTGAAATACGCCTGCGGCATCGAGTTCTCTTGCGGGAGACTGACCTCCTGAACCTTCAGAAGCAACAACTGCGTGAGCGAGTTGCAGATCGGCGTCACCATTGGCCCGTTGTTGAGTCCGTTGCGAACGAGCAATTCGTAGATTTCAGCAATCTCGTGAACGCGACCGACAGTCAATGCCACGAAGCGCTGCGATGTTGACCTCAACTTCGATTCCTCAAGCATTTGAATTGCCTGAGTTCCAACGAAATCGACATAGAACTTTCGCATCACGTTGTCGCTGTGACTTCGAATGGTGTGCGAAGTTCCCGGTCCGTAAGCAAAAATCACTCTCGGAGCCAACCGAAACGTGCCCCCATCCAGAAGCAAAGTCCCTTCGCCTTCGGAGACGAATTCAACAGCGAAGTAAGGAAAATCCTCGCGGTCGACAACGTATTCAGGACGGGTCGTTTCGACGCCTCCGCAGACGACATCGAACGGACTCTCGTGAACAGGATTCAGATTCAGGAAGAAACGTCTCGCTTCTGTGACTTGCTTGGAGACGAACTCGGGAAGCGCTGACTGTGCTGACGAACTGGACATCTCTCGATGTTAAAAATTGACATCCAAATGTAAAGTCTAGCCATTCAAGTTTGTTGATCGATTGGCATAATTTCACCACAGTTCGGACAATGTCGGTTTCAGATGGCAGCTGCGACGATTCTCCGAAATTCAAACACCGCATCCCGCATCTCTTCAAACGAATGTAACCAGATCATGGAAAAACGACCTCTGGGCAAAACTGGAATCGAGTTGACGAAACTCTCCTTCGGAGCCTCGTCACTCGGGCAGGAGTTTCGACAAATCGACCTCGACGAGGCGTTTCGCAGCGTTCATGTCGCGATCGAACGCGGGATGAACTTCATTGACACCTCGCCGTTTTACGGTCGCGGAATGAGCGAAATGCTTCTGGGCCGCGTCCTTCCGGGACTTCCGCGTGATTCATACTACCTGGGAACTAAACTGGGACGCTACGCCGGTCAGCACTTTGACTTCAGCGCCCGTCGAGTTGAGGAAAGTGTCGATATTTCGCTCGAACGAATGAAAGTCGATCACCTCGATATCGTTCTCTGCCACGATCTGGAATTCGTCGAGATGTCTCAAATCGTCAACGAGACACTGCCCGCTCTGCGGAAACAAGTTGAGAAAGGGAAGGTCCGCTTTATCGGGGTCAGTGGCTACCCGATGAAGATGTTCAAATACGTTCTCGCCAACAGCGACATTGGCGTTCTGCTCACATACAATCACTACACGCTCCAAAACGACATGGCACTCGAGCTTGTCCCGATCTGCAAAGACAAGGGGGTCGGGTTGATGAATGCAGCTCCGTTCTCAGCCCGTTTGCTCACCGGTGCACCACTTCCCGAATGGCACAAAGCCACCCCGAAAGTCCGCGAGATCGCCAAACAAGCTGCTGACCACTGCAAAGAACACGGTTCCGACATCGCCAAACTGGCTTTGCAGTTTTCGCTCGCCAATCCCGACTTCACAACCTGTGTCACGGGATCGGCCAACCCGAATCGTGTCTCCCAGTGGGTTGACTGGTCGGAAGAAACAATCGACGAAGCGTTACTCACTGACGTTCTTAAGATCTTAAAGCCGATCCACAACTGGTTCTACATCGAAGGACGTCCCGAAAACAATGACTCCCCAGTCGTCGACGCATAGATGATTTTCATGATTGCTGTGCATTCACAGCAACGTCGCTCTCTCGATGAACGTTGCTTTGAGTTGCACGAATCGCTCCAAGTTCAAGACGAATTTCCATTCAACACATTCCACTGAGACGCATTTCCTTCGGAGTTCATCATGAAAGCCATCCAACTCGCTCAGCCCAAACACTTTCAAAAGATTGACATTGAAGAACCCGCACCTCCCGGTCCCGGTCAGGCTGTCGTGCGGACCCATCGGATGGGAATCTGTGGAACCGACTACAGTGGCTATCTCGGCAAGATGCCTTTCTTCAGCTATCCCCGAATTCCCGGCCACGAACTTGGTGTCGAAGTTTTGGAGGTCGGAGATGATGTCACAAATGTCAAACCCGGAGACCGCTGCAGCGTCGAACCGTATATGAACTGCGGAGAGTGCTATGCGTGCCGGAAGGGACAGGGAAACTGCTGTGAAAAGCTGAATGTGATCGGAGTCATGGTCGATGGGGGACTGTGCGAGAAGTTTCTCATCCGAGCCGACAAACTGCATACTTCCGAAACGCTCACATTCGAGCAGCTGGCACTGGTCGAAACACTCGGAATCGGCTGCCACGCCTGCGATCGTGGTGCTCCGCAGGAAGGTGATCATGTGCTGATCATCGGAGCCGGCCCGATCGGTCTGGCAACTCTGGAATTCACTCGTCTGACGGGTGCGACCATCACCGTGATGGACATGGTCGAGTCGCGACTTCAATTCTGCCGCGACACTTATGGCGTTCCTCACACGATTCAGTTCAAAGGCGACGGCTCAGAACTCGAACAGATCGCCGAGATCACCAATGGCGACAAATACGCTGTCGTCACCGATGCCACCGGGCACAACGGTTCGATGTCAAATGCCCTCCAGTACGTGGCCCACACCGGTTCGCTTGTCTATGTCGGAATCACAACCGCTGAGATTTCCTTCCCGCATCCTGCACTTCACAAACCGGAAATGACAATCAAAGGCTCTCGCAACGCCTTGCCAAGTGACTTCACCCGGATCATTCGACTCATCGAAGACGGAACGATTAACACCGACCCGTGGATCACTCACCGAACATCATTCGACGATGTCATCGATCAGTTCGAGACATTTACCAAACCGGAATCCGGAGTCATTAAAGCTGTCATTGAAGTCGCCTGAGTCCCACCCGCCCCCAACTATCAATCGTTGAAACTCCCAAGCTGAAAGATAAACAATGATTCAGTCAGCCATTACTGTCAGTCTTGTCGAAGAAGCCCGAGGTGGTCCGTTCGTTTTCTGGGACGGAATCGCAGACGCCTGTGAGCATGCTTCGAACCTCGGATTCGACGCCATCGAAATCTTCGCCCCCTCTCACGATACTGTTGATCGTGCTGAACTGAAGGGGTTGCTTGAGAAGTTCAATCTCAACGTCGCCGCCGTCGGAACCGGCGCCGGAATGGTCAAACACGGACTGAACCTGACGGACCCAGACCAGTCTCGACGTGAATCGGCCAAAGACTTCATTCGCCAGATGATCGACTTCGGCGGTGAGTTCAATGCTCCAGCCATCATCGGCTCGATGCAGGGACGATGGGGAGGCGACCTCAGCCGAAACGATGCACTGTCTCTTCTGGCAGAAGCTCTGAACGAGCTGGGAGAGTACGCCGCAAAGAAAAATGTTCCTCTGATTTACGAGCCACTCAATCGATACGAAACCAATCTCATTACGACAATCGCTGATGGGGTCGAATTCCTGAAAACCCTGTCGACGAAGAATGTCAAACTCCTCGCCGATCTCTTCCACATGAATATCGAAGAAGCGGATCTCGCTGAAGCTATTCGATCTGGCCGCGGATATATCGGTCACGTGCACTTCGTCGACTCGAATCGACAAGCAACAGGCCGCGGGCACATGGACTTCGCCCCCATCGCTGCCGCAATGATTGAGACAGAATTCGACGGCTACGCATCTGCAGAAGCGTTTCCGATTCCGGACTCGCGAACTACCGCAGAGAAAACCATCGAAGCGTTTCAAACATATTTCCGCAGCTAATTCCGCCCTCTCCATCAGGCGAACTTTCCACATTACAAAGTGAGATCACGATGAGCGAACAGCAAAAATGCACGACTCTTGGATTGTCTCCAAGCTTTGGTTTCGGTGACCGCATCGGACTGGCAACTCCCGGTCACGTTGAAGCGATGAAACGATCCGGAAGCGGAATCGAACCCATCTTCCCACAGCAGTCCATTCGCGAAATGACGCGTACCCAAAGAACCGCGCAACAGGTCATGGACGATGCTCTCAACGGAGCCAAACAAGCTGGCTGGGACGGACGAATCGGAGCCGATGCCGACCATCTCAAAACTCCCGACGATGTCGATGTGACCGCTGCCGTGGGGTTCACGTTTTTCACGATCGATCCTTCTGATGACGTCGACCAGAAAGCTGATGACTACGACGAATCGACACTGCGAGAGAAATTCGAGTCTATTCGCGAGTCTGCTGCCTGGTACGACAACTATATTGGCAAGACGATTGATTTGCCAACCGGATCAACGATCGAGTTGAACGAACAGGCATGCATGCGGGCGGCAGTCAAATACGGCTCCGCCATCAAACGAGCATTGTCGCTTGGGGACTACATCAAGAAAGTTCACAGCGACAAAGGGGCTGATTACGAGATCGAACTCTCCGTCGATGAGACCGACCAACCGACGACCCTTGCCGAACACTACATCATCGCCGATCAATGTCTCCAAGGGGGCATGAAGCTGGTCAGCCTGGCTCCTCGCTTCATCGGTGAACTCGAAAAAGGAGTCGACTATAAAGGCGACGTCAAAGCACTCGACAAGTCTTTGCACGACCATGCTGCAATTGCTGAACTGCTCGGCCCTTACAAATTGAGTCTGCACTCGGGGTCCGACAAGTTGTCGATGTACGGCGTTCTCGCTCGGGCAACTCGAGGACGATTCCATGTCAAAACAGCCGGAACGAGCTATCTCGAAGCGCTTCGCGTCGTTGCTCGCCACGACGAAGCTCTCTTCCGACGAATCGTTCAATTTGGTCGCGAAAGATACGATGTCGACAAAGCGACCTATCACGTCTCAGCAACAGTTGACACCGTCACTCCCGGTGACGATCTGAGCACTGAGCAGTTGGAGAAAGTCTACCTCGAGTGCTGGTCCGATGTTCCAAAAGGTGTGGGATTCACGGAACCGGGTCGTCAAATTTTGCACTGCACCTTCGGGTCAACATTGACAGATCCCGAACTCGGACCGGCCGTTCGCGAGGTCCTCGAAGCTCATCCAGAGACCTACAAAGAAGTTCTCGCCGACCACTTCAGCCGACATCTCGAAGCGTTGGCCTCAGGAATGTAAAACTGGAGCGAGCTTGAAAGATGCTCGCCAGTTCAATGAAATAGAGTGTTCCAACTCCGATCTTCTGTCGACAAGTTCGTCAGTTCCTGAATATCGAATCCCGTCGCGAACGAAATATTATGAAAAGAGAAATCTCGAAGCCTATTTCCAGATTGTTCTGCCTCGTCTCAGCAGGAGTTTTTCTGGCGATTGCAAATTCGTATTCAATTGCGGAGAAGGAAGAGGACGCCTCATCCCCATCTGCACCTGAAGTGATCACGACGATCACTCCCAGCGAAACCCAGCAAGCGGATCAAGTCCGACCGGAGTATCTGCAACCGGTCCCCGTCGATGCGGACGCACCTGCCGTTTCACTTCCGATCGAACCGAATCAGGGCGAGACGATCGTCCTTCTGGGAAACACACTGGCTTCGCGGATGGAGCACTTCAATTTCTTCGAGACGGCACTGCAACAGCAGTTTCCGAAGAAGGAAATCACATTTCGAAACATGGGCTTCCCCGGACACACTCCTGCGTTTCGACCGGAAGCAGGACGACCGGATCCGTGGGCCTTTCCAGGAGCAGAGAAATTCCGCCCCGAAATCAATGCTCATCTCGGAATCGGACACTACCCATCACCGGACGAATGGCTGACGATCCTCAAAGCCAACACAATTGTTGCCTTCTTCGGCTTCAATGAATCCTTCGATGGATTGGAGGGAGTGGAAAACTTCAAGAACGAACTCAGAGCGTTTGTCGATCACACGCTGTCTCGTTCCTATACGAGGAACGACACGCAACCTCCGCGACTGATTCTCGCGACTCCGATCGCGATGCAGCAGTTGACCGATTACTTTCTTCCGGATGCTGTGGTGAGAAATCAGATTCTCAAAGCTTACGCGGACGCAGTGAAGGAAGTCGCTACCGAAAAAGAAGTGGGCTACGTCGACCTGTTCACGCCGACACTCGAGTGGTTTCAGAACACTGATGAACCGTTAACGATCAATGGTGTTCATCTCTCAGAGGCGGGTTACCAGAAACTGGCTCCAGTCCTCATGGAACAGCTGTTTGGACAACAAACCGAGCCAGTTAATCCGGGTTCCGTTCTTCATCAGGCAGTTCAGGACAAGTCCTGGTTCTGGAGAAACGACTATCGAATGCTCAATGGCGTTCACGCCTACGGTCGCCGGTGGGCTCCCTATGGAAACTACAACTACCCGGAAGAAATCGAGAAAATTCGCCAGATGACGGTCCTTCGCGACCAGAACATCTGGGCAATCGCACAAGGACGCTCATCGACGCTCGACGTTGATGATTCTCAAACCCGCCCTCTTTCGCCAGTCGAGACGAACTATCAGGTCAGCGAGAAAAACGGAACGCTCGACTTTCTCAAGACCGAAGAAGAAGCCAAAGCGACATTCACGCTTCCCGACGGCTATGACGTTTCCCTGTTTGCTTCAGAGCAGGAGTTCCCAAATCTTGGGAACCCCGCGCAAATGCGTTTCGACAACAAAGGCCGACTTTGGGTGTCGACGCTGCCGAGTTACCCGCACTACAAACCGGGTGACACCAAGCCGAACGACATGTTGTTGATCTATGAAGACACAGACGGAGACGGCCGGGCAGACAAGGAAACGGTCTTTGCCGACGGGCTTCACATGCCCATCGGTTTCGAATTCGGACCGGAAGGTGTTTACCTCTCACAAGAGCCGTATCTGGTTCTGCTCAAAGACAACGATGGCGACGACCGAGCTGACGAAATGGTTTATCTTCTGGACGGTTTCGATCCTCACGACACGCACCACGCCATCTCTGCATTCGATGTCGACAACGGCGGCGGAATCTTCATGTGCGAAGGTCGCTTCCTCCACTCACAAGTGGAAACCCCCTGGGGACCAGAACGGATGACCGACGGCGGAGTCTGGCGTTTCGACCCCGCTTCATGGAAAGTCGAACGTGTGATGCAGTCGGATGTCAACAATCCGTGGGGTGTCGCACACGACGAATACGGTCAAACGGTCGTCAATGATGCTTCCGGAGGAGCTCAATACTGGATGCTTGGCTACTCACTGAAAGTCCCGCACTCCTACGAGATCCCGAAGGTTTCCAAGTTCAATTACGAACACCATACGCGACCGACCTCCGGCGCGGAATTCCTGCATTCACGACACTTCCCTGAAGAAGTTCAGGGAGACTACATGTATGCCAACAGCATCGGATTCCTCGGCATCAAGCAGTATCAAGTCGTCGAAGACGGGGCTGAGATCAAAGGCAAGTTTCGTCAGGACCTGATTCAATCGACCGATGGAAACTTCCGGCCTTGCGATCTAGAAGTCGCTCCTGACGGAAGTCTCTACTTCATCGATTGGCACAACACGCTGATCGGGCACATGCAGCACAGTGCCCGCGATCCGCTCCGAAACTCCAAATACGGTCGCATCTACCGAATCACCCGCAACGACTCGCCGCTCGTCACTCCGCCTCATGTTGCCGGAGCATCGATCGAAGAGTTATTCGAAAACATGAAGCTTCCCGAGTTGAACGCCCGCAAATGGTCTCACCGGGAACTCCGTGCTCGCGATCGAGAAGAAGTTCTCGCCGCTGCGACGCAATTCGCCAGCGAAAACGCTGACAACGAACGGCTTGTGCTCGAAGCTCTCTGGGCAACCTGGGGGCAGCAGTCCCCATCACTGGACCTTCTCAATGCGTGCCTGACTGCGGAAGACCATCGCGTCCGATCCGCTGGCGTGCGAGTCGTCCGGCACTGCCTGCATTTGCTCGACCATCCGGAAACCTACCTGATGCAGGCATCCACTGACGAACACCCCAGAGTTCGCCTCGAAGCCCTCGCTGCTGCGACCTGGCTGGGAGGAAATCAGGGAGCAGAAGTCGTCTTGTCAGTCGCCACGCAACCGACAGATCGCTGGATCAGGAACGCACTCAACAGTGCGATGCAGTCACTCAAACCAGAAGTGGAAGAGCTTCTTGCTGCCGGGCGATTCGAAACGATTGACCTGACCGTCAATCCGGAACAGTTCCTTGCTTCCAAACTTGAAGGGGCATTCAAACCCAAAGACTACAGCACAAAGTCGCGGAAATTCAGAGACAAAGAGTTCCGCCAGGTTTACGAAGTGGGACAAACCGTCTTCTACTCAGAAGGATCATGTGCCACCTGCCATCGTGAGCATGGCGAAGGAATCACCCGAATCTACCCTCCACTGGCTGGCAGTGAATGGGTCACCGGGGACCCGGATCGGCTCATCAAACTGACTCTGCACGGACTCTGGGGAAAGATCCAGGTTCGCGGACAAGTCTTTGAACCGACACAAGGTGTCCCTCCCATGACCGCATTGGGGAACATGTTCACCGATGCCGAAATGGCCAGCGTTCTCACCTACGTTCGAAACAGCTGGGGAAATGACGCGTCCGAGATCAGCGTTGATGACGTCAAACGAATCCGCGAAGAGACACGAAGCCGCCGCCGGTTCTACAATCCTGAAGAACTGATCGAGATGCATCCTTTCCCGGAAGGCAGCCGACCATCACTTGTCGAGGATCAGCTCAAGAACGAAAAACTGGAGCAACAGCTGCTCGCGGAATCCGTCGCTCAACTTGTTCAGGACGCCTGGGAAGCTGGTGATCCACTGGAAGGCGCCAAGATTTTCTATCAGGAAAAGACTGCCTGCGCGACATGCCACGACGCACAGGAAGATTTCCAACTCGGTCCGGAACTGACCGCTGCACGAGAAGGTCTCACCGACGAGTTCCTCATCGAGTCGATTTTGAATCCTTCCAAGTCAATCCTGAAAGGATATCAATCCGTTACGGTCATTACCGATGACGGCCGATTCACATCAGGATATCTCGTCGAACAGACTGACGAAAAAGTCGTTCTGAGTATCGCTGCCGAAAAAGGCAAACTCCGCGAAATCCCCGCCGATCAAATCGAAGAGATCATCGCTTCTCCTCTCTCAACAATGCCCGCCGGTCTCGTCCGGTCACTCGCTGACCGAGAGGAGTTCCTGAATCTGGCGCGATTCGTTTTGGAGGTCAACAAAGGCGGCAAGCGAAAACTGCGTGCTCTCAAGCGAGAAGTCGCACAATAACTCCATCGCGGTTAATAAATTTTGAATCGCTCCTACAGCGATCCTTGAAGGAATCCAATCCTGAAGGAACCCGAACGATGCCCCGATTCCGTTGCCTCCACGTGCAACGGAATCGGTCGGCGCCACACTGATCGATCTCAATTCGAGGTATTGATCACGAAAGAGATCCCTGTGTCACTGCGACTGGCGTCACTGTGACTGCCACACGAGACATTGCGATCACTTCGCGATCAGCTCATCAATACGGCAGTACCCCATTTCCATCGATTCCGTCATACCGGTTGCCAGTGCAGCATCGCGGGCCTCTCTTGATGGGTACTCAACAACTGTGGCGACAGTCGTCCCGGTGTGATCTTCTTGAAAAGTAATCGTGACCACCGCAGTATGGCACATTCCCTCCTCGGAGCGACCTTCTCCATAGTTTTCGTCTTGCACGATTTTCCGCAACGGTTCGATCTCACGAAACTCTCCGGCCAAACCAAACTCCATCCCTTCATCGTCATTTCGAAATCGGTTCTCGTATCTTCCACCGACTCGAAAGTCCATCTCACACACAGGCATCGACCAGCCCGGCGGTCCGAGCATCCAACGGCTCACCAACTCGGGCTCGATGAAGGATTTCCAGACCAGGTCAACAGACGCGTCGAAACTTCTTACGACCTCGACCTCGGTTTCAGAAGGTGTTCTCACGGCAGCGGGCTTCATAATTTTCATCTTTCCTGAATGCAGGCTAACACGGGGATGCGGATCCGTCAGATCAACCCCAGCGAGTTCGTCCGCCAATCGACTGTTGCTGACAGAACATCGCAAAGGTCATTGAGATGCAGACACGCCATGGGTTGATCGCATGGAAGAACTTTACAGAGCCCTGCTGACAGCATACTGTCAGGAGACTGTCAGGAATTCCAAGTTTCCAATCAATCCATCCGCTGGAACGCCGCATGCGCCGAGCCGACCGCCTCTTTCGAATTGTTGAGTACCTCAAGACGCGCCGCGAAGCGGTCACAGGCGAAGAAATCGCACAAGAGATGGAAATCGGCATCCGTACGATCTACCGCGACATCGCCGATTTGAAATCCTCCGGTGTCCCGATAATCGGCGAAGCAGGTGTCGGCTATCTGCTCAGCAAGGACTATCTCGTCAAGCCGCTCATGTTTGATGTCGACGAACTCGATGCCTTGACCCTCGGAGCCCAGATGGTCGAGAGTTGGGGAGACGCAGCCATCGCCCGCTCAGCCCGTAGAGCAATGGAAAAGATCACAGCTGTCCTGCCACCTTCCCTCGCCGAAGACGCCAACCGTTCCGCAGCTTACGCCTGTTCAAGCCGCAGCAAGTTGCCAATCGCAATTGACTTTGCAGCTCTGAGGCGAGCCGTCCGCACCAAACATTGGATCGAAATCCACTACACAGACGAATCCGGAAAAGAGTCCCAACGCCGCATTCGCCCCTTATGCCTCGTCTTCATCGCCCCCGTTTGGCTACTCGCTGCGTGGTGCGAATCACGCCAAGATTTCCGCGAGTTCCGTGTCGATCGAATCACGAATCTGCAAATCACTGACGAACGATTCCCAGACGAAACCGGAAAGACCCTCAAGGATTTACAGAATCAAAAATCATCAAAGTCCTCGCCCAACCAAACATAAATCCGCACTGCCCACCACGACCAACGTCAATGAAATTTCTCCGGCCCATACGTTGCCGAATCCGTAGCGACAGCGTGCGAATGCCAACCGGGTGATGAAACACTTGTTCGTTCTTACCGACCCGTCTTCTCTTCATTGAACGCCTGATTAACTCGTCGGCTAATCGCTACCAGTTTCGCCCTGCGCTTTCGAATGTGAGTTCAACTCTGATTTCAACAGGCCAGCAGAGAGACGAACTGCATAATCGCAAATAAGCCAAAGCAAACACTCGAATTGACGTCGAAGCGAAACGGAACTCTTTCGCGATAGAGTTGGCTCGATATCGCAGCACGTTACCGTTATCGCAAGAAGGGCCTATGGCTCACAGGTCACTTGCTTGAGCCCGCACTCGACTCGCAGCTCTGCCCCTGAAGATCTGCCGCCCGCTGTCCACCAGCGCACTGGCGAAACCGGGCCGTGATCGGACGACGATCGACTAGCGCAGCATCAAGTGCCGCTTTCACGAAATTCCGTAAACCTATCAACGCAAATGCGGATTCACGAAATTTCGTGACCCTGTCCGTTTCCTAAGATAAGTCGCAACTCTTTTCTGAAAAGCATGTTGCGCATCATGAATAGTATTCGGTACGTGTATTGCGATAGACGCTCCCACGTAAGTCAAATCGAACTATTCACTCTTGAAAGGACTGAAACCATGGCGACCGACTCTTGCACCACTGGAGCTTGTGAAGTTGACGAACAGCATGCATCTGCTCACACCGCGACCAAGCTGAAGGCGGCGATTGTTGTTTTATCGGACCCGAAGTCGGGTTCCCAGGAAGAGGCGCTAGGACGCGTCTTCAACGCACTTGCTGCTGCTTACGACTTCAAACATCGCAGGGACGACGTAAGCGTATTGTTTCAAGGGGCCGGAACACGCTGGATTGGCGAGCTCAGCAAAAAAGACCACCCCGCTCACGAGCTGTATAGGGAAGTCGAAGACACGATCGCTGGTGTCTCGTGCGGATGTGCTGACGTGTTCGGTGGCAGCGAAGAAGCCAAAGCATCCGGTTTCGACCTGATTACCGACAACCCTGTGCCGGGAACAAGCGGGCTACCGAGCTTGGCCGCACTTGTCGGTGAAGGTCGCAACATTCTCATCTTCTAGTTCGCGCAGTTAATCCCTCTCCCCTCGGCATCCTGGGGAGAGGGTCTCGCGGTGTTCCGAATCCTGGAGCGAATTATGTCCACAACCACGACGCCCACCACCAAATACCATGAGGGAGAACTGATCGCTCAACAACTCGCTGGCGCGGTGGAGCAAGCTCGCTGCAATGGCCGTGTGATTGGGAACACAATCATTCCGGGTGCAATCAAGTTCACCAAGAAGCAAAAGTTCGTCGTCGTGAGCAGCGTTGACCAGCAACAGGACCTGTGGGCGTCGATCATTGTCGGCAACACAGGTTTCATTACCGCAGAACCGCACGCACTTGACATCGACGTCTCCAAAGCTCTGCGAGTGGACGCCGATCCCGTATGGCAGAACCTGGTTACTGATCCTCCTATTGGACTCCTGGTGATAGACCTGCAAAGTCGCGCGCGGCTACGTGTGAATGGCAAGGTCAGTTTTCCAACGAACGATCAACTACATGTCAGCGTGGAACAAGCCTATCCCAATTGCCCGCAGTATATCCAACGACGCAATTATCGGCCGGACCAAAATCATCCATCGAGTCCCCAGTCGCAGGCTGGCACGAGACTCACAAACGAACAACAAGAATGGATTTCCCGCGCAGACACATTGTTTGTCGCAAGCCAGCATCCATCGAGTGGCCTCGACGCCTCGCATCGTGGCGGAAATCCCGGATTCATAAGAATACTTGACTCGGCACAGCTCCGCATTCCCGACTACTCCGGGAACGGAATGTTTAACACGCTCGGCAACTTCACTATTAATCCGCGTGCCGGGCTTCTCATCCCGGATTTTGAAAATGGCCGAACTCTTCAGTTAACCGGCCGTGCGGAAGTGCGCTGGGCTGTCGCAGATCCGCACAACGAAACGGGCGGCACCGGTCGTTATTGGGACTTCGCCATCGATCGATGGATTGAGACTCGTCACTCACTGCCCGGTGCTTCCGAATTTCTTGACTACTCACCGCATAACCCAGCCACAACTGAATGAAGCAAAGAGCAGTACTCCATTGTCCATGGAGGAAGACAGCAACGTTGATGCAAAGCAATTTCGAACCCCAAACCAAGGAGAACGCCATTGATCCCCGATTTCTTCCGACCGAATGCCGGATATTTAGAACGCCGTCATAAAGAGCGGCAACGCGTGTAACTCTCTCGTCGCCAACCTTCTGATTTAACTCTTTCGAACTTAAACACACCACTTAAATTCAAAGGCCAGAAACATGTCAACGACAAAACGAAACAGCGCTCTTGTCCTCGGTCTCGTCACTACGTTTTCTATTGTCGGGGTTTACTCTCTCAGTGGCGGATCAAAGTCATCAGCCGCGGCCAACAAAGTTGCCACTCACAAGACACCCGAACCAGTCGCCCGGAATCTCGACACCCAAGTCAAACTGAGCACGTCGACCGACCTCGGTATTCCACGGCCAGGCATGGTACTTGAGGCTGGTCGCACGGCCATCGTCATCACGGACCCGCAAAACGACTTTCTGAGTCCCGATGGAGTCGCTTGGGGCGTCGTCGGTGAGAGCGTTACTGAAAACGGAACGGTTGATAACATTCACGCACTGTTCGAGACCGCCCGTGATTTGAACCTGCCGGTCTTCGTTTCCCCGCACTACTACTACCCACACGATCACCAGTGGAAGTTCGAGGGAGCATTAGAGTCGCTCATGCACAACATCAACATGTTCGACCGAAAAGGCGAGCTGAGCTGTGACCACTTCCACGGCTCGGGGGCCGATTGGCTGGAGCAATACAAGCCGTACATCGAGGGAGACAATGTGATTGTGACAAGCCCGCACAAGGTCTACGGGCCGGAATCCAATGACCTGGTCTTGCAACTTCGAAAACGCGGCATTGAGAAAATCATCCTGGCCGGCATGTCGGCAAACCTTTGCACCGAATCTCACATGCGTGAATTGATCGAACAAGGCTTTGAGGTGACTGTCGTGCAAGATGCGACCGCCGGTGCCAAAACTCCTGCAGGCGATTCGCACAAAGTCGCTGTAGCAAATTACCACTACATCGCGAGTGCTGTTGTGACAACCGAGGAAGCTCTCGAAGGCTTGCGAAAGGCATTTGTCGGATCGTCGAGCAAGTGACCATGCCCACAAGTCATGAAGGCCATCGTCACTCGTCGGCGGCCTTCATAACTCCGCACACTCGTACTTAAACACCACCATGTTTTCCAAGGAGAAACCCATGCCCAACCCCACCGACATCAAGCCGCCGTTCACGCGCGAAACAGCCATCCGAAAAGTCCAGGCAGCCGAGGACGGATGGAACTCCCGCAACCCGGAGAAAGTCTCGCTGGCCTACTCGATCGATAGCGAGTGGCGAAACCGCGACACGTTTGTCAAAGGTCGAAACCAGATCGTCGAGTTCCTGACCGGCAAGTGGGAGAAGGAGCTTGACTATCGCCTGACAAAACAGTTGTGGGCCTTCACTGAAAACCGCATCGCCGTGCGTTTCCAGTACGAGTACCACGATGCCGACGGCAACTGGTTCCGCGCTTATGGAAACGAGAACTGGGAGTTCGATGACAACGGACTGATGCGACGCCGTGAGGCCAGCATCAACGACTATGTGATCAATGAGTCCAAACGCAAGTTCCACTGGCAGCTGGGACCGCGTCCAAACGGAGATGCTGGCCTAAAAGAACATATTAAATAGGGGAAACAGTAAGAACTCGCGGGAAGCGACGCGCTCCATTCTTACTGTTCCATTTAGACACCTTGGTCAAGACACTTAATAAAGAACCATAACTCTAATGTGGTTATGTTATTCCTATCACTTTGTACGCGATGCATTTCAATCCGCAGCTTGGCGAAATTCGCAGCAGCGACCTGACGTCTTCGACGAGGAGAAGGAAGATGAGTCCGATTCAAACCGGTCTTTCGATTCCCATTTTCTTCATGCGAGACGTCAAGGTCGTCGGCTTGATTCCCAGCAAGTCGGCCGCACCTCCTTCACCGGAAATCTTCCATCTGGTTTGTTTCAAAGCCGCGATGATATTCTCCCGTTCGCGGCGACGCATTTCGTCTTCGGTAACGATTTGTGGATCGGAACTCGATTCGATCGAAGTAGAAGTTTCCGCAATATCGCTTCGCTTCCCTCTTTCGACGCCGGGAAGCTCGAACCTCAGCCTGCCTTTCACCGACGTAATCACCGCTCGTTCTATGACATTTTGAAGCTCGCGAATATTGCCGGGCCAATCGTATCGCTGCAATTGCAGGATATTGCCTTGCGTCAGTCGCGGTGGAGTACGATTCAAATTGCGGGCCGAAACGTCGACGAACTGGGCGGCAAGGACCGAGATATCTTCCTTGCGCTCGCGGAGCGGGGAGATCTGAATCGGAAATACGTTTAGTCTGTAATAGAGGTCTTCACGGAACCGCTTTGCTTCGATCTCTTGTTTTAAGTCCCGATTCGTTGCTGCGACAATTCGCACGTCAACACGTTGGGTTCGCTCTTCGCCGACTCGCTCAAACTCGCCCTCTTGCAGCACGCGTAGCAGCTTGCTCTGCATGTCCAGCGGAATCTCGCCGACTTCGTCGAGAAAGAGCGTGCCGCCGTCCGCCAACTGAAATCGTCCCGCACGGTCACTGATCGCGCCGGTGAATGCGCCCTTTGCATGGCCGAAGAACTCGCTTTCGTACAGCTCTCGAGGAATTGATGCACAGTTGCATTTAACCATCGAACGCTCATGGCGTTGGCTGCGCCGATGAATCTCACGAGCGACCAGTTCTTTGCCAGTCCCTGACTCGCCAAGTATCAAGACACTGGCGTCGGTTGCCGCAACGAGATCGATCTGTTGCAACACATTCATCAGCGACGGGCTCTGTCCGATGATGTCGCCGAACTCTTGAATTCCAGCCAGTTCCTCACGCAGATAGTCGCGTTCGAGTTCGAGTTGTTCTTTTAACCGCGTGATCTCTTCAAAGGCTCGCGCGTTCGCAATTGCGGCGGCCGCATGGTCTGCGATCGTACGCATCCAGGTCAGATTCTCTTCGCCCAAACAGGCACGTGTGAATATGGCGAGAACCCCGAGCACCTCGCCTTTGTGAACGAGGGGCTGTCCCCCAAGTGCACGAATCCCTTCGGCCTCCGCCCAATCGGGCCTCGCCAGGATCTCTGGGTGTTCGGCAATGTCGGGAACTTCGAGCGGTTGCCCGGTTGCCGCAATCCGCCCGACTTTACGAACCCCGAAAGGGAAGCGACGGAAGACGCCGTCCAACCCAGTCCACTCCTCGCCCGTGATTTTGGAACTCCCCGAACTGGCCACCAGATGAAGGCACACGCTTTGGTCCTCGCATTCATGTCGCAAATGACAGTTCGCGCAAAGGTCGCCCGGTCCGAGGAGCCAGATTCGTGCCAGCGCAACTTCGGGCTGGCTGGCCATTCGATCCACAACCAGCTTAAGAACCTGCTGAACACCCCGCGCTTGCGCCATGTCGAGGAGCAACTGCTTGAGCAGGTTGATATTCGGTGGACGGATTTCGGACGGATTCATTTGGCCCACAATAAACGATGATTCGCGAAAAGTCACTGCGACATATTGCGAAATCACGATTTTTCGGGACACGCTGACACAAGAGAAATACACCTAAGACAATTCAGTCAAATAGCTTACGCCCTGATTACATCTTTGGAACAGTCGTTGCTTTGACATCTGACCAACTTCGACGCCGGTGTAACCACGAAACAACAGCCTGAAAGGACAAAGAGCAATGCCAAGAATCAAAGCAATCAACCCCAAACAGGCGACAGGAGAGGCCAAGCAACTTCTCGCTGACGTTAAAGACAAGTTTGGAGTGGTTTCCAATTTGGCGCGAACACTCGCCAATTCTCCCGCCGCCCTGAAGGGTTACCTGGCGCTCGGCGAGGCAATGGAAGGCAGTCTGCTGCCAGCCAAACTCCGCGAGCAAATAGCGCTCACCGTTTCGGAATCCAACGGCTGCAACTACTGCGTGGCCGCACATTGCGCGATTGGGAAAACCGTCGGCCTGAGCGACAACGAGCTTACCGACGCGCGCCAGTCGTCGTCCCCGGACACCAAGGTTGATGTCGCTTTACGCCTAGCAAAACAACTTGTCGAAGACCGTGGCTGGGTGAGCAACGAAGCCCTCAACCGAGTTCGACGAGCCGGTTATGGCGATGGTGAAATCGCCGAGATTGTTGCGATCGTCGCCTGGAAGACGTTCGCGAACTACTTCAACCAAGTCGCCGGAACTGATGTCGACTTCCCAGCTGCACCGGAAGCAAGGTGAATCTCCCGTTGGCGGGTGGTCTATTCATTTGCGAGCATTGTGGAGCGATGATCACTGGAGAACGAATCAAGCGAAAGCTGAAGGGAGGCGGCGTTCGCGTTCATGATTACTATCGTTGTGCGAACAACTATCCCGAAGATGATCACCCCAGTGTTCGTTGGCGAGCCGACGATCTGGAAGACGCAATCATCGCGGACCTGTCGAAACTGAAGATGCCCGACGAGGAAGTGGTTGAGTGGTTTCGATCTTCGTTGCAGTCAGCGTTCGCCGAGATCAGCGACCTTCAACGCAATCAGCGGATCGCGCTCGCGAAACGTCAGACCGAACTGACCAATAAGAACGACCGGCTCCTCAACGCGTTCCTGGCGGGATCGATCGACGAGCCAACGTTCAACGCGAAACTGGCCGCCCTGCGCGACGAGTTGGCCCAGGTTGAACAATCCCTCGGAGAGGCCCCGTCGCTCGACCCGGCGGACGTGCGGGCCGCACTGGCGGTCTTCGAGTTTTCTCAAAAAATTCCCAAAATCAGGCGCGGTTCAAAGATGCTCGAAAAACGGCGGATCTTGGAAACGCTATCTTTGAACCGCATGCTAGGCGACGTAAGTCTAGTCATAGAAAAGAGAAAGCCGTTTGACGAACTCGCCAAACGGCCGGAAATCCAGTTGAGTCGGGGCGACACGATTTGAACGTGCGACCTCCTGCTCCCAAAGCAGGCGCTCTAGCCAAGCTGAGCTACGCCCCGTGTGCGTGGTGGACAAAGGATAGGCAGAGATGGTTCGGTTCGTCAATCAAACATGAAGGCTGTTTTTGTGAAAATCGGCGAAGACGCAATGTCTGCCGAAACTTGAGGCGAATTCATCGTCAAATTTTGATCGGTTCATACTGGGCGGTCAGTTTTTCGACGGCAATTTCCGGACTCATGTTGAACAGAGCTTTCCCTCCAGTTCCCCAGACGCCGTCCTGATAATGGAAAACCGCCGAAGCGTCTCGGATGTCACCGACGGCTGCGATGTCCTCCATGTCTCCTCCCTCGACTGCTTCAAAATGAATTTCCACTGAGGAAAAGGCTGTGAGGAGATTTGTCGTTCGATCTCGAGCGAAAAAGACAGGATCTTTCCAATCACACTCGGTCCACCGGAGGCCGCGAGGTTTCCCCTGAGCGGCTGCGAGTTCGAAGAATTTGGCTTCCAGAACTTCTCGTCGAATCCGAAACAGTTCAATGGCCTGCTGAGTCTCTTTCGACCGCTTCCACTCGACGAATGCGGGGGCTTTGATCAGCATGATCAGCAGCAACAAAACGAGGGATCCAACGATCCAGTAGGTCATCAAAATTCAGGCCTCAACGCTCGAAAATTCTACTTTTGACAATTGCCTATGATTCGCTCTGACGACTGAAAATGAGTCTCTCCTCGTGCACTGCGTGCTTGGTGAGACGATTCTTCGAATCGAGCGAACGTAGTGTGGTGACGCTTAGGGCATCACGAAATCATGGCCTTCCGGTCGGACCGTCAACACTGGACACGTTGCTTTCCGCACCACTTTTTCGGCAACGCTTCCCATCAATGCCTGGACGAGGCCGGATCGACCGTGTGTTCCGATCACGATCATGTCGATGTCCTGCTCTTTGGCGTATCGGATAATTTCCAGAAACGGAGTTCCGGTGACAACGACTCGTTCGATGTCGACTCCTTTCGCCATTTCGGATGCGGGAAGCGACTCAATGGCTCGACGTGAACTCTCTGCCAATTCCTGAAAATACGGAGGTGACAGCGCTGTCGCCATTCCGGGTTCTGGAACGATCGGATAGAGATCTTCGACGACATTGATCAAGTGAACTTTCGCTTCAAACTTTCTGGCGAATTCGCACCCATACCGAATGGCATGTTGACTGAACTCACTGAAATCCGTCGGAATCAAGATCTTCTTCAAATTGATCATGGTTCTTGTCCAGTCTGCTCATGCGGTCCGTGAAGACCGCTCCGAAAATTGCGATCAAACGGAGAAACTCCTCCGCTGCTGGATCGCCAACGATGACTCCGCAGCGCGAAATCGACGACTCAATCTTTCACTTGATTTTACCAAACCTCAAGTCGAAGTTCTTCCGTTTCGGCCATTCCCAGAAACGGACACTCTCGAGTTTCTCCGACGGAAAAATCTAGCCCGATGAAGAGAAATCTGACGAGGAATCCTCACCCGTTGTGGAGATCATGGATTAGCTGTGACGACTGTGCTGCATGGCGATCGCTGTCGCTGTGGCGTATGCCCGGCAGTGTGAAATCGTGATCAGAACCTCATCGATTCCCTTGAGCTTTGCAACTTGTCCCGCACCACCAGAGATAACAATGACCGGCTCTCCGGATGGTTTGTTGTGAACTTGAATATCCTTCCACCCGACTCCTTTCGTGAATCCGGTTCCCAGCGTTTTCATCACAGCTTCTTTAGCTGCCCAGCGGCCGGCATAGTGCTGAATCGCCTCTTTGTGACGCTGACAGTATTTGATCTCAGTTTCTGAGTAGACACGCTGCAGAAAGAGTTCGCCGTGCCGCTCGATCATTTCACCGATTCGAACGATTTCGACAATGTCAGTGCCCAATCCCACAATCACGTTTCAAGTTCCTTCGTTGTAGTGTCCGTCGCCAATGGCGTTCTCCAAACCATTAGGCTCGCAAGGGTCGCAGCGCAAATCAGTTCCAGGCTCCAGAAAACAACAGAGAGGTGTTCGCCCCACTGACCGAGTTTCGAGTACCTGAAATTCAGATAGTCTCTGAATTGTGGTTTGAGTTCGCGGCGCTCCTGCCGGTAATGGTCTGCAAGTTCTGGATCATCACTCGCCAGTTCCTCGGCAAGATTGAGCATGGCAAGCTGATCCGGGTCGTTTTCGATTTGTTGGCTGCGAGCCTCTTTCAATTGCTGAAACGACGCCCAAGCCAGTTGAGTTCCTCCGATCAACACAACAACAAAGCTCACTAGCGGCAGGATTCGACTCCGATCAAGTTCGAATTCGCGTGCCAACCGACCGAACGCCATTCCGGAGAGGATTCCGAAAATCACATACGTCAGACCGATCCGACGCATCGGCTGCGGTGCGTAGGCGAAAGCGATCGCGAGAGCCAGAACGATTCCCAAACTGGAGAGCGACCACAGTAAGAAGCGAACTTTCATCAGGAAATGAAATCCTCCGGAATCGTGAATCGCGCCCAGCGAATATACTGGGACACCTCCGGTCAGGAATGCTTCAAACTGACGGAGCTTGTGTGCAGTGTGACAAGCTGAGCAGGTTAGTTGACGAACGCTCGAAAGGGAAACCACTGCTCTCGAAGCGGCCGTTCAACCGGCAAGTCGAACGGCCGCACGAGTTGTTCATCGAGGCACAAAAAGATTCCAGAAGATCCGTTTAGATCATCCGGTTTTGCGCAATTTGGGCGTCAGAAACGAGTTCGCAATTCGCTCGTCGAGGTTGTGTCGGGGCAGCGACATTCCGGACTCGGAACAGTCATCAATGAGATGAATCAGGCCCGGACATTTGTGTGATTTACCACCCGAGTGACATATTGGTTTCGATGGCCAGCTGCGCTTCGTGGAGGTCTGTCCCGGTTTCTTGTCGATACAAACGAATCGCGTGAACTTTATCGCCTGCCGCTTTCGCCAGACAATCTCGTGCTGTGTTACACGGATCAGTCGAGCTTTCGATCCCCAGGAGCCTCTTTGAAATGACCCAGACATCGCGAGGGCGCTGGTGAACCCGTTTCACTGATTCGCCCGGGTAGTTCTCTTCAGCGAACTGCAGTGCGCCTTCTCTGTCGTCTGCCCACCCGATCATGATGTGAGCATCTGTCTCAATTTCGAATAGCGGCATCGTTCTGGACCTTTTGTTTAGAGATCAGCTATTTGACAACCCTCGTAATTTCGTCGACGGAAGTCACACCCCGTACGACTAACCTTAAGCCTTCCTCTTGCATGTAAAGCATCCCGTCTTTACGCGCTTCATTACGAATTGCGGACATCGTGGCCGTGCTGCGAATCATGTCTCGAATTCTCTCTGTGATCATGAGAAGTTCGAACACTCCAACTCGCCCATAGTATCCCAATCCGCCGCACTTGGTGCAAACCGAAGAACTCTTCGCTGGCGGACGGAAGAACTCCTTAACCTTCTCCGGCGGCAATCCGACAGCTTTCAAGAGTTCTGCTTTCGGGCGATACGATTCTCGACATCGAGGGCAAAGACGGCGAGCCAATCGCTGCGACAGAACAGCTGAAATCGACGTCGAAATCATAAACGGTTCAACTTCGAGATCGAGCAGTCGATACAGCGCGGTGATTGTGTCATTTGCGTGAATTGTCGAGAACACCATGTGTCCCGTGTTGGCTGCCTGGCATGCGATTTTCGCCGTTTCCGTATCTCGAACTTCCCCGATCATGACAACGTCGGGATCTTGCCTCAAGATGCTTCGCAACGCCTGTCCGAAGGTGTTTCCGGACTTTGTGTTGACTTCAATCTGAGTCACATCGGGCATCAAGTATTCGACGGGATCTTCGACGGTAATGATATTCCGCTCACTCGAATCAAGATCGTTCAGACACGCGTATAGAGTCGTCGACTTACCTGCCCCGGTTGGCCCGCATACGAGCATCAGACCGTGCGGCTGGTGAATGACGTTCTCCAGGTTGCGCTGCATTTGCTTGCGCATCCCGAGTTCTTCGACCCGTCCCACCGAGTTGGATTGGTCGAGAATACGCATGCTCAGCTTTTCGCCATGCCGAGTCCCCTGCGAGGCAACACGAAAGTCGATTTCCCGACCTTCGACAATCGCTCCGAAACCGCCGTCCTGTGATCGCCTCTTCTCAGTGATGTCGATCGCACACAGCACTTTGAAGATATTGATGACCGCATCCCCGACAGCTTTGTCGAACGGTTCCGCAGGATACATGACGCCATCGATCCGCACACGAATTCCGAGTTCGTCGTCTTTCGGTTCGAGATGAATATCGGTCGCGCGTCTTTGAATTGCGTCATAGACGAGTTCCTTCGCAGCGACATAACCGCGCGACGATTCCACTTGCCGCGTTCTCGCTTCATCACGACGACCGGTTTTGGTTTTTCCGATAAACTGGATCGGTGGCCCGGTGGTCGATTCGCCCTTTTCTCCCTGACCAAAATTGATTCCGACTTTCGCAAGCTGCCGCTTGGTCCAGCGGGCGATATGTTCCGGCGTCATCACCCGTCGACCGGCGGGAACGTTTTCATTTCGTTCGCGAATGTAGAGCCCCAACGGAGCCCCGATCGCCGAGAGTGTCATGAGAAACCCAACGGGAAAGAGCGGCACCAGTAGCGCAGCGGGGATGCCGATCACTCCTCCGGTGGTCATGCAGCCGTTCCAGAACTGCGGGCGGACATGAAGGTCGCGACCGTCATCGTGAACCCACTTCGAGAAGTGAATCCACAATCCGAAGACGACCAGCAGACAACCAAACTTCCAAAGCGACAGGTAAAACCCGACTTGTGGCGTTTGAACAACGCGTAACCCGTAATCCGGTCGACTGGGAATTGCATTCCCCCGAATGAAGGGATCGACCGGCACGGAATATCGTTCGACGGTTTCGGTAGTGCTGTCCGCCACTTCGGGAACAGGCTCGTTGATGGGAGCCGGCGCCGGGACAGCAACTGGCTCCTGCGCAAGGGCAGAAGGATTCAACACCCCGCCCGCCACATACAGAGACAGCAGAACCAAAATGACCTTCAGATGCGGAATACGAAAGCTGACGAACACGATCTTCCTGTTTCTTGTTTCAGAAAGGTGTACGAACTTGCGAAAAGTTCCGCGCAGGTTAGCAAATTTTTGATTGGTACTACAGGATCGCAGAGGCTTTGACGTCGATTCCCTTGATCATCATTTTGAGTTCTTCCACGTTCGGAGAAATCTCAAAAGCTGCCGCCCGACTCACATATTCTTCCGTGATGAATTTATAGAGCGAGTCGTTGAACAACTGCATCCCTTCGTCTTTGCCGAGACGGATCGCCGCAGAAAGTTTTTCGTCTTTGTGTTCGAGCACAAGCTTTCGCACTGTTGGATTGAACCTCATGATTTCCACGATCGGAACTCGTGAAGGTTTGTCGACGATCGTCTTCAGAAGTTTCTGACCGACGATGGCTTTCATGTTCATCGCCATACTGGCCCGAATGGCATTGTGCATCGCCTGCGGAAAGAGATCCAGAATACGACCAATCGTACCGGGAGCACTCGAAGCGTGAATCGTTCCGAACACCAGGTGACCTGTTTCAGCAGCATGGATCGCGGTTTCGAAAGTTTCAGCATCCCGCAACTCACCGACGAGCATGATATCAGGGTCTTCTCGCACAGCATGTTTCATCGCGATATGGAAGTCGATCACATCCATCCCGATTTCTCGCTGATTGATCAGACACTTGTCAGGCGTGTAAACGAATTCGATCGGGTCTTCGATCGTGAGAATATGCTTGCGATAGTTATGGTTGACCCAGTTGAGCATCGACGCAATGGTCGTCGACTTACCGGAACCGGTCACTCCGGCGAGCAACACCATCCCTTGATCGTATTTGCACAACTCTTCCATAATCGGGGGAAGATAGAGCCCCTCGAAAGGCGGGATCGACTGTTCGACTTTTCGAGCGACCATTCCAGGCAGGCCGAGCTGCTTGAAGAGATTGACACGAAAACGCCAATCGTTGCCTTCAAAAGGAACGATGTGAGCAAAGTCCGCTCCACCATCTCGTTCGAAGATCATTTTGTTTCGGTCATCCATCACCTCATAGAACATTGACCAGAGTTGCTGTTCGGTCAGCGGAGGCATTGTCAATTCGCGAATTGTTCCGCGAATTCGAAGCATCGCGGGTTTTTCAGCCTGCAAATGCAAGTCGGAGGCTTCGTGTTTGATTTGAAGTTTGAAGAGCTTATTGACTTCCGGCTCGCGAGCCTTCTTCTCTGCAACGGTTTGGACCGGAGAATCAGTAGACATTTCCACACTCCATGAAGTGGTCGAAGAACGACTTTGAATAGATGCGATGAGGAAAGTTCGGGAACAGTGAATAACTTCTGTTGCTTCCGGGAAGAATTGTAGCACGCCTCACGACATCAGGAAATCATCGGATTCCCATTTGGACGAGGACGAATTGAAAACCGTCAGCAAATCTGTAAGCGGTTTCGTGTCTTCCGCAAGCTCCTGTTTTCCGAACCATTTCGACAAAGTTTGGCGTCCTGCCCTTCCCTCGGCGATCACGTTTCGACTCATCTTCCCGAATGGATCATCGGAGTGACTTTCTCGGAAATCCCGATGCTCGGTGTCATTTGTCCGATTGGGCGAAATTTGACAGAAATATCGCTTCTTCCGAATTTTCCCTGTCGGGAACGATTACTTCAGGTCGACACCAGATGTGTGTTCACCCATTACGAACGAAAAACTGGCTGCGTAAGTCGCGACCGAGGACACTCCATTCTGCGAAATCTGTCCTGATTGACAGGGTTGATGTATGAACATTCCGAACCCCCAGGGACGTGAGTTCCGACTTCGCATTGAGCGTGGGAACACCAAGTTTCCGAATCGACCTATTCATTCGGACCGCTTTCTCATCGGAGCTGGCACCAACTGTCATCTTCAACTTGGCGGCGAAATGCCGATCCTGCACAGTGTTATCGTGACAAATGGTGATGCCCTGTGGATTGACGCCGTCGTCGCTGAACCTCCGCTTCTCGTCAACAGAAACCCAACTCGCGAGGGCCCGCTGAGTGCTGGAGATCTGATTGAAATTGGCCCGTTCGTCTTCCATGTCGAATCGAAACCAATCGCGGAAGCAGCCACTTCCGACGAAGAGTCGGATGAACCTGTCGACTTGAGTGAACTTACTGCCGAAGAACTCGTCGACCTCATGCAGTCAGAGATTGATTCTCTCGCAGCCGTGGAACAATCGCGCCGAACCGGTGCCTCCGCCCTGCTCCGCGCACTGGCTCGAATTGAGAACTCAACTCCAGACACGCACGATCAGGAGAGCGAAGAAGAACTCGCTTCCCGACAGGATCGCGAGATCGAACTTCGAAGAATCGAGGAAGAACTCGACGCTCGTTCCGCTCGACTTCAGGCAGCTCAAGATCGCCTCGCGGAAATGCTGCAAGCTCTCGCTTCACGACAACCGTCTGACGATGGCGAAGATGACTCGATGCGGCTGACTGCGTAGTCGAATCGCGGTCAAAAACGGCTGACTCGCCGTCGGCCCCCAAGAGCCGCCCTCGCCAATTCTCGTGCAAATCTTTGAACTGAAGAAATTACGACGCTCTCGCAAATCGACCAGTTTTCTGCTTTGAACTGGTTCTCAGCGCGATTCTTTGAGAAAATCTGTTCCCAGCGATCGACCGACAAGTTTCGGGACTCTTACCGCAACATGAGGGAATGGAACAGATGAATTCTTCCGCACAAAGCAAGCCTTCAGAATGCGCCCATGAATGGTTCGAGCAAGTGTGCGGAACATGGGCAGGCGTTTGCCGAACATGGTTTGAACCGGACCAGCTTGCCGATGAATCTCCGTTTGAGGGCCGCTTCGGAAAATCGATCGGAGGAAATTTCCTTCGCCATCAATACTCCGGAGAAATTCAAAACTCTCCCCGAGTCGGTGAAGAACTCTTCGTCTTCAATCCCGTTGGTGAAACGATCGATGTCAGTTGGGCAGATTCTTTTCACATGAGTAGTTCGATCATGCTGTCTCGCGGCAAACTGACCGGAAACACCCTCGACATGACGGGTCAGTACATGGTCGGGGTCGATATTCCCGACTGGGGATGGAGAACTGTTTACGATCTGACCTCTTCTGATGAACTGGTCATCACGGCTTTTAACATCAGCCCAGAGGGCGAATCGGCCAAAGCGCTCGAAACGAAGTGCCGTCGCCTCGACGACACTCCGACCGCCGAAGCATCGACATAAAACTCCTACGGGTCCGTCTTCGAAAATTCGCCGGAGCCAACACGATATTCATCGAAATTGACGACCGCAGAGAAACGACCCTGCGAAACCATGAAAAGGGCTCGCCCCTGTTTCATGATGGAAGTCATTGGTGACCAATCGAACGAATCAAACATTGCAAATGGAAGTCTGCATTATTCTTTGCAAGAAAGTCCTCTCTCAATCTCTGAACTGTTTCTCTTCCGGCCCGAAAACCACCGACAGACTTTTAACGTAACACTTTTTACGTCAACAGGTTAAGAATCCGTCAAACCGATCCCCTCGAATCAGCATCGCAGGACATGAAGATCTCGTTAGAGGCCAACCGATAGACACAGCCCAATTTTTCCCGATTCGGATATTTGCAATGTGCGTCAACGACCTGCGAGGCTAGAATCCTCCTGGCACCGCAGGTGCTCTAAGAACCACTCTGATGGGAGCAAACAGTGAATGTGGTGACACGAACAGACTCGCCAGTCGACTTACAGGATGGAATCGAACTGACGAAGATCTTTTCGGAACTCTTGTTCGATTCACGAGAGGAAGTCGACCGTCTTCAGGTCCGCCGAATTGTCGATATCTCGATCGCAGACAGAATCGATCCCAAACATGACGCATGGTGGGGATGGGTCTCCGAGGCAGGTCGCGGACTTGGCCTCAAAGTCAAAACCATCAGCTGCAACTGGGACGAGTTCATCAGTCTCGCCCGTGAAGGCGCGACGGTGATTGCAAAGGGGCCAGAGGATCGAGGGTTCTTTGCGGTCACGAGCAAGAACGGACGAACCTTGCTAATGAGTGATCCAAACGAGGACGGCCGTTTCGTTCGAACGACTCCCGGCGCCATTCGGAAGCGTCTCTCAGCAGATCCTGACACCGGGTTGATCAACACTGTGGTTGTCGAACCATTGGTGGCACTCTCCGCTGTTCCCGGAAAAGCAACGCGTCCCTTAAATCGATTCATCGCACTCCTGCGTCCGGAACTCGCTGATGTCTACATGATCGTCGTGTTCGCCATCGTCATTGGTGTGCTCACGATGGCGGTTCCGCTCGCGATCGAAACTCTGGTCAACACGGTCGCCTTCGGAAGCTATCGTCAACCGGTGATTGTGCTGGCCCTCATCCTGTTTTCATTCCTCGCTTTCTCTGCAGCCCTTCGCGCCGTTCAAACATTTGTTGTGGAAGTCATTCAACGGCGACTTTTCGTCCGCGTCGCTGCGGACATTGGGTATCGGATTCCAAGAGTCGATGTGACAGCCTTCAACGGAATCAGCCCCCGCGAACGTGTGAACCGATTCTTCGACATTGTCACTGTGCAGAAAACAGCTGCCCAGTTTCTGTTGGATGGTGTCACTCTCGTCATGAGCACAGCGATCGGAATGGCTGTCTTGGCGTTTTACCATCCGTGGCTTCTGGGGTTCGACCTCGTCCTGCTGGCGCTGATCGCGTTCATCATTCTGGTCCTCGGACGTGGAGCGGTGGCGACGAGCATCAAAGAATCGAAGTCGAAGTACAAAATTGTCGCCTGGCTGGAAGATCTTGCTGAGTGCCAGACGGCGTTTCGTTATCGCGGAGGAACTGACTTCGCCATCGAACGGACAGATCATCTCGCGCAGGAATATCTCGACGCGAGACAGAAGCACTTCCACATTGTTTTCCGACAGATTCTGTTTGCTCTTGGGATGCAGGCCATCGCCAGCACAGCATTGTTGGGCCTGGGCGGATGGCTTGTCGTGGCTGGGGAGCTCACGCTGGGCCAACTTGTCGCTGCTGAATTGATTGTGACAATCATTGTTGGCTCGTTTGCCAAACTCGGAAAACATATGGAGTCGTTCTATGACCTCATGGCCTCGACTGACAAACTGGGCGAACTGTTCGACTTGCCCGTCGAAGAAGACGGAGGACTCTCGTCACGTCCATCTTCCCACGAATTGAGTCTCGTCGTGAAGAACGTCAAGCATCGTGGAATCAAGTCGACCTCGAAACCGATCTCAACAATCATCCGAGGCGGGCAACACATCGCCCTGACTGGAGACGATGAAGGTGGAAAGACCATCTTCCTCGACCTGCTCTTCGGATTGCAGGAATCTGAAAGCGGGTACATCACCGTCAATGGAACGGACGTTCGTGAAATCCGTCTCGAAACACTCCGCCACGCACATTCACTCGTCCGTCACGTCGAAGTGTTCTCCGGAACCGTCGCCGAGAACGTTCATCTGCAACGCCGCAATGTCACCATGGACGATACGCGCATCGCCCTGACTGCTGTCGGTCTGCTCGACGAAATCCTCGAGTTGCCGGATGGAATTGAAACTCATCTCTCGTCCACAGGATTTCCGCTGACCATCAATCAACAACGAAAGCTGATGCTGGCACGTTCCATCGCAGGAAATCCAAGCTTGCTGCTCATCGATGGACTTCTCGATGGTTTTTCGGACGCCGATATCGAGTCTCTCGGCAATGTCATTTTCGCCCCCAATGCCACATGGACGGCGATTGTTGCCACGGGACGACAAGCTCTCTGCGACAAGGCTACTGATGAACTCTGCTTTGGTGATCATCCAGCGAAGCGAACTTTGAATTCGGGGAAAGTCAATGGGTAAGACAGAATTCCAGAGTGCTCCTAAAATTGTGTCCAAGCCCCGGCGTGTCCTCGCTCCGATTGCATACAACGAAGTGGATATGCCAGCGTTGCGACTGGTCCGCTCTTCGAGGTTGTTCCGTCGGGTCGCCACCATCTTGTTCATCGGCTTGATGACCACAATTTTCGTGATGGCATTCGCACCCTGGCAACAGTCGATCAAAGGGTCCGGGAGTGTCGTTGCATTTGCTCCGGGTGAACGGCAACAGGTCATCGAAGCGCCCATCAAAGGCCGGATTATTCGATGGGGCGAAGACATTCACGAGAATGCACGCGTCGTCGAAGGCCAGGTCATCGCCGAGATTCAAGACCTCGACGAACAATATGCGATGCGACTCCAACAGCAACTTGATCGGGGACGGGAGCGAGTCCAATCGGCTCAGGACCAACTCAATGCCAGCAACAGAGTACTCGACGCAGCCCACACCGTCGTTGAATCCTTTGAAGAACAGGTCATTGCATACACGGAAGTGAAAGCGGAGACGATCGCCGCTCAGGATGCGTATGTCGAACAAGCTCGGGAAAAAGTCAGAGGTCTCGAAAATCAGCTCACCGAATACGCTTCGCACATTCCGCAGCTCGAAGCTGAAGCATCGCGAATGGAAACCCTGTACAAAGAGGGAAATATCGCTCTGCAAAAAGTCCAGGAAGTGCAGGCGAAACTCTCTGCCCAACGCGCCAAAGTGGAGAAAGCTGGAACCGATATTGCCGGTGCAATGAAGGAACTTGAGGCCAAACAGTCGGAAAGAGTCGCGAAGATCGCCAAAGCGCAAGTCGACATCGATTACGCCAAAGCTGCCGTTCGCAAAGCGACCGCAGACATGGAGAAAGCCAAAACCGAAGTCGCCAAAGTGACTCAAGAGATGGCGAAAGCTCAGGCCGACGTTTACAAACTCGAGTCTGATGTCTCGCGACAGGCCAATCAGACCGTCACTGCCCCGTTCGACGGTTTCGTCGTTCAGATCACTCCCAACTTCGGAACCGGAGTTCTCAAAGAGGGAGATCCGATCTGCACCATCGTCCCCGATACCAAAGACCGAGCCGTGCAAATCTGGCTCAAAGGAAATGACGCCCCACTGGTCGAACCGGGACGTCATGTCCGACTCCAGTTCGAAGGATGGCCCGCTGTTCAATTCGCAGGATGGCCCTCCGTTGCTGTCGGAACTTTCGGCGGTGAAGTCGTTTCCGTCGATTCGATCGACGACGGGAAAGGGAAGTTTCGAACTTTGATTCGTCCAGTCAACCCGGAAGACTGGCCCGATGACCGCTATCTGCGGCAGGGAGTTCGGGCAAATGGATGGGTCATGCTCGATGTCGTTCCGCTCTGGTACGAAGTCTGGCGACAACTCAACGGATTTCCTCCGGTTGTCACTGATCGTTCCGAGGATGAGAAGCCAGCAAAACCTCCGCTGCCCAAGTAGGAGATAGAAGATCCAGGAACACTAGGAAGGCTGGCAAAGATTTTCCGGGAATACGGATTCATCTGATCTTTTGCTTCAGGAGATTTCAAGAGGAACTGCGTTCGCCCTTCAGATCTGGACGAATTATTCCACAGGGAGCGCCCGTTATCGACGGACTCTCTGACTGCGCCCAACGCGCGGAGATTTCTCGAAAGGCAAAGGAATGTCAGCCCAGCACTGGTTGAGTTTAAGCTGTATACTCGTCCTCATGGGATGCGTTCAATCACGGAACGTTGTAACCCAAACTCTGGGACTCGAGTCCTCTCCAGCTGGATTACAGGGTTCCTCACGTTCAGCAACGGTGAACAAACTCGCGACGGAACCAAATTCTGCCGATGCAATCGAATTGACGTCTCTGCAAGTTCCAGAAAAGGAACCTGCTCCGACACCAGCCCAAAAGCCGGACCAGAATCCGGACACTGCTCAAGACAAAAAGATTCCCAATCCTCCAGAGTCCGACGTCCCGCCGCCGTCCGATAAGGAGCTTTTCCTTCCCCCGGATTTAACGGGCGATGCCCCGGAAGTTCAAACGGGGCGAGAACTCCATTTGGATGCGGTGATCAATTCGGTCTATCAATCGTACCCAAAACTCCAGTCGGCACTCTTTGAAAGAAACGTCGCCAACGGAAACTACCTCGCTGCCTGGGGGGAGTTTGATACCAAGCTCAAAGGAGCATCCGAAACTGGAAACTTCGGATTCTACGAGACCTACCGAAACAACATCGGTGTCGTGCAACCGCTCTTCGGAGGATCTGATGTGTTCGCCGGATATCGAATCGGGAGAGGTGACTTCCAGCCGTGGTATAAAGAACGACAAACCGACGATGGCGGTGAATTCAAAGCTGGGATCACAGTTCCTCTCGCTCAGGATCGAACAATTGATGCCCGAAGAACAGATGTCTGGACATCATCGATTCAGCGGGAATTTGTTGAACCGGAAATTCAGGCCCAGTTGATCGCATTCGTGGAGCAAGCGTCCTTCGCCTACTGGGAATGGGTTGCAGCGGGACGTCAATTGCGAATCGTGGAAGCAGTATTAAGAATCGCCGATGACCGGAACGACCGGATTCGCAGACAGGTTGAAGAAGGGTTCCTCGACCCTCCTGAATACACGGACAACCTGCGTTTGATGGCTGATCGACGCGCCAAGCAAGCGAGCGCCTTGAGAAAAGTCCGGGAGAAAGCGATCAAGCTTTCATTGTACTACCGCGACTTCAACGGACAGCCCATCGTTCCCGACATCGAGCAGCTTCCTGTTTTTCCCGAAGTCAAAGAGATTGACGCTCAGGACTTGGACACCGACATTCAAATCGCACTTCAGAACCGTCCGGAGCTGAGAGTCTTTGACTTCATTCGAAAACAGTTGGATGTCGAACACGCTCAAGCATCCAACTTGATGAAACCAGAAGTCGATGCCGTCTTCGTCGCCTCTGACGATGTCGGCGCACCAGCTTCGTCCAAGCGAGACAAATCAAGATTCGAATTCGATGCCGGTCTGTACGTGTCCGTTCCAATTCAGCGACGCAAAGCGATTGGAAAGATGCAGTCGATCGAAGGCAAAGTGTCGCAGGTTCTGGCCAAGCGACGATACGCCAGCGATCAAATCGCCGCCGAAGTCAAGAGTGCCTACGTCGCACTCGAGCAGTCCAGAGTCCAGGTCATTCAAGCCCGCGAAGCAGTGCGACTCGCTGTGGATCTTGCCCGACGTGAAGCCAGAAACGAGGAACTCGGACTCTCAGACATGCTGAAAGTCTCTCTGCGCGAACAGTATGCTCAGGAAGCTGCCGACAAGGAAGTTGCCGCACTGCTGACATACTTCGAAGCCGAAGCCGCCTACCGAGCTGCTTTGGCCATCGACCGACTTTAGGAATGGCAGCAGCCAGCAAAAGGCCGCCTTCGCAAACTGTACTTCTCAGGCAGATCGAGTCTCTGAAAGACTTCACTCCTGGTTCTTGAAGTACTTCGCGGACTGAAGTTCGGAGAAGTGATGATCTGAGTTGGTCGGCGTACTCGGAACGATCTCCATTGCTTCGTCATCGTATTTCGACTCAATCATTCCAATCACGCTCGACAGAATTGTCACGATGACGATTCCGACAAAGGCGAAGCAAATCCCGCCGATGACGACCGTCATTGGGGTCGTGTCAATGTTGGAGCCCTTGGAAAGCATCGATTCTTCGGGATTCTCCGGGTTGTAGAAGACCGGAACTTCCTTCCCGATGGGGAAATTATTCAGCAGCGCCGCTGCTGGGATTCGCTTGCTGAATGCTTGTTTTCCGACGAGATGAATTCGATCGGTCGAATACGTTTTCCCGTCGACTTCAAACTCTGCAAGCACCCGGGCGACGTAATCGGTCGTCGTCACTTTGGTCATTCGCCGCCCAATCATGACTGTCGACTCTTCTTCACGAGTTTCGACTTCCGATTTGACGACTTTCCCCGAAACCGACGGCCAGTTGTTTCCGCCGTCCGTCTTCTCTTTGACCATCGCAACTCCGAGTGGACCAACGACACCACTCAGAACGCCGAATCCCACAAGGACGTAGGCTGCGAAACGATAGACTTTCGGTTTGCGAATTCGATAGACGTCGAGAGGGTCTGAAATGCCCCCGAAGTTTGAACCAGGCTTATGAGAGTTGGGGTTAGGTAAGTAAGTCAGTGTGCTGGAGTGGAGGAGAAGGTGGAGCCGTAGGCGGAACCTTCTCTGGAACGGAAGCACACTGAGTCGAAAATTCGGCAGGCGTCAACCCTCCAAGAGAGCTGTGCGGACGGCGGTGGTTGTAAGTCATCCGCCAGTCCTGAAT
>NZ_SIHI01000001.1:728169-1198150 GCF_007859735.1 Thalassoglobus neptunius | reverse complement strand
CAAATCGAGCGAAGCCATGATCTATGTGGCTTCCATTGGTCGCATGCTCCGCCGCTTAGCTCCTTCACCCAACCAAGCTCCGTTCAAATACCGACTTACAGCATGAAGAGGATTCCGGATAGGCTCTCAGCCGAAAATTGAGCGGGAAACTCAGTTTCCATAAGTCATGTTGAAACTCGTCAACGGAGATCGGAAGTAAGTAATCGGAACAGGAGGAATCTTCTCATTCGTCTTCACCCACGTTTTTTGCGATTGAGACTCCTGATCTTTTTCGACCAGCCAGATGTTCCGATAGACAACAGGATTTGCATGATCCTGAATCTTCGTTGGAAGCCTCAGTTCCCCTTCAGGTTTCCCGGCCCCCGTCTTGTTTTCGATCTCCACGTTGTTGTGGATAAGAACTCCGTTGTGCCAAACACTGATTCGCATATTGGAAACTTTGTTGCCATCTTCATCGAATCTTGGAGAGGTCAAATCGATATCGTAGGTCTGCCAAGTCAGAGGAGGGAGACACATGTTGAAGTCCGGACGGCGCGTTCGATAGAGCGCCCCGCACTCATTCTCAATCCCTTCGAGACCGAAGGAATCCAGGACCTGAACCTCGTATCGACTTTGAAGATAGAAACCGCTGTTCCCGCGAGCCTGCCCCAGTGCCATTGGCTTGTAAGGAATTCGAAACTCTCCGTGCAATCGGAAGTCTCGGAAACCTTCGGTTGTCTCTGTTCCCGCCATCAGGAGTCCATCTTCGGTCAGTTTAGGACTTTTGAAATGCTCGGTGGGCTGTCCATCAAAGAGAACAATCGCTCCCGGAGGAGGTGATGCTCCCATCGTCGGGCTGACGCGGTACGTCTTGATCAGCTCACCTGCCTGACGACCATCCTTTGTGAAAACCAGTGCCCGGTCTCCATCGATTTCGATGTCGTACTGATCGCCGTGCATGACAACGACATCACCTTCGAGTTGTCCGTCGAGCACGAATCGATCACCACCAAACCACCCGGCGCCCGGCAAGCCGCCGTAATACTTCGAGCCCGCGAACTTTCCATCCCCGAGGGCGACAACCTGCAACGCAACCGGCTCGGAACTTCGCGAAGTCGGTTGCGCCCGTTGCCATCCTCGATACTCCCCCTGAAAGTGATAGTCGACGTCAACTTCAGACGGATTTGTGTAAACAGGGCCATCTTTGTCGTCCGCAGCCCACAACGCAGGACTCAGTGCAGGACTTGACGACAAGACCCCACACACCACAACCAGTAACGACCACACGTAGTTCATGAGCAGCTCCTAAAGCGACTTCTAATTCGATCCATACAGCCTATTTCCTGACGGAGAGTGAATGCACCGGAAGTCTTTGATTCTCGTCGTTTTTTTTCAATTTCACGACTTCGCCCGGAAGGAATTCTCGAATCGACATTCTTGCAAGTTCCGGAAAAGTCACGGTAACGTGGTTGACCCACTCTGCGGAGGCTCGGGCTGCGAGTCCTCCTTGCTCACCTGATCATCCTTGATAAATGGCCAGACCAGATGAAAACAGGTTCCCTTCCCGATTTCGCTGTCGAGAGTAATCTCTCCTCCGTGCTCCCTCAGAACTTTTCGACTGACCGATAACCCCAAGCCTGTCCCCGCAGACCCTTTACTCGACTCAAACAGGCTGAACAGTTTCGGCATGTCCACAGGATCGATGCCGGTCCCGTTGTCTTCGATATCCAGCTGAAACGTTTCGTCCGATTCCTGATAGCGACAGCGCATCGTCAGGAGCGGCTCGTCTCGATCCTCCAGAGCATCGATCGCATTCACGACGAAGTTCAGAATCGCCCGATGAAAACCTTCCGGGTCGACCATCGATTTAGGGAGGTCTTCCGGAACATCTACGACAAGCTCGATTCCCCGATCCTCCAGCCGTTTTTCCATGAGTTCGCAGACATCTTCAATGACGTCTTTGATCGAAACGAACTCCAGTTTCGGATCGCGTTCCTTGCTGAACGTCAGCATGTCCATCACAAGGTTGTAAATTCGATCCTGATTTCGCTCGACGATTCCCCAGCCTTTCTGGATCAGTTCGAGATTCTCGTCCTTAAGCCCCATATCGACGAGATAGCTCCCGCCACGGACTCCCTGCAGAATGTTCTTGATGTGATGGCTCATGATGGCCACCGTCTGACCAACTGCTGCCAGACGCTCCGCCGAAATCATTGATTCCTGATAGCGAAGATTTTCCAAAGCCAATGCCGACTGACGCCCGACCGCCAGCAACAACCGCAACAAATGGTCATTGAAACGGTTCAGACTGAGCTGAGTCATCTCCATTCCGAGGCTGTTGACACTATTCGTGTCCACGTAAATGACGCCCATCAATTCGTACCGACCTCGCATCGGTACACACATCGCCTCTCGAATTCCGGCCTGCATAATGCTTTGACCGCCGTCGAATCGGGCGTCTCGCTGGGCATCGGTCGTTCTGACTCCCTGACCGTGCTGAATCACGTATTCGACAATTGTCGTCGATATCGGCATTCGCTCGGTGCTGTCGACTCCATGTCGGTAGCTGACGACTCTTGGCTCAATCCGATCCGTTTTTGAATCGGTGACCAGAATACATCCTCGATCCGCACCCACTGCATCGAGAGTAAGCTGCAGAATTCGCTCGAGAAGTTCTTCGCACGTGGACGTCGGTCGCACAGCCTCTTCAGTGATTTGGTAGAGAATCTGAAGATTGGCCCCGGCCTGCTCACGCCCCACCGACAAGTGCGACGCATCGGGAGGCGCCTGACTGACGATTCGAGAGTTGTCTTGACCGCCGCGCTGCCCGATTAAATGGATCTGGCTACTCGCAGACGCAGCAATTTCGGGGAGCTCTGCTGAGAACAGAAAGATCGTTCTCCCGAGCTGAATTTGATCACCGCGGCGAAGTTGAGCCGTCTCAACAAGCATGCCGTTGACGAAGGTCCCGTTGGAACTGTTGCGGTCGTTGATGACCCACGCCTCACCGTCCCATTGAAAGACCGCATGTTGCCTCGACATTTCTTTGTCGAGGATGCGAACGTCATTCTGCACACCACGTCCAATGCGAACCGGAGGCTTGCCCAGGTCAATTCGACTTCCCTGGTCAGGCCCTTGAATGACCAGAAGAGTCGCTTCGAACACGGCGTTACCTCCTTCGCATCGAGACATTCAGTGCGCCTCGTTCAAGACGCACTCGGTTCATCACTTCCAGTATTTCTGGGTGACCCAAAATACCGTCGCTGGGGCAACCAGCCCGGTGAGAATGTAAGACACCAGATCCGGATACCATGCCAGCTTCAACGCGAGCGTCGGCGAGACGAACTTGAAGATCACAGGCAACATCGGAATCAGAACACTCCAGCACATGAAAAGAATTCCGTATTGGCGACGTTCCTTCTTTTCAGACGGAGAAAGCTCCGAGAAGGTTTTGCCTGCACTCGACTTCGACGCCTTCTTGCCAGACTTCTTTGACTTCGATGAGGTCGAAGACTCAGCCGACTCGCTGGAGAGTTTGGCTTCATCACGCATGCCCGGTGCGTAGTACTGGGCAATCGCCTGATTAATCGAACGCGGGGTGACAATCACCGGTCGAATCGGAACTCCGGATCGAATCCGCAATTCCTCTTCAATCTCGTGTTCCGGTTGATCGACACAGGCAATGAGTAATCGTCCGTCATCAACAAACAATGGAATGAACGAATTCCGTTTGACCATCGCTCGCGGAACCAGATCGAGAACATCATCTTCGGGAAGCATGTCCTCGAGATCGACAAACGAATACCCAAGCTGGCAAGCCAGCGCCTGAGCAGCCTTGTCCGCCTTCACAAGTTTCATCTGAACAGCTGCATCGCGATGGGAAAGCCCGCGTCGTTCCGCGAACTCTTCGATCTCCCGTTGCTGTTCGCGCGTGATGTCACCCTGCTGGACTAAAACGTCCAGAATCGGTTGACGACCAAATTCGTCGACGGCAGCCTCGAATTCTCGACCGAGACTTTCATCATAATCACGTTTTCGTCCGGGATCGGTCAGGCACAACATCGCCTTCGCAAGCTCGTTCAAAAGCTCTTGAGATTGAACTGAATACTGCCCGGTCGCGTACTTCCGAACGTGGGCATTCAGCTTCTTGTAGTGTGCACGAATTTTGTCAGTGTCATCTTCAAACTGTGCAACTCGCAGCAACTCATAATGATCCGGAGGACGGGCTCCTTCCGGAATTCCGAGCCATTCTTTATAGACATCCATTTTTCACTCGCGGCTGATGAGATTCGTCGATGGTCCTTCGAACGTTGAGTTCGTCAGTTTCTACTCGACTTGATACTCATTCGCCAGCACTTCAAACGCGTTGACATTGTCATCGTTCAATCCGGAGTCTCTCACGATTTCCGTTTTCGCTTCGGTATTGCTCACCAACTCCACAGCTCGTGCAGAAAATCGACCGTTCTTGTCGTAGCTGTAAGTAATCTCAACTGGCGATCCCGCTGGAAGGTTTGGAGGGAGATTCACAATGCGGAAATCCCCGATTGTTGTGCAGGCATCCGGATCAGATGCGTCGCCTTCCAACACGCACACATGAACTCGCTGCTGATTTTCCTTGTTCGTCTTGAATCTCTGAGAAACTTCCATCGGAAGTGCGGAGTTCTTCGGAATCATGATGTGATTCAGCTTCCGTGACTTATCTTTCGGATCACTGATCTTCACTCCGAGTGAGTGAGAGTTGACGTCTGTCGCCGAAACAGAACGCAGACGAGTAATCACAGCTTTGCCCAATCGACTTCCGCCACCTGTTGCGGTTGCTTCGAGAATGGCAGCATGGATCGCGGCTCCCTGCGAGACCGCTTCTTCCGGAGTCACTTCACGAGAAGGCTCTTTCCCGGTCACTTCACGAAGCATCGTTTCAACGACTGGCATATAGGTCGAACCGCCGACGAGCACAACTTCGTCGAGTTCCCCTACACCGACACCCGCCTGCTGCATCACCAACTCGGTTGTATCACGAGTTCGTTGCATGAGATCCCCGGTGAGTCTCTCAAACTCACCGCGAGTCAACGCATGAGTATAGCTCTTGCCTTTGTAGTTTGCTGTGATCGGAATCTGAGCACGGTCACTGAGATCACGCTTGGCCTGCTCACACTCCTGAGTCAGCTGCATGAGCGTTTCGGAGTCTTCACGAGGATCTTCCCCGTGACGGCGATGGAACTCTTCAGCGATGTGATCGACAATTCTTCGGCTCCAGTCGAGCCCGCCGAGCATCACGTCTCCATCGGTCGCGAGCACGTTGAACGTTGTCGCTGTGTATCGCACAACGGTCACATCGAACGTTCCCCCACCGAGGTCGTAAACCATGATGGTTCGTTCGCCGTCAAATGCGTCGGGACGTCCGAGGTGCCCCTTCTGCCAGGCATACGCCAGAGTCGCTGCTGTCGGTTCGTTGATGATGTCGATAACGTTGATCCCGGCGATTTTTCCGGAATCCTGCGTCGCTTTGCGTCGAACATCGTTGAAGTAATAAGGAACGGTGACAACAGCATTGGCGATCGGACCGATCGAGTGTTCGGCGTCCTGCTTCAGCTTTTTCAGAATCAATGCAGAAACAAACTCGGGCGTCAGCTTCTTGTCGTTATAGACAATGAAGAAGTCTTTGTTGCCCATCTGACGCTTGATGGCTTCGACAATATTGCGAGGGTCTTCGATCGACATCCGCTCATAGCTCGGACCAACGATCACTTTGCCGCCTTCGCCAAGAATGACCACTGATGGAGTAATCGTCTTTCCATCCGCATTGGCGATCGAGACTGGATGTCCTTCAGCATCCATTTGCGAAATCGCTGAGTATGTTGTTCCCAAATCGATTCCAACTGTATTCCCGGGAAGGATTTCCATAAGTCTGCCTTTGCTCGTAGTTTGTCTTCGAAGTTGTTGACTGGATCAAAGTGAAGAGGAGGTCGAAAGAAACGAACGATCGAGCACTCGCAAGAAAGAACTTCTTCCGAGCTCGACACTCCATCGGCAACACAGATTTCAATTGTTTCAATCTGACATCATTCTGACGAGACACATGACATCATTCAAGCGATTGCCTATCAATCCAGAGAAGTCACCCAAAGCCTCCATTCTCCGCAGCCCAACTGGCACAATCCCAACCATTGTGTCGACTTCGCTCGCCGCTGTTTTTTCGTCTCATCTTCCCGGACGCTCGTGATCAACTCTCGCCGAATTCAGTCCGATCGAATCATCACCGATTCCGACCGAATACCATCAGCGTAATGTCATCGTTCTGGGGACGGCCATCCGCATGTTTTTTAACATCCTCACGAATCGCACGTCCCAGTTCTTCCGCGTTGTCGGTGTGTTCGGAAATGACTTCGCGAAGCCGTTCCGATCCATATAGATCAGAATTCGGATTCATCGCTTCACTGACACCGTCTGTGAACAGGACAACTGTTTCCCCTGGAGCGAGTTTCCGTTCTCTCTTCTCGAACGGGAAGTGTTCCAGAACTCCAATCGGAACTCCAATGGAATCGTCGTCAAACTCTTCAATGGTTCCGTCGACTCGGCGGATCATCGGAGACATGTGTCCCGCATTCACCACGGACATTGAATGATTGACGGTGTCAAGAATTGTGAGAACAAACGTGACGAATCGACCTTCGACGGCCTTCGCGCACATATGGTCGTTGATAGCTGCGACAGCTTCCCCGGCATCGGTAACGAATTCGCTTGTGCTGCGAACAACACTCGACATTCGCGACATCACCAGCGACGCCGGAACACCCTTTCCCGCGACATCACCAAACGCGAGCCAGATCTTCCCGTCTTTCGTCGGGATCACGTCGTAATAATCTCCGCCAACCGCTTGAGCAGATTCGTATGACGCGAAAAACTGATAGTCACTGATTTCTGGAAATGCTTCCGGAAGAAGAGCATGCTGCACGTTCCGGGCGATATCCATCTCGCTGTCTTGTTTTTGCTTCTCCACAAACGCATCCAGAAGACGCGCAGTTTCGAAGTTGTTGGCAGCCTGGCTGGCGACGGCCATCATGATTTCAAGATCTTCATTCTTGAATTGCATGACCGGATTCTGAGTGTCGATGTTAATGACCCCGACCGGATCTCCCTGCATGTCGAGCATGGGAACGCACATCATCGACCGGATAGTCAGCGCTGAAATCGACTCGCTCGCGTCAAACCGGGAATCGCTCGCCGCATCCGCTGAAAGAATCGCTTTTTTCTCTTCGAGTACCGAGTTCAAGATCGTGCGACTCAGTTTCACCGTCGCATCTTCTCCCTCGCGACGATGTTTCATCGCACGCGGTGTCATTCGTCCGGTCTGAGCATCACGCAGCAGAATGCATCCGCGATCGGCAGCCGGAAAAATGGAGAAGAGGCTGTCAAGAATCTTCGGTAGCAACGACTCAACATCGATCGTTCCGGCAAGACTGCGGCTGATCTCAAGCACAGCTTTCAGTTTGTCCTGCGGACGTGAATCAAAAATCCCTCCGACGAGTTTGCTGTCGAGAGAATTCACAATCGTGGACGATCCATCATCCTGTTCGTGAATCTCAACCTGACTGAGTCCCTCAGCATGTCGCAGAACGGCGGAACTGGAGTCATCGTCAGAGACCCGATCCGTATCGAATCGCATCAGAATCGGACCGAATTTGAGCCGGTCGTTGCCTTTGAGCGGAGTCGCTGTTTCGATCCGCTTCCCATTCAGAAACGTTCCGTTTCCGCTTCCGAGATCTTCGATCAGAACTTCATCACCCTTGCGAACGACTTTCGCATGAGTTCGAGAAACCATGTTCGAAGGGAGTTGGATTTCACACTCTGGAAGACGGCCAATGACCATCTCATCCTTGGAAATCTCAAACGGTGTCGCCTGACCATCTTGCAGTAAAACCAGTTTGTCCATGAGACTCGACTTTCCGAGAGCAATGTGTCTTTGCTGTGTACTCGCCTGAATGGTTTCACTCAGCGTTGGCTGTGTTTGCTCGCGCGAGTTCGTGCAAACCAGCCCGAGAATGCTCGAGACAGAGGTCACAATTGATGACGACGGACGAGCCTTCTGCAAATCCAGTTCTGCTCACCCAGAGCATCTCTTAGACCTTGAAGATCGACTCAACATTTCCACGCAACACTTGCTTGCCCAGACTGAGCGCCTGCTCTTCTGACCAACCACGTTTCTCAACAAAATCGCTCGCCAGAACGCGCGCCAACGTCTGACGATACATCCGGAATTTCGGCAATGCGAATTCCAACTTGTACATGTCGCTGTAATATCCGACTTGCTTATTGCGAGGGACTGCTTCCAGCCGACTTCGCGTATCAAGTTCAATATACGTCGGAATATTCGAGTACCACCAGTGTCCGTTCGTCACCACGTTTGGAAAAATCCACGCGTAGCTGACGAGTTCCTGATTGCTTGTGCTCCCCAGCACGGAAATCGGAAACGTGACATCGGGAAATGCGTTGAACAGTTGTTGATACTGAATGAGAGAAACGCGTTTATCGAACAGATCCTGCCCCTGATAGACGCCACTCTCATAAACTCGACGGTTGACCCCGATCATCAAATCGAACGGAAGTTTATGCTCCTGGCAGTGCTCCGCGATGGTCCAGAAGACGAATGAGGAAAGCATTTCCTGCTCGGCACTCGTCAATCGCTGGCCGCGGATCGTCCGTTTAATGACAGCTGCCGCCGCCCCCGCATCGACCTTCGCCGGAGAGAAACTTGGCGGAATCGAAATCGCACACGCTTTGACGTTCTTTTCGACAAACTTGCTGAAAAGCTTTCCAATCGCTTCGCGGAAAGTCGTCGCATCGCCCACTTCAATTCCCGAAGCTTCATTGAGTCGGTTCCGAACCGACTTCTTCAAGAAGTGAAAGACAAGATCGTCCGTTCGCAAACAGGGGATATAGACATTCGTGTCGAAGCCTTCGAGCGGATCGTCGAAGTCATTCGTCAGAAAAACTTTCTCCAACTTGCTGTGCTGCAGAACGTGCTGTTCCCAACCTTCCTGGGCAAACTTCTGCTGAGCAGTGTCGTAGAGTGCTTCCCAGTTGTCGGTCGTGATTCGATCGTCCTGAAAGTCGAAGAACTCCCGACAGATTTCCAGAAGCCACGACACCTGAATCGTATTGTCCAGATCAGCCAGCTTCTCGATGAGTCGGCCGACCTTCGTCTTGGGGTCGAGCCCTTCTTCTTCGATTTGAGATTTCTCAAGCCCCGCCGAATGAGCAAGCTCTGTGTAGTAGTGATACCCGAGAATATCCGCCAGCGTCTCCGAAGGAGCAGACAGCGGATTGATGTGCGTATGTGGGTCGATCAGAACCAGCTGTTCGAGTTCGTCAAAGAGTGTCTTCTCAAGAGCAGTCGTCATGAAATGCAACTTTCCACAAAGAATCGAGTCGCTGTCAGTGTCGCCAACGATCGGACGGACTTCAACCGTCCTTGACGACAGAAATGGACGAACCGCCAAGCTTCTGTTCGAGCTCGTCCAAAAGTGAGGGCGAAGCAGTGATCCGAATTTGTCGTCCGGTCTCCGTTGTGGGGACGATTTCAACTCGAATCTGATCTCGCGGCAAAGCCTCTTCCACCCGATCCGCCCATTCGATCAGACAGAGATAATCCCCTCCCAGAAGTTCATCAGCCCCTAATTGCAGAAACTCATCAACATCCCCGAGACGATAAGCATCAATGTGACAAATCGGAATCGTCGTGTCGTACTCCTGAATCAGGACGAACGTCGGGCTGCTCACGTCCTCACGATTCACCCCGAAGGCTTCGGCAATCGACTGAACGAGATGAGTTTTCCCCGCTCCCAGATCACCGATCAGCGCGACGACCATTCCTTGTCGCAACACCGTCGCGAACAGACGACCAAACTCTTGAGTTTGCTCCAGACTGTCACTTGAAACAACTCGGACCTCCCGAGCCGGTCGATCCTGATCACGATTTCCGATCATGTGTAGCGAACTTCGCGATGTTGTTCCTCGAAGTATTCCGTCAGTAGGCTGTCGACTTGCAGCAGACCTTTCCGTGTCAAGCGAACCTGATCATCTTCAACAGTCAAATACCCAGCGACCTGCTGATTCGAAAGCGGTTCTGCAAACTCGGTAAGCGGGTCTACACCAAACTTGGCTCGGAACGGCTCAACGGCAACGCGGCCTTCCTTCATCTGCAAGATCCACTCACGAATCAATTTTTGATGAGACGTCGGAGTCATCGCCCGGTTGACGGGGAATTCCCCATCCTGAACAGTCGTGATGTAATCGTTCAGCTCGTCCTTGTTCTGGTAATGCACTCCCTGCAAGTGCCCAAAGCTCGACACACCCACCGCCACGATATCGCTTCCCCGGAAGAGATTGTCGCGATAAACAAACCGGTCGGTATCGAGGCTCTTCACAAGCTCGTTTCCGCTCGAAAGCTGATACCCGGCGGAGAGGAATCGATCAATCGCCTCGCTCGCCCAGCGACGTTTGGTCGGCCAGTCCGCAACGGGAGACGCCGCACCCTGTTCGAGGATTTCTTTCGAATAGACGGTATTGAATGGCAATTCCATCTGATAGATCGTCAGATTGTCCGGCTCCATCTCAAGTGCCTTTTCGACGCACTTGTGCCAGTTTTCGTCAGTCTCTCCGACCATCCCCGCAATCAAGTCGATGTTGACCTGCGGAAAACCGACCTGTTGAAGCCAGTCATACGCCCGCAGAATTTCCGGAGAAAGGTGAGCCCGCCCGTTCTCTTCGAGAATGGCATCGTTAAAGTTCTCAACCCCCAGTGAAACGCGCGTCACTCCGATCTCTTTGAGAGTTTGCACTTTTTCGAGGCTCAGTGTTCCCGGTTCACACTCGAACGTCACCTCTTCCGCGTTGTCCCACGAAACAGATTCGCTGAGCCGTTCACGCAACATCAGGAGTTGCTTGGCACTCAGATAAGAAGGAGTTCCCCCACCAAAGTAGACGAACTTCAACACGCGATCCTTGATTGCGGGCTTGTCTCGAAGAAGACGAACTTCCTTATCGAGAGTATCGACGTAGTTTTTGATCGTCTCGGCGTTCTGTTGCGTAGAAACTCGAAAGTAACAGAACTTGCACCGCTTCCGGCAGAAAGGAATATGAAGATACATTCCCATCGGAACGGATCGATCCGGCTCTTTCTCAAGAACATCCAGAAACTGATGCCGATTTTCCTTCTTCCATTGGGAAAAAGGAGGATAGTTCGAGACAAAGTAACTACCCACTTCAGTCGTCGTCTCGCTGCTCATGCTATATCCCGTACGATCGCGGTCTGATGAATCGCGCTGCAAATGCGTTCATTCGATGTGGCTGCTTCAGTATATGACGAGCGATCGTCGACTTCGAGTCGAAATCCCGACTTCGCAGCAATCAACGTTCGTCATCCAACCCAAACACCTCCTGAAGTGCCCGCAATCCCGGTTGTCCCTGATTTGCGTCGACAACCACGCTCATGCGAATTTCACTGGTGTTAATCATTTGAATATTGATTCCGGCCTCGGACAACGCCCGGAACATCTTGTCTCCCACACCCGTGTGAGTCCGCAGCCCAATTCCCGACACGCTTAGCTTCGCAATTTCCGCTTCATGAGTCACGGACGACTGTTCCCAGTCAGCTCGCACTTGATCGACAAGCTCAAGACACTTCGCCACTTCACTGCGTGGAACGGTGAACGAAACTTCTGCGTAACCGCTATTACTGATGTTTTGGACAATCATATCAACCATCACATTCCCGTCAGCGACCGCATGGAACAGCTTCCCACAGGTTCCCGGGACATCCGGCAGGTGATGGACAGTGATTCGGGCTTGCGATTCGTCCAGCGTAATCTCACTGACGACGATATCTTCCATGCTGGAAAGTCGCCCCACAATTCGCGAGAGCAACTCGTCTTCGTTTGCTGACAACTGCTCCGCCGTGCGAGCCACTTTCGTACCAACAACAGGCATATGAGTCTCACCGGCTTCCATTTTGAAACCGCGATGCACAGCCTGCAAAGCTTCCTGACACTGATCGCGGGCGACGAGCACAGAAACTTTAATCTCGCTCGTCGTGATCATCTCAAGGTTGATGTTCTGTGCAGCGAGAATTTGAAACAGCTGTGCTGCGACACCGGAGTGAAACTGCATTCCACTTCCAACGACCGAAACCTTCGCGACATTCGTCCCGCTGCGAATCGTTCCGGCTCCGATTCGTTCAATCGCTGTATTGGCAGCTGTCAGCGTCTCGGCGAGATCGCCTTCAGGAACAGTGAACGTGACCTCAGCCTTTCCATTCGACGCCACGTTCTGAACGACCATGTCGATCGGAATCTTGCGGTCGGAAAGACACGAAAAGATCGAGCTCATCACTCCCGGTTCATCAGGCAGATCATCGAGAGTGACTCGCGCCTCGTTCTTCGCAAGCGCCAGTCCCGTCACCGTTCGGTCTTCACCCGCAGTGGCGATCAGTGTTCCCATTCCGTCATTGAACGACGGCCTCACGCGCAGCGGAACGCGAAATTTCTTGGCAAACTCGATCGAACGAGAATGCATCACCCCCGCACCGAGGCTCGCAAGCTCGAGCATTTCATCATACGAAAGCTGTTCAACCTTCCGTGCTTCGTCCATCGCACGCGGATCAGTCGTGAACACTCCCTCTACATCGGTATAAATCTGACATTCATCCGCCTGAAGCGCTGCAGCAAGGGCGGTCGCTGTCGTATCACTTCCCCCGCGTCCGAGCGTCGTAATGTTCGACAGGGGATCGATCCCCTGAAATCCGCACGCAACAACAATTTCCCCAGCATCGAGATGACGACGAATCCGATCCGTTGAGATCGACTGAATCCGTGCTTTCGAAAATGTCGAGTCGGTGATAATTCCGATCTGACCACCCGTCAGACTGACCGCCTTCTCCCCCATGGAATGGATCGCCATCGACATCAACGCGACGGATTCCTGTTCTCCGGTCGACAACAGCATGTCCATTTCTCTCGCTGCAGGAGTTTCGCTGAACTCGGCAGCCAGTTGGACCAGTTCATCCGTTTTCTTACCGCGAGCGGAGACCACCATCACCACTTGATGTCCATTGCGATGAGCCGCAACAGCTCGTTCTGCGGCAGCGCGGATTTTATCCGCATTGGCAACGCTGGTTCCTCCGAACTTCTGAACAATGATCGACACGGAAACGCCTCGGAATCTCTGGGAGTGGGAACAACAATCTGTGGAATTCGGAAGCGTATCAAAGCCGAAGGAGTTCGGTCGACCATTGTTCCGTGAGAATTCCTCAGAATCGTTCTGCATTCCTCCGAGAATCCCGAAAACCCGGCAACGAGATCATCTTCAGATTTCGTTTGCACTCTCTCGCACGAGCAAACACAGCCTCTCACATAATAAAACAGCACAATCGAGTGCACAGGCAAGAGCAACTTGCTCCAGCACCTCACATTCACGGACGTTGATTTCAGAATCAAAGAAGTGTCCATCCGGACAAATCCCTCAACTTCGTTCCGTTTCCCTCGATGAATACGCCGTCAGCACTGACTCGAAACTCGACTCTTCGATGATTAGTCTTAAGATTCAAGGCATTGACAACCAAAACGAAAGCGAACTTCATGAGCGTTCAACCAGTTCATATCAACGGAGAATGGCGTCCATCAACCGGGTCCAAAACGTTTACGCGCATCAATCCGGCCAATCGAGAAGTCCTTTCGGGTGAATTTCCGGTCAGCCCCTGGGAGGAAATCGATGAGGTCCTCGAAGCGGCGCACACTGCCTTTAAAGAGGTGCGCGACTTCGCACCGGAACGCTTTGCCGATTTCCTCGAAGCCTATGCCGCCGAAATCGAAACCCGCATCGACGACATCGTCGCCGCTGCGAATGAAGAAACCGCGCTTCCCGTCTCGCCTCGGCTGAAAGACGGAGAAATGGTTCGCACAATCGACCAACTTCGCCAGGCAGCACAAGCGGCACGAAATCGCTCTTGGACGTTGCCGACAATCGACACCAAGACGAACATCCGTTCCATGCTTGGCCCGATTGGACCAGTCGCTGTCTTCGGCCCCAACAATTTCCCACTCGCATTCAACAGTATCGCTGGCGGAGATTTTGCCGCTGCTGTCGCTTCCGGAAATCCTGTGATCGCCAAAGGACATTCCGCACACCCGCGCACAACTCAGCTTCTCGCTGAATCCGCTGCACATGCTGCCGAAACGACGAAGATGCCCAAAGGCTTCGTTCAACTCATCTACCGAACTTCTCACGAGGACGGAGCACGACTCGTCGCCGACAAGCGACTGGGAGCCACCGGATACACCGGCGCGCGACACGCCGGACTGTTCCTGAAAGAAGCAGCAGACAAAGGCGGAAACCCCATCTATCTCGAACTCTCGAGCATCAACCCCGTCTTCATACTGCCGAACGCACTGAGCGAACGGCTCGATGACCTTGTCGAAGAGTTCGTCGGAAGCTGCCTCATGGGGACCGGACAGTTCTGCACAAATCCGGGACTCGTCGTGCTTCGAGCCGGTGATCACGCGGAACAATTCATTTCCGCTGTTGCAAAGAAATTCGAAGAAGCCCCCGCCGGCACACTCCTCGGAGAGGGCGTCGAGCAAAGCCTACGAGCCGGAATCGTCGCGATTCAACGCACCGGCGCTCACATCGTTACCGGAAACAAACCGGTCGATGAGTCACGCTGCTGTTTCGCGAACACGCTCCTTCGTTCAACAGGAAAACAATTCCTCAACGATCCGAACGGCCATCAGGAAGAAGCCTTCGGAAACAGCTCTTTGCTGGTCGTCTGCGATTCGGATGACGAAATGATCGCTGTCGCGGAACAACTGGAAGGCAATCTGACCGGCTGCATCTATTCGGAAACAAATGGCGCCGACGATGCCCTCTACGATCAACTCGCTGGTGAACTTCGTCGATATGTCGGCCGACTGCTCAACGACAAAATGCCAACCGGTGTCGCTGTCAGCCCTGCGATGAATCATGGTGGTCCGTATCCAGCGACCGGTCATCCCGGTTTCACAGCCGTCGGAATTCCTGCTTCACTGCGGCGATTCGCCATGCTCGAATGCTACGACAACGTCCGCCCTCATCGCCTTCCTCCCGAACTCCGGGACGAAAACACAATCGACGGGCTGTCACGTTTCGTCGATGGAGAATGGACCGACCGTTCACTCGGCCAGTAGTCATGGGAGTTCAATAGTCATTGGCTTTTCGGAACGATCGCTGGATTTCAGGCAACAATTTCTCACCTGAAATCCAGCACCTCCGATGCGAGTCTTAACCCGCCAACGACAATTGGACCGAGTCGCTCTTCGAGCATTTCCCAATTTGGTTTGCACTCACGCGCACGAGCAAACTCAGCGTTTTATCTGATGAAACAGCGCAAGCGAGTGCACAGGAAAGAGCAACGTGCTCTTAGACATCGATGTCGTCGACTTCGGCTGCTTCGTCCATGATAATCCGATAGCGTTCGCTGGCATCTTTCCCGAGAAGCTGTGCGAAGGTCTGATCGGCTTCGACCGCACTGTCGATGTCGACCCGCAAGAGCGTCCGCGAATCGGGATCGAGAGTCGTCTCTTTCAACTGACTTGCATTCATCTCTCCCAGCCCTTTGAACCGCTGAACGTCAATCGTGCGATTGGACGGAATTGACGACAGGATTTCTTCCTTGTCGCTGTCATCACGAGCATAAAGCCGCTCTTTCCCGAACTCGATTTTGTAGAGCGGAGGCTGTGCAAGATAAAGTCGACCGAGTTGAATCAGATCGCGCATATGCCGGAAGAAGAACGTCAGCAGCAACGTACTGATGTGATATCCGTCGCTATCGGCATCCATCAAAAGAATGATTCGATTGTATCGAAGCTTGTGAGGATCGAAGTGCGGCCCGATCCCGGTTCCCAGCGTTTCGACAAGATCACTGATTTCCTGATTCTTAATGATCTTGTTCAGTTCCAGCGATTCGGTGTTCAGCACCTTTCCCCGGAGCGGCAACACAGCTTGAGTCGCGGAATTTCGGCCGCTGGCAGCTGTTCCACCCGCGGACTGTCCTTCCACGATGAACAGTTCACACACCTCGGGATCGGTCGATCGACAGTCCAAAAGTTTGCCAGGCAAGTTGCTCCGCTTTGCCCCGGGCCCCTTCCGCTTGATTTCCTTAATCGCATCGCGACTCGCCTGTCGCGCGCGAGCAGCGAGAATGATTCGACCGATCACAGCATCTGCAATCGAAGGATTGTTATTGAGCCACGTTTCAACAGAAGGGCGAACAATTCCATCGACGAGGGAATTCATTTCCGGGTTATTCAACCGGTCTTTCGTCTGTCCCTGAAACATTGGATCGTTGTGAAAGACGGAAACAATTCCAATCACGCCCTCACGAATATCATCGGGATTGATGTTCAGCCCCTTCGGCTTGATCCCGTGAACGTCCATGTAATTCTTGACAGCTTTCGCAAGGCCGGTTCGAAATCCGGATTCATGCGTTCCCCCACCGCGAGTTCGGATTCCGTTCACATAGCTTCGAATCTGCTCATCGGTCGATTCGGTCCACTGCAGGACCATCTCAACACGAATCGCTCCTTCGTCCTTATCAGCTTTGAAGGGAACTTCATGAACGGCTTTTCGCTTCTCATCTTTGATCAGCTTTTGCAGGAAAGCGGCGATTCCTTCCGGGTGGTGCAGCTCGAATCGTTCCCCCTTCGTCTCGTCGACGAAAGTGATTTTCAAACCACCGTGAATGTAGGAAATGTCTTCGAGGTGTTGCCGAATGGTATCTGCATGAAACTGCACACGCCGGAAGATTTGATCGTCCGGCCGGAAGAAGATAATCGTCCCGTGTCCCCGGAATGGCTTGATCTTCTTGACCGGTCCGTCAGGTCTTCCCCGCTGATAAGATTGTCTCCACTCGTGGCCTCCACGATGGACCGTTGCCACCATCTCTTCCGAAAGTGCGTTCACCGCCGACGAACCAATTCCGTGAAGTCCCCCGCTGCGAACATAGTTTTTGTCTGAGAATTTTCCGCCCGCATAGAGAGTCGTCAGAATGACTTCGAGAGCAGATTTCCCCGTCTTCTTGTGCTTGTCGACCGGAATCCCGCGCCCGTTGTCCTCAACACTGATTGAGCAACCATCTTTGTGAAGCGTCACTTTGACCTGATCACATTCCCCGGCCAGATACTCATCGACACAGTTGTCGACGATTTCCCAGACAAGGTGATGCAGACCGCGAGCATCCACACCTCCGATATACATTGAGGGACGTTTGCGAACGTGTTCGAGCCCTTCCAGGACTTCAATGTCGTCCGCCATGTAGTCGGAGTTGGATTTCACAGATGTCGACATAAGTGGAAACTGTTTCGCTGAAGTAAAAAGTGAAAGTGAAAGTGAAGTTGATTCATTCTCGATTCAGGTGGGAATTGTGCCGTTTTCCAGCTGTGACTCAACCACCTGTTCAAACGTTTCGTAAACTTACTCTTTGAACCGATTGATTGAAAGAACGATCCGAACTCTGAACGATCTTGAGAATGAGATCGATGCTCTTCAAAGAGAAGCCGAGCATCGTCGCGACGCCGGGTCAATTTCGACCGATCCGATACAGATGCGACTCGCTGCGAAGAAGAATTGAGTCTCCGTCCACAGCATAGGAAGCAAACGTCCGTTCACCGCTTCCAATGTTGTTCCGGGACAACTCTTCGAACTCCCGACTCGCTTTCAAAACGATTCCGGTCCCAGTTTCATCCTGAAAGTAAAGCTTGCGGTCCGACACAATTGGCGAGGCTGAGAAGTTCCCGCCGAGGCGTTCTTGCCAGACAACTTCTCCCGACTCAGCATCGAAGCACGTCGCAATTCCCTTGTCCGAGACAACATATACAGAGTCTTCAAAAAAGACCGGAGATGGAGAATGAGGAATCGCTCGATCGGCACTCCATCGCAGATGCGTCTCTGTCACATTTCCAGTCCCCGTCGGATCAATCGCCAGCAGCTGCGGTTTGTTGAATCCGGTACAGACATAAACCAATCCGTTCCCGTAAACCGGCCTTGGCGTTACCGAATACCCGCCCGGATAATCGACGCGCCAAATCTCTTCACCTGTTTGAGGGTCATAGACGAAAACCGCATCACTTCCCGGACAGACAGCTTGCTGCTGACCATTCACTTCGATCACGAGCGGAGTGGAAAACGAGAAGCCTTTCTTGGGATCCGTCTCCCGTTCCGTCCGCCAGCGAATGTCGCCGCTTGCTCGATCGAGACCAACCACAAACTGCCGATCGCCTCCATCACAGCAAATCACCAGCACACCCTCTGCCAGCGCCGGAGAACCGCCGTTTCCATGAACCGGTTTGTATTCCAGCTTTTGCTTCCAGACGATCTCTCCATCAAGAGTCACACAAGCAGTCCCCTGTGGACCGAAATGAGCGTAGAGATGTTCCCCATCACAAATCGGGGTCGGGCTCGCGTGCGAATTCTTTTTGTGAACCTGCACATCATCAGAATGAGTCCAAAGCTCACGTCGCCAAAACTCGTCTCCCGTCTCCGCATCCAGAGCAATCAGTTGAAGCGACAAAGAATCTTCACTCTCTTCAGAAGCACACGTCATGAAAATCTTCCCGTCGACGACGATCGGAGAAGACCAGGCGAGCCCATCCAACTGCTGCTTCCAGAGAATGTTTTCCGAATCGCTCTCGGAATCGTTCCATTCGACTGGCAGGCTCACCCCACTCACTTCTCCCTGTCCTGTCGGCCCACGAAATTCATTCCAGTCCTCTCCACGCACCGGAAGCACGATAAGGGCAAGAACGACGACACCAACCGAAAATGGGATTCTCATAAAATGTCCCTCAACCATTTTCATGGCTTCTCAGCACTTGCAAGAACTCGTTTCTTTTGATGAATGCGGCGATTGCTGGTGTCAATCGCCGCAAACCAGAGATCAGAATGACGCGAGCATTTCGCACTCCACTCATCTCAATCTGACCGTCTGCAACATAGCGAGAGATCAGCCGGCGTCAATCGATTCCCAATCCGGCCCGGAAACGCATCAGTTCTTCGTAATCGATTCGTCGAGATTCAAAAGAACACTCGCCAGTTCGAAACAGGCTGCCTGTTTCGCAATCGGAACGTCAGTCTGGCGAACGCTTTCAGGGACCACTTGTTTGGCAGCCACGGGATCGTCAGTGAATCGTTGTTCCTCAGATTCCAGAAACGCAATGAGAAAGGCCGCTTCGTGGCTGTTGGGCTGTCGAGAGGTCACCAGCCGGAATCCGAACTCGACCAGTTCGTCTGTTCCTCCATCCGAACACTCAACAAGCAACCGGTTCGCGAGCCCGTGAGCCATCTCGACATAGGCAGGATCGTTGAGCAGCGTCAATGCTTGCAGAGGAGTGTTGGTTCGAGAACGTTTGACAACGCACGAAGCCCGATCGGGAGCATCGAAGTTGACGAAACTCGGGTACGGGGCACTTCTCCGCCAGACAACATACAGCCCTCGCCGAAATCGATCGCCATCGGTGTCGGTCTCCCATTTCGGAGCATTGCGTCCCACGTGCCGCCAGATGTTCTCAGGTTGCGGCGGATAAACAGGGGGGCCGCCGACATCACGACACAAAAGCCCGCTGATCGCCAATGCCTGATCGCGGATTGTTTCCGCACTCAAACGGAACCTCGGCCCGCGAGCATAGAGGCGATTCAATGAGTCAAGCTCGCGATCAGCACTCTCGATTCGCGAATCCTGTTGATAAGTTTCCGAGAGCACAATCGTGCGATTAATCTGCTTCATCGACCAGTTGCTCTCCATGAGTTCGACCGCGAGCCAATCCAGCAACTCCGGATGAGTCGGCCGATCTCCTTGGGTTCCGAAATCTTCAAGGGTCTCCACGATCCCATGCCCGAAGAATTCCGACCACCAGCGATTGACAGCCACGCGGGCCACGAGCGGATTCTCCTCAGAGACAAGCCATTTCGCAAATGCGAGACGATCACGTTGTTCCGTCTCACCAACAGCAGAAGAGAGCGGATGAAGAACGCCAGGCACAGCTGCTTCCACTGTCACTCCCGGAGAAAGGAAATTCCCCCGCTGGAAAATGTTCGTTTCCCGACCATCGTCCATCTCAACCATCACCAATGTCGTCAGCGGAGTGATGGCGTCAATCTTCGACTGAATTTCTTTCCGCTGATTGACGAGCCTCTTCATCCCCTGATCTTGCGACGCATGAAATTTCGCCAGAGCAACACCCTGTTCCTCAGTCCGTTCCTTCTCAGCAAGCAATGCTTCCCGAATGTCTGACGGAATCGTCGCTGCCTCGGGATCTCCAGTGAGAGCCTGAACTCGCAAGCGACCGACCGTTCGCGCCCCCCCGAACTGTTGCGACAGCTCAAACCGAATCGTGACCGGCTTCGACGAAGAATCCTTCCCAGCCTTTGAGCCAGCCTCTTGACCCGTCTTATTGATCGCTTCTTTGATCAGAAAACTCGCCCAATGCGGCTCACCGAATTTCGGGTTGATCGCCCAGCCGGTCTTCAGGTCTCCATCGATCAGCCCGGCAACATCATAATTCTTCTGAGAGAAACTTGCTTGAGGTGTATGCAGCTTCAAATCCCGATCCACTTCGCCCTCTGAAGTGACAGAAATTTTCAGTTCATGCGCGACAAAGTTGGGCCGTTTTTCGTCGCCGCGTCCCGGTCCCTTTCCGGGCAATGAGTCGTCGGTCAATGCTTCGATTTTGAATCCGGTGATGTCCTTGAGATTCGTTGAGAACGTCACAGTGTAAGTATCTTTGTCCGGTGCTTTGCCAGTCAGAAGGATTGAAGAATCCGGGAGAATGCGGAACTCAGAACCTTTTTCCGATTCAAACGTGATCGGCTCCAACACATGCCATTCCGCAACAGATGCGAGGCTCGCACGCAATTCGTCTTCCCAACTTTCTTGCTCTTCAGCGAGAACTGTTTCGCGGCGCGAGATGCGACGCTTCACCTGCTTCAATTCCGCTTTAAGTTCATCCCGTTCCTCCTGTTGAAGTTCGGTCAGCGGAAGGTCCATCTTGGGACCCGACACTTCGAACTGAACGCCCGAGCCACCGGGCTGCACGACTTCAAGAGGAGTGTTGTTAAAGAATGCGAAGAGTTCGTAGTACTCCTCCTGCGAAAACGGATCATACTTATGATTGTGGCACTGAGCACATTCCAGAGTCGTCCCCAGCCAGACCGTTCCGGTTGTGTTCACACGGTCGATAATTTGATTCGTCCGATTCTCTTCCGGATCGACTCCCGCTTCGACATTGCAGGTCGTGCAACGATGAAATCCCGTCGCGATTTTGTCATCGAGACTGGGCTCAGGCAGAAGATCCCCAGCAAGCTGCGCGATGGAAAATTCATCGAAAGGCATATCATTGTTGAAAGCATCGATAACCCAATCGCGATACGGCCAGATCTCCCGAAACTGGTCCGCCTGAAAACCGTTTGAGTCTGCATAACGTGCCAGATCGAGCCACTGCCGAGCCCACTTTTCCCCATAGTGAGGAGAAGCCAGAAGCTGATCGACAATCTCGCGGTAATGGTCCTCCGATGGATTCGCTTCGAAGGCTTCCAGCACGTGCATCTCGGGAGGGAGCCCGATCAGATCAAGATAGACCCGCCGCAATCGTGTCGCTGGCGATGCGGGTGAAGACTGATGCAACCCGGTCTCCGACTCTTCAAGCGTCGACAGCACAAACGCATCAATGGGATTGGCAACTCGACCACTTTCAACCTGCGGAACGTCAGGTCTGACGGGGGCAACATACGCCCAATGCTTTGGAGCTTTTTGCGACTGAGGCCACGAAACACCTTCTTGAATCCATCGCTTCAGCAGCGTGATTTGTTCCTCATTCAAAGGGGGACCTTCGGGAGGCATTCGTTCAAATTCGTCAGCCTCAATCCGGCGAATCAATTCACTTGCTGATGGCTCCCCAGCCACAATTGCTGGCTCACCTGAATCGTTCCGAAGAAACAGGTCGTCCCGTCCCAAAAATCGAAGCCCTCCTTCTCTCGCTTCCGATCCATGACAACTCGCGCAGCGAGCCTGGAGAATCGGCTGAATCTCCCGATCGAAGTCGACAGGCTTCACTGTACCGGGATCGGCGATGCCGTAGCTGCCAACCATGAGACAGGCAGCAATTCCGTAGAAAAAGGGTCTGATCATCGGCGGGGTGCCCCAGGGGATGATTCGATTGGGGAAATGTGATGTACGAAGCGAGACATCTTCGCACAAAATCGGGAAGGACATCGGTATTCGCACCTCAAATTTACGACATTTGATACGAAGTTCCAACTCAATCTGCCGATCCTTTATAGGATGGCTCGAAACGTTGATTGATGATGATGGTTGATATCGACAACCATCACATGAGTGCCTGCAGACCATGAAAACGGTCTATTTGGGGACAATTTCTGGTAGAGTCTCTCAGTCGGAAGTTCGTCGTGTTCGATTGCTGAAAGGAGAAGGATGTCTCTCACCCGAACCGTTGAAACCGAATTGACGACAGAAGACGGACACGCTTTGCACGTCGTCGACCATCAGGTTCCGTACGGCCAGGGAACCGTTCTTCTCGTCCACGGCCTCGGAGAACACAGCGGCTGCTACGGACACATTGTCGAGTTGCTGAACTCGGTCGGTCTCAGCGTTGTCCGTTTCGACCAGCGAGGCCATGGAGTCTCGACCGGAACTCGCGGCCATATCTCCACTTACAACGACTACCTGAATGATGTTTCTCTCGTCATTGACCACATCCTTCAGGATGACCCGTACCGCCTGATCACACTTTTCGGTCACAGCATGGGGGGCGGAGTTGTCGCGAACTGGTGTCTTCGAAAGATGCCAGGCGAACTCGAAGATCAAATCACCGGAGCGATTCTCTCAGCTCCATGGTTCCGCCTTGCGACTCCTCCGTCTGCGTTGAAAACGAATCTGATCCACGGAGTTTCACTCGTCTGGCCAGAATTCAGCGTCCCGACAAGCATTCGAAGCCAGGAACTGACTCGATCGGAAGAGATTCTGGAGAAGCTGAGAAACGATGAGCTGAGGCACAATCGGATCACAATGAAGACAGCCATTGAGTGCCATCTTGCCGGCGAATGGGCTCTCAGAAACGCCGCACAGTTCCCGGTCCCGGTCCTCGCCTTCCATGGAACATCCGACGCAATTACCTCATGTGAAGCAACTTACGAATTCTGCCAGTCAGTCCCTTCCGGGAGATTCGTCCCGCTCGATGAATTCATTCACGAGCCGCACAACGATCCCCGATGGCGTGAAATCTTCAACCATGTCATCGATTGGACTCTAAAACGCTTCCCCCGCTCACTCGCTGCCTGAAGCTGTTTTCGCTCTCGAAACCGAATTCACTGCCTGCTTCCGCATCTCGACGCACTTGCACATTTCGACGCACCTGCTTGGGCCAAAATCAGCAAGCTTGCTCGAAACGATGCCCCGAACGCACCTCGGAACGACGCTCTCACGGAACACACGGGCTCCACTTCCGCGAGAACTGCCTCGCCGAATGTGTTCGAATGCGTCAATTTCTCTCAAACCAGCATTTGCTAAGGAACTCAGTTCCAGAGAACGTTGTCTGTGACTGGTGACCGGATCACTCTTGCGCTCTACACTACCGGTTTTCTGCACACGCACACAGCACCAACTCGACTGAAGATATGTCTCGCTACGAACCTCGGCACATTGAATCCAAATGGCAAACCTACTGGGATGAACACGAAACGTTCGTGACCTCAAATGAACCGAATGACGCCAGTCAGGGGAAAATGTATGTGCTCGACATGTTCCCGTATCCCTCTGGATCGGGGCTGCATGTTGGACACCCGGAAGGCTACACCGCCACAGACATCGTTTGCCGCTTCAATCGGATGAAGGGCAAGCACGTTCTGCATCCGATGGGATGGGACGCGTTTGGCCTCCCTGCAGAACAGCACGCCATCAACACCGGGACACATCCACGAGTCACAACGTACGAGAACATCGACAACTTTCGTCGCCAGTTGAAGATGCTGGGTTTCAGCTACGACTGGAGCCGAGAGATCTCCACCACGGACGAAGACTACTACCGCTGGACGCAGTGGATTTTCCTTCAGCTTTACGATACCTGGTACGATCCGGAGATGACCTGGACAGACCAGAACGGAACCAAACGCACCGGCCGTGGTCGACCGATTTCAGAACTGCCCATCCCGGAAGATGTTTCCGAGAAAGGCGAACAGTCGGTTCGTGATTACCAGGACCAGCATCGCCTCGCCTATCAAAGCAACGCTCCGGTCAACTGGTGTCCCGCACTCGGAACCGTCCTCGCGAATGAAGAAGTCACCGCCGAAGGTCTGAGTGATCGCGGCGGACATCCCGTCGAACGTCGAGCCCTTCGACAATGGATGCTACGCATCACCGCGTACGCAGAGCGTCTGATTGATGATTTGGAGGACCTCGACTGGTCCGAATCGATCAAGATTCTGCAGCGGAACTGGATCGGGAAAAGCGTTGGCGCAGAGGTCGACTTCTTCGTTGAACTCCCTTCGAATTCCGAATCGGCATCGTCCGCGACATTTGATGATTGGAAATCCGCGCGAAAGAATTCCGGTCTCCCACAAACTCCCGAAGGCAATGTGTTGCGGGTCTACACAACCCGTCCGGACACACTCTTCGGAGCAACCTATATGGTCATCGCTCCCGAACATCAACTCGTGGACACGATTGTCACCGACGACAAGCGTTCCGAAGTCGAAGAGTATCGACGACGTTCCGCATTGAAGAGCGATCTCGACCGCACAGATCTCGCCAAAGAAAAGACCGGAGTCTTCACCGGGGCCTACGCGATCAATCCGGTCAATGGCGAGAAAACCCCGATCTGGATCGCTGACTACGTTCTCATCAGCTACGGAACCGGGGCCATCATGGCGGTCCCCGCCCACGACGAACGCGATCTCGAATTCGCTCAGACGTTCGACCTTCCGGTCATTGAAGTTGTCGATTCCGGCAGCGACGACGTCGAGAACATCGGCTTCACTGGTCAAGGCACCGCCATCAATTCCGGCGACTACAACGGAACTCCAACACAACAGTTCAAAGAGAAGATCACACAAGACCTGCAAGCTGCCGGTCTCGGAAAACAGGCGACCAACTATCGATTGCGCGACTGGCTCTTCTCCCGACAACGTTACTGGGGCGAGCCGTTTCCCATCTGGCACGAACTCGACGAAGAAGGCACTCCGACCGGAAACATCCGCACGGTCGACGAAAGCGAATTGCCTGTCACTCTGCCGGACATGGACGACTTCAAACCGAAAGGAACTCCGGACCCTCCTCTCAGCTGGGCTCCCGATGAGTGGCTCTATTCGGTCGCGGAAGATGGAACACGACTCAAACGCGAAACCAACAGCATGCCGCAATGGGCCGGTAGCTGCTGGTATTACCTCCGTTTCGCTGACAACAAAAACAACTCGAGCTTCATCGATCCGGAACTCGAAAAATACTGGCTGCCCGTCGACCTCTATATCGGTGGAGCCGAGCATGCCGTCCTGCACCTTCTCTACTCCCGCTTCTGGCACAAAGTCCTTTTCGATCGCGGATACGTTTCGTCGGTCGAGCCTTTCCAGAAGCTCGTGAATCAGGGAATGATCCTCGGGGAAAACAACGAGAAGATGTCCAAGTCGAAAGGCAACGTCATCAACCCCGACGATGTTGTCTGCGAATACGGAGCCGACTCGCTGAGACTGTACGAGATGTTCATGGGGCCACTGGAACAGGTGAAACCGTGGAGCATGAAAGGCGTCGAAGGAGTCTACCGATTCCTCGGACGTGTCTGGCGATTGGTCACTGATGAGCAATCCGATGACGTCAAACTGAGCCCGGCCGTTCAAGACGTCGCGATGAACGAAGAGCAGGAGAGAGTCCTGCACAAGACCATCAAAGGTGTCACTGAAGACATCGAAAAGCTCAGCTTCAATACCGCGATCAGCAAGATGATGGAGTTCACCAACTTCTTCACCGGACAGGAAGTGCGCCCGAAAGAAGCGATTCAGTCGCTCGTCCTTTTGCTGGCACCGTTTGCTCCTCACATCTCAGAAGAATTGTGGCAGCTTCTCGGACATTCCGAGTCGCTCACATACGCTCCCTGGCCATCCTTCGACGAATCGAAAATTGCGGAAGCTGAAATCGAAATCCCGGTTCAGGTCAACGGAAAAGTCAAAGCGAAGATTCGCATCCCCGCTGTAGCTGATCAGGCAGCGATGCAGAAGTCAGCCGAAACCAATGAACTTGTTCAGAAGCAACTCGAAGGGAAGCAGATCGTGAAAATCATCTGTGTCCCAAAACGAATGGTCAACTTTGTTGTCAAAGGATAGCCGGTTCGTAGCGGGAGGCGTCGCAAAAACTTGTGATTCCTCCCGCAATATTTTTGCAGCCTTAACGAATTACGGAGACAAACCGTACAGGAGAGTACGACCGTTTATGGCCATGAATCGCAGCATGGTGTAGGATCGACGAATGATGCATCGACCAACAACGACAACAGCGAAGCCCCTCCTGTCTCAAGTTTTGACTTGGGGGCTGCTCAGCTTGATGTTGTGTTTGTTGGGTTGTGAACGAGCTCAAACGTCAAGCGATCAGCTGATCGGAACCCCAATTGCCTCGTCGCAGCAGGATCAAACGGTCGTGGCAAAACCGGAAGTGCCGGCCACACGCCCCATTCGCCCCTTTGTCATTGCCGAACCGACACCTCCTTCAAATCAGTTCGGTGAACTCGATCTGTCGACGCTTGAAAGTGACTTGCTCGCAGCAGGCGCGCGGCAAAACGCCGCTGACGGAAATTACGTCGACGCTGTTCAACTGCAGTATTGGTCACATGCTCAAAGCGAAGAGTCCGAAGGGGCCTACAATCTCGCCTGCTACTACTCCCTCGCTGGAAACGTCGAAGCAAGTTTCTATTGGCTACTGGAGGCAGCAGAGAAGGAAGGCGTCGATGCGGAATGGACGAATCAGGATCCGGATCTGGCCCTCGTTCGAAACGACCCACGCTGGAACAAGGTTCAGCGATACCTGTCACAGTACGGAGAATACTGGAAGAGCAGCGGTCTCACTGAATATTCATTGATCCTCCCGTCGAACTATCAGCCTACTGAACCGATTCCCATTCTGATCGGACTGCACGGGATGGGGGGACGCGCCAAAAACTTCGTCAACACCGGCTATCAGCAACTCTCAGATGAAATGCAAATCGCCATCCTCGGCATCAGTGGACCCATTCCGCTTGGCCCGAGCAGCTTCGTCTGGGCTGAAGACCCGCAACTCGACGAAGCCAGGATTCGCAAGGCGCTGGAGAAAGTCAGCCAGAAGCTGAAAGCTGCTCCCGGTCAGCTTGTCCTGTTTGGATTTTCACAGGGAGCCATGGTCGCTGCTGAAATCGCAGCCAGACATCCGGATGAATTCTCCGGTGCTCTCATCATGTCTCCCGGAGGCAACAACGATCCCGCCACGCTTTCCGTTTCTCCTCAGGCGAAACACACTCAGCAGGGTTACATGGTCACGTGCGGAGCTCAGGAACTGTTGGGGAACATCGCAATCACCCGGTTCTACGCTCAGGACCTTGAGCGGCTGGGCGCACGAGTTGAAGCCATTGAGTATCCGGGAATGTCCGAACACCGGTTCCCACCGGATTTCGTCGAGAAGCTTCCACAATGGGTCGACTTCATCCTGGCGAGAAACGAACAGACCCCTTAACCCGCTTCGGCAGCTGCCTCGCCATATCTCTCGAAGGCGAAAACCGGGCGCAAGTTCTCCCGTCGCAGCGATAGAGCGACCGAATTCCGGCACCCATGTGTTTGCAGCCATGCATTCAAGCTGAATCAGCGGTGTGTCATCACGCGCTGAAGCCACTTGTTGTCATGTCGATTCACGAGGAGTCGAACCGATGGCGCAGTTCGCGACGAAATGGCAAAAACTGCTGATAAAACCGTATGGCACGGGACCTGCCTAGTCTCTGAGTGTCGTCACACAAGAGACACAGAACACTCAGCAGGGAAACAGGCTATGAAAACTCTCGTCCTCACCGCAACATTGATCACTGCCGTCACCGCCAGCGAAGGCTACGCTCAGTCTTTCGACGCAAAGAAGCTGTTCAATCAGCTGTCCAATTCTAAATCGAAAAGCTCCAACAACTTCTTCTCGAAGGTCAAATTCGGCACGCAACACAATCCTCCCAAGTGGACAGGACATCCGCCGAAGCATCAGCCAATCGATCCGCCGAAATTCGGACCACCCCACATTGAACCTCCAAAGTGCATCACTCCGCCGCCAAGAATTATTCCACCACCAGTCACAATCGGGCCACCGCCGAGAATCATTCCTCCACCAATTTGCATTACCCCTCCACCGCGGATCATTCCTCCGCCGGTCTGCATCACTCCTCCACCACATATCAACCCGCCGCCACATATCATCCCGCCACCCGCTTGCATTACACCCCCTCCAGTCGTCGGACCTCCAAAATGTGTGATTCGCCCTTGCCCACCTCCGAACCCCGTATGCGTTATTCGACCTTGCGAGCCACACCATCCGGTCTGCACTATCCGCCCCGTTGAAACGGTTTGTGTCGAAAAGAAACCTTGCGGATGCGACCACGATTGCCATTGCGCAACTCCCTGCCAATGCCACCCAAGCCCCGGCCAACCAGCAGTACCTGCTTCGCCACTCGTGGAATTGACTGACGTTTACTCAGGCCAGGAGATTGCACTTGAAGGAGCCGGCTTTGGAGCGACTCCGGGCTCGATCGTTCTTCGAATCGGAGGAATGTCGCTCGGGACTCAAGTCACTCGCTGGGAAGACGCAATCGCCACAGCACAACTCCCAACACTCCCAGTCACTGAGCCGGTCCAAGCTGAGCTCGTTGTGATGAGCCCAACCGGTGATGTGTTGAATACCCTTGGCGTTCGGTATGCCGCCAGTTCTCCGACAGCTCCAGATGCAAGTGCTCCAGCGACGACACCTGACTCAGTCGTCGTCAATCCTGGACAAGCAATTTCCATCGACGGTCAAATCGGAGCACAACAAGGAACCGTTCTGCTTGTCATCGGCGGAATGAAGCTGCAAGCCAATGTTGAAAACTGGACCACAGAGCAGACAACCGCTGTTCTGCCTTCGATTCAAATTTCGGAACCTGTCAACGGTGTCATTCAGATTCTGACAGCCGACCAAACTGTCGCGGACGAAATCGCTGTTGTCGTTGCACCAGCAACAGGCAAAACCGTCGCCTCCCGACAATAAAGCGTTCGGCTCAAACTCTTCACCACAGAGGAAAGTTCGAACGATAAAAAAACACGGCAAGCACCTCATCTGAAGTGCTTGCCGTGTTTGATTGTTTGTGTTCAGAGGTCAGTGCGAATGGGCCTCGAACGATTGCATCGGGTCAATCGAAAACTGACTTACCCGACACTTCCTTCCATCTGCAATTCAATCAGACGGTTCATCTCGACGGCATATTCCATCGGCAACTCTTTCACAAGCGGCTCAATGAAACCTGTCACGATCATCGCGGAAGCTTCTGCTTCGGTCAGCCCTCGGCTCATCAGATACAGAAGCTGCTCTTCGGCAATCTTCGAAACTGAGGCTTCGTGCTCCATCGCGACGTCATCTTCCTCAACTTCGATGTAAGGATACGTGTCGCTTCGGCTTTCGGAATCCAAAATCAAAGCGTCACAGACGACATTGCTCTTACAGTCAGTCGCCCCTTTTTCCACCTTCGCGAGTCCGCGGTAGCTGCTTCGTCCGCCATCTTTACTAATCGACTTCGAAATGATTCGACTCGAAGTATGCGGAGCACAGTGGACCATTTTTGCCCCAGCGTCCTGATGCTGTCCTTCGCTCGCAAAAGCGATGGAAAGGGTTTCGCCACGAGCTCCGGGCTCCATCAGATAAATCGCCGGATACTTCATCGTCAGCTTGGAGCCGAGGTTTCCGTCGATCCATTCCATCAGGGCGTCGCCGTAGGCCATCGCCCGCTTGGTCACAAGGTTGTAGACGTTATTCGACCAGTTCTGAATGGTGGTATAACGACATCGCCCCTTGCGTTTGACGACAATTTCAACGACAGCTGAGTGCAATGAATCGGAACTGTAAGTCGGAGCAGTACACCCTTCGACGTAGTGGACGTTGGCACCCTCATCAACAATGATCAGGGTCCGCTCGAACTGTCCCATATTTTGGGTATTGATCCGGAAATACGCCTGCAGCGGGAAGTCAATGTTGACTCCGGGCGGAACGTAGATGAACGATCCACCGGACCACACAGCACTATTCAATGCAGCGAATTTGTTGTCGCTTGGCGGAATGATTGTCCCGAAGTACTGCCGGAAGATTTCCGGATGGTCACGCAGTGCGGAGTCGGTGTCTGTGAACAGGACTCCCTGCTTTTCGAGGTCTTCCTGAAGCGATCCGTAGACCACTTCTGACTCATACTGAGCCTTCACACCGGAAAGATATTTCTTTTCCGCTTCGGGAATCCCGAGACGGTCATAAGTCTTCCGAATGTCTTCCGGAACGTCGTCCCAGGATTTTTCCTGACGATCGCTGGCACGCACGTAGTAGAAGATGTTCTGAAAGTCGATCCCCGACATATCGCCGCCCCAAGTGGGCATCGGTTTCGATTCGAAGATTTCGTAGGACTTCAAGCGGAAGTCCGTCATCCAGCCCGGCTCATTCTTCATCTCAGAGATCTGAGCAACGATCTTTGCGTTGAGACCTCTCTGAGAGGTGAATGCGTATTTGTCAGTCGGATCGTGAAACCCGTATTGATAATCCCCGATCGAGACATCGGCTTTGCCGTCGTTGCCAAGATCTGAGTCAAGTGTATCTGTCGTCGCCATGGTGCCGTCTCCGATTGAAAGTCGGGATTGCTGATAAGGAAGTACGAGGTGGGCTAATCACCCAAATCGCGGGTCGCGAATCCAGTCGCTCTGCACTGTTCCCGAAAATCCGCTCGGGAAGCGAGGGGTTTCGAAAGAAACATCTGTACTAGACAGAAGTCGTTTCTTCCTGAGCTGCGTCCTCTTCTGCAGCGGCCTCTGGATGCCGCTCGCGAACACCTGCGTAACCGTTGTTATGCAGATCATGAGCGAGCGAGGCATCGCCCGTTTCCACAATTCGCCCCGCAAGCATCACGTGTGTAAACTGAGGAACGTTATACTCCAGAAGCCGTTCGTGGTGAGTAATAATCAAGACCCCCATATGCGGTCCGGACAATTTGCTCAAGCCTTCGCTGACAACCCGGACAGCATCGCTGTCGAGTCCGGAATCTGTTTCGTCGAGAATTGCGAACTTCGGCTTCAACATGGCCAGCTGGAGAATCTCCATCCGCTTCTTTTCACCACCGGAGAACCCGTCGTTCAGGTATCGCCGTGCGAACTCAGCGTCGATGTTCAACTCCTGCATTGTGCTACGGAGTTCCGTCCGGAATTCCCGCATCGGCATCAGCTCTTCGCCTTCTTTCCGATCGGGGTTACGGACGTTACTGATGGCATGTCGAAGGAAATCTGCAACCTTCACGCCGGGAATTGTGACTGGATATTGAAACGCGAGGAACATTCCCAGACGCGCTCGCTCCGCTGGATCGAGGTCGAGAACATCTGTCCCGTCGATCGAGATTGAACCGCTGGTGATTTCGTATTTCGGATGTCCCACGAGTGCGTACGCCAGCGTGCTTTTTCCGGACCCGTTTGGTCCCATCAATGCATGAATCTCTCCCTGGCGGATCTCAAGATTCACGCCTTTCAGGATTTCGGTTTCCCCGACAGAAACATGCAGGTCTTCGATTTTCAACAAGCTGGACATGGTTTCGCAATCACAAATCTAATTAAACAAAAGTCGACAAGTCGACGAATCAGGCAAGGACAATTTCCGGCTCTTTGACGTATCCGGAATGGTGAGGAACAGGCAGTGAGTCTTCTGCACCTCGGGTGATTTTCTTCATTCGAATCTTGTCCTGGATTCGCATCACTCCCTCCAGAAGTGCCTCAGGACGGGGAGGGCACCCTGGAACATAAACATCAACAGGGACGACCAGATCGACGCCCTTCACAACGTGGTATCCATACTTGAAGTAAGGACCACCACCGACGGTACACGCCCCCATGGCGATGACATATTTGGGATCGGGCATTTGCTCGTAGAGGCGACGCACACGGCTGGCCATTTTGTGCGTCACTGTTCCGGCGACAATCATCAGGTCTGCCTGACGTGGAGTCGCCCGAAACGCTCCCGCTCCGAAACGGTCGATGTCGTAACGACTCGCTCCGGTTGCCATCATTTCAATCGCACAACACGCCAATCCGAACGTCATTGGCCACACACTGGACTGCTTCGCCCAGTTCATCGCCTGTTCCAGACTCGTCGTGATGACGTTCTCTTCGAATCGACCTTCGATCCATGTCATTGTACGGTATCCTTAATGATCGGAAGCATTGAATAAGGTGCAGGTCAAAAACCAGAATTACAAAACGCCCTCAAGTTCATTACTAGCCCGTCGTTCCGACGAACACAACTCTCGGGGCTGATCTCTCAAAACTGGTGACTCAAAAACTCCAGGGCGGGCGGAATTGTCGACGGATAACCCGTCAGTTGCAAGCCGGTCCAAACCCTTTGCTGGACCGAACCCTTCCTCAACACTTCATCACGCTTAACCACTCTCTCCGACTTGGAATTCACAACATCGATGGCCATCCAATCGACAGGACGACAACTCGACCGGAACTCCCAGCAACTCTGAAAAGACTGACTGTTCAAGATCGCAAATCGACGAATCTTCCTCAGCCAGTTCATGATACGGACAATTGTATTCTCGCAGGATGGGCAAGCCGTCCGGCTCACTGTTGCTGGCGAATTCAATTTCGAATCCCTGCTCAGTCAAGTGACTGGTCAGCAACTGCAACCTGCTCGCCAGGCTGTTTCCATCCCGACATGCTCCAAACCGCTCGACCAACGAATCTTTCACACCATTCAGGACGCTCTTCCGGACATTCTCGTCCGAAATCTGCATAATCTGCTTCCAGAGAATGGCAGCGATCTCCGCATGATCGTCACCCAACTCCTTAAGTCCTGCCGCAGTCAGGTGATACGCATAGCTCGGCCGACCGCGTTCCTGACGTGACAACTCGCGATCAACCAAACCCGCAGCCTGAAACCTCATCAGCTTCTGGCGAACCGCAGTCGCTGTGATCCCGATCGAATCACACAAACTCTGAATCGTGGCAGGCGACTGTCGCTGCAACACGCTCAGAAATTCATGATCTGTCTGGTCACGTGTCATGATTGCGGAATTGGTCAAAGAGCCGGGAACCTAGGTCCCAAGTATACGCGATTTCACACTTTTGACAACAAAGACTGTCAAAAAGATTTCCAGTCTCAGATTCGGTAACTTTCCGCCCGAAGTGAGACAGCTAAGAATTGCGATTTCACACGACCATGCTGCAACAGACATCACATTGACGACACGTAGTCCCGTCACACCCGAAGAGACTCTTCGGCAGGACTTGCCTCCAATCGCGAGGACGCCGTTCCCATCGACGAACCGATCTATTGCGCGACACACCGAACTCATAGAATTGGCGACGCAAATCATACAGAGTGATTCTCCAATCACAGCAAGAGGTAGCCATGGATCGGCGTCAATTCCTTCTCCTCACATCGAGCGGTCTCTCCATCTGGACTTATGGCTGCCGCGGATCACAAAAAGCCACCGTTCTGACTGATATGGATGCCGATGCTGTCGGTTCCCATGAAGCAGGTGCGGAAACGTGGAAACCACTCATCGATGAGGCAGTCGGCCGATTGATGGGGCGCCAGGTCCAAGAAATCCAACAGGCATCCATGAACGGAATGCCGACCGGAAAGAAACGTATCTGCTTCGTTGGCGTTGAGAATCGCAGCTCCGAAGAGATTGGAGACTTCAAGGAGCAAATCTTCGAACACATCGACACGATGCTGTCGCAGTCAGAATTGTACAGCTCAATCAGCCGAAGATACGTCGAGGCAGGGCTCCGCGAAACACGACTTCGTCCCGACGATCTCTTCCTCCCCGACAATCAACAGCTGTACTTGAGTGTCATGCAGAAACTCAATCAACCGTTCGATTATCTCCTTTTTGCCAAACTGACTTCCGGAACAACTCGGGATAACAAGAAGTATCAACGCGATTATCTGCTCACGCTGGAGATGGTCGACATCAACACCGGAGAGTTCACGAAAGAGTCAGCTAACCTCCGAAAACTCTACTCGAAGAGTCACTTTTAAATTAGTTTCTGATTTGGTGTGGACTCACTCGCACGAGCAAACTCAGCCTTTGACCTGATGGAAAGATTCAAGCGAGTGCACAGGAAAGAGCAATTTGCTCGAGTTCGCGTCCGGCGATCAGCAACAGACAGAAAGAGTTCGCGCCGAGATCAACGGGAAGCAAGGGAGGGCGATCCCTGCATTGCATTGATCGACAAGAGCATTCGATGATATTTCAAACATGAAGAACTCACGCATGCTTGCCCACGAAATGTCCGTGTCCAACTTTCGAAGCGTCGCACGGCAGGTGCTGATCGTCTGCATTCTGCTGGCCGGATGCTCCCACCGCGCGCGACAGGCCCAGAGTTTTCGAGAAGAGTTCTATTCAGGCGACCTCGTTCAATCGCAAGCGAGGCTGCAGACGCTCATCGACGAGAAACGAAAAGATTCCGACGCGTTGACTCTCGACAAAGCGATGATTCAACTCACCGCAGGCAACACTCATGAAGCTGAACAGCTTCTTCGAGGAGTCCGCGACCGGCTCGATCACCTCGAACAACGCGACGCAAGAGAACTCGTGCGATCGATGATTCGGGACGACAACGAAATCGCGTGGGCTGGGAGTGATTACGAACGTATTCTCATTCGCGCGATGCTGGCGATCACCAATCTGATGCACGGCGGAGATGACGCAACCGCATACGCGCTTCAGGTTACGGAGAAACAAAACGACGTCATCGCCCGAATTGAAAACTCAAGACGACTCGACGAAGAAGAAGTCGCGGAAGAGCTTCACTTCCGAAGACTGGCTCTCGGCCCTTACGTTCACGCAGCCCTGTTGGAAGAACGGCACCTCGATTACGACGATATCGAACGCTCGCGGCTGAAGGTGGCAAACTGGGAAACAGATTTCCGCGATGCTCAGATTGACCTCGCCCGCGCCCGGGAAGGCAAACACTCCGAGCGAGGCAACGGCGTCTTGTACGTCTTCTGTTTAGTTGGCCGCGGTCCGCAGAAAGTGGAAGCTGTTGAAGTTCCCTCGACCGCTGCCATGTTGATCGCCGACCGAATTCTCAACGAATTCACAGAACAGGAAATCACTCCGACGATTGCCCCGATCAAAGTTCCCGTTGTGATTCCGGGGCGCTCACTGATCGAGAACGTTCAGGTCTCCGTCGGGAACGAAGTGCTTGGCACAACAGCCACACTGAGCAACATCAGCGAATTCGCCGTGGAGCAAGCTGCCGCCGAACACCCGGATGTCGTCGCACGAGCGGTTGTCCGAAGGACTCTCAAAAAGGCGGCGATCTATGCTGCCAAAGACAGCCTGGGCGCAGAAAACTCGGGGCTTGCCGACTTCGCCCTGACTGCGGCAGGTGTCGCCTGGGAAGCAACAGAGCAAGCCGACACACGCAGCTGGACACTTCTTCCCGACCAAATTCAAGTGCTTCGTGCGGAATTACCCGCAGGTCTAAGGGAAATCACTATTACGCCACAAATCCTCCCAAATCAGGTCGCGTCACGTGCCCCGTCAGTGAGTACAATCGTCGAGATCCATGACGGACGAAACACTTACGTTCTGGTGACAATTCCAGATACTCAAGTCATCGGCGAAGTTCTCACCAGTTCAGACCAATCGCTACTCACTCTTGAATCGGTTGGAGAGTCATCGTCGGCCGTTATGGATCGGTAAATTATGACAATGGCAGGTTGATCCTCTCCTGCTGTGAGTTTCCGATCTAAAGTTCGTCGCGAGCCAGTTCCGACGCGGTCAAGTGAGAGATCATGTCGACTGTCGTGTTTGCTCTCGGTGTTGAACGAAAACACTCAACAGTATGCGACGAGAGCGATCGACCTTCCGATTTCCAGAACGCGCGGGTGCACTATGACTCATGGACAAGCGACGACGATCACGAACCAAACAACAGACAGAGAAGAAATCTTCCACCGAAGATGACAAGTTGTTTGAACAACTCAATCAAGACATCGAAGGGCTTGAACGATTGCAGGTGATGCAGCTCCAATTGATTCGCGAAATTCGCAACCAGCTGCAACACGTCAGTCTTCGTCACTGATCAGCATACATCAATGCCCGGCATTCATCACTGAATCTGTCACGAATCCGTGCGCGCAGCTTCTTTCATCAATCTTGAAGTTCATTCAACTTCTCGATCACTTCGTCGACGTGGCCTTTCACTTTCACCTTGGGCCAGATTTCGACGAGAGTTCCCTGTTTGTCGATGAGAAAGGTTGCGCGCTGAATCCCAAAATAGGTTTTGCCATAGTTCTTTTTCTCGACCCAAACACCGTACTTTTCAGCAATCGAGTGGTCTTCGTCCGCGAGAAGCTGGAAGGGTAATTCATGCTTGGCGGCAAACTTTTCGTGCGAGGCAATGCTGTCTCCGCTAATTCCGAGCACAACGGTGTCACTGTCTTGAACGCGGGCAATCTGGTCACGAAAGTCGCAAGCTTCCTGCGTGCAGCCGGGAGTATTGTCACGAGGATAGAAATAGAGAACGACGTTCTTGTCTCCTCGAAACTGGCTGAGACGAACCTTGCCTGAGGGAATCGCTGGAAGCGTGAACGCGGGAGCTTTTTTACCAACCTGTGGAAGCGGCATCGTTTCTGGTCCTGAGTAAGAAGTAGGAATGCTTGAACCCGTTTTGTATGCGAAGAGACGGGTCTTTCAAGAACAGTTCTTTGGGGTCGACGTTCACAGAAGCTGTTGACGAATTCCGAACGTGATCGGCAGCGATCGTACCAAGTCCTTGTCGTGGATTGTCTCAGCCTGTATCTTCCGACAACGATCAAATGCTATCGATATGTAATTCGCGTCCATCGCGAGAATGAAGGATACCTTGATGCAGGCTCGGAATTCCCGAATTGGATTGATCCTTTTCTGGATCTATCTCATCTTTTATGTCATCTTCGTGCTGCTCAATGCGTTTCGTCCAGAAACGATGCGAGCCACACCGATTGAGGGAATCAACCTGGCCGTCCTTTACGGCTTTGCATTGATCCTGTCCGCATTCTTACTCGCGATTCTTTACGGCCTGCTTTGTCGCTCCGAACCTCAAAAGGAAGAGGAGGGGCAAGGATGATTTACGAACCATCAACAATCGCGGTCGTGGCGTTTCTCGCCTTCGTCGGCGGAACCATGGGTTTAAGTTTCTATCTCGCCGGTCGAGCCAAATCGTCCGCCGGATACTTCGCTGCTCACGGTCAAATCCCCTGGTTCATCAATGGGGTCGCCTTTGCCGGCGACTACCTCTCCGCAGCCTCGTTCCTCGGAATTTGCGGGATGATTGCCTTTTACGGGTACGACGGATTCCTGTATTCGATCGGCTTTCTGGCCGGGTGGATCGTGGCGTTGTTCGTCGTGGCGGAACCACTCAAACGGATGGGAAAATACACCTTCGCCGACGCACTCGACTCGACCTTTCAGTCCCGTGGAATCCAATGTGTCGTCGGGATCAGCACGCTGATCGTCAGTATCTTCTATCTCATTCCACAAATGGTCGGCGCGGGCGTTTTGATTCAACCGTTGCTGGGACTTCCCCACTGGGTCGGTGTTGTCCTCGTCGGTGCAGCAGTGGTCGCCATCGTCGTTTCGGCCGGAATGGTGTCGACAACGTATGTTCAATTCCTCAAAGGCTCACTCCTCGTGCTGTTCAGCCTGATCCTCGTAATCATGATTCTGGCGAAAGGCTTGAATGTCGAAGAAGGAGGAATGGATGGTTACAAGTTTCAAACCATTGGCCCCATCACAGAAGCGGAACTAAAGTCTGCCGAATCCGAATCACACACTCTGCCCGGAGTCTCGGGAACGATTCTGCCAGCAGATGGAGAATGGGCTGAAAAACCGTACGTCCGAGTCGAACAACCGGATGGCGGACAAAAGATTTTCAGCATCAAGAAGGATTCGGAAGATGCTTCGAAAGTCTTCCTCGTTGAAGGTCAAACTGTCACCTCAACACCGGACGGACAGTTGCTCGTCAACGGTCTCCCCAAAGGCTCTGAAAAAGGGGAACCCGAATTGCATCCGGTCGGCTACATCAGCCGCCTTCCTGATGATGAAACATCCACCGGAGCACTGGGACCAGTTTCGTTCTTTCAGAAATTTCACGGCAGCGAAGTCATTCTGTGGGGCAAAACAACTGTCGCGGAAGAAAACGGCGACGTGACCACAATCTACTATCAGAAACCAACCTCCGGCAGCGAAGTTCTGATGCCCGGAAATCACCCCAAGTTTGCAGGGATTCGTGGCGATAAGTTCGTCGAGAAACTGAACTTCATCTCGCTCATGCTCGCATTGTTCTGCGGAACAGCATCACTGCCACATATCCTGATTCGCTACTACACGGTGAAAGATGGAGAGAGTGCCCGGAAGAGTACCATTGTCGGAATTGGCGCGATCGGGTTCTTCTACATTCTGACTCTCTATCTCGGCCTGGGAGCGATGGTCAGTGGAGCGATGGATGTGACCGACTCAAACATGGCCGCTCCTCTTCTCGCGAAAAGCATGAACGTCTGGCTCTTCGCGATCATCTCAGCGATTGCCTTCACCACCGTCCTCGGAACCGTCTCCGGATTGATTCTCGCTTCGGCGGGTGCAGTCACGAGGGACTTGCTGATGAACGTTGGCCAAGTCGATCTGAACGACTCTCAACAAGTGCGCGTTGCGAAAATCACATCCGTCGTCGTGGGTGTGATTGCAATCGTTCTTGGAATTCTCTTCGAGGGGCTGAACGTCGGCTACCTCGTCGGGTGGGCGTTCAGTATCGCTGCCTCCGCGAACCTGCCATCTCTGGTGATGCTGTTGTTCTGGAACAAGACCACGAAAGAAGGCGTGATCGCAGCTGTGAGTGTCGGGATGGTGTCTTCACTCGGTTGGATTCTCTTAAGCGGAGACACGTTCGACGCTGTCTACAAAATTCCCGGGCACCTGGGTTACGTCCCGTTCAGCCAACCCGGAATTGTGACGATTCCACTCGGATTCCTGACGCTGGTCGGAGTGTCATTGCTCACGCAGCCAAAAGCCTCAGAGACTCCCGAACCGAATCCCGCGTAACACTTTGTTGCATCACTTCTCGATGAACTTCCCAGCAAGGACAGTGCGCCATCGCTGCTAAGCTGTGAATGCTATGCCGTTGTCGCTGGGTGAGTTCACGTCGAAATCGCGAGAAGTTGATGGCCCAGCATTCGAGTTAGAACGTCGTCAAACACCTCGCGGCTGGCTGATTTCGTTTTTCGCTGCGCAGCCTTCACTGTCGCCGGTCCCGTTCGCGATAACAACTCGATGAATTCAACCCAGCTGGCCGACAACGACATCGATGTGACTCGCTCGTCCGTCGAAACAAACAGCACGGTTCGCTCCCCGTGAGAGGATCGGCAATTCGGTTTCGACGCTGACCAGACGAACGTCGGATTGAGATGCAGGACTGTCTTGTCGCTCCAATTCTGAGTTCTGCAATCAACAGAGCAGTCAGCAGCGATTGCTTGAAACCTTCGGAAGGCAAGTCGTTTCTGAATGATCAGCTGCTCAGTAGATCGCCGGAGGTTCGCTTTTTCCGTTGAGGAATGGCGATCTTCGTTAAACATGGCTGAGTCGCGAACCCATTGAAGAAAACTTTCCAGGTCTCGTTGGCCCCACGTTTTCGCACTGTGGGGAACATCATGCAGATAGCTCGCGATGACATCTTCAATCGCATCACAATCGACAGCATTGCAATCGTCATTTCCCAACGACAAGGATGTTGCCAACTCGCCGCTTGAACAATCTTCGGTTGCTTGTTCGCTCACCTGACTGGCCTGATTGAGTTCAGTTCGGTTGTGATTTCGCGAGTTCGCGAGGACCAGCTCAAAAAATTCTCTCAAGGAGCATTCCCTGAATTTTGAGCCGATTCGGAATGAAGAGAAAGGGAATGAATGCGAGTCTGACCGACGTGACTTCTTCGGTTTCTTCGGGGCGAGAACCATAGCGACAAGTTTCCGATCTACTGTGAGCTGCATCGTCCCTCATCGAAGACGACAGCATTGGCTGTCTTTTCAATGGTTCGCAGACGAATTGCAGCTGCAGGGATCACCAGTCAACCGTCGTGAGGTGGCTTGAAAGATGGGACAGGAACAACTGGAAGGTGTGACGTGAATTGACGAACCGTAGACGGATTTCTTGAGAGAAATCCGCGAAAATTGGGTCCCCCGCTCCCCCCGAAGTCAGGGGACCCAAGCAGGCATCGCACGAAAAAGCTGATTGCTCAACCTTCCAATGCGATCTTGCTTCCGGCTCAGTTGTTGCTGCCGTGAGGCTGACGAACCTCTATCTCGCCAGGGAAGGAATGTTGAAGGATTGCTCTCAACACTCCACGCTCAATAGAGCGGAAATCAGATGATCACCGAACTGAACCGATGACAGGTTTCGCAAGTCCTGTACCGATGCTCATGATTGGGTGATCTTTCCGGATTGATTCTGATTCTTTTCAATTGAAACGCAGGCGATTTTCGTCAAAGGCGTTTCCGACTGGAGTGGATCCTCCTGTCAACTTGCGCATTCATTTTGATATCACCGCCACGAATTGACGACAAAACGTTATGAAAGGTTGACAGGCCGTTGCACTCCTTGAATGGGACATTGCCTTTTGATACGGTCCTGTTCATCCAGAGTAACCCACCAGATGCCAAATCTGTTCGTCGGAAAAGTTCCGAAATATCTGGAAAATTGAGAATTCCTCAACAGACGAAGCGCTACCGCATTTGCGAAATCGTCTGAAGCCAAGCGTGGCGGCTTTCGGCCTCGATATCGAAACAGCAGAGAGTATTCGAAATGTACAATGTGACGCTGATTCCCGGTGACGGTGTTGGTCCAGAGATCACCGAAGCAACACGAAAGTGTATTGAAGCCACAGGCGTGAAAATCGACTGGGATTTTCAAGAATGTGGGATTGAAGTCATTGAGCGTGAAGGAAAAGTCCCGGATCGCGTGATGGATTCTGTGCGGAAGAATGGAATTGCTCTGAAAGCACCGATCACCACACCGATCGGAAAAGGGTTCCGCAGCGTTAACGTCTTTCTGCGACAGGAATTGAACCTCTTCGCCTGTGTTCGTCCATGCAAGACTTACAAGGGCGTTCGAACTTATTTCGAGGACTCCAACGTCGACCTCGTTCTGATTCGTGAAAACTCAGAAGACCTTTACGCAGGTGTCGAATTCCAGGCTGGCGACGACAAAACCGCCAAGCTAATTGGGCAAATCAATGAATTTGCGACGGGAAAGAAGATCAACACACGAGAAGACACGACCGGAATCAGCATCAAGCCGATTTCTTACGAAGGGACTCGGCGAATTGCAGATTTCGCGTTCGATTATTCGGTCAAACAGGAGCGAAAATCACTGACGTCGGTCTGCAAAGCCAACATCATGAAGTTCACCGACGGTCTCTGGTACGACGAAACCCGAGCTGTTGCTCTCGCTTACGGGGCGAAATTCGAATGGGAAGAACTCGCTGACGGTGCCGCTCCTGATCCGGAACTGGTCGGAAAAGTTTCCGATGCCAGCAATGTCAGCTACATGGAACGGCTCATTGATAACATGTGCATGCAGCTTGTCCAAAAACCGGAACTGTACGATGTCATCCTGACGCAAAACCTGTACGGGGACATTCTGAGCGACCTGTGCGCCGGACTCGTCGGCGGACTGGGAGTTGCCCCCGGAGCAAACATCGGGACAGAAGCCTCCATCTTCGAAGCCACTCACGGAAGTGCTCCGAAATACAAAGGACAGAACCGCGTCAATCCTGTCGCTCTGATCCTTTCCGGAAAGATGATGCTCGATCACCTCGGAGAACGAGAAGCTGCTGCGAAACTCGATCGGGCGGTCGCTGCTGTCATCGAAGAAGGCAAAGACGTCACCTACGACATGAAAGCCGATCGAAACGACCCAACTGCCGTCGGCACTCAGGATATGGCAGAAGCCATCTGTGCGAAGATGCGAGCAGAATAGAACTCGCCCGAAGCACACAATCTCAACAGGTTCAGTCAGCCTGACACAGAACCTGTCACTGTGTTTCAATTTCAGGAAAGCCGGAGCATCTCAGCTCCGGCTTTTTTTGTGGGAAGAGTGAATTTTTGATAAGGAACTCCACGAACTCGCAGTCAATCTGTCCGCTAGGTGGACCCAATCGCGTCGGTTCATACAATGTAGAAACGAGAGTCGGAGTTTGAGATTCAGGTGACTGCTTGCTCACTCAAAGAACATTCACTCCACCTCACTCATTAAACTCTCAGTAGAAGAACGTGCCGACAGAAACCCCAACCGGAGAGATTGAGGATTTGAGATGAAGAAGCTGCTTTTCGTTGTTATCACAGGAGCCTGTATTCTCTCAATCGGAGTTCCCGGCCAAGCGCAGGAAGAGAGAAAGCAAAACGCAATCGCGAAAGCGAAAGCCAAAGCAAAAGAGTTAGGACCGAAGACCGTCAAGCTGGGAGAAGGAGAACTCCTGCACGGCATTCCCGGCGAGGGAGACCTGAAGCTTCGAGAGATTCGGAAGTGGCTCACAGAACCGGAACTTCACCGAGTTATCGAACCTGTCCTTCCGCTCGGGCTTGCAGCCGGAGCGTCGCAGATTAAAGGTCTGGACAGAAACCCTCTGACACAGGCCAAAATCGAACTCGGCCGCCAGCTTTACTTCGATCCCCGATTGTCTGCTGACACGACAATCAGCTGCGCCACCTGCCATCATCCGGACGAAGGTTACGGACGATTTACAAAGTTCGGCGTCGGCATCGGAGGACAGGAAGGGAACCGAAATTCCCCAGTGAGCTACAACCGAATTCTGTCGGACCTCCAGTTCTGGGACGGCCGCGCAGCCTCACTCGAAGAACAAGCCGTTGGACCGATTGCCAACCCGATCGAAATGGGAAACACCCACGAAGCCGCTGTCGGATCGATCAAGAACATCCCCGGATACGTCTTGCAGTTCCGTGCTGTCTTCGGTGGAAAAGGCAAGAACGCAGTCAACATCGAAAACGTCGCTGACGCTCTCGCTTCCTTCGAAAGAACACTCGTCACCGGACCAGCCGCATACGATTTCAGCGAAGAGATGAAACGATTCGCTCAACTCGATCCCGAAGACCTTGAAGATCTGATCGACTCAAGCGAAGAGTTTGCAAAGCAGTACGAGTTTGCGAAACAGGGAGCCGAATCCAATCCGATGTCAGAAAGTGCTCTCCGCGGACAGGAGCTGTTTTTCAGTGAACGCGTCAACTGCGCAGCGTGTCACGTGGGAGCAAACCTCGCCGACGAGAAGTATCACAATCTCGGAATCGGAATGGATGCCGAAGACCCTGACGTCGGACGATACGCAGTGACGAAAGACGAGAAAGACTGGGGCGCCTTCAAAACGCCAACCGTTCGAAACGTCGTCCACTCTGCTCCTTACATGCACGACGGAAGTCTGGACACACTGATGGATGTTGTTGAGCACTACAACAAGGGCGGAACGCCCAACAAGAATCTCAGCGACAAGATCGTGAAGCTCAATCTGACCGAGCAGGAAAAGCTCGACCTCGTCGCTTTCATGGAAGCACTCACCGGTTCATTTCCAGAAGTCGAAGACGAACGTCTTCCAGCTGATCCGCAAGAGTAAACCTCGTCCAGCGTGAGTTCGTCCCACGTGAGACAGCTTTCAACAAACACCCCGCCAGAAATTCTGACGGGGTGTTTTTGTTTGCGCCGGTTCTCTCAACGTTCCGAATTACGGAAGCTGACTGAGAACATGAAGATGGTTTCGAGCATGTTGTGAAACCGTTGTCAGTCGCTCCCAAGCAAAAGAAACAGGTTTTAGACTTCGAACTCTTCTCCGTTTTCGCGATAGACAACCTTATAAAGATCGCGGCGCCTGTCGTTCCAGTTTTGAACGCTGCCACTTTCTTTGTGGCGTCGCAGCTGTTCGACATCGACGTCTTCAATGATCATCGTTTCGATGTTCGCATTGCATTCAGCAACGATTCCGTCGCGTGCGAATTCTGCGTCCGCGGGAGTGAAGATGGCAGACTGTGCGTAGTGTAAGTCGGAGTTCTCGACAAACGGGAGGTTTCCGGTGCATCCAGACACAGCAACGTAAACATGATTCTCGATACAGCGAGCCATCGCGCAGTTCCGGACCCTTAAATATCCTTGCCGGGTGTCGGTATTGAAAGGCACGAAAATGATCTTCGCCCCCTTCTGGGCGGCGATTCTGACAAGCTCCGGGAACTCAATGTCATAGCACACGAGAATCGCGATTCGTCCACAGTCCGTATCGAAAGTGCTCACACTTCGTCCGGGTGTCACTCCCCACCACTTGCGTTCGCTGGGCGTGATGTGAATCTTCTCCTGCTTGCCAATCGATCCATCCCGTCGAAACAGATAGGCGACATTGAAGAGCGATTCATCTTCCACGACGAAGTGCGATCCCCCGATGACATTGATGTCGTACTTCACCGCCATCTCAGTGAAAAAATCGAGATATTGAGGTGTGAACTCCGCCAGTTTTCGGGCTGCGCTTCCGGGCCGATCCTGATGGACGCATGACAGAAGTTGTGTCGTAAACAGTTCAGGAAAGACGACAAAGTCCGACTTGTACTCGCTGGCGGTGTCGATAAAGAATTCGCACTGTGTTTCGAACTCCGAAAACACTGAGATCGTTCTCATCTGATACTGAACAACCGCGAGCCGAATCGGTTCCGTGGTGTGTCCGTAACGGCGTCGGGCCCCGCGCTGATAGTCGAGATTGCGCCAATCGAGGGATGTCGCAAAACCACGACTCGCTTCATCCGTCGGAAAGTAGTCCGGAATCAATCCGTTTAACGCAAACCCATTGGAAAGTTGAGCCGTCAACACGGGATCGTAAAGAGTTTTGTCGACAACCTTCTCAACGTACTCTCGAGCAGAAATTCGGTCAGCGTGTTGACCGTAACCGGGGATTCGGCCAGCGATAACGATCCTCTCGAGATTCTTCTCTCGGCACAGCTCTTTGCGAGCATCATAAAGCCGCCGGGAGAGCTTCATCCCGCGAAACTCCGGGTGAACCATCATCTCAATCCCGTAGAGCGTATCTCCTTTGGGATTATGATTTCGGATGTAACCGTTGTCAGCAACCTTCTTCCAGTCATGCCAGGGGAGTTCCGGATCGTAATCCAGAATCAAGCTGCTGCACGAGGCAGCCAGTTTTCCTTCAATCTCGATACAAAGCTGACCTTGTGGGAATAGATGAATCTGGCTCTCGATCTGGCTCTTTTCCCACGGCTGCATCCCCTTGAAACAGAGCTTCTGCATTTCGACAAGGGCATCGAAGTCTTCGATCGCCAGCCTTCTGAGAACGGTCTTCCACTCAAACTCCGCGAGATCAATCGTTTCCATAATTTGCTTTCAATACCAGATCACTGGTCGCTCACACGTCGGAACATCGGTCAGCCGGCAATCAACATGACTTCCGGCCTCACTCATCTCTAACCTGCAAGCTTTTGCTGCAGACGATTCCGAGCTCCACCGACGCGTGTGACAAATTTTATCACGCCAATGCGGGAAAGCTATCATCAAGCTTCCCAAACGGATCGCTTGAAACGCCTCATCGCCGCTTGAGAATGCTTCCAGCCAACTTGTTTCAGCTTGGTAAAGCGTTATTGTGAAGCACTGACGTAACCGTTCTCGCGCGATGTTCCATCCAATTCTGTTTGTTTCAAAGATTGATGTACTGCCAGAAGTATCTGTGATGTCTTCACTTGGACTCGATTCGCCCGAACTCACTGAGACCAATCGTGCCTATCAGGAAGCGATTGATTTCTTGCTGAGTCGCATCAACTATGAGTCTCGACCCGATCTGGCGACATCGATGGCGGACTTTCCACTCGCCCGAATGGATCGTTTACTCACCCTTCTTGGAAACCCTCAAACCGCTCAGCCGGTCGTTCACATCGCAGGGTCGAAAGGGAAGGGGTCCACAGCCATCATGGTGGCCCGTATCCTTGAGGCGGCCGGTCACCGAGTCGGGCTGTTTACCTCACCACATGCACACAAGTACGAAGAACGGATCACCGTTAACGGCGTTCCAGCTTCTCGTCAGGAAATCGTGCAGATTGTCGAGCGTCTGAAACCGATTTGCCAGCAGATGGACAGCGAGTCCAAACGCGGCCCCTCCTTCTTCGAACTGACGACGGCGGCGGGATGGCTGCATTTCCAAGAGAAACAAACTTCCGTCGCTGTCGTGGAAGTGGGACTCGGTGGACGACTCGACTCGACAAACGTTTGCAATCCGGAAGTGGCTGTCATCGCGAGCATCAGCAAGGACCACACGCGGCTGCTCGGAGACACGTTGGAGAAAATCGCAAGAGAAAAAGCGGGAATCATCAAAGACCGAGTCCCTGTTGTGAGTGGTGTCACCGCTGCCGGTCCCGCTGAAGTGATTGAGTCAATCGCCCAAAGCCATCAGTCCAAACTGCTGCGACTCGATCGAGAATTGATCGTCACCAATGCAAGCCCTTCCGGCCCAACTCCGTCTCCGTGGACGTTCGACCTTGAAGTCGAAGACCTTTCACTCAAAGAGCTGACTCTCGGTATGCCGGGAGAACACCAGGTTCGCAATGCCGCACTGGCCGTCGCAACTGTTCGACAGCTCGACCCGGATCGCTTCAAGGTGTCCAGTGAGCATCTTCGACAAGGACTGCGATCGGCTGTGCTCCCAATGAGAGTTCAGACGCTGTCAACGTCGCCGACATTCATCCTCGATTCCGCCCACAATCCGGCATCCATTCAAGCGCTTTGCGACACATTGAGCTCAGGGACGTATCAAAAGCGAATTTGCCTTTTCTCCGCTTCGAAAGACAAAGACGTCAAGGAACTGCTCGTCATCCTTTCAAAGAACTTCGACCAGTTTATCCTCACCGCGTACCAGTCGAATCCTCGAGCCGTTCCGATCGATGAACTCGCCCACATTGCCGAGAATACTGAGGGCTGTCGCTTCGAAACTGCCGCCGATCCAGCAGCTGCCGTGTCGCGCGGAATGGAAATCTCAGGCAGTGACGACTTGCTGTGCGCCACCGGTTCCTTCTTCTTTGCAGCAGAAGTCGAAGACGTTGTTCAGAATCTCAAAGCAAACAGCGAAACAGAGCAGGGTTAGACAACAAAGAGATCCGCCGAGCGCGTTAAATTGGCGACTGCGGTCTAACGTGCTTCATCGTGAAGTCGATAATCTTCGATCTTCTTGTGCAACGTGTTCCGATTGATTCCAAGCTTGGACGCTGTTTTCGTTTGAGTCCCCTGACAGCTTCTGAGGACTTGCAGAATCAACTCCCGCTCGACGAGCCCCATCACTGCTTCATGCGAAGCTCCGTCTTCCGCGACTTCTGAGAGTCCGCGAGAGACCAGTTCGGCACACAACGACTGAAGTTCCGTTCGCACCCGCCCGAAGCGAACCGGTGCCTCTCCTCGAACATGAGAAGGAAGCAACTCTGCCGAAATTTCATCGCCGTCTGCAAGAACGATCGCCCGCTCGATGTAGTTTTGCAGTTCGCGAACGTTCCCGGGCCAGAGATAGGCTTTCAAATAAGAGAGCGCTTCACTCGTCACCGATGCAATGATTCGCTGATTTTCAATCGCGTACCTGTTCACAAAGAATCGAACAAGGTCGGGAATGTCTTCTCGCCGATCGCGGAGAGCGGGAACATAAATCGGAAGAACGTTCAACCGATAGTAAAGGTCTTCCCGAAATGACTCCTTTTCGACCATCTCAGCCAGATCGCGGTTGGTCGCTGCGATGATCCGACAATCGACGGAGATCGTCTTGGAATCGCCAACGCGTTCGAACTCTTGCTCCTGCAGCACACGCAACAGTTTGACCTGAAGCGTGGGACTCACAGAATTGATTTCGTCGAGAAAGATCGTCCCGCCGTGAGAAGCTTCGAAACGTCCGGTGCGATTTTCGATGGCGTTGGTGAAGGCCCCCTTGATGTGCCCGAAGAGCTCGCTTTCCAACAAACTCTCACTCAACGCTCCGCAGTTCACTCGGACAAACGGTCCTGTCGAACGCGGACTCTGCTCGTGAACAGCTCTTGCAACGAGTTCTTTTCCCGTCCCTGTCTCACCCAAAAGCAGGACAGTCGCGGAGCTGTTCGCGATCTTGCGGATGTGCCGAAAGAGCTCGCGCATTCTATCACAGGATCCGATGAAACCATCGAACGGTGGAGAATCGTCGTGATCAGAATCCATTGCTGACAATACTGGAAGAGTGAAATGCTTCAGAGAGGAAGATGTTGCGAGCTGCACGCATTATAGGCATCCAATTCTGATTCCGCATGCAGTGAAACTCCTCTCAAACAAAAAACTCGAAAAAAACGCGCCCAGCCCCGGATTCTGCTTAGGAAGCGCGCTGCTTGCTCGATTTCGTTGCCCGAGGAGACAAGTCCACTCAGTGCGTCATCGCATAGAAAATGATGTTAATGCCCAGAGGGTAAGCCCGCTTTTCAGAGAATTCGTGGAAGTACCATTCGTCTTCCCCTTCACGCTCCCAGCCATCGCCCAAATCTGTATTGTGACAGATTATGACCATTAAACGTCCCTCGTCATCGAAGATCCCGCGATAGTGTGGCTCGCGAGCATCGTCACGTTCCCAGGTGATGCCGTATACACGACCACGCTGGGCAACATTGATCGAGGGAACCTGCGGCTTCTCCTTGAGTTCGTAGACCGCGTTAAAGACAGGATGCTCCAGCGGAATATCGACTGGCTCACGGTCCGGGAAGACGCGTTTGATCTCAGTGTAGAAGTTGTACCACTCGAACTCCCCCCAAAAGTCGTCGAACATGGCGAATCCACCGTTCTCCAGATAGCGACGAAACGCCTCGATCTCAGCCTCGCTGAAATTCAATCCGCCGCCCCATCCCCCTCTTCCACGGCCGCCAGGCTCGCAAAAGTAGACGAACGGATAATTGAACAAGGCCGGGTCCGTCAGCTCGAGAACAATTGGATCGGGATTAACCTTCAGGGACGTCAACTGCTGAAGCCGGAACGACATATTTAAGTCGCTGTCCGGATAATCAGTCCGCCATTGCCCGTCTCCTCCTCCACGCGAGTTGTACATGATGCGCACAAACGTGAAGACATCTTCCGGAAACTCTTCGTCGCGTTCCCAGTCGGGCACGCCGTTGCGGTCGATATAGAATCGCGTTCCGCCCGGTTCCATGGATTGCGAAAACTGCATCCGATTGCGGCGACCGCCCCGAAACTGGGCCTCGCAGTCGTTCTCAAGAATCCCCAGGCAGACAAAGAGGCCAACAAGGAACCACGCTGTGTGAGCAGATCCAACAGGTGATTGCTGCCAGGACTTCCCAGGCAAACGCATTGGATTAGTCGAAAGATTTGGAAGTGACTGCTTGCTCTTCATGGTGTTCAACCTCATGCAAGAAAGACCTCCACATTGTGACGAATCGAGACGCCGGCTGCGAGTCCACTGCCTGATTCGCTCCGCCTTCTGTCGCTTCGGAGTCATCCGATTGCTGCCACATTGGAACGAAGAGAGCGTCGTGTTCCCGCAGTTGACCTTCCAGATTGGCCACGCTGATCTCCACGTTTCGCGGATCGCCCCACTCGTCCAGAAACTCAGAAAGCCGCGGCAGGAGAAAGAGCGGAATAACGCCCGCAATCGCCGTGTCATTCAAAAACTGCGCGAGCGAAGACTTGAAGATATCGCTCTGACGCACGTCCATCACTTCTTCGGGTGAAAGGACCGTCACCGTAATATCGATCGATTGCCGCCAGAATTGCGTATGAAACCGGGTGAGCGACTCTCTCGAATTCCCGCCGGGACTGGTGGCGTCAATGAAGATGTCTCGAGATCGCCGTCTTCTCCGACGAATGTCGGAAGAAATCATCCCAGCAAGAGAAACAGGCTGAGTTGCAATGGGAAAACTCTCTCCGAGGCAAAGCCAATTCAATTCCGCATCACGGTTTAAGCGATGGCGGAATTTCTCAATCGCCGCTGACGACGCAACTGAGGCTGATTCCGTTTCCACCGGATCAACGAACGCAACATCCTCGTCGCTGGAGTGGCCTGATGATTGACCATAAAGCGAGGCAATCAAACGTCTTCGCCGCGAAGAATAACGCGAGACAGCATATTCACGACGAGACACAATACAGTCCTTCTTCGACTCGATCAGCTTGCCCGCGAATCTCTGCTTGAGGGTCTCATTACGTCAATTGTGACGAATACTCACGGACTTTGAATGCCCCCATTAACCCCATCAAACAGCTCTCAGTCAAGAAAAACACTCCGCAAGAACGTCATTTTTCACGTTCTTACGGAGTGGGACGAAAACGTTTGCCCAGGATCGCCACTTCAACGCGATTCTCGAAAAGAAACCGCTGAAAACTTGTTGGACGATCCCGTCAAACGAGGGAGTTAACGCACCTCGAGTTTCGTACGCTGTGCTGGACCGCACTTGGGAAGCTTGACGTGGATCATTCCATCTTTCAGTTCGGCCTCAATTCCGGAACGATCAATCTCGTCCGAAAGCTGGAACGTTCGGCTGTATCGACGATCGACCGGTTGACCAGCAAGTGGTTGATAGCCCTCAGGAATCTGGAATCGGGCGGTCGCTTCGATGGTCAGAACATTCTTCTCAATTGTCACGTCGAGGTCGTCATGCGTCACGCCTGGCACACCAACTGACATTGCGAAGTGATCGTTGTATTCCACGATGTCAGTCGCTGGCTTCACGTTCACGACAGGATATTTCCTCTCGGTGCTGGAAGCTTCATTCGTCGAGTTTTCCGTGACATGGTCGTTTTTTTGGATTTCGGTTGAAGTGCCCATAGATGAGTCTCCTTATTCTGAAACAGAGTCTGTTCGTAAAGTTCGAGTGTCGTACTCCTGGATCTGAACCGGGATCATTTGACCGTCAATTTGACGGGTGAGTCTTCCGCATTTTTACGGACCGTCGCTCTGAGAACGCCGTTGGCCAACGTCACTTCAGAGTTCTCCGCATCGATCCGGAACGGGAAATGAAACTCCATCGGTTGATCGAGAGAACCCTGTTCCCGGACTTTCCATTGTCCACCCTCGCCGAGGCTCGGTTCCGCCTTCTTGACATGAAGTGAGAGTCGATTCTTTTCGACTTCCACATCCAGCTCGGAACTTTGGACACCGGGAAGATCGAATTCGACCACGACCGACGTGTCGGCAACCGCAACTCGCGGCCCCATCACCTGTGAGGTCGATGCAGCGTGCATTCGCAAGAGTTCATTCCAATCAAATGAGTTGCGAAACATTTCATGGAGTCGATTGGCAGTAAGCATTTGTTATCCTCCGATCACAAAAATGGTCGAAATGGCACTTGTCATCAATTTGTCAGCGTTGTGCTGTTCGATGCGTCAGAAAAGCAAACCACGTGCCAGAATACCACAACAACAACTCAAGACGATACTATCCAATCACTTACAACAACAAATACACATTGAGACATTGCGAGGCACTCCGCAACACTGCCATTACGGCACCAACCACACTCGCTGCAACAAGGCCATATTGGCACCACTTGTAAATAGAGAAGCTGGGCAGGGGCCACCTGTTGTACGACTCTTGCGTTCCGGCCGGGCCTTCCGCTCGAAATCCCGCAGCACAACTTGAGTGGTCATGGGGAACAAAACCCTTCGAGTCGATGAAAGGGATATTCGAAGGCAGGATGCCACAGAGGATTGCGTTTATCCGCGAGCTCCCCTTCTAAATTCGACGAGAGAGTTAGCGGCAGGATGACCGCAAAATTTGCAGGTTCCGGTTCATTGGATGACCGTCGGCGTCGACGTCTTGCTCAGACGTCGTCAGAGGTTGCCCCTCCACCTTCACAGCGATCTCAAACCTCACCACCTTCAGAGAGATTGAAACGGCAGTCGAAAGACCTTCCGACAACCAAATCGGATGTCGTCGCTGACGAAAGCATCGTCCCTGCTTCCCTGTGGAAGCTCATTGCTTTCGGTCTGGTTGGCCTGCTCGCGTTTCTGTTCCTGGTCGGTGTGAGTCTCGCCGAGACAGAACTTCTCGGCCTCGCCCAACTGATTTGCCCACCGCATGGTTCCGGGTTTCAGTTTTTCAGCGTCATTTTCTTGACCCTGAGTGCCCAACTTTCGTGGTTGATTTTCTGGTATCGCTCCCGAAGCCGAAAAGACTTCAGCGGACGATACCGCATCTGGGGTTGGGCAGCTTCATTCTGGGCAATCAATTGTCTGTCGATTGCATTGAAACTCCATCGCCCGATTGCGGTCCTGCTCTTTGAGCAATGGCCAATCTATTGCTGGCAGGCAGAAACCTGGTACTGGTTTGTTCCGTTTTCGGTCGGCGCATTGACGCTTCACCAAATGCTTGCACGTGAAATGCGGTGGTCTCCACAAAGCCGATGGATGTGGCGATTGACCCTGGCTGTCGGGATTGCGGGCGGATCACTGACGATCGGAATGAATCGCTTCATCCCCGTTGAACTTCGCGATGTCGCACTCGATGGAACGGTCGCCCTCTGGCACTACCTGATTACGATGACCCTCTTGCTGCACGTCCGCTTTGTCGTTCACGTCACCAATGAGGCAGCTCCGTCAGGAAAGTCCGCTCTTCAGAAGGTGAAAGATCGCGTCTTCGAGAAGACTGCTCCATTGCGAGCCTGGTGGCTGAAGCGTCAGGAACGACGCCAACAACTCCGAAGCGAGAAGAACGCCAAGCGACTCGTGGAAAAGGAAAAACGCGACGAACTGAAGAAGCAGAAACTCGCTGAGAGAAACGAAGCTGCCGAGAAGCTGAAACGTGAGAAGCAGGAAAAGAAAGCGGCTCTCAATCAGGCAAAGCAGGCAGAACGCGATCAGAAGAAAGAAGACGCCAAGCGTCAAAAGGAACTCGCCGCCGAGGAAGCGAAGAAGAAACGCCTCGAACGCGACCAAGCCAAGGCAGCCCAAAAAACCGCAGCCCAAAATCAGCGAAAGACATCCAAGACCGTTCAGGCGGAAGCGTCCGCAGCTGAAAAGAACGTCAAAGAGGAACTGCCGTCCGCTGAATCCAAGACAAACGCGAAACCGACCGAGCGTGCGAAACCAAGTCCCAAGCCAGCTCCTGCCAAAAGCTCGAGCCGGAAGAAGCCTCGTGTTCTCGGTAAGGTTGCCCGCACCGATCAGGCGGAGTCAATTCCCAAGGCTCACATCCAACCGGCCGAAGCGAACACCGACATCGACTTCCTGGACGACGAAGACGTTGACCTGAGTAAGCTCAGCAAGAGCGAACGAAGACGTCTCAGAAAGCTCCAGAAGCGGCGTGCACGCGAGAGAGCATCTTAGAGTTCTCACAATGACGCCAAGCCTCACATGGCCACGCTCCGCAATTGTGTGAGCGATATCGGATCAAGTGAAGGTTGGAGCAAGTGAGGGCATCGGGAGAATCTCGCAGCCACGAGGCCCCGCAAGTCATGTCTCGAGTTGACTGACGATCCGCGCATAGAATCGGCAGCCTTCTGAAGTCCAGAAGGCTGCCGATTCAATCAATGCGATTCAAATGCTTAGTTGCAGCAAGGATTGCATGCACCTGCAGCACCTGGACCATACCCAGCACCTGGAGCACATCCTGAAGCTGGTGCCTGAACTTGAATGGTTTTTGGAACCATTCGACAGACTTGGACCTGAATCTCTTTTTCAACCTGAACTGGAACACAAACGTTGTAAGTTTGTGTCTTTTCTTCAGTCACGGTGTCGTAAACAGTCACGTTGTACTCTTCGGTTCGTTCTTTCTGAACGCGTTCGAAGTAGTTGACTTCGCGAGTCTTTTCGACAGGGACTTGCTTGCAGGTTGTGACAGTACGAGTACGTGTTTCAGGAACCATGATTGTGTTCTGAACAGTGTACTCTTCTTCGCGAGGAACAATCTTGCTGACTTTCACTGTGCGAGTGCGTTCTTCTGGCTTACAGACTGTCACGTTGTAAGTGTACTCTTCCTGACGAGGAACAGCTTTGCTGACAGTGTAAGTGCGAGTTCGCTCTTCTGGACGCTGAAGGCACACGGTGTAGGTGTACTCTTCTTCGCGTGTCACTGGCTTCTTGACAGTGTAAGTCCGTGTGCGTTCTTCTGCTTCACAAACAGTGACGTTGTAGGTGTACTCTTCGTCACGTGGAACAGCTTTGCAGACGGTGTAAGTGCGAGTTCGCTCTTCTGGGCGGTGAAGAGTCACGTTGTAAGTGTACTCTTCGGTGCGAGTGACTGGCTTGCAGACAGTGACAGTGCGTGTGCGCTGCTCTGGCTGACAGACAGACACGTTGTAGGTGTACTCTTCAGTACGAGTGACAGGCTTCCGCTGAACGACGGTTCGTGTTCGCTGTTCTGGCTTGCAGACAGTCACTTGGTACTCGTAAGGCTCTTGTCGGCACACCTGCTTGCACACGGTGTAAGGAACTTCTTCACAAGTCACCTGTGGAACCCATTTGCAAACGCATCGTGTGCAAGCTGGGTTGCAAGGATCTGCGACCTGTTCGGTCACCCATGATCCGGAACTTCGTGAAACTGTTCGAGTCAGTTGCTCTTGAACAGTGTCCCAGACGTTCCGCATGCCAGTCCGAGTTTCGGTGTGTGGAACCATGACGGTGTAAGTCTGATCGACGGATTCGTCGACGTAGTCAACAACCTGTCGTGTTCCAGTCCGAGTTTCGGTATGAGGAACCATCACTGTGTAAGCAACTTCCTTCTCTTCGTTCACCATGTCGACGACTTGTCGAGTGCCGGTTCGCTGTTCAGTGTAAGGAACCATCACTGTGTAAGTCTGAGTCGCTTCTTCGTTGACGTAGTCCACAACGCGACGGGTTCCGGTACGCTGTTCGGTGCGTGGAACCATGACGGTGTAGGTTTGAGTTACTTCTTCATCGACGTAGTCGACAACTTTACGAGTTCCGGTTCGCTCTTCAGTGTAAGGAACCATCACTGTGTAAGTCTGGGTCTTTTCTTCTTCGACCATGTCAGTGACTGTACGAGTTCCGGTTCGCACTTCTGTTTGCGGAACCATCACTGTGTAGGTCTCTTCTTTGTCTTCCCAGACCTGGTCGTGGACAGTGCGAGTCTTGACGACTTCTTCTGTCTGAGGAACGTGCACGGTGTACTCGACTTCTTTCTGCTCTTCAGCAGTTTCGTACACGGTGTACGTTTCGGTGCGAGTTCGTGGTTCGTTCTCGTAGTAGACCACTGTTCGTGAACGAGTTTCGGTGCGAGGAACCTGCTTGTTGACAGTGTAGGTTCGCTCACGCTGCTCTTGATGGTACTCGGTCACGGTGACGGTACGAGTTTCAGTTGTCATCTCAGGGACCATGACAGTCCGTTCGATGTACTGAGGCTGTGGTACCGGAGTCGCTCCTCCTTGACTGCCGCCAACAACTGCATCACATGGGCCACCTGCTGTGGCACATGGACCGCCAACTGTGCCACATGGGCCTCCTGCTGAAGTTCCGCAAGCTGCTGTTGTCGCACATGCGGTGGTTGCCGCACATGGTGCCGGACAAGAGCGCCGTCGGTGTTTCCCGCAAGCCCCTGCGTCGACATCAGCAACAAAGATTGCCATTGCCAAAGCTGGCAATAACATGGCTAGATGTTTCATTCGAAATCCTCCCCCCGTATTCTTCAAAAAATGTTGAGTGTGAAATGTGGATGTGCAGATCCACAGCAGTCAAAACCTGATGGTCATCGCAAATAGCGAAGTACGTACGAATAGATATATTAGACAAGATACGCAGCGGTGAACCTTTTGCAAGAAAGTCTGGGAGGTTTTCAGAAATGCTGCAGACGAGGGAACTTCTGATGATTGTTCTGATCAAATTGATACTCCCGGCGATCCTAGCAAGTACCGGGTTCTTAACATCCATGCCGATTTTGGCGGACGATGGAGTCGTAGCTGTTGATCCGCCTGAGCCATTCATCGTGCACGCGGAGTCCGCTGCGGTGATGCACGGGAGCGAACGCGTGAATACCGTGGCTCTGGGAACTCTGTTCGATGCAACTCTGCAACGCGGTCCGTGGAGATATTCCAAGGCGATCAACGGCTGGGTTCATACCCGAGATTTGGTGCCGCTCGAAGGAGCTGTCGCGGAATTCACCTCGCGGATCGAAGAAAAACCAACTGCCGAGAGCTATCACTTACGGGGAATTGCTTATATGGCCGGTGAGGACTGGGGCAGGGCGGTCAACGATCTGGAGGAAGCCTATGACCTTGGAGAGAGTTCCGCTTCACTTCACTTGAACCTCGGGCATTCCCTGATCGGGCTGGGATTGCAGGAGAAAGCCCTCGCAGAGTTCTCCTCTGTCCTGAAATCCTATCCGGACGAGGTCGTGGCACTCCTCGCACGAGGAAACTTGTTCCTCGATCTCGAAAACTTCTCCGCAGCCATTCGAGATTTCGAAAAGGTCATTTCGCTCCAAGAGAATAACGCCGAAGCGTATAATGGAAAAGGAGTTGCGCTGAGTCTTCAGAATCAGTATGACGAAGCGGTCACTGCTTTCAATGGAGCGATCACCGCCGATCCGCACTTTCTGGAAGCGATTCTGAACCGGGCGTACGCACTCAAGTCGGTGCAGCAATTTGATCTGGCTCAGAAGGACTACGAACTCGCTTTGACCGTCGATCAAGAGTCGCCAGCTGCTCAAAACGACTTCGCCTGGATGCTCGCCACTTGCCCCGACTCCGAATTCCGAAAACCGAAACGGGCGATTGAACTCGCACTTTCCGCCAACCGCTCCACGGAGTACCGAGATCCGGGATTCATTGACACTCTCGCAGCTGCGTATGCAGCGGATGGTCAATTCGAGAAAGCCATTCAGACCTGCCAAACCGCGATTGAGCTGATGGAAGACGAAGAAGAACTCGAAGAGCTGAAAACGCGCATTCAAAGCTATCGCGAGAGTCAGCCTTACATCGAATCTTTGGAAGAACCTGCCCCTCCGGAAGATTCCGAAGAAGCTGTTGATTCCTCCTCACCTGAGTGAGAGGCAACACTCATATCTTCCAGAGTTTCGCCATTTCGCCACTTTTCGGCCTGTCTGCGACATCCGTCAATCTCGGAACTCACCACGGAGAGAAACTCTTCCTGTCGATCTTTCTGACTCAGCTGAGCCACCCGCTCAGCTGGGATCGGTTTTCCGAAGACGACACGCACACGCGTCGGGCGAATCCAAAACGAGTTCTTCGGCATCGCCTCGAAGGCTCCAGAGATTCCGACGGGAACGATTGGAACTCCGCCGCGACGAGCAATAGAGATAAAACCGGGTTTGATGTTTCCCAATTGACTGTCGAGAGTCCGGGTTCCCTCGGGAAAGAGCCCAACATAGAAGCCGTGCTGGACGCGCGCGATCGACTTGCGAAGGCTTTCCGTTCCCGCTGATTCTCGTCGAATCGACATCACGTACGTGTTGCGGAGAATCCAACCGACGACAGGGACCTTGAACAAGTTGTCTCGCGCGAGAAAACTGACCGGGCGTCGGAGCGGAAGCCCGACCAGCAGTGGGTCGAGAAAACTTTGATGATTGACCAGGAAGAGCGCTCCCCCTTTCGGGAGATGCTCGATGCCTTTGGCCCTGTATCCGAACCAGATCGCAAACAGGAATTGAAGAGCGACTTGGATTGTCCGCCAGCACAGGTTGCGATCGAGCGGATCGGGTAACTCCTCGGAATCACTCATCGAATCGTTGGACCACCAATCATGCTCACGCGTGGATGATGTCCGGGAGTTTCGGTCACGGAGACCATCCGGATCATCGATTCTCCGCCGGCGTTCGACTCAACGACAAACTGGCTGAACCGGCTTCCATCCGGCAAAGCCCGAACCATCGACAGATCCTGAACTGAGATCGCAAGCTTCATGTCGTAGAAGTCTTCGACCTGACGAGTCGCCAGATCGGCGATGTATTTCGCTTCTTCATGTCCGCCAACGGTCGTCACAGCCCGGAGGTTCTCCAAGCGACGAGTCGCTGCTGCGACAGCTCGAACGCATTCCAGTTCAGGAAACCGATTGGCCAGCACGCCAACAGCATGACAGCGGATCTCTCGGTATTCCTCGCCAATTCGGAGACGAATGACCGTGTCGCCAGCATGCGGAATTTGTGCTTTCAAGCCGGATCGTGCTTCGGCCAGACTGATCTGACTCTCCAACTGGGACGTTTCCACGGACTTCAATCCGTCGAGATTCACGAGTCCGTGAATCAATTCCTGAAGCTGATCCTGACTGAGCTGAGAACGTTCCGGTCCCTCTGGCGACATAATTTGCAGTCGCCCGTCACCGAGGACAACAACTTCCGGATGCGAAGGAGCGCTGTCGCCGAGGTACCAAAGTTCCACAAGCGGACGATTTCCGGGATCGTTCCCGAGAACGACTGCCTGGGTCAGCGCAAGAATGCTCAAAATTTTTAAAGTCATCAGATGGCGAGACATGATTCTCGTCCTTCATTGAAGATCAACAGAATCCGCTATCGTTAATCTATCGACGCTTGAATGGGCGGGAGGTTACCCCATCCTCTCTGGTCGTCACAATCCGAATTCAGTGCTTCTTCAAAACCTGATCATTTGTTCCAGTGAGCGTCAAAAATCCCTGTCTCCACTACAGTTTCGTCAAAACTCCCATCTTCCTTTTCGGAAAACTTGACGACCGCGTAATCGCCGATTTTCGGGAACAGCCACGAATTCGATGCTTTGAAGTCTTTAGTTCGCATTGTCATCCCGGAGTTGAGGACGACGTACTTCCGCGGGTTGAGCGGGTTGGGATAAACAAGAACGAACGCGTGATCTCGAGTGGAGTAGGTCTTTCCGTCGAACGTGAACTGATCGCGGCTCCATTGAACCGGCAGATTCTCATGGATTCGACCGAGGATTTCGTTGGAACCGGGATCTCCGAAGAGCACGAGATTGTTCTTGCGGATCAGTTCTTCGGTGACCGATTGATCATCCACTCGCTGGGGAACCGCTCGCATCCACTTGTCGAACTCACCTGAGAATCGGTCGAGCACCCAGCTTGAGTAGTCAGAGAGTTCACCGCTCCACGGACTTCCGGAACCGGTCACACAGACGAACCCTCCCATAAAGGCGTCATCGACCGGTCCTTGAAGGTTGTGGCGTTTGTGCTGATTCGGATTGCCTTCGAACGAGATCGCATCGTCGTAGTCGAGAATCTGCCACTGCTGGCTGTCCTCATCTTGAACGAAATAGAGATCGGTCAAATTCGGATCGAGGTCCGCAGCCAGGTCGAACTCTGTGTCATCGATCACCACCGAGTCGGCGATGTCCCGTCGAATCGAGAATGCCGCCACGTTCTCCGTTTCGAGTCGCAGTGCTCCCGAATCATCGACCTCGGACGTGACACTCGTTCGTTCGAACGGAGATTGCTGTTCGTGAATCGTGAGCCACTCGCACTGATTGTACTTGAGTGTATAGGTGACGAACTGGAATTCCTTCTTGCCGGGCACTCGATTTCGCCCCTCTGAGTTGTGTTGCTTGAGGAACTCCATGAACGCTTCTTTGCTGGCATCGTCAAACTTGTGCCCCATGTTCGGGCCAACGAGGACCGTCAGCGGAACACCAGCCTCTTCGGCAGCGGCTTTCATTGTCAGACTCGCGAGCAATTGCGAGTCGTTCTCTCCTCCGTAGGTGATCATCGGAACAATGCTTAAGTTTTCTGCGTAGTCGACAGCATCGTAAATCGTCAGAAGCTGATGCTGGATGTCGGGAAGCTGCTCGTCTCGTTTCTGATACTTGTAGAAGTCCACAAACCCGGCCCCTGCACCCGCGGAGACCCATCGCGAAGGATGATGAACAGCGAGATGCCAGGCACCCGCTCCGCCCATCGAGAACCCCCAAAGCGTGACGCGGGTCTCGTCGATCGGAAATCGGCGAATGACATCATCCATCGCTTCGAACACATCCGTCTCACCGGCCCAGCGATACGCGTTATTGGTCCGGCCGAAGACGTGTAACTCGATCCAGTCCTGATCTTCAGGAGCAGGTTTTCCGTCTTGAGACGCAATGAAGTGAGCTTCGGTCAGATTTCCGTTTCGGCCATGCAATACGACATGCAGAGGCCAACGGACTGTTCGATCGGGTTTGAACTGCACCGGAAGAATGACGATGTATGGCTGAACCGACTGATCGACTCTCGATCGATATCCCAGGGCATGAGCACCGGGAGTTTCCCACCAGCGATCGTTGGGATCGTTCAGCTGGTTGAGACGTTCCTGTCCGAGCTCAAGGGTTTTCTTCGCTGACTCAACGTATTGCGGCTTGTAGAACTCCTGATGCCGCAGAATCCATTCGACAGATTTGGCACAGACTTCAGCATCCACCCGCTTTTGAGGCGAAGCCTTTTGAAGTTCTGACTGAAGATTCTGGAGCAATTCCTGAAGAGTGTTCAATTCCTCCGGTGTTTGACCACTCGAACTGGAACTGCTCACAACGAATGCCATCAGGATTGCGAGTCCGGTGCGTAACATCTTCATCCGTTTCATCCGTCCCTCTTTTGCACATTGATCAGAAACTGAGATCAGATTGTGGCGGGAAGCTTGAAGGAGAGCAACAAAGCCCCGAGGAACGGGAATTTCCCGGACTGTCGTCTCGTCTCTGACGATCAACGATCACTCAGACATCAAACGACTCCCATGAATCGACGCGTCAACTTTCGTCATTCGATTCAATTCACCGTTCATCTCGACTACTATTCTCTGGTCGCATAACCACAATTGATGAGGTCACGATGGCACTCTTTGAACACCAGACGGAACTTTCCTGTTCACCAACCGGTCTATTCAGCTTTTTGACTTGCCCGGCCAACATTTCCAAAGTGAGCGACCCCAATCTTCAGTTCAAGTTTGTCGATGCTCCCGAGAAGCTTGAAGAAGGTGTGGAACTCGAATTTCAAATCGTTTCATTCGGGCAGGTTCATACCCTGAAACACAAGATCATCGAGTTTGAACATGGCTCGCATGTGGTCGAAGAACAACTCGAAGGCCCCATGAAATCGTGGCAGCACTCTCATCGATACGAATCGGCTGAGGGCGGATGTCTGAAAATTGATATCGTCGAGTTTGAACCACCCGGTGGACTGGTCGGCTTTTTCCTCACTGAAGACAAAGTCATCGACCAGTTGGAAAACGGATTCTTCTACCGGGAAGAACGACTTAAAGAACTCATTTCACAAGGCGCGATTGTATGACCACTCGCTTTCCGGGGTCCTCGCGGCGCTCCGGCTCTCCTCGTCGAAACGGAGGAACGTGGGTCGCATTGATCGCGTTGCTGCTCATCGCCGGAAGCCTGATCGGGATCACTTCGTTGATCATGCCACAAATCCTGGGCCTCGTGCTTGTGGTCGCAGGCTTTCTTTTTTTTATCGTCCTCCACTATTTCACATGGGGCCAGTGGTTGACCCGTTATTTGGAAGAGAACTCGCAAGAAGACGAATAGCAGTTCGACGAGGATATTACTTCTGTTGAACTTTTCTTGGTCATCTGAAGCTGTGCGTTGACCACCCATGAAGACTCCTTCCCACTTTCTGGTGACGGCCGCTATCGGTCGAATTCCCTGGCTGAAAGTGATTCCCTCCGCCATTCTGCTGGGCTCGATCGCTCCCGACTTGCCGCTGTACTTCCTGACGTTCGGTTCGTTTCTGTGGATGAGGAACGTCGTCGGGTGGGAGCCACGTCAGATTTTCCGAACGGTCTTCGATCAATGGTTCTTCGAGAACCCTTTCTGGATCGTGTTGCACAACCTTCTGCATGCACCGCTCATTCTGCTATCGGCTCTTGCCTGCATTGCGATTAAAAACCGGTCACTCTCCAAGCTCCAGACGAGCTGGTGGTTCTGGTTCTTTCTTTCGTGCCTGTTCCACTCGGTGATCGACATTTTCACGCACTATGACGATGGCCCGCTCATCTGGTTTCCATTCGACTGGTCGACTCGATTTTCGAGCCCGGTCAGCTACTGGGATTCCAGGCATTATGGGAGAGAGTTTTCTCAATTCGAGTTGTGGCTCGATCTCGCATTGATTCTTTTCCTGAGCGTCCTATTCTGGAAACAGTCGCGTCAGAAACAGACTGAAGTCATTGAGCAGAATGCGTAGCTCTCGTCTCTTGAGCCGCTCGCGTATTCAGATTTCGCTTCTACGATTCCTGATCAGCAATCGCTTTAATTTCTGGAGCGAGTCGAGCCATTCCTTCTTCGAAGGTGACTAGCGGTTGATAGCCAAAATCGCGGCGGGCGTTCTCGATCGAATAGGTATGACTCTGGCTGAGTTGGGCAGCGAGGAAACGCGTCATCGGCGGTTCTGCTTTCTTTCCCAGAACTCTATAAACCGCTTCGAATCCTGTTCCGACGGAAGATGCCAACCTCGCAGAGATCGACCGTTTCACTGGAGGCAATCCTCCCAGATCAAGCAACTGATCCACCCACTCCCAAAGGTTGACCGGATCGGGTTCGTTAATGAAGTAAGCTTTGCCAGCGACTCGAGTTCCCGGTGATAATTCGTCGCAGGCTTGTCTGTGAGCGGCTGCAACATTTTCGACATACGCACACGAAACGAGGTTCGTCCCATCTCCCACTCTTACGAGTCGGCCAGCGATCGCGCGTCGAATGAGCCGGGGAATCAGATGATTGTCACGAGGCCCCCAAATGAGATGCGGCCGCAACGAAACTGTCGCGAGTGAATCACTGTTCGCTTCGAGAACTGCTGCCTCAGCCAGAGCCTTTGAATGCGGATAGTGACAAAGATATTTCGAAGGGTAGGGGAGACTTTCATCCGCGTTGACATGGGACTTTCCGTCAAAGACCACGCTGGGTGAACTCGTATAGACGAGCTTCGGGACTCCGTGAAGCTGACAGGCTTCGATGATGTTGAGAGTCCCTTGCGTATTGATCCCATGAAAAGTTTTCCACGGCCCCCAAATTCCTGGAACCGCTGCCACATGAAAGACAACGTCGACACCCGCGCACGCGGATTGAACAATTTCCTTGTCTCGAACATCTCCGCGAACGATCCCAACTCGATCAGCGAGTTCCGGATAGTCCCCGCGAGTAAGGATTCGGACATCGTTATCTGAATCGAGAAGTTGATCGACGAGATGCCTTCCAAGGAATCCTGCGCCACCGGTAACGAGTGCTTTCATTGATGATCAGAATCTGTTCGAGAGCATAACGCTCTTGCCTGCGCAATCGCCGGGGTTGTTCCCCACGTGATTTGTTCCGTTTCAACGTGTGCGATGACGCTCAATGTTTTTGTGGATGATTTAACGCGGAGATCGATAGCGTTCAAGCTGTTCACGCGTCAAACGACCACCCGAAGTCCAGACATTGGTACTCATTTCGACAACCCAGTCTTCGACTCCAGACTCTCGAAGTTGTGCCACAGCTTCGTCGATATCGTATTCGACTCGATGCAGCGACGGCCGTCCATCTTCGATAATGGCATAAGAGGCTCGCGGGTCTCCATCGCGCGGTTGGCCGACACTTCCCGGATTCAACACCGTCTTTCCTTCAAGCTCTAAACAAAACGGAACATGGGAATGTCCAACGCATACGAAATCAGAATCAATCCCGGCAAGCCGCGCTGACCAGGCTGCTTCGTCTGGCCCCAGATACTCATCCATGGGATCTCTGGGCGTGGCATGAACGAGATAGAGAAGTGTCTCCTCAACACGAAAGTGAGTCGTGACGGGCATTCGTCCCAAAAACTTCATGCGACGGGAGTCCAGAAGATCCCAATGTAGCGGTCGTGTGGCTGCGGCAAGTTGGCGAAACCCTTGCCCTGATGTCGCTTGAACGCGTTGTGCGACCGCGTGATCGTGATTGCCTCGCACGTGGGCATCGACATTGCGGCGAACCCAGTCGATACACGGCAGAGGATTGGTTCCGTAGTCGACGAGATCGCCGACGAACACACAATGATCGAATTCCTCATCAATTGCGCGGAGTGCCGCCCAGTTCGAATGAATATCAGCAAGAACGAGGATTCGCATCGGATTCCGGGAACTAAGATTGACTAATCGGACGCTCGAAAGACTACAATACTCACACATCTCATTTGTACTCGCCAAATCGATTTGGCGACACAGTCAGTATGATCACATCCTCAGATTGATTCAGCCCGTGGAGTTCTGTGATATGAACCAACCTGGACAAAATCTCACTCTGCGAAACAAACTGAATGAGTCTGAACGATTGACGAGAGAACTCATTCATCACATCGAACACGGTTTTATTCCTAAGGTCCACACATTGCGCAGGACCGCGAGGCACGGCAACGATCCTCGCGAACAAGATCAAATTACCGACAAGACCATTCGCAGTACGGTCGAAAAAACACTTCAATCGGACGATTTCACGCAACAACTTTCGTCATCACTTCTTCAGTACCTTGAATCGATCGACGAAGACCTCAGACGCGTCATCGGGAACTGAAAAAGCCATCAGAAGAAGAAACGGAGCGATCTCCGTTTTTCAACATGACAGCGAGAATTGCGGCGGCATCATTCTTGCATTGTTGTCGCGTTGATTGTTCACTTCGCCCGAACCGAATACCCTGAATAGTGGTCGTTCATGACCGTATTCAACAGCACCTCAATGAATCTGTATTTTGCGATCTTCCGTATGTGACACAATAGCGGTCTGATGCCCAGTTCCAATCCCGGAAACCCGACTTCTGATCCCTCTGGTGGCGAGTTGACATTCGTTCGACCGCTTCCCCGGGGACCGTCAACTTCGCCTTCAGCGAACGTGCCAGAAATCGGAAGCGAACCAATGGCCCCGATTTGGTCAACGACTGGTTCGAGCTTTCAAACACGTCTTTTCCCGCAAACAACCAACGACGATTCGGGATCTCTTCCTTCCGTAACTGGAATGCAGCTCGGACATTTCGTCATCGAAGAACGCATCGGCCGGGGCGGAATGGGTGCAGTCTTTCGAGCGATTGATCAGCGGCTCGATCGCGTTGTCGCTTTGAAGGTTCTGTCTCCTTCACTCTCTTCCGACAGCGAAGCGATTCAGCGTTTTCAAAACGAGGCAAGAGCAGCAGCTCGTCTTGACCACGACAACATTTCCCGCGTGCACTTCATCGGTGAAGAACACGGACTGCATTTTATCGCGTTTGAGTTTGTCACTGGAACGAATGTTCGAAATTTTATTCTTCAGAAAGGGCGGCTTCGGATTCCGGACGTTGTCAACTATACGCTGCAAATTGCTGAAGCACTTCGGCACACTTCTGCAGCAAATGTTGTACATCGCGACATCAAACCTTCGAACATTATCATTTCCCCGACCGGGCGTGCAAAACTTGTCGACCTCGGCCTGGCACGTCATCAGTCGGCGAGTGGGAAGCGGGATCTGACGGTTGCCGGCACCGCTTTGGGAACGTTTGATTACATCTCACCCGAACAAGCAATTGATGCCCGAAACGTCGATGTTCGCAGTGATATTTATTCACTCGGATGCACCGTCTACCACATGCTCACGGGAGAACCTCCCTACCCATCAGGGACGATGTTTCAGAAGGTGGTCAGCCACCACGGGTCGGTCGCTCCGAATCCCGCCGAGCGGAATCGACTGGTTCCGCCACAACTGGCTCGCGTCGTTCAACGAATGATGGCCAGTAACCCCGACGAGCGTTATGCATCCGCCGATGCGCTCGTGAACGATCTCGTTCAAATTGCTGAACACCTCGGCCTTCAACCGACAAACCCTGACACAACGGTTTGGACAACTCCACTTTATAAAGCGCGAAACCCTTACTGGGACGGCACACGAACGTGGATGGCTGTCGCGCTCGTACTGCTGTTGATCGTCTTTCTCGTGGACCGTTTGCAACCCAACCGCGACGGGGATATCGGGGCCGACAGCGTCGCTGCAAACCTTGATTCGGCAACTGATCCACTTGATCCAGAGTCAACGGAATCACAATCAGGGAGTTCCCAAACTGAGACGAATCGTGTCATCATTCCTGATGACACCGGCGTCGTGATGGGGACTCAGTCAACGCCCACTCCGACGAATCAGTCGCCTAACCCTCGATTGACGTTTCCGACGCAGATCGACGGTCTTTCCGATGCGGTCTCCGGAACGATACCGGAGTTGATTGCGAACTCCTTGGGAACTCTTCCGTCCCAGCTTGTCGATTCAACAAATGTGTGGCGGCAATGGGATCAGATTGGGAGCACGGGGAACGATTCTCCTTCGACCGCTAATCGCGATGACGACTCGGTTGATTCCGGAGAAAAAACTTTCGAATCGGATCAACAAACAACATCGGTCGCTGCTTCTTCAAGTGCGAGCGAGCCGTATCTCATCCGTGTCCCCGGAAGTGACAAGACAAAGCGGGCAGCAACGCTTTCCGAAGCATTCGCCGTTGCGGACAACAATTCGGTTGTGGAAATTCGCGTCAATGGACCGGTCGAACTTCAAACCGATCCTGTTCAGATTTCAAACAAGCGAGTGCGGCTCCGCTCCAGTGACGGCTTCCAACCTGTCGTCCGTTTCGACCTTCGCGACTCCCTCGCTCGCCAACCTTACGAGAGTCTCGCTGCCGCCATCGAGTTGGGAACCGGAGGAGCGATTGAGATCTACGAAATCGATCTGGAACTCGTTGTCGACACTGCAACGAGTGCAGACCTGTGGACATTCTTCAAAATGGGCTCCGGATCAGAAGTCGTCACCCGTTGGTCGACGATGACGCTCATCAACCCGACTCAGCGACCGGCCACATTCTTTGAAATCGCAGCCACAGCGTCTGCGGACATTTCAAGTCTGATGCCCGATCGAATGGTCGCTCGTGAAACTTCAATTTCCGTTCAGGATTCAATTCTTCGCGGACAAGCAGATGTCATCTCTCAGCGAAGTCTTGCTCCGGCCGACATTCGATTCGAAGAAACGGCCATGAACGTGACGGGAGCGGTCCTCCGAGTCGATGGAGAGAACGCACACAATCTCAGCATGGACACCGACCCGGCATCCATCACGTCGACCGTTTCGATTCAGCATGTCACAGCCCTGACCGGAGAAGGTTTGTTCTCTGCTTCGGCCGGCGATCATGGAACACTTGGACATTGGGAACTGAACGTTCGAAACAACATCTTCCGTATTGCGGACGATATGTCTCCCTTGATCTTTCTGGAAGGACATCTCGACAGCAGCGAACTGCTCGATCGATTCACCTGGATGAACCATTCCGACCCGAACTTCCTGATTGGAACGACAGACATCTGTCTCGTGGATTCCATCAGCAGCTTCCTTCTGGAACCGGAACAGGTTTCGGCCAGCGAACTTCGGATGGACCTGACACGCGTCGGGGAAGGAATCACTTTGGATTCTTCATCCGTTCAGTCATCGGAATCGGCACACCTGATTCAACCGATCGATTTCTATCTGGAAACCGGTGCATTCAGCACGAACCCAGCTGTCAAAGCGGCCAGTGATGGACGAGATGTTGGGGTCGACTGGACCCAGTCACAACTTCCGTCAGTTCTTCCCCGCACGAGCTTCGACATTTCGGACTGATCCATTTCCTTCGGATCGCTCCTGTCGCGTAAACTCGTCTCTCTCCGTCTCTCTCCGTCTCTCTTTCTGTCTTTCTTGCGTTGGATCGTGCGATTCTCCGCGTCACACATCTTCTCGCGCTTAAGTCGATCAACTTCCGAATGATCGCCGCCAGAGTCCTCAATCTGTCAAGAAGTGCAAGAGGCCCGCGTTCGTCGCGTTTGAAAGTGAGTTGGTCTTTTAAACCACTGAGCTACAATCTCGTGGAAAGCCCAAAACCGTGAACTCCATCCTCAACGAGGCTTTCCCGAAATTCTCATCGTGAACGCTCAATCACTTGACCTCTTCGGAAGTGAGACTTGTGAAGGAACTCGTTTCTCCAAAACAGCTTGCCCAGGCGATATCGGTCAGCGAATCGTCGCTAAAACGGTGGTGTGACAAGGGAGTGATCCCGGCAGTCTACACCGCCGGTGGCCATCGACGTATTCCCGTCAATGGGGTCTTGAGCTATCTCCGCGAACAAGGTCTTGAGATCCAGCATCCGGAGATTCTCGGACTTCCCCCGGCCACAACAGGTGGTCAGGCGCGCAAGATTTCCTCTGAGCAGGCACGTCTTCTGTCGGCCATGGTTTCGGGAAATGAAGAGGTCTGTATTGAGATCGTCTTCAACCTGTATCTGGGCAACTGCCCTGTGAGTGCCATTTGTGATGAAGTCCTTGCGGAAACCTTTCACGAAATTGGCGACCGTTGGGGATGCGGAGACGTCGCTGTCTATCAGGAACGTCGAGCTTGCGAACTCTGCTTGCGAATCATTCATGAATTGCGACGTGCACTCCCTGAGTTGCCTGCGTCTGCTCCGATTGCCATTGGCGGAACACTCGACGGAGATCCGTACACACTCGCTTCATCGATGAGCGAACTCGTCCTCCGCGACACCGGCTGGAACGCGACCTCGATGGGAAACATGCTTCCGTTTGCATCGATGCGTCAGGCGCTTCGAGACACCGGCGCCAGCTTTCTATGGATCAGCGTTTCGTCCATTCGTGACAAAGAAGAATTCTTGACCGAGTTCGAAGAGCTGTCCAATCTCGCATTCGAACTGAACGCCACACTTGCTGTCGGAGGCAAAGCGCTCGTTGAAGAAATTCGCAAAGAAATGAAGTACTCTGCGTTCTGTGATAACTTTCGCCACCTTCAAACTGTCGCTGAACAGTCGCTGAAAAAATTTTCCTCGAATCAAACAGAAGAGCAGTGAAACCGATTGTTTCCGCCGGCCGTCATTGTTTGAATAACTGGTTTGATATCTCTTCAGCAGCGAACTCTCATGCCTGACTATTGCTTGACTCCCAGCGAGTTGGAACAGATCGACCGCCTGATTGAAACGGCAATCGATGAAGACCTTCAGAATCAAAACGATCTGACGACGCACTCCCTGGTCCCGGAATCAGCACAAGGCACGATTCAAATCGTTGGCCGAGAACCGGGAACTCTGGCGGGAGCAGCGATCGCCGAGCGAATCTTTTCACGCTATGGTCAGCAAAACATCAAGTTTCATCCGTTGCTCAAAGATGGCGATGCACTCATCCCCGGCACTGTGATCGCTGAAGTCTCCGGGTCGATGCAAAGCATTCTCACACTGGAGCGGACAGTCTTAAATTTTCTGACACTGCTCAGCGGCACAGCTACGCTCACGAGGCGATTTGTTGACGCGGTGAAACAAACTCAGTGTCAGATTCTTGAGACGCGAAAAACGCTGCCGGGTCTTCGAGCTGCCCAGAAATTTGCTGTACGTTGCGGCGGAGGAACGAACCATCGAATCGGGCTGTACGATGCCGTCTTGATCAAAGACAACCATCTTGCATGGTTGAAAACTCGTTCAGACGACTACCTCGCTGAAGCAGTCCGAGAAGCGCGGAGCCATGTCGCTTCGGGAGTGATCGTCGAAATCGAAGTCGACACCATCGAACAGCTTCGTTCCGTTCTACCCTCAGATCCCGACATCGTTCTTATGGACAATATGACCAATGAACAACTCAAAGAAGGAGTGCAGCTTCGCGATGAACTGAATCAACGAGTTCTGCTGGAAGCCTCCGGAGGTGTCACACTCACAACAGTGGGAGCCATTGCCGAGACAAGCGTCGATCGAATCAGCGTCGGAGCGTTAACGCACTCAGCTCCCGCGATTGATATCGGCTTCGACTGGAGCGGTATCGTCAGTTCGTCCCTCGACGGATCGTCGAACTGATCGAATTGACCTGTCCGTTGGAATCACCTTGCTTCCAGCTGAATCGGATCATCACTCCCGCAGCATCGTAAGTCCAGAGTTCAGAAATGCGTCCGGAACTCGCAAACCGAACAATGGAATCCGGCGCGATCCCCATGGCAGCTTTCACCTGATGCTGCGTCATCCCTTTCTCAATTCGCCCTTCTCGAATCGCCATTTCAATTTGAGATTCGCGTGTCTCCGGAATCAATTCTTTCGGAGTCCAGATTCCGTCATGCAGCGCGTACCCGTTCTTGTCGAGCCATTCTGTCGCCAGCGGGTATTGGGGATTGATCTTCCAGGCTTCCATATAAAACCTGGCAGCAGCTTCTCGGTCATCAAGAAGTTGAATCCAGTCTTCCGCATAGTCGACCAATCCTCGTGCCCCTTGACCTCGTGCGAGCAATTCTCGTGAAGCGAGCCATTTTCGTTTTGTTTCGACAGCTTGAGATGGATCACCGAAGTCGACGTATCGATTCGACAAGTTCAACATCTCGGCTCGAGTCATTGTGTCCAACCGCTTGGACGCGTAGGCGAGTTCCTTCGCTTCATATTCCCGAATCAGATCCTTTCGTTCTGGAGCATCCGTTTTCAATCGTTTGGCGATCGCGAAACCATTGGCTCCCGAAGCATCTGCCTGAGCCAAAATCATGTCGACGGAGACTTTCAGATAGAACAGGCGGTCGAGTTGCCGACGATTCTCATTCCGGGATTGATCATACATCTGAATCGGGGCTGCGAAGTATTCGTCCGCAAGCTCTTGAGGATACGTTTCGAGTGGAGTGGACGCTCCCGGAAGGTTTCTCGCGATCGAAACATGCAGCTCTGTGAGGCGTTCGACTCGATCACGCAACCGGTTCGTCTGATCGAATTGTTCCCAGTAACCTCGATGCAAAAACTCCTGAACGATCCGCTCATCCAACTGAAACTCTCTGGCCTTCTTCAAAAGATGATCGAGGGCGCGCTGATCGATCGTTTCGAGTTGTCGGTACTCAACGAGCAGCCCGTTTTGTTTGAGCTGTTGAGCTCTCTTGCGAAGGTCTTCGTCACCGTAAAATCGGGCACGCTCCTCAGCCCATTCCGCAAGTTCGTACATCGCTTTGGAATCGTCGCTGTCCACGCGAGCACGCCGCGCAAGGTACTGTTCGTCATCACTGGGAACCTTCCGAAGTGACCTCACTTCGAAGAAGAGCCGACCGTTTTTTTTCTGAATTTTTCCGATCACCTCGAGATTCTTGAACTGCCCGGACGGTCGCATGACATCCGAGGAGAAACGGAACGGCATTTCACAATTGACAAACTTCAATGTGGTCGCGCCCATCAGCGAATACCGCCCCTCGATCTGCCACGTTGTCCCGACAAGATCGTCCCACTTCTCTTTGACCGCCGTGAACGACTGGATCGACCGCGCTTCACAGAATCCCTCTCGATGGAATCCCAGCAGACACAGGAGCACCACAACGACAATTCGCATCACGTTCATTAATCTCGTACCCCCATCCATTTTGCCTGTTGGGCGAGAATGTGTTCCAACTCTTCCTGGCTGAGAATCGATCCCACATTCAGATTCGTCTGACGGTAGGTTTTTTCATCTGACCAGAAAAACGCGGTCCGCGGATTCAATCGAACGATCCAGTTGCCGTTGAGGCCGAGCGAACAGTCTTCGATTTGAGCCGCGAAAATTGAATACTGACCGGGGCTGTCATCGTACGGTTCAGATGAAACCACCGGCAGCCCCTTTGCGAGAGGGAAGTCAACGAGAACGCTCACTTCCCGCGGGCGATCTCCAACGACCCACGGGAATTCCAGTTCGAGGGAAAGCGATCCGTTCTGCCCTTGATAGGAATGAACGGGGCGCAGGTTTCCTTCAATGATGAGCCACTCATCTTGATATCTGATCCGGAACCGTTCCTGCCATGCTTCCATGCCCTCCGCGACATACGTCTTCTCGGCATCTTCAGTCAGTTCGAACAAAGTGTATTGAGACAGCCCCGTGAACGCCTGAATTTCTGAATGCATCTGACGAATCTGACTCGCTTCCCGATCCGTGCGTCCGAGGCGATCGACCGCTTCGACGGCGTCCTTCAATTCTGCCTTCGCATCACTCCATCGTTCTTCTGCAATCAAATCAATCGCCGCCGCGAATTTTTCTCTCGCGTCAATCTCGGCCTGTGCAAGCGTAGACCGACGGATCGAGTAAAACACCGTAGCTGCCAGCAGACAAAAGATCAACAGCCCGATCTTTCGATGGGGAGACCAAAACCCCAGGAACGCATCCCGAAATGCCGACACGAAGCCGACAGTCCCTTCGATTTGACGAATGATAAATCCGGGTCCGGGATCTTCTTCGTAAACCTCTTTGGGAAGCTTCTTGTTCGATGCTGGTTTCGGTGCTGAATTCGGTGAGGAATCCTCCGAAGCTGGGATTTCGACTTCATCCGGTTGAGAGAAGTCGAGCGGAGTCGGGCGTTTATTCTCTTTCGGGCGACGTTTGCTGCGTCGTTTTTTGCGTCGTTTTTTGCGTTTGGCAGGATCGAGTGGAGGGGGATAAGAATCACGAGGAAGAATGAATAGTGAACCGCCGCAGGACTTACAGACGAGATGCTGAAAGCGAACGCGGCGAAGACCGGTGTGACGCTGTCCGCATTCGCACTCGACATCAAACGGTTGCGGCGTTTCTGGAACGTCTCTTTTGAAAACGTTGACCGCTCTTGATAGCCACTCACTACTCATTGCGTGGGAATTTTCTCTGCGAGTCTCAAAGAGCGATCCGGTTCACGTTGAATCATGATCGTTGAGAGTTCTCGTCAATCCGTAATCGACTTCAGCCCGTATGCGAAATCGAATCGCTGCTTTCTCCTGCTCCCGAATGTCCCTGTTGGGAGGGCCCGATAATTCTCAGGCGGAAACTCGTGAACAACGATTCAGTATATTTTCATCTCATCGCGAACGAGTTCACGACAAACTTTTCCGGGTTCCAATAATACGCATTTGTACACGGAGATGTGAGATACGTTCCGTCAGATTTTTCCGAGCCGGAAAATCCAACACGCATGTGCGTTGTAATCCTCACCGCTTGAAAATGGATGCGGGTTACCTTCTTAATCTTTTTCCAACTGGATTTCGACGAGATCCAACGTTTGATTCATACTCCCGGAGCGAAATCCTTCGAGATCTAAAGTGACGAAAAGAAATCCGATCCGGCGGAACTCTTCGGTCAGACGGTTTCGGAACGTTTCGTCGAGAAACCGGGGAAGCACATCAATCGAAACTTCGATGCGGGCAAGATCGTTGGCCTCATGCCGGACACGCAGGTTTTTGACATTCAAAGCCGACTTGAGATAGGCCTCTGCTCGATCAACCCGCTGCACTCGCTCGGGGGTCACCTCAACTCCGTGGGCGATGCGACTCGACAGACACGGCATCGCTGGCTTGTCCCAAATCGGGAGGTTCCAATGTTGGGCGAGAGAGCGAACATCCGTCTTATTCAGCCCCGCGTCGATCAGCGGGCTACGAACCTGATGATCAGAAGCTGCCCGCATTCCGGGACGATGGTCACCCAGGTCGTCCAGATTGGCCCCGTTGCAGATCGTCGGAAACTCAGACTCCGGAAATTTGGATCGGAGGACGGTGTAAAGCTCCGACTTACAGTAGAAGCAGCGGTCGCCGAGATTCTGTTGATACCCTTCGACGAGAAACTCTTCCGTCCGCACGACTTCGTGTCGTATCCCGATCAACTCCGCAATTTGCTGCGCTTCTTCAAGTTCTCCGGAAGCGAGAGACGCGCTCGATGCCGTTGCTGCCAGAGATTGATCTCCCCAAACTTCATGAACAGCACGTGCGACGACCGCACTGTCGACGCCACCGGAAAACGCGACAACTGTCGGTCCGTATTGCTGGACGTGTTCAAACAACGCCTGTTTCTTGTGATCGATCGAAGCTTGAACCTCTTGCGAACCACTCACGTGGACACCTCTTTGCTGGACGGATCATTCGAAAACGTCCCCCACAATACTGTCATGGAAGAAGCATCTCCGGCATGGATGCGGAACGCGATCCTGGACGCGGAGAATTGTCTGCTGCCCGAAACGTAAAGACAACGGAGAACTTGGTGGTGTTGGAATAGTTCCGAGTCGCGGCATGCAGCGTTCGACAATGGAACAACAAAACATCCCCCGGATTCAATTCAACCGGTTGCCGCTGTTCGAGGAGCCTTTGGTTCTCCGCAAGATCGTCTCGGAAAAACAATTCACGATCGAATTGATGTTGCCCGAAACCCATGCGATGAGATCCCGGAATCACCTGAAGGCATCCGTTCTCCAAAGATTCTTTCCCCAACGCCAGCCAGACGCTGATCAGATTCGGCTTTTCATACGACCAGTAGCGAATATCCTGATGCCAGCCGGTATCGCTGCTGTAAGCTGGCTCTTTGGTCATGATGCAATTGTGATGAGCCAGCGGGCAAACAAGTCGTGGGCCGAGCAGACGTTCGAGTCGCGATTTGAGTGCGTCTGAATTGATCCAGTTCGTGAAGACGATGCCGCGACAATGGGCCTGTTTCAGGCGTCGAATCGTTGTTCCTCCACTCTCCTGCCGCGACCGTGGAGCTCCGGGATAGTTGAGATCCGATTCATACTCGACCGGCTCAACTGCTCGGCGACGGTGATCTTGTGTGATTTGAAGCATCTCATCGACAACATTTTTGTCGACAAATTCTCGAAGGACCAGAAAACCGTTCTGTTCGAAAAGAGCTTGCTGTTCGAGCGGAAAATCATGAATAGAACTGAGATCCTCGGTTAATGAGTCCGTCATCGATGCTGCTTCGTTAAGGAATCCTGAAAAGTCGCATTGCTCATGGAATACGATTCAGAAACAATTCGACCGTGCGAACTGTTCCTGAAACCAATTTTTACACAATGAGGGCTTCGAAAAAGTACTCGCTTCACAGGTTTTCAGATCACGTCGAGAGCACACTGCTCTCTCTGATGTATTTGGTTGGACTATTTGACATTGTTTGCAGCCTGTTTGCTCGCCTGAATTCCGGAAAACCGATTCGAAAGTGCGAACAAGCGAAGACGTGATCACTGGAAAAAGTCGCGGTCGAGCTGCTCCTGTGAAAACTCTCGAACTTGATGTGACGAATGGTTCGTGACATCTCATTGACTGTCCGGGTTCATCTCTGCGTGGGAAATGGATTTTTCACCCGTCACTTTCCTTAAGAATGGGAATGCTGATGCGAACTTGAAATCGAAGCAATCGCACTGCAAACATCTGACGTAACTGTTCTCAATCCATGTCCCTGCTCGATCGATGCACCTGATATAACACGAAACTCTTCGTGAGGTCGTTCGAACGGATGCACGGTCCCTCAGAATCACTCGACCGAAGACCTGATGATGAGGGATCTTGTGGCAGAATGTCCGTTTCCCTTGAGACGTCATTGTAGTCAATCTGGAATCATTCTTAAAACAGGCTGACAATGCCCAAAGTCCAAACGCCTCCACAATCTGCCTCCACAAGTCCGAAAGGGAGTCCGACGCCCAAGAGTGGCTCATCAACTTCCATGTGGCGGCGTGTCATTATTACCGTCGTTTGTGGCGCACTGGCGATCTTTTTCGCGATGAACGTATTCATGGCATTGGCACGCCTGAAGTCGGCTCCTCCGCGTGAAAACCCTCCGCCTGTCGTCCTGAAAGTCGAAGCGTTTGAAACAGAACGGATCCCCGTGAGGCGATTTTTTCCGGGATTCGGAACCGTTCAGCCCGACACTCAAGTGACCGTCTCCGCGGAAGTCAGCGGACGGATCACCGAGAAAAGCCACTTGGAAGTGGGTGTTGAGGTCAAAGGACCAACGGTCGAAACCCAACCCGATGGCCGTTCGCGTCGAACGTTTGGAGACATCCTCGTCCAGATTGACAGTCAGGTCTATCAAGAGCGCGTCGCGCAGACTGAAGCTCAACTGCGGGTCTCGCATGCCCGGCTCAATCGACTCGTTCAAGAAAAACAGCTCAATGAAGAACTCCTCGCCTTACAAGAAAGACAACTCGCGTTGATTCGCGGAGAACTGGAACGGGCGAAGGAACTTCTCTCTCGCGGTGCGGGAAGCCAGGCAACCGTCGATCAGGAAGAACTCGATTTCGCCCGCCAGAATGAGACGGTCAAACGACTCAGAAACACGATCGAATTGATTGCTCCCCAAGTCGAAGAGCTGACAGCTCAGACATCAGTACAAGAAAGCGAACTCAGCCTCGCTCGACAGGACCTCGAAAAGGCGACTGTGCGGGCTGGGATTTCTGGAATCATCAGCGAAGTTCACGTCGAACAGGGCCAGTATGTGCGAGCCGGTGACCCGATCGTTGAACTCACTGCAATCGATCGGGTTGAAGTCCCCATTGGACTTCCACTCGAAGATGCCATCATCCTCGGCAAGTTGTTGGGTCAGGGCAAACGGACAGAAGCACGTCTGGCAACTCGCGAGACAGACTTACTGAACCCAGCCCGCCCGTCACGGACCGGATACATCAGTCGTGTGAATCCGCAGGCTGATGAAAAAACCCGAACGGTGCAGGTGTTTGTCGAAGTCGATAACCGAGAGCAATCGACTCCCCTCAAACCGGGCGTGTTCGTCTATGCAAGAATTGACGGAGGAATTCTCGACACCGATCAGGGACTCCTGATTCCAAGGGAAGCGATCAATGGCGACGTTGTCTTCGTCGTTAACCGCGATCAATCAGCCTCTGCTGACACTCCACTGACCGTCAGCCCTCGCAAGATTCGCATTCTGCAGAAGCTCCAGTCCTTCGCACTGGTCGATGGAGAAATCGCCCCCGGTGACCAGATTGTCACATCCAATCTGGACATTTTGTCGGCCGGGTCCCTTCTCGATGTGCGGCAAGTTCGAACGCTTCGCGACGAAACGGCACGGCTTCGCATCCCCTATCTGGAGTTCCCCGCTTCGCAAGCAACCGCGACAGAGGAAAGCGGACAGAACTAGAGCAAGTTGCTCTCGCCTGTGCACTCGCTTGTACTGTTTCATCAATTAAAAGACTCTGTTTGCTCGTGCGAGAGAGTGCAAACCAAATCTGAAGATGCTCCAATGGCAGACCGCTTCTATTATGTCGGACCTTGGGAAGATGAGATCACTTTAGACGGCCCGGAAGCTCATCATCTCGCCACTGTTCTCCGGCAAAAAACGGGCAATGAAGTCGAATTGTTTGATGGTCTCGGAACGAGCGCTTCCGGTCAGCTGATCGAAGTCGCCAAACGTTCCGTTCGAATTCGATTGCTCTCTGCCCCCGCCAAGTCGGCAGAACGCCCAACAACATTGACGCTGGCCGTCGCTCCGCCCAAACGCGACCGCCTTCAGTGGCTCGTTGAAAAAGCGACCGAACTGGGAGTCGATCGTTTCGTTCCACTCCTGACCGAACGAAGCGTCGTCAAACCGCGACCGGGAAAGTTAGAACGTCTGACCGGAACAGCAATCGAAGCTTGTAAGCAATCTGGCCGCAATCAATTGATGGAAATCGCGCCCACCACGTCGCTTCCGGAACTTTTACAGCAATCAAAGGCCGAACATTCTCACCTGATGTTCGGGGATGTTCCGGAGAAACAAGAACGTTCTCATCGAGCACCAATCCTGCCCGAAAATGTCAGCTCTATCATCGTCTGTATCGGCCCGGAAGGGGGATTCAGCCCCGACGAACTACAGCTTCTGCGTGATTCCGAAGCCCGTCCGATCTCAATTTCGTCGAACATTCTGAGGGTCGAGACCGCCGCAATCGCTCTGGCGGCCGTTTTGGTCAGTCAAATTGACACTCATTTTGAATGAAAACCGAGTTTCTTGTGTCGTCGGCTTGATCACGCCAATGTGTCGCGAAATAATCTACTTTGCCGGAGAAGCGTCGTCAGATTAACGCGATTACTTAGACTGTCGTTCGGAGTGCATCATGGAGGAATCAGTTTGGTTGAAATGGAGAGATCTCCCCTGGCTTCAACGATCGAATGCTCACGCATCCCTGATTCGGGCATGTGAGCGAATCTTACAGCTCGAATCACTACCGGAGATCGTGACAGATATTGCGGCCGAATTCGGAGTCCCACGCTGTTCCGTTCTGGAACGCAAAGAAGGATGGGAAACGATCGCAGCGCGCGGGGAACCGATCGACGTGCTCCCCGGACCGCTTCTCAACGACGTTGTGGATCAGAATGCCGCTGTCTGGTCACGTCCAGCCGGTGACGATGCCCACATGTTTGTCGCAACAGGATCGTTGCAGCAACATGTCCTCGCTTTCTCTGGCGTCCGACTCGATCCTGCACAACTTACCGACGGACTCGCGATCGCCAGAGTCGTCGGCTCCCGAATCAACGACCTTGCGAGATTCAACCATGCACAACAAACCGTCCAACGATTACGCGCAACAAACGCGCTCGCACATACTTTCGCCGGCGAAACGGACACTCAACACCTGCTGGAGCGGATCGCTGAAGAAGCCTCCAGGCTGCTCGGAGCTGATCGGGCGAGTATCTTCATCTGGGATCGCAATCAGCGAATGCTCATCGCATGCCCCGCACTGGGAGTTGAAGGAGGCAAGCTCTTTCTTCCTGACAATAAGGGAATCATCGGTGAAACGATTGAATCGCAATCGCCGGTCGTTGTCGACAATGCGTATTCCGATTCTCGTTTCGATCAGACAGTCGACCGCCAGACGGGATACAAGACGCGGAATCTTTTGTCGGTCCCACTCTTCGACGCGGAAGGGGAGTGCATTGGCGCCTTCGAATTGATTAACAAACTCGATGGCGATTTTACGGAAGACGACCTGATTGCCGTTCAGGACTTCGCTGTTCACACATCCATTGCGATCAAGAACACGCTGGAACTCGAGAACCTCGTCCGCAGCAATCAAAATCTCACCGAACGTGTTTCGAGCGGCGTCACGATTATCGGTGAGAACGAGTCGATCGTCGCTCTTCGCGGAACAATCGACCGACTCGCCGCCACTGAGCTTCCCGTTCTCATTCTCGGAGAAAGCGGAACGGGAAAAGAAGTGGCTGCTCAGGCTCTGCATCACAATGGTCCGCGAGCCTCCAAGCCGTTTGTCGCTGTCAACTGTGCTGCATTGACGGAATCGCTGCTCGAGAGTGAACTCTTCGGGCATGAAAAAGGGGCGTTCACAGATGCCCAATCGACCCATATTGGAAAGTTTGAACTGGCCGAAGGTGGAACGCTCTTCCTCGATGAAATCGGAGACATGAGTCTCGGCGGACAGGCGAAGCTTCTGAGAGTTCTGGAACAGAAGGTCATCACTCGCGTTGGCGGCACTCAGCAGATTCCGGTCAACGTGCGAATTGTCGCTGCCACAAACGTGAATCTCACCAACATGGTCGCGCAGAAGAAGTTTCGACAGGATCTGTATTACCGGTTAAGTGTTGTCACGCTTGAAATTCCTCCTCTGAGAGAGCGCCCTGAAGATGTGACGACACTGGCTCGCTTCTTCCTCAAACGATTTTGCAGCGACGCAGGGCGCAAGACATTGGAGTTCACTCCAGAAGCAGAAAAGCGACTGCGAATTCACGGCTGGCCCGGAAACGTCCGCGAGCTTCGAAACCTCATGGAGCGTGTCGCCTTTCTCGCAGGCGGAGACCGAATCGAAGTCGAAGACCTCGCATTCATCCTCAGCCCGACTCACGATCCCTACGAAGATCTCTCCGATGGAGTCGGACTCGCCGATGCGACGAACAAGTTTCAGCGCGAATACATCAAGCGAGCTGTGAAACGAATGCAAGGGAATATGAGCGACGCCGCCGAATTCCTCGGCCTCCACCGCTCAAACCTGTATCGAAAGATGCGACAGCTCGGCATGGAAGTCGAAGAAGTGAAGCCGTAAAGCACTTTGCTTCCTGAATAACTTCTGTCCGAACTCAGCTCTTCTCGATGAACGCGTCTCACCGAACACGGAGTCGAACTGAGTGAGACTTCAGCTCCGTAGTTGCCTCTACGCATACCTTCCGATGAATGCTGTTCTTGCTCGTGCGAATCGTTCAGGGCTGAGATTGAGGGTGCTTTGGATCAGCAGTTTTTTGTCTCTCGCGCACTGATTCTTTGAAAGCTGATGCGCATTTATGCAGCCTCGCTGCGGCAATGCCCGATCTCGTGGCAAGTGGCATTCCATCCAACATCAGCCAAATGAACGCAACCATTGATTGCCAAGCAAGATGCGCTTTTCCGAGAAAGTTCGGCGTGTCGTGGCACGGGGATTGCCAATAGAGCCAATGTAAAAGCGAGTGTTCACTGACTGGGGGTGTGGCCGGGGTTCTCCTCGTTGGAGTTCTTCCGGGCGAGCGCCCACGCCCCCAGCCATTTTCACTCGCTTTTACTATTTTTATACTTCTCAATTCGCCTTTGATGCTTCTCACTTCGCGACTGTCGAACCAACATCTCTCCTCATCACAGCGGAGAGAATCCTTCGATCATGCTGGGCGAATGAATAATTCGGCGATCCGGCAAACTTGCTGAGTCTCGACGCAAGAAAACATTCCAAACAACTAATCGACGCCCGCTTTCTAATGCTTCGCGTGATCACCTCTTAAACGATTTCCGTGAGACATCTGCATTCGCCAGAACACTTCTTCTTTGCTGAGTAGCAGTGATTGCTCGTGCGAGTTCGTGAGCGTCTTGCGAGAATCAAAGTGTTTGCTGCTTCCAATGGGTGCCAACAGCGGCGAACGATTGGCTATAACTGTCAAGCTGTTTGAATTTTCAAGATTGTGAGTCGAGCACCATGTCGTCGAAAGTCAGAGTTTGTGCCTTTGAAAGCCGCCGCGCTCCGGAGATGGGTCGATTGATCGAAAGATTCCACGGCATCCCGACCGTGGCTCCCTCAATGCAGGAAGTTCCACTCGAATCGAATTCTGAACCGCTGCATTATATTGAGAAGCTGCTTTCCGGAGAGGTTGATGTCTCGGTGTTCATGACGGGAGTCGGCACGCAAGCACTTTATGATGCTGTTGAAAGTCGAATCTCTGCTGACGAACTGACGGAAGAAATCCGCAAAACTGTGATCGCTGTGCGTGGCCCCAAACCCGCCGCCGTCCTCGCAAAACTGGGCCTGCAACCGAACGTCCGGGCTCCTGAACCGAATACCTGGCATGAGCTTGCGGAAGAAATGTCACGTGAGAAAGTGGTTCTGTCGGAAAAAACGGTCGCCGTCCAGGAATACGGAGTCGCCAACACTGAGTTTCACGAATGGCTCTCTTCACAAGGTGCCGAGGTTTTGTCGGTCTCGATTTATCGATGGACACTGCCCGACGACATCAAACCGCTGCAAGACTCTGTTCGCCAACTCATCAATAACGAATTTGATCTGATCCTCTGGACGAGTGCCCAGCAGATCAACCACGTCATCCAGACCGCCAAAGAAATGAATCTGTTTGACGAATGGTTCGCTGTGGCGAAAACCATTCCGCATGCGAGCATCGGCCCCACAGCTTCGGAACGGCTGCGTCAGTTTGATCTTTCCCCCTGCATGGAACCTTCACATCCCAAAATGGCGCATCTGGTTCGAGAAGCCATTGAATGGGTCCAGAAGAACTAAACTGATCCACGGCAACAATTCCTGTCGCTCCCGAAACGTGCGACGGTGGAAGTTTGCAAGCGGATACGGTCTCGATTTGTCCTCTTTGTGGCAGTCCTGTTGACGCCTACTCTGATTTCTCTCTCTGAACTTGAGGGAAATCCGACGGTTGACCAGTGAATTCGATCAAAAATGTCTTTCTCCACGAAATAACCAGAATAATTGAACTCAGCGCCCCAACGAGTCCGATGAGTGGAATAACTATCATTCGATCGAGTCCGCACCGGAACAACCGGACGTGCCGCTTCCAAAGGGAAACGGTTGCGGAACACTCAAAACCTAAAGGAGTGAGTCCATGCTTCTGCCAAGGAAATGGGCGCTGAGTCTCGGATTGTTGGCAGCAATCCCGACCGTTTCAGTTGCTGGCCCATTCGATCTTTTGCAACCTCAATCCAGTGCAGAGCAAGCCTCGTCACCGGCAGAAGGTTCTTCGAAGACCGAGAATCAGCGCGTTGCCGAAGAGATTGCAAAATCTCTGAAGAGAGCAAACCTCGTACACAAAGACGTTGCCATTCAGTTCGAGTCCGGAACGGCAACAATCAGCGGACAGATTAAAGACGAAGCACAGCGAGCAGCTGTGTCACGAATCGTAGGACGCGTTGACGGTGTTCAAAACGTTCAAAACCAGTTGAGCCTCATGGGATCAACTCCTGCTGCTCCAGTCAGCCAGCCTCAGACAGCAATGGCTCAACAGCCAGTCGGGGCACCTTCTCAAGTCCAACCTGTTTCGTACGCACAGAGTGCACAGAACAATCAGGAAGTCGCCCAGAACATCGCTGGTGCCCTTTCTTCTGTTGGAATGAGCGGTTACGACATCGAGATCCGTTACAAGAACGGTGTCGCGAGTCTGATCGGAACAGTTGACGGGCCAGAACAGGCAATGCGAGCACATCAGGCTGCTGCAAGCGTGCCTGGTGTCAATCAGGTCATGAACCGATTGACTGTCGCTGGACAGCCAGCACCGGGCGCTCCTGGCGGAGCACCTCAGTTCGGCCCAACTGGCCCCGGACAGCCCCAGTTTGGCGGTCCTGGTCAACCACAGTTCGGTGGTCCCGGTCAACCTCAGTTTGGTGGCCCTGGACAGATGCCTTACGGTCCTCCTCAGGGAGCACCAATTCAGCAAGTTCAAGGCTATGCCCCTGGTCCTCAGGGTGCACCGCAGGCTTACGGTCCCAACCCTGGAAACGTCCAGCAGATGGGCCACAAGGTCTACAATTCGCCGAACATGCCAAGCAACGCATGGCCAGCATACGCACAGTATGACAACTATTCGGCTGTGACTTATCCCAGCCAGTACGATGCCAGCGCCTGGCCGTACATTGGTCCATACTACCCATATCCCCAAGTTCCTCTGGGGTGGAGAAAATCCACACTGTCTTGGGAAGATGGAAGTTGGAACCTTGAGTTTGATTCACGAACCGACCGCTGGTGGTGGTTCATGAATCCTAAGAACTGGTAGGTCTGGTAAGTCGAGACCGCGGAAAATCCGTTGTCGACTTCGATTCGAATGATAGCGGTTCATGGGGGACTCACTCTCTCATGAACCGTTTTCTATTGATATCGAGTTGAAGGCGGATTTTTTCCATTTCTGGCCAGCCCGAAATGACCTTTGCAGAGATCTCGTTCGCGGATAGACTCTCCGGCATTCCGCCCAACATGACGAAAGGCGGAGCGGACAATCCGCGCGACACGGCGTCGTTTTTCAAGACACCACAACTGCAGACGCCAGAATTCAGGGAAGGACTCCTCATGACGCTCCCAGGTTCTCAATTCAGAATTCACCTGAAGAGCCTTGCCGTTCTCTCAACTCTTTTGGTTTCCCCTGCATTCGGACAGGAAACTCCGGGCCGCACTGACCCCAGACAGGGTCCGAACCCACAAAGCGGTGGGCAACCCGCTCAAATCTATTTGAAGACCCCCGAAGAAATGAATCCTGTTCTCCAGACGTGGGAACAGAAAACGGCGGGGATCAAATCGCTCAAAGGGCAATTCGTCCGGTACACCTACGACTACGTTTTCCACACGGAAAAACGAGCTGTCGGGCAATACTGGTTTGGTGCTCCCGATAAAGCCCGAATGGACTTCCATCCTGATCCACAGATTGTGGAATACAGCAAGAAGCTTCCAGCTGGACAAAAGCTGACCCACGAAGTTTCCGGAACCACTTTCGAAGTCATGGCGGACGAACTCAAATCGTGGATCTGCACCGGCGAAGAAATTCTGGAACTCGACCACGAGCCCAAAACTTATTCGAAAATGGAGATTCCGGCCGAGTATCGCGGTCAACGGATCACCGATGGCCCAATGCCATTTCTCTTCGGAATGAAGGCCGACTCCGTCAAGCAGCGCTATGCCATGACCTTCGGCAAGAAGCACGACATGGAGTCACAAGTTCATATTGTTGCGATTCCCATGGTGGCTGCCCTGCGACGTGAATTTTCCCGCGCAGAGATTATGCTCAACCCAAAGACATTCATGCCTCAAGCTGTGAAGTTGTGGGACCCTTCTGGGAATCAGGAAACGACATACATCTTCCATGAACCTGAGCCATTGAATCTTATCGAAAACAATTTCAAAGCTCCCTGGAGCGTGACACTTCTTCCTCCATGGAAGAAAATCGCGGACATCAAAGCCGATCCCGACCAACTGCCGATGCAGGAACAACGTAATGCGATTGCTCCGGGGATCTTTCGAACATCAGAAGCGGAATCCGGTCCACGCGTGAAGTAACGCTGTTCGGTTTTCGACGTGAACGTCCAGGCGAATCATGACGAACGCAATCACGATCCACGATCAGCAAAGCGGCGCCCGTGCCAGTATTGCTCCTGATCTTGGATTCAACTGCTTCCAGTTTCAGGTCGATCTCAACGGAGAGACAGTTCAAGTCATCGACTCTCCCGAGGATGTTCTCACCAACCCGCCGAGACCGAGTTCGTTCGGAATCCCTGTCCTGTTTCCATTTCCCAACCGGATTCGTGCTGGGCAATTTCAGTGGGAAGGCAAGGACTACCATGTTCCGCTTTCACCGGGACATCCGAACGCGATTCACGGCTTTTGCTACGACCGCCCGTGGCGAGTCGTTGAACAGTCAGAAGACTCCGTCACCGGGCAGTTTCAACTTTCCATCGATGATCCTCAACGTGCCGCGTGCTGGCCAGCGGATTTCATTTTGAGTATTCGGTATCGAGTCGCAGAGAACCGGCTCGAGACGCAGTTCCGAATCGAGAACCCTTCCCCAACTGCACTTCCGTGGGGACTGGGAACTCACGCCTATTTTCGGCTCCCGTTGTCCGCAAACAGCCAGCCTGAAGATTGCACGTTTGGTGTTGATGTGCATGAAGAATGGGAACTTGAAGAGAGCCTGCCCACCGGCCGCCGCCTTCCCCTCGAATCCAGTGCCGATCGACCGAGAGCTGTCACGTTCGGAACGCGCACATTCGACAATGTCTACACCGGATGGGAAACCGACGGAGAAACGGTTCGCACTTCAGTCGTGGATGAAAAAGGCGGACTCGAAATCAATCAGGTCTGCGACGGGCGCGTCTTCCGCGAAGCGGTCATCTTCACACCTGCAAACCGAAACGCAGTTTGCCTGGAGCCCTATTCCTGTGTGACCGATGCGATGAACCTGCATCATCAAGACCTCAATACCGGCCTGCAGATTCTCGATCCAGGAGAGCAATTCCAGACATGGCTCGCGATTCAGGTAAGCCCTATCTACGCCTGAACCAGATTCTCGGGACTCTTCGCACACGCCGGACTTCGCATTCTTCGAGGTATGCGAAGAATCAGCGGTGAAGTGGTCTCAACTCTTGTGAACGGACCACCAGACGTACCAGTCGCGTTCGTTGAACCCAAGATTGCGACCGGTCAACGTTTCCAGAGCAGCGAGAACATCCGCGTTCTTGACGGGAACACTGACGGCAAACGTTCGAGTTGTTCGAGGGAGATACGGACTCGGCTCAACATTCACCTGCCCGGTGATCGCAGCTGCATAAAGCTCCGGCGACCATGTCGAGTACGGATTCCCGTTCGAAAATGAGACCTGTCCGCCGGACATGGAGAATCCGTTGCCTGCGACTTCAGTCTTCGAATAGGTCACGCGATGCGTCGTAACGAGAGCATCAATCAACGCGGGAACAGCGGATGTGTCCCCGATCGTTTCGAGTCCCCGGGCTGCCCGGCGAACGATCAGATTGGATTGATGCCGCAACGCCGAAATCAGGAGCGACACCGCAGCTTCCGATCTTGAATTGAAGATGACATCCATCGCTGCGCGCCGCACTGGTTCGTAATCGTCAAACAGATATCGGTCGACCAGTGCAGGAATGGCTGAGGAGCCAGCGATCTGTCCGAGCACGTCAACGTAGAGCAATCGCACGTTCGTGTTCTCATCGGGTTCCATCATCTTTCGCAGAGCGGGAATGGAATCGGGGTCCGTAATCTCTGCGAACAGCTCAAGGCTCTTGCGTTGACGCTGTGGGTCCGACCCGGTCAGCCAACTGAGCCAGACGCGGATCTTCGGATACCATTGGATTTCCGCTTCTCGCTGTTTGACATCCGTTTTGATCAACGCGAGTTCCTGCGGCGTCATCCATTTGTTCTGATACTTCACATACCCGCGATCAGACATGACCTCATCTTCGGTCATCCACTGGCCCCGATGTTTTTGATGACCAAGAATCCGTCGGGCTTCAGCATGTTCGGGATCGATGCTGACGATCGCCAGAAGTTGTTCTTCGCGCTTCTCGTTCAAGAGATGGCTTCGACTCCACTCGGCGAGTTGCCAGTGGGCTTCGATCGACCCATCAAGTTCACGAACGCGTGTTTCATACTCTTCGAGGACCGCCGAGCGTCGTTCGACGAAATCGATGTCGTCACGATGGATCAGAATTTGTGCACCGCTCAGTGAGCGAATTGAAACGGGAGCCGACTCTTCCGCTTGAGCCTCACTCAACTCGCCACGAACTTCACCCCCGGATTTCAATCGAATCACATCCGCTGGTGCTTGCTCAGCAAAGAGACAGAATGAGCCCCCCAACAGAAACAGGAAAAGATGCACGATCTTCGACTGGGAGCGATTCACGGCGTTGCTGATGGCTGACCGAAGGCCATCTTTCCGGAACGGAGGGCGGCTTTGAAAAAAGAATCTGTTCATAGCGAGCTGTCGATCCCGATACCGGCTCTTCATGACATCATTGAGTGCAGTTCTGGTAATGGTCTTCCCGAGTTCACACTAACGAACAGGGTGAAATCCATTTCAAACTGACCAACGCGAGTGCACAGGCAAGAGCAACATGCCCTTGATTCTAGGGGGGCAAGAATGTCATCTCAAACAAAAACTTGAAATCCCCACATTGATATCGTCGAACGCGACGGAGAACTGGGGAATGCCTGTCGAACGACAAAAGGGATCTGCGCAATCATCGCCCTGCTTTCGGTTTGACCGCGTCACCGAAACGCTGCGGGTTGTAACGACTTGCTTGAAGAAATCGATGGCGCAAACACTTATAGCGGTTCAACATGCAAAGTTGCTGATGTCTCCCGAGTTGATAATTCTGTCGGCAAAAATTGCCACCGCTCGAGACTCGGGACGTACAATTTTGGGCTTGGCAGACAACTTTGAGAAATTGAACTTGGTGAATTTCGTCAGAAATGCTAACGATTTCACCTCGAAACGATTCACGCCTCGCTGAAACACACACCTGTTACGGGAGTCGAATCCGACGAACACGGAAGAGGAGGAACACAATGCCACGTGTACTTTCCGGTAGTGATCAGTTGCGAAATCTCTTTGCTGCGGTCACTGAGCAGACTTTTCAGGTCGAGTTTGGCGTCGCCGATCCCCCGCTGATCGATTATCTCTCCGACATGCTTGTTCGGTTCACGCGAGTGGATGTCATCTTCAAGGTTCGCGATGTTGTCGGAAGGCGACTCGAAGAAGTCGCTGAGATGATGATGGAAGCGGAGCAGTGTACTTCCAAACCGAAAGCAGAGATTCACCGGCACATTGGAGACTTCACACTGTTCTGGACCGGGGTTTATCCCGAAGGTCTCAAGCGACTGAAAGCTCTCGATCGCAAAGATGCGATGATCGACTATCAGGCCCAGGGAAAGCGATCCTATTATCTGGCGAGCCAACTCTCCGGAGAACCTGAAGAACCTCGCTCAGGTGTTTTGCGCAGACTGAGCCAGGAATTCGAACTCTGCTCAGAAGGTCTTCGCAAGGTCCGCGAAGAGTGGGAAATGCTGCCGCGAACAGGTTGCTCGTGATCGCATCGCCTTAAAGGTTTCATCGCAAACCCTGACTGCTTCACACGATCCATTGTTGCCGATCACCCAATCGTTGCTTCGCATCAATACACAAACTGAAAACACAAAAAGAGCCCGCCGAACTCAGTTCGACGGGCTTTTCTCTTTGACATGACTCGCGTCAGAATCAAGGTGCGCGCCCGAAACAGCAGAACTGATCCGGACAGCGCACTCTCAATTCTCTTACGCAGGTTGCAAGTCGCACAGCGCTTCCTTCAATCGATTTCTCGCTGTGTGCAACCGTCTCTTGATCGTTCCGATTGGACTCGAGAACCGTTCGCTCATCTCCTTCAAGGTTTGTCCCTCAAAGTAGAACGCCAACAGCGTTTCCCGATCCATGGGTCTCAACTGACACAAGCCTGACCGAACTTGTCCCGCCTGTTCAGACTTCAACACATCCTCAATTGGTGCCTGACGGGAACCAGTCAGCCCTCCGAAAGCCTCGGGAGTCTGCATGGTTTCTTTCGGTCGACGAACAGCTCGATTGATGGCCATTCGCACCGCGATGCGCTTCAACCATCCTTCGAATCGTTCAGGTTCACGAAGCTGATCGATCTTTCGAAGAGCTCGCATGAAGACTTCCTGAGTCACTTCAAGAGCCTCGGAGTGGTTTCGCAATCGACGAAAGATGATTGCGAAAACAATCCCCTGGTACTCTTGAACAAGTTCCCCGAAGGCATCACGGTCACCGGTTTGTGCCCGGGTCACCAAATCCAATCTCAACGTCTCGGTCATTTATCGCCTCCCCATCATATGGGTGCGTCATGAGACTTTCCGGTCGGTCCGTTTCATCAGACAACTGTTGGACGGTCTCTCGTTTTTGTTAGTAGAAGATGTCGAACCTTTTGTTGATATCGCGCTCTCTCTTAAAGGAAGCGCGTTCAAATCGTCGTACAAGTCGCCAGGGTTTCATTACGTGTGGGACCTGAACGTAGGTTGTGACGATTTCCATGATTACTTCCTGTCTGTGTTGGCTCCCGACACAAGTGTGTGAGTACAGGGAGTCCGCTAAGGGTGAATGAGCGGTAACGCTCGAATTGGAGAAGGATGGTCGACGCAGTTGTCCGAACTGACCGGTCTGCGAGAACACAGAGTGCGTCGACCCACGACGACAGCGAATGACCATGACTCCGAAAGTGGCGGAGATGGAGCACTCGCTGAGGTGAACGTCAGTGGGAAATTGCCATCCCGAAAAGCTGTTAGAAGTCCCATTCTCGAACACAGGATCGTGAATGAGTCGACGACAGCTTTCCGGACGGACAGCAATTGGCTTCAAGACTGAATGGTCACGTGGACCGCTCAGGCTGATTTCCAATCACTGGCCGATGAGAAACGGCTGAACAAATTCCGCCGAACGAATCCGGCGAGGGTTCAACATTTCCTCATAAGGAAATCGAGCTACTGGCATTCATGCTCCGCGAGGTCGACCTCGGCATGTCCGACATTCGGTACATTGAGATCGCCGCCCACGCGGGCGCCGGGAGTGCCCCGGCGTAACGACAAGCTTCCCCAATCTGTGAGTGTTCAATACAACACTCGGATCCGTCGCCGCTTTGATAAAAGCGCGACCAATCCTTGGGGCGTTTGGATAGCCGTTTTCCTGAGTCTGTGCGTACGACGACACACTCTTCACGTACGGCTGTAACGGCTTGCACATGGACGTTGCCAGTGGTTCCGTGGACTTGATTGCCGGTTGTGGTGATGTGCTGTGTCATAATTGCACCTCCTGCGAACGTGTCGCAGTCTCTGGAAAACACATAAACAGAATAACTCGCCGACGAGTACATCGAACGAGATGATCATCAGCTGTGGCTGAAAGAGTACTTTCTCAAGGGCTCGAAAGAAAGACGAGTCCCGTGCGAAGGTGTATACTTTCTTCTACGCTTTGTGACTCATTCCCACCTGGAAAGGTTCGTCAATTCTGACAGGAATTTTGAGAATTTCTGAACGTAGCTGGACAGCGACGAAGTTCGTCACAGCTTCAGAGACGGACTTTCATCCCCAATGGAAACGAACTCTATGCGTCGTATCTCTCGACTGGTTCTATGCTTAATCGCATTCTCCGCACTCTTCCTCCTCTGGCCTGATGCAGCCCGCACCCAGGAAATCCAAATCAAGCTCGCCCCGAACCTCGGAGTCGAGAATTTTTCCGGACGGGTCTATGTCTTCTTTACGTCGGGGCAGTCAGAGCCCAGAAACGGCCCGAACTGGTTTCGGCCAGAACCGATCATTTCTCTCGATGTTTCAAACTGGACACCTGAAAAAACGGTCACTCTCACCCCAGAGACTCCGGGACTGCTGAAGTTTCCCCGGGATGTCGATTTCTCGTCTCTCGTTGGGCAATCCGCTCAGGCGGTCGTTCGACTCAATCCCTGGGAGCGGACCGTCGGAACCGGTCCCGGAAACGCCTACAGCGATGTTTCCGAACTCTCCGAACAAGAAGTCACGTTATTGACGGTCGACAAGATCGTTCCCCCCGTTGAAGTCGCAAAGAACGACCGCGTGCACGTTGTTGAGCTTAAGTCCCAGCTGCTTAGCGACTTCCATCAACGCCCGGTCTCTTTGAAGGCGTCCGTAGTTGTCCCTGAGGACTACGATCAAAATCCGGACAAACGCTATCCCGTGATCTACGAGATTCCGGGATTCGGGGGAACTTACCGCTACGGATGGAACCGACTTCTCGCACCTCCAACCAACACGGACGGCGTTTCCTTCATCAAGGTGATGCTCGATCCGGAGTGCCCTCTCGGTCACCACGTTTTCGCAAATTCTGAAAACAATGGTCCCTGGGGAGACGCATTGGTTGAAGAACTCATTCCCGAAATTGATCGCCGCTTTCGAACCGACGCCCGCGAATATGGTCGATTCCTCACGGGGCACTCTTCCGGAGGCTGGAGTTCCTTGTGGCTGCAAGTCGCTTATCCGGAAGTGTTTGGGGGTGTCTGGAGCACTTCGCCCGATCCGGTCGACTTCCGAGATTTCCAACGGATCAATCTCTATCAGCCGGGGGAAAACATGTTCACGGACCAATACGGGAAACGACGTCCGCTCGCCCGCATGAAAGGTCAAATTCTGATCTGGTACAACGACTTTTCAGATATGGAATACGTGCTCGGTCCCGGAGGACAGCTTCACAGCTTTGAGGCCGTTTTCAGCCCGCGCGGGGACGATGGGAATCCGCTCCCGCTTTGGGATCGAAAGACCGGGGAAATCGACACATCTGTGGCGGAGACGTGGAAAAAGTATGACATCAGCCTGATTCTGAAAGAGGACTGGTCGGACCTCAGCCCTCACTTGAACGGGAAGATTCACGTCTTCATGGGCGACGTTGATAACTTCTATCTCGAAGGGGCGACGGTTCTTCTCGACGAGACGCTCGACGGTCTCGGAAGCGATGCGGAAGTGACTCTCTTCAAAGGTCGCGATCACATGAATCTCTTCCAGGGAGGGCTTCATCAACGCATCGACCAGCAGATTGCGGATCAGTACCGAAAGTTTCAGAATCAGTAATCGCTCTCTCTTGCAGGAGAAAGCTTTGCGAGCGGGAACAGACCGCTATCGCATTCTCGACAAGCGACTATGATGCTCTTTCGGTCTCGGGAGCGACATAATGGACGATGAAGCAACTTACGTTTGTGCCAGTTGCGGCGAGGAGATTCTGATTCCAATCGATTTGAGTCAGGGACAAAATCAGGAGTATGTCGAAGATTGCCCGATCTGCTGTTGTCCCATGGTGATCGTCGTTGAAATCAACTCAGACGGATCGATCACCTGTCGAGCAGACCGCGAGTGAATCGTCTGACAAGCGAGTCATCACCTGATGATTTCGACATCCGAAACAGGGGTGTCATATTGGAGAATTTTCGTGAACCAGATTTTCTTGTTTCTCGCATTACTGGGCAACAGTGCGCTCTTTGTCACCTTCTATCTCGGATGGAGAATCGAAGACGCGAGTTCACTTTCTGAAGTGGCACGGCAGCATGTCTCGATTCATTTTCTGTTCGCCCTCGCTGCGGCTTCGTTCGCACTGCTCGTCCACGCGATCGTTTTGACGTACTTCATGGGAACGGGTCGCTGGATTCAGGAAACGAGCGATGCGTACCATTTCGACGAAGCGGCCCGTCGAAGGAACATTCAGTTGAAGTACCAAGTCCTCCCGGGAATGATGCTTTGCCTGATTCTCATTCTGACGACCGGAGCCTTCGGAGCGGTTGCCGACCCCGCTTCGAACACGCAAATGAATTACGCGGACAAGATTCATTTCACGCTGGCACTGACGACTCTGCTTGCCAATCTCATCGTGAATGTGATTCAGTACAACGCGATCAGCCTGAACTCACAGCTTGTGGATCAGGTTTATCAGGAAGTGCTTGCCGTTCGTAAAGAACGCGGACTGGACAGTCCTGCATAGTCCAGTCGACGGCGTTTCTTCGTCTCGTTCTGAGACTCACGATCTGCTCGGCAGAACAACGTCCCGCAGAAGCCCGACTGTCTTCAAAGGTTTATGTCGAAACCGGAGCCGGATTCTGAGACGGTTCTTCAGTGAAGATTTCCGTGTTACGGTGAATCTCGTTGTCGAAGCGCAATTCAAACTGGTCTCTTGGACAGAAGACAAACTGAAACGCGAGCTTGGTGTACGAGTTTGTCTTGAGGAGATCGTCATAAAACTCCGGGGCCATTTTGCACATCTGTGGCAATCGGCTCCAGGCGATTCCCGAGATATCATGATGCTCGGTGTGGAGTCCAAAGTTGAAGCTGATCTTGTTTAACCATCCGTAATAAGACGTTGACGGTTGATACTCTTTGTGTCCATGGAAATGCGAGTTGCTCAGGATCATTCCGAACAACAACGGATGCAGGAAGCCCGTCATGAACAGCTGACTTAAAAACAGGTACAGGACAGCTTTCCAACCCCCAAAGAAGAACAGGCCGCCGACAAGTCCGAGGCTGAGAATCGGATAAATCACACCCCACAAACGAATTCCGTATCGCTGATAGCCGCTGACGAGATGCTCGTCCGCCAGAATCGCCAGTGTTTTATCGCTCGGATCGAGACGGCGACGGAACGGAAGGCTCACGAAGTAGACGACCAATCCGACGGCTGATCGCAAGACTTGAGTGATCAACATGATCCCGGAATACGGGAAGAAGAGCGGAGTTAATGCCCAGGAACAGAAGTCGTACAAGGGACCGCGGGTGTATGGCATCGAGTCTTTAATTTTGGTGGCCAAAAAGAAACTTCGCCGCCGTTTAATAAAGTCTTTGGTAGCTCCCATATCGTTGTGGTGAACATGATGTTCCACCCACCACGTGTGATGGCCAGAAAGAAACATCGGAAGCGTCGTGAAGGTATACAACCAGCGATTCCACTTGCCTGACTTGAAGACAAGATGGTGATTACATTCGTGTGCCAACAGAAACAGATTAATGTTGATCCACGATCCAATCACATATGCAGCGACGAACGTCACCCAAAGTGGTTGGCTGCAAACAAGCCATGCCATGACGACTTGCAAGCTGCTCACGAGGACGCACCAATACCCTGTCGAAAGGGTCGGACCAAACAACTCTTTGATTTCCGGATGCGCAGCGAGCATTTTCTTCGCACGATCGCGATGCCAGACAGCATCCGGTTTTTCCTCGTCTGTCACTCGATCGCAAATATCAATTTCGAATCCAGGAAAGACCGGTGCGGCCGTTCCCAAAACACGGGGATGAAAGCGGAGTTTGAAATTTGTGTCCGCAGGTTTCGTCGCGCTCACCGATTCCATGTCAGATACACCGATCTCGAAGGGGTGATGTTTGTTGAGGAAAGAGCGCATCGACTCGACATCGACGCAACTGTTTTCTTGTCGCTGCAACAGCAGAGACCCGCGCTGTCGCGATCATGGAGAGGCTGGGAACAGGTCAATCCGCCTCGACTTCCTCATTGAGTGTTGAATACCGAGTCTGCATGTTTGCCCCCGCTTCGTCAAGTGCCTCGCCGTGGAATTCCATCAACGGAGATGCAAACGATCTTCGTCGTACTGAAACTTTTACTGAAGTACCACGATGGCCAAACCCGCGAAGATCAGCGTCGTGCCGATCATTGTTTGCGAGGAAATTCGCTCATCCAAATCATCGAGGCCAGTCGCACAGCGACGATGAAACTTCCCTTATCGATGGCTGTGACCGTCGAGAATTTTCGGTTCGAAATGGCTCGAGAATAGAAGTGTCCAAACAGAGGGGTCATGGCTGCCGAGAAGCTGAGGAAGGTGACAGGTGACCACCTGATCGACTTCACCTCCGCGACCGGAACACGAAAAAAGGCGATCGCGATGACTGTCGCAAGAACGAACATCGTCCGAACGGCAAGCCCCCATTTGCTCGAGATGCCTTCGAGTCCCTGCTTCGCGATCACTGCCGTCACTCCGGCGAACAACATCGCCAGGATGGCATCAACAACCCATCGATCCAACTCGGTTTCCTCCACTTGTTGAACGAAGCAGTGGACAACTCACGACGGGGATTTTCCGTTGGAAGCTGAGGGCACGCGGCCGATGCTACGAATTGTGCTTTTCGATCGCTCGCTTCATCGCTGATCCCATGTCCGCCGGGCTTGCCGCCACTTCGACACCGGCTTTTTCGAGGGCGTTGATTTTCTCTTCAGCGGTTCCGCTTCCTCCAGAAATAATCGCTCCTGCGTGTCCCATGCGTTTGCCAGGAGGGGCTGTCTTTCCGGCGATGAAGGCAGCAACGGGTTTCGTAACGTTGCTTTGAATGTATTCCGCAGCCTGAATTTCGGCGTCTCCACCGATTTCACCAATCATCAGAATCGACTTGGTTTCCGGATCGTTTTCGAACATTTCAAGCAGATCGATAAACGTCGTCCCGATAATCGGATCGCCCCCGATTCCGACAGCTGTCGACTGTCCGAGATCGATATTTCCGAGTTGCCAGGCAGCTTCGTAAGTGAGTGTTCCACTCTTGCTGATCAGCCCGACGGAACCGGGTTGATGAATGTATCCCGGCATGATTCCGATCTTCGCAACACCGGGAGTGATGATTCCGGGGCAGTTGGGACCAATCAACCGTGAATTCGGCTTTGTAGCGAGGAATTTCTTCACTCGAACCATGTCCAGCACAGGAATGCCTTCAGTGATGGCGACAATCAGCTCAATTCCCGCGTCGGCCGCTTCCATGATCGCGTCGGCACAGAACGGAGGCGGCACGAAAATGAGTGAGGTATTTGCTCCAGTTTCCGAAATTGCCTTTGCAACAGAATCATAGACGGGAAATCCGTCGACTTCCTCGCCCCCTTTTCCCGGAGTCACTCCACCGACCAAAACAGACTCGCCCGGACGATGTTCTGTGGCGTACTCGCGACACTTCTGAGAATGAAACAGTCCCGCTCGACCGGTGATTCCCTGAGTAATGATCTTCGTATTTTTGTCGACGAGAATAGCCATGGATTCGCTTGAACTTGGGGATACTGGATAGAAATCAGTGCGATTCATCCCTGAGGAGACGCTCCTCAGAAACTCGGGTGCACTGGCAGTTTAGAGGAGACACCACCCGGACGGAAGCGATGAAAAGAGTTCGATCTGTTCGCGGATCAATTGTGGAGTCATTACAATATTGAAGACCAGATGAAGCCCTGTCGAGGAGAGTGTGGCAATGCCAAGTTCTTCGAGTTCTGAACCGCGTCCGTACCCGCCCCCCTCGTACATCGATTCCCAGTCGCTGATGCAGATCAAGTCGCTCGAATTGCGGGCGAAGTCTGTTGTCGAAGGGCTGATGAACGGAATCCATCGCAGCCCGTATCATGGGTTCTCAGTAGAATTTACGGAGTACCGGCAATACTCGACTGGAGACGATCTCCGCTATCTGGACTGGCGACTCTTTGCCCGCTCTGACCGGTATTACATCAAGCGATTCGAAGACGAAACCAACCTCCGGTGCCATCTCATCGTCGATAATTCCCGTTCGATGACATTCGGATCGCTCGGCTACTCGAAAGAAGATTACGCAAAAACACTCGCTGCGACGTTGGCCTATTTTCTCACGCAGCAACGAGACGCCGTTGGGCTGTTTCGTTTTTCCGACAAGGTCGATGAATTCATTCCCGCCCGTTTTCGAGTTGGACAACTCCGCCGACTGCTGACGAGCCTCGAATCCGCTCCGGAAGGAACTTCTTCGGGAATTAATGCCGCTTTGGAAGAAGCAGCGGAACGGGTCCGCAAGAGGGGACTTTTCGTCGTCATGTCGGACTTTCTGACAAATGTCGATGTGCTGCAGTCTCGCCTTGGCTACTTGCGGGCTGGGGGAAATGAAGTGGTTGTCTTTCAGGTTCTCGATCCCACCGAGATGAGTTTCGATTTCGACCAACCTGCTGTCTTTCTCGATGCAGAAACCGGTCAGGAACTTTTCGTCGATCCAGAGCAAGCGCGGTCGCAATATCAAAAACGGCTGCAGGAACACCTCGATCAGGTCTCTGCGATTTGTGACGGACTCGGGATTTATGTTTCTCGCCTGACGACAGATTCCCCGATCGAAATCGCAATGCTCGATTTTCTGGAAACGCGATTGCGAGTCACTCAAACTCGACGGCAATGACGGTTCCAAGACGACCTTGAGACAACACGAAACGGATGGTCTCCATGAGTTTCCTGACTCCGCTTTACCTGCTGGCTGGATTGGCTGTGACCCTGCCGATCGTCTTTCATCTGATTCGGAGAACTCCGCAAGGGCGACAGGTTTTCGGAAGCTTAATGTTTCTCGAACAGTCGCCCCCTCGGATGACGAAACGCAGCCGGCTCGACAATCTCCTCCTGCTGCTACTTCGAGGACTTGCGCTGTTCCTGCTGGCTTTCGCGTTTGCCCGTCCGTTTTTCCGCTCCCATCAGGAATCCCTCGCACAGGAAGATGTCGGCAGGCGTCTCGCAATTCTGGTCGATACATCAGCCAGCATGACCCACTCCGATCAATGGCAGCGTACGATCGATGAAGTGAACGAGCTACTGAGTTCAGTCTCCGCCAGCGATTCTGTGAGTCTTCTGACTTTCGACCAACAAGTGAATTCGCTCATCAGCTTTGAAGACTGGCAGGAGTTGCCCGCCGACAGTCGCCAGTCAACCGCCGAGGAAAGGCTGTCCGAACTCAAGCCGACTCAACGACGAACCGAGTTAGGTGATGCACTGATTTACGCTGCCGATCTTCTCGCTCAAAACAGCGAGCGAAAGATCTCCCGCCGACAGATTGTCGTCGTCTCCGACTTTCAGGAAGGGAGTCACTGGGAAGTTCTGCGCGGCTATGAATGGCCGGAAGGAGTCGATATCGAACCCCGAATCATTGAACTTGAAAACACGCTGACCAACGCGACCGCCCATATCATCGCCGCAACAAACGCCAACGACAAAGATCTTCGACTTCGTGTTCAATCCTCAAAGAACGCTCAAAGCGAGACGTTCGATCTTCAATGGGATCGTGATCATCTTGAAAACTTAGAAGATCCAATCAGTGATCGATCTCCGTCGAAGACGCGAGTCGATGTTCCTCCCGGCCAGTCGAAAGTGGTGCGGGCACCGGAAATTGAAGAGGGAATCACAGCCCACAAGCTGCTTCTTACCGGCGATGATGTCGAGTTCGATAACGTCAGCTATGTCGCTCCGGCCGCTCCGTGGAATGTGCAGATTCTGTATTTCGGCGACGAAGATGCGAAAGGACCAGAGGGGTTGCGTTTCTTTGTCGAACCGATGTTCCCTTCGACTCCAAACCGACAGGTAACTGTCACAGACTGGGAGAGCCTCGAAAGCCCTCCGGATGTCAACGATCCAGAGATCACGATGACGCTCATTGGTACAAATTGCGATGAAGAGCAGGTCAACTGGCTTCGGGATTCGATCAAATCCGGCCGCCCTGCAATATTCGTCGCCACGTCCGTTGAGCAAGGGTCGCAGATTTATGATTTGCTGGAGTTGTCACCCAGCCCGGTCACGGAAGTCACTCCGGAAGATTACACAATGATCGGAGACGTCGACCTGACTCATCCGGCACTCGCCCCTTTCGATGATCCCCGCTACGCAGACTTCACCAAAGTCCGATTCTATGGGTTTCGGTCATTCGACTCAAATTCGTTCCCGGATTCACAGCCTCTCCTCAGCTTTGAAGACGGTGAACCGTTTCTCATGGAGATCGGCAATCGACAACTCATTCTGATGACGGCAGGATGGGGAAGAGATGAAAGTGATCTGGCTGTGTGGAGCAAATTCGTCCCGCTCATGAATGGCCTCCTCGAACATCTCGAAAACCGCGTCGAAGAACAACCGCAACTTTATGTTGGAGACTCACTCACTCCGGCGTTGCTGAAATCCTCTCTCGAAGAAATCTGGTTTCAGGAACCGGAAGACGCCCCGGTTCGTGTGACCAACGACTCTCCTCTTGTGCTGGAGAAGGCCGGAATCGGAATGTTTGCCGAGTCCAAAGCTGATCTCACCGAAGGCAACGCCCACGAAATTGCGATCAATCTTCATCCCGACGAATCGCGACTCGACCTTGTTTCGTTCGAGTCGCTCGAAGCAGCTGGGCTTCCGATCACTTCCGCAACAACCGCACTCTTGGCGGAGGAGGAAAGCCCGGAGAGCAGTCGACAGTTGATGAATCGGGAACTCGAATCTCGCCAGCGACTCTGGCAATGGCTCCTCCTGGCTGCGCTGATTGTTCTGATCCTTGAATCCGTGATATCCGGTTCAATGCAGCGCCGTGCGGGACGATCGGTTTTCTCGACACAGTCGTGAGCGCTGTTGCAGCTGCCCCAATTGACAGCAAGCCCCCAGCAATCAAAGTCGTCGTGCGATCTGCAGATTCCGCCGCTTCTCTATTCTGAAGATTGCATCAAGCACTCACGGGATTCCGATTGAGAGTGTAGGACGAAAGCGTTTGTGTTCGTCCCCTCCACCACTCACCAAATTCGGAGAGACCGATGACAATATCACCTGACCTCCATGTGGGGTTACCTTTTCTCGAAGGTCTATGCAACGACCTTCGCGGTAAACCCTCTCGCGTTCGACGCCGTGTCCCGAAACGTCCAGCGATCACTCAATCGGAACCTGCCAGCTATCTGATGCAGACGATCGCAACCAGCTTGACGATTGCTTCCGGTGTCGCGAGCGCACTGTTCGCTATGGTTGAAATTCGCTCTTCGCTGTAGTCAGATAGGTGACCCGCCGGCGAATTCATCGCCGGCGTGCGGTCCCTTCTGCTCGCGAGGACTTTTATGCGTTGCTTGACACTTCTTGTCACTTTCGTTTCCGGGCTTGTCGCTTTCGTTTCCGGGCTGATTCTCGACACACCACTCCATGCAGGCGATCCAACCGCGTGGATCAAACACACTCTCTATGAAGGTGGCAGTTGTCAGACCGCGATTGCTGGAGACTTCACCGGCGATGGAATCGTCGACGTGATCAGTCACAGCGACGGAAAAGTTCATCTGCATATCGCACCTGACTGGAAGCACGTCGTCCTCTACGAAAACCAAAAGCAACGGTGCATCCACTCCGAAGCAATGGACGTCGATCGGGATGGCGATCTCGATTACATCTGCGCACGGTACAATCCCGGACTCATTGCATGGCTTGAAAATCCCGGTTACGAAAATGCCCCTGGCAAGCAATCGGAAGCTCGTGCAGACTGGAAATGGCATCTCGTCGATGATCAGGTCCACGGAATTCATGGGCTTCTCGTCGGGGACGTCAACCTCGATGGACACGCTGACCTGATCGCGAACAGCGCGCAGCCCGTTGGGGATTTTCCGGAATCCGTTGTCTGGTACGACCGCATCGGAGTCGAAACAGGACAACCCTGGAAACGCTACATCCCCGCCGATAAAGATGCTCCCGGCCTCAGTCATTATCTGGGTCTCGGTGATGTCAATCACGACGGAAGACCGGACATTCTCACGGGAGCCAAAGGGGGACCAATGGCAGAACCGGGATCGGGCGACTGGTTTGCCTGGTGGGAAGCACCTGTCGATCCCACGACGACGGGATGGTCAAAGCATCTGATCTCGAATGACGAACCCGGCGCCACGAACCTGTTCGTCGTCGATGTGAATGGAGATGGAAGAAACGATGTGCTCGCATCGCGCGGACACGGAACCGGTCTGTGCTGGTTCGCTGGTCCCGACATGAAACGAACGAATTTCGGGAATGGACAAATCGCTCCTCACTGTCTGGCCGTCGCTGATTTCGATGGAGATGGAGATATTGACGCAGCGACGTGCGCGAAGGATTCCATGACAACAGCATGGTTCGAAAACGATGGTTCAGGAAAATTCCGAACGCATCAACTCGACAATGCTCAGGCAGCTTACGACATCCGGTCCATCGATATGGACGGCGACAGGGACATCGATCTCGTCGTGGCTGGTCAGTCGAGCAAGAATGTCGTCTGGTACGAAAACCGCATGAACGAATGAACTTCGTCCTGTTTTCTCCCAAGTTCTCTGAAGCACGTCCTAAGCAATGACCTCCTGGATGACGTGACCGAAATCTTTCTCCAATCGCTTGCGTCCGGGGATCTCAAGCGAGCGGTGATCGAGACCGAGTTGCCTGAGAACGGTCGCATGAATGTCGGTGACGTAGTGACGATTCTCAACGGCATGGAAGCCGATTTCGTCCGTCTTTCCGTGAGCGATTCCTCCCTTGATCCCGCCTCCGGCCATCCAGACTGTGAACCCGTAGGGATGATGGTCTCGACCATCTGAGTGCTGAGATCCGGGAGTTCGTCCGAATTCGCTGCCCCAAACGACGAGTGTTTCGTCGAGCAGCCCGCGCTGTTTGAGATCTTTCAAAAGCCCGCCGATCGGTTGATCCACTTCTCGACATAAGTTGGTATGGCCCGACTTCAACCCTTTGTGAGCATCCCACCGGCCAGCACCTCCGTTGCTTCCGTGGTAGACCTGAACAAAGCGAACACCACGCTCGACGAGTCTTCGGGCTGTCAACATTTTTTGACCGAAGTCCTTGGCCTTGGGATCTTCAAAGCCATAAAGACGCTGCGTTTCTTCTGTCTCATCGACGAATCGAACAACTTCCGGAACTGCTGTCTGCATCCGAAACGCGAGTTCATACGATCGCATTCTCGCGCGAATCGCTTCATCCCCCGGATACGTTGCGGCAGTGAGTCCATTGAGTTGTCGAAGGAGTTCGAACTCGCTCTTTTGCTCTTCCGGACTGACGCCTTTCGGCGGCGTCGCATACGGCAACGGGTTATTGGGATCAATGTTGAGCGGAATTCCGTCGTACTGTGGTCCCAGGTAATTCGCCCGATGAGCTTCCTGTCCTCCGCAACAGTCCGCGACCGGATCTCCCATGACCACAAATTTCGGAAGGTTGTCATTGAGTGAACCGAGCCCATAGTTAGCCCATGCTCCAACGGTTGGAAAGAACCCATCAACTCGATGACGACCGGTATGAAATTGAAGCTGCGCCCCGTGATTGCTGTCTTCAGTCCACATCGAACGAACAAGACACAAGTCGTCGGCAGACTCAGCGACGTGAGGCCACCAGTCACTGATCTCAAGGCCGCTCTCGCCTCGTTTCTGAAAGCCAACCTGTAGGGGATAAATTTCGTTTCGAATGAAGCCATTGTTCGGATCGAAGGCCACAACTCGTTCGTTGTCGAGATACGGAGACTTCAGAACACCCGCATACGGTGTCTCGTCGATTGTCTTTCCCGAATACTTGTTGAGAGCTGGCTTGGGATCGAACGATTCCATGTGGCTCGTTCCGCCAATCATGAACAGCCAGATGACGCTCTTCGCTCGTGGAGCCAGTTGAGTCAGCTTTTCCGCAGACAAGGACTCCTCAGCTGTCATCGCTGCCAGTGCGAGGCTTCCGAAACCGAGTCCCATGTCTTGCAGGAAAGCTCGTCGAGCGAGTGTTTCAGCATTCATACTTAACGCTCCGGGGAACAAATTGACTCAATGAGTGTCACGAACTTCGATCGCTTCGTCAGGATTTGCTGCGTGTTTAGCGGACAGAAACGAAGTCGTTGTGATTCAGCAGAACATGGACCAGACTCTGTCGTGCTCGGAGAGTTGGATCAGCGAGAGCGTCTTCTCCCTCGGCGGAATCTTTGCGATCTTCCGCTTCAGAATTTTGTTCCTTCAACCAGTTCTCCTGCTTCTCCAGAAATCCTCGACACGCTTCGCGTTCTTCATCAGAACATGGTCGACACAAAACACTTTCAAAAACCGTGTTGATGAATTCGTCTCGATCACGACTTTGAGAATGAAGCTTGTTCGCGAGATGCTTTGACGCAGACTGTGTCAAAGACGAGTTCGATAGAGCGAGAGCCTGTTGCGGAATGATGCTTGTCGATCGCTCATAACATTCCGCAGGATTGGCGGCGTCGAAAATTGTCATCATCAGCATTTGCTTCTCGTAGGCATGTTGAAAGTACACGCTGCGGCGGAAGACTTCTTCACCTTTTCCATGTGCAATTTCCTGCCCTCCGAGAGACTGATCGAGTTGCCCCGAGACGAAGAGCATCGAGTCCCGAATAATCTCTGCTTCGAGGCGACGAACGTTTGCTCTCCAGTAATACTCGTTCTCAGGATCGATCGATTCATTGTCCGCCAGCAGTTGTTGGTCACCAGTTGACGCGAGCTGATATGCGTCGGACGTCACAATCAGACGATGGAGATGCTTCATGCTCCACCCCGATTCGATCAGTTCACTCGCAAGCCAGTCCAACAGTTCAGCATGGACCGGAAGCGGCGCTCGCAATCCGAAGTCGCTGGGACTCGCAACCAACGGGGTGCCGAAGTGACGCAACCAGACATGATTGACAGCAACTCGCGCGGTGAGCGGGTTGTCGGGATGAGTGATCCACTTGGCGAGCGCAGTTCGTCGGCCCGTGCTTGTCTCCGGATAGCGCTCTCCAACAGGAGTAAACTTTGCATCCGTTTTTGAAAGAGCGTTAAGCTTCTGGCGTTCTTGCTCTCTGGCTTTGTCGAGTGCAGTGATGAGCGAATTCCTCGCTTTTTCGTCCTTCGCTTCCTGAAGTTTTCGCCATGCCCGGAATGTCTGGAGTCGGGCTTGGGCTGCGTCGGATCGACGCTCAATCCTGGCAGCAATTTTTGCGAGAGTCTTGAATGCCTGAGACGACTCATCGTCGATTCGAGCCTTCTCTGCGTCGTAACGTGCTTTCAGCGATCGCCGTTTCCAATCGGCAGCACGGGCGGCGTAACTTGCTTCAAGGTGATCGTCCTCAAGCTTCTGCGGAAACTCGGGAGCCGGAGGGACATCCTTTTGCGAGTCACCGGTCGCAAGCGTCGGTTCGACTTGTTCAAACTCTTCCAACTTTTCCCGCGTCTTTTGCACGTTCAAATCCGCGCTCGCCATATCTTCCTGCTCGACTGTTTCGATCAACGCCGGAACGGAAGCGGTCACCGGGAGGCTGACCGATGTGACATCAAACGGGATCTCAAACGAATTGAAGACGTCCGGAGTGATCGGAGATGATTCATCCGGTTGGCGTTCGTCGCCTCGGATGAACAAGAAGGTTTTCGCTTTCAGATCTTTGTCGTAGATGCGGGGAATCCCGTTCTGTTTGCGATCGGGTTGCCCTGCGATCCGATCAGTTCGAACGTTGATCGGCTCGAAAATCGCCCGCATCGAATAATAACTGACCTGCGATACGGGATCGTATTTATGATCGTGACAACGAGCACAAGCGATCGTCAGCCCCAGAAAGGCTTTCGCGGTATGCTCAACTGTGGAGTCGAGCCAAATATTGCGATTACTGACATGATAGTTGCGGGCGAGAAATCCGGTCGCTCGCATAACGTCAGGCTGTTCGGGATACAGTTCATCGCCAGCGATCATTTCTGTAATCATCTGGTCGTAGCCTTTGTCGGCGTTCAACGACTCGATGATCCAATCTCGCCAGTGCCACAAGTGACGTTGGCTTCCGCGCAACTGATTCTTGTATCCGTCCCAGTCGCTATAGCGCCAGACATCCATCCAGTGACGGCCCCAACGTTCTCCGAAGTGTTCGCTTTCCAGAAGTTGATTAACGACGGACTCGTACGCTTCCGGAGAAAAGCTTTGCTGAAACTGGTGTTGTTGTTCCGGTGTGGGAGGAAGCCCGGTCAGGTCGAGTGAGATCCGCCTCAGAAGTGTGAATGCATCCGCAGGAGCGACTGCTTCAACACCGACATCGCTTCGTTTCGCAGCGAGAAATCGATCGATGGGATGTAAAAGAGAATCGGAATCGGCTTCGGGAATCTCAGGTCGTTCAATTGGTTGATAAGCCCAGTGACTCTCCGGAGACGCTTGCCCCTGTTCATCCTCCGGAGCTGGCATGCCTGCCTGAATCCATTTCCGCAGAGCAGCGATCTGTTCGGCGCTGAGAGCTTCCCCTTCTCCTTCGGGAGGCATTCGGAGATAGTCTTCTTCCGCTTCGACGCGCGATAAGAGTTCGCTTTCGTCCGGAACCTTCGCGATGACAATCTCACCGGAGTCTCCTCCTTGGATGATCGCTCGGGCAGTATCGAGCCTGAGCCCACCTTCCTGTTTCAATGCACCATGACAGCTGATGCACTTCTCAGTGAAGATCGGTTTGATCTCATCGAGGTAGTCAACTTGAGCGGAAGCTGCTTGGCAGACCAGTGAAAGAAAACACGTCAGGAGGGACAGCGTGGAGTTTCGCATGGTGAGGAACCATCTCGTCGCAGGAGGGAGCGCATTCCACAGGTGGGTGCTGCTTCCACTCTATCAGTCGAAACGGTCGAATTAAAACCCAAACACGAAATTCCAGCCATTCACATCCGCGACGCCAACGATTTTCCTGACTCTATGGTCTGTTTCATCGCAACGAATGATCATTTTGTCGCTCAAGTTTCGTCCTCTCTCCGGCAACCCTCCATCGCTTCAAGGGACATCACTGTTCCGATTTCAACTCTCGAGCGTTTCGTCAATCCGCGATGCGATCACTCAGCACTCGCATCCAGTTGAATCCGCGTGACGGAAATCTTTCCGGAGAAGCAGACATCAACATCACAACCTGGCCGACGTCCTCTCTCTCGGTAAACACCGCGATACATGGCCCCGTCAGCGGACCATTCGTAGGTCAGATCAACCTGACTCGTGTCATGTCGACAGAAAACAATCTCCGGGGTCACATCTCCTTCGGGAAGTGCGGGAAAGTTAACGTTCCAGAACTGGCCCGGTTTCAGTTCTTTGTCGAAGAGCACGTTCAGAACATGACGAGTCCAGAGAGTTGTGCGTTCCCAATTGGGGGGACTGAGTTCCAGATGAATGTACTGGGAGAATGCGATCGCCTTTTTGCCTGAAATAGCTGCCTCTCGTGCTGCCGCAGCTGTGCCCGACATGAAAATGTCACCAGCGAGATTTCCTCCATGATTGATTCCCGAGAGAACCCAGTCCGGGTCCTTCACGAGTTTGACCAATCCAAGTCGTGTGCAATCCGCCGGAGTTCCGTAGACCACATGCACGTCATCCGGCCTCGATTCGACACGGATCGGAGCTTTGTCCGTGACACGATGTCCGCATCCCGAATACCCCTGATCCGGGGCGACAATGGTCCCTTCACCGAAAGAACTTGCCGCCTTCTTGAGTGCCAGAATTCCTTCTGCATCAAAACCATCATCATTCGAAATCAAAAACTTCACCACTCACTCCAATTGATTGTTGCATTGCCCGACTTCTCGATTCTTGCCGGTTCCACTCTTGGGACAAGAACAAGAAAGGAGAAAACCGGGTCACTTCAATGAATCCGATTTTGTCGTCGTCCCGATTTCTGAACGACGGCGAGAACGTGCTGTGAAACGGTTGCTGCAAACTCGCACGAGCAACCAGAACGCAAAACAGTCAACGCGGTTCACCCATGTCTATAGCACGCTTTGACTTGTTTTTCGTGAACCGGGCACCGGCGTCCTGATGATTTTCCAGAATCCAACATTTCTGATGAGCAAGTTCGACGAGCAAGGAATTGAAGCCGGTCCAGCGAATCGTTGGCACAATTCTATCGACCTCTCAAGCCCTTCGAGCATTTCTTATTCAGGTTTTCCCCACTCGCACGAGCAGACTCAGCCTTTTGCCTGATGAAACAGTGCAAGCGAGAGCACAGGAAAGAGCAGACTGCTCTTAGAGCGGGCGAACTCCGCCGAAAGCCGCAAAACAGGTGTTGCTGTGAAGAACATCGATCGACTCAAAACCGACGTCGCGAAGCCAGAACAATTGCTCTGAGAGCGGACGAGGTGAGTCTTCGATTTCGATGTATTCAAAGACGTGATCTCGATACTCCGCATCTTTCAGCTGAGTCAGGTAATCACCGTATCGTGCCCACATCAATTGATGCACGGCAGTCGATTGATAGTTCACCAAATCAAAGATCCAGAACGAACCGCCGGGCTTCAACGATTCGAAAATTCTCTTCAGCGTTGTTTTCCATTCCTCTTCGGAGCGCAAGTGATGCAAGACCGCCGCAGCCAGAACGACATCATACTGCTGCTGCGGGAATGACCACTCTCTCAAGTCGGTTTGGAAGGTTGAGACTTGCGCGGAAGAAGTCGCCTGAATCCGTTCAACTGCCCGATCAAGCATGGGCTGGCTGAGATCGATCAGCGTGACGTCACGAATCGGCACTCCCGTGTCCAGAAGCCTGAGAGTAAAGTTCCCAGCCCCGCAACCTAAATCGAGCAGCGACTCTGCTTCCGGATTGACGGCGGCGGCAGCTTGAGCAATCAAGTCGAGCGAGACAACTGCATCGACAGTCGCGGACTGACCGGTTTCAAGATTCGAAAACCGCTCGACATCAGCATCAAATCGAGCACGTATGTCTTCAACGGAAGATTTCGAGCGCATCGTTTCAGCGTGACCTTGTGTTGTTGTTCAACAAGTTTTCGAACCGGGGTTTGCGAGCTTTGCACCAGCCAGCGCAGTCTTGATTCGAAAGAACCAGTGCAGACGAACCATCAACTCAGTTTAGATTCCGATTCGGCTCAGCGCGCTCGCAACTCGACCGACAATCTCCGCCAGCCGAGGATGCGATTCCTCGAATTCATCGGTCAATCCGAGAAGCTGGTCGATCATGCTTTCCTGCTTCGAAGAACTGACCGGCTCCGGTTGCTCCGCCGATTCCGTTACACAAATCCGATCAATATCGGAAGAGAGCTGTTTCAGAAGTGCCTGAGTTTCGGGATCGACATCTTCCTGCGAATTCGCCAGTTCCTGGTGCAATTCATTCAGGGTTTCGATCAGTTGCTTGCGTTCCATAGTTCCAATCTCGTTAAAGCCTTAAATTCATCGTAGCGAACTGATCATCGTCCCGTCGAGTTTCGGCATACAGCGAACTCAACGACATTGTCGAAACTTCTCGCCAGCGTGCGTTTTCGAACGTTCTTCACGCATGTTCATTACTGGGATTTTCTGCAGGCTCACATCAAAGAGCCACGCATTGACCGAACGAAATCGGCTCTGAAGACAGAAGAGAAACCACAAGCATGATTTAAGCGACGTTTTGACCGCGAACCGGTCCCAGATGACGTCGCCCGCCCTCCCCTTGCTGTTCAAGTTGCTCGATCTGGTCGAGTGCAGATTCCAGCTGAATCACAAGCTCGCGAATGACGTGTTCGGCCTTGTGTCGGTCAGCCAGCCATTGCTCTCGAGCACCCGCCAACTCTTCTTCTCGTATTCGAACCGATTCCACTTGCTGCGAAAGATCTTCGAACACAGCCTCGAAGGTGGACGACTGTTCGGTTTCATCACCTTCCAGAATCGACGAGTGGTCGATTCGATGTTGGATCAGCTGATGCGTTTCACGGAGTCGCTCGAAGAGATTGGAAATCTGAATGCTTGTGACAGAATCGGAGAACAAGGAATTCGAAGCGGTGGCACCCGATTCGGCGTCGGCCCCCATCGCTTGCTCGAACTGACCGATGAGTTGTTGAACGGCCCGATACTCCTCATGAATTTCACTTTCGAGTTCCTGAAGTTTGGTTGTCGAAATCGCCTTCTGTTGCAGCCATCGAAACCTTTCTTCGGCGAACAATTTGCGACTCTCCGCCAACTCGAATTCTGCTTTCCTTCGGCTTTCCGTAAACTCTTCGCGGTCCTGATCGAGCGACTGTTCTCGCAGAGACATGACATCGCGGTAACGTCTCATTTGACTTAAGCGAAGGCGAATTCCCCGTTCAACTTCTTCACGCCAGATCATTTGCTTCTGACTTGTCTGTTCCAGTTTGGCTTTGGACGCTTCTAACTCTTTTCGAACTCGCCCCAGATGACTTTCATGAAGCGATGAGCGTTTCTTGAAATCGATCTCCCGCCGCTGCAATTGCTGTTCTCGGAGATCGAGGGCCGCAATTTTTTGAGTCCGAAATTGCTCAGTCTTGGCTCTCTGAACCTGTTCTTCCTCAGACAACCGGGCCTTTGCTTCGTCAACCTGATCTCGAAACCTCGCGCGTTCTGCTTCGAGTTTCGATTCGGTCTGTGCAAGCTGTTCCTGATCGCGTTTCAACTGGTCTTCAACAAGTTTTTTATGCCGTCGAACTTCGTCGAACAGCTCTTCGCGACGCGCCCGTTGCTGGTCGTTGAACTCACTCTCTTTCTGTTCAAGACTCTTTTCAAACTCCATTCGCAGCGACTTGAGTTCTTCTTCGAGCTCAAATCGTTGTTGCTCGAACGTCTCTTGAAACTTCTTCGTTTCCGCGTCGAGTTCATTCTTCTTCTGATTCAAACGTGCCTGCTCGACGTGTAGCTGCAGTTGTGATTCGTGCAACTGCGAAGCTGCGAAGTCATCCAACTCGCGGCGGCGATCAACAAGATCCGCGTCCAACTGCTGTCTCTGCTGTTCGAGATCCGCAGCCCACTGTGTTTTCTCCTGTTCGAAGTTTTGACGTTCGTCGGAAATCGAAGCTTGCAGCTCATCGAGATCGAACTGTCGTTGCTCGAACTCCTTTTGAACTTCTTGACGAACTTCTTCGAGTTGGTGAATGCGCAGCGAATCAAGTTGCTCACGCTGCCGAGAGGACTCCACTTCCCAGTCGGCGACCGCTTTCTGAAAGTCTTCCCGATTCCGTTCGAGCTGCTGCTCCCGCTCAGCGAGTCGAGATTCTTTCTCGTGATATTGCTCAATGAGTTCGGACCGGAGTTGCGCAAACTCGCTCTCCAGTTTCTGCTTTTCGTCAGCGATTTGGCGATCGCGTGCAGCTTCCCAGGCTGTTCGCTGCTCCGCAGATTCTTTCTCCCATTGTGCGATTGTCTGCTGCTGACGGTCGTGCTCTGCTTCGATCTCTGCTCGTTGAGACTGAAGTCGCGCACGTTCCTGAGACAACTCCTGAGCAGCTGCGGATTGTTTCTCGGCAAACTCTGTTTCGAGAAGACGCCGCTGATGAGCGAGTTGGGCTTCGTGATCTTCGGCCAGCTTGGCTCGCTGGGCGGCGGACTCGTTTTGAAACTTCTCAACAGCCCGTTGATGCTGTTCGCGTTGGCGATTCAGTTCGGCAACGTCGCGTTCGTACTCTGCCCGCACGCGATTAAGCTTTTGTTCTTCTTCCGCACTTCTCTTTTCGAAAGCAGCTTCGAGTTCGCGCAGCTTCTTCCCGAGAGTCTGCTCGTGCACGCTGAGCAACTGAGCCCGCTGTTGCTCCATTTCTGAGCGGAATGCAGAAGTTGCCTTGAGATGTTCTTCCCGTTCTCGTTGAAGTTCTTTTTCGCGGTCTTCGAGCTGACGTCGTTGTTGATCGAGTTGCTCTTTCGCGGCAGCTTGCTGTTGCTGAAACTTCTCTTCGAGTTCGCGTTGACTCTCAGCAACTTGACGTTGATGAGAATTGAGTCGCTCAACCTCTTTGGCTTCAAGCTTCTTCCGATCAGAAGCGAGTTCCTGCTCTTTCGCTTGGAGAACTCTGGCGAGCTTCAGAATTTCGCCCGATCGTTGTTCAGCAGTGATGAGGGCGCGTTCGCGGTCTTCCAGGCTGCGGGTACGTTTTGCGAGCGTATCTTCCCGGTCCGCAAGAAGGGAAAGCGCTTCTGAGACGCTCCGCTCCTTTCGATCGAGTTCATCCATTTGAGACTGCAACATGGTGAAAATTTCACTCGCCTGTTGCAGGCGTTGATCATCCTCGGAATCGAATGGAAACGGATGATCAACGGGTCGGTCCGACATGGGGCATCCTTTCCCCGAAGCGAGATTGACAACCCAGTGATAATCGCCGACTGAGATCAAGAGCCCCGTTAGAACTATTGATGAGACTCAATCGGCACTCCACCACCAGTCTTAAAGATGTCGGTCGAGGACTTCAGCAATCCGTTCCTGCTGTTGCAATCCGAGCAGGCGATCGACGGGTTCGCCATCTTTGAAAACGATCAAAGTCGGGATGCTGTTGATCTGATAGTTGATCGCAGCCTGGCGATTTTCATCAGTGTTCAGCTTTCCGATTTTGACCTTCCCGGCGTATTGATCGGCGAGTGCCTCAATCGTTGGTGTCAACATTTTGCAAGGGCCGCACCAAGGCGCCCAGAAGTCGACGAGGACGGGTTCACTGCTCTCCAGAACGTCTGACTGGAATGTATCGTCGCTGAATTCGGCCAAGTTTTCTGCCATGATTCTCTCCTATGGGGTTGCCCGCTGATACAGCATCTTTTTTGTCGCTGCATGGTGGTTTTGGGGCGATTATAGATCTGGTGTATGTAGTGTCAACGACCTTCCGCGACCGCACATTGACACAAACCTTTTCAAATAAACAACTTGCTATCCAGGAGCGGATTTAAGTGGATTGGCTGGACAGTTGAAGAAGTGGATGTACCCGGATTCAGTTCCGTAATCAATACCGAATCACCTTCCGAATCGCGAATCCGCCGAGGATCATTACGAGCACATTGGCGACCCACATTGACCAGTCCGGAGAGATCGAACCATTTTTCGCCTGAGACATCAGTCCCAACGTCAACGGGTAGTAACCGCAGACAATCGGCAAGAAACAGAACAGGAAGCTTGTCGCAAATTGGGACTTCCCAAGCATGACCGCAACTGGCACTCCCAGCAGGGTGAAGAAGAAGCAACTGAGCGCCAAGGAACAGCGACTGTGAACTTCTGTCCGAAGCTTGTTGAACCGCGATTGATCCGTCGCCAGTGTTTTCGAACGCTTGACGGCATCGGTAACGAGTCTTCGAAAGTCAGCCCCTGCAAGTGAGAGAAAAACTTCTGTTGCCTGAAGCTGTTTTTGACTCTCCCGAAAATGCTCAATCTTGTCGAGTTCTCCATAAATTTCAGTAATGGGGATGTGACGCGCTTTGCGATCGCCCATATCGGTTTCCCAGCGGAATCGCTCGGATCGCTCCCCCTGAAAATAGACGCGACTGTCGTCGGGAAACTCGATGAAGCCATTCTTGAGTTGAACCAGAATTTCCTGACGCTCGACACTCAATCGAATGCGGGCCAGTTCCGCCTGCGTCGTCACGCCTCCCTTCCCTTTGGAAAACTGGATCACGGGATGAATCAGCGTGTGCCCCTCGACATCGGCCACGTTGATATGCAGCCCCAACTTCCGATCGCTGTATTGAAGTTGTGACTTGAGTCGCTCCATGAACAACTCTTCCATCACAGAGACGACATGCTGTTCGATCCGGGAAATCGACCACGGAATCAGCCGGTCGGTCAAGACGAGTGACGCAATACTTAAAGCAAGTCCGAGTGCGAATGCGGGCCACATCAAGGAAACTGGATGAATTCCCGCAGCTTTCGCAGCGATCACTTCCTGATCCCCCGACAGCCGACCATAAACCACACTCACTGTCAGCAACATTGCTGCAGGAATCGTAAATGGGAGCAAACTGGGGACAATATACGGAAGAACGCGAACCGCGTGCTGCGGTGTGAGTCCAAGTTCGGCCGCCTGTTGAAAAACACCGACGAAGACCAGCAGCAAAGTCATCCCGGCAAGAATCGAGAGGAAAACCTTGATTACTTGACCCAGAATATAACGCTGGAGCAGTCGGGACATCGGGAACATGGGTCTGGCGATTCGAATCCAGGCGGGGGCTGGCAGACAGAACAACTGCGAGAAAGAGCTTGAAACGAAGCGAGAATTTCAGGCGAAACAGACGTCGGCGATCCTCAAGACAGTTCAAACTCCTTTCGTTGGACCTACATAGAGAAATTTCGCGGATCTGGTCAAGATGGAATCGGCACAGATGGAGCCCAGATGGCCTGTTGGAAAATTGGGAGCACAGAATCAGGCTCCTAATCTTGCAACTCGCTCAATGAACATCTATCTTCCGCATGCGCCACTGGGAGGCAATGATTTTGTTGCCCCAGTTGAACGGAGAGATGGCAGAGTGGCCGAATGCGCATCATTGCTAATGATGTGTCCCTGTCAAAGGGGACCGCGGGTTCGAATCCCGCTCTCTCCGCTTCTTTCTTTTTTCACACCCCGCTTGTGAATCCCGATTTCCCAAACGGATTTCCGTCACAATTTCTTTCTTCTGCGCCCGCTTTCTTCTGCACCCGCCCAACGGATTCAGTTCAAGGGACTTTTGACAGGTCTGAGACCGTCGACGGCGCATCTTCATTGTTGTTTGCGCCGATTGATGCGCGTGGGTGAACGCAGCCTATAGAAGCGGGACTGGCCCGTTCAGGCGCGAACCGAGAGGCTCGCCTAATCGGTTATTCGTTCGAAGCGGTGATCCGGACAGCTTCTGCCAGATCGATTTTTCCTTCGTAGATCGCCCGACCGGTAATTGCTCCGACCAGATTCGGATGCTGTTTCGAGAGTTCGTTCAGGCGGACAATGTCCTCGATTGTCGTCACACCACCTGAAGCAATCACTGGGAATCCGCGTTTCGCCAGCTCGACAAAATCGGACATCGTTCCGTCATCGATTCCCTGCATCATTCCATCATTGGCGATGTTGGTATAAATCACGGCTGCAAGCGGGACACCAACGAAACAATTCGCCAGTTCGAGCGCGGACGTTTCCGAGACATCCAGCCAGCCTTCGGTAGCTACCATCGAGTCTCTTGCATCGAGCCCCAAGCAACATTTGTGCGGGAATTTCTCACAGATTTCCTGAAACCACTCCGGCTGTTTGAGGGCTTGCGTTCCGATGATGACTCGATCGATTCCGACCTCGTTCAACATCTCTGCGACTGTCTCTTCGCTGCGAATTCCGCCACCAAGCTGGCAAGGAATCTTCACCGCTTCAACGATTCGGGAGATGACGTCGAGATTGACCGGTCGTCCTGCTTTCGCCCCATCGAGATCGACCAGATGCAATCGCTGGCCTCCCTCAGACTCCCATCGTTGAGCCATCGCGACGGGATCATCGCCGAAAATTGTCTCCTGACTGTAATCGCCTTGACGCAAACGGACGCACTTTCCGTTTCTCAGATCAATGGCTGGCAAAATTTCCATGACTTCTCCGGACCGCTCGGATCGGCGGGATTCTTGTAATGTCGAATTGATTTCTTCGGCGACTGGCGAGAATAGAATCTCACCGGCATATTGTCAGCCCCTACGCGATCGAGAATCGAAGCTCTTGCTTTTGAAAGCGTCCGAGAGATCAACATCAGGCTACTTCAGAGACCCGATAAACACTTTGCCCATCTTGGACCGTCCCCCCAATAGGACCGATCTTGACGTTTTTTTCCAAAGATCGTTACTCTTCGCGAGCGTTTTCGACCTGGTTTTCACAAACGTGTGCGGTCCGACACATGACTGTGTTGAGCTGAACTCTTCAGGCGATCCCAAAGGAATGTGTGAAATGTTCTCGCCTCCGATTCGATTTCGCAAAAAGATGGACCTTTTGCAGCTTTGAGCCAACTGGGGCCACAGCTCGGAAAACGGATATCATGAGCCAAGCCTACACGCAGAAATTCAAACACGTCACTCGAATTGTCGACGCGTTTCACCAGAAGACCCATCAAGAAAACGACGAGAATCGCGACCCGACGATTCGCTTCTTCTACATCCTTCTCGGCATCCATGTTGTTTTCTGGACGGTTCTGTCCACGATCACTCAGCCGAATCTTCCGGACGAAACCCTTGAAATTCTGACGCTCGGCCAGTCGCCAGCCTGGGGCTACTTCGATCAGCCGCCGCTTTCCATCTGGGTGATGTCCATCGTCTCTGCGGTCTTTGCCCCAGCTGCTTGGCCTGCGTATTTAATTGCTCAATTGTGTATCGCGACATGCCTTTGGGCAGCGTGGAAACTTGGACGAGAGTTCCTTCATCCCTGGACAGCCATTTGCGGAGCGCTTGTGCTGGAAGGATGCTTCTTCTTCACGATCGGCTCTTCGGCGTTGACGAGTGCTCATCTGGCGGGAGCCCTCTGGGCCCTTTCCATTGTGGCCGCTTACAAAGCATTTCAACTGGAAAATCGCCGCGACTGGGTTGTTCTCGGTGTTCTCCTCGGACTGGGAATCTTGTGCCACTACAGCACCGTTCTTTTGTTCTGGGCGATGTGTGCTTTCTCGTTGATGAATTACAAAGCCCGGCGATGCTGGGATACTTCGTGGCCATTTCTCGCCATTCTGACCGCCGGTCTGATCGTTGCTCCGCACCTGTTCTGGTCCTGGTCGAATGACTTTCAAACGTTTTCGACATCCCTCCACAGCTGGGATTCTCTCAGCGCTCATGTTGTTTTCGCCCTTCGATTTATCATTCGACAACTTCTGGCGGTCGTCCCGATCGCATTGCTGCTTCTTCCGATGATTCAGGCGGTCCAGTTCAGCGACGAATCGAACTACGAGAAGGAAAATCAGGACTTCGCGAAGCAGTATCTTTTGGTTGTCACACTTCTGCCTGCTGCATCGATGCTCGTTCTGGCCGGGCTGGTTGGTGTCGATCTGGGAGCGACAGGCCTGACGTTGTGGACGTTTGCCGGACTGTCGATTTTGCTGTGGTGCGACTTGCGAGAGTCGAAAACCTCGTGGCGACGAGTCCTTCTCAGCTGCGGGGCCGCAGTGGGAGCTTTTGCGGCTCTACTTGTCACGATCAACACCATGATGCCGAAAATGATCACGTCGACGCCTCCCTCAAGTGTTCACTTTCCGGGGCGAGACCTTGCTCAACAGGTCCGCAAAATCTGGACGGATCAGAATTTCGAACGGCCGCTGAAAATCATCGGTGGAACGGCCAAACTTGCTCAAAACGCGAGCTGGTACAACGGAACATTTCATCGCCCTTTGGCATTCAGCGAACTCGACCCCAAACGCAGCTCCGGGTTGTCACATCGAGATCTTGTAAAAACTGGAGGCATCCTTCTCTGGAATGATGAAACTTCCGATCAGTACACGCTCGATGCTCTCTCGACGAAACTCGGTGTCGATCTGTCCGAGCAGATTCATTACGGAACGCAGCCGCTGATGCTTCAATGGCAAACTTCAGCCGATCAGGCCCCGATCACTGTGCATTGGGCTGTCGTCTCACCGCGTGTGGAAAGTGAAGATCCTGTCGCTTTCGAAGCGAACAGTGCCTCTCCAACTGCAAGAATTGCGGTGCGATAGGCGTCAGCGGGCTCATCTTCGAATCGATGAAACTCGTCACGCGACACGCTTCTCTCAGCAACGTATGAATACTGTTGAACACTGACTGACGTGTGGACGCTGATTTTACGCGGCAGCCTGATCGTCGTCTTCGTCGTCCGATTGCGAGCACTCCCCTGCCCCCCCTAACTCCCCTGAGTTCGGGTCAGTGGCATCGAGTTTGAGTGTCCCATCACTCTCCGACTCATCCGCTTCCGATTCTTGAGCTTCCGACTCGCTGACTTCTTCCGTTTCGGTTTCCTTCGGTTTCATCAGTTCCGACATTGGAAGGTCGTTGACGTTCGAGAGGCCGAAACTCTCCAGAAAGAGACGCGTCGTCCCATAAAGATACGGACGACCGAGCGAGTCATCTTCGCCGACGACTCGGACAAGATTCTTGTCGAGCAGCTGTTTGATCATCTCGGAAGCCTGGACTCCTCGAATGGCTTCGACATCCGCGCGAGTGCATGGTTGCCGATAGGCGATAATCGTGAGCGTTTCCATCGCAGGCGGGGAAAGCTTGAGGTGAGCCTGACGACTGTGAACCCGATCCAGCCAGACGGAAAGTTGAGCACGCGTCAACAGCTTGAAGCCGGATGCAACACGTTCGATTCGAAATGCCGACCCCGCCACGTCGTACAGGTTGTTCAGCGTTTCGATCACCGAAAGCGCTTCCTTGTAGTCGGCGAGCATCGCAACCTGACTCAGTTTTCTCGCAGAGAGTGCGGAATCTGCAACGAAGAGTGCTGCTTCAACGCGTGCCATCTTGGGAGTACGATGCCCGGCCATTTGCGGATCGATCGTGACCGATTCCGCTGACTCTCTCTTGAGGTGTCGACGCCAGTTCCAACCAACGGCGCCATTCGCGGAACGAAAATCCGCAGTCTTTCCCGGTTGGAGTGCGTTCTTCTGAAAAGGGGTCATCTCGCGAATACTTCCACTTCGAAGAGTCTGCCAATTCGAACGCGAATTCATTCATCCTCTTTCAGAAGAGCGAAGCAGTTCGAAAGGTTCAATGATTCGAATCTTCTTAAGCTCTCTCCGAAAGTGATTCGATCAACGATTCCATTCACCAGATTGAGCCAGCGAAAAGAGCGAACAAAGGACTCATCTTGTGAATCGCGGTGCTGCGTTCGAGTAAGCCTGAGCGGCATAGTTGCCAGCAATCCAATCGTTCACTTTTGTGATGACCTGATTCACAGCGACGAGAGGATCATTACCTTCCGCTTCAAATCGATGGGTCACTGAAGGAGTGGCAGCGGGGCGATACAGGCAAACGAAGAGAAAGGTTCCGGGATTGGCTCCCGATTCCAGGTGATAGTTCTCGATTCCCAAGTCCGCGAGACGATTGGCTGCATCCTGCCAGGACAAGAGTTGAATACCGGTTTCGCGTGGGATGTGTCGTGATTCCCCGAGAGAAGCACTCTCGTTGGAAGCCAGAGTTGTGGCGTCTCCGTAGGAAACTGGGAAACTTGTCGCTGGATTCGGAGCTGCATGCCCTTGCTGTCGAAAAGATTCCGGAGTGTGTCCAACCGCATCCTGCTGAGCGAAGGGGTTTCGCATTTGAGCCGAATTGCTGGAATGATCAGCCGGAGCGGAGTAAGGATCACGAGCAGGAGTGTCCTGAGGATGGCCCCATTCCGGAGCATGATTTCCTACAGAATTGCCAGCTTGCGTTGTTTGCGCACTCCCGAACGCCGGGGCATTCGACTCACCTGTTTGGGACTCACCAAAGTGCAGCTGAGGCCGGCTTGCAGACGGCTGACGGAACTGAGCGGGCTGGCCGAGTTGGCTGTCGCTTGCCCACTGATCCCCTTCATGAAACGGGTCTCGTAGAACGACCTCTTCATCAGGCGCAGCACTGAGTTGTGCGGATTGTGGGACGCCAAATATCGCCACCAGTGTCACTGCTGTGAGTGGAACTGACAGCAAGAATGTAAGTATTGAACTACCGATCTTGCCCATCGTGCGAGACCTCCATGCATTGCACATGCCTTGCCATCCGTCCATGTCATCCGGCAAAGGCATCCCGTTTTTTTAGGGTGGTGAACCGACTCAACTCTTTGAATCAGTTCACACACTGAATCCGTCAGGAGCAACGGGTCCGGCTCCAGTCGATCACAATCTCACGTGACGACGAATTCAACGTTGAGACCGGCAAGATATGCCACTTTGTCGAATTGCCACAACACCAATCTGATCAGTTCTCCCTCGAATTCACACTCCTTGAACTGTTCGGTTGCGTCGCAAGTTGCAGCAGGTTTGACTACGCTGCAAGCTCGAAGTACGGTGAAAATCGTTCATCGACTCGCCCGCCCGTTTGTCTTTCACCAAGACTGAGGAGTTCCGCTTTGCGAAACATCGCCATTCTCGCTTTGACCAGTGCCGTTCTATCGGCGACTTCCTTCTCGCTCGCTGCAGAAGATGGTTATCGACCGCTATTCAATGGAAAAGATTTCACCGGTTGGCACGGGATGCCGCATTTCAATCCTGATCAGTTGGAGGCAATGCCCGAAGCTGAACGGGAAGCCAAACTTGATGAATGGAATCAATCCGTTTCAGAACACTGGCGGGTCGTCGACGGAGCCATCATCAACGATGGACACGGGGCTTATCTGACCACGGATGATTCGTTCCGCGATTTCGAACTGCTCATCGACTACAAAACCGTTCCCGGTGCTGACAGTGGCATCTATCTGAAGAACTCTCCACAGGTCCAAATCTGGGATTCTACCGACGAAAACAAATTCAAGCTGGGAGCGAATCTCGGTTCAGGAGGTCTCTGGAACAACTCTGCCGGGACTCCCGGGAAAGATCCATCCAAGCTGATGGACAAGCCGTTCGGGGAATGGAATACCTTCAAAATTCGTCAGATCGGAGCACGCACGAGCATCTGGCTGAACGGGGAACAAGTCGTCAAGAACGCATTGATGGAAAACTACTGGGATAAGGACCGTCTCATCCCGCTGCGACCGACCGGACAAATTCAGTTGCAGACGCACGGAGGAGAAATTCAGTGGCGAAATATCGCGATCAAGGAATTCACTCCGGAAGAAGCGACCGCCATTCTCGTTGAAGAGCGTGAAGAAGGTTTCGAACCAATCTTCAATGGAAAAGACCTGACCGGTTGGGCCGGTGCGACGGACAACTACGAGGTCTTCGAAGGAGCGATTCGCTGCCAACCGAAGACCGGCGGAAATCTATTCACCGAGAAAGAATACAAGAACTTCAAAGTCGCTCTGCAGATCAAAATCCCTGAAGGCGGAAACAATGGCCTCGCGATTCGTTACCCCGGAAGCGGAAACCCGGCTTATGACGGAATGACCGAATTGCAGGTTCTCGATTCAGAACATCCGAAATATGCGAAGCTTGATCCCCGACAATATCACGGATCCGCTTACGGCATGGCCGCAGCTGCAAGAGGATATCTTCGAGAACCGGGCGAGTGGAACTATCAGGAAGTGACCGTCGACGGCTCACGGATTATTGTCGAACTGAACGGCAACAAGATCCTCGACACCGATCTCAGCGAGATTACCGAATACATGGCTGACTCGGCTCATCCGGGGAAAGATCTCGAATCGGGACATTTGGGTTTCGCCGGTCATGGAGATGCTGTCGAGTTCCGCGATATCCTGATCAAAGAACTCCCATAACTCCTCAGCACCCAAAGTGTTGACTTCGATGATTCGACTCCTCGGCCGTTTTCCGAAACGGTTGGGGAGTTTTCATTCAGCTTTATGAGAGTGTTCACTCTTGTTCGTGTGGACAGCGTGTGACAGAATTCTTTACAACCGTTTCAAGAATCGTCTCAGTTCGATACTGTGACAGCACGCTCGCAGTCAGTATGGAATTGAGCAGCGAAAACGGATTGCAAAAGTCGTCGGAAAGGATGCAAGCCATATGCACAGTCGTCTGGCCTCGAACTCGCTTCGGGTTTTCCTGTGTTTCTCAGTGATGTTTGCTTCTGGATGCCCCAAGGCCCCGAATTACCGGGAAGTCCTTGAGAATCAGGAAAAACAAGAGGAACAGCTGAGAACTCTCCTCGGAGAGATGAAAGAAGAGCTGAAATCGGAACTGATCGCTGAGCTCCGCTCCGAATTCGCCGATGGCTCAATCTCTTCGGGAGCCATCGCTGCTTCAGAACCTGAGCAGGTTTTCGATCCTCCCGCCACGCTTGATGAACTCGATCAGCAGGTCACATGGGTCGACAGTCCGGTGATCGACTCGCTGGAGCTTTATCGCGAATATCTGAAGGACCATCCTCCGGAAGTCAGCGTCGAAGAAGCTTTGAAGCTGAAGAACGATTCCGACGAGAACAACGAAAAGATTCTCAGTTCGCTCGGTCAGCTGTATGCGACAGACGAAGACGCAGACTTCTCAACTGAGATCGTGCGGCACCTTCCCTCGGAAGTGAAATCGCTGAATCCGTTGATGCAAAGCTCAACAGTGGAGGGTGATGTCGTCGGGATGATCGGCCTCGGCTTCTTCAGCTTCGACTGGAATATGGACCCGTTCGCTGTTGCTGAGTATGTCGATTCGTGGCAAACCAGCGAGGACATGCGTTTCGACAAAGTCGTGATCCGAGACGACATCACCTGGTCAGACGGAACACCAGTCAGCGCTTATGATGTCGAGTTTTCCTATCACACGATTCTCGACGAAGAAATTCCCATCCCCGCTGTGCGCACCGGGATGGACGATATCCTTGGAATCAAAGCCTACGACGAACGCACCTTCGTGATCTTCCATAAGCATTCTCTGGCGACGAACGTCTGGAACTGCAACTTCCCGATCATTCCGAAACACGTTTATGAGGAAACGATCAAAGACGACAAAACAATGGCCGATTCCGACGAGCACATTAAGTTGGAACAAAAACCAGTCTGCGGCGGCCCTTACATCGTGAAGAGTCGTTCGAAATCAGAAATCGTCCTCGAGCGACGTGACGACTGGTACATGCACAACGGAGAGCAGGTTCGTCGCAAGCCGCACTTCAAAACCGTCCGCTTTAAAGTCATCACCGATCCGAATACCCAGCTGCTCGCACTGAATCGTGGCGACATTGATGACCTGGAGCTTCAGCCAGCTCAATGGGTCAATCAGACCACCGAGCCCGAATTCTATCGGCTGAACACAAAAGTCCGCGGAACTCAGTGGGTGTACTACTTCTTCGGCTGGAACATGAAGACTCCTTACTTTTCGGACTTGCGTGTTCGAAAAGCGATGGCATATGCCGTCGACTATGACTACATCCTCAATACGCTGCTTTATGGACTTTGGCCTGCGTGCTCGAGCGAGTTTCATCCCGATTCCTGGATGGGTCCCGAAGAACCACGGGCTCCCTACAAGCAGGATCTGAAGAAAGCAGTCGCACTTCTGGAAGAGGCTGGCTGGAAAGACACCGATCAGGATGGCATCCGAGACAAGGTTGTGAATGGAAAGAAGATTCCTTTTCAGTTCACAATGCTGACCCCCAATCAACCCTGGAGAGTGGATGTCTGCAACTCGCTGTCAACGACGCTTCAACGAATTGGGGTGAAGTGCAACGTCATGCCGACAGAGTTTACGGTTGTTCAAGACAAAACCTCGAAGCACGAGTTTCAGGCACTCTTCGGAGGATGGGGAACCGGAACCGATCCCTGGACGACCGAGAACATCTTCAAAACAGACGAAGGTCGAAACTACGTCCAGTATTCGAACAAGCGTGTGGATGAACTCTTCGACAAGGCGAAAGTCGAACTCGATCGCGATGTGCGTGCCGAGTATTACCGCGAGATTGATGAGATTCTCTGGGAAGAACAGCCCTATTGCTGGCTCTTCTATCGAGGAGCTTTCTACGCCTACAACAAGAGACTTCGCGGGTACAAGTTCAGTCCTCGTGGTCCCTACCACTATTCCCCCGGATTCGACTCTATCTGGGCAACCGCCCAATAGTGATTTCCCGCCCGCCTGTTCGCTCTTAGCCGGTCGAATTCATGATTTCGTTTCTCGTTCGACGAATCGCCATTGGTGTCGTGACACTGATGCTTATCACGTTCATCATCTTCGGCTTGATCCGGAACATGCCCGGAACACCGATCACGATGGACTTGCAGGATCCGGAGGTCCAATTCTCCAAAGAACGCATCGCCCAACTCGAAGCCGCCTACGGCCTCGATAAGCCCTGGCCACTCGCTTACGTGCACTGGTTGGGAAATGCGGTTCAAGGGGACCTTGGACGATCCTACAAGCAGAAAATCGGAGTCACGCGAGTCATCTTCGATCGGCTCGGACCAACATTGCTTTTGTCGGTTCCGTCTCTGTTTCTGGCCTTTCTCTTGTCCATTCCCCTCGGAATTTACGCAGGAGCCAATGCCGGATCGAGGAATGAACGGATTCTCAGCACGATTCTCTACATGCTCTATTCGCTTCCGAGTTTCGTCGCTGCGCTCTTCCTCCAACTCTGGCTGGCTGTGTACTGGGAATGGTTTCCGCTCGAGGGAATTCAAAGCAACACCCACAACTCGATGTCGTCGACCCAGCAAGTCTTCGACTATCTGTGGCATGCGTTTCTGCCCGTCATCTGCCTGACGTATGGAAGCCTCGCCTACGATTCTCGATTCGTGCGAGCGAACCTGCAGGAAGTGCTTCGGCAGGACTACATTCGAACAGCGAAAGCCAAAGGCCTGTCGCCGCGAAGAGTCATGTGGCAACACGCTTTTCGAAACACACTCATCCCATTCGTGACGCTCGTCGGACTTACTTTGCCGAGCCTTGTCAGTGGATCAGTGATCATTGAAGGAATTTTCTCCTGGCCGGGAATGGGTCTGGAACTCCTGCAATCAATCACCGAACGGGACTATCCCGTTGTGATGGGAATCACACTTGTTTATTCGGTGATGACCCTGATCTCCCAGTTGTTGGCCGATGTGTTTTACGCGGTCGTTGATCCACGTGTGCGACTCGACAATAACTAGAATATTTTCAAATTTGCTTTGCACTGACTCGCACGAGCAAACTCAGCTTTCAAAGGAGTGAGACCGCGCAAGTGAGTGCACCGGAAAGAGCAACTTGCTCTAGTCACTGATGCTTTGCCTGTCCCGCAGTGCTTCGGAATTTTCATGACGGAACCACAGATCACGGAACTGAAGTCGATCCCGAAATCTCCAAGCTTCTGGAAAGAAGCCTGGCGGCAGTTTCGTCAGCGCAAACTGGCGATGCTCAGCCTGGGCTTCGTGCTGTTTCTGTCGATTGTCGCCCTCTTCGCACCAGCGATTTCCGGAAGTAAACCGATCGTCTGTGAGTACAAAGGGACGATCTATTTCCCAATGCTCAGTTATTATTCTCCCAGGTTCGAAGCAACGTTTCTCAACGAAAACTTCTTCGGCAACTATTATGACAACCTGAAAGAGAACGACCCCGACAGCTGGGCGATCTGGCCGCTGCACTTCGGTGATCCAAACCGCCCCATCGACCCGAACGAATGGCCCGATTATCCGCGAACGCCGCAAAGTTCCGCTCCGAATTCGATCAACTGGTTCGGAACAGATTCCCGAGCCACTGATGTCTTTTCGCAGATGGTCCACGGAACGCGAACAGCGCTATTGGTTGGATTCGTCTCCATGGGAATTGCCTCCGTGATCGGAATCACGATGGGAGGTTTGGCGGGCTACTTTGGAGGATGGACTGACTCCTTGATCAGTCGCCTCATCGAAGTGGTGATGTGTATTCCGACGCTCGTCCTGATTCTGGCTCTGATCGCGGTCATCAACGAGCGGACCATCTGGCACATGATGGCAGTCATCGGAGCGACTGGCTGGACAGGGATCGCCCGTCTGACACGAGCAGAATTCCTGAAGTTGAAAACGATGGACTTTGTCTCGGCAGCCCGTGTTCTGGGAGTCGGACACATCCGAATTATGTTCAAATACCTGCTTCCGAACGCGCTCGCTCCAGTTCTTGTCCCGATCACTTTCGGAATTGCAGCTGCGATTCTCATTGAATCTGCCCTCAGTTTCCTCGGTTTCGGACCGGCCAATTCCCCAAGTTGGGGAAAATTGCTGAACTCCGGTCGGCAGAATCTCGAGGACTGGTGGTTAATTCTTTTCCCCGGTTTCGCCATTTTTCTCACCGTTTTGGCATACAATCTGATTGGTGAAGGGTTGCAGGAAGCAACGGATCCGAGGCTGCGAGACGGCGGAAGCATGGAATAACAGGTTGCCCCTGATTAACATCTCGTTACGATTCGAGTTATTCTGATTTCGCACAATTGTTTGGGGAGTACCGGAGAACTTTCCGGGACGCTTCAAACATGGCAATCTTTTGAGGGGAATTGCCTCGTCAGAGTACGATGCTTAATGCAGTCAAGCTTTCGAAATGGCTCCTGAGTTGACCGATTGGAGTGGTGATTCCAACAGATCAACGAGTGCCACGCTGAGAGCAACAGGCTCTCAACTCAGAATCTTCATATCACTGAAAACATTGATAGACGCCGGTTCGCCAGGCCCAGCGTTTGTGGATTCACTGACAACTCCCTGGCAGACAGATCTAAGACAATTCCAGCAATGAGTTCACAGACCAAGCAGCGACGAGTCGTCGTCACCGGAATTGGCGTCGTGTCGCCAATTGGAATCGGACGTGAAAATTTCTGGGCTTCTCTCGATGCCTCACAGTCGGGCATTGGGATGGTCGAGTCCGAAGACCGCCATGTTGCATTCCATGGTGTCGGAGGGGAAATTCCGGAATTCAACGAGAAGTCTCTGAAGAAAGAGTACTTCACGGAAAAGGACCAGAAAAAGAGCATCAAAGTGATGTGTCGAGAGGTCCAGATGGGCGCAGCTGCGGCATTGATGGCGCTCCGCGATTCCGGAATCGATATGGGTTCGATCGACCATTCCCGGATCGGCGTCGAATACGGCGCCAACCTGATGTATTATCCTCCCGAAAGTCTGGCGGACGCCTGCAAGAAATGTAATTCGACTGATGGGGAATTTGACTATCGGGAATGGGGCGGAACCGGATTGGGGGCGATGGAACCCCTGTGGATGCTGAAGTATCTCCCCAATATGCCTGCCTGCCACATCGGGATTTTTACCGACTCTCAAGGCCCGAACAATTCTGTGACAATCGATGAAGCTTCCGCCGGTGTGGCGATGACGGAAGCTTTGAACATCCTCGAACGTGGCGCTGCTGAGGTCATGATCGTTGGTGGAACAGGCACGCGTCTGCATCCTGTGAAAACCCTTCATGCCCGTCTTCTCGATGAACTCGGCTACGACGAATCTAATATCTCGGCAAGCTGTAAACCCTTCGACCGAAACCGCAATGGCCAAGTTGTTGCTGAGAGCGCTGGCTGTCTGATCCTTGAAGAAGAAGAACACGCTCTCGCCCGAGGCGCGACGATTTACGGCCGATTCCTGGCTGGAGCGTCGTCGTGTGTGGCACGCCCCGACGGAACGGCGGACACCCGCCAAGCGGTCACAAACTCACTGAACTCAGCGATGCGTCGCGGTCAGGTTCAGCCATCGGATCTCGGACATGTGAATGCTCACGGTCTCGGAACAGTCCACGACGATCAGATGGAAGCAGCGAGTTATCGCGAGATGTTTGGGGACCATGGAATTCCCGTCACCTCTATGAAGGGGTATTTCGGAAACGCAGGTGCGGGAACCGGATTTTTGGAAATTGCTGCTTCGCTGGTCGCGTTGAATCGGGGAGTGATTCCGCAAACGCTGAACTGTTCGGAACCGGATGATTCTCTGGGAATTCAGGTCGTTTCCGGAGAACACCAGTCAACGGAAAACATGCTCTTCGCGAACGTGAACTTCACCAGCCTGGGACAGGCCAGCACCGTCATTCTCGAAGCCACTCCGTCTGCTTCATAGTTCTCAAATCCGCTTCTGAGAAAAGCGTTTTCGCCTGAATCTCGATGCGCAGGTCTTTGAGTCCGTGCGCAACCAGTCTTTCGACTATTGAAAGACTGGAGGATGACGTGGACGAAACGACTATTATCATTGCGCAGTTCGGTCGCAGCGATTTGACCGTGAACTGCGTTCAATCTCTGATCGAGCATCACCCGGCTCTTGCTGAGATTCTGATCGTCGACGACGGCAGTCGAACGCCCGAAGTCGCCTCGCTGCAGTCTGCTCAATTTGAAAACTGCACAATCCTGCGTCGCCCGACCCGGAGCGGGGTCACCGCGTCATGGAACTTCGCCGCCCGATTCGCTCGTGGCAAGACTCTCATATTCTTGAACAACGATGCGATTACGACAGGTGAGTGGTGTGGGGAATTGACCTCACCGCTCAAAGATGATTCCTGTCTGATGACTGGCCCTGAATGGCGGCCTGCTGTTGATCTTTCAATCGAAATGCGTGAAGCATGGAAGGTCGAATCGCTGTTGTCTGGCTGGTGTTTCGCAATTCAACGTGACGTCTTTGAGACACTCAACGGCTTCGACGAAAACCTTCAGCTGTACTTCTCTGATACTGATCTTCAATGCCGTTGCCTCGATCAGTTCGGCTCCCATGCAATTCATGCGGTTGAAGATCTTCCGCTGCGTCATTTGGGGCAGCAGACAACCCGTGGGCTGGCGACTCGCTCTCAGCAATGGAACAATGACCGCAGCCACTTTGAGAAGAAGTGGAATTGCTCGCGGAGCGGAAGTTGATGATAAAAATCGCACAGGTCTGCAACGTTGGGGAAATCTGCGGAGGAACGGCCGCTTGCGCCTGGTCCATCACTCACGCGTTCCCAGACGTTGACCACTCGATCGTATTCCTTTCGCCCCCGAATTCGAGAACTCGCTCTGCCTTCCGGCATTGTAGGATCCATGTCGCGGACTCAGTCTCGGAGAATATGGTCCGTCGATTGAATGTCGATCTGGTGACCCTTCACAACTCCTCACCGAATCGTGTGGCCCAGATCCGATCGACGCCGAGTCTTCAATATCATCACTCGAAGGGCTCTCGAACGTCAGCTGACCTCCATCTCGCTTGCTCACACTGGCTGCATCAACGGACACCTCAGTCGTCCCAAGTCCTCTGGCAACCCATTCCCGTTCCGATCCGGGCCGACGACACGCCGTCACGGGATGAGGCGAAGAGTTTGCGAATCGGCCGAATCTGTACTCCCGACGAGCGAAAGTGGCCGCGAAGTCTAGTCCCTATCTACGAGCGACTTGCGGAAAACTTCCCGGACATCGAATGGGAATTCATCGGTGCCCCGGGAGCCCTCCGCGACCCGTTGCAGCGTGCTTGTCGAGACAGGGCCCGCTTCTTCACAGCGAACTTGACCGCACGCTCACATTACTGGTCGTGGCACGCACTTCTCTATCATCATCCCACCATCTCCGAATCGTTCGGCCGGACCGTCGCAGAATCGATGCGATGCGGTTCCGTTCCGATTGTCGACAGACGTGGCGGGTTTTGCGAGCAAATCGAAACCGGAGAAAACGGATTTCTGTGTGCGAGTCCGAAGGACTTTGTGGCTGCGATTCAGCAGATCCAGGACCAAAGGACTCGATCGCAATTGAGTCAAAAGGCTCAGGAATCGAGCCATGAGAAATGTTCTCTGTCGAATTTCCGCCGTAGATTTCTGGCAATCCTCAACGAGCTGAGTCTGACCGGCAGCTTCGAGAATTGATCGCCAGCAGCTTCACGGTCTCTGACTACTGGCCCGAAATCATTCCTCTTGATGAGTTCACTCATGAAGTCATGAGTTGTCCGCAGAGGATGTGTCGAGCACCTCTTTGATGAGAAGAGCGGCGTTCTGAATTGCTTCGGGTGGAATAGTGTGCGGACCACGAAATTCGAGAAATTCTGCATCCGCTCCTGATTCTCGAAAGAGATCATGCAACCACTTCGCTGCTTCGAATGGCAAAATCGGATCAGTGGTTCCATGACTCTGAAAGATCGGCAGCTTCGCCAGTGAGGGAGCCAGCGGTCGCCAGACATCTTCGTTCAGAAGCGTTCCGGACCACACAATCAACCCGGCCGGTTTCGACTCGGCATGCAACGCATAGTCCGTTGCCAACATCGATCCTTGAGAAAAACCGCCAACGACCACTCGACTGGCAGGAATTTCCAATTCGGAAGAGAGCTCTGTCACCACCTGTGTGAAGAGCGTGCGTGCGTGTGGCAATTCTGCCGGGGACTCTCTTCGCATGTCTCGAAAATCGCCGGACGTGATCGCTTGATTCAGCCGCTCCATGTCAAGATGCCACCAGGCCCGGGAGTCACCAAAACCTCCTTCTGCCAGTGAAATCGGTGCGTGCGGAAAGACAAACGTCATGCGTTCGGCATCTGCACCGAGAATCCTCTGAAAGTATTGGCCAAGTTGAACAAGATCGTCGCCGGGCGCTCCGAATCCATGGCAAAGCACGACGAGCAACTCCGTCCGACGACCCGGAAGAATATGACAATCGAGGTCACCGATTCGGCGTGTGGACAGATTGGACATCTTGATTCAGAACCTTTGCTGTATCGCTATTCGAGCACCGGAAACCATGAGACCGGTCGAGAACGTCGCGTTTCACTGACAGGTTCAACTGTAGCGTTTCGGGCAAACTTCGCGAGCAATCAATCTGCCCCATCTCCAGCAAAAAGCGATCTTTCTGATTCTTGTGCAAATCAATATGCTGGGCTTAATAGACGAACGTATCGCACTGTTGCCGAGCGATGCGTGATCGAATTTTCATCGACTGAGAGCCCGGCTGTGAAAGGAATCCTCTTCAATCTGGTCTACATTCTGGGGATCCTTTGCGCTTTGCCGTGGCTTCTTTACCGACGGTTCCGCTACGGAAAATATCGAGAAGGCTGGAGCCAGAAGCTGGGGGGAGAACTCCCGATCAGAACTTCCGACGCGAATCCGCTGATCTGGATTCACGCTGTCAGTGTAGGAGAAGTGATTCAGCTGAAACAAATCGTCGATGGGATGAGATCTCTCGATCCGTCACTGGAGTTCCTGATCACGACCACCACCGAAACAGGTTTTCAGGTCGCGAAAGAGAAGCTCGCGGGCTGTCAGGTTTCCTACTTTCCGCTCGATTTCACATGGACCGTCCGAAAGGCTCTTCAACGCGTCCGTCCCAGCATGATCGTTCTCGTCGAGCTGGAGCTTTGGCCAAACTTTCTGGCCGAAGCATCACGCTCGAAGATTCCCGTCGCTGTCATTAACGGTCGGATGAGCGATCAAAGCTTCAACGGGTATCGTAAAATTCGAAGCTTGATCAAACCGTCGCTCCAGGATCTCTCACTGGTCGCAGTTCAGTCGGAAGAGACTCGAAACCGATTCGTTGAACTCGGGAGCAGAAGTGATCTCGTTCACGTCACTGGTTCTATCAAATTTGATGGTGTGGAAATCGATCCATCCAACCCGAATGCACTGCAGCTGCGGGACTTCTTTCAACTAAAGGAATCGGAATTTGTCTGGGTCGCGGGAAGTACACAATCGCCGGAAGAAGAAATGGTCCTCGACATCTATCTGCGAGTGCTCAATCACCTTCCGAAGAGCCGGTTGATCATTGTTCCTCGACACCCGGAACGAGGCACCGAAATCGCAGAGATGATCGAGCGGCGCGGCTTCAATGTCATCCGTCGATCATCGCCTTCGCAACAACTCTTCGACGAAAGCAGGAAAGCAGTCGGGCTTCTCGACACTGTCGGTGAACTGAAGGCTTGCTGGGCATTGGCAGATGTTGCATTTGTCGGAGGAAGCTTCGGCAATCGCGGCGGACAAAATATGATCGAACCGGCCGCCCATGGAATTCCGGTCTCGTTCGGCCCCAACACTCGAAACTTTCGTCAGGTCGTCGAATTGCTCCTCAAAGCAGAGGCTGTCAAACGAGTTGCCGATGCAACTGAACTTGAAGAGTTCATAGTCCAGTCCTGCAAGAATCCGGACGAAGCTCTCGCAATGGGTGAGCGAGCCAAAGACCTCATTTCAAAACAGCAGGGAGCGACCAAAACGACGTGTCAGCTTCTGTTGAATCTATTGGGTCGCAACACAGCTGCTGCCCCCGAGCAGTCGAATGCAGCCTGAACTGACCGGTTCCACCACTCATTGCTCAGCGGGCGTATTGTCTTCGACGAACTCATATCCCATTTGCTTCAACGATGATCGAAGCTCAGGGTTTCGAAGTTCGGCCACGAAACGCTGAATCGGTCCGGATTGTCGATTCTCACGACGGACCACAAAATCGAAGTGTTCGTTTCGAATCGGAATCGTTTCGAGTCCGTAAGATTCCGCGAGAGATTGGATGGCCACTCCCCAGTCCGCTCGACCTTGAAGCACAGCTGCTGAGACTGTATTGTGAGACTTCACTTGCATCGAATACCCGGGCGGTCGATGAAGACCGGCTTCGGACATCAGGCGGTCGATGAGAATTCTCGTCCCACTTCCGGAGTTCCGATTGACCATCGACAGGTCCGGTTGCTCGGACACGATGCGGAGAAAGTTCTCACTGGTCGCTCCGGCGAAACGGTCATCATCTTTTCGAAACACGAAAGACTGCATTCGCCGATAGCCTTCGATCAACTCAAGGCTCTCATTGAGATAAGGCGTGTTGTGCTGATTGGTTTCCGGGTCATAGAGATGAATTCCCGCGAGGTCACATTCTCCGCGATCGACAGCCATCAGCCCGGCTTCACTTCCGACATGCATCACCGAAACCGCACACCCGGACTGCCTCAGCAAACTGACAACACGATCCAACCCGGCACAATGGCTGCCGATGATGACGAGTTCGTTCGTCTGAATCTCTTCGTCGATCAAACTGACTTCGACGGTTTCTCCTGCATCGAGAATCTCGACGTGCTGTGGAATGACAACGAATCCATCTGCCATGGAAAACGTCGTGACGGAACCCGACCCTTTGCCCATCGGAAAAGCCAACCGTCTCTCAGCTTCACCGAACAACCGAACGAGCACATACTCCGTTCGCCCTTTGTCAGAATGCACTCGAGTCGGAAGCCGTGCCTGAACTTTGCGTGCAGCGGTTTCCGGAGTTCCTGCAAACTGCCGAATGACAGGCGCGACAAATTCATGAAATGTGAAAATCGCTGACGTCGGAAATCCGGGTAGGATCACGACTGGCTTGCCATCGGTCACAGCCAGACAGATGGGCTTCCCCGGTTTAAGTGCAACTCCATGAGCGACGATTCCGGGGTTCGTCAGTTCTCGAACAACCTGATAAGAGAGATCGCCAGCTCCTTTGGATGTGCCACCCGACAACAGAACGAGATCGTACTGAAGCCCCTTCTGCACAATTTCCCGAAGCATCTTCTGATCGTCGCGAACGCGCCCGAGCAGTATCGGCTCTCCTCCGCACTCCTGAACAGCGGCCGAAAGGATCGCCGCGTTGGAATCGTAAACCGATCCCAACGGGAGCGGCTGCCCCGGCTCAACAACTTCATCACCGGTCGAGATGATGGCGACCTGAGGTCGTCGACGAACAGAAATTTGCTCAATTCCCAGCGAGGCAATCACACCGATTTCGCGCGACGTGATCAGTGTTCCTGCCCAGAGAACCGTTTCCCCTTTTGCGATATCGCTGCCTGCGAACGAAATCATGTTCCCCGGCGGAACGGAACGCGACACCGCAATTTGCGGAGAGACATCGGAATCGATGACATCCGTGTCTTCGATCATCACGACCGCGTCCGCACCTCGCGGAACAATTCCACCTGTTGAGATCGGCGTCGCAGTGTTCGGGCGGACAACAATTGTCGGAGCATTCCCCGGAAGCAGGGATTCTCCATTGATCACAAGAGTTGCCGGACTCTCCTCCTGAGCACTCGCTGTATCAATCGACTGGACGGCAAACCCGTCGACGTTGGAACGGTCAAATCCGGGAACATCGATCGGCGAAATAATGTCGCTCGCGAGAATGCGTCCCCGAGAGTCACCGAGACGGACGTTCTCATTTCCTAACGGTCGCAAATCGAGATGGCTGGTAAACCGCTCTTTCGCTTCATCCCGGCTGAAGACCGATAGAAACTGCTTTTGTCGGGAATCCTTCAGATACTGCGGCGCGTTGTCTGAATCTGATGAGTCCAGCGATGAATTCACGGGGTTGATTCCAGTTCTGTTTTCATCCACTTCCTGACGCGATGGTTCTCACTGTCACCGATATAGATGCTTCCATCATCTCCGAGACAGATTCCGTGTGGGCGTGCGAGCCGACAATGATTGGGCGCTCCATCCGGTCCGTCCCCTTTCATTCCGTCTCCCACGACCGTTTCAACACGATCCGTCGCGGGGCGATAGACACGAATTGTGTGACTCTCTGTATCGGCGAAAAAGACATCCCCATCCGGACTGACAGCCACTCCTTTCGGACCGGACAACTTCGCTTCTTTGGACGGAGAAGAGGTCGAATACCCTTTCTGTCCGTTTCCCGCGAGATGGTGAATTGTCATCGATTTCAGATCGATCCGATAAAGGGCGTTCCCCTCACGCAAAGCGAGATAGAGGCTGTGCTTTCCATCAAAATCGAGAGCACGCGGACCATTCAAGGGAAGGCCGGCAACATGCTCGCCATCCGGAGTCGGTTGCTTCATTCCGTTTCCCGAAAACGTTTCGATGATTCCAGTCTCCAGATCGACAATTCGAATGCGATGATTGCCGATATCGCAGATATAGAGTTTGTCCTGACCATCAAAAGAGATCGAATGCGGACGATTCATCTCTGCCTGAACAGCTTGTCCGCCATCGCCGGAGAACCCTGTCTTCCCGGTGCCAGCGACCGTCGAGATCAATCCGGTGTCGAGATCAACTTTTCGGACAACGGCATTTTGCATTTCAACGAAATACAGATCGCCGTGGGAATCGAAACGAACTTCATACGGTTCGTTGAGCTTCGCCTCCGTCGCCAACCCTCCGTCGCCCGAATAGCCTTTCTTCCCGGTCCCAGCGACCGTCGAAATTTCTCCAGACGATAGATCAATTCGACGGACGATGTGGTTATCGACTTCGCAAACGTACAACGCTCCATCGGGGCCAATCTCAACGCCGAAAGGATTTCCGACCTGCGCCTGAGCGGCGGGTCCACCATCTCCGGAATGTCCGCTCTTCCCCGTGCCAGCAATCGTCAGCACCTGGCCAGCGTCGAGGTGAGCCACACCAGACAAAACCAGGATCAACAAGAAACTCGATCGTATTTTCACTTTGCTGTTGCCTCTCATCTCTGTTGTCTTTCCTCAAGGGGAAATCCTGCTTACACAGTCCCGGTTCTACTCATTCCCAGTCAAACCAGCAAGCAGGAGCGACAGTGAATGCCAGGAAGACGGCTCTTGAAGACAACAACGATGGCGAAGTCATCGTGCGCATAAAAAAGGCCCGAGAGGATGAACTCCTCCCGGGCCTTTCGTTATTCAGTATTCAGTGTTGGAATCACAGCTTGCCGTTTTCCTGAAAGTGATTCGAACGACGGAGACCGAATCGATGTTTCTAACGGTCGGCGTTCGATGAGCAAACTTTGCGAATTCGCTCAATCCAACAGGAAGCAAACTTTAACGTCCTCCAGGATAACCGCTGGAAGATCTCGTCGTACCACGAGAACGACTGCTGGAACTTCCCGACCGTCGCTTCCTCAGAACACTTCGATCACGACGACCAGTCGCTCCCATTTCTCCGTACATTCCCATGCCGTAGCCGCCGCCACCGCCATCATAATCACCTTCTCCGCCGTAGTCTCCGTAGCCACCAGCATAAGGACCGGAAGCGACCGCGGTACGATCAAGGTAGGAATAGATTTCCTTCTGCTTCGCCATGTACTGCTGCATGTAGTCCCGTTTGCTGGCCTGTTCTGATTCGTCGTGGCGTTCGAGCATGCCGTCGCGGTTCTTCACGAGGATCTGTCCGTCGTTGCGGAACCGATCGCTGTATCCACGAGGGAGTTTCAACTGCAGCGAGGCTTCGACCAGTTCTCCGGAATGGAAATCAGAATCGATCCGCAGATCTTCGATGGCATCCACGAGATAGGTATCCGCAGTAAACGTATACTTCTCCTGCTCCATCGTCTGCTCACCGAGATCGATCACCTCTGCATCGGCTGTCCCTGCGAGGTCCTGACCTGGATGCACTTCGATCTTCTGGTTCACCATGGTGCCGTATTCGGTATCCCACTGGTAAACGTCGACCTTTGCCGTTGGCAAAACACGGGTACTTCTGGGACTGCTGACTTCGGTGAGGAAGAACATCAACTCGTCATCCACTCTCACTGGATCTGTTACGTTGCTCCAGTCAGTAGTTCGCGTTTCTCCTTCGACGACGTGTTGCAATCCACCTGCGTCAGCAATTCGCTTTCCGAAGTTTGGATTCTCCAGCACGAACCGAACTCGATACTGGTAAGACCGTCCAGGCTCGACGCTGAAATCGAAGTAGCGGAACAACAACAGCTGACCAACTGCGGAAAGCCGACCGTTGATCCATTCTTCAATTTTCTTCTTGGTTGCAGTTTCGTCTTCGGCTCCTTCAGCAATTTCGTCGACGAGTGTCTGCATGGTCGGGTTCGTCGCCGTTGACTTGTTGCGACCTCTTCCGCGCCGGTTGCTTCCTCCGAAGCTTGCTCCACCTCCGCCGTAGCCGCCGGGATATCCGCCGCCGTCATAGTCGTCGTCGTAACCGCCGCCTCCATATCCACTGCCGCCGTAGCCGCCGCCGTAACCTCCACCACCGTATGGGTTGCCATATCCCATCAACTGGCTTTGCATCTCGCCTGAATCAAACTGAAAATCGTTGAATCCACCTCTCTTGACGCGTGTCTCCACGATTTGCTTCTTTGAGTCGGCGAGCTTCTTGAGCAACGCCTCATTCATTTTCAGCTCGATCTCCATCTCCTCTTTGCTCAACACGAAGTTCTTAATTCGTTCGTGTGTCGCTGTATTGATCCAAGCACCGGAGATACGCATCGGAAGCGGCATCGTGATCACGCTGTTGGTAATCACGCTGTTGACAACATCCGGTTCAAATCCTGCAACGTTGTCCAAGACGTCGAATGCAACGTTGATGTCGACCGGTTCCCAAGGTCCCCAGGTCTTTCCATCAGGCTGAAGCATTTGACGTTCCAGCTCGAAGTCGACAATCTGGAACAGAGCGGCAGCCATCCGAGTTGATGTGTTGGTGGCTTCTGCGAACTTCTTGATCTGATCCCAAAGCGGGAAGACTGCACGGACAGCGACAAAGTGATACCCCTGTCCATTCTGTTTCGGAAGAGTCGGCCCCGCCATGCCAGGACCGCCATAGCCTCCTCCGTCATATCCGCCAGGGTACGACAAACCGTAGCTTCCGTCGTCCTCACCGTCGTATCCGCCGTTGTAGCCCAGTTCGATGGCGAGATCTCCGTAACCCGGAGCCGGTCCACCACCGTCGTAACCACCCGGATATCCGCCTCCCAATCCCCCTGCTCCAGTGGGACGTTCGGCAAGCTCATCACCGAAGATGCTGTCTTCGGGTTCTTCTTCCGTGGTCAAGGAAGCCAACTCTTCTTCTTCAGAAAGATCTTCTAGCTCATCTGCCATTCTGAGAAAGACTCGACTGGCGGTCGCGATAAGGGACTCTGGAGCATCGAGTTCCGGTTCGCGAACAGGTTCGTCCTGTCCTTCAGCCAGCTTGAACATCCGCTCGCTCAACTCCCAAGGCCGTGGATCAACGCTTGCGTAGAGAGTTCCCTCAACGATCGGATCAGTTTCAGTATCCTGAAACTTCTCACGCTCTTCTTCCGGCCATCGGTTGCCGGCAAGATTCACTTCGCCAGTGTTGACACGTTGAAGAATTTCCCCGGGAGTTCCCTGATAGGGACTCCACTGGGTTCCGACCAATCCAAGCAAAACAACCACCACCACAATCCCGAAAACAACTTTTTCGACGTGATTGATCGCGGACTTCTTGATGTCAAACTTTGCCATAATTTACCTCAACCTATTTGGTTGTAGAGTATTCGAAACTGGCTTCTCTTACTCTGTCGCACATCAATGTGCTTCGAACCTCAATGTGCGTTTTCTTCTCGACGCTCACCGGACGATGAATCAGAAATCAAAAGACTGAGAGACGAACTTGTCTCTCGACACCATCCCGACTTCTGAAACTTCCTCCGCATTCTTCTTTTGAATCAGTGTTTCACATGACTGTTCAAGAGACTCTTTGTTTTTGACGCGATCAACGACAAATCGTTCCCCGGAACTGGTCACATTTCCAAACGACGTTAAGGCTCTTCCGGAGCCGGAATATCGCCGCCTGATGTTTCCTCTGATGTTTCTGTGGTGCCGTCAGCAGGAACTGCTTCCGCCTCGACCGTTTCTTCTTCAACGGCTGATTCCGTCGCAGGAATCTCAACGGGATCGGCACTCTCTGTCGCTGGAATTTCCAGCGAGTCATCTTCTGTCGCTTCAGGAGCCAGAGTCTCTGATTCCATGACTTCCATTTCTGTTCCGTCCGTCGAAATCGTCGTATCGTCAACGACTGCTTCGCCGTCAGCGACTGTCAGTGCATCGATAATTTCCTGAGGCTGCTTGAACATCGTGATCACACCACACAGATCCAACTGAACAAGATCAGGATGGTTCATTGCTGCGGTCGCGTAAGCAGGCAAGTTCGAACTGAGATTCCCAACTCCTGGAATTCCAGCACCTTGTCCACCAGCTCCGAGGCTTCCGAATCCGCCTCCGTAGCTTCCCCCGTAACTTCCGGCATAGCCGCCGCCGTAACTTTCATCTCCATCGTAGTCACCTTCGCCGCCGTAACCGCCCATCATTCCCATGGGGCTTCCGTACATCTGCGCACCGGCACCGGCTTCGGAGAAGTAAGGGTTCTTCCCGACATGGAAACGGGTCACCCGGATTGGCCACTCAGAGTTCGCAAGCTCCACAATGAAATCCGGGATTTTGCTCTGCATGATAATGACGCTCATGTAGAACCCGCGTTCAAGGACTCGTTTTTCTTCAGAATCGGCGATGTATCTCAGCTGTTTTCCACCGGAGGCCATTCCCCCGTAACCACCACCATAGCCGGAACCGTATTCGTCGTCGTATCCGCCCGCGCTGTATCCCATGCTGGCAGTTGACGCAGAAGCCGATGCATCCGCGGATGAACCGAATTCCTGAGCGGGATCGAACGCCACGTTCACCGACATCGATGCTCCTGAGCCACCGCGATCAGATCCGTATCCTCCGCCGCCCCCGCCACCGGGACCAGGGTAACCGCTGTCATATCCACCACCGTAGCCGCTGTCATACCCGCCATATCCACCGGCAGCGGCAGGTGCTCCAGTTGGACGAGGTTCTCCCGATCCGCCGAACAATATCAGGACGTCGATTCGACGCAGGACCGCTTCAGTCACAGAGTCCTTGTCTTCATTCATTTTGCGAACAGCATCGAAGAGAAGCTCAAGAAGCCAGATATCAATCTGAGCGTTCCAGACCTGTTCTGAAGTTGCTGCAAGGCGATCGAATTGAGCAATGGGAAGTTGCGCTGCGAGGATAACTTTTTGCTGCCACGGAACGTCCGCTTCCTGGGGCATTGCTCCACGTCCGGAGAACGGAACTCCGATCGCTGCTCCACCAGCTGCGTTTCGATCGATTGGCATGACTGGTTCGACGCGTTCCTGCAGCTTCAACATCAGCTGTGAGTAGTGCCGTTTGTACGTGTCTGTAACATCGAGATCGAATCCTTCGGGATCCATAAAGATCGGAGGAACATCGTTCGCGACGACCGATGGCCAGGTCATCCGTTCCTTTTGCTTATTCCAGATCTCGACAATTGAGCTTTCAACGTTCTGCTCGTACTCCGCGTTGATCGTCGCGAGCTTTTCCTTGTAATCCTCATTCGGATCATTGGTCCCGGTCGGAATCGTCAACCCTTTCAAGGTCGATACCCGCTGTTCTGTGGCTGCCTTCAATGCTCCATTGGCAGAGAAGAACCCGTACATTGCCAGCGGCAACGTCAGCGCCCCCAGAATCCAGAATCGATTTCTGATGAGAGGTTGGAGTTTATCCATGACAACACCTTATTGATGTGACAACTGAGATTCGCAAATCAACGCGTTTCACGACTCAGACAACTGTCTAAATTGTATCAATTCACAGGAGACTCTGTGGGCCACAACAACGAACGGTTTTCATTGTTCACAGCGTACTCGCTGAATTTTCTCGCAACTCTTAAATCAGGCCTCAGATCACTTTCGTGATCTCCAGGGACCTGCTGTTCGATGGCCGAACGTTTACTCTGTCGGCGCGGGTTCTTCCGTGGCGGCCGGGGCACTCTCCAATTCTTCGAGAGGAATATCCTCGATCACTTCGTCCACCTCGACAACTTCCGCTGTGCGTTCTTCCGGTGGAATTGGCACCCAGGCGAATTGAATCTCGAAGTTGGTTTGTTCGAGTTCTTTCACACCTTCACGCGTCGTCCCTCCGGGACCGGTCGTTGGCATTGGAGAGGTCGTTCCATATCCACCACCTCCGTACCCGCTGGGACCGTAACTTCCGCTTCCGTATCCTCGAGAAGCTCCCGCTCCTCCTCGATTGTTCCCTCCAGCAAGAACTCGCGAGTTCTCAGTTGGTGGGGCTCCGGTATCTTCGATGATGATCTTTTTCGTCGGACTGAAGTCCATGATCGTGGCGTGAGAAATTCCCATCCGAGTGACATCCCGTTCCGGGAAGCCCGGTCTCTGGATGGTTGGCAGATGAAGATTCTTCAGAAGGGTATGTCGAATGTAGTTGACGGATCGTCCGCGAACCGGATCGTTCTCGTCGTGATGCCAGTGCATCCCTTTCAATGTGACGATGTATCCTTCGCCGCTTGGACCAGTTTCACGCTGGTCGGCAGGAATCATCGACTTCTGCGGTCCCGTCAGTCCGGCATACCAGGTGGCGACATCAGCCACGCGATCGGTACTGAACTCGATCAATGAAATCTGATTGCGGAGTTCGATTTCTTCTGGCTCTTCCCCTTCATCACGAGGAAGGCAATCGATGACGGCGTCGTACAGTTCCAACCATTGAACGTCACGTCGACCATCGATTAATCCGGTGAGGCGCTCACCTGTCGCGGTGTAACGACCGACTTCCGAGTCATAGCTTGATTTCAGGCTGTTGACTTTCGAGTTAAAATCGTTGGCTTTCTTCTCAGCCTCGGCGAAATCATCGGTGTGAACGGTTTGATAAGAGACAGCGTTCCCGACGGTTGCCAGTGAGAAGCCCAGAAGCATTGTTGCTGCGGTCGCGACTGCCCAAGGTTTTTTCTTTCGAATCATCCGGGCCTGAGTGATCTCTGGCGGCAGCAGTGTCGTTTGGATGCGTGAGACACCCAGCGACTGCAAACAGAGACCGTACGGAACCGCGAAGCTGAGGATGTTCTCGGCGAACATTGGAGAGTTCAGCACTGCATCGCCAGCGAGTGCGTTGAACGTTTCCGGACGTTCGACTTCGTATTGCAGGTTCTGTTGCAGAAACTTCTGAAGACCGGCGAGCTTGAAGCCATTCCCCAGCCCAATGACTTTCTCAATCTTCGCAGTCCGATTCACACTTGAGAAATAGCCGATCGAACGCTGAATTTCTGAAACGTAATCATTGAAGACGGGTCGCAGCGCCTGAAAGACCGCCCGAGGATCGGGAGACTTCGTCGCGTTGCACTTCAGATGCTCTGCTTTCGCGAAGCTGAGCTTCATTTCTTTCGTCAACGCCCGTGTGAAATGATTTCCGCCAATCGGGACATTTCGAATCCAGACGTTGTAACCGTTCGTCACCATTAGAGTGGTGTTGTCGCAGCCCATATCCAGCACGATGTAATGCTCTTCACCAGCATCACCTTCAGTGTCGGAACGAATTCCCATTTCATCGACGCTTACGAAGTTGTAAAGCGCCAGTGGGGCGATCTGAATCAGATCGAGCTCCACCTTGTTGTTCGTGAAGGGACGCATGTGCTGATAAACCTGATCGCGTTTCATCGCGAACAGTCCAACTTCAGCATCCAGCAGGAACCCGCCTTCTTCTGCTCCAGCACCGAGCGGTTGATAATCCCAAATCACGTCTTCGAGCGCGAAGGGAATTTGCTGACGAGCTTCGTACTTGACGATTTCGTGGAGCTTCCCTGCTTCGACAGGAGGAAGCTGAATGAATCTCGCCAGAGCGGATTGACCGGGAACGCTGATTCCAACGTGATCTCCGGTCAAATCGTTCCGAGACAGAAACGTTTGCATCGCTTCTGGGACGATCTCTTCGGGAATCGCATCCGGCTGCGAAAGAATCTTTGGAAACGGAATGTAATCGAACGCCTCAGCCACAACCTGATTGGCACTCTCGATATAGCGAACCTTTAACGCCTTCAGGCCAGCCTGGCCGATGTCAATTCCCCACGCTGCTTTTGGTTCTGCCATTCAATTACTCTCCAAGATAACTAACTCCGAAAGCCTGATCAGTTCAGAAAAGTACTGGCCACACTGAACGGTGATCCGACGCAATCTTTGCGAATCTCAAGTTGAGATCCGCATCCGAAATGTGTGAAAGGAATTCTATCTCTCACACCCAATGACCGACTACTCCTGCGGAGCAAAAACATGCAATCAACACAACACTCGACTCATGAAACAGAACTCAAACGAATAGAGTTCCATCTCGATCCGAAATGCCACACCGCTGATGTCATGTCAAATTGAATTGACGTTCTGAAACGAACCGAAGTGATGAATTGATCATAATTTATGCGAAACGTTCATCATCCGCAAAGGTGAAACGATGAAATCGCCAAAAGTGCTCGCTCATCGATTCACACTGACATGTGAAGACTTCCCCTTCAAGATGGGCAGCAGAAAGGGACCTTTCAGTCAATTCTCGGCTGCACAACTCGAAAAAGTCGACTCCTCACAGAAATTCGACGCCCGTGGTTCAGAAAAGTTTCAAAAAACTCATTCAAATTTTTCGACCGGTCCACGAACTACAAACTTCTTGACACTCAGAATGCGCACAGACGTGCCATCCCGTTCGGAGCAATCGTCATCTCCCCGAAATTCCTCAGCTGTTAGTGGAACTCCGCCCAGCGTGACCACGCGTAGGTCCACTCCATCCACAGTCTCATCACAGACCACAAGCTGCGCATTTTCGTTAACTGAGTCTGATCGAGCTTCGTCTGACTGATCGCAGACTGTTGGGCAGCCTGTTGCAATCCCCAACGTGCTGACAACACCGCACACAACCCATGCTCCGAAAGGTCCGGATCGGCGTCTTCCTGAACAAGCCCCGCCTTCTCTGCTTCCACGAACAAATCAAACAATTGCGACCGGGCGGGATCAACTTCCAGTGGCTTTTGATTCTCTTCGCAATGTGAAATGATGGCGTCAATCTGATTGACCAATCGATCGTAGATCAGCTGCTTTGACGTCGAATCGTCAGACATTTGTATCCTGCAATGCTATTTTAGAATGGAAACTGGCGACGGAAAACGGCTTGGGAATCCGTTCCTCCGCAATGACTCATCGTCCCATCCACAATTTCATTGTCAATACACCGGAAACACGTTCCGCGTCCCGCTCCCGATAGAAACACCGACCTGGCAAGCACTCATGCAGCAGCCACCCTCTTTTCGTGACGTCAGAATGTCGGGATTTCGAGACAGAAACTCGGTCGCTGAAGCGTGGGAATGGATCGACTCGCAAAGCTCTTCGTTCCCACAAGTCTCCGAAACAGTGCCACTGTCATCCGCCTACGGACGCTGGGCAGCGACAACAATTACTTCGCCAATCAACGTTCCCCCATTCGACCGTTCTGCCATGGACGGATTCGCTGTCATCGCTGACGACACAACTGGAGCCACCAATTTTCAGCCGACGACAATGCGAATTGTTGGCCACTCTTACCCCGGGACCCCATGCACGATCTCACTCAAGTCAGGCGAGTGCGTACAAATTATGACGGGTGCCCCAATCCCCGAAGGGGCAGATGCGGTTGTCCCCATTGAATATGTCGACGTCTCCTCCGACCGAATTCGCGTCACAACGACAGTCGGCCCGATGAAAAACATTGGGCGAATTGGTGAAGACCTCAAAGTTGGTGACGCAGTCATCCAACAGGGACAATTCCTCCGACCGCAAGACGTTGCGGTCCTGGCATCGATTGGTGCCCCGGAAGTCTCCGTTCTGCTTCCGCCACGCGTTCGAATTATCGTCACCGGAAACGAACTCGTTCAGCCGGGGACCGATCTTCCGGACCATCAGATCTATGAAGCGAACTCATTCCTGCTTCGAGGAGCTGTCACTCGCGATGGAGGGCAGATTGAGTCGATTCAATTCGTCGCGGACGATCCTCAATCGATTCGAGCAGCCCTCGAGCAATCCGGTGCAGACATCATCCTGATCAGCGGGGGCTCAAGCGTGGGGGCGGAAGACTATGCTCCCCAGCTCGTTGCAGACCTCGGAGAATTGCCGATCCACGGGATTCGCATGCGGCCGTCCAGCCCGACTGGCATGGGAAGAATTGAGTCAACCGTCATCTTCCTGCTCCCGGGAAACCCGGTTTCCTGCATGTGTGCTTACGACTTTTTCGCAGGTCGGTTCCTTCGCAAGCTGTGCAACGACACCCGAGACTGGCCGTTCCCAGCAACAATCGGGGAGCTGGCCAAAAAGGTTTCATCGCCTCTTGGCCGCACGGACTACTGCCGGGCCCAACTGCGAGGAAACCAAATTCACCCTCTGGCAATCAGTGGTGCGTCCATCCTTTCTTCCACAACCCGCGCGGACGGATTTTTTATCATCCCGGAAGAGTCTGAAGGCTTCTCGTCCGGAACTCGCGTCCCAATCTACATTTACGACGACCGACGCAGTCCGCAAAGAGTTTCAAATCCACAACCTGACATTGTTTGACTTCATTTGAAGAAGAGGTTAGGATGCGCGATTCCTCTGCGGTCGCAGTACGCCTCAATCACTGGAGAATTTTCACGTGGCGGAAATTGTTGTAAAAGAAATTTTGGAAGCTGGTGTTCACTTCGGTCACAAGACGAGCAAGTGGAACCCAAAAATGCGCCCATACATCTATGGGAAGCGAAACAACATCCACATTATCGATCTCAAAGAGACGATTCGCGGACTCGTTCGGGCGCAGAAATATTTGTACAAGGTCGCTGCTCAAGGCAGTCTGATCCTGTTTGTTGGAACAAAACGACAGGCCGTCGACATCGTCAGCAAAGTTGCTGAAGACTGCGGAATGCCATACTGCACAGAACGCTGGTTGGGTGGAACTCTCACCAACTTCCGTACTGTCCGCAGCCGCCTGAAGCGACTTGAAGAACTCGAAGCTCTCGACAAGAGCGGCGAACTGTCGACCTACTCGAAGAAGCAGCAATCGCGACTTCGCCGGGAACTCGACAAGATTCAACGCAACCTCGGCGGCATCCGAGACATGAACCGTCTCCCGGAAGCAGTCGTGATCGTTGATCCTTCAAAAGAACACAACTGCATTCACGAGTGCAAAATCCTCGGAATCAAGACGGTCGCCCTGATCGATACCGATTCTGATCCTGATACTGTCGACCTTCCGATTCCCGGAAACGATGACAGCATCCGATCGATCCGAATCATTCTGAGCTACCTCGGAAACTCGATCAAACAGGCACGTGGATCACAGCCTCAAAAGCAGGACCCAGCACCTGGCGATGAGCCAAAAGCGGTTCCGTCGATCCAAGGCTGATCACAGCAGTTGAGTGCTTCACTCTCTGAGTGAACGACTCCTGCAGATGAATCCAAAACGACCCCGAAGGCACAACTCAGCCTTCGGGGTCGTTTTCGTTTGTCCAGCATTCCGTAGCGATTGCCAGTCGCCGCGAAGCACAACTCACGAGCCTCTCGACACTCGCTACTGAACGCAACTCCAGATACTAATCGCGACGCAAGCTACTGAACCGAGAGCAAGTAGGAAATCAGGTCTTTCATTTCCGGAACCGAGATCACCTTTTCGAGCCCCTCCGGCATGAGCGACGTCCCCGTGCTGGTCAGTTCATCAATTTCATCGACCGCGATCCGATCTTCAATCCCTTCGGCTCGTCGCAAGGTCAGGCTCGTCGCAGACTCATCCGCGATCAACCCTGTATGTGTTCGCCCCTGCTCAGTAATCGCGAGGTAATTCACGAACTGCGGATTCACCTCGCGATTCGGATCAAGAACGTTGAACAAGATTGCCTGAGCCCCTCGATTCTTCATCGCTCCGAGATGCGGCCCCACTTCGACTCCAACTCCGCCGAGACGATGACAAGCCGCACAGTGCTTCACAAACACGCCTTGCCCGAGAGCCGGATTGCCTCCCGCATCGAGGGCTTCGGAATAGTCCGCGATCACCTGCGCTCGACTTGACGAAGGACTTCGTTGAAGAATCGCCTTCGCACGGTCAGCGACTTCCGGTTGCCCGGACCGCACCACAGACTCCAATCGAACTCTACTGAGCGTTGCGGGTGAAACGTCGCCAGCATCGATCGCGTCAAAGAGAATCTCAGCACCGCGGGCGTCACGAAAAAGAACTTCTTCAGCCTGCTGACGAAACCCGGGGCTCCACGACACCCAGTGAGCAACAATCGCCTTCGCAGTCTGCCGAAAATCAATAATGGAACTCGCGTCAAGAATCGCGACTTTCATCCGATTCGGCACCGAGGAATTCAACTCCCCAAGCAATCGTGACGCGTCTGCGGGATCGTGACTCAGCTGCAAATTGTTGATGGCTCGAACACGGTCCTCAAGTGTTGCATTCGCATCGAACGCGACCTCTCGCGACCGAGAAATCACACGAGATGCCAACCGGTCAACGGCTCCACCTGACGTACGATCTCGAAGCGATGGATTGGAGTTCAAGACAACTTCGAGCACCTTTTCCTGAACCGTTCCAGCATCGTTGACATTCTCAACAAACTGCTCGACACAAGCTTCGATCGCCTCGCGAGACTCCGTTCGACTCACAATCTCCATCACCATTCCGAGACAATCCGGCGCATGCGAACGTGCGAGAAATTCTTTGTCTTCAATCAACGTTGAGAACAGTTCTGTCGCGCCGCGATTGATTGAACTGGCCATCGCGAGACGCATCCACGAGTCGTCGCCATCTCGAAGACAGAGCTGATGCAAAATCGCAATCTTGTCTCTCTGACTAAGTTGCCCAGCAGTGTAGGCGAGTTCATAGCGAACCCAGGCGTCTTCGTCGTCAGTCATCATCGCAAGCTGACCACCAAGCTGACGAATGTTCGGATTCCATCGAGTCCTGCGAAGCGTAGCTTCGCGAACTCTTGCGTCAGCATCTTCGAGGAGATGAGAAATCACTTCGGGAGAAAGCTTTCCCTGACTCTCAAGCAACGACATCGCATGAATTCGCCCCAACGCGTTTTCACCAGTGCGAGCTTTCTCTTCGAGTAATCCAACGACTTCGGCGTCGTTTCTCTCGCTCAGCAGCCTGCTGGCCGTTTCACGATGCCATGCATTCGAATGCCCCAGGTACGAAACCAGCTCAGCCGAGGAAAGATCTCCAAGTCGAAACACCCGCTCTGATCTTTCTGCCCCCGAAGCAGCCTCATTAACCGAACAGATTCGATAGAGCCGACCATGGTCACGGCCACTCGTCAAATCGAGATGCTGTTTAATCTCCGGAGGAAGACTCTTCGGATGTTCGATCGTTTCGCGATACATATCTAACACGTAAAGGTTGCCATCCGGGGAATTCGCAAACTGAACAGGCCGGAACCAGACATCCGTCGACCGCACGAATTCCCGCTCCTGATCAATCCTGCGAGCAGAGATCGAAAGGCCATTCGCAATCACTTTTTTTCGATGAACGATGTTGCTTCCCACATCCCCGATGATGAGAGTCCCGAGTTCCTTTTCTCCCCACGCATCACCTCGGTAAACGGTAATCCCTGTCGCTCCGGTGAAGTAACCCGCCGGACGGCCTCCTCCTTCGACAGGTCCTGAAACCTGTCCTGAGACGCGCAATCGTGTTCGAACAATGCGCCACGGTTCGACAGGACTGATTCGAAACACAGGTGCCTGCCCTCCATCATCCGCGACTCGAACGCGCGGCCCCGCCATTGTGTATGCCGGATTCCGTGAGATATCTCGATCCTGATACATCACCATCTGTGCATGATCACTGTTCGAGCAGACGTACTTCCGACCATAATTGTCAAAGCTCATTCCATGCTGAGCCCCTCCACTCTCCGCCTTGAGATCAAGCTTGATCGGGTCGAAGGAAAAGTCTCTCCCACGAAGCTGAATTCCGGTGTCTTCAGCGGCATCCGCTCGCCTCACGATTCCGCCTGACGAACTTGTCGCCCCATGAATGCGATTGTCGAGGCCCCATCGAAAGGAATTCACAAGCCCTTGCACATTCGATCTTCCGAATCCCGTGAAGACGACTCGCCGTTCATCCGCTTGGCCGTCGTCGTTATTGTCCCTTAAGAAAAGAATCTCCGGGGCTGCTCCGACGAAAACTCCCCCTTGCGAACAGATAATCGCCGTCGGCCAAGAGAGATCTTCGGCAAAGACGGAACTCTCATCGAACACGCCATCCTCGTCACTGTCAGTAAGCACGACCACTCGCCCGAGTTGTTCATGCTCCTGCTCCGAGTAGTCTCGCATTTCGACAACGAAGAGTCGGCCGTCTTCGTCAAAAGACATCGCGACCGGATCCGTCACCAGTGGCTCCGCTGCCACCTGTTCAATCCGAAACCCGTCGACAACTTCCAAACTACGCAATGCTTCTTCGGGCTCCTTCCCAGGAATCCGCGGCAGTTCCGCCGAATAGTCAATCCCGCGAACTGGAGTATGACTCAATGCCTGATCCAGAAAGGCGTAAGCTTCCTGCCGAATCTCTGTCGGGAAATCATGATCGCATTCGGGATACCGGACGACGACATTGCCTGTCGCGTCAAACATGGAATACACACCCAGAATCAACGGAACGGATGCTTTCACACCCTCCACGGAAAAGTTGTCATCCTCCAAAGGGCTGCTTGAAAAGAATGGCCGGGGTGCAAGAGCGGCGATTACCTCATGAAGATCAAACGGGACCTCATTCGAGTCACCGTGATACTTCGACTGAATCAGCGGCATATAGCGATCGCTCGTCCATCCTGTTAAATCTCCGCCTTTATAGAATGGAAACGGAGTCCAGCCGCAGCTTGTGACAACAGCCTGAATCCGATCATCGAAAGCAGCTGCAAAGATTGCGTTGTGACCACCCAACGAGTGTCCTAAAACTCCAATCCGGTCCTTATCAACCTGCGGAACATGATCGACTAAAAAATCAACACATCGTAGATGATTATAAATCCCCTTCATTGTCCCAGACAGATAATCGCCTGAATTAAATTCGTATTGATAATCGCCGAACGAAGGATAGTCTGGTGCGAGAACAATATAACCTCGCCGAGCGAGTTCGACGGCGTATTGCCGATTGGGACGCGGACCCTCGCCAGCGACAATTCTCTTCCCGAGCGGTCCAGTTGGATGAAGAGCAAGCACGGCCGGAAACTTCCCGAGCGTGTCCTCTCCCGCCTGTCCGGAATCGTCATTCAGGGCGGAAGTGGGAAGATAGAGATCGGCCTTGAGAAAATCGTTCGGTTCGACTTTCAACTGAACGGTTTGGCGGCGGAATCCATCTCCTTCCACAGCATCTTCGTAGCGAATCTCAAGGTCTTGCAGGTCTGTCCGATCAGGGAGTTCTCCCATCACTTCCTGCATATTGCTCAGAATTTCCTGTCGCTTTTCCTCCCACTCCTCCAGCGACTTCACAGTCCTGCCATTTTCCCCAGCCACAATAGTAAGAGGATTGCGAAGCCCTCCCTTTCCTTGAGCATTTGCAAGTTCCTGTGCATAAGTGCAATTGAGCAAAACGCAACACGCAAACAACTGCCAAACAAACAACTGCCAAACAAACAACTGCCAAACAAACAACTGCCAAACAAACAACTTCATCAATCTTCCTTACTCATCGCTTGATGTGTGGCCTTCGAGCGCTCGCAAAGCATTCCGCGAAAAGAGATCGTTTAAAACACTCTTATCCGAAACGAGACCTGCTAAGAAGTTCTGCAACTGCATGCTGTAACATGTCCCTTGAAACCCCTGTCCCTCCCCATCCAGACAGGGACAATCACTTCCAAAGAGGAGTTGCTTTGAGTTTCTTTCAATAAACCCGGCTGTAAATTCTTCATCGCGACTTAAAGCATTAAATCCGCTGCCAGCTGACATATCTCCATACAGATTGGGATACTCGCCCAGCAACCGATCGAGTAATCCCCCGGGAACAACTGGCCCTTTCGGATAAAGAGTCTTGTCAGAATCAGGAACATCCTCGCTAATGTTCGCCCACCAGGTTTGGGCATGACCGATAATTCGAACGGTCTGATACTTCTTCAAGTAGTACTCCAGGTGGTCCGCAAGTCCTTGATTGAAACCTCCTGCTCCGTCCTGAAAGTGAATGGTGATGGGCCAGTTATGCTCATCACAAAACTCAATGACTGCTTCGAGTCGTTTGTCGTTAAGTGGAACATGTTCTTTTTGCTCTCCGATTCCCCGGCAACCGAGTTGTCGGTATGCGCTCAATCGCTCCAGACAATCCGGGCTTCGGATATCGGTTTGACAGAACGGAATGATTCGTTCGGGATAGAGATGATAGGCGTGCAGGACGGTTTCTGATCGAAGTAGAACGCCACCTTCACCGGTCTCAAGCGGAAGCACGAATGCTTTCGCGGTGCCGGTTTGATCCATGTGCTGAATGGTTTGTTCGATCGAGCGATCAAAGTGATTGATGTGAAGATGGCAATCAACGAGCGATTCCAGCTTGTCAGGCTCATCCGAACCGGAAGGTTCTTCAGCGGCGTTCAAACTCAAGCTGGCAAGTCCGAGTGCACACGATGTGACCGACAGTTCTTTCAAGAATGCCCGACGAGAGTGTTGGGGCTCCAGAGATCGGTTTCGACTCATGGATTCTCCTGATTCAAGAAGATTGCAGCGATCAATCGAATTCCTGAAACCACGCTTCAGTGATCACTGACTGTTGGGTAGGAAACTCAAGGCATGTCGATCGAAATTGCGAGCAGCACAATTCTTCGATCTCATGATCTTTGGAAGGAGGTCGTCTTGATTCATTAGAGTATCAGTGGTTTGCCGACGAAACTCAATGTGAACGGAGGTTCCATTCGTCTGTAGAATTCAAAGAAATCCAGAACGAAGCGGTTGACGCATTGAAGAAGAATTCGTCACATGGAGGTGTAATCAAGCGCCCTCCACGAGTGGCAATCTTTCAGCGACACAAGACTTGAGCCAATGATTTCCCGCCTGACCTGCCCAATCTGCAAGAATGACCTTCCCGTTGAGATTGATGGGGACTCTGCTCTGTTTCCCTTTTGCAGCAAGCGATGCAAATACGTCGATCTGAATCGCTGGATGACCGGTGAGTACATGGTGGTCGAAGACCTCTCACCAGAACAGATTGAGAGTCAGCTGATGAACGAAGAGTTCCCGCCGGAAGGACTCGACTGAAGCCGCTTCGCTTCTGGCCCGCAGCGTCCTCAACGGTCAACTCAACATTCATCGAATGAAGCGAGTGCAGAATCGTCACGCAGAACGATTAGTGCTTGAAGTGTCGGTGACCGGTGAAGATCATCGCCATGCCATGTTCGTTGCATGCTTCAATGACCTGTTCATCGTTGCGTGAGCCGCCCGGTTGAATGACTGCCGTAACACCCGCTTTGGCCGCTTCATCGACACCGTCTCGGAACGGGAAGAATGCGTCTGAGGCAACGACCGCTCCCTGACTTCGTTCGCCTGCTTTGTGGGCAGCGATCATTGATGAATCCAGGCGACTCATTTGCCCGGCTCCGACTCCCACAATCATTCCCTGACTTGCGAAAACAATGGCATTCGATTTGACGTGCTTGCAGACTTTCCATGAAAAGCGGAGGTCCACCAATTCCTGTTCCGTGGGGGCTCGTTCCGTCACAATGCGTTCGTCTTCCGGTGGATCGGGACGGTCATCGCGCTGCTGAACCAGAAGCCCTCCAGTCAGGCGCCGGTAATCGTGGCTGACAGGTGATGGTTCCCGGAATCCTTCACATGCCAGAATGCGAACGTTGTTTTTCCACTTCGGCTTCGTACGAAGGACTTCTAGTGCTTCGGGAGAATAGCCAGGTGCGATGATTGCTTCGATGAATCTTCCCGGCTCTGCCAACATTTCGGCGGTGGCGAGGTCGAGCTCGCGATTGAATCCAAGAATTGAACCGAAGGCACTGACGGGATCACCTGCGTAGGCTTTATCGAAAGCAGAAGCGAGGTCTTCTCCAACGGCGCATCCACACGGATTCGTGTGCTTAATCACGACCGAAGCGGGCTGCTCGAATTCAAGTGCAATCGAAAGTGCGGCATCGAGATCTAAATAGTTGTTGTAAGACAATTCTTTGCCGTGCAACTGCACAGAAGATGCGATGGAAGCTGCGGGAGGATTCGATTCGAGATAGACCGCTGCCGACTGATGCGGATTCTCTCCGTAGCGCAGATCACTCTTCTTCTCAAATTGCAGCGAGAGCGATTTCGGAAACTCGGAGGCATCGTCTTCGAGTGTTGTGAAATAGTCGGAAATCGCCCGGTCGTATCGAGCTGTTGCTTCGAATGCGGATGCTGCCAGCTGTCGCCGCAACTCCAATGGCAAACTTCCCTCCTGAAGTGCATTCAGGACGGGTTCATACTGTTCTGGATTAGTGACAATCCCCACGTAAGCGTGATTTTTTGCGGAGGAACGCACCATGCTGGGACCACCGATGTCGATTTGCTCGATGGCTTCCGGAATCGAGACATCGGGTTTGGCGATGGTTTGCTCGAATGGGTACAGATTCACGACAACCAGTTCGAATGGGATGATCCCGTGTTCCCGAATGGCTTCTGCGTCGTCGGGAAGATCGGGGCGTCCGAGAATCGCTCCATGCACTCTCGGATGGAGAGTTTTGACGCGCCCGCCCATGATCTCCGGAAATTCTGTGTATTCCGAAACATCAATGACCTGAAGACCCTGCTCTTTGAGAAAGCGAGCCGTACCGCCGGTCGATAGAATCTCAAAGCCGAGATCCACCAAACCTTTGGCAAATGGGCCAAGGCCGGATTTATCACTGACAGAAACGAGCGCCCGACGGGGATAGTCGCTCATGGATCGATTCCTCAACGAGAGTGTACTTTGACTGGAATTCGACACCGTAGCCAAGCTGCGCTCGACTTGCAAACACTCTCCAAGAGTTCAATTTGTGTTGATATCATGCAACAAGAAAGTCGGCCGTCAATTCTCGAAAATGGACGTCCTCTTGCCCAGCAGAATCCTTTCAGGAACCTCAGCGCTACATGAATGTCGCGAAATCATCATCCCCTCTGGAGGGAGCCCAAGAGGAAATCGATCAGGGCCGCCGGTTTGCTTTTGGCAAGAACTGGGCTGAGTTTCTCAGCAGTCTGGACGAAAATCGAATCGAAATCGCCGAGCAGTCGTTGCGAGATTTGCTTCAGGTCCAGACGCTCGAAAACCGCTCATTTCTCGATGTGGGATCGGGAAGTGGACTGTTTTCGCTTTGTGCCCGCAGACTCGGGGCAACGGTTCACTCCTTCGATTTCGATCCCAATTCGGTCGCCTGCACACAATCGCTGAAGGATCGCTATTTCCCCGACGATGACCGTTGGGTGATCGAATCGGGATCGGTGCTCGACTCGGGCTATCTGTCCCGACTCGGACAATTCGATTTCGTCTATTCGTGGGGGGTTTTGCATCACACCGGAGAGATGTGGCAAGCGCTGGAAAACATCATCTCACTCACGCGAGTCGACGGTTTTCTGGCCATCGCCATTTACAACGATCAAGGTTGGCAGTCCGACCTGTGGAGAAAAGTGAAGCAAATTTACTGCTCGGGATCTGTCGGTCGGTATTCCATGCAGGCGATCTTTTTTCCGTACTTCTGCATTCGCACGATCCTCGTCAGCATCATCCGGCGAAAGAATGCGTTTCGCGAGTATCGGAGAAACCGCGGGATGTCGATCGTCCATGACTGGCGCGACTGGCTTGGCGGCTATCCGTTTGAAGTTGCTTCGGTCGAGGCAATCTCGGAATTCTATGAACAGAGAGGTTTCAATGTCGTCTCAGTGAAAGCGACGAAGCGGCTGGGATGCAACGAGTTTCTGTTGCAGCGAGTCAGCGACACTCTCAGCTCATAGACTCTCAATATTGATGTCCCGTTCGGGATCGTTGTTCTACTTGCGAAAGAACCCTCCGGTCTGTTCGATCTCAGCGGAGTCCTTCAATCCCGAGCTTCCCTTCACCGCGCCGCGAATTCCGAGAATCTCTGGGTGGCGGGCAACTTTGTCGCTGAAGACCCGCATGTCGTTCAGAATCGGATTTAGGTTTTCGAGCAATACACTGAGCGAAGCTGCGGAGCGATTGAGATTCTGATACAGCTCCGGGTCCGATGCGAGACGCTTCACGGAGCCATTCTCGTCGTTCATCAGTTGTGCGAACTGATTCATCTCGGTCAAAAGCGATTCAAGTTGAATCAAACTTCCGGAGAGTTTATTCACGATCAGATCACTCTGTTCGGCCAGCGGGGCGGTCGCGGAGTGAATTTCGTCCATGTTCTTGCTCAGCCGAACAATCGAATCTCTCGCGGTTGAAATGGTGAGCCGGGTCTCTTCAGCGATGACAGGGAGCGCTGCTGCTGTTCTCCGCAAATCGGCTTGAAGCTGCGGGTCGGCGATAAAGCTGTTCGCATTGGAAATGGCTGCCGTTGCCGTTTCGAGCGTCGAACCTGCCTGCGTCAGTGTTGTTCCGACTTCATCAAACGTCTTCGTCGCTGAGTTCATCGTTCTCGTGAATGAGTCCAGAGCGAGTGCTGTTCGTTCAATCACGGTATCGAGATCGCCCTCGCGGGTTTCCATCAAGTTGTTGAGATTGACCGCGACCTTTTGCCACTCCTGACTGGTGTCCGTGAATGAGACCAACGATTCGTTGACCGTTGATTCCATCCTCTGCACGATCTGCATCGGATCGGCCGGAGCGATTCCATCAATTCGAGAGTTTGGCGGAATCGTTTCTCCTGCACGGCCCGAGGAAAACTCGATCTTGGCATCGCCAAGCAAGGACTGCACCAGAGAAGCTTCCGCATCGATGCGAATCACATGATCCTCAACGATGTCAACGACGACGAGAACGCCTCCTTCTGCTTCGTCGAGCACGATGCTGCGGACGGTCCCGATTCCGAGTCCGTTTTGTTTCACCGGGCTTCCGGGATACAAACCGGGGGCATCATCGAAGTGAATGGCCAGCGGATATGTCTTCTTCCAATAATCCTTGATGTCACCAAACTGAAGAATCAGCACGGCACCGATGACCATCGACGCTAAGACAAACAGGCCGACTCGAAATTGCAATTGTCGTTCGGACATGTGACTACGACCAGTTGGAGACTAAGGTTTCAGACAGATCTGATTGATTGACTTAAAGACGAGTGGTCGCCCATTTTCACGGACTCGATCGACTCGCCGGAATTCGTTTTCGTTAATCGCTGTATTGCTGCAGTGTTTGCTCAGTCGAATTGCTGCAGTTCGGTATTCATGATGCGTTAGCCAATGGCGAGTTCCTGAAGTCGTTCACCGGCTTCCCCTCGCACGAATTGCGAGACGCGTGGATCGAGGGACTCAAAGGCTTCCTCAGCTGCCCCATCAAAAATGATTTGCGGATCTTCCGGATTGAGGCGGGCCAGCGGATAAAACATCACCACGCGGTCAGCAACTTTCTGAACGGTGTTCATATCGTGAGTCACAACAATGCTTGTGACATTACATCGCTCGCGAGTTCGCAGAATAAGTTCGTTAATGACATCGCTCATGATTGGATCGAGCCCGGTCGTTGGTTCGTCATAGAGCATCACTTCCGGGTCCATTGCGAGTGCCCGAGCGAGCCCGACCCGTTTTCTCATGCCGCCTGAGAGTTCAGCCGGTTTCTTATCGACGACGATGGCGGGGTCGAGTCCGACGTCGCGCAGCCGTTCGTGAACTGTTTGCGAAATCTGCTTCGGATGCAGCCGGCGATTCTGTCGAAGCCCGAACGCAACATTTTCGAAGACCGTTAAGCTGTCGAACAAAGCCGCTCCCTGAAACAGATATCCGAACCGCAATCGCTCGCGCACGATTTCTTTTTCGGTCCTGTCTTTCACAGGTCGACCGTCCCAGAGAACGGTGCCACTGCTGGGGGGAAGCAGATTCATCATCAGCTTCATTGTCACACTTTTGCCGCATCCCGACTCCCCGATGAGAACGAGCGTTTTCCCTGTCTCAACCGACAGAGTGATATCCCGCAGCACCTGTTGGGTCCCGAACTGACGCGAGACATTTTCAAGTTCAATGAGTGACGACATAACAGAAATCGATTCGCTCTTTACTTCCAAAGAATTGGATAGAGTTCCATCAACAGGTAACCCAGGAGAAAATCAATCCCGAGAATCACGACGAACGAATAGACGAAGGCTTCCGTCGCGGCCTGCCCCACACCTTCAGCCCCTGCGCGGCTATGAAATCCGCGATGACAGGCGATCAAGGAAATCGCTGTCCCGAAGAAAACGCTTTTTAGAATCCCACTGAGGAGATCATAAGAAGTGACGAATCGACGGGAGTGATGCCAGTAGTAAAAGCTTTCAACATCGAGAACCTGAGTGCTGAACCACCACCCGGACAAGACTCCGATCCCATCGGCAAACAGCGTCAGCAAGGGAATCAGAAGAAAGCAGGCGAGAAAGCGTGGGACAACAAGATAGGCTACCGGGTTCGCTCCGAGAGCCGTCAGAGCATCAATTTGCTCCGTGACTCGCATCGTGCCCAGCTGCGCAGCCATCGCACTTCCAACACGCCCGGCGAGCATCACCGCAGCCAGAACCGGTCCCAGTTCTTTGAGCAATGTGACGTTCACGACTGTGCCCAACTGGCTTTCCATATGCATTAAGGCAAACTGTTCGTACGCCTGAACGGAAAGCACCATGCCGATGAAGCCACCTGTGATCAAGATCACCGGAAGACTCAGCACGCCGATCTGATACATGACCGGCCACAAGACGTTCCCACGTGGCCAACCCGGAATAATCCAGGATGCCATCCGCAGCCCAAACAGTGTCAAATCCCCAGCAAGGGTGACAAAACCGACCACCGCTTGTCCGAGATGGTGGACAAACGTCAGTTGCTGAGACTCCGCTGCTTGCGATTTCATCATTCCAGGCAGATCCTTCTGCCACGTCGTCCGAACGTAAAAACTCTCGCCGCACCAGTAAGACACCGTTCTTACACGGAAAGTGGAACCATTTCACTCCGTGGGTGCGGAAATTCTCCGAATTCGGGGCCAGTCTATCTCATTTGTCCGAATGACAGCGAGACCGATTTTCTGACATTCACAATCGGTTCAATTCCCGATCGCAGCGACCGACTCGAAGGAGATGTCGGCGAAGCATATTCCACAAAAAAAGGTGACTTCCCAATCGGGAAATCACCTTTTTCGTTAGATCATCAAATCAGCACCGGTTGTTTACCGGCGGGATTCGAAAGGTCAGGCTGCGGCCGATTCATCACGAGCAAACAGCGATTTTTCTCCTCGGACGATCTCGGGGGTAATCTCGTAGTGCCGGCCACGTTCCTGATCAGGAAGTTCGAACATGATTTCGAACATCACATCTTCGATTACGCTTCGCAGTCCACGTGCTCCGGTCTCTTTTGCACGAGCGACTTTTGCGATCTCTCGAAGAGAACCTGTTTGGAATTCGAGAGTGGCTCCCTCCATTTCAAACAGTTTCGTGTATTGATTGACCAATGAATTCTTGGGTTCCGTCAATACCGAGATCAGTTCGTCTTCGGTCAGTGTTCGCAGGGTGCTGAGGACAGGCAACCGACCCAGAAGTTCTGGAATCAACCCGAATTCAAGCACATCCTCGACGTTCACCTTTGCGAGCAGTTCGCGTCGCTGATCTTCGATATCACGAGGATCATGACCGAACCCGATCATTTTCTTGCCCAATCGTTTCGCAACGATTTCTTCCAGGCCGACAAACGTTCCTCCGCAGATGAAGAGCACGTTCGTCGTGTCGACTTGAATGTACTGCTGCTCAGGATGTTTGCGACCTCCTTGAGGAGGAACATTCGCCACTGTTCCTTCGAGCATCTTCAACAACGACTGCTGAACACCTTCGCCGGAGACATCTCGTGTGATCGAAACGTTCTGGCTGGTCTTCCCGATCTTATCGATCTCGTCGATGAAGATAATTCCTCGCTGCGCTGATTCGATATCGAAATCAGAGGAGTGCAGGAGTTTCAGCAACAGGTTTTCAACATCTTCGCCCACATAACCCGCTTCGGTCAGTGTGGTCGCATCGCCAATGGCGAATGGAACCTGCAGGAATCTCGCAATGGTTCGTGCCAGGAGAGTCTTTCCTGAGCCCGTTGGGCCGATGAACAGGATGTTCGACTTTTCGATTTCGACATCGGTCTCCCCTTCACTGGCAAGCAAGAGTCGCTTGTAGTGATTGTGGACAGCGACCGCCATCGTCCGTTTGGCCCGTTCCTGACCAATCACATACTGATCCATGTGGGCGACGATTTCCCGAGGTGTGGGAACCTTCTGGAACAATTTTTTATTGTCACCACGGCGACGACGATCCTGATCGAGGATCGATTGACACAAATCGATGCATTCCCCGCAGATATAGACGTCTCCAGGCCCTTCTACCAGAGGTCCGACATCACGATAGCTTTTCCCACAAAAAGAACAGTTTGCATTCTTCTTGCCCGAACTGCTTCGGCCGGTTGTAAACTCTTTGGAGGTCATTCAACATTCCTTCTCAACTGTCGATCGATGACTCGAGCATCGGCAGGTCTCGAAACAACCTCCATGACTGGTTTCGAGTTGGGGTTTGATTTGGATCTTCGTGAACCGATACGGAAATGATCAGTGAATCAGACTCAATTGCCAGGATACAACGGAGAGGTGTTGTGATTCTGGATGGCCATCCTGGCATATACCCTTGGGAGGGGTAGTTTGCTGAACCAGCTTCGCAAGGGATGCCGATTCAGCGTGATTTCTTGAAATGACAACTCAACCCCACCGTTCTCCCTGTTGGAGACAAAGTCGTGCCGAGTGACTCAAGACATCCTTTGAGGAAATTCGGAATGAATTAATCTCGTGGTCTTTTCATCTGACCTTTGATGGATCGGAATTCTTCTTCTGACAGGTCACCTTCCAAGTGTAATTCCCTCATTTGATTGAGGATTTCATTCGGACCACCGGCAGGATCATCACGATCCCGATACCACGACCGTAACCAGTGAATCAAGCCGGCGAGAATCAGAATTGCAACTACGAGGCCAATCATCCCAATCCGGGACGATTGAAGAAGAGATTCCAGCTTTTCCTGGCTTGTCAGTTCCACTTGTTCACTCTTTCTGTCATCCATCGGCATTATCGGCCGAATCGCCGAGCTTGGCAAGATCGATGAGCAACTTCTCACATCTCGCCCTCCTCTCTCGTCACAGGGCGTGATCGAACTTTCTGTAAAGTCTGCAACAGTTCTCTGTCAAAATCACATCTGTTTGAGGCAGATCGTTTTTTGAGATCATGATTCCGGCAGATTGTGCCGAAGAACATTGAGACACGAACAGATTAAAATGAAATGTGAAGGATCTCTCCACCCTCGCACTTTCAGAGTCAGTTCTGTCTTCAGGGCCACAAAAGACACTTTGGCAGCGGAGCAGGTTATGGAAACCCCGACGGTCTCAGAGATCATGCAATCAGTTCCGCTGAGCCTGTTGCCGGAAACCTCTTCCCTGCGAGCAGAGAAAATTCTTCTTCTCTGCCAACTCCCCGAAGTATACGTAACCAGTTCAGAGGGCTCGCTTCTCGGTGTCGTTCCTGATTACATCTTCTTGAAGAACCGAATCATCGAACGCGAGATCGATCGCCCGATCAGTGAGTTCATGCTTCCAGTCCGGCTGATCGCCCATCCTCACGACAACATTCTGAAGCTGGCGTGCACCCTCCGGGAACATATTCATCAACGCGTTCCCGTTATCGATCGCGGTCTTCTCGTCGGGATGGTCACCCGGCATTCGGTTCTCCGGACGCTTGTCGAAACTGTCCTCGAAAGCCACGACGAACCAGCTGAGAACAAACTGCCGTGCGTCACGCCACCAACCTCGATTCCAACTCCTCACATGAAGCCCGAACGTGAGGACGTGCGACACAGATCGACACTCTCCTTGCCCGAATCGACTTGAGGAATTTTTCCGAAGATCGAAACGAGAGCACAAAATCAATCATTCGATGCAGTCTTGAAATGATTCCGCCGATAATTCCGATAGGGAGTGCACCAAGGATGGGTGCGCGGGAACCCGTATTGAATCGCAGGAATCAGCCGTTTCGACTCGAACGCCACTCGAGAAGATTCACTGAGGGGACTACGGATGCGTCGAATCTCACACACTCTACTGTTAGTTGCACCAGTCCTTCTGGCCGCGACAGGATGCGCATCGAAACCCAGTTGGATGGCCTCCAGATCTCCTGCGCCAGCTGTTCAAGCTGCAGAAGAAGACCGATTCGATCGTCTGCTCGAAATCGCCGAGAAGTATGAGCAAAAGGGAAAGACGGAGGTCGCTCAGAAACTGTATGAACAGATTCTTGAGGAAGATCCAACACATTCTGTCGCCCGAAACAGAATCACGCTTCTCAACGAGAGTCTCGCAAAAGCAGAGAATTACCCTCAACCTCTTGACCTGAAGAAGACGGAAACTGCCATCGCCAAGTCCGATGCAAGCAACGTCATCGTGCCGGTTGAAAACGAAGGTTGGGTGGAGACTCTTGACTCTGAAACTCAACAGCCAAAGTCCGAAGATCCCCAGCTCACCCGGGCCCAGCAACAGGAATTCCTGGCACTCCTCGAGGAACATCTCGAACACACACCGAGTCCTGCAGCAAGCACCGCGGCAGCCGCGACCGAAACTTTGGATTCTTCTCAGCAGAAACCGTCTCCTCAATCGGAACAGTCATTTCCTGAATTCGTAAACGTCGCTGCCAACACCGAGAGCGCCGAACCTCAAGTTGCGGAGACTCCGGAACCTGCACAAGTCGAGAGTTTGCCAAGCGAGCCAATCGCATCCATTGGCGAGTTCGATTGGGCACCGACCAATACGCAAGGCGACGCAATCGCGAGCCAGACAACGGAACCTTCGAATTCCTCAGAAACACCCTGGTGGGATGCGATCTTCGAAGAAGGAGAAACTGCTCCGAAAGCCACTTCGACGCCCGCTGAGGAAACAACACCCAAAGCAAGCCCCGGAAAAGTGACTCTCGCTTCGACTCTCGTAGAGAGTTCTTCCGAAACCGAAACGGAATTGGAAGTAAAAACGGCAGTCGAGGTGAGACCAGCTCCCGTTCTTGAACACCCAACCAGCGAGAGCACGAGACTCATCGTCGAATCAGATTTGAATCCGACCGTGATTCAACCGAAGTGGGCACCGACTCGACCAGAAGAGACTCCGGTAGCCAGCCCGGAAGAGATCCCAGCCGCAGAACTGGCTGCGACCCCGATTCCAGAGAATCTACAACCCGTCATCGCTTTGCTTTCGAGCGAAGTTCCCGGAGAGAGAATTTCTGGACTCGTCCAACTCAGCCTCCAGGGACCTGAAGCACAGCCTGCTTCACTTGAAGTTCGAAAACTCCTCGAAGACCCGAATCCTCTCGTGCGGACGCATGCTGCCGGAACAATTCGGGACCTCGAAGGCGACGCATGGGATACCGTCCACGAACTCCGAGACCTGTTGACCGAAGACGATCCTCAGGTTGTTCAACTCTCGGCATACCTACTCGGGAAAATGGGTCCCGAAGCAATGGACGCTGTTGAGCAACTCTGTCAAATACGCGATCAGGGAACCGGCCTCGCCCGACTCCATGCTGCCGAAGCACTTTTGAATATCGTTCCTCATGACCCACGATCCTATGCGGTTTTGGAACAGGCCCTGGCGAGTGTTCCGGTTGAAGAACGTTACTTCGCCGCAGTCACTCTCGCTGGCATGACCGGGGATTATCGTGAAGATGCCGCGATTGCATTGCGAGTGGCTCTCCATGACGAAGAAGCCATCGTTCGTTCAGCAGCAGCTTTGAGCCTGGGAGCTTTGCAAGAATACGCCATGTTTGCCCTTCCGGACCTCATGCACATGGCTGAGTACGATCTCCCGGAAGTCCGGATCTCCGCAACAACAGCACTCGACTGTCTTTCAACACCGAGTAAATAGAGTTTGAAGGACACTCAATTCCTTGTCGTGCCCGCTCGCTCAGACGCGAAATCATCCGCCGGAGTGAAGCCGACGTGACTCCCGACTATAGGCGTTGAAGTTGATATAGTCCCAATGCCGATAGAGTTCGGAAGCCTTTCGCAAGTCGTTGTGACTTCCAAATGCTTCCACTCGACCTTCATGCAAAAGGACAACCTTGTCAGCACGTCGGATCGTTGAAAGCCGACTCGGAAGGAAGATCAATGTTCTCCCTTTCGAGAGACGTTGATAGGCATCATCAATGGCAGCTCTGAGGTCTTCCCCGAGAATTTCATCCGGCTCCTGAATGATCAAAACAGCCGGGTCTCGCAGGACGGCGCGAGCAAGTCCGATCTGGAATTTCTCTCCAGTCGCGACAGTCTCTCCGTGTTCTCCCAGCACAGTTTCATACCCGAGCGGAAGTCCCGAAAGAAACTTGTTTGCGTGAACACTCTTCGCTGCTTCGATCGCATCCTGCATCGTGTAACGAGTGTCACCGCAGATCAAATTCTCAAGAACGGTCCCTGACAAAACTGGGTCGTCGCCCCCGACATAGAGAGTTTCTGCCCGAAGACTCTCCAGAGTACCCCAGGCGATATCTTCTCCGTCAAACAGGACGCGTCCCTTCGACGGTTCGATAAACCTCGGAAGCAGGTACGCAGCTGCCCGCGGAACAAGAGGGTCCATCGAAACGACAGCGACTTGCGCCCCCGCTTCGATTCGCAAATCAACGCCACGCAGAATCTCATGGCCCTGATGTGAATAGTGAACCGATTCGAAAATGATCGACTTAGCCACAGGCTGAATGAACTTCGCACCGACAGCCTGCCCCACTTCAGGGATCTCATCCAGATAGCGATAAATCTGGTCGGCCTTCGTATGCAATTGCTGTCGCTCAGCGACCGCTTCTTCAATCGCACTCGCTTCCCGGTACAACATCGCGAGCGCCACCGCCAGAACGATTCCCGATGACAGGGGAAGCGGATTGGAAACCGAAAGGACTCTCATCGAGATCAACAGAAAGACGATTCCGATCGACGCAACCACGACAAACCGTGCGAGCCTGAGAGCTCCCGACTCAAGCCGGTCGCCGGTTCGAGACTCTGACGAGAGACGTCCGAGATGGCTTTCGAACAATGACTGCTCGAAGGTCTCCATGTGATAGCCGCGAACAAGTCGCGTTTGTTTCAGTCCGTCGGCAAGAAACCGGGACTCCGTTTCTGCATGAGCTTCCGCCAGTTGTCGTTGAGCAGCTCCGCGTTTTCTTTCTAAGCGATAGACAAACCAACAGAAGGCCGTCGGCAGAAGACACTGCAATGCCAGCCGCCAGTCAATCGAGAACATGACGAGAAGGAGTGTCGGAATGAACATCCACCCGCGCACGACGCGCCGCCGATAAGTGGTCAACGAATCCCGGATATCATCGACATCACTGGTAAACAACCGGAATGCTGCCTGATATCGCTGTCCGGTCAAATCACTTGGGCCCAAGCGAAGCGTCTGCCGGTGAATCGACGTCCGGAGCCAGGTGGCCACCTGTCTCGCCGCCTCCATCGAGTGCGCCCGCGCTCGTCCTCTTGCGAACATCAGAAAGATAATGAGCACAACAAGCAGCACTGTCAGCACGACAAGCGCTGAGCGATTCGTCCGCAATGCTGCGAACTGCTCGCAAACATTGTCGAGCCAACTCCATGCGGTCAAATGACCGAACCGCTCCACCTGTCGGAGTAATCCCCGGTCTTCGATGACGACTTCGCCACCTTCCTGGACCGACTCCACAACATGCTGGGGAGAGACTTGAGTGTTGACGATTAGAACGTCACACCAAAGCGTGAGTGCAATCAGCGAGACCACAATTCCGAGGCAATAGAGTGCGGTCCATAGAAACAATCCAAGTCCATTCGTGTCAGTCCACGATCGACGAGGAATCAATCGAGCCAAAGCCAGTTCTTGGTTGGATTGCACGTTATGCCTCGAATTCGACTGGCTCTGACGACGAAACCTCAAGCTGACCTGATGACCATCGCGAGAACTGCGCCGCCAAGGCCGACGCAGTTCTCGTTTCGTCCGATCAACGATTTCGTCCCATCGAGCAATCAGTCGCTTCAGTTGTCACTGTGAAATTGCATCTCTGGTCTCCCTACGCCAAATCTCGATCCTCAAACATCAAAAACGCGACCATAATCATCGCGCCGACATACGCCATACAGTATAGGCCCGCCATGGCCACATAATCAGTGGGAATTATTTTACCCGTCGATATGGCTGCCTGCATATTGAAGTGTTCCAGCGTCGGAAGGAATGTCGCCAGAACCCTCGCCACAAAACGCACGAACACGTTCGCATCCGACAGCACCAGCACGGGAGTCAGATGGCCGATCACAAAGATCGAGAAGCATGTCGAAATGTTCACGAGCATCGGCATGCGTGTCGAAATTGCGACACTGACCGCCGTCATCACTGCAACCTCCATTGAGATCAGCGTGAGTCCCGGCAAGATCGAGCGTGCCATGTTGAACCGCTCTTTCACGAGATACGGAATCTGGAATGGCAGTCCGACATCACGGAAGTAAAACAGAGCGGCCTGAGTTTCCCCGGACTCTTTCTGGTCGTACCCGAACTTGAAGTACGTCAGGGAAAAGAAAACGATCCCAAGGACAAAGATGAGCAACAGGGACGACTGAGTAATCCCCACATATTTTCCAAAGACGAACTGGCGGCGATTGATCGGCTTCGAAAGAAGCGTCATTGCCGTTTTTCCTTCAATTTCTTCAGCAACGCTGATACTCGCGGTCCAGACGGACATGAGAAGGGCACAAATCAGCGTCATCGCCAAACCGCAGTCGATGTACATCTTGGTGTCGTCCCCCATCGAGAAGAAGGGAACGTAATAGTTGGCGATCATCACCAAAACACCCAACCCTGTGACGAGCAGGAAGATCGGCTGCCGAATTGCTTCCTTCGTCGTGGCTCGGGCAATCGTCCCCGCCCGCGTCGTGTAATTGAACACCAACAACAGAATCAGAAAGATACACCATCCCACCGTCACCGGAAGATAGGGCAGCGACACTGCTCCTTCACCGGCCTGCGCGAGGAGTTGAGGAAAGGCGAACATGTTTGTGGAGTCCTGAATTCGGGAGAAATTCAATACGAAATTGCAATGAAATGGCTGCGGACCGGAAATTCCCCGATCCCACAGGAAAGAATGAGTCGTTCACTGTACCGACGGAAGGAACCGCGTTCAAATGAGGGTCGCCGAGTTTTCATCACTTCGATCGGTTCAAATCGCTTTCAGTTCGATAATCGTTGCGGACCATAGAGCTTGCTGGCATGAAAAACTTTCACGACCTTGTCGAATCCCGAAGAAAATGGATTCATGAGACACTCGTTCCCTGGTGCAAAACCGCGGAACGGAAAGATCTTCTCCTCGCAGAACAGGAGTGGGTCGATCTAGCCGGCCGCCCGGATCCGGAATTGACACTCTGGGCATGGGCATGGAACCGTTTTCCGGAATTGTGCGACCCGAATGTCGGAAAACTCAACGAGACCCATCAAGTCACCATCTTCCGGAAGAATGGCACACAGGTCACAGGTTACCCGGACGCCCGAACCTCACAGGCGGGACTTCTCTTTCTGATCACCGACGATGGGAAAACCGTCGGGCCGGTGAGCATCGACGATGTTGAATCTGTCGAGATTTCGGGCTGACGAAAACGCAACAACGCCTACAATTTCTTACAATGAGAATGCGAAAGATGTGAGAATTTGCTGACGAACCCATCCTCTTGAACACTCGAGATCGGAGTCGAAGACGTGGCTGACGAAAAACTTGCTGAAATTGTCGAGGAATTGAAGGTCTCCTACTGGATGGAGATCGAAACTGTCATGAACTACCTGTCCAACTCGATCAATCTGGACGGGGTTCGTGCTGAGGAAATCAAGAAATCGCTCGCCAATGACGTGCAGGAAGAACTCACTCATGCCCAGAATCTCGCTCAGAGAATCAAGACTCTGAGCGGTGTCGTTCCCGGAAGTATGGAATTTCAGGCTTCACAGAAGTCGCTGCAGCCCCCGCAAAAACTGACTGACGTCGTGGCCGTCATCAAAGGGGTCATCGATGCAGAAAATGGGGCGATCGCACAGTACAACAAGCTCATTCAGCTTTGCGACGGCGTTGACTACGTGACGCAAGACCTCTGCATCACCGCTCTTGGAGATGAAGAACAACATCGTCGGGAATTTCAGGGATATCTGGCCGAATACGAAGGCAGCTAGTCGAAGATGCGGGCTCCGTCGCTTTCGTCGGACCCCGTGATTCTTTGTGACTGATCAAAAGAAAAGACGATCCGCACCAGTTCAGTTGCGGATCGTCTTTTAGTTTTCGAAGCCAATTTGCCTGGCAGATCGAGGTTCTGATTTGCCTACAGAATCTCAAGTGTCGGCATTGTTGGATTGGCCAACAATTGTCGGACTACTTCCATTGCGGTGTTAGAACTGACGTTCATGATGGCGTCCTGAACAGGATTCTCTTCCTGAACGAGGCGCGAGATTTTGCCTTCGTCGCCACGGATTCGAATGATGGGGTCCGAAGGAATTTCGCCGAGAAACGGAACGCCCATCTCTTCCGCTTTCGCTTTGGCTCCGCCCTGTCCAAAGATTTCCCCGGTCATGTTCTCCACCATCCCGAGAACCGGAATCTTGACCGTCTTGAACATGGAAATCGCTTTCCCGGCATCCAGCAGCGCCACTTTCTGCGGAGTACAGACAACCACAGCCCCTGCCAGCGAAACCATTTGTGAAAGCGTTAAGGCAACATCCCCGGTTCCGGGCGGCATATCGACAATCAAATAGTCGAGTGCTCCCCATTCCGTTTGCTGCAGGAACTGAGACAACGCTTTGTGGAGCATTGGCCCGCGCCAGACAATTGCCTGATCTTCGCCGACCATGAAACCCATCGACATCAGTTTGATGCCGTCCACTTCAATTGGGACGATTCTCTCGATCGTTCGTCCGTCGGGACCCTCGATTTGCTTCATCGCAGGCTGTCCCGTCGCCCCCAGCAGGTGAGGAATACTCGGACCGTAAACATCTGCGTCCATCAGCCCGACAGTCGCTCCTGACTGCTTGAGGCCATAAGCCAGCGAAGCAGCCACAGTCGATTTCCCGACACCCCCTTTTCCACTTCCGACCGCAATCACATTGCGGACAGTTAACCCGACCTTCGCCCCGGAATCTTTTCCCTTGACGACAAATTTCGAGCGAATCTCAGCCGCCTCCATGCCCGGGAAGCGGCTTTGAATCTCACTTTGGATAGTCTCTTCCAACTCGCCGGGCTGAGGATAGGCAGTGGTTGGAAACTCGATGTCGACAACAGCACGGTTTCCCTCGACGGAAACGTTCTTCAACATCTTCGCGTTCGACAATGATTTGTCGAATGCCGGGACATTGATTCCTTCCACGAGACTTTTGATCTCTTCCACAGTCGCCATCGATTTTCCTCGAATCTTCTCTCAACGTCAAAGTGCCAGACGTCAGGGGTCCAACACTGTTAGTGACTGAATTCCGTTCCCGCTCCTGCCGGAGATGGGCGCGCATTTCTCCTGAAAACGCACAGCACGGACTGTCCAAGTTACGTGAGAAACTCGAGGGCGACAACAGTCTCGTCCCTGAGGATTGGAGGATTCTCAGGGATGAAGACCAATATCGATTATTCGGGCGTTGTCGCCAGCACTTTCGTCGACGCTGTTTTCGTCTCCGATGAAAAGACCGGATCCTGAACAGATTCGAGTTTTCCGATTTCGATCGGTTTCACTCCCGAACCTTCGTATCCTGGCTTCGGGTTGCCGTCTTCGGTCAGTTTTCCCGTCACAAACAATGCCCCGCGAGCAACCAGATCGAGCCAGATGTCGTTGTTCATTGTTTCATTGTGATGCCCCAGTGACGTTCCGAAGACGTTCGCTTTTCCAAATTTATTCACCCAGATGACCGGATGATCTTTTTGCGTGTCTTCACCGAACGCCAAAGCCAGTGGAGTGCAGTTCGTCCAGACTTGCTCAATCTTGTAAAGCTCTCCGTTCGGAGTTTTCCACTCCTCGGGGAAACCGGTCATAACCGGATGATCGTCCACGCGAACGACATTCAAGGCTCGCTTCCCTTCGTGGCTTTTGGATGTCACCCCAATCAGTTCACGCCACGCATCGGCAGCTCCGGAATTTCGGTAGCTGTGAAGCGCACAGTGAATGAAAATCGCGGGGACGCCATCGAAGTGAGCGTTCGCAATCGAGCTGACAAATTCCGGGTCAGTGACACCGCCGAAACATTCATTGTGGACGATCAGGTCATACTTTTTCGCCCAGTCGGGATCGGAATAGACAGACACCTTATGGTCCCGTGTTGTTCCTCCTTCATGAACAACATCCCAGACAATATTGGCCCGCTGACTCAACCCTTCGGTGATAATGGTCTTTTGATTCTCGTAGTCGTGGCAACACCCGCCCGTAATCAGCAGCCCTTTCAGTGGCTCCGCGGCCTCCAATACTCCAGGAAACGTCACGGCAAGCAGAAGAAGCATCAGCCTGTTTGTCATTGCGATGAACTCTCATCTTTCTCGAGGATTGGAAAACGCACAAGTTAGAGTTGATCAGTGTAGCATTTTGCAAAATAAACTCGAACGACCGTCGCAAATTCGATTTGATGATTCGACTCCTACGCTGCTACACTTTCCGCTCTTGATGCAGAACCCGGGCGGAGGAGACCGTGTCCTCAATGACCAGCGGCCGCAATCCGGTATTCGATATGGCCGACAGGTTGTGATCCCATCATCAGCTGCTGAGTTCGAGATTCTCAGTGGAACAACTGCCCGCCGCGGAATGAAACAATTGACTTCTCAACGACCCCATCCTCAGCAATCCTGGCTGTCGACCCGTTGCGAGAAATGGAAAGCAAATGGCTCGTCTCACACAAACGCAACTCAATCGCCTCAGTAAAAACTTCGAAGAACGGACTCCGGACGAGATGCTTCGCTGGGCGAAAGATATTTTCGGAGACCGCGTCGCTGCCATCTCGGCGATGCAAAAATCCGGAAGCGTAATGTGTCACATGATCTCCCGTCTCGAATTGGACATTCCCGTTCTCTTCGTCGACACCGGAGTCATGTTTCAAGAGACGCTTGAAACCCGCGATCGGATCTCCCGGGACTACGGACTGACCGTCCGCACGCTTCATCCGGAACTGACGATGGTCGAACAGACCGAGAAAATGGGCGTTCTTTATATGTCTGTCGAGGGGCAGGAAGAGTGCTGCCACATGCGGAAAGTCGAGCCTCTCTTAAAAACCAAAGGAGACTACGACGCCCTGATCGGCAGCTTGCGTCGAGCCGATGGAGGACGTCGCGGAGTATGCCCGCTCTTGGCTGTTGACATCGAGATGAACACTGTCCGCATCAATCCCATGGCCAACTTCACCGACGAGCAGATGGCTGCCTATCTCGCGGAACAGGATGTGATCATTAACCCGCTTCACGATCAGGGTTACACCACCATCGGATGTAACCGGTGCACAACTCCCGTTTTGCCTCACGAGCCCAAACGTGCGGGTCGCTGGCGACATCTCGGCACGGCCGCAGCGTATTGTGGAATCAATCCGACCGATATGAGCGACGGCGAATCCGAAGCCATCGACCTGCCTCAAGACCTCGTCGATCGAATTCTCGGTCAGAAGACCGACTTCATGATTTGATTCCCTGTTCGGTATCCAAAACAAGAAGCCGGGAAAGAGGAAGTCCCCCTTTCCCGAGATGTTAGCTCCCAACACCAATCTCTGAATCGCCTTATTCGACGACAACCGAAATCGTCTGACTGGAAATATCTTCCGCAGTATGGCCGATGTCGTATTTCGCAGTGACCTCGAACGGGCTCGGATACTCGCTGGGAATCGGTTTCATTTCCGCAGAGAACTGAAAACCTCCTTCCGGATTCGCGGTTAGGGTCACAACGTCTGTGTCGAAAATCGCTGTTTTCTTGACCTTCTGAACGAAGACTTTTGCATCGACGACAATCATCGCTCCCAGCAGATCGTCCGGACCTTCGACAGTTCCGCTGACGTACCACGGCACTCCGTAAGTAATTTTCTCGACGGGCGCAAAACGTTCATGGCCCAATGGAAACAAAGAGATCTCGACGTCTCCGATTGTCACCTGAGCTGCTGGAACCTTCACAAGTGGTCGGTTTTCCGGTTGCTGCGAACAACCGAAACTCATGAATAGAATCAGAAGTACGAACCGGGACTTGTTGTTGATCATCATGTTCTCTAAAGATTGGCAGCCTGACGATTGAGCCATCGCGCCTTCGCCTCGTGCCATCAGGACACGACTTCTCAGTTGTCCGCGCGACGATAAGTTCAGCACTCCAGAGCACCTTCTGTTTCGATATGCACTCACTCGCACGAGCAAACTCACCCTTTTAACTGATGAAAAAGTTCAAGCGAGTGCACAGGAAAGAGCAACTTGCTCTAAAACGACGGCATTGTGACGACTTCGTTTCCGTTTCGTGTCCCGATCGCTCGCCAGACATCTCGATCAACCGATTCTGAAAGGAAGACCACGTGCCCATCCGCAAATGCGAGATTCACTCCGCCGGAATGCTCACTGGCAGTTGAAGAAACCATACACGGAACACAGCTTCCCAGCTTGCAGGTATTCTGATTGGGTGTGGCGACATGATTGTAGAGCGTGGAAAGTTCCGCACCCAACAGCCAATGGTCCCCGCGATTTCCATGATCCTCCATCCCAGGACGCAGGCTTCCACATTCGTCAGCAGCCCGGTCCATTTGATTGACCATCCCGAGATGATCACCGATGATATAGGTGAGTCGGTACGGGCTGGAGGATCCTTCCGTCGCAATCTCGGAAATGGCCGCTGTTTTCGACAGGCCGTCTCAAACCATCGCCGTTGTCACGACTCCGCCAATCGGTCCGTCCCAATCGATTCGATCAAGCGAGGAAAAAATCCCGTTGTAAGAAACATTCCGAAGCTCGCCCTGCTCGTCAAACTCGTGCCGTTTCCCGTACCCCACATTGTCAGCGTAATTTGAAACGTGTTTCATGTCCCGTGGAGTCGACGATGAAGGACACGCAAAGAGTGCCGGACGAAGAGCCAGCAAGTCCGACGCCTCTTCATCGAGCCGGTCCGCCTCGATCGCTGTCGTGATCAGTTGGTAAGTCGTGCCTTCTTCCACATAGGGAAGCAGCCGATAGAGATATCCATTCCAACCCCAGCCCGCGGGGAAGACGCGATGCGAAGCCTCGTAATGATGGACAGCCAGACCAATCTGTTTGAGATGAGACTGGCACCGCAACCGCCGGGCTGTTTCGCGGGATGACTGCACAGCTGGCAGAATCAAAGCCACAAGAATGCCGACAACCGCAATCACGACCATCAATTCAACCAGGTTGAATCCTGCCCGCTTGCGTCTTGTCATGAGTCTGCGAATTTCATCGCATGTGGGCTGCCGCGTGACAGTCCACTCAATGAGTTCACGAAGGTTGTCGTTCACATGTCCACCTCGCTGCGCCCTGCACAACAACGAGGCTACTTCTCCCCCGAATTGAAAGTCAAGGCGGACCCTCTATCGGGGGGAGTATGATCGCAGGTGAACTCCGTTAGTTTCGAGCTTCCGCTACTTTCACATGTGATCCATTGTTGTTCAGACAGCGGAGACTGAGATGGGCCGGTCCCACATTTGCGGCGGTCTGAAAGTGGACCTTGACGGAGTATTCTTCTTCGAGTTCCAGCATCTCGCGGCGTTTGTTGTTGATGAGGTAGTCGGCAACCTGCTGATGCAGTTCCACCTTGACGGTGCTGACATCAGAATGGGCTGAGGCTGTCATCAAGGCACGCATAACTTCAATGGCCATACTCTCGGCTGTCTTGACCTGTCCGGTCCCATTACAGCATGGACAGTCTTCATAGATGCTTCGGCGAAGCGACGGTCGAATCCGCTGCCGTGTCATCTCGATCAAGCCGAACGGACTGATGCGAAGCACTTTTGTTCGCGCCCGGTCTCTGGCAACACAGTCGCGAAGTTTTCGCTCCACGCCGCGTCGATGCCGTTCGTCTCGCATATCAATGAAGTCGTTGACGATCACACCGCCGAGGTCACGCAGGCGAATCTGTCGAGCAATCTCTTCCGCTGCGCGAAGATTGACCTGATAGGCACTCTTCTCCGCATCGTCATCAGCCCGATAGCTTCCGCTGTTGACGTCGATCGCCACGAGGGCTTCGGTCTGGTCAATGACAAGCGATGCCCCACCGGGTAGTGGAACGTGTCGACTTTGAATCCGGTCGATCTCGTTCTCAATCTTGTAGGTATGAAAAATCGGCTCCTTCCCTTCGAACAGCTTGATCGAGTCAGCGTTCTTGGGCATGACCGCCTTCATGAATTCGCGAGCCCGTTTGTAGGTCTCTTCTTCATCGATCCAGATGGCATCGATTCCGCTCGAGTAGATATCCCGAATGGTTCGCAGAACGATGTCGCTTTCTTCGTAGATATCGACCGGGGCAGGCAGCTTTTTGATTCGCCTGACGATCGTTTTCCACAGGCGAAGCAGATAGTTCATGTCCCGCTGAAGATCTTTTTCCGTCCGATCTGCACCCGCTGTACGAATGATGAAACCGAGCCCTTCAGGCGGATCGAGATTGCGCAGGATTTTTCGCAAGTCGCGTCGCAGATCTTCGTCTGCAATCTTGCGGCTCACTCCAAGACGATTCAGCCCCGGCATCAAGACGAGGTAACGCCCCGGGATGCTGATATAGGTCGAAAGTGTCGGACCTTTATTCCCGATTCCCTCTTTGATCACCTGAACCAGGACTTCGCTTCCTCGCTGGAAGATGTCCTGAATCGGGGGTTTATTTCGAGAGGTCCGTTCGTTGAACTTCGAGTTTCGGTTCCGTTCGGCGTCGTTGCGTTCCCGGTCGGAAAGCAGGTGCTTGTAGTATTGATACTCCACATCGCTGACGTGAAGGAATCCGTTTCGCCCGACGCCAAAGTCGACAAAGACGGCCTGAATGCTGGGCTCGATGTTGACGACCCGGCCTTTATAGATGTTCCCTGTATACTGCTCGATGCTTGTGCGTTCGACGTACAATTCTTCGAGCGTGCCATCTTCAACGATGGCGATTCTGCTCTCCTCTGGCTGGAGAACATTGATCAACATTTCCTTTTTCATAAAACCCTCTTCGCCTGCGGCGACGAACAGGGTGCATCCCATTGATGTCGATGTGTTGTGGAATCACGGGAGACTCAAAGGGAGCCTCGTCTGGTCAACTGCCAAAGAACTGGCAATTATCCCGACTGACTCGATTGGCCTCAAATCCATTTGAACTCACCTTTCTGAAGCGGTGATCCTTTTTGTGACTGGTTCGACCTCGAACCAGAGCTGACTCCTGCGGGTTTCTCGCCTGAACTTCTCTCAAATCCGCGAATTCTTCACACGCGGGGACAGAAAAACCGCCCAGCAACATACTTGACGCCATGAACTCTTGCCTCGACATCGAACCGGATTCGATCGTCAAATCTTGAAACGTGATCCGTCTGACGTTCGCTGAAGAAATCAGCGAACTTTGTTGGCTGACACCTATCCGGACTGTCCGGTTACCCTGCATGACGTCTCGGAAACAAGAGTTGGAATACACTCTGTGCAAACCTTGGTGAAATTTAAGTACTAGAAACTGTGTGCAAACGCTGTCGTTACTTAGTCAATCTTCACAACAAGCGCCATCACCTTGACACCATCTGAAGTCTGCCGATAAGACGACTCTTCAAATGCGACGCTGATAGCCGCCTGATTGATAACTGTATTCTTGATTCGTGAAATGTGTGTCTCATCGGACGTTCGCCGGATTGTGGACCCTTCGGACTGCAAGGAACTCAGTAGGAGTCACCCGCAGGAAAGACACATCCGAGACGAACAGCAATCGTCGACCCGATTTCGCTCTTAACACTGCCAGTACACAGGCACAGTCAATCGCGTGTGAACACGGGGCAAACTCTCTCAGAGTGAGCAACAGGCTCATCTGAGACAAAGTTGTATCTGGCGTGACAGAATAGCCGAATCCCTTACCGTCCGTAAAGGCTCGCGTCACTGGCCAAACGTTCACGAAGACCACAAAGCCGCCGCACGCCAAATTGTCTGCTATTGTCGGAACAAACTCCCCCGACTTCATAAATTCTTCCAAAGAACTTCTTTTCGCCCACATTCCCGAACCGAATCAGTGGCAAAGTCACCCCTGCGAAGCGGCTGCCTCTCGCTAGGAACGCGTAACCAACGACACGGCAATCAGTTACAGCCACACACAGACATCATAACCGGGATTTCTCACACTTTGAAACAGATCGCCCCAACTTGAAGAAAACTCCGGAATTCCCGGTTTGCAGCCGCAAAATCTTCATCTCTCACCCCTCAGGTCGACACGATCGTTTAGAATCATCAAAGAGGCACGACAAGACGCTGGCCGCTCAATTATTCAAGATTCGGTTTTACGATTCGTGAATTCAGTTGAGTCTTGCTCTGGGCGTGAGTAGTCTCTCCCACAATCTTCAAGTGTGATTTTTGCAAAAAGACAGCGAAGCTGCTGCATTGACTCCCACTCCTCTTTACAGGAAGTCTTGAGTATGGACCACCTTTTGTTGACAGGCGCTACCGGTCTGCTTGGTCGATATTTGATGAAGGATTTGTTGAAGAACGGTGTCAAGCTGGCCGTCCTTGCTCGTCCCAGTCGTCGAACCAGTCCGGAAGCACGCGTCGAAGCAGCGATGAGAGTGTGGGACAACATTCTCGGAGAACAGTTGCCCCGACCTGTCGTACTCAAAGGCGATATCAACTCTCCGGATCTCGGTTTGTCGAACACAGACATCAAATGGGCGAGTGAAAACTGCTCATCGATGATTCACAACGCGGCGAGCCTTTCCTTCGTCAGCACCGGTCGAGACAGCGAACCGTGGCGATCGAACGTCGATGGAACCGCGACAGTTCTCGAATTCTGCCAGCAAGCCGGAATCAAGGAGTTTTTCCACGTCTCAACAGCTTACGTCGCTGGGCTTCGAGAAGGCCGCATCCTCGAGTCAGAACTCGACGTCGGACAGGAATTTGCGAATCCTTACGAGGAAAGCAAAGTCATGGCCGAGAAGCTGGTCCGTGAAGCAAACTTCATCAATGACCTGACCGTCTTCCGCCCGGCAATTATCGTCGGCGATTCGCAAACGGGTCTGACGTTCACCTACCACAACTTTTACGCCATGGTGCAACTCGCTTACACGATTGCACGCAGCATGCACGAAACTCACTTCTCCGGGAAGGTCGACGCCAGCAACATCAACGTTAAGTCGTCCGGAGACGAGCGGAAGAATCTTGTCCCAGTGGACTGGGTTTCCGAAGTGATGGCGACGATCGTGACCGACAAAACGCTGCACGGTAAGACCTACCATTTGACACCTCGCCTTCCGGTCCCTTCACGGCTGATTCGAGATGTCATCGAAGAAGTAATCGGGCTCTACGGTCTTGGACTGGAAACAGACGAGAACCAAACTTCCGAACCGACCGAAATGGAGAAAGTGTTCTTCAAGCACATGGAAGTTTACGAATCGTATTGGAAAGACGATCCGGAATTCGATTCGACGAACACTCAGACAGCGGTTCCGCAAAACCTTTGCCCACATGTTGACCGCGACATGCTGACGCTGATGGCAAAGGACGCGATCGCTCGCAGCTTCAACTGGCGAGACCCAAAGGTCAACGAAAGCGAAGTTGCTCTGGTTCCGGCCTAAAGCTGCTTCCGCTGATCTCTGAATAGACATCAACGGCCCGACAGAATCGAAAGTTTCTGTCGGGCCGTTTTGTATTCGCGAAGCGAGATCGACAGTCTCTCAGCCGCCTTCTGAACAATGATGTTTCGCGCTGACAAACTGACATTTGGTGTCAGTAAACTTCGTTCTGCCGGAGACGTGTCGACGACCCACAAATTGAGTCCGAAAAATTCGCGACTGCACAGGGCGAAATCAGAGGCTGTCGCGTCTCGACTGCTCTTTTTTCTTCCGACCCCGCCCGAAACGGATTTTGGCGTCATTCACTGGGAATTTGACCGTTTTGAATGGATTTCTGCCGTTTGGTGCTCGACCAAACCTAACCTACTGTACGCGTCAACACCACTCACGCATTGGGTGCGACGATTGCAACCAGAAAGCTCGGAAAAAATCTCTTCTCTCATCCCAGATTTTCCACTGAAAACGCTTTTGTTTATTGACTTATTGCCCTCTGTTACCGACGATTAAGGAACGCCAGTGAGTGCTGGCCCGCCTCACTGGATTAGAGCCTCCCCCGGTCAGCCCGCCGGGGTCGAGGCTCGTTTTATTTTCCCCTCTTCGGCGGGTGATCTTTCCGTTCGACAGTTCCAACTTCTCAACAACTCAATCCGCCCAAGCGGACCAACTTCCGAATCAGCCTCGCTGCTGCGACTGCTCTACTCCCACGTGTATCCGAGCCGTTCGATTTCGTCGCTGAACATCTCTGCCACGCGATCTCGATCGTCGTCACTCAGAATCTCGCAATAGCTTCGCTTATCTTTGCGATGACCTGACTTGGCGTTAGGGAGCTCGAGAGGCTCCGGGATACCAACCTGCTTGCGGATCTCTTCGAGGTCGTCAGCCAGATTTTCAAACTTGCACACGCGATCGACCACGACTTCGCCGTCGATTGTGTAGAGATTGATTCCTCGATTCTTAAGCATTTGCGGATCGGGAGATTCAATGAACTCCGAGATGGTCGGACGCGGCTCGGTCTTGTTGCGCCAGTAGTACAGCGACACGATCCGGTCCCAGGGATTTCGCTCGAAGCAAAATGTGAAGTATTGATCCCAGATGTCCTGTCCGACGAAATCAATCACTTCACGGGCTGACATGTGATTGTAGAACTTCGTCTTCTGCTTGCCTTTGGTCATCAGCTTCAAGGCGTCCTTCACTCCGTACTGAGAGATCGGTGCCTGATAATTTTGCGGTCCGCGATAGCCAAGCTCTGTTCGCTTCTGTTCGTCGACGGGCGAAATCGGCGTGATGATGTCATCCGGTCCACAAAACTTTGACAGTGCAATCTCCACAGAGGTGCCTGCCGTCTTGTTTGTCTTGATGAAGATGTACCGATACTTATGCGAAACGATCACAGACTGACTCCTAAGTCTTCACACTCCGAATCATCCACTCGCAAAATTCCCGTCTCGGGTTCTCTCCAGTCGACGGATTGCCCTCTTGGCGGTTTCGAGTGGACCGGCATTTTAATGGAGGTCTGAGAACAGTCATACCCGAAGTTGCCTGCCTCGAATTCCGGGTCATTGGTCAAACTCCGGCTGATATCGAGTTTTCATCGCAATACGCACTGCCGTAGAATATTCGCTAACGGAGAGAACGCTGACGCGGAACGCTTTCGCTCTTGAGTCACTTCCCCTTGAACATGGCGTGCACTGTGATGACCTCTGATTGCCGGAATTCGCGAAGCTGTTCACGGTGGATCATCGCGGTGATCGCACTCTTCTGTGCAGGCAGTTTTCTTCCCGCAGCTTTCTCTTATGAAGCTGAAGCTATCGAATCCCAGGCAGCTCGAAAAAACCTGGAAGATGGGAGAACCACCCGGAATCAATCCATCACTGCCCTGTGGGGAAATGGAGAAGTCTCAGAAGCACTCGCCTCCGGAGAGCGCGTACTCGCCATCGAAGAACAACTCTTTCCGCCCGACGATCTCCGTCTTGCAACCCGGAGCATTGTGCTCAGCAACTATGCTCTCGAACTCGGTCGCGACGAGGTTGCGGAACGACACTCGAAGAATGCCGTTCGAGTTTTGTCATTGAATCAACCGGAAGAACACTGGCGGGTCGCTGCGGCGAAACAACAGGAGGGATTCCTGAAAGTCATGTTGGAAATGCCTCTGCCCCAACGACAGGAGTTGTACGCCTGGCAACGGCAGTTGCAGCAGGCAGTGAAAGAGGAAGACGCGACGAGCGGACTTGAGGCTGCCGAGAATCTCGCGAAAGTGACACAAGAAAACTTCGGCGAGCGACACCCATTCTTGATCATGGCGATGACGTCGATTCAGTCGGCGCAGCTTCAACTTGGCCAGATCGATACGGTCGGAACGCAGCTGGCCAAACTGAGAATCGACTTGCAACAGGTCCAACACCCGCAACATCCGGATCACGCAGTTGTCCTGAATCTCCTCGCACAGTATGAGGTGACAACCGGCGATCTGGAAAAGGGCCTCTCTTCTGCCAACTCTGCGATTGAGCAGTTTCGCAACGCCGGTCAACTTTTTGCGTCAGAGTATCTCAGCAGCCTCGAGATACGCGGAGCCATCCTGCTGATGCAGGGGGAAATCGAGGAGGCACTTCCGCCGCTTCGAGAAGCTTATGCAATTGGATCTCGCGAAGGATTTCCTCGTGAACGTCTCCGACCAATCGCCGACAATTTGGTCTACGCGCTTCGCACGGTCGCGAGATCGAAATGGGAGAATCAGGACTGGATGACCTCCAGGCAAGCGATCGAGGAAGCCAAGCAGATCGTCGATCAGCAATGGGGAACAGAGAATTTTCGCGCGACCGATCTCCGGGTCGATCCTGTTGTCACGACCGACGCGGAGTCGTGGAGCGATGACCAATGGGAACACTATCAGCAATTCCAGAACCTCCTCCCGGAAATTCAAACCCTGAGCCAATCCGGGAAAGCGACCGAAGCATTGGCACTTGCGCGAAAGCGTCTTGGTCTGGCATCAAGTCTTTTCGGTCAAGATAGTCTCGAGACATTGCGGGCACGGTTCGATCTTTTGACCCGATTGCTGAATCCACAGATCCTTGGAGCTCAGGACCACCAACAGCTTCGGCATCAAATCACCATTTTTCTGGTCGACTTCGGAAATCTCCTCGGCACAGATCACTGGGAATATGCTTCGGCCTGTTCCCAATTCGCAGCCAGCATGGATTCCGCAGACCCAATGATGATGGAGTTGATGGAACGTGCTGCCGAAGGTTTTCGCTCCTCGCTGGGAGAGAAGTCTGATCAGCATGTCGACACGCTCACGAAAATGGGATGCGTGCTGGCAGAGCAACTTTCTGAAGACGCTGTGACTCACCTGAATCAGGCGATTCAGCTTTGGGAATCGCGGCCGGGTCGCGGAAGCTACGCTCATTGCGTGGCCGTGGCCTCGCTGGGCGCGTACTACTACAACTTCGACGATCCTTACGAAGCACGACATCGACTCGCGGAAGCGGCTGAGCTTCTCCGAAACAACTCGAACGACAACATTGACTACGATCTTGGAATGGTTCTGAACTACCTCGGAAACGTCTCCGCGGATCAGGGTCGAAACCTGGATGCGGTTGCCTACTACAGCGAAGCGATTGAGTTATTCGAGAATGGTTTCTGGAATCCGGAAGCGAATCGTTATGGAAAGTCATTGTCTGACTACACCAGCACCTATGAGTGGTGTTTGTACAATGCAGCCAACAGCTACGACGTAACGGAGAAGTATCAACAGGCGGAAACCGTCCTCAAAAAGTTGATCGCCCGGTATGGCGAAGGAAGCCTCGACGAAACATACCGGAGTGCCCACCACAAACTGGCCGTCGTTTACGCGAAACAGGATCGAGACAAGGAAGCCCAACAGGTTCTGAAACGAATCTCGGCACTCGTGGCCGAACATTTCGATTCCGATCCTCTCATCGTGTCGGAACATTTTCTCGTCAAAGGTCATGTTGCCATCCTGATGGAGCGTCCGGAAGAGGCGCTTCGCTTCCTGGATCAGGCTTTCGAATCGTTCCAGAAAATCGACGATCTCAACAAGATCGATCGAGTCGAATGGGGTTACTTCGACATCAACCTGTTGCGACTCCGCGAGCACTACGAATCGATCGGTGCGTGGGACCGGGTTGTTGCTGTCAGAGAATTTGCAACAAGTTCTGAAGCTGTCCTGTATGCCAAGTGGCCAGACATTCTTGATCAACTCCGAGTGGAACTCGAACTCGCGCGGAGGATTGCAGCTTTGGACGAGGAATCTTTGCCGACTTACACGCAACTAGTTGCAGACACGGACGCACTCAAAAAACAGGATGCGAACCGCATCGATCCAAAACTGGTGGAGCGGTCCCCTCAACTCATTCAGGATATTGAGGAAATTCTCGGGCCGTTAAGCCTGCCTCTGCTGGCCTATGCACGAGAAATGGCGGACTACTACGAGTCGCAGGAACTCTTCGACAAGAGCCTTGAGATGAGCTCCCTTGCCGTGACCTGTGCGACGAAGCATTTCGGATTTCGTCACTCCGAAGTGATTCCTCTTCTGACCCAGCGTGCCCGACTGTTGCGAATCCTGGGAAAATATCGCGAGTCCCGACTGCTCGCAGAACAAGCTGTTCAAACCGCTGAAGAAGAAATGGGCGATGGGAGCTTCGATACGTTTTCTGCTCGTCTCGAGTTGGCGACCCTCTATTCCACCATTGAAGACTTCGGTTCCGCACTCCCACTTGCACGTTCTGCAAGCGACGGATTTCGTCGACTCTGGGGGGATGAAAACCTGGAGTATGCCACCGCACTCCAGCTCACCGGAGAAATTTACTACGGAATCGGCCAGCCGGACCTCGGTCACTCTCAGATCCTGAAGTCTTACGAAGTAATGAAGCGAATCCTTAAACCGGATGACCGAAACTTTCTCCGCAACAAAGTCGTCCTGGCGGTCTCGACAGCTTCAAACCCGGCACGTTCCGAGGAAGCTCACAAACGATTTGATTCCGTCGTTTCCGAATACGAAGCAGCTGGGCTCGACCAGACGGCGGAGTTTCAACAGTTGCTCATCCATCTCGGCACAGCACTCTTGAACTGGAATGAACTTGAAGAAGCCGAACAGGTTTTGCAGCGAGCGAAAGCGGGACTCGCAATTGATGAGACCACCGCCGCACTCCGACAGGTCCTCTTGTCGACGCTGGGAACAGTTCAGCGGAAATCCGGGAACATCAGCGAAGCACGCGAACATCTGACAGCCGCACTCCAGCTTCAGGAACACCTGTTCGGTCGAGAGTCGAAGACCGTCGCGGAAACTCGTTTTCAGCTCGCCGTAATCGAGAAACTTCTCGGCAACATCGAGAGTGCTCGTTCTCATGTGCAGCAGTGTTTGCGAATTGAACAGGCAGAGCTATCTAAAATCGGTGGACTTCTCAGCGACTCGTCGCTTCTTAATCTCCTCAACAAAGAGGAGCGACCACTCGATTTGCTGGTCTCCCTTGTAGACGACGAATCTGATCCGGAGGTCATCCAAAATGCGTTCCAATGGACAGTTCAGCGAAAAGGATTGGCTCTCGATTTGAGTTGTCGAACGAAGTCACTGCAACATTCGCGATCCTTCGACACACGAACACTCGCGCTAATTGAGCAGATCCGACTGCTGAACCAGGAACTTGCCGATCTGGCATTGAAAGAGAGTTCGAACCTCTCCGAAGAAGAAATTGCGATCGAACGACAGAAGCGATTAAAAGCCATCGCCGAAGCTCAAAGCGACCTGAGCGAACGACTGCGCGGAGAACAAATCAGTTTGCCTTCGCCATCGGCAGTGCTGACCGAACTCGGGCAGTTTATCGACGAGAACTGGGCATACCTGGAATTCCTGAAGGTCGACCAATTTCGTCCTCGCGACTCTTCTGAACCGAGTCATCGCTATGTCGCGTTCATTGTCCGGAATCAGTCGCAGGAGCTGCAAATTGACTTCGCTGACCTTGGTGATGCAGCTGAAATCGAAAGCATGATCGATGTCTTGCGACGGACCACCCGCGAGGTCCCGCGCATGATGCGTTTCTCTGACGAAGAGCAACTTGAAGAACAATACCGCGAGCTTGCATTCGAACTCTACGAAGCCCTGTTAGGTCCATTCCAGAAGCAAATCCACAATGCCGAGACACTCATCCTCGGGCCAGACGCAGCGATCTCCACCGTTCCATTCGCGGCACTTGTTGATGCTGATGATCGCTATCTCGTTGAAAGCAAAGAGATCAGTTACGTCTCCTCAGCCCGTGATCTTATGAGGTCGAACGGGGCTCCGGGAGTTGGAACGGTCGTCATCTCCAATCCAAACTTCGATGCAGACCTCGCCGAGCGGGAGGAGTCCATTGCCCGTGTGAACGATGAAGACCAGTCGCGAATGTTACTCACGATGCGTGGCGAAGAAGAAATTGATCTCCGCTCACTTCGATGGAAGCGGCTTCCAGGAGCTGAAGACGAAGCAACCGACGTCGAACATCTCTTGAGAGAAACCGCTTACGGTCCCGTCAAAACTTACATCGGGAATGATGCAGTTGAAGAGTTACTCAAGTCGACATACGCAGCCCGAATCCTGCATCTGGCGACACATGGATTTTACGTTCCGCTGGCTGAGCAGGAGGATTTCGGGAATGCGTTCCAGAGATCCGCTTCGATCAATACGAATCTGTTTCGACTTAGATCAGCCGAGAATCCTCTACTCCGCTCGGGGATCGTCCTCGCCGGAGCGAATCGAGCTTCCCAACCCGGTGACGAAGATCGGCTTGAGGATGGTTGGGTGACCGCTCAGGAAATCGCGAGAATGGAATTCCGAAACACCGAACTCGTCGTTCTCAGTGCGTGTGAAAGTGGGCTCGGCGACATCTCTTCCGGGCAGGGAGTTCATGGAATTCGGCGTGCATTCCTGAATGCTGGCGCTCACTCTATTCTCACATCTCTGTTCAAAGTTCCCGATATCGAAACTCGCGAGTTGATGCGTGCCTTCTACCAGCAGCTTCTGGAGTCTCCCAATCGTCGGGCTGCGCTCTGTCGCGCCCAGCGTCAACGAATCAAAGAACGACGCGAGCAACACGGAGGCGCTCATCCGTTCTTCTGGGCAAGCTTCATTCTGTTCGGTTCCGGCAACTGACCTTCGAACATCTCCTGAAACGCCCGACGGCGAACGCAAAAACCCTGTTGGGAAAAGCGTTCTCCCAACAGGGTTTTGTGATCAGCGTGATCGTCAAACTTTCAACAGAGATGGCCGGTTCTGTTCTCAGCCCCGGTCAAACCCATTGTCGTTCCGTCCGCAATGAAGATTAGATCAGCGGAAGTGTTCCGTCGTCATCGACGAAACTCGGAATCCCATGAATACTACCGCGAACAGTGATTCCGTTCGGAGCGACCAGTTCTGAGCCCTCCAAATCAATGTTGCCGGCCTTGGCGATCACTCGGCCATTAATGCTTCCATCAGTGATTCCGATGCTGGAATCAGTCAGATCCAAATTGTAGAAGGCTTTGAGAGAGATCTTTTCAGATGCTCGAAGTGACGCATTGTAGACTGAAGCGTTTCCACTTTTGCTTGCAATTCGAACCTTTGACGAGACTCCTTCTGCTTGAATGACAGCGGCTTCAGCAAACAAGTCTCCGTCCGCAGCGATGCTAACTTTCTCGCTCGCTTCGACCCAGCTGCCGTCCAGCACGACATCGTCCTTCGCGGCGACTTTGACACTGGACTCTGGCGTATCAATCGCACTCCAGAATGAATCTTCCGCGATGACGGGACCTTTCGACTTCACTTTGATGTTGTCGAAGGCAAACAGCTCAGCTCCACGAAGTTCGACACCTTCCGTTCCGGAGATCTTGAGGTCTCCGTTGTAGGCATCAAAGACAGAGTCGAATCCGACAACCCAACCCTTCGCATCGACTTTGATGTCCTGACCGATGACGTCAGCCAGGAGATAGACGTCCCGTTTCGCATTCAGCTTGACGCTTTCACCTGCGAAAACGAGACCGTCCAACACAACGATATCGTCTTTCGCCCGCATCTTGACGCTTCCGTCAATCGAATCGACAGCTGAATCGACGACAACGATGCTGCCGTGCTTCGACTTCAGAGTGATGTCGTTGTCGGCAATCAAATCTGATTCGACGATAATGTCGCCATCTGCTTTGATCTGAATGAAACTGGCATCGATCGTAGACTGGATCACGACTCCCGCACCATGGATGACTTCAGTGTAGTTGCCTTCCGTGCGTCGAGTGTCAAAGATGCCGTCGGCGAGTTCATCTCCGAGAAGGACGTCCCCCTCATTGAAGACGCCATCGTTGTTGGCATCGACGAATGACATCGGGATCACGCCGGATTCAACAGCCCCGATATCGACGGCGCTACCAAGAATACGATCGAAACCGATTCCTCGCTGGTCGGTGGCCAGCGGGTTGCTGCCGGCGTCGGTTGCATCGCCGTTGTTTCCGGCGTTAATAGCGAGGCTGCCTTCGACGAGTGCGTGCGTCAGGGTTGGACCTCCATTGTCGGCAAGCGTCTGCTCAATCACGTCAATCGCGTTGACACCTGTAATGTCTGTGCCTGCGCCGACAACATTAATCGTCGATCCCGTCAAATCACCGAAAATATTGAATCCGCTGCTGTCAACTGATCCTGAAATATCTTCCCGGTTGTCTCCAGCCATTTCATCGTTGCCAATGACAATGGAATTGTAGATTGAGACCTGTCCGGCAGAAATTCGAATTCCGCCACCGCCACCTTCGAAATCCCCTGAATGTGATGCAGAGTTTCCAAAGATCGTCGAGTTGGTGATCGTCAGATTCCCAGTTGAATTGAAGATCCCTCCACCGCCACCGCCGGCTTGATTTCCGCTGATTGTCGTATTGGTAATATCGAGAGTTCCGCGGTTATAGATCCCACCGCCGCCAGCATCTCCATCGACTAGTTCACCGACGTTTCCGCTGATTGTGCTATTGAGGATCTGCATGCTTCCGACGTTGTAGATTCCTCCGCCTTCATCACCAACCACATTGTTACTGACCGTGGAGTTCGTGATGACTGCTGTGCCTCCACTTCCATTGTAGATACCGCCGCCGTATTCATCGCCCGTGACAGTGTTGCTGTCGAGTACAGAGTCTGTAACGGTCAGATTCCCTGTGTTAAAGATCGCTCCCCCGGAACTCACGGAGACGTTTCCGGAGAAAGTCGAATTCTGAACGGTGAGAGTTCCTGAGTTTTGAATCCCCGCACCATGGAAACCTCCATCATTGTTGGAAATCACCGAATCGGTGATGTAAACCGTTCCTCCTGCGTTGTTCAACCCACCACCATAAGTCGCGAGTCCTTCGTTAACATTGCTGTTTCGCAGGTAGAGCGTATCCGTTGAATCTGCGACATGGATATTTCCACCATTTGAACCAACCGATGCATAGCCATCGGTAATTGTCAGTCCGTCGAGAACGACAGTGGCGCCATTACCTGAACTATCAATAACGAATGGGGTGATATCTCCTTGGCCGTCGATCGTCACTGGGCTCGCCAGACCGGATGCATCAATATCGAGAGAGTCCGAAATGACAAGCGACGATCCCTGACCTGACGGACCGATTCCAATCGTCTGCCCTGAGAGAGAGGCGTCAAACGTGATCGAATCCGCCCCGGCAGAGTTATTGGCAGCATCGATCGCTTCGCGAAGTGAAATTCCATCTCCTCCGTCTGATGCAATCAGATTGGCAATGGACGAAGTGTCTCCGTTGGTCACATCAATCGCGTTGCTCACAACAACGCCCGCCAGCAGGACTCGAGATTCAAGCCCTTCGGACGAATGCGAACTTCCCACGACTCGTTGACGGCGACGTTGCGCTCCCCGCATCAACGGTCCACAAGTCGAGACAAAAGGACGAACAATTCGGTTCAAGAAGTTACTGGTCATAGTGAGGCTCCGAAGCTTGTCACCGGGGCAATGAGACGCCCAAGTCGACGAAAGGATTTGTGTAAAAAACTCTTGGAATGAAACTATTTCTGTCCCGGTGAATCGACTCTTCGAAACTCCGGAGAAACCTGTTCCAACGCGTCATCCGAGAGGACGTAAGAACATGAAATCAACGCGGTGTCTTCCGTAACCAAGTCCGGTCGAATCATTCCGCCGAGCAGTTCCACTGCAAAGATTTCCTGCACTGCGTCTTCGAATCTGACAAACCCGACTGTCGCACCCGTCTCAATATCAACCACCCACACACCGCACGTCCGCTCGGTCAGCTCATCACAGAGGGGAATCCCACTGAAGGTTGCCGACTCCCGAACTTGCGAAAGGCCAATCAACGCGAGATTGCCCGCAAAGGTCAGTCCCCGCGTAAATCCTGGCAGCCGTGTGATTTCTTCGTACTTGCCCGTTTCAAGATCGATCCTGCCGAACCCGCCCGTTCCGGAATGCAGAATCCAAAGCTGATCGCGATACCAGCGAGGTGAGTGAGGCATCGAAAGCTTTCGCGAAATCACTTCATCGCTTTCCACATCGATCAGCACTCCGCCATCCCGTTTGTTCTCTCTCCATCCCCCGTCAGTGTCGGTCGTTCCGAGAGCAGTAACGTATCGCACTCGACCGTCACGAACAGCCATTCCGTTGAGATGGCATTGATCGCCGGACCGAAGTTGAGAGATGAACTTCGGCTTCCAGACAGGTTCGAAGCTGTACTCCGAACTCCGAACAGACAAACAAGAGAAAGCTGTGTTGACGAACCAGAGTTCGGGAGACTCGTTCGGATCCCGCGAGACCCACGCCATCTCATGAATCCGCACGTCACCGGTGATATGGCAATTGCGGGGCAGGAACGCCGCATCATGAGACCCCACGGGCTCAATTCGCTGAGCTGCCGCCGGGAGGTTTTGGAACTCCCAAATGTCGTGAGAGCAACCAATCGCCAGACGCCCTCCATTCACCGCGAGGCCCATCGGCTTCGAAAAACTTCGGAAGTGCGTATTCAGCACACCGTCCTGATTGCGAAGCAGAATGACCTTTCCCGCCTGATAGGTCGTCACCAGCAGAGAACTCTTCAGTTGATCGAGAATCTCAGGGACGGAAGATGTATGCACACTTCGCAGCTGGTGCCCTGTGCCCGTACCTCCCTCGGCTCCTTCTTGTGGCTGTTGAGCAGGATCCGGATTTTTTGAGGTCTCTGACATGGCAAACAACGAAGAATGGAAGTGTTAAGAATCTGACACTTCGTTGTTCGACTCATTCAGCTTCAGTCCGCCATCGCTCCTCAATGCGGGGGTGAGATTCTGGGGAAAGTAGGCCGACAGTCAGGATTGAGGCGATTGCAACGGCGATGTCCACTTTCAGCGACTTCGGTCTTCACTGCTTACTGAAGTGAAAATACTCAAGCTTCCCCAGCCATCGACATCTCTTCTGCTTCGCTCTTTCCCTCGTCGTTCACACTCGTTCGATGCAAAGATCTGTGAAACAGAGTTCCGGAAAAGCGGGACCGGAGCCATTCTGAGAAAAACTTGTGCTGTTGTGTCACAACTTCATTCTCTGCCTGTATGGGTGAGTGAACGCCGGCGAATCGCTTTCCTGTCCGCGTCGACGGGAATTGCAGCCGGTCAACGGGTTGCGCATAATCACTGAAACGAAATATGGTGATTTCGCAGCCGGAAGAAGATTCCAACTCGGAGAGATGAATGAAAAAGTCCACACCCATTTTGGCGGTATGTGTTTCCGGCGGATTGCTTTGCAGTGCAACAAATGTCGTGTTGTCACAGGTCACCACTCCTCCTGAATCATCGTCCAAACAGACCCAGAATTTCGAAGACGTTCCCGTCTCGAAGGCAGCTCAGGCAGGGGATATTTCGAAATCCCTGACCACAGTTTCGGTCGTGGCTTCTCGATCGATGAACCCGAAGCAAAACAACATCGAATCGGACTCCGCTGCCAAAAGCAGCGACAATGCCGACTCAAAATCAGAAACAACCGTTCACGCGATCGTTGAAATTCGAGACACGAAAGTGCCTGATGAAGACGTTCAGTGGACAGTTGAGGTCACTCAAATCGCCAGCCGGGGAGACACGAGCACTCCTCCGACTCCTCTGGCGAGAACGACAAATCGAAACAGCGATTCCAAACCAACGGCAATCAATGAAGAGATTTTTGTTCAACAACGAGCCACGGATCACTAACTCCAAGCCAACCTGACCTCTCTGCACTGAACGGGTCACCATCAGAGGACAATGACAATGTTTCGCATACGATCGATGAAGTTGATCGCGTGCTGCGCCGCACTTGTGTTCTCACTCGGAGAACGTGCCGCACACGCCGAAGTCACAGAACGACACGAAAAAGTCGTCAACGAAGTTTTTCAACGACTCCTGGCTGTCATGGAAACCCCAGACGGCTGGGAAGTCTGGCCGCCCGAAGTCACCGTCGTTGACAAGGGATTCGCCAACGCATTCGCAGGATTCCGAACGGAAGATGGTGTCGACGTTCCGTATGTCGAAATCACCGTCACTACTGTCGAAGAGATCGCGGACTACGATCCAGATACTCTCGCATTCACACTGGGCCACGAACTCGGCCACTTGTTCTTCGATCACAACCACCAGTCGGTTGAGTTTCGAGAAAAGTTCGGAGACAAACTCCAGACGATCCGTCTGGCGTGCAATCGCGAACAGGAACTCGAAGCGGACTTGTTCGGAATGCAACTCGCATTCAAAGCCGGGTACTCACGTCAGGGGTTGATCAAAGACCTCCATGCATGGCGTGAAAACACGACTCCTTACTGCCGGTTCGAGGGGCTGTCTGTCAATCATCCGACATGGGAAGACCGAGCGACGTTCCTCTTCGACGATGAACGACAGAAGTCGCTTTGGCGTTCGCTGAGTTCATTCCAAACCGGAGTTATGTTCCTTGAGAATCAGCATCACCTTCATGCACAAGTCTGTTTCGAAAATGTTACCGTCGAGTTCCCCGAATGCTACGAAGCCTGGGCAAATCTCGGCTACTCATTGTTGATGCAATATTGTGACGGACTCGACGCCGAAGATCTCAAGAACTTCAATATCGGCCACCTCGTCGTCGGCGGATTCTATCGACGGCCCGGATCTCTCGAACCAACAGTTCGAGGTGTCGACCCAGACCTCTGGTTCGAAGCAGTCGGTGCATTCCGAGAAGCTCTGCGTTTGAAGGAACGACTCGGCCTCAAGGATGATCTCCTGATGGTCAAAGCGAACCTGGCAGTCGCTTACCTGATTCACCCCGCCGGGAAAGATGTGGGACAGGCGGAACAGTGGTTCGACGAAGTGTTCACCGCACTCCGAAACAACCCTGAAGATTCTCAACTTGACCCTCTGGTTCATGCGTCCATTCTCATCAACTCCGGCTCTGCTCGTGGGTTCGATTCGGATCTGGTCGTCCAAACGCTCGGACTTCTGGCGGAAGCGAAAACGAAGCGAGGAAACGATCTCGTTGCGGAAGCACTCGAAACCGCCCTTCAGTTCAACCAGGCCCGCGCTCTCACAACTTCGGGAGATCCGGCCAATCAGCTGACAGCTCTGGCGTTGTTCGAGAAGTATCTCGACGGAATGACCTCCGCCAGTTCCTGGTGGCCGATTGCATACGAACAGTATGTGCAGCTATCCGAAGCTGTTGGAAAGGCTCCCAAAAAAGAGTCCGAGTTCAAGCAACTTGGAATCAAGGACTGGCGACCCATCACGGCGGTGGAACTCGCTGACGGAAAGACGATCGGCCTGAGCCAACCACTCAACGAAGTTTTGAAGACGTTGGGACCCGCTGATGTCGAGATTCCAGTGATCGAAGGGAAAAACATCAAGTATTACAAGTACGAAGATCTGGGAATCACCATTCTCGCCACTCGTGAAGTTCTCGCTGTCATCCTCGATTCTGAAAAGGCTCCAGCAGTCAAAATTCAGCGTCCGGGACTCGGCGGAGATGATGCGACTCTCGAGATGGGAATGAATCGTGGAGTTCTGGAAGGACTCCTGGGCAGCGACTGGGATGTCGAAATTACGAACCTGTTCCAACTCGACGAGCTTCATCAGCTCTATCGTGACTTGGGACTGGCCGTTCAATTTGAAGATGGCGTGGTCAGCGAATTAGTGATCTCCGTCGTCCCGCTGAAGTAACTGAAAAGTAACTCACAAAATCCTGAAAACCGCAACTTTGACTACCTTTGGAGATGACTCATGTTGACTACTCGCACACTTGCAACCCTCGCCCTGGCAACCCTCCTGTCACTTTCGATGGGTCAGTTCAGCAACGCCCAGGACGATGACGCCGCTTTGCTGAAAGCTCACGAGCAACTGAAAGCGGTTCTCGATCAGGTCGACGAACTGTTCTACAAAGAAATGACCACTGACTCCGGCGTCACGTTTTACAATCTCATTTGGGAAATGGACGGCGAAACATCCAAGATCACTTTCGAACTGCGACAACTTGGTCACTACTCCGGCAAGCCAGTCTTCGGACTTCTCGCGTACACCACCGTCGCACAAACCGAAGGCTCGATGCCTCCCGCTGTGATTAAAGCAGTCGCAACGAAGAACGAAACGACCGGTCTCGGATTCTTCAGCATGACTTCAGGATTCGACACGCTGTACATGAACTTCACAACTCCGTCCGACGCGTTGACGCCAGCCCAAGTCTGGATGACCTGTGCTTACATGCACAACAACCGCATTAAGATGCGAAAGGAAGTTGAAACACTCATGTCTGCCTCCGGCCGCTAGAGCTTGTTCCTCGAGACTATTTTCGTCGCTTCTCTACTCTCGCGATTTTGAATGGATGAGGTCATTTGTGCAAGCTCTCCCAAACCCTTCCAGCAACTGCTCGAAAGGTCAACCGGTAACATCGTGCGATTTGAGAACGACGGAATCTCGGAAACGTGAACTGAATCTAAATTCTCGTGACGGTGTCGGTGAGTTGCTCACCGCGCCTTTACGAGATTTTTTCGTTCTTACACCTCCTCCTTTTCACCAGTCGACTTCTGCGTCAAGGTGTCCTCATGCGAGTCAATGACCTCTCGCTCGACAACCAATCAATACCGGGTTTCACACCCGTCAGCCAATGACGGAACGACTCCACAATTTTGAAACCGATCTACTCGGAACTTTCGCCGGGGGCGATGAAAGCACGACGTCATCCGACGATTCTCAAACTCCGATCACACCGGAAATTCCCGGATACCGCATTCTTTCCATCCTCGGAAAAGGAGGTATGGGACAGGTCTATCTGGCTGAAGACCTGAAGCTGAAACGACAAGTTGCACTGAAAGTCGTCGCTGGGGGAGCAGCTTCCACTCCTGAAATGCTCGAACGTTTTCAGGCTGAAGCACGCGCTGTCGCCGCAGTCAAACATCCCGGCGTGTGCCACATTTTTGAGGCAGGCGAGGCTGGTTCGATTCCGTATCTCGCCATGGAAGTGATTCAGGGGAAGACGGTCTCGGAACTGATTCGTGAACAACTTCCGACTCCGAAACAGTCCGCCAAGCTCGCGAATGATATCGCCAAAGCAGTCCATGCGTGTCACGAATCCGGAATTCTGCATCGCGATCTCAAACCTTCGAACGTGATGGTGACGAACGATGGCATCGTGAAAGTGATGGACTTCGGACTCGCCAAACCACTCGGCACAAGTGGTGACCGCACGCGGACTGGAGAGATCATTGGAACTCCCAGCTACATGGCTCCGGAGCAGGCAAGCGGAGTCGTCAAACAACTCGGCCCGGAATGTGATGTCTATGCAATCGGGGCGTTGATCTACGAAATGCTGACCGGGCGGCCTCCGTTTCAAACGTCCGAGTTGATGCAAACCATCATGCTCGTCATGACGACCGATCCCGTTCCCCCAAGGAAACTTCAGCCGCGCGTTCCGACCGATCTCGAAACCATCTGTCTGAAGTGCCTGCAAAAACAAACTCGCAAGCGATATTCATCTGCATTGGAATTGTCTGAAGACCTCGAAAGGTATCTGAACAGCGAACCGATTCGGGCGAGAAAAACTCCGCTTTGGGAGCAAGGCTACAAATGGTCGCGCCGCCATCCGGTGCTCACCGTCTTCCTCGCGATGATCGGCCTGGCGGTGATGGGAGGACTCGCTGGCGTCTCATTCCATGTCGAGCGATTGCAGTCCGAACTCGATCGAAACGAACGCCTCTTCAATGAAAGCCAGGAACTCGGCCGGTGGCTTGTCAATGACCATATCCCCGCACTTGCCCGACTTGCAGGTGGGGGAACTCAACGAAGTGATCTCGTTGCCAAAACATTAACCCACCTTCACCAACTGCAACTCGATGTGGCTGCCGACGAAAAGCTGGCCGAGTACATTGCTCAAGCGTATCTGCAAATCGCCCGCGTCCAATCCGATCCTGCCTTCGCGACTTCGGAAAGCCTTCGTCAGGCGCTGCAAAGTCTGGAGGATGCGCTGAAGCTGTCTCCGCAAGATGACTCGAAAGAAGCATCGATTCAGTCAACGATCGACCGGGCCAACCTGCATCTCGAACGCGCGCGACTGTTTCAACAGCTCGCCGAAACGAACTCCGCATCTGATGAAATCGCGACGGCTTTGTCGCAGATCGATCAGCTTCCGAAACCTCTCCCGCCAGCTGGAGAAGTGACTCGACTTGCTGCTCGAGAAATGGAGTTGGACCTCAATCTTCAACAGTTGACCGCGGAGGAGCAAATCGAGGCTTATCTCAGCTTGCTCGAAGAAGGACAATTGCTCCTCGATTCTCAGACGGATTCAGACAAAGGAACCGAGGTTGTTTCGAATCTCGCTTGGAGAATCGGCCTGCTACTCGAAGCATCCGCGCAGGCGGCGGAACAAAACCGGTCGGGAGAAGCAATCGATTACCTCACGATGGGAGTCGACTTGCTGAGCCAAACCGAAGGTGACAGCACTCGCAAAACCTTTGAGTTGACCGACCGCCTCAGCTTTATTTCCGAGGTTCAGCAATCTGACAATCAGCTCAATGAAGCACTTCAATCAATTCAAACAGCGATCGATTTGCAGCTGCGACTCGCCAGTGAAATCCCTGACAGCTCGATCATCAAGACTCGGCAGGCGGAACTTCTTGAACGGCGTTTTGAGTTCGAACAGCAGTTGCAACTCGTCGACGACATGCTGGAGACAGCGGCTGAGCATCTTCAGGTCTCTCAGGAATTTGAGCTGCTCGATCCCGCCAACTCTCAGAAGCTCCTCCAACGATCGCACACGTTGATCGCTCAAGCTCAGCAGTCTCGGCTTCGATATGCCGATGCTGTCGATCACATTCGGCAGGCTCTTCAAATCGCTCGCGAACGCAAGACAGAAAACTGGCCTCGGGCGCAGGCTCTCGAATTCGCAGATCTTCTCGATCTGACAGCGACTCTGATCGTCGACCAGGCCAACGATCGCTCCGCAATCAGTTCTCGAATTACGTCGCTCGAAGAAGCCATCGCACTCCTCAAAGAGTCTGAGCAGATTTACCGATCCGTCGGCGAAGATCAAAACAGCCCAGAGGATTCCGCTTTCTGGAAGAACGTCCGGCAGCAACATCGATTCGAAGAGGAACTCGACCGGTTGCTTCTTCAGTCACGAGAGACGAAACAAATCCGTTGACGTTCGCTGCGCATTGCTCTTCTCTGTGCACTTGCAAGCGCGATATCGTTAGCTTCATGTCTCCTGCTTCGATGTGAGAGCGGGGAATCGCCAGCTCGAGATTTGAAAGAGAGCGACATGACAGCTCCGAATCCGGATGAGTTTGTTTCAAGATTCGATGCCCAACCGACCCGGTGGAGTATGGTGCAGCGGGCTCACGGTGAGTCAATGGCAGGCGGAGCGGAAGCGCGACAATACCTCGTAATGAGGTACTCCGCCGCAATTCGGGGGTACGTTCGCGCGATGACTCGCAGCGAAGACGAAGCGGACGATTTGACGCAAGACGTCATGGTCCGGCTCCTGCAGGGCGATTTCGCCGGTGCAGATCCGAGCAAGGGTCGGTTTCGAGACCTTTTGAAAGTCGCCGTCCGAAACATGACACGCAACATGTGGGCGAAGAAGAAGGTCCGCAAAACCGTCGATTCAGATGCCGCCGAGGTCGCTCCTCCATCTGACGACGAATCCGAAGCCACATGGGAAGACAGCTGGCAGCGACAGGTTTTGGACCTCACCTGGAATCGGCTGGAAGACTATCAGAAGACTCACCCGGGAAGCATCGCCTACACGGTGCTGAAACTGCGGACGGACTTTCCCGACGAAACTTCAGACGAGCTGGCAGCCCGTCTCAGCGAGAAAATCGGGAAGACCGCCCGAGCGGACCAGACGCGACAACAACTGCGACGGGCCCGGGTTCGCTTTGCGGAATTCCTCGTCGCAGAAGTCATGGACGGAATTGAAGTTGCGTCGCAAGAACGAATCGAGGACGAATTGATTCAGCTGGGGCTCTACGACCAGGTGAAAGAGTTTCTGCCGAGCGTTTGGGAGAACCTCAGCAAGGAGTGACAGAAAATTCTGGAAAAACTTCGGCGGGTGTGTCACAGCTGTGGAAGTGAGCTGTAAGGGGAGTGTCTGAATGATAACCACTCAACACAAACCGGAGTTCAACCATGTTTTTCCCATCACTCAACCAACTGTTTCGTCGCTCTTTCTTCAACGCTCTCGTCTTGTCAGTCGCTTTCGGAAGCACCGCTGTGAACGCCATCGCAGGGCCAAGTTTCAGCGGTCCAGCAACTGCGTCGATCGATGCTTCAGAATACGAAGAATGGGGACTCGAACCACCACCTTCTCAATCAACACCTGCCAGCGGCCCAGTCGATCAGGATACTCCTGCTCAGCCAGCAACGGATCAACCCGCTCAAACTGCTCAGCAAAATCTTCCTCCAGCTCCACAGGATCTGACTCAGTCCGTTCAACAAGCGACCGTGCTCGTCATTGCTGTCTACCCCGATGGCAAAGAGTTCCACACTGCGGGATGGATTGTTGACTCGAACCGACGCATCATCGTGACGCTTCGCCACATGGTCGAAGGGGCAGAACAAATCTTCGTCGGATTTCCTCAGCTTTCGAGCGGGGCTCCGAACGAACTCCAGGGATCACCAGCGACCCTGATGGCTTCTTCTGACGACATGGACGTGGCCTACCTCGTGGCTGAAAGAATTCCAGGATCACTTCCAAGTCTGGTGAATTCAGAAAAATTCGGGGATTACGGAAGCTCAGGTGCTCCGGCCGGGAATGCTGGCCACACACCAACGAGCGGAACTGGGGGCGGCCCGCTGGTCCAGACCCCTCCAACGACTGGCGGTCGCCCACAGCCTCCGGGACCTGTTCAACAAGGCGGTCACACTCCGACCTCCAACTTCCCTCCCGCTGGGAATGGTGGATTCAACAACGGAGGAATGAACGGTGGCGGTTTCAATAACGGCGAGTTCAACGGTGGCGGAGGCTTCAACGGCGGCGGATTCGGAAACAACGCTCCCGCTCAGAACAACCCAGTCGTCGGACAGTGGTACCTTCAGGACACCGTCAACGGAGTGCAATTGTACATCGGAGTCACTTTCAACGCTCAAGGCCAGTTCTCGCTGCAAATGGTGACAGTCGACGGATACGGACAAAAGTCACAAGAGAACGACAACGGAAGCTTCCGGGTTCAAGGCAACACACTGTTCCTGAACGGCGGAGACGGACCACAGCAGCTTCCTTTCTGGTTCGAAAACGGAATGCTCTTCGTGCAGTTTCCTGAACTCGGAACGACAATGGCTTTCCACAAAGCCTAAACCAAAGTGAACTCCGGCAAGCCCCTGCATCCGACGGATGCGGGGGCTTTTTTTGTGTTCGTAGCCAGCTTCCAATTTTTTCTCGAATCGCCTGTCACACTCGCGGTAGCTGGCTGTACTGGGAGGGACCTCACCTTTAACCCTCTTCGGAGTGAATTCAATGCTGACCCGCCCACCCTTCAAAACGCTTTGTGTTTCGATCGTTCTGTTCTGTTCCATCTTCAAATTGATTCCACCTTGCCTGTCGGCAGCAGACTCACGACGCCCAGCTGATGTCGGAGGAAGCCAACGCCCCGCCCTTCACGTTCGACAGGTCAAGCTCTACGACAACCAGGGATTCGGAAAGCCGGTTGTCTGCCGGACCTTTCTTCTTCCCGGAAGCTGGCAAGTCGCTGGCGGAGTGCAATGGGCTCAAACGTACCAGGAGTATCAGCCCTTCTACTACGAAAGTTTCTCCGCGATGAGCGGCAATCAGGAGGCATCGATCGAGTTGCTTCCCGCCTACTCGTGGCTCTGGTTTGCGGACCCATACATGCGACAGATGATGCAGCAAAGTGGGGCTCCCCTGGCTGCTCCGCTCGATGCGGCCGGAGTCGTTCAGAACGTCATCATTCCAAACTACCGACCGGGAGCTGTCGTGACTTCGGTGACTCCCAGAAACGACCTTGCTCAGGCTCTGCGAAAAGAACTCGTCAAATACGGACTCGACCAGATCGAGGCGATGGGATCGAAACTCTATCTCGACTTCGTCGAAGCGCGGATCAGCTACACGATGAACGGCGTTGAGTTTCAGGAAGTGGTCGTTGTCCAGCTGACCCGGACCGACTTTGCCTCGACCGGAATGCAGAGTTACACCGCCAGCAACATGTTCCTCATGAGAGCCCCCAAGGCCAAATGGAGCAACTACGAATCCATCTTCGCCACTGCCCTCAGCTCGATGCGACAGAACCCGGCCTGGCTCAAAGCGATCAATCAGTTCCATCGAAACATCGCCCGGATCCGCCAAAAGGGAGCACAACAACGACAGCAGATCATGCGACAGACCTACGAAGAGATCGCTCGCAGCAATCAGGAATCCTGGGAGTACCGACAGGAATCGATCGACCGCTCAGCCCGTGAGTTCAGTGAGATGATTCGCGAAGTGGAAACCTACTACGACCCGTCAACGGGCTACGAAGTCGAGCTTCCCTACGAATACGACTACGCCTTTTCCAACGGACTCGGAGACTACGTGGTCACCGACGATCCCTTCTACGATCCAAACTCTGACCTGTTCAGCAGCAACTGGCAACAACTCCAGACGACTCCTTAGAGCAAGTTGCTCTTTCCTGTGCACTCGCTTGAACTTCTCTATCAGGGAAAAGGCTGAGATTGCTCGTGCGAGTGAGTGCACACCCAATCAGAAAATGTTCTCGATCAACGCAGCCGTGAAGTGTGAGTGGGAAGGTCGCTCGGCTCTCCGGAATTCGTTCCGGAGGGTCGACGGCTTTTTTAAGTCTGTGGAACGCACTCGTGTTTCCATTTCAGTAAAAGACAACTCAGTAGAAGACAACACAGTCAGTACAACAGCCCCCAGACAACATTGGAACCAGCCATGAATCCTCTACCGAAAATCGTCCCTGCAGGTGAAGGTCAAGAGTACGAAGTGATCGGCGGAGACCTCATCACAATCAAGTTGACGGGAGAGGAGACCGCTGCAGCATTCACACTCCTGCACACGATTGTTCCTCCTTTGGCTGGCCCACCCCGGCACGTGCATCGTCGCGAGTCAGAGACATTCCATGTTCTCCAAGGGCGGTTCGAATTCGAAATCGATGGCGAACGGAAGACAGTGGGTCCGGGAGATGTGGTGTTCGCACCTCGAAACATTCCACATCAGTTTCGCAACCTTGAATCGGAGCCGGGGCAGGTCATGATCATCTGCGAGCCAAGCGGCTTCGAAAACTTCGTGGAAGAGTTCTCCAGGCTTTCCCCCACGGAGATTCCAGATCTTCAGGAGATGGCGGAGATCGGTGCCCGGTATGGTATCGAGTTCGTTCCCCCCAGCCTCGAATGATGCCGAATGACTTTGGCTACCACGGTCGAGCCGGGTATTGACCGCTGGCAATCGACGCGAACTGTTGCGAGTCGTACGGGGCAGCAACGACGTCTGACTCCAGCTGGCGAGTCCGAAACAGATTCACAATGTAACCCATTCGCTCTTTGAGTACGGTCCAGTCGGAAGCTCGTGTTTGCTCAAGGTTGGAGCGGCCGGTGTCCCACCCGTCCGGAGGAGTGAGAAACTCGAGGAGTTCAGGATTGGTCAGCTCTCGCAGAGCCGGAGGGAAAATGGCCTCGTCGAGCGGAGGAACATCCTCGTGGACAGAGAGCGTTTCTTCTCCAACACTAAACGTCATCAACCGCTCGGTGACACACTTTCGAATGAGAAACGGAAGAGACTGAGAGATCAAAGGCTGTAAACGGATATGCTCATGCAAGATCGCCAGACAGTTTCCGAAATACGTCGCTTCGACTCGATTGTCCAGATCGGCACCAACCCGGGCGGACTCGTACTGAGTGAATGCCCGTCCCAGCAGATTCTCGGTCCGCGACTTTCTCGACATCTCATCGATCGTCTCCAGGACCGAAGCGAAGTTCGCCTCATCCGAGTTCGCTTCCGAATCCCGGACATACTGGAGGTAGCACGCCGTCGCCCGCCCAATGTCATCGAGGACGAGCCGGTTCCCGTCGAGGATTCTTCGAGACGCAGCACGGCGCGTGTATCGAGCAAGTTGATATCCGCAGAAGCCTCCGGTCAGAGCGCCCAGAGTAATCCAAACCAGGAGAGACACGAACAGCGACAATCCTGTCCACTGGCCCGTCAGTCCTCCCACGATCAGTCCGACAACTCCGCCGACGCAACCTGCCACGAAAGTCGCGTCCCGGGCTGCCTGATCGCGGTCCTCCTGACGAATCGTGACTCCCGCCTTTCGAGATCCCCACACAGCCCAGCTATGGAAGTTCGCACCGGTTTCCGGACCGATCGCAGCTCGAAGTGCTTCCGAAAGCAAGTGGTGACAACGTGTAATCAGGAAGTTGGAGAGAAGCGGGTCGGAAGCAGCCAGTGCTTCATCGATCATGCGATTCCAATCCTCTTCCGTCCTTTCGTCCATGTCTGTTCGATCTCCAGAAATTGAGGAAGCCATGATACCCGTCCAACCAAAGAATTCCGGTGAGTCGACTGTCGACCACAACAATCGAGCAAGAACCCAAACTGGGCTCGCAGCCGATCGAACATTCCATTCTGCGAAACAGATTATGGCTCGGCGCGTCGTTCTAACTCAACTCTACCTGATCGCTGCATTGCTCTGGCTGGGCTCGACCGGGTGCCAGTCAAGGATCGATTCCATCCACGAACAGTTTTCTGGCTCGGCTGATCAGAAGATGTCCCGCATCGACCAGATTGTGAAAAGCGTCGCCACACAGGGCGAACCAACGACCTCTTACGTGACCTACCGAGAAGCGAAGATGCTCTTGGAGTTGTACTCAGACTCGGATGACCTCAACGAGGCCGATCTCGCCGCGATGCAGGAAATCATCGATGCTCAAAGCCTTTCGTTTCCGTCGACGATCGAATTTCGAGAAACGGACGAACTCCCCTATGGGAATGCGGGATGCATGTTTCTCTTTCCTGGCGACGACTCAGTGAACGACCAGAAGACTTGGGAATTCAATACTGGAGAAACAAAGCTCTTCCCCAAGCTGACGATGCGCGATCCCGAGAAACTTCAAACGGCTTACGAGCGGTTTCAGGATCTCGAGTACGTTCTGATCGTCACCCCGGAGGAGATCATCGCACCCGAAGCAACGGGGGATGACAACTATGATTTGGGAGCAATTGTCGGAGTCGCCTATCTGTTCGAAGTCGAATCCGGGAACCTGCTGGGCTCTTTTGACTTCAAAGCTCCCGGTCAGAATCTCATCACCGGCATGATCTGGGACTTCACCTTGGGAGACGACGAAGAAGCGAATCTTGAACTTCTCACAGACAGACTGCACCGTGATGCCTTGCGATACGCCGAGGCGGCAGCCGCTGAACTCTCGGACCAGGTGAACTCATACTTCGAGATTCGGCAGCAGCTTTACCTGTCTGATGATGTCGTTGACACCCGGGTCCATGAAGCATCCGAATGACCGAACGGAAGCTTCGTGAACGGGTGAATGGAAGTCGACAGCGTGTCTGATCTAGACTCACGACGGAATCCCAGCATGCGCGTTGTCTTGCTGAGCGAGCCTGACCAGCATTCGATGGAAAGTGAGAAAATGGATCAGACGTTTCGGACAAGATTGAAGGCGGGAAATCTCCTGCAAGGCACCATGGTCACTCTTGCCGATCCTGCAGTCGCCGAGATCCTGGCAGACATCGGCTACGACTGGCTGTTCATTGACGGCGAACATGGCCCGCTGGAAACAGCGGAACTTCTGAATATTGTTCGCGCGGTCGACCACCGGATCGCCTGTGTAATTCGAGTCCCGACAGCCACCGAAAGCTCAATCAAGAAAGTGCTCGATCTCGGAGCTGCTGGCGTCATCGCTCCGATGGTCAACTCTGCTGAACAGGCACGAGACATCGTGAACTGGGCGCGATACTCTCCGCAGGGATCAAGAGGAGTCGGGCTGGCGCGTGCCCATCGCTACGGACAAAAGTTCGAAGAGTATGTCAGCACCGCGAACGAACACGTGGCGGTCATCGTTCAGGCAGAACACATTTCGTCAGCGGCGTGCATCGAGGAGATCGTTCAGGTCGAAGGAGTGGACGCCATTCAACTCGGGCCGTATGACCTCTCGGCAAGCATGGGGAAAATGGGCCAGCTCGACGATCCGGAAGTCGTCGCAGCGATTGATCGAGTTCTCGAAACCTGCCAGCGGGCGAACATGCCTGTCGGATGGTTCGGAGTTTCAGCTTCCGCGGTGCAGCCGTATATCGAGCGCGGGTGCACATTGATCACCTCCAGCGTGGATGCAATCCTCCTCGCCAGTGCCGCGAAGGAAACTCTTTCGACCCTGAAGGATCCGCAGTCGAGTTAGAAGAACTCGCTCGCGACCGCGAATGCTCTCGGGAGTTCGAACAGTCAGACCCGTTGGTTTCACGTGAAACATTCGCGAGCTACAGTGGGGGATTCGTTTTCACAGGACACAGATGATGGCTGGACTATTCGACAAGCAGGAAGAACAGGAGCGGACAGCTGCCCAGCCGTTGGCTGCCCGGATGCGCCCCCAGAACCTGGATGAATTCGTCGGCCAGCAACACTTCCTTGGAGAAGGCATGCTCCTGCGGCGGATGCTCCAGGCAGACCGCCTCGGCTCCATGATCTTCTACGGTCCTCCGGGGACGGGCAAAACGTCGCTGGGTCAAGTCATTGCATCTCAGACTCGTTGCAGTTTTCGAATCCTGAATGCGGCAGCGGCTGGCGTCAAAGAACTTCGCACTGAGTTGAACGATGCGAGAGATCGACTCTCGCGGGGGGATGGAAGAACGATTCTGTTCGTGGACGAACTTCACCACTTCAACCGCACTCAACAGGATGTCCTCCTTCCCGACGTCGAGAGCGGAGTGGTCAACCTGATCGCCGCGACGACTGCCAATCCTTTTTTCTCGCTGGCATCTGCCTTGATCAGCCGCAGCCAGGTCTTCGAATTCAAACCGATCTCTCAGGAAGACATTTCGCAACTGCTATGGAGAGCGCTGACCGACAAACAGCGGGGGCTCGGTTCGACACACGTTGAGGCGACTGACGAAGCGATTGAGTTCCTCGCCGAAGTCTCCGAAGGGGACGCTCGACGCGCTCTCACCGCTCTCGAAATCGGAGTGCTTTCGCTCGGGGAGAAGCACTCGGTCTTTGACCTCACCGTTGCTCAAGAGTCGATCCAGAAGAAGGCGGTTGTCTACGATGCTTCGGGAGATCAACACTACGATGTGACGAGTGCCTTCATCAAAAGCATTCGAGGCAGCGATCCGGACGCCGCGATCTACTGGCTCGCGAGAATGCTGGTCGCGGGTGAAGACCCGAGATTCATTGCCAGACGGCTTGTCATTCTGGCCAGTGAGGATGTCGGAAACGCGGACCCTCACGGACTCGTGCTCGCGAACTCCGCCGCCGAAGCGACCGAGCGCGTCGGAATGCCCGAATGCCGAATCATCCTGGCACAGGCTGTGACGTATCTGGCCAGCTGTCCGAAATCGAATGCCTCTTACATGGCGATCAACGCCGCGATCGAAGACGTCGAGAATCACCGATCGCTCCCGGTTCCGGAACACCTCAAAGATGCACACTACGCTGGGGCGAAGTCTCTCGGCCATGGGGAAGGCTATCAGTACAGCCACAACAGCGAAGATGGCTGGGTCGCCCAGGACTATCTCGGAGTCCCGAAGACCTACTACTCCCCGGTCGATCGCGGATACGAAAGCATTCTGAAACGAAGACTGGAAAAGCTCCGCACGCGAAAGCAGGACGACCTCCCGGAATAACGGACGAGTCTCCACCGACTGTTTTCAGCCTCCGCTAAGAAGCCAGTCGGGCACACTCCCCATGGCTTCCGGGCGAAGCTTGGGAGTCGAATTCCCCTGCCCCACTCTTTCGGTGAATGCGACCTCTTCAGAGAAACTTTCGCTCTGAGTGTCACATTTCGAGCCATGCTGCGCACTATGAAAGTGAGGGACGATAACTTCTGGCAATTGCTGTCGAGAACTCGCAGATCGATCGTCACCCTCACTCAGGGCAGTTCCGATTCTTTCAGCCAGCGAGGAGTGCAGTCATGGTGTCACCTGTCGAATTCATGAAGCAGTACCGAAACCTCAGCGTCTCCTATGTTCAGGACACAGGGACGATTTGCCGGGAGGCCAAAGCCAAAGTTGAAATCCGAAAGTACTTCATGATGGACTGGGACGAGGGAACGGAGGAGCGGACCGACTACAACCACGTCACATCCGGTGGTCGTCGCAACACCTGGTTTCAGGACAACAAGAAGAAGATTCGCAATGCGGCCATGGGGAAAGGTTCCCCCGAGGACTACCAGTTGGCGCTCGAATGGGCGGTTCTATCCGGAAAGATCCCAAACCCAACACCGGCCAAGATTCATACATACTGCGATCAACGACTGGGAATCGACTGTTCCGGATTCGTGACCAACTACCTGATCGCAAACGGAAAGAAGCCGGACACCCCAACTGTCAAACGGAACACCGGGGCCGCTTCCTATTACTCCACAGCCAAAGCAGTGAATGATCCCAATTCAATACGCCAGGCACACCTGCTCGTCTGGATGAGCGGCAACTCCGTCAAGCGCAGCCCGGGACATGTGGCAGTCATTCAATCTTATCGCAACCAGTGTGTTGCCGGAGGAAACATGCACGTTGTCGAGTCGACCGGAGCGGGAGGAGCCAATCCCAAGCTCCTTGACTCGATGTATACGGTCGAAGAGATTATTGAGAAGGATGGTCGAGTTCCGGTGATGATTCTCGTCGTGAAGCGTCACGGAAAATCCGGAAGCCGCGTCGCAGTGATGAATCCGTAGGATGTCTGCATCTCGCTGAGTCGCGTCGACGGAATCGTTTCGCCATCCCGTTGATCAGCAACTTTGATGAGGATGAAGATCTTGTTCCAATTGAACCGCCGTTCGTTTCTTCAGGCTGCTGCCTCCTCATCGATCTTGCTTGGAAGCCGCACTGGCTGGAGTGCACAAGCCGCAGAGACTCCCTCCTATATTCACGGAGTCTCTCCGACCGAAGCTGCGAAGATCAAAGATCACGCGGTCAAATTCATGCTCAAGTACAACGTCCCCGGACTTTCCCTGGCGATGGCTTATCGAGGAAAGCTGAAGCTGGTGATGTGTGTAGGATACGCTGACCACGAAACCGGTGTCACTCCCGAACACCGTTTCCGAGTTGCGAGCGTTTCGAAACCGCTCACCTCGATCCTCGTCATGAAGCTGATGGAGATGAACTACTGGCATCTCGACCAGAAAGTCTTCGGCTCCGGAATCCTCGGATACAAGGATGAGATCGCAACACTCGGGGCAACGAACCAAAGACGACTCCAGGCCATCACGCTCCGACATCTCCTCGAACATTCCTGCGGAGGCTGGGGAAATCAGTCGCGAGATCCCATGTTCTCGGGAGAAGCACTTGATCTGGATCATGACGGACTCATTCGCTGGGTATTGAAGAATCGCCCGCTCGATCACGATCCTGGTCAAAACTATTCGTATTCGAACTTCGGATACTGCCTGCTTGGGCGATGTATCGAGAAGCGTTTCAAAATGACGTACGAGAATGCCTTCAAGGCATACGTCCTTCAGCCTCACGGAATGAAGAATCTGGGATTCGAAATCGGAGGGAATTCGGTCGCGGACAAACGAGTCAACGAGGTGACGTACTACGGCCAGGACGAAGACGCCTATCATAAGATTATGAATGTCACTCGCATGGATGCGCATGGAGGATGGATCGCCACGCCGACAGACCTCGTGCGACTCGTGACTCACGTCGATGGATTTCCCAATCCGTCCGATCTGCTGAATTCCTCGACCCTCCGAACCATGACGACTCCGTCACCCGTGAATCCGAACTATGCCAAAGGCTGGTCGGTGAACAAACAAAACAACTGGTGGCACATGGGAAGCTTCAACGGAGGAGCTTCTGTTCTGGCTCGCATCAATGACCAGCATGTCTGGGCTGCGACGGTCAATACCCGCTCGAAAGACCCCAACTTCGGCAGCGATCTCGATGGGCTTCCATGGAAAATCAAAGGAAGCATCCGCGCCTGGGGCGGTCACGACCTCTTCGGTTAGCAGCCCGTTGAACATTGCGGACTTCTGAGTAGCAGTCTGAGTTTTGGTTGGTTGCCATTGAGTGAGGTCGTGCTTGTTTTGAAGTGCCGGAAGTTGCTTTCGATGGCTCGGGAGAGACTTTGAACTGTTCAAAGTCTCTCCCGAGCCATCGAAAGCAACTTCCGGCACTTCAAAACAAGCACGACCTCACTCAATGGCAACCAACCAAAACTCAGACTGCTACTCAGAAGTCCGCAATGTTCAACGGGCTGTTAGAGCAAGCCGTCAGAAAAGTGGACAGGTTGTCAATTGTCCCGCTTGTGGAGTCTCAGTGAGAGTCCCGCGGCCGCGACAAGAACTGATGAGCGAAACGGGAGCACTTCGCCTCTTAAACGAACTTCAGTTGGAATCCCCGGATCCGAAGACTGAACACGTTCGTTCATCTCCGCCGTTGACAACGAAACCGGAATGTCCTGCAGAGCGCCCCTGTCCTCGTTGTAGCCATCCCGTGACCAAGCAGTTTCGCGTCTGCCCTTCGTGTCAGCTGATACTGGAATCGACGCGGAGCGGATTTCGAAACGCATACAAAGCGGCATTGCGGTCGATCGGTCGTCAACGAGATTAGACCGGTTCGAATTCCGCCTCTGAAGTGAATTGCGGTTACGATTTCGAAAGTTCGATCGTTCTGCCTCGCCAGTGCACGGCATTCCGCTTCCAGCGATGAATAAGCGCGGAAGAAAACGTGCAGATGATCGGGAATGCAGCCAGAGGGAAGCACAATGCCTTTGCAAAACGTAGCGTGCAAAGCTGTGTCGCGGGAATGAGTAGCAGAGCTTGAATGACATAAGTGGCGATCCCGGAAACCGTCATCAGGAGATTCCCCTGAACGATTCCAACGACCGCTGTGGCAATCGGGATCCAATACATGAAGATCGGAAGCCACATTGCGAACAGTGCCATCCAGTCACGAGGCACGACTCCCAGAATATTCTTCGTCAATCCCCAGAAAGCGTGATGATTTCCTTTGAAGAGTCGGACACGCAGTAGCTCCGGAGCAAGCCAGAGCCTGACGCGCAACCCGCTTTGCCGGACCCGATTCGCGATGGAAACATCATCGAGCATCTCTGTCTTAATGCAGTCCATTGCCCCGATCTCTTCAAGGGCCTTCTTCTGAAGCAGGATGAAGGCGCCCGCACCAGCGGCATGAGGAGATGAGTCACTATTCACGTTCTGAAAAAGAAAGTGAACGACCCCGGCAATGAGAGCGTGAGGCAGGAGCACGTTCTCCCAAAAGGAGTGAAAGTCGAAACGCGGACCGAGGCTGAGCATGTCCAGTTGGTCGTCTTGCGCTGTCTGAATAGCCGTTGCAAAACACTCTGGCGAATGAACAACATCTGCATCGGTCAGGACGATCCAGGCATGCTGGGCGATGAGCCGGCCATGCTCCATCGCGTTCGCTTTTCCGAGCCATCCTTTCGGAAGCGGCGGATCGTGAATCACGGTCACACGACTATCTCTGGACGCATACTCGTCGGCGATCTCCCCGGTTCGATCGGAAGAGTGATCGTTGATCACAATCACTTCCAGATCGACATTCTGTTGAGCGAGGATCGAATCAAGCCCGTTGGCCAAATCCAGCTCTTCATCGCGAGCGGGAACGATCACGCTGATTTGTTCTTTTCTCGCCTGTTCTCTTTGCGTTGCTTCCAGTTCGACTGGCTGGTGTTGGCGGGAAAGGCTGCTCTGACGGACTGTGATCACATACGCCACTCCGAGGAAGATCGACACTCCACTCGCGACCCAGGTGCATGCGAGCATCAATGTTTCGATCATCACGGATTTCCTATCGTTTGCACAAAACTCGTCCAGCTTCATCTGTCACTGGTTTGTATTGAGACCATCTTTCGAGTCCAACAGCCCAGGCGAAAGCCTCACGATGAACAATCTGCTCTCATGAAGAAACAATCCATACCATTCGAGTGTACAAACTTTTCGCGCATTCGACCGACAATTCCGTGTCGTCGATGGCGGCTGTGTGAAATCGTAGCAGTGGAAATCGACAGGTTGTTTGATTCGCACTGACTACTTCAGAGGCAAATAGATGTCAGTGCGAATGTCGGCAGATTCCGTGTTGCACGGATCGTTCAGATAAATTTCGTAACCGCCGCATTTGTTCTGTTTGAGTTTCTTGTAGCGGGCAAACTGGTGGGCGGCACTCCATGCGTTTCCGAGATGTCGGTAGGGGCCTTGATGCTCGACAGCGAGCGCTTTACATGGCGGAAGGCCCCAATTCGACATTCCTTCAGGAAGTCTCGCGGAACTCGAAACGACGAATCCGCTAGTAAAGTCGAAAGTGCGCCGCTTCAAGTCCATCTCGTGGTAGACCGACAGCGGGCCGCTGACGATGGGAATACTGCTGTCCTCCAGACGCTGCTTCGATTCGGAAATCGCTTCTTCCATTGAGGGGCCGACGTCGTCGAATGAACACTTATTCCTGATGCCATACACAGTGAGAGGGCCAACGGACTCAATCCCACGGATTTTCGTCTGCGATTCGACGGTTCCGGTTTCGATCCACTCTTTGAGCATCATCAGGCCGCGCTCGTAATCCATCCCAATGTATAACTCTAAACTCGACTTCATCCAGAAAAGAAACCATGGCAGACTTCCATTCATCTGCCATGTTACTTCTGTCCCTCCTGAAGTGGGGGTGAACAGAAAACGAACCTCGGATACGGACTTGAATGGTTTAATAAACCGAATCTCATCTTCGATTAATTGTCCGGGTTCGAGGCTTAAGTGTTCGAGTTCCCCCGCGCCGACAATTTCCCCACTCCACGCATAAGTCGAACCAACGCTCGTCGAATCATCGGAGACGGTCACTCTCGCGCCTGGCTCAGCGCAGAGCCAGGGAGACCAGATCGTCCAGGTCGAGTAGTCAACGACTTTGTCATACACCTCTTCAGGAGGAGCATCGATGTTGATCGAACGACTGACTTGATAACTGGGCATGATTGGCCTCGAAAATGAAATGAAGGAGAACCGACTAAAGAAAGAGCGCCCTTGGTATAGACGGAGTCCGACGGACCGCATGGGAATCGAATAAATCGTCAGGTTGACACTGGTGCCTCAGGCTTCGTCGCTGGAGTCATTGTCATCAGATTCCGGCTCGGGAACTGGAGCGGGTTTCTCTGCGGTTGTCTCGGCATCCGATGCCTGCTCGGTTGGCTTTTGGCGAATCATCGTGGCTGCGATGAACAGGATCGGGAGTCCAAGCCAGAGTGCCCGGTTGGCCGATCCCATTGGGGGAACACGATCTGACTGAAGAAGCGGAAAGGCGATCGCAGCCAACAGCGGGTACAGACCGCTCCCGATCGCTGCAACGATCACGAGAGTGAGCGCCGGCGAAGGGGGCATCGATTTGGAAATAATGAGGGCGACGGACAGGCCGATCGCGATGGGAATGAAGAAGGAGCCATGAATCGAAAGTGCTTCGACGAACTGATCTTGTTCGTGAATCCGAAAGTACTGGAGCAGGTATGTCGAAGCATATCCGCCAATCGCTCCACCCACTCCTCCCAAAATTACCCCGGAGATCGTTGCGATGGGGATTCCGCGTTTCGCCAGCAGGCTTCCTCCGAGAGCAAGGCACCCAGCGAAGACAGCTCCAATGATTGCCCCCATGATTGCATGATGCTTTTGGGCGTTGTCATTCTTGACTGCTTCAAGCTGTGCAGACTGTTCTGCGGTCATGGCATTGGCGTCGAGTTGCAACTCCTTCGGGATTTCGAAGGGATTTGGGAATTCAGTTGCCGCAACTCCAAGGAGAATAGCGATCAGTGCAAGGGGAAGAATTTTGAGCACGTGAAATTCCTTGTTGTCAATCAATTAATGCAGGATAAGACAAATTAATAAATGCACTTCGCAAGCAAAGTGTTACAGAAATAACAAGTTGTTTGTGTCGCAGTTCGAATAGCTTCGATCAGCAAGTTGTTACTCGGCAGTTTCAAACCCGTTTTGAGAGAGTTCGACAAAACCCTGGCGAAGTCCGCGGGCGTCGTAACCAAGGTTGTTTAAAAGTTTCGCAGCTGAGACGGAGCGAACACCTCGTGCGCAATGGGTGTAAATGATCTGATCTTTGGGGAGGTCGAGGTCTTCGAGAGTCCCGCGGAGTTCTCGCGTTTGCAGATCGCTCAATGGGAAAAGCTGAGCTTGGCTGAGGTGACCGGAATCCCATTCTCTTTGCTCTCGAACGTCGATCAGAATCGCTGTTTTGTTTTCAAGAAGGCTCTTAACAGTCTCCAGCGAATCCGTGGTCTGACCATCGTCGTTGGTCTTTTCAGATTTGCGGAATGTCATGAAGTAGGAGGTGTCAAGAAAATCAACTTCTGAATCGACTTCGAACCCCGCATTCTGAATCTCTTCGACGAAAACTTCCTTCCCAGCTCGGACATGGCCGAGGATCCAGTCGGAGCTTTCTCCCTCATTCCGGTGAAATTCGACGAGAACCAATTTTCCTTCCGGCTTCAAGGCCCGATAAATGGAGCGCATTGTTTTGTACGGAAACTCGAAGTGGTGATAGGTGTCGCAAATGAAAGCGACATCAACGGAACCGGGGGGCAACTCGACTGAATCGGGTTTGCAGACTTGTCCACGCACTTGAGTCAGGCCCGCAGTTCGCGCAGAGGAAACGGTGTGGTCAACGAACTCTTTCGCAATATCGACCGCGATCACAGTTCCGGTGGGTCCAGTTTCTTTGGCGAGAAGTCGCGTGAAGAGTCCGGTTCCGGCACCAATGTCGGCGATCGTTTGACCAGGCGTGATCTTCGCTTCCTCGACAATTCGATTGCGGTGGTCATAAACCTCGCGGCCCTCTTTCTCAAATCGTTCAACGAATTCTTCGACGACTGGAGCATCAAACGAATCATTGATTCCCGGGTTGATGCTTGATTCCTGTCCCAACAGGCTTCTTTGTGATCCCGCTGCGAGGAGTGCGAGTGTGAAACACAAAGCGGTTCTTTTTGTCGAGTGAAAACTCATGGGGGTAACGTTCTTTCGGTCGATCATGATGTCAGAGGGAAATCGTCATGCCCGTTGGAAGTCGTGCAGAGATAAGTCGTTGACTCATCGCATTATGCAGCAGAGTGATTCCGTTCGACAAGAGTGGTGGAGGCATCTCGTTCAATCCTGAGAAAGCAGCCACCTTTCGGACTCGTCAAAATCCCGGATTGGTGAATCGCTTGAGCGACAGGAAGGAGATCGGTTGTTCGGTTTCACGGTCAATAACAAGGTCTGCGAGAGCCTTGCCGATCACGTTGACAAATTTGAAACCGTGTCCACTCAAGCCAGCAGCGAAATGGACATTCTGGTGTTGCGGATGTTCGTCAACGATAAAGTGTCGATCCGATGTGAGTGTGTAGAGGCAGGGGCTGTAGCTTTCACTTTGCGGTTCCAGATCAGGCATGACGTCCGTCAAGAATCGTTCCAAAGGTTCGAGGTCAGAGTCCATCATCTCTGGGGCTTCCTTGAAAGGAGGACTGACGGTTCGGCCGCCAGAATGTTCGCACACTTTCACTGTTTCGCCATCGAGCGATGGGAATCCGTAAAACTCCCCGTAAGGCATGGTGTAGTGAAAGATCGAACTTCCCAAACTTAGATCGTAAGAATCTGCACGTACGGGAAACCAGACCATGAACTTCCGGAGGACTTCCAGTGAGGGAAATCCCGGAGTTTCATTCAAGAGCTGATTGCTCCAGGCTCCCGAAGCAATCACTAGATTCCGCGCGTGAAAAGTTTTTTCCCCCACAAAGACCGTCACCGATTCTCCATCGGATTCCCAATGAGTGACCGGAGAATCCCATGCGAACTGAGCTCCTTTAAGCTGTGCGAGTTCGAAGAATGTTTCGACACATTCTTCCACGTCAAGGAAGCCAGCGTTTGGCTCATAGACGACTTCGTACCCTTCAGGCAAATTGAATCCAGGAAAGCGTTCTTGAAACTCTTGGGCGGGAACATCCTCGAGTTCGATTCCATGAAGGTCGGAAGCGGTTCGTGCTCCGTGAATAGTTTCGGCATCCGGGGGACCGGCGAGCATTAGTCCGCAAGGCGAGAGTAAAGCTCGTTCGAATCGATCTTCGATCCGCTGCCACAGCTTGTAGGCGTTCTGAGCAAGTGGGACGTAATCGGGATGCTCGTGATACGCAGTTCGAATGACGCGCGTCTCACCATGAGAACTGCCTTGCTCATGTCCTCTCGGAAATTGTTCGAGGACGAGAACATTCAGCTTTCGGAGGGCTGCAAAATAGGCCGTACTGCTGCCTACTCCACCACCCCCAATAACAATAAGGTCGAATTGTTGTTCGGTCATCGCCCGATGGACTTTCGCCTGAATTGAAATCGGCGAATATGACAACAAAGCTTCTGTCGATCAAGACGGGATGGCCAGTCAACATGAATGACGACGAGGAGTTCAGTCTGATTCATCAGGGAGCGCAGCGGTGGCAACTGTTGAAATTCGGCCAATGAGGCTGTTCACCGAACCGGAACCGTCTGGATGGACGCGGTTGCTTAGAAAGATGACCGCCAGATCGAGTTCGGGATCGATCCAGATTCCCGTTCCCGTAAAACCTCCATGTCCAATTCCCGAATCGGTGAGCAAGTCCCCCTTGTTGGACGAATAAGGTGATTGCTTGTCCCAACCGAGAGATCGGATGCCACGCGGGACGTCGACGCTTTCCGTCATTCGCTGAATCGAAGCGGGAGTGAAAAGGCGAACTCCGTCGAGTTCCCCGTCGTTAAGAATCATCTCCGCAAAACGTGAGAGATCCTGTGCCGTTGAAAACAAACCGGCATGACCGGCGACTCCATCCATTTCAAATGCACGAGGGTCGTGGACTTCTCCGCGCATCCATTTCTCGTTGCGTTTCTGTGTTGTCGCAGCTCGCTCTCGAAGTGATGCGTCGGGCAGATAACCCGTTTCAGACATTTGGAGAGGAGTAAAGAGTTCAGCGTCGCAGAACTTGTCGAGCCGCTGGCCGGTCACAGTTTCGGCGATGCGCCCGAGAACGATGAATCCGACGTCGCTGTACATGAACTTCTCGCCGGGCTGGGCAGAGAGTGACAACTTGTTGATGTTCTCATACGCTTCTTCTCGCCCGGATTGATAGTCAGAGAGCGCGTTGTCCGGGATCAGTCCGCTCGTGTGTGTCAGGAGTTGTTCAATGGTGATCGCTTCTTTTCCGTCTCCTCGAAAGTCAGGAAGATAGTGGTGTGCGGTTTCCTGAAGGTCGATCTCTCCACGTTCCGCGAGGAGATGGATGCTCGAGGCTGTGGCGATTGGTTTTGTGAGCGATGCCAGATCGAAAACGGTGTCGACCTGCATGGGGATGACTTCCGGAACCGTCTGCAAGTTTCCATAAGCCTTTTCGAAGACAGGAGCACCTTTGTACTGGATCAAGACGACGCAACCCGGAAACTGATTGCGTTTCAGCCCCTCGCTGACGATTCGATCAATTCGGTTCAGTCTCTGAAAGTTGATCGTTGATTCCGGCTCTGCAGCGGCGGCGTCACAATGTGGAATGCTCGCGAAGAGAGCCAGTAATAGTGTCAATCGAACCATCAAACTTCCTCGGGCGAAGAGTTCTGTTTTCATTGTGTTGCAGACTTGCGAGAGAGTGCGAAGCCAATTTCCGGACTTGGTCACTCCGATCAGCAGGAAACTCTTGAGGCAATTAGAGTACCTTCCCCTCCAATCTTCAGCGACCAGACAGAAGAAATTTCGTCGATTGTCGAGAGGAACATGTTCATGCGCAAGGAGAAGGCATGAAAATCAATCGGCGGAAAAACGGAAAGATGAAAGCTTGTTGAGATAGTCTCCAGAGAGTGGAGAGTACAGGGAGAGATGAGTGAACTGACAAAGCAGGTCAGTTGAGAATCGAAGCATGTGGAAAAGAGGTGCCAGTAAAAAAAAGTGAGTCCCACCGATTCGGGCCAAATCTAAGGTGGGACTCTCCAAATGAAGGCAGCGGGCCAGAGGCCTTCACTTGGTGTGCAGAATTCTAGATCTGAGGATCGGAAATTCAACCTCATTCTTGGACTTTTTTTTGGAATAATTTGTCAATCGGCCGTATTTCATGTCGGGTTTTGGTTTGAAGCGGTTTCGCATCTTGATGCCTGGATGCGTAGTGGTGGTTGTTTTGCTCGCAGATGGCAACTGCCTGAATTTCCAAAGTCCCAGCGATTCATGGAGAATTCCAGCCTGCAGGCGTTATTCATTTGAACCGATTCGTCCTGGATCCCGTGAAATTTGCGAAAGTTTGACGGTCTTGTATACAATCTCACTTTGATGGGATCGCTGATTGTTCAGGATGCAACAAGTTAAAGGACTTCAGAGTATGGTACGGCGCTCCGGAAGCTTTCTACTGGTGGTTCTGCTATCTCAAGCACTCTGGGCGGAAGAGCCGACTTCTCCGACGATGAGGGAACTCGCGCTCCCCGGAGTCAACGGGAAACTTGTTCCCGTGTTGGGCGAGGAAACCGATTCGATCTCGGTTGTCTGTTTTCTGGGAAGTGAATGCCCACTCGCCCGACTCTATGGGCCAAGACTCGAAGCTCTCTCTGAGAAGTGGAAGTCGCAGGGGGTGCGTTTCGTCGGCATTAACAGCAACTCGCAAGACTCGATTGAAGATGTGCGGGTTTATGTGAATCGCACGGGAATTCAATTCCCTCTGTTGAAAGATCACCTCGGCACCGCTGCTGATCTCTTTGGAGCAACACGCACTCCGGAAGTCTTCGTCGTCGATTCACTCGGAGTGATCCGCTATCAGGGGCGAATCGATGATCAGTATCAACCGGGGCTTAGCCGGAGTGAACCGGAACGGGAAGATTTGAAAGTCGCCATCGAACAGCTGATGAACGGTAAGAAAATTGCCGTTTCTCAAACAGAGCCGGTCGGCTGTTTGATCGGACGGGTTCGCGACGTCGAAAAGCCAACGTCGCTGACGTATGCGAAGGAAATCTCTCGGATCCTTCAGAATCGATGTGTGGAATGCCATCGTGAAGGAGAAATCGGACCGTTTGCTTTGACGGATTACGAAGAGGTTCAGGGCTGGGGTGAAATGCTTTTGGAAGTAATTGATCAGAAACGCATGCCACCATGGCACGCCAGTCCCGATCACGGTGAATTTCTCAATGCTCGGGCAATGCCGGAAAAGGAAATCGAGCAGCTTCGAGAATGGGTTCGCGGGGGAATGCCGTTCGGTGATGAAAAAGATCTTCCGTCGCCGGTTCCGCCCGCTGAAAAATGGCAGCTCAAGCGGAAGCCCGACCTCGTCCTGGACATGCACACGCGACCCTTCAATGTTCCGGCTGAGGGGACTGTCGAGTATCAGTACTTCGTCGTCGATCCCCAATTTGAAGAAGATCAATGGGTGGTCGGTGCTCAAGTCGTTCCCGGCAATCGTTCGGTCGTCCATCACTGTCTCGTCTTTATTCGACCGCCCGATGGAGAGGACTTTCGAAGAGTTCGATGGCTCACCGGATTCGTTCCCGGACAGTTGCCCATGGATCTTCCCGAAGATTACGGCATCCTTGTCCCGGCGGGATCACGATTTGTCTTTCAGATGCATTACACACCGACCGGAACCGAGGAAGAAGATCTTTCACAACTCGCGTTACTGTTGGCAGACGATGAAGACGTGACTCATGAGGTTTCGACACTGATTGGGATCAACCGAGACTTCGAAATTCCGCCGAACGAGGCGTCTTACGCTGTTGATGGGGATGTAACTTACCTTCCCGATGCGGGAAAACTCATCGGAATCGCTCCGCACATGCATGTTCGAGGAAAAGCGTTCTCAGTGGACATCGTGCGTGATGGAGAACGGGACACCGTGCTGGATGTCCCACACTATGATTTCAACTGGCAGCACTTTTATCAGTTCAAGGAACCTTTGCCGCTGGCTGAGCTGAAGGGGATCAAATTTCGGTCTGTCTTCGATAATTCCGAAAAGAACCCCGTTAATCCCGATCCCGAACAGTACGTCACGTGGGGCGACCAAACCTGGGAAGAAATGGCGCTCGCGTTCTTTACTGTCGCGACTCCAAGAGCCCAGAACGTTCGTTATCGAGACACGTCGGCCAAATCGGTGGTCACGATTTCCGAGGCTGAACAAAAAGAGCAGGCCTCGCAATTCGTCGCCCGGTTCTTTGAAAGGTTCGATCAAAACAAGGACGGGAAGATCTTGCGTTCCGAATTGCCGATTGCAATGGATCGATACGGATTTCATGAACTGGATCGCAATCGTGACGGATTTCTGGATCCCTCAGAGGTGCGTCGTCGAGCAGATGCCGAATTTCGACGTCGCTAAATCGGGGCCGAGTTGACTCGGAATTCGTAAATCGTCTTTGAGCTCACCTTCAGTGCCGAGTTACATCGGTGCGTTCTCCTTCAGGCAAGTCTCACTCACAAAGATTGTCCTCGCGTGTCTGTAAAATTTCAGAAAGCTTTCGGCTGGACCGTCGACCGGCGTGGAATTGTCTGGGCGCTGCTACTCTGTCTGACAGCTATTGCAGCGATCGGCTACCTCGCTCCGGAGATGGTCTGGAAACTCTTCGAGCCAGCACCAGCTGCGGTCAACGAGAAACAGCCGAGCCAGCAATCAACGCCGAGGCAGGCTGCTCCGATTGTTGACGTTGTCAGTATTTCGGACTCCGAAGTCATCCTGGTCATCGACTCCAGCCAATTCTTTACGGTCGATGGGTCTCAGGCATTGAAAGCCTGTGTCGCTGCGCTCGAAGAACTCGATTACGTCGAGAGCGTTCTCTGGGTCGATGAAATTCCCCCGCTGAATATTTTTGGACTACGTGAGTCGTTCTTTCCGGGAGTGCATGCCTCGGAACGTCAATTCGAAGAGGCCCGCGAAGCAGCATTAGCTCACCCTCTTGTCGGCGGACAGCTTTTATCACATGACGGTGAAACAACCCTGTTGATGGTGAAGTTGAATTGGTTCTTCGTCGAAAGTGACGAAGCTGTCACCGACGGTCTGCGCCGGGCTGTGAAGTCGGCACTCAAGAATTTTCCATCGAATGACTTTGACGTTCTCGTCACTGGTTCGGTTCCGATGTACTTGACGTTTATCACCTCGCAGGAGGCGAATCGTTTCAAGTATCAGATCATCGGATACGGAATGGTGCTTCTCATGGCGGTCATCCTGTTCCGTGGTTTTCGGGCTGTGATGATCGTTGCGATCGCCCCCACGCTTGGAGTGTTCTGGACGCTCGGGCTCGTGAGTTATTTCGATCTTCAGGACAACCCGTTTATCGATATTGTCCTGCCGATCCTGTTGAGTATGGTCGGCTTGACCGATGGCGTTCACCTAATGGTCGAGATCCGTCGGCAACGTGCATCCGGGCTCCCCGAGAAACAGGCAGCAAAACGGGGAATTCAGAAAGTCGGGCTGGCGTGCCTGCTGACATCTCTGACGACAGCGATTGGTTTTGGATCGCTTTCAATGGCACATCATCGAGTGATCCGGGAGTTCGGCTGGGCGAGCGTGTTGGGAGTGATTGTCACCTTTATCGCCGTGATTACATCCATTCCGCTGGCTTGTTCGACTTGGTTGGGGAAGTCGATTCATCACGGTCATGAGCGGGGGCTCATCGATCGAAATCTGAGCCGAATTAGCGTGATCATTGATTTCGTTCTGCGTCATTCACGAGTCGTGGGGATTCTTGGAATTGTGATCACCTTTGCGTTTACCGCGATCTCCCTGACGCTTCGCCCCGATGACCGTCGAACGACGGGACTGCCAATGAAATCAGAGGCAGCTCGCGCGATCGATCATATGGATCAGGCATTCGGAGGACTCGAAATGGGGTTCGTCGAAGTCACATGGAAGGCTGAGGTTCCTTCGGATTCTCCTGAAGTGTTGAAAGTGGTGACAGAAATCGATGACACGCTTCGTCAGGAGCCGCTCCTTGGAAGTCCGCTATCGATTCGATCATTCATCGATGCACTTCCCGGTGATGGAGATTTCGAAGAACGAATGCCGCTCCTCGAATTGCTGCCTCCTCCGTTAAAGCGTGCCTACTACTCCCCCGAAAGAAGATCAGCCAAAATTCAGTTCCGAGTTCAGGATCTGGGCATCGCAAAGTACGCACCGGTTTTTGAACGTGTTCGAGAAGAGTGTGCGACCATTGCTCGAAATCATCCGGGTTTCTCGGTGAGACTCGGCGGAGAACCAGTCCGCCGGTGGGAGAGTCTCTTTCAAATCGTGATGGATCTCGTCTACAGCCTCGGTAGCGCGAGCTTGATCATCTTTGTCGTGTTAAGTCTCGCTTACCGGTCGCTTCGACTCGGATTGATTTCGATCATCCCCAATATCTTTCCGCTGGCAGTGACCGGAGTTTATCTGGTGGTGACGGGTCAAACGCTCGAGATTGTCAGCGTCTGTGCGTTCACCGTATGCCTTGGGATCGCGGTCGACGATACGATTCATTTTCTCACACGCTACGAAGAGGAACGGGCCGAACTTCAAGCAAGCGGCGGAGGGTCGGAACGCGAAGCGATTCGTCGAGCCTTCATCGGCACAGGGACCGCACTCATCATGACGACTGCGGTTCTGGTGGTCGGTTTTGCGACGGTCATGTTCAGCGATATGCGTGATCAGCGGATCTTCGCCAGCATGGCCGGTTTGACAATTTCCGCAGCGCTCTTCGGCGATCTCGTCTTTCTCCCGGCTCTTCTGTCGCTCTTCGGCAATAGTGACAGAAGTCCAGATGAGCCTGTTGACGCAGGACTCGACCCTGAGGATGGTGAAACAACAGATGCGATCACTTCCGAGCCGATGAGTCCGGCGACATTTGATCGATGAGGTTCGACTTTCGAAAAATACCTGTCGAATCGAAAGCGCTTTCGTCACAATCTCTCTTCCGACCGCCCGTATTTTATTGAATCAGAGAGTGACCGATGAATTCAGTCGCCAATCGTATTGTGAAAGAGTGGATTCGTATCGGCTGGGGGATGGTTCTCGTCGGGATTCTTTTTCGGCTGGTTTCCTTCGTCGTTCTCGCTCCGCTCCCCGGACTGGCACTTCGCGCAGTCCTCGCTTTCTCTGGACAGTCGGCGGTCGCTGACATGGAGATTGTTTCCTTTGTGCTGCATCCGATCGGAATGATCGGGATGATCGCCGTCGCAGCTGTCTTTCTGTGTGTTCTCGCGCTGGAGCAGGCAACGTTTATTGTGATGGCTGTGTCGGAACGAAAGGTGACGCCCGGTGAGCTGCTGGCGTGCCTTCATTTCACCATTCTGAAAACGCCAAATATCTTGCGACTGACACTTCAGATCGTGGTGCGCGTTCTGATCATCGCAGTCCCGTTTCTTGCCGTGGGAGCGCTCATCTTCTGGCTGATGCTGACCGATGTGGACATCAACTTTTACCTGCAAAACCGGCCGCCCAAATTCCTCTTTGCTGCTGCGATGATCGGAGTTGTGCTTGGTGTGATGTGCTGGCGACTTCTTCCCCGAGTCGCTGGATGGTTCGTTGCTCTTCCTGTCTTGATGATGGAAAAAGAAGGCCCGTGGACAGCGCTGAAAGTCAGCGAACAAAGGACAATGGGGCATCGAAAAAACATCGGTATTGGGTTTGTCGCGTGGATTGGTATTTCTCTGCTGCTGTCGATGGTTCTCTCGGCTGCGACCGTCTTTATTGGGCGGAGCGTCGTTCCGACATTTTCGGGGTCCGTGACAATTCTCATCCCGGTTCTTGGGGCTCTTTTGATCATCTACAGCCTGGCATCGCTGGTGATCAGTCTGACTCAGTCAATTTTGTTTTCTCTGCTCATGACGGACTTCTATCGCCACACGCTGCCCGAAGAAAAAGCGGTTCCTGTTTCTGTTGAAGCACTTCCCGAGACGAAATCAAAGTTCTGGTCTCAATTGACCTGGCCGCGACTTGCCTCCGGCGTTGTGATCCTCGCGTTGTTCTCCGGGCTGATTGGAGTTTGGCTCGTCGACGGAGTGCGTCCGGACGACGATGTTTTGATTATCGCTCATCGTGGAGCATCGGGATCGGCTCCGGAAAACACGATGGCATCTGTTCGAAAGGCGATCGAAGAACACGCCGATCAGGTCGAGATTGACGTTCAGGAAACGGCTGATGGAGAAGTCGTCGTCTTTCATGATTCGGATTTTATGAAAGTCAGCCGAGTCAATTTGAAACTCTGGGACGCCACTTTAGAGAAACTCTCGGAAATTGATATCGGAAGTCATTTCTCACCGGACTTTAGCAGTGAACGTGTTCCAACATTAAAGGAAGTCCTTGAAACCTGTTCGGGGCACGCCGTGGTCAACATTGAGCTGAAGTACTACGGCCACGATCAGGATCTGGAACGAAAGGTGGCGCAGATCGTGGAAGAAACGGGCATGGCCGAGAGTGTGGTGTTGATGTCACTGAAGCTGAAGGCTGTCAAGAAAATGAAGAGTCTGCGTCCCGACTGGACGGTCGGATTGCTCACTGCGACGGCCATCGGAGATTTGACTCGCTTGGAAGCCGATTTCCTTGCTGTCAACTCGGGACTTGTCAGTCACACGTTCGTTGATCGTGCTCACGAGCGCGGAAAAGCTGTTTACTGCTGGACGGTCAATGATCCGATTCAGATGTCCCTGATGATGTCACAAGGTGTCGACGGGATCATCACAGACTTTCCGTTGCGGGCTCGAAAAGTGATTGACCAGAGAATGGAACTCAACACCGTCGAGAGATTGCTGCTCGAACTGGCCTATCGTCTGGGCGTGATTACTTCGTCTCAAGGGCCCGAACAGTAGAAGACGACGTTCTTTTTCAGTCGGGGAGAAGCAACGAATCACACCCGCCGATGTATGCAATTTGTCGAAGCTACAACAATCCGAAACTCATTGGACTGCTGGAGAATCTCCGCAATCTGCCGGGAATCGATGGGCTGATTGTCCCGGTCAATTCCGATCGCGACGGAGATCCCTCAGGGAACTTTGGTTTCTCGACACGCTTGTGTCTCGAAGAGGCTTCAGGGTTTGAAGACCTGAAGTACTTGCCAATTCCGGAACGAAAATACGGTTGGTCGAAAGCGTTGAATCGTGCCCTCGGTCATCTTCCGCCACGCGAGAAGTGTGTCCTCATCGTGTCCACTGAAGTTCGATTGACACCTCTTCAACTCTCCGAGTTGCAAGAAGCTGCGCTGTCACCGTCGTCAAGTTGTGGGTATGCACTGTTCCGCAATCGGGATGAGGAAAGTTATCAGTTCCCTAGGAATACGTGTCTGGTCTGGAACCTGTCCGGTCTGAAGTCGGGACTTCCGGACGGTGTGACCTTTAATGAGTCACTCGATTCCCGGAATGGAATGGAGGACGTTGAACTCGCGTTGCGCCTGTTCGAACAAACCGGGGGCTTCCCGATGATTGGGGCGAGGGACGTTGTTCTCGAAGCCCGAACCGCAGGGGAAGAATTCTCAAGAAAGGTGGCTGCGGAAAGTCGAGCCATTAAGGAGATTTTCAAGAGATTCCCCCCGGAGGTCGTCGAGAGGTTTTGCGTTCACACCAAGTCACAAAACCGGAAGCGGTTGATGTGATCTCGAGTGTGTGAATGAAACAAGTTGGCTTTCATCATGCTTTGAGGGAATCAAGCAACTTGCCAACCCGCTCAATCGAACTCTGACATCTGATTTACAAAGATTGACGCGGCCAGCGCAGCATCCATCGGAAGCAGCGAGTTCCGGCGAGCCCGCAGGAACCATGACAATGGCCTGACGATTCACTACGATTCCAAAGAAAGCGTTTCCCGGAGAGAAAGGTCGGTCGAGGTTGATTGCAGTTGTGACTGGAGCGGCGGGACTGATCGGAGCCGAAGCATGTCGTCAGTTTTCGAATGCTGGGTTTCAGATCGTGGGGATCGATAACGATCTGCGCGCTCACTTCTTTGGACCGGGTTCTTCGACGACTCCGCAAATGCAGGGGCTCAAAGAAGAGATTTCTGACCTCGTGCATCACCCGATTGATATTCGTGATCGCGACAACGTCGACGCTGTTTTCTCGGAGTACTCTTCAGATATCTCCGTCGTGATTCACACGGCCGGTCAACCTTCTCACGACTGGGCTGCGAGTGACCCGTTTACAGATTTTAATGTCAACGCGGGCGGGACACTCAATCTTCTGGAAGCGACGCGCTCGAGGTGTCCGGAGGCATGTTTTCTGTTCACGTCGACAAACAAGGTTTACGGCGACTGCCCCAATAGTCTTCCACTTGTCGAAGAAGAAACTCGCTGGGAACTTGAATCGAGCCATCCATACTTCGAGCACGGGATCGATGAATCGATGCCGATTGATCAGACGACTCACTCACTGTTCGGGTGTTCGAAAGCTGCTGCTGATTTACTGGTGCAGGAATACGGTCGCTACTTCGGAATGAAGACCGCTGTGTTTCGTGGGGGATGTTTGACAGGTCCGGGACATTCCGGGGCTCAACTGCACGGGTTTTTGTCTTACTTGACCAAGTGTGCCGTCCAGAAAATTCCGTATCGGATTTTTGGATATCAGGGAAAACAGGTCCGCGACAATATTCACGCATACGATTTCGTCAGGATGCTCTTGTGTTGCGCAAGCGATCCGGTGCAAGGAGGCGTCTTCAATGCCGGCGGCGGGCGATTCAGTCATTGTTCAATCCTGGAAGCAATTGGAATCATCGAGTCGCTGAGGGGAGAGCAGATGGAATTCGCATTCGAAGAGACCCCAAGGCGAGGCGATCATCAATGGTATCTCAGCGATACTCGCAGGTTTTCCGAGCGATACCCGGAATGGTCGATGACCCGCAATTTGCAGTCGATTCTCGAAGAACTCATCCAAGCCCATGAGGCCGCAATCCGAACCTGATCAAAATTTCGCCTGACAATTTTCTGATCCCGGCAGCTGAGACTGAGACGTGAGATTGCTGGTTCGATCACCGAGTCAATCGCATCGAGGTGAACTTGGACTCAGAAAAGCATCTCAAGAAATTTCGATCGAAATGAATGGAACCTGGACGTGAAGATTCTCATCACTGGTGTTTGCGGGTTTGTCGGAAGTCGCCTCGCAGAATGGATTCGTCAGGAACGTTCCGACTGGACCGTGATCGGAATCGATAATCTCTCTCGCGCAGGGGCAGAAACGAATCGCACTCGAATTCAGTCGCTGGGAGTCGAATTCGTTCATGGAGATATTCGAAACCGAAACGATCTGGAATTGTTTCCCGATGTCGAAGCTGTCATCGATGCTTCTGCGATGCCGAGCGTGCTGGCCGGAACCGATGGAGGCGGTGCTTCCTTGCAGTTGATGGAACACAATCTGCTTGGAACCTTAAACCTTCTGGAATACTGTCGGGCACGGTCTGCCAAGTTCAATATGATCAGCACGAGTCGAGTTTACGCGATCAAACCGCTGGCCGGGTTGCTTCTCCGGAAAGAGGACGACGCGTATGTTCCGAGGTTCGATGAAATCGAGACCGCTGGACTCAGTGAACGTGGAATCTCTGAAAAGTTTTCGACGGAGGCACCGGTCTCTCTCTATGGGGCGAGCAAACTGGCCTCAGAGGTTCTCGCGAAAGAATACTCGGAGACATTCGGTTTTCCTGTCTGGATCAATCGGTGTGGTGTCATGGCCGGAGCAGGGCAGTTCGGTCATCCGGGGCAGGGAATTTTCGCATTCTGGATCCACTCTCATCAGCAGCGACAACCGTTGAAGTACATCGGATTCGATGGAACAGGCGCGCAGGTGAGAGATATGCTTCACCCATTCGATTTAGCTCGATTAGTCGTGAAGCAGTTCGAGGCCGAAAGCGACGATGAGCGACCGGTGCTTCTCAACGTCTCAGGAGGCATTGAAAGTGCAATGTCACTCGCACAACTGACTCATTGGTGCGATCAGCGATTCGGAGAACATGTCGTCGGGACGGATCCCAATCCTCGACCGTTTGACTTGCCGTGGGTCGTTCTGGATAACAGCCTCGCACAAAAGACTTGGGACTGGTCACCCGAGTGGACACGTGATGCCATTTTGACGGAGATCGCAGATTTCGCCGAGACGCGAAACGACTGGCTGACCATTTCGAGGGGGCGATGACTGAATTGCTGTCAGGAGGAACCTGGAAATGGTGTGTCATCCCGATCGTTCTCTTTTTTGGATTGCGACTTCCCCTCGTCGTTCATCAAGCTGGGGGACAGGATGAACAGGTCTTTGCCGTTCCCGGATGGACTGTCGCGAACGAAGGCGTGCCGCGTGTTCCTTATCTGGTGACTGACAATCGGGCCACTTTCTATCAGAACGCCGATCGCTGTTTGATGGCGCTTCCGCCCGGATTGTTTTACTTTCAGGCTCCTTTCTTTCAGGTGCTTCCCGGAGGCTATCCCACCGCGCGAATGCCACTGCTTTTCGGCGGATGCCTTGCAATCGGTCTTTGCTTTTTTGCAGCGATAAGATTTGGCGGCGGCTGGAATGCGGCTCTGTTCGCGGCGAGTCTGCTGGCCTTCTCCCGTCCGTTGATGTTTACGTCGATTCTGGCTCGGCCCGATTTGCTGTGCATGCTGTGCGGTTGGGGAGCCGTGTTGACGCTGTGGACTCCCTCCGAGGATTGGAATTGGAATTGGAAGAGAATCGTCGTCGCTGGTGCCTTGTGTGGTTTGGGAGGACTCTTTCATCCGTTCGCGCTCGTCTTCTGTCTTCAATGTGGAGTCTGGGTTCTCGCGGCAAAAGGCAGCAGTCGGGAACGAATTACCCGCGGGTGTCTGCTTGCGTTCTCGGCAGCGGCGGTGTTGATGTTGTGGTTGCCGTTGATCGTCAAGTTTCCGCAGGAGTTTCAAAGCCAGTTCTTCGCGAATGTCGTTGATCGTGCTGGCCCCGGTCTCGGCTCGCGACTCTTGAATCCGATTCCGTCCTTTCGTCACCACTTTGGTTTAATCTGGGAGTTCTTCGGTCCGCTTCAGGCAGCATTCTTCGGTTTCGGAGCAATCTTTAGCCTCGCAGTTTTGTTCAGGCAGCGGACTTCACATGCCGGAGCATTGGCGATGATTGTGGGCTCAAGTCTCTATCTGACAGCGACTGTTGCAGGGATGCACCCGACCAAGGGGTATTGGGTCTATCCGACGTTTTGGGTTTGCGTCACGATCGGATTGGCGTTGCAACCGTGGTTAACTTCGAACACTGTTCGGATCAGGTATTTGTCGACAGCCGCAGCAGTCGTAGTCGGGCTGGTGATTTTCGTTCCGGGAGGCGGACTGCGATCGGCCGGGATTTATTGGGTGAACTGGGGGGATCCTCGATTCCATGCCGGGAAGTTTATTGATCAGGTTCTCGAGGAGATGCCAGAAGAGGGGCTGTATTTAGCGGACACGAGCTATGTCTTTGACATCTACCTTTCGGGACGTGAGACTCTCTTGTGTCAACAGCGTGAACTTTTCTACGGAGACGCCGAGATTCCCTTTCGATATTTGCTTGCTGCTGGAGAAGCTGTCCAGGATGAATGGCCAAAACAATATGGTGCTATCCTGAGCACAACGGTTGGAACGCAGGTCACAGCCCAAGACTGCTTTGTCAATATTTATGTCCCGAGTGAGTCCGTTGAATAGTCGCCCCCAACTTTCGCTGGTGATCCCGGCACACAATGAAGAACAGAATATTCAGGCGTGTCTTGATGAACTGGTGACGACGCTCATCACCGAGGCCGGACTTGATGTCGAACTGATCGTCGTGGCAGATGGGTGTACTGACCGGACCGAAGAACTCGTCTCGGAAAGAAAGAGGTCGGTCTCCGCAATCCGTCTAATTCGCCATTCCGCGCCATGTGGGTTCGGTCGAGCAATTCGCTGCGGACTCAATTACGCCGAAGGCGATGTCGTCGTGATTTACATGGCGGACTTATCAGATCGCCCGCAGGATGTCTTGAACTACTATCGTCTCATCGTCAACGAAGAATACGATTGTGTTTTCGGATCGAGATTCATCAAAGGGGGAAGTGTCCACAATTACCCCCGCTTCAAGCTGATCGTCAATCGATTCGTCAACACTGCGATCCGCGTGATGTTCTGGACCAGATTCAATGACCTGACGAATGCGTTCAAAGCGTATCGACGGGAAGTCATTCAGTCGTGCGGTCCTTATCGATCTTGTCACTTCAACATCACATTGGAGATGTCACTCAGTGCGCTGATCGCGGGATATCGAATCAAACAATGCCCGATTCACTGGGAAGGCCGCACCTGGGGTTCGACGAATCTCAAGCTTCGCGAAATGGGTCGCCGCTACCTGTGTACGTTGATGATGTTGTTCTTCCAGCGGATGCTCATCGCTGATGATGTTCGTCAGGAACGGGATCGAACAGGAGCGTCAGGCGAAGAAAATTTCCTCGCGGACGACTCGGACTCGTCGCCGACTCTATGAGCCGGGCGTTGTCGCTGATCAAGTCGTTGGGACGGCAGGAGTTTGCTGGGGCTTGGATCGCATCGGTCCTGTGAGCAATACAATGACTCCAAACGCAAGAATTCCAATGCTGTAAATCTGCGAAATCGTGAGCCCGGTTCCCAATTGCCCCAGTTCATCGGCACGCAAAAACTCAAGCTGTGTCCGAGTGATTGCATACAGAATAGCTCCGAGTGCGAACACGTCTCCCGTATGCTTTCGATACCAATAGTAGACACCCGTCACTAATGCGAGAACGAAACCATTGATAGAACTGTAAATCTGCGTTGGATGCATGAGATAAGTCATTGCAGCGTCCGGATCGACAAATCCTCGCGATGCGAGTTCTCCGAACGTCACGCTGTCAGCCGGAAATTGAATCCCCCACGGGAGATTGCACGGGTCACCGTAACAACAGCCATTCAACAAGCATCCGATCCGACCGAACCCAATCCCAATGAAGATCGCAGGCGTCATGATGTCTGCGAATTCGAGGAAGTTCAAATTTCGACGATAGCAGAACAGCAGGAAACCTAACGTTCCTCCGACTAGTCCTCCGATCTGCACCAACCCTCCCTCAGAGAGATTCACCGCACGGAAGAGCAGATCAAAAGGTCCTTGTGCATTCGCGAACACAAAATGGCCGTACTGAATGAGGAATGCCAACCGGCCTCCGACAATTCCAAGACCGAGAACCCAGAACGCCGCGTCAAGAATGATGTCGGGATCGAAGCCGACCGATTTCGCTCGGACGCAAGAAAACCAGAGGGCGCTGACGAATCCGATCAGAACCATCGTTCCGTAGCCGAAGACCGGAAGTGTCTCCGGAAAGATTCCCAGAACGGGTTGCCCGCTCAACAAAATGAGGGCTGCGCCCCAACTGAGCCAGTTGGTGCGATCCATCAGTGCCGCTTTCTGACCGCGAATCAGATGCACAATCACGAAGACAGCTGCCAGAAATAAAACGACCCAGCAGACTCCGACTCGCGGAGTTTGGTCGGGAAAACTGGTCCACAAGGCCCAGGGCCGTTCCATCCAGATTCGAAAAAGTGTTTGTCGCACAGTCAGGGTCCGTCCAGGGGCTTCGAATTCTCAGCACAGTCACTCAGCGGAAACTGTCAATCAATCCAATGTCGAGAGATTCGCGATCAGGTTTGAATGTAGAGTGAGGCCATGAATGCTCAAGACTACAGTGAAAAGAGACTGCCAGTGATCCGAAACGTTTGAACCGATTCAGGCCAGGATTGAGTCTCATTTCGTGATTGGAATCGTACGGTTATCGATCAGTCGTGTCTTCCCCAATCGAGCAGCAATCAGGGCCACAACGGACGTCAAAGACTCACTCGGTTCCTGTAAAGTGTCAGGATTTCGAATCACAGCATATTCCGGATCGACACCCTCAAATGACTTCAGACGCTCAATCATCGCCTCTTCAACTTCCTGAAAAGAAACGTTGCCAGCTTGAAGCAGTTCTTCAGCTTGTTCCAAGGCTTGAAACAGGGCGACGGCGGATGCTCGCTGTTGTTCGTTGAGATAGGCATTCCGGCTACTCAAAGCGAGTCCGTCTGCTTCACGCAGGGTTGGACAAACGACGATTTCTGTCGGAATATCGAGGTCTCGGACCATCTGACGAATGATCGTTTGCTGCTGGTAGTCTTTTTGTCCGAAACAGGCGACATCGGGCTGAACGATATTCAACAGCTTGGCGACGATTGTCGTGACACCCCGAAAATGTCCCGGACGAGAGGCTCCTTCCAGAATTCTGGAAATTTCGCCACATTCGACCCACGTGTCGAATCCTTCGGGGTAGAGTGTCGAGATCTCCGGAGTGAATACCGCATCGACTTGGGCATGCTCACAAGCGTTCAGATCCTGTGCCAATGGGCGGGGATACCGTTCGAGATCTTCTGAGGGGCCGAACTGTGTTGGGTTGACGAAAATTGTTACCAACACGAAATCCACACTTTTTCGACACTCTTCGACCAGGCTCAAATGACCAGCGTGAAGAGCGCCCATTGTCGGCACACAGCCAATTCGGCAACCTTTCTGCCGCGCTTCCCGAAGAAGTTGACGCGTTTCACGGACTTCAGTTGTCACTTCCATTGTGGAGTCCTTGACATTCTCTTCACATCGTTACCGTAGTCATGCTGAAGCTGCCTAGCCGGGATTCGTGACAATCCTGCGGACCGACTCGGAAATTTTCCGACGCCGCAAGCATGAACCGGTGAAAATTCGTCTAATGAACCCTTCCACAGTGATCGGAGATCAAACTCTGGGAAGTTCGGGGCAAGTTTAGCGGATTTTCCTGAGATCGCAGGTGAGTACGTCCCACAACCTGATTTGAACCGGAAAATGACTCAGAAGGGGTCACCGGACACGGGACATCGAATAGAAAACTGTGTGGATGAGTTGTTATGGTCAGGTGATCAACATGTTTGGTCACTTCTAATGAGAGAGCAAAGGAATTCATGACTCAGGAAATTCAGTCAGAAGACCAACTGATTACGCGCGCACAAGAAGCATTGAGCCAGTGCAACTGGGTCATCGGAGAGTGTGCTGCAGAGTGGACCGAACGCTATTCACGTGGCCGAACCGATGCCGATTTCGGAGCGCTGATCGGTTTGAGCGGGGATCAGGTTTATCAACGCCGCCGTGTCTGGGAGTGTTTCGCAGATGTCAGCGGAGACTATCCGAACTTGAAGTGGTCGCACTTTTACGTTGCCGTTAACTGGGACGACGCTGCAAAGTGTCTCCAGTGGGCCAACGAAATCGAAGCCACCGTCGCCGAAATGAAAGCCTGGCGACGTGCCCAGCATGGGGAAGATCTCAAGGAGCCTTCCGAAGAGCTTCCGCCGTTCAGCGTCGCCCCAGAATATCTGAGCATCGATCAGAATTCGCTGCAACGCGTCGAGGAAGTTGATGAAGGCCGCGAACCTGCCATGGCGGGAGCGGGCGCTTCATCAGGACGTGCAGAGACTGTTTCATCTGCTCCAAGAGAAGCGGGGCAGGGGGAATACGCTCCGTTTGGCAAAGGTGCACGCGGAGAAGTCGCTGGTGAGGATCAGCAGGAAAGAAGCGATCCCGAAGCTGCGGATTTGTATAAACGCGCCGCTGCTGCCATCGAAAGAGTGACAACAGTCCTGTCGCCAGAACTTCTCGATCAGTTCTCAGAAATTCCACTCGATATTCAACAACGATTCCTCAAAGCGGTCAATACGCTCCAGTCGCGAACTGGCGGATTGTCGTAGTCGAGCTGTTTTTTGTTGAGTTGAGTTTCAGTTGGCATCGTCAACGGATTTGCATGCAAGAGTCATGTTTAAAGCATTTTCTGTTTTGATTTGCACTCACTCGCACGAGCAAACTCAGTCTTCTGTCTGATGAAAGAGTTCAAGCGAGTGCACAGGAAAGAGCAACTTGCTCTCGCAGCGAACGGAGAAGGAATGATTCGGTTATCAAGCTTGGTCTCGCGGCACTTCGTTCTCGCGATGCTCGTCATTCTGTCGCTGTGCCGGACTGGAGTTTCTCAGGATCTCGTTGAGGTCAGCATTCCGAGCACAGCGGATCAGACGACTCAGCCCGCCTTAATGTTCCTTCCGAAGGAATCGGATTCCGACCGGAAGAGCCTTCCCCTGTTGGTGCTGCTTCATACCTGGAGCGGTAACTATCGCCAGAAGGGACATATCGAGGTTGCCGCCGAAGAGTGTGCCGATCGCGGGTGGGCGGTCATTCACCCGAATTTTCGCGGGGCGAATACCGGTCCGGAAGCGTGTGGATCGGAATTGGCCGTCCAGGATGTCATTGATGCCGTTGACTGGATGATCAAAGAACACGGAGTTGCTCCCGACCGCGTCTATCTCACCGGAGTCTCTGGCGGTGGGCATCTCTCGATGCTCATGGCTGGGCGCCACCCTGATTATTGGGCTGGTGTTTCTGCATGGGTGGGCATCTGGGACCTCGCGAATTGGCATGACGAAACACAAGCGGCCGGACTGAAATATGCCAAGCAAATGGAGGCAGTGACCGGCGGTTCTCCCGGCGAGTCCGAGACCATTGATTCGGAGTACCGAAACCGATCACCTAAATCCTGGCTGGATTCGGCGGTTGATGTTCCGCTTGATATTCAGGTCGGGATACATGATGGGCACACGGGAAGCGTCCCGATCAGCCATAGCATCAATGCTTTCAATCAGGTTGCGAGTCAGTCGGGTTTTGCAGAAAAAGTCGTTGCAGAATCACTGATCAGTCACATGGTCCAGGAACAAAGCGTTCCGACGGCCGAACGCTTTCGCGGAATGCAAGAGCCTCGGAGCCATTCCGTTCTCTTTCGACGCACTGCGGGTCCCACGCGTTTGACAGTCTTCGAAGGCGGTCACGAAGGGGATGTTCCGACAGCAATCCGGTGGCTGGAATCACAAGGTCCGCGAAGTCCAACTCGAGTAAGTGGATCGGAGTGAATCAGCGAGCAGTCGAGTCGTTTGCTCAATGTTGTGATGCTGTTCGACGTAGCGTCTTGCCTGAGAGAAGTCCTGCGGCTCACTCCAAAGAGTCCGGACGTGGTCTGCGAGTGCGTTCAGATCTCCGTTCGCACAAAATCCTGCCTGTGTTCGTTCGAGGAATTCTCCTTCGACATTTAACGACAGGACGGGAATCGCACTCGCTGCCGCTTGGAGAAAGGTGTTCGGAAATCCTTCCAGCGAGGACGTGTTGATGAACATCGAAGCCTTGTTGTAGAGCGCTGGCATTTCCGAGAACGGGACGCGATCCACAATTTGAACGTTGCTCGCGGCTGTCTCGCGAATTCGGGCTTCGCAAACGTCGTCGCGAGGATTCATGATCATCAGGAAACGAACCTCAGGGCAGAGTTTGGCCAGCTCAATCAAATGTTGAGGCTGTTTGTGAACCGGGTCCGCGCGGCCAACCCAAAGCGCGTAAGGTGTTGATTCGAGTGGAACACGAATCGGAGCCTTCGCGAGTCGATCCCATTGTTCGAGGTCAATCGGATTCGGAATGACTGTTCCGTTTCGGTCAAATCTTGAACTCAGCAGTTCTCGCTGACGTGGAGTTTGGCACAGGATTTCATCCGCCTCTTGGATGACGTGATAACAGATGTCTCCGGAATCGCGATAAACACTCGTGTAGTTGTTGCCGGGCATGTACCGTTCATCGAGATCACTGTCGGAACCGAGAAACAGCACCGCAGGGCGATCTGTTGAATGTGCGGATGAGATCACCGTTGCAGAATGGCTTTGAACGCCAAACGAAAGAAAGAGATCGCAGTCAATTTGTTGCAACAGTTGAGAAGGCCGAAGCGGATCGTTTTTGCCTCGCAGGAATTTCATGCCCGCGAGGAGTGGAAGATAAAAAGCGTCGCTCAAGTGCGGGTGACGAAGCTTGAAGCCCGGAAATCCAGACGTTCGCTCCAGTCGCGACAAGAGCGAATCACGCTGCTGAAATAAACGGTCACGGATCAGGTGCAGCTTCACACCTTCATATTCATTCTGACGAAGCGGGGCCCAATGTCTGACGACAAACGAAACTTCGAGGTCCGGCAACCGAGCCAATGCCCGAGCCATCAACCAGGACCGCGTCTCGATGCCTCCAAAGGTCCCCGGCACCTGATCGTCAATCGCCGGATAGGCGTTGATTGCGACAATGCAGACTTTCAGTCGAGAAGTGTCAGCCATGTGGAAAAGGCTTGTTTCGAAAAGAGGCCAGCGACAAGAAATTAGCGAATCTGAACGAGCAATCGCATCAACTGCGGCGAGGAATGGTGATGATCGGAGGAAATCGTACTCAACTCGCACAGCGGAGTGAATCCTCTCGTTGAGAACGTCTTCGAAAGCCTGTTACGACAGGTTGCGTTTCGTCGTGGCGGACGTGATACTGCGAACACTCAGTACCCGCTCAAAATGTGAACTCAAATGGTCCGCTGTCGGTCGTAGCGCTGCGTCACGATGGAAGATCGAATTTCCAGACATCCACAGTTGAGATCGATTCCAATCCTGGATGAGTCCCATTGAAGGTGCTGACCAGCGTTTCGTGCGGAATATATGTCTCCTCTAATCCTTGTTTGACCATTTATGCTCGCTTGGCGATTCGCGGTCTCAGCGGTCCTCATCCCGCTCCTGGTTTTTGTCTTCTATCTCGATGCACACGTCGGCTGTTCCGGGCTGTATCTTCTGATCTTGTCTGAGATACTCGCGATTCGAAGTGTCTGGGAGTGTACCGATCTCTTCCGCGACCGATCGAAGCGGCTTCAGCTCCCGATCATCTTCAGCTGCGCAGCTGCAATCGTGTTCGCTGGCTGGATCCCCCATTTGAAAGGGGATTGCGATGTCAGCGCAGCCATGGAGATGATTGCGCTTGTGTATTCGTTTGCGGTCTTGCTCTTATGTGCCTCGGAAGCAGCACGATTTCGCGGCCCGGGCGGAAACATTGAAACACTTGGCACCGAGATTTTGATCGTCAGCTATGTCGGCGTGCTTCTTGCAATCACCACTCAACTCCGATGGGTGGCCGGGATGGATGCCGGGTATCTGGTTCTGGGGTCTCTTGTGGTCTGTGCCAAAGGCGGAGATGTCGGGGCATTCTCCGTCGGGAAGATCTTCGGGAAACGAAAACTTGCACCACACCTGAGTCCGGGGAAGACACTCGCTGGAGGAGTTGGAGCATTCCTTGGAGCAGGAATCTGCGGCTTGCTGTGGCTCCAATTCGCCACTCCGCTGTTCGATTCAAGCTGGACCGCACCTCCGTGGTATTTCTCAGTGATCTATGGGTGCATCATCGGTGTCGTCGGTTTGGTCGGCGACCTGGTGGAATCCTTCCTCAAGCGGGAAGCCGGAAAGAAAGATTCCGCCGCCCTCTTTCCGGGTTTCGGCGGTCTCCTCGACGTTCTCGACAGCGTCATCTACGCCGGTCCAGCCGCCTATCTCTTGTGGAAAGTCCTGCCGCTTGCAACGTGGGCGGAGTGACCGCCGGTCGTGGAAGAGTCTGGAAGGGGAAGTGTTTCCCCTCCTCAATCTCCAAGCTGTCAGCAGTGCGACACTCGCTGCGAGGTCCAAGTCAGCTAATTTCCGTCGCCTCTTCTTGAACGAGTCACTAGTTTGCGCAAATCGATTTGATGAACGACCGGTGCGTCATTCTCAATTTCGCAGCCCCGAGTGATTGACCTTCGGCCAATAAGTTTCGAAGTTGAAGTTCGGGCTGTTGTCGTGATCGTGGCATTTGATGCAGACATTCTTCTTCGCCTCGGCGAGGCTGAGTCGGAGTTCCTGCATCGATGCGTTCCGATCGGCGGTGAGTTCAGGAGTGAGCGATGCCCCAGCGAGAATCGACTTCTCCAGCTCAACATGTTCTGAAGCGGGTCCGTGACAGTTTTCGCACTGATTCCCGGCAAGATGCGGAGTCTTCTCTAAGCTTGCAAACCCTGAACGAAAACGTAGCGCCGCTTGCTGGTCCCAGCCTGTCGTGTGACACGTCAGGCACTCGGGATCGTGGATTCGGCTCACCCAGGCATCACCATAACTCTCCCGCCCCTCCACAAGACTGTCGAGTGCGTGAGAATGGCGAGACTTGTTCCAGACTTCATAGGCTCCTTTATGGCACTCTTTGCACGTTTCCGCTCCCATAAATGTGGAAGACCGGGAATGGCTGACCGCCAGATCGTCGCTGATGAGTTGATCGTAAGCTGCTTCGAGATCGTTTTGATAATCACGCATCAACTCGGTCATTCGCGGATCGAGGTCGAATCGATCCATATCGAGTTCGACGATTTCATGCTTCAAGTTTCCGTCGCCCATGAGAGCTACGACAGCCACGTTTTTGCCTTTACGACCGACTTCCACAACCATCGTTTCGCCCACCATGGTCGGTTCGAGTCGAGGATCTTCTGCACCGCCTGCAGTGACGATGATCGGAATTTCGGGAAACTGCTCGGCAATGCGAATCGACTCATCGATTTCAGAATGGGACAGCAGGATGATCAAATTCGGTTGCTCTTCCTTCAATCCATCCAGAGCTGCGCGAAGTGATTCGTCAACGGCGTCAATCTTCAGTTCGTTCTCGTCACGAGTTACACCTGTTTCATCGAGCTTCTTGCGAGTCGTCTCTCCGACGATGGCAATCACTCCGATTCGTTTGTTGCCAACCTCGACAATTCGCGAACTGATCGGAGTCCCGAGATCTTTGGTTCCGTAGAACGTGACATTGCTCGCCATGAACGGAACATCAAAGTCTTCGTTGCTCGTCAGCTGAGTGTGAGCTTCGAAGATCGCGGCCGGACCGAGGAGGAGTTCTTCTCGACCAAGGGCCAGACCCTGATAGCCCATGCGATTGAAGCCATCGAGCATTCTCAAGAATTTGATCTTCGATTGCGGATAGGTGATCCGATCGAGATCGAGAATTCCTCCGACATCAAAGGCGGTCACAGGCCAGCTGCGTTCGTCCTCGATTTGGCGAATCAAATCGGCCCTGCGAGCGAATCCACCGGACTGGCGTTCGGAGCATCCACAGGGTTCGAGATAGCCCGATTCATCACCGGAAAAAACAAAGACCGCTGATGGGTTCTCCCACCCTTCAAAGAGTGGAGTTGATTGATGGGTCTCGGAAGTTTCCGGGTTGTTTAAATCCTTACCGTCCTGCGGTTTCGGCCGACATCCGGTGAGGGCCAGACAGGTCAGAGGTCCGATTATGCAGGATATAACAATCTTGGCGTTCACTGGGCAGAAAATCCCTTTCACCGTAAACATCTTCACTCCGTGAAATGGTGGAATTACAGACCCAACCTGAGGGCTGAGGAGGCGGTATCCGCCGATTCTCTGCCATTTTCGCGTCTGAGAGCCGGATTGGAAGGGTGTCGGGGGCTCCAGACGTGAAACTTTGCGGATTACAACGCTTGAATCGCGCTCTCATGAAAGAGCGATTTCATCGTGCGGTGATTACCGATTTCACGAGCTAGAGTGGTTCCTTTGGATGCGCTCAATATTCTCAGGAGGTGAGTGATGGCAGTTGTTGCTGTCGGTCACAAAAGGAGTCTCCTTCCGGGAATCTTGACCAGGAACGAAACGACTGTCTGCAAACCGGAATTCGTGTGCTCGCGAATTCCAACAGGTGACTAGGAGTAACCGACGATGAGGAAAGTCAACACAACACGATGGCTGTTGACATTGACAGCCGCCTGTGGACTTGCGACGAGCGCAAGTGCACAGGAGAACCAATTTGTGCAACGAGCCGATTCTATTCTCGGCGCACAGCAAGGAGGACTGGTTCAACAGATCAACCACGAATGCGCACCTTTGTGTGACGCAGATCCGTGCGATGGCCTGGGATGCGACAGTGTCTGCGAACCTGGATGTGGTCTCGGCGGGTGTTTCAACCTGTTCGGTGGACTCGACTGCTTTAACTTCTGTAGCGATAGCTGTGATGCCAGCGGTGGCTGTGACAGCTGCTCAAGCTGCTACCTGTGGGAAGGTTGCGGTTTCGATCTGGGCACGACCCTTTGTGGTGAGTGCTCCCCAATCGATATTGGTGGATGGTTGCAGTCTGGTTACACCAGCCGCTCAACTGGCCTGTTCAACACTCGTCCAAACAAATGGGCGACACACCAGGCATGGTTGTACGCCGAAAAAGTTGCCGACGGCAGCAACGGATTTGACTGGGGTTTCCGCGGAGACTTCATGTACGGTCTGGATGCTAACGACACACAAGCTTTCGGTAACGAGCCAGGAAACTGGGACTACGAAAACGGATTCGACCACGGTCAATTCGGCTTCGCCATTCCACAGTTGTACGGGGAAGTTGCATTCGGAGACTGGTCGATCAAAGCTGGTCACTTCTACACCCTCCTCGGGTACGAAGTGGTGACTGCTCCCGACAACTTCTTCTTCTCACACGCTTTCACCATGTACAACAGTGAAGCGTTTACTCACACCGGTGCATTGGCCACATACAGTGCTTCCGACAATGTCACCCTCTACGGGGGATGGACACTTGGATGGGATACCGGTTTCAACCAGTTCGATCAGTTCGGCAAAAAGGGAAACAGCTTCCTCGGCGGATACTCGTTCGGAATTGGGGATAACATCTCGTTCACCCACATCATCACCGCTGGTGACTTCGGATGGATCGGCGATGGATACTCACAGTCGATCGTTGTCGACGTTGCTCTGTCTGACAAGTTGAACTGGGTCATCCAGTCTGACCTGCTGAACTCTGATAACCGCGTTACCGACGCCAACGACAACCTGATCGGGTTCGAAGACGGTAACGAAACAATTGGCCTCAACCAATACCTGCTCTACTCCGTCAACGAATGCTTCGGTGTCGGTGGTCGTGCAGAATGGTGGAAGTCAAACGGAGCCAGCGTTTACGCTCTGACCGGTGGTGTGAACTACCGACCAACTCCGAACCTCGTTGTTCGTCCTGAACTCCGCTACCAGTGGGATCCAGGTAATGACAACGCAGGAATCGAGAACGCAGGAAAAGGAATCTTCGGTGTCGATGCGATCCTGACCTTCTAGTCTGGCAAACGTCATCCTGAGGAATGCAGAAGCCCTCGTCAGCCGTGTCTGGTTGACGAGGGTTTTTTGCGTTGAATGAATTCGATCAGTGAACTCAATTGCAGATTGCCTAAAAAAGAAAGACCACGAACATTTCTGTTCGTGGTCTTTCAAATGTCGTGGTGCCAATCAGAGATGTCTCTCTTATTCACTTCTCGGGAATCAGGTTTTGCAGAAGCGATCTTGTCGGCTCATGCGAATTCCGGAAGTGGCGACTCGAAAAGTCCTCAGCCTGCAGCAGCTGCGCTGGTTTGCTTTTCGATGGCTTCTTTCACAACTGAAACGATTTCGTCGAAGACCTCTGGGTCGTGAATCGCGATTTCGCTCAGCATTTTACGGTTCAGTTCAATCTGTGCGAGCTTCAGACCGTAGATGAACTGGGAGTATCGAAGTCCACGTGCTGAGACAGCAGCTGTGATTCGAGTAATCCACAGGGCGCGGAAATCGCGTTTACGGACTCGTCGGTCACGGTAAGCGTAGGCACGAGACCGCAGAACGGTTTCCTGCACTGTTCGCCAAAGTTTACTCCGACCCCCGAAATTTCCGCGGGCTTCTTTAAAAAGACGCTTCTTTTTGCGTCGACGTGCTTTTCCGTAGCTGACTCGCATTTTCGCTCACCTCATTGAACTGCAGTATCTCAATACTGCCTGTACCGAAATCACTTCTCGTTCAACGGATCTGCCGAAGCAGGTCCTCTTTGAAGTGATGGTTGAAACAATAGTTGGAAGCCGCACCTGAAAACAGGCTCTCGCGAGGTGATCGATGCAGACGCTGACAGCGGACTGCTCGGAATTTCGCTGAATCTGGATCAACAGAGCCCGTCACTTGGCGGGATCGCTTGCTTGATCAAGGCTGGGGAACTCCATTGAGTTGCCAGTTGAGAAATAATCAAGAAAGAAGAATCGCCGTGTTAAAGGCGGACTCTTGTTGAAACTGTTGCAGCGTCTTGAAAGCCAAGGTTGCTGCGGGCACGGCCAATTTGGAAAATTACAGAACGTGTCGAGACACGTAGATACGATCGTTTTACAGGCTGGGTCGCACTGCTTCGACAATCATTCTGGCGTTCGCGCCATCTACAATTCCCCCGTTTCGCAAGTGTCGCTTTCGCTTTCCCGATTTCTTACCGAGAATGTGACCGCGATTTGCGCTGCGATGCTTCGCCTTTTTGCCCGACCCGGTTACTTTGAACCGTTTGGCAATCCCTTTGTGTGTCTTCGCTTTAGGCATAATCTCACCGTGACGTTTTCGCAAAAATCGAAACGAAGAGTTTAGATGAAAACATGTTCAGAATTCCAGTCAACTCGAGAACATTTTTCGAGAAGTTTCCGGGCCCTTTCAATTTGAGTGGAGAAAATCGGGTGTTTAGGACGCAAGTCGCGCAGGCGTAAGTTGATACGTTGCCCCGCTTCTCATTCTTGATATCGGGTTGACAGATGGCGTCGAGTAAGTTGAGGGGTGATTGGGAGGGAGTTACAATTCGACCCAACGACGTGGGAAGGGAAAAGATCCTGGACCCGGACGGTCCCGCAGATCTTTCATGTGAAAGAGAGCGTTCGAAACTGAACTTTGTATTGGAGTCAAAAACGTGGCAGTGAAAGTAGGAATTAACGGGTTTGGTCGAATCGGGCGTATCTCTCTTCGTGCGATGATGGCACGCTCTGACGAATTCGAAGTTGTTGGGATCAACGATTTGAGCGATCCCAAGATGTTGGCAATGCTTTTGAAGTACGACAGTGTTCAAGGTCGTTTTCCTGGAACAGTCGACGTCGAAGGCGACACTCTGATCGTCAATGATCAGAAAATTAAAGTCATCGCTGAGCGAAACCCTGCTGACCTCCCTTGGGGTGAAATGGGCGTTCAGGTTGCTCTGGAATCAACAGGAATTTTCACTTCCCGAGCCAAAGACGGAAAACCCGGCTACGACAGCCACCTCGAAGCAGGGGCCAAGAAAGTCGTCATTTCCGCACCTGCGAAAGACGCTCCTGACTTCACTTGCGTCATGGGTGTTAACGACAGCCAGATCAATTCTGAGCACAAGACAGTTTCCAACGCGAGTTGCACAACCAACTGTCTCGCACCTGTCGCAATGATCCTGAACGAAAAATTCGGATTGGAAAAAGGCTTGATGACAACCTGTCACGCCTATACCAATGACCAACGTGTTTCGGATCAGATTCACAGCGACATTCGTCGTGCTCGCGCTGCCGCGATCAATATTATCCCAACTTCGACCGGAGCAGCGAAAGCTGTTGGTCAAGTGTTGCCAGAATTGAACGGCAAGCTGACCGGAATCTCACTGCGAGTTCCAGTTCCGACCGGAAGTGTGACAGATCTCGTGGCTGTCCTCGGAAAAGACACCACACCAGAAGAAGTGAACGCAGCTGTCAAGGAAGCTGCAACTGGCCCATTGAAAGGCATCCTCGAGTACACTGAAGATCCAATTGTCTCTTCGGACGTGATCGGGAACCCACACAGCAGTGTCTTCGATGCAAGCTGGACACAGGTGATCGGCGGAAACCTTGTGAAAATCCTCAGTTGGTACGATAACGAGTTCGGATACTCAAGCCGAACTGCAGACCTCATCGCGAAACTTGCTTCAATGTAATTTCCCGAAGGTCTCTGTTTTTTGAGCCATCAGCCGTGACGAAAACCTTCAGTCACGGCTGATGGTGTTTTTGAAGTGGCGGGAAGACTCAAAAATTGTGCGGTTTCGAAGGCCACCAATCAATTCGAGTGATGTTTGGAAATGGCCTTCAAGACGCTCTAGAATTGAACATTCAGAAATCCTCCTAAAATCGTCTGAATGATCCGCCTCGCGAGAATCAGGGTTTTGACTGAGTGAAGTCGATTTTCGCGGGCAGCAAAACCATTGAAAACGCTCGAATCAGTTTGCACCAACTGTCCGGACCAAGCAATCGGCAGTTTTTCGAATAAAACGACCCTGAAGTGTGGACGGAATCACAAACTGCTCTGGGATTTCCGGAGTTCCGCCATCCGACTCGGCCCTGGAGTGATTTGACTAGACGACCCGCCGATCGATGTAGAGAATTCCTTTGAATGAAAACATAGCAGGAATTTGCTTTCTATGACGCGCCAATTGAACTCAAAATTTCCAGTCGTTGCTCCATCGATGTTGAAGTGCGACTTCGGAAATATGGAGAGTGAAATCGTCCGGTTGGAAGAAGCCGGAGCGAGCCTTCTTCATTTGGACGTCATGGACGGTCACTTCGTTCCAAATTTGTCGTATGGACCGATGGTCATCCAGCGAGTTCGGGAACGCACGGAATTGGTTCTCGATGCTCATCTGATGATTTCCGATCCGGAAAAGTACCTCGATGAATATGTGAAAGCAGGATGCGACTGGATCACCGTACATATTGAAGCGGTTCCAGACCCAAGAGAAATTTTGAAACGGATTCGCGAAGCAGGAAGCCTGGCGGGGATTTCGTTGAACCCGAAAACGCCAGTGTCTGCAATTTCATCGTTGAAGGGGTTGGTCGACATTGTCCTTGTGATGAGTGTCGAACCAGGTTTCGGCGGACAATCCTTCATTCCAGAGTCCGTCGAACGAGTCGCAGAAGTGCGAGAAGTTTTTGGCGAGACAGCGATTGTTTCAATCGATGGAGGGATTGGTCCTCAAACCATTCCATTGGTCGCTCCGCATCAAGTCGATGTCTACGTGGCTGGCAGTTCGATTTTCGATCAGTCGAGTTACGCTGACGCGATTCGCGAGATGACTGAGACTGCTCAGTCGTTCTCGCCTTCCACTTAATAAAGGATGAACATGGCTATCTTCCTGATTCGGCCGGGAGAAACGGACTACGATGTCCAGGATCGGCTTCAGGGTACTTTGAATTTGCCTCTCACTGAGCGTGGCATCAGTCAGGTTGACGCACTGATTGAGCAGGTTCAGCTTGCGGGGATCGACCGAATTTATTGTGGCCCGAACGAACCAGCATTGTCGACAGCCCGTCGAATCAGCCGCCAACTTGATCTCCCGTTGAAGGTTCTCGATCAGTTGAGCAATGTCGATCTCGGGTTGTGGCAAGGGCTCTGCCTGGAAGAAATCCGTGCGAAGCAGCCACGTGTTTTCAAACAATGGCGGGAAGCACCCGGGTCAGTCTGTCCTCCGCAAGGAGAAGCGGGCGAGTATGCGTGTGAGAGAATTCAAGAGGCGTTGCGCAAGCCGGTGAAAAAGGGAGGCGTTATCGCCATTGTTGCTTCGGAGCCACTTGCATCGTTGATCGAGTGTCAAATTCGAGGGGAGTCGCCCGATTTAAAAGACTCCTTCGGGAAGCAGCGCCAGTCTGCTTGCTGCCAGCAAATCGATTCTCCAACTGCTGTCAGCCATAACACTTCGGCGAAGTAGGCTCGACAAGTCCGAGCGATTTCCACAAGATATGCACGTCTTGTCCTTCGACCGTATAAAACGATCCGCATTCCCTTCGCTCTCAAGCAAGTGTTCACTTTGACAACTTGCTCGATGACGACAGTGAGATGTTCTGCATATGAGTACTGGCCCCGAAATCGCACGTCCGGCGACACCGTCTATGAATGATGAATCTTCGACCCCTCGCCGAAAACGTGGTGTCCCCGAGGGATTGTGGCTTCGCTGCCCAAAATGTTCCGCGACGATCTTTCGCAAACAAGTCGAGAAAAACCTTCGCCTGTGTCCGGAGTGCTCGCACCACTTTTACGTCCCAGCCCGGGTTCGTATTCAGCAGCTCTTCGACGACGACAGCTTCGAAGAATGGTACACGGAGCTTCGTTCGGTCGATCCACTGAATTTTCACGACCAGAAACCTTACAAAACAAGGCTCATTGCTGAGCAGAAGAAGACCGGTCTCGACGAAGCATGTGTGGTCGGGAAAGGGTATATGCGAGGTCGTCCGGTTGTCTTCGGTCTGACCGATTCCGCATTCATCATGGGAAGCATGGGTTCCGTTGTCGGCGAAAAGTTGACGCGCGCGACTGAAGAGGCAACCCGTCAAAAACTTCCGCTGATCATTGTCAGTGGATCAGGCGGCGGGGCACGGATGCACGAAGGGATTCTGTCGCTGATGCAAATGGGAAAGGTGTCAGCAGCCCTTGGGCGGTTCCATGACGCAGGCGGACTCTATATCTCCGTGTTGACAGATCCGACAATGGGTGGCGTTGCAGCCAGTTTCGCTTCGTTGGGCGATGTGATCATCGCAGAACCGGAAGCGTTGATTGGGTTCGCTGGACCACGTGTCGTGAAAGCCACTGTGAGTTCGGAACTTCCGGAAGGTTTTCAGACGAGCGAATTTCTTTTGAAGCACGGGTTTATCGATACGATTGTTCCAAGAACGGAACTTCGCAGCGAAATCGTTCGTATTGTGGACTATTGCACTTGAGATGAGCGAACGAGAAGCTTCCCTGTGAGTTCTGGGCGGGGCCATCGATCGTTGAGATTTGTCGTCCGAAGAATCAGATCAAACCATTTCCAATGATGATCGGAATGCTATGAGTTTCCTCAAGCGACTCTTCAAGAAGCAGGAGAAGGTTCACAAAGTCAACGTGCAGAAAGCCTACCAGCTTCACAATCGAGTTGGTCAGGGGAGCATGTCCAAAGTCTGGAAAGCAACCGATCCAGCGAGCCAGAGTCTCGTCGCCGTCAAGGTGTTGGACAAAGCGAAACTTGTGAGGCTCAATCAACGATTTCAGGGACTTGCTCGTCCGACTGAAGGGCAGATCGCTGTACTTCTCAATCATCCCAATATCGTGAAAACTCATCTTCATGGGATCACAACCGATGACGAGGAATACCTCGTCATGGAATTCATCGAAGGGGTGAGTCTCAGCTACCTCGTGGAAGTGCAGAACGAGCGGATGCGTGAGAATTGCATCTGGTACGCGATTCAACTTGGTGAAGCGATGAATTACCTCCATTCCAACGAATGGATTCATCGTGATCTTTGCCCGCGAAATATCATGGTCACCAACGACGAACTGGTCAAAGTGATCGATTTCGGGTTGATGGTTCCCAATACTCCCGATTTCCGAAAACCGGGCAACCGGACCGGAACTGCCAACTACATGGCACCTGAGTTGATTACTCGACAGCCAACGGACGAGAGAATCGACATCTATTCCTATTCGGTCACCTGTTTCGAAATGTTCACCGGTGAGCTTCCGTGGCCGGCTGCGGATTCATTGGAAGCAGTTCTTCAGCATGTGAATCAACCTCCGAAAGACATTCTCAAGCTTCGCCCTGACCTCGACGAACAGATTGCGAACACAATTATGCAAGGGCTCGAGAGAAATCCGGACGACCGTTGGCGAACAATGCGACGAATGATCAATGAGTTCCGGGCTGCGGGCGAACGACTCTATCCCGATGTGTAAGGACGAGTGATCGGTTCGATCGCTTGTCGCTCAAAGCTACGACCAATTGTCTTCGGATCGACCGAGCAGTCTGGCTCCGTTCTTGTAGCAAAGATATCGAAACAGCGACAGAAAGCATCCATACATCAGGATGTTCGCAAGCACGATGGGCCAGTGTGAATCGAAGAGATCGTCAAGTTCTGAGATCTCATGGAGAAACGGTACGACCACCGGCGACATCATCAGTGTCGTGACAATTCCGTCATGCCGGCCGACATGAAACATCTCAAAGAGCGTGATCAGAACCACCATTGGGATCACCATCCACGCGACAATGATTGCCAGCGATGAAAAGATCGCCTTGGTGGATGACTTCATCCACAGCCCCATCAACAAGCTCAGCCAGGCGAACATCGGTAGGCTGAGGACCGCCATCAATGAGCTTGCAAATAAGTAGGCAGATGGAGAACGTTCCGGCTGATTGAAAAAGCGAGACCAGTCGGAACCGGAGTCTGTCACCATTCCGTACCAGGCTTGCATGACCATCGCTGTCAGAAGCGGAGTGGCGACAACAAACATCAGTCGCATCACACCCTGAAACTTCTGGCTGATGAGCTGCTGACTTGTGATTGGAGTCGTTAGAAGCACATCCAGTGTTTCATGAGATCGTTCCCCGGCGACAAGGGAAGCAGAGCGGACGACTGTCAGCAGGATCGCAATAATCCAGCACAAGAAGACCATGATTGCGATCGCAGGATGCCGGTTCGAGTAAAACGATCCGACAGAGGTGGCGATGGCAATCGCACAAACAGCCACCACGGGAAATTCCAGAGCGATAAAAATTCTCAACAGATAGCGAAACGATCCGAGTGACGTCTTCGTCGTTTCTCTCCATGCGACCGGTTGATACACAGGAAGAGAGCTACTTTCCCGGACCAGCACAATTCCCTGCGTCACGCGATTTTGATTGGCTTTCTGAAAGAGCCGATCCAGCGATTGAAAGAACAGAACGAGATATCGTCTGGGGGACGCAAACGCCCGCCAAACCAGGAAATATCTGGCCATCAGAAGAAACAGGGCCGAGATCGCGAGAGACGGAATCCCCATAGCCAGAATCTGCCAACTTGGTGTCGTGACGGCAACCGAGTCCGACGCTTCCAGAATGGGAACCGGGCAGAAGAACGTAAACCCACTTCGTAGTGTGCGGTCGTAAACGGAAAAGTAGGAATGGGGTTGCCAGTCGAGAACTCCATCGAGATTGGAACCGAAAAACGATGCCGTTCCGACGAGCGCGAGTTGTCCCATTCGCCCGAAGAATGCGAATCCCATGTCGACCAGAGACCATGCTTCTCGAAAGAATACTCTCACAATTTCGATCCCCAGTCCTTCGATGAGGAAGACCGGGCCGAAAGCCAGCGCGATGCCGATCAGATACGTGGCGATGAAAGCGTTGACTGTCGTCCGAAAATACGTTGAACAGAGAATCGCCAGCGAAGCCAGTTCGATGACCAGCACAGTGAGCGCGTAGAATCCGTACCACACCTGGGCCTGCTCCACTCCACCCAGCGCATAACAAAAGCCGAACAGCGGAAGAGAAATGAGCAGGTACGTCCCCATCAGGATCAGACGTCCGAAGTATTTCTCAAGAAGAATTGTCCATGGCCCAAGCCGAGTGAGGAACAGGAGGCCGATCGTATTTCGTTCTTTCTCGGTCGTAATCGCTCCGCAGGTGAGGGCAGGTGTGAACAACGCAATACCAACGATTTGCAGCATCGTCAGAATGAAGAACATTTCCCGGCCCTTACCGAGAAGTTGCATCGGGGACGTGACACGATCGTAAATCTGACCGGAAAAAATGAGCGTCGCGAACCCGAAGAGCAGAATCGCATAGACGGAACGCACGACATACGTTCGTTTCCGTGCTGACTGCTCAATCATTTCTTTCGCGAGCAACGGGAGCCCAATTGTCTGATTTCTGGCCATCAGGCGGTCACTCCTTCCGTCAACTTCATGAACGCTGTCTCCATGTCCATCGCTTCCGGTTGGAACATTCGAATCTTGCAACCAAGGCGGACCAGTTCACTGTGCAGATCTTCAACGGCAAGCTCGTCTTCTCGAAGGCGAATCGCGACGCGATCCGTATGACGTTCGACCGAATCAATTCCCGGGATCTGTTCCATTTCCTTGAGGGCTTCGTCGCTGAGTTTGACGATCTGAACATGCACGACACGCTTGAGGGACAGCTGCTGAAAGATTTCGTTGAGGGATCCTTCCGCCACGAGCTGACCGGCTTCGATGATTCCAATTCGTGTGCAAAGCTGCGCGAGTTCATGGAGAATGTGGCTCGAAATGAGGATGGTTTTGCCCATTTCCTGCATTGCTTTCAGCAACTCACGGACTTCGATTCTGGCACGCGGATCGAGTCCGGAGGCGGGTTCGTCGAGCAATAAAAGATCCGGGTCGTGGAGCAGAACGCGGGCGAGTGCCAGTCGCTGCTTCATTCCTCGAGACAGTGAGTCGACGGGAGAGTCGATTTTGTGTGTGAGGTCTGTCAATTCGAGCACATCGGAGACTGTGCTGTGTCGTCGATCTTTTGGAAGGCGATAGGCGGCGGCAAAGAAGTGCAGATATTCCCGCGCGGTTAAGTCTTCGTAGACCCCGAAAAAGTCCGGCATAAATCCGATCATCTCCCGAATGCGGTCGGGATTTTCTCGAACTTCGATTCCGTTCACACAGACTTGCCCGGTGAATTTCTTCTGAAGAGTGGCCAGAACGCGAATTGTGGAGGACTTTCCGGCCCCATTCGGACCGATGAACCCGAAGACTTCCCCTTTGGGGATTTCGAAAGAGATTCCTCGAACAGCGTGAAGTTTTCCGTAGTGGACGTTCAAATTCTTAACGGAAACAACATTCGTCTCGGTCGTCATACGGCTTCCAACGGTCAGTGATGAGTGAGGTGGTATGCCACATCTACGAAATTTGGACCACGAAGGAGGAGGAAATGTTGCCGAATTTTCTAAGAGATGTCCATTCGCTCGCGAATTCACACACTTCACGAAGCCGCAAGTCCGGTCGAATCCTCGCAGCAAGTGCCCGATTTGGCCCACTTGAGGCGTTGCCGGGACGTCGCTTCAACGACTGAACACAGCGTTTTTTAAGCGGCCCTTGTTCCCGAATGTTCAGCTCGCAGAGTCATTTCAATGTCGATGGAGTGTCGATGCAGAGTTGTCTACGGAGCAATCCAGTTCCCGGACCATTGGCGATTCGTCAGCGTCCATTGGGCGCGGATGTTCCCGGATTGTTGAAGGATTAACAGGTCCATCTGCGTGACAGTCGTTTGGATCACAGCGAAGTTCTTCTGTCCGCTGAGAGACTCTGCACCCGTCGGCGGACGATCAGTGAACTGACTCGGGAAATTGACGTTGGGACCATCTGCGACGGTTCCGGGAGCGTCTTCTCCGAGGTAAGCACGCCGACTGGTCAGCGCGGATTCTTTCCACTCGCGTTCCCAGATCTCACCGGAACTCAATACGTGACTCTGTCCGCTCACGGTGAGTTGCATTCGCAGCTGTGGATGCCAAAGCAAAATCGATGTCGCTGGGGATTTGGCGATCTGATCCACTTTCGATGATCGGACGTCGGTATAAAACACGAGTTGCCCGGCGTCTCGATCGACATTTCGGACCACAAGCATTCGAACTCTCGGACCATCGTCGGCGACCGTCCCGAACGCTCCGAGTTTCCACGGATGGTCGGGAGTTTGAGAACCGGCTTCCAGTTCCGTCCAGCACTGGTCGCGAAGCTGATCAAGGTCGCCGATGCGAGTCGTGAAAGGGTGAGTGTCGATGTTGTCTGTCATGAGATCTTTAAGTCGCCGAACGGGTTTTCATAACTTGCTCAACTTCCGCAAGCTGTTCCTGCGTGTTGACTCCCATCGCTTCGACGATATCCATTCGGCATGCAGCAAGAACGGTCTTGCCTTTGGTTCGCATGATCTCTGCACAATCGGTGAGGTAATACTCACCCTGCGCATTGTCGGAAGTGATGTCATCCAGAGCTTCAAGAAGTGATTCTCCGTCGAACGCAAAGCACCCGGTGTTGATTTCAGTGATGGCGCGTTCTTCGTCGGAGGCGTCTTTTTCTTCGACGATTCGCAGGAAAACTCCGTCGTCTGAGCGAACAATCCGTCCTAGCCCGAAGTTGTTTTCCGTCGTCGCGGTTCCCACGACACACCCTGCCGAGTTGCCTTCAAGTTCAGAGATCAGTCCTTTGAGGGACTCTCCCTGCAGCAATGGAGTGTCTCCAGTCAGAACGAGGACTGGGCCGGTGTGGGAAGCCAATGTGTCTCGGCAGCACATCACAGCGTGACCGGTTCCAAGTTGCTCAGCCTGTAGCGCGAACGAAACATCATCGTGATGGGAAAGTGCTGCCTGCACTTCGTCAGCTTTATGGCCGACAACAACCACAATTTTCTGACAACCCGCTTCGCGAGCAGCGTCGAGAACATGTTCGATCATGGGGCGGTCGCAAACCTCATGAAGAACTTTGGGCGTTTCCGATTTCATTCGCTTGCTTTTGCCTGCAGCGAGAATAACGGCCAGAACTTCAGCCATGGTAATCCCTGATAGAGTTGAAAAATTCGAATGCTGAAATGAATCGACGATGAAGCAGATTTCCGGTTGCACGTGCGAGTTCAAAAAGACGAAGCGACGCACGTGTTCGTTAAGGAATACTTGAGGAAATGAATCAACGAGGAAGTGACAGGTCAATATTGTGGAAATTCCGGCAATTCGAGCTGCAGGAGCGTTAAATCAATAACTCGTCCACAACGTGGCCGTGAACGTCGGTAAGACGATAATCGCGTCCCTGGAAACGGTAAGTCAGTCGAGTGTGATCGAAGCCCAGTTGGTGCAAGATGGTCGCTTGCAGGTCATGGACATGGACCGGATTCTCGGCGACGAAATAGCCAAGTTCGTCCGTTGCTCCGTAAGTCGTTCCGGGCTTAATCCCTGCTCCCGCGAGAAAAATGGTGTAGCAGTGAGGATGGTGATCTCTTCCCAGAAACTTCGACCCGTTCCGTTCTTCGTTTAATGGAGTCCGGCCGAACTCACCGCTCCAGACGATGAGGGTCTCGTCGAGCAGTCCTCGTTCTTTGAGGTCCTGAATCAGCGCTGCGACAGCCTGATCCATCGGTTTGCACCGGTCGGGAAGCGACAACTTAATATCATTCTGAACAGAGTTTCCGTGGAAGTCCCATCCCCAGTCAAAGAGTTGAACGAATCGGACTCCCTGTTCGACGAGTCGTCGGGCCAGCAGGCAATTGTTCGCAAAACTCGCTTCACCCGGCTGAGCTCCGTAGGCTTCCTGAATATGCTTGGGCTCCGCAGCGATGTCCATCACTTCGGGGACTGAAACCTGCATCCGAAACGCGAGTTCGTATTGAGCGATTCTCGTCAGCGTTTCCTGGCTTCCGAATTGCTCTGCCTGAAGGCGATTGAGTTCGCCAATGGAGTCAATTGTTAGCGATCGGACCTGTCGATCCATTCCGTCCGGGTTGCTGACGTACAAGACCGGATCTCCCTTGGATCGGCACTGAACTCCCTGATAAACAGAGGGTAGAAACCCGCTTCCCCAGGCATTCTTTCCCGCCGACGGAGATGTTCCACCAGAAATCAGGACGACGAAACCGGGCAGGTTTTCGTTTTCAGCTCCCAGTCCATAGGTGACCCACGATCCCATCGACGGACGGCCTTGGCGGGGAGAGCCGGTATAGAGAAGCAACTGGGCAGGGGCGTGGTTAAACTGGTCAGTGTGCATCGACTTAACGAAGCAGAGATCGTCCGCATTTTTTGCGAGATTCGGAAGCAGATCGGAGAGCCATGCTCCGCTTTCGCCATGCTGCGAGAACTTGTGTGGGGTTCCGAGAAGTTTCGGAGTCCCTTTGATAAATGCAAAGCGTTCGCCCTTGGTCACTTCTTCAGGACAGTCCTTGCCGGTCATTTCGACCAACTTCGGCTTGTAGTCGAAAAGATCGTGCTGAGGAGGAGAGCCTGCCATATGCAGATAGATGACGCTCTTCGCTTTCGCCGGAAAGGGTGGCGTTTTCGGACTGAGCGGGTCGGAAGTGTCCGCAGAGAGGGGAGACGATGCCCCGAGAAGGCTGGCCAGTGCGATCCCTCCGAGACCGTTGGAGGTCTGCCCGAGAAAATGGCGACGCGTTTGGAGTTGGAGTGGATCGTAATCAAACTGCATCGAACTCTCCGGAGCTGGTCATGGCGATTGTCCGAATTCTATCAGATTGACAGTCGAGTCAATGTTCTGCTGGAGTGATCGGCACAATCACTGTGAGTCAACGATTCATTCTTCAGGTTGAACGAATTATACAGGTCAGCTGTCATCCTGGTGGACAAACTCGCCGCAGTCTTCCACTTTTCGTCAGGTCGACCAGCGTTTCGTTTCGATTTTCGAAAGAGACCGTCCTGGAAGTGTGGAGAGGACGTTGCATGCGCTCCGTCCGAGAGTTACAACGTTTTGAGGTGTTCATGTCCTCTCTGCACACGTTAATCAATAACGTCGCGCGTGACTTCGTTGTCGGTCCGAGCCGGTTCAGCGGTCCACTTCAAGCAGATTAAAGGTGCTTCAACGGTGAACAAGAAAAATCTTGCAACGACCTCGTTGATTGCAGCGATTCCGGCCGGAATCCTGCTCTTCTTTGCTTTGAAGGCCGTTCTCGGGAGTTTCGACAAACTTCCCACGGTGTTGATGGTCGCGATGATTCTGTTATTGGTTGTCGCCGGAGTGATGCTGCTGTTTCCCGGGTACATCCTGATTTATTACAGCGGGACCAAACGTCAGAAAGCTGGAGCGGAAGCACCGGTTTCAGAAACGGGAGCCGTTCCTGCAGCTGTTGAAGAAGATCAACTGGACGCAGCCTTCACTGACGAGGAAGGCGATGAATTCGCGGATGACGAATTCGGAGACGAATTCGAGTTCGACGAAGAGGACGAGGACTAGATCTCAGCGTCGTCTTTCGATTTCTGTGAGTAGCACGATCAAGTGCCGCAGTCATCGAATGAGGCGGTTCGGTAAGGTTTCAGAATCGATGAAACCGGTCCGCGTCGCCAATGCTTGATGAATAACGACGGTGATTGGTCGTTGGAAACCCAATCACCGGTCCGATCTCTCTCCTGTGTCTCGCTGTGCAAGCACGAGCATTGTCTTCAGCAGGTGCGCACTCTAAGTTCGCTTGCGTGCGACGGACTCTTCTCGGGCTCTTGGCTGTTTGAATCAGCTCTTGGGGCCTTCGAGAGCTGTCCGCTTGAGAATCTCGGCTCCTCGCTGCAAGACGTCGTCGGTCGCCGCATAGGAAATACGGAAATGCGTGTCCTGGCTGCTGAAGACGTTTCCGGGGATGATCAGCAAGTTGTTCTCAATCGCTCGTTTCACAAACTCTGTTCCGGTTCCCCACGGAGCTTTGACGAACAGGTAGAAGGCGCCTTCTGCACCGTGAATCTCGAAGTCCGAAGACAACTCTTTCCGCATAAAATTGCGTTTCTCGCGGTATTCGTTCACAGCTGATGAGATATCGAGGTCCCAAGCTTCAACAGCTGCCCATTGCATTGGATGCGGAGCACAGACAAAGGTGAACTGCTGCAGTTTCATCATTTGCTGGATGACATGCTGAGGTCCGTGGCACCAACCAACGCGCCAGCCGGTCATTGAATGAGACTTGCTGAAGCCATCGATGACGATCGTCTGATCATTGAATTCGGCGGGACTGACGAAAGGAGAGTCGTAACAAAACTCCCGATAGATTTCGTCGCTGATCAGAGCGATATCATGTTCCTGAGCGAGTTCAGCAAGTTGACGGACTTCTTCCTGACTACTGACATGGCCAGTCGGATTGGACGGGCTGTTGAACAGGATCACTTTGGTCCGTTCATTGATCGCAGCTTTGACTTGATCGATTGAAATGCGAAAGTCCGGGTAAGTGCTGATCTGGCGAATCGTTCCCCCAGCTAGAGTCGTGAGATGCTTGTACATCACGAACCAGGGATCGAATGCGATGACTTCGTCGCCCGGATTGACGAGCGTCGACAACGCGAGCATGAGCCCTCCGCTGGTCCCACTTGTGATAAACGCTTGTCGGTCCTGGTGCTGGTATTCGGCGTTGACCCGTCCCTGAACCAACTTCAGCAGAGGCTGAATTCCCTGTGTCTGGCTGTAGGCGTTCCTTCCCTGATCGACGGCTCTCTTGAGAGCATCCTTAATCGGTTGAGGAGTATCGAAGTGGGGTTGGCCGATGCTGAGATTCACCGGGTCTTTCATGTTGGCAGCCAGATCAAACACTTTCCGAATTCCGGAGGCATCGATCTTGTGCATGCGATCTGCGATCCATCGTTCACTCATTCTGCGACTCCTGGCGGGTAATTTTGTGTCATTCCTGAAGGCCCAGGCTCTTGGTCAAAGAGAGGGTGAAAGCGGCCGGAATGTTCATGTGTATTCGAGAAGTTTTCTGATCGTGGAATTTAGCCGTTTTCGTCAGATCGCTCCATTGTCGGACACAAGTTCGTCCGAGTGGAGATTCGTGGCAAGCTGACGACGAGAGTGTTTCGAAAGTCTTATCAAACTCTCATGCGCGTGTTTCAGTTGCTTGACGTCGTTAACCCGACATCCGACCCGACAGATTGAACCATTGGGCAGGGCGGGGCAACCCCAGTCTGTTGTAAGTGCTGGGTGCGTCAGAGATTGCGTTTCTCGATGCGTCTTCGGGAAACGTGAGTCAGAACAGCAATTTGAATTGGAGTGGGTTCGGCATTGGTTCTGCAATATCCAGATGCACGTCATCAGAATTCGTCTTCGCCGCTTGAGGGTTCATCTCTCCTTCTGGCGGTGAGGAACTCTGAGGACGTTCGCTTGAGTTGTACGAGCGAAATGACTTCGTGCTGGCTCATGGGTGGATCAGCCCCGTAAGTGGCCCGTCGAGGATGCCCATTCTCGCGAACTGTCCTTTACTCACTTCTATCGGGAACACGACAATGTGGAATGCGTTAATTCGTGATGAGGCGGGATTCGTCGTCTCTGCGGAACTTGTGCTTGTGGCGACGATCCTCGTCATTGGCTTAATTGTTGGAATGAGCGAAGTCCAACATGCGGTTGTCCAGGAACTCAATGATGTTTCTGACGCGATTGGATCTCTTAATCAAAGCTATCTCTTCACTGGGTTTGTCAAGCAGAAAGGCGGGCGGGGCGGAGTTGCTGCATTTACGGCTGGTTCAGCTTTTATCGATACCGCTGATGAATGTGACAACAACCAGTGCTCAATCGCTTGCATGTCTCCTACTCCAGAGGGACCAAAATTTTAAGTGGTTGCTTTGGGCACTTTATTGTCACTGAATTCGTAACCTGCGTTGGGCAGTCCAGGTTGGGAACGACGTGACGATGATTCAAAACGAAAAACAGCCCGCACTGGAAAAGTGCGGGCTGTTTTTATGTTAATCGATTGCCGTGATGAAAAGGCGATTATCGAACTCGCATTCTGTATGAGCGATTCTTAGCGTCGAAATCAGCGACTCCGAGCTTCTGCTGAATCTGCAAATCAGTGTAGGCGTAGAATTCGAGAAGTGTTTCTTCGTCGATGGTTTCCGGGTTGACGTCTTTCCCCCAAGTGAAGTTCTTGACACAAACCGGCATTGAGAGTTCCTGGTCAACGTAGATGACCGACTTGCGATAGAGAGGGTTGATTTCGGGGGAATCGTACTCGCAGATATAGAGATAACAGGGACGGCCTTCGAATTCCTGATCATCGCGAAGCTCGCAGACGAATCCGCTCGCACGTTCAACATCTTTGCTTTGGTATTCGAGGATCGAATGTGCCAAACCGATGAGGCCAGCTTTCGTCACAGGATGACGGGATTGTGACATCGCCATCGTTCCGGTCGGATCGAGCTTCATCACACCGGTCAATCTTCCTTTGATTCCTCCAGGTTGCACAAGAAGCTTGTCGTCGTTCTGGCCATCAACGTAGATCAACTGTTGACCGCGTGAATCTCCGCTCTCCCATTTCATGTAGACACTGAACGGCTCGTGCTTCATCTTCAGTTCGATGGTTTGTCCATCTCCGAGAACGCCGTTCATGCGCTCCTGTTTATAGAACGAAGCTGTGTAGTCCGGCACGGATTCGAACGATTCAATCCCCTTCTTGAGGATCGCTGAGGTCACTTTGAGTGCCCAGATCCCTCGTAAGACGTTCGGATCTTCCTTTCGCACTTCCTGCTGATTTGTTTCAGCAGACTCTGTGTCGCTCTCTTCTTCGATCCTTTCCGGCAACGAAGGGCTCGGAGGAAGGTTTAACACGGGCGGACCGCTCGTGCGTTTTCCTTCGTTTGGACTCCCACCAATGGCAACCGGATCGGACTGGATGTGTGCCGCAGCCACGGCCAGGCAGGCGACACTGATCGCGAGCAAATTCTTACTTCGAAAAGTCTGTTGGGATGGCGCTGACTGCATTCGTCGCGTCCTCTGCATCGGGAATTGACGGTTGGTGTTTTGGTCGTCTTTGGGTGTGCGAAGAGTTCGGCACTTTTATTCAATCGTCTGAACTTTTATTGAAGTGCACATTTTTGCCGATGGCGTGTTCATTCGGATCAGCACTCGGAACTCTGAATCGAAGAACTCTTTTCCATATGCTTAGCCATTTCCTAATCGGACGAGAGCGATCGGTTGGAAAGTTCGGACCGAAAACGGCCCTCGAAATCGGCCCAATAAGTTCACACCTCCAAATGACATCGGGGAGGGGCTTCAATACACTCACCAAGACCCGCACGCCTGTTTGTCTCCCATTCAAATATTGGTTGGTCGCCAGCTGACCGGAGTAGTTCTGCAATGATTCTGCGAATTTGTCCGCGAGTTCTACTTGTTGCAGTTGGAATGATCCTGTGTAGCTCAACCGGAATTGCGGCTGATCCGCCGAGTGCTGCGGGCTCGCTGATTACGCTTCTCAAGAGCGGCCGAGTTCCAGAGGCGAGGCAGTCGACGCTGATTAAGCTGATCTGTGAACGCGGGAACGAACACGACCTGCGCTTCATTTTCGATTCAGTAATGAAAGAAGATGGATGGCCCCTGGAATTGCGTCAGCAGGCGCTCTCCGGATTATTGGAGGCTGCGACGACCCGCGACGTTCGACCAGACGGGGATCTTTCCGAGGTCATCGCGTTGATCTCTTCAGATGATCTGACCATTGCACGTTTGGGAGTTGAACTGTGCGGACAGTGGAAAGTCGACGCTGCGTTCCCGGTCTTCGCGAAGCAAATTCAGTCGGAAGAACTGTCGATCGAACAGAAGAGATTGCGAATCGAAGCACTCGCTCGAATTTCTCCGCAGGAGTCGATTGCTCTCCTCGCGGATCTCGCCAGCGAAGAACATTCGTTCGAGATTCGAAGCATGGCCATTCGGGCTCTCGCTGGGATTTCGCTTCCGGAAGCAGGACGCCTCGCTGGCCAAACACTGCTTGACGCTGACGGCTCTTGTGATCTGGGAGAGATCCTCGATGGGTTTCTGGAGCGTGATGGAGGGGCTGAAGTTCTTGCTTCGGTGATTCAGGAGAGTCCGCCGAGTGAAGATGTTGCGAAATTGGCGCTTCGCCATTTGTATTCGGTCGGGCGAACAGATCGTCAGCTCAACGATGTGCTTTCCGAGATCAGTGGTATCTCAGAGGAACCGGCTCTCCCCACTCCGGAAGAATTGGCAGAACTCGTTCGAGTTGTGGAACAAACTGGCGATCCGTATCGGGGCGAAGCTGTCTTTCGTCGCGATGATCTCAGCTGCATGAAATGTCATGCGGTGAATCAGGCTGGAGGGCAAATTGGTCCGGATCTCAGCGCCGTGGGATCGAGTTCTCCGATCGAATACCTCCTCATGTCGGTTCTCGATCCGGATCAATCAATCAAAGAAGCGTACACCACCAAAGTTGTCGTTACGAAATCCGGAAAGATTCACCAGGGGCTCGTCGACAACCGGAACTCCACAACTCTGTTCCTAAAACAAGCGACCGGCCAGATTGACGCCATTCCGGTCGACGACATCGACGAAGAAGTTGAGGGAAAGTCTCTCATGCCGAAAGGACTTGTGAAGTTCATGACGCATTCTGAGCTCATCGACCTCGTCAAGTTTCTTTCCGAACTTGGAAAGCCAGGTGACTTCGCAGTCCGCTCGTCGCCTCGCATTCAACGATGGAAGCTTCTGAAAGATCCCCCTGAGCAGTTGATCAACGAGATTCCGTCACTGTCGGCATTCGAGGATCTCGTTCTCAATTCCGATTCCTGGACGAGCGTCTACAGTCGAGTGAACGGAGACCTTCCGATCGATGAACTGACTCGATTAACAGGTGAGAAAGTGATCTATCCTCAAGGGGAAATCGTGGTCTCAAAAGGAGGGCTTCTGACTGGCGAGTTGAATTCCAGCGACGGGGTGAGTGTCTGGGTGGGGACCCAATTGATGAAAGACGGGACAGAGTTCTCTTGGGAGGCGGAAGAAGGGAAGACTCCGATCACTCTGCGAATCGATTCATCGGCGACGACTTCGGAAGTGATTCGACTTGAACTCCGTCGACCGGATCGATCAGCCGTTGAGTTTAATGTTGTCGATGGTCAATAAGCGGTTTCAATGCTTCTCTTTCCGGCGAGGAATTCTCAACATGAGTTTTGAGAATCTAGCAACGGGCCCGAACACTCGATCGTCTTGCCAGTCTCAAGGCTCGTCAAGATGTGAGCAGCAAGATGATGGGCACGGACAGCATCTCCTAAATCCGGAATCGGAACAATTCCTCCGGCAATACGACGTCCGAACAGATCCAGACAAACCTTCAGTGAGCTTCGTTCGTGTTCGAGGGACTCTTCGTACTGAGGTCCTCCGCACTCCCAGGCGAGAGTGTCTGCTCCGAAGAGGTTGGCGACTCCGCCCTTGCAGGTTACCGAACTCTCAACAGTTGCGTGTGAGCTGTCACGATTTCCTTGAAAATCGATCACAATCGTGACGTTGCGCGAGTCCGCCACCTGAACTGAAACAGACTGCTGCTCCTGGTCCGGGACGATTGTCAGCGGCGCTTCCTGAATCATGGCTAAGCACCAGTCAAGTTTCGCGATCAGCGATGCACGGTCTTCTGTCTCTTGGCAGACGACTTTCATCGAGTTGAGCGGGCCCAGCCTCGTTGCCAGTAACTCGCGCAGTCGAAGCGTTGACGGTGTCCAGCGATTGAAAAGTTCGGGAAGAATCAGCGACGAAAGTCCCTGCGTCAATGTGTAGAGTCGTTCGACGCGCGACGAGTCACCGAATGCCGATGACCTCAGCAACACGGGTTTCTCGCAGGAACTGATCGGGTTCCACTTCGGCAATCCAATCCATCGATCAGAACTGACAATGAGACCATCGATTTTGGGGGAGTTGATCAGGCGGCAGATACTTCCATAGTAAGAGACGCCATGCTCCTTGGCAGCCTGTCGAGCTGTCTCGAGGCTGTCTGCGTGAATGGCTTTCAGTATCAACCGAGGGGCGGACTTGATCAGTTCGATCAGCTGACGATCGTTGTCCTCCGAATATCCGATGATTGCCAACGAAAGAACTTCTTTCGTCATTGATCCATGATTCCTTTCATCGGAACTCTCCGGAAGTCGCCATTGTTGAAGCGGGCTGCGTTGTGCGATAGTTCTCGGTAGCCGACTGCAAGTTTAACATTCCGAGATGAGGGTTGCGAGTGCGAGGACCTGGGCTGACAATGCTCATTGCATCAAAGCGACCTCGTCGAGTGGAAGAACGTCGATCCGCCATGCGTCGCTGGAGATTTTTGGGGATTTCCAATTCATTTGCGGAATCTCTTCCATCGCTCCCTTCTGACTGCTCGTAACAGAGCAAGAGCCTTGAAAGTGGATGGTTTCATGCGAACCAAGAGTACCTGGACAGAAAGTCTCTTCATCAGGACGATCGTCCTGTTGGGGATGTTTTGGGGTTCGTCGAGCCATTCCCTGCATGCGCAAGTTGAAAGTCCTGCCGAGGTGATCGATGAGAGCTGGCAGACCGTGTCGAGTCACGGAGAGCGAATCGGGTACGCGCACTCTTTGACAACTCGCGGTGAGAAGGACGGCGAGCCGGTGATTGTCTCTGACCTTCTGACAGTCATGACTTTCATGCGATTCGGTCAGCAGTTGTCGATTCAGCAATCAACACATGTCGTCGAAACGATCGAGGGAGACCTCATCTCCTTTGCTTCCACTCTGAAGAATCCTCCAAACAGCGAATCTGTTGCGACCGGGGAAATGCAGGCAGGCACGCTCACGGTCACATCGAGAGTGGCGGGTGAAACGACGACGAAGTCGTATCCCGAATTCAATGGAATCAAATCTTCGGTTTGGCCGGAGCGATTTGTTCGCGAAGGAAGAATGACTCCGGGAGAGGTTCACCGTTTTCAAGTCTTCGAACCCGCCCTCGGGCAGGCAGTAACGATGACTGCGGAATTGGTTTCGTCAACGGCTGCAAGTCGCGTCGACGCTCGAAATTCACTGGCCGAAAGTGAGCATCAAATTCGCTTTCAAACGTTCATCGACGAGTCTCCCGCTGTCGAAACGATTGTGACATGTGATGCGGAATGGAGTTTTCTCAAGTCGGAAACACCCATCCTCGGCATCGTCATGAGCAAATCGGACGAGCACGAAGCACTGGCACCGGTCGGAAAGGTCACCTTCGACTTTGCGAAAGACTCGATGATTCCCGTGACAATCGAGGAGAGTCTTCATTCCGCGAAGTCAGTGACGTATCGCATCGAAGTGGCGGGGGCCAACGCGGGTGATCTTTTCTCCAAACAACATTCTCAGCTGAACACCAGTGATGACGCAGAGGTCATTGAATTGTCCACAACGGGGCAAGCTCTCTCTTCTGATTCTCCGGGAAGGGAATTTTCCGTGGCATCACCGGTTGTGGAATCGGATCATGAACTGATTCAGAAACTCGCTGCTCAAGCGGCCGGAGACGCTGACGATCCACTCGTTGTCGCCCGCCATCTGACAATATTCGTCGACGATTATGTCACTGAGAAGAACTTTGCAACTTCACTCGGTTCTGCTTTGGAAACAGCACAATCTCGCGCCGGAGATTGTACGGAGCACAGTGTTCTTCTGGCAGCTTTATTGAGAGCACGAGGAATTCCATCTCGCGTGGTGGTCGGTTTTGTCTACTCGAACCAGTTAGAAGCATTTGTTGGACACCTTTGGACAGAAGCCTGGGTGGACGGGAAATGGATGGGTCTCGATGCACTCGACGCGAATCACGTCGCGGGGCCAGGGCATCTCGCGATGAAAACAGCAAGCCTTTCCGGTCAGGGAACGTCCGCAGCTGGGGAGTTCTTTATGATCATCCATCTCCTTGGGCGAACAAAAATCGACGTACTGGAAGTTGTCCGGTAGAATCGAAGAGGAAAATGCCTTTTTCAGATGGTGTACGATGACGAAATCACGACCGACAGCCTTGAATCAAACCGCTCTCGCCCTGATCCGGCGTTGGTTCGATGGTCGACCAAGGTGGCTCGTTTTGTCCAATGACAATGAGTCAGCCACGCGGCTGATTGAAGCAGAGCGTCTCGAAAAAGAGTCGCTTCGAGAATCGATCGACCGTGAGATCGCATGGGAACTCGGTCTGCGAAGACGCAAGGACTACATTGTTTCAAACGTGCCGCGTCTCCATCTTGAGTCACCGGTCTTTCAACGGGAAACCTGTTCGGGAAAGACGGAAGAACGTTTCAATGTTGTTGAATTCTTCCTTGTCGAACTCTACGGAAAACAAGGGCGAGACGAGCTGGATCAGAAGACTCACGTCGAGTGGTGGACCGTTGATCAATTGCTCAATCCAAGCGGGGCAACTTTGCTTCAAGAGCGTCAACGGACTCTTCTCGAAATCGCGGACATCCTGAATGAGGAACGTAAGCATGAATGACAGGCCTCGGATTCATCGCTCGATTGGTCGATTCGGCTCGGGTCTCACGCTCCCGATTCTGACCATCGCTATCGCTGTCATTCTCTTTCCAGGGGCAATGGCAGCCTTCGCTGAGACGCCGGACCCCGACCAACTTGCGAAGTTGATCGATCTTCGAATTGAAGAGCGACTAGAAACAGAAGGAGTCACTCCGGCCCCTCTGGCAGATGACGCTGAGTTTCTTCGCCGGGTTTCTTTGGACGTCACCGGGAAAATTCCTCATGCTTCCGAGGTGCGGGACTTTCTTGCAGACTCCGATCCGGACAAGCGAGCCAAGCTCGTCGATGCGATGCTTGAACGTCCCTCTTATATTATCCATCAGACGAATTTGTGGCGTGCTGCAATGATTCCGGAAGCGGACGCCGATCCGACGATTCGATTGGCGCTTCCGGGATTCGAATCGTGGCTGCGATCGAGAATCGCTGAGAACCGAAACTTCGCGGAGATCGTGGACGAAATTCTCACACTACCCGTCGACGCTCAAAACGTATCGGCCTTCAATCAACCTGATGCTGCGACCCCAGTCGCGTTTTATATCGCCAAAGAATCAAAGCCGGAACGCGTTGCTGCAGCCTCTGCAAGGCTTTTTCTGGGAGTGCGAATTGATTGCGCGCAGTGTCATGATCACCCGTTTGACGACTGGAAGCAGGATCAATTCTGGCAGCATGCTGCGTTCTTTAGCGATCTCCCTCAAGTCACACCCTTGGGTCAGGAAGCAGAAATGCCCACGAATGATGTCGGGGAACAGGGGACAATTCTGATTCCGGAAACAGACCGAACTGTTGTTGCGACCTTTCTCGATCAGTCGACACCGGTCAGCGTTCCGGAAGATCGAACTCGGAAAGCTTTAGCCGACTGGATTGTCTCTTCCGAGAACCCGTATTTCGCAAAAGCTGCGGCGAATCGAATTTGGTCATACCATTTCGGACTGGGACTCGTCGAGCCGATGGATGACTTCAGCGCTCACAATCCGGCCTCGCATCCCGAACTCCTCAAAGAACTCGCGGAGGCATTTCGAGCGGGGGATTATGACTTCAAGTTACTCATTCGAGCAATTACCCGCAGTCGAACTTATCAGCGGTCGAGTGTGGCGGACGAAACGACTGACGTACGCCGATCACTTCTGGCTCGAATGCCCGTTCGTGGGATGACCGCAGAGCAGATTTTCGACAGCCTGGCTGTTGCGACGGGATACCGACAGCCGTTCGATCCGGAACAGCCGCTGAATTTCAACAACGATGCTGCGAGGCAAGAGTTTCTCGCGACTTTCGGAGTTCAGAATGAATCCGCCCCCGATCGAACCACGACCATTTTGCAGGCACTCTCGCTTATGAACGGAGATTTCGTTGGTGATGCAACTGACCTGGCGGACAGTCGAACTCTGGCGGCAGTTGTTGACGCTCCGTTCTTATCGCTTCAGGAGAAAATCGAGGCGTTGTACTTGTCGACACTCAGTCGAAAGCCAAGCGATGAAGAACTCACCGCGATGATCGACTATGCAACCCGGTCGAATGACTCCGCCGACAATCTCGGATCGGAGGAAGTTGCATTGGCGGACATCTTCTGGGTCCTTCTCAACAGCAGTGAGTTCTTACTCAATCACTAATCCCATCGTATCGTTCTCTTCCGGATCGGGACACGCGCCCCTTTCGATAGATGAAGAGTTTGCAGTGATGAGATTCCCCAAGCTGTTCCTGATACCGCTCGCGGTTCAACGAGTGATTCGATCAACCACTCGTTGAACGGGAGTGAAGTTTCGACGTTCGCTCGAGTCAACGATCACAGCAGCGTCGACTCAATGTTCGCATCGCCGGACTGCTCAGCGGATTCGGTTCATTCTCCAGAATTGCGGATAGAAGGGGAGGGCGTAGCGAGGATAGTCTTTGACCTCCTCCTTCCCGCCTTTGTTCTGCCGGTAATGAGATCTCACTGTAAAGCCTTTGCCGTCATTCAAGAACGGAACTCCGTGAGGCCAGTAGGTGTAGAACGCTTTCCCGACGAGGAATTTTCGGGGGACTGTTTGCTGCCCCTGACCCCAAAGACGGCTGTCGAGACTTCGCGGGCTGTTGTCTCCGAGGGCGAGATACGCATCCGGGCCAATTGGAATCTCGAGCTGATCGTACTCGTCGGCTTTCTCAAGGTAGAGATCACTCCAGGCTTCCGGGTTGTCACTCAAGCTCGCCAACTGGCGTTCGAATGCGGAATTCCGATAGTAGCGATCATCGTTGATTCCGAAATCAGCCCGGTAGTAGATATCTCGTTCCAGAAGCAAATTGGAAATGGTTGCATCGACACCCGAAGCAGCGATCCCCACGGGAGCGAGGTCGCGATCTGTCGGGAATGGAATTTCAGTCGCTCCTGCCACTGCGAGGTTCGCACCGTCACCGAAGTCAACGAGGGAGTTGTTCACCCACAGGCAGAGCCGATCATCCACGTTGCAGAAAGTGATGGAGTATGATCCCGGTCCGGAAATCGACGTTTGACCTGTCGCAAGTTCTTCGCGACGTTCATTGAGCATCGAGTTGATTTCCGAAAGGACCGCTTCTCCGGTCTCGGGATTGATTTCACAGCGGTACCACGATGTCCCTTCACACACTTCAAGAATGATCCGACTGTCCGGCGAAACGGAGTCTATTTCGAGATCGAAGTTGATCGTCAGGTCGCGGACCCAGTATCTCCCCAAATCGACATCCTCAGCAGATTGTGAGTCGAAACGACGTCCTTCGCCGGTGTACGCGTTGTATCCACAGAAGTCGGAAATCAGCCGAGCACGCGGATCGAGTTCTTTCGAGTTCCGGAACGCGACCCAGTCTTCCGGATGCGGCATGAAATGCCGATAGCGGAGCCAGTGCAGTGATTCATCTTCCGGGGTGATTGTGTATGTGCGGTCGTCGCGGTTCGGCTGCCAGCCTTCTTCGGACTCAACAAAGTTAGCGATTTGTCCGACTTCTCCTTCTCTCACAGATGCCCAGCGTTCCGGCCAACCAGCAGCGAGGATTTCGACGGGTGCGAAATTGTCGTCATAGACCGGGATTTGAAGTGCACGTTGTTTATCAGGAGATTTCCGCAGAATCTCGGGACCGTCGTCGTTGATGCGATAAACGTTTCCGCCCCGGATTCGAATCAGTTCATTCGGAAGTCCGGCGAGTCGCTTGATGTAATTCGTTTCCGGCTCTTGCGGATTCTTGAACACGAAGACGTCCCAACGGTCCGGGGCTCCGAACTCATACGGGTATTTGTTGACCAGAATCCGGTCACCATTGAAAGCGAGTTCGTTTCGAATCTGATCGTTTTCGAATCCGCAATTTGGGCAAATTGCTGTCTCCAGACGTGAGTCGTGTTCCAGCAAACCCGATTCGCGAACAACTTCGTCACTCGCTCCGACAGTGATATGAAACCCGCATTGAGTACAGGTCGTCTCTTTGTGTCGACCGTATAGCGTGGGCGCCATGGAACCGGTCGGAATGACGAACGCCTCCGCCTCGAATGTCCGGAACATGAATGCGAGGATGAACGCGAAGAGAATGGACTCGACCGTATCTCGAGTGCTTTCTTTTCTCTTCAGCTTTTCGGGAGCAGCTGCCTCGGATTGCTCTTTTTGACCACGCTGCAAGTATTTTCGTAGGAACTTGACCATTGAAGTCGCGCCGTAATGGAATCGGAATTATTCGATTGCAAGCTGCCGTAAGGCGGCAGCACCAACAGTAGCCATTTTACGCCTCAAATGACTGTTGTGTTTGGAAAGTATCACAGTTGATGCTGGCATGCACCCGTGCCGTTTCAGTTCGAGAGATCAAGAAAACCCATCGCGGCGAGATTTTTCCCAAGTTCACGGCTGACCGAGTCATCTGATCAACTCCCGCGACGTTTTGTCCCTTTGGGGCAGTTGCTCGGAACGATCAGCACGAATTCGGGAAATGCTTAACGAACGGTGCGGACTCGTGAGAAGTCGGGAATCCGGATGTGCGACTTCTTTCCGTTCCAGGAAATTTCTTTTTGCTGGGTCGGAAGATGGACAAACAATGGCTTGCCGATCAATGCCTCCCGGGGAATGGTCGGATGAGCCCAGGCACGACTGTCGAGCGAAACGGGGCTGTTGTCTCCCAGCACAAGAAAGTGATGCGCGGGAATTTCGAAACTCGGATCGCTTTGATCTCTTTTCGGGGTGTAGTAGACATCGCGATAGAGATTCAGCGACGCGATTCGGACATCGATCCCACGGGCTCCAATTCGAACCGGACTGGTTAATGGAGGGCGACTTTGTGATGCCTGAAACGGGACCGGGGAACCGACGATCTTCTCATTCACGGCGACGATTGCCTGTTGGTCAAACAGTGAGAAATCGATGTGAATCGGTTTCGTTAAGGAATCCTTATCGATCGAAGTTGTCCAGCAATCCCGTTGGTGACGAAGATCACGGAGCGTGATGAGATGCTGACTCGGTAAGATGTGAAGCTGAAAGGTGTCCACTCCATCGGTCAACTCGAACAGCAATTCTCCATCGCCTCGAAGATCTTCCAGCGTCGCTGAAATCATGAAGTCATGCGGGAAATAGTATTGCTGTCGTGTCTGTCGATTGTATTCACATCGATCAATGATCGGGGAGAGATGCGATTGTTCGAAGAGCTCGTCGAGTGCCCGGTGGAACTCCGTGTCGTCGGTACGAGTCTTCCAGCGATCGCGCTCGAATGCAGAGAGGACTCCGTCGCAACTCAGTGTGCCAGCTTCGAATTTCAGCGAATCGTCATGGTTCTGAGACAAGCCCTCCGGCCAATGAGCGAGGTGAACGGTGTTGACAGTTGGAATGGGCTGCGTCTCGCAGTGACGATACTTGATCCACGAAATCTCGCCCGGCTGATTGGGGGCTTTCGATGAGGAGCAGTTGATCGAGCTATTGAGAAAAGACCAGGATTCTGATCCGTTTTCGGAAACCCATCTTGGGAGGAGGTCTGGATCCGAGAAGCTGGCCTCGCGAGAGTATTCATGCACCGGGACTCGCATCGAGAGTTGGTTCTCCAGTGGTTTCCGAACGATGTTGTTGTTGACCCAGATGTCACCGTCTCGAATTTCGAGGATCTCATTGGGCAAACCGACAACCCGTTTGACGTAAGCCTGCCCGGGAGCGTCTTCGTTGTGAAAGACAATCACCTCCCAGCGACGCGGATCGCGAAACTCAAAAGCAAGTTTGTCGACGAGAAGCTGATCACCCTCGGTTCGCGGAACCTCATTCCAGTTGGAAATCGGACTTCCGCAGTGCGTGCATTCCATGAGCTGTGGCTCAGCAGGAAGGCCAGAGAGATCTGCAGAAGCACTCGCAGATGATGTCCCAGTCGAGCTGACTTCACCGATGAGTTTGTCACTATCGAAAGCTGCTCCGCGAACGAAACTGTGATGACAGTTTTCGCACATGATGCGACGATGAAAACCGAGCAGAGTCGGGGCCATCGATCCGGTCGAGATCAGGTAGCCTTCGACAGCGAAACACCTGAAAATCACGACGGTCAAACCCAGAAGAAGAAATGATTCGGCAATATGTCGAAACATTCCTCCCCTGATACCCTGATCATCTGGCCGTGGCAATTTAGGCAGTACAAACATCAATCAGGAAAGGTGTCGGCACCCTAAAAGCGTTTTCGAATCAATTCCTCGAACTCGCGTGAGCAGGCACAGCCAATGAATGCGCCCGTCCGATCGGAAATTGCGGACAAATAAGACAACTTCCTCAGCGAGACCGATTGTCAAACTGTACCGATTGTATCGGTCACAGGGGTGGCGTTGGAATTCCCTTTTCTGACGAATGTGCCGATTCGGAGCGACTTGGGGCGGCGAGAATTGCCGGAGCGATTCAAGGGATTGACGAATTGTTCAAATCCTGAAACATCTCTTGGGGTATGGGGACAGTGAAGGAGAGATCGGACGCGAAATGCCCGGTCGAGTTGTCCAGAAACCGAACTTCGTCGACGGACGAGCGGAAGCATTTTTCAAATCACCAAAATCAGAAGGTGAAAATGCTTTAGATAATTGCCCGATTGGCCGTCTCAACCTGATGAGCAAGAACGGGATCTGTCCCGATGAGTTCGGAGACCTTTCGGCAGGCGTGAATCACGGTGCTGTGGTTTCCGCGTCCGAAGTACTGGCCAATCTCTTTTAAGGTCAACTCCGTGTGCTCTCTCGCCAGAAACATCGCGACCTGACGTGCGGTCTTGATGCTTTGCGATCGCTTCGGGCTTTTGAGATCGGCAACGGTGGTTTCAAATTGTTTCGCGACAATCGCGGAGATCTGCTTTAGCTCAACTTCAGAGTGTTCGGCGAGTTTGTCAATTTCGGCGAGCCAGTCGTCCGTCGGCCGGTTGAGTCGATGGAGTGCTTTGATGTGCTCGAGCAAACTCAGAATCTCTCTCGCGGACACTTCGTACTTCTTCGAGATGACAGAGATCTGTTCGCTGGAGAGTGTGATTGACTCTGACTTCAGAAAGTGTTGAATCAGTTTTACGCGGCTCGATTCTTTCGGAAGTTTGAGAGTTACCGACAGCCCTCCACGAATGCGATCTGCGAGACGCCGGGAGAATCGCGGAATCTGTGATGGTCTGAGCGTGGATGTTAAGAGCACGCACGCTCCTTCAGAAATCACTTGATCGATTGCGGCGGTCAATTGACGTTGTGATTCCGGACGTCCTGCGAGCGATTGAATGTCTTCGCATACAAAGAGTTTTACTTCATGGCGATATCGGCGCTGGAATTGTCGGATAGCGTCGTCTGTCGATGCTTCCGCCAGTTCCGCAGCATACTGAGAAGCGGTCACGAAGATTGTTTTTCCGTCCGAGCGTTTCGAATCCCAACTTCGGATCAGTTCCCGGGCAAGGCGTGATTTTCCTGTTCCCGGTTCACCAAATAGAGTGACGAGCTGAATGTTGCGGCGGCGAGTGTGCGGTCCCAACCGCTTAATCGCAGCCACGCCAAGACGGTTCTCGGAAATGACGAGAAACGGATGCTGATCGTGTTGGCGAATTGCAGATCCCACGCGTCAACTTTGATTGCTTGTGGTCAGTTCGTTAATGAAATCAAAACGATCTTTGCGAGCGACTCAGCGTACTGCGTCTTCATCATTCCGTCGCTGAAACTTTGGCTTCACGTTGCCATTTTCAGGGATTCACGATCTCTTCGCCAGAATTCGTTTCTTTACATCGAAACAACCTTTTGGCTTAGGAATCGCTGCGAATCAGAGATGAAGATGTCCTTTCGTTCGGTGTTGTGATGTCCTGTTGATGTTGTGAGTTAATTGTTGAGTGATTAGTTCGTTTGCTCGGCGTATCGCGCCAGTGCCATGAGCGGGAAGTAGTGTCGATACAGATGATACCTTAAATAAAAGACACGCGGAAAACCTGTTCCGGTGTACCAGGGTTCGTCCCAGGTGCCATCGCTTGTTTGTGTTCGAATGAGATATTCAATGCCGCGTGAAACCGCTTCGGAGTTTCGGGCACCGCCGGCAATGAGGCCCATGAGGGCCCATGCTGTTTGAGACGCAGTCGTTGGTCCCGTCCCCCGAAGTTCAGGACGATCATAGGTCAGCGGAGTCTCTCCCCATCCACCGTCTTCCTGTTGAACAGACTTCAGCCAATTGACGGCATTCTGAAGACGTTCATCAGTGGCCGGAATTCCGAACTCTGTCAAACCGACCAGAACTTGCCACGTCCCGTACAGGTAGTTCACGCCCCAACGTCCATACCAGGCATGATCAGGTTCCTGATCCTCCCAGACAAATTGAAGAGCTTGTTTGAAAGCGGGGTCATCGTCGGTCAAACCGATCCGACCGAACATCTCGAGGACGCGCGCAGTGATGTCCGCAGTTGGCGGATCAATCATCGCGTTGTGATCGGCAAAGGGGACGCGAGTCAAAATTTCGCGGTCGTTGTCGGCGTCGAATGCTGCCCAACCACCGTTTCGGCACTGCATCGCGGAAACCCAGTGGACTGCCCGCTTCATTGCATCCACAATTGGCTGTGTTTCCTCAAGTGCCGACATGACTTCTTCGACAGACGAAGTGGTGCCGCTCAATGACAACGCAAGGTCTTTTTCGGTCAGCGATTGACCGTGCTGCTGCTTCATGAGTTTGCCGATCCAGTTGGTCGACGGACCGCCCGGAAGGCATCGCGACAACGCCATCGTCACCATGATCGTGTCATCGATGTCGGGATAGAATTCGTTGTTGAATTCGAAATACCATCCTCCCGGCTGGACGTTGGGGTGAGCAACTGACCAGTCACCTTTCGATCGAACCTCCTTCGAAAGTAACCACTGGACAGCTTTTCGGATCTTCGGCGAATCCGCAGGAACTCCCGCTTCTCGCAGTGCGTTGACGGCAATGGATGTGTCCCAAACCGGCGATCGACACGGTTCCAGTCGCACGGTTCCGTTTTCGCGAATGGTCAGCTTTTCAAGCTCATTCAGCGCGTTCACGATTTCAGGTGCGTCTTCGGAATATCCAAGACATCTCAGACCGATGATGCTCCAGATGATCGGCGGAAAGATTGCTCCCAGCCCGTCACTCTTTTCGAATCGGGCGAGAATCCATTTGTGAGCCGCATTCACAGCCGATTTTCGAAACGGGTTGAGATGCAGACGTTCGACGCGCTTCCAGGTTCGATCGACACCACGAAAGAAGCTGTCCCACGGAAAGATTGACTTCTTCTTCATCGCGTCTAATTGCTCAGACGGAGGCATTGTGACAGGAAGCTCTTCCGGAGAATTCAGAAAGAGTTCGTCAATCTTGTGTTCAGCGGGAAGTTCTGTTTTCGGTTGAAATGCCCACAAAAGACTGAGCGGAACAACGATTGTGCGAGACCAGGAAGACATCTCGTAGATGTTGATCGGGAACCAGTTCGGCAGAAGCATCAGTTCTGGAGGAACGGCCGGGACCTGCTTGTAAGAGATGATTCCGAGCAACGCCATGTAATATCGAGTGAAGCTGTTCACTCGTTCCGCACCACCCGCTTCACGAATCGCCTTCGCAGCTCGGGTCATTGGTTCGGAGGCAGGGTCATGACCCGCAATCTTCAAAACCCAGTACGCTTTCACTGAAGAACTAATTTCAAGCGGGCCGTCCGGAAAGAGAGCCCAGCCGCCTTCCGATCGTTGCTGTTCAAGGAATCGAGCGGCACACTCTTGGACGAGTTGGCTCTGGCCTCGTCCGAGCCAGACCAGAAGCAGAACATATTCAGACTCAAGGATGGTGTCGCCTTCAAGCTCACCCAGCCAGTACCCCTCTTCGTGCTGCCGATCGAGTAACCAGTCGCGAGATTTGGACACCGCCGCCTGCACGGATTCTGGTGATGGGGAATCCAGAACAGACATGTTTGAAGAAATCCGATTCGTATCGGAGATGTCACTTGGTCCGTACTCACCCGAAGTCATTTCAGGTCCTTTACTTGCAACACATTGTGTTCCGTGGGGAAAGCGGTCCGACGTATGTGTCGAAACTCCTCAAGCTGCTTGAAAGTTGTTGCTGGATAATAAGTTGCTGCCGGTGAGGTGGACAAGGTCAATCATCTAAAGGAGGAAGAATTCGGGCAAGCAGTTCAATCTCAATAACGCTCTGTTCTTCGAGGTTCGTGTTGAGTTTCAACGTCCGGGAAAACTCTCCAGCTGGGACCGAATTCAATGTGACTGTCAACTTGTGTGACGTCTTCGCTTCGTCTTCGAATTGAACTTCGATCGATGTCTCTTCATCGGGTGCGGCGTAGCTGACTCGAAACGGAATCTGTTCTTTTGAAACGAGGAACAAGCTGCGAGTTTTTGGTGTCCCCACTTGAAATTGACCGAAATGAATTCGTTCTGGATAGGCGATTGGGCGACTCGATCGGCGCACCAGACGAATTGCAGCATGTGCAGCAACGGGATCGGAAGCCGTCTCCGGAGCCGCTGCTTCTTCCGACGAGGGAAGACGAACATTGAGAGTGTCGATTCGATCGGCTGATCCAGTCAGGTCTTGCCTTTCAATCTCAAGATCGATCTTCCATGTTGCATGCCACAACCCGGTTTCGACTTCAATCGGAGAATCGACCATGCGAATCGATTTCACACGGACATCGTCCGGGACGCCATCAAGAACGGGAGTTGGCGTTGTTGGGGAGTCACTTCGGAAATATCGAGTGATTTCAAGTTCTCTGTTCTCGAACTGCGGTGAGTTCCGGCTCATCTCACATTCAATCAATGCGGGAACGGCTTTGAAATCCTGATAAACCTGTTGAGTACACAAGATTCTCTGCACGCTCCTGGTTCCATCCTCAGCAGTGATTTCGAAGTCAGCAGTGTATGTCTTCCGGGACTCTTCTTGCGGAGACTGACCTTGAATGGCGAGAGTCAGTTTCTGACCGCTTCCGACTTCTCTTTCCGTTCCAGTCTCAAATGGTTCATCGTTGTCTGTTACAACGCCGTAGCAGGAACATCCAGTTCCCGTGAGAACCACCTGTTGGTTTCTGTCGCTGTTGTTGTGGATTCGAACCGGGCATCGAATCGTGCGCGGGGTGTCGCCTTGCAGTTCACTGAGCAGCAAGGCGGGAAGCTGAGTCGGAGCAGAGAATTCAACGCCAGCGTTTTCAGGCTTGGCACTTTGTCCGGAGCAACCGGCAACGAGTATGAACGTTGAAATCACAGAGAGCAAAGTGAGATGCAGGTGAGACATTGTCCATGGACGGCGAACAGGAAACTTGAGGGATTGTCAAAGCTCTTGAAATCATTCTTCGCGAGCAGGAAAAGCTTTGAAGAGTTCTTGAACTCGTGTTGAAGCTGGATTTCGTTCCATAGGTGTTTCGAGAACCGACTCAATTCGATTGAATCCAATGGAATCCATTCGGGGCGGGAGCATTTTCCGGTTGAGTGACTGGAGGGAGAATCAGGTTGGGCGAGGCGTTCATCGTGGTGTATCGTGGCTGGGGATCGACGAAGAATCAATAAAGACTTTGTAAAGCCTCATTTTCTGGAACAATACATTCGAGCTTGTCAGTGGGTGGACGATTGAGTCTCGATACCTGCTGGAGTATCGTCTCCGATGAACTCCAAGTCATCCGACAGCAAGGTCTCCGCTGATGCGAATCTTCATCCTGGGAATTGTCACACTCTCTCTTTACGTCGTGGGAATGGCATTCTCCTACGAAGCTGCGACGGACCACGTCGAGGTCGCAATCCTCAGCGAGGAAAACTGGGAACAGTTTGTTCCCGAAGGGAAAGAAGTCGATGCGATCTATGGAGATATCGTGTTGCGGAACCAGCATCTCGTGGCGGTGATTGCGAAACCGGTTCCAACGCGAAATGCAAATATGACCGTTCGTTCCGTCGGTGGATGTCTGATCGATCTCGCATGTTCTCTTGATGAAAGTGATCAGCTCAGCTGCTTCTATCCCGGCGGAAACGGAGTTCTTTATTCTGATTGGGAAGCAGGTTTCGATGGCCAACCAGAAAAGAGCATTTCGGCGGATTTGGAGACGCAGGCGAGTACGGCGTCGATTAGTGTCATCGCTCACGGAACTGACAGTCGTCCCGCGATTCGGACAACGTACGAGTTGGGAGTTGACGACAGAGCACTGACAATTCGCACGCAATACATCAACGCGGGGAAGAAGACTCTGACCATTCTTCCATCAGACAAGATTCGTGCTGATGGCGGAAACGAGCGCATGACAAAGTCTCCGAACGGAACAACTGCTCAATACTTCATCGATGATCAATACTGGGGGCAGGCTTATGTGATCAGTCCGGCATCCCCTGAAATCCGGATTCAATCCAATAGCGATTCTCGAAATTCAACGCTCAAGTATCTGTCAACTGACGGAAACGACCTCAAGCAGATCGGGCCGGATGCCAGCGAAGTCATCGTTCGCCGAATTGCGGCGGGACGCACTTTGTCCGATGCCGTCGCGAATCTTCAAACCGGTGAGACGAACGCGTTTCAAGAAACCACATTCTCAGTGACCGACAGCAACGGAGCCCCTGTTATCGATGCGTTGATCGAATTCAGCAACGGCGGAACTCATTCGGGAAGCTTGCGAACGAACGAGAACGGGGAAGCTTCCTCGCAAGTGGCTGTCGGCGTCGGGGAAGCTCGGATCTCTCAGTTCGGAACAAGTTTGGGAGTCCAGGAATTTACCGTGACTCCGTCAACAACCACTTCCTCCTACCGGATCGACCTGTCGTTGCCGGAATATGAACCCGGGAAACTTGCACTTAAGGTCGCTGACTCAGAACAAACACTGATTCCCAGCAAGATTGAAATCATCGGTGTCGATGGAACACCGTCTCCCGTATTCGGTCCCGATTCCGCAGAATTCGCAGTTCAAAACCTTCGGTACACTCCAAACGGAGTTTGTGAACAAGTGCTTCCGACGGGGCGTTATCTGATCCGGGTCAGTCACGGACCTGAGTACTCAAGCGAAGAGTTCGAGACGGAGATCACTGTCTCATCGGTGACTGAGCATGAAGTCACTCTTCATCGTTCCGTTTCAACACCCGGTTGGATCAGTAGTGACTTTCACAGCCACAGTTCCCCATCCGGAGACAATACCGCCAGTCAGCGGGGACGGGTTCTCAATCTTGTTTGTGAACACATCGAATTCGCACCGTGTACCGAACACAATCGAATCACGACTTATGAGCCGCATTTCGAAGCATTGGGAATCAAGAAGTTCATCTCCTCGGTCACCGGAATGGAATTGACTGGACAGCCTTTGCCGCTGAATCATCAGAATGTTTTCCCGATGCATCACCATCCTCATCGTCAAGATGGTGGCGGTCCGACGACGGATACAGATGTGGAGCGACAAGTTCAACGACTGGCTGCCTGGGACAATGGAAGCGAAAAGCTGATTCAGCAGAATCATCCGGATGTCGGCTGGCTGGTCTATGATAAGGATGGCGACGGAACCCACGACCATGGACACTCGCACGCCATTTCCCTCATTGACGTGATGGAAATTCATCCAATCGATCGTGCCTTAGTGCTCTGCAAGACTGACGACGTTACAGCAGAAGAAGCGAAGTCGAATCGGATCTTCAAGTGGTTGCAGTTGCTGAATCAGGGAAAACGGATTCCCGGAGTGGTCAATACGGACGCACACTACAACTTTCATGGATCGGGCTGGCTGCGAAACTGGATTGAATGTTCCACCGACGAGCCGAGTCAAATCGATCCGATGGAAATCGTCCGGTCATCGGAAGAGGGACGCGTTGTGATGTCGAATGGTCCCTTTCTTTCGTTCACCGCAACAGCGGATGAAACGTCGACTGGAGTGGGGCAGGATCTCACAGCTCCGTCCGGTCAGGTGGAACTCGAGATTGCTGTTCAATGTCCCAACTGGCACGAAGTCGACACTGTCTTCGTTCTCGTCAATGGCCGAGCGAGAGAAGACTTGATCTTCACACGCGAGGAGCATCCGGAGGCATTCAAAAAACGAGGCAAAGGTGGGAAGTTGACTCAAAATGTTTCGTTCAACATTCCACTGAAACTCGACACGGACGCGCATCTTGTCGCTGTGGCTGGGGGGAGGAACACACAACTCGGGCCTGTCGTCGGACCAAGAAAGTCCGGTGAAAATCCGACTGCAGTGACCAACCCCATTTTCGTCGACGTGGATGGCAATGGATTCGAGCCCAATTACGACACGCTTGGCCGCCCGCTCCCCGTCAAAGGGGATTGAGAAGCAGCCTGAGAACCGAAACCGTTCTCGCGAACTCTTGCGAGTGAATTGCGTTTGAGACTCACGCCAGTTCTGCGTCTTGTGGAACTGGGCATTGTCGTTTTCACACAAACTCACTCAACTGCACGCTGAGCGACATCCACTCTGCGAGTTCGCGCACGATGGGGTGGGCTTTGCAATTCATCAGCGATTTTCTTTGCGATTCAATAAGTGACACAATGCAGAATTCGACAGTCGACCAACTCCGACAATGGGACAACGACCACGTCTGGCATCCTTTCACTCCGATGGAAGCGTACAAGTCAGAAGAGGCGCCGATTATCGAATCCGGCGAAGGCTTTGAGCTGATCGATGTCGAGGGAAATCGCTATCTCGATGGGATCTCCGCTCTGTGGTGCAATGTGCATGGCCACAATGTCCCGGAGATCAATCTCGCCATCCAGAATCAACTCGGGAAAATTGCCCACACCACATTGCTGGGAATGTCTTCGACTCCCAGCATCGAACTTGCCAAACGACTGGTCGATCTCACACCAAAGTCGCTGACGCGCGTCTTTTATTCCGACAGTGGCTCAACGGCTGTGGAAGCTGCCCTCAAAATGGCGTGGCAGTTCCATCGGCAAAAACCTTCCGGGCCAGAAGAGCGAGACCTGTTCGGGACGGTCAGCGGAGCTTATCACGGGGACACCATCGGTTCCGTCAGTGTGGGAAGCATTGAACTGTTCCACCAGGTCTACGGTAAGATGTTGTTTCAAACAGTCAGTGTCCCGTCGCCCGCTTCGGTTCATTCTTCTCCGTCAGAGACGCGCGATCGCGAGGTGACAGACTGTTTCGATCAGGTGCGAAACATCATCGAAGAATACGGATCACGGTTGAATGCATTTGTGATCGAACCTCTCGTTCAAGGGGCGGCAGGAATTCTTGTTCATCCCCCCGGCTATTTGCAGCACGTTCGAGACCTGACGAAGAAGGCGGGGATTCCGTTGATCTGTGACGAAGTCGCGGTTGGCTTCGGTCGAACCGGGACAATGTTTGCCTGCGAGCAAGAAGATGTTGAACCGGATCTGATGTGTCTGGCCAAAGGGATTACGGGCGGCTATCTCCCGGTGGCGGTGACGATGGCGAGTGAAGAAATCTTCTCAGCGTTCTTAGGAGATCCATCCGCCGGAAGAACGTTCTTTCACGGTCACACATACACCGGCAATCCCCTGGGATGCGCGGCTGCGTTGGCGTCATTGGACTTGCTGGAACGGAACTCCGTGATTGAGAACGCAAAAAGAATCGCAGGAGTTCTTGAGGACGAATTGCAGCTTCTCCGTTCTCATCCCCATGTCACAGAGATCCGCCAGAAAGGGACAATGGTGGGTATCGAGTTCGTTCGGTCTCGCACTCCGCTTGAACGGTATCCTGCAACAAGAAGAACAGGTCATCTTGTGACTTTGGCAGCCCGAAAGCGTGGAGTCATCCTTCGCCCCCTGGGTGACACCGTCGTCTTAATGCCTGCACCGGCTATGCCTGAGGAACTTGTGAAGAAGCTTTGCCGGGTTGTGATTGAGTCGATTGACGAAGCAACAAGTGAATCCGGCGAGATGAATTGAGTCCAGTTCAATCCGGGAATGGATCAGAAAGCGGTTGACTCTCAATCTGCCTGAATTGAGATTTTGCGAGGCTGCGACCTCGGGACACGTGGCAAGCGAACTTCAAGAACGCCATCGGTCAACTTTGCGGAAATTCGTTCGTGATCAACATCATCGCTGAGGATGAATGAACGGAGAAAATCACCTTGGTGATACTCCTGATGAACGAGTGTTTCCAACCGATCGTTCGGCATGTCGACTCGACCGAAAAGGGTGAGACGATTGTCCTGGACTTGTAGATCGAGATTCTCTGCGGACACGCCAGGAAGATCGGCACACAACACCAAACCTTCTTCGGTTTCGTAGATGTCGATTGGAGGAGTCCGGACCCATCGTTGTGGACTCTCTTCCGATTGTGAAAGCGAAGAGTCGTCACGATTTGGGGAGTCGTCACGTTCAGGCTGTTGCGGTTCGATGGTTTCACTCATCGGGACTCTCCCTCTGTGGCGTTTTCGTTCGAGATCTCCGATCGTCCCTTGGTGACTGGAATCTGCTTCGGTGCAGCGGATGGAGTCTTGGGAAGATAAAGCTTCAGCAATCCATCATTCAATTCCGCCCGCACATCGTCGTCGTTGATCCGCTCGGGAACTGAAATCGAACGTTCCCAGTTTCCAATCGGGCGTTCGCGACGACGGAATCGATCTTCGGGGACGTCGCCCGCCGGAGTTCGTTTTCCTCGCATCGTGACCACTCCGTTGGCGACGGTGAGATCAAGTTCGGCAGCTGTGCATCCGGAGAGCTCGGCCGTGATCAGGTATTCGGATCCCAGGTCGTAGAGATTGAGCATTGGATAGGGGCGACCAATTCTCGGGTTCTCGAAAGCAATATCCATGCTTCGAACCCAACGATCGACTTCACGTTCCAAGTCGCGAAACGCGTCAAATGCACTTCCCCATCGGAAAACGGGCATGTTCAACCTATTTAGCCACACAATGTTTCTGAGGGGAGAGGGAAAGAGCAAATGTTGCGCCTTTACCCCGACGAGGAGCGTCCTGTGGGCGTAAGTTGAATTTTAGCAGATGGTTACGCAACTGTTTTTTGTGAGGGCTGTGCGGGTGAAAGGGAACAAAGGCTGTCAATCTGACAGACGGCGTTAATCTTCTCGGTGATGCAACCGTTTTTTTAAGCAAATTCGCTGAAACAGTTTGACTCCCCCAAACTGGGGGCTAGGTTTCATGACGGAATGTATTGAGCCCCCTGAATTGTCGAGGCCAGCTATGCGTCGAGCTGTCTCAAATCTGTTGACTTCTAATGGAAGAATCCTGTGTTCACTGGCAACTCAATCCGTTCGATTCGTAAGTTTCTCGCTGACGAAAGTGGGCCGACGTCCGTTGAGTACGCGGTCATGCTTGCGTTGATCCTCGCAGTTTGCATCGGGGCCGTCCGCGCCTTGGGTGACGGGCAAACCGGAATGTGGGGAAAGAATCTGAGCGAGTTGGAACGGCACGGCTTCTAAGCCATTGTTCTCTGTTTTCGTCTTCGTAAAGACATACTTCGCAGTGAATGTTTGTTGGTGGATTCTCTGCGACTTCGCGAACGGTCCGTCAGGATTCGGCAAAAGAACTCAGTGAATTTTACGTTCGTCAGCTGGAAGAATTTTCTTCGCTGTCGGAATCGGCCTGTTCGACTTCTCTCAACTGATCAAACAGGTGTGCGCCCGTCTGCTCGATGATGAAGTCATCGCTCTCTTCAGGAATCGCCCGAGGAAATTCTGTACTCACCGGTCCCTTCGAAATGATCGGTTTCTGCGGAGAAGTTTTCGGCGCGGGAGCGACTTTTCTTTTTGCGGTCGCTGCCTGAAAACGGAACCCCACATCTCCAACCCAGACTTCGTCTCCGTGGTTCAATGGGAGTTCGGGTTTTGCACTCGCTTCATTGACTCGAACCCCGTTCATGCTGCCGAGATCCCGAATGAGATAGGTGTCGTCAATTTGCGCAATGCAGCAATGTTTTCGAGAAACCTTGCGGCTCGTTTTGAGAACAATGTCGCATTCGTTTCCCCGACCAATAAACATGACCGCCTTGGCAAGATGGATCGGAGCACCGCCTGCGAGTGGAACCAGAATCATCCGCACATCCACTTGCTTTTGGGGAGCAGAGAACAGGAGTTACTTGGAATGTTATCGCATTACCGGGTCATTGCCGATGAAAATCAGGAATTTCAGCGCTGAGTCGGTCGATCACACTCGCTTCGAATGTTCCTGCGTCTTTTGCGGCCAAACGCAGAATGGATCGAATGAACCGGGATTCGGCGAGAGCGGTGAAACAACGGAGGAGGGTCAGTCGTTCGGATATTTGACGAAGATGTCTTCGCCCCGAATCTCAACTTCGAATGTTTCGACCGGTTGCGTGGCGGGCATGCAGAGTGCTTTGCCTGTGCGAACGTCGAACTTCGCCCCGTGTCGCGGGCATGTCAACTCGCAGCCGTTTAACTCGCCATCGGTCATCGGTTGACCGTCATGGGTGCAGACATCTTCGACGCAGTAGTAGTCGTCTGCGATTCGAATCACAAGGGCAGAGACTTCGTCTCCCAGGATGACAGAAAGTCGATCCCCGTCGCCAAGTTCCGATGTTGAACCAACTCGTTCGAAGCGATCACTCATGGTCTGCGAATTCCAAATATTGTTGACATTCCGGCCTCATTCTAGGGAGCCGGGAATTGCGATGAACTCTATTCGCTCGGGACAGCCCCGTCAGGGAACAGCTGTGAGACACTCGTTCGGTCATGAATGGATTGAATGGCTTCAGCAAAAAGCTCTGCGACGGAAACAACCGAGATGTTGTGGGGCAATGGGTCGTTCTGAGGTTCGATCGTATCCGTAATGAACAACTGCTTGATGCCACTCTTCGCGATCCGGGGAGCGACACCCTTGGAAAGGACTCCGTGGGAAACGGCAGCATAAATGTCGTTTGCACCTCGGTCTTTGAGGACATCCGCCATCGACATCAGCGTCCCACCGGAAATGGTGAAGTCGTCGACGATCAGGACATTGCGCCCGTCGACGTCTCCGATCAGTTCCAGAACTTCGGCCCGTTCGGTGTGGTCGCGTCGGGTTTTGTTTCCAATGACAACTGGAACGCCGAGGTAGTTTGCGTAAGCTGACGCCCCTTTGGCGAATCCGATGTCCGGGGAACAGACCACGAGGTTTTCGATTCCCAACGACTTGATGTGATCACAAAGGACATAGCGAGCGTAAAGGTGATCGACGGGAACCCGGAAGAATCCTTGAATCTGCGGTGAGTGCAGGTCCATCATCAAACATCGATCCGCCCCGGCTGCTTCAAGGGCATCGGCACACACGCGAGCACGAATCGATACTCGCGGTTCGTCTTTCTTGTCCCCTTTGGCATAACTGAAGAAGGGGATGACGGCTGTGATCTGTTGTGCACTGGCGCGTTTGAGTGCATCGATCCAGAACAACAACTCCATGAAATTGTCGTTGACCGGCTGGTGCGTTCCCTGAATGACGTAGCAATCACAGCCGCGAACATTTTCGAGGATGCGAACGAAGACGTTCCCTTCGCTGAAGTAGTGTGCCTCGCAGGGAGTCAATCTCACTCCCAATTCGTTGGCGATTTTTGCGGCCAGTTGCTTATTCGCTGAACCGGCAATGATCGCCAATTCCCCTTGCGGAGGCTGAAACGCTTGCGGACGGGGACCGTTGTTCGGTCGATATGACATGCCGGACTGCTAGGTTGAAATGATGAACAATTGAGGAAGATTCCAACGATGATGGCATCATATCGGTCCGGGGAGACGACACAAGCGTCGTGCACTTGCCGATCTCTCCGGAAGTGATTTCGGGACGAAAACTCCGGCGGAAATTACCCTTCCGCCGAATTGTCCTGTGTCGGAGCGTTTTCGTTCGCGAATTTCATGTCTTGGTCTCGAGGATCTGGCATTCGGGCCAGCAATGTAAAGACAATCACTGGGAGAGGCATGAGCGCGAACAGAATCAAGGATGGATCGAAGGATCCCTGCCAATCTTTGATCAGTCCCATTGCGAACGGTCCTCCGCTCGATGACACGACCATTGTTGTCATGGCAAAGCCTGTAATCTGACCGAGATGAAGTCGACCGAATCGGCGTGCCCAGAGCGGATGAGAGATCCCGAAAAATGTTCCCTGACCACTCCCGAGCAGTCCGCCCGCCAGAAGGGCAGTCGCTGAGGAATCGGACTGGTAAAGCAAAACCAATCCACCAGCCAATCCCAGGTGGCCAGCAATCATCAGTGGTTTGGGGGGAACGTAGTCGGCCAGGACTCCTCCAATGAATTGCGTGATCGCCATGCATGCTGCCAGAACGGACATGAATCGCGCGTGATCCCATTCATTCAGTCCTCGTTCTGCGAGAACCGGTGTCAGGTTGAAGACCACTGCAGTCATGACCAGCGCGTTCAAACCGGCCCCGAATGTGATCGCCCAGAAGGCGAACGTTCGCATCGATTCATGCAATGTGAGACCGTTGAACTGGATCGATTCCGATTTCGATCGATCGAGACCGTGGTCGATTACCTGACCGACATCCCCGGGCCGCGACTGAAAGAGGCAAACGAATAGCGGGACCAGACCGACCAAAAGGACACATGCCCAGATCGCGTAAGTTTCCCGCCAGTTGAGGAAGGTCAACATCCACAAATTGATCGCCGGGACAGTCCCCATGGCGACGGAGATGGCAATTTTCCGAAACGCCTCCACCAGTCCGAGTCGCCGGTCAAACCAGAACGCCAGGGTATTGCCGCTCAGCATGGCAAGCGTGCCGGGGCCGAGCATTCGCAGAAAGCAGAACGCCAGCAATAGCATGAACCAGTTCATGCTGATTGAAAGCACGAGGCAGGCTCCAGCGAGGAGGATCAACGTGACGAGCATTGTCGTTCGCAATCCCCAGCGGTCCATTAAGCGACCGAAGTACGTAATCGGAATCGCCCCTAACAGCGTTCCCATCAGGTAAGCACCGGCGAGTTGCGTGTGCGACAGATTGAGCGATTCGCGAATGGGAGCGTTGAACGTCGAGATCCCAAATGTCTGACCGACAGAAGTTGCTGCCAATGCCAGCATGGCGAGCGGGAGCATGACCCATCCGTAGTAAAACGGAAGTGTCGAACTTCGACTGATTGCCAAATCGGAAGAATTCATTCGTCCATCCATGTTCAAGAATGCGAAACAGACGCGTCACGGGTCGTTCCGTCATGGGCTTGGTTCGCGTTCGACCATACCACTGAAGAGGCAATTGGAAATGAAGACGTTCACCGATTTTTCGAGATTCTTGAATCTATTCTGCCAGCCGATCGACACATCCACACGAGTGAATGGCTCGGGGCTTTCTCATGCGGAAACATTGATCGCTCAGCCGTATGGATCAGCTGTTTTTGATGCATGTAATGTGGAAGCATCTTGCATCGGCTTATGTATTCCAGTGGCTGCGAAACGAAAGTGATATGGCTGAGATTGCGAGTTCATCATCGCGATTCCAAAGCCGTCCTCAGAACTTGCCACGCCGTTTCGGGAGAGGATCCATGGAGAGAACACTTCGGTCGAATGCTTGTTTCATCAGATCCGTTTTGAGCTGCGCAGCTGATGGGTTGGACCAAAGATTGACGAACTCGCCCGGGTCACTTTCGAGATCGTAAAGCTCTCCCTCATCGACTCCGTGATAGACCACGATCTTGTGGGTGTTGGTGCGAAGCATCGTCGCGTACGAATGTTCGTGCGTCCAGGAATTCAAGTATTCGCAAAATACTGAGTCGCGATGCTCGTCGACTGGGGAATCGTCCACACAGAGTGGAAGAAAGCTTCTGCCTTGGAACTGTTCTTCAAGAGGAATTCCAACAGCTTCACAAAGAGTGGGGACAAGGTCCGTCAATTCGACGAGTGCTGACGAACGTCGAGACTTCTGGAACCCGTTATTCCATTGCAGGCACAACGGAACGTGAACAGCTTCCTCATAGAAGTGGGGACCTTTGAGATACAAGCCATGGTCGCCGAGCATCTCCCCGTGATCCGACATGAAAATGACGATGGTGTTGTCGAGTTGCCCCGTCTCTCGGAGTGTCTCGATCATGCGTCCCACTTGATCGTCAATCAACTCGACCATGGCGTAGTAGGCCGCTGTGATTCGCTGCGATTCAGCCGGCGTGATTGTATCGACTCTCATTCCGCCGACGTCGTTATGTGCCCAGACGTGATCGAGTTGTTGATAGCTTGGCTTTTGATCGAGTGTCGCTTTCTGGAATTTGGGAAGAGGCATCTCTTCCGGCCGATAGCGTTTCAGGTACTCCGCCGGCGGATCGAAAGGATGATGCGGGTCAAACATGTTGACCGAAAACATCCATGGCTGATCGGTTGTGGAGCGAATGAATTCGATCGCCATTTCCGCACACCACGTCGTTTGGTGGTACTCGGCGGGAACACCTTCCCGAACGTATCCTACTTCCGGAGATGTCAGCAATTCCTCCCAGGAAACGTTCTTCGATGCGAGCCATTGCTGGTAGGCATTCTCTGGCCAGTCGGGCTGCGGATGATGGCTCCAATGAAAGACGTCGTAGCCGTCGTCGATTTTTTCTTCAACTTTCCCTTCGGAACAGGAACTGAGATGCAACTTCCCCGCAAGTCCGCACCGATAGCCATGATCTTTCAGAATGCGAGGCAAGAGTCTTTCGGTTGAGTGAATCGTCTGGCCATTTTGTCGGCAGCCAGTGTTTCGTGGATAGCGTCCCGTGAGAAACGAAGCACGACTCGGACTGCACACCGGACTTTGACAATATGCTTGATCGAAACTGATGCCGTGATCAGCAATCTGATCGATGTTGGGAGTGTGAATCAGCGAATTCCCGAAACGATGAATCGTGTCGTATCTCTGCTGGTCGCTGCAGATCCACAAAATGTTTGGACGCGATCGGACTTCGGAGTTCACGTTACTTGTTTTCTGTTTCCAACTGATCAATGAGCATCGACTCGAGAAGCTTCGCGATTTCGGTTTGTCGTTTGCCAATGGTGTCTAACAATTGCTGACGAGTGCCCGCACCGCTGTCGAAGTTGGGATCGTTCTCGTCACGCGAGAGAATCCCGCTGTTCACCCAGTCTTGCGTGTCCCGATGAAGCTGCTCCTGCAACTGGGCCACAAGTTCGATTGACCAACCTGTCATCTCCTCCGACGAGTCTCGTTGAGAGTTGTTCTCAGAGTTTCGAGGCGACACGTCTGCGGGCGACATTTGAGAAATCGTATCGAGCGTTGATTCGATCCACTTCAACGTGAGTGAGTCATGATCGTCATGTTGAAAATTTCGAAGTCGCGAAGCAGTGATTGTGGCTTCACTTGCGAGCGAGGTGAGAAGTTGTTTGAGAACCGCAAATTCCTCCGCTTGAAGACTGAGGGAATTTAGTTCGTTGCGAAGTTCGAATTCGGACTCGGATTGCTCGACAAAGTGTCGTTTCGCCGCACGGCTTAAGTTGTGGTTCGAACTCGGAGCCGGAAGTGACGAACGAATTTCCTGTTGGAGCTTGGCGAGTTGACCCGCGTTGAGGCATAACGCTCGCAAGCGATTCTTCTGTTCCTGCAGGTTCAGTTCCTTCTGAATTCGATTCAGGGCCTCAACGCTTTGTTCCATCTTGGATGCGAGATCGTCGAGGCTCTGTTGAACTTCAGAATGCGCCCTCTCATCCAGTGAGTTTCGAAGTTCTCTTTGAAGCGAGCTGACTTCTGAGAGGAGTTCTCGTAACTGTAGAAGATCAAGTTCCTCGGCACGTTGAATGATGTCGTTGAGTTGCTGTTCAAGTTGTCGTTCGGATTCAGTAAGTCGATTCTTCCCGAGAAGAAAACTTCGCCATCGCTCAGCGAGTTGTGTTCGCTGTGAATGAATCGCGTCGAGATCATGCTTCAAGTCGGTCACAGCTGTGAGAAGTTCACTGTCTGTGAGTTGCATTCGAATGGCTTCAGTGTTCGTGAGCGACAACAGGAGGTCGAGCAATTCGTTGTCCTGATCCATCGCTGTGACAATATTGTTGTCGAGAATAAACTCGCGAATGCTGGCCATTCTCTCCTGTGGGTTCAGCCTGAGAATCTGATCACCGTCCGGGATCTGACCTAAATTTCGGTTCGGGGAACTGCCGATGGTCCGTTGGCGTGCGAAGGTTTCGAGAGATTCGCCAAGTTCCAAATGACGATCGGCGAGTCGGATGAGGTGTGCTCGTTGGCTTGGGGAGACGTCACCTGCAGGAAGTCCGAGTGTGCTGGCGCCGAGTTCTCGCAAGTCTTCCATCAGCGTTCTCAGCTTCGCGATGATCTGCCGCCACTGTTCCAAACTTTCCTTGGAATCGACCCACGATTCGAGGTTGATCAACGCTTCTCGAAGGGCTCTTTCGATCGTGTTTTGATCGTGAACGATTTCCGACAGGTGATCTCGGACTGCGGGCAATTCATGAGACAGAAGAGGAAGACTCGACCGCGAGCGAGTTTCCTGACGGATCAAATCGAGTCGGACTTGCAGGTCAATGAGAGTGCTGTCCATGAGTGGGCTGAGCGTCTCGATGGCCATGACGACTGCGTTCGTCAGCGGACATTGACCGATCTTGTTCTGAATGATTCGATCGTGAATCGACTCTAACCCATTGGTGAGGACTTCGGCTGCGAGACGATCTGTCAAAAGTTCCTGCTGGGCAATCAACGAGATGAGTTCGTTCGTCTCTTCAGAACGAAGTTTTTCCCCATTCTCAAAGGAGGCCAACAACGGTTCGAGACGAGTTCGAAGAGTGGGCTGCAAGGTCGATAATGAAATAATGGTCCGCGTCACTTTCGTTAACTCGGCTGAAAGTTGCTGCCGCATTTCATCTTCAGAGACGATGAAGACCTGAATTGGATCGGAAACGGAAGGTGTCGAATCGGGCCGGGCATCTGAAGCTCGGCATCTCAGCGTGATCACATCACCGGGGTGAAGATCGAGGTCGCTGACCGACAGAATTGCTTTCACTTCTCCGTAGCGCCCTTCGTTGGTCAGTTCTCCTGGGAGGACTCTCGATGCGCTGCCTTCAATGAGTCCTTCGAGGCTGCGAAGGCCAAAGTCATCGTTGGCTGTCATTTGTAACTCGAATGACGCTTGAGGAGTCAACGTCAGATCTCGTCTGGGATGAACGATCGTCACCACTGGAGCGAGGTCACCGACTGAGTTCAACGTAATCGTGCGGGCCAGAAACGGAGACGCATCGTAGGAAACGGTTTGATCCGGAATGACGGCTTGCGCCAACAGTTCAAGCGACAGCAGTCCCACAAATTGAGACGGGACCTGCCAGTCGAAACTGACAACATTCGTCCCGCCGACGACCTCTTTTTGGACAACGGATCTGTCTGAACGGTCACGGATCAGAAAGCTCTCAAGAGGTTGGTCAAACGTAAATGTCATCTGCAGTGTCGAACCGGCGACGACATCAATTGGACCGGCCCAATGTCGTAGTTCCTGATCGGGAGTTTCGAGATAATCAGGGCTGGTGATGTGACAAACGGAATCGACGAGTCTCGGTCGCGATCGCCATTTGACCGTTGTCCACGCGGAAGAAAGGTCGTCTCCTCCGACGACCCGAAACTGAGTCGTTTTGGTGGACGACGGGAAGAGGGAAAATTCAAGTTCTTGACGACGCTGGTCCGTTTCGCCAGCTTCAACTTCGCGAGGCCGAAACCGATTGTGCCGAGAACTTCCGCGAAGCGTTTCAACCCATACGTCTTCCGGCAGTTCGCCGATCAGGTCGATGATTCGAAAGAGGGCGACATCAGCTTCATCAACAGAGATCGTCGCTCCGGTGATGATCGGTTTGTTCTGCTTGTCGAAAATCTGAAAACGTGTCGTTTTCGGCCAGATTGTTTGCGAACCGGGATGACTCAGCCTCTCACTGGCAATTTGAATTCGGTCGGCGTAAAGAACACCGAGGCTGATCAGGGAAAACACCATCACCAACGACGCACAGACAAGCGGCCATGTTCTCAGTGGAATTGCTGCTGCTTCGATTTGCAGAGCCCCAACGTCTTTTTGAATCTGCTGTTTCCAGTCCAAATGGTTTTTGAGTTCGAGCGCGGACTCCTCAAACGCAATTGGAGGCGCCAGCTTGCCAGCAAGTCGAGGAGTTACTGCTTCGATGGTCAGTGCCGTGTCGATCGTTGAGATGCGAGTTTGCATCAATCTGCGAATCAGCCAATAGGCGCATCCCAGGAGCCACGCCCAGAAGGCAAACGAAAGAAGAGACCGAAGCACGGGAGATTCGGGTTGAATCCACCAGTCAACCACACCCAGAAATCCCCATCCCACGATAAGTGCCGTCAGGGAGCGCAGCACATGATCGACGACGTAAAGCGACCAAAGCCGTCGACGAATCTGCTCCAGAGGATGTTGTGAAAGGTGGGTTGAAATCGATGAAATCCTGAACCGGAAGCAGAGCGTTTTCTATTATGACGTAACTATTGTGACCTAAAGCGGAACGATCTCGTTCAACTGAACATCGGCATGAAAACACTCCGGAAAGTCAGCATGGGAAGTCTCGACGATATTGTAGCAGTGATTCGTGGCAGCGGGGAGAAATGAAGGAGATGAAAGGACCGAGGCGTGTTCAGAGTCGGTTCACAGATCTCAATTCAGGGGCCGCGAAATCCCGGTCAATTGAGTCCAAAGCGGCGGCGAATGACCCAGTCAACGGTAAGACCGAGGATCGCGAGGCACAGAATTTCCCATCGGTTCCATAGTGGAAGAATCGTCGTTTGTGCGGTGCTTCGATCTGGACCCTCTGGAAGCCTCTGGATTAATTCTTCGAGTTCATCGGGAGTCTGAAAACTTCCTCCACTCACAGCGGCCAACTCCTCAAGAAACGAACGGTCCATGGCTTGCGAACTCGCTTCGGCATCGTAGGGACTGACACGAAATGGTCGCTTCAGGGCTGAGGTTTCCTCCTGATCAGCGAGAATCGTTGCTTCATAGGTCCCCGGGGCAAGTGAGGAGAACTGGTGCGCGTAAAGTTGGTCCATGTCAGAAGTCGGTTGAAGAGACAGTTCGGCAACTAGCATTTTATCCTGGGTCAGCTGCAATTGCGGCAAACGGTTTTCATCAAATTCTCCTCCTCGGTCCAGAACTAGAATATCAATCGGTTGATTCGTAGAGGCTTGCTCAGGGTTGATCAGCAACTCGACAGATGGAAGTTGTTCAGCCATTCTCATCTTTGCCGAGTAACGAACAAGTTGAGACCAAAACTGGCGATAGAGTTCTCCCTGAATGAGGAATTTCCACCTCCACGAATCATCGAAGGCTTGTTGAAGAATCTGTCCTCTTCCCAACCTCATCGAAACGCTGAGTGGCAAACCTTGACTCTCAGCTGTTTCACTATTTCCCTGAAGCAGCACAATCGCGGCAGGGTGGATTTGCAGGTTCATCGAATGAGGATAGACGGCCGGCAGTTGTTCGGACGCACTCTCTTGGATGGATCGGGGGAGCATGCGTTGGGCACGCCCCTCCGCAGTCAGTGTGGGAATGACAGGAATCCGGGGTTCCTCGACGGCAACACCGGCCGGAGTCATTGGGAGCAACTTCGAATAGGGAAGAGTTTCCCAGTCGGAAGACAGCAAGCGTCGTCCGGGAATGAAAATCAATCCCGCACCCGTCTTCTCAACATACTCGGGCAAAGCCATCCAGAATTCACTCGGAAGATCATCTCCGACAAGATCTCCAATCACGACGGAATCGTACTCTTTGAGTTCATCGAGCGTCCGCGGGGACGTGAGAACGGCGGTGCGATCTTCGGTTACGTATTGAGCGTCGCTGGAAAGCAGAAGTGTTCGAAGAGTGATATTCCTGTCCCGTTCGAGCGTTGACTTCAATCTGCGGAATTCCCAACGAGGAAGCGAATCGATCAGGAGAACGTTGATCGAAGTCTCCCGCCCGTAAACAGAAACCGTCCGCGTGTTGTTTCCGACTTCGACTTCGCCAGGTTGAGGAACGATGGCGATGCGAAATGTGTTTCTCCCGACTTTCAGGTCAGGAATGGTCAAATCGACAGTCGTCATGGTCTGGCCAGTATCGAATCGAAATTCGGTGCTGTCAGCGACTTCGTCTGTTCCGTCGTGAATCAACTCGATCGTTGCAGGGGAGCTTGTCTGTTGATTGGATTCCACTTGAACTCGAATGTCGATCACATCTCCAACGAACCCGATCGGTTCGGCATCAACCGATGCAATTCGCAAGTCGACAGTTTGTTCTGAGTTTCCGGTTCCCAACACAATGAACGGTGACGAGAAACCGTTGAGCGAGTCGCGAATGACCGATCGGGTGATGGATCGTTGTTCAGAATTTGACCGTCCGGTTTCGGTGATCAGCTTCGGGACTTGATTTCCATCGGTGACCAGTAGAACCGCAGCAGGGGGCCGCCCCTGGTAACTCTCTCGAATTGCGTTCAGCGCTCCGAGAATGTCAGTTGTCCGACCGGTTGGGGTCAATGCGTTGACGTTGTCATCGAACTCACTCGATTCTGAAATTCGCTGCGGTCCGTGGATACTGGAGTCGAAACTGAACAGATCGATGTTGTACTGATCTGTGAGGCGTTCCGAGATGTTCTGGGACGGTGCCGCAAAGATCTTCTTCACAAGTTCCAGCCGAGACACGTCACCTTCAAACACGTTCAGTCGGGAAGCGTCGGGGCTGGAAAGATTGGCAGCTCCGTCGCGATTCTGCATGCTCAGCGACGTGTCGATCACGACTGCAATGGTCGCTTTCCCGAACGTCAGAACTTTGAGACGAACTTGCAGGAGGAGCAAAGCGAGCATGACTCCGACCAGGAATCTGCTCGCGAAACTGAGAATACGAAGACGTTTCGGAAGAGATCGCGTCGCGACAGCAGTCACCCACGCCGCACCGACGATCACGGCGAAACCGGCCAGGTAGACTGTCCACACCTGCCAGTTCCACGAAGCTTCCAACCTCAATGAATACCTTCCTCCGTCAACAGCATTCCATCCCGGAATGTTGAAGTAGCGAGCGACCAAATTGTTGAGAAAATGGTTCACTCGTTGAAGGTAGTCGAATTCCCGGATTAAGAGCTACTCAGAAACAAATCTTGTCTCTGTCGCAGTTCTTTTTTCGCACACCACTGCGTCTCTATGCAAATGAAAGAAGGCTCTTGTGATGACAAGAGCCTTCTAAATATTAATTGCGTCGGAAGTCAATCGATCGAGCACTCGGAACCTGAGTCAGGTTGATGCCGACGTGTTCGCGAATATCGGCCAGTCGCTTCGCTCTCGATGGACCGCTGTAGATTCAGTTGCAGTTACGAATCGATCAAGGGAAGAGGAAGATCAAACCGGTATAGACTCCCGCAGCTGTCGCAGCAGCTTTCTTGTTCCATGGAATTCGGTAGCAGAGTTTCGGAGCACAGTCACCCGGTCGGTAGTAACCGAGGGCGTAATGCTCATCCCAGACTGGATTGAGTGCCATCTGGTAAGGCAGTCCGATCAACTGAACACCGAATTTTCCAGCAGAGACGAACGGTTGTAACCCACATGGGTAAGTGTGTCCGTAACGTTCGAGTTGAACGTCTTCGAAGTAGAGCGGGTCGCTCGCAAGATTCGAAGCCATCCACTGGTAGTGAGTCGTGCCGTAATTTCTCTCGAAATCCCCGGAGCTTGGCAGGGGCTGAAAGTCCGACAACTTCGTTTCGGCCACACCGGTTGGCGAATAATCGTAGAACGGTTGGATCTCGCCAATCCGTTGGAATGATGGAAGCTTTTGGCCGGCGTATGGATCGGGAAGGGGAAGTGAGTCTCCCCGCTGGGCCACCATTACTGCCGATTCTGGAGTTGTTGTGTTGATCACAGCTTCCGGAAACGGTAAAGATTCAGCGACCTGGCTCGAGCCCCCCGGAGGCGTTGCATACGGATCGGGAACGAGAATGTCCGCTCCAGCCTGTGGATCGGAATTCATTTCAACGGGCGCAAGTCGATTTGACTGATTGCTCTCACGAAACAGCGAGGGTGTCTCGGTCGATCCACTGTCCGCTTGATCGAGCGGAGGGTCGGCAACTGTGGGAGGATTGTATTCCCCAGCGGGAGCCGGTTTCGGAAGAGCGGGAGGCGCCTGATCTTCCTGGCTGCCGCTCTCGGACGCCTTGTCCGGAATCCAGTTCTCTTTGACCTCTTCCCATCTCTTCACAGCTGATCGCTTCGAGAGGCGATCGAGTGGAGAGTCGGCAAGGGCCAGGTTTCCTCCCAGTATCAGGAGGAGAAGAACGGGCATACCGAGAATGAAAAGTTGCTGAACAACGTCAGTCTCCCGGTTGCGACACACACTAGTTGAGGTCACCGGTTGAATGCTCGGTTGTATAGTTCGGCGCTTCTTGCGTGATGGCAATGTCATGCGGATGGTTCTCCCTTACCGTTGCCGCTGACACTCGAAGGAATTGGGCTTTCGTTCGTAACTCTTCAATCGAACGAACACCGAGATATCCCATCCCAGCTCGTAGCCCCCCTACGAGTTGATACAGCAGGCTTGTGAGGGGGCCCTTATACGGAACGCGCCCCTCGACACCTTCTGGTACTAGTTTCGGCGTTCCGCGGCCTTCATCTTCAGTCAGGCTTTGCCGATATCGTTCACTACTCCCTTTCACCATCGCTCCGAGAGAACCCATTCCGCGATAGCGTTTGAAGCGTCGTCCCTGGTAGAGAATCATTTCGCCCGGGCTCTCGTCGAGTCCTGCCAGCAACCCACCGAGCATGACCGTAAAGCCGCCTGCTGCAAGAGCTTTGGTCATGTCGCCGCTGTATCGAATTCCGCCGTCTGCGATGATCGGAACGTCCGTTCCCTGAACCGCTTTGGCTGCGCTGGCGACTGCCGTAAGTTGAGGAACGCCAACTCCGGAAATAATTCTCGTCGTACAAATTGATCCCGGACCGATCCCAACTTTGATTGCATCGGCTCCGGCGTCGAGGAGAGCTTTTGCTCCGTCGTAGGTCGCGATGTTTCCCGCGATGACGTCAATTCCCCAACGTCGCTTAATTTCCTCGACGGTTTCGATCACGTTTTTGGAGTGTCCGTGGGCACTGTCGACAACAAGCACATCGACTCCGGACTTGATCAGTTGCTCGGCCCGTTCAATGTCATGAACTCCGACCGCAGCTCCCACTCGAAGGCGACCACGAGGGTCCTTGTTCGCCCACGGGAAACGCAGGTTTTTGTCGATATCCTTGATCGTGATCAGCCCTTTGAGAAGATAGTCATCGTCGACGAGAAGGAGTTTTTCGACGCGATTTTCTCTTAAGATTCTCTCAGCATCTTTGAGATTGGTGTCTTCACGGGCGGTGATCAGCTTCTCTTTTGTCATGACTTCTTCGACAAGCGTTTCTCCGGAATCGAGAAACCGCAAATCGCGACGGGTCAGAATGCCCTTCAACTTTCCGGAAGGATCGGTGATCGGGACCCCACCAATGTTCCGGGAGTCCATGATTTCAATCGCTTCCGACACTCGAGCTGTGGGAGGCAACGTCAGCGGGTCGACGATCACGCCGTTTTCGCTTCTCTTAACGCGGTCGACTTCCATTGCCTGCTGCGCGATCGAGAGATTCTTATGGATGATTCCGATCCCGCCTTCCTGAGCCATAGCGATGGCCATTTCGCTTTCGGTGACGGTGTCCATGGGACTGGAAACGATGGGCAGGCTGACCTGAATGTTGCGAGTCAACTTCGATGACACATTCACTTCGCCGGGCATGAGTTCGCTGTAAGCAGGGACGAGCAGAACGTCGTCGAACGTCACTCCGGTTTCAAGAATTCGGTCGTGCATCTATCAGTCCTCCTGATTGGTCTTGGTGTGCTGAAATCTCATCGCAGTGGGGGCATGACTGGCGGATCTCACGCTGTTCAGTCGATGCGGGCCACTCAATTGAATTGTGTTGTTGGCGGCTTTCGTCAGCCTGCCACATTGCCGGTTGTTGGAAGCTGTTTGAGGAACAGTGTTGCTCAAACGGTGGTCATTCCATCGATGCCAGTCGCGTCTGGAACTTGTTGCCCAACTCGACAAGCGTGGGAACGTCGAGTTGTTCCGCTCTCAACGTGAGTGGCAAATCCATTTCTGTCAGCAAGTCGTCAACATCCTGCTTGGTCAGCTGCTTTCGATACATCCCCACAAGGACGCTTCTCATAAACTTTCTGCGAAAGCCGAACAGCCTTCTGATGAAATCCTGAAAGAAGGCCCTGTCCTGGATTTTCTCGCGGCGTTTCTCGTTCGGGACGATCTTCATGATCGCGGAGTCGACTTTCGGACGCGGCCAGAAAACCGTCGGGCCGAGTTGCTTCAACATTTCGACGTCGCACTGAGATTGCAACCAGACCGAAAGGGCTCCGTAATGCGATTGTTTGGGGCGAGCCTGCATTCGCAGTCCGAGTTCATACTGGATGGTGACCACCATTCTGGTCCAGGGAATCTCGGTCGCAACGAGATTGGAAATGACCGGAGTCGCGATGCTGTACGGAAGGTTTGCCACGAGTTTGACGGACATCTCCGGGGAATCGCGTAGCCGACGTTCAATTTCCTCGATGATCTCTGGAGCGAATGTATTCTTGTTTTTGAGTGCATCCTGACGAATTAGCGTGACGTTGTCGTACGGCGCGATGGCATCGGAAGCGAGTTGATGCATGTCACGGTCCACTTCGACCGAGACCACATGCCCCGCTTCACGAGCCATGAAGGTTGTCATCCCGCCCGTTCCTGCTCCGATCTCCAGCACCAGATCGTTCGAGTTCAAGTCCGCGTGTCGGACGACGAATTCGATGATGTTCAGGTCGATCAGAAAGTTCTGTCCGAGGTGCGTACGGGGATGAAACCCATGCTCCTGAAACTTTCGCATGAGGTGAGATCGTGTTTGACGTTCCGTATCAGACATCGCATTGTTTCCGCGTTACTTCACGGCTCCTGTCAGCATCTTTTCCATGTACTTTCCAACGATATCCGTTTCGATGTTCACCCGATCTCCAACACGTCGCCGACCGAGAGTTGTCACTTCCAGAGTGTGAGGAATGAGTGCGATGCTGAAGCGTTCGCTTTCCACATTCACCAGCGTTAGCGAAATCCCGTCGACAGCGACTGATCCCTTTTCCACCATCTGGCCGGTCAGCTGCTGAGGAACACGAAACCACATGTTGACCCATTCGCCTTCGGTCTCAATCGCTTCAATGATCCCGGTTCCATCAATGTGCCCCTGAACGAAGTGGCCCCCCATTCGGTCTGTTGGCCGAAGCGAACGTTCCAAATTGACTGACGTCCCGACTTCAAACTCGCCGAGATTCGTTTTCGAAAGTGTTTCCGAGCCCGCTTGAAACCACAAACTCTCTCCGTCATTTTGAATCACAGTCAGGCAGCATCCATTGATGGAAATACTGTCGCCAATCTCAACTGACTCAAGATCGTCCATTCCCGATTGGGGCGAGATCGAGAGGACAATTCCCGGTCCGTCAGGCTCTGTTGAGATCACAGTTCCTATTCCTTCGACCAATCCGGTAAACATCGTGGAGTGCGTTCCAGTTCGAGTTTCGAGGCTGTCGAGAGATCAATCGTCGACGTGAAGTTCTAATCAGGACGATCTCTTGAGCATCCGGCTCGTTTTTGTGGCCGAGATGTGACGAGTCGTCAGACAAACGTGCTTTGAGAATTCAGTGAAATCAACGGGAGCCATTTGAACGACGCTCTGAAAATGAGCCGTCGCGCTGTCTCGACATTTCGCCGAGCTTAAAACAATTCAGCCCGAAGCGAGACACGCATTGTGCGAATCTGGCTTCGGGCTGAATTGGATGACCATTATGTACCGTTCCATTTGTCAATTATGGCAACCTGACCGCCGGTTGTCCAATCCATAAAGATGGATCAGTTGACGTTCCGGGAGGCCAGAAGAAGTCCCGCATCGAAATCCTCAACGAATTTCACTTCAACTGCGAAGGCGTTGAACAGTCTCGCTGATGATCTGAACGGCTGCGTCGATTTCTTCCATTGTATTCTGTGGACCAATGGAAAACCGAATGGACGCGCTGTAAATCTCTGACGGAAGCTGCATCGCGAGAAGAATTGGAGCCGGTTCCGAAGACCCGCTGGCGCATGCACTTCCATGCGAACAACAGATCCCGGCCAGATCGAGAGCGACGAGGAGCGCGTCCGCATTGCATCCAGGGAACGCGGCGTGCAAAGTGTTGGGCAGTCGGCGTTCGAGACAACCGTTGACAACAAACGGAGCGCACCGGCTGGCGAGTCCTGCTTGAAAATGATCACGCAGTGATCGTAGATGGCCCACGTGATTGTCCATGTTCTGGTGAAAGAGTTTCATCGCTCGCGCCATTCCAGCAGCGAGTGCGACACTTTCCGTTCCGGCCCGGCGTCCCTGTTCCTGATGTCCTCCGAGAGACTGGGGAATGACGCGAGTTCCATCTCGAACGATGAGTGCACCGATTCCTCGCGGCCCACAGAATTTATGCGAAGCGACGGACATCGTCGTCGCTTTCAGACGCCGAAATGAAACAGGAATCTTTCCGACAGCTTGAACGGCGTCGACATGAAATGGAACACCATGTTGTTCGCAGAGTTCACTGATCTCTTGCAGATCGAGAACGGTTCCGGTCTCGTTGTGTGCCAAAAGTGCAGTGGCAAGGACTGCATCGTCCCACGGAGCTTCGGTGAGTGATTCCTTGACGAGCTGACCTTGCCCATCCAATCGCAGGCGGTGTTTTCGAGACCCCGTTTTCGAAAGCCGCTTCACGGCTTCTTCTGTCGCTGGGTGCTCCGCGGGTGGCAAGATGACCGTGCCTTTGCGTCCGGCCGTTAAGCCAGCAATCGCGAGATTGGAGGATTCCGTTCCGCCACTGGTGAAGACGACTTCATCGGGAGAGCAGCCAATGACCTCGGCGATGACTTCTCGAGAATCTTCGAGGACCTGCCGCGCCTTCCGTCCAGCCAGGTGACGGCTTCCCGGATTTCCGTATGCGACCCGAGAGACACGTGCCATCTCTTCGAGCACTTCTTCGGCAACCGGAGTTGTCGCATTGTTGTCCAGGTAGATCATTTCACCAGCGTTTTCGAGCTTCCGTCACGTTCGGGACGTCAAAGATGCGAAGGCGTTCGATGCATCGATCTTCAAGACTTCGCACAAGCAAACTGAACGAAGTCCAAGCGAAACATTGCCACTGCGGGAACTGACAATCGCAAAAATGCTCTGCCGATACGCCGATCAGTCGATGTCAGGGGATTCGCAGCCTTCGAACGAATTCCTATCCATTGAATCTGGAAAGAATGAGCGAGATGTTTTGCCCACCGAACCCGAAGCTGTTCGACAGAGTCGTCGTGACAGGTTTCTCCCGAGTTGTGTTTGGAACGTAATCCAAATCGCAGTTCGGATCCGGCGTTGTGTAATTGATGGTCGGCGGCAGGATGTTGTCTCGCATGGACAGCAGGCAGACGATGGCTTCCGCACTTCCAGCAGCAGCGATGAGATGGCCCATCATGCTTTTGGTGCTGGAGACGGGCGTGTCGTAAGCGTCCTGACCGAGTGCTTGTTTGATCGCCAGAGTTTCGACCTTATCGTTCACCGCTGTGCTCGTTCCGTGAGCGTTGATGTAATCGATGTCGTCGGTGTTCTTGCCTGCATCTTTCAATGCCATTTTGATGCACGCTGTCCCGCCTCGACCTTCCGGATGAATGTCGGTGATGCGGTAAGCATCTGCGGTCGATCCGTATCCGAGCACTTCTCCCAGAATCTCGGCACCGCGACGTTTCGCATGGTCGAGTTCTTCGAGAATCAGAATCCCGGACCCTTCGCCGAGGACGAAACCATCACGGTCCTTATCGAAAGGCCGCGAGGCCGCTTGAGGATCATCATTCCGAGTGGAGAGTGCAGTCAGCAGGTTAAACCCTGTCACGCCGAAGGGATGGATCATGCTGTGCGATCCCCCGGACATCATGATATCCGCATCTCCCTGGCGGATGATTTCCGTCGCTTCTCCGATCGCCTGACTTGACGCCGCACACGCTGTCAAACTGTTGAGATTGGGGCCTTGAGCATTAAACAAGCTGGCGAGGTGCCCAGCCGGCATGTTGGGTTCCTGTTCCCGTTCTTCGTTGGGATTCAGTCGTTCCAATCCTTCTCGCGTGAAATGCTCCATGTCGAACTCACCGTTCTTCTGGGCATTTGCAATCAGTTGCATGAACAGAAAAAAGTCCTGCTGTCCTTCGCCCGCTCCGAGATAAACTCCGAATCTCGTGGGATCGTAGCTTCCTTCTTCAAGCCCCGAGCACTTCATCGCTTGAACCGCAGCTCCGATCGCAAAACGAATGTTCCGTCCGCTGTAGTGAAAACGCTCCGGATTCGAGATGTAATCGCCGAGATTGAAGTCTTTGACTTCGGAGGCAAACTTCGTGGGGAACCCGCTCGCATCGAAGTGCGTAATAAAATCGATTCCACTTCGGCCCTCTTTGAGAGAGGTCCAAGTCGATTCCACATCATTTCCAACTGGAGTCACACAACCCATTCCGGTAATGACTACACGTCTACGCATCTTCACAGTTCCTGTCTTGACGTCATGGTGACAACTCGGTGTTCCGTACCAGGTTATCGATTATTTTCGAAGCTGTTCGCCACCGGCTTTTTCGGATCACCTCGAAACGGATGAGCCGGAAAGTCTTGGTGCGCTTCTTTGAACACGAATGATTCGTTCGCAGTAAATTCGGCCGCTGTCGAAATGTTCAGCCATCGCATGCCTGAGATTATAGCCGGACGACAAAGAAAATGAGAAGTGCCGTCCTGGTCTCAGAAGCATTCTCAAGCGTCTTCGCGTGATGGCCTGACAGATCGACTGATCATTTGTAAACTTGTTCGGCGGAAGACTGACAGGAAATTGACCGTTTGACAACTGCTTTTGCGACAAGAACTTGAAATATGGACAACCCTTTCTCCACTCGACGTCTCGCTGTTCTGCTCACATTTTTTCTGATTTGTGAGTTGGACACCTTCGCTGGTGACTGGCCCCAATGGCGAGGTCCGATGCGAAATGGTCACTCTGCGGCCGAATTGCCCGTCGGTTCAGAATTGACTCTCCCAACGGTTTGGGAAACATCTGTCGGAACCGGAATGTCATCGATGGTCGTCGTGGAAAATCGTCTCGTGACGATTGGAAATGTTGATGATCAGGACATTGTGCAATGCCTGAACGCGACAACCGGCGATTCTCTCTGGCAGCACCGGTATCCGGAACCGCTGGACCCAAACCTGTTCGAAGGTGGGCCGACGTCGACCCCTCTGATTGTTGATAGCACGGTCTACACAATCAGTCGACGGGGAAAAATCTTTGCCCTGGGGCTGGAAAACGGGCTTGTTCAGTGGGAATTCGATGTCGTTGACGAACTCGAACTCAACGTGCCGACCTGGGGATTTTCAGGATCTCCGCTGCATTACGGCGAGACAGTCATCTTCAATGTTGGCAGCAATGGGCTTTGCTTGAATCGTGAGGATGGGCAAATCGTGTGGAAATCCAGTAACGACGAAGACGCTGGTTACACTTCGCCCACGATTTTTGAGTCAGGAGAAAATGTTTATTGCCTGATCGTTTCCGGAAAGACCTTCAACATCGTTCGACCGGATTCCGGCGATGTGGTCGCATCCGAGCGCTGGATCACACGGTACGGAATTAATGCGGCCGATCCGATTGTTCTCGACGAAGAACACATTTTTCTCTCTTCCGGCTACGGAAAGGGAACGGCTCTGTTCCAGTTCAAAGGAGAGGAACTCACGCAACTCTGGAGAAATCGAGATCTCCGGATTCAAATGAGCCCCGGTGTCCTCGTGGATGGAAGCGTCTTCGGAATCGATGGAGATGCAGGCAATGAGGCTGCGCTCGTTTGTATGAATCCGATGACCGGAGATGTCCACTGGAAACATCCACTTCCCGGCCCGGCAAGCTTGCTTGTCGCTGAGAACGCAATCGGAATGCTGGGGGAATCAGGTTTGTGGACCCAGTTTGAAGCCAGTCCGAAGAGTTTCGAACCTCTCGGAGCGACAGAAGTGAATTCGACGAGATGCTGGACTCCCCCGATTCTCGCGAATGATCGGCTCTACACCCGCAACGCCGCGGGAAGGATTGTCTGTTCAGATGTGCAGGTTTCCGCGAGGGAGAGTCAATAAGGCGCGGTTTTTTCGGATTTTTTTATGATTTTCCAACAGCACGCTGGGGCCAAGTCGTAGTAGTGGAAACGGAAATTAGATGAACGGGCAGCCCATGGCTTCGAATCGATCACTGACCGACGAATATGACATTCTGGTGGATGCCGGATCGCAATCGAGTGATGCCCGGTTAGTGGAAGAAACGAAGAAGGGGAATAAGCAGGCGTTTGGCGAACTCGTTCAGAGATACGAACGCCGACTCATGCGAGTGATCGGCCGCTTCGTTTTCGACCTCGATCTGATCGACGATTTGGCTCAGGAAACGTTTATTCGAGCATATGAGAGATTGGATCAGTTCGATCCCTCTCGCAGATTTTCGCCGTGGCTGTTCCGAATTGGTGTCAATCTGGCACTCGACCTGCACCGTCGTCGGAAACGTCGGGTATGGACGATCATGTTCACCGATCGATCTGCCGATCGATGGATTGAGAATCCGGAAGCAGACCCTCGCAACGTGCGTGATCTGCAACTCGAAGTCCAGGCGGTCATCCGAGAGATTCCCGAGAAGTACCGCACTGTGTTGATTCTGAGAGATATGGAAAACTTTTCGACATCGGAAATCGCCGCCATTCTCGACCGCAAGGAAGCAACAGTTCGCTGGAGGTTAGCGGAAGCACGAAATCGCTTTCAGGAACTGTGGGAAAAGCGGCAGAAACAGGATGACGACTAAAGTAATTTGGGTGTCGACTCATCAAGAGGAGCGGGTCAAAGGTCAGGGAAACTTATGGACAGCTACTGATCGTTCGATAGAAGGGCGTGAGGATAAACGGATTCCCAGTCGAGAGAGAATTTGAGAACTTTTCATTGTTTTCACAATGAGTTGCCATAATAGAGATGATTTCAATTCATTGGCTCTGGTGCCAGTGAATGTTGAACCGAGAAGTAATCATGAATTGTCACGATGCAAAACGTTTGATGGCGCTGCGACTTGGTCGCGACGAAGCCGATCCCACGGATTGGGAGCAGGCACGTCGACATGCATCGACATGCCTCGACTGCCGGAAACATTTCAAGGAACTCAAGAGCGCGATGGCGGTGCTTGAGCAGGTTGATACCGAGTCGACTTACGAAGTGTCCAAGAGCCTGTGGCCGGAGATTGAAGGTCGACTGGGAAACTTGCCCGGTCGCCGGAAGTCGTCTGATCTTGCAGGCTGGATGCCTGTCGTGTCGTTGACGGTGGCCTGTATGCTGTTTGTCGTGGTTTGGTTCGTGCCCGCTCAAAACCCTTCAGGGAACTCGCATGTTCCGGGGATGGGCAGGGGAATGGGACCGATTCCAGGAGCTTTCGACGGGTTTCAGGCCGCCGATCACTCATCCACCGAATACGCTCAGCACAAGTTAGATGAAGACGATCGATCGCTCTAACACTCTTGTGAGGGCCGAGTTTCGATCAGTGATTGAATCAGAAGATTATTAGAGTTTCGGGCTTGGACGGATCCGAGAAATTGTCACATGACCAGTGAATGAAAAGCTGGATCTCTCTGCTGAACTCGTTCTGCTGAACGCACGCACTTGCACACTTGGCTGACTTAAGACACGCTCATTCTCTCGTCACTCATTCCATGTTGATGAGATGACAAAAGGGCAAGCTTTGGGCTCCGGGATCATCCTTCGAGATGGTCTTCAAGAACTCTCAAGAGCGATCTTCAACTTTCAGAAGAACTACTTCCGCCTTGCCCGAAATGCGCTCAGGCGATTGAGACGACACCGTGAGAAGGGTTTATTGCGGTAGTCGACAGCAGTTCGGGTGACACGGTCCTGCTTCTGGAGGGGGACAGCTGTCTCCCAGTACTGGAAAGCTGTTGCTTGATGCGCGGCCCGCTGGGGCACTCATCAATCGTTCCAGTTTCTTGCTGTTGCAAGTGGGGCAGACTGGCTCTTCGTTTGAGCGGACCAGAATCTCGATTTCTCGGTCACATTGTCGACAGTGATATTCGAATGTGGGCATTGGTCGTCAGTTGTCAGGTAAGGACTTCGAATCGAACTACAGAAAAAGTCTGCCAGACGATGCGACTGGCAGGCTCTATTATTTTCGAATCTTGTCGTAAAGCAAGACTCTCGGATTACTTTTCACCGATCGCGTACAGTGTGTCTTTGGTTGTGATGTAAAGCACGCCGTTGGCGACAACTGGGGTACTGTAAACAGAGCTGTCCATCAGGTTTTCAGCGAGCAGGTCCATTTCCTTGCCATGAGCGAAGACGGCAATGTCGCCATCTTCATCGCCGATGTAGACTTTATCATCAACGATCAACGAGGAACCCCAAGCTGCGGAGAACATGTCGTAGTTCCAATACGATTTTCCGGTTTTCGCATCAATGCAGTGAAAGATTCCGGAGAAGTCAGCGATGTAAAGCAAGTCGTCTTTGATCGCCACGGTTCCGCAAGTACGGTGCATCTCTTCTTCGAATTCAATGTCGCCGTCTCCGTTGGTGTCGTCACCGGTGTAGTGCCAGACAACCGCCGAATTCGGATTCTCTTTGACCGACTCTCCCTGATCAGGATGAATCTTTTGCAGCCGACGTGTTCCGTCGTTTTTGAATTCAATCTCATTGCCATCTTTGTCGACAGCAAGCGTTGGACTGACGTCCCCGCGCTTCGTCGGATCAATGCACCAGAGGTGGCCGTTGCCTTCTCCGTGTTCAGGGTCTTCGCCGACTCCGATGTAAACGAGCCCATCGTAAATGACAGGAGTTCCGATCAGGTGATTGCGTTCGCTTCGACCGCTCACGGAATACATGGAGTCTTTTGGATTGCAATCGAATTTCCAAAGCAACTTGGCATTTCCGTTCCCGTCACCTGCAGGATCAAAGGCGTAGAGCCATCCGTCACCACCCCCGAAGAAGACCATTGCCTGTCCGTCAATAACGGCATACGACGGAGAAGACCACTGTCCATGAAGGATGTTCAGGCCAGGGGAACTGTCGGTCCAGAGGACTTCGCCGGTGTCACGATTCATCGCGAAGAAGCTGGCAGCATTTGGTGAAGGAATATTGACGTGAGATTCGTCCACACCATTCGAAGTGTTCACGAAAAGAACATCTCCAATGCAGGCAATCGAGCAATTGCACATGTTGTGCTGTGACACGCTCAGCTTGCCCATCATGTCAAACTTCCAAATGATGTCGGATTCGTCTTTGTTCTCGTTTCCTTCGGAAGTGAATGGTCCGTCATTTTCGCCATCGAGGAATCCATCTGCGTCGAGACACACAACTTCGCCGCGACTGCTCACAAACCACACGCGATCGCCATCAGCGAAAGGAGCAGCACAAATTCCCTGATCTGGCCAGTCGTGGACACGACCTGTTGAGAGCTTCTGGCTGGAGTGTTGCCACTTGAACTCACCCGTCTTCTCATCGATGCATAGCAGCACACCCAAGTCGACCGATTTCGGAAATCGTGCGAGGTATCCGTGATGGTTGTTCGTTCCAACATAGATGTTTCCGTTGGCAACGACGACGTTTCCATAAGTTTGTGAGCCAAGCGGAGTTGACCAGAGGACTCCCTCTCCCGCTTCGACGTCGAACTCAGTCGGAATTCCAGTCGCTCCAGAGACGTTGTTCTTGTGGCTCCATCCGCCCCATTGTGGCCAGTCACCTGACCCAACAGCCATTTTGGAGATCTCCTCCTGAGCAGCTGAGACAGTATCGTAATCCTGTGCAGCACAGACTGTCACCAACAGGCTGAAGGCAGCCGAGTACTGCAGAAACTGAAGAAAGCGGGACATAAATGAATCCTTTGGTGGCAATTTTGTCTCTTACCGAACTTCTGTAAAAAATTGAACGAGGACATCAATGTCAAACGGCCGTTCGACGCAGAGCGAAGATCACTCCGTTCGATCCATTCAATTGTTTCGTGTCACTGTGAGGTTGTCGTAGAAGATCTCTGCGTCCTTGGCATTCCCAAAGAATCCGGGGCTCCCGATTGTGTTGGGAACTTCGTCAACACCTTCAATCATCCATTCCGAAGGTTCTTCTTCGCCTTTCTTCCAGACCTTTCCTCTCAAGACTGCTTTGCCATCTTCAACGGCAGCAGAGAACTTGATGGTATACCACTGGTCTGCTTCCCAGGCAAAGGGGACGTTCACGGAGAACCGGTTCAGCTGAGGCGTCCAGGTGCGGATCTGAAGTTGCTGTGACGCTCCCATCATGTCGAAGGTGTAGCGTTGGGCGATCAGTCCGATATCTGGAAGTTTTCCATTCCGTTCGAAGGCGTAGACGTCTGACTGAATCGTGTAGTCATGAAGGTCCGGATGACCGATCCAGCCCTGGCTTCGGGCTCCCTTGGGGATCGTTGTGATTTTGCAGAGAACTCCGTTTCCGTCGATGAGACGCGGACCGCGCTGAACCGTAAGACGTGGTTCCGCAGCAGTCACACCTTCTTCACTTGTGGGACGATCCCAGGTGCTCCATTCGGCGGATGCGACGACTTTTTCGTCGATGAGTCGTTGAAGTGAGTTCCCGAGTTTTTCTTTGGCTGCTTCCACATCTCTGGGGCGTTCTGCTCCTTCTGCGATGTCGAGGAACTGCAGGAGCCCGGACCAGCGAAGCTGCGGTGTGCTATCGTCGAAGACGCGCTTCGGAGCGAAGTTTTCGAACTCGGACATCAGGTAGATGTAGAGGTCGCTCGCCATCGGATCGTCTTTGCGAAGCGACATCAACAGGTCGAAGTCGAGCGGCACGTGGCGATAGGCCATTCCGATCCATGGAAGCGGAATTTGCCCGTCGGAGAAGTCGAATGCCCACGGGAGTTCAGGAATTGTTCGAACCCGCGCTTGCGTGGTGAGATCCCCGACTTTGGCGTCAACGATTGTCGCGACTGGCTGATCGACATCTCTGCCGACCTGGAACAGTCCGTAGTCATCAATGCTTCCGGGGCCGGTCAACTCGTACTGAACTTCGGCTGCGGCCGCCATTCTGACAAACTGTCCACGTTCGTTGTAAAGGCGAACATGGAAACCCTGTCGGTATCCAGGACGAAGCAGGAGTTCCGCCGGGACGATTTGTGCTTCGGCTGGTTTGTTGGCACCAGCTGGTTTTTTCTCTGCTGGCATTGGCGGAAGCGGATCGATTTCGACTTCAGCATCCGGTAGTCCAATGCAATACAGGTTCCCGGTGGTTGGGATGAAGATTCGTCCTTCGGAAACAATCGGCGAGCCGTGAGCTTCTTCTCCGCGTTGGAAACGAAACTTGTGAATGATGTCAGCGCCGGTTTCGGTTGGAGTCATAATGTATCCACGACCGTTGGCTTCATGAGCGTAGATCTTGCCATCTGCGTAGAGAAGGTTGGCTCGCATCATGGTTCCCATTCGAACCGGGTCTCCAAGAGCTTCGCCGGTGTCTGGATCGAGGCAGTGAAGCTTCGCCCGGTCATCAGCAACGTACAGGCGACCATCAATCATGATCGGGCTGGAACGTCCATTGAAGATTCCGGTTTTCCGCCAGACTTCTCCGGTTCTTGTGATGTCCCCACGTTTGGTGGTATCAATGCAGAAGACCGCACCCATGTCTGTCGTGTCGAGATTCTCTTCACCGTGCCCGCAGTAAACTCGATTGCCGACGACAAGTGGAGAAGTGTTGACTCCGCGCCCACTCACGAAATAGCTCCACAGGATTTTTCCTGTGCGAGGATGCATCGAGTGAATTCCTCCGTCACCCGAAGCGAAGATCATCTGAAGTTCGCCATCGATGACAGCCAAAACAGGAGCGCTGTAAGTGGTGTCGTCCGGGAGCAGTGAAGTTCCATTCATCCAAACCGGGACACCGTTTCGTTTGTCAAACGCAATAAAGCGGTGAGCAGGTTTGGCAGTGTCTCCCCAACCGATTGTGACCGCGCTGATGATCACATTGTTTTCATGAACAATCGGGAAGTTGGTTCGTCCACCGTACGTGCTGAGAAGGCCAAATTCTTCGTGAAGGGATTTGTATTGAGGATGCTGCCACATCAGTTGGCCGGTTTCGCCATTCAGGCAACAGAAGTACCCACACACCCCGAGAGCGTAGACGTTTCCGGTTTCCGGATCGCAGGCCACACTTGACCAGCCAATTCGTTCGGAAGGAACATCGCTCAGATAAACGTTGAAGACATGTTCCCAAACAGTGCTTCCGGTTTCTGCATCGATACAGACAACCTTTTCCCCCATCTGTGATTCATCTTCAGGGTTGGCAGTTGTCAGTGCATACAGCTTTCCGTTCATCAGCGTCGGAGTGGAACGGATTGGAATTTCCTGCGCCCAGAAAACATTACTTCCTTCACCACCTTTGGGATCCCATTCGGCAGGAAGGTTCTTTTCGCCGGAAACCCCACTGTAGTCAGGGCCTCGCCAATAGGGCCAGCTTTCTTCGGCGTTGGAAATGCTGCACAGGGATGCACAGATCCCGACAAGGAGAGCAGTAGATGCAATATTTCGTATCATTCGACGACTCTTCTGAGTGGAACCAGGTTGTCTTAGGGGAGATCGAACTTGCTAGTAATTAGGTGGGGCATGAACTCACATCCACGCTCTTCTAAACATAGTGAAGACGCATCGCGTCGGCAAGGAGAGAACCGGCGGACTACCAACTCTCGGAATGAGATTTTTCGCGTCCAGAGTGGGCTTGTTCCGGCGAAATTCATCAAATCTTCGGTCAAAACTTCAACGACGGTTCTTTGTCTCTTCCTTGCACATCGAGACAGGCTCAGAGAAAATCGCATTGGACAGGATGACATGGGAACGAGATGGATCCCTCGCCGCGAATGAATCATTTGAAGGCGACGGGATGGCACATCAGTTTTGTCCGCAGTGCGGTCCGGATCCGTGTCGATGGCTGTTCGTGAAAACGGCCACGATGGACGCTTATTCGATCAGGAAGATGAGGAGATTTCATTGTCGTTAAAACAGAAGTTGCGACAGGGCGATTTGGTCAATGTCTTTGCAGTGAGTCGTCTGTATCATCCGAACCTGATCGAGGTTTACGGGTTTCACGGTGGTTTCGATGGATTCTGGATCGACGCTGAGCACGCGGATTTTTCGACTCAAGACATTGAACACGCTGCAGCAGTGGGGCGGTCGCATTCTCTCGACTGCTTTGTGCGAATTCCGCCCGATGACTACTCGTTGGTGACGCGGTGTCTGGAGTCGGGGGCAAGCGGAGTGATGGCTGCACAGATTCAGTCCGCGGAGCACGCAGAACAGTTTGTCCGGTGGGCGAAGTTTGCTCCTCGAGGAAACCGTGGGCTGAACGCAGGTTGCTTTGACGGTCGATTCGGAACGTTGCCTGTCGCTCAGTTTTGTGCAGAATCCAACGAACGCTCATTCGTCGCCATTCAGATCGAGACTGTTGGTGCGTTGGAAGAGTGTGATGCAATTGCAGCGATCGAAGATGTTGATCTGCTGTTCATCGGACCGTCCGATTTGAGTCAAGCGCTTGGAGTCACGGGAGACTTTCTCCATCCGAAATGCCTGGAAGCGGTCGAGACAATCGCCGCAGCTTGTCAGAAGCACAATAAAGCACTCGGAGCAGTGACGACGAACCCCGAACATGCTGCGATGCTGCGAAAACACGGATGTCAGATGCTTTCGCCGACGAATGATGTTCGAACATTCCAGGCGGGAGTTCAGGCTGTGACGGAAACTTTTCGAGAGTTCTTTTAACAAGTGATTTCAGTTGCCACTCTCGAAAATGTATTCCCCACGGATTGAGACAAGCGGTCGACTGAACGTACTTGACCGGATGTCCCCATTGACGACGGAGTCATCGAAGAATGAATTCCACAGACGCGATTCCATCATTTCTGGCGGGTGACGTCTTCGCGGTCGCAGGAGCGTCGACCGAACGGCACAAGTATGGAAACAAAGTTTTGCGGTGCTATCTTCAGAACGATCGCACCGCTTACCCGGTGAACCCGCATGCGGAAGTTGTGGAGGGAGTTGCTGCCTACTCGACGTTGCAGGATCTTCCCGAAACGGTCCACGGTCTTTCCATCATCACTCCCCCGGAAATCACCGAGAAGATTGTCGAAGATGCCATTCAAGCTGGCATTCAGCACATTTGGATGCAGCCAGGTGCCGAGAATGAAGCTTCTGTCGCGTCTGCGGAACAGGCCGGCATCAACGTGATCGCGGGCGGCCCGTGCATCCTTGTGGTGATGGGGTTTCGGGAGGAGTGAAACGGAATTCCGACCGCGATGTTTTTCTCAGCGCGGCGGAACAGAGAATCTTCACTTGGCAGAGACCACTATCGGTTGCACCCACGCGGACTTTTTATCGCCGAGTTCTGAAGGGTTGGGATGATCCGCGGAAGACGTAATTTTCGCACGAACGTAGAGTTCCGTACCCTGATACTCATAAGTCGCCGAGGTGCCCTCGGTGCGTTGCAAGACTCGACCGATTTCCGAGCTGTAACGATGGGTGACAGCCAAAGGTTCGCCATCATCTCCGAGAATCGGTTCCCCGTCGAGAGGGGTGTCGCTGTCGGTTCCAATGAACTCGATCGTGTAGGTTTCTCCCGGTTCCGGTTGGACTTCCACTGACATCGATTTCTCGGTGTGTCCAAATGCGTTGAGCGTCACTCCCGATGAAGAATAAAACTGGCCGGACTCAAGTGATTCGATGAGGTTCTCGGGAGTCAAAGATGCTGACTGAACCATCACCCACCCGCGCCCCGGTTCGCTGGCCCGGCTTGGAATTGAGTGGTAGTTGTGTCCGTCGTCGACCGCGAGACCGTACATCAGCGGAAGGTCGAGTCTTCCGAGTCGCTGAGATAGAACGATGTCCCAAATTCGTTCGGTCGATGCGTGTGTTCCATCTCCAGTGTTGTGAACTCCGGGGTGTCCGTTGTAAACCTCAAAGAACTTTTCTCCCTGCAGCTTCATGATGTCTTCTGCGGAGACGGCGTAGCCAAAATTGGGATGATTGAGGTGAATGATCATCGGCTTTCCCGTCAGCTTCCGTTGAGAGACAACCGCGTCGACATTGTTTTGCATCGTTTCAAAGACGCTATTGCCGTGGCGGGGAACGATCAGTTCCTCGACGTTGCTGACGTTCATGTGAATCGGATGCCGATGAAAGCTGTCGCTGATCTCCTCTCCCTGAATCAGCAGAAATGAACCCGAAACCTCGAGCTTCTCAACGACTTCGTCGAACATCCGCATTCGGACTTCCAGTTGACCATTCACTGTCCGTTCTTCAATCCAGTCAGGAAAATTGGCTTGCAGCTTCTCGTATGCTTTTCGGCCGCCTTTGGTCTTCTCGACAACGACCCACTTTTCGCTGTCTGCGAGCACATTGTGATCGGTGAAAACCAGAAAGTCGTAGCCCTGATTGCGATACCAGAGCCCGATGTTTTCCAGATAATCGTCTCCATCACTCCAGTGAGAATGGGTGTGAAGGTTTCCTTTGTACCACTTGAGATTCTCCGTTGACTGGGCAGTCAGCTCTCCCGGCGAACCGGACATGTTGAGGCCGAAACTGGTCAGGGCCAGAACCGTGACTAACAGCAAGAGGAGAAATAGACGTGGCATGAGAAGATCTCGAAGGTTGCGGGTGGGGGATTCGAAAGGCGGGGAACGGTCATACGTTGAAACGAAACGTTCACTGTCATGATGGAATTGGGTGGGCAGCCAACAGAAGCTTAAATGCTTGTTTGTGAATTGCAGAAACCTCTACATCGCTGCCTGCCTTCCGGGTTTATCCCGTTCAATATGCTCCATCCCACATGCTCCAGCAGTCGGAAGAATTTTGTGAGGGCTGCAATTCCCTTTGGGATTAAAAGCCGACCGAATATCGGTCATGACGTTGACATCGTCGGCGGTGAACAGTTTGTCCATGAAGTTGATCTTCTCGACACCAATTCCATGTTCGCCGGTGACGCTGCCTCCGAGTTCAATGCACTTAGAGAGGATGGCGTCTCCCGCTGCGATGACTTTCTTGACCTGATCGGCATCGCGTTCGTCGAACAGAAGAATGGGATGAATATTGCCATCGCCCGCGTGAAACACGTTGACGATGCGAATCCCGAATTCTTTCTGAGTCTGGATAATGAAGTCGAGGATTTCGGGGAGCTTGGTGCGAGGAACAACACCATCCTGAGTGCAGTAGCTTGGTGCCAGTCGACCGATTGCTCCAAAGGCCTGCTTGCGGCACTTCCAGAGAAGTTGACGTTCGGCCGGGGTATCAGCTGAGCGTACTTCACGTGCTCCGTGCTGATTACAGAGTTCGATAATCTTCTGTTTTTCCAAATCAACGGCGACGTCGAGCCCGTCCACTTCAATCAACAGGACAGCTCCGGCGTCGAGTGGAAATCCAAAGTGGAAAGCATCTTCAAGTGCTCCCACGATTCCCTGATCCATCATTTCCAAAGCTGCGGGAATGATCCCGGCACCGATGATTCCCGAAATGGCTTCTGTTGCATCGGAGACAGTTTCGAAGATTCCAAGCATTGTCCGGTAGGCGGCGGGGTCACGTGTCAGGCGAACCCAGATCTTCGTGACCACTCCGAATGTGCCTTCGCTTCCAACGAACAGCCCGGTCAGGTCGTACCCGTTCAATTCTCCCAGTGGTCCGCCCAGTTGAATCAATTCCCCGGTCGGCGAAACGAATTCGACTCCAAGCACATGGTTGACCGTGACGCCGTATTTGAGCGTATGCGGGCCTCCCGAGTTTGTCGCGACGTTTCCTCCAAGAGTGCAAGCTCCTTGCGAAGAAGGGTCCGGAGCGTAGTGAAAGCCACTCCCTTTAAGGTTTTGTGTGAGGTGAACGTTGACCAGTCCCGGTTCGACGATGGCGTATCTGTCTCGTTCGTTGATCTCCAGAATCTGCCTCATTCGCGTGAGACAAATCATCACGCCGCCGCCGACTGCGAGTGTTCCGCCAGAGAGACTCGTCCCGGCGCCTCGGGGAACAAATGGGAGGTCAAACTCATTGCACAAGCGAACGGTTTCGACGACCTGCTCAGCCGTTGTTGGAAAGACGACGATTTCAGGCATCTTCTTCTCGACCACATAACCGTCGCACTCATAGACGATCAACTCGTCTTCATTGACGATCAGGTCCTCAGCTGAATAGATGGAGTGAAGCCGAGTGAGAATCTCCGAAGCTACAATGGCCATAAACCTGCACTTCTCTTCAATACTGATCCGGAAAGTATCGCCCCGTTCAACCGTTGACAGTTGATTCGAGCGACACGAACTTCGCGGGTGGTCGTTTCGGACGAGTATTGAAGAATCTCAACTCAACTGCAACTGACTCAAGTGACTGCCTGAGACCGGCGGTGTGAGACGCGCGAGGCTGAGTTACTCCGGTCGACACGTTGTTGCTTCGAACCGAAAACTGGCGGTCCAAAAACGAAGTCGTGGCGTCAGTGCATCGCCGTTCAGCGATCACGCTTAGAGTTCGAAGAGCGTTTGCGTCCGAAGAATCGAAAGATCAGACGGAAACGTGTGGAACGTCTGCACCGCCAGCATTTTGCTGTTACCTTCGACACGGGCCAGACTCAACGGGCCCGGCAAGAGGCGATTCTGAGTCGGGAACTGGTGTGAAACGAACGACTTCTGCGACTCAATTTCCAGTTCCAGTTGAACCCGCGTGAAGACGGAAAAGTCGACGGCATCGACTTCACCTGCAAAATGGTAGTTGAGTGGGTGTTCGGTTTCGTGCAGGATTTCGTCTTGCTGGTTGTAGAAATAGGTTTTCTGAAGACCGAATGTCGACAGCTTCAATTCGTCCGGAAGAGTGACTTCCACGATCGACTGTTTTCCTGAACTGAATTGAAGGTAGTAGCCTCCTTCACACAATCCGATCGACAGATCATACAACTCAGAGTGGACTCGGCCGACGATAAGCGGGTCAAAGAGTTCCGGGTGGAGAGAGCGGTCGAACATTCGATACGACGTTTCGTCGATGCTGGGACGAAGAGAATGAGTCGACATCTCGAGACCGCGCTTCCTAGTGCTAGAAGTGATCTTGAAACCTGGAGGTCACATTGTCTTGAGAGTCCCGCAACGGTTCTCTCAAAAATCTCGAAAGCGATCACAGACCCGGAACAAAGTCGGGTTTCCGATCACTCTCGTCCGCTCAGAAAGAGGATTGATTGATCCTCTCGCTGAGGTGACTGAATTCCAACTGGTCAAGTATACCCCATTCCCCTTCTCGGTCGAGAAGGAGTTGCGGGAAGTTTTCAAAGAAAGATTTTTCGCGAGATCGACCTTCGAACTGGGTTGATTCTTGCCGAAGGAATTGAACGGGGCCTCGGAACCGCTCAAAGCACCCGCTCGACAGAGATGATCATCGCTTCAAATCTTCAGCTGAGTTTCAGACGGAATTTCACAGCCTCACTAGCCGAGTGGCATGAGGTTCTGGAGGTATTGGATCGCGCGGTTGGAGTCTCCGATTTTGTCGTTGCCGGAGGTGCGACGGACATTCATCCAGCCAGCGAATTCCATTTCAAAAAGAATTGCAGCAATTTCATCCCACTCCGCTTCTCCGCGTCCGACCGGGACTTCCTGTCCGGTTCCATCAACGTCAGAGACCGCATCGCGAATGTCGACCTGTCCGATAAACTGGTAGAGGTCGCGAAGTTGTTGTTGAGGGTTGCGTCGCGACAGAATCCATCCTCCGATGTCCCCGTCGATACTAAGTGGTCCCGTTTTGACATTTGAAAGAAGTTGGCTCAGGGATTCGGAAGAGTCCCCGGATGGGATGATGCAAATCGTCACGCCATCCCGATTCCCGTGCTCTGCAAGATCGCTCATGATGGGCAAGACGAAGTCCGTGTAGGCTTTCGAGTCTGCCTCTGGAAGTCGACCGATGCGAAGCGTCATTTGCCGAATCCGCAATTTGGATGCAAATGTCATTGCTGCGCGAACCGCATTGAGACGTTCCTCAAGCCTCTCCACTTCGAAGAGCGAAGCTCGAAGCGGGAAGTAAGCCGAGGCGGCTACCAGATTTCGCTCACTGAGATAATTCTGCAACTGACGGCGTGCTGTGTCACCGTAGTCTTGAGCGCGAACTTGAGTTCGTAAATCGAATTGGACTCCCTGGGCACGCATCTGCATCGCTGAATGCAGGGACGTACGCAGATCCTGACCGAATTCGTAGGTCGCGACTGAGATTCTTCTTCCGAACACGCTATCCTCCTGATGCACTGCCCCCATCGAAGCAATTTCGATTGAGTTGTGATCCCCATGTCTGCGAATCGAGCATTCGCTTGATGATATCCCATTTCCCCAAGTGTCAACGGACAGTGTGTCAACGGTCAGTTCCCGAAGGCGGATTCTTTGAGTGCCATTTCTGGCAATTCTGAGTCGCTGCTGGAATTCAACTTCACAATTCTCGATAACTAATGGTCGGCCTCTCCAACTCTCATTCAGACGATTGAATATAGAATCGATGGCGTATTCACTCAAAACGTTGACGAATTCCCTCGAAGCATTCGCTCCATTGGATTTGGGCGAAGAGTGGGACAATATCGGTTTGCTCGTCGGAGATCCTGAATCTTCAATCGAGACGGTTCTGACGTGCCTGACGCTCACTCCCGATGTCGCAGAAGAAGCCATTCGACTCAAAGCGGATTTGATTGTTTCCCATCACCCGGTGTTGTTCCGTTCGGTGAAAAAGCTGACCACCGAGACGCACGAAGGCCGGATGCTTCTCGAATTGATTGCAAATAAGGTCGCGATTTACAGCCCTCACACAGCTTTCGACAGTGCCAAGAGTGGAATCAATCAGCAGCTTGCTGAATCATTTGGGCTTGCTGAAATCCAACCACTTCGCAAGATGCAGGACATTCCGTCGAATTCTGCGGCCATTGGTTCGGGGCGTTGGGGGCTTCTCATAGAGTCAATGACGGCGGGACAATTCCTGGATCGCGTCCGTAAAGCGTTGAAGGTCGAAAATCTTCAGTACACCGGAGATTTGAATCAGCTGGTTGAATCGGTCGCTGTCGCTTGTGGATCGGCAGGCGAATTTCTTCGAGATGCGAACCAGCTTGGTTGTGATCTGTTCTTGACTGGCGAAGCACGTTTTCATTCGTGTTTCGAAGCTCGCGAACTTGGCGTTTTTATGGTTCTTGCCGGGCACTACGCCACGGAACGACCAGCGGTTGAGACCCTCGCAGAAACACTTTCAAAAAAATTTCCCGACTTGCAATGCCGGCCCAGTGAAATCGAAACGGATCCCGTTCAATGGAGTCTCGGATGAATCAGCCTACCCAACCGCAACAGCCAGAAGGCGATGTGCCTGATGGTCAACAGGCAGACCAGTCAAAATGGCCTCGCCCTCAATTCGAGACTCTAATCTGGAGGGGCGTTCGACTCCGGTGTCCTCGATGTGGCGAAGGAAAACTGTTCGAAGGCTTCATTCGAATGCCGGAGCGCTGTTCCAACTGCAACCTGCGTATCCAGCGTGAAGCGGGGTTCTATCTCGGATCGACGTACATCAATTATGGGGTAACTGCCGTGTTGATGACGGCAACGTTCTTGTTCTTGCGACTTTTCATGAACATCCCTGCCAAGACGATGATCTGGCCGCTGTTCGGCTTTTGCATTATTTTTCCGGTGCTCATATTTCGTCAGGCCCGGGCCATCTGGCTGGCATTGGACTGTCAGTTCGACCAGTCAATTTTGAATGAAGAGTAAATCTACAATTGCATCATCGCCGAATGCATCGACGACTGAATTCGAACGAGGTCATGACGGACGGAAAGGGAGTCAGATGCGCACTCTTGTGATCGTCTATCAGCATCTGGCTGCGTCCGATCTGGGCGCTTACGGAGGAGCCCAACCGCTCACGACTTTTGACGAATTCGCAAGCCGGTCGGATGTTTATGACTGGGTCTATGTTGCAGACCGGACGCAACCGGTGACGCACGAATTGAAACAGAGTTGCGGAAACTCTTTCCGCGAAGTCAGCGCGATTGAAGAGATTCCTGAGAGTGTGTCAGAACTTGCATCTGAAGCGGCGGATGGTTCGACACTTTTTCTCAACTTGTCGAGTGAAACGTCTCCTGAACAACTCGATCAGTCATTCGCAAGTGCGTTGGACGCCTGGAAGACCGCCACACGTGATTCAGATTCGGACACACCTTCGACGATTATAGTCACAGCGAATCTGGGAGCGCATATCGATGTCGACACTTTGGATGCACATCCCGAGCGATCAGTGGCAGAAGCAGCAGCGCATATTCCGTTGATCATTCAACCGCCCGGGCAGAACGTTTCTCGTCGTCGAACGAAGTTGCTGACGAGCGATTTGATCGTCGAAGCATTGAAAGTAATTTCTGAATCCGCAGCAAGCTACCAGAACTTCCGCGATTCAGAAGGGGCGATGCAGATCAGTTATCAATCCCGGTCGATGTTGGCGGTCAGGACCGAACACGCTCTTCTCATCCGTTCTCGGGATGGCGATGATTCGGATGACGACCATTTCCTGTCGCTTTACCTGAAACCGGAAGACTTTTGGGAAGTGTTGGATGTGGCGTCTCAGTATCCGGTTGTCGTTGATCACTTTTTCGAAACCGGCGAGTTGACGCTTCCGCAACAGGGGGATGACGCATCATAATCAAGCGGTTGCGAGAGGTTTGTTCAATCTCCTCATGGAAGCACAGGAATCGCGGATGAATTCCGTTTTGCAGTTCAGTAACCAGATTTTCTGCCTGCCCGTCGTGCACGGGAGCGGAGATTTTGCGATTCAAGTTCGCGAAACAATGCTTTCGCAGAAATTCGACTGCGTCGCTCTCCCTCTCCCCGAGTCGTTTCGCACCCACGTTGAAGAGGGCGTGAAGCATCTGCCGACTGTTTCGATCGTGGTGCAACCAGAAACAGCCCCGACGGCGTCTTCCTGGTCTCCGGAAGGAGAGAGCGAGTCCGAGAACATCGCCAGCTATGTCCCGATTGACCCGTGTCAGCCAGTGATTCAGGCAGTCCGGGTGGCTCTCCAGGAGCGGATTCCGAGGAGTTACATTGACCTTGAAGTCGAGGACTTTGAGATTACAACAGGAGTCCTTCCCGACCCTTACGCATTGAAACGAGTGAAGATTGAGCAGTTCGCCGCTGCGGTTGTCCCGGAGTCACGACGTCCGGAGAGGGATCAGCATCGTGCGCGCATTGAATGGATGGCTCGGTCGCTTCGTGAATTAGAGAAGCAGCATTCCTCAATTCTCTTCGTGTGTTCCGTCCTCGACTGGATCTGGATTCGAGACGCTTACCGGTCACAGGAGTTCGGTCTTGCGGAACCGGAAGCTGTGTACGAAACAGAACTCTTCCGAGTCGATCCTCGCACTCTGGTTTTTGTTCTGGAAGAGTTACCGTTCATTACGAACTTGTATGAACGCTCGCGGAGAACGCTCGATGTCGATGACAATCTTTCCATCGATGGAGTGAAGGAACTCCTCTTCGAATCACGAAAGCGGTATGTCGCCGAACATGGGCGAAAAGGCCGACGAATTTCACCGCTGACAATGCGATCAATGCTCAAATACGTTCGAAACCTGAGTTTGATCGAACGTCGTCTGACCCCGGATTTGTACACTTTGATCACCGCAGCCAAACAAATTGGAGGAGATCTCTTTGCGATTTCTCTCGCCGAAACGGCTCGTGAGTACGAGTTCAACGACACCCTTCCTTACGGAGATCTCAAAATGTCCATCGGACGCGGAGAGTTTCCGAACGGTGACATCTTCCATCTCAAGAGTCGGCTGGCAGGTCAACCGGTCACTTGGCGCACCTGTGAGCTTCGAAACAAACCGCCTGAAATTGATAAACAATCCTGGGCGATGAAGTGGAATCCCTTCAGTCACTGTAGTTGGCCACCCGAAGATGTTGCGATTGAGCGGTTCCGGACTCATGTCAAAGATCGGGCACTGGCAATGCTCGGGAATGATCTGGCGAGAGTTGAGAAGTTCACGTCGAGCATCAAAGACGGAATTGACATCCGCGAAACGCTCCGCAATTGGCACACCGGCGAACTGTATGTGAAAGAGAATCCTCCGAGCCGCGGGTCGCTCGATTGTGTCATCATGCTGTTCGATTCCCCCGCTGACCCGCGTGACTATCCGTGGAGAATTACGTGGCACGCCGAACATCAGGATGAGTCGACGCTTTCATTCTTTGCCACTCCTTTTGAGAACGAGTTCGTCGGGCCCGGAATCGCGATGTCCACTTACGGCGGGGCGATGTTCTTGTTTCCTCCGCGTCCCATTCCAGACATCTGGCACGATCGCCGTTTTGACTCAGTCGACACGCTGGAAGAACGCCTTCTGGTCGCTGCCTGTTATCACTCCAAAGAGCGGCACATTGCTTTGCTTTCACAGTCTCCACCGGGACTTGCGTGGAGACGGATCGCGAAGCGGAGCGGAAAGCGGTTGATTCATCTCCCTCTGGCCGGTTTCAGCAGCGAGACGATTCAGAAACTTAAGATGTTCCATGTTCTGAATGGCCGACAAGTGCGAACCTACGCGGAGCACTTTATTCGCAAAGCCTGAGTTTCGCCTCCTCGGACAAGGGGTAACTCATCGATGCTTTTTATCGATGTTTTCGTCCATGCTTTGGCTTCGCTGACGAAAGACGTCGTCGGGAGAAAGCCAGTCCGATCAACCCGGAGGAAAACAAAAGCATTGTCGATGGCTCAGGAACAATCGGACCAGCTGGTCCAACGACGATGTTGTCGAACTGGTGAAAGTTGCCTTCTTGTCGCCATGTGACCGAAGTGATGGATTCGAACTCCGTACTGAAGAAGAATGTCTCCGCAGCGAAACCGATTCCATCGATTGTGAATGATTGCGTTGCTGTTCCGCCTCCGGATTTTGTTGCGACAAAGGTCACGGTCGTCGATAGATGAAAGTTTAACTCGGCAAGATCAATCGATCTCAACGCGAATGAACCTCCGCCGTCGCGTGTGAGGATGGCGGAATTGCGTGGGTCTTGAAGATCGAGCGGATTCGGAAGCGAGTTGATGATAAGGGATGTGGACCCGGTGAATCGTGAGTCGAGTGTCCCAAAGCTTGCGAATCCACCGAGGCCGGGCGTGGTGAGCGTGTAACCATCCTCGCTGTAAGTCAATCCCGGAGGGACATCGACGAAGGCATCCACGTGCTCGAGTTGTTCGAAATCGAGCACGACATCTGCATCGACGCTTGACCCGTACATGATGTGAGCACTGACAACGATGATTCCGACGAGATTCCTGAGCATCTGTCCCTCGTAGTCTATATTTTCGGGTTGAACGGGCCGCGCAACGCGTTTCTTCATCCCGTTCAAGTCTCTGCAAAAGTAAAGTCGGAAATCCGTGCAGGGAGAATTTTCGCGTGAGAATTGTGAGGATCGTGCGTTTCGAATCAGAAGTGCGGCAGGAAATTCCCTACAACCGACAAAACGAGTACGGACATTCCCGATTCAGATTTCGAGTGCTCAGGATTTCTCAATCGTGCGAATCTGGCGTGCAGAGTTTCCGGCGAACCTGCCACGGATGTTCATTTCAACTCTTCAGCGATAATGACGGTCGACTGCATCGAGTGACCTGCTGGAACATCCGGTTGCTTCGGAGAAATTGCGGGAGAAGTTGAAGACTGCTGATGTCTTTGAGGTGTCTGTGGCTGTGCTGTTCGATTTCGTGTGGGACGTGCATTCCCGTGCATTGCCCACCACTCAGCTGCTTTGGAGAAATTCCACTCATGGGATGCTTCGAGCCGGTTCAAGCACTCCGCAAGTTCCACCACGGATTGAGGTCGATTCCGAGGATCTTTCTCCAGACAACTCAAGACGATCTCTTCGAATTCTCTGCTCACTTTCGCTTTAAGGTGCCTTCGTAATCGCGGCGGAGGTGTTTCGACTTGTGCGCAAATCACCTTTCTGAGGGGAAGATTTCCGAACAGGACCTTGCCAGAGACGAGGAAATGAGCGACTCCTCCCAATGCGTAAATGTCTGACCGTTCGTCAACTTCGTCGGGGAAGTGAATTGACTCGGGAGACATGTAATTGGGGGTACCGGTGATTCCGGTTTCCTTGTCTTTATTCGCTCGCTCTCCGGTGACAGCGACCAATCCGAAGTCGAGAACTTTCGCGAAGTCATGAGCACCGGCACATGTCGTCAGGACGATGTTTTCGGGTTTAATGTCGCGGTGAATGAGCCCTTTATGATGAGATTCCGACAGAGAACCGCAGACCTGACAGAGAATGTGAATCGCTCGCCCTTCCGGAATTGGTCCATGCTGGTAAACGAGATCGCCGAGGCTCAATCCGTCCAGATATTCCATAACGTAATAAAGCGTCCCTTCAGGAGTCATTCCGTAATCATAGACTTGAACAGTATGCGGGCTGGAGAGTTCACTCGTAGTGCGGGCTTCGACGCGAAAACGTTCGAGCAACTGACGACTGACACGAGAGGTCTTCATCATTTTCACTGCTGCTGGACGGTGCAGCATCGTGTGGCGGGCGCGATAGACGATGCCCATTCCGCCGCGTCCAATTTCTTCTTCAAGGGTGTAGCTGCCGAGTTGCTGCTCGACCCAATTCGTTTCGCTATTAGGAGCTTGGACAGCGACCAGTGCCAGCCGTTCAAGTCGATCGGCCAATCGAACCCGATTGACAGGAAGCGATTCGTTCCGCTCAATTTCTTCGTCAACAGACGCGGCGATTTCCAGAAAGTCGAAACCGGGAATGTGATTCTGGTAGGCGACGAAACGTGAAATGATGTCCGGTTCTTGAGGAAACCCACTCGGAAGCAACCCACTGATCGCGACCGCAGCAATCTCGGATTTCAGTAATTCGTCATCGGCGAGAATGACGTCGTGCTCATGCTGATAGCAAACACAGGCGACGACTTCTTCGGCGAAATTCCAGCGTTGAAGCAGCTGTCCCGCGAGTGCTGCGTGATCCCACTGGAACTCGGTACGTTCGAAGTCAACGATTGACTCACGTGTTCTGTCGAATTTCGAATACGTGTCGTAGAACTCGTCGAGAAGGTGATGAAGCAGGATGTCCTGAAGAAGCGCAGCGACGTAAACATGGTCGTGATCAATGCCGAGCAGCCTTGCGACTCTTACAGCGAACATGGCTCGCTCCTGAGCTTCGATCAGAAAAGAATCGACGGTGCTTCCAGATTGATCACGAGTCACGAATGACGCATGCAGCGCTGCACTCATGACGAGCATCTTACAGCGTCGAAGGCCGATCATTCCGATTGCGTGCTGGATCGACGAGATTCTGCGTTGAAGCATGAGTGTGCTGGAGTTCACGAGTCGCAGCACGTTGGATGCGAGTTCGACGTCCACTTCGACGATCGTGGCCAGTTTTCTCAAGGGGATGTCAGGACGTTCGCAGACCTCGACAAATTGGGCGACTGATTGCGGAGGACGAGGAATCTGGATTCGGGCAGGCAGCCGCCCGAGGGGGTCTGGACCGAGTCGGCATGCAACAAGTTTCGGCCAGTCAATCATTGGTGAGAGTTCTTGTGGTGAGGGTGTCGGCACGCGAGAAGGAAGTCAGTCGGGAGGCGTTTTTGAGAAAGCTTACCTCGACGGTGATCGTCTGTCCCGAGTTCCTCATGAGCATCTCTTCGAATCGTGAAGCTTCATCACAGTTTCAACTTTGAAGCCAGCTTTGACTGGAATCACCAACACGATGGAAAGAAGGACTGTCGCGATCACGGCACGGTGTTTTTCTTCATCCATGACGGAAAACACCCATTCCGGTTCGTTTGATGGTCACCGTTCTCCATGGAGTCTTGCAGGGCTGCACTGATTCGCATGAATAGAGTCCAGTGCCGCCGTAAGAGTCGACTTCAAGGAAGCACTGAGAAACTGTCTTCGAAGTCTATTGAATTGACGGTCGCAGTCCTTCATTTTGTTCGCTGCGGTTCCTTGAGGGACACCGACGCAAACCGTTCTCGAACTCGGAAGAAACATGAAACGAACGCGAAGAGACGAACAGAAGATTTCTCTGTTTCAGTTGTTGAGTGCAGTGACACTCTGGGGCGTCCTGGCAACGACCACATCGGTCTTGGGAGCTGATTCCGACAAGCTGGAACTTCCCGGAGATGGTGTCACCGACGTGACCGAAAAAATTCAGGAAGCGATCAATTCCGGGAATGGTCACTGTCAGATTCCCCCGGGAGTACACCGAATTACGCAGACGTTGACCATCCTTCTCGACGAAGTGGGGCCCACGACAATCTCAGGAAACGGTGTCGCAACGATCCTGATGGACGGAGAAGGGCCAGCTATTCGATTTGTCGGGACGCACGACGGAACCGCAGCACCAAATACCGTGAAACGAAATGTCTGGGAGAACCAGCGTGCTCCGATGGTGGATGGTCTTGAGATCGTTGGGAAGAATCCCAAAGGTAACGGAATCGAAGCCACTGGAACGATGCAACTGACTGTGACTCGATGCGTTCTCAGAGAGCTTCACCACGGAATTCACCTGACGAAGCGAAATCGAAACATCATCATTTCTGATTGTCACATCTATGATAACTCGGGGATTGGAGTCTTCTACGACGATGTTAATCTGCATCAATCGAACATCGTCGGGTGTCACATCAGCTACAACGACCTCGGTGGAATTGTCAGCCGGGCAGGGGACGTCCGCAATGTCCATATCGGGACCTGCGACATCGAAGGCAACATGGGAGGCCCCGGAAAATCCGCGAGTGCCAACATCGATCTCGACTCAAGAAATGGCTCGATCGCAGAAGTGGCAATCGTGGGGTGTACCATTCAGCATGACCACGTTTCGGAGAATTCGGCGAATATACGCTTCAACGGAAACAGTACCGCTCGTCCAATCACGGATGAAACTCGCCACGGAAATCTGACGATCGCTGACAACGTTCTGTCGGATGTCGTGTTTAATATCGAAGTGACTGATGCACGAGGAGTTTCGATCACCGGAAATACTGTCTGGAAGGGATACGAAGCGAATCTCGTCGTCAAGAACTCGGCAAACATCGTCGTTGCGAACAATGTTTTCGATCGCAATCCTCGATACCACTACGGCGATGGATCGGCATCAAAGAACGGGCTGCACTTCACCGACTGTTCCGGCGTTGTGTTTAATGGAAATCTGATCGATTCCGTCACACAGAACGATGCGGCGATCCAACTTCTTCGCTGCAAACATTTCAACTTCACAAGCTCTCTGATTCTCAACTGCAAACCGGTTGCGATTGATATTCGAGAGTGTGAACGAACCCGCATCTTTGGTTGTTTGATTGAACGTCCCGAAGATGCGACCGACGACTGGAAAGCGATTCAGATCGTCGAAAGCCAGGGAATCTTAACCGACCACAATGAATAGAGCAGTTTCTGATTCGGTTTGCGCTCACTCGCACGAGCAAATTCAGCCTTTGACCTGATGAACAAGTCCAAGCGAGTGCACAGGAAAGAGCAACTTGCTCTAAGCTCGCGATTCTCGACGACCTCGCATACCGCGAGTCGCGACGATGAGGTCGTCGAAAATTGCTTCGTCGTGTCTGCAATCAACCCTTGGCAACTCTCAAACCTTGACAGGGACGCGATGCCATGCGTTGAACAGATACCCTTTCAGGTTCCAATCAACTCTGCGAGGTTGGCGATCTCCTTCAGAATCGATTGCACGGACGATGATTTCTTCCGTGCCCGATTTGACGTCGATCGTCGTCGACCAAAGAACCCAGCAATACTGGTTGACTGGGGAAGAGACTCTCGCCCGCTTCCATGTTTTGCCGCCATCTGCTGAGACTTGAACGGCTCGAATGGTGACTCCCGGGTATCCTGGCGGAAGGGCATAGCCTGCCACAGTAACCTTTCCGGCGTTCAAAGCTTCGCCGGGGCTCGGATTACAGATCACCGAGTTGATTGGGTAGCGGTAGATCGGGCCTTCTTCGTCCCATTCGAGATCGTGGCCCTCTTCGACAACCTTATAAGCTGTCGCAACGTAATGGTTCGGCGAAGGACGATCACTCAACGTGATCTTTCCAAGCCACTTGACGCTTCTCGCTCCAATGTAGCCCGGGACAACCGTTCGCAACGGCCAACCGTGATCCGGTTTCAGTGCTTCGCCATTCATTTTTGTGCAGAGCAAAGATCCCGGCATCTCCGCAGTGTCATCCATCGCTTTTCGAAGCGGAATAGATGCCCCGAACGGGATTGTTGACTCGTTGTGTGGCACGACATCGAGTCCGTCGAACCAAACGTGAGACGCTTCCGGACGAACGCCAGCTTTCTTCAGAATTGATGACAGGATCGCTCCGGACCACTTTGCGTTTCCGATTGCTCCTTCCTGCCAGGGAACCCCTTTGATCGGCGAAACTCGACTATGTTCATACCGTCGATTTCCGGCACAGGTCATCGTGGCGACAACTTCCCGCTGAGGAAGATTGGCGATTTCTTCCAACGACAACTCAAGCGGCTGCTCGACCATTCCCTCGACTTTCAGCCGGAACGACTTTGCGTCGATTTTCGGAACGGGGGCATGGCTGCGGATGTAAAACAGATCCGTGGGGGTCATCCACGATTCAATGAGATCTTTGAGAGCGGGCTCTGCGTTCATGGGGACAGTGGTGTGAGCCATCAGCCTACCGACGACCTGGGGAGCTTCCTGACCGAAGCTCATGGGCGAACTGAACAGTCCAAGTCCTGCTGCTGTTCCAGCTGCCAGTGAAGTTTCCAGGAAAGAACGGCGCGAATGAGCGGGCAAAGTCATCTCATGTCTCCTCGAAATTGGATCGTCCGCAGTAGTGGTCTTTTTATGAATTATTCGTCGAATTGATCTTCGCTCTTGTGGGCGATTCACGAGAGCGGAGTCGATCATGATTCGTTGCAGCCTGTGTACTCAAAAGAGCGACATGCCTTTGTCGTAATATTAGTGACTCCAGCGAAATTGAAAAAGATGCCTCTGCGGAAATCGAACGCGGGATGGGGGATTCTGAAAGTTCTGTTCGAAATCTCACATTCCCATGGAGACTGCAGCCAATCGAGGAAGCGCGGTCACGTGCTTACCGAGAGAACAACGCTAAACCGGTAATGACCACAGCTAGTGCTGAAAGCACGGCCGCGGAAATCTTGACCCAGCTGAAGGGGCGCTCTCCGCGGACAGTTCCCGAAGCTCCGTTGACGAAAACACGAAAGCTCTTGCCCTTGTAGCGATAAGCCAACATGTAAATCGGAAGCAAACAATGCTTGTAGGTGACCGCGTCATAGCGTGTCTTCACGGAATGGACTCGCTGTCGATCTCCTCCGATTCTGCCACGACACTCGCTGCGAATGGCCGCGTCGATGATCTGCTTCGCTATCGGCAGAGCGTCTTCGAGTTCGACGTCGTAGGTTCTTGCAAAGTGCCCGGCGATCACTTCTTGCGTGAAGGGAAGCAAAGAGTCGAGCGGCCAAGGGCCGAGTTCCTCGAGATCGGTCTTGGAAAACTTGCCGGTGGCGTTGATGAGAACGTCATCAAAGAAACGCTGGAATTTTCCGGTCGCGGTGTACCAGCGTGTTCGAGTGACTGTTCGTTTCTTATCACCAGTTCCAACGGTTGTGGTGTAATCTTCCCCGCGTTCACCGTGATAAACGGTGAACGTCAGTGTGTCGAAGGTCCAGAATGGAAGGTAGACGCCGTTGCACTTCCCTTTGGCGCCGATCTTTTTGAAATCGTTCGGGGCAAACCAGAGGGATTGAACCCATGCTGCGATTTTGCCTTGTGCCTGCCGCGGGTCAATTTGAAACGGCATGACTGCGTCGACATTCACTCGGAAGCCGCCGGTGTGAATTTTCTCCCGCTGAAGAGGCGAGCCACAGTAGGGACAGTCGATACTGGTCAATGTGCCGTCGAAGATGACATCGGTCCCGCACGATTCGCATCGAACTTCCTGATGCTCGGGATCCTCATGTTCCTGTTCAGATTTTCGTCGCTTGAGCTCCGCGACCATCTCTTCGAAGTTTTGCTCGCGAATTTCGGCATTCTCGGAGAACGAAAGCTCCCGTTTTGCTCCACAGAACGGGCACTTCAGCGATTGCTCGCCGATATGAAATTTCAAGTCGGCGCCGCATTGTTCACACGGAAAAATCCGTCCTTTGCCATCGTTGATCTGTTGCCCGGGAAGGGGAGGCGGCTCGCTCATTGTGGTGTGGTCAGCCTTGAAAACTTCTTGTTTCGGACTTCTCATTTGTTCTCAGACAAAGAACAGACGAGTGCGACATTTCCTTTGTGTCATCGTCGCATTATTGCCAGTAACGCATCCAAACCCTAACAGGATCAAGATTTTCGGATTATTGCGGACTCAAAACTGTCGATGCAAGTTGGAGAAATTCGGTCACGTCGATTTACTCTTGGGAACACTTTCGATCCACTGGCAGGATTTTTCGGAATGGTCTCTGCGAAGTCGCACGAGCAAACTGGACGAAGTCCAATTCAAACAGCCAGGGCGAACGCCGAGAACCCATGAAAGTGGTCTCACTGCTGCGGGGGCTCATTGCACCCCAAGCGGTGTTTGTCTCTGGTTCGAACCAATCGGTCAACGATGGAAACACTGAGTCAACAACTTCAAGCCCCTTTGCCGTACCTCACGGAAGAGGTCCAAGGGATTCAAGGAACGCTGAAAACCGCTCCTTCCGATTTTCGCGTCGACGAAATTCCTCTCTACTTGCCGAGCGGTGAAGGGACGCATCTCTATTTGAAGATCGAGAAGACCGGGGTTTCCTCAGAACAACTGCTTATGCACCTTGCGAAAGTCCTCGAAGTCGCGAGGCGGGAGATCGGTGTCGCTGGGCTGAAAGATCGTCAGGCAGTCACGCGGCAATGGGTTTCCGTTCCGGAAAATTGCGAATCCCGAATCCCGCAAATTGACACAGATGCCATTCGTGTTCTCCAAGTTTCTCGTCATGGGAACAAGCTGAAGACAGGGCATCTTGTCGGAAACCGATTCGAAATCGTGGTGCGGGACGTCGCCTCAGACGCACTCGCTCGGGCGCAGCAAATTCGAGATATGCTATTGCAATCGGGAGTCCCGAATTTCTTTGGGACTCAACGATTCGGCATCGATTCGGAAACTCTTGAAACGGGTGAGAAGTTGCTGCGCGGAACGCTCTCGCCACAAAGTATTCCTCCTCAGCGACGGAAGTTTCTGGTTCGACTGGCTCTTTCTTCCGTACAGTCAGCTTTGTTCAATCTCGTGCTTTCAGAACGTCTGAGGAATGGTTGTGTCCATCAGGTTCGGAAGGGAGATGTGCTGCAAGTCGTCCGGTCGGGAGGACCATTTATTTCGGACGATCCGGAGACCGATCAACAACGATTCGATCAGCGAGAAGTGGTGACCACGGGACCTTTGTTCGGTCCCAAAATGAAGCAACCGGTCGAATTGCCCGGCAGGGAAGAGGCAGAAATTCTTGAGCGTTCGCAATTCACTCCTGAGCATTTCAAACAATTTAAGAAACTGACACCGGGAGCGCGTCGCCCTCTCATCATCTGGTTGGAGGAACTCGAAGTCGATCCGTTCGACGGGGGACTTCGGTTTCGGTTTGATCTCCCGTCGGGAGTCTACGCGACCATGGTGTTGCGGGAGTTCATGAAGAATGACGTAAACTGACGGCTTTTAGCGGAGGCGTTCCGGAAGAAGCTCGGTGACGGCCATTCCTTCGCTCAGCATGAAGGGCCGTCCGATCGGCGACTGAAGTTCCTCGTAGGGATCCAGTCCCATCGTCGTCAGAATCGTCGCGTACAAGTCTGGAATGCTGACTGGAGATTCTGGGGGCGTCGTCTTTGTGAGTTGTTGTTCGTTGGTCTGGCCTGCGTTCGGATCTGTTTCGCCAATCACATGACCTGCAGCCAATCCGCCTCCGCCCAGCACGCATGAGAAACCGATCGGCCAGTGATCACGTCCCTCGAGTGGGTTAATTTTCGGCGTTCTACCAAATTCGCCAAGGCAAAGCACAATTGTTGAATCGAGGAGGTCCCGTTCCTTGAGGTCAGCGATGAGAGTGGCGAATGCGGGATCGAGGATTCCAAACTGTTTCCGTTGCCCGTCGAGATTGTTGACGTGTGTGTCGAAACCGGACAGGACGACCTGAATGGCACGTACTCCCTGTTCGACGAGGCGTCGCGCGACGAGACAGCCTCGCCCAAAGCGATTGTCGCCATAGCGATCGATCGTTGATTGCGATTCCCCTTCAAGCGTCAATGCTTCCAACTGGCTGGACGACATCATTGTCAGTGCTTTTTCAATGACGGACTGATGATTGGTCTTCGCCACTGGCATCTGTCGAAGCGATGCGAACGCGTCGGAAACGACGTCGAGTCCTTCCAGTCGTCGTTTTTGCCGGGCTTCGTCGACTCCCGGTCGCATGTTGTGAATGTTTCGTCCGGGATCATAGATCCGAAACGCATCGTAATCCGCTCCGAGAAATCCGCCGCGAGGGACAACGAAACCGTCGCCACTGGCGAGAGAGATGTGTTGCGGGATCTCGATATCATCTCGCTTGAGTTGCTTGGAAATAACGGCTGTCATCGACGGATGAATGACACTGGGATCGGGGCGATAGCCGGTTTGAGCATAGTAGGTTCCGCGTTCATGGTCTCCCTCTTTCGAGACCATTGAACGGATCACCGACAGGTGATGGATTTGCTCCGCCATTTGAGGAAGAGTGTCGCCGATCTCCAGTCCCGGAATCGTCGTCGAAATCTTCGACACGGTCTCTCCGACGGAACGTTCCGGATGCGGGTCCCATGATTCCAGTTGGCTTGGCCCGCCTCCCATCCATAAAACGATGATCGATTTGGGACGTTCCTTTCCCCGTTTCTCCGCCGATCTCGCTTCGAGTGTCGGAAGCAGAAATGATAGACCGGTTCCGAGGCCAATCTGAAGAGCCTGTCGCCGAGTCAGTGAAGAAAAGAGGGAATGCAAACCGGTGTGATGGATCATTGTCAGTTCTCAATTATCAATGGTTCCAGGAGAATTCGGGAGAGTTGAACATGATCCAGAACAGGTCTTCGATGGCTGTCCCCGTTCCTGATTCCTGAAACATGGTTTCAAAGTAGCGACGTTCTTGGGGCGTCGGTTTGCGTGTGAGGCTGCAGAGGTAAACGGTCTCAATCTGCATCTCCGGTGTCGGGGCGATGGCAGCGATCCGTCCCGGAGCGAAGAAGGGATTCATGGACGTCAATTCTCGCGAGAGTTCCCCATTCATTCGCAACAACGCTTGTGGAATTGTCCCTGCTCGGGCTTGAAGTTCTTCTGCTCCCGGGTCCCCGAATTCGTCGACGAAATCATTGGCCCGAAAGAATTTCAAAGCCCGGACGAACAGGTGAGAATTTTGATCAACCGTCCGAATATTGTTTGCCTGGATCATTGATCCGATTACCTGTTCCGGTCGCAATCGCACGAGCGGGAAGACGCTCCAGTTGTCTGGAATGCCTTCGACGTTTTGAGTCTCTGGGGGAATCGAACTCATGCGAAAGGCATCGGTCGCGACAATCACTCGAATGAGTCGTTTCAGGTCATAGCCTTTTTTGCGGAAGTCCTCTCCCAGCAGATCGAGCATTGCAAGACGCGGATCGGTTCCGGGATCGGGGAGATCATCGACCGGCCGATCTGTTGCGAAAGGGCGGCCGAACAAAAGTCCCCAGATTCGGTTGGCGGTAGCGCGCTCAAAACGCACGTTCTCAGGGTGTGTGATCCATGCTGCGAGTTGCTCCCGACGCGATTCACTTTCGGAAAGCCACTCGGGATGAAAGGGAACAGATGGAGCGACAGCCCGGCCGTCTTCAGTTGTTCCGTCATCAATTACATGCTCTTTCGTCTTGTCGTCGGTCAGTCCCACGAGGCTGATCTGAACCTGAGCGAAATGGGCAGCGAGACCTTCAAACTCGCTTTGCTTCCAGCGGTCGAACGGGTGATCATGACATTGAGCACAATCCATACGCTGGCCGAGAAACGCACGGACCGACCGAGCGGTGATCTTGTTCGGGTCGAAGTCGTTGTCATCGAATCCGCTTGTCAGGAAATTCACTTCCCCTTGTCCGGTCCACACTCCCGTGCCGGAGATCATTGCGGAAACAATTTCGTCGTACGGACGATTTGTTCTGAGTTGCTGGGTCAGCCAACTGATGAAGCGGTCTCTGCGGTAAATGAGGAACCTTCCTCCTTCGGTTCCGACGTAACCGCGGGCCAGTCGTTCGGCGAAATAGTCATCGAACCGGTTGTCGTTGAGAAGTCGCTCACACCATCGGTTGATTCTGTCGGGGGCAGTATCCTGTTCGAAGAGTCGCAGTTCTTCGAGAGACGGAATCGTGCCGTGCAGTGCCAGTGACAGCCGTCGGAGAAGTGTCAGATCACTCGCTTCACCCGCTCGCACGGAACCGTCTGCTTCCCAAAGCCGTGCCAGTTCTGCGTTCGCCGCTGCGACGACGGGGGCCTCAGCGATCGATTTGGCAGTCGAGTTCGAGGATGTCGTTCCTGAACGATCCGATGCTCGATCCTTTTCGACATCGGTGACGTTCCGTTCGAATGTGTGTGGGACAGCTGATGACCGAACTGCAAGGGTCGTGACACCAATCACGGCGAGTGCAATCATCATTGGTCGAACAAGAATCTTCATCGAAACCGCAATATGTTGTGGCAAATTCGTATGTGAACGGCGGCGGACAGGCCGGAAAACTTCAGCGATCGAGTCGTCCCCGGCGTCATAAGATACCTTCGGGACTGTGCGCGAGTTTCGGAGTTTGACGAAATCGATGAAACAAAGTGAACCGCAGAAAGGTAAATTCCAGTGAGAACCGGAGACGTTGAGTCGACGCGAACATTTTTGGATCGAGATCTCGGTGCCCATCAGCAGCAGTCGCCTGAATCAGGCAATGCTCAATCGGCACCCCTGTGAATTGTCGAGTCTATGAGTGCATACGAGACAGCTCGGAATAGCATTGGCGGGGAAATGCAGGAGGAGAGATCCACTCCGAGTCTTCACGAACTGCAAGTCGATGCCGTCACCGCGAGCCATGAGACGGAAGATGGCCATGGCGATTCCTTCTCTCAAGAAGCTGATGAGATTCGCTCATTTGAGTCGGAGGAAGTGCAGGCAACTCGCGGATGGATGGGCCGAGCGCTCTCGTTCACCTGGTGGGGGATCGGACGCATTTTCGCGTTGACGAGCCTCGTTTTGATTCTCGCCGTTCTGGCAGCAATTCCGATCGTCAATTTCTTCGTCCTCGGCTATTTTCTGCGAGTCGAAGGAGCGGTTGCCCGGACGGGAAAGATTCGGAACGGATTTCCACTTCTGGACCAAGCTCCTCGAATCGCAACCGTTGCTTTGGGAATTTGGGTCTTTCTTCTTCCGCTACGTTTTCTGGGAAGCTTCGCAGCCGATGCTGCTTTGATCGCTCTCGGATCGCCTGCTGAAGCGGGTTGGAAACTTGCACTGACCATCAGTTGGATCGCTATCACCGGGCATCTTCTTTTTGCAATTGCGCGGGGAGGTTCGCTCAGCTGCTTTCTGCGTCCTCTGAAGAATGTGCTCTGGTTTCGCCGACAGGTCCGAGAAGGAAACTACTTCAGACGCGCTGATCAAGCCATTCAGGAATTCTTTGCAAGCCTTGAAGTCGGGAAAACCTTCCTGCTGGGAGTGAAAGGTTTCGCCGTTGCGTTCATTTGGCTGGTCCTGCCAACGGGATTGCTGGCGATTGCCCGGGAACCCGAGGGAGGGCAACTGATCTTCACGGTTCTTGGGGGAGCAATGCTGGCGATTGTCCTGTCCTGGGCGCCATTCCTTCAAGCACGATTTGCATGCGAGCAACGTTTTGCTGCCGGGGTGCAATTGAGAGAAATCCGATCGCTCTGGCAGCACGCTCCGATTGCCTGGACCCTCGCGCTGATCGTGCTTTATCTGCTCACGATTCCGCTCTATCTTTTCAAGGCGTTCTTGCTGCCCCCCGAGGCGATGTGGCCGATCACGTTGATCTTCGTTGTCACGATTCTTCCGACGCGAATTCTCTTGGGATCGGTCTATGCGAGGGCTGTTCGAAAGCGTGAATCGCAGCTCCGTTCTCACTTCTCGATCCGGTGGACCTGCGGAGCGATTCTCATTGCGGCACTTTGCTTTTACGTCTTTATTCTGTTCTTTACGCAGTTCTTAGGCGAACAGGGCAAGCTGGTGCTGTTTCATCATCACTCCATGCTTCTTCCCGCACCGTTTCAAGGTGCCATCGATCCGTGATTCTGTCAGCGAATCGAGAATGATGTCGCTGGGAAGCGGGGCAGGGCGTCTCGAAATGACGCTTCGGCCTCATTCATTTGCGGAAATGGATTTCGAGTCTTTCGAACTCTCATGGTCTGTGAAGTGTTCCGCATTGATTGACCAGACTCTACGATCTTCTTGTCCGGAAAGTTCATCAATGCCCAGCATGCACTTTCGTTTGAGCAATTGATGCCACACGTTTCCGGGATTTCGTCGTTGTCCGCTCTCAAGCGAACAATGTCCCAAGTGAAACATTCGAATCGGATTCTGGCAGGAGTGTGTTGGTGAAGGAGCAAACGTTTCGATTTGGGGTCTTATTGTTTGTTGTGTTGCAGGTTCAAGCGGTGCTCGCTGAGCCGATCGACTTTGCGAATGATTGGCCGTGGTGGCGCGGACCGAATTTGAATAGCCATGCAAGTTCGGGGCAGAATCCTCCGACGACATTCAATGAGCGAAAGAACGTGAAGTGGCTTGTCGAAGTTCCCGGCAGTGGACATTCATCTCCGACCGTTGTTGGCAATCGGATCTTTCTCGCGACGGCTGACACTCAGAATCAAATTCAAGGGGTGATCTGCTTTGACCGGAAGAACGGAAAGCAACTTTGGATTACTCCCATCCATCAGGGAAAGTTTCCTGCGGAGATTCATCCGAAGAACACCCATGCTTCGAGCACGATTGCGTGCAATGGGGACTTTCTTTTCACGACGTTCTTTAATGATCGACAAGTGAACGTCAGTTGCCTGAATGTGACAGGCGATCTTGTCTGGACAAAGTCGGCGGGAGCCTATGATCCCAAGAAATACAAGTTCGGCTATGGCGCATCACCGTTGTTGTATTCAGACCTTGTTATCGTGGCTGCTGAGTCTGATCAGGGAAGCTATCTCGCTGCTTTCCATCAGAACACTGGAGAAGAAGCATGGCGGATTGAACGAACTCAGGACGTGAGTTTCTCTTCTCCTGTTGTGGCGAATGTTGCGGGACGTGAGCAGTTGCTGATCAGCGGGCTCTTCGAAGTTTCGAGCTTTAACCCTGCGACCGGTGAGAAACTATGGAGTGTTCCTGGAACCACTCAGGCGACCTGCGGAACAATTGTCTGGAACGAGGATACAGTTTTCGCCAGTGGCGGATACCCAAAGGCTGAGACGATCGCCGTCAAAGCTGACGGGTCCGGAGAAGTCGTCTGGAGGAACAAACGCAAGTGTTACGAACAGTCGATGGTGATTCATAACGGCTATCTTTATGCCTTCGCCGACGGCGGAATCTTGTACTGCTGGCGTGCGTCCGATGGTGAAGAGATGTGGAAGAAACGATTAGGAGGCGATGTCAGTTCATCTCCTGTCCTCGTGAACGACACCATTTATCTGGCGAACGAAGACGGAGAAGTTTTCGTAATTCGAGCGAACCCGGATCGCTATGAAGAAGTCTCTCGAACACGTCTCGGAACGGATTTGTTTCCGACTCCGTCAGTTGTCGGAAATCAGATTTTCTACCGGTTCGGCAAAGGGATTGGCCCCCGCCGTCAGGAATACTTGATCTGTATCGGGGAGTAAACGAATCCTGTTTTTGTGATTCTCTTGAACTTATTGTAAGACACAAAAGAAGTTCGCCCAAAGGAAGAAGCTGTTATGAAGTCTGAGTTAGAAATCATTGTTGAAGATCTTCAAAAGATCAGTGCTTACACTAACGACACTCTCGATCATGTCGACGATGCCGACTGGTTTCGGCAACCGGCGGATGGCATCAATCATATTGCGTGGCAAGTTGGTCATATCGCGATTGCACAATATGGGCTGTGCCTGAAGCGAGTTCGAGGATTCAGCTCGGACGACGACCAGCTTTTCCCTGTCAGTGAATACGCAAAGTTGTTCGGAAAGGGATCGCAACCAAATCCCGATCCGGAGGTTTATCCTGCACCGGAAGCGATTCGTAAGAGCCTGAAAGCGATTCAACAGCAGGTGATCGAGGAGACATCGCAGCTCAGTCAGGAAACGCTGGATGAGGCAATCGATCCTGTGCATCCGATGTTTTCGACGAAAGGGGAAGCTCTTCGCTTCGCTCCAAAGCATGAGATGCTGCACGTCGGGCAAATCGCCATGCTGAGGCGCCTGTTCGGACACGAATCCTTGCGGTAGGAACGGTGTCACTCTCTTTCTAAACGCCACGCATCGAGATGTGGGCGATGGGGGGACAGCCTTCATGTTGAGTCTGTGAAAACGGATTCGGATCAATGGACGTGTTGATCGAATGTTCGCAGATTCTTCGCAGTCGGCCTCTGTCGGGGAGACTTTCCTGACTGAAGAGTAGACGATAATTCCTCGCAGAGTTAGGATCATAATCGCTTGATCGGTTTCAGGTTCTGAAGCTGACGTTCTATTCCTTCAGCGTTCTCGGGGAGAGTGATGAGCACTTCACTGAAATATCTTGACCGGGCGATGGGGCAACTCCGCGATTTGGGCTTAGTGAGTGATCAGAAATCGGAGGATGCTCCGATCGTCGCACTATTGAATCAGATCTCTGATCTCGACGAAGAGAAAGTGGCCGCCATTGCTCACACGCTCAATCAGGCGTCGCTGTTCAACGAAGTGGTTCGGGAACAGGTTTCTGGAATGGAGCTGGGGAATCGTTATGAAGAGATTACCAACGGTTTCAACAGCATTCGCGACGATGCGAAGATGATGGTCGAACAGGTGGAAGACGGGAAACTGGGCGCCATCGAGAGAGTGCAAAACGTCTGGATGAAGATTTCGCGGGGAGACATCGCGACGCGTTTTGACAAAGTCAAAGAGGTTTATCTGGATGTCGCGGAGGACTCACGCGATCAAATCGAACGAGAACAAACCATTGCCAACGCCTACCAGGATTTTCGCGGGGCGCTCAAGGAATCCGAAGTTCTCGCTCTCGATGTGTTAAAGAAAGCGGAAGAGAAGTTGGCCATCGCGAAGACGGAACTTGACGAGGCGATGAAGACCGTTGAAGAGAATTCGGAGGCGGATCGCGCGGAACTGGCCAAACTGGAGCTTGCCCGCGACGAAAAACTTCGCGAAGTTCAGAACGAAGACAAGCGATATCAGATCGCCAAAGATCTCGCTGACAATCTAACAGTCAGCTACAACACTTCAGAAGTGGTGATGGCTCGGCTGAAGCAGATCACCAGCGCGAAGGAACGAGTTTATCAGCAGGCAATCAGTTTCTTCAGCACGAATGAAAGTGTGTTGACCGCATTGACTGCTTCGTTCACCGGACTTTTTGGGCTGCATGAGAGTACCGAAACTCTGGAAGCGATGAAGGAAGGTGTCAGCAAGAGTCTCGAAGATCTTTCTGAAATCGGTGGCAAGGTTCAGGAGGCAGCTGTGAAAGCAGGTTACGGGCCAACTGTGCGATACGAAGCTGTTCAGAAACTTGTCGACTCTGTGACGAATTATCAGGAGCGCTCGTTGGAGATCATCAACGAGATGCGAACGCTTAGCACTCAGAATGCCAACGAGATCCGCACTGCCGTTGAAGATGGGAAACAGCGTCTCGCACGTCTCAGCCAGAAAGCCGCCAGTCTCCCATTTTCTGACAGCGAGTAATGAAGACCGTCGTGGAAGAATCGGGAAAGAAAAGACCGCTCGACGATGTGATGTTGGCGATGGATGTCGTCGATACATTGCGCCATCGGTCCAGGCTCATTGAACGCGAACTTAATGAAGAGCAGCGAGATGAAGAGCTGATTGAAAAGCTTCGGCAGATCTATTCGTCTCAGGGAATCGATGTTCCGGAAGAGATACTTGTCGAAGGTGTCGAGGCACTGAAAGAAGATCGTTTTACCTATTCTCCTCCCGAAGAAACGTTTTCGACGCGACTGGCGAAACTGTATGTCAGCCGAGACCAGTGGCTGCGACCGGTGGTGATTGGTTGCTCGCTGTTGTTCATCGGCTGGCTCGCGTTCCAATTCTTCATCGCTGGACCTCGCGAGCGAGAGATTCGTGCGTTGCCCGAACGAATTGCATCGGCTCAACAATCGATCGAAGACGCTTCAAACGATGGGGAGGGAATCTCGCAAGCTCAGTCTCTCGCGAATGAAGCCGCTCAGGCATTCGAACAACAGGACTATGTTGCGGTTCGAGAGAAGCTGGCAGAGTTGGAACAGCTCAACTCGAAGCTGAACCAGTCTTATGATTTGAGAATCGTCAAAGAAGGAAGTACGGGAGTTTGGCGGATCCCGGACGTCAACCAGTCTGCGCGGAATTATTACATTATCGTCGAAGCTGTTGCTCCGGACGGAGAAGTTCTCAGCCTGCCAATTCAAAGTGAAGAAAACGGCCAAACCGAAATCGTCTCGAAGTGGGGCATTCGCGTTGACGAGTCGACCTTCTATCAAATCGCAGACGATAAGAAAGACGACGGGATTATTCAAAACGACCGCTTCGGCGTAAAGAAATCAGGATCGCTCGAGCCCGAGTATTTCTTACCTGCAATCGGCGGAGCAATTACTAACTGGTGAAAGATGAAGAATGTCAACAGGTCTGGAAACGCTCGCTTCCATTGATGCTGCAATGCATGATGTCCGGAAGGAAATCGAGAATCTTGACAAGGGAATTCAGTTCACCAATGACCAGCTCTCCCAGTTGAGTGAAGAAGAGTCGACGAGGTTTCGGGAACTCGCCAAAGCTCGCCTCGACGTAATGACTCAGGGCGCGATTCTTGAAGATTTGGACCGAACTGACCGTCAGGTTCAATCTCTGCTAAGTGAAAGATCGGTCACTCTCGACGATCTTCAGAAGCAGATCGAAGAGTCGAGTCGACTGCAATCTGAATTAGAGAAAACGCGTCAAGCACAACAAGAACGCGTGCATGATGTTCTTGCCAGAATCGACACTGCCCACGCGAAGACTCAGGCCCGCCTCGCAAACGATCCCGCTCACCAAACTCAACTGGAGGTGGCCAAGAGGGCAGACGACGTCGCCAGGCATGCTGAAAAGAAAGCGGAGCAGGCCGATCAGGATCGGGTCGAGAAAGGCCAGGATTATGAAGGCGATCCGCTCTTCATGTATCTCTGGAGGCGGAACTACGGAACTCCAGAATATTCGGCGGGAACACTGATCCGGTTTCTCGACGACTGGGTCGCTGCGCTGATCAAGTTTCGAAAAGCTCGCCCCAATTTTGCGATGCTCCATGAAATCCCAAAACGATTGAAAGTTCACGCCCGGGAAGTGCGTGCGAAGGCTGATCAAGAGTTCGCAAAACTTCGCGAGCTTGAAGAGATCGCATCCAAAGAAGATGGAACCCCCGAGCTGCAGAAAGAACTGGAGAAAGAACAAGCCGCCGCGAACGATGCGGATCAGGCGATTGACAACGCAGAGAAGCACTTCAGTGAGCTTCTCAAGAAAAAGTCGGAGTTCGCGGGCGGAGCCGATCGGTATTCCCGTCAATGTCTCGAATTGTTTGTCCATCATTTTCAACGGGAACCGCTCGAACAGCTGATTCGAGAAGCGGAACAAACTCGAAGCGTCGATGACGACTTAATCGTTGAGCAAATTTCTCAGCTGCGGTCGCATCAGGAGAAGTTGCAGTCGGAATTAAGTGATCGCAGAAGTTTGCATCTGCGACATCTCAAACGGCTGGAAGATCTCGAAGAGGTCCGAAGAGAATTCAAGCGACATCGCTTCGACGACAATCGAAGTGATTTCCCCAACAGCAATATGATCGGAGCCATGCTCGGAGAGTTTCTGCGGGGAATGGCAAACTCCGGACAGCTTTGGAACACGATCGAGAGAAGCCACCGGCGACGACGCGTGAATTCAGATCCAACGTTCGGTTCCGGGGGTTTTGGTCATCGTTCGGGAGGCACCTGGAACATCCCGCTTCCTCCACAAGTTGGGGGCCCACCCCAACACAACGCGCCTCCACACTCTGGGGGTGGATTCCGAACCGGCGGTGGGTTCTGATCACAATTTCTCAGGTGGAGAGATGATCGAAGCCATCGTTGACCCGTGCATGTTCCTCGTATCAACTCGCGCGCCGACGATCTCCCGTCGCGAGTTTTTTGATGATTGCTGATTCGACTTCGCAACACATTCCCACTTTTTTCCCGATATGCCGTTGAACGAAAGAAAATTATCGGGAATTCTCTTGTAATTGATGCTCGCTCTTTTAGTTTCGTCAATTGCTTGACACAATTCGAGAGGTGGCAGCGGAGAAGTCTCAAAATCCGTTCGTGGGTGGTGAATTCGTGGTTCGACGATACGAAGCCCCTATGCCATTCATGGAGCGATTGTTGTGAACGGAGTCCAGACAGATGTATTCAAGAAGGTTCTTCGATCATGTCTCAAGACTTACCCATTACACTCACAGAACTGCGAACTGTTGGCCTCAGTGAGCTGCACAAACGCTGGGGCTGGATTCTTGCTCTGGGAATCTTTCTCGTCGCACTCGGGACGGTTGCGCTCGGGGCTTCGGTCTTTACGAGTCTGGTCACAATGGTTTTCATTGGCTGGCTGATGATCGGGGGCGGGATTGTTCAAGCGATTCACTCATTCACCGTCAAGAACTGGAGCGGGTTCTTTATTGATTTGCTCGCAGGGATTCTTTACGTCGTCGTTGGATTTTTGATTGTCGCCCACCCGGCGCAAACGGGAATTGCTCTCACTCTGCTGATCGCGATGTTCCTGATTTTTGGGGGAATTTTTCGAATTACCGTTTCGCTCATGCATCAGTTTCCGAACTGGGGATGGGTGCTGCTGAACGGAGTAATTTCGCTCATTCTTGGGATTTTGATCTGGCGCCAGTGGCCAGTTTCCGGGCTTTGGGTTATCGGAATGTTTGTCGGCATCGACATGATGTTCAATGGATGGTCATTGATCATGCTGGGTTTGGTGGCGAAAGACATTCCAAAATCTGGAGAAGTTCCAGAAACACCGGAAGCAGCGTAATTCAATAGATAGTGAATTCTTGTGGTCACTCGTCGATCGGTTGAGTGACCATAAGCTTTCCGTCTGAAGTCGGCGGAATGCCTCTGACAGGATCATGTTCTTGCTTGAGACATCCGGATCAGCAATACTCTGCGAACACGTCAATAAGGATTCTGTTTTCTCGAAAGGAGTCGTCCTAATGCCACTCTCTCTGCGGTCTGTTTGGGCATTCGCCATTGTCCTTCTGTGTAGCCATTCACTTCAGGCGGTTGATCCGAACGTCTCACCTGAATTGAAGAACTTTTCTGGGGACTGGGAAGTCGTCGAGCTCGTTGAAGACGGCAAAGTGATTCCTCAAGAAGCAATCCGCAGCTGGTTGCCATCGGGAGGAAAAGTTGAGATTGCGGAAAACGCGATCATTTTCACATCGCCAAGTGATGGCAAAAAGCACGTGAAAGTCTTTTCCATCGACGCGACGAAGTATCCGCCGGAACTGACGATCAATACGCAAGAAGGAATCGAAGGGTGGGGAATCTTTCGATTTGACGAGGGACGACTGGTGCTCTGTTTGAGTCACCCGACCGAAGCTGCTCGACCGACCGACTTTTCCGCCAGTGCAGGGTCGAAGCGAATGTTAATGGTCCTGAAACGACCATCGGAGCTGAAACCTGCCGCTCCTGCGAAGCCGACGGAAACGGCCAAAACCACTCCACCAGCAGCAACTCCGAGTGCCGTCCCCCCCGGAACGACGGGAGTTGTTCTCACCGACGCGGAAGTCCGTAAGGCACTGATCGGAACATGGAAGTTCACAGACAGCGTTGGAGCTTTGTTCTCGACGTTCAACCCGAACGGGACTTTCTCAACGGTTCGTGAAGTTCTGGAATTAAGAATCTTTCAGAAGGTTTTCGTGCAGACACCTGTCTCTTCCGGGACGTGGAAGATTGAAAACGGGCGGCTGAAGTTTGTTGTTCTCACTTCGACACACTGGGATCGGGTCAACAAAGAGTTTGATTTTATCGTCCGCTCCATTTCCGCGACGGACTTGATATTCGTCGATTATCTCGGTCACGTCGGACGAGCAACCCGCGTGGCTCCGTAATTACGAGCGATGGTGTCTTCGCGACCAATTCGATCGCTTCCACGAATAAGCTCTCCGAAGTTTCGTTCTTCGGGGAGCTTTTTCTTTTTAAGGTGTCCCGGAGTTCAAGGGGTGAAGAGTGGATGATCAAAGCCAATTCGGAATCTGCTCCGGATTCAATCGACCGGATCACACTGAAGCGATCGCAATACGTGGTGGGCGCTCGCTTCCGTGAAAAACAGATTGCTATGATGAGGGCCCTTGTCCGATCTCGTTCGACTGTTGGAAATCATCAATGAACCGAATTCGCGCTGCAGCTGTCCAATTCAATCATGTCCCGGGAGACAAAGCATCGAATCTGGCAATCATTTCCCGATTTGTCGAACGGGCTGCCGAGCAGAGTGTCGACTTGCTGACGTTTCCGGAAATGTGTCTCACTGGCTACTGGCATCTTCGCGACGCACCTCGTGAAGAACTGGAACGTCTGGCTGAACCGGTTCCAGATGGTCCTTCGGTTCAACGAATCCTGGAACTGTCTCGTGAGACCGGGATGTCGATTGGAGTCGGTCTGATCGAATCGGCAGAAGATGGCAAGCTGTACAATTCTTTTGTCGTGGCTTTGCCAAATGGGAAGGTTCACACTCATCGAAAGCTGCACTGTTTTATCAACCAGCATATGAGCTCAGGCGATGAGTTCACAGTATTCGACATTCCGCAGGGAGCCCGAGTGGGGGTGCTGATCTGCTATGACAACAACATCGGGGAGAACGTTCGAGCGACAGCTTTGAAAGGGGCTGAGGTTTTATTGTCTCCACACCAGACGGGAGGATGCAATTCCCCGAGTCCAAGGTGTATGGGCGTCGTTCCCGTCGACCTTTGGGAGAATCGATCCGAGAACGAAGAAGCATTGCGGCAAGAGTTTTTCGGTCGGAAAGGGCGTGGCTGGTTGATGAAATGGCTCCCCGCCCGTGCTCACGATAATGGTCTCTTTCTGGTGTTCGCCAACGGTGTCGGCCGCGATGACAACGAAGTCCGCACCGGAAACTCCATGATCCTTGATCCCTATGGAGATGTGTTGATTGAATCAAAGAGCATCGAGGACGACATGGTGGTCGCTGATCTGGACCCCGAAATCCGTGAAATGTGTACGGGCCAACGCTGGCTGAAGACTCGCCGCCCCGAACTCTTCAAGTCCCTGACCGAAAGAACTGGTTTCGAAGAAGACACCCGCACGGTTCGATTTCGCCACTCTTCAGCGACTGATCCATCAAAATAGGTGTCGCCAAACCTTCTGAACTAGGCTGTGAGAGCATTTTCGGAAGGGAATTATCTGGCCAGAAGCGTTCTTACTCCTGAGTTTGGGGCGATCATTTTCCCCGAAACAGGATGGTTGAATGGCTCCAGAAATGGGAAAAAGTCGCGACAGAGACGATGTCGAGAGCAAGCTTGAAGGGCTCTGAACCGCAATTCCCAACATTGGAGAAGTTACAAACTTGTTCAATCGGAATGCGTTGATTTGAGCTTATCTTGTACGGAATTTGAGAGTTAGGTACGTGCCAGAAGTAGCTATTCAAGGAGACTGGGCAAACATCGCAATCTTCACAATTGGCATTCTGTTGAACTTTTCGATTCGGGGATTTAGACCATGCCCTCTGTTGAATGCGGGTCTAACCGAAAATGGAGTTGAGAATGACACGACTGAAGCAACGATCGAAGATTTGGAGCTGGGTTGCATGTGCAGCTCTTCTGGCTGGTGCAGCATCTGAGTCAGGTGTCACAGCGAAGCCGTTGACAGAAAACGCAATGATTCAGGCGATGCACGTTGCAGCGACGAATCAGCGTGCTCGCCACGGACTATTCGAACAGCAACTGGATGAATCGTTGTGTCAAACCGCCCAGGCCTGGGCGAACAACATGGCCAACCGGAACGTGATGTACCACGGAGGCGGAGAGCAAGTTGTTGCTCATGGATATCCGACTCCTGCTGCATGTATCCAAGGATGGATCAATTCTCCCGGACATCGCGTCTGGGTTTTAGGTCGGAATGGCCGATGTGGTTTTGGTGTGCAACGGTCCTGGAGTGGTCGCTACTACTACGCAGGAGTTTACCGCTAGAGCATGTTGCTCTTTCCGGTGCACTCGCTTGAACTTTTTCATCAGCTAGATGCTGAGTTTGCTCGTGCGAGTGAGTGCAAGCCAAATCAGAGAGTGCTCTGAGGCAAGTCGCTCTCGAATTCGGGATTCGCTTGGAACTCCTCATACGTTTTTCAAGTGAATGCTTGAGTGAGCAAACCTTGCAAGTGTGTGATCAACTCACACAAGGGAGCATTCAGGAACGAAGCAATTCTTCTCGAAGTTGCTCATTGTAATTTGATCTCATTCGCCGTGTCCATCATGATTTGGACGCGGCGTTTTTTGTTTCCATCATTTCAAGTCATCGAAGTGTTGTTTGAGAATGACACCCCGCGCGCTATCTTCTCGCCCGTCTATTGAACGCAGCTTACATGCACACTTCCGATTTCGACGTCGATACTCTTCAGAAGCTTCGAAGAACTCCAGAACTTCTCGAGGCAATCATGAACTCGCAAGTTTCGGAACTGAAGCTTCAGTCGCAGTTGCGGGAGACTTACTCCGCTGACATCGTCCGCGCAGCAATGACTCTGATCGAACTTCGTGAACGTGCGCAGCACAAATTTTCGCGTGCGAGTGAAATGTGGTTCGATCGAACCGGCTTAGAACAGGCCACACCCGAGGCGGTCGCGAATTACAAAGCGGCTCGCTTCGAGAATTGTGCCGGACCGATTTTCGATCTTTGTTGTGGAATCGGTTCCGACAGCATCGCGATTGCTTCGATTGGAAAAGAAGTGACGAGCGTCGATATGTCGGAAGCTGCGTGTCTCAGAACGCGGTGGAATGCGGAAGCTCACAATGTTGATGAGCGGATTGAGACAATTTGCTCTGACGTGCAACAACTCAAAACGGATTTGCAGTTCGTCCATTGTGATCCTGATCGACGGGCGATGGGCAAGAGGTCGATTCGTCTGGAAGACAGCAGTCCGCCTCTCGAGTTTCTGAAGGAGTTGATTGACAGATGTCAGGGGGGAGCCATCAAGCTTTCTCCGGCCAGCAATTTTGGAGGAAAGTTCGACGACGCAGAAATCGAACTCATCAGCCTCAATGGAGAATGTAAAGAAGCGACTGTCTGGTTTGGAGATCTCGCTGGAGAAGAGAATTGGCGGGCGACGCTTCTTCCTTCCGGATTCACACTCAGTGCGGATCCCTTCAATCACTTTCCGCGGGTTGGTCCGCTCAGCGACTACATTTACGATGTCGATCCGGCCATCGTCCGGGCTGGGCTCGTCGATGCGCTCGCTGATGAACTTGAACTTGAGCGACTGGACGATGCTGAAGAGTATCTGACCGGTCCGCAGCTTGTGGACTCTCCGGCGGTGACTCCGTTTCGTGTTTTGGCCGAACTTACACACAACCGAAAAAGCATCCGCAAATACTTTCGCGACCATCCTTGCCACGAACTTGAAATCAAATGTCGTCATGTCCCGGTTGACGTCGACTCTCTTCGCAAATCGATTCCGCTCAAGGGGACCGGAAAGAAAACGCTACTGATTGTGAGATTGGGCGGAAAAACGAAAGGGGTCGCGGCCGAACGAATTGTCAGCGAGGAATCATCGGCGTCTCGGTCCGAGAAAACGGATCAGCCGTGAAATGAGAGCACACTCTATTGGCCCGGTGCATCGGCGTTGATTTCGTTCAGCAGTTGTTGAACGTTCGATTCGGCCAAGGCTGTGAGCGATGAGGTGTCGGTTTGAATCTGAGATAAGTCGATCGGTGAACCAAAACGGACGACTGCCCTCCGTTTGCCGCGAGGCGTTGGGCACTGCAAGTCGAAGATATCCTCTTCGAACTTATCGATGGTTTCCGCGATTCGTTCGATCGTCGGGTTCTCAACAGTGTAATTCCCGCGATAACTCGTCAGTTGAGTCACAAAGAACATATCGTCGAGATGCCGCTGAAGAGTGGCGATGTGCTCAGTGCTTTCCCGCTCTGAGATGCCCGAATTCGAAGAATTCTCGCTGGCACTGTTTTGTGCTTTTTCAATCTCTCGAATTAAGTAGCTGCGAATTCTTCGAATCTGTTCCGTGACATCATGGGTTCGTTGCTTGAGTCCGTGGGCCTCTCGAACTTTCTCCAACACGTTTTCAGCCAGGAATCGAAGTCTCGCAGGGAGTTCTCCGGTTCCGGATTCTCCGAGATACTCGATTTCCTTCGATGAAAGAAATCCGTGCCCGAAACGATAGATGCGATCCAGCAATGGAAGATCAGGCCGTGGCCGCCAGCGGATTCGTTCTTCGAGTTGATTCATCATCCCGACAAGTTCTTCTGTCGGGTCCTGTGTGTAGAAGCATTTCATTCCGCACGGATAAACGTGAATCGGACGTCCGGACCGCTTCGCTGCCTTGAGTGCAATTGCCGCAGCCCCTTCGCGAAACGGCATTACTCGGTCGTTCGAGTGGTAGATATCGCCCTCGGAAAAAACTGTGAGCGCATGTTGATCTTCGCTCAGGATTGAGATCGCCTGCTTGATCGCCTTGGTGTCTGTTCCTTCCCGATTGATGCTGAAACAACCGTGACGCTGGAGAAAATGCTTTCCCGGCGTCGTCGACATCCCGAACACTTGCCACGCCGTCATAAAATGGGTGTGCCATCCAGCTTGAAGTGCCGCTTCGATCAAAACGTACGAGTCGTAATGAAACGAATGATTCGGAAGGAGAAGAACTCCGGCTCCTTCGTCGAGAGAGTTGCTAATTGCTTCTGCGCCGATCACGTCGATCGAACAGATTCCCTTCTGCTTCAAGTCCCGCAGACGAAAGGGACGAACCATTCGAATCAATCGAGGGTTGAGCCGGGAAGGCCACCACTTCGGAGGAGTTTGAAATGGTTGAGAGTTCATGGGAGTGCGCCGTTGGTGCCGGATTCACTGATGGGCAATGAATTCCTGAAACTTCGGGTTTCGCGAAAGTTCACTTTCTGCATGGCGTCAACGTGTTGCCGATCTCACGGATGAGAAGTCGATTCTCTGAAAGCGTACGTGCAATGTATCGATCACGACTGAAGTTCCCAAGTTGATTTTGGCGTGAATTCGCTTTGTTGCCGGACCGACTAGAATAGTGTTGTCGATTTCGAAGAAAGACGAATTTGACGCCTGCGAGGTTTTATCAAATCTTCACACAAGAAAAGCGGCGAAAACTGGCTTCATCGCTGGCGACCGCGTGAACTCAGCGAATGACTTGTGGACCATTTGAGAATTCTGTGTTTCTCAGCTTGTCGACTGGTCGAAATTCTTGGGAGACGTCACTACCGACGCCAAGTCTGGAATACTATCATCCAAGGGAAGTCCCAGGGAAAGCATTGCGCGCTTTGGAAAGCGTAGGAATGGAAGGGGATCTGACCCTTCTCAGTCATTTCAACGAAGATTGATTCAAGATGAGCATTGAGTGGGAACTGCCGAGTATTGGCGAAGGTGTTGCGGAAGCAGACGTCGCAGAGATCCTGGTCTCTGTCGGAGATACTGTCGCTGCCGAGCAGCCTCTCATGGAATTGGAAACAGAGAAGGCTGTTGTCGAACTTCCAGCGCCTCATGCCGGGAAAATTGAGAAAATAGTCGTCGACTCGGGTGATACCATCCAGGTCGGTCAGGTTTACATGGTGGTCGCTGCGGAAGATGACGCAGCCAGTTCTCCCGCCGAAACCGAGCCAACGACAACCGAAGAGCAGGGGACTGAGCCTGAACCCAAGGCTGCGGAACCGAAATCGGAAGAAGCTCCGAAAGCCGCTTCCGCTCCAACGGAAATGGTCACAGGCGAGGTCGACTTCGCTCTGCCTCCGCTCGGCGAAGGGGTCGACTCTGCAGATGTCGCGGAAATCCTCGTTTCAGAAGGGGATTCTGTTTCAGCCGGAACTCCTCTCATGGAGCTGGAGACTGAGAAGGCCGTCGTCGAACTTCCCAGCGAACACACTGGGAAAGTCACGAAAATTCATGTGAACTCCGGTGATACGGTTTCCGTCGGGCAGAAAGTCATATCGTTTGAGACATCTTCGGTCGTCTCGTCAGGATCAGGCGACAAAGCTCCAGTGTCCACGCCTGAGAAAAAATCTTCCAGTGCTGCCAGTTCGGAGTCTCCAGCAGCAGCTCCAGCGAAGTCGGAGTCACAGACAGCTGTTCAAGCACCTCCCAAGCAGAGCGTCGCTGCCGCGTCCGAAAAAACAGCGGAAAAAACAAACGGAATTCCCGTTCCAGCGGCTCCGTCAACACGTCGACTCGCTCGCGAGCTGGGAGTCGATCTCACTCAAGTCAAAGGGACTGGGAGTGGAGGACGGATCAGCGCAGACGATGTTCAGGCATACGTCCGAAAGCGTTTGCAGGATCCTTCTGGCTTAATTGTCGGCCGATCCGGAAGTTCGGGAGAGATGATTGCTTCTGGCTCCATCGCTCCGCCACCGCTGCCCGATTTCTCCAAGTTCGGAGCTGTCAGCCGCGAGAAGATGAACAAGCTCTCACGGACAGCTGCAGAAAATCTCACCGTTTCGTGGAACGTCATCCCGCACGTCACACAACACGACCGAGCAGACATCACCGACCTCGAAGCCGCACGTAAGCGATTCTCAAAAGGAATCGGGCAGAACGGTCCGAAGGTCACCATGACTGCCATCGTGATCAAGGCACTCACGACCTGCCTGCAAGGATTTCCAAAGTTCAACAGTAGCCTCGATCCCGAGACCAACGAGATCGTCTTCAAAAAGTTCTACAACATCGGCTGTGCAGTCGACACGGATCACGGACTACTCGTCCCTGTTATCAAGAACTGCGACAAGAAAAGTATTCTTGACATCGCTGCAGAGTTGACCGAAATGGCTCACAAAGCCCGAGACCGAAAACTCCCCGTCGACGACATGCAGGGAGCAACCTGTACCGTGACGAATCTCGGAGGAATCGGTGGCGTCGGGTTTACTCCGATCGTGAACTACCCGGAAGTCTGCATTCTGGGAATGTCACGCGGTCAAAAAGAACTGCAATTGGTCGACGGAAACGTACAAGAACGATTGATGCTGCCGTTAAGCCTGTCCTACGACCACCGAGTCATCAACGGGGCGGACGCAGCACGATTCCTGGTGTCCTTCTGTAATCTTCTTGCGGATCCGTTTCAGCTTCTGACGACCGTCTAAAGTTTGTGGCTGGGTTGTCGTTGAATTGAGACGTTTGAGAGATCGCCCCGAATTCACCGATTTCTGGATGAGTTTGTGGAGCGATCTTTCAACCCGCGAATCCGCGACCATTTGAGACAACGTAGCGAGGGGATTGCATTGTCGGAGAAACGGTTGGACTAATGAAAGAGACGTTGCATTCACCGGCGATCAGTACTAGGATCGAGACGAATCGTTTGCTCGATCGACCTGTCATGCCGGGTCACTGGGAGTGAATGCCACATCACGCCGACTCGCTTTTCACGGCGCATTCTCCATTGGGTATTCACTGAGCTTGTTTCATGAATCAGCAAACTAAAGACTTGTTCGACGATTCGTCGATGACTTTCGGGGAGCACCTCGAAATCCTTCGAGTGCATCTGATCCGTGCAATTATCGGTCTCGTCATCGCCGTAGCAATTTGCCTGCTTAACGGGACGGCGCTCGTCGACTTCATTCGACGGCCTATCGACCGGGCATTGGCGAATTATTCCGACGTTGCCGTTGACGATGACGTCGCCAGCGGATGGCAGGAAGACTGGGGACTCGACACGCTGTCCGAACTCGTCTTCGGAAAACCTCCGAAAACGGAGATCGATGAAGAAACCGGAGAAGTGGTGGTCATCGATGAGGAAGAAAAACTCGCTCATCCCGATGTTGTAAAAGTTCGCGTTTCGACGGCAGAGTTATCCAAAGCCCTCAACAGAGTTGTCCCCGATCAGTTTCCACAAACACCGGAACCAGATTCTACCGACACTGAGGCCGAACCGTCTCCGACTGTCACTCTGACGTTGCAAGCACCAGAGTTTGCTCAGTTTCAGGCAACCGTCGAACAGTCTCGACGTGCAGTCACGTTGAACGTTCAGGAAGCCTTCCTGACGTATGTCAAAGTCTCGCTGATTGCGGGGCTCGTGCTCTCAAGCCCGTGGATTTTTTATCAACTGTGGTTGTTTGTGGCGGCAGGGCTTTATCCGCACGAGCGAAAGTTTGTCTATCTGTACGGCACCATGAGTCTCGGGTTGTTTCTCGTTGGTGCAGCGTTTTGTTTTTATGCGGTCTTTCCCTTCGTGCTGAACTTTCTTTTGAAGTTCAATTCCACGTTGGAAATCAGCCCGCAGATTCGCATTTCGGAATGGATCAGCTTCGCCGTCATGCTGCCGTTGATGTTTGGAATTAGTTTTCAATTGCCACTGGCGATGCTTTTCCTCGAACGAATTTCGATCTTTACCGTCGAGCAGTACCGTGAGCAGCGAAGGATGGCCATTCTCGTGATCGCCATTCTATCCATGATTCTCACCCCCGCCGATCCGATGAGTATGTTGCTCATGATGGTTCCATTGATCGGTCTCTACGAGTTGGGAATCAAACTCTGTGTCTGGGCGCCTTCGAAATCGCCATTCGACGCCGAACCATCTGTCTGAAAATCTTTGCCATGAACGAATCAGTCGAACTGCCTGTCAATATCTCTGTTCAGGAAGCCCATTCCCTGCTCAGCAATTCGGAATCGATTGTTTTCGTTGATTGCCGCGAGCCGGACGAATACGAAACGGCAAAAATTGACGGAACGGTTCTGATTCCACTGAGTGAATTCGCTGATCGTGCGAGTGAACTGGAACCGCACAAAAACGATCATCTCATCATCCATTGTCATCACGGGGGACGCAGCCTCCGTGTGACGAACTGGCTGAGACAGCAGGGATTTCAACGCGTGCAAAACATGGCAGGCGGCATCGACCAATGGTCCCTCGAAATCGATGATTCGATTCTGCGATATTAAGGGAACTTTGGGCGTTTCGAAATTGTCTGCTTTGATTGAATCGTTAAGAAGCAACCCGACTTCATGCGGAGTCAATGAACTCTCTTGTCTCGCGGACTGCCTCCTCGATAAATGTTCCCGGTGAAATCACCTCCACATTCCAAGTTTAGAATGAACCCACTGAACGAGAGGGATCAAGGTTGCGAGGGAGCCCCTGACTCAATTAGCATTCGCTCGTCGAAACCGGTCGACCACCCAATTCGTTTCGATGACTTTTCAGGCCGAGTGGCGGAATTGGCAGACGCACGGGACTTAAAATCCCGAGGAGGGTAACCTCCGTGGGGGTTCGAGTCCCCCCTCGGCTATTTGCTATTGGGAGCATCCGGCGGATGCGGGTTGGGGCTTTTCTCTCTCGGACTCACTGAACTGTTCGAACGTTTGGAGTTCGAAGTTCAAGGCACTTGGGATGTCATGATTTTCTCAGCCATGCGGCCTTTGAATCTCGTGAAGGCCAGTGAATTCACTGTCGAAGTCGTTCGTGGCGTTCAGCAAGTCTTGAGAGAAATCTGAAAGTAACTTCCTGATGCGTAGTCAGTGATTTAACGAGTCGCTGCAGCATTCGTTTGCAGGAATGTGTGTCGAGAGTGCTTCAAAGCGTTCTAAAACCACACTTCGCTCAGCTGTCCGGATTCGAGTTCGTTGGCGTAGCTTAGGTAGTAGTTGCGGTTGGGGGCGTTGTATTCCTGTGCAGCCAGTCCCCTCAGTGCACTGATCTTCACCTTGCGTGCGTGTTCTCTGTCGGCACCTTCCAACCACTTGACGTGGTCTGAAAGTTCCAGTGCCCATTGATAGTATTCATTCGCCAAGGCGGAATTCATTTGCTCAACGAGTTGCTGTGTGCCACCAGCAAGTTCAGCGATTTTCTTTGCTTTGGTTCTCGGTTCAAGCGGACTCAATGTTGTGGGGTTTCCGTCGTACCAACCCAACAGCCCCGAATAGATGGCCCGAACTGCATGCGGAACCGAGCCGTAGAACTCGATCAGATAGGGCTTGTTTTTCAGGTGTTCGGGAAGTTGGACTTCATGTGCAAGCTGATCGGGGCTTTTGCCGGCGTTGATGCCATCGACGGTTTGGTCATAAACACTTCGAATGGCTTCGCTGTAATCACTAAGAGCAGAAGTCGCTTCTTCTCCTTGAATCGGCTTGGTGTGCCCCGGAACCAAAACGTGTGGTTTGAATTCGGCCATCTTTGCGACGCTTTCGGACCACTTCAGGACATCTCGATAGACTGTTCCGCGAATCGCATAGAGATTGGGAAAGGATCGGTAAAAATTGTCGCCGGAGAACAACACTTTCTCCTTGGGAAGCCAGATGAACATCGCGTCGTCGGTTTCTCCGGGCCCGATGTAAAACTCAATATCAACACCCGCGATTGTCGTTTTGAGTCCACTGTTCGGGATCGAAATATTCGGAGGGATAAAGCCTTCTCCTCGATCGCTGTCGTTGGTGTTGGAGGGTGCAACACCACGGTTGGTGCTTTCGGTGGGGGAAAGCGTTCGGCCAAACTGTCTGACGTTTCGTTTCGCTTTGACTGGAGCCACCGCTGCGCTCGCACCTTCGGCTGAGCCGAAATCTTCCGTCGCGTAAACATCGGGGCGTTCCATTCCAGTAAAGGCGCTCGCACCTCCAGTGTGATCCCCATGGCTGTGAGTATAGATGATCGCCTTGACTGGCTTATCGCTGAACTTTCGGAATGCCTTGTTTGCTTCCGATGCGCTGCTCGGCCCGAAAAGAGTGTCGATAATAATGACACCGTCATCGCCGACGATCATCGAAGTATTCGCGCCGTGAAAACCAACAGCGGTGAAGACGTTGTCTGCGACTTTGATCACGCCTTTATCGAATTGTTGCTCCTGCGTGTTGAGCATGTTGAGTGCTTTGGCCGGTTCGAATTTCGTCTGACCGAAGACGACCGGTGTCGTGACAGCAGCCACTGCGATGACAACAAAGCAATGAAGCTTGCAGTTCTTAGCCATGATTTGATTCCTTGGAAAGATGGTTGGACAAGTTCTTCTGCATCACTTGCAGAACTTTCAGACTCACTTTCAATTCCTCATTCGAAATGCCCTTGAGGGTGACTTTCCGCAGGTTGTCGAGTGAGGGAAGCACCGTTTGCAGCTGTTGTTCACCACGTTTCGTCAAGCTGATCATGACGACGCGGGCATCGTCGGCGGAGGCAGTTCTCTGAACGAACTTGTGATCGACGAGCCGATTCAGTTGTCGTTTCACCGTGGTTGGATCACGAATCATCAGCGACGCCAGTTCGTTCATGCTGAGTGGGGCACCCGCATCTGACAACGTGATCAACGTCTGCGTTTCTTCCGGAGAGAACGGCCAACCGGCGTCCTTCAACACCGCCGCCATCCCTGCGCGAATCAGATAAGAGACTCGCCCGATTGCGAATCCCGGAGACGACTCGGAATCAAAGTGCATTTTCGCCCTCCTGAGAAACTTGAGGTGTCGGCCCAGCGAAAATTGGGCGATACCAGTCCCAATAGCAGTAGATCAGCAGTGCGGACACCGCGAAGTCGGGAATGCCGACGACAAGGAATTTCTGAGCGAAGAGTGTCACGTAGAGCAGGATATTGACGGTGTACGGCAGCGACATCAGGACTGCGATCGGGGCTGTCCGGGGGAAAAACATCAAACCGCCAGTCACTGCCTTGAACAGTCCGACCCAAAAGATCAGGTAGCCGGTCTCTTGCAGCGCCGCCATGAACCTGCCAATCGCATCTGGTGAGTCGTTCGCAGGCATTCCGTTGATGCCGAGGCCCATCGTCATGATTCCCGATCCCAACAGGAAAAACGCAAAGAGCAACCGCAGCACGAGTGCGAGACGCGGGAGTCGAACGTTTCGTGTATTCAACTGGTCCATGAATACCCTCCGGAATTTTGTGGGTGGACTTACGGCTCACTGAATGTGTGATTTCCTGATGCTTGTTTAGCTGTACAATGCAGGTAAGGGCTGTCGCGTCAAGGATTGTTTGGAGAATAGGAGTGAAGTTACGAGCGCGTCGCTCACAAATCTGGAGTGTCTAGATCTGTTGAGGACAGATTGCGTTGCCAGAATTTGGGCGATCGCTTCGGTTCGTATGCGACGACGTTGGCGGCAATTCGAAAGCGTTCACCGCCGCACTCAAGTTCGTGAATGAGCAACGCGGAGTGATGAAAAGCAATGGGAAGTCGGGCTTTCAAAAAGATGATCGCGCAGGTGAAAGTCATGTCTTGCCCGAAATCTCTGGAACGATCGCTCTCTTGTTCGTCAAATCATTTCGGGCGCTGAAGTTGCCTTCGATGACTCGAACTTCCGGTTCAGCACGATCAACCCGATGCAGGTGGCTGCCCAGACAATCATTGATAGCAAATTGAATCCCGTGGTGGGCCAGCAGGCGGAGAGGTGTTCCACGATCCATCTCCAGAAACAGAGTTGAATAGTGGTGGCGACAAGCATCAGACCGGTAAGCGGCCATCTTTGAGCAACTCCCCAGCCAGAAAGTGCGAGTATGTGTTGGAGAAGCTGAAGCAAGAGAGTGAGTGCAATAATGGAGCATGTCGCCTGCCATCCCATGACGGTTCCGATGAGTGCGGCTCCTGCGACGAATTCTCGTTCGTATCCGTTGCTCGTCGTTCTCGGCAAAAGGCTCTTCAACACGAGAATTGCAATCAGCGCTCCGATGGACGCACCAATGATCGCGGTCAGGATCGCTTGGGAAGCGGTCAGTTCCCAGTGGGAAGGCTGCACCGGTGACCAGGAGACAAGAAGAAGTTCTGGCCGGATGATGAGTGGTCCCCCTGCCATTAGAAATGTCGTTGCAATGGCTCGGAGCGGGACTTTTTGACCATCCATTCTGATGAGTGCCCAAGTGAGCAGGGAGATCAGCAGCAGGCAATGGTAGAGGTAATAACCAACGAGATCCCATTTCGTATAGAGAAGAGTCCACACGACTCCGGTGTGCAAGTTGGGGAAACGTGAGGGCAAGTTTTGTCCACCCGAAATTAGTTCCACAAAATACAACAAGAGGAAAATGCCGCCTGTCACAGCTTCGACAACGGGATAACGCATCGAAATCGGAGCGGAGCAGTTTCGACATTTTCCGTTGAGAAGAATCCATGCGAGCACAGGAATATTGTCTCTTCCATCAATCCGCTGGCCGCAGCTGGGACACGCTGATCGTTTTCGGATGAGTGATTCATATCGAGGCGATCGGTAGACAATCACGTTGAGAAAACTGCCGATCGTTGCCCCGAGAGAAAAGAACCAACAGACCATGAACAACTCGGTCGTTCTCAGCCGGAGGGTTTCTGAGAAAGTCATGTCGGGAAGTGCTTCCGACGTGGGACCGGGGGCTCGAAACGGTTCCAGGAGTGCATCGATTCCCGGGACGACAACCATGTATCCGAAAAGAATGGAAGCCAGTAACCAGCCCCACGACTTCGGATGCAATGCGGTTTCACGAAGAAATGACGCAATCATGTTGGGAGTCCAGCCGCGAAGCCAGAGCCATTCGAAGCAGTCAAGAACACAGATGATGCTGAGAGCAACTGACAGCGCACTGACCGAAAACGGCCCCTTCTGCAGCCAGTTGGGGAGTTCCAGAAGTGCCGAACTGAAGCTGAAAAAATAGAGTCCCGTCGCAAGAGTCGCTGAGATCACGACGGTCAACGTCTTGCCACGCATCCAACCAATCGTGCGCAGTGCGTACCAAACGGATGCGCTCGCAACAAACCAACTTAAAGGGTTCCACCACTGCGTCAGCCAGAGAGTTCCCACGAACAATGCCTGTGCGCCCATTAACATCGCAAGACATTCACCAATCGGTGAGAATCGCAAGATGGTCTCCGGAGTCGTCCGGTTTGGGCCATTTGCGAGGACAACAGAGTGATCCATGGTGACAACCCAATTGAGCGACGGTCTGCGAAGATCGCCTGGAACAGGAAGTTCTCAAGCGTGTTGGACTTGGACAGGAAGGAATCGATCGGGTTGGTCAGCGACGAGATGACTGCACCGTCGCCAGGCGCCCGGAGTCTCTTCCGGATGAAGGACGTGTCGCTTACCGTCGTTCCAGGTTTTCAGAACTTTCTGACGATAGCTGAGGCCGTATTCGCGAAGGGTTCTGAGTTCGTAGCAACGCATCCAATCGATCAGGTCGATGAGCAGAGCGATGCAATCCGGACGCTGTTCAATGGTTGGACGGGTGGTATTGGGAAAATCCTGCAGAGACCAGCACGGTTTGGGAAGTCGCGATTCGTTCAGATACCTTGCTTCAAAACGATCTCGCAGGAGCAACAGCCCGCCTTTCTGGTCGTCTCCCCAAAACACTCCGAATCCGCGCAGGATGATTCGCTGAGAAGAATTCACGTTGAGCGAATAGACGCTCGAACAGTCTCTTCGATTCTCTGGAGGGGGAACCCGTTCGAATCCCATCTTTATCAAGATGTTCCCTTGCGGGTAAATAACATCCTGACCCCAACACCAAACTTGCTGGCTGAAGAGCGCAGCTGCCTGATTTACAATCGACAGGTGAGTGTTCGGAAAAATGGCTTCCGTGCCAATCATCACGCAACTTCCTTCTGCGTTTCCCATAAAGCGGCGATATTGGAGATCATCCATGCAGTCGCTGCGGCCAGTTGAAATAAGTCACCTACTGTACTAATTCCATAAGCGAAGATACTCAGAACCCAACAGGTGCTTGCAATCATTTGCCCTCCCCAATTGAAGGTCAGGGCGGACTCCAAAACAGTTGGGCGCTTACTTTTTTCAATCAGATCAACACTCAACAGACACACTCCTCTCCGCAACAAGACAGGTCATCGAGATACATTCCCCACTTTCGGTAGACTTCGAGTCCCTCACCGCTGAGGCCGAGTGTCTGTGAGACTTGTTTGGCTACAACTGCGAATCGTTGACGATACTTGTAGATAAAGCAGAAGACATGATTGTCGTGCCGCACCATGGGGCCACTGAGAAACAGCCCGGGAGTGATGGTCGATTCATCGTGCTCGTTGAGAACCGGAAAACCGTCTTCGCGTTTCTCGAACAGATCACTGATCACCGTCTGACTCCCGGCGAAGCCATTTGCCAGCAGTGGTTGAGTGCGGCTTGTTAGCTTGCTTTGATCATCCAGAGATACTTCGTACTCGCCACTCCTTCGGACGACCGTTTCAACTCCGGTATCCGGAATCAGTTCCACTTGCGATTCGAAGCACGCATCACGGATTCGTTCCAGCGAGAATGTCGAAAGCGATACACTGGGATCGGACGATTCGTCCTCCCATGGACAGGCATGATCGATTACTCGTACCGCTTTCCCCATTTGGGCCAGATGAAATGCCGCATCGATTCCAGATTCATAGCCGCCAACAATGAGAAAGTCGTCGCCTTCAAGTTCGTGATAGCTTCGAATTGTCGAAGTGTGCCGACAGAGTTCCGCGCCGGGAAAACTGTTCAGCTTCGGGTATTGAAACTCTCCGGCTGCCCAAATTACGTTCTTGCAGCGAAGAGTCTTTTCGGGAGTGTCGAGAAGGAACAGATCATCGACTTTGCCAACTCTCTGAACAACAATTCCCGTCTCGACCTTCAGTTCGAAGTAGTCTGCCACTGCCCGGAGGTGAGAAGCGTATTCGCTTCCGGTCGGATGTTCGGTTTCGAGGCTGTAAGCAGGAGAGACACCGATCGCGATGGAATTCAGATCGAGCATTCCGATGGAATTCGTTGCGAACGATGGCGTGATGAAACGTGTCTCTGCTGGCCAGCGTTCGAGTGAAGCTCCAACTTCATGGCGATCAACGATGATGTAATTTTCGATTTCAGCATCACTCAGTGCCACACCAACACCAATGCCTGCTGGCCCGGCTCCGACCACAATGACGTCGAAAACGTGCTGATCCTGCTGATTCATACGCACTCCCATATCAAGGCCAATCTTTCCTCAATTCAGGATGGGTTGGCGACTGTTTCAGTTTCGAACTCCCACAGGGGAAGAGGGTCGGAGTACGTTGACCAGACCTCTGGTCCCGTTGCAAACTCTTCATCTGTCAGTAGGCAGTCATTGAGGGCAGATCGAATGTGGTCTTCGTTCATCGACTGACCGATGAAAACGAGTTCCTGTCGTCGATCGCCGTAGTCTCCTTGAAACCGAGATTGAATATCTGCAACAAACTCCGGATCATCGGGCCATTCCTCATCGCTCGCCGCAGCCCACCAGTGGCCAGCAGGATCGAGTTGAATCATCAAGCCAGCGTGAGACCATTCGCACGCCCAATCATTTCTTGACGCGATCCACATGAAGCCTTTACTTCGCAGAACGCCACGCAGAAGTCCTTCGTTGATGTCTTTGTTCAGCTCCCGTTCCAGACGCTCGGGATGAAATGGTCGACGAGACCGGAAGACAAAATGAGAGATTCCGTATTCTTCCGATTCAGACTCAACAGCTTCTCGCGGTGCGGACATCCACTGATCATTTTCCTCGGTCCAGTTTGAAGAAAACCGCCGAGTGTGCATGACTTCCGAAAGCGGAACGCTGGAATGCGATGTCGGAATGATCTTCGCGGAAGGATTGAGCTTTTGAAGAAGTTCTTGAACTCGAAGCTGTTCCTCTTCGCTGACGAGGTCGACTTTGTTCAGCAGAATGACGTTTGCAAACTCGATTTGATCGATCAGCAACATGGAGATGTCTCGATCGTCGCTTTCATCGAGTCCCAATTCTCGATCGCAGAGTTCGTCGAGTGAAACGAGATCTTTCGGGAAATTTCTCGCGTCGACGACGGTGACAAGAGTATCGAGTTCCGACACATCTCCGAGCGACACACCATTCTCATCTTCGAACGTGAAGGTTTCTGCAACAGGCAACGGTTCAGAAATTCCGGTTGATTCGATGAGCAGATAGTCGAAGCGATGATCACGCGCCAGTTTGGCGACTTCGATCAAAAGGTCCTCTCGAAGCGTGCAGCAGATGCAACCATTAGTCATCTCGACCAGTTGTTCTTCTGTTCGGCTTAATGCAGCTTCTCCACCTCGGACCAATGAGGCGTCGATATTTATTTCGCTCATGTCATTCACGATGACAGCAACTCTGCGGCCTTCTCGGTTACGCAGAATGTGATTCAAGAGCGTTGTTTTCCCTGCGCCGAGAAATCCGGAGAGAATCGTTACCGGAAGTTTTTGAGAGAGGTTCGGCATCCTGGCACTTCCATGAGAAGAGAAATTTGACAAGTCATGCTTCTTGTGCATTTATAACGCAGGTGCATAACGTGTGCAAGCGAGCCGGGGTAGCAGCGATTTCCGGCGCACGCCCAGTTGGGCGCCGCTGGCTTTTGACAGGACGGTGCGAAATGGTTCTTGCGGCTTTACATGACGAAGCCGATCGCCCGGCCAGCTCAAGACAGCTGATGTGGGCGGAAACAGAAAGATTGTGGAGCAATCGAACGAAGACAGCTATTCAGCGACAGTGAGACAAAGACGAATCGCTCACTTTCATGTTCATAAGCTGGGACGATTCTTGAATTGCTCGTCGAGTCTCTGTTAACGCTGAATGGGGGCATTTTCTGGAAGGAGAAATTTGAGCGCTTTCGGAATGATCCGAAATTCAAACGCCTCCGCTCGAAACGGTTCCCCATCAAGATTCATCTGCATCTGCGAGTTGGACTCGATTCGAACTGCCGGTAGCTGAAATGAGTGGACGAATTCATTCGTTTCGGCGTTCATTTCTTTCATCTCGCTGAAGATCTGTCCGAGTCGAGTGACATCGACATCTTCGATTCCGAGAACATCGAGCAAACCATCGTTGAGGAGTGCATTCGGAGCGATTTGAAACCCGCCGCCCGCGAGTCTCCCATTGCCAACAGCCACGACGAGAAGGTTGTCTTGCTGGATTGTTCCGTCGGGGTCAACAATTCGCGCGTGATCCGGCGATGCTCCGAGTGCGGAGATGAGCCCCACAATTGAATAAGCTGCGCCACCCAGCGCCTTTTTCAATCCGTCTGGAGTGTTGGTCGTCACTTCGGCTCCAAATCCTCCACTGGCAACGTTCAAAAAGCATCGATCGTTGCAGCAGGCGATATCGATGGCGACCGGAGAGGCAGAGAGCGCAAGTTGCAGTGCTGCCATCGGATCGCCGATCGGAATCCCGCAACCGTTCGCAAAATCGTTGGCAGTTCCAAATGGAATCACCCCCACGGATGTCGAGGAAGCATCATCCAGTTCCATGAGCCCCTGAACGACTTCGCTGACGGTCCCGTCTCCTCCGACAGCCACAAGTCGAGAAACTTTCTGCTGACCGAGATCCTTCGCGAAGCGGGCACCATCGCCAGCTTCCCATGTAACGTGGACCGAGATTTCTGCCCCTTCTGATCGGCATTGCTCGACAGCCGTGCGCAAGTCGGGATTATCTGCTGCTTTGCCGTTGATGATGAGACTCAAACTTTTGGCGACAGACATTGGAAGACTTCCTGACTGCTAGAATCCGTGGAGAGTTATGAGTCGGTGAAGAATCGGGACCTCTTTGGATCCTGATTCTCAGGCGACTGCGAAATGGTTGCAAGTCTTACTCTTCTGGAATGGAGAACCCGCATTTTGCGAGCAGTGAGGCCGAAGAGACTGAGCAATTCTCTGCTCTGGTCAATCGGCAATGGGTTGTTCAAATGCGTGCAGTGGAAGGACTCCTTCAAAGTTGATTTCCGGTTTCAACACAGGTGCGGAAAGATTTCGATTCGAGTAGGTTACCGTTCGCTGGAGTGGATTGTGTTCAGTCGCTTCTGGCTGCGAACTCAGCAATTTCAACTCAATGACGAAACGAATCACAGTCGAGACAATGCGAGACAAGGAATTTCAGTTTTCTCCGTATGGAAATGCGTTGATCTACAGCGGAGGCTTCGTCTTGACGATCGCCGGCCTGCGCGCGGCATCGTCGTTCATTATCCCTTTTTTGCTCGCCGTCTTTTTGAGTGTGCTGTTTGTTCCGATCCTTCAGTATCTGGCAAAACGCATGCCATACCCATTGGCGATTTCCGCTGTGATGGTGTTGCTGATCTCACTGTTTGGAGGAATTCCATTTCTCGTGGGTGGCTCCTTGCGTCGCGTGCTTCGAACGTTGCCGCGTTTTCAGGAACAGCTACGACGACAGGAACTTGTTCTCATTGAACAGCTGGACAAATGGGGAATCGAGATCTCCGAAGATGGACTCGCAGCGGCATGGGACCCAGCCACAGCAACGCTTATGTTTCGGAACTTGCTCGACAGCGTGATCGTGACTTTCAGTAGTGGAATTCTCGTTTTGATTCTGGTGGCGTTCATGTTAACGGAGAGTAGCTGGTTGGCGACCAAGCTGGCGCTGATTGATCGGCGATCAGGCAAGGGGGCCGAAAAGATGGCGCAGATCATCGTTAATGTTCGGCGTTACGTCGGGATTAAAACACTGATCAGTCTCGCCACCGGGTTGTCGATCGGGTTTGGGCTGCACTTGATGGAAGTGCAGAATGCGGTCGTGTGGGGCTTTATCGCTTTCCTTCTCAATTACATCCCCAATATCGGTTCGGTCCTTGCGGGAATTCCGGCTGTCGCTCAGGTGCTTGTCGATAACGGCCTCGGACTGGCCGTTGGTGTGGCGTTTCTGTATCTCGTCGTGAATCAGATTCTCGGGAGTATCATTGAGCCACGTCTTCAGGGGCATGGGTTGGGGTTATCGCCTTTGATCGTCTTCATCTCCCTCTTGTTCTGGGGATGGGTGTTCGGGCCCGTGGGGATGTTGCTTTCGACGCCGCTTACGATGGTGGTGAAAATTGCGTTAGAGGAATTCGAAGACACTCGCTGGATCGCCATTCTGCTTGGAGGGAAACCGGACAAGTCGATGATTGCCGGGGGGAACGCCGGTCGAAGCGCTCACTGAGAAATGACTCGTCAATTGACATCTCAAACCGTGGATGTAGAGTCAAAGACATCGCTGACGGACTGATCCTCTCAAAACCTGGTGACGATGGAAGAAGGTGGCAGATGGACGCAATTGACATTCTTGGCGGGCTGTTGAAGAAGAAGTCTTCGGGATCTGGATCAGGAGCGGACATTCTCAAAGACATGTTCGGTCGTGGAAGCCGGCCCAAACCGCAGCCGAAAACTCCTCAGCGACGGACAACTGAGTCGATCGAAGAACAGGCGAAAGATCTGGAAGACATGCTGAATGTCGCTCACGGTCGAACTTCAAGCGGGGGAGGAACTTCGTCGAGGCGATCACCTTCCGCACCGCAAAGCACTTCTCGAACACAGATCGAACCCGGTGGGCCGCTTTCGCCGGACTTTGGTTCCGCGTCATTTGGGAACGAAGACCGGATTGATGAGCAACAGCGAGCAATGATTCTCATTCAGGCGATGGTCAACGCAGCTAAGAGCGATGGCCAGGTCAGCCGCGAAGAGCAGCAGAGCATTCTGAGTCACCTCGACCGCCCTGATCAGGAAACGATCGATTTTCTTCGAGCGGAATTCAACAAGCCGCTCGATGTCCGCGAGTTTGCATGGTCTGTGCCGATCGGGCTGGAGCAGGAGGTCTATTCGCTCTCGCTGATCGTGGTTGATCTCGCATCAGAGCGGGAATCAAAATATCTGCAAGATCTCGCGCACGGTCTGAGGCTTTCTTCATCGACCTGCGAACAGATTCGGCGGCAAATTCAAAGACGTTGAAATTCAACTCACCGAAGCTCTCAATGAGTTGCGAGTTTCACAAGCGAACAACTCTTACGAAAGCAGAGAAACCGCGAGAGTCGTTTAGAAGTACGAATCTTCCTCGGTGAATTCATCGTCGCCGCCGGGAACGGTGATAAACTCGATGCTCATCGGGTAATGCCAAAGTTCGCCGTTCGAGGCTTTGACTCCGCCGATGATCGGAAAGACTACTAATGCAATGACGAGGGCGAACATGAGTGGGATTCCGATGACCACGAACATCAACAGCCCGAAAACAGACGAGTAGATGAGACTGGAAATCACCCAGTTCGTAATGACTGCCCCGTGCCGGTCCGCCTCAATGGACTGATCTTTGCTGAGCACCCACATACACACTGGCGCGATCATCCCGGCGCCTGGAGCACAATTGAGAAGCTGCGAAAAGTGCATCAGCATGCACCAGGATTTTGGCGACAACCCGAAAATCTGATTCGCAGAACTGGTGTGATCGTCGACCGAAGCTCCGGACAACAGTTGCGCCTTCGCCTCCTGAAACTCCGCGTCGCTCAATCGTCCCTGGTCACGAAGTTGAGCAAGTCGTTCGATTTCATCGCTAATCGCCATCTGAAACTCGTTTCAATGGATCAAAATGTCAGTTGATGCGGCTGTCATTTTACACAACGTTATTGATCGGAGAGAGCTCAAAGTTTTTCACGAGACACATTCATTTTCGAAACGGCTTCCGCGCAATCGCCCCACCGGACACGTTCTTCTTCCTTCTTCGAATGAAATGAGTTCATCGATTGGGAGGGACAATGGGATCGATCTAAATTCGAAACACCCATTTCAAAACAGGTTGATACAACATTCCGAGTTCATCATGAACTCCCAAGCGTCGCAAGAGATCTTCGAAGTGACCGGATTGAAAGCAAAAGTGTTCAATTCCCGAAATGATGAGCGGGAGAAAGAGAGCGAGCAACAGAAACAGGATGGCCGCGATGATCGCTCCACCGCGACGGAATGTTGTCGGTGACGTGTGATGAGAATCGCTCACAGGATGGCCTCTTCGCGGGACGCCTTTCACAAAATCGGGAGCGTTGATCCTATCATTGCTGCACGATAATTGCGAAGTCTTATTGAAGCGACAGAGCTCAAGAGAGTCCTTCCGCATTGGCGCGGCGAAACATCTTCTTCTCAAGTTCTCTGCGAATCGCGTATGTCGATGCAGCCTTCTTCCTGGGGAATGAGTACCGGCGCGTACACGGTAACCGTAAAGACAGGGCGGATGAGAACAGTCTAGCAGCCCGTTGAAAAACTCGCATTGATGGGGGAGATGAATTATCTTTCAGCAGTTGGAGTTGATCAAGGAGGAAACGATGGCGTTGGGGCGACGGAAATCGGAAGTTCAGGGTGAGTTGTGGGTGGCATCTTCGCATGCGAATACGGCTCGACATACTTGCGTCCAATCCGAAGCGACAGCTTTGCCACTTCCAACAACACATTCGTTCGTGGGGAATCACTCATCACCAGATTTTAGCGCATTCTCATCTCAGATTCCAGAGATGTTTTCAACAATGCAAATTTAAGTCTAGTCTCACGCCTTTCAGCAAGCTGAAAGAAAAGATCTGGTGCGCAATGTCTGCATTCGCGAATTCGGGGGGCGGCCACTTTGTCGTTGGGGTTGATGAATCTGGAAACGCTGACGGTGGGATTTCGACCACTGTCGGGCGGCAAGGTCTGCGAGACTGGTTAGATCAAGCAATCCACAGAGTGGAACCAGTACCCGGACATCAAATCACTTTGATTGAAGATTCCGCTGGACGAGGAACTCTTGAATAAGGCAATTGCGTTGCGATTATCTCAGTTCCAGAAAGTGCCCTCGGTCCCCATATGGCTCACGATTATCGATTTTATATTCGGGCAGGCGCTCATACAGTAAAAGCAAGGCAATTTATTGTTGAGGCGATTTGGTCCAAACGATACTTTCAAAAGCCTAGAATTGCTCATGTATTCCGCCCAAAACCTCAAAATGAGCAAGTGATTCAGCTGGGTGTTGTTGCGTTGACGAATGCTCCAGCACTCGATGTGAGAATTCGTCTGGAGCCGCTCGGAGAAAACTTCCGTCAATGCCCACAATATTTTCCGCTGCAAATTCCAGTTGTCAACAGTCTCAATCCGTTCTACATCGATGTCACCACAGACTTTAAAGGGGAAGCAATGTTTGGGACAAACGTCCATGTCATCGCTGAATACCGTGATTTGGCAGGTTCTGAGTACACTTATGATGAACCCGTCTCAATTTCGAATGCGATCCCCCTGTTCGGATTGGTGAAAACTGGATTGCTAGTTGGGCAAAATCTCTCGAGTCGATCAATAAACAGTTGAAGAAGTTTTTCGATCAGTAATTTCTTCCAGTTTTTGCTGGGATGTGGAGTCTCTGTCGTCGACAAATTGTGTTCCCTGTTTTAGTTGGCACGTTTTGCTTCATTGTTTGTACTTGGCAAGCGAATGTGAACAGTACAATTGCAGTCACTAATGCCTGTCGGTCTAGATGACTTTACTCGCCTTCAAGCGGTTCCTGAATCGATGTGTGTTTGCCATCATCACACGTCCATCTTGAAGTGTGGTCGCTTCTAAAACTCGCCGAGGATTTCGTTGCCGTTGCGGCTGCCGAGGGCCCACCAGACTTCCATGCCGATGGACTCGTTGACGAAACGGACGGCGCCGTCTCCCATGAGTGTGTTGACTCCGCCGGGGTGGTAGCTGCCTGGGGTGGCGATGTTCATTCCGTAGCCTTCGCCGCCGTAAAGGTGGCAGTTTCGGTCGTTGATCGGCATGGTGTGAAGGTAGTGGTTGGCGGCGAATGTCCAGCCGGAGATCCAGCTTCTTCCCTGAACGATGGAGTAAGTCGGATCGGGGTAATCGACCGCTCCGCAGTACTGCACCCAGAATGGAAGGGATCGAGCTGAGCCGGTATTGGCTCCGCAGTAAGAGAGGGCATTCACAGGCGAATTGCCGAAGTTGAATTGCACTCCGAACGGTCCGTCTGTTGTGGTGAGGCTGTTGATGAGCCGTTCCGAGACGGCCGTCGTGTTCGACAATCCGTCCGTCACGCTACTGAATGTAATTCGTGGTTTATTCCATCGCTGAGGGAACTTGGGATTCATCAGCCCGATGAATCCATTCTGTTGCTGGAGCGGAGGATGTTCTCCTGTCGGACCGGTGGTCAACTCGGGCCAACCGGAATTTGCTGTGTAACTGCCCGGGGCTGCGCCAACGGTTCCCATTGATTCCGACGGGCGAACTGGATCGGACGGGCAGAGGAAACTGGCAATTGTCGTTGAAGCTGCCTGTGCGTTCGGGTGGGTGTCAGAAATAGACAGTCGAGCGTAGTCGGCAGGAACTGCCTGGTCGCACGTGTCCATCATCCCGACGTTGAAGTTGATTGCTCCATGAACCGTGGTCTGGTCCATCTGAGGCAGGATCAAGGAAAGCCAACTGTAGAAACCGTTGCCGCAACTCGATCCATTCATCTTGCTTCCGGTCGAGCTGAACGGAAATGATTGGTGAATGTCGTGATAGTTGTGAAGGGCGAGGCCGATTTGCTTCAGGTTGTTGCGGCACTGTGTTCTTCTCGCTCCCTCTCGTGCCTGCTGAACGGCTGGGAGGAGTAGTGCAATCAGGATGGCAATGACTGCAATCACAACGAGAAGTTCGATCAGCGTGAACCCGCGTCTTCGGAACAATCGACAAGGTGGGGTGGTCTGTGAGGGGGACATTTCGTCGCTCCATGAACGGAATCTTGAGCTTGAACTTCACACAACGATACGAAATATCATTTTTAAATGCAAAGCGATTGCATTTGGTGAAACGGGGAGATATCGTCGTGCAACTGCACAAGGTGTGCAAAAGAGGTTGTTGTGTTCAATTTTTGAGAGAGAACAAATGAGAGTGACGATTGGGAAATTTTTTGCGGGTATCATGGCAAGTCTCGTCATGACAACGAGCGCGTCAGCCGGGTTGGTCGAGTACAGCGCGGGGCATTCTGATATTGGCGTTGAGTATGAAGATCACGGCAGCCACGGCCACTTGCACCTTCACTACCACTTCGGTGGTGATGCTGTGCTTGATGGAACAGCATCTGGGACAGAATCGGAGTACGCGCTCGACGAAGCATATATCCGAGTCGCTGACAGCCTGATGGTTTCCGGAGCACCGCTGAACAGTGTTGGTCTTGGTGCAGGGACTGGAGACGCCTGGGTTCTTCCGCAGAACAATGTTGCAGGTGTTCCTTTCGTGGGGCTGGCAACGGAAGAGGTTCCTGCCAACTTCGGTGACGTGAAGTTCAGCCTGGAAGGCGTCACCGGACCGGGTGAGTTTTCGGTCTGGCAATCAACAGGGTTGGGTGGAATTGACATCTTCATGTCCACCTTTGACGCAACTGCTCCAGATGCAATCACGCTGGCGGCTTTGGCGCATTCACACTTCAACTACGGATTTTCAGCAGCTGGGTTGTACTACGTTGATATCCGAGCAGAATCGGTCAATGATCCTTCTCTGTTCGACACCGGAACTCTGATCTTCGCAGTTGGAGATTCGGCAGTTCCTCCAGTCACCAATCCTGTTCCTGAACCAGGAAGCCTGGTCTTGATGGGAATCGGAGCCCTTGGTTTCGGCGGATCGCGATTGAAGCGACGTAAGAAGCCATCCAACATGATCGCATAATATTAGCGCATAATGCTGCTTCGCTTCATGGTGCAATGAGTTCAAAAAACTCTGGTGGAATGGAATCCTCCGGAGTTCTTTTGTTGAATGGTTGGTTCTCAGTCAACAGGCGGCTCGTCAGTCTTCAGTGAAGAAACTGATTTTTCCACTTTTGACATCGTAAAGAGCCCCGACGACCATGGCTTGTCCCGATTCCACCGCTTTGCGAATCGGTTCACTGCGAGCAACGATTTCGTCGGCTGTCTTCAGAACATTTCGACGGGCGACTTCGTCGACGAAGGAGTCTTTCGACTCATCATCGAGACGGTTGAACTTTCGTGCTTCGTCGTGTGAAACACTGTGGTCAATTTCCTCAAGGACCGAGTGCAAGTGTGGGCATCCCGTGGCTGCCATGACATCTTGTTCGTTCGCAAGAAAATGAACAGAGGAAGTCACCGCGCCGCAGCGAGTGTGTCCCAGAACAACGACAAGTTTGACTCCGGAGACAGCCACGCCGTATTCAATGCTGCCCAGCGTTTTCGTTCCGATGACATTGCCTGCAACCCGGACGCTGAAAATGTCGCCAATTCCGACATCGAACACAATTTCGGCGGGGACGCGGGAATCAATACAGCTGAAGATCACAGCGAGCGGGTTTTGACCTGTGGAAGTTGCGTTGACTTGTCGACCGAGATCGCGCGAAAGGCGGTGGTCTGTCCGAAACCTCTCGTTTCCTTCCTGTAGAATCTTAAGAACCTGATCGGGCGTGATGCGGTCCTGAAGTTCTCGAGTGGAATAGTCCGCGAACTGAATCTCGTCCTCGAGAAGATACTTTTCTCGGAATCCACGCAGGCTCACGGTCACTCCGAGAAGCGGAGCCTTGTTCGTTTTGAAATCGCGGATTAAACCCAGGATATCGGGATCGATGTAATCTGACTGGCTGGCATCGATCAGAATATTTGTCCCGCGAGGAGCTTCGTCGAGAACTTTTTGAAGGGCAGCACGATTCAGAAAGCTGACTTGATTCGCAAGTTCAATCGTCATGACCTCACCGTGAAGATGTGTTTCCACAACTCTTCGAATCGGTCGGCGCAGGTTGCTGTTCAGAATGAAAAGGACACTGACAAACAACCCGACCAGAATTCCAATCAACAGGTCCGTGAAGACGATCGCGAGAATCGTGACGATGAACGGAATGAACTGATAGCGTCCATCGGCCCACATTTGTCGAAAGACTGTTGGGCTGGCGAGCTTGAAACCTGTCACCAACAAAATGGCTGCAAGTGCCGCCAGTGGAATCATGTTGAGGTAGGCGGGAAAGAACGCGACGCAGATGACCAGCAGAACGCCGTGAAAGACCGCGGAGATCTTCGTCTTGCCTCCCGCATTTACATTGACCGAACTTCGAACGATCACAGAGGTGACCGGTAGACCACCGACGAGAGACGAGCAGACGTTTCCAATTCCCTGAGCGACAAGTTCGCGGCTCGGGGGAGAGTTGCGTCCCTCACGATCGAGTTTGTCGACAGCTTCGAGATTTAAGAGTGTCTCAAGAGAAGCGACGATGGCGAGTGTCGCTCCTCCGATATAAATCGCGGGATCGGCCCACTTGGAAAAGTCAGGAAACCGCAGGAAGTTCCAAAGGTCTGACGGAGTTTCTGCAACAGGGATCTGAACAAGATGGCTGGGATCAATCGCCCACGGTTGGCCGAGTCGCAGCATGAAGAGATGGATCCCAACACCGATCAGCACAACGATCAACGGAGCAGGAATGCCAGTTTTCTTGAGTGGTTTGATTCGCTCCCAGAAAACGAGAATCGCGATCGAGAGCAGACCAATGATTGTTGCACCGTAGTGAATTTCCCCTGAAAAGAGAGTGAAGAACTCCGAGAAGGTGTTGTGATCGTCGGGCTGTTGAAAGGACATTTCTCCTTCCGGATCGGAATCGTGCCCGAACACGTGAGGAATCTGTTTGAGGATCAGCAACACGCCGATCGCAGCCAGAAGACCTTTGATCACACTGGTCGGAAAGAACGCAGACAGAGCGCCTGCTTTTGCGATTCCGAGCCCGATCTGCAGAATTCCACCGATCAGCAGCGCCAGCAGAAATGCATCAAAGCTTCCGAGCGAATCAATCTGCGCAACGACAATTGCAGCCAATCCAGCCGCGGGGCCGCTCACACTGGTATGTGATCCGCTGAGGATGCCGACAATGATCCCGCCGATAATTCCAGAGAGCAAACCCGCGAAAAGCGGGGCTCCGGAGGCGAGTGCAATTCCTAGGCACAGTGGTAAAGCGACAAGAAAAACGACCACGCCTGCCGTCAAATCCTTCGTCAGCGTGGCTGGTGAAAGCAAAGACGCTTGGGGTTCTGACATCGTGATTCTCATTCCTGTCGAATGTTCTTGGCTCCGTGATGGGGTGATCAAAACGAAGCGAGACGTTCGACACAATGACTACAGGGACTGAAAAGCGAGAAATTCGCAATACAGATCATCGTTCATTGAGAGGTCTATCGATTCTGGCTGTGACTGGGTTCTGCTTCGGGCCTCCGCTGTGTGTCCGGCTCGTTGAAGGATTTTGGTGTCAGTTTGCTCTCCCGATCGGAGTCGAGTTCCCCTTTCAGGTGGATCTCAACTTTATGGAGCGGTGTAGACGGGTGGTTTCCAGTCTTTGGGGAGTCTGCCTTGCGGCCGCACGCCATAAGCTCCGTTCGGGATGGGATGGTCTTCCGGTTGAAGAAGCGGAAGATCGTCCGGCAAGTGTTTGATTTTGAAGTCCTTATACTGGATCTTCATCGCTGGTCCGACATGGACTTGAACGGCCAGAACTCCTTCGAGTGCTCGTCCAGCTTCGTCGAGGTCGATAAGGTCCGCCGTTTTGACTCCATCGATCCAGTGCTGATGGTGGTTGCCTTCCACGAGAACGCGGTAGTCATGCCACTCGTCCGGGGCGAATGTCTCAACCGGCATCTTTTCAATCACCCAGGGTTGTCCTTGTGGGTCGATGATGACTCGTTCACCTGTGTGCGAAAGGATTCGTCGTCCCTTCTCTTCGTAGAGCATTCCGTTGTATTCGGGGACGTTTGCCACCACGTCGCATTGATAGCCGGTGACGATGTCGAGTCCGAGGTCGGGACGAGATGTTCCTCGATACTGAATTCCGCTGTTGCCTCCGGGAGTCACTTTCACTTTCACGCGCAAGTCGAAGTTGCGAATCGTCGAATTTTTCCAGGTGATAAAGCGGTTCATTTTCAGCGAGCCGTCTGTCACTCCGGTCAATGCTCCATCTTCCACGGACCAGTAAGCGTCATCTCCTGACCAGCCTCGAAGAGATTTTCCGTCGAAGACGGAGACGAACCCATCCTTGTTCACACGGGCTCCGACTTCTGCGGAAGCGTCCGGATGGGGGACAGTCGACGGAGCGAATGACTTGAGTGGATCGAGTTCTCCGCCGTAGGCTGTCACATACTCATCTGTTCGAGAACGTAATTGCTTGAGCATCTCTTGATGTTGAGGATCGTCGGCGAGATTGTGCAGTTCGTCGGGGTCGTTCTTCAAATCGTGAAGGAATTCTTTTCCGCCGTGATCGAAGTATCTCGCATACTTGAAACGATCCGTGCGAACTCCCTCGAAAGCCGGAATCCGCGATCGCACGGCAAAGTGTTCGTGAAACGAATCAGTCCGCCAGTCTGCAGGAGTTTCGTCTCCCACGATCGGTGCCAAGCTGTGACCTTGATAGTCAGAAGGGATTTCAACACCGGCCCAATCGAGAAAAGTGGGTGGCAGGTCGACGTTGAGAGCGATGGCTGACGTCGTTTGACCTTTGTGTTCAGGAGAAACTCGCGGGTCGGCGATGATCAGTGGAACACGGAGGGCGTTGTCGTAATGAGACCACTTCCCGGCCAGTCCTCGATTGCCCATGTAATAGCCGTTGTCGGCAGAGTAAACGATGATCGTATTGTCAGCCAAACCGGCTTCTTCGAGTGCTTTCTGAAATCGTCCGATGGCTCGATCGATTCCGCTGACCATCCGGTAATAGGCCCGCATGTTTGTTTGGTATTTCTGGTCGGTGTTCCATCTCCAGGAAAACCGCTCGCGATTGATCGTCGTTTGAAGGAAGTCGGGAAGTGCTTCAAAGATGGCAGGATCACTGAGACGAGGTGCAGGAATGGTGATGTCTTCGTACATTCCGTCGACGGCACGCGGCCACGGAAAATGACCGATGCCCGGGCGTCTGTCTGAGTCTTCCGCATGGCAGGCATTGAACCACATATTTAGCGCGAAGGGTTCTCCTTCGGGCTGCGACTTGATGAATTCAATTCCGCGATCGACGATGACTTCGGTTTCGTGACGAAGGCTGCCGTCCGGTTGCTTCTTGTAAAACGGATTGCGGCCGATGGCTTCGAAGTCGTCGAAGTGATCCTGCGGGCGATAACCCTTCGGCATTTTTGCATGCCACTTTCCGAAATATCCCGTGCGATAACCATTGTTTCTCAACAGGTCGGAATAGAGAGTCTGTGCGACTTCAGGACGGGTTGATTCAGGATCGCTGGGCGTTCCGTAGCTGCGCCCCACTTGTCCGGTGAGAATTGTTGTTCGACTGACCCAGCAAATGGCCTGGCTGACGAAGGCATTCTCAAAGCGAGTTCCCTGCTGTGCCAGCCGGTCAATATTTGGTGTGTGGATGATCTCGTTTCCGTAACAACCGATCGTGCTGGTTGTTTGGTCGTCTGTGAAGAAGAAGACAATGTTCGGCCGGTCATCAGCTACAAGCGAACCGCCGAAGGAGAGGAACCAGATTCCCAGACAAAGGAGCGACTTCATAAAGTGATCCACAATTCTATTCAGCAAAACATGAGAAACGCTTCCCACTTATAAACGACTGGTTGTGCGACGTACAATGATGACAGCGCGGAAAAACGGCTCTTGCTGCCGATGTCATCGACGAAAAGCGGCCACATCGTGTCGCGGAAGGAATCTTCGTTTCAAACCCATGTCATTGAACGGCTCGCTGTTGCTGTCGCCTGTGCCCTTGTCGAAATTCGCTATCATGTTTCTCATCCCGTTTCATCGGGAAAACTTGCGAAGGCATGTCCATTTCTGCTCAAGAACCGAATCCATGAAATCGAAACCGCGAAGTCAAAGAATCTGTCAGATGTTTCTGTTGTTCATCGGCCTCAGCTTCTCCGCCTCTGCGATCTCGGTCAGTCAGTCAGTCGCTGAAGAGTTCAATCCGTCGAAACTGACTCCGAAAAGTTGGGTCTATACGAAGCCTCTCGTCACGCCTGAAGATCGCGAAGTTGAACCGAGTCGCGCACAGAAAGATCCCACCGTTGTCTACCACGATGGAGCATGGCATCTGTTTATGACGGTCAAACTCCCGGGCCGGTCGGCGATTGAATACTGTTCGTTCTCAGATTGGGAGGAAGCGGACACCGCAGAGCGGACACTCCTTGATGTCAGCGACAGCAATTATTTTTGCGCCGCCCAGGTGTTCTACTTTCGACCGCACAAGTTGTGGTATCTCATCTATCAGGATGCGAATCCGTCGGGAAAGAAGATGAGAGTGGCTTACTCGACGACTCAGGACATCAGCGATCCACACTCCTGGACGAAATCGAAGGCAGCGCTCGATGGTGGCACCGACGATCCGCGACAAGTGGGCGGACTCGATTATTGGGTCATTTGCGATGACACTCACGCCTACCTTTTCTTCACAAGCTTGAATGGAAAGATGTGGAGAATGAAGACGAGTCTTGAAGAGTTTCCGAACGGGTTCGACGATTGCCAACTGGCTCTCGAAGCAGAGATTTTCGAAGCGAGTCACACATACCGCATTGATGGGACGACTCAATTCCTCACGCTGATTGAACAGAAGGGCCGTCGATATTTTAAAGCGTATCTCGCTGACCGACTTGATGGGGACTGGACTCCGCTTGCCGATTCTGCGGACCATCCCTTTGCAAGTTGGAAGAACATTCGACCAGCGGAAGGTGTGACAGCCTGGACGGACAACGTCAGTCATGGGGAACTCGTTCGTCTCACCAACGACGAGACATTGACGATCGATCCGAACAAGCTGCAATTCGTCTTTCAGGGGATGTTCGAAAAGGACAAGCACCTGAAAGGGTACGGGGACTTCAACTGGAAAATCGGAATTCTGACGCCGGACACCGATCGTCGGTAAGCAATGTTCGTCAAGATTGAGGAGATTCCGGTGCATCCGGTGAAGATGTCGTCGAGTTATAAATCACCGGCATCTTTCCTTTCCATGTTTGCCAAAGATCATCGGTGTCGATCAGCGCAGCTATGAAGTTCGCGACGTTGATCCGACTGGTCTTCCCAGCATCAAAGATCGCACTTCGAGTGGGGGATGCGTGAAGAGAGTATGGGCTCACACTCGATTCATTGATCAAGCTGTCCGGTCGAACAACGACCCATTCGATTTGGTCGTTCGACTGTCCGATCGTTGATCTCAAATACTCTGCAGCGTCTTCGTTATCTGCATGAGGAGGAACGAGGTATCGCAGCAATCCGACGATGCATCGCTGCGCGAAGGAAACCGGTTCGTTGAGATCTCGATTTCGATTACCGGTCGTGTTCATCAGCACGAATTTGAGCGGCCGGGACGATTTGGAATTCTGAACGACTGAGCAGACTCTGCGGGCTGCCTCCGTGACCAGTCGATACGGAGGACCAAAGATTCCACGCAACGAGAGGTTGTGTCCGAGGCAAGATGCAACGGCGTCGCATCCGGAAACAAGTTCCTGAAGTTTTGATTGATCGAGATCCAGCACGCTCGCTTCAGTCAAGGAAAGGTTGTCGTTCTTGATGAGTTCATCGGTCAGACTCGTCGTTGATCGCACGACGGCATGCACTTCATGCCCCCGATCAAGAAGCTGATCGAGAAGCTGTTTTCCGGTCGCTCCTGTTCCTCCGAGAACCAAAACCTTCATTCGCTTTCCTGCTGTTCGTGTGTTGATATTGAGTTCGCTGTTTTCTTGATCACTCACAGCAATCGTCATTCGTTCAACTGTTGAACTTGCTTGAGATGTGATTCGGAGTCGCCAGAGAGCCGCTCATGTGATTGCTGTCTGATTTGTGAACTCCCAAAGAAGAATCGTGCTGATTGTTGTAGTTTCGACGAATTCGTTCTAGAAACGAAGATATGAACGATTCCGAATGTCTGCCCGATTGCGAAAGATGTTCTGCCGTTTTTCAAGCAGGGAGGACGGAAAAAAGTTTGACAACGAGAGTTGTTGGTTTTTTTCTCCTGTCTAACTTCACATAATCCGAGTCACATCTGTCGCTCATGGTCAGTCTTTACTGTCACGGATTGATTCAAGGCGGCTTTCATTTCTGTCATCTTCAAGAGAGGCATTTCTATGAGACTGTTCACGCGATCCGCGTTGACGCTGTTCCTTATGCTGAGCTGCGGTTTGTTCGCTCAAGCACAGGACAAACCCAACATTTTAGTCATCTTTGGAGATGACATCGGCCAGTCCAACATCTCCGCTTACACAATGGGTTTGGTGGGGTATCGGACTCCAAACATCGATCGTATCGCCAAGGAAGGAATGCTCTTTACTGATTATTATGCAGAGCAAAGTTGTACTGCCGGTCGATCGACCTTTATCACCGGGCAGTGTACCTATCGCACGGGACTTTCCAAAGTCGGTCTTCCGGGAGCGGATCTTGGTCTTCAAAAAGAAGATCCAACCATCGCTGAACTGCTGAAGCCGCACGGGTACGCTACCGGCCAGTTCGGGAAAAATCATCTCGGCGACAAAGATGAATTTCTTCCCACCAATCACGGGTTCGATGAGTTCCTCGGCAATCTGTATCACCTCAATGCTGAGGAAGAGCCAGAAAACCGGAACTACCCGAGTGACCCCGAGTTCCGCAAGCGATACGGTCCTCGTGGAGTGATCAAGTCAAGCGCTGATGGAAAGATTGAAGATACCGGTCCGCTCACCAAAAAGCGTATGGAGACTGTCGATGACGAAACCTCCGACGCTGCCGTTGACTTTATGGAACGTCAGGTCCAAGCGAAGAAGCCATTCTTCTGCTGGTTCAATTCAACACGAATGCACTTCCGAACACATGTCCGTGAAGAACTCCGCGACGAACCCGGTTTGACTGCCCGAACTGAGTATGCAGACGGAATGCTTGAGCACGATGGCGACGTTGGAAAGCTTCTCGACAAACTCGACGATCTTGGAATCACCGAGAATACAATCGTCATCTACACAACAGACAACGGTCCTCACAAAAACACTTGGCCGGATGCCGCTGTCAGCCCGTTCCGAAATGAGAAAAACTCAAACTGGGAAGGCGCCTTCCGCGTTCCGGCGATGATTCGCTGGCCAGGAAAGATCGAGGCTGGCAGCATCTCGAACGAGATCGTGAGTGGTCTCGACTGGTTGCCGACTCTTCTCGCTGCTGCAGGTGAAGATGATATTAAAGAAAAGCTTCTCAACGGACATGAAGCGAGTGGGAAGTCGTTCAAAGTCCATCTCGATGGATTTAATATTCTGCCTTACCTGACCGGGGAAGAAGAAGAGTCTCCACGAAACTCGTTCTTCTACTTCAACGACGATGGACAGATCGTCGGTTTGCGGTTCGAGAACTGGAAGCTCGTGTTCCTGGAACAGCGCGCACAGGGAACGCTCAAGATTTGGGCGGAGCCGTTTACAACGTTGCGACTTCCGAAGATGTTTGATCTGCATGCCGACCCGTATGAACAAGCGGACATCACATCGAATACTTATTATGACTGGGTGCTCGACCACGCGTTCCTGTTGGTTCCGGCTCAGCAATATGTTGGAACGTTCCTGGAAACATTCAAAGAGTTTCCACCTCGACAAAAGCCAGCCAGCTTCAACCTTGAGGACGTGATGGACAAATTGCAGGAAGGTGTGAATCACTAAAGGTTCAACACTCCGGCAGAAATTTTGATAAATTGAAACGGGACGTCGGAAACGGCGTCTCGTTTTTTATGGGCTGGCCCAAACGTTTGCTTCACTCGCATCACTTGTTGTCTGCTCCAATTGGAGACCAGCGAATTCGTATACCAGAGGTGGCAAGCATGTTTGAACTTGATCAAAGTCAATTGACCGAAGAACAGCGAGACATGGTTCAACTGTGGGAAGATCATGTCAAAGCGGAGTTTGAAGACAAAGATTCGATCGCTTCATGCGGAACGATGGTCGACGAACCATATGTGAATCATGTGCCGACGCTGGCAGGCGGAAAGGGACGAGAGCATCTCGAATACTTTTACGCAAACTATTTCATTCCTCGCAATCCGCCGGATGTCGAAACCGAACTGATTTCAAGAACAGTCGGCCAAGACAGATTTGTCGACGAATTCGTTTTTCGGTGTACTCATTCTCGGCAAATCGACTGGCTGTTGCCGGGTGTCCCGCCGACGAATCGACGCCTTGAGCTTGTCCTCGTCGTGATCATCTCCTTCGAGAATGGAAAGATGAAAGAAGAGCACATCTATTGGGATCAGGCTTCGGCGCTGGTTCAAGTGGGGCTGCTCGATCCATCTCAACTCCCGGTCGTTGGAGCTGAAGCTGCGCATAAAATGCTCGATCCAGATTCCGTTCCCTCGAACGGATTGATCAAGCGATACGTCGACGACGACAAGCTATAAAGATGTGCGACGTCCTATATGCTGCGAATCCGATCGGTTTAGAATAGCGTTTATTTCACCTGTTCGACTAACCAGCGACAGTACCCAAGGATCGAATCGTCATTCGTTTCCGGTCCCCCGGGAATTGTGCTTCCGCAGGCATGTTTAAATGCATTGAGGTCGTAAATCATGTGAGGGTGACGTTTGGGGAGGCCAGCATCCCAGTATTGAATCAGCCATTCTCGAAATGCGTTTCCGTCGCTGTCTTTGCAATCTTTCCCTTTGAACGGGCCATAGTAGAAAACATACTCCAGGCGTTTTCCTTGAGTGTTCCGCTGGCGGAGTGTCCACTTCGCGCCTCGAACGACATCTTTGGGTTCGGTGCGGCCCGACGGCGATCCAGTGATTGGCCAGTAAATATTGTAGTGATGAACCTCGAGGCAAACGCCATCCATCATTTTAACGATCCGCTGGGCTTTCGGATCGTCGACGAATTCATCAGGCTCGTAGACCATCTGAATCAGTTTGTAATCAAAACGCTTGAGGATTTTACGATCCCATGCACGCTTTAAGACTTGGCGCAATGCATGGACATCACTCGGAAATAATATTCGCTGATCTTTCTCAATGGGGCCGGGCGGTTTCCCAGCGATCGTCTCTCGCGAGATCTTAACCCCATAGAAGTGGTAGCCTTTGACTTCTTCCCGGCGAATCAATTGTACGAGCGGATTCGTCTCAGGGTTCGGGTCCATCTGACCTTCTTCCCAATCGATATAGAACTCGGGAAACAAGACGCGTGTCTTGAAAAAGAGCATTTCCTGAGAGCCATAACCCATGTCCACGTTGTTGAAGCAAACAGGATAGCCACCGATCCCGTAGGTCTTCATCTCGTTCCCGTACCACACCGCACAGCGAATGGCGACTTTCGTTGCATCGACCGACCGACAGGCGAAAAGGAAAATCAGAATGACAGTCGTCGAGGAGAGAGAACGAATCATGTCTCATCCGGTGTTAAATATTCAGGAATCGATTTCAGACCGTGGATCAAATCACCTTGAGCGCCGGTTGCCAGTTGTTATGTACTCGATCAATCCAACGGGCAAAAATCTTGCTCTGTGGATGCAGGACTTTCTACTACAACCAATTCCCCAATCAGGTGCATGGCTCACAAGTGAGTGACTCGTTCATTACTCTACACGATCTCAACTCCTTATCAATTGGAGTCAGAGAATCCTGAGCGTTCTCTGAGTGCGGGATTGTGCACTCAGGAGGAGAACGGCAGTTCGGACAAAACACGCTTGAGTTTCTTGGAAGCTGCGCGGCCGGTACACTCCCGGCACATTCCATTGTTTTCAGTAAGGTATTGAATATGAGCAGGTCGAAAGTCGTCGTCACGGATTTCATCCACCCTCCGCTCACGCACGAGGAAAAGATCCTCGGCGAGGTCGCCGACACTGTCGCGCTCAATGCGTTTTCTGAAGATAATCTGGTTGGGAAGATCGAAGACGCTGACGCGATCATGCTCTACCACTTCATCTCGCTGTCCGAGAAAACGATTTTGCGTTTGGAGAACTGTAAACTGATCGTCCGCTGTGGCGTGGGCTTTGATAACGTCGATCGAGCATTCGCACGTTCACGCGGAATTGATGTTGCCAATGTTCCTGATTACGGAACAGAAGAAGTTGCAGATTCTGCGATCGGGATGATGCTGACGCTCGCTCGCGGTGTGCATTTCATGAACAGCCGATTGCAGCGAGGAGAAGGCCCTTGGGTCTATGAGCAGGTGAGGCCGACGCATCGCCTGCGCGGGCGAGTGTTCGGGATGATCGGAGCTGGGAGAATCGGAACAGCGACCGCTCTGCGTGCGAAGGCACTCGGAATGCGCGTCGTCTACTACGATCCCTATGCACCGGATGGACGAGACAAGTCTCTGGGAATTGAGCGGATTGAAGATCTTGCCGATCTTCTCGCCATCTCCGATGTGGTCAGTGCCCACTGTCCGCGAACCGAAGAAACTCAGCACATCCTGAATGATGAGACCATTGCCCAAATGAAGCGAGGATCGATTCTCGTTAATACTGCTCGGGGAGGCGTTGTCGATGCCCATGCTGTCTTGAGAGCCATCGAGGCTGACCATCTTCGAGCAGCTGCTCTGGATGTTCTGGAGATCGAGCCTCCTGAGGAAAACGATCCGCTCATGCAAGCCTGGCGAGACCCTTCGCACCCCGCATTCGACCGGATCATCATCAATCCCCATGCTGCGTTTTATTCCGAAGAGGGGCTGGACGACATGCGAATTAAGGGAAGTCAGAATTGCTATCGAGTGCTGACCGGCGAGAAACCCCGAAACGTCGTGAATTGAAACGAAGAACTGTTCGTATGTTTACTGCCAGCGACGGCCGGTTTTCTTTTGTGAAGAGCGATGGAAGAGAGTTTCTGGCAAAATCAGTTTGGGGAATGCGAAGAGACTTGACGGTCAGGGTTTCAACTGACATGATTCTCGTTTCCCAAATTCTCAGGGGAAATGTCTGTCGTATTTTGACGTAAGTTGAGGCAAGTCAGGAACTAAAGTCCATGGGACGATACACCGGCCCAAAAGCCCGAATCAATCGCCGCTTAGGTTTTCAAGTCTTTGAAAGCGCTGGAGCTGTTCGTGCGTCTGAGCGAAAAGAATATCCTCCAGGGATGGCTCAGCGTCGACGAAAGACGAGCAACTATGGGTTGGCTCTGGTCGAAAAGCAAAAGATCAAGTTCTATTACGGGTTCCGTGAGAAGCACTTGCGTCGTTATTTCGACAAAGCTCGTCACACCAAGGGGAACACCGGGGAAAACCTGATGATCCTCTGCGAACGACGTTTGGATAATGTCGTTCGACGTGCAGGGTTCACATTGACTCGTCCGCAGGCCCGACAGGGAATCGTGCATGGGCACTTCCTTGTGAATGGTCGCCGAGTCGATCGTCCCTCATTCATCGTGCGTGCTGGCGATGTTGTGACGGTCAAGAATCGTCCGAACCTGTCGCAACTCTACAAAGAGTTGAGCGAAGCTGCCGGCGAGCCAGAATGCGGCTGGATCAACTTCGATCGCAGCGAGTTGAAAGCAATCGTCACTTCACTTCCAACATTTGATGAAGTGAGCCTTCCCGTGAACGTGGGACAGGTCGTGGCTTTCCTTTCACGATAGTCGAAACGTCCAAAGGTTCTTCGACGCTCAGTTCGGAGCTTTGGATTTCGCAAACGAATCATTCAACAGGTGGTTGGAACTTTCCAACCACCTGTTTTTTTCATGGATGGTGAGAATTTTTGAAGCGAATCAAATCGGCAACTTTCAATGGATCAAACACATCCGGTTCGCTGACTTTCCGCTGATAGCTTGGTGTTGCTAATCTAAGTCGACATCCTTTCAACCCGGAGTTGTTATGAGCGAACGAAAACTGACGCGTCGAAATCTCATCACGTCATCTGCCGCCGGAACACTGGCTGTCGTCGGAGGGGCCAGTTTCGATCCTGCTCAAGCAGCCGAACAGAAAAAGCAGCCCAGTCGCACGCCGCGAATTGCAACGTCGACATACTCTTACTGGCGCTATCGCCCGGATACAAAACTCTCCATCGTTGATTGTATTGATCTGGCTGCTGAGGCGGGTTTCGATGGTGTGGAAGTCCTCCATGTGCAGATGACGGATGAATCGAATTCCGCGCTGCAGGAGATCAAACAACGAGCGTTCCGGAATGGGCTCGACCTTTGTGGATTCTCAACGCATCAATCGTTCGTCTCGCCCGATCCTGAAAAACGCAAAGCGAATGTAGAGAAGACCAAGCATCAGATCGAATTGGCTTATGCCATGGGAATTCCGACGATTCGAGTGAATACCGGTCGCTGGGGAACCATTGGAAGTTTTGACGATCTCATGGCGAACAAGGGGATCGAACCGATTCTCGATGGCTACACCGAAGATGAAGGGTTTCAGTGGGTTATTGACAGCCTCGAGCAATGTCTGAAGAAAGCTGAGGAGTGTGGAGTTGTTCTCGGGCTGGAGAATCACTGGGGGCTGGGACGTACTGCGGAAGGGGTTGTCCGAATTATCGACGCCATCCAATCGCCCTGGTTAAGAGCGACTCTCGATACGGGCAACTTCCTCGAGCGGCAATACGAGCAGTACGAAATCCTCGCTCCGTATGCGGTCTTCGTTCAAGCTAAAACGTACTACGGCGGCGGAACGTGGTACACAATTGATATCGATTACGACCGCGTCGCTGAGATCCTTCGGTCAGTCGATTATCACGGCTATATCTCATTGGAGTTCGAAGGGCAGGAAGGGCACGAGTCCGCGATTCCCAAGAGTCTGGACATGTTGAGAAAATCGTTCTCTTGAGCCGTCGGTGATCTTTCGCCACGCAAAACCCGGTTCCGGCTATTGATTCAACAGGTCAGTGATCTGCTCCTGAATCCATTGCTCGTCCCCCGGTTCGAAGTTGACGAAATACCCGACGACGATTCCTTCCGAATTGATGAAGAACGTTGTCGGGTTGTGCCAGACGTTTAATTCCTTCTGCGCACTCTCCTTCGAGATTGAGACGACCGGGAACTTCCAATTCGTCTGGGCTGCAATCTTTGCGACCTTCTCGTCCGGCAATGAGATCGCAGCGGCAATGGCGTGGCGCTCACCATTGAGTTTGTGAAGCGCTTTGCCGAGTTTTCGGCATTCCTGGTCGGCATTTGACCAGACGGTGAGCAATGCGGGTTTTCCGTCTCGAAGGTCGTCGAATGTTTGTGCCTCTCCATCGTTCGAGGTCAGTTCAACCGGTGGCAGTCGGTTCCCCAATAACTTCTCCGGAGCCCCTCGTCCGGGAGAGTGCCGGAAAATCATCTCTTTGAAGCCAAGCTCTTTCGCAAATATTTCGGCCGGAGAGACTCCTGCGATTTGACCAAAGAGATGGTCAGCGTTGTCCCGCGCGAATTCGGTGCTGCGAATGTCAAATTTGAGTCGCCTTCGTTCCGGAAGACTGAGAGCATCTATATTTGCTCTGATTGAATCTCGGAGCGATGTAGAGAGTTCTTTGATTGTCGTATCAATGGGCTGTCGGATTTCCACAAAGCAATCGAAGTCTCCGAGAAGATACCGCGACAGTCGCGTGCGTAACGGAAAAGCTCTCGAATGAAAATCTCCGACGCCATTTTCGTTGTTGTCATCCGGTTCGACGAACTCGGAGGCAGGTCCGAATCGGTCTTCCCATGAGACAGAGGTCCATGTCATCGATGTCTTAAATTCCTCGAAACCGGCGTTGCGACAAATGTTCTTCAGCGCCTGTTCGAGGAACTTCTCGGAGTCCTTATTGTTTTCGAAAGACTCGAATCGGATAAACATGTGAATCGAAGTGTGCCCTTGTTCGCGGAACTCTCGGAGAGACTTCAGCAACCCGAGCAGCCCCAATTCCGCGAGGTCGACCTGTCCCCCTTCGAGCGAGTCGCTACAGTTCACGACTGCGTACAATGAGGCATTCGATGAAAGCAAACGATGATGGAGTTCGGTTGAGATCGGCTCAATAAAATAGGTTTCGGCCTGGGATTGTTTCGGCGAGAAGATGAGCACGAATGCGGCAATCATGCTGAGGTGCATGATCGAACGCACGGGGAATCGTTGACTTCGCGAACGGACTGGCATGACTGAACGACTCCGCAGGTTGAGCGATGGTTTCAAGTCATGATGCCACGAATGGCAATGTGGCTGCAACCGATGTGAGCCATTGAGCACCTCGAGCGAAACTGTTCATCGAGGATCGAGGCTTTGTTCATCCCCCGCCGATTGCTTTGGCTGAGCCTGTTCTCTCGTCAGAGTTGAATCACTTGGTATGGTGGTGTCTTCATCTGCTTTAAGCTGCGACGATCATTTCCGAGAGTTATTCAGACACACTGAGTTCATGGAAGACATCCAACAATTCCTTCCCGAAGATCAACAAGTCACCGTTCTTCGGCGAAGGCTGAAAGCGTGGTTTCGCAAGCATGGGCGAAGTCTTCCATGGCGAGAGACGCGAGATCCGTATCAGATTTGGGTCAGTGAAATCATGCTTCAGCAAACGACAGTGAAAGCGGTCGTTCCCTACTTCGAGCGGTTCCTGGCTCGATTTCCTCAGGTTGAAGCGTTAGCGGCCGCGAGTGAGGAAGAAGTGCTGCAAGCTTGGGAAGGACTGGGGTATTACAGTCGCGGACGAAATCTCAGACAGGCAGCCGTTGAAATCTGTGAGCGGTTTCACGGGGAGTTTCCCAAAGGGCTCGATGATCTCCAGTCGTTGCCGGGAATTGGCCGTTACACTGCGGGCGCAATTCGTTCTTTCGCTTTCGATCTGCCTGCACCGATCGTTGAAGCGAACACGCTTCGGCTGTATTGCCGTCTACTGGGCTATGACGGAGATCCTCGCGATCGAACCGGTGAACGATTGTTGTGGAGTTTCGCCGAACGATTGCAGCCGCAGCGCAACGCCGGTGAGTTGAATCAGGCACTGATGGAACTCGGATCTCAAGTTTGCACTCCGGCCTCGCCGCTTTGCGATCAATGTCCGGTCAGTTCGCATTGCCGCGCGTTTGCGGATTCGAGTCAGAATTCGATTCCGTGGAAACGCGAACGACCGAAGGTGACGCAGCTTGTCGAGGCCTCGGTTGCGATTCGGTCGGGGGAGACATACCTGGTTCGGCAACGGCAGTCTGATAAACGATGGGCTGGGATGTGGGACTTTCCTCGATTTGGAATTGCCGACATTAGTTCGCGAACGCGAATGACTCGGCAGGGTTTGAAGAAGCTGAGTGCCACGGTTCGGGATGAACTTGTTCGCACGCTTCAGGTCGAAGTTGAAAATCTGGAACTCGTGACTGAGATTCGACATTCCGTCACGCGCTATCGAATTCGATTGTTGTGCCTGCGCTGTGATTTCACTCATGAAATGGAGACGGCCGACTCCACCCGTTCGAGCGGGGGCGAGATCGCGTGGAAGACACTTCGGGAATTGGAGGAGCTTCCGATGCCGCGCACGGGACGTCAATTCGAGAACATTCTTTCCGGGAAGCAATCATGATGCTGCGGGCGGCTCAGTCTGGATCAGATCTTTGCGGGAGCCTCCGAGCGACATCGCTCCAGTTGGAACGGGGAACGTGCGGTTCGGAATTTCAATCTCAAACATGCAGCCCGGATTTCCGTTCAATCGATCTTTGATTTGAATTCTTCCGTGAGATTTCTTCACCAGCGTGTTCACAATATACAGCCCGAGCCCAGTCCCTTTTCGGCGACGTTCGAGTTCGCTGCCTCCTCGATAGAAAATCTGGAAGACATCTTTTCGATCGTCTGGTGAGATGCCGGTTCCGTTGTTTGCGAGTTGGATCATCACACGGCTTCGACCGTGCGGTTTGACTCGAATGACGACTTCCGGAGGAGTTCCGGCGTACTTGACTGCATTGTCCACGAGGTTGGCAAAGACGAGATCGAGCACGATCTTTTTAGCTTTGACGCGGACCGGTTCGACTTCGAAGGTGAAGACGTCCTCAAGTTTGACGTTCCAGTTCAGACACGCTGTCTCTGCATACTGATGCAGAAGCGGGGCGATTTCGATGTCTGCCGGCTCGTCATTGTCTCCGAGTGCGTCGAGTCTTCCGACCTCCAGAAGTTGACTGATCAAGCTGTCGAGTCGTCGTAACTCGTTGGCCATCACGCCGTGGAATTCGTCCCGCTTCTCTTCGGAGAGATTGCGCATTCGCAATGTTTCCAGATAGAGCTGAAGAGATGCAATCGGCGATTTGAGTTCGTGGGTGACGCTATCGACGAAGTTGGCCTGTCGATTGTTGAGGCCAATTTCTTTCAGCGTCAGCACGAGCCAGGCGGAGAGTCCGGCGAGAATCAACGTGAACGCGACGACTCCGATCGTCAGTGCTCCCCAGAGCGAACGTTGCGCCAGCACGATGATCCAGCAGATCATGAGAGTGACATTCAGCACCATCAAGCTGACACTCAGCGTGATGGGAAGATGGATCTTGCTGCGTCTACGGAAGTACGTGGCCATAGAAATGATCAGTCGGGTCTGGGGGAAAAATCATCCCCTCAGACTTGCTGGCCCAAAACAGCTTATGGAGCAGGGAGAAGTAGGGGACCGTCTTTGGAATCTCCTAATGTTGGTTCGGGAGAAGAAGTTTCAACAGGATCAACATCGCCTGGAAGTGGCGGAATGATACTGGAGTTCTCTTCTGTGGGGAAACTCAACGCCTCGGAGTCTGGTTCCGTAAGAGGAGCTGATTCGGGATCATTCTGCGGAATCGCATCCTGATCTGCCACGACTGCTGTCGGAGTTGGATTCGGAAGCTGTTCCACCTGGTCAAGTTGAGGGAGCAAGAAGGCCACAAGGTGTTCCTGGCTTCCGCTGAAACGGATTGCCGATTCGATGAGATTCTTTGAACGGGAATCGCCATCGAGGTAGAGCAAACTGCCGAGCAGGAACAAACGGTTCGGATCACGCACATCGCGACTGGCCCACTCTGCCACGCGAGTTTTGACCCTCTGTTTTTCCCCTTCATTGCGGGGGCCGAACATTTCGTCGAGCGTGACCGGAGAGAATAACCAAGTTGAGTCGATCGAGACCGCGGCTTTTAATTCTTCGACTGCTTCGTCAAAGCGACTTCGAGCGGCCAAGGTGATTGCGTTTCGGTAGCGAGGTGATGCCAGTCCGGGGGCTTCACGCATCGCGTTTTCATAATTCTCAGATGCTCCCAGATAGTTTGTGAGTGCAAATTTCTGATCGCCGCGAGCTTCAAATCGACGGCTTCGCTCAAGTTCGATTGCGGTGAAAGGTTTCGCAGCGACATGCCGTTTCGGCTCGTCGTCGTTCAAGTTGTTGGCGTTGAGAACCTGGTCGATCGGATCCAATTGAGGGATCGGCTGAAAGAGTGGAGCGTTCACATTGGGATTGGCGTTGGCGTTCGCGACAGCATCGTCGACGATCGTTCCTGATTGTCCGAATTCCGCGACGCTGGGAGGCATCGCGTCGGGATATGCCTGATAAGACAGATAACCCCAGGGAGCAAATTGCGGATAAAAGAAACCGTTGTATCCGCCCCATGAGACTCCAAATCCGGGAGCACCCCATCCGTAATAAGCGGGGGCATAATACGGGTTGCCGACATAGAACGAGTAACCGGGATAGGAGACTGCTCGACCGCTCGCTGAATAGACGCGTCCCGAACCGCCGCCGTGCCATGGGCGACCATATCGCCGTTCATATTGATAGTGGCTCTGAGTTGGTCCGTAAGGTCGACCGGTTGCGCCGTAGACGAGTGGGTAGCTGCGACCGCGTTTTCCCGGCGGGCCAGATAGGCCTGTTTCCGCGCAGAGTGCAACGATCGAGCAGACAATCAGGAAGTACTGGATGCTTCTGAGCATGAAAATCTCCAAACACGGCGTCGACTTTCATTATAGTGTCGCCAACTGCAGGTGGCATCCCTTTTCCCAAATGATCAACGAAAAGCCATCTCTCAGATTCTATCAGGTGAGTTGAGAGGTGACGTGTCAGCGAAATACACTCAGATGAACGAATTGTCCCGCACGGAGACCCCGAACAAGCCCCTTGTCTCGCGACTTCAACGGCTCATCGCGGTCTTCTTTCTACTTCAGTGTGCGTTGACGTGGCCACTCTGGGTGAGCCCCGGATATCCCCAAATCCCATGGTTCGGGCTGCTGACAGGTGTTCCCTTCTGGATCGATTACGTGCTCTTTGCCGGAGTGGTGATCGGAGCGTTCGGAGTTATTGCGAACGTCACAATTCGCGGGCGTGATGTCTTTCCTGGAGTTCTGTATGCAGCTTCGCTGGGACTTGTGCTGCTCGATCAACACCGATTGCAGCCGTGGACTTTCCAGTTCATTGCTTCCGGCCTTTTGCTGTGGCTGGCTCCTGATTCGCGAGGACTGAAATGCAATCGATGGTTCATCTGTAGCGTTTATATCTACTCTGCTGTCTCAAAACTGGACCTGACTTTTCTGGACGCACACGGTCAACTTTTATTGAATGCTGGCTTGAACAACTTAGGAGTTGAAACCAACTATTGGTCAACGGAGTCGCGTCGATGGATGGCGTTGTCGCTTCCCGTCGGAGAATTGATAATTGGCGGCTTGCTCGCGTTTCGGCAGACGAGAAGTCTGGGCCGCTGGGCGTCGTACGTGATGCACGGTCTTCTGATTTGGATGCTCGGACCGCTGGGGCTGAATCACGAATACGGAGTCCTGGGGTGGAACCTGTATTTCATTCTGCAGAATCGATTGCTCTTCGCTTCAGGTGCTGCTTCTTCTTCAATCGTTGATCAGATTGAGACGATCAATCCGTGGCGCAACCGAGTTGCTTTTGCAATGACCGGGCTGCTGGTCGGACTGCCGATCCTTGAAAACTGGGGCCTCTATGACCACTGGCCTGCCTGGGCGGTCTATTGTTCCCGCCCAGAGAAAGTGCGCATCGAAGTTGTTCCTGCCGAAGGAGAGGAGGTTCCGGAAGGTCTCTCGGACTTCCTCACTCCCGGTCCGGTCTTCAGCGATTCCGAGGAGTTCTCGATCGACAAATGGTCGTTCCAAACACGCTATTGTCCGGTTTATCCCCAACTTCGGTATCGACTCGCCGTCGCGAGAGCTTTCCTCGATCGAATTCCAACGGAGTCGTTTCAAATTGAAATCGAACTGACACCCGATCGGTGGACGGGAGTTCGAGAAGTGATCAGCTTATCGAACCGTCATGAACTCGATGAGTATTGCAGTCGATTCTGGATCAACACTCGACCGCGTCCGACGCACTGATAGCCACTCGTATTGATGGAGCCGCTGTTACCACTGGTCGTCGCGGGGGAACTGCGGGTTCAGCATCGCGAACTGTTCGATCAGTTCCCGAGATTGCTCATCGATGTCTTTCGGAACAGTGATCTTGATGATCACAAACTGATCCCCGGTCGTTCCCGTTCGAGGATTGCGAAATCCCTTGCCTCGCAATCGGAGTTTTGCTCCCGAAGAAGTTCCGGCCGGGAGTGTTACGCTGACCTGTTCCCCACTGAGAGTCGGGACATCGACTTTCGCACCAAGAATTGCTTCGGAGACGGAAACCGGAACCTCGACCGAAACGTTATTTCCATCTCTGCGGAAATAGGGGTGAGGAGCAACATTGACTGTTACCAGCAGATCCCCGTTTGGACCGCCATTTCTTCCGGGTTCTCCCTGACCGGCGAGGCGGATCGATTTTCCTGACTCGATTCCGGCGGGAATTTTGACCGTCAGTCGCTCCACTTTTCCGCCACGTTGCATCGACAGATCGTAATCGCCCCCGGAGGCAGATGTTTGAAACGGGACCTGAATTGACGTTGTGACGTCCTGACCTTTCATCGGCTGAGCAGAATGACGCGAGCGTGCTCCGCCTCCGCCAAACATGCCTCCAAACAGGCTCTCGAGGTCGACCGCTCCTCCTCCGCCGAAGATGTCACGCAAGTCAACATCGACAGGTCCGCCACTTCGGAAGGGATTGCCCTGCTGCGGTCCTGCTCCACCTTGAGCGTGCTTCCAGTGTTCGCCGAACTGGTCGTATTTCTTTCGTTTCTCTTCGTCACCGAGAACATCGTACGCTTCGGCAGCATCTTTGAATCTCTTGGCTGCTGCATCGTCGTCCGGCTTGGCATCCGGATGATTCTCGCGGGCGATCTTTTTGAAGGCTTTGCGAATTTCGTCCTTGGTTGCCGATCGGGAAACACCTAAAACTTGATAGTAGTCCATCTTTCGTTAGCAATCTTCTTGAATTCTTTGTGTCAGTATGAGTACTCGATAGGCGAACAATTTTCGGCGAACGAAACGTCATTGTTCGCCCTTTGCAGTAAAAAGACAACCGAACGATCTATGCCAGTTCAATTTGAATATCGAAGCCGAACACAATCCCCGCTTTCAACCCTCATCGGCTGTCTTCCCCTCTTTCTGATCCTGATGTTGATGTGCCTGTTGCCGTCGCTGCTTTTCGATCTCGTGCGTTCGATTTTGACGAAGCTTGGTCTCTCATCAGGAGTCGCTGGGTTGACAGTGCTCGGAGTCTTTTTCGGGTCGTTTATTAACGTTCCGGTCTATGAATTTCGACGAGACGACCTGCAACCCGAAGTGAGGTACGGTCCACTCGGGCAGGCATTTGAGCGGGACTATCAGCGAGTCTTCTCGCGAACACAGATTGCCATCAATATTGGCGGATGTTTGATTCCGGTTGCTCTGGCGATTCACCAGGCGGTCCGGGTGGCAGGATTCGGAAACTCGGCGATTCTTGCAACGTTCATCGTTGCGGGGTTGAGTATTGGAGTCTGCTATCGGACGGCCCGTCCAGTCGAAGGAATCGGAATCATGATGCCCGGTCTGGTTCCGCCGATCCTCTGCGTGATTTCGGCGTGGATTCTGCTGCCTGAAGCATCCCCGGAAGAACGAACAGCTGCCGCGTTTATCGGTGGAGTCGCGGGGCCGGTCATTGGTGCTGACCTGTTGCACCTGCGGGATGTTCTCAAGACTCCGGTGGGGATCATGTCGATTGGCGGAGCGGGAACGTTCGATGGAATCGTGCTCTCGGGAATGCTCGCAGCCTTGTTGTCTTGACGATTGTTCGAGGGAACAGGATTTCGAACATCGCGCGCGAAGACAAAGAGATTGCGAGGAAAGTTGCCGGTCGCAACATCTTCAGCGATGGGGCCAGCGATCTGAAATGAAAAAGTCCGCGGTTGAGATCAACTGAGATCAACAACCACGGACTTTTCGATTCAATCGTGACGGTTCGGCAAGACACGAGAAGCTTGTTCTTCGTGTCCGAACTCGCATCCCGCAATGTCTCAGTTGGAGGGTCCACCAATCACGTTGGGTTGATCAAGTCGAAAGCTGTCGACGCACTTTTTCAGCTTCGGGCCAGCCTGTTCCCATTGTGATTCGAGGGCAGTTGCGGTGACGAGGTAGACCTTGCCATCTCGCTTGTGAGCAGATGTGTACCAGTGCAGAGTCTTGTTCTGGGTTGTTCCGGTGTACTCCCAAAGGGCCATGTTTTCCTTGACGTCTTCTTTCAGCACCTGGAAGTTCAGTTGCTCAAACTGTCCTTTCGAAAGGTCTGAATATTCCTTCATTGTGCCGGGATAGGGTTGGATCTGCACGTTCACGTTCGGGGCGAAACCTTCTGATGCGGATAGAAACATGATCAGTGATTGATACGGGGTTTCTCCGACTGGGGCTTCGAGTGGGGTCATCGAATAACCGTTGACTGGAAAGGTCATTCGAGGTTGGAGGCTGTCTTGTCCGAAGCTGATTTGTGCACACACAACTGTCAGCAGACATGTCATCATCCGAGTCATCGCGGGGTCCTTCGTTGTCGTCGAGATTTCAGGTGAGAATTTTCGAGGGTGAGGTTGAGTCTGTCTCTCTGGGTGAAGGATGGGGTCCCGCAGCCCGAAACAGATTTACACACTTTAAACGCGATTCCATCCGTTGTTCCAGCGAACAAGCGAAATCGAATCGCAATCCATGAATACTGGATGCTCGGAAAATTCCCCATCTCGACGTCTGCACATGACGTTCCCGCGGGGGGACTTTGCGCTGTTTGCCGGGCGAGAGTTGGGAGATCCTCAACTCAGAACCGATCGGGTTCCCGGACAGAATGTTCTGATTCACGAGAGAAAGACGGCATTCTTCGAGCGAAACGAGTCCCGGCGAGTGCGAAGAAATGGGGAAAACGGTTAGCCAATTGCTTCGACGATGCGGCTGCCGAAGAGGATGAGCAACACGATGATCGCCGAGACATTTGTGGCGACGACTGCAGCTGTTCCGAGTCTGAGGATCTGATTGAGGTTCTGGCCGATATAATGCCGGAATTCGTGGACAATCAGTTTCAAGAGCTGATGAAACAGTTCAACAGAGAGCGTCAGGCCGAATGTGAGGACCAGAATTGCCCACTCGATGACACTCAAGCGGAACACGAAACCAGAGAAAAGAACGCCGATTCCGACGAACAGATACATGAAAAGGGTCGAGTCGGTTCGAAGGCCGATACGAAAGCCGGTTTCGGCGTCGACCAGACGCTGTCTCCAGGCGGGGCGATTCGCTCTTGAAATCTGCATGACGGATTTTCGAGAAGGGATCTGTGGAAAAGGTCCACGAACGTGGCCTCGGCGAAAATCTAATCCGATCCGCGAAATCAGGTCAATTGCAACCTGCTGAAATCGGCCGGTCGCCCAGTGAGTGGCTGTCGGGAAGGCGATTCGTCCTGTAATTCGTGCAAAATTTGTGGAAAAGAGTTCAAAAAGCTGAACATTCGTCGAATGCCTTCATCGTGTTTCTGGTTGCGACCGATAAAAACGGTACTGAGAAGCCTCGAGGATGAGGCGAACATCACATCAAAAGCATGACGCCGCGTTCAAACGCGAAATTCCACCAGGACGGTCGTTTCGGAGAAATTCCATGCGACTTGCATCCACACCAGTTCAGACCGTTTCTTGCCCATCAGTTCTGCATTCAATGGGACAATGCTTCAGCAAGTTCTTGATGATTGGGACACACCTCGACTATGATGAAGGCATGAGACGTTCAAAAACAGGTTCCACTTCCGACCAAAATGAATCTGGGAACGACCGGTCAGTGACTGACGGTCAACAAAAACGAGTCGACCGATCGGACTCTATGGCTGGTCATGATTCTCAAAGTTCTCCTTCGCAGTCTGTCGAGCGTTCCGGAGAATCTCATGCCGAGCGATTGGCACGAATTAAATCGGAAATCGAGTCAGGAACGTATGACACCCCAGAGAAGCTTGATCTCGCGATCGACCGAATGCTTGGTCGCATCATGATGGATTGAGCCTTGTTGGCTTGAATTGAAAGGAGCGATCGTGTCCGATCTGGAATCGGTCTCGGTAGCGATCTCCCCGAAGGAGAAATACCGCGAATATCTGGCGACGCAGCGACTGCGCATGACGCGCGAGCGCTCCATCATCGTGGAAGAAGTGTTCGCTTCTCACGAACATTTTGACGCCGATCAACTGATTCAGCGACTCGATCAACGGAGCGACGGCAAGCGAGTCAGCCGCTCGACCGTTTACCGCTCGATCAAACAGCTTGAAGATGCTGGTTTAATTCGCAAAGTGGCCCGGCAGGACGATCGTGATCTTTACGAGCACGATTACGGATACCCGCAACACGACCACTTGATCTGCAAGAAGTGCGGAGAGTTGACGGAATTCCACAACGAGCAAATCAAGGAAATTCTCGAAACTGTCGCGAGAGAATTTGGGTTCCGAATCGAAAGCCATCGTCTCGAAGCTCATGGGCTTTGCAAGAACTGCTGTCGTCGACCTCAAGACCGGCCGAGCAAGCTCAACCTGATCTGACGGTCTAAGCACTGTCAGACGGTCCAAGACCGTGCGTTGATCGTGAATGTGTGAGCGCATTCGAAGACGGCCGAGACAAATCGGACCTATGTGGGGCTCTCCCAACCCCGGCTTTCTGAGTCAGTTGGCACTGCGCTGATTGATCAAAGTTGGCTGATGGGGTGCTGGCCTCGTTTCATCTCTCAAGGTATGCTGAACGCTCGAGTTGTGATCGGAGGCTCTTCGCCTCCTGATTGCCGCGATGCGCATGTGGTCTCACCGGAGGAACCGGCAGTCTGTGCGCACGCACAAGCAAGAGTGACATGCTCTCGCCGAGACTTAAGAGCGCCAGCATTATTGGAGAGAACATCGTGAGAAGCTTCCCGGAGCATTGTTCGACACAACCTTCGCGAATCAACAGCAAGCATTCTCTTTGGATTCGCTCTCTCACGAGCCTCCTGTTCCTGGGAGTGTCCTTCTCTGCGTCTGGCGGAGAGTTCTCCAAACAGCAACTGACTGACCGCTACTACTGCGATGGCGTCGACACTGGCGACATCAACGGGGATGGTCACATCGATATCGTGGCTGGTCCTTTCTGGTACGAAGGGCCTGAGTTCACGAAAGCCAACGAGTTCTATGAAGCTGTACCGTTGCCTCCGGAGGAAAGTCCGAGCAACAGCATGTCTTCGTTTGTCAGTGACTTCAATGGTGACGGGCGGCCGGACATTCTTGTTCTTGGACGTGTGCACAAGCACTCCGCCTATTGGTATGAAAATCCGGGTGAGGAGTCCGGACTCTGGCCAAGACATTTCGTCTTCGAAAGAGTCCGGGGAGAATCTCCCGTTCTCATCGATATGAATCAGGATGGCACTCCCGAATTAGTCACTCATTGGGATGGGAAGTGGGGATTTCTCAAGCCTGATTCGAGCGATCCGAGAGCACCGTGGGGCTTTTCTCCAATCGGGGACAACGAGGATTGGCCGCAGTTTTATCATGGTCAGGGTGTTGGGGATCTGAACAACGACGGTCGCCTTGATTACGTCATCAATGATGGTTGGTACGAACAACCGACAGAGTTTGATCAGCCCTGGCCGTTTCATCGGATGCTCTTTTCAACCGATCGAGGCGGAGCACAGATGGGCGTTTTCGACGTGGATGGCGATGGCGATTCCGATGTCGTCTCTGCGATCAATGCCCATGAGTGGGGCCTGGCCTGATACGAAAACGACGGAGAGGAAAAGTCCTTCCCCGAGCATCTGATCATGTCGGACCATTCCCGAGAAGAGGAGTTTGGAGTTGCTTTTACTCAGCCTCATGCTTTGGATTTTGCCGACATCAATGGCGATGGTTTGACCGATGTCGTAACCGGAAAACGAATGTGGGCACATGGGCCGGACGGAGATATCGAGCCCAACGCTCCCCCTGTCGTTTACTGGTTCGAATTAGAGCGACGAGATGACGGGGCCGTTCGGTTCATTCCTCATCTTGTCGATTCACATTCCGGCGTCGGAGTTCAAATCCTCGCAGAGGATATCAATGACGACGGGCGAGTTGACATCCTGACGGCTTCGAAATTGGGGGTGTTCGTCTTTAGAAACCTCAATTCTGCTCCGGGAAATTCGACCGGAGATTAAGCATGTGCTCTTTGCACGAGTCTTTCGTGCAAAGTGTGACGCGGCGAAGTGTGACAGAAACGGACTTCAGTCCAGGCTTGTCACGACTCCATCGATCGTTTGCCATTCCGCTCGTCCGGAATCCAGATCGATTTCGATTGACAAACTTTCCTTGCGTGTCACGCGAGGTTGAGAACACGATCCTGAGCAGTCTCGCGGACTTCCATCCGTCAGGTTGATCGTTACGATTGCAGTGAGTGTTCGGTTCTCGATCGAGACATGTTGAATCTCTTTGAGTGACGGATCGGCCGCGACTCCGCCACACCGAGTGAGACGCCGGACATCAAAACAGGCAACGGCGGCAGAGAGTTCAGTTTCGAACTCCCTTCGATCTTCAGAGTCTTCGTCAATCCTGAGCCGCGTCTTTTCGAAGGCCATCTGAAGAACTCCCCAACGGTTTCTGAGATGATCTGTTTCGAAGTCGTTGGCCTGCAAGGCTCAGTCGGAAAAAAGTAAATACGCTACGAGAGTGGTTGTGTCTGCGAACCTTGTTGCGGATAGATTTCACCGATGAACTGATCGATGATTTCGTTCTGCTCATTCAAGATGGCGACTCTCGGATCGTGTTTGCGTGATTCTTCTTCTGTGACGGAAACGAATGCAATGATGATGACACGGTCACCGATCGACGAGGTATGTGCCAATGCGCCATTCATTTTGACGACTTTTGATCCGGGAGGGCCTTCGATCACATAGCTCTCAGCCCGCTGGCCATTTTCGCAATTCGCGATCAGGACTTTTTCATATGGAAGCAGTCCGATAGCATCCATTAATTCGCGATCGATCGTCACGCTGCCATGATAGTGCAACTCCGTTTCTGTGACCGCAGCCATGTGGAGTTTGGATTTCAACAAGTGAAGCAGCATTCGAGTCTCAGTTTGGGTAAAGTGATCTGTATAACGAGTGTATAAATTCTTCGTGGAGTGATTCCAGTCGGGTTTCAGACAGCGTCACAATTCTATTCTTCGCCAAGTGATGTCCAGTCGACAAGTTCAATTTCCGGGCGAATCACAGCCTGAATGCCTGTTCGCTGGCTCGTTTTGACTCCTTTTCCTCCACGTCCGGTGACGTTGTATTTCATTTGTCCGAAGCTGAGCTCTTTGCCGTTTTCGTTGACAATTTTTAACACGTCACTCGGGCGACTGAGACGTTTTGCAGCGAGAACCTGATCTTCCTCGTCGGTCAGTTTCAGGCCGCGGACTCCTCGACCGGCACTGTTCAGAATGGGAACATCCGCGACGGCAAAGTGGATGAGTCTCGCTTCTTTCGAAATGAGAAAGACCGTGTCTTCTTCGTTCATCACCTCAACGTGGACAACTCGGTCGCCAGCGGCGAGTCGACAGTATTTCCGACCGTTCTTCGTCGACGGAGCCCGGAACTGAGAGAGCGACATTCGCATGACCTGGCCATGGGCTGTCGCGATGAAAAGATACGGCTCAGGCGGGTAGTCTTCGTATTCAACATCCTCAGGAGTGAATCGCGGATCGGTTGTCAGTCCCGCGATGATGGCGGCTCCGTCACTCAACTTGAAGTGTTTTGAGAGCGGTTCGCCGTACCCGGTTGAGGGAGGAATCTGGTCCATCGGAATCGTGTAAGCGGTTCCGTCAGAGGAGAACATGATCACGTTCTCCAGTGTCGATCCCGGATAGACGCCCAGAATTTCGTCCCCGTCTCGGACGCGCAGCTTGGCGACCGAAGAGATCTTTCCCAGTCGTCGGACCCAGCCTTCATTCGTCACGACAACATTGGTGTTCTCTCGAACGATATATGCTTGCGGGTCGAACTCGGTGATTTCGTCTGAGGAACCGAGGGCTGTTCTTCGTTTCGATTTGAACTGGTCTCCGAGTTCCTTCAGTTCCGCCTGAACTTCTTTCCAGAGTTGGGCGTCAGACTTGAGGATCTTTCGAATCCGGGCTGCTTCGGCCTGTTTTTCCTCAAGCTCTTCGCGAATTTTGTCAATTTCCAGCGACGAGATCCGGTACAGCTGGAGTTCCAGAATGGCTGTTGCCTGCTCTTCGTCCAGCGGAAACGCTTTCACAAGTTTCTGACACGCATCTTGTTTCCCGGTACTCTTGCGAATGATTCGAAGGGCTTCTTCCAGGTCATCGAAGATGATGACGAAGCCTTCGAGAATATGGATTCGACGTTCCAGTTGAGCGAGGAGATATTCGAATCGCCGGCGAACCGTAATGAATCGGAAGTCGAGAAAGTGTTGAAGCAACTCGACGAGCGAACACCTGTGCGGAACCAGAACTCCGTGCTCATCCGGGACGAGACAGGTTGCGTTGTACGAGAAGTTTTCCTCGAGGCGGGTGTGCTTATACATGTACGACATCACCGTTTCAGGATCCGTCCCTGATTTGATGTGCAACACAATCCGCAGTCCCTGTTCTCCGTCCGATTCGTCAGCAACATCAACGAGTTGCGGAAGCTTTCGCGAATCGCGAATGTCACCCAGAGAGTTGACGAGCCCGCCGGTTTCGACCCCATAAGGAATCGAATGGATCACCAGCCGGTTCTTGATTTCCTTTTTCTTTTCAGTGTCGTACTTCCACTCACCACGAACCTTGATTGCTCCGCGACCCTCTTCATAAATCTTGCGCAGCTCGACCGAGTCTGTGACGATGCGCCCTCCCAATGGGAAGTCCGGCCCTTTGATATATTTCCGAACATTGGCGACCGTCGCTTCGGGATGATCGACGAGATAGATCGCCGCTTTGATCACTTCACCAAGGTTATGAGGGGGCATGTTCGTTGCCATCCCCACTGCGATTCCCTGAGATCCGTTGACGAGGAGGTTGGGATACTGCGATGGCAGAACCGTCGGCTCATCTCGCGTGGCGTCATACGTCGGACGCATTTCGACGGTCTCGTACCGCAGTTCCGACATCAGCCGTTCTGCGATCGCTGTCAGCTTCGCTTCGGTGTATCGACGGGCCGCAGCCGGAAGTCCCATCACGTTGCCGAAATTGCCCTGACCATCGACAAGCGGTTCTCGATAGGTGAAGTCCTGAGCGAGACGGACGAGAGCGTCATAAACAGCTTCGTCTCCGTGAGGATGGTAATTCCCCGTTGTATCCCCGACGATTTTCGCGCACTTCCGGTACTTCGCATCTGCGGTCAATCGCAGGTCGTGGTACATGGTGTACATGATTCGCCGTTGCACCGGCTTGAGCCCGTCGCGGACGTCCGGCAGCGCACGAGACATGATGACCGACATCGCATAGTTCAAATACCGGCGGCGCGTTTCACCACTGATGGAGACGAACTGCAACTGATCGCCGTTTTCTGATCCGTCTGCGTCGGAGTTGGAACCATTCCGTGCGACCACACTTGTCTCCTTAGAGCGTTTTTTGAATGAAAGTGAATGAACTGGGATGAATCGGCTCAGTGAACGAATGCGCCACCGATTTCGCTCTTGAAAGCACGAAATCGAGTGAAACGCGTCAATTCCCGAGATGAGCGTTTTGGGCGCGAATGTGCCCGCAAAAGGGACTCATAACGGATGCGGAGTCCAGCATCAACGGTTGTCGGTGTTCCTTCGAACTCTTCTCAATTCCCGCATCAGCTTGTTAAAACTCGACCCGACACGTCGCCCATTGACCGAAGTTTTCCTCGACTTTCACCGACAAACTCGTCAACGGGGACGTCTCTAAAGTCTCGATCAACTGATCCGCAATCCAGCTGGCGAGGAGTTCTGCAGTCGTCTGTTCAATGGGAAGCAGAACGCATTCTTCGAGCGGAAAGACCCAGCGACGGTCCCGATACCGGACATGAACTTCTTTTTCGTCCGGTTCAACGGAAATCTGGCGGTGTTGAGTCGGAAGAAGCATGCGGTGATCGAGTCGGTCGACCCATTTTTGGAGTTCGTCGCGAAGTGCGATGAAATCGAAGACGAATCCGTTGCCATCGAGATCGCCCTCAACGCGAGCCGCGACACGCCAATTGTGTCCATGCAGCCGTTCGCAAAGATCGTCACCGATGGTGATGAAGTGCGCAGCTGAGAAGACAAGATGATCCTTGGTGACATCGACGGCAAAAGAGCGTGTCTGTGACATGGAGAACTCGTTGAGATTACGTTTCTGAAATCATGATCTGCGAAGGGGGACCCCAGTGTCCGTCGCGAATGGCTCCATACAATATCGCTGCAATGAGATCAGCGGTAGTTCCCGGATTTCGCCGGTGACCATCGGCCCGCAGCCATTGGTCAAATTCGGAGAGAGCGATCTTGCCTTGCTGCGTGTCTGGCCATCCTTTCTCAAGGACTTCGGCAGCTTTGAGAGCGGAAATTTCTCCAGTTTCACGACCGCATTTTCGGATGATGAGAGTATCCGGAACCCGATGCATCAATTCCAGTTGAGTTCCAATTACGCTCACTTCCCAGTCCAGCGTTCGCTCCCACCACTGACAGAACAGTTCGCGTCCCTGACCGAGAATCAGGGAGAAATCTGTCGTGTATTGCCGGGCGATGGTGTCTTTCGCGGCAGCAAACTGCATGCACGCGACGAGTGGCTGAGTCGGCTCGGAAGTGACATCCTGTTGCTGGGAAGTTCCCATTCCCCCGGGCTGTGACTCGCGAATTGCCTGATAGACGATCGAAGCTTCGCGTGGATCGAGAGCTGCCAGCACATCGTGGATTCCCTCTTCCAGCGACAAATGGTTCTCCACTGCTGCCATGGGCGCAAGGAGCAGCAGTATTCCGAGGTTCACGTTGGACTGAACTTGTTCACGCGTTTTTCGCACGACCGAGAGAATCTGCGCAGCGACAGACAGAGAGCGTTGTTCGTCTCCGAGAATCTGCCCGGTGATCTGAGCCGCGGTTTCGAAGTTGGAGAAGGTGAGGTCGTCGAACTGAGCCTGTGGATGCACGTTTCCCGGCTTGCGAGCGGCCGCTTCAAGAAGGCAAGCTGTCGTGATTTGCGACGATTTTGTGTCGATGGCCAAATTCAGCCGGCGTGACATTCGTCAACTTTCCGTGTTGGGATGTTTTCCGGACCGATCCCAAAATCTGCGAACTGAGAGATCTTCACTCTTTCAATCCATTCGGGGATAGTGTTGACGTCGCCGGGAGAACAAATTCGACCTGTTTGACGAGTCCGCGCCCGTTCAACACGGTGCTCGCCTGTTAAACAAGGTGAGATAGGGACAGGATAGCGGATGTAGGAATCTTATTGCATTCCGCTGCAACCGCTCGACGATTCTAATCAGTGCCGGACGGATTGCGTGTCTTATGCCTCTGTTCGGTCGTTTCGCTCACCTTGCACTTCATATTCGACAACAGGTCTTCAAAATGCTCACTCAATCCCAGTCAGGACGGGTCCTGAGAAGAACGAGTGCTGTGTTGACGTGTGTCTGGAGTCTGCTGTGTCTGTGTGAAATCGGGCAGGCTGGGGACATCTTCTCCGACGAGTGTCTCTCTGCGTTGAGTGAACCAGAATGTTCTCCATACGTTGCCTGTGACGCTCATTCCTCGCCGCCGGTTCTCCGCTCTGGAAAGGTTTGCTTTCACGGAGAGAAGGCTTCCTGCGTGGCTGGGCCATCGCCAGCAGCGCTGGCTTGTTGTCCGTATATGGGACAGCCAAATTCTGCGGGGGCGAGTGGTTCCACTGGAGATGTTCACGAGTCAGGCAGGTGCTTTGTGGAATCCGATTCCGAATTCAAACGCTGGAAAGAGAGCTACGAAGCTGCCTACGGAGAGAAGCCGTCTCTGATGTGTCGCTGGCAGTACAAACTTGTCAATTGGCGATACAACAGCATGTACCTCGAAGGTTGCATGCCGAACGGATATTCATTGGGCAACTTCATTCAAACCGTTCCGAGAACTGAGTTTCACGGCGGAGTGTTGAATTCCTCTGCAGCCATCGAGCCCGGTGGTTCGGTGGAAGAAGCACGGGCCGTCGAAGGAGATTTCAAACTCTCACTGAGTCAGATCTCACTCGATATCACTCCGCCCCAAGGGTCGCTTCCCGAGAACCGGGCAGAGGTGCTGTTTGCCGGAATCAACGGACGTGCTCATCCTCCGGCAACTTCACGAAACTGGTCGGCGACGACAGAGTATTGGAATGCGTCGCTGCTGAATCATCAGCCGCTCTACTTCGAAGATTCGAACCTGGAACGCCACGGATTCTCTCACGGCATCTGTCAGCCAGTCTTTTCCGGAGTCCGCTTCTTAGGGACAGTTCCGATTCTTCCCTATCTGATCGGAGCAAATCCCTCTTACGAAACGGTTTATACTCTCGGGGAGACTCAACCGGGCGATCATGCATGTTACACATGCGAGTATCCTCCGTTCAGTTTGCGAGGTGCGACCGCTCAGGGGCTGGCCACGGCGGGGCTCATCCTGCTCATTCCGTGATGCTGTTTCCTTGTGCTCCGGTCGCGCGAGGTTGATTCTCTGGTCAGTTCTCATCAATCAAAACGCCCGAATCTCCGTCGCATCAGAAAAGGCGAACGATTGACCAGTCAGAGAATTCTTCGAACGATCTCTCGAGCTTCCAACCCGATCGCTCACTGCGAATCGCGCGAGCAGATGGCACGAGCCAATTGAGTGCTCATTCAAAGCTTCGAGTTCAGACGAATGTCGGGGAAACCTGAAGAACGGGCTGAAGGGTCTCGAATCCGAGATGACCAGCGGATGATTTCGTGTGAACAAGTCCCTACTTGTCTGATGAATGCGATTTCAGTACCGTAGAAGTAGACAAAATTGGGTAAAATTACTGTTTGGAAAGTGGGTTTCAGAAAAGGAACGGATTATGGCTTCTACTCGTGCTCCAGCTGTCGCAGAGGTTCTTTGGGAATTGAAGCGAGCAGATAAAATTGCAACTTATTCGGCCGTCGCTAATCGGGCTGGATTCAGTGCTGGAGCCAATGGTCGCGCAATGTTGACCTGTCTCAAAACCATCCGCCGTGACTGGCCTCACCTTCAGTGGTGGAGAGCCATCCGCGATGATTTCACCGTTGTTGCCGGCGAACATGGCGACGAACTCGCCAAATGGGGCGCTGTCATCGAACCAGCGGAAGAAGATCGAGTTTCCGTTCAGGTGGACGATGAGCGAATGATGTCCTGGGAAGACGAAGACGCCACGAAAGTCGCCGTCGGTGGAGACGAAGAGGAATAATCGACGAACCTCTTCGATACGCGAGCGACTTGAGCGGCCTCAGCTCTCGATCTCTCGCGTGGAATGAGTTTGTCTCGACTCGGTCGGTGAGTCAGTCACCGGATCTTGAGTACCAGGGAGGGCAGATGGCTCGCAATTCGAACTTTTCCTTGCTGTCGAACGGTCTGAGTTGGAAATCAACGCAGTATCGAACAGCGATCGCAGTGACATTCGTATTGTTTAGCGGGACGTTCTGCCCTGAACTCCGCGGTGAATCGATCTCTTTGAAAGAGTCGTATCTTTCTGAGCATGCCTTCAGTTGTCAGGCTCAGATTCAAACCGTGGGATCTGTGGTGACGGCCAAATCCCAAACGGAAAAAGATCGACTTCCGCTCAAAGCTGAGGCAGGATTTCAGTTTCTTGAGAAGCTGTTGCCTCCTGCCGGACGCGATGCCTTCGCCTTGCGATCCTTGAGAATCTTCTCACGCGCCGATCTGGTCACCGATGTCAATGACTACCGAACCGAGTCCACTCTGCCAGCCGATACGCGGAAGATTGTGGCGGCCGGTCGACGTGAGGGTGTGCAGAATTATCCTCTTAGCGGAAATTTGACCCGTGACAGTCTCGATCTGCTGGAACTTCCAGGAGATCCGTTGGCGGTGATTGGCTTACTCCCTGAAACAGATCAGGAAATTGGTGACAGCTGGACTCCCCCTGACTGGGCCATTCAGATGCTCACCGGGATCGAGGCCGTCAAGACGTCAGACTTTGAGTGCAAGCTGAGCGAAGCCAATCGAATCTCGGCCAAAATCAGTTTGAGCGGAACCGTTGAAGGGGAACGTCTCGGGGCGAAGACGAAAGTCGAAGTCAAAGGGACCGTTATCTATGACCGTCGAACTTCACACGTCGCTCAGACTCGGGTCATCTATGTGATTCTGGCAGATATCGGGACCGTCAATCCCGGGATGGATGTGAAAGTGACTTCCAATCTCGTTCGAAAAGTTGCGTCCTCTCAGGATGAGATCACTCCCGAGTTGCTGCAGTCCATTGGTTTCGAACCTGACCCTTCACAGTTGAAACTGACGTTCACCGTTCCGGAATGGGGGCTGCAACTCTCACATCTCCGCGACTGGCATCTCTTTCAAACCGTTGCAAGCGGCTCAAACCCGGTCTCAATTCTGCGACTCGTCGAGCACGGCAGTCTTGTTTCTCAATGCAACGTCTCACCGCTTCCTCCCGCTGCCCCCGGAGAACGAATTCCGCTTGAGCAGTTTGAAAACGACATTCAGAGTTCGCTCGGTGACAAGTTTCAGGAGTTCGGAGAACGGGAAGAAATCGAGACGGGGGATGACCGCAAGATTTATCGCGTCGTCGCGAATGGTCAGTACGAAGTGAAAGGGGCGAGTGCTTCGGCCCAGATCCCGATGTCGTGGATCTATTATCTCGTCGTGAACCCTCAGGGACGTCAGTTCTCGTTCGTTTTCTCGATCGAGCCAACACTGCTTGAACAGCTCGAATCGAAAGACCTGGACCTCGTTCAGAGTCTCCGATTCACGCAACCACTGTCTCCCACTCCGCGATAGGTCATCCGCATTGAAGACGATCCTGCGGTGGACTGGCCCGCGCGTGCGGGAATGACCGCATTCCGATAGCGAAGATCTTCCTGGTGGCGTCCTGAAACGGTTTCTGACTCAATGTACAATTCAGCAAAACACAGGGGCGAAGGCGGTCCTAGAGAACGTCAGCCATTGCCGCCCACTTCATAGGTCGCCGCCATAGAAACGAGTTCTCTCTCTTGCTGATGATGAGAGACAAAAGCGGTCATCCAATCTTTGAGATCGATCGAGACCTGCTTGGCGACTCTTTGGAAGTCGACTCCAAGTACGACTTGCGAACGCAGCTGCCCCAGTCGTCGGAACAAGCGGAAGTATTCATCCTCCAGCGCGTTCACTCGATTGTCCCACTCAGGGACGGACTCGACCACGTCTGACAAGTACCCGTGACTTGTTTTCAGGGAGTATTCTTCGGGGAGTGCCTCCAGGAGAGCATCAAGCACCGCGATGAGCCAGCGTGCCGTTTCGTTGTCAGCTGGCTCTTCCAGGAGATCTCGCAAGTCGCCGAGAAGTATGTATTCCAACTCGGTACATCGTCGCAATTGAGGGTTTTGATTCATTCCGACCTCCTGGAATGGGCTTATGACGGGATGCTCAGAAATGGCTCTCCTGCGGGGTGACCGCGTTGAAGTGTCAATGGATCAGCGTACACTGATTTGTTGGGTTCGTCAATCTCAAGTCCGTCTTATCGAGCCACGCGAGGTTGGTTGCGGACGAATCGTTGAGGACCAGAAGACTGAGAAAGTGATGTCTGCTGCAGCGAAGCTGTTCTTCCGGAATAGCGAAGTCCCTTGGCGACGACGGATGATGCGTCACTCGCTGAGCGGAGTTGACGGGAAACTTCCGGAACTTGGATCGCGGATGACATCATTCGTTGAGGCTGTGAACTCTGGGGGTCGAGTTCTCCATTGAGATACGAGAGGAATTTCTCGCTGGCATCGTGGATGATCACAACTCGATTCGCTCCTTCTGGATTGGAAGGATCACGAATAATCACGACGACTTCCTGACGTCCCGCCTGAAGGTCCACCGGCTGAGATGGAATCGAAGAAGGTGTTGCGGCATGAGCTGGAGTCGTTTGCACAGCAGCGACAGGAGCGGAGGGTGCATTGGTCGCGATTTCCGTCACTGGCTGAGTATCTGTGGCGGCAAAATCTGAAGGCATCGGCTGAGCTTGATTCAGGCCATTCGATGGACGAGTCGCGTCCGCAAATTGGATTTCGGGAGCGTTCTGGGTTGCAGGCTGGTAGAGATGCGACAGGTGGCATTCGTCGAGAATTTGATGAATCGCGTGCAGCCCGGAATATAGACCGCGTTCACGATCGCGATCCGCAGCGATACAGACGCCGACGATTTCCGCGTTATGGTTGAACAGTCCGCCCCCGGAACGTCCCTGAACGGGGAGTCCAGTACATTCAATGTTGTTCGGGCCTTCATAGCGATCGATCGCTGTGATCTGAATGTCATTCCGGGTCGGAAGGTCTCCCGCACTGCAACCGATTCCGGCGACTGAGTCTCCAACATCGGGAGTGTGTGGCAGCATCGCAATGGGTGCAACGGGCATTGCCTGATCGGTATTCACGACGATGATGCCGAGATCCGATTCGGTGTCAAATTTCTCAACGGTCGCGACGTGCTCAATTGACTTTCCGTCCCGAATGAAATCGACTTCGATTTTCGAGTCTTGCTGGAAGTTTCGGAAGATGTGTCCGCAGGTCAGGATCACGGTGTGTCCCGGTTTGCTGGCAATCACAGTTCCTGATCCGAGATTGATCTTCCCGTCAATGAAAACTCGAATCCGAACACTGGCCTGCATCGGATCGTTCGCTTTTTGAGAAGTTCCATCTGCTGAGGTGCCAGCTGGAGAGTCGTTGCCACGCACGAGAGCTTCGGTCGTCCCGTCTTTCTTGCGGAAAGGGTTCAAACTCGCGAGAGCGGATGGTGCATCGTCTTGCTGGGCAGCGGGTTGCGACGTTTCAGAGGAAGAGCCGGCAGGTGTTTGGATTGCTCCGGGTGTTCCGAGATCAATGCCGGATGGTCCATTCGACTGGTTTTCTGCGAGCATCGAGCCTTTGGGCTGAGCTGCGCTCGATTGAGGAATTTTCCCGGCGAGTCGTCGCAAGTCAGTTTCGGACATGTATCCCGAACGTCTTTCGACCTCTTTTCCATCGATCACAAGCACAAAAGTTGGAACAGCTTTGATGCCGTAACGGGCAGCGAGGTCACGTTCTTGATCGATATCAACTTTGCGGACGGGAAGTCCCTCTCGGTGAAGGCGGTCCACGACGGGAGCGACTTTTTGACAGGGACCGCACCATGTGGCACTGAAGTCATAAAGGACGTTTTGATCGTCCAGGCAGAGCGCAGTTGAACACATCAGGCTTAGGATGCAGGCCGTCGCTGTACGTAACATAAGATGTACTCCAGAAGTCGATCCTGTCAGAGAGAGCGTTCTCAGACTGAAGCGAGCAGGGTGGTTCCAATGGTCAAGTTCTTCGGGCTGCATCACACAGATCCGAGAACCCGAGCCTCCGTGGCGGTTTGATTAAGAGATTTGTCGTTCCGTCAGTTGTTGGAAAATTCGTAGAAGGACGACAGCGGTCCTTTGAAAGAGTGTGATTCCATTCATTGTGTTTGGCTTCATGCCGATTTGTACGAATTACAAGCCAGGATTGTCGAAAGCACAACGGACCCTGTCAATACTCGAATCGCTGTTTCTCATGAACTGCGAAATCACCAGTGTTTTGACTCACTGAACGCATTGGCAAGGACTGTTGTGAGATCTCGTTGAGGGAGGATGTGGCGACAGAATTGTCGAATCGTAATAATGCAGTTTGCGTGCCGCACTTCCTGAAATCCTCTGAAATAGAGGGGCTGAAAAGTCCCGAGTTGACGTAATGCAAAAAGCCATATCAGCTTGCGTAGTCGCGCTGTTCGCAGTCGGATTGACATGGGTCTTCTGGTGGCCGCTTTGGGAGGGAGGAGGGCTCATCGGCGGAGACTTATATCCGTATTACTTCCCACAAAAAGCTGTTCTCGCCGACGCACTCGCGAATACGGAAATCCCCTTTTGGAATCCGCTCGTCGGGTTCGGATATCCCGTTCTCGGGGAAAGCCAGACGGGGGCGCTCTATCCGGTGTACCTCATCCTTTACCGGTTTCTCGATATCAACTCCGCCTACAATTTCTCCCAGTTGCTGCACTACGTCATCGCGTTCGTTTCAACTTACGGAGTTGCGCGCCGACTCGGGTTAGGCAGATGGCCTTCACTCTTGGCTGCCGTCACATTCGTCTATGGCTGGTTCCCCGCTCGGATATGCCTGGAATGGGCGATTGTGGGTGGAGCCTGGAGCATCGCCTTCTTATGGGCGGAAACTGTTTTTTTACAGTCGAGGAATCGCTGGTCGCTGGCGGCAATGAGTCTGATCCTCGGGCTGAATTTGCTGGCCGGCCATTACAATCTGGCGTTCATCACAATTCTACTGGCCGCTGTCTGGCCCTGGCTGATTTCGCGCAGAGAGTCCGATCAGCCCGGATTGAAAGTGACGAAGCTGATCGCCATCGCTGGGGCACTGATGCTCGGTTTCGCAATCGCAGGCGTTCAAATCATCCCCACTTGGGAACTGAAATCTGTCAGTCAGCGACAGGAAGAAGCGGTTGCGTTCACTCCAACTTATGGTCATCTGCCTCCAGCTGCGATTTCTCAGCTGTGGACTCCGTGGAGTTGGTACGCGGGAGAGATGACCACGGATGAATACCTTGTCGAAGCGAACTGGCTCGCTGTTCCCGACTCAACCAATCAGGTGGAAGCGTATGTGTACTGCGGAATTCTGCCTCTTGTCCTGGCGATTCTGGGAATCTTCTTTCGATCTCATGGACAGCTGTCGGGAGTTCAATGGCGGTGGTGGGGGATCTTTGTTGTCGGTTTGCTGATGGCGACTGGCTGGCCGACCTACTGGCTGGCAGACGTTCCCGGAATCGGTTTCTTTCGGGGGCCGGGGCGATACTCAATGATCTCCGCGTTCGCAGTCGCCATTCTCGCTGGCAATGGATTTCAGTCGCTTGTTTCACAACGAAATTCGTCGAAGCGAACAAAGAACGTTTTCGGGCTCGTTGTTGTGCTGATCGTTGTCGGCGATTTGTGGGTAGCGAGTCGAAAGTTTCAAGTGGGGAGCAGCCCGTTCTGGATGCGACAAGTCTTCTATGCGACTCTTCTCGATGATCCTCCGATCACATATCGAGACGAGAGTGAGCTGCGAGAATATTTTCGACAGCTGGATGGCAATGTCCGTCTCTATGCCCCCGGACAGAATATGCCCACGCTGCTGGGCGTCTCTTCGCTCCCGGTTTATCTCGGTCTGGGACCTGCCATTTACGAAACACAAGCGGTTCGTGTCGACCTGATGGAAGCGGCACCTGAACGCATTCAAGAGGAGCGTTCACGGCTGGAACAACTCGGTGTCACTCACATTCTGTCAGAGCATCCCCTTAATGAAACCTTGTGGAACGTGAATCTCGAGTCGCGACCGGTCGATGCATTGCTCAATCGAGCCTTTGGCCGACGAGAACCGTTCTATTTCTACTCGTTAACAGACGCGTCGGGCCGGTGCCATGTTCCTGAAGACCCGGACGCTGTCGTCACGCTTAGCGTCTCACCCAATGAAGTCATTGCTGAGGTCAACAACTCTTCCGGAGGAACTCTTGAACTTCGCGACCTGAACTATCCCGGTTGGGTCTGCACTTCTCATGAAGAACTCGATTCGGAATTGTATCGCACCGTGAAATTGACCGGCGGAGACGAAGAAGTTCCCGAACGCGTTCGCTGGGTGTTCCGTCCGCGAAGTCATTTCCTCGGCGCGATCCTTTCGTCCCTCGGCCTCATCGGGATGATCTTCTTTCCGATATGGATCGGTCGATTCATTAATTCGAAAGAGAAGGCTGTTTCGTCAGCTCATTCGTGACGGGGCTATCCGCCCAGTTGCGCGAGTTGCCAGGTGATGGCGACGAGAATGCCGACGACGATCCACGAAATGATGAAACCGACCATCCCGACGACGGATGGTTTGGGGATTTCGAGGTCAGGCAGCGGAATGAGTTTTCCGGATTCTTTGGGCAGCGGATTTTCGGGGAGTGTGCAAGGCTCGTCAACTTTTTCACCGAGCCTCACTGGAGTGCGGAGAAGAGTGAAGAAGTGATCCAGTTTTGGGGTGCTTGTCCGCGCCGACAGAAAACTGGTGATGACTCCTGCAAGTGCTCCACCTCCCAGGTAGATCGCATATTGCCACGGAATGCTTGTTGACGCGTGTGTCGTCGTCACTTCGGTTGGGACGCCGTTGACGACGAGTTGCTGGACGACTTCGAGTTCATATTTCGTCTGCGGAACGACCGACCACAGCCATTCACGAAACAGCCCGGGGAAGTAGTCGATGTTTCTCTGAATGATGGGAGAGTCACCCATCTGCGAGATCCAGGCGAGGGGAGTGTGACCGGTGGTGAGGAACCACAATCCGGCAGCGACAAGTGTCGAGACCCAGACTGCCTTCGATGTAAATCCTCTCCAGACGATTCCAAACCAGAATGCGAGACCGATAAACGCCGGAATGGCATTCACATATCGCGTTAATACTTGCACCACATCGCGGAATTGGGTCATCAGCAAGAGCGCCAACACCACGATCCCGATTCCGGAGATTCGTCCAACCCAGACGAGTGTCGTCTTGGAAGCATTGGGGTGAATGAATTTCTTATAGAGGTTCTCGGTGAACAGTCCGCTTCCCATGACCATGTGGGCATCACAGGAACTCATAATGGCTGCAAGCAAAGAGGCGAACAGCAGACCGACCAGCCCGGGACTGATCCTCGGCAACAGGTCATGTGCTGCATATCCGAAAACACTGTCGGCGAAGTCCCGCATTTTGGCCGGATCAGAATTCAGCTCCGCCATTCGTTCTGCGGTGATGAACTCGCTCTCGGGAGTCAGGTAAATGATGACGCACGCCAGACCAATGAAGGTCCAGGCAATCGTACAGAGACGCTTCATGAAGTTTCCGACAGTGAATCCGAAACGTCCTTCGAACTCAGTCTTGCCAGCCCCGCAGACGCCCATAATGTGAGGTTGAACAACAATTCCAATGAGTGCATTCACCGACATCATGATGATGTAAAACCAGGTGATGGGTTCTTTGCCGAGTTTCTGTGCGAGTTCAGCTGTGAGTGTCAGGCTCAGCATTTCGTCGCCGGAAAATCCAGGGACACCTTGATGGAGTGCTTCGAAACCGGAATCGAGTCCGGTCACCTGTGCTGCGTAGTAGAGGGCGAAAGGAAGCAGCAGGAACGAGAAAATGATCGTCAGAATTCCCTGCACGAAATCGGTGATGACCGCTGCTCCCAAGCCGCCAGCAAGTCCGTAAATGACGAAGAGTGTCGTCATGGCAGCGACGGCAAGCTCGACCGGGAAAGCTCCTCCCGTCAGCCCGGTCACCATCTTTGCTCCGAAGAACAGCGACGCGGAGATGAAGGTGATCGACATGCAGATTCCAAGAATACAATACAGCACAGAAGTTGAGACGCTGTATCGAGCTTCAAAGAAATCGCTGGTGGTCAGTGCCCGCATTCTTCTCATCACGGGAGCAATGATCCAGTAAAACGGCGTCGCCCAGAGCCACAAGAACTGGTACCAGATCCCGGCCAGTCCATTCAAAAACGAACCGGCCGAAACACTCGTGGCGTGTTCACTGCTCGTTCCTGCTCCGAAGGCGAAGAACATCATGAAGACTTTTCCGAACCGTCTTCCTCCCATGAAGAAGTCGGTCGCGTCGTTCACTTTGCGGTAAGACCAGACGCCGAGTGCAGTGATCCCGACAAGGTAAACGCCGAGCACAGCCCAGTCGATCCAATGGAGTCCGAGGTAACTTGAAGCCACGGATGCGAACAGTGGACCAACAGCATTGCTCATCTTGAGCCCCAACTTTCTAAGTTGTCATAGGAATCAATTGCTCAGCAAGACAATTCATGTTTCTCGAAGGAGAAGGCGGGGGCGCGATGCGCCGGGGGAGTGAAGCTTGGAGGAGAGAGAGTCTTGCAACCCTGCTCGTTGGAAAAACTCAATGCACGAATCAGAGGCAACAGGTCGTCAGTCTCTGCGTTTCGTGATTCAGTCGTTCTGTTTCGAATCGAGGTTGTTCGGGGATTCTTCTTCGTCGGTTTCCTTCATTCCTTTTTTGAAGGAGTTGACCGACATTCCCAAGCTTCTCATCGCTGAAGGAAGACGACTTCCGAAAAGCAATAAGACAATCACTGCCAGAACAATCAATTCCGGTGTACCAAGGCCAAACATATTACGTATCTCGTCGTAGAGGGAGTTTCTATCAGGTCAAAACGTTCCAGTGAGCGAAGTGCCAATGCTGGTGCGTTTTGTTGTTGGAATGATTCGAGTGTATCGAGCGCATGGAAGAGACTCAAACTGGGCCGAAGAAATTCTGAAGTTGTCCGCGATGCTCGCGATTCGTTCCGTCGTTTGGACGCTTGTCAATCGGAGAACGGACTCAGCCAACTTTGCAAATCCATGAGCTTTGGATGACGTTAATAAAGAAGGAGCCATCCGCTGTTGCGAATGGCTCCTTCTGATTGCGGGACTTGCCTTGTGGATGGAAGTCGCTCTTGAGGAGTCACTGATGAATTGGCGAAACGCCTTCAGAGCAACTGCTGCGACCGTCGATTAACCCTGCCACTGCAAGAATCGTTGGTTGAGGTCTTCTCGCTGATACTCGAAATTCGGATCTTCCCAAAGTCGCTTGAGTGGGTAATCTTCGGGAATTGGTTCCCCGAGAAGTTCGAGGACCTGTCGCCAGATGAGCATCGCTTTGAGGGCTTCTTCGACGGTGTCACCTTCGTCGATGATCATCACGTTGTAGCCTTCCTCAGTGTCGTACTGTTGGAAGACAGACTCCAGAAGGGCCAATCCCTGCTCAAGGTACTGGCGTGATCCTTCAAAGTCTTGAATGTTGCGATAGAGTCTGCGGCCTTCCGCCAAGTAGTAGCGAGCACGTGTCATTTCGTCGCGGCGTTCGATTTCGCAGTGGCGTTTCCAGTACGGATAGGAAGTCGTCTTCCGATATCGGTCTCGCCATCGACTCTTGTCTTCGAACGTCATGTCGTCTTTTTCGGCGAGTTCTTCGAGGACCGAATCCGCAGCGTCGTCGATCTCAAGAACAATGGTTCCGCCGCCGCTCGACTCGATCCGTTTCATCCCGTAGATGTTGGTCCATTCGTCGTAGGCGTCGGCCCATTTCTGCTGACATTCAGCTGCCCAGGAATTGTAGGTTTCGTCTCGCTGGGCTTGCGATTGTTCTCCCTGGACTGTGGTGTCATCGTCAAGCTGCGACGCGACTCCGTCTTTCTGGAAGTTCTTCGCATGATCAATCAAGGCCCGGTAGGGGTAGGCCAGGAAGAGTGCGAGGTCCATTCGATGCTGTTCGACTCCCGGTTCTTCGAGAGTGTCGTTGGCTTTGAGGTACCAGTCCCGGGCAACAAGGTAGTTGTCCTTGCCTTCAGGGTTCAGCTCTTCGTCGGGACCGCCGTTCCAGAGGTCTGTATCGGGATCACTCACGAAGAATTTGCGATAGACATCTCGTTCGTCCGCCAGACCGAGTTTCGATCCGATGAACTGTCCGGTTCCGAATTGGAGTTCGGGAACTTTCTTGTTTCTCTCGGTTCCGCGAATCAGGAACTTGGCTCCCTGTTTCACCCATCGATATCGATCGGCGACAGCATCGCACTCAGCGGAGACATTGTACGCGAGGTTCCAGGCCTGAAATTCCCACACGGTTTTGAAGTGGGGTTGCAGAAGGATGATCGACTCGACGGTATCGCGCAACTGGGCGAAGTTCTTCGTCATCTTGTAGTGCTCGGCTTGCTGCCAGAGATAGCTGGCGGCAACTCCTCGGAATCCGAGCAGGACGAGGTTCATGGTTGCGCTGGTTGGGTCCACATTGCCGAGGCTTGACTCACCCAGTTCGTAGTCATGACGAAGCTGGGAAATCTTTCCACCGGAACGGGTTTCTTCGCCGGCCGGAGCCCCGAGAAACACGATCGGAACGACAAGAAGACCAGCCACAACGGCATAAACCATTTTCCGTTGGCGAACGGTGAGTTGGTTCATTTGCTTTCAAGCTCCCGCAGTTGAAGACTGAAATAACCGAGAATAATCAATGGAATTAAATAACCGATTGTGATCAAAAAACTTGGAACCAATGCTCCCATCCAGGGAACGTCGAATCCATTTGCGGTGTACTGATTGGTATTAAAGTACGTGAAGTTCGGAATCACCGCATTGACGACGAAGAGCAGGTTGAACACTCGTTCGTCCAGGAACTTAATGATATCCGTTCCGACATTGTCGGGAAGTGGGGATTGCATGTTCATCTGGGTGACCAGTCGGTACATCGACTCGAACATTCCCCCACCCAAAACGCGTCCCTGTACGACTTTTTGGCTGTAAATGTCTTTGACGAACTCGTAGAAAATATTCCCCAGAACAATCAGGCTGCCGGTCAGAAATGTCGACACAGGACCTTTCAGGAAGCAACTTGCGGTCGTTCCGAGTCCGACAACCAGGATCAACATCATGCCGAGTCCGGCAATCGATTTGATGTAGGAGACGTAGAACGGCCGGTCGGGCATTCGGATGAACAAGTCTCCACGGGCGACACCGAGATACTGTTCGTTCTCAATACAGGCGATTTCGACCGTGAGAGAGTTTCCGTCGAAGACATCATCGAAGAGATTGACAGTCTTCTCTTCCGCGTCGACATCGTAGGACTCAACGTATGTGAGTTCTTCCGGGATGATCACGACCGATGCTTCCGGGTCTTCACTGAATTCGTTCACGTCGTACGACTCGGGCATCGGAACTCGAAGCCCGGACTCCGGATTGAGAAGCGTGATTCGATACCGGACCTGATCGGACACGTCGCCTTTGAATGTTCGAAAGGCTTCGAAAGACTGCTCCAGGCGGACATATCCCTGTTTCCGAAGTTCAGAGACGTTGAGGCTGTCGAACTCCCAGATCGCACGAGCTTGTGTGAGACCTTCCACGTAAGTTCGGTAGTCCCACAAATCTCCGACGTTGGTCAGCGACTTCGCTGGTTGGCCAGAACGGCTCAGAAAACGGATCTCTCCGTAAACCGGGACTCGAGCGATCAACTGGTCTTTGGCGCGTTCGGGGACCTGTCGTTGAATCCAGAAGTATCCGAAGATCGATGTCACAGCGAGGACGATCAGGACGACAGCTGAGTATCCCATCATTCGGCCGAGGACGATTTCGCTGCGCCGCACGGGTTTCGTGACGACGGTGTGCAGCGAACGGGCTTTGATATCAGCAGGCAGACCCCAGCAGGCAATCAGCAGGGCCATGATATTGAGAAGGAAATAGATTGCCGACATCACGAAGGTGATGTAAGGCATCGCTGGTTTTTCAACGTTGGATTCCGAGAGGAACCATCCGCCGAACATAAAGAGCAGGATGAACAGAAAGCCGATCAGGAAAGCTTTACGACTGGTGGCTTCCTTGAAGGTCAGCGAAGCGAGGGCCTGGCAGCGTTGCCAGGAAACTTTGACGAGATCCTGGAAGCCACGGGCCAGCGTCGAGCGAAAGACTCGAGGACCGTTCCGTCCGTAGGAGGCAAGCGATGCGACGAAACCGACGAGCAGTCCCATCACACAGCAGGAGGTGAACGCTGCCAGCCAATACAGCAGGGCTAGCCCCAATTGAAATGTTGGTGGTTCAACAGCCATGATAAATTCTCTGCGAAGCGAACGAGGAGCGACGATTCAAGTTCAAGGAGACTGGACTAGGATTCCGTGGTCGCTGATGGACGTTCTCCTGGTTCGAATCGTCGACCAGGACGGGCTTCGCTCTCCTTGACTGTTCGCAGGAAGAGTTCTTCGAGGGTGGAGGTCGGATGCGAGAAACTCTTCAGGTTCGCTCCGTGTTTCTCGAGAACACTTTCGACTTCGCGAATTGTTGCGTCGTCGAGCGAACTGGTGACGAGTTGAGTTTCTTCTTTGGCTTCGAGAAGTTCTTGAACGCTTCCGATCACTTTCAGTTCCCCACGGAACAGAATGGCGATTCGGTCACAGACGTCCTGAACATCAGCGAGAAGGTGACTGCACATGACGACAGTCTTGCCTTCATTCTTCAGTTCACGAATCATCTCTTTCATGTCCGCTGTTCCGAGCGGATCGAGTCCACTGGTCGGTTCATCGAGGAGGACCAGTTCCGGATCATTGATCAACGCCTGAGCGAGACCAATTCGGCGAGTCATTCCTTTGGAATATTCTTTCAACTGGCGGCGGCGGGCATGTTCGAGGCCAACTCGCTTGATCAGAGCGTCACGCCGTTCGCGTCGCTCAGCTTTGGTCATCTTGAACAGCTTGCCGTAGAAGTCGAGTGTTTCGTCGGCATTCAGGAAGCGGTAGAGGTAAGACTCTTCCGGGAGATATCCGATCCGTTCGTTCTTCTCGACGTCGTGTGCGGGCTCGCCCAGAATTCGCACCTGACCTTCAGTCGGAAACAGAAGCCCGAGCAGAAGCTTTAGTGTCGTTGTCTTTCCTGATCCGTTCGGACCGAGCAATCCGAACACTTCGCCTCGTTTGACGTCCAGGCTCAAGGAATTTAAAGCACGGACCTTTGCACGACCCCAAAAGTCGCGGTAGACCTTCGAGAGATTGCGAATCTCGATGACAGAATCTGACATTGGATTTCCTGGCAAAGTTCGGGAGCCTTGGCTCCTCAAGAACCGAATGAGTTATGAAGACGGCATAAAGACTTGATGAAAGATCGCTCGTCATGTTGTTCAGCTGACCACCTGGCCAGCATCGATTCACGACTGAAAGTTCCGGTTCGTTGGGAAAAAATGGAATATTCGAACAGGAACCCGATCTGAGCACTGTATGTATCTACCGTAGTAGTTTCAACGAATTCGAGATGAGTTGATCAACTCTGGCTTTGAAATTCTGAACGCCCCCTCATAGCCAATCAATTCAGCACGGCTTATACTCCGCTGCATCGTTAAGCGTTCCCCCGCCAGATTCTACGAGATAGTAAAGTTTTCCCGTGCTCGCTGGTCCCATTGTCACACGCGAACTGACAACCGCTCCCCGCAAATATCAGCACTTCGGATTGAGAGCTGGCTACGCTGCTGCGATGTGCGTTTTGATGTTCACCTGTTCACAGAGCACGTTTGCGAGTGAAATTCCACGGGGAATCGGGGACATTTCACGGTTTTCGGTCTTCGTCTTCGACCTGATGTGCTTTGTTCAACTGCTCATCGTCACCGGTGCTTCGTTGCTGTTCGCTGCTGGAAACGTCTCTCAGGAGAAGGACCGACGAACGCTGATTCTGTTGCTGATGACCGACTTGAAGAACACCGAACTCGTCATTGGCAAAACGCTGGCGGGTCTCCTTCCGGTCTTCACGATGATTGCGGTATCGATCCCGGTTCTCATGTCGTTGACGATTTTGGGCGGGATCACAATCGATCAGATCGTGTGGTTTGAGATTTTGTGTGTTGTCGCTGCTCTCGCTGCCGGAAGTTGGGGGGCGCTTGTCGCTTTCTGGAGAGACAAGACCTTCCAGACGATTGCCATTACGCTCATGGGAGCCGGAATCTTTTTGGGGACCGTTCAGATTCTCGGAACGCTGATCGGAGCCGAAACACTGGTTGGTCGCTTCTTTCTGAGCTTCAATCCATTTCATGCGCTGTCGACGCTTCTGCGACCACTGGCAGTGAGAGTGGATGGAGAAAGTGCATCAAGTTTAGCGATTCATTCGTCGTTGAGTCTGTTGGGGCTCGCGATTGCACTGTGGGTATATACCTGCCTGCGAGTCCGAATCTGGAATCCGACGAGAGCGGTCTTTCTGACCACTGTCGATGAAAAAACGACCCCAGACGCCGAAAACGCAGCGTCTGAGACCCTCACGACTGAGAACGTCGACGCGGTTTCGGTTTCACAACTGGTCGCTGAGGGGACGGACGCTCAGGAAGCGGAAGAGGAACTGGATCGAGCGACAACTGCGGTTCGAGCTTCCCGGACGATTTGGGACACTCCGATCATCTGGCGGGAAATTTGTACTCAGGCTTACGGAAACCGGGTCGGACTGATCAAGGCTGCCTATTTTCTTGTGGCGGTCGCGTCTCTCGTCTGGTTGCGAGGAATCCCGGAAGACGCCCCTCTGATTCGAGGAGTGATGACAGCTTCCGGAGTTGCGTTCGTTTTGCTCTCTCTGCTGGCGCTGATTCTTGTCAACGCCCAGGCGGTAACGTCGTTGACGTCTGAACGAGATGGCCAGACACTCGAGCTGCTGCTCGTGACCGAAGTGACCGCGAAAGAGTTCATCTTCGGAAAGCTCGGCGGTGCGTTGTTCAATATGAAGGAAGTCATCGTCGTGCCTGTTGTGTTCGCGGTGATGGCGTGGGCACAGGGGCAGTACAATCTCGAAGGGTTGATCTTTCTCCTTCTGGGGTATCTCACTCTGGTCGTCTTCGCCACGACGTTGGGCCTTCATTCCGGTCTGACGTTCAGTAATTCCCGGTCGGCGATCATGAACAGCCTGGGGACACTCTTTTTCCTGTTTGTCGGCGTGTTCGTCTGCATGCTTTTGATCGTGGAAGCGAGGAAATCGTTCGCGCTTCAGTTTGTGCCGTTCTCGTTCTTTATGTTTGGCGGTGGGCTCGGGTTGTGGTCCTCATTGACTCACAAGAATCCGTCGACCGCATTGACGACGAGTGCCTGGCTGCTTCCATTTTTGACGTTCTATGCGATCGTCAGCTTCCTGCTGAATGACACTGCAGCTGTCTTCATGGCTGTTGTTGTTCCCTTTGGATTCACAGTCGCTGCGATGCTCGTCCCTGCGGTGAGTGCATTCGACGTTGCCTTGGGGAGGACAACAAACGATCGTGGATGAGCGAATTTCTGAACACATCACCAATCTGGACACCCGGCGCCATTCTGATGGGACTGTTGATTCTCGGTTCTGGATTCTTTTCTGGAAGTGAAACAGCACTCTTCTATCTGACGCGTGATGAAATCCGTCGGCTCAAAAGCGGTGGTCCGAGTGCGAGACTGGCTGCAACGCTCTTGCGGCAACCGGACCGTTTGTTGACGGTCGTCCTGTTCTGGAATCTCATCATCAACCTGACTTACTTCGCGATCAGTTTTGTGACCGCGAAGAAACTTGTCTCATTCGGGCACTCGACGGCGGCTGGGGTATTGAGTCTGTTTGCTCTCGGGGGCATGATTCTGTTCGGCGAGATTTTTCCGAAAAGCATCGCTGTCAATCTGCGAAATTCGATTGCGATTGCAGCCAGTTGGCCGCTGGCACTCGCGGTCCGAGCGATTTCTCCCATTCTCCCCGCCCTGAGTACACTGACGCTCGCCTTCCGACGGGCCATTGCTCCTTCGCTCAAAATGGAGCCGTACCTGAATGTGGAGGACATCGAACGGGCGGTCGACTCTTCAGAAGTCGGTGGGGATCTGGCGTTGCTGGAGCAGAAGATTCTCGGTCGTATTCTCGAAATGTCGGAGATGCGGACGGAAGAGTTAATGCGTCCGCGAGGAACATTTGCGACCTGTTACCCACCGGTCGATCTGGCTCAACTCAAGCAATTTGGCCCCGGAACCGAATATGTGTTTCTGATGGACCCGGGAACCGAATCGATCAGCCGGGTCATTCCTCTGGGGGACGTGAACGCCATCCCCGAAACCAATCTCGAATCAATCTCTGAAGAAGTTGTCTATGTTCCGTGGTGCGGGCGAGTCTCGGCTACGCTTTCGACTCTTCGAACTCGAATTCTCAATGCTGCTGTCGTGGTCAATGAGTTCGGCGAGGCGATTGGCGTGATCACGGAAGATGACATCATCGATACGTTGTTGAATCCGGAATCCAGTCGAGCCCGTCGTCTTCTCGATCGGGAACCCGTTCTGCAGGTCGACGAGAATCGATTTCTCGCTGAGGGTCTGACAACGCTGAGATATCTCGGCCAGCGTGTTGGGTTCGACTACGAAGATCGCGACGATGGACTGCTGACGATTTCCGCTCTTCTTTACGAAAAGTTTGAGCGTTTCCCGGAAGTCGACGATGAGTGCGAGTGGGAGGGCTACCAATTCCGCGTCGTCGAAGCGAATGGCCCCGGCAAATCGATTCAGGTTGAAGTCAGTAGAGTTCCTGAAGCAAACGAGGAATCTGACGAAGAGCAGTAGAAGGAGTTTTAGCCGAGGAAGGATCGGTGGAAACTCTGTGCTCACCTGAAAATGTTTACTCTGACCTGTCTGTTTTGCTCGTCGGAATCAGGGAGATTCAGCGTTGCAGTTGGCTCAAGAGGCCGCGAAGAGACAGCTTCTATTGAGTGTTCGCAGCCGGTTTCTTTGAGTCAGGCTGATAAGTCCACATCGGTTGTCCGACATACTGGAATTCGACGATGCTCGGATCGAACTCGTCACCAGGACGATAGAATTCCTGGATGATCACCTTTCGCCACAGATCCGGGTTTTCCGGGTCGTCAGACCGATTTTCGTACCCGTTCGAAAACCCCTGCAGAATGACTTTGAAGAAGTCTGTCGTTGGGTCCACTCCGGTCCAGGTTGCAACACCGTAGATCCAGGGTTGGTCATCCGCGGAAGGCTCGACAATGGAGGGCACATCCTGAACTGCTGAAACAGAATTCAGAAGCGTTGGAGACGTGCGTCGTTCAAGCTGTTCAATTTGCTTCACAGCCATCGGCAAGACTGAGTCGACAATGATCTGGCTGGGAACTTCCGATTCTTTGCTGTCGTAGGTGACGAGTGTGAACTGCGGGATAAATTGCATCGGTCCGGGAAGCGGATCGAGAGTATTCACCGCTTGCGAATCGTCGGTGCTTCCCGGGGGAAGCGGACGATTTATGGCTCGCCAGACCATGTACCAGACTTCAGTCGGTTTGACTTCACCGGTGACTGGATCTTTCGTATCGACCCAGACCATGCGGATGGGCTTCAACTGAACTTCCATGACCCACAAGCTGGGCTGTCGAACAACTTCGGCGAATAGCGCGTTTGCTTCGACGGTTCTGTCGAATCCTCGCGAGACTTGAGCTTCCGAGGTTCGCATGAGACCGACGAAGGAAACGACGGCCAGACAAGCGATTCGAATTTTACTGGAAGCAATTCTCTTCATCGGATGACCAGTTGTGCGAAAGGGCGTAAATGCGAAAGGCGCCGGCTGCACCACGAAAGGACGAAGATTGTCCGTTCATGACTTTAAGGAGCGCTCCTACCAAAATCAATTCGTGAATCTGCGAGCAGGAAAATGCACGCACTCAATTGCTGGATCGAGTCTTCACTGTCCCTTATTTCGTTGAGAATGTTGACTTGCAATGAGATTCTCGACGGGGATTAAACTGATCATTTCAAAGCTGAGAATGCACTGACAGTTTTTCCGAATATACGACGTCAAGATCTTCAGGATTTCTGCTGGAGAACCGGTAAATCCGCTGCATTCCGCACAAGTCGCTCTTTCGGAAGTGTGACGTGGATTCGCTGATCAGTGCTTCTTGAACAAGAAGTGCCTGACGAGCGCGTGGATAAAGAACGTGTGACCGCGCAGGGAGTTTATTCGCGGCGCTCCCCTTGCCAGCCTGGATCATCGCGAAAACGTTCTCCGTCGGGATTCTGCGGATTGACGATCCACGGGTCGCCATGGAGGTGGTATCCAACCTGCTCCCAGTATCCGGGTTGGTCGTCGTCAAGAAACGTCAGTCTCCGAAGCCACTTGGCGCTCTTCCATGCGTAGAGTCGAGGAACAACCAACCGCACAGGCCCGCCATGATCCGCATCCAGTTCGACTCCGTCATGACGGTCCACCAACAACGCATCCTCAACATCAAAGTCCGTGAGCGGCAGGTTGGTTGTCCATCCGGAGTCGTAGCCGGTCGCAATGACAAAGCGTGCAGTATCTTGAACTCCGACAAGTTCCATCAGATGTCGGACGGAAACTCCTTCCCACAAATTCCCGAGTCGCGACCATCGCGTGACGCAATGAAAGTCGGAAAAGACTTTGACGCGCGGCAGACTCTGAAATTCCTCCAGCGTGAAAGTCAGCGGATTGTCCACCAGTCCGTCAATTTGAAGTCTCCACGATTTCAAATCGATTTTGGGAACGTGTCCGTAGTGAAGCACCGGCCACTTGCGAGTCTGCGTCTGTCCGGGAGGAATGCGATTTTCCCGACGGGTGTCTGAACTGATGATGACATCACTCGCTTCGTGGATGTTCGGTTCATCAGGGGCGGTCGACTGATATTTGGGATCAACAGAGTTTGACACGGGTTGTCTTTCAACCAGGTGAATGGAAACTGTAGAATGACAGAATTCAAACTCGACGGAATTCTTCGACGGAGAAGCTGTCTCTCATCGATTCGTTGTGAATCATTATACACCCGGCGCTCTCAACTCGAAGCATTCCGGGAGAAATGGAAGACAACTGCGTCGCAGATTCCTATGATAATATTCGATTTCATTCAGACATCTTCCCAAACTGTATCGTCATCCCATGAAAAGTGTGTACTCCCTTTTGATTGCGACGATCGTGGTCAGCTGTCTGCTGCTGGCTGCCGTCCTGGCTCCCACTGGTTCTGACGCGACAACTCGCGACGACGACTTCAACGCAGCCCCTCCCGAGGTCTCTGCTGCTGAGGAGGACTCTTCTGCGAAGACACCGTCTGTCGATACGAGACCACTCATCGTGGAAGCTCCTCGACCTGCACCTGCAGGAATGGTTTGGGTGCCGGGAGGACGTTTCCGCATGGGGATCGATTCGTTTCCGGAACCGGGTGAAGAGAATCCGAATCGAATCAAACCGGATGAGTATCCCGCTCACGATGTCGAACTCGACGGATTCTGGATGGACGAAACCCCTGTGACCAACCGGCAGTTTCAGGAGTTCGTCGAAGCCACAGGTTATGTGACCTTTGCTGAAAAAGTTCCGACTCGTGAGGACTTCGCCAAAAGCGGGGCCGACGTCAGTCTCATCCCGGATGAAGCATTGAAAGCGGGCTCGATGTGCTTCAACTCCAAGTTCGATCCCGACTCACTCATCACTGGCGTCCCGAACTGGGAGTATCAGGTTTGGATGGTGGTCGATGGAGCCAACTGGAAACAACCCGGCGGACCGGACACGAATCTCGAGGGTCTCATGGATCATCCGGTTGTTCACGTGACCTGGGACGACGCAGTTGCTTATTGCGAGTGGGTCGGAAAACGTCTTCCGACCGAAGCTGAGTTTGAATACGCCGCCCGTAGTGGAGGCAAAGACCTCCTCTATCCGTGGGGAGATGAACTCGTCCCCGACGGGAAATACATGGCCAACTTCTGGCAGGGAGAATTCCCCACCAACCGACTGAACGAAGATGGCTTTCTGACGACTTCGCCCGTAAAGACTTATCCGCCGAATGAGCTCGGGCTGTACGACATGGCTGGGAATGTGTGGGAATGGTGTCACGACTACTTCCACATCGATTACTACTCAAACTCGCCATTGCGAAATCCGAAAGGCCCGAAATTCAGTGTTGATCCCCAGGAACCCGGAATCGTGAAGAGAGTCCAGCGAGGGGGATCATTCCTCTGCAATATCAACAGCTGCACCGGCTACCGAACCGGAGCACGAATGCGGGGCGAAATCACGTCCAGTAGCTTCCACAATGGATTCCGGTGTGTTGTTGATACCACCATGCTGAAGGAATTCGAAGCTGCCAACGCCAAAAATGCGACCGACGCCGGCACCGAGTAGAGTCTCAAAGTCGCAAGTTTCACTGTGGCAACTTTCGCAGCGACTCGTCCATTCAAAAGTGAGTGAGATTCCGTTTCTGCTGGCGGATCAGCTCATGACGGTTCGAAAAATGCCGTCTCTGTCTCAACAGTCGACGTGACTTATTCTTCGTCGAAGGCGTAGAATTGCCGCGTCATGGAACGAGAAAACAGCGATCAGAACAGTTCTTCGGTGTCGCCGCCGATGACTCCGCCGCATGAGAAGGTCAAGACATTTCCGCAAAAGCCCGGTGTGTACTTGATGAAGGATCGACTCGGTCGGGTCATCTACGTCGGAAAAGCGGTCAATCTTCGCAGCCGCGCGGGCAGCTATTTCACGTCCGCTGCTGCAACAGAAATGCGAACGGCCAACCTCGTTCCCGAAATTGCCGATATCGATTTTCTCGTCACAGACTCCGAAGTCGACGCGCTGCTTTTGGAATCACGGCTGATCAAAGACATTCAGCCGCGATTCAATCAGGAACTGAAAGACGACAAGACATTCCCCTATCTACAAATCCGCATCGGCGAAGACTTCCCCAGAGTCGAGTTTACGCGAAAGCCCGAGTCAAAAGGCGTCAAGCTTTACGGACCGTTCACGTCGGCCAAGAAGCTCAGAGGAACCATTTCTGTTCTGCAGAAGATCTTCAAATTCCGGACATGCCCTCTCGACATTCAGGAAGACGATGAACGTTGGCGCTGGTTCCGGCCATGTTTGCTGGCGAATATCAACCAGTGCACCGCGCCCTGCAATTTGCGAATTTCCAAAGAGGAGTATCGCGAGGACATCCGGCGTCTGCGGATGTTTCTGGATGGAAAAAAGACCCGCCTCATCGCAGAGTTGCGACGCGACATGCAAGCAGCATCGAAAGAACTGAAGTTCGAGAAAGCTGCCCGCATACGGGATGAGATTCATGCTCTCGAAAATCTGAACCTACGCGGGAACCTCGAAGATCATCAACAGCCCGAAGTCTTTTACATCGATCCTCAGAAAGGGCTGAGAGGGTTGAAGAAAATCTTCGACCTTCCGGAAGTTCCTCGTGTGATTGAGGGGGTCGACATTGCCCATCTTCAGGGAGGGGAGACTGTCGCCAGCCTCGTGCAGTTCATCGACGGGTTGCCTTTCAAGCACGGGTACCGGCGATTCAAGATCCGCACTGTCGATGGCGTCGACGATTTTGCATCGATGCGAGAAGTCGTCAGCCGGCGGTTGTCTCGGCTTTCACGCGATGGTGATGCGTTTCCGGACATCCTTCTCATTGATGGAGGGAAAGGGCAGCTGAACGCAGCTTTGCAGGCAATGAAAGCGATCGACATCGATCCGCCATTCACAATTTCTCTCGCCAAGCGGGAAGAAGAAGTGTATGTCCCGGGACAGCCTGAACCTCATCGTCTCAGCCGACACTCCTACGCACTGCGTTTGTTGCAATATGTTCGGGATGAATCTCACCGATTCGCTCAAGCTTATCATCACACGCTGAGAAGTAAGTCGACGTTTGAGTGAGATCCGCTGTCATTGGCTCTCGCGACGCTCACAGCCCAACTCAAAGATGATTCGACGATCCCACGTTGCGTGGCCAGTTCAACGCGATCAAGTGAGCCCCGTCACAGACGACCAAGTGAGATTGTAGCGATTGAAGCAAACATACCGCTGGATTCCACGCCTCTTCCAGCAACTCCGCCTGCGAGATGTGTTTCACGAACTTAGAGTTGAGAACACTATCCCCACATGCCTTGCTTCGAGTCACCACGATGCAACTCATTCTTGCAATGTCTATTGGACAATATCTGCGGACCTATCGACGCTATGCGTACGACTTCTGGGAGAACCTGACTCCCATGCAGTACGGGGCAGTCCTCTTGACCGTTTTCGTGGCCGGCTTCTTGCTCATGAAGTCGTCACGCTGAGATTTGCGACGCCGAATACCAAAAAAATAGACGGGCGAATTTGTTCTGATCGCCCGTCGTTTTCGAAATCTCGGTTGAGTGATTCTCCTTAAGAATCAAGCGACTCAAACGATCCGCTCGAGGAATCGTCTCGATGCAGTGCGAGTGATTCTTCATTCATCGCAGCTTGCTTTTGTGAAAGTCGATAGAAGGTCACGGCGAAGACTGTGAAGATCGTCGCTGGCATGGAGAGCATGAACAAGATGCTGTACATGTATGCACGTGGACGAGCATTGGCTGCCTCGTCTTTTCCGTCCTCATTGGCAACGGAACACATGGGACATGCTTCGGCCGCACGAGAAGCTCCCAGGCCTCCGACGAGAACCATCGCGATCAGCATTGCTTTGAGCAGACGAGTCATGGTTGTGGCTCTTCCATTTTAAAGTTGGGCACAATCCTGTTTCGAGCGTCATGACGACGATAGATCGTCTCAACGTCCGACCAGACGGGAATCAATTCCCAAGCTGATTCCGTAACGGATGCTCCATTCTGTGTACTCGCGCGGGGTGTTGAAAAACAACGTCACCCATGGTGCTCGTGCGAATCATGTCCATCGGACGATGAACGGACTCTACAGTCGATAAAGCATCCAGTAAATAATAACACCTGTCACAGACACGTACAGCCAAATTGGAAATGTCACACGCGCCCACCGACGATGAGAATCCCAGGAGGCTCTCAGCCCCTTGATAATGGTGACAATTGCCAAAACTGGGACAAGTGCAGCCAGGATGACATGGCTGATCAAAATCGAAAAGTAAACGATGCGAATCGTACCGGTGCCTTCAAACGGCTTCCCCGGGGAATCTGCGTAGTAGTGGAGGGCAAAGTGATACGAGAGATAGCAAGCCAGGAATGCGACTGACACTCCGAAGGCAAAAAGCATCGATTTTTTGTGAAGCGATGTGTATCCCGATTTGATGAAAATGTATCCCAGAATCAGCAAGACCGTGGCCAGCGAGTTCAGCATCGCAATCACACCCGGCAGCCGCTTGGCCCAAGCCGGCAACTTGTCGAGCGGATTGACGGGCTCAGCCTGATCACCCTCAAAGTACTCTCGGATTGTGACGCTCTCGTCACCCTCAACTGCTGTCGGGCGGTGGTCCTCGGGAGTTTCGATTTCCCCTTCCAGGACGTTTTTCAGTGTCGTCATGTCGTCCGCAACGACGGAGTCGTATCGCCCCAAAACTTCGCCATCAGCACTGACATGAATGATGTTGTTGTCGTGGGCGAACTCCATTCCCGGAACGCGGTCTGTCCCGACATTCTCCCAGGCTGAAATCTTGAAGCCCTTGCGAATAAGATCCCACACGACCTCCGGCTCTCCGGTCGCAAAGATCCAGCGTTCCGGATCAGCCCCCCAGATCTCCGAATAAATCTGCATCCGGTCGACATCATCGTGTTCGGGGTCGACGGTGATCGTCACAATTCGGCAGTCGATATCCGAAATCCGCTTGTTGAATTCCATCATCGTCTTGCAGGTCAGCGGGCACTGATAGCTGCAACGTGTGAAAACGAAGTTCACGATCCACGGTTTCCCGAGCAGATCTTCGTTTGTGAATGGGGTTCCGGTCTGGTCAACGAGGGTGAAGTCATCAACCTTTTCGGGGTTCCAAACTCGGTAGTCCCCGTCTTTCCCATCGCGATACGTCAGCGGGATCTTCGTTCCCGGCTCGATGACGATTTCGGCAGGTGTCTCTTCAGATTCCTGACCAATCAGCGCTTCGCATGGACCCAGAAAAGCGACGAGAAACAGGATGGCTTTGACGAGGGACTCGGGTTTTGGTGGGGAAATCATGATGCAACAGCGGGATCACGTCGGGTAATAAAAACGTCCGCAGCCAAACAGACAGCTGCAAACAGGAGAGTCACACTGAGGCAGACCCAAAACGGAGGGAGCACTTGAAGCACAGCTGGGTCGGTGACGAGGCAGCGTCTCAACCCGGCGACTCCGTAGGTCAGGGGATTGAGGCGAATCAGCCAACTCATCCAGACACTCCCCGTCCCTGGGAAAAACGCGCCGGACAAAAGCCACATCGGCAGAAGAACCAAACTCATGACACCGTGGTATCCTTGGACTGAGTTGATCTTCCAGGCAAACAAATACCCCAAACCAGTCAATCCTATGGCGATCAATGCTAAAAACAAGGTTGCTCCGACCATTCCGGAAATTGAACTTGCCAGATTCATTGCTGGAGCCAGTCCAATCCAGTGAAGGAGCGGCGCAACGATGAGAAACAGGGCGGCCTGAATCATGGCCAAAATGGCACCACCCAGCACCTTTCCCATGACAATTGCTGATCGCGGAATCGGAGCAACGAGGACGCCTTGAAGAAATCCTTCGTTGCGATCCTGAATGACGGAGATCGAAGAAAAGATCGACGTGAACAGGACAATCAGGACTGCAATTCCGGGCAGAAAGTACTCTTGAAAGGACAGGCTCTGAGTGTCTTCAACACCGGGAAGCTGAAATGCTCCGTGAAGACCGGCTCCGAAGAGAATCCAGAACACAATCGGTTGGCCGATCGCACCAATCAGTCGCGACCGCTGACGGACGAATCGCACAACTTCCCGAACGGCAAGAGTCCAACTTGCCAGCCAGAATGAGGATTGTACGACGTCACTCGAATTCTGATCGGAACTCATGAAACCTCTCCCGCTTCGATCAGTCCGCGTCCAGTTAACTTCACGAAAACATCTTCAAGAGATGGTTTTCCAAGCGTGAGTGAACGAAATCTGCCCGGATATTCCGTTGCGATTTGTGCCAGGAGTTCGTGGCCGCTTTCGTGCTCGATCCGAATCACTTCGTTGAGCGTCTGCACATCGCACGAGAACTTCGTCCGCAATTCCTCAGCCAGTGATTCAATCTCTTCACCGAGAATCGTGATCGAGTCTCCCCCGACCTTCGATCGAAGCTCATTCGGCGTCCCGAGGGCAATCATCTCTCCGAGGTCGATGATTCCCAGTCGATCACATCGGTCAGCTTCTTCCATGAGATGCGTCGTCACAAGAATCGTGACGTTCATTTCCTCACGTAATTCGAACAGAGTGGCCCAGAGATCATGTCGGGCGCCGGGATCGAGACCGGTACTCGGTTCGTCGAGCAATAGAACTTTTGGCGAGTGGAGCAACGTTTTCGCGATTTCGACGCGTCGTTTCAGTCCCCCGGAAAGGGTCTCGGCATAGTCGCGTTCTCGATCAGCGACACCCAACCGCGACATCACCTCGTGACATCTTTCCGTGAGATGTTTTCCGCTCAACCCGTAGAGTTTGCCGTGGTGTTTGAGGTTTTCGCCGACGGTAAGCTTGAGGTCGAGACTGGGCGACTGAAATGTTACGCCGATCGATCGACGGACATCATCAGATTGTTCAGAAACGTCGAAGCCATTGACGGTCGCGATCCCCTTTTGACGGGGGAGCAGAGTTGAGAGAACACGAAACAGCGTCGACTTCCCACTCCCATTCGGACCGAGGAGGCCGAAGACTTCACCGCGTTCGACATCAAAGCTGACTCCCGAGAGCGCGTGGCGTTCGCCGTAAGAATGCTCCAACTGGTCAACATGAACAATCGACATCATCACTCCTCTGATGGCTCCTGCGAGTTCGGATGCAGGCGAAGGACCGAAAGCGGTTCAGTTCGAGAGGAGCTTGATCAAACTTGACAGGACGGTTTCTTGACAGTCCTCAATGACTACTCGACGGACTCGCGTGCTCTTCCTCAGCGTGGTGGCCTTCGTCACCCTCTTCGGAGTGATGACCATCACCTCCGTGAGTGACGACAACCATCTTGGATTGTGGAGTGTCCATTGTGTAGTAGTGCATCGCCATGTCAGGAGCGAGAGCAATCATGAGACCGACCGCCAGAACTGCTGTCGGGGCCAGCACCACAAACTTCCAGCGTCCCTCAAACTTGAGGTGCATGAAGTAAGTCATCACAAACAGCGCCTTGGCCAACGCAATTGCCAGCACAAGGCCAACAAGCAAGATCGGTGAGATCTCAATCAAGTCAAATGCGACTGAAATTGCTGTGCAAATACACAGCGCGATAAAGACGCCGAAGTAATTGACGTGTGGGTGTGAGTCGTCGTGTGCGTGATCCATCAGACCGCTTTCAAGTTATTTATTACTGGCCAATGTTTCCGGGAATGATGTAAAGAAGCGGGAACAAAAAGATCCAGACCAGGTCAACAAAGTGCCAGTACAGTCCGCTGTTCTCCACCCAGTCAGTCCACTTTTCGTCCAGGCTGGTGCCGACCGCAAGAGCTGCTCCGAACAGCAACATTCCGACGATAACGTGGATCGCGTGAAAACCGGTCATCAGGAAGTATGTCGACGAAAAGAGATTCCCATAGACAATCGGATCGTAGACACGAAGTCCTGAGACGATGTGGCCATAGGTGTCATTCTCCTGCAACTGTTTCAGCTTCACTTTCGCTTGTTCCATCGACAGTTTGTCCGCCGAAATCGCTTCGCGAATCTTCAGGAATTCCGAATGCAGAGCGGAGTAAGCTTTCAACTGAATCAGACGTTCGCCTTCTGCGTCTTGAAGTGCTGTCGGCACTTCAAGCTGTTTCACATGCAGTGGGGCATCCCCGGGGATCAAGTCGTTCAATTTTCGATCGAGCGTGTCACTCAAGTTGTTCTGAAACTTATGAACTGACTGCTCAGCGGTCTCTGGAATATGCCCAGGGAGAATGTCGTAGTGAATTTTTCCATAGTACTCGTAGGACTTAATTCCAAGGAACACGCAGGCAAGTGCGAACGTCATCCACAGGAATTTGCGGGCTTTGACAAAGTCTTTGAGCGTCATCGCTTCGTGGGCGACAACCACAAAGTAGCTGGAGACGATCAGGATGAACGTGTTCAGTCCACCAGCGAGGATGTTAATGTGAGTGACGTGTGTGTCCGTCGGCCACGCGCTACGGCCGTTGGCATCCACAGATCCAAAGTACAAGACGATGTAGGATCCGATAAATGCCGTGAAGAACATGATCTCTGTGCCAAGGAACAGCCACATGCCAAGCTTGGCATTGGGGATCGGTAACCCCATTTTGAGGGCAGGTGGATGGTGTTCGTGAGACATGAATCATTACCTCAATCGCGGAACTCAAATCCGCATCAATTTCAGACAACTCGTACTAACTCAACAGCCGGAGGTGATCGAAGGCTAATGCCAGCAAGACTCCCGGAAGATAGAACAATGATGCAAACAAAACGCGACGTGCCTGCTGCCGTGACTCATCCTTTGCAAACTTCCAGGAAGATCTTGCGTAGATGAATCCAAGAATCAGTGCGACCACCGCGTAAAAGTCTCCTGCCAATCCATAGTGGCGTGGAAGAAGACTGATTGGAATTAACACCAGCGAATAAGCAAACGCGACGCGACCGACCATCTGTTCACGCCCCGAACCCGGGACCATCTTCAGTCCCGCGCGAAGGTATTCGTCGCGATACATCCAGGCAATCGCCAGAAAATGCGGAAACTGCCAGACGAACAGAATTGCAAACAATGAGAACGCAACCATGTTCAGCTGTCCCCCTGCTGCTACCCAACCAAGAACCGGTGGGGCTGCTCCCGGGATTGCACCAACAGCAGTGCACAACACCGAGTAGCGTTTCAGCGGAGTGTATAAGCCAGCGTAAAGAACGGTTGTTCCGAGGGTCAAAACGGCGGTCAACATGTTGACCGTCAAAACAAGGTACAAAAAGGAAGAAACCGAACAGACAATCGCAATCAGATAAACCTGCTGAACGGTCAGCTTGCCAGCAGGAATCGGACGATTCTTCGTGCGAGCCATTCGGGAATCGGTTGTCGCTTCGATGGCCTGATTAAAACAGCTCGATGCGACAACAGCGAGGAAGACTCCCACACTGGCATTCAGTAAAGGCCACAGTGTCCATTCACCCGCGGAGCCGAGCAGATAGCCAACTCCCATGGAGAACAAGACCATCAACGCAATCTTGGGCTTGGCCAGTTCTCGATAGTTTTCCCAGAGTTTACTGAGAGAAAATTGAACGTCCACGTGTTCCAGGTCGGCAGCGGTCTGCGGAACTTTCGAAGGAGCAACTGGATTCGCGACAGAAGTACTCATTTAGGACCTCCCTCTGTCACGAGTTGTTGATCCTGGCGACGAAGCACGACAGGTTCTTCTCGGTCAAAGATCGAAAGATGGTCAACGCGAAGAACACGTAACAGGTGAACAATCGCATATTGGAACGTCACGATTCCCCAAACAGTGTGGACTGTCCGGAGCGTGACTTGTTGAATTGAATCAGAGACAGCAACGTATCCCATCGGGGCAAACCCAAATCGAAAGATCCAGGCACCAGCTCCGAGCAAGACTTGCCCCAAAGCGATCAGTGCCAGAATCGTTGCTGATCGTCGAAGCCATTGGCTCGACGAACCTCCGCAGTTGATGAAGTTGAAGAAAATCAATGCCAGCGACAAGATCCCGAGTCCAAGGTGCTCGTGAAGACCTGTCCCGCGGTGGCGAATGAGTCCTCCAAGAAAATACTGAAGCCCAAGAACGATCACGATTGCGATCGCGAGGACCTTCATCATCCGCATTTGCCCGCGAGATGTTTCAGTTTCGGGCGAACCCCATCCCGGACTTGTGAGTGCGATGGCTGCTCCCATCAGCGAAAAGACAATCGCTGCAAAGGAGCCGTGAAGCATGGCCAAACCTCGTTCGTCCAACTGAACACGGAAGCCGCCGAGTAAACCCTGGCAGATCACTCCGATGAGAATCGCAATCGACAGCATCTTCACTGCACGGCTTTGCTTGAACGCATAGGCAGCACTGACGAGTGCGATTGACCAGATACCAATCAACATCCCCGCGAGACGATGTCCATGTTCGAGGAACTTGTCCCAGTTCCGGGCGAAATCAGACAACCACGGATAAGTGAGCATCGCCTGACCATCTGAGGTCGGCCAGTCCCGAAATGCCATGCCAGCGTTCTTGGACGTCGTCAACGCACCGAACACCAGCGTCACCATCGCCACGCATAACGTGGAGATCGCAAAGCGATGAAATCGAGTTGTTGCTGACGATGGAGCCATGGAAACCGGAATGAGTTCGGGATGCTTGGAATTCAGTGGATGTTGAGTGAAGGTGAACCATTTGAGAGAGAAATGAGCCGGGCAGCGGCAAGCAGGTCTCTGACGAACGGATCGGACAATGTGTTACGCCGGAGCTGGTTCAGGGTCCTGTTGAGGAACAGGTTTCGGAGCTTCAGGCGGTTCGGTTTGTGGCCAGAAATCGGATTCGCGATCCGGATGAGAATACTCGTATGGGCCGCGATACACGATTGGAGGAATATCGAAGTTGCCATGACCAGGAGGCGATGGAGCCGTCCATTCCAGACCATTGGCATTCCAGGGATTCCGGCCAGCTTTCTTACCGAAGAACCAGCTCAGAATGATGTTCCCGATCAGGATGAACTGTGCGAAGCCCATCACGCATGCACTGAGCGTCATGAACTGATTAAGCGGCAACAGGTGCTCAAGGTATGGATACAGGTATGGGTCCGCGTAACGACGAGGCATTCCTGCAACACCCAGCAGGTGCATTGGGAAGAATGTTCCATTGAAACCAGCAAACGACAGGAAGAAGTGAAGCTTGCCCCAGCCTTCGCTCATGTAACGCCCGAACATCTTCGGATACCAGAACTGAATCGCTCCGAACACGCCGAAGAGTGTCGCTCCGAAAAGCACATAGTGGAAGTGGGCGACAATGAAGTAGGTATCGTGGATGTAAATGTCGACAGGGACTGCAGCCATGAAGATACCAGACAGTCCACCAACGATGAACATACTGATAAATGCCACACAGTTAAGAAAGACAACATTGAAGACGGGACGTCCGCCCCAGATGGTTCCGATCCAGTTGAAGACTTTCACCGCTGATGGCAGAGCAATCATGATGGTTGACACCATGAACGTCATTCCCAAAGCAGGGTTCATGCCCGAGATGAACATATGGTGGCCCCAGACGATGAATCCAAGACCAGCAATCGCTGCCAGCGAATAAACCATCGGCTTGTAACCGAAAAGCGGTTTGCGGCACATGCACGACAGCATGTCGGAAACCATACCCATCGCTGGCAAAACCATGATGTACACAGCAGGGTGAGAGTAGAACCAGAACAGGTGCTGCCACAAGAGGGTTTGTCCTCCACCAACTGTGGGGGCAGCGTTATTCACGACGAGTCCTGAAGGAACGAAGAAACACGTTCCGAAGACTCGGTCAGCCATCAGCATAAAGCCAGCAGCGGTCAAAACGGGCAGAGCAAACGCCTGAAGAATGGCCGTGATGAACATTCCCCAGATTGTCATTGGCATTCGGAACAGCGTCAGTCCGGGAGCCCGCATGTTGATGATGGTCGTCATGTAGTTGACGGATCCCATCATTGACGAGACCCCAACTAAGGTCACACCAAGCAGCCACCAGAATTGTGCCCAACCTGAACCAGGAGCGGCTTCTGGAATTGCAGAAAGCGCTGGGTATGACGTCCACCCGGCGGCAGGACCGGCGTTCGGTCCCAATCCGTCGTTGAAAACCATACTTGCAGCGAAACAGAAGGCTGCCGGCCACATGATCCAATAGCTGAGGGCATTCAGAATTGGGAATGCCATGTCGTCAGCACCGATCATGAGCGGGATCAGAAAGTTCCCGAACGCTCCGGCGAGCACAGGGATGATCACGAGGAAGATCATCACTGTCGCATGCATCGTAAAGAGCATCGTGTAAAACTCTGGAGAAACCTGTCCACCGGCGTTGGCAAACAAGGCACCCAGAATCGGCATATTTTCCCACGGAAATGAGAGTTGCCACCGAACTCCCAGTGCCAATGCACCTCCGACCATCAACATCAGGATGGTGGTCAGCAAAAACTGGATCCCGATCACTTTGTGATCAGTCGACCAGAACGGCACTGCTTTCAAAAGCGCAAGGCGGTCTTCCCCATGGGCGGAATGGCCATGATCAGAAGAACCAGCTGTGGCTGCGATAGAACTCATCGCATCACTCCAATACTAATCTCTAAGTAAACTCGGAAAAATCCGTTATTCAGCAGCGACGTCTTCACTGTTCTCGACGCGGTCGTAATTTTGCTCCTCGTGGAGTCGGTGGAGATAGTCGAGAAAGTCTTCTTCAGATTCGGCGACAAAGCGGGCTTTCATCTTGTAGTGGCCCCACCCGCAAAGCTCAGCACACAACAACTGGTACGTCCGTTGCTCATTCGCTTCCAGCCAAATGGGAATCACCAATCCCGGAACGGCATCTTGTTTGATGCGAAGTTCTGGAAGGAAGAATGAGTGTTGAACGTCCATCGTCTTCAAGTTGATCATCACAGGCGAACTCGACGGCAAATGAAGATCGTTCACTGCGTAGAGATCTGTTGCTTGTGGTTCCGGCATCAATGGAAGCAGATCGCCGGTTTCAGGATCAAATCCCGGGTATCGAATCCGCCACTCGAATTGTCGGGCGGTGACTTCTGCAAGAGCGAGACTTGAGTCCTCATCGCGTTCCTGTCCGAGACGCTCCAGAACGGATCTCATCTTCTGCTGTGGAAACGCATCCTTCACACGATACTCAGCCCAGACGTCCATCTGGTACAGGGCGATGAAGAGAAGGATGAAGGCAGGAACCACACTCCAGATGACCTCAAGTTCGTGGCTTCCATGAGAAAACCACGCTTTGTGTGAGGGATCTTTGTCGGTATCAGCAGCACCTCGAAAGAGGACATAGGCCAGCCCAGCCTGCGTTCCGATGAAGGTGATCGCTGAAATGATCAAAATCATATAGAACAGGTCGTCAATTCGTTCGCCCAATGGAGACGCTGAGGCTCCAGGGAACCACCATCCCAAGCTGGGAGAGGCCAGACAAACGATCACAGCCAAAATGGGCCAGAATGTAAAGAAACAACACCAAAACCACTTCACGGCAAGAGCCTCTGCAAGATGAAAAGCAAACTCTTATTCGAACGAATGAACAGCGACACCTTCCGATTCAGGAGCCGATGCTCCTGGATCCTGACCGGGGAGATATCCATCCAAAGGAATGCTGTAGATGTAGTTGACGAGATCCCAGATGTCTTCATCTGTCAATGGAGACGATGGATCTTCTGGATCCGAGCGTCGCACTAAGGTTGCAAATGGAGGCATCGGAGTTCCTTTGATGCCAGCGTAGATCCGTGAGTACAAATCAATCGGACGACGACCTCCGCGATAGGTTCCATTGTGAAGGTTTCGTGGTTTGACTAAGTTACCCCAGTCGTCATGAAGTCCCGGAACAGGGTAGTCGTCGCCGTTCTTCATTTTCGCAACTGCATAGATCTGCGATCCGTTTCCGTAGCCAGCTTCACCGTGACACTGAGCACACTTCAAACTCTCGTTTAGGTAAAGCTCGCGTCCTCTCGCAATCGACTCTGGAGTGTAAGGCACTCTCGGGGAGATCGGATGAATGAGGGCGTCTTCTGATTGGCTCGCTTCCCAATCATTAGCGATCCGGCTGACGATCGTATCAACTTCGTAGTTGAATTCGTCAGGGTCGTTCACACGTTCAATGAACTCATCGCGGATCGACTGATAGGATTCTCCATCCGCCACTCGCTCACGAATGGCTTCCACGGAATATCCTTCGTCCGAAATCAGCGAGATCAACTGATACTCGAGTTCGCCACGCATTGATAACCAGAGGACATACTCGACAATCGATGTCATTTCCTCTTGGGTGAGCAACTTGAAGGACGGCATGTAGGTTCCAGGAACCCCGTCTTCAATGACTTTGCTCAAATCTTCGCGGGCAGCCCGGTTTTCTCTTTTCGTCGTCGTGAACTTGAAAACACCGAGACGATAGTCACGTGGTTTAGGATTGAGGTACGGAGCAGTTGGTCCGTTTCCATCCCCAGTCACACCATGGCAGTGCTGACAGTGTTCGGCATACAGCAGGCGGCCCTGAACGAGGACTTCACCGGGGCCGAGAACGACTTGATCACCATTGAACGGGAGATCATGCAGCGGGGTTTCCAGTCGCACGGTCTGCGTTTCGGCGTCCCAGTCAGTCACCCAACTGCTCGGGAAACCTTCCAAGGGGCCATCAAGCCAGAGGAGTTCGGTTCCTTCGCCAATGTCAAGATTCTGACTGTTCAGGTCGAGCTCGAGCTGACGGACCGAAACCGGGCCGGTAATCGAAGTCCTGGGAGTTCCGGCTGCTTCTTCCTCCTCTTTGACTTTTTCGTCAGAGGGAATGTTGTCAATGACAACCGTTGCGGTCGCAGTGTGCTCCTTCAGCGGAAGACGGTCCCAAACAACCATGTCCGTCGGTTCCCCAAAGTGGGATTGCAGAACCTGATTGACATAGTCCTGTGCATAGGGAGCCAGGTCTTCAAACTCAGCACGGTGCACGAACTTCGGTTGTTCACCGCAGCCAACGCAAAGACTGATCAATAAGACTGTGAAAGACGTTCTCACAGGAAAGCCTCTACTTCTGAAAATTACTGCGCCAACTTCGACGCATCGACTTCGAAATTGATTTCAATGGGCGGCGAATTGGGCGCTGCCTTGATTTTGACTGATCGTTCAACGTATCCGACTGCTTCTTGCCAGACGACGAATTCCCATTCCCCCTCGGGAAGGTTTGTGATTTCGAAGTAACCGTCGGCATCGGTGACACCACCCCAAGGATGTTCCAGTGGGAGGACCCAGGCACTCATCCAGTTGTGGAAATCACACACGACGTTGGCGGGCAATCTTTCCGCAGCCTGAAACGAATATTCCTGATTGCTTCCGGGTGGAATCGTGTTGTTGAACTGATTCGCAAAACCTTTCACATTCACGTTATGGGCCACCGGGTCGGAGTTTTTCAAGTCGACCTTTTGACCAACACGCAGAATTGCCGCATGTGGGACAAAGACACAGCCGTCCTGGTCGATAACAGCTGCTTCGTCACCAGGTTCGGGAATTCCGCTGCGTGGTGGCTTTTTCATGTAGACGAAGACATTGGCCAGTCCTCCGCCTTCGGAGGCAACAACCGTTTCATTGGGAACGGCGTGTTCGGAGCAAATCTGATCTTTGGTCGGGGCGCCTTTTGCGAGCAGCGGCGGAAGATCCGGGGCTGCCCCCTTGACGGTCACGCGACCGATAAACTTGGCTGGTCCTTCGACAATTTCTGCACTCGGTGCAGCTGCGGTCGAAGGAGCAGTCTCGGATGCGGAGGTTGTTGTTTCAGGTGCTGCAGAATCGCTGGAGCTGGTCGTGGCGGCCATCTCTCCAGATGTTGAAGGTGCGCTCGAGGTTGCCGGTGCTTCTGCTCCTTCTTCGGGTTCCGGGGCCTTTTTGACTTCACCAACGGAAATTTCGATGTCAGCTGCGTTTTTGACCTTCGTCGACCGGTGATCCGCTTCGGGAACACATCCAACCGCCATCGAGAGCAGAGCCAGAAGGCTGCAGGCACTCAAGGTCGAAATGTTGTTTCGGGATTTGTATTTCATTTCTTCAGCTTCCAACAACTTTCAACCAGCAAGGTCGGCGGCGTCAACGGACAATTCGAGAGGGGCAGACTCTCCACCGGCTGGGATTTCAACTTCTACGGAACGTTCAATGTAACCGAGTTTTTCGTGCCAGATAACAAACTCCATCTTCCCGGCGGGCACATTCTCAATTGTGAAAGACCCGTCAGGATTCGATGTGGTTGCCCAAGGGTGGTCGACTGGAAAGACGTAAGCCTGCATCCAGTTATGAAAATCGCAGATCACCCCAGCTGGGACTTTTTCGGCAGCACTGAAAGTGGTTTCGACGTCAGACTGATTGTTCGGAGGAACGGTGCTGTTGAAAGATCCTGCGAATCCTTTGACGTTCACGTTGTGTGCGACGGGGTCAGAGTTCTTGAGGATCACTTTCTGACCGGTCTGAACAACTTGAGCGTGTGGGACAAAGACGCAGCCTTTCTGGTCGAAGACGACTGGTTCTTCTTTTGGGGCTGGGACGTCGACGTTCGGAACTCTTCGAAGATAAACGAAGACATTTCCGAGTCCTCCGTCACTCCCAACCACAGTCTGGTTCGGAACGGCTTCCGCACTGCAGATCGCGTCTTTCGTAGCAGCCCCCTGTGCAAGCAGGGGAGCGAGAGTCGGAATCGATCCGCTCACGGTGATGCGACCTGAAAGGGTGCCGAATTCCGTGATCTTGGGGCCAGCTGTTGATTCGCTTTGCGCTTCTTCATCTCCGGAACCGGCTTCGCGTAGCAAAGTCACTTTCACAGGTGACAGTGCTCCGCCTCCGAATCCCTCACGACGGACTGAAGAATCGCAACCGGACAGAATCAGCGACGAAAGAAGGACGCACTGGAATCCGGTCGGGAAAACCAGGTTGAATTTGCAAGGCATGTGCATTACTCAGCACCTCCCGTGGACGTTGTGGGTGGTGTCGACGTTTCTGGGTTGTAAGTCGTCGGTCCATTTTCCTCGATCAAACGCGTGTAGTTGAACAACGCATCGATGACGGACTGGGCCTGACGTGGGTTATCACCGCCGAAGAGGTCTTTCATTTCCGCTGGCTTATCAGCAGGAAAGTTCTCTGGCATCGCGGTGTATGGATAAATCCAGTTCGGCTTGTAGATCCAGAGCTGAGTCCATTCTGGACGAAGTCGCTGTTCGACACGTTGGAGATTCGGGCCTTTGACCTGTTTCGGATCATTGACCACGTTTCCACCGACGTTGTGACACTTCCGACAGAGCGGACCATTCAACACGTACCATGACGCTGTCAGGTAGTCTTCCTTGGCGTCAGGATAATGAGCTTCGTAAATCTCCTGGTGAAGTTCCTGATATCCCTGCTGATTCTGCGGGACGAGTTGGTATGGGAACGGAACACCATCTTTGGCGGAGAAGTAGTTGGAGAGAGTCCGGGCTTCTTCGTCCGACATGTTGAAGCGAGGCATTCGCAAGACCGTCGTTCGTCGCAGTGGTTCAGGGTTCTTGAGGAACTCATAGAGCCACGGTGTGCGAACCTTATGACCTTCGGCCACAAGTGTCGGAACAGATGCCTGCCATGCGGCATTGAAGTCGTTTCCGCCGGGTGTCTTGCTGAGTTCCGGGGCGAGTTTGTTAACAAGCCATTTTCCGAAATCGCCGCCTCGGCCATCGATACGACCGCGGAACTGGGCTTCGGTGACGGGAACCGCTTCCCCGGGAAGAATGTATTTTCCTTCCTCAACTTCGAAACCATCCCAGAATCGCAATGAGTAGATTCGGAACTCGGGGTCTTCTTCTTCTGGATCAGGAATCCCTTGGACAAAGGCTGTGGCCCGATAGACCGCCTCTTCGTCTCCGTAGGCATCCGTGGTCGTTTCCCCAGTCGCTCCCTGACCACCTGCACCCATCGGTTTAATGTGGGCGAGAAGATCGAACGCTTCCAGGTAGTCTTCCATCAGTGATTCGCCACTGACCGCCTTCGCATTCAGCAGATCAGGATTGATCGAGAACTCGAGCGAATCCATTTCGAGAACGTGACAACCGGTACAGTTGTATTTCGCGAGGAGTCGTTCTCCCTCGAAAATGGCTTCACCAGCTTCATCTGGGCGGAACTGATATTCAGGGGCTGGTGGCCGGGCGATGAGACCGAGGACGAACGTGGAGACCGCTTCGATCTGATCGGTATCGAACGGGAACTTCGGCATTCGAAGGCGTTCGTCCCAGTTCTTGGTTTCGGTTTTCTTGTAGTCGTAGCTTCGTGGCTGTCGCAGTTTCTGCCACAGGAAGCCTGGGCGACCGTGAGTGATTGCACTCTTGTACAGAAGGGCTTCGGTCAGGTCGTTCTCGTCGACTTCACCTCCAGCGAGGGCAGCTTTGACGATCTGTTCCATTCTTTCGGCAGTGCTGGTGCCGAGTTCGCTGTCATGTCCATGCGAATCAGCATGGTCATCATCGTGACCGTCTTCTTCGTGGTCACCCTCTTCGCTCATTTCACCGTGATGGTGGAGGTATTCGTGGATGTGCTCGAAGGCCAGTTTCGAAGTGTCTTTTCGACCCCAGTCGTTCAGTGCAGCGCCGATGGGGCGAGCGTTTTCGAATCCGGGGATGTCGTGACATCCGTAACAACCATATCGGGAGATCGTTCGACGACCGACGTAGACGAGTTGTCGTTCTTTCCACTCTTCGGGAGTGACTTCTTCTCCAAACTCTGCAGGTGCGAGTTCGATTTCGTCCCCTTTGAAGTAATCGGAGAGCGAAACGCCTTCGCCATACATCGATTCGGTGACATCGAGTTTTCGGTTTTCGAAGACTCGGCTGACTCCGGCTTGTCCGACGACTTTCGAGAGATAGAGACGGACGAGGTCGTCAAGCGGAGTGGCTGCAGTGACTCGCAGAATGACTTCGCGGCCATTTCGCAGGATCTTGACCTGGACTTCTTCGCCCGATTCAAGTGTCTTCAGAAGTTCGTGGTAGTCATCGACGGAACCGACAGGAGTTCCAGCGACAGAGATCAAGATGTCTCCGGGTTGAATTGGAGATGGTCGCCATTTTTCACCAGACTGAGCTTCTGCTCTTGAGGCGGGAGTGCCTGCAACGACTTCATCAACAAGGACTCCACGGTATTGCTCTTGTGCGAGGCCAAGTTGCTCAGCATCACGTTTGCTCAACTCGACGACGACGAGACCCAGGTCGATCGATGCCTGAGGAAGTTCCGGAAACTCGCCGGGTCCACCTTGAAGCAGGTAGGCGGTGATGTCAGCGGCGGGGTCAATGTGATCGCCGGAAAGTTCATCTGTGTAAGGATCGAGGTAGAGATCCGGCATTCGAGTCCGCGCATGATATCGGCTCGGTTCCTTGATCCAGGTGTACATCCACTGGAAGCCTTCTTCACCCGGTTTGATTTTCTCGTGAATGCGAGAGAGGTCCGGACCGAAGTTGGCGTCAATTCCCTCGAATGCTTCGCCTTCTTTACTGTGACAGGCGAGACATCCTCTTTTCGCGAAGAGTTCTTCTCCACGCTTGGGATCAGGTGTGTAGTCAGAAGCGGGAGCTTCAACTTTGAACTCTTCCGACTTGTCCAACAGGTAGCGCGTGATGCCGGCAATTTCGACGGGCTGAAGGAGTTCAGCCATGGCATCATGCTGGTTGGTCAAATCGAAGAATTGCGGCATGCGTGTTGTTGGACGAAAACGCTTCGGTTCTTCTGTCCAGTACGCGATGAACTGTTCTGTGGTTTTGGAAGCGATGTAGCGGAGCGATGGTCCGACTTTTCGCATTTCCCCGGCGATTTGATTCGGGTCGGCCTCAATCGCCGCCAGTTCTTCCGGGGTGTTCGGTTCGAGTCGGAAGTCGGGTCCGACAGGTGTCGTTCCGCCGTAACCATTGATTTCATGACAGCCGAAGCAACCGTAGTCGCGAATCGTTTCCCAACCCTTGAAGAGTTTCGGAGCGGTCGCACCATATTTCTCATTGATGCCGAGTTCGACAACGCTGTGATGGCACTTCAGGCAGCTCGATTCGATGAACTGCTCTGGGTGCATCGGATCTTCCCAGAAGTGGTTCGAATGCCAGTCGTACTCTTCTTCCCACTTCTTCGCGATGGCTGGGTTGGAAGGGCTGTGTTCAGCATTCTGGAAGCTTGTTCCGGAACCATCTCCTCCGTGACAAACAGTACACCCGAAGTCGTTCACGGGATGCGGGCTGGTTGCGGTGAGGTAGACATCTGGAGAGGGATGAGAGCAGAAAGGTTCTTCGTAGTCATCACTTGGGTAAGTCGGTGTCATGCCGACGACTTGACCATTTTCACGGATGACACTGAAGTCATCGATGTTCACATGGCAAGTTCGGCAGCGGTCGACTCGTTCAACAGTCACCATGCCGAGTTCTTGTTCCAACCCGGATGGCCAGTCGTATTGAATCTTCAGGTGCGGGTTGAATCCGTTGATGATCGGAAGTTCTTTGAACGATCGCTTGAGAGCGACAAACCAGCTTTCTGGTCGCAGCTGATTTCGTCGCTCAGCGAGGCTGTCTTGTGCAGAGCGCACATCACTCAGTTGTGTAGCAGCTTCGTCCAGTTCACGACGTTCGGAAGCGATTTGGCTTTTGAGAGCGTCAAACTCCGCTTGCACGGTCTGGTATTCGAGAGCAGCTTCGCGGGCGGCTTGCTCTGCAGCATCGAATGATGCCTTGAATTGAGCGAGGACGTCCGGGGCGCTTTGGTCACGCACTTTGATGTCGTAATCCGCACGGGCTTTGTCTCGCTCCGCGTTGCGGGTTTTCGACTCTGTGGCCAGGATCTCGACACGACCCTTGAGCGTGTTCGCCTGCTTTTCGAGTTCCGCAATTTCGTCAGAACGGCTTTGCCATTCGGAGTCGAGAGACTCGACTTCGGCGGTCAGCGATGCGATCTGCGCCTGGTACTGTTCGTCGTCGTATTGTTGACGTTGCTTGTCAATCAATTCGACCTGGAGACGTTCCGCTTCACGCTGATAATCGCGCCAAGAGCGGTTTTCGTCTTTGTACATCATCAGCAGCGTCGCACCCAGAAGTGCAATTGCGCTTCCGGCGAACACCTTGTGCATTGTTGGCAAATTACGCCAATACTGTTCAGTTGCTGGCATTGCTATTCAGTGTCACTGCTGCGCCCGGAGTCGGGAAATCAGACCTCGGGCGTTCACAAAAAACTAGATATTAAAGAACCACTCTGGAATCGCGACGATGTATTTCAACCGAAACACCCATCTGAGGACCATCTTCAAAGGAAGTGAGGCCATCAGCAGGACCAGGTTGGCCAAAACCATGTATCGAACGAAGCCCATCTTAACGTAGAACTTCTTGAAGACCGTGACCGCCATCAATGGAGGGAGCACGAACAGGTACGCGAGCGTCAAAAGGATCCCAAGCCACTCACGACTGAGAATCGTCAGAACTTGTGAAAGCCCCGGAGCTTCGGCGTCAGGCTTCGGCAATGGCTGCCCCAATCCGTGCCAGAAGTACTCTGACAGGTTCACGTTATTGAGAACTTCGAGTTTGTGGACATCCCAGTACTCGTAAAGTCCGAACATGTTCCAGTTGGGGCCACGGATGAACGTTCCCAGCACGATCATTCCCACCCACAATGGCAGAAATCCGAAGAGGAACGTGATGATGGCGAATTTTCGCTCATCAAATGTGTAGTAACCGTTCCCTTTGGTGTTGAAGTCGATATACGGAATGGCCATCAATCCGACGAGAATCACACTCGGAAGGACAACACCGGCCATCCATGGATCGTAATAAACGAGCATTTCCTGAAGGCCCAGGAAGTACCAGGGAGCCTTGGAAGGATTTGGTGTTTTCACAGCTGAGGCAGGCTCTTCGAGCGGTGCTTGAAGTGCGACACCCCAGACGATCAGCAAAGATGTGACCAGAATCATGCAGATCATCTCGGAGTAAACGAGATCGGGCCACACGAGGACTTGGTCGGACAGTTCTTTCTCAGCCAGTGGACGACCTTCTGCGATACGTTCGTCGTTGTCATTGGCTTTGTAGAAGTACAGCCAGGTTGTAAATCCGACGAGGTAGAGCATTCCGACAATCGGAACGTTGTCCGGCTTTCCGACGATCTGACGGAAGTCATAGTCGGTCATACTGACAGCTAGGAAGAGGACGCTCAGATTGAAGAGAATCCAGGCGACTGTCGGTTGGACCCACCATTTGCGGAGGGCGATAATGGCGATGAAAATCACCAACGACAGGCAGAAGAAGCTGATCGGATTCGCGATCACGGTGTCTGCCGCCACCTTAAACCACGACGGAAGCCGCAGCAGAAAGGACGATGCATCGGCCGAGAACACCAGGTGCACAGCGGCCAAAACGAGCAGCAAGGCGGAATAGATCGCCCAAAACATTGATTTTGGGAGATGATCGATTCCGAACATGCGATTGTAATAGCCGTCATGCTTATGGCTGCGGAATGTCCAGCAGATGTTCAGAAGAGACATCAGCAAGTACAGCCAGCCAAGGCCACGAATCACACTAATTGTTAAGTCAGGATGAGGTTCCATAGTTCCCAGTCACCACAAACAATAGAGGGCTCAAAAATCCCGATTTTGACAGACCACTTTAAAGAGGCTGACTGATTCCACCGTCTTTACGAACCCTCCAGAAGTGAATGGCAATCAAACCAGACACAACAATAGGAATAGCTACGCAGTGTAGAATGTAAAAACGATTGAGTGTTTCTTCACCAACGGTTCGTGCTCCCAGCAAGAGGAAGCGAGCATCACTGGCGTTCGTAATCAGATCGAAACCACCAACATTCAGAAGCTGAAATCCCGGACCTTCATGCCCGAGGAAGGGAGTCGCACGTGCCATGTTCGATCCCACCGTGATCGCCCAGATGGCCAGCTGATCCCAAGGGAGCAGGTATCCAGTGAACGAGAGCAGGAGGGTCAACACCAGCAGCAAGACCCCGATGACCCAGTTGAACTCTCGAGGAGGTTTATAGCTTCCCGTTAAGAACACCCTGTACATGTGGAGCCAGACGGTAATCACCATCGCGTGGGCTCCCCACCGGTGAATCTCACGCATGATTCCGAGTGTATTCACGTCTCGGAGTGCGCGGATATCGGTGAATGCCCATTCCAGCGTCGGACGATAGTAAAACATCAAGAGCACTCCCGTGAGTGCTTCGACGAGGAACAGGAAGAACGTAATTCCTCCCATACACCATGTGTAGGAAAGAGCGATTCCGCCTTTTTTCGCTGACACAGGGTGCAAGTGCAGGAAGAAGTTCGTCAAGACGACGACCGCGCGATTCCTGCGATCATACGGAGCAGGATGGCGAAAGATACTTCGCCAGATCTGTGATTTCCGAATGTATTCCGTAACCGACATACCTGTACCCGGTGAGGACCATCAACCGTGAGGAAACAGCGTGCTGACCTGCACGCTCAACACTAAGCCAATTCGTAGGACTTGGGGTCAACCCACTGTCCAAGTTCTTCTTGAAACTTCACACTCTTATCGACTTCCAGCAAACCATCGGGAGCAAGTTCGATCCCGACACGTTCGAGAGGTCTTGGAGCTGGGCCCTCGAAATTGATTCCGGTGATGTAGAATCCGGAACCATGGCAAGGGCACTTAAACTTCTGCTCACCTTCGAGCCAGTTTGGCGTGCAACCCAGATGTGTGCAGACCGAGGCGAGGGCGTAAATCATCCCGCGTCCGTCGTATTGATCGGTGTTGACAATCCAGATTCCGCGGCTCGCCTTGAATTTCTCCGAAACCGTTCCCGGTGGGAAATCTGACGTTGGGCCAACTTTGAATCGTGAAGGCAATTCGAGCACCATATTCGGCATCATGAAACGAGCGACGCCAAGTGCCCATAACCCCGCGATTGCTGAGACAGAAGCCCAAGCAAACGCGAAGGGAGTAATTGTTGCTGCAGCGAAGATTCCCCAGAACCCTCTTCGGGTTGTCTTTTCTGCCTTCTTGGGCAGTTTGGGCTTGCCAGCGACGGGCTTGCCGGGCGTGACTTTCGGTCGAACCGGAGCACCGGATTTCTTCGCTTCGGTGACGGCTGCCACCATGTCTTTCAGCGCCGGGAGATCACCAGCTTCTGCGGGCTTGGCAGGGGCCTTGCCCTTCGGAGCAGCTTTCGCTGGGCTCGGTGATGAGCCAGCAGCTGCGGCTTTTTGAGCACGAGCAGCCGCGAGGATGTCGGCTGTCGACTTGGGGGCTCCTCCTGCAGCAGGAGATGGTTTTGCACCACCACCCTGTTTTCGTGCTGCAGCAAGAATATCCGCAGTCGACTTCGGAGCGGCTGGCTTCGGTTCGTCTCCGGACTCTTTCTTTCCTCCACCCTGAGCGCGTGCGGCAGCAAGAATGTCTGCTGTCGACTTGGGCGCTGCTGCAGGTTTGGATTCAGAGTCGGCTGGAGATGACTCGCCGGAAGCTCCTGCCTCTGAGGATGGAGCTTCTGCTGAACCACCTTCGCTCTTTTTTTTCCGAGCGAGTGCCAGAATCTCTGCTGTCGTGAGCTTCTTTTTTTCGTCCGACATGATCTGGAGAGCTGAAGAGTTGATCGTGAATGTGCGAGCGCGACCAGCTACGATGAGGGTCGACTCAATAAAGCGCCAATCATGTCATGTCGTTCTAAAACCAGCAACCGATTCATCTTCGGATGTAAGTGATTTCTCAGAAGAAGGAAACGAGCGGAAATTGCTCTTCCTGACCGTGGGAAGTGATCGGAAAATCGCTTCAATCATGCGATCCGCTCATGAAATGAGTGATCGCCGACCGGACCATCTCGTCGGTTTCGAGTGATTCCTGGGAGCGAAGTGCTTCCATTGCTTTCTTTGTTCTGATCTTCGCAAGTGCCCAAACACATGCTTCCCGCACAATTGGCGAGGCGTCTCCCAATCCCGCAATCAGGACATCCTGCGACTCGCTGTCTCGACTGTTTCCGAGAACAATCGCGGCGTTGCGGGCCATTCCGACTCGGCCCGGGCGAGAGAAGGGCGTTGCTCCGAATTCCGTTTGAAATTGTTCGTCGTCAATTTCGAGGAAGTGAGCCGCGTCTTGAGGAGTCCGGCCTTGGTCTCGGAACTCGGATAAGTCCGTCTCGCTCTGTTTTCGGTTCCATGGGCAAACGTCCTGGCAAACGTCGCAACCAAAAATCCAGTCACCCATGCCCGAACGAAGGTCCACTGGGATCGGTTTGTCGCGGAGTTCAATCGTCAGGTAAGAGATGCATTTGCGGGCATCAAGCGAATAAGCGTCGGTGAACGCGTTCGTTGGGCATGCTTCGAGGCAACGCGTACAGGTTCCGCAGTGGGAATTCGAATGTGGCGGGTCCGGCTCGAGTTCCGCGTTTGTCAGGAGTGCGGCCAGAAAGAAGAAGCTCCCGATGTGTTTGTTGATCAGGAGGGTGTTCTTCCCAAACCACCCGAGTCCCGCGAGTCTCGCAAAGTCGCGTTCCAGCAGTGGGGCGGTGTCGACGACGACTCGAGTCTTGGCACCGGGGGACGTATCGTGGATTGTTGATGCGAGCGGTTTCAGTTTTTCTCGCAGGACATCGTGATAGTCGTTTTGTGAGGTTGCGTATTTGGCAACTCGAAAGTTGTTTTCCTCGCCTGAACTGTCGCTGCCATACGTCGCAGCGACGATGATGATCGTTTTGACGTTCTGAAGCACGTTGGAAGGGTGTTCGTAGGCAGCCTCACGACGTTGCATGTACCCCATTTCGCCGTGAAATCCAGAGTTCAGCCACCTTTTGAAGAAATCGAGAGTGTCTGGACGTGCGGCAGGGGTAATCCCAACAAGCGGAAACCCAAGTTTCCGTGCCGTTTGGCGGACCTTGTTGGAGAGTTCACCTGCGTCATTCATCGTGAGGTTGAGGGCTTGCCAGCAAACATGCCGGTGCGAGTTGAGGCGAAAACGTCAGGGCAATTCGTCTCTGGACGCTGCCTTCGCAATCGCAGCGTTCCTCGGAAGAAGTGAGTTCAGGCGGACGCCGAGAAACCATGAACGGAGTCAAGGGTTGGTAATGCTCTAGCTGCTGGCGCTGCGGTAGTTCGAGAGCGACCATTGGAAGATTTTCCGCGAGATCAACACCATGACGAGTGTCGAAATGGGGGCAATCACGAGAACGGTCCAGTTTGGATCGAGGGCTTTTCGTAACAGAAAACGGGACGGAACAGTCACGACAAGAAGGATCGGAATGATGAACGAGAAGCCGAACCACAGCATTTCTCCGCCGAACGACTGCTTGTAGAACCCTTGTGGATAGCGAGCAAAGATCGTGATGTAAAACCAGAAATCGTAGAGTCCTTGGTTGCGTCCAAACCAGACAGACGTGCTCGCCAGTGCGATCATTAAGCTGTAGAAGAAGGCAACGCCGACGAGTATCAATAACAGGTAGGTCACGACCCGGCCGATGGAGAGTTCGATTCCGGTTTTCGAGATCGAATACCACAGAAGGGCCAGTGCGAGGAGCACCTGATTGATCATCGCGAAATTGACCTTCTCAAACGAGATCAAGAACTGGGTGTCAATCGGTTTGAGGAGCGCGAAGTCGAGATCACCGGTGCGAATCAGTTCACTGAAATTTGCGCAATTCGGCATAAAAAACGCCTCGACGAGAGCGTTGATCAGCATCCCGGTGGCCATGAATGCGAAGTACTCTTCCCGCGACCAGTCCTGAATCGTCGGCACGTGACGATAGATCAAGTCGAACAATACGAGCTGGGCTGAGAACCAGAACGCGCGGGTGACCAACTCAATCACGAAATTGCTGCGAAAGGTCATTTCGCGAATCAGCGAATTGCGGAAGAACATTCCCCAGACAGCCAGATAGTTCGGGCGAAATGTTTGCGGGGGCTGTGGACTGTCGTCGGTCATAGCGGCGTTTGAAATTCAATTCTGCGGGTAAAACGGCATGAAGCTGTTCAACAGTTCGGGCCGCTGGCGGTTGCCAGTTGGGCGGAATTCTGCAGCGGAGGAAGCTGAGGCTCCAGAACTCCTTTGACTTTCGGCCAGAGCAGAAATCCTTCGACAATCATCCACACTTGAAGTCCGAGCACGACCGTTCCGAAACCAACGAGGAGGTAATCACCGCTGCTCCACCAGCCGCACATCTGATATCCCAACGCCAAAGCTGGCATGAGAAGCATCATCAGCATGGGGAGCACGGCGAACAGAACAGGTTTGCTGCGGCGCCAGAGATAGAATACCAGAACCATAAACGCCAGTCCGGCCAGCAATTGGTTGGTGGCTCCGAAGAGCGGCCAAAGGATCAGTCCGCCGGTTCCGGGAACTCCAGTCGGACCCGGAAGAATGGCGACGACGAGACCGAGGATGACTGCTGTGGCAGTGGCTCCGTATTTGTTCTGAAGCGGAGGAACCGAGAAAGTTGCGCCGAGTTCCTGGATAACATATCTTTGAAGCCGCGTGGCGGAATCGAGAGTTGTGGCAGCGAAGCAAGCGACCAGCGTCGCGATAATCCCGATTCCGAAACGGAGCGGAATTCCAATCGCTGCGAGGAAATTCGCACCGCCTTCAACAAACGCTCCAACTGTGTCAGCCAGTCCGAATTTCTTCCAGTCGCCTTCCGAATTGTATCGAGCTTTCCAGGCGGAATTTCCGGTGATCGGGGTGTTGTCCGCATTCATCGATTGTTGAAACGTCCCATTCTCAAGCTGAGAAAATTTTCCCATCCCGACTCCAGCGGTGCAGGCGAGAATCACAATGACTGCGAGTGCTCCTTCGAGAAGCATCGACCCGTAAGCGACGTATTGGGCGTCTTTCTCGTTTTCGACTTGTTTGCTGCTCGTCCCGCTACTCACCAGACAGTGGAATCCGCTGCACGCTCCGCAGGCGATGGTGATGAACAGAAAGGGGAAAATCGGAGGAGCATGAGCGGGGAGTTCGCTTTTGGCGACCACAGCAGGAGTGCTGGCCACAAGGTCTGCCTTTCCGGTCATGCCAGCGATGCACAAACCTCCCACCAGTAAAATCAGGGCGACAAACAGTTGGTGGCTGTTCACGTAATCTCGCGGTTGGAGAAGGAGCCAAACCGGCAAGACGGAAGCGAGGAAGCAATACGCCATCAGAATCACCGTCCAGGCGACCGTTGGATTCACTAGCGGAAGTGCGACCGGAAGCGTTGTCTCTGCAACCTGCAATTCGACATTGCTCGAATCGGCAACTTGGACGAACTGAATCGGGAAGTACTCGACGCCGATGAAGATCGCTCCGTAAAGTGTCAGAAGTGCCGCGATGGAGGGAATGAGCAGGTCGCCGTTTCTCTTGTAGGCCCAGTATCCGATGCCCATCGCGATCGGCATGGCGATCCAGACTGACAACACCGAAGCGGGGTACATGTCGAAGACTTTCGCGATCACCAGCCCGAAAATCGCGAGCACAATCGTCAACGCGAAGAACAGGATGAGGAGAAAGAGTACACGCGCTCGTCGATTGATCAATCGTCCCGCAACTTCTCCCACGGTTTGGCCGCGATTCCTCATCGAGACCACGAGGGCTCCCAGATCGTGAACAGCGCCGATGAAGATTGAACCGAGAACGACCCACAATAACGCCGGAAGCCAACCCCAGAACACGGCAATCGCCGGGCCCACAATCGGACCGGTTCCCGCGATGCTCGTGAAGTGATGACCAAAGATCACTTGCTTCTTCGTCGGAACGAAATCGACGTCGTCCCGCAGTTGTTTGCTCGGGACCTCGGCATTGGGATCAAGGTCAAAGATTTTCTGGGAAAGCCAACGTCCGTAGGTGTGATACGCGACGATGAAACCGAAAAACGAACCAATTGCAACCAGCAGTGTTGTCATTGAACAGTGATCCTTGACGACATTCGAACGCTTGTCCCCAACTTTTTGGCCAGAGAATCATAGTAGCGAATCATAGTCGAGAGATAAGTCAGTCTTGAAGTGACTTCCGGCATGGGGGTGAAGCGTCGGATGTCCGCTTTCGTTCACCGTGGACGAACCACGAGCAATTCGGGACCCATTTCCGCTCAATCAATCATCGGTGCGAGATCCGGTTCCAGTCAATCCGGAACACTTTCATCGACGTTCAACGTTTATTGAGGGCCGATCACAGGATTCGAGAGAACCCCCAGTCCAGAGACTTCGACCTCAACTGTGTCTCCCGGTTGCAGCCAGACTTGTGGGTCCCGTCCCATTCCGACACCGGGAGGAGTTCCGGTGAAGATGATGTCTCCGGGTTGGAGTGTGACGATCTGTGAGATGTACGCGATCACTTCGTCGATTCCAAAGATGAACTCACGCGTATTTCCGGTCTGCATGCGTTCGCCGTTCAATCGCAATGCAAGTTCCAGATTGTGCGGATCGTCAATTTCATCGGCGGCGACAAGCCATGGACCGATTGGAGCGAAGGTGTCCGGAGTTTTTCCAAGGAGCCATTGCTTCCCCGGTTTCCCAATTTGCCAATCACGAGCGGAGACATCGTGGCCATTGCAATACCCGGCCACGTGCTCAAATGCTTTCTCTTTCGGGATTTCGTAACCTGCTTTCCCGATGACGACGACGAGTTCTGCTTCGTAGTCCACCTTCGAGGAAACTCGTGGAAGTCGGATCGCTTCTCCCGGGCCGATGATGGAGTTCCCAAACTTGCTGAAACAGACCGGCTCTTCAGGAATGTCCATTCCTGACTCTTCTGCATGGTCGCGATAGTTCAGACCGATGCAGATAATCTTCCCCGGATCGGGGATGGGAGCCATCAGTGTCCCGTCGATGCGCAGTTCGGTTTGCAGCCCGCGCTGCAGGGCCGCTCGACATTTCTCCAGCCCGTTCGATTGTTGCAACAACTCACGCATTGAGTTCGGAATCGATGGGTCGATTTGCGTCAGTGGAAGAAATCGCTGTTCCCCTTCGGACTCAACAACTGCCACGACTACAAATCCCGAATTCGTCCTCAGAGTCCCCAGCTTCATAATGTGTCCGTTCCTGCCTTAATATCAATTGTGGTCGATGCAAAAACTCGTGACATTGACCATACTGTATCGGGAAGAAAATCGATTCCTTCTTGTTTTCGTCACACTCCCTCATGGCGACTGTTCCGCAAAGTATAGCTGTTTGATCACGATTCGTTGAGTTCACAAAAGGTCTCATTCATGGCATTTCCCCGTATGGTGCGGATCCGACAAGACTTTGAACGCGTTCGAGTCGATGATGTCACCGCCTCGACCGTGCAGCAACTACAAGCACAGGACCTGGGCGAAACGGTTCTGGCGGGGCAGACGGTTGCGATCACGGTGGGAAGTCGTGGAATCGCGAACATCGCGACAATTACCAAGGCAGTCGTTGATCATGTTCTGTCGCTGGGAGCGATTCCATTTATTGTTCCTGCCATGGGGAGTCATGGGGGAGCAACGGCAGAAGGACAGAAGCGAGTCCTGGAAGGATTCGGAATCACCGAAGAATTTCTCGGGTGCGAAGTCCGTTCGTCGATGGCAACTGTCGTCGTCGCTGAGACCGAACACGGGATTCCTGTGCATTTCGACAAATACGCGTCCATGGCCGATCACGTGATCATCATGGGACGGATTAAGCCTCATACCGGTTTTGTCGGTGCGGTGGAATCAGGGCTTCACAAGATGATGCTCATCGGGCTCGGTAAGCACGAAGGAGCCTTGACCTATCATCGAGCGATCAAGGACTACGATTTCGAAACGATTGTCAGAGCTGTCGGTCGAGTGGTCATCGAAAAATGCCGCGTTCTGACGGGAATCGCAATCGTCGAAAACGCCTACGACGAGACAGCCCTCATTGAAGCTGTGGCTCCAGCGGATTTCTTTGAGCGCGAACAAGCTCTCTTGAAACAGGCGATCGAGTGGCTTCCACAGCTTCCGTTTTCTGAAGTGGACCTTCTGATCATCGATCAGATTGGAAAAGACATCAGCGGGACCGGGATGGACACCAACATCATCGGTCGCAAGTACAATGATCATGTGGCCACGGAGAAAGACTCTGTGAACTGCAAGCGGATCTTCGTTCGAAGCCTTACTGAAAAAACAAACGGGAACGCGACCGGTATCGGGATTGCAGAGTTCACTCTTCAACGGTGTGTTGATCAGATCAATATGGAGTCGACTCGCATCAACTGCATCACCAGCAGTCATCCGACGGGTGCGATGATTCCCTGTGTTTATGCCAGCGACAAGAGGGCAATTGAAGACGCTTTGAGAACGATCGGACTGACTGAACCGGAAAACGCGAAGGTGGTCCACATTCGCGACACGCTTCATCTGGGAGAACTCGAAGTGAGCGAAGCTTGTCTTCAAGGATCTTCAACACGGCCATTGACCGTTATCGGGGACCCGAGCGAGATGGACTTTGACGACGATGAAATGATGCGGGAGATCGTTCCTTCAACGATCGATGTTTCTTCCGTTTGACATGTTCTCGGAGTTGTTCTGTTTCAAGGTTGTGCTTTGCTCGCCATCTCTTGGTGACGACTGATGATTTCATTGCGAAATCCAGTGCCTCTTCCCAGCCAGTTCTGAAGTTCACCGCAGACGATTCTGAATCGCAAATCTGAACAACAAACGATGCGAGCGACTGTCTGACAGTAGTCGAGTTCAGTGTTGGAAAACAAAATGGCCGTCGAAGCGTGTGCTTCGACGGCCATTTTTCGTCTCAACGTTGTCGATTCGTTTCGCGGTCCATCAGTGAACCGTGAGCGAACGACTGCCGGGATTACGCATCGAGGTAAGATCCGTAATCACCGCGGTACTCTTTCTTCACGACATTCATCACTTCTGGTGCGTTTGTCGCTGTCAGGTTTTCTGCGTCCCATTCGATCTTCTTGCTCTCGCCGCTCGCAGCTGCCCAGACAGCCAGGTTGCCGAGGAGAATCGTTTCGGTCAGGGCTCCAGCGTATTTCTGGAAGTTCGACATTGCATGGTCACGTTCCCCGATGATCGTTTCATGGAATTCGGTGAAGTGTCCAGGAGATTTTTCGAACTCGACTTCTGGTGGGTCGACCGTGTTTCCGTCGGCGTCGATCAGAATCCAGTTTTCGCCGTAGTCTCCGAAGGAGTAGAGCGTCAGATCTTCACCAACGATGATCGATCCACTCTTATGCTGGAATTTCTGGCCTTTGAGGAGGCTTTCGTCTGCCTGATTTCCTCCGTCGTACCAGTAAACCGGCATCATACCTTCGCCGCTCGGATGATCGAACTCGAAGTCAATTTTGGAGGACTGTGGGTAGCTGTCCATGTTGTGGCCAGTGCACACAGCCTGGATCGTCTTGGGATTCGCGAGGTTGAGACCTGCGAATGGCATGTTGAAGGTGTGGCAAGCCATATCGCCAAGAGCACCCGTACCGAAGTCCCACCAACCACGCCAGGCGAATGGGTGGTAACCGTCAGCGTATGGGCGTTCAGGAGCTGCGCTCAACCAGAGATCCCAATGGACGTGAGGAGGAGCCTGTTGCGGTTCTGGGCGTGGTCCGCCTTGTGGCCAGATCGGTCGGTTGGTGAAGATGTGAGCTTCTTTCACTCGTCCGATTTTGCCTGCCTTCAGAAGTGCGGCAGCACGACGAAGACCATCGTAAGAGGTTCCCTGGTTGCCCATCATTGTGGCGACGCCGGTCTCTTCAGCGATTTCCTGCAAGCGACGTGCTTCCCAGACTGTGTGAGTCAGGGGTTTCTGACAGAAGCATGCTTTCCCCATTTTCATCGCCATTGCGGCTGCGGGAGCATGAGTATGGTCTGGAGTCGAGATGGTGACGGCATCGATCTTGTCACCCATTTTGTCCAGCATTTCGCGGAAGTCGTTGAACTTCTCGGCTTCCTTGAAGCCAGGGCGAACACCAGCCTTGGTCAACGTACGGTCGTCGACATCACAAATCGCGACGATATCTCCATGCTTGGAAGCGTCGGCCGAGTCACTGGCTCCTTTTCCGCCAACTCCGACACAAGCATAAGCGACGCGTGTATTTGCGGAGCGTTCTTCATCTTGTGCGTTCAGTGTGGGGTGTCCGACATAGACGGCAGCACCGATGGCGGCGCTCGTCTTCAGGAAGTCACGACGATTCGAAGGTCTTGGCATGGATTTTCCCTAATTGTATTGATGAATATTTCGTCCCCGAGGTGGGAGGAGCCATCGACAATTGTGTCGTCCTGCTCCGTGGGGAGAATTGATGAACTCAGTCATCAAAACATCATGATAGGTTATCGAATGGAAAAGGGAAATTCACGCGAACGAAATGATCAGAGCCGACGTAAACGGGACCGTCTGCATCGGCTCAGGTGTGATCTCAGAAATCATTGCAACTGATGTTCGTCGGAACTCTTGTTCAGCGTTGAACTTGGGCGATCAGGAATTGCTGATATTCCTGAAAAGTCATCCACCGGACTTCTTCACCCTGAAGGGTTCGTTCCCAGCGGCTGATGCTTTGTCGATCAATCGATTGCAGCTTGTCAGAGTAGTCATGGACAGCTCGAAGCTTCACTCGAGGCTCAACATGAAGCGTGACCTCGACCGTTCGCGGAAGCAGATTGTGCTTGCGAAGGGCTTGATTAAGCTGCAGGCGAGGATGGGGAAGTGTTGGTTGTGGATGGAGGACGTAGTTCAGTCGTTTCGTCCAATCAGCGTAGTCGAGATACTCTTGAGTCACTGTCGAGTCACTCATCTGAGTTCCGGTCACCTGATAATCGAGTTGCGATCCCAACAGTGTCAATTGGGTATTTCCGTTGGAAAGCTCTTCCTGAAAGTTGGGGTTCAACTGAAACTGGAGCAATGCTGCGTTTTGTAACGCATGCGGTTCGGAAGATTTCGAATACTCCCCGATGAGCTTCTGTGCTTCCTGCTCTGCCGATTCCAGAAAGTGATTGACTTCGGCAAACGAAACCTCTGTCGCCACATAATTGTTGCCGAGGATAATGAATCGATGGTGATCGGGCTCGAAGATCACAACTTCACCGAGATCAGGCATGTAGTCGTACACCCGTCCAGCGTGAAAGTAGGTGACGCTGTGGGATAGCGGTTGAGGCTGTTCGGGCTGTGATACGTCAATGACTTCTGTGAAAACCCGGATACTCTGCGCCGATGCAGGAAGCGCGCTCCAAAGGGTCGTGGCGAGGAGTTGTGAAAAGAAGACGAGACAGATGCGAAGTGACACGGCGTACTCCGTTTTGAATGCCCGTCTGCTCGAAGACTTCGAGAGCAGGCTGCAATCAGGGGGGAAGACGAACGAAGATGTGGGATTGGATGTGAACTCAGAAGGGAGTGGAAAGTTAGCTTCGAAACTTTGATTGCGACAAGACCGCTTCGGCGATTCGACCCGGCAGATATGCCGTGACAACCTTTTCAATGTGCGGAAGGGTGCAGACCGGAGAATGGCCTGTTACGCTTTTCTCTTCCCGAAAAAGCATTCTTTCCGCCAAATCTATTCACACAAATTGATCCGCCTTGAATCAAACCGTCCCCCCCAAATCGCAGAACGTATTTTTTACAAAACTGATGTTGCACGTGATGGCGAAACCCATTGGGCCAATCTGCAACCTCGACTGTGAGTACTGCTACTATCTTCACAAGGAGGAACTGTACCCCGGGACCAACAGTTGGAGGATGACGCCGGAAACCCTCGAGACGTACATTGGCCAGTACATCGAAGCACAACCCGCCTCCGCAGAAGAGATCACATTCGCGTGGCAGGGTGGAGAGCCGACTCTGCTTGGCATTGAATTCTTCGAGCGCGTTGTAGCGATCCAAAAGCAACTCGCTCGTCCCGGGCAGCGGATTACCAACGCACTGCAAACAAACGGGGTTCTGCTCGACGAGAGTTGGGCTGGCTTCCTGAAGAGTCACGAATTCCTCGTTGGGATCTCCATTGATGGGCCCGCCGCGCTGCATGACCGCTACCGCTACGACAAAAAAGGGAAGGGAACGTTTCAGGCTGTGTTGAAAGCACTGCAAATGCTCAAGCGGTTTCAGGTGGAATTCAACGCACTCGTCGTGTTGAATCGAGAGAACAGTCTTCACGGCAAGCGAGTTTACACCTACCTCAGAGACACCGGTGTCGAATTCATCCAGTTTATCCCGATCGTTGAAAAGCGGGGAATCGGAGAACATCCGGAAGCTCCCGTCGAAGAATCAAGCGACCATCCGTGGGAGCATCTGGCCAGTTCTCGCTCCGTCCTTCCCGAGGACTTCGGGAAATTCCTGATCGACGTGTTCGACGAATGGATCAAACGCGACGTCGGGAAAGTCTTTGTTCAGATCTTCGATCAGGCGCTCGCAGCCTGGATGGGAATGGAGCCCAGCTTGTGCGTTTTCCGGAAACAGTGTGGACGCGCGCTGGCGATCGAACACAACGGCGATGTCTATTCGTGTGACCACTTTGTTGAACCCGACTATCGGCTCGGAAACATTCATGAGCTACCGATTCTCGAATTGGCGAATTTGCCTCAACAGGCAGAGTTTGGAGCTGCGAAGGAGTCGACGCTTCCGGCGTATTGCCGAGAATGCGAGGTTCAGTTCGCGTGCAACGGAGAATGTCCGAAGAATCGGTTTATCGAAACGCCCTCCGGAGAAGATGGTCTCAATTACCTGTGTGCTGGCTACCGGGCCTTCTTTAATCACATCGATCCAGCGATGAAAGAAATGACCCGCCTTGTGAAAGCGGGCCGTCCGGCAGCGGATGTTATGCAGAAAAAGCGACGTCCGGAACCGCGAGCATCGGAGCAGCCTCAACGCTCCGGAAGAGTTCCACTGAAGTCCGTTGGACGAAATGATCCCTGCCCCTGCGGGTCGGGACGCAAATACAAGAAGTGTTGTGGAGCGATGTGAAAGTCTCTCTGAAGAAAGTGTCTCTGAATCTGGGAAATCGTTTTGTATTCATGACCACTTGATGACTCGGACGACACTCTCTCACCAGATTATCAACACCTGTTCGAAATAAGCGCTTCGCCATGGACACACTCGCTGAAGGACCACCAGCACCGGAGTCTGGCCACTTTCTCCTGGCGTGGCTGCAGAATTGGGGAGGCTGGGTCGCAGCGGGCTCCCTGCTGGTTTTCGTTTTGAGCCTCTGGGGCGTTTCCTGGCTGATTTTGAATCTTCCGCCCGACTACTTTCTTCGCGAACGACCACGATGGGGCCATGCCCATCCCGTTGTGCATCTCATCATTCTGATTCTTCGAAACCTGATCGGTGGCGTTCTCGTCATCTCCGGAGTGGCGATGCTTGTGCTTCCGGGGCAGGGGATTCTGACGATTCTGCTGGGCATCTCTTTGATGAGCTTCCCTGGGAAGAAGCGGTTGACCGATTGGATCTTAAGGCGGAAGAGCTTGCAGAAAACGATGAACTGGATTCGAAAATCCCGCGGCCGTCCGCCGCTTCAATTTTCGGAGAAGTAAGCACTGATCCATTACCCCGATCGAAACGACGAGCGAATTCCTCTTCGCGCAGCTTCTTGCGATATCCCATCGTACGGCTCTCTGTGACCTCCTGTGATTGGCCCATGATCACGGCAAGGTTCGACGTTGCGGCAGAGAATGCGTTTCCGGAGAACGCGGCGGAAATCGTCTTTCGCTCCACTTGCATGCGCTCGCGAACTTCCCCATACTTCCGAGTGTCCAGTGATGAAACACGAACGCGAGAGTGGCGGAACTGGCAGACGCGCTGGATTTAGGTTCCAGTACCTTCGGGTGTGCAGGTTCGATTCCTGTCTCTCGCACTTTTCTTCTTACCGACATTTCCGAAGTCAGGCTTCTTCGGGAAGTGTTCTTCCGTTCCAGCTGTCGGAACGCTCTTCTCTTCTTGCCAGCTGAATCAATCAGTTGCTTTGCAATTCCTTCTTCTTTGACACGAAGAAGTGCGCACAGCTGGCATTGCTGTTCATATCTAAAAAAAGCACCGCAAGTTTGTTGGAGAAACTTGCGGTGCTCACGTGATTTACCGAATGGATCTGTCTCGAAGATCGCGGTCAATCGTTCAGCTTCACGGTGACCTCCGAAATGTCACCCGGGAATCTTCGACTTTGTCGATGACTCGGCCGATCTCGTGATCGTTAGAAGCGACGTAAGCTGCGAAGACTTCAGCTTGTCGAGCGAACAGTTTTTTCTCGTCCGCCGTGAGTGTGTCCCACTTCGCAAGCTTGGCTCCGTTGTACTCTTCTTGCCCTTCAGGCCACGCAGTCAATTTGGTGTCTTCGGGAATGACGCCGAGTTTCTTCTGGTTGGCAAAGATCTGTTGGCGACGTTCGTTCCAACTCATGTCGAACTTGCCTTTGAACCTGTCAATCCACTCACGAGTTGGCTGGTGCGGAGCGTGTGTTGCGTCTGGCACGCAGTAGAGAAAGAAAGGTTACTCCTCGATGCAGTCTACAACTGTGAGCAGTCTTTAATCGTTTCACGCTGAGAGTTGTTCGTCCGCGACGAGAGTTAGCAGTTCGAAAGGTCCTTCTGTTGATTCTCTCAGAAGGCACACCGATTCAAGCGGATGCATTGCTTCGAAGATTGCAACTGGTTCGAAATCGAGTGCGGGCGCGGATCAATGCAAGTCGCCATTGGATGAACTGGCAAGTGGACTGGGATGTGTCAGATGTCGAACCATGGTGATTGCCAAACGGCCAATGTCTTCGCTCGCTTCGATGGTCGAATGTTGAAACGTCTGCTGTTCAACAAGAGTTTCGAGTCGGGGAATAACAAGTCTTTGAGTGTTTAGTCGGGATTTATCAGTGTCTCGTCAGGATTTATCAGTGTTTTTTCTGTCTTGGAATAGCAGTTGCCTCTTAGCCATCAGGAAATAGGGGCTCGCGACCTGAAGCAGGTTGTTCTTACATAGGCAACGGCGGCAACGACTCGGAACAACACTGAGTCAGTGGACAGGCGCGAGTTCGAACTCATTAGTTGGAAAAACTCGAAGGAGAACTTCTATGTCTGAGGTCGACGTCACAAGAGAAAATGAACACGTTGTCAGAACAACACATGTCCCGAATCTGGTGGGAGACTTACGCGTCAGTTGGGGAGCGATCTTTGCGGGTGTCGTGACTGTGCTGAGTGTGAGCTGGCTGCTTCAATTGCTGGGAACGGCGCTTGGTGTCAGCATCGCTGATGCGACCGATCTCTCCAGCATGGAAGGTGGGCTGGCTGTCGGAGCGACGCTGTGGGTTCTTTTGAGTTGGATTCTCGCATTCTTTCTGGGAGCACTGACGGCAGCACGTTTCGCCGGAATCATCGATGATACATTGGGGATGCTCCACGGTTTCGCAATGTGGAGTGTCACGACAATTCTCGTAGTCGTCCTCACAGCGATGGGGGTATCGAACCTTCTGGAAACCGGGCAAAGTATTGTCTCTTCTGCGAGCCGCGGAATCGTGAGTTCGGGTGAATCGATCGCTCAAACTGCCACTGCTGGTGGCGATGCGATCTCGATTGTCACTCAATCCCTTTCCACAGAATTCGGGGCACAAGTGCGGAAGCAGCTGACCGATCGAGCAGTCGAAATTGCTGCGAATTCTAATGAACAGCTATCTGAACAGCAGATTCGCCAAGCTGTCGACAGCCTTGATGAACGAACTCTTCGCCGCCTCGTTCTTGATCTGACCAACGACGATCAGGAAGGTGCAGCTCAATTGCTCGCCGACTCAACGGATCTGTCACAGCAAGATGCAGAAGCACTTATCGATGGAGCTTATACGGAACTTGAAGAGCACTTTGGAAATCCTGACAACGATCAACCGTTGTCTGAAGACTTGAAGAATCAGTTGGGGCAACAGGTTGACGGATACGTTGCTTCGCTCGACGCCGAAGGAGGACCGGAAGTGACAGCAGAAGACGTCCGGAATGCCGTTGATCGCCTTGACGATCAGGCTATTGGAGAAATCGCCTATGCCCTGGCGGACGGTGATGTCGCTGGTGCTAAACGAGTGCTTGTTCAGAACTCGAACTTGAGCAGAGATCAGATCAACGATCTATATGAAGGAATTCGGACCGACCTCGAAGAACAGGCGGAAGAGTTTAAGACACGAGTCGATTCCGCGATTGAAACCATTTCGACTTATACCGCGCAAGTCTTGTGGATCATCTTTTCTGGTTCGGCACTGGCACTGGCTGTCTCACTTGCCGGAGGTTGGATCGGGGCTGATTGCACACGCCGATTTCAGGTACGGGATTAGATCCAGTTCTCGATTAAAGGGAATGGTCACTCTTAATAAATAACTGATTCAAAGGATAAATAACATGCGATATGGTCTTTTAGGAACTGTTCTCGTTGTGCTTCTCTTGGCTGCGTTGCTGCAGAATGTTGCAATCGGCGGGATTGGCGGACTGATTCTGGTAGTCTTTCTTATCCTGCTGTTAATTGGTCGAGTTTAAAATGATCCGACTCTGCTTCTCACTCGTTGGGCCTGTGGAGTTCAAGAGGTCGGTTGAGTGAGAAGTTGGATTTCGACGATTGAAACCTCAAAGCCGGTTGAGAAAGTCTTAGCCGGCTTTGGTTTCGTCTCGTCGCTTCACTCGTCACGGGTGGCGACTCTGTCGACGATTGATGTTGCTGGATGGAAGTTCTGCAGGATGTTGGCTGATTGAACTTTGAAAGCTGGATGAACATTGAAATAGGAAGAGACGATGAACAACGAACGCGATGAAACAAACTCTACGGGGCCCATTCGATGGGGGATGAATACCATCCTGGGTGGCATTGTGATTGTGTTCCCCTTTCTGGCGATCGCCGCGATTGTTCATTACCTCTTTACACTTCTGACGACCTACCTGGTGCAGCCGTTTGCTGATCTGTTGCTTCCGGAACAATACGATCGGACGCTTTGGTACTTTGGTGCCCCGCTTCTTTCGATTGTCCTTGCTTTCCTGTTTCTGATGGGCCTTGTGTTTCGCACGCGCGTTCGCCGGTCCATCGACTGGGCAATGCATCGAGTCCCGGGTGTCACCACGATCTATGCCGCTTTGCAAGATACGGTCGAAGCTCTGCGTGGTCCGCCGGGAATTGAAAACGTCGATACGGTCGTGCTGGTTCCTTTTCCTCAAAAGGGAATGCGGATGGCCGGGTATTTGATGACACGGAATAAGCAGCCGGACGGGAACGATCTTCTCAGCGTGTACATTCCGATCGTGCTGTTTCCTCCGTCGGGGTATACCGTTCTTGTGCCGGAAAGTGACGTGGTGTTTACCGACTGGCCAACCAAGGATGTCTGGAAGCTTTTGATGTCCGGCGGACTGACGCTTCCTCCCGAGATTCCGTTTGAACCGGAAGAGGGAGTGAAACAGGGAGGGAAAACAAGCGGAAAACCTGCTGACGATCAGACTTGAGGACGGATCTCGTCGGTTAGGGGATTTTGTAAGTCCTTTTAGGAGAAAGGATTGCGTTGCAGTGGTGTCCGGGGTTCTCTCCGGCGTGACGCCGGGATGAAGTGCTCGATGGGCAGAATTTGGGGTCTTGCCGGTTGGTCAGAGTGCCTGATCAGAGTGTGTCGCAGCACCCGTTTCGTCGCTTGGCAGTGGCTTCTTTGTGCCGTCTCTGCGGCTTTTCGGGGGCTGACAGTGGCGATGAGGGGCTATTTCTTATTTCACCTTCTGGAAATCCGGGCGAATTCATCGTACAAAGTAGCATTCGAAGAATTTCTTGGGCAGGACGCATCTGCGCAGCCCGATGTGATTGGAAAGCAACTCATGAGTGACAGGAAGAATCTGTTCAACAAAGTCTGGGATCTGCACACGGTTGATACATTGCCATCCGGGCAAACGCAGCTGTTTATTGGGCTGCATCTCATTCACGAAGTGACAAGTCCGCAGGCCTTCGAGATGCTCCGCGAACGGGATCTTTCGGTTCTTGCCCCTGAACGGACTGTGGCGACAGTGGATCATATTGTTCCGACCGACGTTCAGGCTCGGCCGTTTCAGGATGGTCTGGCCGAACAGATGATGTCCGCAATCGAAAAGAACTGCCAGGAGTTCGGAGTCACGCTGTTCGATATTAGTGATGAACGGCAGGGGATTGTCCACGCTGTCGGCCCGGAGCAGGGTCTCACTCAGCCGGGAATGACAATCGCTTGCGGTGACAGCCATACGTCCACGCACGGGGCGTTCGGAACGATTGCGTTCGGAATCGGAACATCTCAAGTGGCTCACGTTCTCGCGACCCAAACTCTCGCGATGAATCGCCCCAAGGTGCGACGAGTTGTCGTGAACGGCGAACTGGCACCGGGCGTGTTTGCGAAAGATGTGATCCTTTACATCATTCGCAAATTGGGCGTCAAAGCCGGAATCGGATACGCCTATGAATTTGCAGGTGAAGTCTTCGATCGCATGACGATGGAAGAGCGGATGACCGTCTGCAACATGAGCATCGAAGGTGGAGCACGTTGCGGCTACATTAATCCGGATTTGACCACCGTTGAGTACCTGCGTGGTCGTCCAAACGTTCCAGAAGGGGAAGCCTTCGAACGCGCGGCGGAATGGTGGTTGAGCCTTGCCTCTGGAGATGATGCCGAGTTCGATGACGTGGTCGAATTCGATGCAGCCGATATTGAACCGACCGTGACGTGGGGAATCAATCCGGCACAGTCCGTCGGGATCGGCGAGTCCATCGGCGATGTCGAAGACTTTCCGGCCGAAGAGCGAGATGGTGTTGAGGAAGCACTTCGCTACATGGACTTGCAGGCGGGGCAGTCGATGAAAGGTGTCAAGATTGACGTTGCTTTCATCGGATCATGTACGAACGGTCGCATCTCCGATCTCCGTGAAGCTGCTGCCATCGCGCAGGGGAATCAAGTAGCCGACGGAGTCAAAGCGCTGGTCGTTCCCGGTTCGCAACTGATTCTGAAGCAAGCTGTTGCCGAAGGCTTGGACAAGATCTTCACCGAAGCTGGTTTCGAATGGCGCGCGGCCGGTTGCTCGATGTGTCTGGCGATGAATCCTGACAAGCTGCAGGGACGTGAAATGTGTGCCTCGTCCTCGAATCGAAACTTCAAAGGTCGACAGGGATCACCGACCGGTCGAACCTTGCTGATGAGTCCCGCAATGGTGGCCGCTGCGGCAATCCGTGGCGAAGTCACCGATGTCAGAGACTTCGCAACTGTCGAAGTTTGACGCCAACTCACTCTCGCTGTGAGTGATCGTTGAAGTCTCTTGAATCATTTGCGTGTTGGTTTGCTCGGTCGAGTTCGGGCAAATCAACACGTTTTTTTATACACTGATTTTGAAGTAATGTGAGATGTCGCAGCGATTTTAATGCTGAAGTTCAAGCTGCGCCTCGACGAGCGCGATTCTCTTTTCTTTCGCGTCAATAACTGGTTTCGTTTGAATCAGAAGTGGTTCTATGGAATTGTTTGAAAGTGGATCTTTTACGGGACCAATGAATCGCGAAAATTCCAACGTTGCGAACAGTTCGCGGATTCAAATTTCACTTGCCTCGATTGTGTGAACTCTTTGGGAACTGCTACTTGTGCAAGCAAGCGGAGCTTCCGACGGAGTCAACGATTCAGGCGAGTGCAGGGAGGCCATGAAAGTGGTCGAACGATCTTCAAGGAGCATGTCATGAGCGGTGAACGGATCAATTACTATCAGCATCTTGGTGACACCGTTGTCCATCTTTCGAAAGTCGAGTCGATTCTCGCCGATGGACATCTCGGTGCAGAATTGCTCGAACTGGTGAAACTGAGGGTTTCGCAAATCAACGGTTGTTCGTTCTGTGTGAACTACCACACTCAAGTTTTGCGGCTGCTCGGAACGAGTGATCAGCGGATTGACCTTGCCGTTGTCTGGGAAGAATCATCCTGCTTCACAAAAGAGGAGCGGGCTGCCTTTCGATGGGCTGAGGCAGTCACCAAAGTTGCTGACACTCGCTTCATCAACGATCAGATTTTTGAAGAGGCTCAGCAAGTCTTCGGTGATGCTGCTCTGTGCGAACTCACGCTTTCGATCGGGATGATCAATATCTGGAACCGAATGGCGATTGCGTTTCATTCCGATCACGCGATGATCGATCAGCTTCTCGCGAAAAAGCGAAGTGAACGGAACGTTTAGAGTGACATCGAATGCGATACCAATTCTAATTCTCAACATCGCAGTTAGTCTAAGCGTGGCGGAGGGCGGGAACGACTTCGGTATGGGCCGCGTGCCATGCTGGCGCGACTCCCGCCAAAATTCCTGTGACGCAGGCAACAATCATCCCTTCAAACGCAAGGCGAAGTGAGGGCGTAAAGGCGATGGTTACTGCTTCGGCGCCCACGGACAGGCTACTGAGCGCTAACACGATCATTGCTGAACCGATGCCGATCGCTCCGCCGGCAATGCTGAGCAGAATCGACTCGGTCATGACGAGGCGAAAAACTCGACCGCTGGTGAATCCTAATGTTTGCAAGACGGCATGTTCTCGAATGCGGTCTTCCACGGACATGAGGGTCGTTGTTGCAACGAGGGCCAAGACCAGTCCCACGCAAGCGTATCCAAGATACTGGGCGAAGCTGATCAACTGTGTGAGGCCTCCAAGAGCTTTGGCCTGAAAAACTCCCTTCGGTCGCGTGTCTGTTTCCACAGGTCCTCCACGAAACTGCTCATCGATTTGCTTGCACATTTCGATTTGGTCGACGCCTTCGTTGAGAAGCACTTCGATCTGAGTCACCGTCCCTACGAGATTCGTTCCCTTGCTGCGCTGCAGAAAGTCGAGATGCGAGTAGATGTAATTCTCCTCAGCGGGGTCGTCGCTTTCGAAAATCCCGGCAACGTTGACGCTTAAGTCTCCGATCGAGAACTTTTGACCGACGTGAATGTCTCTCCGGGCGGCAACAGCTTTTCCAACGATGGCTGCGTCCTGATGATTCTCAAACTCAGGCCAACTTCCTGAGACGAGTTCGAAGTCTCGTGCCGCTTGAAGCTTGTCGGGCGGAACTCCATAAAACACAACAACATCGAGGCTGGCGCGACAATTGTTTGTGAAGACTTGAATGGGAATGACATCTTTAACCCCGCGAATTCGGGCGATGTCCTGATCGTAGTCCTGAGGAAGATGGCTGGTCGCTGGGCAGAACTTGTTTGCCTGAAACGTGATTAAAGACCCTTTCGCAGCCTGTCGTTTTTGAAGATCGTCCATCCCTTCCTGAATCGCTGCAACGAAGCAGAAGACGAACAAAGCCACTGCCGAACCGCTGACTGTCAGCAAGGTGCGTGAGCGGTGTCGCCAGAGAGTCTTAAATGTATATGGCAGAAATTTAAGCATGACAGCTGTTCCAGTTCAAAGCCATTTCCGGCATTGTGGTGGAAACGATCTTGAGTTGTGATGAGGCAGAATCAATCGCGGTGTTGCTTATGAATTTCACGACTTTGTACCGGGACCTCTGTTCTTCCGGTCTGAACAAGATGACCGTGGTCGAGTCGAAATTGCTTGTCAGCGACCAAGGCTGCATCGGCATCGTGTGTGACCATGAGAAGAGTGACGTTCAGTTGTTCATTCAGTCGTTTCAGAAGATCGAGAATTTGTCGCGAGGTGACTGGGTCGAGGTCTCCCGTCGGTTCGTCGGCGACAACAACTTTCGGATGCGAAACAATCGCACGGGCGATCCCGACTCGCTGTTCCTGTCCTCCTGAAAGTTGCCGAGGATAGTGGTCCGCCCGGTCAAGCAGATCGACGGCGCGCAGCGCAACCTCAATTCTTCGTTTCCTCTCGCTCGCTGAAATCGGGAGCAGAAGAAGTGGAAGTTCGATGTTTTCATACGCTGTGAGGACCGGGACAAGGTTGTGCGTTTGGAAAATGTAGCCCAGGTTTTCTGCCCGCCATTTGGCCAACCGGGTTCGTGAGAGAGAAGTGATCTCGGTTCCATCGATGATAATTCGACCGCTGTCGGGGCGGTCGATGCTGGCAATCATATTCAGCAGTGTGGACTTTCCCGTTCCACTCGAACCCATGAGAGAGATAAATTCTCCCTGCTCAATTTCGAGGGAAACGGCATCGAGCGGAGTGATTGACTCATCGCCTTTGCGATATTTTTTTGTGACCTCAATGACTTCAATCAGCGGCATCGGAAGTGCCTCCTGTTCGGTAGACTCATTTCTTGAGCATGTTGCAGTTGCTTGGCAATGCGGACATTGCCTTTGGGTCTTTGCCAGCGGTTATCGTCCTATTGATGTGTCTTCGTGAGTGATACGAATTCTTTCGCCGTCACGAAGATCGTCGGTTCCAGTTGTTAACACGCGACTGGTCGGAGTGAGGCCGGATTCGATTTCAATCAGTCCTTTCCCGGAAACGTCTCCGGTTACAATCGATGTCTTATGTGCCACACCTTCTGACTGATCGGCGGTCCACACGTACGGGCCTGCTTCTTTGTGCTGAATTAATTGTTGAGGCAGATAGTATTTAATTTCGGTTTCGCTGGCACTTTTCTTTTCGTCGATGGACGGAGCGATAAACGTGACATCGACGAGCATCTCCGGTTTGAAAACAGCAGGAGGCTGCGGGATGCCGACTTTTACCTGTAATGTGTTTTTCTGAATGTCGGCTTCCGAGCTGACGAACAGCACGTTGCCGCGAATGGGAGTGGCGAGAGTCGGGTTGTCGATCTCAACGGGTTGGTTAAGTTGAACCTTGGGAACATCCTCGAAACGAACATCGACTCGCACCTGAAGCATGTTCGGGTCGTACATCGTCACAACGGTGCTTGCGTCGTGGCCCGCGACCTCGCGTGAGCTTCCTCCGATTCGGGTTCCCGGATGAGCGATCAGACGAAAAATGCGTCCATCAATCGGAGCCCGGATCGTCATGCGGTCCAATTTCAGTTTGGCTTCCGCCATCGAGACTCTGGCTTGCTCGAGTCGAGCTTTGGCTGCACTGAGCCGTGCTTCTGATTCCTGTTTTGCTTTGATTTCGTCAGCGAGGAGTTCCAACTGTTTCAGCAACGCATCTTTTCTCTTCTTGAGGGCAGCCTGTTCAATTTCAAGAGAGTCGCGGCGTTGTTTCAACTCATCGACGAGCGCCTTTGCAGAATCGAGTTTGCCCTTGGCGATGTCGATATGGATCTCCGCGACGACATCACTCGCCGAAGATTTCCCAAGATGGTCCTTGCGTGCCACTTCGAGGTCGACGAGGGCACGGCGAAGTTCGAACGGCAGGTTGGCCAGTTCGGTTTCGATGCGAGCCAGCATCGCCTCGGCTTCCCCGAGAGCAGCTTCCAGATGGACAGGATGATTGAATCGAGTGATCGCCGCAGTCAGGGCGGCCTGAGCATCAATTAGTTCCGCCTCACGCAGTTGGAAGTCGGCCAAGGACCGTTCATATTCAAGTTGTGAGTCGTCTTTGACAAGTTCGGCAATGACGTCTCCCTTTTGAACGAGTTGGTCCTCAACGACCAGCAGGCGATCGACAACTCCCGGTGCGAGTGCAGCGACTCGCACCGGAGTTGGACGAGGTTCAATCCACCCGGCAGCTTTGAAGAGTGGAGTTCCTTCCTGTTGAACTTCGGATGACATGGTCAATACCGGCATCACCGTGACCGCGCGCGGAGGGAAAATCCAGTCTCTGGATGCCCAGAAGACAAGCGCGACGAACCCGAAAATCAGACCGATCGGAAACACGTATCGCGTCAACATGTTTCGACGCGCGCGGATCGATCGTTTCGGGGGGGGCCCACGATCAATGGCCAGTTCTCGAAGGTCAACAGCGGAGCTCATGCGATCACTCACTTCTTCACGTAGATTGATGATGCAAGAATGGTCAGGTTGCCAGCATCGTCGCGTTGGGCATTGCCTTTCACGATCACCGATGTCAATTCCCTGACTCCCAGCAGCTCCCTAGCATCGGTCTTGATCGGGTCTCCGTTTTCATCGACGACCTTCACAAGAGCTGTCGCCCCTTTCAGCTTCGGAGTTTCACAGCAGTAGTCCCAAGGGGTGGAACAGCTGTCACCGGGGATTTCGTTGCACGACTCCAGCGAATCATCGACGACGGTAAACATCGCCCGACCGTCGACAAACGGTTCGTGGCTTCCTCCGATTTGACCAAAGACGACGACCTCTTCATCACTCTGCGTCGCCTCTCTTGCTTCGATGACATCGAGAGCATCAGCGGGTTCTTCCGTCAGAAAATACTGTTCGCCCGCTTCGGACGGTGCGACGGGGGCTTCAATATGAGCAGGCCCGGAACCGTGGTCATGATCATGGTCGTGAGAATCGTGTTCCGCAGACGATGTTGAATCGGCTCCGGGTTGGCCGGAACATCCGACCGTCGAAATCGCAATTGCACAACTCATCAGCAGGAAAAATTTCGTGTTCATTTCGTAATCCTTTTTACGAGGTTCAGTTGTCTTCAGCATTCATGCAGAGGGAGCATGACACGCTGACGAAGTTCATTAAACGGCCTTCAACCCGTCCACGACGGGCATTCGAAGTGCTTTGATTGCCGGCGGAATCGCTCCCAGAAAACCGAGTGAGATTCCGACGCCGCATCCGGCGAGGATGGCGATATTGTCAATGCGAAGGGCAAATGCTCCCATCGTGAAACGGACAGCCGCGTCATTGACAAAAGTAAGGGCGAACACCGCTGCAAACAGGCTTGCTGTTGCGGAGAGAAGGACGCCTTCCTGAATCAGGCTGATCACAATCGCGCGGCGGGAAAATCCGATTGTTTGAAGTGTCGCCAATTCCGGGATCCGCCCGACGACCGATCCGTACATCGTGTTGAGACCTGCAAAGACGCCCGCGCCTGAGACCAGCACGACAACAAGCCATGCCAGCCAGCGGATTGGCTCGTAGTCTCTTTGAAGCGAAGCGTAGTAGTCGATTTCTTTCATGGCCTGAAGTTCCAGATCAAGCCGTTCCTTGCAGAAGACATCGAGGTCGGCGAAATCTCCTTCCGGGATGAGGGAAACCGCGACGATACTCAGGTCCTGACGTTTCATCGCTTGCTGCATTTCGTCCAGTCGGCACCAGATTTCCGATTCGTAAGCAGCTCCGGCAGCCGAAAAGATTCCACTGATGCTCCACGGTCTTCCTTCGAACTCAAGAGTTCGTCCGACCGCGACTTCTTCGGGAGTGACTCCCAGTTTCGTCGCGACCAAGTTTCCAATCATGACTTCCCCAGTGCTCGGCCAGGCGCCTTCTTCAAGCTCAAGTTGCCGACGCACCAGAAGTGCGGAGCGATTGACTCCTCGCACCAATCCCATTGACGGGGCACGGTTGCCGACACGGACTTCGGTGCCCAGGAAGAGTTCCGGAGAGACGTATTTCTGTCCGTAGCGTTCCTGAATTCCGGGAACACTCGCGGGAACGAGATCGCTCGTTCTCATCGGAATCGAGGAGTATTCCAGGTTCTCACCCATCCCCAGAGAGAAAACGATCGCCGTTTCCGGGTCTCCACTGACAGCGAGTGAGCGTTCCATTCCGCGGATAAAACCGACAACGACAAGGATGAGCGTGACCACTGTGGTCAGCCCGAGGAACGTCAACGTCGTTCGAAGCGGACGCCGGAACAGGTTTCGGATTGCGTATTCCCAAGGGAGCAGACGAAACAACATAGTTGAGAGATTCTCTGATGCAGGCAGCACATCGCCGACTGGTCATTCGCGGAAGATCAAATGCTGTCGTGGGCGACTCGTCGTGTTCATCTTTGCTCAATATGCAGAGACTCTCTGGAGCAATGGTGGCACAGGTCGTCGGTGAACAGCGCAAGCGTAAGGACTTCTAAGCTTTAGGAACCCTTCAAAACGACGAGGATTCCAGTAGGGAAGTCGACAAACATCGCGCGGTGAAGAGAGTCCTTAACAGATGAAGGACATGTAGAGAGTGCGCAGGCTGAGACCTCGATAGCAGTCGGTGTCTTCTGCGGTGCTTTGGCGGAATCTTGCCAATCCGTGGAACTCTCGCAGAAGGATTGTTCGTGCGAGAACGCAATCCGGACCGGAACAGCGAGTCAGTTCGTCCGTGTCGGACACCTTTTGAGGAACGGCTCCTCCACAGATTCCCTGACACTCAGAGTCGTCCGACGATGGTTTGGGTGGCACGCTCTCAGGCGGAGACGGCTTTGATTCACCGCAGCAGCACGGGGCCTGACGGTCGATTTCTGCCGACAGTTCGGATGCCAACGGATTTGCTGAGAGTGACTCAGCAGGTTGACCATCGATTGCGCAGCATGCCTGCGCCTGACAATTCCCAAGGCCGCACCAAAACGGGCAGAGCAGAAGTGCCAAGACGAGAACGAAGGAAACAAAACGGTGGATCATCGATAACTCCTCCAGAGAGAAGCGTATCTCGACTTTGGAAGGCGATCAAGATCCAATTTTCAGAAAGGGGAAGTGGGCCACCGCAAGTGATGGTCTGCGAACTCCCGCCAGTTTGAGGGGCTTCGTAAGCTGTTCAGCGGGGCGGATCAGGAAGAGCCTGGACATCGGGATCGTCAACCGCTTCGTTTTCGATTCCATCATCGATCAGCTGCGGTTCGACCTTTAAGTCGTAAAGGTCGTTGAGTCGAATGCTCCGATAGATTGACCAACCAAGTGAACTTCCCATTCCGCTATCGCACTTGATTTCGAAAACTTTCTCGGACTTTTCGCCATCTCGCGTCAGTTCGAAAATCCTCGCCCATTGCCGTTCTGCGGGGACAATACCATGCGGCGTTCCATCTTCGAGTTCAATGTGTCCTCCGTCGGTAACAAGAATGTTTCCAGTTTGCGGAAGCCAATCTGCCTCACAATAAAACGGGCAGAAGAACTGATCATCAGGCCCTCCGTCGTATTCCCAAAGTTGTTCGACGGTTCGATTCACTTCGTCGATTTTGTATTCGACAACTCTGCTTTGATTGTGAACTGCCGGAACAGGCTCGTTGTGAGGGACCGTTCGGAAGTTCCCGTTGTCGTAGAGCAATACAGTTCCTTGGGGGGTGAGTTGCGGGGCGTGATGGTGATAAGGCCACCGCATCGAGCCATCGGGTGTCAGAAGATACTTCTGAAATTCCTCTCCCCATCCACGATGGTCGCCGAAGATCCAATCGATTTTCTTTGTTTTCCGGAAAACCTTGATCATGCAGTCCAGATGTCGAAAAGAGACGATCACCGCATCTTCTTCCGGGAGATAAATCATGGCGTTCGCGTGTGACCAGTCATAGACGGGCTCGCCGACTTTTTCTTCGTACTTGTCTTTCCAGAATCCGGTGAGTGCCATGTATCCATAGCGTTTGGGATCAAGAAACTCTCTGACTGGCAGACGCCAGACAACCTCACCGGTTTCCGGAACAATTTCCACGAGTTCATCAACAACTGCATAAGCTGGGAGCCATGGAGCGTCGGGATCTCTTTCGTTGGAAGGGAACTCTTCAAAGTGATCCAGAATCGTTGAGATTGTCAGAAAGTTTCCGTTCGGAAGTTCGATGATCTCATGGTGGACCGTGTCCATGTCGACCGGAATCGACTTCTCGTTTGGTGGATCCGTGAGCCGTTCGCCGTGCCACTGACGAACGATATTTCCCAACAGATCAACTTCCAGAAACGCACGATAGCTGGCATGAATATAGAGCAAATGTCCATTTGACAGGACTCGGACATCTGCCGTGCGATGCCCCGATCTGAGATACCAGACGACCTCTCCGGCGGAGTCCAAAGCCATCAGGAATCCGAACTGATTTTCGGACCGGTCATTGATCCAGATGTTGGGGCAGAAAAGTGTGACGCCAGGTTCCATCTTCTCTGGTTCAGAAATCAGAACTTCGATCGGAGGGAAAGACTTCGGCAATGGTGGGGTTTCAAAAATCAGCGGATCGCTCGTCTGTTCTTCTTCTGTTTCCGGATCACGAATGACAACGCGAATCTCGTGATAACGATTCGGACGCATGCCCAAAGCTGCTATGACGTGCTTGGTCCCGACCGGGCCGACGTCTTTCCTGGACCATGTCCGTTCACCGTCATCGAACACCAAGCTGGGGATCACCGGTGTTGTTGTTTCGAATCGGATCAGGGCGACCAGCGGGGCGCGGGAGATGGGATTGGGCTCAATGGTCGGAGCACTGGAGAACAGCGTTTCCGGTTCGGAACCCGCCGTCGCGTTCTCTGCTTGCACGGGTTGTGTTTCCATTGCTGAAAACACAATGAGAATCAGAGCCCCCAGGAATACTCGCACACATTCACTGAACTTGGTGTGGAATGGTTCTGCCATGGGTCGTGCGTTTGAAATAGAAAGACATATCGAAGAAAACCAAAGCGTAACATGTTGTCTTCAAAGTTTCAGTGAAACACAAGTCAGTGTCGCACTACGTGATCAATGCAAGTGGCTGTTGTCGACGGTCACGCAGAAACCGCTTCCCTGCAGCCTTGGTCTTTCCGCCTGTGCAGTTCATGTGTGAAGTCGCTCAAAGAACATTCGTTCACACAAAAAGTCATCGAAAAAGATGGGCGAGGCGCATTGAAATCGGGCTGTCGATCTTGATCTGCGCACTCATTCGCTCAAAGAAATCGGGCGAAGAAGCAGAGAATTGACTCAGCATGATCGAAGACGAATTCGACGATTTGACGCCATCGAGAACGTCTTTCGAGGAGAATTTCGCGGAAAACAAGCGACGAACGGCGAATCGAGCAGACTTAAGAGAACTTCGAGCTTCTGCCTGTTCAATGTAACAATTGCAAAGAATCGAATCGCTTCGGCAGAATTGTCCGTTCATCTTGACCCTCTTCGGGGAATTGCCGTAAAAAATCACCCCCACGACTTGAGGCGGCTTCACCCCGTTCGCCTCACCCACTCTCCATTCGGAAACCTCCTCTCTCAATCTCTTTAATGATCAGGAACATTCATATGTTCGCAACACGCACACTTTCAGGAGCAGCGTTGCTGTGTCTTGTGGCTGGATTCACCACCACAGCAAATGCTCAATTCTTTGGTCCGAATTACTGCTGCACTCCATACATGCCGCAGCCAGTCGTGGCGGCCCCAATGGCCTATGCACCGACTGTTCAAACAGCATCGGTCAGTGATTGCCCGTGCATGAAACCTGTCACGAGCACCGTCTACAAAGAAGTCGATGTCGTCGAATATCGAACTGTCGAAAAGCAGGCACAAGTCCCCAAAGTTGTCACAGTGATGGAAGATCGCGAAGTGGTGACTTACCAGACAATCAACGAAACCAAGACTGTTGACGTTCCGACTTACGTCAATCAAACGGTCACCGAAGTGCAGCCGATGACCCAGAACAACAGCTACTGGCGAACAACCTGGCAGCCAGTGCCGAAGATGTCTCCCTGTCTCTACGATGGACGTCCCGGTTTGGTCGGAGAATTGAACCGCCTCGGTTACGCATTCCGTAACACGATGACTCCCAACGCAGTTGCTCGCCGCGAATACATCCCGAATGTTGTGACTTACAACGTCCCCGTTCAACGCGTGGTTCAAGTTCCGACCACTCGACAGGTCACCTACAACGTCGCCAAAGTCATTCCTGTCACAACAACTCAGAAGGTTGCTGTTCAGAAGACTGTCTGGGAACCAACGACCTACACAGCTTACGAACCTTACACAACCAAGAAGCGAGTTGCTGTCGGAACTCAAACTCGAATGGTCTACGTCGATCCGACCGGCGGAACGACTGCGAAGTCCAACGAACCAACTCCAGCAACAGCTGGCGGAAACGACAACTCGCAGTCAGCGGCTCGTGACAAAGGAACACTGAATCTCAACTCGGTTCCGACCGGAAGCGAAATTCCTCTTCAGTCTCCAGTTTACCGAAAGTCGCCTGAACCAACTCCATCACAGCAAGACATTGAGCCGACCCCAAGCAGCGGACCAGTCGCGACTCAGCCTCAGGGAACACCATCTGTCATTCAGGTCGCTGGCTGGCAAACTTCCCGTGCAAAGCAAAAGGCAACTCCAGAAACTCCCCCTTCGCTCGTCGTTCCAACACTTGTTGCGAAGCAGTAGTTGATCACTTAACTTCGGGACCCATCAAACGAAACAGGCACTGGAAACGTTCCAGTGCCTGTTTTCAATTCCAGGATGTAGCTTGCTCGTGCCGATCGATCCAAACCGATTCAGTGACGAGCGAAAGAGATCTCAGCACGACTCGCAGACTCGCTACTCGTTGGAAGTCGGCTCACAGTATTTGAGAGCCATCAGCGAATATCCTGTGACCAGATTCGGGTCTCCTTCGTACCAGCGGTCTGTCGGATTAACCCAGCTTCCGTTCTCCTTCTGAATGGAGAAGAGGTGTTCGGCCAGTTCTTTTCGCCAGTCATGTCGAGTCGAATCCGCTTCTTCGAACTGGTCAACGTCCAGAACTGCGAGAGTCTTGGCGAAGGTGTGGTAATAGTAAAACAGCCCTTGCTGTCCCATCCCTGGGTTTTCGTCAAGCGTATAGAAATCGCGAATCCAGTCCCGGGCTGCTTGGACACGTTCGTCATCCTGGGCAACACCAGCGTAAATCATGCTTTTCAATCCCGCGTAGGTCATACTCGCGTAAGAACGCAATCCCCCATCCGGAGTCGTCCCGGCCTGAGAAGACCCTCCCGCAGCTGGTGTGTAATAGAAACCACCATCGTCCACTTTCGCGGCAAATTCCGTGGTGTTGTGTTCGCTCTCAAGATTCTGGCAGCGTGAAATGAAGACCAGTGCATTCTTCATCGCTGGGTCGTCATCAGAGACTCCAGCAGTCTTCAAAGCTTCTACGAAGAACGTCGTGTTCGACAAATCAGGCCGCTGGTGATTCCCATAACCCGCTCCGCCGAACGATGCGTGTGTCGTCGAGCCGGTTTCTTCTTCGTCCCATTGCAGCTTCTTCAGGAATTTGACCGCTTCGGCAATTTTCCCGTCGTACCGGCCGTCAGTGTTTGCAGAATCGAAAGCGAGCAGTGCAATCGACGTTTCATAGTTTCTGTGATTGGAGTCGGCATCGTAGATTCCGCCATCGGGCTTGATGTGACTCTCAAGGTGCTTCAATGCCAAAGCAACGACTTCGTCGTCCGGAGTTAATCCGCTCTGCATCAAAGAATGAGCGACAAGCCCCGTAATTCCCGGAGCATGCGGCGATGTCCAGCTTCCATCGCTTGATTGAGAGATCGAAAGGAATTCAATTCCTTTCTGTCGAGATTCCTGGAGTTGATCAAGATCGGGGCCGACTGCAAAAGCAGACGTGGTAGCGAATACGAACATGGCACTTGTCAGCAAGCTGGCTGCTGTGGCGCCGAATAAACTTCGTCCTGTCATGGAATGATCCTTCTGACGAGTAAGTCTTGAAGACCGTCGAAAACACGAGAGACGTCAACGCCTCAAGTGAGAGGGAAATTGTAAGAATGACATTCTATCGGCTGAAATGGTGAGATCCAAATCAATCGATGCAGCCCAGTTTGCCTTGGCACGCCACCAAGCTGCTGAAACTCAGATGTGGCAACAGAAGCGAACATCAGAGGACACGTCGGGAAGCAGATAGAAGTGCTGCAGAGTTTGCCGAGCGAGACCATCAGACCGAGAATGGTCTTGCGGTGTTTTTTGAATTCCACGAGAGTTCTTACCTGTCCATCCTACCTACACCAAGTCGCGAACGGTGCATCGAATTCTTCCCCTCCTACTTCTGTTCCTCATTGTTGGAAATGGGTGTGCCTCAGCACCTTTCCGCGGAGGGGACGTGCGCGGCCAGCAACCAATTGGCGGAGCGATCTACGTTGCGACGACCAACGATGAAGTCGTTTGGGAACGCGCGATTGACGTGCTTCATGAATTCAACTTCGAGATCGAACGCGAAAACCGTCTGGCGAAAGTGATTCGCACCGCTCCCAAAGTCGGAGCCAGCATCTTCGAGCCGTGGCACAAAGACGCCGTCGGTTTCGAAAACCGCATCGAAGGGACATTGCAGTCCGTCCGCAGAATTGTCGAAGTCAGCTTTCAACTCGATGACCAGGGCCGTGGCTACGTTGTCAGCGTTGCCGCCTACAAAGAAATCGAAGATCTTCCGGGCGTCGCTGCAAACTCCCCCGGAGCTGCCACCTTCCAGGAAAGCATGCCACTTTCGGTCGACCTCGACCCCGTCGTCGGACAAACATCCCCATCTCTCTGGATCCCCGTCGGCCGCGACCCCCTGCTAGAACAAACCCTCCTCGCCAAACTCCGAGCAGCTTACTCTTACTAAAAATCGCTTGAGTCTTTAGGGCTGTTCACTTCCGCAAAGTCATTCACTGTCTATCGGGATGTTGGTATTCGGCGATGTCCAACTCGTCTATTCCTGAGGTGGCTGGCTCGTTAACGCATTCAGGTCCACAGCAAATATACGTGGTTTCTCTGGCATCGGCCCATTGTAGTTTCTCCCTTTTGTTTCAAAGGCCATCACTGGAGCATCTTTGGCGACGACCATATTCAAAACGTGTTCGATTGGTTCATTGTTCTCAGGATCTTGTAACCGCCAAGGACCATGAAGTTTGTCGTCTGCGATTTTGAAACAGAAGACACCATCGGACATCTCTTTTGCATTCTCGGCGAGTAAGCAAACATGATTTCCGGAGTTTGCAACGAGAAGTCGTCGATCGAGATTAACCAGTGGCTGAAAGTCCTCGATACGACGTGAGTCCAAAACTTCCCCAGAATTCAGGTCGACAAGGAATAGTTCAATCCATTCATACGGTTCTTTTCTTAGAATTGCTGCTCGGTCTTTTGATAGCATGGTCGCATATCGTAGGCCCTGGTCTGATGGGAAAACTGAGAGGTCGAAGGTCGTTGACTTTAGCATCTTCTTCCCAGTCAGATCCCAGAGCATGACGCCTTCGGGATAGGATGCCAACCAGCAATCTTCGTCTGGTCCGAGTGTGACTCTTTGATTTGATGCGTGTGCCATCTTCGCAAAGAATTTCGGAATGTCAGTTCGTTGCTCACTCCTATTCCCGTAGCGATAGATTCGCAAATTCCATGTGTCGAAGTAGCCTCGACCATCAGAGAAAAAAGTCTCAGTGAATGGTGTGCGACTATTCGGTCCAGCAACACGATCAATCATCAAATCACGCATTTTCTTCGAGTCTATTTCAACGCTCCCTAAGCGATTTAAATGTGTCTGTTGATTGATTGCTGTTACGAATAAAGATCCCGGAGGGCCAAACCAAACATTCGTGACTCTTCCGTGGTCGTTGATGGCCCCTTTTTCAGAAACCGTGGGAAATCTAACGATGCCTTCCTCGAGAACTCGCGGAAAAAGAGACATTTCAAAACCTGGTTGCAACTTCTTCCTGAATGGGTTTTCTTTCTCTTCGGGTGGCTCATAGGTTTGACTGATCAGTACAGCGATATCAGTACTTTCGATATCAAAGATCGGCCACAGTTTGGCTCCGATCCAAGTATGACCGTTGATCTTTTCCTGTTGCGGGACGAGCCCAAACTGAACATCGCCCTCAGTGTTCCTTGCGACTTCGAACGGTAGGGCTGCGAGGTATTTTCCGTCGTTGGAAATCCCGTGAATGAAGGGGCCATCGAAGTTAGATGTCTCGAGCAAGAGGCGGACGGGATCTTCCCCAAATCCAAGCTGTGAAAACGCACAGATCGTCAGAACGAATAAACTGCGAATGTAGGTCGTCATGCCAAATGTTCCTTGATTGGAGATATCCGAAGTTACGAAAGGAAAACATCCCGGGTGATCGAGAATGCAAGACTACTCAATGGTGCTGAGAGTTCTCGCAGAGTCAACCATGTTGGCGATAGCTGAGGATGAATTGTGCAATGGATTTCAAGAATTTGCACCGAACGAAACCTGACTGCAGGGTGATCTGGAAATACTTCGATCATCGCAACGCTCTTCCGGTGGACCCAAAATCCGGACGACATCCTCACCAATGTTGCCCGAGCCAAATGAGCACTTCATAAGACACCAACTGAGTGAAACGCTACACTGGTTCGCCTACGACTGATAGAGAAGTCTTCGTAAGGACGTTCTATGTACAGCAAAGTTTCCAGTCTGTTCACGAAGTACACAGCCGCTGCGGCGACCTACTACGCCTTGTCACCTCAGATTGACCCTTCTTCTGCAGCACTCAATTTTTACGCTCTGCTTGCAGTTGGCCTTGGAGTTTTCCCGGCAGTTGAATTCTTCCAGGAATGGGCACAGGGGAAGAAGATTGGCGAGATCCGTGATTACCTTCACAAGAGCATTCTCCCGAAGATGGCCGGTGCCGAGATTGCTGTGGAAGATTTAGCGGAGCGGTATCCAGATGCGATTGCTGAAATGCCTGAGGACGATGCGCGAAAACCATTCGCAGTGTTGCTGAATCTGATGTCCTGCAACTGGGACGATCAAACCGCTTTTGCGGAAGCCTTCGCCGACTATCAAGAGGAGTGGAAATCTTCGATCGAAGAAAATCAAGCCTGGCAGGAGCAGCTTTCAAACTGGTTGCTATTGCATCAGGAAACTCTGGTTCGCGAGCTGGATTTTACTCGTGATGACATCTCTGATCTCTCAGTCGCTGTGCATCAACTTCATCAAGAACTCTTTGATGAACTTCGCAGTTTGCGGCCGCAACCTCCGCTTATCTTAGCAGAGGAAGTGTACAACCCTGAGGAGCATCAACAGAAATTGGCGCGATTCGTCTTCACGCATCGACGTGTTTCCCACATCGGTCGAGCAACCGAACAAAAAGCACTGCACGACTTCTTAATGAGCGGAACCGATCGATGTCGTTGGTGGATGTTGACCGCTCCCGGTGGCGTGGGAAAGTCACGACTGGCACTGGAGACAGTTTTGTATGCCAAGTCACGAGGCTGGCTCGCCGGGTTCCTGAAAGATCTCGGGAAAAGTGATGGCAGCTACAATGATTGGGAAGGCTGGAAACCGGATCGACCAACGTTGATTGTGGTCGATTATAACGTTGATTGTGGTCGATTATGTTGCCCGCCGAGCCGAAGAAACCGGCACGATCCTGAAAAACCTCATTCCTCGCAGTCGGCATTTTGAACATCCTGTGCGCGTGCTGCTCCTCGAACGGAAACATTCCGATCAAGATCCCTGGTGGCAGGATCACTTTGCCTCGCTGGAAGACGATCTGTGCGAACCTCCTCGAGAGTTGACTCGCCTCAACGACGATCAACTCTGGATGATCTTCTCACAGATCTTCGATGAGTTCGAGATCGCTCATCCAGACCGTCGAGCCACCCTTGAGACGTTCAAACAAATCGATCCTGAATGCCGTCCCTTGTTGGCAGTACTCTTTGCAGAGACTTTGATCGACAATCCGCAGTTCGCCCAAAAATGGAATGTCAGTGATCTCATTAAAGCCATTCTGAATCGGGAAGTGCAGCAATGGAAGAAGCACGGAATCGACGAAGCACACGTCAACATGCTGGTTCTGGCAACGATGTCCGGCGATGTCTCGCGAACCGAGGCCGATGAACTGGCACAAGAAGGCTTAAAACTGCCAACACGCGTAAGCTTCGATGAAGAGCAGATTCACTTACTCACTGGTTTGGGGGGAGCGCATGGAAATGATGCAATGGTCCCGCTCGAACCAGACCTGCTTGGCGAACTGTTCGTCCTGGAACGCCTGGCTGGCAGGTTTTCTGTACAACACCCAAATCAGGGAATCATCACAGAAGAAACCACCGCACTGCTCGACGCTGCATGGAATCGCAATGAAAACAAGATCGGCGACTTCATGTTCCATACATTACTCACATTTCCCAGTCATCAGCAAACTGAACTGTTTGAGTCACAGAGAGATTCTGCATATTGGATATTCGCAATTGCCGCTGCCTTCGGTTATGTGATCAGTCCAGAGATCAAACATCCACGAATCGCTGGGAGGCTCTGTTAAAGGCTCACCCCAGTCGAGATGTGTTTGCGTCTGCGCTCACTCTTCGAGGTGAAACGCACTATCATTCAGGAGATTATTATTCTGCCAGTGAAGATTACACTCGAGTGATTGAGATGGAAGGGGCGCCTGTGCTTCAGGTCGCAATGGCCTATGTCAACCGAGGAAGTGTACATGGCAGCTTGGGAGACCAGAAGGCAGCCATTGAGCATTTTACGCGAGTCATTGAGATGAAAAGGATACCTGTCATTCTCGTCGCCAAGGCCTATTTCAACCGAAGTTATTCGCACGGTCTCTTAGGAGACTCACAAGCTGCTATTGCGGATCTCACGCAGCTGATTGGCTTGGAGGACGCGCCTGTGGATCAGGTCTCAGAAGCCTACTATCGCCGTGGTTCCATTCAAGCTGCAATGGGAAGAAGAGAAGAGGCATGTCATTATCTGAAGAGTGTCAGGAAGATTTCCATTCAAACCGGAAATGATCATGTGAAACGGATTGTCGAGCATGAACTGGAGCGGTTGGGATGCGAGTGTGAGTAGCTAACTTCTTATTTCTAATGCCGGGTAAATCTGAGGAACACGACAATCCGCGAGGAATTGCAACTGGTTGCAGTATTCATTGTTGCTGCGAGTTCGTTTTGTATTGCAAAACCTTTGATTCATTTGGGATTATCGTGGATGCGTGCGTTTGGGCTGTGAAGATCTCAGAGGCTATCCGGAAACTGAGGTTTTGTGAAAGTCTGGTTTTGTTCACACTTTGCGGTTCATCAACGCAAAGGAGTGCACGGTGTCCGAGGCGATTCGAAAAGCGTACCCAAGTGACCTGACTGACCTTCAGTGGGAGATGATCGAAATGATTC
>NZ_SIHI01000001.1:672189-728069 GCF_007859735.1 Thalassoglobus neptunius | reverse complement strand
GAATCATTTCGATCATCTCCCACTGAAGGTCAGTCAGGTCACTTGGGTACGCTTTTCGAATCGCCTCGGACACCGTGCACTCCTTTGCGTTGATGAACCGCAAAGTGTGAACAAAACCAGACTTTCAAAAAACCTCAGTTTCCGGATAGCCTCTGAGATCCAGAAGTGCCAATCCACTTCAACGTCACGTTCCTGATAGGCGAGTCGGGCAGCGAACTCATCTGGATCGCCACCACGTAGCGGCGGACGGTCTTCGGCGATCACTCGCTTCATCCTATCGACATAGACCGTATCAAAATCGGCGATGTGACAGACAACCTGACGTGACGACCACGTTCCTTTGACCGGAGTTGCGTCGAGCTGACTGGCCGTCATTCCTTCCACAGCCTGACGCAGAGTTTTCGAGCCTTGCAGGTAATCATCAATGAGTTGGGAATAAGCGTTCACTCTTCTTCTCCACTTGCATCATTCTCTGCATCACGCTGCAAATCGAACGTCATCAATAGCCCCGCGAAACGATCATCATTGTCCGATCGCCGAGGAACATGGCAACCCAGGCACGTAGTCGACAATCGGATTCTTCCGGCATAGTGAAAACGATTTCCCTCAATGGATTCGAAGCTCGTTTCCTGAGTCCGAAGATGACGAACCACTTGCTTCTCAAATTCACTGGACGGTTCGTGATCGATATTCATTGCTGGTGTGTCGACAGCGAGCCAGCGCAATTCCACGTTGTATTTTCGATTCAAGACGCTGAAAACATCCTCCAGGGACCGTGACGGGATACTCAAGCTTTCGTCTTCCCGGAAAAGGTCTCTGTGCATCACCTGCAGCGAGCCATGAACTGACTCAAAGAGAATCGAAGCAAGACGCCTCGCGTGGGCAACATTTTCTTCGTGAACACTTTCCTTGTGAGTAATTGCCGACTTTGCCGGTTCGACATCTTCCGCTTGAGCACTTGATGCAATCATCGGATCGCACTGCTGAGCAAGACAGAAGTGAGCAAGTGCAAACAACGAGATCGTTCTTGCCCAACAGAACTTTTCAATCGCCATCGCACCTGCTCACTTGCTCGCTTGTCCAAAATCACCGAAGCATGATTCTCAATAGACCGAATCCGGTGCCTATCAAGATCCATTTCACGAATGAATTACGGTTTAACTATTCAATAGGAAACGTATAGCTAATTGCACCGATCGGTGCTCCTTCAGCGACGTCGGCATAGTGCGCGTGACACATCACACACTTCTCCATCACAACAGGCACAGGAGTCATGACTCGCAGATAGGAGGAGTCATCCTTCACGACGACTTGTTCATGCTGTTGGGCCCCTTTTTTCAGTTTTTTGATCCCGGACTTTTCGAAGGAGTCCTTCGCAACGTTCTCAGGTTCATAGGGATCGCCGGTGGCATCGATGAGACGAATTTTCGTCTCTCCTGAATCTGAGATGTTCTTAAACAACAAAACCGCAGCACTGCCAGCTGCGAAGTCATCATCACCATGAACATACTTGTCGGTAATCAGAACGATTGTCTGCTTAAAAATGTTGTCCAGTTCCCCGACTTTCTGCCGAGCACGTTTCACCGCAGCTTGATCAACTCCCTCAACACTCTGCGAACTTTCTTTGCTCGCTTTGGCCTCTTCCGCCTGAAGATTCGCAGTAGTCCCCATTGGTAAACCGATGAACAGAACGAAAGCGAGGGCTAACATAGCTACCGCAGGAAGCATCACGTTTTTCATAACAACTCATCTCCGGAACTGAGAAATCAGATGGACGCCAGAGCCCTGACCACTGGCTGTTTTCGCACCACTCACAAAACCGCCGGTTGGCACAGGACCCACAAACATGTATAACTCGTGCATGTTGTACATCTTTTAGTTGATCCCCCACTCACAGGTCAAGAGTACAAGCCAATGGTTTGCGACGAAGATCACTCCATTCCCGACTGGATTCTGGAGCATCCCGAAACAATGCCCGTGTTTGAAGAACTTGGATTCGACGTCACTTGCGGTGGAAGGTATTTGAGGTACGTCGCCTTGCAGAACGGTCACCAAATCGATGACGTGATGCGAAAACTTGAAACTGCGATTTCGAAACGAAGAACGTCGACAGAAAATTCTGATACGCTATCTTCGAACGATTGATCGACGAGCACGTCCGTGGAAAAGCTGCTCACCGACCAAGACTGCGGGTTCCGTCAGCGAACTAGAAAAATCAACTCACAGCCCGGTAGAGAGAGCCCATGCAGCTCACAACCCAAACCGACTATGCTCTTCGCACGTTGATGTACCTGGCAACGCGAGAACAACGTTCCAAGGCCGCAGATGTTGCGACACTCTTCGGAATCTCGGCTCACCACGTGGCAAAGGTCGTCAATCTGCTCAGCCGCTTTGGGTACATTCGCAGCGTGCGCGGAATCGGGGGAGGAATCGAACTGGCCATTCCTCCAGAGCAGATCCGCATTGGTGACGTCATCGAACACATCGAAGGCAATCTGCATCTTCTCAGCTGCGTCGGATCTGATGAAAGCTGCCGGATTCACTCATTCTGCAAGCTCAGAGGCGTCCTCGCTGAGGCTGAGCGAATCCAGAAGGAATACCTCAAAAGTGTGACACTTCAGGATGTCATTCCAACACGAAAACAACTGAAGCCGCTTGAACAGTCCACTTAGACCATCAGCACGCTCTCTCTGAATTCGCCGGAACTCTTCTCTCTGACTGAACACAACTCCGCCAGCGACGAACAATCGAGTCACAGCACTGATCCTCGAAGAACGATCATTGAGCGAAAATCGACCACCAAACCGGCTCGCTGCTCAGTCCCCGTCTGTGTTCTGCCTGAAAGTCTTCCGGGAAAAGGTCTTCCCTCCTCAAAGAACTACCTCTGCCCATCGGTCCCGGTATAAGATATGCAGAAGATCTCTTGAACCCGCTTTCTCATTGAAGCCATTCCTACAGGAGCCACGCAGATGATTGAATATCTCAAAATCTACCTCGGTGACCATGCAGCCCTCATGACCGCCGAACTGGAACTGATCGCTCGCTGCAGGAATTCAAACAAAGAGGGGGACACGCTTCCCGATCTCCCGCGATTCCTGGAACAATTGGCTTCCGAAGTCAAAAATCAGAAGCAGACGCTGCTCGACCTGTTGAGTGACATGGGAGGAAATCGCCCCGTCTCCAAAGAGATGGCAGGTTGGGTCATGGAAAAACTGGGACGGCTCAAAATGAATGGCGAATGGACCAAGTATTCAGACTTAAGTCGAGTCGTTGAACTGGAAGCCATGCTGATGGCGAGCCAGTCAAGAGTCCTGCTGTGGGAAACGCTCGTCGAACTCGACGTTCGAGGAGAAACGCGAAGACTTTCGGAAGCCTTCGTCGATCGCGCGAAAGCGCATGCCGATCGCCTTCGGATTTTCTATCAAGAAGCAACAGGCGTCGCGTTTCGAGAGAGCGAACTCCCTCACCGAGTGAAAATTCCTGTTCAAGCAGATTGACGCAACTGTCGCGAATGCCCCACTCGCACGCTTCGTTGAACCCGCACGCTTCATCCAATTCGATTCGCTTGCGGCGTTTGGATTCGATGTGAAGCTCTGGCTCGCTGATGAGAGACTCGTACCGCTGACGAAAAGAAAAAGGGAGCTCAACGATTGAACACTGCAACCGTTGAACTCCCTGACTTCACTCAGCGCGGGATTGCCGCGCTCTCGTTTTCTGCCGGTCTCTTCACTTCCTGAAGATCAGCACGTTCTTGCTCCGAGGTGAACTCAAGAGCATCTTCTGATTTGGTGTGCACTCACTCGCACGAGCAAACTCAGCCTTCTCCCTGTTGAAGAAGTTCAAGCGAGTGCACAGGCAAGAGCAACTTGCTCTATTTGAAGTCACTCGGATCAATCACAAGATACTTCAGTCGGCGACGCTTCCATGTATAGATAATATGAACTTTTCCGTCGGCACTTTGAATCGCTGCGGGATAGCTGAACTCCGACTTCTCTTCTCGCTCGAGATCAGCGACAGGCGTCCAATCCTTCCCGTTATCGGAAATGGCCAAACTCAGCACTCCCCTCTTCCCCCAGCCTGTCGACCCGCTACTAAGCGGATTGTAGACCAACAGGTGTTTTCCATTCGCAAGGGTCACCGATTCAATCCCGGAGTTTGGATTGGGTAAATCAATCGGCTCCAGTGGCGACCAGCTCTTGCCTTGATCAGAAGAAGAACTGGAAACAATCACCCCTTCTTTGGTGCGGCAAAGAACCTCCAGTTGACCGTCCGGCAGTTGAAGGAACGTTGGCTGGATCGCATTATATTTCGAAGCATCGTTGATAGGTCCGACGCGCGACCATGTTCCGGAAGGCTGTCCATCTTCGAGTTGTATCGACTCAAAGTGAATTCGCCACCCGTCGTATTCAGTGGAAGATCCGCAGAGAAGTGTTTTTCCGTCGTCGAGAAGAATTGGCTTACATCGCACAGGTCCGTCAATGCCTTCTGGAAGACGACGACGCTCAACGAATGATCTTCCTCGATCGTAGCTGACCATCATTTCGCCCCACCATTCACGCGGATTCGGGCCGACCTTGAAGAACAGAAGTGTCGGTGCATCCCCTGGAGGCTGGTACAACACGGGATTCCAACACGGATATCTCAGACCATCGTGCTGAACACCATCAGCGACCATCGTCGGATTCGACCACTTCAAGCCATCGTGGTAGCTTGTCCAGATCGCGACGTCATCTCTTCCCTCTTTGGTCCCGCCAAACCATGCTGCAACCAGACCTCTCGACGTTTCGCAAATCGTCGAAGCATGACACTCTTTGAAGGGAGCGTCTGCGTAGATGAACTCTTCCTTCACAAGTCCAGGAATTCTGGCTTCCTTCGCTTCTTGAGGCGGCTTCGCAGCTAGAACATCTTCCGGGAATGTCTCACAGTCATCGTGCAGAATGTGATAGATCCTTCCGTTCTCGCTTCCCACGATCAGATCCGGAACACCATCTTTGTTGAAGTCACTGACAGTCGGGCTCGAAGTGTGTCCCGACACGTTTCGCTTGGCCAGGTTTCCGATTTTCTTGAGGACAATCTTGTCTCCTCGAGTCTCACAGTTGCGGTACCAGGTGGCGTTTTCAGAATTGACGAGCAAATCTGTTCGCCCATCCTGATCCCAATCGACCAGAGCCAGTTTAACCCGACCTGAGCGACCACACGAGCCCGCATTCAGGCGAAGTACGGAACCATCTTCATCAACGAAAATGCGTTCAGCCGGACCGGCGTCACGTCGCAAAACCAAGTACCCCTCCTGATCAAGATGGACGAGATCCAGAGTCCCATCTTCATCAAAGTCTGTGATCAGCGGAGTTGTTCGCCACTGAGTTAAGGCTGTGCTCGATGGAATTTGTTTCCAGTCCCAGGCAGGCGGAAGTTCACGAAGCCCGGTATCGAACGTTTCTTCGACAAGCGTTCCGGAATCGTTAATCAAAAGACCGATACGACCGAGAATTGAATTGTAGATAATGTCACCGTCACCATCTCCGTCCCAGTCTGCAACGGAGAGAGTCGTGTAACCCCACTTGGCTTCACATGGTCCCTGAATGGACCCGTTCGGACCAGCCATGACTCGAAACGGAACTTCGTCCCCATTGGATTTGCGGACATTCACCAAACGCGGTGCCTCCCACTTCGGAAGACCATCCTCGCCATCGCCGAGATTCTCGAAAAGTGCAATCTCACCGGCAGTGTTGCCGCAGACAATGTCCTCATCGCCGTCGCTGTCCCAATCGTAGATAAAGGGAGTCGCCAGCGCGCCGAACTTCAGAGTGTCTGCTTCCTGTTGAAAGTATTTCGGAGCATGGAAAACCGGTCGCCCGTCTCGAAGCTCACCTGTATTTTCAACAAACGCAACACGCCCATCCTCATCACCAACAATTAAATCCAAGTCACCGTCAGCATCCCAGTCAATTGCATTGGGAGTGATCATCTGAAGATTCATCCGGAGTTCCTCTCCCAACGAATCAACCAACTTCTCGCCGACGGAATACACAGGTTCTGAACGTGTTCCGATGTTCTCGAAATAGGTGAACCCGTCCAGAAATTCGCCGCAAATCAGATCAAGATCTCCATCTCCATCAAAGTCAGCGAAGTTGGGGCATGGCCAACCAAAGACATCAAGGTCCCCACCGTTCGCTTGGAGACGCTCTGGTTCCGACGAGTAGTCCGGCTCCGCATCCGTTCCAGTATTCTCAACGAAATAGACATATCCGTGCAGCGGGCCGTTTTTCCAGACTCCGTTGTTGTCGTAAGCGTGATCCCAGACCAGTTCGGTCCAATCTCCGATCCCGACGAGAACATCCTGATCACCATCGTCATCGTAGTCGACGGAACGCCACATGTTTCCTCGACTTCGAATACCGCGACGGTGATGCGGATTCTTGGGAGCAGCAATTCGCTCGGGCTTAGTGAAATCAAACTTGCCGGAGTCTGCATCTCGCCGGAAGATCACTCCCGGACGCATCACAACCGGTTCATCATCGACCATGCTCAACATCATGTAACGATCTGTCGGAGCGATCAGAACGCCAGCCTTGAAGACCGGCATCGCGACGGAAGGATCGTTGGATCGATTCTCAAAGAAGTAAATTCCCCGAGATGGTTTGTCCGGACACGAAACCACAAGATCCAAATCTCCGTCGTTGTCATAATCCATCGGAAGCGGTTCGGCCCACAGCCCGACTCCCAGATCCACAGTCAGCCCCGGATTGTTGAACGGAAGTGGTTGCAACTTCCAATCAGAATCGGCTCCAACCATAACCAACGGTTGCAGCATCAGAAGCGCGAGCCACGAAAGGACGGATATCCACTGTTTGTGCACCATGTATTTGCTCCAGCTTGTCGAAGCCTTCAATCCTCCGGAAGGCACTCAATTTCGAAAAGACTCCGCTGCTCCACAAGTTTCAAACTTTGATCAACGACCGTCGCGATGTCCAAACCATTTGAAACGATTCATCACCAGCCTCAACAATATCGATGGGATGTCAGCATTCTCGATCACTTCAATCCGTGATTTGTTCGAAAACCGTGACGAGTGAGTGGCGAGTCAATGAGGAAGTTTGGGGGACGCCCAGTGTCAGCAGGAAAGTTTGATGTGTCAACGCTCGAAGTTGGGATTGTTTGATGTTTGTTTCAATGTCTCCAAAAGTGGATCGTTAATCGTCTCCATGTGGGCTATCAACTTCTCGTGCAATTCGCGAATCGTTTTCTGAATTCGCGGATCAGGATCATCAATCAGATTGACAGATTCTTCAGGATCTTCAACGAGATCGTAGAACTCATCCCGACCTTCATTGTGGAAGTCACGGATCAACTTGAAACCAGGGGTCCGATAACACCGGAGCGTCGCAACCGCGTAGTGAATCATGTTGTACTCCGCATACAGATCCTGATTCCACAACGGAGAGAGTTCGCCTCGAAGAACGGGCGTCAAGTCTCGCCCCCGCAAATTCAGATTCGCCGGAATCGGAATGTCTGCCATCGCAAGCAGAGTCGGAAAGAAATCGAGACTCGTGGCAGTGTAATCAATCATGGAACCCGGTTTGGTACGCCCCGGCCATCTCACGATCGTCGGAACCTTCAAAGAAAGATCATACAGATTCGGACGATACTTGTCCGAGATTACTCGCGTCTTGTGATGAAACTCTCCCGGAGGTTTTGAACGTGTCGCCCAGATGCCGTTCCCTTTGTGGACAATCCCGTTATGGCCCATGTTGTAACCATGATCAGACGAAAAAACCACAATCGTGTTCTTGCTGATCTGAAGCCGATCCAGTTCGTCGAGAAGTCGGCCGAGATTCCGATCCACTCCACTCGTACTGGCCAGATACTCTAGCATGCTTTTCTTGACTTTCTCGACATTGAGGTCCGGATAGCTCGGCGTCGCTGGATCGAGTTCCGCATACGGTGACCAGTCCTCAGGCGCAACGGGAAGCCATCGCCCATGTGGTGCTCGCGTATGAAAACAGAGCAGGAACGGTTTCCCCGCGAGGCATGCTCGCTCGATAAAATCGAGGGCATGGTCGGTAAGCAGATCCGTTGTTAGCCCGGGAACAGTTTGAACCTGCCCGTCAATTTCCAGTTCCGGATTCTCAGGAGACGTCCCTCCGGACAACAAACCGGTGAACTCATTGAACCCGAACGAAGTCGGATGAAAGCGTTCATTGCCGGGAAGAGACCAGTCTCCAAGATGCCACTTGCCAACCAATCCCGTTCGATATCCTTGCGATTGAAACACCTCCGCAAAGGTCGTACTCGCTTCCGGTTCGAGAGACTGCTGCTGTTCGGGGTCAAACAACTTGTGCGTCGGAGACGGAATGAAATCGTCGATCCCGAATTCACTGGCATAGCGTCCCGTTGCAATCGCAACTCGGGCAGGACTGCAGACAGGTGTCGTACAGAAGAAATTCGAAAACATCGCTCCTTCCGCAGCAAGCCGATCCATATTCGGAGTCGCTGCCGTCGGCACATCCTCAAACAATCCTCTTCGAATGGCAGTTCCCATCGCCCAGGGAGCCTGATCATCGGTCAGAATGAACACTATGTTCGGACGTGGCGGTCTCGAAAATTCCTGACCGAAAACCAACGGTTCAAAACAGATCACCCCAACAAGGGCCACAAAGACGGCAATTCTGGACTGCTTGACCATCTCACACACTCTTCCGATCCAGACCACTTCGAAACCAGACATCTCTCAGGAACCAATTCAGCAATTCGGTACGACGACTTCGCACCCACCAGTTTGACGGATGCGTTCACGTGAGGGCAAGTTGGACACCCACTCAGGGAGTTCAACTTCGAATCTTTTCTCAGAATCCCCCCAGCAAGCGGGACTCGTCACAGCAGTCGACGAAGCGATCGTCAAGAACCCGGGCGATCAAACACAGCAACCATCGAACGATGCAAGCTCAAACAACTGCCAAGCCACATCGGAACGGCCCAAAGTTGTCAACACGACAGCGAGAACGTAATCTTTCCACACCTGCCCTCGTAGCTCAGCAGGATAGAGCGTTGGTTTCCTAAACCAAAGGTCGTGGGTTCGAATCCCGCCGGGGGTACTGATTCGAGAGTATAAAAACCGCAGTGAAACGAATTCACTTGGTTTTCGCTTTTCGGAGCGAATCCGAAGTGTTAGTAGAAGTGTTAGCAAATCCCGCCACCTCGTCTTGTGGCATTGCTTCCGCGATCCGAGCTGCGGTCAATTCCGCTTGCTGGAGAAGGTAGAATTGCTGCGTTGTCACGATCGATTCATGACGCATCATTTCCATGAGCGTCTTAGCGTCGACGCGACTTGACCAGCGGATTCCGAATGCACGGCGGAGATCGTGAGCAGATGCCCATTTCTCAGACCCCTCACGTTGACTGACTTGGACCCTTGCCGCTCGGCCGAACTTTGAGATGGTCTTTGAAACCCAGTCTGTGAGCGGTACAGTTCCGTGTCTGCCCTGTGGTCGAAAGACGAGTCCTCTGCGTTTCTTCCTTGGGACCGATTCGAGGAAGCCCGCAAACTCAGGAGCCATCGGAAGGAGTCGGAATTTCCGCCCCTTCTCAGCATGGGCCTGAATCTGAAACATCGGATACTTGCCAGACAGGTCGACCATCAAATTGCTTGGATCGGTCCAGTGCAAAGACATTGCTTCGTCAACTCTCAGGCCGGACCACCATAGGCCAGTGATGAGGAATTCCCACGATGCCGCCCGGTCTTCGCCAATCACGTCTGGAATGACTTTCAAGATTCGATCGAATTCCTCAGACGTAACAGCGCGGGACTTGGCCCCTTTGAGCTTCTTCGGCATCTCGAAGTTCGGCAGGTGCTGGATGTAGTGATTCCTGAGAGCCCATCGAAGAATCTTTCGAAGCTCGATTAGATGCCGCTTGACGGTGAATTCCGAATTGCCACGCTTTCGCGCCCGGATAGAGTGGGCGAGCTTGGCGACCTTGCGAGTGTCAATAACTGTCGGTCGCGCGGGAGAGAGCGCCTTTTCAACCAGGTTGAACGTTGCTGCAGTCGTTCTCTGCGTCTTGATCGACTTTCCCGGATACTCGGAAGCTTCGTATGCCTGACGGAAGATGTCCCAGCGGACGTGTTCGATGTCATCGCTGGGATTGTTCAGGTCTTGTTCGAGACGAGCTGCGAATCGTTCAGCGTCGCGAAGTCGAGTCGATTTCGTCGATCGTGTTTTCTTGAGTCCAGTTGCGGGATCTTCCCACTGGCATTCATAGAACTTTCGCCCCGATCGCAGAAAGACTCGAACTCGGATCATTCCTGTTGCCTTTTGTAGTCTGGGACGAGCTTGGGAACCCCTTCAGTCGCACACTTCCTCATGACCTGGATCACGTCATCTGAGAGATAATACTTCTCCCTTGTCCCGGCTTTGAGTGCTGGGAGCCCGGCGATTTCCCACCGCTTCAACGTATTCTCCCCGATCCCCATTTGCTGCAACAACTCGCATCTTCGCCATAATTGGCCCAGTTGCAGAACTGGTGATGGAGAATTTTGTGTCTGGTTGCCGATTTCCGTTGACATACCTTTGACGTTCGTCATAGGATTGACTTCCCGTTGACGTGATTTCCCCCTTATTTGTACGGTCGGAGGATGAATCGTTGACACCGATGGTCAGACGAGTACCAATCGTCTGGCCATCAACACGAAATAATTTGCGTTCGATTCAACCCAGTGGTACCAACACTGGGTTTTTTCGTGCGCTGATTACTATGTCATGGGCTCATGGCATTCCTCCAGTTTGCGAACAACATCGTCAAAGCTCAGTGAATCATCTCTGTAGAGGTACCAAGTCCCAGCAACTACAATCATTGAGTTGGGTCCATCATCGCCCCCCCCCAATAAAAAATCCGCAGTTGACGATCCCCACGATAGTCAACTGCGGAAAAGCCCAAGCGGAAAGCTTGGATGATTCGATTGATTGCACCGGTGGGGAACGATGTAACGTTGCTGTATACACAGCGTGTATGATGTTGTCAATGTGTGTCGCCTGTGTACGATGTGGCAATGGATGAACCTGAAGAGAAGCCGTTCGACAAGACTGTCAACTTTCGTTGTTTCATCAAAGAACACAACGACTGGAAGAAGGCCCGCTTGGCCTACTGTCGGGAGAACGGATTGAAGATGAACAAGTACTTTCTCTCGGACTGGATCAGAGACGTGCTCAACGCAGCTGCGGAAGCACAACTGAACGAAGGGCAAAAAACGAAACCAAAATCTTAGGGCCTTGATTATGACTGATCGAAAAACGGAACTGTTGAAAACAGTTCGCGATCTACTCACGCCGGGTGTGGTCTGCTTTATTTCCATCATTATGATGTTCTTTGTGCTTTGCGTCTCCGAGGAATATTCACCCAGCCTCTTGCTCTGGCTGCTTGAGTTCTGTGCGTTCGCGATCGGATGCGCTGCGATGGTGTGGTCATTCTTTCAACGAACGCGGTACGCACTCATCGCTGTATCGATTGGCCTCGTGATTGGTATCTCACTCGGCGTGTGGAGATGGCAAATCGACACGTATTGTGAATCAGACAACGTCGATGACGTTCACATTCTCAGATGGATCAACCGATCAGATGTTCCAGTTCACATCTCCCTAAATGGAGATGGCTGGAACAATCGCGGCCCACTTTCTGAGTCCGGAAAACGTCACGGAGAATGGACTCTGTTCACGTATCGACCTGAATTCGACATCCAGACCGTTTGGTACTGGTATGGCGAAGAGGTTTCCGAAGGGGAGTGGGTTTTAAGAAACTCGCAGGTCTCGGACTAACGTAATCGTCGCCACCCAAGAAACGCGGCGGCTAACTCGCGAAGCTGTGCGAGTGAAAAGCAGAGATGCGGGTCAATTGCAGTGACCCAACGATCGTCGATTTGACTAGTCAGTTTAGTGGTGTGAGCAATCATCGCCCATTTCTCCAGTGCAACAAAACATCCCTGTTGCGAAAACAATCAGTCTCTTCTGATCAAGTAAAGCCTACTGAACATTTGAGCACATGCAAGGGTGTTCTGAAAGTTTCTAGATCTTGTGGTCGATCTTCGCTCTTCGCCACAATCCGAAAAAACGTTTGCTCCTCGTTGATTCAGGTGGTAGTAATACGAATTACCGCTGCGGGAGGGTTCAATACGTTCTGTTGGAAAAGGGTCTCTGATGATTCGCTCACTCTGTGCGTTCGCTGTGTTGCTGTCGATGGGTTCCGTTGGTCGTGCGGACATTACGTTCACGGAGATTCAGCAGGGGGCAAGTTCCACGTTTGTCGTTAATTCTGGACAGGTCACCACATTGGCGCCTCCCAATATCGACGGGACTCCACTCGTCAACAGTGATTCTGTGGGTGACGGTTCGGCTGAGATCACCACAACGATTGAACAAGTTGGCCGCGACTATGTGATTTCGTCGACGTTCTCTCTCGATCGACCGAATGGAGTGGACCTGCAGGAAGTCTTCCACACAATAAACGTCGAACTGACTGGATTCGGTACTTGGGAGTATGACATTGATTTTTCTTCGACATGGTCCAGTACCGGATTGTCTGAAGAGGCCAGTGGGGTTGGTCAAGCCATTCTGATTATTGAACGTGAAGATGGCGCCCAGCCACTTCGAGAGATCTTCAATATGCCGAGTGCAATGACCACGAACTTCGGTACCTCTGGAAACCTGTTTGGGAACACGTCCTACGACTTAACACTTGATATCTTAAATCAGATCTACTTCATCGACATCGGCGGAACGGAATTCACCTCACCGATCAGCGGAACGGGAACCTACACGATGACACTCACGGCTCCGCCAGTTCCCGAGCCATCGTCAATGGCGTTGCTCGGAATGGGGGCGATCGGCCTGATCGGAGCGGCACGACGACGCAAAACAACTTGATGCCCGCATCGCTTCTTTGGAAGAGATGTCACCCCGCGAGACTGGCCCTGTCTCGTGGGGTTTTTTCGTGAAATTATTTTCGGAAATGTTGTGTCCACATGTTGGCAGTAGTCGACAACAGTGATAAACAATCCAAGGGGGCGGGCAGACAAGAATTCATGAATTCTTGTCAACGCCCGGTAGTAAAATACCGGGCGTTTTTCTTTTTCTAGCAGGATCTAGAACATGCCAAATCCGAATCACAAACAGTGGGAGCATTGGGAACTCGATTTGTTGGGCACCGATACTGATGAGGCGATTGCACAGCAGTTGAATCGCTCTCGGTCGAGTGTCTACACACAACGTCGACGTCAGGGAATTCCCCCGCACATTCCTCACAAGCTCGAATGGCCCAAGCGGATTGTGAAGAAGCTAGGCAAGGTTCCCGCCCATGAAATCGCGAAAGAAATGGGGTGCTCTCGAAACACTGTGAACAACGAAATTCGACGACGCGGATTGAAGGGTTATCAGGGTTGATTCGATTTCGTCGGTAGTTGTTGAAAAGTTCCGACGTTTTTCTACAGCTCGTAACCCTGGACGAGGACGAGGCAGACGGCGGTGTCGGAGACCATCCGAAGGGTGACACTTGGTGCGAGTTCCAGGAATGCGAAGCCGCCGGGGCGAAGTCTGCCCAACTCTTCCATGACGTTGCTGCCGTTCTTGGGGCCGTATTTGACGAAGTTCGTGTCGTCGGTGTTTCGCAAAAACACAAACGCAGGGGAGGTCAAACCGGCGAAGCTGATATCTTGCTCGGATGTTCCGACCGAAACACTTCCCGGATTCGGCCCACCGGGCGTCGCCTGATCGTAAAGGACTTCCCCACCGAGAGTGATTGTGTCCTTCAGGACGCCGTTTTGAACGGTGCCGTTGAGGTTGATCTTGATTTCATTCGCCATGACGAGTGCTCCTGAGTGGTGACTTACAAATAATTCGGGGCGTTGTTCTGACAACTGATGTACAGGTACGATCCACTTTCAACGAGGTCTGTTGGTGTGTTTGTGGCCCGGGCTGATCCCGATCCACTGACACCACTTCCGATCGTGTAACACCACTCGAGAGAACCGTCGGACGCATCGAGTTTGAGAACCTGCACGGAAACGCCATTGATCGTGAAATCGCCCGTCACATAAATCGAAGAGCCATCGCTGGAGAAGTACGGTTTCGGATCGTGCCAGATGTCGTCAAAAACAGTGCCAGAGTAACTGACGGTCCAATCTTCCGATCCTCCCGAATCAATAAGTGTGATATCGATGGTTCCCGGACTCGAATTCTGTTCCGAGCAAACAACCGTTGCCCCGGATTTCGTGTCCATACTCAAGATGGTGTTGGAAGCAAATGCAACACGGTACGCCACGGACATGGAGCTTGTGGACACGACCGTCACATAACTTCCGGGGTCTTCCCCGTAGGCGATATAGCCACCGGCAATGGCGCCCCGATCGCCCATCCGGTAGTCATTGGAAAAGTCACTGCCTGCATCGAGAGTGCTTGCTGTTGTGAGGTCCGAGATCAGCGTTTTCGCGACACGTCCACGAGTCGTGAAGATTCCGAGATAGTAGTGCGTTCCATCTGAAAGAATCCTCCGACGTTTGTCTTGCGATTTTCCGGTGAGTGAAAACTTCTGCGTTCCCGTCGTTCCACCACCGGAGATCGAATAGCGGTCGATCTGTGTGGGGAACAGAATGTCAAACAGGTCGGAAGACGGGGCGTGCGAAATCGCGTTGTACCACACGGACGAACTGAATGATTCTCCAAGGTCGAGATCGATGGACCCGTCAGACAGGTCGATCGCGGTGATCTGCCCAAAGTTTCCGAATCCGCCCCCCAGCCTCGGAGTTGCCATCACCACGTGTGTTGATCCAATGTCGGCAGAAACAGTGTCACCCAGAGTTCCGGAACTGTTTGAGAAATAGCTGGAATCGGTGATGAGTCCCGATGGCTGTGTCCAGAACCCCGCCCTTGCTCCGTAGACCTGAACAACGTTTGATCCGTCCAGAAACATTGCCCACGGGGGTGTGTTTCGCCCCGCTTCCCACACAAGATCCCCATCACTCTTCTGCAGCTTCGTCGCCGTGATGAGAGCGGGGGAATACGTTCTGGTGATTGTGCATCCCATTTATCCACTCGCAATCTCTTGACGCACTCCCGATCGAGCACCACCGGCAAGGGTTCCCGCGGATGCGGTCGGAAGGTACGAATTCAGATTGAAACCGGAGATTCGCACGGAAATCGAATTGATGGGGAACGGGCCTCCCGTGACTGTCGCGGTGTAGGAGCCTGACCAGTCGTCGTGGGCTTCGATGAGCGTCTTAACTGCTCCGGCTGTCGAGTTGTACGGAATCAGGATCGTGTCGGACCCGTCTGGAAGGGTCCACGAGACGGACATTGAACCGGATGTCGGATTTCCAACGAGGATCCACCGAATGAGTTCATCGCAGGTGCCGCCTCCAGACCCTTTCTTGTGCCAGCGGGCCTGCCTCGGTTGCAGGCCGCGTTCTCTGCGCAGCTGTTCTCGGACCACTTTTTGAATCTGGTCTGCTGCTTCGACACTGAGAATCACACCTTTCATGAACTGATCCCCGGTAAGATGGTGAAATCGACAGGATCACAGACCTCAAAATCGAGGAACACGACATTTGAGGGTGTGGGATTGGCGAGCACGTTGCCCGATCCATCCAACGGGACCGGTGTTGTCGGTTCGTCGTCATTACCATCCTTGATCTGGATGCGGTCCGAACCGTCCTTTTCGCGAAACCCGACGTCCATCGGTTCCAGCTTCCAACCGCGTGGATGAATGTGCACATCGATCGTCAGTTCGCGAAACGGAATGTCGTTCCGCTCCTGCCAGGGTCCGATCAGGGGACGGCGAATCATGGCGAGCTTGGCCCCGATCGGCAGGCCGTCGATGTTGATCGCTCCGGAATTCACGACATCCCGGTAGCTCAAGACCCACGTGGGCAGGGCTGAGACGTTCTTTTTGATCTTCGCGATCAGATGTGTTTTTTCACGTGTGGGTGTGGGATCGACGAAGTAATCGCCAGCACTGTTGACGATCGCATCGCCGTTGATATCGACGAACACCACTTCCGTGTAAGACTCACCATCCCAGGTGATCTCCGCAGGTTCCGCAGTGGGGTCTTCGTTGAGTTCGCGCTCGCTGGAATAGTTGCAGGTGACAGTCCACTCAGCACTGTTGCCTTGCTGCTGCCAGTCGATCGAGTTGCACCAGCATGCCGAATAGACATCGTGGAGAGAACCGATGCTGGGCAGGCGGAAGTCTTGAACCGCGATGTTCTCCTTGTCGCCCAGACTTGTCTTGAGTTGGAAGATTCGTTGAGCCGTCAGGATGCCGTTTTCCAGACGCCCCCGACGTGCAGCCTTCTCGTAAAAACCAAGAACTGACATATCAGACAGGTCCCCTCATCTGGTAGTTCATGGTCCCCGCCATCGCTCCGGCGATCGCATTCGGCAACTTTCCGATGGCGTCCTTGACCTTGTCGAGCTTCTTGTTTGTCGTTTTGGTTTCGTTCAACTGGGCGCGGTCCTGACCGGCAAAGATCGCCTTGAACGCTTCCGACGATCCCCGCTCGAGAACACCGATTCGCTTTTCTTCGTCCTGACTGGAACTCGTTTCCTCTTGTTCCACGGTGGGATCGGGGAGTTGCCCCGCCTGAAACGAGTCCGCTTCGACAGGTTTGCGACTCGCATCCAGAATCGCCATATTGGCTTCAATCTCTTTCTGAAGATCTCCGGCAACGTTCATCCCGATTCGTTGTGCATCGGCAGACAGCTGTTTTTCCAGGTCGCTGATTGCCCGTTGGGGAATATCAGGAAGTTCCTTGATCGTGTTCTTGAAGCCTTCTGTGAGGGGTTTCCAGGCAATCTCCAGAGGAGCCTTTCCGCCACTGGCGATGAAGTCCCAGATCGAACGCATCACCGCAACGATGTTCCTCCCGATGTTCTGGAAGACGCTTCCGACGAACGAAGCCGCCGTCATGAAGACCTCTTTCCAGTTGTCGAGGAACCAGCTGAACAGACTGGGCAGAACCCCCGTAAAGAAATGCGTGATGTGTCCAAATCCCTGAACCGCGAAGAGAGCCATTTTGGTGAACGCGAGTTGGGCGATGTCGGGCCATGATTGAAAGACCCATTTGGCAATCGCCAGAGCTTCCATCATGGTTGTCATGAGGTTTCCACCAGTGACACCGAATGCGGCCCCAATCGCTGTGAAGGTGACGCTTGCCACTTCCCACAACGCGGCGAATGTCGCTCGCATGGTGTTGGCGACGGCGGTGAAGACCGGAGCCAGCGTGGCGATTCGGGCCTTGATCCCCTGAAAGAAGGTGATACCCCCAGCCAACATCGCTTTGAAGTCGAACGCATTCGCAACTTGAATTCCGAGTTCGCGAACGGCAAAACCGACATTGTCCTTGAGTGTCGACCAGAGTCCCGAGATCGTTTCGGACTGGGCTTTCATGCCTCCCGCAAAGACTCCGGTTCCGGTCGCTGTCGATTCGAGAGCGGCATTGAGTGCCGTGAATCCAACTTCGCCCGCACTGATCATCTTCAACATCTCGGTCCGACTGACTCCCAGCTCTTTCTGGAGAGCGGTGTAGATCGGGACTCCTCGTTCTGCGAGCTGATTGAGGGTTTCGAGCGAGGTCTTTCCGGTTGATTTGACTTTGGCGTAGATCCTCACGAAATCGTTAATCGGCTTGCCGGTGCCCGCAGCGATGTCACCCAGCATGCGGAGCTTGGCAGTCAACTGCTCTGTCGGAACTTGAGCATTGAGCAGCTGCTTGGATCCGTCGCGCAGATCGTTCAACTGGAACGGAGTGGATGCGGCGAACTGTTCGAGTTCTCCCAGAACCGCTCGGGCTGCATCGGCAGACTTGAGCATCGTCTGAAACCCGATCTGAGCCTGTTCGGCATCGGCGGCGAGCTTGACGCCCCAGCCAGCCGCGATGATCCCGATGAAGCCCAGCATTTTCCCGAGACCAACCAAAGTGGAAACCAGCGTTGTGGCGATTGTGGTTGCCACGGAAGCAGCAGCCACCCCCAAAGCTTTGATTCCCGCGATCGCTGTGACGAAAGTTGTTCGAACAATTGCTCGAGCCAACCCATAAACCGCAACGGTCAATTTCACGACAGCCATGACAGCCGTCATCAGGACAAACTTGACGGCTGCAACTGGTTGTGTGAATGCCAGCGTCGCGATTGTCGCAACACGCATTGCCGCAGACATCAATCCCATTGCTGTCGAACCAGCCCGGCCAGCGACTCCCAAGGCGACGAGTCCACCAACCGCCAGACGCATTTGCGGCGGCAACAGCCCCATCAGCGTTCCGAGAATCTTGAACTGTGTCGAGAGCGAAATCATGGCGACTTTGACCATGAAGAAGAGCTTCGCGAGGGCGAATACCGGCTTTGCCAGCGTCCACAAGCCTTTCGCGAAGAGGGTCATCACCGACAACGCAATCTTGAACGGGAAGATGATCGCCTTGAACATCAACCCAAATGCGGAGGCGACCAGCTTCGAGCCCACGACCAATCCGTAGAGCGGTTTGAGCATCAAACCGAGACCGACAGACGCATTGAACGCGAGTCCACCGACAACAGAAATTGTGGACGAAACATAGCCCACTCCCGAAGCGGCAAACTGAGCAGATCGACCGAGAACACCAAACTGTTGACTGGCTGCCTGTAGACCAAATGCCGCTGTCTTGATGGCGTGCAACGAGTGGGAGACCGCACCCAGGTTGAACTGCGTGTTGACCGCCGTTGTGGAAATCGCCTCCAGACCGGTCCGGGCCATCTGGATCGGAGCCGTTACACCGGTGGTGTCAGCATTCAGCTTGATCGTCAAGTCGCCTAGCATCGAAACTGATCCGCTTCCCTTCTCTCACGTGCCTCAATCTGTTCCGGTGTCTCACTGACTGTCGAATAGTCTTCGTAGATCGACAGTTGTGGGCGGAACGTGTCTGGTGAGTGGTCTTCGTCTTCCACCAGTGCTCTTCGAATCCAGGCGGTTTGAACGGCTGAGCGGGTGTCCGCCCGGCGTTCGCCAATCGGCGAAATTGCGTGAAACGCCAACCATTCATGCAGCTGCCTGCGTGTCAGTTGAGTCAACAGTTCGTCAGGGTGAATGACGCCAACGCAGAGACAGAGTTCGAACAGGAACTGCCTTACTCTGTCTCGTTGAAGTTTCCCACCATTTCTTCAATCTCGTCCTCGGTTCCGCCGTTGGCATGTCCGATCATCTTGATCAGGGCATTCACCAGCTGGCAGTCGGCTTCAGCGAGTTGCGCCACTTCTCCCGACTCCCAGACAGGTTGATCTGTCTCATCGACAATCGAGTCAGCGATCAAAGAGAACGTCTCTTTCTTAGCGCGCGTTCCACCTGCTTGAGAGGCTTCGGAATAGCGGTGCATGCGGGAGATCGATTGCTGCTTGACGCGAACCAGGGTGCCCGGATCAAACGGCAATGGGTATTCCTTGATTTTGGACTTGGCGAACTGATTCTTGTTGTCGCGATTCAGGTAGTTGGGCATGTGCTCTCGTCAGGGTTTTGGAAAAGGTGCCGAAGGGGTGCCGAAACAGTTGCGGTGTTTACGACTTCGCTGGCTCCGGTCTGGGCTCTGGTTTGGGTGTGACAACAGGATCGCTGGCCGATGGCATTTCGAGACCGTAGACGCGGCACAGATCCAGGATGTGCTGCTGTTCCTTCGGCTTCATCTTCTTCAGGTTTGCGGGATGGGCGGCCTGACGAATCCGATCCAGCTGCATTGGTCGTTCGACTTCCATCCATTTCTGAACGCGAGCACGACACTCATCGTCAGCAGGTTCACAAACGGGAGGTTCGCCCTTGTAACCGGGGCAACAATGGGCCCAGCATTGAGGGCCTTCCTCTTCGAATCCGATCGGGATTGTGATTAGCTGATCGACGTCGTAGTCACGGCCTTCAGCCTTTGCGCGTCGATGTTCCCGCACGTCATAGAGTGGGTTGATGGCTTTGGCTTCACGGATGTATCTGGCTTTCATGGGACTCTCAACCGGGAATTCGAGGGATCAAAAGTGAATCAATTTCGAGAGGCTTACGACTCGTTCAGAACTGGTCGCTGCGACACAGCGACTTCCAGAGCGGTGGTAATCGGATCGGTCCGCGTGGCACTGATCGGAATCTTGGTCAAGATCCCCTTAAACGCGATCGACTCGGTTGTTGTCGACCAGGTGATCGAGAAGTCTTCTTCCGCAGGCGTGTTCCACAATGTGTGCAGGGCCTGCATCTGGGCGTTGGCGGGGTCCCAGAAACATTCGGCGGTCACGGTGCCACCTCCCGCACGTCCGGTCGGAGCCCGGTCGACGTAATCCGAAGCGAGATCATCGATCTCCATTAACTCGACTTCACCGGGATCGAATTCGATATCACGAATACCGGCGATCGTGGTGAGTGACGCTGCGATTGTCACCTGCAAAATTGAGTCGACTCCTGCATAGACAGTCATCGTGGCATCTCCTGTTGAATAGTTTGCTCAATCACGTCTTGCGTGTTTGCTGCGATGCTGCTCCACGCCTGATCGATAATCCGCTTGGTCTCAGTTCCCTGTGTCTCGTACCGTCGCCCCGGAGGGAAACGGACCCCGAAGACACCTTCTGTGGCGTCGGACTCGGCGATCACGTGTCGTCGGGTCCGCTGTCGATTTCCCGGAATCCGTTGCAGGAGTTCACGTCGACCGTGTTCCACTCCCGCTTCGATTCCGGCCTCGACAGCCTCTTCGATGTCCTCGAGAAGACCATCGAAGTCCACGTTGATCGTGACCGTGACCGTCTTACCCATAATGATGTTGCACTCCCTGCAAATCGATCGCGTTCGAATGCTCCGGAAGCTCCCGTTGAATCCCCACGCGAACGAGTCCGTTGTCAGGCTCTCCGACATCTGTGACTCGCCAGGAATCACCCCGAACAGTCACCAGCAACAAAGGACCATCATCCACGACGATCGAATCCCGTTGACTCGCTTTGAGGATGATCTCCCCCGTCCAGAGAGTCGGCGTCGTTCCTGACGCATCACGCAACGCTCGATCGATCACGACCACTGCCGTCAACGTCACATCCGCGGCATCATTTCCGGCGAATGTGACGCTTTCCCCGAAGTCTGCATCCTGAATGAACAGACTCTCAGCGTCGGCAGCGATCAGATCTTCGAGGCTCATGATTCACTCTTGGATTCTGACTTCTGACTGGATCGTGACTCTTTGGTCACCTCCGTCAGAAAATTTGCGGAGACATACCGCTTTGCGAGTTCACAAACAGCTTTGTCTTCATCTGTTTTCTCTGGAAGTACAACCTGTTTTCCGTTGGGGGCTTTCACTTTCAAATCCTTTGAAACCCGAAAGCTGAACCCGTTCTTCCCGGCCCGTGGGCCTGCTGTCACAATCATCTGGATCACTCCCTGTTGAGTTCTGGAAACGGGAGCCGGAGCGAGCGAACCCGCTCCGGACTCACCGTGGACTGGATTATGTGAAGGTTGTCAAAGTCATTTTGAACCAGAACAGATACCCGATGTTGTATCGGGCTTCGGTCATGAACTTGGCTTCCTTGAATTCGATGTCATCGAGCCCCTTGACCTGTCGGCTGAGTGGCTGACGAGGCTGGAACACGAACGGACGCATGATTCCAGAGTCGTTGTGAGACAGGTAGAACTTGCGGCCACTGGTCAGCCCAGGAATTGCCACAATCTGCGGCTGATCCAAAACGATGTTGGTGTCTCCACCGCCACGCAACGCACTTTGGATCGCTTTGTGTGCGACCACTTCGAGTTCCAGTGGGACCAGAATCATCAGATTCCCCAGTCCACGCACAACAGGACGAACGAACGTCTTGCCATTGTCACCTTTGAATCCGAGCAATGCCGTTCGGGCCTGGTGATAGGCTGCGAGGAATTCCGTATCGGTCACCGCGTCAGGGTCGGAAGCGTTGTAGGTCAGGTCGTTCGATTGTGTCCCGGAACTTCCCCACGAATGATCCGTGTCAAAGAACGCTTGACCATCGAAACCAAGATCGGTTTCCCCGTTCTCAAGAGCTGTGACGAACAGTTCATCCGGGTGATGGGTCGCCTCGGCACCAAGGTTCTGCATGATGCCGGGATACAACCCCATATTGTCATCTTCCATGTCGGTCTTTTTAATCGACATGGAGCTTTCCCAGTGCTTGTTCTCCAGTGTGTACGTGGCTGCGCGGAGTTCGTTGAACTTTCGTTCTCCCAGCCATTCCCGCATTCCGGGAAAGTCTCCCACCCATCCATACTTCTCCTCATTGCGAGTTGAAGGACGGGTGAATGAGATCTCTGGATAGAATGGATTGGCCGCACGGGCCGACGCATCGAATGTGGCGGTCAGGTTGTTAACGATCGCTGTTGCCGCCGCGAGATTGAGAGCCATAAGACTTGCCTTTCAGAGTCAAACCGGCCAGCGAACGAACGCCCCGGAATCAAGTGGAAAAACTAGGCCAGCACGCCAGCGGCGATATCGACCATGACGTTCGTGGCGGAAATGAATTCAGTGACGTGACCGACCAACGTGGCAGACGAACTGGAAGCCTGAATCGTGTAGTTGTCGATTCCGTAGACCTTGTCGCCCACACTGCCTTGAGCGAATGAGGAACCCACAAGCTCGAATTCACCTCGGGTGTAGACCTCACACGAGAGATCTCCCGCTGAGCCTCCGGAGTTATCGCATTCTTCGGCCACGACTCCGGCCAACTTATTAGCGCCAGCGTTGTCGTTACCGGTCAGGAACCCTGTTGTCGCATCCAAAAACGCGAGGGTTCCCGCATACAGGTATTCTGCAGCGGCCTTGTAGCCCACGCGAGAACCGTGGTGTCGACTCGCGACAATGATTTTGTTTTCTGTAACTGCGGCCATTGGATTGTTCCTTTCAAAGGCTGCTGTGAATGAATCTTGACTCGCTCAAACGGTTATCCGAGAACGCCCAAAAGTTCCTTGCCGTCACTCACTCGACGAGACTGAATGAACGAATCTTCATCGGTCGACATTCGCACGCCCGAAGAGACTGCATCCCGGTATTCTTTGCGGTACTTTTCGTTCTCATCCTGTTCGGTTCCCGGTGCGTTGGGGACCGGTGGAGTGTTCTGAACCGCTTGCGAGCGAAGTTCCATCGAGACTTCCGAGACGGTCTTGTCTCCGTCGATGTACTGCTGAACCTGAGCATCTGGAACGCGGGCCATCTGGCAAATCGTGGTGATTGCTGAGACGCGGCTACGTTCAGCCAGGCGAACATCAATGAGGCGATCATCACTCGACATCGCTGGAGAAACTTCCGGGACAACAGGCGTTGGTTCCGGCGCGACGTTCTTCGATTTGAACGCTTCATATTCTTCGATTGTCATCGTGACGTGCGTTGGTGCTTCCGGCTTCTCAACAGCGCTGGTCACTGGCTGAGTGACTTCGGGAGTCGTTCCCGATTCCGGGTTCACGACTGGTGTCTCCGGTGTGTTTGAATTTGCCATGACTGGCCTCTCTTCTTTTGATTCCGCCGCTGACACCAGCGACAACGCGGCCTCGGGAACATCCCGAAACTGACTCAAATCAACACAGGCTGCGATCGCAGGAGCTTCGAGAACTCCCGTCGCGAACCCGTTGGAAACCGCTTCGTCAGCGGTCATGTAGGAATCTGTGGACAACATCCGACGAACGGACTTTTCAGAGTTCTTCGAATGACTGGCGTAAATCCCGGAGACTTCCCCCCGGATCTTGCGAAGCTGTCTCGCTGCCTGATTGAGTTCCGACGCTGTTCCCCGGATCGCAATTGAAGGCTGATGGATCATGAGCATTGCACCACGATTCATGAGGCGTTCATCGCCCGCCATGAACAACAGTGACGCCGCTGAGAATGCCATCCCTTCCACAATGGTCGTGACTTTGACTCCGTGCCGCCGAAGCTCGTGGAACATCGCGACCGCTTCTTGAGGGTTCCCGCCCGCGTTATTGATCCGTACAACAATCCGATCAAACCTGGGAGCCTGACGGAGTTGTTGAACCAGATACTCGAGCGTGTTCGGATCTTCCCCGATTGCAGCCTGACTGGTGATTCGGACTTCCACATCAGCCATCGATCACCTCTTCTTCCAGTTCCTCTTCAACCTCTTCTGTCTCTGTTTCAGGACTCACAGAATCGGGTGAACCGAACGCGGGGTCTTGGAGTTTCGTGGCGAGTTGTTGCCGTCGTTCTTCAACAGCGGCATCGCACTCCAGTTGATAGAGACGTTCCCGCTTACGGGTGTCCATCGTCTCTTCGACGTCTTCGCCCCGATCGGAAAGTGCCTTGGTCAGTGTTCCAAACCCACCATCAATCGCGATCTGATCGGCGTTGTTTTCCTGTTGCGGATTCACCGCGTATGGCCATCCCGGAGGAATCCAGGCATGTTGCCGATAGCGTTCTTTCCAGACTCGCCACGCAGATGGGTGAATGCCCACCTGTTGAAACATCACCATGTCATCGAGCATCGCCAGGTAGAGCGGTGTGAGCAGTCCATCAATGATCTGTTTCTGCCACCACTGAAACGACAACTTGCCATCTGCGAGCGCCAATCGGCCACCCGCGAATGAGTTGGAGAATTTCTTAGTCAGCAGTTCAAACGGAATCCGCAACGCTCCTGCCACGCCGCGAAGTTCTCCGTCGATGTAGGCTTCCATCCCGGAACCCGGACGATTCGGATCAACGAACGTCACTTTTTCGTCAGACTTCAGGTACTCGACATGTGCAGGGTAAAGCTCTTCGATTCGCTGGCCTGCTGAGTTCGTGGAACTGGCAGCGCCCAACGCCCGCTCATAGGGGTTTTCGGTGTGAATGAACGCGACAGTGCAACATGCCACCTGTTCGGCGATTAACTTCGCCTCTTTAAGATCCTTGATGTCCTTGAGGCTGTTTAGAACCGGGCTCACCCAGGGAACCCCCCGAATTTGTCCCGGTGTCAACTTTTCAAAGACATGGAGCACCCGCTCGGCAGGAACAGCGAAGAACTGCTCTGAAACGAGGTGAGTGTCATGCTCGTCCACTCTGCGAAAGTAGTATTCGACTGGAGTGGTGTAGGATTCATCCGAGAAGCGAATCCCCAAACGGACAAGCGGATCGTGAATCAATGTGTGTGGTGTCTGCAGTCGCTTGGGAGACATCACCGTCAGTGTGCGAGTGATGCCCATGCGTGATGTGTGTGAAAGAATCGCGATCGCTTCACCGTAAATGGCGATCGACCGTTCGAGTTCCCGTTGTTTGCTGTTGAAGTTTTCCGCCCGCGCCCATTCCATCATCATTTGTTCGATATGACGATTGAGGGCATCGGAATCATTCTCGGAAATCACGTCGCCAAACGGCTTGATTCGCGACTGAAACCGGATTCCCCGACCGATCACGTTATCAACGCGGGCATTCACCGCCGAAGCAACGTAGGCGTCGTTGTGAAACAGGTCTTCTGATCGGTCTCGCAGGCTTTGAAGATCTTCTTCAAGAGCCGAGACAGTCGACAGATTGCGAGTCATCCAACTGGAACCACGGACACGATCGGTATCGGCCCCGTCCCAGGTTCGTTTCATCCGGACTTCGGCTTGTTCCAGCATCTCCATCTGGAACTTACCGCGCCGTCGATCAAGTTCGCGTCCCGATGCCCATTTCGGAGAGACAGCTTTGGCGAATCGGTCAATCAGGTTGGAGATCATGTCGACCTCCGTAAATTGACGTTGTTCCGCATGCGTCCATGAATTCGAAGCTGTAGATCAGCAATCTGGTCTTCAAGTCGTTCCAGTTCCAACAATGCTTCCGATCGGCTTCTCTGAACTTCGCGGTCCCCAATCCGGTATCGAACGACATCGGCACTCGAGGAGGATGCAGCAAGGGCATCATCGATCGCGTCGCGAGTCGTCAGGAGAAGAGTCAGTCGTTCGGAGTTCGATCGTGGCATGTGGACAGTATCGCCACGCGGACCGATCCGATTCAGATCACGACTCCAATCAATTGGAGTCTTCAGGAAAATTCAGCTGGAACGTGTGGTGACACGCCCGGCATCTTCTCTGTTGAACACGGATTCTTTCCTCATCGACAAGGTGACTCCCGGTAATTTCCGACATAGAGCCACAACGCGGGCACTGGGGGCTACAACCGAGCATCAGAAGTTGACTGGTGGACGTGTAGCTTCGTCGACGTTCAATGTTTAATCGGGTGATCTTCATGACCGTCGCCTCCTGACGAATCCTCCTGGCTTCGACCGGACAAAGCTGCTCGCAGGAGCGACTTGAGTCGGATTGGCTGGAGGCGGTGGGTTTCTCTCCAGTTCATACTTGACAATCGAACGTGCCAAATTGTTCAGAACCGCCACATCGAACATATGATTGTCGCGTCGCTTCTTGAACCACTTGGGATCGTTCCCACGTCCGCGTTTGAACTCGACTCGATACTCTTCCGCTGTAATCTGCCGGGCAAACTGAGTGTGAATCTCTGGATTGGTTCCAAACAGCGTGACCGAACCGGGAGACGGATTTCCTTCATCGTCGAAGGGCTTGATGAGAAAACCGCGATGAACACGCCCCTTGATGAAGTTGGCGTTAAAGTTAAACACCCAAAGCCGTCGACTTTTCGCCTGATATTTCGATTGATACCAGTGACGGGTTCCATCCTTGGGGATCTTTGTTTTGTCGTGTTCACTTTTCAGTGGATGAATGTACTTAGGAAGTCCATGAGATGGTCGCCACGTCCAGAAGTCTTCCGGCTTTCCGACGTTACCCGGCAGCGTCGGAATGATCTTCAAGAGGTCTTCCATCCAGTTTCCCACGTCGATGAGACCACGAGACAGTTTTGGATACTTCTCGAGCAGGGCGGAAGTCAACTCTCGCAAACCGTCTTCGATGGCAATTTCATCAGCGACAAGATCCAGATTCGGATTCTGATGAAACCCGTAATCCGGACAATGAATCGTTTGTCCGTTCTGACACTCCACCCCCCACTGAAGCAGTCGTCGACTGACATCGATTCCCGCAGTGATGTGCTTACAGTCCTTCGGGAGTTCCCCTTGAGGAATCCCGTTGCAGCGCTTCAGAAAATTGGGGTGCGAGCCCCGCACTACAGCGATATCAAGATCCACCTTTTCAACATTGGGGTCCGGAGAAGGGATGGCCCAGTCTTGTTGATCTCGGGCTCGCATCTTGATATCGGCGTCGTCGGATTGCATGGCCAGCCACAGTTTACGTCCCAAGAAGCCTTGACTCACAAGACCGTTCTGAAAGCCACTCCAGCGAAACCCCAAGGTGTTCGTTCTTGGAGGGTCTCCAACAATTTCCCCCTTGGAATTAATGGATTGACCACGATGAACAAGACGAACATCCTGATTCATCTGCCTACGATCTTCATCGGTATAGAGAATTCCGCAGTTCTCATTGGGGCAACAGAATCGAGAATTTTCATGAGCGTCGATCTCGTTCTCTGCGTCTTCCCAACCAATCAAATGTTCCTTCTCCGGAGACACCCACTCACCACAGGCTTTGCAGAGATGGAATAACCTGGAACGTGTTCCGTTGCAGTATTCATCCCAGATGAACCCGTCTTCTGTCGTCACCGTACACTCAAAGAATGACTGTCCCTCGTCCCCAAATCCCTGAGTTCTCGCAATCAGCTGATCGATTTTTGTTTGCCCCTCCTTTGACTTTGCCCCAACTTCATCGAGTTTCTCTGTCTCGGTGACAATGAGTATTCTGGTCGTGGCCCCGGCCCGTTGCCCGTCACCACCGCCACCACCCATGAAGGTGAGTTCCGCACCATTTCCGAAGGTGATCGAAGTCACCTTTGAACCCTGTTTTGAACCTTGCCCCGACTCAGGTAGGAATCGTTTGTATCGACTTGCCTGAATCACAGGACGAATATCCTTGTCCCATTTGTGTCCCGCCATATTGAGGTCAGGAAGACCAAGGATCACGTTCTCCTGACGCTCGAACAAGAAGTAGAGAGATGGAAGGATAAACCCATGAAGAGACTTTCCTGACTGTACCGGACCAACAATCACATGGTTTTTCCACTTCCCCAATTCTTCCAGAAGCATCTTTGTGAACGGCAATCTGTCTGTTGAATAGCGTTTCCCCTCATGTAATCCAGAAGGAAGACGAATCTCCGACTCTGCCCATTGAGAAAACGGTCGAAGCCTCCGAGGACGAGACGCACGGAACAGTTGCGCCATGAATCGCTGCTCACTATTCAGCGTCGCCACCGAGTTCATCGATCACCTCCGTACTCAGATCCTCAAACACCTCTCGAGCCATATCCCCCGCGTCGACTCCAAACCGTCGATCTAACCATTCCGCCAGAGCTGCCAATCGACCGATGCGAGCACTCCAGGCTTCGTTGATTTTCGCGACATCGACCAGTTCCCCGCGCCTTTCCAGTAGGTCAAGTTCTGCAAGATCTGCTCGTGCTCCTCGATACCTCTCCAGGTTGTCCGAATCACCCGGGTCGTCGAGCATTGGGTCAGCAACAGCACCCCTGAGCGGTTTGTATTGACGGACCCATTTCGTCATCGCGTCGAGTGGATAATCACCCCGCGACCCCGGACATCCTTCCTGTATCCATTCAATGATGGTTCGTCGGTTGACACCAAAGAACCTTGCTGCCTCGGACTGGTTCTTCGCAGAGAAGCTCGAAAGAGCCTTTTGTGGTGGTGATGTCAGAATTCAAAGTCCTGTCCGTGAAAATATCTGCGGCGATGGCTTCACCCTTGGGAGTACCCCCTCCACCGGAGGACCCGCGATCAATCCGCACCCATTCCATAGAGACCACTCGCCCCACCGGTCACTACAATCCGAATCTGATCGTAGGGGTACGTGGCTAAACCGAGACGCTTCGATGAGTTCGCCGCGATCACCATCGTGCTGCCATCGTTCCAATCTTCAATCGTGACCCACTCATCATTAGGCGCCAGAGCCTGCACATTGGCGATCGTCACTCCACTCTCACCTGTGTTCATAATCGCGGTCGACCGCCCCGCCGTGATGGGTGAACTGTTATTCCCGCTGAAGTCGATCTCATAGTCATCGTCCTCATATAGCCAGATTACCTTAAATGTGGACCGTCCCACGTTCCCCCCGGGCTTACGAGGGTCGGGCACATCCGCCGTTAACCATGCACAGCACAGCACAGCAACTAACATTATCGATAACACATTCCGCTTCATTGTTGACTCCTGAGTAAAGACATATCTCTACGCCACTGTGGACGCCAGGTTCTCTGGGCAAACCGCAACAACAGGCTCTCTTCTCCGTCATCGTCTCCGTTAGGCGTTGGCGTCACCCCCCCTTCAGGCGGCCACGCTCCAATTGGATCGCTTCCATCAGAGGCCATCGAATCACCATTCGGCCACAGCGTTTGATACGCAGTGCCGTTCAGTGAGCGGTCCAACAATGTCGATGAATCGCCAACTGTCCCGTCAGTATTGAGATCCCAAGCTGCGACGTTGGCTGATTGCGTGTTGCTGTACCCAATCGCTGACCAGTCGTCAGTGACTTGTGAATTGTTGGCGAAATACAACTCCCCGCCGAACTGATCTTCCCAGTTGTCGAGATGTAAAAACGCATTCCCCCTAAAGACGACATTGGTGGGGATGTACTCTTGATTGCCGACTTTGTCTGTTCGGGGTGACATAATTTGTGGACCTTCGAACGTGCAGAACATCATATTGAAATTGTCCATCTCCCCGATGAACTGCGAAGCATTGTCCGCATCTACGTTTTTATAGTGCATGAAATACGCGCCACCGTCCGTATGACCGCCATTTGTGCCGACGATAAACAGTCCCTGCATGTCCGATTCGTTGTTGCCATATGTCGCGACCATGTCTGCCGGGTTGTTGTCGAAATCGCAGTTGTAATAGAAGCGGTTGTATGCAACCCCTGTCCCGTAGCTTGATTGAATTCCGTCTACATGTAGGTCCGCTGCCACATACAAATCAACAGGAATCGCCCCACCCGTGACTGCTGAGAAGTGTGCGTCAATTTTGAGGTAAGTGGCATCAAGCTGTCGGTCTGCGGCTGCACTGGTGTAGTCCGTGTCAATTGAGGCAGACCAGTCCGTAGTGGCATTGATCGCAGAAACGACCTGCGCGATCGTATGAGCGTCAATCTCGCCATCAGCGTCGTCGGTGTCTACGACAGCCGAGCTGCTGGTTTTTAGATTGATTGTCAAGACAGGTGAAGCATCTTCCAGGAGCACTAAATCACGAGAACTCCCCGCGTTGGTGGACGTCAAGTTATAGGTTGCTGTGGCCCCGCCACTGTAAGTGATTGTGAGTGCTGCAAGATTGTCTCGCAGGTAGTCGTAATCCCCGCGGCGACTCACCATGTTCGCGACGCTCCAGCACGTCGAATGGTCTCGCAGAACCCGTTCAACGTAATCGTTAATTGAATAGAATCCAGTGGTCCCCTGGTACGTGTCCACAAAACGACAATTCTGAAATCCGTCTTTGTCAGTCGTTCCCGCTGCCCGACCGATCGAACCAGTGTTCAAGTGATTCCCGTTCACAAGTGTGAATCGCCCATCCGAATTTCCGACATGAATGTCATCCCATACCGTATAATATCCTGATACCCCTCGATTGTAGAAAACCGCCGCGTTCGCTGTATCCCACTCAATACCAGAGACTTTAAGACGTTCAACACTCAGCCGGATACTCGTAGACGCTGTTCCCGTGAAGTTCTTCACAACATTGTAGCGATCTTCACCCTCTGCCATTCGAAGCCAGAAGACGCCGCTATTCGCCTTGGGAGTTGCGGTGTAAGGCCAATCAACAGTCCCTTCATGGATAGTCACGATCCCACCATCGGTGAGTGATAAATCGTTAATCGCTGACTGCAGCGACAAGTACGGGTCGCCTTCGGTTCCCGATCCTGCGCTGGCATCACCCCGGCCTACATGGACTTCGTTCACAGTCGCAGAATCGAAGATCGTGAAATAGAAAGGATCGTCTAAAACCTTTTCTTGGGCATACGGATCGGCCGCGTTGATTGTCGCGTAAATCTGTTCGTTGCCGCTCGCAGCGTTCGGAGAAATGGCGCAGTAATATGCTGAGATCCCATCGTGAGTCGTCATCGTGTTGACGGTGACCGAGTTGCCGTTCCACCAAAAATCAACGCTTTCAATCCCACCTTCCTGCATGGCAATCACGCCGATATAGGTCGTTTCATCCGCCCATACGGTTTGAGCAAATGGAACTTGTGTCCACATCCCGCCCGGCTTGTAAGATGTCCGCGTTGGGTCGGTCGGGGCACTCCCGCCACCGCCTTTCGTTAAGGCCACGTCACTCGCAGGCGTCTTGGCTACGACGGTCCAGTCGACGTTAATCGTGTAGTTTTCCGTGGTGTTATACGTGACAGTCACGGTCCCCGTTTTACTACCCGCTGTCGCTGCTGAGAGCCTCACGCGAATCTTATTCGTCTCATCCTGGTCGAGCGTGAACGACGAGAAATCGTCCGAATCATCAAAGAGTAGATCGCCGGACACTGCGAAGTTATTGACTGTGACCGTCGAGGCTGAAACACCAATCATTTCGATCGGAACCGTCACCCAAGATCCCTGTGGGACTGAACCAGTGTCTTCTGTGCCTGCATCCACGATCTCATCGCCGTGGACTTCGATGGAGATGCCAGAAGTGACGACATCCGTAACTGAGAAATCATCCAGTCGACCACCACTGATTGCGTGAAATCCAAAGTAAGTGTTCGTCTGGTAGGTGGAGTTATCCCACTCGTCAATTTTTAGGACATCATCAACCCACAAGCTAATTTTGCTTCCAGACAACAAAATGCGAATTGTATAGTAAGTGTTCGCAGTCGTGAGACCAGACGCGACCGGAGTTTCACCTAAATCCACCTCGTCTTCATCAACAAGTGTGAACTCGTCGTCCACGACACTGTGATAAATCCCCAACGCCTCTGATCGATCTGAGTTCGCCCGAATCCAAAAGATACTGTCGTATGAAGCCGTTGTTCCGGTCCCATAATTGAATTCAAATGTGATGTCGACATCTGCCGCACCAAAATCAATTCCCGAATGCTCGGAGCCTGGAACAATCGCATCAAGCGAATGATGCGCAACCGAATCTGTACCGCTCCATGTGACCCACGGCGTGGAATCACTTCCATCGTTCCACCAAACACCGCCATTCTCAACAGTGTCCCACGATGGCAGATTGACAGCCGAACCATCGTTCGTAAACGAATCGCTATACAACGTCGTTTGCGCCTGCACGAAACTACCCGTGAGGCACAACACCGCAAACACAAACGCAAATCGACTCATGTTAATTCGCCGCTCTGATTGACTCATTCTTTTTCGACGTGTAAACAACAGGCTTCTCCTCGTCGTCAACAGCAACTTCCGCCCTCAGTAAGATGCGGTCTAAGAGGTCTGCGTCGCGCTCCTGATCGGCTCGGAATTCTTCAACCACAGATTCAACACTGTTCGCGATCGATTCCATCTGCTTTGTGTGCTGCTGCTCTTCAATGTTGTTGAACGCCGGGCCATAGCTGTAAATCGTGTACAAGATCCCGAAAAGCAGGATCGTTGCCAGTCCTTGATTGAACAGCCACGCTGCAAACTTTGTCCAGAAGTCTTGGCCGGTTAGTTTCTTCAATGCCTCGTTCATTTCTTTTTACTCTTAGTTGTAATCCTACCTGTGTGATCAATTGTGATTCCGGTTGTCTTGTTCATTCTTTGCACCCATCCTCTCTTCTATGCCCTTTACCCGTTCTCGCAGTTCTGCAATCTATAATTACACCGCAAACGACCCAATGCTCATTTCTTCCTACCCCTCTTATACGCCCTTAAAAACTTCCAAATCTCAAATGCCAATCGAATCAGGAAGAAGACTTGAGTGACCGAGATGCCAACAAGTTCCGCCTTCCGCCCAAGCTGTCGGCGGAGCTTGAACAGAGACGGAGCATTGCCACCTGCGTCGATAATCGCTCGATACAGGCCGCGTAATTCAATCGCAATGGTCTGGGGTGTTGGTGAGCCATATCGACCAGCAATCGGACTCTCGAGCCATTCGTCAAGCTCCTCGACTGCTGACAGATAGGCGACTGGATTGTTCATTTGGATGCCTTTTTCGCAAAGAATACTCTTCGAGAAATATCACCATGAACGGGAGTCGTTAAAGATTCAGTAACAAGACCCATCTCAATGGCTTTTTTGACAAGCTTACCGGCTGGCCTTGCGTAGCTCTGCCTGTTTACATTGCGACGCCGACCCTTTGCTCTCCAAAGACGTTCGCCAAGTTCAGTGCAAGTCATTCCGGGATGCTCTCTTAACTCGAGGACAACATCATCGACAGTCACAGGCTTTTCACTCATTCACCAGCCCTCTCAATCAACTGCTGTTTCGAATACAACAAATGCGAATGAACAACACGCCTATTCTGCATCCAACACGTCAACGGAACGGCATTCTTCCCTGTTGCTCGCTGACCCAATCGCCACATATCCGGGTTCTCGTCAATGTCGATAAATTCGATTTGCGGCGCGTCTCTCATGTCACCAAGTTGAGCTTTGTATACCTTGCAAGGCCCACACCACGAAGCTGTGAAAATAACCAGCCGAGGCGAGTCAGAATCCTCCAGGTAATCTTGAAGGCTTGAGAAGGTTCGACTTTGCACTGCGACTGGTTCACGAAATTCCTCAGCGAATGGCGTTACACTGGGAATAGATTCTTCGACCACCTCCTCTCCGGGTTCCTGGTTGATAACGTCGGACAAGGTTGCTTCACTCAACTCGTCAAGTTCGCGAGCTGCCTCCTGCTGATCGGAGTGTTGCTTGAGCGTGTATCCCCATGCTGTGCAGGCTAGGAGGCAGAGGGTGATTCCGATTTGGTTTGTATTCATGATTCCGATTCCCATCCATCAACGGCATCGTCTGCCCATTGATCCAATGACTCCTTAACCTGACTCACCTTGCGTGGTGCTGGTTCTGCCATATCGCTCACGCCGATCGCGACTGTATACCGCTGCCTCAACATCGAATTGAACACGTCGGCAGGAATCTCGAACCAATAGTTGTGTGAGTTCGCGACGATCAGATTCCCCGTCTTTCGATAACCAATCACAGCAATCGCATGACCGCCACCGCTCCCCGCTGCCCGTCTGGCGACCTTGCGACCTTCAGGATTCACTGCGAATATGGGAGGCCAAGAGATTCCCAGACTGATCGCACCACCGCCGCCAATCCATTTCACAGCATCGTCATAACTGCGAATTCCGTAGGTCTTCTTGATCCGATAGGGTTTGGCCGCTTCGTAATTCTCAGGACTCAAGATGCGAGCAATCTCGCGATCGTCGGGATACCTCACTGGGTTCGGATAAGGGGCATACTCAAGAGAGCAAACACCATGATTCTGAGCAAGCTTCACGCCGCCTGAGATCGTCGAACCACGGTCACTACCGAGGAGCCCGTCAATCTTCTGAGTTGCCAGATAAGCAAAGATATTCGAGAGCTGGATTCTATTCCCGCCACCCGCAACCCACATTAAGTCCTCAATGCATGATGCGATGTCATGACCCTGACAACTCCCCATCGAAGATTGATTTTCCAACCGATGCGGATCCGGTCCAATATCCGGTCGAACCTCATCAGGTAGAGCAGCCGCAGAGAATGATCGCGGGATCGGTTCCGCTGTTGCCTGTGCGAGAAAGGCCTTGTCTTCAAGATCGTAACGCCAACCGTTCGTGTGGATCATCGATTGGCCTCCTGTTTCTGCAATCTTACAGGAGCGCTTCCCGAAACCTCGTCATCCGTGAAGAGATCATCTTTTGACGCAATCGCAAACTTTGCGTCCCGAAGATTATCCATTACCAATCGAACTAAACTTTGATCACCAGCGTCTTTCAAGACTTCCACGCGAACGACATGGCAATCCGGCAAACATTGGATCTGGCGAATATCTGATGATTTTGCAAAACCGTCAAACATCGTCCCGTTACAATCCATATAGCTAACAGCCTTCTCGTCTGATAATTGACCGTCTGAGACACTGCACATAAGCCACATCATCGACTAGCCCTCCCATTCAGAACACCAGCAATCCCGTCGAAGTCATCGTCATTCAACTCGCCAAGTTCACCGGACAATGTCGCCTGATAATCTTCCGCTGCACTCGCCTCGTACGCCTGACGAATCCGCGTCGATAATTGAACCGCTGAGAGTTCAGGCACGTCATCAGCGATAATCACAAGCTTCTTTCTCAGAGACTGCTCAAATACGGATTGCGTTGTGAATGATGGCAGAGAGATCTCAGGCAGATCGAACGTTGACGATGCCCACAGAAGGGCAGATGCTGCGATCAGAGATAGGCCGATTGTTCGGGAGGTCATTCGGATGCCTCTTCGAATTTACCTAGCTTCGATAGTTCTTCCTGCAATTTATGGTACTCAAAAATGGTGGTACTGGCGAAATTCATGCATACCTCAAACCGTGACCGCCACCACCCACATTCCCTTTCGGATCCTGAGAGCTTTCGACTTAGCGATTCAATCTCGCCTTCAAGCTCCACAATGTGGTTCCCGCAGTCATCTTTCTCGGTTTTCAGTTCCGCAATCTGCTTTCGCAATTTTAGTTGTGTGTCTTTCTGGTCAACGCTCACAAAATTAAAGTGAGACTCCCAGCCGTTCGCGGATTTCCTCCAATGGTCCCGGTCTGCCTTTACCACTCCAAGTTCACAAGCTGTGCGAATCGCAATAACAGCCAAGATACATGCACTGACAGAAACGATGATCAATGAAGCTAGCATCACCGAGCCTCCCCGAACTCAACACCCCGAATCGCAGACACCGCGACGGCTTGGGGTTGTGACTGTTCTTGTTCACTCGCCATGTGGGCAGCCACACCCCCCTGTGACACAGCAGGCACAAAAGAAGACACCCCAAAAGCAATCTGCATACTCAAACCTCAAGAGGAACCCAACGGCTAAAAGAGCGTGAATCACAGCACAAAAAACAGAAGCACCACAAACATGTCACTCACCCCGCTTCAAGATGTCGTCAAGCTCGTCCCGGAACTCACACGCCTCACCACGGGTTAATGTCATCGCCGGGAACTTAATCGTTCCTGGAACCACAGTAACGCGACCTTTCGTAGTCGTCTGCGTCCGCAGCCCCGACATCCATGCCGAGACATACGGATACGCAACAACAGTCAGTCCAGAAACCAAGAGAAAGATGGCGACGTAAGACATTAGTCTTCATCCCCGCCGATGTCGTCCGGGATGCCAATCACTTCGCGAACATGATCGACAGCCGCCTCAAGAGCCGTCTTGTCGGTGTATCGCTCAAGAACATCGATCAAGTCATCGACGAATTTACGGGATGTCTCAACATCCATTTGGGCGATAAGCATGGGGATAATGTAGCTCAAGCCCCATTGGAGAACACTCTTATTCATTACTCCAGCCTCAACCATTGTCTGGGAGGCTGGGTCGGCGGTTCCGACCACCCAAGAAGGGGAAAAGAATTAGTTCGGTGAATTGTAGCTAAATCAGGATTTGGGATCAATATCAGATTTCTGTAATTCACTGCTCAACAGGCTACATAATGCGGAAACGTCTTTATGAACAGACTTTAGAAAATCGAGCGACAATTCACTTTTTCCAGAACCCGTCTGGATCGTCCGCAACTTCGCTTCGACAGTCTTGCGGAATCCGTTCTGTCGCACCGTCCGGAAGATCGCAGCTTGCACCTTCTCGTCATCGTTCAACGCTAAGACACCGGCGAACCTGTTAAGCCACGATCTAAGTCGCTCGCGCATTGCCCCGTTGTTGGTGTCAGCATGAATCTGTTTCACAGCATCGACCACTTCCGCGATGTCGGTTTCCGTGATCCATTGCGCTTCAACGTCGGCTCCCAATGACGGGTTTGCTAGCATCATTCCCAGTTGCAGCAGTTGAACTGTTCTTTGCTTATTCATTTGCATTCGTCCCGCTTGTCTGTTGCTGAGCGAAGGCGCAACGACCCCACCGGAAAGGCAGAGTCGAATGCTTGTCCGCCGCTTTCGCTTCAGGCATTGCACCGTCAAGTCTCGTTATTTTTCACGCGGTCAGACTCGAAGAACCCCTACGCCGCGTCACACTGCTGATACCAGCTCACCTCAGACCGGACGTCGAACACCGCCTGAGAGCTGTGATGTCTCACCTCTATTATCGTGAGCAGATAAGCGTCGTGCCCCTCAGGGCGAGAATGTGCCGACGCCGCACGAACAAATTCAGTGGTTCGGTACAATTGTACCGACGCTTAAAATGGGACTTCCTCATCAGTAGCCGCTGAGTTTGCGGGATACGCACCCTCTTGATTGCTTGCCCCCCCGCCTGACCCACCTTTGCTGCCAAGCATCGTCATGTTTTCGCCGATGACTCGCAGCTTGGATCGTTTCTTGCCCGTCTCCTTGTCCTCCCACTGATCAAGCTGTAATCGGCCTTCAATCAGTAGAGAACGTCCTTTTCCGAGGTATTCGCCAGCAACTTCCGCCTGCCGGCCCCACAGGGTGACATCAACGAAAGTGACATCCTCTTTCTTCTGATCGGTCTTCTTGTCGAACCACGTCCGATTCACAGCCAATCCAATTTCCGCAACCGCCGAACCGCCGGTTGTGTATTTCACCTGTGGATCGCGGGTGAGGTTGCCGACAAGAATCACTTTGTTAAATGAAGCCATGTGCTAATACCTTACTCTGAATTTCAAATGGTAGGTTGTGTGACGACTGGGTAACTAAGTCGCTTGGGAAATCGCAAAACCGAAATGCACGGAATTGCGTTGGCGTGCTTCCTCTGTTTGCGATCAACTTCCCTGGGATTTCACCACCATGCGTGCTCATGTGCCTCGTGACATGTCCGCGAAACACTGACAGGTCGATAAGCGACCACTGCTCAACCAGTTGAGTTTCATCACTTCCAAACCCGTAGAAAAGGTGCTCACCCCACCCCTCGAGAATCTTTCCAAATTCAGACTTACCTCCATTGGACGCACGGAAGCGAACCGTAAACTCCGAATTTCGGCTAATATACTTCATCCTACGAACACGACACCCGACGCGAACATCTGCCGCTCGCATCACGAAAAGGTCGGTGTTTCGCTTCGCGTCTTCTTCCCAATCTGCAATAGACGACAAACAGAAACCAAGACACATCTTGATGTGGGGAATGAACTGGTCGGACCATTGCTTATTTGTGGGAAACTTGCTCATGCCTCGTTCCCCCATACATCAAATCCGTCAATGGAACGCCGATTAAAAATGTCAATTCGATCACCATCGGTAACACGCCGCACGACATCATAGAATTCTTCTGGCTTTTCACTATGCCTGCCTCGAGGAGCGGTAAAGCATGAGTTGAAAGCTTTTGTATCAACAAACCTTGGCGCCCCCTTTCTCGCGTAGATCGCAAATTCACAGTTGTATTGTGGAAGGCCGATTGGTTGAAAACCTCCCGGTTTATGCCAGACGAACGCGCAGACATACTTGAACCCCCACTCCCCAAGCAACCTTAGCGACATTGGAAGGAACCTTTGGGTCGTCCAGAGCCACAGGTGGCAATCTGCCCTCGCTGGCATGACCATCCCAGACAATTCCTCTTCGCTCATCGTGGGGTAATCGAACCCGCCTTGATCTGGTGCAACCTCCCGATCGATCTTCTCCATTGGCCAAGGAGGATCAATTACGATCACATCGTAAAGCTTGCCGAAGCTTTGTTTAACCTCGTTTGCGGTGATCTCCTCGATTTTCCTTTTCGCCTCTTTCTTCGCCTTCACTTGGCGTGCAATCTGACTCACTCTACCTTGACTTATGCCGAAATCTGCAGCGATGTCCGATTGTTTGTGGCCTTTGTCAACCCGCTGGAAGATTTCCTGTTTTGCTTCACGAGGAATGCTTAGTCGCGCGTCTGGTTTATTAGCTTTGCAACCAGTTGCATTGTTAATATCCAGCCATTTTTCAACCGCTTGATGGCTCACCCCGAACAACCTCCCAAGTTGTTCTTGCGTCCATTTTTTGGGATCTTCCTCGCGAAGCTTCCTGGCAACATCCTGCATTCGCTGGCGAATTTCAGCTTTACGCTCTGGTGTTAGATGCAGTCGCTTCAGATTGTGTGAAAGAACAAACGCTCTTTTATGTGCGTCCGTCGTCAAACCCTCCACGACGCGATATGGGACATCCTTGCAAACTGAATACCGATTATGACCATCGAGGATATTGTCCTCTTCGTCAACCAGGATCGGTTGAAGCACGCCATGAATTGCGATGTCGTCTTCGAGAGACCTTCTCTCGTCACCCGACAGTGTTGCTGCCAAGTCTTTGTACGGAGTCTTAAAACCCTGAGCCATGCGCTAATACCTTTCAAGAACAGATAGTGTAGTGGATCAAGTGAAGTTATGTGTTAAAAATTTGTGCCGACCAGGACCGATTCATTGCCTCTTTTGACGTATGCCGTTGGGAGACTTGGATTAACCTTTTCCAGGCATTTTCAGGAAAACTTTGATTGAGTTGTCCGATCTCCACAGCCGCCACGATCGTCGTTCGTAACAGGGTGTCCATCTCATCGCCCCGATCGCAGGCTTTCCAGATTTCCCGCCACTCCTCAACAGTTAATTCGACAGAATACATCATCAAAAGATCACCTGTTGATTCGCGGATTTCTCGACCTCCATGATTCGAATTTGCTCTGCCATCCGATCACCACCGATGTTTTTGCTTTTGATCCAACTGATGTACCATGCGGGAAGTTGGCCAAGTCTTTTGCCTTTATACTTCCCGAATGTAATCCGGTAGTCTTTCCCTTTTGCGTTTTTCAGTTGAGTAATCACTGCCCCCGCTTGTGACCTGCTATATCCGGTTGCGGTTTCCGGACTCACTCCCAGTTTCATCAGGAAGTCAACCTGCTTCTGCGTCGCCTGATCCCATTGCGGTTCGTAATCCTTGAACGGATCGAACCCTTCCCCACCAAACAGATCGATGTCAGTTGAGTCGTAATCAAGGTCTTTAGCCTTCGTTTTGGTGCTCAATCGTTTCTGTCGAGCTTCCTCTTTTCGCTTCTCCCTTTCTTCGCGAGCTTGCTTCATCTTCTCAATGAGCTCTTCCATGTCTTCCGCAGATTTGGATTCTTTTGCGTACTCGATCGCCGCAAGTAAATCCTCCTCAAAGACATCTTCACCGGAAAGAACATCACCAGTGCTGATGATCTTATGCCGCCCGGAATCGCCCACGAAATCGATCACGAGCGCGTAAGGTTTCGCAGATGCTGCAATCGCCGCCCTTCGTTCTTCTGCTGTGTCCAGTCCGTCAACAACACCGGGAAGGGTTCGCGTCCCTCGACCGATTCTCTGTAGATACCTGGACTCACTCTTCGTCGGCCTGGCATTCGCAACGATCTCAGTTCCCGGTGCGTCGAAGCCTTCCGTAAACACTTCGCAACCGACAAGGATTTGTGTTTCCTTGGAATTGTAGCGGTCAACAATCGCCTTGCGCTCATCATTATCTGTCGACTCTATAACACATTCTGCTGTCACTTTGTCATAAGCGTTCAGGGCTGCCGTTAGATTGATCGCGTGAATGATACCCGACGCAAACAAGATCGTTTGCCGACCCTGTGCGATTTCCACCAACGGACCAGCGACAGCATGCAACCGCTCTTCCTGTTCTTCGTCAGTGTCACCGAGGAATGCCCTTTCAACGCCACTATCAGAAAGATCGCCACCGGCTTTCGTCTTCACGTTCTCGAGAGACAATCCGGCGACTTGAACAAACGTCTGCCTGATCGGGCAAAGCCACCCTTGATCTATCGCCGTCTTTAGATCCATCTGGTACGCACATGACTCAAATACATTGTGCATCCCAACTTTATCGGCCCGCCTCGGTGTTGCTGTGACACCGAGCACTTTACAGTTTGGATTCTTCGTGAAGTGCTGTATTACTCTCCTATATGTTGTTGCCGTCGCGTGATGAGCTTCGTCGATGATAAGCAGGCTGAACTCGAAAGGGTCAAACCGTTCCATTCTCCATATTTTCCCACGACCGCCGCACCGCTCGCACTCCTTGCCATCGCAACATCTACAATCTCTTTTCCCATTTAATGTCTGAACGGAAGAACAGATTACCCGTTGGCGATTAGCGTAGCTTGTCCCCATCTCTTTCCCGGCAAAGTGACCGACCGCCTTAGCGTGACCAATTGCCTGATCAATCAACTCTCTCCGGTGCGCTAAGACGAGGATTCTACCGCCAGAATTAGCCTCTTCTTCAATTACTGCGCTAAACACAACGCTCTTCCCGGTTCCAGTCGGAAGGACAAGCAGTGTTGTCTGAACACCAGAATCAAACTCACGAAAAATCGCAACCTTTGAATCTTCTTGGTAGCACCTGAGAACAACATTATCCTCTGCTGGGATGTCGGCTACCTTGACGTTGGGAGTTTCAAACATCAACCGTTGATTCAATTGCACTTCAAGACATCCTTTTCTGGCTGAGTGAGCAGACCCTTCGACGAGACCGGAATGAATCGCCGGAAGCCGCACAGGTCACACTTGCCAGATCCATCACACCGAGGGCAGGCAGTCCAATAGCGACTGTCACGAATCTCCTTCTTCGCCGCTCGCAGTCGCGTTTCCAGATCAGCAACGTGAAGGAATTCCGAGCCGGGAAGCTTGCCGAGTTCATTCAATTCGCGAAGGGTTGCGTCTAAGGTTCTCGCACAACTGGCAATCCGAGCACCAAGTTCGTAGTGGGCAGACAGGTGGTCCGGAACCGATCGATTGCAGTCATCGAGAATGATCGACGGTGACGGTGCCTCTTCCGTTTCTTCCTCGTCATCGCCCTCAAGGAAGTCTTCAAGTTGCTCCTTTGCCGACGCAACCGCTTTGGATGTCGGGACTTGCGTTCCCTGCTTGCTGGCAACCTCGATAACTTTCGCCTGTTGTTCGGGCTCCAGGTCGCGAATTTGACGCGTCGCCCGCTCTGGGATTTTGTCAACCATGGTTGACATTTCTGGAAGCTGATCGGTGATTGCAGCCACGACTTCAGTGTGAGCAATCTTGTTGTGCGCATGCTGCCGTGAGATCTTCCACCGCTCTTGGCAGTATGCTTCGAACGTCTTGTGAGTCGCCCGGTAGAGACGGTCGTCGCGAATTGTTTGCATCGCCCGGCCAACCATCGAGGCGCCTTTCTCGATGTCGAGTTCGCAGGCTTCCAGTGTTCGCTTTTCAGATGTCGTGAGTGCAGTCGTCAATTTCGTTTCCTTGCTCAAAGTTAAAATGCCAATGCGTCAATTGCTTCAGGTGAAGATGTGTCAAACTCCCACAAGTTGGGCTGTTGTCCGCATGGGAAGGGTTCCGGGATCGACCGAATATCAGTGATGTTCCACAGGAATCGACCGTCATCTCTTGTCACACAATCTGCTACCAATGCCGTCGCGATAATGTGTGTTGCAGTGCTGACTGCAATTGGGCCTCGGTACAATGTTCCGATAGTCGCTGGGAACGAGACTTCAGACTGCTCGGTAAACTTCGCCGCCAACTTCGGCTGTAAGATTGTCAGTGCTTTCATTTATCCCTCACCCGAATACAGTTCACAGTTTTCCCGCTGAGCTTTGTCGTTGTGACATACAGCGTGATCGACTTGCCGGGCCACTGACTCGGCTTATTCCCACACGCCTTGGCGACGGAATCACAGTTCGTCTTATTGAGGACGAGCGGTTTCTTGGCCCGCTTGAACTTCAAGACAGGGGCGACTTTCTTGGCACCTCCACGAAGGGTTAATTCCTCACGGCTTACACTTCCGATCTCAACTTTGATATCCCCTTTGCCTTCGATGTCGAACCAACGGAGATAAGTTGAATCAAACAAGGCTTCCCAGTGATCCACAGTCATGTCGCGTCCTCCCAATCAAGAGCGATGTCATCCGGCATTCCCCACACAGGCCACTCGATGTCAAGCGACTCATTGCCACCATCGACGCCAGGGAATAAGTCTTTCGCGATGTCCTCCTTAATCTGCTCAATCAACTCACAGGCAAGATCGAACCCGTGATCCAGGAGCGTCTCGTCCATGCGATAACAAACGACATCGGGGACGCCTGTTGTCTGGGCCGCGATTAAGTAGACTTCTTCAATCTTCTTCCCGGTCGCTCGTTCGAACCATTTCTTACGGCAACCCATGTCGATGTGATATCCGAACCCACATGAAGACATTCCGAACTTTCGCGAGCTGACATCGTTGGTGAACTTGGCATCGAGAAGAACACCTTTGCCGTCAACAGTGCTGACCGCATCAATTCGCGTCTTGCACTGCACCCCACCCTCGACAGCTAATAGGGTCACTTCTGGGATACACTCGGAGAGCAACTTGTTCACAAACGGTTTTTTAACTGTCTCCATTGCAAGAGTTGTCGCGTTTTTGGCATCCTTGGTTTTCACGAGCGTCTTTCCGGGATGCTCATCACGAAAGGCTTCGTACTTCTTCCCTTTCTTCACGCCATCATAAATTGCATACCGATCGTCAAAGGTTTCCCCTTCAAGTAATAGACAGTGACACAGCGTCCCGAACTCCATCGCTGATGTTGGAGGCCGCCTGTTGTCGTAAGCATCTTTCGCGTCCATTGCAGACCGTTGACGTTTCTTAATCGTCGAAGGCCGTAACCCGACGCGGCTTTCATAACTCTCCCAAGAGTCATCTTCGATCACCGCCTCAATTGTGCCGCTTAAGATTTCTTTCATTTCACCACCCCCAAGATCACCCGGCAGAACTTAATCAGGTCGCAGAGTCGAATTGTCACGAGCCACGGCTTACGATTCTTGCGATGGAATACAGACGGGATCTCGCCTTCGTCGGCGTCACGTTCTGCCTGTTCGATCGCATCACCGACGTTCAACCGCTCCACTCGCTTGCACTCAACGTGAACGCCTTCAATGCCTACAACGTCGTGACCATCCACGCCGTTGTATTGTTGGCCGCGTCGGCATTCCGTTCCAAGAAGGCTGTTCAGCTCTTTGGACAATTCCCGCTCACCGGCTTTGCCTTTCTGGTTTCCGTTCGTCATGCGTTCGCCTCCAGTTCTTTGCGGATTGCCTCAGATTCTTCCGTCGCCTTCTTAATCTCTTTGCCGGACCGTTTAGCGACGATGCTGTTAGGCTCGAAGTTCTTGATCTCCGTGACACACTCAGCGAGAATGTCACACAGAAGGTCCGTCTGGTAAATCGCTCGTCTCACCAGTATTCTCAGCTCCAAATCGCTCACTGTTTACATCCTCCTCACTTGGATTAAGTGACCCCCACCGATGCACAGGCCGCCAACCGTTAATATCGACCACATCGCAGACATGCACATCCCCTTCGTCGTTTAACTGTGAACCACATCGAGAGCATTCAATCATTGGGATTCCTTTCGTGCTCCTTTAATAGTTCATCCAAACACATTCGACTTTCTTCGGTTTCGTCTTGCCTCCACTGGCCTTGTTGTCGATCTCAAAATCGACACGACGCCAATCACTCTCATCAGCGAAGCATTGATACATTGCCGACGGATACCCACTCAGCAAGAACCGCCCCTTAATTGACGAGAGAATGTTTAGCAGTTCCTCATGCTGACCCTGAGTCATCTCGTGTTCTCTGTACTCGCCTGTTGAGGTTCGCGTCTCATGAAGGTAAGGCGGGTCACAATAAAAAACCGCTTTCGGATGGTCGTACTTCTTAATAAAGTCGAGTGCGTCCATGTTGCGGATTTCAATACGTCGCAATCGCTTGTGAAACTCTGGTAGTCCGTCGATCGCACTTAACCAGGCCGAGACGTTCTCGTTCATCCCCCGTCGGACTCGCGTTGTTGGTGTTGCGAAATCCCTGCCGAGACCTTGGCGGGATTGACGATTTCGGATGAAGAAATTGATTGCACCATCGGTATCGATCCCAGCTTCCTGGACATGCTCGCTATAAAGAGCTTCACGGAATCTCTTTTCGCTAAGTGGTGTATTCTCTAATCCCCACTGAAGAATCATGGCAGTGATTGGATCTTGGAGAACCTTCCAGAAGTTAAACAACTCAGCATTCACGTCATTTACGGCCTCGCTAATCCCTTCCGGGTCTAACGCGAATGTCACGGACCCGCCGCCAAAGTACGGTTCTCGCCACAGATGCCAAGTGTCGCGCGGAGGTAACAGTTCGATGATCTTCTTAGCGAGATACGCTTTTCCGCCATGCCATTTTAGTACAGTCTTCACTTCGACTCCTCATAAAAATCAACGCGCCAGTGCATTGCAGACTCACGTGTCACAGACTTAATCTCGCGACGTTTAATGTACTTTCGGTAGTCCACAGACACGCAAGATGACGCGATTCCTGTCTCATTGAACTCATCCGCAACAATGATCATGTACCCCGGACCTGACCGAGCGACGTTGTAAATCTGGCAGTTAACCACGAGCCACATATTGACGTCTGTTGATGGTCGACTAGTGAACGTTCTTTGTGGTGGGTTATCACTCATTCCGCCTCCCCTTCAATCTTGCACTTGGTCCAGTGCCGGTCCTACTCGGGTGCCGACAACACGTAAATCACCCTTCACTGACCAATGGTTGAAAACGTGATCGCAGTAATCGTCAATTGCTGTATTTTCAGTCATAACGATCTCCATCTATAGTCATTGTCAATCCACTCGAACGCTTCGACGTCGCCAATGATGTGTCCCAAGAGTTCCCAAGGGTCAGAATCAAACCCGCCGAAGCCACGCTGCTCCAGGCACTCGATTCGCCATGAATCCGGTATAAGTGAACTCGCAACCGCAACACCGAAATACCATCGGTCGCCTCCATGTTTTCGGTACCGAAACCGTTGCGGGAATCGTTGCTCAATTGCTGTAGTTTCAGTCATTTCTCACTCGCTTTGTCTTTAATGATTTGACTGTCTACCCACTTCCGCATGCGTTTCCAGCGATCTTCGGGAGACTCAGGTTTGCCATACCAGTTTTCGTCGTTTTCCCATTCGATCTCCGCTGCGAGTTGATGGGCGATGTTCACTGATTCACCGACTTGCTCAGGGTCTTCGTAGTTGATTTTGCTGACGTCAACGCCCCTCGCTTTGCAGACAACTCCGATTGTGCAACAGTCGCCGTCACTGTTAATAAGTTCACTAGAGATGAGCACCTTCTCGGGCATCGCGTCCATTGCTTCCGCAAGCTCTTTCAAAAATGCTTGACCACGCTTTCCGCGAATCGCACTTTTAACTTGCGCTCTCCATCGGCCATAAACTAAAGGGTCATCGCTACAAAGATCTTCAACGTAACCACTCCGATTCATTGCAATTCCACCTCAACCTTAAACCCAATTCCCAAAATGAAAAACTAACCCCGCCCGCCCCGCTACAAAAAACACACGCCAGAATTGCATTCACTCTCAGCGTCTTTCATTCGATTCCCCGTCGAGAATCCATTTTCCTTTAGCTTACGAAGCGGGATCAGCGTGTTTGACACGTACACTGGATAAGTCACCCCGCAGTGCCTCAAGTCCCGAATCTCGTCATCGACCTTGCAGGCCAACTCGAACTGCCCTGGCCGTTCTTCCGCTTGTTTTTTTCGGCTCGACAATCCGTGCGCGAAGCAGATCTCACACATCGATCGAGAAGGCATTGGAATTCCGAACTCCTCATAGAACTCAGACACCTGTTGTTTATCAATGTTGAGTTCATTCAGAGGGAACCGGACAGGCATGTATTGCGGCTGCGAACTGTGATCAAATCTGTTAACCCGTCGCACTTCGTCAGACGTGAACCCGATCCAGCAATCTACCGTGAACCGATGACTACTTGTCGCAGGGTCGATCTTGAATTTGTCGCGACACCACTTTCGGAACGCCCGACGTATTGGCTGAATCTTGTAGTGGCTGGTGCATTTGTGCACGAGTTGCCCAGCACCAAGATCGCCTTTGTCAACGAAGAACGGAGGGTTGTCGAGCCGCGACCGATTCCTGTTATCAAGCAAGTCATCAGTAATATTCGGGCCGTCAGCTACTAACACGGGAAGTCGGTCGGTTGTGTTCTCTTTCAGCCAATCTAGATAGTTGTATGTTTCCGGGTTCTCGTTACCGGGATCTGCGATAATACAGACAACTGTCGCCCAATCCCCGTTTGGAGACACTGGTTTCAGCAGCCCTAGACGCATCGCCAAGAAGAGGAAGCTTGATTGCGTTCCACCTGACAAATTGAGGCATACAACCCAGTTCGACGGGACTTCCCACCGAGGATGCGACGCCTGCATCTTGTCTAAATCTGGAAAATTCATCACGCTCCCAATTCTTAGTTTAAGAAGAAACTAACCCCGCCCGCCCCACAGATAAGCGGGCGAGACTCAATCGCGAACCAGCGGCATAACAGCGCAGACGTCACTTTCGCTCTTGATTAACTGTGCGGCGTCAGCACTACCTGCAATCCACTCAATTGTGGATGCAGCATCGATCGTCCTTAACTGCTCTGACAGAAACCGTGGGTCAAGATTGACAGTGAACTCGCCACCACGGTTAATGACGACAGGGATTGAAACTTCCGATGTTCCGACGTCACTCCCTGACCCGCTGATCGTCAAGTTGTCATCCTTGAACGAGAATTGGCATCCGGAGCTATCTTCATTTAGTACGATTGCAGCTTGACGCAAAGACTTAGATAGTGGACCTACCGTAATCGAAAAACTGTAGACGTCTGGAACATCAACGATTTGCTGCCACTGGGCAAATCTCCCCCCAAGGAATCTTGCCCACACTTTCCCACAAGGAGAGGAAAACTGGATTGCGCTTCCACTACGAGAAACAGTAACCTGCCCTTCGCAAATGCCTTCAATCGATTTAAGCGACTTGTACGGGACAACACACTCTCGACTTGGCAGTTCGATGCCTCCTGATGTGTCGTTAATACTAGACACTGACATCCGGTTCCTGTCGCAACCAGCGAGTGTTAGCCTGTTGTCAGAAAACTCGAATAGCACCCCACCAAATGAAAATCGAACTTCAATCTGCTTTTTATCAACGGCCTGTGACACCCACTGAATTGAACTCAGGAGTTTCCCGCCATCGACTGTTAATGCTCCTTCGTCGCACGATTGCGCTTCTGGAAAGTCGGCAATGTCAACTGTTTGGATTTCCCACCTATTGCCATCACCGAGAATGGTAATGTTGCCATCACCATCGATGATTTCAACATACTCACCAGTCAGCTCTCGGCAGATTTGATGAACCTTAACAGGAAGGAGGACTGTCCCTGGACTTGGGCATTCAACTGGATAGCAGTCATCAGGTGTAATGTCGATTGTCAGCGACACCTCAGTGTCGGTCGCGTGGACAGAGACACAACCCTCTGTTGCTGCCAGGCGAACGTACTTCAGGACGTCTTTCGGTGTCCTTGCTGGAGTCACTGAAAAGCACTTCGCAAGTGCTTTAGTGATTGCATTTGTGTTAATCTTTACCTTCATCTTCCGAGTGCTTTCTGGTCTAAGTGCCATGTGTCTTCCAGGTGATCGAGCATCCAGTCGCGAGTTCTTCGAAGCCCCCGCCTTTCAATCACTCTCTCAAAGTGCTCAACCTTCTCTTCTATCGCGGCGCCCCGTTGATTAACCTTTGCTTGTTTATCGTTTTGCATTTAATAACTGACCTTTCGTATCGCCCTACAAGGAACACGCAACCGACCATGCTAATTCGGTTCCGTGATGGTGAATTCTTTGGCGTCTCCGTTGAGTCCGTAGCCGTGCGGGAGGTCGATATTGAGTTTGATGCAGAGGACGCGGTCAGTACTGGACGAGTAATCCGCAGCCTCTCGCGATTCATAGCAAAACACAGAGTCATAGTCCTCTACTTCATCCTTGAGGACATTCAAGTACACAGTACGCTTAACACGCGGCTTCACTTCGACGAGGTCGAACATGTTTGTTGCATCATCATCAAAACGGTTCCCGGATCTGGTGTGTCGAATTGGATACTCGATTCCATCCTCGATGTACGCACCAATGTATATTCGAGGCTCCTTCCCATTGCTCGAATAATGGACGTACCGATACCCATGCTTCCGAGTCTGGTACTCCTTGTTTATAGGGTCAATCTCTTCTGGTTCTGGCTGCTGCTCTTCGGTGACGGGTTCGAGGTGTGATGCGGGGAATAGATGCGGTTCTCCATCGCAATCGACAAGTACGTTACCGGATTTATAAACTCGGATGACTTCGCGACCTGTACTCGCGTCGCCAAACCTGTTCACACTCTCGTCATACCAAGCTGAATAGTCATTAACCCTCCGAACAACCCGCACTTTATCCCCAACCTTAAACTCACGACTCATCACTCACCTCACATGTTAGTTGTCATAAAAACCCCGACGCCGACAGATCCGCCGACAGTCGACGCCAGGGGGACAGCGTCTAGAACTGACGCTGCGGACGTGTTTGTTTAAGAGTCCTTGACTTCTCCTATTCGCATTAAGACGCCCGTTGCTGGTCCATCAACAGTGTCCATCTCCATCACTAATCGACCGTGCTTGCTGACAGTGAATTTGCATACCAATCTCCCGCAGTCATCTCCGACGGCGATTAACTTCAATGCGTCGACAACAGTGGACAACTTCTCCAGGTCAACGCGGAACGCTGGTGCCGAATCCATGTCATCTGGAAGCGTAGATTGCCATCGAAACTCTGGATTCGTCTTTGAATTAAACGGGATGTAAGTGTCTGTCTTGCGATCAAAAACGTGATCACTTGACGTCTGGCTTTGCTGCTCGTCAGAAACCTCAATGACCAATAGTTGATATTTATCAGTTGACCATGCGTAACCGTCTACGAGGTGGATCTCATTGATCCACGGCTTGATGTCGTCTTGCTCAACTTTGCGAATCATGTCCAAAGCACAGATTGTTTTAACGCTAAGCTTATCGCTCCTATCTTCAGGATGAATATCGCCCATCGGTTCCTGTTCCTTGTTCTTGTGTTCGAGCCATCTTTCGAGTTGCATATCTACCCCTCCTACTCATCACTCATGCCGCCCACAAAACACGCCCACAACGTGAGAGCGATCGTGATTGACAGCGAGACAATGCACATCACGAGCTGTGATGCGTATGGGCTGGAGATGAGGTCTTGCATTAGCGCGTACCTTTCACGCAGAAGGATCGTTGCTTTAAAAGACACCGGCAGGGTTCGAACCTGCATTCAGGGGGTTAGATGCCTACGCGGACAAGCGTTGTGATATCCCGCACCTGATTCTTCTCGCTAATCTAGCGTCTACCAGTTCCGCCACGGTGTCAGTTTGCCGGAGTTTCGTGGTATCCGGCTCCCTCTGACGTTGAGGACCAACAAACCTAAATCGCGTTAGTTTTTCCTATCCTTTAGTCTTCTTTGTTAGTGTTTACATCGAAACTCTCCTTGTAAAAAACATCAAAAAACACGTTCTTCTTTCACTGCCTTAAGCCCGCGCAATGGCGGTTAGTCTCGGGCGCGAGCCTCAGCTTTGAGTTGCTCGTCCCAATTGCGTTGATACACAGTTTGAATCATCATCCCCTTTGGAATCGTCAAGTCTCCGTGTGTGGGATGAACGACGGTCACATCGCGGGTTGGGCAACGAAAAACAGGACCTAAAAGACCGGAACGACCCCGCTGCCAGTTCTTAACTCCTCCAGGGAAATACATTTCAACACCTTCGACGCAATCGAGACAGTGCCGCTGACCTTGTGTGTTTCCGACTGCCAGTTGCGAGACGGGTTTACCTGGCTCGTATCCAGTAGGCTTTGAGTTCACAACCCCGAAGTACACATCACCTTGAGGGAAGTAATCCTTCTCGGTTGCTGCTTCGCTGAGTCGTTCTGGTTTCCCGTGTTCGATTGACTCCAAGTGTGATTCTTGTTCGTTAATTACAGATGCAGCATCCTTTGTAGCAGTACTCATTCTCAATCTCCTAAAACGTAAGTGGTTAAGGTAAATTACGTCCGTCCAATCGATTGGCGATCGCCAAACGCGCCAGCCATCCAGCTTTGAGACTGTTCGCAAGTGGCAATCTCTTTCGGGACTCCCAGGCAAACACGCTTGCCGCTTGGGCAGGTCGCAACATACCGACGTGCCCCGTCTCTTAACTCAAAAAGAGCCTCTTTGGTGTTCTCGATGTTATTCGATCGGGAGTCAACGAGTTCGGCGCCTGACTCCTTTAGGTATTGATACCACCCAAAACGCTCGACTCTAATTGACTTGACGTCATTGTTCCCTTCTGTCTCAATCTCTTCGATTGTCTGTGTCTCTGGGTGCATGACAATCTTTTCGTCCACTCTAATGCCATCGATAAACCACCCCCCCCAGCCGTCGGGATAGGCGAACGCCATCCCGGATTCGTTGTGTAGACGTCCTTCACTGTTAAGGTGCAGTTCCGAGTGTCTGTGCTGGAGGATGCACACATGCTTGTAAGGAATCCACCAGCCACAGTGTTGCGACAACTCGATAAGCCCTATTAGTTTGTCGGTCTCTTTCCTGAGATCGCACACAGTTCGAAAGAAGTCATAAAACGACAACCAACCCGCTTCATGATTGCCCCAGACACTGTCCCCAACACTGCCCTCAACACTATCCCAGACACTGCCCCTAACACTGCCCCTAACACTATCCCAGACACTGCCCCTAACACTATCCCAGACACTGCCCCCAACACTGTCCCAGACACTGTCCCAGACACTGTCCCTAACACTGTCCCTAACACTGTCCCTAACACTGTCCCAGACACTGTCCCTAACACTGTCCCAGACACTGTTCCCAACACTGTTCCCAACACTGTCCCCAACACTGTTCCTTAATATTGCTGCTACGATTACTCCACTCAACGGACTGTCACACACAACGAAGTGTTCCGGAGTAGGGAGATTCGCCAATTTGTAACACTTAATTGCTGCCGCTTTCGCAGCGTTGAAATTCAAAGGTGCCGTCGAAAGTCCGATCTTCGTCCACTTGTCGACGAACTCTGGAAACCGGGCCACTTGCTCGGGTGTTAATTTGGTGATCATGATCGTCTCGCTTATTCTAAATGTTCTAAACAACCCCCCGACGAGGAGCGGGCCGACTCAACTCGCCGGAGGAACACCACAGAGTGGGCTAACTCCGTGGCGTGGGAAGGTTCTTAAATTCCAAGCTCGATTGGATCGAATGAATCGTCATTGATCCACGGATGATGTCTTAAGTGGGGAAACTTCTTCACAACGGCGTCGGCATATTGGATTGGCTCATTCCAATACTTCACAAACGCATCTTCCAGCGCACCATAAGACGGTTCTACCTCGTTCCCCCTGCACCCCTCTGACTCTTCGACTTCGATTACCGCTGACCGAAGGTCGTTACATATCAGACAGATCTGAACTGTATCCTCATATGACTCGTGGCCACCTTCCTCTAAGCATTCTTCCGTTGGTTCCATTTCCCCGCACTCAACGCAACACTTCGTTAGGTGGATTCTGCGGTAATCACACCCTTCTGGGATTCGGACTCCACAATCCCAGCAACAACAGCTTGCATCTACCTCGGTAATGGAATCATCTGCTTCGTCTGCAATCCATTCGCATTCATCGTGATTGAAACACATTTTTTGCCCTCCGATTATTATGACCGTGACTTCAAAAAAGGTGCGGCATCATGCCGCTGTTGGCGTCTTGCCACACGAATTCATTTCGTGTCACTTCTCGTTAAAGCATCTATTGGTGTGCCGCTGGATTGCACAGTGCATCGATCCTCGACTAATTGAAAAGGTTTCAAGAATCCCATCAATCGGGATACCTTCGTGATACAAGTCATGAATAATTTGGTCTCGCTTTTCGTCAATTGTTAGTCTGTCATGAGTCGATTTGATCCAATTGAATGGGAGAGTCACAACCATCTCTCCGTCGATGTCGTTAATTGCTTCAAGGATCATAATTCGGCCTCTCATGTCGGGTTCGTTGTCGTACTGCTCGAAGAGTTGTTCTGTTCGCGTCAGTTCGTAGTCACAGTCTGTGTTGTTAGTGCTCACTGATTGACCAGTTCGTTAGACCGAGCAGCTTCGTTTACAAAGTTCGAAAGTTCGTTCGATACATCCATGCCGTTGCTGTCTCTGCAATCAGCCGCTTGGTACGATTAACAGCCCGCCAGTCTCCCCTCGTCGCGTGATAGGCGAGCACCTTTGATTGACACTCAATGAGATGTTGCTTGTATTGTTTACGTGTCACTGTTCGGCCTTTGTTGTTGGGATCAAAATGAGATGATCAGTTAACCTTCAACGGTGAACTGCCTTCAGAAATTGCATACTCACTACATCGCCACGTCGAACGATCGATCGTTGTCTTACTCATAGTTCCGCCCCTTTGTTCTCGATTGTTTCACCAGCAAGCTTGTAGACGGCAGTCCAGGGAATCCGTTTGTGGGTTCCGACCATGACAACCGGAAGTGTTCGATCGCGAATCCATGTGTAGACAGTTGCTCGCGAAACGCTAAGATACGCTCCCGCCTCTGTTACTGTTGCCAGTCCGGTTTGTTTCGTTCTCGTCTCCATGTCTCCCCGTGACCTCTTGTGAATTGCCATGAACATGAGTGGACAATAACTTTAGAATCGGCTGTGTCTAGACGTTCCACGACGGATTAACATGATGGTTTATGCGGTGAAATACGTCTGACTGCCTGTGAGTGGTCAGTAGAATGCCTGAGAGTGGAATAGCGACATTCGAAAATAATTCTTGTGAGTGCGCAGAGAGATCGCGAAAACGCCAAGTGTTAGCAAAAGTGTTAGCAAATTCCGCCCGATTTGATGCCCGTTGTGGTCAAACCCAATTTTCAGAGAATGGGGACCGCATAAAAACTGCCACCGGTGAACACCCATAAACACGAGTGGTCTACTAACTCTGGTTTCCTAAACCAAAGGTCGTGGGTTCGAATCCCGCCGGGGGTATTTTTCTTCACTTCTGAACGCGTCGCGACGTCGAAGTCCGGGCAGCGAGTGCGCAGGCAATTCCCGAGACTCTGCCCGCACACCGATCCTACGTTCGCACCGATTCTGATCGGATGAACGATCCGCGCACGCGAACGCCACGATCGCCGAACGAAACGCGTTCAGAAGAACAATGCGAAGTGTTAGAGCATTTTCTGTTCTGGTTTTCACTCACTTGCACGAGCAGACTCAGCCTATTACCTGATGAAAAAGTTCAAGCGAGTGCACCGAAAAGAACAACATGCTTTAGTTGAGTGAAATATCGATGTTCGCTTCGGTCGTATTGTCACTGACCTCGAACTCCAGCGGGGTCACTGCGACTGTTCCGTATTTCTCGGCAATCGCCTTCGGATTTCCGGTCACATTTCCCGACTGGGCTGCCATGGCTTCGTCGTCACTTGTGGGAGAGTAGGCCAAAGTCACTTTATGCTTGTCGACTTTCGCGCCTTTGTCCTTGTAGGTGTACCACAATTCAAACTGGCCTTCGGCGTTGGTCGGCATGTTGCTGACACTTGGACGCCCTGTCGACGGTTGAAATGTCACGATATACCCAGGCAGCGGTTTCCCATCGAGTGTTAATTTGCCGCTCACTGTCGCCATTTCCGGGCGATCACTTTGTCCACCACAACCGACGGCGAACAAACAACCGACCAGACACCATTGCCACAAACCACGTTGTCTCTGAGCCTCTTGCATGACCATTCCTTCACAACTCCCATCTTTGCCATAAAGTTCGCCGCCGAAAAAATTGCTGAAAGAAGCGACTGGCGAACGTGCTCATTGCTGAATTCGAACGAATTCTGGAAACATCAATTCATCACTCACCGAACTCCTCCTCTTAACGAGGACACGCCTGAATTGACTCAACTCAGAGGGTTCGATGAGAAATCGAAACGTCCATTGAGTGTTGAACCACTTCAGTACGCATTTTCGCAGAATTCTGAGAGAGCTAGTCTCTAATCACCGTGTCGACTTCACCACCTGCGCGACTGAAGGTTGCTTTGTAAGATTCAAAGTCGACATTTTCGGAAATAAACCTGACGGACCCGTCAGCCATCGCAGCTTGAACACCACCTGGATGTTCGCTGTAAGCTCCCCGCGTATTAAAGATAAACGCGTCGTTCGGAGGAGTGGGTCGCGGAGGACTTCCGGGAACCTGTGGACAGACATAACCTTGCGACTGATGATGCACGAAGAAGAACGGATTACATCCATGTTCGATATTACACCAGGACTGAGGAGCCCAGTGAGGTTTTTCCAGAAGCATAAACGTGTTGGACGCCCCGTCGGTAATGTCCCGAATCCCGACTTTGCTGTTAATATAGCCAATCCCATCTGAACTCCGCTGATTCCTCTCAGTACAACACCCACTCGCCGTGCCGCCGTTCATTGAGTAATCCTTAAAGCGGGTAATGGGGTAAGTCGTGCTGTGATTGGAAGGACAGTGAAACGCTGAAGGTGCATTGTCTGCCGCTTCCTTATTCGCAACATTCCCGAGCTGTCCACGCAGTGAAACAGCTTGTGGAATCGTCGTGCTGTTGTAGTCTTCAATCTCCTCAACATAAGCTGGCAGGCTAAAATCAATCAGATTGTAAAGTGGAGATGCGTCCAGGTAGGGCAGAATGTAGGCGGACCAGCCGAAGCTTCCCATAATCTGATTGTTCGGGCTCGTGTCTCGAGGCCAGTTTGTGGGGTCTTGCAGGTTGAACATGTTTCCAGGCGGAAACGTATTGAAAGTGTCGTGGTAATTATGCAACGCCAGACCCAATTGCTTTAAGTTGTTCTTGCACTGAGAGCCTATCCGGAATCCTCTTCATGCTGTAAGTCGGTATTTGAACGGAGCTTGGTTGGGTGAAGGAGCTAAGCGGCGGAGCATGCGACCAATGGAAGCCACATAGATCATGGCTTCCCTCGATTTG
>NZ_SIHI01000001.1:584009-672089 GCF_007859735.1 Thalassoglobus neptunius | reverse complement strand
GAATCATTTCGATCATCTCCCACTGAAGGTCAGTCAGGTCACTTGGGTACGCTTTTCGAATCGCCTCGGACACCGTGCACTCCTTTGCGTTGATGAACCGCAAAGTGTGAACAAAACCAGACTTTCACAAAACCTCAGTTTCCGGATAGCCTCTCAGCGGACGTCACCTGGTTTAACTCCGACTTTCACAGGCAAACTCTGTTTTCGGAGATCGAATCGTTTCTCAAGAGTGCTCCTAAGCTGGCACCTGCTGACAATGAAAGATGGCAGCGATCACTGAACAGGTGCCGAGTCGTTTCGGAAGTTCACTCGCCCGCCATCGATCCCATTCCACTGCGAACGACCAGCGATGGACCGATACAGATTCTCTGGGCAGCACGTTGGGAACACGACAAGAACCCTCAGCAGTTTTTCGAAGCTCTCGATCTACTGAAAGCAGCGGGAGTCGAGTTTCGCTTGAACGTCGTTGGAGAAACGTTTCGCGAAGTCCCGAAATGTTTCGAAGAGGCTTCCCACCGATTCTCCGATCATATTGAGAACTGGGGATACGCCGAATCCGTGGAAGAGTATCGTCGGATTCTTGCTTCTTCCGACCTCATCGTCTCAACAGCGATTCATGAGTTCTTCGGAATTGCAGCTGTGGAAGCGATGTCGGCCGGGTGTCTGCCCGTCTTTCCCAATCGGTTGTCCTACCCGGAGCTGGTCAACCAAGCTTCGTCATTTCTGTACGACGGGACCACTCAGGAACTTGCCGATTCCATCAAACGCTGGAGTGAGATTCGACTCTCTGATCCCGAACGGTTTCATTCTCGACAGACGGAAGCGAGTGAGCTGGCATCCCGGTTTGCGTGGCAAATTCGAGCGCAGGAAATGGATGATCACCTCGAACAAATCGCCGACCGCTAGAGCAAGTTGCTCTTTCCTGTGCACTCGCTTGAACTCTTTCACAAGATAAAAAACTGAGTTTGCTCGTGCGAGTGAGTGCAAACCAAATCAGAAAACGCTCTAACAGTTGCGTTTGAGATCAGTGGCAGACCACGACCTCGGAGCCGACTGTGACAAGGTGGAACAGATCTTGAATGTGCTGATTGTGCAATCGAATGGATCCATTCGATTCTGCTCTCCCGATCGATTCGGGATCGATCGTGCCGTGGAACCCGATGCCATTGAGCGAAGCGTCTTCGTCATTGAAAGCGATCCAGAATTTCCCGTCCGAACTTGTGGGATGGGAGCTGGCTGTCGTTCTGTGTTGACCTTGATAAGTTGGCTCGGCCACTTTCTCGGTGACACGAAATCTTCCAACCGGAGTCAATCCATCGCGTCCAATACCAACCGGCATTCGGACGACAAAGTATCCTTGTGAGTGGACGGTCAATTCGTAGTCGCTTAAATCGACGACAACGTCAAACGGTCCCTGATTGACTTTGAGCTTCTGTCCGGCGCGGATTCGGTCCGGAGGAGTTTGATTGATCCGCGACAGATATTCCCACGGAACCTGATACTGCTTGGCGATCGTTTCGAGGCTGTCACCGAATACAACTTCATACGGTTCGATGTAATGCGGTTGTTTGTGGAAATAGACGCGTCGGGACAGAACCGTCAATCGATCAGAAAATTGCGAGCGAGAAGCCGGTTCTTTCCAGTACCAGATGGAAAGCTGTCGGAGTGCCTCAACTTCTCTTCCTTCTGCGACCATCGTATCGATCGATTCGAGATCCAACGGAACAGCTTTCAGGCGAGGCTGGGCTGGACGCAATTCGTGCACTTCGTCGATGTGACTCGCTTCAACATTCCCGTTCTCACTGAGGTGATCGGCGGTTTCCTCAACAGACTCTGACTCCGGTAAGGAGAAGTCGTGCTCTTCTGGCGTTGTAGCAGTGGTGACTGCCGCAACCTGCTGAATCCCGGACTCTGAGGAATCCGCTTCAACGACTTGGTTGAACGAGAGAGTGATCACTTTCGGAGCGTCGGATTCCAAATCTCCAGTCGACTGATTGTCGTCCAGTCGATGCTGAGTTGTCTCTGAGGAATCCCGTTCCTCTGTCTGCATTGGAGCTTCGGGAATGGTGAGGTCGACAGCTTGAGTCTCAGTCTCTGGTTGCTCAACAGTGGCCGCAATCTGGTCGTTTTCCGCAATCTGATCGTTCGATTTCGTCGATGGAGAGCGATCTTTGTCTGTACCAGGAATCGGAGGCATCGCCTCGTCAGGGACATTCACAACTTGACGAGTGACCGAGGGTTCAACGTTTCGGTCGGCCAGCATCCCGGATTGCCAGGCGGCAACGCCACACACACAAATCAGAATCACAAACCAGAACTGAAAAGTTTGCAGGGGATGTTTTTGTTGTTGATACTCATACATTTCGCAGTCGTCCTTGACGAAGTGTCGTCTTCCCGAAAACAACCTCCCTGAACACCAAATTTGCCGTCAGGTTTTGAATTGGTCCTAAAGCAGAGAAACCATGAAAGTGGCTCAGAACGCAGTCGTCGACACCGCTTCACGGTCGGAGGCAGACTCGACTGGTTCAGCCGGAATGCTGAAATAGGCGTCATCCCGGCTGATCGCCGGCTGCCGGTTGAGTTTCCACAACTGATGGGGTGCCAACCATTGCATCATCGTACAACCGTTGACCATTAAAGAAGTTGCTGTCAGCAGTAAGAATAAGCGTCGCATGGGAATCCTTCCCAAGGGATTGACGGTTGATAGCTCCTGTTCATTCGCGGAGAGAATCAGTTCGAGACTCTAGTTGCACAGTCAAGCTCTGCCAACATGGAATCAAACAGGGGCCGCCACTCAAGGAAGCAACCGGCAAAAATCGACACATTGATTGACCGAATAGAGAAGCTGGGCAAAGCGTGCGAGAAGAAATGTTCGCTGCCCAATCAGTCGCGATCCCGCTCGTCACTCTCCGGTTGCTCGTAGTTCGCGGACATATTTCGAATGTGCGATCGAATCAGCTCCACAAGCTCGGGTGGCTCCAGAACTTTCGCTTTGTCTCCATACCCGAGAATCCACCACGAAATCTCGTGAATGCCATCCACGGTGACATGAAAGTCGATGGTCCCATCATCGTTCCAGATGACGGTCTGAGTCGCATGCCACGTCACTTCCGCCACATTTCTGGCGACGAGAGGCGCGAAGCGGACGACCACATGTTTTCTGTTTCCTCGTTCACGAACCATATTCCATGCTTTGCCGAAATACTGTTCGAGACTGAACCGTTTCGGAACGACGAACGTATCTTCAGTCAGCGACGATTCGTGGACTCTTCCCAGATGAAATGTTCTCACTGCCCGGTGGATCGAAGAACGCCCGATGAGATACCACGATCGACGCTTGAAGAAAACGCGATAAGGGCTGACAAGCGTACTGATCTCTTTCTGGTCGTAGAGGCTGTCGTATCGAATGCGAAGCTTTTTCTTTTCAGCGATTGCCGCCAGTGCGCGATCGTAGTGGCTGCGGGAATCGTCGAGACTCGATTTCGGTTCGGTCCCCATCTTGACACCGGTCGTGAGTTCTCCCACGTAGCTTTTGAGATGATTCGGCAGGTTGCTTTGCAGCTTCATTGAAGCTTCACCTGCCGTTTCGAAGAACGGAATTCCACGTTTCGAATTTCCCAACTCTTGAGACAACAAGACCAATGACAACGTCTCTTCAAGCGTGAGATCTGTCGGAGGAAGATAGGGACTCTCGGAGATCCAATAGCCCCGCTGGCTCGCATCGTAAAGAATTGAAATCCCGGAATCCTGCAGAGTCTTGATGTCTCGAAAGATCGTTCGTCGACTCACTTTCAGAAAATCCGCCAACTCCTTGGTATTGTGAATTCGCCCCGATTCCAATCGTTCGAGAAGTTGCAGCAACCGTCGAATCTTACTGATGACTGACATGTTGATTATTCACTGTTCAGCCAATGTTTATCGCGATCCTCTCTTTGGCGAAGTTGGTTATCGCACATGCGTTCAGTGAATTCAACGTTCCCCTTTCCTCTGGTGGCCCACTCAGCGGGAATTACCAGATAATGTCGACGGTGCGACTTGCCGGACCTGCAGGAAACCAGGGTCGTCGGTAGCTGAAGTAAGGATATCGATAGTGATACCTGCCCGAGATTGATGGACCGACCGTTGGATGCAGATGCTGAGTTGACCACAAAGGATTCCAGGGCTTTCCTTCCGAGAGTTCAAATTCACTCATCGGAGGATTCTCAATCGGTTCAGGATTGGGTTCAAAGACGGGAGGTTCCGGAACACGGGGTTCCACACTGGGGACCACTTGTTCCTGAGCCCTTGCCGCATCGAGAGTGCATTCGCTCACCCCGAAAGTCGCCAGAACGATGAAAGTCATTGTGAATCGATGTCGCACAGGTCCGACCCTTCAGAGGATGATAAAAGCACTTCATGAGCCTACAAACTGTGGCAAAATGATGTTGAATGATTCCACAGAAATGACCTGAAACAGCCCCAGTCTCAAGTCGAACAAACCAATCAAGAGGGTTATGACGGCCACGTCAATTTTCTGGCTTTTGACTCCCTCTTTTGACTCAGTTCCTCCAATCGCAAGCCGATGACTAGGAATGTGGATTGTCATTCACACTTCCAGAAAGCCAACGCGGCCGAGACTTCGCGTCGAATACAGACAGGATTCTGTCGATGAGATCTCTGACCCCTGCCTCACTCTTCGTCTTGCTGGCGATCGTCATGCCATCGATGGCACGAGCGCAAGCCGGTCAACCTCCTGTGCCAGCCGATGTCCCCATCCAACAGGCTGGGCCAACAGTGCATGGCTCATTCACTGTCGGAAACAGCGAGCCGTTGTACTTCTACGACGACCAGGAACCCTGGAAGCACGGATACATCAAGGTGATGCCGTATTACGGAGGGTTTCATTCCTTTCGTCCGTACAACTATCACCACATCTTCAGTCAATCGAGCACCGCTCAACGCTTTCAGATGTCCCCGGTGATGCCCTATTCCCAGCAGTTCTGGCACTACTATGAAGCGATGACAGATCTCTCGCAGGGAAATCACGAGCCCGTCTTCCCAAGCATTCCGCTGAATGAATCGACTCAGCTTCCGCCACCTCTTCCAGACATTACCCCGCCGGAACCTGCACTCGAACTGGAACAGTCCTATTCACCGGAACCTGTGCAGACGATTGAAGCAATTCAACACGTTGAACCTTATCCGTTCAGCCATCACAATCGGCTGGCAAACAAGGTTCAGTTTCGGACTCCTCCGGAACATCGAACTCGACGCCATCCCCTCTCGCGTAATCCGTCCGAGCAGGTCTCCACGGAGAATTGGCCCGAAGACATCGAGAGAACTTTCAGGAAACTGAACCGAAGTCCTCTCCATTCAAAGTGATGCTGAACGCTTTGAATCAAGCGGTGAGCATCACAGTTGAGAGTCCGCGGCGAAACGGCTACCTGTTCGGTTAGCAGAATTCCTGAGTCGTCGGTTTGATCACGAGATCCGGAACGTGAGCTCGCGGCGGAAGGGCTGCCACTGCGACGATCATTGAGGCAATGTCACTCGGCTGGAGGATTCTTGCTCGATGCTCCGCACTCACGGGATTCGGCCGGGCGTCGAGAATCGGCGTCTCGACTTCTCCGGGATAAACATTCGTCACACGAATCCCGTTCTCTCGCTCTTCCAAGCCAACGCAAGTCCCGAGCGCCGTCATCGCGAACTTCGACGCACTATAGGCAACGCCACCGAGAAGGCTGGCGCGCAACCCGGCGATCGATGAGACGTTGATGATCAGACCATCTTTCCGCTCGCGCATCTGCGGCAGGACTGCCCGCATGATGTTGTAAGCTCCGGTGGCGTTCACCTTCATCAACTTGTCCCAGTCATCAGGACTGAGAACGTCCATCTTGCGGTTCGCAATATTGATTCCGGCACAGTTCAGTAAGATGTCGACGTGCCCCAACTGCTCATTGGCCCAATTCACCAGAGAGTCGACGTCGTCGCGACAGGAAACATCCGCAGCTTGAAACAGAATCTCGGCACCATCCGGCGCTGAGTCCGCGACCTCTTTCAGTTTTTCAACACGTCGACCAGAAATCGCAACTCGATAGCCCGCTCGGGCGAACTCGTGTGCGCATCCCGCTCCAATGCCTGTTCCACCACCAGTAATCAATACAGTTTTTCCAGACATCGCTATTTCGACTCCTTGTTGATTCTTGTCTCTGCGCCCAAACTGTATCGAGTCGCGTTCCCAGATTCAAAGTTCCAAAATATTGACCGCTCCTGTGTCTCCACGAGATTTTTCAATCGAAGTCATTCGCCGCCTCAAGTCCGAGGGCTTTACAGCCTATTGGGCGGGGGGATGCGTCCGCGATCTGCTTCGGAATATTGAACCGAACGACTTTGACGTCGCGACAGATGCCCCGCCTGAGTCGGTCCGAAAGATCTTCGGTCCCAAACGGACTCTTGCTGTCGGAGAGTCCTTCGGCGTGATGATCGTTCGGGGACCGAAATCGAGTGGTCAGATAGAAGTCGCCACTTTTCGAAGAGAAGGCGAGTATCTCGATGGCCGCCGTCCCACGACCGTCGAATTCTGCACCGCGGAAGAAGATGCTCAGCGTCGAGACTTCACCATCAACGGCATGTTCTACGATCCAATCGAAGAGCAGGTTCTCGACTACGTTGGCGGACAGGAGGACCTGAAGAAGAAAATTGTTCGGGCAATTGGCGACCCTCATGATCGAATGTCTGAAGACAAGCTGCGAATGTTGAGAGGCGTTCGATTCGCTGCCACGCTCGGATTTCTTCTTGATCCAGTCACAGGGGACGCCATTACACAGATGGCTTCACAGATTATCGTCGTCAGCCCGGAACGAATCGCTCAGGAGTTTCGGAAGATGCTCATCGACCGCGAACGGGCCACAGCCATGAAACTCTGTGAGTCGTTGAATCTCCTGCAAGTCATTCTTCCAGAAGTGATTGAACACTCCATTGAAAGCCAACTTGAAAACTGGACCGAACTCCTCGACATCCTTCACCAGTTGGAGGCCCCGCTGTTTGAGACGGCCTTCGCTGTCGTTTTGCGTGACGTCGCCGGCCACGCCATTCCCAACTCATCGCATCAATCCGTTGAGGAGGTCTCTGAGATTTGCAAACGTCTCAAACTTTCAAACCGCGTGACAGCACGCACTAGTTGGCTGGTTGAAAATCGCCACACGCTCGCAAATGTCACTCACATGGATCTCGCGAAACTCAAACGGCTCGCACAATCTCCCTTCTTTCCGGATTGGCTCACAGTCGCTCAAGCAGAAGTCAACGTCACGCGTCAACACCTCGACGAGTGGAATCATCTCCAGAATTTTCTCGATCAGAATCCCCCTGAAGACATCAGTCCTCCGGAACTCATCGATGGGCAAGACCTCATCAAGATGGGACTCGAACCGGGACCCGAATTCCGAGAAATTCTGACAGCTGTGCGCGACGCACAACTCAACAATCAGATCTCCACCACAGAAGAAGCTGTCGTTTTTGTGAAAAGAACTCGCCAGTCAAATTCATAGAAAGTAGCAGTGAGCGGCGGTCACAAGTTTGCGGAAGAACGCTCGCCGGGTGCTTGTTCGATCAGAGTCAATTCGCCTTCATCGAGCCAGACGATCAAGCACTCGCAACAGCTATCAATCGCCACATTCCCCGGTCCATAATAGACGTGGCACTCCATAATCCGATCACAGACAGGACACGGACGATGGCGAGCCAGTTCTTGGCGGTCGACAGGTTGTGCTTCGGCATCGGACGCGGAATAGCAACTTCGACGACTCCAGACGGTGGAGGCAAAGTGGTCCTGGTCGAATAGAATCCCGTTGCACTGCCGACAGTATTCCACGATCTCTTCGTCGAGAAATCCGCATTGAAGCGGAATCCGACAACTCGGACAAAGGCACTCGCTCACTTCACTCGCTGGGGAAACTCCATCGGATGAAATCGATGCCACTGTCGCAGAGCGGGTCTCTTCACATTCGAAGCAGAGAGAAGAACCGTGTTGTTCATCTGCAGTGATCGTTGCCCCGCAGGATTCGCAATTCATTGGATCCGCCTTCGTTCTCCAAGATTTTGAGTGAGCAACTCTAGACCCGTTTCACTGAAATCCGGGTTTGAAGTCACGAAAACCCATAAGTTTTCGCAATTTCTTAGACCATTCTCATGGTTTCTCTGCACTCACTCGAAATCGCCACAGTTGACGGAAGCTGTGCCTTCTCTCGGGAATCGCTGAGTTTCCGAGATGACGATGCCTGAGATCTCGCCCGGAACCAGACCTTGCCTCAGTGATCGGGGCGCCCTCGCTTTGGATTCGATTGCAGGAATGCGCGTCGAAGATTTGAACGCAAATTGTTCAACCAAATTCAGAACTCTTGACACATTCGACGTGGCATCAAAGCGGCCGGCACGATCTCAACGACTCCCAGAAAGACGCAAACCATTACGAAACAATCACTTACAAGCCGAATCGAACATCCCGAATTTATCGCCTGTGGCACTGGCACCGATTGTGCGGATTGTAACGACCGTGGGACAACGAGACCCATTTCCAGGATAGAAGAAAGAGGGTGTGTTCCCGAGCCTGCTGATCCCAGGTCAACACCCTCTTTCTTTCTTTCATTCTTCAGGGAAGCCTTCTGCTGGTCCCCGAAGCGGCCGAGACCAATTCGCACGGTCATCGAGCGAGGTCATTTTCTCTTGTTCATCTCGCAGCTTGGAGTGCACGATGAGATCAACGACGGAATCGCGATTGCCCTGATTCCATTCCTCGGGTTACTCTCCGGCGAACAGACGTTCTTTCAAGTCGAAGCCCCTTCCGGAACGACTTGAACTGCCAGCTTCACTGAACCGTTCATTCGAGAAAGGATTCTCGTGCCCTCCGACTCAAGGACTTTCCGGACTTGGCCACTGTTTGCGCTCATTCTGATCGGACTCGGTGTCTTGACCGAATGTGTCGTTACAGTGTCACAAATGAACGGTCCGTCCGGGCTGATCGCAGCGATCCCTTTTCTGGTCGTCTGTTTCGGATTGATTGGCATCGCTCGAAAACGGGGTTCACTCTCGCCATTTCACTTCATGGCAGGCACAGCCTGCATCCTGTCTTGCCTGTTGTGGTTGCCCTCTAATCTCGAAGCTGCCGAATTAGGCCTGATCGGTTGTGGACTCTGCCTGACACTCTTCCTCGTTGCGACGATTCTTTACTTCACTCAAATTTCAATCCCAGCTCAGTCGTATCAACAAATATCCCCACAGACCGATCACGCCGCACCTGTCCAACTCGAAACGATTCCATCAGAATTTCTCAACTTCCAGGAGCTTCAGGAAGAGCACTGCGACACGGACAACGTCACGCAAAGCTGGACCCGTTCTGTTGTGGAAGGTGAACTCGACCAGCTTGAAGGTGTCTTTACCGTTGAGTTCGCCGAAGGGCATCGAATTGTTCACTTTCACATTCCCGTCTTTCCTCCATTTCACTCCATTCCTGAAGGTTGGTGCGAGGCAGACGACGACAGCTACAAAGTCAGCCTGACTCAACTCTATTCCTACGGAACTCGGGTCACGGTTCGCCGGTCAGGCAACGCTGCTGAAGCTGATACCGTTCAAGTGAACGTCGTTTTGTCGTGTCCTCTTCCAAATCGATCCGCTGCCTGACGGGCTCACTCTTGCATGAGCCCCCGCTCTCAACTGGATCGAGTCCTTGCTGATCGCGAAAAACCGCTCTAAGATCAATTGAAGTCTCCGTGATGAGGAGTCCTTCCCGAACGGTTGCCAAGACATCAGAGCGTCAGTTGCACTTGCCTTTGTTCTCGCTGGGACGATTGGGCATGGTCTTCGTCCTTGGACCCGTGCAAATTCGCGAAGACCATCACGAAAATTGATTGAGAGCACTTTTTGATTTGGTTTGCACTCACCCGCACGAGCAAACTCAGCCTTGCATCTGATGAAACAGCGCAAGCGAGTGCACAGGACAGAGCAACTTGCTCTAGAGAATGAGTTTTCTGCCAATATGCGCGATGTCATCGATTCACTTCTTTCCGCGCACCGAACGCAGCGTCCCGTTGTCTTCACAGCTTTGATCGAAACTCGCGGGTCGACTCCTCAGAAGGCCGGTGCCACAATGCTGATCTATGAAGATGGTCGGCAAGTGGGAACTTTGGGCGGCGGTTGTGTCGAAGCAGAGGTCAAGAGGCGGGCATTGGAATGTCTCTCAACATCTCAACGACAACTCGAAACATTCCAGCTGGACCACGACTACGGCTGGGACGATGGTCTCATTTGTGGCGGAAGAATGATCACGCTGATCGATCCAATCGGCGGAAACTCAAGGATTGAGTATTACGAATCTCTCCTCAAGCAAATTGATTCTGGCGAAGGATTCACCCAAGCCATCCGGATCGAAGACGATGACGGAACAATTCCGGCGGGTGCTCGCTATCTGTTCGATCACAACAACACTCTGATCGCGCAAACAGATGATCACGACTTCCCGAATTCCAACAGCGGATTCATTCCCGAACTCAAGTCGCTCCCGAGACCCAAGATGTCTCAGGGATGGGCATATTTGCCGACGCTTCCGAAGTTTGAGCTGTTCATCTTCGGTGCCGGTCACGTCGGGAAGAAAGTGAGCGAATACGCCAGCCAGACGGGATTCGAAGTGACAGTCGTCGATGATCGGGAGATCTATTGCAATCCCCAAAATCTTCCGGACGCCAAACACTGCCTCGTTGGCGAGTTCGATGAAGTCATCGATTCGATGGAATTCGGTCCGCGCTCGTTCTGTATCATTGTGACCCGTGGACACAACCACGACGAAGAAGCTTTGTTCCACTTAATTCGAAAGCAAACCTGCTATCTGGGGATGATCGGTTCAAAGAGAAAGATTCGATTGATCTTCGATGATCTGATCGCGCAGGGAATCGAAGCCCACGAACTGGAACGCGTTCACGCACCGATCGGGCTGGAAATTGGATCGCAGACGGTTCCGGAAATTGCCATCAGTATCGTGGCTGAACTCATCTCTTTTCGCAGCCAACTGTCGACTTCGGTCAGACCTCACAAGTAAACCAAATCTGAGTTTGCTTCCCGCTGACCTAAAGTCGCTCCTTCGAGGGAAACGTTTGCATTGCACAGAGAATTCGCGAACACCATTTCCTATCGACACAAAAAAAAGGGCGGTTCATCAAATGAACCGCCCTGAGCGTTCTCTTAGATCTTCGCTTGGAATTGTTACGGTCGCACAGTTCCGTTCACGATGATCGATCCATTTGTTGATCCCTGTGGAACCTGGAAGTCAACATAGAACGGGAAGAGTGTTCCGATCGGAATGTCGTTGTTCTGATTTCCGAAGAGGTTGATCACACCTCGCACATCGCGGAAGAGAATTCCGTATTCCGTGACGTTGTCGAAGTCGGTTGTCAGGAAGATCGAGTTCGAGTTGATCGTGACATTCGACGGAGCGAAGATTCGCTCGACAACAACACCGGAGGAATCGAAACCGGTCATGTTGATCAAGTTTCGGGACAGAACAAAGTTGTTGTTGGTTCCCTGGAAGGTCAGATTGAGTGCTTCAGAGTTGTTTCCAGTCATCTGGAATCCGGAACCACCCACGATGTTGTTGTTCTCATCCAGAACCACGTTGTCGGTGACAATGAGGCTCGCCTGATCAGTGAAGGTCATTTGCAGACCACGGTCACCAACTCCCGAGGACGAGACCGAACTACGAGTGAAGGTCACATCTGCCAGACCGTCGATATCGAACTCGACAGCTGTCTGTGGTCCAGCGTTTGTCGCCATCACAAATGTGTTCTGGTCCATTGTCGCGAAGACATCCCCATCCCAGTCGAGGTGAATCCCTGAGGCGAGTGTTCGATTCGGAGCAAGCATGTCTGTTGGTGGTGTCAGTCCCGGGATTCCGTTGTCCAGCAGGTTGAAGATCAACGGTGCTCCGTTTCCAGCTCCAGTTGTTTGGATCAGAACCATGTCCGCTCCGATAATTGAAGCTCCGGAAGCATCCATGATTGTGTTGCCATTGATGTTGACGTTGTAGGTAATCAGGTCATCTTCATCATCGACAACAGCATCTCCATCAACATCCACTTCTCGAACAGCTGCATTGAACAGGATCTGTTCTGTTGCATTGCCGTTTCCGTTGCTTGTCAGGAAGGAGTTGAGCAAGCTGAAGTTGGTCACGTTCTGCAAAACAGCTGCTTGTGAGGCTGAGTTCGAAATCGCCACGTTGTTCAAGATCATCGATGGATCAAAGCCAACTCGTTCGAGATTGATCTCTTCTCCCTCGACACCAACGAGGTTGGCATCCAGGTCAAGATTCTGCAGGAAGACATTGTTCGTGTTGTCGAAGTGAGCACCGGCGATGGACATTCCTTGAATCAATCCACCTGTTCCGGCACCTGTTCCAATACCCGTGACAACAAAGCTTCCCGGGCTGTTGGAAACAAAGATCCCGTAGTCAGAGTTTGTGGCACTGACTTCCTGGAATGTCAGGTCATGGCGAGTGTTGTCGAAGACTTCAATTGCTGTGGCGTCGGTCGCATCCAGTGTTCCGGTCGCGACGGCCACGTTCTCGTTGCGTTGAATACTGACAGCGGTCGCATCGAAGCTCTCAACATTCAAAGAGTTGAAGGTGATGTTGGTCGTGAGGTCTTCGTCAAGATTGACGTTGTCTGCCACGAGCACACCGAACGACCCCGCTCCCTGCTGGTTGACAACAGTCAGGTTTCCGAAGGCGACAACACCAAGGTTGTCTGTGATTGTGACACCATTGTCGGTGACGCCGAGTCCGTTTCCAACCTGTGTCAGACCGAAGAAGCGAGCCAGGCCAGCGTAGTCGGAAATGTTAATCCCCGTTCCTCCACGATTCGCAATCTGCGTATCCTGGAAGCTGACACTGAACTGAGTTTTCTGCACATTGTCGATGTCGATCGACGTTCCCTGAATATCGTTGATCGTCGCGAACCCGTTCACGAAGAACTGACCAACTGTGGTCCCTTCGTCAAGAAGATCGGTGATCGAAATACCGTCCCCAGCACCGCCGTTGATTGTCAGGTTTCCAAAGACAACGTTTCCGAGGCTTGAGTTCATGTCGATCGCTGCAGCAGTTGCCACATTCGTGCCCTGCCCGATCGAAACTGGACCCTGGAAGATCACCGAGCCTGCAACTGTTGTGTCCGGTGCGAGTGGATCGACACCTTCCTGAATGTCGTTGACCAGGATACCTTCTTGAGTCCGGTTGGTGATCGTCGTGCTTCCCTGGAACGAAACCGTTCCGGTGGCTTGAAGTTCATCGACGACGATCGCAGCCCCATCCGGGTTGTCAATTGTGACAGCCCCCAGAGTTGAGACAGCTCCTCCGTGATTGAAAATTCGGAACGCCCCATCAGGCGAGTTCGTATTTGAGAGCGAGACAGTATTGAAGGTCACGTTCGCCGTCGACGGTGTGGCTCCAGTCGAGGAAACTTCGACACCCAGACCGCCATCTTCGGTGATGGTGGTGTTTCGAAGATTCACACTCCCGGCAGCATCCTGAGCCAGAACAGAGTATCCCAGCGAGTTGGTGATGGAGTTGGTTCCATTGAAGAGAATCGCTGCATTCCCTCCGGTCACGGCCAATCCATTTCCAGCGGTATCGCTGATTGAGATGTTCTGGAACGTAAAGGTTCCTGTCGAGTCGTTGATTTCAATTCCGCCTGCCATCGCTCCGGTCGAAGTATCAATGATCACTTCGTTGACCGTCGAGCCACTCACACCATCTGCAAGAATCGCAGGACCATCACTGAAGTTCTGAATGGTGAAGCCAGCGAACCGACTGTTGTCAGCCAGTGTGACAACAGGACCGGAAACGTTTTGAATGATTGGTCGAGCAACAGGTCCTTCTGTCACAGTCGGGAGTGGGATCGTTCCCACTGGGCCCTGAACTGGAATGTCGAGTGGAACACCTTCTCCGAGGACAAGAAGTCCCTCTCTCATGACAACTGTTGCATTCGAGTTTCCGTCGACGTCGCCATCGAAAACACTGTTCCCCTGGACGAAGACAATATCTGCCATTCGTGGATCATCGATCGCGTCTTGAATGTACTGATAAGGCATGTCCAGCGAACCGTTTCCGGTCGGTGGTGGGAAGTTGTCAGGCGGTGGGTTCGGATTGTTCCGGACCTGCAACACGACGTAGGGGTCACCCGTTTCGGGGTTGATCGCCACTTCCGGAGCATTCAACACGCTGCTGCTCAAAGCAGAAACTGTTCGTTCGCGTCGAACCCAGCTTGCGAGTCGATTGAACTGGCTCTTGCCGATGTGGCGGCGAGCATCCAGACCATTCCAGTAGTTCAGATCGATTCCCCACACGACGCTGGTGTTGAACTTGTTGTCGTGAGTCACTTTCAGAAACGTGTGTGAAAGATTCTCAGCGATGTCGGCGTCGAGACGAATCTTCCACCCGTTGATGGAGATGTCGCCATCATTCTCGGATGGTTTGTAGTGATACCAACCGGCCGATGCTTCCATGTTAAACTGTTCGAAGAACTCACCCTGAATCGGTGTCGTGAAGGTCAAATCAAGACCTTCCAGAGCGGAGGCTGCGAACGTTCGTGTTTGAAACTCGATTCGGTCTTCGACGAACTGAGCAGACCCGTTTGCGTATCGCTCAGCTGTGACCTGCTCGGTATTTCCGAAGGGGATGTAGTAGTTCGCTCGAACGTCAAAGAATTCGCTCAGGATTTCCCCGGCGATCGTGAACTGTTCGAAGGTCACTCCGCGAGAATCATCACGGTCGTAGTAGAACGTCGCTCCACCGATCGTGTTGATTTGTGGGAAGAAGTGACGTGCACCCAAACCGGCGCTTCCACCCATCTTCCCGCTATTCATCACGAACAATCGACCGTCCCCGAAGACGACTCCGCTGTTCGTGAAGATGTACGGTGACAGGTCGAAGTAAGTCAGTGATCCGTTTCGACCAACGGTGTCGCCAGCCTGGTGTCCGACGCGACCCTTCGTTCCGACACCGCCAGCTCCTTGTCCACCGGACGAAGGCTGAGAATGGAGCGAGCCCGAGTAATCGGGAATCGAATACCCATCCGAAGGCATCGTGTAATCAACGCCTCCTGGTGGAATTTGATGTTCCGCCAGGGCCGTTAGCGGCGCCACCGATGCGGCAAGCGCTCCAAATGCGAAAGTAGTGGTCTTCAACACCGGCCTCATGACCTGAGTTGACGTTTGACGAAGACCGGTGAGTTTGTCGCTGAGTCTGCGAAGCAATGACATCGCTTTTCCCCGAGTTCCATCTTGAGGTGCGAAAGTGACTGACTGTTGATCAGTCTGCCCCTTGTCGGAGGCAGGCGGATCGACATCTTCGACAATCCGGTCAGGACCGAGATGCGTTTGAGGGTCGATGTGCGAACACGTCGTCCTGACGTCTTCCATAAGATCGATTCGAGGCATGGATTGTGGAAGGTCTTGAGGAAGGGAGTCCGCAGAAGGTGCGGACGATTGGCGGACCGAGAGGAGGACGGAGGCGCCAATGAAAATTTGAAGTGAGAGTTGAGCGCGGGAAATTACTGCATGTCCCACGGGCAGGAAAGATCATCTTTCCGTTGTCGAGCTGCCTGATTGACTCAACTTTCAAAAATCGCAGAGAATCCCTCGCCCCGAAGAAAACCCCTAAAGCACTTCTTTCAAAGCACTTACATGGGAAGGAGTAGTCCCACAACAACCCCCAATGAGGCGAAAGTTGTACATTCTCCATTCCGTGACAAACTCGGCGTAAACTGCCGGATCAACTCCCGGAGTCGATTCCCAGACGCCTGGACTGATCATTCGTCCCGTGTTGGCGTACGCACCTTGAATGCCCTCTTCCAACTCTGACGGAAGCGACGAAACGATCTGCGCCACTTCGTCGACGGGAACACAGTTCAGCAGACAACCGAGAGGATTCCACTCGAGGACTCGCTTTAAAGCTTCACTCAGCGGTTCTCCCGAAAGCAAATTTCCGGAGGCGTTGCACACGAAACTGACGAAAAACGGACAGCCCGACTGCGCAACTCGGCGGGCGATGATTTCCGATTCCTGAATCGTCAACTGAGTCTCGACAAGAATCAGATCGACATTCGCATCGCAGAGATGCTCGATCATCTCCGCATGGTGACGTTCCAGATCTTCCCGCACCGGAGTCTCATCGGGGGAATAGCAGTCTCCCAGCGGAGCGATCGAACCTGCAACATAAGCCCTCCCCTGACTCGCTTCTCGCGCCAGACCAACAGCTTCTTCAGTCAGTTCGCGAGCCATTCCCCTCCATTGAGTCGCTTCCAGATTTCGTGCATGTGTACGAAAGGTATTGGCAGTGAGAATTTCAGCGCCCGCTGCAACATAGTCGCGATGAATCTCCGTCAGTCGTTCGGGAGCATTTCGAATCGCTGCCGCCGACCAGCCAGGAGCCGCCAACTCAAACCCTCTCCGCTCCAACTCTGTTCCGGTCGCTCCATCCAGCAGGATCGGTGCTCCATCGCTGTATCGTTCAAGAAATGACTGCATTGTCTGACCTCTTCTCGAGAGCAACTTCATCTCAATTTCCGAGCGATTCGCAAGATCGAAGACAGCTCTCCGCCAAAGAACCGAGTCCCGGCGCATTCATCGAAACGGAGGAACGGGCCCCGCGTTTCGAAATCGCCACGACGATGAAGATGATCAACGCAAGACATAAACTCTTGAATTTTCAACACTTACGAAGCGAATGGCAAGCTCCGCACATCAACACTGTTTCCGACGTTGCAAACCGGAAACACTCGCAGCTTGGCCACAATGTTTCATTCCTGAAGTGTTTCAGAATCTTTTCAACCCCGTAACCCATTATCCCAAAAAGAGTTGCATCTCCAGCTCACCACCCACTGACAGTGAATGACAAGTTCGATTGACTCTCTTCGGCACAGGCTCTGCTTTTACCAAATTTCAACCAAAGACAATCGCTATCAACAAAAGACAATCCCGACTCCTGTTTCCAATACCGAAGGGTCTACACCATGAGTACTATTTTTACTGCACTTCTCAATGACGAAGCTGGTTTCATCGTTTCTGCTGAACTCGTCCTCGTGGCGACGATCTGCGTGCTCGGAATGATCGTTGGCCTCAACGAAGTCGCTCTCAACATCAACAATGAGCTTGAAGATGTTGGATCAGCCTTCGGATGCCTCCAGCAGAGCTACTGTACTTCTGGTGTTCGCGGCCACAATGCACACGTCAGCCCAAGCTCCTTCCTCGACCGACCAGACTTCTGCATCGGTGAGAACGACATCAAAACAGTCCAGTAACGATTTCTGTCAATAAGAAGACGGAAAGGTCGTCCAGAATGACGAAATGACTCCCCGATCGAGAATGCCCATGGGAACTTTGCACCACTCCCTGTTGCATTGATCGGATTCACGAGAGTCGCGGTGAGGAAACGGATTGCAAGCTTACCGTAGATGCCTCGATCGGATGATCGAGGCATCTTTTTTTTGTGTAGTGGACTTGCTTCACTACTGAATCAATTCAACGTCTCATTTCAACGTCGAGTATCTCCGGGCTGCCTCAACTCCAGAGGAGCCCCTCCGTTCAACTCCAATGTTTCAAGCGTTGTCAGAGATTCCTCTCCGACTCGCTTTCTTGAATCGATTCGATGAGTTCGTTGAGGTAGTTGCGTTCTTCTTGAGCGGCTTGTTCCGGATCTCGAATCGTTTCCCAGTAGTCGGCTGACATCCCTTTGAATGGATTCACATATTCGAAGGTCAATGTTCCGTCGAATCCTCCTTCAACAGCCTCCCGCAGAACAGTCTCCCAACTGATGTCTCCATCAGACAGAGAAGTCCATTCGTAGCTGAAGTCACCTCGGGGCATATAGGCAAATTGCGGATCGTGGTGACGCTTGACGTTCTTGAGATGCAGAAAATCGACCGACCCGGAAAGCTCAGTCAGTTCATCAAACTCGTTGAGCCCTTGAAAGTACGCATTCACCGGGTCATAAGCGATTCCAACCCGACAGACATTTCGGACGGCGTTTTGGATTTCGAGAAGTTCGTCGGCACACGACGTCGTTGAGTTCTCATTGTTCTCAATGAGAATTCCGATCCCGAGGTCACCTGCCAGCTTTCCGACATCTTGCAGCCCGGTCATCGTTCGCTCGAAAGCTTCCTCTTCAGAGAATGGTTCGTCATCGTAGCTTTCACGCGTGTTGTTGATCGCCCGAACTGACTCGATGTTAAGATCAGCGGCGAGCTGAATATACTCTCGAAACATCTTTCGGTTCGCGTCGCCCAACTCTCCGCGAAGATTGACCGGATGAGCAACGTATAAGCACAAGATCGGGATACCAGATTCTTCGCAGGCCGATCGGATGTCCACACGGGCTGATTGATGAATGTGACACGGACCAAGCATGTCGTACCCGAAGGCCGCCGAGTTTCGAAGCGGATCACCCGGGATTCCCAAAGTCATTCCCCGGGCATCGACAGCGTGCCAGCCAAATCGCCGAGCCCACTCCAGAACCTGGAAGATCCCTCGAGGATGCTTCCAACCAATTGCACCATACAGAGCTGTCTGCATCAGCCTCTCCCTTCGGAAATGGTTCTGGCTCAACCGAATTTGTTGAACAGATTACCAACCCAGTTCTTCCATCGCTACGAAGGAACTCAAAGAGTCTGCGCAGACACCACTTCGTCAGACCTCAAGCTGGAAAGACCGCACGTGCATAAGTATTCGCCACTCTTTTTGGTTCATGCGATTGTTGATCTGGACAGCCTCTGCCGGATGCGGAAGACCGAGGAAGTCGCCAAACTCATATGCGCATACCAATTCGTTGATCCGTTGGTTGAGCTTGTTGCCCATCACAATCGCTTGTCCATTCTGCGCCGCCCATCCGCTTCCCGATATTGATTGAGGAAGAATTTCGTGAGCCCATAAAAAAACGAAGCGACCAAAAACTTTGGCCGCTTCGTCATCGTCTCAAAATTGCGTCGTCGAACTTAAGGAGCCCGGCGTCGTTCGGGAGTGTTTGGAACTTCTTCGATCATTTCGTTGATCATTCCATCCCGCTTGACGAGTGTGAACGCATCGTACAATTCGCCAATCGCTGTGCGTGCTTCAAACCGAAGCTTGTCTCCATCGATATGGATGATCTGATACAGCTGCGTATCTTCAGCAACCCGTTCCGTGAACGGATGTGGCTGAATGTTGTACATCTTCGGACCACTGACAGACACAACGTAAACGGTTCCCGTTGTGGGATCGACGTTGTTCACACCGGTCGGAACATTCACGGTTCCAACTTTGGAAGTTTCTTCATTCTCCTGCTCAGGCTCAGCTTCAACGCCCGCCAGAGGAGTGTGAAGCCCCGTTCGTCCGTAAGTATGATCGTGTCCCTGAAGAACGAGGTCGACCTTGTACTCATCGAGGATCGGCTTCCAGATGGTTCTCAGCTCAGTGTTGTCGCGTCCTTTTCCAGTCGAGTACATCGGATGATGGAATGTACACACAACCCATGGACACTCGTTCTTCTCGAGAACTTTTCGCAGCCAGACAGCCTGATCTTCCTGCTGCTGATTGCTGTTCATTCCGATAATTCGAACTCCCTGGTACACGAGTGTGTAACAGGACTCTTCCAATCCAACAGGGCCATTCGTCGGGAACGCAAAGGTCGGTCGCCAATGGTGTGAAAGGCGACGAGTTCCGTCAGCCTGTTTCGCCTGCTCATGATTCCCCGGGACAGCGATGCTCGGAACCATCGCATTGAGAAACGCCCCTGCTCCAAACCACTCTCCCCATTCTCCGTCCGATTCGGCAGAGTTGATGAGGTCCCCAGCATGCAGGAAGAAGGCGGTATTCGGGGCATCCCCGTATGCTTCTCGAATCACACGTGACCACATCGACCGCACATTGTTCTGTGCATCGCCGAAGTAAATGAACGAAAACGGCTCAGGAGCATCACTGGCAGTCGTAAAGTGAAACCACTCACTCCAGTTGCCACCATCACCGACGCGATAGGCGTATTTCGTGGAAGGTTCCAGATCTTCAAATTCGACGGTGTGATAATGAGCGGTGCTCAAATCGCTCAGCAACGCCTCTGCTGTTGCCTCGACCTGAACTGCCTTCTCCGGAAATCCAGGGCCGCTGTCAGCAACCACGATTTCCGCCACCCCTTGGCGAACGTCTGTTGAAGTACGCCACGTCACAGCTTGTGTCGTCGCTGGATCGCCTGTCCAAGTCAAAACAATTCGATCTGGAACGACAGTCGGGGCGTAGACACGCTCCGGACGCGCAACAGGTGGACCATGAACGTGATCCTCTTCCGGACCGTGCCCCCAGGCACTCATCGGAGCCACGCAGACTGCCATGGCCACGGAATTCTTCAGGAACGCTTGAAGCTTTGACATTTAGTTAGTCACCCGAATTACTAATACAACAATCCATGAACAGCAAACTCAACGCTCGCAGCAATTACTCAACAGATGTATTACAAGTACGAACAGCCACGAACTTAGTTAGTTTCTAATCTAATTGAATACAAACTAACCACGCTGTCTGACTACTCGTCTTCTTCGTCATCTCGCTCTTCAGCAGCTTGCTCGTCTTGCATCATTTTCTGACGGCGATTCGCTTCGGGGAGTTCGAACGTAAATTCGTTATCTTCTCCACCTTTGACTTCGACTTTCCGCACTTCGACCGTATCACCAACGACACAATCACAGGATTCCCCATTGAGCCAAACGCGAACGCTGTGCTCTCCGACCACTCCGCCATCGGCCTGATCGTAAGTTCCGAGAACGAATTCTCCATTGTCATTCGTGATGGCGAATCCCTGTTTGCCAACCTCTGCTGAGTCCCCTTTTCGGAGAGGATTGAAAGCAACAAATGCTCTCGCCAAAGGTTCCCCTTTGCACAACACTTTTCCGGTGACAGGAGCGGTACCAAATTCTTCAAGTCCACCACCGCAACCAACAAGGCAGCATGCGGCAATCATTCCCACAAAACACTCTCGCATCTTCTTCGTTCCTGTTTTCGCCTGTGTTCGATTCGACCGGTAACATCTCAATAGGAACTTGATGCCCAACCTTCAACTGTTCGCCAGTTGATTCCGTGAGACATCAATGACCCGGTCGGCTCGCTAATGATCAATATTGAAAGTTCAAAACGTAAAACTTGCATACCGGCGAACTCCCGAATCCGATGACATTGAGTTGTTCTGGAAGAACACCGACATGCAAGTCACTTCGACCACGATTAGAATTGGCCAATTGGCTGTCCGTCGCTTCGGTCGTGCAGGTTCGAATAGGTTTCCTGATCGATATTCTCACTCAGGAAGTGAACCGATCCGTCTCCGAAGGTAAACATTGCTCCACCAACGTGCCAGCTGAAGGCACAGTCGTCGTTGATCGCATAGAACATTCGGTTGATGTTGACGCGGCAGTTAATCGGTGAGCGAGTTCGTCCGTTGATTCGTGCACTCTCGTCAGAATTCGAAGTGCCGATCCAGATTGGCCAGTCATCGAGTCTGGTTGCCGATGAGGTGTTGACTCGGTCTCCATCGCGAGTGTAAGCCGATTCACCAATCAGCAGAGTGTTGCTGAGACCGTCCGTACAGTCACGGAATCGAAGTCCACCACCTTCAGCCATTTTGTGCATCAAGCCGAAATCGCCCCGAGCAGATCCAGCGCAAGCTTTGTAGGAAATCGTTCCGTAGCCAACGAGCTTTGGATTTCCAGTACCTGCAACTGTTGCCCCTGGAATCGCCCATGATTCTGGGTATTGAGTTGGCATTGCGGAACTTGGGCAAAGGAAACCAGGGATGACTGTGTCGCCACCTGGAACGCGAGCGTCATCACCAAGTCCAACTTGTGTTGGGTACATTTGCTCAATGCGGGTGGGATGGTCTTTGCGAATGATTCCCGGCTGCCCCTGTGGATTGATCAGCTGATAGAGAGGTCCCTGATCGATGTAAGGGAGAATGTAAACCGACCATGCGAATCCGTCGTCGTCCAGACCAGCATCATCATCGACATCGCCAAAGAGAGCAGCTGGAAGAACGCCAGCCACGTCGTAGTAGTTGTGAAGTGCGAGTCCGATTTGCTTCAAGTTGTTACGACACTGTGTTCTTCGAGCAGCTTCTCTTGCCTGTTGCACAGCTGGAAGCAGCAGTGCGATGAGAATTGCGATGATCGCGATCACGACCAACAATTCAATGAGGGTAAACCCTGCACGTTTTACAAACTTATTCATTCCCAAAATCCTCCACGCCATTTTTGTAAGACAGTCCGGCCGACTCGAGAGCAGTCGACTTCGGTTACGACTGCCGGAGTACAACAAATGAGGCGTGTCATTGAAAGCTTCTGGAAGTGAGTTTTACTGCCAATTTTCGCGCGGACTGGCGAAAGTGAACATCGGAAGACGGGTTACATGAAGATCGGTCACGATTCTCTTCACACAATAACACGGGGACATATTTCAATCCGCTTACATGAACTCATTATGCGCAAACCATTAAGTTTTGCAGTGGGAGCGCTCACTGCAATCTCATCGATCCTTAACACAAATCGATGCTTATCTCATTAAAATATTTGAATCAGAGTTTCTGTTCAGATCGAACACTCCCATTCAATCACTGCAAGAGCATCTTCGTCCCGTCTGAGAAACATGCTGAGTCAATCGAGCGAGACGATCACGCTATTGCGATCAAACACGTTGATTCCGTTTCCATGACAGAGGCATCTCACAAGTTGCATCCGCCTTCCGAAAGCAACCAGACGAACAGGTGCTCACTCAGCGACTACCTGTTTGGCGGCGTGTCCATCGACTGGCTGATCGTCTACCGCATCAGCTTCGGGCTTGTGATGGCGTGGTTCTCCTCGAAAAGCGTTGAGGAGATCAACTACTACTACATCGATCCGCTGTTCCACTTCACCTATGACGGGTTCGAATGGATTGCTCCGTGGGATTTTCAGACGACCATCGGAGGCACAACAGTTCATGGGATGCACCTGGTCTTCACAGCCATGGTTGTCTGCGGAGTTTTGATCGCGATCGGATTCTGGTACCGCATCGCCGCGACGGCATTCGCAATCCTGTTCACGTACATCTTTCTGTGCGATAAGTGCTACTACCAGAACCACTATTACCTGGTCGCGATTCTGAGTTGGATGATGCCGTTTCTGCCGGCGAATCGCGCGTTTTCAATTGACGCGCTGCTTCATCCGGAGATCCGCTCTCTCGCTGTGCCTCGCTGGACTCTCTGGCTGGTGCGGTTTCAGATTGGTGTGCCGTACTTCTTTGGAGGGATTGCGAAGATCAACGCGGACTGGTTGCGTGGTCAGCCAATGCGTTTGAATTTCGACTCCGCTCTCGAAACCGGGATGCTCAGTCAGTTCCTCGACGGCGAGACAGTTGTGCAACTGTTTGTCTGGGGTGGGTTGCTGTTCGACATTCTGATTGTCCCGGCACTCCTCTGGAAGCCAACTCGCCTGCTGGCGTTTCTTCTCTGTTTAGGTTTTCACCTGACCAACGCCTTCACCTGGACCATTGGAATTTTCCCGTGGCTGATGATTCTCGCAACGACCGTCTACTTCGAACCCGACTGGCCGACGCGAGTCGTTTCCCGGATGACCGGGATTCGACACCGCCCCTCGACGGATGTCGCGACCTTTTCGATGTCCCGCTCTTCCAAGCAGATGACGACAGCTTGCCTCATCGCCTTCGTCGCCTTTCAGTCATTATGCCCGTTCCGCCACTTTCTCTATCAACGAGACCCGAATTGGGACGAATACGGGCATCACTTCTCCTGGCATATGCTGCTGCGTGCGAAACAGCAGGCGCTCGCTGTTTACGCAACCGATCCAGCGACCGGCCGAACCGGGATGATTGACTTAAGAGACTTCGTCACCATTCGCCAGCTTGCTGTTCTGTCACGAGATCCGCGTCTGATTCATCAGCTGTGCCATCACATTCAAGACCAGCTCGCAGCGATCGGCTATCACGATCTTGAAATCCGTACGATTGCGCTCGTTTCGCTCAATGGTCGAAAACCTCAACTGTTGATTGATCCGAACGTCGACCTGGCCGCAGTCCCGTTGAGTTGGAAGTACCCCAGCTGGGTCGTCCCGCTCAAGGAACCATTTCGCCACGACGCCTGGGATATTCCGGTCGATCGCTGGCTGAATGTCGTCGAATTCTCTCCGCCACTCCCGGAAGCGGTCGCTGAAGTCGCGTTGAAGCAGAATGCGCCGCCGAAGAATCCTGTCGACGGGCAGTCTGAAACTTCGGACGAAACATAAACCGCTTTCACGGTCACTCTGACTTTTCGCTCTCAGCCTTTTCAATGGCTCGATCAATTCTGGCGAGAGAAGACTCGCGACCGAGTAATTCCAAAGCTTCGAACATCCCTAAGCCAGACGCTTTTCCTGTCGTTGCAACGCGCAGGGAATGAATGATGTCACCAAAGCCGAGGTTGTTCGCTTCCATCCATGATTTGAATTCACTCTCCAGCGCAGCTGCGGTGAAGTCGTTGGAATCCGCGAGCACTGCTCGATAGTCGCGGAGAATCTCAACGGCCCTCTCAGGCTTGAGCAGTCGCTTCTTAAATGCCTTCTCGTCGTACGTCAGGCTGTCATCGGAAACGAGGAACTCATCGAAGGCGAGAATGTCGCTGGCAAGTTTGAGCCGGTCTCCAGATGCCTCAATCAAGCGAACAATCTGGTCACGCTGCTCCGCGGAGAAGTCTTCACCGACGAGTCCAGCACGCTGCAAGAATGGAAGGCAGAAGTCGTACTTCTCATCGGTCGAGAGTTGCTCCATCCAATGTTCCTGGTAGGACAACAACTTATCTGGATCGAGACCGGCGGAAGCTTTGACAACTCTGTCCAGCGTGAAGTTTTCAATCACAAACTCGCGAGACATATTCTCTGTCTTGTCATCGAGCGACCATCCCAGTCGCGACAGCCCGTTGATAATCGCTTCAGGGAGAAAACCAGCTTCTCGATAGTAAGCGACCATCACAGGATTGAGAGTCACCGAACTTCCGAGATTCAGCTTCGGGAAGACGTTGTCTGCGATATCGAACAGCTTCTTAAATTGAGGATTCTTCTTGTACTTTTCGATTTTCTTATCACGTTTGCTGAGCTTCTCTTTGGTGCCGGGGGCAGCCACAAACGGAATGTGTGCAAACTCGGGAACGTCATAGCCCAGAGCCTGATAGATAAGCACCTGAACAGCGGTATTTGTGAGGTGTTCTTCCGCTCGAATGACGTGCGTGATCTTCATCGCAGCATCGTCGACAACTGTTGCGAAGTTATAGAGCGGAGTTTGATCCCCTCTCATGATGACAGGATCGGGAATCAGACCGCAGTCCCATTCGACGTGACCGCGAATGTGATCGTCGACGGAAACCTTCTGGCTGCGATCAACCAGTAATCGAATAACCGAAGGCCGTCCTTCCTCCAGATACTGCTTCTTCTCGCTGTCGCTTAACTCCAATGACCGACGAACATTAAGGAAGGGACGCTTTTCATTCTCGGCCGCTTCACGATCCTGTTGAACAAGTTCCGGCGGATCGAAATCATGATATGCGAGACCGGCATCGAGGAGCTTCTGAACGGCTTCGATGTAGAAGTCCGATCGCTCTGACTGAAAATATGGCCCATAGTCTCCGCCAATTTCCGGACCTTCATCCCAGTCGAGACCAAGCCATTTGAATGCTTCCAGAATGGGTTCGAGTGCGTCCTCGACGTTACGAGCCCGATCGGTATCGTCGATGCGCAGAATAAACTTTCCGCCGTTGTGACGAGCCCAAAGCCAGTTGAAGAGCGCAGTCCTCATTCCGCCAATGTGCATGTATCCCGTCGGCGATGGAGCAAATCGGGTTCGAACTGTCGACATGAATCAATACCAATCAATCTAAACGGTTGTCTTAATTAAATTATCGAGTCAATGACTGCATTAGCTGCGATTCTTGCGATCCGTCGCTGGCTGTGGCACTCGATTCAGGAATTCGCCGAGCGGTTTTGAGAGAACTTTTCAGCACCTGCTCAAAGCTTCTGGTTGGGCATCGGGTACTCAGGGAAAATAGACGATCTCGTCAGCGAATTGAAACGTTGACGTCGTTTCAACACTGATTGATGAACGACCGAACGAATGCGAGAACAACGCTCCTCGTGATCTTCGTGCGTCGCCTTAGTGATTCCCGATGAAACTGACGATGTGTTGAAACGTTTCTTTGTCGGCGTCGTTCGCGGTCTTGTCGACAATCACCTGAAGACGTTCCATCTGTTTGCGAACTTCTTCCGCTTTCAGCAATTGAAGGCGGGTCGCCAGAATTGAAGCTTCAAGAATCGCATGTCGCGCCCGATTGTAACCCCAGAACTCACGAAGAGTTTCGGTGTGTTTCAGCTCGGTTCGAATTTCGCTGCGAGGTTGAGTGTCGTCAATCGAAATGACATCGAATTCATACCATCGACAGGCGGAAGCCAAGACCTGTCCATCAACTTCCCGAGCCGGAATCAGTCGGGGCGTCTCCGTCAACGTTCCAATCGCAGCCCGGGCGATGATCCCGACATCGTCGGTGACATGGAAAACACCACACCGAGTCGCCTGCAGGTTCTGAAACGTCGCAGAAGACTGGAAAGGGCGAAACAGAAAAGACGTCAACTCATCATTTACGATGGGTCCCATCGGGGCGATGTTGGTACTCCCGTCCGGATTCGTCGTGGTACACAGACCTTCAATGATCATTTGACTTCAACCTGATTGCGCCCCATCCCGCTCTATTTTCCGGATGCTGAGCCATCCTATTTTGCAATGCTCCACCGCTGATACGCTTCGATCAACTCATCCAGATCTCCATCGAGAATTTCGAATGGATTGCTCAACTTGAGATCCATTCGATCATCTTTGACGAACTGCTGAGGCTGCAACACGTAGTGGCGGATTGTCTGACCACCGAAGCCGATCTTCGACTTCTCTCCGCGCCGGGCGGCGGTTGCCGCACTTTGCTTGTCTTGTTCAATCTGGAAGAGCTTCGCCTGCAACATCTTCCGGGCGGCAGCACGATTCTTGTGTTGGCTTCGTTCACTTTGACACTGAACGACAACATTCGAAGCGAGATGTGTTAACCGCACCGCTGAATCGGTTTTGTTGACGTGTTGGCCCCCCGCCCCACCGGAACGGTAGGTGTCTTCACGGACATCTTTGTCCCAGTCGACTTCAATGACTTCGGTCTCACCGAGATCGGGGATCACGTCAACCGCTGCGAACGAGGTATGCCGCCGTCCGGCTGAGTCAAACGGGCTGATTCGAACAAGGCGATGGTTTCCGGTTTCCCCCTTGAGATAACCGAACGCATAATCCCCTTTGACATGCATTGTGACATTCCGAAGCCCGGCTTCTTCGCCCTCGGACTGATCGACAATCTCAGCGTCATAGCCGTTGACTTCAAACCAACGGAGATACATTCGCATCAGCATCTCGCAGAAGTCGGCCGCGTCTGTTCCTCCTTCGCCTGCCTGAATCGTCATGTATGCGTTCCCGGCATCTTCCGGGTTCTTCATACTGGCCTGAAGCTCCATGGACTCAAGATCTTTCGAGAGCTTTTCGACCGTCTGCCGCAGCTCATCGAGAGAGCCATCACCCTCTTCCATTTCGGCAAATTCAATGAGAACCTCAATGTCGCCGGCTCCGGTGACGAGGTTTTGCATGGGCTTAATGACAGCATTCAGACGCTGAAGCTCCTTGATCAGCTCCTGGGCTTTCTCCTGATCATCCCAGAAGTTGGGCGCCGCCATAAGCTGGTCGATCTCTTCTACGCGCGCGACTTTCTGATCGTAGTCAAAGAGAGTCCTTCAGTTGAACAATGCGCTCCATCAGTGTCGTTGCAGAGTCTCGAAGTTCGCTGTCCATGGCCATTAAGTCTTGCAGTTATGTGCGGAAGGTCGTTCTGAAAAGGAATCCACGATTCTAGGCGGGCCTGTGAATGGATTCCAGCTAAGCTCAGATGAAGTTTTTGAATCCGCTCTTCGGTGATCCGTTCACCAATTCCCCGGATCATTCGAACGGACGAATGATGCCGATCGTTTCAGTGAAGTGCGAACTGAGGATTTCGACGGTCCTCTCAGCCATTTCGCTGTCACTGTAGTAGCTTCGCACGTTCTCCCAGCCGGGCTCCGCGTATTTGATGCGTTCATCATTATCCGCGAGTTGAAGCAACCCGTTCGCGAGCGCCTCCGGATCTCGCGGTGCGACAAGAATTCCCCCTTGTGTGCGATTCAATATCTCGGGAAACGATCCATGTTCCGGCTGAACGACCGGTGTTCCGTTCGCGAGGGATTCCAACACGTACAGCCCTTTCGGTTCCAGAAACTCCGTGGGAACGGAAAGGACATCGACCGACTTCAGGAACGCGATTTTCTCTGCCGCAGTTTCGGGACTTCCGATGTATTGAATGCCGTTGATATGCTCATTTGCGAGGGCCATCGACTCGGAAAAGTAAGCTCGTTCGCCGGGACCGAGATATCCTCCAATTTTCAATTCCGCGTCCGGAACATGCTTTCGCAATTCAACGAAAGCGCTCATGACATTGTGAAGCCCTTTCTCTCGACAAATCCTCGCGAAATAGCCAACGGTATATCGAGGATTGTTCCGCAGCTCCGGACGACCGTCGTGCCCCGTCAGATTGATCCCCAAAGGCAAAACGCTGAACTTCTCAGGTGGCAGATTCAGATACTTCGAAATGTAGTCGCGGTAGAATTCGCTGTGAACGAGAAACCCGGTGAAGTCTTTCGCTCGTTCGGAAATGAGGTCAATCACAGGCTGACGATAGTCATCAGTGAGGCCGTCGAGGAAAACATCATCTCCTTGCAAAACGCAAAAGATGGGTCCGTTAAAACGCTCTTCGAGAACACGAACTGCTCCGACGAGAAGTGCATTGCTGAAGATAACGACATCCGGTTTGAGCTGGTCACAAATGAAGTTGTCCAGTTCTTCAATCGCAGTCCGATGAGGTCCTTCCTCGCCGCGAAGCATGGACATCGTCAGTTCACCAAGCTCACTGGCCTGGTTGCTGACGGACCATTTGGTCGCCATTCTGATGAGCCCGGGATGATCGAGCCAGCGGGTCAGAAATCGCGGCATCTTCCTCCAGAACGAATATTTGTCGTTCAGGTAGACGTTAACACCCCCAAAAAAGACACGACCGAGACTTTCGTTATCTTCGTCAAGGCGAAGAGGGGTATATGTGGGAATCAGCGAGACCTCGTGCCCCTGCTGGATCAGCGCATGCGCCCAAGTATTGTCATGCATGCATGATCCGCAAAACATTCCCGCCCCACCAGCTGTCACAATTGCAATATGCATTACGATTTCACACGTTTCTCAGACAATCCTGTGACAAACAGGGGCGACCATGGAGTACAATACGGAAACATCCTTCGCCGGTTTGGCATCGGCAGAACACTCCCAACGGTCAGCTGGAAGCCTTGAAATGAAACGTATTGTGGTCACCGGAGGTTGCGGTTTTATTGGTTCGAATTTCATTCGACTCATGCTGGAATCGTACCCAAATCTGTCCATCATCAACATCGACAAATTGACCTATGCCGGGAATCCCGCGAATCTCTCCGACCTCGAAGGTCTGGATCGCTACGACTTTCGACACGGAGACATCTGTGACCGCGAGTTCGTCGACTCTGTTCTTTCCTCCGGCGATATCGATGCAGTCCTGAACTTCGCCGCCGAAAGTCATGTCGATCGGTCCATTCTCGACTCCACACCTTTCGTGACGACAAACGTCAACGGAACACTGACTCTGCTCGACAGCTGCCGACAGCATGATGTTCCCCGATACCTTCAGGTTTCGACAGACGAAGTTTATGGATCATTGGGAACTGAAGGCTTCTTCACCGAAGAAACACCTCTCGCTCCGAACAGCCCCTACTCGGCATCGAAAACGTCTGCGGACCTGCTCGTTCGTGCTTACTTCCATACGTTCGGATTTCCCGCCATTACGACACGCTGTTCGAACAATTACGGCCCTTACCAGTTTCCAGAGAAACTGATTCCGCTGTTTATTTCAAACGCCCGTAAAGACCAGCAGCTCCCGGTATATGGAACTGGCGAGAATGTCCGCGACTGGATCCATGTCCTTGACCATTGTCGCGGAATCGATGCCGCACTTCGAAAAGGTCAAGTGGGAGAGGTTTACAACTTCGGTGGACGCACCGAGATGACCAATATCGCGCTCACCAAATTGCTGCTCGAACTGCTTGGCAAACCTGAGTCTCTCATCAAATATGTCACTGACCGTCCCGGACACGATCAGCGATATGCGATCGACTGTAAGAAGGCAGAGACGGAACTTGGCTGGGCTCCTGAAGTGACCTTCGAACAGGGCCTGCAAGAGACAATCGACTGGTATCTCTCCAACGAAGATTGGGTCGACAACATCCGTTCCGGTGAATACCTCAAGTACTACACCGAACAATACGGCGGCCGACTCGCTTGATTGCCGACTCGCCGGGTTGTTGTTGCGATCGCCCAAATCCGACTGCCTTCGAAACGCTTGCAGGATGGCCTCCTCGCGAGGAGAATGTCTGAACAGAGTTTTTGCTGGCAGGTCTATCTGTCCAGGTTTCAACTGGTCATGCCGATCGTTTCCTTCACCCCGCATCTCAAAAGACACTTGGAGTGTCCGCCGGAAGAAGTTTCCGGGGAGACTTTGGGGGAAGCGTTCCACCAGATTTTCGAACTCAACCCGCAGCTGCGCGGATATGTGCTCGATGATCAGGGGGCGCTGCGCCAACACGTTGTCGTGTTCATTGATGACGCAGTGGTTCGCGATCGGAAACGTCTCTCTGATCCAGTCAACTCAGACAGCGAAATTTTTGTGATGCAAGCACTGTCCGGGGGATAGAGCAGTTTCAGATTCGGTGTGCACTCACTCGCACGAGCAAACTCAGCCTTTGATCTGATGAAAAAATTCAAGCGAGTGCACAGGAAAGAGCAACTTGCTCTGGCTTCCCATCGGAATGTGAAACGACCTGGATCTTGATTCCGGAACGCACGACGAGGGCAGATCATGAACGACCGTTTTTTCGCTGGGACTCGCAAGGGTTTGTTTCATGTTGAACGCGGTGACCGGGAATGGGCCATCAAGAAGGTCGACTTTCTTGGCGACCCGGTCACGATGCTTCTCCACGACTCGCGTGACGGAACGCTCTATGCATCACTGACGCTCGGTCACTTCGGTGTGAAGCTGCATCGCTCGAAAGACAACGGCGAAACATGGACGGAAGTCGCTGTCCCTGTTTATCCGGAAGGGGCAGTTTACGCCTCGGGACAAGACGAAGAAACCGGCGAAACGGAAACGAAGCCGGCATCGCTCGACGAAATCTGGGCACTCGAGCCGGGTGGCCCCGATCAGCCGGGATGGCTCTGGGCGGGAACCATTCCCGGAGGGCTGTTTCTTTCAAAAGATCATGGGGAGACGTGGGAACTCGTCGAGTCTCTTTGGAATCGCGAAGAGCGGATGGGCTGGTTCGGCGGAGGCAAAGACCGTCCGGGAATCCATTCGGTTTGCGTCGACCCACGTGACAGCCAGCACGTTACGATCGGAATCTCGTGCGGGGGAGTTTGGGAAACCCGCGACGCAGGAGCATCCTGGGAACTCATCGGAGAAGGGCTTCGGGCGGAATACATGCCTCCGAATCTTCAGAACAGCCTGAACATTCAGGATGCTCATCGCCTCAGCCAATGCCTGTCTGACCCCGATAAAATGTGGATCCAGCATCACAACGGAATCTTCCGGTCCAGCAACGGAGCAAAAAACTGGACGGAGATGGAGAATGTTCCGCCGTCTTCATTTGGGTTCGCTGTGAGCGTGCATCCTCACGATGGAAACACTGCCTGGTTCGTTCCCGGAGTCAAAGATGAGTGTCGAATTCCCGTCGACAATCAGCTTGTGGTCACACGCACACGAGACTTTGGCGAATCGTTCGAAGTCCTCCGCAATGGACTTCCTCAAGATCACTGCTATGACATCGTTTTCCGACACAGCCTCGATGTCGACTCTTCAGGCGACCGACTGGCAATGGGATCGTCAACCGGTGGGCTTTGGGTAACCGAAGATGGTGGCGATTCCTGGTCGACGATCTCGAACACACTCCCGCAGATTTATTGTGTCCAGTTTGCGAAATCACAACCGGGCTCATGACCAGTCATCGCGTAAATTGAGATACCCCAAATACGCGCCGCTGATCGTCATCACGATGCCCCCGATCACAGCGAGTCCGAAGATGACCGCCGTCGAGATCGAAATTTCCCCATCACGCGAGACCGTCACAACTCCGCTGATTGCTCCAATGATGACCACGGTGGCGCAAATCACCATGATGGCGGGCACGAGATTCGGATTCTTCTTCTGCCCCGCAGCATCTTCCGATTCCGTATCGGAAATTCCTTCTGACATCATTGCTCCTCGTTACTCATGCAGGTTCGCGAAGACCATTTCAAAAATGGCCTCATTTCCTCAGAAAACGACACGTTTCTCCTGCATTGACCATCCATGCACGAACTGAACGAAACTGTTCGACGTGAGAATCTGATTCGCCGACTTTCAATTCTCGTCGTCCGATGCGCATCGCGTCAATGACCTCGAGTGAAAGATCCAGCCAGCGCAGCCCATTAATCGTCGCTGGCATCGGGAGTTGCAGAGTTCTCAGGAAGCTTCAAGACTTCCGCCAGAACAACTCCCTGCCGTCGAACCGAAGCGAGAACCTCTGTCCCTTCAGGCGGAGGAATCAGCGAATCCCACGGGTCGGCGCGTCGATGAATCGTCACAACGTAGGGAGAAAGGGTCTCGCGAGCATCATCGTAAGCTGAGAGTTTGATATCCGGCCGGTGTTTCATCCAGGAACCGCATCGCATGAATTCCAACTGCAGTGGATGCAGGACCGGGGCCATTTCAAGAGTCGCATTCTCAGGGATCTTCACCGATGCTTCTGCGAGCAGTTCCGGAGTGACGCTGTCACCCCAGTAAGTCGCTTCGAATCCCCATTCTTCCGCTTTCCAAAGCCCTGCAGTCAAAACATTGTAGTAGCTCAACTGGCACGGATGCAGAGTCACCATTCCCGCGATCGGCCCCGCCAAGCCGACGACAAGGACCGGCAGAACGACACGCTTCCCATAGCGACGGTAAATGGACGTCAGTGAGCGATTCGCCCCTAACCCAATGAAGAGTGCGAAGGTCGGGAACGAAACCAGAAACAGTCGGACGCCGTCGTAAACGGTCACTCCCGGCAGACTCAACGCGAGCAGCGGCAACAGCCAGGCTCCGAAAAAGAGCATCCCACGCGGGTCGAGGATCGCAGCCGATGAGTTTTCATCACCTGTACGATTGGTCATCCCGATCCAACCAGCTCCCAGAAATGCGACTGGCATCGTGACCAGAAACATCACTGCTGGATAGTGCCACGGGACTTCCCGATCCGCAAACTTTTCGCCCCAGTAGAAGCAGTTCAGGCTCGCACGCTCCGTCGCGCTCGCGAAATACTCCTTCAAGTTTTCCGCAGGATCGATCCACAACCATGGCCAGCCTGCGAAGAAAACAACTGCAGCTGTCAAAAACAGAACAAGCATCGGCAAGATAGACCGGAGCCTCCAGTTCCAGAGTGCCCAAACGAGCACCACGGGTGGCAAAAAGATCGCCTGAATTTTGGTCAGGAAGACCAATCCCAGAAAGAAACCGGGAATCAAACCAGAACGCGCACGCGGAACCGTTTGACGTCCCCATCGATCTGCAAGCACGAGCAAAAACAAAACCCATGTCAGATTGGTACACGATTCCAGTGAAGCCAGATGCGCATGACCGAAAACGCGCGGCATGCACAGAACCGAAATTCCGACAAAGGCACCGACGTCTCGACCGAACCAGCTCGCCGAATATCGAATCAGGAAAAAGACCAACAGCCCGAATTCGATCGCCGATGCAATCCGCGTGTAGCTGACAACATATCCGCAAGGCCCGGCAATCGGCCAGATTCTCTGACACACTTCGTGAGAGACCCCGAGTGCAATCCGCCCCAACGGGGGATGATCCGGGTTGTACGACGGGTCCGCATAGATCTCTTCCAGCTTGTCGAGGCTGAAGTCAGACCAGTCAATGTCCAGATATCCCCGGGCGAGTGTGACTCCGACTTCGATGTTGAAGCCTTCATCGAATGTCAAACCGGGGCCACTTGCAGGAAATGGGAGTTCCTGAGCAGGGTCAATGGTCGCAATGACGAGCAGAGTGGCAATCAGCCCTGCCCACCACGAAAACCATGCAGAACGAAAAAACGAAGCGACCTTTCCAAGAAAAGTCGCTTCGTCAATGTTGGTCGAGCCGCTCATAACGAGTCCGGGATTCCCTTCACTTCATGTGCGTATCTCACAACTTTAGAAGTAACAACGTTGAGCGAAAGACTGAATCAGATCTTCGCCTGACACGAACGTGAACTCTCAACACGCTAGCAGAACTCCCCAATGCTCTGCGATGGTGGACCCACGAATTCAGAGAACTCGTCTCTTGAACAGGGCCTGATCGTCCGCAGTTCTTCGCGTCTCAAAGCTGCTACATCGTCTGGTCGTCGTCAACGAAACATGTGTCATCCATGACTACGGGTCAGCGATATGCTCGACACATCGCAAGAACCGCCTCGTTTAGAAGGCAGTTAGCTCAAGCAAGCGTCTTGCGACGGCTGACCAAAGTACGGATGCGTTCAGCGAGCAAAGCTGCGTCGAACGGCTTGCGGAAGGTCTCGTTGAAGATCGTCCGATCGAATCCGCTGGCGGTGTCGTCGTCACTGAGGAGTGCAATCAGCACGGTATCAGTGTAGTCACCGTTCTTTCGCAGATTCTGAGCGATCATCAAGGCTTCATTCCGCCCCATCGCAAAGTCAATCACGACGCAGTCGGGATGCAACGACTCGGCTTGGATGCCGGCTTCGAATCCACTTGCTGCGAGTTCAACTTTAAAGTCTTCGATTGGAAGGACACCTTCCAACCCGCCACGCATTGTGCTGTCGACGCCAACGAGCAAAAGCTTGCCCATTGCTTCGTCTTCCAGTTCACCGAGTGGCATTCCGTGTTCTTTCAGGAACCGAATCAAGTGCTCGCGGGGAATCCGGCGATCCTGGGAACCGGGAATCCGGTATCCTCGGAGTCGGCCTGAGTCGAACCACTTACTTACTGTACGTGGTGCGACCTTGCAGATTTTGGCGACTTGACCGGTAGTGAAGATCGTCCTCATTGCGGGCTCTCCAATCACAATCTGTCTGGGTCCGAACAGCGGATGCTGTTCCAGATCTTCACCCCTCGTTCGACACGCGGCCGGCTCTCCTAGCCCGTGGGTCCATGGCATAAACCAGCGTCGTTTTCGGGGTCGTCTCAGGTTATTGTCATGCAAATCACTTCAAAACTGTGCCCGTAGCAGACGATGCCACGAACCCCTTGCAGCTCTGATGATCTACCAGTGGAGAGGAAGTCCAAAAGATGGAAGCGCAATGCCTCCGCCTAACGACTCACAAGTGAAGAAATCCCCCATTGAGCCCCAGTCGCGTCATGATCAGAAAAGAGTGTTGTGAACATCTTGTTCACGCGACTCTTGAGATCACACTGAACTGTGAACTCCCCCCTATAAGTGATCAGTTGATTCCGGCTGATATGCGTCATGCAATCGTTCGGAAAGGCGCTCCCGAACCGAAACTACTTAACCACCTGATGTACATTGTCGGCGTGGACGGGTCATCAACTTCAGTCGGATTCAACACTACGGTTCAGACGGGCGGTGGAATTGCATTCTGCGTTACAAACCGCCCTTCCGATTGCTCCAGTTGGGGGAAATATGACACCGAAACAATTCGCACGACCGGCTCAATTTCTACAAAGCGGTCAATTCGACGTTTTTCAGTGACAACACGCCCGCATAATCCCACCTCACCGACTACTGAACAGATGCTCCACCCTTCGCTGGCAAGCTCCGGTTTTTCGGATCCCCTTCAGATTTACCAGGGTCACACGTTTGACAATCTCGCCCACCTAGACTACCTAATCGAGAAAATTCGCGTGACCGGCAATGTTTGCCACTCGAAAGGATTCGATTTCTTCACGCTTCACTGCCGGGAGTGAGTGTTCGGGACCAGGCAGTGAATCATGTGATTTCCCCGAGACTACCTTTTGAGACGGAGCAATTTCTGATGACACGAAACATTCTGAGCTTGATGGCCGTTGCAGCGTTCGTCGTCGCTGCAGCTGCGGATTCTGCATCCGCACAGTGCGCCACCGGAGCATGCGGAACTGCAACCGCATCCTACAGCAGCGCTTCCTGTGGTCGCGTCCGAACTCGCACTTGCCGCGTTTCTCGCCGTGCAGCTCGCACTCAATGTGCCCCACAGCGAGTTCGCCGCACTAAGAGCTGCCAAACTGCTTGCAGCAGCCCTTGCACCACTTCCTACAGCAGCCCATGCGGAACTGCAGCTCCATGTGGAACAAGCCCTTGCGGAACTGCTCCTTGTGGAACTTCCTACGGAAGCCCATGTGGATCAAGCCCATGCACAGTTCCAGCTGCTCCAGCAGCACCTGCCGGTGGATCAGAAGTCCCAGCTGCACCAGCTGATGGCGATGCACCTGCACCACCCCCAGAATCTGTCTAATTTTTGACAGTTCGGTTACGAGCGAAATCCCTGCCTGTCGTTGACAAGCGGGGATTTCTGCTTTTGGAATCGGCAATTTTGGAAGATTCCGACCGGCGACGATTGAACTCGTCTTGACCAGTTTGCGTCAGTCAAGACAATGCACCCTGAATTGACAGATCATCGCCGGAATGATGAATGTCAATTTCCCAGGGGGCTGAAGTTCTCTGGTTGAATAGGACTGGCATTGCAAAGGAGTGCATTCGCCATGCTGAGGCTCCCTCGCTGGAATTCGTTGACTCGTCCCCTGTCATGCTTGCTGACAGGATGCTTTCTCTTTCTATTTGCTGGTCCCATCCACGCGGATGATGGTTACCAGATTGGGCTCATTGATATGGCCCACGTCTTCAAAGAATACAAGAAATTCGTCTACCTGACGGAACGCTTGCAGGAAGAAGTTCGCCGCAGCGATGAACTTCTGGCTCCCAAGATCGAAAACATCCAGGCCATCCAGGCCAAGATGAAAGAACTCGCTCCGACAAGTGCTGAGTACGAAGCACTCGAGAGCGAATTTCTGACCGCTCAGGCAGATCTCAAGAAAGCCCAACTTCAGAAACAACGCGAGTTGATGAAGAAGGAAACGGAAGTTTACAAGGGCATCTACCTTGAAGTCTCCGACGCTGTCGAGCGCTACTCGAAATACTACAAGTACACACTGATCATTCGATTTAATCGCTCTGTGGTCGATGCCGCAGACAATCCTCAGGAAGTGATGGAGGGCATGAACCGCCAGGTCCTCTATCATCAAAACCGAGATGACCTGACCGATCCGGTCCTCAACTATCTCAACGATCGTTGGGAAAAGCAGCAGAACGCCAGCGCACCTGCGAGTCAGACAACTCGTTAGGAACAGAACCGAAACTGTCGTTGAATCGATGGATGTTTGAAGAACTCTCCGGTTGACAGTTGCTGGGATCACACCAATCGAACTCTGACAAAGTGGTCGCCGACGTTGAGTCGCAAGTAAGCGATTCTGAATGAAAGCCATCGCCGTGTCAGAACCCGTTTGAGATCCGCTTTTGCATGCTCCTGTCCGGTCCAAGGATCAATTCGTGCTTGACTCTCCCCCTCGACGACAACGAACGATCGCTCGTACTGCGAAGGTTTCCGGATATGGATTATTCGGAGGGATCGACGTTTTGCTCGAGTTTTGCCCCGCCGATCCAGATGTCGGAATTGTGTTCGAACGAACCGATCTCACGTCGGCAGCGACAATTCCCGCACTCATTGAGTTCGTCGTTCCTCAATCTCGCTGCACAATGATCCAGTCCCCCGGCGGATCAGTGCAGGTGATTGAGCACGTCATGGCAGCCCTGGCGGGGCTGCAAATCGACAACTGCCTTGTTCGCATCGATGCACCCGAACCCCCTGCGTGTGACGGATCGAGTCAGGCATTTGTTGAAGCACTCCTGTCTGCGGACATCGTCGAACAGGACGCCTCGCGAGCCTGTGTCGAACTGACCGAGACACTGGTTGTTGTCGAAGATGACTTTGTCGGAATCGGCGCGCAACCACCTCGCAAACACGAATATGAAATCGGATTCCTTCTCGATTACGGAAACAGTCCGATTTCACAACAGTCCGACAGTTTTGTAATCACTCCGGAAGTGTTCATTCAGGAGATCGCAAACTGCCGCACGTTTGTCCTGGAGTCGGAAGTTCGCGAACTCCAGAAACAAGGAATTGGCAAACGATCGACTCCGCAGAACGTGCTCGTTTTCGGAGACGAAGGAATCGTTGACAATTCCTTGAGATTCGAGAACGAATGCGCCCGTCATAAAATTTTAGACTGTATTGGCGATTTCGCTCTGTTGGGATGTGATCTTGCAGGACGTTTTGTGGCAACCCGTTCAGGTCATCGACTGAATCACGCCATAATTCGAACCCTTCGAAAACAAGCTCTCGCGCTCAATCCCCATCAATCGTCTTTTCCACTCCCCAAGAATCGACCCGCTCCTTTCACCCCCATGAACGCTGCCGGATGACGATCATTCACCCACAAACAGGACGTTGATAATGTCGACTCAGATCTCTCATCTCGCTCACGTCGATCCGAAAGCACAGATCGGGCAGGACGTTCAAATCGGTCCATTCTGCTTCGTCGGGCCGGATGTTTCGATTGGTGATCGAACGGTTCTCGAAAGTCATGTCACGTTGACCGGGAAAACCACAGTGGGGAGCGACAACCGCTTTTGGCAAAACAGTGTCATTGGTGCGGAACCTCAAGATTACAGCTATCGAGATGCCGCACCGACTCAAGTCGTGATCGGAGATCACAACCAGTTTCGGGAAGGCGTTACAGTCAATCGCGGGGCAGAGAAGGAAGACGGAATCACTCGCATCGGCAATCACAACCTGCTGATGTCGAACTCACACGTCGCCCACAACTGTCGACTTTACGATCACGTGATGCTTGTGAACGGTGTGTTGCTTGGCGGGCATGTTCATGTTCACGATCGGGCCATTGTCTCGGGCAACTCCGTCGTTCACCACTTCGCAACGATCGGAACTCTCGCTTTCGTCAGCGGAGGATGTCGCGTTCCGACGGACGTTCCGCCGTTCATGCTGGCTGCGGGAAGCGACAATCCTGAGATCAAGACCGTCAATCTCATTGGCATGAAACGAGCCGGGATTCCGGATGAATCGATCCGTGTCATTCGGCATGCCCAGCGAATGCTTTACAGAGAACACAAGTCTTTCAAAGTCGTTCGCGAACATTTTGAAACGGAGCTGCAGGGCATTTTTCCGATTGAACTGATCACGCTCCTGTCAGCGATTGAACAGCAACGTGCAGGCAGAATGGGGCGCGCTCGCGAAGCAGCCCGCACAACTCCTCTCGTTGAATCCAAGGAAACCGCAGCGAAGAAATCCGCTTAAGCCGTGTGCCGGGCCACTATCGAGCAATCGCTGAAATGTGACAGAGGCTGAAGAGGCCTGTCCGACACACCGAAACGAACAGACCAAGCCAACATACAGTGAAGAGCAAGTTGCTCTCGATCGATCTACACACAACTCTCTTAAAGTCAGTGAAGACATGAATGGGACATTAAAACTTGCCGTCGTTGGAGTCGGCGCACTCGGTCGGCATCACGCACGAATTCTCTCCGAAATGGATGGGGTTGAGCTGATTGCTGTCGCCGATCCGAATGAACAACAAGGGCGGACAGTCGCTGAGTCGTGCGGATGCAATTGGACCAACGACTATCGCACTCTTATGAAATCGGTCGATGCGGTTTCCGTCGTCGTGCCGACATTCCTGCACAAACAGGTCGGCGGAGATTTTCTCTCCAAAGATGTTCCCGTTCTCATGGAGAAGCCACTGGCTGGCAACGTCGAAGACGGAGAAGCACTCGTCCGCCTTGCTGATGAGCACGCGATTCCTCTTCAAGTGGGTCACATCGAACGATTCAACCCAGCCTTTCAAGAACTTTCTGAATGGACCGGGGAACCGAAATACATTCGAACAGAACGCGTTAGCCCCTACGCATTTCGGTCGATGGATATCGGAGTCGTTCACGACCTGATGATTCATGACATTGAACTCTGTCTGTCACTGACACAGGAAATGCCGACCCGCGTCGAAGCCTTCGGAGCCTCACTCGTCGGAGGACGGGAAGACGCTGTTCAGGCGAGGCTTTACTTCCCGAACGGATGCATTGCCGACCTGACGGTCAATCGCGTTTCACCGTCTCCATCACGAAACATTCAGTGCTGGTCAGAGACAGGCTGTGCAACCGCAGACCTGACCTCCCGCGTCGTCAAGAAGTTCTCACCGACTCCGATGATGCAATCGGGTCAGTTTCCGTTCGACCTCGCCCAATCCGGCGAACGGACGATCGACGAATTGAAATCACAAGTCTTCGGGACGTTCATTGAACCTCAAGAAGTCCAAGCTTCCAACGATGATGCTCTGACAGCGGAACTGAGTTCGTTCATCGACGCGGTTCGAAACCGTCATCGTCCGGTTGTGAATGGACGCGATGCCCTCGCAGCATTGCGTGTTGCAGAAACTGTCCTCGAATGTGTGGAGTCACACTGCTGGGACGGAACCACTGAAGGCAGAGTCGGCCCATCAGCACTTTTGAACTTCTATTCTGCTGATTCCGCCGACGGATCTGACAGTGCTGCAGCGTAGAGCAAGTTGCTCTTTCCTGTGCACTCGCTTGCACTGTTTCATAATTTAAAAGGCTGTGCTTGCTCGTGCGAGATCGTGCACACACAATCAGAAAATGCTCTAGGTTTTGACAACGAGAGTGAAGGTTGCTGAGTGCTTACCGAATTAATTTCCCCCTTCGGGAAGCGCGAAGACGACAAAGGCATCCCCTGCCCTCGTTCCCAGTTTGCCTGCTCCGCCAGCTGCGATGACGACGTATTGTCGACCGTTTACTTCGTAAGTTGAGGGAGTCGCGTATCCCCCGGCGGGGAGTTGAGACTCCCAAAGCACTTCACCTGTCGATTTGTCAAAAGCTCGAAACTTCTCGTCCTTTGTTCCCCCAATAAAGACGAGACCGCCAGCTGTGACAATCGTCCCACCGAAGGTTTCCGTTCCAGTTTGAGGAATACCTCTTTCTGTCAACTCCTCGTATTCCCCCAGCGGAACCTGCCACGCAAATTCGCCTTGATTCAGATCAATTGCCGTCAACACCCCCCATGGCGGTTTGATCCCGGGATAGCCTTCCTGATCGCGAATTTGTTTGTACCCGCGATGTCCGTACTTGTACTTCGCCCCCGGCGGAGACTCGACAAGCGTCATCACGTTCGGAACGTTGTTTGAGTTGACGTAAAGAATTCCCGTTTCGGGATCGAAGCTGGCTCCCGACCAGTTGGCCCCTCCATGAAATCCGGGAGTCACAACAGTCCCCTGCAAACTCGGAGGACTGAAAGCGGGTCCGGTTCGAATCTTCTGAAGCTCCTTCAGCACATATTCCCGATTGGCTTCAGCGATGTCGGTGACGTTCGATTTATCGAAGTGTTGAACGGAAAAGGGAGGCGGCTTCACGGGAATCGGTTGCGTGGGTGAGGCCTGTTCACCGGGAACATCCGACTGCGGAACCGGTCGCTCTTCGATTTCAAAGAGTGGTTCTCCCGACTCCCGATCGAAGAGGTAAACGAAACCCGTCTTGGTCACCTGTGCAACGGCCGGAATACGTTTCCCCTCGTGAGTCACCGTGACGAGGTTCGGATAGACCGGCAGATCATGGTCCCACAGATCGTGTCGCAACGTTTGAAAGTGCCACTTGAGTTCTCCACTGGAAGCATCGAGCGCAACCGTTGAATTCGCATACAAATTCTCTCCGTGACGGTCCCCTCCGTAAAAGTCGAATGCCGCTGAGCCCAAACCTGCGAAGACGAGATTCCTCTCGACGTCAACACTCAAGCCACCCCACGCATTCGCCCCTCCTCGGTACTTCCACGAATCCCCTTCCCAGGTTTCGTGGCCCTTTTCTCCGGGACGCGGAACAGTATGAAATCTCCACAGCTGACGCCCGGTCCGGACGTCGAACGCTCGAATATCCCCCGGAGCAGCGATGTTCGGCCCTTCCCCATTGGAGACGCCGAGAAAAACGATGTCTCCACAAATCGCCGGGGCTGAAGTCGGACCATAAGCCATCTTGGAAAGATCCTCTTCGAAGTCTTCGCGGAGATCTTTGATGCCACCGTTTCCGAACTTCGGATCGAGTTGCCCTGTCCTGGCATCGATCGAGAACAATCGACCATCGGACGTTCCGTGCAAGATGCGTCGTTCTCCGTCAGGTTTCTGATCACTCCACCACGCCAGTCCGCGATTCACTCCGCCGGATGCAAGCGGGCCTGCAGCTGTATGATTTGCGAACGGATCAAACTCCCAAAGTTGCTCACCTGTTTCTGCATTTAACGCGACCACTCTCAAGTGCCCCGTCGAGAGATACATCACGCCATCGATAACGAGCGGTGTGCATTCAATCGTCTTCTTCCGCTCGCGATCAAGCTCTCCCGTTCGATAGACCCACGCCACTTCAAGCTGATCAACGTTCTCGCGGTTAATTTGCGAAAGAGTTGAATACCTCTGACAGCCACGGTCGCCACCAACTGTTTCCCAGTTCGCGCCTGATGGATGATCTCCGAAGAGATCCATTGGCTTCGCCGCAAGCCATGTCATGACTGACATCACTATCAAGATGGAGCGCATGTCTGTTTCACCCGATCGATATGGAAATGATTTCTGCGTCAGCTGACAGAAAGTCGCCTGTCAGGAATTCTTTCATGAACTGTGAGTGTGACCATCATCCAACGTCACTGCATCTCACTTCAATTGAGACAGCATTGCGTTCGCAGAAAAACCAGGAATTCGATTTCCTCGCACAGGAACCGAATCAAGCAACGCCGACCGGAAATCCGAATCTTCCGACTCTCATGGCCAAAGCCGAATCTGACTGTTGGTCAAATGATCAAGCACGAGATCACGATGAGCCAGTGGCATCAGTTTGCATGGTCAGAAAAGTTGTGTGATGATACGACTCTCGATGCGACATCGACGTCTGACACCTTTGACAGAAAGCGCCTCATGAGAAATCTTCTAACGAGCCTGATCGTGGCTCTCTTGCTGAGTACAGTCCCAAAGAGTTCGGAATCAGCCGAGCAATGGAACGTACTTTTTATCGCTGCCGATGACCTCAACTGCAGCCTCGGATGTTATGGAAATCAGGACGTCTCATCACCAAACCTGGACCGACTCGCCTCTGAAGGAACCCTGTTTGAGAATGCCTATTGCCAGCAGGCGGTCTGCAATCCTTCGCGAGCCTCGTTGATGTCTGGTCTGCGTCCCGACACCATTTCCGTCTATGACCTGCGGGCCGATTTCCGCACTGCCCAGCCCGATGCTGTCACCATTCCACAGCGATTCAAAAACAACGGATACTTCACACGCTGTATCGGGAAGATGTTTCACAACATGGGAAATCTCGATGATGAACCATCATGGTCGGTTCCCTCCATGCTCAATGCAGGTCGACACTCTGACACGTACGCAAAACCCCTCAAAGGAGCCAAACCCGGAAAGAAGCAGGGAGCGTATGAGAACGAGGATCTTCCAGACGATGCTTACCGCGACGGAAAAATTGCCGACCTGGCCTGTCAGCAACTGAAAGAATTTTCCCACGAGCCATTCTTCCTTGCTGTTGGATTCTGGCGTCCGCATCTTCCGTTTCTCGCTCCGAAAAAGTATTGGGACCGATATCAGAGAGACAGCCTCACCCTTCCGGATCGATTCGCTCCGCCCAGCAACGTTCCGGAGATCGCACTTCACGATTCACGGGAACTCAGAGGCTATGGCCCCGATCCGCAGAACATCTCCGATGAAGAACGTCGATTATTGTGGCATGGCTACTATGCAAGCATCAGCTATCTCGATGAGCAAGTCGGCAAGCTTCTGAAAACCCTCGAGGAAACCGGGCTGCGAGAAAAGACAATTGTGGTCTTCTGGTCGGATCACGGATTCCACCTGGGACAACACAGCGTGTGGTGCAAGACCTCCTGCTTTGAGCTGGACGCTCGTGTTCCACTTCTCATTTCAGCCCCCGGATTCCCGCAGAACGCTCGAACGAACTCGATTGCCGAACTGATTGATCTCAGTCCCACACTTGCTGAGTTGTGCGGACTTCCGGAGACCCACGTCGAAGGGGAAAGCCTGGTTCCTGTGCTGAGAGATCCTTCGGCGTCTGTGAAGAGAGTCGCCCTCACGCAACATCCTCGCCCAGCTTACTACAAAGGAAAGCCTGACCAAATGGGATACTCTGTCACCGATGGCAGACTCCGGTATACGGAATGGCGTGACTGGCAGACCGGAAACGTCACTGCCAAAGAACTCTACGACCACGAAAAAGACCCGAATGAGATGGAGAATCTCATCGGGTCAGATCAATACTCGGAAGCGGTCGAACAGCTCAAGAACGAACTTGTTCAGGTTGCCCCCAACGAAGCTCATGAGTGAGTGTCTTCGGACTTAAATTTTCGAAACGAACAGGTCGAGATAGATCACAAACATCATCAGACCCAGGACAAAGACCATTCCAAAGTAGGTGGCGGTTGCAACAACTTTCTCGCTGGGCTTCTTCCTTGTGACAGCTTCCCAGATGAGAAAGACCATGTGACCGCCATCCAGCACGGGAATCGGCAGGAAGTTGATCACAGCGAGATTCACACTGATCAGTCCGAGAAATCGCAGGAAGTGTCCAATCCCCAAATCCGCAAACCCATAGGCCAGCTTGGCGATATTGATCGGTCCACTTAACCCCTTGTGGGAGATATCCCCGGTCAGCAACCCGCGAAGAGTCAGGTAAATATCTTCGATGGAGGTAACGGTGTAACGCCCTGCCATTGCGAAGGCGTTTTGAACGCTGTTTGCCTCGAGAGTAATCGACCGCTCGCTCAAACGAAGTCCGCGTGTCGTGGGAAGATACCAATCTTCGACGACCTTCGGAGTCACTTCAACGACCCGGTGTTCGTTTGAATCTTCGGGTGAACTGACGGTGAGTTCCACGATTCGTGAGCGAGTGTATTCCTGAATGGTCCAGAAAGCGTAGGCCCAGTTCTTGTCTTTGATCGGGATCTCGAACCGCGTATCCGTTCTGGCGTCCTGCTCAGTTCCAGGTGCCTTGATGAGAGTCACTTTGTGAATGGTATCACGTGGTTTGATTCCCTGTCCGGCTGCGGGACCATCTTCATCGACTGAGAAAACATTCGGAACCAGATGATAAGCAACTCCAATGCTCGGAACCGAAAGCGGAGCCCCTTCTGATGTCGGTGGTTCTGCCCACGGAGCCCGATCGCTTGGAGTCAAAGTGAGCACCAGTTCTTGAGGCGCCCCTCCGGAAACTTCACGGGAAATGGTCACTTCGACCTCTTTCCCGTCATGCTCAGAGAAGTATTCTGTGAGACGAACGGGATCGATATCGTGTCCGACGTCCAGCCCGTCGACCTTGGCGATGAGATCGCCCTTCTTCAAACCCGCTTCAGCAGCAGCCGAACCGATTTGGACAGCTTCGATTTTTCCCATCCCCATGCGGAGTCCCAAACCGAGAAACTGTTCGGCAGGCAAGCTGACCTGAACTTCTTTGGTGTCGCCACCCTCACTCTTGCGTTTGACTGTCAGCCCCAACGCTTCGTCTGCTTTCTCGTTGAGAATCTTGTCGAGTTCGCTGAACTCTTTGATCACGACTCCATCAACAGCCGCGATAATGTCGCCCGGCTCAAACTCTGCTCGAGAAGCAGCGGTCCCCGGAAAGACAAAGGGAATTGCTTTCGGATCCGGAACAGGAAGAACTTCCAGGCTTCGGGACGATCCAATTCCGATCTGACGGACGATTCCGTTGGCTGATGGCTCCAGTTCGATGTCGAACGTTTCTCCATCGGAATGAAAACCCTGCAAGCGAATCGGGCCGCGAGAAAGTGCCGTCCCACGCAACAGGTCTTCAAAGTTCGACACCTGCCGTCCGTTAATGGCGGTAATGGTGTCGCCGGAACGAATTCCGTGTTGCCATCCCGGCATTCCCACTTGCACGTGACCGATGACACGATCGGTTGTTTCAACACCGCTGTTGAAGGCAATCGCAAAGAACAGAAACCCGGTGATGATGTTCATAATCACCCCGGCGGAGATAATCGCCATCCGCTGAGGAACAGACTTTGAGGTGTAAGAGCGAGGATCAGCACTGATCTGATCGTCAGTCATTTGCCCCGGATCCATATCATCCTGACCGAGCATTTTGACGTAGCCCCCAAACGGAGCCCAGCCCAGCCAGTATTCGGTCTCGCCCCACTTCTTGGCGAGGATCGGCTGACCGAATCCGATACTGAAGCGTTCCACATACACTCCGCACCACTTCGCAACGAGGAAGTGTCCGAGCTCATGGAAAAAGATCACCAGACCAAGTCCGGCGGCAGCGATAAATATGTTTAGCAGTGCCGAGACGCTAAAGAGTGCGAGTGTGGCGGCGACGACGGTATCCAATTCAATGCCTCCTGGCGCGCCCAATGATCGAGTTCGAGCAACTCATCCAACTCCGGCTGGCTGTCGAAATCGTGGGCATTCAGAATCTCGCGACAGAGTCGCGGGATGTCGGTAAAAGTCAGTGTTTCAGAAAGAAAACGCTCGACAGCCACTTCGTTGGCAGCATTCAAGACTGCTCCAGAAGTTCCGCCGCGTTCAGCAACCTCAAATCCTAACGATAACGCCGGGAATCGTTCGAGATCAGGGGGTTGAAAATCAAGTGAAAATGTTTCCAATAAGTCCAGTTTCGGGCTGGCTCCTGCCACTCGTGCGGGCCAGGTAATCGCATATTGTATAGGTAATTTCATATCCGGGGGAGATAATTGTGCGATGACTGAGCCATCCACAAACTCCACCATCGAGTGGACCACCGACTGCGGATGCACGACAACGTCGATCTGCTCAGAAGGAAGTCCGAACAACCATCGGGCTTCAATCACTTCCAGAGCTTTGTTCATCATCGTCGCGGAATCGACGGTAATTTTCCTGCCCATTTCCCAGGTCGGATGACTCAGAGCATCAGCACAAGTGACCTGTGAAAGCTGCTCCTGAGACCATGTCCGGAACGGTCCTCCACTGGCTGTCAGAATAATTCGTGACACTTCTTCAGTCCGCCCGGACTGCAGCGACTGAAAAATCGCGGAGTGTTCACTGTCGACCGGAATCAGCGTCGCACCGGTTTCGGAAGCTTTGTCCGTCACGAGTTTCCCGGCGACGACGAGTGTTTCTTTATTTGCCAATCCAATCGATTTCCCGGCTTCAATCGCTGCCCAGGTTCCGCGGAGTCCCGCAGCCCCCACGATTCCGGTAATCACAACCTCGGCATCCGAGTGAGTAATGGCGTTCGCGAGGCAATCTTCACCGAACTCGACGTTCACTTGCGATGGAAACGCATTTCCCGGAACGGAATTTCGATCGATCCCCGTCAGCACGACTGTTCGCGGCAGAAACTCAGCAGTTTGCTCGGCCACCAGTTGCCATTGGGTGTGAGCGGACAGCAAGTCCACTGCCATTTCATCCGGATGAGCGCGCACCACATCGAGACAACTGGTTCCAATCGAACCGGTTGCACCCAATACGGCGATCCGCTTGATATGATCTGACACGAGCTATTTCTCTTAAGTTTTAGCGATTGTAGAGGTTCCGGCTTCATGACCGCAAGACCGGAGTCGCCGGGTTTCTCCGGTCTCAACGTCTGAAAGGCCCCAATCTTCCCGGGCGCAGTTTCTCAACAGAAAGGATTGATCGCGAACAATTTGCAGAGGCCACTTGTCCCGGTCTATGATGCTCGCTCGTGTCGTCTTGGACGCTCATTGACTCTTTGATCCCTATCACTGCCGCTCAGCTGCAAATTGAGGTTAATCCGTGTTTCGAAATGTTGCCATTGTGGGCGCCACCGGTGCCGTCGGTCAGATCATGCGGCAATTGCTGGAAGAACGGAACTTTCAAGCAGGAACGTTTCGCTTCATCGCCTCAGCTCGTTCAACGGGTCAGCAGATTTCTTTTCGTGACCAGAAGTACACCATCGAAGAGCTGACCAAAGATTGCTTCGCCGGGTCCGACCTCGTGATCGCTTCCACTCCCGATGACGTCGCTGCCGAATATCTTCCTGCCGCTGTTGAAGCAGGCTGCCGCGTCATTGATGAATCGGGATACTGGCGAATGAAAGAAGGAGTCGCCCTCGTGATTCCGGAAGTGAATCCGCAGGATGCTCTCGACGCCACCGGCATCATCGCCAGTCCGAACTGCTCAACAACCCAAATGGTCCTGGCTCTGAAACCTCTTCACGATGCTGCGGTCGTCAAACGGGTGATCGTCAGCACTTATCAAGCGACAAGCGGAGCCGGCGTCCAGGGAACAAGCGATCTGTTCGATGGGTCCAAATCGTACCTGTCCGGAGATGACTATTCCTACAAAGCCTTCGCGCATCCCATCGCCTTCAACTGCATCCCCCAAATCGGAAGCGAAAAGGCAGACGGATACACCAGCGAAGAACTGAAAATGGTCTACGAGACCCGAAAAATTCTCGGCGATGAATCGATTCAGGTGAACCCCACCTGCGTCCGCGTGCCGGTTGCCAACTGTCACAGCGAGTCGATCACCGTCGAAACCGAAAAGCCACTCTCACCCGGTGAAGCTCGTGAACTGTTCGAGTCATTTCCTGGAATTCAGGTCGTCGACAACCTGCAGGACGGGCAATATCCGCTTCCGAGCACTTGCGATGGTTCCGACGAAGTCTTCATCGGACGAATCCGCAAGGACATCTCACATCCGAACGGAATCAGCTTCTGGTGCGTCAGCGACAACTTGCGAAAAGGGGCAGCAACGAACGCTGTTCAGATTGCCGAACTTCTGGCGAAGCATCTGTAAACGCAGTCAGTCAGCTGCGGAGGGTTCGCCGATCGTGACGTGCCTCTCCCATGAGGAATCAGACTCCGGAAAATCGCTCCGAAAGTGGACACCACGACTTTCGGTGCGAGCCCGGGCTGACTCGATCATCAATCGCCCGACCAGCAGCATGTTCTGCAGTTCCCAACCTTCGACTGTCTGAAACTCTCGAAGAGAGACATATCGGTCCCAAAACTCGACCTGCTCCGCTGCCGCTTTGAGTCCTTCTTCATCGCGGCGAATTCCAACATTTCGCCACATGATTGATCCGAGCGAGTTCCGCAAGTCGGTGAGGTTCAACAGGTCCTGCTCCTCGATCACCTTCGGGCCCGGCGAAGAAACAGGCGGCGCGGAAAAGCTGTCGGGAATTTCCAACGCTGCTTGCGACGCCCCTCGGCCAGCGTGAATCCCGTAATATAGCCCTTCCAACAAGCTGTTGGATGCGAGTCGATTTGCCCCATGTAAACCACTGGAAGTCGCTTCACCTGCAGCCCACAGCCCCGGAAGCGTCGTCGCACCTTTCAAGTCGACCGTCAACCCGCCGATCATGTAATGGGCTCCCGGTCGGACGGGAATGCGGTCATGCGTCAGGTCGAGACCGAACTCGCGGCACATCTCCAGAATATTGGGAAACCGTTCGTTGATCTTCTCTTTCGGCAGGTGAGTCAAATCGAGATAGACACACGGATGCCGGGTCAGTTCCATCTGATCAGTGATCGCACGACTGACCACATCACGCGGAGCGAGTTCCAACCGCTCGTCGTAATTCCCCATGAACCGGTCGCCATTCACATCGACCAGATATCCCCCTTCTCCTCGAGCCGCTTCGGTGATCAGATGACGTGAACTTCCAGCGATGTAAAGCACCGTCGGATGAAACTGCATCATCTCCATATCGCGCAGCTCCGCACCCGCCCGGTAGGCGATTGCGTGTCCGTCGGCGGTCGCGATATCAGGGTTTGTCGTTTCCCGATACAAACGCCCTGCTCCCCCGGTCGCCAGAATCGTTTGCTTGGCCCAGACGAACGTCTTTCCGTGATGAGGATTCCAGACCAGCGCCCCGCGACAACTCCCCTCGTGAGTCAAAAGGTCGATTGAGAACGTCTTCTCCCAGATCTCCGTCCATCCCGCTCCGCGAACGGTATCAATCAAGGCCCGCATCACCTCTTTTCCGGTGGCATCCCCAAGAGCATGAGCAACACGCGGATGGCTGTGACCTCCTTCAGTCGTCAGTGCGATCGAACCATCTTTCCGATCGAACTGCGCTCCGAACGAGACAAGCTCTCGAATTCGTTCCGGAGCTTCTTCCACAATCTCTCGAACGACATCGGGATCGCACAAACCGGCCCCGGCTTTGATGGTGTCTTCGACGTGATTGCTCAACTCGTCGGAAGGGTCCAGAACTCCAGCGATGCCCCCTTGAGCCCACGAGCTGTTCGATGACGACACGACATCTTTCGTCACCATCACAACGCGCAAACGCGGATCAATTTCCAAAGCAGCACGAACTCCGGCGATGCCTGTTCCGATGACGAGAACGTCGACGAACATATGCGGAATCCGTTTCGGGTCAAACCGAACGAGATACCGTTGACGCGGAGTATAGCTCAAGTCAGGCATGTGTTTTTCTATGAATCAAGTGAGAGAGCGATAATGCAACGTTAACGATTCAGGAACGTCCTCACCAATGAGAGTTGCTGGAGTCACCTCCCAATCCCGTTCGTTCAGAATTCCACATCTCGCGAATTCGTCGCTTGGGAACACCACGACCATCGGCATCGCACCGCACCGCACTTATGTCGATGTTTTTCCCAACTCCTGCGAGCGTTTCGTCGCGGCTTCGACGGCATTCATGAGTGTTCCCCGCATGCATCCCTGTTCGAGTTGATGCAGCCCCGAAATCGTCGTCCCCCCGGGACTTGTCACAGCATCTTTCAACTGCCCCGGATGCTGGCCGCTCTCAAGGACCATTTTCGCAGCCCCGAGCAGTGTTTGTGCTGCGAGTTGAGTCGCTGTCGCACGCGGTAACCCAGACAGAACCCCGCCGTCGCTGAGTGCTTCAATGATCTCAAACACATATGCCGGTCCGCTGCCTGAAAGTCCGGTCACTGCATCGAGCAAGTGCTCAGCGACTGGCAGTGCGATTCCAACGGTCGAGAGAAGATCTTCGACCAGCTTTAAGTCGTCCTTAGTGGCAGTGGAACCGGCCGCAAATCCCGAGGCTCCTTCCCCAACGAGACAGGGAGTATTCGGCATCACTCGAATGTGTCGACTCTTCGGCAGTACTGCTTCGAAGCGATCCAAACGTGCCCCGGCGATGATGGAAACGAAGAGATGTTCCGACGTGGCCGACTCGGCGAGTTCTTCCAGAAGCTCAGGCACGACTTGAGGTTTCACCGCCAGCAGCACCACTCCCGACGATTCGAGCACCTCACGATTGCTGTCTGTCGTCGGGATGTTCGTCTGTTCCCTGAATGATTTCCGGGCAGCTTCGTAAGGGTCACTGGCGAGCATATTCTCAGGTTGAGCCAAACCGGAACGAATCCACCCGGAAGCCAATGCCGTCGCCATTTTCCCCGCACCAATCAGTCCGATTCGCTTCTGATTCATCACCGTCTTCCGTCCAGGAAATTCTGCCGTCACTCATTTCTCGGTCACAGTCAATGCCGCAATCATCAAGAATAGCACGAGCGACGGACGCGCGCCCAGATGCCGAGGAAGCAGAACGCATCTACTCGCATTGATACCTCCCTGTTCGACGTGTTATGCTCCACTTTCTGCGGGTAGACTATTCAGAGGAACTCTCATCATTCGCTTGGCCAGGGGCTATTCAGGAGCTTCATCGAATCAAAACAGTTTTGTGACGATTCCGTTCATCGTGAAGGAGTATTTCCATGGATCACGGCTGGTTCCACATCTCAAATTTCATCGCTTCTCTCGCTGCGACTCTCTTCTTCTCCGCTTCCCCGCTTGAGGTGGAACATTTTCATTTCGACGGAAACATTCAACTCTCAGCTGTTTCTACCGACACATTCGAGATGAGAGTGTTTCGCATGGACAAAGATTCCTCGATCCCTCACCCCGTCGGGATCTATCCCTACCAACCCGGCGGAACAGACAGGTGGGAAAGAACAGATTACGTCAGATGGGAATGTTCAGGGCGGATCATTCGAGTCCCCCACGATACCACTGAGGTTTTCGGCCACGTCTATCGTGTCAACGATGACCAGACTGTCTTCATCCGCCGCATCGATTGGAAAAGAATCGACGCAATTCACAGCGACTCGCCATAACCGATCTCGGTGCTGCAGATCGGGAGACAGCTTCGAAAAACCGAGATTTCTTGGGAAATCCAGCGCCTCGGTCGACTTGACCATCGCCCGCGCGGGAGTTACAGTTCGCGATTCCTCGGTGGGTCAGGGGTGTTTTGCGCGTCAGTCGATTGAGATTCTGATGCCGACAAGCTCACCGAAAACGACATCAATATTCCCCAAACGACTGCACGATTTCAGATTGTGAATTGATCTATGCCTACGATTAACCAGCTCGTTCGAAAACCTCGCAGAAAGCAGACGTCCAAGTCGAAGACTCCACTGCTTGAGGGATGCCCGCAAAGGCGTGGTGTCTGTCTGCAAGTGCGAACCATGACTCCTAAGAAGCCAAACTCGGCTCTGCGGAAGATTGCTCGTGTTCGCCTGTCGAACGGAAAAGAGCTGACCGCCTACATTCCCGGCGAAGGTCACAATCTTCAGGAACACTCCATCGTGCTTGTCCGTGGTGGTCGTGTTCGCGACTTGCCGGGGGTTCGATACAAAGTCATTCGCGGTGTGCTCGATACCCTGGGTGTCGACGGCCGTCGCCAGGCACGCAGCCGCTACGGGGCAAAGCGTCCTAAATAGTGCTCAAAACGTAATCAGTTCTCACAAGCTGTCCGCAGCTTGAAATTGAACAATCCGTCACGCAGGCCATCGGGCTCGAAAGCGTGATTCGAATAAATCATCCAATATTGTTTTTGATTCAGTTAACAGGTCGAAACGTCCATGGCCAAACGGTTTACAGCCAGTAAAACACAGCTGATCGGAGATCCGAGATACGATTCCAAGCTCGTCTCCAAGTTCGTCAACTGTCTGATGCATGACGGAAAAAAGAGCATTGCCCTCGGCGTGTTCTACGACGCCATGGACGAAATCAGCAAGCGCCTGCCTGAAGAAGAGCCTGTTGAGGTCTTCAATCAAGCAGTCGAAAACGTAAAGCCACACATCGAAGTGCGGTCCAAGCGCGTCGGGGGAGCCACCTATCAGGTTCCAACTCCCGTGAGTGCAAAACGACAACAGACTCTGTCGATCCGATGGATTCTCGAAGCGGCTCGTGGACGTAAGGGCCGCCCGATCGCACAGTCTCTGGCAGACGAGTTCGTTTCCGCATTCAAGCGGGAAGGCGTTTCGATCACCAAACGTGAAAACGTTCACCGTATGGCAGAAGCCAACAAAGCGTTCTCACACTTCGCTTGGTAAACGCTGTCGAATCACCTTGCCTGCCATTCATGTTATTTGAATGAGCAGGCTTTTTTTATGTTTGGGGAAACTTCTCAGTTCTTTCAATCCAGATACTTGATCAGCTATGCCAGGCCCCATTGAAAAACTTCGAAACATCGGGATCGTGGCGCATATTGATGCCGGAAAAACGACCACGACAGAGCGCATTCTGTACTACGCAGGTGCCACTCACCGCATGGGGAATGTCGACGACGGAAATACCGAGACCGACTTCGACCCGGAAGAAGCCAAACGCGGAATTACGATTTACTCCGCAGCTGTGACCTGCCGTTGGAAAGAGTGCACGATCAACCTGATCGACACTCCCGGTCACGTCGACTTTACGGCCGAAGTTCAGCGGAGCCTTCGCGTGCTCGACGGGGCTGTCGTCGTCTTTAGTGCAGTCGAAGGCGTCGAAGCTCAAAGCGAAACAGTCTGGCGACAAGCTGACGAATACAAAGTCCCGCGTCTTTGCTTCATCAACAAGATGGACCGTATCGGGGCGAACTTCGAGAATGTTCTGGACCAGATTCGGAAACGTCTCGGCGGAAATCCGCTGCCGCTCTTTCTTCCTATCGGGTCCGAGCACGATTTTCTCGGGATTGTCGATTTGATCGGCCGCAAGGCTCTCTATTTCGACTCAGAGACCCAGGGAAAGAACATCACGGAAGAAGAGATCCCCGACGATCTCAAGGACCAGGCAGAGGAATATCGACAGAAGCTTGTCGAGACAATCGCTGAACGCGATGAGTCTGCGATGGAGACCTACTTCGAAGAAGGGGATCTCCCCGACGAGACGATCCACAAGCTTCTTCGTGAGGCAACTCTCGCCGGAGATATCCAGCCAACATTCACCGGATCGGCCCTCGATTTTGTCGGTGTTCAGCCGATTCTGGACGGCGTGAACCGTTATCTTCCGAGCCCTCTGGACGTGCCACCGGTTCACGGAATCAATCCAAAACCCAAGAAGAACCAATCAGCGGAAATCACCCGAGGGCCATCGAACGACGAGCCACTCGCAGCGTTGATCTTTAAGATTGTGGCTGACAAGCACGCGGACTTGTGCTTCGTCCGAGTTTACTCCGGGGTCTTGAAATCCGGCTCGCGACTCCTGAATCCCCGCACCGGGAAGAAGGAATTCTGTAGTCAGATCTGGCACATTCAGGCGGATCAGCGAGAAAAAATCGAGATCGACCTCGTCGAAGCTGGCGACATCTGCGGTGTGATTGGTCCCAAAGATATCGTGACCGGCGACACATTGTGTCCCACCACCGATCCGATCCTTCTGGAGTCCATTCACTTTCCGGAAACCGTCATCTCGATGGCGGTTGAGCCAGATACCAGTGCTGACAAGAAGAAGCTGGAAGACGCTTTGGTGCGGCTGGGTCGTCAAGATCCAACATTCAAAGCCCAAATCAGCGAAGACACCGGGCAGACGATTATCAGCGGAATGGGCGAGCTTCATCTGGAAGTGTTGAAAGAACGCATGCATCGAGATTTCAATCTCAATGTTCGCGTTCACAAACCACGCGTTTCTTATCGCGAAACGGTCAAGCACCCCGCCGAAGCTCACGAGGAATTCAATCGCAGCAATCAGGGAGAATCGCATTTCGCAAGCGTGACGGTCAGTGTGGAACCGTTCGAAGGCGAAAGCCCGATCCATGTCACGTCGCGGATTCCGGTCGGATCGATTCCAGCCGAAGCGGAGAAAATTGCTCGGGAAGCGGTTTTCGAATCGGCTCAATCGGGAGGCGTGCTCGGCTATCCGTTGATGAAAGTCCGCTTCGTCATTCTCTCAGTCGGTTACCGCGAAGGAGAAACGAACGAAGAGGCCCTTAGATCCGCAGCTGCTCATGCTGTTCAATCCGCACTCAGCAAAGCGGAAATCGCTTTGCTGGAACCGATCATGAAGCTTGAAGTTGTCACTCCCTCAGACTTTGTGGGCAATATTCAGGCAGACCTGAATCAACGTCATGCGAAGATTTTCGGCAGCGAAATTCGCGGGCATCTCACCGCTCTGCAAGCTGAAGTTCCGCTGGCGAACATGTTCGGCTACTCGTCTCATGTGCGAAGCCTTTCGCAGGGTCGCGCTTCCTTCTCGATGGAGCCGATGAAATATGACCTCGCTCCTCAATCTGTCCTGAACGAGATGCTTGGCTGATCCGATCACGGACGTTCGATGTCGGGTTGACGGAAACCCGTCGGAGTCACAGGGAAAGACCGATGTTTCAGTTTCACCTCGATCACACCGACACAAGCTCTTCCGCACGGTGTGGTCGCTGGGAAACTCCTCACGGAGTGGTCGAAACCCCAGCGTTTATGCCCGTCGGAACGCGAGGGAGCGTCAAAGGCGTCTGGCCGCACCAGTTGGCTGAAACTGGCGCGCAGATGATTCTCGCAAACACCTATCATCTCACTCTGCGGCCTGGGGAAAAAGTTGTTCAGGAACTCGGAGGTCTCCACGAGTTCATGGGCTGGAACGGCCCGATTCTGACTGATAGCGGCGGGTTTCAGGTTTTCAGCCTCGGTGCTCTGCGGCAACTCGACGATGACCGCGTCGTGTTCAAGTCTCACATTGATGGCAGTATTCTGGACCTCACGCCAGCCCGGGCGATGCAGATTCAGGAGGACCTCGGGGCGGACTGCATTATGTGTCTTGACGAATGTCCGCCACACGATGCTCCGGTTTCGAAACTCGAAGAAGCTGTCGCTAGAACGACGCGATGGGCCCAAATTTGTCGCGAGACCCACAAACGCGCCGATCAGGCTTTGTTCGGAATTGTTCAAGGTGGAATTCATCCCCAACTTCGAGAACGGTCCGCCGAAGGTCTCCTCAAGCTCGATTTTCCCGGCTATGCGGTGGGGGGATTGTCTGTCGGAGAGTCGCCTGAAGAGATGTATCGCACTCTCGATTTCACAACGCCAATGCTTCCGAAAGAGAAGCCTCGATACCTGATGGGCGTCGGCCGCCCCATTGATATTATCGAAGGTGTTTTACGAGGCATTGACCTGTTTGACTGCGTAATGCCCACGCGAAATGCCCGCAATGCGACTGCGTTCACGAGTCATGGAACGGTCAAAATGCGGAACCTGAAATACCAAACCGATCGTGAGCCGCTTGACAGTGAATGCGACTGTTCCACGTGCCAGCAGTTCAGCCGCGGTTTCCTTCGCCATTTGTTCACCGTCGGAGAAATGCTCGGCCCGATGCTCCTCTCAGTCCACAACCTGAGGTTCTATCAGAGGGTCGTCACGGAGTTACGGTCCGCAATTAAGTCAAACTCAGCCCAAGAGTTTCGACGTGAACATCTTGCTCGGATGAGGGACGGTCCCTAAACTACCCGCTTCTCCCGACCGGATTGGCGTGTGCGGTGACCTGTTGGAGAACGAAAAACGGGGACGACAACTGGAGGATTTCCTCCTCATTCAACTTTAACGCATTGCAACTATGTCGACACTGACCATTCCATTTTTGATCCTGGCAGCAGATGCAGCTGACCAACCGGAAGGCAGTCCGATGTGGCAAATGTTGTTGCTGTTTGGACCTCCGCTGTTGCTTCTTTTTTTCATGCAAACGATTTTTGGGAAAAGTGAAGCAAAAGAAAAAGCACGTCGCGACGAATTGGTCTCAGCACTGAAGAAGAATGACCAGATCGTCACGATTGGCGGCATTCTGGGAACTGTGGTTTCGGTTGCCGAAGACAAACAGAGTGTCACGATCAAAGTCGATGACAATACGCGTTTGAAATTCCAGGCCAGTGCGATCCGAGAAGTGGTTTCTCGAGACAGCAAGGATTCGGAGAAGTCGTGATCGAACTGGGATCACCTCAAATCGTTCAACTGGCATGACAGCCAGCTAAATACCGGGACGGAGCAAAACGGGATGAGTCCGTTGAATCTAGACTTGTTGCTATTCGCTCAGACGAGCATCACCACCGCTGAGGGCACTGCTGAGGCCGCTGAAGCTGCTGAAGTCAGTTCGGCAATGGGTTGGGGTGTTTTTCTCATCGTTGTCGCTGCCTTGGTGATCCCGTTCGTGGTCGGAAGCCTGGTGGCAACCGCCTTGAACCTCAAATCACTCTCGACACGCATCAGCCTTGTGTTGCTCGCAATCACACTTGCGGTCAGCCCATTCATCATCACAAAAGCCGAAGGCAAGCCCTTCAAGGATGCGATCAATCTCGGGATCGACCTGGCTGGCGGAACCAACATGGTTTTCGCAGTCGACAGAAAAGCTGCCGAAGCTGAGGGTAAAGTCATCGACGATGAGTTGATGAACAAGATGGTCGAAAAAGTCAAACAGCGTGTGAACCCGACCGGAACCGAAGAAGTGACCGTTCGGCGAGTCGGATCTGACCGCATCGAAGTCATTGTTCCCGGTGCCGATCAGGAAAAGGTCGAGCAGGTCAAACGGGATATTACTTCGCTCGGAGAACTCGAGTTTGCACTCCTTGCGAACTCGGTGAATCATCAAGACATCATCGCCCTCGGGGATAACGTTGGCGAAGGCGGAAACGTCTTTCGTGACGGGAAACTCATCGCAATGTGGCGACGCCCTGCTCTGGATGCAGAAGGCATTCAGAAAGTGACAGGTGGAGATCGCGTTCGAAGCCGGATCTTAACAGCGGAAGACGGGACTCCACTCACTGACGCGGCTGGACAACCACTTCGCGAGTTTCTGGTCGTGGTTGATCCTGATCCCGCTAAACGAATCACTGGACGTTATCTGATTAGCGTTCGTGAGGAAATTACTGAAAAAGGTCTGGCGGTCGGCTTCACGTTTAACCAACGTGGCGGATACCTCTTCGGACAAGTGACCTCGCGAAATCGTCCTCAGGAAGGGGAAGGCTTCTTCAGCCATCTGGCTGTTTTGCTTGACGGGAACATCCACTCCGCTCCGACGATCAATGCTGTGATTACAACGACTGGTGTGATCGAAGGACGATTCACCCAGGACGAAGTGGACAACCTTCTCGGCGTGCTGAACGCTGGTGCTTTGGAAGTCCCACTCGTTTCCGAACCTGTGACAGAATTTACGATCAGTGCTCTGCTCGGTGAAGAAGTTCAGAAGAAAGGCTTCCTCGCGATTGGAATCGCCCTCGCTGCCGTCTTCATCTTCACCCTTGTTTACTATCTGAAATCGGGGTTTGTGGCGGACGTCTGTTTGGCCATCAACATCCTGCTTGTTCTCGGAGCGATGTCTCTGATCGATGCCACCTTCACACTCCCCGGACTGGCCGGTCTTGTGTTGACGATCGGTATGGCGGTCGATGCCAACGTTCTGATTTTCGAGAGAATGCGGGAAGAACAAGCACGCGGTTCGAGCATTCGCATGTCGATCAAGAACGGCTTCGAGAAAGCCTTCTCGACGATTTTCGATGCCAACATCACCACGTTGCTGACAGCGGTTGTGCTGTATTACATCGGAACCGATCAGATCAAAGGATTCGCGGTGACTCTGTTCATCGGAATTCTGACCAGTATGTTCAGTGCGCTCTATATCGGCCGCTTGATCTTCGAAATTGCCGAACAGAAACGCTGGCTCACTGACCTGAAAATGATGAGCCTGATCAATGCGGAAGGAATCAACTTCCTCGGCAAGAAACAGATTGCCGCTGCCGCTTCGGTGCTGGTCATCCTGGTTGGTTTGACCGCCGTCGGAATGCGAGGCTCAGACAATCTCGACATTGACTTCCGTGGTGGATCGATGGTGACCTTCGGATTTGAAGGCGAAGCTCCAGAAACGGAATATGTCCGTGAAGTTCTGGAACCGCAATTTGAAGACGGAATCACACTTGAACAACTGTCCGTCTCCGAAGGTGGCGAATCACGCAAGCTGTTCCGGCTTCGAACCGTTGTCGATGAAACCGGTGTTGTGAGTCAAAAGATCAAGGAAGCTTTCGCTGACTCTGAGTACCGTCTCGTTCAGCAATCGGTTCGCTACGACGATCCGGTCGAAATTGTGGTTGAGGAAGGCTCAGAAGATGAGTTGATGGCTGGCGGATACCAAACGACTGTCGTTCTCTCCGAAAGTATGACACCGGCCGCATTGGCGGATGAAGCGTTCGTTTCACTCTCAAGCATCAAAGAACTGTCTGGAGTGGACATCGAAGAAACGATCATCGCCCGGTCGTTGAACCCGGAAGAGCCGAAGTCGAACGAAATCCTCCTGATGTTCGGTCCGTCCGTGCCTGTTGAGGATGTCAATGCAGCGTTGAGCAGCATGAAGGAAGATCTTGAGAAAGATCCGCACTTCGAGGAAGTCAACTCATTCGCACAGTCGGTGACTGGCGACGCCAAATGGGCTGCCATCACAGCGATGGTCATCAGCCTGTTGATGATCGTGGCTTACCTGTGGATTCGATTCCAACGAGTCACCTTTGGTGTGGCTGCCTGTGCGGCACTGATTCACGACGTGCTTGTTGTGCTGGGACTCGTGGCGATTGGAGCGTACCTGAGCGGAACGCCTCTGCGGTCGCTTCTGATGCTCGAAGACTTCAAGATTAACCTTCCGATCATCGCGGCCTTCCTGACCATCGTCGGTTACTCGCTGAACGATACGATTGTTGTGTTCGACCGAATTCGTGAGGTTCGAGGACGAAACCCTGCACTGACTGAATCGATGGTGAATGCGAGCCTCAATCAAACACTTTCACGAACGATTCTGACCTCGTTGACGACGCTGATCGTCGTTCTCATCCTGTATGTAATGGGTGGGGAAGGAATTCACGGATTCGCGTACTGTTTGATCCTCGGAATTCTCGTCGGAACTTACAGCTCCATCTACGTGGCGAGCCCGGTCCTCGTCTGGTTGATGAACCGACAACAGAAGAAAGTTGCTTCCACTTAATCGCAGGAAGCGGTGATCCAAGTGAGATATTTAAAGCGGAGTTGCGTGGTGGCACGCCTCTCCGCTTTCTGCTGCTGGGGCCTGAATCGATCGTCGATTGACAGACAAATCCCAGTGACAGGCAAAACCCAGCGATAACCCCTGGAAACAAAGCCAGTTCCTGCATAGAGATGTGCACATTGCAGCGGGCTTGATGTCTGCAGTCACGATCATTCAAACTTAGTTGAAATGGTCTTCTCGAACTCGCACGAGCGTTTGCAGCATCTCTCGAATGAGACGAGGGCAGAGAGACCACGAAAATTTCGAGTAAAGCGTGCTTCGTCAATAGAACAAGTCATCGTGTCTTCTGACCCTCAACAACATCCCAATCCGGAACTGATTGCACTGGCGATTCAGCAACCGTGGGCAGAGTTGATTCTTCGCGGAATTAAGACCGTTGAAATTCGGTCGGTCTCGCCTGGAACTCAGTCGCTGGTTTACCTGTACAGTTCCCGGCAACTATCACGAATCGCTTCAGCACAGACAGCGATTGAGAAATATGACCTGGACCGGAAGACGCTCCCGACGGGAGTGATTGTCGGAACAGTCACAATCAACGGATGCACTTCGAGCACTGCAAGTGATGCAGATGCCGCGTGTGTTTCCCCACAAGAACTTGAAGGTCTTTACAGCTGGCATCTGGAAGATCCCCAGCGGATCGCTCCCTGCCTGACTCCGAAGTACTTCCCCTACGGAATGTGGTTTTATCCATTTCGGAGACGGTCGTCGGGCCCCAGCAGAAAGAAAACCACTGATGACTCAACAGCTTGAACTGGTCGCGATCACCGCTTTCGGACTTGAGGCCGTTGTCGCACGTGAACTGAGAGACCTTGGATATCCGGAAACGACAGTTGAAGACGGTCGAGTTCGATTCAAAGGCGACGCTGCGGCAATCTGTCGCACAAATCTCTGGTTGCGCTGCGCGGAACGAGTGCAGGTCGTGGTCGGCGAATTTGACGCAGTCGACTTTGATCAACTGTTCGATCAAACGAAAGAGCTTCCATGGGAAGAGTGGTTGCCTGTCGACGCCATCTTTCCAGTCGGTGCTCGAAGTGTGCGATCAGTCATCAACAGCCCACGTAACGTCCAGCGAATGGTCAAGCGTTCGATCGTCGAACGACTCAAAACAGTCTACAACCGGCACCGCTTTGCAGAAGATGGAGTTGAATATCCCATCGAAGTTTCCATCCTTCGAGACAAGGTCTTGATGACGATCGACGCGACCGGTGACGGGTTACACAAACGCGGATATCGGCAGCTTGTCGGTCCTGCTCCCTTGCGGGAAACCGTCGCTGCGGCACTGCTGAAACTCAGCTACTGGAATCGGAATCGCTTGCTCGTCGACCCATTTTGTGGCTCCGGAACCATCGCTATTGAGGCTGCATTGCTCGGGAGAAATCTGGCTCCGGGACGCGACCGAAGTTTCGTCGCTGAGAACTGGAATCAGATCGACCTGAAGCACTGGAAGGATGCTCGTCAGGAAGCCCGAGACCTCGTCGAGCCGCCGCTTCCCATACGAATCGTCGCGCGTGATCGTGATCGCAAGATGATTTCAATTGCCAAGCGGAATGCGAATGAAGCGGGGATCTTTTCGGAGATCTTCTTTGAAGCCAAAGACTTTATCTCCTTCCCGACCGATCGCGACTTCGGCTGCACTGTCGCCAACCCTCCTTACGGCGAACGACTCGGGGAAAAGAATGAAGTCCGCCAACTGCATCATGACATGGGAGAACTTCTGATTCCGCTCGAAGACTGGTCACATTACATCTTCACAGGGGCCGACAACTTCGAGCGAGAGTTCGGCAAACGAGCGGATCGACGACGCAAGATTTTCAGTGGACGAATCCCCTGCACCTACTATCAATATCTTGGTCCACGACCTCCGCAAGAGGCGAACGAAACCGACTCTGAAAACGTCGACACAAGCGTCAACACAGAGGATGACTATTCGACTCCGGGTGAGTTTTAACTCTCAAAAGATCGGCGATCGAATTCCGGTCTGAGGCTGGTCCTGTTGTGAGGCAGGGATCGCGTTCCTTCTGATGGATGGCAGGTTCGCTGAATGCAAAGCGTAATGTGCGATCCATTTCGGAGCAGGAAACTCGGATGCGCTGAAATTGATCCTGCGAATCGCGGTCCGAATGGTTCTTCAAGTCGCTGATTGTTTGAGATCCATTCTGGACGTGTTTTGCGTCCATTTGCTCAGAACAGCCATCGCCTCAAGTGGGCATCTTCTGATTAAGATGCGAAATCAATTCGGAAACCATCCTTGCCATTTCTGATGGGATGCTCACAATTTAGTGAGCGGAGAATCGCTGCCGCCCTCACACCGGATTGAGCATGCCCCCAAAACATCGTCTTCGTCGATTATCTATTCCAGGAATCCTGCTCATGGTCCTGGGACTCACTCTTGTCGTCTTCGAGATGTGGTCAGGGCGGGTTTACAATCAACTCGGATCGGCAGGGCGTGTTGCAGCCATTTTGAGTGGAACCGCTTTTTCTGTGTGGGGACTGAAAGAAGTCATCGCCAGCCTGTTTCCCAGCTGGACCAAATCGAGTGACAGCTTTCTGCTGCCCGTCGAAGGTTGGGCCTATCTGATCATCATGTGCGTGCTCTTTATCGGAGCACTCATTGGACGCAGCAACTTACTGTTGATGGTCTTTGCGTCGATGGCTGGGCCGTTCATCATGAATGGATGGTTCACGTTCACGATGTTGCGTCGTCTCAATGGAGGTCGAAGTCTGCCTGAGCGTGTCATGGCTGGGGAAACCTTCACGACAACGATCATCCTTGAGAATCGAAAATCTTGGCTGGCTGTCTGGCTGATGCGCGTGCTCGACTCGGTCACCAAAGGGAACAGCTACATCAAACCGGAAGTCATGTTCGTGCGCATTCCTCCCAGGGAATCACGGCAAGGCCATTATCAACTTCGGTTACACGAACGCGGCCGATATCGATTCGGTCCGATGACGGTGACAACACGGTTTCCACTCGGGCTTGTTCAACGGGGAACCGGACTCGATGTGAATGACGAGTTACTGGTGTACCCACGTGTCGGCACATTGACTCCCAAGTGGAGAAAGCTTCTTCAGTATTCCTTCGAACTGGTGACCGACGTGCAAACGCAGTCGGGTTTGTTCCATGATGAAATGAGCCGAATTCGCGAGTACCGTGCTGGTGATGATCCCAGAATGATTCACTGGAAAACCTCAGCACGCACCAACGAATTGATGGTTCGAGAATATGAAGAAAGCCGCGATCGGGATTTGCTTCTGATCGTCGATTGCTGGCAACCTGAAACTCCGACCTTAACCTCCCCTGACGAATTCGAACGAGGTCTGTGTTTCGCGACGACGGTCTGCATGGAGCATCTCCGAGGCAGTCGTGAATCTTCTCTCAGTGTGCGTCTGGTGGGACAAACTCTCGTCAAGTGGCAGGGCGACAAAGGGGAATCACACATAGACCAACTGCTCGATGCGTTTGCCGAGGTGATGAGTTCAAGTCAGATCCCTCCCGAGGCGGTCGTTGAAGGACTCGATGATCAACAATCGCGACAATTCCGGGTTGTCTTATTGTCTGCCCGGGCCGAAAAATTCCGCGATGAGTTAAACCATTCGACAGAGTCTCGCTTTCCCGAGATGCAGGTGCTCGGAATGTCGGCCGAAGAGTTGAGTCCATTGTTTTACCAGGCGAAGTGAACCACTTATGCGTCAAATCCTCTTCATCAGCCTGACCGTGATGATCTCTTTGTCAGGGATTGTCTTCGCCGTTGCTGAAGGTTCGCCTTTGGCGGGGGTGACCCTGCTGATTGCATTGGCAACACTCTTTTTTGTCGACATTGAAGACAAGTTTTCCGTCCCGGTTTCGATCGCCAACACTTTGGGGCTGATTGCCTTCTTCGTGGCAGGGATCGAGTTTTTCGGAGGGCATATTGAGTCGAGGCTCCTCGCTGGCGGCCACTTGATTGTGTATCTCACCTGGGTCAATTTGATCCAGAAGAAAGGCAATCGCCAAATCTGGTGGCTGTGTGCGCTGAGCATATTACAGATCGCTACGGCGTCGGTTCTGACGACATCGATGTGGTTTGGAGCGGCACTGATTCTGTATTCGTTCGTCGCCACATGGACGTTGTCAGTCTTTCTCCTGTATCGATCGACGAAAGAAACGGACGATGCTCAAAAGAGCGGCCCGCTGGAGCAAGGTTCGAACTTTGTGGTGGGAGACGCGTGGAAAGGAGTTTCTCGCGATGTTGACCACCGGCTGGTCAATTCCCGATTTGTCCTCGTAACGGGCGTCGTGACGTGTCTCTCTCTGGCAATCGGCCTGATGTTCTTCCTCTTTACTCCCCGAGTATGGATCGGAAACTACTCGCTGTTTGGAGATGAAGCCGTTGCGGGGCGCTCATTGACCGGGTTCACGGAAGAAGTTCGGTTGGGAGACATGAGCGAGATCATGGAGAACAGTGCACCGGTCATGCAGGTCACTCTTCACCATCGACAGCAAAAACGACCGTTCACATTGAAAGAGGCGGAAGCCTACCTCGGCCCTGATCCGTTGTTCCGCGGAACTGTGATGGAAGAGTACGAAAACGGACGCTGGAAACAGGTTCATTTTCCGGGTCCCGAAACACCAGTTAGTCAGGTCGAGAATACAACGATTGAACAGAAGTATCGAATGGCGCCCTTGAATTCATCGACGCTGTTCAGCTTCGGCGATGCGGTAGGCGTTTCAGGAAGACGTGCTTTCATCGAACCGTATTCAGACGAGCTGAAGCGGAATTCGAGTAACCGTTCAGGTGAACGGAATTACGAGTACAGCGTCTACGCGAACCTCGGTCCTCCGGACGCGACGAATTCACAGGTGCGTGAAAGCTGGCCTCCGTACTACAAAATGTTCTTCGCTCCCAGCGAGTACTTTTCCGGTTCGAGACTCGGTCAGCAACGGGGTGGCTATGTCGGTCGACAACTGCGGGTCCCTGACGATCTGCAGCGAGTGACCGAACTCGCGCAATCTGTTGTCGCCGATGAAGAGAATGACTACCTCAAAGTCCAGCGGCTTCTTCAATACTTCGATGGACCAGAATTCGAATACTCGCTCGACCTCAGTGTGACAGATGCGTCCGTCGATCCACTCGAAGACTTCTTGTTCAATCGAAAGTCGGGCCACTGTGAATATTACGCGTCAGCAATGGCAATCATGCTGCGAGGAGTCGGAGTTCCGTCACGATTGGTCAGTGGATTCAAAGGAGGAAGTTTCGACTCCGACGGTCTCACGTTTCGTGTTCAACAATTGCATGCCCATTCCTGGGTGGAAGCATTTATCGACGGGACCTGGCTGACAGTTGATCCCACGCCTGCCGCGAGAGAAGTCGCTGTTCAGGAACTGGAGGACTCGTTCTTTGGACTTTCAGAATTGTGGTCCAACATCCGTCAGATTTGGAGCACGGGTGTGAGAATGTCTAAATCACAGCAACAGGAGTTAATCTATACTCCTCTCCAAACAGTGGCGGTTCAAAGCTGGGACAGCCTTAAAGACTTTGCACAGAGCGACAAAACCGCGACGCTGCGAAGTTTCGTCGCGTTCCTTCGATCGCCTCGACAGTGGTTCAGCGTGACCGGTGGCATCGTGGCCTTCGTCCTCATGGTTCTGTTGAGCGCGATTGTCTGGTGCGTCAAGAAACTGATTCAGTTGATTCGCTCAATCAGCAACGCCCGGTCCATGAAGCGAAGACATCGCTCGGAAGTGCAGTTCTTTGACAGGTTCGTTCAAATCCTTTCAAAGCTGGACATCCATCAGTCGCCGAGTCAGACCGCTCGTGAATTCGTGAAAAGCTCGTTGGTGGAACTCAAACAACCTCTCAGCGATGCTGGCCTTTCGGAATGGCCCGAAGAACTCGTCGAGCTTTTCTATCAAGTTCGTTTCGGTGGAAGCACGATGTCTCCGCAACAGTCTCAACGAATCGATCAAGAGCTTAAGAAGCTCCAGGATTGTGTTGATCAGCGAGAGAATGCCCAATCGTGAATCTGAACGACCGCTTTGATTTTTTACGTCTCACCGGCACTTTCATGCTCTCGCTGTTGGTGATCACTCTGGGGATCGCTGCGATTGCAGACATTCCGCTGATGAGTAGAATTCACTGGTCAGTCAGTGACTTTCTGATCGGCGTCATTGCCGCCATTTTGATGTTTGCGGTTTTCGGTCAACTTGGCTCGTTGAGGGAAGAAGCAGGCAATCGTCTCGGGCAATCGCTCGCCAGTTGCCGCTGGTTCGATCTGGCGATTCTCGCGGTCGTTGTCGGGATCGTTGAAGAACTCTTGTTCCGCGGATTGATCGAACAGTCGCTCCAATCATTGGGACCGTGGACCGCGCTGTTGATCACGAACGTTGTCTTCGGTGTGTTGCACGCGGTCTCGCCCTTGTATGCAGTCGTCGCGGGAGTGCTGGGAGCAATCCTCAGTGGTCTCACCTGGGGGATCGGAGACTACAATCTGCTTCGCCCGATCGTCGCTCATTCTCTTTACGACTTCATCGGATTTATGATCATCGCGAACGACTACAAACGATCCGCAGAATCGACCTGAATCGCCTGAGTTCGACTTTTCACTTCAACAGATTTCCCATGACGACTCATCTCCAAGCTGCGCAATCGGTCCCCCGATCTTCTCTGAGGATTGGTGAGATTCAACTCGCGCATCCGTTCGTTCAGGCAGCACTCAGTGGTTACAGCGACTGGGCGATGCGGCGGGTGGCGAAAGATTTCGGAGCTGCCTACACGCTCGCAGAAGTGATGATTGACCGATTCGCGAACGAAGCTCGTCCGAACGCACGAACCCGACATCACTTTTACATTTCCGATGATGATCATCCCGTCGGCGCGCAATTGATGGGCTCGGATCCGGTCGACTTCGCAAAGGCAGCGAAGAAGCTTTCTTCACTCGGCTACGATGTGATCGACATCAATTTTGGATGTCCGGTGAAGTCCGCAATCGGAGGTTGTCGCGGCGGATATCATCTTGGACAGCCACAGGAAGCGATTGAAATTCTCCAAAGAGTCCGGGAAAACGTGCCTCCATCGATCCCGGTCACACTCAAAATGCGAAGAGGGATCGACGACAGTCCGGAAAGCCGGGAACGTTTCTTCGCCATCCTTTCGGCTGCTTACGAAAACGGACTCGCTGCAGTCACCGTGCATGGCAGAACGGTCGAACAGAAGTATCGAGGCCCGAGTTCGTGGGAGTTTCTGAAAGAGGTCAAAGAATTTGCCGGCGACCGAATCGTCCTCGGAAGTGGAGATCTTTTCTCTGCCGAAGACTGTGTCGCCATGCTTCGTGAAACGAGTGTCGATGGTGTCACGATTGCTCGGGGAGCGATCGGAAACCCGTGGATCTTCCAGCAATCGATTGAACTCTGGAAGAACGGAACCCTTCCGGAGCCGCCTTTTATCCACGAACAGCGGGCGGTCCTTCAGCAACATTTGCATTACGCCCTCGAACTCGTTCCCGATTCGGCATACGGGATCATCAAGAAATTCGGTTTCAAGTACGCGCGGCTTCATTCTCAGGAGAATGAGATTCGCAAGTCCTTTCAGAAGATGAGGTCTGAGGCGGACTGGAATCAGATCCTTGATCGCTTCTACAGCAGTGATGGGCCGGGGAAGTTTCCAAGCGTTGTTGAAACTCAGGCATGAAACGCCATCGCTACGGCAAGTTGCCTTAGTCGCGATTCGAGACACATTCTGTCCAGGGGCTGAAGCTGGGAATCGCCATTCGCACTTCCAAGAATCGAGCTTCTCCACATGGTTTCAACTCGAAGATTGCCGTTCTTCCGTAGACTTCTGACCGAATTCTCTCCGCAATCCATGCTGCCTCTTCTCCTGACCTGCGGCGAACCAGTGTCAAAATCGTGGTATTCTTGATTCAACACGGCGAAGCTCTAGACTTCTACTTGAATTGCAACCGAGTGCAGAACGTCGATGCGGAGTGAATTCCCCATGATGTCTTCCTCGAAAGACCTTCTCCGACTTCCAACTGCTCCAACGCCCCAGGACTTCTCCGTTCATGACAGACCCATCTCACAATCCCATGGACAATGATGAGAGTTCATCCGGGCCGATGAACAGCGATGAGAATTCATCTGCGCCGATGAATAGTGATGAGAATGCATCTGCGCCGATCGACAGCGATGGCAGTTCAGCCGGAGTGGGCGACGGATCCCAGGTTCCACTCCCCAGCGAGTTGCCCCCGGTCGAACCTCCCTCCGCCGGGATGATCATTCAGCTGTTTCTCATTCCAGCTGTGATTGTGGCTGTCATCGTCGGGGTGTACACGATCTTCGGAACGCTCGCTTCACAGGAGCTTGACTGGCGACAGCTGGTGATGGACGTGAAGAGCGAGAATCCTCATGTTCGCTGGCGGGGTGCGCTGGGTCTTGCCCAAATGCTCGATGCGGACAAACAACGTGGCGAAGAGAGCCAGAACCTGGATTCGAATCCGGAGATCGCCGAAGCCCTCGCCGAGCTGTATTCCAAACTCTCGTCCCCAAGTTCTCCGACCGACGAAGAAGAGAAACAGATTGAGTTTCTTTCCAAGGCACTTGGCCGGATGAACGTTCAGGACGTCATTCTGCCGGTCTTTCGAGAAGGAATTTCTCCCGACCGCGACGTCATCGTCCGGAAGCACTCTCTAATTGGAATCGCGATGCTTGCGGGCTCCGTGCAGGAGTCCGGAGCAAAGATGAAAGACCCGGAACTCGTTGCGGAGCTTGTCGAAATCTCTCGTGAACCGGAGCGGCTCCTCCGTCATCAGGCGGCCTACGCTCTCGGGCTGATGGACTCACCAGCTGCTCAAGAACGATTGCAGGAACTGCTTCAAGATCCTGATCAAATGACCCGCGTCAATGCAGCCATCGCCCTGGCCCGAACAAGCTCGACCGACGGGCTCTTCATCTTCTCGGAATTGATTGATGAAGGGGCCAACTGGAAAATGAACCCCGGTTCCGTCGAGACACTCGATCAGGAATCGGAGTATTTCGAACGAATGCTGATGCTTCTCAACGGCGTCAAAGCCATCGGACTGCTGGCTCCAGAGTTGACTGCCGAAGAGCGGAGCCAGCTTCTGGAGTCGCTTGACCAACTCTCAGCGAGTTCGCAGGACGCCGTTTTAAATTCTGCAATTCTCGAAGTGCGTGCTCAGCTGAAGAACAACTGAGACACGCTCGGTTCACCGCGTTCGCATCGCGGAAGCGAGATTACGCAGCTGCGGAATTGCCTGCCGATCGGTTCATGACTGCTTCACGTGCGAAGCGATGCCATTGCAGACGTGATAACGGCTTGCGTCCGATGGTGAACTCGAGAACCGAAAGCGAATGGATTCCGCTGAACAGGAACCCAAACGAAAGATAGTCGAGCAATCCCGTTTTGATCTGTCGCTGCTGAAGTGTTCCCGGAAATCCCTCCAGACGCCGCGTCCATAAGCATTGGCATCGATCAACATCCTTGATCGGGATGATCAATTTTCCGCCGGGCCGCAGACACGAGAGAAGGTTGGCAAGTGCGATCGTTGATTCCGGCGTGACGTCGGGTGTTTGAAACGCAGAGTTATTGCGGATCAGTACGCGATGCATCGAGAGAGTTGAGTAGCAGATGGATGCTGCCGGAGAGCCCACTGCCACGATCTCTGACGAAGCTTCGCCCGAGCGATCGGCAATCCCGTTGATCGTTCCCCCACGTTGACTGAGTTGGACAACCCAGTCATCGTTGCCGTCGCTGACGTCGAGAATTGGTTTTCGAGAAAACCCACCGATCTTGCGAACCAGCATATTGAACTGTTTGGCGTTCAGATCACCGCACCCGTCCAAATCGAGCTTGGACATGGATCATCCTCCGTGATGACTCGATAAAACGTAACACGTGTTCACTTGAACACAGTTGTTTCGAGAAGTTCGTAAGAAGCGGACGACTTCTCCCGTGAAGTTTGCAACCTCATGAAAGGGAGAATGCCGTTCCGTGAATTTGTTCTGACCGTGAACTCTTGCTAAACGAATCGAATGCGAGCCCCTCCTTCCTCGCGTGATTCCTCCGAAATCCATGCATTTCGTCCTGTACAGCAAGCATGTCCGAACGATCATGCAACTCTGAACAACTGGGCAACTTAGAGCATATTGCTCGCCTGTGCACTCCGCGAGGCGATGTCACACCAAATTCATCCTGTCTGTTCAGGAGAAATCACGTTGACGGAATCGCAAATGGGGTTTTCCAGCCCGTGAAGAACGATTTCCCGAGATGATTTCCCGGTGCCCTCAATCATCTCAACTCTGCCTCGTGGTCCATTCAGATCAATCGAATCGATGCGAAAAACCTCCACACCTGAGCGTTCCTGAGAATGAAATCTTTGGCTGGACTGATCGGACGCCATTGACCGGAGCGTGTCGCCGGGAGAAAATACGGATTCACTCCTTAGGGAATCCTCTCCGGGATGGTCGACAGGACCTTAGAATGCGTTTGGAAAATGTGACGGTCTTCTGCTTCTTTGCGAGCTACTTGTGCGCACTCATGCTCGAATTGACGCAGTTTCTTCGACAGAGCGTCACGCTGAAGTGGTCTTCACTTGGGTTGACGGTTGCCGGATTGATTGCGCAGACGATCTACCTTGTCGAACGAAGTCGACAAACGGATCTTCCCCCGCTTCTCGGTTCTTCGCACGACTGGCTCCTCGTCTCCGCGTGGCTGGCCGTCGTCTGGTTCCTGGGAATGAAGGTCTGGGACAGCCGGTTGTCCATCGGAATCTTCGTTCTTCCGCTCGTTTTGGTTCTCGTCGTGACGTCTCGATTTGCCAGCAGCGAGCCGAACCCACGCGTCAGTATCTCCTACTGGGGCAGCATGTTGCACGCTGCCTTGTGGGTCTTCGGAATTTTGGGGGTGATCCTCGCGATGATTGTCAGCGTGATGTATCTTCTCCAACATCGTCGACTTAAGCATAAACGAGCAGAACTGCCTGCGCTTCATTTGCTGAGCCTGGAACGACTCAATCGAATTAACTGGTGGTTGATTGTCTGTTCCGTTCCACTGCTCACCCTGGGAATGATCACAGGGTTGTGGATGTCTTATTTGGCGCAGTCTTCGAGTGCCCCGGTGAGTCTGGCCAACTCGACATTTGTTGCCTTTTCGTTGATCTGGCTAGGGATGGCGGTTCTGTTTGGATGGTTGGTCGTTTCGAGAAAGGCGACCGGCCGACTGGTCGCGTGGCGGACGGTGCTGGCCTGCACGTTTTTGCTGGTCACTCTGCTTGCGATCAAATTCCTCAGTGTCGATGGAATTCACGCCCGAGAATTGATCTGAGGAACTACATCGAAGAGATATGAACGTCCAGGTCGTTTACTGTAATCATCAGAATGCCAATCTCGCATTGCGGGAACGCCTTGCGTTTTCGTCAGACGAGCTGCTTGTGCGTGCATATGATGAGCTGCGAGCGCGATTCCCGAAGTCGGAACATGTCGTCATTTCCACCTGCAATCGCGTGGAACTGTACACCGCTCAGGAAGATCCGGCCGATACGCCCACGCATGATGATTTGGCTCGTTTCTTCTCCGATTTCCATCAAGTCCCGGTCATTGAGTTCTTTGACGATCTCCTCGAATGTCAGGGCCCCGAGGCGGTCAGACATCTCTTCGAAGTCGCTTCCAGCATCGATAGCATGGTGCTTGGCGAGAGTCAGATTGTCAGTCAGATCAAAGCGGCGTTCCAACTGGCGATGGACAGTTCCGCAAATGGCCCGCTGACCAACTCCCTCTTTCAACGGGCGATGGCGGTCTCAGCACGTGTCCGCACCGATACAAAGCTGTCAGAAGGCCGGGTCTCCATCGCCAGCGTCGCTGTGGGAGATTTCGGAAAAAGCATTTTCGACCGCTTCGACGACAAGACGGTTCTGATTTTAGGGGCCGGCGAGATGGCCTCGGAAACGCTGATGTACCTTCGCGATGAAGGAGTTCGGCAAATCCACGTTTGCAATCGAAGACTTGAACGTGCAGAAGCTCTCGCCAAAGAGTTTTCCGGGCAGGCACATCCGTGGGAATCCCGGTTGGAACTTTTGGGTCAGGCGGATGTTGTCGTCAGCACAACCGGAGCTGAACGACCAATTTTGACAGCGGCCGATTTCAAACCGATCCGCAAAAAGACCGGACCGAAACCCGTCTTCATTCTGGATCTCGGTGCTCCGCGTGATATCGATTCGGACGTCAGCCATGTCGATGACGGAATTTTCCTCTACAACATCGACGACCTCGAAGCGACCTGCAACGCGAATCGGAAGCTGCGGGCTGCCGAGATCGCCAAAGCGAGAGAGATCATCGAGGAAGAAACCGCAAGCTTTATGCATGATATCTATCATAAAGCCACCGGTCCCATCGTGAAGCGGCTCCGCGAGCACTGGCACGAAATTAGCCGACAGGAACTCGAACTCCTGTTCCGCAAGCTTCCCGAACTCGACGATCGACAACGCGAAGCGTTCGAAAAAACGATTCATCGCGTCGTCAACAAACTTCTGCATCCGCCGCTCGAAACGCTTCGCGACGAAGCCCGGAATGGCCCCCCAGTCGGAATGCTGAACACGTTGAAGCGACTCTTTCACCTTCGCGACTGAATCAGTATCCCAACGGAAACTGACTCCACAAAGAACGGGCCAGGCCCCTCATTTCTTTCGAGTTTTGAGTTCACTGCTGTGTGACGACGGAATTGCGTCTCAGGCTTCTGGCAATTCCGGAATATGTGGACTAATAGATCGCCACTTCGTCAGGAAAATCCGACCCGGCAGAGAATTCCTTGACTCCGGCATCCCCCTCCGTAAACTTAAATCTGATGAGGGTTTCCTATCCTCACAGAAGCTTCGAGAAGACTTCCATTCCGGACGTTTTCAAAAGATCGAAGCATTTTCGAAACCACAATTCGTAGCAGTTCAACGTTCTCAACGCCGACGTTCCCAAGAATGCTCGCAATTTCGCCGACTGTGCCGGTCAGACATCAATGCGCCAATGTATCGATTATCTGACGGCAACAATATCTGCTGAAGTCTGCGGGCAATTGATTCGAGTAAACTGAGAAGAGTCCTCGTTGTCATTTCGGAGACCAGATGACAAATCTCACCACAAGTTTGGAGATCACCTCATTTGTCGCGATTCACTGTTTGGTCTAAGTCGTTGAAAGACGCCCCTGTCAGGCAACAACTCTGGCGATTCCACACGAAAGCGTTGGGATCGGGTTTTATCGCGTTGAGTAAACCACGAACGACCGAACAGATTGGTGACCAAACGCAAAGTCATACAACCTCAAGGACGTGTACATTTGCAGGGAGAGTCATCGTCACTCGATTCCTGAGATCACTGTTTCCCGTCGATTTCGACGCCGAACTCAAGAATACGTAGATTCCAACAGTAAGAAGCCAAGACGTTTAAGCGAGTGCACAGGGAAGAGCAACTTGCTCTAGTATTTCGAGACGATTTCAGATCCAAACGGTCCAGAGGGGACTTTGATGGCAAGTACAAAACCGACAGCAGTGCACTTCTCGCTTGTCTTCTTTGTGATGACAACGCTTATTCTGTTTCTGGTCTGGTATCTGACCTTCAAAGAACAGAAGACGCTGGCTCAAAAACTCGAAGAGACACAAAGCCGAGCCCAGAGTGTTGAACAAGCCAACTCCGGGCTTCTTGCAGATATCGAAACGCTCCGAAATCTGCTTGGCGTCAACATCGAGCAAGTCGGAAGCCCCGGTGCTGGAGATGCCAACACGCTTTACGGCTCGATCGCCAAGTCTTTGAACGATCTCGGAATGGAGCAGGTTCAGCCGAATCCGCAATCTCCGAATGTTCTCGCGACACTGCAGTCGATGCGGACCGCGTTGAACGCAGCTCAGACAACCAACAATCAGTATCAAACCGGGCTGGCTGACACAGAAAGTCGTCTCCGCCAGGAACAGGAAGCCGCTCGAAACCGGGCTGCTGAACTTCAGAACTCCCAAGAAGCTTCAGAGCAGAAGCTGCAGAAGAACATCACCGATCAGAACGAATTGCTCGCTGAAAAGAACCGAGAGATTCAGCAGACTCGCAACGACCTGAATGCTGAGCGAGTGGCCAAAGAGCAAGTCAGCGACGAACTGGACCGCGTTCGCCGGGAACTGGGTGAAGAAATCAACCTGCTCGAGAAAGCGAACGACTTCCTTCGCGATCGCTTGAACGACCTTGAAAACCTCAGCTTCGATAAGCCAGACGGAAAAATCGTTCGAATCGAAAACTCGACCCGACGTGTCTGGATCAATCTGGGAAGCCGAGACAACCTTCGGACTCAGGTCACATTCAGCGTTTACATCCGCGACAATCGCGGAGTTGGCCGAGGACGACAGGACATCAAAGCGAAAATTGAGGTCAGCGAAATTCAAGGACCTCACTTGGCGGAATGTCGAATCATCGACGAAGACTTCGACCGACCCATTCAGGAAGGCGACCCGATCTACTCTCCTCTCTTCTCTCCTGGCATGAAAGAGTACTTCTCCTTCGTCGGCATCGTCGACATGAATGGAGATGGCGAGAGCGATCGCGAATTGCTTCATGACATCATCGAAAACGCCGGAGGCGGAGTCGAAATCGAAGTCGACGACCTTGGAAACCGAAATCCTCCAGGTCGCAAGATGACTGTGAAATCGAAGTTCCTCGTTGTCGGTGAAATTCCTGATCCTTCGGAACTCGCAGGCTTCGACGAACGACGCGATGACATTCAAAAGGTGATGGACGAACTGACCGCCCTCGAAAAAGAAGCCCGTCAACAGGGGATTCGAAAGATCTCCTTCGGCGACTTCCTGAACTTCATCGGATACGAGAACCAGCAACGCCTGTTCGTCCGCGGAGAAAACCGACCGTTCCAACTGAAGTACGGTGCCAAGAGTTCTTCAACCAACCAGGAGTTGGGGACAGACCGAGCTTCTGACGGATCAACTTCCGGTCGCTTCAAACAGCAGGACAGCGGATCAACGACTGGTTCGTCTCGATTCCGTAACTGATTGATTCGACGGAAGATCACTCACGACACTACAATTCAGAGCCTTCCTGATCTCAGGAAGGCTCTGTTTGTTTCTGATGGGATGCACGCGTCATGACGAATGCGGAGATCGCTCGTGTCTTCGATGAAATCGGAGACCTTCTCGAAATTCAAGGCGCCAATTCATTTCGTGTCCGAGCGTACCGCAACGCTTCGCGAACACTCGAAGGGCTTTCCGAACCCGTCTCCGATCTTGCCAGCGAAGGCGTGCCCGCCTTAACTGAACTTCCCGGGATCGGAAAAGACATCGCCAGCAAGATCGTCGATCTCTTACAAACAGGATCGATTCCCCAGCTTGAGGAGCTTCGCGATCAGGTGCCTCCGGGAGTGGTTCAGATGCTCAGAATCCCCGGCATCGGGCCGAAGAAAGTCGGGGCCATTTTCTCCGAACTGAATGTGACAACGCTTGAGGATTTGAAAGCGGCCGCCGAGACGGGCCAAATCGCAGAGATGAAAGGCTTCGGGAAGAAGACCGCTCAAACCATTCTGGAAGGTCTTGAACAGATCGCTGCTGCGGGAAATCGTTTCTATCTGGCGGAAGTCAAACCGGCTGCTGAGGAAATCGTCACCGACCTGAAGAGTCTGAAATCCGTCACTGAAGCCGAACTCGCAGGAAGTGCCCGACGACGGAAAGAGACATGCGGAGATCTCGACCTGCTCGTCACCTCGACAGACTCGAAAGCTGTCATGGATCGCCTCGCCAGTCATGATCATGTCGAAAAGGTCCTCGCTCGAGGCGATACGAAGCAACGAGTGCGTTTGAAAATCGGAATCGAGCTCGATCTTCGCGTGGTCCCTGAAGAATCGTACGGGGCAGCGATGCAATACTTCACCGGTTCCAAAGAGCACAACATTGCGATTCGCCAGCGTGCTCAGAAGCGAGGGCTGAAACTCAACGAATACGGGCTGTATCGCGACGACGAACTAGTCGCGAGCCAAACCGAATCTGCCATCTACAAAGCCGTCGATCTCCCATGGATTCCTCCCGAACTGCGAGAAAATCGCGGAGAAATCGAAGCAGCCGAGGAAGGAACTGTTCCGGACTTGATCGAAGTCCAACATATCAAAGCGGACCTGCACATGCATACAACCGCAACTGACGGGACCGCAAGTATTCGAGAGATGGCCGAGGCAGCCAAAGCAAGAGGGCTGAAGTACATCGCAATTACGGACCATTCCAAACGAGTGACGATGGCCAACGGCCTCGACAGCGACCGGTTGCGCAAACACTGGGAGGAAATCCGAACAGTCGCTGAGAGCCTCAGCGGGATTAAAGTGCTGTGCGGAATTGAATGCGACATCCTTGAAGATGCCGAACTCGACCTTCCCGATGATGTCCTCAGTGAAGCGGACTGGGTGATCGCCGTGCTGCATTACGGTCTGAAACAACCTCGCGAACAGATCATGAAGCGATTGCTGAATGCGGTCCGTAACCCGAATGTGTGTGCGATCGGACATCCCAGCGGAAGAATTATCGGACGCCGCCCCGGCGCTGACATCAACTATACCGATCTGTTCAAAGCGGCCGCTGATGAAGGTGTCATGATGGAAATCAATTCGCATCCATCACGTCTTGACCTCAACGAAATTCAGGCAGCCTCCGCAAAAGACTATGGAATCCCGATCGTCATCAACACGGATGCACACTCAACATCGGGTTTCGATGTACTGGAGTATGGCGTTTATCAAGCACGACGAGCAGGGCTCGAAAAGAAAGATGTCGCCAACACACTTCCGCTTTCGAAATTTCGCCGACTCCTACGGACGTCGTCGTAATGCCCCGAAGCATCTGTCGGATCGACCGAGTTCACGCGCGTGTAGAGAAACCATCACGATGATTTAGCGGCTGGAGACGACCCCATGAAACTGACTTTTCTCGGCGCTGCTGGAGAAGTGACTGGTAGCCAACACCTGATTGAGACAACTCACCGGCGCATTCTCCTCGATTGCGGTTTCTTTCAAGGACGCCGGGCAGAGTCTCGGCAGAAGAACGAAACCTTTTACTGTCAGCCGAAGGATCTCGACGCTGTCATTCTGTCTCACGCTCACATCGATCACTGCGGAAATCTTCCTCAGCTCTATCGAAAGGGTTTTCGAGGTCCGGTCTTTTGCACCGATGCCACAGCCGATATCGCAGAGATCATGCTGATGGATTCGGCAAAGATTCAGCGGGAGGACGCCAAGTACCTGACTCGCAAACTCAAAAAGGGTCACCCTCCTGTTGAGCCATTCTATACCGAAGAAGACGTTAAGGAATTGATTCGAAACTTCGAACCCTGTCTCTTCTCACAATGGTACGACCTGACTGACGACGGAGAAGTGCAACTTCGGTTCCATCCTTCCGGTCACGTGCTTGGATCGGCCATCACCGAACTTCTTGTCAAAGACGGAACCGAGCATCGCAAAGTGGTCTTCACCGGCGATCTGGGAAGACGCGACATGCCGCTTCTCAAAGATCCCGTCCCGGTAGAGGGGGCAGATGTTCTGATCTGTGAATCGACATACGGAAACCGAATTCATCCGCCCGCTCAGGATATTAAAACGGAACTCAAACGGATTATCGGCGAAGCTCATCTTCAGGGTGGACGAGTGATTATCCCGGCCTTTAGTTTCGGTCGGACTCAGCAAATCGTTTATTATCTCAACGAGCTGACGAACAACAAAGAATTGGACTGCCTTCCAATGTTTCTGGACAGTCCGCTTGCATCCCGTCTAACGCAAGTCTTTCGCCGCTACGACCACACGCTCGACGCAGACGTTCAGGACACTCTTCGCTTCGACGATGACCCCTTCGGTTTCGAATGCCTGACCGAGATCGAAAACCAACAACAGAGCATCGAGCTAAACGACCGTCGCGGCTGTTTTGTCGTCATTTCCGCAAGCGGAATGTGTGAAAATGGTCGAGTTGTCCACCATTTGAAGCAGGCGCTTCCTCATCCTCAGAATCACGTCATTCTCATGGGATACCAGGCGCCCCACACAACAGGTCGACACATCGCAGAACGCCGAAAGTATGTCCGCATCTTCGATCGCGATGTTGCCCTGAACGCCAAGGTGGAACAACTCGAAGGTCTCTCCGCGCACGCAGATGTTGTCGACTTCAAATGGTGGTTCGAAGAATCCACGAAGCGCGGCCACTTTGGCAAAGTCTTTCTCGTTCATGGAGAACCTGACTCTGCCAAAGCTCTCGCGCAGACAATTCGCGATTACTGCGACGAAGACCCGATCATCCCCCACTTCCGGGAGACATTCGACATTCCGTAATCAAGACGAGGGGAACGACACCGATAGATTGACGACATGCAATCGAGTTCGCGGGCAGTCGAAGCTGTTTAAGAGCCTATCCGGAATCCTCTTCATGCTGTAAGTCGGTATTTGAACGGAGCTTGGTTGGGTGAAGGAGCTAAGCGGCGGAGCATGCGACCAATGGAAGCCACATAGATCATGGCTTCGCTCGATTTGGTGCAAATCGAGCGAACCCATGATCTATGTGGCTTCCATTGGTCGCATGCTCCGCCGCTTAGCTCCTTCACCCAACCAAGCTCCGTTCAAATACCGACTTACAGCATGAAGAGGATTCCGGATAGGCTCTCAGCGACAATTGTGTGTTCGACGACACCTTCTTCCTCAATCTGACGGAAGTCGGAAAGCTTGGGCATGTCGTCGACTAGCGGAACAAAACGCTCAAGCGGACGTCCGACATCGGTACTCAATAAGCTGTAGATCTCCTTAATCGCGGGAGTAAAACTTCGAACATTCAGGTCTTCATCGAGAAAGACCGCGGCAATCTGAGTGCTCCGAAGGAGGTTCTCCAGATCGGTGTTGGCACGCTGCAGCGCGAGGCTTCCCTCTCGAATCTCTTCCTTCGATGCTTCGAGTTCTTCATTCGCTGACTGAAGTTCCTCGTTCATCGACAAGAGTTCTTCATTGGAAGATTTCAGCTCTTCATTGGCTGCTTCCATATCCTGAAGTGACCGGTCGAGATCGAAGCGTGTGGATTCCAATTCCCGTTCGAGATGAAAGATCAGCGAGTCCGCTTCACTCTCTGGCCGGGAATGCGAATTGTCCGCATCGTTCAGCGTCGCTGGCAAACCGATTTCATGAAACACGACAAGGTAAATCGGTTCGCTCTCTCCAAGGCGCGGCATCGGCTGAACCGTCAACATCATGCGCTGAATCAGATCTCCATTGCGAAGCGATAAATCGTCGCGTTGAACTTTGCGACTCGTTTCGACAGCCTCTTTGAGAAGAGAACGCACCCCGATTCGGAGATTGGAATCGACGATCTTCACCAGGTTGTTGTGAAAGTCCCCGAATTGGAACTTCACGTACTTCTCAAGATCGGCGGAGTGGTTCAGGATCTGCCCGTATTCATCGATCACGGCGTACTTCGGAGCGAACTCGTCCAACACGATCCGCTGAGCCATTTCGGTCAGGTCGACCGGATGTTCCGTCCCTTCTCGCGATGACCGTTGACTCGAATTCTCCACTGAGGGAGCGCGTGATGTCGGTGTTGGCCGGGTCGATGCCCCTTTCCGCTGCGAGATCCGATGTTTCACGCTCACGCTGCGGAAGAGATCGCCGTGCGACGTCATTGACTCACTCGGACCGAGGAACAAATACCCTCCCGGCCTCAACGAGTAGTGAAAGACGGAAAACAACTTCTCCTGTAAATGCGATCCCAGATAGATCAGCAGATTTCGGCAGGAGATCAGATCCATTCGAGAAAACGGCGGATCGCTGATCAGATTGTGAGACGAAAATAAAACGTGATCTCGCACTTCCTTGCAGACATGGAATTGATTCCCTCGCCGGACGAAAAACCGTTTCAAACGCTCGGGCGAAACCTGTTCGGCGATCCCCAATGGATAAACACCATTTCTTGCGATATTGAGCGCCCGTGAATCGATGTCTGTCGCAAAAATCTGCACGCGACACGTGGAATTAGTCTCCCGCAACACTTCCTGACACAGGATCGCCATCGAATACGCTTCGGAACCGTTGGCGCAGCCAGCCACCCAAATTCTGACCGGATCCTCAGGACTCCGCCCCTCGAAGAGTGAGGGAATAACCTCTGTTCGCAGAGCCTCAAACGCATCCGGGTCACGGAAGAAACTTGTAACCCCGATCAGGAGTTCCCGAAACAGGACCTGTGCCTCTTCGGAGTGGTGCTGAACGTATCCGAGATACTCATCCGCAGTGTTCAACTTGAGAACATGAATGCGTCGCTGTATCCGTCGAATCAGCGTGCTCGATTTATAATGCTGGAAATCGTGGCCGGTCGCTTGCTGAAGAGCTTCACAAAGATCAGGGAGTGAATCTCTCACCTCTTCATGTAAATGTATTGCCCGGCCGTCTCGTTCGATGTCGACGAAGTGCCGCCGATATTTCAGAAGCTCGGCTGCAATCTCCTCAGGAGCAAGAACGTGATCGGCAATCCCGATGTCGGCCGCACTGCGTGGTATCCCCTCAGAATCGGCAGTCGCCTGAGACTGCGCAAAAGTCACACCGCCAAAGTCACTGATTTCTTTCAGACCGAGTGCTCCATCACTACCCAGCCCAGCAAGAACAACTCCAACGCCATGATCTCCATGACTGAGAGCGATCGAATGGAACAACTGGTCAATCACTCCGGAATTCCCAGCTTCCTCAGCCGGCCCAGAGAGAACTTCGTCCGTCGAGGATCGCAGCCCGTCATTCTTGCCAGACAGATAGACCGTGTTTCCTGACAACGGCTCGGGTTGCCTCACTTTGACGACTTTCATGGAAGTCGCGTCAGCAATCTTTGAAGCTAGGTTCGCGAAACCTTCCGATTCCAATTGCCCCGCGATCAGCACGGCCAGAACGGGAGATTCACCAAGAGCCGAAAGCAACTCGCATATAGCATCGACTCCGTCGACCGAGGCTCCAATGCCTACGACTAACGGACGAGACGCGCTTGCGTGCAATTGCTCCGCACTCATTCAGGGTGACCTTCTGAACGTTTTAAAAGAGGCACTGACATTCTGCTTTCTTCAAACGAGTCTCTACTGTCCCGGAAATCACGTCAATCGTTCCTGTCGAACGATAATTCCAATCTCCACACATTTTCGAAATCGCACAGCTTCGAAGACACCGCTACAGGTCCAAATCTCTTCACCAATGGAACCAGTTTACGAGGGTCAGAGATTTCCGGCATTCGAATTGCTACCGAACTCTCTTCAGGAATGTCCCGAAGACTTCTTCCAATCAACACGAGTTCACAGGGATTCGGCGTGGACAGACATCCATTCGTCGATCCCTCGAAATATCCGGGACAAAACCCCACTTCAACCCTCAGGAGGACCACAAATGGCTGATCAGCCACTGCACAACAAGAAAATCGCGTTCCTGGCCACCGATGGTTTCGAACAGGTCGAACTCACAAAACCATGGGAAGCCATTCAGGAAGCCGGAGCGAACGTCGTGCTCGTTTCCCCGAAAGATGGAAAAATTCAGGGAATGAACCACGACGAAAAAGGGGATCTCTTCACGGTCGACGAAAACGTTCGATCGGTCGCAGCTGAAAACTTTGATGGACTCGTTCTTCCCGGCGGAGTCGCCAATCCCGACTCACTTCGAATGGACGAAGACTCCGTTCAATTCGTCCGAGACTTCTTCGACCAAGGCAAACCCGTCGCTGCCATTTGTCACGGACTTTGGACACTAATCGAAGCCGATGTTGTCCTCGACAGAAAAGTTACTTCCTGGCCCAGCCTCAAAACAGACTTGAAAAACGCCGGAGCACACTGGGTCGACGAAGAATGTGTCTGCGATGAAGGTCTCGTCACCAGCCGCAATCCAGACGACCTCCCAGCTTTCTGTCAAAAAGCGATCGAAGAATTCAGCGAGGGAAAACACGCAGCCCAGACCGCGTGACCCTCACCAACCAGTTCTTAAAACCAGTGACCTATCGCTCTGAGAACGCTCTCAGATTGATAGGTCATCTTTCGTACTGGCCTCTCATCAACCACATTCAATGGGCCGGACTTTCTACTCTTCGATGTTTCTTTGTCTTTTTGTTTTCCGAAATTGCTTTGCCGATCACTCATCGTCGTTGAACAAGCCAATCGATTCGCACGAAGTCGAACATTCGGCCCTCCGAAAATTCATCGGTCGAAAACAGCGAATGAAGCCGACCGCCTGACGGCGACTTCAGAAAGGGTTCCTTTTCAAATTGTTGAAGAGCGTCTATAATGCTTTGCTCGAAATCGACAAATCCCACCCTTCCACGGGTGAAGTATCATTAGCTGAGTGAGAAACCGATGGCAAAAACACAGCGAAAACTGAAGAAAGCGAATCACGGAAAACGTCCGGCCAGTGCACAGGCTCGTCGCGCAAAGCGAAAGATGATCAAGACTTAGGGTAAGCAACCTGAGACAAAGCTGCTGCATCTGAACGGATATTCAGAAAACAGGGACGCACGAACAGTGCGTCCTTTTTTTATGGTCGAGCGTATGTCATCTGTGATTGAGGATCTGAAGAAATGGGGCCCGGATGGCACCGCCGCACCGCTCAATTTGTTCGAAGCTGAGCAATACACCCGTCGTTTAGCGACCACTCATTACGAGAATTTTCCGGTCGTGACCAAAATCGTCCCGCGTGACCTTCGCCAGCATTTCGCGAATGTCTACGGATTCTGCCGGTGGGCAGACGATTTGGGAGACGAAACCGGGTCGCCTGAGGAATCGCTGAAACTCCTCAGTTGGTGGAAGGCCGAACTGCATCGCTGCTACGAGGGACAAGTCAGCCACCCCGTTTATGTGGCTCTCAAACCAACGATCGAGAAATTCTCCATCCCGATCGAACCGTTCGCCGATCTGATTTCCGCATTCGAGCAGGACCAGTCGATTCAAAGCTACGACACATTCGCTCAACTAACAGACTATTGTCGGCGAAGTGCCAATCCGGTTGGCCGGATCGTCCTCCATCTGATCGGTTGTCCTCACCCCGAAAACCTTCGCAGTTCCGATTCCATCTGCACAGGACTGCAACTTGCCAATTTCTGGCAGGACGTCTCTCGCGACCACGACATCGGACGCGTCTATCTGCCGCGAGAAGATCGAGAACGATTCGGGTACGCCGACGAGGATCTCCACGAAAAACGGTTCACTCCCGAGTTTCGGAAACTGCTCGAGTTCGAAGTCGACCGGACTCGGGCTCTGTTTCTTGACGGGGAACCATTGATCCGATCACTTTCCGGGCGATGGCGAATTGTGGTGGACCTCTTTTCGCGTGGGGGACAGATGGTTCTCGATGAAATTGTCCGGCTCGACTACAACGTCTGGCGGCAACGGCCAGTCATCACCAAAGCCCATGCAGCAAAAGCCTTGCTGAAGAGCATTGGCTCGTCGTTCACTGGGCGCATCCTCGGCAAATGACTCCCAATCCCGGCATGTTTGTCTCTAACCACTAGATGATGCGGTCTCGAAAATCGATCTTCAGAGGCGACATCGGCGCGACCTCGCACGATTAGGGTATTCCCGCCATCTTGTCACAACTCGTGCGAACACATTGACTTGTGTTTCTGAGAAGAACAAACAACAAGATCGGGTATTTGGAGGAATTAACGGCTTTGGATCTATTCTCCAAAGATTTGGGAAATCGTTAGTCCAACACAGTATTGAAGTTTGGTCAATCGGTGCCTCTCGGAAGTGAAGCTGCGGAGCAATCGAAATTGACAATCTGAACAGAGAATTTATAGTTGAACCCCATCACTTGCTTCACTATATCTTGCGTCACTCGACGAGCTTTACACAATAAATTGTGTTAATCTCCTATTTCTGTCCAGTTTGGCCACTGCCGGTTCTTTTTGCATCCGATATGATAAGTACGTCACGAACGTACACTGCACAAGAATTCAGTAGCGTTCATGCTGCGCGGATGGAATTCGTGAGCTGACTTCTGGGGGCGTGAGTAAGTAATGAGTTGAGTAGTGAGCGTTTCGATGAGCGCGTTGCTGATCGAATGAGACGAGAAACGATGCAGAGTGGAGAGGTGCACGATGCACAATTCAGAAGGAATGACGGTGTCGCAGACGAACTTTCAGGGTGCTGGAGTGAAGGGATTGCGTGTCGATCCTTATTTCTGTCCCGCCGGCGCCGACCCCTTTGAAACTGTCAATTGGGTTCCACGTTCAGCCCAGATCAAAGACGAAAACGGCGGAGTTCTGTTCGAACAGAACGAATGCCTCGTTCCGTCCAGTTGGTCTGCGTTGGCAACGAATGTTGTCGTCTCAAAATACTTTTTCGGAGAACCGGGGACGCCAGAACGCGAAACCAGTGTTCGACAGGTCATCTATCGCGTGGCCCGAACGATCGCCAACTGGGGAATTCAAGACGGATACTTTGCTTCTCCTGAGGATGGAGAAAACTTCTACCGCGAACTCGCCTGGCTCTGCACACACCAGCACGGTTCCTTCAACTCCCCGGTCTGGTTCAACGTTGGCCTGTTTCATGAATACGGAGTGAAAGGCTCTCAGGGGAACTATCACTTCGATCCGAACACGAAGCGGATCGAGCGTCCGGAAACTCCTTACGAATACCCACAGGCGTCCGCATGTTTCATTCAGTCCGTCGAAGACTCGATGGACGGCATCATGCGACTCGCGACTTCCGAAGCGATGCTCTTCAAGTTCGGATCAGGAACCGGCACCGACCTTTCCACCATCCGCAGCTCTCGCGAAAAACTCTCCGGGGGAGGAACTCCTTCAGGACCGCTTTCCTTCATGCGGGTTTACGATCAGATCGCAGCTGTTGTGAAGTCCGGAGGAAAGACTCGCCGAGCAGCCAAAATGCAGTCGATCAAAGACTGGCATCCGGACGTCATGGACTTCATTCAATGTAAGTCCAAAGAAGAAAAGAAAGCCCACACGCTTATCTCCAGCGGCGAATACGATTCGAACTTCAACGGAGAAGCGTACTCGTCGATCATGTTCCAGAACGCGAACCTCTCCGTTCGCCTCAGCGACGAGTTCATGCAGTCTATCGAAAACGACTCAGACTGGACGACTCGCTGGGTCACCGATCCCACCAAAGAGGGGCCGACCTACAAAGCCCGAGAAATCCTCCGGGCGATGGCCGAAGGAACGTGGCAGTGCGGAGACCCCGGTGTCCAGTACGACACCACGATCAACCGCTGGCACACCTGCAAGAACTCCGGTCCGATCAATGCATCGAACCCATGTTCTGAATACATGTTCCTCGACGACACCGCCTGCAACCTGTCGAGCATCAACCTCAAGAAGATGATGCGACCAGACGGTTCCTTCGATGTCGAACGCTTCCGAAGAGCCTGTTCGATCTTCATCACCGCTCAGGAAATTCTCGTCGATCACGCAAGTTATCCAACTCCTGCCATCGCTGAGAACTCCCATCTCTATCGTCCGCTCGGCCTCGGATATGCCAACCTCGGCAGCTTGTTGATGTCGATGGGGATTCCTTACGACAGCGACGCTGGACGCGGAATTTGTGGAGCGTTGACTGCGATTCTCAATGGAGAAGGTTATCGCACCTCGGCAGAGATCGCGGGGAACGTTGGTCCGTTCGCAGGTTACCGCGACAACGAACAACCGATGCTCAACGTCATGCAGATGCATCGCAATGCTGTCGAGAAAATCGACCCGTCCTGCCCTTCCTATCTGCAAGATGCAGCCCGACAAGTCTGGAACGAATGCCTGCAACTGGGCCGACAGAACGGTTACCGCAACGCTCAAGCGACGGTTCTCGCTCCGACTGGAACAATTGCCTTTATGATGGACTGCGATACCACCGGCATCGAACCGGACATCGCTCTCATCAAGTACAAGCAACTCGCCGGCGGCGGAATGATGAAAATCGTCAATCAGACGGTTCCTCACTCGCTGCAGGTTCTCGGATACGATGAGCCGGAAATCAAAGGGATTCTGGAATACCTCGAGGAAAACGAAACCATCGAAGGGGCTCCGGGACTCAAGGACGATCACCTCCCCGTCTTTGACTGTGCATTCAAGCCAGCCAACGGCAGCCGCTCGATTCACTGGCGTGGACACGTCGGCATGATGGCCGCTGCCCAGCCGTTCCTCTCGGGAGCCATTTCCAAGACAGTCAACATGCCTTCCAACTCCACAGTAGAAGACATCGAGAACGCCTACATCGAAGGTTGGAAGCTGGGACTCAAAGCGCTTGCGATCTATCGCGATGGTTCCAAGCAGAGCCAACCTCTCGCCACCAAGAAAGAAGGCGATCGCAAAGCTGGATCGTCCGACCGGCCGAAACGCAGACGGCTCCCGGACACCCGGCAATCGATCACCCACAAATTCAATGTCGGAGGACACGAAGGGTACATCACCGTCGGCCTCTTCGAAGACGGTTCCCCCGGAGAACTCTTTATCGTCATGGCCAAAGAAGGGTCGACGATTGGTGGTCTCATGGATGTGATCGGCACAGAAACGTCGCTCGCACTTCAGTTCGGAGTGCCGCTCGATGCCCTTGTGAACAAATTCAGTCACGCTCGGTTTGAGCCTTCAGGATGGACGACGAACCCGGACATCCCGGTCGCGAAGAGCGTGGTCGACTACATCTTTCGGTGGCTCGGAATCACTTTCATCGAAAGCTATCGCGAAGCGAACACTCCGAAACGGGACGACAGCGACAAATCAGCAAACCCCACTAAACCCTCGCATCATGACGACGCAGAGGGAGAAGCACAGGACGCCGCTTCAAAGGTCGCTGCTCGAGTTTTCGAACGAGCGAACACTTCAAAGCCAGCTGAGGAAACCCAAGGTCAGCACACCAACGGCCATGAAAGCAATGGCAACAGCCATCGCTCTGCACCAGCCAACGGTCAGCAACCTGCCGAGCAAGTGACCGCCCAGAGTCTGGAAGTCATCAATCTTGATGTAAATAACCGTTCCAGCCAGTTCGCAGAATTCCAGTCGGACGCCCCCGCCTGCGACAACTGCGGTGCCATCACTTGCCGCAACGGCAACTGCTATCTCTGCCACAACTGCGGCAACAGCATGGGTTGCTCATAACCGGCTTCGTCAATCTCAACGCAACGATTTAGCCCCGGGTGACTCACCCGGGGCTATTAACCAAAGACGTCATCAACTCCTGGAGAGTCTCGACAGAACCAAACCGAGTAGATAAATACCATTCCTTTGACGTAATGCCAAATCTTTTTATGTGGTACCCGTCGAATAAGATGGAATCAACATTTTGAGCGAAACACCACAAAAGACAAGAATGGACCAAGAGACCTACTTAAAAGAACGTTCAACGCTGATACTCGCTAAGAGCCTATCCGGAATCCTCTTCATGCTGTAAGTCGGTATTTGAACGGAGCTTGGTTGGGTGAAGGAGCTAAGCGGCGGAGCATGCGACCAATGGAAGCCACATAGATCATGGCTTCGCTCGATTTGGTG
>NZ_SIHI01000001.1:94847-583909 GCF_007859735.1 Thalassoglobus neptunius | reverse complement strand
ATTCAGGACTGGCGGATGACTTACAACCACCGCCGTCCGCACAGCTCTCTTGGAGGGTTGACGCCTGCCGAATTTTCGACTCAGTGTGCTTCCGTTCCAGAGAAGGTTCCGCCTACGGCTCCACCTTCTCCTCCACTCCAGCACACTGACTTACTTACCTAACCCCAACTCTCATAAGCCTGGTTCAAACTTCGGGGGCATTTCACATTGTTTGATTTGGTTTGCACTCACTCGCACGAGCAAACTCAGTCTTGTATTGGATCAAACAGCTCAAGCGAGTACACGGGAAAAAGCGCAGTGTTCAATCATCTTGATCTCCGAAATCACATCCGAACCCTTTCAAGTCTTGCTTGGGATAGCTTGAACAACAGCGAGTTCCTGAAACCAGGACTGATCGATGAGCGAGGGCTACGGTTTGGCAGACCAAGGCTTTGGCGCACCGCTGATGGATTTCACGATTACGAACCAGAAACGCTGACGATCTTTCAACCATTTAAGGACGAATCTCCACTCATTCGCAAAGCGATCTGGAACCGTTCCGCAGACATGAAAAGAGTCTTCGAAATCAGCGAAGATCAACACTCCCACACCGCGTTCAATCCGGTTCCAACGATTACCATTCAAGACGCCTCGATCGAGAAGGATGGCTTCGAAGCGATCCTCGTCCAGGCAAATGAAATCAGACTGCCGCTCATGTGGCCATGGTCAAACCACCGCGACAACTTGACCGAAGATGTCGGAAAAGTCGGAATGGAAGTCTTCGACATCGCTCAGCCACAAGCAAGCCTGCGACTGGAATGGTCCGCCGAACCACCGCCAGAATGGAAGCCAGCTTTGGAGTGGTTCGATCAAATGTCGAATTGGCTGGAGTCTCAGCTCAAGCCGTGACGGCGAACATTGCGGCTCGAACTCGGCTCAGTCCTCAGTTGCGATCAAACCGCGAATTGCCACGAACCTTGCACTCTTCTAAAAGCGCCTGCAGCTCCGCGACGATTTCCGGTTCGTCATTGTAGAGGTTGTGTCTCTCGCCCGGATCATTCTCGAGATGATAGAGTTGCCCCGGTGCGTCGGGAGCCGATTCCGGCAAGGCATACTGTTGAAGCTGTTTCGAATTGTACCGATTCCCTCCCGAACTTTTGTGGTCGAGAAACTTCCACGGCCCTTTGCGAATCGCCAGTGCCAGGCTGATCGTTTGATGGAGAATGAAATCACGCGCTGTGTCTGAGTCCTCCCCTTTCAAAGCAGCAAGAAAGGAGATGCTGTCTTCAGCTGTGTCATCAGGCAGAGACACTCCCGTCACCTCGGCACATGTCGCCATGATATCGGTCAGGCAGACAAGCTGAACAGAAACGGTTCCAGCTTTCACAATTCCCGGCCATCGAACAATCAACGGAACACGGTGTCCCCCTTCCCAGTTGTCACGCTTCATCCCTCGCCAGGGATTCGCTCCGTCATGCTGATAGCGACGACGCATATTGACCACAGTTCCAACTTCCGGACCGTTGTCGCTCGTCACAATGACAATGGTCTTCTCAGCGATGCCGAGTTCACTCAGCTTCTTCACGAGCTGCCCGACAATATCGTCGAACTCGAAAATGAAATCCCCATGCGGACCAGCATCAGTCTTTCCTTGATAGTCCTTTCCAGGAAACGAAGGAAGATGAACCGCTTGCATGGAGTGAAAGAGGAAGAACGGCTTCTCCGGCTGATTCCCAACATGATCGTCGAGAAACTCGAGGCTTTTCTTGAGGAAGACCTGATCCACCTCTTCATGATCAAACCCGGAAGCGACGAGACCGGGGCGGCAGTCGAATGACCATTCGTGCTTCGGCAGTTGAGATCGATCAAGCACGTCGACGGGAGGAACTGGAATCCGGTCGCCCTCGATGTATGCATACAACCAATCGGTTGTTGGACAACACGCAGTCCCAAAGAACTGATCGAAACCGTGATTGACCGGTCCATCGGGAATGGGACGCGAGTAATCGATTCGCTCGACTCCCTTGAGCCCATTTTCCGAAATCGGCTCGCCCTGCTCGTCGAAGAAAGTCATTCCGACATGCCACTTGCCGAACATGGCAGTGGCATACCCTTCTTCTCTCAGCATCTCAGGCAAAGTGAATTGGTCGCCAGAAATCAGACAGGGACCACCCGCCCCGCTGAAGACACCGCGATAATTCAACCGAAACGCCATCTGCCCTGTCAGAAGACTATATCGCGTCGGAGTACAGACTGTTGACGGGCTATGAGCATCTGTAAATTTCATCCCCTGCGAGGCCAACGCATCAACATGGGGAGTCGGAACCTTCGACTCGGCGTTATAGCAACCGACATCCCCGTATCCCAAATCGTCGGCCAGGATGACGAGAATATTCGGGCGTTCCGTCAGCTCCGCACTCAGTTCATTGCCAGCCAAAAGCACCGCAAGCAACGTGACAGCAACAAGAGTGCAAGACGTCGTTCTCAATCGAGAACCAGAAAGACGTAAGAGACCGAAGAAACCAAAAATGGCCAGCCCAAACGAGAGAAGTGAATTCATGGCTTCTTTCTCTGACATGACTTGAAGCGATCACTTGCTGCACTTCCTGTTTCCTGAAGTGCTCTCTCTCTTTCCTCGCTGGCGAAAGAACAAGTAATCCCGTGAACGCCCTTCCGCTCATCACAGAGCGAACGCGAGCATCCAAGCAGCCATTCTCATGTCTTCCCGACGAAAGATCAATTCTGATGGATCAATGCATTCCGTTTCGATGCACCAACTCCGGGAAGAGAAATGCTTCCACCCTCACCTTCGCAGGCTCCATCTCAGTGGACTTACTTCTCACCCACACCTTCGGTCAGCCGGATCGGACCGTCTGCGGTCAACGCAACAGTGTGTTCAAAATGCACGCTTCTCTTGCCATCAGCGGTGACCACTGTCCATTGATCTTTCAGCACGCGAATATCCGAAGTCCCTCCATTGAGCATTGGCTCAACAGCCAAAACTAACCCGGGCTGCAATTCGAAGTCATCTCGTTGAAGAGACTCTGTCGTGTAGTTGGGAACCTGTGGACCTTCGTGCATCTCACGACCGATCCCATGCCCCACGAATTTTTCGACAAGCGACAACTTCTTCGCTTTCGCCAGCTTCATCATCTTACGGGCCACAGTCGACCACTTCTTTTGCCTGCCCATCTGCTCAATGGCAACGTTCAGCATTTCCTCACCGACATCAAGAAGGTGCTGTGATTCTGAATCAACATCGCCGACCGGATATGTCCAGGCAGCATCTCCACACCACCCGTGAATTCGGCAACCTGTGTCCACACTCAAGATATCGCCGCTTCGCAGTGGTTCTGCCGAAGGAATTCCATGAACGACTTGCTCATTGGGACTCATACATGTCACCGACGGGAACGGAACTGACCCTTCACCGGGATACCCTTTGAAGAGAGGTTCAGCGTCTTGAGCGGCAAAGAATTCTTCGACAGCCTGATCAATCTCAAGAGTCGTCACGCCGGGTTCAACCATCTCGCGAACGATCTTGTGCGCCCGCGCGACAAGCTCACCCGCATCTCTCATCAGCCCAAGTTCACGCTTGCTCTTCAGCGTAATCATCAACTTCTCCAGGTCTCACTTTCACTGGACCAAAACGAAAACACCCGGCGCGAGCCGGGTGTTCAACAACAAATTCCGTTGGAAGCAGTGCGACTTCGCTTAAACTTCTTCCGACTCCAACATTCCGGGCTTGTTTCGCATCACAAGATGACTGTCAATCTTCTGAACAAGGTCCAAAGCAACAGAGACCACAATCAGAAGCCCGGTTCCCCCGTAGAAACTCGCCACAAGGAATGAGATATCCATCCCCATCGCCACCAGGGTTGGAATGATCGCAATCAATGCGAGGAACCCTGCCCCGACGTATGTAATTCGCGTCATCACCTGATCGAGATATCGCTCAGTGTGTGTTCCCGGACGATACCCAGGAACGAAACTTCCGTAGTCCTTGAGGTTCTCCGCCATGTCCTTCGGATTGAATGTGATACTCGTCCAGAAGTAACAGAAGAAGAAGATCAATGCGACGTTGAGAAGGTTGTAAACAAGCCCACGGCCACCAGCGAATGTCCCTTCCGCCTGAGCCAGGAACCAGTTTTCAGGAAACTGCTGACTCAACCAGCTGAAGATGAACATCGGGAACATCAACAAGCTCGATGCGAAGATGATCGGCATCACGCCAGCCTGATTCACCCGCAATGGAAGAAACTGACGCTGCCCTCCGAGGACACGACGACCTCGAACATGCTTGGCACTTTGAATTGGAATCCTTCGCGTTGCCTGAGTGATCGCGATGACCCCCAGAACAACCGCGACGAAGATCACACCCAGCGGCAACAATTTATCAATTCCGGCATCGGTTCCGAGTCCGATCCCGCTTCTCATCGCAGGTCGCAGCAGTTCCATACCGGCTGACGGCATCTGAGCCAAAATCCCCGCCATAATCAACAGGCTGATTCCGTTTCCGATCCCGTATTCGTCGATCTGCTCACCGATCCACATCAGTAAGAGTGTCCCGGTCGTCATCGTTATCGTGGCCACGATGTGGAAGAAGAAGGTATTGTACTCTTCGAGCACCAACCCGTTTCCAATCCCGCCACCGCTCAACACACGGATCCAAAAGTAGCTCTGCGCCAGACAGATGGCCACGGTTGCGTACCGCGTATATTCGTTGATTTTCTTGCGGCCGGTTTCGCCTTCTTTCTGAAGTGCTTCCAACGGCGGATAGACTTGCCCAAGCAACTGAAAGATGATCGACGCCGAGATATACGGCATGATCCCCAACCCGAAGATCGTCGCGTTTCCGAGCTGCGACGCAGATAGCAATGCCACAGCCTGGAGCATTTGCCCCATGCCCTGCTGACTCGCCATCTTCTTAAAGGTTTCCGCGAACTGCGCCTGATCGATGAATGGCAGCGGAATCGAAAAGCCCATCCGATACACTGCCAGCAAGATTAGCGTGATGTAAATCTTCTGGCGAAGCTCGGGAATGGTAAAAACGGTTCGCAAGCGAGAGAGCATTAAACAACGTCCTTATCGTCAACCGCTCGGTCAATCCCAGGCCGAACGGACTCTGTGCTCTTTGTCATTTTTCTGAGCACAACTGTCCATACGAGCCGAACTGCACAGGGGTTAACGCATTCACAACGATCCGTGCAAGTCCAATTGTGCGTAAATCCGCCAAACTCACTGACTTCCTCCAGAACACTATTCGCTGGCGTTCTGTGAAGCTTTGGAGATTTCGATCGTTTTTCCGCCGGCAGCTTCGATTTTTTCTTTCGCCGACTTTGAAAATCGGTGTGCGTGAACGGTCAGCTTTCGCGACAACTCTCCGTCACCCAAAATCTTGATGAAGTCGTAAGAGCCTTTGGCAAGCCCGAACTTCTTCAGTGATTCCGGAGTCACTTCTGCACCGTCTTCGAACTGCTCGTTGAGCGTCGAAACGTTGACAGCGATCACTTTCTTGGCGAACGCGTTGTTGTTGAAGCCACGCTTCGCAACCAGTCGGAACAACGGCATCTGACCACCGGCGAAACCGAGCCGACGTGAATGACCGCTTCGACTGCCTTCACCCTTGTGACCTCGGCCAGAAGTCTTCCCGTGTCCAGAACCTGGACCACGTCCAACGCGCTTGCGCTTCTTCCGCTTCTGAATTCCGTCGTGTACGTCGTTGATAATCATTAGACTTCTACTCCACGCAAGCGAGCAACGTGTTCCCGTGTTCGCAATTTCGACAAAGCGTCAAAGGTCGCCTTCACCAGATTCACTGGATTGCTGGACCCACGACTCTTGGTGAGAATATCAGTCACACCGGCGAGTTCAACAACCGCCCGAACTGTCTCACCCGCGATAATCCCGGTACCAGGAGCAGCTGGAACAAGCACGACACGCGAAGCCCCAAAACGGCCTTCCACCTGATGCGGAATCGTTGTTCCATCAAGTGCAACGTCCTGCAGGCGACGATTCGCCTGTTTCGTCGCTTTCTCAACAGCAATGGGAACTTCCGTTCCTTTACCGTATCCATACCCCACACGACTGCTCTCGTCACCGACAACAACCAACGCGGCGAAGCTAAATCGACGACCACCTTTGACCACACAGGCACACCGACGAATCTGGACGACTCGTTCGGGATTCTTCGTAGAATGGCCTTGTCCGCTATCTTGTTGCGCCACTGTGGCAACTCCTGATCAATAAACTGAAATCGTGAAGAGATCGGCGTTTAAATTCAGCCGAGGTCCCCGATATTCTAAAGTTCTACACCTGCTTCACGGACACTTTCCGCGATCGCTGCGACTCGACCATGGTACTTATATGCTCCACGATCGAAGGCAACCTTCTTGATACCAGCTGCCACGGCACGTTCGCCCAAAGTCTTACCAACCAGCTTGGCAACCTCAACGCTGCCATGCGGTTTGCCAGCTCCACCAAGATCACCTTCCAGTGAACTTGCTGAAACGAGTGTCCGTCCGGATTCATCATCAACAATCTGAGCCGAGACATTTCGATTGCTTCGAAAGACAGACAACCGGAGTTGCCCAGTCGCACGAACTCGATTCCGGACGTGATAACGCCGTCGAACACGTTGTCCGGCAATTCGCCTTTGTACCTTCATGATTGACTTCCAATAACTTCCGAACCGGCAGTTTAACTCATTAATGTGAATCGAACAGTTGTCGTCCCGACGTAGTTGTTAGCTACCGAATGCTTTACCAGCTTTCCGACGAACATGTTCGCCCTCGTAACGAATCCCTTTGCCTTTATACGGTTCGGGAGGTCTGACTCTGCGGATATTCGCTGCGAATTGCCCAACGGCATGCTTATCGCAACTTTTGACCACAATCTGTGTCGTTGACGGCAACTCGCAGGAGACGTTCTCCGGGACAGGCAAACGAATTGTATTCGCAAACCCAACCTGCAAAGCGAGTTCTTTGCCGTTCAAGGTCGCCTGATAACCGACCCCTTGAATTTCCAACTTGCGGACGAATGGCTCCTGAACTCCAGCCACCATGTTGGCAATCAGAGCCCGCGTCAGTCCGTGCAAAGCGCGGCTTTGTCGTTGCTCATTAGGACGCTCAACGCGAATCTCTCGCGCATCTCCATCCCAGACAACATTCATCGATGGATGAGGTTCCAACGCCAACTCGCCATGCTTCCCCTTCACACGAACGCTGCCACTGTCAATTGTGACATCGACACCGTCGGCAACAGGGATAGGCTTTTTACCAATTCTAGACATGTCTTCCACCTGCAGTTCAGATCAACATTCCGCGAAGAATGCGAACTGTTTCATCTGATCACTACCACACTTCGCACAAAACTTCGCCACCGACGTTTTTCTTCCGTGCTTCTCGACTGCTCAAAACACCCTGATTTGTCGAAAGCACACAGATTCCCATACCGTTCAACACTTCAGGAATGCTGTGACGATCGGAATAAATTCTTCGGCCTGGTTTGCTGATTCGAGCGATTCGTTGAATCACACGTTCCCCGGTCGGGCTGTATTTCAGATTAATCCGAAGCACCGATTGTGGATGTTGTTCAACGACTTCGAAGTCCCAGATGTAGCCTTCACGCTGCAACACGTCGGCGATCCCGACTTTCACCTTGGATGTCGGAATTTCGACGAATGGACGCTCAATCTGAATCGCATTGCGAATTCGAGTGAGCATGTCGGCAATCGGATCAGTCATCATTGTTGATACAACCTCAAACACTTTTCAGCGCTAAATCTGGCAGTTTTTCCTGCCAATCAATGATCTCTTCGCAACCTGATTAAGAAAAACGATGAACGAGACCATTTCCCGTTCCGTCACAATTACCAGCTGGCCTTCTTGACTCCGGGCACAACGCCATCAAGACACAGATCCCGGAAGCAAATTCGACAAACCTTGAACTTGCGATAAACCGCCCGAGGACGGCCGCAGAGTGCACAACGATGTTCAATCCGCGAGCTGAACTTAGGCTTCTTGTTTGCTTTCGCGATCTTCGACTTACTAGCCATAACTCAATTCCAACACTTGTTAGATCTCACCAACCACGACCTAGCGGCTGCTTCCGTCCTTAAAGGGCATTCCGAATTCGCGAAGAAGCAAACGAGCTTCATCGTCAGTCTCTGCACTCGTCACAATTGCGATATTCATTCCCTGAACATGCTTGACGTTGTCTGCATCAACTTCAGGGAAAACGAGCTGCTCACTGATGCCCAGACTGTAATTGCCCCGACCATCAAATGCTTTCGGGCTCACTCCCCGGAAGTCGCGAACACGAGGAAGAACGAGTGTGATCAAACGATCGAGGAACTCGTACATCCGGTGTTTGCGAAGCGTGACCGCTCCGCCGATTCGCATTCCTTCACGCAGTTTGAACTGTGCGATGGATTTCCGTGCACGTCGTACAGAAGGTTTCTGTCCGGTGATCTGCTCAAGGTACCCGAGTGATTCATCCAGAATTTTTTGATCCTGAACAGCGGCACTCACCCCCATACTGACCACGATTTTTTCAATCCGTGGCAAGCTGTGAGGATTCGACCGGCCCAACTCGCTGGCGAGTTTTGGAACGATCTCAGTTGTGTACTTTTCCTTCATCCGGGCCATCGCACCCACCTTTGAACTCAATATCAATTGTGCTTGCTGACGTCAGTGTGTGCTTTGAAGCCACTGAATTCTTTGCACTCTTTGTGATTCAATCTTTTTCGGACGATGATTATTGCCGAAGAGGCCTCGTCCGTTCCATCAAGTCTACGACTTCTTTGCGTATTTCTCTCGAGCGGGACTGACCGCGCCGATCCCGTTGGAACAGCTTCGACAGAAACGTTCTTTCTCTCCCGTTTCGGTATACCGATAACCGAGCTTCACTCCCTTACCGCACTGGCTGCAGTAGTACATCACGTTCGAGCTTTGAATGGGCTTTTCCATTCGAAGCCGTCCACCCTGAGGGCTTTTCGGATGGCCACGTCGAACGTGCTTGTAAACCAAGTTCACGCCTTCGACGACGACTTTTTTTCCTTCGTCGAGAACTTCCTGCACCACGCGCGGTCGCGGTTCTGCACGATCTTTATCATCGCCAGCGACAACCACAACCAAATCACCACGTTTGATTTTCATAGTCACACCACTTCGTTCGCGAGGCTAATAATCTTCATGAATCGACGATCACGAAGTTCCCGGGCAACTGCCCCGAAAATACGTGTTCCTCGCGGATTTCCATCCGGGTCGACCAACACCACTGCGTTACTGTCAAATCGGACGTAACTTCCGTCGTCTCGACGAGTCCCCTTGCGGGCTCGAACAATCACTCCCCGTGTCACTTTTCCTTTACGGAAAGCATCAGGAGCACCAGCAATCGACTTCTGAATTGCAACGATAATAACATCGCCAAGTCCGGCCGTACGACGACGCGTTCCGCCAAGAACTCGGATACAACGGACGCTTTTGGCTCCCGTGTTATCTGCAACGTCCAACATTGTCTGCATCTGAATCATAGCGACGCTGACCTTACTCTCTTCAGACAGCCCATACCTGGCTGTCTCGCATGACTGATAATTTCATTTCCAAACAAGCGAAGCGACGATCCGCATCTCTTTGATGGCTACTATCCATCAACACGAAACCGCTCGCTCATCCGCAACTCTCTGTTTCGCTGGACTATTCTGCGTCCGATGTACTTGCTTCAACAGCAGGTGCCCCACCTGATGCACCAGCAATTTCGGCGTCAGTCGCGATGCCCGAGTCCTTCTCATCGCGTTTAATCTGACTGGCGACATCCGACACGCTCTTCACGACGCGGACGAGTTCCCAACGCTTGGTCTTCGACCGAGGTCGGCACTCGACGATCTCGACAGTGTCACCAATCTTTGAAGTATTATCTTCGTCGTGGACGTAGCAGACGGTCCGCCCACGCACGATCTTTCGATATTTCGTGTGCTGAACCAAACGCTCGACATCAACCCGTCGCGTTTTGGGGTTTCCATCGCTTTTCACAACGCCAATCAACTTCGTACGCATGTCTGTTCGGTTCTCAACTACTCAAAGTGGATACGATGATTCTGTTCTGACCAATTACGATTCGGAGCCAGCTGCCTGCAGGAGACGTTCGTGCTGGATTGTTTTAATCCGCGCGATTGTCCTTCTCAACTTCTTCAAGTTACTCGGAGCGTCAAGTTTCTCAGTCGATGCCTGAAACCGAAGCTGAAACAACTCCTGTTGAGTTTGTTCCAACTCAGCCTGGAGTTGCTCTTCGTTCATTTCACGCAATGAATTTGCTTGCGACATCAGTCAACCATCTTCTTCTGGCAACAATTAACTCTGAAGTTTCAAAACCCACGATGGCCATTCGGCCTAGCTCGAACTGGCGGCAGGACGCCTCACCATTGAGTGCTGTGGGTCTTCAACGATCCGAAAACTAGCGATTCCGAACCGTGTGATTGAGTGATTCGACGAACCACTCGTACCCTCACAACGTTTTTCAGAACAAGTCTCAGAGGTCAGTCGTACGACCTGTTCGAAACAGGAATCCTCGCACGACTCTTCCATCCCTCCACAAAAGGCTGCAGAACCTCGTCCTGAAGACAATCAGCCTGCTGGTCGTTCAACCATACGAACACGCACAGGCAATTTGTGGGCAACACGATTAAAACAATCACGAGCCGCATCGTGGGTTCCACCCGCGATCTCGAAGAGTACCGTTCCGGGCTTCACAACTGCAACCCAGTGGTCCGGTTCCCCTTTACCTTTTCCCATTCGAGTTTCCAATGGACGAGCGGTCACTGACTTATCCGGAAAAATTCGGATGTACAGTTTTGCTCCGGTACCTCGAATATATTGGGCAGCCGCAATACGACAGGCTTCGATGGTTGTTGCTGTAACATGCCCAGCTTGTGTTGACTGAAGGCCAAACTCACCGAAAACGACCGTGTTTCCACGGGTCGCGTTACCTTTTATGCGACCTCTTTGCCTTTTTCGATACTTTACTCGCTTCGGCATAAGCGCCATCGGAAATCTCCCCGTCAGCGTAATCACCCAGGTCAACCCAGACTTTAACGCCAATCACACCTTGTGCGGTTTTTGCTTCTGTAAATCCGTAATCAACATGTCGCTGGAGCGTTGAAAGAGGAATCGAACCTCGGCTCGCCTTTTCGCAGCGAGACATTTCTGCCCCACCCAAGCGACCGGACAACTCGATCTTCACCCCGTTCACTCCTGCTTCCATCACCTGATCAAGAGTACGCTTGATCGCACGACGGAAACTTCCTCGTTTTGTCAGCTGCTGAGCAATATCCTCAGCAACCAGTTGTGCCCGTCGGTAAGGATTGTTGATTTCAACAATCTTCACTTCCATCCTTCGACCAAACTGGTCTTCCAGGCGAGCCTTCAGACGATCGATCTCTTGCCCTTTACGGCCAATGATGATCCCCGGACGAGCGGAAAACAGGTGCACAATCACCTGATCACGAGTCCGATCGATTTCAACTTTTTCAATCGCTGCCGATTTGTATTCGGTGTGAATGAACTTGCGAATCTTTCGGTCTTCGACCAAAAGATCTCCAAATTCTTTCTTCGTTGCGTACCAACGGCTTCGCCATGGCTCAACGATTCCAACACGAAAACCGCGTGGGTGAACTTTTTGTCCCATCTTGCCGACCTTTGTTCTATTCCACTTCAGGAGCATCAATCGCGACATGAATATGCGCGAATCGACGTCGAATGAGAAAAGCCATCCCACGGGCACGTGGTTGAAGCCTCTTAAACATCGGCCCACCATCGACCCGACAATCGACAATTGGAAGATGGTCAACGTTCCGAGCACCGCGGTCTTCTGCATTTGCCGCAGCGCTACGCAACACCTTCTCCAAAAACCGAGCGCCTCGATTCGGTTGATACTTCAACGCTTCCAGGCCTTCTTCAACAGACATTCCGCGAATCAGTTCAGCGAACGGACGAACTTTCGTCGCTGAGATTCTCGCGTGCCTGTGAACTGCTTTTACCAGTGCCATGATCCACTCCCGCAGGTATTGCTACCCACAATTCGCCTGTCCATCAGATCGATATTTATCGATTTCCTTTTGCTCCGTGGCCACGGAACGTCCGCGTGGGAGAAAACTCTCCCAGCTTGTGTCCGACCATATCTTCTGTCACGTACACCTGAACGTGTTGTCGTCCGTTGTGCACGAGAAAGGTGTGGCCGATAAACTCCGGAGAGATCGTCGAACGACGAGCCCATGTCTTAATGGAGTCCTTGCGACCACTCTCTTCGAGTTTCGCGATCTTCTTCAGGAGCTTCTCATCAACATAAGGCCCCTTCTTCAGTGATCGACTCATTCCAAAACCTCTTCGATAGAAGCGTTCGCTTCAACTCTTGATTCAAAAACGTTGCGTGTTAAGCCTTCTTCTGACCATACCGGCGAGAACGACGCCGACGAATGATCGCTTTGGTCGATGGTTTTCGTCGCTTACGAGTGTTTCCACCTTTCGCAAGTTTACCAGTCGGGCTACAAGGATGACGTCCACCCGAGTTCCGGCCTTCTCCCCCACCCATTGGGTGAGCGACAGGATTCATCACAGTACCACGAACGTGAGGGCGTCGACCTTTCCAGCGGACTCGACCAGCTTTCCCCAGAACAATCTTCGAGTGCTCGGAGTTACTGATCACACCGATCGTCGCCCGGCAATTAGCAGGCAAACGACGGACTTCACCGGAAGGAAGGGTCACTTGAGCCCATCCTTTTTCACTTGCATTCAACACCGCGTAGTTCCCGGCACTTCGGACCATCTGTCCGCCTCGGCCAGGCTGCATTTCGATATTGTGAATCTGTGTCCCCTGAGGGATCTTCGACATTGGCAGGCAGTTGCCAACGGTCGGTTCTGCATTCTCACCGTTCGAGATCGTGTCCCCAGCCTTCAACCCTTCAGGGGCGAGGATGTAGCTCTTCACGAGCTTTCCGGACTCAGGACATTGATACTCGATCAAAGCGATTCGAGCCGATCGGTTTGGATCGTACTCGATGTGTGTCACAGTCATCGGAACATCATCGACTCGTCGCTTGAAGTCGATAATCCGATACAGTTTTCGATGACCACCACCACGATGCCGAACGGTAATCTTCCCGTGGTGATTTCGGCCGCCACTCCGAACGAGGCGAACCGTCAATGATTTCTCAGGGCGCTTCTTTGGATCGGTGATCTCAGCGAAATCACTCACAGACGCTCCGCGGCGACCTGGTGTGATTGGCTTATAAAATCGAATTCCCATGATTTCACCTAATAACTTCGCTGCAGATTAAACCTGCACCCGTTTCCTCTCGCTTGATCCGAACCGTAGCTGCGACGGGAACACTTCTTAGAAGAAGTTGATCCGGTCATCTTCGTGCAACTGAACGATTGCTTTTTTCCAATCGCTTGTCTGTCCCTGATTCAGACGACTTCGGCGAGGCTTTCCCCGACGATTCTGAGTCCGCACAGCGACGACACGAACACCCCAAAGTTCCTCGACAGCTTTGCGAACATCTTCTTTGTTCGCCATTCGATTCACTTCGAAAGCGTACGCATTATATTTTTCTGACTGGTGAACACCCTTCTCAGTCACGAGCGGGCGAAGCACCACCTGATGTGATTCCAATTCGATTCCAGCCACAACTCACCTCTTTTGACCGTTGCAACAACACTCATTGACTACTCTGCGGAAACAGCTTCCGACTCGACAGGAGCCAACCGCCCTTCTCTCGCGAGGTCAATCGCTTCTTGAGTAATGACGAGCTTCTTCTGATGGAGCAACGAATATGCGTTCATCTCTTTCAGCGGAGCAACCCAGAGATTCGGGATGTTTCTCGCTGACTTCCAAACATCAACATTGTATTCAGGAATGACCAGCAAAACCGTTGAGTCGGCAACACCGAGACTTCTCAACATATCCGCAATTGGCTTGGTCCGAGGACTTTCCACCTGGAAGCCGGAAACGACTGTCGCTTCACTATCCTGAAACTTACTCAGCAAAGCCATGCGTGTCGCCAACCGAACAGCCTTCTTAGGCAGCCGATAGCTGAAATCACGAGGTCGTTTCGCAAACGCGTGACCACCGCCAACTCGAATCGGCGACCGCTTCGTACCCATACGGGCGTTACCGGTCCCCTTCTGCCGAAACATCTTCTTCTTGTTCCCGGAGACTTCTCCCCGAGTCTTTGTGCGAAATGTTCCCTGACGACGATTCGCCTCGTACATCACGACAACATCGTGCAGCAACTGCTTACTGATTCGATCGGCCAGATCAGCACCATCGAACTCGTAAACACCGAGGTCACCACCGGACATGTCGCGAACTGGCGCGGATACTTGATTTTGCTCTGACATTGCGCTCCACCTACTTCGCGACCCGTACCACGACATACCCGCCGTTCGGCCCGGGAACAGCACCGTTAATCAATAACATGTTATTTTCAGCGTCGACACTCACAACATCCAAGTTCCGAACCGTCACTTGAGTTCCGCCGTATCGACCGGCCATCCGCTTGCCTTTCCAGACACGAGCAGGATCTGTCGCCTGCCCGATACTCCCTGGCATACGGTGAACCTTCTTCACACCGTGAGTCGCCCGCTGACCCTGAAAGTTGTGACGCTTCATCACACCAGTGGTTCCGCGACCCTTACTGGTCGCCACGACATCCACTGCCTTCACATCAGCAAAGACATCAGCTCGCAACTCTTGACCAACATCAAGACCGTGCTGCTCGCCGTCGACACGAAACTCACGAATAAATCGCTTAGCTTCACACCCAGCTTTCGGAGGTGCTTCCACACCTCGCTCAGCCATGGCTTGCTGTCGCTTACTCTTCAGAGCAACAACATGTCCCCGCTCAGCACGATTCGCTCGAGTTCGCTTCCGCTGACTTTCGGGACGAGCCAAATCCTTCTGACTCAGCTTATCTTCAAATCCAACCTGAACCGCTTCGTAGCCATCACTGTCTACAGTCTTAACCTGCAGGACGGTACACGGCCCCAATTCAATCACAGTCACAGGCACAACGACACCATTAGCGTCGTACACCTGCGTCATTCCAACTTTTTTTCCGAGGAGCCCAACTGGCATGGCTCAACCTCTTTTATCTACTTCACAGGGAACACTAGCGGCCCCAGATTTATCCACACGACAAACGGAACGGCCGAATCGCGCCTTAGCAGGCAATTGCCCCAACAAGAGGCTTCGATCCACCCACGCCAGTCCGTAGCGCCACAGACGATCACCAGCCGAGACTCACTCAACTGGACGCCTCACCCCGAATACTAGGTAGAGGCCTTAATCTTGATATCAACACCCGCAGGCAACGAGAGCTTATTCAAAGCATCAATCGTCTTGCCCGTCGGCTGAACAATATCAATAACTCGCTTGTGAGTCCGAACTTCGAACTGCTCGCGAGACTTTTTATTCACGTGAGGACTCCGCAACACCGTGTACCGCTCAATGCGGGTCGGCAACGGAATTGGTCCATGAACGATCGCGCCGGTCCGCTTCGCCGTATCGACGATTTCCGACGCCGACTGGTCAAGGACGGAATGATCAAAAGCTTCCATCCGAATTCGGATCCGCTCGTTCGAAGCCACCGTTCACTTCCTCAAAAGATTAACTCAAAAACGTCTTAAATTTTTATAGCTGTGGCACTTAGAGACGTAGACTGTGCCGTTCCCGCAGTGGGAAACGAGGGATGTTACTGGTGCTCAATGCGTTTGTCAACGATGAGTCCCAACTGTTCCCGCGAGAATTTTGCGTGAATTCTCATCTTTAACCCAACACTTCGTCAACAACCACTCCATGAACGTCAGTAAGGCGGAAATCGCGGCCCGCGTATCGATACGTCAATTGTTTGTGATCGAGGCCAAGCAAGTGCAGGATTGTGGCATGAAGATCGTGTAAATGAACACGTCCTTCAACTGCCTCATATCCGAGTTCGTCGGTCTTGCCATGCTGAAACCCTCCCCGAACTCCCCCACCCGCCAACCACATCGTGTACCCCTTGGCATTGTGGTCTCGGCCATCGAGAGTTTTTTGCGCGGTGTCCGGAGTTCTTCCGAATTCCCCGCCCCAAACAACCAGCGTATCGTCGAGCATTCCTCGTTCTTTCAAATCCGCCAGCAAAGCACCGATCGGCTGATCCGTGGCAGCTGCACGACTTTCGTGCCCTTTGACCAGATTATTGTGCTGATCCCAGAATTCGTCGCAAACCTCGACCACCCGCACCCCTGACTCGATCATTCGTCGTGCGAGAAGGCACTGTCGACCGAAATTGTCACTTGGCTTCTTCTCCCCAATTCCGTAGCGATCGAGCGTCGATTGCGTTTCTCCGGAAATATCGAACACCGTTGGAACCTCAGCCTGCATTCGGAATGCGAGCTCGAACGACTCGATCACCCCATCAATTTGAGAATCCTCGGGATGGGCCGTGGCTGTTGACCGATTCATTGCCTGAATCAAATCCAACTGCCGACGTTGCTGCCGATGAGTCAATCGGCCGTTCTCGATGTTCCCGATTTTCGCATCCTGAATCGGCGTCTTGATGTCTCCAATCGCCGTTCCCTGATAAATCGCTGGCAAAAACGCCGATCCGTAGTTTTTCGCTCCCCCATTAATCAGCGGAGGACAGAGGCTGACAAAGCCGGGTAAGTCCTGATTCTCGGTCCCGAGCCCATACAGAATCCATGCCCCCATCGACGGACGCGTGAATGCGAAGCTGCCAGTATGAAGCTGCAGCATGGCAGGCGTGTGATTGGAAATATCGGTGTGCATCCCAGAAAGAACGCAGAGGTCATCCGCATGCTCAGCTTGATGCGGGAACAAGTCCGAGACCCACAATCCGGACCCTCCTCGCTGCCGCCACTTCCAATGAGATGGAGTCAGTTTCCGCGACTTCGATTTGGCAACTTTTCCCGCCTGAGCGTCGAGTTCCGGCTTGCGTTCGAACGTCTCCATGGCGGACGGACCGCCGCGCATGTGAAGGAAAATCAACTGCTTTGCACGAGCAGGATGATGCGGAACTTTTGGTTGAAGCGGAGACTTCCCCTGACCGACGGCCAGAGAATCCTTGCACAATCCCATTAACGCCAGGTAGCCAATTCCACATGTCGCGGACTGCAAAAGCTGCCTTCGCGAACCAATCGTTTGAAGCGGTGTCACCATCCCATTTCCCCTTCCATTCCCATCCAAACTTCGACGAGACATTGTTTAATCGACATATCGAAACTCCGCCGAAGCAAAGACAGCCTGACAAACCGTCGACCACAGCATCACGTCAGATTCCGGCAAGTCACCGCGATTTTTCTCATCCGCGTCAGCCCCCGATTTCCACGAATCGATGTAGCCCAGAAGACGCGATTCCTCATCTGGAAGCGGCTTCCTGCAAAACACCCGCAGATACAACTCCTCGATCATTTCAGTGTCCGAAGCTTTGTGATTCAGTAACGACCGGGCAGCATGTTCACTGCAATCGAGCACAAAGGGACTGTTCATCAAGAACAAAGACTGCGACGGAACATTGGTCGCAAACCGAACACCCTGAGGATTGGAGGGTTCCGGAAAATCGAAGACCTTTAAGAACTCCGGAATAATGCCGCGGATAATCGGGAGATAGACGCTTCGATACGGATAAGGCTGATCCAACAGTTCAACTTTGATTCCCCGCCCAACTTCGCCTTCGCCAATTTGCGTGACAATCGAAGCTTCGGGCCGGTCAAGTTGCAGTTCCCCACTGATTCTCAGCATGGAATCCCGCAACACTTCCGCATCCACTCTGCGCCGAGTCCCACGCCAGTACATTTCATTTTGAGCATCGAGCTCCTCATTGTGATCGTTCGAAGTCGTGGCCAGTCGATACGCACGCGACAACACGATTTCGCGAACCATCGCCTTCCGCGACCACGAAAACTCATGGACAAAGCGATACGCGAGGTGATCGAGTAACTCAGGATGGCTGGGCGGTGAACTATTGACTCCGAAATTGTCGATCGATTCGACCAACCCTTTGCCAAAGAGGTGCATCCAAATTCGATTGACAGCCACGCGAGGCGTTAGAGGCTGATCTTCATCGGTTAACCACTGTGCAAGTTCCCATCGACCGCTCTCTTTCGAGGAAATTCCCGGCTGCCCCTCGAGTGAAATTACGGAAAGGAAACCGCGTTTCACGACTTCCCCCGCCTGACTTTTCTCCCCGCGAATCTGAATCGGGAAGTCTTTCACTTTGGCTTTGTCCCGAACGCCGATGGCGAACGAAATCTCCGGTGCCTCCTGTCCCTCAAGCTCGGCAATCTTCCGAATCAGCGATTGATTCTCACGCTGAGCCTGTCGATAAACGGCGATTTGCTCGCCGACTCCCTGCTCAACATCTTCTTCATCACCGTCGTCGCCTTCGGCCGTTTCCTCTTCGTCGGAAACCGAGACAAACTCCAATGGAAGCTGATCACCTGCATCCGCCAATGACTTTTCCAGCTCTTTCCAATTCTCCGGCAGCGCTTTCTCTAACTTGCGAACCTTGGCTGTGGCTTTGGTTCGTTTCTTTTTCAATTCCGCCAATTCCTCCACAACTTGAAGGTAGCCATCCACCTGAGCCAGTTCCGACTCCGCTCCAATGGGAAGGTAGACGTCCAGCTTCGCTTTCAAATCCTTTGGACGCCTGATCGAACCGCCGTAGAGTGTTTCCGTGCTCTGAAAAATCCCCGCAAGAGCGTAATAGTCCGCCGTGGGAATCGGATCGAACTTGTGATCATGGCACCGAGCACAACTGACGGTGAGCCCCAAAACAGCTTTTCCGATCACATCGATTTGATCGTCGGCAAGATCGAGCGTCAAATTTCCACCGTTCAAGCTCTTGGAACCAATCGCCAGAAAACCGGTGGCAACTTGCAATCGTTCCCGCTGAGTGTGAGTTTTTGCGTCGAGAAGGTCTCCGGCAATTTGCTCCTGAATAAAGCGGTCATAAGAGATGTCGTCATTGATCGCGTCGATAACGTAGTCCCGGTACCGCCAGGCATATGGCATCAGAACGTCGCGGCTGTTTCCTGCAGACTCTGCATATCTTGCGACATCAAACCAGTGCCGAGCCCACCGTTCACCGAACTGAGGCGAAGCGAGAAGCGAATCGACGTAGCGTGCGTAAGCGGAAAAACTGGGATCAGAAAGAAATTCCCGAACCTGATCCGAACTCGGAGGAAAACCAACCAAATCAAGCGAGACACGCCGCAAGAGCTTCTCGGGAGTGGCGTCCGCGACCGGGGAAATATCTCTTTCTTCCATTTCGCTCAGAAGAAAATGGTCGATCGATGAACGCGGCCATTCGTCGTGGACAACTTCCGGAACTGGAGGACTTCGCACCGGTTGAAGCGACCACAAAGAATCGGCAAGCTCCTGGATCGACGGCGAAGCTTCTTTCTCGCCTGCCAGATCCCCCTGGCGTGTATCGGGAGCCCCCATTTCAATCCAACGACGAAAGTCATTCACGACTTTCTCATCGAGCCGTCCGTCTGGAGGCATTTCAAGACCGTCTCGATACTCAAGAGCCTTGAGGATCAAACTTTCCGCAGGCTTGTTTGGAGCAACGGCAGCGCCTGAATCTCCTCCCTGCAACAGTGCTTCCCGCAGATCGACGCGCAGTCCTCCTTCGGTCAACTCCGCCTCTGCGGAATGACACTCATAGCATCGTTCAACCAGAACGGGGCGGATCTTCTTCTCGAAAAACTCAAGCTGTCGCGGCGTAAACTCCTCTGCGGAGGCTGCAACAGCCACCTGAAGCAGCAGTGCTACAAGAATTGGGAACGGAAGTGGACAGTGCAGGATCCCGGAAGAATCGGAACTCGTCATGCGGAGGCTCATCGGAAGGTAGTTGAGGCAACCCAGGAAGGCAGACCCCCGCGAATGAACACAATTCGAGGAAGTCTTCCCACAAATCTATCCCATCAAAAGCCGTCGATACAAGCGAATGACGCAGACAGTTCGTCGTTTTTGCCTTCTCCGTGATGAATAGTCGGATTGAACAATTCCGGGCCCGGAATTCGCTCCGGGAATTTTCGGACAGAAGATGCTCGAGTCAGTTGCCAAAATGGAGAGTCTCTGACATAATACTCCGCTTCAAATTCGAGTATCGTCGATTGGAACTTGACTGATGGCATCGTTGACAAAAGCCGACATCCGCAAAATCCGCAAAAAACGGGCACGCCTGAAGCGTAAGATGACTTGTCGTTTCTGCCCGGATGGTGTGATTCCGCGTCCGGTCTACGTCGACTATAAAGACGTAAAAACACTGAAACAATTGATCGACCGTGAAGGTCGCATCCTCCCGCGACGTCGCACCGGAACGTCAGCAATCTACCAACGCGCAGTTCGGAAAGCCGTTCTGCGAGCACGGTACATTGGATTGCTGCCATACGTTTCCGACGAATAGGACGCAGCTAAAGCCGGCCGCACAGGCCCCGCTGTAGCTAGCGCCAAGCGGCGTGACGATCCGCAAGACATGGGAAGCAATCGCTTCCCTTTTTTTTGTGCCTGACATTATGAGTTCGCCTCATCAAACACTCTTGAATCGGATTCTCACCGAAAACCTGAAGAACGTCCTCAAATCCATCGAGTCGACGTGTCTTCGATGTCACCGCGATCCGAGCGAAGTCAAACTGATCGCCGTGACCAAATACGCCCCGCTGGAAGCTGTCCGCGAACTCAACCGGATTGGTCTTCGAACCTACGGCGAGAATCGGCCACAACAGCTCGTCGAGCGGGCTCAGACTCTGACCGAAGACTCCGAATGGTCCCCGGCGGAATGGCATCTCATTGGCCAACTCCAACGAAACAAAGTGCGACTCGTTCTTCCACACGTCGCTCTCATCCACTCAATTGACTCTGTCCAACTTCTGTCGCAGATCGACCGGATCGCGGAAGAAACGGGAGCATCTGCTTCGGTTTTGCTTCAGGTGAACACTTCTGGAGAGGAATCCAAGAGTGGTTTCCCTCCCGAATTGCTGTTGGAACAATGGGAGCGAGTCTGCTCGTTTAACAACGTTCAACTGTGCGGGCTGATGACGATGGCCCCTCTGACTGAAGAGACGAAAACAGTCCGCAGCACGTTTTCCGAGCTTCAAAAGATCCAGACTGACCTCAATTCGACCGGCAGACACCCTCCCCTGACGGAATTGTCGATGGGAATGAGCAGAGACTACGAAATCGCAATTGAAGAAGGCGCGACAATCATTCGCCTCGGAAGCATCCTCTTCGAAGGGACCGCCGAACTCTGAACCAGCTCAGAGACAACGTCACCCGCAACGTGAGCAACTCCTGTGGAGCCTGCCTGATGCCTGAAACCAATCACTTCGAGCAACTGGTCGAGTCGTTGGAGATCCAGCAGCGGCAGGACCAGACTATGCTACGAGTCAAAGCAATCCCGGGAGCTCGTCGAAGCGGCATCGTCGACATTCACGACGGATCGCTCAAAGTCGCGGTGACTCAGGTTGCGGAGAAGGGAAAAGCCAATCAGGCCATCCGCAAACTGCTTTCCAAAGCTTTGGGAATCAGCCGAAGCAACCTCTCACTCGTCTCGGGAGAGACCTCTTCGAAGAAGGTTTTTGCCGTCAGCAATTGCACTGTCGCAGAGCTTAAAGCTGCGATTGCGAACGCACTTTCATCGACAAAATAGCAAGACTAATTTCGTCGAGAGAACATCTACAACTCAGCGGTTCCCGCTGAAATGACTCGATGTGTCGGAACGAGTTTGTTGTCGATAACCTTCTGCCGACTCAGCCGATCGACTCCCTGTTCGAATGCCTTTTCCGGCCATGGTCCCTCAGAGAGATGAACACCGGAATACTCAAGCAGCGTCCCTTTGACGAGATGCATTCGACGAATTGCGTCGCTGTACGAGATCAATGTTCGATCGTAATCGGTTTCGGCATTGGCCAGTCGTCGCTGAGCATCCAGCAGAATGTTCAACGGCACTTTGTCCGCATCAAAGGCCGCTTGCAGTGCCTCAGTCCGCTCCTTCGCCGCCTGACGGCGATTGAAGACCGTTTGCAGAACGCGATAAGACCGCTCAACTTCCGCCAGAGCATTGCTAAGGTCATGAACCATTCGCTGCTCCTGTTCGAACAGCAACGCCCGTTCACGAGCCAGCAAGAATTCCGCATTTCGAACACCAGCATGAGCTTGCCGATTCCCGAACGGGAAGGCTAACTCGACTCCTACCTGAGTCTCCTGAAAGTTCCCGTCGGCGAAGTTTCCGAGGGCACTCGCGAAAGGTGCTGAGTCATGATAGCGGGCAAAGTTTTCACCGAATCCTCGCCAGCGTGAAAGTGCAACGACATCCAATTCTGGAAGGAGGAAATTGCGACTGGCGAGAAGTTCCATTTCTCGACGTTTGATCATCCACTTCTGCCGTCTCAATTCAGCACGATTGGCAAGACACTCTTCGAGACAGATGTCCCAGTCGAAGAAAATCTCGGCTCGAGTTGGTTCGTCACTCGGACGCAGAACCGCCTCTCCAGTGGCTGGCAACCCGATCAGATAGCGGAGTCGTCTTTCAGCAAGGTACACACCAGTTTCGGATCGAGTCGTTCCGTCGAAAAGCTGTCCGCTGAGAGCATTCTCAACTTCTTCCTGGAACCGGTAGTACTGTTCGCGAGCCTCAGCTTCTTTGTCTGCCTCTCCTCCAATTCGCCCTCGGTCCCGAAGAGCTTCGACTCGACGCCAGGTTGCAAGGGCAGCATCGCGGGCTGCGATCCGTGAAGCGAGATTGCGATACGCGAAGTACAAGTTCCAGTAGGCGTCTTCAACTTCGTCAACGAGATCACGCACTGACAGTTCGAAGTCAGCAATCGAAACATCGGTATTCGTTCGAGCAACAAGAACGCCGTTATAGACTCCGGGAATGTTGCTCGTGCCGGCGATCCGTCCGAAGTCGATGCCTGCTCCACGAAGCAGCGACTGGCGAAATTCCGCCTCAACGTTGAAGTTCCAGGCACTCTCGAAAGCATTCCCCGGTGCGTTGTTGTCGTCGTAGTCGATGAAGTTTCGAAGCGTGAACTCACTTCCGAACGGGGTCCGCTTGGCGATCTCGGCCTGATAGACCATCGCCTCCTGTCGGAGAATTCGAGTTCCGCCGCCGAAGAATTCATTGTTCAGCGCGCGATCGTTTTTCTCGAAGAACAGATTCGCCGCAAACGTTGCATCAAATGCTGACAACGCCGCTTCCGGTCCAAATCGTGGATCGGTTTCCTGAATCGCTGGATCCAACGGTGTTCGAACAGCCCCGGGAGTCGTCAGTACGACCCCGCCGAGATCTCGAAAGACTGTGGACTTGGACAACGCCAGCTTGACCGCTTCTTCGAGAGAAATCTCCCGAAACTCTGTCGGCACACCGGTCGTGAGAGAAACAGGTCTCGGCGTGAAGTGGGCAACGGGATCAACAACTTGATCGAGTTCCGGATACTTGATTGCCGTCGCTGCCTGAAGATAGGGTACGTCCGCACTCTTCCGCGTGAAGTGCTGACATCCAGAAACGATGATCAGAATCGCGCACAGCAAGACCGCCCTCGACCGCCCGACAATTCGAAGGACAGCCCAAAGCTTAAGGTGATCAGATTTTCGATTCGGTCTGGTCATGTCGTGTCGACAAGCCTGTCGTGCATCTGCAAAATCCGCCGGAATAACCGGCACGATCGCTAGAATCGTTATATTCTTCCTCTTTCATCGGTTGTTCCGCCCTCAAACGTGACACCAATTGAAATTCCAAGACACCTCCTCCTGTCAGCCGACGACCATTCGACACCACCAAATGACTTCAAACGCTCCCAACACGCCCAGGAATCCACTGAAAATCGTTTCCGGGGGACAGACGGGAGCCGACCGCGCAGCACTCGACGCGGCACTTCAGCTTGGAATCCCGTGCGGAGGTTGGTGTCCCTCGGGACGCCGAGCAGAAGACGGCCCCATTCCTGAAATCTATCCGCTCAAAGAGATGACTTCGCCCCGCTACGATGTGCGGACGCGGGAGAACGTTGCCGATTCAGATGGCACGCTGATCCTGACAGATTGCGATCGGTCCGCAGGCACGCTGCTCACCATTCGAACGGCACAGCGACTCAACAAACCACTTCTTTTTTTGGACTTCCGGCAACTTCTCATCACCGATCGGCAAGAACAGTTGTCTGAATGGATTGAGATCAACTCGATCTCGAAACTCAACGTAGCTGGCCCTCGGGAAAGCACCTCTCCCGGAATCTTCTCACAGGCGAAATCGTTTCTGCAACAAGCCCTCAAGCCCTATTCTGGTTCAGCGCTCCGAACAAAGTAGTCCGGCCGATAAAGCGCCCCATCGGGTCGTGGCCGTGGCAGACATCGAGACCATCCTGCATCAATAAAAAAACCTCCGGATGTCACAAGGTCCATCCGGAGTTTTTTTCGTCATTCAAGTCAGAGACGCTTCAAACCTGATCTCAATCGATCGAGGACTCAACGTCGCCACAGCTGTCATCGTTAAATCACAGCCTTGATCCTTTGCAGGAATTCTTTGTTCGTTTCAAACTTCCCGAGAGTTCGAATCAGTTGGTCCATCGCTTCCACTGGGTTCATTGAAACCAGGCTTCTGCGAAGCATCGTGACACCTTCCAGAACTTCTGGATCGAGAATCTTTTCTTCTCGACGTGTTCCAGATCGAGAGATGTCAATGGCCGGCCAGATCCGCCGATCAGCGAGATCCCGGCTGAGGACCAGTTCCATATTTCCGGTCCCTTTGAACTCTTGGAAGATTGCCTCATCCATTCGGCTGCCGGTCTCAATCAAAGCGGTCGCGACAACTGTCAGTGACCCACCTTCATCGAAACGACGAGCTGTTCCGAACATCTTTCTGGGAATATCGAGAGCACGCACATCGAGACCACCGGTCCCGATTTTTGACTCACGTCCTCCACTCATCCATTTGTTGAATGCACGAGCTGTTCGGGTGACACTGTCCATCAGAATGAGGCAGTCTTTCCCGGACTCTGCAAGACGTTTTCCGCGTTCGAAGATCAGCTGGCTAATACGAACATGGCTTTCGACATCTTCATCCATCGAAGAAGCGATCACCTCGCCGTTCACCATCCGTCGCATTTCTGTGACTTCTTCTGGTCGCTCGTCGATCAGCAAGACAATCAAATGAACTTCCGGATGATTCTTGCTGACGGAATTCGCGATCTCGTGCATCAGCATCGTTTTTCCGGAGCGAGGCGGAGCAACGAGAAGCGCTCTTTGTCCCTTGCCGATCGGAGTCAACAAATCCATCACACGCATCGTGATCGGAGTTGGCCCCGTCTCCAGTTGAAGCTGTTCAAACGGATTGATGGGAGTCAAATTGTCGAAGTGCTGACGCGCTTCGTATTCGTCAGTGGTCCCACCATCAATGGACTTGATCTCGAGCAATCGTGGACCCTGCCCTCGTGTTCCTGGGCCGATCTCGCCGATGATCTTGATCCCCTCGCGGAGATGATGCTTTTCAACGAATGAGCTGGAAACAAACGGATCTGACTCACGTGCTCCGTAGTCATTCGCGCCAGCCCGGAGGAACCCATACCCTTTTGGGTGCAGTTCCAGAATTCCTTCGATCTCACCCGAAGTCTGGACTGGCTCAGGTGGGGCTGCATTCTTTTCAAATCGCGTCGTCTTCGCTGGACGTGAACGCTGATTTCCGGAGTTGCGTCGCCCCTTCCCTCCTTGCGAAGAGTTCCCTTTTCGACGTCCTCCCGAATTCTGCTGAGAGTTGTTCGACCCGCCGTTGTTGTTGCTGCTGCTTCCCTCACCTCCGCCGCTTCCTCCGCGACGGCGACGACGTCGACGACGACGTGGCTTTTCATCCGATTGTTCTGAAGACTGCTGGTCCGAAGACTGCTGATCTCCGGAGCTTGCCTCTGTATCACTTGAAGCTTTGGCAGACGTCTCTTTTGCGACCTTCTCTTCACCTCGGTCGTCGCTTGCCGACACACTGTCGTTCGAGTCTTCCTTTTCTGCGGAAGCCTTCGACGACTTGCTCTTCGTACTTCGGCGTTTTGTAGTTGTTGTCTCAGACCCTTCTGCCGAATCGTCAGCCGCTTTCGCGGAAGCTCGCTTTGTCTTTTTGCGCGTTGCCTTCGGCTTCGCAGGAGCTTCGGTGGACTGGTCGTCATCGACAATTCCTGCACCGAAATCGAGATCGTCGTCCACGTCGACTTCCTTTTTCTTTGCGTTTTTTTTACGAGTTCGACTGGTCGTCGTCTTACTGTCCTTACTGGCGGACTTCTTACTAGTCGTCTTCCGCTTTGGTTTGCTTGAAGTCTCAGTCGAGGAAGAACTTTTCGAAGGCATAAAAAAACCCGATTCGCTAAAAAAATTGCATTCGTTGCTCCGCACCCTCAGGGAGTCCGAAACAAGAAAAAACCTTGGAGACGACAGGATCAACGATCCCGCTCAGCAATAAATTCTCAAGCAATCTCACACCATGTGCTGGACTCATCGCTTTGTCAGCGACAGCAATGCCCAACATTGTGCGAGTCGAAAATTTGCGACTCTGAATGAGCGGAAGTTCTATCAATTCAACTGCGGGTTCCATACCCACCCTGTCGAAACTAAAAACTTTGTTAAGGCAGCAGTGACACTATGATCCGGTCCCTCAGACGGAACTCAACGGATTGTCCAACCGCAGCATCATTGCCACAGTTAAACTCAAAACAATTGCCACCAACGGATTGGCTGGGGTTCAACGTCATATGAACACCAATAGGCACACCCCTGACGACTCCATACATCACACGTGTGATGATGACGCCCTGAATGTGTTCAGCAGAAGCTGAAAAACTGTCAACAACAGTTGGCAAGAAAACGAATCGAAGCCCGACAAATTACCGTCGTCGACTTCTTCAGTTTTCCTGGTTCAGTCAGTCTTGATGAGAACAATTCATCCCATCACTTTGAATCAGAAACATCAAACTGATGGCTTCACCGCCTCGGCTCAGCTTGACTCTCTCTGATTACTGTTTGTCTTTTGATTGCATATTTTTCGACACGTCTCTTTCAACACGTCCAGTATTCATTTCCCAGCACTCCACCGGGCCCCAGCATTTCACAGGGACGAGCACCTGACAACAAATCGCCTCAGAGCTCTTCATGAAACTACAGACTCGGAATCGCCACTGATTTTCGAATCAAGCCCCCAAAGCATGTTCAATGAACAACCTCTCCTGGAATGACTTGAGTCTGCTCAGCGATTGCGTTCCCAGTGTCTAATGAAACTTAGTGTCTACTGAAACTTACACTTGTGGAATTGTTGCTGACTCGAATTCCGATTGGTCCAACCGAAATCGCAACGTCTCCCAACAAGCTCGCTTGCATTGTTCACCCGCCTTAAAAGCGACTTTCCAATGCGACTTTATGTATTGAGTGTTTTTTATTGCTTACACCGGAAAGGACAGCTTGTCCCTCCGTCATCGACCGCGAGGCGGCCTGTCAGGACTTCGCAGTATCTCAGGACTTCCATGTGTTCTTGATACGCGTGTACTCGATGAGCGACACCATTAAGAATCTTCTGTTCAGATCCCGAATGGACCACCCCCAGATCACATCACCTTCAGCAACAACCGCACACAGAAATTTCACAATCAACCCCACAATCATTCAGCGCCAATTCCTGCTGAAACCGTGTGTTGTCATCCCTCACGATTGATTGCCAGTGATTTCGATTTAAGACCGTCTTCCCTGTCCTTCAAAATTGCGAAACTGGCCAGCCCACTCGAATCGATTGATCGCAGTGCCTACTGCAGTCCACATCGCATTTGAAAACATTTTCACGTCGCCCGCAACGCACCAAAACGATTCCGCGGTCCCTTTTGACCCCAGAAGACAATTCCGGAAGATTCATTGCGAGGTCAACGCACGTCAGGTTTTATAAGATTCAAAATATGTGCAACTCACTCGGTTCACAAACCAGTGCAGTGCAACAATTCCGCGTATTGCATCAATGCATCGCTCCCCGACTCTGCTGTTTGACAGCGTTGCTTGACGGTGCTGTCTCACTGCAATTGCCGCTTAGCTGCATTGATCGACAATCAACCTTCTATCTATCTCGAATTCCAAATCGTTAAAGAGAACATTTCTCTTGCCATTGATTCCGCTTGGATTCGAAAAGAGCACATCACGGGCCAAAGAATCTTAAAAATTTCATTGACCGTTATTGGGGCGACCAGCGACCTCTGTCGGGACGACCCAACTGCTGAGAAGGAGATTGAGTAATGACAGTATGGTGATGACTCATCGTCGAGAGAGCTCACCCTGAAAGCCAACGCCACTCAGTCACGTCGTTGAATGACTCTTAAATCGCATTGCGAACGACGTAGCAGCGATAAATCTCACCAGTATCGTAGCTTGGAATCCAGTGATGTCAATTCACCGCTTCGACTAAGTATCGGTTATCATCGATTTCTGAGTCAAGCGTGATTTGTCCGCCGAACCGTCTTATTTGCCCTTCTTCGACTTTTTCCCGTCTTCTTTCGCCTCTTCTTCGGCCGAAACCTGTTGAATTTCGACCGGTTCCGGACCCGGTGTCACTGGAACAGGCTGCTCTGGCAGATTGAATATCTTCTGCCCCTTGTAGGACGCAATCGGTCCGTTGCTTCCGGATCGGTCTGTCGCCCACGCGGGAACATCAAGCCTTGTCCCGGCGAAGCGGACTTTCCCTTCGTGAATCGCCCCTCTCTGAAACGGCCCCGCCCCCAGAACCCAAAGATCTTTGGCCGAAGACCGAGAGGTGAGCATTCCAGACTGCCAAACCCGTTCACGGCTCTCTTTGTCGTAAGCAAACATCGCGATCTTCGCGGCGGCAACCTGATCGCTTCTTTTGGCGAGAGCAAGCTCGGGAATCCCCGGAAGGGATGGCATATGAGAGACCGCTGCAAGAGCATCCGCGGCGTCGTTGAGTGGTCGAGTCGACGGAATTCCGTAAACCACCTCGTGCGAATCTGCCCCCAGCGCCCCGACCCGACCTTCAATAACAAAGTCAGCTGTCGAAGCATTTTCCTGAAGCAGAACGCCGGCAGCGACCATCTGCTGGCGGAGTGAACCGATCATATAGTCGGAATTGACGAACCCGATTCCCTTGTAGTCCTTGATGAATTGCGTGTCGAAGAAGACTTTCTGGTGGGCCAGTGGAGTGAAATCGAGTCGTGCCACAGCCCCGTCGACCGCATCCGACATCACCAGTTGCTCCGTCGCTGTCGAGTGCTTCGTCGTTCCACATCCGCTCAGGCAAACGTGAAGCAAGAAACAGACAACGGCGAAAACCGGGATTTGACGCAGAGAGACCATAACGAGAACAAGGGAAAGCACTAAGGCGGGGGGAATTGGAAGAACGATTTCCAGGAGGGTGTGAAAAGTATACCAGTGTTTCCAAAACGCAACAAATCCAATTTTTCGGTGATGCCCGAAGCAAACAATATTGCAACCCCCAATTGTCAAATTCTTTTTTTGACAATGGTGCCGAGAACCTCATAGCGTCGAATCCTGCAAGATTTACCTGACTCTTCAATTCAAGGATATCGACATGAAGGACCTCACCTCCCCAACCGCTACCATCGTTCGGAGGACACTCAGACTGGTCGCCTTTAGCGCAGCTGCAGCCGTCCTGATGACTGCAAGCGTCAACGCTCAACAAGCACCGGAAACTCCAGAAGTCCCTCAAGCCCCAGCGACGGACACAGCCTCAACTGCCGATCCGACTCCAGTTTCCGATCCTGCCCCTGCCGCTGACCCTGCCCCTGCCGCTGACCCTGCCCCTGCCGCTGACCCTGCTCAAGCTGCCGACCCTGCTCAAGCTGCCGACCCCGCTCAAGCTGCCGACCCCGCTCCAGCTGCCGATCCAGCTCCAGCTGCCGACGAATTGCCACCGCTTCCGCCGGAACCACAGAAAGTCGAAGAAAAAGCACCTGTCGTGATTCCGAGCAAGAATGGACAGACAACCCTGCTAAACGGGAACTGGTCAATTCGAATCACACCTGCTCCACGCCCACAAACGGACGATGCGAGTGCTGAGAAGCTGGCGAAAGTCGAGACGTACAAGCAGATTTACGACGCAATCCCTTATCGACGTGCAGATTACCTCGCCAACCCCAACTACCGACACGACACAGCTCTTGAGATTCTCTTTGGCGAAATGCGTCCCACCGTCATTCACCGCCAGGACCAACCTCAGCGAGTGGTCAATCCACGCCCACAGATTTTCCGTCCCGACATGTTCCCGTACATCGGAGACTACCGAAAATACTACTGGCGATCAGGACTTTACGCTCTGCGTCCCAGCCCGCTGCCACTCTTCCCGTTCTCGTTCTAAAGCAAGTTGCTCTTTCCTGTGCACTCGCTTGAACTTTTTCATCAGCTAGAACGCTGAGCTTGCTCGTGCGAGTGAGTGCGAACCAAATCAGAAAATGCTCTGATCCGCCTTCACAGGCTTGCATAGAATTTCTGCACTCGCCGGAACGCTCTTGTTCCGAATGAATGCTGAAGCTGGCCGGTGAGAATTTTCCAAAGCGATGGAAAGAAGAATTCGGCGGAGGGATTCGAGATGTCGATATCCGACTGAGTGACATTTGAGAATCACTCAGCTTGCCCGCACCGGGACTCACTGAAAAGCGAAAAACAGATCGACCAGACCGTCAATGCGGCCTGGTCGATTTTTGTTTCCTAACTTCCTACTGCCACAATGGTTCCTTGAATCCTCAAGCATGATCCATGCTGAGAAACTCAGGAAATCCGGGCTGTTGGAGTTTATTGGAAATCGCCCAGATCAGCATCCAGATTCTCGCTGGAAGCCCGGTACTCTTCCAATGCCTGACGCTGATTCGGCAATTGCATTTCCGGTCCGGCGGGGAAGAACTGAACGTCATCCCGCAGATAATATGCTGAAGGCAATGTCTGGCCACCCATCTGAGTTTGGCAACCGCAAAGACTTGCCGACACAGACATTCCGACAATTGCCAGAACGACAGTCTTCGAGAAAAGAGTGTTGTGGATCATGCCGAAGCTCATTCTCAGGGTGAAGTAAGACTCTCGATAATGACTCCCAGACTTCCGGTCACCACCCCGGGCAATACGAAAGGGGAATCAACGAGCAAAGGTTGTTTCTCGGACAGAAGGAAACTGTCCGCTAACAACTTGATCGTCACGAAAAGTCCGCGTCTTGAGAATTTTCGGCACAATCGTCAATACTTGACTCATCTGCAGACACCGAACACGTCAACAAAGCAGGTCCCTCGCTATTGAAGGAACCTCGCACCGGCCACTTCATCGACAATACGTGCGACACTCAATTCGCCGACAGCCAACTGAGAATGGTCGCGTTCTCCCGGAAACAATGAAGCGGTCGCAAATACGCAGACTTTCCAGCTTCGAGAGTCCGAACCGGCAGCGTAGTCGGGAACCCTCGGAGTGAAATGCAGGCACTCGTCCAAAGTATTGAGAACGGGGTCTGTGCGAACCCTTAACGAGAGGCACATTCCCCGCTTGTCGAGAATTCCCCAAGTTCACTCATGTGAGGCGATGCAATCTCCGGAAAGACCGCATCGCTCATTTAGCAACAATGAACACTGAAAGCAGTGTTTATCACCACTAATCGTCTACGGGACGAACGACCGAGGCGCGAGGCCCTTTGGGACCGTCCTCTGACTCATACTCCACGTCTTGACCTTCTTGAAGCGATTCAAATTCTGCATCCTGAATCGCGGAGACATGAAAGAACAGGTCCCCTCCTCGATCTTCCGATGTGATAAACCCGAACCCCTTGTCAGCGACCAGCTTCTTGATCTTTCCTCGCAGCATTGCCGCTCTTCCTTACTCAATAACTCATGACAGCTCGAAGAAGTTCAATCTCTCTCACATCCATGAACTCCCGTTCTTCTCTCCTGAACAGTCATGTCAAAACACAGCCTGTGCTTGTTGAATCACATTGCCTGTGAAACCACACGGTGATCAGGATTGACTCGATGCGTTCGCAAGAGGTCGAAACTTTGAAACACTCTGCGACTCATCAGTCTCAATGGTCGAATGATCGGGAAAACGTCCTGTTTTGAGTCAATCGGAACCTTCACCACAGAGTGAGATTATAGCGGTCTTGAGGCTGTTCTCGATTCTCCCGAGTGGGAATTTCTCAAAATCCCATCAACCAAGCCAAATATGTAAAATCGCCCTATGCAGGCTTGAAGGCTTGCGAGTCAGTCGTTCTTGTGACATGGTTTCGACAGAAGACGACACCCCACCACCCGACCGTTGAGACAGTTTCTATGCTCAAGCCTTTTCGGCCCAGTTGCCTCTCACGCCGCACGAATACCCCGATCTCAAAGCGGGAACGTCAGTTCTCCCTGAAAAATCGTGCGTGCCTTGTCCCCATGCTTGCGACTCTGATTTGGTTCGCTTCCAGCGTGACGACACAAGCTGAAGACTTGATCATCAACGGACAACGTGCGTTTGGGTACCTCAAACAGATTTGCGATCTCGGCCCGCGATACTCTGGATCGGAAGGGATGGAGAAGCAACAAGAACTTCTTCAGGAGCATTTTTCCAAACTCGGCGGCCTCGTCGGTTTTCAGGACTTCGATGCAACGCATCCGCAATCCGGAGAACCGGTTCGCATGCGGAATTTGATCGTCTCCTGGCATCCTGAGCGAAGAGACCGAATCATCGTTTGCTGCCACTACGACACTCGGCCATTTCCCGACCGAGAACCTCTCGAGATCAATCGCACGAAACCGTTTATTGGGGCGAATGACGGAGGGAGCGGAGTCGCCCTGCTCATGGAACTGGGAAATCACATGGCGGTTCTCCCGAACAGACTCGGGATCGACTTCGTCTTCTTCGACGGGGAAGAACTCGTCTACAAAGAGGGAGACAAGTACTTTCTCGGATCAGAACATTTCGCTCAGCAATATCACGACAAGCCGCCCCGCAACCATCGATACGTGAAGGGAGTGCTCGTCGACATGATCGCCCAACGTGAACTCAACGTTTATTACGAACGCAACAGTCTTCGCTATGCTCCAAAAGTGACTCGAAGCATCTGGGCCACTGCGAAACGTGTCGGCGCGACACAATTTCATGCTCGCGCGAAGCACGAAATACGCGACGACCATCTGCCGTTGAACCAGATCGCCAAAATCCCCACGAGCGTGATTATCGACTTCGACTATCCGTACTGGCACACACGCAATGACCTACCAGCCGCGTGCTCTCCGAAATCGTTGTATACGGTCGGACTCGTCGTGCTGGCCTGGCTCGCGGAAAACTGAGTCTTTTCCGCAATCATTTCTTTTGACGTTTCACGTTCGAACACCATCTCTGAGGGAGGTGACCTTCTCGACAGAGAATCTCTCAGAGATGATTCTGAACCGCAGTCCCTGAACGCTTGCAGCGTCGAAATCCCTCGACACACTCACGTCGTGCGGAACAACTGACGTTAATTCGCACGAGTCATCAGGACGAAAGTTCGTCAAATCGTGCAAGTGATTGCACAGGCAAGGGTAACGTGCACCTCACCGCCGGAATCCACGAAGCGATTTCGCTTCATCACATGCTTGAATCAAGAGCCGGCGTTGAAACCGGCTGACGATCAATATGCTGGAAGTGGATCGACGGTCGCAGTCATTGGGTATGCGTACGGAGCCATGGCAGTTGGAGCTCCACCGGTATAGGCACCGGGATAAGTTCCGCATGCACCGTTCGGGCATGGGGAGGCAGGAGCGCTGTACGTGTTGTATGGTGAGTATCCGGCACCGTATCCACAAGGCGCACAACCTCTTTGTGCGAATGGGCAACAACATCCCGTTGCAGCAATCGTCAATGCGAGGGTCAGCATCAATGCGCACCGCTTCATAGTTCCAATCCTTTTCGTGGGAGTGAGAGAGGAGTCATCGTGTGGGTCGGTCGACCCATGTGAAGTTGTCTTTTACCGAACGCTGCGAAATCCATTCGTCGTCGGCAAAGACTTTGATTGAGGAATCTCGAAAGGGACAGGCCGCTCAAATGTGCGGTGCCTGTGTGAGCGGAACGATACGATTCCAACTCGAACGAAACAACGGGAATTGAGGAAATCCCCGATTTCCTGAGCACGATTGAAAGAATTGCAACTCGTGCCCCCCTCAATCCGCCTGAAGCAAGCACCTTCAGACATTCAAAACGGCAGCCACCGAAACACATAAGCCCCGCCTCAACGCACGGCTCCTCAGTCAATCCGATCAATCAATCTCGACTTCGACGATCGGATCGATCTCTCCCTTCGAGGTAAATCTCGAAAACGATGTTTCGTAGCTCGTATGCATTCCAAGAACGGTTCGCGGAATCGTTGGCGGCACCAGCGAGTGATACATCAGCCATTGATTGCGTCCGACTCGAAAACGAGCCCCGAACGCTTCCAGCTGTGACTCGATCTTCCCATCTTGCACAACAGTGAGTTGATTCCATTCGACGGGCCGAAAATGCCTTTTCGGTGCCCAATCAAAAACGGTGGAAACAAACAAACGAGGGGACTCGCTCGACTGTTCCATCACCAGCTTGCCCTCCTCCTCTACCACAAATCCCGGAGCCTTCTGTGTTCGTTCCTGATGAATCGAAATCGGCAGCACGCGGATTCGCTGACCTTCTGCCAGCAGTGCCACCTCCCGAGTCGCGGAGTCGGCCTCAACTTCATAACTCGAAGCGATGGGAAGAGATGAACGGAAAGCAAGCGACTTCGCTTCAGCTGCCTGAACGGACTGATTAAGGATTAACTGATGATCCTGCCTGAGCAAAATCACCTGTCGCATGATCTTTGTCCCGTCCGGCCCTTCCTGAACGAGTTCCATAAAGTCGACTTCTGCATCTTCGAACCAGCACGAGCAGGTCCATTGCGCGTCGCTTTCAATCAATTGTCCGTCGACTTGAAGTTCAGCTTCCCACTTTCCCCGGAAGATCGGGATATCGGCCGCGACGACGTCGAGTGACAACGTCGAGCTGTCATGAATCACCACGCATTGGTCGATCGGTGATTTCCATGACGACCGCAGATTGGCCACCATCGCCCAGTCTGACTGAAAAGTTTCTTCGGGGAGTTCCCACTCGCTTCGGATGGCCGACAGACTTTTCCCGCTTGCAAGCCCCTTCAAATAGCGATCGAGACCTTCCCCACCCTGATAATCCAGTGCTGACAGAACGGTTCTCAGGCGAGTGAAATCTTCGCAAGCGTCCCCTTCTCGTTCTGCTCCCGAAAACGCAATCCGATTCGGAGTACACAGCGAGACGACACGCTCCAGAAGAGAATGCAGACGAGTGCGAATCGATTCATTCCAGAGCCGTTCTCCATGCACACGAGCGAACAAAGACATCCGCGCTAAACAGCTGAGCGAATCAACAATCCCCGGAATCCATTGCGGCTGCGGAGTCCCGTCGTTGTCGCTCGTTTCATCGATACACATCCGAACGAGACCGACGACCTCTTTCTGAAGCTTCCGGGCACCTTTGAGATCTCGAAGCGAAACGGCCAGCATGAAGACCGTTTCAAGAAACGGAAGTTGGCTGAGCGCCTGATCAGGGTCCACTTCCGGTTTGTTCTCCAGCCACGACTGTCCCTGTTGAACAACCCATCGCCACAGGTCGATCAATGCGTCGGTCGACAGCACATCAACCTTGAGTGATAGAATCCAGACCGCTGAACACAACGACTGGAAGTTCGTGTCGGAGTCGAGGTTTTCAGCAATTCGGGAATGAATTGCTGCAGCGACTTCTGATTTGCGTTTCAGTTCTCCGAAGAGAATCTGTTCCCAGGCATCTTCGTTTTCATCGTTGGAAGAAACACTCGGCCAGAGAGTCTTCAGGTCCTTCCGGAGTTCTTTTCGCTCGCGTTTTTTCATCGAGATCGAAAGCAAATCGTCTCTCATGATGCGTGCGAACTCTTCAACGTCCCCTCTTTTCGCGGCCGATCCCAGCCCGGCGGTTGCACCACTGCGAAACGAAATGGACTGAAGCCATTCGCTATCATTAAGTTCGAATGCCGACGCACTCGCTGCGACGTATCCGTTTGATGATTCGAGCGTTGCACTCATGACAGGTTTCGTTTCAAAGCTGAAGTTGGAATCGTCTTGCTGATGTTTGCGCAAGTGGAGCGGTATTAGACCATTTCCATGGTTTTTCTGCACTTGCCCGAACACGTTTCCTATCGATGAACACTGCGATTGCTGATCCGACTCGCAGCCACACAGATGAAAAGCTGCCCTATGAATCGCGTCCCCAAAGACATTCGGCGATCCAGTCAAGGTCATCCTGTTGTTGCTGACGCGCTTCTTTGGTTGTTGTGCCACCAGCACTGTTCAGGGCATTCGCCACGATGAGACGAACCACGCAGGAAAGTGGAGTTCCCGGTTTCTGTGAGAGCGCGCGGGAAATCATCGGGTGATTTCGATTCAGAATGATTTCGTTTTGCGATGTCGGAGCATCCGCGAAATGCGTGTCGATGAGTCGCTGAAAGCCGGTCGGAATCTCACCTCGTTGCTTCAGTTCTTCGAATGACTTCGCGAGTTCGTGACGTTCATTCAGAAACGCCATGACAGGTTGATCCGCGCGAAAAGAACCGAGCAAGACCCTTGCCTGAGAACTCTCAAGAAACTGAATCCACTCCGGTGCTGCGTCTTCGAGATCCTGAACACCGAGAATCATCGCCGAGAAATTCGGCGCAGTCGGAGTCGCAAGGCGAAGGTCACTTTCAATTCCAGCATCGAAATCGTCGGCAAGACACTGAGCAAGGAGAGACTCTTCGAAGCTCCGGAAGGTGCTCACACAGGGCGCCGAATGCGAAGCGAACAGCGAGTTGATCCAGCGCTCCTGTCGCCGATCCGGATTGTACCACACCACCCGATCGACATCGTCTTCGAAGAGTGGGTCCGCCTCGGACTTCTCGAGAATCTCTTGAATCGTGAGCGGACCGTGCGACGTCGGGAATCGATAGGACTGTTTGAGGATCTGACGCAGACGTTCGTTTTCAATCGCTGCCCCAGCGAGCGAATAACGATGCCAGTTGACAATCGATTCCATTCGTTGCGGGTCAGTCTCGGCGAGCCTATCGAAGTGTTCGAACAGGATCTGTTCCAAAACCTCACACACGTTTTCGAAGGCCCGGTTGCGGACGAGATCCTCGCGACTGGCAGTCGGCGAACAGTCATGAAGCTCGATGCACCCGCGCAAAAACGTCGCCCAGACGGGGAGGATTCCCTGAAGTTTGCGTGAGATCACCATCCTTCGAACGGTGACCATGACTGTCGGAAGATCGCTGAAACCAGGGACTCGCTGGGGGCTGACGTACAGCGCTCCAGAAATCGAAACGGGATTCTCAATACGGATCGGAATGACATCGAGCGGCGTTTCGTCGAAGTATTCTTCGATGGCCAATTCCGTCGATTCCGGATCCTGTTGCGCGTCAAACCAGGCTGCATGGATGACGTTGACGCGCACGTCGGAATCGTTCAGAAAAATCGGGATCAGAAGAAAATCTGCATGGTCGCGAATTGCAGTTTCGACCGCTTCGGAATTCTCGGCCAGAAACCGGTACTCCGATTTCAGGATTAACGTGACCGTGGTCCCAGCCTGACTCCGTTCGATGTTCGAGAGATCAATCTCGGTTCCGGGGCCTGCCTCCCAGCGAACTCCAGATTCCGCAGCTTCGTTTCGACTTTCCACGACGAGCCGGTCAGCGAGCATGAAGGCACTGAACAGCCCGACCCCGAACTGACCGATCAAGTCGCCATTGTCCGCTGATCCGGATTGTTGAGAAGGCGGAGGAGTTCCCCGCTTGATGAGACCTGTAATTCCCAGTCCGACTGTTCCGAGATAGTTTTCCGCATCTTCGGGAGTGAGACCGACTCCGTCGTCAGTGAATGAGAGAGTGCCAGCGTTTGCATCTTGCCGGACGACAATCTTCCCCTGAAATTGCAAATCGCCACGTCGTCGGCGCATGATGGCATCATGCGCATTTTGCAGCAGCTCTCGAATCGGTGTGTCGTAGCGGCTGTAAAGAGATGATCCCATGATGTCGATTACACCGGCGATATCAACCTGGAAAGGGATCTTGCGTTTCCACTCGGACATAATTGTTTCAACGACCTCGGGAAAAGTAAGTCGAGCATTGATGCGAACGCATTGAAGTCGACACATATCGACGAGACAAGTGTAGAAACCAGTTCTTTCTTGACTGGGAAGTTGTTCAAATACAGTTCTCAATGGAGCCGGTCAAACGTATTGAGCGGAAATTTGAGACGAAGGGACAAGATGGCCGATTTTTCGATTACCGGTGCGGAAGTCAAAAGACTTGCTCAGGAGTCTCGCGGAGACGTCGACGGAAACTGGAAGCGATGGGGAACATACCTCGCTGAACGTCAATGGGGGACCGTACGGGAAGACTATTCTAGTCACGGCGAACCCTGGAATTTTTTCACCCACGACGACGCAATCTGGAAAGCCTATCGTTGGGGTGACGATGGAATTCTCGGCTGGAGCGATCGAAAAGGCCGTCTCAGTTTTTCGCTCGCGATGTGGAACGGAAAAGACCCCATTCTGAAAGAGCGGCTCTTCGGATTGAGTGGACCGGAAGGGAATCACGGGGAAGACGTCAAGGAGTGCTACTATTACCTCGACGCCACTCCGACTCACTCGTATTGCAAGGGGCTGTACAAATATCCGCAGACTGAGTTTCCCTACACGCAGCTTGTCGAAGAAAATCGGAATCGCGATCGCCAGCAACTCGAATATGAACTAACGGACACGGGAATCTTCGACGAGAGTCGTTACTTCGATGTCTTTGTCGAATACGCCAAAGCCTCTCCGGAAGATACCTGCATTCGGGTGACCGCCGTCAATCGTGGGGACGAAGCGGCTGAGCTTCACCTTCTTCCGCAATTCTGCTTTCGGAACACCTGGATCACCCCCAACGTCTACGAAGCAGATCTTCCGAAACCGAAACTTTCAGCGGTCTCCAAAGACTCAATCCGCGCAGAGCACCGAACGCTCGGAGAGTTTCAGATCTTCGCCGACGTTGCTCCTGATGGATCAAAACCGCAGTGGCTCTTCACGGAGAATGAAACCAATCCCTCACGCGAACAAGCTGTCGAAGTCATTCGCGGAGGCTGTAAAGATGCGTTTCATCTGTATGTCGTCAATGGCGAAACGAATGCGGTCAATCCGCATCAGTACGGAACAAAAGCAGCTGCCTATTACAAAATGGAAGTCCCGCCCGGGGGACAAATGCAGATCCGCCTCAGGCTTGTGCCTGTCAAAGAAGTACCGCAAATGCCCTTCAGCGAGTACTTCGACAGAGTCTTCGATCGGCGTATCGAAGAAGCCGACGCATTCAACCGTCTGAAAGTCGGCGCGGGACTGAGTGAAGACGAACGCCGCGTCTTACGACAGGCCAACGCGGGTCTTCTCTGGACGAAACAGTTCTACTGCTATTCCGTCAAGGACTGGTTGGAAGATGGTCCGCAGCGACCGATCCACGACCATTCGACAAACCTCGTTCGGAACGCAGACTGGCAGCACCTGTTCAATCGCGACGTCATCTCGATGCCCGACAAGTGGGAATACCCCTGGTATGCGGCATGGGATTCGGCGTTTCATATGCTTCCGTTTGCGAATCTCGATATCGACTACGCGAAGGACCAGCTGTCGATGTTCCTTCGTGAATGGTACATGCATCCCAACGGGCAAATCCCCGCTTACGAATGGAACTTCAGTGACGTCAATCCCCCGGTTCATGCGTGGGCTTGCTGGCGGGTCTATCAGCGATCCGGTCCGCCGGGGCATCGCGATCGCGAATTCCTCTCGAAGGTCTTTCAAAAGCTGTTGCTGAATTTCACCTGGTGGGTGAATCGAAAAGATATTCGAGGGCGTCACATCTTCACCGGTGGCTTTCTCGGGCTCGATAACATTGGAGTGTTCGATCGATCCAAACCACTCCCCACAGGAGGACATCTCGAACAGGCCGATGCGACAGGCTGGATGGCTTTCTACTGCGCGAGCATGATGTCCATCGCGTTCGAGCTGGCCGACGGAAATCCTTCGTACTCGCAGATCGCGTACAAATTCTTCTCGCACTACATTTCGATCGCTGAGTCGATGAATCAACTCGATGGAAGCGGTCTGTGGGATGAGGAAGATGGATTCTATTACGACCACCTCTACACCGGCGGTCAAAGCATCCCATTGAAGATCCGGTCGATCGTCGGAATCATCCCGCTCTTCACGGTCGACATTCTGTTCGAGCGCATCATCAATCAGCTTCCCGAGTTTCAGAAACGAATGAACTGGATGCTGAAACATCGACGCGACTTGAACGAGTTCATGACGTTCCTTGAACATGGAACCGCAGACAAAGACGGAACGAACGGTCTCTGGCTTCTTGCGATTCCAACACGAGAACGGCTCGAACGGATTCTCAAGTACCTTCTCGACGAGAACGAGTTCCTGTCGAAATTCGGAATCCGATCACTCTCCAAATACCACGAACAGAACCCGTTCTGCTTTAACGTCGGCAATCAGGAGACATGCGTCACTTACATCCCCGGTGAGTCCGACAGCTACATGTTCGGCGGAAACTCAAACTGGCGCGGCCCCATCTGGTTCCCAATGAACTTTCTTCTGATTGAGTCGCTGGAGCGGTATCATCAGTTCTACGGAGAGACTCTTCGAGTGGAATGCCCGACCGGATCAGGAGTCATGATGACGATGCAGGAAGTCGCTGATGAACTTCGGCGGCGACTGGTCCGTTTGTTTGTCGAAGACGAAGAAGGCTTCCGACCAAGTTACTCCCGAAATGAGCGATTGCTCAACGATGAGAACTGGAAAGATCTGATTCTCTTCTACGAATACTTTCACGGAGACACCGGCCGTGGGCTGGGAGCGAATCACCAGACAGGCTGGACAGCCTTGATTGCTCCAATTCTGGAACATCTTGCACGCCGGAAATCGGAATAGTTCAGACGACTCCACTCGGCAGAAGCCATTGATTCCCCGCTGGCCCTATTGAATCTGAGATGACCGGCCTGATCGCGATGCCCTTCTGAAGTGGACGGCAACAGGTGAAGAAATCGGCGTCGCTGAGAACGACTCTGAATATGCGCATGCGAAAGCCCGGCCGAGTTGGCGGCCGGGCTTTCGAGCACCTGGAGATCTCGGCATTCCGAGACTCCGTTCCCGATTAGTCGACGACAGGTCCTGCACACCGAATCAGGTGGTCATGGTCGATATAGACCACTTCTTCAACCTGATCTTTCGCAGTGAACGGGACAGGCCAGCTGGATCGCTTGAATTCATCGAAGTAAACGGTGCACTTGTAATGGCAGTGGTGGAGTCGTGCAGGTCCAACCTGTGGGAAGAATCGACATTCATCAATTCTGTCGACCATCGGTTCGACAACAATTCGTACATTGTTACGTGAGGTCTCAGCAAGAAACGGGAATCCGCCTGCGGTGTCGTCTGGGAGTGCTCGCATCACTTCATCGGGCTGAGGTGGGTCGAGACAGAACAGCGGAGCGTTTTCACCTTCTACGGGATCGAGAATCGGTACCTTTTTGTAACGCTCTTCTTCCCAATAAGTGTCTTCAATTTCCTGGCTGAAATACGGCGTGACAGGGATCAATGGGGTCGTTCCGAAGAACAATGCCCCAGTCCATGCGGTTTGCCAAGTCCAACCGAGAAGGTTACATCCGCTTGTGGGTAACGTGACCATTGCGAGTGCAGCCAACAGCCACAACTGCTTGGTTCGTTTCTTCAACAACTTCATCTGATTGTCTCCAGGTGCTGCGAAGACGTCTGTGAGTGAAATGATGAGTCTGATCTCACAGGAAGTCAGTCCAACTACAACTGTCAGGGACGAACAACGTCATGCCCGTCATCACCTATATCGTTCCGACAATCGCGCAAACTTGTGAAAATATTCGGGTTTTGCGGAATCAGACGAGGAATCAGATTGTAGAGGTGGTAAAGGAGGCAGGCTGGGAGAGAAGTATTTTCAAAGCGAGCCGATCGCCGGAACTGCGTTTCGCAAGCGTATTTACAGCCCGAAACGTCATTCACAGAGTAGATGAGAAAGCGAAAAGCCGCTTCTCGAATTATTCGAGATCATCTGAAAGAAATGGGAGACCGGTTTCACTATCGACCCCGACCAGCTCTCCACTGCCGTCATCATCGCTGGGTGGGATCTCAAGCGATTCGAGAATCTCACCGGTGTTTTGGGAACCAGATTCCGGGCTTGGACCTAAGTGCACGCGAAATCGAACGTTCGCAAAAGAGAGTTCGTCCCCGGGCAAGAGTGCTCCGCGAGTGACTTTCTGACCGTTAACTTTCGTTCCGTTTGTGCTGCCCAGGTCGCGGATAAAGAGTAAGCCGTCTGTTTTTGCGACAGCACAATGCAACTTTGAGACGCTTGCGTTCTCAAGGATGAGGTCACAAAGATCAGCTTTTCGCCCAACAATGGTCAGACTCCGATTGAGGGTAATCGGTGGTGAGCCGTCAATCGGTATCAACTGCGCAATCATTGATCGGGCCAAAACGATGGGAAAACGGAACCCGCTATCATGACATTCTGTGACGCAGGGGAGCAATGTCAACTCCGTAAGTTCTAGAAATCCTTATCGGTAGGGCAGTTGTATGAATTCTTCCGGATCGGATTCTGGATCGTATTTTGTCGAACTCGCGCGGTCTGGGTGAAATTGACCGACTCTAAGGTCGTTTTCATGAGCCGAACACCGTCATTCCTGCGTGATCGATACAGCGAGGATTGCGACTGAGACGATGAATTGGTTCAATCGACAGAACAACTCCTTTCCCTGAGAACAGAAAACCAGCCCTATGTCGACGCTGCATCGAGTTGACCCTGGAACACATGTTCACCTCAAGGAGATCGAGGCGGACGGAAAGAAGCTGCACGATGATCGCGATGCTGCGGAGGAGGAGTTCAAAAAATATCGAAAGAAGATTGCAGACCTGCAGGTGCGGCTTTACGCCGAAGATCAGCAGAAACTGCTCGTCGTCTTTCAGGCGATGGATGCTGGTGGCAAAGACGGAACAACCCGGGCTGTCTTTGAAGGCGTCAATCCGCAGGGCGTCCGAGTTGTCTCTTTCAAGCAGCCTTCTCATCGAGAGCTGGCGCACGACTTCCTGTGGCGAATCCATTGGGCTGTCCCGCCTAAAGGGATGATCCACGTCTTCAATCGTTCACAGTACGAAGACGTGCTTGTCGTCCGTGTAGAGGAATTGCTTCCCAAGAAAGTCTGGGAACCACGTTTTGAGCAGATCAATCAGTTCGAAAAGTTTCTCGCGGACACCGGAACGAGGATTCTCAAGTTCTACCTGCACATCACCAAAGATGAGCAGAAAGAACGGTTTCAGGAACGAATCGATATTCCCGAGAAGAACTGGAAGTTCTCCAAACAAGACATTGTGAAACGTGGTGACTGGGATGAGTACCGGCACGCCTACGAAGACGTTCTCTCGAAGTGCTCAACAAAACATGCTCCGTGGTTCGTCATCCCATCCAATCAGAACTGGTACCGCAACTGGGCCATTTCGAAGATCATTTGCAAGACACTCGAGGACATGGACCCCCAGTTTCCGGAACCGGAAAGCGGGCTGGACAAAGTCGTCATCGACTAGACCGTTTTCATTCTTCCCTGCACACGGTTGAACTCGCTTCTTTTAATGAGTGCTGATTTGCCCGTGCGAGTGGCGACACACCTGAAATGAAAGATCCTCGAGACCATTCACATGGTGTCGAGGATCTTTTTCCGTCAGAATTCAGGTCGAAACGACAGCCCAGCTGTTACTCCGAACCTTCGGATTTCTGGTCTCGAATTTTCTGCTTCGGTGCCCCGCTGAGGATCTTGGCTTCCGGGTCGGTCGGCGGTTTGTCGAGAGCGAGGAAGGCAAACAGATCCGCGAGTTCCTGCGGAGTGAGTTGTTTCTCCAGGTCTTCGGGCATCATCGAAACTTCGCTGACTTTGTAAGCTTCAATCTCTTCCCGAGGAATGCTTTCGATTTTGCCTCCCTGAATTTTCAGGACGACGCGCGTGTCGCTTTCTTCGATCGGCAGCCCAGTTAACACACGTCCGTCTTCCGTCGCCAGCAATCGGGCTTGATAACCTGGACCAATGACAGCACTTGGATCGAAGACGTTCTGCAGAAGCTGATTCCAGTTGTTGCGTCCGTTCCGAGTGATATCGGGACCAACATCGGCACCTTCACCATAAATCTTATGGCACTGTGCACACACTTTCTTGAAGACCGCGAATCCGTGATGCGGATCGCCCGGCGTTCCGTTGAGGAAGTCGCGATGGAAGTTGATCACGTGCTGCCGGTCAGAACGTCGGTCTTCCCGAATCTGTCCGTAAACCCGAGCAATGGTCTCTTTCAGTTTCGGATCCTTGAAAGAAGCCACACGCTTCAGCTGATTGAGGTTGAGGAGTTCCTTCGCCAGTTGTTCCGCTTCAATCTGTTCCAGAAGTGCCAGCGACCATGAAGAACGCTGCGTCAACACTTCGATGACTCTGGGTTGAACGTTTGGCTGCAGGTCGTCGTAGATTTCGATCAGCATCTCTGCGATTTCCGGATCGTTGATATCGCCGAGTGAAGAGATCAAACCGGACCGGAACGAATTGCTCGCCGTTTTCGAGGTGAGTGAATCGCGGACGAGTGCCAGAACCTGTTGGTCCTCGGCAGCGATGAGTGTCTGCACGACTCTCAGACGAAACTGTTCATCGCGGGAGTTATGAAACTCTTGCCGCATCGCGACTTGAGCTTCGTTCATTCCCAAGGCAGCCCCGAGGAATAGATAGTCTTCGAAAAGCTCATTCTCCCGTCCGGAGATCAGCGCCTTGCGAATGAGCGGTTCCGCAGCCTCTCGAAGTTCCGTCAGAAACTCTTCCTTCGGAGGATACTGCTGGATGCCGCGAGTCACAGCCCCGATCACATCATGGGCCACTCTTGGATTGCGGCTGGCGACGGTGATCATCGCAGCTGCCTGTTCTCCACTGAGTGCGTATCGTGACATCGCCACGTTGACCAGTCGTCCCATCCAGACAGGTGGCTGACGATCTTCTTGAGATTGCACCGTCAGAAATCCGTTCAGGACATCTGTCATGCCGCCTTCTGTGTTGGACATCTCGAGAAGATTCTGCCAGACGACGTGAGTGATCAATGGATCGTTGGCAGCTGCCTTCTGAACATGCATCAACTCAACAGTCTGTCGAAACTTCAGAGGGACGAGAAAATCGGTTCCCTCGTACTTGGGGATCAAAACCGCGAGTTGCAGAAGGACTTTCGGATCGAGCTTTTCGAAACGATCACCTTTGTAGGGATCTTCTCCTTCACGATTCAGGAATTCGCTGACAACAATCTCTCCAAGTCCGGGAGCTTCCGGTTCGAGGTTTCGTGCGAGACGAATTCCCCAGGATCGAATGAGCGGATCGGAATCAGCCACGAGTTGTTCGAGGGTTTCTTCCGAGATCCCCGCCGATGTTCCCGACAGCGTCCACATCGATCGCAATCGTGAATCCGTTTCACGTTGAGTATCGAGCGACTGCGATTCGAGTTTGGCATACGCTTCGGAATCACCCGCAATGCGTTCTGAAAGAAGTCGTTGAGCGGTCTCTCGGTTGTAGACGTTGGCGTCGTCGAGCAGTGTCACGAGTTCGTCGTCGCTCTTGGCTCCCAGATCCGCCGCTTTTGTGTTTGTGTGCCCCTGATAAACAACGCGATACAGCCGCCCCTTGCCGCGATCGACACCTTCCGGATCGGCATTGGCGTCCTGGTAGCAGTGATATCTGTCGTACCAGTCCAGAATATAGAGACACCCATCCGGTCCGACTTTCTGAACGACAGGCATGAACCAGGCATCGTTGGCACTCAGGAAATCAGCGAGGCGGGCATCTTCGCCCTCTCCAATCTTGCGGACAGTGTCGTGCTCGAAAGCCCCTTCAGGAGCTGGAAAACCGGGATGTGGCCGACCTTTGAAGGACGCTCCGTTGGGATCAGCGATGTCCGCATTGATGCAGGCGCCGTGAATGTTCCCCATGTACAGAACGTTCTGATATTCAGCGGGATACGCCGGCGATTCGAACCACGTAATTCCGCAGTAGGCAGCCTTTTGATGTTTGTGGTCGACAATTGAACGATGCGGCCAGGTGTGTGGTGGGTAAGGTCCCCCCTGACGGATGTAGTAAGCATCCTCAACAATGTGCCAGAGGTGGTCGATCACACACGCGGAGATGAAGAAATCCCCTTCTCCGTTGATGGCAATTCCCCACGGGTTGCTCGTTCCTTCTGAGAAGATCTGAAACTCGCGTGTTCGTGGATGCACACGGAACATCGCACACGTGAACTTCCAGCCCGGATGATTGGGGTCGAAGTTCGGGTTCTCTTCGGTGTACTTCACATCGCAGTAATTGAAGACTCCGTTGAGACCGTAAAGCCAGCCATCGGGTCCCCACGTCAACGAGTTCGGCAGTTCGTGAGTGTCGGTTCGTCCGAACCCGGTGACCACGGTTTCGATTTTGTCTGCCTTCAGGTCTCCGTCGGTATCCTGCATAAAGAGCAGATCGGGAGCGTTCGCAACCCAGACTCCGCCATAGCCAACAGCGATTCCCGAGGGAATATTCAAGCCTTCGGCAAAGACGGTGGTCTTATCGACGCGCCCGTCTCCGTCGGTATCTTCGAGAACTTTGATTCGGTCACGCCCCGGCCCCGGTTCCCGACGCGGGTATTCAAAACTTTCAGTGATCCAGAATCGCCCTTTCTCGTCGATGCACATTCCGACCGGGTTCACGACATCCGGTTCGTGAGCCACAACCTGAACGGAAAAGCCTTCCGGAACGACCATCTTTTCGACAGCTTCCTCCGGTGAGAGAGCTGGCCCGGGTGGTTTTTCGTGCCGGCGAGGAATTTCGAGTCGCTGAGCGAACGAAGATGCTGAAAGGGAAACAAGCAGCGCACAAGCTGCAACAAGGTGACGCATGATGTCGTCCCGGATTGAAAAAACAGGTGGGAATGTCTTGGAGGTCGAATCAAATCTGGTCTGATTCTCAGAGATACTGTCGTGAACCAATCAGAAAGTTTCAATCAATCACAGCGAGAAGTTCGTAGAATCTACGGGGTGCAATCGCTGATGATCTCGGGCCGCGATGAATTGTGCTGAACAGGGAGAAGCTTTCGTGTACGAATTCCCGCCGCAGACGTGGTACATGCAAGGCTGGTGGCCAACGCTTTGGCATTGTGGAGTGCTGGTCGTTGGGCTGGGGCTGATGTTGCAGTTCGTCAGGAAGAAACACAAGCTGCAGATCACTGACCCTTCGCTGATCTTGCTCATTGCTCTCGGTACGAGTTTTCTCTTAACGCTCCCGACTGCAGCTCCCTGGGAACCGTTTCGTGGCGCTCATCCTCTGGTCTTCATCATCACCTGGCTCGTGGCCTTGAGTTGCATCATTTCCAATGGGAGGTTGACAGTTAAGAATCAGGGCGAGGCGGCCATGAGGTGGAGTATTGGTTTGGCTTCGTTGATTTTCAGTTTGATGTTGATCACCCTCTTCCCTGTCTCATACCCCAGAGAAGCTGCAAGGCGTACACAGTGCAAGTATTACCTGAAACAGATCGGCCGGGCACTTCACAATTACCATGATACTTACAGGACGTTTCCCCCCCATAAATCAGGATCGCCCCCGTACAGTTGGCGGGTCGCGACCCTTCCTTATTTCGATTCGAGTCCACTTTATTCGCAGTACAATTTCGAGGAGCACTGGAATAAGGGAACGAACCGCAGGATCGCTGAAACAGAATTGGGATATTTAATGTGTCCTTCCGTTCCGAGGGACTCTCCGAGAATCTCTTACCCGCGGACGGATTATTTCGCAGTCACCGGAGAGGAAACTGCATGGCCGGATTCGGGAGTGAACCGACTCTCAGATTTTTCTGATGGGTCGTCCAACACGTTGCTGGTCGTTGAAGCTTGCGGGAAGCAAGAGATTCCGTGGTGTGAACCGCGCGATCTTGAGCTGACAGACGAGACGCTTGGAATCAACCTGCCCGGACTGGAGCCACACTCGTCACCGGGAATCATCTCCAGCTATCACCGAATCGGTGCGAACGTCCTGTTCGCAGATGGAGCAACTCGGTTTCTCAGCGAGGAGACCGAACCGGCCGTCTTGAAGGCGATGCTGACCCGTTCCAGCAAAGATGATTCAGGAGAGTTTTAGTCAAAGTGGCCCCTTTGGACGCACTCGCAAGAACAAGTCAACAGGTCGGAATGTCAGCACTTAGAGAACACTGAGAATGACCAACTACGATCGATTGTCGTGAACAAAAACTGAGCGATCATGTACGAATTCCCGCCTCAAACGTGGTACATGCAAGGCTGGTGGCCAATGCTTTGGCACTGTGCACTGCTAGTTGCCGGATTGTGGCTGATGTCGCGGCATGCGAGCAAGAAGCGAATACCTCTTCCGTATGACGCAGGCAAGATTGCAGTCGTTGCAGCAATGACGACTTCTCTGTTTTTGGGTCCTTTGGGAAGCGAGCCATGGGAGACTCACCGACCGGCACCTGCCATTTTTTTCTTGGTGATTTGGGTAGCAGCTGCAGTCGCAACGATTCGAAGTTGGTATTTGCTGACTCAGAAAGATAGTGATATCCAGGTCTGGCTCAGTCTCGGAATTGTTGTAATTGCACCTCTTTTTGTGTTTATGTGCTTACTTCCACCGTACTTCATCCCGACGGCTCGGGAAGAAGCAAGGCGCACACAATGCAAAGGCCATTTGAAACAGATCGGTCTGGCACTTCACAATTATCATGACGTGTACTCGATGTTTCCGCTTCATCGAGCCGGAAACCCTGCGTACAGCTGGCGAGTAGCAACCCTTCCATTTTTTGATGAAAGCGAACTCTTTGACAACGACAACTTCGGTGAAGAATGGAACCAAGGGTCGAACATCACAGTGGCAAAAACGAAGCTGTTTTTCTACGAATGCCCTTCCGTTCCGACAGCCTCGCAGGGGGACGTTTATCCGCGGACTGATTATTTCGCAGTCACAGGAGAGGAGACTGCGTGGCCGGATTCGGGAGCGTCTCAACTCTCAGATTTTTCTGATGGGTCGTCCAACACGTTGCTCGTCGTCGAAGCTTGCGGAACGGAGATCCCGTGGTGTGAGCCGCGCGATCTTGAGCTGACAAACGAGACGCTTGGAATCAATCTGCCCGGACCGGAGCCAAACTCATCGTCGGGAGTCATCTCCAGCTATCACCGAGAAGTCGCCAACGTCCTATTCGCAGACGGAGCTGTTCGAAGTCTCAGCGAGAGGACCGAACCGGCTGTCTTAAAGGCGATGCTGACTCGCTCCGGTGATGATGATCCGGGAGAGTTTTAAACGGACCACGAAGTTCTCCAAAATTTGGTTGAACGTTTCCGTCTATTAGCTGAGCTGCGATTCGCGTTCATTTCAGATCGGGCTCGATTTTCACTAACATCGATGCCTCGACTACCCCTGATGAGGAATCCCGATGCTTGCTCGACGACTGTTCTTCTCTCTCTCGTTTCTGATGACTATCGCAGCTGTCAGCGATTGCCTGAATGCGGCTGGGCCGGAGCCGATTCCGCTGTGGCCCGATGGTGCGCCGGGAGCCAAAGGCGACGGGGAACTCGACATCCCACTGGTGCGAATCTATGAACCTGAGGGGACGAACACGGGGACGGCGGTTGTGATTCTCCCCGGTGGAGGGTACGGCGGGCTGGCAATGGATCATGAGGGGCATCAAATCGCAAAGTGGTGGAATCGACAAGGTGTGACCGGGCTGGTGGTGACCTATCGACATGGAAGCCGCTATCAGCATCCCGCGCCGCTGCAGGATGCGCAGCGAGCGATTCGTTATGCACGTGCTCACGCAGAGCAACTGAAGATTGATCCGAATCGCGTGGGGGTGATGGGTTTCTCGGCCGGTGGACATCTCGCTTCAACAGTGTCGACACACTTCGACTCGGGAGATGCGAACAGCGACGACGACGTTGCGAAACAGAGTTCACGTCCCGATTTTTCGGTGCTCTGTTATCCGGTCATTTCCATGAAAGATGCTCCCGCTCATCGAGGATCTCGCAAGAATCTGCTCGGAGAAAACCCTGATCCGGAACTGATTGAAAATCTGTCGAACCATCTTCAAGTCACCGCAGAAACACCGCCGACATTCGTGTTTCATACGGCGGAAGATCCTGTCGTCCCGGTTCAGAACGCCCTGCTCTACTACTCTGCGTTGATGGAACATGGAGTGGCGGCTGAGTTACACATCTACCAGAAAGGACGACACGGAGTCGGGCTGGCTCCCAACGATCCTGTTCTCTCTTCGTGGCCACAACGACTGCTCGACTGGATGCGAGCCAACAACTTTCTGACAGCTGACAAACGGGTCTCTGTCAGCGGAGCTGTTGAAGTGGGTGGCGAACCGTTGCGATGGGGAATGATCGCCTTTCAATCGGTCGATCGAGAAGCGTCCCCGTCGGCAGCAACTCTTGTAAGCGGTGGCAAGTTCGCGATCTCAGAAGTCGATGGTCCAGTTCCGGGTAGCTACAGCGTATCCGTTGTCGACATGGGTACCTTCGCACGTCAACCAAGCATTGAAGACGCAACGACTGTCTCGCCGGGAGCCAAACAAGATGACGTCAACGTCGTCATCCCGGAAGGCGCGACTGCTTCTTTCGAGTTTCAATTCGATCAGCAGTAGACCACCCTCGACGTTCTGCCTGTGTCGGGAAAACATCTCAAGCACTTGATTGACAAGGACGCTCGCTGCAATCACTCCGAGTTCGTTAAAGGAGTGGTTGCGAATCGTCCAATCCCATGACGTTGGAGCCGAACACCTCTGTCGGAACAGCCCCATTGCGGGTCATGTCGAGCACGTATGCACAGTCTCGGCCATTCTGTTTGGCGGCATAGAGACAGTTATCTGCCTGATTCACGAGGTCTTCGGTCGTCGGGGAATCGAGTTGAGACCGAATCATGGCTGCGCCAATGGATAACGACAGAGTCGGGAGTTCCGGGAGAGATTGAAGGGCGATCTTTCGAACACCTTCCTGAATTCTCCGAATCGGAATGTTGAGTTGAGAAGCTGTGCATCCGGAAAGGACCGCAGCGAACTCGTCTCCTCCATAACGAACAAGGAGATCATACGACCGCAGTTGGCTGCGAATCACATTGCCGACTTCGAGAAGCACCTGATCTCCGACGGAATGCCCGAATTCGTCATTGATCTGCTTGAAGAAGTCGAGATCGATCAGAACCACACACAGTGAGGTCGAATTTCGAGTCAGTCGCTGCCATTCCTCTTCAATGCGACGTTCGAAAACCAGTCGATTCGGCAATCGCGTGACGGGATCGACCAACGCATCGTCCAGAATTCTCTTGATCGAACTCCACCGCAAGTAGAGTTCGTCTTCAATCATGAGTGCTGCCATATCATCGTTGGCAGTCGACACGGTGTAACCGTCGATTTTTAACTCGCTGTCGGCTCCCAGCTTCTTCCAGTCTTCGGACTGATTTTTCTGATAGCAGTCGAGCCTGGCTCCGATTGCAGAACCGAGAGCCATGTCGCACCAGCGACGACGTTCGATGAAGTTCGGCGATGCCACTCGTTGATGCAGTTCTTCGACTTCAACGATCCCGAGTAACTCACCCTCATCGTCTTCGATCAGCAAGAATCGGTGGCTGTCCAGATCGATCTGAGCAAGGACATCAGCAACAATTTGAGTGTGCCGAAATCTCCGTCCGCTTTCCAGGATCCCTGGCTTTAGAATCAGTTGTGCTTGACGTTCCAACATCGATCTGACCTACAAGATTCAAAAGGCTACTTTTCGCTCGTCATTGAGTGACGTCCGAAAACCTGAAGCCTCGTACCGTAAAAAGCTGTCCCTGACTCTAGCTGTCATTTACGGTTGAACACGGTCTCATTTGAAGGAACTGATCCAGAAACTGAATCTGTGGTCTCTTCACGATGCTTCACGTTTTCGAATGCTGAAACGTAAGTCTTTAACACTCGGCAGGCGTTACGAATTTTTTCGACGGAGCGAATTCGTCGGAAAAATCTAAAAATGGTGATTTCGCACAACATCTGCTTGAATCCTGCATTGCAATGTTGCCGAAAAGCGGCACGCAGGAACGGCGAGGAAAATGTCGCGAAAGAAGCAACAACCGGGAACAGAATCACCGAAGAAGCTCAGCTGCCTGTTGCAAAAAATCGACCAACCAATTTTTTACAACAGACGTTTCAATCCACAACCATGAGGGAAAGCACTGCTTCGAACTGCTCAAGCAAATGCAGCTTTCCACGGAAGATGTGATTTCAAACAAACTCAAAGCATCCGCGAATCGGTTTACTCATCATCGTCGTCGTCATCATCGAAGTCATTGTCGGGATGAAGAGGATGATCCGGATCGAAGAAAAAGTCTCCCAACCCCATTGGAAGCACATTCCCTCCGAGCGACTGTCGTTTCTTGTCTGCCAACGATTGAAGATCGGTCGCGTCTTCCCCCAGACACTTTTCGAGAGAATCTCGCCAAACCGCATCTTTGGAAAGAGGATGATCAGCCTCGGCAGCGAGTCGCTTCAAAGCGAACCGCAGGACATTGATTCCGTCGCGTGTTGAGAAATCGAGTTTGAGTTCGTGCGACTGCTGAAGGAACTCAGCTGTCAGATTCAGCATCTCTTCATTGGAGAACGGGAGATGGTATTTGAGAATCGCCAGTTCGTCTTCCCGTGAGGGGTATCCGAGAGCCAGCGTCGGCTGAAGTCGGCTGAGAATGTAATCGGGGATCTCAAACGTGGAATCGTCGTCATTCATTGTGACTGCACATCGAAAGTCTTTGTGCGCGGGAATCGTGATTCCAGCCACAATCGATTCGACGTACCGTCGATGATCGAGAAGTGGAGCGAGAGAAGCCCAGGACTTCTCGTTCATTCGATTCCCTTCATCGAGCACACAGACTCCGCCACGAATCATGGCGGTCACCAGCGGCGACGCCTGATACTGAATTTTGCCGTTTTCCGCGAGGACAGGAGTGACGAGCAAATCCTCGGGCCGCGTATCTGCCGTACATTGGTAAATGTACAACTCCTGCTTTCGGGCGTGAGCACCCGCAATGGCCAGAGTTGTCTTCCCGATTCCCGGTGTCCCGACAAGCCGAGGAGTCAGCGGCAAATCGGCTTCGTCGACAACCAGCCAACACGCCAAAATCTGCTTCAGGATTTCGGATTGCCCGATCCACTCCCCAGAGGATTGGTCAGGATGCCCCAAATGGAGCCGAATTCCGTCAATTTCTACATATTCCGACATGTCAGGACCTGATTTTCAAAGCTTTGAGCACGCATGAAGCGATAATCTAATAGATCGTCAGTCAACTTTCTCTCCTGCTCCCATCCAAAAGACGATCTTTCAGGATCTTCCAACTCCTCTCGATTCTGCGATTTGACTCAAGTTTTGTTTGCGGAATTCTTTTTCATGTGGCGTCAAACATGCTACAATTTTGATTGGTCAACCCAATTCTGGGAGCGCCATTTGCTCTGAAACTCAACCTGAAACCTGATCTCATTGAATGAGTGTTTCGAGAAACGACTCGATTCTCAGGTTTCAGGATCATTTTTAGAGACTCCTTTGCACACTCGCACTGCTTGTTCAGGAATTGAAAATCAAGCATGACGGTCGCACAACACCCATTTCTGAATCAACTCCTCAAAAGCCGGATTCTCTCTCCCGCTCGAATCCAGCAGTTCGCAGATTCTCTCGACATCGACTCGGAGACCAACTCCGTCGATATTGCGATGGCTGCGGTGAAATCAAAACTGATCTCAAGATATCAGGCGGAAGAGATTCTCAATGGTCGGGGTCGCCACCTGACCGTCGACAATTACTCCCTCGTCGACATTCTCGGCTACGGGGGGATGGGAACTGTCTACATTGCCCGGCATCAGCAGACGGGCCAGTTCGTGGCTGTCAAACTGCTCGGTGAACTGACCAAGCATGACATCGGAATCCGAACACGATTCCAACTCGAAGCACGAGCCGGGATGAAGCTCGACCACCCGAAACTGGTCAAAACGTTTCAACTGGGAACACTCGAAGCTCTGTATGGCGAAACAGAGTACATGGTCATGGAACTGGTTCAGGGAGTGACCCTCCTCGAAGGAATCAGCTTTAGTTCCGGACCGCTCAAACATGACGCTGCGTGCGATGTCATCTGTCAGGCGGCGGAAGGTCTCCAGTACTTGCACGACCAAGGCATGGTTCACCGCGACGTCAAACCCGACAACATTCTGATTGAAGTCAACGGAAACGCCAAGCTGTTGGACTTCGGCTTGACACTCGCCGACGAAGCCGCCTTCGACGAAGAATTCTCACTCGCGATGATCTTCGGCCATGACTGCCTCGGCACCGCGGACTTTATCCCACCCGAACAGTCGTTGGATTCACTGAAAGTCGATCCACGGGCGGACATGTATTCTCTGGGATGCACTTTATACACCGCACTGACCGCCAAACGTCCATTTCCTGGACTCAGCCGCGTCGACACGGTCAAAGCCCACCGGAATCAACCTCGTCCGCGAATCGAGAAGTACAACCCGAAGATCTCCAAAGATCTCTCCGATCTCGTCGAGCGCATGATGGCGATCGACCCCGAAGACCGCCCAGCAACGATGACCGAAGTCATTTCACTTCTGGAACCGTATCGCAAGCGACGGAACTGGACCTTCGAATTCAATCAGGTCCTGCAGCAACGTCGTGAACTTCGGCGGAAGTACATCTCTGAATCACGTGCACGCTCAGGTCAAAGCCATCGCACGACAGAGGTCAATTCCCCTCAGGAAACGGAAACACCTGGCAAGAAGAAGGTGACCGGAGATCGCCCACTGGAAGATTTCGAGTCGTAGTTGACCAACTCTCGAAATGACTACCAGCTTTCTGAAGTGCTTTCAAAATGACGGCTGAAAGGGAGTTCCGACGAACGAACTCCGCATTCCTCGCTCGAAACAATTTCGCAGCGAGGACAGAAAAATCATCGCAGTGCTTCAGTGCTGCGAAATCAACGAACCAGTTGAAAGCCTCAAGCGTTATCCGATCGCAGCATCGAGAACTGCTTCGTCGACGAAGATTGGCTTTGGCGGATCGTAGTGTGCAGCCAAGGCGATTGCATCGCTGGGACGGCTGTCGATCTCGACGATTTCCCCCTGATGACGAATTCTGAGCACAGCGTAATATGTGTGCTCCACAAGATTCGTGATGACAATATCTTCGAGCTCTCCGCCCATTTCTTCGATGACGCTTTTCAACAGATCGTGAGTTAACGGTCGTTGCGGAACGTGCCCCTGGACACTGCGATCAATGCTGGTCGCCTCGAAGATTCCAATGACGATCGGAAAATATCGATGCTCACTGTTCTCGGAGTCCACTTCTCGCAGATACACCATCTGCTGATCAGTCAGCTCACTGATGATGATTCTTGCGAGTTCCATTTGAATGAGCACGTAAGCATCTCCCCTGGATCAATCGTATTGCAAACGTGAGTATACGCCCAACTTCAACATTTTTCGAGTTGCTTGGGACCGGCTCGCACAAGCAAAGACTGCAAAAAGCCTCATCAAACCATCGTGACGAAGTTTTCAAAAAGTGAGACTCAGGCCCAACTCAATTTCGAGACACGCCCCGGCTCGACCCATTCGACAACATAGCAGTTTCCATCAACGTCGAAAGCGGCATCATGAGGATGGACAAACTTCCCCGGCTCCCATGCGTCGCGGTTTTCCCGAATTTCCGGACGGCCCAACACCGTCTGTGTCCATTCCGGTTCTCCCCCGATCTGCACCAGAAAATCATCATTGGAATCGAGAACAATCAATCGACAATGAAGGTCGGCAACGATCATCAAATCTTCCCAGACATCCATGTTCGACGGAGAACTCAATCCCGGACACGAAGAGACGCTCAGCCCATCCGTTGTACTTTCTAACTCTTGCTCTGACTTCGTTTCTCCTGTCGTGTCACCCGATTCTGTGAGTTGATCGGAACGGCCTTGGAGAATCTTCTTCTGAGTTCCATCAGGCGTGAAATACTGGAGTCGTGAATTCCCTCGGTCAGCCACGATCAAGAGCCCCTGCTCTCCTCGATCCGGAACAAAGATCTGACCATGCGGAATGTGAAACTGCCCCGGTTGCGATCCATGTCCACCAATCGCTGACAACCATCGACCGTCGCCATCGAGTCGATGCACGAAGTCCGAGCCGTAACCGTCTCCGAGATACCATTCCTCATTGTGACCAAACGCGACATTTGTCGGACAGAAGGACTCCAGATTCTGGTACAGCTTCGACTCTCGAGGATATCGCAGCTTCCAGACCCACTCCCCAAACAGATCACATTTCACAACTTGTCGATGAAGAATGTCGCACAGGTAAAGAAACTCTTCTCCCCCTTCCGCGCGAATCGATATCCCGTGGCCCCCTCCCGCAAACTCGCGTCCAAAGGAACGGACGTATCGCCCTTCGGAGTCGAACACAACAACCGTATTACAGGGACGATCCGCATCCCCTTGATGAATCACGTAGACGAAGCCGGAACGATCAAGCGCGACCCCATGAGTGTTGCGCCACGTGATATGATTGGGAACTTCACCCCAGTCATGTTTGCACTCGAAGACAAACTCCCCTTCGCCGACCGTTGGCGTTTTCAATCCGGATTTGTCGTCAGTGCCATGGACCGCTGGAGCATGCCCGCCGAACAGAGAGACTGCCCCGGCTGTAATGAGAAAATCTCTGCGACTAACAGAAGTCATGGCGAACTCCATACCGGAGACGATGCTGCAAACGGGCTGTCCGACAACTCACGAACACCATAAAAGACATGATGATGATACTGAATTGACGCGCTGCCAGCATCAGGCAGTGTATCGCAATTCCGTTTGTGGCGGGTTCAAACAGTCTGCGGCATCCATTCGCTCGATGTCAGCCCCGACACAACGGAGTTTTCGCTCAAGGGCTTCGTATCCGCGATCCAGATGATAAATCCGCCGGACGACTGTTTCGCCCTGAGCAACTAAACCAGCGAGAACCAAAGCTGCGCTTGCCCGAAGGTCGCTCGCCATCACGTGCGCTCCCTGCAACCGGTCGACTCCGCGAATCACAGCTCGGTTCCCGAATTGCTGAATACTGGCTCCCATTCGATTCAATTCGGCGCAGTGGATAAAACGGTCCGGAAAAACTTGATCCCGGATGGAACTCTGACCACGGATCGTCGAGAGGAAGGCCATCAACTGAGCCTGAACATCGGTCGGCACTCCAGGATACGGGACAGCTGACACACGGAGCGGTCGAAATGAATTCTTCCCCGCTTCCACTCGAACAGCATCATTCCCCGACGTTTCGACACACACACCGATATCGCTGAGCAATTCGAGAACTGCTTCAAGGTGCGCAAGACACAATTCATTGACGGTGAGACTGCCCCGAGTGATCGCTCCGGCAATGAGCAAAGTCGCTGCCTCGATGCGATCTGGGATGATGGTGAACGTCGTCCCTTCGAGAGCCTCCACTCCTTGAATTTCGATCGTTTCCGTTCCAGCCCCTTCGATCTTTGCGCCCATCGCATTCAAGAATTCTGCCAACGCCACCACTTCAGGTTCCTGAGCAGCCGCATCGATGACGGTTGTGCCTCGAGCGAGAGTCGCTGCGCTCATCACATTGCAGGTCCCGGTCACGGAACTCCCGAAGGCTCCGCTCATCGTCACGCGCGCCCCTCGCAGTTGCGTCGCGGAAGCAACGACACTTCCATTGCGGATTTCAATATCTGCACCGAGTGCAGAGAGTCCTTGAAGATGAAGATCAATCGGGCGATGTCCAATCTGACACCCCCCAGGCAGCGAGACCCGGGCGAATCCTCGTTTCGCAAGCAACGGACCCAAAACACAAACGCTCGCTCTCATTTTCCGAACCAGTTCATACTCTGCTTCGGATGATGACTCTTCCGCGACTTCAATCGACAGAACACCGTCTTGATGCGACTCGATATGACAGCCTATATCGGTCAATAGCTGTCTGAGCGTGTGGACATCGACGAGATCGGGGACCCGCTCGAGTTGTGTGCGCCCGTGGGCCAGCAGGCAACTGGCCATGATCGGAAGAGCCGCATTCTTCGAGCCACTTGCGGAGACCACTCCAGACAAGGGAACCCCGCCGCGAATTCTGAGAACATCCATGTCGTTTACGCTCCTGTCGAACCGGAACGGCATCCTACCACGATTCGCAGATTGTGGGACAGATCAGCCATGGCTTCGACCTGCTGAAATCCTCGCTGCCGAAGCAACGCGCACGCATTCTCTGCCTGACTTGAATCAAGCTCCATCATCAGCCATCCGTCCGGAACCAGAAAATCGGGCGCACGGTGAATGATTTTTCGAATCAAATCGAGCCCATCCGCACCCCCATCGAGTGCCATACGCGGTTCGTGATCTCGAACGTCAGGCTCAAGAGTTTCGATTTCCGCCGTCGGGATGTAGGGCGGATTGCTCACGATCAAATTGAATCGTTCTCCTTCACGAAGAGGTTCGAAGAGATCTCCCTGAAGAAGTTCGACTCTCTCTTCAACGTGATGCTTCCCAATGTTGCGGGCAGCCACTTCCGCCGTGTCGGCGTTCAGCTCAACGGTCGTCACTTTCGTGCCGGGATGATTCTTTGCAATCGCAACTGAAACACAGGCGCTGCCGGTGCACAATTCGAGCACTTTTGCAGAGGCAAGCGGTTTCAGAACTTCCAGGGCTGTGACGACCAGTGTTTCCGTATCCGGACGCGGAATGAAGACGTGACGATTCACCTCGAAATCGAGGCTGAAGAACTCCCGATGATTGACGAGATAGGCAACCGGTTCAGCAGTGGCGCGACGTTTCACCAGTGACCGCATGAGTGTTCGCTCAGCTTCAGTCAGCGGTTTGTCATACTGAGTGTAGAGTTGAATGCGGGGACACTGCTTCGCATGAGCAAGAAGGATTTCTGCATCAAGCCGGGGATGAGTGCTTCCCCGTTCACGGAGGTACGGAATAGTCCATTCGAGGATTCGTCTGACCGTCCAGACATCTCCATCCGTGCCAGCCGTCGATTCAGTTTCCGCCACAACCCTCCTCCTCCATGACCCGTATCACGATCTTTCCGATCTCATCCTCGCGAATCCCAACTCGCACGTCGAACAGCCACTCTGACTCTCTGGAAGCGATCGTCGCCTGAGACGGAAGAACGATCACTTCTTCTTGAGTTTTTCCTGCCGATCGAATTCCAGCATTGCTTCGATCAACTCCGTCAGGTTCCCCTGCATAATCTGATCGAGCTTGTAGAGCGTGAGTCCGATTCGGTGATCCGTACATCGCCCATCAGGAAAGTTGTACGTTCGAATCCGGGAGCTTCGGTCGCCAGTTCCAATGAGAGTTCGTCGTTCTTCAGCACGCTCCGCGTTGGCCTGTCGCTCTTTCTCTTCGAGAATACGACCACGCAGGACGCGCATGGCCTTGGCCTTATTCTTGTGCTGACTCTTTTCGTCCTGGCACTTCACAACAATTCCGGTGGGAAGGTGCGTAATTCGGACGGCACTTTCCGTCTTATTGACCTTTTGACCGCCGGGACCACCAGCACGCATCGTGTCGATCTGAAGTTCATCGTCGTTGATCTCCAACTCGACTTCAGAAACTTCCGGCAACACAGCCACTGTTGCTGCACTTGTGTGAATTCGCCCTTGAGTTTCAGTTTCGGGAACTCGCTGAACGCGGTGTCCTCCACTTTCGAACTGGAGTTGGTGGAAGGCCCCTTCGCCTGAGATCGAAAAGACGATTTCCTTAAAGCCGCCCATGTCTGAATGACTCGCTTCGATGAGTTCAAGCTTCCATCCCTGAACTTCAACATACCTCGAGTACATCTGAAACAGGTCGTTCGCAAACAGGGCTGCTTCTTCTCCACCTGTTCCAGCCCGGATCTCCATGATCAACCCGCCACGGGTAATCGCGTCACCAGCGACGACGATTTCTTCGAGGCGTTGTTCCAGCTGGTCCAAACTTCCTTGCAGCTCGTTGAGTTCTGCTTGAGCGTATTCGCGAGACTCGCGATCCGTCTCGACCTCGAGCATTTCTTCAGCTGCGAGAATTTCGGCCTTCAATCGGCGATGTTCAAGCACCGCGTCGGCCACTTTTTTCAATCCGCCGTATTCTCGCTGAATCTCGACCATCAACGAAGGTTTTCCGAGAACCTCCGGATCCATCAGTTGCTTTTCAAGCTCCTGGAATCTTTCAAGCTTCGTTTCCAGACTTGGAAACATGACGTTCTCCTTCAATCCTGCTGTTGTCTACCAACGTCGTTGCGGCACCGAAATGATCACTTCCAAGAAGGTTGAGCGTCTCCGGGAAGTTCTTACCAGCGGGTGAGCATCTCCCGATGATGTCCCAACGGACGGATATTTTCCAACCCGTTTCGCTCGATGAACCCTGTATTTGCCCAGCCAATTGCTGCAAACCAGAGATGAAGATGCTCTAAAGAAAGGGGAGATCGGTCCAGGTCATAATGTCTCGAAACCAGCAACGGGAAAATAAATCGACGGAGAACAAAAGAGGACGCCTCCGGAATCCGGTTGCGTCCTGAGAGATCATCGAACTCAATTGTTACTCGGCCGACTTCTTGCCCCAGCCATATTTCTTCTGGAACTTCTCGACGCGACCTGCAGAGTCGACGTACTTCATTTTTCCGGTGTAGAAAGGGTGCGATGCAGCACTGATATCCACTGTGACCAGAGGATACTCATTTCCGTCTTCCCACTTGATCGTCTCTTTGGACGACATGGTTGACCGAGTCAGGAATTTGAAGTCCGCCCCGACATCATGGAACACGACGGGATGATAGTCTGGGTGAATGCCGTCTTTCATTGCCTTGTCATCACTTCTTGAGTTGAATGTCACGCACGATTTGGTTCAGTGTCGATCAACAAATCACCGTGGCGATTGCCGAATTCCAGTCCACCGAACGCATCGCTGCACTAATCGTTATGCTCGATCGCTTCGTTATGTCTGATCATTCACGATCGGATTGAATCTCTCATCTGCCACTCAAGCGGTGTTGCCCGAACGAACACCTCAAGCAGAGGGCCGCAAAACGAGAAAGAGAACTCTTCTCTCACCCGCAGGCTGTCACCAATGGTGGTGATTCAAAATGATCGTGATTCAATTTGCGTTTGATCCGCAGTCCCGGTTCAACACTTTCGGCAGAAAGATGAACGACCGGCCGAGCGGAATCTCCGTGCCTCACCATTCCGTTTTCCAGAGTGAGTCACGAATCGCGAATGATACCTCATTCGGTGTCGCTCGGCAATCGTGCCTGCGACTGACGAGATCACACATAAGTCAATACACCGAAGAGACTTACAAGAATCTTCAATATTCGTTGCGAGAAATTATAGTGCGTACGGTGCTTCGGACGCCTTATCTGCCCCGTAAGACTTGCGAAACGCTTCGATCTGATTCGAGACCGATTCTGACGGTCCCACCATCTTCAGGAAGTAATTTCCGCCCGATTTCGAAGCCAGCATCACGGCAACCATTCGGTAATCCGGGGTCGGTGTCGTTCGACGCAAAATGGGTGGTCCGTCCGGCTTCTTGTAGGTTCCGGACAGGTCCACAAGAACGTATTTCCCTTGGGGCGATTCTCCCTGAACGGTCGTGACTTTCCGATCTCCGGACTCGAACTGGTCGATCCATCGCCGAACATTGTCGCTGACCGATCCTCCGAATGGAGGAAACACCACGAATTCGATGGAGTCTTTCCCTTCTTCAGCGGAAGGGATTTCGAACTGCAGAAGACGCAAATTGTTGGAAGGTTGCTGTTTTTTCCACGAGGCGGGAACGGTCAGCTTCAGATCCTGTGCCTTCACTTCAACCGTTTTTTCGCCAGCGGCAGGTTCATCGGCAGAGACCAACGAACTGGACAACTGGAAGATCGGCACACACAGGAGTCCGAGACAAATATGGAGAGCTCTCATTGTTTTTCTCAACAGCAGATTCAAAACGAGGAATGTCTTCTCACTTCAATCCAATTCTGTGCATCCAACATTCAGTTTTCAATTCACTTCTCATTTCTTTTGACGAGAGAGGAATTCCCGCCGTCCAGAAGATCAATGCTGTCGCTGCGTTTGAGATCGCCCTGCCCCGCGACCTGTTCATCAAGATCCCGAAGACGGATGTTCAGCTGAGGATGCACGAACTCCGGATCAAGCTCACAAAGCGGACGCGACAGAAACGGAAGCTCGGAGATCTCCTGATCCGGGATCACCAACCCTTCTTCGCAGATGACAGAGTTTCCGAAGAAGGCAATGTCCAGATCGATAGTCCGTGGTCCGTTCTTGTTCGACGGATCTCGAACTCTCCCAAGGTTTGATTCAATCTCACGAAGCACCTGGAACTTAAAGTCCCGAGGAGACAGGTTTGTTTCGACCAGAACCGCCGCATTTGCGAACTCGGGCTGATCGAGAAATCCGACCGGTGAAGAAATCCAGACAGAAGAGACTCTCAACAGATTCACGAATTCGCTCAACTGCTGAACCGCAGCGGGCAAGTTTTTCTGTGGGTTAATGTTGGACCCCAGGGTTACGAAAACGCGATGAGTGGAGGGGCCGTCCGGGAGATCGCTCATCGGCTTGCTCGATCCTTTTGAGTCCGCTCGATGGTGACTCCAACGGATCGAGAGAAACGGAGTGCCCCCGGCTTTTCGACAGTCACCCAGACTCGCTCCACTCGGGAATCCGACAAACAGATCCAAGCGATTTCAGCCGCGAGTTTTTCAACCAGTAGAAAACTGGACGCCTCGGTGAACTGCAAAACCTGTTTGCAAATCGTCTTGTAGTTCACAGCATCGTTCATGCTGTCTGACTCGCCCGCAGCCCGGAGATCGACTTCAAATTTCAGATTGATGAGAACGTCCTGACGCTTCTCCCGTTCTTCGGCATTCACACCGATAATCGTGCGCACGAGCAAGTCTTTAATCTCAATGTAATCCGCCATCATCCACCTATCTCGAACGCAATGGGAGGAAACTTCCTCACTGTTCCTTCGGAACTTCCGTATTTTGACCGCATCTCAAGCGACGGCATCCCCAGAATGCCAGATTCTCGATTTCGGTGACTCAATTTGAAACCGTGAGTTGTTGCCCTCCGGTCACATGCAGGATTTCTCCAGTGATAAAGTCGGAGCCCAGCAAGAACACAACAGCTTCGGCAATCATCTCCGGCCCCCCTGTTTGATTGAGGGGATTCAGCTTGGCCTTTGCTTCAAACTCACTTTGCGATTCCCCCGGAGCAGGCAGAATCGCCCCCGGTGCCACTCCGTTGACTCTGACTGATGGCCCAAGTTCCTGAGCCAGAATTTTCGTCTGCGCCGCCAGTCCGGCCTTGGACATCGTGTAGGCACAATGACCAGCGACCGGAGTCGTTCCACGCCAATCGATAAGATTCACAACCGCAGCTGTTTCGTTTTTCAAATTGTTCACAAGCTCCTGAGTGAGAAAGAACGGAGCCATGAGGTTGATGCTCGAGTGCCGTTCCCATGCATGAAGAGTTGTCGACGCGAGACTGCCCGGCTCGAAAATTGCTGCGCAATTCACGAGCAGAGTAATTTCTCCAAGGGCTGATCGCGCTGCCGAAAAAATTGCTCGGGAAGCATCGACTGGATGCCCAAGGTCAGCCGAGACCTTCATTGACTGAACACCGAGACTCGTGAATTCATCGACCGCTGCCTGAGCTTCATCTTCGGAAGTTCCGTAGTGAACGCAGACATTCACACCAGACTTCGCGAGTGAACGTCCGATTTCTCGACCGATTCGAACCGCGCCGCCCGTGACAATCGCATTTCTGCCTGACAGAATCATTGTTTCCCAGTCTCAATAGCCCCAGTCTTAAAAGGCACGCTGTACAACCGCAGCAACTACTGAATCACTTTGCCCGAAGAATCCTTCGGGACGACACTCACACAACGAGTCGATCAATTCTAGAAGGAATCGTTGATTCTGCGAGCCGTCACGTTTTCGAAACAGCCGACGACTTTAATCGCATGGACTAACGGCCCGCTGTCCCGACAGGCAATTTGAACTCGATGCAAGAACCCTCTTCCGCTCCGACTGAGATGACTCCGCCTCGGAAAATTGCATTCTGCATTACCGATCTGGACAACGGCGGCGCTGAGAGAGCTCTGTTGGAATTGGTGACGAGACTCGATAAAACTCGATGGACGCCGCGCGTCTATTGCCTCAGCGAACGGGGAGAACTTGTCGAGGAGTTCGAACGACTCGGCATCGACGTGAAATGCCGAACACGTTCACGCCGCTTTGATCTCACGATCATTCCGTGGCTGACAAAAGATTTGAAAGAGTTCCGGCCGGACATCATTCAAGGCTTTCTTTTTCACGGAAACATTGCCAGCCGGCTCGCTGGAGCACGCGCCAGAATCCCGGCCCGAATAGCAGGCCACCGCGTAGCTGAGCGGGGACGTCACTGGCACTTGAGAGTAGACCGCCTGACTCGACGATGGGTCCATCATCACGTTTGTGTCAGCCGGGGAGTCGCGGACTTCGTGACACAGGAGCTCTCTCTGAATCCTCATGAGGTCACAGTGATTCCCAACGGCGTCACCGAAATCGCTCCATCGACACCGACTCATTCGATCCGCGAAGAATTCGGAATTGCACCGGAGGCGCCAATCGTTCTTGCGGCTGGTCGGCTGCACCCGCAGAAAGGCTTTCCGGATCTCCTGGAGGCATTCCGAACCGTTCGAGAAACGCACTCCGACGTTCATCTCATCATTGCCGGGGAAGGCCCTCAACGGCAGGAACTCGAAGCGCAAATCCGACACCTGAAGCTCGACGGTTCCGTCACTCTTGCGGGGTTTCGTTCCGATCTGACAACCCTCATGCAGCAGGCCGACCTCTTTGTCCTCTCTTCGTTGTGGGAGGGAATGCCGAACGTCGTCCTTCAGGCCATGGAGTGCGGCCTGCCGGTGGTGGCGACTGAGGTTGAAGGGGTCCCGGACGTAATCGAATCGAACCTGACTGGTATTCTGGTGCCGATCGGAGCAGCTCCGGAGATCGCCGGGGCCTGCCTTCAGATCCTGACTGATCCCGAACTGGGTCGACAGCTTGGATCGAACGCGCAAAATCTTGTGCGAAAAAACTTTACGTGGAAGCGAACAGCGTCATTGTACGAGCAACTTTATGGACGTCTGCTTTCTGATCAAATGTTCAACGAACCGCGTTGACTGCTCGCGCCATCAATATGATTCTCAAAAAAGGAGAAAGACTCAATCCCTACAGTCCGTGGAACCTGCGTCGTTCATCAACAGCCTCAGAACGATTTTGCGCCCGACTGTGCTTGACGAAATTCTCTCCCTGAATAATCTTGGTCGATGTGGGGACTCGTTGAAGGTGATGAATGCAAATTCAGCCTTGGTGATCGGAATGTTTCCACATACCTTGACACTTCAGACACTGGTGACTGACACGGCACGGAAGCTCGCTTTCCCATTGCCGAAGTCGATGAGCCAAGGTCATGGAGCACATCCGCATTGCCTCTGTGTCGGTTTCCCGAGACAGAGCCCTCCTCCTTCTCAAGTTTCCGATTCATCATTGTGGTCGTCAGGCCATGCGCAACCATCACTACTCAAACGTACACTGTCGTCTCGACTCCGGATCCTTCAACCCGATTTCTGGTTGACCTCCGACGCACGAATCGAGCATCGATCGGTCGCTTCACGAATACGCCGTTACTTCAACGACTGAAGTGACGATTGAATTTCCGCTTGCTACTGGGCTCGCGGATATACAGCCAGGATCGGCTGTTTAAGAATTGTGGCTGGGTCTATCCTTCCTCCGGCCACAACCCCATTCGCCCCGAGTGTGAAGAATGGATTCAACACGGGGCGAATGGTCTTTTCTTGACCCACAATGCTGCGGGTAGCAACAACACTTCGGGTAACAACAAGCGGACGTCGCGTCGCGAAAACCATCTCGAAATTCACTCGATGATTCTTGCGACAGAACGAAACGCCGCAAGAAAACCGCTACGCTCGAAGACGCTTTGAAATCTCGTCAACAACGTCGTCGACGGAAATTCGCGTCTGCTCCAGCGAATCCCGATCTCGAATTGTGACCGTGCCGTTCTCGAGAGTTTCTCCATCGACAGTCAAACACCAGGGAGTGCCGATTTCATCCTGCCGACGATATCGACGTCCAATCGCTGCCTGTTCATCGTATGTGGCTGCAATTCCGGCGGCTTTGAGGGCTCGGTAAATCTCTTTGGCCTTCTCCGGCTGACCATCCTTTTTGACGAGCGGAAAGACAGCTGCCTTGATCGGAGCCAAACGCGGATGAAAACGCATCACGACGCGGCTTTGCATTTTTCCTTTTTCGTCGGGCTGCTTGTCCTCGAAGTATGCTTCGCAGAGAAACGCCAAGGTAGCGCGGTCGGCACCGGCTGACGGTTCGATCACGTGAGGAATAAATCGCTCGCGAATCTGATCGTCGAAGTACGTCAGATCTTTTCCGGATCCACGATACTTCGGCTGACCATGTTCATTCAGTTCCACTTCAAGCGTTCCCTCATCGGTCGCTTTGAGCTTGCCTTCCATATGCGATCGAAGATCGAAGTCTCCGCGATGGGCGACTCCTTCGAGTTCGCCATAATCTCCTTCCGGAAGAAATGGGAACGCATACTCGATATCCGCCGTTCCGACGGAATAGTGCGCCAGTTCCTCCTTGTGATGTTCTCGAAGGATCAGGTTCTCGCTTTGAATTCCGAGGCTTGTGTACCACGCGAAACGACGATTTCGCCAATACGTGTACCACTCCTGCGACTGATCCGGATGGCAGAAGAACTCGATCTCCATTTGCTCGAATTCTCGAGATCGAAACGTAAAGTTCCGAGGAGTGATCTCGTTTCGGAAACTCTTTCCGATCTGACAAATTCCTAGCGGCAACTTCACTCGGCTGGAGTCGACGACGTTCTTAAAGTTGACAAAAATCCCCTGAGCGGTTTCCGGTCGGAGGAATGCCGCATCGTCATCGGTTCCGAGTGCTCCGATAATCGTGCGGAACATCAGATTAAAATCACGCGGAGCAGTCAGCGTTCCCGCTTCTGAAGCGTCGGGGCCGACGACACTCGAGTAATCGTCGACAGGGATCTCTGTCAGACTTTGAATGTCTCCTTCCCACTCAAGACGATCGACGTACTTCTTTTTCAGACCGAAGTAGCTCAGCGCACGGTCTTGAATTTCCGCTTCTTCACCGACCGCGGTCACGAAAACTCGCTTCGGTTCAGCGGCGTCTCCGTCTGCTTTTCGCTTTGATGTCACCCAGCGTCCGTTCACATGATCGTGACGATAGCGCTTCTTGGCTTCCTTGCAGTCGACCATTTTGTCGACAAACAAATCGTAATGGCCGCTACATTTCCAGACTTGCGGATTCATAATGATCGTCGTTTCCACACCGACCATTTGAAATGCTTGCGGGGCTCCTTCCGGTGCATCGATGGGATCGTGCCCGGAGACCATATCGTGCCACCAGGATTCTCGAACGTTTCTTTTGAGTTCCGTCCCGAGTGGTCCGTAGTCCCAAAATCCGTTTTGGCCTCCGTAGATTTCCGAATCCTGAAAGATGAAACCGCGTCGCTTACAAAGCGAAACAACCTTGTCCATCAACTCAGACCGATCTGACTGCGACATCATCCGCGAACTTCCTGAACAGAAAAAGGGCACAAGTATTTTGAGGATCAACCCGAAGTGTAGGGACGGAGTGAAGGTGCGGTCCAGTGTGATCCGGAACGAGGTTGAGACAACGAACAATTGATGACCGCAGCCAACTGCGATCTCAGCTCGCGAGACTGACCGAACAGAATTCCAGAGCAAGTTGCTCTTTCCTGCGCACTCGCTTGAACTTTTTCATCAGGTCAAAGGCTGAGTTTGCTCGTGCGAGCGAGTGCACGTCTAAACAGAAAATACTCGAATTCGTTCGCCATCAACTCGCTGGACCATTCGAATTTCTGCGATCTGTCGCCTACACTTCGCCATTCGCTCGCTGAATTGTTCATCCGTCGCTTCCACAGACGAGAACTCTGACAGACGCGAGCACGTGAGTCCTCAACACTTTTCGAAATCAATGCACAAACAATCAATTCAGGTTCACCAACTGGAAAACGGCCTCACGCTTCTCATCGAGCAGATGAAACACGTGCAATCAGCGGCCTTTACGTTGATGACACCTGCTGGAGTGGCTTACGAACCGAACGGCAAAAACGGAACCGCAGCTGCCGCTCTGGATCTGATGACCCGTGGGGCTGGCGGACGTTCCAGTCGCGAGATCACTGCAGCCCTCGATTCGCTAGGGGTTCAGGGAAACGACAGTGCCGGGTGGAATTTCCTCTCGTTCTCAGGTGCCGCGCTGGCTGAGAATGTCGCGGAGGCGATTCCGATCTACGCGAAGATTCTTCGAGAGCCTCTGCTGCCAGAAGATCAATTCCCGGCGATGATCAACGGGACTCTTCAGAGTTTGCTCGCCATTGAAGATGACCCGCAGCGAAAGGTCTTCGTCGAACTCCGCAAACTCTGCTACGACGCCCCTTGGGGACGTCCCAGCGATGGAACTCTGGAAGATATCCGGTCACTGACCTACGACGATCTCGTTTCCCATGTCGGACAAAAGGTCCGCCCAAATGGAGCATTGATCGGTGTTGCCGGAAATGTTGATCCTGCTCTAATTCGAGAAACGATCGAAACCTGCTTCGGTGACTGGCAACCGCTTCCTGAGCCACAGTTTGAAGTGACTCCCGCCGCGAACGGAATCCATCATATCGATCACGAATCGACACAGACTCATATCGGATTGGCCTTTCCCGGTGTTCAGTACGGAAGCCCCGATTATCTGACAGCCTGGGCTGCGGTCAGCATCCTCAGTGGAGGAAGCAGCTCCCGACTGTTTACCGAAGTGCGAGAAAAACGCGGACTTTGCTATTCCGTGTACGCCACGCTCAACAGTCTTCTGACAGAAGGTCGAATTCTCGCATACGCCGGAACGACAACCGAACGCGCACAAGAAACTCTGGACGTCATGATGACAGAGATTCGCAAACTCGGTGAAGGCATCGAAGACGCTGAGCTACGCCGATGTAAGGCACGAGCCAAGAGCGCCCTCATTATGCAGCAGGAATCGACCGGTGCCCGGGCATCTTCGATCGCGAGAGACTGGTTTCATCTCCATCGTGTGAAAACGCTGGAAGAAATTCACTCAGAAGTCGAAGCGATCACCGTTGAGCAGATCCAGGACTTTCTGAAGAAGCATCCGATGGAAGATCCGACTCTCCTCACAATCGGAGCCAAACCGTTGCAACTCAACAGCTAGAACATCTTTCTTACTGTTTGAATCGGCTTCCAAAAGCAAACGCAGCATTCATCGAAGCAGAGTTCAACGAAAACCTGCCAGTGGCATCAATGATCTGCCTCACGCACAACAGAGCCCGAGCCAACATTGAATATTTGATCAGTTCAAAACAGCTTCCATTACAAGACTCATAGGAAACTTGAAGTCCTGTTCAGGGCGAACCGAATCTCACTTGATCGGGTCCTGCGTACTTCACTCAACGAAACAAAAGTCAAACTCATGGCGAACCCAAAAAAGATCGATCGTTTCGAAAAAGCCCGACTCGAAAAACTCAACAAGATCGTCGAACTCGGTCACGACCCATTTGGCCAGCGTTTTGACGGACACATTTCGATCAGTTCGGCTCGAGAGGAATGCCCCGAGGAAAGCGGCGTCAACGGAGAGAAGGTGCGCGTCGCTGGCAGGATTGTTCTGAGACGAAAAGCAGGAAAGCTGCGGTTCTTCGACATCAAAGATGCAACGGGGAAGATTCAACTCCTCTTCTCGCGCGGAGACTTGTCTCCCGAACAATGGGAACTGATGGGGCAACTCGATCTGGGAGATCTCATTGGGATCGACGGATCGATGCGCCGAACCGACTCCGGAGAGATTTCGATCTGGGTTGAAGAGCTAACAGTGCTCTGCAAATCGCTCGCTCAGCCTCCCGAAAAACACCATGGAGTGACAGATGTTGAAACCCTGCTCCGCCATCGAGAACTCGACCTCATCTACACAGAAGGAGTTCGAGACAAACTTGTGCTGAGGAGTCAGATTATCAACTCAGTGCGTTCGACCCTTGGACAACAGCAGTTCACCGAAGTCGAAACACCAGTTCTGCACGCCATCGCCGGGGGAGCGGCCGCACGTCCATTCACGACTCATCACAATGCCCTCGACATTGATCTGTACCTCCGGATTGCACTGGAGCTTCACTTAAAGCGATTGATGGTCGGCGGCATCGAACGTGTTTACGAGATTGGTCGTGTCTTCCGAAATGAGGGAATCGACGCGACACACAATCCCGAATTCACGATGATCGAGATCTATCAGGCGTACGGGAATTACGAATCGATGATGGACCTCACCGAAGCCATCATCTCCGATGCTGCGCGAGTCGTCCTGAAAGCCTCAGGCAAGGACGTTGAAAACGAACGGCTGGTTCTTCCCTGGGGTGACAAGACAATCAACTTCACTCCTCCGTTCCAGCGTAAGACGTACGCCGAACTCTTCGAGCAGCACGCCGGATGCTCAATGACCGATGGAGATGCCGTTCGAAAGAAAGCGCAGGAACTCGGCGCTCAAGGAGCGATCAAACCCGAATTCCTCGCTCAAATGGAATCCGGACACATTCATCCCGACGTGATTGTCAGCGAAGTCTTCGAAGCGTGCGTTGAAGACGCCCTTGAGGGGCCAGTTTTCGTGATGGACTACCCTGCCTCAATCTGTCCGCTGACCAAACGCAAGCAAAGCGATCCGCAAATTGCCGAGCGTTTCGAACTCTTCGTTCACGGAATGGAACTCGCGAATGCGTACACAGAACTCAATGATCCGAAGCTTCAAGAACAGCTGTTCCTCACTCAACTCGAAGGTCTCCCGGAGGAAGACTCGATGGCGAAGATGGATCACGATTTCATTTCTGCACTCAAAGTGGGGATGCCACCGGCGGGCGGACTGGGAATTGGGATCGATCGGCTTGTGATGCTGCTGACAAACAGCCACAGCATCCGCGACATCATTTTCCTCCCACTACTTCGACCGGAAACTGTTGCCAGCAAAGAGGATACACCCAAGGAAACGAAATAAAATTCCAGGAACGTCTCAACTTCGTCCGCGTGTCACTTGACGTAACTCCAACAGTTGGAATGAAATCGGCAGATTTTGCCGATCAAGTTGTTGACCAGCTAGAGATTCCCGTCTACCATGTCAAGCGAGAAAAGTGAGATTGTTCAACGTGGAACAGTTTCAAGACAATCATTCGTCAAGGTTCTCTTCTCACCGAAACGACTCAGTGAGGCGTCTTACTATGTTGGTTCTCTCTCGGAAGAAGAACGAGAGTATCGTCATCGACGAGAACATCGTGATCACTGTGGTCGAAATCCGTGGTGACAAGGTTCGGCTTGGGATACAGGCTCCGCGCGAAGTTCCAATCCATCGGAGCGAAGTCTACGAAGCTCTCATGAAGCTGAACGAATCCAACTCCGGCGACGATGTCCCGGTTCCAGATCAGGTCTGACGAAAGATCGAAGACTCCCAGCCAGTGAACCCATTGCGCGAATAGATACTGAAGTCTCACTTCTCATTTTTCAAACGCCGCTTCTTAAGCGGCTTTTTTTGTTGCGCTGACCAAGATTTCTCGTTCCGAACTTGCGACAGATACATCAATGTTTCTGGATTTCGGATTCAGGAATAGCTAGGATCACCTCCGAATTCGGCTTCCAGCCGTCTCGGCATTTTCTCATAAGAAGTTCCACCGGAGAGCATATTGATGAACAACGCGCAAGAAGCGCCAAGCGCGCCTCAGACATCGCATTCCACTGGCGATATGATCATGTTCTGGGGCTGTTTCATCGCGCTGATTACCACAGCATTCGCATTCTTCAGTCGAATGTATCTCTGCGATGTTCGATTCGAGAGTGATTTTGGGCTTGAGAAAGTCGCGATCGGTGCCCTCAAAGGAGCTGGTGTCTGGCCATTCGCGATTTCGATTATCTTGTTCAGTCTTGTAATTGACCGAATCGGTTATCGCGTTGCAATGATTTTCTCATTCGTTTGCTATGCGATTTATCTCGTTCTCGCGTGCATGGCCTATGGAGCAATTCAAGGCGTGTCCGGTGAAGAACTCGCTGCAGCTCAGGACCGGGGCCACAATCTTCTTTACCTTGGAAGTATCATTCTCGCCCTCGGCAACGGAACTGTTGAAGCGTTCATTAACCCGATCGTTGCGACAATGTTCAGCAAGGAAAAAACCAAGTGGTTGAACATTCTGCATGCGGGGTGGCCGGGAGGTCTCGTCGTCGCAGGTATCATTACAATTGCAATGGCTGACACCGCGAAAACGGGTGATTGGCGTCTCGTCCTCGGAACGATTGCAATCCCAGCTGTCATCTATTTCATCATGCTTTTCAATGCGAAGTTTCCTGTCAGCGAGCGTGAGCAAGCTGGGGTCAGCTATCGTGAAATGCTGGCTGAATTTGGGGCGTTCGGGGCGTTTGTTGGCTTCGGTTTAATCTTCATGCAACTCGGTGAAGTCTTTGGATGGCCTCTAAGCGTATCCGGTGTCCTCGCTGCGATCGTTGCCGTTGCGTTTGGTGCGTATACTCAAAGCTTCGGAAGAGGGATTCTGGCGTTTCTGATTGTCATTATGATGCCTTTGGCAACCACGGAAATTGGAACAGATGGCTGGATCAGCGGCCTGATGGAAAAGCCGATGGAGGCTGCCGGTTACAACCCCGGTTGGGTTCTCGTCTACACATCAGCGATCATGATGGTGCTTCGATTCTTCGCAGGTCCAATCGTCCATAAACTGTCACCAATCGGACTCCTTATCCTGAGTTCGATCCTCGCGATCGCTGGACTGCTTGCCCTGTCACGAACGGGAAGTTCAGGAATCGCTGTCATCTTTGTCGCGGCAACGCTCTATGGAATTGGAAAGACGTTCTTCTGGCCAACAATGCTCGGGGTCACGGCTGAACAGTGCCCCAAAGGAGGAGCACTGACTCTGAACGCCATTTCGGGAATCGGGATGATCGCAGTGGGTGTTCTCGGATTCCCTCTGATTGGAGCCCTTCAGGAGAAGACTGCAAGTGCTGAACTCGCAGTAACTTCACCTGCGACAGCAGAAGAAGTTCTCGTTGAGAAGTCCTATATGGGCTTCGACTACGAAGCGATTGATCCGGACAAGAAGAAGGAAATCACCGGCGAGGAAGACATTGCTGCCCTGGCAGCTGCCGACAAAGCTGGGCAGTTCGATGCACTCGCCAAGATGGCTGTCTTTCCGGCATTCATGCTCGTCTGCTACCTGATCCTTGGTGCATACTTCAAGTCGAAGGGTGGATACCAAGCAGAAGTCCTTACTGGGCATGCAGCCAAAGATGAAGAATTCACTGGTGGAGTGGAAGGTCCTGCCGACAAATAAGCACCATTCAATTCCATCAAAAATCGACCATGGACCCGACACGTGCATTTCGCGTCGGGTCTTTTTATTGTGGCACATAGAATCCATTTCCAGTCTGACGGTTAGCGAAAACGAAAATGTCTCCCGGTGACACCAACAAACTGACTTCACTCATTGACGATGCTGCAGTTGATCTCGTTTTGGAGATGATTGCTGTGCCGGGCAAGAGTGGAGAGGAAGCTGCGATCGCTCAGTTGATCGTCGATAAACTCCACGAAGCGGGAATCGATGAATCGCAGATTTCTTTCGACGAAGCACATACTCAAAGTCATCTCACGGGGCAAAACGGAAATCTGATTGTCGATCTTCCGGGCAATCTTGATCAGCCTCGCCGACTCTTGATGGCCCACATCGATACAGTTCCATTGTGTGTCGGAGCCCAACCGGTTCGCGAAGACAACATCATTCGGTCAGCGGACTCAACGACTGCACTCGGTGGAGACAACCGGGCTGGTGCCGCTGTCGTACTCAACACGATTCGACTTATCCAGCAACACAATTTACCGCATCCGCCTTTGACGGTTCTCTTCGCAATCCAGGAAGAAGTCGGACTGATCGGAGCCAGGTATGTCGACCAGGCGAAGCTGAGGGATCCGGAACTCGGATTCAACTGGGACGGTGGACGGCCGGAAATTGCAGTGATCGGAGCGACCGGTGATGATCATATCGAAATCGAGGTCCACGGAATCGCCAGCCACGCGGGTGCCCACCCCGAACACGGCGTCAGTGCTGCCATCATCGCTGCCCGGGCGATTCAATCCCTCGCTGCCGATGGATGGCTGGGGCTGATCGAAAAGGGAAAGCAATCCGGGACCAGTAATATCGGGATCATTCAAGGTGGGGCCGCAACGAATGTCGTGATGGATCACTTGAGAATCAGTGCAGAAGCCCGCAGCCACAATCCCGAATTTCGCTCAAAGATTGTCAAAACGATCCAACGTGCGTTCGAACAGTCTGCAAAAGAAACAATGAATACCGACGGGAAATCCGGTCGAGTCAAATTCACCACGCGGCACAAGTACGAATCGTTTCAACTCGATCCGAACGCCGAAGTCGTCAAGATTGCCGAACGAGCTGTTGAGTCGATTGGCCTGACTCCAGAAACCCGGATCAGCAATGGAGGACTCGACGCCAACTGGATGAATGCCCACGGACTTCCCACGATTACACTGGGTTGCGGCCAGAGTGAAATTCATACGGTTAAAGAACAGCTTTTTGTCGACCAGTTTCTCAATGCATGCCGGATTGGACTAACGATCGGAACAGCCACAGTCTAAGCCTCAAGATTCAGAACCTCCATTTTGATGAAGCCTTCCTGTGAGACAATCTGACCCAACCATCGAGCGCACGTGGCGATTTGATCAGACCACCTGGAAGAACGGGCCGATTCCCGGAATCATGGGAATCGTCAACGTGACTCCCGACAGCTTCTCCGACGGAGGCTGCTGGATCGCTCCAGAACGCGCCATTGAGCATGGACTGATGCTCGTGGAACAAGGAGCGGACATCCTCGACATCGGCGGGGAATCAACACGGCCGGGGGCGAGTCCTGTTTCTGAAGACGAAGAGATTCTGCGGGTCCGTCCGGTCATCGAAGGGCTGGTCAAACAAACGAACGCTCCGATTTCGATCGATACGATGAAAGCGTCCGTCGCCAAGGTGGCACTCGACGCAGGGGCGAAGATTATCAACGACGTCTCGGGGTTCGACTTCGACAGCGAGATGATTCACGTTGCGAGTCGATCCGAGTGCGGTGTCATTATCATGCACATGCTGGGCACGCCTCAGACAATGCAGGACGACCCCGTTTATGATGATGTGGTACGAGAAGTTTCCGAGTACCTGAGTGCAAGAGTCGATGCGATTTCGCAGTCTGGAATTGATCCGGAAAGAATCGTCATTGATCCTGGAATTGGATTCGGAAAGACAGCAGAGCACAACCTCGAACTTCTGACCAACATCCGTCGACTTCACGACACGGGACGACCTGTTTTGATCGGACATTCGCGAAAGCGTTTTCTTGGAAAACTGATTGGACGCAAGCTGGAAGAAAGGCTCGCAGGGACAGTCGGTGTTTCAATCGCGTTGGCTCAGCAGTCGGTCAAACTCATTCGGGTTCATGACGTCGCTTCCGTGAAAGACGCCCTGATCGCCTGGAAGAAGCTGCAAACGAACGATTGAGACAGCGAGACAACTTCCATGTTCTCGGGGTGGCGTGCTCCCCATTTTCTGATCCAGATGTTATGAGAGTCAACCGACCGATTTTGGTTCGAGGAGACTTTGATGACGAAGCGACGACGACGTAAGCCTGAGCAGATTGTGAAGCTGTTGCAGGAGGGGCAAGCGATGTTGGCGGCAGGAAAGTCGCTGGCTGAGGTGTTGCAGAAGCTGATTCAGGACTGGCGGATGACTTACAACCACCGCCGTCCGCACAGCTCTCTTGGAGGGTTGACGCCTGCCGAATTTTCGACTCAGTGTGCTTCCGTTCCAGAGAAGGTTCCGCCTACGGCTCCACCTTCTCCTCCACTCCAGCACACTGACTTACTTACCTAACCCCAACTCTCATAAGCCTGGTTCAAACTTCGGGGGCATTTCACAATGTTCTCGCTCACAAACATCAGGTGGCCATCAGCAAACAACCCATTCACTCCACCGGGATGAAAACTTCCCGCTGTTGTTAAGTTTCCGTCAACTGCCCCGATCACTGGGTCACAACTCATGCGATTTGGTTGCAACGCATGATAATAAGTTGAATACCCATTGCTGGCCCCATACCAATGTTCCCCCAGCCGTGAATTTTCGCGCCATCCGTAGCGTGCCGGCCATGATTTGGGAACTTGCAAACATTCCTCTACCACCATATCAAGGTCCCCCCCTTGTGCCGGGTAGATCGGGAGTTTCCAAATCACTCTCCGAGGTGTATCAGGGACAGACTGCCAGCGGTGATCCGTGTGACGATGGACCCATTCGGAGACGATCACGGTATTCGACAACCCATCGACAATTGCTTCTGACGAAACAACACCGGGACGATATCCGAGCCAAATTGGTTTCGCGAAACGAAAGACCCCATCATGTTGAAAATGTAGTCCCCATGTCCCGGAGTTTCCGGCATAGCTTGTCGTCCCCACTGCCGGTGCAGGATCTGAAGGACAATGAAATCCAGGTGGAGTCAACTGATTGAGACGATTGTAGTCCAGCCGCACTCCTTCGACCGGATCGACTTCAGCCGATCCACCATACAACTCTATAACGCGGTCATAAAAAGCGGTTTGCCCCAAAAACGGCATCAACGAGCTGATCCAGTTTAAAGCGGAACGCTCGTTCGTATCTCGTGCAGGAAAATGGCCATGGGATGCTTCGAATGCTGCGAGCGCAACACCAATCTGTCGCATCTGATTGCCACACTGAACTCGCCGTGCTGTTTCCCGCGTACTTTGAACTGCGGGCAGGAATACAGCCACAAGAATTCCAATGACAGCAATCACAATCAACAGTTCGACTTGAGAGATGCCGTTCCGGGACGTTCTCGGCATCTTTTGATAGAGAACTTTCAAAGTCGTTTGCAATTTACGCTGCATTGCCATTGCACCATGACCATGCATTCGATGCCGCAAGGTTGCGAGATGATAAGTGACATCACCTTTACACAGCATCTAACCCACGAGGAATATAAGGTAAACAATGAAGCTGTTAATTCAACAAATCAACAAAGTCTAATACCAAATAGCAACTTAATTGACGAATTTTAAAAGAGAATTCCAACTCAGAATGGCGTCTCGACAATGGTTCAGAGGGGTTGCGGAAAACTACTTTCGTGAAATAGCTTGCTGCAGTGGGCGGAGGATTTGTTCGATGACGTGCTCTTCGAGGAGTCGTTCGCAGTCGTTGCGCAGCTCGGTGAGGGTTTGCACGAAGTGTCCGTCGTGGGGCAAGCTGCCGTATTGTCGGATGGTGAAGTAGACGCTGATCATCTCTTCGGGGAAATCGTCTCGACGAACCTGATAGGCGTTGGTTCGCGTTTCCACCATCAGTCGGCACTGTCTGCGGCAGTCCTCGGTGAGGGCCATTGTGATTGAGGGTTCGAAGTTGAGCGGGCGAGTCCCTTCCATTGAGAGAACGCTTTCGAACGCGGGAGAGAGCCCGAGTGCCTCAGCGACGAGTTCATCGTGATTGCCGCGATAGGTGAAATCGAACCCGACGAGAAAATCCAAAGCTTCGCAATCGAGCGGACTCACTGACAACATATACGGCGCCAATTCCAAAGCGAGCGCATGCTGGGGGAAGGCATCGTCGATGGTCGTGGGGTTCACGACACTGCTGCAAATTCGACGATCTTCAATGCTGAGCCAGCTGTAGCTTGTCTGGTCTTTGTCTTCTTCGAGAACAAATGCTCCGTTGTCGCGATTGTAGAAGTTCCGCATCGACGGATACGTTTTCTGGAATCGCCCGAAAAACTCCAGGACCGTCTCTCGCTGGGACGGCAGGGGCATTTCCGTGTAAAGATTCATGTTGACGAAATAGTCGTCTGCCAGTGAATCGTAAATATTCATTCTCTCTCCTGTCTGATCCCGGCACATCGTCTCGATCGAAGTCTCCGGGAGCGCCGAGCGGGGTCACTCGGTGGCTACATTCTTCTGCACTGGCTATTCTAGAAGTGGACTCAAGGCTGGTCAAAGAGAACTGATCATGATTGACGCGACTTCTCCTCATTCCTTTGCTGTCTTCCGCACAGATCTCGGCTGGATGGGTGCCCGCCTCGGAAAATCTGGCATCAAATCACTGACATTTGGCCACCTGACCGAAGAATCCGCCTGGGAGAGCCTTGAGGTTTCCCAGCGTGAACGCGCTTTCCCTCCTCCCGCCTGGTGGAAAGACGCGCACAATCTGCTGGTCGAATACGCTTCGGGAGAGCCGGTCGATTTGACGCAAATTCCCGTCGAAGCGGGAGAGAAAACGGCATTTCAACAGCGTGTTGTGTATCAGTTACAAAAAGTCCCGTATGGGCAAGTTGTCACTTATCGTGAACTGGCCGCACGTGCGGGATCCCCGGGAGCGGCTCGAGCGGTCGGAAATCAGATGGCGAAGAATTGCCTTCCGCTGATCATTCCCTGCCATCGCGTGATCGGCTCGGGCGGAAAACTTGGCGGTTTCTCGGCTCCACAGGGGCTCGATATGAAACGGCATCTTCTGAGTATGGAAGGCTGCTCTCCGGACTCGTTCGCAGCTGCTGCAGATTCCCCAACCAGTTCCCTCGTTTTCACTTAAGTGAACGAGTGAGTTTCGGAACGAGAACTCCCAGCACGACAGCCACGACCAGAAACGGAAGCAGAATCCTCGGTCTGCGGACGATCACCAGCAACAGGGCAGCGATTCCCACAATCCACCACGGATTCAGATCCGCCCACGCGGCAGCCCGTCCCTTTGAGGGCAACCCGATCCAGAATGCTGACATAAGCAAACCGACTCGCACAAAACTTCCACACCAGAAGTTATTCGGAGAGTCGACGACAGCGATCGCAATCCCGGTCAGCAGGCACCCAACGGCAATTACTGCCACCAGAACGCGATTCACTTGCGGACGATTCGACTCAGTCAATGGTTCGCTCCTGGAAAAAGTTGCCGACATCCTGAGTTGATTTCGCGATAAAAGAGATTGTCACCACCGAAGTTCGTCCGATATAAGCCTTGAAGCACGCGAGCGAGGAACGCACCCGGTACGTGTTTGTCAGGTTCTTTGGGATACCAATTCACGGATGAAGTCCGCAATCCTCTTCCTTATTCTGGCGATTTCTACGGGCTGTAGTCACACCGCAGTCGTTCATTGCTGGGAACCTGCCGAAATCGAAGTCAGTGGGATGCACCGGATTGTGGTGACCGACTTCGTTGGAGACAAGGGCCAGGGAATCGCGGGCTCGCTTTCCGCTCTGCTTCACGACAATGAATTCTACACGATTGTCGATCCTTCTGAGTTGCAGTCGAAAATTGTTTCCGTCGAGTATCAGGATCGACCGTCAATGGACGATCTGATTTCCTCTGCCCGCACCGCTGGAGTGGATGGAATTATCTTCGGAGAAGTCATCGAGTACGACTGCAACGATCAGGTACTTCGAAGCTCGGAATTGAATCTGATCACGCAAGATTCGATTGATGACAATCTTTTCGACAACACTCAGTTTGACGCACAAACCAACGAAAGCCTTCTCAGAGAAGGTTCGGTCACGCTCTCGTTTCGACTTGTGGAAGTGGAAACCGGAGAAGTCCTTGCCGCCAGATCTGTGAATCGCAACTTCAGCGGCCGATTTGATCCGGACTCAACTCCGCTTCCGTCGCGCGGTGAGTTGCTTCACGAACTGACGGAATCATGCTTGCAAGAGTTCGTGCAAATGCTGGCTCCTCACGAACGACCTTGTGAGATGTCGCTGGCAACGTGTGACTTCTGGGAAAAGGGTTCCCGAAATGTTCGCGCAGGTGTGAAGTGGGCCTTAGCTGGTGAATGGAGTAAAGCGGAAGAGAGTTGGCAACGGGCCATCGAAGAGAATCCTCAAAACCATGCGGCTCTGTTCAACCTCTCGATTGCCGCCACACGACGCCAGGATTACTTCGCAGCCGAAACCTATGCTTTGGATGCCATTAAAGCAGAGCACAAAGATTGCTATACCGCCGGGCTCGAAAAGATCCGTGAACGCCGCAAAGCTTGCGAGCAAGCCACCGCTCAGCGCGATTCACGAGTCAGCTCTGTTTCGCCTGCCATCCTGCAGAGATGATCTCAGTTTCCGCTTGAGATCGCTTGCTCAATCTCCTCGGAAGAGGGAAGCGCCTCATCGTTGCCGAGTCGGGAACATTTGATTCCCGCACTGACCGTGCAGAACCGCAGAATTCTCTCAGCGGACCATTTCTGCAAGACACCGTGAATCAGTGCTCCGGAAAAGCAGTCCCCTGCTCCGTTCGTATCGACCACTTGAGGTGGAGTCGTCGCGGGTTCGAATCGAGTTTTCCCTTTCGCAAACATCGCAGCCCCATTTTCCCCATCTGTGACGCAGACCGTTTTCGGTCCGTATTCTGCAATCGCTCGAGACGCTTTCTTGATATCGGATTCTCCCAGGAATTGTTCGGCAAACTTCCGAGGAGCGTTCACGATGTCGGCGAGTTTGAGAATTTCCTCAACTCCCGGTTTCGGCGAACCGGTATCAATCGCAACAAGACCGCCGTGAGCCTTCACCTCTTTAGCTGCACGAAGCGACATCTCCTCGGGCCAGCCATCGAGATGAAGCAGCCTGCACTGCGAGAAATCTTCTTTCCCCAATCACGTCTCGATTCCCGTTCCGCAATTTCGAACGGTGCAGGAAGTTCGTCTTCCCGTGGCCTGTTCAATCCAGACTTGTGAGACAGAGGTTGATTCCGAGGTGTCGCTCGAATGTTCAAACACGATCCCGCGACGAGTGAGCGATCTTTCAACTTGTTCGCCCCAAGGATCGCTTCCCCAACTTCCAACGAACCGACATCGATGACCAAATTTCACCAGTTGCGAGAGCGCAATGGGAACCGGACCGCCAAGCTGTGTCAGTGACGCAGTCGCTTCATTTTTCGAATCAACGAGCGGATATTTCTCGACAGTCATGATCTGATCAACCACCACCAGACCGAGGCCGAGAATGTGAGCTGTTGAATCCATCGACGATGCTTTTCTTTGTGTCAGAAGTCTCGATCAGAAGTGAGAGCGAAAACTCTCATCGCGGGGGACATCACATTCATCGATTGAAGGAACATCGCCCCGGCTGGCTGGGAAATCGGCTCTCATTCTGTCGGATTCCATGGAAGCCGCAACAACCAGAATGGCGGAAGCCGAAACAAAATGAGAGTTGTTCGCCCTCGGTTCATGAAGTAACATCAAGAGTGACCAATACAACCAATATCCCTCACCTTCTGAACGCCAACAGCCACAGAGTCATGAACAGTGTCATGACCCAGAGCCTCATCTGTTCACACACCCCCACCTTGTGTGACATTTCCCAATCACTTGAGCGACTTTCAATTCCGTGGAATGTCAGCTCGATTCACCGAAGCCGATGAACTTGAGTTGGCTTCAAACGGGAGCGGAGTGAAGCGAGATGACACACGCCACCATTCGCAGCCTCAACACTCCAACAAATTGGAGTCGACGCGAATTTCTGACGAGATCCGGTGGTGGACTGGGTGCACTCGCAGCTGCCAGCTTTCTTGCCACCGAACAGCAGGCACAAGCAAGTCAGACAATACACTCGCCGCATTTCGCTCCCCGCGCGAAACAAGTGATTTATCTGTTCATGCACGGTGGGCCAAGCCATGTCGACTTGTTCGATCCGAAGCCAGTACTTGAGAAGTATGCCGGACAACCGCTGCCGAAGAGTTTCGGAAACGTGATGACCCGGAGAAAGGTCGGTCAAAATCCTCTTCTGCCGAGCGTGAAAAAATTCCGCAAGCACGGCGAATCAGGAATTGAGGTCAGTGAATTCCTTCCTCATCTCGCTGGTCAGGTCGACGAACTGTGTGTCCTTCGAGGAGTTCACGGAGACAGCGTGAACCATCCGCAGTCAGTGTATCAAATGAACACTGGAAGCATTTTGATGGGCAAGCCAAGTCTGGGAAGTTGGGTCTCCTATGGATTGGGAACAGAGAACCAAAACCTTCCCGGATTTGTTGTCATGCCGGATCGAGGGACCGGAATCAAAGGTGGTCCACCCGCCTGGGGAAGCGGATTTCTGCCAGCGACTTACCAGGGGACGACCGTTCGAACCGGGCCCACACCCATCCTTCATCTCGACCGTCCGGAAGGAATCAACGAACACCAACAGCGAAAAATGCTGGACTTCATTAACACTCGAAACCGGGAACATCTGCACGCAAGAGGATTCGACGGAGAACTCGAAGCTCGCATCGAATCCTACGAACTTGCTTTTCGGATGCAGGCCGCTGCTCCCGAAGCGATGAACTTTCGCGAGGAGCCTCCTCACATCCAACAGCTTTACGGAATCGATCAGCCAGAAACGAACGAATTCGGAACTCGCTGCCTGCTCGCACGGAGATTGATTGAACGCGGTGTTCGGTTCGTTCAACTGTACTCCGGAGACACAAACGGTTGGGACGCCCACACGGATGTTCTCCAGAACCACTCGCACTACTGTCAGGCCACAGATCTGCCGGTTGCCGGTCTTCTGCAAGACTTACGGCAGCGCGGCCTCCTTGATGAAACACTGGTCATCTGGGGTGGAGAATTCGGTCGAATGCCAATGAGCGAGCAGGGAAAAGGTCGCGACCACAACCCCTGGGGCTACACAGTCTGGATGGCTGGAGGAGGAGTGAAGCCGGGAATGACTTACGGAGCGACAGACGATGTCGGGCTTCGTGCTGTCGAAGGGACCGTTCATATCCACGATTTGCACGCCACGATCCTTCACCTTCTCGGATTCGATCACGAACTGCTGACCTACTTCCACAATGGTCGCGACGAAAGGCTCACTGACGTCGCTGGCCGAGTTGTCCATGAGATCCTCGCGTGAATGTTTACTCGAAACTCCTGACGAACATCTGTAGCTGTCTCCTCTGCCTATCCGTCCTGAGTTGGACAAATTCGGAATTCACTTCCGCTTCCGAACCATCAGCGAAGGCCGACTCGCCATTGGAACAGGTCAGTCTCGATGAACCTGAGATCACCGAAGCAGATCGTGACTACTGGGCTTACGAACCTGTGGAGCGTCCTCCCGTCCCGGAAGTGGAGAATGTCGATCTTTGTGAAAATACAATCGATCGATTCGTCGTCGCGCGACTCGAAGCCAAAGACCTGAAGCCGGTTCCGCTGGCAACAAAACGACAGCTCATTCGGCGTGTCACTTACGACCTGATCGGCTTACCTCCAACGAGGGCGGAAATCGAAGAGTTCTTGCGAGACGATTCGCCCGATGCCTATGAAAATCTCGTTTCGAGACTTCTCGGCCAACCCGGTTACGGAGAGCGATGGGCACAACACTGGCTCGATCTCGTTCGCTTCGCGGAAACTGACGGATTCGAACATGATCACGTTCGGCCCGAAGCTTGGCGATATCGAGACTGGGTCATCAACGCACTCAACGAAGGTCTGCCCTACGACGAGTTTTTGCGACTTCAAATCGCAGGTGATGAAGTCGCACCGGAGTCTCCTGATGCTCTCATCGCGACAGGGTTCCTTCTCGCGGGTCCGGACATGCCGGACATCAATCTCCAGGAAGAGCGGCGTCACAACTTTCTGAATGGCATCGCAGCCAATATCGGCGAAGTAATTCTTGGGCTTCGTTTCGGATGTGCTCAATGCCATCACCACCGAACAGATCCCATCTCTCAACAGGACTTCTATCGAATCCGTTCTTTCTTTGAACCACTCGACCTGTTCACTGATCATCCTCTTCCCGGCGCAACCGAGAAACCCACGAAAGCCCGCGTTGCCAGAAACCTCACGAAAAAAGTTCCCACAAGCAAGGTGTACATGAAGGGTGACTTCCGCCGCCCGGGTCCTGAAATCTCTCCTGAGTTTCCTCGTGTCATTCAAACAACTCCCCAGACGCTGCATCTCGAAGAAACAGCCGACGGACGACGCATCGCATTCGCACAGTGGTTGACCGATCCCGATCATCCATTAACCGCTCGCGTCATTGTGAATCGCATCTGGCACCACCATTTCGGAGAAGGGTTGATCGGGACCACAAGCGATTTCGGTTGGATGGGCGATTCTGCCACGCACCCGAAACTTCTCGATTGGCTCGCTGTTGAACTCATCGAATCGGACTGGGATTTGAAAGCACTTCACTCGCTGATCGTCAATTCCGCGACGTACAAACGAGCAAGCCTTCCGAATGACAATCTGACAGATGAAGAGAAGTCCCTCTGGAAAGAACTGATCGATCAGGATCCAAACAACCGGCTGCTGGGACGACGAAACCGTCGCCGGCTCGAATCGGAAGCGATTCGTGACAGCATGCTTTCGGTGTCCGGAGATTTGAATCGACGAACAGGAGGTCCGGGAGTCCGAACCGAACTCCCGAAAGCTGTGACCTCAACACTCCTCAAAAACCATTGGAAAGTCACTGAAGATCGTGCCGAACACAATCGGCGAACAATCTATCTGTTCATGCGTCGCAACCTGCGACTACCGTTCCTTGAAGTCTTTGACAAGCCGGATGCCAATTTGAGTTGTCCCGTCCGAAGCAAAACGACAATCGCCCCGCAAGCCTTGCATCTTCTGAATTCCGATTTCGCCCGCGAGCGTGCAACCGCCTTCGCAGCGAGGTTGACTCGTGACGTCGACTCGGAAGACGACGTTCCATCAAAGCGAATCAACCTGGCTTACGAATTGTGCTTGAGTCGAAAACCGACGACGCAAGAGCTTGACGATTGTCTCGGATTTCTGAACGAACACCCCGACGAAGACATTGCACTTGTTGACTTGTGTCATGCTCTGATGAATCTCAACGAATTCATCTACATCGACTGAATTCAGCAGACAATGCCATCGTCAAACAGCACGACACCACCGGTTCGCAATGAACGCTGAGTGATGATGTCGCCGGAACTACTTGTCCGCCGAAAGATACTGGAGCCGACGCTGTACAGTGTCGTTCTTGAGGACAGAAGGACGGAAGTTCTCTTCTGAAATCTCAAACTCGTAACCGGGTTCTCCATCTCGGAGAAGCGTCAGGCTATTGAGAATCAACCCGGCTTCGATTCCATCGTCGGTCTCTTTAAGGGCTTCAAGAATAACTTCTTGAGGGGCAACATCAGCTGTGAGCGCCAGAAACTCGGCCGCTCGAACCCTGACCAGCGGTTCCTCGTCGCTCTCAGCGAGTTGCCTTGCTCGTTCGACAAACCGCTTGGCCGCCTCACCGTGAACGGTGCAAGAAATCAGTCCCCAGTATCGTTCCCAGGGATTCTCGGACTGAAGTGCTCTTCGAAGGCCACGTCGAGCTTCGTCGAATGGAACAAGACTCAAATCCGCAATCTCGACCAGCTTCGCAATCTCCTTTTGATGCTCTTTTCCGAACTGCGTTGGATTGTCGAACGCATGCTTGGCGAGTTCGCTCTCCGGATAGAAACTCAAGTCCGGCAAGTCTGAGACGAACGTCGACATGAGCGTTCTCATCTCTTCCAGTTTGTCCGCATGCTCTGGATCGCCAGCAAGGTTAGAGACTTCATGCGGATCGGATTCAATATCGAACAGCATTTCCGCCGGGCGCGGTCGGAAGAACTGCGACTGAGCCTCATTCAATTCGCCGCGTTCAAAGAGTTCACGCCACTCCTGATAAGCCAGCATGATGTAGCGATAATTGTTCTGAAGCCCGTCCATATTGAATGGCTGATAGTTGCGAACGTACTCGTATTTCCCTTTTCGAATTGTTCTGACAACGTCGTACTTTTCATCAAATCGGTCAGCGTAGCCGAAAGCAAAATCGCGAGACGCAACTTCCTGCGACTTGATCCCCTTTCCCAGGAATGCCTTTCCATCGATACCCGTCGGGACCTCGACACCTGCGAGACTGAGCGCTGTTGGTCCAAAATCGACAAAGCTCACAAACCCGTCTTGTCTGCTTCCGATCGTTTCATCGACGAGATGACTCCAGTTCTTGGGGACTCTCACGACCAAAGGAACATGCAACCCACTCTCGTAAGCATATCCCTTTCCGCGAGGCAAAACGCCACCGTGATCTCCGAAGTAGAAGATAATCGTATCCTCAAGGAGTCCATCCTCTTCCAGTGCTTTCACAACGGCACCGATTTCACGATCGACCATCTGAATTCGATCGTGATAACGAGCATAGGTGTACCGAAACATTTCCGTATCGGGATGGTAAGGAGCGACGAAAACACTCTCCGGATCGGTGTTGGTCTCCTCATTCAAGTACGTTTTTCGCGGAAAGTGCAATGAGCTTTCATGCGTCGTCTTGAAGCTCTGCTTGTAAAAGAACGGCTGTCCCTCGGCCCGTTTTCTCCATGAAGCCCTTCCAGAAGATTCATCCCAGACCCCATCCCCTTCGATCGCGTTATAGTCTTTCTTGTTATTGTTCGCGGTGTAGTAACCTGCTTCTCTCAGGTAGTACGGAAACATCCGTAATCCGTCCGGCATTGGGACCAACTTCGACCGACGGTGATACTGTGTGCCAATGCGAGGACCGTAACACGACGTGATCAAAGTCGTTCGCGCGACACTGCAAACGGGGCTGTTCGAAAACGCATGATCGTAGATGATCCCGTGTTCGGCTAGGGCTGCAATGTGAGGAGTCTCGGCACCGTGCTCGTCGAAGAGTTTCAAGAAGTGCTTGGAATTGTCTTCCGAAATCAACCACACAATGTTCGGGCGTTTCAACTGACTGGAGTTGTCGGTATCGGCAGCCTTTAAGTCGAGCACTGCAGCATGGGTGACAAGAAGTGCAACGATCACGAACACGAATTGCCGCAACGGAAACAAACGATCCATACAAAACCTCTTGGCGCAAAGATGTCGAGTAAAACGAGTTGCTCCCGACATCTTGAGAGTTTTTGATGTGTTCAGCAATCCAATCGAAGACGCCCGCCCCTCATTTGGACGATTTTCACAGCCTCACTGGGCTTAGCGACAAGTCGACCGAGTCGAAAGTTGAGCGATCGTTCCGTTCACGATCTCTCGTGATCATCGACAGACTCCGTGGGCTCGGTTTTCGGTTTTCGATGCTCCATGAGATCACGGACAATCGCGATCTGTGCCCGAACCCAGCGTCGGTACTCTTCGACCGAATCGAAGGAGTACTCAAGGATCGACAGGTGATTCAAGTAAGCTCTCGCTGAAGATGACAACGCAATATGCGGTGCGAATTTCACGATGTCGCGGACAAGCAACTCGAAATTTGTTGTCGCAGAACTCGATTTTCGCTCCCCGAGATATTCGTAATTCATCTCCTGCTCTTCGATCCGGAAACAGCGATCCGGATTGTGCGTGGCAATCCACAACTCTCTGGCTTTGGGAAGTGAACTCGTACGCTTGGGAGTCGAGGCAGGCCCCGGACTTGATGTCGTCATGAATCGGTCTGCCGGATTCTCACCATAAGAAAACGGAACCATACCGACCGACAAAAACGCGAAGCTCGACCATGGCAAAACGGCAAAGCGGCTGCCATCAAGACCGACCAGTTCAAATCCGTCGGGATTACACCGAACATGATGAAGCTTGGGAGAGTGTTCCAGATCGGGAAGTGTGTCATCACTTGCAACGGTGACCCGACATCCCGCCGAGAGAAAGTCTCTGGCGATCTTGAGTGCTGTTCCTTGTTCGAGATCGACAGCGACGATCCCGGGAAGATCATGAATCTTCTTGAGTGCATCCGTCGGGTGCATCTTGAGATTCTCAACCAGAATCTCATGCAGCGGAAGTCGATCTTTGGGTAGCGACTGAACAATCACCAGATAATGATTCGCAGTTTCCATGACTTCCTACACGATTGCGCGACGATAGATTTCCCCTCCAGTATAGAACCGTCAGGTCGGAGATGGAATCGTTTCCGCAATCACGTCAAGCGCGAGAAAGTCTGCTCTCAACCTCGCGACACACGCTGAATAGAGACGGAATCCACTCCACTTGAACAGCGAATCAGTTGGAAACGCAATCTGCCTTAGCTCGCTGCGAGACCTTCTTTCCCGATGCGGAAGCAGTAATCGCCAAAAGATTCCTGGTCGTGTCGTTCTTCTCGATACCTCGCCAGAACCGGTGCGACGACTTGGGAGATCTCGGCTTCCGGAACAAGATCCTGAAACAGGAATCCGAGCCGAGTCCCTTCCGGATTCCCACCAAGATACACCGTGTATTTGCCGCGTGCTTTCCCGACCAGACCAATGTCCGGCGTATAGGGACGAGCACAACCGTTCGGGCACCCGGTCATATGCACAGTGATACGCTCCCCGGCAAGTCCGTGTTCAGCCATCGTTTGTTCGAGTGCCTCAATCACTCCAGGCATGAAGCGTTCGGACTCGGTCACAGCGAGCCCACACGTCGGAAGCGCTGGACACGCAATGGAATACCGCCGAACGAGCGACAGATCTTCTGCCAGCGCAACACCATGAGACTTGAGAATCTCTTCAATATCCGCCCGGTCTTCTGGCTTGATGTCACACAGGAGAATTCCCTGAAGTGCGGTCAATCGGGTCTCCATGCCATACTTGCGGAGAATGACTCGCAACGCAGTCTTTAATCGAAAATCTCCCTCGTCCTTGATCCGTCCGTTGTCGACGTTGATTCCGAGGAACAGTTTCCCATCGCCTTGTTCGTGCCAACCGAGATGGTCGTCCACTCCGGTTACGTCTGTGGGATGAGGTTCGGGCAGCGCTCCGCCGAAGTACTCTTCGACCTTCTCCTTGAACTTCGGCATTCCCCAGTCTGCGATGAGGTACTTCATTCGGGCGTATTTTCGATCTTCCCGATTTCCGAAATCTCGCTGAACTTTGACAACCGCTTCGCAAACATCCACGACTTGTTCGGTCGTCGCAAATGTCAGCTTAAACCCAATCGCTGGGAAGGTGTCCTTCTTCGCAGGAGTCATCCCCTGCCCACCACCAACAAGAACATTGTAGCCGATAATTTTCCCGGACTCGACAATCGCCATCAGCCCCAAATCCTGGGTATAGATGTCGACGCAATTGTCCTCAGGCAGCGCAACTGCCATCTTGAATTTCCGAGGCAGGTACGTGCGCCCGTAAATCGGCTCGTTGAAATCAATCTCGGAAACCTTGACCTTTTCGTCTCCGTCGGTCAGCCAGATTTCCGAATAGGCTGAACTTCGTGGAGCGAAGTGCAATGCCAGCTTTTTCGCGAGAGATTGCATCTCTTCATGAATCGGGCTGTCGGCATGCGGAGCCGGGCAGCACATGAAGTTTCGGCAAACATCTCCACATGCCGAAAGCGTTGAGAGTTTGATTTCGTTGATCCCCCGGATCGTCGCTTTCAAATCCCCTTTGATGACACCGTGCAGCTGAAACCCCTGCCGATCGGTGACTCGCAGCGTCTGATTTCCGTATTGATCGGCGAGATCGAGTTCGGCGAGAAACTGCTCAGCAGTCACTTTCCCACCAGGAATACGACTCCGGACCATGAACGAATACGATTTGTTGCCCCCTTTTCGCTCGTCCCGATTGTCTTGCTGGTACGTTCCGTGAAACTTCAACAGCTGTGCGTTGTCACTTTTGACTGTTGGTTCAGAATCGAGAAGGTCTTCGGCAATTGATCCTCGCAAAAAACCGCTGGCTTCCTTCACTCCTTCCAGCTTACTGAGTTTCCCATCCGCCATCGACCTCTCCTCAATCCATCTTCATGCAGGAAAAATTGCTCATCCAGGTTTTCAAATTGACTGCCCGAACGACAGGTTAGCAGGTCCCGGAACTTGGTGTCGAGACCGTTGATTCTCTCTCTCAGATGCAAAAATATCGCACCGGGTTCACACAGAGGACCCGAAAATCGGCAATGCCTCGGTTCCCGGAAACGTCGTTCTCAATCGTGAGCACGCAGAGACAACGAAAGGATTTCACCAGTCAATAAACGGCGAGAATTCCCTGCTCGACACCGAAACACATCGCAGAGGTCCTCTTTGTTCAATACTACGAAGCAGACGACCTGCTGTGGCAAGCGATCTCAAAAAACCGACTACTCACCGGGAGGTTCGGTATCGACATCGTGCCATTTCATTGCTTGAAGCATCGGCTCAATTCGAAGAACGACCACACCACCTTGAAACAGCCTCACCGTCCCGGTTGACTCAGAGACTGCGATGGCAATGGCATTCGTTGCTTTGGAAATGGCAGCGGCAGCCCAGTGACGAGATCCCAACCCTTTCGAGAGCGTCAACTCCTCGGCCGGTGCATCGAGCATTCGACCAGCTCCCATCACACACCCATCCGAAGAAATGACGAAAGCTCCGTCGATCTGAGCGATCTCTTTCATACTTTCCCGGACACGTGGGCTCGTGATCATCTTCTCTTTCCGGGGGTATCCCCGAAACGGGTCGTGAATCCCTTCATGGGACATCTCGAGGACTTTGCGATGATTTCCCACGACGAAAAGAGTGCCCACTTTCTTCCCTTCGCGGCCTTCACGTCCCACTTCCACAGCGAGATCGACGACCTTACGAAGAGTCTGCAGCGGAACCTGAGTTTCCAACCTCTGAAGATCTCGTGTTGTCAAACGGGCGAGATGTTCACTGAGATTGATCAAGCTGAGAGTGTCGAGATTCTCTCTCTCGAAACCGGCATAGACCGCGATGATTCGATCGCCCGTCTGAACCAGATCGTCTGCAATCGCTTCCAGCAGAGACTGGCTCAACTGTATCTGCCTTGTTTGCGGCTCTTCGTTGAGCGGGACGAGCGTCAGTCCATCTTCAACCACAGCTTCCTGAACTTCGGGAAGATGTGAAGCGACAATCAGAGGAATACCCTTGAGAAGTTTTTTCACTTCTTCGAATTCGTAGGCGATTTCTGCGAGCAAAATTGCAGCGCGACATTCCGCGTCTATCGCCAGTTTCCGGGCGGCCTTAAGCAGTCGCACAAGCGATGCTGGAAGCTCGGTTCTGGGCATGCAATTTCCATATCAGCGGGGTGACTTCTGACGAGGTCATGACATTGGAATCCGCACGAATCCGAAGAGAATGAAGATGCCCATCAATGTCTCATTTTGAGTGCGACACTCTCGATGACGCCTTCGAAATGCAATCGGGAATCCATAACGCCATGGGAGTCGAAGTGTATGGAAATTCCTGATTAGGTCAAACCAAAGAAATTGTCATTGCCAGTCTTAAAAATTCGAAGCGCTGCGACACACTTGTCGACCGGGACGACAGACCACGAACGGCTCGCATTCGTTCGAATTTTCTGGCCTCAGCAAAATTCTTCAGCAATTCAGACACTGACTCCAACCCGATTGTGTTCCAAAAAGAGAGAACTGTTCGGAGAGAAACTCTTCGAAGAGATTCCTGGCAATGGCTGCGAATCCCAAAAAAGTGGTCTAAAAGAGACCTTCGCCGAACTCATCTGACCGAGTCGATTCAGAATTCGCTGTTTTCCGAGAACGTGTTGATCGGCTCGGACGAGGACTTTGACGCTGCTGGCGTTCATCCATCCGAACTTTCAAACTTCCGCCAGCACGATTGGGACGCCCTTTGACATCCTTCGCCACTTCATCATTTCGGCGGACCGGTTGACGGTTTCGTTCCGGCTGCGGAGTCTCAGGTTCGCTGTCCCCCATGCTGATGGCGATCGCATCGAATTCACCGTAATCGTCGTAACGGCAAACGTATTCAGCAGTTTGTGCAAGAACGACTTCCTGCTTGTAGGCGGCGATCACATGTTCTTGAATCATGTCGCGGCACTCCGAATGAATCGGGTGAGCGATATCCGCATAGAGTTTCGCTTTGCCATCAGAATGTTTGTGAGAACGATTATCGTTCAAGGCTTTCCCGCAATGATTGCAATAGGCAGCACGAAGCTGGTTCTTCCCTCCGCATCCCGGACACCGATCCGTCAATTTCCTGCTCGGCATAGCAACGAACGGACCTTTCGTGCCTCGAATGATCTTGAGATCACGAATCACAAACGCAGAATCGAATGTAATCGAACAGAATCCCAGGAGCCTGTCCTCGAACTCACATTCCATGAGTTTAATGCGCACTTCCGTAATGTTCATTGGTCGCTCCTCGCTCTCTGAACCTGGACGAAAACCGTCCATCCCAAAGAATTCCTCCGGTCCTGGCCTCTGGACCCACATTGAATTGAACTGGTGTCAAACTCCCGATGTCGTCACCCAAACTCTTCCAATTCCTCGGTTTTGCATTCGCGCAGCGACTCGACGGGCGTGACGTGCATTCCGGCAAATCCCGAAACACGCTGAGCCACTCCCAGTCATTCCGCTCGCAACCCCATCTTCATAAGACAGGTTCAACAAAACCGAATTCACATCTGCATTCAATGATTCCGCTGCCGGTTGCAGGGAATTCTGAATCACAGAACTCCATGCAAGAGGCGAATTCAACTGGTCCCAGCGATGATCCGAACCGTTTAATTCGCGTGAATTCAGACTCTGCCCAGAATCCTCAGACAATTGTTTCCAAAGACGGAAGACTTCCCCGGTGGCCAATCCTGAGCGTGGTTTGACGATGACAAAGTGAACAAGACTGTCCAGTCGAGCTGGCTCAATCTTCTCACCTCTCCCTGTACAGATCGCGATTGGGAAGGAGTCGAGGAAGAAATTCAGATCACTTCCGAGTCGAGCTGCCAGAGAATGCAGTCGCTCTCGAGATAAGTCCAGTCCCCACAAATGATTCAGTGCAACAAGAGTGGCGGCAGCATCGCTTGAGCCTCCGCCCATCCCCGCTTCGCTGGGAATCCGCTTCTGCAAATGAATGGCAACCCCTTGGTTGCAACCAGTTTCCGACTGAATCAACCGCGCTGCTTGTACGATGAGATTCCGTTCGTCAGTCGGACACGCGAAAGAATTTTGCGAATGACGATGCCCAATGTCTCCGTCACCAACGGACAGATGGATGTCTTGTTCAGGAAGCGGCCTGAAAGAAAGTAAATCAAAAACGCGAACAGAGATCATTACCGTTTGCAGGTCATGAAACCCGTCGGGACGCTCTCCCAGAACCTGTAGTGACAGGTTGAGTTTTGCAGGAGCAAGTACGTTCAAACACGTACCCTGACGATGAATCCGCATGGGAGACACGTTTCTGTGTATGATCGAATTGTCGATGTTTTCAACGAATGTTGCCTTGGAATCGATGACGCCGATTCCTCGGGATTTGCGAGATGACTCGCAGCATCAGATAGGACTTTGTCGATCTTACGGTCGGATAAACTAAAGTCAAGAGTTGACTTACTCAGCACGTTATTTGGTCAAGAATTCTTGACCCGCCCCAGCGAAAGAAGAGCTGGAAGATCGGTGCTTCCCGGCGTTCCTCAAAGCCATCGATTCGCCAAATGTCACGTTAACACGACAAGCGATCGACTCTCTATTTGGGAACTCAACAGCACCACTCGTCTAATCTCATGGTTCCAATCACGTCCCGGAGAACCTCGCGACGTGTCTGAAAACACCGGAATAGAAAGACTCAAGAACGTTGATGCACCGTGACATTCGCATCAATGAATCGGTGCCAGCAATCAATTCCTGCTGACGGTCGTCGGCTGAGTCAACTTGAGGAGAAACTTCCGAAGTCGTCACGATTCCACAACCTGTCCCCGTCTGTGCCGGTTCAATTTGACAGATTCAAGGATTGTGAACATCGTGCCGATAACTCAGGGGCACTGAATGCCGGACCCGCACTGAACGCCGGATCCAATGTCACGGAACTCGCTTTGAAAGCGACTGGTGGAGTTTCACGGAGGACCATCATGAAACCGCGTTTACGCCTGTTCACCGGAGAAGACGAAACTTTTGCCCCGGAACCACCAACCATCACCATGACTTTTGGTGAACTTCTGGAAGTCATCCAGGATGCATCCCGGTCGGGAAGAACATGGATCGAAGACTTCCACAATGATGATGTCCAGATCCCGGAAGATCTCTATGACGTCCTCACGGAATACCGCCGACTCCGCCCCGGAGCGTGACTCTCAAAATCGGTTTCCGATCGATGCTTGAAACTCCCGACGTGCTTTGATCGGGGCGAGTTCAAAAGCGAGTTGTCTTGCCTGTACGCTCGCTGCGCTTTTTGAGTCGCTCGGATTGCTTGCGGAATTCTCCAAGACGACTTCGAAAAGCGTTCGTGAATCGTGCAAACGCTTTTCGCGCCACCGCAAACCAATTCGCGCGCGAATTCTCGAGCTTCCGAGACGCAGATCGTGAACACTATTCGGGGAGATGTTCTTCCCCCTCTTGGGAAGAAGCGATTCGCTCTATCCCCCCAGCTTGAACCGCATGAGCTTTTGCGCGAGCGTCTTCTGCTTCCTGGATCATCCCGCATTTGACGTAGATTACTGAGAGCTGCGTATACGAAAACGCATCATTGGGATTGATCTCGCAAACTTTTTTGGCGTGCTCAACAGCTGCAGGAAAGTCTCCCATTCGCTGAAGATAAACCGCCAACGCGGAGTGGGTGTCCGAATGGTTTGGATCGATTTCCAAGACTTCTTTCAGCTTTGCCACAGCCGCAGGAAGATCCCCCTGATTTTTCAGTTCAATGGCTTCGTCGTAGATCTCGTGTGGACTGGGCATTGTCCGCTATTCCTCGTTGTTTCTTGAAAGCACAAAAGCTGGGGAACGCTGTTCTGTCCCCGAGTGTCATGATGACGAGCCTCTTCGCCCGCCAATAAACCATCATATGGTTCAACACCTGAATGAGAAGCCTCGGGCGTTGACCGATTCCGAAATATCGAACCAGATCGTCGCAACGCGAAATCAACTCCGGTTGATATTCACCGACGAAAATTCGAGAGATGACGAGCGAAAGTAGAATTTCCGAGAAACGAACGGTTCCGTGAAAAACTCATCAAAACATGGTTTGACGCCTCCGCCTCTGCTCGGTAGTTTACGCCGCATACACAAGATTTGCGGATCGCAGAAATTGATCCAGCGCTGCTCAACGAAAAACCTGGAACAAGGGTCCAAAAAATACCTGATTTCAGGAAAGTCCGCGTTGTGACGATCCGATCAAATAGCAGTCAGCAAATGACTTTGGCGCAGTAGCCAAGTGGCCTAAGGCGACGGATTGCAAATCCGTTATTCCCCGGTTCGAATCCGGGCTGCGCCTCTCATTCAAGCCTCATCAATCTCATCGATTGGTGAGGCTTTTTTCGTGCCCCAAGTATCCTCACGATCAGTCAGCTTCTTCTCGCGAACAGTCAGCCACTTCTCCAGCTGCTTCGAAGCTCCGTTCTTGAACATCGTCCTGTGAAATTCTTCCTTTCAGTACGGCAAATCACAAACTCGCCACTCGAGCATGCCGATATTGAACAGTGGAACAGCTCTACATTTGATTTTGTGGAATTGTTGTGAAAGCGATTCCCGAACGAGACACAGTCGCATCCGCCCAGAGAAACAGTTGTGACAGGCATTTCGCAATCACGAAGCCGCCACCTCACAACTTCTCAGCACAGAGACTTCCGCGTCATGGGTGCTTGAACTGATCTCTGACCCAGCATGAAAAGGATTTCACTCGAATGAAACGGACTGCACTCTACTCCATCGCTATTGTCCTTTTCGCAACAGCTCTCTCTCAAACAAGCAAGGGAGCACCACCGTTTCTGCCGACGAAGTCTGCCGGGGCGAATCAAGGCGAAGCCGTTCAATGGCAAACAAATCTGCACAGCGCTCACAAGATCGCCACCACCGAAAATAAGCCGATGCTGGTTGTGTTTGGAGCCGACTGGTGCCACTTCTGCAAGAAGCTGGAGAAGGAGACACTGACCTCTCCCGAGATCAGCAAATACGTCAACGACAGTTTCGTCGCTGTCCATCTCGATGCAGACACAGATAAGAAGGCTGCCGAGATTCTCAACGTGACGGGTCTCCCCTGCACAATTGTCCTCAGCCCGAAAGCGGATCTGCTCGGACGAATTGACGGCTACTACACACCTGGCCCTTTCTATCAAAAGCTTGCAGAAGCCAAGCAGAAGCATCAGGTCGTTCAACGAACTTCGATCACGAAGTAATTGCCGTTGAAGCCCGAAACAAAAAGACGAGAGCACCGGGCGAACCGGTCTCTCGTCTTGAATTGAGGAAAGGGAATCAACGCGAACCGTTGAGTGAGATCAGGATTCTGAGACGACTCCACGTTTCTTCTCGATGAGATCGAGGAGATCCTTTTGAGGGGTCGCAAATTTGGCCAGACCTTCTTTCATCAAGTCATCTTCCATGAGTGCGAAATCGACTTTGTCATCAATTTCGCTGCAGACTTCATCGGAAGGAAAGTCGCCAACTCGCGGCTCGAAAGTTTTTCCAGACATCTCCTGCACGTCCGAATTCGTTCCCGGAGGGTTCGTCTGAATATCCGAACCCGCCAGCGCTGAGACGTATTTGTCTTTGGGGGCTTCCGGCAATTTCGTGCCCATGCTTGCAAAGATCATCTCTTGCTGCAGTGGAAGTCCTTTGTCCGCCCAAAAGTCTTTGTTCGCTTTCCAGATTCTCTTGGCATTCAGAATGCCGACCTGACCTTGGGCTGCGTCAGACAAGTTGGGGTATTTCTTTGCGGTATACGCATCAATTCGACTGACGAAAATGCTGTAGACCGATTTGAGAGTCTTCGGATCTTCTCGCTGTTGAGCCCCTTTCCAGATATTGTCACGCGCAATTTCATACTGACGTGACGAGAAAATGAGCGTGACGTTCAGCGTGACACCCGCGGCGGACAGACGTTCGAGAGCCGCAAGCCCACCCGGAGTGGCGGGCACTTTGATCATGCGGTTCGTATGCCCCGCTGACCATTTCTTCCCGAGTTCCACGTAGCGATCTGCTCTCTCTTCGGTCGAGAGTGAACAGTCCTCGTCTTCGAGCAGTGGATCAAGCTCGAAACTCACATACCCATCGTTTCCGTTGGTCTTCGCGTGAATCTCTTCGAACTCTTTCTGTGCCCGACGAACGAGCCGATCCGTCAGTTCCCAGGCAATCGCTTCGTTGTCTAACCCCTGCTCGACCAGATCTGAGATCTCTGAATCAAACCGTCCGGACTTGATGAGGTCAGAAACAATCGCAGGGTTTGAAGTGGCACCGGTTGCTCCAAATGAAAGGTTCTCTTTCACAAGGTCCGGATCGACACTGTCGAGCCAGAGCTTTGTTCCGGATTGGACCAACGATTCGAGCGGTGTAACCACGGGAAACTCCTAGGTCAGAAGGATGAAATCAACAATAAGATTAATTCAGTCACCATGAGCAATTCGCGCACGGAGTGCAACCGGTAAGAACGATTTCGATTCCAGCCGATCGGTCTCGCAGCGCGATTGAGTCGACTATTCGTGATCGGTGAGACTGTTCGACATTTCCAAAAGTCGATCGACAATCTTTTCCGAAGCGTCCAGCTGAACGTTATTCGTACCGAGCCATGTTTCGTATCCTCCCAATTCATGCTGAGCAGGAGTCGGAAGATACCCGTACGATCCATTCGCAAGTTCGATCGTAAACGAATCCTCGAATGGCGTGCGGTCCTTCAGTTCCAATCCAATCTCCGTAAAGACTTCGAAGGGAATCGAATTCACCGCCAGGTCGCCGATCCGAATGACTTGCAGCGGAACATTGATGGTTTTCGGACCGCTCTCAATTCGCTTGATGCGGCTCATGTACGTCGTGACACGCCGATGTCGTTCCTCTTCCGGAAGTTCCATGACCTCTGCGAAGTACTCTTTCATTTCCGGAGTCGGCTGGCGCACCTGCAATTGCAGCTCGGACTTCGCAGACCCCAGCTTCACCCAGTCTTTCCATGTGATTTCCGAGTACGCATCGATCACAGGCTTGGCCAGTTTCTCTGCAACGATTTGCATTTGTTCATAGCGTTCGCGCGACGGACGTTTCCCTGTGAAGTTAATATTGTTGACATCCCCACTTGTGCCGTTCGACATGATCCCGACAAACGAAGGATACTGCGATTCCGGATCAAAGTGACGCTGAAGCAGATTGGCAAAGATCCCGAAGTAGTCAGCAGAGACATCTCCTGTACGAACACCTCCAACGTAGTGCAGAGAGTAGTTTGCCAAGAGGGCCAGCGGCTTTCCGTCTTGTGACTCGACCGCAATAAACGAGACTTCTGGATCGACAGGGCCAGCGGGACGAAGGAGAGCGGAACTTCCTCGGGGAGGATTCATGCGGACCTTGTCGACTCCTCCGAACGGGTTGGTCAGCAAGGCAGGATCCGTCACATACCAACGACGATTGAACAGTTCTGAAGCTTCTTCGACGCTGCCCCACCCAATCCGGGCAGGAACCATTTGATTGGTCGCTCTTCGAACGCAATCACAAATCCGCTGGGCAAGAAACTCCTGATAGCTGGAAAGGTTGGAATCTGATTCCGTTTTGCTATTTCCTCGTGCTTTCGTCGCTGAATGCGTATGAGTCGACGCCATCAAAATGTTGTCGACATTCAAATCCGTTTCTTTTGCGATCCGTTCGCGGGCAGTATCGAAAACTTCGCGAGGAATCCCGACGTTGTCACAAATCACAAACCCCAACGTTGTTTCGCCGTCGTTCAGAAGCAAACAACGGGCATGGAGTTCGTCGTGGATATGTGTGCACGGAATCGGTTCCCATCCCCCGACGATTAACTCTCCCAGTGGAGGAGTAATGTTGCTCGTCGCTGCCCCAGCAAGAAAAACCCGGTCATCGGAATGGAGGGATGTTGCCAGGAAAAGCACTCCACAGACACACGCAATCGAACAACGTCGTAACATGTTCATCTTCACCTCGGTTTATAAGGTCAACAGTTCCTCAACCAGCATACCGATTCTTCCGCGCCAAACCATCCCACGGGCCAGATGCCTCACCTGTCTGAATTTGAAGTCCTCACAAAAGCAAGAAAGCTGGCAAAGCACACGATGCGTGCTTTGCCAGCTTTCAATGTCATCTCACAGAACTCAATGCGAACACGTTTTCAATAGACGGTCCGTCATTTTGCCCTGAAGAAAGCGACCGTCACTAACCAGCGACAGCAGCTTTCAAGTCTTCAACCTTGTCAGTGTTTTCCCAAGTGAACGCTTCACCTGTTCGTCCGAAGTGACCGCCTTCAGCAGTCTGTCGGAAGACAGGACGACGCAACTGAAGGTGATCAATGATTCCCTGCGGATTCAATGGGAAGACTTTTCGAACAGCGTCTTCGAGACGACTCTCGTCGACGGTTGATGTTCCATTGGAGTCAACACGAATACTCACTGGATCAACGACGCCAATCGCGTAAGCGAGTTGAACTTCGCACTCAGTCGCGAGTCCCGCAGCGACGATGTTCTTCGCAACGTAACGTGCCATGTAAGCAGCGGAGCGGTCGACCTTTGTCGAATCTTTTCCGCTGAATGCTCCCCCGCCGTGTCGTCCCCATCCACCGTAAGTGTCGACGATGATCTTTCGGCCGGTCAGTCCACAGTCTCCGTGTGGGCCACCGATGAGGAACTGCCCGGTTGGGTTGACGTGGTATTTCGTCGACGCATTGAGCAACTCCGAAGGAACCGTCGCAGGAATCACGGTTTCTCGGATGTACGCTTCGATATCATCGCGTTTGACTGAATCACGGTGCTGTGTCGAAAGCACAATCGCAGTGATTTCGGCAGGCTTTCCGTTTTCATAACGGACTGAAACCTGGCTCTTGCTGTCTGGGAGCAGCCAGTCAACGTCATTGCTGAATCGCATTTCGTTGAGGTGGTTCAGAATGCGGTGTGACAACGCAATCGGAAGCGGCATGAGCTCTTCCGTTTGATCACATGCGTAACCAAACATCAGACCCTGATCGCCTGCACCGTCCGCATCGACACCCATCGCGATGTCGGCACTCTGCTGATGAAGGAGAACATCAACTTTGCAGGTATCAGCATTGAATCCGATATCGTCGCTGGTGTAGCCGATTTCTCGGACAACGTTCCGGGCGATCTTTTCGAAGTCATCGTTTGTCAGGTCGGGAGATGTACGAATTTCTCCTGCGAGACAGAGGTAGTCAGTCGTGCACAACGTTTCGCAGGCACAACGAGAGTTTGGATCTTGCGCGAGAAGGGCATCAAGAACACCGTCGGAGATCTGATCCGAAACCTTGTCCGGATGTCCCATGCTGACCGCTTCGCTTGTAAAAATAAAGTTCTTCGACATTGTGTTCCTCAGAAAGTGAAGTCATCACCAGATCAACAATCTCAGCGTCGTTCTGAAATTCGCGTACTCGAATGCCCACTGAGCAAAATCCGATTTCGCTGACCTGCGACAGGACTTGTCTCGGCAACGGTTTCAGACATCCTCCAGAGACAAATGGAGTTGTCGGATTGCTGAAAATTGAGCGAAGTATGCTAGCTTTTTGCAATCAAGAACGCCAGTACTTCGCCATCTTGACCAATAACAGAACTCATGAACGGTCGAGAAAGAAGGCTTCAAAGGTCAATTTCATCAGATTCTTTGAATCGGGATTCCAGCAATAACTCGTCTTTCCTGATCCATCGACAACGAGGATTGTACTGATTGCGCAGGTTGCACCACCCAATGGACGCTAACGATTCCGCCAGCTTGGGGAAGTAAGCATCGACCAGACCACCAGCCGAAATTTGCTCGATCGACGGATCATCGTCCGGGAGATCGGTCGATTTCAGAAGGATAAGCGACGAATCCCCCAGATGAATAGCGAGCGAAGCGGCGATTGAGTCGCTCGTCACATCCCAACTGGCCGGCAACTCTGATTGCTTACAGAAAGATCGCCGAGGGTCGTAAATCGGAACTTTTTGTTCCTTCCACGCGGCATCCAAATCTTCCACAGCATGAACAATCACAGAATTTTCGATGAGTTGTTCGAGAAGCTGGCACGACATCGACATCGCTTGAATCGCTAACTCGTGCGATGCTTTTGCGCTGAGTCCGTGAATTTTGTCGACAGTGCGAACTGCCTCGGCGAACATCCCTCCGCCCGGAACGAGAACCAGTCGATATTGTTCGAAGAGTTCAATGAATCCTCCCAGTCGTCGAGAGAGATCCGGAAGTGTGAACAGACTTCCCCCCACTTTCGCAACGATCACAGAATCCCGAGGCGGATGACTTCTCATTCCGATTTGTTCTCGACTTGAATTCGATCGAGAAGCGGATCGTTCAATTCTTCGAGCTTATGAAGAATCTTGCTTCGAAGTTCCTGAAAGACAGTTTGTACCGAAGGGTCATCCGATTCGATCAAGTTTTCGAACTCCCCCGGATCGTTCTGCAGATCGTAAAGTTCATCCCGCCCGGAGTTCGCGAAATCGACCACGAGTTTCCATTGAGGAGTCCGCCAGCATCGCATGTCCACAAATGCTCCGTGCCGCATGCTGTACTCAGCGTACAGGTCATTCGGCCAGCCGATTCGAAGCCCTTTCAACATGGGAGTAAAATCACGACCGCGCAGATTCAAACCTTCCGGGACCTCAATGTTCGCGAGGCTCAACAACGTCGGAAACCAGTCGAGATTACTCATCGTCGGGAGAATCGTCTGCCCCTGTGGCAACGCCTCTGGCCAGCGAATAATTGTCGGAACACGGAGCGACTGGTCATAGAGATTCGGCCGCCGCTTGCGACCGATTTGGTCCCACTGCTGTTCCGGCAATTCCTTGAGCATCCAATGAGCATTCCCCTTAAACCACAAACTGTGATGGCCATTGTGATAGCCGTGGTCGCTTGTATAGACCACGATTGTGTTCTCTGAGAGTTTGAGTTCATCGAGCAAATCGAGGATGCGTCCAACATTTCGATCGACGCTGGCCACGCTTGCGTAATACTCGCGAGTCATTTTCTTGACACGTTCAACGTCGAGATCCGGATGAACGGGCTTGGGAAGTTCGGGATCAAGATCTCGATACGGTTCCCAGTCTTCCTCCCGATTCGGCAACCATGCTGCATGCGGTTCGCGATAATGAACGGAGACCAGAAACGGTTCATCTTTCTTTCTGGTCATAAAATCCAACGCATAATCGGTGACCAGATCGACAGTGAAACCTTCTTGCTTCACGTCTTCTCCGTCGACCTCAAGCACCGGATCTTTGGGAGGACATCCCCCCGAGCGGATTCCCATGAACTCGTCGTAACCGAAGACGGTTGGGTGGTATCGATCTGCCGTTCCGAGATGCCACTTTCCAGACAGACAGGTCGCGTAGCCATCCTGTTGCAGAAGTTTCATCCACGTGACAGCTTCCGGGTCGAGCCCAAGGTCTGCTTCTGCCTGCGGGTGAATCCAGTCGAGAATCCCGTATTCGGTCGAGTAGCGTCCTGTCACCAGCCCAGCACGAGAGGGGCTGCAAACCGGAGTCACCGTGAAGGCATTTTGAATGACGATTCCACTGGCAGCCAAACGGTCGATGTTCGGCGTCTTTAAGTCCGGGTTGCCACTGAATCCGGTCGCTGTCGGTGCTTGATCGTCCGTATAGATAAAAACAATATTCGGCCGTTCAGCTCGCACAGCCGATGGCAGAACGAGCAGGATTCCGAGGAGTCCCAAAACAATTCGTCGGCTCATGATCATGAAGTGACTCGTCTCTCTGAAAGGAAGTCGGATCAGCAATGCTTCAAACACGGGCTGACAATATCGTCGTCTTTCCGGGAGCTTCGAACAAGAGATTGGCGGGCAGTCGGTCACCAATCAATGGATTTCGAGTCGACGATTTCATTCCCGAAGACCCAGAACCGCAGAACGCTTACAACCGACGCTTTGCAAACGACTTACGACGCCGCTTTTCCGATTCCATGTTGAAGAGGAAGGAATCCCCCACTCGTCAGCCCCTGACGTATACAATAGTTTGAATAGAGGAATAGATTGTCCCGGACCACGGAAACACTTCTCGAACTGTTTTTCGGAAAGGTTTGACGATGACGACCGCGAAGAAGATTGCCGCGAGGAATTCGACGAAGGCTGTGTTGTCCAAAGAGAGTGACACCTCTTCCCCGCCCACAATTGGCGGCTACCTCATTCAGCGACTTCAGGACTATGGTCTCAAGGACATGTTCGGAATTCCCGGGGATTTCGTTCTCGGATTCTATGGGCTCCTCGAAGACTCCCCGATTCGAATGATCGGCTGCACCCGCGAAGACTGTGCGGGATACGCAGCGGATGCTTATGCACGCATCCATGGACTGGGTGCCGTTTGCGTAACGTATTGTGTTGGCGGACTGAGCACATGTAATTCCATTGCAGGAGCATTCGCGGAGAAGTCTCCGGTTGTCGTGATCAGTGGAGCGCCCGGTGTTTACGAACGACGGAACGACCCGTTGCTTCATCACAGGGTTCGAGATTTCGGAACTCAACGCGAAGTCTTTGAGAAAATCGCAATCGCGAATGCCGACCTCCATGATCCTCTCACGGCATTCCGGGAAATCGACCGCTGTCTTGATGCTGCCGTCAGGTACAAGCGTCCTGTCTATCTCGAACTCCCGCGCGATCGAGTTCATTCTCCGGCCATCGCTCCGCATTCCCCCCTCGCATTTGAGCGGGAAAGCCATCCCGACGCTTTGAAGGCAGCCATCGGCGAAGCTCGCGAACGGATCGCGAAAGCGAAGCAACCCGTCATTCTCGCAGGCATCGAAGTCCACCGCTTCGGGTTACGAGAACAAATCCTCGAACTCGCTGAGCAAAATCAAATTCCGATGTGCGCAACTCTTCTCGGCAAGTCGGTGATCAGTGAGCGACACCCGCTCTATCTCGGAGTTTACGAAGGGGCGATGGGACGTCGTGAGGTGAGCGAGTACGTTGAGAACAGCGATTGCCTCATCATGCTCGGCGCGTTCATGACGGATATCAATCTCGGAATTTTCACTGCGAAGCTCGACGCTCAAAACTGCATTTCCGCGACAACCGAACAGCTTCGCATTGGTCATCACCACTTTCACGATGTCCTGTTCGAAGACTTCGTGAATACTCTTCAGGACTCTCCGATCCGACCGGACGCCGAAACGATCGAAATCCCCAAACGACAGGTTCTCAAGAAAAGCAAATCGACCGACGAAGACGCCGTTACAATCCAAAGTCTGTTCGGTCACATCGATCAAATCCTGGACGACAACATGGTCGTCATCGCAGATGTGGGGGATTCCCTGTTCGCATCGTCGGATCTCACAATTCACAAGCACACAGAGTACCTGAGCCCTGCCTACTACACGTCAATGGGATTCGCAGTCCCGGCAGCTCTGGGAGTGCAAACCGCGGATAAAAACTTGCGTCCGATCGTCCTCGTCGGTGACGGAGCATTTCAGATGACGTGCATGGAATTGAGTTCCATCGTGCGAAACCACTTCAATCCCATCGTCGTTGTTCTTAACAATAAGGGCTATACAACTGAGCGTTTCCTGCAGGAAGGACCATTCAACGACATTCTCAATTGGAATTATCATCGAATTCCGGACCTGTTCGGAGCCGGTTGGGGATTCGAAGTGACAACGTTGGGAGAATTGAAACAATCAATGGCAGCTGCACTCGCTCACAAAGATGCGTTCAGTTTGTTGAATGTGCATCTTGAACCGAACGATATCAGCCCGGCCCTCGAACGTCTCGCAGAAAAAATGAGCCAGACACTCTGATCGGATGCATAGTGTCTTGAGATGTTTGAGCATCTCAACGAGTCCGGACACGTCAGCTCCGGAAGAATTTATGAAACGACCGCACAACCAGTCGCTTCACATATTGAAACCGAACCGGTTCAAACCGGACCGAAAGCCACCGATTGAGTCGATGAATGTCGACGAAAACACTATGATTTTTCGATCTCGGGAACGGTTGCAGTCGACGTTCCGCTAATGAATACAAAGTCTTCCTCTCAGGGAGCTTTTTCGAGTCATGCCATCAGATCTTCCGTCATTCCCGGTTTCCGTTGCCTGTCCCAAGTGCGCGCGGAAGCTGAAAGTTGAGAAACCGGAACTCCTCGGAAAAAAAGTCAAATGTCCGAAGTGTCAAACTCCGTTTGTGCTTAAACTTCCGCCCCCGGTTGAAGAAGTCGTTGAACTCGAACTTGTCGAAGACGAGCCCCCCGTTGGGACTTCTCCTCAGTGGATTCCCGACAACGAAGCATCGGCCTCATCGAGTACTCCGAGTGCGTTTCCTGATTTTACCAGTTCACCGCCGCCCACACCTCCTGCCCCCTCCAAGCCGGCTGCTCCGCAACCATCACTGGTGGTTCCGACTGACGACCCTGCGACAAGTTCGCTGGAGCGTTTGAAACGTCGTCGAAAAAAGAGTCGCGGCGGGCTTATTGTTACTGTTGTTTTTCTTTTGGCTGCCGTTGGGGTCGTCGGGTATCTGGCCACCATCGCCCAAGATCCCCCTGCCCCCATCGCAGATTCGAAGCCATCTCAGAACGCTCCTGGCATGGAATCTGTCTCTTCAGACGAACCATACAGCCGATCACTCCTCGAGAACCGGCCACAACTCGTCAAAGAATTCAATCCGACTTCCGGAGAACCGATCGAGCTCTACCTGATGCCGAGCGGAGTCAATTTTGTCGTCCACTTTCGCCCCGCAGATCTCTGGCCCGATTCTCGTGACGCCCAGATCCTGCGAGCAAGTCTGACGGAGAACGTGACCAACTGGCTGGAATCAACGCTTCAAGAGCTTTTCCATCGCTCTCCTGCAGAAATCGAAGAAGTGCTCTTGGGCTACATCATCGGAGCACGCGGGACCACTCCCGATTTGTGTGCGGTCGTTCATCTCAAGTCCCCGGAGAAGATGTCGACTCTCATCGAAGAGTTTGACGGCGAGTATCTTTACGACATCACCGAACGTCCCGATTTGCGAATCAAAGTGAATGAAACTCACGGATCGCTGATCAAGGACGAACAGACCATCGCCATTCTTCCAGCCCATCTCGCAGGGGAACTCGAATACTCCATCAACACCCCCAATCGAGACATCAGCGAAGGCATGGACCACTTGTTGCGGGAAACAGATCGCAACAAGTTGCTCACCATCGTCGGCAACGTCGCTGACCTTCGTCGACACACCGACGTTCTTTTTCCGCCGGCAAGTCAGCAGATCATTCAACAGTCTCTCGATTGGCTCGGAGATGATGTCGAAATGGTGAGTTGGGAAGTCAATCCAACTCCGTATCTGCACTCAGAATTGACCTTGCGCGTCGTTAATACATCGTCCCCAACCAAAGTGAAAGCACGCCTCGAACAACAATTTTCCGAACTTCCGGAGACACTCTGGAAAGATGTGTGCCTCAAAATGTCTCCATCTGAAATGAGGTTCCGGCAGTTCATCGGAAGACTTCCTGCAATTGTCGAAGCAGTCCGCCAATCGACAGTGACCAATACTGCAACGCGCTACCTGACGATGACCACCGTACTCCCCCAGAAGGCAGCCCCGAACCTCGCACTGGCAACGTTGTTCACACTTGACGAAGCCTCCCGCACCGATTTTTCTCAAACAGTCGAAACTCAACCGGAATCGGACGAGCCTCAAAAGACGATTCGAGAGCGTCTGAAAAATCCCGTCGATGCGGAATTCAATCGGATGCCGCTGGAAAAAGCATTCGCATATTTGTGTGAAGAAATCGGAGTCGTCCTCGAGGTCGATGGCATCGCGCTCGAAAATGCCGGGTTCACACGAAACATGCCGCAAACGTTCAATCTCGGAATCGTTCCAGCGGAACAAGCGATTGCGGAAATCGTGAACACGTATCAGGAACCAGGCCGAACGATGGCGGTTTTCATTGATGAAGCACAGAACAAACTCATTCTCACCACGAAGAAGTTTGCCGATCAAAAAGGTCTCGAAGTCTTCGACTTCAGTTCCAATTGACCCCAATCGGACATTTCGATCTCCGACCGATTCCTGACAGCATCGCAAGCTACGAAGACGCCAACTCTTCGGAACTCCGCAGATGTTCTCGCTCGTGATTGGCTGGCGAAACAACTTGTGTCGGTCTTATGAATGAGACCCACCAGACTCCCAAGCCCATCAGAAGCAGCGGAATGATGGGGAAATCAATCTGTGAGAAAAGCGACAGAGCGATTCGGCGACCGAAGTAAACACGAGACGCAGGTTGCACGAACGTGTACCAATGAAAATACTCGTAAACCACGAGCACAAGAATCGCACAACAAGCGACGCAGACAGTCGTCATTCCGGTGATCCGAACGATGCGTATCGAGAAGTTCGCACAGACATAAATCGCCAGCGGAAGAAGGATGAGCCCCCACACCAAGTGACAGGAAACGACCGCCGCAACAGGTGGCGAACACCCCCAAACCCCGCACAGTTGATGATCCAGTTCAGTCGTTCGGTCACGAAAAGAAACTGCTGAGAGCGCAGCCAGCCCCCAGAGACACGCCAGCCCACAGTAGACCACCAAACGCACCCATCGGGTTTGTGAGCTTCCACTTGATGTGTTCCCAGCGTGCATCATCGATTCAACCTCCATCGACTGTTGAGAGCGGAGATCACGCTCCCGCTCGAACCGAATCATTCCTCTTCGTACTCTTCATTGGAATCTGCAATCCGTTCAAAGAAACCGGACGAAGCAATTTCCTTTCTCGTCCCGTCCTCTCCGAGTTCAACTTTCAAGAACTCCGCATTGCTGTCGCGACACAACTGCTCAATCGACTTCCTATCTCGTAAAACACTAAGAGCAGAGGCGAGACTGTCTGCTTCCATTCCTGTTGACGCTACCACTGTCACAGAAGCCGGAACCGTGACTCCCAGCCCGGTCTTCGGATTGACCAGATGTGAGTACCGTTTTCCGTCGATCTCCAGATACTGATAGGTATCCCCCGAAGTGGCCACACCACAGTTTTTCACTTTCAGAATCATTCGTGTCGACTCTTCCTGGTCGCTGGCATCTCTTTGTTCGACTTCGACTCTCCAGAACTCGCGGCCGGGAGGTGGATCTCCCGCGACGAGATCACCCCCTGCGTCGATCAGAACACGAGTGACTCCGTATTGCTTCATCGATTCGAGAGCGACATCAGCAGCGTAGCCCTTCGCGATCCCGCCGAGGTCCAGCTGCATTCCTTCTTTCCGAAGCGTCACCGTTCGTTGATTCGGATCGAGGACCAGCGATTGATACCCCACTCGGTCGCGAGCTTCTGCAAGCCGATCGAAATCCGGAAGTTCTTCCTTGCGTCTCGCAAGTCGCCACAACCGACCAACCGGCCCGATCGTCACATCAAAAGCCCCTTGTGTTTTCCGGGAAAGCTGCTGGGCTGCACTCAAGACTTCGAACAGGTCATCACTGATGGAAACAGGTTCGTCAGGCTGGGCGAATTGGCAAAGCTGCATCAACTCGCTGTCCGGATCATAGTCGCTCATGATTCGGTCGATTTCACGAAATCGGTCAAAGGCGGCGGTCGAAGCGACGTTTGCGGCATCCCGGCTTGGGGCATACAATGTAAGGGTGACGGGAATCCCCATTCGAATCTGGAGGAACTCGTACCGATCCAGTTGCTCAGCGACAGTCGTCGCCTGCTCCTGCCCGTAAGCGTCTGGAATGTTTACGAATTGGGAGCCGAAGAGCGAAACTGTTGCCACTCCAACCCACAAGATCCAGCAACTTTGATGTTCATCCATCGCAACCTCTTCTTGCTGGACGATTTTGAACTGAAAGGCTTTTCATGTTGACAGTACGCCTTGACCAGTGCTTCTGGCAAGCCGCAGCTGGCGTGATCATGATGTCGATTCTCATGCCGATCATGGCTGCCGACCCCGATCCGAACGACCCTTATCTCCGCGATCCGGACAGTGTCGCCACGGAAGAGAAGGAGATGAAGCCGTATGTCCAGAAACTGCGAGATACGGAAATTTCATTCGAGATGGTCCCCATTCCCGGAGGGGAATTCCTGATGGGAAGTCCGGAAAGCGAAGAAAATCGCGAGCCGGATGAAGGACCACAACACAAGGTCAAAATTTCTCCATTCTGGATGGGGAAACACGAAATCACATGGGATGAGTACGACACCTGGCGACTCAACCTCGACATTCAACGGCGTGACCTCTTCGGACGCACGGCGGATGAAGTCGACAAAAAAGCCGATGGTGTGACCCGTCCCACAAAAGAATACACCGACATGACCTTCGGAATGGGTCACGACGGCTTCCCCGCCATCTGCATGACTCAGCTTGCCGCGAAAATGTATTGTGCCTGGCTGACCGAACGAACCGGCCAATACTATCGACTCCCAACGGAAGCTGAATGGGAATACGCCTGTCGAGCCGGAACGACCACTGCCTACTCGTTCGGCGATGACCCTGCCGATTTGGACGAATACGGCTGGTACTACGACAACTCCGATGAGGCTTACCACAAAGTTGGACAGAAAAAGCCAAACGCCTGGGGCTTGTACGACATGCACGGCAACGTCGCTGAATGGTGCCTTGATCAGTATCAGGCCGACTTCTATTCCCAGTTCAATCCCAACTCGGTCGCTGTGGACCCATATCTTCCGCCGAGCAGCCTGTACCCTCGCGTCACACGCGGTGGATCTTGGTTCGATGACCCGGAATGGTTGCGAAGTGCGAAACGCATTTCTTCGAGCGAAGACTGGAAGATCCAGGACCCGCAGCTTCCTCAAAGTATGTGGTATCACACAGACGCCGATTTCGTTGGATTCCGCGTCGTCCGTCCACTGAATCCTCCGACTGACGAAGAGATTCAGGAAAAGGTTCTGTACCCGGATATTCCTGACGAATTGCGAAAATAGAATTCAATCACGGGTGAACGACCCGCATTGATTCAACGAGTGACTGGCCCGGTTGCAATTGCGACCGGGCTTTTTTCATTGCAATCGTGACTGAACGTTGACAACACACCGGCGATGAGCGGACTCCAGACACTTTAACAGGATTTCCGTGACATGTCGCGCAAAGTAAACGTTGCTGATCGGAGGCTGACACCCCTGTTGGATGCAATCGATCCAGTGTTGATGACCACTGATATTCGGGAATGCGGACAAGTCCAATTTCGATTCCAGCAACGGAGCGTCTTCATCGACTTTCGAACTTGGACGAAGATGAATTAAATCGCCAGTGAGACTCGGATTGACCACTTTCGATTCAGATCCATGAATGGAGAAAGCGTAAGTTCTCGCCCCGTCACACCAACCGGTTTCGGCCGTTCCGAGAGCGCCGCTTTCAAACTCCAGAATCGCAGTCGCGGTGTCTTCCAGTTGAGTCGGTTTGTGCATGGTGGTCATCCGACACGAAACCGATTTTACCGATCCCAGAATCGCCACCAGATGGGCAATCGCGTAGACACCCATATCAAAAAGTGCTCCGACTTCGGCATGTTCCGCATCGAAAAACCACAACTCGTTTTCGGGCTCCTCTTGTAGAATCTCTTGAATCGTTGCGTAGTACACTTCGGGGCCACCGTGACTGAAGCGTGCCGTCGCGGAGGAAACAACTCCTAAGCTTCCGTCTTCGACCATCTTTCGAGCAGCAAGAACATGCGGCTTCGAAACGTAGGGAAGTGCAAAAACAACTCGGTCGAACGAATCGACAGCTTCCACGAACTGATCGGCCTCTTCGAACGACGTGCTCAGCGGCTTCTGCATGAAAACATGCTTGCCTTCCGCGAGAGCAGTCAGTCCGTAGCTCACATGCAGCGGATGCGGAAGCGCGATGACGACGGCATCGATGCTCTTGTCACTCAGAATCTCATCGTAGGAATCGGTTGTGTGCGGAACTCCAAACAGCTCGCTCAGTCTCTTCAGGCGGCTTTGCTTTCGTCCTCCGAGAACCGCAATTTCCACTTCGGCGATTTCTGCAAGCTCGGGGAGATGCAGCTTTGCCGCAATTCCACCAGCACCGATAATGCCGACTCTGATTTTCTCCATCTCACACGCCTCTCTGCTCGGATTGGGATTCCGTGGTTTTACTGAAATTCGAAGTTTTCAATCACTTTGCGTCAGAAATTTGACACGATCTCTCAGGTGCTTGGATCGGCAGTCCTCCATACCCAATGAATCGAGAGATTGAATCACGTCAAACGGTCGTCGAATGATCGATACGGGAAGCGACAACTTGCACGGGAGGTCTCATTTCGAATGGAGTCCTCATTGCTATGTGGACGATAACGATTCGGGGGATCTTCCGCATTTGCGCGAAGAAATGATTTGTAAGTGGCGGAAGGATTCCGCGTGAGAACAACTTTGAAACGGGTTTTACAACTCTCGAACGAGCAAACTCCGTAAAACATTGACCGAACCCGTGCCTGCGTGCGCATGCAGACAAGTGGCTTGTTCTCGTCATAGTCACCGGCATGACCGGTTGATCACTTTCGGCTCCCGTCGCATAGACCAAACTGCATGAACTCAGAGCCATGACGCCTCAGCCATTCCACAGCCTGAAGTCGATCCGCAAACTCCTTGGACGGAGTCTCCTCTGCCTCGCCGGGGTCACCGGCCTTCTCAATGAGGGAACCGCACAGACTCCGGAATCGGCCCCGATCTTCTCGAAGTCAAACAAGTTCCGCATCCCATTTGATTTCGATCCAGCCGAACTGAAGAGACTCGGAGCGAACGAAATCCAACTCTTCGTTTCAGACAATCGGGGAGCCAGTTGGAAGCGACACGAATCTGTTGACCCCGCTGCAAACTCGTTTGTCTTCAAAGCACAGTCAGACGGAGAGTACTGGTTCTCGGTCAGAACGCTCGCAGCTGGCGGACTCACTTATCCCGCCGGTCCTCACGTTGCTGGATTGAAAGTCGTCGTTGACTCGTCCGCGCCGCGGCTCAGTGTTGAAGTTGAAGAGTCAGCGTCCGGCCGCATCGAAATGAAATGGGACGCCAACGACGATTTTCTCGTGGCGGAATCTCTGAAAATTGACGTCTTCAATTCCCATACGAAATCCTGGGAACCTGTGGCGATCAATCAGGACGCGAGTGGTCGCGTTTCCTGGACCGTCGATTCCGCCGGAGTCGTCGAAGTTCGGGCTTCGGTCGAAGACCTCGCCGGCAATCATGCCGAGTCATCGGCTCAAGCGATTGTCTCCGGGTTGGCACTTCCGAATTCACCGGGGCGCTCTTCTGCCGCTCCCGTTGCTGCGAATCAACCTTCCGGGAATCCGTTTGAACACCTGAATCCGTCTCATCAGGATTCTTCGCAGCCCAAGACTCCGGTCAATCTGGTGTCTGATCCGAAAGAGAAAACCGAGAAATCCGTCATTCGACCAGCCTCGGAAGCGAACGAAACTCCAACTCAACCAGACGCAGTCGGCCAAACGTCCGCTCCTGTCTGGGCCACGGACTCAACCACTTCGCCGATTGTTAAACCTGAAGCCAAAAGTTCCAAATCCGATGCACTCACTGCTGCATCTGTCACTCCGCGACCTTCCAGCACGCTGAGTGATTCGACAACAACGGAGGCTGCCAGTCCTTCGACATCTTCGCCATCGAATGAACCGATGAGCAAAGAAGCCACTCAGAAGGAAGCTGTAAGAGCGGTTCGTCCGGTGAATCCTCAAGAATCATCGACAGAAGCCGTTGACCAGAATCTCGTCCTGCCTGAGAAGACGCCATCTGTCTCGACGCCGCAAACTGAAGTCGTTGAGGAACAGAAACAACCCGTTCTTCCTCCTCGTGCAGAACGCGGTCATGTGGTGAATTCCGCGACGTTTGAAATCGGCTATCAAGTCGATGGAGTTGGACCGACCGGAGTGAACAGCATCGAGTTGTATATCACTGAGGACAGAGGTCAGAAGTGGTATCACTACGGAAGCGATGCCGACCGAACTTCGCCCATTAATGTGACCGTCCCGAGAGATGGAGAGTACGGCTTCTCATTCCGTGTTCGCAACGGGGTCGGAGTCTTGAGCACGCCTCCGCAACCGGGAGAAGCACCGGAGATCACCGTCTTCGTCGACAGGACTCCTCCACGAATCACATTGAATCCGATTCAATACCTCAGCCCGGAGAACCTTGATCAACTGGTCATCACCTGGAAGATCGAGGAAGTGGAATTGGCCAAAGCGCCCGTTGTTCTCTCTTACGCAACGTTCCCAACCGGTCCATGGACTCCGATCGCGCAACCGATGGAAAATGTCGAACGATATGTTTGGAACTTACCCAACCATTTGAACTCAGAGTTTTACGTGCGAATCGAAGCCCGCGATTCCGCCGGCAACACTGGTTATGTTCGGTCGAGCGAGGCGTTCGTGCGAGACACCTCGCAGCCACGAGCACAGGTCACGGGCGTCGAGCCAATTCGACAGGAAACGTCGAGGCAATAGGCTTTCGAACGACGCGAAGCGGTTCTGTTTCCATCGCAGAACCGTAATTCTCTCCAGTCTCCGCGATTGAATGGACCGGACAGTTCACTGAGTTCGAAATCCGCTCGCGGCGATCGAAATCAGTTCACTGCGTTCAATATTAACTCACGGAGTTCAGAAACTGCGCACCCGCATAAACGGTCGCTGCGCACTGAATGGACTCCAGAATCTGCTCGCCACTGAGTCCGAGCTTCTTGGCTTTTTCGACATGCCCAGCTGTGCACGGTTGGCAAGCATTGAGATCGCTCACCGCCACATTGATCAATTCGACGAGTTCGTCGCCGAGTGAGGTGTTCGAAAACGTATGGGCACGAAGACCGACTCCCATTCCGTCGAACAGATCCGTTCCGCTGATATCGCGAAACTTAAAGAATGTGTTGTACATATAATTCGTCGACGCAATGGCCAGGATCTCTGCGATCTGCTGAACACTGAAACCAAGCTTCGAACAGCGCGACCGGAAGTATTCTCCCCAAGCCTTCGACTTGGCATGGGCAGCGACAGCCAACGCAATCGCCGATCGCGTTTTGGCGTCAATCGCCCCATCGGAGTACACGAACTTCTTGAAGTTCATGTAAAAGTCTTTCAGGAACGGCTCGACGTGAGCATAGACCAGAAATGGTTCCGGAAGCTCTTCTCCGTCGAGCATATCTCGAACGCGGTCGAGGAGTTTTGCAGCGTCTTCGGACGCGTTCTCAGGATCAATTGGAGAGAGAAAAGCCGACATCAAAGACACTCCTGATTCTTCAGGCTGAGCAAAATTGACAGATCTGAAAAGCGGGGGAGCCCATATGCTCCCCCGTTGACCACAGTCCATCGAAGTTCGATGCGATCGTTTAATCGGAACGCATCCGGGCGAACCCAGCGAAACCTTGAAGAGGTTTAGCTGAGTGTTTCTTCGCCCTTTTTCCAGTTACATGGGCAGAGCTTGTCTGTCTGCAATGCATCGAGAACTCGCAGCACTTCGTGCACGTTTCGACCAACGCTCAGATCGTGAATCGCCGACCAGCGAACAACTCCGTTCGGATCGATCAAGAAGATTCCGCGATAAGCAATTCCGGCGTCTTCTTTGAGAACGCCGTAGTCGCGTGAGAGCTGATGAGTCGTATCAGCGAGCATTGGGTATTTCAGCTTCGCGAGATCTTCGTGGCTGTCGCACCAGCCTTTGTGTGAATAAACGCTGTCGGTGCTGGCAGTCAGAACAGCACATTCACGATCTTCGAACTCACCGAGATTGTCGTTGAACGAAACAAGCTCAGTCGGACAGACGAAGGTGAAATCGAGAGGATAGAAGAAGAGGCAAACCCACTTGCCTTTAAAATCTGCCAGTGACAGATCTCCGAACTGTGCGTCCGATCCATCTTTGGTTCGATCGTAAGCTTGAACTTTGAAATCTGGTGCGGGTTGACCGACTTGTGCACTCATCTTTTGTATCTCCTGAAGAGTTTGCTTGAGAAATTGAGAATCAGATTCGATCTGCCCTGAAGGACAGTAGATATTTAAATTGATGGAAAAGGGACAAGAATTCTTGTCGGCCTTGCCCCTTTCAGCCGTCGTTATAGATGCCAGCCATCGTCGCAGATGTCAGCCATCATGACAGAGTCACTGCAATCCCAACGGGTTGCCCCCTCTCCTCGAAGGAGATGATGCACCAACTTTGATTGCAGCGTTCACCGTCTCAAACCAATGCGCTTTGTTCCGCTCACCGATGGCCTGAGCATCTCCCGATCACTGTGTGGAGTATAGCCACCCGAAACTTGACTTCAAGGAGTGGAATTCCACACCTGTTCCTGCCAGACTGAAAATGACGTTCGTTGATCCCTCCAGCGACTCAACGCATCCAACGACTCAGATCCATATGAAGATATGACCCTCCCTCCCGATTCCAATCGTCGCGATTTTCTCACCGGCCGTGCCGCAAAACGCGAGATTCGCCACGCGGGAGACGAGATTGCGGATGCGATTCTCGACGATCAACAGAAGCCCACCGCACCGGTTGCGGGAGACACCGTTCGCCTTGAAACAAAAGCCATGGGCTGTGGCTGGTCGGTCATTATGAATCCGGGAGCCCCTCGTCGGGTGATGGCAGCTTCTGACGCTTTCGATCGCGTGCGCGATGCAGAACAGATGCTGACGATTTACCGCGACGACAGCGAAATCGCGAAAGTAAACCGCAGCGCAGCTGAGAGCCCCGTCTCGATTTCGGAATCGCTCGCGGAATTTCTCTCGACCTGTTCGACACTTTTTCAAGACACCGGAGGATGTTTCGACCCAGCGACCGGTCGACTGATTCAACTCTGGAAAACTGCGCGATCTGAAAATCGGATTCCGACCGATCAGGAAATTGAAACCGCTTTGGAGCAATCCGGATTTCAGCATGTCAAAATCGGCGACGGTCCAACCGTCTCCTTCGACCGGGACTTGCTGCTTGACTTCGCCTCAATCGGCAAGGGCTACGGAATCGATCAAGCGGCAGATCACCTGAAGTACGAAGAAATCGATGCCTTTCTCGTGCATGGAGGTCAAAGCAGCCTGATTGCTAGGGGGACACATGGGGAACACAATGGATGGCCTGTCGGCCTGAAGAATCCGTTGTTCACCGAACAACGTTACGCCACCATTCTCCTCAAGAATGTCGCGATGGCGACCAGTGGTTCGAACATCCAATACTTTCGACACGAAGGCCGCCGATACGGACACTTGCTCGACCCGCGGACTGGCTGGCCCGCCGGTGGATTGCTGTCCGTAAGCGTTCTCGCCCCCACTGCCACAGAAGCTGATGCACTATCGACAGCTTTCTATGTCATGGGACTCGACAACGCATTAAAGTATTGCGATGATCACCCACAGGTCGGGTTGATTTTCGTCCCTCCTCCCTCCCAGGGACGCCACCTGGAACCACACATCCGCAACATTGATCCCGGACTGATTCATTTCAGCAGTGACATCTCCTGATGATTCGCTGCGGGGGAACACTGTTTTTGACTGCGGTCAAACTCGGGTTTCAGCAGGTGAGAATCGGGAGCCGGGGTGGATCTTCCAAATTTCCAGAACCTGCATTCCAATTAAAGACTGACACAACCGGTACTCATTCGATCGTGAGTGCCATTCAAGATCAAAATTTCCGCGGAGCGATTGAAACCGGAAGCGAAAGATTGCCGGCCAGTTGCCTTCCCTGATTGAACTCAACCCTGTCGAGGATACTGAGAGTGAAAGACCTTCGGCGAATCTCGTGGTTTGCGATTCTCCTGCTCGTTGTGCTGCGCGTAGCGATTGGCTGGCAACTTCTTTACGAAGGAATGTGGAAGTACGGAACAATGAGCGGCCCCGATCCGTGGACCGCAGAAGGATACCTGAAGAATGCACAGGGTCCGTTCCGAGATCACTTCCGCGAAATGACCGGCGATCCGGATGACCTGAACTGGCTCGACTACGACAAGATGAGTTCCAAGTGGTATTCGTGGCGCGATCGCTTCGCGAATCACTACCAGTTGAGTCCGGAACAGAAAGCGGTCCTCGACATCCTGATCGATGCGGATGCGGATGCAGATACTGCACCATCTGAGAATCCGCCGTTTCCACCGATCTCAGTCCCACTCGCTGCCCTTCCGGAATCTGTGAACCTCAAGTCCTTCGCTAGAGTCGTCGAGTTCGACAACGGTCGCCTCGTGGCACTGGCCCCAATTCTCCCAAGCGAGGAAGCCAAGCTTAAGAAACTGGTCTCTTATGTTCCTGGAGAAGCAAAAGCTGAGGACGGTGACGCCGTCGACCCGAAGCTGGCCTCCGAAATGGCCTTCTATAAGTCTGTCGAGACCCTCTCAACTTATTCCCGTCGTCCGATTGAAGCCCAGTTGAACCAACTCAGCCGTGAGTCTCGTCGAAAAGATTCGGAACTGGATGCTGACAATCTCAGTGCTGCCACAAGCAAGTTGAACAGTGCTGTCAAACGAGAACTCCCGTTTCGCCACCGCCTCGCAGCCAGCCTGCTTGGCGATCCGGACAACACAGGTGTGATCGGCCGCTTGAATGAGCGTGGCTCCTTCGACTACGTCATGGGAACCGTCACTCGTCAGGAAGAAGACGAAGCACGACACAATGTCCGTTTCGGAAAGATCGAAGAATACAAAAAGCTGCTCGATGAATACGAAGACACTCTGACCAATGCATCGATGCAGTACCAGACCGATCACGCTTCCATGCTGAGCCGCAAGGTGGCGATGACTCGGAACGAACTCGTTGGACCGATTCGCAGCCTCGAAAAAGAACTGCAGACACTCGCGCTCAAGATTCTGACTCCGGAACAGTTGTCTCGTGGCGGACTCCCTCCGGAAGACACGCCGCTGTACCGCGCCGACATGATGGCCATGTGGGGATTGCTTATTCTCGGCTCACTCATCATCGTCGGGCTGTTTACTCGCCTGTCAGCATTCGCAGCTGCCTTTATGGTCTTTTCCTTCTATCTTGTCGTTCCGCCTTGGCCTGGCGTTCCACCGGCTCCCGGTCCGGAACACAGCTTCATCGTGAACAAGAACCTGATCGAAGTGCTCGCATTGCTGGCAATCGCAGCACTCCCGACTGGTCAATGGTTTGGAATTGACGGTTTCGTCTCGCGTCTGTTCTTTGGGAGCAGCGATTCCGACGGCAAAAAGGCCGCAGAGAAGTAAACTGCCACTTCGGAGACTGAAGAATGGCCAGTGATCTTGAAGCTCTCATCAGTCGGATTCGGGATCACGACGAAGCTGCCCTTGCTGAATACGTCGATTTGCATCGATCACAGCTTCTCGCATTCATCGATCGAAGAATGCGGGAGGCGCTTCGGAAAAAGGTCGACCCGGTCGATGTTCTGCAAGAAGTTTCGGTGAGTTGTCTGAGTGCCCTGAAAACGATCGACCTGAACAACCGAGACCCGTTCCGGTGGTTGTGTCAACAGGCCGAACGCCGCATCATTGACGAACATCGCCGGCACTTCGGAGCGAAGAAACGCTCTGCTCACCGTGAAGTTCTCTTAAATTCTCCACGCGATGGCTGGTCAGAGAAGGGGCTGGAAGACTTTCTCATCGCCAGCTTCACAACGCCCAGCCATGCGTTCTCCAAGGGGCAAAAAGAACTTCACCTCGGCACAGCCATGGAGCAACTCTCTGAGGATGCTCAAGTTGCTTTGCGTCTGCGGTATCTCGATGGACTCCCGAGCAAAGAAATCGCAACGCGACTTGGAAAGTCGGATGCGTCCGTCCGCATTCTGCTCAGTCGCAGCCTCAAAAAACTTCAGAAAATCCTTTCCGAAAACGAAGAGTTCCAGACATGGATTCTTCAAAACAAACCCCATGACGAATGAAATTCTGGCCGCAACTCGAAGCCTGCGAGCCCACGCAAGAACAGCGTGAGATTTCCATCCCCGTGATCGATGTCGAAACAGCATCGGAGTACTGATCTAAATCAAACAGCGACCGTTTCATCGTTGATAAGAGAATGACTCGCTATGGAATTTCAGCCTCACTTTTCCCGCGATTTCCTCACCATTCTTCAAGGCAGATTGATGTCACGAACATGCCTCGCGCTGCTGTTTTCTCTCTGCATTCCGATCACGGCACTCGCTGCTGAGCAGCCCAACATTCTCTGGATTTCCGCTGAGGATATCAGTACCCATCTGGGATGTTACGACGACCCGCACGCGATCACTCCATCGCTCGACAAACTCGCCGACGAAGGAGTGCGGTACTCGCACGCGTTTACAACTGCTGGTGTTTGTGCCCCGTGTCGCAGTGGGATCATTACCGGGATGTACCAGACAACTCTCGGAACGCAGCATATGCGTGGGAATACAACATTGCCGCCGCAAGTCCGGCCCTTCCCTATCTTGCTTCGGGAAGCCGGATATTTCTGCACGAACAATTCCAAGCAGGACTACCAGTTCAAAGCTCCGAAGGAAACTTGGGACGAGTCAAACAAGAACGCGCACTGGCGAAATCGAAAGAACTCGGATCAGCCATTCTTCTCGGTCTTCAATTTTACGGGATGTCACGAAAGCGGAATTGCGTCGACGGACAAATACGAGACGGTCACGAAAGATCTCAGTGCATCGGAACGGCAAAACGCCGACGAGTTGACGACATTCCCTCCCTACTATCCCGAGACGAAAGAAGCTCGCGAGGATTGGAAGAGAAATTACGAATTGATCACGGCACTCGATCACTACGCTGCCAACCTGATCGATCAACTGAAGGAAGATGGTCTCTATGAGAAGACGATCATCTTCTTCTGGTCAGATCATGGCGTCGGTCTGCCGCGTGCCAAACGCTGGTTGTATGACTCTGGAACGCACATTCCATTGATCGTTCGAGTTCCCGAACCGCTCCGAGTCGACGGTCAGGCCGTCCCGGGAAGCGTCTCCGATCAACTGGTCAGCTCGATTGACTTCGGTCCGACCGTGTTGAATCTCGCGGGAATTCCCACTCCGAAAGTGATGCAGGGAATCCCCTTCCTCGGCCAGAATCTGCCGCCTGCCCGTGATTACGTTTTTGGAGCCCGTGATCGCATGGACGAACGGTACGACATCATCCGCATGGTGCGTGACCATCGTTTCAAATACATCCGCAACTACGAACCGCTCAAAACGTACTACCAGTACATGAACACACCGGAGCAAGGGGCGACGATGTCGTCACTCCGCAAAGGGCATCTTGCCGGGACTCTCCCTCCGGAAGCGGAAGCTTACTTCGCCTCCACAAAGCCAGTGGAAGAGCTTTACGACTGCGAAGCGGATCCTCACGAACTGAACAACCTCGCTGACAACCCGGAATACTCCGACACTCTGGAGAAGTTGCGGGAGGTTCACCTTGCATGGGTCAAGGAAACTCGCGATCTGGGTCTGGTCGCGGAGCCGATTCTGGTCGAACGCGAGAAAGAACTCGGGCATCGATACGGAATTCTCCGGGGAGACGGAGCACATGAGGCAGCCGATAAAATTGCCGAGACGGCAAATCTGGCGTCGTCGGGTCCGAAAGCAATGGACGAATTAACAGACGCATTGGAACACGAAGATTCCGCTGTTCGTTATTGGGCAGCGACCGGACTCGGCAACATCGGGCTTCTTGCTTCCGATTCCAAACCTGCACTCGAAGCTCATCTCAATGATGAATCGCCTGTCGTACAGATTGCCGTCGCCCGTGCACTCAGCAGAATGAATTCCCCCGAGAAAGCGCTGCCAGTGCTGACGAAACAACTTGCAGAAGGTGAGCAGTGGGAACGTCTGCATGCTGCGATTGTTCTCGATGAAATGGACGAACTCGCCCGCCCCGCGATTGAATCGATGCACGCCGCTCTCGAACCTCGACCGGATCTTTACGCCAACGGAAAATACGTCGTCCGCGTGATCAACCGGGCACTCAATCAACTCGAAGGGACCAATCGAAAAGTTCCTTAAGCGGCACCGGCGACGATTGGCGCGAAGCTCTAACCCTCTTCGATGGCTGCACCAAGTATGGAAAGTGGCCATTCGAAGCGGCTGAGTAATGACGCGATCAATGCGGAAACAAGAATGGAGTCGCACGCCGGACAGGCATCATCAATCCAGTACTTCCCCTGATCGTCTGTACGGACGGAGCTTCGCGAATGAAGTTGCAGCCGCGTGTCAGTCTTTTGCGTTTCACTCGAATGCCCGCTCCTGGCACACGCAAACTCCTCCAGAATTTGTGACAGGATCTCCGGCGAACGCGCGCATTCGAGGAGCCTCCGCACCACGCCTGATGTCAGCTCCTGCCCGCGTTCGTCGAAAAGATGGAACGACTGTCCGTCCGAGCGAATCAGCACGCCAAAGTCCACGTGTCGTTCGCGAACCTGATACCGAAACTGCGTGAGTTGCCGACTGAAGTTTGCCTCCGAAAAGTTGCTGGCAATCTGGTCGACTTCACAGTCAGCCCGCTGAAATTCTCTTCTCAACAGCTTGAGCGTTCGCGGCTCACCGCATGCCAGAGCAATACGAAGCGGAAGGACATCAGCAAACCAGGAGCGACACTGGGCTGCGTAGATCGATTCCATTTCGACAGTTTGATAGTGCCCCGATTGCCGAGATGTCCGACTTGCGGGAACTTTCAAGGCAGCTTCAAGACGTTCGTATCGCCCCGTCGCTGACCAGCGTTCTCCCGAGCCATCGTAGATTTCCAGCCCATTGACTTTTTCCGGATGAACGCCGCCTGTGACGAACAGCCCCAGCGAAGCATGGAATTTATCGTTCGCGAACTCAAAACAGGATTGACTGACCTGTCCGAGGTCTGCGATCTCCCATCCCCAGCGACGCAAGACTTCCACAACTCCAACGACTAGATCTCCCGATGAAGTCCTCCAGTCGTGCCCGACGAGAACTCGCTTCAAAGTTGCCTTCGGGCGATTGCTCATGTCCTCTTCAACGAGATGAAGAAGATGTTCGACCACATCGGCGAGGGCACTGCGAGTCAGATTATTGAGATAAATTCCACGGATTTCATTCGAGGAAACCAGCGGGCCTGCATGCTCAGTCGACGGAGAGTGCTGCTGTAATCTGCGGACCACAGACTTCGGCAAAGAGCCCGTATGCACCCGGTGAATGCACTTTGCACACAGTTCATAACCGGCAGCGAGACGAGCCAGATGAAGGGATTTCGAGATCGGTTGACTCTCTCCCGGACAGCAGAATTCTCCCGGCGAGGCAGCGGCGATCTCCACGAAATTCCGTTTCGCCTCCGCCATTCCCTGGCACCTTCTTCAGTCGCTGGGTTGCAGTCCTGTGCGTATTCAATACAACGAAGCGGATCGTACTTTCATTCTTCGAAGCAGGTCAATCTGGATCATGCACGCTACCGAACTCGCACAGAACATTGACGATATCAAATCGGCTTCGCTGATCGTTCTGTTCGGAGGTGAGTTGCACCTGAAATCCGAGTCATTGGGGATCATCTGCAAAGATGTTCTCGGTAGTGCGCCGGAGGACTCTCTCGGATTGACACGATTTTCAGGGAAAGAAACGGATTTTCGAACAATTCGAGACGAACTGCAAACAGTCTCGATGTTTTCGACCTCAAAGGTCGTGCTCGTTGAGGACGCTGATGATTTCGTCTCGGCGAATCGCCCTGCTCTTGAGAAGTTCTCCGATAAACCACCCGGCAAATCGAAACTCATCCTCGATGTGACGAAATGGCCCGGAAATACCAAACTCGCGAAAAAAACCGCCAAGACCGGGCTTGTTGTCGAGTGTGCGGAACTGACCGGTGGACGCCTCAATTCGTGGCTTGTCGGTCGAGCGAAGAGCGAATACGAGAAGCAGCTCTCGCGAGACGCAGCCCAGTTGATGGGCGAACTGGCCGGAACCGGGCTGGGATTGCTCGATCAGGAACTGCAAAAGCTCAGCTCTTACGTGGGCGATCGAAAACAAATTGGCGTCGAGGACGTTCGGAAACTCGTCGGAGGCTGGAAAGCTGAAACGACCTGGACCATGATCAACGCAATCCGAGACGATCAGATCGACACAGCTCTCAATTGTCTGGCGAAGCTTCTTTATGCAGGTGAAGCCCCGCAGAAAATCCTTGGCGGAATCAACTTTGTCTTCCGAAAGTTCGCCGAAGCGACGGAACGATCGCGACAAGGAGCAACGCTTTCGAGTGCCCTGAAGGAAGCGGGTGTTTTCTTTCGAGATATCGAATCAGCCGAACGCTACCTGCGACGAATTCGCCGTCCGCGCGCTGAGCGGATTCTTCAGAAACTCACAGAAACCGACTATGGATTGAAGGGCGGCAGTCTTCTCGCTGCCCCACTCCAAATGGAATCACTCATCCTGTGGCTCACCGGCTGCATTGATGACCCCGAGTGATGCGATTCGGTGAGCTGAGAATAAGCGAGTGCACCGCTCCCATGCCGATGGCCTCAAGCCAATGCTTCACAGGTCTTTGAGCGATCCGCACGAGCAAGCGCAACGTTCATCGAACGAGCCGCGAACAAGCGAGTGCACCGCCCCATGCCAATGGGGTTAGTCGAAGAATTCGTCTGCGGGATCGAATTTTGGCATCACGATGTTGATGATTTTCATCTGACCGATTGCGCGATGTCTCGTCCCCGGCGGAATGAGGATACACATTCCGGGACGGATCGGAATTTGTTCGTCGTTGAGCTGCATCTTCGCATCCGGCCCGCACTCCAGAATGTAGTACGTTTCGGTGTGATGTTTGTGGTAGTGAACTCGCGCATCGTCGGCGATTTCGGTCACGTGCACAGTCGCGGGATAGTCTTCAACATCCGCGAAGGCCCGGCGTGCGGTTCCGCAGGGGCATGGAGTTCCGGGAAGCGTTGAAAAGTCCACGATCTGATAGGAACTTTCGATCGATTTCACTTTCGATTCTCCTGATATTCGGACTAGCGCACGAAGAGTTATGCGTTTGTGGACTTCGAGGGCATTCGGCCGGGGTCGCTGAGATAGAGCGTCAACACAGCAAGGTCAGCAGGTGTAATACCGCTGATTCGGCCTGCCTGGGCGACATCACGCGGTTGAATTCGAGCGAACTTCTCGCGTGCTTCCTTGCGAAGTTGAGGAATCGCGGCGAAGTCGAACGTCGTTGGAATCGTCAGATGTTGCGACTTGTTTTGCCGTGTAATCTCTTCCTGCTGCCGCTTGATGTATCCGCTGTATTTGGTTTCGATTTGAACTTGTTCTCGAGCGCGAGCACTCGTCGGAAGCTCTGCGAGTTCGGAAGACATTTCGCAGAGTTGCTGCCATTCGATTTCTGGTCGGCGCAACCATTCTTCCAGCGTGTTTCCCTGATGCCGAACGGATCGAAGAACTTTCTCGGCCTCGGTGATTTCGCGTTCGTACTGCTCCAACTGGTCCGATCGCTCTTTCGTGACGAGCCCGATTTTCTCGCCGATGGGAGTCAACCGGCGATCGGCATTGTCCTGACGAAGCAGCAGCCGATACTCCGCTCGCGAAGTGAACATACGATACGGTTCGTCAACGCCTTTCGTTACAAGATCGTCGATCAAGACGCCGAGATACGCCTGTGCCCGGTCGAGAATGAACGGCGGCTTTTCTTCCAACTTCAGCGCCGCATTCACTCCGGCGATCAGACCTTGTCCAGCTGCTTCCTCATAACCGGTGGTCCCGTTGATTTGACCGGCAAAGTACAACCCGGCAACCCGTTTTGTTTCGAGTGTGGGAGCAAGTTGCGTCGGCGGAGCAAAGTCATACTCGACTGCGTATCCGTACCGCATGATTTCCGCGTTTTCGAGTCCTTCGATCGATCGGATCATGAGGTCCTGCACATCTCGCGGAAGACTGGTCGAGATTCCGTTGCAGTAATATTCGAGCGTCTGCCGACCTTCCGGCTCCAGAAAGATTTGATGCGAAGACTTGTCCGCGAATCGGACGATTTTGTCTTCGATTGACGGACAATATCGAGGCCCTGTCGAATTGATCTGCCCGCTGTACATTGGGGCGCGGTCGAGGTTTGCACGAATCGCATCGTGGACTTTGGGATTCGTGGCTGTCAGCCAGCAGGGAATTTGTGCCTGCTCAATTCGCTCTGTGAGATACGAAAACGGTTGCGGCTCGGCATCGCCGTCCTGAATTTCGAGTTTCGAAAAGTCGATTGTCCGGCCATTGAGCCGCGCCGGTGTTCCGGTTTTGAAACGTTCGAGTTCAAACCCAAGACCGACAAGGCTGTCGGACAGTGTTTTCGTCGTCCCTTCTCCGGCTCGACCGCCTTGAGTTTTCGCCTCTCCGGTATGCATGATCGCTTGCAGAAACGTTCCGGTCGTGATGATCACCGCAGGAGCGTTGTAGACCGCCCCTCCCCGCACGCGAACACCTGCAATGCGCGGCCCGTTGGCTGTGTCGACGTCCAGTCCTTCGACCATCTCCTGTCGAAGCGAGAGGTTGGGCTGTTCTTCAACGCGGAGCTTCATGAGAAACTGATAGGCCTTTTTGTCGGCCTGGGCGCGAGGCGACCACATCGCCGCCCCTTTTCCGCGATTCAGCATGCGAAACTGGATGCCCGTCGCATCGATCACCTTACCCATTTCGCCGCCGAGTGCGTCGATCTCACGAACGATCTGCCCCTTGGCGACACCCCCGATCGCGGGGTTGCAACTCATTTGACCAACGGTGTCGCAGTTCATTGTCAGGAGCGCAGTCTTCGCCCCGAGTCGGGCACTTGCGAGCGCAGCTTCGGTTCCGGCATGCCCTGCCCCGATGACAATAACATCAAAATTGTACTGCGATGGAATCATGGTCATTGAAAATTGAGAGCGATTCGCCCTCTCCTGTGCACCGTCTTACTCGACTTCCGTCAACGAGTCGAACGTTTCGCTGGAGCGCGCCCCCGGCGTGAATTGAAATAGATCAGAGATCCCGAAAACGAATCATTCGAATCGCAGAAGGTATGCGATTCACTCAACAGAAAGAACTGTCTTGCCTGCTCAATCAAACTCTTCATAGAAGAGGACGGAAGTCCGGAAGCGAATCTCCCGAATCAGGACCCCCTACTCATCAGCCTCGTCCGATCCATAGATTTCGGCGGATTCGAACGGTTCCTGTCTTTGCAAGGTCAGGCTGTTCACGAGCAATTTTCCGCGATTCATTTTCCCGGTCAACTCCCCTTTCATTCCAACTTCCGCAAACTCAGGATCAGTTTGAACAACAGTCACTTCATATCCGCTCTCAAGATTGATCGCGGGATAATTTCCCGGAACCCTCAGAGCGATCATCGTAAATTCTGGATACTCGGGATTCGGTTGCGTCGCTTTGATTTGCCCGAGGACCTTAAACGCATTCTGGCTTTGACCAGCTTCCGCCGGGGCTTTGACAACCATTCCCCGGGGAGGACGCAGCCCCTTGCGAGGCAGCAGGACACTCACTTTCGTGATGTAAAGCGATCCGTTGGAAAGAATGGCGTCTGCGCCGACGTAAGCTCCTTCCCGAATGAAGCCATGATCTCCGGAAGCTCGAATTTCGAACTGCATTTTCGGGGTGACTCGAATCTCGTGTGTCTCACCGTTTTGATCCGTCACGACAAGAACTTTGGACTTTCGTTCTTCCTTGATCTCCGTAATTTCCCCTTGGAGCACAGTCGGCATTGGCCCGACGTTTTGAGCTGTCGCCGTTTCTGTCCAGACAGGTGCCAAAGTCAACAGGGTTAAGAAACAGAGCAAACGCATCTATATCACCTCGAAAATCGGAGTCTCTTGAGACGTTCTCGATAACTGCTCGTCATGGAATAAGTGGGCCGAAACGCGATTGGAAAATCTGTTATTCGAAATCACTCATTCTTTTTGGAGTGCACTCACTTCCGGTTCACGGATCGAAGAATCTCAGCGATTCTTCGGACACACTCTCTCACACAAAAGTCGGAAAATCGCACCGGGAACTGATAAATGATGAGGAATGTCAGTCGACCTGACGAGTCTTCCATCGCAATCACGGTAGGGAAAATCGTAACAAATCGCTGATACGCTGTCGCCTTCCGGGTGCGAATTGACAGAGTTTCGCCGGGAACGAGATTGTTGTCACCGGTTTCTCGGACAGCTACTCTGTGTTTGTTGAACACGTACCCCAAATTGCCGAGAGAAAATGTCGTCTGCTCAGATCATTGACGGAAAAGGAGTCGCAAGCCGATTGCGAGAGGAACTGGCCCAAAAAGTGGCGGAGTTTCAGCAGTCGAATCATGTGCAGCCCCATCTGGCAGCCGTTCTCGTCGGAGATGACCCCGCCAGTGCGGTTTATGTTCGAAACAAACAACGAGCATGCGAGAAATCCGGAATTCGAAGCACGCTGCATCGTCTGTCCACGGAGACATCGCAAGCGGAACTCCTTGAGCTTGTCCATTCACTCAATGAACAAAGCGATGTCCACGGAATCCTGATTCAGTTGCCGCTTCCTTCTCAGATCGATGAAACCACTGTTCTGGACGCGGTGGCACCACTTAAGGATGTGGACTGCTTTCACCCGGAAAACGTCGGCCTGATGGTTCAGGGGCGACCTCGCTTTCTTCCGTGCACTCCCGCTGGCTGTCAGGTGTTGATTGGTGAGTCAGGAACACCAACATCGGGAGCACATGCGGTCGTGGTGGGCCGCAGCGAAATTGTCGGCAAACCGATGGGAATGATGCTCGTTCAGAAGGGAGACCTCGCCAACGCAACGGTCACCATCGCGCACAGCCGAACCCGTGATCTGACAGAGATGACGCGTCAGGCAGATATTCTGATCGCTGCCATCGGTCGGCCGAATTTTATCACCGGTGAGATGATCAAGCCGGGAGCTTGCGTCATCGATGTCGGGATCAATCGCGTTGGAGATCGACTCGTGGGAGATGTCAACTTCGACGAAGCGTTGCCCGTCGCTGGATCGATTACTCCGGTCCCTGGCGGTGTCGGGCCGATGACGATTGCCATGCTCCTTCAGAATACGCTGACGGCTGCCATCCTCCAGACGCAGGCACTTTCTGAGTAGAGTGTTCTTGAGCCCAGGCGGGAACCGTGGTGTTTGCCTCGGGAGACGAGATGGCACCAGCTTGAGAGACGCCCTGGCTTCCTGAAGGAAACTGCCCCATGTTGGGAGTCGGTGCGTTCAACTGGCGTTTCGAGTCAGGAGGAATGTTTCCGGGTTCTTCAAATCCAGCTCTTCCCATGGCCTGGGCGGATTGAGCATGTGCAGGTTGAACATGTGCGGGCTGTTCGCGAGTCATCGCGGGGTCTGTGTGAATCCCCATTGCGTTTCGACTCATTTGCCCGATGTCGACAACTTTGCCACCCTGGAATCTTGGCATTTGCCACAACGAATTCGTCGACGCAAAGCTTGCCGGGTTAATTTCCGGATCACCCAGCGAGAGACGAAGCTGCATCTTCGCTTCGGGGATTGAGATTCGAACCTGATTCGGCAGCTTCGAGCCATTCGACATCTCCCGATAATCGTCGAGAAGTGCCTTGGCGAGAACGGTGCCGTCGAGTTTACGAAGAATGTGTGACTCGATGTTTCCGGTGCAAGTGTTAACTCGGACAACTCTTTCGACGTGCTGGCCGGTTGGCGATGTCGAGACCGAGACCAGATCGAGCAGCAATTCCCGTTCGCTCGGTTGGTCCAGTTCGAATTTGTCTCCGTCAATCGGGATCACTCCCAACACTTCCATCAACCATTCCGGTTCGACATTAATCGGAAGCTGAAGGTGCCGCAGAGCGAGTGCGGTGTCCTCATGACGACAGGTGACAACTCCGGGCTGTTGCTTTGTCCAAACCCAAAATCGATCGGAGTTGGAACCGAAATCAACTTCCTGTCCCCCTGCTGGATTGGAGACAATCACTCGAAGGTTTCGAGGAGCACTCACCGCAATCGATGCAGGCAGTGGAAGCGGAATTCCGGAGACGCGGACCGAAGCGTTGCTGGACTTCCATCCAGACACCCCGGGAGACGTTTCCGAACCTTGAATGTTTCGATTCAAGTGTGCGACAAGTTGATCCTTGGAAATCGTTTGTTCGAGCACACACTCTTGCGGAAAAAATCTCGCGAGCGGAGAAGAATGGCACCCCACAGCGACAACAGCGACGCAACACATCACAATCGCTCTTCGAACGACTATGAAGCAGTGGCCGCCGGATTTGCGACTCGTCTGGTGGCATTCCCTCATCATGCGGCATCCCATTGTGAAGAGAGTTGCTCATTTAGAGCCGACTGGAGTTGTTGAAGCTCCGATTCCGGGATTTGCTGGTCCCGAACTTCATAGGGACCTTCTCCACGCACTCCGGAGAGTTGTAAGTATTCGACATCATCACGGACCGTGGACCCGTCGAGTTTTAACCGGCGGCGTTGTAACAGCGACAGTGCTAATACATATGTTAGCTTCTGCTGCTGAGGATTCGTTTGATCGACGATCTGTTCGAAGTATTGGAGGAGCGATTCCGGATCGATCGCAGAAACCGACTTCTGCTCAGGTTGCGGAACAATACACTTCCAGAACCCGATTCCGCCTTCGGGAAGTCCATTCCAACCGGCTTCGCTGTAGTCTTCGCGATCGTAGCTGCCGTCTTTCTCGATCAGCGCGGAATAGCAGATTTCCCCCGGAACCAGCGGTTCTCCGGTTCCAGCACAGGTCTTACTGATTGGTTTAAATCGATAGTCCATCGGGGCGGGAATTGATGGGGTAGTGCGATCGAGGAAAGTGCCTTTTAAGAATGGAAACGGCAACCTTAAATGATTTTCGCCGTTGGGCTCAATATGAGTTTGAGCGATTCGAGAGAGCGGTCGATGAGGGAATCATTCGGGCCTGCGCTCCAACGGAATGATGGAATTTCCTGCGCGAGCGATTTTTTACAGAGACCCGGAATGTGGAATTTTGTTTGCGCATTTCGTGCTGTTTTACGTGCGAAACCACCTGTGCACTCACGTTTTCTTTAAGACGAGTGAACTGGCAAAAACGACCGAAAGTGGTCTTTACTCAAATTTGACTTATGACATAGTCTCCGCGCCGCTGGCCCGAAATCGAGGTAGTGATTGTTCACTTCTCTTCAGTCAGCAGACAAAACAGATCTGCCGATCACGGAAGGGTCGGAACAGAGAATAACCTCGACCTTGTGGAAGGAGTCCCTCATGAATCGCTCTGCAATCACCACGGCTGTCGCCATCGTCACAGCTTTCTCCGTTGGACTGACCTGGTCCTATTTCACGAACAGCCGAACAGGTGGTGTTGCTGTCGTTGACCTCGACGAAGTCGCCAAGCGGCTCGGACGTGACAAAGAAATGACCGATTCCCTGCAGGCACAGACCGGCGAACTGCAAGAAGCTCTTGCTAAAATCCAGTCAAACGCAACTCAGCAACTCGAAAAAGTTCGTGCAAGCCTCGGACAGGAAGTGACCAACGAAGAAGCACAGCAATTCGTTCGCCTTCGCAACAAAGCACAGCTGACACTCAACGAGTTGCAGCAGCAAGCACGAGTCCGAATCGGGCAATCGCGACAACAACTCATCAGCGAGTTTCGCCAGCAGACTCAACCCGTCGCAGCCAAGATCGCCAAAGAAAAAGGCTTCGACACCGTCGTGACTCGTAACGACACCGTTGTTTTCTCATACGACAACTCCGTTGATATCACCGACGACGTTGTCAAACTGATGAGTGCTGAGTTCCCAGCTTCTGCGAAACCACTCAAACCTGCTTCACAAAAGCAAGCTGCCGCAACTCCACAGACAGAAACGAACACCGAATCTGCAACCGCGACAGCTGCTACGGAAAACACTGAAAGTGCGACTGAGTAATCTGAACTCAGAGATCACTTGAGCGATCAATCAGAGACATCTCTCAATGAGAGCTGATTGAAGCAACTTGAAAACCAAGAAGACTTCGGTGAACGCCAGCGATGGCACACCGGAGTCTTTTTGTTTTCTCAGGCGATCATCTCTTTAACAGCTCGAATTCTCAGCGAGAATTCACTCGGGGTTCGACTCCGCTTCCCAGATATTGACACTCTGTTCACCGTCTGAATTCGCGACGCATCCGGGCTGAAAGTCTTCCGGAGTCCGGGCGAGAATACGGAGCCAGATCGACTCTCCACAATACGTGCCGGTGAGAGAAATATGAGCAGAGAGTTGGTCGTCCACATCCATTGGTTGAGCCTGCCAGGAGTACGACTCAACTTCGTCCAGCACATCGAGCAATCCGAGGATGTCGACGTAAAATCGTGACTCAATCCGCTCGCCATCCCGAGGTCCCCCCACGATTTCAGTGGGAGAAATGAACAGCGTGATTTCATGTTCCGGTTCGCCGAAGAAGTAATGGCACCCGATCGGCACGTCCTCATCAATAAGCTTGATGGCTTTGACCGATCTCTCCACAATCTCCGTAACAATCGGGGGTCTGGACGACATGAACACACTTCCAAGGGGCAATAGAACGCGGGTCGCAATCCAGCAACCGAATGGGATGATGACTTGGTCGAAGTGGTCACTCATCACGTAAGTCGAGCACTTCAATCTTGCAGGGCGGCACATCATGTGCCATTTTCGCAACAATCACACTCTCCCTGAACGCAATCTCTCCCGAATCCCGTAACGTCTATTGAAATCGAGACTTATGGCTTTCTCGATGTTCGTATTGCGGTTTCCTCCAAGACGCGATGATGCCCCACCTTCAGAATTCTGAACGTTGATCCACCGAAAGTGTTTCAAAAATTCAACTCGGGTGACAACTTCGAGAAGCGGAGAACCGTCGTGCCAGTCGGTCACGGAACCGCGTGAACCATCATGAGGTTCTTCCCGGCATCAGACCAGTCTGTAGTTCCGACGATGGCAATTCGGTCTCCTGAGTGGAGAATTCCTTCGGCAATTCCCCAGCCAATCGCGAAGTCCCGCATTTGCGTCGGGGTCTCATGTCCAATATCGGTGACCACGGAATGAACTCCCCATGCCACTGACAACCAGCGGGCCGTTTGCGGGTCGTCGGTCAGCGCGACAATCGGCACGGGGCTGCGAATCTCGGAAATTGCGAAAGCTGTCTTCCCGGTGCGGGTGAGGACGAAGATGAGGCTCGCTCGAATTTCTTCCGCAGCATGAATTGCTCCCAGAGTGACCGCTTTGGTCAACTCCGTCGCGGGATTTCGGGAAGACCGTCCCATGGGAAGATCTTTGTTCGACGGGACAAGCGGCTCGACTTCACGAGTGATGCGACTCATCATGCTCACCACGCGTGAGGGATGCCGCCCCACTGCGGTCTCGGCGGAAAGCATGACGGCGTCTGTTCCATCAAGCACTGCGTTCGCCACATCGGTCGCCTCAGCACGAGTAGGCAATTCGTTCTGCTGCATGCTTTCCAGCATTTGCGTGGCAGTAATCACGGGAACACGGCGGCGGTTGCACTCTTTGATAATCCGCTTCTGAAGCCCCGGGACTCGCACGATATCGACTTCAACTCCGAGGTCCCCACGGGCGACCATGACGACATCGGTTTCGCTGAGAATGTTCTCCAGATCGTCGACCGCTTCCGGTTTCTCGATCTTGGCCACAATCAAGGGACGGAAATCGGGACTGAAACTTTCGATCCGTTCACGCAAGCCAGAGACGTCGGCCGCTCTCCGAACAAAACTCAGGCTGATAAAGTCGAGTCGATGTTCAAGCCCCCACTGCAGATCATCGAGGTCTTTCGGAGTAAGACTCGACAATTGAAGCTGACTTCCGGGGAGATTCACACCTTGCCGACTGAAGATCCGTCCCGGTTGTTCCACTTCGCAGACAATCCGATCAGGTTCTTTTTCGACCACTCGGACAGACACGATTCCGTCAGCCATGAGGATCTGATTTCCGACCTGTAAGTCGTCAATCATTCCCGGGTAGGTCGTCGTCAGGATGCTGGGATCGCTGGAAGGAATCTCACGAGCGAAATAACACTGTTCACCTGCCTGAAGAGCGAGCCCTTCTTCCGGCAACTCCCCCAATCGAAGTTTCGGGCCAGCGAGATCCCCGAGAATCCCGATGGAACGTCCAAGCTCATCCGACAGTTCGCGAATCGATTTCACGACTTCCGCCATTACGTCGTAGTGGCCGTGCGCGAAATTCAGGCGGAAAATGTCGACCCCTGAGAGGATCAACTTGTGAAGCCGATCGCGGTCTTGGCTGGCAGGTCCAACGGTCGCCACGATCTTTGTCTTCGTCAGCACCGGTTCCAAATACTGCGTCATGATGCTTCTGCCATTTCTAGAATTGAATCAGAAAGCTGGAGAGCGAATGGAATTCCGTAAACTTCATCTGTTCCCAGACTGTCTGGGAAATCCCGCGTGAGCAGCGAGTCGCCTTCCGTGAGCACGACTGAAAAGTCTGCCCTGGAAGATGCCGTGATTGCTCGGATGAGTTCATGGAAACCAATTCGAAAAGTGCTCAGAGCATTGCGATGCGAGCGGCGCGTGCTGAATGCTGCCTCGTACTGTATTGTGCAGCCCGGACGACCTGAAGCGAAAAGAGTCTGTCTTTAGCTGGGATTAACCATCCTCGATGGGTTACACTCCGCCTGTTCGAGAGTCCGTTTTCGCAAATCAGAGGAGAAAAGACGTGGGACGAAAACTTGTCGGGATTCTCGGTGGACTCATCGTCGGCTTTGCCTGGAACATGGCGCTCGTCATCCTCTCCTCGTTTCTATTCCCTCTCCCGCCGGGAGTTGATTTGAACGACGCAGACGCATTCGCTGCGTATGTCGAAACTCTTCCTCCGACGGCGTTCTTAATCGTTCTTCTGGCGCATGCTGGCGGAGCTTTCGTAGGAGGCTACATCTGCGAACTCATTGTCGCGCAGAATTGGCTTGCCGGTCCGATCTGTATCGGAACCCTCACATTACTTGGGGGCATCACCAACCTGATGATGATTTCTCATCCCATCTGGTTCGCGATCGCCGACGTCATTCTGTACCTCCCCGCAGCGATCTTCGGTGCGATCGTCGCTTCGAGAACGCGTGGCCGAAAGCCAGAAATGCCAGAAACTCAGATGACCGAGCCCAATAGTTGAAAACACCTCGACAGGTTGACCGAACCGGTTATCACTCGAATTCCGAGTGTTCGAGGATGTCAAACTGCGAAATCGCGGGAAGGCTGCTGGCAGTGGCCGAGCGAAAAGAAGAAAAGTGGAGTGGGCCTGTAAGCCGGATTCTGTCGTGAGTGATCATTTCTCTGGGATGATGATTGCTCATCACCTCGGCGCAACCGACCCGGACGTCAACCGAGGCGGACAACCTCGGGCTCAGCGAGTTTCCTCGCTCAACTTCGCCCTGCTTGGTCTTGCTCCTGGTGGGGTTTACCATGCCGGAATCGTCACCGACCCCGCGGTGCGCTCTTACCGCACCCTTTCACCCTTACCTGTGCTGCCGTGAATTTCTTCCTGCAAGAGGCATGTTTCCCCCGGCAAAAAGAAATGGTTCGACAGCCATCGGCGGTCTGCTCTCTGTTGCACTTTCCCTATCCTCGCGGACGGTGGGCGTTACCCACCACCATGTCCTGCGGAGTCCGGACTTTCCTCCATCTCCAGATCAAATGTCTGGATGACAGCGATCACTCAGCCCACTCCATGGGTAATTATCTCGATTCCTGTCCATTCTGCACACAGCGCAAGCTGCCTATTTGCAAAGAACCGTCGAGGAAATGGAAAGCATTCGCCTGAATCTCGACGAACTCGGCTTGATTTCCCCAAATTCCCGGATTAGGGGCGTATTGACCGCATTAGACAGCCCAAATAAACTGTGATCTGTCGGCAAGTTGTGGCGAGGTGGCCACAGAAGCCTAAATTCGGCGTAAGAAATCTGCATTTGCTTCGAATCATCAATTCCCCAACAAGGGTTTCGATGAACTTCGTGGCCACAATTGCGGCGACTGCCAGTTCGAAGGAGCGACAACAAATGGTTCTCGCTTTTCGCATCTGGAGTATTCACCTCAGGACTCTTGCTCCTCATTGCAAACAATAATCCAGAATGCAGATGCTCGTTCTTCGAACACCTGATCATTCTGCTTGAGATGTACACCACGGAAAGAAGACATGGACTTCTTTGATCGTCTGGGCGATTTCTTTAACACAGTCACCGCCTTCGTTGAGAGCATTATTCGCAGATTCTTTGGTTCTTCGAACGAGCGTGAAATCCGCCGAATCGGGTTTGCGCGGGAGAAGGACGGATCTTCGAACGTCATTCCCGGAACCGTTCTGGATCGCATCAATTCTCTCGAACCGGAAATGACAGCCAAGTCGGACAGCGAACTCAAAGAGACCGCGTCGCGACTGCGTGCCAAACTCGCCGATGGACAAACCCTCGACGACATCCTGCCGGAAGCGTTCGCCTCCGTTCGCGAGTCCGGACGCCGGAACATGCAGATGCGTCACTACGACGTGCAAATGGTCGGGGGTTACATTCTCCATCAGGGAAAAATCGCCGAAATGACAACGGGGGAAGGAAAGACTCTCGTCTCGTCACTTCCCGCGTTCCTGAATGCACTTTCTGGCCATGTTCACATCGTCACGGTCAACGACTATCTGGCCAAGCGTGATATGGAGTGGATGGGGCCGCTGCATATGGCCCTCGGATTGAATCTCGGTGCGATTCAGTCGCAAATGCGTCCCAACGAACGTCAACAACAATACGCAGCAGACATCTGCTACGGAACAAACAACGAGTTCGGCTTTGATTACCTCCGCGACAACATGAAACCGACGCGGGAACTTCAGGTTCAAGGTCCCCTCGATTATGCCATCGTCGATGAAATCGACAACATTCTCATCGACGAAGCCCGGACTCCGCTCATTATCTCAGGTCCTGCCTACGACGACATTACGAAATACCCGAAGGCAGATCGCATCTCGCGTCAGTTGACTCGAGATGTGCACTTCGAAGTCAAAGAAAAAGAACACACCTGCCATCTCACCGATGAGGGAGTTCGCAAAGCGGAAGAACTCGCTGGCGTCGAAAGCTTCTACTCCGCCGGCAACATGGAATGGCCTCACCTGATTGACAACTCCCTCAAGGCACATCATCTCTACAAGCGTGATGTGAACTATGTCGTCGAAAACGGCGAGGTTGTCATTGTCGACGAACACACGGGACGAAAAATGCCCGGGCGACAGTGGAGTGATGGCCTCCACCAGGCTGTGGAAGCGAAAGAAGGCGTTCGGATCAAGGAAGTCAGTCAGACACTTGCCACGATCACCCTTCAGAATTACTTCAAGCTCTACTCAAAGCTGTGCGGAATGACCGGAACAGCGATGACGGAAGCGAACGAGTTCTACAAGATCTATGGGCTGGATGTGGTTGCCGTTCCCACAAACCGGCCAATGCAACGGATCAACTACAACGATCAGGTGTATCGCACCGAACGCGAAAAATGGAACGCTGTCGTCGATGAAGTGGTCGAAATCCACAAATCCGGTCGGCCGATTCTCGTCGGTACAGTTTCCATCGAAAAGAGTGAACGTCTGAGTTCGATGCTCGGCAAACGTGGTGTCAAACATGATGTCCTGAATGCAAAGAATCACGAACGCGAAGCGGAAATTGTGGCTCAGGCGGGTCGTCTCGGGGGTGTGACAATCGCGACCAACATGGCTGGTCGTGGAACAGACATTATCCTCGGCGGTAACCCGGAACACATGGCCTGGGAAACGCTCAAGAACAAATACGCTTCACGCTTGGACATCCCGAAAGAAGAATGGGATGCCCTCTCCGATAAAATCGCCGAAGAAGAAGGCATGAAAGCCGACGGCCGAAAGGTGGCCGAAGTTGGCGGACTGCACGTGATCGGCACCGAACGGCACGATTCACGACGAATTGACCTACAGCTTCGCGGTCGAGCAGGACGTCAGGGTGATCCCGGTTCCAGCCGCTTCTTCCTGTCTCTTGAAGACGATCTGATGCGAATCTTCGCAGGAGACAAAGTCAAAGGGATGCTGACATGGCTCGGAATGGAAGAAGGCGAAGCCATCGAGCACCCAATGGTCTCGAATCAAATTCAGAAGGCACAAAAACGCGTTGAAGAAAGACACTTCGAAGCGCGAAAAAGCCTGCTGGAATATGACGAAGTCATGGACCACCAGCGGAAAGAAGTTTACGGATATCGGCAGGACATTCTCGATGGTGTGAACTGTCGTGGCCTGATCGTCGAGATGCTCAACAAGCAGATCGAAAAATGGGCGTTGCAGTTCCTCTCACGAGAATATCGTTGGGAAACCGCCGCCTCCTTCGCGACTCAAAACATCGGACTCGCGATCGATCCGGACGATCTGAGCGGCATGGACTACGACCAGATGGTCGACTTCATGAAGAACGAAGGAGCCCGACAGGCTGAAATTCTGATTGAGGATCAACTCGCGGAAAATCTGCCAGAGGATGGAGACCATCGAGACTGGAACTGGCGAACCCTCGCTACGTGGGCCAATCGTCATTTCGGTCTGAACACGAACGACCGCGAACTTCGCAAGCTCGCCAAAGACGGAATGCCCGACGACGAACTCAATCGGGATCAGGTCTTCCGCTACCTGAATCAACGAGCAACCGACGCCATCGAACGCTGGGACTTCAGCCCGTTTGAAACTATCCTGGCTGACGACTTCGGTGCGAAACAGTTGTCTGGATGGCTGCGGCATCACTTTGGTGTCGAAATGCCTGCCGACGAGTTCACGAAACACGAAGATCCTCAAACAGTCGTCGATCTGGTGCAGGATCGTGTTCTCGACAGGTATCGGGAAAAAGAGATTCGGTTCCCTGTGCTCGTCGGAATGAACCGATATATCGCTGGTCAGAACAGCGACCGCGAAGGACTCATTCAGTGGGCCAACAGCCGATTCGAAACGAACCTCACTGAAGAAGATCTCAAAGAGAAAGAACGTCAACAGGTCGCAGAAATCCTGATCGATCGCAGTCGAGAATTCTTTCCGACCGCGAAAGAACGCGAAGAATTGTATGCCCTGCTTGATGACGTCTTCACGTTGCGACCCGAAGGTGAAGAAGAAGAGGAACGCGACCTGACCCGGTTGCTCGACTATCTTCGCGAACGGATGGAAATCCGTATCGCCGAAAATGAAGTCGTTGAGCTTGAACCGGTCAAAGGGCGCAACCTGTGTCTGCAAAAAGTCGACCAGCGGTTCCGACCGGAACTGGGACAGGCAGAACGAGTTTTGATTCTCGAAATGCTTGACCATGCCTGGAAAGAGCACCTCTATTACATGGACCATCTCCGCAGCGGAATCGGTCTCGTAGGATATGCTCAGAAAGACCCGAAGGTTGAATACAAACGCGAAGGAATGAAAGCGTTTGAGCAGATGTGGGAACGAATCGCCGAACAAGTCACCTCTGCGATCTTCCGCCTGGAGTCAGAGAGTTCCGCGCAGTTCCTCGATTCTCTGTGGGCGAATGCATCTGCGCATCATGCCCAGGCTCAGTCAGCCGCTACGGAGTATTCGCAGGCCCCAGCTGAAGAAGGCGCTCAAACGGAACCGGGACAACAACCTAAAACAGTTGAGACCATCCGCAACTTCGATGAGAAAGTCGGTCGAAACGATCCGTGCCCCTGCGGAAGCGGGAAGAAGTACAAGAAGTGCTGTGGAGCGAACTAAATCGTGTCATCAACTTAGGAACAGATGAGACTCAGGGGCGGAGTGGACTTGTCGGTGCGCCAATTTCGGCAGACAGGTCCAGTTCCCTTTGACTCTGTTCGTGACAACACGTTTCTCTCACACTTGAAGCGCTCACTTTGACATTGCCAATCCGCATGAAGCCAGGCCTTCGATGTCCACACAGCCGCCCAAGAACTCAGCGAACTTTAAGCTCGACCGTCTCGGAGCTTTAAGTGACGGAGTGATTGCGATCGCCATTACCATTTTGGTTTTGGGGATTCAGGTTCCGTCACCGCACAAGATCCCGGAAAGCAAGCTGGTCGATTATCTCTACAACTCCATCGATCCGATGATCGGGTTTGTTGTGAGCTTCGTTCTGATCGGAACTTACTGGCTTGAACAGTTCATGATCTTCCACTTCCTAACGCACACAACTCGGATGTTTATCGCGTTGAATGGTGTGTTCCTGCTGTTTCTGTCGTTCCTTCCGTTTCCCACCGGGCTGCAGGCAGCATATCGGAACGACGAACTGGCGATGGCGTTTTATGGGTTTGCCAACCTGCTGTGCAGCCTCTCGTTGCTTTGGATCTGGCTGTACGCATCCAAGGATCGACAGCTCATCCAACCCAAGATTCCTCAGGAAACGGTCAATCGAATGACGAAGCGGCTGATCGTGCCTCCGTTGTTCAGTCTCCTTGCCATCGGATGCTCATTCATCAGCATCAGCCTGAGTCGACTCGTATTTCTCGCGATTCCGATCTACCACTTTTCCTATTACGTCGCCGATCCCGGAGTTCACCCGGTCAGCGAATCAGAGTCCTCAGCTTAGGACCAGTTGCTCTCAGCGATGCGCTGCCTTGAACGATTCAACGCGTTTCTTGGTCCGATTGGGAGTTTGGATCGCTGCGAATCAGCAGATGAGTCCATCATCCCCTCGCAGCAGGATCGACGTTTCTCCTGGAACAAAAAAACGAGCCCGGAGAATTTCTCCGGGCTCGAGTTTGGTCGCAGCACTCTGATCGACGAGCAATCTTCGAATTTCGCCTCAGCGATTCGAACCGCTGGAAATCCGAATTGAAGAATCTCTAGAAGATGATTCCCCAGTCAACGCGGACGATGCTGTCGTACCATGCTTCATTCGTCAGTGCCTGACCGAATCCGGCATAGATCGAGTGAGCTGATCCGTTGCCGCGTTCGATGTTGAGTCGAACACCAGCTTTGGCGTTGACGATGGTGGTATCAGCATTGTTCACAGCAATGTCGTTTCCTCGCGCTTCTGTGACGAGTCCATCGAACACGGTCCATCCCACGAATTCCACAAGTGGAGTGACTGTAATTCCATTGCAGTCGTAGCAGGTGTAACCGGTACCGATACCGTATCGAAGGACGTTTCCTGAGAAGTCTCGTCCCTGGAAGCTTGACCCATCAATTGGAATCCAGTCTTTGATTTCGGCGAAGAGAGTCAGACGATCAGTCAGTGATCGCTGATAGAGCAGACCTGGCTCAAGTGTCACATGGTCTGTTCCGAGTCCTTCGCCAGCGTCTCCCGTTGGGGTATAGACACGCATCTGGAAGGTGAAGACTGATTCACAGTTGCGAATCAGAGCATATTTGAAACCAAAGTTGATGTCGCCAATTCCGGATGAGTCGCTGTTGTCGATGTCGCCAATTGGTCCCCCTTGAATGTTGCCAACTCCGCCTTGTGGCTGAACGGATCGGTATGGCAATTCGAAGAAGACAGAGAAGACGTCGCTCGGAGCCAATTCAAGATAGAGTGAGTAATCTTGAGCATCGATGTCACCGAAGCTGAGTGGCCCAGGTGCGTCGGCGTTGAGTCCTCGGTACTGAGCGTAGAAGAACTCAGCACGGTCTGGCGTCTCGTTGTCGAAGAGCCCATCGAATCGGAATCGGAAGTGATTCATCGGGATCGGAGACTCGATGTAACCTGGCAGCACAGCAACATCGCTGCTGGCACCGAGTCCTCCGGAGAACGGAGACGAAAAGTCCAGCGACTGACTCGAACTTGCGACCGGATCAGACGGTGAGTAAGGGTTCGGTGATGCATACGGGTTCATCGGAGCACAATCGATGCATTGATCTCCTCCTGCAAGCACCAGTGATGGCAGGCAGAGAGTGACTGCCATCACTTTGAATATGTTCTTGGCGTGTGCAAATTCCATGACGGTTGAGCTCCTGGCTGAAGGGTGGGCGGTATCCATTGCCCTAATCTGATTCGTCGATGCGACCCACTCCGGTCAGAGTGTTCCATTCATCGAATCGGAATGATGCGGCAAATCGGACGATCTCTTTGGACCGGATCGTTCTGGAAATTCGGTTTTGCACGGCTCCCATCTGTTCATCTCGTAGAACGATCAGCCTTTTCCTATTCCTCCTCTCTTATGGAACCGTTACGACGCGCAGTCCAAACAGACCCAACCCTCTGTTTTGACGAGCGATCCACATGAAAACCGGTGAACATATGATCCGATTCAGAAACTGGAAAGAAGACCGGATACATTCTGACACCAATTCGCGCTATACTGTAAAGGAGTTATGCGCCAATGGCTCCGCGGATGACGTTCCGAGTGAAACATCAAACGAAAGCAAGTTGCTCGATTTTGTGCATTTGCTTGAACCATTCGAGAATTCGTTTCGCTTTAGTTACTCGGATTTGTCCGTGAAGGCCAACAGAACGATGCTCCAGGAAAGACGAGTCGACTCTTCGCATCGGTGCGAAAAGTGGGTCACGCGATAAAGATCACACGATGGTGAATCAAACATTCAATCCGGACGACTTCGATCCGAACGAATATCGGACCGCCGAACCACCCGCGAAAGGTGACTCGACGCATCGTCCCGATCTCACCGACGACTTGGACAACTCGCAATCGGCAGAAGTCGATTTCGCTGCTCTGTCCGATGTGACGTTGCTTCGCGGTCGAGTGATTAAAGAGCGTTACATCCTCGCAGAACATATCGCCGAGGGCGGCTTCGGAGCTGTCTTCAAGGGGACCGACAAACAGTTCCCCGGCAAAGCTGTTGCGATCAAACTGGCTCTCGATCCAGCCACGCAGAAATACTTCGTCCGTGAAGCGAAGATGATGGGTCAGCTGAAAAGCGACTTCATCGTCGATGTCTACGACTACGGATTCGACCGCGGAATCCCTTACATCGTGATGGAATTCCTCGACGGGAAAACTCTCGATGAGCTACTGATCGAACACCGCTATTACCTGCCCGACAACATGGTCGCCAAGTGTGTCGATCAGGTTGGAAGAGCACTTGAAACAGCCCACACGCTCAATCTGGTCCACCGCGACCTGAAACCCAAAAACATAATGCTCGTCGATTGCGGTGACCGTGATGATCAGGGGGAACCGGTGTCGCGATTCAAAATCCTCGATTTTGGAATCGCTTCAAAAATTGATGCGTCGGACTCGGTCAAAAACGTGACCATGAACGGCGGTGGAACGCCGGAATACATGTCGCCCGAACAAATTCGAGGCGCTGAACCCGATCAGACCTCCGATGTGTTCACCTTTGGAGTCCTGATTTATCAATTATTGACTGGACACGTTCCGTTTTCGAATCGTGATTATCCTCAGCTGTTCGATCTGCTGAATGCGATCGTTCAGATCGATCCGCCTCGCCTGACTGAAGCTGTCGGAGACAAGCGAAAAGTTCCAGCGGCACTTGATCAACTTGTTCACTCCTGCCTTGAGAAAGACCCGGCAAAACGCCCGACAACAATTCGCGAAGTCCGGCATAAGTTTCGAAGTGCTCTCAACCTCGACAACTCAATCACCGGCCTTCCGGTTGACTACGATCCGCCTCCGGTACCTCGCCGTTGGGGGCTGTGGCTCATGAATCTCGCTGCGGTCATCGGAGTCGTGGCTGCGGGAATGTGGTGGCTGTCACAACAAATTGAAGTCCATGCTGTCCCCCAATCCATCGAAGTGGAAGCTGGCGGCGAGTCGGAAATCCATCTCATTGCTCGAAGTAAACTGTTCTCTCGTCCAGCGAGTTCAGAAATGACGCTCGCGATTGAATCACTTCCGGAGGGAATGGAACTAAAACCTGTCGAGGGCAACTCGCCGGGCGATCTGCGGATGCTTGTTCGGACAAGCCTTGAGTCATACGGAACCGAACAGACAACCGATTCCATTTCACTCGTCGCATTGATCGACGAAGAGGACCATCGAGTCCAAATCCCGGTCACGATCACACCTCCACAAAGCCTGTGGGATTCTTCACCTCTTGTGAGTTCCGGCGGGTTGAAGCGTGTTTATTCGAGCACGGGCGGAGCGAGCAAAAATGTCTACCCGACGATGATCTCCACTCCGGACGGTTCGATTTCCTTGAAGCTGATCAATCCGGAGGACCTGCATCGCAAGGGACCACGATATCCGTATTACATGGCGACAACGTGCATTTCCGGCGATCTCTACGCGGAATTTCTCGCTGAGACGTCCGATGCGGACTCATCCCCCAGCGACGGTGATCTCCCGCCACAAACAGGAAGCGATCCGCAGCACTCCATCAGCTATCTCGATTGTCTCGCGTTTGTAAACTGGCTGAATACGAAATACCCGCTAGAAGATCGCGGACGATTTCGAATGGCCAGCTGGGACGAATGGTGGGCGTCCATGGGGTACTTCACGTCAGTTCAGGCCGACGATCTTGTTGTCAAAGCAAATCCATTTCAAATGCAAACGATCGCTCCCCTCGGGTTCGAGTGGACGTCTTCTCTGAGCATTCTCGGAAAAGAATTCGACCCGGCCAAAGATCGTTCGAGCCAACCTTTGAAGGCAGCCGGTGCCGATCCTGAAGTCGGGCCGTTGACCTATCGAAGCTACGAAGGAACTGCGATTGGCTCTTCACGAATTTATACGTCCTATCCTGCTCGCGAAGCCAACCGGAATCTGAGTTTCCGTGTTGTGTTCGAGCCCAATTAGTGGCAATGCGATCAGTACGGGCTTGCCAATTCCGATGTTCATCATCCAGCCGCTGGAGCCGCTATGTCATCGCCTCTTCAATCTTTCTCGGGTCGTCTTGTTCCAGCTTGTTTCTGGCTCAGTCTTTTCTGTTTTGCGTCCGTGACACCAGTCGGACATCAGGCAGTCGGAGACGATAAACCGATCCTGCGGACCACTCTCAACGGGCCGCTTGATCAAGTCTCTGACATCGCATTCTCTCCGGATGGCGAGAGACTTTACGCTGCCAGTTGGGACAAACAGGTTCACGTCTGGACGAAGGTCAACCAGAAGTTTGAGTACTCCCCTTCAGAGAGCTATCGCGTTCCCATTCACGGCGGACTCGATGGAGCATTAAGTGCCGTTGCGATTTCCGAAGACGGATTGTGGATTGCCATGGGCGGGCGCGGAGCACGGCTGGACACATCCGGGGTGAAAGACGAAGGGTTCATCTGGCCAGGGAGCGCTCTGACATCCTCACAGCGTCTCGCCGAAGGAGTGATCTACGTTTTCAACACTCAAACACGTGAGGTCGTTCGACTGGAAGGTCACGCCGGAACGGTCACCGCCCTCGAATTTGTTCCCTCGGGAAATTCATCGACTCGAGGGAATTCCGCTCCGACTCTCGTTTCTCTCGCGGACGTTGAGCTTGGAACCAACTTCAACGAAGAATTCGGACCGGAGATTCGAGTCTGGGATGTTGCCAGCCAGCAGTCCATTTTCGAATCACTGCAAATCCCGACCATTCGGCAGGAGATGGGAATTCAACCGCCATCGCAAAACGCGGTCCCACAGCTGTTTGTTTCGCAAGAGAGTGACGTTTCGCAACCGCTGCAAATCGGGATCTGTTTTCCCTTCGACAACGAAGCGGGCCTGTTTGTCTGGACACCCGCAACAAATCGCTGGGCTCGACTGAGTAACAATCAAGACTGGATTGCCCTCGCGGGAGGGAGATCATTGTCCGGCAAGCTGGAAATCTCAGCCGTCAATCGTCGCACCGGGCAGTGCAGCATTGGATCAATCACAGTTCCGACGGCAGGGAATGCGGTGGCGTCCATTCAGTTTCGACCGCAAGTCAATCTCGCCAATCGCACATTGGCCTATGGCATCGATCACATTTCCGGATCATTACAAGCGACTGTCGCACTCTCCGGGCAATTCGGGGTCGCCAATCCTCAATACAGTATTGTCGCCAAGACTGAACGATCTCCATCGCTTCAAAAAGTGAATGTCTGGAAAGGCCATCCGAAGAATCCCGTTCTGGCTGCTTCGGCCGCAGGTGATGTGGCTGTCGTCGATCCAAACGGTCAAAGAATTCAAGTCTTGAATATGAGTTCGCAAGGCGAACTCTCGCAGCCTTTCCAACTTCTCGAAGCATCGCAGGTACGGTTTCAGTCCGCTCAATTCGTTCGTCGTGGCGATGACGTTGGGTTGCGCATGACAGACACAAGCCGTGGTCCCTTTGTGTACGAACTGACAAGCGGAACGATCACAAACGACCAGAATAACTGGCAGCGGTATTCAGCATCTGCCCAGTCGCGTACCGAACTGATCCCTGAATCACCGACAAGCGACAGGTTCACGCTGAAGATGGGCGGCCAGACGAAGGAACTCACACTCTGCCGATTCAATGATCGCCCCGTGCGAATCTTAACGACAGCGACCACTGATCAAGTGGCGCTCATCGCGTGGCTGGAAGGAGCAGAACCGAGATTCGATCTGTACGATCTTGAAACCGGAGAACTACGCCGTCGCATGCGAGGGGTTGAAGGTCGGATCGTCTCGATCGATGTTCTCGGTGATCAGCGACTGATTGCCGTCGGAACGGATGCGGGAACGGTTCAGGTCTTCCAACTCGGTGAGGTCTCGCCCAGCGATCATGGACTGATTCGAAACGGAAACGAAATTCTCTCGGTTCATTCACAAGACGGCGAAATCGTGTTTCAGAAGCCATTCGCCAACTTCGAAGTCGGAGAAAGAGTGGATGCTGTCGAGGTCTCCGGAGAACGAGTGAGCCTCGAAAACGTAGAGGAATTCTATGAACTCGTGCATCTGTTTCCTCCGGGGATGAGCTTTGAACTCGTCACAAATCGCCAGCAAAGTCCGGTCGAAGTCGGCGATGCGATCAAAGAAAAGAAACCGCTCTTCTCGCTAATGTTTGTTCCCAGTCAGACGAACCCAAACAAGCTTGATTGGATCGGCTGGCATCCAGTGGGAGTCTTTGAAAGTAATCGACGAGAAGCAGAGACCTTCCTCGGCTGGCACTTCAACACCAGCGATCCGGACAGCGTAGCTCGGTTCGCAGAGATCTCCGAATACCGCGAGCGTTTTCATCGTCCGGGATTGATTCGCGCCCTCTTTGAGAATGAGCAAATTCCTCCGCGACAACCACCTCCCCCAGCGCAACTTTCTCTCGAACTCCGATCGCCTGATGGAAACATGATTCCCCCTGATGAAAGAGGAATCTGGTTGATTCGTGACAAGAGCGTCACAGCGATCCTCAGAGTTCGCAGCCCGTTTCCAATCGAAGCGATCGGTTCCGTGAATGCACTGCTTGAATTCTCAAACGGAACAAAATTGACCGGGACCGCTGTGCAATCCGGCGTACGCGAATGGACGATCCAGTTTCCAACGGAAGGCTGGAAGAGTGGAATTGCAAATCTGAACGCAAACGTAATTTCACGCGAATATTCACCGCGAGTCTTCAGAGACTCGATCCCAATCCGCTATCAGGTTCCGGCCCCGGTTCTTGTTCTCGCTCCGACTCCAGAGACGACAGAACAACCGGAAGTCGACCTTCAGTTTAATCTTCAAACGAATCATGAGGATCAATCGCAAGTCACAATCACTCAAATTGATGGGCTCGGCGCGCAACAAACCATCATCGACAAGCTGTTCGATCAGGGTCTCCACACGATCCCGATCACTCTCGACGAAGGATTGAATCGAATCGAAATCGTGGCCACCAACGAAGACCCCCAAGACAGCCAGGAGTCTTCGGACCGAGCAACCGTGGCGACCATTATTGAGTACAAGAAACCTGTCTCGACTGTCCCTCCTTCCATTACTCTTGAGAAGTTGTTGACAGATCGGAACGTCGTCGACCTTGGACCAAGAGTGGGATCGGTTGCGGTGGAAACATCCGAAATCACATTGACCGGGGAAGTGAATGCGGACACGGAACTCAACTCTGTCCTTCTTCGAACTGGAGGATCTGAAACGAAAGCTGGGGAGTTTCAAGCAGGTGTCTCGCATTCCGCCAAGTTCGAACAAACAGTTCAACTTGCTCCCGGAAAGAATGAGATTGTCATTGAAGGAACAACCACAACCGGTTTGACGGGACGCTCAATTCTGGTGGTGGACTACACTCCCATCCCGAGTGTTCCGGTCATTGAAACCGTTCAAGGTGTTCCGCTCAACGGACAATTTGATCTCACGGAAGAACAACCGGACTCCCTTGCCGGACGCCTTGTTCTGTACTCCGAGGAACATTCTCAAGCAGTCGCGGTCACCTTTCGTCCCGAAGCTTCAACTGACGATCAAAAGCACGAGGAAACGTATCGGGTGACCATCAACGGAGAGACCGTTCAGCCGACTGGCGTCGCCATTGATGGAGATCGTACCCATTTGACGATCCCCATCTCCCCCGGATCACAACGGTTGTCGCTTGTCATTGAAAACGAGTGGGGAGGAAGTCAGGAATCGATCCCGGTTGTCATCGACTATCGCCGTCCACCGAAAATTTCAGAAGTCTCTCTCACCGGGAATGAGACCGAACCGTTTCTGCGATCATTGAAAGTGACGTTCGAAACTCCAGAGGAACTCCCAGTTCAGGAGAGCGGAGTCCAGGTCTTCGTGAATGGAGTTCTGGCCCGAGGAACGGAAGTTTCGTTACAGAAACTCGATCAGAACACATGGACTGCGGAAGTCCGCGGAATGTCACTCATTCCAGATTCGTCCAACTCAATCGAACTCAGTCTGCTAAATCAAGATGGCCGATCCAGAGTTCCATGGAAAGAAATCTTGGTCACTCCGCCCGAACGTATTCCGCCACCGATCGTGCGTGTTCTTTCTCCGGAAACGGAAACGCAGACAACGGAAAGTCAGATTGTCGTCCGATTCAGAGTCCAAACAGAAACCGAAGTCAACGATGTTGTTGCCGTCAACGACGTTTATCAAATCGACGGCACTGTGAAATATGATGCCGAGAAGAACGAATATCAGGCGACGATTCCGCTCCTCGACAGCGTGAATGAAATACGACTCGCTGCGATTGATCAGGACGGTCAGCAATCGGAACCGGTTCGACTCGTTGTGACACGCATTCCCCGTCCATCATTGATCCGGATCGATTCCGTCGGTGACCTGGCAGTCTCTGCTCCGGTCAAGGAATCGGTTTCCCTGGAGAAGCCGACCACTCAAATCCATGGCCATGTGGAACTCGATTCTCCCATGGAGAGCCCAATGCTTGTTCGAGTCTGGTTGAATGACTTCCTTCAGGAAATCGCCCCACTCGAGAAGTCGGACGACGATGACTCGATCTGGACGTTTACCGCTCCTATCACTCTGAACCGAAACTCCAATGTGCTGCGTCTCGAACTTCTGGGTGGCCCGGCGGATCAGAACTCGACGCGCGAACTGACGATTGCCTGTACCAATCCGATTACCGAGCAGTCGCTGCACGTTGTGATGCTGACAACGGAAGAGGAGACTCCGACTCTGGAAGACAGCGAACGACTGATCTCGCGGATGCGTGATTCACTGTCCATCACCTGTCTGGATGGAGAGTGTTCCTCCCCGTCATTTTCTGTCGTGCGTGAATACCCACTCACAGGACGGGCACTTCAAGTCTCAACCCTGAACGGACTGTTCTCGCTGATCGGCGCAGAAATCGATCAGGGACGAGGACGAATTGGAACCGACCAGTCCGTCACAAATGACGTCGTTCTCATTTTCTACGCAGGTCAGGAGTACCGATTCCTCGACGAAAACAGATTCGTTCTCGCGACTGGTGGCCGCAGCGATCTGATTGGAAAGGGAGACCCGGAACAGATTCGCAGCGAACTCGACAGCTTGATCTCCAGCGAACTGTTCGTCGACTGGATGGGCCAACTCAAAGGGGCGCACCTCCTCTTCCTTGATGTCGAATCCAATATCACTCAAAACGAAGAACGCGACGAAACGGACCCACATCTGGGTGTCTATCGAGTGACTCGCGACAGCACGAGGCAAGTCGAGACGAGTCAGTTGCTGCGAACACTTTCTCAACTGACCCGGAGAACGCGCTATCTGGAAGATCTCTCTGCGGGACTTTCCATGATCACCACTTCGTGGTACACACCATCTGGCCTCTCACGAATGGAATTCGGAGCGGGTGAGAAAGCTCAAATCGACTGATCCGATTTTTCATTCACTTGAACTGACCGCGTGCAAGGAGTCGACCGATGCGGAAACATAAACAGACCATTCGGGCCTGCTACTGTTTGCTCTTTCTATTGCTCTGTGCCCCGCAAGGTTGGGGTCAGGAGACCAGCAAACTGATAACGGTCGAATTTACACTTTTCGAAACGACCAATCAGAGTCCCAAGCTCACCGATGAAAAACTTGACCGGAATCGTCTTCTCAAAGTCGTCGAAGACGCGACCAATTCGAAAGACCTGAAACACCTGACTCGGGTGCGCACAACGTCCGACGAAGGACTTCGATCCGTGGTCCAGATTGGAGCGAAAGAACGCGTCGTCAGCGGGATGACGAAGACGCCCGGAGGTGCTCAAAAAGTTTACAACGTTGAAAACGTCGGGACGATCGTCTCCTTCATTCCCAGAGTTTTTGAAGATCAAATCAACTTCGAACTCGAATTCGAGCAGACCCGGCTCGACTACAACGATGAAGTGGAAGACCTTCAAAGCCCGCGCACAGTCTCGCTGTCTCTGTCGACGAATGTCAGCGTCACACCCGGTCAGGTGACACTGATCTCAGCGAGCGAACAACTCTCAGAGGACGACCAACAGCGTTTCACGTATCTGCTTCTGCATGCCCAGAGCAACAACCAAGATCAATAGAGAGTTTCTCGACAGGTTCGAGTTCGCAGTCGAGACACGAGAGCACTTCAAGCTGTCTCACCAGGAGATTCTCTGCGTTTCATCAGAACTAGTGTGTCCACGATCGGGGGGCAAAATCGAGTTGCACGAGATCGCCGGAATTCTCATCGGGACGTGAACTGGAGCATTTCGAACAGCCGAAACATCCGCCGCCGGAATGGCTTGTGAAGAACTGATAGATCTCACGGCAGAGAATCATCACTGCGAGAAAAACAATCGCGATTGAGATGACGCTTTGCCAGTCGACCAAGAGATTCTCCTTCAACGATCACACAGCTATCGATTCTGAGAAGCTGCGAGAACAGGATCTCGCAGAACACATCATTCAGGCGTCTCATTCAATTGTTCACTCAATCGTCCGGAGAGTCAATTCAGCGATCAGGTCTTTTCAATTTGTGATCGCACCTGCTCCGTTGTGACCGGTTGAATGATCCCGTGTTCGGTGATAATTGCGGAAATCAGTTCTGCGGGGGTGACGTCGAACGCCGGGTTGTAAACCCGGGTCGATTCGGGAGCTGTCTGCTTGCCCATCCCGTTGGTGATTTCCTCAGGTTGTCGTTCCTCGATGGGAATCTCGTCACCCGTTGCCAGAGACAGGTCGAAGGTGCTTGAAGGAGCAGCGACGTAAAACGGGATGTTGTGTGCTTTCGCGAGCAGCGCCACGGAATACGTTCCGATCTTGTTACAGGCGTCGCCGTTGGCTGCGATGCGATCTGCCCCGGTAATGACCGCCTGAATTCGCTTCTCTTTCATGACTTGCCCAGCCATGGAATCACAGATGAGAGTGACTGGAATATCTCGCTGCTGAAGCTCCCAGGTTGTGAGTCGCGCCCCTTGCAGCAGCGGTCGCGTTTCGTCTGCGTAAACCTGAATCTCTTTCCCCTGCGCAGCTGCGGCGAACATCACAGCCAGTGCGGTTCCGTCGCCTGCGGTCGCGAGCCCGCCAGCATTACAGTGAGTCAAAATGCTTGTCCCTTTCTCAATCAATTTGGCCCCATGCTGACCAATCGCTGCACACATGGCGCGATCTTCTTCTTCGATCGCCATCGCTTCTTCGAGAAGTCGCTGATGCATTTCCTGAGGCGAGAGAGAGGGATTCTCGAGGCTGACATCCTGCATCCGATCGAGTGCCCAGAACAAGTTGACAGCTGTCGGCCGACTTGTCGCAAGATATTCTGTGACTTCTTTGAGCCGACGATCAAACTCGTCGCGGATTGACGATGCATCGATCTTCTGCTGCATTCCGATGATGACGCCATACGCGGCGGCACATCCAATCGCGGGAGCGCCACGAACCCGAAGCATCTTGATCGCTTCCCAAACTTCTTCGACGGTCTTGCAGTTGATTTCCTTGAATTCGGTCGGCAAAAGCGTTTGGTCGATCATCGTCAACCATCCGTCAGGGCCGCCGTTCCATCGCATTGTTTTTGGGGGAGTCGTCATCGTTCTCTTCTTTAACTGCTTTCGCACTCTTCAAAATGATTGAGACATCATCGGACGATTAAACTTCGAGCGATTCTGTTCTTCGCCAGCATCAAAGTCATTGCCGCGATCAGTTTTTTTGTGCGTGATTTGTTTCGTGATCGAACAACCGTCCCGGACTGAAGACCGAATCGGGATCGAGTTTTTTCTTGATTTCTTCCATCAACTTCCAACTCGCTGGAAGGCGACCGAACACCGACAACTCTTGCTTCCAGTCTGGATCGCAAGACAAGATTGTCAACGCTCCACTCGAGTCTTCAGCGAAACGCCGCAAAGCTGTCACAACGTTTTTCGCCGCGTCGAGACTCGAATGTTCATCGGACAAATGGCCGATCACCACACCATCTCCAGCATGAACCTGCGCCGCGACATTGTGCTTCGTGCAGAGATCCAAGAACATTTCACATCGACTCGGAAGTAATTGAGCCTGAAACGTCGCGGGATCGTCCGACGTGGTCTGAAATTCCACGAGCGCCGTCCACATTTTCTCGACTTCGTCTTCCTCCGGAACAATCACTTCGATCGGAGAGAAGTTGTTCAGTTCGTTTCGAACAGTTTCGATTTGCCAATTGATTTCGGACTCAGCTCCCTCGTATCCCAGCCACACGAGAGAAACACCTTCGGGCAGTTCGCGAGGAAATTCCCGCTGAATTTGCCACGCACACTTTGCGTTCAACACATCTAAAACCACTGGACGCGTGGCAGACTTGTTAAGTTGAGCGAGCACCGGTTCGATCGTTCCCGGTGAAACTGCTGCAATGACGAATCGCTTCTGTTCCGGAAGCGGGCGAAGCTTGAGCGTCACACTTGTAATCACAGCGAGCGTCCCGAGGGACCCGACCAACAGCTTGCCGAGGTCATACCCGGCGACATTCTTGACAACTCTGCCTCCTGCCGAAAACAGACGTCCCCGGCCATCGACCGCCGAAATCCCAATCACATAATCGCGAAAGGTTCCGTTTCCAAACCGGGAGGGGCCGCACGCATTCGACGCAACCGCCCCGCCGAGTGTTGCTCGGGAAGAATGGGCTGTCTCGATGGGCAGAGTTTGATTTTGCTCCCGCAGCACCTCCTGCAGCCTGTCCATGCGTATCCCCGACTCGACGGTGACCGTCATATCTCGGGCGGGATAGTCCAGAACTTGATTCAACTCAATCGTCGACAGATACTGGGGTTCCGTTACAATTCGCCCCCCGATGCCCAGAGCGGTTCTTCCCCCAACGGGAACAATGGGACATCTATCAGCACGGGCGTTTTCGCCAATCAATCGACTCAATTCGGCGACAGTTGTCGGGGTCCATTCGGAATCAGACACGGCGAGAATTCTGCTGGAGTGACGGGATTTCGGACCTGAGACAATGACTACTGGACCTGCAGAGTTCAAGTGTGACCGATCAATGAAGATTCCGAAAGCACGAGAATCGCAAAGAACCGAACATTGAAAGCAGGATAGAAGCAACCCATAATCCGGTTTTGAATACTTACTGCCCTGCTGCGCGATGCAGCCATAAGGAAATCCATGTCTGCGAACGCTTCTGAAATTGATCGTCTTCGATGGGAAAAGTTTCCGGTCCTCAATGACGGCTTCGTCTGTCTGGTCGACTGCATGGGAGATGACGGGTCTATCGTCCAGGCCGCCAGAGTCAGCTACGGTGCTGGAACACGAAAAGTTTCAGACGACCGAACGCTGATCCGCTACCTTCTGCGTCATCGACACACGACTCCATTCGAGATGGCAGAAATCAAACTGCTCGTCCGCTCTCCGATGGACTGCTGGCGACAGTGGATTCGTCACCGTACCGCGAACGTGAATGAATACAGCACCCGCTATTCCGTCGCCATCGACTCAGCTCAGACCACTGCTCCCGACGAGTGGAGAACTCAGGCCACTGTCAACCGACAAGGCAGCGCGGGGTTTCTCGACGAGAAAGCCGGGGCCGAACTGACTGCGGCAGAGGCAGAGTTTCAGGCGGCCTCACGGAAGCTTTATCAAGAGCGAATCGACGCTGGCATCGCCCGGGAACAGGCACGCAAGGACCTGCCGCTGTCGACATACACGGAAGCATACTGGAAAGTCGACCTTCACAACCTGTTGCATTTTCTTGCACTCCGCATGGATTCGCACGCCCAACTGGAAATCCGACAGTACGCGACGACGATCGGAGAAAAGATCGTTCAACCGTTGTTCCCCATCGCCTGGGAAGCATTTCAGGACTATCGCCAGAACGCCATGTTCCTGACCGGGTTGGATGTCGAAGTAATTCAGCGACTCAACGAATATGCTTCGGCGAATGAATTGACCGCTCCTTACGACCTGGCGGTTTTTCTGGAATGCCAGCATCCGTCGTGGAAAGAATTAAGCCGGTCGCGTGAACGAGACGAGTGTCGACAGAAACTCACGCAGATGGGACTACTTGCGAAGACTTCTGAGAACGGTTGACGTCACCTCCTCCCCCACAGGGACCAGCTATCATGGCAAAGTCACCGACGGTCAAGTGTTCGCAATGCGAAGCTTCGCTCAATCTGAAGGACGAATCGAGACTTGGAACGAAGGTGCGGTGCCCGAAGTGTCGCGAAGTCTTCGTTGCCAGTCTCGCTTCTTCGACCTCCGACGATGAAGAATGGGACGACGGAGGCTTCTTCGACGACAACTCCGATGAAATCCTGGACGATGAGTGGGAAGACTATGGGACACCGATTCCCACGGTAAAACCCAGCAAATCGAAATCGACCGGGAAAAAGTCTTCCGGAAAGAAATCGAAAAAGGGCAAAGGAAAGAAAAGAGACTCGGACAAACTCCCGGCTGGCGTACTCATCGCGATCATCGGGGGCGGGCTGCTCATGCTCAGTCTGATTATCGGCGCATTGTACCTGGCAGCAACATCGCTGGGAGTTGTCGACGAGGAACGGTTCGCCTGGCTTCCAAGTGACATGGAAAGCTATGTCGAGTTGCAGGTCGACGACGTCTGGAAGTCAGCAGTTCTTCGACCTGTTCGCGGGAGTGAATTCTGGCGGACACTCGAAACGCGTTTGCGAACGCTCTCGGGAATTGAGGTCGATCAGATCGATTCGATCGTCGTCGGCACATCAGCCACTGAGACGACTCCGATTGTGCTGGTCCGCACGAAATCACCGATCGATCCCTCCACCATGAAAGGTGAAGTAACTCCGTCATCTTATGCTGGCAAGACGATCTTCGATCATGCTGACGGCTTCTCCCGAATGCTTGCTGACGAACACTCCCTCGTCGTCGGTCGAAGACACATGATTGAAAAGTCCATCGACGCGAATGGTGTCTGTGCTGTCGCTGAGCAGTTTTCTTTTCTGCCCTCCTACGGCCATCTCGTCATGGGATCAATTTCACCAGACGCCAACTTCGGTGCCGATCCAAGTCAGTTTCTTTCGGAAGACGCCTCGATCGATTCCGAGTCCGTGCTCAATACTCTTCTCATCTTCAATTTTCGAAATGAAATCACCGGAAAATTCGCTGTCGATTTTGGAGACGCAGCCAGTGCTCAGCAGGCTGTCGAAGAAGGAGAAGAAGGGATCCGGCTTGCTAAGGAAGCGTTAGAAGCTCAGAAACAAGACCTCGAAAACATGGCTTTCGTGCTGACAGTCCAGGCTCGTTCCTTCGTTTACAAAATGGAAGACGTTCTCAATTCCATCAGCCTGGGCAGCAGCGGAAGTCAGTTTTACGGAGACTTCTCCATCAACAGCGGAATCACACGTGACTTCGCTGATGAGATGGAGTTCTTTACCCCAATGCTGGAACGGCGAGTCGACTCCATCCTCGGAATCGAATTGAGTGACAACGAGTACGACGATGACGAGGATTTCTGGGACGACGAGCCTGACGACATGGCTCTTCCCGGGGGAATTCCACTTCCGTAGGTGCGGGCACTCTCAAACTTTCTCCCCTCGTGCTGGGAATCAAGACTCATCAATCCTTGTGAATCCGTCAGTCTCTGCGCAGAATGACAATCGTTCGTGTCGACTGGATTTCACAGTGCCGTCGTCTGACCTCGTCAGACTGCGGAGACGCGAGCACCATCCCTCCACCGATCTCCATCAACACAGAAAGCACATCACATGTTGTTGTCTTTCATTTCCTGCCGAATTGGAAAGTTGGCTTCCCGTTCGACCCTGCTGCTCCTCGCGGGATTCACACTCGCTTGCTTGTCGCATCTCAAAGAAGCGACCGCCAACGAACGTCCAAACGTGCTCCTGATCACCGCAGACGATCTTGGCCTTCAACTTGGTTGCTATGGTGACACAGCAATCGAAACCCCCAATCTCGATCGACTCGCTGAATCTGGAACACTTTTCGAGACAGCTTACGTCACTCAAGCATCCTGCAGCCCGTCACGCAGCAGCATGTTCTCGGGAATGTATCCGCACACAAACGGTCAATACGGCCTCCTCAACGCCGACGTCGGGTTTCAACTTCATGATTTCGTCCAGAAGCAGACAATCCCCGTCCTCTTAAAGAAAGCGGGATATCGCACCGGGATTATCGGGAAGCTTCACGTCGGTCCCGAATCTTCTTTTCCGTTTGATAATCGCTACCGAGTCGATGGCCGCGACGTTGAAAAGATTGCGAACACCGTAGCTCCCTTCATGAATGAAGAAGAACCATTTTTCCTGATGGTGAATTACACCGACCCACACGTTGCACGATCGAGTCGACAAAGCAGCGAACGGTATTTCCCGAACCAACTGAAGGGACATCCCAAGACTCCGAAGCAGGTTGGCGAAGTTCCGCCGTTTCCGTTTCAACAAATCGACACACCCGAACAGATGAAGCGAGTCACCGGTTACTACAACACCGTGCTCCGAGTCGACGACGGCATCGGGTTGCTGATGCAAAAACTCGAAGACTCCGGAAAGCGAGACAACACGCTGATCATCTTCGTCGGCGATCACGGTCCTCCGTTCGACCGGGGCAAGACGACATGCTACGAAGCTGGCTTGCGCGTTCCATTCCTCGTTTCGTGGCCGCAAATGGAGCAGATTCCGCGATCATCATCTTTCGTCAGTACCGTTGATATTCTGCCAACGATCCTCGATGCGACTTCCCTCGACCAGCCTGAAAATCTTCAAGGCAAATCACTCAAACCAGTTTTGACTGGAGATGACGCATCATGGCGGTCATTCCTCGCTGGCGAATTTCACTATCACGGGTCGACTCCATTCTTCCCGCGAAGAGCGATCCGCGATCAACGGTTCAAACTGATTCACAATCTTCTTGCGGGATCGCGAAAACCTAACCAGGGAATCGATGGCGACAAAGCTGCCCGGTTCAGCCAGCAAGACTCCGTCCCCGCGGAAGTAAAGCGAGCCTTCCAAACCTATGCCAACCCCACCGAGTTTGAACTCTACGACTTGCAGGCTGACCCCTGGGAATTCCGAAACCTTGCAGAGTTGCCTGAGTATCAGTCGGAACTCGCCCGAATGCAGGACGCATTGATGAACTGGCGCAAGGAAACGGATGATCCCCTTCTGACCGAAGAAGGAACCAAACCAATCGCTGAGTACGAAAGCAGGAAGCGGAAATAGTCCGCAGACTTAAAGCATTTTTTGATTCGATGTGCACGAGCAAGCACAGCCTTCTATCTTGTGGAACAGCGCAAGCGAGTGCACAGGAAAGAGCAAGTTGCTCTAGCGACGACGCCACAAGTCGTCGAGATTCAATTCCAACTCAGTCAGTACCGGTTGGATGTCCTTCAGAAATCGACGGGCATCCGTCGGGTACCCTTTGGTAGGACGAATCTCCGGGACGTGCGTTTTCCAGTATTCGTTGAACTGCATCATTGCGAGTTCCCGAAAGTATTTCGCAACAATCGATGCAGCTGCAACGGGGAGATGACGTTCCCCCTGCACTTGAAATCGAAGCTCAGTCGAACCGACTCGATACCGGCTCATCTGGCGGCCTTCTTCAATTCGGAAGATCATTGCATCACCGACAATCCCCTCGATAAATCCATCGTAGCGATTCCGCCCGCCGTGCTTGTCTCCCACGATGACAGTTGGCGTGATGGACTCCGAATCCCACACCGACTGGAGAAGTTGAACCCCAAGCGTCGACAGCACAACTCCCTTGCTCCCGTGTTCATCGAGTAGTCGATTGAATCTCGCTGCCGGAACAATTTGAGCGACAAATTCCTGACAGACAATCCCCTGCTCTGCAAAACAGTTGCTGAGCCGATCTGCCATCTCCGCGATGTCATCTTCGTCAGCCTCAACTGGAATCGTGATCGAACCTCGTTCCCAATCCGCGAGTGAATTTTCGAAGTCATTCGCCGAAGTCTCATCGCCTAAACACAAAACGCGCCAAAGCTCATGGTTCGTCGTCGGCTGAATTCCCGTCGATCGAAGAAGGCTAAGCGCTGAGCGTTCCAGATTTCGAAAAGCGTTCTTGCCGACATTCACCTGTTTGGAATCGGCGACCTGAATTCGCGACGAATCCGAAGAGGCCTTCAAATCAATCACCTGCCCCAGACACGAATAAAAATCACATCCATCCGGAGAGCCAGGCGTCTCCCAAACCGAGGTCGCGATCACCAGCGGACCAAGATTCGGCCCATAACCCGCCTCATCGAGTCCAATAAAACAACCGCAACCATTCGTACGCACGCTTTTCATCCCGTCTGTCAGAATCTCACCATCCCCGAACGGAGGTCACTTCCCGATACAGAATCGACTGAACACTCGATCGAGAATGTCATCTGTGTAGACGACTCCGACAATCCTCCCGAGATGATCCAGCGACTCACGAAGTTCCATGGAAATGAGTTCATCGCCTGCCCCTGAAGCCATCATCTCTCGCGTCCTCTCAAGCGATTCGACTGCTCTGCTCAAACTTTCGCGGCAGCGTGCCGACGTTGACGCCAGCAGTTCTACTTCATCTGAAGACGTTGACAGCTGTTGCGAGATTCGTTGCAACAGTTCATTCAAGTAAAGACTCTTCGAGGCCGAAACAACTAGCTCGGCTTCGGCAAGAACAGCATCGCCCGGCAACAAGTCTGCCTTTGTCTTCACTCTCAGAACTGCAACTCCCGACTGATTGACTTCCTCCAGAAGTTCAGAGTTTGTTTCCAACTCTTGATCAGCCAGATCAACCGCTTCGCACCAGACCACCAGATTCGCCCGCCGATACTGATCGGCCCGCTGACTTCCCGCTTGCTGCTCAATCGCATTGCGTCCAATTTCCCAACCGGCTGTATCGATCAAAGTGAACGATGTTCTTCCGGATGTCAGTTCGCATGAAAGATAGTCACGCGTCGTCCCAGCGACTTTAGAAACGAGCGCACGTTCGCTCTTCAACAACGCATTAAACAAGGCGCTCTTACCTGCATTCGGGAGCCCTGCCAGAACGACCCTCGGAAGGCCGACACTCTCCATGCGATCCAGTGATTGCGTCAGAAGTTGATTGAGAAACGCAATCGAATGGTCAATGCGATTTAAGAAGACTTCCCGCTCGACAAATTCGATATCCTCTTCAACAAAGTCCAGCCCCGCTTCGAGATCAGCGAGGTGAATCAAAAGCTCTTCGCGGAGTTCGGCGATCTTTGTAGAAATTCCTCCAGCGAGTTGCTGGAGCGCGCGTTCCAATTGATTGGAGTTGCCGGCATCGATCACACCCAGCACAGCTTCCGCTTGAAGAAGATCAATACGACCGGAAAGAAAGGCTCGCAGAGTGAAGGCCCCCGGCTGAGCCGGTTTGACATTCAAGGCGAAGACTTGCTCGAGGATTTCATTCAGCAGTGGCGGCGAACCAACACAGTGGATTTCCGCAAGAGGTTCGCCTGTGAAGCTTCGATTCGTCGGCCAGAGATACACATCGACCGGCAACTGAAGTTCAGAGTCTCCGAGTAAAACGTTCCGCGAATATCGTTGTGGATTACGGGGATGAAAACCGTTCTGCCGCGTTAATTGTTCGATGACGTCCAACGTGTTCTCGCCGCTGACACGGATAATTCCACGTTGCGAACGACCGGGGGCAGAGGCGATCGCAGCTATTGTTCCGTCTGTCGCTCCCTCAACAGTCATCGTTCGACATTCATTTTCTTAATCTTGTTACTCTTAACGATGCACTCGCTTGTGCGGTTCATCCGGATCTTCATCCGACTTTATCGTATGAGGTCGTGAAGACCGTTTTAAAGATTCGGAGTCTTTAAAAAACCGATTCCGTCGACACACCTTTTCGCCGAACAATTCCGGGGACGCAAGCGCTGGGAATTACTGCTTCGAATAACCCGACGAGACAGCTGAAGATCAGTTCGGAATTAATGAATCGAATCCCGGGGCCTCTCGAAGTGCATCAATATCCGGGTCTTTCCGCATGAGGTCAAATTCTTCGAATCCGAATTCAATCGATTCTCGCAGCTTTTCAATCGCTGCCTGTTCGTATTGACTGATCGTCTCGCGAACGTCTTTCGTCTGCGGCTGTTTTCTCAGGTATTCAATGGCACGCCCATAAACGCATGCGGTGTTGTAATAATAAACGTTGTCTTTCGGAAACTTGTCGATCGACTCAAGTGCTAATTCAACCGCTGCCTCAGTCTCCCCCTGAATCGCCATTACAATGCCCAGTCCGGTGATCGCCTGCCCGTCGAAGTCGTCGAGTTCGAGAGCGATTTTGTAAGCTTCTCTGGACTCGTCGAAGCGTTTCAGCTTCAACAGAGCATTCCCTTTTCCATGAAACGCCGTTCCGAGTTCCGGGTCGATTTCGGCAGCGAGTTGAAAGTACTTCAGAGCGTTCTCGGAATTCTCCATCTGTGAGTGATAATAAGCTGAGTCGATGGAATTCCACGCAGGGGAATTGCGAGCCCAGAAGTACAATCCAGCATGGGCTGCGCTCAGCCCTTCATCATTCTTCTCTTGATACATTTCCGAACGAAATTCCCGTAAGAGATCCCTCGCGTGCATCGTTCCGATTTGTCCAATCGCCGCACAAATGATGGAAAGTTCCGAGGGGTCAGCTTCGTATAGACATTCGTAAAGTGTTTCCGTCGCTTCGTCGCTGCCCAAACGTGTCAGAATCGCAATCCCGGTCCGTCGAACGTCCTGGTGCTCGGACTCCAAAGCGAGTTTGCTCATCGTGACAATTTCGGGGAGTTCGAGTTGATCGACGAGATTCAAAAGGGCCGCTTGTTCGTCGGGAGTGAATTCCTCATAGAGTGGGAACAACTGCCTCACATCTTCATCATCTCCGACTGTTCCCAACAAATTGATCAGCTGCAGTCGTTGAGAACTGTCTATATTGATCCGATCGACAATGACCGTCGCTGCCCGTGTATCACGGTTGTCCTCGATGATCGACATCACCGATGCGGACGCCTTCCCCTCAGACAGCATTTCGAGGGCGTATTCATGAGCGATGCGATTGCTGACAACATCTCCCCGAGAAGCCAGTGCTTCAAACGCAATCAACCGGACGTCTTCTGACGAATCAGCCAACGCCTTCTCGAGGATTTCCATGATTCTGGGATGACCAACATCGACCAGACTCTTCAACGCAGCTGCTCGAACCAGTTCGTTGTCGTCTTCGAAACTCGCTGCCAGAAATCGCGTCCATTCAGGACGAAAATTGGCACTGAGAATTTCAATCTGTTGTTCGAGTGGAATCTCAAAAGCGTCCTCGGAAAGAAGCTGACGTACTTCGCGGACCATTCCGTAATGATTCGATCGCAACATTGCCTGAAAGGCCGCAATAGATTCCCGGGAGTTTCCTTGAGTCGCGACTTCCGTGAGAAGCTGCCACGCGCGAGGATCGGTTTGCTGACTCATCGCCAGCAGGACATTCCGTCGATCACTTTCATTGCCTGACTCATAAAGCCTCAGCAGAGTCGGGAACAAATTTTGAAACGCTGCTGTGTCGCGTCGCGAACTCAACACGTGCAGTGCCGCGGATCGCGACAGTGGATGCCCCGTCCGAATTTCTTCACCAATGAAACGCGGTCCCATCACTTCGTAAAGAGGACGCAAAACTTCATCCGCAGCTTCTTCGGAGTGTTCAAACAGAACGGAAGCGTAATCGTCATCAAATTGAAATTCGGGAACGTTCTCTTCCGGAATCTCTGCACAAACGAGTTGTTCAAACTCCGGCAGTTGCGGCATGAATTGATAAACACTCCGCGTCTGACCGGGATTCGCTGCGGTGAACAAAAGCCAATCCAACAGGTTCTCTTCGACTTCATCAGCGCCACTCTCCCAGCGAACAAGGAATCGCCGGGTGCCTGAGTCAATCAGTTGCTGAATTGCATCGATCAGGTCTTGTGCATTGATCGAATTGAGTTCTCCGAAAATGGTCAGCATTCCAAGCGAATTGGCGGCACCAAGTGTTTCGCTCCGAAGTCCGAGCCGAGATTCTTGTTCTGTGCGAAGATTGTGAGTGATCGTCGGACGATCCTGAACGGGCAGTTCGAGTTTCATCGCTCCGATCGTCGGGACACGTTGGAGGTTCGTGAAGACCGCCCAGAAGGCGACTGCTTCACCGGGGGCGACTTCGATTTCCGGCGGGGTCTCAATATTTCGAACCGATTCCGGTTCTCCTCCGATGAGGACCGTCAGAATCCCGCGTTGTTCGGAAACATCATGAATCGAATACGTTTGTCCCCACGCAGAGAGAGTCACTTTATCGCTCTCGACAACGACAGCTTCTGCACCTTGATTGATCACATGAATACGACAGGTCAGATAGAAATTGGTCCCGCTGTCGAATGAATTGACCGCCCCGAGATCGAGTTGATTGACCCATATCGACAACTCGCCCCGATCCTGAACGTCAGCCGCACCGGGGAACGCTCGGATTCGGTCGATTTCTTCCAGAACTTCTGACAGCTTGACCTGTTCGAAGTTTCCCTGGGCCTGCGGAGTCGAATCGTCGGCTGCCCCAATTCCTCCGGAAGTCACCAGGAGATGGATCAGCAACAACAATGAAAATGGCGAGCGTCTCATTAACACCACATCGACTGGTCAAGAATCTGAGAGGAAGTCTGGTCTCAGTATTGTAGACCAGAAGGATCGAAAATTTCTGCGCGAATTTCTCGTCGATTGCCCAAGTCGCCGAGATCTCCTCTCAGAAACACGCGATCATCCGTTCAAACGTTTCTGTTCTGCGGAGTCGGAAACGGACGTGCAGCCATCGCATTCGAGAACCGGTTGACGAGGGTAGCGCGGAAATTTTTTGTCCCGTTGGGAGTTTTCGCACAAGTAAAATCGCGAACCGGATCCGGACACCACAATCCGTAAATGACTGCAGGTGTGACAGAGCGTTGGCAATGTCACAGGAATGTTCATCCCACTCCATCTCTCACGTAAAATCGCATTTCATTCGGAAGGCAGTCACATGTCTGAATCGAACGAGACCGCAATTACGAGGCGGATTCCGAATGAGAATGTGATTGGAAAACTGCTTTCATTTTGCTCAATCCGGTTTGAAGAACCTGTCGTGGATCTTCCGCCCAATAGCTCTTATTGAACAATTCCAGCGAGACGGCTCCTGCAAACCCGATGTGATCGAGAATGTCAACGAGCTGCTGCCACGGAGCCACACCGTCTCCGGGGTAAACCCGGTCTCCGTCTCCCAGCTTCTCCCGGTCCGGTGTTGCGGGATAGTCATTGAAGTGAAAGCAGTGAATCGCCGAACCGTTGAGTAAACTCAAGCCCTCAAAATCTGAGCCCCCACGGAAGATGTGATAGACATCCGGCAGGACACACGCATCCTGATCTCCACTTTCGACTGCGACGAAGACCGCCTCTCCCAATCGAGAGAGATTTCGGGACGGCCCCCAAATTTCCACTTGCGGAGTCACACCCATCTCTCGCCCCAATTCGAGAAGAACCGCATATCGTTCCGCAGCTGCGAAGAGATCGAGGGCGGCGGAATCTTGTCCGTGCATCCCGACTGGAGGTGCCGCAATGCGCGTTCCGCCAATGGAACTGACCAGTTCCATATCACGCTTCATCTGCTCAAGCCCCTTTTCGCGTTCTCCGGCATCGTCGACGATCCACCGAGCAAACCCGATCGCACTCTCTACTTGAAGCCCTTTGTCAGCAATTTTCTTCTTCAAGTCGGACAGAGACTTGCCTGACTGCTGATAGGTTTCGATTTCCCGAATCCATGGCTCGATGCCGTCGTAACCCGTTTCAGAAACAAGGTCGACTTCCTCTTCCAGCGGCAGTTTTTGTCCTCGAATCGTACTGGTATTCAGGCAAAAGCGAATTTTCTTCTCTGATGTCGTCTCGTGGCTGTGAACAGTTCCCGGCGATGACACTAATCCGGCTGCGGCGATTCCGCTCAAGCCAGTCAAGCATGTCCGACGTGTCATTTTCATATCCGCGACCTCTTTCAATTTCTGCAAAGGGAATCCAGCCTGAGCCATCTGAAAATTAGACAATCACCTTTTTGCCAATCAAAACCGACGGTCGGAATTGTAGCTCCCCGACTTGGCCACTGCATTGAACAGAGGCTGAGAATTGTGTCAGATGGCAACAACTGATTTTCTCCAAGCACGCGTTTTTTCTACCTCCATAACGAAGGAGTTCGCATGCAGCGAATCGAACGTCATCCTCAATCCGTGGCCAGACTTTGTTTCCAACACCGATGGGGCAAGCCAGTCATCGCCAGCCTCATCCTGAGTTGCTGCCTTTTGCCATCCGTCGCTGCCGCTCAGGAGAGCTCACCAATGCGCGTCTATGTCGGAACGTATACACGCGGTGACAGCCAGGGAATTTACACGTTCACTCTCGACATGGAGACAGGCAAGCCCAGCGAACCAAAACTCGCCGCCGAACTGGCCAATCCATCATTTGTCGCGATCAGTCCGGATCATCAATTTCTGTACTGCGTCAACGAAGTCAGCGATCTGCCCGGCCCACGTGGCCAGAAAGTGGGGGGAGTGACCTCCTTCAAGCTGGACTCCGAAACGGGTGACTTAACCAAGCTGAACAACCAACTCACCGGTGGAGCGGGGCCCTGTCATCTGGTTGTCGACAAGACCGGGAGCTGTCTGGTCGTCGCCAATTATGGAGGCGGAAGCGTCGCGAGCTTGCCGATTCTGGAAGATGGATCGCTCGATGCAATCACGTCATTTATTGGACACATCGGGTCCAGCATCAATCCCCGACGACAGGAAGCTCCTCATGCCCACTCGGCGAACATCGACGCAAACAACAAGCGTGTTGTCGTCGCTGACCTTGGGCTCGACAAACTCCTCGTCTATCAGCTCAATCCGGAAACGGGAACGCTTTCGCCGAACTCGCCACCTTCGGTCAGCACCAAACCGGGTGATGGGCCACGACATTTCTGTTTTCATCCAAACGGCAATTACGCTTACAGCAATAACGAGCTGAGTTCGTCACTCACAGCTTATTCGTATGATCCCGAAAGTGGAGAACTGTCACCGCTGATGACGAAATCGACGCTGCCGGATGAAGGAGAGTTCGAAGGAAATTCCACGGCCGAAACTCTCGTCCATCCATCCGGCAAGTTTGTTTATGTCTCGAATCGTGGCCACAACAGCATCGCTGGGTTCCGCATTCAAGACGACGGAACGATTGAGCCCATCGGACACACATCGACACAGGGAGAAATTCCAAGAAACTTTGGAATCGATCCCACCGGAACGTTTCTTCTTGCAGCCAACCAAAACTCGGACACAATCGTCGTCTTCCGCATCAGTCAAGAGGACGGCTCACTCGAACCGACAGGCAATGTCGTGAATGTTCCGACTCCGGTTTGCGTGAGAATGATCCCGGCTGAGTAAATCACTTCGTGCGAGTTTCGCTTCGTCAGGAGCCACTCACTTTGATGATCAATCAAGGTGCAGTGGCTTCGGCCATTCTTGTACAGCGACCTTTCTCAGCGGCAAGGTTCTCAAAGTACATCACACTCTGATCGGGGAAATCACTGAACACACCATCAATGCCCGCCAGAACTGCTGCCTGATGCAATTGGGCGAACGACTGGAACATCGACGGAAACGCGTCCGCGCGAAACGTCCAGGGATGGACAATCAAGTCCGCCGCGTGAGCATCGACAACCAAACTCGAACTGATCGGAACACCGCCGAGTGGATCTTCGAGGAAAATGGCATCGATCGATGGACCAATTCCATCCGCGTATTCAGCGACGACAGCTAGCCGCTTTCGACGTTCATCGACTGCATCTCTCTGAGTCATCCATTTTGCAGCGGAGAACAATTGAACAAGCGTCAGTTCACAATTGAGGTCCTCTCGCACTCGCCTGAGTTCCATTTCGTCGAAGCATTGAACAATGACGGGCGATGACTTCGAGGTGTAGCCGAATCTGGCGAGTTCATCGAGGACAACTTTCGAAAGGTCTCTTCCTTCTTCGTGATGGAATTCCGGTTGTTTGAGCTCAGGATAAATCGCGACATTCCGCCCTGTGCTCTTGTTTAATCCTTGAATCAGTTCGATTTCATCGGCAAGCGTTGGGACTTGAAATGTTCCGGTGTGAGGAGGAAACCGCCCGGAGAAAATAGCTTTCCCGGTTTTATGGTGAAACCGCTCAGAAGCGCGGAGCGATTGAATTTCTTCCGCCAGGAAATCGATCGCATAGAAACGACCATCGGAACGTTTTCGATCGGGGAATCGCTCGGCAACGTCGGTGACGGTATCGAGGTGAATATCATGCAGCACAACCGGAATGTTGTCTTTCGAGAGAACGACATCCTGCTCCAGATAGTCGGCCCCCATGGCATAGGCCATGGCTTTCGCTTCAAGTGTATGCTCAGGCAGATACCCGGACGCTCCACGATGTGCAATCACCTGAACCTGTCGAACGCGGGCCATTCTGCTTTCCTTGAACAAGATTGTTTTCGTTTGAACTCTGGCGAGAAGGTCGATGCGGCAAGCATCCGTGCGAGACCGGATTCTTCAATCCGAAAGTCTGGCCACAACAATTAGAGCATCTTCAATTCTGGTTTGAAGAGATTCACACGAGGAAGCGCAGCATTCATCGAAAGATAACAAAGACAGACCCACTGAAGATGAATGAAGCCTCTGAACTTCTCAGACGAATCCCCGGATGCCGTGCGAAGAACTACGGCTGAGCGACACCGCCGATTTGAGCTTGTGAACGGAAATTTCGTCCGCGATCGATCAGATTGAGTTCCTCATCGATCGGTTCTCGACGACGTGCCAGATTGTAGGTGAAATCGTGCCGATCCGTGACATGCCCGAACAGGAAGTGGTTCGTAAAGAAGTCAATCGGAACACGTTGCCCTAACGGAGCTTCAACCGGCTGATGAATACGCATCGTCTCATAGCCCGGAGCAGAGAGCGAAATTTCGTGCGTTCCGTAGTAGTCAAAGTCCATCGAAACGGGAGTCAACCCGATACGTTTCCCGTCAACTTCGACCAAGGCTCCCGGAGGGTTCGAGCGAATTGTCATCCGACGACTGACACACCCCGAACTCCAAAGCGACGCAATGAGACACAATCCCAGGATCGCCAGTCGATTGCACGGCGACGCGGGTGTCGGTTTCAGAGAGTGTGTTGGAGGGGAAAACATGACCGAGTTGTCGGTTGTGCGTGACTACGCATGGGGAAGGACGATAACGCGCCGAGAGTTTAGCTCGGCCCCCGGTTTTTCACCAAGAGGAATTCTCAAACACCGTAAGCCCCTGTTTTCAAAAAGATTACAGCTCAAACAGCGTTTCGAACCGCATTGCGTGAGTGACTGAAACGAAAGAATTTACCCGTCTGAGATCAGCAGGCTGACTGCAAACAGGAAAACAGCCACGGAAAGCAGATCTCCCCAGCCGAGACGATCACTTCTCCGGCTTCTGCGAAAATATTCAATCAATCCTCCAGTCGGACACCCATACCGGCAATAAGCCATCGGAACAAATAAAGAAGCAATCAGCCCACCGACAAAAACGGCAATTGTTGCCGTTCCCGCGATCTGAAAAACGAATGCATCGAACGGTTCAATATCGACCAGACTGAAGGGCCAGTCGAAGAGCGTCACAATCGCCACCCAAGCCAACAGAACTCCCGGCAGAAATCGGACCCACGAGCGAAATCCCTTCTTGATGGAAATCTGCCAAGGCAAGCGATTTTTCACCAGTTGCTGAATCGCTCCATACGCACACAGATGAGAGCAGTACACATTCCTCTTCGTCAGAATCGGGACAGAAAACGCAATTCCTGCCATGACGATCAAGCGGGCGGCTGAGATTCCGGGAAGCCCATGTCGAACCCACCCGACGAGCATCGCCTGAGAGAGGAGATCTCCATTGATAAAACCGAGATAGACCACCAGACAAATCTGATAAACGACACGAATCCAGCCGTTCCCTCGAAGCGGCGAAAATGCCAAACCAGTTCCGACGACCAGAAATCCCAATGTCCACAAGTCTCGCGCAGAAATTCCCCATTCTGATCGGGATTCTGAGGGAACACTCGATTCGTGCTTGAGCCGTTCGAGTTGGCTCGCTGTTTCAATAATCCCCCGTGCAACAGCCATACTCGTCCACGTCGCCCCACTCACTCCCTCCACACCTTCCGCTTCAAGGTCATAGCTACTCACTTGCTCCAGTGTCATTCCCGAGAAGAGTTCCGGAAACGACCAGTCGTCGTTGAGATATGACGTGTACGGCTCATTGTCGTAGCTGTCATGCAACACGAATCGAATAACCAATCCATTTGGATCAAGTGCGATGAGCGTCTGCGAAGGACCTTGATAACCGATCACTGACTCGGCAAAGCGAGAAGTACTCACAACCTCGCCGATGAGTTCGCCAGCATCATTTCGAATGTCCCAGCGTGAACTCTGATCCTCTCGAGCAGTCAAAGTCGCTGCCTCGGGAAAAAGTTCCGAGACATCATCCAACCCGAGCGATTGATCAAACTTCAATCGAGGTGCACTCCCCCCTGCCCGAGCGAACAGTGCTTCCGCGATTGCGTAGCTTGTCAAAGTAGCTCCGGACACCGCATCAACGCGAGGAAGCTCAGCCACATCATTCCATTTCGTGCCCAAAAACTGGTTCCAGTACTCTTCGGAACCGAGCACAACGTCGACGTGTTCGCGAGTGTCTCGACTTTGCAGAACATCCAGCCCGACAATTTCAAGATCGCGATCCAACGCCACGAGAACATTCGTCGGCCCGGAAAACCCGATTGATTGATCTCCCTGCGGAGAAGTCATCGTCACATGTCCAACGACCTCTCCCGACGCATCGAGCACGTCAAACAATCCGGTCTCAGCATCGTATTCGCCAATCACTCCGTCTGAAAACCATTGCGTCAGACGTTCGGGGGCGACTTCCAGCTGCGTCGGCTCCGTGAATTGCGATCGAGTTTTCGAATGAAAATGAATTGCAAGGAGCGTCGCGGCGAACAACAAAACACGAAATCCGTGAACGCCCCAAACCCACCAGCGTGAGGGAAGCACTGAATCCGATTTTTCGATGATGGGAAGATTCAAAACTGGCCGAGCGAAGAGAGGAGGGAGTGAACGAAAATTGATTGTTACTAATCATTGGATTCGAAGATGAACGACGCCTTCTCATTCTGCGTGACAGCAGACTGATCGGCAACACTCCAACCCACACGTCCTTTTCGTTCTGAAAATCTCAGAGACAGACAGATCACACAAACCTTGCTAAACTTCATCACCAAAATCAATCAAGCTGCCGGTGAAAGCATGCAGCCTGAACGTCGAACTTCAAGGATGGCACTCAGTAATGATTCGGAAGATCACCGGGAAACTTTGCGACCTGCACGATCAGGAAGCAGCAATCGAAATCGGGGCGTTTGAGTATCAGGTGCTCATTCCTGAATTCGTCCGCCGACATCTGCAAACGAAGCTGGATCAGGAAGTGACCTTGATGACTATCCAGTATCTGGACGGCAATCCTCAGAAAGGTCGCCTCACTCCCCGGCTGGTCGGGTTTCTTCATCGAGCGGAGCGAGAATTCTTTGAGTTGATCTGTCAGGTCGACGGAGTCGGAGTTCGCAAAGCCCTCCAGGCCATGGTTCGCCCAGTTCAGGAAGTGGCCACTTCCATTGAAGAACAGGACATCAAACAGCTCAGCACTCTTCCCGGAATCGGACCTGCTGTCGCGGAACGGATCGTCGCCAAACTCCGGCGAAAAATGGCCAAGTTCGCACTGCTCGTCGATCAAACTGAGAATGGAGATCCGAGAGAAGATCAGGATGTCCTCAGCGAGGGCTTTCAAGCACTTCTCGCTCTTGGGCACTCGCAACAGGACGCTCGAGAGAAAATCGAACGAGCATCGGAAAGCTCCAAGAAGAAATTCAAATCGGTCGAGGACCTGCTCCAACAGATTTACTCCCAACAACGACCGGAAGACGATTGACGCGAATCGGAAGCGAAGGTCGCAATCTGAGTGCGACCGCTTTCGAATACGATCATCTTCGAAGAGAGAAGCTGCTCTCACACCGAGTGCACATCCGCCGAGAGTGTATGAATCGTCAGTCGAGTGCATCCGCGAACGTGTCGGGAGTTTCGAATTCCTTCTCCAGTTTGGAGAGTTCGTCCTGAATCCGACGGACGGTTCGATGACAAGCTTGCCGGACTGCTTCGGGGGTCAACTCAAGATCTTTTGAAACAGCAACGGCCGATTCTCCGTTGACCACAACACGCCAGAAAGACTGCCAAACGTGCAATTCGCAGTTGCCTCGAATTCTCTTGGCAGCTGAATGCGCCCTTCCGACGACCGCATTCTGGATCGAACTCTCCGGAACTTCGTCTTCGACAATCGACTTCGGATCCCAACAGTTCTCAAGAATCCTGCTATCGACTTTGAGCGGCTCATTCTTTGTCTGATTAAAGAAATCGCGAATCTTGTTTCGCGTGATCCCGAACAGCCACCCGGTAAACGAACCGTGTTTCTCCGGCGAGTGTTTATATCGATCGATTGATTCGACCGCAGCTTGAAAGACTTCCTGCGAGATGTCGGCCACATCAGCAGATTGCAGCCCTGTTCTGTGAATCCATTTGTGAACCAGCGGTCCGAAGAGAGTTGTCATTCGAATCCAGGCGTCATTCTTTCGCGCCTGAATTCCGGCAATCAACCCAACAGTAGTTAGTCTCTGAACCAATTGACGTTTTCCATTCACTGGTCAGTATGTCGTTTTAGAAATTCTAGTCGAGAGCAAAAACTTGATGCAACCTGTTTATAAAAAACGTTTTAAGGTCAGTTTCGGCGGAAAGATTTCGTTTGAAACTGCAAAAATTTGGTGATCTCACCCCGTTTCGCGTAACGCCTTACATAAGAGATTAGTGAGGTCCTTGCTCCAGCACTTCGCATCACAATTGTGAAATGATTCCACCGTAGACATTCGTACTTTGAAACTGGGGCGGGTCGTCCGGGGGCTGAAGGTTGACTACGCGACACTGGCGTGACGCAACAAAAATGGTCAATCGGTCATCCAACGAGAGTACGCACCGAGCTTGTTGACAATTCAGTCACCTGTCTCACCTGCAAGGGCAAAGGGTGAGATCGAAATCGATGCGTGTTCTCGTTGATCTCCCAGCCCCCGGATCGCTTTCTCTCCCATTTCGCCATCGCTTCCGATTGCCATCGACTCTCGATCCCGGGCAATCGGCTCGCTTCTCTCAACTGGGCAGCTTTGCCCTGTTGCATAACCGATCGCGTTTGGAGTGCCCACTTTGGACTGTCCCGCTGATGATGTCGTCGACCTGTTCTGTGCATTGGTCCACGTTCACAAAACTCGCTATGCTTTCGATTCAAAATGAATACCGGAACTGGATAAGTTTCGCTCTCGTGAGACAACAATCGAAAAGAGATCCATTGTCCCCGGGACGTGCGCTCTGACCCCGATGTTCCGTGTCGAAAAGCCGTATGATGCTGAGGAGTAAGATTCAATGAGTTCATGGCCAATCGGAGTGTTTACATCTGTCGACGCCGGTCTTGGTGTTCGGCTGGATGTTGTCCAGGAACTGAACATCCCCACTGTTCAGATTCATGCGCCGCACCAAGCAACGCGAACAGAAGAAACCGCCAAAAACTTTCTGGCCGAAACCAGCGCAGCTGGAATACAAATCACTTGCGTGTTCGGCGGATTCGATGGAGAGAGCTACGCCAGCATTGCGGAAAGCGCTCGCACCGTCGGACTCGTTCCTCAGGCAACGCGACAGGCGCGGCTTCAGGAAATGAAAGAGATTTCCGATTTCGCGAAGCAGCTGAATGTGGACACCGTCGCCCTGCACATCGGATTCGTCCCGGAAGATCGTAACGGAGACGACTACAAGGACCTGCTCACAGTCACGAGAGAACTTCTCGACCACGTGAAATCCAACGGTCAAAGCCTGAACCTCGAAACCGGTCAGGAAACCGCCGACCATTTGCTTGAGTTCATCAAAGACGTCGAACGCGACAACTTGTTTATCAACTTCGATCCCGCCAACATGATTCTCTACGGCACTGGCGATCCCATTGAAGCATTGAAGAAAGTCGGCCATCTCGTCCGAAGCGTCCACTGCAAAGACGGCAAATGGGCTCCCGAAAGTGAACGAGGAACTGGCTGGGGCCAGGAAGTCGCACTCGGTCAGGGAGACGTCGGGATGGAAACATACCTTCGCACTTTGAAGGAAATCGGCTACACCGGTCCACTCACCATCGAACGTGAAATTCCTGAAGACCGCGAACAACAAAAAGCAGACGTCGGCGCCGCTGTCCGTCTGCTCGAAGAGATTCGCTCGAAGGTTCTGTAGACCGAACTCTGGCCTCGCTTCGAGAATTCGTCTCAACACTTCGTTTGGTCGTTTTTGTCGTTGATCGGATCGTTGTGTTCAACAACGATCCGATTTCATAACTTGCAAAATCGATTCTCGATTGAGGTCAACATCCGAAATCACCAACGATCCACTCAACGCTCTAAAGGCTTGCACGGGTAATGAAACGGCTTCACATCGCGCTCTGCTTCACGCTGCTCAGCATTTTCCTCACACAAAATGCGTTCGCGCAGCCCAACATCATTCTCATTCTTCTGGACGATGCTGGGTATGGTGACTTCAGTTGCTACGACCCGGGTTTCCTCAAAACTCCCGCGATCGATCAGTTCCGCAAGGAAGGCATGAAGTTCACGCAGTTTTACGCAGGCAGCACGGTTTGTGCTCCTTCACGCTGCGTTCTGCTGACGGGCAAACACTCCGGTCACGCCCGTGTCCGTGGCAACAGCGAGGGAGCACTTCTCCCTGAGGATCTGACGATTGCCGAAGTCTTGCAGCAGGCCGGTTATCGAACAGCTTGTATCGGCAAATGGGGCGTCGGTGCCGGAATTCCCCTCGACGATCCAAACCGGAACGGGTTCGATCACTTCTTCGGTTATGTGAGTATGTGGCACGCCCACAATTTCTATCCCGAGTTCCTCGTCCGTGACGGCGAAGAAATCCCTCTCCGAAATGTCGTGATGGAAAAATACCGGGGGCAAGATGGCCGCGGCGTCGCTGTGACCCGAATTGATTACGCGCCCGAGATTCTTAGCCAGGCAGTCGTCGACTATATCAGCGCCAGTGATGACCAGCCGTTTTTCCTCTACTACGCATTGAACGTCCCGCACACCAATAATGAAGGGGGACGAGACAATCCTTCACCGGAAAAAGGAATGGAAGTCCCGGACTTCGGAAGCTACGCCGACCAAAGCTGGCCCGGTCCGGAAAAAGGATTTGCAGCCATGATGCAGAACATCGATCGATCCGTGCAAAGCGTGCTCGATCAACTCAAGAAGTCCGAAATTGATGACAACACTCTCGTTCTGATCAGCAGCGACAATGGGCCTCATCAGGAGGGAGGTCACATCATGGAGTTCTTCGATTCTAACAGCCATCTCACGGGCAAAAAGCGTGATCTCTACGAAGGTGGAATCCGAGTCCCCCTTCTCGTTCGCTGGCCCAATAAAATTCGCCCTGACACAACAACCGATCACCTTTCTGCGTTTCAGGATATTCTTCCCACAGTTGCTGAAATCGCAGAAGTCCCCGTTCCCAATTACGTCGACGGAATTTCATTCCTTCCAACTCTTCTCGGCGAGTCAGACAAGCAGGACGAACACGATTTCCTGTACTGGGAATTCACCGAACATCAGGGAAAACGTGCCCTGCGAAAAGGCCCGTGGAAACTCGTGCAACGAAAAGTCAGCACAGCCAACCCGACGTCTCCGGAACTGTACAATCTGGACACGGACGTGTCTGAACAAAACAATCTGGCCAAAGATCATCCCGATCTCGTCAAAGAACTGACTGCGATCATGGATCAGTCTCACACACCGAGTTCCAATTACCCGCTGTTTCCTGATGAAGCATCGAACTAAACTCTTGTGAGATTTGACCTCACACAATGAAATCAATGTGAACTGGATGGAGCGAACTCACGCAACGTGAGTGCTGAGATTCTTCGCATACTGATCTCAGCAGTCTCGCACGAACGACATGCTGAATGGATTTTGAAGGCTGAATGTTCAATGCACGTTACAATCACCGCAGTCGGACCTGATCATCGTGGACTGGCCGACCCAATCGTTCATTATGCGACTCAAGCGGGTGCCAATCTCCACGAAATCCAGATGTACGATCGCGACACCGAACAGTTGTTCGCGATGCTCATTCGAATGGAGTGGCCGCACGACCAGGAACCAATCTCTGTTCTGCGCGTACGAATGGCGCAAATCGGAGAAATGAAAGGCCTGAAAATTCGCGTCTGGTCCCGCGACGAACACGACCGTCCGCCGCGTATCGCACTCTGCACCACGTTTCGCCCGGAACCTTCGCTCGCCATTCTCAGAAACATTCGCGACAAGCAACTTGCCGCCACAGTTCCGGTCATGATCGGAAACCGAAACGCCTGTCGCGGAATTGCCGAACAATTCGGAGTCGACTTCCACAACGTCGGTGACGAAAAAGGAAACCCCGACAACGACCGTATGGTCGATCTCTTCGACGAATACGATGTCGACTACATCGTGCTGGCTCGATACATGCGACTGATCCCGCCACGGGCCTGCTGGGAGTACGCAGGTGGACGGATCATTAATCTCCACCATGGCTTGTTGCCTTCATTCCCGGGATTTCGACCATATCAGGACGCATTCAGCCACCACATGTTGACGTACGGAGCAACGACTCACTTCATCGTTCCGGAACTCGACGCCGGCAATCAAATTATTCAGCAAACGGCATTCACCGTCCCTCCGGCAACTCCACTCAAGGAAGTAATCGCCCGGGGAGAATCCGACAACGAGCCAATGTGCCTGGCTGAAGGTGTGCGGCGAGTGGTCGATCGTGAAGTGGAATTGCACTTCCATCGTGTCGTCAGCGTCAAGTAGTCCAACTGCTAAGAAACGCACACCGGCTTTCGTCCCTGATCCGCAACGCTTCCCGACCTCCTGAGCCTTGACGCTCGTTGTTCAGATGCCACACTGAGAAGCATCGATGAACGTGGATGAGATCGGGATTAGAGCATCTTCAGATTTGGATTGCACTCTCTCGCACGAGCAAACACAGCCGTTTACTTGACGAAACAGCACGAGCTAGTGCACAGGAAAGAGCAACTTGCTCTCGTGGCGGATAGGGAAAACAGATGAAATTGTTAAGAGTGCTTCCTGATTGCTTTCTGTTGATCTTCATGTCGACTCTTTGTGCTGGCGACATCTCGGCAGCTGACCATCCGAATGTCGTCATTCTGCTCGCCGACGATCTCGGTTTCCAGGACATTGGATGCTATGACGGTCCGGTGTCGACTCCCTCGATCGACAGCATCGCAAAACGCGGCACACGATTTACGAATTTCTATTCAGGCTGCGCGGTCTGTTCTCCTTCGCGCGCAACCCTAACGACCGGACGACACCATATCCGCGCCGGTGTCTACAGCTGGATCGAAGATCGACGCCAGTGGTCACACCTGCGAGAACGGGAAGTGACTCTCGCCGAACAACTGAAACAGGCTGGATTCGAAACGTGTCATGTCGGCAAGTGGCACATGGGACTCTCAACGGAAGAACGAACCAAACCGACTCCGGCCGATCACGGTTTCGACTACTGGTTCGCAACCCACAACAACGCCTCTCCAAGTCACCACAATCCCAACAATTTCATCCGCAACGGATCCCCCGTTGGACCACTTCAGGGATATTCATGCCAGCTTGTTGTCGATGAAGCAATCGACTGGTTGACGAACAAAAGAACGACCGACCAACCCTTCTTCCTGAATTTCTGGTTTCACGAACCACATGCCCCCATCGCTGCCCCGGAAGAGATCGTTCAGGAATACGGAGCCCCCAAAAACAAAGCGGCGGTCTATTCCGGAACAATTGACAACACCGATCGAGCCATCGGTCGCCTGCTGAAGTGCTTCGATGAACTCGGCGTCAATAAGCAGACGCTCATCATTTACGCCTCAGACAACGGAAGCTATCGCGATGACCGGACTGGCGGTCTGCGCGGCCGCAAAGGAATGAACTGGGAAGGCGGAATTCGCGTCCCCGGCATCTTCGCCTGGCCGGGAGTCATTGAAGCCGATCAAGCCCTCGATGTTCCAGCCGGTCTTGTCGATGTCTTTCCGACCGTCTGCGGTCTCCTTGAACTCACACCTCCGAAGAATGTCCACCTCGACGGCTCCGATCTGACGCCGCTACTCACCGGACACCGTGAGAGTTTTCATCGACATCAACCGCTCTTCTGGCATCTCCAGAAATCCCGTCCCATCGTCGCCATGAGAGACGGAGACTATTCACTGGTCGCCGATCCGGACTACGAACTTTCGACCAACAACATGTTCGACGAGAACTGGATTCCGACCATCAAGTCCGGTGGCTACACCAACTTCCAACTCTTCAATCTCAGCAGTGATCCTTCGCAGACAACAAACATTGCGGACCAACATCCGGAACTCGTTGAAGAACTCAAAGGCAAACTTCTTCAAATCAACGAGAGCATCATGCAGGACGGAATGGACTGGCATGAGTTTCGACCATAGAACAGCTTCGGAAATGGTCTTCTCAAAATTGCACACGCACATCTAATTCGTCAGCCTCATCAACACAGGATCGCAACATGCCGACCAAGGAATCTCGCCGACGTTTTCTGCAGAAGCTGATCGCAACATCGGGAGCACTCGCCTGTTTCCCGAGCAACGGATTCGCCGACGAATCCCAGCGTCCCAACCCCGACGAATGGCCGATCGCAATCTTTGAAAAAGTCTTCGAAGGTCTCAACTACAACGAGCTTGCGAAGGCAGTTTCCGAAACCGGAGCTGATGGTATTGAAGCCACGATCCGCCCCAGCGGACATATCGAGCCGGAAGTCGCTGCCGACGAAGTTCCGAAGATGTCCGAAGCCCTCAAGAAACGCGGTTGCCGCATTGTCATCGCAGCCACCGCCGTCCGCAGTGTCGATGAACCGCATTCGGAATCACTGCTGAAGGTCCTGAAAGAAGCCGGGGTCACTCATTACCGCATGGGGCACTATCGTCTGGATCTCGATAAGCCGATGCTTCCTCAACTCCGCAACTACACCGCACAGGCTCGCGATCTGGCTGCGATGAATCAGGAAATTGGAATTCAGGGGCTCTACCAGAATCACTCTGGAGCGAGCCGCAAACGCGGTCATCTCGGAGCGTTGGGCTGGGATGCAGCCATGATGCTCGAAGGAATTTCCCCGGAAGCACTGGGAATCGCGATGGATACCCGACACTTGAGAAAAGACACCGGATCGTCGTGGTGGGTGGCACTCGCAGCATGTAAGGACCACATCCGTTCGATCTATGTGAAAGACGGAATTTGGAAAGGGCCGCGAGGCGATCAATACGAAGACGTCCCTCTCGATATGGGGTTCGTCAACGAAGAGGTCTTCTCAACGATTCGAAGCGGACTCCCGCCGATGCCGCTCTGCATCCACATGGAATGGATGGGGTATCGAATCTTTTCGAAACCGGAAATTCCATCAGCTGTCAAAGCTCACCAGAGAGACATCCGAACGTTGCGAAAATGGATGGATTTCCCCGAAGCATAGACCATCGCATAGCCCCTCTTCAGGGTTGCTCCGGACTGAATCGCACTCGCTCCTTTGATTGAAAGCAGCGAGTGCTCGTCCGTTCGCTCTAAGATTTGGCAGGAATCACATCCATTCCGACCCACTTTCGGAGCGCTTCTGGAATACGAATGCTTCCGTCGGCCTGCTGATGATTCTCGATCAGGGCGATCATCGCACGAGTGACCGCGATCGCTGTCCCGTTGAGAGTATGAACGAATTTCGTCCCCTTCTCTTCGTTATTCCGACACCGGATTCCGAGTCGTCGAGCCTGAAAGTCGGTGCAGTTCGACGCAGAAGTCACTTCCCCGTATTCGCCGCTTTCCCCGCGACCAGGCATCCAGGCTTCGAGGTCGAATTTTCGATAAGCCGGCCCACCGAGGTCTCCAGTCGGTGTGTCGATGACTTGATACGGAATTTCGAGGGCCTGGAAGATTTCTTCCTCGATGCCGACGATCAATTGATGGAACTCATTGGATGCTTCGAGATCCGGCGTTGTGAAGCCGAACATTTCGACTTTGGTGAATTGATGCACCCGATAGATCCCCTTCGACGCTTTGCCGTGACCGCCCGCTTCTGTCCGGAAACAGTGTGACAGCCCCGCCACTCGCATCGGCAGGCTCGATTCATCCAGAATCTGATCCTTGAGCATCCCCCCGAGAGGAATCTCCGCTGTCGCAATCAGCGAGAGATCCGAATTTTCGATGCTGTAAATCTGGGTTTCTGGACCACGCGGCTGATAACCCGTTCCCTCGAGAACTTCCTGACGTGCCAGATCCGGAGTCGTATACAAATCGAATCCCGCCGCGCGGACTTTCTCAATCGCAAATTGAACCATTGCGAGTTCGAGAAGGACAGCTTCGTTCTTCAAGAAGTAAAACCCGGACCCAGCGACCTTCGCTCCACTTTCGAAATCGACCATGTCGAGATCCGACATCAGTTCGACGTGGTCTTTCGGTTCGAAGTCGAATTCGGGAACCTTGCCCCATGTGCGAAGGACAACGGCATCCTCTTCTCCTCCGATCGGCGCATCGGGATGCGTCAGGTTTGGAAGACGAGAGAGTTCGGCGTTGAGGTCTGTTTCGATCTCTTTCAACGTCGATTCATTATCAGCAACCTGAGACTTCAGCTGCTTTCCGAACTCGATCAAAGAGGGCCGTTCTTCTGATGTCGCTTTCGGGATCTTCGCAGCAGTTTCTTTCTGCTGACGACGCAGGTCGTCCCCCGCAACAATCAGTTCACTTCGCTTTTTACGCAGTTCAATCAGTCGGGGGATGTCACACGTGACACCGCGAGACTGGCAATTTTTTTCGATCAGGTCTGCATTGTCGCAGATGAATTGAAGGTCAAGCATAGGATCAAGAGTTTCGTTTTTACGCTGAAGAAAGGCCAGAATTCGTCAGAGTTCACAGTGAGCAGTCAATCGTGCGACGCACAGCTTGATAGAGTGGGACAAGTTGGACATTGCGTGTCAGGTTGAAAATTGCATATCAGGTGGAAGTCGATGACAGGTCACCCAACATTTTCCAAAGCCAGGCGCTCGACAACGTTCCGCGATGAAAAGCATTGACACTAAATTTCTCGTTGGGGCTATGAAGATTGTCGGTATTTTGTCCCCACCCAAGCAGAAGAGTATCGACTCCCAGCACATCCTGAAATGTTCCGACCACGGGAATTGAGCCGCCTTCGCGAATCATCATGGGGGCCGCTCCAAATCCTCGTTCGACAGCGGCCGTTGCAGCCTTCATGTAGGGACTGTTCAAATCACACAGAACGGCAGGACATCCGTGCCAGTGTTTAAACTCAAACCGCAACCCCGGAGGAGTTCTCTCCCGAAGGAAGGCTTCCAGCTTCTCGATAATCGCTTCTTCCTGTTGGTTCGGAACCAGACGACACGAAATCTTGGCCGATGCGAATGCTGGGATAATCGTTTTGGGCCCCTCTCCGGAATATCCGCCCTGAATTCCGTTGACGTCGCAAGTTGGCCGCGCCCAGCGGCGTTCGAGCGTGGAAAAACCAGCTTCTCCATGAGTCCTGGATACCCCAAGCGAATCGAGATATTCGGATTCCTTGAACGGAAGCTTCGCGAATTCTGCGCGTTCCTGTTCGGTCAATGGGAGAACATCATCATAGAATCCCGGGATCTGCACTCGCCCATCGTCGTCGATCAGTTCACCAATCATTTTCGCCAGAGCATTGACCGGATTCGCGATGGAGCCGCCGAAGACTCCGCTGTGCAGATCCTGATTCGGACCATAGACCCGAACTTCGCAAGCGGTAATCCCGCGCAGGCCGTATGTAATCGCAGGAATTCCGGGGGCATATTGGGCTGTGTCGCTGACCACGGCGACATCGCAGGCACATTTCTCGCGGTTGGATGCCAGAAACTTTTCCAGGTGATCGCTGCCAACTTCTTCTTCGCCCTCGATGACGAATTTCACATTGACGGGAAGCTCACCGACGGAATCGAGCCAGGCCTGGACCGATTTGACATGCGTGTACATCTGCCCCTTATCGTCCGTCGCTCCGCGAGCGAAAACTTCGCCGTCGCGAATCGTCGGCTCAAACGGCGGAGTGATCCATTCGTCGAGCGGGTCAGGCGGCTGGACATCGTAATGTCCGTAGATCATTACCGTCGGTGCATCCGGTTTTTGAGTCCACTCTCCGTAGACGATTGGATGTCCGTCCGTTTCCACGATTTCCGCATCGCACCCGCTCCCCGCGAGTTGATTCCGGAGAAACTCGGCCGCTTCCTGCATGGAAGAGACGTATTTGGAGTCGGCACTGATGCTCGGGATGCGAAGCAGATCCATCAGTTCGTTGAGATTGCGATCCGAATTTTTCTGGAGATACTGTTCAACCTTTTCGACCATGGAAAGCTCCCTCAAACTGACGGCGAAGTTTGCAATTGCAAAGACATGTATTGGCCCCGCATCATAGAGGATGAGGGATCGCTGGTCAGGAGTTCACAGAGAAAGTTCCTTCTTGCGTGCTCAGACCTCGAACACTTCCGAAGGATCTGCCGATCACCGACGGCCTTCTCGCTGCTGAGGCTGCCAGAATTTATTGATCACGTGACATTCATTGATCACGAGACATTCATTGATCACATCACCAAAGCGAACTCTGAATGATCTCGAGAAACCTTTCGACCGATCTTAATGTTCGCGCAGTTCCGAGAACCCTCGGCGTCGCAGATTACTGTAAGCCTCTAAAGCTCTCTCAATGATCGGGATCGCAACGTCTGCATCCTGAAATTCATCGACTTCGACCGTCTTGCCTTCCAGCATTTTGTAGTCCTGGAAGAACCGTCTCACCATTGCCAGTCGGTGGCTGGGAAGCTCGTTAAAATGCTCCACATGGCTGTACTCAGGATCGTTCGAAGCGACGGCGAGAACTTTGTGGTCTTTTTTCCCCGCGTCGACCATCGTCATCAGCCCGATCGCCCGCGCTTTGACCAAAGTCAGCGGCGCGACTGGTTCCTGACACATGACGAGAACGTCAAGCGGATCACCATCCTCCGCGTACGTTTGCGGAACAAATCCATAGTTCGCGGGATAGTAGACTGCCGAATAAAGCATTCGGTCGACTTTCAGCAACCCGGTGTCTTTGTCGAGCTCGTACTTGATATTGGACCCTTTCGGAATCTCAATGACCGAAGTGAACTCTCTGGGGAGATTCTCTCCCGGAACGACATCGTGCCACGCGTGTGTCATTGCTTCCAAACTTTCAAAGACAGCATGTCAATTTCGTAGGAAACCGCTGAAATAAGGGATCGAACAGAAAAAAAGCACGCCTTGCAGCGTGCTGAAGTCTCAATTTCTCCGGTAAAATCGACCAGACCGAGACTATCCGTTCATCATCTGATTCATTCGGGCGCGATTTTTTGCTCGACGCTTTTCACGACGAGATGCTTCGCTTGGCTTTTCGTAGAACTCTCGCTTACGGAGTTCTTTCTTGATTCCACTGTGCTCAACTAACTTCCGAAACCGACGAACGGCATCTTGAACAGATTCATTATCTCGCAAACGCAACCGAACCACTATTCCTCCAAAATTCTGACCAGGAGCTAGAACGTCCTGCCTTTGATATTACGACACAAATTGACCCAAGATGGGAAGTATAACCAGTTTCAGCACTCACGCAAGATGCTTCATCGCTGAAACTTCCGTAAACTTTCCGTGTTGAAAGCGGGAATCCCCGACCACGCGATTCGAGAAATCGTCACGAAAACGCTATCTTTTCAGACAGGCGGCCGCCACTTCGACACGACGTCCGGTCGTTCTCTGTAACCTGCAACCTCAATTCAACTTACAAGAATCCAACGATGACCGAGTATCGCACTGAACACGATTCAATGGGCGAAGTTCGCGTCCCCGCTGATGCTTACTTCGGCGCACAGACCCAGCGAGCTGTCGAAAACTTTCCCGTTTCCGGATGGACATTGCATCCGAATCTGATTCATGCCATCGGAACGGTGAAACTGGCGTGTGCTGTTGCGAATCGAGATCTCGGCAAACTGACCGGAACCGGGAAAAACCCGCTCGATGACTCACAGGTGGAATCACTGATCGCCGCTTGCCTGGAAGTCGCCGATGGAAAACACGACACAGAATTTCCGATCGATGTTTTTCAGACCGGGTCAGGCACATCGAGCAACATGAATGCGAACGAGGTCATTTCCAACCGGGCCATCGAAATTCAGGGAGGGAATCGCCTCGAGTCCGCGAAACCGATTCACCCGAATGATCACGTGAACATGGGGCAAAGCACGAACGATACGTTCCCGACCGCAATTCATGTCGCTGTCGGCCAGAGTCTCAAGAATCAGCTCATTCCCGCACTCAAAAGGTTCGCTGCCTCCCTTGAGGAAAAAGCTCAGGAATGGGATCAGATCATCAAGATCGGCCGGACTCATCTCGCCGATGCGACACCGCTTCGCCTCGGACAGGAATTCTCCGGATTCGCCCGACAACTCGTTCTTTCCATCGATCGCGCCGAACGTGCCCTCGAATCGGTCCTCGAATTGCCCGTCGGAGGCACAGCAGTCGGTTCCGGAATTAACACTCATCCCGAGTTCGGCGCACGTGTCGCTGCGGTTGTTGCAGAGCAGACGAAAATTCCATTCACGGAAGCAGCCAACCATTTCGAAGCCAACGCTCAGCGTGACGGGCTGGTTGAATGTCACGGCGAGTTGAAAGCCATCGCAACGACGCTCTTCAACGTCGCCAACAACATTCGGTGGCTTGGTTCCGGACCACGCTGCGGATTCTACGAGATCCAGATTCCAGACCTTCAACCGGGAAGCTCCATCATGCCCGGAAAGGTCAATCCTGTGATGTGCGAAAGCCTCATGCAGGTTTGTGCTCGGGTGATTGGCAACGACGGCTGCCTGACGCTCAGCGGAGCAGCGGGCGGAAATTTCCAACTCAACATCATGATGCCGGTCATGGGACAAACAACACTGGAGTCGATCTCGATTCTCGCAAGCGGAGCCGATGCATTCGTGAACCTTTGCCTGAAAGACCTCAAGCCGAACGAAGAGGCCTGCGAGGCTGCCGTCGAGAAGAGCTTGTCGATGGTGACGAGCCTGAATCCTCACATCGGATACGAACGAGCCGCTCAACTGGCCAAAGAAGCCTTCAAGACCGGCAAGACGATTCGTGAACTCTGCACCGAACAGAACATCCTTCCTGAGGACGTGCTCAAAGAGGCCCTCGACCCGATGAGCATGACCGAGCCGCACGCATAAAGCGTTGTGACGGGATGCACTCTTCGCACTCGCACGAGCAAGAGTTGCATTGATCAGTTCAAACGATCGCAACACGAGTAATGAAAAAGGCCGCAAGATTGCGGGCTTTTTCTATTTATCACAGTGAACTCATCACGGATCTTCAGCAGTCTTGCTGCAACCTCGAGACGTCATCGATACTCAGATTCAGCGCTCAGAGGCTATCCGGAAACTGAGGTTTTGTGAAAGTCTGGTTTTGTTCACACTTTGCGGTTCATCAACGCAAAGGAGTGCACGGTGTCCGAGGCGATTCGAAAAGCGTACCCAAGTGACCTGACTGACCTTCAGTGGGAGATGATCGAAATGATTCTTCCGAAGCCCCGCCGCAGCAAGAAAGGCGGGCGACCACAAACTGTGGACGTGCGGGAAGTGATCAACACGATCCTCTATCAATGCCGATCGGGATGCCAGTGGGATATGCTTCCGCATGACCTGTTGCCCAAGAGCACGGTGTACGATTATTTCAAACGCTGGCGTGACGATGGAACACTGCAAAGAATCAATGACATCCTCGTCGGCACAGTTCGATCGATGGAAGCTCTCAGCGAAGAGTGCGACCCCAGTGCTGCGAGCATCGACAGTCAAAGCGTGAAAAGCAGTGAGCGCTCAAACAGCCGTGGGTATGACGGTGGTAAGAAAATCACCGGGCGAAAACGAAATATTGCGGTCGACACTTTGGGCTTGTTGTTGGCCGTGACGGTGACCGTGGCGTCGATAGATGATGCCCAAGCCGCACGGCCAGTGATGCAGCAACTCACGCAAGCTCGTCAGCCCCGGCTGGAAGTCGTGTGGGCGGATTCGAAGTACCACAATCATGCCTTGAACGATTGGCTCAGCAGGCACCATGACATCCCCTGGACATTGGAAATTGTACGCCGACCGGCCGGCGTCCGAGGTTTCGTTTTACTGCCGAAACGCTGGGTTGCTGAGAGAACGTTCAGTTGGCTAGGTCGCTGGCGACGCTTGAGTCGTGACTATGAACATCACACCAAATCGAGCGAAGCCATGATCTATGTGGCTTCCATTGGTCGCATGCTCCGCCGCTTAGCTCCTTCACCCAACCAAGCTCCGTTCAAATACCGACTTACAGCATGAAGAGGATTCCGGATAGGCTCTCAGTGAAGAGCGGCAGACGCTAGAGCATTTTTGATTTATTTTTCACTCACTCGCACGAGCAAACTTAGCCTTTGATTTGATGAAACAGTGCAAGCGAGTGCACAGGAAAGAGCAACTTGCTCTAGCGTTTCCGGTTCTTGTTCTTCTTGGAATACTTTCGTCCGCTCGCGTTACGCTGGGCATTCCCTTGAGCTTCGTCGGCAGCGATTCGCAACTTCTCAAAGAATCCCGGTTCTCGATCCGGCTTGTCGACAATTTCTGGTTTCACGGGACCGCTCAACTCTTCGGTGTCGACGTCGGGTCCTTTCTGATTCTTCAAAAGGAGCCGTTCACAAATTCCCCACAAGCTGGATGAGATGAAGTACAGGCAAAGGCCAGCCGGGACGCGATAGAACGCAAAGCCGATCGCAATCATCATGAAATTCATCATCTTGTATGTCATCGCCTGCTCCTCAGAAGTTGGAGGTGGCGTGAACATTTTCTGCTGAACAATGAACAGGATCACGGTCAGAATCGGCAGCAGGTTGAATTCTGTATAGCCAAGCCATGGAACGGTGAAGCCCAGTTGGAACAGGGCATCCGGAGCGGCCAGATTATCGATCCACAGGAAGCGTGCGAGACGCAGATCGACTGCCTGATAGAGAGACGTATAGAGTCCCCAGAAGATCGGAAGCTGAAGAAGCGCTGGAAGACACCCGAACAGAGGATGGTAGTCGTGCTTCTTCTGAAACGCCCGGTAGGCTTTCGCAAATTCTTCGGGTTTGTCTTTGTGTTTGTCCTGAAGCTCTTTGAGTTTGGGAGCCAGGACTTTCATTTTCTCTGATTCGATGGCCTGCTTCTTGGAAATCGGGAACATCAGTCCACGAACCATCACTGTCAGCAGGATGATCGCAAACGCATACGGAAGTCCAACCCAGTTGTGAAAGAATCCCAGCACTCCCAACATGAGTTTGGCAATCGGTGAGAACCAGCCAAGTCGAACAACTTCTTCAGCACCGAGCGGCTTCAACAGCTGTGTCCGCTTCGGCCCGAAAAAGACGTCGAACGTATGTTTGACTTCGCCGCCCGCCGGAACTGTCTGTTTCCGCGAATTCATCATGAACGAGAAATCGCTTCGCTCGGGCTTTTCAGCTTCCACCAGCAATTGAGGTTCAACGGAATCAAACCATTGGACGGCGGTCCCTTCGTCTCCTCGCTCCGGAAACACCAAAGCTGCGAAGAATTGAACATCGAGCCCAGCATAGTGGATTGGTAATCGCCACGCTGTGACCGGTTTTCCACCTTCTCTGGCCCGGTCAAACTGTTTGACGATTTCCTGAGCTTGAAGATGAATCGATGTAAAATCCGTAGGATCATTCGGATCATCGATCGTGGCGATATCGATTTCCCGAAACGATCGCGTGTTGTCAACATTTTCGAGCGGAACTCCCACTGGTCCCTGTAACGAGTAGGCAGTTTCCAGAGACTTGTCCTTGAGGTTCCGCAGGACGACGTCCATGTTCAGCATGTAGCCGGTGGGGGACTCGTCGCGCAACTCCAACTCAGCTTTTGAAATCCGATACGTCTTCACGACTTCGAAAGAGCCATCAGGCGCTGGATAGCGGAGAGTGACAGACTCGGGAGTCTGTTCCACGACTTCCCATTCCACCTCATTCAGTGATGTCTTGTATTCCGCCAGTTGGCTGTCAATTTGGGCCACTGACATCTCGAACGAATTCGGAACTCTCTCGTCGAGCCCGCCTGAGATCGGATTGCCGATGACTTTCAGCTGTTCTTTGCGGTTGAGCGATGTGTATCGCGGGTCTGTCAGAATCACCCAATCGACGGCCCCGCCTCGCGAATTAACCTGAGCCTGAATCAGATAGCCCGCATCAAAGCCTTCTTCCCCCAGTGTCACCAGTTTGTTGGGAAACTCTGTGAGGCTCGGTTTCGACTCATCGTCTTCAGGGGATGGATCTTCGTCGACAGATTCGGGCTCTTCGTCGGATTCTGCTGGATCCGAGTTCGCGAGCGGCGCGTTGTCGTCAGCTTCGGGATCGACCTGCTCTTCGACCTGTTTTTGAGGCGGAGGGAACATTCCCGGAAACAACTGAGGCGCGACCTTCGACCAGACAAGGAAGAAGATCATCGTCAGTATGACGAAGAACATGTAGCGACGCTGGTCCATGAGACGCAATGACGGTCCGGATGACCGTTCCTTTCGAAGTCAACAACTGCCTGTTCTGCAAGCCAGAATTCACACTGCAGATTTCACTTGTTCTGTCCTGAACCCGCAAGTCCGGCACAAAACAGGTTTCGAGGGGGGATCCCCAAACCTGCAAATCGAGTGATTTCGAAAACACTCACTGAGTCTAAAACGGTTTCAGGACAACCTGTGGAATCATCTGAAGCGGGATCGGGCGAGCAAGAATGCCTGGCAAGACATTCGCTGGAATTGCCCCACTCTTAGACCATTTTCATGGTTTCTCTGCACTCGCCTGAACTCGTTCCTCTAAATGAATGCGGTGTTTTCTCGTGCAAATCGCTGCAAACCAGAGATAAAGATTCTCTTGATCACATTTGAATTTTCTGCATTCCTCCGGAGTTTCGTGCGAGCCTGTCGTTTCCTCTGGCAGACCTTCCAGGAAGAAAGGCAAGAACCAAGGCAACAACAAGGCCCGACGCTCCGCAAGTGCTGACATTATGAGAAACTTGCCGCCAATGACCAGCAGAGGACCGGGCAATTCTCAGGAATCGCACTCTGCAGATGAAAGTGACAGAAATTTTCGAGTCAGACCAAAGAACTCAGACGAAGCGAATTATCGCCCATCTCGAAGTCGGTCACCGAGGAAATTGTCAAGATCGGGAATTGGGTAGATCTTGGCAATTGTCTTCTCGAAGTCATATCCGGTGCGACAGAAGTGGACCGTTCGATCTTCGATAACGACGTAACTCGCTTTCGGATTGCCGTCGCGAGGCTGACCGACCGAACCGACATTCACCAGAACTTTGTTCGTTTCAAGCTGGAACTGATGCCCAATCTCGTCCGGTGAATAGAAGTTGTAGTCTTCGGTAAAGACGCCCGGGATGTGAGTGTGCCCCTGAAAACAGAAGTTGTCGACAAGCCCGAAGATTCTCTCCATCTTCCGCTGATTGTAAACATCTTCCGGAAAGACGTACTCATTCAACGGATTTCGCGCGGATCCGTGAACGAAGAGAAACGGTTCTTCCCGCTTCATTCGCGGAAGTTCTCCGAGAAACTCCCAGCGATTCTCGTTTCCGTTTGGATCACCCTGCTCGAGCATTGTGCGGGTCCAGAAGATGGCCCGTTCCGCTCCTGCATTGAAACCATCGGGATCGAATAAAGCAGCCTGATCATGGTTCCCCAGAATGGTCACCTGACAGTTTTCCATCACCAGATCGATACATTCACGTGGGTTTGGCCCGTACCCAATGATGTCGCCCAGGCAGTAGATCTCTGTAATGCCTTTCGACTTGATCTCGCTCAAAACCGCTTCAAGAGCTTCGAGGTTGCCATGAATGTCGCTGATTATGGCTCGCAACCGGATATCTCACTTCGTCATTTGAGTCAAAAAAACACGTTAAGAAAGGCAAAGAGAAGTTTAAGTGAGGGAACGATCGACGGTCAACCTCCGTGCGCTCCCCTTGCGGAGAGACAACTCACTTATCGCAAGTCCACGGGATCCATGTCAATCACCATGTCGACCTCGGCCGCTAATTTCATAGTCGGCACAAACTCTCTCCAAACTTCTTCGATCTGTTGTTGTTCGGGACTTGTCAGCTGAAAATGATAACGAAAATACTTCCTGAGACGGAGAATCGGCGCCGGAGCCGGCCCTAAAACACGAATCGGGCGATTGCCGGCCTGAATTCGCTCTCGCAGCAATTGACAGATGCGTTGCGACTCTGCCTGCACAATCCTCTCATCCAGTGCACGCAGAATGACTCGGGCCATCGATTGAAACGGCGGCGCTTGCATGACCTTTCGCTGCTTGAGTTCGTACTTCGCGAACCCATCAAAGTCATGGTGAGCCGCAAACTGAATAATCGGCTCATCCGGATTGAGTGTCTGAACAAGAACGCGGCCCTGCTTGTCTCCCCGTCCGGTTCGTCCCGCGACCTGAGAAATGAGATGAAAGGTTCGTTCGCCAGCACGGAGATCGGGTTGATACAACAGAGTGTCCGCGTCGATCACCCCGACAAGCGTGACATTCGGAAAGTCGAGCCCCTTGGCGATCATCTGTGTGCCGAGCAACAGATCGATCTCGTGTTCGCGAAACCGCTCCAGAACTTCATCATGGCTTCCCGGCTTGCGCATCGAGTCGCTGTCCATCCGGGCGATTCGCGCAGCGGGAAATTTGTTGATGACTTCAGCTTCCAATCGCTGTGTGCCTGTCCCGATCAATCTCAGTCCGGGCTGATGGCAGGTCGGGCAGCGTTCGGGCGACTCCATTTCGAAGTCGCAACTGTGGCAGACCAAACGGCTGCGATCTTTGTGCCATGTCAAACTGACATCGCAATCGGGACACGTCACCCCCTTGCACTTGCCGCACCACAAAACAGGAGAATATCCACGCAAGTTGAGAAACAGAATCCCCTGCCCCCCAGCCTTGAGCGCAACCTGAATGGCATTGGTCATCGCTCGACCGAGAGAGTGCCGCCGCTGAATAAAGGGATCGTTGCGAATATCGACGATACTCACCGGAGGGAGCGGACGTTGTTCGACCCGTTCTTTGAGGACAATTCGCCGATCTTCTCCGTCCATGGTCCGCTTGAGCGTTTCGAGTGTCGGAGTGGCTGTCCCCAGAATTAAAGGAATGTTGTCTCGTCGTGCTCGTTCACGGGCCACTTCCCGAGCGTGATATCTCGGGACGGATTGCTGCTTGAACGTCGTTTCGTGTTCCTCATCGATCACAATGAGTCCAAGATGCGGAACCGGAGCGAAGACCGCGCTTCGTGCCCCGACCACCACCTGGACATCTCCGCTGGCAATCTGCTGCCAGTGCCAATGTCTGTCAGAGTCGCTCAAATGGCTATGCAGGACAGCGACGGAATCAAATCTCGCACGAAACCTGCGGATCGTTTGAGGAGTCAAACTGATTTCCGGAACCAACACGATTGCTTGTCGGCCGTAGCTGATGACTTCTCGAATCGCTTGAATGTAAACCTCGGTCTTGCCGCTGCCGGTGACCCCGTGGAGAAGAAGAGTTTCGTGACGGGACTCACGCAGCACTTTCAGAATCTCCTGAAGGGCTGCCGATTGTTCCGAATTGAGTTTCAGATCCTCCTGACGTGTGGCAATTTCCCCTCCGATCGAGTGAGTGGAAACCCGTCGTCGTTCGGGAATGATGAAATTTTTCTTTTTGAGAGAGTCAATCGGCGACACCCCGCACCCGGCAGCTGCGGTCAACTCATCGACTCTCATCGGGTCATCCGATTGCAGCAGCAGATTCAGAACAGCATGTTGCTTGGACGGCAACTTCAAGGTGTCGATGTCGGGAAGCGAATCAGCAGCCCGATAGAAAACAATCTCACGAGTCCCCGCCTGACGCTTCACCCCGGCGGGAATCACTGACTCGAGAACTTGCCCCCAACCGCTGAGATATCGGCCCGCAATCCATTCGGTCAAATCGAGCATGGACTGAGACAACAACGGTTCCCGATCGCAGATCTCTGCAAGCGACTTCAGTCTCTTCCCGGGCGTCCCCCCCACATGAGTTCGCACGCAAAATCCCAGCGTCGATGAATTTCCTCTTCCGAAGGGAACCCGCACTCGCTGGCCGGGCTGAATCAGTTCGCGAAACTCATCGGGAACGATATATCGATAGACCGTATCCAGCGGACGGTTGAAAACAACTTCTGCGATCAGTTGATCGTTGGCTGCTTCAATCTCCCACGGGGACAAGTCCGGCTGATCGTCAAACAAACCTGGTTGTCGAGCTTCGGACACGGCGCGCCAATACGACCAAATAGAGAAAATAGCGACTTTAGAAGAAAACGCAGCGATCACTTCGCGGGAAAACTTTTGGCAATTCTTTCCACTTCAGCAAAGAGCGTCAACCGCAGCCCATACTGATCTTGTTCCAGATTTTCGCATGACTTAGCGTCCAGAAGAAGTTCACATCAAAGCGCCTGTTCCTTACATCAAATCGGCCAGGATGCCGAAAACATGCTCCGGCACGACGCCATTTTCAAACTTGTCCTGCTCCTTCTGTTGTCGGTTGGCTGCCAATCGACATCAGGAACACAGAACCGGTCTGTCTTGTCGTTCCTGAACCGCAACTCGACTCCTCAGCCTCCTGAACGACAGGTGCAGACCTTCGAACAGGCGATGGCAAATCTCGAGGAGACGACACCTGCCGAAGCTCCGGAAGAACCCTCGCCCGATCTTGCGTCCGTTTCTCCAGACACCCCAAAGCCCGTCGTTCAACTCGCTTCTCATATCGAGATTGAGCCGGTTCAAGCGGGTGAGCATCCTCCAGAAGCCGCTCCGGTTTCTTCTCAACGTTTTGTTCATGACGCCGAAACACAGGCGTTAATCAATACTGCCCTTCGAAATTTGAGCGAAGCAGAACGCGCTGAGTGGCTTGAATACTTTGCGACTGTTGATTCCCGGATGATTCCATTTGTCCTGAGTGCCAAAAAGCAGAATCATATTGCCGGGGATGATCAACCTCGTGACCAACTCCCCGAACAGAATTCGAGTCCGGGATCGGAGATCACGGAATCTCAACCTTCGCTGTTGGCAATCCTCGATGAGGAAATGCCCGAACCGCTTCCGAAATCAGAAGACAGCGGTTCCGGACCGGATGGGGAAGAGATCGTTCAAGCTGGACATCTCATGAACCGCTCTTCGGAGACCTCTCCGCAGCTCGCAGCCGTTAATGGCGGGTCCTCTCCTCTTCATACGCAAGAGGCATCCAAAATCCCTCCTCTTCTCCAGGCACCTGAGTCGGAAGAGCCGGAAAGCTCAAATGCTGTTCCCGAAGCCATCCGAGAGTTGCCCGGTCGACTCCGCTCACTCACCGACTGGGACAACCCAATCCGCCTGCGTGGGAAAGATGAAAGCGGCAATCCCAAATCGGTCGAACCGAACACCAAACAGTCTTTGGGTCTTCCCAAGATTCTCGGAGGTTCCTTCCTCCACCGGGATGAGAGTGAACCGACTCCCTCGAACGTTGTGGTTGTCACTCCGACGGAAGAGCTGTCTCGACCGCCGCATGCGATGTCGAGCGATGAGAAAATGCACATCGCCCCGGGAGCCAAGCTGTGGGAAGATGAGCTTCAACGTTTGATCTCGTTAATGAGCGCCGAGTCCATCGTCACCAGCGGAACCTCGTCGCTGTCGCCGAACGAGTTGCGTCATCATGTCGCACTGCGATTGTTGATGCTGATCAACGGCCAACCCGAACTCGCTCAAGAGCCCATTCCCGGACTGTCCGCCTCCGAACAGGAATTCTGGACGGCTCTCTTCTGGGGTTTGTCGTCTTACATCGATCAGGAAAACCCCGACGTCGCTGAACGCACGTCTCAGGCCATCAGTCAGCTTCGGCTGGCAACCAGTCATCTCGAAGTGACCGCGCGTCTGCGGCTAAAGAATGTTCTCTTCTGTCAGCGAATCGACGGATTCGGGAATTACGAAACCTACCTGAGTGATCGATTTCGGGCGGGGCAACGAGTTTTGATTTATGCAGAGATCAAAAACTTTACGAGCAAGATGACTTCCGACGGAGAGTATTCAACGCGAATTCGGTCACTCCTCGAGATCTATGACTCGACGACCGGAAACCGGGTTGATGCGAATGACTTCCCGTCCACGGAGGATCTGTCGCGAACGCAGCGTTCGGACTACTATCACTCGTATCGAATTGACTTCCCGGAGCATCTCTCACCTGGCAATTACTCGTTGAAGATCACCATCGTTGACGAATCGACAGGCAAGCAGGCAATTTCAGACATTCCTTTCGAAATCATGGACTGAGCCTTCAGGAAGACCCCTCTTCCCAATCTTCGATGCGACGAGGCCAGTCTGACTTCAAGAGTCGCGACAACGATCGGTCCGCGAGAACTTTGCCTTTGGTCTGACACGTCGCGCAATAATTCGTTTCGTTGTCGGCATAGACAATCCGCTGAACGGGAGAACCGCACACCGGGCACGGCTCTCCAAACTTTCCATGGACAGCCATTTCGCGATGAAATGCAGTGACTTTCTTCGGGAATCCCCCTTTGGCCTTTTTACGCAATCGCGACGTCCATTCGGTCATCACTTCCTGAGTCGCTGAGTACAGCCTTTCAACCTCTTCAGGAGTCAGTTTCTGTGTGTGCTGAATCGGAGAAAGCCCCGCACGATGGAGAATTTCATCGGAGTAGGCATTTCCGATTCCGCTAAAGAGCATCGGGCTGGTCAATTGCCGCTTGAGAGTCCGGTTGGTCAGTTGAAGCGATTGTTGAAACTCTTCCAGAGTCGCTGTCAGTACATCAATTCCGCCGGGATCGAGATCTTCCAAATCGGCCGATGTCACGACATGCAGCGACGCACGGTTCTTCGAGCCTGCTTCGGTGAGAATGAGCGTTCCGGTCGTGAATTCTAACTGAGCCAATCCATAGCGCTTCGAAAACTGGTCGCCCTCTGCCTTCCATTGAAAACGTCCTGCGATCATCAAATGGAAGACGTACCAGACATCATTGTCGAATCCGATCGCGACTCGTTTTCCGAGCCTTCGCAACTCGGTCACGCGATGCTCAAGGACCGCATCAACGGGAGGATCAAAGGTCCGCAGCAAGAACGGACTGATGATTCGAGCCCGAACTAGATTGGCCCCGACAATTCGACTCTGAAGGGCTTCGAGATAGATCGAAATGTCGGGCAGTTCCGGCATGGATTGAAGCCAGTCGCTCCAGAAGCTCAAAGGATGTTGACATCCCATTCAACCTCCCCAGCGACAAACTTTCAACTGCGTCGATCCCTGTTGCCACTTCGTCTATGCCGTCGGGGACTGAGTCGCCGCAGGTCTCCAAACCACAATCTTCACGATTCCGGCAACGACGAACATAATGAAACCGACGGCCTCAAAGTCTCCGGGAAGAAACAGCAGTGCCAGTGCACCGAGAATCATCGCGAGGCTACTGAGAAATTGGGTGGCCCGATCATCAGCGATGGCGTCGCGCACTTTCTTGAACAACCACATCCCAAAGATCAAAACGCCAAAGCACCAGCCCACTCCCCACAGGAATCGGTTTGATTCGGCGGGTTGAACGCTCAGCGTAAGGACTGGACTTCCCCCCGGTTTCGAGAAGGAAATCGTTTGACGATGCTTCGGCAGTCCCATCTCGACACTCAGCCCACCCACGGAAGTCCAAGGTTGCGTCGCTGCGGGAACGGCAAGTCCGCTCGCATCTCCGAATTGACCGGGAGCTTCTTCTGCGATCGCTCCAAAAGCAGACAAGCTGTTGGTATCAAATGTAAGCGAATCGCTTGGCTGTTGCTGGACCGACTCGCCTCCTGCATAACCCAAATCGTACCGCCTCGTACGTCCCAACGCATCTTGATAATGTCGCTGCGCATCTTGCTGCTGAAGCTCAATTTCCGATTGCAGATTGTCCGTGAGTCCTGAAACGCCGAAGCCTCCCCCACCAACACCACCGCCGCGGGGTTGACTCTCCTCCGAGCTTCCCGGTGAAGCTAGTCCCATTCCAGACATTCTTCCGGATCCGGAAACAATCAGTTGTTGTGACGACAACCTGGACTTCAACCTCGATCGCGACGCTGATTCTTGCGCGGTGTCGTCAAATTTCTTCCGATTAAGTTCTTCGCCCTCGATCTGTAGAAAGTTGAAGTTCTGGGTTTTGCTTTCATCCGAGAAAACAATTCCATTCGCCGAGTTGTTCGCCAGCAACTCTCCATTGTTGACGATGATGAAATCGCGATTGTTCCCGAATCCCGCGTCTAATGGAGTAACGCTGATGTCTCCTTGAGATGCCTTCTCCACTTCTTTTTGCAGGAACTGATTGTCGCGGATGAGCTCTTCGAGCAACTCAACTTGATCACTGCCGCTTGAAGAATTCGCAAGATAATTATCATTCACTTGCTCAAGCGTCAGGCTTAATGTTTTGAGATTATTCTGGGCCTGCACCCGGCGCGAGCGACTGACCTGCTGGTCTGAAACGATCCGTGACATTTCTGAGATGTCCGCCTGAAGCCGGTCGAGTGTTTGCTTTTCAGCGGCAAGCCAGGCGTCCTCGGCATGGGGAGTCAGATTGGTATCTTTCACTGCCGACATGACTCGCGCCTTGAGTTCGTCAGGCAAGTGAACCGTCCACAGCGTCTGAGTGACAGGCATCCCGAACTCTTCGGATTCCTTCTGCGACAGGACTTTCGGAGCGGGAAGCGAAAGCGACTCTCCCATCACGTCAAAGTCATCCGCGTTGGTTCCCGGAAGTCGTCCCGCCAATAATACTCGGACATCGAATGCAAGATCGACGGCGCTTGTTTGCGGCAATGCGATGAGATGGATCGTGCGTCCATCGAGATCCGTTGTCACAGTTCGAGAGGGCTTGTTCCGTACAAAGACCGAGAGGATTCGCGACCCTTCTGGAATGTCGAGAGCAAGAAACTGACGTCCTCGATTGCGCACAGCATAATTCGCCTGCATCCTCCAGCTTCGATCGAGTTCCAGGACGGTTTCCAGATGCGCCCCCAAAACAACGGCTTTCGCAGCCCCTGTTCCATCCATGCGCTGAATCTTCCAGGTCGGAATTTTGTCATCTCGCACCTGTGTGATTTCAACAGCCTGTTTCAAAAGGTTGTCGTGAATTCGGAAAGGAAGACGTCCAGCAGGCACGAGTTCGAACTGATCGAGATCCTCGGCAACGAGCTGATCGTGCGAGAGATTGACCAGGAACGCAAATTGTTGCTGCACGGTGAGTCGTTCGTACTCCCCACCCGGTTTGAGCGACTCAAAAACGATGCGAGGCGTGCGGACGATGAGGTCATCCGGATGAGGATTGGTCGCAACAATCGTGAGCATGTACTGATCAATCACCGGATCAATCAGAGAAACCGTCCAGCGCGTTCGGCCGTCTTCCAGTTCTTCACTCGTAATCTGTCGAATCGTCGGGCCGTTCATTTCCACGTTTTGCAGCCATGACGGAGTTGTAAAGACAAACTGATCCGCCGCAGCCTGAGAGATGTTCCACCGAAGAGTCATTCCGTAGTCAATGGTTGCTTCTCCAACAGCAATCAAGGTGACGGAGTCTCCGGTCAATTTCGCAGTCGCTGCCCGAATTTGAAGGATGACATTTTCTGGATTCGTCACCATCGTCGAGAACGCGAACTGCACGGGATCCGGATCCAGATTTCGGTAGCTTCCGGAGAGTTCGCCCGGTCGAATTGATCTCCACCCGCCGGGCTGTGCCATGGACGCCTGATATCCTTCGTCCAGCCAAATCCCAAGCGTTGCGGATTGACTGTTGATTCCTGCAGGTCGCGGCAACAGCACTTCGAGCCGAGTCTGACCCGGACTTTTCGGGAGATGTCCTTCAATGCCCGCTTCGACAGTTCCCACTCGAGGCTGAGGAAATTCAATCGTGAGCATCCTTCGTCCATTGGATTGATGGACATACCAGTCCGAACTCTCCGCACAGATCACACTCATGGGGAGATAATCCTCAGGGATTTCGATATCCAGTCGCCGTTGAGGTGCCCCTGTGAGAGTCCAGACAATTCGCGTTGCGACGAGCGTTCTTCGTCGCGCAATGTGAACTCCGTACTCGATCGTCGTTTTCGAATCGGCCTCCTGCCGACGAATTGTCAGCTGAAGGTCAAACGGTCGAACAGACGTCCGATAGGCCAACTGCAATGTTCCCGATGTCTCGCGCGGAGCGACAACCGGTGAGAATCGAGACACGTCGGTTTGCAACAGTCCCTCGACGGAATCAACACGCACCTTCAAATGATCCGGCACAAAGACAGCAAGTTGAACGGTCTCTCGCAGGACTCCGAGCGGTGCCAGAGTTGGCAACGTAACAGTGGTCCCCGACTCATCCACTTCCTGCTTTTTGAAGAGATCGACAAAGAGATTCGTATCAGCCGTGATACCTCTTCTGAAGAAAACGCGAAGCTGAGCCCCTTCGTCATCCGTTGCGTCAATCATATCCCAACCGCCGAGATCGTTACCGCCGACATCACGGACAGCCACGCCTTCAGGCAGAGAAAATGAGATTTCGTTCAGCGTTCCCTGTCGGACTCGAACCCGAAAGCTGTGACTTACATCGAAACCAACATCTCGAAAACTGGCTGCAATCGCGGTCTCGACTTGAACTGTCCGATCCTGACCGTCGATTTGAGATTCGGGGAACCATGTGATTGAGCGAGTGCCACCTCGATCACAAGCGATTTCGATGCGTGTTTTGTCGTCTTCGGTCGTGCGTCGATATGACCGTTGCTGCCCATCGACCTGAACGCGAGTCTCTCCCTCAGCTTCCGGAAGTTCAAAAATCAGATTCGCCGCTCCGACGGGAGACAGCTTCAGTTGGAACTGACCGACAAGTCCATTCACGGCCGCCGGTGAAACCAGTGTTCCGTCGACAATGTGAATGCCTCGGCCAAGGAGCCTGACTTCTGTGGACTGGTCCCAGCCAGCGAGCACTGGAGCCGGTTCGCCATCGATACTGATCGAAGAAATGGCGACTCCCTGAATCGGCAGCTTCACCAGAATGGGTTGATCCGTGAGAACGGAAACCACCCAGCGTGCCTGAATCGAGATCTTCGGATCATCCCCCGAATCATTCAGAGTCGCGAAATAGGTTGCTTCAGAAACCGTCGAATCGATCGGTCCGTCTTCAGATACAGCATTTGGAGCGTTTGCCGATTCCCAAAGCTGTTTGTACAGAGCATGGCTGACGAAAACCCGGTCGGCATTCTTGACATCGCTGATATCAGAATAGGGAATGATGACTGCCGGACCGGACTGTTCACTCGCGACAGTTGCCCCGTCTTGAGCAAACGTCGAATTCCCCGCGAAGACAACCGCAGCGGCGACAATCAGCCCCGCTGCCTGTTTCGTGAGCGGAACTCTCAAATTCCAACACCACTGAACGATGCCTCGGAGAACCCAACCGGCCATCGACAGGAGTCCGCCCCAGACGACACCTTCAAGGAGAAGTTCCCAAAGCATCGGAACAACTTCGATAAGTGCCACGGGAACCACGAGCGTCAGAAAGATCCAGAATGCACGAGTCGCTGGCTGTGTGCGTCGAAGCCACCAGCCGAGGAGTGCGATCCCCAAAGCGACCGACCAAACGAGAACGCGCCCGGTGGTCCGATTGGCGAATCTCACTCGGAGATCAACGTCGCTGGCCGCTGTGCCGTTGCCCTGGTAGGTGAATCGCTCCGTGCGGGAATCTTCGGGTACTTCCAGTTGAAAAGTCATCGACAACAGTCCGCCTGTGGAAAATCGACCACGTTGCGCGCGAGCGCGGGAACGCTCTCTCACTTCGGCTTCTCCGAAGTTCGATTGAGATGCCGATTCTTCCTCCGGAATTGCTTGGACTGCGAGACTTTGATTTGGCTGTTGAATGATCGTTGCAGGAACCGGTTGATCTGACGGCGGCGCTGTCGGTGGAAGTCCTTGTGGCTGTACAAAATCGTTCTGCCGATATCCGCCGGCATAGTCAAACATTTGCTCAGCGCCATCCATGTCCATGTCGCTGAGTCCCAATAGATTGTCCCGACCGAACTCAGCTCCACCACTCGCGGGTTGTCCTGCTTTCATTTCTGCTTCAGCTTCCTCCGACTCGAATTGGACGATTCCCTCCGCAGCAGATGGCTCAATAAATTCTGCATCAGATGTGGCGAAGTACGTACTGGCGACGCTCGCTTCACGAGCAGGACGTGACAGCAAACTGAAATAGAGCAGTGGAGAGATCACACAAATCAAAACCCCGAGCAGAACAAGTGTCCGCCACATTGAGAATCCAGCCGGTTCTTTCTTCGCGGAGTGACGTTGCCACCGGACTCGCCACCATCCGATCAACAGCAGGATCAGCCCCGTCACAAGCAGAGCAATCCCTTTCCCGACAGCATCGGAAGCTCGAGGCAGACGGAGAAGAGATCGAAACTCGTGAAACAAACCAGCCTGTGCAATTTGCTCTTTCGGAAGAAAATCCCCTTCACTTCCGATGACCATTGTCTCGTGAGGAAGATGGAGCACCCAGTCCTGTTTGAGAATCTCAACAGGTTGAAGCTCGCCACTTCCGTCCAGAACGGCAATTGTGGGAGCAACCGCTGACAGCTCACCGATTGTGGCCAACGATTGAGAATTCGTTGAGTACAACACTCGCAACTGATGCTTCTTGAGTGGATCGAGATTCGAGACAGGAACTTCAACTCCGTGCCTCGAACGCCGTACTTCAACGGGAACGCCGTCAATCAGCATCGACCACAATTCTGCTCCCGTCTGAGGAACAACAACCAGCGACTGCGCCCCGACTGCGGTGAAGGTCCATGTGACCTGATGCTGAAACTGTCCAGCTTTGCTGATCACACTTTCAAGTTGTGCGACGTGGCCGACGACTGTCGGAACCGCGCTGCGTTCAAACTCGTCTTGTGTGACGGTCAAATTCCAACCCGGATGAACATACTGAAAACCGGCAATCACACGCTCGTCCGGATGATAGAGCGCCGCTGGAAAATCGACCGGATCAACGACGACGAGCGGTTGTCCGGCCTGGTCGACTGCTTCAACTCGAACAAATTCCTCCAGTCCTCCTTCAACCGCCACGTGCCCGCTGACGATTGAGAAATCAGGAAACAGCATTTGCGCCGGCTGAAACGGCGTCACTTCCGAATCACGAGGAAGAATGACATCCGTGCTCAAACGATACTGGCCTTTGAGAAATCGATCGAAACGCAGTGTCCAGGTTCGGAATCCATCCGCGACCTCCCCGGGAATTTGCTCCACGAGTCGCCCGGCATTGGGAAACACTGCCTGTTGCTGTCGCTGAATTTTAATGTCCGGCGCGAGCGAGAATCGAAGCGAATCTCCGGCCGACTCCGAAACCTGAATGGTCAATTCCTGAACGCCTCCTCCCGAAAGCAACAACACAGCTTCCAGTCGCGTGAAGATCTGTTCATCGTCGACACGAAAGAACGTCAGCGTCTCAACGGTCACGTTTTTCGGTTTCCGCTCGATTTCGAGTTCACCCTCAAATGTGGTGTCCTGATAGGTGAATCCCAACTTGACACTCTTGTTGAGGACCGCGACTTTCTCGTTGAGGACTTGAAGATCGCTTTGACCGGCAGGATCGAGTCCGGTGACATCCTGAGGAGTTAACGTCAACTCGTCGCTTGCTGTCATTCCGTAAAGTGCTTCCACCATTGCTGCTTGTGGTAGTCGAATTTCCGGAATGGAAATACGCTGCAATTGCGTGCGAAGCGGCCATCCGTCCGGCACTCTGCGTGACTGCATGAGCACATCACGAGTCTCACCGGGAGCGAGCGGAGTGGCCAGAGGAATGCGGATTTCGTTGATTCCAGCTTGATTGGAAACAGTGTTCCAATCGGAATCGGCCCCGTTGACTTGGACCATTTCGACTTCCCAGTCGGATGGAATGAGCAATCGAACATCGAACAGCGGAACGACTTTTGTTTCCAGACTGACGCTCGTAAAGAGTTTCAATTCCGAAGTTCCAACGTCCAATACATTGGTCATCGCCGCTTGAACTTCCTGCTGTTTCAAGTTCGTCAGAAACTGCAACGTGAAGCTTTCGTCCCAGACAAGATATTCGACGCGAGAGATTTCTCCATTGACCGGCGGAGATGGAAGAGCTTCTGCTTCCGCTGCTCGAACGCCTGCTGCTTGAAGAACCTGAAGCCTGAGACTGGACGGATAATCCACCGTCACGGAGCCAGAATGTGAAGTCAGTCCCGAGATCTTCAGCGTCGGAGCGGTCCATGGCTGAGACGGCTGAAACGACTGGATGCCGCGAAAATTCAGCGTTCTGCGGGAACTGATTCCCTGTCGGTAATTCAACGTGATGCGAGTTTGAGAGGCATCGTCAGGATCGTCGGAGAGTTCCCACGACTCCAGTCCGTTCGAATCAATCCCCGTGATTTCTAACGTGTTCGGAACGGAACAAACCAACTTCTCAATCTCTTGCCCGAAGACCTGCAACTCGGTTTGCGCGGACCAACTGAGTTCGCTCGGGAATAGACGAATGGCCATCGCTGTGTTCGCGAATGTCAGAACTTCCCCTCTTGTCTCTTTCTGCCGATCCGTGATCGTCATACTCAATTCCTGCTGTCCGCCGATCGGAATCGAATATGTGGCCGGCTCTTCCAGTGAAGTCGGACGGTCGACGGATGACTGATCCAGTTCCAATCGTATTCCGGCCGGGAGAGAAAGTTGAAAGACGCCCGAACTGGCTTCCACCAGACTGACTTTCACTGCTTGATCGCTGCCCGCTGACTGCAAAGGACTCGACACGCTCAGCTTCAATACGTGCTCGCCGGGCTCATCAACAAAGACTCGCAGCGTGTTCTGTTGATCGCCATCGCGGGCAATCGTTGCGGGCCCGTCATCGATCGTGGCCTTTTCGATATTCCAGCCAGTGATATTCAGACGAGATTCCATCCACTTGCGATCGAACGTTCGGAGAGTGATAACGACTTCGCCCACCAAGCGATGTTCGTCGATCTGAACCGAATAATCGGCGTTGGAAACGACGTGTCCCCGCGGAGCGGATTCGTCGAATTGATTGTCTTCCTTCGCGGACTTCACAAGTTCTTCAAACTCATCTTCACTCATCACGACACCTTGTTTGTCGTGACGGAGAATCGAAGAAAGCTCTTCCTGAGGAACATAGATCCTCTTGATTTCATCGAGTTGCTGCCCGGTGAAATTTGATTTCGAATCAGGCTGCGCGAAGAGACTCTGCGAGAGAGACGACGCAACAAGCACGCCCAACATCATCATTGCGAGATTGTTGAATCTCAATTTCAGGGGCCGAATCATCGAACGACTTGCATCGTGGAAAAACTGGAAACTCATAACAACACCTCAGTTCAGACAGCAGAAAAACGTCCACCGCAAGTCGTGCTAGTTAGTGTCTTGCCGCTCCGCTGTCGGCGGCGATGAGCCAGAAGAATCGGTGTTGATTGGAGACGCTGTCGTCGCAGATGCTCCAGCCGTTGCGAAGGTCGATTGGACCCCGCGAATGAGTTGGAAGATCCAATTAATGATCCACAATCCGATGAGGAGCATCATCCCAAATCGGGCAGCGTAAAGTCCTTGACTGAGGGCGTGGCTATCAGAGATTCCGTAAAGCGCCGCCGCGAAGAGCGCGATCAGCAGCATTCCGAGTTTGTTTTCCCAACTCGTTTTCAACAGCAACCAACCGATCACACCCACTGCGAGACTGACGATCAGCGTCATGACGACCTGATTCCACCACCGGACGGTGACACTCTTCGCACCCCCGAGATTGCTGTAAACGTATGGCACGCGACCATCCGTCGGAAATTGTGCAACGCTCACCGGGCAGGTATGTCCATCGCTGACCCAATTCTCGAGTCCGCCCACTTGTCGATCGGCTGTCTCCCCGATCAGCACATCGCCTGCCCGATGACGTGTTTGCAGATGAAAATCTTCAGGATCGCCGACAAGTGCATATTTCTCGGGAACCCAGATCGCAACCTTCAGCTCCTGCACAACCGCCGAGTCTCCGCGTCCGATCACCGGTAACGGAAGGAGCATTTCGCCTCGCCCAAAAGCACTTTCCCCGAGCGCGGGATGCAGCTTCCACAAGAACTGGAACGTCAGAAGGAAGTCTTCATCCGACGAATCCGTTCTCGCAACATTGACCCAGAACGGAGTCAGGTTTTCACCGACGGAATCCGAAGCGGGAACATCTGCGATTTCAAGAGACACTTCACGTTCATTCAAGAACGTCCCGAGAACCTCAAGGTCGACGGGAAGATAAACAAGGAGACGCTGACGTTCCGTTGTCTTGACGAGATACCGGCAACGATACGTTCCTTCGAAGTCTTCACCGGTCACGATCTCGACCAATCCGCGCGGCACAATTGTTGAGACCACTTCCTGAATTTCATGGCGTGATTGAGAAACTTCAACGCTCGGTCGATCGTCAGCATCGGAGCGAAAATAGCGGAAAGCCAACGTGCCCGACTGCGGGAGTCGCGTGAGTTCGCGGAGATCGATTTGCTCGAGTCCCCCACCGGTTCCACTGGCTGCAATCGAAAGAGACCGCTCTTTGTCGATGACAACCTCTCCCTGCGATTGCGTCAGCGTCGTTGTCGGTTCTCCGTCGCTGTCAATCAGCCCGAGTGGCCGAGTCAGCTGAATTGTCGTCGTCAACTCTGCGGAGCTCTCGGAATCTGATTCCGAATCAGCCTCTTCCTCCTCAGCTTCTGGCTGATCGATATCGTAAGAAATGATGAATCGTTGAAGTCCGATGACGTCGCGCTGAGTAATGATTGTCCAGGGAACCCATCCATCGACTGGGTCGCCCGATGTTCTCTGCTGAATCGGAGAGGACTGTTGATCGCCCCCGGCTGTTTCGATTTGAATGGAATCCGAAATCGCTTCCGGAACTTCGAAACGAAACGTATTCAGGCCTGAGTATTCAACCAGGTAATCCAATTGGGTTCGAACCTGAGTCAATTCGTCCTGAACAGAAATTGTCGTCCCGACGAATGCGGACAATCGTGTTGGTTTTCGTTCGGTTCTGACGGGAATCACAGCTGGCCGACGAGTAAAACTCCATGCCGAATTCAATCGAACACCGTTCTTAACTTCGGTCGATGTCGGAACCGGCTGAACTCCTTCCAACTGGTCGGTCTCGGTAATGACTTCGATCGCCGGACGGGCGAAAACCTGAATCGTCCCCGTTTCTCTTTCGACTCCGAGCGGTTCAATGAGCGGAAGTGTCTCGCCGTCTCCCGAATCGGTCAGGTCACGGTGGCTTCGAATCTCGACCGGGAATTCTCCGAGCGTTCGTTCCAGTAGTGTGACGGTCAACAGTCGCCCTTCTTCAGTGACGTTGAACTCTTTCAGCCGCGGAGAGATGACATCGTCAATCTGTAGTTTTTCCGGAAGACGCAATTTTAACTCGAAGACTCCCATTCGTTCGACGGAATAGTTCAGCGAGTTGGAAACCTCAAGTTCATCGTCCTGAAACGTCAGAACCATCCGGTGCCCGACAATCAGTCGCGGTTCAACAGGCTTGGCGTTCACAGTCAATGAAAAGTCCGGAGAGTAGAATTTGTAAGTCAGGGCATTCGAGCCTGCGAGTTTTTCATCGACAGCAGATGGCTCGATGCGCACGACACCCTGCTGCTCCAATACCGTTAAGCTGATGTCCGAAGCATGACGAACCGCGATTTGTCCGCTTTCTCGAACGACATCCATCGCATGGATCCCCTCCGCAGGTTGCCCTTCCTTCCACCCGGCGATATTGAAGTCGGCAGCATCGAGTTTGCGTTCTGTGTGGAGTTCGAGATTCAGCCCCTTCCCAATCGCCGAAAGAAACTCAACGTCGACGATCTGCTCTCCGTCCTGTTCGACCACCTGCCAGTTTTTGATTCGACTCGAAGCTGTCACGTCCAGAATTCGATGCGAAGCGGGCACCACAACTCGGCCTCCCTCCATCGTTCCGCGGAGGATTTCATACTTCAGATAAGCATCGGTATGAATCAGACCGTCTTCGATCGTCACCAGCGTTTGATTCTCAACACTCGCCAGCAGATTCATCTCCGGCTGCAAGCTCGCTTCCGGGTGCCACTGAATGCGGATCGAGTTCGTCGCTCCAACATTCACTTGCATTCTCGTTGTGCCGTCGGCAGCTTCGTCTCCTCCGCCTGCCACTTCGACGATCTGCGGAGTGACTTCAATCGCCTGACCTTCTCGCGGAACGGTGACATCGAGGGTCGTCACAGCCACTGGAGGAGTCTGAAAGGAAATCTCCTGTCCGTCGGGAGACTGTTTCACGCGGACGGCGAGGTCGATCGACACATTCTTCTCACCCGGTGTTTGAAAGAGCAACGCATACTGTCCGTTGCCGACGCCGCGGAGCAACACATCATCCCCAGCGACTCGCCCGACGGCCGCAGCTCCGAACTGAACCGGCAGCTCGACCCAACCATCTTTCAACACATTCACCCGCAAGTCTGCGCGGACGCGAGCGATTTCCCCGTCGATCGTCACCGTATAGCCAATCTGAGAAAGAACAGCGTCCGGTGATTCTGTTTTCTGTTGGGATGCCTTCCAGGCTGCCATCATTTTCTCGTATTCCGAGAACGGCAGGATGACGTTCGAATCGGGATTCCCGAACGCGCTTTCGAAGTCTTTGAACGGAATGTAGATGATCCGCTCACCGCTCTCGCTCAAAACCTCTACGGGAGCGATCTCGTCCGCAGCTGTCTCATCCGCCAGAACTTCTGGCGAGTCACCAGCGACTTCATCCGGGCTTTCTTCCTGTGAAAACCCCGGCGATGCGAGTGCGACAAACGAACAAAGAAAAGCGATGAAAAAACGCGAGCGTGCAGTTTTTTTCATGAGAAATGCCTAGTCGACTGGGTCACTGCGACGTGAGTTTGCGGAATCCAATTTCGCAAACTGCAGAAACTGCGCAAAGCAGGTTCCACAGAGGAAGGTTAGAGATTTTGACGCCAATAGCAGCCGTCCGTCTTCATCTTTTCAGTATCTTTTACTGAATTTTGACAAACTCCTCTGCACGGGAAGAGCACAACAGACAGACAGCAACACCTGAGCAGAGGCGAAGATTCGCTCGAAGCGAACAATCAAACATCAGCAAGAAACAAAGACGGGACCCCCGGGATTCGAAAATCTGACCGGTGAATTTGCCCCGCAGAATACGGACGATCCGCAAAGACCGTCTCTCAGAATACACGCTCAGAACGCTCGAACAGATCATTCCGAATCTTGTGAAACGATTCGATCTCACAAGTGATCGTCGGGTCGTCAGCAGCTCTCGAGCGAGTTCGAAAGCAATTTCTGTTTTGACTTGCACTCACTCGCACGAGCAAACTCAGCTTTTTCCCTGATGAAAAAGCTCAAGCGAGCACACAGGAAAGAGCAACTTGCTCTATGCGGCGTGCGAATCTTGAGCGGGGCGTTTCGGTCCGATGGACTTCGTCTCTCCCCCTTTGCGAGCTTTAAGATCGAACAGCCCGAAGATCTCACCCGCATTCATACTGAGTGAGTGATTTTCGTTGTCCCCGTCACCCAGAACGCGATGAAACAGCTCTCGCTTCTGTTGCAGGACTTTATCGATTCGCTCCTCGATTGTGTCTTTGCAGATGAACTTGCTCACGATGATCTGCGACGCTGTTGCCCCAATTCGATGGGCTCGGTTAATCGCCTGATCTTCAACAGCAGGATTCCACCAGCGATCGTACAGGAACACGTACCCGGCAAACTGCAGATTCAACCCAACCGCGCCGGTTCCGTAACTCATGAGAATCAGATGAGAGTTCGGATCGTGCTTGAACTGATCGAGAATCGGTTCCCGATCTTTGGTTGGAATTCCTCCATGATACTTCAGGCAACCGAACTGTTTGGTTTTGCCTTCGAGCCAGTCGAGTGTTTTCGTCCACTGGCTGAAGAGAATCGCTTTTCCGCCGGAAGCAGCGATCTCTTCCATGTCGGCAACAAGTCGATCCGCTTTACAGGACTCCCCCGTGAACGGGTCGACGTTGCAGATTTGTTTCAGTCGCAAGACCAGTTCGAAGACATGCTGAATCGTGATCGATTCGCCGAGTCCATCGAGCTGAATGACGCCTTCGTTCTCCGCGACTTTGTAGGCATATTCCTGTTCCGGCGCCAGTTCAATGACTTCATCGCGATCAATGCGCGGCGGTAAGTCTTTCGCGACGAGATCCTTCGTTCTCCGGAGGATGTACTCCTCACTCAGTTGAGACAGTTGTCGGATATCGGGAGACGCATGAGCGGGAACGACGTTCATGAACTGGAACAGAGAGATCATCTCTTCAGCCCGGTTCTCAATCGGTGTTCCGGTCAAACAGACGCTTCTCTTTCGCGGAATGGAATGAATCGTCTGGGCAGTCACCGACTCTCGATTCTTGATTCGCTGCGCTTCATCGAGCACGACAAGATCAAACATCGGATGGTCATCCGGGTGCATTGCCTGAAAGTCACGCACGACGAGTTCGTAGTTCGCGAGAAGGACAGTTGATCCGGGCATTTGCCAGATCATCTTTCTACGGTTGGCATCCCCTTCGATGGCAGTCACTGGAATTTCTTCGGCCCACAATTTGAACTCCCGCTGCCAGTTCGGGATGAGTGGTTTCGGGCAGACCATCAGCACTCGTCGAACTTGTCCAGACCGCAAGAGCAGACGGACTGCTGTGATCATCTGCATCGTCTTCCCGAGGCCCATTTCATCGGCGAGAAGAGCGGACTCCTGCGAAAAGAGCCACGCGATCCCTTCATACTGATAGGGAAATGGCTCGAAGGGCATAATGAGTTCCTGCCCTCGCAACCAGGACTCCAGCGGAGGTTGAAGCACGTAGAACAAGCGATCCTGAATCGACAGCGCATCGCTGGGCGGTTTGATCCGCGTTGATTTACGCGGTGCTCCGGACGGCTTCTTTTCCGGCTTGCGAGGAGCTTCGATACTGACCAGTTCTTCCGACTCTTTTTCGACCGGCTTCAAAAACTCGATCGCATCGGGGAACTGCAAACCAAAGACGTTGACCTTCGGCCAGAACGGCTTCCATCGCGGAACGAACCCGACAGGCGTCGTCAGAGACTGTGTTCCCACTCCGACTTGAGGAGCGCGTTTGAGCGCTCCATTCATCCCGGTGATCACCACGTTGGGCGAGCGCATTCCCACTTCGGACATTGACGTTTGCGGGACGTCGATCGAAAGCGGAAGCGCGTGACTCAACGTGGGAGAGTCGATGTGAGACTCTCTGTCACGAGATGTTTCCGGATGAAATTCGGGTGCGTTCTGAGAATCAGGCAACAGTTTGGACCTTGACTGTTTCGTTCAATGCTTCGCGGACACGTTCGAGCGGCTCTTCCAGATCCGCATCTCCACTGATCAGACGAGCTCGCTCGCGAATCTGATCGACGTCTTCCGGAAAATCCGGATTGAAGCGGACGGACTGATTTCCGATTTGAACCCGATCTTCGTCCGGGAGATCCCGACAGTCTTCAGGAAGCAGATAGACAACCGGTGCTTTCTGATGGCTTCGCAGCTCCATCAGTTCGTCCTGTTGAACAACAATCAGATCGGGGTGAACAGAGATTCGTTCACAAAGCGTTTTCCCGATCAGTTCCCCAAACAGAAACGGCTTGAGCGAGTTCCCGTAAAGAATTTCCTGGGTGCGGTTGGCTTTGACCGGGGTCGTACACTGAAATTCCAGCGGCCTGCCGCGATGGTTGGTCACAAGCAGACCCCCAACGAATCCGAGATTCGTCTCTGCTACCCACAGAAATCCCAAATGGAATCGGTCTTGATCCGTCTTCGCCGCCATCGCCACTCCGTCGACTTTCTCGGTCTTTGAGAGGGGTTCGTCCTTCGCCCTCTGCTCTTGGACAAATCGTCCAGAATTGCGGAGAACTTGAGCCTGACAGCAACGAACTCTCCCGTCCCTCCAGAAGTCGCAACCCGCCACTGACGTTTCATCGTAACGCATTGATCAATCAAGACTTATCAATCAATCAGACAGCTGTTGGCCGCTTCGCCTCACTCCCGGGTGATTCGTCAACTTGAGGGAAACTGGAAGCCATTGCGAGAATTTTTCGAAACGGACTTCACGATCCCGGACAAGAAAACCGGGAGAGGATAAGCACGAAACGTCAATGCGAGCGGCAGAAAGCTATGGATTCGCTCGGCAACACACGCGCATTAAGGAAGCACAGTGTGTGCATTAAAGTGAGTGCATTAAAGCGGGCGTATTAAGTTGACGGACTACTCTTCGGACTTGTTGAGTGTCGACAGGGCCTCAGGAACAGTATCGAAGTAAGGCCAGAGCTTGAAAAGGCTCATATTTTGCAGAACTTTCAACATTTGATCGTTCGCTGCGCAGAAACAGCCCTTCCCTCCGCGCATCCGAGTTTCTCGCAGCATTGAAACGAGCGATCCAATGAATTCTGACCCGAAATACTCAAGCTCCGAGAGATTCAGCACTAGATATTTGGCATTCTTTCGCGAGATTTCACCACGAATCGTATTCGCTTCCTGATGAATATCCTGATAGCGGAAAGAGCTGACTTCCCCACTCGGTGTGACAACGAGCGCATCGCCATTCTTTTCGACTCGGAAAATATTTAGATGTTGCATCGTTGCCATATCGACTGAAAAGTAGAACCGATCTGATTCTACCTATCCTTTTGACGTTCTTGAATCTTGAAACGCCGCCATTCCACAGATTGGCGATTTCTTATTGGATTCTCTTCCTCAAGATCAATGACTTCTTCAATTTAGGCTGACTTTATGCGCGCCGCAAAGAAGAAGCCCCGATCAAACTGGAGTTGAAGTTGCCCCAATCATAGCGTGTCATCGACGTATCGAGATCCTCCTCTTTGAGGGCGTCGTCGAAATTCGGATTCCACGGTTTGCCAATCAGTTTTTAGGGATTATTCCGAATTTGACGTTCAAGCTCTTCAATGCTCGTCACAGGTTCCTGACACGTCTGCCCCTCGCATAAGTACGCAGTCGTTGCACCGTTGCGAGTTTCCTTATCACCGATGACAGAGGAAATAATTTTCGATTCCGTGAACTGGTCTTTCCGGAGAATCGTGGTTCTGGGGAGAAACTGGCTGCGAGTCCAGTCTCCCAATTTCGAAGCTCCTTTCTCGTCTTCAGACTCAACGAGAACAAGCTGCCGACTCGGCCCCACCACGAGATCGAGGGCGATGAGTGCTTGTCCCACCGCCTGCGGACGATCTGCCAATAATTCTCCGAATGATTCCAGCGTATTAATCGCTCGCTCCATCAAATCGGAACGACCTGTCAGCTGGCCAAGCTTGACGAGCGCCGTCGCTGCCATTCCGTTTCCGCTGGGAACGGCGTTGTCCTGAACCTCTTTTGTTCTTGCAATCAGTTTTTCATGATCGTTGTCGGTAAAGAAGAAGCCACCCTGCTCCGGATCCCAGAACTCCGCGATCATAACATCTGCAAGCTCGAGGCTTTCTTCAAGATACTGATCCGATCCAGTCGCTCGAAACAATTCCACCAGCCCATCAATGAGGCAGGCATAATCATCGAGATATCCACGAAACCGAGATCGCCCGTCTTTGTAGCTAAGAAGCAGTTCTTTCCCACTCCCTTTCATGTGAAGCTGAAAGAAGTCGGCCGCTGCCTGAGCAGCGCTGAGGTATTTCGGTTCATTCAAAGCCACACCCGCTTGCGCAAATGCGGAGATCATCATTCCGTTCCAGGCTGTCAGAACTTTTTCATCGCGTGCCGGAGCAGTTCGCCTGGACCGAGCTTCGAACAAAATCGACCGCGAACGGTCGAGGCTTTCCGCGAGTTCTTTGACATCGACCTTAAGCTCTTCCGCAACCTGATCGAGAGGCTTCGGTCGATTTAAGATGGAATGTCCCTCCCAGTTGCCGTTTTGAGAGACATCGTAAACGGCACTGAAGATTTCTGACTCGCGTTCTCCGAGGAGTTGCCGCACTTCGTCCAAGCTCCAAACGAAGAACCGCCCCTCTTCCCCTTCCGTATCTGCATCCTGAGTGCTGTAAAACCCTCCCAGCTCACTGGTCATTTCCCGCAAGACATAGTCGAGAGTCTCTCGGACACATCTCTCGTATTCCTGATCCCCGGTAACTTGCCAGGCTTCCAGGTAAACAGGAACGAGTAACGCATTGTCATAAAGCATCTTTTCGAAATGCGGTGCGAGCCAGTATGCGTCCGTCGAATAGCGATGAAAACCGCCTCCGAGTTGATCATAGATCCCACCGTTTAACATCTTCTTGAGAGTCAATTGAATGACATCCAGCACGTCTTCATCCAACACATCTCCATTGTGAAACCGTTCCCAGCCACGCAGAAGGAATCGAAGATCCATTGGATGCGGAAACTTCGGGGCTCCTCCGAATCCACCATGCTTGCGGTCAGCAATCCGCAACAATCCCTCAACGGCAGCTTTGAGTGTTTCCTCTCCAAGCTTCGCAGACTGAAAGACAGGTGCGGCCATATCCTGAATAGCTTCGGAAAGCTGATTGGCACTTGTCTCGACTTCGTCTTTCTTATTCTGCCAATAGTCCCGCAGCTTCACCAGAATATCTCGAAATCCGGGCATGCCCATTCGAGAGACAGGCGGCCAGTAAGTGCCTCCATAAAACGGGCGTCCATCAGGAGTCATAAAGACCGACATCGGCCATCCGCCGCGTCGAGTGATCAGTTGGACGGCTGTCATGTAAATCTGATCAACATCCGGCCGTTCTTCCCGATCGACTTTGATCGAAACGAAGGACTCGTTGAGAATCGCAGCGATCTCTTCGTTTTCGAAGCTTTCATGCTCCATCACATGGCACCAGTGGCAGGCGCTATAGCCCACGGAGAGAAAAATCGGTCGATCGGTCTCCTCAGCGAGCCGGAATGCTTCTTCTGACCAAGGATACCAGTCGACCGGATTGTGCGCATGCTGCAGAAGATATGGGCTCGTTTCATCGATGAGACGATTTGGGCCTCCGGGAGTCCGTGCTGTCGTGTTGCGGTCACTCATGATGGTCTGCGCAGACTTTCAGATTGGTCGTTGTCGTATTTGGTTGCAGTGCCCACGGTCTTCGAACAAGGCCCACAGGCTCGACGAATCTTCACGTCGAACCTCGTCGTCTCTCTTCAGTGTCACGATCTGAGCGACAACATCAACTCCCGATTGATGCGATCCTCAAGAAAACGGGCTTGATTTCACGACGGAGAGCCATAAAAAGAGAGTGCTGTCACGAAGTTCAGACGATTTAGTCAATCTGAAGGAAATGTCTGGTTTACGGAATCACTGCTTGCAGGGTATTCAAATGATAAATTAAACTGCATCCTTCTCTTCATTCTGAATCATTTCTGATCTCCGGGGGAGATCTCCCTCACATCGCGGACGTTACGGAGCTCCTCTCTGATGCTCAACTATGACTGGGAAAACAGCGTCGCATACTGGGTATGCGCAGCCTCTCATGTCTTTCGAAAGACGCTTGATGCCCGCCTCGCACCCGAGGGAATTACGATCCGTCAGTGGGAAGTCCTCGCTTGGCTTTCCTCACGTGGCTGCGGATCGCAATCGGTCCTCGCGGAGCAGCTCGGAATCGAACCGCACACGTTGGCAGGGATCTTGAATCGAATGGAAAAAGCGGGGCTGTTGGTCCGCCGCCCCTGCGATCAAGACCGAAGAAAGAACACGCTTCATCCCACCGAGAAAGCCTCGGAAGTCTGGAACCGGGCCTCTGAAATCGCTCACGAAATTCGACATCAGGCCATTTCGGGTCTGACGGAGAACCAGTTGCATATGTTCAAGGACATCTGCGAAAAGATGATTCAGAACCTGGACGAAACCGTCTCGTTGGAAGATGAATCGGGATTCGCGATCCCAATTCCGTGCATCGAACAGACGGAAAGCGACTCGCTGAACGACTGACGGGATTTTCGAAGCTCCTTTGCTCCGGTCGGCAGCAACACCGTCAGGAGCTTGGCGTTTCCGTGGAACTCCCCTGTTGAACAAAGTGTTGAATAAAGGCTTCTACCGTTTTCCGGAGAGCATCATCAAAGGAATGTTCCGCCACGAAACCAAGAGCCTCTCTTGCTGAAGCAGTTTCAGCCCAGGAATGTTGTATCTCACCTGACCGGGCAGCTTCGAACTGAGGATCGTCCACTGCGTCCATCAAATGGCTGATTTTCGTCGCCAGTTCGCGAACGGAAATGGATTCCCCGGAAGCGACGTTATAAACCCCTCCCGCAACGTGCGACGGAGCATTCATCGCAGCGATGTTCGCGTTCACGACATCTTCGACATAGACAAAGTCCCGGGTCTGCGATCCGTCTCCAAAAATCGTTGGGCGTTTGCCGTTCAGGATTGCTGTGATAAACAGCGGGATGACTGCCGAATAAGGGCTTCCCGGATCCTGACGAGGGCCGAAGACGTTGAAGTAACGTAGCCGAACAGTCTCAAAGCCATAAGAAGCTGTGAACGCCTGACAGTAAAGTTCCCCCGCGAGTTTAGCCGCAGCATAAGGAGACAATGCTGCCGTGGGCGCATCCTCTCGATGCGGGAGTGCCTCCGATTCTCCGTACGCACTGCTCGACCCGGCGTAAATGAGTCGTTGCACACCCGCCTGACGACTGGCGTCCAATAAGTTCAATGTCCCCGTGGCACACACTTCATGCGTCGCGAGAGGATCTTTCAGACTGACGGGAACAGAAGGAAGTGCCGCTTCGTGAAAGACGTAGCGAACATCTTGAAGCGATTTGTCGAGGAGTTGCCGATCGAGAAGGCTCCCTTCGAACAGTTCAATGTCTTCGGAAACTGGCTGAATGTTTCCCAGCTTCCCAGTGCTGAGGTTGTCAAGAACACGAACCTGACAGCCATTCTCGACCAGTCTCGCGACCAAATGCGACCCGATGAAACCCGCTCCTCCAGTCACCAGACAAATGGGCGTGGCAATGTTTTCCGTCATGTTCTGTCTTTCATGTGGAGCAAATCGTCTACACGCGTTTGAACTCAATCGCAGTAACGAAGGCAAACTCTTTCTCGCCGAACACCCCGAGCAACACTCGGGGAAAGAGACGTCGACGCATCATTCCGAACTGAAAGTCTGCCAGAGAGTTCGATTCCTGTATGCTCTTTCGACATCGGGAAAATTCAGCAACTGAACCAGAAACCGTGCGAAAATTGGGTTTCTACCATCTGATCACTCTCGGAATGAGGGGTTCCCGGAACGTTCCTTGAATTTCCCGCTGCAAACTCTTCTCAAACCCTTGCGTTCAAGTAGGTTTTTTACTGACAATCACGTCGCGCATCGATTTCATCTCTTGACAGTGTGGTATTCTCGATGTGCACTAGTCCTCGTAGGTGGCTATCGAACCACCTCGACGTTTCAATTTTGACATGACTCCTGATTACCGCTTGGTTACTGGAATTGATTTTAGGTTGACGGAATGAGCACCGAACAAAGTGCCCCGCAGGAAAAGAACACCGCGAACGATTCTTCTCAGCAGCTTGAAGCGAGTCAATCCTCAGCTTCCGAGAACGCTGAACAGCGACAGGCTGCAGACCAGGAATTCAAGGCTGCGGGAGCCGAAAGCGAATCAACTGAGGCCCCAGTTCCACCAGAAGGTGCGACAGCAAGTCCTTCGGACGCACCGCCTGTGGCCTCAGACCCAGGAACTGTTCAACCAGCTGAAGCGTCGCAGCCCCCGGCAGGACAGGATGCCGTTCCTTCTCCATCGGGCGAGACTTCAGAAGATGCGAACAAGCGAAAGGTTTCGCTGAATCCGAAATCGACTCCGGAAGACGCGCGACCTGTCCCGTCGATCGGAGCCGAAACAGGAACCGTGCAGGCTGTTCCGTCAGGGCCTGTGGAGTTGCCAAACGCAACGGACGAAGAGATCGAAGCAGAAGTTGCCAAAGCAATTACCGGCTACGACTCCAATCCGTCATCCACACCCGATCAAGAAGAAGCAAAAGGTGCCGTTGAATTGCCTGCAAAGTCTGCAATTGATGTTTCGATCGAAGCAGCCATTGAAGAGGCAATGTCCGGCACGGAAGGCTCCTCGGCTTCGTCTGATTCTGATGAGTCGACATCAGGCGTCATCAACGTCGAAGATCTTGAGCCTGGCCAGAAACTCAATGGAATTGTTCAATCCAACGCAGCAGATTACGTCTTCGTCGATTTCGGATTGAGGCTCAGTGGAGCGATTCCGGTTCGACAGTTCGGAAGCACACCGCTCCCGAACGAAGGCGAAAAGATTGAAGTCATCTTCGATAAAGTGGACGAGGCAGAAGGGCTGATCATGGCCCGGCTTCCTGGCCGCACGACAGCTGTTGTCAGCGGCGACTGGGACTTGCTCAGCAAGGGCCAGATGGTGGAGTGCGTCGTCAAGAAGACCAACAAAGGCGGACTCGAAGTCACCGTCGGAAGCCTCCGCGGCTTCATCCCAGCCAGCCAGGTCGACCTCGGATTCGTGGAAGACATGGAAGTATTTGTCGGTCGAAAACTGACTGTCGCAGTGACCGAACTGAAGCCCGAGAAGAAGAATCTCGTTCTCAGCCGCAGAAAAGTCCTGAGACAGCGGCGCGACGAACAGAAGAAAGAAGTCCTCGCCGAACTGAAAACAGATCAGATTCGGACCGGGACCGTCAAAACGATCAAAGATTACGGAGCGTTCATCGACCTCGGTGGCCTCGACGGATTTCTTCCCATTTCGCAGATGAGTTGGGTTCGAATCGAACACCCGAGCGAAATCATTTCGCAAGGGCAGGAGATCGAAGTCAAAGTCCTCAGCATCGACCGCGAAAAGGAAAAGATCAGCCTCGGAATGCGACAGCTGACCCAAAACCCTTGGCGTGTTGCGGAATCCAAATACGAAAAAGGCTCCACAGTCACAGGTCGCGTGACTCGTGTCGAAACGTTTGGGGCGTTCGTCGAACTCGAACCCGGTATCGAAGGACTTGTTCACATCAGTGAGTTGGACCATCGCCGGGTGAAACGAGTGACCGAGATTCTGAACGTCGATGACATGGCGGAAGTCCAGGTCCTCGAAGTTGACCCCGGCAAGAAGCGAATCAGCCTGTCTGTAAAAGCACTGACAGCCAAACCTGAGCCTGTTGATCGTCCAAAGGCCGACGACACCCCCGTCGAAAAGTACGAACGAAAACGCAAAGGACCGCTCAAAGGCGGAACCGGTTCAACCGGCGGCGGAGGACTGTTCGGCAATCCCAACGACTTCGGCGGATAAATCGCCCACAGGGTCACCTCTACACGCGTGCGATTCCCTTCTCGTCTAGCGAGAGGAACGGCTGTTCATGCGCATTCGCGATGATCTTTTCGCGAATGCCAAGAACCGTCCTTAATTTCGTTGGTGCCCTGTTTGCCGTCGAACAAACAGGACGGCTGCCCGTGCAGAGCGGGGTTCATGGATGTCATCATTCAACCACATCCCGCGTGCCCGTTGATCGATTTCGCCCCGATACGATTAATGCAATCGCAGCAGATTGCAGGAGACTCGAAAGCGATCCGTACCCAAAGATGCGTGAGAGGTAAATGTTTTGCATCTTGTTTGACGTGATCGCTCCCGGCACATAACTCACCAACCCGACCGATCCCCATCCAGATCAGTGAGGCAATCGAGCCGATAAGCAACAAGACAACAGAACGTGTCACCATGAAGCCCCTTGATTCCGGAATCGGGTGAAGTGGTTCACTTTCTGCATTCCGGCGTTCATCATTGAGTGCCGGGTGAATACGACGATCCCACCACGGCCACTTTGTTGCACCCCACCGTTACTTACTTGCCTCCGGAGAACTTGATCTTATGCTAGTGTGAGCCCGAGGCTCCGGTTCATCCATGCGGTCGACGGACTCGTTTGGAACGGGTAACGTCTCAATCTTTCTTTAGAAAGAGCCGAAAAGGAAACTTTTCCCCCGTGCTTGCTCGTACATGCTTCCCTTCCCAGACTGAATTGTCTTTTGCGATCATTGATGCTTTGCCCACGCCGTTCCAGTTGGGGCCGCCTTTGTCGATTTTGAACTCAACAGTCGTGTTGGTTGTATTTCGATGAGTTCCAACTGCGACACCATCGATGAAGACTTTGCCGTCTGTTGTACAGCGAATCAAACCCCGATCCTCGTATTTCTTCTTGCCCGACGGTTTAACTTTCAAGTGCCATACGGCACCAATAAATTCGTCTTCAGCCGAAGCTTCAGGCAAAATAAAACACAGGCTGAAGATACAGATGAACAAGAGCGAGAACCGATACATGTCATTCCTTCAAACGGATGAATCTACAATCTGGAACAGGTGAACTGCCTACATCACTTTGAACCGCCCGCGCAGCGGCAGAGTGAAATGCCCCCGAAGTTTGAACCAGGCTTATGAGAGTTGGGGTTAGGTAAGTAAGTCAGTGTGCTGGAGTGGAGGAGAAGGTGGAGCCGTAGGCGGAACCTTCTCTGGAACGGAAGCACACTGAGTCGAAAATTCGGCAGGCGTCAACCCTCCAAGAGAGCTGTGCGGACGGCGGTGGTTGTAAGTCATCCGCCAGTCCTGAATATTCAGGACTGGCGGATGACTTACAACCACCGCCGTCCGCACAGCTCTCTTGGAGGGTTGACGCCTGCCGAATTTTCGACTCAGTGTGCTTCCGTTCCAGAGAAGGTTCCGCCTACGGCTCCACCTTCTCCTCCACTCCAGCACACTGACTTACTTACCTAACCCCAACTCTCATAAGCCTGGTTCAAACTTCGGGGGCATTTCAGTTCGGACGCTCGGGATTGGAGATTCCGAACGGAGCTGACACGTTGCGCATCACACTCATCATCGCAGCGATGGCTTCCCGGTCCGATTTCGGTTTGGGAAGATTCTCGACGTAATATGCACCGCGAATAAAACGGTCCGCCGGTTCTGTCGATCCTGGAAGCGGCTTGTCTCCACCGAACGCTCGATACTGCTTGAGATTGGCGAGTTGTTTGTCGAAGGTGGGTTGATTCGTCATCACCACGTATTCACGACTGTGATAAACTCGAAACTTGCCGTTGAGGCATTCCATAATCGCTGAGTCACCAGACGGATCGTTCAGTGCAATATGGACTGTCGCAGGCTTTCCACTGGTTGGCTCGACGGCCATCCGCAATTGATAAGGGTTCGTCTTGAACGAATCGACCGCTTCCTGAACAGTTGCGAACTGGTCGAGGTAGTACTGCACCCACATCGACATCGACAGCCCCGGAATTGATTCATCACGCGGACCGACAGTGGTCTCCGGGAGATAGAGAAGGTGCCCGGCCAATCCTTTTTCATTGATTCCGTCAGCTGTTCCCACATCGTAAGTGGTGACAACAATGCTTCCGTATTTGCTCTTCCATCGAAGAGGGTTCTCTTCGGAAAGTCCGTTCCGCTCCATTCCTCTGGGAAGCATCCAGATATTACTGCGAATATCTTCAAACCAATCCATGTTGCGTCCGACGACAACAGACCAGCCGTTGTCATTCCAGAGGACACGCGAACACGATTCGGCCGATGACGTGAGAAAACAAATGGATGCGAGACCGAGAACTGCAGCACTCAAACGATTCATGAAGTTTTACCTTTCACTGGAAGCGAGGATTCAGTGATTTTCGGAAAATAGGTGCCCATCCCATGATAAGGGAACGTATCAGAACAAGCCTACTGTATGAACTCCTGACGAGCAGGGAAATCAGTCGAATCGTTTTCTGCAACGTCGTTGCATTTGGTATTCACGATTACTTCTTTGCGGGGATTCCATTCGCAGGCAAGTAATTAGTGGAAATTGCATACATGGCCACGATGCTCTCCGCTTCGCTCATCCGCGATTTCGATGTCTGAATCGAATTTGAATGATGGCCAATTCCGTCAAAGCGTACTTTCTTTTCAACCTCATGGTTGGGGCATCGACATTATGTCAAAATTCTGTTGTGTGAGACTCGTACTGCCAAGTTCTGACCGATAGTCTGGTGGACGTGTCGCGGTGGGTTTGTGAATCACGGACACAATTGTGTTTGCGAGATTTGGCTGCAATTGATGTTGATGTCAATCGTCAATTGCTTGTGGGGAGGCTCTCTTTGAACACCGATCAAGACGTCACTACAACTTCCAAATCCAGTTCGTCGGGCTTTAAAGCTCAGGCAATTCTCTTTGCGGGAATGCTCGCGCTCGCTCTCATCGGCATGGGATTGACCATGTCGTCTGAGAAAGGAAGCTGGGAGTTCTGGGTTTTTCTGTTAGCTGTCTACGGAAGCGTGAGCATTTATTGGGCATGGAAGCGTGCCCGGCGAAAGGATCTTCCCGTCTGGCGAATGATCCGCGCTCAAGTCTTGCACTGGCTGAGTGTACTTGTCGTACTCGGGATTCTCGTGCTGTTTGAGAGAACAGAAATCATCAACCGGGAATCAGCTTCGAATGTTGGATTGCTTGTCCTGTCGCTGGCGTGTTTTCTGGCTGGAGTCCACTTCGATTGGATGTTCGCGTTGCTGGGAATTGTTCTGGCGCTGATGGTGATCTCGATCGGCTATCTGGAGCAATACGTCGTCTGGCTCGTGATGGTCCCCGTGATCATTGCTGCTGCTTGGGTGTTCTTTCAAATGCGAAAGCGGACCTCAACTGACAAGGACTGAGCGATTCGTCGACTCCGCCTTTTTCGTTTCGTCTTTGCGAAGATTTTTACATTGGGAAACGATCAGATTCTGACGGAATTGACTTGGGCAGAAATCGTATTATCGGCGACCTCAAACGGTTCATTCGGGAAGTCGTCTCCCAGCTTGAAACAGTCGTCGCACGAATGAAGTCATCTGAGTGAGTGTGCCAGTTTTTGACAAACTGTTGTCAATGTCCAGAGCAAGCGACTAGAACAAGCGACGCCGACGGGACTCGGCCAGACAATCCGTCCGAAAGAACAACTGGATTGAATTTGTTCAGCGTTTCCTTCAGCCCAACCATGGAATCGTGATCCAGAATAGCGTTCGGTATTACGCTTAATGCAAATTCGACGGGGAGCAGAAATGTCCGATGATTCCGTTGCAATCTTTCTCTCGCGAACTCATTGGCAGCGCTGGGTCATTTGGGGCCTTTTCATATTTCTCGTCTACGAATTGCGAGACTTCTTCTTTGTCGCTTTCGTAACATTTCTCCTCTGCTACATCGTCCGGACGATTGTGACCGCCCTGACGAAGCGATTGTCTCCGAACCATGAAAAAGTCTGGCTGGATCGATTGCTGACGTTGGGGACGTTCGCAGTCATCGCTTGTTTTATTGCAGGCGCCGTTTTATGGATCGGCCCTCAAATTATTCAGCAAAGCCGTGCATTGTTGGTTCGGCAGCAGTTCTCCAGCCCTCAAAATGCACTCGAGGGAATTCTCAATCGAACGGTCGGTTCCGTTCTCATGTGGCAGGAGTATGGCGGACCGCAAGACGAACGCTACCAGGCAGCCCTCAAAAAATATCGAGATGATGGACGGCAAGGAGAAGGGTACTACTCGCAGTTTTCAGCGCTGCATGCCCATCTGAAATCCGGGTTTCAGGCAGAGTACGAAGAGAGTGAACGGCGGCGGATCGAGCAACTCGTTCGCACGGAGAAGTCCGAAAGCGAGGAATTCGACAAGTGGTTTCTACAGGTCAAAGCCCCCGAGTTGTTTGAACAACATCGACAGAAGTACCTCGATGACTGGGGAATCGATTCTCATTCGGAATTGCCTGATGATGATCAGACAGTCGACGAAAGCGATTCGGATCTCACAACGGCAGATGAAAAAGAGAGTGGCAGCCTCGATCAGACGATTCGTCACCGGATTCTCGACGACGTTGAATCCGATCCCATTGTCCTTGCGGATCTACGAAAAGAGTGGGAACAGGCAATCGCTGATTCGCGTTGGAGAGCATTTCTGCACACCTCTGAATATCAGGAAGCGTTTGAGGCATATTACAAACAACAGCGAGAAGAAAATCCTGACGCGATTCCTTTCTCTTACGAAACATACATGAAGCTGAAAGCTGCCTATCCGAAAGGGAAGGACGCATTTGCCCAAGCTTTGCCTGAGCAACCGGAAACAGATTCTCACGAGACTGCCGTCGAGACCCGTGAGGACTTCGAACTCGCGATGCAAAGAGATCTCGCACAAGAGTGGTGGAGTCAGGCCCCGATGGCCGCCTCGATACGCCAGCACGCCAAAGAAGACCTTCCGAAACTCATCGAGTCCTTCGGGGAAACTCTCAAGAGCTTGTTGCACAAACTCCTGGAAGTGCCCGCGCAACTTGTTACAGCTTTGCTTTTGAGCATGTTTATCTGTTTTGACATGTTGCACCTAAAAGAGTCGCTTGCCAGCCTCAAACAGACGCGCGTGAAACACTTCTACAACGAAATCGTTCCCGGTCTCATCGTCTTTTCACGGCTGATCGGTCGTTCATTCAGTGCACAGGCTTTGATCGCGGTGTTCAATACGCTTCTCTCTTTTCTTCTCCTGTGGATGCTGGGAATCGGGAACGAATTGCTGCTTTGCACGTTCGTTTTTCTCGGGAGTTTCATTCCGGTGCTCGGCGTTTTGCTCTCCGGGATTCCGATCGTTCTACAGGCAATCCTACAACCTGATGGAAGCCTCGAACTTGCCGTTCAGGTCGTCATCGGAATTCTGGTGATCCACCTCATCGAGGCCAGTTTCTTAAGCCCGAAAATCGTCGGCAAGGTCTTGCACCTGCATCCTGTTGCGGTCCTCGTCATACTTGCAATCGGGGAACACTTCTTCGGACTTTGGGGGCTCTTGCTTGGAGTCCCGGTCGCTGTCTACCTGATGCGAGTCGTGATTCTCAACGAACCGATCCCGGGAATCTACGATCCAAAAATACGAGCTGGAGAGGCGAGCCCGTCGACTTGAGTTGGTCGAGTTTCCCCTCCTCGCGAAGTCGGCAAAAGATCTCTTGTTGGGAGCAGCGAAGGATGATTCTTTGCTTCCATCGGCGGTCCTCGCGAAACACCCGCAGCTACTCAGTTAGCCGCGCGGGCTAAGACTGTGTCAACATCCGCTGCTGCAATCCGGATAATTGATTGATTCGGAACTGCGAATTCTTCTGGAGTGGTGACATTTCGCAACATTGTGCTGTGTTCGAAAGCTAGCTTTGAGCGAGATCGGTCAGAGTGACCGTGATTTTCTTCGACCGCTTATCGTATTGTCAACGAGATGAAACAACGCCTGACTTCAGTTTTATTCGCAGTCTCCGTGTTCGTGAGCGCGTTTCTGTTGTTTCAAGTGCAGCCGTTAATCAGCAAGGCGATTCTGCCCTGGTTTGGCGGAACACCCAATGTGTGGACGACTTGCCTTCTGTTTTTTCAGACGGTTCTCTTCGGAGGGTATGTTTACGCACATCTTCTGACTGATCGACTTCAGCCCAAGTGGCAAGCGATTGTTCACGTCGTCTTGCTGGCTTCCGCTGCGGCCCTGATTCAGATCGTTCCCAATGATTCCTGGAAACCGGTCGGGGGAGACTCTCCCGTGATTCGAATTCTCGGCGTCCTGCTTGTAACGGTCGGGCTTCCGTACTTTGTGCTGTCAACGACGGGGCCGCTCCTGCAAGCCTGGTTTGGCCGAACGTTCCCCGGGCGTTCTCCCTATCGGCTATACGCTCTTTCCAATTTTGGTTCCTTGCTGGCGTTGTTGAGTTATCCGTTCGTTTTCGAACCGGTGATCGGAATGGGACAACAGGCAGCACTGTGGACGAGTGCATTTATGGTTCTCGCCGTCCTCTGCGGACTCTGTGCGATCACTTCTGCGACAACTCAGTTTCCCGCTGAAGGGAACGAAGAGAATCCTCAGGAACTTCCGGCTCGCGAAAGCGAATCGAATTCAGCGAATGAAGTTGATTCGTCTCGTTGGTGGAAATGGTTCGGACTCTCGATGATTGCTTCGGTGATGCTCCTGGCGACCACGAATCAAGTCTGTCAGGACGTGGCTGTGATTCCGTTTCTCTGGGTGGTTCCACTGTCGCTGTACCTTCTCACCTTCATTCTCTGTTTCGAAAGCGAGAACTGGTATTCACGATTGTGGAACGGGCTCGGAGGGGCATTCTGTGTCGCGATGGTCACCTACCTGATGACGTTTCCAGCAGCGCTTAGTTTTGCCAGTCAGATCTTTGTCTACTTTGCCGGCTTGTTTGCCGTGTGCATGGTCTGCCATGGAGAACTTGCCCGCCTGAAGCCCGAGCCGAAACGGCTGACAGCCTTCTACTTGACGATGGCTGCGGGCGGTGCGTGTGGAGGGTTGTTCGTCGGTGTTCTCGCTCCCATGATTTTTCCTCTGTACCTGGAAATGCACTTCGGTCTGGTGATTTGTTGTGTGCTTACAATGGCTGTCTACTTCCACGAAAACAGCCGTCGCGAAGAACGGGATCAGATGCCAGTCTGGGGACACCTCGGTGGTTTTGTGGTCATTATTGGTGTCGCGATTATTCTGCAATCACAGGCAAGCGCAGTCATCCGCGATGCTGTTGAGATTGAACGAAACTTTTACGGTGTTCTTAGAATTGAAGATGCCTACGATGAGGATGCTTCCGCCGAGACACTGAATTTAAGACATGGACGAATTTTACACGGGGTCCAGTTTAAGGACCCTCAGAAGCAAATGATTCCCACGACCTATTACGGGGAGAACTCGGGAGTCGGACGAACGCTCTCTGCGCTCCATCAGCATCGTGATCAGTTAAAGGTCGGCGTTGTCGGTCTCGGTGTGGGAACTCTGTCGACTTATGGGCGTGCCGGAGATTTGTTTCGCTATTATGAAATTAATGACGCCGTTGTCAGGATCGCACAGGACAAGTTTTCTTTTCTCAGTCAAAGCCCGTCCGATTCAGAGATGATCGTCGGCGATGCCCGGTTGATGCTCGAGCAGGAGCCTGATCAAGAATACGATTTGCTCGTTCTCGATGCTTTTTCGGGAGACTCCGTTCCTACGCATCTGCTTACAAAAGAAGCTGCTGCGGTTTATCGGCGGCATCTTGCCCCGAACGGAGTGCTTGCAATTCACATTTCCAATCTTCATTTTGATCTCAAGCCTGTTGCAGCAGCCATCGCCGAAGAAGTGGGGCTCGACTTCCGGATCGCTCGAGGAGGATTTCAGGATGAAACTGCGGAAGTCCCCAATTTGTGGCTCATTGCCAGCGACGACTCGGAAGTTCTTACTGACCCGAATCTGATGGAACTTGTGAAGCCGTCGCCCGAAGAACGAGTTCTCTGGACGGACGACTTCAGCAATCTGTTCACCGTTCTGCACAAGAAGTTGTTTTAACGTTCGATCCGAACGGCATCGAGAGTTTAAGGCATTCATCGGACATTCAATTACAATCTTGAGTCCGCTTCGTGTCTTCAGTGCGTGCATCAAATCTCACTGGATTTCCTGTTCTCTCGATGCAGGTTCGTAATCTTGCAGGCGCTGAAGATACAAGTGTTCTTCAACATAGTCGCGATGTTGTTTGTCGGTTAACTCTTCCAGAAGTTTTAAAGCGGAGATGTAGCTGGCAAGGTTTCCGTTGGAAGATAACAATCTTCCGTCTTTGACAAAGCTGACTGTGTTGTCGTCCTGGACCGCCAGGCTTGGGCACGTCTTTTGGAGTAGATCTCCGCCACCGATGTATGTCACGATCCTGCGTCCGTCGGCAATTCCTGACTCGCCGATTAAGTGGGCACCTGCGCAGTTGCTCATTGTGTAGTCAGTGCTCTTTCCTTTCGATCTCACGAATTCGCCAATCCTCTCGGAAGCGACGATTCGCTCCATGTCATACGAACTGGATACGACTAAAACGTTCAGTTTTGGGCAGTCGTCGAAGGTGAAATCAGGAAGCACTCGGAGCCCGCTCTCCATGGGGACTGGTTGAATGGACTCGGAGACGGTGATCACATTGAAGAGTCGATTGCCATCCTTGTCGGGTTTCGTGAAGACATCGATTGGAGCAGTGACCTCGGTCATCAATACGTTGTCGAAGAGAAGAATTCCAATTGTTGGAAGTGTTTCGTCAAACTCCTGACGATTGACGCTGTCGGAAACGCTGATCGTGCAAGTTTCGTTGGCTACATCTTCTCGTTCTTGTGGGAGATGGCTAACTGGGCTTGAATCGTTTTCCGGGATCACGAGTTGTTTAGCATCAGCGGGATGGACCATCGTGACCAGAAAGCGGCACGGACGTGTTTTATCCGGGTTACGAGAGACGCGATGAAGGATCATCTTCGGTTCGAAGAATGTGTCTCCCGCCTTAAGTGTCTGAATCGGCTCATCCTCAACAGCGAATTCAAGAGTGCCCTCGAGGACATAGCCAGTGACAGATCCGGGATGCCGATGCGGCGGGCTAAACCCCAACGGCGGGACCGTTACTTCAAGCAGAGATGCTGTCATCATCTTTCCATCTTGCAAACCCTTCAGGTTGTCCGCACCCAGCACTTTTGCGTGTGTGCTCTGAGATGGTTGACTTGTTGTCTCTTCCTCAGCGTGGGCTGAAGCGACTGATAGGGCTGTGGCAACGAAACAGGAAAGAAGGACTCTTGAGAGTGAGTTTCTCATGGGTGCAACGGGCTGTGTCATCGTTCATTCTCCATTCAGAAAATTTAGGTGATGGTTGAGATCTGCGAGTTCGACGGGTTAATTTCTTTGGCGACTCGCGTTGATTGACGTTCGCTTTTATGCGATTCATTGCGTACGATTCTAAAAACTAAGTGGACCTCCGGAAGGTCCACATTTTTGGAAACGGGTGGGGCCACTTTTGCAGTTGAGATCATGGTCAATCGCAAGCAGGAAAGCTTCGAATTCGAAGCGATTCATCTCGATGATGAGTCCCAGGTTCATCGGTACGTTCAGCTCGAACAGCAGATTCGGAGTGCGATCGTCGATCGGCTCTTGCCTGCCGGTGCGAAGATTCCATCGAGTCGAAATCTCGCGAAGCTTCTCAACGTCTCTCGCAATACCGTGTTGACCGCTTATGACCAGTTGATTTCAGAAGGGTATTTGAAGTCGAGTGGAGGCTCCGGAACGCGTGTCGCGACAGTGCTTCCCGAAACGTTCGAACACAAGATCGCCAAGCCTGCTCCGGAGAAGTTTTCTGACATCGGGATTGAGGAACTTTCCAGCGTTGGAAAGGCACTCGCTCAACAGGCAGACCCTGTCATCCTCAGCTCTCAGAAGGTACGTCCGTTTCTTCCGCACGTGCCTGCTGTGGATGAATTCCCGGTCGATGTCTGGAATCGACTGACGAATGAACAGTCCCGATGGACACGCCAGCATCTCGTCTTGTGCGAGCCACTTGGATATCGTCCGCTTCGAGAATCGATCGCCGAATATATGGGGCTTTCGCGAGGTGTCGAATGTTCTCCCGATCAGGTCGTGATCACTTCGAGTTCACAGCAGAGCATGATGCTTCTCGGTCAATTGCTGATTGATCCGGGAGATGTCGTTTGGGTCGAAGAACCGGGGAATCTTCCAGCGAACAGCTTGTTGCAATTGTCTGGGGCGGAGATCGAAGGGATCCCGTTGGACGGAGAAGGACTTGATTTGTCCGTCGCACAGTCAACCTCAAAGTCAAGACGTTCGCCACGTATGATCTGCGTCACACCCGGAGGTCAGTGGCCGCTGACAATGACCATGAGTTTGAATCGGCGGCTCGAATTGCTCGCTCGTGCACAGGAGTCGAAAAGCTGGGTTGTGGAGGACGATTACAATGGGGAGTTCCGATACAACGGACGTCCACACCGGTCACTCACCAGTCTCGATCCGACCGGAAGAACGATTTACATGGGCACCTTCAGCAAGGTTCTTTTTCCATCGATTCGACTCGCGTTTCTCGTTGTCCCGCGTGGATTGGCAGAGACATTTGCGATGGCGAAGTGGCTGCAGGACAGGGGAACTTCCCCGCTGCCGCAAATGGTGTTGCATCGATTCATCGAAAGTGGAAACTTCGTCAAGCACCTGCGTCGGATGCGAACACTTTACGCGGAACGTCAACGCTTTCTCTTCGAGGGCTTACAGGAATACCTGGGAGAAAATGTTGTCGTTGAATTGCCGGAATCAGGGTTGCATCTGGTCGTTTTCGGAAGAACAAAGAAGATCGAGCAGAGACTGATCGCCGCAGCGGAGCGGGCCGAAGTCCAGTTTCATCTGGTCAATTCGTACGCTCTTCACCCGGAATCGGATTCCGCTCGGGGAATCATTCTCGGATTTGCCGCTTACGAAAAGAAATGCTCACAACAGGCTCTCAAAAACTGGGCAACAGAATTTCACGGCAGCTAGGCGATTCGGAACGTTTCACTCCGCTCGCAGGGGCTCGCTGTTCGAGATGAGCGTAAATTTCCCTCGAGAGAGTTTTCGAAACCTGCGTCAGTCAGTTGCCTGAGAGTTCTGTGAAGTTGTCTTCAGTGTTCTGGAAATCGATCAGCTCGATATTTTCTCCATTGAAAGTTTCGACATTGTCGAGCTGATACATCGCTGGCTGACAGTGAGTTGCCGAATATGGAACTGTGGTGGTTGAGACCATCAGCACGAGAGTTTGAAAGAAGATCAGCATTGGTTCATCCTTGAACGGTCGGCGGCGATTCCTGATTCGAGCCGGGAGACTACTGATGCGCAGCTCATCGGACAACATGAGAGCACACGCATTCACTCAGCGTCCGCGGGCACTTTCTTGTACTGATCGTCCGAAGCTCTGAGAAGTTCAGGCTTTGTCTCTGAAAGGATCTCCCAAATTGCTAATCGATCCTCTTCGGTCAAGTGGCCAAAATTGCCGGAAGTGTCCTCGCCACTGAGAATTTCCCGCAAACGCCTGCAGACATACGAGTGGGCTGTGAGCGGAAGTGCATCGAATGATTCTGAATAGATCAGATAGCTGCAGGGATAGAGAAAGAGTCGCCCGTTCAATTTGAACTGACGGAGTGACCGTCCCTGATTGTCGAACGGGCCGCGCGATTCAAACTCCTCCGGAAAACGTCCGTTGCTTTGAATGGCATCTTCCAGCGGGGCTTCGTCCGCAAACAACAAACACTGAAGAAGTTTTTCCCCGGCAGAAGCGATTCTTCGTTCTGTGCTTTCGCTTCGATGGTCGGCAGGCCGGTCGAGTGCGGCATTCATGATCGTGTCGTAATGTTCTGCGCTTCGAGTTTCGTAAACCGCTCGCGTGATCAGGTTGTGCATTTCTAACTGATGAGTGAGCACAAGCAGCGCGACAATATCGCTCGTCGATTCAAGATACGGATCGACATCGAGGAAGTCCGAGAGGTCATTCGCGTTTGCTCCTGACTCTCGGTCGAGTGTCTCAAGCCGGTCGTTCCGATTGGAAATGACATTGCCCATGTGACGCAATGCCCCATGTTGGCCGGTGACGTACCATCCTCCCCAGCGTTTCTCGACCGGACTCGACTGAGTCGTCGTATAAGTTCCGGACCCGAAGTGGGGTTGCCCGGTTTTATCCACGAAGACAGAGCGCATCAGATGTCCGGGGACTCGATGTGTTCGAGATGACTCATGACATGCGAGGCATTGTCCTTGGTCGCGGACGAATTCCGGTCGTTTGGGCATCGAATTCGACAGAGTGTAGAAAACCGCTCCGAGTGCCGGATCGACTGTCGAAATTTCGATCACATCGCCTCCCTGCACCCATCCGACATACGTCGAATCGTTGAAGTAAATTGCGCGAGGTCGCTGCGGAGAAATCTTTCTCAGTTGCAGACTCGTTTTCGAAAAGACGAGGGTTTGAGACGATTTCGGAATGTCGAGAGCATCCAGCAACGATGCCAGATAATCGCGTGGATTCTCGCCGTGCAAAGTGACGTCGTGGTCAGCGAGTCGCTTTTGAAGCCTCGTAATGGGGTTGTCTGTCGGGGCACTTGAATAGGAAATCGGGGGCTCGTCAAAGTCCATCTGAGCAAAGGCTTCGACTGAAAGGCCCAGCCAGATGATCAGAAACATCAACAGTTGAAGGCGACCGAACCTCGAATGAATCTTCACGAGAAAATCCCTGCAAATAAAATAAGACCTCGTTATCCATTTTAGGGCGCAGTCGCCAGTTCGCGATCCTCTTTGTTGATTTCCCAAAGATTGAGAATGAAGGGCCTGGCCCTCCCAAGAACCTCTTCTGGCGATCATGTTGCTACGCCGTCTACTCGATGGAAGCAGTACCTCGTTCGACTTGAAGATAGTGTCGGACCATTTGTTCCACCATTTCTGTGAATTCGCTGCGGGGCTTCCAACCGAGTTTCGATCGGAGCTTTGAAGCATCTCCGACGAGTCGCGGAGTATCGACCGGACGAAGGAATTCGGAACTGGTTTCCACATAGTCGTGCCAGTTCAAGCCAACGACCCGAAATGCCGCATCCAGGAAGTCCGTCAGTGATCGCCATGTTCCGGTAGCGACCACAAAATCTTCGGGATGCGAAGCACTGAGAATCAGCCTCATCGCCTCGACAGTATCCGAAGCGTCACCCCAGTCGCGGCCGATATTCAAGTTGCCGAGAACCAGTTTTTGATCCAGACCCAGTGCAATTCTCGCCACACCTTGTGCAATCTTTCCTGTGACAAATTCGGGAGTACGAAGCAGGGATTCGTGGTTGAAGAGAATTGCCGTGCAGGCAAATAATTTATAGCTCTCCCGATACGTTTCGACGAGCATCTGTGCACTCAACTTTGAAGCAGCATAGGGCGAGCGCGGAGCATAGCGGGATGTTTCTGAAAGAAGTGCTTCGTCGCTGCCGCCGAAAATTTCTGCACTTCCCGCAAGAAGAAAACGAGGCTTGTGATCCGACGTTGACTTCCGAACAGCTTCGAGCAAATTCAATGTTGATTGTGTGTTGGCTTCAAACGTTTCGACGGGAATTTCGAAGGAACGTCCCACTCGACTTTGTCCAGCGAGATGATAAATCTCGTCGGGCGCAACTTCATCGATCAGTTTCTTAGCGGCTTCTGCGTTGAGAAGAGAACTTTCGATCAGCCTGAGTTGCTGATCGATTTCTTCTGTTGAGTGCTGTTGGATGAGAAAGTTGCGAACTTTTTGAACGAGCGAAGTCGAACAGTGACGACTTGTTCCGTGAACAACGTAACCGTTTCGAATCAACCGTTCAGCGAGAATCAGTCCATCCTGTCCGGATATTCCGGTGATCAGTGCGACTTTGGCCACTCGTGAATCTTCTCCCAAGTTCAATGGATCATATTCGAATGCTCCGCAGGTCTCTTGACCATTCGGAAGTGAGTTCGGATGATCGGGATTCGGATCAACAAAGTCCAATCACTTCATCACTGGAGATGTATCCCGCCATGTTTCACCACTCTATGAGACAGTTGATTTGTCTCACAATTCTCTCTCTCTGTTTGTTTGTTCCGCTCTCGAACGACGAAGCCGGGGCAGCGGACCGGCCGAACATTCTTTTCATCTTCACTGATGACCACGCATCTCATTCGATCAGCGCGTATGGGTCCGTCATCAACAAGACTCCCCATTTGGATCGCATTTCCAATGAAGGAATGCTGTTCGAAAACTGCTTTTGTACGAACGGGATCTGCGGTCCGAGTCGGGCTGTCATTCAAACTGGAAAGTACAGCCACATTAACGGGTTCCTGACAAATGGAAATAAGTTCGACGGAACACAGCAGACGTTTCCCAAGTTACTCAAAAAATCAGGATATGAAACAGCGGTTATTGGAAAGTGGCACCTTGGCGAACACATGCCTCCTCAGGGTTACAGCTACTCGGAAGTCCTCATTGGTCAAGGCCCCTATTATAATCCCCCAATGCTGCGAGACGAAGACGGAAGCGGAGATCCGGAGCGTGTCAAATACACTGGATACACAACGGATATCATCACCGATCTTGCTTTGGAATGGCTCCAGAATCAGAGAGACGAGTCGAAGCCGTTCATGCTGATGTATCAACATAAGGCGCCGCATCGTGAATGGGCTCCTGGTCCAGACTATTTGCACATGTACGACGATGTCGAAATTCCTGAGCCATCAAACCTCTTTGACGACTATTCCACACGAGGCAGGGCAGCGCATGAACAGGACATGACCATCGAAAAAACGATGACCGCCCGTGACCTGAAACTCGTCCCACCACCGTATCTGAACGAAGAACAACTGGAAGTGTGGAATGCCGCTTACGACCCCAAGAACGAAGCGTTCCGAAAGGCGAACCTCCAGGGCGAAGATCTTGTTCGTTGGAAGTATCAGCGATACATCAAAGACTATCTTCGCTGTATTGCATCCGTCGACGACAACATTGGCCGCGTTCTCGACTGGCTGGACGAGTCGGGACTGGCCGATAACACTGTGGTCATCTACAGCTCAGATCAGGGATTTTATCTTGGAGATCATGGCTGGTTCGATAAGCGTTTCATGTACGAAGAGTCCTACCGTCAGCCGCTGATGGTCCGCTGGCCAGGCAAGGTCAAGCCGGGATCTCGAGACAAGCATCTTGTTTCCAATGTCGACTTCGCCGAAACATTTCTTGACATCGCTGGTGTCGAAGTTCCGGACGATATGCAGGGCAGAAGCCTTGTTCCGTTGCTCGAAGGTGAGTCACCAGAGGATTGGAGAAAGTCGCACTACTATCATTATTACGAATTCCAGAACGATCGCCGGACCGCACATATGGTTCGTCGCCATTGCGGAGTCCGAACAGGTCGCTACAAACTCATCCACTTCTACAACATTGATGAATGGGAATTTTACGATCTGGAGAAAGATCCGTCGGAAATGACGAACATCTATTCCGAACCTCAGTACGCAGAGAAGATTGCCGAGCTGAAAATGGAAGTCACACGTTTGCAGTCAGAACTTGAAGTTCCCGACGACACCGGATCTGTCGAAGCCAATCCTCCGTCTTTGCAACCCAGAACCAACCAGCAGCAACGGTCTCCGAACCAACGCCAACGAAATCGTCAGCAGAACAAAAACTGATCCTTCTGAGTGGAGTGGGTGTCGATCGAACGTCAAGATCGACACCCGTGACTCAGGCGTGACTCAGGATCGTTCAAGCTGTTTTGCATCCTGATAAAGAGCTTCCATTTCTGTCAGAGTGGCATCACGAATCGTTTTCTTTTGTTCCGCCAAACCTTTTTCAATATGTTGAAAACGGCCCGCGAACTTTCGATTCGATCGGCGTAATGCTTCTTCGGGATTGATGTCCCATCGTCGAGCAAGATTCGCGATCACGAAGAGAACGTCGCCGATTTCACCTTCGATCCGGTCCCGTCGTTCGGAGTCTTCGACGGGCTCATCCGGAACAGGTTCCATGTCGACCGCAGCTGGAATGTCGGGAACATCGCCGTCTGGATACAGTTCGGCGATCAGTTCGTCCACTTCTTCTCGCAGCTTGTCCAACAGCATCGCTCGATGCGGAAAGTCGTAGCCGACGCGTGCAGCTTTCTTTTGAATGCGCGCAGCTTTCGCAAGGGCAGGCAAGTCGACCGGAATGCCGTCGAGCGCCGACGTTCGCTCATTCTTCTCTTGGGATTTCTGACGCTCCCAGTGAACACGGACATCTTCCGCTGACTCCGCCTGAGCATCTGCAAATACGTGAGGATGCCGGTGAATCATCTTCTTCGTGATGGATTCGACGACTTCAATAATCCCGAATCGTCCTTCGTCGGCGGCAATCTGAGCATCGAGCACGACCTGAAGGAGAACATCACCCAATTCTTCCTGAATGGCTTCGTTGTCGTCGGAATCAATCGCTTCCAGAAGTTCGTATGTCTCTTCGAGCGTGTAGGGCTTGATGGAACTCAGAGTCTGGACTCGATCCCAGGGACACCCCTCCGGCGAACGCAGCTTCGCGATCACGCGACACAATTCAACGAACGCTTCTCCCGCTTCTTTCTCAGACGGAGGCGTTCCGGGTGGGGGATTGGACGGCATAAATTCTCAATCGTTTCAAGGAAAAGTTTTGGATTCGAACCTTGGGCCGCATCGCGACCGGAGTGTCAATGTCGTTGAGCGCATGCTGCTTTCACGTGAGCATCGGCTTCATCCGTCGTGTTTGCTCTCTCGCCCACTTGTATTGCGGCATCGTCATGTTGTCTCAGCAATTTCCGGAACTCGTTTCTCTTCCTGAGTGCCATATTTGCCCCGGCGCATCGCCTCTGAAGAGTTCGATGGCTTTGATCTCGATCAACCTGCAGTTGGTTGTAAACGAGTTCGATGAGCTTCGCCCCGGCTTCGGACTTCGTCATCGGCGAGAACATCGATCGGCGAATAATTCGGATGGCGAGACGTCTTGTAGGGATCGTTTGATTTTGTGTTAAAGCAACAGATGAGGGCCCAACGAGGATTCTCGCTCGTGTTGCGGTCAGATCGGTGCAAGAGATTCGCATGAAAGAAAACCGCTGAGCCGGCCTTCAGTTCGACAGGCACAGTCTCGAAGCGTTCTTTCGCAACCGCCACTCGCTCAAGGTCAGCACCGGTCTGATCTCCAATCGGTCCATGGTCAATTCGTCCGATGCGATGGGAGCCACGCAACACCTGAAGACATCCGTTTTCCACAGTGGCATCATCAATGGCGATCAGGCAACTTCCCATGTCCGGAAGCAGGCAACCGTTGTTGTACCAGTACCCGTAATCCTGATGCCATTCCCATGCTCCTCCAACACGAGGCTCTTTCAAAATGAGCTTATGGTGATAGTGGTAAACTTCATCGCCCAGAAACTCGTTCATCCGCGACACGATTCGATTGGATCGTGCGATTGCCGAGTAATAGTCGTCCGTCAACTCATTTCGCACGGCAAGTGTCACAACTGCACCGGTTCCATCTTCGCGTCCGTATGCAGACTCAGAAAGCTTTTGGTCCATCCGAGCGACTTCAGAGAGCAGGGAAACTTCCTCAGGCGTGAATAGCTGAGGAACGACAACAAAACCATCGCTCAAGAACTTCTGCTTTTCGCTTTCAAATACAGTCATCTCTCGTTGTCCCAATGTTGTCAGATTCACAGTCATGTTGAACAATGGTGTCGACTTTCCATGAGGCGGGCAAGAAGAACGTCCGCACAGAAATGATTTTCCCGATGAACAACACACAACCTTCACCAAAATCTTCGATTCCCATCGGCATTGCAATTGTGCACCACGAGAACAGAATTCTTGTCGGGAAACGCTCTGCAGCCTCTCACTTGGCCGGACTGAGTGAGTTTCCGGGCGGAAAAGCAGCGCCGGAGGAATCACTCGCTGCTTGTGCGATTCGTGAATGCTTCGAAGAAACGGGGCTTCGAATCGACGTCGACTCCCTTCTTCATCGCCACACGCATCAGTATGCCGATCGAAGCGTCGATCTGTCGTTCTTTCTTTGCCGACTGCATGATCCTGACGGTATGCCTTCTCCCGTTGCTCCTTTCGAATGGGTCTCCCTCGTCGACCTCAACGAGTTGACGTTTCCTGAAGGAAATCAACAGGTCCTGCAAATCCTTCAGGATCGAATGCGTCCTCGCGAAGTCGATCGCATGGCATGAACGCTGTCAGAAAACTGTTCGAAGCGGTCGTTGCAGATTCTAACGATCCGCCCACTCAAAGACGGCGACAACTCAATGGCCCGATTGGCCTTCTGACGATTCAGAACTCGCCGGTCGGTTGGCTTCGAAGTCCCACTGACGATTCTTCGCGTCAAGCTCCGTCTCCTGCCCGAGGTCACCTTGAGAGACCATCCAGCGATGTAGCGCCTCAGAGAGTTCTTCCTGAATCGCTTCGTGCTCTTTCTCTCCTGCCAGATTCGTCAGGTTCCACGGATCATTCTCGCAATCGTAGAGTTCTTCTCGCGGCCGAACTTGATACCGCATCATGAGTGTTTCTGCGTCTTCGTTTCCGCTTCGAGCTTCCGCTTTCCAGGACTTCCACCATTTCGTTCGCAGAACAGAATTCTGAAACATTGCCTCCGGCGTCAAGTTAAGGATGTACCGCATCCCCTTTCCGCGAACTGAACGAATTCCGTAATACTCAGAGCCGTGATAGATACCTCGAGTTGTCTGAAGCGAGAAGGTGAAGTCTTTGTGACGTTCCGTTTCCCCTCGCAGCACGGGAAGAAAGGATCGTCCGTCCAACTCTTTCTCCGTTCCCGTCGCTTCGAGCCCTGTCGCTTCAAGCAAGGTCGGAACGACATCAACGTACTCCACCATCGCGTCCGTCACCGAACCGGCACTCACGTGCTGTGGCCAACGAACAATCAATCCACTTTGAACCCCCGCGTCGTAGCAGGTCCATTTTGCAAAGGGAAACGAATTCCCTTGTTCGCTGAGAACCATCACAAGAGTCGATTCAGCCGCCCCGGACTTTTCCAGCAAATCCAAAGTGCGACCAACCTGTGAGTCAAAATAAGTGATCTCGGCCAGATATTTTTGAAACTGCCGACGTGTTTCCGGAGTATCGACGTAGTGCGGAGGCAGCACAATTTGACCGATCGGATAAGCGGAGGGATCGCCAAGCGTGTACGGCGTGTGAGGTTCAGTCGAGCAGATGAACAGTCCGAATGGTGCTCCCGATTCGCTGCATTCACTCAGAAACTCTTCAACCGCCTCAAAGTCAGGATTTCGTTCCCTTCGAGTTCCTTCGGGATCTTCAGAGAATTCGAAAGGAAAATTCTCCAACGGATGGATATGACGCTTCCCGCTCAACGCAACTCGGTATCCCCCATTCGTCAGATAGTGCGCGATACTTTTGACGTCAGGTTTGACGAAAGTGTGATTGGGATAGGCACCAGACTTCACGGGATACAACCCCGTATACAAACAATGGCGGGTCGGCGAGCACATCGGAGCAGCCTGAAAACATCTCCGAAATGTCATTCCCTCGGCGGCCAACTTGTCGAGATTCGGAGTCTGTGCATGCCCGCCATAGACTCCAAGGTCTGACCAGGTACAGTCGTCCGCCAAAATGACAACAACATTCGTATGCGTGTCAGAGGCCTCAACCATCAATCCGCAGCCCCAGACACAAACCGCGACGGCAAGCGAGACCATTCCGCGACAGGCACTCATCGGAAGTTTCGGCATCGTCAGACATTCCTGCATGAATTCAGTGTTGAAACCATTTTTTCGAACGGGGCTTCCCGTCGTTTCTTCAGCTACCTGAACGAAAAACTCAAGATTCCGTCGGAGTGAGCCCACACGCAGGGACTTCGTCCTTAACGTTCCCCTCACAGGCGTGATTCGAGTCATTCCACGAACTCGTTGAATTCTGAAACGAGACGGTTGTGACCCGCACACATCAGCCTAGAATACAGCTGCTAGCTTGATAACGCTTGTCACGAAAAAAAGAAAATGGAGTCTAAAATGGCATACTCTCTACCTGATCTCCCCTACGCATACGATGCCCTCGAACCAAATTTCGATGCGCGGACGATGGAAATCCATCACACCAAGCACCACGCTGCATACATTTCGAAAGCCAACGCTGCTCTCGAAGGTCATGACGATCTCGCATCGAAGTCCATCGAAGATTTGATGAGCGACCTCGCGAGCGTTCCCGAATCGATCCGTGGAGCTATCCGAAACAATGGCGGTGGACACGCCAACCACTCACTGTTCTGGACCGTTCTCAGCCCAAATGGCGGAGGAGCTCCAAGCGGCGAACTGGCAGATGCGATCAACGCAAAATTCGGAAGCTTTGACAACTTCAAAACCGAATTCGCCAACGCAGCAGCGACACGCTTCGGAAGCGGTTGGGCCTGGCTGTCAGTGGACGGGGGAAATCTCGTCGTTGAGAGCACACCGAATCAGGACACTCCCCTTTCAGAAGGCCGAACACCGATCCTCGGTCTGGACGTCTGGGAACACGCCTACTACCTGCACTACCAAAACCGTCGTCCCGACTACATTTCAGCATTCTGGAATGTTGTCAACTGGGAAGAAGTGGCCAAGCGCTTTGCAGCTGCAAAGTAGTCACACCCCGCACTCATCGAGTGTTCAGCCCGGTTTCACTGAAGCCGGGCTGTTTTCTTCCCAACGTTCTCTTCAACTCTCGATTGAGATCAAACTGCGCAATTGTCGAATCACAATTCGCAGCCCAGAATCAGTAACGTGCTCATTTTCAACTGAGCGATATCGGTGAATAAGATGATTCAACGATCAATGACTGCTGAAGACTTCTCTCTTCATCGCTGGGAACTTCCCGACGCGGGCCAATGGGCGGAACTGGTTCGCGGTGTTCCCATCTCTCTTCAACCCCCAGATCCGGAACACGGCACAATTGTCCTGAATCTCTCGAAGGTCTTCTCAGCCTACGTCCACGCCGAAATGAACGGATACCCCTGTTTCGACCTCGGTTTGCATGTCGAATCCGCACCCGACACCGTTCTCCATCCAGCGGTCAGCTACTTCACATCCGGGGAACGGTTTAGTGAATCTGACAAAGACTACACAGACTCTGTTCCAACACTCGTCGTTGAATTGGCCACCAGCAACGATCGACGATCGAATATCAACGAGCGAATCGCACTCTATCATCGTTGCGGAGTCTCGACTGTGTGGGTCGTCGATCCAGACAACAAGACGGTTCACATCCTTCGTAGAGCTGGCTCAGGTGCAACAAGACTCACCGAATTCGAAACGCTTCACGGCGCCCCCGATCTGAAGAAATTCCAAATGAACGTCGGGGACCTCTTTCGTGAACCCGACTGGGCTTGAAACGCTTACGTCTCTGTTTCCCGAAAATTCGAACTCTTGCAAGCCTGATCCATCGGCATCAACGAGTTGAGGAGAGAGAGCCAAGAAATTCTGAAGCGGCTGAAGACTTCTTCGCACCCAAGTCGTTTCAAGCACTCTGGTTTCGCATTCGGAAGCAGCGGAATCCCTTGACGATCTCCCTTCGCCAGCTACCATGATCAAAGGAACTTCGTTTCTAGTTTGCTGCAGATTGCGCGAGCAGAAGTAGCATTCATTTACCGAAGCGAGTTGAAGCGAGTTCTTTCAAACCATGAAAATGGTTGAAGCTCGACCAAAGCAGGGGGCGATCGGATTCGACTGGTTCTCTGATGGTGTCGGTCGCGTGTCGTGGTTGATCAGCAGGCCACGTAAAAAGCTGATCAAACAATAACTGCAACTCCTAATCGATTTGCAATGGTTGCCTAATTAGGCTTCCCCGGTTGCGACATCCTTGCCTGAGGAGGTCAAAAACCGGTCAAAAAATCAGGCTGGCTTCAAGTCATCGGTCGCTACGCTTGAAGTAAGATTCGTTGCAACCTGGCCAGCCAGAGGCTTTGTCGTTCGAGCCAAAGGCGGTGAGATATAATCAAGCGACTACACACGTAGAAGCTGCACCTTACGGCTCACAGGACGCGGGTTCAATTCCCGCCGCCTCCACTTTGATAGCCGCTTGTGATTCTATCGCAAGCGGCTGTTTTTTTGGTTGGATGGAGATTCTGCTGTCTTAGTAGAAGACATTCGGATTGGGCGAATGTACGAAACTTGGGATCGTCCGAATCCGGAGTTCGATTCGAGGCATAGCAATGGGCCAATGGAATGGGCAGTTGCGAGAGACTGGCAAGCTTCGATGGGCAGGGGGCGGCTGGAAATGGCTTCGATGGGGGATCAGCAGCGGCGGAAGCTCTTTCCAGGAAGCGACAAGTGTCGAAGTCATTTCCGACAGTCATCAATGCGATTAAGCTGGTTGGCGCATTGTAGGAGACATCAGGGCAAGCTGGTTCTCAATCACCATTGTGTTGAACGGAAACAGCAAGGGGTGGTCAAGGAATGTATTCAGAGAAGCCCGCTCGCCATCAACACTCCAACCAGGATGATGACGACTCCAGAAAGCAGAAGGAACGTATGCACCTTGTCCCTCCAAAGGATTTTTGAACGTGCCACAAACATCCGGTAGATGAAGAAGTCGCTCTTCAACCAAGCACTCACCACGAAGAAGAGACCAATAACCACCATGACCAGCCCCCACATTTCAGCGTTCATTGGCTTCTCCCAACCTCATTTCTTGCTTAACCGGCATTTGACATATCAGATAACAAGCGCGACGCAGAGTGCTGAGCTGCATCGAACAATGTGTTTCCAAGAGAGTTCATCTGTCACACAGTATGCCAAATAGACGTTGCCCGACATCGCAGCTTCGGTCAAGTGATCTGCAAGGATTACGAAGAACGAGTGGCTGCCGGTTTCTTCATCGCTACGATCGTAGATTGGAAGGCATGCGATCCATTCGATTGGACGGCGGAGCAATTTCTCAAAGCGTTTTCGATAAGACTTCACCAGTGGGGGGAGAGTTGCTTCAGGGTGCATCGGGTTGAGGGGGTGTTGATTCTCGTGCCATGGTGATCAACATGACATCTGGAAGTTTGCTGCAGTTGAGGTGTCGGAGCATGTTGATGAGCTGGGCTGTGGTGTATTGGGCGTGAGTGCAAATGTGCAGCAGCACATCTGAGCGGCGAGTTGCGAACCTCTTCCCTTGCCCGGAACTGGTGCTGATTTTGTAGACGAGATCATTAAGCGAATCATCGGTGACTGTGTCGAGGTAGTCATTCCACCGCTGATCGAGTTCTTTCCAGCGACTCATCAATTCTGTGTGTGTTGAGATGGGGTTCACACCGTTTTGATTTCCCGGGAGCTGGTTGGAGATGTCACCAGGAAAAACAGGTGAGTCGTTTCCCAACAAGGCTTCAAGCCAAACGTACTCTCCTGCCTGCAAGTGAGTCAGAGTTTTCCAAACCGTCCCTTGCCCGATCGGGAATGGGGTGTGCAGCTGGTCTTTGGTCAGAGAACCCGTTGATTTGAGAATTCTGTGATTGGACCACATGCGGTGTCGGTGTAAGCGGACAAGGAATTCACCGGATGACATGGCAAGCCGACCTGAATCTAAGCTGTCGAAATTTATTGAATGTCCCAGTCGACACGACAAAGCGAGGAGCGGTTCAGTCAGATGCTGAAATTTTCGATCATGGCGGTTCAGATCGATGAATTCGGGACGATTGCACAGGATAGAGCAGCGTGGACGATGCGTTTTCATCGAAGACCGGCCAGCATGCTTAGCGAATGTTGCGAACACTGTGGCTTATTGCGGCAATGCGATGACTTCTTTCTACGCTGAACGGTTTTCGTCAACTCTCCATTTTGCTCGAAGGGTTTCAACTCTCCTACCGTCTTCCCACCGACAAATTCTCGTTCATTCATGGGGATCCAGTGGGTTGGAAGCGTCTCCATACGCTGATTTTGAAGCCGTATCAACCAGCTAAGCCGCCCCGCTTCGTCCCTTACAAGCCTGCCCAGCCAGCCAAGATTGTGATGGCGAAAGCGAGAAGGCAGTTATCTTAATCCATATCAAAATTCGCCCGATGGTTTCCGCAATCTTTGCATTGGAAAACATAGAGGCAAACGCTGTCGCTTTCACTCGATACCCCTTCCCAGACCCAAGGATAAGACCTTGCGTCGTCGGTCATCATCTGGTCAAACTTGTTCTTAGCCTCCGCTTTCCCCAGCGAAGCGGCAACTGACTTCCATTCACCGATGTAGGTCATTGGCTTCTTACAACAAAACAACCAAACCTCCCCCTGCCACGTAACGAAAGTCGGCGTTCGTAGAAGTTCAAATAGATGTTCTTGGGGAAGAAGCACTCCGATCCATTCACCGTCTGGATCGGTCGTGACGGTTTCAAACTCGGATGTTTGTAGACCGGGGACTCCATGAGTCCTGCCCTCGATGGCTTGCTCCCATGAAACCATCCCAAACTCGGTATCTTTGGTGATTGCTCCCTTCCCTTCACGCAGACATGAATAGCAGATGTGAACGCCGTCATCATTTGAAGGGGTGGAGAACTTGATCTCGTTGCCGCACGAACGACAGGGCGTGTCTTGCCGGTCGTTCGCGTCCAGTCCGTTCAATACATCGCACTTCGGGCAAGAGACCATCAAGGCACATCCAATGTTCAGGATGAAGTAAGGCTGATCGTGATTTCCGCAGACTCCGCAGGTGGTTTTTCCAGCGTAATCACTGGCTTCCTTGATAGGGGCTTCATAAAGGGGAAACGGAATGCCAAGTTGAGCGAAGGTTTCCATGGCTTCTTCCTGTTACACTGCGAAAAAGGGGCGGACTGGATTATACTTCGATTTCGTCGCTGTTTTCTCGTAGATTAGCCACCTACTCAATCGCGCCAAATAGAAGTTGCCCGACTTGGCCGCTTCGGTCAAGTGATCTGGCATTTGTACGAACAACCTGATGTTTTCTGCACGGCAAGGTGCATTCAATACTTTGAAGTCATGAACTGGCTTGGCAAGGTACGGTTCGGCGGGAGTTGTTCGAGTGGCGGAGAGGAGTGTTGGCCAACGGTGGATGAGCCATTTTGTGGGGGCGAAACGGGAAGAGCTGGATGTGCTTCTTGAACGTCGTCAAACCGTTGCCGATGAGCGTGGTGTTCCGCGTGTCCTTTTTGATTGGTTGTTCAGGGTAGAGATGAGTGTTCAGAAAGGTGGAGGCCGGGGCGCGGAATTGTTGGTTTGGAATTTCGGGTCCCGGCTCCTGGTAGGCGGAGTTTGAAAGTTGGGGGCGAATAGGTTTGGCTTCTGTGAATCGCATGAAGTCTTTTAATTGACGTTCGAAAAGTAGTTATTCGCAGCGGCGATTCCGGCGCCTGCGGTGAATTGATAGCCGGAAGATTGAAGGCAGTTTTCGAGAGCGGCCAGGAACAGGAGGACGTTGCTTGTTGTCGAAGCAGCTCCCATTAGACCGATTCGCCATGTCTTGCCGGCCATCGGTCCCAGACCTCCACCGATTTCAATTCCGAACTCATTCAGCAAGCGACCTCGGACGGTCTTGTCGTCGACTCCTTCGGGAATGAGGACGGCATTGAGCATTGGGAGACGAATTGATTCGTCGACAGCGTATTTCAGGCCGAGTGCTTCGAGGCCGGCTCTGAGTCCCAGATGGTTTTGGTGATGCCTTTCGAAACGCGCCTCGAGACTTTCGTCGAGTGCTTCGCGAAGAGCGGTGTGGAGCGCGTAGTTCATGTTGATGGGAGCAGTGTGATGGTAGGCACGTGATTGACCGCTCCAGTAATTGCGGACCATCGACATGTCCAGGTACCAGCTTGCCACTTTTGAGCTTCGCGCATCCATTGCTTCGACCGCACGCTTGCTGAACGTCACAGGTGCAAGTCCGGGCGGGCAGCTGAGGCACTTCTGAGTTCCGGAATAGGCTGCGTCGACATTCCACTCGTCGATTTCGACGGGGATTCCGCCGAGAGAAGTGACGCAATCGATCAACAGCATGGCACCTTGATCATGCACAGCTTTCGAGATTTCCGGAATGGGCTGACAGGCTCCGGTGGATGTTTCGGCGTGAACAAGTCCGACGAGTTTCGGTTGAAACTCTCGGACAGCTTCGGCCACTTTTTCGGTGCTGAAGACTTCTCCGAACGAACGTTCGATCGTGCGAACTTCCGCACCGTAGCGTGTGGCGACGTCCGCCATTCGTCCGCCGAATACGCCGTTGACCCCGATCAGCACGCGGTCTCCCGGTTCGACAAGATTCACGATGCAGGTTTCCATTCCGGCACTGCCTGTTCCGCTCACCGCAAGCGTCAGGCTGTTTTCTGTCTGGAAGAGTTCGCGAAGCATTTGCTGAACTTCGTCCATCAGATTCAAGAAGTATGGATCGAGATGCCCGACTGTCGGTGCACCGAGAGCGGCCAGAACGCTCGGGGAGACATCACTTGGCCCAGGCCCCATAAGAACACGACGAGGAGGGCAAACAGGGCTATTGGGTCGCTCTACCATGATGATGTCCTGACTAAAATTGCGAAGCGTCGCCCGATGAACGTTGAACAACACTGCTGATCTCGGAACCGAAATCTGAAGGCGATTCCGGCGCATTGAATGAACAGACGATTCCGTGGAATATCAATATGTTGGCTGAATACTACGGACGTGACAGTGTATTGAATCGGAAGAAACTTGTCAGCGATTCACTCTCTGAAATCTGAGGAATGAATCGCAGGTACAGTTCGTTCAGGAATCAGAATTGCACTCAAGTGAAATGAGTGATTCACGCACAGACAATAGAATGCTTCGCAACCAAAGTGGTCCCCGGTAACTTCGACATCAAAGGAGGAAATCCATGAACAGTCGCGAAGCGTTAAGAATCTCTATGGAGACGGGGGAACTGGTTGCTCTGACTTACCTCGAGGGTCTGACTGATGACGAGATGATGTTGCGGCCAGCGACGGGAGCGAATCACATCAACTGGCAGTTCGGACATTTGATTCTCTCAGAACACAAGTTCATGATGCAGATCGACGCCGAATCCGTTCCCGATCTTCCTGACGGATTTGAAATGATGTATGCCCGGGAAACGATCTCGATCGACGATCCTGAGAGGTTCCTCAAGAAAGCTGAGTTGCTGGAGGTGTACCGCGCGCAGCGAACAGCCTCGAAGCAGATTCTCGACAGGATGACGGACGATGAACTCGATCAAAAAACTGGTATCGATTATGCCCCGAATTTCGGCGCCCTGTTTTCGATGTTGGGAAGTCACCAGTTGATGCATGCTGGTCAATGGGCAGTCGTGAGGAGACAACTCGGTCGCATTCCATTGATCTAGCTGCTTCGCGTCCTGCTGCCAGCGAAATGTTTGACAATCTGCATCAGTCGTTGAAGTATGGAGAAAGCAGAGGCTCGTTTCGCGTCACGTTGGCTCCTTCAGAGAGTCCGAACTTCGAATTCGTCTGCAAACACTGGGAGCGCGGCAATGAATATTTTGATGCTGACGAATGTTTACACCCCTCAGATTGGAGGAGTGACGCGAAGCATTGAGCAATTTGCTGAGGGATATCGACAGCAGGGACACGACGTTCTCATCGTCGCACCGGATTACGAGGAAAATCCCGATCCAGATCCCGGAGTCGTTCGCGTCCCCGCGATTCCCAACTTCTACGAAGGACGCTATTCCCTCCCCATTCCAGTGATGCCGTTGTTGATCCCGCAATTGCGTCCATTTCAGCCGGACATCATTCACGCTCACCATCCGTTTCTTTTGGGGAGCACGGCTCAGTCGTTAGCAATCGAATTCCGCACTCCGTTGGTCTATACCCATCACACTCGCTACTCCGTTTACATCGAAGAGAAAACCGACTGGCCGCATTCGGTGGAAGAAGCGATCGGCGAGCTGATCACCGGATTCTGTGAGCTTGTCGATCAGATCATCGTGCCGAGTTCGGGAATCCAGGAACTCCTCGGCAAGAGAGGAATTCGGACGAACATGGAAGTCGTTCCAACAGGAGTGGACATTCGGAAGTTTGACACTGCCGATGGTGCCCGTTTTCGAGAAGAGTTTCAGATCGATCCTGAGAAGCTGATCGTCGGCCACGTGGGACGTTTGTCTGTGGAGAAGAACTGTCGTTTTCTGACCGAAGTCCTCTGCGATTTTCTGAAGACGACTGATTCCGCAGATGTGTTGATTGTCGGAGATGGCCCTGAGCGAGAACCAATGGAGAAAGCCTTCGCCAACCGCGGATTGAGCGAACGTGTCGTGATGACTGGATTTCTCACGGGGCAAGAACTGGTCGATGCTTACGCTGCGATGGATGTTTTTCCGTTTGCGTCTCATTCAGAAACGCAGGGAATGGTCCTCGGGGAAGCGATGGCTGCCGGCACTCCTGTCGTTGCGATCGCAGCGACGGGAGTGAACGACATCGTGAGTGATCAGCAGAATGGATTCCTGGTCCCGAGTGAAGATCTCGATCTCTTTTGTGCCCAACTTCAGCACTTCGCCAAGCTGAATTCGGACGAACGCGAGAAGCTGGAACAAGCAGCGATCGAAACTGCGCGCGAATTTTCCCAACAGCAATGCGTTGAGAAGATGCTGTCTCTTTACGAGTCTCTCGTCAATTCTGATCAGCATACCGACAGATCCTCCGGGTCTCCGTGGGGGCACATGCAAGAGAAGTGGGATTCCACCTGGAAGCGCTGGCGAAATCGGTCTCGGGCGGTCGCGACTCTCGCACGAGAAGCAATGGCGGGAACGTCGCAGCCGGATTCATCCCCGGACGCAACTGATTCTCACTCCTGATCGGTGTCGTCACTAAAACGGCTTCGAGATGCTTTGATTCTCATGAGCGACGAAGCAGAACGGTTGCATATTTGCATCAGCTTGGGATGATGCGACGCAAGGTCTGTTTTTTGTGCTCATCATGAACTGAAAGCCTGCCAGTGCTCAAGTTACGTGTGTCCGATTTAAGGAATTGTCGTCCCCGTTTGCAGATTTCTCGCGTGTTGACAGTCTGCTGTACCCTCGCTGGTCTTGCTATTCTCGGGTGTTCAACCGATCCACAAGCTGCCATCGACAACTACCCCAATAAGACAATCACGATTGTTTGCCCCTGGTCGGCCGGAGGCGGGACGGATCAGTGCTCGCGGTTCTGGGCCGACCAGCTTCACCAGCGGTTGGAGACTCCTGTTGTGGTGATGAACCGTGAAGGAGGAAGCGGAGCGATTGGCCACTCTGCTGTCGCGCGTGCTCGACCGGATGGCTATACGCTGGGCGCGATTACCGTTGAGCTGAGCATGATGAAGCAGATGGGGATCAGTGACCTCACGTTTCGTGACTATGATCCCTTACTTCAATACAACGCTGACTCCGCAGCTTTAGTGGTCCGTTCTGATGCGCCCTGGAAGACAGCCGAAGAATTCCTGGAAGAAGTCCGCACTGGTGACACTCCGTTGAAGATGTCTGGGACCGCAAGCGGAGGCATCTGGGATCTGGCTCGCGTGGGAATGCTTCATGCAGCAGGAATTGACCCGGACCGGGTGACATGGGTTCCTTCCAAGGGATCTGCTCCCGCTCGGACGCAACTTCTCGGCGGTCATATCGATGCGGTCGTCGTCAGCGTTCCCGAAGCGAAGCCACAAATCGATGCTGGCGAATTGCGATTGCTCGCAGTGATGGATGACGAACGCCATGTTGACTTTCCTGAGGTCCCCACACTGAAGGAACTCGGCATCGACTGGTCGGCCGTCGGCTGGCGCGGTCTCGCACTCCCAAAAGAAACGCCTCCGGAGATCTCGGCAAAACTTCTGGCTCAAGCGGAAGAAATTGCAGCCTCTGAAGAGTTCCTCGAATTCATGAAGCTCAACGGTTTCGCTGTGAAAGTTCGTGGACCGGAAGAATTCAAAGAGTTTCTGACCGAACAGGAAGCACTCTGGACACCTGTCATTGAGATGGCTGGATATCATAAGTGACTGAAACGAACACCCCCGCCCACTCCCCCCCGCCACCTGACGATCCCACCCCTGAATCGGTCGGCTTTTCGGAATTCACTGGAACGCTCAGCTACGGCGTGTTTCTCTGTATTCTGGGGGCCTCGGCGATTTACTTCGCCAAAGACTTTCGAGCAATTGCCCTGAGCCAATCCGATCCCGGCCCGCGAGCGATTCCGGTCGCCTGTGGAGTCATCATGATCATTGGTGGTCTGTGGCAATTTGCTGTTGCATGGCGCAAACGACAACAAAGTCAAACCGACCGCGATCAACTTCCAGTCCCTTCAGAATTGTCGGTCGATGAAACGAAACAACGTCGCCGGGGAAACCTGCGGGCGCTTGTCACTCTCGGACTGTTGATCGGGTACGTGATCCTTCTGCCGACGTTTGGATTTATCGTTGCAACGATCGTGTTTGGGATTCTTGTCCTGAAGAACTTTGGCAGCCCGTGGAGCGAAGCAGTCATCGCGACCGCATCCATCAGCGCTGTGGTCTATGTCCTGTTTGTGAATCTATTTCAAGTCATGCTTCCCCAAGCAATTCAACAGTTGCAGTTCTTTTAAGTTCCTCCTTCTGCCCTCCGAAGAGTTGCTCTCAACATGAGCGAATTGCTACAGCTATCGGTTCTGTTACCCTGGATTCTGGCGATGTTGCTCGGCATTTTTGTCGGCGCAACTCCTGGATTGACCGCGACGATGGCTGTCGCGCTGATTGTTCCGATCAGTTATCACATGAGTGCGACGGCCGGGCTGGCGATGATCATCGGAGTCAGCTTCACTGCGATCTTTGCCGGGGATATCCCCGCGACATGGCTTCGAATTCCCGGGACTCCTGCCTCAGCCGCAGCAACGCTGGATGGGTTTCAGCTAGCACGGAAGAGGCGGGGCAACTTCGCGCTCATGATCGACTTGCTCTGCAGTTCGATCGGCGGGATCATTGGCGTCGCGACACTGATTGTGATTGCGCCGCAACTCGCTAAATTCGCATTGAAATTCGGTGACTATGAGTACTTCTGGCTCGGTGTCTTCGGGCTTTCGATGAGTGCGATGGTGACGATGGGGCAAACGTCCAAGGGACTGATGGCAGCTGTCATTGGAGTGTTGATCTCAACAGTCGGACAGGACGTGGTGAGCAATGCGCATCGCTATACCTTTGACAACATCGATGCTCTGGCCGGGTTGCATTTTATTCCTGTGATGATTGGTTTGTTCGGCGTCGCAGAAGTGCTTCGAAATGTGCAGGGCGAACAAACCCTCGGCTCAAGTTCCGGAACCGGGGAACGAACATCCTTCCTGTCGACGATTCCTGAGATCTGGAAGAGAAAGTGGCTGGTGGTCAAATCCGCGTTGTTAGGGACCATCATCGGTGCACTTCCGGGGGCGGGAGCTGACGTCGCTGCCTGGGGAGCTTACGGTCTGGCGAAAACGACCTCCAAAGATTCAGAGAAATTCGGAACAGGAGCTGTCGACGGTGTTGTTGCTCCGACGAGTGCCAACAACGCTGCAGTCGCTGGGGCGTGGATTCCGGCACTCGTCTTCGGAGTTCCGGGCGATGCTGTTACCGCGATCGTTCTGGGAGTGCTGATGGTTCACGGGATTCGCCCCGGTCCAATGCTCTTCGAAGAAGGAGGCGCCCAAATTCAGTCCATCTTTTCTGTCGCGCTGATCACGCAAGTGCTTTTGATTCCCTGTGGGTGGCTGGGGATCCGGGCATTCGGTCTCATTCAGATGCTGCCACGCAGAGTGGTCCTGGCAGCGGTCCTGGTCTTTTCGACGGTGGGAGCTTATGCGATCAACAACAGCATGTTCGATGTTGGTGTCATGGTCGCCTTCGGTATCGTCGGCTTCTTTCTGGAAGCATGTCTCGTTCCGGTCGTCCCTCTGATTCTGGGACTGATCCTTGGACCGTTGGTTGAAGAAAAACTCCGCGCTGGTTTGATTGCCAGCTCGGGAGACTTCACACCATTCTTGACTCGTCCGATCTGCGTTTGCTTGATCGCACTCCTCGTGCTGGCCTTTGCTGGAAAACCCGCACTGCGACTTCTTCAGCGACGCAAGAGTGAGTCTTAACAGCCCGGACTCGAATGCAAGTTTCGATAGAGTGACGGATGCGTTCGCAGACTCGGAGTTGTTCTCGTGCAATCCGACTCGAGTTGCGCAAATGAAGCCTGCGAAACGCTCTACCAAAAAGAGGAAGAGTCCACCCGTTCAGGTGGACTCAAAACGAACATTTTAGAATTTGCAGGGCTCGACGTTGTCCAGCTTCCAGCCATCCGGCAGGATTGTTCCGCGAGGCACGACGATCACGCCGTCGCGAACGATGACGGGCCCACAGCGACCATCTTCAGGGCATCCGCTTGGTTTGCGGATCACGACCTGTTTTCCAATCCGGCAGTTCTTGTCGACGATTGCGCCTTCGATGATGGTTCCCTCACCGATTCCGATAGGAGGATCGGCAGCGTTCTTGGTCGCTCCTCTCGGATCTCTCGGATAGAAATCGGCTCCCATGAGCACGACACCGGTGATCGTGGCGTTCTTGCCGATGTAGCTTCGCAAGCCAATCAGGCTGTGTGTGATCTTTGAGGTTCCCTCGATGACGCAGCCGTCGGAAATCAAACTCTCTTTGATCTCTGCGTTGTCAATTCGTGTAGAAGGCAGGAAGCGGGGCCGCGTATAGATCGGCGATTCTGCCTTGTGCATCTCGAATGGCGGAGTCGAAGATGCCATTTCCAACTGGGATTCGTAGAAGGCTTTGATCGTTCCGATGTCTTCCCAGTATCCATCGAAGAGGTAGGCCTGAACGTGCTTGGCACGAATCGAAGCTGGGAAGACTTCACGCCCGAAGTCTTCGTAGTCGGTTTTCAGAAGTGCATCAACGAGTGTGTCTCGATTGAACAGGTAGATCCCCATACTCGCGAGATACTCACGCCCGTTGCTTTCAATCCCTTGCTGGTCAATCCAATCGGGGGACGTTTTGACGTGATCCAGTTCTTGCTGCGACTGTGGTTTCTCCAGAAAACCGCAAACTCTTCCGTTCTCGTCGAGTCGTGTGATCCCGAAAGATGCCGCCTTCTCTTGATCGATTGGGAGGGTCGCAATCGTCACGTCAGCGTTGTTCGACTTGTGGACATCGAGCATCTCGCGGAAATTCATCCGGTACAACTGATCTCCGGAGAGGATCAGCACATACTCAATATCTGACTGTTGCAGATACCGAACCTGCTTGCGAACGGCATCTGCCGTTCCCTGATACCAGTCCGCCCCATCGTTGGTCTGCTGGGCAGCCAGTATTTCGACAAACCCGCCGTTGAACGGATCGAAGTTATAGGTCTGCCGCACATGCCGATGAAGGCTGACAGAATTGAACTGTGTGAGAAGGTACGTCCGGCGAATTCCACTGTTGATGCAATTGGAGATAGGAATATCGATCAACCGGTACTTTCCTCCAATTGGGACGGCCGGTTTCGAACGCTCGGATGTCAGTGGCTGGAGCCGAGTCCCCTTTCCTCCACCGAGGACGAAGCAGACCACGTTGTTCATGTAAGACCTCAAGTCATTTAGGAGATGATTGATCGATGATTCCGATGGCCATTCTGTCGAACTCCCGAAAGAAACGCGAGTCCAATTCATTGGTGTTTTGAAATCGTAATCCTAATTGTCACTTTCGCGAAAACGGCTTAGGATGCCGAACTGATCATGGATGAGTGAAAAGAGAGTTTTCTCATTTTCAATTAGTTCCTTCTTCGTCAATTGCGAGCAATGTGCCCTATGTCTGACAACGAAAATTCGTTGAAACGAGGTGACCACCGTTTGACGCTCTGGATCGCTTTAGCGATTGTCGCAGCGATTGTTTTCGCGTTGTTGCTGCCGAGCTTGATGGCGATTGGTCTCAATTCTGGAGACGCAGAACCCGGCTCAGCGGAGTACCTCACCCTCATTCAGGGCCGCGCGAGCTATTGGCTCATCCCGTTGGAGATGGGGGGAGAGGTTTTTCTTCGCGTCTTGAAAATGCTCGTTGTGCCGCTTGTCATGTCGAGCGTGATGAGCGGAATTCTCGGTCTTGGTGATGTTCGAAAGCTCGGCCGTCCGGGACTTGCTGCTGTCGTCTATTATTTGTCGACCACCGTTCTCGCCGTGATCGCAGGTTTGATTCTCGTCAATGTGATGAGTCCGGGTGTCGACTCTATGGACCAGTCCTCACTCGCACAGGTGGACTCCAAGGGAGAATCGGTCAAAGCTCGACTTTACGCGACACTGGCGGAAGATATTGGAGTCAAGGATCACGACGTTGCGGAAGCCTTGAACGACAATGAATACCTTCAGGACGAAGAACGGGGCATCGGCGAGATCCTCGAAAATCTCGTTCTGATGATGTTCACCGACAACCTCTTCGATTCAGCGGTCAACACGAACTTACTTCCGTTGATTGTCTTTTCGCTTGTCTTCGCCGGGCTTCTCACCACGATGGGAAGCCGAGTCTCACTGGTGACGGACCTGATTCATCAAATCAATTCGGCATTGATGGCCTTTATCTTGCTGATCATGAAGTTCGCACCGCTCGGGATTTTCTGTCTTGTTGCTGCCCGATTCGGGGAAGCCAATGTCTCTGGAACATTCTTTCTGGAACTCAAACGAACCTGGGGCTACACGATCACAGTTCTCCTTGGACTCGGTGTGCACGCATTTCTGACACTCCCGGTGCTGTTGTGGGTCTTCACGAGACGGAATCCTTACAAATTCATGCTGCAAATGTCTCAAGCGATTCTCACCGCGTTTTCGACTGCCAGCAGTTCAGCCACTCTCCCGGTGACGATGGAATCTGCAGTTGATGAAGCTGGTGTGTCTCGCCGATCCGTCGACTTTGTGCTTCCGCTCGGAGCGACAATCAACATGGACGGAACAGCATTATACGAGGCGGTCGCTGCCATCTTTATTGCACAAGTCGTGGGGGCTGACCTGTCGTTGACTCAGCAGATTATTGTCGCGGTCACAGCAACTCTGGCGGCGATCGGCGCCGCCGGGATTCCGGAAGCGGGACTTGTCACGATGGTCATCGTTTTGACCGCTGTGGGGCTTCCAGTGCAGTACATGACGTTGATTCTCTCAGTCGACTGGTTCCTCGACCGCTTTCGAACCGCCGTCAATGTGTTCGGAGACGCATGCGGAGCCGCTATTGTGGAGACAGCATTTGTGGAACCAAACAGCGTGGAACCAGCCATTGAGCCCGAGCAGGCTTCACAATAAAGCGGTGAGCATAACGCTTTGATTGGTACGACTGCGTTTGAGATGAATCATCTTCGCGACCGAGCATCTTCGCGTGCGTGATTCTCCAAAGAGGTTCGAAAGAAGTCCATCAACGAAAACAGGGTTGCCCCGTGAGGAGCAACCCTGTTCGCATTGGACTGCACAGGAAAGAGCAACTTGCTCTAGGAACGAGCGGTCTCAGCAGTTTCGGCGGTTGGTTCCTTGATATCATAAAGCAGGTTTTCACCCATCTTGTTCTGACATTTCGGACACTTCGCTTTCGCGATTCCCTTGGCAGTCTTTCCACCAAGTTGATGTTGATCGCGACCTTGTGTGCTGACAGTTGTCTGACATTTTCCACATTGGAAGCCGACAACTTCGAGTTCGATGGAATCGTCAGCTTTGTAGAATTCGAGGTTGTCCAATGCCTTGATTTGGGTCTCCATGAACTGGCATCGGTAAGGAAGATACTTGCGTTCCATCGGAATTCCGGCGTCCCCGCCAAAGTCTGCGATTCCGAATTTCTCTTCGAGTGCCTTGCGAAACTCCCAGAACTGCGTGATTCCCAAAGAGACGTATTGAATCTCTTTGCTGTCGCCCACATGGGGAAGTTGGATCGCGATGCGACCTTCACCGAAGACAGGAATTCCGTGGAAAATTGAATCGGCCCGCGAAGCAGTCGGCTGAACGACTTTCAGCTGCTTCAGCGATTCAGAATCGAATTCGAATTTCTCGGCGAGATCGAGATCGGCAATTGCTTTGCCTTCCTGCAATTGCATTTTCAAGATCGATCGGGGGTCGTCTTTGCCGCCACCGCCGAAGAGTTTTCCGGCCTTCTTTCCGAAAACGGCCGCAAGAATCTTCTCCGAAGAGAATGCGAAGTCAGCCGGGACAAAGTCTTTCGCAAGACTGTCTGCCTTCAACTTCAGCTTTTCAGGATTCACCTTGTGCAGATGCAAGTCTGTCAGCCAGACGTCAAAGCCACCGGCACTGTCCACGACAGCTTCACCTTGCGATTCCGCAGACTTTTTCGTTTTGTACTTCGGAGGATCGACGGGAACGATGAACGGGGCGCTGCATTTGGGGCACTTGCCTTGCATCCCGCGATGATCTTCCTTGACTTCGATTCGGCATCCGTACGGGCAGAAAATCAGAATTCCGCCGCCGGGAGTCCTCATTCCGCCGCGCTGACTTCGTTCTTTGCGACGTTTCTGGAGTTCGCGTTCGTCCTTCAAAGCGATGTCGAGCAGATCGTCACTTCCGGCATGCTCATCATCGTGAGACGAGGGGCGCGTTGCGTCCGCGTTCTCTTTCGCTTCGTTCTCTTGAGGAGCGGAAGCGTCTTCCAAATCAGCGATTGAGTTTGTTTCGCTTTTGTCGGTGGGAACGGAGAGTTCGAAGTCATCATCTTCATCGTCGATGGCAGCGACTTCATTGTCGGGCATCTGACTGTAGATGATCTCTTGAGGCTTCGCTTGAAGAGCGATGTATTTCTCTTCGATTCCCTTGTTCATGAAGGCGCCGCAGTTCCAGCAGCGTAACGAATTCACGCGGACCATTTCCCCGCAATCGGGGCACGGGGTCTCTTTCACCTGAGTCATACTGGCTTCCCTTGAATTGCTCGGATTCACGGAGTTCCTGTCGGAGAAGGAACCGCTTCACGGCGCAACGAAAGATTCCGATCCGGAATGATTTGAGTTCTACGACGACAGTCGCATTCGAATTGCAATCGAGTCAATCAATCAGCCGCATTGCAAGAATTGTGAGGACGAAAGGGGATAAGATGAACAATTGACCTCAACACAGCCCCTCTCTGATGAGAGGAACAGAAATCCCTGAATGCAAAGACTAATGCATCAACTCAGTTCCGATTGACAAATCGGAACTTGTCGTTGTTTTTAATTTAACGCTGGATGCCACGCAATTCGACCTCAAAAACCAGAGTTGCCCCAGGTGGGATCAAGTTCGTGACCCCCTGATTCCCATAACCCATCTCAGGCGGCACGATCAGACGCCGCCGACCTCCGACTTTCATCCCGGAAAGGCCATGTTTCCAGCCCGGAATCACTTCATCCAAAGCGACTGTGACTTCTTCGCCCAGCTTCCGTGTGTCCGAAAACCGTCGTCCGTCGCCAAGTTGGCCCGCATAATGGACCGAAACGACGGAATCTTCCGCAGGATCGACAGCATCGCCAGAGCCATCTTCAAGTTCCACAAACCGAACTCCAGAGTCCGTTGGAACGGTCAGATCCTTGATTCGGAGATTTCGAAAGTCTACCGGCGTTGAATGACTCTGCAGCGCCAAGTGACCGAGGGGAGGGCGTTGAGACAGCCGCCAGATCTCGGGGGCTTTGCCGTTTTCGTCGAGTGGTCCGGTCGCGAGATTGACGTCATTGATGGTCTCGCCATTGACGATGACGGTCAACGCATCACCCATGCAGATGATTTCACAGGCGTTCCATTCTCCGACGGGGTTCAGCTGCGCACGTTTTTGCGGAGCAGCCTGATAGTAGACGCTCCCTGTATATTGTGTGGGACGAAGGTCCGCGTATTTTTCGGCGGAGTCGTCGAGCAACTGGATCTCGATTCCGGCAAAAGATGGGTTCTCGCTTTCCGGAGTTCGCAATGCAAATCCCGAATTGCCTCCTGCTGACAGGCGATATTCGAACTTCACATGAAAATCGCTGTACTGAGAATCTGTTCTGAGCCATCCTCCTCCGAGTCCACGGCAAGAAACCATGTTCCCCGAACGAGACCAGACTTCCGATCGGCCATCCTGTACGGTCCAGCCTTCAAGGTCCTCTCCCGGCAGCAACGATTCGAATCCGGGTTCGCGGGCTGTGTTGGCGCTGTCGAGAGAAACAGTTGATGCCACACCGGGTTTGGTATTCGGCGGCGACAACGGCGGTTTTAATGCCCCATCTGGAACACGTAACAGCGACGGACCGGGCTCCGATTTTTCTCCGAGTTGATCGATTGGCGCGAGAGATGGAGGAGAAACCGGACGCAACTCGGCGGATTTCGTGTTTTCTCCAGAATATGTCGGCTGAGCGGAATTCGGCTCATCACTCAGGACTGGTTTTCCCGTAGCAACTGACAATGCGAAACCTAAACAGATCACAGATTTCTTAATCACCACGGCGGTCAGTTCCTGGTTGCGAAGAGGTCGGAATTGAGTCGCGGAGCCGGATTCGATGAACCCACAAGCTTTCTGAGTGGGAATTGAATCAGTCACCGCATTAGGATAGAGGAGAACTGTATCAGCGAACGAAAATTCCCGCACGAGCATTTGGTGCTGCGTACGGAGACGAAACCAGTGTCGGCGAAGTTTGCCGAAGTCCGTTTGTCTTGCATGTTCAAACTTGAATGGGTTTTGGCACTGTGATGTCCGAACGAACCGAAATTGAAGGCGAAAAGCCGCTCGCTCCAGCATCTCCTGTGCTTGCAGAACTCGAGGAAACACTTGAGAAACTTCTGAATTCTCGCGAGACATTTGCCGTCGAAGCTGTGAATCTGCTCATTGATTCTGCGGAAAAACTCGGAGCAAGTGATCTGCATCTCGTCCCGGAGTCTCAGGACGGAGTTCTCGTCAGCCGGTTTCGAATCAACGGAGTCTTGCAGCCCGGCCCCAAGGTGCCACTCGCAGTCAACGTCATCTCACGGTTGAAGGTCATTTCTGGTCTTTTGACTTATCGAACCGATGTCCCGCAAGAAGGACGTGTCAAGGCGAAGAACGCGCAACTGCAAAGTGATTTCAGCGAAATTCGAGTCAGCACTTTTCCGACTCTGCATGGTGAAAAGGCAGTTGTCCGATTTTTTATCGGGTCCGATGAGTTTCGATACGTCCGCGACCTTGGCTTTCCCGAGGACGTCACCAATGGAATTCAACAGGCACTCGGGGAGACCTCCGGGTTGTTTCTGATTTGTGGCCCGGCTGGCTCAGGAAAGACCACTACGGCTTACGCTCTCCTTCGAGAGTTACAGGATTCGACGTTCGGGATTCGAAACATTTGCACGCTGGAGGATCCGGTCGAAGCAGAAATCTCGGGAATTTCTCAGTCACAGGTCAAAGCCGATTCCGGGTTAACGTATCAACTCGGGCTCCGGTCACTCATGCGCCAAGACCCCGATGTCATTTTCGTCGGCGAGATCCGCGACCGTGAGACCGCCGAAATCGTGTTTCAGGCGGCGCTCACCGGGCATCTCGTCCTGTCGACGTTTCATGCGACATCTGTGTCCGAAGCCATCAGCCGACTAACGGACATGGATGTCGAGCCATACGTCCTTCGTAGCGCCCTCATGGGAGTTCTCGCCCAACGATTGTTGCGTCGCGTGTGCGACTGTCGACAAAACGGGCAAGACGTTTGTCCCCAGTGCAATGGTTTGGGATTTTCCGGACGATTTGCGATCGCTGAATTTCTGCGGCCGCAGACAGCTTCGATCAGCCGTGAAATCCTCGAACGCAGCGATTCTCGGGAAATTCATTCCGCCGCTGACAAATCCGGGATGATTTCATTGGTCCAAAGGGCCCGCTCTGCCGTTGAACAGGGCGAGACGACGTTATCGGAGTGTGCACGCGTCTTGGGTCCGCGTGTCTTTTTAATCGACAATGTCTCCCCAATCTCTCCCGACCCTTGACGAAACATGTACGCAGAAGTACATATAAATTCACAAGTTACGATTCCACAGCAAGAAACTGTAACGCAGAGACGAGGATCTTCAGATGGGTTGGATCATTGGCCTGATTTTCGGGGCGATAGTCGTTCTGATCATAATGGCTATCCTGGCGCGATATTTCGGCCTGTGGATTCAGTGCAAAATGACCGGGGCTAAGATTTCTCTGGCGAACCTGGTCATGATGTCGATTCGGAAGGTGAACCCCAGCGTCATCGTCCGCAGCAAGATTATGGCTGTTCAGGCGGGACTGACGGATCAATACGACATTTCCACGCGGGCGCTCGAAGCTCACTACCTCGCTGGCGGAAACGTTCCGAACGTGATTCGGGCCTTGATTGCGGCTCACCGAGCAAATATCGACATGGACTGGCAAGTGGCTCAAGCGATTGACCTCGCTGGACGAGATGTCCTCGACGCCGTTCGGACAAGCGTTTATCCAAAAGTCATTAACTGCCCAGATCCTCGGAAGAATGCTGGAACGCTGGATGCCGTTGCTGCTGATGGAATTCAGCTGAAGGCACGTGCCCGCGTGACCGTCCGCACAAACATCCAACAGCTGATCGGTGGAGCGACCGAAGAGACTGTGATTGCTCGTGTCGGACAGGGGATTGTTCAAGCCATCGGTTCAACGGAGTCGTACGCACAGGTCCTCGAAAACCCCGATCGAATTTCTCAAACCGTGTTGAATCAGGGTTTGGAAGCGCAAACAGCATTCGAAATCGTTTCGATTGACATCGCAGATATCGACGTTGGTGACAACATCGGGGCTCGACTTCAAGCCGATCAGGCAGAAGCAGACATGCGAGTCGCACAAGCTCGTGCCGAACAACGACGAGCGGCGGCCGCTGCACAAGAGCAGGAGATGGTCGCGAAGACTCAGGAGAATCGGGCGGAAGTGGTGCTTTCGGAAGCTGACGTGCCGGAAGCGATTGCAGCTGCATTCCGTCAAGGAAAACTGGGGCTCCTCGACTACTATGAACTCAAGAATGTTCAAGCCGATACATCCATGAGAGCGTCGATTGCCGGGATGGGAGATGAAGTCGCCCCTCCTGCAGATCAATAATAACGCGATCGGCTATCATACTTCGGTCGCTGGTCCTTGAAGACTCCGGTGACGGTTGAGCCATTGTTGAGGGGAACACATGCACTATTCCGCAAATATTGCCATTCTGGCCGACATCGAAAGTTTCTTCGGTGTGGTCTTTTTCCTCATCGCGTTCGTTGGATGGGTCGTCAATCTCATCAACCAGTCTCAGGGAAAAGGGGGAGCCAATCCCCCGAACCGACGCGGTCAGCGGCCCAAGGCACAAGTCAAACGGAAAACCCAGAATCAGATCGACCAGTTTCTCAATCAAGCGAGAAACCAGCGAAACGACCGCAAGCAGGGGCAAACCGACGATGTCGAAGTCGTTGCGGAGCCTGGACAAACGAAGCGACGTCCCCCCAAACGACGTCGGTCCCGACGCGAAATCTGGGAAGAACAAACAAAGCAACAGCAGCAGAAGGCAACACCTCCGCCAACCAAACCGCTCGCTCAGCAACCGCAGTCTCGACAGAACACTCCGTCACGACGGCGGACTTCTCAATCTGACATCTCTGAACGACGTGCACAAAGTGAAACCAAGAAACCCTCCCGCAAGCAGGAAAATCTGCCCCACGCGGTTGATCAATCGGTCGCTGAACATCTTAGCGTTTTCTCCGCTGGTCGAAGTGACTCGACTGGTCAAATCGGACTGGCTGCGACGACCCGAAATGCTCGCTCGCAGGGAAATTTGATCGGCAATCTTCTCCGATCCAAGGATGGCATTAAGAACGCCATTCTTCTGAACGAGATTCTTTCTCCGCCAGCAGCTTTGCGAAATCGGGACAGCATCTGACGTCGGCAGAAAGCGCATTCAGCCTTTCTCCGCGTCAACGAATTTGTGTCCGAACGCATTCCGCCGCAGGAATCGGACCCGTCGCCCCTTCGATATGACCTCGAACAGGTGCGTGGAGACCGAACTGCAATCTTCTTCGGCCAGTGTCGTTGACCTGATCTGCCCAATGTCGCGGGTTTACCGCGTCTCTCTTGGTATCGCCTTCCGACTTCGTCGCTTCGCGAAGTCGTTGATTCAGTAAAGACTCGGTGACCTGAAGGCCAATTCCTTGGACTCTCGGCACCCACCTGAGCGTGTTTCTCTCACCGATTGCAGCATTTCCGTTGTGTGTTCGTGAAGACGAATGCGAAAGAGACGCGATTGAAGGCGAGCGAATTGATGGTCATCTCAGCGATGCAAATCCGTCAGGACTGTTGCGATCGGTAAATTCCGTAAAGTTCTCCTAACTTCTCACCCCATGCTGACCGATATCAAGGATACGGAGTGCTGATGCGCGACCGGTCGGTTGCCATTCTCACTCTTTGAAGAGAGAGCACTAAACGGAAAGCCGTAAGGCCGATTGGCTGTCTGATTTGGATTCCCAACGGGTTTTCGACATTGACAGTCCTCGAAGAGCTTCACCCGCTCGAGATGCGATCAGGATCGACACTATGACTCGTTGGTTGACTGCCCAAGTTCTGCTCATTTCGGGACTGATTCCGATGTTGGGCTACGCTCAAGACCAATGGATGCCTCCGCAGGCCTACGGAGTCAGCCACGGAGAGGCTATGCCTCCAGGGCAATATCCGATGGGGTCACCCCCACCGGAATACTGGGAAGGGGGAGAAGCCTGTCCGCCCACTTCACCACTTTATGCCGACCTCTTCCCGAAAGAGCGATGCGACTTCTATCGGGGAGATTCCAATTCTCGATTGCTCATCGAATCGACTCTTCGGAATACCTGGATTCGCTATGACTACCTCAACTGGGGAATCGGCGGAGACAATACTCGCCTCGGAGCCCCAGTTCTTCCGGATCCGATTAACGGACCTTTCGACTTGTCAGGAAATGATCGGAGTCATCGCCTGAATGCTCAAGATCGGGTCACTGGTTTGCGACCATTTACGACTGTCATCGTCCCCAAGATCGGAGACTCCGAACACAGCGGACTCAATGGCTCCCGCCTCACGATGGGAGTTCCGATGTCGATTGGGGAACTGGAAGCCAACATCTGGATTCTGGAAGAAGCTGAGGAAGTCGAACGAGTTGTGCCTTTCAACGACATGATTGTTCCCGGCCTCAACGATTTCCAGATCGGGGCTGTGACTTTGCTCGAAGCAGGACAGTTGAGCAACTCCACGATGATTCTCTTCAGCGAAAGCTATCGAGCCTCGCTGGCCACACGAGTTTGGGGAACTGAATTCAACATGGTCTGCAATCCCATCACTCCGAACGTTGGGATTGAAATCCAACCAATCCTCGGTATCCAGTACATCAACCTCAGTGAAGATCTTCTGATCGCCGGGCAGGACGTTCCGGAACCTGGGACCGTGCTCAATCACCGAATTGATTCGCAGACACAGAACCATGTGTTCGGACCACAAGTCGGGGTTCGTTTCGTCTCGCAGATCAAACGACTCACTCTGGCGACGGATGCCAAATTTCTTTTTGGGGTGAATCGCATCGAGAATGAACTCGCAACGCGACAACTGTTCGCCGCTGACGAAACTCCTCGGAATCTCGATGACGCCCGAACTCGATTCGCTCCCACCTTTGACTTCTCAGTCTCGGCCAAGTGCCAGGCGACCAAGCATCTGTCGATGTTCATCGCATACGAACTCCTCGTTGGGGGAGGCTATGCACGAGCCTATGACAGCCTCTACTACAACTCAGCAGCCGGAACGAGTGATCCTCCTGCGATCACTATTGATGATTCCGTCGACAACTTCTACGCCCACGGACTCGTCCTCGGAGTGGAACTTGCCTTTCAGTAAGATGATGCACTCGCAATTCCAGCCTCAGGCGTCAATGATACGAAGCGAAAACAACAGATTCGTTTCCAGAGCAATTACGACGACCTGAGGCACGATGGAAATTCGACGCTTTGCTGAAGAGGTTTTGCTGAGTTCCGATCTTCAGAACAAGCTGCAACCTGTCACAGAACCGATGACCGATCTGGCTCCCGGCCACTCCTTGCGAGTGCCCGAGCCAACTCGGCCGGAAAATCTTCAGTTTGCTCCGCGCAGAGCCGCTCCCAAAATGCCAGCACCGGGCGCTCTCTCCGATCCGAAGAAACGGGCTGTTACTCATCACATTCTGGCGAACCATGAACTTCAAGCTCTCGAAGTCATGGCGTGGACGCTGCTTGCCTTTCCTGAAGCTCCGGCAGATTTCCGAATGGGAATCGTTGAGATCATGAAAGATGAGCAGCGACATACTCGCATGCACTCCGAACGCGCAGCGAAGTTGGGAATAAACTTCGGAGAGCTTCCGGTGAACTGCTACATCTGGAAGAAAGCGATGCAGTTCGAATCGATCGTCGACTATCTCGCGGGGCTTCCTCTCGTTTTCGAAGGACGAAATCTCGATCATACTCTCGAACTCGAGCAAGCATTCCTTGCGGTCGACGACCAACGCAGCGCCACGATCATGAGAAAGATTCATGACGACGAAATCGAACACGTTGCCTTTGGTCTCAACTGGCTTCGGAAGCTCAAGCCCGATCATCTCTCCGACTGGGAAGCATTCGAACAACACCTCCACTGGCCACTACGTCCTTCGAAAGCCAAAGGGGAAGAGTTTCAAAGGCAGGCTCGACTTGATTCCGGGATGACCGAAGAATTCATTGACCGCCTTGAGCAATCCACCGATTGAGTCTCTCTGACCCGATGCCTACACTTCCACCGTCAAACAGACGACACACTCATCGGACTTTCCAACACAGCAGCGAATGAACATGTCATCACTTCAGGATCGAGAAATTCTCGTCGGCGTCAGTGGCGGCATCGCTGCATACAAGGTCGCAGACCTCGTGAGCCAATCCGTTCAAGCCGGGGCACGAGTGACAGTTGTGATGACCGAATCGTCGCTGAAATTTATCGGAAAGACAACATTCGAAGCGCTAACCGGTCGACCGGTCTACACCGAACTGTTTTCCCCGCAGGAACACTTTATCGGTGAACACATTGGGCTGGCTCGCCGGGCTGAACTGTTTTTGATCGCACCCGCGACTGCTAATGCTATTGCGCGAATCGCTCATGGATTCGCTGACGACCAACTCACCACCTTGTCTCTGGCGGTCACTTGTCCAGTTTACGTTGCTCCTGCGATGAACAACGAAATGTGGTCGAAGCCAGCTGTTCAGAGAAACATTCAGCAGCTGCAAGACGACGGCATCCGAATCATCGGACCAGATGCCGGCTGGCTGAGTTGTCAGTCCGTCGGTCCCGGAAGAATGGCGGCTCCCTCCGCAATTCGGGAGGAATTGGAAGCCGCCTTCTCATAGGGTTTGAAATCGCGTCAGGCCCCCGAAGATGCGGGAGTGACGTTCTTAAAGATCGAGAAGAATGTCCATTTGATTCGCTGTATCTTCAAGCGAATTGTCACGTCCTTCACGAGTTGCCCAGCCCGTGTAGTTGATCTCGGCGAGTGCTTCCCGAACCGCAGGCCAGTCAACGTCACCTTCTCCAAGACGACAGAATCCGTTTTCGACGCCCCAGTCTTTCACATCGAGTTTTCCAATCCGCGGGCCGAGGATCCGAATCCAGTCTTCCGGCTTCCCGAACTTCCGCACATTCCCGATGTCGAAGTACACCCCAACCCATTCGCTGTCAATCTCGTCGATGTAATCTCGAAACTCATCCGGTGTCTCACAGAATCCGTTCCAGACATTCTCCACGAGAATCTTGATCTTCTCTCGCTTGGCGACGGGTACAACCTTTCGGATTTCCACAATCGATCGTTTCCAAACGTCGTCGTGAGTTTCGTTCTCTCCGGCCACTCTTCCTGGAACAAGCAGAACTGTCGTTCCGCCGATCGCTTTCGAATCAAGAACTGCCTGCTCTAACGCTGCTCGCCCAATTTCCCTGACAGCTGGGTCCGGGTCAGAAAGTCGCTGCTTCCAATGGACCATGTCGACAACGCCATGAACCGGCATACCTGTCTGCTTCATCGCTCGATTCAATGCGTTCAAGTCGGGAATCCCCGGGCTCGCTCCTTCCAGCCCATCGAATCCGAGACTCTGATATTGTTCGAGCTTCTCAATCATCCCCTTTTCATCTGACCCGATTCCGCCCCCTTTGTCTGCTTTGAAGATTTTCCCCTGATTCCGACGAGGACGCTTTTCTTCAGCTGCTTGAGTCAGTGGGCTTCCTCCGAACACGGTTGCACCCACACCGATCGCTGCAGTCTTCACAAAGTCGCGGCGAGTCTGATCCATTATAAATTCCTATCAATCTCAAAACTCAGGACAAGCGAGCTTCACTCATCATCACGGATCGCAGATCGAACATCAATCGTTCCCGGAGATTGGAAAACCAGCTCATCGAAAACAACGCCGAGAGAAGAGAGCAACTTTCGAAATGGAATTCACGAACTCTTACGACGAACCGAGACGGCCCTTCATCCAGACAGCTTGAGCGAGTGCTCAGACAAATCCGCATCCATCAAAAATGCCCGCTTCCTCAACAGAGAAAGCGGGCGACGTTCAACGTTCTTTTTAGAAAGACATTCCTGCGGCTAAGCCATCACACCATCACGAATTTCGCATCGTGAGCGGTGAGATCAGACCGACAGAAACGTCATCCCATTCATCAGCTTGCCGCAGAATTCGCAGCGCAACAATTCCCCGAAGAACAACACTCACCGGTGATGCAAACGCCATCGACACAGCAGTCCGACAGGCAGGCAGCGTCGTCGCAGCAACTCACACAGCAGTCGCAATTCAGGCAACAGTCTGAGGTGAGACATTGGCCTTCACAGATGTCGCAGTCGTCACATCCAGCGACACAACAACTGGACGCATCAACGCAACAGCATTCCAAGCTTGAGGAAGTTTGAACCCGCGCTTGTGAAACAGGGGCGTTGGCCATCAACAAGAGTGCGACCGAAGTCGCCCCAAGACTAAGAATTTGAAACATATTTTCTACTCCAAAGATACGGTTGTAAGAGACTGCAAACGCAGTCGAAGCTTGATGTTCCCCAACACTCAGCTTCACTGAGCGTGAGAAACATTCGTGGTCAAAAAAGAACTAAACGATCACAACCGATTTTGGAGGCGGAGAATCCGGCTGCTCCGTTCGACCGACAAAGACTTCAGTCGTGAGTGGACTTTTCCGGTCATCAAAGAGGGAGAATTCAATTCACTCGTGAGAATCGCCGAGAGTGTGATTGACGGAACACAGCATGGGCAGCTGTTCTCTTGGTACGGACAGTCGTCCGATCCGTCCTGGCTCGCGTGTTGCCGACCTTCTGAAGCGTCCGGGACACAGCAAACTTGCGTCGACGAATCGAAAGCCTCAGTCGAGCAGCATGTCGGTGCTAAGGTTCCCAGAATGTTCTGAGGCCCCGGACAGCAAGGATCGTCACCACAGCAGGTTGATCCAGCAACCTCTCCATGATCACGCACGTCTCCAAACCCGACGCCGAGAAGCGGCTGCAGGACAAGAGCAACACTGACGATCATCAACAGGTAGAGTTTCATTGTTCTTTTAATGAGTGAATCGACCACAATCATAAGTCGCTCCGTCCGCAGCCACAATCCCCATTTTTCGAAACAAATTCTGTACCCGGACTTCGAGAGCATTTCTTCGCTCGTTTGCAGTGATTCACACCATCGCCCCGGAAGTCATCGGCCAAAATGCTCCCAAAGAGTGCGAAGACCGTGATGAAAAAGGTCGACCGAGCCACCAATTCGAACAAGGTTCAAAAACTGTCGAAGTGTTCACAGTGAAAGCGCTTGCAGATTCAAACTTCCTTCGCAATAATCCGCCTCCCTGTTGGTTAAGGAAGCATGAGTGACCCCACTTCGCTGCCTTCAGAACCCTGAACCATCGATGATCGCATGTTCACAAATCGAACACTCATCGACAGTTAGCCAACAGAATCAGGGATGTCCCAACAAAGACACCCCAACGAAAATCCAATTTCCGGCGGTGTAGCTCAGTTGGTTAGAGCAGCGGAATCATAATCCGCGTGTCGGGGGTTCGAGTCCCTCCACCGCTATTCTGTGTTCACTATCGCAAGCATAAGTGCTTGCTGTCGGCGTGTTCACTATCGAGCGGATCGCGGATTGAATATCCGCGATCAGGGTTTCGTTGATCCGACGGAGTCGCTGTTCTGGGAATAGTTGTTGGATGTCCGTAAAGGGCCGGGACGTTGTTGATCTCGTGGGCCAATTGCGATCTGTGTGGTGGTTCGATCAGCGAAACAAAGCGTGAAGTTTCTGTCTGTCGAAGGGGTGAGTGAAAGGGCTATGTTCTTGAGAATGTTGGCCGGATAATTCCTTTGGGCCGGTGGATCGATTTGGCGGGGTGTGAGGAATGACGAATTCCAGTGGTTCTCAATCTCAGCGGCCTTCGAGTCCGCCTCCTCCGCCTCCAGCTTCTCCACCACGCAAGCAGAGTGCTTCGCCTCCACCGCCTCCCCCATCACCGCCGTCTAAGCGTGGCGGATGAATACAAACCCTGTGAAGAGAATCGCTAGAACGATCATACGTGCACTGAAATTGTATGCGCGTGATTTGAATTCCCGTATTTCGACGAGAGCGATACAGGAACAGTGAAACGCTTTTGCCAATGTTCCGGCGAGGCGCTGAGAACCACCATATTCAACTTCGGCGATCATGTACTTGGGTTCGATTCCTCCGGGCTCATCTTGTGTGGAGCGGAAACGCAACGTGAAAATGAGCGCGAATGTAAACGCAATCAAAGCTGGAATGAAACTGGAGAAGGGGATTTCTGTGAGTTGCGAAATTGTGGCGATGGACGCGATTGCTGCGACCACAAAGTGAAACAGATGTTCAGATTTCTGTTCAATCTGTCGCGTTGCCTCCCCGCTGCGAATGTATTCTTCTTTAGCCTCTTGAAACGCAAGCATGTCGTCAACGTCTTCGCGTGGTTCGTGTGACTGGTACCATGATTCCGCGTTGAGGAATTCTTCGTTTCGACAGTAGTGAAACTGCCAAGAAGTGAAGAGCAGTTCGATCGGTTCGAAAAGCCAAAGTTGAAAAAACTCAATTGGATCTGAATTTGTTTTCGAGTTGTTGTGCTGGGGGCATCGCGACTCCTTTCGAAAGCTAGGGGAAAAGCTGCCCGTATCGAAGCCTGTTCGGCAATATGGGGAGTTGGGTGATGTATTGAGTTGGGCGACGTGTTTGTTCGTGAGTGGTTTGTTGGAGGACGAGCACTTGGTTGTCGTTTGGGTCGTACTGCATGGGGGAGGAACGTGGGCTTGGGGGCGAGGGCGGATGAACCGTTAGAACCGGTACAACTCCACTCGGGGTATGCCGACAATCGGTAGATTTCGCACTTTCGGACGATCTCGGACGACCGATTCACCGAAGAAAGCAGAGGACCGTGCCGCCTGTTGATATCCCTGCGTAGCCAGACTCCGCCTGTTTGGAAGGTCCGTCTGTTTGCGTCTGCGAGGTTGAACGATGCGGGCACATTTCCCGACTTATTCTCTCATGCTATTGGTCGTCGTCAGCTTAATTGGCGGATGCGCAACGACTCGGAGTCAATCTCAGAGAACTCCGTTGTTCGTCTCCCACTCCAACGGAGTCGAGGAAGCGCAAGCCGGTTCACCCTCCGTAGAAGCCAGTCCTGCGGTACAGCAAGTTGCGCACGAGGACGATGACGAAGTTGTCGAAGAGGCTCCGCATTTGATGGAAGCTGGCGGTGAACAGCTACCTGCGGTCGACACAATCTCTCCGTTGCCATCGCCTGAGGAATCAGAACTCGGTTTTCTCGTCAGCACGGCGGTCGATCAGAATCCGCGTCTGATTCGTTTGTTTCATGAGTATCAGGTTGCGGCGGCGAGATCGCAGTATATTGATAAGCTCCCCGATCCGAAGTTGGGAGCCAACATTTTCGGTGATCCCATTGAGACTGCGGCGGGCTCTCAGAGGGCCACGATGAGTTTGAGTCAGACGATTCCATGGTTGGGGAAACTGAATGCACAACAACAGCAGGCATGTTTTGAAGCATTCGCTGTACGTGCTGAGTACGCCGCCGAACGATTGAGAGTCATCGCGGGGGTGAGGGTCGGCTGGTATCGTCTGTATGTTATTGACAAACAGATTGAGACGACCGAAGCGAATCAAGAGTTACTCGAATCGCTGATTGATGTCGCAAATGCCCGAATCGCGACAGGCCAGGCGTCTCAGGGTGATGTTCTCTTGGGCACGCTCGAGCTTTCCAAACTTGAAGAGCGGCTGCTGACCTATCGCAAGCAGCGACGGGCAGTGGAAGCAGAAGTCAATCGGTTGGTTGGGCGATCTGCTGAATTCCCGATTCGTTCAGACCGGGAACTTCAACTCGCGACGATCGATCTCGATGAGAAAGCAATTCACCAAATTGCATTGGGAACGCAACCCGAGATTCAGGCAGCTCGATTGCGGACGCAGGCGACACGGTGGGGAATTGAGGTCGCACGACTGAGTCGTCGTCCGGAGTTAATGCTGACGGCGAGCCATTTCTTCACAGACGATAATCGTCCTGATTCATCGGTTGTCAATGTGGGAGAAGACCCGTGGGCTGTTGGAGTTCAGGTCAGCCTTCCGATCTGGCGAGAGAAATACGATGCCATAAAGAATGAAGCTGGATGGAAGCATCAGGCAGCACATGCGTCGGTCACTGATCTTGCGGACCGTTACGACGCCCTGATTCTCGATTTGATGACCGAAGCTCACAGAGCCATGGAAACTGCAGAGCTGTACGCGGATACGATTCTGCCGCAGGCGAGACAGACTCTCTCTGCTGATCAGGAATCCTACTCCAACGGCAATGTCGACTTTGACAGAATCATTCGAGACTACCGCAACTTGCTGACTTTGGAGCTGGGGTACCATCAGGCGGTCGGTGAACTCGCCATCGCCAACGCCCGTCTTCAACAAGCTGCAGGCCGCGACCTGACGATCGCACCCGTTGTTAACAAGCTTCCCTCACTCGAACAACTTGATTGAAAAGATTGGCTCGCGATGACGAAGCCGGTCCTCTTCGCATATCCTGGATCGGTCTTTGCGAAGTCAGCCGGAGAGCCATGCGACTGGCCAGAAGGCTCCAATGATGCACGGCAATGAGCACGGAATGTAATAAAAAACTGTTGGACCTGTTCTGCGTTCCTCGATACACTGCACCGTGTCCGTCAGTCTTTTCGCGAAAACGATCTCACCGTGTTGCCGAAGTATCGACCCATTGCCGCTTGGATGACATTCGCATTGCTGCTCATGCAGACGGTGTGCGCTGGAATGGACTTCGGGTGCGGTTGTGGATCTTTGCCTTCTCCATGCAAAGCTGGGGAAGAAGATTGCTGCTGCTCGGGAGAGGAAGCTTTCGATGCGGGAACGTGTTCGCACTGCAGCCCGGTCTCTGAATTCGACGATTCGCATCGCTCAGATGGGAACGCAGACGGGTTTCAACGTGTTTCCGTTTGTCACTGTGGAGAGTTTACTCCTCGCAGCTCTGAAGAGCAGGGCATTCCGGATGCTTCAGAATCGGTCTTCAAACACTTGCTGGCTGCGATTGTCAGTGGTGATGAGTGCATCAGAACTCGGTTGATTTTCGCTCCCACTTTGGGGAACTCGCAAGTTCCTTCGCATGTTGAACTGACGCACAACTACAAGCAGGTTGTGCTTTGCGTCTGGCTGACCTAGCCGACGATCGCGTCTCTCTTTTGGCGATGTCTTGTCGCCTCATTTCCAAGCTTGATTCTCCGCCTGATTGCCCGGGCTGAGATTCCGTTTACGCAATCTATTTTGATCAGCATCTCGAAACTGATGTTGATTTCACATTCGAAAGGTCAGACATGCAACTCGTACGCTCATTTTCTGTTCTGAGTCTCTCCCTTCTGCTTGCCGCCGCCTTCGTGGGCTGTAATCAGTCTCCCTCGACCGATTCCGGTGACGCTGGTGAACAAGCGGCCTCTTCGGTCACGATCGCCAATGAACATTGCCCGATCATGGGTGGCAAGGTGTCCGTGGAAGCTAAAACCGTCGAGTGGGACGGAAAGACGATTGGCTTCTGCTGCGATGGTTGTGATGAAAAATTCATGGCCCTCTCCGACGAAGAGAAGTCCGAGAAACTCGCTGCCGCTGAAGCCGGTTCCGAAAGTGGCTCCGACCACGAAGGTCATCAAAGCGACGATCACGATCACTCGTGATTCACTCATCGCTTGATTGACGTTCGATGATTTGGGCGGCTGGTTGGAGCATTTTCCGGCACGGTCCAATGCTGGTTTCGTCGCTTCAGCCAGTCGACTTCTTCGATCTGAAAGGGACTCTCGATGGATCAAAACCCTCTGCCCACAAAGGATAGTGTTACTCCTCAACCGATTCGTCGATCGTTGGGGTGGTGGGTCTCACGCTTTGGCAATATCGGTCTCTTCTTCGGAACGGGAGTGCTTCTCATCGTTCTCTTGGTAGTTGCCCAGAGAACTGGCTGGATCCAGAAAGGGAGCCTGTCGGCAGGGGCGTCTTCCGATGAAGGATCGGAGGAGGTCCACACTTGCCCGATGCACCCTCAAATCCGACAACCCGGTCCGGGGCGTTGTCCGATTTGCGGGATGGCACTTGTTCCCGCAACGTCCACCGGGGCCGATCTTGATGAGCTGGCCGTGACGATTGAACCGGCGCAGCGACGGCTTGCCAATATCAAAACCGCCGAAGTGACGAAGCAACCTGTCACGACCATATTGCGGACCATCGGTTCCATTGAAATCGATGAAAGTCGTCAGGCGACGATTGCTTCGTACATCGACGGTCGTGTCGAGCGACTTTTCGCCGACTACACCGGTGTGGTGGTTGAATCAGGGGACCACCTTGCCGTGGTTTACAGCCCGCAGCTTTACTCCGCTCAAGTGGAGTATGTCGAAGCCAAACAGACTCTTGCCAAGACCCGGGATTCCACTTTGGCATCGGTCCGAGAAGCGCAAACGAAGCTCGTTGCCAACTCACGCCAACGACTCGTTGAACTCGGGATGAGTGAAGAGCAGCTGACCGAACTCGATTCGTCGGGGGAGGCCAAGTCTCGCCTGACGATTTACGCTCCCATTGGCGGAACGGTCATCGAGAAGCTTGCTGAGGAGGGGAAATATATCTCGGCCGGGGAGCCCATCTATCGCATTGCCAACCTCTCGACTGTCTGGCTAATGTTAAAACTTTACCCGGAGGATGCGTCACGCATTCGATTCGGTCAAGTTGTCAAAGCGGAACTGACTTCGCTCCCGGGGAAAATGTTGACCGGGCGTGTTGCTTTTGTTGATCCCCGGGTGGATAAGTCGAATCGCACGGTCGGGGTTCGAGTTGAATTCCTCAATGAGGACGGTGAGCTTCGTCCGGGCGACTATGCTCAGGCGACGATCGAAATTCCTGTTGGTCCACAGGGCGATGTTTTTGACGCGGAACTGGCTGGCAAATGGATCAGCCCGATGCACCCTCAGGTCATCCGAAGTGAACCGGGTGACTGTCCGATCTGCGGAATGAAACTCGTCCCGACTTCACGCTACGGGTACACGGATCAACCTGTTGTGCGGGAGGAATCCATCACTGTGCCTCGGTCGGCTCTCTTGATGGCTGGTGATCGGAGCGTGGTGTATGTCGAGACTGATCCCGGGCGTTTTGAAATTCGCATCGTCACACTCGGACCGATTCTCATGAACGAGGCTGTGATTCTCGATGGCCTGTTGGTCGGAGAAAAGGTTGCGACGTCCGGAAACTTTCTCATCGATTCGCAAATGCAACTGGCTGGTAAGCCCAGCCTCATCGATCCGACGAAAGTGAAACCGAAACCGGAGCTCCGCAACACGCCGCTCGACTTTGATGAGATTCAGATCGCTCAATTGGAAGGGGAAACCGGCCAACACATTGAAAAACTCTATCGCGCGTACTTTGACATCCAGCGTGCCCTCTCGACCGATAGAGTGCCAGAAGAGGAACCGGTCTCGACTGTCGAACAATTGGCCGAAAAACTGCTGGCTGCCGGGGAACTTCCGGAAGGAGTTCGTGAGCAACTGAAAGTGATCGAGCAGAATATTCCGCATCTGCATCATCTGACGCTCGAAGAAGCTCGCATTAATTTCAAACTGATTAGCAATGCGATCGTGACGCTCGCGACGGAAGTCCGTGGAGTCGAGGCGACAACGCCCTTCAATCATTTCTTCTGCCCGATGGTCAAACAGGGCGAAGGCGACTGGTTGCAGGCGGAAGAGTTGCTGCGCAATCCGTATTTTGGCCGGGAAATGCTGAGTTGCGGCGAGTTGGTCAGAACGATTCCGCCTGACGCGAATAACGATAGTTCAGATGAAAGCGACGAGCCACAAGAAAGCGACAAGCCACCGGAAACGGACGACGCAGTCGATCAACACGGAGGAGTCGAGTAGATGCTCCGTGCGATGATTTCGTTCTGTATCCGTGAACCGTTGATCATGGCGGTGCTGACGGTCGTTGGCATCGGCTACGGATGGTATGCCACTCACAAAGTTCCCATCGATGCGATTCCAAACATCGGTGAGAACCAAGTCATCGTCTTCACAGCCTGGCCAGGGCGATCTCCGAAAGATGTCGAAGATCAGATTACCTATCCACTGTCGGTCGCGTTGCTGGCAGTCCCGAATGCGGAATCGGTCCGTGGCAAAAGTCTGTTTGGATACAGTTTCGTCCAGGTGACATTCAAGGACAGCACCGACTTTTATTGGGCACGCTCACGAGTGGCAGAACAATTGGGGACGGCAGGAGCAACGCTTCCCAATGGCGTCATTCCCACGTTGGGGCCGGATGCAACAGGCTTGGGGCAGGTGTTGTATTACACGCTTGAGTCGCCAGACGGGATGAACCTCTCCGAATTGCGGAGCATGCAGGACTTCGTTGTTAAATATGAGTTACAAGCTGTTCCGGGCGTCAGCGAAGTCGCCAGCGTCGGCGGATATGTGCGTCAGTATCAGGTCGAAATCGATCCGGACCGACTTCGGTTTCATAACGTTCCGCTCGATCAACTGGTCGAAGCTGTTCGCAAGTCGAACATTGATGTCGGTGCGAAGACGGTCGAGTCCGGAGGAATGGAATTCATTATTCGGGGGCGTGGGTTCATCGGTGCGGAACAGGATATCGACAAAGCCATCGAGGACATCGAACAGACCGTCGTACGAACGCGCGACGGCATTCCGCTTCGCATTCGGGATATCGGACATGTCCAACTGGGGCCGGAGTTTCGACGGGGCGCGATCGACTTGAACGGAGCAGAGGCTGTCGGTGGAGTGGTCGTGATGCGATTCGGTGAGAATCCGAGGGAAGTCATTGATCGAGTCAAAGCTAAAATCCGGCAGATTGAGCCAAGCCTCAACGGTGTCAAGATTCGAACGGTGTATGATCGAACCGGACTCATCAACGAGACCATCGGCACGCTGAGAGAAGCCTTATCGCAGGAGGTTCTCATCACTGCAGTGGTGATTCTGTTGTTCCTGCTTCATCTGCGTGCAAGTCTGGTTGTGGCTGTCACGCTCCCAATTGCTGTGCTGATGGCATTCATCGCCATGCACGTTTTTGGTATCGGTGCCAATATTATGTCTCTCGCGGGAATCGCGATCGCCATTGGGACAATGGTGGATATGGGAATCATTGTCTCGGAGACGATTTACGACAGCTTGGCTGAGTGGGAGAAAAAAGGTCGACCGGGTGGTCCACAGCGACGGATTGAAGTCATCAACGAAGCGGCGGGCGAAGTTGCACCGGCTGTCGTGACTGCGGTTCTGACAACGGTCGTCAGCTTTCTCCCAGTGTTCATGTTGACCGGTCGAGACTACAAACTCTTCGCACCGCTCGCGTGGACGAAAACGTTCTCGCTGGTCGCCGCCTTGATTGTGGCCATCACTCTCGTTCCGCTTCTCAGCCGATTGTTTCTCTCATCAAGTCGAATGCGTCTGCTCCCGCGCTGTGTGTGGGCAATTGTCTTTGCTGTTGCGGGGGGAGTTTTGGCATTCCTGGCAAGAGCGTCAGTGATGTCCATTTATGAAATTCCCATCGAGCTTTTGGTCGGTGGGGGCGTTGTCATCGGTGGGCTCGGTGGATTCTGGATTCTTGGAGAGCGGCTTCGTCCAATGGATGAGAACCCGGTGAGTCGATTCATCCTGTGGGTGTACGCTCCGACGCTGCGATTTTTTCTTGCTCGCAAAGGCTTGTTTCTCTGCCTGCCGATCAGCCTGATTGTTCTGGGCGCCGGTGCATGGATTGGTTTGCCGACCGTTCTTAAACCTGCAGAAACAGTCACGAAGTCTCTCGGCGCCGATCTGAACGAAATCCCCGGCTATGTTGATGCCAAGCATACGTTGACCGGATTGGAGTCGGACGACTGGATTGCCCTCGACGAAGGAAGTTGGTTCTACATGCCAACTCTCTATCCGGCCGCGAGTTTTTCACAAGCGATGGAGGTGCTGCAAACGCAGGATGCTCTCATTAAGGAGATTCCGGAAGTCAAAGATGTCCTCGGGAAAATTGGAAGAGTCGAGTCCGCACTCGATCCGGCCCCCGCTGCCATGGTCGAAACTTACGTCATGCTCAAACCACGAGAAGAGTGGCGGGAAGGCGTGACCGCGAAAGACATTTGGGATCAGATCAATGCAGTCGCCACTCTTCCGGGAGTCACACCTGCTTCGCCTTTACAGCCCATTGAAGGCCGAGTTGTGATGCTGCAAAGCGGAATTAAAGCGTCGATGGCGATACGGATTTACGGTGACAGCCTCGACGGGCTGGCTGAAGCATCTCTGAATGTTGCAGATCATCTCAAAGGGTTGCCACAGATCAACTCGGGCACCGTCAATCCGGACATCGTGCTGGGGAAACCGTATGTCGAGTTTCAGGTCAATCGGGAAACAGCGGCGCGATACGGGATGTCGACAGCGATGGTCAACCAAATCATCGAAACCGCATTGGGGGGCTCGAATGTCACCAAGACCGTCGAAGGTCGGGAACGGTACCCGATTCGAATTCGATACGAACGCAACTTGCGGGAGCGTCTCGACGAACTGGATCGCTTGCCCGTCGTGACACACTCGGGCGAAGTTGTGCCTCTCTCCATTCTGGCAAACATGACGACGACATGGGGACCGGGAGTCATCAACAGTGAAGATGCCCGGCTCGTCTCGCACGTCTCGTTTTCGCCATCCGGAATGGTTGGGGACCTCGAGACGGTCGAAGCGGTCGAGGGTTCACTTCGGGAGGCGCAAGAGAACGGGACTCTCGAATTGCCAACCGGATACGCCCTTAAGCCAGTTGGATCATTCCAGAACCAGATTGAAGCCAATCAGCGATTGATGTGGGTCATCCCTCTGGTAATCTTTATCAATCTGTTCATCATCTATCTGCAATTCCGCCACTTGCCAATCACAATCACCGTGTTCGCAGGAATTCCGGTCGCCTTTGCGGGAGGCATGATCTTTCTGGCGATTAACAACATCGAAATCAACACGGCGGTCTGGGTTGGATTCATCGCTTTGTTCGGTATCGCCGTCGATGATGGAGTGGTCATGGCGACGTATCTCGATCAAGTCTTCACACGCAAACGACTGGCGACAATCGATGACATTCGCAACGCGACCGTCGAAGCAGGCATGAAACGAATCCGCCCCTGCCTGATGACCACATTCACAACGATCATTGCCTTGACGCCTGTCATCTATTCGACCGGGCGGGGTTCGGATGTTGCGAAAGCAATGGCGTGGCCCGTGATCGGTGGGATGGCAGTCGAACTCTTGACTCTCTTCGTCGTGCCGGTGCTCTATGCAGGGTTCAAGGAATTCAAGATGAACCTTGGGATGGTCGACCGCCATTGGGCAGGCGTCGATGAATCAACCGGATAGCGGAAACCGAAGACGGTCGGTGTTCGAAGCTGCGGAGATCAGTTCAAGCGCACCGCTTCAGTTCCGACGTTAACGGGCTCACTCCGATTGATAGCCCATTCTTCGTAGCAGAGATTCGAGTCTCGATGTCGACGACTTCTGATCATTCCGCGATGTTGATTTCGTCAACGTTACGCGATTTTCGCCAGCTTCAACGGCAATGGCTCTGACTTGTGGAGTCTCTTCTTCGCTCGGGCTGATGGAAATCCAGGGCATGGATTTGATCGAGTTGACGAGAGTTTTCAATTTGCCCGGCGAAGATTGCGGACGTTCCGCCACACTGACCATGTAGGCATCCGGAGGGGAAATTTCGACTTCTTCGACTGGAAGAAGGAATCGTCCCAGGTGAATTGGCTGGAATTGTGGACTGTGAATTGGCAGTCCAGCCTCCGCTCGTCCGGCAATCGCAATTGCCACAAGAAGTGAGGGAAGCAAGAGAAAGTAGCGGGACAGGTGGTTATTCATAGAGGTCTTCATCTCGGTCCGCACAGCATTCCGGTTTCGCGTGGTGTGCATGATCCAGTTAAGGCATCGGCATCTGTTCTCGAATTTCCGATCCCGGATCCCATGATGAGCGAGACTTCCGTGGATTTGCCTCTTTCAACCGCCCTAATCGATATTCCCGAACGATCATTGGAAGGTCTGAAATTCCCTGTTCTGCCTGATCGGAATAATCCCGTCGACCGTTTCTCTTTCAGGCCACGGAATTCAGAGTTGAGATGAACATCAACGATGACTCAACGCGAGGGTTGCACGCAGACGCTTCTTTCTTCAATCTTTGGCAGAAACGAGAGCGCGATGTACTCGTCCCTGAAGTGCCGACACGAGTCGTTTGAGTGCCTGCTCGATGAGTTCGAGCAAGTCCATCAGAAAATGCTCAAATCAGAGAGTGATCAACGAGCGATTCCTGATTGATGATCTGCTCAACGAATCCGTCGCCCCCGATGCAACTTCTCCAGACAGAGATGCCAAGTGAATCCGATTGATGAACTGAAACGCATGGTTTCCCTCATTCCGAACAATGAGAGATTGTTCCAGAAATGCGATCACATTCCGTCGTCGACGACTCCTGAGCCTTACAAAAAAATGCTGGTTCACGAGCATCATATGACAGTGACCATGGAGAACTACCACGGTTGCCCGGTTAATGTCTCCGTTCTGGATGAAGTGTCGCACGGCGATGTGTATGCACGGCAGATCATATTGACGCGGTCAGATAACGGGATGCCGGTTCAATTCGGAATTGTTCGATTCGATTTTCAATACGTGACCAAACAGGTTCGTGAAGAAATTGAAGCTGGGCAAATTCCCCTCGGTCGTGTGTTGATTACACATAACGTGTTGAGACATATCGATCTAGGAGCCATTCTGCACATCGAGGCGGGGCCGCGACTGGCTGAAGTCATGAAAATGGAAGAGGGGGCAGAGACCTACGGAAGAATGGCGACGATCTTCTGTAATCGTCGTCCAGCTGTCGATTTGCTCGAAATTACTTCTCCTCTCGATTGACCAGTTCAGAGCGACTTGAGAAGTCAATCAGCGGGCTGCACTGTTGCAATGAGAGTCACACAACCAATCAATGGTCTCGTATATGTGAAGGCCTGTTTGCAATTCTTCCAACTGGAGGCGGTGGTTTACGTCGAAACCGAAACGAAGATAGCTATGATATGGGCGCCAATCCCAAATGTGCTCACTTTCTCTAGCGATCGATTCAGACCATGGACTACGAACTTGCACTTGGTTTCAATTCCCCCTCGGAGTTTGCAGAGCGACGACGAGAGATGCGGAAGTACGTCAATCTGAAGCTTGCAGCTTACGGACTTCCGATAGCTGAAGGTGCGGGCGGAGCGGATTTGATTGAATTCGGTTCGGGGTTGCTCCAGAGTTTTCACGAGAAGACACGTCAGCTGGGAAATACCCAGCGATCTCCAATTGATCAGCGCATTGAGACGTTCCTCAATACTCACTTTTCCGATTTGAATCTTGAGAAGCCGCTGCGGCTCCCCAATGCGACGTTTGTCCTCGATCGACACGGTCTGGCTCGAGAGTTGTCCCTCCCGGCAAATGGAGACGTCTTCGAGACCGAATACATCCAGTCGTTTCGCGTGCGAAACGGCGTCTTGCACAACCCGGCAGCCGATCGTCGAACGACCGCAGGAACCTTCCACGTTGTCGAAGGGGGCTTGCCCATCCCGGGAGATAAACGGGCCGTTCCGCGAGTAGCGTTCGAACGAATGTTCCGCGCGGTCTTCGAACGGGTTCCGGAATCATTCCTTCAGTTGCCATTCACTTCAGATAACGAAGAACCGGGCCATAACTGGGTCTCTCTGTTCATGCGTCCGCTGGTCCGCCCAGCCGTTCCGGGGTTCTCACCCGAGAAGAACTATGAAGTTCGATTCTTCGTTCCCGGCGGGTTCGTCGCAAACCTTGATTTTGTTGAGTCGATTTTCGGCAACGCGGGAGATCCTTTGATCCCGTCCAACAACGCCGCACTCGATGTTGAGCACTGGTCCGGGCATACCGGATGCGTCATTCTCGCCCCGCACCTTCTTCATTTAACTAAGAAGGAGCTTGGCCTTCCTCATATCAGTGAAGCGACTCCCCGACAGCAACGCGATCGCATGTGCTGGGAGAAAGAGGATGAAATCTACAACGATGGATCGGCCTTTAAGGTCACCTGCAGGACCGATGAAGGTGTCATCGTTACGATGATCGCCGATAATTATTTCGGTTACTGTAAAAAAGAAGTCAAAACACAGATCAGCTATTCCGCGAACCTGATGGGGAATGCAGAAGAAGAGCATGCCGGTGGCGCGCTCGTCTTCCCAAGTTGGAATGTCGGGGAGGAATTCCAGTTCAACAGTCGTCGATATAACGGTCAGACGTTCGATGACGTTGTCAAAGAGTACGGCGAGTACTTCGACCTTCAACCTGAAGGATACGGAATCGATCGCAAGTTCCCGAACCTGTTTTATATTCCGGAAGACGCGAGGGCCGACCTCCGTGAACAGGCGATTTCCTGGACGAAAGACGGGGAAAAGCAGTCGATTCCGCTTCTGCCTGAAAAAGTTTACATGGCTCCTTCCGGATATCGATTGCGGATGGAGAAACATCCCTCGGCACCTTCCTGGAGACTGATCGGAACGGGAGGAGAAGGAGTCTTCTGCCACAAACCGTGTACCGTTTCCGGAGGCGGCAAGAGTGAAATCAGCAAGTCTCTTGTTGACTATATGCAGTATGGGTCGATCTTCGTTGCCGACTTCGAAAAGGACATGGAGAAGGTCAACGAAATCTTCACGAAGAAATATCAGGATCGATGGAAGCCGGAACTCGCGACTCAGCAAAACTATGAAGAGTATCCGAGTCGATCCGTTCTCAGCCCGCGGAGATCGCTCGGGAGTGTGATTAAGCTCTTGACTCCTTCAGAGGATTACACCGACGAGTACAACGCATGGTTAAAAGAAATTCCAAACCATGTTTATGCGCTCGTTTATGCAATTAAACGATTCCATAATCCAGACTGGAAAGTGAACGAGTGGCGTAAGTATTTCGCTGTTGATTTTGTAAATGGATCGATGGGCCATGAGCTGAAGATGTTTAATCGGCGACTGGTCGGGACCTATTTACGTGTCGGATTTACACAAGGCAACCTATGGCGGTTGTTTAAGGTTCGACAAGACTTCGCTGCTGCGTTTAAGGTGCAGACAGAGGACGACATCACAGCTTCAACTGTGGTTCCGGGTCGTTTGCTGGACGGCATTCCGGACTACTTCGATGCCTATGCACACAAATTCGCTCAGAACTGTGAGTATCGACTGTTCCAGCGGCCTGATGATGCGATTCATCGAGGATTTGACAAGCAGGCGGAGTTCGATCTTTCTCGGCGAGACGTCAACTTTATCTCCAACTTTGAACCGATGAATCGGAGCGAAGTCAACGAGATGAAAATGAAAGTCGTCGACTTCGATGCCTATACAGCTCCCGTCAAGCGACTACTGAACTCAGTTGAGAAGGGCGAGGGCGAGTTTGTTGTCTGCTCCGACAATCCGCGTCGGGTCGGAGGAGTGCCAACGAAGAATCCTCGGTACTTGCAGGATCGGCCAGACATGGTCAATCCGATGCATCGGTACGTTGGAGAAATGGGCACGCGCCTGTTTCGACGAATTCCAGCGGGACAATTCGTTCCGATGCCAGTGTCAGCGGTGCTTTCTGGACGGCGAAACAATCCGCCGGAGCCGGACAAGGGGATTCGCGGACTCGCTGTGTATGGACCAATCCATTATCAGGAGTTGCCTGAACTGTTCATGGACTACATTTGCTCTCTGACCGGAAAGAGCCCGTCGACGACTGGGGCAGGTTCGGAAGGGGCCCTGACGAAAGGACCTTTCAACGCGCTTCGACCGACTGCGGATCTGAATACGGCGTTGATCAGCATGATCCTCACCGGGACTCCGGGTTTCTCGACGGCTGCAGGACACATCGGAACGAATAACCGGTTCGACCACGATATCAGTTTGCTGGTTCCTGAAATCTGGTGTCGTCTCTCCGTGGAAGAACGTGATCCGAAGAAGCTTCTGGAAAGTCGGTTGATCGAACCGGTTCCGGATCTCAAAGATTCAGATGGAACAGAAGTTCCTTCGCGACGGCTTGGATTCCGAATTACCCGGAGGTTCATGCGAAAGTATCTGGGGCGTGTCTTCGACAATCCTGAAACCGTTTTTGACGAATCGATGCTTCAGCCAGAAACTCAGGATCGAGAAGCGTTTATCGATGGTGTTAAATACATCATGGAAGCCTATCAGCGAGTGGCCAAGGGCTATTTCGAAGATTCCTCGATCGAAGAAGCCTGTCCTCCGTTGCGAGCGTTGCTCACAATCATGGCGGAAGGAAGCTACGAAGGAAAAGACGAACGCGATCCGGAAATCCGGAAGATGTTCGACCGCGATACGGTTCTTGCAAGCGACTGGTACAAAGAACGCCTCAAGACCCAGCAGCAGCGCGAAATTGCACTGTGGACAAAGCACGTCAACTCTCTCAAGACTTACCTTGCGAGTGAGACCGATTTGGATACGTCATTCCTGGATGAGCTGCGGGAACGGCTGAAGTATTCTGAAGAACAACTGAAGCGAGTTGCGGCTCCGTCTTATCTGGATGATCTCGTTGGAACGACTGGTGCGACACCGATTCACTCGGAGAAGTGAAGGACGAGAAATTGATCAGCTGAGTCGGTTTTTTCTCGGACTTCGTCTATTATGAGCGAGGAAGTTTTCAAGCTGCCGGGAACGTTTGCTGTTGCGATGTGAAGTTGAGCAACTCGTTCCTCAATGCCGAAGAAATGCCGTTGTTTCGTTGAATTCGGAAGAGAAGAATTTTTCGTCCGACTCCCTCAGTCAAGACAGGTCGTCATGAAGAATCCCGAAGTTCCCGGACTGATTTTCGGGGGAGCGTTAGTCGTTCTCTCGATCTTCATGCTCCGGGCACAGAGGAAGGCTTTCCGGGTCCTCAGCGAGTCGGAAGAGAGTCGCGCTGAGAAACAATTTCTTGGAAATCGCATTCGTCGGAGAACTCAGGTTGCGGGGATGATCGGAATCATCGGGTTAATGATCCCGATCGGTGATTCGTTGATTGACTGGCGAAACGCTGCTGCGACATTTGCGGTGTATTGGTTGATCGTCCTGGCGCTCGCGTTCTGGACGATCATTCTCGCCTTCGCAGATATCGCAGCGACTCACGCACATACCTCCATCGAGTTGAACCAGATCAAACGCCAGCAACGGGAGCTTGAGAGTGTCGCTGAGCAATTGCGGCAAGCTCAAAACCGTTCTTCCTCGGAGCAGGATTCATGAACCGAGATGACTCACCATCAGGTGCAACAGGAGATATGCGTCTTTATGCTCCGGCTCCTGAAGGGTGGGCAGCCCACATCAAGCAAAGCTGGGATAAAGAATACTGTTTTTCGAAGTATCCCGGTGAGGACTATTTCCATCTCTTGATGAGCGGCGAAATCTTTGTGCAGCACGGAGACGAAAAATACTGCCTCAGCTGTGCTGTTCGCCATGGGATTTTGACGACAGATCGACTGAACTGGCAGCACCGGAAGAACACAGATCGCAAACCGCTCGTCTAAGCCGTCTGCATGGCATTTCGGCGAGTGACTCTTTTCTCCTTCGATGAAAACCGCGGCTGTTGATTGTCATTCACCGGAAGCTGATCTGAATCGACTGCCGAGTTCGTGCCAACTTGGCAATGCGTCGACGACTTATCCGCACGATCTGAACATTTGCTGACTTGGAAGAGAATCGATTCTGCGGGCAGGAAGTCGTTTCGACTGTGACTGTGATGGTGAGTTTCTTTCCGTGGTGGAGAAAGTTCTCTAAGATGTTGGTTGGCGTTGCCCCAAAGTCTTTGGCATTCTTTCTGGAACCGTTTCGGAAATGTGCCAGTCGATTCGCTTTCGAAAGCGTTGATCGATTGGAGAACTGGTTTGGAAGAATTCCAAGTTTTTACTGCATAACAGTTTACGCAATGTTGTGTCTGCAGCATTGTGCAACGCCGTTGATTGATTCATGAGAGTGCACAGGGGATTGCAACTCGGTCGAGAGTTGCTCGAAACAGGTCCTCGTTTGCTCATTTATTCACACTCCGACAATTGCATGTCCAGAATCTGGGCATCCTCACCCAATTGAAAAGACCAATCACAATCATGCTCCGCACGTTTTCATTTGTCTTGACTCTCTCTGCAGTGTGCCTGTTGACGACTTTGTCTGGATGTTCCAAGAAGGACGACGCAAAGCCGACGAAACTCGACCCTCGTCCCGATATGGAACCAACGGAAGTCACGTTGACGGAAGAGGAAGAGACAGTTGAAGAAGTTCCGGCTGACGATCCCGAGGCTGTCGAAGCACTCAAGTCCCTCGAAGTGAATCTGACGACAAATTCGGAGGGAAACGTCATCGCTGCCGATTGTAAGAACGCTGCGATTACGGATGCAGACCTTGTCCACTTCAAGGGATTGCCCAGCCTCGCCAAGCTGAGCCTGGAGAATGGAGAGATCACGAGTGATGGGTTGCTCGTGCTGGAAGCTCTTCCACAGCTTAAAGAGTTGAGTCTTCGACGCTGCAGCAATGTCGATGCGGCCGGGCTCGAACATTTGAAGGCACTGCCGAACCTCGAACGTCTTTACCTTCTCTACACTCGAACCAACAACGATGGACTCGTCCATGTTGGAGAACTCGGACAGTTGAAAGTGCTGGACCTGCGGGGGTGTATGGAAGTCGGCGATGAAGGGCTGAAGCACTTGGAATCATTGGACAATCTTGTCGATTTGAAGCTGAGATCGTATGCCGTGACCGACGCGGGAATGGATTCGGTTGGAAAGCTTTCGAAGCTTCGCTATCTGGCGATGGAAGATTGCGGTGTCGGTGACGAAGGAATGAAAGCGTTGGAAGGTCTCAAAGATCTTCGCGTGTTGAACGTGATGCGAACTGTCGTCGGGGACGACGGATTGTCTCATATGGGCGATCAGAAGTTGCAAGATCTCCGTGTCCGGGAAACAGCTGTTACCGGACCCGGACTTGAATCGCTGGAAGGATCGCACGATTCATTGAAGTACCTCGACATCAGTGAAACTCTCATCGACAACGATGGAGTTTCCAAGATTGCTCCATTCACAAGTCTGGAAACGCTGATTCTGTGGAATGGCAGCATGGATGATGAGGGGATCGGATATCTGACCGGTCTCGAGAAACTGACGACACTTGATCTGCAAGGTTGTCAGAGTGTGACCTCTGCATCGGCTGACCACTTGTTGAAGTTGAAGAATCTGGAATCTCTGAATCTGGCCGAGACGAGCTTTGATGACGAAGGATTCTTGAAGTTGACAGACCTGTCGAACCTGAAGTCGATCTCAGTCGGCCGAAGTAGTGTGACAAGCGGTGCGGTCGAGAAATTCAAAGCCGCCCTCCCGGACTGTACGGTCAAGCAATAGTCAGACTGGGGAGAATGTGATCGTGAACGCTGTCCAAACTCAATCTTCGAAAACCTGTCGCCTGGTGACCCTTGGCTGCAAAGTGAACCAGTACGAGACGCAACTCGTCAAGGAAGCTTTGGAGCAGAACGGGTATCGTGAAGCTCAGGAGGATGAGTCTGCCGACTTGTGCTTTGTCAACACGTGCACGGTCACTTCTGAGGGAGATGCGAAGTCTCGAAAAGTCATTCGGCAACTCTCTCGTCAGAATCCCGGAACACGAACGATTGTGATGGGATGCTATGCCACTCGGGATCCGGAATCTGTTTCGAGTCTTCCGAATGTCTTCGAAGTCGTCACCGACAAACGCGAACTCCCGGACGTTCTCGATCGACAGGGGATTTACGATATTCCCGATGGCATCTCCTACTTTGACGGACGAAAAAGAGCGTATGTAAAAGTTCAGGATGGATGTCTCCTGAAGTGTACCTACTGCATTATTCCGAGTGTTCGTCCCGGGTTGCGAAGCAGAGATCCGGAGTCCATCGCTGATGAAGTCAGACGGCTTGTTGACAATGGCCACAAGGAAATTGTCATCAGCGGTATTCATGTCGGGCATTTTGGAGTCGATACCACACGCAAGAAATCGGGCAAGCCGCCGTTTCGACTGTGGCATCTGCTCAAAAAACTCGATGGGATTCCGGGTGACTGGCGTATGCGTCTCTCATCCATTGAAGCCAACGAGATCGACGACGATTTCATTAGCGCATCCGTCGACTGCGAGCACCTGTGTCCACAGTTCCATCCTGCGCTTCAAAGCGGATCGGATTCGGTTCTGGCCAGAATGCGAAGACGCTACCGCACCGGCCGATTTCTCGACAAGCTCGATCAGTTTCGGGAAGCGATGCCGGGTGTGGCCTTTACCACCGACTTGATCATTGGATTTCCTGGAGAAACTGACGACGAGTTTCAGGAAACGATCGATGTTTGCCGGCGTGCGAAGTTCATGAAGATCCATATTTTTCCCTTCAGTCAACGCAAGGGAACACCGGCAGCCACTTATCCTGATCAGGTTCCGGCGGAGGTGCGCAAAGCACGATGTCAGGAGCTGAGTCAAATCGAACGTGAACTTGCGATGGACTATTACCAGACGCAAGTTGGCAAGACACTTCAGGTCCTTGTTGAGAAACAAGTGGATGGTCGGGAAGGATGGGTTCAGGGCACTGACGAACATTACATCCCCGTGACTCTGCGTGGCAGTGCTGAGGAAGTCGGAGAGTTCGTCAATTGCACCGGACAGCTGCCACTCACTCATTCTCTTCAAGCAGTGCGAGAATCATGACATTGAACCGCTCCAATTTCTTCGACTGGAAGCAGGATGGGAAAATCCATGTCGTGACTCTGCGAGTTGAGATGCTTACCGACGAAGAGAATCTCGAGCAGTTCGATCAGGAACTCGCTTCAATCGTAGAGTCTGCAATGCCATGTCATATGGTTTGTGACCTGTCCAGTGTGCGGTATGTGTCCAGTTCGGCGATCGGGAAGTTCATTTCTCTTCATCGCAAGATGATGCGTACGAATGGTCAGTTAATTTTGTGCGGGCTCCAGTCTGCAGTGAAGGACATTCTCGCAACGAGTCATTTGCTGAAGTATTTTCATGTCACGGACGACGCTTCTCAGGCGATTAAAAAGTTGAAGTAGGGACCAATGACAGACGAACGAGATACGGCGGTCATCGTCGCTGTCGAGGGAATTGACGGGTCCGGAAAAGGAACTCAGGCGAAGCGACTTGCCGAAGCGATGACGGCCGGAGGGGTCAACGTTGAACTGATGAGTTTCCCGAGATATGGGGAGACGTTCTTCGGACGACGCGTCGGTGACTTTTTGAATGGCCGGTTTGGCGAGTTGTCAGAACTCGATCCCTTCCTGGTTTCGCTGCTCTATTCGGGCGATCGATACGAATCGCGCGAGGTCATTCTCGAAAAGTGTCGATCCGCAGAACTTGTCATCTTCGATCGATACGTCCCTTCGAATATCGCTCATCAAACTGCCAAAGTCGCGTTGGAAAATCGGCAGGAACTCCGCGAGTGGATTGAGCATATCGAGTATGAAATCTTTCGTCTTCCGCGGCCCGATCGTGTGATCCTTCTCGACACACCCGTCGATGTGTCGCAGGAATTGATTGATCGCAAAGAGAAGCGAACGTACACCGATCAGGCGAAGGATCTGCAGGAATCGAACGTTGCGTACATGCAAAAAGTTCGAGATGCCTATAAGAGTCTGGCGGACCAGAATGACTGTTGGTCGTTGATAAATGTCGTTGACGACGGCGGGTTGAGATCTCTGGGGGCGATCGCCGCCGACGTTTTTTCGATCGCTCAGTCCGTCCTCGGTCGCCCGGTTCAACAGGTGACATAATGCTGCCCATGACTCCATGCCGTCTGATCAGAGATGCTGCGCAGTCCGGCAAGCAGAACATGGCGGTCGATGCGGAGATGTTGAGAGTTGCGGTCGAAGAAGATCGCGCAACGGTTCGAACATATTTCTGGTCAGAGCCGACTGTTTCACTGGGACACTTTCAAGCCCGGGAACCTGTGTCTCTGCCGAATCAGTTTCGAGACCTGCCAGTTGTTCGCCGATTGTCAGGCGGAGGAGCGATTCTCCATCATCACGAATTGACCTACTCAATTGCTCTTCCGAAATCTCATTCGCTGCGCGAACACCCGACGCAGCTTTATGAAGTGGCCCACGAAGTGATTATTCATCTGCTCGCGGATGCGGGAATCGAGGCGCGGATGCGTGGCGATGATGCGTTCGAAGATGAATCGTTCTTGTGCTTCTTGCGGGGTGATGCGCGTGACATTGTGATCGGAACCAACAAAATCGTCGGGAGTGCGCAGCGTCGTCGGCAAGGAGCAATTTTGCAGCACGGGAGTCTACTTCTCTCCCGATCAAATTTTGCACCCGAATTACCCGGAGTGACAGAACTGACGGGAATCGAATTACCCGTCGATCGCTTCGCAGACCGGTTCCTTGGAATTCTCTGTGAGAGATTACGCCTCAGTCCGGAGGATCATTGACGGATTCTCCGGCATCCGCAATGGGGTTCGTTGAACGCAGCGGTTTCGGCTTCACCTCACTCCTTGAGTCCTCGCGGTTGACCGTCGAGTTTCCAGTCGGGATCAATCTCGACTCCGAGATGAGTCAACACAGTCACGGGGACATCAACGAGATACGTCTGTTCTTCAATTTCACCGGGTTGAGAAGATGATCCACTGACGACGAGGAATGTCGTTCGAATTTCGTCGATGCTGTGGCCTCCACCATGGCCAAGCCCTTGTCCTCCGTGGTCTGTTGAGATCACGATCAGCCAGTTTTCCGCATCGAAGTCAGGACGAGATCGGACAGCTCGGATCATTTGACCCACTTGAGCGTCAACACGTTCGATTGCGGTGATATAGGCACTCACTGAGGGATGGAACCCGTATCGATGACCGGTTTCGTCGACGGCACCAAGGTAGGCCATGACGACGTGGCAATCGGCTTCTCTAAGGGTCGTGACCGTATCACGAGTAACTTCGCGATCCTGCTTTGTGTATTCCTCGTGTCCATGTGCAGGATACACCTTGTGAACGTCCGCGTCAGAAACGATGTGCTCGTCGATCGGAGTCCAGTCGACAAACGAATACGTTTGCGCTTGAGGAAACTGAGCTTTCACGTAGTGGAAAAAGTGAGGGTACTCAGTGTAATTCTTCCCGGTGAAGGAGTTGTCGTTCACGCCGTGTTTGTCTGCCCAGACGCCGGTCAGAAAGCTCGACCATCCCGGACCACTGATCGTGTCGTTGTCCTGATATCTCTCTCCGAGAATTTGCGTGTTTTCGGTGAATGCTCCCTTTTCAATCAGAGCATCGATGTGCGGAGTCTTGGCTGCTTTCAAAGCATCAGCCCGAAGGCCATCAATTCCGATTAACAATGCCCGTCGAGTCGGGACTTGTTCTTCGGCGGAAAGAGAAGGGGAGAAGACGAACGTGACAGCTAGAAGAACAATTGTCAGACTTCGGAGGAGGGGCTTCGTCATGATTTTTGAGTTTTCAATCAATTGGTTTTGAATTCAGAAGTTGATGCTGCCAGCGCTTGCATCAAGTCGATTCGAAACGGCATTTCATTTTGCTTCCAGAATGACACTTCACCTACATGGGGGCGATTCTCTCTGAGCCCACATCGGTTGTCAGGCAAACGTGAGCATTGAAACTTTCAAGGATCAGCTGATTCCGGATCTCTGCATATTCAGGAAAATCCCAGAGGTTTCGGAATTCCCAAGGGTCTCTTTCAAGATCATAAAGCTCACCGAGGTTGTGGTCATGGTAAACACACAATTTATATCGCTTCGTTCGATACATTGTTGCCATTGACCCCGTGCCGTGTGTGAAGTGCGGATCAAGAGCGTCGAAATATTCGCAACGGACAAAATCCCGATGGTGATCGCTCTTTGCTGATCCCTCGAGAATTGGTCGTAATGACTTTCCTTGAAGTGTGGAAGGTGGAGGTGTCTGAGTGTAGTCGAGAAGAGTCGCTGTCAGATCGAGGAGTTCGACGAGGGAGTGACTTTGCTGGCTCGACTGAATTCGGCCCGGCCACGAGAAGATGAGGGGAACCCGAACGAGACCCTCATAGAAGCGACACCCTTTGTACATCAGTCCATGATCGCCGAGCGACTCCCCATGGTCACTTGTGAAAACGACCATTGTGTTTTCGAGTTGGCCGGTCATCTCAAGTTGTCTCAGGATTCGCGCCAGTTGATCGTCGATCTGAGCGATCATGGCATAATAGTCGGCCTGTTTCTGCTTTGCGTTATGTTCTTCTGGCGAACGGGTTTCATCTTGAAAGTCGACCGTGTTCAGAACTCGCTGTTGATCGAGGTCAGAGTCCTGAAAGTACGGGCCCGGCATTTGTTCGGGATCAAATCGATCTGCATAATCTTTGGGAGGGATGAACGGAGGATGGGGATCGTAAACGTTGATGTTGAGAAGCCATGGCGTTCCCGGGGTTTGCTGTTCCAGAAACTCGATGGCCATGTCACTCGCCCACTTGGTTTGATGCAACTCGGGCGGGACGCGACTCGGGCTGTTGCGAAGTTCGTCGAGATCGGCACCTTGCTCGCGGACCCAATCGGCATAGTCATGACCCGTCGGCCAGTCATCGCGAGGGGCGTGGCTGAATTTCCAGAAGTTGAAGCCGTCGTCGAGTCGCGGTTCGGTCCGGTGTCCTGCGCTCTGTAAATGAAACTTTCCAATCATTCCGCAGCTGTAGCCATTCTCGGCAATCAGCTTGGAAATGAGCGGAACGGACTCCGGAAACGAACGGTTTCCGTTGCGGGTGTTGTGCAAACGAGAGGGGTACATGCCCGTCATCAAGCTTGATCTGCTGGGAGTGCAGATGGGGCTTTGACAATATGCGTGCGTGAATGCGGTCCCCCGATTGACGAGTGCGTCAATCGTCGGCGTCTGGACGAACTTGTTTCCCAAGGCGCCGATTGTGTCGAAACGTTGCTGGTCGGTGCAGTACCACAGGATGTTTGGTCGTTCAGTCATCTTGGCCTTTCGCTTGGACTCTGCGGCCACGATAGTGTTGAAACACGGTAAAAAACAGGAGAGCGATGGAGAGCGCCGTCAGGGTTCCGGCGATTGGTCGTGTCAGAAGCGGAGACCAGTCTCCGTTGGTTTGCATCAAACCTTCGCTGAGATGTTCTTCCCCAATCGGAGCGAGGACGAATCCAATGACGAACGGGGCAAGCGGGATTCTCCAGCGCTCCATAAAAAATCCGATCAGACCGAAGCCGAGCATCACCCAGACATCGAACATTCGATTGGCGAGTGCGTACGACCCGATTACGCAGAATGTCAAGATTGTTGGAATCAAAAGATGTTTGGGAAGACTGGCCAGCTTGGCGAGCCATCTGATCGAAAAGACCATCAGCCCGAACATTAGCAAATTCGAAAACAGCATTGTCCACATGATAATGTGAACGACCTCAGGGTTCTGCTCCATGAGCAGCGGGCCCGGTTGGAGCCCGTGAATGACAAGCGCTCCGAGTAATATGGCATCGATCACACTTCCCGGAATTCCCATCGCGATGAGAGGAATTAACGCGCCTCCGACCGTCGCATTGTTCGCTGCTTCGGATGCAATGATTCCCTCTTCACTCCCGGTTCCAAACTTCTCCGGATGCGATGACTGACTCTTTGCGACCGAATAAGCCACCACCGAGCCGATGTTCGCTCCGATTCCGGGAAGGATTCCGATGAACGTTCCAAGAAGCGATGATCGCAACAGATTCACGCGATTGGAGAACCAGTCGGAAATGCTGAGTGAGATCCGGTTCGATCGAAGAATCGATGCTTCCTGTCCGCGATTCAAATTCCATGCTTCGTTCAAGACCTGATTGACAGCGAAGAGCCCGATCAGGACCGGCAGGAGTTTCAGTCCGTCGTTCAATTCGTGAAAACCGAGCGTCCATCTCGGTTGCCCCGTTGCTGCAGAAGCACCCGGCATGGCGGCAAGCAGCCCGAGTGCGCCGGAAAGAAGTCCATTGATCAGAGACTCTCCACTGACCGAGACGATGAGGATCAATGCCATCATGACCAAAGCAAAAAAATCGAAGGGGCCAAATTGAAGGGATAGCGTTGCCAGGGGACCGGAGAGAATCACGAGAAATCCCCAACTGACGAGTCCGCCAACAAGAGACGCCATTACTCCCAGCCCCAGTGCACGCCCTGATTTTCCCTCGACCGCCATAGGATAACCGTCGAGTGTGGTCATCATCGATGCGGGAGTCCCGGGAATGCGGAGAAGTGTGGCGGTGACGAGCCCTCCGGACACCGTTCCCACATACATCGAAATCAGCAAGACGAGAGCCATCTCGCCAGACATTCCGAAGGTGAGTGGCAGCGACAACGCGATCAACATTGCCCCTGTCAGGCCGGGGATGGCTCCCACGACGACTCCCAAAGACGTTCCCAGGAACATCAAGAAGAGTGCCTCAAGGGTAAAGAGGTTGGAGAGCGAATCCAGCATGTCGTCTTCTATGGTAAGTCGATGACGAATATTCGAGTGAAGACCAAATGGAGACTGACGCTGAGGATCAATGCGAGCACTCCATTCATCACCAGCATTCTCCTGGTGGTCGGACTCAGACACAGGCCGACGAAAATCATAAATGCGAGAGTGCAGGGGATGTAACCGATCGCGTTCATGCTGAGCACAATCACATAGACCACTGTGGTCAGTAGCGTCAACGTTGCGTTTCTCCAGGAAACGAAATCGGTGCGAGTGGAATCGTTCGAAGGTTCCGGGAGTGACTGATCGCCACTCCGCCCGAATCCGACCGTGTTGAAGGTCAGGGCGAGAACAGCAAAGACGGCAACGGCTCCGGCAATCCATCGGGGAAAGTCGGGAAGTTCAAGAGTCGGGCGGACGGAGACAGACGCAATCAGTTCACTTCTCGTCTTCAACTCTTCTTCGAGTTCGCTTCCCGAGAGGAACACCGGATCGGTTTTCAGTTGGGCCAGTCGTTCTCGGACTTGATCACTTTGCATTGCTCTCTCGAGAGCTTCAGAAATGACAGCAATGCGTTCAGGGGGAGTTCCAATCGGCGCCCACCAGAAAATCATATTCGTGCTGACGACATCAAAGCCCTGCTCAAGAGCAGTGGGGACATCTCTTGCTTCCGGGTGTCGAGACTTTCCAAGAAGCGCCAGTGCCTTCAGCCCGGAGGGACGAAATTGAATGTATTCGGCCAGCGAAAACGCCGAGACATCAGTATGACCACCGTGCAACCCGGCAAACCGTTTCGCTCCGTCACCAGTTTGTGAGTAACGAAATCGGGCGCCCGGAGTCGTTTTCTCAAGCATCAGACCGGCGTATTGGCTCGGGGCTCCGATGTTCGATGCGAAGACAACTTCATCGGGTCGGTCGGCGACATCTTTCATGAGTTCCTGGAGAGACTGATAGGGAGAGTTCTCACCGACTCCGATGATCATGATCGACTCGCCAGTCGCGGCGATCGGTGTAAACGCTTCGGGGCCGTAATGGACAATTCCGGAATACTTCGATGTCAGAATTCCGTCATGAAGCTGCATGATGGTGTAACCATCGGGACGGGCGTTCTTCGTTCGACGCGAACCAATTGTTCCCCCAGCACCGGGGACATTGATGACGACGATCGGGTTCGGAAGCAACTCTTGCTCGTCGATTGCCTGCTGAATGATTCGAGCGAACGTGTCGCTGCCTCCCCCTGCAGAGAAGGGAACAATGACCTTGATCGCCTTTTGAGGAAACTCACGACCATCAGCCGCAGACGAGAGCGCGTTCTCGGAACATCCAGACAAGAGAAGGACATGGATCACAAGAAAGAACGGGAGCCCCACGACAACTGTTGTTTTCAACAGATCTCTTCCCGAATTCCGGTTCGGTCGTCGATCTGTTGAATGGAATCTGCTGGAATTGACTGTCGGTGACATCGTCGAGTGTGATGCCTGCCAGAATCGATTCAATCCCTCCAAATCGTTCCTCCTGTTATGATGTGAGTCTGCTCGTACAGCCTTGGGAAGACCTTCTCGAATGACGCTCTGTCGAAGGCATTGTGACAACCTGTCGGCGAAGTCACAATCTTACATCGGTCATGTTTGATCCATTCTCGGAAGCGGCGGAAAACTGGCGAGTGATGTGACTCCACTATCGGCCAGTCATTTCTCAATCCGCTCTCGCATCCGCCCGTCGATGCAATTGTTGCACTCATCAGCTTGAACTCAGCCAGTCACTCTTGAAATCTACGGACAGCCTTTCGCCTCTTCATCGTGTTAATCGTCATAGTTTAACGTCGAATGTTCAGAACATGCAGGATGCTGTAGTTAAGACAACTGGATGCAGCATTCGGAATCTTCACGACGCGCGGAATACAACTCTGTTCCAATGGTTGTCAGTCTCGGATTTGCATGTTTCCACGCGATTACAACGACACGTGTTGATTTTCAGACTTAGATCATATTGCCGGAAGAAATCCTCAAGAAGCTGGACTCTTGGACGTTTGGCATAAGGCGTGCATGAGATCCTCCTCCAGCGAGATGAGTCTCTTCTGCTGCAGTCAATGAGCAACGCTCGGGGAATCGTCCCCAACTCATTCTTGTAAATCGTAAAAGGACAAAAAAATGCTACGCACCCTGATGAATGACGAAGCTGGATTCGTCGTTTCAACCGAACTTGTTTTGGTTGCGACAATCCTCGTGATCGGAATGATCGTCGGACAGACGACTCTTCGCGATCAAGTTGTGACCGAACTTGCTGACGTCGCAGACGCCGTTTCAGCCCTCGACCAGAGCTATGCGTTCAGTGACGTCACTGGCCATGCTTCTTTCACTGCTGGAACAAACTTTGACGACAACGCTGACTTCTGCGACCAGTCGGACAACGGACAACAGGGACTTGCAGACAGCGGAACATGTGTTTTGATCGACGGCGGTATTGATGCTGCTGGAGTTCAAACAATTCCACCAGGGGGCGGAGATTCAACAGGTCCATAGTGACTGTTGACGTGAACCTGAAAAGACGAAGCTCCGCAGAGCAAATGGATCCGTACACAATTACGGAAAGCGATGACGAGTGAAAACTCGTCATCGCTGAATCCATTTTCGTGGAGATTCTCGTGGAGAGTGAGTCAACGCGAGCAAAGCGATGATTCCGTGTGAGGGCTGGCCGCGAAAGTTGATTCCGTTGGTGTTTTAGTCTCGTAACGATGAAAATCCGAATTTCGAGGCGCAACTTTCGCTGGTTGATACTGACTTATGTTTGAAACAGGGTTCGGGCTGAGTACAAGCAGTGTCTTAAGTCTTCAGAGGTAAAATGATGTTTATTTCCCTAATTGATGATGAAGCAGGATTTGTTGTTTCAACAGAACTTGTCCTTGTCGCAACAATTCTCGTCATCGGCCTGATTGTCGGACAAACCACGTTGCGTGATCAGGTGGTGACCGAGCTGGCTGATGTTGCCGACTCCGTCTCGGCACTCGATCAGAGTTATGGGACCAGCAGCGTCACCGGTCATTCTTCACAAACCGCCGGGACGAATTTTGACGATACTGCCGACTTTTGCGATGTCTCCGACAGCGGCGCACAGAGTGTCGGGCAAACGGTCGGCGGGACATGTATTCTGATTGACCGAGGCGATGATTCGGCAGGACTGATTTCTCCCGTCATTCGCAGCGACTCTGTTGGGAAACCGTAACGAGCGTGAATTTGGTTTCGAAGCGAAATTCTGTCGTGGCTCGGGCGTCTGCATTTTCTTAGTCCACATTTGATCGCATCGAACTTGCATCGTTCGTAACCAATCGGACTTGTCCCGTTTGCGAGCATTCGGGCGCTGATCGTCTACAGACTCACCTGTTTCCGGGAGCGGGCACTCCCGGTTTTCTTTTAAAGCTGTGAGACACTTTATAAAAGTGGGTCCGCTTGAATCCATTATGTGTTTTCAAGGCAGTGTTGCAGAGATTACAACTCTGACATTCCCTTTCTCTGGCACGGCATTTGTATCTCTTGCAGGGGTTCCTTGTCGTGAGAGTTTGTTGCTCTCACCGACGCAGTTGCATTCGATGGTCGCATTAGGCAAACCGTTGAGGTTTCGTCGCAATCCGTTGATTGTGGCCTCACCGACTTTTCTTCGGTGATCGATTCGCAGGATTGATCGGAGGAATTCCGATCGGTGCGTCGCAGGAACTTTGTTCAATCATGGCTCGAGTGGATTCATTGATGCTTCGCCAGTTGCTCACTGATCAGCGCGGAATGATTCATTCTGTCGACTATCTCTTTCTGACGTGTATCGTCGCCATTGGCGGAGTGGTGGGGATTGTTGCGTTTCGTGATCAGCTTTCTCAGGAAGCAGCTGATGTCGGAACGGCGATCGATTTTCTCGATCAGTCGTTCGTGTATGTCGTTCCAGGTGAAGGCTACGATCCTGATGTCCCCTTCGATCCAAATAACCCGCACGGCTACAACGTGTCTGCTTATGTGAATACGAGCGACATTCCAGCCAATCAGAATGCGATCGATCGAAATCAATTGCGATTTCAATCGTTGGAGCGATTGGCGAATTTTGCAGAGGCGAAGACGGTGTTAAAAACGAAACCAAAGTCGGACAGTCGTTAGAGCAAGTTGCTCTTTCCTGTGCACTCGCATGTGCTGCTTCGCTAGATAAAAGGCGGAGTTTGCTCGTTCGAGTGAGTGTAAACGAATTCAAAAAGGGCTTTGGAGAAGAGTGCCTTAAATTATGGAGTTGTTTGGACTGACTGGGAGCACGAGTTGGTGGATTTAAACAAATCATTGCGGATTTGTTTCGGAAAACGTGATCACGGAGACGCGTTGATATCCCTTTGAGTCAGGACGGACGAACCTGAATCTCGCCAGTTATGGTGAGATGTCGTGTGTCATTTTGAGATGTGCAACTGTGGTCTCATTACATAATCGGAGTGTCGGATGAATCGTGTAAGTTCGGGAACGATGACGGTTGTCGTCTTCGCAATCCTCGTCGGATTGGGAGGGGCATTCCTGGTTCGCCAGCAACTGAAACAGCCGGAACTCCCTCCATTGACGGAGTTGAAAACCAATCCTCCTGAGGAACGAATCATTGTTCCGGTTGCAGGGATTGATCTTAAAAAGGGGAGAGCCCTGACTCTCCACGACATTGTGGTTCACAGCCTCACTCCCGAACAATATGCCAAGTCGAAATTTGCTGGCAGCCAGTTCATGCGGGATACGCGGCAACTCTTCGGGAGAACGCTCAACGCAGATCTTCCAAAAGGGAGCCTGTTCCTTCCCGATAACTTTTATCCAGAGGGGTTTGGTCCGGGTGTTGCCGATCGTTTACAGCCCGGTTTCCGAGCGGTAACAGTTCCGATCGAAAATGTCGGGGCAGTTCATGGCTTCGCTGCTCCAGGTTCGGTCGTCGATGTTCTGTTTCGCTCTGAGCCTGAAGGGGAACGTCCCGAGGTGACGATGACTCTGCTTGAAGGAGTCGAAGTTCTGGCGTTGAACAAAAATGTTCTCGCTGGACAACGCGTTGACGTCGACATGCAAGGGACGGTCACACTTTCCGTGACTCCTCCACAGGCGAAAGTGCTCAAGGTTGTCGAAGGCCGGGGAGAGTTGACGCTGACGTTGCGAAACCCCGGTGACTTGCTCGATTCGCAAGGACAGACCATTGCCCGAGTTGGTCAGACGAACTCGGGATTCGCAGCGGCGGATTCGTCGATGTTGATCTCTGTGAATGGCGTTCTCCATGACGCTGGGGAACGAATCACTTTGGACGACTTAATCGGTGTCCCGACGAAACCTGTTCGAAAGCAAATGCAGATTTACATGGCGGGTGCGAGAGAAGTTGTTGAATTTCAACAGCCGTCGTCTCCCAAACCTGTGATCACACAACAGCCGGGGCGTGTTTCGACTCCTGTCGCGGGTGGGCTTCGTGCACCGCAAGTGCAAGGCGGAATTGAGCAGAATCTGGTTCGTTGACCGGTTACGAGGCGAATGAGTGACTCGCAGCGGACAACTCTTCAGTTGCGAGTACGTAAGCGTCGAAGTCAAGACTTCAAAGGGATTGTGGAATGTTGCTGACAACATCAACGGAACAGACATTTCAATGCGAGAACGACGGCTTCGGACCAGTCGATGAATCGGAACTTGCTTTTCAACAGCTGAAGATCCGCATCCATGAACGTCTCATCGATGAGTTAGATCTGTCGGTGCTCGCTCATGTTTCTCAAGAAGATCTTGCGGATCAGGTTCGTGCGATTTCTCGAGAGTTGTTGCGTGAAGACGGGGCGCAGCTCTCCGAGGCTGATGACGAGCGGATGTTACAAGAGCTGTTCGACGAAGTCTTTGGCCTCGGTCCGCTTGAGCATTTAATGCGCGATGACGCTGTCAATGACATTTTGGTCAATCATCAACATGAAGTTTATGTAGAACGTCGAGGGCGGATGGAGTTGACAGATGTCGTCTTCGCCGATGAGAAGCATTTAATTCGGATCATTCAACGGATTGTTTCCCGAGTGGGACGCCGCATCGATGAAGTGAATCCGATGGTCGATGCAAGGCTGCCGGATGGTTCCCGAATCAATGCTGTCATCCCGCCAATGTCGCTGAATGGGCCGACACTGTCAATTCGCCGATTCGGAAGAAACCCACTTCAAGTGGCCGATCTCGTCGAGAATCAAACTGTTGTTGCAGAAATCGTCGAATTTCTGGCCGCGGCGATTGATGCACGCATCAGCTTTCTCATTTCCGGAGGGACAGGTGCTGGCAAGACGACCTTTCTGAATGCACTGACTAAATACATTCCGAGTGATGAGCGAATCGTCACCATTGAAGATTCCGCGGAACTCCGGTTGCAGCATCGACACGTTGTCCGATTGGAAACTCGTCCGGAGAACAATGAAGGTGTCGGGGAAATCAGCCAGCGAATGCTTGTTCGCAACAGCCTCAGAATGCGACCGGATCGAATCATCGTCGGTGAGGTTCGCGGACCGGAAGCTTTGGACATGCTGCAGGCGATGAATACCGGTCATGAAGGGTCCCTGACGACGATCCATGCGAATGATTCTCGAGATTCACTGAGCCGCCTCGAAATGATGGTCGCGATGAGTGGCTACGATCTTTCCATTCCGGTGATTCGACAATACATCAAGTTGGGGCTGACGCTTGTTGTTCATCTTGCACGTCTTAAAGGAGGTGCGAGGCGAGTGATGCAAGTCTCTGAAATCACTGGTCTGAAGAATGGGGAATTCGTTCTCGAAGACGTCTTTGGATTCACTCAAACCGGCGTTGACGAAATCGGAGTTGCGCGAGGGGAATACTACTTTACCGGTTACCGCCCGAAGTGCCTTGCAAGACTGGAAGCAGCTGGAGTCCAGTTGTCTGATGATCTCTTTAAACAACGTCGAATGGCTTCCAAGCCTGTCAATCATTCAGATACTGGAAGATGAGAAGAGAATCGAATGGGAAGTGCAGAACTGACATTTGTAGCATTCGGTTCATTGTCAATGGTCGTGACTGCGGTCGGGCTGTTGATGAAGGATTTGATCTTTGGCAGCGAGACTCTGCGGGAGTCGAAACGCTCGTTGAGACGCAGAAGAACCGGATACGAACGTGCTGTCGATGCTTCCCTGTCGGGCAAGCTTGACCACGGTTTCGATCGTCTCGTTCTGGAGAGTGGACTGGAAATCAGTCCCTGGACGGGATTTCTAATTGTGGTTGCCAGCGGGTTGATTCTGGGCGGAGGAACTTGGGTCGCCACCGACAATGGCTTGTTCAGCTGTGGGACGGGGATGATCGGAATGGTCATTCCAATCGGTTTCTTCGTGTTCAAGCGGCGCCAGCGAATGATTGAGATCCGGCAGGAACTCCCGGTCGTGATTGATATGGTCGCCCGGTCGACTCGCTCTGGCAGAAGTGTTGAACAGGCACTTGCCCTCGTTGCCGAAGAGGCCGATGGGATCCTGTCCAAGGAGATTGAACGAGTCGTTCAGCAGTTGGAAGTAGGAGCCGCACTCGATCGAACGCTTAAACGCATGGCTGTTCGGCTTCCAGTCATCGAAGCGAGAATCTTCACGACGACGCTCATTGTTCAACGTCGGTCAGGGGGGTATCTCTCCAGTACTCTCGAGCGATTGGCGACAGTGATTCGAGAACGAACGGCAGCCCAAAATCAGGTTCGCGTTACGACAAGTGCTGGTCGCATGTCGTCAATGATCATCGCTGCGATGGCACCCATCGCCTTATGTGCTGTGATGGTCCTGAATCCCGCGCACATTCGAGTCTTTTTCGATGATCCTCTCGGAAAAACTCTTCTTGCAGCAGCGATTGCCCTCGAGGTGATTGGGATCCTGTGGATCATCATGTTGATCCGCGAAGACGCTTAGCGTCCGAAAAGTGAAGTGCGGTTTCAGTCTCAACCCGGAAGTTGAGTTCGTGTCATTTGTTGAAGCGCCCTTCAATCAAGCATTCATTGAAATTGTTCATCGCAAAGTGTTGACGAGCAAACAGGACGAGTCAAAAAGCCAAGAGTGTGAGTTGAACAATGTCTTCACAAGACCTTTCAATATTAATCGGGTTTGCGAGTTCGACCCTGCTTGTCCTGATCGCGGGGATGACCGTCCTTCGTGCTCGATCGCGTGTGCGAAACATTTCCGAGGTCAAACCGCGGTTGGAAGTTGCTCGACCGAATCTCTTTCGAAGGTCGATGGCCGGAGCGATTCCGGGGATTGGGACTGAGTTCGATCTCCTGGAACGCGATCTCAAACGCGCAGGGTTTTACGGTTCCTTTGCACTGATCGAGTATCTGTCGGCACGCAATACAATCGTTGTTCTTCTGCTCGTAGTCGGGGGAGTCTTAGCGATCGCCGCACCCCCAGCGACTCCGCTTCCGAAGACAATCCTTTTCATCACTCTGTCTGCGATCGCCGTTGCCTATGTTGTCCCACGAGTGATCGTCAGCCGGCAAGCCAGTTTGCGATTGGCCCGGATTCAGAAGGGACTTCCCGATGCTTTGGACATCGTGCGAATGTGTTTGAGTGGAGGTCTCGGGTTGCGCGAGTCGCTTTCTCAGGTCTCGCGCGAAATTGAGTTTTTTCATCCGGACCTTGCAGTCGAACTGGAAGTCGTCCGGCGACATGCGGATGCGTCAACAATGACGAAAGCGTTGAAAGAGTTTGCGAAACGTGTCGATGCGGACGATGTGAAAACGCTGGCGACGCTACTCAGTCAATCGGAGAAAACCGGGACACATGTTGTGATTGCGGTGACCGAATTTGCAGATGGAATTCGTCGACATTCTCGACAGCGTTCTGAGGAAAAGGCCAATCAGACGACCATCAAAATGTTGTTTCCGGTGGTGATTTGCCTCGCTCCACCGATTCTGATTCTTCTTCTTGGCCCTCCGATGCTTGAGATGAGAACGTTCTTCCGCGATGCGCATCGTTCCGGAGGACTTCTCGACAGTCGTTCTCTTACCGAAGATGTTGGCGGAAGGTAAATATCGGCTGAGAGTCGATGGCGCCTGAGAGACTGAGACGTAAATCGGAAGATGAACACTTCGTTCGTTGCATGCGATGTTGTTACAGACTTGTGATCGTCATGCCTCCGTCGATCTTGAGAACTTGCCCCGTTGCATAGGGGATCTGTCCGTCAACAAGCGATCGGACCGCGAGACCGATATCGGAGGGATCTCCCCAGCGTCGGTCCAGTGTCAGGCCCTCTTCGATCAGCTTGTCGTATTTCTCAGTCACACCGGAAGTCATATCGCTCTTAATGACACCCGGGCGAACTTCATAAACATCGATCCCGAACTCAGCAAGACGTGTTGCCCAGAGCTTCGTACACATGCCGAGGGCAGCTTTCGTCAGGCAGTAATCTCCACGATTGACCGAAACGAATTCGGCAGAGATCGATGACACAAAAATGACGCTTCCCCGGACCGACGAATCTCCTTGAGATTCAATGATCAGGGGAGCAGCGAGTTTCGTGAGAAAGAACGGACCTTTTAAGTTGATTCCAACGACCGTGTCGAAAGCCTCTTCATCAGCTTCGAGAATATCTTTTCTTCCGGGAGACGTGATCCCGGCATTGTTAATCAATGCGTCGAGCCGTCCGAATCGTTCTCGGGTCGTGTCGATCAGTCGCGAACGATCTTCAGACACGCCAATATTCGCCGGGCAATAGTCGATCCGCTCAGGTTCGAGATTCAATTGATCGATGACGTCGCGGACCTGATTGGCCGGGCGAACACCATTCAGCATCAATGACCAGCCAGCCTCGATGAGTGATTTGGTGATTCCAAGGCCAATCCCACGCGCACCACCTGTAATCAGAGCAACTTTCGACATTCGTGATTGCTTTCCATGCCGGGAAATCGTTGTGTTCAAGTCCACAAGTCTTGTCGACTCGACAATTCCGGTCAACATCACACAGAATCGGAACGCACCAATTTGGGGTGAAGGAGAGTTCGCAGCCATGGAATGAGTTGCAAAGAATCGAAACGATCTATCGGACTTCGCATGAGTCAACATGCGAGGTTCATGGAAGCAAGTTCAAGCAACCGGGCTGATGCGGGCAACATGCTCAAAAGACGAGTGATTTTCGGATCAGCAGTTCTCAATGGATTGAGAAATGAGTATCCTTCACAGTGAATTTCTTCGAACGGTGAGCGGTTGAGTCGCGCGAGTGAACAGTGTCGAATTCGTCTTCGTCTGTTTGCACAGGGCGACTTCAAATAACCCCAAGCCTTGTGAATCGAACTGTTTTCAGAACCCACCATCGATTCAGACACCGTTTGAAGACGCCCTCCCCGAAGACTGGCGACTGTTTGAGATCAACATGTCGGTACAGGAATTGTCGATGTTTCTGCTGCGAAGATTTGCCCTGTTAGTTGTGATGTCCTGTTCGGTTGCGAGTTCTGCAGAACAGGAGTTTCCGTCCGACCAGCTGGAGTTCTTCGAAACGCGAATCCGCCCTGTGCTGGTCGAACATTGCTACGGGTGTCATAACAGTCAGGATACTGCTGAAGGCGATTTGATTCTCGATCACCGCTCCCGCTTTCTTCAGGGAGGACAATCGGGGACGACATTGAATTTGGAAGCCCCCCGCGAAAGTCTTCTGCTGCGTGTCATGCGGCATGAAATCGAGGGTTTCGAAATGCCGCTGGGTGAGAATGCTCTCGATCCGTCAGTGATTGCGGACTTCGAAAAGTGGATTGCCATGGGAGCACCCGATCCTCGCGAAAATCCTCCGGCCGGATCGGATCTGACAAACGTCGTGACTTGGGAAAGCCAGTTGCAGGAACGGGTCTCCTGGTGGAGTTTTCGTTCACTGCGCTCCGTGACTCCTCCACTCGCTGCTGACTCCAATGACGCACAACATCCCGTCGATCGATTTATTGCAGCACGTTTAAATGAAACTGGATTGACTCCCGTACCGCGTGCGTCTCGCCGAGATCTGGTGCGCCGGTTGAGTCTCGTTGTTCGAGGGATCGTGCCGACGGTCGAGGAGACGGAATCGTTTCTTTCGGATGAGCGTCCTGATGCCTACGAGAGACTCGTTGATCGCTGGCTGAATTCACGTGAGTTCGGAGAACACTGGGCGCGTTGCTGGATGGATGTCATCAGATATGCGGAGTCACACGGGAGCGAGGGCGATCCCGCAATTCCCTATGCCTGGAAGTACCGCGACTATCTCATTCATGCGCTCAATGACGATGTTCCGTATGATCAACTTGTCCGCGAACATGTGGCGGGCGACTTGCTTGAAAACCCTCGAATTGACCCAGAGACGCAAGTCAATCAGTCGGTAATCGCAACCGCTCACTGGCGGATGTGTTTCCACGGATTCGCTCCGACGGATGCCCTCGATGAGAAGGTGAAATTCGTCGATGATCAGATCAATGTTTTCTCCAAAGCATTCATGGCGCTGACGGTTTCGTGTGCTCGCTGCCACAATCACAAATTTGATCCCATTAGCCAGGAAGACTATTACGCACTATTCGGGGTGATTGGATCTCCACGGCCGGGCATTCTGGATGCGAATTCCGAAGAGAAGCAATACCGCAATCGCGACGAGTTGACCGAAATCAAAGAGAGCTTACGGTCAGAACAGGCAAACGTCTGGTTGAGTCGAGTCGAGTCCTTCGATGAAACGGTCAATGAGTTCGTTGAACGATCGATGAGTGAAGCGGATCTCTTCTATCCACTCAAGCTTTCGTCGTCGGACGTAGAGTCAAAGAGTGACGCCCGGCAGAAACTTTTGCAGGCTGCTTCCGCTACGGGCGATCACGCTTCCGATTCCGGCGACGATGCGAACATCTATGCTCATTGGAATCTCCGAGATCCCGAGTCGGCTTCGGAGTGGTATTCCTTTGGAAACGGGACGGTCGATTCGATCACTCCCGCAGGGGACTTTTCACTTCTCGAAGGACTTGCCAGCGACGCCCCACTTCTCAAATCCGGAATCTATTCGCATGGACTCTCGACGAAACATCGAGCGGCATTCATGTCGCGGAACCTGCACCTCGATGGGAAATACGAAATCTGGGTTCGTGTGCAAGGTTCGGGCGACGCCATGGTGCGGTACTCCGTGCAAAACTATCCACGTCACGGAACGGTTTACTCAGTCACTTCCTTGAAGAATGGGAAGCCCCAATGGATTCGATACGATGCGAGCTACTGGGACGGCGATGATATTCACATTGAACTGACAACAGCTGCCGATTCTCCGGTACTGGCGAAACCTGTGGACCGATCATGGTTCGGAGTCCGGGAAGTTGTCGTCGCACCCGTCGGAAGCTTTACTCCACCACAAGAATCGTCAGCGTCGTCGATTCTGGTATCACTGATCGGTTCCGATATCAGCCATGAATCCTCGGCACTGAGGAAACAAACTCAAGCGGTGATCCGAAAAGCGATCGAAGACTGGAAGCGAGGGACTTGCACTGACCAGCAAGTCGATCTTCTGAACGAACTTGTTTCGGTTGGGTATCTTCCGAAGCTGGGGAGCGGTTCGGACAGATTGCAGGAAATGGTCGCTCAGTACCGTTCGCTTGAGGAAGAGGTTCCGTTGCCGAATCGGGTTCCGGGACAGCTCGATGCCGAATCGGCGGATCAGGCACTCTTCATTCGAGGACAGCACCGACATCCGGGAAATGTGGTCGCGCGGCGGTTTCTCGAGTCGATCGATGCGACTCCTTATCAGTTCACAGACACCACTGGGACAAGTGGACGACGACAGCTTGCGGAAGATCTGATTCGAGACGACAACCCGTTGACCAAGCGAGTCATTGTCAATCGGATCTGGCATTATGTGTTCGGTGCGGGACTTGTTCGAACTGTGGATAATTTCGGATTACTCGGCGAAGAGCCTTCGCACCCCGAGTTGCTGGACTATCTCGCGTACCGATTTGCGGAACAGGGATGGTCGATCAAACAACTGATTCGCGAACTCCTGCTGACTGAAACCTGGCAGCAGTCCAGCGTCGCCTCGAAAGAAGCACAAGAATTCGATCCAGAGAATCGACTTCTGTCGCACGCTTCAATTCGAAGGATGACGGGTGAAATGCTCCGAGATTCGATCCTCGTCGCTTCGGGGCAACTTGATCGGACTCTGTTTGGCCCTCCGGATCGAAACGGAGAGAAATCGAAACGGCGAAGTGTTTACCTCGCAGTCATCCGCAACGATATGGATCCGTTCCTGGCGACCTTTAATATGCCGGTTCCCTTTGCAACACAAGGACGACGCGATGTCACGAACGTCCCCGCACAATCGCTGACGCTTTTGAATGATCCATTCGTGTTACACGCATCGCAACAGTTGGGGGCAACCTCACAGAATCTCAATGACGAAAACCGCATCCAACACCTGATGAATTCGGTTCTCGGGCGTCCCGCTGACTCTCGAGAACTCAGTGCAGCCAGTGATTTCGTCGCTGAGCTGCGAACCTTCTATCAGCAGCAATCCGCTGTGCGTCAACGTTTGGTCACTCAGTTGGATGAACATGAGAATCATCTGGCGGTCTTGGAAAGTCGTGTTCGATACAGAATCTTAAACGCTCGTGGAAACGGCGATGACGTCGATCTCCATTTCCCGTCATTGGTTGCTGAATGGAACTTTGACCACGACCTCAACGATACAACAGGGCGATTTCAGGGAACGGCTCACGGGGACTGCCGAATTGAGGACGGGGCACTCGTTCTCGGCGGAAGCGGTTATGTTTCGACTGGACCGCTCGAGGACAACCTGCGAACGAAATCTTTGGAAGTGATCGTTCAGTTATCGAATCTTGAACAGCGTGGCGGCGGAGTGATGTCGGTACAAACTCTGTCGGGTGCAGACTTCGATGCAATTGTCTACGGGGAACAAGAACCGCAACACTGGCTGGCGGGGTCGAATTCCTTTCAGAGAACCAGCAGCTTGCAAGGACCGGCAGAACATGAAGCTGTGAAGTCTCCTGTCCACCTTGTGATGACGTATGATGACGATGGAACGATCAGCTGTTATCGCAATGGGCGTCTGTATGGAACCCCTTATCGCAAGGCGAATTTGCGTCCGTTCAAAGGGGGCGGCAGCCAGATTCTGTTCGGTTTGCGACATAGCCCACCAGTGGAAAATCGATTTCTGACCGGTCGAATCGAGCGAGCGCGACTTTACGACTCAGCGCTGACTGCTGAGGAATTACAAGCGCTTGCGAACGAAGACTCAACGTTTGTTTCCTCGGAAGAACTTTCCGCTGCGATGAGTTCCGAAGAAAGCCTCCAGGCCAACGAAATTCGGCAGACGATCAGCAATCTCAAACAAAGTCTCTCAGAACTCGGTGCGGAGAAATCAGAACAGGATGCCTGGGCGGACTTCGTTCATGGACTCTTGAACCTCAAAGAATTTATTTACATACGGTAGTCAGTGGAATGATCAATCAATACTTCTCAAGACGACGAGCGCTGCAAACGGCATCGTGCGGTTTCGGATGGTTGGCGCTGTCGCATCTGGCACAGTCAGTCTCGGCGGAGTCACAGGCCGATGACGCTTCGTTTCGTCTTCCCGCCCGGGCGAAGAACGTCATTCTTTGTTACATGTCCGGAGGGGTCTCACACGTCGACTCCTTCGACCCCAAACCCCGACTCGAACGGGAAGCGGGCAAGCCGATGCCCATGAAAGTTGAACGGACCCAGTTCAACAATAACGGAAACATCTTTCCCTGTCCGTTCTCATTCAAGCAGTGGGGTGAGAGTGGAATTCCCATCAGTTCAATGTTTCCGCACATCGCAGAGTCAGCGGATGAGCTTGCAGTCATTCGATCGATGACAACGACTGTGAATGAGCACGCTCAAGGGAACTTCGCGTTTCATACCGGTTTCCCGTTCATCGGTCATCCGAGCTCGGGGGCGTGGATCAATTACGGACTCGGAACCGAAAACGAAAACGTCCCCGGATACGTTGTTTTGAAAAGTGGCCAGTCCGGCGTTCCCCATGGTGGCGTCGGTCAGTGGAGCAGCGGGTACTTGCCCGCCGAACATCAAGCTTCGATCGTTGATCTCGACTCGGAAGAACCCGTTCCCAATATTCAGCCTCGAGAACTTGACGACGTTCAACGTCGACGCATGGCGCTCATCGCTGAGTTCGACGGAAAGTTTTCCGGACGCGTTCAGCACAACGCACAAGTTGAGGCCGCCATTCGAAACTATGAAACGGCTTATCGAATGCAGTCGGCAGTTCCTGAACTCTGTGATCTGTCACAAGAGTCTGAGTCTATTCATGATCTGTATGGCACGCGTTCTTCGAACACGCAAACTGCAGGTTATGCCCGACAATGTCTGTTGGCGAGACGACTTGTTGAGCGCGGCGTCCGCTTTGTGGAACTGACATGTCTGCCTCAAGTTCCCGGAGGAAGTCAAGCGCCGAATCCATGGGATCAGCATGGAGGACTTGAGGAAGGACATCGAAGGATGGCACAGCAGGTCGACCAGCCGATCGGCGGGTTGTTGAAAGATCTGAAGTCTCGAGGGTTGTTGGATTCCACACTTGTGATCTGGGCGGGCGAGTTCGGAAGAACGCCGTTTTCGCAGGGAAGCAATGGACGAGATCACAACCCGTTCGGGTTTAGTGTCTGGATGGCTGGCGGAGGCATTCGTGGAGGTGTGGTTCACGGAGCCACGGATGAATACGGCTATCACGTCATCGAGAACAAGCAAACATTTTATGATTTGTGGGCGACGGTGCTGCACCAACTTGGGGTCGACCATGAGCAGCTGACATTTCGTTATAGTGGAAGAGATATGCGGCTGACAGACGTGCATGGAAACGTCATTCAAAGCGTGATCAGTTGACGAATTCTGAATCAGAACCAGTCGGGAGAAGAAATATGTTCCGTGTCTTGTTCATTGCGTGCGGTCTTTTGGGAACGGTTTCGGTGGCGCTCGGTCAGGGCTTCCCGGAAGTTGTTCGAGTTGAACGCCAACCGCTGATTGAAGCGACGAAGCGACTCGTCGAAGCAATGGACTTCATTGGCCAGCCTTTCTCCGACGAAGACAAACAGGCACTCGACGCAGCGTTTCAACTCGAAACCGATCGAGAAGTGACAGAGGCAATTCAGGATGTGCTGGACCCGCACTGTCTCGCCGGAGTACATATCAATGCAGAAAGCCGCGTCAAGGTTTCCGAAGGCCCTTGCCCGAAAGAACTGATGGAGCAAGGCTGGCGGTCGTTTCTGGTCAAAGTTCACAACGAGGCAGGCATCAATCCGAAACTGGAGATTGAGAGTCCCAACGCACACGCAGTCTACGAACGCGGGAACGGAGCGCGTCAGCGTCCGAAAACCGATGACGACTTGATTGATCGCCCCGAAGTCGAACGAAGATTCCTTGACGTGTCGATGTACGATTCGCAACCGATGCGTGGAGGGCTCTCCGGATTGGGACTCGAATATCGAATTGCGCAGCTTTACTCCCGAGACGTCGGGAAGCGGGAAGCACAGATTTCGTTTCATGTCGGACAGGGGACTCAGGATATCGGATTTCGCAACTCGGTTCCGATTCTGTTTGAATGTCAGCCAGCGGTTGATGTGACTCTTGGAATCCTCGACCACGATGGCACTCCCACGATGGCAGCGCTTGTCATCCGGGACCGGTTGGGACGAGTCTATCCCAACCCTTCGAAACGGCTCGCTCCGGACTTCTTCTTTCATGAACAGGTTTACCGGAAAGATGGGGAAACTGTCCGTCTCCCGCCGGGTGACTACACAGTCACCATTTCGCGCGGCCCGGAATACGAAGTCGAACGGACCAGTTTTACTGTCTCCGCATCTCCCAATCAGAGAGTTCCCTTTCAGCTGACGCGTTGGATTCATCCCGCGAAGAAAGGATGGATTTCAGGTGACCATCACGTCCATGCTGCCGGGTGTGCCCACTATGACAGCCCGACAGAGGGAGTCGGACCGGAAGACATGATGCGGCATATTCTGGGAGAAGATTTGAATGTCGGGTGCGTTCTCAGTTGGGGGCCATGCTGGTACACCCAGAAAGAATACTTTGAAGGGGCCACTCACGAACTTTCCACTGAGAACTATTTGATGCGGTACGATGTGGAAGTCAGTGGCTTTCCATCCTCGCATGCTGGCCACTTATGCCTTCTCCGTTTGATCGAAGATGATTACCCCGGCACAACTCTGATCGAAGAGTGGCCCAGCTGGACGCTTCCGGTTCTGAAATGGGGAAAAGAACAGGGAGGAGTCGTCGGATATAGTCATTCCGGTTGGGGACTTGCACTGCCGGACGTGGGGCCCAATGGTCAACGCCTGAGACCGGGGGAGACCCCACAACGTTTGAGGGGTCAGGGAAAAGCTGTCGATACGCTCCCCGACTACGAAATTCCTCCGTTTGATGGAATCGGGGCGAATGAATACGTCGTCACTGCTGCGCATGGGGTGTGCGACTTCATCTCTGCTGTTGATACGCCTGCGATTTGGGAACTCAATATCTGGTACCACACGTTAAATTGCGGATTGCGTTCTCGCATCAGTGGAGAAACCGACTTCCCCTGCATTTACGGGGACCGCGTTGGTTTAGGCAGAGTCTATGTCAAACAGGATGGCGACGGACCCGTCAACTTTGACACGTGGATTCAGGGGGTCAAGAACGGGCGAAGTTACTGCGGAGATGGTCTGAGCCACTTGATGGATTTTCGCGTCAATGACGTGGCTGTCGGGGAGCCGGGAACCTCTGGCGAGATCAGTCAACTGGATCTGGAAGAGCCGGGTCTCGTGACGGTTCAATGCGAGGTGGCAGCTCTTCTTGAGCCAGAACCGTCAACGAAAACGCAAATGATCCGCCAGCGTCGATTGGATCAGCAGCCCTATTGGCACATCGAACGATGTCGCATCGGCGATACCCGAAAGGTTCCTGTGGAACTGATCGTGAATGGACAAGTTGCCGAACGAGTCGAAATTGAGGCCGATGGAGAGATCAATGATCTCAAGTTTGAGACTCAACTCGATCACTCTAGCTGGATCGCGATCCGGATTCTTCCGTCTTGTCATACCAATCCCGTTTTCGTCGAGATCGATGGAAAGCCGATCCGAGGAAGTCGACGGAGTGCCGAATGGTGTCGCGACAGTGTTGACGTCTGCTGGAAATCAAAGTCGCCAATGATCCGTGAATCTGAGCGGGAAGAAGCTGAGAAAGCCTATCAACAGGCTCGTGATTACTACTCTCAGGTTCTGTCTGAAGCGGTTGTTGATTGAAACCGGCGTCGAGAATTCACCCCGATCTGTAGGGATCCGAAGCAAGTCAGGCAGCCCAATCGTCTGTCGACTCGATCGATCGGGAGAACGTTTCGTACTCATGGCGGCGACGCGCCCTGTTCGAGGACTCTCTGAGATTGAGGCGATAAACGTCGCCAGTTGAACATGCGTTCGGGCTGAGATACGATTGGTTGCTGGCAAGCTGTCAGTCTTATCACAATACATTGATGTGTTCCGGATGCCGCAACGAATCGATCTCGACCGAATCACCTCGTACGACGATGTCGTGCGCGCTGTGGTCGCTGAACTCGATGCGGGGCGACTGATTGCAGTCCCGGATGAAGTCGGAGTCCTTGTTCTTGGGAAGCCGGAGCAATCCGCAGCTGGGGAATTGATGGGGCAGTTGATGTCGCAGATTCCCATTGGCATCCCTTTTGTTGCGTTGGCTGATGCGAGTTCCGCAGATGACTGCGTCGAGGCATCCTCCACAACATTTGAAAAGCTTTCACGGAGATGCTGGCCCGGTCCGGTCATTCTTCAGGTGGGAGGCGAAGAACCCGAACGCCTGACGAAAAACTGGCACGAAACGTATGTTGCCTGGGGTTTGAGCAAACATGGTCGGGCCTTAAGCGTTCCGGGGAATTCGTTCTGCCGGGTGTTGCTCGAGAATGGGACGAGTCCCGCACTCGGGTTGTTAATTCCGGGGAGCGACAAACTTCCTGAAGACGTACACGGCGTCAGTGTCGCAGTCGAGTCGTCAGAGCCGAGATATCCAGAAGGACCGACAGTCGCCGCCGTCAAAGACGGTCAGTTCGAAATCGTCCGCTCTGGAGCAGTCAGTCAGCGAGTGTTAGACCGCATGAACGGTGAAGTATATCTTTTCATCTGTACTGGAAATACCTGTCGCAGCCCAATGGCAGAGGGGCTGTTTCGCAAGATGCTTGCAGAGCAGTTGAAGTGTCAGGAAGATGAACTCCTGGATCGCGGTTATACCGTCGTTTCAGCCGGGTTATCCGCGTATCCTGGAGCTCCGGCGGCCCCGGAAGCGATTGAGTTATTGAAAGAAGTCGGGGTCGATTTGAGTTCGCACGAGAGCCAGCCTGTCACTGAAGAGCTATTGTTCCATAGCGACCATATTCTCGCCATGACGCGACATCACCTCGAAGCCATTGTGAGTGCTTTTCCAGAATTGGAAGGAAAGGCACGATTGTTGTCACATGAAATGCGGGATGTCCCCGATCCGATTGGTGGGGGCCCCGAAGAGTATTCTCGGTGTCGATCCGAGATCGAAAGTTGTTTGCAGGAATTACTCTCGAAGCAAAGTTAGAGGAACTTCATCTCAGGTTTGCTGCGATTCGCATGTGTACACGCAACATTCATGGAATGAGACGAGTTCAGACGCGTGCGGAAATACCATGAAAATGGTTTAGAATGTTTTTCGAACTGGTTTTCCAGGACTTGCAAGAGTCGTCAGGCTGCGGTGTCGAATTCAACCGCTCTGGTGAGTGTCGAGAGAGCAAACTTGCTTGAGACTCGTGCTGAGTGAATTGCTCGCTGGTGTTAAGTTGTTGACAACTTTCAACGAGCAGTGATCGAACTGGAGAACAGTGATCAGATTTGATTCGGTTTCGGCCGATTTTCGGAGGGATGTTGGAATGAAAGTAGCACTGGCCAGCGACCATCGCGGCGTCCGGGTGAAAGGACAGATTCTTTCTCAATTGGAAGAGATCGGTTACGAAGCCATCGATTTCGGACCTTTTGAAGATGAGAGCGTTGACTATCCTGACTTTGCAGCGAAGGTGGCTGAAGCAGTGGCAACGGGCCAGGTCGATCGAGGGATCTTGATCTGTGGAACTGGTGTCGGGATGTGTATTGCTGCGAACAAATTTCGAGGAGTGCGGGCTGCTACGTGTCATGACGATGTCACTGCGGAATACAGCCGACGTCACAACGACACCAATATCATGTGCCTCTCGGCTGATATGTTAGGAGATCGGCTGTTGGGCAGAATCGTCGAAATCTGGTTGAAGACAGAATTCGAAGGGGGCCGACATCAGCGAAGGATTGAGAAAATCTCTGCCATCGAACTTCGTACTGGCTGCCAGACGACCGGTGATCAGACGCACGAACCGTCCTGCTGAAGAAAACAGACCTCACATCTGTTGCCGCGTTGACTCAACACGACTAAAAACTGCCAGACGAGCACACCTCTTCGTCAGCATACCTCTTCGTAATTGTCCAGGAGAATCGAGTGGATCCATCATCCCTGAAATTTGCAAAGACTCATGAGTGGGTTTCCGTCGACGGCGAGATCGCGACGATTGGGATCAGCGAATTTGCAGTGAAAGAATTGAGTGACGTTGTTCATGTCGAATTGCCCAACTCCGGAAAGTCATTCTCTGCGGGTGAAGTCTTTGGCGAAGTTGAGAGTGTCAAAGCTGTCAGTGATCTTTACGCTCCGATCGGCGGGGAAATTGTTGAAGTCAATTCAGTTCTCGAAGGCGATCCGGCGCCGCTTTCCGATGATCCGTTCGGGGATGGCTGGATTGTGAAACTGAAAGTCGAAAACGCTGATGAATTGGATTCCCTGATGGACTACGCGGCTTATCAAGCTTCGTGTGAAAGTCATTAGAGTGGACTCAATTCTGCGTTCAGATGGATGAAGCTCCTGAAGAATCCCTCGCTGAGCGTTTTTTGGATCACTTCGGGAAGATCTTCTTCTCTCGATTGCAGCGTTTCGCAAGAACGAGACGGACACACTCAAGCACGGTTCAGCGATTGATTGAAACGGACGAGATCAGGGGGCAGGATGCCCGGAGCATTGGCCCCCACAGTGTGTGATCGAACAAACAGAGTGTGATCGAACAATACGAATGCTTTTGGGCGAGTTGCTCGTTCGCGAGTTGTCCGTCGATTCGAGACAATCGGGAACGAGATCGAAGCGAGAACTCAACGATTCCTCTGAGTGAAACGAACTTTTTCACGGAATGGATCGACTTATTTGCAGAGAGCTGTTTTCATCGGCCAACTCCTGCGGTTAAGACTGAAGATCAGTTGGTCGCGTGCTCATGTTGCGTCTGAAGTCAGACGCACGAAACATCTCGGAAGTCTGTTTGTGAGTGAGCACGAAGAGCCACGCTCTTCGATGGAAAATTGGAAATCAACGAAGCACAGGACTGAGAACGGACGCGTTCTGTGTGTTTTTGGATACAAGTTGGGACAGCTGCGCGTTTGAGTTGTGCCCCCATTTGAAACATGCTGACTGGGAAAGAAATCAGTGGGATACCTTTACAACACTCCCGAACAAGAACGGGAAATGCTGGATGTCATCGGTTGCGACAACATTGAGCAATTGCTCGACCAGGTTCCGTCCGACCTCCAATTAAAGGGCAAGCTCGATTTGCCCGAACCGATGACAGAGCTGGAGTTGCAAGACCACCTCACCCGTCTGGCGGCTCGCAATCATTGTGATCGAGTTTGCTTCCGGGGAGGAGGTGCTTACGACCACTTCGTTCCGGCTGTTGTGGACGAAATCGCAGGCCGCGGCGAATTCTACACCGCCTACACACCCTATCAGCCCGAAGCGAGTCAGGGATCGCTTCAGGCCTTCTTCGAGTATCAGTCTCTCATCTGTGCATTGACGGGTTTTGATGTCTCGAATGCCAGCCTCTACGAAGGCGGAACAGCTGTCAGCGAAGCAGCCTTCATGGCGATGCGAGTGACACGTCGAGACGGCAAGATCCTGCTGTCGGAAGGCGTGCATCCTGAGTTCCGTCAGGTGGTTGAGACTTACACCAGAGAACTGGATACCGAAGTCATCACGATTCCGGCTGTGAACGGTGTCACGGATCTGAGTCGGCTAAAAGAAGTTATCGACGATCAAGTGGCGTGCGTTGTCTTTCAGCAACCCAACTTCTTTGGTTGCATTGAACCGGGAGAAGAAATCTGCGAAATCGCTCGAAAACATGGAGCGCTGTCGGTCGTTTCGTTTGATCCTCTCAGCTTGGGAGTCCTGAAACGCCCGGCCGATTACGGTGCGGATATCGGAGTGGCCGAAGGACAGTCGCTGGGGATTCCGCTGCAATTCGGTGGTCCTTACTTGGGGATTCTTGCCTGCCGGGACGAATTTGTCCGGAAGATGCCGGGCCGATTGATTTCACTCGCGAAGGATCGGGACGGCAAACAGTGTTACGTGCTCGGATTGCAAACACGAGAACAACACATTCGACGAGACAAAGCGACAAGCAACATTTGCACAAATCAAGGACTGCTGGCATTACGGGCAACTGTCTATCTCTCCTTGATGGGGCCTGAAGGACTTCGCGAAGCTGCGACGCTGAGTTGCCAGAAAGCTCACTACGCTGCCGATCGACTTCAGGAAGTCGACGGACTCAAGCTGGCGTTCGATGGTCCATTCTTCAAAGAGTTTACGCTCAGCTACTCAGGAGATGCTGACGAGCTTGTGAAACGAGCTGCGGATGCGGGCTTCGATATCGGGCCATCACTGAAGCACTTCCCAGGAGCCCCAGAGTCGTCCCACGATTCTGTTTTGATCGCAGTGACTGAGACCCGATCGAAAGATCAGATTGACGCACTCGTGTCTGCCTTGAAGGAATGATTCCGCCCAAGCTTCAGCGGTCGTCACGATCCTGTTTTCAAAGCAATCAATCCGACGAATGGCTTTCGACGATCAGGGCAGGCGAGCATGTTTCACGCCGCCCCAGACATCGGCATCAAATTGAACTCAAAGATTCCCACGGTGTACTATGCGGAATAACTTAGCGACAGCCCCTATTTTCGAACTCTCCAAAAAGGGACGCCGTGCCGCGACTCTTCCGAAGTGTGACGTTCCGACCGTCGAGCTTTCAGATTTGCTCCTGGAAGACGTTCTGGCCACATCTCCGCCACCGCTCCCAGAGCTTTCGGAAGGCGATGTTGTCCGACACTTTGTGAATCTGTCCACTCTGAACATGTGTGTCGATACGCATTTTTATCCGCTCGGAAGTTGTACGATGAAGTACAACCCGAAGCGGCATGAGCGACTGGCTCGACTTCACGGGATCGGGGATCTTCATCCGTATTCGCGTGTCGAAGACTCTCAGGGGATGCTGCAGATTCTCTATGAGCTTCAGGAAATGCTCGGAGAGATTGCCGGATTGCCAGCGGTTTCTCTCCAACCCGCTGCGGGTGCTCAAGGGGAATTGGCCGCGCTTCATGTTGCTTCTGCGTATTTTGCGGATCGAAAAGAGTCGCGAACGAAGGTTGTCTTCCCAAGCAGCGCGCACGGAACCAATCCCGCCAGTGCTGCTTTAGCCGGGTTCGAATGCATTCAACTTCCGCCATCATCGAACGGTCTCGTTGACGTCGAAGCGTTGAAAAACGCTGTCGATGAACAAACAGCGGTGTTCATGGTCACGAATCCGAACACGCTTGGCTTGTTCGAAAAGGACATCGCGAAGATTTCATCGATCCTGCATGATGTCGGCGGGCTTGTGTATATCGATGGTGCGAACATGAATGCGATCCTCGGAATCACCCGGCCGGGAGATTTCGGTGGCGACATGATGCACTACAACGTGCATAAAACGTTCACCGGACCTCATGGAGCGGGAGGACCGGGAGCTGGTCCGATTGCCGTCCGATCATTTCTGGCCGATTATCTTCCCGGACCGATCGTGACGAAGACGGAAAAAGACGGCCAACCATATTTCGAATTGTCTGTGCCCCCGAAAAGCATCGGGCGCATGAGATCGTTTTTCGGCAACGTCGGGATTCTTCTGCGAGGGTATTTCTACCTCCGGACCCTCGGATCAGATGGTCTGCGAAAAGTCTCCGAGCACGCAATTCTCAATGCGAATTATCTGCGGACGCGACTGGAAGAGTTGATGCCCGTGCCAAACGCAGATCGATGCATGCACGAATTCGTGGCTTCGGCGAAGAAGTTGAAAGATGAGAAGGGAATCACCGCGATGGATATCGCGAAGCGACTCCTCGATTACGGCTTCCATGCTCCAACGGTTTACTTCCCGCTCGTCGTTCCGGAAGCGATGATGATCGAGCCGACCGAAACCGAGTCCAAAGAAACTCTCGATGCCTTTTTCGAGACGTTCAAGCAGATCATCTCCGAGGAATCAGAGCGTCTGCACGAAGCTCCCGAGTCGACATCAATTCGCCGACCGGATGAAGTTTCCGCAGCACGAAACCCTGTGCTCAGCTGGACAGCGTGCGTCAAAGACTAAAGCTGCGGGCATTTCTTGTTTGACGATGGCATCGATGAATCGATCAGCGACTGCGAATACGATACACTGATCGTGAACCAGGAAGACTGGACGATTCATCGATAGATCGTTCATCTGTGGATGAACAAGCAGAACGAGGTCACAAAATGTCAGATGTTACGCGCTCATCGGAATTCTCTCGCCGACAGTGGATGCAGATTTCGGCCGGAAGTTTGGCCGCAGCGTCAGTGCTCGGGGCATCGACATCATCTCTCAAGGCAGCGGAAGCGAATGAGCCAGTCGCATCAAACCAGCGAATCAAGCAGTCGTTGGTCAACTGGTGTTACAACAAAACATGGCCTGACGTTGAGGAATACTGCAAGGTTGCCGCAAAACTCGGGTGCCAGAGCATCGAGTTGATCGACCCGCAACATTGGCCCACACTAAAGAAATTCGGACTGACCTGCGCGATCGCGGGAAGCCACGGATTTCGTACCGGGTTCAATAATCGGAACGAGTGGGATGAGTGCCTCGCCGTGTTGCGGGAACGAATCCAGCAGTGTCGAGAGTTCGGAGTCGAACGAGTCATCACTTTCACCGGGATGGCGAACGGCCTGTCAAAAGAGGAGGGTTTCGAGAACTGTGTCGCCGGACTCAAGGAGATTGCTCCGGATGTAGAGAAGAACAACGTCACCGTCTGTCTCGAAATGCTCAATACGCGCGATGATTCACAGCCCATGACCGGTCACCCGGGGTATCAGGGAGATCATTGCGACTATTGCATCAACATCCTCAAAGAGGTGAACTCTTCTCACGTCAAACTTTTGTTTGATATCTATCACGTGCAGATCATGGACGGCGACGTCATTCGTCGAATTCGCGAGCATAAGGACTGGATCGGTCACATTCACACCGCTGGAAACCCCGGCCGCGGAGAATTGGATGACACCCAGGAAATCAATTATCCGCCGATCATGAGGGCGCTTCTTGAGGTCGGCTACACCGGATATGTCGGGCAGGAATTCATTCCGACGCGTGACCCATGGGACGGACTGGCCGAGGCAGTCGCTGTTTGTGATGTTTGATTGATTTCAACTGATCGATTTCAACGACAGGCTGCGGACGTAAGTTGGCTAAGAACAGCCAATTACGGGGGCTGTTTCGTCTCGATTCGTTGTCGCGATCGAAGGTTTGAAGAGATCTTCGATGCGGAAACGTGCGAGGATTCAACTTCCTCACAGCAACGGAATCGACCGATCGCAGCGAAGGAAAACTTCCTTGAGATGTGACAATTTCCGGTCCATTTGAGTATCATCACTTCGTCAGAACGGGGCTTAAGTCTGTTCTTCACATCATGAGCGGTTCGAGAAACCATTCGATTCGCAGATTTCGGTGTCCCTTCTCAAATTCGCCCAGATCGTTTCCGGTCTGAAGTCACAGAAGTTCCGAAGATTTGTCGGTCCGGTCTCTTTATGCTCGAAGTGACCCGGCCCGTGATTTTCGAAGCCTTGCACACTGATTCGATTTCACACTCATTCAAAGACACAGTGAATCGAATTCACGGTGATCTCAATCAATCCACTCTACTGATCTGATTTCAGGAATGTCCCCCACTCACACGGATGTCGATACACGGATTCGTCAACTGACTCCCAGCGTAATCAATAAAATTGCGGCGGGAGAAGTGATTGAACGTCCCGCCAGTGTTGTTAAAGAATTGCTGGAGAACTCTGTCGATGCGCTCTCATCACGCATCGAAGTTGAGATCGAGAATGGCGGAGTGGACTGCATCCGGATTGTGGACGATGGGGAAGGAATTCACCCTGATGACTTCGAACTGTCAGTCGCAAGCCACGCGACGAGCAAAATCGTCGATGCAGACGACCTGTTCCGCGTGCAGACTATGGGCTTTCGCGGCGAAGCTCTCGCTTCCATTGCAGAAGTTTCGCAGTTCCAGCTTCGCAGCCGCAGACGTGGGGCGGATATCGGAATGGAACTCAACGTTCACGGCGGGATTCTGAAAGAGCCGCATGTCTGTGGATGTCCAGAAGGGACGCGAATCGAAGTTCGACAACTCTTCTTCAATACACCGGTCCGACGCAAGTTTCTGAAAACTCCAGCGACGGAATTCGGTCATATCTCCGAGCAGTTTACACGCATCGCGCTCGCCAATCCCAATCTTCATCTCGTGCTTCGGCACAACGATAAGATCGTTTACGAACTCCCTGCGACGCATCGACTCATCGAGCGACTGGAGCTTTTCTACGGTTCCAAGCTGACGGAACAGTTGATCTGGGTCGAATCGGAACATGAGGGGGCACATATTCGCGGATATGTGGCTCACCCGTCGCAAAGCAAAGCAACCCGGAAAGGGCAGTATCTGTTTTTGAACGGTCGCTGGATTCAGGATCGATCCTTGCAGCACGCATTGAGCGAAGCTTATCGAGGGTTGGTCATGGTCGGTCGTCATCCCATTTCGTTCTTGTTTCTGGAAGTCGATCCGAATCAGGTGGATGTCAATGTACATCCGACGAAGTCCGAAGTTCGATTCCAGAACAGCCAGATTCTGTACCGGCTCCTCTTGTCGACGCTGCGAAACCAGTTTCTTTCTATGGATCTGGACTCGCGTCTCGACCTGCCGAATCAGTCAGGCAAAGCGGGGGCTCAAGCTTCGCAGTCTCCTGTTCCGGCCGAAGAACTCAGGAACGAACTTTCCAGTTGGGTGCAGAAAGAGTTGCAACCGCCGCCGGGGAGAGTTCTCTTCTCTGCAGACAATCTCAATCCCGCCGCAGATCAGAAGGCCGGAGCACTCGAGAACCGTTCCTCTGATGAGATGCTGGCAGCGAATCCATCTCTCGAGGGGCAGGGCGTTTCAGCGGGGCTTCAGGATCATTCCGAGGAATTCTCAACTGATCAGCCTTCTGCAACTGCTGATCAGGATGAGGAATCATCGGCGATTGCAGACGATGTGCGGGCAATGCAGGTGCACGATTGTTACCTCGTGGTCGAAACTCGTGAAGGGTTGACCGTGATCGATCAGCACGCACTGCACGAACGTATCATGTATGAACAGCTTCGACGACGGGTCCTTTCCGGAAAAGTCGAAGTTCAGAAGATGCTCATGCCGGTCATGGTGGAGCTTTCGAGTCGTGAATCACAAACGCTTCTTGATCAACAGGAAGTGCTGGCAGAACTGGGCCTCATTATTGAAGGATTCGGGGGCAGTACGATCGCGCTCACCGGGTATCCGACGTTGATGTCGCGTGCCGATCCTCAGTCACTGCTGCGAGATCTTGCCGACCAGATCGAATCACAAGGGCGGAAAGTCGAACGGCGTGATTTGATTGACGCCCTCCTGCATATGATGTCCTGTAAAGCTGCGATTAAGGCGGGGCAAAGGCTTTCGTTTGAGGAAATCGAGTCCCTCCTCGCTCAGCGGCACTTGTGTGACGATCACCATCACTGCCCGCATGGTCGACCGACCGCTTTGAAGCTGACTCGCGAAGAACTGGACCGTCAGTTCGGCCGGCTCGGTTCCTGAGTTCATTCGCTGGGTTCGTTTCCTGCGTATGTTTCCTGCGTATGTTTCCTGCGTATGTTTCCTGCGTATGTTTCCTGCGTATGTTTCCTGCGTTCATTTTCTGGACGCCTGTCCACGAAAAACGACTGCGGCGAGATCTGGGAATCGGCAGCGTTTCGAATCTGTTTCTCTGAGAGAATCCCGATCGATCAGCGGGAATTGTCCGGCAGATCCTCAGTCAGAAACTCCAACACTCGACTTTCCGTCGAGGGACGTGACCGATAGGATAGGGACGACGAAAATTCCTGCGCGGCACATTCCCCACTCCCTCCTGCATACAGTCATATGATGATCCCAGAGTTTGAATTCGACCCTCGGACGCGGGTCGTGTATGGTCCGGGAACACTCAATCAGCTCGGACCGTTCGTCCGCGATCTGGGAGGGCGACGAGTGTTGCTCGTCTCTGATCAGGGAATCAAAGAAGCTGGGCACGAATTGCGAGCCGTCGAGTCGCTGAAACTCTGCGGGCTCTCTGTTTTCGTCTTCGACGATGTCCACTGCAATCCCACAACTCTCGATATCGCCGCCGGTGTCGAGTTTGCGCGAAGTGCCGAAGTTGACTTTATTGTCGGGCTCGGAGGGGGAAGCAGCATGGACTGCGCGAAAGGAATTAACTTTCTCCTCACCAATGGGGGAGAAATGAAGGACTACAAGGGAGTCGGAAAAGCGAAGCAGGAGATGCTTCCGCTGATTGCTGTCCCGACGACCTCCGGAACCGGGAGCGAAGCACAGTCGTTTGCCGTGATTGCTGACCCGGTCACGCATATGAAGATGGCTTGTGGAGATAAAAAAGCAGCTGCGAAGATCGCGATCCTTGATCCGGAACTGACGATCACGATGCCGACCAGTGTCACAGCTGCGACCGGTGTCGATGCCATCAGTCACGCAGTGGAAAGCTTCGTCACGGTGAAGAGAAATCCATTCTCGCATCAATTCAGCCGCAGTGCGTGGCAACTTCTTTCTCGCTCACTCCTCCAGACGATCGAATTCCCGGAGGATCTCGATGCCCGGGGATCGATGCTGCTGGGAGCCCATCTGGCCGGAGCAGCCATCGAGAACTCGATGCTGGGAGCAACGCACGCTCTTGCGAACCCATTTTCTGCACACTTTGGTTTGACACACGGAATCGCGATCGGAATCCTCCTTCCGCACGTTGTTCGGTATAATTCGGAGCTGGAAGAAATTGCACGGCTTTATGGAATTCTCGCCGCGGATGCAAAGTTGTGTGCAGATGATGATCCTGAGGCAAGTTCCAGGCTTGCGGACTTCCTGACAGAGACGGTCCGCAAGACCGGTCAACCAACGACTTTGGCTGAGTGTGAAGTTGATCCAGCGCTGTTCGATACGATGGCCGAAGAAGCTGCTGAACAATGGACAGGAAAGAACAATCCTCGTGCAATGAATGCTCAATCGCTGAAGGAACTATACCAATGCGCACTTCGTCCAACAGAATGAGTTCACCATCCTTCGGAACTTCGCACGGCATTCAGAACGGCGCCGGGATTTTCAGGGTGTCTCCCGAAGTCAAAACGCCGTCGCCGATTCATTCACTCGCTGCAGTTCTGATGATTGTTGCTGTTTGGTTTGGGAGTGGTCTCTTCACGCAATTGAATGCGGATGATGAGGTTGTGAAAGCAGCAAAAGGCTGGACTTCATTCCGAAACGGCCATCAGAACCTTGGGATCGCTGATGGCCCGCTCTCTGAAGAGTTGGAGTTGAAGTGGGAATATACGACCCCCGACGGAACAGCCTCGACGCCGGTGATCGCGGATGGACGAACGTATGTTGGAACATTGAGTGGTGACATTCACTGCTTCGAACTGAGTTCAGGGGAACTCGTTTGGACCTATCGGTCAGTTGATGAAGTCGCCGAGAACGACATTCCCCCTGGATTCAATGCGGCACTGGCGCTCAACTCAACAACGGTTTTCGGCGGAGACGATTTCGGCACCTTTCGCGCAGTGGATCGAAAGACTGGGGCCAGAAAATGGACTCTGGAAACCGAAGCAGAAATTGTCGGCGGGGCTCAGGTTGTCGGCGACAACGTGATTTTCGGATCGCACGATGGGCTCCTCTATTGTCTGAATGCTGAAACAGGAGAAAAAGTCTGGACGGCAGAAGCACAAGGACCAGTGAACGCGACGCCCACGATTCATGATGGAGAGACTTTCACGACAGGCTGTGATCAACCAGTCCTCAGAGTCTTCGATATCCAACAGGGGAAGAGTGTTTCCGAAGTCCCAATCGACGCACTTCTGATCGCCTCAGCTGCCGCCAAAGATGGGATTCTTTACTTCGGCACCGATGGGGGAAGCGTCCACGCACTCCCGATTGTTGACGGAGTTGAAGGCTGGACGTTCTCCATTCCAGGCCGCGAACAACAAATGCACTCGTCACCAGTTGTGACAGAGGACGTGGTTCTCATTGGCAGCCGGGACAAACACGTCCATTGCATTGACCGAAAAACCGGGGAGCTGAAGTGGTCGTTTGCGACACGTGGCCGCGTCGACTCTTCACCTGTGATTGCGGGCGACAAAATTTATTTCGGTTCAGCCGACCGGAACATCTATGGCGTGAATTTGAGCGATGGGAAGGAAGTCTGGAAGTTTCCGGCGAAACAGTCGATTACCGGATCGCCAGCGATTGCTTCCGGGTATCTCGTCATCGGGACCGACAGCTCCAACGGGAGGATTCTCTGCTTCGGAAGTCCTTCGAGCGAGTAGGCCAATCCCAACGAGACGGCATTCGATGAATTCCCGCTCTCGCTTGAGAGACAGTCCAAGCTACGCATCGAGGGCTACGCATCGGGAAAAGAGAGATGCACCCGGAATGAAAAGATGCATCGTGCTCAAAGAGAGGTCTTTCGACAGATTTTCAGGATTCTTCTGCGACGGCGATCGTTGCAACCGCTTGCCCAATCTCGACACGGGTGCCTGCCCCGACTTGGATTTGACTCAGTTCTCCGGTCTGCTCCACTTCGAGATAAAACAGGACTGAGTCTGCAAGAAGTTCTGCAACTCTTTCTCCTGAAATGACTTGCGCTCCTTCGTCGACCAGCCAGTGAACGAGTTCGATCGGTTTCTCCCCCGTCCCGAGATCCGGGATGTGGACAGAATCTGTCTCATTCGAAATTGGATCTTGTCGAGAATGTGTCATTTGATGTAAAAGTTCGGCAAATTCTGCTGATGTGGCAAGTCACAATACTGGAACTTGCTTCACTGTGAATCGCAAAGGATTGCAAAACAATGAATTGTAAGCATCCCGTCTGGATTTCTCTTGGACTGGTTTTCCTCTTCTGTGGTTGTTCTGAGACAGCACCACAGCAGGTCACCCAAGGATCGGGTGAGACCACTTCTTCAGAGCTCATTGATTCGGAGAATGTGCCGAACGAGGCTGCGGAAGCCAATGAGTCCGCGAGCCTTCAAGGCAACTCGTCTCCATCAACCGCTTCAAATGTAGTTGATCAAATTGACGAATCTCAGGCATCTTCCGGGACGGATCGTCAACCCGCGCAGCCAGGTTCGAAGAAGACGCCGGTCACTCCCCTTGATCAACTCAAGCGGATTTCTCAGCTGCGTTCTGCTCCTCTGGACCGAGTGGTTCAGCCGGGGACATCTCAGCAAGACGAGAAAATCATCATTCTGACTCCCGAACAGGTTGCTGTGGAACGGGAACGCCGGGCTCGTGAGATTGTCGCACTGGCTCAGCCCATCATCGTGGAAACTCACCGCGATCCGGAGCAGATCAAAGTCTTCAACAGCGCGGTCGATGCACTTTCTGACGCCCGTCTGCAACTGGCAATCTCCGGTGATCTCGATCAGGCGGAATTGCTGAAGTCCGATGCCGAAACGTTTTTCCAGCATGATCCGCGTTCGTTTGCAGCCATCGAGACTGCATCACGAGTGCTTCAATACACGCAAACACAAGCTCAGCAAAACGCCACAAACGATGAGAAATGGATTGTTGCCTACGCACAGCAAGCGAAGCTGTTTGCAGCGAGGTTTCCACACGAAGCAAATCGCGCAGCAATCCACTTGATGTCAGCCGGACGATTGTGCGATCGCAACGGTCTGCTTGATCTCGCTCTTTCGTGCCTGTCTGTGATCGAGGTCGAATTCGCGGAAACTCCTTATGCCGCCCAGGTCGCTGGGATGACGCGACGGCTCAGGCTTCAAGGTCAACAGCTGGAGGAATTCGGCGGTTCGACACTCGAAGGCCAGCACCTGAACATTCAGGAGTTGCAGGGAGCACCAGTGCTGATCGTGTTCTGGGCTTCGAATTCGGAAGAATTCCAGAAAGACATCTCGCTGATCGAATCCGCTCAACAGAAACTCGATGGGCGATTTCAAGTTGTTGGCGTCAACATGGACCGCGAAGATCTGTCAGCCCGGCGATTCGTCGAGTTTACCAGTCTCGACTGGCGGAACATCTTCTTCTCCGACCGGAACAAACGCGGAACGAACAATCCGGTTGCGAATTACTACGGCGTGACGCAAATTCCATCCTACTGGCTGGTCGATTCGAATGGTGTCGTTGTGACGACCAGAACCAATCTCAACCAGTTGGAACAATCCGTTCGCTCACTGCTCCTGACTCCACCCGGTTCAGAAGTGAGCCTGTCCGAGCAAGGGCAAAAATAGAGCGGGTTGCTTGAGCCTGTTCACTCGTGCGAATTTGTGAAAACCATTCCGAAGAATGTATCAGAGGTCTCGATCTCTGGGAGCACATCAATTCGCACGAGCAGACTCAGTTTCCTCCGGAAGAAATACGTTCAGACGCGTGCGGGGGAACCATGAGATTGGTTTATCCGCCGAGCACTTTGTCGATCGTTTCTCTGAGCACCTGACCGGAACGTTGAAGTCCACTCAACTCTTTCGGCCACAGTTCGACTTCGAGGTGAGAAACGGCACCGGTGCGGCCAACGACGGTTGGGACACTGATGCATACGTCGTGCAACCCGTAGGCTCCGTTCTGAAGTGATGAGACGGGCATGATTCGCTGTTGATCCAGCGCAATCGAATGAATCACGTCCGCAATGGAAACACCCACGGCGAATCCTGCTCCGCCTTTCTTCTTGATCACTTCCGCTCCCGATCCGCGAGTCTTTTTCTCAACCTCAGCGATCAAGCCGGGAGTGACACCCGGGAATTTCTCCAGCGGCAGACCTGCAATTTGTGCGTTCGACCAGATGGGGACCATGCTGTCGCCATGTTCACCGAAGATGGTAACCTGAACCTGACTTGGCGGAACGCTGATCTGTTGTGCCAGCATGCTGCGAAGTCGCGTTGTGTCGAGAACGGTTCCGAGCCCGATCACTTGTTGTGGAGGAAGTCCCAATTCCTTGACGGCGAGATAGGTCAGGACGTCGACGGGATTGGAGACGACGAAGACAATGGCGTCTTTCTTGTATCCGACGCGTTTCAGGTCGGCCAGAATATTCTTGAACAGGGCGACATTCCGATTGATGAGGTCGAGGCGACTCTCTTCCGGTTTTCGTCGCAATCCGGCAGTGATGCAAATGACGTCGGCATCGGCGGACTGTTCAGCGGTTCCACCGACGATTCGCTGGTCCGAAGTCAGCGACGCTCCATGGAGCAGATCGAGAACCTGTCCACCAACGAGATCTTCGTTGACATCGACGAGAGCGATCTCGCTTGCGATCCCTCCAAACTGGAGAGCAAAAGCTGCGCAAGACCCGACCAGACCACCGCCACCGACAATGGAGACTTTCATCGACACAATCCTCTTCACAATTCAGTTTCGAGATGAACCAGACAATTCAGGTTCTTGTCAAAAATTCGTACAACTCTGCAATCTGTTGATTTCCGGGTATCGACCGTGAATCTCTCATCAACTCTCAGTGCGAGACGATGTTATCGTCACTCATTCACGTCGACACTCATTCATGCCAGAGTGTTGAAGCACGCCTGTCAGTCACCGAGAAAGTCGATCCCCGGAGTCATCATCGACGTTCGTTGATTCTCTTCTTTGTGCAGATTACTGACTTTGTCAGCGATGGGCGATGATCCGATTCTGAAATCTCAATTGACGGAAAGAATCGGGTTAATTCGTCGAAATGCTCGGAGATGACAGCGACGAACTTGAAGATATGGAAAATTATTGACTTCATCAGCAGAAACGGTATCATCAAAGTGCTCTCATCGTCCGCGGTTCATTCCGTGAACAACTTGAGTATCCATCAAAATCGTTCCAGCATCTTCGATTGCGGTTGCTATCGAATGTGGTCGTTGTCTGATCGCACCGAAGACGGAACGTCGCTAGAGTCATTGTCCGATGGAGTACTCAGAACATGTTCGGATTTGGAACCGCAGAGTTGATTCTTTTCTTGTTGGTGGGCCTGTTGTTGTTCGGTCATCGACTTCCTTCAACCATGAAATCGGTTGGACAAAGCTTTCGATCATTTCGTCAAGGACTGCAGGACGAAGAGTGTTCGATGAAGTGATTGGCAAGTCTGTCAATCAGGCCATTCTCGGAGGTATGCGACGATTCTTCGTGCGACTAAAAGCCCAGCGGAATCGCTCACCACGTTCTCTTCGTCGTTTTGAGTTCCGAGACGGCAGAAATGGAAATCGAGTTGACGTCCAACGGGACGGAGTGATTGGCGGGATGCGTCGTCTGGTCGACTTGTCAGGATCAGCTCTCCGCGAAAAATTCCTCCCATTGCGTCCATTCCACAAGAACTTCCGACTCAACCAACGACTGCCGAAAATCCTGAGGTGGGTTGGTTGACACGCACTCAGTTGTCAGCATTAATTGTTTCTGGAAACGTCTTTTAGAGATTACGTGAGGTCTATTATGTTTGCTGGTCTATTGGCATTCCTGCCTGGTGGAGTCGGTGTCCCGGAAATGATGATTGTCGGGATTATTGCGCTGCTGCTGTTTGGAAAACGCCTCCCGGAAGTAGCCCGCAGCCTCGGAAAAGGAATCGTTGAGTTCAAGAAAGGGATCAGTGGAATAGAAGACGAAGTTCGCTCGAGTTCACACTCCAGTTCGCCTTCGAACACTCCTCGTCCGGATGTGACGGATCACGAGCCGGAAGTTACCGCTCCCAAGTTCTCACCTCCATCTTTCGATCGGGAAGAAGAAGAGACTCCTGCGTGAGCTGACTTATTGAGTCTCGCTTAACGCGGATGAATCCGAACTTCTCGAAATGGAATGTCGACAGGTGATGAAGATGGTCATTCACCTTTGAGATCACGCAGGCTGACAACGAATGACACCGAACTGGCTTTTGATCTGGACGGTGATGGTCAGCTGCGTTGCTGCATTCGGGCAAATTGCGATGACCGGGTTTCGGTCTCCAGTCCGATTGAGCATTCCGCTACTGGTCGCGAGTGTTCTGGGCATCAGCTACTATTTCGCACCGGATGTCGCTGGCTACTGGGCTGGAGTCGTTTGGTTTGCGGTAATGTTGTTGCCGGGAATGCTGTTCCGGTGGTCAGATTCTCTTCTCGGAAAAGGCCATCACTCTCTGGCACTAACAGTGACTCGAATCGCAGTGATGCTGCACCCGTTCGATGACGCCCGCGACAAGCTCCAACTCATTCGTGCCATTACTCTGCTCAAGCAAAACTCAGAAAATGAAGGCTTGAGAGTTCTGGAGCTGATGGAGCACAAGCCGACCTCGATCGGTCGTGCTTCTGCGGTTCTCAAAATTCGTCATCTCGGGAATTGGGAATCGTTCATCACTTCGATCAATTCCTCACAAGTTCGAAACCGGCTTCTGAAAGACCCGCTGGTCGCTGACCTCTATTTGCAGTCGCTTGGCGAGGCTGGGCAACTCGAGGCGATGCTTGATTCGTATCAGAAAATTTCTTGCGATCAACGCCGAGTCCTTTCGGCGATGTATCTCAATCTGACTCGAATGAAAGTCTCCGCATTCGCAGGGCGTGAAGATCTTGTTACGGCCATCCTGAACGGGCCGCTCAAGTCCTTGAATCGTGACAGCGGAGAGTTCTGGAGAGCGACCGCGCTACAGGCAAGTGGAGCAACCGAAGAAGCTGCGCAGATTTTTCGCACTCTGGAAACTGTGAAGGACTCTCAAATTTCTCTCGCAGCGAAACGTCGTCTTGCGGTTCCCGTTCATCGAGCCGACGATTTTGCCACAATCAATGAATCGTCACTTGAGTCAATTCAAAGCACGATCGCACACGAGTCGCGTTACGCAATGTTTGGACATCAGGTTTTGCGAAAAACCTGGGCGACGACTCTGCTGTCAGTGGCACTTGTGGCTGCTTTTATTGCAGAGATGCTGCATGGCCCGGTGTTTCAGGAGGTGTTCAGCTTCGACAATGGTCTGACGCTGTCCGAAAAGCTGGAGCGAATGCTGGAGAACAGCCGGGACATCAACAATCTGATTGAATGCGGTGCTTTGGTTCTTCCGTGGTCGCTTGTTCCGGGTGAGTGGTGGCGCGTTTTTAACGCAGCGTTCCTGCACTTCGGGCTGACTCATCTCAGCTTGAATCTGTTTGGACTCATTCTCTTCGGGCGGCGCCTAGAACGAGCGTGGGGATCGATCGTCACCGGTGTCAGTTATCTCGTGTGTGCAGTTCTTTCAATCGCTTTGATGACGTTCTTTGTGGATGCTTCGCCGACTGATCCGATCACAATGGTCGGTGCTTCAGGGGGAGTGATGGGAATCATCGGGTGCCTGCTCGGATACATGGGCAGAGGGATGCTTTTGAAACGAAATCCCTTCGTATCACGCGATTTCAATCTGCTGTTGATGATGGTCATGTTGCAGTTCGTCTTTGACCGTATGACCCCGAGAATCAGCTCCGCGTGTCATATCGCTGGCCTTCTTATCGGTCTGTTTCTTGGGCTTGTGATCGGGTTCCTTCACGAGTTCCGGGCTTCAAAGTAGTTTCCGAATTGCGAAATCGTGGGAGAATCCGTTGCATTGGACGTGTTCTTCGTGACATAATCTCTTACGTGTGTATGCCTTTTCGTCGACGCGATTTTCGACGAGTGCTTGTTGTTCGTTCACTCAATACCGAAGGCCAATTCTAATGAACCAACGTCCTGCTTTATCCAAAGCCGAAATGGAAATTGCCAGGATCGTCTGGGACCTTCAAACTGCCACGGTTCGCGATGTTCTGGAGTCGCTGCCAGAAGGACGTGAGATCGATTACAAGACCGTGCAGACTTTCTTGAGACGCCTCGAAACCAAGGGCTATCTGACATCGAAGCGATCAGGAAGAAGTCTGCTTTACACGGCCAAAGTCCGCCCCAGCCAGGTCATCCATGAGACAGTCAAAGATTTCGTTGGGCGACTGTTCGACGGAGAAGCGCTTCCACTCGTGGAACATCTGATCCGGGAACAGGGATTGAAGGAAGACGACTTGCAACAGCTGAAGGACATGCTCTCGCATTTGGAATCGGAACAGACTATCCCCGAATGAGCGATCGTGTAATAGAACTGCTGTGGACTCAACTTTGGCAGATCACGCTGCTGATCCCCGTTGCCATCCTCACAGTCCGTACGTTGACCAAGCACGCCAGCCATTTCAGCTATGCGATCCTTCTTCTGATTCTCATAAAAACGGTGACTCCTCCGCTTTGGAGTTCACCGACTGGTGTGTTCAGCTGGGTGACTGCGAGTCGTCAAACCACAGCTTCGACATCACCCGAATCACCGAGTCCGACGCCAGCGACTCCAGCTGCCGAGACTCCATTCACTGAGAAGCTCTCCGAAGATCCCGAATCAGCGCTCGCGGTGTCTGCACCGGAGACAGCATCGACCGGGATGGTCGACGACTTGGCATCGATTGCCGAATCGGACGACGTTCTGCCATCTCAGAAATCCTCGCAAATCTCGTGGGTTCAGATTTCGTTGTTCGTCTGGTTTACAGGTGCGATCTCACTGATTGGATACCTGTTGGGAAAACTTGGGCAAATGCGGCGTTTCCATCAGGATACCCGCGTTGAGCCTTCAGACGATCTGCTGGAAGCGGTCGAAATCGTCTCAGCAAATCTGGGACTGACGAAAATTCCCCGCGTGCTCGTCACGCTTCATCCAAGCGTTCCGTTCGCAACGGGTGTCTTTCGGCCGTTTGTTGTTCTGCCTTCACATCTAGTCGACAAGACAACTCCAGAAGAAATGCGGCTCATTCTCGCTCACGAAATGACGCATCTCAGACGAGGAGATACGATCGTCGGCGTGCTTCAGCTCATGATTCAGACGATCTGGTGGTTTCATCCCTTTGTCTGGTGGCTGAATCGCGAAATGCGGCGTGTCCGCGAAGAATGCTGCGATCGCGATGTCGTCACTCAACTGCAATGTCGACCGGCGAGTTATGCACGGTGCCTCATTAACATGCTTGAGCTACACCAGAAGTTGCGGCACCAACCCGGACTCGCAGGGCTGAGTCCGCTCGAAGTTACACGACAGCGACTGCAAAAGATCATGCAGACGCAGGCGGAGGAGCCGCGAAACCATGGTCGCCTGCGGATATCCGTTCTGACCATTCTGCTTGCGTTGGTCATTCTGCCTGGCGCCCCGATTCAGGCACGTAGTGCTGCGGTCTCTGGAGAGATTGCTGCAGTGTCCGAAGAGAACATCCCAACCTCACAACAGCAGGAAAGCAGCCGCTCTACTGAGAATGAAGAGAACTCCGAAGAACCTCTGACACCATCGGATGTGAGTCCGTCAGAAGTTCAGCAGTCCAGGAACTCACAGCCTTCTCGCGAGAGAGATCTTGAGCTCAACTACGCCTGGAAGCGAGGGGACGTGCACCGCTATTCGTTGGAACTGACTGCGGAATATCCAACGCAGATTCATACGCATTCCGGGACGATTGCTTATCAAGTTGATGCCGTCGCTGCGGGACGTCCCGCTCTCAGTCTGTTGGAGACGTCTCTCAACAAAAACTCGGTGGCGAGAGAAGGTGTCTCGCTCCCAAGGATTTCTTCTCCTGTTGAACCTTCGGACCCAACAATCCCTCCATTTTCCTCAATGCGTCCGCCGTTTTCTCGCGGTCCATTTTCCTATCAGGATTCCATCGATCCCGAGACTGTCGAATTCGGTTCGGATCAATTCCGCGATCCGGAATCCGGGGTCTTGCCGTATCTTCTCGGGAATCTTGAAACATGGGTTTTCCCGCCAGTTCCGGGAAACGTCGGCCATACCTGGACCGATCATCAAACGCGGAAGGTTCGACTTGTCGCGTCTTCGTCAGGGAGTGTTGGCCGCGGTTCTCCGTTCGATTCGCAACCCGAGATGGAAATGTTGTTGCAGCTGACTCGAAGGGAAACCGTCTCGAGTTGGGATTCCGAGAAGATCGGAACTTCGACCGACTGGCATCTCCAATCGAACGATCAGGTCGATGGATCTCCACGTCGCGAGATCCATCTTCTGGGACGAACCACGTTCAACAGGCAGACTTCATTCGTCCTGTCAGGCCAGTACGAGGGGCAACTCATCGAGCGTGAACGGTTTCACGAGTATCGGATTCCTTTAAAGATTCAGGTCGTTCGATCAGAAAATCACGAAGACGAACGCTGATCAACTCGCGCGCAGACTTCTATCGATCAGCTGAAAATGTCTTATGCCGCTTCGTCTTCGGGGGCAGGGTGTTCCTGAGCGTGAAGAATTCGGCAGATCGGAACGGCAGCGACGGCACCAAGCGTCGTGGCGACGAGATAGACCCACAGGTCCGTCGTTTGTCCACTCACAACAGCTGGTCCGATGGATCGAGCCGGGTTCATCGACGCACCGCAGAGGGGGCCAGCAAACATGGCTTCGAATGCGACCACTCCTCCGATGGCAGCGCCCGCCATGATTCCTTTTTCTTTCGCCCCCGTTGATACGGTCAGGATGACGAACATCAGAATAAAGGTCAGCAGGAATTCAAAAACGAATGACGACCAGACACTCAGCGCGGGAAGGGTCGCCCCGAGAGTGGGATCGTCGGGAAAGACTGACTTCAACACGAGGCTCGCCGAAATCGCTCCGAGAATTTGAACGAAGATGTAGGGAATCGCTTGTTCAACGGGGAAGCGTTTGTCCACAGTGAAAGCAATCGTCACCGCCGGGTTGATGTGGCATCCCGAGATATCGCCGATCGCGTAAATCATCGCCATGACAACCAGTCCGAAGGTCAGCGCGATTCCGACGTGCGTGACGGCTCCGTCGGAGAACTGATTGATCACGATCGCACCCGTTCCTGAAAAAACGAGGCTGAACGTTCCAATGTATTCCGCGAGAATCTTTCTGCTCAACATGATGATGTCTTCTACTTATCGGGCGAGCGGCGGGAGAGTTCAAGAATTCTGGGATCAGAGAAGGTGACTTGCAGCCCGGTCGGCGTCAATAGAGGCGGTCATTCTCTCTTGAGCATTTGAATTGCAAGTTCAAAGCATATTCATCTTTAATGGGAAGCAATGCCCGCGAAGCATTTCGGCGTTGATTGAAAGAATCCCTTGCAGACGACTCGAGAATACTGATGAGATCGGTCGAACGATTGCCGCTTAAGCTTCTCGGATCTCATCGAAGTGGTCACTCATCGCGATGGACGGTTTCAGGTGAGAACGCAGGAAGACAGATGGCAAGATATTCGGCGCCTGCGTTTCCGGGCGTGCTGTAGCGAACCCACTCTCCTGGTTCGCAGATGACAGCTTGACCTGCTTGAACGCGCAACGTTTCCGTCTTCGATTCAATGACCAGTTCGCCCGACAGTACAACGGTCATTTCGCGGAATTGCGGAGTCTGCCCGGGTTCAACCCATCCTTCTGGAGACTTCATTCGAGCGATGCTGATCGAGTCGTCGCCCGAGTTAACTCGTCCAACAAATTCTTCGATGAGTTTTGGCTTGTTTCCAGCAGCTTCGACGACAGTTGGTGTTTCGATGAGTCGAGGCATGACAATCGCGGTCTCTGTTAGAATTCTTCAAACCAATGATCACTCAGCTGCTCAGTGGGTTCCACACAGCCTGGCGCCGAGGGCAATCGTTCAAGTGATCATCCCGGTCGAAACGAACTCGACTTGAGGGGAACCTGTGTCAAACTCGTCGAGTTTGTGTCTCTTAACAGCAAGGGATCTTCGCAAGCGATCGGACTGGACCCCACGTCTGTCAATTACGACTCATTTTCTAGAATCGGAACGTCGACGAAATAAACTTCCATGATGGTGTTCAGCTTGGTTGTTTCCAGAACTTCCGAGATATCGGGAGATGGATTGTAAAGATGAACAGCAACGTTTTGCTTCATGATGGAAGCAAGTAATCCGAGCAGTCCACTCGGAAGAAGTTTCACGCCAGTCAAATCGAAGGCGAGGACTTCGCAGTTCACGTTTTCGATCAGCTTCAGGATCTCGTCACGACAGACAGCAACGTTGACGGTATCGAGAACGTCACGTCCGCCAAACCCCACCACAGTGGTCGGTCCCACCGAGTAAACTTCAAGAATTGCGGTTTCTTCATTCATGAGGTGCTCTTGTCTATCGCAGAATTGAAAGGGCTCCTACGCATGTGAAGTGATGTGACAACGAACAGCCTGGCCACCACTCAACTCCCATAGCTCAGGGTACACTCTCATAGAAATGACTTCAAAGCAATGTGGAATTCCGACAGCAAAGTCTTCTCTCACGCGAAGTCGGCTCATGGTTCGACACTGACAACTTCTGGTAGTTGTTGTTGAGTTTCCATTGATTCGACAAGCTTGGGAGCAAGCGATAGTATAACAGCCTGTTGATATGAGTCTCACCATTCGTCCAGGAAAAATGAACATGGTGCGCGGAATTCTGGCTGTTGCGATCGTGGCTATTCTTTGCCCTTCCCAAGGCTTCGCGGAGTCTCTTGTCGGTTCAAAACCGAACATCATCCTCGTGATCACAGATGATCAGGGATACGCTCCGGTGGGTCGACACGGGCATCCGTGGATCGAAACTCCGAACATGGATCACTTTTATGATCAGAGCACACGACTGACGCGGTTTCTCGTGGCGCCAACGTGTTCGCCGACTCGCTCGGCGTTAATGACTGGCCGACACCCGATGCGAAACGGCGTCACGCACACGATTCTCGAACGCGAACGGATGACGCTGGACGCGGTAACGCTTCCCCAGGCGTTGAAGACTGCTGGCTACACTTCCGGGATTTTCGGGAAGTGGCACCTCGGTGACGAAGACGAGTACCAACCCCATCATCGAGGTTTTGATGAGGCCTTCATTCATGGAGCCGGAGGAATCGGTCAAGCCTACGATTGCAGCTGTGCCGATGCTCCGGGAAACAAGTACTTCGATCCTGTGATCAAACACAACGGTTCGTTTGTGAAGACGAAGGGATTCTGTACTGATCTGTTCTTCTCCGCAGCCCTGGGCTGGATCAATGAGATGAAGGACAAGGACGAACCATTCTTTGCGTACATCGCGACCAATGCCCCGCACGGTCCTTTCATCGCCCCACCTGAAAACGCTCAGCGTTTTCTCGATCTCGGATTCTCTGAAAAAGAAGCTGGCTTCTATGGGATGATCGAAAACATTGATGAAAATCTCGGTCGTCTTCTCAAGCAGGTCGACGAATGGGATCTTGCCAATGACACAGTAGTGATCTTTATGTCCGACAATGGAATGACTGGTGGAGGCTCCGGACGATTAGGAAAGATGATCGGCACGAGCCCCGAAGGAGAGAAGCTTTATCCTTACAATGCGGGGATGAAAGGTCTCAAAGGATCCGCAGACGAAGGCGGAGTTCGTGTTCCGTTTTTCATTCGATGGACGGGGCGGATTGAAGAAGGTAAAGACATTGATCGCATCGCTGCCCACATCGATCTGTTCCCAACATTGACGAGTCTGGCAGGAGCTGAGAACCCGGCAGGGCAGGTCGAAGGGCGAAGCCTGTTGCCGTTGATTGAAGACTCCGACGAGGAATGGAAAGGGCGACTTCTCTTCACTCACAAAGGTCGTTGGAAGACCGGGGAAGATCCCAATGAAAGTCAGTGGGGCAACTTCGCAGTCCGGAATCAGCGCTTTCGAATGGTCGGAAAAGATGCTCTCTACGACATGAAGAAAGATCCCGGACAGACCAGCAATGTGATCGACGATCATCCGGAAGTCGTGGAACGATTCACGAAAGCATACGATCGCTGGTGGAAGAAAACTGTTCCGATGATGGTCAACGAATCGGCTCCAATGTTGCCGTATCGACCGTTCCACGTTCAGTTTGAAGAGCAGTCAACGACTGTGGGGATTCCGGAATGGAAAGAACCGCAATTCTGATGAGTGACTAAGATTCTGAGATACCGGCGGTTCGGCACATCGGATTTTTCGAGCGTTGTTGTTCCGTCGGAATCGCAGAATTGTCGGCTGATGACGTATCAGCTCTGCAGGCCGATGTGATCTCGCACGCTTATGAGCGGCTGCACTTCATAATCTGGCCGGAAAAGAGACTCAATCAGATTCTTTTGAATCCTGTTGCGCCTGCTTCATCTCAAGATGTTTGATGGCAGTTCGAAGCTGATCAAGCAGTTCCTGAACTTGTGCCCGTTCGGCTCGAAGTTCTTCGCAAGCTTGATGAATCTCGGCAGCTGCGCTCGCGTTGACGTCTTGCTTCGAATCATCTGTTGAGGGAGCGTTCGTCTCACTCTCGTCGGCGCTTTGAATGCTCAAGATGTTCGAACCGTCCGGAAAAGCGAAGCCCGGGATTTCCATCTCGGGAGGAACTTCCTGTTCCATTCGTTGAATGTCATCTGCCTCAATCTGTGACCATGTGACCGGGCGGACCTTGAGGTTCAGGATTTCCTGTTTTCGGCGAATTTTGACGTCCAACTCGCGATCATGAAATTTCTCGATGATCTCCCGAAATTCGGGAATGGAACGAATGGGAGTTTTGTCCAGTTCCAGGAGTAAGTCGTGTTCAAGGATTCCCGCTTTGGCTGCGGGACCGTCCTCGAGAACGTGGATGATCAAGAATCCCACACCGTCTTCGATTCCCAGCAGTCCATGAAGTCCTTCGGGAAGCGGCTTCAAAACGGCTCCGACGACGATCCGGTTCTCGTCGACTGTCTGTTCCAGATTCTGAATATGAACTGCAGTGCCCGGTGAAGGGAGTTCGACAGGACGTCCTGAATCGATCCGAAACAGACGCGGTCGTCCGAATGAATCGAAGATCAGGATTTCTCGAATGTTTTCGGAGACTTCAGACAGTGCACTCGAATCGGAGGTCGTCTCAGAAGACTCCGGTTCAGAGGGTTGAGCGGCACTTAAATGTGCGGATCTGCCACCCCACAAGATTGGAACTGCTGCGAACAGAGCCAACATCAGACGTGTCTGCGTCCGTGTCTTGCGTGTTGTCAGCATCTGTCGAATCTCCTCTCTCGAGCGGTCACAAACTTCATTCGCTGTTCATTCAAGCATCGGTCAGTCGTGAATGTGTCATCGAAACGTTTAGTTGCTTCACAACGTTCAACTGCTCCACAAGGAATGGTGATGAGTGAAGCGACGAATGCCTGGTCCTGTGTTTGGTTCAGCGATGATTTGTTCAGCGACGATTTATTGTACGGCAGGCACCACCTGAACGTTATGTCCCGGAATAATCGCCTGACGGCCGTTCCCCAGATTCACACGAAACGAACGCTGCGGGCTTCTCTTCAATTCGTAACCACTTCTCTCCATTTGTTCGCGCCAGTCCAACGGGACATCCTGGTTGGTAAACGGAACAAGGGAACGGTTGGGAGATGGTTCGTTTTGATTCTTAACAAGGTGTGTGAAGTCGGGAACTCCACTGGGAACCTGTCCCGGAGGAAGCTCGTTTCTCCCAGCACCCTGATTCAGGCCCCATCCTCCGTTCCGAAGCGGATGTCCTGTTCCGACAGCAATGGCTCCGGATTCAATTCCATCTTTAATCGCTCCGAGATCAAACGTTCCCCGAGGCTGTGACGGGTCGACAGCTTGAATCGACGGAGACGAATTAGACGCTAAGTGAACGCCAAATCCTCCGGAGAACAGACCGATCATCAAACTTGCTGCGACAAGTGGCAGGATTCGATGCAATCCGGAAGTGCTGCTTCGACTCTGTTCCGAGGAATTGATCTTGGTTGCTTCGGGCGATGGAGAAGCTGAGGTCGCTTCCGGACTGAATTCCGGTGCGACGGATTTTGTGCCTTGAGCGATGGGCTGTTCGGATCGTTGTTGCAGAGCGGTGCGGAACAGCTGGTTTTCCAGGTACTCGATCGCCAGCTTTCTCCATCCCGACTGGTTCGGCGCAGCATCCAACTGACGGATCAGTTCAATTTGTTCCGGTTCACTGAGCTCACCATCCAGGCAGCGTTGAATTACTACATCATCAATTTTCATCAGACATCTTCCTCAGAGTACTGAGCAAGGAGACTCCTTAATCGTTTCTTGGACCGAACAAGTCGATGCTCAATTGTATTCTTCGAGACCCCCAGGTTTTCTGACAAATCCTGATAAGTCCAGTTTTCGACGTACTTCAAATGAAGGATTTCCCGGTCGAGTTCGCCGAGGTCAGCGAGCGCCTGTCGAAGAACTTCTGCGCGTTCCGTTCTCACCAGAAACGCCAATGGGTCATCTTCCACCGCGAAGTTTGATCGGGGAGTTAACGCCTGATTGTTCTCAACCAGACGTCGATAGCGTCCCGATTTTCTTCGATACTGCAAAACCTGCCGAATCGCGACGCGGTACAGCCAGGAACGTGCCTTTGTCAAATCCGAGGGACGCAAATCACGACGGCTGACAGCGACACTGAGCTCCTGAAAGACATCATCGACTTCTTCAGTGGAATGGAGACGATTACGTAGCACTCCACGAAGCCAGTTCTCATTCTCTTCCAGTAGACGGATCCAGAATAAGTCCTCAGTTTCGTGTGATTGAGTTGCCGCAATCTTCTCTGCCACCTCGATCATGTCTCCTGAATGGTTGCCGCCGGACAGAATGTTCTGACGCTTTTCTGACAAATTCTAACGATTTGTGTCGAGATCGCGACACCTTACGGAACTCGGAGTCAAAGCCACCAATGGAGGAAATGGGGACTTCTGCATGCAGGTTCCGCCAAAGAACTGTGTCAACTGGTGTGTGGAGCATGGCGGTGCTGCCTGCGACCTTCTTCGCGGAAATTCGGTTGCCCTTCCGGATTGAGAGTCATTAGTCCTGACTTTCAAAAGACTTATGGGGAATCGTGTTCGGGGAATACGACTTCCGTGCGTGTTAAACTTTTCCGGTAATAGCGATTATTTTCGAACTGCCCGGCAAACATGATGTCGAATCACTCATTTTCGTGTCGAAAACTACTATGGACGCAGAAGTGCGCCAGATGTGTGAACTTCTATAAAGATCGAGACGAAGTGGACGACCGACTAGTGGATGGATCCATGAGGAGAGAATTCGAACATTCTGCGCGTCCGATTCTGATCATTCGTATCATTGCGTTTGCGGCCGCTGTGACTGTTGGGTTCGGAGATCGAGGGCAACTTGAAGCTCAACAGGTACAGACGAAAGTTTCTTCTCTCGTGGAAGAAGTCGTCAGCGCCGAGGTTGAGCTTGAAGTCAGCAAACGACGCTCGAAAATCCTTCGAATGAAGAAGGATATCTTCCGGGCTGCTGTGGCGGACCCCACGATTCTCGAGTTTGTGGCGTTCGGAACGCGGGAAATTGAAATCATCGGGAAAGAGACTGGCAGCACCACGGTAACTCTGTGGCTGGGAGACGAACTCGATCCGACGCTGCTCAGTATGCTGGTGACGGTTGTGAAAGACGACGGAGTCGATCGACAACGTCGATTGGAGTATCACGAGCTTCAGTCGATGATCAATGAGATGTTTCCGGATAGCAGGGTTCAACTGATTCCGATCGCGGATAAGCTCATCATTCGCGGACAGGCACGCGACGAACAGGAAGCTGTTCAGATTCTGGCAGTCATCGGTGAGAACGCTGGAAACGCAACGAACGGCCAGTTGAATACGCTTCTCTCTTCAACAACCGCCGCGCAACCATTTCCGGATGCCTCTTATCTGCCCGAAGTTCGACTTGTCAATCTTCTGGAAGTTCCCGGAGAAAAGCAGGTGATGTTGAAGGTTCGAATCGCAGAATTGCAGCGATCGGCAGGCAGAGAACTGGGGGCCGACATCGGGTTCGATATCAAAGAATTCATGTTCTCCAGCATTCTCTCTGGCGGCGGAAACGTTTTGTCGACGGGGACCTTCTCTGATGGAAGTTTCGAGGTGGTTCTCAAAGCCCTCGTGACGAATGGCAATGCGAAGATCCTTTCAGAACCGAATCTGGTTGTCCTCAGTGGTGAGTCGGCAACATTCCTGTCCGGCGGTGAGTTTGCCGTTCCAACGGTGGTTGGAGTGGGAGGGGCTCAGGCTGCAACGACGAGTTTTCGAGGGTTTGGAACGTCGGTCGACTTTACACCGACAGTGCTTGATAAAGACCGCATCCGCCTTCGTGTCGCTCCGTCGTTTTCGACGTTGAACAAATCGAACTCCGTCCAGGGAATCCCGGGCGTTGACACTCGCTCCACAAGCACCGTCGTTGATTTGCGAGAAGGGCAGACGCTTGCCATCGCAGGTTTGATTCAGGAACAACAAAGTGCGGAGTCGACTCGCCTTCCGTTTCTGGGAGAAATTCCCGGTCTCAATATGATCACCGAATCGAAGTCGGTTTCACGAGATGAGACCGAGCTTTTGATCCTCGTTTCTCCGGAACTTGTCCATCCACTGGAACCCGATCAAGCGCCTCAAATTCTTCCGGGAATGGAAGTGACAGAACCCAACGATCTCGACTTCTTCTTCTTTGGAGACCTCGAAGGTCGCAACGAAAGTTTTCACAGAAGTACGGTCTGGCCATTGTATAAAAGCCGGATGAAACGTTGTGGATATTTCGAGTGCGAGAAACATCATCAGTCTTCTTCGTACTTCCTGAACGGGGCACATGGATTCAGCCAGTAGAACACTTTTCGAAAAGAGCCTTTACGAATTCGCACGAGCCAGCAAAACGGAACCCGTGCCAATCAGTCCTAACGAGTGCAGGCACGAGCAACATGCTCTTACTCTCGACGGCGTGCTTCTCAGTCTGAGGAACTTCAAAACTATGAGCACAATGCGAATTCAAACATTTGCAGCCATTCTGACAGCCTCCGGGATGCTCGCGGGATGCACGTCATGTGAGAAATGTGCGGACATGGGTGATATCACACCGCAGCCGCTCGGGACCTTGTCCGATCCGGTTTGGCAGCAGCAAGAGTCAAACGCCGAAGCTTCTGACTTCGTGATCTACGAACATGAATGGAACGGAAACAGCGTCGATTTGAATCTTGCGGGAAAAGATCACGTCAAGCAGATAGCAGCCCGCATCGAGTCGACTCCGTATCCGGTCATTATCGAACGCAGTTCAATGAGCATCGATCCAGAATCGGAGTTTCGTTATCCGGTGAACAACAACCGTGAACTCGACGAGCATCGGCGTCAACTCATCGTGGATGCACTGACTGCGATGGGGATGTACGAAGCGGAGAATCGTGTCGTGGTCGGCCCGGCGCTGACTCCCGGATTCACGGGGCCACAAGCTCAACGAGCCTATGCGAGAGGAATGAGTTCGCAATCAGGTTACGGTGGCAACTACGGCGGCGCGTATGGGGGCGGCTTCTCCGGAGGAGTCGGCGGGTTTTAGATGATCCGTGTCCCTATCAATTCAGCGAGAACTTGTCCTTTCAGTCATTGTGTTTTTTGTTTTGCCTGATCCGTTCGTGCGTCAATGTCCCGACGCTTCGAACGATCACCGATCTCCGCACCGATTCCGTCAGAGATTGAAATGAAACAGCATCCAGGATCACATCTGTGAGAATTCGTGAAACGAAGAACAAGGGTGAGTCCTCAATGTTCCCGTCAAAACTTCCGGCATACACATTGTTGATTGCGTCTGTGACGCTGATTTCCTTCGGAGCGGGATGTTCGCTGTATTCGAACAGCGTGGTCACTGCGACACCGGAAGGCGCGAAGATGTCTTCAGAGTCGAATCTGAAGTTCAGCATTGCTCGCGCGAAAGAATCTGACGACGACTTACTCACCGCTCTCGATATCTATCGGGAACTTTACACTTCGAACCCTGAAGACCCATCCATCGCGCACAGGCTTGGTGTCACTCTCGTTCGGACAGGCGAGATCGAAGAAGGCATTACCTATTTGCTGGAAGCGGATTCGATGGCTGTGCGAAACCACGAAGTCAAAACTGATCTCGGCTATGCGTATCTCTTGTCGGGAGACTTCGCACTGGCCGAAGAATTTCTTCGAGAAGCCCTCAACATTCACCCGGAAGATGAACGGGCAGTGAACAATCTCGCGCTGGCAGTTGGATCACAGGGACGAATCAGCGAAGCCTACTCTCTTTACAAAAGTGTCATGTCGGAAGCTGAGGCCAACTCGAACATTGCTTACATCCATGCCCAGCGAGGAGAGACTGACCTCGCACTGGCCCGATACAACAGTGCTCTCTCAGTGAATCCCAAGTTGACGAACGCCGCTGAGGGCATCGTGCAAGTTCTCGAGCTTCAAACACTATTGGCTCAACATTCTCCGTCCACGGAAGACAAGTCTCCGATTCAACTCGTTCATGCGGAATCAGAATCGCAGGAATAGCGGTTCCTTCAACTGTTCCTTCGGTGATTCCGCGTTGACGCGATCGCTTTTCGAGCATCGATCTCTTTCAGAGGCACTCGCTCGTGCCTGTCCTTCAAGCGTTCAAAAAGTCAGCCAATATCGGTCAGCGCACCCTGACTTGCTGAATTTCCGAATCGAACGGTGAATTCGTCCCGCACTCGTGACCTGAACAGCGGTGAAGCTATAATGAGGCCGGAGGAAAATATGCGAGACAACAACTTAATGCCAATTGTGGATGAACCAGTCGGGATCTATGAAGACCCGTTGGATTTGATGGACGAGATTGATCGTCTGAAGAAAGCCAAGGACGCCACAATCCTGGCCCACTATTACGTCGATGGAGAAATCCAGGACGTTGCCGATTTTACCGGGGATTCACTACAGCTTGCACGCGATGCAGCTCGGGTCGAAACATCGACGATTGTGTTTTCCGGAGTTCACTTCATGGCGGAAACGGCAAAAATGCTGAATCCGTCAAAGACCGTTCTGCTCCCGGATCTTCAGGCGGGATGTTCGCTTTCTGACAGTTGTCCTGCTGATCAGTTGGCCGCCTATCAGAAAAAGCTGAGAGAAGAGGGACGCGATTTTCAGACCGTCGCCTACATCAACACTTCTGCAGCTGTGAAGAGTCTCTGCGACTGGATTGTTACCAGCGGGAACGCTCGCGAAGTCGTTGAAGAGCGAGTTCCGAAAGACAAGGAAATTCTCTTCGTTCCGGACCAGCATCTCGGCCGCTATCTGGTTGAAGTGACCGGACGCGAGATGATTCTGTGGCCCGGATCGTGCATGGTCCACGAAGTGTTCAGCTTGCAGGATCTTATTCGAGCAAAGAAAAGCACGCCCGGATCGGTCGTCATCGCCCATCCCGAATGCCCGCAGAATATTCTCGAAGTCGCCGACTTTATCGGCGGAACGGAACGGATGAAGCAGTATTGCGCCTCAATTCAGGAGCCCACAAAATTCCTCGTCGCAACTGAAGCCAATATGATCTATCCGCTCGAGAACGCAGCTCCTCAACACGAGTTCATTCCAGTTCCGGGAATCATGACCGACACCGGAGAGACCTGCGCCTGCAATCGTTGTCCTCATATGGCACGAAATACTCTGGCGAAGGTCCGGGACTGTCTCAAGCGAGGGAAACCCGAAATCGAATGGCAACCGTATTTCGATAAAGCTCGGGAAGTCGTGACACGAAGTCTGTTGCAGTAATATCCGATCAGGAGGAACATTCCGCCTCACAGACTGACATTCCGGTGCGATCGTCGATCATTGGAGATGTGACTGCGGCAGAGAGACGATTCCTCGCGAGGCGACAGCTCATTCCAACTTGAGTGGACCCGGACACAAGACAGGAGTCAGATTGACGGAACGTGGAGAAAATCGAATGGTAGACTTGTACGCCCTCGATTGTCTGCCATCATGGATACGCCGCGCTACGCCGATAACGGAAATATCCCGAGATGACATCTCTCGACGTGATGAGAAAGCAATAAAAGACACGCCATGGCCGAATCGCTGACAATCACTGACAATCGCACCGGAAAGACCTACGAACTTCCGGTAGAGAATGACACCATTCGCGCCCTCGATCTTCGTCAAATCAAAGTCAAAGAAGACGATTTCGGATTGATGACCTACGATCCGGGATACACCAACACGGCCTCTTGCAAGAGTTCGATCACGTATATTGATGGTGAAAAAGGAGTTCTCGAATACCGTGGATTCCCGATCGAAACGCTCGCTGAGAACAGTTCGTTCACCGAAGTGGCCTATTTGCTGCTAAACGGACAGCTTCCCACGTCCGACGAACTCTCCGTCTGGCGGGACGACATCAACCACCACACGGTCGTTCACGAAAACATCAAACGGCAGATGGAGTCATTCCGGTATGACGCCCATCCGATGGGGATGATGATCAGCACGGTCGCTGCTTTGTCGACATTCTATCCGGAAGCAAAGAACGTCCAGGACCCTGAGAATCGCAAGCTGCAGATTCAGCGTCTGATTGCCAAAGTCCCTACCATCGCTGCGTTCACTTTTCGACACAGCCAGGGCCATCCTTACATTTACCCAAACAATAAGCTGAGTTATTCGAAGAACTTCCTGAATATGATGTTCAGGATGATCGGAAACGACTACGAGCCGAACGAAGCGCTCGTCAAAGCTCTCGATATTCTGTTCATTCTGCATGCCGATCACGAACAGAACTGTTCAACAAGCGTGATGCGGGCGATCGGGTCATCAGAAGCCGATCCCTATTCCGCTTGGGCAGGGGCTGCGGCCGCTCTGTACGGACCACTGCACGGAGGGGCGAATGAAGCTGTCCTTCGAATGCTGACCGAAATCGGCCATGTCAAAAACGTTCCGGAATATGTCAGTCGCTGCAAGAATGGTGAATTGCGTCTGATGGGATTCGGCCATCGCGTCTACAAGAACTACGACCCTCGAGCCCGCATTATCAAAAAATGTGCGGATGACGTTTTCGAAGTGACCGGCCGAAATCCGTTGCTCGATGTTGCTTTGGAACTTGAGAAGATCGCACTCGAAGATGAGTACTTCGTCAAGCGAAAACTGTATCCCAACGTCGACTTCTATTCCGGATTGATCTATCAGGCGATTGGTCTTCCCGTCTCACTCTTCCCTGTGATGTTCGCCATTCCACGAACAGTCGGTTGGCTGGCACAATGGGCAGAAATGATGACGGACAAAGACCAGCGTATTCAGCGGCCACGGCAAGTCTATCTGGGTGAACGCAACCTCGATTTTGTGCCGATCTCAGATCGATAACACTGAGGTGCCCCCACGTTCTCGGCAGTCGATTGAGTCTGCCGAATCGACAAGGTTTTCCGAATTCGCAGTGTCGTGCTTGCGTCGTGATTGTTCCGCCGTAACGGGAGTTCCTCATGACAGAGCTTCGAGGATTCGCAATCACAATGGCTTCTGCAATTGTAGGAGCCGTGTTGGGGGCGGGGATCGGGTGGATGGTCGCTTCTTGGACGCCGACGTACTATCGCACAGTCTTTGGCCTTCCGGATGCGACACTCGAAGAATTGCGGGAATTAGGGACCGGAGTCGGAATGCTGCAGGGCCTCGGGACTGGAATCGCCGTCGGGCTGATCGTTGTCCTGATTGTCGCCTGGTATGAAGTCCGACGTCTCGCTTCGCAGCCGACCCCGGACGAATCTTCCTAGCGTTCCGGACGTCAGTTCTTCGATTCATTCTCTTTCGAAATTCCATCCCTTCTTTCGGGATGATACGGAATCACGGTCGATTCGATGATGCCAACACGGATTCCGTTCGGGCAACTTGCCTCTTGATGGCGTCGAGGAATTTCCCGGAAAATTGACATTCGTTTTCGCATTGAGGTATACTGATCAGTAAAGGAGAGCGGGAGAACTGCTCTTCTTCCCACCTGAACTGAACGATCATCGACTCTTGTCGTCGTGATTTCTGTTTTGCCTCCTTCCTTCTTCACCGGAGCAGAGACAGACACTCGGCAACACATTCAAGTTTCCCACCTCAGCCTGGATTTAGAACGATGTTGACCCTCCTCGGAAACCGCACACCGATGTGCGACGCACTTTCCCGACGTTCTTTTCTCCGGATCGGAAGTTTGGCACTCGGCGGGCTGACACTTCCGCAGATTCTCAAAGCGGAACAAGCCAGCCGCAATCCCGCTTCCAGCAAGGGGATCATCATGATCTTCCTTCCGGGCGGTCCCCCTCATCAGGATATGTGGGACATTAAGCTTGATGCTCCCTCTGAGGTGCGAGGTGAGTTTGTCCCGATTCAGACAAAAGTCCCCGGCGTCGACATTTGCGAAATGTTCCCGAAGCTTGCCTCCAACGCGGACAAGCTGACTTTCATTCGATCCATCGTGGGAGCTTCAGGACACCACTATGCCTTTCAATGTTTGACGGGCCATCATACTGCCAACCAACCCCCCGGTGGATGGCCGGCTCTCGGCTCGGTTCTTTCCAAGGTGTATGGTCCCAAAGACCCGGCCGTTCCCGCGTATGTTGGGCTTTCTCCCAAAACGAGACACGTCCCCTGGGGTGATAACGGTCAGCCAGGATTCCTCGGTGTGGCGCACGCACCGTTTTCACCGCATGGGGACGGCGCAGCTGATCTCGTACTGAATGGAATCTCGAACGACCGTCTTGCGAGTCGACAGCAGGTTCTCAAGTCGTTCGATCGCTTCCGAAGACAGGTCGACCAGAACGGAATGATGGAAGGTCTCGACGCGTTCAATCAGCAGGCGTTTGGGATCTTGACGTCCAGCAAACTCGCCGACGCTCTCGATCTCGAGCAGGAACCGCAGGCGGTTCGGGATCGCTATGGATACGGAGAAGACAAGCTTCAGTTCGACGGAAGCACACGTTTGCTGACGAACTTCCTGAAAGCAAGACGACTGATTGAGGCGGGAGTCCGCTGCGTTTCATTGTCGTTCAGCCGATGGGACTGGCACGGCGGGAACTTCACCCGAGCGAGACAAGACATGCCGATGCTTGATCAGGCTGTCAGTGCATTGATCGAAGATCTCGACGGACGCGGAATGCTGGAAGATATTTCGGTTGTCGTTTGGGGAGAATTCGGAAGAACACCGAAGATCAACCCACAGGGTGGCCGCGATCACTGGCCTCGTGTCTCCTGTGCAATGCTTGCAGGCGGAGGCATGAAACATGGTCAGGTGATCGGAGAAACGAATCGTCTCGGCGAAGAGCCTTCAAAACGACCAGTCCACTTCCAGGAAGTCTTTGCGACTCTCTACAAGTCGCTCGGCATCGATGTGGATCAATTGACGCTCGATGACTTCCAGGGACGTCCGCGATTTCTGATCGATCAGAACAGCCATCGCCCAATGCCTGAGTTAATCAGCTAGAGCGTTGCTCTTGCCTGTGCGATGCCCCGAATTCTTTCCCTGTGGTCGACGCTGCGCGTGCTGGTGGAACTTCCATCAAGCAGCATCGAAGAATGCCCTCGATCGCATTTCCTCCGCTCGGGAATTCGATCAGGGAATCGTGGCAATCAGATCGTCGATGAGTCGGAGAAGCAATTCTGTTGTGACCTGGATCGAGACTTGATCTCGCCCCGGTTGACCTTTGATGGACTTGAATCGTTTCAGGGTGAATGTCCCTGATCCGACCGTCGAGAGCATGATCTCAAAGAATTCCGTACCCGTGGGGAGTTGGGTCGGCGGAGTCGATCGAATCAGAACTTGCCCTGTTGCCGGATCGAACTCGAGCGGTCCAATATTCTCCATCAGGTAGGTGATTCGCTGACTCAAGTCGCTGGCCCACTGCTTCAGTACGTCAAAAGCAGCCGACTGAAGTTGAGGCACGAACAGGGTCAGTTCTGAGAACTCAACGCTCATGGAATCAACGGCGGTCACGTCGACGGTGAGAACCAGTCCCGTTGAATCCGTCGCACGAACCTGATTCGGAAAAGTTGCGCCGGCCTGTCGAAGAACATTCAATTCTTTCTCGACATCATCGCGTAGAGCCATCGTGAATCGATCCTTTGTCTTATCAGCTTCGTAATGAACCTCGAGTAAGCGTCTCTCTGTTCAGTTCACTTTCTCAATTGGCTTGAGTTGTCAGGACTCGTGCAAGTTGATGGAGTCCGGATGGACGAAAGTTCGCCGAAAGAAATCACTCTCCTCAATCGGACTCTCAGAGAATTCGTTCCCAGATCTCCGATCGCGGAAGGCTGTCACTTGCTCACTATGCTACCAAAGCCCGACCAGGAATCACTCCGGCAACAGCCAAACATTTCGATTTCCGCATTCTGGCGAGTATCGAGAAGAGATCTCGACTGCAAATTTCGGTGAGCGGCAAACTCAGTTCCGGGCAACTGGTTCGGCGAATTCGAAGTTGTGATCACGCTTCGCGCATTGGGCCAATTCCCTCGTCCATTGTGGCAACTCGAATTTATTTAAACCTCAATAATGGCTCGCCTATCGAGGAAGACGTGAATTGCATCCTTCAGTTCGCGGCATGAGAAGTGCTTCTCCTCAGTGCGGTCGCTGTAATTGCTGTTTTATTCAGCGATCCGTTCGCATCCAAACTGACATCCTGGTCGATCAGCGAACAGATCATTCAACCAGAAAGCAATGATGGAGAATTCAAGATGAACCTCGATTCCCTGATGAAGCTCTACGTCCATGAACTCAAAGATCTCTACAGCGCTGAAAACCAACTTGTTGAAGCTCTCCCGAAAATGGCCAAAGCTGCGAATGACGACGATCTGAAATCTGCGTTCACTGAACATCTATCCGAAACAAAGAATCAGATTCAGAGATTGGAGAAGATCTTTAAGCAACTCGAATTCGAGCCCGGTGGCCACAAGTGTGCAGGAATGGAAGGACTCATCACGGAAGGGGAACATCTCATCAAAAGTGATATTTCTTTCAATGTTCTCGATGCCGCTCTCGTTGCTGCTGCGCAGCGAGTGGAACATTACGAAATGGCCGGCTACGGAACTGCCAGAACATATGCCGAAAAACTGGGACGCCAGAACGACTCTGACCTCTTGCAGGAAACACTCAATGAAGAAGGTCACGCCGATCAGCTTCTGAGTCGCCTCGCAGAACGGCGCATCAACTTTCTCGCGATGGATCGGTGAATCTTCGCGTGAAAGAAAAGTGAACCATCCCGAACAACTCACCCTCTATTGATTCTCAACCTGAACAATTGAATTGGGAATTGTGATTGGGCAATTGAGAATGAAGATGTCTTCACGCGAGAGCGGACCGGCTTTGGAAGTGATCATTCAGTCAATCGGTGGTTGTCGAAATCAAAGAACGCTCCCAACATGTGTCGGGAGCGTTCTTTGATTTTGAACATTGTTATTGGAAACCCGCACGAAACCGGAACAGTCGTCAACGCAAACATTTTATGATCCGGTCACGTGTGTCTCGCGAGGATCAGTTGCGTTTTTCCTTGAGGGTCTGCAAGTAATCCACCAGATCCACGAGTTCTTCGACGGTCATCAGTTTCTGGAGGTCTCCGGGCATCAGTGAGATATCCTGCTTCTTCTTCGCTTCGATCGACACGATAGGAATCGTTCGGATGATCCCTTTTTCGTCTTTCAGCTTTAGTTCTGTATCCGACTCACTGACAAGCAATCCGGAATAGACCTGTCCCTCGAGTGTGAGGACCATCCAGTTCTCGTAGTTGTGGCTGATGCCAGCGGATGGGTAGAGGATCGATTCGAACATTGCCGGCCGGCTCAGCTTCTTGCCGATCTCTGAAAGGTCAGGGCCGACCTCCTGTCCGATGCCGTTGACCTGATGGCATTTGTTACAGGTTCCGGTGGTGTGAAAGACGACACGTCCGTTGGCGATATCCCCGCTCATCTCCACAAGTTCGCTCATGGAAGGCAGGGGAGTTGTGTCTTTTCCGGGAGGAGGTGGGAACACTTTCGCTGCTGGTTCGCGGATGGATCGCCACTGAGCGGAATTCAGAGTCGCTGCCAGAACGTCTTTGATTTGAGGAGAGAATTCTCCGTTCTGCGCCATCTCCAGAAGTTGCTTCGCTCCGGGAAGAGCTGCGCCGAGTGCTTTGACAGCTCCGCGGCGAGCGAACAACGGCTGAGAGTCGTCGCGGAGAATTGCGAGCAGCGGGCCATTACTCCGCCCGTCGGCTGTTGTCTCCAAAGCTGTCAACGTTTTTTCGACGGTCTCGCGGTCTTCACTGGTCAGTGCCTGCGAGATTAATTTGAACTGCTTGTGGTTGTAGAGTGTTTGAATCGCTTCAACAGCCATTTGGCTGACTGGATCGTCCTGAGCCATCTTGAGCAGGTCACTGAAGCGATCTTCCACTCCGAATTTGTCGACCAGTTTCACAAACTGAGTGGTACCGCGATTGGCGTCGAGTGACTGGCGAAGTGCGGCGGCATATTTGGGATTTGAACTGATGTCAAAACCCTGCATTCGGTTCAGTGCCTCAGCTCGAATCAAGGCCGATTGAGACGGATCGAGGCCGTTCACCTCGTCAAATGCAAGTTCGAGGAGGACAGGTTTTCTGGCTTCGGCATCCTGAAAATCCATCGCCCGGAAATATCGCGTGACGTCGGCTGTCGAGGATTCCGGATCACGAATGATCTTCGCGAGCAGTTCCGGGGTCCGCGTTCCGCGCGAACGCCAGATGATCTCACGACCGGCAGCGGAATTCAGGTCACCTCCCTGGTCGACGAAAGCGTCAAGGCATTCATCCCATTGCCCCTCTGCTGCGATTCCGAGTGCTTCCAGGTACCAGCGGTCTTCTCCGTCGTAACCCGTTGCAAGACGCCCCCACAGTTCAACTTCGTGTGGAACGTCGATGTCACGAATGGTGATCAACAGCTCCCGTGCAAGTGCATCGTCCATGTCATTCAGGGAAACTCGCCCTTCGTACTTCTCCTGGGGAATCACGTCGAGAATTTGACGAGCAAGCCGGATCGCGGTGATCTGGATATCGACGTCGGCGTCGTGCATTCCGGCAAGGACGTATTCGAGTCGTTGATCAGCACTAATGTTTAACTTGCCGATTGCCCACAAAGCTCGAGCTCTCAAATATGGTTTGTCAGAGTTCCAGAGTTTTCGAAGTTCCGGAAGTGCATCCTCTCCCATTTCCATCAGTGCTGTGAAGCCGAGGTATCGACGCGACATGTTCGGGCTGCTGAGGGCAGCGACGGCTCCTGCGGGAGTCGAAACGTCAAGCGGACTGACGGTGTATTTGGCTTCAAGTCCTTCTCCTTTGGGGACAACCCGGAACAATCGGCCACGTTCGATGTCCTGCATCCGGTGACCACCAACGCCCGGATCGTACCAGTCCGCGACAATCAGTGATCCATCCGGAGCGACGCAGACATCGGACGGGCGAAACCATTTGTTTGCGGTTCCGTCGAGGATGTCGACAGTCTCGGCGACATACCCGGCTCCCGATCGTTTCGTGATGTAGGCGCGACAGATGTTCGGACCGGCATCACAATGGATTGGCTGGCCGCGGAACACTTCGGGAAGCAGTTCTCCTTCGTAATGGCAGATTCCAGTCGGAGCACCCTGACCGGTTTGAAGCAAGTTCGGAACCACTCCGGGATCGTTTAAGTGCCAGTGCCGCAGTGGAATCTCATCGTTCCAGCCGGTGCGGTATTCTCTCCATCCGGCTCCGGTCATTTCATCTTTGTAGCCATAGTTCCCGTATGGCATCACATAGTTGATCCGCACCCCGCGGTTCCCGTCGTCGTCATTGTCCGATTGCCACATCGTTCCGAATGAGTCGACGCAGACTTCCCAGTTATTGCGGAAGTTCCAACCGAGAGTCTCCATCTCGGATCCGTCGAGGTTGCAGCGGAAAACCATTCCTTCCTGATAGGGGTTGCGCGAGTTATTAATCACGTTGCCTGCGCGATCGACGATCAGTTCGCCATTCTTGTCGCGAATCTGTTTTCCTTCATTCCCGAAGTTGAAGTACAGCTTCCCGTCGGGACCGAAGTGAAACGCATGAATTCCGTGGTCGTGCTGGGCTCCGCTGATTCTGCAGAAGAGTACTTCCTTGCGATCAGCTTTTAAGTCTCCATCGTCGTCGATGAGGAAGAATACGGAATCATTCGCCGAGACGAGTGCTCGTAATCCGACACCATCGGGAGTTGGAAGGATGAGGATCCCGTGTGCGGAGTCAACGTCGTGTCCTTCAAAAAACACGGTGTACTGATCGGCTTTCCCATCGGAGTTGGTGTCTTCGAGAACGAGGATTCGGTCACCCTGTTTTCGATCGCCGATGACGTCCGCATTTCGGAACGCACGATAGTTGACTGCTTCACAGACCCAGACCCGGCCGAGATGATCGACATCGATGGACGCTGGATTGGTCATCATCGGTTCCGAAGCGAAGAGAGTCACAGCGAGGTCATCATGGACCTTGAGTTGCTCAACGGCGAGATCGGACTCATGACTTTGTGTGAGCGCAGCTCCTTCATTTGAGGTCACCTTGGCGAGGAACTCTTTCGACGGTCGAGCGTCTGTGAAGACGAAAAACTGCACGCTGGTGGCGTTTCCGCCGCCTTGATCCGTTCCGCCGTTGTCCAGTCCCCCCCGGACGGTAAACTTCTTGAACGTGTGACCTTTGGGAAGTTCATATTCGATGATCGAGTTGGCATGTGTCCCGATTCCGTCAGCAACAGGCTTGCCATTGATTTTGAGTTGCCCGCCGCCTGCGTTTTTACCAACGCTCACCTGACCCCAATCGGACGTGGCGGCCTTCCATTTCAATTCTGTCAGTTTCTTGGATGTGCCATCTCCGACAAGTTTCGGCTCGGCCCAGTCTGCCCAGTCGCACGAATAATTGTCCCCGCCATCGGTGACGATGAGGAAAAGTTTCGATGCACCCGCAATGTTCGCTTCCAATGTTTCGGCATGACCGGTGGTTTGCGAAGTGATCACCTTCGAAGCTGCGGCTGGCTTATCGCTGACCTGATCTGAAGACTTCTTCTGGTTTGCAGCGACGGGCTCACGATTTTTCCGAGGCTTGGCCTTCGTGTTCTTGCGATCAGGCTTCGGGTAATCCTGGTTCGCTTCGAGTTCTTCCTGTGTCGGCGTAGGTGAGTTGATGCCTTCGGCGGGAACCTCGGCATTGGCTGTCCAGAGAATGGCGTTCAAGACGACCTTGCGAAAATTGTCGTCCTGCCAGTTCTTATGGAAGTGCCCTCCGGTAAAACCGAATCCTCGTCCTTTGCCATCCTTTCTATCGTATGCCCATGCAACGTGTTGTGGTTCTTTGCGTTCAAGAACCGCCTCTCGGACATATGGGTTTCCGGAATGGTGTCCGTCAGGACGGTTCAGGGAATCACGTGGCGGTAAGTCCGACAGGATGGGGGTGACTCCTTCCATCTCCGGCTGAAACCGCATGTGGTAATACCACTCATCGTTCATTTCGAACGGTTCGACTCCATTCGAAATAGGATGGTCGGGGAACTCGTCGAATTTGGCCAGCCAGTGCGGATTAACAGACCAGTCGATCTCAAAGTATCCGCCGATCCAGTCGAGAAAATGTTCGCCCGGAGCACCAGTCACAGTTTCGACAGCGTAGTGCAGACAGACGAGACCGACGCCGCGCTCTTCGACGAGACGGTCGAAGTCTTCAAGTCGATCATTTAAGTAGTGACGTCCGCCTCCATCACAATAAGAAACGACAGTGTCTGCATTATCGAATGCGGTCGGATCTTTCGGCCATCCGTTGGTATAGACAGCAGAGACAACTTTCGCGTTTGATTCGGCAAGCTTCTTCGCGAGCAGTTTGCAGCCCGCATTATGCTCATGCGAGAAATAACCATGGCTCGGGGTGCCAGCGACGAAGACAACTTTCTTGTAGCCATCCTGAAGTGGCAATCGCTTCAATTGGATGTCTTTGAATTCGATCTTCATCGGTGGTCCGCTGTGCAATTGCAAAGCCAACACTCCGGACCGATCGAGGCCATTGGGATCATTGTCGGTGACGTCTGCGGTGACATGACCATTGATCTTGAGGATCAATCGATTCCCTTGAGCAGTGATCGAGTACTCGTTCCAGTCTTCGAGATCAATCTTCTGGAAGAGTTCCGCAGGGTCGGCAACTTGTTCGGAGACGACTTTTCCGTCTTCGGTGACAGTCGATTTGTGTCCTCGTTTCGCGAGCGGTCCGCGTTTGGTCGCTTCGTCGTAAAGGGAGCCAATCCACTCCCCAGCTCGGTCGATGTCTGCCTGATATCCGATGACATGCCCGTCATCGCGAAGCGCCCCTCGGAATTGAATTCCGCTGTTCGCCCTTTCAGTTCCGGAGATTCGAAACTTCAAGCGAAGTTCGAAGTCGTCAACTTCGCCCTGATCCCAGACGAGAAAGGTATTGTTATTGAGGGGCTGATCGGAAGTTGATTCACCAACGATGGCACCGTCGAAAACCTTCCACCAGCCGTCCTCGCCTTTCCACCCGTTGAGAGTCTTCCCATCGAAGATCGGACGAAAACCGTCATCAGCACTATTCGCCCGGTTCGTCACGCAGAAAGCGAACGAGCACATTAGCAGACTTAACGTCATCAAATGCTTCATCGACAACCTCATACTGTCATTTCTCTGATCGAACTCACGGCGCTGCCGCCGCTTCGAAATATGTTCAGGAATTGATTCGTTTTCGAGATTGTAGAGAACGACGTTGGTTGGCGCCTACCAGACAGAAGTTTCACTTTCCGCCGACAACCAAACATTCTTAGTGGACTTGAAGAATCGCGTCGCTGCCACTGTTTCAGAACTTCCTCGCGTCTTGAGAAGCTGCAATTGCAACTCACGAAACGGTTCGGTACGGAATAAGAAATGGAAGAAGCCGCGCGAAACAACTCCATCTCGCGCGACTTCCAGTACAGAGCACCATCTCTGTGTTTCGTTCCTCACCCTGTTGACGCAGTGGCTGAATCAACTAACACAAGGTGAGCGGTGAAGATGTTTTTCGTCTGGAGCAAGTTGCTCTATCCTGTGCACTCGCATGCGCTGTTTCATCAGAACAAAGGCTGAGTTTGTTCGTGCGAGTCAGTGAAAACCCAATCAAGAATCCTCTAGCTCTTCTTCAAAGCCTCACGAATCACGGAAACAACTTCCGCATCGTCTGGTTGAGTCGATGTTCCAAAACGGGCGATGACTTGACCGTCTCGATTGATCAAAAACTTCTCGAAGTTCCATCCGATCGGTCCCGCACCTTTGGGCTTGGTTTCCGTTTTCACAAGTTTCTGATAGAGGGGAGAGGCAGACTCGCCATTGACTTCGATCTTTTCCATCATCGGAAAAGTGACGCTGTATTTTGAGGTACAGAACTCGCGAATCTGGGCAGCACTTCCCGGCTCCTGGCTGCCAAACTGGTTGCACGGAAATCCAATCACGACCAAGCCGTCGTCTTTGAATGTCTCGTACAAATCCTGCAGAGCTTCGTATTGCGGAGTTGCTCCACACTTGCTGGCGACATTCACAACCATGACGACTTTGTCATCGTAGGTCGACAGATCAACCGCTTCGCCGTCCAGTGTTTTCATTTTCCCTTGAAGCACATTTGCCTCCTCAGCGACACCCGAAGATGCCAGCACGAATACGAACGTGGAAAGAACCGCAGCAGTGAGTAGCTGTTTCATATTGATCTCGCTTATCTCGATTCCGAAGAAGATTGAAGCTGCTTGCGAGGGCAGCTCATCACTGTACCAATTCTAGACGTCACTGATTGCCGGCAACAACCATCCCGAAGAGGATGTCGACCGGACACACATTCAGAACGTCGACTTCTGAATGTGAATTGAGCGATCTGCTTGCGAGGTCTTCATACTTCGCAGCCTTCCAGTCGTGGAACACAACGGAGTTGAAGATGGTGCGAAGCATTCGCGTTACGGAGTATCGCGGGTCTGAAGAAACAGCGCTTTCTTTTCCCCGGGGAGTGTGAAGTCGAAACCGCAGGTCCGAAAAAACTGGTCGGTGGACGTAATCGCCATCACTTCGAAGACATTTCGTTCTCGAGCGAGTTCGATACACGCGTTGATCAGCTTCTTCCCGATTCCCTGACCCTGCATGATCGGCCGGACACACAATGACCGAACTTCGGCGAGTTTCCGTGAGTAGATCTCCAGTGTCACAAAACCCACGATTTGGTCATTCACTTCGGCGACGAAGCCGGTCGGAATGAGTTGTTCCATTTCGTCGATCGTTCTTGGGAGAATTCGCTCCGCTGCCACGAAATCGGCGAGAAACAGGTCAATCCTTTCGATGTCTTCAGGCTGTGCGCGACGGATCACGAGGTTGTGTTCACATGCGGTCGGCTGAGAGTTCGGGGCGTCAGATGTCACGTAATTGAACTTCTACTCACTGAAGATGAAAGATTTTGTCGAGCACTGTCATGAGTCGGTTTTTAAGCCGGAAAGGAGACTCCGATTCCCCAAATGGTTCGCGCAGATTTTAAAGAAACGGAAGTTTGACTTCTACGCTGTGCGCGATTGGCCCTCACAATCTTCGCCGCATTTCTGACAGCACGACCCGACAAAGCCACTTCACGGCAGTTTTGCACTCGCGCGAAGTTGCTTTTGGTGAATGAATGCTGCATCCAAATGAGAGAATCGCAGCCATTCAGAGTCCGAGATTGAGAGGATTATAATTCCTCGTTGTCATCCAGTTCAGATAGATCGGTGATGTCGTCATCGAGTTCGTTCTCGAAATCAGATTCTTCGATCGGACGGTTCGTCTGCCGCCGAAAGACAGCGACGACATCATCAATCGGAACAACAAACAGCACGTTGTTCGGTTCGAGATCGACAGGAATGGCGTTCTTGGGATGAAACAAGACCTTGTCGTATTTGGCCACCGGAAAGTCTTCGTCGTTCTCGACTTCCGTGCTGATCTCAACAACACGACCGGTGATTGTGGGAATCTCAGCCTGATCGGGCAATACGATTCCACCCCGCGTCTGATGGCGGCTTTCGTCTTTTCGAATGAGAATTCTGGGACCAAGCGGTTCGACAAATTCATCCATTTTTATTCCCCATCACGAAGGGGCAACAAGTAAACAACCTTTCAAATAACTAAGTATACGCAGTTGTTCCCGCGTTGACGACTCCGAACTTTCGCCGATCGGGTAATCGAAAACGGGACTCAAGTGTTCTCGCGCAAAGCGAATACAGACTTCGTCAGAGTGAGCTTTTCCGAGGATGGCTGAGAATTTACGGAATCGGTTCAGAAACGAGGCTGAAAGTCGCCCGGCTTCGAATTCACCGGGGTCAAATCCGGTAAGGACGAATTCAGCGGCGATGGAACTCTGCCCCGGGCAGGTTCATAAGAGGGTACAGGTGTTGGATCCGGCATCAGGCCATTGTTTGGGCTCGCAGCGGGCAAGTCTCCGATCTGAACTCGATGAGCAGTGAAGTCAACCGTCAATTCGGTAGCTTGCATTTTCGAGTCTTGACTCTGGATGTTCGCATTTCGAAAGACGAATTTCCCATCCTTTAACGATGCAGAATCTGCGTGAATGGTGAATGTCGAATTCTTGAAGATCAGCTCGCCATCGATTTCAAGTTCGACGATTTGTTCGCCATCGTCATTCGACCGAACATCCGAACGGAAACTCTCGCAACGGATCATCGCAGCCCCATCCACAATCTTTTCGACGGGTTTCTGCACCATTTCGATCACGTGTCGTTTGACGGTACGAGCAACTCCTCCCTCCATGTACGTCTCTTCGACCGAGCGTTTGCGAGGCGAGGAGACCATTTCCGTTTTCACTGTCTCACGAGGAGACAACCCGGCTGGAGCATTGAGAATCACACAGACTGGAAGCTCAGCTTCATCGGTTGAGTCTTCCGCTGGGCTCGCTGCCGTTTCCGGTATGGCTGGAAGCGATTCCGCTTCTGTCGCTCCTTGTGGGATCGAATCGAATTCCAGCTGTGGGGCATCGAGGTTCGGTTCTGACTCAAAAGGAGGGAACTCGGGAGCATCTTCCTCCTTCTCTGGTTGCAACGGATTCACTGAGAAGACCTGACTGATGACACGTTCTTCGGGCTGTTTGACATCACTCAAGAGTCTGAATACGTCTTCATCTGGAACCTCAGAGACGGCCGGTTCGGCACGTTGGCAAGTGCTCTCTGTTTCCGGGAAGTGAAGAACTTCTGGCTGGCTGTTCATTCGTGCCAATGCGAAAGAGGCACTTCCAAGTAGCAGCATAATCAGCGTCGTTCGAAGCATCGTGAACCTCCGTGAGACAAAGCGTCACTTCCCAATCTTCATGATTCTGCATCTGCGTGGAGACACCGTCAAGGTCATTCCGGTTGCGAAGGACTCGTGGCTTAGGTTCGCAAGTGAGTGAAATGGAAACTCGACCGTTCACTCAGCAAGTCGGAGCGTCGCCAAGACCGGGAGATGCTCGCTGCTGATGTTGTTACAATTTGAGAAGCTTGTTACGGAGAATTCTGGGCTGACCAGGATGTGATCGATCGGCAGCCGGACAATAGGATTTCCCGCAGGCCAGGTCCCGGAGATCTCAAAGCCGATTCGGGCATCTCGCAATTTTCCGGTGCGACAGACGTCTCGAAAGTACGGCGACCACGGAGAGCAATTCATGTCACCCAGGACAATCATCGGATGAGGCGATTCCTCCGCGATTTGGGCGATCGCAACGAGATCTTCGTTCCGCGACTTCGCCCCTGCCGAACGGGTCGGTGGCAACACATGAAAACCAAGAATTCCGATCAGCTCATCGGCCAGTTGTAGTTGTCCACGAAAGACTGGCCGCACGGATTGACCAACGTGATGAAAGCCCGAATCGACGAACGGGACACGACTGAAGACTGCCATTCCAAAATTGTCCTCACGCGGAGATTGCAGTGAGAATGGATAGTCCGTTGCAAGTTCCTGGAGTGCCCGACTCCATCTTTCGTTGACTTCGAGGATGAGAACGGATGTCAGGCTGATGCGTGCGAATAACTTCGATCAATCGGTCGTGATTTCGGTTACGAGTGAAGACATTGACACTCATCACTTTCAGTTCATTGGACGTGCGATCAGATGCGTTGACCTGAGCAGAAGTCTCTTCGAGCTGGCGGTGAGGAATGAGATACTCACCGAACCATGTCACGTTCCAAACCAGCGCAACAACCGGAAGGATCGCAATTTTGAAGCGACCGATCAGGAGCAGAATTGCGGCGACGACGAATTGAATCGCCGCAATCTGAATTCGAAAATGAGTCAACAAATCGAACGGCCAAAACCAACGGGCCATCAGTGACAAGACCGTTGGGAGGACAACAGCAACAGCGATCAACGCCGAAACTGCTGTCAGCCAATTCGCCGTCTTCAATCTCTCCACGGTCAGCCATTCCGGAATGAACCATGCGGATTGCGGTTGGGAATCACGATCGTGCATGTTCAATCTCAAGGAACGAACGGCGTTTGGTTGACTGTTCCTCCGGGGAAGTTGAAGGTCGAGACACCTGTGATCGTGGAAAACTGCACGCCGACACCAATTCGAACATAACGTCGATCCGCTGAAATGACCGCATTGGTCTGCAGTGCTGCGCCATCGAGATACGTTTGGACAACCGGTGCAAATCCGATCGCTCCTGCCCGTCGAACAGAAGGATCTCTCGCGACATGAAACTCTTCGATGGCATTCACTCGAGCATTCGTCATTGGCAATTTTCGTGTTCGAGAAGACCGCTTCGAAGTGACATTTCGAGGGAATTGCTGAGGCCGGGAATTTAACAGTGAGGAAAGCTTCCGCGATTCTTTTCGACGTCCGGAATCGAGATCAATATCCAGACTCGCCACATCACCGTCGAGGTTCAACGTTTTCCGCTCGACTGATTGCTCAGGCGAATTCACGTGCCGGGTAATCGTGACAACAGCTCGATTGCCAACGACTCGGCCGAATGTGTTCTTCACCTGAATCCGGTATCGGCCAGCGACTCCAATCGGACATATGTACTCTTCAAACGAACGGTCCGGGCCAATCCCGTCGTTCAAATGAATCCCGCCTGCGTAGGTCAGGGGAGTCTCGAAAGAGCAGATCGATCCCGGCGGTTCTTCGACAATCAAATCGAGGTCAGCATCCCCACTCCAGTCGAGGCGAATTTGAAGATCCTGAACTTTCGACTGTTGCAGGGCGTTCGTGAGACGAGTGACCGCTTCGGAATCTCCGCCGCGTCGAAGGTTGCGAATCCGATTTAAGATCGCGTCTTCAGCAAGTTGATGTGTTTCCTGAAAGTTGTTCGACCAGTAATGCGTGAGGATGCCTGTCGCAGCCCATTCAAGGTCTTCGTCTGTTCCGACTTCCTCGGCCAGACTGAGTCCCAGCACATACGGCTCATGCTTTTCGGGGGCCATTCGTGATGACTGTCGATAGAGCTTCAGTGCTGCATTCTTTCTTTCGAACTTGTTCAGGTAGGCTGCCGAATACATCAGGTTCTCGAAGCTGACTGCCCCGAAATCAGAAAGCGACATGACCACCCGCTCGACGTCTTCTTTGGGATAATTCTGAATCTCCATCGAAAGCGCGAGAACTTCGTACATCCAGGGTTGCGATTGCCCGTTGATCAATGCGGCTTTCAGGCACGCGATAACTTGATCATGCTGCTTCTTGCGATGCATGCGCATGATCCATTGCCTGACTCGCAACGGCTGCGGCCGGTATTCGGCGAAGAATTTGACCCAATTTTTCAGCGCATCAGCATCGCTGAACTCGGGCATCTCCACATCGTCATATTGAAAGACAGACGATGTATCCGCTGACCCTGTCGGAGGGACGAGAAAAAGCGGAGCAGCTTCGGCCTCTTTTGGGGCCGCAGGCTGCTCCGCTGGAGCATCAACTGGTTGAAATAGGGGGGATGGGTCCCCGGAGACTACTTCAGAATCGGTTTTTTTTTCCCCGGAACAGGTTCAGCAGGCAGACTGAAGAATCCACCACCGCCACCGCCGAGGCCACCGCCACCACCGCCGAAGCCGCCGCCGCCACCGCCGAGGCCACCGCCACCGCCGAGACCGCCGCCACCTCCACCGAGGCCACCGCCGAGTCCACCACCGCCACTTGTCAGAGGCAGAGGAATGGGCATCACGAGGTCACCGACCGAGTAGACGCGAGTCTGCTGGGTTTCGTCAGCTTTGAAAGCAGTCGTGATTTTCATGACTTCGTCTTCGATGACATAAGTCAGTTCGAGTTTCTCGAGCAGAAGCTTCAGTGCTGATTGCAGAGTGATCCCTGAGATCACGAGCGACACTTCGTCTTCCGTTGAAATTCCCTCGTTGCTCAACTCGACTTCGTCGAAGATGATCGGAATTCCGTGCTGAATTCGGATGTAGTCGATGACATCGCTCAGCGGGTTCCCTGGGAATTCGAAGCTCGTGACTTGTTCCAGAGCGTCGTAGATCTTCTGTTCGTTCGGGCTGTTATGACGGAGGTCCACAGACTTCCACTTGTCTCGCATTTCTGTGAGTGCCCACCAGACTTCAGCAGGTGGATAGCGAATTGGTGGTTCGTCTGGGAACGGAACGCTCGACTTCTCGGTTTCGTACAGAGTGGCAAGGAACCGGTCTGAGCGGAGAGATCGGAGTCGGGCAACCTTATCAAGTTGGCCAGCCGCTTCGGAAACGAACACAACAGCCACGCCGAGTGAACTTCCTGGGTAAGAACTCAGGACTTCACGTCCCACAGCTTCAGCCTGTTCGAAGGCATCCGGATCACCATGATAACCTTCGAGGATCAGAGCACGAACACGGTCAACCATCTGTTCCAGCTGGCGATCACGTTCTGCTGAAAATTCGATCAGTCGTCGTTGTGCTTCCAGTTCGGACTCACGACGATTGCGTTCGGAAATTTCGAGGATGATTCGTTCACGCTGTGCGATCGTATTTTGAAGTTCGTCAGCGACAAGGCGAAGGAGTTGGTTGCGAACTTCAGCGTCAACATTCAGTTCGGATTTGATCGCTCCACGTGCCTGATTCAGAATGCCTTCGGCAACGTCAGGGTCTTCGTTGAGGATCGCACGAGCCTGTTCGACCTGCAGTTCCACTTCACGGCGGAGTCGCTGGGTCACGGCATCACGCAACTGCTCAAACTGAGTGATTGAGTCTTCGCTACGTGGTTGTGTTCGATCACTGAGAGGATCAGTTGAGTCCGGAGTCGCAGGTGTCGGAGTTCCCAATGTTGGAGCCGCACCTGAATTGTCGACCTGGACGGTCAAAGTGTGTTGCAGTTCACCGGCCCGTTGAATCAGTTCTTTCGCTGTGACGTTTCCGGGATCGACGTTTTGAATGTCGAATCCGATTTTTTCAGCAGCTTCGTAGTTCTGACCATTCAGAGCAGCGATGCCTTCGGCTTCCATTTGAGCAATCTGACTTTCGAAGGACTCGTGAGCCAGACTCACCATCCAGTCGCCTGCCAGGCCAAGTGTCAATCCGTCGTCATTCTGTCCACGTCGCCACAGTTCGCTGATGAATGTGTTGCCGTCGCTGCGATCGGTCTCAAGTGTCCATGACTCGTTTCCGAGTTGGAAAGAGGTTGAGGCATCCAGATCTCCGTGAAGCAGGTAAACAGTCTCACGGTCTGACCGAACTGGGAGCGGACGAGATGGAAGGAACTCCACATCCGAGCCAGTCACTGCTGCCATCTGAGGGTAGTCGACAACTTGTGTGGCGGCATTGGCGAGCATCTGTCCGGCTTTTTCACCGGTCATCGATTTCGCACTGCCTTCATCTCGCATGATGAAGCCACCAGTTTCCTGGCCGAGAATCCCGAGAAGCTGCAAATCGGTATTGGAACCGACGGCAAATGCGTGAACCGGAATCTGTTGCGAAACGAGTTGCGAGGTCAGCTCTTTGACTTCGCTTGGCTGCAGCAGATGTGCGGCACTCATTCCGTCGCCGATGAAGACGATCGACCCGGACTTGCTGTCAGCAAGTGCTTCGAGTGCCGCTTCGATTCCGACGACAAGGTTAGTCGCTCCGGCTGGAAAACGAGATTCCAGAGCTGTCAGAGCTGTACTTGCGATCGATGCGGGTTCGCCGAAGCCGTCCACAACGGGCTGAGCCGCAACGTCGACAGCAATGACGGTGGCGCGATGGCCTTGAGGAAGAGATGTCAGGAAGTTCTCAAGAACTTCGAATCCCATCTCCCGGTGTTCACCGACCTGGCTCGCTGATGTATCAATCAGGACGACATGATCGACGTTTTTCCGGAGCGCGGCATCCGATGAACCTCGAACCGATACTGTGGCATAATCCTCGCCATACGGCGAGTCATACGTTCTGACGATCGCTTCGTCCGCCGAGCAGATGCTCGCAGCGAAGAAGCTCGCCAATAGTGCTGAAGATTTCCAAGCGTTCATCATACTTTCGTTCTCCGGGAATGCGCCGCAACCGAATGGTGTTGGTTGAGAACCGTTGACATGCTGCACCAACTCCATAAACGGAGAGGAACTAAATTGTATAAGGAGTCTCGGAATGTTTTGAAAGAAATTCCCAACATTCTCCCCGAATCGCTTCCAAGTTTTCGTCTTACGCTGAAATCGATGGAATGATCGGAATAGCCGGATCCAAAACTTCAGAATGACGTTTCCGTCAATTTGATGCGATTCGCTCGAACACGTTGCAAGCGGGACTTGGAATACATTCGAACGACTTCATCGTTGTAAGTGACACGTCCCTGATCATCGACACCAAGCAGCGCCTGGATCTCTGGAACAGCCTGGCCGGAATAGAGGCCGGCGAACGTTTCTGGATCAACGCCGAGTCCCGATTCCAGATCTTCACGGGCATTTCCGCCGCCGGAAAGAATCAGATAGGCGTTGGGGCCTTCGGTGATTGACTCATACAATCCATCTGACCGGAGGGAATCCATCGCCTCGATCAGGCTTCGGTTCGCTTCACGAATCTTGTTCGCTGTGTCGTCAGGAACGCCAACTTGTCCCTCTTGAGCGGTGAGGCTTTTGACATCGAGATGAGCCTGTCCGCAACAATATCCGACAGCCAACAATGCGGCCGCCATCGAAACCCTTCGCAGCGTGGTCATTTTTGATTCCTTCTGAATCAATTGAGTCTTAGAGAGTAATCAACACGATGACAGCTTAACGCCCCGGATTCCCATAAGACAACGTCCGGCATGTCTTTGCGAAGAATTTATGGTTCGACGAGAAGCGAGCAATCCGGCTGAGCGGATCATCTTCAGGCGTCGATTCACTCGGATCGCACAGGGAACTCTGAGGCCATCGGTGCAGGCTGATTGGCTTCTTGGAGGAAGCGTCAGGCGGCACGACGTCGCTGAGGTTGTTGTTCCTTGTTCGCCATTTCCAGCTTCTTCGTGGCGGAGAGGCTCTTCGCCTGTTGTCGATTTTGTGGATTCGCGTGGAAGCTGATCATGAGCATTAATGTGGCTCCCATGATCGCCCCCACACATCCAACGACAGCAGTCTGATCGTCAGAAAGTTGTTGAATGAATTCCAGCACGGTCGCATCTCCGTTGTCCAATGAACTGATATGGAACAACGTTTTGACCGAGTCGCAATCTAACTGGAAACGTTATTCCGTCTGTTCACTTTCGGGCGATTGTGCCAGACGACTCGATAAAGAGTCGGTGAAACGCAATCTCCGGAAATAACAAACGCGGGCGAATCCACTCACGAAATCGATGACGCCTGTAGCGATTATGCCGCTTCTCCTGAATAGGGCATCTTTCGTTACAGACGTCTCCAACCGATCAGCGCAGAGAGAAGGTGAACCGCTTCCGGTAGACATGCTGCCAACGGACAAGCTGCAAAGACAGCTGCGAACACGAAAATCTGGTGCGCAACCGAGAATCTGGTTAGTTGCATTCCGCTTCAAGAGGGCCAGCCAGTTCCGTGAGATAGAAGAGTCGTCCGGGCTGCGTTGGCATATAAGTTGACGGAATCCACGGAGTCGGCTCGTGGCGGAGGGTCATCCAGAGGCTCAACCCCTGCCATTGCATTCCTCGCGACAGAGTTCCGTCGGCTCCCCCAATAGTATGGTCAGCATTCAGGAACAGGCCGGGACCGATCGTGTTCGCGAAGGCGGGAACTTTGGTCGTGCGGCTTTTGAAACTTGTGATCGCATTCTGTTCAATGGTGAGTGGATGCAGCTTCGCTCCGATTCTGTGAGTCGCAGCTTTCCAGTCTTCTTCAGAATCGTATTCGCCAGCGAATTGAGGTTCCCAGAACGCAATATGGCAAACTCTTCCGATTCCAAAGACGACGGCGAGATCTCCTCCGCCTGAGCGAATCTTCTCAATCTTCTCCGGGTAAGTTGGGAGGTTCGGAGTTGTTGCGAAGTTCCGCTGATTTTCCGGCACTGTCAACTCGCCGAGTGGTCCGTAAAACGCCTGCTCCATTGCGTACTGGAATGATCCGGATGAGGAACTGTCGAGAGTTGTTCCTTGAGCGTCACTCCATTCATCCATGTTGAAGCCATGGACGTGATCGCATTTCACTCCCCATTCTTTCAGGAAGAAAACAGCCCAGCGATACATTCCCATCGGCCCAACCGGGAGAATCATGGCGAGCTGTTTGCCAGATTCTCGTGCCTGGCGAATGGTGATGGCAATTTCGTGTCCCATGTAGGTGTCGAAATCGCTCACAGTTTCGCACGGAAACAGTTCGAACCCTTCATGCCACCATTCCTGACGGTCGGTAATCGTGTTTGGATCATCATCAACGCAGCCATCAATCCTCGCAAGGTCCCAACCTGCGGGGAAGAATCCTTGCATCATTGAACCATCAAGCGTTGTCAACAGGTCCATTGCAGTCCTCAATTCATTTCGTCGTGTTTGGCGGATGGGGCGAAATCAAAACGTTTCGCATCAATCGTTCGTCGCGCGTCCGGAAACGCCATCCATGGAATGTCTGTCTGACGTTAGCCCGTCGACAATATTGCTTCAACTCAATCCGAAAGCATTCTCCAAGTTGGTTCCTCGTCGTCATCGACGAACTCTGTCAGGATCTCCGAAGGGGGGAATCGGTTTTTGTAGGCCATCGATGGGCATTCTTCGATCCAATAGCCGAGATACACATACTCAAGCCCAAGATGTTTCGCCAAAGAGAGTTCACAGAGCAACGAGAACGTCCCCGGGGCACGAGGGCGCCATTCTGGATCGTGATAGAAATACGCGCTCGACAGCGAGTTAGGAAGCACATCAATGAGTCCGACTCCGACAAGCTGAGTGCCGTCGAAGTATCGCAACTCGTGAAGACAGTCGAACTCTCCGGACAGAAACCCTGAAGCATATTCTTCGACAGTCGAATTTGCTTCCGCCCAGCCGCGACGATCCGTCATATCTTCATGCCAGCGATGATAGAGGTCCAGATGTTCTCGACTCACTGTTGGAGAAACGCGTGCGACCGTGATCTGCGAATTTTTTCGCTGCACCCGGCGTTGACTCTTGCTCGGCTTGAATTCAGCAACCCTGATTCGAATCGGAATGCACTTCGTACAGCTTGGGCATGTGGGGCGAAAGAAATTGACCCCAAATCGTCGCCATCCTCGACTCAACAGATACTCAACCTGAGAGCTTCTTAACCGTCGAAACAATCTGTATTCGAGGCAGGCCGTTTCACCGCTGATGTAGGAGCAGTTCCGTGGCGTTTCACGAGTTCGCAGCAGTTCTTCTGGAATTGGTGAAGTCATCATCCACTCGTTTGGTTCAGCCCACTTTGTTTCAGCCCGGCTCATTCGTCTGCAATGACGATTCCAGAATTGCCTCAGTCGCTTCCCGTGAAACTTCTCTGAGAAGACACATGTCCGTCTTTCTGAATCGAAGACCGTCAGAGCTCATCGGGACGATTCGAAGTCTTCCGCCACTTGAATGCGAGTCTTCAGGATCGATCGTTCGCGGTTGATTCAACGCAAAGACGACTTACGAAGTGTAAGCGTCTGATCAGTGATGACAAAGCGTGCGAACGAATATTCACATGGCTGATCTCCTGTCTTCGGAATGCTCGAATTGCTGAGAGAAGTTGGGACAAAACTTTCTGAATCGGATCGTGGGAGTTGTGCAAACAACATTTCTCTCCGACAATTCTGACCGAGATTCCACGGACATCAACACCGATGGGCAACCGGATGGCATACAAAATCAAAGAGTCCACTCCTGATCCGAAGCGTCCCGAAGAGACTGTGCAACCGCAGGGGAAAACAGTCGCCGCGAAACCCTCGTCCGAGGCCTCGGGACGCTCTCTTTCTCGACTGACCTCGCTCGATGCGTTTCGCGGGTTCATCATGATCATGCTGGCTGCGAATGGGTTCGGGACTTACGCCCTTTCGCAAACAGAAGAACCGAGTCAGCTTTGGACGATCATTGATCACCAGACGCTCGAGAAGATCGCCTTTCACTTCGAGCATCCTCCGTGGCAAAGCAATTTCGTTCCCGGATCAATGGATGCCGGAGAGGGAAATGCCTGGGCGAAATGGAAGGTCTCGTTCTGGGATCTGATCCAGCCCGCGTTCATGTTCATGGTCGGGATGGCGATGCCGTTCTCGTATTCTCGACGGTCTCGAGAAGGACAATCCCGATGGCGCATGATTCTACATGCGTTGATTCGAGCGGTCGTTCTCGTGCTGCTCGGTGTCTTTCTTTACTCGCGAAATGAACCGAGCACTCATTGGCTCTTTACGAACGTTCTGGCTCAAATCGGACTCGGATATTTCATTCTGTTTCTCATCTTCCAACTCTCACGGAGATGGCAGTGGGCGTCGCTGGCCGCCGTTCTTGTAGTGACGACATGTATCATGCAGTTCGCTCCACCAACGGGTCAGTATGTCCCGGAATTGGTGAACGCGAGCTACGAGCAAGGGGAAATTCTTGCCCCACCATACGAACGCTGGTCGAAGAACTGGAATGCGTTCTCTGACTTTGATGTCTGGTTCCTGAACCAGTTTCCGCGCCCGGAACGAGATGACCCTGAAGAGATTCCGTTTCGGTTCAATCGCGGCGGATACACGACGCTGAACTTTTTGCCCTCCATTGTCACGATGTTGCTTGGAGCCATCATCGGACAATTCGTGATGACGGCCCCGCGCAGCGCGAAAACGTTCTGGGTTCTTGTGGGGGCAGCCTTGCTTTGCACAAGTCTCGGAGTCTTCGCGGGAGCGACGTGTTGTCCCATCATCAAGCGAATCTGGACTCCTGCCTGGGCGTTGTTCAGCGGAGGGTACGTCATTGGGATGCTCGCGATCTTCTATCTCATTTTTGACGTTTGGTCACTCAAACGGCTGGCATTTCCACTGGTCGTTGTCGGAATGAACTCGATCGCGGTTTACATGATGGGCCAGATGTTGAAGGGGTGGATCTACCGCGAAATTGTCACCCGGCACTTCGGATGGTTGATTCATTCCGGATTGAATCAGGTTGCTCGAATGACCGATTCCAGATTCACTGGTGCTGAGCTGTTTGACATGTTTCATCCCGTGATTCAGGCGACATCGGTGGCGCTCGTGATTTGGCTGATTTGTTACTGGATGTTCCGCCAACGCATCTTCATCCGGATTTGATTCGAGATGATTCGTTGATCTGAAGCGGCACGCGACAGGACATTTTGCTGAATTCAAACACACGAAAATGAATTAATTGACACCATATGAACGAGGCCCTTTCGTCCATGATGACATTCTGCAAACTCTCACAAGTCAAATCGATTTCCGCACGTTCCGTCGTCACGACAGTGGCTGTCATCTTGTGCATGACAATCTCAAGTTCCTTCGCCACAGCTGAAGAAATGATTCGAGTCGGCATCATCGGCCTTGATACATCACACGCTCCGGCGTTCGCGAAAGTCATGAACGATCCGGAAAACGCTGCTCACGTTCCCGGGTGTCGTGTTGTCGCAGCCTATCCCAAAGGAAGTCCGGATATCGAAACGAGCACGAGTCGCATTCCCCTGTACACCCAACAATTTCGGGATATGGACATCGAGATCGTCGACTCGATCGATGAACTGCTGACACGTGTCGATGCCGTGCTTCTGGAAACGAACGATGGACGTCCTCACCTCGAACAGGTTCGTCCAGTTCTTGCCGCTGGAAAGCCCGTTTTTATCGACAAGCCGATCGCCGGTTCGCTCTCCGACGCGGTGTCGATTCTTAAGGAAGCAAAAGAGGCTGGCGTGCCGATTTTTTCCTCGTCCTCTCTGCGATACCTCAAGAATGGTCAGGAAGTCCGGAACGGTTCCATCGGTGAAGTCACAGGGGCAGACACTTATAGCCCAGCGTCGCTGGAATCGACTCATCCCGATTTGTTCTGGTACGGAATTCACGGCGTCGAAGCCTTGTTCACAGTGTTGGGAACGGGATGTGAGGAAGTTGTACGCATGAAAACGGAGGATTTCGACGTTGTCGTCGGGACTTGGGACGATGGAAGAATCGGAAGTTTTCGCGGACTTCGTCGGGGAGAGCGTGGATACGGCGGGACCGCATTTGGGACGAAAGGAACGCAGGTTCTCGGCCCCTATCAGGGGTATGGCCCCCTCGTCGTTGAGATCGTCGAGTTCTTTCAAACGGGCGTTCCCCCAGTCAGTGCTCGGGAAACCATCGAGATCTATGCATTCATGGAAGCAGCTGACGAAAGCATCCGACGGAACGGGAAACCGGTTCGGATTGACGAAGTCTTGCGGCTCGCGGGATGGAGTGACGAAGACTTTCCTGAAGAGTCTGCGGGAACCGGCGATTCCTCACTCGACAAGTGACGGTCTTTCCGTAAGAATCGAGGCGTTGGCGGATTTACATCAATCCTCTTTTATTTGGAACGTCCCGGATTCTCGACATGTCTGAACAGGTTACTTCTGAACAGGTCACTCACTCATCAGAAGAAGTGGAATCTCCCTTTGGTGCAGAAGAGATTCGGCAGTTCGACGCTGACGACGCGGAAGCGGGTCGTGCGATCGGGAAATTGCTGACGTTATTTTTCTTATATACGATTGTGGTGATGATTGTGTCCGCTGTGACGACCTGGGTTTGGGTTTCGTCGACCAATCCGGCGTTGAACTAATTTGTTCAGTCGTCTGTTGTCTCGGAATCCCTGATTCCGTTGGCGTGGAGTGTTCATCCTCGCTCTATGCGTAGTAGGATGAGTTCTCTCTCGACGCTGGTCGCTCGTTCGATCATGCGCTCAATCCAGCGTGTTGGCTGAACTCACGTCGAAGCATTTGCGCACTCTCGATAAGCACGCACCTCTTTCATATGTGGCGGGCTGAGTTGGCTGCTGCGACTCGGAAAAACAGACGCGTGCGTGATCATGATATCGCTGCGCGCAACTGAAATCGCTTCACTCCTCATCCACTACGAGGGAGTCTTGCGCAGCCTGTCTCCGGCGCATTTCATGTGAGTTTAGGAGAGATAGGGAGCAGAATCGTGTAGTTCTGATTGCGCATTCCGTTTCCGGAATTGCGCGTTCGAGCGATTCGTTCGGTTTGACCTGTTCGCGGAGTGGTGTCGATACAAACGAAGACTCCTTCCCTTTTCGAGGGAGTTGGGGCGATCGGGAATGGGAGGAATCGAAGTATTCCTCGCGAGAGAACGATTCGACCGATAAAGACAAGTTGTCGGGCAACAGGAGCGACATCGGATGTCGACACGATTCCAGGAAGAACCTCTTTTGAAGAGTGTGCAGGAACCGTTCAAAATGTGCGGGTTGACATTCATGGCGGTCATGGCATGCGCCTTCGGGACAGTTTGCGGTTTGCCAGCTTATGGGCAATCACCCCATGTCAGACGGCAACCCGATTCCTCACAGATTCGGCAAGTGCAAGCGACCTACGATGCCCGCCGCGCCCTCGATCCACGCATTCAGTCGATGCCCCGATCGGAGCGACGACTCGAAGTGATTGAAGGTCGAAGCCAGCTGGTCATCACGGAACGACGAATTCGCCGAATCGCCTGGTCGGATCCACGAATCATCGACGTCGTCCAGTTCAGCGAGAATGAAATTTCAATTCTCGGTTTAGAACAGGGGACCACCGATCTGTGGTTCTGGTTTGAAGAAGCCGATGGCGAAACCAGCTCGCAACCCTTGATGTATACAGTGACGACGATTCGCGATCCGAGCCTCGATGAAAATCGTCGGATCGAATTCGGACGGATCGAACGCAAGCTGGCACTGCTTTATCCGAACAGTAAGGTCTACCTGATCCCGATGTCTCAGAAGATCATCGTCCGCGGTCAGGCTCGCGACTCGGCGGAAGCGGCCAAAATTTTGAACATCATTCGCGACGAAGTCATTCTTCAGGATGATGGATTTCTAGGAGTTCTCGGTCAAGGAAACGTCGCGAATAGCGACCTGACGACTGACGATTTGAGTGACTATTTCTCTTCAGTGATCATTGATGAACTGGAAGTTCCCGGTGATTTTCAGGTTTCCATTCGTGTGCGAATTGCAGAACTGAGTCGTTCGCAGTTGAGACGCTTGGGAATCGACTGGCGGGTGATCTTCGACAACGGTGCCCAGCGCATCACGCAGACTCTCTCGAACGGAATTCCAACATTGACTGGAATTTTCGAAGCGGGGGACATTTCCGTCATCGTTGATGCTCTGGCATCCAACGGGTCAGCGCGTGTGCTTGAAGATGCACGACTGGTCACGATGAGCGGCGAGCCCGCTGCCTTTCTCTCTGGTGGAGAGTTCGCGGTTCCGACCGTTGTCGGTATTGGCGGAGCCCAGGGCCAGCAGACAAGTTTTCGAGGATTCGGAACTTCGATCATCGCGACGCCGACCATCATCGACAACGACTTGATCCGAATGCAGATCGTTCCCGAACTGAGCAAAATCAACGACAGCAACTCGGTCGGTGGAATCCCCGGGCTGGATGTTCGTCGAGTTCAGACGCGAGTTGAATTGCGTGAAGGACAAACGATTGTCCTCGGTGGATTGTTTTCGCGACGAGAACAAGCTGAGGTCTCTCGAATTCCATTGCTGGGAGAACTCCCGGTCCTCGGGAACTACTTGTTCAACGCCAAGCAGGCGACAGAAGACGAGAACGAAGTGCTCATTATCGTGACTCCGGAAATCGTCAGGCCAATGGACCCGGATCAGGTTCCTCCGCTTCCGGGTTGGTATGTGACTCATCCCAACGATCACGATCTGTACAAATACAACCGAATCGAAGGGAACCCCGACATGGGGAACTACGAAATTCTTCCCTACGGAAACGGTCAAGGATACGGGCAAGACGTTGGTTACAACTTCTATCAACCCTCGCCTTACTCGCAGTCACATCAGACGCAGCAGTTCGGAACAGAGCAAGTTCCGTCAAATGCTCATCCCACGGAAATCCCGGTTCCACCCAACGATGGAACAACATCCTTTCGTCCGATGACACCAAGTCACTCCGGTCACACACTGCCAGGAATGGCTCCGATTTCGACGGAAGTGAGTCGTCAATATCGTTCCGATTCGAACCGGTAATTGTTTGAGAACAGCATTGTATTCGTTCACTCGACATGAGGTTTCGAAACCGCATCGTTTTGAGTTGGCAGGGAGTGTTCTCGGAGTGTTGAGTCAGCGTTCGGAAGTTTCAGGAGTCGAGTTCTCATAGAGCCGAATCCGATGGAGCCGAAGATGCCTCGGCGCTCCTTTTGACTTGTAACAGATTCGTTTCGACCGGAATTTCCAGATCAGAACATGATCGGGGCTTTCCTTCACTATTTCGACAAGGTCGCAGACATGAGCATTCATGCGCGCACGATCCACTCACGTTCATTCTGGTCGCTGGCAGTCATCGCCAGCCTGATCGCGTTCAATGGTTGCGCACATCTGGGGGCGACAAAGAATTGTGATTCGTTCGAATGTAACGTCGCTGGGTGTGACGGGACCGCCTGTCAGGGATCCGCATGTCACGAAGCGAACAACAGTCTCAATGGGAGCGATCATCAATCCGGTCTGGGGAACTCCGGTCTCGCGGGAGAGTGCAATTCCGACGGCAAACGTGGGCATCACAAGAAATCGGTGAACGGCATTGCCAAAGACGCCTGTGGAGGGTGTTGCAATAAGCTGTGCGGTTGGTGCTATCGCAAATCCAATGCTGTGCCGGAGACTCTTCCACTGGGAAGCACGATCCGCGCGTTCGATCAGGTGATGGAGACAAATGCGGAAGCGACGGACTTTATCTTCCATCGAAATGACTTCGTCACGCAGACAGCTCGGCTGACCCCTGATGGACGCGACAAGATCATCGAAGTTGCCGCACGTATGCCGAACACTCCGTTTCCAGTTCTTGTGGAACGCAGCGAGAACAATTCCAATCCGGAGCTTGATGCACTGCGTCGGGCACTCATCGCACGAATCCTCACCGATCTCGGAAACGAAGATGCCCAGATTCGAACAGTCGTGGCACCGGCATACGGACCCGGATATACCGGTCGCGAGGCGGAACGAACCTATTACCAGTCAATCAACAGTGGCTACAATTTCGGGGGTAGCGGGTTCAACAACGGCGGGAACTTCGGAACAGGAATCGGCGGCGGCTTCGGAAGCGGATTCTAGAACTCGCGGCTCGGACAGAGCTGTCACGAATTCTACAATGGCAACATGATTCGCTTCGAACGGATGGGTCAAGCAGCGGCTTTGCGGGCTCGTTTTCGTTCGCGTGGCACGGATTTCCATCTTCGGTGCACCCAGAAATATTGTTCGGGGTGCCGTCGAATCGCTTGTTCCAGTGCTTTTGTGAATCGTTCGGTAATGGCTCGAACTTCGTCTTCGGCTTCAATTTCTCGGACATCCAAGACATCTTCGCAGCCCGCTTCGAAGCGGACCCAGCGTGACTCGTCTTCGTCATCCGGAAGTCGAACTCCGTAACCTGTGACGACCAGGGCATCGTGTTCGATGGCCATGAGTGCCAGAGACCGGAAGGTCGAAGCGGGACGATTGAAGAATTCGACAAAGATCCCGCGTTTCCCGGCGTCTTGATCGCAGAGCAGCCCGAGGTTTCCACCAGCCTGCAAGATCTCGACCATTCCGTCCCATCCGCCTTGTTTCAGCAGAAGCCGGTGACCGGTGACTTCCCGGGTGCGGGCGAACCATCGGTGCAGGTACGGGTTGTCGAGTTCGCGGGCGACGATTCCCATCGGATAGCCGAAAATTCCGAATGTGGCTGTCAGTGCTTCCCAGTTTCCGAAGTGACCTCCGAGCATCAAAATCGTGCGGCCAGAATTGAGGGCTTCGGCACACATCTTTCGATTGCGAAACCGGATGACGTCTCGAAAATTGTCCTTGTGAAGCCGTCTGGGGAATTGAATGATCTCAGCCACAAGTCGAAACAAGTGAACCCACATGCCCTCGATCAGCCGCTCGACTTCTTTGTCGGAGAGATTCGGCCCGAATGCATGTTGCAGATTCTCGGCAGCCACGTGGTAGCGTGTCATTTTCCTTGGGAGAACATTCACAAACACCCAGCCCACGAACTCCGCGATTCGAATTGTTTGTCGAACAGAAAGGATTTCGACGACACAGGTGATCAGCCGGAACGCGGCGTATTCAGCGAGCCAGCGGGCTTTTTGTTTGGTCATTGAAAGTTCATCCTTGAACGTCGCAACTGTTGTGGTGTCAGCCGGTTTTTCATTCGGAAATCCTGAACCGAATGTTCTCAGCGAGAGGATTCTGAAGAGCACTTGGCACACTTCGCTGCCGTTTCTGACGACCACTCCCTGTTCAATTTTCAGTCGAGGGAAAGTTTCGCATGAATGCTGTTTTGCGGTCAATTGATGTTTTGACGGTCACAGTCAGAAGGGGAGCTGAGGCCCTCGACCGAACGGCGTTGGCGGGTTGCTGTTTCAGTCCTGATTTGTTCTCGTTGTTTTGATCCGCGTGCAGTCGCTGAGAGAGGACGTCTTTCGCTACAATCTCCGGTTGATGATTCGCTGGAGGCTGGAAATTGTCCCAAACCCTGGGAATTCCGTGAAACTTTGAGGTGCTCGCGGAGCCACCGGATGTTTGAAGACGATTTGTCGCGGTCATTCGAATCCGTGTGGATCGAAGTCTCTTTTGAAGCGGTCATTGATTCAAAGGCTGTTTCGGAGAGCTTCTCTGACGCGGTGAAACAGCAATAAATTGTTTGCGATATGTTCTGGGAATTTCTTTCTGAGGAACTGAGTCCTTAAAAGAAGATTCCAATCAACTTTTGAAGCCAGAGTAACCAATGACAACGTCTGCTGAAAAACTCGACCAACCCCTGACGATTGGAACCCATCAGCTCGGGTCGAGGTTGATCGTGGGAACTGGAAAATACGAGACATTCGAGCTGATGCAGCAGTGTCTGGCTGCGAGTGAAGCGGACGTGATCACAGTCGCCGTCCGAAGAGAACGTCTTGTTGATGCGGATGGACGCAACATCCTCGATTTTATCGATCTCAATCGGTACACGATTCTCCCGAATACCGCCGGATGTTTTCAGGCGGACGACGCGATTCGTGTTGCTCGATTGGGCCGAGAGATTCTGGAAGGGCTTGAGAATCCCGGTGCCGATTGGGTCAAACTCGAAGTGCTGGGAGATAAGAAGACACTGCTCCCAGATCCCGTTGCCACTTTAGAAGCGACCGAGAAACTGGTTGCGGATGGCTTTCAGGTGCTGTGTTACACGACTGATGATCCGATCACAGCCAAGCGTCTCAAAGATGCTGGAGCAACATCTGTGATGCCAGCGGGGAGCCCGATTGGAAGCGGGCAGGGGATCTTGAACTCGAACAACCTGAGAATCTGCCTCGAGTATCTCAAAGAGGATGACCCTGACTACCCTGTGATCATCGACGCGGGTGTCGGGACAGCGAGTGATGTCGCTGTGGCGATGGAACTGGGATGCGATGGTGTGCTTCTAAATACTGGAATCGCCAGTGCCCGCAATCCGCTTCTCATGGCTGACGCAATGCGGCATGCCTGTCTCGCGGGACGAATGGCTTACCACGCAGGGCGGATTCCGAAGAAGCTCTACGCGACCGCTTCCAGTCCGGAAACAGGGACGATCGTCGATTAGAGCAAGTTGCTCTTGCCCGTGCACTCGCTTGAACTTTTTCGTCAGGAAAAAGGCTGAGTTTGCTCGTGCGAGTGAGTGCAAACTCAAACAGAAAATGCTCGAGACGATGTTCCATTGCTTCGACGTCGCCCGAAAGTCTCACTTTCGATCATTGCTGCTTTTGCTCGCCTCCGCAGCGTTTCTGTCGGAGGCATTGCTGCGAAAGCGTTATTGAGCGGAGCGCCATTGGTACTGCAGACGCGGTGATGGAGCGACTGAAGCTGGGGCCGAGACGGGCTTGCGCCGAATTTCCTCAGCTTTTTCAACGTCGCTGTTCGGTGCAGCACGGACTGGCTCGGCAACGGTCGCTGTTTCAGTGACAGCTTGCGCGGGAGTTTTCGAGAGCGGCGCTGGTGGAACCGCGACCGGTTGAATGGCTCGCGGCGTTGGCTCCTGGGAAGTCGTTGCGAAAGGACGAGGCGCACCGGCAGGCGTTTCTGTCTTGGAGACCTCGACGACCTCAAATGATTCGAGGTCAAGGATTTGTGCTGCTTCGATCGTCAGATCTTGCTGGTCAGTCATTTCGATTTCCATCGAGATGGGATTGACCGACATGGAGGTTTCTTCCTCCGGAACAGGCAGCGGGATTTCGGTTTCCGGAATTTCCGTCGGCTTCAGTTCAAGCGGTTCGGGCGGAGACGGGACGGCCTCCGGGAAGGTCGATTTCAATTCGTCTTCGAGTTCCCGTTCGAATTCCTGTGGAAGATCTTCGATTGGCGGACTCGGTGGAACAACATCGCTGTTGACCGGGCCTGTTTGAGGCCGGGAAGGCGATGGAATATACCGATCCGGATACACGGCAACGGGCGGGCAATAGTGCTTCCCGCACATCTTGTGGTTACACCGAATCCGTGTCAGGTCCAGTTTTTCGATATAGAACCGATCGAAATAGCACTGGGTATCGGCGATGCGGTCGATGCAGTCACCGTATCGTTCCGAAATCTGAAAACACTGGCATCCACTGACGAACAGTGCGACCAGGAGAATGGGAATGCGATGAACTGTCATGAGGCCATATCTCAAAGTACGGAGAAATTCCTGTCGTAGCAGTTACATCGGTTCTATCAGGGAATCAACTTTCCCAATTGATGTTCGATGTGGGGGGAGAGCGCCGATTTTTTCAAGACAATCTGTAGAGTTGACCACCTTTAACGCTTTGAAAGGCAATTTTTGCCGATTCGGCCGTCAATCGGCAGATTGACGTTCGCAGCTTGCAGAAGTGAGCTACGGTTTATTGAGCACTTTTGATTCTGCTTTCGTCTGCCTGTCATTTCGAATCGGGCTAAAACATTGAAACGAAGTGCTCAAGCAGGGGCACAGGAACGAGCACCTTGCTCAGAAAGCTCGGATCGCATCAATGGAATTCGTACCATGACTCCCTCAACTCATGACATCATGAAATTTGAGATCACTTTCGATGTGGAAGAGATTCCACGAATCGTCGAAAGGATCAAGGAATGTCACGGTCTTGCTTTCTCGGCATTCAGCGGTTGTCCGATTTCGCTGACGAAGAGTCTCGAACGCCGCGGAGAATCGCGTGTTAAGTTTGACGAGCCGATTTATATCTATCCCATTGAGATGAATGGAAATCAGGCTGTTTCCGTGACGCCTCAACCGATCGTGGGAATCACACGCGATATTTCTCCCCATGGGGTCGGATTTGCGTTTGATCAAGCCATCGAGACCGAATACGTCATTGCCGAGTTCGATCTGTACGGAGATGGTCAGGTCGGGCTTTTGCTTGATGTCCGCTGGCAGCGTCAGACAGACAAGTACGCGTTCATCGGCGGGGGGTTGATCATCGGGCGAGCAAAACTGCACTCTTAGACCATTCGCATGGTCATTCTGCGCTCGACGGAACTTCTTCGAAGATTTGTCCCACTGCTTATTCGGGAAAATCTGTGCTCACCCGACTGGGAAGAGACCGGGATCGAGGAATTTTGCTTCGACTCACGCACAGTTTCATTGCGCTGACAGCTTCAATGTTCAATGAGCTGACAGTTTTCATGAACTGCCAATTAAATGAGTGCCAATCAGGGTTAACGCGCTGACGGTCACGGTAGTCCGTTGAGCTTTCGCATGACCCATTCCGCTGTGGCGACGATTGAGAAGATCGCCAGAATCGACCAGTGGCCCCAGAGTGGAATTTCCTCGCGAATCGAGACGGTTTTGTTGATGTTTCGAAACAGTTCCGGAATCTGATCGACTTCGTGCAACTGAAAGAACTTCCCGCCGGTCTGTGAAGCGAGTTGTTCAAGCAGTTCCCGATTTGTGCTGATATCGGCAAGTTCCTGAGAAACGACTTCATTGACGATCAGCACCGCTTCGATTTTCTCCTGATCATCGCTGAATCCCGGAACATCGAGGCTGACTCGGTATTCTCCCGGTTCCAGATCGCCGATCGTTCCTTCGTCAATGGGTGGTTTGGAATGCTGTCTTCGAAGCGGAACCCGTCGATGAAATTCGGGATCGGTCGGAGACTCAATCACAGCGAAGGCTGCGACGTCCGGGTTTTGCTGAAGAAACTGTTCGACCCATCGTGCTTGAAAGACGGTCGTTTCATCTTCTGAGATGACCGACGGAGATAAGGAAATCCGGGCGAGATCATTGCTTCCGGAAGCTTTGAAGTTGATCGCCCATCGAATCAGCTGGCCCCAGAACCGGTGATGGTATTCATCGCCGACACGGAATCGCCATCGCCATGTACTGTCGATTCCAATCCACAAGACTTGCCCGGACCCAATATGTTGCTGCACGATGAGACCGGAATCTCGTTCATCTTCGAGAGTACGATTTGCTCCGGGAATCGCTGCTGTCGCCATCACCGTGGCAGCCCCTTTGGCTCGACCAGTGATCCCCCAACTGTGTCCGGGTAAAGTTGCCCAAATCTGGCGTGACAGGTTCCAGTCGTCGCTGAGCTGAAACATCCCCAGTCGCTGTCCGTCGGGTGTGATGGAAAGTCGAAACCCTCGCCGTTCTGGAGGTTCTGCCTGGTCGACACCATGAAGATCGATGACTCGCAGACGTTCAATCGGAAGTAAACTGTCGACAATGGTTCCTCGATAGCTGTTCGGGAATTCCTTCTTGCCTGCGGTCAGAACAAGAGTGCCGCCCTCTTCTCGGACGTATTTCTCGAGCTGCTTCCATTCCTCCACGGGCATGTGATGAGGAGAGACGTCACCAACGATGACGCAATCGAAGTTGGAATATCGTGTCGTGGCGAGATTCCCAGGCCCTCCGTTTTCGGGGCGGAGGCCTTGGATGTCGTTGAGAAAGAATGGTTTCTGAAGGACTCCCAGGAACGGTTGTTCGAATAGAATCTTCTCAACAGTGACGCGTTTGTCTCGTTCCAGAGCCGTCGAGAGAAACCGAAATTCCCATCGTCCAGAGTTATCGATCAGTAAGACTTGTGCACTGTCGTCGATTACGTCGATTGCGAATTCACGTGCGTTGTTGTCTTCGCGAAGTTCATCCTCGGCTGGGCTCGTTCGCAATCGAAAACGATGTCTTCCCACGGGAAGTTGGTCCAAAGTGAAGTCAACTTCCGTCGTCTGGGTGTTGATATTCACGGTTTGTTCGATGGGATCACGCTGTGGATCATCGACCCAGTCGATGAAAACGGTGACATCTTCGTTGTCGAATCCGAACGATTGCAGGATTCCTTTAACCGTCGGAGTGTCATCCTTGAAGACTGTTTCACTCGCTTCAACATGAGTGACAGAGAGGTCTCTCGGTCGGACTTCTGATCCAAGGACGACAGTATGGACGGGAACATTAAGGTCGGCGATCCGTTGGACTAACTGGTCCATCGAGAGATCGGACGTGTCGCGTCCATCTGAGAATACGACCAATCCCTGCAGGGGCGTTTCTGCGTTAGGGCTGGCAAGTGCTGCCCGCATGGCCTCCATGAGAAACGAGGAGTTGCGAGGAACTTCAATCTTCGGAGCAGCGATCAGTTTTTTGAGAGCAGCCTGATCCGTCGAGTTGTAATCGACCGCGAACATGGCCACTTCAGCGTCGACAAGTTGAGAGAGCTGATCAAGAAATGAGTTTTGAGGGCCAGCGAGGGAACGCAGAGCGAGTTCCAGCCGGGAATACTCCGTGACGTTTTCCAGCGTCTGGTCGATATCCGCCTTACGGAGTTTCGCGAGCTGCTGCCGTTTTTCCGGATCGGGTTCTTCTTCAACACTCACCCAGGTCGGGGAGTTGCCCGATTCGAGTTCTTCCATCCAGCGGTCGACACGCTCTTGTGCCTCTTCGTTTCCAAAGACTCCCATCGACCGGGCCCAGCTCAGTTTCTCCTTGAGACTGGCGTGACTGTCGTGCGTGTCCATGCTTTCGGAGATATCCAAAGCGACGAGCACTCGTCCCGAACGCTCGTCGTCATAACTCCACGTCCACATCGGTTCGAGAAGGGTGAGGAAGAGAATCAGAACAAGCAACAGCCGAAGCAAAAGCAACGTCCGCCCGAGCCAGGAGGAAATGAGTTGGCGTTCGTATTGATGCAAGATGGCGATCAGGCCGACAGCGGTTCCGCATCCCAAACTCAGAAGAAGTGTTTCAGAAATCGAATCTGTTCGCAGAAAGACGAGTTGCCACTTGTCGAACATTGAGTCGGCAATCGCCGAGATCGCCGTCGCTGTGCACAATGCAACGACAACAAACCCGATGCTGAGCAACACGAATCTCAACCACCGCATCAATGAATTCTTCCTGCTTCGGTGAACTCGCTTTGGTGAACTCGCTGTTCATGACAGCCCGAACAAGTGCCTCACTCTTGTCCGATCGCCGAATCGGTTTCACTCTGCAGTTCGATGAGTTGGTTCGTTCGAGTGAAAAAGTTCTGAAACGTGATCGAAGTCGTCTCTGTCTTCGATGATTGACTGACGAGAACGGGTCAGTCCTGTTCTTCGACCGCCTTTTTGTACTCCATCAAGCGGCGATTGTAGGAGGCGATGACTTCCTTGTGCCGAAGTGTTCCCAGCAGTTTTCCTCGATCAACGGAATCGACGACCGGAAGTTCATCAATGGCGACAGCTGTAAAACACCGCAGAGCGGTATTCAAATCGTCGTCAGGGGTGACACAGACAACGCGTGAAGTCATCACGTCTCGCGCGTTGGCGAGCTTCCACAGTGTTTCATCGTACAGATAAGAACGAACGTCGTCACCTGAAAAGATTCCAATCATGTTTCCGTGCGAGTCGACCACCGGAAAGTAGTGCTGTCTCGTTTCGGCAATTTTGTGAACGATATCAGCCAGTGGCATTCCTTCGGGAATCAGCACCAAACGCCGTTTCTGATGGAAAACGTCTTTGACAGAAATTCCTTCGAGGACATCGACGAGAAAGTCCCCGCGATGGGCAGGGGATTCGAGTCGGGTGGGAACCTGTTTGGAATAGAGTTTCCACGGCCGCCCCATCACGAATGCCAATGTTGAAACCCACATCGTCGGAAGAAGCAGCCCGTATCCTCCGGTCATTTCGGAGACCATAATAATGGTCGAGAAGGGGGCGTGGGCACACCCGGCGAAGAATCCGGCCATCCCAACGATCGCAAAAGATTCCGGATTCGGAACGAGTTGGGGCCAGATGTCATGAAAAACTAAGCCCACAGCCGCACCGACACATCCGCCAATCACCATCGAGGGACCGAAAACTCCCCCCGAACCTCCGGATGAAATCGTCAGTGACGTCGTCAGAATCTTGACTCCGGCAATGGCCAGTAGCAGCGGAATTCCAACATCCGATGCTGAAGTCAAAGCGGTCTGAAGTGTGCCGTAACCTGTCGCGAGAACAGCGAGTGTGTGTTCTTCGCTGTCCCAGAAATAGAAGAGAATAACTCCAAGAGTCCCCGCTAATCCTGCCCCGAGGGCCGGTCGCAACACTCTTGGAATCGGCAGCTTCGCAAAGAGCGAATGGATTCCGTAGAACGTCTTGATATACGCCACTCCGAAACCAACGAGAAAGACTGCGAGAACCGCGTACAGGAACAATTCCATCGGATGCCCGGCAGTGTAGGTCAAATCGTTGCCGAACAATGGAGTGTGATGAGTCCCTTCCGGAAGCCAAAGTCCATAAACGCTATATCCGATAATCGACGCAGTAGCAGCCGGGATAATGACTTCAGCTTCGAAATCACTCTCGCTGTAGAGGATCTCAGCTGCGAACAGCGCACCTGCGAGAGGAGCACGGAAGACAGCTCCAACCCCCGCGCCCATTCCGGCTGCGAGAAGAATCCGCCGGTCGCGCGAAGGAAGTTGAAGAACCTTTCCGAGATACGATCCGAACGACGCACCGATCTGAGCAATGGGGCCTTCCCGTCCGCCCGATCCGCCTGTTCCAAGCGTAATTGCTGACGAGAGCGTTTTGACGAAAGGGATTCGTCCTCGGATGCGACCACGCTTATTGTGAAAGGCGTCGATGGCCGCGTCGGTCCCGTGTCCTTCTGCCTCTGGAGCAAACGTATACACAAGCCATCCGGAAACGAGTCCGCCAATGGACATCACAGCCACGATCATCCACGGAGAGAATCCGGTGTGTTCGTGGTGGAAAAGCGAATTCTCACCCATCGCTTCGGGCGGAGAGTACCCAGCGATTTGGTAAAGAGTGTAGTGGATGACGAGCTGGCCGAGGATTTGAAAGATGATTCCCCCAACACCTGCAACGATGCCGACCACGATCGAAAGAAAGGTCCACTTTCCGGAAACCTTCCAGTCCAGACCGGTCACAAATTTCGCAAGCATTATTCCGTCAGTACTTTAGGGAGATTTCAATCGACAATTTCAAAGATCTTAACGCGATTGATCGCGCATAACGGCGAATTGTTTGGAGATTTGCAGACTTCTTCAAGAGTGATGCACACAAACTCTCAAACATCTCAGTTTCTAGACTGAGGATAGGGGAAGAGGTCCGTGTCATGAGATCAGTGCGGACGAATACTTGACTCACTATCGGCTGTTCTGCAGTTTGGATTGTTCTGCAGCCCCGATCTGGAATCGCGGATTGCCACGGTCTATTGGCTGATGAAGATCGACAAAAACTGATGCGGCGTTTTCTTGTAGGCGACAGCGAGTTTTTTGAGAGTCTGCCAACGCGTGATGTGTGTTTCGCGTTCGAGTTTCGGAGTCTCTTCGGGAAGTGAGGTCAGCAGGGACTTCTTGATCATCAGAACGCGAACCTTTCGCATTCGAATCCCTCCATCAGCTTCGCTGGTCAGGCAAATGAGATATTCATCGCAGACGACTGACATTCCGAGGTCTTCACGGATGACACCGGCGGCGAACTGTTCAGAAATCTCATTCAGGACCGCGTTCAGAAAGTACCAGTAGTCTTCCTTCGGAAGATCGAGAAGCGGATTGTCCGGAGTTGTCTTCTTGGCTGCGTCGATCACCGCCTGGGCAGCCTGCGAGTTCGGAAAGACCGATTTGCAAAGCGTCTCATTCAACGTCCGCAGCTTGAGTTTGCCGTCCTGAAGAATATTGAGAGAGATATTCAGCCGGTCGTAGAACTCTCTTTTCTGCCAGTCCTGAGCGGCTTTTCGTTTCCCGAGGACCCAACCGATCAGTGCAAACAACGCCGCAGAAACGATCTTCGACCAGTGTTCGGAAAGCTCTTCAAAGATCGCTTCGATCAATTCTGCCATGTGGCTTTCCTCGTTTTCAATTCATTCATTCCGGTACGAAACCAATAGCATGACACGCTTCCGTCCAACTCGTTCGCAGACGAAATTTCGAAACGTTGCTGGGTTGGGGCAACTGTTTGATTCGCCTTTGCCGAGTTGCTGTCATCGGGGCGAATCCTCGGCTTGATTTGATTCTGGACTTGTCAGTGTCAATGTCTCTGCCTCAAGATAGTATCTGCAGAGATGTCGAGCTACAGTGATGGGGATCCACTTCGGGTCATGCGACCTTCACGATGCCGACCGAGACCTGAGAGAATTCCATCTTTGGCCGTCGGGGATTTGCAGCAGTTGACGCAGCTTCGATTCAAGGATGGAAGAACGCAGGCATCCCAGGAAAATGGATTAATCAGAACGACGTTATTCAAATCAGACTTGTGGCTTCAGTCGCAAGCGAAGTCTCCTCAAATAAAATCTGAGTCATCGCAGTCGCTGACTGCAACGTCTCATCATCGTTGGGAAAGTGAATCGATGCTTCGTCGAACTACAGTTATGCTCGCCCTGACCGCATTCGCGGTTCAGCTGTTGCCATCACATCCAGGATTTGCACAAGACAAGGAAAAGCTCCCGGGGACGGTTGCTGTCTTTGATTTGACTCTTCCGATCACTGATAAGCCGACTCCGGACGATCCGATTTTCGGCGAAGTGGGCGGAGAATCGCTTCGCGGCCTCACTGTTCGGATGAATGAAGCAGCGAAAGACGACGACGTCGCAGCGATCGTTCTGCTTTACGGAAGTTCCAGCTTCGGAATGGCTCAGGTCACTGAGTTGGGAAGCGTGATTCAGAAGGTTGCTGAAGAGAAGCCTGTCTACGCTCATGCAGATTCGACACGCATGGGGGCGTATGCCGTTGTCAGCGGGGCAGACCGAATCAGTATTTCCCCAACGGGCGATGCCTGGATCAACGGGATTTACGGAGAGCAAATGTACCTGCGGGGCCTGTTGGACCTCGTCGGTGTCGAGCCAGAGTTCCTCACATGCGGAGCGTACAAAAGTGCGGCCGAGCAGTTCATGCGAAAAGGGCCAAGTGAACAGAATGAGGAAATGACAAAGTGGCTGTACGACGGCCTCTACGAAGGTCTAAAACAAACCATCGCGAATGGTCGCGGAGTGGATGTTTCGAAAGTAGAAGAGTGGGTGAATCAGGGATTGTATTCTGCCGAATCAGCCAAAGAAGCTGGGCTGACTGACGCGGTCGAAACTCGCGACGGACTGACCGCCTTCGTGAAAGACAAGCACGGTGTGACTGTCAAGTTTGACAAGAGCTACAAGAAAAAGACCGGACCGGAAATCGACCTCAACAACCCATTTGCTGCTCTTCAGTTGTGGGCAGAGATTCTCTCGGGACCGAAAACACAACGTTCCACGAAAGACGCCATTGCAGTGGTCCACATCGATGGACCGATCATGCTTGGAAAGAAAAGTGTCTCCCCGTTCGGGTCCGTCAGCGGGGCGTTCAGTGAGGAAATCCGGAAAGCACTCGATTCGCTCGTCTATGAACCTCGCGTTCGTGGAGTGGTTGTCCGGGTCAATTCTCCGGGAGGGTCGGCCACCGCGAGTGAAGTGATGCTTCAATCGATCATGCGACTTCAGGAGAAAAAGCCGGTTGTCGTTTCCATGGGTGACTATGCGGCCAGCGGCGGGTATTACGTTTCTTGCCGTGCGAGCAAGATCTATGCGAGTGAAAACACCATCACTGGATCAATTGGTGTCGTGGCTGGGAAACTGGCGACAGCGAATATGTGGGGACGAATTGGCATCAACTTCGAACCGGTTCAACGGGGAGCACGTGCCGGAATTTTGAGTTCGTCCCAGCCATTTCAAGATGGCGAACGGGAAGAGCTTCAGTCTTGGATGGACAAAATCTACGGAGTCTTCAAAGATCATGTGACAACAGGTCGTGAAGGCAAGTTGGCCAAGCCAATCGACGATATCGCTGGCGGACGTGTTTACACAGGAAAGCAGGCGCTGGAACTTGGTCTCGTCGATGAACTCGGCTCACTGGAAGATGCGATTTCCGATCTGGCCGAGGAATTGGAACTCGACGACTACGAAGTTCGAACGATTCCGCGTGTGAAGAACTTCGTCGAAGAACTCGTCGACGAGATGAACCCACAGCGTAAAGAGAACAACAAACGCCTTTCGCTTGGGATCTGGTCCGCGATTGAACCAACTGTTTCGAACGTCGATCCAGAACGTGTTCGCATGCTTCAACAAGTCTTGCTGCAGCTCGATTTTCTCGCGCAAGAACGAGTCATGCTGACTGCCCCCATCTTTTGGATTCAATAGCCACCACAACAAATACGTGCTGGGGACCAGAGGTTACGAAAATGGAAGAAGGACTCCCGACAGTCGAATTGCTGGAATCGATTCATACCTTCCCGTGTGAATATCGGTTCAAGGTGATTGGTCAAGCTGATGACCACTTTGTTGGTCGTGTGCTTGCTGCCGTGCGTCAGGAATTGGAAGAGGACAGCGAACCCCGTTTTTCGACGCGAACGACGACAGGGGGACGGCATGTGAGTGTCACCGTTGAACCAACGATGGAGACGGCGTCGCATGTGATTGCTGTCTACTCACGACTTCGTGACCTCGAAGGTTTGGTGATGCTCTTGTGAGCGGCAAGCCCGGGATGTTGCCCCACACTTGTCCATAGCGTCGTACGTTTATTGGATCGTACGTCTATTGCATCGTAGTTCTGAGAACATTGCGTCACTTCAATGTCAGCCTTGGAGGATCTCTTTAGGCTGACGGAAGTTTCCTTCTCGATAAGGTCGACACAGATATGTTGCATTCGCGCTCGCTCAGTTGCTTGATGGCTCTCTTCATTTCGCTGGCAGGGCATAGGTCGTCTGCCGCAGATCAGAAGACTCCCAATGTGCTTGTGATCCTTTGCGATGATCTGGGCTATGGGGACTTGGGGTGTTTTGGCCATCCAACCATTCAGACGCCCCATCTCGATCAGCTTGCGGAAGAGGGAATGCGACTGACGTCGTGTTATTCCGCTTCGCCACTCTGTTCCCCCGCCCGAGCCGGTTTGATGACCGGGCGAATTCCGACTCGATCGGGAATCTATTCGTGGATTGCTCCGAAGAACCCGATGTACCTCAAACGGGACGAAACCACGATTGCGACGTTGTTGAAGCAATCGGGGTATGAAACCTGTCACGTTGGGAAGTGGCATCTCAACGGATTGTTTAACAATCCGGCCCAGACACAACCGAACGATCACGGCTTTGATCACTGGTTTTCAACGCAAAACAACGCTGGGCCTTCGCATCAGGATCCCAATAACTTCGTTCGCAACGGAGAGCCAGTCGGAGAACAGTCGGGGTTTTCCTGCCAACTTGTTGCCGATGAAGCGATTCGCTGGCTCGACGATCGAGGTGATGCAGCTTCTCCGTTTTTTATGTTCGTCTGTTTCCATGAACCGCACGAACCAATCGCTTCGCCTGAAGAACTCGTGCAAAAATATCCCGATGCAGAAAAGCGGGGAGAAGCTCTTTATTACGCCAACGTCTCGAATATGGACAAAGCAGTCGGACGTATTGTGGAAGCTGTCGACAAACAGAATTTGGGCGAAGAAACGCTGATTGTTTTCACATCCGACAACGGACCGGAAACGCTGAACCGCTATCGAAATGCGTGGCGATCTCATGGCTCGCCCGGTCCGCTTCGGGGGATGAAGCTGCACGTATACGAAGGGGGAATTCGTGTCCCGGGGATTGTTCGCTGGACGGGAACCATTTCTCCCGGTCAGGTGAGTGATGTTCCCGTCGGCAGCGTCGATCTGCTGCCAACCGTTTGTGAACTTGTCGACATCGAATTACCGTCCACGAAAACATTGGATGGGACGAGTCTCGTCAAACTCTGGAACGGTTCCGAAATTGAGCGAGAAGAGCCGTTGTTCTGGCATTACTACGGAGGGACCGGGAATCGTCAGTTCGCACTTCGTGACGGCGACTGGAAAATCGTAGCGCAATGGAACGGAGGGGCGGATTTTCCCACTGGGGGTTCCCTGCGGCCGGGAGTTGTGCCTCAGCTGAAGTCTTCAACTCTCGAAGAGTTCGAGCTGTACCATATTTCGGAAGACATCGGCGAAGAACACGAGGTCTCTGCGAGTCATCCCGAAGTCTTCGCCCGACTCACCAAACTCGCCAAAGAGAAGTACAGCGAGATTATCGAAGAAGGCCCGTACTGGTATGAAGATGGTCGCGAGTCGAAAAATTGACTTCTCGCTTCCGTCGCTTGTGCCCAGTGCTGAGTGTAAAAACTCGCATCTGGGCAGAAGCTCTCGTCTGATGAAAACAAGATTTGTTCAGTCGAGACCGAGGACGAAGAGCTATCCGCCGATGGAGTACATCGGTCGTTCTGGTTGTTGAAAGTCGGGATCGTTGATGTGATGTCCGGCCCACTTCCCTGCAATCGATTCGCGGACAGCGGCGACGATCTTCTCTTCCATGCCTCCAGTGCGGAGAAGGTCACGGATGTCGGTCTCTTCCAGGCTGAACAGGCAGTTCCGGAGTTTGCCGTCAGCGGTCAGTCGAAAGCGGTTGCAGTGATCACAAAACGGTTTGCTGACTGACGGGATGAAGCCGATTCGCCCGATGCCGTCTTCGAAGACGAAATCTGTAGACGGTTGCTCGGCTTCGATCTCTCTAATGGGGACCAGAGGCTGAACCTCGCGGGACAGTGTTTCCACAATTTCGTCCGCGAAGAGAACTTTCTTGCGTTCCCAGGCAGCATCCGCGTCGAGCGGCATATACTCGATGAATCGCACTTCGCAGCCTGATTCGCGGGCGAATCGACCGAATGGGACAATTTCCGACTCGGTGACTCCACGGATGGCCACTGCATTGATTTTGATGGGATGAAAGCCGACTTCCTGCGCTTTCTGAATTCCCTTCAGGACTTCTTCATAACCATCGCGTCGGGTGACTTCGCGAAACTTGACCGGGTCCAATGCGTCGAGGCTGACGTTAAGCCTCCGCAAGCCTGCGTCATAAAGCTTTTGTGCATCCCGGGCGAGAAAAATTCCGTTCGTCGTCAAGCCGATGTCTTTGATTCCGTCGATTTCGGCAATCATGCGGACGAGTTCGTGCAGTTCATTTCGAACAAGCGGTTCACCGCCGGTGAGGCGAATCTTGTTGATCCCCAGTGGAACCATCAGCCGGACGAACTCGACAATTTCTTCGAATGTCAGAAGCTTGTCCCGTTTTAGAAACTGAACATTTTCGGCGGGCATACAGTAGAAGCACCGTATGTTGCACCGGTCAGTGACGCTGATTCGGAGGTTATTGTGTCGACGACCAAAGCTGTCGACGAGTGGACCTGTTGCGGCCGTCACGTGGTGGCCTCCGTTGATGAGGTGACCACGTTGTTTCCGGAAAGCTTTTCCAGGTAGTCCCAGGAATACAGACCGGTGAAGTGGTCATCACTCCATCGAATTTTCAGAGCGTAATTTCCACTCAGTCCGATTTCGACAGGTTGAATGTCTTTCGGAACGGTTTCGGGATCGAGAATTCGTTCTCCAGTGAACTCATTGACGCAAGCTGCACAGGGGCACTGGCAACGAAGAAAGTGAAACGGATAGCGGTTTGTTCGACCGTCGTTCCAGACAAGTTCCAAGACTCCGTCATCTCGAATTGCACGTATGTTCTGAGGCGCTGTCGCCATTTCCGAAGGAATCCTCTAACAGGGGCTGGTTTGACGTCTCTGAAACTCGTGACCAGTCAAACTGAAATCAAATGACTCTTGACGTCACGACTTGAAACGCTGGTTTTGCTGTCAATAAGTGAAAAGTCTTGGGATGGCAACTCGCTCCAGTCTCACACGACTCTGATGAAACAACCGGTCGTTGCCGACTGCTATTCTACGCACATGGAATCCCTGCTATCCAGTCGCAATCGCGGCCGTGTCTGGACTTGCTTCAAACCGTTCTTTGCAAGAGATTCTGGAAATCGGCAGTTCCTTGGACAATCTCAGCGACTTGTTAAGCTTTCCATAACCCACCTGGTCAGCCCGAATAGAAATCGACTCCGACTCGAATTGGAATCATCCCAGTCGGAGTTCGCTTCTGGCCGTATGGATGAGCGGGCCACATCCATCGGTCGCATCAACAGGTCTTGTTTTCTAAGTGATGTACCGTCGCATCGGAGAGTTCGTTTCGTCGTACCCAGTCGCCCTGGTTGTCTTCTGGGCAATTGTGGGGCTCGCTGCGATTGTCACAGCTCCCCGTGCGGACCGCGTCTCTTTAGATGGAGAATTCGCGTTCCTGTCGGACCAGGCTCCGAGTCGCCGTGCTGAAACGTTGTTTCGAGAAGCATTTCCTGCATCGGGAGAGAGAACTCAAAACAACGAAGAAAAGGCGATCGAAACTCCGGTCGAACAAGATCCGCTGGGAAGCAATGTCGTTATTGTGCTGTTTCGAGAGAATCGGCCCGAAGGAATCTCGGAGAAAGACCGGGACTTCATTGCATATGTTCTTGTTCCCCAGCTGCGCAAAATTGGTCAATCTTCCTCATCAGCCTCTTCGTCAGGCGAAGAAGCGGTCGAGGTCGATTCCATTCGCATCGTCGATCCGGAAGATCAGGTCATGCGCGGCATCTCAGCCCCGGATGACAAGCGGATGGGCGCACTGCTAACGAGTCGAGACGGCCGCTCGACGCTCGTGGTGATCGAGCTGAACACGGAATTCCTCAATCGTCAGAACAGCCAGATCATCAGTCGTATTGAAGAACTGATTAACTCCTCCGAGATTCGCCGGCAAAAGCCGTTTGGACTGGCACTGGCACTCAGTGGCTCAGCGACGGTGGGACGGGACATTCTGCGGGCGGAAGCGGAGAGTGTGAGCCGTACGGAAGTGATCACGAAAATTCTGGTGGTCGTCCTGCTTCTGTTGATCTATCGGGCTCCGTTATTGGCATTGATTCCCATTCTGTCGGTCGGATTGGCCGTCGAATTGACCCTTTCAATGTTGATGCATTTTGCCAATCTTAACTGGATTGGTTTTTTCAGCGGGCTTGAGATATACGTCACCGTGGTCGTGTACGGAGCGGGTGTTGATTACTGCCTCTTTCTGATCTCTCGCTACAAAGAGGAACTCGATCAGGGATCGACATTTGAGCAGGCGATTTCGCGATCGATTTCTTCGGTCGGATCGGCTCTGGCGACGAGCGCCGCGACGAGCATCCTGGGAATCGGGATGATGGGGTTTGCAGAATTCGGCAAGTTTCGTCAGGCGGGATTTGCGATTTCCTTCGGGTTGTTCATTGCTCTGCTTTGTTCGTTAACGTTCATGCCGGCGTTATTGCTTCTTTTTCGAAAGTGGGTTTTCTGGCCGGATGTTCGACGCGAGGAACTCAATTCGTCCGACTCCTGGTTGCCCTCATCGACGCTTTGGAACCGGCTTCGAGACCAACAGCTTCCTGAAGCGGTGTGGAATCGGATTGCGGAGACGCTTCATCGAAAGCCGGGGACAATCTTCGCAGTGACTGTGCTTGTGATGATGCCTTTCGCTGTGATTGGCTGGACGCAGGAGAGCAATCTCAGCTACGGCCTGCTGAGTGATCTTCCGAAGGATGAACCGAGTGTTGAGGGTGCATTCGCCATTCAGAAACACTTTCCTGCAGGTATCACCGGGCCAGCGACGGTCCTCGTGAAGTTTGATGAAGAGGTCTTGAAGCGGTCTCTGGATGGTGAAGATCTGACGAACACGGTGGCTTCCGAGAAATTGAGTCAGCAGATCACCGACCAAATTACGAAGTCACTCGATCAGGTGCGCGAATCCGATTACGAAATCGTCGATGTCCGAAGTCAGACCTATCCACTTGGACGGTCTGAAGTGGCTCAAACCTATCTGGACGGACTGAGCATTCCAGAGCGGGTCGCTAAACGAAACTATCAGCATCGAACTTATACAAGCACCAAAGGGCCGCACGCGGGAAATGTCGTTCGTCTGGAGTTTGTTTTCAGTACCGATCCATTCGATCGCATCTCGATTCGAAAGCTCGCCGAGATTGAGAAGATCGTCTACGAATCGATTCCCGAATCTCTCCGAGAAGGCGTGAGTGTGCTTTCGCTAGGGTCAACGGCGGGGATTCGTGATTTGAAGTCGACCACCGATCGTGATCGCTGGCGGATTGACGTTCTCGTTGTCCTCGTCGTCTATTTTTTGTTGGTTCTGCTGTTGAGAAAGCCAGCGATCTGTGCGTATTTAATTGTAAGTGTTGTCTTCAGCTACTTTGTCACGCTTGGTGTGACGTTCGTCGTTTTTTACCTTCGCGCCCCCTCAGCATTTACCGGAATCGATTGGAAAGTCCCGATTTACCTGTTCACAATTCTGGTGGCGATGGGGGAAGATTACAACATTCTGTTGATGGCTCGCGTTCAGGAAGAACAGGCCAGACACGGAACCATTCGAGGAATTTTGGTTGCCCTCTCAAAGACTGGGAATATCATTTCGAGTTGCGGACTCATTATGGCGGGGACGTTTGCGTCGTTGATGTTCGGAAGTTTGCTGGCCATGGTTCAACTTGGTTTCGCTCTCGCTTTCGGAGTCCTGCTCGATACGTTTCTCGTCCGTCCGATTCTCGTCCCGACGTATCTTGTGCTGCTGCATCAAGGACGATTCGGGATGTTTGGAAAGTACCTGGGGATGATTCCTCCTGAGTCGAATAACGACGCGACATAAGCCGAGATTCAACTCAAACAAACACTGTCCATCTATCACTGTCTATCATTGTCACCGAGTCGTTTTGGACTGATACACTACTGACACAAAAAGGTTAAACTGTGAATCGAACTGAAACGCGAAGACAGGTGCCATTGCTCATTGGATTGCTGTCGCTGGGAGTCTTCGCAAGTTTTCCCGGTCTTCGTGGATACGCAGAAACACGATTGGTTGAGTCGCGGAACTTTCAGATTTACACCGACCTTTCGGAGGAGAAGGCTGAAGAGCTTGCCGATCGATTGGAAAAGATGATCGTTCTGGTCTCCGGGTATTGGGGACGCCCGAATCGGAAACCGATCCGCATGTTCGTGATCGACGATTTCTCTAACTGGTCGAGCGAGGAAATCTCTCGAATGCCTCCGGAAGGAGTGCAGTTCGTCCGGAATGGCGGAGGAGTGACGATGACCCGCTACAAAGCCATTGTGGGTGGACCAAAAGTCGATGCGGAGACCATCGTCTATGCAACTGCCGCCCGGCAGAACCCGCAGCACGAAGCTGTTCATGCGTATTGCGGGGGCACTTTCGGCAGCACAGGCCCAGTGTGGTATTCCGAAGGAATGGCCGAAGTCGGGAAGTATTGGCGCGAAGGGGAGAAGGGAGTCAACGCGAGCGATTACGTGATCGACTATTTGACGTCTCATCCGCCAAAGCCGCTGCGTGACCTTGTCGACAATCCGCTCGAACAGACGGGCGACTCGTGGCAGAATTATTCATGGCGATGGGCTCTTTGCCATTTGCTGGGGTTCAACGAAAATTATTCCCCGAAGTTTCGTCCGCTTGGATTGGCGTTGTTGGCGGAGAGAAACGTCAGCTTCGCGAAGGTTTACGGACCACAGATTCCGGAGATCGACTTCGAATACCGGCAGTTCTTGAAAGATCTGACGACGAACTATCGCTGTGATCTTTGTAGTTGGGATTGGAAGACGAAATTTCGACCACTCTCGAGCCGATCCCGACCCACGACCAAAGTTCGAGCCGGTCGTGGGTGGCAAGCGACCGGTGTGGCTGTCAAGAAAGATCAGACCTATTCATTCGTCGCGAAAGGGGAATGGAGCCTCAGTAGCGACGGGCCGATTCTTGGAGCGGGGGGAGATCAAACCGGATCGGGAGTTCTCGTTGGGGCAATCTTTTCGGACTACGAACTCTCGGAAGAATTCGAAATCGGTGCGGTGAGCACATGGACCGCTCCGAGTGACGGCGACCTTTTCGTACGTTGTCGAGACGACTGGGGATCGCTGGACGACAATGACGGATTCGTTGAACTTCGGGTTCAACTTGATTCCGGCAGCGAAAACGATTGAGGACTTCGATTGTCCATTTTAGATGCGCTTGAGGAACACGGGGAACGCCATCACTTCGAAGTGTAGACAAGCTGATTACTCCGACCGACGACTCTCCGAAAGTTCAGGACGTGAACTTCACTGGAGAGTGCCTGTCCGAATTGGCTGAACACAACGCGACGCGGTCTCAGTCTTCCGGGAAGTAGAGATGCTTGCCTTTTTTTGCAGCTCGATGGGCTTCTTTCGTGTCCTGTGCGATTCCCGGATCTCCCTGTTCCACCATCCAGCGTTCGAGTTCCGTTTCGAGTCGATTTTGAATCGCTGAGTACTCCGGCAGGTCCGCGATGTTTGTCATCTCATACGGATCATCAGAAGTCTTGTAGAGTTCCTTTGCTGGCCGCGAAGTAAACCGCTTCACCAGATTGTAGGTTTCGGGATTCTCGGTGCTGTCCCAAACCCAGGTTGCCCAGTAGGGGTTATTGAGGGACCCGTCCCCCCGAGATCCCATCACATGTTTTTCGATGTAGATGGCGTCCGGAGTGAGGTTTTCGATCAGTCGAAATGTCCCGTCGCTGATGGTTCGAATGGGATAAGCAGGGCCTTCCGGAATGTTGTTGTGAAGACCGTATACGAACTGACGATGTTCGTCCTTTTCGCCCGTGAGAACAGCGGCGAAGCTGCTACCGTCGTATGGATGATCGTCAGGATTTCCGCCAGCGAGGTCGATGAGTGTCGGGGCTACGTCGGCATATTGGACGAGTGCGTCTGTGCGGATTCCCGGAGAGACTTTTCCGGGCCAGCGAGCGATGAGTGCCGTGTGCAATCCAGTGTCCCAGTTCGTCCACTTGCATCCCGGAAATTGTGCTCCCTGTTCGGATGTGAACAGAACGAGCGTTTCGTCAGCTTTGCCGGAGGCTTCGAGAACTTGCAGCAACTCGCCGACCTGTGAGTCCATATAAGTGATTTCGGCAAGATACCGCGAAAAGTCGTCTCGTGTCCGTTCGGTGTCAGCGATGTTCGGCGGAAGTTTGAGCTTCTCAGGAGGATACTGCGAGGGATCTCCCATCACCCACGGGACATGTGGATCGACGAGTGCGACGACCAGACAAAACGGTTCCACTTTTTCGCGATTGATGAACTCGCTGACGCCCGAAAGGTCATGAGTCATTGTCGGGTTGCGAACACAGCTCTTGTCGAAACCCGCCACGTGTTCGAACGGGAACGACTTCTTCGGAAGAACATGCACTTTTCCCCCCAGACCGACTCGATAACCGAGCGGTTGGAGATGTTGCGGCAGACTGGTAGTCGTGGGGCGACTCGATGAATGGTTCCAGGCACAACCGTTCCGCATCGGGTATTGCCCCGTATACAATTCAGCTCGGCATGGCTGACACATTGCTTCGCTGAGATAAGCGCGATTGAAGACAAGACTCTGGGAAGCGAGTCGATCGAGATTCGGAGTCTTGGCATTTTCGCCCCCATACATCGGCAGATCGCGGTAAGTGCAGTCGTCCGCCATAATGATGAGAACGTTGGGAGGTTCGTCTGCTGTGAGCCGGTCTCCTCCTGTAAGAATGAAGGCGGCGGCCAGCAGCACGAAGGATCTGAGTCCTCGCTGAGAATTGCCTAGCAGTTGAACTGTGAACATTGTCAGTCCTCGGCAGGAGAAAGCGAAAGTGTGATTCGGTTTGGATGAATCAATAAACTAGCATGCATGCATTCCCGGCGGGAGTGACTGATGTCGCAGATTGAGATTCCCCATCATCGAATTGAAATCAGTTCCACTTTCCGGCAGCTGTCGGTCTGAAATCGATAGCGGGAAGGCATTGTCCTTCGGCCCTCAGTTGAGGTCCGCAGTCCGATTGATCAGGACATGGATGTCTTTTCGAACGTTGAGTCTGTCATTGCCGGATTTCATCAGCGAATTGAGTTCCGGCGACAAAGCTGGCATAGTGAGGAGAAATAGGGGTTTACACTTGCCAACGAGTCGGCGTTTCCGAGAATGAAAAGCAAGAATTGTTTTGTGTGAAATGTCGATGTCTGATCATCACTGTCGAATCGTCGCGTTCAGCGGGAAGGGTTGCATGAACTGGAAGGTTGTGGCTTTCGCTACGATTGCATTCGCGTTGAACATGGACGCTCAAGATGCACCTGCTGGTGAGGTTGTCTCTGAGCGTGCAGATATTGAGACTGCGATTCAGCAACTCTCAAGCGACTCCTTTCCGGTGCGTGAAAACGCACGTCGTCAATTGGCGTCGGTTTCGGAAAATCAAATCCCGCTCCTCGGTCAAGTTGCTCGAGATGCAGACTCCGAGCAGGCCGGGAGAATTGTTGATATTCTGGAAGTGATTTTTCTGGCTGATGACGGAACACGTGGAGAACTCGCCGAACGAATGCTCGAAGACATTCGGAATCAAGGAGGTGTCGCCTCAATCGATGCAGGTGAGGTGCTTCGAGCGAATGCTCGACTTCGCGAATCGCGGGCGCGTCAGGCGATTGAAAAACTGGGGGGCGAATTTGTTTACTATGCCCCGGATGCGAATATTCAGGGCCTCTGGCTGTTTGAATCGAGCGTTGCCGTCCTTCCCGGAATTGGAGTCGGGTTCGGTCCACCGTCGGTCTTGAAGTCTGTGTATCTTCACGAAGACTGGACAGGGACGAAAGAAGATCTCTGGCATCTTCAGCGGCTTTCGAATCACCGCGATTTGACGGTCTACCTCATCGAAGGGGCTAGTGTCTCCGTCAATGATTTGTTCGTTCTGGCTGCATCTTTGCCGGGGTTGTCGATTCAGGAACGTGGGGCGTGCCTTGGAATTCAGGGAGACAATACCGGCGGGCTTTGTGCTGTCGGAGAGGTTGTTGAAGGGAGTGCTGCCGCAGATGCAGGACTTCAGCCGAACGACTTAATCATTGGGCTCAACAAAACGCCGATTCGAAACTTTCCGCATCTCGTCGAAGAATTGAAAGCGTTCGACGTCGGCGATCAGGTCGTTTTTGCGGTCATTCGAGGCAGGGATCGACTGGTCATCCCAGTAACGTTGGGATCGTGGCGATCCGTTTCGCAGCGAAGTCAGTATGTTGCGAGTCCCCCTGAGCCGTTTGGCGGTCCGCTCGCCTCTCCGGAACAAATCGTGGAAGAAGCCCCTTCGACTACTCGTCCGCCCAGCCCGGAACTGCCGTCCAAAACTCCTATTGAGGGTGATGAAGAACCGGTCCCGACACCCGATGAGAATGAACCAGGTGAGAACAAAAAGGACGACTCTGCCGAGGGGGCAACAGAGCCGTCTGGGGTCGAATCAGAAGAGGGCTCAAATGAGGAGGAGTGAGCGATCTCTTTTGTCGAATCGAAATTGATTAGGCAGCTTTCGCGATCTGACCTTTTCCAGGTGAGCCGATGAGTCGTTCGCAGTATCCGTTTTCCTGCTGTTCGCGAAGTCGAATCAGTCCCTCGGAGAGAAGTGGCATCGCGACGCACAAAGCTTTGCGGATGCGTTTCGTTTGCAGCGAGGTTTCTCCGGCAGCAAACTCACGCGGCGGAGCCATGAGAGTGGTTTCTTTGCGAACAGAAAGCCACGGCAAGCCAAACTGGTCGGCGAGTCGCTGCGCGAACTTCAACGGGCTCACCCGTTCTGCTCCCGCGATGTGAAAGACTCCGGAAAGGTTCTCTGCACAAGCTCGTTCAACGATTGCGGCGAAATCGGTCGCGAGGATCGGAGTCGCATGACGCGTTGCATCCTGCTCGACGACGCGGTGTGTTCGCACGGTTTGAATCAGATTTTCGACCCAGCATGTTTCCTCGGGATCTGCTGACCAACCGAAAACATTGCTGCGAATCAGGAGTGCGTCCTGAGCATGTTCAAGAACAGCTTGTTCCGATGCTCGAATCGTCATTGCCTGCAGAGTCTGGCATTCTCCGATGCTGTCTTCGTCGTGGAACATCCAGGGACCACTGAAAACGGCATCCGATGAAACCATTGCAAATCGAGCGTCGTGTTCTTTCGAAGCAGATGCCCATTCTGCAGCTTCTGCAACGATCGATTCGTTGATTCGATCGGCGGTGCTCTCTTCCCAGGCAGAACGTGATTCCGGTCCGCAGTAAAGAACCCAATCGGCCTGTGATTGCTCGATGACGCTTGCTGGTTCAGCGTCTGGATCTAATGCGTCGCAACCTGCGATGTCAAACTTGTCAGTGGGATGCCAGGTGGCGACCTGGTACTTTTCGGACAAGCAAAGCGCGAGATTGGCTCCGACGACTGTGTCGACTCCGACGACGAGAAACTTTTTCACGCTATGCCTCCATGCCTTGCGCTGAAACGTCGAATTTGGAATAACGCTCGATTCCGTGAGCGTGGGGGCAGTATATCCCGGTTGAGATTTTCGGACCAAGATCAATCGGCAAGATTTGCCAGCGGTTCTGCCGTGGTTGTAGATCTTGCAAGAGAGACGCAAGAGTGCCGCTTGTATAGAAGTGGGGCAAATCCTATTCTTAGGTAGTGAACATGTGACAAGTGGTAGGGCACAGATGAATGCTGAAAAGAAGGTTCGCAGAGCGGTTTTGGACTGGTCCCGGCCAGCTCTTCACTCTGCGGCACGTGAGGTCATTGATCGTTTTGCGGCGGGGCCGGATCGAGATCTATCCGGTGTGATGTGTGTGTTTCCCGGAAAACAGGCAGGCCGCCGCTTCCAGGAGATTCTCGCCGAAATCACCGAGGGAAGATTCATTCCTCCGGAAATTCTGACGGTCGGACAACTTCCGGAACGGCTCTATACACCGAAGAAACCTTTCGCAACTCTTTTGACCCAACAGGCTGCCTGGGCTCAGGCGTTGAAGAGTCTCAATCCCTCAGACCTCCGGAAGGTCATTCCGAGTCCGCCTGACGAAGACGATGTCGACGGTTGGCTTCGGTTGGGGGACCTCCTCAGACGTCAGCACCGGGAACTCACTGCCGATCGGCTCAATTTCGAAGATGTCGCGAAGTTGGGAGAGAGTCTCGAAGGGTTTGACGAAACCCGCCGTTGGGAGGTGTTGGCTCAGGTTCAGGATTTGTATCTGGGCATTTTGGATGAGTTGAATCTCTGGGATCAGCAGTCTGCCCGAATTTTTGCCATCGACAATCAGGAGTTCGCGACTGATGACGAGATCGTTCTCGTCGGAATGGTCGATCTCAATCAGACTCAGCGGGGAATGCTCGCCGCAGTTGCGGATCGACTGACAGTCATGGTCCATGCGTCCCCGGAATGGGCTGAAGAACGATTCGATGAATTCGGATGTGTGAAACCGGGCGTCTGGAAGAGTGTTTCGATTCCCATCGACGATTCACAGGTGCAGATTGTCGATGGAATGAAAGAACAATCCGATGCTGTCGCCTGGTCGCTCTCGGAACTTTCTTCCGACTTCGCGATGAACGAAATCACGCTGGGCATCCCTGACGATCGGATTGTCGCGCACTTGCGGAGAACGCTCGCCGCAGTCGATGTTCCCGTTCATTGGGGGATTGAGAGAACTCTCCCCGATTCCGCTCCGTATCAGCTTCTGGAAGCGATCGCAGATTATCTTCAAGGCGAGTCCGTCGATGATTTTTCCCGACTGATCCGCCATCCCGATATTGCTCATTGGCTTTCACAACATGACTTACCATTCGATTGGTTGACGAGGTGGGACATATACGTCTCCCAGCATTTACAACGAACGACCCGAATTCTTCCGGGAGGCAAACGGGCGGTCGACTTCGCATCAAAACTCGTCCGGTATGTTTCTGATCTCATCAAACCGCTCAATCGTGCTCCGCGGCCGCTGACGGATTGGATCGAACCGATCGGAGAGTTGTTCGAAGCTGTCTACGCGGAGCGTGAAATTCATATCGATGACAGCGAAGACCAGCTACTCCGTCAGGCGATCGAAACCATTTTCAACGCCTGGACTGAGCATGAAAAACTCCCGGAATCGCTCGTTCCCGTTCTGAGTGCTGCCGATGCGATCCGGTTAACGCTCACTCAGGTTCAACAGGAATTTCTTGCGAGCAGTTCCGACGAGCCCTCAATCCAGCTGTTCGGTTGGCTCGATCTTGCGCTCGATGACGCCCCGGCGATGATCATTACATCTGTGAATGAAGGTTATATTCCGTCGTCCGTGAATCACGATTTGTTCTTGCCGAATCGGCTGCGAGTGCATCTTGGGCTGGAAGACAACGATCGTCGATATGCTCGCGATGCGCATTCATTGAGTTCGATTCTCGCCTCCCGGGCACAGGTCAAATTGATTTCCTGCAAGCATGATATTCGTCAAGAGCCATTGGCTCCGAGTCGTCTGCTCTTCGCAACGGACCCTCACGAAATCGCTCGACGGGTCGTGCGTTATTTCGATGAAGATCATCAGGCCTTAAACCGAGCACCAATCGGGCTGACGACTGATAGAAATGAGTCGGACTTCCACATTCCCCGTCCTGCGGAGAATGCTCCTGAGAAGACATCTTTTTCAGTGACAGAATTCCGACACTATCTGGCGTCACCTTATCGCTATTACCTGAATCAAATTCTCCGACTCGATGAAGTCACAGACGACCCCGTTGAATTGGACCCGGCGGGATTCGGAAGCCTGATTCATGCAGTTCTTGAAGACTTTGGTCGAAGTGACGCAGCCCGTCAGACAGATCCTGCGAGGATTTCGGAATTCTTAAACGACCGTCTCGATCAGAAAGTCAAAGCCGAATACGGAAGCGATCCGCTGTTTCCCATCGCAGTTCAGGTCGAACAGATTCGCCACCGCCTGGATGGATTCGCCCGTTGGCAGGCGGATTGGTTCCGCATGGGATGGAGGATTCGTCATACCGAGTACGGAAACAGGAAGCACGTTCAGTTTCCACTTGATGATGGAAGAGAAATTTCCTTGAGGGGGCGGATTGACCGCATTGATCTCAACGAGAAAACCGGTGAATGGGCGATTCTGGACTACAAGACCGGGGATTCAGGGCTTGCGCCGGAGAAGACCCATCGGTGGAAGGATGAATGGGTCGATTTACAATTGCCGCTCTACCGGCATCTTGCCAAACCACTTGGAGTCGAGGGAACAGTCAAGCTGGGGTACGTCACACTTCCCAAGACAGAGACACTCATCGGTGCTCAATTCGCTGAATGGACCGAGGAAGAGCTTTCCGAAGCGGATCGAGTGACTCGAGAAACAGCTGCGAAAATTCTGGCGGGAGAGTTCTGGGTGGAATTGGAGAAGACTCCGGACTGGTACGAGCAGTTCTCGGCAATCTGTCAGGATTACATCTTCGAGCGTGGGGCAATTGTATGAACCGGGCAAAACAGGGCTCACTCTTTTCTGACTCAACACCGAACGCGAGTAGTTTGAATCTCGCAGAAGGTTCGCGTCTTGCCATCCCCGTGGAAGAACAGCGTCTGATGATTCGGGCATCTGCCGGGACCGGGAAGACCTTCCAACTGGCGAACCGATTTGTATCGCTACTTCGAACGTCTCCTCCCGACCGGATCCTTGCATCAACATTCACTCGTAAAGCTGCCGGTGAGATTCTCGATCGCATTCTTTTGCGTCTCGCGAAAGCTGTCATCTCGGAAGACGATTTTCATTCCCTCCAGGAATTCGCAGGCGCCCCAAAGCTCGATCGTGAGGAATGTTCCCGGCTGCTGACAAGTTTGACCAGCCATCTTCATCGTCTCCGCGTCGGCACGCTCGACGGATTCTTCTCAAGGCTCGCGACTTGTTTTTCACTGGAACTGCAGCTGCCTCCGAATTGGCGAATGATCGACGATCTCGAAGCAGCACAGCTTCGCGAAGAAGCCATCAATTCGGTGCTGCACGCCGGGGAAGTTCAGGAGCTGCGAACTCTCGTGACGCAGATTGCATCGGGAAATCCCGGGAGAAGTGTTCACTCGGTGATTCTGGACGCGATCGGTGATTTTTACGGGATCTATTGTGATTCGACCGGCGAAGCTTGGCGCCCGTTTGGCGACCTGAAACCTCCATCACAAGAAGAATGGGACGCCGCTGCCGAATGTCTCCGTACAACTCCGCTCAGCGACAAACGCATGGAGAAAGCTCGCATTGGCGATCTTGAGCGAATGGAAAATCAGGATTGGGCAGGGATGTTGAAGGGCGGCTTGCTCATGAAGGCGGTCAATAATGAGACCTACTATCGGAAGGAACTCCCGGAGAACATCAAGCAGGCCTATCTGGATATCTTCGCACTCGTCCGCAGGCATGAACTCTTTGTCTGGGGACGCAAGACGGAAGCGACTTACCGGCTGATTGAAAAATTTGACGCCGAATATCGTCGACTGAAACGACAGCGAGGGGGGCTGGAATTCAATGACGTGACGCGCTGTCTGGCTCAGTCGCTGGGAGAAAAGGCGACGTCTGATCTGACCCATCGACTTGATGGGCGCATTGATCATCTTCTGCTTGATGAGTTTCAGGACACATCACCCGATCAATGGAACGTCCTCTATCCGTTTGCACGTGATGCTGTCGGGGCTGATGGAAAGTCGTTCTTTTGTGTCGGGGATGCCAAGCAGGCGATCTATGGATGGCGCGGGGGTGAGGCAGCGATTTTCGATACGCTCGCCTCGCAGCTCAGTGGGCTCATACAGAAACCACTCAACAAGAGTTTTCGGTCGTCGCCCGTTGTGATTGATGCTGTCAATCAGATCTTCCGAGGGATGATTGCGCACGATAATTTTGATCGGGAGAAGAACACCATTCAGAATTGGTCCGGTGCGTTTCCGGAGCATGAAACCGCTCGGACGGAACTCCCGGGACATTTCTGTTTGCGAACGTCTCCCGACAAGAACGAAGACGGGGAAAATCTGCGAAGTCAGTTGTTCGAGCACGTCGCACACTTGGCGAAAGAGACTCTTGAAAAGCATCCGCAAGGAACAATCGGGATTCTTACGCGAAAGAACGACGCAATCGGTCAGATCATTTTCGAACTCAATCGACTTGGTGTTGATGCGAGCGAAGAAGGCGGAAATCCGCTCACCGATTCAGCAGCGGTTCAGTTGCTTCTTTCGTTGTTTCAACTGGCGGACCATCCCGGGCACACAATCGCACTGTTTCATGTGGCCAATTCGCCGTTGGGACAAATTTTGAACTTGTCATTCGATGACAGCGAAGAAGATGTTCATCGATTCGCAGAACGCTTGCGGGAAAAATTGGTCCAGCGGGGATACGGAGATTTCATTTCCTCTCTTGTTCCGAAGCTGGCTCAGCACTGCAGCCGGCGAGAACTCCGTCGACTCATTCAAATGACAAGTCTGGCGGATCAATTCGACACGTTGCCGCATACTCTTCGTCCCAGCGAGTTTGTCGAATTCATTGAGAACCAGAAAGTCAAAGAACCGACGGACGCGCGCGTCCGGGTGATGAGTATTCATCAGTCGAAAGGTTTGCAGTTTGACACGGTGATTTTTGCGGAGGCAGACGGTTTATGGTCGACGCCTGCACCCAAGTTTTATTCCCTGCGTTCTCATCCCACTGAGCCTGCCGAAGTTGTTGTGACTGCTCGAAGACTCGACGATCAACCGTTGTTTCCGAGCGCTGTTCGACGTGCTTATGAACAAACAATCGAACGTGATGTCACGGGCCAACTCTGTCTTCTGTATGTCGCGCTGACGCGAGCAATTCACAACTTGCAGGTCGTTGTTCAACCCTGCAAACCGAGCAGTAAAGAAAGTTCCCTGCCGAAGACGTTCGCTGGAATTCTCCGGGCCGCTCTCGCTCCGGGCAAACGGCGAACTGCTGAAACCATTCTCTACGAATCCGGTGATCCCAACTGGTTCGCAAGCCTTGTCAGTAAGGACGAGGAGCCCGAAGAGAAACCAGAACCTGAAACCCTGACGAAAGTTGAGTTCGCCAAGAAACCGACGGTTCGAAATCTGGCTCGAGTGACACCGTCTCAAACGAAGAAGTCGTTGAGAGTTCCCATGAAGACGGTTCTTCCCACGACGAAATCTGGTGCTCGTGAACGGGGAACGTTGATCCATTCGTGGATGGAACAACTCACCTGGATGGAGCGTCAGCCGCCGGAAGAGGTCTTGAAAAACAGTTCCATCGCCTACAGCTTCTCACCGAAAGAGTTGGAGGGTGTGTACGCAGGTTTCCTGAAAATGCTCAAGCGAAAAGAAGTAAAGCAACTGCTCTCGGAAGAGGAATACAGAAACTCTGCACCGTCACTGTTTCCTGAGAAACTTCGCGACGCCATTCGGAACGAAGATTTGGTGATTGAGGTTCGAAATGAACGAAAATTTGCGGTTCCCGACAGAAACGGTTTGCTGGTCGGAAGCTTCGATCGGCTCGTCACCTTCCGCGTTAATGGTCAGGTTGTGGCGGCGGATATCATCGATTTCAAAACCGACGGAATCGGGAACGACGTGATCGAGTTTGAAGACCGGATGCAGGTCTATCGTCCGCAATTGCGAAGTTATCGTCGGGCTGTCGAGAAATTGTATGGGATTCCTCAGGAATGCATCGCTGCGAGGATTGTGCTTCTCGCAGCGGGACGCGTTATTCCTGTTGATCCGTGAGTGAATTGAACTGTGAAATCGCATCAGTTACATCGGACGATCTGTGTCACAGCTTTCTCCGAGACGTTGAGTCGCCGATCCTTTGATGTTTGCGGTTTCTGTTCAAGCGAAGATCTCTTTGACGACGTGCCCTTCGACGTCGGTCAATCGGAAGTCGCGCCCAGCGTGTCGATAGGTGAGTTGTTCGTGGTCGATTCCGAGGAGATGCAGAATCGTGGCATGCATGTCGTGCATATGAACTTTGCTTTCGACAGCTTCATGTCCGAATTCGTCTGTCGCGCCGTAGCTGAAACCGGATCGAACGCCGCCTCCGGCGAGGAAGTGAGTGAATCCCTTGGGGTTGTGATCACGGCCATCTGAGTTTTGAGCAAACGGGTTTCGCCCGAATTCGCCACCCCACCAGATGAGTGTGTCTTCTAACAGGCCTCGTTGCTTCAGGTCCTGGATGAGTGCTGCAACCGGTTGGTCGGTCGCTTTTGCGTGAGTGGCGTGACGTTCCATCTTGCTGTGCTGATCCCAACGTGGGTTCGATCCATTGTCGGAATAGTTGACTTGAACGAATCTCACACCCGCTTCCGTCATTCGTCGAGCCATCAGACACTGTCGACCGAAGTCTTCGGTTTCCGGATTCAGGAGTCCGTACGCTTCGTGCATCGATTTCGGTTCTTGAGAGAGATCGAGCAACTGAGGTGCATGGTGTTGCATTCGCCATGCGAGCTCATAGGACGCGATCACTGCTTCCAATTCCGGGTCAGGTTGCGTGCCAATTTGCTTCGCATTCAATCGGCGGAGCATCTTAAACTGTTCGCGTTGTTGAGAAGCGGACAGGCTTGAGTTTTCGATGTGACGAATGTCGGCATCTCGAGATGGCTGTTCTGCTCTCCCGAGTGGTGTTCCCTGATGGCAGGACGGCAAGAATGCGTTGGAATAGTTTCTAGGGCCTCCGTTTGCGGACGACGGACAGATGGTGACGAACGCGGGGAGGTTTTCATTTTCGGTGCCGAGCCCATAGCTGATCCAGGCGCCCATTGACGGCCGGATCAGATTCAGAGCACCGGTGTGAAGGAATAGTGTGCTCGGTCCGTGCGCGACACCGTTGGTGTGCATGCTGTGGATAAAGCAGAGGTCGTCGACATGCTTTCCGATATGGGGGAAGAGATCAGAGACCCAATGGCCTGTTTCGCCGTATTGACGAAACTTCCACATGGGCTGCATCAATTTCTCTTCGGTGTCTGCGTTGCCTTTGGCCATTTTCCGCGCATCGCGAAACTTGAATGACTCTCCGTGATGTTTGAAGAGTTGAGGTTTGTAATCAAAAGTGTCGATCTGGCTGGGCCCGCCCTGCATGAAGAGAAAGATGACTCGCTTTGCTCGCGGGGCAAACATCGGAGCCCGGGCAGTCAATGGATTGGATCTGAGCGACTGGCCGTGTTGTGAGTTCGCATCCGCTGAGAGGGAGGAAAGAGGGCGGTCAGCACGCGTCTGTTGTGCGAGGAGACTGTGCATCGCGAGCGATCCGAATCCGCACGCGGTTGATTGGAGCCAACGTCGACGATTGATGTGCATTGGGTGAGTGGCCTTCTGTCAACAGTCGAAGATCAAAGGTGGGAAGACTCGTGGGATGAGTCCGTGAACAATCCTAACACATTCATCAACAAAATTTGACTTTGACTTTCGTCGAGAGTGCATTTGTCGATCGTGATCCTTCACGCAATGGGCTTGCCTTGAGCAGTTGCTTTGAATGTTTGACAAGGTTTGCGATGCGGTCGAACGCACATCGTTGGGGAAATCACTTCGAAAAATGGGGTCGAGGCTGTATCAGTTGAGTGAGAGAGTGCCATTCTGACCGAAAAAGTGTTCTACTGTCTGGCGCGTGAGATACGCGTCGCGAGGACGCCTTCCAACTGTGATCATCGAGGCAAAAACGTCCTCAAATCCATTGCGAATTGTTGAGGATCAATGAAATCCTCAAATTCGGAAGATTCTGTGGAATAAACGTCCGTGCGATTGGATCAAGATAATTGAGGACATGCAGTCAGAGCGCTCATCACATCTGAACTCTGTCGGGGATCTCGTTGAAGATCACTATGCAGACGTTTATCGATTCGCATATCGACTCTCCGGCAGTCATGCAGATGCGGAAGATCTGACTCAACAGGCATTCCTCACAGCGTGTCGGAAGCGGTATCAGGTTCAAGATCCGGACCGGATTCGCGGCTGGCTGCTGACAATCGTCCGCAACACCTTTCTCAAAACTCGGCAACGGGACGAGAGAATGATCGCTGCGTTCGAGGACGTTGCCGTTTCGTCCAACGACTTTGATTCTGACACGTTTCGTTTCGATGAGGAAACGCTTCAGAAGGCGTTGAACGAAATTCCGGAACACTACAAGACACCGCTTCTTCTCTACTATTTTGAGGAGATCGGATACAAGGAAATCGGAGAGCTTCTCGGGATTCCCATTGGAACTGTGATGAGCCGTCTCTCACGAGCGCGAAGTGTGCTTCGTGAGCGTCTTTGCAGGGAAAATGAGACTTCAGAGATTTCCGAAACAGAGGATTCCCGGAACAATCCTGCATCGGAAGTTTCGGCCAAACAAAAAGATCAATAGGGAGTCTCGATTGAGCATTTTGCGTCGATTCGGATTCCCAAGACCGTGATTCTGAGATAACACTTATAGAATGAGTCGTTTCGATGGTCAGTTTTGCGACATCATCGGAGCTGTCACATCATTAGAGCGTTGAGAAAACGCAAAGTTGAAGAGGCTTACGACAAGCGGAGATCGAGTCGAGCTTATCTCTCTCGTTTTGGACAGGACAACTGGTGAACAATCAAGAGTGCGACGAAATTCGTCAACGGATCGATTGCCTCCCCGCCAGGGAGCGCGAGACCGATGACGTTCTGTCGTCTCATTTGATGGACTGTCCGGAGTGTCACAAATACGCAGAATTCCAGAATTCCTTTGATCGCCAGCTTCGGCCTCAACTGCTTGAAGTTGCGATTCCTGAGGGTTTGAAAGAACAGATTCTGCAATCGACGTCGGCACTCGACGATTGTGATCTGTCGGAGTCAGAAGATTCAGTTCAGAATGCAGAAGTCGAGGCGGAACTCGTTCGACCGGCGACGGTTCGTCAGCATCAACGCGGGTCGTCACTGCTGAAATGGGTGATCGCGGGGACGGCTGTCGCGAGTGTAATCGTTGTGATGATGTTTCAGTGGACTCCTGCTGATCCTCAACAGCGACTGACCTATGATGCGGCGAAGGATCTGTTGCTCGCCCAATTTCAGGAGATGAGTCCCGAAGAGTGGGATCGATTGTCGCCCTTCGACCAGAGTTTCGAAACGCTCGGGATTGTGGATCCACAGCTTTCCGAGTGGACTCGGTCAGAAACTGTCGGAATGAGTCTCGACGATGATCCTCAACATGAAGTCGCCATTTGTGAGTTTCGATTTCGTCAGTGGTCGGGAGTTTTGATCACTTTCAGTGCGGACGAATTTGACGGCGTTCCCGAACAATCTTATTCCGCTTCCGGGCAATCCGTTTTGCAATGGCGGTCACCGGGTGGGGATCTCGCTTATGTCTGCATTGTCGAACAGGGTTCAGCGGAAGAACTGCTGACGGAGATTCTTGGAAACTTCGCTTAGACCGTTTCCATCATTCCGCTTCGCTTGCACTCTCGGTCAGTTGTGCACTTCCGGTCACTTATTTTGGGCAATGTTTTCTTCGCGGTTGCACGCTTTGAGTGGTGACGACTACTTCTTGCCTTTGGCTCGCTGTTCTGCGAAGAACTCTTGCAGCAGAGCACGGCATTGATCGCGGAGGACTCCTCCCGTCACGGTCGAGCGATGATTCAAACGCGGGTCATCGGTGATCTGGTAGAGCGTGTTGCAAGCTCCTCCCTTGGGATCATCCGTTCCGTAGACGACATTCGGGAGACGTGATTGAACGATCGCCCCGGCGCACATCGGGCAGGGTTCCAAAGTGACGTACAACGTGCAGTTGATGAGCCGCCACGATCCAAGTGCTTCGGCTGCCTGAGTGATCGCGATCATCTCAGCATGGGCTGTTGGATCTTTGAGAGTTTCCCGCAGATTGTATCCTTCACCGATCACGCGGTCTTGATGCACAACGATGGCACCGACTGGAACTTCGTCCTGTTCAAACGCACGATGTGCCTGATCGATCGCTTGCCACATCCACCTTTGATGGATTTCGTCAATGGTCATTGTCGTGTTCAGCATCAATTCTCAATACCGTCTGCACTTCTGGTGAGCTTTGGAATTCATTCTCGTTGCCGCTCCCAGTGATCCCTTTCAGAAACAGGTCTCAAACCGGTCCGGTGAGGTCTACAGAAATCAGCGTGATCGACTAAGATAGGAAACTGCTGGCACCTTGCCCGATTCCATTGAGCTTGTCAATCACTTCAATCTTGAAATTTCGCCATGTGGCAACAACTTCGTGGTCATCAACAACAAGTGGAGATGTTCCGCCGCGCGATTCAGCGAGGTCGGACCTCACATGCGTATTTGCTGGTCGGTCCGTCGGGAATCGGGAAGCGGCTATTTGCCAGAATGTTGACCCAGGCTCTTTTCTGCACGACGCACAGCGACGATGAGTTCGAAGCCTGCGGAGAATGCTCGGCCTGCCGTCAGGTTATCGCAGACACGCACCCGGATTTATTGACGGTCGGGTGTCCGGAAGGAAAGAACATCCTGCCGATCAGCTTGATCGTCGGTGAGGATGAAAACCGCGGTCGAGAAGGATTGTGTCACGATATTTCCTTGCGGCCCATGACCGCCAGCCGACGAATTGCCATTGTCGACGACGCCGAGAAAATGAATACGGAATCGGCGAATGCGTTTCTCAAAACGCTTGAAGAGCCTCCACCCGGAGCGATGATTTTCATGATCGCGACCGAGATTGACCTCATTCTTCCGACGATCCGCTCGCGTTGTCAGCCTGTGCGGTTTTCTCCATTGACGGATGACGATCTTGCCGAGTTACTGGTCGAAGCGAAGGACGTTGAGACGATCGAAGAAGCTCTCAAGATTGTACCGTTTGCTGAAGGATCTCTGACAACCGCGCGCCAGTTTCTTGATCCATCTTTGCTACAGCTTCGCTCGGTCGTCGAGCAAACGTTTTCCATTCTGCAGACGAATCCATTGCAAGCTTCCAAAATGCTTGATGCCGTCTTCGACGAAATTGGCGGCGATGCTTCTCGACAACGTCAGACAATGCGTTGGGCGAATCGCTTCTTCATCGACGGAATGCGAAAACGCTTACGAGCCGGTCCGGATCCGATGAGTGCCGACCGTCTCGGAAAAATGATCGACCGGTGCATCGAAGCGGAATCACATCTCAATCAGACGATGCCGGTCCCGCTTTGTCGTGCGTCGCTTCTCGATGATCTCGGAAGACTGGCCCGTACCCCGGTTCCTGTGTAACGCAGAGCCGAACGACACGAACTGAGCAGCTGCGATATCTGACTGACACTACATTTGATTGACTTGATAGGCAAAGAGGGCGTAGCTGTCTGCGTTTCTGAGAAGCGATTGAAATGAATGCAACAGGAAACTTTGCGAGGAACCTGAACTGAGAGTGCCTGATTGCAAGTCGTAGTATTCGATGTCGGGGAGTCCGGCGGAGTAATGCATCAATTCATGGATAATGATCGCAGCGCGAAGAGATCTGTTGTGAACTCGCATAAAGTAACATCGAGAACGCAATGCGACGTACATCCCTTGCACTGCGAAGGCACATGCTCCATCCATTGTCGGATTGTCATCCGAACCTCGATACTCAGCCTTATGCAATGCAGACTTCGCAGCCAGAAAGTTTGCATGGATTGCGACCAGGGCTTTTCCTGTCTCAGATTTTCGCATTGAGTTGAGCCCCCAGACCGAGTTCACCATTTCTCTCGCCCGAGAGTTTTTGCGATACATGGAGACAACTCGAATCGATTGATTGAGCATTCGGCTTGCGACTGCCCTATCGTCTGCCAACGTCTTAAGTTCTGTTTCGTTGAGAGGACGAGTTGTGGCATTGCTGGAGACATGGAAGAGTTTTGAGGAATCGGCCAACTCATCCCCAACAGTTGCACCAGACCATGTAAATTGGAGTTTTTCGCCCGCAAGGATTCGATTGTAGTCAGTGATTTTTTGCGGACGACCATCTCGTATGCGCTGAAATTTCGGCCAAAGGTGTCGAGTCTTTTCTGGCGAAACGTTTGTCAGTTTCGACGCCATCAACGAAATCGAATCGCCGCGTTCGACCCGAATCACGTAGACGAGTTCGTTGGTCGTTGACTTCTCTGAGAGAATTTTCATCAGTGCCCTGGCCTGGCTGAGATGGTCCCGTTTGGAAATTCTCCTCTAGCCTAGTGGAAAGTTATGACCTCAGGCCATCGTAAATCGACACCCATAAAAGAAAACACAGTTCTCCCTCAGTTGGTCTTATGCCGGGAGAACTGCTGGAATGACCTTATTCTTCAGCAATGCAGTAGAGGTACTTGTTCGAACGGATGAACAACTGTCCGTCGCTGATGGCGGGAGTTCCGCTGAAGTCGCTGTCGTCGTCGGAGAACTGATTCGTAGCGAGTAGCTTGTATTCGTCGCCCAGTCCGATGACGTATGTCGTGCCTGATCGGTCGACGTAATACATCTGGTCGCCAGCTACGACAGGAGAGGCATAGCTTTGACCTCCCATTCCGCCGCGAGAGCGTCCTCCTCCGCTGCCCCGGCCAAATCCTCCGCCGGGGCCACCGCGGGCACTTTCTCGTGAGCCATCCCGGTCGGCGGATTGTTCATCTCTGCCACGGTCTCCTCCACTTTGGAGGCGAGCTTGAAAGAGTTGGTCGCCGGTTTTGGCATCGATGCAACTGACAATGCCCCCGCTGATCCAGTAGATCCGTTGGTTGTAAAAGACTGGTGTCGAAATCCGTCCCCGTTCGCGACCGGACCAAAGAACGTTGGTGTCGGTGACATCTCCTTTGCCGCCAGACCGGATCGCAATGGAGCCGCCGCTTCGTCCTTCGATGAGATAAATTGTGCCTTCGTGTTCAATCACGCTTGAGCACATGGAGTCGGATTCAACTGACTCGGCGAACCACCGCATTTTGCCTGTTTCGGGATTGAATCCCCAGACCTCATACGGGACTCCAATAACAAGGTCTTCGAGTCCGTCTTCTCGTTGACAGACGACCGGGGTTCCCCATGTGCCAGTGAACCCTTGAGCTTCCTGTCTCCAGACTTCTTCTCCGGTCTCTTTGTCGAGCGCGACGAGTGCCTGACTTTCTGCAGTTGCGGGGATGATCATTTTATCGCCGACAAGAACCGGACTGGAAGCTGACCCCCATCCGCGCGGGTCACTCTCTGTTCCGATTGACGCATCCCACAAGCGATTCCCGTCGAGATCAAAAGCGACAGCGCCGGACTTGCCGAAATAGGCGTAGATGTTTTTTCCGTCCGAAGCTGGTGTATGAGACGCATACCCATGCTGCGCGAACATTCCCCGGTAATCTTCTTCTTTTCCGGTCGGCTCAATATCGCCAGTCCAGAGGATTTCTCCATCGGTGCGATTCAAGCAGACAAGATGAAGCTTGAGGTCTTCCTTGTTTCCGGGATTGTCGGAATCCGTTCCATACCCTGACCAGCATGTGATGAAGACACGATCTCCCACAATGATCGGGCTGGAAGAGCCGGGACCGGGAAGTTCGGCCTTCCAGGACATGTTTTCGGTGTCGCTCCATTCGGTGGGGATGGAATCGTCGTCGCTGACTCCTGATCCGTTGGGACCCCGAAAACGCATCCAGTCGTCAGCATGAACAGTTAATGTGACGGCCAGAGAAGCACACATTGACCAAGCAAGAAGTCCGCGTCGAATCATCCCGATTCCTTTCCGCACGAATGGATGGCGATAAGCATTCTTGGTTGAAACGACGTGCAATCGGAATAGTTCCGAGAAAAGTCAAATTTCGCGGGGAATTGTCTCAATCAGAATGGAGACTTTGGTTGAACGACGGCGTTTCGAGAGATACCGTACAAACATAAGAGTAAGCCAATTTGTCGATCTGAACGCCTTGCTCTTTTCAGTGTTCTCGCGTGGACAATGCGATCCGGTGATCACCCGGTGCATCCCATGTGAGTTCGCAATGACCTTTCCGATTTACGCTTCAACACTTCGATTCCGGCAGACATCGTTTCCGATTTTTTCGCAGGCGGTGACTGGTTCAACAAAGTCCGTTCCTGAGGAGACATCTTTCGATGGGTATCTTTGATTCGTTGTTTGGCGGCATGGAGGGTGGTGGCAAGTTAACCTCCCAGGAGGCGTTCGCGGGAATTCTCTTGGGCGCGAGCGCGTGCGATGGTCACATTGCTGATGATGAAGTCCAGGGGCTGGTTACAGCATTGATCCGGATGAAGCTCTATGAGCGAATGAACGAGAAGCAGTTCAATTCGATGCTCAACAAGTTGCATGGAGTCATCAAGAAGAAGGGTGTTGATTTTCTGATTGAAGGGTGTGCTGCCGGGTTGCCGGAAGGATTGGGGAACACTGCTTTTGCAAATGCCTGCGACATTGTTTTGGCCGACGGTGTGGTAGAAGACGATGAAAAGCAGTTCATCGAGAATCTGCGACGTAGCCTGAAGATTGACAGCGGCGATGCAAAGTTGATCGCTGAAATCATGGTCGTCAAGAACAAGGGTTAACGACGAGAGCCTGTTCGCCGTCAGCGATCTTTCTTGAGCTGACAACGGCAATCCAGCATTTTTCACCACGATTCAGGATTCAACTATGTCTTTGTTTGACGATGTTCTTGGCGATTCCAGTTCCTTCACTGAAAAACCGTTCGGCCCGCAGGAAGGAGTCGCCGGTGTCTTGTTGGGGGCTTCTGCGTGCGATGGTCATATCGCTGACGAAGAGGTTCAGAGCCTCATGACAATTCTCGGGCGGATGAACCTCTACTCTCGCCTGTCGGGACAACACTTCGGAAATATGATGGATCGTCTCATGGGGACGCTCAAGAAAGGTGGACCGGAGAAGCTGCTTGAGAAGGCAATTCCCGCAGTTCCTCCAGAACTTCGAGAGACTGTTTTCGCGAATGCCTGCGACATCGTTCTGGCGGACGGAGTTGTCGATAGCGAAGAGAAGGAATTCATCGATCAACTGGTTCGGCGACTGGAAATTGACGGAGATCGAGCCAAGAACATCGTGAAGGTCATGGTCTACAAGAATAAAGGGTAGGGCATTCTCACGAGAGTCGAGTTGCTCGTGAGGACCGAACCAGCAGGAACTTTTTCGCTGGAGTTCGACGAACTTCTCGCGGAGTTCGGGATTCCCCATCACCCCACAGATCGGACCACTTCGTGCGCGGATTCGCGGACGACGGTCTCCGTTTTGTCGGGGGAGTGGGCAGTCACGGTCTTGGCCAAGCTTTGCGAGTGACTCATTCAGTTGTGATTGACCAAATTTCGGTTAACTTGATTCACCCTGCCGTCATCTGTCGACGGATTGCGCCTGCCTCCCAACGGTTTCCTCACCATGTTAAATGAGAATACGCACTCTGAATCGAACGATGAAGAGGACGGTCTCGACCGCGTCGGATTGTTGGTTAGCTCACTGATCGCAATGTTGTGTCTGATCATGTGGGGAGTGAAAGCGTCGACGGGTGCGTACTGGGCAGAAATCGGTTTGCTCATCAGTCAGGTCGCTTTGATCTCGGTCGTCATCTGGCAAGCCTGCGATCCCTTCGCGGATGCAGCCCAATGGATTGGAGATCGTTTTCAGCTTCCCGGATCTGTTCGGGGGGCTACTCTCGATGCAGTGGCCAGTTCCATGCCCGAACTGTTCAGTGGAATTTTCTTCGTCGTTGTGGCTCTTGCGGCGGTTGAGGGGGGAATTCCCGAAGACAGAGTTGCAGCTGGATCGGAAGGCTACGGCTCGACGATCGCAACATGTGCCGGCAGCGCTGTCTACAACATGATTCTGATTCCGGCGTTTTGCGGACTCGTCATTGCATTCTCTCGCAAGAGTCGACCGACGATTGATGTCGAAGACGAAGTCATTTCGCGAGACGGAATGTGGTTCGTCGGTTGCGAAATGCTGCTTATTCTCTTTCTGTTTCAGAACACGATGCACTGGTGGATGGCCATCGTGTTTCTTTGTCTGTACGCGGTTTACATCTTTCAGCTTTATCGCGATGCAGGAACTTACCGAAAGAAGGTTTCTGCGATTCGACAATACGTGGCCGAGAATGGAGCGGATGTCGGGGTTGGAGATGTCATGGATGCGATGGCTCATGCGGGATGGAGAGTCTCGCGAGAACTGGTCATGACGACGCTTGCAGAAATTCGTGACGATTTGGCTAACGACGGCGAAACCGACGACGATGAGACCGAGAGCGCGGATATCTTTTTCGGTCTTTTCTCGGTGTCGCTCAACCCGTTGACAGTCTTCCTTGTGCTATCGCTTTCGACTCTTGTGGCAGCGGGGGCTTGCTATTTTCTGGTTGAGGTCACACTTGAAACAGCGAAACTGCTGTCGGTGCCTACTTTCTTTGTGGCTGTCGTGTTGGCAGCGGCGGCATCTTCAGTTCCGGATACGTTTCTGGCGATTGGGGCTGCTCGACGCGGTGACGATTCTGGAGCGGTTTCGAATGCTTTTGGATCGAACATCTTCGATATCTGTGTCTGTCTTTCGATTCCGCTCCTCGTAAACTCCTATCTGACAGAATGGCAACCGGTCGCACTGTTGCAGGATGGTCGTCCGATCGCGGGGCTGGTGGGGCTCAGAATTTTGCTCGTCGTTTTGACTGTCCTGACTCTGGCGATCATGTGGCACAACCGTCAGCTGACGTTTCGGAAGTCTCTCGTCTTGTGCGGGCTGTACGGAGTGTTTCTTGCATACGCGGTTCTCGGATCGTTGGGAGTGCTATTCTAAGAGGTTTTCGGCATTGTTTTCCGGCTGCAAGTTGGCAATTGAATCGGTGTCGACTGACATTCGAGTGGCGAATCTCTCACGTCGCTGGATGGTGGTCCGCGGGAGTGATTCGGAAATTTCTCAACCTGAAAGCATTCGAGAACCTTACGCATTCAGAGCCAGTTTTGAGACCACTTCTGGTGACGTCCCTGGCTGATGGTCGCTATACTTCCGGATTCCATCCGTCGAAAAGTACGATTCGGAATCGTGAGGTTTTGATTCCTCATTGAGACAAGTCCTGGTTCTTCAAACGAAAAGATCGAATGACATCAGTTCCGCAGCTCACAGAAGACGAGGTTCGCTCGTGGTTTGAGACAGAGCTCCCGAGCGAAGAGTTCTCAGGCAAGAAAGTTCTGCTGATCGTTCCGGATGCGACTCGAACGGCTCCGATGCCTCTTCTGTTCGATTGCGTGCACTCGAAATTGAGCCCGCATGTCAGCCAAATCGATGTCATCTTTGCGCTCGGAACTCATCAGCCGATGCCGGAAACTCAGATGATGTCGCTTCTGGGAATAACGGCGGAACAACGTTCGACGAAGTACCGTGATGTCAAGCTGATGAATCACCATTGGGATCGCGATGAGGCTCTCAGCACGATCGGCGAATTGAGTCCGGAGGAAACCGAAAGAATTTCGGACGGGCTGCTCTCGATGAATGTTCCGATTCAGATCAACCGATGCATTCACGATTACGAAATCCTGCTGGTGCTCGGTCCTGTCTTCCCACACGAAGTGGTCGGCTTTTCCGGTGGAAACAAGTATTTCTTCCCGGGAATTTCTGGTCCCAAGCTTTTGAATTTCTTCCATTGGCTGGGAGCCTTGATCACGAATGTCGGGATTATTGGAGTCAAGAAAACTCCGGTCCGCGAAGTTGTCGATCTGGCAGCGACGCGCATTCCCGTGGAGCGTCGTGCGATTACGTTCGTTGTGGCTTCTGACGGAACAACCAATCTGCATGGTTTGTTCTATGGAACTCCGGAAGACGCATGGAGTCGAGCGGCAGATGTCTCGTCGCAGACACATATTAAACGGCTCGATAAACCTTTTCAGACCGTGCTTTCCTGTTCGCCTCAGATGTATGACGAACTCTGGACGGCTGGGAAGTGCATGTACAAACTCGAACCCGTAGTTGCTGATGGGGGAGAGTTGATCATCTACGCTCCCCATCTCAGAGAAATCTCAGTGACTCATGACAAGACCATCCGGGAAATCGGTTACCATTGTCGTGACTACTTCATCAAGCAGTGGGATCAGTTCAAGCATCTGCCGTGGGGAGTTCTGGCGCATTCGACTCACGTTCGCGGATCAGGGACTTTCGAAAATGGTGTAGAGAACTGCCGAGTGAAAGTGACTCTCGCATCTCAGGTCCCGCCGGAAGAATGTGAAGCCATCAACCTCGGATACCGAAATCCGGACGACATCAATATCGAAGACTTTGCAAACCGCGAAGACGAAGGCGTGCTTCTCGTTCGCAAAGCTGGCGAGCAGTTGTATCGGCTTGCCGAATAGTCCCGGACGGATGCGCGGAACACCGCATTTTCGATCGTGGTGTGCGGAACACCACATTTTCGATTGTCGTGTCAGGTTCGGGAGTGGTGTCAGGAGTCGGCATTCACACTCGCCGCTGTTCGTCAGGTTGGCGTTCAGGATATCATTGCTGATTGAAGTGAACGGAAGAGTTTCTACGTTCGGTCAATGCGGCTCACATCGTCAGGCGGACGGTGGCATCTGACCAGAGTGAACTTAAGAAGAGATTGACGGAGAGATGACGAAGCAGAGTGGAGCAGACGATCTGACTGAGCGCGTCGAAGAAGCGACACAGCGGATCGGACGAGAACTGTGGAGCCAGTTGAGCCGAAGAAAGCCGACCGTTTTTGAACGACGATGGTGGCTCGATCACATCCTGGAATGGGCAATGCAGGATGAATCGGTCAAGATTCAGATGTTTCGATTCGTTGATGTCTTGCCGATGCTCAAATCGAGTGCGACTGTGACTCAGCACTTGCAAGAATACTTCGATGAAGTCCGCGATCAGCTTCCGGTCGCTGCCCGGCTTGGACTCGACGTCGCCCAGCCTGACTCAATTCTCGGGAAAGCGCTGGCGTTAAACGCGAGAAACAATGCACGAAAAATGGCGGAACGCTTCATCGCCGGAGAGAAACCTGAAGAGGTGCTCAAAAGTGTCGCTCGGTTGAGAAAACAGGGGTTGGCATTCAGTCTCGATCTGCTCGGCGAAGCGATTATCAGCGACAGTGAAGCTGACGCCTATCAACAGGCCTATCTTCACCTGATTGAAAATCTTGCTCCGGAAGTCAATCAATGGCCGGATGATGCTGTTCTCGATCAGGATCATCAGGGATGGATTCCGAAGTGTCAGGTGTCGCTGAAGCTTTCGGGGCTCGTCAGCCATTTTCGACCAGTTGATGCCGACGGAATGAGCAAACGAGTGAAGGAACGGCTGCGGCCGATTTTTCGGCTCGCTCGAGAACTCAACGCGTATGTTCACATCGACATGGAAAATTACGAGTGCAAACCACTGACGCTCCAGATCTTCCAGGAAATCCTCATGGAAGACGAATTCCGCGACTGGCCGGATTGCGGAATCGTGATTCAAGCTTATCTGCCCGATGCAGGCGACGATTTGCAGTCGTTGTTGAGTTTTGCCAAAGAACGAGGAACCTCAATCGGGATTCGGCTCGTCAAAGGAGCCTATTGGGATTACGAAACGATTACGGCCGAATATCGAGGATGGCCGTGTCCTGTGTATACCAATAAATGGGAGTCGGACCACAACTTTGAGGTCCAGACGCGTTTTCTGTTCGAGAATTACAAATACTTGCGACCGGCAATTGCCTCTCACAACCTCAGAAGCCTTGCGCATGCGATTGCATGGGCTGAGGAACTCAAGATTCCCGCGAATGCGTGGGAAATCCAAATGCTGTACGGGATGGCAGAAGAACAGCAGCAACTGTTCAGTGAGTTAGGCCACCGTGTTCGGATCTATACCCCATTCGGGCAGCTGTTGCCCGGGATGTCTTATCTTGTGCGTCGACTCCTTGAGAACACGTCGAATGAGTCTTTCTTGCGGCTGGCCTACGATCAGTCGAGATCCATCGATGAACTGTTGAAAGATCCTCAACTCACGGGGCAACAGTCAGAGAGTCAAGCTGCCGTCGCTTCCGGAGCGTAAACTCGAAACTCTCTGATTGTCAGAATCCAATTGAAGAGACAATCAGAGAAGTTCGAGTTCGGCAGATCGCTTTGAGAGAAAGAAGAAAACCGCTCGCTTCTTGATGAGGAGCGGCCGCGCGGGACTAATCTTTCTTCTCATCAGAAAGCTGATACTCTGCCCAGAGTGCCGCGCCGAGAACACCTGCATCGTCTTCCAGTTTGGCGGGGACGATGGTGAAACTGTCCCGGTAGGCAGGCATGACTCGTTTGTTGGCTGCTTTGAAGACTTGCGGGATGAACAAATCCGGCATCGCTTCCACGAGTCCCCCTCCCAGAACAACGATATCGGGGCCGATTAGGTTGATCGCGCTGGCGACGGCGATTCCGATATATCGGGCTGCTTCGAGAATAATTTCCTCGATCGCTGTGTCACCTTTGGAAATGGAATTGGAGAGGGCTCCGCTGCGAATCTTCGAGAGATCGACTCCCGAGTGATCGAGCAAGTTCGGTGCATCGCCCCGGTAGGCGGTTCGGGCTGCTTGAGATGCAATCGCCAACCGACTCGCCACCGATTCCAGACATCCACGTTGCCCGCAACCACAGCGAGGTCCGTTCGACATGACTTGAATGTGACCGATTTCAAACGCCGAGACCTGTTTTCCTCGCAGAATTTCTCCGCGATAAACACATCCGCCGCCGATTCCGGTGCCCGCGAAGACGCCGATCAAGCAGCGTGCATCTTTTCCCGCTCCGACTCGGTATTCGGCATAAGTTCCGGCGTCGACATCGTTTAAGACTGCAACGGGGCATTTCAAATCTTCAGAGACTTGTTCCTTGAGCGGGACCGCTTCCCAGCCCAGATTCGGGAGATCGAGTAAAATACCGCGATCCATATCAATCGGCCCGGGGCAGCCGATGCCAATTCCCTTTAAGTCGGAAGGCTTGAGATCTGCCTTTTTTAAAGCGTCATTGATTGTGTCGATGATCCGGTCAACACCTGCTCGTTCGGACGTTCCTGGCTTGGTTCGCTTCCGTTCTTTCGCGATGACTTTCCAGTCCTCGTCGTAAACTTGAGCAAGCATTTTTGTTCCGCCGAGATCGAACCCCATCCAATATTGCGCTTTCGATTCGTCTCCCATCAGCTTCCTCTTTTCTGATTTTGTCTGAGGCTGAGAACTGAGTTTGCTCTGGCCAACCTCAAAACGGTGTTCTTTTAATCACGCTGGAATCGTGAATGGTTTCTTGATTGTTTTGTAACGCAGTTTCGTAGTTCGGATGGATTGCGAGCAGATTCAAGTATTTTTCCGAATAGTTTTCGCAATTTGCCATCAGCAAGCAGGACGAAAACCATTTTGAAACTTCCGAGCGAGCACAGAAAACGTGAGAAGGGTCTCACAACAATTTAATCAATTCCCCGGTGCAAATGTGAGTCGCAGCGGGCGAATTAATTCTTCTGAGCGGCAAACCAGCGGATCATGATCTGCAGCCCGGTCAGCGTCTGTTCCATTTGAAATCCGTTCTCATACGACGGAACATGTGTGAACAGAAACTTGAAGTGCGACTGAGAGGACTGCTCAAGCAGGTTGGCGTAATAGAGAAGATGATTGCAGACGTATCGACCTGCGTCTTGACTCAGTTCGGAACGAACACCCGATTGCTGAAGAACTTCGAGGAGCAAATCAACTCGATGGGGGCAGTCGAGATACTGACTTTGATCAGAAAGGATCGGAGTTCCCTGTCGAAGTTCATTCGAATTGTCTGGAATGGAAGCGTCGTCGAGATTCTCTCCGCACGTCTCCAGTCGCAAAGTCTCTTTGTGTCGTCCCACTCCGAAAGAGAGAACGACATCCGGATCGGACATTTCCAGAATCTGGTTCAGGGCGATCTCCACTCCGTTGTATTCGACCGGAAGTAAGAACGCTTCGATGAAGTGTCCGTCGATCAACGGAGTGTTTTGATTGATGATGTCAACGAGATCGTGAGTCGGGTTGGACGGAGTCCCGGGAAAAGCGGGGAATCCGGTGATGGCAAACTTCATAATTGGTTGGCTTATTTGTGACTCACAAGTTGTCGAGAAATTCTGTCATTTCTCCGAGGGCGTGAGAATCTCCGATTTTTTTTGCGACCTCAATCCCGTTTTCGAGCAAAGTTCGGGCTTCGTCGGCGCGATCTTCGGCTGCGAGCATCTGAGCCTCTTGAAAATAGGCGGGAACATAGTCCGGGTTGATGCCGCGAACTTTGGTGAAAGTTCGTTGTGCGTCCTCGATTTCTGACTCTTTAGCCAATTCCATCGCATAAGCGTAATTGAGAAAGAGATCGTCTGGCGAATCTTGCAGCATGTCTTCGATTTTTTTGCGGCGATTCATCGAGTGGCTTTCAACTTGAATAAGGACGGGAAGAAAGAGCGAGAAAGTGACTGAGCGGAGGACTGTATGCCGAAGGGTTTACCCAAATCAACAAGTGTCGGTTAGGTAAGTTTTGCGTCGCCGTCTGTCGGGTTTCAAGGGGCAGCGGAGATCATTCCGATCATGCAAGTTGTGGAGATCAAAGGAGTGGGCTTCGGTCGGCCAGAGGGATCTCGCCCAAGAATGGACTCAGTACCCCACCTGGAACAGGTCCGCAGATGACGAATCACTTTCGCCAATTACACACATGGTTGGCCATACTGACAGTCACTATAGCCACCTCAGCTTATGCTGAGGAGGAATTCGTTTCCGTGCGGAATACGCACAGAACGAGGATTGTTCAGCGTGCCCTCCAGTCGAGTGTGAATATTCACACCGAGAAAAGACAGAAGTCGCTCGACGTTGTCTTTTCTGCCGGAAAAGCATCGAAGATCAACGGAATGGGTTCCGGGATCATTATCGATGAACGCGGCTACATCGTGACCAATTATCACGTTGTGCAGGATGTCGAACGCCTTCGGGTGACGACATTCGATGGAGCCAAATACGAAGGGCGCGTGCTTGCCTACGATGCTCAAAAAGATCTCGCGGTGATCAAAATTGAACCGCGAAGCAGTCTCATCGTTGGCCAGATGGGGTCGTCATCGGACTTAATGCTCGGTGAAGATGTCATCGCGATCGGCAATGCCTACGGGTACGAGTCGACAGTCACGCTGGGAATCGTCAGCCATAAGTCTCGCGACGTTGAAGTCAACGAAGAGCAAGCTTACGAAAACCTGATTCAGATCGATGCAGCGATCAATCCGGGGAACAGCGGGGGACCGCTCCTCAACGTGGATGGCGATGTCATCGGAATCAACGTGGCCATTCGGGCTGGTGCTCAGCGAATCGGGTTCGCAATTCCAATCGACGACGCTCGCCGAACAGTTGCTCGACTGATCAACATCGAACGGCATCATCAGACTTATCACGGCGTGCGAGCGATCGACTACAAGAATGGTCGTGACCGCAAATTCGTCGTGCAGTCGACAATGCCTGGCTCACCGGCCAGTGCTGCTGGCCTTGAGAATGGGGATGTCATCATTCGTTCCGGATCAGTCGATGTTGTCGACGCGACTGATTTCGAACGTTCTCTCTTCGGAAAGCGGGCAGGCGAAACTGTCGACCTGGTCGTTCTCCGCGACGGCAAGGAAGAGAATCTGCAACTTTCGGTGGGCTCATTGACGGGACAGCGATCGACGATCCAAGGTCAAATCGCCAGCCGGGCTCAATCGCCAGATCACTCGATTGCCTCTTCGCCATCGTCGACTTTGAATAAAGAAGACGAATCTGTCTGGCAAACGTTGGGGCTCAAACTGGCGAAAGTCGCTTCGTCGACTCCTCTCCCGCGACCTTACAACGGCGGTTTCGAAGTGGTTGATCTGCGACCGCAGGGGCCCGCTTCGACGCGAGGGATTCAGCGAGGAGACATACTGGTCGGTCTCGACAAGTGGGAAACCGTGAAGCGTGACGACATCGACTATGTTCTCAATCAGCACCAGTCACGGCTGATGGGGCCACTTAAGTTCTACATCGTGAGGGATGGCGAAACGCTCTACGGAGAGATTCCTTTTGCGGTATCGCAACGATAACGATAATGAGGGACTGAGGCCGGATCTTTTCAAAGGTTCGGCCTCTTCCGTAGGAGACTTCTTGACGATCGACCATCACCGGCGATATTTTTAGAAGAGATTGGCGATCCGCTAAATTCCTAATTCCCGGTGTTTTTTAGGTCGCGATCGTCTGAAGTGGTTCATATGCCGATCTTCACATCAAAACCTATTCAGGAGGTGTGTGAAGATTCTTTCAGGTGTCTGCCACTCGGTAGAAACCATGAAGTGATTCGGTCCGACAACTCCGAGAGCCAGTTTTCGGCCGTTCCTGGCCAAGTCGAGGAAACCTCGCGATGCATCTGTACGGTAAAATCTTCCTTTGGATGGCAGTCGTCATTCTTATTCCGGCGATCTTTCTGACTACCATGGCACTTGACGTTCGCAGCAAGTGGCAGGCGGAAGTGAAGGAGCGTCAGGAGAAATTGAAAAGCAGCGAACAGCAGTTGGCTGAGATGCGGCTGACGGTTCGTAATCTCGAGGAAGAACTCCAACAGGAATCTCATCTTTGGGGCGAAGTCTGGCAGGCTCCAGGGTCACGGGCACTCCTTCTGAACGATGGAATTCCCCGATTCGATTTTGGAGTGGGACAAAACGCCGGATTGGGCGTTGGGCCAGATTCACAGTCTCCGACAGTTTTCGCTTTCGTTGAACCGCAGCCCGGCGAGTCGTCCCGGTTTCTCGGAGAGTTCGAAATCGGCGATCTCAAAGCAGCCCGTTCTGGCGGTCGATTGCTGAGAAATCCGTACCCGGGTGAAGTCCAGACATGGCCTCAACAGGGGAAAGTTCACCTGCGTCAAACGCTTCCTGGAAGTTGGGGAAGTGCGATTGCCGAGCTTGAGAGTGCAATCATCATCGCAGGCTCCAAGCTGGAAACGATGAAGATCAACGAAGAGATCGCTTCCCGGCAGATCAAGAACTCCGAAGAGTCTCTGGATCAGCGACTGGCCGAACTGAACGGTGACGGGAATGCTGCGGCCGGTGCGAGCGAAGAAGTTCTCAACGGGCTCGTCGAAACGCTTCGTAAGTACGATTCTGAACGGAATTCACTGCTTGAAAAAGTTCAGGAACTCCGACGTAAAGTCGTCAACGACTATCTCTCACTGACTCAGCAGATCAGCGAAAACCGCGAAGAAGTCGAGTCCCGACAGGCGGAAGTTTCTCCTGAAAAACCGGCTGTTGTCATTGCTCGATAGATCGCAATTGGTCAACGCCTGACCGGCAGCGAAGCATGCGAGTGTTTCAGTTCGGAGTTGGCTTCCTGGTGAAAGAGACGGGCGGGGCTGCGCCCAACACTGAGCATGTCGAGCAAAGACTTGCGAATGAGCTGTTCCTCTTCCGCAGAGATTGCGAGGAACTGATTCCTCATGTCGGAAAATGAACCAAACGATTTCTCTGACATTCCGTCTGTGGAGTTGGATCAAGGATTCGTCTCGACTCTCAGTTCGCTCTTGTTTTGGGGGACGTTTCTCGTTGCTTCGGCGATGTATGCTCCATTCGCACTCGCTCCGTCATTGGCCACGTTCTGTCGTGTCGAGCAGCAATATCTGAGTTTGGAAGAGCAACAGGCACGACGGTCTGCCGAAATTGCTCACATGCGACGGGTGGAAGCTGCCTTGCGGAGCGATCCTGATTTTGTGCGACGTCTGGCGGACCGTGAATTCGGGGCGTTGGGCAACGAGATCGGTCGCTTCGATGTCCGGGAGGAACTCGGCTACGATGCCCGGGTTCCAAGAGTTTCTGAGCAGAATGTCACTGAGACGGCTGAGAGTTGGTCGGCTCTCATTCCGGTCGAACTTCTGGAGATGTTCGCCAGTGACGGGACGTTTCGAACCCGGTGGGGCGTGGCCACTCTCTTTCTCTATCTATTCGCATTCGTTTGTCTGAGTGACGGGTTCACATCAGGAGCTATCGGGCGCGGAATGGTTCTCGGGCTGGTTGCGATTGCGAAGCGGTATCAGACCTCTGCATGAATTTGAGAGGCACACGCTTGTGAAACCGGTCGCGTGGTTTCAATAATCCTCGGATCAAACTCTATCGAAGTGTTCTTAGATCCGGAGATCATTCACATGTGGCGAACAAGCCTTCAACTGGCAGTTGTCTGGCCATTACTTTCTGCGACCGTCGCGCTCTCTGACGTCCCCGAAGCCAAACCGCTTGGGAAGACGAAAGACGGCGAAGCTGTCGAGAGCTATACATTGACGAACGACAACGGAATGGAAGTCCGCGTGATGACTCGCGGGGCGACGATCACGCACATCTTCGTTCCCGATTCAGAAGGCAATGTCGCTGACGTTGTGCTGGGCTTCGATGATGTCGCTGGGTATGAGTCCGAGGACAACCAGTACTTCGGGTGTACTGCTGGCCGTGTCGCCAATCGAATCGCCGGAGGTAAGTTTTCGCTGAATGGAAAAGACTATTCGCTGGCTGTTAATAACGAGCCGAACCATTTACATGGCGGTGTCGAACGAAGCCTCGACAAGGTTGTTTGGAAGGCGAAGCCGTTTGAAAATGATACGGGGCAGGGAGTTGTCTTCCGATATGTCAGCCCACACGGGGAAGAGGGCTATCCCGGAACGCTTTCTTCCGTCGTCCGAATGACATTGAAGAAAGACAAGAACGATCTTGTCATTCGCTACTCAGCGACGACTGATCAGGCGACCCCAATCAACCTGACGAATCATTCCTACTTCAATCTGGCTGGTGCAGGGAGTGAGACCGTCCTCGATCATGAATTGACGCTCTTCTGCGATTCGTACACACCTGTCGATGAAGGATTGATTCCGACTGGAGTGATTGAATCTGTTGAGGGAACTCCGATTGATTTTCGTGAGCCGCACAAAATTGGTGAGCGAATTACCGAATACGATGAAGCATCGACGATCGGGTACGATCACAATCTCGTCATCAATGGAGAGGCTGGAAAAACTCGCAAAGCAGCAGAACTGAAAGATCCGGAAAGCGGTCGAGTTTTGACTGTCAAAACAGATCAACCGGGCGTTCAGTTCTACTCGGGGAATTTCCTCAAAGGGCAGACCGGCAAAGAGGGCAAGGTTTATCCTCATCGCAGCGCCATCTGTCTTGAGACTCAACACTATCCCGATTCGATCAATCAACCTGAGTTCCCCAGTGTCGTTCTCGAACCGGGTGAGAAGTACCAGCATGTCTGCATCTTTTCATTCTCCACTGATGAGTAGTCCGCTTATGATGTGAGGATGATCGATGGCAGAATCGAACTTCCCTAAACAACGAAACAACGGCGTGATTGACGTCTCTGATTGAACGAAAGGCTGATACCTCAATGTGAGTGTCAGCCTTTTTCTTTTCGATTCTTAGGATTCTTTGAACTTCATGCGCGAAATCGGCAGGCGTGCTTCGTTGAGTTGATGTGTGATTCGAGAAGCGATCGAGCACATCGTTTCAATCGCAGCCCACTCGGTGAGTTGATCACACGGCATGATCACAAACAGCAAGGAGATTCATATGATGCAGATCAAACGTTTTCGATTTGTCTGGCTGCTCGGAGTTTCGGCGCTCTTCGTCGGTTTCGAACAGACTGCGATGGGGCAAGGTGGGTTTGGTGGGCCAGGTGGAGGTTATGGTTACGGAGGAGATCCCCGCCCGGAACCGGTAAAAGGAGATGTCTCATTCAAAGGTGGGACACTCGAAGAGTTTGCCGCCACGATGCGAGAAAGTTTCCAGGATCTGAATTTGATCGTTGATGAAAAGGCCCGTTCCGCGAAAGTCAACGAACTGCATGTTCGAAATGTTTCGGCGAAGAGCATTCTCGATCTGCTTCGAGTTTTGACCACTCCTCCCGTCGAAGTGTCGATCAGTCAGCCCGACATGATCGCGTTTCTCCGGACTGCACCTACCACTTCCGGGATGGGAGTCGACTACGGAGTCGACTACGGAGGAGGGGGCGGATATGGAGGGGGCGGATACGGTATGGGTGGCATGATGGGCGGCGACTATGGCGGAGTTTCTCAAAAACTAACGATGATCATCGAGACATTCCCAGTGGGCCCGATGCTCTCGGACGATTCAACGCTTGAGGTTGATGATCTCCTCAGCACAATTGAAACGGCAATCGAACTCCGGGAGGACACTGCAGAGTCGACACCGATTCGATTGAAGTATCATCCCAAGACGGGGTTGATGATTGTCGCTGGGACAGAGACCGATCTCGAAGTTGTCCGGCAGATCATTGATGCTTTAAAGCTTGTCAGTCAGCATGAAGCGAAGGCAACGGAGATGGATGATGAGCGAAAAGCGCTCATGGAGAACGTGAAGAACTACGCATCAGAGCTCCATCAAACGAAACAGAAAATCGCTGAGTTGGAAGAATTGGTCAAAAAGCGCGAGAGCGAAATTCTCTCGCTTCAGAAACAGGTCATTGAAGCCAAACGCGATTCGAGATGAACAACGTTGTTTTCATCAGAGATCAATCGCGTCGGTGAGAAATTGATTCTCACAGTTCAAGTCCGTGTCGAACGCGGATGAAAATGTTTCCTGCAGGATTCTGGGATGACGAGACCGGATGACACGCACGAACTGACCGAGGGTCTGATGGCCGGTGAAACAGAGGCGATTGAGAATTACTACGAAGAATTCTTTTCGACGATGTTTCATCAGGCCCAGCGCTCGATCGGTGCGGATGAACAAACCTGTCTCGATCTGGTCCATGATGCGATGTTGAAAATGTTGAAGTCGATTCGAGTCATGGAGAGCCGCTCGAAACTGAGAGCATGGACGAAAAAACTGGTCGCTTCGGTCGCGATCGACTTCCTGCGAAAGCGGCGGTCGCAACTCAGGTTAGCCCAGCGAGCCGCTGCCAACTCAGAAGCAGAAGCTTCGAATGAGGAACTCGAACGTGTCGAAGCGAGACTAATGTGGCTGAGCGAAAGTCTCAGTCTTCTGGATGCGGACTCCCGGCGTCTTGTCACAATGCGCTACCGTTGGGGATGGACACTTAAACGCATTGCCGACGCGATCGGACTGAATCCGGGAGCAGTGGATGGGCGACTCGGACGAATCGTGGAACAGCTACGGAGTCAGGCGGAGGGTGTTGAACATGATTGATAACGTAAACGCGACACTCAGTGAGACTGGCCGACAACGCAAGCAGGAAATTCTGTCCAATGTCATTGGCGCAGCGAATGACCTGCGACGTCGTCGCCGACAGAGAAAACAGGCCTCGGCGGTGATTGGTCTGGCAATGCTTTGCGGGTTTGGTCTGTGGATGGCGATTCCCGATCAACAGGTCAAGCAGGCACATCACGAGATCCCCACAACTCCTGTTGTCACTCCCATCGAAAAAGACCCGCCGGAGTTGGTCCCCTCACATTCACCTGTTCCAGAAGTTGTTGTGAACGAGGAAACTGCTCCGAAGAGATCGCGAGTCGAATTTGAAATCGTCGAGACGAGAGAAGGGGTGCTGGACCGATATGCCATCGATCGGACTGTGCCATCAACCGGGCGTGTGGTCTTTGAAATTCTCGATGATGATGCGCTCGTTCGCGAGATCATTTCCTGGAAGCTTCCGTGGGGCCTGGCAAGTTTTGAAGGGCACGTCATGCTGATTCCGCATGAAGAAGCGGAAAATCTCTGACGCGGGTTGCTCGCCGTCTGCGGTCGGAAACGACTCTTTACGATTTCCCGAATCTCAATCGTTGGTGCGGTTCGACTGGATTCCCTCATATTAAGAATCGTCAGTTTTATGAATGAGGAAGTCGAACATTTGTGATTTTCGAGAACACATTTGCGGTTCAATCCTTTACGATAGCCAAGCGTCACAGCCGCTCACCTGACTCGTTCGAGAGCGTCTTCATCTGGTGTGCATCGGTTTGCATGAGCCAACCTGCATTCCTTGAGGAAACGCGTTCAGGTGAGTGCAACGAACCATGAAAATGGTCTATCGGGAAAGCGAGGAAACCGTGGACGTCCTGTTCTTATCGCGGCTGCAGTTTGCGCTGACGATTATGTTTCACTATTTGTTTCCCCCTCTGACAATCGGACTGGGAATCATTCTCGTCTATCTCAAGTGGAAACATATTCGAACAGACGAGGCGATTTATGACGCGGCAGCCCGATTCTGGACGAAGATTTTCGGCCTGAACTTCGCTCTCGGCGTTGTCACCGGGATTGTGATGGAGTTCGAATTCGGAACGAACTGGGCGGTCTATTCTCGGTTTGTCGGAGACGTTTTCGGGTCGGCACTTGCAGCCGAAGGAATCTTCGCGTTTTTTCTGGAGTCCGGATTTCTTTCTTTGCTTCTGTTTGGTTGGGATCGCGTTGGAAAGTGGACGCACTTCTTCGCGACACTCATGGTCGCAATTGGCGGAATCTTCTCGTCAGTCTGGATCACAGTTGCGAACTCCTGGCAGCAAACCCCGGCGGGACATGTAATCCGGGACCATGTGATCAACGGACACACATTTCAACGGGCTGAGATTGTCGACTTCTGGGCCGTCGTCTTTAACCCGTCTTCTGTTCACCGGCTTATTCACGTCTGGATTGGCGCGTTTATTCTTGGCGCATTCTTCGTGATGAGCATCTCTGCATGGTATCTGCTCCACAAAAAACATATTGAGTTTGCGAAGCGATCGTTTACCGGTGCGCTCATGCTGGCAACTGTTTCATCGTTGGCACAATTAGTGTCCGGCCACTTTCAGGCAGATACCGTGGCGGAACATCAACCGGCGAAGCTGGCCGCGATGGAAGGTGTTTATCATTCCACGAACGGGGCCGAGTCATACATCTTCGGCTGGCCCGATGATGAGACCGAGACCGTCAAGTACAGCTTGGGAATTCCAGGCGGTCTGAGCATGTTGATCTCCGGCGATCCGGACTCCCACGTCATGGGCTTGAACGATCTGGAAGAGACATGGGGTCGACCGCCCGTCTGGTTGACTTTCCAGGCATTCCATCTCATGGTCGGGATCGGAATGCTCTTTATCGTGTCTACGCTTTATGCGTCGTTTCTGCATTGGCGCGGAACGCTGTTCGAAACGCGGTGGCTGTTGTGGTACTTCGTCTTCGCGGTCATTCTGGCATTCGTCGCCAATGAAGTCGGCTGGGTGAGCGCAGAAGTCGGACGGCAACCGTGGATCGTTTATCCAACCATTGTCGATGGAGAACCGGTGGGTGGGCTTCGCACAAGTGAGGCGTTGTCAGAGGTTGTTCGAGCGAGTCAGGTGCTGACGTCGATTATCTTCTTCGGAATGATTTACAGCTTGCTCTTTGTGCTCTGGATCATGCTGTTGCACCAGAAAATCAAACAGGGACCGGACTGGCCCCCATCCGGAAAAGAGTCAAAAGAAGAATCCGTTCTGCGTCGTAAAGAGTCATTGGCGTAGCCTGCCAACGATTCGAATGTCGGCTTGACGGGTGCTGAGCGTTATTCATGATCGCAAGCATTGTCGAAACGGGAATGAAACCATTCGCGGCTTGCTTAGGGGGGCGAGTCACAGCGAGTCACAGCGAGTCACAGGTTGAGAGATACTTGGGAATCCATACTGTCACCGTGGAAAGAGCACCTTCAGATTTGGTTTTCACTCTCTCGCACGAGCCAACACAGCCTTTTGCTTGATGAAATAGCACAAGCGAGTGCACAGGTAAGAGCAACTTGCTCTAGAAAGAAGATTTCGAGATGGATTGGAATCTGCTCTGGTTTGTCATTTTGGGGGTCTTGCTTACCGGTTATGCCATTCTCGATGGCTTCGACCTCGGAGTCGGAATGCTGTCTCCGCTGGGAAGGACCGACAAAGAAAAGCGGATCATTCTAAATTCGATCGGCCCGATCTGGGACGGCAACGAAGTCTGGCTGGTGACTTTCGGAGGGGCCATGTTCGCTGCTTTTCCGGAAGCCTATGCGACCGTCTTCTCCGGGTATTACGAAGGATTTATGGTCATTCTCGCTGCGCTGATCTTTCGAGCGGTTTCAATTGAATTTCGGAGCAAGTTGGAAGTCGCAGCCTGGCGAGGGATCTGGGACAAGGTCTTCTTTGTTTCGAGCCTGACTGCTTCGTTTGTATTCGGCGTGGCTGTCGGAGGGGCAATGACCGGAGTTCCCCTTGATGGTCGAGGTGTTTTCCGAGGAAGCGTGGCCGATCAAATCGACTGGTATCCGGTGCTGACCGGTTTTCTCACGATCGCAATGTTCTTAATGCACGGAGCGATCTATCTGACCCTGAAGACTGGAGGAGAACTCAGACAACGTGCCCGCAGATGGATCTGGATCGGCTACTTCGCATTTCTGGCTCTCTACCTGGCGCTGACGGTCGCGACATTGACGACAATTCCGAAAGCACTTCACAACTTCCATGAATTTCCATTTGCCTACGCTGTCGTCATCTTGAATGTCTTAGCGATCTTGAATATCTCGCGAACGGTCAAGAAGGAAGCCTTCGGCCAGGCGTTCTTGTCCTCTGCCTGCACCATTGCCGCACTCGTCTTTCTTTTTGGAGTTTCCCTGTTCCCGAACCTGGTCGCTTCCGACCCGCATCCGGAAAACAGCCTCACGATCTACAATGCTGCTTCGTCAACGACAACTCTCAAGCTGATGACCCTCATCGCAGTGATCGGAATGCCATTCGTGCTGGGCTACACCGGAGCCGTCTATTGGACATTTCGAGGCCGAGTCGAATTGGACAAGCACAGCTACTAGAGAAGTTCAGTCGATCGCGTCGCAGCCGAGGTTGAAACTCGTGTTCACTCTCGAACCATCCATGCAATGGAATGCGATGAGCGACTGAGTTCCTCTGAAGTTGGTTTGAATGGCAAGACTGCGGATCGAGTGCAGCACTTCCTGAGGCACGATCTGGGTACGGAACATACTACTGTGGATTTGGTTTCTTCAGATCGAGGCAGATGAGGGCGTCTTCGCAGCGGAGGTAGAGAAGTCCGTGTGAGAGAACCGGAGCTGTCCAACTTGGGTATTTCATTCTGGGGGCTGAGCAGCGTGAGATTTCTTCCCAGCCTTCTGTTGTCGCTTTGCACAATGCCAGCGTTCCACGTTCGGCGAGGATGATGAACTTTCCGTCGGCCAGAATTTTCGAACCTCGACCATAGAACGGGAACGGAACTGTTTCCCCGGTCTTGACGTCGATAATCGATTCGTCAGGGGCTCGCCGAAAGGAGGCGTCTTCTGAGGCACCAGTCGTTGACCATTTGACTTCTCCTGTTTCTGCGTCGATACAGCGAAGTTCCCCTTCGTTCTCATGCCGACCGCTAAATCCGAGAAAACATCCATCTAAGGGAATCGCTGTCGACCAGTGAGTGAGCAGATTTCGCGGATCACTCCAGACAACTTCGCAGCTCTTTCCATCGGGGGCGACGCGCAGAAGCGTGGCGCCGACTCGATACGCTGCCGAAAGCAAAATGGTATCGTCCACGACAACGGGCCGGGCTGCGTTGACCGAATCGTGAGTTCTCGATCGAAACCAGTGATGAAAGTTTTCTTCGCCGGTTTCCGGGTTCAAAGAAACAAGACCATGCCGCATCAGGCAGAGAAAGTGACGTTGGCCATGAATCGTCGCTGCAATCGGCGATGAGTAGCTGACCACCATTTCCTCGCCGGTCCAGCTATAAGTGTCATCGGATCTCCAGCCTGTGGGAACGTTGTCCCAGGTGTTTTTGCCAACAGCACTCCAGAGAGGATCACCGGTTTTCTTGTCGAAAGCAACGATCCCCGAGTTGGGTTGTCCCCCGACCGGAACGATGAGGCGATCGCCTTCGAGAATCGGAGTGGAGCCGACACCGAAGAAACCGTCGGGGATGTCGTATTCGTTGCGAAGTTCATGCTCCCAGCAAAGGGAACCATCAGCCAGCTTGAGACACAGGAGTCGTCCTTCAGCCCCCAGTGTGAAGCAATGTTCGTTGGTCAGAATCGGGGAGCAGCGTGGTCCGTTGTTGTATCCATACGGGTCGCGGAAACGGCTTGGCGCGGAATACGTCCATCGTTGCTTTCCCGTTTCGGCATTGAAGCATTCGACGACTTCCTCATCGTTGATTCGATGATGAAGCACGAGCCAGCCGTTTCGGATCGAAGGGGCGCTGTATCCGGTTCCGACTTCACGTTCCCAGACAAGTGGAGGTCCCTCGGCCGGCCATTCATCGAGCAGTCCGGTTTCGGTCGAGATTCCGTCGTGGGTTGGGCCAAGAAAGTGTGGCCAGTCGTTGCCGGTTCTTGGAACAGCGGGGGCATCTGCTTCTGTCTTGAATGGTTGAGTCTCTGTCGATTGCGTAGTTTCCTGTCCGTTGCTGCATGCGGAGCAGAGGATGCAGACAAGAAACGGAGAGAAGAGAAAGCTCCATGATCGGAGTTGGTTCAACTGCAGAAAGGGATATGTCATAGTGGTATTCTGGCGAGAGGAAAGTCGTGGGGCCACTTGTCAAATTGAACTGACAACGCGCGGGAATTTCAAGATCAGCCGAAACTTACACCTTGCCGAGCCTCAACAACAGACATGACCGCGTGGCAGGTTTTTCTTTTCCACCAAACAGGATGAAACTGGAATGCATAAGGTACTGATTGTCATTGGAGATGCTGCAGAAACTCTCGATACGATGTATCCCTTCTATCGACTCATCGAGAGTGGTTTTCAGCCGGTTGTGGCAGCTCCCGAAAAACGACAGTATCAGATGGTGATGCACGAGGTAAAACCGGGATGGACCATCACGAAAGAGTGGGAAGGGTACACGCTCAACGCCGACGTCGCTTTCTCAGACATTGATCCGGACGACTATCTGGGGATCCTTTACTCGGGAGGCAGGGCTCCAGAGTACATTCGCTACGATCCTGATCTCGTCCGCATTACCAAGCACTTCTTCGAGGCGAACAAGCCGATCGGTTGCGTCTGTCACGGGGTGGAAATTCCCGCCTATGCGGACTGCGTTCGAGGTCGAAAGATGGCGACCGTTGCGAAATGTCGCTTTGATCTTGAGGTCTGCGGAGGGATTTTTGTTGACGAACCGTGTGTCATCGACGGCAATCTCGTGAGCGGAAGAACGTTCCACGACAACGGACACTACGTTGGTCCGTGGATCAAACTTCTCGAAGAGCAACGACAGGCACTGTAGTCGTTTCGTCGTCTCGTTGAGCGTATAGCGTCAGTTCTTCTCGGAGCTGGCTGTTTCTCGCAATCTGTTTGATTTGTGGCTGCGCATTCTCCCGCTGACAATGAAAAGTCCTCTTTGTCGCGGGAGAAAAACGCCTCAACAGGTTCTGCGTGGGAAGTGACGTTTCATCGAGATTCGTCTTTAAGCCGTCAGATGTTTGCGTTTTGATGAAATGGCGGTTACTTTATGACTGTTGGCGTGGGAAAAGGCTTGATTTCAGTGTGGTTCCCGTGCGCAGACATCTATGATTGACTCCATTTCTTATCGTGTTCTGACTCGAGCCGGTCGCTTTTGCCTTGTGACTGCCTTCCTTGGCGTTCAGTCGCTGCTTGCCCAAGCCACTGAAATTGATGGCCCAGAGGAAGCACCCTCGAAAGTTTCCCTAATCAGCTCAGACTTCCCCGGAGAAGCTTGGAAGTTTGTCTCTGGTAAAAAAGGGGCTCCATTTTCAGAGACCTGGAGTCTGGCTACCGACGAGGAAGCGAATCTCGACTATATCATCTGCCGAGGCCAACCCTACGGCTACATCCGGACGAAGAAGATCTATTCGGACTTCGAGTTCAGCCTGGAATGGCGTTTCCCGAAGGACGAAAACGGCAACAGTGGCGTCTTATTATTCACCACCGGGGAAGATCGAGTCTGGCCAACGGCAGTTCAGGTTCAACTTCATCAGCCTGTGGCGGGGAGCATTTTTCCAGGTGGAAGTGCGAAATCGGCGAACGAAGTCCGCAACGTCGAGATGCTGGCTCGACCGGTGAATCAGTGGAACAAATGTTTCATCCGCTGTCAGAATGGAACAGTGACGGTCACCATTAACGACACCGCTGTTGGGGAAGTGACGGAATGCGACCCTCAGGTCGGAGCCATTGGCCTCCAAAGCGAAGGCTCAGAGGTCCATTTTCGCAAGATCTGGGTGAGGGAACTCAAGGCGCCACAGGAAGTTGAAGCAATTGGCGCCAAGGCTCATCGACCACGGCGGAAACTGAAGAAATTGGCCCGTCAATTGACCAGTCTTCGTTGATTCTGTGGCGCCGAATCAAGCGCCATCGCTGAATCTCGATCAAAACTGCTTCGAGGGATGAGAGCATTTCCGAACGATGGCGACACTGCGGTCTCGGTGAAGCTGCGGGTTCCGAATCTGAAAGTCTTTGTCCAAAGCGATGGCGCTAACGAACTCGAACAATTCAGCTGAGGTCTTGCTGGCTTGAGAATCGCCGTAAGGAAAACTCGTGGAGCGAAGATTTATGGTTCGTTCACCCAATAAGCAAGTGAACTCAGAGTAAACGCTACAAGACCGCTCTGGAACTTGTTGAGCATTTTGTCACGAAGCGATAGCTCCGTACGTTCTTTGCAAGCTTGGGCAGTCAGTCCCGCTGCTGGTCGCGAGATTATTCGATCGATCGGATCGACCAAAAGAAAAAACCCCTGAGGGTGAGGTAAACTGCCGTTGGCTCGTGGGTAAAAGAGGCTGGTTGCAGAGTGGGAAGCTGCAATCAAAAACGAGCAGTTTGGAACCTCACCAGCTCAAGGGGCATGGTTGGGTGATCGATGGATATGCAACTAGCGGACCAATCATCCGTCGAATTACATCGTTTTTATGGGTTTTCGCTCAAGTGGCTCGAAAACCGTGATTATCGATGTGTTCTGAGGGTTGTGATCTTGAGGAATTCACGGTAACGTGACGCACAGAAGCGCCGAATCGGCGCCGAATCAACGAAAGATTCAACAATATGGATGTGTTTCGTCAGTCCACAATCCGCTTTCGGATGATCTTCTCCCTCGCAGCATTTTCGGTGCTTTACGGGTTGGTCGTATTGTGGTATGTCCCGACACAACCTGCCCTTCCGTTCAATTGTCTTGTTTCGAACGATGACCAGTTCGAACGCCCTGGCGCCGAAATTCGCTATGTCGCCGATGAAGATCGATGGAAGGGCAATATTCCCGAAGTCGGAGATCACATCATCGAACTGGGTGGTCGACGCATTCATTCGTTCGTCGACTTCGTTCGTGTTCAGCGAGAGTGGCGCAACTTAACGGTGGGATCGGAAGGAACGATTGAGTTCGGGCTTGATCCTTCGGAGGAGAAGTACGCTGGCAATCTTTCTGTCGTGGAATATCCCGACAAGTCGCGCTATGTGAAGTGTTGGCTGTTGAGAAGTGGAGACGAACGGCCGCTGGAGACATGGGTGCCGTTGATTCCGCAGCCGATCTCCGGAATTTCGATGGTCTTGTTCTGGTTTGTACTCCAGATGTTCGTCGTTGTGATTGGAGGAGTCGCGTATTGGAATCGTCCGTTTGATCAACCTGTTCGGACGTTCTTTGCTCTTGCGTCAGTGACGACGTTTGCGTTTCTGGGAGGGAGTCACTGGTGGGTCATTGCTTCCAGCCCGTTCCTGATTTCAGTGTTTGCGATTTCAGGGTGTTTTCTTCCGGCTGTCTTACTGAATTTCTTTGTCGTCTATCCGTTCCCAGCCCGTTTCTATCGGCGGCATCGGGGGGCGTGTCTCGTGGCGATGTACGGCATTCCGTTGGTGGTCAGTGCTGTGCTGACAACTCTGATTGCAATGACCTGGTTTTTGACAGCGGATTGGGGAACTGGACCGTTCGCGGAATCGTTGGAGGCTGTGTTCCGAAATGTTGTTCGAGAGTTGATGCCGTTCTTGCGTCGCGCGGCGCAGGTTGCGGTTTTGTTCGCAGTGGTCTGTTTCGCGGGGTGTGTGGGGCTCTTGGTCCAAAGCGTACGATCGACTCGAAACGCTCTCGAGGCGAATCAGGTTCGTTCGATTCTCGGGGCGGCGCTCTTCTCTCTGATTCCCGTTGCCTACACGGTTTATCTATGGTTCTTTCATCCGGTGGAATTTGCGCTGGGATGGGCGAGGCTCCCCATGTTTCTCGCGAGTGTCGCGTTCATGTTTGCGTATGCTGTGGGGATCGCGAAGTACAAACTTCTTCTCGTTGATCAGATGGTCAGTCGAGGTGTGTGGTACTACAGCTTAAGCCTTGCTCTGGTGTTGATGTTCTGTGCGTTGATTGCCATCGGGGCTGTGACTGCGCTTCATCAGGACTTGGCGATTTTCGGGAGAACGATTCCACTCGTTCTCGTTCTGATGATCTCAGTTCTGGTGCTCACCTGGACGCGAGATGCGCTGCAAAGAAACCTCGACCGCCATTTCTTTAGCGAGAAGTATCAGTTCGACAAAGCGTTGAAACGGATGAACAGCGTGGTCACCGGGGTTCTTGAACCGGAACAGGTTTCTGCGAGTCTCCTTGATTCCTGTCGTGATGTGTTACACGTTGGAGAAGCGGCGCTCTATCTTCGAAAGTCGGAACGGTCGGTCTTTCGAATGCTGATTGCGTCGGGCCGATCGAACTTTCCCGTTCAGGTGGTTCTTGAAGAGGAAGTCTTCAGTGCGCTCGAAATGAATCGTGTTTGGCAGCGAACTCCGCATGCAAGTTCACCTCTTCAGGAGTTGATTCGGCGACTGGGGGCAGAGGCAATTCATGGATTGGAAATTCAAGGCGCTCTGGCTGGAATTCTCGTCCTGGGAGCCAAGCCGACCCACAAAAGTTATTCGGCCGAAGATGTTGCTTTCGTGACGGCCATGGCGCGAGTGGCCTCAATTGCCTTGCACTGTGCGACCGTTCAGAAGGATGTGTCGCGGCTGAATCAGGATCTGAAACTGAAGATCGAGAAAATCTCTGATCAGGAACGGCAGCTTTCCGCGCTCCAGAAGGAGTTGGGTGCAATGTCCACGTCAACCACTCCCGTTACGGAAGCGAAAACGTTCCATCGGGCCGGGATTGTTGGCACGGGTGAAGCGATGTCGACGCTTCTGGACACTGTTCGAAAAGTGGCTGCCAGTGATTCTTCTGTCTTGATTCGCGGTGAAAGCGGGACGGGGAAAGAACTTCTCGCCCGCTCACTGCATGAAAATAGTTTGAGGAGCAGCGGGCCGCTTGTCAGCGTGCATTGTGCGGCACTCTCGCCCACACTTCTCGAGAGTGAATTGTTCGGGCACGTCAAAGGGGCATTTACCGATGCCCGAGAAGATAAACAGGGCCGGTTTCAACTTGCTGACGGGGGAACACTGTTCCTTGATGAGATCGGTGACATCTCATTGGAAGTGCAGGTGAAACTTCTTCGTGTTCTCCAGGAAAGAGCATTCGAACCGGTCGGCGGGACGAAATCTGTCTCTGTCGATGTTCGTGTTGTCGCTGCAACACACCGCGATATTGAGCAACTGATCGAAGATGGCAAATTCCGGGAAGACCTGTTCTATCGGTTGAACGTCATCAGTTTGGAAGTTCCTCCACTGCGGCATCGGCGAGAGGATCTGTACGAGCTATCGAGACACTTCCTGAAACGGGCTGCCGAAAAGGCGTCGAAGCAGGTTGTCGGTTTCGATGATTCCGTTCGGAAAGTTCTCGAAAGATACGACTGGCCCGGGAATATTCGCGAATTGCAGAATGTCATCGAGCGTGCGGTCGTGCTGGCGGAGGACCGATTCGTGCATGTTGAAGATCTCCCCGAGGAGCTGTCTCAGTCGGCTCCACGAAGTCGTTCGGTCCAATTGCCGAAGTCACTCGGCTCAGTCACCGTCCCGCACAGTTCGGTCGCGCGTCGGACGGCGGGCGATTCCGAAGCGGAAGCGAGCCAGTTGCGCGAAGCCCTCGATCAATGTCAGGGAAATAAAGCTGAGGCAGCCCGAATGCTTGGAATGCCAAGGAGTACATTCTTCAGCAAGTTGAAGAAGTACAAGATCGTTTAGGTCAGTTGCATCGTTGCTTGACGGTCGCCTGACTTCACTTATTTTGCTCGCTGCTGCGTTTGCCCACACCAATCACGATTGGAACTGAGAGATCGTTGTAATCACGCGATAATGTCGTGCGCAACTTTTCCAGCGACATCGGTGAGACGGAATTCGCGTCCCTGGAATTTGAACGTCAATGCTTCGTGATCGACGCCGAGTAAGTGCAGAAGTGTGGCGTGGAAGTCGTTGACGTGCATTGGATTCTCGACGACATGAAATCCGATCTCGTCGGTTTTTCCGTAGGTGAATCCGCGTTTGACGCCTCCGCCTGCCATCCAGACCGTGTAAGCGTCTTTGTGGTGATCACGTCCTGCGTTTTCCGGAACGCCCTTCTCAGCATTCCCCTGAAGCATGGGAGTGCGTCCAAACTCAGCTCCCCAAACGACCAGTGTTTCATCGAGTAACCCGCGCTGTTTGAGATCAGCGATCAGGGCTGCGATGGGCTGGTCCACTTGCTTGGCTTTCTTTTCAACGTTCTTGAAGACGTTGTTGTGATGGTCCCAACCTTGATCGTAAAGTTGAACGAAGCGGACTCCTCGTTCCACAAGGCGACGAGCGAGCAAGCAGTTGTTGGCGAAGCTCGTCTTGCCCGGTTCTGTTCCATACGCTTCGTGCGTTTCTTTCGATTCGCCATCGATTTCCATCAAATCGGGCACCGCGGACTGCATTCGGAATGCAAGTTCGTACTGGGCAATTCGCGTGGCGATCTCCGGGTCTCCGACGTCTGCCAGTTGAATCTGATTAAGGTGATTGATGGTGTCGATCATTCGTTTTCGATCGACAGGTGTGACGCCTTCCGGGTTGGAGAGGAAGAGGACAGGGTCTCCCTTGGTTCGGAACTCAATTCCTTGAAAACGACTGGGGAGAAATCCGCTGCCCCACAGGCTGTTTCCGGCACCGGCAACGTTTCCGGTAATGAGCACAACGAACCCGGGAAGGTCTTCGTTCTCTGAACCAATCCCGTAATTGACCCATGACCCAAGTGACGGACGTCCGAAACGTGGGAAACCGGTTTGAAAGAAGAGTTGGGCCGGCGCGTGGTTGAAGTGTTCCGTATGGAGCGATTTGATCACGCAAAGTTCGTCAGCAACCGAAGCAAGGTGTGGCATCAATTCAGAAAGTTCGATTCCTGAGTTTCCATGCTTTTGAAATTTGTATTTCGAGCCCAGCAGTTTGGGTTGCTCGCGGATGAACGCGAGACGCAAACCTTCCCAGAGATGATCCGGGACCAGTTCTCCGGTGAGTTCCTTTAGTCGTGGTTTATTTTCGAACAGGTCCAGGTGTGAAGGGGCTCCCACCATATGAAGGAAGATGACGTTCTTCGCCCGTGGGGCAATCTGTTGGATGCCTTCTTGAGTTGGTTTGGCCTGAGCTTCCTGATTGAACAGTGCCGTCAGCGCCAAGCTGCCCAGACCTGCTCCAGCGCGTTGAAACATTTCTCGACGGACAAGGGGAAGGCCGGGGCTGAAAAGATCGGGCGGGGGAGTTTGCATGGAGAGATTCTACTGGTCGAAGATATAGGAATCCGTGGATATCATATCTTCAACTGCTGTGAGATGCACTGCTATTCTCGCCTTGCCGGACGTTTCACAGCGGAAGATGGTTCCGACTCGCATGCAAACGCAGCGGACTCTATCATGAGTCGTTTTGAGAAATCTGTTTGTCCCGGGACATTGTTCTCCGGAAGAATGTTTCTCTGCCTGCTGCTTGCGTTTTGTCTGAATAATGAGCTGAGAGTTCCAGCAACATGATGAGTTCCGAATCCGCAATTCATCCCTTCGCGAGATTCCGCGTGTCCCTGATGATTCTCAGGACCGCAATCGCTGAACGGTTGATGTATCGCGCCGATTTCGCGATGGGGACGCTGTTTCGGTTCTTGCCGATTGTGACCCAGATTTTTCTATGGGGGGCGATTTTCTCTGTCGGAACTCAGTCCGAAACGAAGTCGATCGCAGGATATTCTTACGAAGAGATGATTGCGTATTACCTGCTGGCGATGCTGGCCCGGGCGTTTTCGAGTATGCCGGGACTCGCGAGCGGGATCGCTCGACAGGTTCGAGACGGCACGATCAAGAAGTTTCTGACACAACCGATCGATCTGCTGGGGTACCTCTTCTGGCACCGAGTCGCTCATAAACTCGTCTACTACACGGTGGCTGCGGGACCGTTTGCTTTGGTTTTCTTTTTGTGTCGAGGGTTTCTTCCCGAGTGGCCTGGAGGCTGGGTCTTTCTGGCATTTCTTGCGTCGCTGGTGATGGGATTTCTCATGGGATTCCTGATCGAATCGCTACTGGGGCTGGTTTCGTTCTGGTTTCTGGAAGTGAGTTCACTTCTCTTTATTTACATGATGTTCAACTACTTTTTGTCGGGACACATGATTCCGCTCGATTTTCTCCCGGAACCGATTCTGGTTTGGATCGAGTTTATTCCGTTCAAGTATCTGGCCTATGTGCCAGCGGCAATTCTGTTGGACAGATACACCGGCCCCGAACTCATTCAGGTTCTGGTGATCGAAGTCGCCTGGATCATCGGTCTTCTGATCTTAAACCGCGTTGCGTTTTCACGAGGCGTCAAGCGGTACAGTGCTTTTGGTGGTTGATTGGCAGCGACGTTCGTGGACCAAAGTGCCTGGTGACTCGCTTCGCTGTGCGCCGACATCGGGATTGAGTGTCGGAAAATTTTCCTTCTTTATTTTCGTAACGGACCCAAATGACACAGCTTGAAACGACTCTTGAAAACTCGCGATTCGGCATTCCGATTTCCGAACAACTTGCGACAAATGCGTCTCTTGATCTCACTGCATCGCGAATTTTGTGTCTGACGTCTGGTCGCGGGCAGACGGCGATTCATCTCGCGGATCGTCTTAAAGATGCACGCGTTGTTTGCCATGTTCTGGAGGCGTTCGCAGCTTCGGAGACTGCCGAACTGATCGACGAGTGCGACTCGAATGTTCTGCTGGATTGTTCGGCCGATTTGCCGGAGGAAGAATTCGATTTGTGTGTGCTTCCGATGTCACGCTCGGGCGAGACCGGTTTGACGCGCGACTGGTTGCAACAGGCCTATGATCGACTTGCCATGAACGGAATTCTCGTCGTGACAATCGATCAGAAAAAGGAGACCTGGTTTCATCACGAACTTGAGAAGTTCGGAAAGAACCTCACCCGAATCCCAAAGCGGAAGGGAGTGGTTTACAAACTGAAGAAGCTCAAGCCACTGAAGAAGCTTAAGGATTTCAGCAGTGAGTTCGCGTTTCGTGATCGGGAACAGCTGATTAAAGCTGTCAGTCGGCCCGGAGTCTTCAGTCATCGACGGCTTGATCTCGGTGCTCGCGCACTGATGGAGTCGATGGAAATCGAAGAGGGCGATCGTGTGCTGGATATTGGATGCGGCGCGGGAGTCGTGGGGCTAGCTGCGGCCAAGCGGGCTTCTGATGTGTCGGTACACTTTGTCGATTCGAACCCGCGTGCTCTCGAATGTGCTCTGGCAGGTGCCGAACTTAACGGAATCAGTGACGTAGATGCCACGCTTTCCCATGATGGAGCCATCGGATCGGAAGACGATGACATGCAGGGACAGTTTGACGTCGTCCTCGGAAATCCTCCGTACTATTCTCACTTTCAGATCGCAGAAATCTTTCTTCAGTCTGGGTTAAAGGCACTGCGACCCGGTGGAAGAATTCAGATTGTCACCAAGAACGAAGAGTGGCTTCAGGCTCGAATGGAACAACTCTTCGACGAAGCCACGACGACTGAGTGTCGTGGCTATGCGATCGTCTCGGCGATTCAACGGGGAAGCTAGTTCTTTTTTATCGGACCCGTGCTTTCGGGGCAGGGAGTGAATCGAGAATGGCACTGAGTTGTTGAACAATGTCTGGACGATCTTCTGCGAGGTTTTTGGACTCGAGAGGATCATCGACATAGTCGAAGAGTTCGTACACTGCCTGGTCTGCCGAAGCACCAAACGGCTTCCATTCCACGAGTCGATAACGGTCTGTGCGGATCGCTCTTCCAAGTCGTTTTCCCCGGGGGAAACAGTGATAAGCGTATCCGCGATGGCGCGACTCGGGATTTTTCAACAACGGCACGAGACTCTTCCCGTCAATCGTTTGCTTGACTGATTTCGCGTCCTGAGGAGCGGGCAGTCCTGCCAGTTCTGTGAGTGTGGGGAAAATGTCCACTGTCTCGACGAGTGCTGCCGAACTCGTTCCGAGAGTCGTCGTGCCCGGTGCGACAACGAGGATCGGAATTCGATTGGCTTGTTCGTAGTTGGTGTGTTTCGTCCAGGCTCCGTGGTCTCCGAGGTGGTATCCATGATCTCCCCACAGGACGACCAATGTCTCGTCAGCGAGTCCGAGTTCGTCGAGTTCATCGATGACGCGGCCAAGTTGAGCATCCATGTAACTGAGAGCGGCGTAGTATCCGTGGATGAGGGTCGTTTCCTGCTCTTGAGTCAGAGGAGGACTCTGCGGAATCGGCTTGTATTGATTGAGTTCTCCGAGCGGGGATTTCGCAGCGTACGAGGGCGATCCGGCAGGGTACTCGCGGATGGAAATTCCTGGAAGTTCTTCGAGGTCGTACAGATCCCAGTACTTTTGGGGAGCGCAGAACGGAAGGTGTGGTTTGGTGAAACCGACAGCCATGAAGAAAGGTTTATCTCGTTCTTTTGCGTCCTTGAGCTGGCGAATGGCTTCATTGGCGATTCTTCCGTCGGCGTATGCGTTGTCTTCAACATCGGCTGCTTCCCAAGCGGCTCCACGCGGCAGTGACCGAATGTTTCCGAGTTCCTGATTACTGAAGTAAGCCTCTTCGCGGGTTAATTCTCCGCCTGTACTTTCAGGAAGCACGTAATCGATCACTTTGTCCGGATGGAAAGGCTCACTCCAGGATTTGTCGTCTCCGACGTTTCCATGGCCGATGTGAAAGACCTTCCCGATCCCGGACGAGTGATAGCCGTGCTGTTTGAAATACTGCGGAAGGGTGACCGCATCCGGGACTGACTTTCGGAAATTGGTTCCCAGGCCGTAGACACCCAATGTTGTCGAACGTGATCCAACCAGCAGGTTGTTTCGAGAGGGGGCGCAGACAGCCTGATTGCAGTACGCCATGTCGAATCGCATGCCCCGTTCTGCGAGCCGATCGAGGTTCGGAGAATGGACCCATTCTTCTCCATAGGCTCCAAAGGAGGGTTTCAGGTCGTCCACCAAAATCAGAAGGACGTTCGGACGCTCAGCAGCACAGGCGGCTGTTGACGTCACGAACAGAATGGTGACTTGGAACAGCAACACGAATCGGAGCGGGATCGAACGGATGTTCATCGTTGTGATTCTCGATTGAGCGCAGTTTGAGTGGGCAAAAGTGATTCGTGCTGGACAACTTGAAGGAGCTGTCGGGCACTTTTTCAGATTGGATTTTGACTGCGTCTTGAGTTTGTCTCAATGGCGTGCGCTGATGAGTTCTCGGTTTCACTGAAGATTGACGATGAAGTCCAGAAGAACTACGGGTTTCGCGCAGCCTCGCGATCGACGGCAGACAGCCTCCAAATCGAAGCCGATCGCTTCCTTCAGTTCTTCTCCGAGGTCTTTCGATCAAGTGGCGTCGCTCGACGTGCCTGTGCCCCGTCGGGCTGTTCGTACAAGTATTCCATAAGCCTGTTGCGGAGCATCATCGTCCGCATCGGTTGTGATGCGGAAAGATCATTCTGCTCGCTGATATCGGTGCTCAGATCGTAAAGTTCCGAGCGGTCGTTTTCGTCGAAATACAGGAGCTTGTATTTCCCCGAACGGATCGCGGATTGAGGTCGAGTCTGACTCACAGCGAAATCATTCACTCCGATTTCTGTTAGCGAATCGGTGTAACCTCTTTCTGGATGATAGTACGGAAAGTGCCAATTGAGGTCTCGAGTCAGGTCGGTCTGAGGGTCCTGTAACATTGGAAGGAAACTCACACCGTCAATCGATTCAGGGAGGACGGATTTCGCAGAGTTACTGCTTGTCGTGGTGTCTGCGCTTGCGATTTCAACACATGTCGGAGTGATGTCGTACCCGGCGACAGGTTGGTCGCAAGTTGTTCCGGGCTCGACAGTCCCCGGCCAGAGAACGATCAGAGGGACGCGGATTCCGCCTTCGTAAAGGTTCCATTTTGAACCGCGAAGTGGAGCATTGGATGCGAATTCAGGATGGCCTCCGTTGTCGGAAGTGAAGATGACGACGGTTTCGTCAGCCAGCCCGCTGGCATCAAGTGCTTGAAGAAGTTGGCCGACGTAGTGATCGAGTGTTTCGACAAATGCTGCATATCGAATTCGGGCCATTCGGTGCGGAGAAGACTCCTCCAGCTTCTCGGAATACTTCTCGATGAGCCATTTGCACGGAGTCTTGACCGGAGTGTGAACATAGAAGTGTGACGCCATCATGAAGAAAGGCTGTTGATGTTCTTTCTGAATCGCTTCACACATTGCATCAACGAGCGAATCCGCAGGATACTCGCCGACTTTCTCGATGGGCTTCGGTGGTGACTTTTTGTAGCTGTAGGGGTGTCCTCCGAAGTCTTGAGTTGCGAATTCGAATCCCTGATTGGGGGGACCGTGTGTCGGGCTCCAGCCAAGGTATCCATTGTGATGGGCGTTCAGGTGCCACTTCCCGAAGAAGTACGTTTGATAGTCGAGTTGCGACAGTGCTTCAGCGATGGTCACTTCTTCGAGCGGAAGATCGAGAGTAAACGGCGGGCTGCGAAGCGTTTGACCCGGTTGCGGAATCTGCGAGCCGGCAGTCTCTTTCGTCACGAACTCGAAGTGCACGCGGGCGGGAGTTTTTCCGGTCAGCAGTCCCGCTCGGGAAGCTGAGCAGATCGGGGCAGCTGAGTATCCATTCGTGAAACGCATTCCCTGACGAGCAAGCTGGTCGAGGTGAGGCGTTTCGTGCAAGGTGTTGCCATAGCAAGCCAGATCAGACCATCCGAGGTCATCAGCGAAAATCAGGATGATGTTCGGCGTGGATTCAGACGGATCCGCTGCACACACAGGGACGCACCACAGTCCTACGAGGAGGGCGAGGATGCAGCTCGACAGAGGGACTCGACTCGTTCCTGTCGCCGGACAAAACGGTTTCGCGGCGGGAGACTTCACTTGACTGATCACTTGGAATTCCTTTTCGTGTTCTTCTGATTTCTCTTCTTCTTTTGGACGTGTGAATTTGCGGACAATTCGGTTTCGATTCCCTCATCTCCCTGCTGCTTCATCCAGCGGTCGAGGACTTGGCCAAGCTGGTCGATTTCGTCTTTGTATTGCGGATCGTCAGCAAGGTTGTTGAGTTCGAGGGGGTCATTGACGACATCGTAGAATTCGATTTCGGGGCGATGTTGGTAGCGTTCCACGAGTGCGGCGATCGTTTCGTTTCCATTTTTGGCGGCTTCGACCATCGACAGAAAAGGTTCTGTTTTTGTGCACGCGTTCGTGAATTCGGCTTCGTGATTGAGGTTTCGAATCAGCTTGAAGCGTTCGGATCGAACTGAGCGGATCGGATAGCAATCTGTGCCGTTGATGATTCCATGCGTGGTCATTTCACCGAAGACATAGTCCTTATGGTGATCTGTCTTTCCCAACAGAACGGGAAGCATGCTTTTGCCGTCGAGTTCCGGAGCCAGTTCGCCACCAGCGATGTCGACAAAGGTCGGAGTGACGTCGCAGTATTCAACCATGGCATCGGTCGTGGAACCGGGAGCGATGTGACCCGGCCAGCGGACGATCATCCCGGATTGAAGCCCGTTGTCGTAGCAGGTCCATTTCGCGAACGGGAGAGAGTTTCCCTGCTCCGAAACCACCATGACGACAGTGTTGTCGACGAGATTGTTCTTCTCAAGCAGATTCAGAATGTCGCCAACCTGGGTGTCGAAATAGGTGATCTCGGCGAGGTAACGACTGAAATGCTCGCGGGCAGTGGGGGTATCTCCGATGTATGGAGGCAGCTTAATTTCCGAAGGCGGATACTGTGATGCGTCGCCCTTGTTCCATGGTGTGTGTGGTTCGTTCGAACAAGCGAAGAGGCAGAAGGGAGTCTCGGTCGACTGGCATTCTGAGAACAGCTGCTCGATGGCTTCCATGTCGGGATTGTTCTTCTTTCCCGTGTATTCAAACTGGAAGAGCTCTTTCGGTCCGATGTGTTTCTTTCCGGAGAGCGCGACTCGATAGCCGAGGGGCGGCAGGTAGTGTGTGATGTTCTGAACGTCGTCGTAGGTTTGCGTGTGATTCGGATAGGCTCCCGTCTTGACTGGGTATTGTCCGGTGTAAATGTTGTGTCGAGTTGGAGAACACATGGGGGCTGTCTGAAAGCATCGAGTCATCCGCATTCCCTGAGTTGCGAGATGATCAATGTTCGGGGTGTGAGCCTGTCCTCCATAAACACCGAGGTCACGAAACGTGAGATCGTCCGCGATGATGAACACGAAATTCGGTTTTGAATCATCCGCGTCCGCCTGGATCGTGATCCCCATGAGGACGAAGAAACATGTCGCAGCCAAGACAGTTCGGCATTTCGCCAGTGGGGAATGAATCATGGGAATCTTTCTGGAGAGCGATCGTTGAACCAGCGTCGCGAAAAAGTTCAGGGCCAAAGTCTTCACGGGGAATTTCGTTTGAGACGAAAAGTGCAGCGCCTGTCCGTTTTTAGAACGGTTGTTTGGCGCTGAATTTCACTTTAGCGTTCGTTGATGAGTTGGTGAACCGTGTCGAGGATTGTCGACTCAACGGTTTCGTCCCAAATTGTCGGAAGCCCGTAATAGATCATGGCTCCGCCCCCCTCATAGCCGCCTTCGAGCAGAACTCGACGCGACGGAATATAGGCCATCACATCGTTCGCGTACGCTGTGCACCACACGTCTGTCAGGTCCGCGTTCGTCTCTCCGTGGTTCGACTTGATCGACAGGGCATAGTCGACCACAACCTCTCCTCCGAGAAAGAACCAGTTGATCTCATCGCCGAGATTCCAGAATTGAATGGGATAAGGATAGGTCGGAGAGAGTTCCTGTCCGCTGTCGATCTGTTCGATCAATGAGCGGGCGCGTGCTGCTTCGTAGCGATTCTGCGATGCAGACTGCGCTTGAAGTTCATCCCGTGTGGGAAGAGTTCCGAATGCGATGTCGACTTCCCGATAGCTTGTCTGCAGTTCGGGAGAAAGATCGTGAGTGCTTCCTTCAATCACCTGACTGACCGCGTGCGCAAGATGGGAACCGTATCGCCGAGCGAGTTCGACCTTGCGTCGTGGAAGCGGGTTTTGATCTCCTCCACAGCCGGCCCAGAACATCGCCACGCAACCGGGATAAAGATCCTCGAGTTCCGATTGAGCGAACCCGGCATAGTCGCCCGACCATTCGAATCCACTGAGAACAGTGCAATGGCAAGCGTATCCAAAAACGATGGCCTTCATTTTCCCGTCCTGTCGAACCATTAACACGGGAACGTCATGGTCATAAGGACCGGCAAGTTTCCCGGAAGCTCTGAGTTTTGGAATGTTCTTCTCTGTGTTGTTCCGACGATTGGTTGCAAACGTTGCGGAACCACTTCCCCAACTCAGCGATGACGGAGCAAGCGTCTCGAATGCCTGATCGACGCAGTCTTCGATCGACTGTTTGAGAAACTCTGAGTACTCAAGAGTGAGGTTGAGGTTCGATTCATTGAAGTGCAAAGCGTGCATGGGGCGAAGCGTTCCCGCGACGACCGGCCCGGAGTGAGTGTGCGAGCTGCAAATCGCAATTTGGCTGCGATCGAGGCCGTGCTTTTCCATGATCGACTTGCAGATTCTCTGAGACAACTTGCGATCAATTCCGAGTAAATCGAGAGTGACGAGAACGGCTCGACGATTGGATGCATCCTCCAGAATCAGTGTCTTTGCCCAAAGATCGTTGAGCGTGTCGGTGGCGTGTTTCTCACCGCGCGACGCATACCCCGCCATGGTCATTGGCTGTTGAGGAGTAATGCAGACTGTCGCTGTCCCGCAGTTCCAAAGTTCGTCGTTGGCAGCGACAAGACTCGGCAGGAATGTGATTGCAAAGACGAGAAATGTGGGGGAAATTTTGTTTCGAGACACGCGTCTATTTCTCCGATGAAGTTGACGTCGAGGGAGAGAAGAGAAGTTCGCTGGTGTTGCCGTCCCACCAATGATCAAGCTGTGATCGCAGCAAGTCAGCCTGCTCACGGTAAGCGGGAACATCGATCAAGTTGGTCGTTTCATTCGGATCTGTTTTCAGATCAAAGAGAGCGTCTTCTGTCAGATAGCGGCCCCATGGGGCGGAGTCGTCCTGTTCGTGGACAACGATCAGTTTCATCGATCGGTGTTTCGCCCAGCGGTATGCAATGTGATCCTCAGGATGTCCAAGTGTCTTGGCATCTCCGGGATAGATTTCTCCGAAAAGAACGCGATCGGCATCAAGTGTTTCTTCTCCGCAAGCTGCCTTCCAGAGATTGACTCCGGGAAGCTGGGAATCGTAGCCGTTGAGATTGAAAACTGAGAGAACTGTCGGAAGGATGTCGATGCTGCTGACCGGTTGATCGTGCGTTTCGGGAACAGTTACGCCGTCCCACGAGAGCAGGATCGGTGTGCGAAGTCCGGGTTCAAATGGGGATCGCTTACTCGTTCGCGTATGATCGAATTCCTCCGGTCGACTTCTCGAACGCTCTTCACTTGCTTCCCATCCATTGTCGATCACAAACACGAAAAGAGTTTTCCGGGTGAGATTGCGTTCTTCGATGATGTCGACAAGTTGGCCCACTGTCTCGTCGAACTGAGTGATGGAAGCGTAGTAGGGGATCTTGTGTTCCGGGACGGAATCACGATTCCGATATAAATCGTAAAACCGCTGCGGGGAATCGTGTGGTTGATGAGGAAGGTATGGGGCGTACCAGATGAGCTTTGGCGACGATGGATGATCGTTGAGGAATGTTTCGATCGGGGCCATTGTTTCTCGGCCGATCTTGAGGCCCCAGTCTCCGTTCCCATGAGCAGCGAGTTGCTTGTTTTTGAGCGTGCGATTGCCGCCAAATGACTGACCGGGAACGGGTTCGAAAATGGTCATTCCGTCTGTAAATCCGGCGTTCGAGAACTTTCCTTCCCAGAACTTCCCGGTTTGCAGGCTGAGATAATCACGTTCGTCAGCGAGAATACGCGGGAGGGTTGGAAGGTTCCGAATGATTTCGAAGCTCTCACTCCGCGTTCTTTCGTATTCGTCTACCAAACTCATTTGGTTGAATGCGGAATTCCCCGGAGGAGGATGATTGAAGTGAAGACCACTTTGATGGGGATAGAGCCCGGTCAGGATTGTTGCGAGCGACGGGCTGCAAACGCTTGTGGGAACCGATCCGTTGATGAATCTCGCTGATCTGGCAGCGAGGCGATCGATGTGCGGCGTGAGGACATCGCGATTGCCCATAAATCCGAAGTCGTCGGCAAACATGTCGTCTGCGATGATCAGGACGATGTTTGGTGGTTCGTCCGCGAGGCTGAGTTGACCGCCCAAGTGAACGGCGAACAGCATCCCGATGAGAGTCGTAATTCTCGCGACGAATCGTTGTTCGCCGAGACGTTTCGAATTTCGTATTGAAAACGCTTTCATCATGTTGATGCGGGTGGGCCTTGGAGAACGCACGGTGGCGAGAAAACGGACAGAACGTTGGGGAAGTTGCGGGGAGGGACTCTTTTTCGAGGCGGGCTCAAGAGCAAGTTGCTTTTTCCTGTGCACTCGCTTGAACTTTTTCATCAGGTCAAAGGCTGAGTTTGCTCGTGCGAGTGAGTGCAAACCAGAACAGAAAATGCTCTATCATGAGTAGATGCTGTCGAAGCAAAATTATCAACTGAGTTCGATGCAATACTTTCAGCGGAGTGGAATTGAAACTTCTCTGACCACAGGGTAAGAAGATGGTCAATGAGCCCACGAAAGAATTGACAGCTTTACCGAATCCAATCGCAAACGACACGTCAAACTTTTCCCGGCTGATTCTTGACGCGGTGAAGAATTGATGATTCGGACGTGTTGCGAACTCGACAGGATGGGATGAATAGCCAGCAAGTTTTTACTGATGTCGCCTGTACGCTTTGCGGATGCGTTTGTGACGATCTGAGTTTGACCGTTGTCAACAACCGGGTCGAGTCGACCAAACATGCGTGCGACAAGGCATCGACATGGTTCCAGAAATTCGAGTCGATTCTCAATCGCGATCGACAGTCGAAGGACTTTTGCACGGTTCGCGGGGAGGCATCTTCGCTTGAGACTGCTCTCAAGTTGGGTCGGACGTTGCTGTCTGACGCGTGCCATCCCCTCGTGTATGGATTGTCGTCAAGCAGTACAAAAGGGCAGGGGCTTGCTATTCAGTTGGCAGATCGACTTGGAGGAGTGATTGACTCATCAGCCTCAACGGGCCACGCCCCATCTGTGCTTGCGTTTCAGCGAGTCGGAGAAAGTACCTCTTCGCTGGGAGAAGTTAAAAGTCGGGCTGACGTCGTTGTCTATTGGGGATCGAATCCGGTCGAAAGTCATCCACGGCATCTCGACCGGTATACTCGCTGCGGAACGGACACACCGAATCGAACAGATGGCACTAAAGCCTTCCTGATCGTCGTCGATGTTGTTGAAACCGAAACTGCCCGGCAGGCGGATCTGTTCGTGAAGATTGACCCCGGGAGTGACTTCGAGGTCCTCTGGGCGCTACGCGGGTTGGTTCAAGGGCTCACGCTTTCTGACGAGAATTACGGCGGCGTGCGTCGAGAGGAACTTGTTTCACTGGCGGAGAAGATGGCCTCCTGCCACTACGGAGCTTTGTTCTTCGGGCAGGGCCTTTCACAAGGATCGCTCGCTCACTTGAATGTGGAAGCAGTCCTGCAACTGGCAACAGACTTACATCGTCATACGCGCTGGGTGGTCCGCAGGATGAGGAGATTTGGCGATGTCGCCGGGGCGGACAATGTCCTTTGTTGGCAGACGGGTTATCCGTTCAGTGTAAGCCTGTCACGCGGTTTCCCTCGGTATCAGCCCGGGGAATTCAGTGCGTGCGACGTGCTGGAAAATCGTGAAGTCGACCTGTGTTTGATGGTCGGTGCTGAAGGCGTTCAGCAACTTACCCAAGAGGCAGTGGAGACCCTTTCCGAGATTCCCACAATTGTTTTGACGCATCAGTCGACTGAGTTGCCATTCACTCCGACGATTGAAATTGCAGTCCAGATGTACGGAGTTCACAGCCCCGGAACAGCGTATCGAATGGATGATACACCCATTCCGCTGCGTTCGTTTTTCGAGTCGGATCTCCCCACCGATGTCGAGATCTTGAATGAACTGTTGACCGGGCTGACTCGGGAGTAACGACGTTTCTCTTGGAAATCTTATTCGCTGAATCGTTTCGAAATTGGTGATCGAGCAGTTGCTATTTGAGAACCACTCAAGTTTTTCACTTGAGTGACAATCTCGTGATGCCGCAATCAGAACCAGAGATGTCGTTGCAGGAATTCGACAACGTCTCCAAAGAGCACGTAGAAGAGGCTCTTCTTTCCGCAATTGATTTTGGCACTGACATCAGCCCCAATGTTGAGATTGGGCAGGTCTTCGCGGTCGATGTCGATGAAGACCTCGAAGACGGTTCCTTCGTCTTCTGATTCCGTAGAACGTGTGGCGATTTCGCCGCGCTGGAGGATCCCCTCGTGGCTGGTTTCGACCGAAGTGGCGAGGACATACTCGACGGGAAGCTCGTCTGAGTTCAGCGTTGCAAAGGCACGCATCACATGTCCCATTCGATATTCAGGGACGTCGACTTCAAGATGCCAGTCTCCTTCGGGTTGCATCACTTCCACGAGCAAATCGCCGCGTCTGACGGGGCGGTTTTGAAGGACCTGATCGACTTGAAATGTTGCGATCACTCCATCGTCGGGGGCTTCGACGGTGAGGTCTTCGATTCGCAAAGTGACTAGATCGAGACGGTTTTTCGCCCCCTCTCTTTCGACGGTCGCTTTGGCGAGTTCGGCGGTGATTCGAATGAATTCGCTTTCATCATCTCGTTTGATTGCCTCTGCACGTTGCGAAGTGAGAGCGGAAACAAGTTTGTCTTTCTCAAGCCATTCGGTGCGGGCTGCGATTCGTTCGGAATCGAGTTCGTCACTTTCAATCCGAAGCAAGACATCGCCTGCCTGGACGGTTTGACCACTCCGAACGAAGACCTCCACGACATCTCCGTCCCAGGGAGCGAAAACGCGGTGTTGGGTGACGGGCATTGCCTGTCCATTTCCCTCAACTCGATAATCCCACGGAACAACAGCGAGTGCCGTGGCCACAGCCATGATGCTTCCGAGAATCGCCGCCGCGATCCAGACTCGACGTCCCTTGAACCATCGAAGCGTCCGTCCGATGCCTCTCCAGAGGGGCAAGAGGAAAATCGACTCATGAGAGTGGCAGTTGTGAATGGCGACTTCGATATGATCTCGAATCAGGTCGGTCCGTTCCACGACGTGTTTTTTGGGGCGCGCTTCCGTCGCTTGTTCGACGATCAGACAGCCAATCACTGGGGGGCTGTCCTGTGAAGATTGATCGTCTGCGTCGGCGTCCTCGCGAAATGGATCTGCGGCTTCCTTCAGTGGCAGCAACATGACCATTCGCGTTCGACTCTCCGCGAGATAGTCGGCGAGAGGTTTCTCCAACTCCGGAGGGAAGTCTTCGATTGAACCTTTGTAGGTGATTGGAGTGCCGATCTTAATCGCCACTTCCGCCAGTTTGGCCATCGATTGAACTAGGTTCGCCCGATGCTGGACTCCATCTTGCCCACTGATCCCCTGAACTTTGGTTTGTTTTCCGTACTTGAGGGCAATCGCAACGCGGTCCGCACCTGTCAAAACACGACCATCATTGACTGCGACGGAAATGGTCTTCTTGAGATCGAGCGATTTTTGCAGACGGAGGAGGAATGAATCGAAACGCTGCCAGAAAGTGTCGTCGGTCACTGCCTCCTGGCTATCCTTCTTGTTCGTCAGATAGCGAATGAAATAGCTTGCCAGAGTCTCAGTGACTTCCCGGAGAAAAGCTTCTTCGTGAGGAGTTGCTTCACTCAGCGTCAGAACTTCCACCACATGGGGAGGATTGGCGGTGACGACAATCGGGGCAATCGCCAGCGAGTGTGGTTTCAATTGCGCTTCGGGAAGCACGCGGTTCATCATCAGCTTCGGTTTCCCCTCTCGAAGCGATGAGCCCATCATTGAGATGTTGTCGAGATCGAGGCTGAAGAATTCGTCTTCGCTGATCGTGCCCAGATTTGATTCGGCGACGACTCTCGGTTCATTCGACTTGGAAAATGCGATCATTGCGACCGCGTCGATCGAAGGAGTTTCCGCGACAAACTGAAAAACGTCCCGAACATAAGCCGCATAAGTCGGCGATTCGTCGAGAAATCGGTCACACTGTTGGCGGATCCAGTCGAGACTGTCCTGGCTTGGAGTCTGTTTTGACATCGAAGAGGGTCGTAGTATTGGTCCGCGGTGGAATTGAGATTAATGTTGACGCCATTCGGGCGAGTGGCTCGAATTGTTGTGAATGGCGTGTCAGAATGCTATGTAGACAACTCGAATTCGCTTAAATCTCTATATGGTCGAAATCGCGACGATGCACACCAGAACCCCGCTGCTTACCTATAGTCTCTGTCTTTTCTGTGTGCTCAGTTCGCCATTGATTCTTCCCGATTCAACGGGAGCATTGGTTGCGGAGGAAGTTTCCGTTAAAGATTGTCGACTCTCTTTTGTCAATCGAACGACGTATTCGACTCAGCGTCCCGGCGTGGTTGCGTATGTTCCACGCGAAGGTGCGATCATTGACGCGACAAAAGTCGTCGTCAAACTTCAGGATGAAGTCGCTGCTGCCAACTTGAAGCTTGCAGAAGCGCGAGCAAGCACTGATATCGAAATCCAGTCAGCCCGGAAATCCGCACTGGCTGCCGCGGCGGAATACGATGCTGCAGTTGAAGCGAACAGGATTTCCTCTGCGTCAAACCCGGTTTACCCGTCGACCCATATGACGCGGTTGCGGCTCGATGCGGAAGCCGCGCAACTGCAAGTCGAAAAGGCCCGTTACGAACAGCACTTGAATCTCCTTGCGGCCGAACAGGCGCGAGCGGAACTCGGTACCTATCATGTCTATGCCAAGGACAAAGGATTGGTGACTCGTGTTTTCAAACGCATCGGGGAAGGAGTTCAGCAAGGTGAGTCGATCGTCCAGGTTGTGAATACTGAGACAATGCGGATCGAAGGCTTTGTCGACGTCGAAGCTGTCGAGAAGGTTCGTGTCGGAATGCCGGTGCGAGTCACGTTTCAGGTTCCGGGAAGTAATTCGATGAAGGCATCGAAACCGTATACCGGGCAACTCGGGTTCGTTGATGTGTCCGTACAAAACCTGTCTCGGAATGTCCGAGTCTGGGCGGAAGTTTCCAATCCCGATGGACTGTTGAGAGAAGGCCTCGATCCGACGATGGCCATTCTGATCGATGAGGACGCGCAGCCACAGAAATCGCAAAGCGAGTAATCAATTCCCGGCGATCGCTTCCCGAGTGGTGCATCGAAACCAGAATCGAGACATCAGCTTCAATTTTCGTCCGCAATCACAGTTTTGAGCAAACTGGAAGTCGATCTGTGTTGGTGTGCACACCGAAAAGAGTCGCTTTTTCTCTCGCGAAAATGTGGTCAGAAGTTGATTCGGGAATTTTCTGCCGTTCTTAAGAAGATCTGATGCACCAGCAGACAACACAGTCCGCACTCGTTTCGACAACGGAGCGTCCCGTTCCATTGAGAGGACGTTCGGATCTGGACATCAAGGAAATTGAATACCGCAATGTTCCGTATCCTGTGATCAAAGACCCGGTCGGGTTGAAATACTATCGACTGCAACCGGAACAGTACGCAACGTTTCTACTTCTGGATGGGGAGCGCAGCTTACGAGATATCCGGGATGAGTTGCTCAAAAAGTTTCCGACGCTGCATGTGACCACTCGGGACGTTCAAAGCCTCGTCACCGATCTGCACGAAAAAGGGCTGTTGTGCAGTTCCCGGTTGGGGCAGGGCGAACAGGTTCTGGATCGGGGGCGTAATGAGAAATGGAAAAAGATTCGTCAGTCATTGATGAATCCGCTTTACATCAAACTCCCGGGGTGGGATCCCGAAAGAACGCTCCAGCGACTGGAACCCTGGTTCGGCTGGATGTTTACCCCGCCTGCGGGATTCGTCTTGATGACGTTCGTTGCGACATCGTGGTTGTTTCTGGCGATTCGCTTCGATGCAGTCCGGCAGCGCCTCCCGGAATTCGAGCAGTTTTTCGGATGGCCGAATCTGATCTATCTGTGGATCACACTCGCCCTGTCAAAAATTCTGCATGAGTTTGGACACGGAATCGCGTGTAAACACTTCGGTGCGGAATGCCACTCAATGGGAGTCATGCTGTTGGTCTTCAGTCCGACTCTCTATTGCGATGTGACTGATTCATGGATGCTGAAGAGTAAGTGGAAGCGAATCATCATCGGTGCGGCCGGGATGTACTTCGAAACGATCCTCGCGGCGGTTGCATTGTTTGTCTGGTACAACACGAAGCCGGGGCTGATCAATCATCTCGCGTTGAATGTCTTCTTCGTCTCGACGGTGACGACGGTCATTTTCAATGCCAACCCGCTGCTTCGCTACGACGGCTATTACATGATGTCGGACTGGCTGGAGATTCCCAACCTCCGGAGCAAAGCAACCAAAATGCTTGCGCAGACATTCTCCTGGTGGACACTCGGGATTGAGAGCCCGGTCGATCCCTTTATGCCGACCACTGGAAAGGTGTGGTTTGTTCTTTTCGCGATCGCATCGGCGCTTTACCGCTGGTTCGTCCTGTTTGCGATCACGATTTTCCTGTATACCGTACTGAAACCGTATCGACTTCAGAGTCTTGGAATCCTTCTGGCGGTCGGGTCTCTCGTGTCGATTGCCGTCGGAATGGTCGTCAATTTTTACAAGCTCATGTCTCGACCTCGTCAAGATCCCATTAGCCGCGTCAAGGTTTTCGTCACTAGCACGATCGCCGTGGGACTCACTGCATTGATCCTCTTCGTTCCGTTTCCTTGGTTCGAAGAGGCAGCGTTCTATATTGAGCCGGAAAACGTGTCGCATGTTTATTCTGCCGTCCCCGGTTTTGTGGAAGAGATTCTTGTGCGTCCTGGTGATCGCGTGATCGCGGGGCAGGAAATTGCGTTACTCAAGAATCCGCAACTGATCGATGAAGAAGTCTCACTGACGGTCGAAGAGCAAGCTCAGGGGTTCGAGCCGGAAATGTACCGGCAACTCGCGGACCCGGACGGTCAACGCCTTGCGGAACGCCGACTCGAAACCATCGAAGAGCATCATGTAGATGTCAAAGAGCAGCTGGAAGATCTGAAGATTGTGGCACCGGTGGCGGGTACGGTGGTCGCTCCCAATCGACGACCGCAAACTCACCGTCAGGGGCATACGAGTCCACTTCAAGGATGGTATGGCAGCCCGTTGTCGCCAGAAAATATCGGAGCCTATCTCGATGAACAGACTTCGATTTGCAGTATCGCTCCCAACGAACAATATCTCGCTATTCTCCTGATCAACCAGTCTGATCGTGAAGACCTGGGGCTCGACGAAGCAGTACGACTGAAGGTCGACTCGCTTCCGGAACGTGTCTGGCAAGGACGCGTGATCGAATTTTCCGATCGGCATTTGGAGTACGCGCCTCCGGCTCTGTCAAACAAATTCGGAGGGCCTCTTGCAACTGTGACCGATGCAGAGGGACGAGAGCAGCTGGCGGTTCCTGTCTATCAGGCCAAGGTCGAATTCGATGCCCCGCCTGAGTTTTTGCGAACAGGTATGCGCGGAACAGCTCGCTTTGTTGTGGCGGAAAGGACTCTCTTTGACTGGTTCTGGAGATGGTTCCGTCAAACCTTCCATTTCCGACTCTGAGTCGACAGTTATTCTCTACGGCGAGCCCGTCTCAGGATCACCTTTGTTTTCGCACTGACGTTGACACATCTCGTGACGTTGATGCGACGGGAGTCTTTCGAAAGCAGTCTCGTTGGTGGCTTGAGTCTTGTTTCTGAAAGCGGGCAAAGTTTTGCGGATTTTGAGAGCCGCGGAGGACAACTCTCACACGTCTTCCCATCTTGAAACCGGTCTTATCGATTCTGAGGAATTGACGGTCAAAATTGCCAAATAGGCTGAGACCACGAGCGGCCATGACACGAAGTATCTGAAAGCATGGTCGTGCGCACTCGGGGGGAGTATGCCGAATGCGCCACCTCACGGTGGGATGGAATCGAATCAGGGACTGTCATGACACCTCGCGGTCGTCACACACGCTGGAGGCACTTCAAGCCACTTTCTCTCTGGATTGTGGCTGGATGTTGCCTGACGATGATCTCCGCATGTCGTCAACGCGGAGAGTTGCCAACATACTTTGGGACTGAGCATTCCGCAGACTACCTCGATCGAGCGACGCAGATTGCGTACACGGATCTGGAAGGTCCCGTTTCTTCAAAGGTGAACTTCGCTGTTCCGCCGCGTCGAATTCGAGATCGCACCAAAGACGAAATCTGGGATCTGACGCTGGCAGAGGCCATTCAGACAGCCCTTTTAAACAGCCACGTGATTCGAAGTTCGGGGCAGTTTTTAAGTCCCGGAAATCCAATCCTGGCGAATCCGCAATTCGTTCAATCGGTGTTCGATCCCGCGATTCAAGAAAGCGGAGTTTTGTTCGGGCAGCGTGGTGTCGAAGCAGCGTTATCTGACTTCGATACACAGTTCACGACGCAGCTTCTTTACGGTCAGAACAATACGATTCAGAACAACACCATTGCACTCGGACGACTGGCCGGAACGGTTTTGCAAGAGTCGACCGATTCGTTGAACGCTTCGTTCTTCAAGCGCCTGGCGACTGGTGGTCAATTGACACTGGCTCACAGCGTGGTGCGTACAGGTCGGAACATTCCTTCCGGACCTGGAGAACCGCAACTCTTTCCGTCGGTCTACGAAGGATCAACGTCACTCCACTTTCGGCAACCGTTGCTGGCGGGGGGAGGTGTTGAGTACACGCGAATTGCCGGTCCGATCTCAGAAAATATTCAAGGGGTCACAGGGGTTCAGCAGGGTGTCGTGATCGCTCGGATTGAGAACGACATGGAATTGGCCGAGTTCGAACAGGCCGTCCAGCAACTCGTTCACGACGTCGAAGAACTCTATTGGCGGTTGCACTTGGACTACATTACGTTCGACCTTCAAGGTCGAATCGAAGAGATGGCCAGCAAGTCCTTCCAGGTTGCAGAAGCCAAGCGTCAGGCTGGGACCGGACCCGGGGGACGCACGGAACTGAATTTGCGAAGCATCTATCTCGATACGAAGGCAGAAGTCGATCGTGCAAGAAACTCGATCTATTCTTCGGAAGCGCAATTGCGCCGACTGATGGGGCTCCCGGTGAACGATGGCAGAGTGATTCGTCCGATCGACGAACCCATTACTGCTGAGTTCGTTCCAAGCTGGGAAATTGCGATGACTGACGCTCTCGTGAAACGTCCCGAGGTTCGTCGGCAGAAATGGTCGATTCGCAGCTTCGAACTTCAACTTCGAGCGGCCGAAAATCTGCTGATGCCCCGCCTCGATTTCGTGAGTGGCTACCGGATTAACGGCTTCGGAGATGAACTGTTCGGGCGAGGTGCCGACGGTCCGCAAATACCTCCGGCTGTCGAAAACTATTATCAGTCCATGTTGAATGCCGGCCAAACTGGCTGGAATGTGGGGGTTGAGTTCTCTGTTCCCATCGGACGCCGCTTCGCCAAAACTCAGGTTCAGTCACTGGAACTTCAACTTGCCAAAGCGAGAGCAGTTCTGGCTGAACAGGAAGTCGAGCTGAGCCATGAAGTCGCAGACTCGTTCCGAACGATCGATCTCGCGTACGAAGAGAGTCGAAACGCCTACAACCAGTACCTGGCGGCTGAAGAGGCACGAAGTCTGGCGTTTGCTCAATACCGCTATGCGATCGACAACGATCCGGAACTCGAACCGCTTCTGCGAGCTGAGATGCGTGTTGCTGAGTCAGAAGTGAATCTGGCGAGGGCGATCACGCAATACAATGTCGCTTTGGCGGACCTCAGTTTTCGAACCGGTCAAACTCTCAGAGCGAGCAGTATCGAGTTGATCGAAGGTTGTTGGAATCCGGAAGCTTACATCGATGCTGAGGAGAACTTCGAGGCTCGAAAGTATGCGAATCCTGCACCGAAGATGATTACGAAACCGATGATTCATCCGGAGTATGGTGCCATCGAATAGCAATGAGGGGCAATTGTGGGGTTCATTTGGGGGTGAGAGGAGTTTCAGGTTTCCGCAGCCAATTTGCACTTGGTCTCGCCAATTCATCCCCGAACGAGTATTCTTTAGCGTATGACGCTCACTCGTTTCACGCGAACCCATCGCGAATGGTTGACCGATGAATTGTGATGAATTCCTGGATGTGATTCTTGAAGACCGGCCAAGGTCGAAGGATTTTGACGCCCATCTTGATCACTGTGAACGCTGTCGATGCTTTGTGGATGTGATCTCACCGATGCTGTCCGCGGAACAGGGACGGAACGTTTCACAACCGAAGATCGACCTTCAACAAAGTCCGTCAGCTGAGAACCAGAAACTCGCTCATTCCGCAGCTGTCGAATTGCAGCAACGCCTCGCGCCTGCACGCTTCGTGACCACTGCATCGTCTCATCGGGAATCATCTGCGACGAGTCGAGCCGGGGGAGCGGCGACGTGGAAGTATCTGGCCGCTTTTTTGACCGGTGTCGCGACCTGTTTGGCGGGGCTTTCAGTGGTTCAATCTGAGGCCCGTCCCCATGCGTATCAGACGCAGACAGCTTGCTTGTGGGGAGCCGAAGTTGAAACCGGGCCCGGTGAAGGAGCAATCGGCGAAGAAGCACTCGTGAAAGCGTGCGTCGCGTGCCATCTGGTCGCCCAGAATTAGCAATCAGCTTTGAGCAGCGGATCTGTCGCTGTCGTCCTGTCGCTGACTCAATGCTCCGATTTCATGGCCTCTCTTCGAACGATCGTCAGGCCAATTTAGAAGATGATCTATTCCAACGTCTTCGGACCGGTGTCTTTCGGAATGTCGAACAATCGATTCATTCTCTCTTCCGGAGTCGAACGAGTCGGCGCGTTGGAGATGGCGACCATTTTCTGAATCTCATCCTGAAGCTGGCTCTTGACCTGACACAATTTCGATCGCTCTCGAGTGAGCGCGGCACGTTCAAGAGAAACGGAGAGTTCGGACTGTCGCAAGTGATCTTTGAGATGTTTTTCGAGGACCATGACGGACTTCTTGAGGTCCTCGGGGACTGACACAACACTCTCCCAGTTGATGGGAGGGAACGGGTACGACTCAGCTCGACGCAGTCGGGCGACGAGATAGAAGATAAATTGGTCCCGTTCGGTCACTGCCTCTTCCAGTTTTTTGGCGTCGGTGATCGTGGTGACTGGCTTGGGAAGTTCCGGAAGTTCTTCGGGTTCCGGAGGAATAGCGATCGGTTGAACGACGTTGGCTTTGGCTTCAGCTTGATTTCCACCGTCATTCTTCGCGGCACTCTCAGAAGAAGAGTCTTCCTTCTCACCGGAGAAGAGCACGCCCATCTCTTCTTCATCGTCTTGAGATTCGGCTTCTTGTAAGAGTCGAGCTTTGGTGGCAGCCCAAAAGTCCTCCTCCGCCTCTTCGGGGGACTTTTCTGCGTCTAATTCCTCTTCGGTCTCTTCATCGTCTGAGAGAGTGCTTTCCAACTCGGACTTTGGCAGCTTGCGAAGCTCGGCGATGGACGTGTTCGAACCGGCGAGAATTTCAAGGATCTGTTCGATCCCGATTTCAATGCGTTCAAAGTGTTCGAGAGGAGATGACTCGTCGAATTCGGCGAGAAAGTCACGGATCTGCGCATTGACTCCGGGGCCGAATCCGGACTCTTTTTGTCCGCCGACGGGGCCAGTGCGACGCATCCGTTCGAGTTGCTCGGCAGTCGTTTCCAATTGAGAGGTCAGCGCCAGAATGACGGCCTCTTTAGATTCGACTTCGCGCTGGAGTTCATCAATGAGGTTTGGGTCGTCCATGGTGATGCCCAGTGATTGCTTTGACGATTAATCAGTGAATGGGGGATGAGTGCCTGCCTCAGCTGGCTCTCTCGAAATTGTGCGACTCATCGACATGAGATGTTGGCCGCGATATGTCTGGAGTCAGTCTTCGTATCTGAGGCGATTTGCTGCGGAATTCGCTTCGATCTCTTCGTAGTCACCAGTTTTTCTCAATGCACACGCGATATTCTAATGCGAGCTTGCGCACGCAGTGTTTGCAGGTTATTCGAGAGTCTAGTTCACAAAATGCAACGTGCAGAGAATTCTCTGACGGTTATTCTCAACTCAAGATCAGAGTCATCGTCGCAATTTGGCAACAGAAGAGCACGCTGAGAAATCAGAGTGCCGTCGTTATCGCGCGTTCAAAGAGATGTAGGAGAGGAACGAGAGAACGGTCTTTTCGGGTTCGATCAACGGGACGTTATTTCGCGTACGAATCGAGTTCCTCATTCAGGAAAAGCAGAACCTGCTGGGCAGCCGAGAGTTGACGAAAGTATCGCTTTTCCAGATGAATCTCGGTCTCCCCGTCCAATTGGAGCTGACGAGTCAAAGCGTCGCGATCGGAACGAAAGCAAATTGTGGAATAAGCAATTCCGTCAAGTTTTTCCGGAGCATTGGGGCCGAGGTGACCAGTGATCGAGACGGCAATCTCTGCTTCCGGGGTTCGCGACAGGACTCCTCTCGCCATCTGCTCAGAAACAATCTGAGAGACTGGTCCTACGTTTGGATCGTCGAGTGCGTTTCCGTCAACACCCAACCATTGTTGCTTGGTGGCGTTTCGGTAGGTGACACAACTTCCGCAAAGAACGTCTGAGACTCCCGGGTATCTCGATAAAGTTGCCGCGATGAGACCGGACGTACAACTCTCGGCGAAGACGACTCGCGTTTGAAGTTTGATCAGTCGCTCTGCCACCGCATCGGCGATTGCGTGCAATTTTTCATGGGTCTGTCCGATCAGCGACACAACGTACACCTTCCTTCATCTGAAGCTCGGGCACGAATTCAGACTGATCATCAAGGCTTACTTGCCTTTGCCGAGAAACAGTTTGATTGAATCGTAAATGCCGTCTTTGCTATCAATTTCACTGAGAATCAGATTGTCATTGGCTTCGAGAATTCGCTTCAGATCCTTGATGTATTCGCCGCTTCCGTATGGGCTGCGAACCTGCCCATAACAAAAGAGATTTGCCACCGGGAGAAGTTCGTCGGTGAGGAACTTCGTGCATGCCTGGCTGTCTTCCCCCCAGTTGTCGCCGTCTGAAAACTGGAAGATGTAGATGTTCCAAAGCTCTGGTGGAAAGTCTCTCTGAATGATCTGATCGACTTTGTGGTAAGCGGAGGAAATCTTCGTTCCGCCGGATTCTCTGACCCGATAGAACGTATCTTCGTTGACTTCATGAGCGACGGCATCGTGTACAACGTAGCGACGTTCGATTCCGTCGTATTGACTCTTCAGCCACGTGTCGATCCAGAAGGCCTCGATGCGAACGATTTCCTTCTGTTCGTCAGTCATGGAACCGGAAACGTCCATCACGTAGAAAATGGCTGCATTTGCTTGCGGTTGGGGGACAGAGGTCCAACTGCGATAGCGTTCATCGTCCCGACCGGGAATGATGATCGGACGTTCAGGCTGATATGTCCCGCTTGCCATCTCTCTTTTGAGAGCCTGTTTATAAGTCCGTTTCAGGTGGCGTAGCGAATTGGGACCTGTTCGGGAAATCGTGTTGTATTTGTTTTTGATGGCCTGAATGGAGTCCTGCCCTTTCGGGATGATGTTGGGCAGTTCCAGATCCTGAGCAAGCATCTCAGCCAGTTCGTCAAAGCTGACTTCAACTTCACGAATGTGGCGGCCCGGTTCATTTCCGGCGGGACCGATGCCTTCGCCTTCATCCTCTCCGCGGCCAATTGGTTGTCCGGGATCACCCTCTCCCTGCCCGGTTCCTCCGGAGCCTTTCTGCCCGTGCTGAAAGTGCGGAATCTCGATGTTTGGAACCGGAATGCTGACCGTCTCGCGTCCTTTGCGGCCGATCATCTCTCCGTGATTCACGTAGCGGCGGAGATCTTTGCGAATTTTGCCCCGGACGATTTCGTTGAATCGGCGGAGATCGCGTTCGACTGTGCGTGTCATCGTGATCCCTTCACTTTGAAACTTCGAAGCGGGATCCCTTCAGATTTGCAATCTTTCGACTCCAAACTGAAGGGGCCACCATATTGTACGAAGTCCACGCCCTTTCAGTCACTACCAGACTTTTCAAGTTCAGTCCGGTTCAGCGGCGATGCGCTCAATCAATTGCTTCAGTTGTCATTCAGTCGCGGTTTGGCTGGGACGGAAACCAGTCGATTGCAGACGTTGGAGATTCCCAGGTCGAGCAGTTTGTCTTGAACCGTTTGCATGTCGAAATCTTCGTCCGTTTCGATTCGACCAGTCAGGCAGATTCCGTCGCTGCCATCGCTGAGGTGATGAACTTCGAGACAGCAGAAGTGAACCGATTCCATTTCGAGAAGCAGTCGCTGGATCTGTGATTCGACTTGGTGGGCTGAGATCGTCGCTTGACTGAAATAGGGAGTTGTCGCCCCCGCTGATTCCGGTGAGAGTTCCCACGAATCGGAGACTCCGACGCGTGCATCAACAGTGTCCGGAATACGATGAATCGAACGGTTGAGCGCCTTTTCATCCATGTTTTTCTCCTCAGAAGGCTTGGAACGGATTCATCAAAATTGGGGAGATGGCTCCTCGTTCTGTTGATGAATCAAAATTGACCTATCCGTATTCTCCAATCTCAAATCGTAAACTCAAGATGAGTTCACAAATTCCACATTTTTGGATTCAGAAAGTTTGATATTTCTTAGCCTTGGGATCGTTGAGAGCGGAGACGTAAGCCATCATTGTTAGCGTTGGTCACTTCCGGACATCCCCGTCCGAAGCCCCGAAATTGCAATTTTGGGAGCTAAACTTACAATTGGCGGACCAACACACGCAGAAATTCCACCAGTGACGGAGACAAACGTGAAGAATCTGGCACTTGTCAACATCCCTGTGCTCGCACAACAAGGCCCGGATCCGTGGGCGATTGCAGCGATGATTGGCGTGTTCTTCATCGTTTTAATGGGCTTCATTCTCGTCTTTATGTTCGGGAAGTATTTCAATTTGTGGTTGCGCGCATTTGTGACGCGTGCTCGCATTGGTCCGTTTACACTGATCTTTATGTCATTGCGGAAGGTAAATCCCAACACCATCGTCGACGCCAAAATCAGCGCCGTGCAGGCGGGGATTTCAGCCATCTCGACGTCCGCTCTCGAAGCACATTACCTGGCAGGCGGAAACGTTCAGAGAGTTGTTCGAGCGTTGATTGCTGCTCATCGTGCTCGAATTGAACTCGACTGGGACACAGCTTCAGCGATTGATCTGGCCGGTCGCGACGTTCTGGAAGCGGTGCGAACAAGCGTCGATCCCAAGGTCATTGACTGCCCGGATCCCCGACATGGTCGAACCACACTCGATGGTGTCGCCAAAGATGGAATTCAGTTGAAAGCGCGAGCCCGGGTAACTGTTCGTACCAATCTTGGACAGCTCGTCGGTGGAGCGACTGAAGAAACTGTGATTGCCCGTGTCGGTGAAGGAATCGTTTCGGCGATTGGTTCCTCAGAAACACATAAGGTCGTGCTGGCAAATCCGGCACTCATCGCACAAACTGTGCTCCGGAAGAGTCTCGACTCTCAAACCGCTTACGAAATCGTCTCGATCGATATCGCGGATATCGATGTTGGGGACAATGTCGGAGCTCGTTTGCAGGCCGATCAAGCCGAAGCAGACATGCGAGTGGCCCGTGCAAGAGCGGAAGAGAGACGGGCAGAAGCAGTTGCTCTGGAACAGGAAATGCAAGCACGAACTCAGGAAAACCGCGCCAAAGTGGTTCTCGCTGAGGCGGAAATTCCGAAAGCGATGGCGGATGCCTATCAGAAAGGTTCGTTGCGAGCTGTCCAGTCGTAAATCGTCTGGTCGAGCGTTTGACCGTTTGGAATGGTCAGGCAAACTGAAACGCACGTGTGTGCCGTTGATGGACATGGACGGTGATCAGCAACTGAGTCGAGTGGCAGGTTCTGCCGATTATCGAGGTTGCTCATCATCCCCAAATGATTGGCAAGGCAGCCTATGAGAAGTTACGATGTAGAAGAGGTCAGATCCACTTGTTGAAGGATGTGACCTGAGAATATCACCCCAGACGTCTTTTCGTGAAATCAGGGACGACGAATCGATTGACTGAGATGTCGCGGGGAAAAAATTGTGAGCCCTGAAAATGTCTGACAGAAATATCCAACTCACCAAGAAACAGCAGGACCTGCTCCTGCGTGGATTGCGATACGTCCGTAGCTCTATTGCGTTGGATGCACGTGACTGGAGTCCGGAAGTCGAAACGGAACGACAAGAACAGTACGACGAAATTGCTCGCGTTGAAGCACTGCTCAACGGAGCCAAAATTGTCGAAGCTGCCACTGTTTGAACCAATTGGGTGAAGGCATCTTTGTGCTTTCGCCTCATTCTTGGGAATGTTGCTTAATAAGCGTTTGAGTCCTGCAACGTTCCTTGTTTGAGCTGTCCTCGGTTTACCATGTCGAGTGCAGCATCAAGATTGCTGGTCGATGACCATGATCGATCGCGATCGACTCACCTGAATGGTCCACCCAACCCTGAGGTGCAAATGCATTTCAGGGTTGTTCTTTTTTATCGGGGCGTTGATCCTCGGTTTTCATGATTTCGACCGAGCTGTTTCAGTTGTCGTGGTGAGACGGTATTGTCTGTCGCAGTGAGAAGTTCTCTCCGATGCGAGTGACGATCTCGCGGACATTGACACACCAAATTTCTGAATCAAATTGCTCAGTTGGTAGGCGACATCCGGCAACTCGCTTCCATTCTGTGACTCTCTTTGAAGGAAAATCTCGCGAAGATGCGGTACCAGCACGTTTGTTTAGAAGCCTTTGTCGCTCATCCCCCGACGGAAATCGTGACCTCTGAAGAGATTGAAGCCCGCCTGAAACCGGTTTACGAACGGCTCTCGCTGCCAGAAGGTCGACTCGAACTCATGACCGGGATTCGGGAACGACGGTTTTATCCGCCGGGAACACTTCCCGGAAAAATCAGTGTGGAGACGGTCAAGCTGGCGCTACAGCAGTCGGGTCTCGATCCCGCTGAATGCCGGGCATTGATTCATGGATCGGTTTGCCGAGATCAAATGGAGCCAGCGACCGCCGCAGGAGTGCATTCCGGGGCGGGTCTTCCGCAGGACAGCTTTGTGTTCGATGTCAGCAATGCCTGTCTCGGACTTCTCAACGGGGCGCTGATCATCGCCGACCTCATCGAACTGGGGCGGATTCGAGCCGGAATTGTTGTCGGAACGGAAGTCGGTCGCCCGCTCGTCGAAGCGACCGTGGACAAGTTGGTTCAAGATCCTGCGGTGACGAGAAAATCGATCAAGATGGACTTCGCGTCACTGACAATTGGCTCGGGTTCAGCGGCCATTGTTCTGTGTCATGAGTCGATCAGCAAAACCGGAAACCGTTTGTTGGGCGGGGCCTGTCTGGCTGACACGACGTTTGCAAATCTATGCGAAGGTGGAGTTGATTCAACCTCGACGGGCGACTCGCGTCCTCTCATGAACACCGACTCAGAAGCACTCCTTCATGCAGGAGTCAGCCTCGCAGCGAAGACGTGGGAGCAGACCAAGCAAGAGTTGGGCTGGACGAATGAGGATGTCACCCGGACGTTCACTCATCAGGTGGGGAAAGCACATCGCACGCTTCTTCTGGAGCAACTCGGCCTTTCGCCCGCTCTCGATTTTCCGACAGTCGAGTATATGGGGAACACAGGAGCCGCTGCTCTACCGACCGCGGCTGCGTTAGGGATTTCGGAAGGTTTCGCTGGACCCGGTGACCGCATCGCCTTGTTGGGAATTGGAAGTGGTTTGAATTCGGTGATGCTGGGAGTCGATTGGAAGACGACGCTCAAATAGTCAGCGGCCGTTTTGATGTGCGCAGTCTTCATGCGAACAGTCAATCGAATTGACGCAATGGACCCGCGACCGATTGGGAGTTTTCTTTCATAGGGTGGATTCCGCCGCTGAGCTGCTTCCCCAAAAAGTTTGATCCGACGCGAGTCATTGGACGTTGTTTCTGTGTGCGATTACGATGACATCGTGCATCTCAGGATTGCTCTTTCCCTTAGAATTAGTTGGGAACATTTACGATGGGACTGTTCGACAAACTTCGAGCCGAGTTGATCGATATTATCGAGTGGGTCGATGACTCACGGCATACGATCGCCTGGCGGTTTCCCCGCTATCACAACCAGATCAAAAATGGCGCACAGTTGATTGTGCGTCCGGGGCAAATGGCGGTCTTCGTTCATCGCGGCGAACTGGCCGATTCGTTCGGTCCCGGACACTATGAATTGAAGACCGACAACCTTCCGATCCTCAGCACAATGGCGGGTTGGAAATACGGGTTCGATAGTCCATTTAAGGCGGAAGTCTACTTTGTCAACACGCGCCAGATCACTGATCTGAAGTGGGGGACACCCAATCCGATCATGATGAGGGACGCGGATTTCGGACCGATCCGACTCCGTGCCTTCGGAACCTACACGATGCAGGCTGTCGATCCGAAAGCACTTCTCACAGAGTTAATCGGAACGGATTCCAGCTTCGAAGTTGATGAAATCAATGAGCTCATGCGGGCCATCATTGCGTCCGCGTTTGCTGATCTCGTCGGGAGTTCCAACATCAGCGCTCTCGATCTTGCAGCGAATTATCGAGAGCTCTCCGAACAGCTTCGCCTCGCAACGGTCGAACGGGTTGATGACGAATACGGACTCAACGTGCCCCAGTTGTTCATTGTGAATGTCTCTCTGCCTGAAGAGGTTGAGAAAGCAATGGATACCCGAACGAGCATGGGAGTGATTGGAGATCTCGATCGATTCCAGCAATTCCAAATGGGAAAAGCGATGACCGCCGCGGCAGAGAACCCTTCCGGCGGTGGCGCAGCCGAAGGAATGGGACTCGGGATGGGCTTCGCCATGGCAAACAAAATGGCAGCGGGCATGGGAGGAACTGCACCCGCAGCGGCCGCGCCTCCTCCACTTCCAGCTGCTGTCTGGCATATCGCCGTGAACGGAAAAAGTGAGGGGCCATTTGATATGAATCAGATGACTCAAGGCGCGCAGGCAGGGCAGGTGAACCGCGCGACACTTGTCTGGTCGCCCGCAATTGGACAATGGACGCCAGCAGGTGAGGTCGCTCAGTTGTCAATGATCTTCGGACCGCCAAGTCCTCCACCACCACCGCCTCCAGCTTCGTAAATCCATAATCAATGAGCCTGGCATGCTTCGCCGTCCAACTCTAAGTCAGGGGGGCGAAGCATTGCGATTGACGAGTGGATGGATTCGATGACGTCACATGATCAGTCGACTCTTGGCGCAATTCTCTTGTGCGGAGGGCGCAGTTCCCGGATGGGACGTCCCAAGCACATGTTGCCATTTGGAGAGCGGACGGTCCTGGAAGTTGTCGCTGAGACAATCGGGAAAGTCGCTGGGAAGATCGTGGTGGTCGCTGCGGCAGGTCAGCAGCTTCCGGATCTCGGCTCAGCCTGTGAGATCATCCGAGACGAAGAAGAATTTCAAGGACCGCTCGCCGGGCTCTTGATGGGAATGAAGTTCTTCGATTCTGAGACTGACCGAGTTTTTCTCAGTGGGTGCGATGTCCCCATGCTCCGGGAAGAATTCCTGAGCGGGATCGTTGCGGAACTCGGCGATTTTGAGATGGCAATTCCCGAAGCGGACGGATACCTGCATCCGCTTTCCGCTGTCTATCACATGTCTTTAAGAGACAGGGTTGAGGCACTCTACAATCAGGGAGAGCGCCGCCCGCGACGACTCGTCGATGGGTGTCGTGCGAAACGCATCTCTGAAGAACGACTCAAGCAATTCGATCCCGATTTGAACTCGCTCAAGAATATGAACTCTCCAGATGAATATACTCAACTGTTGAGAGAAGCTGGCTTCTCAAACGAAACCCAAGACAACAACCGCTGATTCAACCAGCAGGTTCAGGTTTGCTTGAGAATGCCATTCATGAAATCATGAGAGTCGATCTCGTGGGTGAAACGGTACGAAGAAGGAGTTGAGCCGTCCGCGCAAGTTTGGCCGACGGCGAATTTCCTCAAAGTCGTCTTACGGGAGAATAATCTCTCCACCAAGTGTCAGGGCTGAGATCATCGCATTTCCGAAACCTTGCTTGACGCGAACGTCAGCTGTCGGCGGAAGTAGCGGATCGTCGCTGGAGATCTGATTGAGTGTGAAGCTGCTGTCAGCAGTTCCCAGTCGTCCCAGCCAGATCAGGTTGTAGCCGACTTTGAATTTCAACCAGCGGTTGACGTCGATCTTCGCATAGAGATTCAGGTCAGCAGATGGTGCGAACTGGATAATGCGATCCGAAGTGTAAACCGGGTCAGGATTGGCTTCGAAGAGTGTTCCGGGTTGAACCACGTTGACCGCTTTCACGCGACGGCGGACCTGTGCGATTCCGAATGCAACTCGCGGTTCCACACCAACTGTCAACCAGTTTTGCTTGATCTCAGATCGAATTCCAAACTGAAGAGCATGTCGGAAGTTATGGACCTTGGAGTCGATGTTATTGGTTTGTGGAGTGGCAAGCGGCCCGGTGATGTCGACACCATCGTCCAGATATCCGGAGATATTCGTGAACGTTCCGCCGAAGTTCAGCTGCTCGGAGTACTCTTCATGACGGTAGCCAATAATGGACTGCAGCTTCCATCCGTCGAATGGGATTCGGAGGTCTTCAACATAGTTGGCTTCTGCCGACCAGAGATTGACTCTGTAGTTGCTGCTGAAGTCCTGGTCATAGACAGCGATCGCAGTTCCAACTTCTCCATCAGTGGTGAAAGTTGTCGCAATAAACTGGATCGGTGGTTTTCCGAACACGTTGTTCAAGCTTGTGGGCGGAATGCGAGGAACGCGGAGGGCGTCAGACTGCTCTTCGATTCCCCAGAATGTTGCTTCGAACCATGATCGGTCATCGAGTGGAATTCCAAAGCTTCCACGGATGCCGTCCATATGCTTCCATTCGATGGAATCGGTGTCGGGAACAATTGCATCTCCCGTTGTCACACCGTCTGCGAACAGAAGCGGGAACTGTTTGGTCACATTGTCGAGAGTGTTGCCGTTGATGTCGGTCGTTCGTGTTCCCAGAGCCCGTCCACCGTTTTTGTAGACGCGACCATACATGTACTCAAGTCGCATCCAGGAATCCTGGAAGACGCTGTGAATGGCCTGGTCAAACGGCATGACAATATCATGCATGGGCCGTTCTTTGGGGAACAACTCAGCCTCGAGGGCTGCGTATTCGGGAGGACAGTACGCTCCCTCGTCTGCGTGCTGATGATAGCCGACGGGTTGAGCGAACCCACCCGGAGGCATCGCCGACGCGGGAGGTGGCCAGTCTTGCGCCATAAGTTCTGTGGCGGAACAGGTGCAAGCTGTCGCCAGAACTCCAACGGCGAGACTTTTGATCCCGAAGCGTAGTTGCTGATCACATCGCGAGATCGCGGCACTGATGAGTTCTCGTCCGCGCTCGACACAACGAACAAGCTTTGCTTGTGCGGTCATGGATTCCCTTCCACCTGTCTCTCAGCAACTTGATACAACCGCTTGCCAAATTGATAGTTACAACGATTTTGATTGTGAGATGGCAAACGACGTCCGACGCGCACTGGGTGCGGTATTCGATATATCGGCCTGAAAGGGGTGTGAAACTGGAGAAAAATTACCAATTCTTCGGTTTCTATGGATCGTTCGGAATTCAACGGACGTTCTGAGATGAAACGGGAAGGCTCGTTTTGAGTAGGGAAATTCATCCGTTGCGGCGTTGAACGGCCTCAAAACACCTCGGTTGAAGATGTTTTTTGAGCGGGTTACCTCGAATCGGCACGTGGAGACTCGACCGAACCCATTTCATCAAGCCCGAGCGATCGCACTGGTAAGAATGAAACACTCTCTGTTTCGAAACCGCAGATGGCTGCAATTTCTGCCGGTCATGATTGGTTCTTGTCACTAAGCAGGAGGGGCTGAATTCTCAAGAGTTCATCCTTCGGAGAGACACAGGGATTTCCCTGACCTGCGCCTCAGCGAAGAGTCCAATATTGATCGTTCTCGTCAAAGGGATAAACTTTGAAGCAAATGTCTGCAAGGATGTTGATGTGTCTGATAACATTCCAGAGACGTTTCCTATCATTCAGGGAAGTCAGAAGCATTGAATTGAAAGCATTGAGAAGATCAGCAACGTTCCCGTGATTGAGTTTGAAGTTTCGTAAACTGTTCGAACTGGATTGCTCTGCTTCGCATGAAGAGACCCGGTGGCGAGTGGTGATCAGGCAAACAAGTCACCAAAGCGAAGCAACATCGGAAGCACCTTGGACCACGGAACTGGATTGTCACGACTTCGATCCGGGAATAGAACTGAATGACAATGAAAGAGAGTATGGAAGTTGAGCCATACCTGATTGAGATTTGCAACGAAGAGCGAAGCTTGTTTCGTGGTCAGTTCTCCGCACCTCTGGAACTTGGCCGCCAACGAGTTGATGAGTCGCCGCCATTCGCTTTGGTCGAAGACGACCAGAGACTCGTTATTGCCGGGATCGAAGACCGCACCGTTAGCCGGCATCAACTTCAAGTCACTCCCGACGGAACGGGATCGCTGACAATCGAGAATATTTCTTCAACAGCTTCCGTTCGATATCCTGACGGGACCAAATTTCGCCCCGGGGAATCGCTCTTCGCGGAGTCTGTGCAGCAGTTCTATTTAAAGAACATGCGGATCATTGTCGCGAATTCAGAAGCCGCCCTCGAAGAATTTCACGACGAAGAGTCCTCGCTCGGTTCGGTGTCGATCCTGCTCACGGATTTGACCTCACTCGATCAGGAAGCCATTCATCGTCTGTTTGAAAAATACTATCTTCCGATGGTGAAGTTCGCACGAACGAAGATGGCCGGAATTTCACGGCGTGTTACGGACGAAGAAGATATCGCTCAAAGCGCATTTCACAGCTTTTGCAGTTCCGCAATGGAAGGCAACTTTCCGGAGTTGAGTGATCGAGACAACTTGTGGCGGATCTTAACAACACTCATCAACCGGAAAGTGATCGACCACTATCATCATGATCGAAGACAGAAACGGGGCGGAGGCCTCGTTCGAGGGGATTCTGTATTTCTGGCAGGCACTGAGTCCGGCCAGGTCGGAATTGTCGAATGGGCAGACGACGAGCCAACTCCGCAAGCGGCAGCAGAAATGGCGGAGACGTGTTGCCAACTCCTTGATCAACTCGGAGATGACAACCTCAAAAACGTGGCGCTGATGAAGCTTGAGGGGCACACTAACGACGAAATCGCCGAGCATCTCCAATCTAGTCGCAGGACAGTACACCGGTGGCTGAAGCAGATCCGCGACAAATGGTCGTAATCCTTTGGCGGGTCGGGCTGTTACTCGTCTGAGAGAACCCATTCACGGTTGAAGACAGCGTGTTTGATGCTTTTCCCGATCTTTTCTCCGTACTGATCGGTATGGATGAAGTAGCTGTAAGTGACGTGAAAGAGACCATCCTCGCCTTCGATGATCGATGGGTAATGGAATGATCCTTCGTCCTGTCGCCGACGTTCGACGTGGCGGGTCGCGGACCAGGTTTCTCCTTCGTCATGGGAGATCGAGACAGCCAGCGAATTTCGACCGTTCGGTAGATCGTTGTAGACACACAGCCAATCTCCGTTACGAGCTCGCATCACTTCGAGACCGGAGCCTGGGTTATTTAAGACTGGATGATCGGTGACTTTGCTCCAGGTTTCCCCACGATCTTGAGATTCAGAGACGAGAACTCGTTTGGGAGGAGGGCCGTTGTCACGCATAAACGCGACGATTGTTCCGTCGTTCTTCTGTGCAAAGCTCGGCTGAATATTTCCTCCGCCGACGATTGGTTCGCTGAACGTCCACGTTTTCCCGAAGTCGTCGGTGATTGCAACGAGTGAGAACGAAAACCCGTCGGAATAGAGACCGACGAGCATGCGGCCATCGTCGAGAATCAATGGATGGGCACGTGTGAACCAGCCGATTCTTCGAGTCAATTTGTCTTCTGCCTGACGAGTGATGAAATCGATCCAGGCTTTGGCCAGGTCCGATTCAATGGCTTCACCGGCGTATTCGATGGCTTTGCTGCGGACTTGTTCCGGGAAATTTCCGGGATGCTTCACGTGCAGCACATTCAAGAGATCCCACTTTGGAGGAACATCAGGCTGAGTGTAACTTGAGGACGTCTTATACTTCATGAGCGCGGATTCCCAAAGATTCGCCTGAATCGTTGGCCACAACAGCCAGAGGCGTTCCTGGGGATCAATGATCATGCAGCAGTTGGTGTCAGGGAATCCCGGAGTGTCTGCCATGGGAAACGGCTTTGACCAGTTTGGCTGGCCCGCGACTCTTCTCGCTCCGAGAATCTCGACATCGTCCGCCTGCCGCTCACCTGAACCATGAAACCAACACGCCAGCAAGTCTCCGTTCGGGCACTCGACGATACACGATCCATGGTTGTGCCAGGACTCCAGCGGGAACAGCAATTCGGCCTCGTAGGTCTCCTCCGCTCCAACCGATCCGCTCAGAAGGAACAGGCTCCCAAGAAGCACAGCTGCAAGTTGCCAGAATAGTTTCGGAGTGCAATTGATTGGTTTCATGGAGAGATGTTCCGATCGTGAAGACTCTTTTGTCGCAATCAATTCGGTCTCCGATTTTCTCGATGCAATAAATGGGCTGAGTCGTCGACTTTGACAATCTTTGCAGGTGAAAAGCGACGGAGAAAAGGAGTCGATCATGTTGTCAAGAAAAAAATCCGTTTGCAAATCACGAAAAAAATTATCGAGAGATTCTGCTATGAATCTCGCATCGGACTTTTATCATGGATTGGAAAGGAACGCGAGGCTGCCTGTCAGCTCGCGGTCAATTCGAGGAGGTCTGCCTATGTCAGCGTTTTTGATGTTCGGAGTTTCACCGAAGGTCAAAGTGTTTGGCGGCTGTCGTCGCCGATCACATCGACGGTCCTTCTCCGAGGACACTCTGAAAGAGTCTCGCAACTTCGAAGGAGTGTTGCGGTCGGAGAGTCTAAAGGATGCGTGCGCTCTTTTCGTATTTGTGCATCGGACTTGCTTTCATTCGATCAAAATATCCATTCATTCATTTCCTGTCTGTTCTTCATTCTTCATATCGACTCCAGACGATTTTCTTTTCACGCATTCGTTTATTGCGAAGGACATCCGGCAGTCACTCAGAGATTCCGGTTGTCGGCTCACGGTTTGCAGTTGTTGATGTCACAGCCCAAGAATCACTGGAGCACTTTGCTCTGGCTCGTGCACTCCTAACGATGTTGCATGGTTCTGTGCTGTCCTGAACGTCAGAGTGAGTACACGTAAGGTCAAGAATATAAAACTAAGGAGATGATTTATGTCGACTGAGTTTACTTCCACACCGCTTCCATTGGCTCAAGAGTTTATGGCCAAACGCCTGATCACAGTTCGGCCTGAGACGGATGCTGCGGAGGCAATTAACTTGCTGTTGAAGCATCGCATCTCAGGGATGCCGGTCGTCGATCAGGAAGGAAACTATCTCGGTGTCTTTTCCGAGAAGAGCTGTATGCGCGTGCTGGATCAAACTGCGAAGATCATTGGTCCTGATAGTTTGAAGACTCCTGTTGCTCGTGAGTTCATGACGTCACGTCTGGTGTGTCTCTCTCCGGATCAGGATGTTTTCGACGCGATCAGCCTTTTGCTGAGCCATCGATTTTCCGGTGCTCCCATTGCGACGGCTTCCCGCGAGTTTCTGGGGGTGTTCTCAGAAAAAACGAGTATGAGCGTGCTGATCAATAGTGCTTACGATGGAGTACCGGGAGGAAAAGTTGCGGCGTTTATGAATCCCGATCCGGGAAGACTGGTCAGTGAGGAGACGTCGTTGTTCGACGTGACTCAGATCTTCATTAAGACTCCCTATCGACGACTTCCGGTGATTTCCGGAAATCAGATCGTCGGCCAGATCAGTCGACGTGATGTTCTTCAGAATTCTCGAATCTTGAGTGCGATCGTTCGGTATCAAGTAGAATCAAATCGTGAGAAGCCAATTTCGGCGGGTGATTCGATCGTCTTTTGGAAAGCTCACCGGCAATTGCCGTCGACGAGTGTTAGCGCATTTATGGACACTTCTGCAAAGACGATTACAACGGATTATGATTTGTTAGCGATCGCGGGAGTCTTCTTAAATACTCCTTATCGACGTTTACCGATTGTTGAGAACGGAAAGGTGCTCGGGCAGGTGAGTCGGCGAGACGTTCTTCGGGCGTCATTGCAGTTGATCAAGCCGATTGAGTGCTCAGAAAGCGGAACTCTTTATTTGAGTGCCGTGGGAGGAGCTGAGCAGAAAATGACTGCGCTCTCTTGAACGAGCTGAATGTTGCAGGATTCGTAAGGCTGTCCCCGGTGTTGGAGTTGTTCTTCAACCCGAGTTCTTTTTCTTTGACGGGAGGTCTTTGTGATGAATGTTGAATCGTTATTGAGATCTTGTGGAGTCGACTTCGACGTCCTGGAACATGAGACGGAATACACTGCGGGGCGGACCGCAGAGTCTCTGCATGTTCCTCAAGGTCACTTCGCGAAAACGGTGGTCTTGAACGTGGATGGCAGTCGAGTGTTGGCTGTTGTTCCAGCAAGCCGGTTCATCGATTTGGAATTAGTCCGGCGAGAATTGGGAGCGGTCAACGTTCAACTGGTGGGTGAAGAAGAATTCCGCCTGCTGTTCCCTGACTGCGAGTTGGGTGCGATTCCTCCGTTCGGGTCCGAGTACGAACTCGAAACCATCGTCGATGACGAGCTTGGATTGGGAGAGCACATCGTCTTCGATGGAAATTCTCACCGTCGAGCGATTTATATGCGGTATCGTGACTTCGTGAGAATCGAACATCCACGAATGGCACACATCGCGAACTAGCGTCGCTCGTTTGTAATTCGTTTGGACGTTGATCGATCGCAGAAGTACCGGCTGCGGGATGCGTTTGTCAGTGGAAGTCGCGCGAGGAGATTTCGATCTGTTGCAGTAAGTGAGAAAAGTCTTTCAGCTGCCGAGCCAGCACGTGAATGACTTCGTTCTGTTTTTGAAGAGGACCGGAAGCCTGAAGCACGGTTGCGTGTCGCGCGACGCGTCGGTGCCGTTCCCAGACAGCTTGCGGAACGATCAGATTGACCAATCCAGTTTCATCTTCCAGCGTCACGAACGTCACTCCATTCGAGGTCGACGGACGTTGACGGAGTATGACCAGTCCGGCGACTTTGACCCAGGCATCGGCTGAAGCTTGTCGAAGCTGTTCCGCGGACAGAATCTGGTCGCGATCGAGAGTCGTCCTCAAGAATTTCATCGGGTGTGTTTTCAGTGAGAGCCCGGTCGTTCGATAGTCATGAGTGACTTCTTCGTAAGGACTCATCTGTGGCAAAGAGACTTCCGGTTCCTGGTCGAGAATCTGGTCCAGCAGCGGTTGCTCTGGACGTTCGATAATGGATTGCCATTGAGAATCTCTTCGGTTCAGCCCGAGGGATCGGAAAGCGTCCGCTTTGCTCAGTCTTTCCAGAACAGGTTTGGAAAGCCGCGTCCTTAACGCAAAGTCGCTGAAGGTTGAAAATGGGCGCTCGCTGCGTTGAGAGAGAATCTGCTGGGCGTGGGCTTCGGCAAAGCCTTTGATCAGTCGAAATCCCAATCGCAAAGCGTAGGGACGTTTTTTTACGCTTGGGCAGAACTCAAGTGTGCAATTCCAGTCGCTTTCGTTGACATCAACACCGCGTACTTCGACACCGTGCTGACGTGCATCGCGAACCAGTTGAGAGGGGCCATAGAATCCCATGGGCTGGCTATTGAGCAGAGAAGCGGTGAAGACTTCCGGATAATGATATTTCAACCAGGCGGAGGCATACGCCAGACGTGCAAATGAAGCAGCGTGACTTTCGGGGAATCCGTATTGTCCGAAGCCACGAATCATATGAAACAGCCGCTCTCCGAATTCCTGATCGTAGCCATTGGCGGTCAGTCCATTGATGAGTTTGATTCGAAACTGATCAATGTTTCCGGTGCGTCGCCATGCAGCCATGGCCCTTCGCAGTTGATCCGCTTCTCCCGGCGTAAACCCAGCTGCCACGATTGCGAGTCGCATCGCCTGCTCCTGAAACAAAGGGACTCCGAGAGTTTTGTGCAGCACGCTTCGAATCCGTTCGTCGGGATAGCTGACCTCTTCTTCTCCGTTTTTACGACGCCGGTAAGGATGGACCATGTCGCCTTGAATTGGCCCCGGACGAATGATGGCGACTTGAATGACGAGGTCGTACCACTTTTCTGGACGAAGCAAGGGGAGAGAAGACATCTGTGCCCGTGATTCAATTTGAAAGACACCAATAGTGTCGGCCTTTCGAATCATCGCGTAGACGCCCGGATCGTCTGAAGGGATGTCAGCGAGTGTGAGATGTTGATCGTAATGCTTTTTGAGAAGGTCGAAACTGCGGTGCAGCGCAGAAAGCATTCCCAACGCCAGACAGTCAATTTTGAGGATTCCAAGCATGTCGAGATCGTCTTTGTCCCAACAAATGACCGTTCTGCCGGGCATCGAAGCATTTTCAATCGGTGCCATCTCACAGAGAGGACGCTGGGTGATGATCATGCCTCCGACATGTTGCGAGAGGTGTCGCGGGAATCCGAGGATTTCCTGAACGAGAAATAAAAACTGCCGAGAGAGTCGCGTCTGAGAGTTGAGGCCTGCCTCTTCAAGACGTTGTGAGAGAAGTTCCGGATCGTGTATGTGATCAGCCGATTTAGCGAAAGTGTTTAACCGGTCGAGTGAGAAGCCGAGTGCCTTCCCCACATCACGCACCGCTGACTTGGGACGGTAAGTGATAACAGTCGCGGTCAGCCCGGCGCGGTCTCGGCCGTACTTCTCATAGAGATACTGCAGGACGATCTCTCGGCGATCGTGCTCGAAATCGACATCGATGTCCGGGGCTTCGTTGCGTTCTTCGGAGATAAACCGTTCGAAAAGGACGTCAATCTGATCGGGATTCACGGATGTGACTCCCAGGCAATAACAGACAGCAGAATTCGCAGCGGACCCGCGTCCCTGACAGAGAATGTTCTGGCTGCGAGCAAAGTTGACGAGGTCCCAGACCGTCAGAAAGTAGGATTCATACTGAAGCTTTTCGATCAATTCGAGTTCGTGTTCGAGGATCTTTCGGACCTTCTCAGGAACGCCCTGGGGATACCGCTCACGAGCACCGGCTTCGGTGACTTTACGTAAGTATTGAATCCGTGTGATTCCCGGTGGACACAATTCCTGAGGGTATTCGTAACGTAATTCGTCGAGTGAAAACTGGCAGCGGTCGGCGATTTCTTTTGTTCGGAAGACAGCATCAGGGAGATCCGAAAACAAGTCCCGCATCTGAGTGGGCGATTTCAGATAGCGCTCTCCGTTGGAGAATCGACGCGTGCCGAGTTCGGAGATTCGACAACGATGGCGAATTGCGGTGAGAGTGTCGTGCAGGAGGCGTCGACGGGGGATGTGATAGTGAACATTGTTCGCGGCAGCGACCGGGATGTCGCAAGTCTTCGCTCTCTGCAGCATGAGTTCGAGAGTGTGAGAGTCGTCTGCGTCGAAGTGTCTTTCGAGCAATCCGTAGCAGCGATCTCCGAAAACTCTTCGATACTGAGAGAGCAGGGAAGGGGGAAAGTCCAGTCCTTGCCGCAGCAAAACACATGCGAGTAGTCCCTGTGAGTGTGTCGTCAGGTCTTCGAATGTCAGTTGGCACTCGCCTTTGGGAGCCCGACGTTTTCCGATAGTGAGCAGACGGCACAAGCGTCCATAGGAGTCCCGGTCTGTCGCCAGAAGCACTGCAGGCGGAGCGTCTGTCAGAGTGATTTCAGCACCGATCAGCAGCTTCAATTGGGCACTTCGGGCAGCGACATGAGCGCGGACCACTCCCGCCAGGCTGTTCTTGTCCGTAATTGCTAAAGCGTGATACCCCAGCACAGCAGCCCGTTGAACAATTTCATCGGGATGTGATGCTCCTTCGAGGAAAGAGAAGTTCGTTTTACAATGTAATTCGACATACGGTGGTTCGTCTTTCTTTCTGGGCTGAGGAGAGAGTGTGGGACGTTGTGGTTTTGGATCGGGCTGATCAGGCATGACGCAGTTTCTCCAGCGGGAAGATATTCAGGCAAAGATCAATCGAAAGCTGCGTGTAAAAACCAGATCTGGGTATTGAGGTCGCGAAAAATCCAGAAGTGCAGACCGATTCGGGTCTCGACGTGAAAGTAATCTCGCTTGATGTAGTCGTGTCTCCACCAGCCAGTCGTAATGCGTTCCGGTCCCCAGGCGTGTGCGATGTGATGTCGTTGCTTGTCGCATTGAAAATCGTGCGGGAATCCATCAGGAGTCAGTTCGCCGACAGTGATCTGAACGGGTGTCTGCTTGTGCCAGAGTGGACGTTTCAGGAATCCGATGACTGGAGGAGGCGAAAGCGGTTGGCTTCGGAAAGAAGCCATCACGGGAACAAACCGAACTGCGAGTTCCGGTTGTTCTTCTTCAGCGAATTGAACCCTCGCGACTGCTTCCGGACCGAGTCGGCTGTGGAGGCGTTCAATCAGATGCTCGAGAGCTTGTTGTTCTTGTGTGTGCGCTCGCTTGGATTGTTTGAGATGCTTGTCGTCCTGTTTGCTCGTGTGAGTGCGCGAAGACTTACTTGAAGAATGGTCAAAGGCTGGCGAATCTGGCTGGAGAGTTGTGTCGTCAAAAAGTTTCGACTGACGCTTACTGAGAGGGCTGGTTTGATCAGCGCGAAGCAGGATTCGGGAAATCTGTTCAGGCAGTTTTTGGTGTTCCCAGCGAAGTGTGATCAGTTCCAACAGGTGTGATGCTGATTGAGTCGGACGGAGCAACTCAATCTGAATGGAAAGACTCTGCTGCCCGAACGCAGTCAGTTCACATGAGAGAAGGCGGACTCCCAACCTGGAAGGCAGAAGTTTCTGCACGAATTGATCGAGTTGAGTTTTCAGAACGAACTCAAGGGTTGTCCTGTCGTTGATGGTCTCTTCGCTTTCCCAGATTTGTTCGTCGCATTCCGGTCGACGTTCGGGAATGATCTTTTCGGGCATGCTGCCTTGAAGCTGATCGAGTTTCGTCAACAGTTCAGAAGGGAATCGGGCAGGTAACGTTCGACGAGGCAGTTGGAGCAATTGACGGACAGTTCGCAGGCCAAGTTCTTCGAGAGAATGAACCGTTCGCGAAGAGAGTCGCAGGTAACGAATTGAAAGCGGGCGCAATAAAGAGGGCAACTGGTCTTCAGAAACGATGGTCGTGGGCGATTCTGAAGTTCGTTGATGTGCGAACGCCCAGGCAGCGCCGACGGTGGGGGCGATGGCCAGACGTGTCTCGAGTTCGCGGTTACGCATTTCCGATAAGACGGCATTGATGAGATGGTCTTCTCCTCCAAAGAGAGGAGCGCAGCCAGAGACATCCATCAACAGGCAGTCGGGTTCATCGGATTCTTCTATTCCAACGCACGGAGAAAAACGCTCGCAGTCCCAGGCGAGTTCGAGCAACGCCTGGCGGTCTGCCTCCGGTTGAGATGTTTCAAAATGAACGAGGCGATTCTGAACAGTCGGCAGATTCTGTTCGTTGGAAGGAGTTGGTTTCGGTTTCGGAAACGGGTTGGTTTCCGAAGTCTTCTCTTCAAGCAAGACTTCAGCATCCGCTACGGGAAGACGTGGCAAAATGCCGCAGGCTCTGGCTTGCGGACAGCAGGCTGCCACGACTTTCTGGTCTTTGGAGCCGACTGCCTGGAGGATGAGAATGTCCTTCTTCCGTTCAGGCTGATCGGTCCAGACTCGCTGGATGGGCCAGTTGGGAATCCACACGCACAACGCTCGCATCGTCATGGATAATGACCTGAGAAGGTTGATGTGAAGTGCGCCCCCCACGAACGTGGAGGAGTTCCATCTGGAGCGCTCGTGTTAATGGAGCCTGTCTCGGTCCAGGCTGAGGAGTGATCTGGATGCGGTAATCTGCCCAGGAGGGTTCATGGCGGTATTTGGAAGGCCGAAGAAACATGGCTATTCCCCCGCCGTGTTCCGCTGCCAGCTTGAAGCGTCGGTAGGTTGAAGGGAGGACTCGTTCCAGTGGTCCGATTGCAAGAACTCCAGCAGTCGATCGTAAAACTTGCTCATACGTCCATGGAACATCCTTCCGGTGAGGGCGAAGAATGAGCATCCGATCGAATGTTCCACCATTTCCGAACAAACCGGTTGGGTGAAATTCCTGTCGAGGGTCAACGACGACCAGTTCCATGTTGCGTTGATGCAACAAGGGACGAATGAGTTGAAAAACAAGGCTTCCGGCTCCTGCTCCGTTTTCGGAAATCCATTCCACAACTGTTCCAGGAGGGAGTTCCTTGAAAAATTGCTGGTCTATCTGGAATGAACGTGACGCAGAACGTGGTAAGACAGATGGATTTCTTTGCAGAGAAACGAGCTTTTGGCGCAGTTGCTGCAGTGTAGTGTTCACTGAACTTCTCACCTGTCGTGGCGTAAGTTTGAGACAGGTCGAGTGTACTTTTGTGCAGTTTTCTGTCAAGGACGAAGTTGCAGCATGCCTGAGATCAAAATGTATCGATGGTATGGAAAAAGCATGATGTTGAGCAGATGCCACAATCCGGCATGATCACTACGCACGCTAAAACTCGCAGAAACCAGACACTCAACGTTTCTGAAAACATTAACGAGATTCTTAATGCACGATTGATTCACTTTTCCCAAAGAAAACTACTCTGTGATTTCTGCAGTGAGTTCTTGACACAACTTCAACGCCAATTGCATAGTGAAGAAGAGCGACATGATTTCAAAACCCAAAGAGGATGGTCGATCGATCTATCAGAGCGGGCAACTTTGTAGACGTTTCAAGAGATATCAACACACAGAATCCACACAAGCGATACCTTTGGTATTTCTACGCTTTCCCGCCTGATCTGTGTCTCTTAATCAGCAAAATGCTTCTGCGATCTCGAAGGTTGGCTCCTCCCAACCGCAATAACCTGACTACAACGAATCAACTGACTGACGAACACCAGCGCAACGTGACAAATTTCAGGAACGTTCCATCCCCGCCCAACTCGGAACCGACAATTGGGCAGTACCGATAAACAATTCGAGTCAGATGAATACACCCAATTCTTCCAGCCCAACGATCGGTAGACCTGTGTCAGCTCAAAAGCGATTTGCTCGGTTAGAAGCTCTCGAACAGCAAAGCGCACATACTCTCGCTCGTTATTGCCAGGTTCACTCCGGGGCACACAAGTTTGGAAATCACGCGAAACTCTCGCTCGCGAGTCTCGTGCAATCCGTTGTGACGTCGCTCCCACTGGTTGCGACAGATACAGTGGTCATGTGGTTTGTCCTACTGACAGCCACGGGGATCGCCGAACGGCTTCTGGGATTGCCAACGACAACCATTCAAAGTCAGACCGCGTTTATCTCTGCGATCCTGATGTTTCCGCTCGCCCGACTCGCGGGGATGTATCCCGGGTTCGGAATGAATCCCGTCGTCGAGTTTCGAAATATTCTGCGATGCTCCGGAATGGCGTTGCTCATCTTCGTTGCTGTCGGAATGACGATGCTTCTTAAGAGCTGGACCTTTTTCCTGACAGCCTCAGCCATCGCCTATCTCTTGTCGATTGTCGTCTTCCCGTCCGCACGCTTTGTCGTTCGAACGATCATGGCTGCCGTTCCTTACTGGGGGGCTCCGGTTCTCATCTACGGAACTCCTCAAATTGCCACGGACTTGTATCGTCGCTTGAAGCAAATGCCTGACCGCGGGTTTCGGCCAGTCGGTGTTTTGCTTTCTCCGGAAGACTATTGGAGTCACGAGCAAAACAACTGTGCTCCAGATATTCCCTATTCCGACGTTCGATCCTGTTTTGACGTTGCGAATAAAACCAAAGCGACCTGGGTTCTCATTTCACACGAAGTCCCGATTGAACAGGAAGAACTCGAGCCGGGACTTCTTGCGATTCCCAATCGCGTTCACCTGGCCTCCTCAAGCTTCGACATGGGACCTTGGGACCAGATTTACACAGTTGGTCCAACCTGCGGGCTTTGGGTCGGTGGAGTTGTTCCAAAATCATTGAAAGTGGCGGCGAAGCGATTCATCGACATCGCCCTGACCGTATTCGGCGGAATCGTCCTGTTCCCGTTGCTCGCATTCATTTCGGTGGCCATCAAGTTGTCATCGAAAGGTCCAATTCTTTACGGACAGAAACGAGTCGGGCTGGGCGGAGAGACTTTCACAGCCTGGAAGTTCCGTTCCATGGTTCCCAATGCGGATCAGGTCCTCGATGAGTATCTGCAGAACAATGCTGCTGCACGAGAAGAGTGGGAACAGACACACAAGCTGAAAAATGATCCCCGCGTGACCTGGATCGGGAAGTTCATTCGGACCACCAGCTTTGACGAATTCCCACAGCTGTGGAACGTTTTCGTCGGCGAAATGAGCATTGTTGGTCCGCGACCGATCGTAAACTCGCCAACCTACGATCAAAGTTATATCGTCGACTATCCTCATGAGTTCAGTGCGTACAAAACCGTGAGACCCGGGATCACAGGAATGTGGCAGGTCAGTTGTCGCAATGCCGGTGTTTACGAGAAGCGTATCTACTGGGACATGTACTACATCCGACACTGGTCGTTGTGGCTGGATATGTACATCATCCTCCGCACAATCCGCACTGTTTTGCTCCGTGAAGGCTCCGCATAGAGATGGGATCAAATCCAAAAATGTCGCAAAGAATTTCAGAGATTCTGAATTCGGGGCAATTTTATTGTCTCATGGGAGCACCGCTCGATTCCGGAAATCTTGGTGTTTCCGCATTAGCGTTATCGGTCATCGAAAGCATCGCGAAGCGGCACCCGAACTGGGTTCCAGTACTCCTCGACTATTCAAGAGGAGAGTTCCTCTCAAGCACGCGCCTGAGCAATGGAGAAGAGCTGGAACTGGTTCACATCGGCACGTCCGTTTCCCGTCGATTCTGGAGAACAGACAACCTGAACTTCATCCGATTGGCTCAACGGATCGGTTTTCCACATGACGCTCTGAAGGCATTTCGCAACAGTCAGAGTGTTCTCGATATCAGCGGGGGAGACAGTTTTACTGATCTCTATGGCCCGAAACGATTCGAAGATATGACAGTCCGGAAGCAATTGGCTCTTCAAGAAGGAGGCAAGCTGATCCTCTTGCCTCAGACGTACGGACCCTATTCGACCGATGAGACTTTTCGTGTCGCTTCTGAACTCGTTCAGAACTCAACAGCTTCGTGGGCAAGGGATGCTCGAAGCTTCGAAACACTCAACAAGATGATGGACGGTAAGGAGGCCGAAGGACAGGCTCGGCTCGGAGTTGATGTTGCGTTCGGGCTTCCGCTTCTGCCTCCGGATGAGGCTGTTCAATCCCAAGTGAACGCGTGGAGTAACGATTCGCTCACAACCGTTGGAATCAATGTCAGCGGACTCATTTACAATGGCGGAGAAGACGCTCAGGCCCAGTACGACTTGAAAGGGAATTACCGCGAATTGGTCGACAAACTGGTTCGGAAGTTTCTCGCCGACGAATCGGTTCGCGTCGTTCTCGTTCCACACGTGATCCCGCCGAACAATCCCGTTGAATCAGACCTCACCGCGTGCGAAGCGGTTCGCAAGGCGGTGCCGCAGGAACTGCAATCCCGTTTGGAAGTCATTCCAGCGCTCTCTGATCCAAGATGTGCGAAGTGGGTGATTAGTCATTGCGATTGGTTCTGTGGAACGCGGATGCATTCGACGATCGCTTCCTTGTCGACACAAGTGCCGACCGGAGCACTGGCTTACAGCCTGAAAACCAAAGGTGTCTTCGAGACATGCGATTGCGGCGACTGCGTGATCGAACTCAGAGACGATCCTGTTGAGACATGCGTGCAAGGCATGTGGGACTGTTTCCAGCGTCGAGAAGAGATTCGCGAGACACTCGCCTCTTCGATTCCTCGAATCGCCGAACAGGTTGAAGAACAGGCAGACTCCATCGTCCGGGCTATGGAAGGAATCACTCATTCAGAGTTGGTTGAACAGGTATGAGTGATCGACTTCTTAGAGGAGGAGCCATTGTCTCTGCCGGTCAGGTATTGACTCTTGGGCTCTCGTTCTCGCGAAATCTTGTTCTCGCCAAATTGATCGGCGCTGAGAACATGGGGATCTCGGCCGGGTTTCTCGCCACGATGTCGGCCGTTGAACTGGCCAGTGACATTGGCATGCAGAAACAGGTTGTCCAATCTTCAGATGCGGACAGCCCTGAGTTTCTCGGAACAGCTCATTCGATGATGCTGATTCGCGGGTTGATCCTTGGCCTTGTTCTGTTTCTCGTCGCAAAACCGTGTGCGGAGTGGTTTCAAGCTCCTCAAGCAGCCTGGGCATTCCAGCTTCTTTCGCTTGTCCCAATATTTAAATCGCTCATGAACCTGGATGTGATCCGGATTCAGCGGAGCATGAGGTTTGGGCCGTTTGTCATCGTCGAGGTGATGTCTCAGGTCGGAGCCCTGGTCGCGGGAGTGATTGCCGGAATGGTCACTCACTCCTACTCGGCGGTGATGGTTGCCGTCTTGGCACAGTCATTCTTGAGCGGTGCTGTCTCGCATTTTGTGGCGAAAGAGCGTTATCGATTGAAGTGGTCTCCGGAGCACACGAAGGGCCTGATCGACTATGGATGGCCACTCATGCTGAGCGGCATTCTGATGTTCGTGGGACTTTTCGCGGACCGCTTTATCATCGGTCGTGCGTACGGTCTCGTCGTCCTGGGGAACTATGCTCTGGCCTTTTCCCTTACAAACGTCCCGATTCAGGCAGCGACGAAAATTCTGATGTCGCTATTTTTCCCAATTCTTTCCAAGCCGAGTGGAGCATCGAGTTTTAACGAGCACTACTCACAAGTGTCACAGATTACTGCTTCTGCGGCAGCTGCATTTGGAGCGGTCGCGATTCTTGTTTTGCCGACGCTGATCGAACTGGCCTACGACGAGGAGTTTGCCGAAGCGGGGACGATCGTCGCTTTGATTTCAGTGATGATGGTCGTTCGACTGTTAAGAACAACACAGTCTCAGGGACTTCTGGCGCTGGCGGAAACAAAAGGTCTGCTGGTGAGTAACGTCGTGAGGGCACTCGGAGTGCCTGTTGCCTTTGGCGTTGCGTCGATCGGCGGTTCGGTCGAAGCAGTGATTCTGATTATGCTTGTCGCGGAAGTCCTGGCTCTGTCGACTTCCGCCTTCTGGCTGAAATACGCACGTCGCGTTCCTCTCTTTCCGAGTATAACCCAGCAAATCCTTGCATTCGGACTGGTGGTTACGATCTTTCTCGTCGATCGGTACATGTTGGAATCGAGTCTTCCAGTGCTTCGTTTCGGATTGGCAACGGCACTGACGGCAGGGCTGGCATATCATGCAATGACGGCCCTAAATGGTTTGCGAACCAGTCAACGTGTTGGGTCGACTGGAAACATCGCTCAACCCACTGGTTGACACACGGAAATCTGGACACGATCAACGGTACTATGACGTCAAGCTTCGAAACAATCGAACGGATCAAAAATCAGCAGTTATGCTGTGGGTGCGGGGCATGCGCGTTTGTCAGTCCCGAGTTGTTTCAGCTTGAGAACGTCGAAAACGAAGGAATTCGACCTCAGCGACTGACAACGCAATCAAATGCGGAGACGCGACGGCAGGAACAGGACGCAGTCGCAGTTTGTCCCGGTAAAGAGCTGAAGCATGAAAATCTCGACATCCCGGAGAACATCAAAGATCTGATTGCCGGGTGGGGACCTGTTCGCGGTGTCTGGGAAGGACATGCGGCCGACGAAGAGATTCGCTTTCACGGATCAAGTGGCGGCGGAATCAGTGCGCTTGCTCTGTTTGGTTTGGAAAAAAAGGCTGCCTCCGGAGTCTTGCATACTGTCATGGACACGGAGAATCCGGTACTGAACAAGACCGTTCTCAGCACGACTCGTGATGAGTTGCTGGGAGGAGCGGGGTCTCGGTATTCACCGGCGAGCCCTTGCGAACGCTTGGATCTGATCGAACAGGCTGACGGGCAAGCGGTCTTCATTGGAAAACCCTGCGATGTCGCTGCGTTGAAGAAGGTGCGTAAGATACGACCTGAACTCGATAAGAAAATTCAGGTGACCATCGCATTGTTCTGTGCGGGAACACCGTCGACTGCGGGAACGAGAGCGGTCCTCAAGAAGATGGGATTCGAATCCGACAACGAAATTCGCTCGTTTCGATATCGAGGGAAGGGATGGCCCGGGCACGCGACAGCTGTCAGCCACGAAGGTCGCGAAGAGAAAATGACCTACGATCAATCGTGGGGAGACATTCTGACTCGACATGTCCAGTGGAGATGCCGCGTTTGCATCGACCACACGGGAGAGTTTGCTGACATCGCGATTGGTGACCCCTGGTATCGAACTCCGAAGGAAGGGGAGCAAGGTGATTCCCTGATCGTTGCTCGAACGGAAGCGGGCGAGAAGTTTATTCGCGAAGCCATCGAAGCTGGTTACCTTCGCGCCGAACAAATCGATCCGCAGCTTCTTCCCGCTTCTCAGCCAAATCTATTGAAGACACGAGGAAAAGTCTGGGGGCGACTTGTGGCCTGCCGGATGTTATTTGCCGGAGCTCCGCGCTACCGTGGAATGCCAATGTTTCAGTTTTGGATGAGTCAGCTCTCGTTAAATGAGAAGTTCAAATCCATCGTTGGAACTCTGCGCCGAATCGTCATGCGGCGCTATCTCGGCAAGCGCTAATCGGTCAATCGACGGAGAAACAGGGGGAGTTCAAATGCACGGCAGCGTCATTATTCCAGCCCACAATGAATCCGCCGTGATCGAGCGGACGTTGACTTCATTGCTTAAGAGCATTGGAGATCAACCAATCGATGTCTTCGTGGTCTGCAACGGGTGTTCAGATGACACCGCGACGAAGGCGAAGCAGTACGCACCGCGAGTGCAAGTGATCGAGACGGAGATTGGCTCAAAGATCCACGCATTGAATCTCGGAGACGAAGCGGCATCGCAGTTCCCGAGGATCTATCTCGATGCCGATATCGATGTCACACCGAATTTCATTCCGGATATGATCGCTGCGATGGAAGGCGATGACGTTCGCGCAGCTTGGCCCACCGTTCGGTATGAGACCTCCGATTCTTCATGGATTGTCAAAGCTTATTACTATGTCTGGCAACGACTTCCTTACAACAAACCGGGACGCATTGGTGTCGGGGCGTATGGAATGAACGAAGCAGCCCGAGGACGGTTTGAGGAATTCCCTAAAATCATCTCCGACGACGGCTTCGTACGTGGGCAGTTTACGAATGCCGAGCGGACGATCGTTCCGACCTGTCAGACTCTCGTCTACGCTCCATCAACAGCTTCGTCTCTGGTGAAAATCCGAACACGCAGTCGACTGGGTGTTTATGAATTGAAGACGACCCATGCGGACGTGCTGGAACGCCACCACTCTGAGGACAATCGCTGGGAGACCATCCGGACGATTCTTCGTCCCGATATCCTGATTCGCTTTCCGATCTATCTCATCATCAGCTTAATTGTTCGGTATCGGGCGAAAAAACAGATGGCGAACCTGAGTTCATACAACTGGGAGCGGGACGACTCATCTCGAAAAGGGGACGGAGAAAGTGCGGACGCGTCGCACAAAACAACTGATGACTCCAAGCACGAAACCGTTTCGTCCTTGTAGCTCGGCGTCAGCATTTCTCCCGTTTGTTGAAATAAATTATCCGAGTGTAATTCATGTTATCGCTGGGGGACTCGATTCAACTCGACTGAGTTCTTACTGAATTGTCTCAATCAAAACACAGCGTGACTGACTTAAGGGATGACCATTGGCGGAAGTTAAGCGAAAAAAAGTGCTCGCTGTTGCATCACGAGGAGGGCATTGGACACAACTGCTCCGCCTCCGGGATGCTTTCTCAGATTGCGACGTCGTCTTTATCAGCACCGTGCCGGAATATGCTTCAATGGTGGAAGGAGAACGATTTCGTGTCGTTCCCGAAGGGAATCGCGACAGCAAATGGAAGATGCTGCGATCCTTGCTTGCGCTGGTTCAAGTTGTTGTGAGTGAACGTCCCGACGTAGTGATCACGACGGGAGCAGCTCCGGGTTTCTTTGCTCTGCGAATCGGGAAGCTGATTGGCGCGAAAACGATGTGGATCGACAGCATTGCCAATGCGGAGGAACTTTCGTACTCCGGGCAACTCGCGTTGAAACAGGCAGATGTCGTCCTGACACAATGGGAACATCTCTCGAGCAGTGAGGGAGCACAATACTGGGGATCCGTGATATGATTTTCGTAACTGTCGGGAGTCTGCAATCCTTCGATCGACTCGTTCAGGCTGTCGATGAATGGGTTCAGAACAGCAACATTTCGGAAGAGGTGATCGCGCAGATCGGGAAATCGACGTATCAGCCAAAGTCGTTCGAACCAGTTGAAACGTTGACCCCGGACGAATACCGGAGTACGTTTGACCGAGCGAGGGTCGTCGTCGCACATGCCGGAATGGGAACCATCATCACTGCTCTGGAGACTGGGAAGCTCACGGTTGTGATGCCGCGACGGGGACATTTGAACGAAACTCGAAACGACCATCAAATGGCGACAGTCAGCCGGTTTAAGCGGTCGGAACGGATTCGAGTTGCCGAAGACGAAGTCGCTCTTCCGCGAGTGCTTGATGAATTAGCCGACGCGGATGAGTCTACAATCGCGAAAGAAGTCTGGAATCCTGACCCGAATCTGATTATGAAATTGAAAGAGTTCATCGGTTAACGTTTAGGAAATCAGCTGCCGTGAATAGAACGACAGCGAAGCTGGTCCGTTTAACGTCCTGCAACTTCCCCGACTGGACACAACAAAAGAGCGATCCGAACCGTTCAATCGCTGGACATCAAAGACGAAAATTGCACTAGCAGAAGGAACTCACTCTGTCGTTCGTTTGGCAGCGTGAGTGGAACGATCCCGAAATGTTGTGGAACATTCTGGCCTACGAGCCCGCCGGATATTGGAAAGTTGCAGAGAACCAATGGTACTCCAACCAGACGGTCGTGCATCCTGTCGGACTTGGCCTTCTCATCACAGCGTGCCTCGGAATTTTGATTCTGCCACGTCGCGGGGCACTTGCGTCCGCTTTGCTCCTCCCGTGTTTCGTCTCGGATGCACAGCGAGTTCTGATTTTCGGTCTCGACTTCAGCTTTACTCGAATTCTGATCATTACTCTCCTACTGAGAGTGTTGATGCGGGGCGACTATCGCACCTTTCGGATGCAGAGGCTCGACAAGCTTGTGATCGCATGGACGATCCTGAAGATATTGATATTTACAATTCAGAACGGTTCGCCGAGCGCGTTCGTGACCATGTCAGGGCAGGGTGTTGATCATGCGGGCGCTTACTTTGCGTTTCGATTTGCGATCAAAGACTGGGCGGATGTTCGGTCAATTGGTGCTGCGTTTGCGATCGCAGCTGTTGTCGTCTCCTGTTTCTTCCTGAATGAATGGTCGACGAGGAGAAACTTGTTCTCTGTCTTCGGTGGAGTTCCTGAGTTTACGAAAGTGCGACAGGGACGGCTTCGCTGCCAGGGAGCGTTCGCTCATCCAATTGTGGCAGGTTGTTTCTGGGCAGCATTGTTACCGTGGTTTTACGGAATGATGATCCTGGACAAACGCTATCGGATTCTCGCCATTCTTGGCGCCGGTGCATCCTGCGTCATTATTGTGACGTGTTCGTCCTCGACTCCCGTGTTCGGGGCGTTAACAGCCACGATCGGGATTGGTTTCTGGTACATTCGCGGAGTGACGTATCCTGCTGTCTGTGCGTTCTTCGCACTGCTTGCTGCTTTGCACGTTTCGATGAAACAGCCAGTGTGGCACTTGATCGCACGTGTCAGTGCGGTTGGGGGATCAACGGGCTACCACCGTTTCAATCTGATCAATCAGGCAGTGAATCGTTTCTTCGAATGGGCCTTTGTCGGAACGCGGTCGACCGCGCATTGGGGACTGCAACTCTTCGACGTCACGAATCAATTTATTCTTGAAGGCGTCCGAGGCGGTTTCATGACGATGGTTCTGTTCACGTGGATGCTCGTCGAGGGATTTCGATTGGTCGGGCGAATCACTCCTTTGTACCGAAATGACCCGAAAAAACAGAAAATGGCATGGTGCCTCGGAGTCTGCCTTCTTGTGCACCTGGCAAACTTCTTCGGAATTTCTTACTTCGGACAGAGCACCACTTTGTACTTCCTGACATTGGCGACAATTCCGTCGATGTATACCTGTGCGAAGAAGGAGTCGATGGCTCAAATGTCATCCCAAATGGTTTACGTCCCCAATCCTGACTATCACGAACCGCTTGAAGTTGCCACAGCTCGATAGTTTTGGACTGAGGGAAGTTAAGCTCCTGTTTCGTCGCCGTGTTTGATCGAGTTCGTGCTTCTGTCTTCGTGGTAATCGATTCCGTCGTCATAACCTGCTCAGGTTTCGATTTCGTTTTGAAACATCGTTAATCAAATTGACACTCGTTCTGTACGGATCGATACTCTGTCCCACCTCCGATCTTTTTCAGATGGGGACAACGTTTCGACTGCTTCAAATAGAGAGTGCAATTGCCCGTTCCTTTGGCGTTGCTGCACAGTGATCTGTTTGGCGATCAATTTCCGCGTTGTTGTTTAGAAAGTGAAAGCCGAACTCGATGGGCGTTCTTCGCACAGTTCTTGCATTAGCTGTTCTCGTTGTGCACACCGAACCGACATCGAGGCTGCAACTCACAGGCGGGATGGCAGCTGTCCAGTGCTTCTTCATGATCTCTGGCTTCTACATGGCCTTGATCCTTGAAAAGAAATACAGTGGCCCCGGTGGTTACAAACTCTTCATTTCGAACCGTATTCTGAGACTCTATCCGATCTATCTCGTCGTTCTGGCGTGCACCTTTCTTGCTTCGTTGGCATCGTATTGGCTGTTGGATAACCCGGGCAAACTGACGCTGTACTTTGAATACTGGGGTTCGATCGACTGGACGTCTCGTCTTTATCTGGTTCTTACAAATGTATTTCTTCTCGGCCAGGACGCGCTCTTTTTCAGTCAGTTGAACTTGAGTACGGGCACTTTTGAATTTGCACCAGATTTCCATACGACGTCACCCGAGTGTTTCCGCTTTCTGTTTGTCGTTCAGGCATGGACTTTAAGCCTCGAACTGATGTTCTATCTGATCGCCCCTTTTATCGTTTGCCGACGTGTTCCGGTGATCATTGCGATCACGGCTGCGAGTCTTGCGTTGAGAGGCTTCGTAGCGAATGCATTCGGGCTGTTTGAAGATCCCTGGTCTTATCGATTTTTTCCCTTTGAACTGGCCATGTTCCTGTTGGGCACACTCGCTTACAAGCTTTACAGTCGAAGCCCGGCAGAGAGTTGGGTTCAGAGTCGATGGCGCATACCCGTGATTGCGGTGTTCGCGCTCTTCATCCTCTTCTACACCTACGTTCCTCTTGAGTCCATTCCCCGTCGATGGGTCTTCTATAGCATTGCCTTCTTTGCGATTCCGTATCTCTTTGCTTCTACGAGGTATTCAAAGCTTGATGCCAAGATCGGCGAATACTCGTATCCAATCTACATTTCGCACATGCTCGTGCTGTATTCGACCGAGCCATTTCTCCGCAAACTCCACCTTGAGAACTTCAAGCTCATCATCGTGGCCGTCGCGACCTTCCTGGTTTCCGCTGCTTTGATTCGTTGGATTTCCGAACCGCTTGAAAAGGTTCGACAGAATCGAGTTGCCCTGGCCAAGAAGAATCGAGTTGCGGTTGCGGTTCAGTAGACTCACCATTTCTTAGCGCATGCTGCTCTTGTGTGCGCATTCGCAATAGCTCTTTGATGCAGCCTCGCCTTCTTTACATGTATGAGTTCGCGGCTGTGTCAGCGTGGCGTGCTCCCCATTTTCTGATCCAGATGTTATGAGAGTCAACCGACCGATTTTGGTTCGAGGAGACTTTGATGACGAAGCGACGACGACGTAAGCCTGAGCAGATTGTGAAGCTGTTGCAGGAGGGGCAAGCGATGTTGGCGGCAGGAAAGTCGCTGGCTGAGGTGTTGCAGAAGCTG
>NZ_SIHI01000001.1:0-94747 GCF_007859735.1 Thalassoglobus neptunius | reverse complement strand
ATCAGTTCAAACAAATGGTGAAAACCAAAAGTCTGAACACCTGACAACAAGTGATCATCTGGGCGCTACGCTTTTATTCCGTCACACCCTCTCCGTCGAGCGCTACGTTTTCTGACCGATGTCTACAGGTCCGTTTTCGACCGACTCGTTGTTCAACATGGACGTCAATCCGTCCACCAACGAGTAACCGAAACGCCTCCACAGCCTCATAGACAGCATCCTCACCGAGAGTCCCGGCAGCACCTTCCCGTAATAAACTCGAAAGGTGCGTCAGCGAGTCTCGGATCTCATCTTCGCTGATCACTGAAGTGGCGTGTGAGAGAGCTTGATGCAGGCGATTCAACTCGACTCGTGCGGCATTCCGTTCGATCCGGACACTACGAATCCGAGTCTTCATCTCCTCACGATCTTCATCGCTCCCTTGCCCGGCCAGATCGAGGTAATCACTCAACTTGCGTTCGAACGACGCCAGTTTACGCTGGCTCGTTTCGATCTCAGCTTCTAACTGATGGTCACCCCGAGCATCAAGCTGTTGGGCTTCGAGAATGACTTGCTCGATGAGTGTCGCATCCTGGGCGATGAGTTCTTGCAGTCTTTTGCAGATCGCTTTGATCGCCTCCTCGCGGCGAACCGTCGATTTGCAGGGACAAAAATCGCCGTTCTTGCACCGCATCCCTTTGCCGCCCGCGCCGGCTACATAAAAACGCTCGCCGCAATGGGCACAATAAAACAGATTGGTGACAAGGTCCCAGAGGTGAGCATCCTTGGTCTTGCGCGGACCACGCGGTCCTTGCTTGAGGCTATCGAGTTTTTCCTGCACCTCGTAGAACAAGTCATCGCCGATAATCCGCAGTTCTTCGCACTGCCTCATGTCGACCTCTGAGTCGGGCTGCTCAATCTGTTGAGTGTAGTCTGCATTGTTGAAAACATCTCTGGAATCTGAGATGAGAATGCGCTAAAATCTGGTGATGAGTGATTCCCCACGAACGAATGTGTTGTTGGAAGTGGCAAAGCTGTCGCTTCGGATTGGACGCAAGTATGTCGAGCCGTATTCGCATGCGAAGAGTCCCAAGAAGTTCACGCAGGAACAACTCATCACGTGTCTGGTTTTGCGAGCCTATCTCAAAACGACCTATCGCGGCGTTGTCGAAATTTTGGAGGTTTCCGACGGCCTCCGAAAAGCCCTCGGACTGCGGCGGATTCCGCATTATTCGACGCTGAAGAAGTTCGCTGATCGCAGCGGAGTGTTGGACATCGTGGACGCGATGATTTTCGAAATCGTCCAGCAGTTCAGTCAGGATGACGAAGAAGCAGCGATCGATTCCACCGGACTCGAAACGACCTCAGCGAGTGCTCATTACAAAACTCGTAGTGGGAAACAACGCAAGAAATTTATCAAAGTATCGGTCTGCGTGTTGGCGGGTTCGCTCTTGCCCAGTGGATTAGCAATCAGCTGGGGACCAAGCAACGACAAGTCCGAAGCTGGTGAAGTCTTGGCGAAGGCGTCGAACTCGTCGACACCGACACGACTCTTTGCCGACGCAGGGTACGACGCCGAATGGGTTCATCGTTTTTGTCGCGAAGAGTAGCGAACCGAAAGCATCATCAATCCAGCTGTTCATCGCAGCGACGGTAAGCTGAATGGCGAGTACCGCTCACAGATGACCAGGACAGAACTCGAAACAAAAGGATACGGCAGACGCTGGCTTGTGGAATCATTCATGAGCGGATTGAAGCGAACCACAGGTGCCGCACTCTCAGCCAGAAGCGAGAAAGCCCTGTTCGTCGAAGCCGCCCTCAAAGTCCTCGCCTACGCCCTGAGGCGTTAGCCCACGATCAAAACCTGTGATTTGTTTTCAACACAGCAAGTGTAGTCCTTCTTCGTCGAGTACTGATTGCGGTTTCGTCCGAATTCCCAGTAGCCACGATAGGCCTCGCGTTCAAGCATGTTCCGATAGCCCACATAAGTCATGTGCGGACTGGTCGAACGGGGATCGTTAGGTAAGCGTTCTTCGACCCACTTCAACCACCCCTGACGAATTGGCAGACCATCGCGAATCATCTCAAAGTGCTCTTTGATTTTCGGGCCAACCTCTGGATCTATCTCTGGAGCCGTCCTCGGCAGACCACGGTTGGTCGCTGGGGCTTCGGGGATTTCTTTACGACGATATCCAACCGGAATCGCGCCGACCGTGTAGCCACGAGCGAATAGTCCTCTAAGACCAGAACGGACAAAGTCTGAGGTTGCTTCGATCATCATTTCGTCAGCAATCCCATGGACCTGAAACAGCATCTTCCATTGCTTACTATCGAGCTTCGTATCGATCTGTTGCGTTACCGAGATGGCTCGCAGGCCTTCTTCGACGACCTCCTGCTGGATGAGTTGATATCCACGATAGGCCTGGCGATATAGTCGAGACGCTTTGAACACAATGAGTACCGTTGCCAAATGCTGCCGAAGAATGGCGAGCATGCGGTTCAGACCATTGCGGCGGGCTTTGAATCCTCGTTGCCCTTCATCTATGCAAACATAATCGGGAGGGCAGTAAATGCACTTCGCTGCCGCGTGCTCCACGTTGGTCTTCAATTGATCAGCGGTACTATGCTGAAACTTCGTGCTGTAACGCGTGTAGACCGTTCCAATCTCAAGTTGATTACAGAATGCCCATGCGAGCCGCTCTTGAAGTGGTGCCCTCGGATTGAAGTCTGTCAAGTCGATGTCGGCACTCTCAGCCGCCTCCATCCACCATTGATGTGTATCGCGGGTCAGTTCTGCGTTGATACGTCCCGCTTCTGGAATCTGCGAATTCATCATGAGCCTCCTTTAGGCAATGTGCCGTGCGAGCTGGTAAACGAAACGACTCGTCATCCGCGCACAGCAAACATAAAACAGCGGGCAGTATTCGGAAGAGGAATCGCAACACGGTCGCAGGCTGCGATTTGTTCGCTGAAGATGGAACTTGGCCGGATCGCGTCGTCGGCCAAATGCTAAAACCGCCTGCAAGTTACTTGCCGTAAAACGGTCTTCGATTTAGCAACAGGTCACACAGAAACGCAAAACGCCCACCGAAATTGGTGGGCGCTGACGCATGGGGAAATAGTGGAAAGTGCTAAACACTCCCCATAAGCACTTGCCGCAAAACGGGCTTCAGTTTAGTCGTCGAAGATGTGGATCCGATGAGCGGGATAGTTGAACCGTTGTGTTTGGAGTCCTGCTTCCTCATATCGCATTATCAGCTCATCGGGAAACCCTGGAACATCCCCGAGCTTATTGAGGCGATCAGAGACAACGTTTTGATAAACTCGATCTCCGAAACAGGACCTGTCGATCAATTGTCCAGCCTTTGCGCGTTCACAGGACGTTAAGAAAAAATCCCAGATCATATACTTTCGCCCCCACTCAATTGGTTGCAACTCACGATCTAAAAACACCGATTGGCTTGTTCGTAAAATCACGAGATCGCCGCGCTCAATCGCAACCCTCTGAGCCTCTTCTTCGTCCGTTGGCAATTCGCCAAGCTCTCTCAAAAGCCATTCTGCTTCGTCGATCGGGTACGAAAAGAGTTTGACAGCCAACTCGACCACGGTTCGAGTTTGAGTATTCGTGGGATGAAGGTGAAACCAAACCGGAATGGCAGTACCAATTTGGTGATGGGCGACCCTCAGACTGCCGCCCAATTTCGCTTGCTCTGTCGGAGACAGTTTCAACCAAAGTTTCTTCAGGGCGTCGGAACCCAGCAGATATTTTCGAAGCCGTTGGAACTCTGCAATCGCGTGTTCTTTGCTGCCTGTTACCAAAGTCGACATTTCAATTCACCTTGTCTTCTCCTTGTTCTTGAGCTGCTCACCAGCGACACGTGCGCTGGGTCACTTGAATTATTGGATGTGATACATCTTTGGAGAAGCCTAAATATGGCAGTATCGGCCAAACTCAGGGAAAATTTGAGCAATCGCAGCATGCGATCGGTTTGCGATTACTGAAGTTCAGAATTCGATCATTGATGCTCCAGCGGATGGGTTGGAGACTGCAATTCCATGATCGAATCGTCGAACCGATGAACCTGCTCACGTCACAACAAGCCGCCGATGCGCTCGGGATCAGTGTCCTAACGCTCTATGACTGGCTGGGACAATCCGACGTTGGCGAATTTGAGATTCGTGGCGAGGCAGTGACGGTCGAGTACTACCAAGGCGGCCACAAAGGTCAGGGCCGAATTCGCATTGATGAGACAGAGATCTGTCGACTGTTGTCTTTGATGAAGTCACAGCCGAAGCCTCAACGCAGACGACAAATTCCTAAAAAGAATGCTGCTCCATTCCAACACATCACGGCCAAACTCGGTCGACCGGATGACTGAGGAAGCTCTTTGAACAACGAAGCCCTTGGCGGCAGGTTCTTCCGCACGGCAATGCGAAGAACAGGACCCGCTTCAGATATGATCCTGAAGCGGGTCTCTTGTCTTTCAAATGCTAAGCCGATTGCCTGCACCATACATGACGCAAAAAACCCTTCAGTTTAGCAACGAACGCTCATCCAACTTTTCTCTTTAATGGTTTTTTGCCCAAGGCTTCCCATAGCGGACTATTGTACTCATCTGCCCACTGAGCGTAATGCCGCCAGGCCACGGATGGGGTGTTTCCCATTAATCCTGCCAACACCTCGATCGAAACCGGCTTGCCCGTGTAATATCCCGAGAGCGTTCGCTTCGCGAAGGTGTGACGCGCTGCATACAGGCTCTTCTCTTTGGCAAGTCCGATCTTTTTCCGGAGCACACAAAAATGTTGCACGCAGTTGCAACGTTTCCATTGCTTGGCATGTGTCGATCGAAACAGCGGAATGCCCGATCCCCTGGGAGCAGTCAGCATTAGCTTGCGAGTCATCAACTCCATCTCTTCGCAGAGCATGATGCGTCGATCTTTTCCCGTCTTCTTTCCGGTCTTGTGGCCAGACTTCCCATCAGCGGAACGAGCCTTCAGAAGATAATACATTCCCTGGGGCGTCTCGACGACGTGATCGGCGGTGATCTTCGCTAGCTCGGAATACGGTCGGGCACCAGTCAGTATGCAAGCCTTGATGAACTGGCCAAAGGCTTCGTTGGCTCCTTCGTAGAGCCGCTTTTCTTCCTCTGGCGTAAAGGCGACGATTCTCGGTGTTGCCGTCGGCTTTTCGTACCCAGCCACGGGATTCGCTTCGAGGTCATCAAACTTGCAGCAAAAGTTGAAGGCCGCTTTCACCGACGCGATGACATTCCGTTGAGTGTTGTGGTTCCAAGTGGTCTTCTTTTGAATCCAGTTGCGAAGGTGCTTCTTCTTGAATTCATCGACTGACAAGGCGCCGCAATATGCACAGAGGTCGTTGAGTCAATTCTGAACTTGCTTCGACCACTCCGGATTTGCAGTCTTGTGCAAATCTTCAAGGTAGACCTCGAACACGCGTGCGACAGTCCATTTCTGATTGTGGACCGTTGGTGTCGGATTGAGTTCGTCCACGAGTTTGATCCGAGCGAGGGCGAGCTTTGCAGCCTCTTTGTTTTCTTTGCCGCGAATCCGCTTCCCATCTTCATCAAAGAGTGCCACACGTTTCTTGGTCCCAGATTCGGTGAAGTACCAGCAGTCCGTCTGCTTCCAACGCCAGGCAGACCCGTGCTGCTGGCGACGCTGTTTTCGTTTCCTTGCCATTTTGAAAGTGTTCCTTTCGGAGGTTGCCCCAGTTGCCGCTGGGAATTGAACTTTTGACTGAAAGAAGTGAGAATACCTGAGGAACCGTTTTCGGTTCCTTGCCGCCAAGGGGCCGCAATACGGGTTGCCGCCCGTGGTCCCTTGGTTTTTTCTTTGCGCACTCCAACGAGTGGCGGAGCACGAGTTCGTGAATAGCGCAGCACGCGCATTGATTGATAGAAAGAGACCATGTTTCAATTCCTTGCCAACACGCAGGTCGGTTGCCGCCGATCATTCCCACGTCATTTACTACACAGAATAACTACACTGGCATTTTTGCTTGCCACTACTGTCATTCCACAACTCCTTTATACGCCAACACTTCAAGCCGATCAACCCACCCGCCCAAACATCATTCTCATCATGGCGGATGATATGGGATTCGAATGCGTCGGGGCGAACGGCGGAGCAAGCTACAACACACCGACTCTGGATCAACTCGCTGCTGACGGAATGCGATTCGAGAACTGCTACAGCCAGCCAATTTGTACTCCGTCGCGAGTTCAAATTATGTCCGGGATTTATAACAGTCGGAATTACGTTGAGTTTGGTTTACTCGATCCGAGTATTTATACATTCGGAAATCTGCTTCAAGACAACGGATATCGAACGTGTATCGTCGGCAAATGGCAGTTGGGGGGCGGGTTTGAAGGTCCAAATCATTTTGGTTTCGACGAATATTGTCTCTGGCAGGTGACACGCCGACCGAATCGTTATCCGAATCCGGGCCTTGAGATTGATCACGAAGAGAAGGACTTTAAGGAAGGCCAGTACGGTCCCGATATCGTCAGTGACTATGCGTGTGATTTTATTCGCCGCCAAGTTTCAGAAGACGAAAGATTCTTCGTTTATTATCCGATGATTCTTCCTCATTGGCCGTTCGAGCCGACTCCTGATTCCGAGGAGTGGGATCCGACGGCACGAGTCGACGACGCTTCGGAAACCGGGGCACCGAAGAAGTCTCAAAAGTTCTTCTCTGATATGGTCACGTATGCGGACAAAATGGTTGGGAAGATCGTTGCCACTCTCGACGAACTCGACGTCCGTGATGAAACGCTCATCCTCTTTACGGGCGATAACGGAACGTATGAGTCGATCGTCTCTCAGCTTCGTGGAAAGGATTGGCGAGGCGGAAAGAGTTACATGACCGATCATGGGACTCACGTGCCGCTGATCGTGAACTGGCCCGGGCGGATTCAACCCGGAAGAGTGAATACCGATCTCATTGACTTCTCTGATTTCCTGCCGACTCTGGCGGATGTGACGGAGAGTCCGGTTCCTGAATCTGTCGCGGTTGATGGTCAAAGTTTCTGGCCGCAGCTTCAAGGGGAAGTTGGGAATCCGCGCTCCTGGGTTTACTGTTGGTACTTTCGAAACGGAGTCCCGACCAAAGGAGGAAAGAAGCATTCTGCTGGAGAGTCAGCTCGAGCACACGAGTACCGGCTTTATCGCAATGGAGGATTCTTTAATACTCTTGAAGACGATGAAGAGCGGTCCCCGTTGCCGATGAAATCGCTGAGTGCAGAGCAGAAATCGATCCGTAAGAAGTTGGCGGAAGTGATCGAGTTAAACACTCGAGAAGGATTCTATGAGTCCGGTGGCGAGACTAAAGCTAAGAGGCTATCCGGAAACTGAGGTTTTGTGAAAGTCTGGTTTTGTTCACACTTTGCGGTTCATCAACGCAAAGGAGTGCACGGTGTCCGAGGCGATTCGAAAAGCGTACCCAAGTGACCTGACTGACCTTCAGTGGGAGATGATCGAAATGATTCTCTTCGCATGCGAATACGGCTCGACATACTTGCGTCCAATCCGAAGCGACAGCTTTGCCACTTCCAACAACACATTCGTTCGTGGGGAATCACTCATCACCAGATTTTAGCGCATTCTCATCTCAGATTCCAGAGATGTTTTCAACAATGCAAACGTAAGTCTAAATATAGAAAGTACTATGGTTCAGGGATGCAGAACAGTGATATCGCTTCGTTGTAAATAGGAATCGGGTACCGATGGTGTCCTGCGGCGCAGGTTGAACGATGGGAACTCATTCAAGTTCGTCGTCGAAGCCTCTGTAGATTGTTTGGCTCTATAACCGGTTCTGAGTGGCGATGTGTAGGTGGCACGGGATGTGCAACGTGATGGAGTGGTGGAAGAAATGGACGTTCTTCCTGGTCGAAAACCTCTACTACTTAAAAGGGAGAAATGAATGGCTACCACTCTTGCACGCCAACCAATGTCCGGTTCATCAGTGATTGGGGACGACATCAAGAATCGTCAAGACGAAACTCTTGGGACTGTCCATGAGATCATGATTGACTGCTCGACCGGTCGAGTGGCTTACGTTGTGATGTCATCAGGCGGTTTTCTGGGGTTCGGGAACAAATTGTTCGCGATTCCGATGACTGCACTGGAACTCGACACGCAAGACGAGTGCATGCGGCTGAATGCTTCGAAGGACGTGTTCGAAGAATCTCGCGGGTTCGATAAGGACAATTGGCCAAACATGGCCGATTCGCAATGGGAAACGGCGACCCATGCCCACTTCGAAGCCCCACACTATTGGGAAGTGTAAGCACCCGCGCACTTACCGCGAATCAGCTTTGAGCTCTGTTGAAGCACCGCAGGAACCCTCTTCCTGCGGTGCTTCTTTATTGGCATTTTTCCAGTGGTAATTCGGTGGGAGACGGCAATGGTTTATGCTGCATTTGAAGGCGAGGATTCGATTCCGCGAGCGTGACGAGATGTCTCAGGATCGGTGAGTTCGAAGCAGAGTGGCCGCGCGTCGTTTGGTATCGCGTTCCAGTCACGGTATCTTTCTGAAGTGTGAATTTATTCAGTGTGACGTTTCGCCGGAGGACGTTCGAAATTTCCTTCGTCGTGGAATCGCCAGGCGGATCGCCTTGGAAAGACTGTCAAAGTCATGAACGAATACCAAGTCCTGATGGTATCGGCTGCGTTTGCGTTCGCTTATAGCCTGGTCGCCACACGTGCAGAGCGAACACCGGTAAACGGTGCTCTGGTTTATGTCACCATCGGGCTGCTGCTTGGGCCGGATGGATTCGGGTTTGTGGAATTCAACTTCGGCAGCCAGGGGATGCGATGGCTGGCAGAGATCACCCTGGCGGTGGTGTTGTTCACGGACTCGGCCACTTCGAATCTCAGCGTCTTGAGGCGATTCGAATTCATTCCAGCGCGCTTGTTACTCATCGGGCTCCCGTTGACGATTTTGTGCGGATTCGGGCTGGCAGTCCTTCTGTTTCCGAACTCAGGTTTTTTCTCGCTGGCATTGCTCGCGACGATGTTGGCGCCGACCGATGCAGCACTTGGTCAGGCAGTGGTGACCAATCCCAAGGTCCCGGAAGCTGTTCGCGAGAGTTTGAACGTCGAAAGTGGACTGAATGACGGGATTTGTGTCCCGGTTCTGTTGTTGTTCTTGTCGATGGCTGCCGGCGAGACGGATGGCTGGAGTGTTCTGAGCGACGGGGCACTGCTGGCGTTGAAAGCCATTGGAATTGGCGGAGCGATCGGGCTGGGCCTCGGTTTTCTGGGAAGTCACGCTGTCCAGTTCAGTCAGAAACGGAACCTGACTGAGGGGTCGTGGATGCAGATTCCCGTCGTTGCACTGGCGTTGCTTTGTTTTGCGTCGGCTCAATGGCTGGGAGGAAGCGGGTTCATCGCGAGTTTCGTCGGCGGAATGACATTTGGAGCATTGACGCGATCACACAAGCAGGCTTTGCTCGAAGCTGCCGAAGGGACTGGAGATGCTCTCGCGTTGATCACCTGGTTTTTGTTCGGAACATTGCTGTTTGGATTTCCGTTTGACGGGCTGTCGTGGCAGGTCTTCGTCTACGCGATTGGGAGCCTCACCGTTGTTCGTATTCTTCCGGTCTTTTTAAGTGTGGTCGGATTGCAGCTCAGACTTGATACGCGCTTGTTTCTCGGATGGTTTGGACCGCGTGGGTTGGCAAGCATCGTGTTTGCAGTCATGGTTGCTGATGCAGAGATTCCGGGCGGGGAAGTGGTTGTTTCAACGGCCGCCTGGACAGTTGTGTTGAGTATCGTGTTGCACGGACTGTCCGCGAATCCCGTTGCGAGGGCTTACGGTCAACGTGTCGGAAATCAGAAGGTGTGATCACTGTCGAATTCTTGACGCTCTTGCTACTGGGGATCGATGGATTCCAAACGACATCCTGAGCGATGGCCAGTGGTAGGAGTGGCAATGCGTCTGTCGAGTCACAAGCTGAGCAGCGTTGTTCCTGGGAGATCGAGAATAAAGGATTCCGTCGCAGGCTCGTCAGGACCTTCGGTCATGGCCTATCATCTCGCCTCACCCATAGAGGTTTCCGGTCCTCAGGATTTGTGTTTCTTGTTCGTGTCGTCACAACCTTGATCCAACTCAATGACATTTTCATCGCTTCTCACTGCCCTCTGGACGCTTCTCGTTTTTCTCCTGCATCTCTTCTTTGTCGGAAGAGCGTTGCTGAGACCGCATCGCGAACCAGCTTCTCGCGTGGCCTGGATTGTCGTGATTATGGTGCTTCCGTTTTTTGGAATTCTTGCCTATCTGCTCTTCGGGGAAACCAATATCGGACATGAACGAGCAAAGCGAGCCAGAAAGATCCTGACAGAACTTCCTCCGCTCAGCGACATTCCCGGAGCCCTGTCGCCAGAGCCCGACGCTGAGATTCCGCCGCGTGTCAATCAACTCTTCAAGGTCGGAAGGTCGGTGAATGGGTTCGAGCCGGTCGCTGGGAATCAGGCCCGTTTGCTTCCTGATTCGAATGCGACGATCGAGTCCCTCGTCGAGGATATTCATGCAGCGAAAGAGCATGTGCACATCGCTTTTTATATCTGGCTGACGGACGGGAATGGCGTGAAGGTGATTGAAGCCCTCAAGCAAGTTGCGGGCCGAGGAGTGGTTTGTCGTGCGATGGCTGATGGGCTTGGTTCGCGATCGCTGATCGATTCCCGTCACTGGAAAGAAATGCGAAAAGCTGGTGTCCATCTGGCAACGGCTCTTCCCATTGGTAACCCGTTGCTTAGACCACTTCGAGGCCGGATCGATCTGAGAAATCACAGAAAGATCGTCGTCATTGACAATTCGATTACGTATTGCGGAAGTCAAAACTGCGCTGACCCCGAGTTCCGGGTCAAAGCCAAATTCGCCCCGTGGGTTGATGCCGTGATGAGGTTTGAGGGGCCGATCGTCCGTCAGAATCAGTACCTCTTTGCCTGCGACTGGATGGAACAGGTCGACGAGGATCTTTCTGACATTCTGCGTGCTCCTCTTCCGGAATCTCAATCCGGTTTCGAGGCGCAAGTGATCGGAACCGGGCCAACAGTCCGCCACTCGGCGATGCCTGAAGTGTTCGAATCACTCATGTATTCCGCTGAGCGGGAACTTGTGATGACGACTCCCTATTATGTTCCTGATGAAGCAATGCAAACGGCGTTGTGTTCCAGTGCTCGACGAGGCGTTGACACGACGATTGTTTTTCCTGCCCGAAACGACTCCTGGATTGTGGAGGCGGCAAGTCACAGCTATTACGCAGAACTTCTCGAGGCAGGCGTTAAGATCTTTGAGTACGAAGGAGGACTTCTTCACACAAAGTCTTTAACTCTAGATGGGATCGTTACACTCATTGGCTCGGCGAATATGGACCGAAGGAGCTTCGAGTTGAATTACGAGAATAATATTCTCATCCACGATTCCGATATGACAGCTGAGATGCGTAAGCGGCAATCGAGTTACCTCGGCCATTCTCATGAAGTGACACGTGAAGCAGTTGCGAACTGGTCGATGAAGCGGCGTCTCTGGAATAATACCATCGCCATGTTAGGACCGGTTCTTTGATCGAGCGGCGGCGGCTTCGGTTGAATTTACAAGTCCGTTCGTGACAAGTACAAACGAGACTATGACATTTACATCTGGACAAGGAAGAAGTATGCGTTTGACCAATTCCTGCATCAGCACAAAGCGTTCGACTGCTCTATTTGCAGTCGTTGCCATCGGTATGAGTTTGATGAGTTCGGTAGCGATTGCCGAACGCGACCCGATTCGTTTGACGCATGGTCCCATGCTCGGCAAGCCGGAAGCGACTTCGATGTCTGTCTGGGGACGTACGTCCGACCCGGGGGAATTCGAAGTGCATTTTGGTGTTGAACCAGATGTTCTTGATCAGGTCAGTGAGCCTGCCGAAACGCTCATTGAACGTGACAATACGGGAGTTGCTCAGCTCAAGAACCTCAAGTCGAACACTCGCTACTACTATCAGATTTGGGTGAATGGGCGTCCGCATGGGTGGCCGGGATCGTTTCTGACGCTGCCGCAATCGGAAGATACTTACAACGAGAAATATAATCCCGAAGGTCTCTTTAACTTTCGGTTTCAGATCGGCTCATGTGCGAATCAAAACCCTCTTCATGGTTCGGGACATCGTGCGATAACTTATGAACACCTAAACGAAGACTGGGCAGATAAAATCAACTTTCATATTATGAACGGAGACTGGCTCTACGAAGAACTTCGCGAATTTCCTCCGGAAGCTTGGCGGTTAACTCAGGGTGTTGATGACTATCCCCTGACTGTTGAAATTATGCCGACGATTGTCGGGGTTTGGGAGAATTACAAGCTTTATCTTGATCGCGGAGTTGAACTCGCGAAATGGCATCGCCAGGTGCCGAGCATGTTTACATTCGACGATCACGAGTTAGTGAACGATATCTGGGGTTCAGCCGAAGCAGGGAAACGGCATCGCCGGACGGTGTTTCGAGATATCGGGACTCAAGCATGGTTTGATTATCTCGGTTGGGCGAATCCCATGGAATTCGAACATCCGATCCACTACGGAAAAGCCAGCATGAAAGCGGGAAGCGATTTGCTGGTCGATCCTCAGGCTGATTTCACCAAGGTTCCTGTCGATGAGATGTTGACCTTGCATGTCCATTGGGGGACACCGGAAGCGGGCGTGAATGATCTTCAGTACGACAATGACGAAGGGCATCAGAACTCGTATGTCTACGACATCATCGAAGTCGTGGACGCTCATACCTTGAAACTTCACATGCCTGCTAAAGTCGATGATGATGACATTAGCTATTCGATTGGCCGTCGGAGTTTCGGGAAACTGAGAGTTTCGAATTGTGAATTCTTTATTCTCGATACAAGAGGCGATCGCGATATGCACGACATTCGCGAACGAGATAAGCCCGGTGTTTCGATGTTGGGTAAGGCTCAACGTGAGTGGCTGCTAAAGTCAATGAAAGAGAGTGACGCGGACTTTTTCTTTGTCGTGTCCACAGTTCCATTTATGATTCCGCACTCCGGGGCAGGGGGCTTTGAGTTTGATGCAGAAAACAAAGAGGAAGCATGGACCGGTTTCTTCGATGAGCGAGAGTTGCTGATCAGCGAATGGGAGAAGCTTGGCAAGAAAGTGTTTGTGATGACGGGGGATCTGCACAACAGCTTCGCTATCAAGATTACCGACGACATCTGGGAATTTTGTTGCGGTCCACACAACAGCGTGAATCATGTTCCAGAGCTCGATGAAAGTAATCGTCCAGCGACTGGGAAGTTTAAGTTTGGTCCGCGTGAATGCGATATCCGATGGAGCAGCTATATTCTTCCGGATCTCGATCGTCTGGAACGTCTCTATCCGAAATACTGTGTTGTGCAAATCAACAACGTCTTCAATATACCGCAGAAGTTGGGCGACGAACGATGGGTCGCTTATCCGCATCCGCAAGTAATCTTTCAATACTACGACGGTCGAACCGGTGAACTCGATTACGCTGAGTCGATCTCCGTGGACCGGGAGTAAGACTTGTTCGGTCAGCCGATCAGCCGGAGATCTTTGTTCCGAATGACGTTTGACCGTGTGAGAAGTCGTTCGCATCCATAAGAATGCGGTTCAATGAGAATCGCTGTCCTGTTTATTAACTCCAAGAATTGCCATGTCTGAGAAGCCCGCTCCCGACACACTGATCCTGTGTAACGATTTGATGTTCTCCAGCCAGTTGAACGGAGCGGCACAACGGGCGGGGTGCGTTCCGCGAACGTGCCTCGGCCAGACGAGTGCAATGAAAGAGCTTGGGTCTCAGCAGATCCGCTGGGTCGTGGTGGATCTTGAGCTCTCAGGAGTTGATTTGGCAGCGCTTCGGAATGCGACTTCGGCAAAGATCGTCGCCTTCGGTCCGCATGTTCAGACGGATCGTCTTGCGGCCGCTCGTTCTGCGGGCTGTGATTTTGTCCTCAGCCGGGGAGAGATCAATCGCGGTCTCGAAACCCTTCTCGTGTCGGGAGCGTAAATCTCATCCGAACCGAAGAAGGAAAGAGACGACAAGAGTGGACTATTGTGTCAATCGGACGGGAACGACTCGTTGCACCTTAATCACATCGGTTCCGTATTGAGGGTCGAATTGTCTTTGTCCCACGATCCCGGAGGGCTTTCCGACCCACTGCTGGATTTGAACAGTCGGGCCGAGTTCAAGGTAGGCGAGCAGTTTTCCGTTTGGAGCGACCAACGCATACGATGGTCCGCCCACGGATCCGTTCAAAGGTTGCACAATTCCCGCACCGTTCAACCTTGGATGAACGCCGTCAGGTTCGCGAGCCGCTGACTGAACACCACGTTGATGTGACAGGTTCGACGTCATTTGTTGACCGGTGTGTTCGTAACCGAGTTGAACCGCAGCGAGTTGTTCGTCTCGCCGCGATGTTTCTGCGGAGACGCGGACAAAATTCTGGTACTGGGCCAAAATTCCCCGACGTCTTTCAATGACAGCCAGGCGTTTGTCCACAAGTGCAGAAACCGTTTCGTCTGTTCTTTCGGCCAGTTGGCGATAGTCACATTCGATAACGTCGAGGTTCCATCGACCGGGATCGAGTTCCATCATTTCTGCGTAACGTCGATCGATTTCATCCAGTTTGTCGTATAAGGCCTTTCGGTAGGCACGCTCTCTCTCAGCCATTTTCTGAGCGAGTTCTTCTTCTTCGATTCGTTTCTCAATGACCGCAACTCGGTGCTCGACGGGAATTTGATAGGGATCGTGTGCGAGTTCTTTCTGTGCTCGCTGATCGGCAGGGACGACATATTCTCCCTTGATCCAGCGGAACTCCTGATGAGGCGGACGGATTTTGAACATCCGGACCGACCCTCTTTGGGTTGCCAGCATTTTTTCGCCGAGGATGGTCACTTCGTCCCCGTTGGACAACTCTCGTCCATAATAGGAGTGATCGTCGCTGAGCGAACTACCGATTCGGACCATGGCTCGAGCGACTCGTCCGTCGACTGGTTCAACACGGATAATTCCATGATCCGGGCGATCCTGTTCCACGAGAGCGGCATCGATCCAGCTGAAACTCCCTTTGGGGGGAGAGATCATAAACCAGCCTCCGTGATCGTGTCTGTAAACAGTCACCGAGTCCTGCTGATTCACGTAACCTGTTGGGTAGAAATTTGTTCCGGGCCCGCACCGAACCTCGACTTTGTCGCTTACGACTGTCGCTTCGTAGGGGAATTTCTGCGCTGCGAAGGTACTCTGAGAGACCGCCAGAGAGAGAACGGAGCACATGATCAGGAAACGCAACATGATTGTCGCTCGTATCGAGGGGCAAACGGAGAGGCGAGAGTTGGGAGTCAAAATCTTGCGGTAGAACACCGCGGACGGAGCTGCAGCAGCTCGTCTTGATGAAGTGTATGGCTGTGAGACCTCAAGCTTATAAAACAATTCGTCCGATCAAGGCAAGATCAGCCGAAAGCCGTTTCTTGAGCAAATTTCGCAGATTGTAAGGAAGTTCTTAGAAAAACCTTCCAGGGGACCGGGTGAAGACTCGGGGAGAGTTTCGAATGTGCAAATGCTTCGGATGAGGCAGTCTGTGGGTGGTCTACCGAATGCCGAAATGGATCAATCAGTGAGAATCAGTTGCACAGCATCTCCGTGAACATTTCCTCCCGCTCCAGTGGTTCGAAGAACGACTGAAATTTCTTCGCCCTCTTTGAGTCGGACATTTCCGATCGAAATGAAACCGTGGTCGTGCGGCGCCGGTTTCTGCATGTTCACCTGAATGGACTGAGTCGAAGCTGGCGAATGAATCGTCACGGGAACTTCAGCCCCTCGATTTTCATGAGGTTGATAGGCGAGACGAACTTCGTACTCACCCGACTTGGGAGCAGTGGCTCGATACGTCAGCGACGCTTTCGGATCTGTGGAATAAGCATAACCGAAAGCGATATACGGTTTGAGGCCGGTCCCTTCCGTCCAGTGACCTGTCTTGAGGGCATCTCGGTCATCAATGACGATACCTTCCAGTTTGGCCGGATCGATTCCGCTGGGAGGTCCCAATGGACCAGCCAGTGGGAGGGCATCATCCGGGATCGTAAATACGCCTTCGACATCCTGTCGGTAGGCTTTTCCGGGAAGTTTCAGAAGTACGTCGAGATCTGACCAGTAGCGCTCATAGACATCGCGAGGAAAGCAGTCTCTCAGAACACAGATCGAAGCGGCCTTGCCGACCACTTCACCCATCATGCCACAAGTTTTCATGACTCGAACTGTGCCGAGTGCCTCGTGAGTGACGCTGATACAACGCCCCGCCATGAAGAGATTGTCGATGTTGCGTGAGTAAAAACACCGGTAAGGAACGGGGTAGCCGTAATTTCGGTCGACTGATCGATCATGTTCCGCAACGGAAATAAACGGGTTCTCAGGATACTTCTTCGCGTACTGCTGCTTGGGGTAGTGTAAATCGATCGACCAGGTACTCGGAACACATCCGTCGGGAAAGTCTTTCTTGGCGGTGATGTCGTCTGCGGTGAGAATGACATCCCCCATGAGACGCCGCGACTCACGCGGCCCCCCGATGTATGCCATCCATGTCAGGTAAGCTGTTTCGTGCTTGCTGGCTCCGTCGCGATTCTTCATTGCGTTGAAAGCACCGTAGACAGCCCGCAGATTCCAGTCGCGAATCGCTTCGGCGTCGCCCAGTGCATCTTTGTCGAATCCGCTTTCCCAGAACCATTGACCATGATGATCTCGCGGATAAGGAAAGTCTTTCATCGTCAGATCGAGTGCCCAAGGCGTTTCGGGAAAGTTGACCTTCTCATCCGCTTCCGCCCAGGCCCACATGTTACTCATGCCCATCCGACCCGCGTTTTCCATATCCCAGTCGGCGCCAGCCAAAAATCCAATTGTCCCGTGACCGGTTGCGTCGCAGAAGAGAGTTCCTTCAAACCGACGATCAGCGCTTGTTCGAGTGTCGAAAGCATAGACAGCGGTCAGATGATCACCATCCGTTTCGACTTGATAAGCATGATGATTCAGGAACAGGTCGATGTTCGACTCCGCCCGAACAAGGGCTTCTTTCTTTGCATCTTCGAACTCTTCGAAGGTGCCGGGAGACTTCGTTGCTTTGTCGGCGAATTCTTCGACGATTTCACCGATTCGTGGATACTTGCCGCGACGAATGTTCCCCATCGCCCAGACGCGAACTTCACTCGATCCATTCCCACCCAGCACCGGGCGATCCTGAATCAATGCGACGCGACATCCGGAGCGGGCTGCGGAGATGGCAGCTCCCATTCCGGAATAGCCTCCACCGATGACAACGAGATCGTATCCCGATTCGACAATCGGTTCGTTCGGCAAATTGAGTTGTTCGCGTCGCCACTCGGAGAGAATTCTCCCCGAATTGGGAGGTGTGTCGTTGTCCTCAGTCGACAGGTAGATCGCGTCACAGCGACCGTCGAAACCGGTGAGATCGCGAAGAGTAAGTGTCACTTCGCCTTTCTCCAGTTCAACGGTTCCGCCGGGTTGCCAGAACCATTCGGCTCCGGTCGATCCGAAATCGACGTCGAGAGTCTCTCCGTTAATCAACACCTGAAACCGTCCGGGAGCGCCTTCAGCATTCCATCTCGCCACCCAGTCTTTCGTTCGGACATGAACGTGATAAGTTCCGGTTTCAGGAACGGTGATGGTCGTTTTTGCGTCGCTGACTGGCCGTCCTAAACCGTGAGCGAGGAGATACGGCGACCCCATTTCCCGAATGAATTGTGTATCGAGTTTCCATCCACCCGGTTCGTCGAAGCTCTCCGCCTCGACAAGAACACTTGCCGCCGGGAGCGCGGACGTCGCGACGAAAACGGTGAAAACACTGAGCAGGACTGAGCAACGAGACATACCGCTTCCTCGGAAAATCAGCGATCGCTGGACTCTTGGTTTCGTTTTCTCAAGCGAGTGAAACGAAACCAAAGATGATCGACCAGCGTGGTAACAATGACTCCGTCACTTTAACGATCAATGCCCATTCTTGTGGACCCAAACGCAGAAATTTATGGGATCCTGCGCAGGCATTTCTTCCCGAAACGATGAGACAGTTCTTCGCAGTCAGGCAAGGCGAAGACGATTTTCTACTGCCGCAACGATCCGCGTAAGCCGACGCGATGGTTCATGTAGTGCCGAAGGACCGCATCGATCGGTTCGCTTGTTCGAATCGTTTGGTAATCGATCACGTTGCGAGCGCAGCGAGTCCGCAGTTCCTCGAGAAATTCCTGGAGGGCATTCTGATATCCTTCACGAAGAGATTTCGGATCGCACGTCAGTGAACCCGACTCTTCAAGCCCTTCAAATCGTGTTGTTCCAGAGAAGTCGAAGTCGAGTTCCTGATCATCCAGAATGTGGAACAGCAAGACGTCATGGCCTCGCTTTCGGAGCATTCGCAGCCCCTTGAAGAGGTCATCGGGAGGGACAAACAAGTCCGAGATTGCGACCACCATCCCTCGCTGAGACTTTTCGTCCGCGACGGCCCGTAAAATCTGTGACATGTCCGTCTTTTGTGACGGGTTCTGCACAGCTAGCACAGAGAGGATTGCCCCCAGGTGGGTTTGCTGGCTTCTTGACGGGGTACGTGTGCGAATCTCTTCGTCAAAGATGGAAAGGCTGACTGCATCCTGCTGCCGCAGCAATAAGTAGGTCAACGCTGCAGCGACCGTTGAGGCATAGTCAAACTTTGTCGAATCCCCGGAGCCGAACTGCATCGACTCGCTCGCGTCGACGAGAATCGACGTTCGCAGGTTGGTCTCTTCTTCGTATTGCTTGATGTAGTACTTGTCTGTTTTTGACCAGACTTTCCAGTCGACTCGGCGAATGTCGTCACCGGCAACGTATTCGCGATGCTGAACGAACTCGATCGATTGTCCGAAATACGGACTTCTGTGCTGACCGCTCAAGAACCCTTCCACGACCTGACGCGCTTGGATCTCGAGTCGCGAAATTCGAGAGATGGCTTCCGGGGGCAGTTGATCATCAAAACTTTTTGCCAAGACCGAACCTCTCGTTCATGCGTCAATCGATTTGGGGCAGACCGCACGTTCCTCGATAAGCGGACGCCGGGAAAGACTTTGACTCAGGCAGTCGCAGGAGATGCGAAGATTTTACTCAAACGTGGGTCGCTTGTGAGTTCCCCTTCGCGAGAAGGTGTTTCTTCGACAAGTCGTTTGATCACCGTATCAGTCGTGATCCCTTCGCTCTCGGCGGAGAAGTTTGTCACGATGCGGTGACGCAACACAGGTGCGGCCAATGCTTGAATGTCTTCGGCGGAAACATGGCTTCTGCCGTTCAGGAGGGCTCTCGCTTTCGCTCCGAGGATGAGATACTGCACAGCACGCGGACCGGCTCCCCAGCTGATCCATTCGTTCACGAAGTCCGGCACACCTTCCTGGCCGATTCGAGTCTGTCGAACCAGTGCCAGAGCGTAGTCCACGAGGTGATCGGTAATCGGAACTTCCCGGACGACTTCCTGAAGTTCGAGAATTTCTTCCTGGCAGAGAACCTGTTCGAGGGAACTCTTTTTGTTTCCAGTCGTCGCTTTGGCGATCAGCTTTTCTTCGTCGAAGGTTGGATAATCGACGAACACCTTGAACATGAATCGGTCCTGTTGAGCTTCCGGGAGTTGATAGGTCCCTTCCTGCTCAATGGGATTCTGCGTTGCGAGCACAAAGAACGGGGCGACAAGTTGATGGCGAATTTGACCGACGGTCACCTGTCGCTCCTGCATTGCTTCGAGCAATGCAGCTTGGGTCTTGGGTGGGGTTCGGTTAATTTCGTCCGCCAGAACGACGTTGTGAAAGATCGGTCCCTGAATGAACTGGAACTGCCGCTCGCCCGTTTCTTTGTCGGTCGAGAGGACATCCGTTCCGGTGATGTCGGCAGGCATCAGGTCGGGGGTGAACTGAATCCGACTGAAGCTCAATGACAAGCACTGAGAAAGAGTGTTGATCATCAGCGTCTTGGCCAGCCCGGGAACTCCTTCCAACAGGCAATGCCCTCGGCTGAACAATGCGATGAGGAGTTGGTCGATGACTTCATCTTGACCGACGATGACCTTCGCCATCTGTTCCCGAATCGCTCGATAGGCCGAACTCAGTTTTTCGATGGCGACAGTATTGTCTTCCGACATTTTCAATCCTTGTCTTGTGACCCGGGCATCGAGCCTCTCTTCAGATTAGGTTTTATCCTAGACACCGTACAGATCACAACCAACCCCCCTGAATATCGAATCATCTCAGAGACCAATTTCTATTCTTGTTTCCATTCTTGGCTGCATGCTCGCTCAGGCAGATGGTATTGGCGCGAAACTCTCCGGAAATCGCCGTTCTTTTCGTGTTCGAAACGGCATTTGGAGAAAATTCGGCCAATTCATCAATTTTGGCAGATGAGAAGCGATTCTCTCCTGAAACTGGGAGTCGAGGAATTCGGCTGCGACACGGGACTGAAGGCTTGAAATCGGCATCGAAATTCGTAACTCTTGGGCAATTCGCGTGACGTCATCTGGTAGAGAATTCGATCCATGGAACTTCTTCACTCACTTTGGGCTGTTGTCGTTGCTGTCGCCAATCTTTTGGTGGCACTCGTCATTTTCGTTGCTCCCTGGGTTCCTCTGCTGGCGTGGATCGCATTTTGGCTGTGTGCAGTCAACTGGCGACGGCTGTATCCCGTGCTGATGAAAGGTGGGATGATTGGCGTCGTGTTGATCGGCTTGATCGCTATGCTCGTCTGGTCAATGGTTTCCTTTCCCGATGGGGGAGTGCACCGTCTTTATGGGCTCGAAGTGAGCAACATGGTCGGCAAAATGGTTTACGTCACCAGTTTGACCGTGATTGCCTTTCTCTGCGGTTCCGTGCAACTGTCTGGCTGTTGTGATTCGATTTGCTGTTTCAACGACAAACAAGATCCAGCGCCCGAAGAAGCGGCTCAGCACTAGAGCAAGTTACTCTTTCCAGTGCACTCGCTTGAACTTTTTCATCAGGAAAAAGGCCAAGTTTGCTCGTGCGAGTGAGCGCAAACGAAAACAGAAAATGCTCGAAATCATCCTCCGCGTTTGCTTGGCCCTTCGACCGATCTTCGCGAAGAGAACTGCGGAGCTTTGCGTTTTTGCCGAATTGAGTGGACAGCGCTGAGGATCGATTTCTCTCAATCGAAGTCCTGTCGAATTCGTCTGAACGCAGCCAAGAGTGCGTCGATGCTTTCGTCGCCATGATCGAAGCTGAGGGAAATTCTTAAGCGAGCGCTCTGTCTCGGAACGGTGGGAGGTCGAATTCCCGCAACGAGAATACCCTCATCCTGAAGCGAACGAGTGAGTCTCAGGGTTTCGTCAGCTGACCCAACGATGACCGGGATGATGGGACCAACCACATCTTGGGGAACATCCCAGTTCATGTTTCGCAGCTGTTCGCGAACGTGTGTTGACGTTCGAAGAACCCACTCTCGACGTTCTGGTTCCGCAATTACAACGTCAATCGCTGCAGAGGCACCGGCACAATTGGGAATGGAAAGTCCGGTGGAGAACATGCCGGTCCGGGCAGTGTTCCAAAGCCAGTCGCACAGAGGCTGACTTCCGACGACAAATCCTCCCTGACTCCCGAGAGCTTTGCTCAAAGTTCCCACGCAGATGACTCGATCGGGGTTGAGTTCCGCCTCTTCGAGAAGTCCGCCGCCCGTTGGCCCGAAGACGCCGGTCGCGTGTGCTTCGTCAACAAGCAGCATGGCATTGAACGTTTCCGCCAACTCTCCCAATTCCTTGAGCGGAGCAATATCCCCGTCCATGCTGAAGTAAGAGTCGGTGATGATCAACTTCCGGCGATAACTCGCTGATTTCCTCAACTCGTCGTGCAGAAAATCAAAATCCCGATGTGGATAGATTCGCAGCTTCGCTTTCGAGTGGCGGGCTCCATCAACGAGGCTGGCGTGATTCAGTCGATCACAAAACACGACATCCTCATTCCCGACGCACGACGTGATCGCTCCAAAATTGGCGGCGAATCCGGTCGGAAACAAAATGGCTGCTTCTGTTTTTTTGAAGGCAGCGAGTTTTTGTTCCAGTTCGACGTGCCAGTTCGTTCGACCAGAGACAAGCGCGCTGGCTCTTGCCCCGACTCCGCTTTCAAGAGCCGAACGAGCAGCTGCGATCACTGAGGGATGCGACGCGAGTCCGAGGTAATCGTTTCCCGAAAAGTTCCACAGCCGCTTTCCGTCAATTTCGCATTGACCGCCCGAGATCGGAACCACTTCGCGAGCACGTCGGCGCAACGTCTTCTGATCGAGTCGCGTCAACTCCTCGTCGATCCAGTCATACGGTCCGGGAGTCATCGTTAGGTCAGTCGGATGTCGTGATTGCTCAGCCGACGATATCCCTCTTCTGTGATGAGATAGTTGTGCTCGATGCGCATCCCACCGATTCCCTCGACGTAGACTCCCGGTTCGAGCGTGACGACATCTCCGGCCCGCAAAGTGTCGGTCGAGTCGGGAACGAGAATCGGAGCTTCGGGATGGGCGAGACCGAGGCCATGCCCAGCATGATGTGTAAAGCAATCTTGTCGACCGGCTTCGACGTAGGGAGCGAATACCGCAGCATGGACATCGCTCGCTTTCGCTCCTGCTTTCAAAGTGTTTTCGCCCGCAGCCATCCCGGCGAGACAGATCTTGTGGAGTTCAACAACTTCAGCGCTCGGTTCGCCGACCGAAACGGTATTCGTAAAGTCGCTTCGGTATCCGTCGAGCACGACTGAATAGTCGAGAACGAAGAGGTCGCCTTGTTCCAGAGTTCGTCCGGGACCTTTGGGGAGACCTCCGGTTTTCGGTTCAGATGCGAAATTGGCCCGAAAGTCGCCGTACACCAGACCGGGACGATTGGCGGCTTCGATCGCTGCGTACTGGACTTCGCGATAGACGTCGAGTTCCGTCACTCCTTCGCGAACGACTTCAAACAGTCTGGCCTGTCCCGCTTCGCCAGCTCGCATGCACTCTTCCATCAGAGCGATTTCATCCGGCTCTTTGGTTCTTCGGAGATCGCGCAAGATCGTCCCGAGGTCAATCAAATCGGAGTCCCCAGCTTCCTGTTCGGCCGACGAAAGAAACGTTGTCGACTTCAGGGCTTGAGCGGCCCCCAATGGAAGCCACTCTGCTTCGACGAGTCCGGTTTGAGAATTCAAATCGGCTGTTGCTTCAGTGAGAGCTTGCAGCAGCGCGTGATCTCGGTTGATGACGGAATGTTTGTGATCGTACCAGGGAAAAACGACTTCCCGGTCGACGTACGGATCGTGAACGGCTGATCGAATGGCGAAATTGTCACCGATCAACGACGTCTTGCCTCCGCGTTCCAGAAGCAACAGCCCGCGTTCTCCTCCGGAAAAGCTGAGTGGCTGGACCCAGAAATTGGACAAATACTGAACATGACGGGGATCAGCGACCAGCAGCCAGTCGATTTCGGAGGGGATTCTTTCCCACAAACGGTTTTGGCGGGTCAGGCATCCTTCTTGGGTCAGCATGGGTCAATGTTCCGTTGGAGGCTTCTAAATCGAATTCTCGCGAATTCACGCGAGCAAACTCATCAACGTCTCTCTCAAACTGCCCGTTCGTGTCGGGAGGATGAGGGACTTGCGGTCGAGATTCAGACGAGCGGACTCGTCGCTTGCCCGGATTGTAACGTCCTTCAAACCCCGTGAAAATCGCTCTGCCGAACAGCATTTCTGTTCTTGTTTGAGTTGCGACATTTCCTGATATTTGCGTCACTCGATGGACTCACCCACCTGACAATCGCTACTCTCCTCCGCACTCTCTAAGAGTTTCGCATCAAAGTCCTCAATCGTGACCGAAGTGTCTTGAGGATTCGTGCATTTGAACTGCACTCCGGGTTGTGGAATGTCTCGCCTTAAAGAAGAATTGTCACGCAGATGCTGACCAACTCTTTTGAGACTCAGCGACTGTTCGAATCCACCTGCCCCAACACACCAACCGCTTGACCGAATGCAGCCTCTCCGATTTCATCCGATTTTCAAACGAGCGGTCTGGGGAGGGCGTCGACTGGGCTCTGAGTTCGGAAAGCCGATCGGCTCCGGAGACGATTACGCTGAAAGCTGGGAAATTTCGGACCTTCCGGAATTCGAAAGCCGGATCAAGGGCGGAGAGTTCGACGGCGAGTCATTCCATCAAATGATGGTCACTCATCGAAAACAGGTCCTTGGCAGACACGCCGATCGAGACCGTTTCCCGATCCTCGTCAAATTCCTCGATGCGAATCATCCTCTTTCCGTTCAGGTCCACCCCGGACATCGACCGACAAGCTCGACGCACGCGAGTGGTGAGAGTAAAGCGGAACTCTGGATCGTGCTTGACGCTGTCGCGGGAAGTCAGGTCTGTGCGGGCCTCAAAGATGGAGTCGACCGACGCCAGTTGGAAGAGGCGGTCGCGAACCAGACGATTTCAGACTGTCTTCACACCTTCGACGTTCATCCGGGAGATTATCTGTTTCTCCCGCCGGGAACGGTTCACAGCCTCGGCGAAGGAGTTCTCATCGCTGAAGTTCAGCAGTCGTGTGATGTCACTTATCGTCTTCACGACTGGAACCGGATGGGGTCGGACGGAAAACCTCGCGAGCTGCATATCCCGCAAGCATTGGATTCAATCAACTATTCTCTCGGGCCAGTGCGTCCACTTGTGACGACTCCGCGTGAGTCGGGGCCGTTTCAGGAAGTTCTTATCGACAACGAATATTTTGCGGTCCACCGTTTGTCCGGGCCTGCGACAACAGAAGTCCCGTGTGATGATCGAGCCCACGTTCTCACGCTTCTCTCCGGGACAGCTCGCATTTTGAGCGAAGACGTTCATCCAATGAACTGGGCAGACACGATTCTTCTTCCGGCAGAACGATCGACGACACACATCGAACTCACAACGGATGCTGTGCTCATCGATGCGTTTCTCGGAGACCGCTCCACGTAAGCTGCGAGTTCGTGTTGCGAACGTGTTGTTGAAACGATGAGAGTCGCAGAAGCGGGCGGGGTCTGCACCGATCTGTTCGTCGTTGAGTCATCAGCATGACGACGCAAGTCGCGGGAATGACACACTTTGCGAACAGTGTCCCCTTCGCATGGATCGGTCAAAAGTCTATTGCTCGTAACAGCTTGACGAAATTGTTCGCGCGAAATGCGTTCTCGGTTCACGAGTTGCGAATTGAGTTTCTTCGAACCGGCCAAAACTGCCGAAGCACTTTTTGAAGTGATCCGAATACTTCTCGTTCGTCTGTTTTCCTGAAACGCGGATCGAGTCCGGATCAATTTTCGAACGCGTTCAAGAAACCTCTTCACTTCTGGTTTACAGCGATTCTCTTGAGGAGTCGAAGCGTTCCTTGAATGTGAAGAGTTCAGGAGAGTGCCCCGGCAAATGCAGCATGCATTATGCATCTGCAAACGATTTGGCTTCCCGTCCGGAACTTCGACAATGGAGCGTTAGAATGAAAACTAAACTTCTCGCAATTGCTGCAGTGGCTGGCTTGTCTTGCCTGTTCCTCTCTGAAACCGCAGAGGCTGGGGGAAGCTGTTACGGTCCCAGCTATGGCTATGGACGGTCTTATGGGGGAGGCGGCTACTATCGCAGTCCTAGCTATCGCAACTACGACCGCTATTACGGATACAGCTACAACCGTGATCGCCATCACCACCACCATCATCACGACTACTATCGCGGTCATTCGAATCGCGGCTACGGATACGGTCCAAGCTTTGGAGTGCGAACTCCCAGCTTCGGTCTGTACATCCGCTAGTGGAAACATGTGATCGATAAAGCATCGCTCGGAACGGTCTTCGCGAATCGCAGATGATCGAAGAAGAAGATGCCCGAACGATTGACCGCAACGTTGACTCTTCCACAGGCTCACTTATGAGGAAACGGATGTTCCTCATAAGTGAGTCTGTTTTGCGTCACCCCATCCTCCCCCTCCGGGAGTGAGAATCATTAGCTTGTCGCCCGCTTCCACTTGAAGATGAACACACCCGTCGAGCTTGATCGTCTCTCCTGACGCACGCGTTAATCGGTTCTCGCCTGCCAGACCACTGGCTCCTCCATTCAAGCCATATGGCAAGAACTCTCCGCGTCGTTGAGTAAGCAGCGATACCTTCAGAGGTCGCTCAAAGACCAGTGTCCGTGAGATCCCATCTCCGCCTCGAAACTTTCCGGAACCGCCCGAGCCTTTCCGAATCGAGAACTGTTCGACTCTCACGGGATACCGATGCTCAATCACTTCGACATCTGTCAGCCGGGTGTTGGTCATATGGGAATGAACAGCATCGGCCCCGTTTCCAGTCGGCGTGGCACCCACTCCTCCGCAGATCGTTTCGTAATATCCGAAGCTCTCGTCACCGAACGTCAGGTTGTTCATCGTCCCCTGACTTGCAGCAGCCTGATCTAAGGCCCCGAGTAAGACATCAACAACCCGTTGAGACGTTTCCACGTTTCCGCCCACAATCGCGGCACATTGTTTCGGATCGGAGTAGCTGGGAGGATTCAAAAGAGACTCCGGCAGAACGATTTTCAGCGGCATCAACACGCCTTCGTTCAGCGGGATCGATTCATTGATCAGGCACCGAAAGACATACATGCACGCTGCCGTCACGATCGCACGATTCGCGTTCAAGTTCGAGTCGAGAACGGGATCGGTCCCCGTGAAATCGATCGTCGCTGTCTCTCCAGCAATCGTGATTTTCACTGCGATTTTCGCTCCGTTGTCGAGGTGATCGGCGAAGTCATACTCTCCGTCGGCCAGCTGATGCAGAGCACGTCGCATTTTCTTTGCTGCCAGATCCTGAATATGCTGCATGTACGTCAACACAACATCCTGCCCAGCTTCGTGAATCATCTCTAACAAGAGTTTCTCACCGGTACGATTGGCTGCGACCTGTGCCTGAAGATCCGCGAGGTTGTCTTCCGGGCTTCTCGATGGAAACTCGCCGGACGAGAGTCGTCTTCGCAATTCCTCTTCACGAGAGAGACCGCCCTCGACCAACTTGAATGGCCGAATGAGGACTCCTTCTTCGTGCAACGATTTCGAGAAAGGCGGCATGCTGCCGGGAGTCATTCCCCCAATTTCTGCATGGTGTGCGCGGCTGGCTGTGAAGAACAGCAATTGACCGTTTGTTTGATCATGGACGGGCGTAATCACCGTGACGTCGGGAAGATGCGAACCGCCGGAGTAAGGATCGTTCGTGACGACAACATCCCCCGGAGCGAGTTCCTGAAACTCGTTCATGACCGCGCGAACGGTTTCTCCCATAGCTCCGAGATGCACCGGAATGTGCGGAGCGTTGACGACAAGTTGTCCCTTGGCATCGAAGATCGCACAGCTGAAGTCGAGTCTCTCTTTCACGTTTGTCGAGATGGACGTTTTTTGCAGCGTCGCTCCCATCTGCTCGGCGATCGAGGCAAACTGATGATTGAAGACTTCGAGACGAATCGGGTCCGGTGGAGCTTCTGCGTTTGCAGATTCGATCGCTCTCGCTTCCACGTGCTCGGTTCCAGAAATGAGGCAAGATCCATCCTCGAGCAATCGCCCACGAAACCCAGGTTCGACCCAGGTCGTCGCTCCCAGATCACAGAGAATGGCTGGCCCTTCAAATTCGTCGCCAGCTGCGAAATTTTCGCGATGATAGACCGGAACGTTGAGCGTCGTTCCCTGGTGCCAGACTTGAGTCTGCGAAACACGCTTTTCAGGGGCGGACGCTTGAACGCTTCTCTCGGAAAGGGAAGCCCGACGAGTTTCTCCAACGACTTCGACTTCAATCGCGACGACTTCGAGGTCGCGGTCTTCATGGACATAACCGTATGTTTGCTGATGCAGCGTTTGGAATGCGTCTCGAACAGATTGATTTTCCGAATCACGGACAGCGAGTGTCGATTCTCCTCCTGCGTACCGAAGATGAAACCAATTCTCAGCCGGTGGAATCTCGTTTTCTGAGATGCCTTCTTCCCGGATTTCTCGCTTCAATTCATTGACGAGATCGTCGAACTCAACAGAGAGCGAAGTCAGCAACTCGGGAGTCAGTCGTTTCAACACGGAACGCCGTCCCCGTTTTCTGATGTCGGCCAGCCCCATTCCGTAGGCGCTGAGGATCCCGCAAAAAGGGTGAATCAAGATCGACTCAATTCCCAGAGATCGGGAAATGGCACAAGCATGCAAGCCTCCCGCACCTCCGAAGCTGACCATCAAGTGTGCCCCCGGATGAAAGCCGCGTTGCACAGAGACCTTTCGAATCGCTCGGGCCATTGTTTCGTTTGCGATATCGACAAAGCCCTGCGCCAACTCTCTCAACGAGTAGCTTGTCCCGAGGGAATTTTTGAGCTGATCGCACAAGGTTTGAAGCTGCGATTCGATGGCGTTTCGGTCGAGAGGAAACGGAAATTCTTCGGGTCGGACCCGTCCCAAGACGACGTTCATGTCCGTAATCGTCAACGGGCCGCCGCGACCATAACAGGCCGGTCCGGGATTCGCTCCGGCGCTGTCCGGTCCGACGCGCAATTGAAGCCCATCGAAATGGCAGATGCTGCCTCCTCCCGCAGCGACGGTCTCAATGGCGAGTGTTGGAGAAGCGATTCGCACTCCCGCTTTGACCGTTTCGGCTTCCATCTCAAAGGTTCCGCCGAACCGGCTGACGTCAGTGCTTGTGCCGCCCATGTCGAAGCCAATGGACCGCGCGAATCCGGCGTCGGAGCTGATTCGAGAATACGCAACCACTCCTCCCGCAGGTCCGGAGAGTAGGCTGTCTTTCCCGGTAAACTTAAGGCCCTCGACAAGCCCCCCTTGCGAAGTCATCAACTTCATATCCGATCCGGGAGCCAGTGAACTTCGGATCCGTTCGACATACGATCGAAGTACCGGATTCAGGTAAGCATCGAGGACGGTCGTTTCCGCTCGCGGCACAATTTTGATTGTCGGCGAAACCGCATGCGAAAGACTGACTTCAGAAAATCCCAATTCACACGCGAGTGAACCCAGTTGCAATTCGTGGTCAGGATTTCGATACGAGTGCAACAGAGCGATCGCGATAGACTCCGTTCCGTTAGATCGGAGTTGTTCGAGTTGCTTTCGTGCTGCTTCGAGGTCGAGTGCTTTGAGAACTTTTCCTTCCGCGTTGATCCGTTCGTCGATTTCAATGACGGCACGAAAGAGAGGAGACGGTTTCTCGATGTTCAAAGCGAAGAGTTCCGGACGATCCTGATTTCCGATCAACAGCAGGTCACTGAACCCGTTCGTGATCAGCAGTGCAGTGTTCGCTCCCTTCCGCTCAAGCAGCGCGTTTGTCCCGCGTGTTGTTCCCATTCGAAGAGTGATGGGCGGAAGTTCTTTGTGGAGGGGTAACTCCAAAATTTGTCGAATGCAGATGACAGGCGCTTCAAGTCCGCAAGTCAACTCGTAGCGATGCCCCGCGGAAGCCTCTTCAGGAAATGGATCAGCGAGGAGGAAACTTCCGTCGCTTGCCGAGAACGATTCAATTTTCGATTGGAAAAACTGCTCGCCGCGTGCGTTAAACAGAGAGAAATTCCATCCGATCCAGAAATCCGATGGGTCGGAACATCGAGTGCGATCGCTGAACTGATTGCCTTGGATCGAGTCAATCTGCCCCTTGATGGCTCCCGAGCTGAGAGTCTTGTGGGTCCGTAAAATTCCGTCCGGAGACCGGGCGACACAATCGGTGAACGTTCCCCCAACATCGATCCAGAACTGCCAACCGCTCAACGACTTTCCCCGTGACTTTCTCAAGACTCCTGGTCAGGACGAATACGAACCCCTGTGGATTCGCTGTCCCCCATGGAGATTGCTTTGCACATCGTCGAAGAATATGCGAAAGTGCCTCTCCCACCAATCAACTTCCACCGATTCCTTTTCGGAGTTTTATGAAAATGACCGATCGCGCTTCGTCACCACTTTCCCGCCGAGAACTGTTGAAGACTTCCACCAAAGCGGCCGCTGCAACTGCCGTCGCCAGCATGGTCCTGCCCAAAGCTTACGCTGCTGAAGACAACACGATTCAGATTGCTCTGGTCGGCTGCGGAGGACGAGGAACAGGCGCCGCAGACAACGCTTTGTCTGTCCAAAACGGAAATCTCAAACTGGTTGCGATGGCGGACGTTTTTGAAGGTCGTCAATCGACAAGCTACAACGCTTTGTCCGGAAAACACGGCGACAAAGTCGATGTTCCGGAAGAGCGTCGTCATATCGGATTCGAAGCTTACAAAGCCGCCATGGACCAGTTGCGTCCGGGAGACATTGTCATCCTGACGACCCCACCGGGATTCCGCTGGGTCCACTACACATACGCGATTGAAAAGGGTTTGAACGTCTTCATGGAGAAGCCGGTCACCGTTGACGGTCCGAGTTCCCGCAAGATGCTCGCTCTGAACGAGAAAGCCAAGGAAAAGAACCTCAAGGTCGGCGTCGGATTGATGTGCCGCCACTGTGAGGCCCGGGGTGAGTTGTTCGATCGAATTCAGAACGGCGAAATCGGCGACTTGATTCTGATGCGTGCGTATCGAATGGTCGGTCCAACCGGTTCAGCGTTCGCTCCGCCCAATGATGGCTCGCTGAGCGAAGTCATGTATCAGATCAAGAACTTTCACGGGTTCCTTTGGGCGAGTGGAGGAGCTTACAGCGACTTCCTGATTCACAACATCGACGAAACATGCTGGATGAAAAACGCCTGGCCTGTTGAAGCTCAAGCGTCCGGTGGACGTAACTATCGCGGGAAATTCGTCGACCAGAACTTCGACACGTATTCCGTCGAATACACCTTCGCCGACGGCAGCAAGTTCTTCCTGGAAGGCCGCAATATGGTCGGTTGCCATCAGGAATTCGCCAGCTATGCCCAAGGAAGCAAAGGTTCAGCGATTATTTCAACGTCCTCTCACTTCCCAGCCCGTTCACGGATTTTCAAGGGCCAGAAGATGGACAAGGACAATCAAGTCTGGGCATTTGGACGCAAGGAAGTCACTCCTTACCAGCTCGAATGGGATCACTTGATCTCCGCGATCCGAAACGATCAGCCTTACAATGAAGTTCAACGCGGAGTCGAAGCGAGTGTTGTCACTTCCATGGGACGAATGGCTGCACACACTGGCCAGATCGTGACCTTCGATGACATGTTGAACTGCGAACACGAGTTTGCACCAACCATCGACAGCCTCACCGTCGATGGTCCTGCTCCACTCGTTGCCGGTGCGAATGGCAAATATCCAATTCCTCTCCCAGGAATTATCAAGTCTTCGGAATATTAATCACGAGTTCTGAGTGCAATTCGAATCGCAGAACGCCACTGGAAACCATTCGATTCTGATCACTTCTCTGCACTCGCCCGAACTCGTTTCAGACGATGAAAGCTGCTCGACGTCCAAGCGTCGGGCAGCTTATTTTTTGGGTGCATGTTATTTGTGCGAGTACATGAAGACCGATTCGAAGAACACGTTGAAGGGAACGATCGATGGACAAACCGGAATTTGATGTCGCCGAAGCGCACCGCTGGTTCGCGATTGAATGCAACAACCGAGCATGGGATCTTGTTGAGTCGGAATCCCGAAGCGAAGAGGAACGAGAAGAATTGTTGATGACTGCTTCGAGTGCTGCCTGGCATTGGAAGCAGATCGGAAAGCCGCTGAATAATCTGCGTGCACAGGTTCTATTAGCCACCGCCGCAATCGTTGCGGACGATGAATCACAAGCTCGAAGATCGGTAGCGAACTGTTTGCAGTTGCTGACCGAAATCGATGACGTTCCGGATTTCGACTTGGCGTGCACTCACGCGGTCAGTGCTGCCTCGGCCCGAATGGACGGGAATCTCGACGAGTCGAAACAGCACTTCGTACAATTCGACAAACTCGCTGCGAAGCTGGACGAAGAGTCTCAAAAACTGCTGTCGAGTTTGTATCGAAAATGATGGCGAGTTAGCGGTCACCCTTCCAGACAACTTTCGACTTCGTCAGCAGGTCGTGCGGAGCCCGCTTCTGAGACTGGAAAGCGGTCAACAGAAACGGAATTCCTCCGAGGATCTGGAAGCAGAGCCGCAGAGCCCACTTCTTGGTGGCTTGCTTGAAGTCCATTTTCTTGTTGTCTTCAGTGATCACCATCAGTCCGAACGCGTCTTTGCCCATTGTGCTTTTCAGCTCAGAGCCTTCCTGAATCGTCCAGTACATCCAGTTCATATACAGGAACCAGATGATTCCCATGATCGGCAACATCGCTTTGTTGAAGAGCATGATGAGAATCGTCGCCCCGTTGAGAACCTGACCGATCAACATCGCTCGCTTGTCCGCAGTCACGATAAATGACGCCAGCGGGTAAAGAAGGTTGTCGATGGTGTGAGAAAGATACCGCACCCAGAAGGTTGCAGGAGTTCCTGTCTTCATTCGCTCAATCGTATCGATGAGCGAGGAGTAGTAGTATCCCAGGCATCCATTGGCTCGCATGATAAACACCGCAGGAAAGGCTGCGATGTAGCCGATGGGAGCGATGAGCAGAAATGCAGCGCTGATATTCAGAGGGACAAGAATCAGCGTGTAGATCATCGAATCGGAATCCGCGTTCATACCGATCGTGTCGATCGTCCACTGGGTGATATTCTTTGTGATGTTGTTGACGACGGAGCTGTTAAACGGATTGATGTCCTGAATGAGATAGAAAATTCCCACAGCGACAAGAACGGCCGGGATCGCGACGATGAACGCTACGATGTGAAAATAAATCACGCCGGGGAATGCCTTCGTGAAATCCTTAAGCAGTTCCCACAGAATCCAACCCTTGTACTTGTATTTGGCGGTCATGTGGATCATCGCCAGTGGCAAGAGCACCAACGGAATGACCCCAATCAACAGAATGGCTATTCCCACAAACACCGGATTTTCGGGGTTTGAGGCAAACATCGCGATCCCTGCGAGGATCAGGAGCGGAGTCACCGGACCCATGACGATTCCGGGCCACACCAGCGCGCGAATTCCGGAAGCGATGGAAGCAAACAGGTCGAAGTGAATTCGATCCGACTGAAATTTATTTCTGAGGCGGGTGTCTCCGATAATTCGCAATCCGAGAATCCAGAACCAACCCGGCAAACCCAGGAAGGAAAGGACTGTCATGGAAATCCAGAAGACTTTGGGAGGCATCTGCTCCTGAATGTAGATGAATCCCATAAACCCGCAGAGCATGGTCAACACGCCAAACAGCGTCCAGGCTCCACCGGTTCGAATCGCGAGTCCCCATTCTTTCTTGAGAAAGCTCCCCGACTCTGACCAGACCGCTTTGAAGAACAGGTTTGGGTCAGGCCCTTTTCTCGCTCGCTTCTTCTGTTCTTTCCGGTCCATTTGACCGGTTTCGACGTTCATTCCGCACGATCGGCAAACCGGATCGTCTTCATCCATGTCTGCGGCGCAGTATGGACAAATCTGATTTTCCCGGTCTTCGAGTGCGTAGTCGTCGATGTCTCCAAAACCGAACGGATCACTTGCCGAGGGTTTCGAGGCTGTCTTTTTCGGAGCCCGTTTGGGCTGCGATTTGCCTCCTGACTTCCCGGCAGGAACTTTGATTTTGGTCTGACACTTCGGACAGGCGATTGTCTTGCCTAGTGCCTTTTCCGGGATGTTGAGAACTTTTTCGCAACTACGGCAACGGATCTTCGGCATCGATGGGCTCCGGCAATTCCTGCACGGGAGGAGTCAAAATGGGATGACTGACGTTTGATTCTCTCTGAACTCAGTTGGCACCATTCCCATCCATCCGAGGTAAAGACAGCTCCGCGCCGGAAGTCGTTTCGCTTCGCGGTCGGTGAAATCAACGAAATTCGGACGAAATCAGGGACGGCAACGAGGAGTTCACTGCATCACACTTTGTAACGCAAGTCCAATCACTCTAGCAACTTCCTGAGAAATTGCACCCGGGGCGGAAACTTCATGACCAGTTAAAACGATTGTTCGGCAAAGTCGGGGAACATCTGGAATTTTCTCTTCCGTCCGATTGCTGATGTTGTTGGCAGAAATTGAGCCCACACAAGAGATCTTGACCCGAATCTATCACTCATCGAGACTTGCGGTTTTCGCGCATCAGCATCTCGAGAAGGATTCCGTGATGGCTGCCACCATTCCAAAGACTCTTGTGAAAATAGCCGCATTCGTGATCGCGATTTTCGTGCTCGCTTCAATGTCTCTAGCTCAACAGTTCCCCTCCGGGGTGATTGTCCTGAAGAATGGACAGGTCTTCGCCGGCGTGATCGGCGAGGTTCCGGGAGGTTATGGAGTTCAGATGAACGGGGCGTTTCATGTGGTTCCAGCCCCGCAAATTGATGTTGTGGCTGCGTCGCTGCAGGATGCGTATCGCGTGAAAAGGGCCAGGGTTCCGAATCCGACGGTCGAGGACCACATGATCCTCGCTCGGTGGTGTCTGATGCATGGGCTCCTCGAGGAAGCACAATCCGAAGTTGCTCGTGCGAGAATTCTCGATCCACTCAGAGAGGACTCGCGAGAGATGCTTTCCAACGTCGATCAGCAGATCGCCGACAGATCAAAGAAGCCATCGAAACCGAAAATCATTCAGACGGGCGACGGGTTCGTCGAACTCGATGAACGTTCGACAGCAGGATTGTTTCGGGAAACACATCAGGGGTTTATCCGCAAGGTTCAGCCGCTTCTGTTGAACAAATGTGGAAATGCCCATTGTCACGGAGAAGCTTCTCCGACCGAATTCAAGCTGACGACAATTCGCTCGCGAGGAACAGCTGGTAATCGGCTGCAAAATCATGCGAATTTGCTGACGGTCATCGATCAGATCGATTACGACAATCCGCAAGCGAGCCCACTTCTCAACGCTCCGACAGGTCTTGATGCGAAACATCCGGCTGTCTTAGCTGGCAGCAATAACAAGCTTCTGATCAGTCTTCGTCAATGGGTGTTCGAAGTCGTCCAGTCCGGGGAGATCGACCGCAAGAAACTCGCTGCCCAGGCTGACCCAGTTGCGAATCAACCGCGATTTCTGCTTTTCGGACCGCAAGCCCAGCAAGCCAACCATGAAGCTGTCGTTTCCGATGAAGAACCGCGACTGCTGCCGCAACCTCTTCAAGCGTCGGAAATCGGCTCTCAACGCGAGGTCGAACAGACTTCTGCAACGAAGAAATCAATGTCGGCCGATCCGTTCGATCCGGAGATCTTCAATCGACGCGTTCATGGAGCACCGGCTCGCGTTCTGAAAGACGCGAAATCTTCCAAGAGTCCGTAGCTTCAAAACTTCCGATTGTTGTTCGATTCGGTCGCGATCAACCGGGCGAATTCGTAGACTGTCACGCCGCTCACCAATTCTGTCATTCGCGACATCGTGCCGGTCACGCTCAAGTCAGATGAAACCGTCACATAGATTCCGCTCGGTCGAGGTACGTCATGAGTCATTACAGCCCCGCTTACAGCATCACGGTCCGCCTTCGTTACTTTGACGTTCCGGGTGCTCTCGGCAAAATCACATCTGCGATCGGAGACGCAGGCGGCTACATTGGTGCCGTGGACATCGTGAACAGCCTCGACGGAACTCTGGTTCGCGACATCACCGTGCAAGCCACCGATGTAGAGCATGGGGAACGCATCGTCGAAAAGATCAACACTCTCGATGGAGTGGAAGTCTCCAACGTTTCGGACCGAACGTTTCTGATGCATCTCGGCGGAAAGATCGAGGTGGTTTCCAAGGTGCCAGTTAAGACTCGTGACGACTTGTCGATGGCCTACACTCCCGGCGTCGCTCGAGTTTGCAAAGCAATTGAAGCGGATCCGGATGCGTCATTTAACCTGACGATCCGTCGTAACACCGTTGCTGTTGTCAGCGACGGGTCAGCAGTTCTCGGGTTGGGAAACATTGGCCCGCTTGCAGCTATGCCCGTCATGGAAGGGAAGGCGCTTCTCTTCAAGGAGTTTGGAGGAGTCGACGCATTTCCGATCTGCCTGCAGACTCAGGATGTTGAAGAAATCATTCAAACCGTGAAGCATTTGGCTCCAACATTCGGCGGAATCAATCTCGAAGACATCTCTTCCCCACGGTGCGTCGAAATTGAGGAACGTCTTCAGGAAGAAATCGACATCCCTGTCTTTCATGATGATCAGCACGGGACAGCTGTTGTCGTTCTTGCCGCACTGAAGAATGCACTGAAAGTCGTCAAGAAGTCGATGGATGAGATCGAAGTCGTCATCAATGGTGCAGGAGCTGCTGGGGTTGCGATTGCCAAACTGCTGACCTCTGTGGGTGTTGCGAACATGGTTGTCTGTGACAGCAAGGGAGCGATTTCACGCGGGCGGACTGAATATGTGAATCCTCTGAAAGTCTGGCTGGCGGAACATACGAATCCGCAAAACCGAGCGGGATCACTTTCTGAAGTTATTCGGGGGGCAGACCTTTTCGTCGGAGTTTCTGTTGCCGGAGCACTTCAGACTTCTGATGTGGAAGCCATGGCGGACGACGCGATTGTGTTTGCTCTCGCCAACCCTGATCCCGAGATCTTGCCGGAGCATGCTTCCGCGAATGTCAAAGTGATGGCGACCGGCCGCTCAGATTATCCGAACCAGATCAACAACGTCCTTTGCTTTCCGGGTCTCTTCCGAGGGCTTCTGGATGTTCGCGCTCGAAACATCAACGAAGAAATTAAGATCGCCGCAGCTGACGCAATTGCGAGTGTGATTTCCGAATCAGATCTGCACCCGGACTACATTATCCCGAGTGTCTTTGATCGCCGGGTCTCGACCGCCGTCGCTGAACAGGTTTCGAAAGTTGCCGTCGAAACCGGAGTGGCTCGACGGGGAAAACCAACTCCGCAAGCATGATCACTCCAATGCGGAGAATGTGATTGGACGAGTTTTCCCGAGCCCGCTTCGATGAATCCAACATCGCGGCGACGATGTGTTGAAGAGTGAAATTGAAGAGAGCGGACAAAGAGAAATCTTTGTCCGCTCTTTCTTTGTCACTCTTCATGTTGCACAAAGGGCATGCACAGACGTTGTTCACAGGCGTCGTGCATAGACGTCAATGTTCCCGAAAGACTCGTGGAGTGAATCTCGCAATGATCGGCCGTTCGAGTCACGCGAGACTCTGCTCGTTCTCACTCGACCAGCGTTCACTTGGCCAAGTCTCACTGAATCGATGCGTTCAGAGTCTTTTCTGATTGAGATCGCACTCACTCGCACGAGCGGACTCAGCATTTCGTCTGATGAGACAGCCCAAGCGAGTTCACAGGAAAGAGCAACTTGCTCTAGCGTCGGCGTTTTTGTGCAGCCTTGAGACCTTTCGCGACAAGGTCCATTGCTTCAGCTGGGGAATAGTCTTCAAGGGCATCGAAAAAGCATGCGAGAACGCGTTTTGTTTCAGCCGCATTGATCTGCGTTTTCGCAGTGTCTGCCTTGCGTGAGACCTGATCGTACAGGTCGGTCAGAGTCGGAGCCTTCTTTGCGGAAGCTGCTTTCTTCGCCATTAGTCTTTTCCTTCATGGAGACGCGCCGCGGTTCTCCTGTTCCAACGCCATGCGACTTCTCTTCGGCCATCCACTCATGAGGATGCTCAATGAGACAGGAAAACTTTCACGGCTGGGGTTCGACGAATTCGAACCATAACAGACCGATGAGTGATCTCACACCCTGCGGCTGTTCACGAAGCTTGAGCGGCGAACAACAAGAGTAATTTTTGGTGCATGAACTCTTCGCAATCAGCAAAAAAACGGGACAGCCTTCGAGTGATGGCTGCCCCGGTGATTGACTCGTGAAGCAATGCTTCAAACTACGAGAAGTCTTAGAACTGCTGGCCAGCTGCCAATGGTGCAAACAACATGACGAGCTTGGCGATGTTCTGCATCTGAGCGACTGGCAAGTCCGTTCGACAACGGGCAGAACGTCCTTCCGCTGCCAGTGCGGTCCCGATGTATGATTGAGTGAGATAGAGGTTGTCGATCGTCTGAACATCAAACGGCATTGGTGGCAAACCTTCGACTGTGGAGACAGCTTTCAGGATTCCGGCCGTTCCGCTGGCCACGTCGACAAAGAGGATCGCATTAACCTCTTCCATCAGGTTCGCTCGATTCTCAGCAAGACCGTTTTCCCGTCCCGACTGATAGTTCTTCAAGAACTGTTCCGCTCCCTCTTTGCCTCCACCCATGATGGAAAGATAGGCATTGTCGAGATACACGACGCGGGATTGAATTCCCTCCGAGCCGAACATGACTTTCTGGAACTGCTCCTGCATTTCGATTCCGGGTTGTGACGGATCGTATTCCTGGACGATCTTAATGACATCAGCTGTGTAATCGCCGAAGGTTTCGCCATCTTCATCGATCGTCGATGTTTGAGTGACTCCCGGGAATTCGATGTCGCTCATGGCGACAATGCTCTCACGCATGTACGTCTTGAATTTGTCCATCGGCTCTGCGTGACCGATACCGGTCGCCTGAATCATTCCGTCGGAAGCGTCACCGATCGTCACGCTGGCTGCCATGGAACCCATTTCCACGTCGTCGAGTTGCTCAATGACAGCATCGATTTTCTCGCGAGATTCTGGGTCTTCCGACATTCCCGCACTGAGGCCAACTCCCCAGCGAGTCAAATCTTTCACGCCGTTGTTCAGCCCGTAGTACGCTGCTGCGCCTTTGGGAAGTTTTGAGAGTTCAGCGATCGGGGACGTTGGAAGGTCTTCGAGGAACTTGGCTGAGTCTGTTCCGCTTCGGAATTCAGCGAGTTCTTCAAATCGGATTCCTTTCTGATCGACCGATACGGCGATCGAAAGTGCGTCTGCATCTCTCACGGCCTGGAAGAAGGATTCGACCATCGTTCCGTACATCTCAATGACGGGGCCGATGTTGACTCCGGAGTTCTGAGGAATCGCGAAACGCAGATTGTTGAGTTGTTCGAGAACCTCTTCGTAACCAGTTTCAATCTCCTCAGAATAGACCTGAGTCAGATGGTTGGCGTTGACGAAGATTCCCAACTCGCCCTGGGCAAGGACTTTCGCGATGGGTTCCGCCATCGCTGCATGAATCGAGTCATCGCCAGTGGCTGGTTCGGGCAAATCGCCTTTGTCGGTGTAGAAGACCCAGTCGCCTTCAACTCGGGTTTGCATAGTGTCACCCAGTGCTCCGACCAGATCGCCTGTTTCAATTGCAGGAATCGCGAAGACAACCAGCGGCTCGGCACGTCCCTGTGAGTGAACGGTTATGTACCAGCTTCGGGTCATGTCGACACCGGTCAGGGTCCGGTTCGAAATCGCTCGGCCGAGATTCTCAACAACAGCAGCCCGCGCCATCTCTCCCAATCCCGGCTGAACGGCGTCAACGAGAGCGACGACGCTCTCAACCGTTTTGTCCGGTTCATTCAGACGGAGGACGATGTCTACGTCTTTGGAGAAGTAGGTGAGGGGGGCGTCCTGAGCAGCAGCTCCGATGGAGAGGCTGAGGACAAAAACGGGAATGAATCTCAGTGTTCGCAACATATGATCAATTCTTTGCAAGAGAATGAGAACTGACTGAGAGAACTCACAGCCAGAATGGGTTCGAACGGGGGATCATCAGATGGATGAAATTTCCATCAAAACTTTACTGTCAGCAGCCGCTTCGGTGTTGGATGACTTTGCAATTCAACAAGAGAATGGCCTGACAGAAACGTTGTTCCTACCGTTGTCGCCTGAACAGTCCAATAAGTCAACTGGAGCTTTGGAACGGTCCCAAGATTCTGTTCAAACGAGTTCTGTGCTGCTTTGGATCGAAATTTATGGTTGATCCGCGCAAATTTTTATACTTTTTGTTGCTCGCCCAGAGGTCCCATTTTACCATGGAGCGACAATTGAAGTGATGATCACAAACCCCTAAGGAAATCCAATGTCACGATTCTTGTTTGGATTGGCATGCACGGCCCTCTGCATGTCAGCAATGTCGATGTCTGCCAGTGAAGCTTACGCGGGCGGTGGGTTCTTCTCTGCCTATGGATTCAACGGGGGTGGCTGCTATTCCACTTACCAGTCGTACTCCGCCGTCGACTACGCTCCTTATTCCTACAACTACAACCCCGTGAACTACGCTTTTGCCCCATACGCTGGTGGATGCAATACAGCTCCCATTTCCAGTGGACCCTGTGAAACCTGTGCTCCGGCTCCGACTTGCTCCTCGCACTGTACCTCTTACTGTCCGGGAACATTCGGAAAGCATCACAAGGGATGTGGATATCGCAACGGATGCGGCTACGGCCACGGATGTGGGCTTCTCGGACCACTTTGCCCGTTCAAACGAGCGAGTTATTCTGATTGTGGGACTTGCGGCAGCTTCGGTTACTCGGGCGGATGCTGCGGCTGGTAGTTTTCACTGGAAAAACGATTTGCCAGCGGCTATGATCGGAACACGTTGATCCAAAGGCTGTGATGTTGTGGAGCGCTCCCAAACATTGCAGCCTTTTTTTCTTGCGCTCAACGCGACACAATCAGCGTGTTGCGTGGTCTCTCGCAAATCAAACACCCCCCAGGATGTAGAGGAATGTACGGTGTCCGCAGGCAGTGAACAGAACGAGTCCCAGAATGTCCACGTTCGCTTGGGAGACCGCAGCTACGATATCGTCATCGGAAAAGGAATTCTGCCGCAGGTCGAGGAACTGGTTTCGACTTGGCTTCGTCTTGATTCTTCCACCAAGGGGACGCGCACCGTTCTGATTGTGACGGACTCGAACGTTGCGGAATGGGCGAATCGGGTTCAAGGTTCGTTCGATGCGTCCGGCTGGAAGACTCGGGTCTTTGAATTCGCCGCAGGTGAAAGTTCGAAGAAGATCTCAACGATCATCGAGGCTTGGGATGCCCTTGTCGACTTTCAGGCGGATCGCCGAACTGTTGTGATCTCCGTCGGTGGGGGTGTTGTTGGAGACGCGGGCGGGTTCATTGCTGCCACTTACGCTCGCGGAATTCCATTCATTCAGATTCCGACGACGCTGCTGGCCACCGTCGACAGTGCAGTCGGCGGGAAAGTCGGGATCAATCATCCGAAAGCGAAGAACCTGATCGGGGCTTTTCATCAGCCCTGTGGAGTAGTGATCGATACGGAAACACTCAACACTCTTCCGGATCGAGAGTACCGTTCCGGATTGGCGGAAGTGGTTAAATACGGTGTCATTCTCGATGAAGATTTCTTTTCCTACCTCGAACAGAATGTTCACTCGCTCAATGAACGAGCACCTCATGTTCTCAGAATGGCCATCGCTCGAAGCTGTGAGCTGAAAGCCAAAGTCGTGGAAGAGGACGAATTCGAAACAACCGGGTTGAGGGCCATTCTCAACTACGGGCACACGTTCGCCCACGCATTCGAGGCTCTCGCTGGCTATGGGGAACTCCTTCACGGCGAAGCGGTTTCCATCGGAATGGTTTACGCAAGTCGCCTCGCTGAGAAGTGTGGACGCACCGAACAGCCGGAGACCGAAAAACAAGTTCGGCTTCTCGAATCGCTCGATTTGCCGACGAATCTCTCCTCTCCCGAGTCGATCAAAATGTCGGACGTGCTCGACAGGATGCGGCTGGACAAGAAGACCGTTGGGGGCCGTTTGCGATTCATTCTCCCAACGCGGATTGGGCACGTTGAACTCATTGACGATGTCGATGAAGCGCACGTCATTGAAACGCTTCGGGAGGGAGGCCTTTCGGAGTAAACGGATTGCGACTCTCATCACTCATGAATTGAGGTGTGCGGCCATGGAGTCACTCAAGATCATCTTTGTTGCCATTCTCGCCAGCGTGATCTACGGAATCATTCACGATCAAATCACGGCCCGCATCTGTGTCGAGTATTTTACGATTGGCCATCCCGACGTCTTCGGAACAGACGATCCGACACTTCTTGGTTTAGGCTGGGGAGTCATCGCGACATGGTGGGTCGGCGCTGGACTTGGGGTGATTCTTGTCATCGCTTCAAGAGTCGGTCAGCGACCGAAGCGGACAGCCCGCGATCTGATTCGCCCGATTGCAATTCTCATGATTGTGTGTGGTTTGACCGCAGCATGCGCAGGTTTGCTGGGCTATTTCTTTGCACAGGCCGGGTGGGTCAATCTCGTCGGACAGATGGCCAAGAGAGTTCCAGTTGAGAGCCACAACCGGTTCATTGTCGACCTTTGGGCGCATTCGGCGAGTTATCTCTCCGGAACGATTGGCGGACTTCTGCTCGCCTTCAGGATTTGGAAGTCTCGGGGGAGATCGGAACTTCCGACAGCTTCTGAAGAGTTCACTTCCGATTAAAGAAGCTCATCGTTTTTCGCGATCGAGCGATTCCGGAATTGTTCAGATGGGACAACGGTGAATTGTTACGCTAACCTGATGTGAGTCTTCTGACACTCGAGAGCTTCTTCGTTTTGAGTTTGCAGCGATTCGCACAAGCAGCGAGCGTTCATCGGAAGGAACCAGTTCAGAGAGTGCAGAGAAACCATGAAAATGGTCCAGCCTGACCGCATTTCCGCTCGTTCCTGTGCTGCCAGAATATGAGGACAAAGAAGTGATCTGTATCACCGTCACCCCGTCATCACGAACGTTGGCCAAAGCCGATTTACTGAATGCCGCTCGGCACGGTGATATTATCGAGTTGTGCCTGGATCACTTCAGTAAAGATCCGGATATCGATGATCTCATTCGGGCTGTCGACAAACCCATTATCATCTCGTGTCGACGAAAACAGGATGGAGGGCAATGGGAAGGCACCGAAGAAGAACGACTGCTGATGTTGCGTCGTGCGATTGCTGCCGGCCCCGCTTACATTGAGCTGGATCTCGATATCGCGAATGATGTTCCCCGGTTCGGCTCAACCCAACGAGTGATCAGCTTTACCCGACTCGATCGCCCGGAAACCGATATCGACAGGATCTTCGACGACGCAGCCAATGCGCGTGCCGATATCGTCAAGTTCACATGGCCGACACCTACTCTCGGAGCTGCGTGGCCGCTGCTTGTTGCTGTCAGTCAGAAACGAAGACTGCCAGTCGTGGGGATGGGATTGGGGCGACCGGAATTGACCTTCTCCCTCCTCGGTCTTCGCTACGGATCTCCGTGGATTTACGCTGCCCTCGAAAAAGGAATGGAAGCACACGACGGGCAGGCCACCGTTTTTGAATTGAATGACACTTACCATGCTTCCGATATTGATTCGAAAACACGTTTCATTGCTGTCTCAGGTTTCGGAGAATCGCAGACGCTGACCACTCGCATTCTCAATGCGGCTTTCAAAGAACTCGACTTGAATGTGCGGTGTTTGCCGATCGAGCTTGAGGATGTGAGCGATCTGAAACGGATGCTCGACATTCTGAAAATTCGAGCCATCATCGTCGGGAATCAGCATGGTTCCTCCATTCTCGAACTCGCAGACCATGTTGACGCACACGATTCCGAGAGTGGTTATCTCAACCTGCTCCTCAAACGTGATAACGGCTGGCACGGTTACAACACACTTTGGAGAAGCGGACTGAAAGCATTGGAATCCGTGATTTCAGAGTCTGGCAAGTCGCTGTCGAAAATGAATCTGCTGGTCATCGGCAACGGAGGGATTGCTGACTCGATCGTCTACGCGCTCACGCGTCGGGAAGGACTTGTGAGTGTGTGTGGTCCGAAGGACAAACTTGCCCAGCAGACCGCCCAGAAGAATTCCTGTCGCTTCGTCCCTTATCAGAATCTCTACGAGACGCTGGCCGATGTGGTCATTATCGCTGATCCGAACATTTCAATGGGGTCTCAGCACGGGCAGATCAACCCATCCGTGATCAAGGCGGACATGACAATGCTCGATGTCAGTGACCTTCCGTTCGAAACAGAGTTCATGGCCGAAGCCCGAGAGCGCGGCGCGAATACAATCAACACGGCGGGAATTTACACTCAACTTCTCGAAGCTCAGTTCAAAGCGATCTCAGGCAAAGAACTTCCTGAATCCGCTTTTCTCAAAGGTCTCAGCGACGAGTGAGCAGCGCTCGCTTGCTTTGGTCTTTTTGTTCTCCCAAGTGCATCACTCGGCTTTACCCGTACGCCCACACCCGCAGCTGAAACTTTTCTATGAATCACGCATCTTCATCTGGTCACTCACCTCCGCACTCGCAGGGTTTCTGTTCGGGTTTGATACGGTCGTTATCTCGGGGGCCGAGAAAACAATTCAAGAGTTGTGGGGGCTCAGCGACAATAAACACGGGCTGGCGATGAGTATGGCCCTGTGGGGCACGGTCGTCGGTTCTCTTGTGGGGTCGTGGCCGACAGATAGTCTCGGACGTAAGCCGACATTGTTCTGGATTGGCGTTCTCTATTTCGTCTCCGCTGTCTGGTCTGGGCTGGCGGAAAACGTCAATTCCTTCATGATCGCGCGTTTTCTGGGAGGTCTCGGAGTCGGTGTTTCGACTGTTGCTGCTCCCTTGTACATCTCGGAAATCAGTCCTCCAAATCTGCGTGGGAGACTGGCGGGGATGTTTCAGTTCAACATTGTCTTTGGAATTCTGATCGCTTTCCTGTCGAACCATCTTCTGTCTGGAATTGGTGAGAACGCATGGAGGTGGATGCTGGGTGTCGAAGCGATTCCCGCTCTGATTTACACGATGATGTGTCTGACGATTCCGGAAAGTCCCCGTTGGCTCATCGGACACAAAGACGATCTGGAAGCTGGTCGGCGAACGCTTCAACTAATTGAACCCGAGGCGACCGAAGACGAACTTTCCCGGCAGATTCAGATCATTCAAGATGCCTCTCACCGGACATCAGCGAAGGAACCGTTCTGGACGGCACGACTCAAAAGGCCGATCACGCTTGCGATTCTGATCGCTTTCTTCAATCAGCTTTCGGGGATCAATGCCATCCTCTACTTCGCTCCGCGAATTTTCGAACTGACCGGACTTGGAGCACAGGCCGCGCTGCTTCAGTCAATCGGAATCGGGATCACGAATTTGATCTTCACGTTTGTGGGGCTGTGGTTGATTGACCGATTGGGACGCAGGACGTTGCTGCTGATCGGTTCGGTGGGCTACATCCTTTCTCTCGGATTGTGTTCCTGGGCCTTCTACTCCGGAAACGTCTCCATTGTTCCCGCTTGTATTTTCGCCTTCATCGCAGCCCATGCAGTCGGGCAGGGGGCTGTGATCTGGGTCTTCATCTCAGAAATCTTCCCCAATCAATTTCGCGGAACAGGGCAGTCTCTGGGAAGTTTCACGCACTGGATTTGCGCAGCCATGCTGACGATGTTCTTCCCACGGATGGTGACGTACTTCGCACCGGGTTCTGTTTTCCTGTTCTTCATGTGCATGATGGTTCTTCAACTCATCTGGGTACTTACGATGGTTCCAGAAACCAAAGGGGTTCCCCTCGAAGAAATCGAGCGGAAATTGGGGATTCAACCGGCTGAAGAACATGCTTCATAAGAGTTCAAAGCAAAGACATTCTTGAAGAGACCTTCGTGAACTCGCACCGGCGAACAGCTTGTGTTCAATTCCGAAGAGCACAGACCGAGCTGACTGAGGAGCGAATTGCCAGTCGCTTACCGACTCGTCTACAATATCGTTCGGGATTCGTTTTGAGCGACTGAGTCGCACGAGACGCAGCTTGCGCTGTTTCAGTTTCAGTGGCAGCGCGACACATGCACGATTCGTGGGTCCCCGATGTTCTAAGACGAATCGGAACTCGTTGGGCCCTCCTTTTGAGTCTGAAGAATGAACGCGTCATTCAGAATCGAACCCGACCAGCGAGAGTGCGAAGAAATTCGACGAGTTGCCGTCGAGCAACTGACCGAAGCCCGACGTCTGGTGACAAAGCTTGAGAGCGACCGGGCGCGATCGATTCACTTACTGCGACGTTGCTTCAAAAGATTGCGGGCACTCCTCCGTCTTGCTCGCCCGATAATGCCGAACACCTACCGCATCGAAAACAAAATTCTGAGAGATCAAGCCCGCAGAATTTCAGCCATTCGAGATGTTGATTCGCTGGCGGAAACATTCGCGTCGATTGAGAAGAAACTCGCTGTAAAAATTCCTGATAAGCAATTGGACGCGATCCGTTCGATGTTCAGTCGTCCGGATTCCCGAGTCGATACAACAGAACTTCAAGCTTCACTCCTCGATCAAATTCAATCGACAATCGATCGTTCCACAAACTGGAAACCCGAACATGTCGAAAAGAGTGTGATTGACGGGTTTGAGAAGACATACCGTCAAAGCCGAAGGTCGATGCGGAAAGCTGCGAAGTCGCGAGCGACACCCCATTTGCATGAATGGAGAAAACACGTCAAGTATCACTGGCACCAGTGCCAACTTCTGTCGGAATTCAACGAAGATGTCATGGACTCACGGCTTCGCCCAGCGAAGAAGATCGCTTCCAGGCTTGGAGACGACCACGATTTAGCTTTATTCATCGAAGCGATCACGACGCAACCCGGCAAATCGTCGCTTCGCAAAGCGGGAGTCTCCCGCAAAACTCTTCGCAAGACCGTCAAGCTCTGCAGGAAGCGAAGAGACCGGCTCGAAACCGCTGCTCTTCGAAAAGGAAAACGCCTGTTTCGTAAGTCATCAATTCTTCGCTGACAGCCGGTTCATTGCCGTGACGAATCAGTCGATGCCACGATCAGTTGACGTCTTTCCCGGTCAGCAACAGTTCGACAGCGTCAGCATGTGAGGCGATTTCGAGAACGCTCTTCTGAATCTCTTCTCCGTCAACAGTCGATCGGGGATAAGAGCATGTGATGACGAAATACTCCTGGTCCTCCACATCTCTCAGTGCCAACGCCCCGTGTGAGATTCGAGAATTCAATCTCAATGCCGCCGGAAAGTAATGCGGTTCCGCCGGACAGCAGATACTGTAGATCTGCAAAAGTCGCTCGTGATAGCGGTGGTTGCTGTGAGTGACAAAGACGGTTTGTCTTCGCTGATCAGGGAGCGCAACATCAATCTGATATTCTTCGCCTCGACGCACCCAGCTGACATGACGCGTGTGATCGAACGCTTCGTGCATCAACGACTCAAGGTCGCGCGTTTGACCGAGAACCGCCTGAAGAAGCTGTGACGCTTCGATTCCATCTCGTGGACGATTCTGCGGACTCTTCTCCATCATCAGCCCAAGACACTCACACAATTCGAGCGGAAGTTCCGGACGGAGTTCACGAATGTTCGGGGCGGTCTCGGTCGTGGCTGCTGAGACGAGATCCTGCATCTTTCGCCGAGGAAACGGAAGTCTTCCGGTAAGCATGTAATAAAAGCAGACACCCAGCGCGTAGACATCACTCGCAGGGGAAGCTTCGACTCCACTGAAGAGTTCGGGAGCCATGAAGTGAGGCGTTCCCGCCAGAGTCCCCGGCATTTCGAAATAGGAGTTTCCGTGCAGACGCTTCGCGAGTCCGAAGTCGCTGATTTTCGGAACACCGTGATGCGTCAGAAGCACGTTGTCCGGTTTCAAGTCTCGATGAACAATTCCCAGCCGATGAGCGGCTGCCAGTCCGTTCGCAATTCCGAGAGCCAGAAACGTCGCGCGAGGAATGAGAAGAGGACCGTTCCGGATTTCCGTCTGCAATGAACGTCCGGGAACGTATTCCATTTCAAGAAAGTTGAGATCGTCTGTCTGACCAATTGCATGCACGGTCACGACATTGGGATGCACGATTGAGGCGGCCGCCTGACCTTCAGTGCAGAAGCGGTCCAAATAGTCGGGATCTCGGGCCACAAGATCCGGCGACAGAACCTTGACGGCGCACGAACGGTTGAGTTGCAGGTGTCGTCCGAGAAAGACCCATCCCATTCCGCCTCGTCCGAGAAGCGACTGCAGAAAATACTTCTCGAGAGTTTTTCCGATGAGTGCTTCGATCTGCCGATCTTTCGCGGCTTGCAGCGCCTCCGATCGACTGATCCATTCTTCGGCGGACTTCCAGAGCATTGTCTTGAGGTAAGAATTGTCGCCCGCGGAAATCGGCATCCCACATTGCGGGCACAGCGTGTCTGCCTGCACACGAACAAACGACTCGTTGCAGGCCGGACAGTAGATCGACAACGGCTCTTCTTGAGAATCCGACACTCACTCTACTCCCCGCCAAAGCTCTGAATAAAACTTCCCTGCCCGAAACATTCCGTCAGCTTCTCTTCCAGCTCGACTGAACCGATTTCAATGTTTGCGCCACAACACAGTACCGCTCGGCCAGTTCGACCGCTTTCGAGAGTGTTTCATCGGTTGCGTCCGATTTGATTTCGAATTGAACTCGGATCTCAGTGAAACCGACTGGCACCGACCGATCGATTCCCAGAGTACCGCGAAAGTCGAGATCGCCTTCGACCAACATTTGAGCGTCTTCGATTGTCAGCCCCATTGCAGTGCTGACAGCTGCGAAGGTCACACCTGCACAGCCGACAAGGGCTTCAAGCAGCATCTCAGCAGCGCAGGCATCGGTTCCGTCTCCGCCTGCCATCGGATGGAGACCTGCAGTTCGCGCTTGAGGTTCGCTTTCGTGAATTCGGCAAGCGACGCGTTCCACATCGACAACACCCTTTGCTGAGAGTGTCGCTTGCGCTGCGTCGGAACTCAATCGAAATTTCTCTTTCCACGGAGCTTGAAGCTGTCGAAGTTCGTCCGGGGTCAATGTTCACTCCTCTGATTCAGGCGAATAGTTGGGCGAAAACTCATTCGAAAACCGATCAGTCCGGATCGGTTTTCGAATTTCACAGTGTACAGACTCGTGAACACGCAGTTCGCTGGGACCGCAGAATTCTTTGAATGAGTTTCCGAAGGTTTGGAACAAGGGCCATCTGATCGTTGAACCCTTGGCGCGTGTCCCTTGTCCTCTATGCTACACCCTCTGCGCAGTCGTCCCAACTATGACGCCTGAAACAGCAGGTTTCACAGCTCGTTCTTTTCAAACCCGGTCCGGAATGGATTCGAGGAATTCCCATGTATCGCGTCCTTGTCAGCGACAACCTTTCCCCAATTGGTCTGAAACTTCTTGAAGATCATCCGGAGATCGATCTGGTTTATGAGCCAGAGATCCACAAGGACCCCAGCGCACTGAAAGAGGCACTCGCAACGACGGATGGAATTGTCATCCGAAGTGGAACGAAACTGACCGAAGACGTTCTCAGTGGTCAGAAACGGCTGAAAGTCGTTGCCCGTGCAGGAGTTGGAGTCGACAACGTCGATTTGGTGGCTGCCACAAGACAGGGAATTGTCGTTTCAAATACTCCCGATGGAAACACGCTCAGCACAGCAGAGCAAACGATTGCGATGATGATGGGGCTGTGCCGCAATATCGGTCCTGCCTCGCAATCGATGAGAGAAGGCCGCTGGGATCGAAAACTCTTCACCGGAACTCAGCTGGCCGGGAAGACTGTCGGTGTGATCGGACTCGGCCGAATCGGGCTGGCCGTCGCCAGACGTTGTAATGGACTGGAAATGAACGTGCTCGGCTACGATCCGTTCCTGAGTGAGGAACGGGCTGCCGAACAGAATATCGAACTCTACAGAGACATTGACGAATTGCTCGTGAAGTGCGATCTGGTCACAGTTCACACGCCTCTGACTGATGAAACTCGCGGACTGATCAATGCCGAACGCCTGAAGAAGATGAAAGAAGGCGTGCGGCTCGTTAACTGTGCCCGCGGCGGAATCATCGACGAAGAAGCCCTCCTCGAAGGCCTCGAATCCGGTCAGGTGGGCGGGGCGGCTCTCGATGTCTATGTGACGGAGAAGGCTGGCGCCAACGACAAGCTGGCGAGCTATCCGAACGTGCTGTGTACTCCTCACCTCGGAGCTTCGACAGAAGAAGCACAAGAACAGGTGGCAGTCGAAGCGGCCGAAATTGTCTGCAACTTTTTGACGCGAAACGAAATCCGTTCCGCCGTTAACATGGTCCCGATCTCCGGGAAAGAACTCGAAGCTGCCAAAGCTTATCTCGATCTCGCCTATCGATTGGGCTTAATGCTGGCTCAGCTGGCAGGATCGGAAGGAATCAAAGGGGCAGAACTTCAGTATCGCGGTGATGTGACTTCGCAGCCTGTCAAACTGATCACGAGTGCGTTCACATCCGGGCTTCTTTCGGCCGCGCTTGATGATACTGTCAGCATTGTGAATTCCGATGTGACGGCCAAAGATCGCGGAATTGCCATTTCGCAAACGTCGACTTCGGAAACAGGTGCATTTGCCACAATGATCTCCGCGACTGTTCGCACAGACCAGCGAGAAATCACCGCAGGCGGCACAACGTTCGGAAACGATTTCCTACGTCTGGTGAAGCTGAATGACTACCAGCTCGACGCATACCTCGACGGATTGATGCTGATTTATCGCCATAAAGACGTTCCGGGATTGATCGGAGCGATTGGCACAACCTTTGGCAAGCATCAGGTGAATATCTCTCACATGGCACTTGGCCGTGAGAAAAACGAGCCCGGAGGAGAAGCTGTCGCGGTTCTGAATCTCGACAATGCTCCTTCAGAAGAAGCGCTCAAGGAAGTTCAGGGACACCCCGACGTGACCGGAGTTCAACTGGTCAATCTTCCTCCTGCCAAAGCTCCATTGCCTTGGCTGGGCCTGTAGGGAATTTCCTGGCGAGCGAACAATAGATCTCGTCTTGGTGACTGCTGAACCTATAATCGAATGGCCGGATGCTGCGGTGTCCGGCCCATTTTATTCCTTCTGTGAGTCAGCTTGAGCACCATGACGAATTCTCCATCCGTTCGGCAGCACCGATCGCACCCGCGACAATACGAACAGAATCGGTTCGTCTATCCGGTCCTGTCTCGACGTAGCAAGGGAATTTCGATCGGGGTAAATCTCAATCCCGACAAAGTGTGCAACTTCGACTGCATCTACTGTCAGGTCGATCGGCGATCCGAATCGGTCACGCAGTTTGTTGAGTTCGAACAACTCTTCGACGAACTCGCAGGGATGCTGGAATTTGTCTCGTCGGGAGAAATCTTCACCGATCCCCGATTCGCGGACGTTCCATCCGAATTTCAACGTTTGAACGACATCGCGTTCTCAGGAGACGGCGAGCCGACCACGTATCGGAATTTCGACGAAATCATCGAACGAGCCGCTCAGCTGAAAGCCTCTCTCGGGCTTGATGCTGTCAAAATGGTGCTCATTACGAACGCCAGCATGTTTCATCGCCCGGTTGTCCAGCGCGGCCTCAAGCTGCTGGATGAGAATCAGGGTGAAATCTGGGCGAAACTCGACGCCGGAACAAGCGAGTATTTCCAGCTTGTTGATCGAACGAAAATCCGCTTTCAGCAGGTTCTCGACAACATTCTTGACGCTTCTCGCGTTCGTCCGCTTGTCATCCAAAGTCTCTTCATGCGAGTGCATGGCGAGCCACCGACTTCTGAGGAAATTGAAGCCTACATTGATCGCCTCAAGGACGTTCTCGAATCGGGAGGCCAACTCAGTCTCGTTCAGGTTTACACCGTCGCCCGCCAGCCCGCCGAAAGCTTTGTCGCACCGCTGCTCAATGAAGAAGTCGACGCCATCGCTGAGCGTGTTAGAACGCGAACAGGGTTAGCAGTCGAGTCGTACTACAGTTGATGGCGATCGGTCGCAGACGCGGTGATCATTGCGGAGCAGCTGTCGTGATGGCTATCGAGTGCGCAGTTCAGCCTGTTTCGAACTCTTGCAGAGACGCTGCCTGAGTTGATTCGACCGGCTTCAGAAATCTTCTACCAGCGAAAGACTCCGGTTCCCCAAGTCAGCCCACCGCCGAATCCGCACATGAGGACAGCATCGCCCGACTGAATGTGCCCAGAGCGGACAGCTTCGTCGAGGGCAATCGGAATCGATCCGCCGGAGGTGTTGCCGTATCGGTCGAGGTTCACGAACAGCTTCTCTTGCGGAATCCCGAGCTGTTCAGCTGCGGCGTTGATGATTCGGATGTTCGCTTGGTGCAACACGAACTGAGAAATGTCGTGGACTGTCATTCCGCTTTTGCTGAGCACGAGTTCAATCGTGTCAACGAGCATGCGGACCGCCCATTTGAAGACGCTTCGACCGTCCATTCGGAGGAAGTGTTCCCCTGCGACGAGACCTTCTGGAGTCATGGGAGCCTTCGTTCCCCCGGCTGGCCGATCCAACAGCGGACCACCACTTCCATCAGATCCGAGTTGATAGCAAATCAGACCCTGATGAGGAGTCCCTCTTGTAATCAGAACGGCACCGGCTCCATCACCAAAGAGTGGAAACGTCCGCTGATCTTTCGGGTTCACAATTCTGCTGTTCAGGTCACCCCCGACAGCGAGTGCGTATCGAGCATTTCCCGTGGCCACAAATTGGGCTGCGGTGACGAGTGCATACATGAAGCCGGCACATGCCGCTGCGGCGTCGAAAGCAGGGCAGTCGAGACCTAACTGGTCCTGAACCAGACAAGCAGTCGACGGGCAATGATAATCCGGTGTGAATGTTCCACAGACGAGGAGATCAATCTGCTGAGGATCGATTCCAGAAGAGCGAATTGCCTGGCGTGATGCTTCGATGCACATGTCGCTGGTCGCCATCCCATCGGGACAATGGCGACGCTCGCGAATTCCCGTTCGCTGCACAATCCAGTTCGGGTCACACCCATAGCGTTCATCAAGCTGTTCATTTGTCACAACTTGATCAGGCAAATAGGAGCCACAAGCGGCAATTTGAACACCGAGAAGCGAACTCGTACGTCGAGTAAACAATGTTTTGTCATTCCCCGGCGTGGGTTTCGCATAATCCTTTTCTGCTATGGTCGCCACGCAGGTCACCTCAGGATTGAGTTCTCACTCCGAGAACAATTTGCTGGCTCAATCAAACAGTCCACTCCAAGATCCGTACGGTTTTTGACCAGTTATCTGGAGGGAGACATTATCACAGCGAACCACTCTGGATTCCTCGCAGGACAGTGAATCACTGTGTTACGGGAGACACCAACAGCGATCGACGCAGACTGCCTCCCACACATGGGTTGTCAGCATAAACATTTCACCGAACCAGAACCAGTCTGGAATTGATTTCCATGGACGACTCAAGCCGTAATCCCATCGACCCGGAAATCTCGCAGCTCCAGTCCCAAAAACAGTGAATCGGGCGGGGATCAGAATCCCCTGTGAGTCACAGTCCGTCTCAGGACGAGCTTCTGCAAAATTTCGGTCGATGAGGTTACGGCTACAGCCAGGGTATCGCCCCCGGTCATTCAACGTCGAGTTTTCAGCTGAGTCAAAGAGACCCAGCCTGACTCCCCCCGGAATCAAACATCAACGTTGAACTGGCTGTTGAAATTGTTGTCCACCCGATTGTGAGGCCGATTGAGCCGGGGCTCCTGTCGGAGCTGCTGGTGTTCCCGTGGGATTCCAGTTGGCAACCGCCCAGATTGGGTAGTTTTCGACAACGGTTGAGCCGAGATCCTGAAGGATGACGCGAAGTTTCGCGGATGTCAGGTCCTCGTTCGGGACAGTTCGCTGCAAAACGAACCGTCGTGCTGTTGGCACATAGGCGAAGAACTTGCCGTTCCCGAGTTGGTCGTTTTGGGCAAGCAGGCGCAACAGGGCAGTTTTGGGGGCTTCGGCTGAAGTCTTTGGAAGCTTATCCAGCCAGGCCATGACCCACAAGTCTTCACCGTTCTGGCTCAGCACGGCGGACATCGAGAGTTCCCACTCTTCTTCCGCCATGACGGCCCGAAAAGCAAAATCGTACCGTTGTTGTTTCTTCTCTGCCTCAATTCCCATCGCAGCAATTGACTCGCCAAGCTGTTCTTCGCTTAGCTGCATGGGGGCACGGTCTTGTGCGACACAAGACTGTGAGGGCAGGATCGATACTCCGACGCCAGTCAACGCTCCAGCGACGATCAAACTCCGCATAAGTTTCATCGACACACACTCCTTTGTTATGTCTGATGCATCAACAATTGTTTCCTGGAATTCGGTTGGGATGTGAACGAGCTGTTCACGTTTGACCAGTATTCAGGAACTCCAGGCAAATTTGTGACCAAGTCTCAAAATCGTCGCGACTCTCTGCGAGTTGCATCGGATCTTCAAACCCTGCTTCTATGATCGACGTTTCGCGAGGGCGAACTTTGGCCGCTTCCAGATCAAATACGTGAACAATTCCAAGATGCACACGACCGACATCGGTTTGATCATCGTTGATGAGTGCCACACAGGATTCGCTAAACCCTGACTCGAGAAAGACTTCCTCCTCAATTTCCCGCTTCATCGCGACCTGATAGACGTTCGAGCCCGAGGTTGCATCGTCCGAAGAAATATGACCGCCGATCCCGATCGAGCGTTTCGAGTGAAGGCGACCTTCTCCCGATTCCTTTCCACGTCGGTAATAAAAGACCTTTCCTTCGTGGCGAAAGATGCAATAGGGGATGAGCTGTTTGTAGCTTGGGTCTTCTTCAACTTCGTGGCGAGGACGATAGCTCACGTAACTTGGGTCGAGCAGTGTTTCCAGGTAGGGCTCAATGTTCGTCGTGTATCCCTGAAAGTGTCCGATTTCGTGAAACAACAACGTCGGGACGACTAAAACGTGTTCGACGGTCGTCTGGTCCAGTGACATGGAACCCCTCCTGTAAGGTTGGTTAGTTTTCTGTTCCGAGTAGAGTGCGAACTGCCTGTCCGACGTGTTGCTGCCGCATCAACGATTCTCCGACAAGAATCGCATGAACACCGGAGTTCTGAAGCATCAGGACGTCGTCGTGCGAATGAATTCCGCTTTCGCCCACGACCAGAATCTCCTCTGGAATCGATTTTCTGAGATCGGTGCAGTGCTCGAGTCGAGTCTCGAACGTTTGCAGATTCCGGTTGTTCACTCCGATGAGCGGGGGAGAGAGTGCGAGGACCCGCTCGAGGTTGTGCGGCTCATAAATTTCCACCAATGCTTGCATTCCGAGCGAATGGGTGTGCTCGTAAAGGCGACTGAGTGTTTCGTCGTCGAGGCATTCTGCGATCAGCAAAATCGCATCCGCCCCAGCGACTCTCGCTTCATCAATCTGGTAGACATCGAGAATGAAGTCCTTGCGGAGGACCGGAATCTCGACGCTTTTTCGAACCGCAACGAGATATTCGAGCGAACCCTGAAAGAAGTGTTCATCTGTGAGAACACTCAGGCAGGCCGCGCCGTTGGCAGCATATTCAGTTGCGATTTCGACGGGATCGAAATCCTCTCGAATCAGCCCTGCTGAGGGAGAAGCTCGTTTGACTTCGGCAATCAGGCCCATGGGGTGATGGCTGCGAAGCGACTCAACAAACCCGCGAACAGGTGGAGCACTCGGGATCAACGCTTGTAGTTGAGAGTGAGGAACTGCTCGCTTTGCAGCTGCAATGTCCTGAAGTTTCTGTTCAACGATGCGATCGAGGATCTTTGACACAGCGCTGTCACATTAATGAGCAGATTTCGGATGGGTTCTCGTCGACTCACTCGCGAACACGGCAATTCAAGCTGCGACGAATCTGAATGAGCGAGAGCAAGAGTCACAGCGCTTGATTGGCTGAGGACGCAATGCAGTCAGACAATAACGGACTGGTGCCCGGAAATCAAAAAAGGCACGGAAGTTTGTTTCCGTGCCTTTTGTGTCTGATGACATCTGCGACTTCAAATGCCGGAAGACTTATTCGTCTTCTGCGTCGTCGTCGTCCTGGGTTGCGTCCGCCTGACTTGCTGTTCGGCAGATCGAACGATTCAGTGCTTCCACTTCGTTGGTCACGGTCGGTGGCAGCGGAACGTCGTTGAACTCGGCACTATCGAAAACGATATCAACAGCTTTTCGCTCACGAATCTGAGCCTGAAGGTTCTCGATCGAACCGTTCTTGATCATTTTGGCTCGAATTCGGCGAGGGTTTTCACCTCGTTGCATCGCCATTGAAAGAATTTCGACTTCGAGATCTTCTTCCGTCACGTCGATGTTTTCGATCTCGGCAATCCGGTCAAGAACGAAGTGTTCTTTGAGGTTCTGGCGTGTCATGCTCAACGAGCGTTGACGAAGATCGTTCTCGCGAGCCAGGATTTCACGTGAAGTGAATCCTGCTTGCTGCATTTCGAGAATCTCTCGTTTCAGAGCGTTGTCGACCTGTTTGGTCACGAGGTCTTCAGGAAGTTCCCAGTCGGCAGACTCGGTAATCTTCTCGAGAACCTGACGTCGAATCGCCTGGCGTTGTTCGTATTTGACCTGCCGGTCCAGCATTCCGTGAATTTGGCTTCGCAGGTCTTCTTCCGACTCGACGCCGATTCGTTCGAGGAATTCTTCGTCGAGAGTGGGAGTTTCCATTCGTTTGACATCGAGGACGTCAAACTTCGCGTGAACCGTTTCGCCACGCATCCCGATGGAATCAGCTTCCATTGAGACGGTCAAATCGGCTTCGCGGCTCTCTCCGGCGGAAACTCCGGCAATGATTTCGTTGAATCCGTCGAGTTCTGCGTCCTGGAATCGCAGCTTCGGGCGGACTCGAATGGAGATGTCTTCGATGTGTGCGAGTGGTTTTCCGTCATGTTCAACGGTAATGTTGGCGGTGACGAAATCGCCATCTTCGGCAGGGGCGTCGACAGGAACCAGTTTTCCGTACTGATCGAGGAACTGGTCAAGGTACGCGTTGACTTCTTCGTCGGTGGTTTCCCGGGTCGGGCGATCGATCTTCAAACCTTTGTAGGTTGGAAGTTCAAATTCCGGACGGACTTCGACATCGAACTCATACTCGAAGTCGCCCTCTTCAGGGATAACGATGCTTTCGAGATCGAGATTCGGTTCGTTGATCGGGTCGAGGTCAGACTCTTCGCCCAACTGCTCAAGGCTTGCCATCAGCACGCGCTGTTTGACCTGATCGGCGATTTCGGTTTTGAAGCGACGAGCGACGAGGCTTGAGGGGACGTTGCCAACTCGGAAACCGGGAACTTCCGCTTTCTCTGAGTATTCGTCAACAACCTCTGAGAAGGCTTCATCGATGGAGTCTCTGGGGACAGAGACGCGGACGTGCTTTTTACAAGGCCCGACATCATCGATTGAGACCGTCAGGTCCATTTTCGGCGATTCGGCAAGACCCACATCCCCGGCGGTCTCGGTTTCATCCACGTTTTGTTCGACTTCTTCAGACACAACCATTTCCTCTAACGTGTTTTTCGTAAGGCTCTTTCGAAAAGCAACCTGTGCCACTCTCTTGCCTGAAGATCAGCACTCGCGATTCAATTCTGCGAGACTTTTCAGCAAGGGCACGACCGAACCAGGGGAATGATAATTAACTTCTCACCTGTCATGGCCAACGTAATTCCCTGAAAGCCAACTTGGCCGAACGCCCCCCAGGGCGTTTGACGAGACACTTCCCAACAAATGAACAGACAATCTGAGAAGGCAAAAGAGCGGGTGAAGGGATTTGAACCCTCGACAACCACGTTGGCAACGTGGTGCTCTACCACTGAGCTACACCCGCGTTCGATTCACTGGCAATTCCAGAGAAAACCGATGTGGCCAAGCAGTTTAGGCTCTGCCTGCTCAGATCGTCAAGCCATCTGTCAGCGAATTGCGCCACCATTCGCATTGATCACCTGTCCGGTCAGATAATTCGCGTCATCGCTGACCAGAAATCTGGCGAGTTTCGCGAGATCTTCGGGCAATCCCCAGCGTTTGAGAGGAGTTTCATTCATGACACGTTCTTGCCAGTCCTGACTCGCCTGATCTCCCCAAGCCGTTCGAATCCATCCCGGAGCGATACAATTGACGCGAACTTCCGGGGCTAAAGAGACAGCCAGTGAACGAGTGAACCCCATCACTGCATTTTTCGCGGTCGAGAAAAGCTCCGCGCTGTCGCCCTCCATTCCGCGATCCGCCTGATCCCAACCGATCGTCAGGATGGTCCCGGTGCCGTGTTCTTTCATCTTGTTTCCGGCCAATTTGCTCAATCGAACACTGGCAGTCACATCAACACGGAGCAATCGTTCAAGTTTTTCTTCATACGTTAAGGTCGCCCCTTCTCCGGTCAGCAAGTCAACTCCCGCATTGTTGACCCAAATATCAATCGGTCCTGATTCCTTCCAGACGTTCTCGCAGAACCGAGAAAACGAATCGGTCAGGAAATCGGCCTGCACGCAATCTGATTCGCCTCCGGAGTTTTGAATCTGGTCGACAACTTCCTGCGCTTTGAGCTTGGAAGAAGAATAGTGAACGATGACTCGAGCCCCAGCTGCGGCGAACTCTTCAGCAATCGCTCTTCCAATTCCGGAAGATGCTCCTGTCACCAATGCAGTTTTTCCTGCCAGTGATGCAAACTCACGCTGACGATTGATCATCTGAATGTGATTTCTTCGGGGGTGGACGACTCGCGAATGAATGGAAGCCGCACTATAATTGTTCCGTGCCGCAACGGAAATCTGCTTCGGTCTTGCGGCTGTCTTCAAAACTGGAACGATCGGCCGAGGTCACGATCGGTGAAGGTTGCAGACCGGTATTCTGGATTTATCATTCGTCCTCTTGTCGCGACGCCTTTGAACACGTTTTCACAATTCAAAGTGCCTGCGTCGCTGCGCTAAGGTTGTAACATGGCAAACGTACTTGTGATTGGACAGGGTGGAAGAGAACACGTCATCGCGTGGAAACTCAAACAATCTCCACACGTTGACAAAGTGTTCTGTGCTCCCGGGAACGCAGGGACGGCAGAAGACGCCATCAATGTCGATATCAGCGCCACAGACAGCGAACGTTTGGCCGCTTTCGCCGAAGAAAACGACGTCACACTGACGGTCGTTGGCCCGGAAGCTCCGCTTGTGGCTGGAATTGTCGACACATTCCAAAGCCGCGGCCTGACAGTCTTCGGTCCGTCAAAGGCAGCTGCAGCACTGGAGGGAAGCAAATCCTTCTGCAAGGAAATCATGCGCCGGGCAAATGTCCCGACCGCTGATCATTGGGTCTTCACCGATCCCACCGACGCTGTTCAGTTTGTGCAAGAGCGAGAAGAAACACCTCTCGTCGTGAAAGCGGATGGTCTCGCTGCGGGCAAAGGGGTTTCTGTCTGCTCGACCAAAGCGGAAGCGATCGAAGCCATCCACCACATCATGACGCAAAAGGCGTACGGGGATGCTGGTCGAAAGATTGTGATTGAAGAGCGACTCGTTGGTCAGGAAGTGAGCATCCTGGCACTCGTCGACGGAAAAACGATCGTGACGCTGGAGCCAGCTCAGGATCATAAAGCCGCCCATGATGGGGATACGGGACCAAACACGGGAGGAATGGGAGCGTATACTCCAGCTCCTTTTGCGACTCCCGAGCTGATCGACGAAGTCATCGAGCGCATTCTGATTCCGACCGTTCACGCGATGCGAAAGAATGGGACCGAGTTTCAGGGCGTCTTGTATGCCGGTCTCATGTTGACCGCCCAAGGGCCAAAAGTGCTGGAATACAACGTACGTCTGGGAGATCCAGAAGCTCAGCCGGTCCTGATGCGACTCAAGTCCGATCTCTACGAAATTCTTCTGGCAGCCTCGCAGGGAAAATTGAGAGATCTTCCCGAACTGGAATGGGATCCGCGTTCTGCAGTGTGTGTCGTGATGGCTTCTGAAGGTTACCCGGAGTCGTATGAGTCGGGGCATCCGATTCGTGGTTTAGGCGAAGCTGCCGAACTCCCGGATACGAAAGTCTTTCATGCTGGGACAACACTTACCGATGGAAAGGTTGTCAACTCCGGTGGGCGAGTTCTGGGAATCACCTCGCTCGGTGAATCACTTTCTGAAGCCAAGCGAAAAGCATACGAAGCTGTCAAATGTATTCGCTGGCAGGGAGCCTGGTGCCGAAAAGACATTTCCGACAAAGCCCGAGATTAAACAGCTTTCCGCCTGAGGGAGCTTCAGCTTCGATGATCCTCCTCATGGGGAGGATCAGTTGACGAAACTGGCTGTGCGAATCGGCATCGACAGGCAACGAGAACGTGCTCAAATCGCTCATGTGAGTGCCTAAGCTGGATCGCCATGCTGTAAGGCTTGCGCTTCATTTCATTTCCGACATTGCCAGCGAACCGATCAACGAACTATTATGGGAGAAGGCATGGGCCGGAGTGCTCACGCTTCTTCCCCCCGGAATCGTTCGAAAGTCTCCATCATGGAGCATGCCGTGTTGCACTCGTCCACTCTCAGGTTCGGAAGGTCTCATGAGCCGAGGAATGACTCCAGCAGAAGTGATCGTCAATCGCATTCTCGTCGTTGAAGACGATCGGGATGAGGCTGACTTCTTAAAAACACTTCTCAAGCAGCACAAATATACTGTTGAAATCGCAAAAGATGCTGGCCAGGCACACGCTGCGTTTTCCATGCACATTCCTGATCTGGTCATCACCGATGCCATTTTGCCGAACGACGTCTCAGGATTTGAAGTCTGCGAACGCCTGCGTCAGCAAAACCCCCACATCCCCTTGATTATGCTTACTGCGATCGACATGGATGACGCTCGATCGCTGGCGTCCCGAATCGGCGTTGATGCGTATATCACCAAGCCATTCGAACCTGAAGAACTCATTCAGAACATCGCCGCTGCGGCAGAAGAGCACTGGCGGAAACGCCACTTCGGAACTGCGAACTCCGAGTCGGACAAAGTGCGTTTCGAATGCAGCGAATGCGGCAAACATTTGAAGGTCAAAACAGCGCATCGCGGACGGACATTGAACTGCCCACGATGCGGTCAACCCGTGGTCGTTCCGCTTCATGACTGAATGCTTTTCGGAAGTGAGAGCATTTGTCAGAAGCGGTCATCGCAAATTTGCACAGGCAACAGCGTTTTGAGTTTCGGTTGATGAAATCCCTTACGATCAGCAGCGTCAGTTTCGAGAGTCACACATCAGCACGACTCCAGTGAGATGAGTGATCAGTTCCCAGAGAGTGGTTAGCATGCCCCAAAACCTTCTGCTCGAAATTCAGACCGGAAAACACAAAGGTCGAAAAATCCGACTCACGGATCGGGAAACGATGATCGGGCGCGGGGAAGACTCCAAGATCCGGATTGGCTCGTCCGATGTCAGCCGCCATCATTGCATCCTGGTTGCACAGGAAAACAGCTTGCTGGTGCGCGATTTACAAAGCCGAAACGGGACATTTATCAACGGGCGACCGGTCGAAGGAGAAATGGAATTGCTCGCAGGAGGGACGCTCTCGGTCGGGCCGATGATGTTCCAGTTCATCGGAGATCCGACTGCTGAGACTCCGAAACCGGAAGTGAAAATTACGATTCAATCACCTGCTCAGCTTGCAGACTCGCTTTCAGATGACGATATTGCCTCGTGGCTCACCGAAAACCAACTCGACGGGGCAACAGAATCGGACACTGCGGTCTTTGATTCTCCACCTCCTGCGGCACTCTATGAGTCTGCATCGCCTCCGGACGATGCTTCGCCGATCTCCCAACTCAAGCCGAAGCGGCGAGAATACAAAACTGTCGCAGAAGAAGCCCAAGATATTATTCGTCGCCACAAAGAGAGCTTGCTCGACCAACCCCCTCAAGAGACCTGACGCACATGCGGATCATTGCCGGAAAGTTCCGGAGAAGAAAACTCTTCACCAACCCAGGACTGACAACTCGACCGATTACGGACCGCGTCAAAGAATCGCTGCTCGAACAAATTCAAAAGCGCATTCAGGGGAAACGTGTTGCAGATATCTTCGCGGGAACCGGGACAATCGGTCTTGAAGTTCTCTCGCGCGGTGCGGAACGTGTGACGTTCATCGAGAAAGATCGCAAAGCGATTGAATTGCTGCGAGCCAACATCGAACAGCTCAGCTGCGAGGACGAAGTTCTCGTCTGGCCCGCAGATGTGCTGCGGTGCTCTTTCGTACCCAAGGGAACACAGGCAGAGGATTTTTCACCTTGGGAAACGGTCTTCTTCGACCCACCCTATGCGATGGTTCCGAACATCAAGACAGGGTCGCCACTGTGGAACTCAATGCGACGCCTCGCTCGAGAAAATGTGACGACGCCAGATGCGACTCTCGTCTTTCGAGTCCCGAAACGTGTTGACTTCGATCTGCCTTCCGAATGGGAAATCGACTGGTCACTGACACGCTCAGGCATGACGATTCACATTTGCACGAAGTCCGAAGCGACAACCGAGTCTGAGACGGAAGCGGAATCAGTCGAACCTTCGTGAACGGGCATCTCCCCGCCATCTCTGGAGTATTCTCTGATTTGGCTTGCACTCACTCGTACGAGCAAACTCGGCCCTTCTACCTAATGAAAAGGTCAAGCGAGTACACCGGAAAGAGCAACTTGCTCTAGGCGGGCCATTCGTGTCCGCACGCATGGCAACCGAATCCGACAAGTGTTCCGGTTCCGGGAATCATGGCTCCATTGCGGCCGAATTGCCCATCTCGAAGCTCAATCGGGTCGACGGTCGTCCGATCGCAATGCGGGCATGTTCGATTGCGAAATTCCAGGCGGGCACGATCTTCAGCACGCAGTTGAGTCGTTGACTTCAGTCGGCCTGCGAATTCGGAGAAGGAGTAAATCTCAGGCTGATCACAAAGAGCTGGACCAGAGAAGATGGCGAACTGACTCATCCTTGAGTCCCTTTTCTGAAAGACATCTTGAATTGAAGCGTCGCATCCATCGCAACGGCGACCGGAGTTTACCCGGACTCATCCATTGAAACAACGGTCGCTTTGGGCTGTTTTCAAGCCCCATTTGAGCGATCCCCAAGATGTGTGGCTGGCATCTCGAATCCAACCCACAATCTAGTATTTCGCTATTTTTCTTATCGGCATTTTTTGCCGACAGATTGAGAGGATTCGGCAAAGGTGTTCCGAAATGATTCGATGTCGGATTGCCCAATATGTTGGCAGGATTACCCAAGTCTCCCATCTGACAGGTGAGGTGCGTTCGTCAGGCGAAGTTCGTGAGTGGGCGTTGAGAAACAGCGAGGTTCGACTAGATCGCTGGATCGGGATCGAGTGGTGTCAGTTCCATGGAGTCTGCGATCTCGTAGAAGCTTCTTGCGCTGCGGCATCTTGGCATGGAATACCAGCGGCCGTTGACGAAGACGACAACGACACGCGACTGGTATTCATTTCGATCGTAAGAGGTGCCTGCGACGTCGAAGCACATGAACTTTTCGGCGTAGTAGGTGCTCATCATCTGGCTGTGCAGAGCGAGAACTCGCTTGTCTTCCGGATCGAAGGCTCCGCTGGCGATGACACGCACCGGGAGTTTTGCGTTCATCACTTTCGGGAGATCGTAGACGGAATACGATTGGCCGTCGTGATGAAATTCCGTCTCATGCAGGCACTCGGCGAACTTCTGGAGCGTGTTGATCGGTCCATCGCAAATTCCCAGCAGCACATGCTGGACGAAGTGTTTGGGTGATTTGTTGGCACATCCGTAGAAGTGGCTCTTCGCTGCCAGTTCAGGGCTCAATGCTCCCTCGCGTTCGAATTCGAACGGACCCAGTTTCGGACCATCAACTGCTGCGCGTGTGTTTAGACCGGACCAAAGGAAAGCGGCGATGGCCAGGAGTCCCAGGGCGATCACAATCTGAAATCGGTAACGTTTCACGATCGATGTCCAAAACGGAGAATGCTCTCGTGCTGCCACATGCAATTTCGGTCCTGTAAACATTTGGTCCTGCAAGCAGTGCGAGACAGCCGGGTCGAATGAATTGAGAAGCGCGCTTACGTTGAAAAGATGGATCAATATTGTTGCAAGGGAATGGCGTCCAATCAATGTTTTTCCGTCCAGACGACTTTGCTGATCAGGCAATCTTGCGAAGCCTCTCAAGTTGCCACGTTGGGTTCAAAGCTCGCGATTCTCCCAGTCAACGTCGTTGGAGATTCGTTGGCATTTTGTCGTTCTCGATTTTCGCACGACTGATTTGCATTCGCGATGAGAATTGCGTTTACTGGTGAAACATCCTCGCGTTCCCGCCTTGATCACGTTCATTCCTAAGACACCAGGACTAATTATGCTGCGAAGTATCCAGCCAATTTGTGGAATCGTTCTCGGAATCCTTCTGTCACAATCTCTCGTCGTGTCAGCGGAAATCGAACTGCAGGAATCCTGGAGCATCACAGGTGATGAACTTGATCATCCGGAAAGCATTTACCTCGACCGGAAGTCTGGTTTTCTCTTCCTCTCGCAAATTGGCGGCGGTGGCGGAGCGGCCAAAGATGGCGATGGCTGGATCACTAAGCTGACACTCGATGGAAAGATTGTCTCGCACAAATGGGTGACAGGTTTGAATGCCCCGAAAGGGATTCGAAGCCACGAGAACACGCTGTACGTCAGCGACATTGATCGAGTTGTTGCCATTGATATTGAAGCTGGCGAAATTGTCAAAGAGTATCTGATTCCTGAAGCGAAGTTCCTCAACGATCTCTGCACCAGTGACGATGGAACGATTTACGTTTCAGATATGGTCGCCAGCCGCATCTACCAGATCAAAGACAACAAAGCTTCTGTCTTTTTAGAAGGTCCGGAGCTGGAACATCCCAACGGTGTTCTTGTTGAAGGCAATTCTCTGATCATTGGAGGTTGGGGAACCGGATTTAATACGGAAGACTTCTCTACCGAAGCCCTTGGACGACTGAAAAGAGTCAACCGAGACACCAAGGAAATCACAGTCATCACAGCAGAACCGACCGGGCACCTCGACGGGATCGAATCGGACGGTCGCGGGGGCTATTTCGTGACCGATTGGAGAATCGGGAAGCTGTTCCACGTGACTGGGGACGGATCAGTCACTCTTGTGAAGGAGTATCCTCAGGGAGTCGCAGATCTGGCAGTGATTGCTGAGCAGAACCTGATCGTCATTCCGGAAATGCTCGAGGGAAAACTGACAGCCCACAAGTTTGAGATCGCCGAATAGTTCCGTTCCCCGGTTTCTCTGCGGAATTTTGCTTGAGTTCACAAAGCTTCAGGGCGAAGGCTTGGCCAATGCCGCTGAAGCATCCGTGTTCGCATCAGGAAACGGGAGGCGAAATCGAGTCGAGGATTTTTTCGATCACGTCTTCGACGGAATAGCTTTCGGCCTCTGCTTTATAGTTTAAAAGGATGCGATGCCGCAGAACGGGTTTCGCAATCGCTTTGATGTCTTCAACGCCGACATGCGCTTTTCCGTTCAGGAGAGCGCGTGCTTTGGCAGCGAGAATCAGATACTGAGAGGCCCGGGTTCCGGCTCCCCAACTGACGTATTTGTTTGAGAACTCCGGTGTCCCCGGCTGACCGGGGCGGGATGCTGCCGTGATCCGGACGGCGTAATCGATAAGCTCTCTCGCGACAGGCACAGTCCGCACGACGCTGTGAAAGGCGAGCACATTTTCGCCGGTGAACAACGGTTCGATTTTCGCCGGCCGACCGGCTGTTGTTCGCTCGACGACAGCGACTTCATCTTCGGCGGGAAGGTAGCTGATCACAACGTTGAGCATGAATCGATCGAGTTGGGCTTCTGGAAGTGGATAAGTTCCTTCCATCTCGATCGGGTTCTGTGTTGCAAGCACAAAAAACGGTTCCTCAAGCGGATAAACTTCCCCGGCCGCTGTGACCTGATGCTCCTGCATTGCTTCAAGCAACGCAGCCTGCGTTTTAGGAGGTGTTCGATTGATCTCGTCAGCGAGGATCACGTTAGCGAAAACGGGCCCTCTCACAAAGGTCATTTCGCGACGTCCGTGAGAAGTCTCTTCCAGGATCTCAGTGCCTGTGATGTCGGCCGGCATCAAGTCCGGAGTGAACTGGATGCGTCGAAAATCGAGATGGAAGATCTGGGCGATTGATTTGACAAGCAGTGTCTTCGCCAGACCGGGAGCCCCGGTGATCAAGCAGTGTCCCCCGGCGAACAGGGTTAATAATACCTGTTCGATGACTTCATCCTGGCCCACGATGACCTTTGAAAGTTCATCGCGGATCTGCTGTCGACTTGCCCTCAGCTTTTCGACGGCTTCACGCTCTTTTTCGAAGGCACTCTCAGATGAATCATTCATACTCTCTCACCCCTTAAGCCTTCTTGAAGTGAACCTGAAACCGATCCAGAAGTTTAGGCAGATCGATTTGTTTCGGAGACGTTGATCGATTCGAGAACTCTATTGAGACAACCACCGAAGGGCATCAAAATTCCCATGCACTCATGAATCGCTGGTTACAACAACGCAGTCTCTTCGTCAAAGTCGGAAATCAAGTTGAAATTCTGGACCGCAACGCCAGCAGCACCTTTGATCATGTTATCGAGCACCGCGAGAATCATCACTCGACCGCGAACCAAACGCACTGTCACATCGCAAAAATTCGTATACGCCACATCTTTCGTTCGCGGCAGGTGATCGACCACGCGCACGAATTTCTCGTTGGAATAAAACGCACGCAGAGCTTCTTTCAGCTCACTCTCAGTTGTGTCTCTCGCTGGGGTCGCATAGATCGTGGCGAAGATCCCGCGATCCATCGGGACTAGATGCGGCGTGAAGAGCACTTCGACCGACTTTCCCGACGCATTCGACAAGACCTGTTCGATCTCTGGAGCATGGCGGTGATTGCCCACCGAATAGGCGGAAAAGCTTTCATTGCATTCCGCATACAACGTCGCCACTTTCGGAGAACGACCCGCTCCAGAAACTCCACTCTTGGCATCGATAATAATGGCTTGGGGATCAATCAGGTCTGCTTTTAGGAATGGAGCGAGTGCAAGGATTGACGTACTCGTGTAGCAACCGGGGTTTGCTACCAAATTCTGTCCGCGAATCTGGTCTCGATAGAGTTCGGGCAAACCGTAGACTGTGGTGCCCAGGCGAGTCGGATCGGTGTGTACGTGGCCATACCACTTCTCGTACACACTCGGATCGCTAAGACGATAATCCGCAGAAAGATCGACGACGCGGACATCTGAAGCCAGCAGTGAGGGAATGCAATCCATGCTCGCCTTATGGGGAAGACAACAGAAGCAGACATCTGTTTTCTCGGCGATCTCGTCTGGATCGGGATTCGTAAAGTTGACCGTGATCTGTCCCGTCAGCGACGGGTGCGAAGAACTCACCGGACCCGTTTCGGAGCGGCTGGTCACAACGGTCACTTCTGCATGAGGATGCCGTTGAAGCAATCTCATTACTTCAAGAGCTGTGTAACCTGTCCCTCCAATGACGCCAACGCGAACCACCAAGTCGTCCCCTAGAATGTCTCGTTTCTCTCAATGACCCCACTCGGTCAGATCTGGTTCCCCTCATTCTGACGCTTCAAGATGTTTGCGACAAGGATGCGCGTCGAATCCTCAAAAATCGACGGTCAAAGAATCAGCGGCCGCAGCAGGTTCGGTCATTTGGTGATGACGAACATTCGCGAGATTCGCCTCACCAAAAAAGAAACGGTTCTGCAAAGTTGAAGGTGATTCAACTTCGCAGAACCGTGGTCGACTGTTTCACAAATGACTTAGCGAACCAGGCACTTGAAGGAGACCCAGCCTCCGGTATGGCCTTCAAGAGGTTTGTCAAATTTGAATGTCAGGATCTGGCTGCCCTGACCGTTGTCTTCCTTATCGACGCTTCCGTCCAGATTCGAATCGACAGAGTTCTCGATGAATGCGAGACGAGGAGAAAGATTGTCGACGATTCGAACCTTGCTCAATGGTCGGTCACCTGTATTGTCGAATCGGATCGTGAAGGTCAACTCTTCGCCCGGCTTGGCGGTCGACTTATCGACAGCTTTCACGATGGCCAGTTCGCCCGGCGTACTCTTGTCTTCAACTCCAGTGTAGTCCTGTGCGAAGATGCGAGCCTGGACTTCCTGTCCTGCCTGGTCGTGGGCGTAGATGACAACTCCCTGATCGGCAGTCCAGTCCTGAGCAATGGCAATGCTTTCGCTCAATGCCGCTCGATCGATCTTGTCGAACAACCCGTCTTTCAGGAAGACGATGTCCTGATAGACATTGAGAAGTTTGATGTGATGATGTGGAGCGATGTTCTGGTGAAGCGAGTCGTCCGCGGCTTTGTGTTCCAATCCACTTGCACGGGATCGCACCAGCATTGCCAGAGCTTCGTCTGTGTGAGTCTTCTCGTCGAGGATCTGCTTGGTATCCATTCCGGCGAGGCCAACCTGATCGTGATGCCCAGCCACACCATCGACATCGATTCCAACTTGCGGAAGAGTTGCCGAGCGGACCGAACCGAAACGAGGTGCATAGACGCAGGTGCGCGTTGAGGGCTTCACTTGCAGTTCGCCCATTTCGTCAACCCACTCCCCGACGGTGTCTTCAGTATTCAGCCCGTAGCGGTCTGATCGGTAATGATAAACCTTGGTGTCGCGGTCTCCACCATCACAGACGTATTCGTCTCCGATGAATTCCGGTCCAGTGGCAGCACATGCACAAGGGCCACTGGCTGTAACGCTCGACGGAGGACAGGTTCCCGTGGGGCATTCGAAAGAGGCAACTTGCCGGACTTGTGAATTGAGTGGAACGCGTGGTTCGGGAGCGTATCGAGCAGCTGCCTGCAGCTGCGCTCGTTGTGCTCGTTCAATGACTTCGGCCGATGTCTGGAGGATTTCATCCGATCCATAAGGGCCGGAGTTCATCGCAGCGACAGGAGCAGCAGTCGCGGGCGGCATCTGTGCGCTGGCAGTTTGGAATGCCGGATCGACATGGTTTGTCGGAGCAGAAGGGGTGGACAGGAAGGGATCTTCGCCTCGTGAGAGCTGTTCCTGAACAGTTGGAGTTGTCTGTGTCGCCGACGTGCGTGCCTGATGATCCAGTTGGGTGATCATTTTCCCGGACGGATCGGCACTGTCCGTGTAGGCGTGTTGGACTCCCTGTTCCGCCTGTAACTGAGGAGACGGCTTCGAGTTGAAAGCCGATCGACCAAAGGGGCGAGCGGACCCGCAGGAAGATGCGAACAACAGCGCCCCGCCAAGCAGAACGGGAGCTGCAGCACGAAACAGATCATGATGGGATGGCTGATGGAGTCGACGGAAAATTGTCATCGTCGGCGATTCCTGTTGATCAGTTGAAAGTGAAGTGACTCAACCGGATAGGTGGGTGAGCGAATTTCTCGTCAGGCTGAATGAGTTCATTGGCCCAGTTCGAAATGTGCTCTATCGGGCAGGGGAAATCTTGATGGGTGAGCGACTGTAAAATTCGTCGTTCGGCGACATCGGATCAGGAATCCGTCCTCCGATACGAACGATGGCCATCGGTCGGCCGCGTTCATCGGCTGCCTGAATGAGATTCGTTTTGACTGGAAGATCCTCAACATGAATTTGTGCCCCTTGTTCAAACGGGACGGCAAACTCGGGCTGTTCCAGATAGACCACTTTCGTGACCATTCGTTCCTGAAGGACGATCTGAATTTCTTCGCGAGTCAGTTCGATGGGAATCGGGAAGTTCTCAGCTTCGCCTTCGGGCGGATGGAGTCGATCCAGCAATTCGATGGTTGGGTACAACTCGACGCCGGGGTACTCGGGCATTCCACTGATTCGAACACGATAGGTGTGTCCGACCATCATTCCGGCTTGCGAAGGAGCTTGCGTCAGTACAGGACTCTGTGGAGAACCCTGATAGAAGCTGACGTGACCGGCCGATGGAAGCGAGATTTCAACCGGTTGAAAGTAGCCGTACTTCTGAGGATTGGTCATCAGGCTCCAGCGAGCAGCCTCCCCTGTCGGCATCGTTTGCGCGTTCATGAGGAAATGCCGGTCTTCAGCACCTGCCCACGAGCAAAACAGCACGCCGATGATGGCAATCATGGCTGAGAGTGTTTGTTTCGGAAGCATGATCGTTCGCTTTCGACTTGCAACATTTCGGCCGGAATGAGGAACTCGCTCGACCGAACTCAGATAGACAGTGACCGCACACTCGATTCAGTGTGCGGTTGAAAACACAAAAGGACCGGGAGTCGCAACTCCCGGTCGTCTCGTCAAAGATTACTGCTGAGCCCAAGCTGGAACCGAGAGGTCGCTTGCCTGGTATCCAGGATGCTTTTCTGTGTACTGGATGTACTTGACAGGTTCTGGCATCCGAATTCCTGGCTCATGTCGAACGTCGATCAACATGTCTTCAACAGGACCCGAAACCTGGTAGTCGGTGGTGTTTCGCAGTGTGATGGACTGCAGACCAGCTGGACGACCGAGTGGGATGTGAGGAGGACCAGGAAGTCCGATTGGTGTTCCAACGTAAGGCATTCCGTACTGAGGAACTCCGTTGACTCCTGAGATTGGATCGTAAGCAGGTTGTCCAGGACCACCTGAGGTTCCAACCATCATGTCTGAAGGAACTCCGCCGCGTCCGATGCCTTCGTGGCTTCCGACTGGGACAGGTGCGATGTGCTGTCCTTTTTCACCGTCAGCGTACTGAGTCTGAACGATTTCTCCGTTGGCTCCACGAACTTCGCCGAGCTGTCCTGGCTGACCAGGCATTTCGAGGTCCATGTTACCCATTCGCAGGACAGCCATGATTGTTCCGCGTCGGTCAGCTTCAGTCACAGGATCAAGTCCGGGTGCCAGTCGTGTGGAAACGAGTTCCTCAACACCAGCAATGGCGAGTTCCTGATACTTCGCATCTGGAAGGTAGATGACCTTCGTGACGAAGTTGTTGGTTTCGACCTGATCGAGGTCCTCATCGTTCACTCGCAGCGGCAGAGCATTGTGCTCGAGGTAAGCTGCTGTTGTTGGATGAGTTGGGTAGATGTGCAGCGAAGGATAGACGACCAGACCTTCACGACCAGGAATGTTGCTGAACTTGAGCCGATAGGTGGCAGCCTGTCGGAAGTTGTAGCGTCCTGGAGCCATCAACTGGTTTTCGGCGAATCCGCCACCGATCTGCCAGCCAACGTGCATTCCCTCTGGTCCGAGGAATCGCACTTGTGAGGTTGTCACAACTGCTCCGCCTGTCCCAGGAGGACAAACGAAAGGTGCTCCACCGGGAGCTGCTCCCATTGCGCCCATTGGCGGGCCAGGAACTTGGTGTCCGACTTGCATCACTCCGGGGCCGGGGCCACCGACCATAGGACCAGGATGCTGCAGCGCTGCTGCAGGAGGTGCATAGTACCGATTTTTGTTAGTTTCGAGAAGCTGTTGTCCATCATGTGCACATCCTACGCACACGATCAGCAATGTTCCCAAAGCCAGAAAATAGAGTCGCATCGTTTGACCTCTTCCGTTCTGGTCTCGTTGAATCGCTCCAGATTGCGGTCGACCAACAGTGTCAATGACAGCTAAACTGATTTGTGACAGTGACACCGTGTGTCGACTGCGTGTATTGTCCGGCCGTGTGTCGCGATCACGTTGCGACAGAACAGGCTCACACTCACTTCTTTCTTCGGATCGTTGAGACCTGAACCTTTGGAAAATTCGTCATTTTCGTGCCAACATGCAAAATCGATTCACTTTGACACTTCTCGTCCTCGTTGCGTTGACGGGTCCGATTTCCATCGCCGTCGCCTGGCCCCAGGCCGAAACTCCCCCTGAGGAGGAGTCGCAGGAAACGGCGCAACCCGTTGAAGAGGAAACTGTTACAGCCCAAAACGAAGAGGCCCTCGGGCTCTTGCGTCAGGCTCGATCTGAGCTATTCAAGAGAGAATCCGTTCAGGCCGACATGTCTCAGCGGGCGACTTTAGGGAATTACCGGTTCGTCTCCTCCGGAAAGTATCTGGCAGGGACGGGGTTCCGGACCCGGGTCGAGTATTTTGTAGAATTGGGGGATATGCAGGGGCAATTTCTCGAAGTCTGTGACGGGCAGATCCTGCACACGCGGCGAGAGATCAGCAAGAAAGAGCCCGCCGACGCGGGCGAAACACCCCAGATCGAACTGAGCCGACGTGATATCCAGAAAATTCTGAAGGAAACGCAGCAATACCTCGATCTCAGCGAGCCTCAGGCAACTGCGGCGATGCGGGCTGCGGAGATTGGCATCGGGGGACTTCCGGCGATGCTCGCGTCGCTGGAGCGAACTTTCCTCTTCGATGACATTCGCTACGAAGACGAAAGCGGAACGCCTGTTGCCATCATCCAGGGCCACTGGAACACGATGCAGCAGGAAACCCTGCAAGCCAATTTGGGCACGATGATGACGCAAGTCGTTCAGTTTCTGCCTGATCGAGTTCTGGTCACATTTCGAACAGAAGACAGCTTCCCGGTCCGGATTCAGTATCTGAAGCAACTCGCTCAGGACCGAAAAGCATTTCGGCCGATTCTGACTCTCGATTTCAGCAACATCCAGCTCGACAAGCCAATTCCGACTCGAGCATTCAGTTATCTCGCACCTCCGGGAATGGAGGAACGAGATGAAACGGCGGTCTTTATCGAGACCATCAAGCTCGCAGCTGGAGGATCAGAAGACGCTTCCACTGAGAACGAACAAGCACCGTAAAGCGTTGTCCTTATCGGGATTGGAAATTCAGCATTCGCTGCGAAAATCCGGTTGATAACTGAGTCAACTCGCTCAGGACGAAACAAGAACGGCCCACAATTTGTGGGCCGTTCTGTCGTTTGATAGACGTGTTCGCTCAACGAGGACGACATCTCCCGCGATCATCGCTGACGAGATTCGTGCGGTGACGAAGTGTCAGCAGGTGAATGTCGAGAGTGTCGTGTTCTCTTGAGAGTCGGCTACTTGTTTGGTTTCCAGACGAAAGACTCATCAAAGACCTCTGTTGTCGATGTTGTGCTCCCTTGCCCGTCCGGTTTGGCAGGCGGATCAACGTTGGGCTTTTGCAGAGGTTCTGGAGCTTCCTGCGGGGTAACCGAAGGAACCGTTGGTTGTTGTTGCACAGCTGGCGGTTGTGGAGCCGCCGGTGTGGCTGCCGGTGACGGTGGTGCAGCAGGAACATCTCCCGATGGGGCCGGTGGGGCAAGTTGAGGAGTTGATCCCGCAGCTCCATTTTCCATTGGAGCCACATCGTCACCAATCGGTGGAAGTGATTCGAGATCCGATTCAATTGGCATCAACTGATGGCCTGATTCCGATGCCGGTCGCGAGAGGTACACTCCCCCAAATGGAGCATCAACCGAGAAGGATGGTGGGGATTCAACCGGCAACTTTGCGGGCTTCGCGTGAAGCCGGGCATCGCTGTGATACCGGGCATCTTCGTATGCCTCGGGTTGCCATCCCCCTTCAGCCAACATCACACCGCTGTTGATGAGAAGAGTTCCTTTTCGCAACTCAAAGTTGGTGATAGCTTTGTTGTAGTCCACCACGCTTTGGTGGTAGGCAATTTCCGCTTCCGCACCACGAATCACAGATCGCAGAACCACATCGGGATCTTCGATCAGATTCAATCGCTCGCGACGGTTCTTAATTTCCCGTTGAACAGCGTCGACTCGGTTATAGTTGGAGGCGGCAGCTTGATAAGTCCGGCTCAGTTCCTGGAAGGAAATCCCCAGTTCGAGGCTGATTTCTTCCTCTTGTTCCATCAGGACTTTCTCAGCTTTGGCGAGTCGCAGTTCGTAGTTTTGCACCTGGGCTCGCTGAGACCTCATGCCGATATCCCATCGCATCTGAAACCCGAGATTCCATCCGGTCAGGTTGCTGGTTCCGACGGATTCGTAAAAGTTACCAAATTCCGGTTGGTTGTAGCCCAGGAGTTCATCTCCAAACCCGTTGATCTGATAACCGCTCACGAAGTCAAGCCGTGGACGAACGAGGCTTTCGGCTGCTTGAAGCTGCAATTGAAGACTCTTGATGTTCCACTTTTGTCGACGAAGTTCTGTTCGATGTGTCAGAGCTTCAGTCAAGGACTGATACCAGTCAGGAATGATTTCAGCAGTCACTGGAGCATCGCTTGGACGAAGGACTGTGCCATCGCTGACCGGCAATCCAAGCAAGCGACGGAGGCGAATTTCCTGCGAGTAAATCGCGGCCTGTGCGTTCGTGGCAGAAACTTCGGTTCCGTAGAACTGATCCGAAGCTTGATAGACGTCGGAAAGATAGACGCCTTGTTGTCCGATTTCGTACTGAGTGGCAAACAACTGGCGAAGCTTGTAAGTCGATTCCCGCGTCTGAATCGCAACGTGGAACTGCTGGTACGCGAGGTACAGGTCCCAGTAGGCATCCTCAACATCTTTGACGAGATTTCTCACAGCCAGCTGGAAGTCGGCGATGGTGACGTCATTGTTAATTCGGGCAATCAAGACCCCCTGAGAGACCCCGGAGATCCCGCCGAATGACTGACCAATCGGTCCGGCAATGCGTGTAAACTCAGTCCCCGCACCAGCTAACAACGGCAACTGGTATTGCAGCTGCACGTTCCCGGAATAGACCGACTGGAAGACAGACGGAGCGTTCGTTCCGAGGTAGTTGACGTTGTGATTGACGCTCAGACTGCCCCCGTTCGCGAAGGTTTTTGAGAGCGATGAAGCGAAGGTTCCGGTTTCCGCAACCTGAATCCCTCCACCCGCGATTCCCCCGCCAGAGAAGGCGTTGTTTGTCGCTTGTTCATTTCGGCCCCAGATCATCGAAGTCTGGAACTGAGCATCAAACGCGGAAAGCGCAGCTTCGACACCTCGTCCTCCGAAGAGAACTCCACTCTCCTGAATGGCAGGATCGTAAACCGATGGAATCTGATTAGGATTCGTATAGATGCTGTTGCCCGTCGAGAGGAATGTTCCTGCCGGGCGGATGATTTCGCTATTCATCAGAGCGGTCTGAACCGCTTCTCCGAGCGAAATTTCACGAATTTCCAAGTGTTCTTTCGAACGGACCGTGACGGGAACCTGTGTGTCGACAACTTCCGGAGATATGGGCGAATCGACCGCCGGATAGTCAATTTCGGTGGCGTGATCACGGTAATAGCTGACGTTGGGGTCACCCAGATACGAAACGTCGTTCCGAGATTGAACGCAGCCAACGGCGAGGCTCGCCAAAACTGCTGTGGCAAGTCTCCATTTTCGGCCGGATTTTTGATGCATCCTCAGCATCTCACATTACTCCCTCAAGTCGGTTCACCGGATTAGCTCCCGAGAATTTTGATCGATCGAGCTCAATGAACTCGCAATCGTCGAGACTCAAAATCCCGAAGAGGAAGGTCCCGGTGAGGAAACCTGCTTCTCGACTATCGGCGATCTCACCGGATCGAGTTGACTGATTCCTACAAGACTCACATTTCGATTATTTGTTAACAGCCGCAATCTCGCCCCAAGTTGCCTAAGCTGAGGAACGCGATTGAATTCGACGAGTTTTGAACTCCATGAAGGAGAAAGAAATCGTTAAGAGGGTTCCTCTGTTTGGATGCTGATGCAGTATTCATCTCTTTTGATGAGTGCGGCGCTGGCTCACGTGAATCCAGGAGATTGCGCAATGACGATGTTGGCATCGGAGGCTCTTTCCCAAACGGGATTCGAGTGACAATCTGTTTCCGGACGCGCTCCGATCGGAAGACAACACCGAGCGAGTTTGTCACAATTTCAGAAGATTCAATGACACGGCATTCGATTCACATATTGAGAGCGTCGTCGCGTTGAGTTTGCAGCGATTCGAAAAGACCGTTTCGAAGACGCTCTGAAGATTCGTGAGGCATCAGCGGAAAATCATTCTTCATGTCCTTTTCTGAACAATCTGAAATGGTCCAGCGAATCGGAGTGATTGATTCGAACACCGGGGGTGAACCGACAAGAGTTGTCATTTCAGGCGGACCAAATCTCGGAACAGGTTCTCTTGTTGAACAGCGAGAACGCTTCCGAACCGAGTTTGACGAATTTCGTTCAGCCGTCGTCAACGAGCCCCGTGGCTCGGACGTCATGGTGGGAGCGCTGCTCTTGCCTCCGCAGTCTCCGAAAGCTGTTGCAGGTGTCATCTTTTTCAATAACGTCGGCCCGTTGGGAATGTGTGGGCACGGGACAATCGGCGTGGGAGTCACGCTTCGAGGTCTCAAGCGGATTGAACCGGGGCGGCACTTTCTGGAGACGCCGGTGGGGCTTGTCGAATTCGAACTTCTCAATGACCACGAAGTTCGGTTTTCGAATGTCCTTTCGTACCGAGTCGCGAAAGATGTCTCGGTGAATGTTCCGGGTCTCGGAACATTCGTTGGCGATATTGCCTGGGGAGGAAACTGGTTCTTTCTGATCAGCGAACACAATTTCGAGTTAGAACTCGCTAACGTTGAGGAACTGACATCAGTCTCCTGGAGGATTCGGAAGGCTCTGGCTGCTCAGAATATTGTTGGGGCGGATGGAGCGGAAATCGATCACATCGAACTGTTCGGTTCCCCGAAGGACCCGGTGAATCATTCCCGGAACTTTGTTCTCTGCCCCGGAAAAGCTTATGACCGATCTCCTTGTGGAACGGGAACGAGTGCCAAACTCGCGTGTCTGTACGAGGATGGAAAGTTAAAGCCCGACGAAGTGTTCCGGCAAGAAAGCATCATCGGTAGCATCTTCTCCGGAAGCGTTCGTCCGATTGAAGGAGGAGTGATCCCGACACTCTCGGGATCTGCTTATGTGACTGCGGAATCGACGCTCCTCCTGAATGCGAATGACCCGTTTCGTTTTGGAATCCGGACGTGACTGACACGAATCTCTCGACAGCGAACAACTCCATGAACTCTCAGGCACCTTCCATCACAATTATTGGCGGTGGAGTTGTCGGAGCTGCCTGTGCCTACTACCTGAGTCAGACCGGTGCGGACGTCACCATTCTGGAAAAAGGAAGTTTTGGAGGGGCGTGTTCGCATGGAAATTGTGGGTTCATTTCGCCCAGCCATATTCTTCCCCTTTGCCAGCCGGGAGCGATTCAGTCGACTCTTAAGACGTTCTTTCAACGGAACTCACCGTTTTCAATCTCTCCGCGTTGGGACCCGACTCTTTGGCGATGGCTGTTGAAATTTGCAGCACATTGCAATCGTCGACACATGCTCGCTGCGGGACGGGCACGACAGGCGCTGCTTGATTCATCACGAGAGCTTTATGGAAACCTGATCGAGACAGGCGTGCTGACCGATTGCGATTGGCATTCCGACGGGCTTCTTTTTGTTCATCACTCTGAAAAAAGCTTCGAACATTACAGGCACGTCGACAAACTTCTGACGGACGAATTCGGGCTGAGTGCGAAGCCGTTTGCTGGAGAGGAACTCAACGAACTGGAACCGGCTCTGAAGACCGGCCTCGGAGGGGGATGGCTTTATGAGTGCGATGCACATATCCATCCGAGCCAATTGATGGCTGCCTGGCGAGCCTGTCTTGAGCAGCAAGGTGTGGAGATTCGGGAGCAGACGGAAGTTCGGAATCTTCATCAAACACGTTCGGCGATCACCGAAATCGAGACGTCGTCAGGCAAGATCAAAGTCGACCAACTCATCGTTGCGCTGGGAGCGTGGACGCCCCAACTTGTAAAGCAGTTGGGGGTGTCGCTTCCGATTCAACCGGGGAAGGGGTATTCGCTGACAATGCCTCGGCCTGAGAATTGCCCGCGTTATCCAATGATTCTGGAAGAGCACCGTGTCGCGATCACTCCATTGTCGGATGCTTACCGAATCGGTTCGACAATGCAGTTCGCCGGTTACGATTCTTCTCTCTCGCCGCCTCGACTCAATCTTTTGCTCGAAGGGGCAAAAGAATATCTGCACACTCCGACCGCTGAACCGATTCAGGAGAAGTGGTACGGGTGGCGTCCGATGAGTGCGGATGGTGTTCCGATGATCGGCCAGGTCCCGAAACTTGAGAATACCTGGGTCGCTTCAGGACATAGCATGCTGGGAGTTTCAATGGCTCCAGCAACTGGGAAGTTGATCGCTGAGCTGGTGACTCAGTCAACGACACATGTCGATGCCGTTCCGTATCGGCTTGATCGATTTTGAACCCGATGCTTCAACTCGATACGCGGCCGCAGCGAGCCAAGTCCGAACGAAGCGAGGTTGGGTTGAAAGAGTCTTCCGATGATGAGTTGTTCTTAACGAACTGACAATACATTTGGGCTGCTCTAAAAATCTTGTTCGAAATTCAGGGGCGATCTGGTCTCCCATTTTCTATGATGTGCCGGAAGTTGCAGAACTCGAGCATGCTTTGAGCTGATGAGAATGCACGCGGACGAAGAAACTCACAGGTTTGTGAGAGGAAACGTCCAGGAAGCGGCCATCGAATGGTGATGGGCGCATGCGCCAGTCATTCTCGATGTGCTCTCAGCGAACGCGTTCGATCTGCTCGGGAGAGAAATGGTCAGGAGGCAGCACGTGAGCACAATTCACCGGACGACAACTGGGCGAATCCGAACGGTCGCTGTGATTGATGTCGGGACAACGTCGATTCGAATGGCGATTGCCGAGATCAGCGGGGAAGGCGAAGTCCGTCTGCTAGAATCGCTTTCTCAGGGAGTTGCGCTCGGGAAAGATACCTTCACGAACGGCGAGATTGCCCGTTCGACGATGGAGGAGTGCGTTGCGACACTCAAGGATTATCGACGAAAACTCGATGAATACTCCATTGTCCGACCTGAAGACATTCGAGTGATCGCGACGAGTGCGGTTCGTGAAGCTCTGAACCGAATGACATTCGTCGACAGAATTTTCGTCGCGACAGGGTTGTTCGTTGAGACACTCGATGCTGCCGAACTTCATCGAGTGACGTACCGTGGCGTTCAACCGCTGCTGCGGGCGACGCCGGAGCTTTTCGAGTCGCAAGCTTTTGTTGTGGAAGTGGGCGGTGGAAGCACAGAGATGCTGCTTCTGAATCAGGGCAACGTCTCTCACTCGCAAGCGTTTCGTTTGGGGTCGCTGCGAATGCAACAGACTCTGGCTGCATACAACGTTCCGAGAGAGCGGATGCGGCGCGTGATGCTCACAGAAATTCGCAGCCATCTTGAACCGCTCACCGAACTGATTCAGCCGGACGTCCCCGCGATCATGGTTGCGATGGGAGGGGATATTCGATTCGCTGCCAGTCAGATTTCGAAAGAACAGGTCAGTGATGAGAAGCTGACTCAAATCTCTCGCTCCGATCTGTCTGAGTTCACAGACTTCCTCTTCACGAAGCGGGAAGAGACGCTTGTTTCACGCTATCAGCTGTCGTTTCCCGAAGCGGAAACGATCGCTCCCGCTTTGCTGATCAATCTCACGCTCGCCGAGCTTCTGGGTGTCGAGACCGTTTTGATCTCCAACGTCAATCTGCGAGATGGACTCATTCGAGATCTGGCAGACGGAGGAAACTGGAGCGCGGAGTTTCAATCACAGATTATTCGTTCTGCCTGGAAACTGGCGGAGAAATATCACGTCGACAAAGATCATGCTGCGTGTGTTGCCGATCTCTGTCGACAATTGTTTCGTCAGTTGCAAGCTGAGCATGAACTGGATGAACGCTTCGAAACGTTCCTGTATGTCGCGGCCCTCCTTCATGAAATTGGAACGTTCATCAGTGAGTCGAGTGTTCATAAGCACTCGATGTATTTGATCATGAACAGCAGCCTGTTCGGATTGACTTCGGATGACTTGAATCTGGTCGCTCTGGTCGCTCGGTACCATCGCCGGGCTCTTCCCAAACCAAGCCATCAGACTTACGCCGCTCTTGATCGATACCGCCGAGTGGCTGTCTCGAAACTTGCCGCCATTTTGCGAATTGCCATCGCACTGGATGCGTCGAGAACGCAACGGGTGAAAGAAATCACGTGTACGCGCAATCGAAATCGACTGGTGATTTCGGTCCCGGTGATTGATGACTTGTCCGTGGAGCAGATTTCTCTACGAAGAAACCGGCAGTTTTTCGAATCGATTTTCGGACTTCAAACGCTTCTGAGAACACGGATTCGCGAAACGAAGTCTGAGCCGAGCGCCCAGCTTTAGGCTGTTCTTCGGCGAGGTCTTTCAGGGTTCTCATTCGCAATTCGTACAAGAACTGTTGAAGCAGTCCCGATGAGATTCCAATTCAAGACGATGCGTTTCCGTCGGGATGGTGATCGTTTCCTATGAACAGGAAACCATTGCAAATGGCTCTCGACTGGTGAGAATAAAACTGATTGCCGTTCGAACTCGTTTCAAGACAGGATCGCCTAGTGATCTCTCAGGCGGCTTCGACTCCTTAAAAAAACGTTTAGAGCGTCGTTGAGGGAGTTCTCTACAAGATTTGACAATGCCTTTGAGTCGCGAGTGGAGTGTTTGAGCGGGATGCTCGGTGGTGTACACTCATGTGATGGTGGTCTCGCATCCTGACGAGCACAGCGATCTTCCCGGATGCTCGTCGAGTACTCGCCCGTTTCAGGAAAGCTTTAGACTTCATAATGCAGCGTCTGCGACGAAGGACATCATTTGATCGAATCGCATTCTTCGCGCTGACGGTGTGGATTTGCTTGACCAGCGTCGGGTTTTCGACCCGACAGCAGACGTGTACGTGCAGTTCAAAGAATCGTCAAACGGAAAGCATGTGCTGTTCTGGCGGGACGTCGAACGGGAAGTGTTGTTGCTCAACGTCAAATTCATCGACCTCGTGTTGCTCGGGTGAAAGTGAGCAGAGCTCGGAATCGAGCCATCCCGTTTCAGTGCGAAGTTGCCGGTGCGGAACCCCGATGTCGGTTCTGTTTGTTCTGAACTGTGAGCCGCGTATTCTTTCGAGTTCTCCAGGAGGGTGCTCGAATCGACCGGTGAGAAGTTCCTGTGCCCTCATCGACGAACAGCTTGTTTGTCGAGTCGATCCCATTGATCCACCTCCTCCGAAGTGTTGAGCTCGAAGGCTTCAATTCGAACTCAATTCTACTTCCCTGATCCAGTGTTGCTGGACAGGGACTCAACTTTCGGAGGGAAAGATGTTTTCTCGCAGACAGCGCCGTCGCGCTTTTACACTTATTGAACTTCTTGTGGTGATTGCCATTATCGCCATCTTAATTGCACTTCTTCTTCCTGCTGTTCAACAGGCCCGTGAGGCAGCTCGTCGAACGCAGTGCAAAAACAATCTCAGACAACTCGGTCTCGCACTTCACAATTACCATGACTTTGCGAATGTTCTGCCGCCGGGCTACATCACTCGAGATGTGCAAGCTGGCGATCCCGCTTCGGCCGAAGCCGGCCCGAACTTCGCATGGGGAACGATGATTCTGCCTCAGCTCGAAATGGCTGCACTCTACCAACAGATCAACTTTGAGTTGAATGCTGATGACGCAGCAAACCTCGCTAGCGCAGCCACTCCCATTTCCGCGTTCACTTGCCCGTCTGATCCCGGCCCGATGCAGTTCACGGTTGACGGAACCGCCGGGACTGTTCAACTGAGCAAATCAAACTTCGTGGGAGTGTTTGGGTACGGAAGCGTCACGATGAGTCCCGGACAACCCAATCCTGCAGGAGTTTTCTATCGCAACAGCAGCACGCGATTTCGAGACGTGACCGACGGGCTTTCCAACACAATGCTGGTCGGTGAACGTGCTTCGACTCACCATTTCGACCGATCAGTCCCGTCTGTCGCTGCCAACTCAACCTGGTATGCAGCGATCCCCGGCGCGATGCGTTCTTCCGGAATGATGATGATGGCGGATGAAGGTCCAGCTTCGCTTGTTCTCGGACATGTGGGGCAAATGATGAGTATGGGCGGAGGCATGGGTGGTGGAATGGGAGGCGGCATGGGCGGAATGCAGATGCACCACACTCCCAACTCGACCAATCACATCGTTAACTTCTCATCGAACCACGTCGGTGGAATTCAGTTTCTGCTGGCTGATGGATCGGTCCATTTCTTGAGTGAGAATGTGGACTACAACACCTTCCGCTGGCTCGGCGAACGCTCCGACGGAAATGTGTTGGGCGAGTTTTAGAGCAAGTTGCTCTGACCTGTGCACTTGCCCGATTTCGTTTTCGGAGACGAGAACTGTGGTGGCTCGTGCCGAGTCCAATAGGTCAGTGAAGAAGAGGCCCGATTTTCGAGAGGTGGACAAGTGATCATGCTTGTTGTCGTTTCCGTCTTGCCGCCGTAGCGGGAATCACGATACAACTTGTCCTTCCTCTCGAAACCATGGATGGACACTCTGCAGGGATGCTCAATCGGCTGCGCGACTGGCTTTGCCCCGATCTCGGAATTGACCTCGGTACGGTGAACACTTTGATCACCTTACGGGGGCAGGGTGTCGTATTGAATGAGCCAACGATCGTCGCTCGATCGAAAGAGACTCGCCAGATTCTGGGAAGAGGGGCTGCAATCGGGAAACTTGCGAAGCAGATGGTCGGCCGGACTCCCGGTTCGATTGAAGCTGTGCGGCCGATCAAGCATGGAGTGATCACCGACTTTCACCTGTGCGAGCAGATGCTCAACTACTTTATTCGCAAGGCCGCTCCTCCGAAGGGAGGGCTCCGACCGCGTGTTGTCATCGCTGTTCCTTCGGAAATTTCTCCTGTCGAGAAACGAGCCGTGTTCAATTCGGCCGAGCGGGCCGGGGCCGGTCGAATCTATCTCATCGAAGAAGCCAAAGCCGCCAGCATCGGTGCTGGCCTTCCGATCTCCGAACCGCTTGCCAATATGATCTGTGATATTGGAGGCGGAACAACGGAAACCGCCATTCTCAGCCTGGGCGAAATCGTCGCCAGCCAGTCGACACGTGTTGCGGGCGATGAGATGAACGAAGCCATTCGTGACTACATTCGCCAGCGTTACTCGTTGAGAATCGGGATCGGAACGGCGGAGCAAATCAAAATTGAAATCGGGAGTGCCGCGCCGCTTGCTTCGGAACTCAATACCGAAGTTCGCGGGCTTGATGGAATCAGCGGAATCCCGCGGAAGGCAACAATCACGAGTGAAGAAATCCGCGAGGCACTTGTCGAGTGTCTGTGGAAAATTGTCGGAAGTATCAAGCTGACCATCGAAGGATGCGATCCAGAACTGATCGGTGATCTCGCGGACACTGGTCTCGTGCTGACCGGCGGCGGGGCACTACTTCGCAATGCTGGTCAGTTCTTCCAGGAACATCTGGGCATTCCAGTTCGAGTTGATGACGAACCCCTGACGACAGTCGCTCGAGGAACCGCCATCTGTCTTGAGCATCTTCACTATTGGCGAAAGAAGTTCCAAACCGAAGGAGCAGGGTTTTGAACCGAATTCATTCGTCTGAACAGATGATGTGTTTGCTCCTTTTCCCACTTCAGAACTTGAGTACCTGACGAACCAATGCCCGCTTCGTGGAGACATCCGATATTCTGTTTCGTTGGCTGGGTCGTCTTCGCACTCCTCTTGCACGTCGGTCCAACTCACTGGAAGGGGCAGCTGCGGACGTTTCTCGGAGATGCTGCCGGATTAACGTTGCAGGGAATTCAGAAAGCCGAGAGTTCGGTCTCGTCGTTGTTTCAAGCGTCGCATTCACCGATCGAGGAACACCAGCAAGACAAGGCAGCTGCCGAACGTTTCAAAGCGGAGAGACGAGATCTCCAGACTCAGATTGCGCAACTGCAACGCGAAAACGAACGGCTTCGACAAGTTCCGGAGGTGACTCCGCCTTCGCCGACTTCATCGCTCCTGAAGACACGCGCCATCGACGCCAACGTTCTGGGAGTAACGGGCGAAGAATCATCGATGACGGTTTCGCTGCTGGTCTCAGCTGGAAGCCGTCACGGAATTTCCAGCGAGGAACTCGTTCTCGAACAGCCTGGATTGCTGATTGATCAGGGAGAGAATGCAGACATTCGGCTCGACCGGCTGGTCACAACCGGGCGTGCGCTCCTGGGGCGAACTCATCAGGTGGGACGCTGGACAACGGTCGTTCAACCAATCTTCGATCCACAGTTTCGAATGGCTGTCCGACTTGTTCGTGAATCGGAACTTGGTCTCGTCGTCGGGTCGTCCGGAATTCTCGAGGGAACCGGAGAAGACTGTCGGATTCTTGAAGTCAAAGGGACGGAGCCGGTCGCGGTTGGAGACTTAGTCTATACGGACCTTGCTGCTTCTCTTTCGTCTCTTCCCATCTACTGTGGGCGAGTGACCGAAGCGACGATTCTCCCTCAAGAGACACACTGGACGATTCGCGTCGCCCCGGTCTGGGCTGCGGGATCGATTCCGAAGAAGGTTTCGATCCTGCAAACTGAGTTGAAGCCCGATCGTGGTAAAGACGATCCTTCTGAGCCAGAGAGCTTGTAATTCAGAAGAGCATCAGCCCCATCGCCTGAGTGTATTCAGGTTGCGGAGATTCCGACAGCGGATGTGTTAATCAGTCGAGTCGATAGGGATCGAAGACAGCTGCTGAATACGCAGAATAAATGTGCATCAGCCATCCCAGCATGAACATCCACAGCAACAGATCGATTGCCAGATGGATCAGTCCAACGAACGGACGTCCCTGAAGGAGTTGTCCCAGTCCGGGGATAAAAAAACTGCACAATGCTGCGATGACATTTCCGCCGCTCCCACGACCAGCCATTCATCGATTCCTTTCTCAACACCTGTATTCTTCACGGATTCACAGAACGACTTCGCTCCGCTGAATTGATTTCATCAGGAATCATTCTACATCGAGGTTGAATCGGGTCGAGGGTTGATCTCATGGAAAAGCAAACTTCACCAGCGACAGAGGTGTTGTCGAGATCATTTGCTGTGTTGAAAACAAATCACAGGTTTTGATCGTGGGCTAACGCCTCAGGGCGTAGGCGAGGACTTTGAGGGCGGCTTCGACGAACAGGGCTTTCTCGCTTCTGGCTGAGAGTGCGGCACCTGTGGTTCGCTTCAATCCGCTCATGAATGATTCCACAAGCCAGCGTCTGCCGTATCCTTTTGTTTCGAGTTCTGTCCTGGTCATCTGTGAGCGGTACTCGCCATTCAGCTTACCGTATTCAGGACTGGCGGATGACTTACAACCACCGCCGTCCGCACAGCTCTCTTGGAGGGTTGACGCCTGCCGAATTTTCGACTCAGTGTGCTTCCGTTCCAGAGAAGGTTCCGCCTACGGCTCCACCTTCTCCTCCACTCCAGCACACTGACTTACTTACCTAACCCCAACTCTCATAAGCCTGGTTCAAACTTCGGGGGCATTTCAGACCCAGGAAATCTTAGCGTCCGAGAATGAATATCGATGACTTTAGACGACAGTTAGTTAACGAGACTCGCTACCCGATCGCTAACATGATCTCTGCGGCTCGCGAAACGTCTCGATCGAGGTAGATCTCCGTCGTCGACTTGTCAGTGTGGCCGAGGACCGTCCGAGAAGCATCCTGATCGAAGGATTTGCAGATCTCCGTCGCTGCTGTGTGCCGGAGCTGATTCGGTGTCCAACGTGGAAGAGCCAGACGATCACAGACGCGTGTAATGGCCCGTCGGTATGCAGCAAGTGTGTAGGGTTTAGTCGGAGTCGCATTGTCTGGAGCGAAGACGTAGTCTCCCGGTTCTTTTCCGATCATAGCGCTAGTGAGAATTTGTTGCCCTTTTGGACCGACGGTAATGATTCGAGACTTCCCCCGAAATGAATTCTTGTGTCGCCCCGGACAATAAATCCAGACCTCTCCGGACGTATCGAGATCGCCAACCTTGAGTAAACGGATCTCAGACGGACGAGCGGCAGTCTTCAACTGCAACTGGACCATTCCTCGAATCGAAGGTGACAGACCTGGCAGAGTCCGATTAATGACCTCAAGAGGAACGGAGGCAACCGGTTCTGGTTCTCGCGCCTTCGTCCGCCCCAATTTCAGGGGAGGAACGAACTTGAGTTTATCAGGGACGGAAGTTGGGACGAGGTTTTTAATGACTCCCCATCCGAATACGTATCGGATTCGGGAAATGTTTCGATTGATCGTCGTCCGAGCGTGGTTTCTGGCAAATTCTTCTTGCAGACAAATCAGCTTCGCGGGATCGAACTCGCAAGTCAGATGTTCGCCGAAGAGGTGAACGAGCGCCTTCAACACTGCTCGATAACAGGCAAGTTCCGAAGTCGGGGAACCATCCGGATGGAGATAGTAGTCGGCAGCATGCCGCATGAATTCGATACTGAGTAAACGAATCGTTGTATTGAGTTCTCCCGTTCCGTCATGGAGACGTCGGAGTTCTGCAATGAAGGTTTCGTACTTCTCAATGGCTTCTGGAGAGTTCCATTTTCCGAAGTAAGTCCGCTTCCCTTTCCACTTCGCGTAGGCTTGGCCGGAGGATTTGTGGAGACAGAGATTGGGGACGCGGAATTGATGTGGTGCCATCGCGCAGGCTCCTTGATTTGGGACCGTTGACCCCCGCAAAAAGGGTCAACATCAAGGTTCTGCTGCACACATCGAAGATTGGCGGTCGACGCAAGAAGCGTCTCAGCAAGAACTTAGTAAAGTGGAGGATAGGGGACTTGAACCCCTGACCTCTTGCATGCCATGCAAGCGCTCTCCCAACTGAGCTAATCCCCCCGAGTTTTTTGTTTGGAGACGAATTTGAGGTCTTGATCTCAGAATCGTCTGCCTCGTTGAGTTTCTGCTTCGCCAATCGTGGTGTTGGGTTTCAAAACCGATGACTTTCGAGGCTCTTTTGATTTCGGCAAGTCGACTCGGTTGTGTTGACCAAATCTGGGCACGAAAATACTGATTGGGACGGTTTTTCGTGAATCCGTGATGTGGGAGAGGGTAATCGCCCTCTTTCTTAGAGTCAAGAATCGTCCGGATGCGAATTCTTGTGAATCTGGAGGATGATGCGTCTCGACTTGCCTGTTAGACTCTGCGCATTACGTCCAGTGCGGATCTCCGCAACACATCGGAGTAGACAAATCCATTCCGATCGCAGTCATGATCAGAATTGTTAAGTGCGGTCAAACGAAGAGAGTGATGTATGGCAACCGATGATCTCGTGCAATCAGCGGAAGGCTTGATCGAGGGGATTGACCCTATCGAGCTGGAAGAATGGTATCAATCGCTGGAAGATGTTCTCCACCGCTACGGTCCGGAGCGTACGGAACACCTGCTGGTCCAGCTTCGCGAACGTGCTTATCACCGCGGTGTGATGATGCCGTTTGAATTGACGACTCCTTACATCAACACAATTCCTGTCGAAGAACAGCCTCGCTATCCGGGCAATCTCGACATGGAACGGCGGATCAAGTCGCTCATTCGCTGGAATGCGATGGCGATGGTGGTTCGTGCTAACAAGAAAACATCTGTTGATGATCCCACAGGTGGAGTTGGCGGTCATATTTCGACCTATGCATCTTCGGCCACTCTCTACGAAGTTGCCTACAACCACTTCTTCCATGCTCGTACTGAAGACCACACTGGTGACATGGTCTATTTCCAGGGACATGCCTCGCCAGGGATGTACGCTCGAGCGTTCATGGAAGGCCGATTGAACGAATCGGAACTTGAAAACTTTCGACAGGAAGTTCCACGCGGATCTGGATTGTCGTCCTATCCGCATCCGTGGCTGATGCCGGACTTCTGGCAATTCCCAACGGTTTCCATGGGGCTGGGTCCGATCTGTTCCATTTATCATGCCCGATTCTTGCGATACATGGAGCATCGCGGCTTGATGGACACCTCGAAATCGAAGGTGTGGGCATTCCTGGGCGATGGGGAGATCGACGAGCCAGAATCACTGGGAGCGATCACATTGGCATCGCGAGAGCATCTCGACAATCTTGTCTGGGTGGTGAACTGCAATCTGCAGCGTCTTGATGGTCCTGTTCGTGGAAACGGCAAGATCATTCAAGAACTGGAAGGTGCGTTCCGAGGTGCTGGTTGGAACTGCATTAAAGTTGTTTGGGGAGGAGATTGGGACAGCCTCTTCTCTCGCGACTTTAACGGGAAGCTTGTGAAGCGTGTTGGCGAAATCGTCGACGGCCAGTATCAAAAGTACGTGGTCGCGGGCGGCGAATATATTCGCGAACACTTCTTTGGAGCGGATGAGGAGTTGTTCGATCTGGTCGATCACCTCTCTGACGATCAACTTGAGAAGTTGAAACGCGGTGGCCACGACCCAGAGAAGGTCTTCGCTGCGTATCAGGCTGCGGTCAGCCACAAAGGTGCGCCGACGGTCATCCTCGCGAAAACCATCAAGGGATATGGACTTGGTGAAGCGGGTGAAGGTCGTATGATCGCGCACAACTCCAAGAAGATGAACAATGAAGAACTGCACTCCTTCCGAGAGCGATTCAACATTCCGATCGCCACGGAAGACGTCGATCAGATGCCGTTCTATCGACCGGATGATGACAGTCCCGAGATGTCCTACCTGAAGTCGAGACGTGAGCAACTTGGGGGACACGTCCCAGCTCGAAAGCCGACTGATGAGCGACTCGAAGTTCCCGGACTGGATGACAAGTCATTCAAGCGTCAACTCGCAGGTACCGGCGGAAAAGGCGGCGTTTCGACAACGCAGGCTTACGGTGCGATTCTGCAGGGATTGATGCGTCACAAAAGCATCGGGGAACGAATCGTCCCGATCATTCCGGATGAAGCTCGAACCTTCGGTATGGAATCGTTCTTCTCCACATTCGGAATCTATTCCAGTAAAGGGCAGTTGTACGAGCCAGTCGACCGCATCGGCGGGAACCTGATGTACTACAAAGAAGCCAAAGACGGTCAGGTTCTGGAAGAAGGAATTAATGAAGCTGGGGCGATGAGTTCGTTTATCGCTGCCGGGACTGCCTATAGCAATCTCGGAATGAACATGATCCCGTTTTACATCTATTACTCGATGTTCGGGTTCCAGCGAGTTGGCGATCTGATCTGGTGTGCTGCCGACAGCCGCACGAAGGGATTCCTCGTCGGGGGAACTTCCGGACGAACAACGCTCAACGGAGAAGGACTCCAGCACGAAGACGGACATTCGCACGTCATGGCAGCGACGGTCCCGAACCTGCTTGCGTTCGACCCTGCTTATGCGTATGAGTTGTGCGTCATCATTCAGGATGGACTTCGCCGAATGTATGCTCAGGGAGAAGAGATCTTCTACTATCTCTCGGTTTACAATGAAGCTTATGAAATGCCTGCAATGCCAGAAGCGGAAGGCATCGAACAGGGAATTCTGAGCGGGATGTACCATCTCAGCTCAACTGAGAGTGGTCCAAAGCAGTCGAAGCGGCCGCAATTGTTCGGGTCGGGAACGATCCTTAAAGAGGTTCTTGCAGCCCAAACACTCCTCAAAGAGAAATACGACATCGGAACGGATGTCTGGAGCGTCACGAGCTACAGCGAGCTGTGTCGCGATGCAATGTCCGTGAACCGATGGAATACACTGCATCCAAATGAGGCTCCTAAGACCTCATTCCTGACCGAAGCTCTCGCTGGTCAAAACGGTCCATTCATCTCTTCCAGCGACAACATCCGAATGGTCGCTGACCAGATTCGAGAGTGGATTCCCGGAAGATATGTCGTTCTCGGAACGGATGGCTTTGGACGCAGCGACACCCGACAAGTCCTTCGTCGCCACTTCGAAGTTGATGCTGAATGCGTGACATTCGCTACGCTCTCTGCACTCGCTGAAGAAGGGGAATTCGACAAGGGAGCGTTGTCTGGCGTTCTCAGCGATTTGGGAGTCGACCCGGATAAAATCGATCCGCGGACTGCGTGACCACGGTCAATGCGAACCTCCAACTCGAGTCGCAACATCTTCTGACATGACTGATCATCATGGACACCGACGAAATTCGTCGTCGGTGTCCATGACCGAACTTTCGAAAAGCCTTGCATCGTTCATCGCATGTAAGGCTTTTTTTCCTGAAACCATTTGAGTGGCAGCATCACTAACGATTGTCACTGAATTGAACGAGTACAGACCATGGAAGCCGGAATTGTTGGATTGCCAAACGTTGGCAAGAGCACTCTGTTTAATGCGTTGACATGTTCCCAGTCAGCACAAAGCGCGAATTACCCTTTCTGCACCATCGAACCGAACGAGGGAATCGTCAACGTTCCCGATAGCCGGTTGGAAACAATTGCCCACTATTTTCAACCTCAGAAGATCATTCCAGCGGCGCTGAAACTCGTCGACATCGCGGGCATTGTGAAAGGGGCCAGCGTCGGAGAAGGATTGGGGAACAAGTTCCTCAGCCACATTCGGGAAGTCGACGCCATCATTCAGGTCGTTCGATGCTTTGAAGATGAAGACGTCACTCACGTCTCAGGCAAAGTTGATCCGGTCTCTGACATCGACATCATTGAAACAGAGTTGATGCTGGCGGACATGCAGACTCTGGATAACTCGCTGGGAAAAGCTCAGCGAACTGCCCGCAGCGGAGATGCTGACGCCAAGAAACGCGTCGCCGTAATCGAGAAGTGCCAAGCTCACCTCAACGATGAGCAACCACTTCGCAAAATGGCGCTTAATAAAGAAGAGCAAAAAATCGTCAACGGGTTCGGGCTGTTAACAGCAAAACCAGTTCTGTATGTCGCGAATGTTGACGAAGACGATTTATCAGGTGAAGGTCCGCTTGTCATGAGTTTGCGGGAGTTCGCCGATAAGACCGGCGCCCAAGTCGTGCCAGTGTGTGCCAAGATCGAGTCCGAAATTGCTGAACTCGACGAAAACGACCGAAAAGAAATGCTGGAATCGGTCGGGCTGGCAGAACCTTCACTTGCGATGCTTGCTCGTGCTGCCTATCAGACGCTCGGGCTTCAAAGTTACTTCACGGCCGGAGAGAAAGAAGTCCGCGCCTGGACAATTCCAATCGGGGCGACGGCGCCTCAGGCGGCCGGAGTGATCCACACCGACTTCGAAAAAGGATTCATCCGCGTCGAAGTTTATGGAATCGACGAGCTTGTTGAATACGAGAAGGAATCTGCGATTAAACAAGCAGGAAAAATGCGAATCGAAGGCAAAGAATACATCATGCAGGACGGGGACATTTGTCACTTCCTGTTTAACAAATAGAGAGCGTTCTCATCGAGTCACCTCGACCGATGGATAATAGATAAGACCTCGACAGTGCCTTCGTGCGACTGTCGAGGTCTTCTTATTAGTATGTTAAGCGAGTTATGACTGCTTCGACATCTTGATTGATCGTCGATTCATCAAGACCTGTTATCAAGCCAACGAAGAACGATCTCAGAGGCAACTGTTGCTTCGTCCGGGTCCGTCGAAGTGCCAGGTCACCCCGAAGGTCAACCAATAAGAACTCAGATCGACGGTTGTGCTTCCGAGATCTTGAGAGGCTCCGAACATTTTCCCGATCGAACAATCAACGTCGATTCCCGGAAGAAAGTCCTGGATTCCAAGGCCTCCCGACAGTCGATGCTCGTTGATCACTGCCAGCTGAGCCTGAACATATTCGACGCCCGCCAAGAGACCGGGAGGAGTCACTCCCCCAATCGATCCGACCGTGGGCGGAGACTGAATTGGGTTTTGGGCGTAAGCATAACCCAGTCGATATTTCAGTCGGCCATGTGTGAGCTGAGATCCCACTTGAACAACCCACTGATCATCATAAATCGGCGAGAAAAGGTCCGCATCGTCCCAGTTCTTCCAAATCACATCGACAGCTAATAACAGGTTCCCATTCATCAGACTTGAGTTCGCAACTCCGAAACCAACGTTGCGGGGAAGATCCAGCGAGACATCTTGAGGGCCACCAAAGTTGCCATTCCCGAGGTTCAACAAGACAGCGTTGTTGAAGTTGAATTCCTGCTTTGTCTGGTAAGTGACACCCACAGTTGTGTTGTATCCGAGGTTATAGTTCGCACCGAATGTTCCCCGGACTCCATAGTCGAGACTGTTTCTCGAAACTCCGGCAAAGGGAGAATCGAGCGTTCCCGTGGTAAATCGAAATGAACCACCGACCGAAAGATTGTCCGTCACTTCTGTTGCACCGCTGGCAACGACAGTCAGGAAGGTCAACCCTGCGGCTGCGCCTCCGGACTCTGGAGAATCAGTAAAATCAACCCCTGCTCCCGCGTCTCCAACAAACGCGATCCCGGTAATCATTGGCATTCCCATGATCTCTAATTGCTGCGTCAGTCCGATATTCGGAAGCACAGTTGCCGGGTAGTCGGACTTCGCAGAGTAGGGAGTGACGATGGGATCAAGTGGGGGATTAGGAAATGCGTCATGTTGTCTGATGCGGAAGTTTGCGTCACCAAATGCCCCACCAAAAGTAACGTTCGTTCCGTGATACTGCGTGAGTGTCGCCGGGTTGCCGTTCGTCGCAGAGATGGAATCCTGCGGACGAGAAAGGCTGGTCCCCCCCATCCCTGAAGAAGCGGGCATGAGAGTGTTGTGGAGTTCGATTCCATATGACTGGGCAAACCCTGTTCTGGCGACCAGCAACAGGGCTCCGATACAGAACGATTGGATTAAGTTGTGGATTCTCATGTCGCATCTCAATGGGAAGATTGGCTGTGAACGTGCGGTGGAAACAAAAGCCCGACGCCGCCCCACCCCCAGCATCGTCGAAACCCGATCAACCCAAACAACAAGATTGGCCCGCAAGAGCGACACACCCGACAGAACCGGGAGATTCGTCAACAAAACCGGATCAACCCGCAAAGCTTATCACGAAGGCTTCGGCATCGATTGCCGGTTCAGCACAACAAACTCGCCCCTCGTTCTGAATATCCGAGTACAGATTCCCAGTTCCGCAATCTGAGCTGTGGCTGTCCGCCCCAAAAGCGTGAGTGCCCAGCCCTACGCCCCTCACACTTTACCTAACCGTCACGCCGAGACATCACAGCGTGCAAGTTCGTCAAGATCGACCAGTTGCTCACATTCGTCACAACAGGATAGACGATACGACCAACACGATCAGAAAGCGCTTTTGGTTCTGAGAAGGTGGTGGGATGCGTCAATCAATGAAGAAATTGTGGATGCTTGGTGGTTCAGCGATTCTTGCTGGATGCACCGCAACTGGATATCCAGGCGCTCAAAAGACAGTCGAATATCCTGCAGTTGTTCAGGGTAGTGCTCCTCAACACCCTCGGTCGCAGAAACTCTCTCAAGCTGTTGGAAAGGCGGTTTCTGATCGACAGCGAGTCCAAGGCCCTAAAGCTGCGCCGACACAGACGCAACCAACCTCGAACGTTCCAGCGGTCGCCAGTTCGAAGATGCTTCCTTCGACTCTCGAACATCACACACAGACTCGTGAGCAGCAGATTCAATCGCCAACGAGTATCCAGGCAGTGTCTCACCAGACTCTCAAGAGCGGTTCGGAAGTCGATGCGCCAAACAACACTCTTTCAGGTTCCGCTCGACGACCAAAGTTAGGAGTGGAAGCCGGCCGTCCTGCGTCGACACAACAAAAACTCACGAGTGCTCCCAGCGACAACAACTCCGAGACTCCCGAGATTCTTCAGACCGGAGCGGATCCCGAAAAACTCGTTCCGCTTCCTGCGGCTCCGGACGAGAATGAAACCGAAGCTGACACCCAATACGTCAACGCATTGCCGATGCACCTCGCAACGGCACTCGCAATGGTGGGTGGTCAGAACCCTGAGATCGGTTTGGCTCGCTGGCGGGTCCAGGAAGCTTATGCGGAACTGGAGCAAGCTGAGGTTCTCTGGCTTCCATCCATTCAAGCGGGATTCAGCTACCACCGCCATGACGGAAACTATCAAGCCAGCGACGGTGACATCGTCGATGTGAATCGCTCGTCTCTTCAATACGGATTCGGAGCAGGTGCAACCGGTGCTGGCACAACTCCCATTCCCGGTCTCGTCGCACGCTTCCACATGGCGGATGCAATTTTCCAGCCACAAATTGCACAGAAGACCGCATGGGCTCAAGGACATGCTGCCAATGTCGTGCAGAATCAGCAACTCCTCGAAGTTGCTTTGGCTTACTTAAACTTGCTTGAAGCTGAGCAAGACCTCGCAGTTTTGAATCAAAGTAAAGCAAGGACTCAAGAACTGGCAAAGCTTACTGCAGACTTTGCAGCAACGGGGCAGGGCCTGCAGGCCGACGCTGACCGAATGGCGACAGAGCTGACGCTGGTCGAAAGTCGAATTTCCGAAGTTCGCGAACTGTCCGACATCGCAGCAAGTCGACTCGCTCAGGAATTAAGTGTCGACGCTTCCCGTCGTATTATCCCGGTTGAGCCGTCGGTGATTCCCATCACACTCGTTCCACTGGAACATAGCAAGGGATCTTTAATTAGCTCCGGGCTCGCTCATCGTCCCGAACTTAAGGAAGCACAAGCTCTCGTTGCGGCGGCCTGCGATCAATATCAGCGACAGAAATATAGCCCATTCGTTCCCAGCGTGTTATTAGGTTTAAGCGACAGTGGTTTCGGCGGAGGACTCGGTACCGAGATCGACAACGTCAACAACCGTGTCGATTTCGACGCAATCGTGACCTGGGAAATTCGAAACCTCTGCTTCGGCGAACGAGCACAACGTCGTGCGGCGTGTGCCCAGATCGAACAGGCGAAATACGAAAAGATTCGATTGCTCGATCAAGTCGCGCAAGAAGTGGTTGAGGCTTACTCACAAGTCGTGCATCGGAGTGAACGAATCGAAATCACACGAAAAGCGATTCCCACCGCGATGGATGCCTTCGAGCGCGATCTCGGCAGAATCCGCGATGGACAGGGATTGCCAATTGAGGTCCTTCAATCGATCCGTGCACTGGAAAACGCGGAACGGTCGTATCTCAACTCGGTCATCGAATACAACTCCGCGCAGTTTCAACTGCAATGGGCACTCGGTTGGCCAGTGACAGCTCCCTCATCGGCTCCCACTCTTCAACCGGTCTCAGCAGAATAAATTGACTTCCAGTCGAACGAATTTTCTTCCAGTCGATGACTCTTTCCTTTAACATGAACAAACAATACATGTAAAAGAAAACCGTCCACGTACTGTGGAATTGAAATGCCCCCGAAGTTTGAACCAGGCTTATGAGAGTTGGGGTTAGGTAAGTAAGTCAGTGTGCTGGAGTGGAGGAGAAGGTGGAGCCGTAGGCGGAACCTTCTCTGGAACGGAAGCACACTGAGTCGAAAATTCGGCAGGCGTCAACCCTCCAAGAGAGCTGTGCGGACGGCGGTGGTTGTAAGTCATCCGCCAGTCCTGAAT